>NZ_CP109040.1:5330360-10660720 GCF_045207245.1 Streptomyces sp. NBC_00647
AGGCTTCCGGTTCCGTCCGCGCTTCGACTGGAGGGGCCACGGCCTCGGCAAGGCCGTCAAGCTCGCCAAGTGGACCGTGCTCTTCGTTCTCGCCAATCAGGCCGGCGTCCTCGTCGTCACGCAGTTGGCCACAGCAGCGGGTCAGGCGTCGGGCAAGAGCGGAGCGGGCATCCTGGCCTACTCCAACGCCCAGCTGATCTGGGGCATGCCGCAGGCGATCATCACGGTCTCCGTCATGGCGGCCATGCTTCCGCGGATCTCGCGAGCGGCCCACGACGGTGACCCGGGCGCCGTCCGTGACGACATCTCGCAGGGTCTGCGGACCTCGGCGGTGGCGATCGTCCCGGTCGCCTTCATGTTCGTCGCGCTCGGCATCCCCATGTGCACCCTGCTCTTCGGCTCCAGCGGCCTCCAGGCCGCCCAGTCACAGGGCTACGTCCTCATGGCCTTCGCGCTCGGCCTGATCCCCTTCTCGGTGCAGTACGTGGTCCTGCGCGGTTTCTACGCCTACGAGGACACCCGCACCCCCTTCTACAACACGGTCATCGTGGCCGCCGTCAACGCGGCGGCCTCGGCCGTCTGTTATGTCGTGCTGCCCGCGCAGTGGGCGGTCGTCGGCATGGCCGGCGCGTACGGACTGGCATACGCCGTGGGCGTCGGAGTGGCCTGGCAGCGGCTGCGCAGGCGACTGGGCGGCGACCTGGACGGCGCCCGTGTGATGCGCACATACGCGCGGCTGTGCCTGGCGTCCATCCCGGGCGCCGTGGTGGGCGGCGCCGTAGGCTTTGCGATCACCCAGGCCCTCGGGCACGGGGTGTTCGGTTCGATCGCGGCGCTCGTCGTCGGATCGATCGCCCTGCTCGGTGTCTTCTACATCGCCGCGCGCAAGATGCGCATCGAAGAACTGAATTCAATGGTCGGAATGGTCCGCGGGCGCCTGGGGCGCTGAGGCGGGGGTACGTGCACAACCATCGTCCGTCGCCGTGTGTCGTGCATAGCGCCGGACTGTGGGCACAATTGGTTTCTGCGTCGGACAGCGCGCAACGGATGGGGAGGCAGGGACGACGGTGGCGGAACGGAGCACGGCTGCCGTCGACGTGGCAGACAACAGCGGTGACGAACCGCTGACCGCCAAGGCGGACCAAACCACGTCCGACGGGGTGGCCCAAAACCGGGAGCGGGAAACGGACAGCGAAGAGGCACAGGGGAGCGGCGGGACCGAGAGTCCCGGAAAGGCCTCACCGCCCGAACTGCACAGTGGTCACAAACTCGCCAGGCGCTACCGCCTCGAAGAGTGCGTCACCCGTCTGGACGGTTTCAGCAGTTGGCGCGCGATGGACGAGAAACTTCGTCGTGCCGTCGGTGTGCACCTGCTGCCCGCCGATCATCCACGGGCCCGCTCAGTACTGGCGGCGGCCCGTTCCTCCGCCCTGCTGGGCGATCCCCGGTTCGTCCAGGTCCTGGACGCGGTCGAGGAGAACGACCTCGTCTATGTGGTGCACGAGTGGCTGCCGGACGCCACGGAACTCACCGCGCTCCTTGCCTCGGGCCCCCTGGAGGTGCACGAGGCCTACCAGATGGTCAGTCAGGTCTCCCAGGCGATGGCCGCCGCACACCGCGAGGGCCTCGCGCATCTGAAGCTGACCCCCGGCGCCCTGCTCCGCACGTCGTCCGGTCAGTGGCGCATCCGCGGGCTCGCCGTGAACGCGGCACTCCGCGGCATCAGTTCCGACACCCCGCAGCGCTCCGACACGGAGGCGATCGGGGCACTCCTGTACGCCTCCCTGACCCAGCGCTGGCCGTACGAGAACGATGCCTATGGCCTGTCAGGGCTGCCCAAGGGCGTCGGGCTCATCGCGCCCGACCAGGTGCGGGCCGGTGTCCACCGAGGTCTGTCGGAGCTCGCCATGCGCGCGCTCGCCAACGACGGGGCGACCGCCTCCCGCCACGAGTCCCCGTGCACCACGCCGGAGGAGCTCGTGAAGGCGATCAGCGAGATGCCGCGCATCCGCCCGCCGGAGCCCGCGTTCACCGCACCGCCCGAGTACCAGCGCACGACGTACCAGCAGGGCACGTACGGCCGCCAGTCGGCGCGTCCAGGTGTGACCCAGCCCGTGCCGGCTCCACCGCCCCCGCTGCAGAGCCGTACCGGCAAGGCCCTGAAGTGGGCCGTCTCGGCTCTTCTCATCGCCGCCCTGGGCTTGGGCAGTTGGCAGCTCGCGGACGCGCTGATGGACCATGACAAGTCCGACGACACCAAGAAGACCCAGACGACGGACGGCAACGACAAGACCGGCGACAAGACCAAGCCGGTCAAGCCGATCGCGATCAAGGGCGCGCAGGAGTACTACCCGGACGGCAAGCCGCAGCACCCGTCGGACGTGAAGCTCACCTACGACGGCGACAGCACCACGTACTGGCGGACGTACTCCTACAACGGCGGCCCCACCCTGGCGCCGTTCAAGCAGGGCGTGGGCATCGTCTACGACCTCGGGTCCGCCCAGAGCCTGTCGGCGGCCTCGATAGGGCTGAACTACGGCGGCAATCACACGACGGTGTCGTTGTACGCGACCGACTCGATGTCGTCGTCGACACCCATCGGTTCCATGAAGAAGATCGCGGACGCCGAGACCTCCGGCAGGCAGCTGAAGATCTCCGCGGACAAGGCGGTGGAGACGCGATACGTAGTGGTATGGATCACCGCCGCCCCCTACTCGGGCAAGGACCAGTACAGCGGTGCCGGCTACAAGCAGGCCGTCACGGACGTGAAGTTCACCGGCTGACGCTCGTCGACGGAGGGGAGGGGGTCCGATGGCCGATCAAGCCGCATACGGCGAAGCAAGCGATCAGGACCTCCTGGCCCGCCATGTGGAAGGCGATCCTGACGCCTTCGGTGAGCTCGTACGGCGTCACCGCGACCGCCTGTGGGCCGTGGCCCTGCGGACGCTGGGAGACCGCGAGGAGGCCGCTGACGCGGTCCAGGACGCACTCGTCTCGGCCTATCGGGCCGCCCACACCTTCCGGGGCCAGTCGGCCGTCACGACCTGGCTGCACCGCATCACGGTGAACGCCTGCCTGGACCGCGCCCGCAAGGCGGCCTCCAGAAGGACGTCCCCCGTCGATGACACCCAGCGTCTGGAACAGCTCCTCGAACCGCACGAGTCAGCCTCTGCTCCGGCTGAGCGCAATGACCTCCACCGGGAGCTCATCGACGCCCTGGGCACACTCCCGGCCGACCAGCGCGCCGCCCTCGTCCTGGTGGACATGCAGGGCTACCCCGTGGCCGAGGCGGCCCGCATCCTCGATGTGCCGACCGGCACGGTGAAGAGCCGCTGCGCACGCGGCAGAGCCAGACTCCTTCCCCTTCTCACTCATCTCCGCACGGAGAACTCGGGTGACGAGAAGGGGAAGAAGTCGGGTGGCGGACGGAACCGGACGCAGGGGACATCCGTCCCACCGGCAGCGGGACCGCGCGAGGCGGGATCCCGTGACGCAGGGCCAAGCGATTCAGCTGCTGTGAAGGGCGGAGGTGGGCGAGCGTGACATCCACGACGGACAAGGCCGGGCACCCGGACGTCGCGGAGATCTCCGACCTCACCGAAGGTCTGCTCTCGCCATCCCGTACCGAGGACGTGCGTGAGCACCTCGATACATGCGAACTGTGCGCCGACGTCCACGACTCCCTGGAGGAGATCCGCGGCCTGCTCGGCACCCTGCCGGGTCCGCCTCGCATGCCCGACGATGTGGCCGGACGCATCGATGCCGCATTGGCCGCGGAGGCCTTGCTGAGTGCCACAGAACCCGATGAGGCATCCGGTGCTGACGGCGACCGCACTCATGTTTCACGTGAAACGTCGGCTGCCGATCGCCCAGCGGGACATTCTCGTGCGGCCGGCGGACCAGGTCGTCCTCACCGAGCACGCCGTGGGCGCCGCAGGACGGCTCTCCTCACGACCGCCTTCGCTGCCGCCGCCCTGGGTGTGGGCGCGATCCTCGTGCAATCGTTCGGCGGCGACAGCTCCGACAAGAGCCCTCAGACGGCGACGAGGCAGGAGTCGGGGGCAGTGAGCACCTTCTCCGAGAAGACACTGCAGGGCGAGGTCTCAGACCTTCTCACCAAGACCAAGAAGTCGGGCGAGCACTCCGGTAGCGCGAAGCCCTGGGGCGCCGAGACCGACTCGGGCGGGGTCAACACCTTGGTCTCCCCGACACCCCCCGTTCCCGAGTGTGTCGCGCGGGGGACCGGAGACGAGGGAACGCTCCTCGCCGCCAAGGAGGGCACGTACCAGGGGACCGGCGTCTACCTCCTCGTGCTGTCCAATGAGGCGGACAACACGAAGGTCACCGCCTACCTCGTCGAATCGGCCTGTGCGAAGCAGGTCTCCTCGCCCCCCGGCAAACTCCTGCTGACCCGGTCGTACGCGCGGTCCTGAACGCGTCGGCCTCAGGATTGTGAACACCTCGGCAGGTACGATCCCGGCCCTTTCGATCGCGCGCTCTGACGCTTCGACGCCCGGTGGTGTCCTGCCCAGGCGCCGCACGGCATCTCGGTCCGTCATCCGGTCTCCGTGTGCCCTGACACAGCGGGAATTGAAGCCCCTTAGGATCCGTTGGGTGGGGTGAGAGTTCTGAGAGAGGCTCCCACCGGTACGCAGCAGTCTCCAGAGACGAGGAATCAAGCCGTGAGCGACGTCCGTAACGTGATCATCATCGGGTCTGGGCCCGCCGGCTACACGGCGGCGCTCTACACCGCGCGCGCGTCGCTGAAGCCGTTGGTCTTCGAAGGCGCCGTCACCGCAGGCGGTGCGCTGATGAACACCACCGAGGTGGAGAACTTCCCCGGCTTCCAGGACGGCATCATGGGCCCCGAGCTCATGGACAACATGCGTGCCCAGGCCGAGCGCTTCGGTGCCGAGCTGGTTCCGGACGATGTCGTCGCCGTCGACCTGACGGGCGAGATCAAGACCGTCACGGACACGGCGGGCACCGTCCACCGTGCCAAGGCCGTGATCGTCACCACGGGCTCGCAGCACCGCAAGCTCGGACTGCCCAACGAGGACACGCTCTCCGGGCGTGGCGTCTCCTGGTGCGCGACGTGTGACGGGTTCTTCTTCAAGGACCACGACATCGCCGTCATCGGCGGTGGCGACACCGCGATGGAGGAGGCCACCTTCCTCTCGCGCTTCGCCAAGTCCGTGACGATCGTCCACCGCAGGGACAGCCTCCGCGCCTCCAAGGCGATGCAGGAGCGTGCCTTCGCCGACCCGAAGATCAAGTTCGTCTGGGACAGCGAGGTCGCCGAAATCAAGGGCGACCCGAAGCTGGCCGGCCTGACGCTGCGCAACCTCAAGACCGGCGAGACCTCGGAGCTGCCGGTGACCGGTCTGTTCATCGCGATCGGCCACGACCCGCGTACCGAGCTCTTCAAGGGCCAGCTCGATCTGGACGGAGAGGGCTACCTGAAGGTCGCCGCTCCTTCGACCCGCACGAACCTGACCGGTGTCTTCGGCGCCGGTGACGTGGTCGACCACACCTACCGTCAGGCGATCACCGCTGCCGGCACCGGCTGCTCCGCCGCCCTCGACGCCGAGCGCTACCTCGCCTCCCTCGCGGACAGCGAGACGGCCGCCGCGGCCGCCACCGTCTGATCCCCCCGTCCGCCCCACCGCACCAACAAGTTAAGGAGCCCGCTGTGGCCGGCACCCTGAAGAACGTGACCGACGACTCCTTCGAGCAGGACGTCCTCAAGAGCGACAAGCCCGTCCTGGTGGACTTCTGGGCCGCCTGGTGCGGTCCCTGCCGCCAGATCGCTCCGTCCCTCGAGGCGATCGCCGCGGAGTACGGCGACAAGATCGAGATCGTCAAGCTCAACATCGACGAGAACCCCGGCACAGCCGCCAAGTACGGCGTCATGTCGATCCCGACCCTGAACGTCTACCAGGGTGGCGAGGTCGCGAAGACCATCGTCGGTGCGAAGCCGAAGGCCGCGATCGTGCGCGACCTCGAGGACTTCATCGCCGAGTAGTCGATGTCCGCCGCATGCGCGGCGTGTGTTTCA
This sequence comes from Streptomyces sp. NBC_00647, assembly GCF_045207245.1. NCBI lineage: Bacteria > Bacillati > Actinomycetota > Actinomycetes > Kitasatosporales > Streptomycetaceae > Streptomyces > Streptomyces sp. NBC_00647. The sequence goes on from NZ_CP109040.1 coordinate 5,336,419, forward strand.
CGTGAAACACGAATGGGCCAGCCCGGTCGGGCTGGCCCATTCGCTTTGGCCGAGGGAACGCCGATCGCAGTGCGCGGGTGCGATCGGCCGACCGTCACAGCGGACGAAGCGCCGGCTCCTTCTGTACTGCTCCCAGAAGGCGGTCAAGCGCCAGCTCCACGTCTTCCTTCCAGGAGAGCGTCGTCCGCAGTTCCAGCCTCAGACGGGGGTATCTGGGATGAGGCCGCACGGTCTTGAAGCCCACCGCGAGCAGATGGTCGGCGGGGAGCACACAGGCGGGTTCCTTCCAGCGCGCGTCTCCGAAGGCCTCGATCGCCTTGAATCCGCGGCGGAGCAGATCCTTGGCGACCGTCTGGACCATCACTCGTCCGAGCCCCTGCCCCTGATAGCCCGGCATGATGAACGAGGTCATCAACTGCACAGCGTCCGGCGACACCGGGCTCGTGGGGAATGCGGTGGAGCGGGGGACATAGGCCGGCGGCGCGTAGAGCACGAAGCCCACCGGTACGTCGTCCACGTAGACGACCCGGCCGCAGGATCCCCAGTCCAGCAGAACCGAGGAGATCCAGGCTTCCTTCTCCAGCGCGGGTGTGCCTGCCTTTACCGCGGCTTCACTGCTGACGGGATCCAGTTCCCAGAAGACGCACGCGCGACAGCGCTTGGGAAGGTCCGGAAGGTTGTCCAGCGTGAGCGGTACGAGCCGACGCCCCATGAAGGATGTTCCTCGCTTCCTTCGCCCGCGGCGTCACGGGCGGCTGTCAGATGGCTCCGCTCCCTGAGCAGGCTGCCGACGAATCCACCGACGGCTCCCAGGCCCAGGCCTGCGGTCACCAGTCCGGTACGGCTCACGGTTTGCATGGCCCCGCCTCCCCGATGAAGGTGCTGCCAGGTGGATGCGCCATAGCCCATCGCATCGTATCCACGATGCGATTCCATCGATACCGCCAGAAAGCAAAGAGCGGGCCGTGTTCCGGTACACACCGGACACGGCCCGCTCTGCTGGTGGACGGATCAAGAGATCAGTACCACCAGCCGCTGCCTCAGGCTTCCGCGTCGTCGGAGTCGTCGTCCAGGAGGCTCTTCTGAAGAACCGGTCCCTCGCCCGGGGCGAGCGAACCGAGAATGCGCTCAAGGTCTTCCATCGAAGCGAACTCGACGGTGATCTTGCCCTTCTTCTGACCCAGGTCGACCTTCACCCGCGTCTCGAAACGGTCCGAGAGGCGCGTGGCCAGATCACTCAGAGCAGGAGAGACCCGACCGCCGGCCCGCGGCCCCTTGGAGCGCTGAGCCGTCTGCGGACGCGACCCCATGAGGGTGACGATCTCCTCGACGGCCCGCACCGAGAGCCCCTCGGCGACGATGCGGTGGGCCAGGCGGTCCTGCTCCTCCGAGTCGTCGACGGAGAGCAGCGCCCGCGCATGCCCCGCGGAGAGAACCCCAGCGGCAACCCGGCGCTGAACGGACGGCGAGAGCTTCAGCAGGCGCAGAGTATTGGAGACCTGCGGACGCGACCGTCCGATCCGGTCTGCCAGCTGGTCGTGCGTGCAGTTGAAGTCTTTGAGCAGCTGGTCGTAGGCGGCCGCCTCTTCCAGCGGGTTCAGCTGCGCCCTGTGCAGGTTCTCAAGGAGCGCGTCCAGGAGGAGCTTCTCGTCCTCCGTCGCCCGCACGATCGCAGGAATGGCCTCAAGTCCCGCCTCGCGGCAGGCCCTGAAGCGTCGCTCACCCATGATGAGCTCGTAGCGGGACGGACCCACCTGCCGCACGACGACCGGCTGGAGAAGCCCGACCTCCTTGATGGAGGTGACGAGCTCGCCGAGAGCGTCCTCGTCGAAGACCTCGCGCGGCTGGCGCGGGTTCGGCGTGATGAAGTCGAGGGGCAGTTCGGCGAAGTGAGCACCGACAGGCGCCTGGGGCACCTCCAGAGCTCCACTCGACGACGGCTCCTCCGTTTCATGTGAAACAGGCGGCAGCGTGGTCACCTTGGCCGCCGCCACCCCGCGCTCCGCTGTGAGCAAGGGTGCAGCAGCCGGCGAGGAGGACCCACTCGCCGAAACACCCGGACGCTCACCTGTCGGAGCCGCAGGGATCAGCGCACCAAGGCCCCGCCCCAGCCCCCGTCGTCGCTCGCTCACTGGATCCCCTCCACCATGTTCTGATCGTTCTGTGCGCCCACGTGGGCATGTTGCGCGTCATACGCCATTCCGACTCCCCGGAGGGCGATTTCGCGCGCGGCCTCAAGATAAGAGAGAGCACCGCTCGAACCCGGATCGTAGGTCAGGACCGTCTGCCCATAACTCGGAGCCTCCGAGATACGGACCGAGCGGGGAATGCTGGTCCGCAGCACCTCTTCGCCGAAGTGGCTGCGTACTTCCTCCGCTACCTGGGACGCGAGGCGCGTCCGGCCGTCGTACATGGTGAGCAGAATCGTCGAGACGTGGAGGTTGGGGTTGAGGTGCCCTCGTACCAGGTCGACGTTCCGCAAGAGCTGTCCCAGGCCTTCCAGCGCGTAGTACTCGCACTGGATGGGGATGAGAACTTCCGCTCCGGCGACCAGCGCGTTGACCGTCAGCAGGCCGAGCGACGGAGGGCAGTCGATGAGGATGTAGTCCAGCGGCTGCTCGTACGCCTGGATCGCTCGCTCCAGCCGACTCTCACGGGCCACCAGCGACACCAGCTCGATCTCCGCACCAGCGAGATCGATCGTGGCGGGAGCGCAGAAGAGACCCTCGACATCAGGGACCGGCTGAACGACTTCGGAGAGCGGCTTGCTGTCGATCAGCACGTCATAGATCGATGGGACTTCGGCGTGATGATCGATCCCCAGCGCGGTGGAGGCATTGCCCTGAGGGTCGAGGTCGATCACCAGGACCCGGCCGCCGTGCAGGGCCAACGAGGCGGCAAGGTTGACCGTGGTCGTGGTCTTACCCACACCACCCTTCTGGTTGGCAACCACCATGACTCGGGTCTGCTCGGGCCGTGGCAGGCCCTCACCGGCGCGACCTAGCGCCTCCACAGCCAGTTGGGCAGCACGACCAATGGGAGTGTCGTCCATCGGGGGCGGTGTTTCACGTGAAACATCCTCCCCCATCGACTCGGTACGGGGACCGGGGACCGGATCGGTCATCGGTCCCGCGATGTTGGCGTCGGACCGCAAGGATTCACTCTCCTCGACTTCAGGCTCGCAATGAACAGAGCCTCCCATGCCATCGGGGTGGTGAACCAGCGAGGCCCGTTGTTCTGTGGAGAAATCCACCTCTGTGGACAACTCCGCACCCCCTCCGAGTGAACCGAGGGGCCTCCGGTCGCGAGGTTCGGCCGCAGCGCGGCCGCGACTGATGATGCCGTGCAACAGTGAGCGACGTTTCACGTGAAACACGATGCCCAGCTAACCGGGGCCGTCGTGGCGCGACACTCCGATATGCGTAGGTTTGACACCTTGTGTGGAGTACGGCCTGTCGTCAGGGCCGATCGTCGGGAGTGACAAAGAACTCCCGGATTGAACAGAGAAACTCCCGGCCCCACCCTGCGGGAACCGGGAGTAACGATGCTCACATCGCCCAGGATCAGCGTCGGCGGCGCGTCCGGCCCGTCCTGGCAGCCTTGGCTCGCTTCGCCGCGAAGCGCACCCCGCCAGGGCTCTCGCCCACCTCCACCCGCACCACGGTGGACAGCGGGTCCACGACGCCCTCACCAACGTGCAGGATGGACGTCTCCACGGCTCCGAGCTTGCTCAGCGCCGTGGCAGAGGTCTTCAGCTCCTCCTCGGCGGTATCACCCTTGAGGGCGAGCATCTCGCCGTACGGGCGCAGCAGCGGGATCCCCCAAGCCGCCAGCCGGTCCAGCGGAGCAACCGCCCTGGCCGTCACCACATGAACCGGCTGCAGCTTCCCCATGACCTCCTCGGCGCGGCCGCGGACGACGGTCACATGGTCGAGGCCGAGCATCTCCACGACCTCGGTCAGGAAGGTGGTCCGGCGCAGAAGCGGCTCGAGCAGCGTGATCTTGAGATCCTCCCGGACGAGCGCCAGCGGGATACCGGGCAGCCCCGCACCGGAACCGACGTCGCACACGGTCACCCCCTCGGGGACGACCTCGGAGAGCACCGCGCAGTTCAGCAGGTGCCGCTCCCACAGCCGAGGCACCTCACGGGGACCGATCAGCCCGCGCTGCACTCCCGCCTCGGACAACAGTTCCGCGTACCGGACCGCGTCCGCGAAGCGATCACCGAATACCACGCGCGCCTGCTCGGGCGCGGGGGGAAGCTCCGCTGCCTCCGTCACGGGGGACCGTCCTTCCGTACCGCATAAGCGCACTGAGCGCTGATCACCAGGACTATCAGGGACCAACAGCTGTCGAGGACCGAGGGTTCGGGAACCGCGGCCAGTGATCGAGGTCCGGGACCACAGCTGTGGGGACTACCAGGCTGACAAAGTTCGGCCCCGCCTGCGCAACAGACGGGGCCGAAGGAACGTACGTACCGATCAGGCGGGGAGCACGACGACGAAGCGCTGCGGCTCCTCGCCCTCGGACTCGCTGCGCAGGCCCGCGGCCTTGACCGCGTCGTGCACCACCTTGCGCTCGAAGGGCGTCATCGGGTCCATCTTCACGGGCTCACCGGAGCTCTTGACCTCGGCGGCGGCCTTGGCACCCAGCTCGGAGAGCTCCTCGCGCTTCTTGGCGCGGAAGCCCCCGATGTCCAGCATCAGCCGGCTGCGGTCCCCGGTCTCCCGGTGCACGGCCAGGCGCGTGAGCTCCTGGAGCGCCTCCAGCACCTCGCCGTCCCGGCCGACCAGCTTCTGCAGGTCGCGGCCGCCCGAGTCGCTGATGATCGAGACAGCGGCGCGGTCGGCCTCTACGTCCATGTCGATGTCGCCGTCGAGATCGGCGATGTCGAGCAGACCTTCGAGGTAGTCCGCCGCGATCTCGCCTTCCTGCTCCAGGCGGGACAGGGTGTCGCCCTCAGCGGCGGCGGAGGTGGTGCCTTCCGTCACGGGATGGACTCCTTCTTACTTCTTGGACGGGGACTTGGGCCGCTGTGGGCCCTTGCGCTGTCCGGACTGGGCCTTGCTGCGGGTACCGGCGCCGGGCTTGCTCCCGCTTCCGGTGGCCGGCTTTGCGGCGGAGGGCTTGGCGTCCTGCGGCTCGTCGGACTTGGTGAGCGAGGTCTTCGGTTCGGACTCGTCAGCCGGTTTGCCCATGCCGGTCGCCGTCGTGCCCGACTGGCGCTGCGACTTCGACTGCCGTTTCGGCTGCTGACGCTTGTGAGCGGCGGCCGCGGTGGTCGTGGTGCCGTCCTCGGCCTCGATGACCGTCGTGCCCTCGCCCTTCACCACGAGCCCGTCCGGCTGGGCCACGAGGCCCGCCTTGGTCAGGCCGTTGATGAACTTACGCTCGAACTCGTTGCGGTCGCGGCCCTTGGCGACGATGGCCTTGACGATGGCCTTCTCGCTGCGGCGGCGGGTCTTGCCGTGCTGCGTGACGTGCTTCTGCAGGCGCTCCAGGTAAGCGGCCTGCGCCTTCGAGCCCGGGGTCGGGTTGTTGCGGATGACGTACATCTGCTGACCCATGGTCCACACGTTGGTGGTCAGCCAGTAGACGAGGACACCGACCGGGAAGTTGATGCCGAAGACGGCGAACATGACCGGGAAGACGTACATCAGCATCTTCTGCTGCTGCATGAAGGGCGTCTTCACCGTGGTGTCGACGTTCTTCGTCATCAGCTGACGCTGGGTGTAGAACTGCGAAGCCGACATCATCACGATCATGATCGCGGTGACGACACGGACATCGGTCAGCGTGGCACCGAGCGCGGCGACCGTCTCGGCGCTGTCCGTGAACTTCGCGGCGAGCGGGGCACCGAAGATGTGCGCGTCACGGGCGCTGGCGAGCAGATCATCGTTGATGACGCCGATCGTCTTGCCCGTCGCGATGGCGTTGAGCACGTGGTACAGCGCGAAGAAGAACGGCGACTGCGCCAGGATGGGAAGGCACGAGGAGAGCGGGTTGGTACCCGTCTCCTTGTACAGCTTCATCATCTCTTCGGACTGGCGCTGCTTGTCGTTCTTGTAGCGCTCCTGGATCTTCTTCATCTCGGGCTGCAGCGTCTGCATGGCCCGGGTGGCCTTGATCTGCTTCACAAAGAGCGGGATCAGGCAGATACGGATCAGGATCACCAGGGAAACAATGGACAAGCCCCAGGCCCAGCCCGTGTCGGGACCGAAGATCTTCCCGTACACGGCGTGGAACTGGACGATGACCCAGGAAACGGGTGTCGTGATGAAGCTGAAAAGACCAGCAATCGTGTCCACTAATCAAGCTCCTTGAGCATGGGACGGGGTCTCAGCGGCCGGGCTCGGGGCAGTGGTGTCCCCGATGGCCGGTTCGGCGGAGGTCCCGCCCTTGCGTGCACGCCAGGCGTTACGCAGCAATTCGTGCCACCGCGGACGCTTGCGTTGCGGAACATGGTCCACACCGCCCAGCGACCACGGATTGCACCGGAGGATGCGCCAGGCGGTAAGTGCCGTTCCCTTGATCGCACCGTGCCGGTCGATGGCTGTGTAGCCGTAACGGGAGCACGACGGGTAGTACTTGCAGACCGGCCCGAGCAACGGGCTGATCGTCCACTGGTACAGCTTGATGAGAGCAAGCAGTGGGTACTTCATCGCGCGCCCCCTCCCAGCAGCCGCTGCAGGGCGGCATCCAGGTCTCGGGCCAGCTGTTCATGGTCGGCGTCGCCCGCACCGGGCAGCGCTCGTACGACTACCAGGCTACCGGGGGGCAACAGAGCGACTCGGTCCCGCATCAGATGACGAAGCCTGCGCTTCACCTTGTTGCGTATGACCGCTCCGCCCACGGCTTTGCTCACGACGAAACCCGCACGCGTCGAGGGAGCGCTCTCCCCAGGCGCGTGCGGGTCCGGTGCACCGCTACGTAGATGGACGACGAGAAGCGGGCGTCCGGCCCGGCGTCCTCGGCGTACCGCGGTCGCGAAGTCTTCGCGCCGCCTCAGCCGATGCTCGGTAGGCAGCACGAGATCATGACCTGTAAGTAATCAGGCGGACAGGCTGGCGCGACCCTTGCCACGGCGGTTCGCGAGAATCGCGCGGCCGGCACGGGTGCGCATCCGCAGGCGGAAGCCGTGGGTCTTGGCGCGACGACGGTTGTTCGGCTGGAAGGTGCGCTTGCTCACTCGGGGGCTCCAGAAAGAATCGGTGGTGGCGGGGTGCCGTCCTGGCTGTCACCGTGCGCCCACGAGGAAACTCGCATTACGCCCGAGTGCACCGCTTCCCGATCACTCTTCGCGATCTGTGCCCATCGGAGGCAGGCGGCAGCAGCCATCGACAACTCGACCTGGTTACGGTACGCGCGGCTACGCCATCCGGTCAAACCAGTCCCTGCCAGGAGACACTATCCACAGGCTGGGGACAACAACTTGAACCGCACCCGTCGCCCTGACTACCGTGGCTGGACCCCGATTCGTTCCCTTCCCACCGCCCCAGCGGTTTTGTTCCCCCCGCCCCACCCGAGTGACTTACCGACCCTGTTCCCAGAACCACACGTTCGTGGGACCCGTGAGAGAGCGTGCCCTGTGGCTGACGTACCTGCCGATCTTGCCGCAGTGTGGCCACGCGTACTGGAACAACTTCTCGGCGAGGGCCGCGGGCAGGGTGTCGAGGCGAAGGACGAGCACTGGATCAAGCGCTGCCAGCCCCTGGCGCTGGTCGCGGACACCGCTCTGCTCGCTGTCCCGAACGAATTCGCGAAGAACGTACTGGAGGGCCGGCTCGCGCCGATCGTCAGCGAGACGCTGAGCCGCGAGTGCGGGCGCCCCATCCGTATCGCCATCACCGTCGACGACTCCGCCGGCGAGCCCTCCGCCCCCGCACCGCCCCGCTACGAGGAGCCCGAGCCCTCCAACGGAGCGGGCCAGGGCCGTGACTCCTACGAGAACCAGGGCCCCGACGACCGCAAGGCCTACGACGGCAGCGGGCAGGGCCGCGAGGACCGCGGTACGTACGAGGGCGGACAGAGCCGCGACGACCGGAACGCGTACGACGGGCAGGGACGGGACGACCGGAACGCGTACGACGGCCAAGGCCGTGACGGCCGCGGCGGCTACGACGGAGGCGGGCAGGGACGCGACGACCGCGGCGCGTACGAGCCGCAGGGGCGCGACGACCGCGGCCCGTACGACTCCCAGCGGCGCGAGGGATACGAGGGGTACGGCCGCCACCGCGCCGACGACCACCGCGGCGGCCGCTCCGAACCCCTTCCCGGGGCCCCGGGCGACCAGCTGCCCACCGCCCGTCCCGCGTACCCGGACTACCAGCGCCCGGAGCCCGGGGCCTGGCCGCGCCACTCCCAGGACGACTACGGCTGGCAGCAGCAGCGTCTCGGCTTCCCGGAGCGGGACCCCTACGCCTCGCCGACGCAGGACTACCGCCCGCAGCCGATGGACCGCTCGCCCTACGAGCAGCAACGCCAGGACTACGACCAGTCGCGCGGGGACTACGACCAGCGTCCCGACCGCCGCGATCTTCAGGACCCGTCCGGCAGCGGTCAGGTGCGCCGGGGCGGCCCGTCCGCGGGCGGCGCCCCCGGGCCGAAGGCCGCGCAGCCCGCGCCGGCGTCGGGTCCGGGCGAGCCCACCGCGCGACTGAACCCGAAGTACCTCTTCGACACGTTCGTGATCGGTGCCTCGAACCGCTTCGCGCACGCCGCCGCCGTGGCCGTCGCCGAGGCTCCGGCGAAGGCGTACAACCCCCTCTTCATCTATGGGGAGTCGGGACTCGGCAAGACGCACCTTCTGCACGCGATCGGGCACTACGCGCGCAGCCTCTACCCGGGCACACGGGTGCGGTACGTGAGCTCGGAGGAGTTCACCAACGAGTTCATCAACTCCATCCGCGACGGCAAGGGCGACAGCTTCCGCAAGCGGTACCGGGAGATGGACATCCTGCTCGTCGACGACATCCAGTTCCTCGCGGACAAGGAGTCGACGCAGGAGGAGTTCTTCCACACCTTCAACACGCTGCACAACGCGAACAAGCAGATCGTGCTCTCCAGCGACCGGCCGCCCAAACAGCTGGTCACCCTGGAGGACCGGCTGCGCAACCGCTTCGAGTGGGGTCTGATCACAGACGTCCAGCCGCCCGAGCTGGAGACCCGTATCGCCATCCTTCGTAAGAAGGCGGTGCAGGAGCAGCTCAACGCCCCTCCGGAGGTGCTGGAGTTCATCGCGTCCCGGATCTCGCGCAACATCCGCGAGCTGGAGGGCGCGCTGATCCGGGTGACGGCGTTCGCGTCGCTCAACCGGCAGCCGGTGGACCTCGGTCTGACGGAGATCGTCCTCAAGGACCTGATCCCCGGCGGCGAGGACTCGGCACCCGAGATCACCGCGACCGCGATCATGGCGGCCACCGCCGACTACTTCGGGCTCACGGTGGACGACCTGTGCGGGTCCTCGCGCAGCCGCGTCCTGGTGACGGCGCGACAGATCGCCATGTACCTGTGCCGTGAGCTCACCGATCTCTCACTGCCGAAGATCGGCGCGCAGTTCGGCGGCCGCGACCATACGACCGTGATGCACGCCGACCGCAAGATCCGCGCGCTGATGGCCGAGCGCCGCTCCATCTACAACCAGGTCACCGAGCTCACGAACCGCATCAAGAACGGCTGACGGAGGCCGGCGCCGACAGCGCGGCCGGCGAGCTCGGCCAGAGATACAGACTGCCGTACGTGCCTGAGGGCGCCCCGGACATGGTCCCGGGGCGCCCTTCGGCGTTTCCGCCCCCGCACACGCCCGGCGAGAGGTGCCGCAGGTGCACCGACGGGCCCAGGACGGCACTCACGGCACCCGGAGCCGGCTCGGCCGGGCCCTCCGAGAAGTCCGGGCTTTCGCTCAGAACGGCTCAGCCGCGCGTTCCAAGAGGTCCGAAGACCCCCTCGGAGGGGTTCAGGGGCGCTCCCCGGGGGGTTCAGGCACGCGTTCCGAGGGCTCCCACGCCGTTTTCACCGCTACCGGCCCGACACCTGCTGTTCGAATCCGGGCTTGGTTACGGCCACTCTCCACAGATGTGGTGACTTTCTGGCGTCCACATCCTGGGGACTGGGAAGTTGTCCAGATCGTGTCCACAGGCAGCACTGTTGAAAGACCATCAGACCAGGTCAACCGCCTGTGGATTCGTGGACGAAGCTTCTCCACAGACTGTGGACGAAGGAAAGATCCACAGGGTGTGCACGAAGTTGTCCACCGGTGACCCACAGGCCGGAGCCGGTTGTCCCCAGTGATCCAGAGCTTCTCCACACCTCTGTCCACTGTTCGGCAACGCAACGCGCCATCTCACCGCGTCGAGTGAAAGGCGTCACACCAAGGTGCCAGGTTGGGCTGTGGGGAACGGGGGCAAAGCTGGGGACGGCGCTGGGGAGAAGTGGCCTCAGCCTGTGCATCGAGTGTGCAGAACTTTTCGCCGTCCACAGATAACCCCGGTTGTCCACCGTCTCCGCCCACAGGCTCGGTGGACAAAAAAGCGGCTCTGAGCTGCGAAAACGGGGTTATCCACGGTTTCCACAGGCCCTACTACTAAGACCAACTAGAGAGAGTCTGGGAAACGTTTCGAAGACGGGGCTGTGCACAACTCGCTCTCGGAGGCTCAGGTGCCGCTCGGCACGACTTGACCCCGAGGGGCACCGACTGTCAGCGCGGTGCGTCAGACTGGTCCCCGGTGTCCTTCCCCTCACAGGACCTAGCGACACCGAGACAGACGACGAAGGCCAGCAGGGCGACAGCGCCGGCAACAGACGGAGGCGGCAACGGTGAAGATCCGGGTGGAACGCGACGTACTCGCGGAGGCAGTGGCCTGGGCGGCACGCAGCCTCCCGGCCCGTCCGCCGGCGCCTGTACTCGCCGGCTTGCTCCTGAAGGCCGAGGCGGGCGCCCTGAGCCTCTCCAGCTTCGACTACGAGGTCTCGGCGAGGGTCTCCGTGGACGCGGAGATCGACGAGGAGGGCACGGTCCTCGTGTCCGGCCGCCTCCTCGCGGACATCTGCCGCGCACTTCCCAACCGGCCGGTGGAGATTTCCACAGACGGTGTACGGGCGACCGTGGTCTGCGGCTCCTCGCGGTTCACACTCCACACCCTGCCTGTGGAGGAGTACCCGGCCCTGCCGCAGATGCCGTCGGCGACCGGCACCGTCCCCGGTGAGGTCTTCGCCTCGGCGGCGGCCCAGGTGGCCATCGCGGCCGGACGCGACGACACCCTCCCGGTGCTCACCGGTGTGCGCATCGAGATCGAGGGCGACACGGTCACCCTGGCGTCCACCGACCGCTACCGCTTCGCGGTCCGCGAGTTCCTGTGGAAGCCCGAGAACCCCGAGGCGTCCGCGGTCGCCCTGGTGCCCGCCAAGACGCTCCTGGACACCGCCAAGGCCCTCACGAGCGGCGACAGCGTGATCCTGGCGCTGTCGGGCTCCGGTGCGGGCGAGGGCCTGATCGGCTTCGAGGGCGCCGGGCGGCGTACGACCACCCGTCTGCTCGAAGGCGACCTCCCGAAGTACCGCTCGCTGTTCCCGACGGAGTTCAACTCCATCGCCGTCATCGAGACCGCCCCCTTCGTGGAGGCCGTCAAGCGTGTGGCCCTGGTTGCCGAGCGGAACACCCCGGTGCGCCTGAGCTTCGAGCAGGGCGTGCTGATCCTGGAGGCCGGCTCCAGCGACGACGCACAGGCTGTGGAAAGGGTCGACGCCCAGCTGGAGGGTGACGACGTCTCGATCGCCTTCAACCCGACGTTCCTGCTCGACGGCCTGAGCGCCATCGACTCGCCGGTGGCCCAGCTCTCCTTCACGACCTCCACGAAGCCCGCGCTGCTGAGCGGCAGGCCCGCCCTGGACGCCGAGGCGGACGAGGCCTACAAGTACCTGATCATGCCGGTGCGCCTGTCGGGCTGACCCCCGGAGCCCGCCGGTCCCCAGGGCCCGGCGGGCTGCACCGTGGGAGGGCATACGTCTGAGCGGCTATGCCCACAGATGTGCGTGAGTTCCCCCGGTGCCCGAAAGGCGTGGGTGGTACCCCCAGGTCTAGGCTCGGACCCAGGTACGAGAGTGCCCTCACGCCACGTCGCAACCCCTAAGGAACAACTGATGGAGCTCGGTCTCGTCGGCCTCGGCAAGATGGGCGGCAACATGCGCGAGCGGATCCGCCGCGCAGGTCACACCGTCATCGGATACGACCGCAACCCGGACCTCGCCGATGTCCACAGCCTCGAAGAACTTGTGGGCAAGCTCAAGGGCCCGCGCGTGGTGTGGGTCATGGTCCCCGCGGGCGCCGCGACCCAGTCCACCGTCGACGAACTGGCCGCACTGCTGGAGCCGGGCGACGTCGTCGTGGACGGCGGCAACTCCCGCTGGACGGACGACGAGAAGCACGCCGTCGAGCTGGGCATCAAGGGCATCGGATTCGTCGACTGCGGCGTCTCCGGCGGTGTCTGGGGCCTGGAGAACGGCTACGCGCTGATGTACGGCGGCCACGCCGAGCACGTCGCCCAGGCGCAGCCGATCTTCGACGCGCTCAAGCCCGAGGGCGACTTCGGAGCGGTGCACGCCGGCAAGGTCGGCGCGGGCCACTTCGCGAAGATGGTCCACAACGGCATCGAGTACGCCATGATGCAGGCCTACGCCGAGGGCTGGGAGCTGCTCGAGAAGGCCGACTCCGTCACGGACGTGCGGGAGGTCTTCCGTTCCTGGCAGGAAGGCACGGTCATCCGCTCCTGGCTGCTCGACCTCGCCGTCAACGCGCTGGACGAGGACGAGCACCTGGAGAAGCTCAAGGGCTTCGCACAGGACTCCGGCGAGGGCCGGTGGACCGTGGAGGCCGCCATCGACCACGCGGTGCCGCTTCCCGCGATCACCGCGTCGCTCTTCGCCCGCTTCGCCTCGCGGCAGGACGACTCGCCGCAGATGAAGATGATCGCGGCGCTGCGCAACCAGTTCGGCGGCCACGCCGTCGAGAAGGCCTGATCGACGCCCCGGGTTCTCCACACCCGGGGTGACCCGGTTGTCCACAGCCGGGGAAAAACCTGAGGACCGGGGCCCACCCGGACCCCGGGGAGAAACGGAACACCACGCTGGGGGAGGTCGGCGAACGACCATGCACGTCACGCATCTGTCGCTGGCCGACTACCGTTCGTACGCCCGGGTCGAGGTCCCGCTCGACCCGGGCGTCACCGCGTTCGTTGGGCCCAACGGACAGGGCAAGACGAACCTGGTCGAGGCCGTCGGCTATCTCGCCACCCTCGGCAGCCACCGCGTCTCCTCCGACGCGCCGCTCGTCCGCATGGGCGCCGACCGGGCGATCATCCGGGCCAATGTCCGCCAGGGAGAGCGCCAGCAGCTCATCGAGCTGGAGCTGAACCCCGGCAAGGCCAACCGTGCCCGCATCAACAGGTCGTCGCAGGTCAGGCCCCGTGACGTACTCGGCATCGTACGAACCGTCCTGTTCGCGCCCGAGGATCTCGCCCTCATCAAGGGCGACCCCGGAGAGCGGCGCCGGTTCCTGGACGAGATGATCACCGCCCGCTCCCCGCGCATGGCGGGCGTCCGCTCCGACTACGACCGGGTCCTCAAGCAGCGCAACACGCTCCTGAAGTCGGCCGCCCTGGCGCGCCGGCACGGCGGCCGCACCATGGACCTGTCCACGCTCGACGTGTGGGACCAGCACCTCGCGCGCGTGGGCGCCGAACTGCTGGCCCAGCGCCTCGAACTGGTCGCCGCGATCCAGCCGCTGGCCGACAAGGCCTACGAGCAGCTGGCGCCCGGCGGCGGGCCCGTCGCCCTGGAGTACAAGGCGTCCTCGCCCGGCATCACGGGCCACGCGCGCGAGGAGCTCTACGCACAGCTGATGACCGCCCTGGAAGAAGCCCGCAAGCCCGAGATCGAGCGCGGCGTGACCCTCGTAGGACCCCATCGGGACGATCTGGTCCTCAAACTCGGTCAGCTGCCCGCCAAGGGATACGCCTCCCACGGCGAGTCCTGGTCGTACGCGCTGGCGCTGCGCCTGGCCTCGTACGACCTGCTCAGGGCCGAGGGCAACGAGCCGGTGCTGGTCCTCGACGACGTCTTCGCGGAACTCGACAGCCGCAGGCGGGAGCGCCTCGCGGAGCTCGTCGCGCCCGGCGAGCAGGTGCTCGTCACGGCCGCCGTGGACGACGACGTACCGGGCGTCCTGACCGGGACGCGGTACGCCGTGTCCGAAGGCACGGTGGAGCGCGTATGACGGAGAACACATCGGGGCCCGGTGCGGAGGGCGCCGCCGGCGCCGCACCCCTGAAGAAGACCCCCGAGCCCTCCGGCGTCGACCTCGCGCGCGTGGCGCTCCGCGCCGCCAAGGAGCAGGCACGCGCGCGTGGGGACGCGGCCCAGCAGAAGAAACAGGCACGACGCGGCGGCGGCCTGCGCTCCGGCTCGGGTGCCGACCGCCGTGACCCCATGGCGCTCGGGGCCGCCATCAACCGGCTGCTCACCGAGCGCGGCTGGGAGACTCCGGCCGCGGTGGGCGGCGTGATGGGCCGCTGGCCGCAGATCGTCGGGGACGACCTGGCCAAGCACTGCGTTCCGCTGCGCTACGACGACGACCCGGCCGAGCGGGTGCTGACGGTGCAGTGCGACTCGACCGCCTGGGCGACCCAGCTGCGCCTGCTGGCGCCTCAGCTGGTCGCGCGGCTGAACCAGGACCTCGGTCACGGCACGGTGCGCCTGATCAAGGTCCAGGGCCCCGCGGGCCCCCCACGCCGCTTCGGGCCCCTGCGCGCTCCGGGCAGCACGGGCCCCGGCGACACCTACGGGTGACCGGCGTGCGTCGGGCCGTGCGGCGGACCCATCCGGGTGCCGGCCACCGACCCCGGTGATCGCCGGGCCAGCGAGCCGGCGAGCCGGGTGATCGTGACCGCGCCCGGCCGCGAAATCCGGCCGATGGTGAACATGTTCGGGAAGTCGCCCGCTGCCGCATCGGGCCGCCCCGCGCCGACGATCGGGGTGCGCGCCGCCGACGGACGGGCGAGGTGACGACTGTTCGCAGCGCCTTCGAGTCCCGCGACGCCCCCGTCTGTGGAGGACGCGCTGTTCTCTCGGGTCCGCCGCGCGGACGTCCGTGGCCGTTCCGGCCCCCCGGCCGTCGCTGCTCGCTGATGCGGTGATCTGTCGATCGTCCCTGGTCAGAGGTCGATCACGCCCTGAACCGAGTCCGCCGCGGCCGTTCGGCAGGGCTCTGTGCGCCGGGCTCGGGTCGGCCACCGCGAGCAACCGCTCACGGCCGCGGACAGCGACCTGACTCGTCAGTAGCCAAGGGTTGACACCCGGAAGCGCTGAGTGCCGCTGTAAGCCTCTTTGGGCCCGGGTCCGCATATGGGGAGTCGGGCGAGACCTGTTCAGGGCGGCACATGCGGACTCAGGTACCGGCAAACCCCCATCACTGTCGGCGCTACCGGTAGACTGGAAGCTAATCCCGCCCCACTTGTGGGACGCACCGAGCAACGCTGACCAAGGCTTACCAACGCAACACGCCGCAGCCGCTCCGGCCACCCGCCGGGAGTTCGGCTTGTGCTGTGCCAGAAAGGGCGCTTCGTGGCCGATTCCGGCAACCCCAACGAGAACATCCTGTCCACCGACGTCGGCGCAAACGGCGAGGTCACAGCCTCGTACGACGCCAGTGCCATCACCGTCCTCGAGGGTCTGGACGCGGTCCGCAAGCGACCCGGCATGTACATCGGTTCGACCGGTGAGCGTGGACTCCACCACCTCGTGTACGAGGTGGTGGACAACTCGGTCGACGAGGCGCTCGCCGGCCACGCGGACACGATCGAGATCACGATCCTCCCGGACGGCGGCGTGCGCGTCGTCGACAACGGCCGCGGCATCCCGGTGGGCATCGTCGCGTCCGAGGGCAAGCCGGCCCTCGAGGTCGTGCTGACCGTCCTGCACGCGGGCGGCAAGTTCGGCGGCGGCGGCTACGCGGTCTCCGGTGGTCTGCACGGCGTCGGCGTCTCCGTCGTGAACGCCCTGTCGAGCAAGGTCTCCGTCGAGGTCAAGACGGACGGCCACCGCCACACGCAGGACTACAAGATGGGCGTTCCGACCGCCCCGCTGGTCCAGCACGAGGCCACGGACGAGACGGGCACGTCGGTCACCTTCTGGGCCGACGCGGACATCTTCGAGACCACGGAGTACTCCTTCGAGACGCTCTCGCGGCGCTTCCAGGAGATGGCGTTCCTCAACAAGGGTTTGACGATCAAACTCACTGATGAGCGCGATTCGGCGAAGGCCGTCGCCGGGGCGGACGAGGCGGGCGCCGACGAGAAGGACGAAGTCAAGACCGTCACGTACCACTACGAAGGCGGCATCGTCGACTTCGTGAAGTACCTCAACTCCCGCAAGGGAGAAGCGGTGCACCCCACCGTCATCGACCTCGAAGCCGAGGACAAGGACAAGAGCCTGTCCCTCGAGGTCGCGATGCAGTGGAACAGCGGCTACAGCGAGGGCGTGTACTCCTTCGCCAACATCATCCACACGCACGAGGGCGGTACGCACGAGGAAGGCTTCCGTGCGGCGCTGACCTCGCTCATCAACAAGTACGCGCGCGACAAGAAGCTGCTTCGCGAGAAGGACGACAACCTCACGGGTGACGACATCCGCGAGGGTCTGACCGCGATCATCTCGGTCAAGCTGAGCGAGCCTCAGTTCGAGGGCCAGACCAAGACCAAGCTGGGCAACACGGAGGCGAAGACCTTCGTCCAGAAGGCGGTCTACGAGCACCTCAACGACTGGCTGGACCGCAACCCGGTCGAGGCCGCGGACATCATCCGCAAGTCCATCCAGGCGGCCACCGCGCGCGTGGCGGCCCGCAAGGCGCGTGACCTCACCCGCCGCAAGGGTCTTCTGGAGTCGGCGTCCCTGCCGGGCAAGCTCTCCGACTGCCAGTCGAACGACCCCACCAAGTGCGAGATCTTCATCGTCGAGGGTGACTCCGCCGGCGGCTCGGCCAAGTCCGGCCGCAACCCGCAGTACCAGGCGATCCTCCCGATCCGAGGAAAGATCCTCAACGTCGAGAAGGCGCGGATCGACAAGATCCTGCAGAACCAGGAGATCCAGGCACTGATCTCCGCCTTCGGCACCGGAGTCCACGAGGACTTCGACATCGCGAAGCTCCGCTATCACAAGATCATTCTGATGGCGGACGCCGACGTCGACGGCCAGCACATCAACACTCTGCTGCTGACCTTCCTGTTCCGCTTCATGCGGCCGCTGGTCGAGGCCGGGCACGTCTTCCTGTCCCGCCCGCCGCTGTACAAGATCAAGTGGGGCCGGGACGACTTCGAGTACGCGTACTCGGACCGCGAGCGCGACGCGCTGATCGAGCTCGGCCGCCAGGCGGGCAAGCGCGTCCGTGAGGACTCGATCCAGCGCTTCAAGGGTCTCGGTGAGATGAACGCCGAGGAACTGCGCATCACGACCATGGACCAGGAGCACCGCGTCCTCGGCCAGGTCACGCTCGACGACGCCGCCCAGGCCGACGACCTGTTCTCGGTCCTCATGGGCGAGGACGTCGAGGCGCGCCGCGCGTTCATCCAGCGCAATGCCAAGGACGTCCGCTTCCTCGACATCTGAGTCGGTCTCAGCTGACCGCGTCAGAAAGGATCTTCACCAGCAATGACCGACGAGAACACGCCGATCAATCCTGAAGCGGGCGACATCGCCATGCGCATCGAGCCCGTCGGGCTCGAGACCGAGATGCAGCGCTCGTACCTCGACTACGCGATGTCCGTCATCGTGTCGCGCGCGCTGCCCGACGTACGGGACGGTCTCAAGCCCGTCCACCGCCGCGTCCTGTACGCCATGTACGACGGCGGCTACCGGCCCGAGAAGGGCTTCTACAAGTGCGCCCGTGTCGTCGGCGACGTCATGGGTACCTACCACCCGCACGGCGACTCCTCGATCTACGACGCGCTGGTCCGCCTCGCGCAGCCGTGGTCGATGCGGATGCCGCTGGTGGACTCCAACGGCAACTTCGGCTCTCCCGGCAACGACCCGGCCGCCGCCATGCGGTACACCGAGTGCAAGCTGAAGCCGCTGTCCATGGAGATGGTCCGCGACATCGACGAGGAGACCGTCGATTTCACGGACAACTACGATGGCCGCAACCAGGAGCCGACGGTCCTGCCGGCCCGCTTCCCGAACCTGCTGATCAACGGCTCGGCGGGCATCGCGGTCGGTATGGCCACCAACATCCCGCCGCACAACCTGCGCGAGGTCGCGGCCGGCGCCCAGTGGTACCTGGAGAACCCCGAGGCCTCCCACGAGGAGCTTCTGGACGCCCTGATCGAGCGCATCAAGGGCCCCGATTTCCCGAGCGGTGCCCTGGTGGTGGGCCGCAAGGGCATCGAGGAGGCGTACCGCACGGGCCGTGGCTCCATCACGATGCGCGCGGTCGTCGACGTCGAGGAGATCCAGAACCGCCAGTGCCTGGTGGTCACCGAACTCCCGTACCAGGTCAACCCCGACAACCTCGCCCAGAAGATCGCCGACCTGGTCAAGGACGGCAAGGTCGGCGGCATCGCGGACGTACGGGACGAGACCAGCTCCCGTACCGGCCAGCGGCTCGTGATCGTGCTCAAGAGGGACGCCGTCGCCAAGGTCGTCCTGAACAACCTCTACAAGCACACCGACCTGCAGACGAACTTCGGCGCGAACATGCTGGCGCTCGTCGACGGTGTGCCGCGCACCCTCTCCCTGGACGCGTTCATCCGCCACTGGGTGACGCACCAGATCGAGGTCATCGTCCGCCGGACGAAGTTCCGGCTGCGCAAGGCCGAGGAGCGCGCGCACATCCTGCGCGGCCTCCTGAAGGCCCTGGACGCCATCGACGAGGTCATCGCGCTCATCCGGCGCAGTGACACCGTGGAGATCGCGCGAGAGGGCCTCATGGGCCTCCTGGAGATCGACGAGATCCAGGCCAACGCGATCCTCGAGATGCAGCTGCGCCGACTGGCCGCCCTGGAGCGCCAGAAGATCATCCAGGAACACGACGAGCTCCAGGCCAAGATCCGCGAGTACAACGAGATCCTCGCCTCGCCGGTCCGCCAGCGCGGCATCATCAGCGAGGAGCTCGCCGCGATCGTCGAGAAGTTCGGCGACGACCGCCGCTCCAAGCTGGTGCCCTTCGACGGTGACATGTCCATCGAGGACCTGATCGCCGAAGAGGACATCGTCGTCACCATCACGCGCGGCGGCTACATCAAGCGCACCAAGACGGAGGACTACCGCTCGCAGAAGCGGGGCGGCAAGGGCGTCCGCGGCACGAAGCTGAAGCAGGACGACATCGTCGACCACTTCTTCGTGTCGACGACGCACCACTGGCTGCTGTTCTTCACCAACAAGGGCCGCGTGTACCGCGCCAAGGCGTACGAGCTTCCGGACGCCGGCCGGGACGCGCGCGGCCAGCACGTCGCCAACCTGCTGGCCTTCCAGCCGGACGAGGCGATCGCCGAGATCCTCGCGATCCGCGACTACGAGGCGGCGCCCTATCTGGTGCTGGCCACGAAGGGCGGACTGGTCAAGAAGACGCCGCTCAAGGATTACGATTCGCCCCGCGCGGGCGGCGTCATCGCGATCAACCTTCGTGAGACGGAGGACGGATCCGACGACGAACTGATCGGAGCCGAACTTGTATCCGCCGAGGATGATCTGCTCCTGATCAGCAAGAAGGCGCAGTCGATCAGGTTCACCGCGACGGATGACGCTTTGCGACCGATGGGCCGTGCGACCTCGGGCGTCAAGGGCATGAGCTTCCGCGGGAGCGATGAGCTGCTCTCGATGAATGTTGTTCGACCCGGTACGTTCGTGTTCACTGCCACAGACGGTGGGTACGCGAAGCGGACCGCCGTCGACGAGTACCGCGTCCAGGGTCGCGGCGGCCTCGGTATCAAGGCCGCCAAGATCGTCGAGGACCGCGGTTCTCTCGTCGGCGCGCTGGTGGTCGAGGAGACCGATGAGATCCTCGCCATCACACTGTCCGGTGGTGTGATTCGTACGCGAGTCAACGAGGTCAGGGAGACGGGCCGTGACACCATGGGCGTCCAACTGATCAACCTGGGCAAGCGCGATGCCGTGGTCGGTATCGCTCGTAACGCCGAGGCCGGTCGTGAGGCGGAGGAAGTCGACGGCGTGGACGCCGTGGACGAGAACGCCGAAGGCATCGAGGCCGTCGGTACGGAAGAGGGCGAGCCGTCCTCGGCCGAGTAGCGCGAGGAGTGAGTCATCGTGAGCGGAGCCACGGGCGCCGGATCGACCGGTACGGAAACGGACGGCGGCCGTGGCACCGCCATGGATGCGACTGACTCCCATGATTCTCATGGATCCCAGGGGGGAACTGTGACGGACACCCGAGGCCAGCAGGCCCAGCAGTACGCGGGCGGGCAGGGGGCCCCGGTCGGGGCGCCCGCGGCGCCGAGCGCGCCGACGGCGGGCCCGGCGGCGCCGGCATCGCCGCTGCCCGGCGAGCGGCCGGGACAGCAGCCCGCACAGCCGTACCACCCGCCGCAGGCCTATCCGGCGCAGCCGCCGTCGGGCGCGGTCCGCCGGCCGCGCACCGGTGCGCGGACCACGCCGCGGACGCGCAAGGCGCGGCTGCGGGTGGCCAAGGCCGACCCGTGGTCGGTGATGAAGGTCAGTTTCCTGCTCTCCATCGCGCTCGGCATCTGCACGATCGTGGCGGCCGCGGTGCTGTGGATGGTCATGGACGCGATGGGCGTGTTCTCGACCGTCGGCGGCACGATCTCCGAGGCGACGGGCTCGAACGAGTCGAACGGTTTCGACCTGCAGTCGTTCCTCTCGCTCCCGCACGTCCTGATGTTCACCTCGGTCATCGCGGTCATCGACGTGGTCCTCGCGACCGCTCTGGCGACGCTCGGAGCGTTCATCTACAACCTCTCCGCCGGCTTCGTCGGCGGCGTCGAGCTGACGCTCGCCGAGGACGAGTGAGCGCCCGCTCAAACGGCCTCTGACTATCGATTTTGGGACTGGCCGCGTCGTGCGCTAATCTTCAGAGGTCAGCGCGCGGGACACACACCGCAAAGCGCGGCGGGGCTATAGCTCAGTTGGTTAGAGCGCATCCCTGATAAGGATGAGGCCACAGGTTCAAATCCTGTTAGCCCCACAGCATGAAGGCCCTCAACCGATTCCGGTTGGGGGTCTTTGCGTTTCCCGCGGGGGGAGGCCATGACGAGCGTGCGGGTTCCCTGGCCGACCGTGAACGGTCCGGCGGGATGCACCGTCACGATGACGATTCCTGGGAAAGCGCGAAGCCGGACGGAGCCCTCAAGGAGCGGGTCCTGCTTGTGGGGATCGCGAATCCCGGACACCAGGTTCGGATGGTGCGCGGGGGCGGGGAGGGCGTTCGGCCGCCGGAGCAGCTGAAGGCGCCGAGGCTCGTGCCCGTGGGCGCTCGTGAGGCACGTCTTCACCGCGCCCTACGGGCCCTCCTGCCGAGGAGCCGGTCCGCGAGGCGTGGCGCGCGCCGGAAGGCTCACTGCGGGCGGTTCACGGCGGTGCAACGTCGAAGGCCCGGCGACTCGTCCGAGTCGCCGGGCCTCTGCCCTGGGTGCTTTGTACGCAAGTTCGCCGCTACGTCAGGGTGTCCGTGAGGGGTTGAGGGGTGCGCGAAGGCCCATGAAGGACCACGCGAAGGGGCGCGTGTGCGAGGAGGAGGCGCGAGAGGGCGCGGGGTTCGGAAAGGTGCAGGGGGTTGTTCCCCGTGCTTTCCGTTCGTGCTCTGCCGGGGACGGTGTCCCGTACCGGCCACGCGTGCTCTGCCGGGGACGGTGTCCGTTGCCGGCCACGCGTACTCGGCCAGGGACGAGGTCCCGTACCGGCTGTCCGAACTCGGCCGGGGCCGGCGTTCTGTGCTGTCATTCACCGGTACTGAGCCAGGAGCGGGGTTTCGTACTCACCGCCGGCCTGTACCGACTTCGACTCCTCGTGCGGTGCTCCCCGAGCGTCTCAGCGCTGGAGCGGTGCTACGGCCGCGAGGGGTGCCAGGAGCTCCGTGTCGGGCGCCGCGAGGGCCTCGGGCTCGGAGCAGGCGTCGGGGCCGGCCAGGCCTTCAGGATCGCCGAGGGCGGGATCCGTCGTCTCGTCGTCCGCCGGTGCGCGGTGGCGGCAGCTGGGCGAGGAGCCGTGTGCCTCGGCGCGGATGCGTTGCTTCATCGTGGGAGGCAGGGCCCGACTGTAGGACCAGGCCCAGGCCCAGGGAGCCATCGCCGGGGCGGTCACGGACGTCTCGGTGTTGCGGGCCGGGCCGGCCTGCGGTACCGCGGCGGCCGCGGTGGTCGTGATGAGTCCGAGCGTCGTGCACAGCGCCAGGAAGGCGGTGATGACGGCGGTCCACAGCTTCATGACCTTGTTCTGGGTCACGGCCCCTCACTTTCGGGTCGGGCGATTTGCGTACTTTCCTCATGATGTGTATGCGGGCCGCGAAGTGGTGGACCAACGCCCGTGGCGCGTTGATGTTCAGATGAACACCACCCGGATGGTCGCAAGAGACCGGAAAAGTCCGTAGATGCCATCGAAAGTCACTGTCTGTGATGTGCGATCACCCTGAGATCGGAGTGGTCGTCTCCCGTTCTACTGCTGTGTGCGGGGCCGCAGTTGGGTGCCGATCCAGGTCACCGATCGATATCGGTCGGTGTGTATAGTCGGGCGCCAGAGGTCCCCTACGTCAACGAAAGACGAGGTCGCGCGGTGAAGAAGCTTCTCCTGGTCGCACTGGCCGCCATCGGCGGGCTCCTCGTGTACCGCCAGATCCAGGCGGATCGCGCCGAGCAGGATCTGTGGACGGAGGCGACTGACTCCGTGCCCACGGGTTCGTGAGTACCGACAACAGTCTCGGAGCAGACCCCGGCCGCCTCGCGGTCGGGGTTTTGTGTTTCCCGGAGCCCCGTCGCTTCACGAAAGCGAGCGAATCGGTGGCACGGGCAAAAGTGACGGCCTTGCAGCCGCCGGCTTTCGGCCGCTCCCACTGATAGCTCGGGTGCCGCGGTGGCCGACGAGGCAGGATGGTCCGCGCCAGGGGGCTACGACGAGGGGTGGCGCGTGATGGGGCGGCGCACGGAAGGCGGGCGTGTCCAGGGCCGGTGTGCGGGGTCGTGGCACGGCCGGATGCTCACGGCCACGGCGGCAGCGGCCGCGCTGTGCGTGACCCTCGCGCCCGCAGGCCCGGCCGCGGCTTCCGAGCCCGCCGCCGCGCGAACCACCGCCGAGGACGCGAGGACGGCCGCCGACGGTACGCCCGAGCCGTACTCCTTCGCGGAGGGCGCCACCACCGTCAAAGGCACCGCGGACACGACCTACTCCGTACGACTCGAGCCGGGCCACACGTACAAGAGCTCCATCGGGCCTGCGGGCAGGGACGGCAGGCTCTACTACCGTCTCGAACTCGACGCCGACTCCAGCGCGTACGTCGCCGCCACCGCCGTCCCCCGGCCCGGTGCGACGGTCTCCTATGCGGACGGCCTCAAGGTCGCTCTGCAGGACGGCAACGGCCGCAACTGTTCCTCCTCCGGCACCGCCCACTTCGGCGCCACCCAGAGCCCGCACCCCATCGCCGCCTCGGCGTCCCGCGAAACGGGCGGCAAGCAGTACGCCTGCCGGACGGCGGGAACGTACTACGTGGTCGTCGAACGCTCCGGAGCGGCGGGTGCGTCGAGGACGACGGATCCGGCCGCCACGGCGCCTTCCTCGTCCCGCGCCTGGGACCTGGAGCTCAGCTATGTGTCGGAGCCCGGTCTGAAGAAGGCTCCCGGTTCGACGAAGGCCCCGGAAGCCTGGAACTCCGCGTCGCCCGACGCCCTTGCGGGGGTCTCGAAGCACCGCAGCGGCGGCGCCGGGTTCAGCAGGGCCCGCTCTCTGAGCCAGGGAATCTGGGACGACGAGATCAGCCCCGGGCAGACGCGCTTCTACAAGGTGCCGGTCGACTGGGGACAGCGGTTCTATGCCACCGCGGACCTGGGCAGTTCGGGCCGCGGCGACGGTTATGTGGGCACCGCCCTCACCATGTCTCTCTACAACCCCGTGCGCGGCTTCGTCGACGACGTCGGTTCCGGATACGACGGCAGCCAGCGCTCCGCCGCGCTCGACCCCCTGCCTCCCGTCGCCTATGAGAACCGCTTCGCCCTCAACAACCATGTGAGTGCGATGCGGTTCGCGGGTTCCTACTACCTCGTGGTCCATCTCGCCGCGCAGATCGCCGACCGCTTCGGCGAGGGGCCCTTCGGGCTGACCCTGCGGGTGCGCGTGGCCGGAGCGGCGGGGACGGGACCCGCTTACGCGGGGGCGGCGGACCCCAGAGACGTGTTCGACGTTCCGGCGGGGGACTCCGACGACGCGACCGACGACCGCACGGGGGGCGGGACGGCCGGTACCGGCGCCGGTGGCAGCGGCGACGACGGCCGGATGGGCACCATGGAACTGATCGCCGCGGGGGGTATCGGGACGGGAAGCCTGCTGATGCTGACGCTCGGGATGTGGACCGTGGCCGCGCGCCGCCGGGCGGCGCGGACCGTCAGGACCGCACCGGAAGACGCGGACACCGCTTCGGCCCAGCTGCCCGCACCGGCGCCGGCACCTTGGGAACACGGGGCGACACGCGGCTGGTAGCGCTCCTCGTCCGGATCGCGGGTCGGGTGGGGCAGGGATCTTCCTGGGCTGGGGCTTCTCCCGCGGGCTTCGGTGGCGGTGGCGCCCGGGACCGTTCGCGCCGCCTCTCAGGCTTGTGCCAGTGCCCGGATCAGATGCGGCTCAGTGCCCAGAACCCCACCGCGAAACAGGCCAGCGCGAGCAGCAGCATCGGCACCGCGACCTTGGCGGGCGGCCCCGGGCGCGGCCGTGCGCGCCTTCTGTGGCGCACCGGAACTGCCCCCGTCCGAGGCGGAACCTGGACGGACCGAGCGGTGTATGAAGCAGTAGAGGCGTATGCGTGCTGCGGCATCGCGGCGGACGGGGCCGGGGGCCGATCGGGGGAGGGCACTTGCGTAGGAGTGGGTGTGGTCGGGGGCGTAGGCGTCGGAGTCGGGTCGAACGACTGGGGGTAGAGCGGAGCCGACCTCGGCAGGGCGAGCGGGACCGAGGTGGGGGGAGTGGGCGTCTGCGTCTCCTGCCACGCCTGCTGGGGCTGCTGCTGTTTCGGTGGATGCTGGGGCTGGTGGGATGGAAACTCGGCCTGCTCCCGCCGCTGGGAGTCGGTGGAGGAAGAGATCTGCGGCGGCGGCAGATGGAAGCTGCCGGTGTCCGACATCGAGGGCGGCTGGGAAGGGGTCCCGTCGGTGGGGTCCGGAGGTGTGTCGTCGGGGGCGGCAAGAGATCGCGCGTCCTCGGAGAAGTGCCGAGCCTGTACGCCGTCGTCGGCGGTCAGTCGCCCGCGTTCGCGGCCAGGCTGAGCTCGCGCTCCCTCGGAGGCGGGCTGAGCCCGTACGCCGTCCTGAGCCCGTACGCCGTCCTGAGCGGGCCACGGATCCTGGGCGGCCTGGGCAGAGCCCTGCCTGCCGTCGGGGGAAAGAGATTCCGGGAGTACGTCTCCGGTGCCGAGGTCCGGATACCCCGCCTCGCCACCGGGACCAGGCCGGACGCTCCTGGGGAGGAGCCCCCGCGCTCCCGAGCCGAGGTCGGAACCGGATGCCTCGCCAGGGGTGGGCACCGAGGCCGAGGCAGGAAGGGAGCCCCTGCCGGAGCGGGGGTCAGGGGCGAGGCTTGGGCCGGAGTCGGATCTGGAGCCTGAGCCTGAGTGGGGGTGGGATTCGGCTCCGAGGTCGGAGCCTGAGCCTGGGTCGGCATCGGCGCCAGTGCCGGTGTCGGAGCCTGTGCCGGCATCGATGCCTGTGTTCGTGCCGATGCCGGCGCCTGTGCCGGTGCCGGTGATCGGAGCGGAATCGTGTGGGGAGTCGGAGTCCGCGTCCGTGAAGGTGCCGGAGTCGATGTCGGTGTCGGGCCACGAAGGCGTGCTGTCCGGGCCGGGGTGAGCGGCTGTGGAGTCCGGATGTCCGCGGGAGGACAGAGTCCGTGCGTTCCGGCCCGAAGCGGTTCCCGGCTCCAGGGGTCCCGCCGGGCCGAACCCCTCAGGCAGTGGCCCGAGTTGGTCGAAGACCTCGATCAGTTCGTCGTCGGGTCCGGGCTCGGGGAGCAGTTCGACGGCTGCGGCAAGGGCCTTGCGCGCCCCTGTGGCGGTGCGGAAGCGAGCGTGCGGATCCGGTTGGAGGAGCATCGCCACGACCTGCCACAGAGGCTCGGGTATGCCCCGCGGGGCGGACGGCGTGCCGTGCTCGGCGAAGTATTCGATCAGCGCCTTGGCGTCGGGCTTGGCGCCTTCCAGGAGGTACAGGGCGACCAGCCCCACGGCGAACAGGTCGGCGGGGAAGTCGGGTTCGGAGCCGAGCATCTGCTCGGGGGCGAAGTAACCCGGCGTTCCCACCACGTAGTTGGTCTCGGTGAGCCGCGGTTCGCCCAGCCGCATCGCGATGCCGAAATCGGACAGACGCAACCGCGGCCGGGCCGTGCCGGTCGCTTCGAGAAGCACGTTCGCGGGCTTGATGTCCCGGTGTACGACTCCCTCCGCGTGCACGGCGGTGAGGCCTGCCAGGAGCTGGTCGACCAGCGTGCAGACGAAGAGGGGAGGCAGCGGGCCGTAGTCGTTGACCAGGTGGACCAGCGAGCCCCCGGCGACCAGGTCCATGGTGAACAGGACCTTGTCGTCGTCGGCGGCCCAGCTGGCGGGAGCCAGTACGTGCGGATGGTCGATCCGCAGCGCCTGCTCCCGCACGAATCGCAGCAACGCGTGCGCGTCGCTCTGCTGCAACACCTTGGCGGCCACATAGCGGCGCCGCCGGTGGTCCCAGGCGCGCCACACCGCACCGACTCCCCCGCGCCCGATCGGGTCGACCAGTTCGTACCGGCCTGCGAAGACCTCACCCATGGTCGTGCGTCGCTCCCCTTCGGCGGTCGGTCCGGAGACCTCTTCCGAGGCGCCCGGCTGCCTGACGTGTGGCGGCTGGAAGGTGTCACAGGCCTCCAGCGACGGGCGGTCGGCGGCCGGGCGATCGGCTCAGCTCTGGTGGGACTGGTAGTGCGCGACCGCGTCAGAGGTACGGCCGGCGCCGTAGACCCGGAGGAACTCTGCCAGTTCCGGGTGGGTCGGGGCGAGGGTGTCCGCCGCGTCGATGATGTCTCCGGCGGCTGCCACCGAGCGCAGCAGCGACTGGATCTCGCGGACCACCCGCTTGACCGTCGGGGCTCCCGAACTGGTCGTGGACTGCGTGGTGTTGCTGAGCACCGATCCCCCCTGGGACTTCTTGATCTCGTCCATCCGCTCGGTCGCCTCGGCGGCGCTGACGCTTCCGTCGGCGACCTGCCCCGCCAGGTCCTGCAGGAGCTGTACGCGCTGGACCACCGCGGGATTGCCGATCTTGGCACGCTGACCGCTCATCAGCTGCGACAACATGGGTGCGGACAGGCCCAGCACCCCGGCAAGACGCGCCTGGTTCAGACCCAGGTCCTCTATGAGCCTACGGAAGAGCGCCCCCAGCGGCTCCCCGTACCAGTTCCGCTGCAGCTCCCGGGCTCTCGCGGTTGCTTCCTGCTGTGCGGCGTCCATTGCGTCTCCCCATCGCTTCCCCAAGTACCGCGGTTCGCGACAGCGAACCACGTCGAGCATCTTACGGAGAGTGGTCGTCCACGGGGACCCCCATCTTTTTGCGAGATCCCGGGGGTGACCCGGTACTCTGGTCTGCGGCGCCCGTCGACAGATGGATCCTGTGGTCGGACGCTCCTCTTACGGGGCCTTAGCTCAGTTGGTAGAGCGCTGTCTTTGCATGGCAGATGTCAGGGGTTCGACTCCCCTAGGCTCCACACCTCGAACCGGTCAGACGCCCGACAACGGCGACTGGCCGGTTTTTGTATGTCCCCTTTTCGTCCGGGCGCGGGCTTGCGGTGAGGTGGTCCCGGGCAGGGCGAAGGCCGGCGTGCGCGCCCTCGGTGACGTGTGTCACAGGATGCCGCTTTGCAGGCGTTGCAGTTCTTTGCGCAAACAGATGGCCGGAACGAGGCCTGTGGCTCCGCTGTGTGGGCGGCCGGAGCGCCGCCGATGGGTCGAGGGGTCGGCCGGGGCCCTTGCGTGAGCTGCCGTGCAGGCTGTCGAGTAACCGGTTCGGCGCATTCCGTCAACAACATCTCCACCGATGCTGCACACCAGGACCGTTGCAAACGTCATCGTGAGCGGTGCGGGTAAATCCGCCCCGGGTTGTTCGCGACCCCTCGCTCCGCCGTTCCACGTGAAACATCGCCGCGGGGCAGGAGACCGTCAAGTCTCCTGCCCCGCGGCGATGTTGGGTCGGTTCAGCGACGGTCGTCGCGCTCCGCCGCCTCTTCCTCGGCCTCCTTGGCCTGGACCTCGGGGTCCAGCGCGGACTGGCCGCTCCCGTCGACCGACGTGAGCCGCCCGGCTTCGGGCACCTCGGTCGCGGCCGGGGGTTCGACGAGCCAGTCGGGGTTGGCCTGCTTGTCCCACCACTTCCAGGCGGCGAAAGCGCCACCCGCCAGAATCCCCAGCACGGCCAGCCCCTTCACGAGACGGCCGGCCCTCGCCCGCCGTTCGTGCTTGCGGAGCAGCTTCTGGATCTCCTGCGGTGAGACCTGGCCGCGCAGTGCGGCGATGGCGGCCACACCGCGTGCCGCTGCCTCCTCCCGAACGGGCTGGGCCGCGGCCACCGCCTGCTCGATCCTCGGCCTGGAATAGTCGGCTGCCTGACGAGCCGCCTTGCGGGTGCGGACGGCCGCCTCCTGGGCGGCTTGGTCGACCTTCGGCGGCACATGGGTACGGGCCTGCTCAAGGCGCGGCGCGAGATAGGCGTCGTACTGGACGCGGGCCTGTTCGGCGGCCTGCGACACCTTCGGCGCGAGCCGTACGCGTGCTTCGCTCGCGTAGTACGAAGCCCTGTCCTTGGCCGTGTCGGCGTAAGGCGCCACCACTTCCGCGGCGTGCAGCACGCTGTCCTTCGCCGAGCCGGTCGCGGCGCGCACGCTGTCGATGCGGGTCACGGGTTTCCTCCTCCTCGGTGGCGTACGTCGGGGGTTTCAGGTACCCCCAATGACACAGAGTTCACCTTTCCACCCCTATGGGGATCATGCCCGCCCAAGTGATCCGGGGCATGTGAGGGCGGGCATCCGTGTCACGGGTGCCGACTCCCGGGGACTCCCTAGACGGAGCCGGTCAGGTGTCGATCAAGTGAGATAGCGGATTAATACGGGGCAACGGGAGCTTGTCGTCGACAATGCCACGGATCGCCTCCGCCCGCCCCCGTCCCGGAGCGACTCGACCGGATTTCTCGAAAGGCGGCGTCCGCATGTTCGTGCGGAGGTGGCGGTCAGGGGCTGAGCAGGCCGGTCCGTGCGAGGATCGGAGCGTCAAGAGAAGGCAACGGAAGGCAGATCGTGGCCGAGCAGCTTTACGCCACCCTGAAGACCAACCAAGGCGACATCGAAATCCGGCTCCTGCCGAACCACGCGCCCAAGACGGTCCGGAACTTCGTCGAGCTCGCCAAGGGTGAGCGTGAGTGGGTCAACCCGGAGACGGGTGTGAAGTCCACGGACAAGCTGTACGACGGCACGGTCTTCCACCGGGTGATCAGCGGTTTCATGATCCAGGGCGGTGACCCGCTGGGCAACGGCACGGGCGGCCCCGGCTACCAGTTCGAGGACGAGTTCCACCCGGACCTCGCCTTCAACAAGCCCTACCTGCTGGCCATGGCCAACGCCGGCCCGGGCACCAACGGCTCGCAGTTCTTCATCACCGTCTCCCCGACGGCCTGGCTGACCCGCAAGCACACCATTTTCGGTGAGGTCACGGACGCGGCCAGCCAGAAGGTCGTGGACGCCATCGCCGGCGCCCAGACCAACCCGCGCACCGACCGCCCGGTCAACGACGTCGTCATCGAGTCGGTCGTCGTCGAGACCCGCGAGGGCTGAGCCCGCGCCGGACTCCTTCGTCCGTGAGCCCGAAGGGTCCCGCAGGGAACCAAACGCCCCGTTCATCCGTAAGGATGGACGGGGCGGTGCCTTGCGCACCCGGACCCGGTGTGAGCGCGTGCGAGCCGCCGTACGGAGATTGAGGGGACCCCATGGACCAGCCGCCCGGCAGCCCGCAGGGCCCGCGGGACAAGGGACCGCAGGACGCCCAGAACCTGCCCGGTTGCTACCGGCACCCGGACCGTGAGACAGGCGTCCGCTGCACCCGCTGCGAGCGCCCGATCTGCCCCGAGTGCATGGTCAGCGCCTCCGTCGGCTTCCAGTGCCCCGACTGTGTACGCGGCGGCTCCGGCACCGGTCACGCCCCGGCGGCCACCCAGCCCCGCACCCTCGCGGGCGGCACGGTCGCTTCGGACCCCCGACTCGTCACCAAGGTGCTGATCGGCCTCAACCTGGCCTTCTATCTCGTCCAGCTCTCGGTGGGCGACGCCTTCACCGACCGCTTCACCCTGTTCGGCCGTGCCTGGCTCTCCGGCGATATCCAGGGCGTGGCCGAAGGCCAGTGGTACCGGATGCTGACGTCGATGTTCCTGCACGGCAGCGCCATGCACATCATCTTCAACATGCTCAGCCTGTGGTGGGTCGGCGGTCCCCTGGAGGCGGCTCTCGGCCGCGCCCGCTTCATCGCCCTCTACTTCATCTCGGGTCTCGCGGGCAGCGCGCTCTGCTACCTCCTCGCCGACGCCGACCAGCCGTCGCTCGGCGCCTCCGGCGCGATCTTCGGTCTGTTCGGCGCCACCGCGGTGCTGATGCGCCGGCTCAACTACGACATGCGCCCGATCATCGCCCTGCTGGTGATCAATCTGATCTTCACCTTCGGGTGGAGCAACATCGCCTGGCAGGCGCACATCGGAGGCCTGGTCGCCGGTGTCGTGGTCGGCTACGCGATGGTTCACGCACCGCTTGAGCGGCGGAACCTCGTCCAGTACGGGGTCTGCGCGCTGATGCTGGTCGTGGTGGTCGCCACGACCTTGATCAGGACCGCTCAGCTCACCTGAGGACGCGGTGGGCTCACCTGAGAAGTGATGTTGTCCACAGACTATGGCGGATCTTGTGCACCCTGTTCGGGAACAGCTGTGCCCCCTGTCACTGACCCGAGTTTCCCCAGGTCGGACAGGGGGCGAACAGGTTTCCGGATGCCGGTTAGATCAGTCACACCGGCGTCAACCGCGGATGAGTTATCCACAGATCGTCTTTCTTTTCCACCTGTGGACAACTGCTGTGGATAACTCAGTGGAAAACCGTGGGCAGAGCTGCCGGCCCGGCTGTTCCCAGGTGAGCGAAGACGGTCACTTCCACTGCGTGGAGACGCCGAATCCGGCCGCGATGAAGCCGAAACCGACCACGATGTTCCAGTTGTCGAGCGCGTCGATCGGCAGCGAGCCGTCCGTCACGTAGAAGACAACGATCCAGGCGAGACCGATGAGGAACATGGCCAGCATGACCGGGGCGACCCAGGTGTTGCTGGTCAGCTTGATGTTGGACGCCTGCTTCGCCGGGGGCGGCGTGTAGTCGGCCTTCTTGCGGATACGTGACTTCGGCACGAGGGTCTCTCCTGTCGATGCGCTGCGTGGCCGCGCAGGGAACTGGGGCGGGCTCCGGGGCAGCGTACAAGGGGACACTGAGTGCTCCCCCGGGCGTCCGTTAGCGTAGTGCTTCCGCGGCGCCGAAGGAGATAAGGGTACGTTGAGCAATTCTGCCGACTCCCCCAGGACGGATTCCAGTCCTGGCGGTACGCGCCGTTTCCGGCCCGTACGTGTCCTCACGGCCGCCGTCTTCGCTCTCGCCGGTCTCATCTTCTTCATGAGCTTCGATACCGCCAAGGGTACGAACATCCGTACGGATGCGTCCATGCTGAAGCTCTCCGACCTGATTCAGGAGCGGAGCCACAAGAACGCGACGCTGGACGAGTCCAACGGGACCCTGCGCGACGACGTGGACACCCTCGCCGGTCGCGAGGACGGCAGCAGCGAGGCCGAGGACGCCAAGCTCGCGGCGCTGGAGAAGAACGCGGGCACCCAGAAGCTCAAGGGCAAGGCCGTCACGGTCACGCTCAATGACGCCCCGCCGAACGCGACGGCGAAGCTTCCCGGCTACCCCGAGCCGCAGCCCGACTACCTCGTCATCCATCAGCAGGACCTTCAGGCGGTGGTGAACGCTCTGTGGCAGGGCGGCGCCCAGGGCATCAAGGTGATGGACCAGCGGCTGATCTCCACCAGCGCGGTGCGCTGTGTCGGCAACACCCTGATTCTCCAGGGCCGCGTCTACTCGCCTCCGTACAAGATCACCGCCATCGGTGACCCGCAGAAGCTCCAGAAGGCGCTCGCCGCCTCTCCGGCGATCCAGAACTACATGGTCTACGTCAACGTCTACGGGCTCGGCTGGAAAGTCGAGGAGGACGGGACGGTGACTCTTCCCGGCTACTCGGGCACAGTGGATCTCCACTACGCGAAGCCCGTGGAGTGAGCACCTGACTTCGCGGCGCAGTGGGCGAAGCCTGTGGAGCGAGCTGCCGCCGGGGGGACCTTGTGTCGGTGCGAGTGGTCGTCAGGACGATCAGTGAGCTGTGCATCACCGTCGGCACCCTGATCGTGCTCTTCGTGATCTATGTGCTGTTCTGGACGGGCGTGAAGGCCGACAGCGCCATGGACCACCAGATCGATGTGCTCCAGAAGCAGTGGTCGAGGGGAGCGGCGGCCCAGGAGTCGACGGCCCCGCCGGACTCCCCGGCATCCTCGGACCCCTCCGGCACCGGGGACGCGTCGGGCGCCCCGGGTGGCACCGGTGCCACGGCGACCGAGAGCCCGAAGGCGCCGGGCCCCTACAGGTACGGCGGACCGTTCGCGGTCATGTACATCCCGCGGCTTGGTTTCACGTGGAACAAGCCCGTGCTCGAAGGCACCGCCACGCAGGTCCTGAAGAAGGGCCTCGGCCACTACCGGGGCACCGCCCAGCTCGGCCAGGAGGGCAATTTCTCGGTCGCCGGTCACCGGCGTACGTACGGCGATCCCTTCAAGGACTTTCCCGAGCTTCGCCGGGGTGACGCGGTGGTGCTGACGGACGGGACGACCTGGTTCACCTATCGGATCGACAAAGGCCCCTACAAAACGGTGCCCTCCGACATTGAGGTGATCGACCCTGTGCCACGTAAGTCCGGGTATACGCGTCCGGGGCGCTATCTCACGCTGACCACGTGCGATCCGGAGTGGGGCCACAGTCACCGGTTGATCGTCTGGGCACACCTTGATTCCACACAGCCCGTGGAGGCAGGGAAACCGGCGGCTCTGCGCCGTTAGTCTGTTGGCGTACGGCGACGGAAGGGACGGCATGTACGGCTGGATCTGGCGGCATCTGCCGGGGAGCGTATGGGTGAAGGCCCTGGTCTCGCTCGTGCTCGTCCTGGCAGTGGTCTACGTGCTCTTCCAGTACGTCTTTCCCTGGGCCGAACCGCTGCTGCCCTTCAACGATGTGACGGTGGACAACCAGTGAGCACGCGCATCCTCGTTGTGGACAACTACGACAGCTTCGTCTTCAACCTGGTCCAGTACCTGTACCAGTTGGGCGCCGAGTGCGAGGTGTTGCGCAACGACGAGGTGTCGACCGCGCACGCCCAGGACGGCTTCGACGGTGTGCTCCTGTCCCCGGGGCCCGGCGCTCCCGAACAGGCCGGGGTCTGCATCGACATGGTCCGGCACTGTGCCGCGACCGGGGTTCCCGTCTTCGGCGTCTGTCTCGGGATGCAGTCGATGCAGGTGGCGTACGGCGGTGTGGTCGACCGCGCGCCCGAGCTGTTGCACGGAAAGACCTCGCTCGTGGAGCACCAGGGCCAGGGCGTCTTCGCCGGCCTCCCGTCGCCCTTCACGGCGACCCGCTACCACTCGCTGGCGGCCGAGCCGGACACGGTCCCGGCCGAGCTGGAGGTCACGGCCCGTACGCACGACGGAATCGTCATGGGCCTCAGACACCGTGAACTGCCCGTCGAGGGTGTGCAGTTCCATCCCGAGTCGGTGCTGACCGAGCACGGTCATCGGATGCTCGCCAACTGGCTGCTCGAGTGCGGGGACAAGGTGGCCGTGGCGAGGTCGGCGGGGCTCGCCCCGGTGGTGGGCAGGGCCACGGCGTGACCGCGCTGCGCCCCGAGCGCGACAGCTCCCCCTATGGCGGCGAGGCCGCTTACGGGGGCGCCGGGGCGTTCGAGGGCGCGGGTGCCCAGGCCTATGCGGGCGGGGGTGCCTTCGAGGCGGCGGTCGGGGGGCTCGCGGACCCGTTGACGGATCCGCTGCCGGGCCAGGGACAGGGCGTACCGCAGCAGGGGTACGGCGCCGAAGGGTACGGACCCGACTGGTACGCGGCCCAGGCCGCCCAAGCACAGGCCGCCCAAGCCCAGGCCGCCCAAGCACAGGCCGCCCAAGCACAGGCCGCCCAAGCCCAGGCCGCCCAAGCACAGGCCGCCCAAGCCCAGGCCGCCCAAGCCCAGGCCGCTCAGGCGGAGGCGGCCCGGGCGCAGGCCGCTCAAGCACAGGCTTTCCAGGCGGCTCAGGTCCAGGCCGCTCAGGCTCAGGCGGCCCGGGCGCAGGCCCAGACGTCCGCCATGCCTTCCGCGTCGGCGGCGTCACCGTCGTACGCGGAGATGTACGAGAGGACGTACTCCGCGCCGTACGAGGAGCCCGTGGCCGCCCCGTACCGGGCGTCGCCGGCCGTTCCGTACGCCGGACCGGTCGCCGCTCCCCGGGCCGAGCAGGCCGCCGCGCGTCTGCCGCTGGACGACGAGACGGTCGCGTTGCGCCTCCAGGAACCGCCCCGGACAGGAGAGCGGAGCGGGGCCGTGCCCGCGCCCGGAGGCCGTGCGGCCCGTCGTAAGGCGGCCGGACGCCGCGGACGGCACGGGGGCGCGCAGGAGCCCCACGAGCCCCAGGAGACGGCTCAGGGGGCCACTGAGGCCCCTCTGAGCCGGATGGGGGCCCGGCGGGCGGCACGGGCCCGGAAGCCCAGCGCGGGCGTCCTCGTGAGCCGGATGGTCGGCGAGGTGTTCATCACCACCGGCGTCCTGATGCTGTTGTTCGTGACCTACCAGCTGTGGTGGTCGAACGTGCGGGCGCACCAGCAAGCGGGCAGTGCCGCGGACCACCTCCAGCAGGACTGGGCGAACGGCAAGCGGAATCCGGGGACGTTCTCGCCCGGCCAGGGCTTCGCCATCCTGCACATTCCGAAGCTGGACGTGGTCGCGCCGATCGCGGAGGGCATCAGCAAGACGAAGGTGCTCGACCGCGGAATGGTCGGCCACTACGGCGAGGGCGACCTCAAGACGGCGATGCCGGACGCCAAGACGGGCAACTTCGCGCTCGCCGGGCACCGCAACACCCACGGTGAGCCGTTCCGCTACATCAACCGGCTCAAGCCGGGCGACGAGATCGTGGTCGAGACGCAGGACGACTACTACGTCTACAAGATGGCGTCGATCCTGCCGGTGACGAGTCCGAGCAACACGAGCGTCCTCGACCCGATCCCCAAGGGTTCGACTTTCACCGGGCCCGGCCGCTACATCACACTGACCACCTGCACACCGGAGTTCACCAGTAAGTACCGGATGATCGTCTGGGGCAAGATGGTCGAGGACCGGCCGCGCAGCAAGGGCAAACCGGACGCGCTGGTCGGCTGAGGACCGGCGCGGACGCACGCGCGCAGCGTGCGCGCGTCATGGGTACGTGAGACAACCTGAGACAGACCAGACGGGGCAGATGAACAGTGGCAGCGAGGACCGACCACGACGAGCGCGCCGCATCGGAAGCCGGATCCGCAGCCGCCGGTGACGCGCCCGTGGGGCGCCGGCGCATCGGATGGTTCGCGATGACGGTCAGCGTCTTCGGCGAACTCCTGATCACCGTGGGGCTGGTGCTCGGCCTGTTCGTCGTCTACTCGCTGTGGTGGACGAACGTCGTGGCCGACCGCGAGGCGCACAAGCAGGGTGACAAGGTCCGCGACAACTGGGCGCAGGGCCGAGGTGGTCCGGGCGCGCTGGACACCAAGGACGGCATCGGCTTCCTGCACGTTCCGGCGATGAAGAACGGCGAGGTCCTGGTCGAGAAGGGCACGTCGACGAAGGTCCTCAACGACGGCGTCGCCGGCTACTACACGGACCCCGTCAAGTCGTCCCTGCCGACGACCGGAACGAACGGCAACTTCACGCTCGCCGCCCACCGGGACGGTCACGGCGCCAAGTTCCACAACATAGACAAGATCGGCAAGGGCGACGCGATCGTCTTCGAGACCAAGGACAAGTGGTACGTCTACAAGGTCTTCGGCATCCTTCCGGAGACCTCGAAGTACAACGTCAAGGTCCTCCAGACGGTCCCGAAGCAGTCCGGCAAGGAGAAGCCCGGCCACTACATCACCCTGACGACCTGCACGCCCGTGTACACGTCCCGCTACCGCTATGTCGTGTGGGGCGAACTGGAGCGGGTGGACAAGGTGGACGAGGACCGGACGCCTCCGAAGGAACTGCGCTGACACGACGGTCCTGCTTCGAGCGGATCAGGCATCGCCCGCACGTCAGCCATCGCTGCCACGTAAGCCATCGCCGGCACGTCAGCGTCAGCCATCGCGAGCACGTCAGCCACTTCGATCAGGTCAGCCACTTCGATCAGTTGACGGAAAGGGCCCCGGCACTCAGTGAGTGCCGGGGCCCTTTCCGTCGGTTGCCCGGCAGTGGTTCTTGGTGGGGCCTATCCGTTGTTGCCGCCGAAGAAGCCGCCGCCACCGTTGTTGTTGCCGCCGTTGTTGTTCCCGCCGATGCTGACCGTCGTGAGCGTGACCGTCGTGTTGTCCGGGCTGTCGACCTGGCTGTTGCCGGGCGGGTCCTGGGTGGCCACGAGGGCGTTGTCGCTCTGATCGCTGCCGTTGGCGAACTGGACGTTGAAGCCCGCCTGCTGCAGGGTCTGCTTCGCCTGCTTCACGGTCTGGCCTACGACGCTCGGCACGTTCGACTGTTGCTGCTGCTTGGCCTTGCCGATCTGGATCGTCACCTTGGTGCCGGGGTCCGCGGGATTGTTGGCCGCCGGGGTCGTCTGAATGACCTTGCCGACCAGGTTCTGGTCGTCGGTCTCCACCTCGGTGCACTCGCCGACGAGGTTGTTGGCCGTCATCTGCGCCTTGGCCTCGTCGCAGGTCTTGCCGGAGACGTCCGGGACGGTGGACTGCTTCTTCGCCTTGGCGACGGTCAGGGTGATCGTCGACCCCTTCTCCACCTCGGCACCGAGCTCCGGGTCCTGGCCCAGGACCTTGTTCTCCGCCTCCGGGGATTCCTCGTACTTCGTCTTGACGTTGAAGTCGTACTTGTCGGCCTCGAGGATCTTCGTGGCCTTGTCCAGCTGCTTGCCTGTGACGTTCGGAACGACCACCTTCGGCGCACCGGTCGACACAACCAGGTTGACCGTGTCGCCCTTGTTGACGTTTGCGCCGGCCTCCGGGTCCTGGGAGCAGACGTTGCCGGTCTTCTGATCCTCACAGGCCTTCTTGGAGACCGTCCCGAGCTTCAGATTTCCGTTGACCACCATCTTTTTGGCGTCGCTCAGGCTCTGTCCGACGAAGTTCGGTGCGGCGAACGGCTTGTCGCCCGGGCCATTGCCCCCGAACGCCCACTTGCCGATCAGGATCGCGCCGATCAGCACCAGGACGCCCGCGACGACCAGGAGGATCGTCGAGGTGTTGTTCTTCTTCTGGCGGCGGCGGTCGGGGCGGTCGTCGTAGCCGTAGCCGCCGTCGTCCGGGTTCATCGGCGGCAGCATCGACGTGGGCTGGGCGTCCGAGGAGCGCATGGCCGTGGTCTGCTGGTCGTCGCCGTAGCCGCCGTAGCCGACCGAGCCCATGGCGGCGGTGGCCGCGACGGGCTGGCCGTCGAGGCAGGCCTCGATGTCGGCGCGCATCTCGTCGGCGGACTGGTACCGGTAGTCCGGGTCCTTGACGAGGGCCTTCAGAACGATCGCGTCCATCTCGGGCGTGATCTCGGGGTCGAAGACCGACGGGGGCTGGGGCTCCTCGCGGACGTGCTGGTACGCGACGGCCACCGGGGAGTCGCCCACGAAGGGCGGGCGCACCGTCAGCAGCTCGTAGAGCAGACAACCGGTGGAGTAGAGGTCCGAGCGGGCGTCTACCTGCTCGCCCTTCGCCTGCTCCGGCGAGAGGTACTGGGCCGTGCCGATGACCGCGGCCGTCTGCGTCATCGTCATGCCGGAGTCGCCCATGGCGCGGGCGATGCCGAAGTCCATGACCTTGACCTGGCCGTTGCGCGTCAGCATGACGTTGGCGGGCTTGATGTCGCGGTGGACGATGCCGGCACGGTGGGAGTACTCGAGGGCCTGGAGGATGCCGATGGTCATCTCCATGGACCGCTCGGGCAGCAGCCTGCGGCCCGAGTGCAGCAACTCGCGCAGCGTGGACCCGTCGACGTACTCCATCACGATGTACGGGATGGAGGTGTTGTCGATGTAGTCCTCACCCGTGTCGTAGACGGCGACGATCGCGGGATGGTTGAGCGAGGCGGCGGACTGGGCCTCCCGGCGGAACCGGGCCTGGAACGACGGGTCGCGTGCGAGGTCAGCCCGCAGCGTCTTCACCGCCACAGTACGGCCGAGCCGGATGTCATGCGCGAGGTAGACCTCTGCCATGCCACCACGGCCGAGCACGTGGCTCAGCTCGTACCGGCCGCCGAGGCGACGCGGCTCTTCCATAGCTACCTACCAGCCCTCTCCGTCGGTCCCGACCGCACCTTTGTGTGGTCCGGCGGTGTGCTGTCCGGGCATACCGTACCCGGATCGGCTTGTGTGACCTGGCCAAGACCGTCACCCGTGACAGGACCGGTATCGCAACGTGCACCGATGTGAAGGGGACGTGAGCGGGGTCACTTCTTGCTGTCGATGACTGCCTTCATCACGTCCCTTGCGATGGGGGCGGCGAGACCGCCACCGGAGATGTCGCCGCGGTTGGCGCTGCCGTCCTCGACGACCACCGCGACGGCGACCGGCGAGCTGCCGTCCGAGAGCTTCGCGTAGGAGATGAACCACGCGTACGGCTTCTCGCTGTTGTCGACGCCGTGCTGGGCGGTACCCGTCTTGCCACCGACGGTGACACCGTCGATCGCGGCCCTCGTACCGGTGCCGCCCGGCTTGATCACCGTCTCCATCATCGACTGGAGAACCTGCGCGTTCTCCTTGGAGAGCGGCTGGCTCAGCTTCTCGGGGTCGGTGTGCTCGATGACGTCCAGGTTGTGCGTGCTCAGCTCGCTGACCATGTACGGCTTCATCAGGGTGCCGTCATTGGCGACCGCGGAGGCCACCATGGCCATCTGGAGCGGGGTGGCGGCGGTGTTGTACTGGCCGATCGAGGACAGCGCGGTCTGCGACGTGTTCATGCCGTCGGAGAAGACCGAGGAGCTGGAGCGGATCGGCGTGAACTGCTCGGAGCCGAAGCCGAACTTCTTGGCCTCTTCCAGCATCTTCTCGTTGCCGAGGTCCGCGCCGACCTTGCCGAAGACCGTGTTGCAGGAGACCTTGAGCGCGTCGCGCAGGGTGGCGTTCTTGCAGGGGATGTTGCCCTCGTTGGGCAGCTCGGTCGTGGTGCCGGGCATGATCCACGGGTCCGGCGACTTCGTCTTCGTGTCCGCGTCGGGGACGAGTCCGTTCTCCAGGGCGGCGGCCGCCGTGACGACCTTGAAGGTGGAACCCGGCGGGTAGGTCTCGCGCAGCGCCCGGTTGAGCATCGGGTCGTCGGGGTTGTTCTCCTTCTTCAGCTTGTCCCAGGCCTTGGAGTCCGTGGTCAGGGAGTTGCCGGCGATCGTCGACGGGTCGTACGACGGCGTCGAGGCGAGCGCCAGGATCGCGCCCGTCTTGGGGTCGATGGCCGCGACGGCACCCTTCTTGGCACCGAGGCCCTCGAAGGCGGCCTTCTGCGCGGCGCCGTTGAGGGTGGTGATGACGTTGCCACCCTGCTTCTTCTTGCCCGTGATCATGTCGAGCGTGTTCCGGAAGAAGAGCCGGTCGTCGTTGCCGGTGAGGATGCCGTCCTCGATCTTCTCGATCTGGTTGGCACCGAAGGCCTGCGAGGCGTAGCCGGTGACGGGCGCCCACATCGCGCCGTCCTTGTACGTGCGCTTGTACTCGAAGTCGCCCGTCTTGGACTTCACGGACCCGGTGATCGGGTTGCCGTCCACGATGATGTCGCCGCGCGGGGTGGCGTACCGCTCGATGTTCACACGGCGGTTGGCCGTGTCGGTCCGCAGCTCGTCCGCCTGGACGTACTGGAGCCAGTTGTCGCGGATCAGCAGGGCGAGGACGAGCAGCCCGCAGAAGATCGCGATCCGGCGCAGGGGCTTGTTCACGGGCGGACCACCTGGGTCATCTCGGCGTCGGGGTTCGGGGCGGGCGCCGGGGCCGGGCGGCGTGCGGTGTCGCTGATGCGGATCAGGATGGCGATCAGGGCCCAGTTGGCGATCACGGAGGAACCGCCGGACGCCAGGAACGGCATGGTCATACCGGTCAGCGGGATCAGGCCCATGACGCCGCCGGCGACCACGAAGACCTGGAGCGCGAAGGCGCCGGAGAGGCCGACGGCGAGCAGCTTGCCGAAGGGGTCGCGGGCCGCGAGGGCCGTGCGGATGCCGCGCTCGACGATCAGGCCGTAGAGCACCAGGATCGCCATGACTCCGGCGAGGCCCAGTTCCTCGCCGAACGTGGCGAGGATGAAGTCGGAGTTGGCGGCGAAGCGGATGAGCTCGGAGTGGCCCTGGCCGAGGCCGGTGCCGAGGGTGCCGCCGGAGCCGAACGCCCACAGTGCCTGCATGGCCTGCTCGGAGTGGATGACACCGTCCTGGACGCCGGCCTGGCTGAGCGTGTACTCGCGCATCGGGTCGAGCCAGGCCTGCACACGCGTCTGGACGTGCGGTTCGAAGCTGGCCACACCGACGGCTCCGGCCGCGGACATCATCAGACCGAAGACGATCCAGCTGGTCCGCTCGGTGGCGACGTACAGCATGATGACGAACATTCCGAAGAACAGCAGCGACGTACCGAGGTCGGTCTCGAACACCAGGATGAGGATCGAGATCGCCCAGACGACGATGATCGGGCCGAGGTCGCGGCCGCGCGGCAGGTACAGGCCCATGAAGCGGCGGCTGGCGAGAGCCAGCGCGTCCCGCTTCACCATCAGGTAGCCGGCGAAGAAGACCGCCAGGACGATCTTGGCGAACTCACCGGGCTGAATGGAGAATCCGGCGACCGAGATCCAGATCTTGGCGCCGTAGGTGAGGTCGGCGCCGAGACCCGGGACCAGCGGGAGCAGCAGCAGGACCAGGGCGCCGACCATGGAGATGTAGGTGTAGCGCTGCAGGACGCGGTGGTCCTTGAGGAAGACCAGCACGACGACGAACAGACCGATGGCCAGCGCGGTGTACAGCAGCTGGCGCGGTGCCGCGTTGCCCGCCTGGTTGATCGACTGGAGCAGCTTGGACTGGTCGAGTCGCCAGATGACCACCAGGCCGAGCCCGTTGAGGAGCGTGGCCAGCGGCAGCAGCAGCGGGTCCGCGTAGGGAGCGAACTTCCGTACGGCGAGGTGGGCGACGCCGGCCAGCAGGCCGAGGCCCAGGCCGTAACTCAGGAGGCCGGCGGGTACCGCGTCGTCGATGGCGAGGCCCACGTTGGCGTAGGCGAACACCGGGATGACAACGGCGAACACCAGCAGGGCCAGCTCGGTATTACGTCGGCTCGGTGCGCCGATCGATCCGATCGTGGACGTGTGGTGTGTCGGAGTGTTCGTACTGCTGCTCATCGTGTGACAGGGCCCCTCACGGCTTCTTACTGCTTACCGCACAGCGAGACCAGCTTCTGCTCCTCGTCGGAGAGGCTGGGGCCGGGTGTGGGAGTGGGTGCGGTCGTGGACTTGGAGGACGAAGGTGCCGAGTTCGACGGGTTCGGGCTCGGGGTGGACGTGGCCTTGGACGTCAGGGAGGTCTTTGTGGTTCCCGTGGTCCCGCCGGCCTCGCCCTCACCGGTCTTCGCGTTGTTCTCGCTCTCGGCGGCGCGGCGCGCGGCGTCCTTCTTGCACGCGGAGGCCTGCACGGCGAGTTCGTCGATCTTCGACTTGGCGTCGGAGAGGCCGCCTTCGGCGATCGTCTCCTTGACCTGCTTCTGCTGATACGGCGGCAGGTACTTGAGTTCGATCTCGGGGTGATCCTTCTCCACCTTCGAGAGCGAGACCCAGGCGAGGTCCTGGCTGATGCCGCGGTACAGCGCGACGTGTTCGCCCTTGGTGCCGACGTAGTACTGCGTCTGCGTCCAGCGGTAGCCGCCGTACAGGCCGCCGCCGATGACGGCGAGCGACAGGACGATGTAGAAGGATCTCTTCAGCCACTTGCGTCCGGTGCGCGGCTTGACGAAGTCCTCGTCGGAGTAGTCGCCGAAGCCGCCCGTGGACACATAGCCGGTGGTGTCGCCGCTGCCGGGCGGGCCGAACTCGCCGCCGCCGCCCTGTCCGGGCACGGGCCGGCCGAGACCGGAGGCGCGGCCGGCGGGGGTCTGCATGGCGCCGTTGTCGTGCAGCTGGAGCTGGTTCTCGGCGACAGCGCCGACCACGACAGGCGTGTCGGAGAGCTGCGCGGCGAGGGTGTCCCCGGAGTCGATGTCGAGGACGTCGGCCACGATGACGGTGATGTTGTCCGGGCCGCCGCCGCGCAGCGCGAGCTGGATGAGCTCCTGCACGGTCTCCTGCGGGCCCTGGTAGCTGGCGAGGGTGTCTTCCATCGTCTGATGGGAGACGACGCCGCTGAGGCCGTCGGAGCAGATCAAATAGCGGTCGCCGGCGCGGACTTCGCGGATCGAGAGGTCGGGCTCGACATGGTCGCCGCTGCCCAGCGCGCGCATCAGCAGGGAGCGCTGCGGGTGGGTGGTGGCTTCCTCCTCGGTGATGCGCCCCTCGTCGACGAGGCGCTGCACCCAGGTGTGGTCCTGCGTGATCTGCGTCAGGACGCCGTCCCGCAGCAGGTAGGCGCGGGAGTCGCCGACGTGGACGAGGCCGAGGCGCTGGCCGGTCCACAGCAGGGCGGTGAGCGTGGTGCCCATGCCCTCCAGCTGCGGGTCCTCCTCGACCATCAGCCGGAGCTGGTCGTTGGCACGCTGCACGGCCGTGCCGAGCGAGGTGAGGATGTCGGAGCCGGGTACGTCGTCGTCGAGCGCGACGATGGTGGAGATCACCTCGGAGCTGGCGACCTCACCGGCGGCCTGCCCGCCCATCCCGTCGGCGATCGCGAGGAGGCGAGGACCGGCGTAGCCCGAGTCCTCGTTGCCCTCGCG
Organism: Streptomyces sp. NBC_00647; assembly: GCF_045207245.1. Taxonomy (NCBI): domain Bacteria; kingdom Bacillati; phylum Actinomycetota; class Actinomycetes; order Kitasatosporales; family Streptomycetaceae; genus Streptomyces; species Streptomyces sp. NBC_00647. The sequence goes on from NZ_CP109040.1 coordinate 5,379,870, forward strand.
GATCATGCCTTTGTGCGATCCGGCGGCAAAGCGCAGTGACAGACTCATGCGCACCTCGCCCGTCGGCTCCGGGTACATCCGCACGGTGCCCACCCTCCGGTCGGGAGCGCGCCGGGGTCCGTCGTGTGGACCGCCGCTGCGTGCTCGCTCCGCTCGCTCATTGTCGTACTACTTCCGCAGCTCGATGACGGTCTTGCCGATGCGGATCGGCGCGCCCAGCGGAATGGGCGTGGGAGTCGTCAGTCGGCTCCGGTCGAGATACGTGCCATTGGTGGAGCCGAGGTCCTCGACGATCCACTGGCCGTCCCGGTCCGGGTAGATCCTGGCATGCCTGCTGGACGCGTAGTCGTCGTCCAGCACGATGGTGCTGTCGTGCGCGCGGCCCAGGGTGATGGTCTGGCCCTGGAGCGCGACGGTCGTTCCCGTGAGGGTGCCCTCCGAGACGACCAGCTTGGACGGGGCACCGCGGCGCTGCCGGCCGCCGCCACCTGCTGGTGGCTGCTGCTGGCGCTGCTGCGGAGGCGCGGCAGGCCGCGCGGCCTGCTGAGGCCTTGCGGCCTCTCTGCGGGAGCCGCGCTGTGTGACGCGCGTTCCGAACAGGTCGCTGCGGATGACCTGCACGGCCACGATCACGAACAGCCACAGTACGGCCAGGAAACCCAGCCGCATGACCGTGAGGGTCAGCTCTGACATTGCCCCCGCTTCACCCTTCGGCTTGCCGGTAAATGATGGTGGTGCTGCCCACGACGATCCGCGAGCCGTCGCGGAGCGTAGCGCGGGTGGTGTGCTGCCCGTCCACCACGATGCCGTTGGTGGACCCGAGATCCTGGATCGTCGAGGGCGTTCCGGTCCGGATCTCACAGTGCCGGCGGGATACGCCGGGGTCGTCGATCCGCACGTCGGCTTCGGTGCTGCGGCCCAGCACCAGCGTCGGGCGGGAGATCTGGTGGCGTGCGCCATTGATCTCGACCCAGTGCCGCATACGGCCACCCGCCGCCGGACCGGCCGGGGGTCGGGCACCCATGGGTGCCGCGCCCGGACGGCCGCCGGGCGGCGGCGCGGACGGCATGGGAGGAGCGGCCGAGGGCGGGTAGCCGTAACCACCCTGGGCTCCGCGGGGAGACGCCGGCGCGGGGCCCGCGGGGGCGCGCTCGGGGGACTGCTGGTTGGTGGAGGAGGCGAGCGTACGACTACGCACCCGGTACAGACCGGTGTCGAGGTCGTCGGCCTTCTCCAGGTGGACCTTGATGGGGCCCATGAAGGCGTAACGCTGCTGCTTGGCGTAGTCGCGGACCATGCCCGCGAGCTCGTCGCCGAGCTGGCCGGAGTAGGGGCTGAGGCGCTCGAAGTCCGGCGTGCTCAGCTCGACGATGAAGTCGTTCGGGACGACGGTCCGGTCGCGGTTCCAGATCGTGGCGTTGTTGTCGCACTCGCGCTGCAGCGCTCCGGCGATCTCCACGGGCTGGACCTCGGACTTGAACACCTTGGCGAAGGTGCCGTTGACCAGACCTTCGAGACGCTGCTCGAACTTCTTCAGGACTCCCATGGGGCACCTCCTCCTGCGTAGCCGTCCTGGTACAGCTTGCTGTCGTCCACCTGATCCTGCTGGCCTTGCTGGTACTGCTTACTGATCGTATCCACGCGTCGGGAAATCGGCTGGTTCCCCCTGTCGGCCCGGTCGACGGGTTGTCGACTGCCTTCCGAAGTCCCTCGGCACGTTCCCTGAGAGGTCCCTCTTCGAACTCTTCCCGGCACTACTCCTGCCATGGATCGTAGAGGCGCCCCGCGACCAGTGTCCCGCACCTGACTGTGCGGCCCGTCCTGCTCCGGGGGAGATGTGCAGGACCGGTACGAGGTTGATACGTGAACCGGTTCTGTCTGAGACGTGTGATGCGCGCGGGGGTGCCGTGAGGGAGAAGGCCGGCCCGGCGGCCGAGGCCGAGCGGGCCGTCGGCCCGGGCGGGGCAAGGGCGCGGGCCTCGGGATGCCGGGTGCGCGGGCGGGCAATGCCGGGTGCCGGGGGCGGAGGAAAGGGATGTGATTCCACCCCTGACAGCGTGCTAATCTTCTGGATGTCGGCAGGCGCTCGCACCACTCGGTGGGAGACGGACGACACACCCAATGCGCGGGTGGCGGAATAGGCAGACGCGCTGGATTCAGGTTCCAGTGCCCGAAAGGGCGTGGGGGTTCAACTCCCCCCTCGCGCACCAGCTGAAAGCCCCTCAGGTCTTCGACCTGAGGGGCTTTCACGTTGTCCGGGGCGAGTCCGGAGTCGTTCCCGCGGGGTCGCGCGTTCCCGCGGCCTGACGCGCGACGGGGCGTGCGGGCGGGGCAAGGCCGGCCCTTGGTCCCGCTGAGCGGCCCTTGGTCCCGGTGAAGTGTGACGATGCTCTCAGGCGACAGAGCCCCGCAGGGCGAGTTGGCCGGCCCTGCGGGGCTCCGTGGCCGGCTCCGGCGGGCGGAGCGGCGGCGGGCGGGTGCCGTGGTTACGCGGCGAGGCGCTCCGCGACCTCCTTGGCCTTGGTGGCCGCGTCGTCGAGGGCCTTGCTGCGGGACGCCTCGAAGAGCGGGACCAGCTCGCTCATCGCCGGGTTGTGCGGGGCCATGGTGAGCTCCGGGACGATGAAGTCGACCTCCAGGCCGAGCATGTCGCGCAGTACGGCCTCCAGGTAGTTCTGCACGTACTCCTGCCCCGCGCGCGGAGTGCCCGGGGCGTAGGAGCCGCCGCGGCTCGCGACGACGGTGACCGGGGTGCCCGCGACCTTCGAGTCCTCGGTCATGGCGGTGCGCCCGATGAGGACGACGTTGTCCAGCCACGCCTTGAGGGTCGAGGGGATGGCGAAGTTGTACATGGGGGCGCCGATCAGGACCGCGTCCGCGCTCTCCAGTTCCTCGATGAGCTTCACACGCGCGGCGAAGGCCTCGGCCTGCTCGGGGCTGTGCGTGTCCGGGGCGGCGAAACCGGCGGTGTGCGCGTCGGCGGTGATGTGCGGCACAGGGTGCTCGGCGAGGTCGCGGTAGACGACGGTGCCGTCGGGGTGCTGCTCCTCCCAGGCCGAACGGAAGGCGTCCGTCACGGTTCGGGACGTGGAGGCGCCGCCGGAGAAGACGGACGAGTCGATGTGAAGGAGGGTGGCCATGGGGATCTCCAGATGAAACGGGATGTATCGGGTGGGGTGCCTGGCCCGGGGAGGGCCGTGGGCGGAGCTCGTACGGGCTCTTGGGCGGAGTCCGTCCTCGCTGGGCTCGTGCTGACGAGTCCGGGTGGGGCTGGTGGAACGGGTCCACGGCAGGGCTGTCGAAGGGGAGCCGCCCTGCCGAGGGCTTCTCTTTCGTTCCTAACTAGAGATAACACAGCTACTTACTTTTTTTCATCCCCTTGTGGAGACGCAGTACCCTGGGCTCATGCCAGAACCGGGAAGCCACGACGCGGGGCCGTGCCAGAAGGTCGACGACGGCATGACCCGGGTCTTCACGCTGCTCGGAAAGCGCTGGACGGGTCTCGTGGTCGCGGTTCTGATGCAGCACCCCGTCCACTTCGCCGATCTGCGCAGAGCGATCCCCGGCATCAGCGAGCGGATGCTTTCGGACCGGCTCACCGAACTCGGCGCGGCGGGTCTGGTCGTGCGCGAGGTCAACGAGGGCCCCCCGCTGCGGGTTTCGTACCGTCTGACCGAGGCGGGCGCCGCGCTGGAACCCGCGCTCAAGGAGCTGGGTGCCTGGGCGGAGACGTATCTGCCGGAGAGCGGACCGTGTCCGGGACAGCTGCGGAAGTAGCCCGGGGAGGAAGTGAACTCTCCTGAGCCGTTCATGGCGCGACATCGCGGGCCGTGCCGCGGCGCCGCCGGTGGAACCTCCTCACCCCCGTCCGCGGCCGCGTGGGCGGCTTTGTCTCCGCGTGCCGGTGCGGTTGTCCACAGGGTCTGACGCGTTTTCCCGACCGGCTGTACGGTCAGCACGAGTGGATGTTCGTGTGCGGGGGAGGCGGTCGTGATGGCCGAGATCGGTACAGCGGGTGCGGCGGGCGCGGAGCGCCAGGCGGCGTCGAAAGGGCAGGCCGGACAGGCCAGCTCGGTCGAGCAGGCCGAGAAGGTGCTGAGGGATGTCGGCGGTCGGCGGCCCGGGGCCGAGTCCGGGGCGGAGGCGCGGTCTTCGTCCGAGGGCCGGTCGGCCGCCGAGGCGTTCGGGGTCCGGCGATTCGCTGTTCCGGGGTTCGCCGCCTGGCCGGTGGAGGGCTCGCCCAAGGAGCGGGGCAAGGCCCTGCGTGTGCGCGTGCCGCGCGAAGCGCACGCCGAGCTGACGGCGGACGCCGACCGGCCGGACGCCGTGACCGCGGTCGAGGAGTCCAATCGGGGCAGGCTCGCGGAGCTCACCCCGATAAGGGTCGGCAGGATGGCGGCCACGCCGTTCGCGTTCCTGCGCGGCTCCGCGGGCCTCATGGCGTACGACCTCGCCCGCACCCCCATGACCGGCATCAGCGCCCAGATCTGCGGTGACGCGCACGCGGCGAACTTCGGTCTGTACGGAGACGCCCGCGGCGGCCTGGTGATCGATCTGAACGACTTCGACGAGACGGTGTACGGCCCCTGGGAGTGGGACCTCAAGCGCCTCGCCACCTCGCTCGTGCTCGCGGGCCGGGAGGCCGGAGCGGACGAGGACACCTGCCGGGCCGCCGCGCACGACACCGTGGGCGCGTACCGCCGCACCATGCGCCTGCTGGCCAGACTCCCGGCGCTGGACGCGTGGAACGCCATCGCCGACGAGGAGTTGGTCTCGCATGCCGACGCCCACGATCTGCTCGGCACGCTGGAGCGCGTCTCCGAGAAGGCGCGGGCCAACACCAGCGGGCGGTTCGCCGCCCGGTCGACCGAGGCCGTGGAGGGCGGTGGCCGGCGGTTCGTGGACGCGCCGCCCGTGCTGCGCCGCGTTCCCGACGAGGAGGCGGCCGCGGTCGCGGCGTCCCTGGAGCAGTATCTGACGACGCTCTCCGAGGACCGTCTCCCCCTGCTCGCCCGCTACGCGGTGCATGACGTCGCGTTCCGGGTCGTCGGCACCGGCAGCGTCGGCACCCGCTCGTACGTGGTGCTGCTCCTGGACCATCGCGGCGAGGCCCTCGTCCTCCAGGTCAAGGAGGCCCGCGCCTCGGCGCTCCTCCCGCACCTCGCGACCGCCGGCCACCAGATGCCCGAAGTGGTCCACGAGGGCCGCCGTGTCGTCCTCGGGCAGAAGCGCATGCAGGTCGTCAGTGACATCCTCCTCGGCTGGACCTCGGTCGACGGTCTCCCGTACCAGGTGCGCCAGTTCCGCAACCGCAAGGGCAGCGTCGACCCCGCCGCGCTGGCCGCCGACCACATCGACGACTACGGCCGCATGACCGGCGCGCTTCTGGCCCGTGCCCACAGCCACAGCGCCGACCCGCGCCTCCTCTCCGGCTACTGCGGCAAGAAGGAGGAGCTGGACGAGGCCATCGCCTCCTTCGCCGTCGCCTACGCGGACCGCACGGAGGCGGACCACTCGGCCCTGGTGGCGGCGGTCCGAAGCGGGCGGATCGCTTCCGAACCGGGGGTGTGACCGGGGGAGCACCCGGACCGCCCCTCCGGAAGGGGCGGTCCATCGAGCCGGCGGTCTCCCTCCGGCCCTTTGTCCCTCCGGCCCCTGTCCTCCGGCCCCTCGTCCCGGCCGCCTCCTCCGGCCGCGGGTTCCGGCCGCCGGTTCCGGTGGGCCCTTCGGCGGCCCGTTCCGGTGGTCGGGATGATCGGGGTGGTTGGGGTCATTGAGGTCGTTGTGGCCGGTCAGGTGGCTGGAGAGACGGGGAAGGCAGTGAGCCGCGGGGGAGTGTGGCCTACGCTGGTCGGGTGACGACCCCGGAAGCCGATCAGAGTCAGTCCGAGCCCACCACTGAGGGGGGCCGGGAACACTCCGGTGCCCCGGAGGGCGAGACGCCCGAAGCCTCTCTCGGCGAGGACGGCGGCATCACGGACGCGGAGGGCGCGGGGGTCACCTCCGGCGCCGAAGATCTCGCCGCGGGCGAGGTCCACGCCGAGGTTCCGAGCGAGGCCGACGGCGAGGCTCCGAACGCGGCCGACGCCGAGGTTCCGAGTGGGGCCGACAGCGAGGCGCGGGCCGCGGGGCAGGGGGAAGCCCCGTCCGAGGGGCAGGGCGGCGAGGCTCAGGCCGAGACTGCTCGGCCCGAGGAGCGGCTCGAGAGGGCGGTGCGGGCTGCCGAGCAGGCGTTGATCGAGTTCGAGATCGCCGTCGAGACGTTCCGGGTCGAGGTCGAGAACTTCTCCCGGCTTCACCACCAGAAGCTCGGTCCGATGTACTCCCGTCTCGACGAGCTGGACGCCGAGATCGCCGAGGCACGTGCCGCGCGCTCCGGCGACGCGGAGGACATACGCAAGGCGCACGAGGCGCGGGCGCGGGTCATGCCCATGCCCGGTGTCGAGGAGCTGTTCCACGGCTGGATGGACTCGGAGGGACTGTTCCCCGAGGCCGTGGCGATGCTCACGGACCAGCCCGTGCGGCCCCCGCAGCGGGTGCGCCCCAGCGAGGAGGCCCGCAAGCTCTTCCGCGAGCTGGTCCGCAAGGCCCACCCCGACCTGGCGCAGGACGAGGACGAGCGCAAGCGGCGCGACGAGTTCATCGTCCGCGTGAACGCCGCGTACGCCCGGGGTGACGAGCCGTTGCTGCGGGAGCTGGCCGCGGAGTGGGCCGCCGGTCCCACGCCCGAGGAGTGGAAGCCGAGCCGCAGCGAGGAGCTCTACGCCCGCCTCGAATGGCTCGCCCAGCGCAAGGAGATGCTCACCCTCGCCGCCCGGGAACTGGAGCAGAGCGCCATCGGTGCCATGCTCAATCTGGCTCCGGAAGACCCGGACCGTCTCCTGGAGGAGATCGCCGAACAGCTGCTCACGCAGGTCGGCGAGCGCGAGAACGAGCTGGCGGAGCTGAACGCCCAGGCTCCCTGAGCTTCACCGTCGGCGCGGTCGGGTAGCGTCGGAGGCATGAGTTTCGGAGCTGGTGTGCCCACGGTCGAGGTCGGCAATCTCGCGGTAGACGACTTCCTGCTGGACGTCCGGGAGGGCGACGAGTGGGAGGCAGGTCATGCGCAGAGGGCGCTGCACATCCCTATGAGTGAATTCGTCGCCCGCTACGGCGAGCTGACCGAGGCGGCCCCGCAGGACGGCCGGGTCAACGTCATCTGCCGCTCCGGTGGCCGCTCGGCCCAGGTCACGCAGTACTTGGTCCAGCAGGGTATCGACGCCGTGAACGTCGAAGGCGGCATGCAGACGTGGGAGGCCATGGGCCGCCCCGTCGTGAACGACAAGGGCGAGCCCGGCTTCGTCCTGTAGCGGGCCCCGGCTCCGGTCCGGCCGCGCCGGAGCCCGTCATCTGTAGTTGATCGGGCTCCGTCACCCCAGTACGTGCGCCGCCAACAGATCGCCCAGAGCTTCCTCGTGTGCCGCCGCCGGGCCGAGTGACAGCTCCAGGTGCTTGGCCCAGGCGTGGTACCGGTGCAGTGCGTACTCGGTGTCGGCGCCGAACCCTCCGTGCAGATGCTGCGCGGTCTGCACGACCCGGCGCACCCCTTCGGACGCCCAGATCTTGGCGACGGCCACGTCACCGCAGGCCGGGAGCGCACCCCCGGCTCCCGTGCCGATCCGCCAGGCGGCCTGCCAGAGCGTCGCCTCCATCGCCCGCAGGTCTATGTAGCGGTCGGCGGCCTGCACGGCGACCGCCTGGAACGTGGCGACCGGGAATCCGAACTGTTCCCGCTTGCTCGTGTACTCGCTCGTCATCCGGAGTACCCCCTCGCCGAGCCCGAGCGCCAGCGCACACGTGCCGGTGGCCAGCAGTTCGCGCAGCCACTCCCACGCACCCTCCGCGTCGATGACATCGCGGGAGGCGATCCGCGCGGACTCCAGCCGCAGCTCGCCGAGCCGCTCACCGGTCGTGGAGATCTGCTCGGCGAGTACGGCCCCTTCATGGCCGCGGGGAACGAGGGCGAGGACGGTCCGGTGGGCGTCCGTGTGCGCCGGGACGACGACGAAGTCGGCGTTGTGGGCCCACGGAACCGCCGTCTGCACACCGTCGAGTACCCAGGCAGTCCCGTCCCGCCGCGCGGTCACGGCGAGTTCGGCGGGGTCGTGACCGGTCCTGCCGTTGGCTGCGACGGTCAGCACGAGCTCGCCCCGGCCGGCTCGCGCCGGCAGTTCCGACCTCAGCTCTTCGCCGCCGTACCGGCGCACGGCGGCCGTCGCCGCGCTGCTCTCCAGCAGCGGCACCCGCGCCAGCACCTTCGCCGACTCCCGCAGCACCAGGCACAGCGCGACCGCGTCGAGACCGGCCCCGCCGGCCTCCTCGTCGAGCAGCAGGCTCAGCAGGTCCGAGTCGGCGAGCCGCGCCCACAGGGCCCGGTCGAAGTCCTCGGCGACGGCGCCCGCGGTGAGCGCGGGACTGGGCACCCCGTCCGGGGAGACCCCGGCGAACACCGCCTTCGCCGCCTCGACCGCCGCCTGCTGCTCCTCGGTGAAGGTGAAGTCCACGATCCCGTCCTCCCGCACACGCGCCGGACCACCGACCAGACAGGACGCCTGATCTGACGGTGCGTCAAGATAGAACAGGTTCTACGAGAAGGGAACGCCCAGCGGTCGGTCACCCGCGGGCCGGGCCGAGCTGCCGATCACGTGCCCATCGGGCCCGGCGGTCGATGTCCTGACCGTCGGGCCCAGCGGGTCGGAGTCCCGCTCGCCGGGCTCAGCGGTCGAAGTCCAGCTCCACCTTTTCCGTGGCCGGATGCGACTGGCAGGCCAGTACGTACCCGGCCTCCGTCTCCTCCGGCTCCAGCGCGAAGTTGCGGTCCATCCGCACCTCGCCCGAGACCAGGAAGGCCCGGCAGGTGCCGCACACGCCGCCCTTGCAGGCGTACGGCGCGTCCGGACGGTTCCGCAGCACCGCGTCCAGCAGCGACTCACCGTCCTGGACGGGCCAGGTGCCGCCGCGTCCGTCGAGCCGTGCGGTCACCGTGCTGTGCGCGGGGGCCGGAACGGCGGAAGCGGTCGTGGTGGCCGCGTCCACATGGAAGATCTCCTCGTGGATCCGCGTCCGGGACACCCCGAGCCCGCGCAGCGACCGTTCGGCGCCCTGCACGAGCCCCATCGGCCCGCACAGGAACCATCCGGCCACCCGGTCCACGGGCAGCAGCGCCGGAAGCAGCCCGGAAAGCCGCTCCTGGTCGAGCCGCCCGGACGGCAGCCCGGCCTGCTGCTCCTCCCGGGAGAGGACCGTCACCAGCTGGAACCGTTGCGGATAGCGGTCCTTGAGGTCGGCGACCTCCTCCAGGAACATCGTCGAGGCCGACGTACGGTCGCTGCGGATCAGGCAGAACCTCGCCTCCGGTTCCCGCGCCAGCAGCGTCGAGACGATCGAGAGCACCGGGGTGATCCCGCTGCCGCCCACCACCGCCGCGTACAGGCCGGCCGACGGCTCCAGCGTGAAGCGTCCCGCCGGAGTCATCACCTCCACCTCGTCCCCGACGGCGATCTCCTTGAGCGCGTACGTCGAGAACGCGCCGCCGTCGACCAGGCGTACACCGACCCGCAGCGTGCGGGGTCCCTCGCCGTCGGGCGTGGGTGCCAGGGAACAGATGGAGTACGTACGGCGTATCTCGGTGCCGTCGACCGTGCGGCGCAGTGCCAGATGCTGGCCGGCGGCGTGCCGGTAGTCCTCGCGCAGCTCCGCGGGCACCGCGAAGGTCAGGGCCACGGAGTCGTCGGTGATCCGGTCGACCGCGGCCACCGGGAGCGGGTGGAAGCGGGCCATCACAACTCCTTGAAGTGGTCGAACGGTTCGCGGCAGGACAGACAGCGACGCAGCGCCTTGCACGCGGTGGACGAGAAGCGGCTGAGCAGCTCGGTGTCGGCCGATCCGCAGGACGGGCAGCGGACGGGCTCCAGTTCAGGTTCGGCGGCGGCCGTCCGGGTCGGTCCCAGGCCGAGCGGAACCGGGCCCGTGGGACGCCCGCCGCGTGGCGGAGCTATCCCGAACTCCCGCAGTTTGCGGCGGCCTTCGTCCGAGATGTCGTCCGTCGACCAGGCCGGACTGAGCACCGTACGCACCGACACCTCGCGCATGCCGTGCTCGTGGAGTACCCGCTCGATGTCCATGGACATGGCCTCGACGGCCGGGCAGCCGGTGTAGGTCGGGGTCAGCTCGACCTCGACGGAGTCCGTGCCGAGGACATGGACGGCGCGCAGCACGCCGAGCTCGTCCAGAGTGATGACGGGCAGCTCGGGGTCGAGCACGGAGCCTGCCAGTCTGCGCAGCTCCTCCTCGAGGGCGGTCGTCGTCACCACGACGCCCCCGGGTGACTGCGGTGCAGATGCTGCATCTCGGCGAGCATCCGGCCGAAGGACTCGGTGTGCAGCCCCTGGCGTCCGGCGCCCGCGGTCCACGCCCCGGACTGCGGCCCCTCGGGGACCGACAGCGTGGCGCGGCGCAGGGTGTCTCCCACGGACTCGAGCCAGGCGGCCCGCATGCCCTCCCAGTCGACGTCGACGCCCTCGATCGGCTGGAACATCTCGCCCGTGAAGCGCCAAAGGGCCTCGCACGCCCGGCTCATCCGCTCGTGGCTGACGTCCGTGCCGTCGCCGAGGCGCAGCGTCCACTGCTCGGCGTGGTCCTGGTGGTAGGCGACCTCTTTGACGGCCTTCGCGGCGAGGGGCGCGAACTCGCTCTCCCCGCCAGCCAGTTGCGTGAAGAGAAGCCGCTGGTAGGTGGAGAAGTACAGCTGGCGCGCGATCGTGTGCGCGAAGTCGCCGTTCGGCTGCTCGACGAGCTGGAGGTTGCGGAAGGCGCGCTCCTCGCGGAGATACGCCAGCTCGTCCTCGTCACCGGCCAGGGACAGCAGTACCCGGGCCTGGCCGAGCAGGTCCAGCGCGATGTTGGCCAGGGCGACTTCCTCTTCGAGGACGGGCGCGTGGCCCGCCCACTCCCCCAGACGGTGCGAGAGCACCAGGGCGTCGTCGCCGAGGGCCAGGGCGGCCGCGGTGTTCACGGTGAGAGTCACAGGTGCTTCACCCCTTCCGGGATCTCGTAGAACGTCGGGTGGCGGTACGGCTTGTCCGCGGACGGATCGAAGAACGAGTCCTTCTCGTCGGGCGAGGAGGCCGTGACGGCGGTGGAGGGGACGACCCAGATCGAGACGCCCTCGCCGCGGCGCGTGTACAGATCGCGCGCGTTGCGCAGCGCCAGCTCGGCGTCCGGCGCGTGCAGGCTGCCGGCGTGGGTGTGCGAGAGTCCGCGGCGCGAGCGCACGAAGACCTCCCACAGCGGCCAGTCGGTGTTCGTCATGCTCGGGTCGCTCCTGTCTCGCCGGTCGTGCTCGCGGAGCCGCCGGTCCCGCTCGTGTGCTTGTCGGCGTACGCCGCGGCCGCCTCCCGCACCCACGCGCCCTCCTCGTGGGCTCGCCGGCGCTGGGTGATCCGCTGGTCGTTGCACGGGCCGTTGCCCTTGAGGACCTCCCAGAACTCCGTCCAGTCGATGGCGCCGAAGTCGTGGTGTCCCCGCTCCTCGTTCCACACGAGGTCGGGGTCGGGCAGGGTCAGGCCGAGGGACTCGGCCTGGGGCACGGCTATGTCGACGAACCGCTGGCGCAGCTCGTCGTTCGAATGGCGCTTGATCTTCCACGCCATCGACTGGGCGGAGTGCGAGGACTCGTCGTCGGGCGGGCCGAACATCATCAGGGAGGGCCACCACCAGCGGTCGACCGCGTCCTGCGCCATCGCGTGCTGCTCGGGGGTGCCCTGGCTCAGGGCCAGCAGCAGTTCGTACCCCTGGCGCTGGTGGAAGGACTCCTCCTTGCACACGCGGATCATCGCGCGCGCGTACGGGCCGTACGAGCAGCGGCACAGGGGGACCTGGTTGGTGATCGCGGCTCCGTCCACGAGCCAGCCGATGGCGCCGACGTCCGCCCAGGTCAGCGTCGGGTAGTTGAAGATCGACGAGTACTTCTGGCGGCCGGAGTGCAGCTTGTCCAGCAGCTCCTCGCGGCTGGTGCCGAGCGTCTCGGCCGCGCTGTACAGATACAGCCCGTGTCCCGCCTCGTCCTGGACCTTCGCCATCAGGATCGCCTTGCGGCGCAGCGAGGGCGCGCGCGTGATCCAGTTGGCCTCCGGCTGCATGCCGATGATCTCGGAGTGGGCGTGCTGCGCGATCTGGCGGACCAGGGTCGAGCGGTAGGCGCCGGGCATCCAGTCACGGGGCTCGATGCGTTCGTCGGCCGCCACCGCGGCGTCGAAGACGGCTTCGTATGCCGCTGTGCGCGCCGCTTCGTCGGCGGCTTCGTCCGCCTGTGTGCGGGCCGTGTGGTGCGCTGATGCTGTCGCCATGCGGTCCCCCTCGACCTCTCATTCCCGACCGACCGATCGTTCGGTCCGCTCGCGTCAATGGTCGGTCGAGCGCCGTATGGTGTCAACCGCTGTGGATGACCTCGTGTGCTCTGGCGTGGCCGTTGTGACGGATGGGGCTGTGCCGGGCGGGCGGGTCTGAGTACGGTTCGCTTGCGAACGTCGTGGTGTGGTGCGACGTGGCGGTACGGTGCCCGCAACCCGGCGGCCGGCAGTCGGATTCGGGATCGTGAATCGGGGCGGGATGGACGCGAACGACGAAGGCTCGAAGCCGAAGCCTGGTCCGGTCGCGCCCGAGGGGGCCACTTTCGGGGCCACCGGCGGCACGTCGCTTCCCGGCAGGCAGCCGACCGACGAGCCGGTGACCGACGAGCCGACGGCCGACGATCCGGTGGCCGACGATCCGGTGGCCGGGTCCGTAGCTCCCCCGGGGTCCGAGGGGACCGAGCCCGTAGCTTCCCCGGGGTCCGAGGGGACCGAGCCCGTAGCTTCCCCGGGGTTCGAGGGGGCCGAGGCCGAGGTGGTCGCTCCCCCTGAGTTCGCCGGGGGCGAGTCCGAAGTGCAGGCTCCTGCGGAGTTCGGGGAGGCCGGGCCCGAAGGGGTCGCTTGTCCGGAGGCCGAGGCGCCCGCGGGCCTGGCGGCGCTTTCCCTCCGCTATCAGATCGCCGCCGCCCTCGCCCTCGCCGTCGTGGCCGTCGTCTCCTGTGTGCATCTCGGCATGGTGTTCCTGCACGTCGCACCCTCGAACACGGTGACCAAGCAGCACGGGCACGCGATCGACGAGTGGATCTACCCCGAGTTCGAGCAGAACTGGAAGCTCTTCGCCCCCAACCCGTTGCAGCTGGACATCACGGTCCAGGTGCGCGCCCTGGTCCGCGCCGCCGACGGGACCAGTCGCGAGACGGGCTGGTACGACCTGTCCGGGCTCGACGGCCTCGCCATCGACGGGAATCCCGTGCCGAGCCACACCCAGCAGAACGAACTGCGCCGTGCCTGGGACTTCTACATCGGTACGCACGACGGCGAGAACCGCCCCACGGGCCTGCGCGGCGATCTGTCGGAGCGCTATCTGCGCCGCATCGCCGTGCTGCGGCTGGACCGCGAGCGCGCGGGCGGCCGGGGTGCCGTCGTCGAACGCGTCCAGCTCCGCTCGCAGACCACCAACGTGCCGCCTCCCGAGTGGAGCGACGAGAAGGTGTCCGACCAGCCCGTCGTCCGTGAGCTGCCCTGGTGGGCCGTTCCCGAGAGCGATCGCGCGGACGGGCTGACGGAGGCGAGCGCCCGATGAACCGAATCGCTCCGACGGTCGCGCGTGGCATCGCCCGTGTCACGGAGTCCGCCCTCGGTCCGTACCAGAGCGCCGTGATCCGTATCGGCTTCGCCGTCACCTGGCTGCTGTTCCTGCTGCGCGAGTACCCGCACCGCCAGGAGATGTACGGGCCCGACGGACCGTGGAGCTGGGACCTCGCCCAGCAGCTCGTCGCGAGCAACCACGCCTTCACGGCCCTGATGTGGTCGGACAGCCAGGTGTGGTTCGAGAGCGTCTACGCGCTCGCCGTCGTCTCCAGCGCCCTGCTGCTGGTGGGCTGGCGGACCCGCGCGATGTCCGTGCTCTTCATGATCGGCGTGCTGTCCCTGCAGAACCGCAGCGTCTTCATCGGCGACGGCGGGGACAACGTCCTCCATCTGATGTCGATCTATCTGGTGTTCACCCGCTGCGGCCGGGTGTGGTCCCTCGACGCGCGGCGGGACCGCCTCGCCGGCGAGGCACACGCGCGTGGCGAATGGGCCGGGCCCGACCGGGCGGGCCCCGCCCTGTGGGGAGTGTTCGGGGTCCTGCTGGCCGCCGCGACGGGCGCGGGCCGGATCGAAGCCGGTTTCCTGGGCGGCTGGCTCACCGTCTTCTGGGGGCTGTGGGCGGCGCAAGCACTGTGGTGGACCGTCGGCCGGGTCGCGCGCACCGCCCAGCCGCGCATCCTGCTGGATGTCGTCGCCAACCTCGTGCACAACGCCGCCCTGATGATCATCATGGCCGAGGCGTGCCTGATCTACGCGACCGCCGGCTGGTACAAGATCCAGGGCTCGCGCTGGCAGGACGGAACCGCCGTCTACTACCCGCTCCACCTGGATTCCTTCTCGCCCTGGCCGGCCCTGTCCGAGCTGCTGTCCGCGCACGGCACGATCGTGATGCTGGTGACGTACGGGACGGTCGCCGTGCAGGTCGCCTTCCCCTTCACCCTCTTCAACCGTCGGGTCAAGAACGTCCTGCTGGCGGCCATGATCACCGAGCACGCCGTGATCGCCGTGGTCCTCGGGCTGCCGTTCTTCTCGCTCGCGATGATCGCCGCGGACGCCGTGTTCCTGCCGACGTCCTTCCTGCGGCGCCTCGGCGGAGGGGTGGCACGCGTGCGGGGCAGGCTGTTCTCCGGCGGCGGCCGTACGGTGCCGGGGCCCCGGGCTCCCGAGCCGGGCGTTCCGGAGGAGCCCGAGCAGACGCACGTAGGCTTCCCCGCATGAACGACCCGGTACGCGCATGGCGTCAGCTCGCCGACGGCTCCGTCCTGCTGGACGGATTCCACGCCCTCAAGCACGCGGTGCGCTTCGGGGCGCGCGTCCCGGTCGCCGTCACCACCGACCGGCGGGCGGCTCTGGAACTGGCCGACGAACTCGCCCCCGACGTACGCGCCGTTCTCGACGAGCTTCTGACCGAGGTCCCGGAGGCGACGTACGCGGCTCTCGTGCCGCGTCCGCACCCCACCTCGGTGGCCGCTCTCGCCGTACGGCCCTCGCGCGCCGTCCACCTGGAGGCGCTGGCCAGCACGCCCCGCACCGCGCCCGTCGTCGTGCTCGACAATCCGCGCAACCTGGGCAACGCCGGCGCCGTGATCCGGCTCGCGGCGGGCTTCGGCGCGACCGGGGTGGTCACGACGGGCACGCTCGACCCCTGGCACCCCACGGTCGTACGCGGTGGGGCCGGCCTGCACTTCGCGACCGCCGTGGAGCGTCTGACGGTGGACGAACTGCCGGCGGGCCCGGTGTTCGCGCTCGACCCGGAGGGTGAGGACATCCGCGGGTCGAAGCTCCCCGACGACGCCCTGCTCGCCTTCGGCTCGGAACGCAGCGGACTGTCCGCCGAACTGCGGGCCCGGGCCGATCACCTGGTGTCACTGCCGATGCGCCCCCAGGTCTCCAGCTACAACCTCGCGACCAGTGTGGCCATGACGCTGTTCCACTGGAGCGCCGGCGGGGGCGCACCGGTGTAGACGCCCGACGGGCGTCAGGACTCACGCCTCGCGGCGCACCTCGACCACCCGGAAGCGGTTCGCCACGAAGGCTCCGTCGCACAGCGCCGCGTTGGCGGCTCCGTTGCCGCCCGAGCCGTGGAAGTCCGAGAACGCGGCCGTCTGGTTGACGTAGACCCCGCCCGTGAGGTTCAGGGAGAGCTGCGCGCACTCCTCCAGGCAGGCTTCCTGGATGTCGCGCTCGACCGCCTCGTCGGTGGTGTACGCGCCGACGGTCATCGCGCCCTTGTCCCTGATCGTGCGCCGCAGCAGCTCCACGGCGTCCGCCGCCGAGTCGACCGCGACGGCGAAGGAGACCGGCCCGAAGCACTCGCTCATGTAGGCGGCCTCGTCGGCGTTCTCGGCGTGCTCCCAGTACTTGCGGGCGCCGTCGAGCTTCACGATCACCGGCGAGCGCACGACGGCGCCCGGGAACTCGGGGTTGTCGATCTGTCGTGAGGGCAGGGCGACTTCGCCGAGTCCGGCGGCCGCCTCCAGGCGGGCCTTCACGTCCGGGTTCACGATGGCGCCGAGCAGTCCGTTCGCGCGGGCGTCGTCGCCGAGGAGCCCGCCGACCGACTTCGCGAGATCGGCGACCACCTCGTCGTAGGACTTGTGGCCCTCGTCCGTGCCGATGCCGTCGCGGGGGATCAGCAGGTTCTGCGGGGTGGTGCACATCTGGCCGCTGTAGAGCGACAGGGAGAACGCCAGGTTGGACAGCATCCCCTTGTAGTCGCCGGTCGACTCCACGATCACCGTGTTGACGCCGGCCTTCTCCGTGTAGACCTGCGCCTGGCGGGCGTTGGTCTCCAGCCAGTCGCCGAAGGCCGTCGAGCCGGTGTAGTCGATGATCCGGATCTCGGGGCGGGTGGCCAGTGTCTTGGCGATGCCCTCGCCGGGACGCTCGGCGGCCAGCGCCACCAGGTTCGGGTCGAAGCCCGCCTCGGTGAGCACCTCGCGCGCGACCTGCACGGTGAGCGCGAGCGGCAGCACCGCGCGCGGGTGGGGCTTCACCAGAACCGCGTTGCCGGTGGCGAGGGAGGCGAACAGGCCCGGATAGCCGTTCCACGTCGGGAAGGTGTTGCAGCCGATCATCAGCGCGATGCCGCGCGGGACGGGCGTGAACTGCTTGGTGAGCGCGAGCGGGTCGCGCTTGCCCTGGGGCTTGGTCCACTCCGCGGTGTCGGGGGTGCGGACCTGCTCCACGTACGCGTACGCCACCGCCTCCAGGCCGCGGTCCTGCGCGTGCGGGCCGCCCGCCTGGAACGCCATCATGAAGGCCTGGCCGCTCGTGTGCATCACAGCGTGCGCGAACTCGTGGGTGCGGTCGCTGATCCGCTTGAGGATCTCCAGGCAGACCACGGCGCGGGTCTCCGCGCCCGCGTCGCGCCAGGCGCGCTGCCCCGCGCGCATGGCGGGCAGGAGGGTGTCGATGTCCGCGTGCGGGTACGTGACGCCCAGCTCGATGCCGTACGGCGACACCTCGCCGCCGACCCAGTCGTCCGTGCCGGGCTGGTCCAGGTCGAGGCGGGTGCCCAGGAGGGCGTCGAAGGCGGCCTTGCCCTCGGCCATGCCCAGGCTGCCGTGCTCGCCGTACGCCTTGGGATGTTCGGGGTGCGGGGACCAGTACGCGCGTGTGCGGATCGCTTCCAGCGCCTGATCGAGGGTGGGCCGGTGCTGGGCGATCAGCTGGTGGGCGGTGAGTTCGGCGGCCATCAAGGACCAACTCCTCGTCTCAAGAGCTCTTCGTCGGGCTCGCGAGCTGGGCAGGAAGGGACAGTCAGAGTTAGAGTAACCGAACGATCGGTCGGGACAAGGGGAGCCGCCGCATCTGTGGAAATCGGCGTGCGGGAGGATCGCGCACATGACAGCACTCGACCTCAGCAGCCCCGTGGCAGTCGTCGGTACCGGCACCATGGGCCAGGGCATCGCCCAGGTCGCGCTGGTGGCGGGCCACCCCGTGCGGCTCTACGACGCGGCTCCCGGGCGGGCCGGGGCGGCGGCCGAGGCGATCGGCGCCCGTCTCGACCGGCTCGTCGCGAAGGACCGGCTCACCGGCGCCGACCGGGACGCCGCACGCGCCCGGCTCCACCCGGCCACGAGCCTCACCGACCTCGCCGACTGCGTACTCGTCGTCGAGGCGGTACTCGAACAACTCGACGCGAAACAGCAGCTGTTCAGCGCCCTCGAAGACATCGTCGGGGACGACTGCCTGCTCGCCACCAACACCTCCTCGCTGTCCGTCACGGCCATCGGCGGCGCTCTGCGCAACCCGGGGCGCCTCGTCGGGCTGCACTTCTTCAACCCGGCGCCGCTGCTGCCCCTCGTGGAGGTCGTCTCCGGGTTCGCGACCGACGTCACGTCGGCCACGCGCGCGTACGAGACGGCCCGCGCCTGGGGCAAGACTCCCGTCGCCTGCGCGGACACCCCCGGTTTCATCGTCAACCGCATTGCGCGGCCCTTCTACGCCGAGGCCTTCGCGGTCCACGAGTCCCAGGCCGCCGACCCCGCCACGATCGACGCGGTCCTGCGCGAGTCCGGCGGCTTCCGGATGGGCGCCTTCGAGCTCACCGACCTGATCGGCCAGGACGTCAACGAGTCCGTCACGCACTCCGTGTGGCAGTCCTTCTTCCAGGACGTGCGCTTCACGCCCTCGCTCGCGCAGCGTCGGCTCGTCGAGTCGGGCCGGCTCGGCCGCAAGACGGGACACGGCTGGTACGACTACGGCGTCGAAGCCGAGCGGGACGAGCCGCACACCGCGGAGAAGGCGCAGGCACCGGCGTACGTCGTCGTGGAGGGCGACCTGGGCCCCGCCGCCGAGCTCCTCGACCTGATCCGCGAAGCGGGCATCCGGGTCCGTGAGGACGAGGAGGACCACGGCACCCGCCTGGTCCTGCCCAGCGGCGGCCAGCTGGTCCTCGCCGACGGCCAGACCTCGGTCGAATTCCGCGACGTCGTCTACTTCGACCTCGCGCTCGACTACCGCAAGGCCACCCGGATCGCCCTGTCGGCGTCCCAGGACACCGCTCCCGAGACGCTCTCCGAGGCCATCGGCCTCTTCCAGGCGCTCGGCAAGGACGTCAGTGTCATCGGCGACTGCCCCGGCATGATCGTCGCCCGCACGGTGGCCCGGATCGTCGATCTCGCGTACGACGCCGTCGCCAAGGGCGTGGCCACCGAGGAGGACATCGACACCGCGATGCGCCTCGGCGTCAACTACCCCCTGGGCCCCTTCGAGTGGAGCCGCAGGCTCGGCACGAACTGGTCGTACGACGTCCTGGACGAAATGCACGTACGCGACCCCTCCGGGCGCTACGCGCCGTCGCTGGCGCTGTACCGCCACGCCTACGCCGACCAGAAGCGGGAGGGTACCTCGTGACCACCGCCAAGCGGGACACGTACACCCCCGAGACGCTGCTCTCGGTCGCTGTCCAGGTCTTCAACGAACGCGGGTACGACGGCACCTCCATGGAGCACCTCTCCAAGGCGGCCGGCATCTCCAAGTCGTCGATCTACCACCACGTCGCGGGCAAGGAGGAGCTGCTGCGGCGCGCGGTGAGCCGGGCGCTGGACGGTCTCTTCGGGATCCTCGACGAGGAGCACGCGTGCGTGGGGCGTGCCGTGGAGCGCCTGGAGTACGTCGTACGGCGCATGGTCGAGGTGCTCACCTCCGAGCTGCCCTACGTGACGCTGCTGCTGCGGGTGCGCGGCAACACGGGCGCCGAGCGGTGGGCGCTGGAGCGGCGCCGCGACTTCGACCACAGGGTCGCCGAGCTCCTGAAGGCCGCGGCCGCCGATGGGGACGTACGCGGCGACGTGGAGGTCCGGCTCGCCACCCGGCTGGTCTTCGGGATGATCAACTCGCTCGTCGAGTGGTACCGGCCCGACGCGCGCGGCATGGGCGCGCGGGAAGTGGCCGACGCCGTGGTGGTGCTGGTCTTCGGAGGGCTCCGGCAGGAGTCGTGAGGGTGTCGGGAGCCCGGCAGGTCAAGGCTCCGGCGGAATCGTGAGGGTGTCGGGAGGCCCGGGAGGCCCGGGAGCCCCCGGAGCCCGCGAGGCCCCGGAGCCCGCGAGCCCGGGACTCCGGGAGGCCCGGGCTCCGGTGGATCCGGGCTCCCGGCAGGTCCGGAGCTCCGGCAGGAGTCGTGCGCCCCCGCACGTCCGGCGGCCTCAGCCCTCCGGTTCCAGGTCCTCTTCCTCGAAGACCAGCAGCGTCCGGCTGCTGAGCACCTCCGGGATGGACTGGAGACGGGTGAGCACCAGCTCGCGCAGCGCCCGGTTGTCCGGCGTGTGCACCAGGAGAAGTACGTCGAAGTCGCCACCCACCAGAGCGATGTGCGAGGCCCCGGGGAGCACCCTCAGCTGCTCCCGCACCGTGCGCCAGGAGTTCTGCACGATCTTGAGGGTGATGTACGCCGACGTGCCCTGACCGGCGCGTTCGTGGTCGACGCGTGCCCCGAAGCCGCGGATCACGCCGTCCTCGATGAGCCGGTTGATCCGCGCGTAGGCGTTGGCCCGCGACACATGGACCCGTTCGGCCACGGAACGGATGGAGGCACGGCCGTCCGCCTGGAGCATGTGCAGGATGTCCTGGTCGATCGCGTCGAGCGGACGGGCGGGCGGCGCGACGGGGCCGGCCTCCGGCGGCTCGGCCATTTGTTCAGGTGCCATGTCCCCCCGCCTCCCTACCATGGACGTACTGCGTCCATCTCAGGCTCTGCAGAACCGTTTGTCCACAGCCTGGCGGTGCCTGTAGCCAAAATGTGCCGACGACCGAACAATCGGTAGGTGAGGGGCGTCACATCCGTGACGCGTCTGAAGCCGCTCCCACGAGGAGGTGCCGTCATGACGGTCATGGAGCAGCGAGGGGCCTACCGGCCCACGCCGCCGCCCGCCTGGCAGCCCCGCACCGACCCTGCGCCGCTGCTGCCCGACGCGCTGCCCCACCGCGTCCTCGGCACCGACGCGGCCGCGCAGGTCGATCCGGCCCTGCTGCGCCGTCTGCACGCGGAGCTGGTGCGCGGCCGCCGCTACAACGTTCAAGCCACCGCCCTCACCAAGCAGGGCCGTCTCGCCGTGTACCCCTCCAGCACCGGACAGGAGGCCTGCGAGGTCGCCGCCGCGCTCGTGCTGGAGGAGCGTGACTGGCTCTTCCCGAGCTACCGCGACACCCTCGCCGCCGTCGCCCGCGGCCTGGACCCCGTCCAGGCCCTCACTCTTCTGCGCGGCGACTGGCACACCGGCTACGACCCGCACGAACACCGCATCGCCCCCCTGAGCACCCCCCTCGCGACGCAGCTCCCGCACGCCGTGGGCCTCGCGCACGCCGCCCGCCTCAAGGGCGACGACGTGGTCGCGCTCGCCCTGGTCGGCGACGGCGGCACCAGCGAGGGCGACTTCCACGAAGCGCTGAACTTCGCCGCCGTGTGGCAGGCGCCCGTCGTCTTCCTCGTGCAGAACAACGGATTCGCCATCTCCGTCCCGCTCGCCAAGCAGACCGCCGCCCCGTCGCTGGCCCACAAGGCCGTCGGCTACGGGATGCCGGGCCGCCTGGTCGACGGCAACGACGCGGCGGCCGTGCACCAGGTCCTGAGCGAGGCCATCGCCCACGCGCGGGCGGGCGGCGGTCCCACCCTCGTCGAGGCCGTGACGTACCGCATCGACGCCCACACCAACGCCGACGACGCGACCCGCTACCGCGGTGACTCCGAGGTCGAGACCTGGCGCGGGCACGACCCCATCCTGCTTCTGGAGCGCGAGCTGACCGAGCGCGGTCTGCTCGACGAGGCCGCCCTGAAGGCGGTGCGCGACGACGCCGAGACGATGGCCGCGGACCTGCGTGAGCGCATGAACATGGACCCGGTGCTCGACCCCATGGACCTGTTCGCCCATGTGTATGCCCAACCCACTACTCAACTGCTTGAGCAGGAGAGCCAGCTGAGAGCGGAGCTGGACGCCGAGGCGGACGGCTCGCACGGAGCGGGCCCGCACGGCCCGGAAGGAGCCGGGCGATGACCACCGTTGCCCTCAAGCCGGCCACCATGGCGCAGGCGCTCGGACGCGCCCTGCGCGACGCCATGGCCGCCGACCCGGCCGTCCATGTCATGGGCGAGGACGTCGGCACCCTCGGCGGCGTCTTCCGGGTCACCGACGGGCTCGCCAAGGAGTTCGGCGAGGACCGCTGCACGGACACCCCGCTCGCCGAGGCGGGCATCCTCGGCGCGGCGGTCGGCATGGCCATGTACGGCCTGCGGCCGGTCGTGGAGATGCAGTTCGACGCGTTCGCCTACCCGGCCTTCGAGCAGCTGATCTCGCACGTGGCGAAGATGCGCAACCGCACCCGGGGCGCCATGCCGCTGCCCATCACGATCCGCGTCCCCTACGGCGGCGGCATCGGCGGCGTCGAGCACCACAGCGACTCCTCCGAGGCCTACTACATGGCGACCCCGGGTCTCCATGTAGTCATGCCCGCGACCGTCTCCGACGCCTACGGACTGCTGCGCGAGGCCATCGCCTCGGACGACCCGGTCGTCTTCCTGGAGCCCAAGAGGCTGTACTGGTCGAAGGACTCCTGGAACCCGGACGAGCCGCCGGCCGTTGAGCCGATAGGCCGCGCGGTGGTGCGGCGCCCGGGCCGGAGCGCCACGCTCATCACGTACGGGCCGTCCGTACCCGTCTGCCTCGAAGCCGCCGAGGCGGCGCGGGCCGAGGGCTGGGACCTCGAAGTCGTCGATCTGCGCTCGCTGGTGCCGTTCGACGACGAGACGGTCTCGGCGTCGGTGCGACGGACCGGACGAGCGGTCGTCGTGCACGAGTCGGGCGGGTTCGGCGGCCCGGGCGGGGAGATCGCGGCCCGCGTCATGGAGCGCTGCTTCCATCACCTGGAGGCACCGGTGCTGCGCGTCGCGGGATTCGACATCCCGTACCCGCCGCCGATGCTGGAGCGGCACCACCTGCCCGGTGTCGACCGGATCCTGGACGCCGTGGGGCGTCTGCAGTGGGAGGCGGACAGCTGATGGCACAGGTGCTGGAGTTCAAGCTCCCCGACCTCGGGGAGGGACTCACCGAGGCGGAGATCGTCCGCTGGCTGGTGGAGGTCGGCGATGTCGTC
Organism: Streptomyces sp. NBC_00647; assembly: GCF_045207245.1. NCBI lineage: Bacteria > Bacillati > Actinomycetota > Actinomycetes > Kitasatosporales > Streptomycetaceae > Streptomyces > Streptomyces sp. NBC_00647. Next base: position 5,402,666 of record NZ_CP109040.1, read on the forward strand.
GCCGTCGACCAGCTCGTCGTCGAGGTCGAGACGGCCAAGGCGATGGTGGAGGTCCCCTGCCCGTACGGCGGCGTGGTCACCGCCCGCTTCGGCGAGGAGGGCACGGAACTGCCCGTGGGGGCACCGCTGCTGACCGTCGCCGTGGGCACGCCGGACACCGGCGGTGCCGCAACGGACGACAAGGACGACAAGGACGACGAGGGCTCCGGGAACGTGCTGGTGGGTTACGGCACGGCTGCGCCCCCGGCTCGGCGCAGGAGGGTACGGCCCTCCGGCGGTACCGCGGCCGGTGGCCGACGGGCGGCCGGTGCGCCGGCGGGGGCTCCGTCCCCGGCGGGCACGGGTGCCCCGGCCGGCCGGCGCGAGCCGGTCCGCCCCGAGCCCGTCGCCGCCGCGCCTTCGGCTGCGGCAGGCCAGGCGGAGGCCGCCCGGAACGGCGTCACCGCCACGCGGGGTGACGGTCCCGTGCCGGTCATCTCGCCCCTGGTGCGCCGGCTCGCCCGGCAGAACGGCGTGGATCTGCGGGAGTTGGAGGGCTCCGGCCCCGAGGGACTCATCCTGCGGGCCGACGTCGAGTACGCGCTGCGCGCGGCGGCGACCGGTCGGCTGCGGTCGTCCGCCGACATGGAGCCGCACCCCGCCCCGGCGGTCGGGCTCGGCTCCGAGGCGACCTTCGCGGCGCCCTCGTACGGCAGCGCGCCCGCTTCGGTGTCCTCGCACGCGGACATCGCGTCGGTCGTGCCCGGTGCGGCCGACGTGTCCCGGGGCGCCACTCCGCAGGGTGTCCGTGTCCCTCTTCGGGGTGTCCGCGGTGCCGTCGCCGACAAGCTCTCGCGCAGCCGGCGCGAGATCCCCGACGCGACCTGCTGGGTGGACGCCGACGCGACGGAACTGATGCAGGCCCGCAGGGCGATGAACGCGGCCGGTGGCCCGAAGATCTCCCTGCTCGCCCTGCTGGCCCGGATCTGCACCGCCGCGCTGGCCCGCTTCCCCGAGCTCAACTCGACGGTCGACATGGACGCCCGCGAGATCGTCCGGCTCGACCAGGTGCACCTGGGCTTCGCGGCCCAGACCGAACGGGGGCTCGTCGTTCCCGTCGTGCGGGACGCGCACACGCGGGACGCGGAGGGGCTGAGCGCGGAGTTCGGCCGGCTGACCGAGGCGGCCCGGACCGGGAAGCTGACGCCCGCGGACCTCACGGGCGGCACCTTCACGCTGAACAACTACGGCGTGTTCGGCGTCGACGGCTCCACACCGATCATCAACCACCCCGAGGCGGCCATGCTCGGCGTCGGCCGCATCATCCCCAAGCCCTGGGTGCACCAGGGGGAGTTGGCGGTGCGTCAGGTCGTCCAGCTCTCGCTCACCTTCGACCACCGGGTGTGCGACGGCGGCACGGCGGGCGGTTTCCTGCGCTATGTGGCGGACTGCGTGGAACAGCCGGCGGTGCTGCTGCGCACCCTGTAGCCCCGGCGGGTCCGATCACCCCCGTCCACATGCTGTGCCCGGGGGTGGCAATGATCCTTCGGGCGCCCATACTCGGGGGATGACCGCGTACGAGTCCGAGGGCGCGACCGGGCGACCGGGCGCCTCCGGCCCGCCGGGCACCCCCGGTGCCGATGCCGTGTACGACGCCGTCGTGCTCGCGGGCGGTGCGGCCCGGCGGCTCGGCGGCGCGGACAAGCCCGGCGTCCGGGTGGGCGGCCGGGCACTGCTGGACCGGGTGCTGGCCGCGTGCGCCGGTGCCACCCGCACGGTGGTCGTGGCCGAACGCAGGGCCACCGCCCGCCCCGTGGAGTGGGCCCGCGAGGATCCGCCGGGCGGGGGACCGCTCGCCGCGCTGGACGCCGGACTGCGGCACACCACCGCGCCGTACGTCGTCGTGCTCTCGGCCGATCTGCCCTTCCTGGAAGCGGGGACGGTACGGCGCCTGCTGGACACCCTCCGGGACGACGGCACGCACCGCACCCCGCCCGCCTCCGGGAACGACCACCCGGGCCACCCCGACGGCGTGCTCCTCACCGACCCCGACGGGCGCGATCAGCCCCTCGTGGCCGTCTACCGCGCGGACGCGCTGCGCCGTGAGCTGACCGTGCTCGCCGCCGCACACGGCGGACTCGGCGGACTGCCGCTGCGACGGCTCGTCGCCGCCCTCGACCTCACTCGTCTCTCCGATCCCGTCGCGTCCTTCGACTGCGACACCTGGGACGACATCGCCACCGCTCGAGCACGCATCAGGGAGCATGGGCACGTGTTGGATGAATGGATTTCCGCAGTCAAGGACGAGCTGGACATCGACCTGGACGTCGACATCGGCGTTCTGCTCGACCTGGCCCGCGACGCCGCACATGGGGTGGCCAGGCCCGCCGCGCCGCTGACGACGTTCCTCGTCGGATACGCGGCGGCACGGGCCGGTGGCGGACCGGAAGCTGTCGCCGAGGCCTCCCGCAAGGCCACGGCGCTCGCGCTCCGCTGGGCCGACGAGGACACCCCCGACCCGAAACCGGACGCCGCCGACGGCGCGAAGCCCGCCACCGACACCGGACCGGACGCCGGATGACCGCCGCCCGCTCCACCCGGGACAGCCAGGACGCCGACGACTTCGACGTCGAGGAAGCGCTCGCCCTGGTCAAGAAGGCCGGTGTCCGCGCGTCCGGTGAGCCCGGCCGAGCGGACAGCACCGCCGCGGACCCCCAGGGAACCGACAAGGCGGCGGTCCCCGCGCCCAACGCGCGGGACGGCGGCACGGGCGGGCACACCCCCCACCGGGCCACCCCGTGGCCCGAGGCCCGGGCCGTCGCGGAGCGGGCCGCCCGCTCCGTGCCCCGCCGCACCCCCGTCCCGGTCCCCCTCGACGCCGCTCTCGGCCTCGTCCTCGCCGCCCCCCTGACCGCGCTCACCGACCTTCCCTCCTTCGACACCTCCGCCATGGACGGCTGGGCGGTCGCCGGACCCGGGCCCTGGGAGGTACGGGAGGACGGCCTACTCGCCGGGCAGGCGGCGCCGGAGCGGCTCACCGACGGCGAGGCGGTGCGGATCGCCACCGGGGCCCGCGTCCCGAGGGACGCGACCGCCGTCCTGCGCAGCGAGCACGGCCGCCTCGACGCCAAGGGGCGTCTGCACGAGGGCGACGCTCAGGAACCCGGCTCCGCCCGTTCACGGGGGACCCGCGTGGTCGCGCACGGGCAGGACATCCGCCCGCGCGGCCAGGAGTGCCGCAGCGGCGACCAGTTGTTGCCGCTCGGAGCGCTGGTCACCCCGGCCGTGCTGGGTCTCGCGGCGGCCGCCGGGTACGACACGCTCGCCGTCGTTCCCCGCCCGCGCGCCGAAGTTCTCGTGCTCGGTGACGAGTTGCTGACCGAGGGACTGCCCCAGGAGGGGCTGATCCGGGACGCGCTCGGACCCATGCTGCCGCCGTGGCTGCGGGCCCTCGGTGTCGAGGTCGTCGCGGTGCGCCGGCTCGGCGACGACGCCAAGGCGCTGCACAAGGCGATCACCGGCTCCCGGGCCGACCTGATCGTCACCACGGGCGGCACCGCGGCGGGCCCCGTCGACCATGTCCACCCCACGTTGCGCCGCATCGGCGCCGAACTCCTGGTGGACGGCGTCAAGGTGCGGCCGGGACATCCGATGCTGCTGGCCCGCACCCAGGAGAACCAGCATCTCGTCGGCCTGCCCGGCAACCCCCTGGCCGCCGTCTCCGGGCTGCTCACGCTCGCCGAGCCGCTGCTGCGCACCCTGGCCGGTCGCGCGGCCCCGGACTCGTACACGCTGCCTCTCAAGGAAGCGGTGCAGGGGCACCCGTACGACACCCGGCTCGTCCCCGTCTCGCTGCGCGGCGACCGGGCCGCGCCGCTGCACTACAACGGCCCGGCGATGCTGCGGGGCATCGCCGCCGCCGACGCGCTCGCGGTCGTCCCGCCGGGCGGTGCGCGAGCCGGCCAGGAGCTGGAACTCATCGATCTGCCGTGGGCCACCGCGGGGATCGACGCGTGCTTCATCTGAGCCGGACCGAGGGCGGGAGCGGCATGAATCCGAACGGGGTGTGTTTCACGTGAAACTTCCGGGCCAGGATGCGATCGCCCGCCAGGCGGACGAGCATCTCGTGACCCACCAGGTGAAACTGCCGCGGAAGGTCGTGGAGCGTCCGCTCCGGCAGGTCGCCAAGCGGCTGGTGATGGCGTTGCTGGTGCTGGTCTCCACCGCGCTCATCGTCTGGTTCGACCGGGACGGCTACACCGACAACTCGGACGGGAGCGTCGACCTGCTCGACGCCTTCTACTACGCGACGGTCACCCTTTCCACCACCGGTTACGGCGACATCACCCCGACCAGCGATATCGCCCGGCTCATCAACATCCTGATCATCACGCCGCTGCGGGTGCTCTTCCTGATCATCCTGGTCGGCACCACGCTGGAGGTCCTCACGGAACGCACCCGTGAGGAGTGGCGCCTGAACCGCTGGAGGGCGGCCTTGAGGGATCACACCGTCGTTGTCGGCTTCGGAACCAAGGGACGGTCGGCCGTCGAGACCGTCTGCGCGACCGGGCTGAAGAAGGAGCAGGTCGTCGTCGTCGACCCGAGCCCCAGGGTGGTGGACGCGGCGACGGCCGACGGATACGCGGGAGTGATCGGCGACGCCACTCGCAGCGATGTGCTGCTGCGCGCCGAGGTCCACAAGGCGAGGCAGATCATCATCGCCACCCAGCGGGACGACACCGCGGTCCTGGTCGCCCTGACGGCCCGGCAGCTCAACCGAGGAGCGAAGATCGTCGCCGCGGTGCGCGAGGAGGAGAACGCGCCTCTGCTCAAGCAGTCCGGCGCCGACGCGGTCATCACCAGCGCCAGCGCGGCAGGCCGGCTGCTCGGGCTCTCCGTGCTCAGCCCCGCCGCGGGCATGGTGATGGAGGATCTGATCCACCAGGGCAGCGGGCTCGACATCGTCGAGCGGCCGGTCATAAAGGCCGAGGTGGGGATGGGCGTCCGCGAGACCACCGACCTGGTGGTCAGCGTCGTACGAGGTCATCGCGTGCTCGGGTACGACGATCCGGAGGTCGGCACCCTGCAGCTGATGGACCGGCTGATCACGATCGCGCGGGTCACTCGGAACACCCAGGTGACACCGGGCATCCGGCCCCTGCCGCAGGAGTAGCGGTCATCTCCCAGGAGTAGCGTCCCTCTCATGTACGCGATCACGATTCCTGAACCTGGTGGGCCCGAGGCGCTGGTGTGGGACGAGGTCCCCGATCCCGTGCCGGCCGAGGGCGAAGTGCTGGTCGAGGTGGTGGCCGGCGCCGTCAACCGTGCCGATCTGCTGCAGCGCCAAGGCATGTACAACCCGCCGCCCGGCGCGTCCCTCTACCCCGGACTCGAATGCGCGGGGCGCATCGTCGAGGTCGGCACGGGTGTCCTGGGCTGGGCGGTCGGCGACGAGGTCTGCGCGCTGCTGTCGGGCGGCGGATACGCCCAGAAGGTCGCCGTTCCGGCCGGGCAGCTGCTGCCCGTGCCCGCGGGTCTGGACGTCGAGCAGGCGGCGGCACTGCCCGAGGTGACCTGCACCGTCTGGTCGAACGTCTTCATGGTCGCCCACCTGCGCCCCGGCGAGACCCTGCTCGTGCACGGCGGCTCCAGCGGCATCGGCACCATGGCGATCCAGCTGGCGAAGGCCGTCGGCGCGAAGGTCGCGGTCACGGCCGGCACCAAGGAGAAGCTCGACTTCTGTGCGGAGCTGGGCGCGGACATTCTGATCAACTACCGCGAGCAGGACTTCGTCGAGGAGATCGAGCGGGCCACCGGCGGGGCGGGTGCCGACGTCATCCTCGACAACATGGGGGCCAAGTACCTCGACCGGAACGTGCGCGCCCTCGCCGTCAACGGACGGCTCGCCATCATCGGCATGCAGGGCGGCATCAAGGCGGAGCTGAACATCGCCACCCTCCTGAACAAGCGTGCCGCCGTCAGCGCGACCTCGCTGCGCGCCCGGCCGCTCAGTGAGAAGGCGGCGATCGTGGCGGCCGTGCGGGAGCACGTGTGGCCGCTGATCGACTCCGGCCGCGTACGTCCGGTCGTCGACCGCAAGCTGCCGATGAGCGAGGCGGCGGAGGCACACCGGGTACTGGAGGCGAGCGGTCACATCGGAAAGGTGCTGCTGGTCGCTCCCTAAGGGCGGCGCACGCGCAGGGCCACGAAGGCCAGTCCCAGGCCGAGGCCTATGAGGATCAGGCCACTGCCCAGCGGCAGGATCTCCAGGACCGGCTCGGGCGGGGTAGCGGGGCCCACGATGTTCTGCTGGACGGGGACCGCGTCGTTCCGTGAGGGCTCGGGGGCCACGCTCGCCTCCGTGAGTCCGGCGTCGGTGCCGGGACCGGTGTCCTGGAGGTCCGTGGCGTCCGGGGCGTCCTGGAGGTCCGGCTCGGCGCGGCCGGGCCGCGAGCGCCCCTCGCCCGCGAAACTGCCCGCGCGGGAGGGGTCCGCCGTGGGGGTGGGCCTCGCCGGATCGGTGGCGGCGGGGCCTTCCGTCTCCGCGACGGCGGTCCCTCGGGCGGACGGAACGGGCGCGGTGGCGTACGAGGCGGTCCCGGAGCGCGCGGGGGCGGCGTACGCGAGGTGGCCGGAGCCGTTCAGCAGGGCGGCTGCCAGCAGCCCGGCCGTGGGCAGTGTGCGGAGCCATGGAGTCACGCCGGTGACCCCCTCCCGGTGCGGTTCGCCAAGACGGGTGCCGTGATCGACGGAACAAGCCTCACATGACGTGGTGATCCCGGCATCTCGACAGAAAGTGACCCTGTCCGCACGTGTCGGAGGCCGTCGAACGACCCTCGGATCGCGATGTGTGCCGTCGTACGTGGTGGATCACCGTGTAAGGGGGGCACCACCGTGATGGAGTGCAGGGGTGCGAGAGAATGGCGGCATGGAGATGCCGAGGAACGAACGGTCGCCGGAGAACCCTCAGATCCTGGTTGTCGGCCAGGACGGAATGGCTCTCGGTGGCACCGGGGACGAGGACTCCCGCGAGATTCCGGTGACGGAGATGGTGGAACAGCCCGCCAAGGTGATGCGCATCGGCAGCATGATCAAGCAGCTGCTGGAAGAGGTGCGCGCCGCTCCTCTCGACGAGGCCAGCCGGGTCCGGCTCAAGGAGATCCACGCGAGTTCCGTGAAGGAGCTGGAGGACGGTCTGGCCCCCGAGCTCGTGGAGGAACTGGAGCGTCTTTCCTTGCCCTTCACGGACGAGGGGACCCCCAGCGACGCGGAACTGCGTATCGCGCAGGCTCAGCTGGTGGGCTGGCTCGAGGGACTCTTCCACGGGATCCAGACGACCCTGTTCGCCCAGCAGATGGCGGCCAGGGCGCAGCTGGAGCAGATGCGCCGAGCCCTTCCGCCGGGTGTCGGCGGCCTGGAGGGCGACGAGGATCCCCGCACGGGAGGCCGTTCCGGCGGACCGTACCTGTAACCACGCAGGTCACCGATCCGCGCCTGCAACCACGCAGGCCACCCATCCGTCCCGTCATCCGGCGGATCAAGGTCACCCCGACCGAAACGGGCCCGGCACCGAAGTGCCGGGCCCGTTCCCGAATCCGCTGCCGGGCGTGCCCGGACCGCGCCGATGCTCAGGGACGCTTCAGGAGGGGTTGCCCGAGGACACCTTGAGCTCGATCTCGGGCATGTTCTTCGGGTCGACGTCCGTTCCCGCCGAGGGGAACTGGTCCATGACCGTGTCCTCGCCGTACGTGTTCTCGTCGACGCGCGTGACCTTCATCTGCCAGCCGGCGGCCTGGAAGCAGGACTTCACCGACGTCAGGTTCTTGTAGTGGAAGTCCGGGACCTGGATCTTGTCCGGGTCGTCGTACGACTCCGTCGCGTCGGTGCACTTGTCGGTGTCGATCGTCTTCGACGTGTCCGGACCCAGGTGCCCCGCCACCACGGAGGGCGACTTGCTGGCGTCTCCGCCGCCGCCCTTGTCGTCGTCTCCGCCGCCGCTCAGGGTGAGCGCCGTGACCAGGCCGCCGATCGCCAGAAGCGCGACGACGATCGCGCCGATGACGACTCCCTTGTTGCTCTTGCCGCCGGAGCCGCCCGACACGGGTGTCGTGGGCTGGGGCGTGAGGTTGTAGGGCGGCGGGGTCGACGTGCCGTGCTGCGGGGAGTACGCGGAGGTCTGCGGCGGAGTCTGGTAGCCGCCCTGCTGCGGGTAGCCGTACGCGGGTGCGGGCGTCGGCGCGCCGTACGGGCCCGGCTGGTACGGCGTCTGCACGGGGCCGGGTGCCGGAGTGCCCTGGTCGACGGGCGGGAAGACGGCGGAGCCGACGCCCGAGCCGCTCGGCGTCTGGGCGCCCGGCACGATGCTCGGCGCGGCCGCCTGGAACGACTGGGAGACCCGCAGGCACTCGTCCCGCATGATCTCGGCGCTCGGGAAACGCTCGTTCGGGTTCTTCTTCAGCGCGCGGGCGATCAGCGCGTCCACCGCCGGGGGCAGCGAGCGGTTGACCGAGGAGGCCGCGACCGGCTCCTCCTGGACATGCGCGTAGGCGATGGCGAGCGGGGAGTCCGCCTCGAACGGCAGCCGCCCGGTGACCAGCTGGAACAGCATGATGCCGACCGAGTACAGGTCGGACCTGGCGTCGACGCCCCGGCCGAGCGCCTGCTCCGGGGAGAGGTACTGCGGGGTGCCGACGACCATGCCGGTCTGCGTCATCGAGGTGACGCCGGACTGCATGGCGCGGGCGATGCCGAAGTCCATGACCTTGACGACGTTGCGCTTCGTCATCATCACGTTGCCCGGCTTGATGTCCCGGTGGACCAGGCCCATCTCGTGGCTGATCTCCAGGGCCGCCAGCACGTCCGCGGTGATCTTCAGGGCCTTGTCGGCGGGCATCGCGCCGTACTGCTGGATGTCCGCGTCGAGGACCGAGCCGAGCGGCTTGCCCTCGATGTACTCCATGACGATGTACGGCGTCGTCATGCCGTCGAGGTCGTCCTCGCCGGTGTCGAAGACCGAGACGATGTTCGTGTGGGTGAGCTTGGCCACCGACTGGGCCTCGCGGCGGAAGCGCTCGCGGAAGGCCTGCTCGCGGCCGAGTTCGGTGTGCAGGGTCTTGATCGCGACCTGACGGTCGAGCACCGAGTCGTACGCGAGATGCACCGAGGCCATACCGCCCTCGCCGAGCAGATCGCGCAGCTGGTAGCGGCCGCCGGCGACCGCACGCCCCGCGTACCGGCCCTGTGCGCCGTCCTGGCTCATCTTCTGCGTCCCCCGCGGCCTTGGTGATCGATTGGCTTATTCCGGGCCAAGTCTGCCCGAGGGCACGGACACGTCAAGCTCGGTGCCCGATCCGTGACCGTCTGCGAAAGAAGCGTCGCGGAAGCGTTACAGGTGGCGTACGACCGGTACACGGAATTTGCACGCACGGACCTGTGACGGGTTTGATGGCCGGTCCATCTCACGCTCATCTCGGACCGGCGCCCTGCGCGGAGCCTGTAGCGTGGCCCGACGGAGACCGTAACAACCACCGCGCAGACCGCGGGCAGAAACGACGGCGAGGACTGATGGCACAGCAGCAGCGCGCTCAGGGCCCGTCCGACCCCGAGGCGACTGGCGGCGGTATGTCAGATGCGCCGGAGATGTGGGGTAACGGCGGGCTGGTCGGCGACGGCCGATACCGGCTGACACGCAGACTCGGCCGGGGCGGCATGGCCGAGGTGTTCGCCGCCGAGGACGTGCGTCTCGGGCGGACCGTGGCGGTCAAGCTGCTCCGTTCCGACCTGGCCGAGGACCCCGTGTCCAAGGCCCGCTTCACGCGCGAGGCACAGTCGGTCGCGGGGCTCAACCACCATGCGGTCGTCGCCGTGTACGACTCCGGCGAGGACGTGGTCGGTCACGGCGTCGTCCCGTACATCGTGATGGAGATCGTCGAGGGCCACACGATCCGCGATCTGCTGATCAACGCCGAGGCCCCCGGGCCCGAGCAGGCGCTGATCATCGTCTCCGGTGTCCTGGAGGCGCTCGCCTACTCGCACCAGCACGGCATCGTGCACCGTGACATCAAGCCGGCGAACGTGATCATCACGGAGACCGGCGCGGTCAAGGTGATGGACTTCGGCATCGCGCGCGCCCTGCACGGCGCGCAGTCGACGATGACCCAGACCGGCATGGTCATGGGCACACCGCAGTACCTCTCCCCGGAGCAGGCGCTCGGCAAGGCCGTCGACCACCGCTCCGACCTGTACGCGACCGGCTGTCTGCTCTACGAACTTCTCGCGCTGCGGCCCCCGTTCACCGGCGAGACGCCGCTGTCGGTGGTGTACCAGCACGTCCAGGACATCCCGGTGCCCCCGTCCGAGGTCTCGGACGGGGCGCCGCCGGAGCTGGACGGGCTCGTGATGCGCGCCCTCGCGAAGGATCCGGACGACCGGTTCCAGACCGCCGAGGAGATGCGCGGCCTCGTCCAGTACGCGCTGCAGATGCTGTACGACCACGGCAGCCACACCGGCGCCTGGAACACCGGCCCGGTCACCCTGCACGAGGGGCTGCACAGCCAGACGTCCGGTTTCGCCGGCACGGCCGCGCTGCCGCACCCCGGTGACTCCGGAACGACGCAGATCCCGGCGCCGCTCATCCCGCCCTACCGGGGCGGCGGTGACGACGGCGGCTTCGAGGGGCACGGCAACAGGGGCGGCGGCCGCGGCAAGCTGTGGCTCCTCGCGGTCTTCGCCGTGATCGCGATCGCGGCGGGTGTCGCTCTGGCGCTCAACAACACCGGTGGCGGTGGGGGCACGGGGAGCAGCACCACGCAGTCGCCGACGAGCAAGCAGTCCGACAAGGGCGACGATTCCACGAAGCAGCCGAGCGACGAGGCGACGGACGACTCCACGGACGACACGTCGGACGACTCGACCAACACCGGCGACAACACGGACTACCCGCCGTCGTACGAGCCCTCCGAAAGCGCGACCAGCCAGCCGCCGTCCTACGAGCCGACCGACAAGCCCACGAAGACGGCGCCCACCACGGCGGACCCGACGGACGAGTCGCCTCCTGTGACGGAGGAGCCGACGCCGAGCGAGCCGGCGGCCAGCAACACCCCCGACGCGGACAGCCTGGGCTGACCGCGGGGGCGGGATCCGAAGGGATCCGGCCCGGCACACCCACTCACCCACGCGCGCGTGCGGCCCACCACGGGCTTCACGCGCGCGTTGCGTCGGGCGTCCCGCGGGTCACCGGGCGTGCCGGTGCCCGGGTTCCCGGCCGCCGTCCGTGGAGTGCACGCTGGAGAACTGGGGGGCGATGCCGAGATAGACCGGCTCGAACGGCTCGCCGTCCACGAACCGCGGCGCGGGACCGAAGAGCTCCAGTTCGGCGGCGGTCGGCTCGACGGGGTCGCACCGGCCCACGACCTGCGCGGTCCACAGGCTCTCGCCCGGCCGCGCGGAGCCCAGGTTGTCGGTGCCGTACGCGACGACGCTGCCGGCGCACGCGCGGTGGTATCCACAGGCGCGGGGCATGCGCAGCAGGATGCGGCCGTCCACCACGATGTGGCGGGCGAGGCCCAGGAAGGGCAGTGCGCGCATGCTGGTGGCCACCCGGCCGTATTCGGCGCGGCCGATGAGTTCCACGGCCGGCTCTTCTTCGGCGGGCCGCTCGGTCGTCGAGCGTTCGTCGATGGGCATACCGCCCAATCTCCGGCACCGGCGGGAAGGGAAAAAGAGGCGCCCGCCCCCCGAAAGCGGGGCCGAAAGTCCCGAATCGTTCAGTGGTGCTGCTGTTCCGCCTGGATACGCGCCACATAGGCCGCCGCCTGCGACCGGCGTTGCATTCCCAGTTTGGACAGCAGACTCGACACGTAATTCTTGATCGTTTTCTCGGCGAGGTGCAGTCGCTCCCCGATCACGCGATTGGTGAGCCCCTCGCCGATCAGATCGAGGATCTTGCGTTCCTGATCGGTGAGGCGGGCGAGCCTGTCGTCGCGCTTGGCGCCGCCTCCGTCCCGCAGCCGCTCCAGGACGCGGGCGGTGGCCACCGGGTCGAGCAGGGATTTTCCGGCCGCGACGTCCCGTACGGCCGCGAGCAGCTCGGTGCCGCGGATGTCCTTGAGGACATATCCCGACGCGCCCGCCATGATCGCGTCGAAAAGGGCCTCGTCATCGGCGTACGAGGTCAGCATCAAGCATTTGACGGCGTCGTCCCCGGAGCGGATCTCGCGGCAGACCTCCACCCCGCTGCCGTCCGGGAGGCGCACGTCCAGGACGGCCACGTCCGGGCGGGTGGCCGGGATCCGGACCAGCGCGTCGGCCGCCGTGCCGGCCTCACCGACCACTTCGATGTCGTCCTCGAAGGAGAGAAGTTCGTGGACTCCGCGGCGGACGACTTCGTGGTCATCGAGGAGGAATACGGTGATTTTCCCGTTTTCACGCACGCTGTCAGTGTCACACACGATCATGGGCATTGCCCCAAGTGAACTCTTCCCGAGCCAGGGGTGGCCGGGATAACGTGCCGGTGTTCCGGCCCCCTGCAAGGCTGTGACCAGTGCTGTGACCAGCGACTGTTCCCGACCCGCTCGATCTAGTAGGTAATCCAACTTCCGAAGTACTTGGATTTCCTATCAAAATCGCAGGTCAGGAGGGGTTTCACAGAATTGTGAAGCACTGGGTAACGTGACTGTTGCAGGGCGCTCGCCGGGGCACCTGTCACGCCTGTTCCCGGCCGAGTGGCACCCACCCCGTGCACGGGTGCCGGAACAGGCGAGCCGCCCCCCGAGCTCAAACAGCGAGCGAGGGGGACCCCAGCCTGCCGGCAACCCCGGGGGCCGGACCGACGGAGGAGCACACGTGACCGTGGAGAGCACTGCCGCGCGCAAGCCGCGACGCAGCGCCGGTACGAAGAGCGCTGCGAGCGCCAGTACGACCGGTACCAAGAGCGCCGCGAGCAAGCGAACCGCGCCCGCCAGGAAGTCGCCCGGGGCGACGAGCGGCGAGCCGGAGCTCGTTCAGCTGCTGACCCCGGAAGGCAAGCGGGTCAAGGACGCCACCTACGACCCGTACGTCGCCGACATCACCCCCGAGGAGCTGCGCGGCCTGTACCGGGACATGGTCCTGAGCCGCCGCTTCGACGCGGAGGCCACCTCCCTGCAGCGCCAGGGCGAGCTGGGCCTGTGGGCCTCGATGCTCGGCCAGGAGGCCGCGCAGATCGGTTCCGGCCGCGCCACGCGCGACGACGACTACGTCTTCCCGACCTACCGCGAGCACGGCGTCGCCTGGTGCCGCGGTGTCGACCCGACCAACCTGCTCGGCATGTTCCGGGGTGTGAACAACGGGGGCTGGGACCCGAACGGCAACAACTTCCACCTGTACACGATCGTCATCGGCTCGCAGACGCTGCACGCCACCGGCTATGCCATGGGCATCGCCAAGGACGGCGCCGACTCGGCCGTGATCGCGTACTTCGGTGACGGCGCCTCCAGCCAGGGCGACGTCCTGGAAGCCTTCAACTTCGGGGCGGTCTACAACGCTCCCGTGGTGTTCTTCTGCCAGAACAACCAGTGGGCGATCTCCGAGCCGACCGAGCGCCAGATGCGCGTGCCGCTGTACCAGCGCGCGCAGGGCTTCGGCTTCCCCGGCGTGCGGGTGGACGGCAACGACGTGCTCGCCAGCCTCGCGGTGACCCGCTGGGCGCTGGAGCGGGCCCGCAACGGCGAGGGCCCCACCCTGGTGGAGGCGTACACCTACCGCATGGGCGCGCACACCACCTCCGACGACCCGACCAAGTACCGGGCCGACGAGGAGCGCGAGGCCTGGGAGGCGAAGGACCCGATCCTGCGCCTGCGCGCGTACCTCGAGGCGACGAACCAGGCGGACGACGCATTCTTCGCGGAACTCGAGACCGAGAGCGAAGCGTTGGGCAAACGAGTACGCGAGGTCGTACGGGCCATGCCGGACCCGGACCACATGGCCATCTTCGAGAACGTGTACGCGGACGGGCACGCGCTCGTCGACGAGGAGCGCGCCCAGTTCGCCGCCTACCAGGCGTCGTTCGCGGACGCCGGGGAGGGCAAGTAGCCATGGCGACGGAAAAGATGGCGCTGGCCAAGGCGATCAACGAATCGCTGCGCACGGCGCTCGACGCCGACCCCAAGGTCCTCATCATGGGCGAGGACGTCGGCAAGCTCGGCGGTGTCTTCCGGGTCACCGACGGTCTCCAGAAGGACTTCGGCGAGGAGCGGGTCATCGACACCCCGCTCGCCGAGTCCGGCATCGTCGGCACCGCGATCGGCCTGGCCCTGCGCGGTTACCGCCCGGTCGTGGAGATCCAGTTCGACGGTTTCGTCTTCCCGGCGTACGACCAGATCGTCACCCAGCTCGCGAAGATGCACGCGCGGGCCCTGGGCAAGATCAAGCTCCCCGTCGTCATCCGCATCCCGTACGGCGGCGGCATCGGCGCCGTCGAGCACCACTCGGAGTCCCCGGAGGCGCTGTTCGCGCACGTGGCGGGCCTGAAGGTGGTCTCTCCGTCGAACGCCGGCGACGCCTACTGGATGATGCAGCAGGCCATCCAGAGCGACGACCCGGTGATCTTCTTCGAGCCCAAGCGCCGCTACTGGGACAAGGCCGAGGTCAACAAGGACGCCATCCCCGGCCCGCTGCACAAGGCACGGGTGGCGCGCGAGGGCAGCGACCTCACCCTGGTCGCGTACGGCCCGATGGTGAAGGTCTGCCTGGAGGCCGCCGCGGCCGCCCAGGAGGAGGGCAAGTCGATCGAGGTCCTGGACCTGCGCTCGATGTCCCCCATCGACTTCGATTCCATCCAGGCCTCGGTCGAGAGGACCCGCCGCCTGGTCGTGGTGCACGAGGCCCCGGTGTTCCTCGGGACGGGCGCGGAGATCGCGGCCCGCATCACCGAGCGGTGCTTCTACCACCTGGAGGCGCCCGTTCTGCGGGTCGGCGGCTATCACGCCCCGTACCCGCCGGCCCGCCTGGAGGAGGAGTACCTTCCGGGCCTGGACCGGGTGCTCGACGCCGTCGACCGCTCGCTGGCGTACTGAGGAGAGAGTCGTGACGACGATGACTGAGAACGCGTCGGGACTCCGCGAGTTCAAGATGCCCGATGTGGGCGAGGGACTCACCGAGGCGGAGATCCTCAAGTGGTACGTCCAGCCCGGTGACACCGTCACCGACGGCCAGGTCGTCTGCGAGGTCGAGACCGCCAAGGCCGCGGTCGAACTGCCGATCCCGTACACCGGTGTGGTGGCCGAGCTCCACTTCCCCGAGGGCACGACGGTGGACGTCGGCCAGGTGATCATCGCGGTGGACGTGTCCGGTGGCACGGCACCCGCGCAGGCCGCCCCGGCCGCCGCGCAGGCTCCCGCCGCTCCCGCCGCTCCCGCTCCCGTGGTGGAGGCGGCCCCCGCGGAGGAGGCCAAGCCCGAGGGCCGCAAGCCGGTCCTCGTCGGGTACGGCGTGGCGGAGTCCTCCACCAAGCGTCGCCCCCGCAAGGGCGCCGAGGTCCCGGCGCAGCAGAGCGAGACGCTCTACGCGGCCACCGCGATCCAGGGCGAGCTCAACGGCCACGGGCACGCCGTCCAGCAGCGGCCCCTCGCCAAGCCCCCGGTCCGCAAGCTCGCCAAGGACCTCGGGGTCGACCTGGCGACGGTCACGCCGTCGGGTCCGGACGGCATCATCACGCGGGAGGACGTGCACGCGGCCGCGGCCCCGGCACAGGCGCCGGCTCCGGTCGCCGCCCCGGCCCCGCAGGAGGCCTCGGCCCCCGTCCAGCCGCAGGCACCGGCTCCGGCCGCGTCGTACGACGGCGCCCGCGAGACCCGTGTCCCGGTCAAGGGTGTCCGCAAGGCGATCGCCACCGCGATGGTGGGCTCGGCGTTCACCGCGCCGCACGTCACCGAGTTCGTGACGATCGACGTGACGCGCACGATGCGTCTGGTCGAGGAGCTCAAGCAGGACAAGGACATGCAGGGGCTGCGGGTGAATCCGCTGCTGCTCGTCGCCAAGGCCCTGCTGGTCGCGATCAAGCGCAACCCGGCCGTCAACGCGTCGTGGGACGAGGCCAACCAGGAGATCGTCCAGAAGCACTACGTGAACCTGGGCATCGCCGCCGCCACCCCGCGCGGCCTGATCGTGCCGAACATCAAGGACGCCCACACCAAGACCCTGCCGCAGCTGGCCGAGTCGCTGGGCGAGCTGGTGGCGACGGCCCGCGAGGGCAAGACCTCGCCGGCCGCGATGCAGGGCGGCACGGTGACGATCACCAACGTCGGCGTCTTCGGCGTCGACACCGGTACGCCGATCCTCAATCCCGGCGAGTCGGCGATCCTCGCGGTCGGCGCGATCAAGCTCCAGCCCTGGGTCCACAAGGGCAAGGTCAAGCCCCGTCAGGTCACCACGCTGGCGCTCTCCTTCGACCACCGCCTGGTCGACGGCGAGCTCGGCTCCAAGGTCCTGGCCGACACCGCCGCCGTCCTGGAGCAGCCCAAGCGGCTGATCACCTGGGCGTGAGCCGGCCGGCCGGAGGGATCTGAGTCCGGTCCGGAGGAACGCGAAAGGGGCCTGCCGCGCATCGCGCGGCAGGCCCCTTCTCCCGTCTGTGGGCCTTACTTGGCGAAGCCGTAGTTCATCAGCTTCGTCGCGTCCGACTCACGGGCCGGGATGGACGTCGAGGCGAGGACCGTCCCGATGACCGTCTTGCCGTTGCGGGTGGCGGCGAAGACGAGGCAGTACTTCGCCTCGGGGCCGGAGCCGGTCTTCACGCCGATGGCGCCGCTGTAGCTGCTGAGCAGCCCGTTCGTGTTGGGCCACGCCGCCATGGTGCGCGTGGTGCCGACCTTCGTCACGGTCTTCGCCGTGTACGACTTGGTCTTGACGATCGTCTTGAACGTGGAGCTCTTCATCGCGCTGCTGGCGATCTTCGTCAGATCGCGCGGCGTCGAGTAGTTCGAGCCGTTGCCGATGCCGTCGAACGAGTCGAAGTGCGTGTTCGTCAGGTGGAGGCTCGTCGCGGCGGCGTTCATCTTGCCGATGAACGACTTCACGCGAGCGGCGCGCGTCGTGCCCGAGCCGAACTTGTCGGCGAGCGCGTAGGCGGCGTCGCAGCCGGACGGCAGCATCAGCCCGTAGAGAAGCTGACGAACGGTGACTTTGTCGCCGACGATCAGGTGGGCCTGCGAGGCGTTGTTGGCGACGACATAGTCGCTGTACGCCTTCTGGATCGTGACCGTGGTGTCCAGGTTCAGATTCGGCTGAGCGAGCACCACCTTGGCCGTCATGATCTTCGTGGTGGAGCCGGTGGAAAGCCGGGTGTCCGCCTTCTTGGTGTAAAGCGTCGTGCCGGTCCCGTTGTTCATCACATAGCCGCCCTTGGCGGCGATGGTGGGCGTGGCGACGGCGCCCGCGGGCGCGGCGCCGAAGCCGCCGGCGGCCAGCACGGCGCCGGTCGTGAGGGTCACAGCGGCGGCCCTGCGGAAACGCGTGCCCTTAATGCCGGTAATCAAAATGAACGCTCCGTATGCGCGAAATGCCCCTGGGAGAACGGCACATGGCAGTGCCGTCCCATGTACGGACTCGCGGGGCGGGCAAAGGGATGTACGGCGAAGGGGTGGAAGTTATGTGACGTGGGTTACATCGAGAGGGGGGTGGGGTCCGCATGCTGAAATGACTCGGATCATGGGTACGTGTTGTATCTATGATGTGCGCATGCCTTCAGCCCCGCCCGCGCCGGTGCGACCTCCCGTGAAGCAGCCGCCCGCCGCCGACCGCGTCTACGCACACGTCAAGCAGGGTGTCCTGGAACGCCGTTACGAGGGCGGGGCCCTCCTCACCGAGGGCGAACTCGCCGACGCCGTGGGGGTGTCGCGCACCCCGGTCCGTGAGGCGCTGCTCCGTCTCGAGGCCGAAGGACTCATCAGGCTCTACCCGAAGAAGGGCGCGCTCGTCCTGCCGGTCTCCGCCCAGGAGATCGCGGACGTGGTCGAGACCCGCCAGCTCGTCGAGGAGCACGCCGCGCGCAAGGCCGTACCGGCCTCGCCGCAACTCATTGTCCGCCTCGAAGAACTGCTGGCCCGGCAGAAGGAGCAGGCCGCCGCCGGAGATCTGGCCGCCGCCGCCGTCACCGACCGCTGCTTCCACGCCGAGATCGTCCGCAGCGGCGGAAACGAGATCCTCTCCCGGCTCTACGACCAGCTCCGCGACCGGCAGTTGAGGATGGGGGTCGCCGTGATGCACGCGCACCCCGACCGGATCACCAAGACGCTCGTCGAGCACGAGCAGATCCTCCAGGCACTGCGTTCCGGCGACGCCGACGCGGTCGTCGATCTCATCCACGGACACGTCAGCTGGTTCTCCAACCTGGCGCGGGGCGAGGTCCGATGAGCTCCTCGGCCGCACTGCCCGGCGATCCACCCGGCGGCCGGCGCGCGATCGCCGTCTGGGGCATCGGCGTCTCCGTCTACTTCGTCGCGGTGATCTTCCGTACGTCGTTGGGGGTGGCCGGGCTCGACGCGGCGGACCGTTTCCATGTCGGCGCCTCCGCCCTGTCCACGTTCTCCATCCTCCAACTCCTCGTCTACGCGGGCATGCAGATACCGGTCGGGCTGCTGGTCGACCGGCTCGGCACCAAGAGGGTGCTGACCATCGGCGTGGTGCTGTTCACGGCCGGGCAACTGGGCTTCGCGTTCTCCTCGTCGTACGGCATGGCGCTCACCTCGCGCGGCCTGCTGGGCTGCGGTGACGCGATGACGTTCATCAGCGTGCTGCGGCTCGGCACCCGCTGGTTCCCCGCCCGGCGCGGGCCGCTCGTCGCGCAACTCGCGGGTCTGGCCGGCATGGCGGGCAACCTCGTCTCGACGCTCGTGATCGCACGGCTGCTGCACGGAGTGGGCTGGACCACGGCGTTCGCCGGAAGCGCGGCCGCCGGTGTGGTCGTCCTCGTCCTCCTCCTGCTGTTCCTGAAGGACCACCCCGAGGGCCACGAACCGGAGCCGTTCCCGCACCGGGGCGCCGCGTACGTCCGGCGGCAGATCACCGCGTCCTGGCGTGAACCCGGCACCCGGCTCGGTCTGTGGGTGCACTTCACCACGCAGTTCCCGGCGATGGTGTTCCTGCTGCTGTGGGGTCTGCCTTTCCTCGTCCAGGCGCAGGGTCTCTCGCGGGCGACGGCCGGTGAGCTGCTGACGCTCGTCGTCCTGTCCAACATGGTCGTCGGGCTCGTGTACGGGCAGATCGTCGCCCGGCACCACACGGCACGGCTGCCGCTGGCGCTGGGCACGGTCGCGGCGACGGCGGTCGTGTGGGCCGGAGTGCTGGTGTACCCCGGCGAGCACGCGCCGATGTGGGTGCTGATCGTGCTGTGCACGGTGCTCGGGGCCTGCGGGCCGGCCTCGATGCTCGGCTTCGACTTCGCGCGGCCGGCGAACCCGCCGGAGCGTCAGGGAACCGCGTCCGGAATCACCAACATGGGTGGTTTCGTCGCCTCGATGACGACGCTGCTGGCGATCGGTGTGCTGCTCGACGCCACCGGCGACAACTACCGGATCGCCTTCTCCGCCGTGTTCGTGCTCCAGGCGGCCGGGCTGAGCCAGATCTTCCGGCTGCGGAAGCAGGCGGCCCGCCGGGAGCGGGAGCGGCTGGTGGCCAGCCGGGTGGAGACGGTGCACGTGCCGGCTTAGCCACCGCAGGCCATGCCGGCCCCCCGCCCGCGCGTCCCGACCTGGACCGGCGTGGGCGACGGGGGAGACATGGGCGGCGGAGGACGGCGGAGGACGCGTGGCGGTGGGGCGAGAGCCGCCCCGCCCGTCCCGCTCCGTTACGGCGTGACGGTGAAGTTGCGCAGGATCGCCGCCGTCAGCTCCGGGTCGCCCTCGGTCTTGATGCGGTCGGACACGGCATCGGCGTGGACACGGCCGCAGGCGAGCCGGACGAAGGTCTCCCAGTCGAGCGAGAGGCTCGCGGCGGGACCGAGGGACGGCGCACCGTCTATCGAGCCGCGTCCGTCGGCGTCGATGCGGACGGTACGAAGGAACTCGACGGGGCCGTGCACGTCGAAGACGACCGCCGAGTTCGCCGGCGCCCCCGCGTCCTTGGCGACGACCTTCGGCAGGGCGGCCAGCAGGTCGTCCCGGACGATCTGCGAACCGGGGGAGTCGAGGTTCCCCGGCCGGCCCAGCGTGACCCGCAGATCCTGCTCGTGCACCCATACGTCGAACGCGCGGTTGCGCATCGCCTGTTCGAGGGTCACCTCGGTGCCCAGGGGGCCGCGCACCTTGGCGTCGGGCTGCCGCGACTCGTTCCGCAGCTGCCTGTTGCGGCGGATGACCGTGTACTCCAGCTCGGAGGTCATCTCCGGCGCCGTGTGGTGGCGGCGCACGTCGACCTGCATCTCCATGTAGCGCTGGTGCTCGTTCGTCACGTGGTAGAGGTCGCGGGGGAGCGTGTGGATCGGCCGGGGGTCACCGAGCATCTCGCAGTCCAGCCCGATGACATGGGAGACGATGTCGCGGACCGACCAGCCGGGACACGGAGTCCGCCGGTTCCACTCGCCCTCCACAAGCGGCTGCACCAGCTCGGATATTGCTTCGATGGAGTGGGCCCAGGCGTCGGCGTAGGACTGAAGACTCGGATGCAGACTCACGGAACGGGACCCCTCGGGCGGTTGGACGCGGGCAGTGCACAGGCAGCGGGTGTCTTGGGACGCTAAGTTACGCTGCTGTGAGGCACCCCGGCAGTGCTTTCGTGTGACGATCGTAGGCCCGTATCAACGGCTCGAATGCCAGGACGGTGGTAGTGTGCGCGCCTCGCTCCTCCAGATCGACGTAAACGCCGACGAATCGGTCGCTGCCCGCAGAGGCCGTGTCGCGGACCTGGTACGGGATCAAGCCGGAGTCGATCTCGTGGTGCTCCCCGAGCTGTGGACCACGGGTGCCTTCGCCTACGAGGAGTTCGGAGTCCAGGCCGAACCGCTCGAGGGGCCGACCCACGAGGCGATGGCCAAGGCGGCGAGCGACGCGGGTGTGTGGCTGCACGCGGGCTCGATCCCCGAGCGTGCCGCGTCCGAGGCCGGTTCCGAGGCCGGTTCCGGGTCCGAGGCCCCCCTCTACAACACCTCCCTCGTCTACTCCCCCGCCGGTGAACTCGTCGCCGCCTACCGGAAGATCCACCGCTTCGGCTTCGACAAGGGCGAGGCCGTACTGATGGGCGCGGGCACGGAGCTGGTGACGGTGCGGCTGCCGGAGACCGTCCTCGGTGTGGCCACCTGCTACGACCTGCGGTTCCCCGAGCTCTTCCGCGGGCTCGTCGACGCGGGGGCGCAGACCTTCGTCGTCCCGGCAGGCTGGCCCGAACGGCGCCGCTCCCACTGGACCCTGCTCGCGCAGGCACGCGCCGTGGAGAACCAGGCGTACGTCCTCGCCTGCGGAACGGCCGGTACGCACGCGGGAGTTCCCCAGGCCGGTCACTCGATCGTGGTCGACCCCTGGGGGGAGGTCCTCGCCGAGGCGGGCTCGGGCGAGGAGATCCTCACGGTGGACTTCGACCCGGCGAAGGTCACGACGACGAGGGAACAGTTCCCGGCCCTGAAGGACCGGCTGCTCGGCCTGGAGACTCCCCGCCGCTGACCGGCGCCCCCGCCGCCCGCCCGTCGCGCGCTCCAGGGTCCCCACTCCGGACGTCCTCCCGGGCGGGGACCCCGCAGACGCGCTCCCGCCGTCGGCCGCCGTTCCCTTCTCAGTCGTCCCCCCGCTCCTTCTCCGTCAGATGGATCACGCACACCGCCACCGCGATCAGCAGTGCCGGATCGGCGTCCTCCCGTACGACGTCCACTCCGTACGTGTCGCGGATGTGGAGCCGGCGGCGGGAGATCTGGGCGAGGAGCTCGTTGTCGTAGTCGACGGCGAACTCGCGGTCGAGGATCTTGCCGCTGACGTCGAGCTCGGTACCGTCGACGAGGGAGACGCGGTAGTGGTTGCGGAGCAGGGACAGACGCTTGCGCTTGATGGTCGCGAGCGGGTCGCCGTCCCGCTCGATGATCATCGTGTCGCGCAGCGCGAGCATCTTCTGGTGGATGTCGATGAGGACGCGCCCATGGATGTCCTTCAGCTCGAAGGTGTCCCGCAGGCGCATGGCCTTGCCGTCGACAAGGAAGACCTTGTTGCCGTGGTCGTCCTCGATCCAGTAGTCGTCACCCAAGCCGAGCAGCCGGTCGCGCACGAGGTATCTCATGCGTCACCGGTTCCCCGGCGGGCGGTCCGAAACGCCGCCGGTAGGCCGACGGGCTGAGTCCGGTCGCCCGGCACACCCGCTCGCGCAGGTTCGCGGCGGTCCCGAGCCCGCTGCGGTCCGCCACCACGTCGAGCCGGACCTCGCCGCGCTCGATGAGCCGGCAGGCCAGGGCGACCCGTTCCGTCGTCAGCCACGCCAGCGGCGTCGTGCCGAGCTGCGCGCGGAAGCGGCGGTGCAGTGTCGCCGGGCTGACCGCGGCGCGCGCCGCCAGGCCGCCGACCGTCAGCGGCTCACCGAGCCGCTCCTGCGCCCAGGCCAGCAGGGGTGCCAGCGACGCGTCGGGCACGTCGGGCAGCGGCCGTTCCACGAACTGGCGCTGGCCCCCGTCGCGGTGCGCGGCGAAGACCAGCCGGCGGGACACCGCGTTGGCGATCTCCGCGCCGTGGTCGCGCCGTACGAGGTGCAGCCCGAGATCGAGGGCCGCGGCACTGCCCGCCGCGGTCAGCACGTCCCCCTCGTCCACGAAGAGCACGTCAGGATCCAGCTGCACCCTCGGGTGCAGCTCCCGGAAGGCGCCCGTCCAGCGCCAGTGGGTGGTGGCCCGCCGCCCGTCGAGCAGCCCCGCCTCGGCCAGCGCGAAGGCCCCGGTGCAGAAGCTCACCACGCGGGCCCCGCGCGCGTGGCCGCGCCGGATGGCGTCCAGGACGGCGGGCCGGCGCGGTACGACGTTGTCGGGCCGGCCGGGCACGACGACGGTGTCGGCGTCGTCCACCGCGTCGAGGCCGGGCACCCCGTTCAGGGTGAAGAACCCGTGGTTCATCCGGACGCCCGTCGTGGGCGCGCACAGGGTCAGCTCGTACAGCGGCTCCGCTCGTCCCAGCTCGGGCCGCGGAAGCCCGAACAGCTCCGTCGCGACTCCGACTTCGAAGGGATTCGTGCCCTCGTCGACGATCACGGCGACGCGATGCGGCCGGGTCGGCGGCGGCTCCCCCCGCCCGGGAACGGCGGTGCGAGGCTCCCGAGTGGGCACGTTGGTGCTGGGCTCCTGAGTGGGCACGGCGGTGCCGGGTCCCCGAGTGGGCGCGGCGGTGCGAGGCTCCCGAGCGGGCGGAGAGTGCGAGGATCCTTGCGGCATACGCGATTTCTAGCACTCGCGGGTGTTCCGCGCGGAGCCGAGGATGAGCGGATGACCAGCGAATCCGCCCGCCGCGCCGAACCCGTCTCCCTCTCCGCCGCCCTCGCCTCCTTCACCGACCTGTGGAGCCCCAGGATCGTCACCGCCGTCAACGACTACGACGTGCGCGTCGCGAAGGTCGAGGGAGAGCACGTCTGGCACGTGCACGACCACACGGACGAGTTCTTCCTGGTCCTGGAGGGCGAGCTGACCATCGCGCTCCGGGAGCCGGCCGGCGAGCGGACCGTCGTCCTCCCCAAGGGCTCCGTCTGCACGGTCCCGCGCGGAACCGAGCACAAGCCGTACGCCCCCGGCGGCGCCGCGATCCTCCTCTTCGAGCCCACCGGCACCCTCACCGTCGGCGACCATCACGACGAGATCCCGGCCCACGTGGACGCGACGACCGGGCACGCCCTGGGCTGACCACCGAGTAAACCGTGTCCCCCGCGCAACCAAGGGCGCCCTCCGTTGGTCTGCTCTTTGCCAACGCCGCTCCACGCCCGCGCCGACACGAGGTGAACCAGGGGTGGCGCACCGGCGACCCACACTCTGTGGATGCTCCGAGCATCCCCGCATGCCCAGGAGGACCCCCGCATGCACCACCGCCTCAGCGTCACCCTGGCGACCGCCGCTGCAGCCGCCCTCACCGGCGGCCTGCTGGCGTTCGCCACCGCCCCGGCCTCCGCGGCCGGCGCCGCCAAGGCGTACGACTTCAACGGTGACGGCTACCGCGATCTCGCGATCGGTGTGAAGTCGGGAACGGCCGGCGGCAAGAAGGGCGCCGGATACGTCGCCGTCGTGCCCGGCTCCGCGAAGGGACCGAAGACCTCGGCGCGCTACACCGTCAGCCAGTCCACCAGCGGCATACCCGGCACCTCCGAGACGAACGACTTCTTCGGTTCCCGGATCACCAGCGCGGACCTCAACAGCGACGGTTACGCGGACCTGGTCGTCACGGCGCCCGGTGAGGACGCGTCCACCAGTGAGGACACCGGCCGCATCACCATCCTGTGGAGCGGCCCGCAGGGCTTCACCCGCGGCACCGTCCTGAAGGGCTCCATGCTGTACGGCGGCACCGGGTTCGCCGGGCTGGCCGTCGCCGACGTCAACGGCGACGGGAAGTCCGACATCGTCACCGCCGACCGGGGTGACGAGACCTCAGGCGTCTCCGTCGCCCGCGGCCCGTTCGCGCCGGGCACGACCCCGGCGGCCCTCACCTACGTCACCGGCGCCGGGATCCCGCACTTCACCGGGTACATCCGCCTGGCGGTCGGCGACATCGACGGCGACGGCAGGACGGACGTGGCCGCCGCGTACAACGGCCTGGAAGGCGGCGGCACCACCTACCTGCGCGGCACCTCCACCGGGCTGGTCCGCGCCTCCTCCTGGTACGGGGAGACCACGGGCAGCACCGTGGCCGTCGGTGACTTCGACAAGGACGGCTACGCGGACCTCGCCCTCGGCAACGCCGCGTTCGGCGCCTACGACAGCGAGGAGCCCTGGGTCCCGCAGCACCCGCTGCCCACTCGCAAGGGTGGCGTCGTGCGCGTGCTGTACGGCAGTGCGCAGGGCCCGGCGGCCACCCGTCCCCCGGTCGACCTGGTCCAGGGCACCGGCGGTGTTCCCGGCACGGACGAGACCGACGACCGTTTCGGCAACACCCTCTCGACCGCGGACGTCAACGGCGACGGCGCCGCCGATCTCGCGATCGGCGCACCGGGCGAGGACATCGGCTCCGCCGTCAACACCGGCAACGTCACCGTGCTCCACGGCTCCGGCTCCGGACTGACCACCACCGGCGCCCAGAGCTTCAACCAAGGCACCGCCGGCGTCCCCGGCTCCAACGAGACCGACGACTCCTTCGGCGGCGCGAACGGCTACGGGATCTTCCTGCGGGACCTCAACCGCGACGGCCGTGCCGACCTCTCCGTCGCGGCACCGGGCGAGGACGGCACCAACGGCCGCGTCTGGACCCTGACCTCCGGCGCGTCCGGCCCGACCGGCACCGGCGCGGTCAGCTTCACCGCGGGAACGCTCGCGCTTCCCGCCCCCACGACCGGCCTGGCCTTCGGCTCGGTGCTCGGTTACTGACGGCCGGACGGCACAGGCGACGCCCCCGGGACACCCGGGGGCGTTCGTCGTTCACCCGCGCCGGAGTGCAGCGGTCGGCTCCGGCGTCCGTGCGACCCTGGACGGATGAGCAGACGCGTACGGGTCCGCGCCCCTGAGCTGGTCGGCAAGGGGGGCTGGGTCAACACCGGCGGGAAGAACCTCACCTTGGCGGAGCTCAGAGGTCGCCTGGTCGTGCTGGATTTCTGGACCTTCTGCTGCATCAACTGCCTGCACGTCCTGGACGAGCTGCGGGAGCTGGAGGAGAAACACCGGGACACCGTCGTGATCGTCGGGGTGCACTCGCCGAAGTTCGCGCACGAGGCGGAGCACCAGGCGGTCCTCGACGCGGTGGAGCGGTACGGGGTGGAGCATCCGGTGCTGGATGACCCGGAGCTCGCGACCTGGAAGCAGTACGCCGTACGGGCCTGGCCGACGCTCGTGGTGATCGACCCCGAGGGATACGTCGTCGCGCAGCACGCCGGTGAGGGGCACGCCCACGCCATCGAGCGGCTGGTGGAGGAGCTGGAGGCCGAGCACACGGCGAAGGGCACCCTGCGGCGCGGTGACGGCCCGTACGTGGCGCCCGAGCCCGAGCCGACCGTGTTGCGCTTCCCGGGCAAGGCGCTCGCCCTGCCGAGCGGGAATCTGCTGGTCAGCGACACGACCCGGCATCAGCTGGTGGAGCTGGCGGAGGACGCCGAGACGGTCGTACGGCGCATCGGATCGGGTGTTCGCGGATGCGTGGACGGCA
This sequence comes from Streptomyces sp. NBC_00647, assembly GCF_045207245.1. Taxonomy (NCBI): domain Bacteria; kingdom Bacillati; phylum Actinomycetota; class Actinomycetes; order Kitasatosporales; family Streptomycetaceae; genus Streptomyces; species Streptomyces sp. NBC_00647. The sequence continues at coordinate 5,428,915 of NZ_CP109040.1, forward strand.
GCGCGGAGGCGGCGGGGTTCAGTGAGCCTCAGGGGCTCGCGCTGCTCGACGAGGGCGCGGTCGTCGTCGCGGACACCGTGAACCACGCCCTGCGCCGGGTCGATCTCCCGACCGGCGCGGTCAGCACCCTCGCGGGCACCGGCCGTCAGTGGTGGCGGGGATCGCCGACGTCCGGACCGGCGCTCGAGGTCGATCTGTCCTCGCCTTGGGACGTGGCTCTCTTCGGCGGGAAGATCTGGATCGCCATGGCCGGTGTGCACCAGCTGTGGGTGTACGACCCGGTGACGGAGACCGTCGGGGTCGCCGCGGGCACGAGGAACGAGGGGCTGGTCGACGGGCCGGGGCCCGAGGCCTGGTTCGCGCAGCCGTCGGGGCTCGCCGCCACCGAGGACCGGCTCTGGCTGGCCGACTCCGAGACCTCGGCGCTGCGCTGGGTCGATCCGGACGGGAGCGTGCACACGGCCGTCGGCACCGGGCTGTTCGACTTCGGGCACCGCGACGGGCCCGCCGGACAGGCGCTGCTCCAGCACCCGTTGGGTGTCACCGCGCTGCCGGACGGGTCGGTCGCGGTGAGCGACACGTACAACCACGCGCTGCGTCGGTTCGACCCGGCGACGGGTGAAGTGACCACGCTGGCCACGGATCTGCGGGAGCCGAGCGACGCCGTGCTCGTCGGGGACGTCGTCGTGGTGGTGGAGTCCGCCCGCCACCGGCTGACCCGGCTGCGGCTGCCCGAGGAGGCCGTGCGCGTGAAGTCGGTCGCCCACCGCACTCGGCGCGAGGCCATTGAAGTCGCCCCGGGAGCCGTCCGGTTGGACGTCGTCTTCCAGGCGCCGGCCGGGCAGAAGCTGGACACCCTTCCCCAAGCTCTCGATTCCGCTCGGGCAGGGGGGACCCCCATCGGGCCCTCCACGCGGCTCCTGGTCTCCGCCACTCCGCCCGGACTGCTGCTCTCGGGCGAGGGCGCGGGCACCGATCTCTCGCGGACCCTCGAGCTGAACCCGGCCGTCACGGAGGGCGTGCTGCATGTGTCCGCGATGGCCGCGTCCTGCGACGACGATCCGGCTGAGGGCACATCCCGGTCGAAGACGGGGGGAGAGCACCCGGCCTGCCATGTCCACCAGCGGGACTGGGGGGTGCCGGTCCGCCTCACCGAAGGCGGTGCGGACCGGCTGCCCCTGGTCCTCGCGGGGTTGGACGACTGAGTCGGCTCAGACGCCGTAGCCGTCGGAGTAGCCGTTGCGCTGGTGGCGGTCCTCCTCGACGACGGTCGCCGTCGGCGGTACGACCACCCGCCGGCGGCGGGCGACGCTGCCGAAGGTCGCCACACCGATCAGTCCGGCGATCATGAGGATCACGCCGACGACGTGGAGGTTGACCCCCTGCATGTCCCAGTCGGTCGCGAACGTGAGAATCGCCCCTGCGGCGATCAGGATGATGCATCCGCCCAGGCCCATGGGTGTCGCCTCCTTGAAGTAGCAACTCGGAGTCATTCCGGGCCCGTTCCGGGTACCCGGGACCACGCGAGCCATGCGGAGGCGATCCCTCACGGCCTGGCGTCACCTCACGTCGACGTAGTCCTCGCGTCCGGAGCTCACCAGGTGGGTGCTGGTCGGGTAGAGCAGCACGGCGACCCAGGTGCCGTCCGTCTGGGCCGTGAATCCCTTGCTGAAGGAGCCGTTGGAGCGCGTGGTGGTGTCGCCCTTGTCGTACCAGGTGCTGGAGCCCTTGGGACGGAAGAGGATCTTCACCTTCTGGCTGGAGTACGCCCTCCACGCCGACGACGTGTAGTGCTGCAGGGTGCCCTGGACGGTGATGGTCCGGCCCTTGGTGACGGGCTCGGGCGACGCGTTCGCGTCGGTGATGCGCGTTTTCGTCCGTTCGGCGTGGAGCACCGTGCTGTACGAGGCCTGCCAGTTGGCGGTGGCGGCGAAGTAGGCCCGGTAGTAGCCCTTCGCGGGTGCGTCGAAGGTGCCCTTGAAGTGGCTGCCGGTCTCCGGGTCGCCACTGCTCGGAGTGACCGTCTTCAGCGTGGTCCAGCCGGTCTTCCCGTCGGCCGAGTACTGCAGCCGTACGTGGTTGTCCGCGTCGCCGGGGGTGCTCGATCCGGTGTGCAGGTAGCCGCCCGCGGTCAGTTCGGCGTACTTGTTCAGGCTGACGGTGAAGCCACTGATCGACGTCTTACGGGCGACGTGGACGGTGACATACCGCTCGGGGCTCCTGCTGAGGAAGGTGCTGTTCTGGACCGAGACGCCCACCTTCCCCGTCCGTGACATCTTCAGTTCGCCGGAGAAGCGGCCGTCGGCGCCGGTGACGGGCCGCGAGGCCACGCCGCCGAACTCGTCGGACCAGATCTCGTCCACCGTGGCTCCGGCCAGCGGTTTCCACGCCCCGCCGACGTACACCTCGGCGGTCCCGGAGACCTTCGCCGCCTGCCCGGCCTTGACGTTCAGTTCGGCGGCGTCCAGGGTCACGCGCGTGTCCGACTGCACGGCCCTGACCTCGACGCTCTGGTTGGCCCTGGACTGGTACCAGGGCTCGTCCGGCCGCAGCCAGGCGTTGACGCTGTCGCTGGACGCGCTGGTGACGTGGTAGCTGTAGCTGAAACGGCCGTTGGCGCCGGTCCTGGTCTCCGCGTTTGGGCCGGAGATCTCCAGGTCCACGCGCTCGTTCGCCGCGGGCGTGGTCTCGCCGGTGCGCGGGTCGGTGACCGTGAAGCCGCCGGTGACGGTGACGTCCTGGTGCTCGTAGTCCGGGTTCTGCGGGGTGACCCGCAGATCCGTGAGGTTCGCTTCGAGCTCGTACCAGTAAGTGTTCTGAGCGGTGGTGGTGTCCCCGTCGGCGTCGGTCAGGTCGACCACGACACGGTAGGTGCCGAGGTCGGCCAGGTGCAGCGGGGTGGTGGTCCGCCATGTGTTCGCGAAGCCGGTGCTGGAGTCAGGGGTGAAGTCGCTGACCTGGGTGATCTCCGGGGCGCCGGCGGCGGAGCCCGGCGCGTACAGGTGTGCGGTGATCGAGGTGATGGCGGTGTCGGACGAGGCGGACACCCACACCAGGCCGGCACCGGGGTGGTCACCGCTGCCGACGCCGTACAGCACCGGCGCCACCGCCGCGTGCGCAGCGGGCACCGGGCCGAGCAGCAGGCCGGCCGCGACGGAGGCGCAGGCGAGCGCCAGGGATCTTTTTCGCACGTTTGAGTCCCCCCACGAGACTGTTTCAGAATGCCGATCGTTGAAGATCGGATCGAATCGTACGCCGAGGAAACCATCTTTGAACAGGTTCAAAACAAACGGTTTCGTGGAGGGGGACCAGGACGGCGGGACTCAGCCTTCCAGGAACGCCGTCAGCGCGTTGGCCAGCAGGAACGGGTCCTGAGCGCCGCAGAGTTCGCGGACGCTGTGCATGGAGAGGATGGCCACGCCGATGTCGACCGTCTTGATGCCGTGCCGGGCCGCCGTGATGGGGCCGATGGTGGTGCCGCAGGGCATGGAGTTGTTGGAGACGAAGTTCTGGAAGGGCACGCCGGCCCTTTCGCAGGCGGCGGCGAACACCGCGCGGCCCGAACCGTCGGTGGCGTAGCGGTTGTTGACGTTCACCTTGAGGATGGGGCCGCCGTTGGCACGCGGGTGGTGCGTCGGGTCGTGCCGCTCCGCGTAGTTGGGGTGCACGGCGTGGCCGGTGTCGGAGGACAGGCACACCGTGCCGGCGAAGGCGCGTGCCCGGTCCTCGTAGGAGCCGCCGCGGGCGAAGACAGAACGTTCCAGCACGCTGCCGAGCAGCGGTCCGTCGGCGCCGGTGTCGCTCTGCGAGCCGTTCTCCTCGTGGTCGAAGGCGGCGAGGACCGGGATGTACGAGAGTCCGGCGTCGGCCGACGCGACCGCGGCCAGCGCGGCCGTGGCGGCGTGCACGGACAGCAGGTTGTCCATCCGCGGCCCCGCGAGCAGTTCCTTGTCGCGGCCCAGGTAGGAGGGGTGCTCGATGGAGTGGGTCATCAGGTCCCAGCCGGTGACCTCGCCCGCGGACAGGCCCGACTCCTCCTCCAGGAAGGAGATCAGATCGCCCTCGCGGGGATCGCCGAGTCCCCAGATGGGCTGGAGGTGGCGCTGCTTGTCGAGCTTGAGTCCGTCGGCACTCACCGAGCGGTCCAGGTGGATGGCCAGCTGGGGCACGCGCAGCAGCGCGCGGTCGATGTTGACCAGGCGGGTCGAGCCGTCCCGCAGGGAGAGTCGCCCGGCCAGGCCCAGGTCCCGGTCGAGCCAGGAGTTCAGCAGCGGACCGCCGTAGATCTCCACGGCCACCTGCCGCCAGCCGTGCGCCCCGGTGTCCGGCAGCGGCTTGACCCGCAGGTTCGGGGAGTCGGTGTGCGCGCCCACGATCCGGAACGGCGTGTGCGGCTCGGCGCCCTCCGGCACGTACCAGGCGATGATCGCCCCTCCGCGCAGGACGTACTTCCCGCCGCTGGTCCCCTCCCATGCGTCGGTCTCGGCGACCTGACGGAATCCGGCCTTCTCCAGCCGCTCGGCGGCGGTCGCCACGGCGTGGTACGGCGTCGGGCTCGCCGCGAGGAAGGACATGAGGTCGTCGGTGTGGCCGCGGTCGAAGCGGGAGGGTGCACTCATGTGTTCACCTTAACGACGCACGAGGGCCCGCTCCCGGGGATGGGAGCGGGCCTTCGTAAGGGGGATGTGAAGGGCGGACACCTTGGGCACCTGACCGGATGGACAGGTTCCGGATCGGTGTCCGTCCGGCTTCGAAGGGACCGGCGGCCTCCTGGGAGGGGGCTTCCGGCGGCCCCTTGGAAGCCGGTTCCTAGAAGGCGGCCTCGTCCAGCTCCATCAGGTCCAGGTCGACGACCTCGGCGAGCTTGCGGGCGCCCGTGACACCCGGCAGCACGTTGGCGGCGAAGAACTTCGCGGCCGCGATCTTGCCGGTGTAGAACGCCTTGTCCCGGGCGGCGGCCGTCTCCAGCTTCTCGGCGGCGACGGCGGCACCGCGCAGCAGCAGGTAGCCGACGACCACGTCACCGGAGGCCATCAGGAGGCGGGTGGTGTTGAGGCCCACCTTGTAGATGTTCTTGACGTCCTGCTCGGTGGCCGCGAGGTCGGTCAGCATCAGGCCGACGATGGCCTCCAGCTCGACGGCCGCCTTCGCGAGCTGCTCACGGGCGGCGGACAGGTCCTCGCCGCCGGTGCCGAGCGCCAGGAACTTCTTGATGTCCTCGGCGAGGGAGTTCAGTGCCGCGCCCTGGTTGCGGACGATCTTCCGGAAGAAGAAGTCCTGGCCCTGGATCGCGGTGGTGCCCTCGTACAGGGTGTCGATCTTGGCGTCGCGGATGTACTGCTCGATCGGGTACTCCTGCAGGAAGCCGGAGCCGCCGAAGATCTGGAGCGACTGGGCGAGCTGCTCGTAGCCCTTCTCGGAGCCGTAGCCCTTCACGATCGGCAGGAGGAGGTCGTTCAGGGCCTCGAGGGCGGCGGTGTCCTCGCCGGCGGCCTCCTTGACCTGGATCTCGTCCTGGATCGCGGCGGTGTGCAGCACCAGGGCGCGCATGCCCTCGGCGTACGCCTTCTGCGTCATCAGGGAGCGGCGCACGTCCGGGTGGTGCGTGATGGTGACCTTGGGCGCGGTCTTGTCCATGAAGTTCGCCAGGTCAGGACCCTGGACGCGCTCCTTGGCGTACTCCAGCGCGTTCAGGTAGCCCGTCGACAGCGTGGAGATCGCCTTCGTGCCGACCATCATGCGGGCGAACTCGATGATGCGGAACATCTGGCGGATGCCGTCGTGCTTGTCGCCGATCAGCCAGCCCTTGGCGGGGTGGCGGTCGCCGAAGGTCATCTCGCACGTGTTGGAGGCCTTGAGGCCCATCTTGTGCTCGACGTTCGTCGCGTACGCGCCGTTGCGCGCGCCCAGCTCGCCGGTCTCGAAGTCGAACTCGTACTTCGGGACGAGGAAGAGGGACAGGCCCTTGGTGCCGGGGCCGGCGCCCTCGGGGCGGGCGAGGACGTAGTGGAGGATGTTCTCCTCCATGTCGTGCTCACCCGAGGTGATGAAGCGCTTCACGCCCTCGATGTGCCAGGAGCCGTCCTCCTGCTGGACCGCCCTGGTGCGGCCCGCGCCCACGTCGGAGCCGGCGTCCGGCTCGGTGAGCACCATGGTGGAGCCCCACTGCTTGTCCACGGCGATCTTCGCGATGTGCTTCTGGACCTCGGTGCCCTCCTCGAAGAGGATGCCCGCGAAGGCGGGGCCGGAGGAGTACATCCAGACGGCCGGGTTCGCGCCGAGGATCAGCTCCGCGTACGCCCAGATCAGGGAGCGGGGGGCGGTGGAGCCGCCGATCTCCTCGGGTACGCCGAGACGCCAGTACTCGGAGTCCATGAACGCCTTGTACGACTTCTTGAAGGAAGCCGGGACCGGCGCGGTGTTGGTCTCCGGGTCGAAGACCGGCGGGTTGCGGTCGGCGTCCACGAAGGACTCGGCCAGCTCGTTCTCCGAGAGGCGGGTCAGCTCTTCGAGGATGCTCTTGGCGGTGTCCGTGTCCATCTCCGCGAACGGGCCGGTGCCGTACAGCTTGTCGCGCCCGAGCACCTCGAAGAGGTTGAACTCGATGTCGCGGAGATTCGACTTGTAATGCCCCATGGCGACGGCTCCGTTAAGGGATCGGCGAGGCACTGACTCCTCGCACTTGGTTCACGTACCAACAAGTAGCTTCGATAATGCTACCCGCCAGTAATAAGAAGCAACCCCGAGTGGGCCATATGTGGCCCACTACTCTTTGACGCATGTACGGCTACGAGCAGAACGCAGGCGCCCAGCAGGGGTACGTCCCGCCGCAGCAGCAGATGCCCGGCCAGATGCCGGGCGGGCAGATGCCCGGCGGGTACGGCCAGCAGCCGCCCCTGTACCCCGAGCCGTCCCCGCCGTCCCTGCCGGACGCGGTCCGCGCGTTCACCACGGGGTCCATGGCCGCCGAGGACTTCCAGCAGGTCTTCGCCACGTCGAAGGTGTACTGCCCGCGCGGCGACAACCCCGGTTTTCTGGCGCTGCACAACACTCAGCAGCCTGTCATCCCGATGTTCACCTCGCTCAAGGAGCTGCGCCGGTACGCCGGCAAGGAGTCCAAGTACTTCGTGATCACCGGTGCCGAGGTGATCGACCTGCTGCCCACGGGCTACGGCTTCGTGATCGACATGGAGGGCGAGCACCGGATGGTCTTCGACGCGAAGGCCGTGGAGCAGATGGTGGACTTCGCGATGCGCCGTATGTACGGCTGACGGCCCGGCGCGGGCGCGGCCGATGCCCCGCCGTCCGCGCGGCCGAGGCGCCTCGGCCGCGCCTCACTGACGCGTGACGCCCGGAGGGAATGCCCTCCGGGCGTCCGTCGTTACGGGTAGCAGAAAGTTCAATCCTCAACTAAACTCGAAGCACAAGGAGGTACCGACATGCCCGCAGTGACTGTCGAGAACCCGCTGGCCCTGCCCCGTGTGGCCGCGCCGGCCGAGGCCGTGGAGCGTCCCGTGCTGGCCGTGACGACCGCGCCCAGTGGCTTCGAGGGCGAGGGTTTCCCGGTCCGCCGCGCGTTCGCCGGGATCAATTACAAGTACCTCGACCCGTTCATCATGATGGACCAGATGGGTGAGGTGGAGTACGCGCCGGGAGAGCCGAAGGGCACCCCCTGGCACCCCCACCGCGGCTTCGAGACCGTGACCTACATCATCGACGGCGTTTTCGACCACCAGGACTCCAACGGTGGCGGCGGCACGATCACCAACGGTGACACGCAGTGGATGACGGCGGGCTCGGGCCTGCTGCACATCGAGGCGCCGCCGGAGTCGCTCGTCATGTCCGGCGGCCTCTTCCACGGCCTCCAGCTGTGGGTGAACCTGCCGGCCAAGGACAAGATGATGGCTCCGCGGTACCAGGACATCCGCGGCGGCACGGTGCAGCTGCTCAGCACGCCGGACGGCGGCGCGCTCCTGCGTGTCATCGCCGGTGAGCTCGACGGTCACCAGGGCCCGGGCATCACGCACACGCCGATCACCATGGTCCACGCCACGCTGCGTCCGGGCGCCGAGATCACCCTGCCGTGGCGCGAGGACTTCAACGGACTCGCGTACGTCCTCGCCGGACGCGGAAGCGTGGGCGTGGACCGCCGCCCGGTCCACACCGGCCAGACCGCCGTCTTCGGCGCGGGTTCCTCGCTGACCGTCCGCGCGGACGAGAAGCAGGACTCCAACACGCCGGACCTGGAGGTCGTCCTTCTCGGAGGCCGGCCGATACGTGAGCCGATGGCCCACTACGGCCCCTTCGTGATGAACACCCGCGACGAGCTGCAGCAGGCCTTCGAGGACTTCCAGAAGGGCCGCCTGGGGACGATCCCGGCGGTGCACGGGATGTCGGAGGGCGGGCTGTAGGCCCTCCCCTTCCCGAGGTTCGGGGTGTCGTACGGATCACCCCCTACGTGCCATCGGCGCCTTCGCGAGGCCTTCTCCCCCGTTCGGCCTCAGCGGAGGCGCCGATCCGGCTGACGCATGGTCAGCTGGGAGGGTGCAGCTACTCCCCGAGGGTGCCCGGCGGTTGGCGGCCTGGTGTGCCGTGATCCTGCTGGCGGCCGGTGTGGGATGGGTGGGCGTCCTGCTCTGCGGGGAATTCCGCACCGCGGTGGTGCCCGTGCTGCTCGCGCTGCTGGGTACCGCCCTGCTGGGTCCGTTGTACCGGCGGCTGGTGAAGGCACGGGTCAACCGATCGCTGGCCGCCGCCCTCACCTGCGTCGCGGTGGCCGTCGTGGTCGGTGGCGCCGTCTACATCGTCGTCGCCGCGCTCATCCACACCGGCGCGGAGATCGTGGACTCTCTCCGGGTGGCCGCGAGGTCCGTCGCCGAGCACTTCGGCGCGGCCGGTACCTCGCTCGACGACCTCGCCGCCAACTCCAAGGATCTGCTGACCGAGTTCGGCAGCACGGCCGCGTCCAACGTCGTCAGCGGCGTCAGCATCGTGGGCCAGGCCATCGCCATGGCCTTCCTCGCCCTGTTGCTGGTCTTCTTCTTCCTGCGGGACTCGGACCGGGTCGCCGGGACACTGCGGTCGCTCGCGCCCCGGGGGACCGCCGACATCGTCGAGGCCATGGCCCGGCGCGCCTTCGAGGCCGTCGAGGGGTTCATGCGCGGGACGACGATCATCGCGCTCATCGACGCCCTCTGCATCACCGTCGGGCTACTGATCCTGCGGGTCCCGGGTGCGGTGGGACTCGGCGCGCTCGTCTTCGTCGGGGCGTACATCCCGTATCTCGGCGCGTTCATCTCCGGCACGGTGGCCGTGCTGGTCGCGCTCGCGGACCGGGGATTCGTCATCGCCCTGTGGGTGCTCGGGGTCGTGCTCGCGGTGCAGGTGCTGGAGGGATACGGCCTCCAGCCGATGATCCAGAGCCGGCAGGTGCAGATGCATCCGGCGGTGGTGCTGCTGGCGATCACGGCGGGCGCGTCCGTCGCGGGCGTCCTCGGCATGCTGCTCGCCGTGCCGCTGACGGCCGCCGCCTTCGGTGTGCTGCACGAACTCCGCGCACGCTACGAGCCGGGACCGGATGGCCCGGAAGGACCGGAGGCACCGGGGTTTCCCGGAGTACCCGGGGCGCCGGGGCCTTCCGAGGACTCCTAGGCCAAGTCCGCGGCCTCGCCGAAGGTGTCGAAGGCCTCCAGCACCGCGGATTCCCGTACGGTCCCGGGCTCCCCGGCCTCCATGTCCGAGGTCTCGGAGAATTCGAACCAGATGGTCTTGCCCTCGCCCCGCGGGTCCACTCCCCACGCGTCCGCCAGCAGTTCCACGAGCACCAGTCCGCGTCCGGACGACGCCAGCTCCCCGGGGTGGCGCCGGTGCGGCAGGTCGTCGCTGCCGTCGGTGACCTCCACCCGCATCCGCCGCTTGCCCGGCTCGCCCGTCACCTCGGCGACGAGCAGTGCGTCGGCGTCGGTGTGCACGAGGACGTTGGTGACCATCTCGGAGACGAGCAGGACCGCGGAGTCGAGCTGGTCGGCGGAGGCCCAGTCGTGCAGGAGCTCCCGCAGCTGCTGACGGGCCTCCGAGATCTGCTCGGGCTCGGCCTGCGCCACGGTCAGCATCGTGCGGCGCACCGCCGGCCGGACGGTCGGGGCCGTGTCGTCGTAGCCGCTAGTCCCGCCCAGCCGGGACAGCAGCAGCACCGCTATGTCGTCCTCGCGCCGGTCGGCCAGCGGACCGGTGGTGTGGTGGGAGGAGGGGCCGTGCACGGCCTGCACGAGCTCGTCGGCGAGGGTCTCCAGGTCGCCGTCGTGGGACTCGAGCGTCCGGCGGATACGGCGCCAGCCGGTGTCGAGGTCGTGGCCGCCGGTCTCGATGAGTCCGTCGGTGCAGACCAGCATCGTCTCGCCCGGCTCCAGGACGAGTCGGGTGGTGGGGTAGTCGGCGTCCGGGTCGATGCCGAGCGGCAGCCCGCCCGCCGTGGGCCGCATCAGCACCGTGCCGTCCGCCATGCGAATCGCGGGGTCGGGATGCCCGGCGCGGGCGATGTCGAGCGTTCCGGTCGCCGGGTCGACCTCGACGTACAGACAGGTCGCGAAGCGCACATCGCCGGGGTCCGCCGGATCCTCGCCCTCGTCGGCGCCGCCGCTCGATCCGTAGGTCACCGAGTCCGTGACCCCGTACAGGAAGCGCGAGGCCCGGGACAGCACCGCGTCGGGGCGGTGGCCCTCGGCGGCGTACGCGCGCAGGGCTATCCGGAGCTGGCCCATCAGGCCCGCGGCACGGACGTCGTGGCCCTGCACATCGCCGATGACCAGGGCATAGCGGCCGGCCGGCAGCGGGATCATGTCGTACCAGTCGCCGCCGACCTGGAGACCGCCGCCGGTCGGGACGTAGCGTGCGGCGACGCTCATGCCCGGCATCTGTGGCCCGAGCGTCGGCATCATCGAGCGCTGGAGGCCGTCGGTCAGCTCCCGCTCGGTCTCGGCTGCTCCGGCGCGCGAGAGGGCCTGCGCGAGCATGCGGGCGACGGTCGTGAGGACCGAGCGCTCGTCGGGCGTGAAGGTGACGGGATACGTGAAGGCCGCCATCCACGCGCCCATGGTGCTGCCGGCGACGGTGAGCGGCAGGAACGCCCAGGACTGCCGCCCGAAGTGCCGCGCGAGCGGCCAGGAGGCCGGGTAGCGCTCCTTGTACTCCTCGGGGGACGAGAGATAGACCGCGCGGCCCGTACGGACGACCTCGGCGGCCGGATAGTCGGTGGCCAGCGACATGTGCGTGAAGGGTCCCTCGTCGCCCGGCTGGTGCCCGTGATGGCCGATGATCGTCAGCCGGTCGCCCTCCGCGCCGAAGACGGCGAGCCCGTCCGGTGAGAAGCCGGGCATCGACAGCCCCGCCGCCACCCGCAATACCTCCGCCGTGGACCGCGCCTCGGCCAGCGCCCGCCCCGCGTCCAGCAGGAACGCCTCCCGCGAGCGGCGCCAGTCCCCGGTCACGGGGGTGCGCGCGGCGGCGTCAGGAGGCTGCTCGCTGACCTCCTGAAGGGTGCCGATCAGCTCGTAGTGGCCGGTCTCGGGGTCGATGATCGGCTTGGAGCGGCTGCGGACCGTGCGGAGCACCCGGCCGTGCCCGTCCATGATCCGCATCCGGGCCTCGGCGAGCGTGCCCTCGGCGACCGCGAGCTGCACCACTCCGTCCATCTCGTTCCAGTCGACGGGGTGGAAGTGGGAGCGTGCTCCCGCCTCGGAGAGCGTCGTCCGCTCCGCGGGCATGCCGATGAGCCGTGCGGCTTCCGCGTCGAAGGTGACGAGGCCCGCGGCGTTGTCCCAGCGCCACACACCGGTCGCGAGAGTGGCCAGGACGTCCCCCACGGCGGGCAGGGGCTCACCAGTGCGCATGGGCCCACTGTACGAACGAGTGATCGGTGCCTGCCACCGATGCCGTCCAGGGCGCCGAGCCGTGGCGGAGCGGTTAATGATGGGGAGGTGGTCCTGGGCTGCCCGGTACCCTGGGGGTGTTTCACGTGAAACACGCCCTCAATCCGCGAAGACTGGATGAAACGACGATGCATCGGTACAGGTCCCACACCTGCGGCGAGCTCCGCGCCTCTGACGTCGGCAGCGACGTCCGGCTGAGCGGCTGGCTGCACAATCGCCGAGACCTGGGTGGCATCCTCTTCATCGATCTGCGCGACCACTACGGCATCACGCAGCTCGTCGCCCGCCCCGGCACCCCCGCCTACGAGGCCCTGGACAAGGTCTCCAAGGAATCGACCGTCCGCGTCGACGGCAAGGTCGTCTCGCGCGGTACCGAGAACGTGAACGCGGAGCTGCCGACCGGCGAGGTCGAGGTCGAGGTCGGCGAGGTCGAGCTGCTCGGCGCCGCCCAGCCGCTGCCCTTCACGATCAACGCCGAGGACGGGGTCAACGAGGAGCGGCGCCTGGAGTACCGCTTCCTCGACCTGCGCCGCGAGCGCATGCACCGCAACATCCTGCTGCGTACGGCCGTGATCTCCGCGATCCGTCACAAGATGACGGCGCTGGGCTTCAACGAGATGGCGACCCCGATCCTCAGCGCCACCTCCCCCGAGGGCGCGCGCGACTTCGTGGTCCCCTCCCGGCTGAACCCCGGCAAGTTCTACGCGCTTCCGCAGGCTCCGCAGCAGTTCAAGCAGCTGCTGATGATCTCCGGCTTCGACCGTTACTTCCAGATCGCGCCCTGCTTCCGCGACGAGGACGCCCGCGCGGACCGTTCGCCGGGCGAGTTCTACCAGCTCGACGTCGAGATGTCCTTCGTCGAGCAGGAGGACGTGTTCCAGCCCATCGAGAAGCTCATGACGGAGCTGTTCGAGGAGTTCGGCGGTGACCGTCACGTCACCTCCCCCTTCCCGCGCATCCCGTTCCGCGAGTCGATGCTGAAGTACGGCTCCGACAAGCCGGACCTGCGGGCCCAGCTGGAGCTCACCGACATCACCGACATCTTCGAGGGCTCCGAGTTCAAGGCCTTCGCGGGCAAGCACGTACGCGCCCTCGCGGTGCCGGACGTCGCCGGCCAGACGCGGAAGTTCTTCGACGGCCTCGGTGACTACGCGGTCGAGCAGGGCGCGAAGGGCCTGGCCTGGGTGCGGGTGGGTGAGGACGGCTCGCTGACGGGCCCGATCGCCAAGTTCCTCACCGAGGACAACGTCGCCGAGCTGACCAAGCGCCTCTCCCTGGCCGCCGGTCACGCCGTGTTCTTCGGCGCGGGCGAGTTCGACGAGGTCTCGAAGATCATGGGTGCGGTGCGGGTCGAGGCCGCGAAGCGCTCGGGCAACTTCGAGGAGAACGTCTTCCGCTTCTGCTGGATCGTCGACTTCCCGATGTACGAGAAGGACGAGGACACCGGCAAGATCGACTTCTCGCACAACCCCTTCTCGATGCCGCAGGGCGGTCTGGAGGCCCTGGAGACCCAGGACCCGCTGGACATCCTCGGCTGGCAGTACGACATCGTCTGCAACGGCGTCGAGCTGTCCTCCGGCGCGATCCGGAACCACGAGCCCGAGATCATGCTCAAGGCCTTCGAGATCGCGGGCTACGACCGCGAGACCGTCGAGGAGCAGTTCGCCGGCATGCTGCGCGCCTTCCGCTTCGGCGCCCCGCCGCACGGCGGTATCGCCCCGGGCGTCGACCGCATCGTCATGCTGCTCGCGGACGAGCCGAACATCCGCGAGACGATCGCGTTCCCGCTCAACGGCAACGCGCAGGACCTGATGATGGGCGCGCCCACGGAGCTGGACGAGACCCGGCTGCGCGAGCTGCACCTCTCGGTGCGCAAGCCGCAGCCGAAGTAGGCCTCGCACGCCGAAGCGGGCCTCGCCCACTGAAGTGGCTCGGAACCGATGACGGTTCCGGGCCACTTTCGCGTGCGCTGCGAAACCACAGTCCGCACCCACGTTGCTGACAGGTCGGCTCCCTATCGTCCGGCGCATGACTGAGACTCAAGGACCCGCGCACAAACGGAACATGACCCGGCGCAAGGTCGTCATCGCAGGTGGAGCGGCCGTGGCGGCCGTGGGCGTGGGCGGCGGTATCGCCATGACCGCGTCCGCGGACGAGGTCACGACCGGCAGCGCGGCGGCCGCGTCGGGCGCGGAGACCTGCTACACGCTGACCTCGGAGACCACCGAGGGCCCCTACTACATCGACGCGGACAAACTCCGTCAGGACATCACCGAGGACCAGGAGGGCATCCCCCTGACCCTCAAGCTCAAGGTGATCGACGCGGAGACCTGCAAGCCGGTCAGGAACGCCGCGGTGGACATCTGGCACTGCACGGCGCTGGGCGTGTACTCCGGCTACGAGGCGATGAGCAACGGCGGTGGCGGCGGCGCTCCGTCGGGCGGGCCCACGGACGCCCCGTCCGGCACCCCCTCGGGCACGCCGACCGGCGAACCCCCGTCCGGCGGGCCCTCCGGAGGCACCGGTGGCGGCCACTCCGAGCCCACCGACGACGAGCGGTATCTGCGCGGCACCTGGAAGACCGACAAGCACGGCTACGTCACCTTCAGGACGGTGTTCCCCGGCTGGTACCAGGGCCGCTGTGTCCACATCCACGTGAAGGTCCATGTGGACGGCACGTGGACCGACGCGGGCTACGAAGGCGGCCACACCTGCCACACCGGCCAGCTCTTCTTCGACGAGAAGGCGGTGCTGGCGTCGGCTGAGGTCTCCCCGTACTCCACGAACACCACCACCCGCACGACGCTGGACGAGGACACGATCTACCCGGACAACGGTCACGAGGGCGGGCTCCTGTACCTCTCGTACAGCAAGAAGCACATCGCCAAGGGCGTCCACGCCCACCTGACGATGGGCGTCGCCCCGGACGAGACCCACGACAGCACGGACACCCAGCCGAACGCGTCCGCCTCGGCGTCGTAGCCCGCGCGAGCTGATGGGCTCCGCTCCGGGGTGCCTGCGGGAAGGTTCACGCCGCCGTGGTCAGTTCGCACCAGATGAACTTGCCCGCACCCCCGGGGCTTCGGGCTCCGCCGAGCCGGTACCAGCCCCAGTCGTCCGCGCATCCCTGTACGAGGTTGAGGCCGCGTCCTGATTCGCCGTGCGCCTCTGGTGGAGCGGGGGCCGGCGGGGTGGGGTCCGCGTCCCACACGCCGATGCGGAGCACCCCGCGGGCCCAGCGGAGACGTATGGCCGCGGGGCCCTTGGTGTGCTGCACGGCGTTGGTGACCAGCTCGGTCGCGACGAGTTCGGCCACTTCCGCGAGATGCGGCAGGCCGTGCAGGGTGAGGATCAGGCGGAGGGCGTCTGGATGCCTCGGCTCAACTCCTCGCCATACGAACACTCTTCCGTAAGGTGGAGTCAGCCTCCCTGGAGCCCGCCAAGTCGCGGGACTTCATGCACCGACTGGCGAAGGAGATCTGAGCCGTGACGCAGTGGCAGAAGTCCTCGTTCTCCGGACCCGGTGACGGCAACGAGTGCGTGGAGCTCGCCCGCGTCGAGGACACAGTGCTGCTCCGTGAGAGCGATGATCCGGGACGAATAGTCGCCGTCACCCGGCAGGGGCTGGCCGCACTGCTGTGCCGGCTCCGTGTGAGCCGTGCCGGGTGATCGTCCACTGATGTGGATGCATCGAGCACCGCTCAGGTGTCGTACGTGCCGTCCCACGGCTGGGCGAAGCCGAGGCGGTCCGGGTACAGCTCGGCCCAGGCCTCGCCCTCGTCGACGCCGGTCAGCAGGCCGAACAGCACGCCGTCGACGGTGAGCTGGAACGGCCGGATCGCGATGTCCGTGTACGAGCGCCGGGGCAGGCTGCGCAGAAGCTTCGCCAGGTGGATGCGGGCACGCGAGAGCACCGAGTTGTCGCCGTACGGGTCTCGTTGCTGTTCGGCCCAGGTGCCGGCGCACCAGACCTCCGAGTCGCGGTAGCGGCCCTCGGAGTCGAAGGTGTGGAGCACTGTGTACAGACGTTTGTGCTCTTCCCAGCCGTCGTCGGGACGGAACCCTTCGGGGAAGGCGTACGTGATCGACGCCAGGAACTGACCGTCCGCGTACCGGCCGATCGTCTCGGTGCGGTGCTTCGGTTCGTAGGCGATCGGAATGACCTCGGGGACTGCCATGGCGGAAACCATACGGGTGATCGAGGGCCTTGTGGAGCCGGGGTCCACTCCGGATCTACGGGACCGGACAGAGGGGGGTTTTCCCGGCTCGTTGTCCCCTCGTCGCCGGGTCGTCGCCGGGTCGTCGCCGGGTCGCCACAGGGTCCTCACCAGGCCTCCAGTCGGTCTCCGGTGCCGCGTCGGCGGCCTCGGCGGGCGCGGCCCGGGTACGCGGAAGAGGGGCCCGGGACGTGTGGTCCCGTGCCCCTCCTCAGGTGGTGCGCTTCAGGTGCGGAACCTCAGGAGAGTGACCGGTATCCGCTCCAGCCGGTCGCGATCTTCGTGCGCGAACCGAACGATCCCTTGCCGTCCCCGTTGTTGCGGTAGAGGTTGCCGCTGCTGTCGCGGCAGACCAGGTCCACCCTGCCGTCGTCGGTGATGTCACCGACGCCGACGACGGCGTTGTAGGAGCCGCCCCAGTCGCCGAACACCTTCACGCGGGCGGCGAAGGTTCCGTCCCCCTTGCCGTTGTAGCGGTAGAGGGTGTTGGAGGTGTCCTGGGCGAGCAGGTCGCCGATGCCGTCGCCGTTGAGGTCACCGGCTCCGACGATCTTCTTGTAGCTCTTCCAGCTGTCGTAGAGCTTCACGCGGGCGGACAGGGTTCCCGTGCTCGTCCCCTTGTAGAGGTAGACGGTCCCGGTGGACGCGACGCGCGCGATCAGATCGGGCCGGCCGTCACCGCTCACGTCACCGGGCGAGGTCAGGACGTCGTACTGCGTCCAGCCGCTGCTCGCGAGCGTGGTGTACGACGTCTTCGGGGTGACCGCGGCGCCGCAGTGCGGCTTGTACGCCCGCAGGGCGCCGCTGCTCAGCCGGACGAGGACGTCGTTGCAGCGGTCCCCGTTGAGATCGCCGAACGGCACGGCCTTGATGCTGGTGGCCCAGCCGGAACCGCTGATCTTCTCGCCGAACGTGCCGCTGCCGGTGCCCGACTGGAAGGTCAGGCCGCCGGACGAGTTCAGGGTGAGGAGGTCGCCGCGGCCGTCCGGTCCTTCCGCGCTGGAGAAGTCGTGCCGCACCGGCGCGCCTCCCTCCAGGAAGCCCTTGCCGGTCGCGACGGTGACCGCCGAGCCGGTGCCGGTGCCCGTGGCCTTGAGGGTCCAGGTGTACTGCCCGTTCGGGAAGCGGGCGTTGTCGACCGTCGTGCCGTACCAGTCTGTGGCCGCCCAGACGGTGGACGCGCCCCCGGTGACCGTGCGGGTCGCCTTGCCCCGCGCGCCGCTCTGGACGGAGGTGAAGGTCACCGACCAGGAGGTGACCGGTCGGGACAGCAGCCAGGAGCCGTGGAAGGGCGCGCTGGAGCCGACGTAGACGTAGTCCGATGTCTCGGTCTTGAGCGACGTGACGGCCGACGGCGTGACACCGGTCCTGGCGATGTGCGTCCGCTCGTACAGATCGGTCCAGGCCACCAGGCCGGTGTACTCGTCGACGGTCCACTTGAAGCGGCGGTCCATGGCGAGGCCGGTGTCGGCGACATCGGTCGCGAGCACACGGCTGGCGCCGGTCGCCGCGTCCGTCAGCACCAGGGTGCCCGCGGCACGGTCGTGGCGGACGGTGAAGCCGTCGCCGAGCAGCACGTCGCCGCCGTTCACCGTGCGGGAGGTGGCGGCCTTGGAGTCGTACACACCGGCCGAGCCGTCGCCGCACGCCCAGTACACCCAGCGGCCCGCCGCCTGGAGTTCGCCCGGCACGCAGGACATGCCCGGAACGGTCACCGTCGCGAGGGTCTTGTCCTCGGTCAGGCTGTACGAGGTGAGCTTGCCGGTCGTCGAGGCGCTCCAGAGGGTCGAGCCGTTCAGCGCGGCGGCGCGCACCGACCGCTTCAGCTTCTGTCCCTGGCCGAACTCGCCGAGGTACTGCTCCGGGGAAGCGCCCCCGGAGTCGTAGACCGCGTAGTTGTCCGAGACGTCGACGATGTGGCCGCCCGTGGTGCCGAACTCCAGGGTCCAGTCCGAGGAGCCGTCCAGCATGGCGACCAGCCGGTCCTTACCGGTCAGACCGGTGTCGGTGGTGCCGAGGAAGGCGTCACGCGGGCTGTTGCCGAGGTTGCCCCAGAGCGTCGAGCAGGCCACGCCCGTGTACGCGCAGCGCGTGAGCACCTTGTCCCCGGCCTCCGGCGCGGAGGCGCTGAGCTGCCCGCCGACCACGGCGAGCGTGCGCAGCGAGGTGGTGTCCATGGTGCCGCTCGGGTCGTCCTCGGCGAGGCGCAGGCTGCCCCGGCTGAGTGCCAGGCCGGTCTTCGCGTTCTCCGTCGCCGGGATCTGGGCGAGCTGCTCCAGGCCGGGCGTGCCGTCGGCGGCCACGGTGAAGCGCCGCACCCACCAGTCGCTCGCGCCGGTGCCGCCGGTGACGAGGGCGGTGTTGCCGGACGGGCGAACGGTGTACGCCCCCGCCTTGGCCGCCAGGGTCTGTGAGGAGCCGTCCTTCAGGGAGACGGCCCGCAGTTCGCTGGTACCGGTGCCGGTGTGCAGCGGGAGCAGCAGCCAGTCGCCGGAGAGCACCGGGGCGCCGTCGAGCTGGGCACCGGGCGAGGGCAGGTCGATCACCTGCTCGTCGGCGGCCGGGTCAGTGCGCGGTTTGACACGCAGGTTGCCGCCGACCGGGTCGTACCAGCCGATCCGGTCGTCACTGAGGACGGTGTACGGCCGCGCGTCCATGCCGGAGAAGGCCCTGGTGGTGGTGGCCGTGGCCAGGTCGAGGTAGTACAGGTGGCTGTCGACCTTGAACAGCACGCCGTGCGCGTCGGCGGCGGTGATGGAGCCCGAGGTGATCCGGGTGCCGGCCGGTGTGATGGCGCGGGAGCGCCAGGCGCCGTCGACGAGGTCGTGCACCGACCACTCGGTGAGGACCGTCCGTCCGGCGAGCCCCCGGTAGCCCTCGTCCGAGGTGAACGACGTCGTCGTCCGGGTCGCCGGGTCCCACAGGGCTACGGAGCCGGACGACGGCAGCGCGACCAGGTCGGCGTCGCTGCCGTACCAGGCGGTGGGGCAGGTCGACGAGCCGAGGGTCGCGCAGACGCCCGTGGGCGCGTACACCCCGTCGGCGGTCCGGACGACCGTGCTCGTGCCGGCGGCGTAGTCCGTCCACAGCAGCCCGGTGATCCCGGTCTGCCGGTGCAGGAAGCCGCTCGCGCCGGCCACCAGCGGGCGGTCGGCACGCGGTTGCGTGCCGGCGGGGTCGGTCAGGGTGATCTCGGAGGTGGTCCCGGCCGGTGCGGCCGGGTCCGCCGAGGCGCCGCTCTGCGGCAGAACGGCGATGGTGGCGGCCGCCACGGCGACCGCTATGGAGGAGACGGCCGCGGCAAGGCCGCGCCGTCTCGGGGCGTGTCTGCCCACGTGAACTGTCCCTCCCCGCGAGGGCCCCCGCCCTCGCACAAGTGCGCGGATGCTAACAGGGGTCGGCAGGGGGTCTCGCGGGGAGGGTGCCGTATCGCCGCAGGTGAGCCGGGTCGAGCCCGCCCGCGGCGTGCGGTGCTACTTCGCCACGTACTGGGTGAGGATCGCCTGGACCTCGTAGATGTCGACGCCCTTGGTGAAGGTCTTCTGGATCGGGACGGAGGCGCCCGAGATCCAGATCTTCAGCTCGGCGTCGAGGTCGAAGGTGCCGGCCGTCTCCACCGCGAAGTGGGTGATGCTGCGGTAGGGGATGGAGTGGTACTCCACCTTCTTGCCGGTGATGCCCTGCTTGTCGACCAGGATCAGGCGGCGGTCGGTGAACAGGATGGTGTCGCGTATCAGTTGGTACGCGGCGTGGACCTGCTCGTTCTGGCCCATCAGGCGGGCGAAGTCCTGCTGCGCCGAGGCCGGGTCGACGGTGTGCGCGTTTCCGAAGAGCGCCATGGATGTACCCCCCACTCAGTGGACTCGCTGGTCCACTCGTATCCCAGGAAGCCAACGGCTTCACATGATCTTCGCAATGTATACCGCCCGAAAGGGGGTGCACAGAGGTCGAGGGGAGATCCACAGGGAGCCGCTCCCGGCCCCGTTCCGTGCACGGCTTCCGGAGCTCTCGTGGCGCTGTTTCCGGAACCTCCGGCGGCCAGGTTCCCGGCACGCGGAAGAGCCCGGAAACGGTTCGTTCCCGGGCTCCTGTCGAGCGGTGGACGTTACTCCGGCGAGCCGCCGAAGCGCTCCTTGTACGACTCCAGGTCCTCGTCCGTGATCTTGGCGAAGAGGACCGGCGGAACGGTGAAGGGGGTGCCGGAGGGAAGGAAGGCCAGGGCACGGGCCTCGTCCGGCGTCACCCAGGTCGCCGTGTCGTCCGCCAGGGCGAACGCCGAGCGCATCGCGCGGGCGGACGCCGGGATGAAGGGTTCCGAGACCACCGAGTACAGGTGGATCAGGTTCATCGCCGTACGGAGCGTCAGCGCCGCGCCCTCGGGGCTGGTCTTGATCTCCAGCCAGGGAGCCTTCTCCTCCAGGTAGGAGTTGCCCGCCGACCACAGGGCGCGCAGCGCGGCAGCCGCCTTGCGGAACTGGAGCGCCTCCATCTGGGTCTCGTACTCCGCGAGCAGGCCCGCGATCTCCTCGCCCAGCTTCGCCTCGGCCTCGCCGGCCTCCGAGCCCGCCGGGACCTCCTCGCCGAAGCGCTTCTTGGAGAACGACAGGACGCGGTTGACGAAGTTGCCGAGGGTGTCGGCCAGGTCCTTGTTGACCGTGGCCGTGAAGTGCTCCCAGGTGAACGACGAGTCGTCCGACTCGGGGGCGTTGGCGATGAGGAAGTAGCGCCAGTAGTCGGCGGGCAGGATGTCCAGGGCGTGGTCCGTGAAGACGCCGCGCTTCTGGGACGTGGAGAACTTCCCGCCGTAGTACGTCAGCCAGTTGAAGGCCTTGACGTAGTCGACCTTCTTCCACGGCTCGCGTACGCCCAGCTCGGTGGCCGGGAACATCACGGTGTGGAAGGGCACGTTGTCCTTCGCCATGAACTGCGTGTAGCGGACGGGGTTCTCGCCGGAGTCCGCGTCGTACCACCAGGACTTCCAGTCGCGGTTCTCCTGGTCCTGGTCGGACCACTCCTTCGTCGCGCCGATGTACTCGATCGGGGCGTCGAACCAGACGTAGAAGACCTTGCCCTCGGCCGCCAGCTCCGGCCAGGTGTCGGACGGGACCGGGACGCCCCAGTCCAGGTCACGGGTGATCGCACGGTCGTGCAGGCCCTCGGTCAGCCACTTGCGGGCGATGGAGGAGGCGAGCTGCGGCCACTCGGACTCGTGGCGGGCCACCCACTCCTCGACCTCGTGCTGGAGCTTCGACTGGAGAAGGAAGAGGTGCTTCGTCTCGCGGACCTCCAGGTCCGTCGAGCCGGAGATCGCCGAACGCGGGTTGATCAGGTCCGTGGGGTCGAGCACACGCGTGCAGTTCTCGCACTGGTCGCCGCGGGCCTTGTCGTAACCGCAGTGCGGGCACGTGCCCTCGACATAGCGGTCCGGCAGGAAACGGCCGTCGGTGGGCGAGTACACCTGGCGGATCGCGCGCTCCTCGATGAAGCCGTTCTCGTTCAGGCGGCGCGCGAAGTGCTGGGTGATCTCACGGTTCTCCGGGCTGGAGCTGCGGCCGAAGTAGTCGAAGGCCAGCTCGAAGCCGTCGTACACGGCCTTCTGCGCGTCGTGCGCCTGCGCGCAGAACTCGTCGACCGGCAGGCCGCGCTCCTTGGCCGCCAGCTCGGCGGGGGTGCCGTGCTCGTCCGTCGCGCAGATGTACAGGACGTCGTGGCCGCGCTGGCGGAGGTACCGGGAGTACACGTCCGCCGGGAGCATGGACCCCACCATGTTGCCCAGGTGCTTGATCCCGTTGATGTACGGAAGGGCGCTGGTGATGAGGTGTCGAGCCATCGCGGGCTGCTCCCAAGTCGCTACGTGGGGCGACGATCGCGTCGGTTTCGCTGTCGGCGGGTCGTCGTCGGTGAACCTTGAAATCGTAGCCGACATGGGTGGGCCGCCCGCTTCCCGTTTTAAGGCGTGGGAAGGGGCGGCCCGATGGTGCGGTGTACGGGGGTTACGGGCGCCAGTTCTCCAGGACGCCGTCGTAGACCTCGACGTCCGTCAGTTCGCGCGGGGCCGGGCCCGCGTGGAAGAAGGCCGTGTTCCCGGTCTTCAGCCGACGGAGGTAGTCGAAGGCCTTGTTGTCCTGCTCGCCGAAGGCGACGAAGGAGAAGAAGACGCCCGGGTGGTCCTTCGCCGCGTCGGTGAGGGACTGGGTGGCGGGGGTCTTGGCGTCGGGGGCGCCGTCCGTCTGGAAGATCACCAGGGCCGGGTCGGTGGTGTCCGACTTCTGGTAGTGGGTGACGACTTCCTCCACCGCCGCGTGGTAGCTCGTACGGCCCATGCGGCCGAGGCCGGCGTGCAGGTCGTCGATCTTGTTCTCGTGCTCGGTGAGCGTGAGAGCGCCGGTGCCGTCCAGCTCCGTGGAGAAGAAGACGACGTGGACGGTCGCGTTCGGGTCCAGGTGGGCGGCGAGGGCCAGGGCCTGCTCGCCGAGGGCCTGGGCGGAGCCGTCCTTGTAGTACGCGCGCATCGACGCGGAGCGGTCGAGGACGAGGTAGATCTTGGCGCGCGTGCCGGTGAGGTCCCGCTTCTGGAGCGCGGTACCCGCTTCGTTGTACGCCGTGACCAGGGCCGGGGCCTCGGACTTCACCCGCGTCAGCGGGACGGCGGGGGCACCCGGGGTGGCCTCGGCTTCGCCGTCGGCGGCAACCACTTCCGCCTCGGCCACGCCCTCGGCCTCGACCTCCGCCTCGGCTTCGCCCTCGGCGTCCTCGCTCCCACCCGCACCACCCGTGCCGCTCTCGACCTCGGCTGCGGGTGCCACCTGTGGAGCCTCGTCGCCGTCGGCGGCCGCGGGCTCGTCCACCTGCGCGGCCACGGGCGTGACCTCCTCGGCGACGACCGGCTCCGCCTCGACGGCAGGCGCCGCCTCGGGCTCGGGCTCGACGACCGGCTCGGGCTCGACCACGGCGACGGGCTCGGCCTCGCCGACCGGCTCGGCCTCTACGACCGTCTCGGCGACGGGCTCGGCCTCAGGCTCGGCAACGGGCTCGGCCTCTGCGACCGCTTCGGCCTCGACCGCTTCGGCCTCGGCCGCGGGGGCCTCGGGCTCGACCGTCGGCTCAGCCTCGGCCTCCACGACGGGCTCGGCTTCTACGACCGGCTCAGCCTCGGCCTCGGCAACGAGCTCGGCTTCCGTCTCGGCGACGGGCTCCGCTTCGGCGACCGGCTCGGCCTCCACGACGGGCTCCGCCTCAGCCTCGGCGACCGGCTCGGCCTCGGCGAGCGGCTCGACGGCGGGCTCAGTCTCGGGCTCGGCAACGGGCTCGGCCTCGACCACGGTCGTCGGCTCTGCCGCCGGCTCCGTCACGGCCACCGGATCCGCCGCGGGCTCCGCTTCCGGCTTCGCCTCCGCGGGCGTTTCCGGGGACTCTTCCGCCGGCTGTTCTGCCGTGGGGGTCCCCTCTGAAGCGGGGGACGAGGTCTGCTTCGGCACCGTCACGTTGTCGAAGGCGGCCGAAACCAGCTCGTCGACCACGGAGGGCTGGGGCTCGGAGGCGGGAGCCGGAATCTTCGGCTCGGCCTCCGTCACCCGGGCGGAGGCCGGCTCGGCCTCCGGGGACGGTGCCGGCTCCGTGGCGGGAGCCGGGACCGTCGGAGTCGACGTTGCCTCTCGCGAGGTCTCCGCGTCGGCGTCACGACCCTTGCGTGAGCGGCCGAACGCATTCCGCAGGAGAGTGAGAATGCCCATGTGCGCAACCCTTCGCGTGAGTTGATCCCGTCAATCCCTGGCCAGGACGGACACGTAAGGTTAGCGGCCACAGATGGTGATCTTCGGCAGGGGCGGCACAGTGCCCCGACAGGGACGGCACCCCGCCGAACAGGCACGTCAACACCCTTACGGCTCCTGCGGGTTCACTCCTCGTTCACCGGAGCGCAGGGTTCCCGCATGCACCTCCCCCTAGCGTCACGCTGACATCAAGGGATCGCAAAGGGAGAGTAAAGTGCGTCGAATGCTGCCGTTGATCGGAACGCCCGGATCGCATCCGGGCGGCCGGTCCGCCATGACCTGCCGGTTCCGCTGTGGTGACGCCTGCTTCCACGAGGTGCCCAACACCAGCGACAACGCCTACGTCGGCGATGTCATCGCCGGTGCGCTCAGCCGCCGTTCGATGATGCGGGCCGCGGCCGTCGTGACCGTGGCCTCGGCGACGGGTGCCGCCGTCCTCGGTGCCGGTGCCACGGAGGCGCAGGCTCAGGGTGGAGCGCAGGGACAGCCGGCGAGCGGCACGGCGCACCAGGGCGGCCGGGGGGCACGAGGGCTGCGCTTCGCGCCGGTCGCGCCCAACACCACCGATGCCGTGGTGGTTCCGGACGGATACGGACAGAACGTCGTCATCCGCTGGGGCGAGCCCATCCTGCGCGGTGCCCCCGCCTTCGACCCCGAGCACCAGACCGCCGCGGCCCAGGCGGGCCAGTTCGGCTACAACAACGACTTCCTCGCGCTGCTTCCGCTGCCCGGTGAGCGCGGGCGGCAGCTCCTCGTCGCCAACCACGAGTACACCGACGAGATCCTGATGTTCCGCGGCTACGACGCCGCCGCCCCGACCCGCGAGCAGGTCGAGGTCGCCTGGGCGGCGCACGGGCTGTCCGCCGTCGTCGTCGAGGAGGACCGCAGGACGGGCAGGCTCACCGCCGTCACCCGGCACCACCTCAACCGCCGGGTCACCGCCACCACCGAGTTCCGCCTCACCGGTCCCGCCGCGGGGTCGCCCCTGCTCCGCACGTCCGCCGACCCGACCGGCCGCAAGGTCCTCGGCACGCTCAACAACTGTTCCGGCGGCACCACCCCCTGGGGCACCACGCTGCACGGCGAGGAGAACTTCAACCAGTACTTCGCCAACAGCAGCCGCCCCACCGACCAGCGCTACGGCATCGGAACCGGCGCCACCGAGCGCAAATGGGAACGTTTCGACCAGCGGTTCGACGTCGCCCAGGAGCCCAACGAGGTCCACCGGTTCGGATACGTCGTCGAGTTCGACCCGTACGACCCGGCCTCCACGCCCCGCAAGCACACCGCGCTCGGCCGCTTCAAGCACGAGGCCGCCACCGTCCGGCTCACCGACGACGGCCGTCCGGTCGTCTACACCGGGGACGACGAGCGCTTCGACTACTTCTACAAGTTCGTCGGCAGCAAGCGGATGAAGCACGGCTCCTCCCGCAGCGTCCGCGAGCACAACCTCACCCTGCTCGACGAGGGCACGCTGTACGTCGCCCGGCTCACCGGCGACTCCCCGGCCACCGAGATCGACGGCACCGGAAAGCTCCCGGCCGACGGTGAGTTCGACGGCTCAGGCGAGTGGATCCCGCTGGCCACCGCCACCGCCCACGGCGCCGTCTCGCACGTCGACGGGATGACGGCCGACGAGGTGTTCGTCTTCACCCGGCTCGCCGGTGACAAGGCCGGGGCGACCAAGATGGACCGGCCCGAGGACATCCAGCCCTCGCCGCACACCGGCAAGGTCTACGTCGCCCTCACCAACAACACCAACCGCGGCAAGGCCGGCCTCGCCCCCGCCGACGAGGCCAACCCGCGCAACGCCAACAAGCACGGCCACATCCTCGAGCTCACGGAGCGCCGCGGCCGCGCGGAGGCGACCGCCTTCGCCTGGTCGCTGTTCCTCGTCGCGGGCGACCCTGCCGACCCGGCCACCTACTTCGCGGGCTTCCCGAAGGACAGGGTCAGCCCGATCTCCTGCCCGGACAACGTGGCGTTCGACCCGCACGGCAACCTGTGGATCTCCACCGACGGCAACCAGCTCGGCTCGCACGACGGCCTCTTCGGTGTCGCCACGCGCGGTGAGCGGCGCGGTGAGCTGAAGCAGTTCCTGACCGTGCCGACCGGTGCGGAGACCTGCGGTCCGCTCGTGCAGGACCGGCGCGTGATCGTCGCCGTCCAGCACCCGGGCGAGATCGACGGCGCCTCCGTGGAGAAGCCGGCGAGTGTCTGGCCCGACGGCCCCGGGAAGATCGTCCGGCCCGCGGTCGTCGCCGTGTGGCGCACGGACGGCTGCGACGTGGGGATCTGACGCCGGGCGCCTGGACGAAAGGCGAGGGGGTGTGGCGGTCAGTGCGGTGAGGCGATCGCTCTGGCCGCCGCGACCTCCTGCCGTACCGGTTCGAGCACGCTGCCCGAGGGGCCGGTGAGGTCGGTGCGGACGGCGACGAGCACGTCCGTCTCGCGCAGTCCCTCGGACAGCTCCCGCAGTTGGAGCGCGACGGTGGAGATCTCGACCGACGACGGCTCGGCCGCGCCCTGTTTCACGTGGACCCGCGCGGCGGTCGTCGCGTCCACGATCCGTTCGACGGCGACGACGAGCGGCATCCAGGCGGCGGCCCGGCGCCCGTTGGGCGGCGGTTCGGTCAGGGCGCGCTGGAACTCCGTACGGATGGAGGAGAGATCGCGGTACAGGCGGCGGCGGCTGCGGGCGCGGGCCGCGGGTTCGGCGGTGTCCCCGAAGGCCAGCTCGACATAGCCGGCGGTGTCGGCGACCGCGTCCGCGAGCCGGTCGCCGACCCGGGCGTGCCAGCTCTCCGGCCAGAGGAGGTACCCGGCCACCAGGGCGATCGCGCAGCCGATGAGGGAGTCGACGAGGCGGGGCACGATGAGCCCGGTGCCCTGGTGGTTGAGGTTGTCGGACAGCAGCAGGATCACCGGGGTGATGGCGGCGGTCTGGTAGCCGTAGCCACGGGGGGTCAGGACCGGGATGAGCGGGGCGAGCACCATCATCACGGGCACGTCCCACCAGCCGCGCGGCACCACGGTCAGCACGGCCGCCGCGACCACCAGACCGGCGACCGTGCCGATCGCGCGCAGCAGCGCCCGGGAGAAGACGGAGCCGTAGTCGGGCTTCATGACGAACGTGATGGTGAGCGCGACCCAGTAGGAGCGCGGCACCGCGACGGTCGAGACCAGCACCTGGCCGAGGCCGATGCACAGGGCGAGGCGGGTGCCGTAGCGCCAGGAGGCGGAGGACAACAGGACGCCACGGGTGGCGCGGGCGGCGCGGACGCGGAGCGCGGCGGGCCGGCCGAGGCGGTCGTCGAGGGCGCGCGCGTCGGGGGACCGGTCCGAGACGACACCGGAGGCGTGCCGCAGGGCGTGGTCGACGGCGCGAGCGGTCTCGTCCACCGGGGTGGGCAGGCGCAGTTCCAGGGGGCCGGTGTCGCCGGTCTCGACGGCCTCGGCGAGCCGGCGGACGGCGGCGGGGATCTCGGCGGGCAGGGGCACGCCCCGCTGGTGGGCCGCGGGGGCGGCCTCCACGACCGGGGTGACGGCGTTGAGCTGGGCGAGCAGCCGGACGAGGTCGGGGCTGCGGCCGTGGTGGAAGGCGCGCCGGGCGAGGACGACGTCGTACGCCTGGTTGAGCGACTGGGTGACGGCGACGCGGAGGCCTTCGTAGGCGTCGGTGCCGCTCGCGGCGAGCAGGTCGGCGACCTTGCGGTAGGTGTCGGCGACGGCGGACCGTTCCGGCACGCCCGAGCGCAGCGGCCAGGCGAGCAGGGCCAGCGCGAGGACCAGGAGCCCGCCGCCGGACATCAGGACCGGGGCGAGCCACCAGGCGCCGGGCAGCGGAAGTCCGGCGCCGATCACGCAGTTGAGGAGCAGCAGCAGTCCGCTGACGGAGGCGACGGCGCCGATCGACGAGATCATCCCGGAGATCAGGGCGACCCCCGTCACGGCGAGGACGGCGACCCAGCCGTGCCCGAAGACCGCGGCGCCGATGGTGACGCCGATCGCGCCGAAGAACTGCGGGACGGCGATGTTGAAGATCCGCATGCGGTACGCGTCCGCGGTGTCGCCGATGACTCCGGACAGCGCGCCCATGGAGGCGAGGGCGCCGTACGCGGGTCGGCCGTAGGCGAAGCCGATGGCGAGGGGGAGCGACAGGGCGACGGCGGCGCGTACGGCGGCGGGCCGGTTGACGGGTGCCCGCTGCGGTTGGAGGTTCCTGACCAGCCAGTCGGGAGGGGTGAGGCCGATGGGGAACTCGCGGGACATGTGCCAAGTATGGGGGTATCCGGAAGGCGGCTCCCGGCTCAATCCCGCTGGTGGAGGGTGAGGTCGACGACGAGGGCGCGGTGGTCGCTGCCGCTGATCCGCAGGAAGGCGGCCCGGTCCGCGGAGAAGTCGGCGGAGACCAGGACGTGGTCGATCTGCGCGCCGAACGCCGGCGTGGTCCTGGCCGGCCAGCTCGGGGTCCGAGGGGAGCCCGTGAGCCGGGCGCTGTCGCGCAGTCCGGTGTCGAGGATGCGGCGGAAGGCGGCGTGGTCCTGGGAGGCGTTGAAGTCCCCGGCGAGGACGGTGGGTTCACGGGACCGGTCCGCGTAGTCGCGCAGTTCGCCCAGTTCGTGCCGCCAGACGCCGAGTTGGCCCGGGAGCGGGGGCATCGGATGGGCGAGCTGCAGCCGCACGGCGTGACCCCGTACGTCGGCGACGGCGCCCGGCATGCCCATGGTCCCGCGCACGCCGTCGGCGCCCTTCAGCGGGAACCGGCTCATGACGACGGACCCGTCGGACCCGGCCCCCTCGACGGCCTCCCGGTACGGATACACGCCTTCGTCGCCTCCGAAGGCGTCCTCCAGCGCTCGCGAACATCCGTAGTCGCACTCCTCGACGAACAGGATGTCGGGCGCGCGACGTCGGACGGCCTCGATCAGCGAACCGGTCCCCCGCCCGAACTCCACGTTGGAGGTCATGACCCGCAGCCCGGCGAGCGGACGGCCGCCGGGTTCATCGGCCCTGCCGTAGGGCTGGATGAACCAGGCGACGAACCCCAGGAGGGCGACCCCCCACACCAGGCCCGTCCGCCAGCGCGCGAGCAGGGCGAGCAGCAGGGCGAGGCCGGTCGGTACGAGCAACCACGGCAGGAACGCCAGCAGTTGCGGTACGGGTGTGATCCCGTCGGTGTCGGCCGCCCTGCACCCGACGACGACGCTCACCCCCGCCAGCAGCAGACCGGCCACCCAGACCCCGAAGGTCCGGCCGCCCCGCCGCTCCCGGTACGCCGGGTCCTCCGCGCCCGTCCACTGGGCCGCCGCAGTGTCCAACTCCCCGCCTTCCGCTCGTCCCGGTGAGGTGTCCGAATCCTCCCCCGAAGACGGGGTGCGGTGGTGGAGGGTTGCCCGACGCGGTGTCCGGCCCCGGAGCGGTCCGGACGGCCCCCGCTCGGGGCAGTCTCAGACGCCGACCTGTGTCGACTGCTCCGCCGGAGCCGGCCGGGTCGCCCTGGCCGCCTGCCGGTGGCGCGTGCAGACGCCGACGAGCACGGCGGTAAGAGCCACCGTCAGACCCATGGCCAGCAGCAGCCAGCAGACGAACCGGAGGGTCTCGGTCAGGGCGTCGTACACCGCGCCCGCGGCCGTGCGGGACACGTCGGGCGGCAGGTCGTCGAGTGTGAGCGTGCGGCCCACGGTGATCGCGACACCGAGCAGCGTGGCGCCCAGCGCGGTGCCGAGGCCCGTCGCGAGGACCGCCCGGCGGCGGCACACGGCGACGATGATGCCCGCCGCCGCGAAGACGACCGACGCCACCGGCAGCCAGAAACCGGCGAGTTCGAGCACGTGGAACCCCTTCCGGAGCCGGGCCATGTCCTCGGCCTCGAGCACGGTGATCTCGGTGTGCTCGACGGGGATGCGGGCGGCCAACGGCATGTGGTCGTCGGCGAGTCGGCGTTTGACCCGCTCGGTGACGGGCGCGAGGTCGACGGTCACCGCACCCTCACGGTCCTCGCGCAGCGCCCGCATCACGGCCTCGTGCGCGGCCAGGTTGGCCGCCTCCCACGCCGTGCGGTACGCCTCGGTCTCGGTGAACGAGCGCACCGCGTCCCGCACGAAATGGTTCACCGGCCCCTGGAGCCTCGGCCGTACGTGGACTTCGCGCAGGATGCCGTCGGTGACGCCGGCCGCGATCGCGTCCCGTACGTCGGCGTCGGCGGCGAGCGGCGCCATGGTGGCCTCGTACCGCGCCGAATCGCCGAGCCCGTACATCGCCCAGGTCGACAGCGCGCCGAGCGGCGCGAGCAGGCAGGCGAGGCCGATCAGCACGGTCGAGAGAGCGCTCCGGACACGAGGGGACACCTCTTCAGGCAAGGCCTCCCGGCCGCCGTCCGCGAGCGGGTTGACTGCAAATGGGCGCATATGACAAGCCGAACGGGGAGCCGCCACGCCCGTGAAGCCGCGTTCCGACCCCCGTCCGGCTCTCTTCGACGGCCTCCCACGCCGCCTTCCACCCCCGCGGATCCCAGTCGCCCCAAGGGCTCCGTCCGCTCCGGTGGAGCCCTCACCCGAACGGGTGTTTCCTGGATCTGGGGAAAAGGAGGCCGATATGCGCACCACCCCGGCCCTGCGGACTCTTGCCGCGGCCCTGCTCAGCGGCGGTGTACTGACCGTCGCGGCCGCCGGCACCTCCATGGCGGCGGCACCGTCGGCGCACACCGACAACGGTGGCGGCTCCGGCAGTCCCGTATGGGGCACCGTCGTCTCCCGTGGAGAACTGAACCTGCGACTCCAGCCCAGCACGAACTCGCCCGTCGTCGGCGCGCTTTCACCGGGCAGTCAGGACCGCGTCCAGTGCGCGGTGACCGGACAGAGCGTCTTCGGCGACACCCATTGGTACTGGCTGGTCGGCGCCCACGCATGGGCGAGCGCCGCGTTCGTCGACACCGGCGGCCAGTGGGTGCCCAGTTGCTCGGACCCGTGCCCCGGTGAGAAGGACGGGGTGTGGCACAACGCGCACTGGGACAACGACCGGAACCCGCGCAACGACCCCGGCTGGAGTTCGACCGGCTCCACCTGGAGCTTCAGCGTCTCCAGCTCCTGGACCTGGACCGTGTCCGGCTCCTCCTCGAACTCCTCGAACTCCTGGGACTGGGTCCCAGGTGGCAGGTGAGTAGGTGAGTGAGGGAGACGCACGAGGCCCCGGCTCCCGCCGGGGCCTCGTGCGCCGTATGCCGTGGTGACGTGTCCGTCGTGGCGACGTGTCAGACGTGGTGACGTGTCAGCTGTGGTGACGTGTCAGACGTGTGCCGTTCCGGCCTCCCGCGAGGCCGGAACGGCACAGGACGACGTCAGCTCGCCTTTCCCGCAGCGTCCTCGCGCGTGTAGTAGCGGTAGAAGGCCACCGCGAACACGCCCACGGCGACCGCCAGCGACATGAACACGGACCGCAGGACGGTCGCGTCGGTCTGGCTGTACAGGAAACCGAACGCACAGCCCGCGAACGCGGCCCACGCCACCGCATGAAGTTCGCGCCGCATCATCGGCGCCAGCGCGCGGACGCCGATGTAGGCCGCCGCGAACGCGATGGCGCACACGAAGCCGAACAGCACGTTCCAGCCAGTGATCGCACCGGTGTCCCGGTTGATGGCGGCGGCCCAGAAGCCGTAGACGAGACCGGCGGCGACGGGTACCGCCCACTTCGCGATCGTGTGGGTCTGCGCCCCGAAGACGTCGGTCGATCCGGATGTACTCGCTGTCCCTGAAACAGGTGCGGCTTGAGCCATGGGAGGACTCCTCTCTGCTCGCCCCCGCCTTCCAGGTCACACCTCGCCGGAGCCCCTGGCAAGTCGGGACGGGAGGCCGTCGCAGGGCTTCCGCGACGGGCCTCCGCCGGTCGTCGACGGGCGCCGGCGGGGGCGCGTGGATCACGGGCACATGCCGCGCCGGGACCTGTGGATCACGGGCACATGCCGCGCCGGGATGCGGTGATCATGGTCGCGTGCTTCGCTGAGGTGCATGAAGCTCGTACTCTTCGGCGCCACCGGCATGGTCGGCAGCCGTATCGCCACGGAGGCGTCGGCACGCGGACACCAGGTCGTCGCGGTCAGCCGGTCCGGGCAGTCCCCGGTGCCCGGGGTCGCCTCGACGGCGGCCGACGCCTCGGACCCGGCGAAGGTCGCCGAGCTCGTGGCCGGCGCGGACGCCGTGGGGTCGGCATGCGTCCCGCCCCGGGACGGCTCGGATCCCCGCGAACCCTTCCTCGTCCTCAATCAGTCCCTGGTGGACGGCGTCCGGACGGCCGGGGTACGGCGGCTCGTGATCGTCGGCGGCGCGGGCACCCTGGAGGTCGCGCCCGGTCAGGCCGCCTGTGACCAGCCCGACTTCCCGGAGACCTACCTTCCCGAGGCCCTGGCCCACCGCGACGCCCTCGCCTTCTACCGGGCGTACGTCGACGACCTCGACTGGACCTACATCTCGCCCGCCGCGGAGATCGGTCCGGGCGAACGCACGGGCGAATTCAGGATCGGCGGCGACCGCATGCTCACCGACGCCGAGGGCCACAGCCGGATCAGCGCCGAGGACTACGCGATGGCCTTCGTCGACCAGTTGGAGATGCCCGTCCACCCGAACGGCCGGATGTCGGTCGCGTACTGAGCGCGCAGAACGGGAGGCGGTACGGCGAGGTGGCCGCCCGTGGATCCACCC
This sequence comes from Streptomyces sp. NBC_00647, assembly GCF_045207245.1. Taxonomy (NCBI): domain Bacteria; kingdom Bacillati; phylum Actinomycetota; class Actinomycetes; order Kitasatosporales; family Streptomycetaceae; genus Streptomyces; species Streptomyces sp. NBC_00647. The sequence continues at coordinate 5,461,527 of NZ_CP109040.1, forward strand.
TCGACGGATTCCCGCGTGCCGGACGGCCGGACGACGTCCAACGGCAGAAACCCCTGCGTGCGCGCGGGCGCAGCGTCGCCTGGGTGCCGCCGCTGCTGCTGCTCATCGCCATCGCGCTGCTCGACGCGAACACCTCCGGCAGGTTCCGGATCATCTCCTGGGTGGCCCTGGTACCGGCCATCGCCGCGGCGATCTGCGGGGTGCGGGGCACAGCGGCCTTCGCCGTGCTGTCGCTGCTCACGTACGTCGTCGTCGACAGGTCGTGGCCGCACGAGTACCGGACGGGTCTGCCCGATTTCATCCTCGTCCTGGCGGGCGGAGTCCTCGCGGTCCTCGCCTGCTCGGTGCGGGTGCGCGGTGAGCGGCGCATGCTGCACATGAGGGATGTGGCCGAGACGACCCGCCGTACCGTGCTGCGCCCGATGCCGCCGGGCTGGGGCGGCCTGGACCACGCCGCCGTCTACCTCACCGCCGACAGCGACGCCCGGGTCGGCGGCGACTTCTACGACATCCAGCCCGGCCCGCACGGCACCCGCCTGCTGCTCGGCGACGTCCAGGGCAAAGGACTCGCCGCGGTGGAGGCGGCGGCCGCTCTGCTCGGCACGTTCCGCGAGGCGGCGTACCACGAACCGGTCCTCGCCACGGTCGCCGGCCGGCTGGAGGTCCGGATGCTGCGGCACGTCGGCTACTGCGCGGCTCTCGGCCGCGACGAGGGCGACCGTTTCGCGACCGGCGTCCTGGTCGCCTTCTCCGAGGACACGACGGCCACCGTCGAGGTCATCAACTTCGGCCACGAACCTCCGCTCGTGGTCACTCCCGACGGCGTACGGAGCCTGCCGCCCGGGGACGGACTGCCGCTCGGATTCAGCGAGTTGACGTCCGGGCCGCCGCCGGTGCTGCGGGTTCCGCTGGCTCCCGGCGAGACGCTGCTCCTCGTCACGGACGGCGTGACGGAGGCCCGCGACGCGGCGGGGGACTTCTTCCCGCTCCGCGACGCCCTCGTGAGGGCACTGGCCCGGGACCCGCGCACCGCCGACCCGCGTCTCCTCGTGCGGTTCGTCCGCGACGGCACCCTGGACCACTGCGGCGGCCGACTCGCCGACGACACGACGATCTTCGCCGTACGGCGGCGGGCTCCCGGCGGCCGGCGGGCGTAGCGGGGACGGCGGACCGGGACGTCAGGTCCGGTCGGGCGGTGGTGAGTTCGCCCGCCGCGCGTCCCCCCTTTGCATGCGCAGCGGTTACGGTGCTGACGTACCTGATCGATGGGGGAGGGAACCTATGCCCGGAACCGTGCTGCTTCTCGCGGCCTCGCCGGTGGGCAAGGGGTGTCTGGTGGACGCGGCCTCCGTGCTCCCCGTGCTCGCGGCCGTCGCCCCGTCGGTGCTCTCGGGCACCGAGACCGCGAACGTCGTGGAGCTGGCCGACCCGTTGGAGCCGCAGGCCGTGCTGACCCGGCTGCGCGCGGCCGCGACGTCTCCGGGACCGCTGACGATGTTCGTGACCGGGCAGCTCCAACTGGACCGCCGCCAGCGGCTTCCCCATCTCGCGCTGGCCCGCACCACCCCGGCGACGGTCCGCTACACGGCCTTCCCCTGGCACTGGGTCACCGAGGAACTCCGGCTGCGTCCACCGGGCCTGACGAGCGTCTTCGTCGACCTGCACACGGACGCGGACACCTGGACGCACCTCGCCGGGCGCCCTCTCGCGGTGGGTCCGGCGACCGCCCTGTACGGCCGGGTCGCCCCGCCGCCGCCCCGTCGTACGGTGGCGCAGCCGACGTACATGAGAGCCGTCGCCACCATCCTTCGCAGCGGTCACCGGCCTCCCCTCCTCCAGCTTCACCAGCAGGCGCTGACGAGGACGTCGGGCGAGGACGCGGCGGCCCGGCCGGGGGCGGCGGATCTGCTGTTCGCACCCGGGCAGGGCGGTCCGGGCGCGCCCGCTTCCGCCGCTGCCCCGGCTGCGGTGGTCGCCGAGACCGGCGCGCCGCCGTTCCCGCCCGGTCCCGGGCAGTCCTGGGCCGGGCAGCCGTGGCCCCCGGCCCCGGCGTTCACGACCGTGACATCTCCGCCGCCGCTCCCGCAGGCCCCGCCGCCCGCTCCGTTCGCGTCGCCCGCGCCGCAGGCCCCGCCGCCCGCTCCGTCCGCGCCGCTCACGCCGCACGGGCCGCCCCTCGGCGCACCGTCCCGGGGTGGGCCGTCCACCTCGCCGGGCTCTCAACCGGCCGTCCCGCCGCGGCCGATGGCGGTCGCCATCCCCGGCCAGGCGACTCCACGGGAGAGTTCACCGTCCTCCGATCCCCATGGGGAGATCACCGCGGCCGTCCGGGCCGGACGGCACGGTGAGGCCGTCGGGTTGGCGGGCCGCCGGGAGGAGGAGGCGCTGCACGCGTACGGGCCCGGCTCCGAGCAGGTGCTGCACTGGATGGAGGTGCGGGCGGATCTGGCGATGTTCGCGGGGGACCCCGAGCGCAGCTGCCGTATCTGGCTGGCGGTCGCGGTGGCCCGGCTGGACGCGGGGCAGGCCGCGGACGCCCCGGAGGTGGAGTCGGCGGTGGACCGCGCGCACCACCAGTGGGGCCGTGTCGGCGATCCGGCGCGGGCCCGCGAACTCGGCGCGGAACTGGCGCGGTTGAGGCTGCGCGTGCCCGGGCGCCGGGAAGGCGCGCTGGACCACGTCCAGGAGCAGTTGCGCCAGTTGCAGACGCAGGCCTGAGACCGGGAAGTCTCAGCCGCCGACGGACAGGAACGCCAGCGCCCCCGACACCAGGGTCCGTACGCCCGGCGCGAGCGTGCACAGGTCGGGGGCGAAGTGCGGACTGTGGTTGCTGGGCACGGCCGCGAGCCTGGTCATGAGGTCGTCGCCGCCCGGGGCCGTGTTCCAGACGTCGGCCGGGGTGCTGGTCACGAACCAGTAGGAGTAAGGGATTCCCCCGGCGGCGAGCCGTGGGAAGTCCTCGCTGCCCATGGCCGGACCGGGGTCGAGGATCGTCCCGGCACCGAAGACCTCTCCGTGCACGGCGGCGGTCCGCCGTTCGGTGTCGGCGTCGTTGACGGTCACCGGGAAGTCGCTGCCCACGGTGATCCCGGGCTCGGCCGGGCAGCCGGCCGCCGCGCACTCGCCCGCCGCGACGCGTCGCACGGCGGCGATCATCCGCTCCCGCACCTGCGGCGACTGGGTCCGCAGGTTCAGGGAGATCCGGGCCTCGGACGGGATGATGTTGTGCCGGGTACCGGCCTCGATCCGCCCCACCGTCAGCACGGCGGAGTCCCGGGCCGCGACCTCCCGGCTGACGACCGTCTGGAGCCGCGTCACGATGTACGCCGCCGTCACCACCGGGTCGACGGTCGCCTCGGGCCGCGAACCGTGGCCGCCCCGCCCGTGCACGACGATGTCGATGTCCGTCGAGGCGGACATGATCAGACCTGGGGAGTGCGCGTACAGCCCGGCGGGTCCGGGTGCGGCGTGCTGGGCGAGCAGGACACCGGGCCGCGGGAAGCGTTCGTGGAGCCCGTCCGCGACCATCCGGGCGGCGCCCTCGCCCGTCTCCTCGGCGGGCTGCCCGACCAGCACCAGCGTGCCGGACCAGGCGTCGCGCCCGGCGGCGAGCGCCTCGGCGGCACCGGTCAGCCAGGTGACGTGCAGGTCGTGACCGCAGGCGTGCATGACTCCGTCGGTCACCGAGGCGTACGGCAGGCCGGTCCGCTCGGCGACGGGCAGCGCGTCCATGTCGGCGCGCAGCAGGACGGTGGGCCCGTCCCCGTTCCGCAGGACGCCCACGACACCCGTGCCGCCCACGCCCTCGGTCGTGTCGTACCCGGCCTTGCGCAGCCGCTCGGCGAGGGCGGCGGCCGTGCGGTGCTCGCGCAGCGACAGCTCGGGGTGCCGGTGCAGGTCGCGGTAGAAGTCCTCCAGGGCGGGGACCGGGAGGTCGGCGGTGAGGTCCAGCGCGATGCGGGCGGCGGCAGAGGTCACGGGCCCAGCGTAAGCGGCGGGTGTCCCTCGTACGGGGGATTCGGAGCGGCCGTACGGCCAGGGGACCGCTGCCCGTCATCCCCTGGACGGTCGGGACGGGGCGGACTGCCACCCCTGCCGGTCGGCGACCGCTTCCACGGACGGCGGCGCGTCCGGGTCAGCGTCCTGTCGGGAGTCCCTGATGCCCGGCCGTCTTCGAGGCGGTGTGTGCTGCGGGGGCCGGTCCTGCCGCCCTCGCGGGGCCGACGTTCGCCACCGTGACCAGCGCGGCGACCGCGATGACGGCGGCGAGAAACCCTCTGGAGTAGCGCGCGGAAATACGTCGGAGCACGGTGACCTCGCAACAACAGCGGCGTATTAAGCAGGCTTAATCCGCCGCTTAACGTAGAGGTTCTCGTCCTCCCATCGCAAGAGGGTCATGGGGAGTTGGACGAGAGTCAACAACAGGCCGGACTTAACTCGGCTTAATGGCATGCTTAACCCATGGCGGAGCGGGACGACCCGGAGATCATCGGGCGCAGGGTGCAGCAGTTGCGTACGGAACGCGGCCTGACGCAGAAGCAGTTGGCGGAGCCCGCGTACACGCCCGCGTACATCTCCACCCTGGAGGCCGGACGGGTGCGGGCCTCCGAACCCGCGCTGCGGCACATCGCCGGCCGGCTCGGGGTCGCCTACGAGGAGCTGGCCACGGGGCGGCCCGCCCACCTTGCGACCGACCTGCGGCTGCGGCTGACCGACGCGCAGCGCACGCTCGCCACCGGAGAGGCCGAGGTGGCCGCCGACGTCTACACCGCGCTGCTCGCCGAGGCGGAGGCGCACGGACTGGTCGCCGAGCAGGCCGCGGCGCTCCTCGGTCTCGGGGAATGCGCCCTGGACATAGGTGACTTGGAGACAGCGCAGCGGCGTTTCGAGGAGTCGGAGCAGCGGATGGGGGACGCGCCGCTGCCGCAGCGGGTCCCGGCCGTGCGCGGCCGGGCGGTCTCCCACTACCTCGCCGGTGAACTCCGGTACGCCTGCTACCTGTTCGAGTCCACCCTCGACGAGCTCAACCGGACGGGCCTGCACGACCCCGACGCGCTGCTCCTTCTCTACACGGGAGTCATCGCGCCCTACATGGACATGGGCGCGCACGCCCGGGCCGCCCAGGCCGCCGAGTTCGCGCTCGCCCTCGCGCCGCAGGTCGGCGACCCGGCCCTGGTGGCGCGGATGCACCGGTCGGTGGCGCGGACGATGATCGCCGAGGGGCGGATCGCCGAGGCCGACGTCTCCCTCGCCAAGGCCGCCGAGCTCTACCGGCAGCTCCAGATCCGCACCGAGCTCGCCAACTGCCACTGGATGCGCGGATACCTGTACGCCCAGAACGGCGAACTGGAGAGCGCCGAGGACGAGTTGCGCGAGGCGCAGGCCATGCTCTCCGCCAAGCGAGCCGCGCTCTACACCAGCCAGGTCGCGGTGGAGCTTGCCGACGTGCTGCACCGGCGCGGCAAGTCCGACGAGGCGGCCGCCCTGCTGCACCAGGTGCTCGGCGACCTGAACTCCGAGCGGGGCGCCATCCACTCGGCGGCCGCGCACCGCCTGCTCGGCATCATCGCCGAGGACGCCCGGGACACCGAGGCGGCGGAGGAGCACTATGTGCGGGCGATGAGCCTGCTGGAGCGGGCGGGCGCGGCCGGGGACCTGGCGGACCTGTGCCGGCTGCTGGGCGACCTGCTCCGCCGTACGGGCCGTGTGGAAGCCGCCCTGGACGCCTACCGAACGGGCCTCGGCCATCGCACGGCCCCGGGCACGACGACCCTGGGCCCCGCCCCGGCGCAGCCGCCTCTCTGACACGTACCGACGTCACGCCCCTCCGGCACCGGACCAGACGCTCCGGCCGCTTGGACGCCGGAGGTGGCGGGCGCCGGAGACGGCGGGCGGCGGAGGTGTCAGTTCATGCGTTCCACCGCGTCCTTCGCCTCCTTCAGGCCCGCGCCCGTGGCCTCTCGGTAGGCCTTGATCGCCTGGATCTTCTTGCCGTCGCGCAGGAAGGCGGTGACCTGCGGAAGGTGCGGCGGATCCTCGCGGATGCCGAGGTGGTCCAGGATCAGGTCGAGCCGGCGCTCGACGTGGGCGATCCTGCGGTCGGTGCGGCCGAGCTTGCTCTCCAGGCCGGCGAAGCCCGCGATCACGAGCGCGGCGAGGACGAAAAGACCTGTTATTTCCATGGTCGCTGATCCTAGAGTGCCTCGCCCGGGGAGCCGAGTCGGCGCAACAGGCCGAGCAGCGTTGCCCGTTCGTCTTCGTCGAGCGGGCCGAAGGACGCGGTGAGGACCTCGCGGGTGACGGCACGGCCTGCGGCCAGGACGCGCTCGCCGGCCTCCGTCAGATGGTGCTCGATACGGCGGCCACGACCGGGACGGCGCTCGATCAGGTGCTGGGCCGCGAGCCGGGAGGCAAGGGTGCCGAAGGCCTGGTCGCCCTGGAAGGTCGCGACCGCCAGCTCGTGCGCGGAGGCTCCCGGCCCACGGGAGATCGCCCGCAGCGCGTCCCACTGCGCCAGCGTCGTGCCGACCGACGAGAGGCGTGTGTCGAGCGTGCGGTGATGCCGGTACTGCGCCTCTTTCACGGCACGCCCCAACTCTTCGACATCGACGGGGCCGGGGGGTGAGTCCGGTCCGACGCCGACGGAGGCGGCAAGGCCAGCTGACGAAGAAGCAGCGGAAGCAGCAGAAGTAGAAGAAGCAGCAGAAGCGGCAGCGGGGGCAGGGGTGGGGGCTGACGCTCGGGGCCCGGGTTCCTCATGGTTCGCGCTCATGTCCGCATCCTAATCCAGAATCTAAGCTTGCGTATATATGTATGCGTAGATAGCGTGGGGCGCATGACCGACACCGAGTTCCGTACCCGCACCGTCTTCCCGCGCCCCGACCTTCCCGTCGCCCTCACCGAGACCGGCCCCGCCGACGGCAGGGTCGCGCTCGTCCTGCACGGCGGGGGCGGGCCGGCCACCGTCCAGGGCATCGCCGGGCATCTGGCCGCCCGGCACGGCATGCGCGCCGTCGTTCCCACGCACCCCGGCTGGAACGGGACCGGGCGTCCCGGCTGGTTCACCGGTGTCGACGACCTTGCGATCGCCTATCTGCACTGGCTCAGGGACGAGGGCCACCGCGATGTCCTCGTCGTCGGTTCCTCACTCGGCGGCTGGACCGGCGCCGAGATGGCCCTCCGCGACGACGGCACGGTCATCGGTTCGCTGGTGCTGGTCAACGCGGCGGGAGTGGCCGTTCCGGGAGAGCCGGTCCGCGACATCTTCGCGCTCCGGCCGGACGAGATCGCCACGTACTCGTTCCACGATCCGGCCCGGTTCGCCGTGGACCCCGCCACCCTCACGGAGGAACGGATCGCCGCCCAGCGGGCCAACCTGGCCACCCTGCGCGTGCTGGCCGGTGACCCGTACATGCACGACCCGAAGCTGCTGAACCGGCTCGGCCGGGTGCGGATCCCGGTCCTCGTGCTGTGGGGCGAGAGCGACCGCATCGTGACGCCCGCGTACGGGCGGGCCTACGCGGAGGCGTTCGCCCGGGGGCGGTTCGAGACGATCGCCGAGGCCGGTCACCTGCCGCACATCGAGCGGCCCGAGGCGACGTTCGCCGCACTCGACGCTCACCTTGTTGCCCGCGCCGACGCATAGAGCCACCGGCGCTCCGGCCACCGACCGTTCCCCGGGACCGTCGGTTGCCGAACGTTCCCGAGCCCGAGGCCCCCGGGGCCGCCGTCCGGTCGTCGGCCGCCCCCTAGCCGCCCGAGGTTCCCGGTCCTGTGCCCGTGCCCGCCGTCGCCGCGCCCCCGTCCATCCCCGTCGAACCCGCCGTCGCCACGCCGCGCCCGTCCACCCCTGTCGGCGTCGGCGAAGGGGTCCTGTCCGCCGCTCCCGAGGCCTCGATGTCGATCACCGCGCCCGGCGAGAGCTGCTCGTACAGCCACTTGGCGTCGGCCTGGCGCAGGCCGATCCAGCCGCCCGTGCGGTCGTAGTTGCCCAGGGCCTTCTCGTCGTACGTCATGGTGGCGATGAAGTTCTCGGAGCCGTCGGAGGCGCCGAGCTGGATCACCCAGGGGGCCTTGACGTCGTACTTGTCGCTGAATCCGACGTCCCGAGCGGTGAGCACATCGACGGCCTTCTTCGCCAGGACCGTCATCCGGCCGGTGGGCGTGGGCGTCTTCACCGTGCCCGCGGTGATGGGGAGTTGACGGCCCGCGACCGACAGCACGCGCCGGCCCAGGTCGACCGTGGCGTCCGGCGTCGCCGGTGGGCTCGCGGTGACCGTGGGGCTCGCGGCCGGGGGCAGCTCGCGGTCCGTGCCGCCGCCCAGGCTCAGCGCGACGACCAGGGCGAGGGCTCCCGCGACGGAGGCGCCGGCCGCGGCGAGTGCCGTACGGCGGCGGCGTCGGCGGCGTACCGCGCGGCCACGGATCTCCGCACCGGTCAGCGTGGGCGGCCTCTCGCCCTCGGCGGCCAGCTCCCGCAGGTCGGAGGTGAGCTCATCGGACACGGTCGTCCTCCCTCTCCCCCCTGCCCGACGGACCCGCGGAGTCCGTCGGACGCGCGGAGCCGGCCGAGTCCGCCGAATCCTCCGAGAGCACCCGTGCCAGCGCGGCCCGGCCCCTGGACAGCCGGGCCTTGACCGTGCCGACGGGGGCACCGGTTTCGGAGGCTACCTGCTCGACACTCAAGTCGCACAGATGGTGCAGAACGATCGCCATCCGCTGCGCCTCGGGCAGGGTGCGCAGCGCGGTGATCAGCGTGGTGCGCTCGGGCCCGGGGCCCGGGGTGTGCTCGGGCGGCGGTGTGCTCCGCACCAGCTCCAGCCAGCGGCGCGCACGGCGCCAGCGGCTCACCGCGAGGCGTATCGCCACGGTCCGTATCCACGCCTCGGGCGCCCCGTCGGCGAGGAACTCCCGCCTCCGGTCCCAGGCGCGGACGAAAGCCTCCTGGACGACGTCCTGCGCCTCGCCGTGGTCCCCGGTGAACGCGTAGAGCTGGCCGGTCAGTCGGGGAAACGCGGTCGCGTAGAACGCGTCGAACTCTTCCTCGGTCATGCCCCCCGCCGGAATGTCCGGAGTTTCGTCGGCCGTGTGCAACCCGGTTGTCCCCGCCGTGCGTACAGGTCCCGTACGCCGCCCATCGAAACACACCACAGGGGGATCACCATGACCAAGAGACGCTGCGGTGGCCGCAGTCGGTTCGCCCGCGCCTGGAGCGCCGCGGCCGTGTGCGCGCTCGCGCTGACGGGGTGTTCGGCGCAGGCACTGGCCGACGGAGACAGGGGGGCGGACGCGGGGCGGGGCGGCGGGGCGGCTGCCACGGGGACCGCCGAGCCGACGGGCAGGGTGGCTCCCAAGCCCTCCGCGACGCCGCCCAAGTCCCTGACGGGCGCGCACGTCAACATCGCGGACGGGCAGACCGTGGGGGTCGGCATGCCGATCTCGGTGACCTTCGACCACCCGATACCGGTGGCCGAACGGGCCGATGTGGAAAGGCAGTTGAAGGTAACCGCCGATGTCGAGGGGTCCTGGGGCTGGGTCAGGGGCCACAACCTGCTCGACGGGCAGCGCGTCGACTTCCGGCCGCGCGCGTACTGGAAGCCCGGCACAGCGGTCACCGTCCGGGCCGGGGCCGGAATCATCAGGCATTTCACGGTGGGCCGCTCCCTCGTCGCCACGGTGGATGTCCGTACACACTTCATGACGGTCGAGAAGGCCGGTTCGTCGCGCCGCGTGCCCATCACCGCGGGCGCGCCGGGCATGGACACCTGGAACGGCACGATGGTGGTCTCCGACAAGGCGACCAAGGTCTTCATGAACTCGCGGAGCGTGGGCTACGGCGACGCGTACGCGGGCTATTACTACTACGCGGTCCACCTCACCACCTCGGGCACCTACCTCCACCAGAACCCGAAGGCGAACACCTACGGCGGGCACCAGAACGTCACGCACGGCTGCGTCGGACTCGCCACCGACGGCATCGCGAAGAGGTTCTACGACGAGGTCATCCCCGGGGACGTCGTCAAGGTCGTCGGCTCCCGCGACACGGTCGCCGTCGGCAACGGCTACGGCGACTGGAACCTGCCCTGGGACCAGTGGCGGGCGGCGAGCGCGCTCGACTGACGTACACCCGCGCGAAAAAAGTCGCCGGCCGGTGTCATCCGGCCCACGGACGCCGGGAGTTTGTAGGAGGGGAGGGTGCCCTCCCGCCGTCCGAACGCCGGGTACATCACGAGGAGTTGTCCGTTCATGGCAGGAACGCAGAAGTGCATGGCCGTCGTGGCGGTCGTCGCCCCCGCACCGGTCGGGGCGCCCGCGGTGTACGTCACCGAGGGCAAGGTGTACTCCCGGCTGGACCTGAACTGAGCATGTGGGCGGGGGTGCCGGGCCGTTCAGGTCCCGGCTCCGCCGCCTCCCTCCGCCCCCCACGCACCCGACCCGAGGGACCGCAGGTCGTGCCGCACAACCCCACCGACACCTCCGAAATCCACTGCGACAGCGGGGACTTCGCCGAGTACGCCACCGCCGCCTGGCCCCGCCTGGTGCGCACCGCGCACATGCTCACCGGCGACTTCCACGAGGCAGAGGACCTCGTCCAGACCACCCTGGCCAAGGTGTACGCCCGCTGGCGACGCATCCCCGGCGACGACATCGACTTCTACGTGCGCCGGTCGCTGGTCAACAACAACATCAGCCGGACGCGCAAGAGACGGGTCGTCCACCTGCTGATGCCGTTCGTTCCCGAGCGCGCCCACCACCGCGAGCCGGGACACGCGGAGGCCGTCACCCAACGGGCCGCCCTGGACACGGCGTTGGCCGCGCTGTCGGCACGGCAGCGCGCGGTGCTGGTGCTGCGTTACTGGGAGGACCTGGGCGAGGCCGAGACGGCCCAGTTGCTCGGCTGCTCGGTCGGCACCGTCAAGACCCATGCCCGGCGCGGCCTGGAAGCGCTGCGGGCCCATCCCCTGTTCACCGGCCGTCACCCCGTCTCCGGAGTTCGCCCATGAACCACTCGTCCCGTTCCGCGCGCACGTCGGCCGAGGCCGAGCGGCTGCGCGAGGTGTTCGCCGAGGCCGCGTGCGACGTCACGCCCTCCGCCGTGCCGCTGGGCGCCATCGAACGCGAGGGCCGGCGGCTCCGGCGGCGCCGCAGGACCGCCGTGCTGGGGGCCGCCTGCGGGGCGCTGCTGGTGCCGCTCGCCGTCGTCGGACTCCGCGACGGCGTGGCCTCCGGTCCGGCGGGCTCGGTGACGCCGCCCGCCGGGCGTGGCTCCAGCGCGAGCCCCTCCCCCTCCGCGGGCGCCGCGAGAGTGCGGGTGGTGGCACCGGGCGAGCGGGTGGGGGTGACGACCGGCACCGAGATGTGGCTGACGAAGGACGGTACGCACTGGACGGAGCCCGGCATGCCCACCCAGTCCAGCAGCGTCGTGGACGGCAACCTCGACATGAACGGCCCGGGCGTCTCGTTCCGGCTGTCCCCCCGTGGCGACGACCGCAGGTTCCTCTCCGGGGTCTTCCACGGAACGGGTGAACCGGCCCGCGTCGAGGTCACCACCCCCGCGGGAGTCGTCCACGCCACCGCCCTGACCCTCGCGGGCAGGCCCGGCTGGGGCGCCTGGTACGCGGTGACGGCGGTGCCGGCCTCCCCCTCCCCGGACGAGACCCCGACCGGCGACCCGTGGAGAGTCACGGTGTACGACTCCACGGGCAGGGTCATCGCCCGTCAGGGGTACCGGCCGTGAAGGGCGTACGTTCCCTGACGCGCGGGTCGGCCCCGCGGCGCGTGCGGGCCGTGACGGGCCGGCGCACGCGAACCCTGACGGGGACGGCGGCCTCCCGGCGGCGGTCCCGCATCCGGGCGGGGAGGGGGACGACCACTCACGCGGAACGCGAACGCCCGGGCGCACGCGTCCGGGCCGGCCTCGGCCGGTTCCTCCACGACCGCCGGGTGAAGGCCCGCCGCACCCGGGGCCGTCGGCTGCGCCGCGCGCTGATCGCCCTGATGGTCCTCGTGCTCACGCTCGTGGGCGCTGGGGTGGTGGCGTACAGGCTCACCGTGATCCCCGAGCCGCACCCGGAGACCGCGATGCAGAGCACGGTCTTCCTCGACACCCGGGGTGACTACCTGGGGCGGCGCGGCCCGGTGGACCGGCAGGCGGTCCCGCTCGCCCAGGTTCCGCGCCATGTCCAGGAGGCGGTCATCGCCGCGGAGAATCGTTCCTTCCGCACGGACACCGGAATCTCGCCGACCGCGATCGCCCGGGCGGCCTGGTCGACGGTGAGCGGCGGAGGCCGGCAGGGCGGCTCCACGATCACCCAGCAGTACGTGAAGAACGCCCTGCTCAGTCCCCAGCAGTCGCTGTCCCGCAAGGCACGGGAGGCGTTGATCGCGATCAAGCTGGACCGCACCCGGTCGAAGGACGAGATCCTGGAGGGCTACCTCAACACGGTCTACTTCGGCCGCGGGGCCGCGGGCATCCAGGCCGCCGCGCGCAACTACTTCGGCGTCGACGCGGCCCGTCTGTCGGTCGGTCAGGGAGCCGCCCTCGCCGCCGTCGTCAACATCCCCTCGTATTACGAGAAGGCGGGCTCGGACGCCGCGGTGACGGCGAAACTGACGCGCCGCTGGGAATGGGTGCTGGACGCGATGGCCGACAGCGGGGCGATCACCCCGGCCCAGCGCGCCGCGGCCCGCTTCCCCGCGTTCCGCTTCTATCCGCCGGGGGCCACGGACGGCCAGCGCCAGTATCTGATCGACGCGGCCGGAGCGGAGGCCGCCGACCGGCTCGGCGTCACCCAGGACGAACTGGCCCGCGGCGGCTACACCGTCCGCACCACCTTCGACCTCACCGCCCAGGACGCGGCCGCGGAACCGGCGGCCGGACCGGCGGCCGCCGAGGGCACCCGGCTCCACTCCGCCGTGGTCGCGCTGGTGCCGGGCGACGGCGCGGTCCGGGTGCTGTACGGCGGTGCGGACTACGCCCGGCAGCCGTTCAACAACGCGCTGGCCGGAGCGGTGGAGGCGGGCACGGCGATGGAGCCGTTCACGCGGGCAGAGCTCCGCCCTCCGCTGGCCGCGCTACCGAAGCGCGCCGCGCCCTCCCCGCTCGCGCTGGCGGCCGCGTACGCCACGGCGGCGGCCGGCGGGCGGTACGCCGAGCCGTACACCGTCCAGAAGATCACCCGGGACGGCCGCACGCTCTACTCGGCCCGCCCGCACACCCGCACCGCGATGGACCCGCTCTCCGCGCAGCTCGTCACCAAACTCCTGCACTCCGCCTCGGGACCCCGGGGCGTGTTCACCGGCGGCGCCGGAACCCGCACCCTGTGGAGGACCACGTACGACGCGAAGCTGTCCACCACGGTCGCCCTCTTCGCCCAGCGTCCCGCCCACGGCCGGCACCCGGCCCGCACCGCCCAGCTCCCCTTCATGGCGGCGCAGCTGGCCGCCGATGTCGTGGAGGGCGTCATGAACCGGCTGGATCCCGTCAAGCCCCCGCTCGACGTCCGCCCCGAGTAGCCCGACTCGGTTTTCCACGAGGTGCACGCCACGTACGACGACTTCCGCTCGTCCGCACGATGGGTCGACCGTGGAGCGCCGGCGCACGCCCTCGGATTCCGCCACGGCGGCGCCTCGCGAACCCCGTCCGGGGCGGGCCCTGACCGGGGTACGGGTCCGCGTCCGGTCGGGCCTGTGACCCGCCGACGCGATCTGTCCGGTCCACGACATGCCCGTCCGGAGGACGTTTCCGCGTGCCGGGATGATCGCGGAACGCCCACCCCGACGGCTGACCTCCGGGAACGCGAGGCGGACCGGGCCGGGACCGCCCACCGGGGTCCCCGCCCACCGCGTTCCCGAGCGGTCCGGGACCCGGAGTCGGAGCGGGATCGAGACCATCAAGCCCTACCGCCCGCCGGAATAGGGCCCATACTGGAATCACGATGAGTAAATCCTCCGCGCCCCGGCGCCACCTGCCCACCAGCCCCTTCGCCGCACCCGTCGTCCCCGTGGCCAAGGAGTTCAGCCTCGGAGACCGCGTCTCCCACGACCAGTACGGCCTGGGCACGATCGTCGGCGTCGAAGAGGGCATCGCGATGCTCGTCGACTTCGGCGCCCGCCAGGTCCGCGTCCTGAGCCCTTACACCCGGATGGACCGGCTCTGACCCGAACACACTGAAGCAACCCCGGCCCGCCACCTCAGCCCGCGGCAGCCCCCACCACAGGTTGCCGGGGCCGCGGTGCGCGGCGTTCCAGGGTGGCCACCACCAGAGTGTGGAAGCGGTCGACGGAGTCGTCGACACTGCGGATGAAGCCCGATTCGGCGTTGCCACGGGTGTTCCCCATCCCCCGGAAGAGGGACAACCGGAAGCCGGTGATCCGGGCGCCGTTCGCCGGCAGGATGTCCGCCGGTTCGGGACGCAGCCGCTCCAGAGTGCCCCGCGGCCCGCCCGTCTCCCCGTCGACGAGGGTTTCCACGTGCAGATCGGCCGGGGCCTCGTCCAGCTGCCGTACGAGCCGCTTGGCCCAGGTGAGCGGATAGCCCTGGTCCGGAGCCGGGATCTCGATGGACGTCCGCAGCTTGCCGGTGCGCAGGCCCGCGCAGAGCGCGAGGACGCCGGGCGTTCCCTCGATGCGCAGTTCGGCGTCCAGTTTTCCGTCCCGGCACAGCCGGTCCGCGAGGGCGACGCGCCGGTCCCGGGGATCCGTGCCACGTCTGGTCCGCTGGACGGGGAGCACCCCCTACCTTGTGTGACGCACCCCACACTCTCCGGCGCATCAGGGGAACCATATATCCGCGCCCGGTGCCACCGGTGCCGCTTCGTCCGCATTGCCCCGGCCCCGAACGGCCCACACCACATGCCTCGCGTCATGCCCCGGCCGAGGCTGGTCGTATGACACTCCGCGCGCGTGATGAGCTGCCGTTCGACGACGTCACCGACTTCGAGAACGCCGATCGGGGGTTTCTCGCGGCGTTCGGGCCCGCTGTGGTCGAGGCGGAGGACGGGCGGGTGGTGTGGGACAGCGAGGCGTACGGGTTTCTCGACGGGGAGTGTCCCGGGACCGCGCATCCGAGTCTGTGGCGGCAGGCGCAGCTGTGCGCGCGGCAGGGCCTCTACGAGGTCACCGAGGGCGTCTACCAGGTGCGGGGCCTCGACCTCTCGAACATGACGATCGTCGAGGGCGACCGCGGAGTGATCGTCATCGATCCGCTGATCTCCGCCGAGACCGCCGCCGCCGCGCTCGCCCTGTACCGCACGCACCGCGGTGACCGCCCCGTCACCGGCCTGATCTACACGCACTCGCACGGCGACCACTTCGGCGGCTCCCGCGGGGTGCTGCCGCGCGGCACCGAGGAGGGCGTCCCGGTGATCGCGCCGGAGGGCTTCCTGGAGCACGCGGTCAGCGAGAACGTCTACGCGGGCAACGCCATGATCCGCCGCGCCGGCTACATGTACGGCGACCATCTGCCCAAGGCGCCCGACGGCCAGATCAGCACGGGCCTCGGCCCGGCGGTCTCCAGCGGCACCATCACGCTCGTACCGCCGACCCTGGACATCACCCGCACCGGCCAGACGGAGACGGTCGACGGCGTCCGCATCGTCTTCCAGCTCACTCCCGGCACCGAGGCCCCGGCCGAGATGAACTTCCTCTTCCCGGACCTGCGGGCCCTGTGCCTCGCCGAGAACGCCACGCACAACATGCACAACCTGCTCACCCTGCGCGGCGCCCTGGTCCGCGACGCCCGCCAGTGGGCCCGCTACCTCGACGAGGCCATCGACTTCTTCGGCGACACCTACGACGTCGCCTTCGCGTCCCACCACTGGCCGACCTGGGGACGCGACAACGTCGTCCGCTTCCTTGCCGAGCAGCGCGACCTGTACGCGTACCTCCACGACCAGACCCTGCGCATGCTCAACAACGGCCTGACGGGTCCGGAGATCGCCGAGGAGATGCGGCTGCCGCCCGCGCTGGAGAACGCCTGGCACGCCCGCGGCTACTACGGCTCCCTCAGCCACAACGTGAAGGCCGTCTACCAGCGCTACATGGGCTGGTACGACGGCAACCCGGCCCATCTGTGGGAGCACCCGCCCGTCGAGCTGGCCCGGCGCTACGTGGACGTGGCGGGCGGCCCGGAAGAGGCGCTGCGCAAGGCGGAGCGGTACGCGGCCGACGGCGACCTGCGCTTCGCCGCCACCCTCCTGAACCATCTCGTCTTCGCCGACCCGGAGGACACCGCCGCCAAGCGGGCCCTCGCCGGTGTCTACGACCGCCTCGGCCACGGCGCCGAGAACGCGACCTGGCGCAACTTCTACCTGACCGCGGCCCTGGAACTGCGCGAGGGACCCCAGGCCGACGACGTCGATCCCTCGAACCCCGAGATGGTGTCCGCCCTCACCGTGGGCATGCTCCTCGACTCCCTGGCCGTACGCATCGACGGACCACGCGCGTGGGACGACCGGCTGACCCTCGACCTCGTCGTCACCGACGAGCAGCGGCGCCACCGCGTCAACCTGCACAACGGCGCCCTCACACACCGCTCCATGCCGGTCCACCACACCCCGAAGCCGCACGCCGACCTGACGCTCGTCCTCACCAAGCCGCAACTTCTCGGCCTGCTGGCCGGCGGGGGCCTCGAGGGGATCGAGAGCGACGGCGACACGGCCCTGCTGGCCCGCCTCGTCTCGTACGTCAGCGACCCCGACACCGGGTTCCCGGTCGTCACGCCCTGACGGCGCTCGCCGCCTCTCTCCGGCCGGTCCGCCCGGAGAGACGCGGCGCCGCCGCTCCCGTACAGCGGGGAGCGGCGGCGCCGGTCCGGGTCCGACCCGGTTCTCAGCCCTGTGTCGGAGCGGGCGACTTCCCCGCCAGTACGTCCTGCAGCCGCTTGGTGCCCGCTTCGACCGCCTGCTCGGTGGAGTCGTGCTCGGTGCCGTCGAGGCCGCCGTTGGTGAGGGAGAGGGCGCTGTCGCCGACCCGCACGGTGGCGAAGTCGAGCGTCAGGGTCTCGGGGTCGCCCTCCAGCTCACCGTTCATCGTCACCCTGAGTCCCTGCCGGGCGTCCCCCACATCGGGCAGATCCGTCGAGATGACCTGGACCGTCTGCCGGTCGCCCTTGCCGTTGACGGCCGTGAACTCGTCGCACGCGTCCGGCAGTGTCTTCAGCCACTTCAGCTTGTCGTCCAGCGCCGTCTTCCCGTACGCCCCGACCTCGTAGCGCATCTGGGCGTCGTTGTCGCTGTCGTCGAAGCCGGTGACGGCACTGGCGCCCTTCGGCTCGCCCAGCAGATCCTCGGTGTACAGACCGTCCAGCAGCTTCTGGCACTGGGTGGCGTTCGCCTTGTCGGTGATGAAGTCCGCCGGGTCGACCGTGCTCTTGAGCAGCGCGTCGTGCCAGGTCGCCACGCCCTTCGACTCGCTCCACTGCGACCCCAGGTCGGAGTTGGTGATCAGCGCGGTGTGGGCCTCGTCCTTGGTGAGCGTGCGGACGGCGGAGGGGGAGGACGAGGCGGCGCGGGGCTCCTCGGCGACGGGGGACGCGGAGACAGGGGACGCGGAGACGTCCGTACGGCCGGAGCCACTGCCGTCGCCGCCGTCGTCCGAGCAGGCGGCCGTCGAGAGCAGCATCCCCGCTGTCAGGGCGGATGCGAGGAGACAGGACGGACGGTTCATGCTCATGCGAAGGCCTCCCGAGGGCAGTCCCGAGGTCGGGCTGTGTCCTCCCACGCCATCACCGGCCACGGCCTCCCACCAGCGCACCGGGCCGTCCGGGTGAGCGCGACGCGCGGACGTGACGGCCGATGCGGGGTGCTCCCGGCCGGTACCGGACCGGGATCTGCCAAAGTGGAAGGTGATGCACGCGCCCCAGGGAAGCACCATGAGCCCCACCGACCGGTTCGACGACGACGACTACCCCGCCTACACGATGGGCCGGGCAGCCGAGCTGATCGGCGCCACGCCCGCGTTCCTGCGGGCCATCGGGGAAGCGGGGCTGATCACGCCGCTGCGCTCCGAGGGCGGCCACCGCCGCTACTCCGCCAACCAGCTGCGTGTCGCGGCCCGTGCCCGGGACCTGGTCGACCAGGGCACTCCCGTCGAGGCCGCCTGCCGCATCGTCACGCTGGAGGACTGTCTCGACGAGGCCCTGCGGATCAACGCGGAGCTGCGCGGGTCGACGCCGCAGGACGCCTGAGCGGGAGTCCGGCACCCTCCTGGAACCGATTCTCCGCCGGGCCCGGGGATATCTGCATCGGCCGATACAGAATTTGGTGCGCGGGTCCACGAGGTTTTGTTATTCCCCACGCCGGGGTGAGATAGTGCGCCCCCTTCGAGGCCCTCAGCGTGCTAGTGTCGATTTCAGTTGCAGTTGTGGTTCCCAAAGTTTTTCCGGTGCATTCCGGTTGGGGCAATCATTGCGGCGACGCAGGTCCACACAGTGTGGACCTTCGAGCTTTGCCCCGAAGGAGATTTGACATGGCTACTGGCACCGTGAAGTGGTTCAACGCGGAAAAGGGCTTCGGCTTCATCGAGCAGGACGGCGGCGGCGCCGACGTCTTCGCCCACTACTCGAACATCGCCACCTCTGGCTTCCGTGAGCTCCAGGAAGGCCAGAAGGTGACCTTCGACGTCACGCAGGGCCAGAAGGGCCCGCAGGCGGAGAACATCGTCCCCGCCTAGTCCGGGACACCGGGTGGCCGGGGTTCGCACCGCAAGGTGTGGACCCCGGCCATCTGTTTTTTCGCGGTCATTGAATATGCGATGAACTTTCGGCGCCCTGTTCCCACTTTCCGTGGCGCCAAACTCAGCTCTTCGGTTCGACCGCACCGAATCGAGCGATGCCCGCCGATGGCGATCGTGATGGTTGCCGATGGCGATGCCTGCGGATGCGGATGCGGATGCGGATGCGGATGCGGATGAAGACGCGCGTGCGGATGTCGCTGTCGACGGACCTTGTGACCGTGACCGTGACCGTGACGGCGATGGCCTGAGCCCGCTACACCGCGAGGACCGCGCGGACGGTCTTGCCGCCGAGGCTCGTGCTGACGACCTCCAGGCTGTGGGCGAGCTGCTGGACCATCGCCAGGCCCCGGCCGCTCTCCGACTCCGCGTCCAGGACGCCGACCTGCGGCCGTCCGGGACTGTCGTCGCGGACCTCGACCGTCACGTGCCCGTGCCCCAGTTGCAGGCGCAGTCTGCAGCCGCTGCGGCCGTGCCGAACGGCGTTGGCGACGAGCTCGGAGGCGATCAGTGTGGCGTCGTCCACCTGGTCGGCGGTCGGCGACGCGAGCCGTGGTCGTGGTCGGGTCAGAAACGCCGTGGTCAGCTTGCGGGCCCTGCCCGCCGAGACGGCCGTACGCGGCAGTGTGTACTCCACGCGGGCGGTCGGCCGGACGGTGCGCTGGTGCGCACGCATGACTGACACCTCTCTTCCCCCTCCAGGACAACCAGCACCCGGCCGACGGCTCCGTCCCCGTCGACAGGGACCCCGCGCGAGACGGTGCGCGGCCGGTCCTGCCTTCGGGTGATGCCCCTCCCGGGCGATCCGCAACCAACGACCTACGTCACAAAGCCGCCACACGTCCGTGCGCGGGCTCCTTCAGCGCCCCGAGTCCAGCAGGTGGAAGTCGGCGTAGTCGAACCCTGGCGCCACCACGCAACTGACCAGAACCTCCTGGTCGCCGGCCGGTCGGGCGGCCTGCCAGACGCCGCCGGGGACGAGGGCCTGAGGGCGTTCCCCGGCCTCGACACGGGGACCGAGACGGACGACTTGCGGGGTGGACTGAGGGGAGTTCCCGTCGCCGCCGAGCAGCACGTCGAGGGGACCGCCGCGGTGCCACAGCCAGAGTTCGTCGGAGCGGACGGTGTGCCAGGCGGAGGTGTCTCCGGGGGCGAGGAGGAAGTAGATGGCGGAGGCGGCGGCGCGGGGGCCGGGGTAGCCGTCGGGGTGGAAGGCCTGCGGCGCGGTCCAGGTCTCGACGAACCAGCCGCCCTCCGGGTGGGGTTGCATGTTCAGGGCGGCGGCCAGTTCCGGAATCCCGGTGTCATGAGAAGTCACCCCCTGCCTGTATCACGCGGGTTGAAAGGGGTTCAACCAACACCCGGTGGACACCCGGGTGTGTCTGGAAGGGTGTGGGGCATGGTGACCCTTCACAGAAAGTTGCTCGGTCTGCTTCCCCGCCTCGGGGTGCAGGTGCTGGATCTCGGATCGGGCGCCGCGGTGGTCTACCGGCGCGGCGTGCGCAGACGCGTCGCGCTGGGCCAGGGCGCGGATCTGGTGCTGCGCGGTCGGACCGCGGCCTTCCGGCAGGTGCCGCTCGGTGGGACCGGCGCCCGGCTGCTGCTCGACGAGAAGGAGACGGCGGCCGACGAACGCAAGTTCCAGCTGGCGGCCGCGGCCTATCTCTGCGGTCAGCACGTCACCGCCCTGCTCGACCGGTACGAGGTGAACTGCGTCTTCGACGTGGGTGCCAACTCCGGCCAGTACGGGCGCCAGTTGCGCCGTTTCGGCTACACCGGCCGGATCGTCTCCTTCGAGCCGACCACGGACGCCTTCCCCAAGCTCCGGCAGGCGGCCGAGGGCGACCCCGAGTGGCAGGTGCACCAGGTGGGTCTCGGCCGGGAGGACGCCACCCGGGCCATCCATGTCGGCTGGAACAGCATGAACTCCCTTCTCCCGCCCAGTGATTACGGCAAGGGGCGCTACAAGCGCTTCGCCAGGACCCGTACCGAGGAGATCGAGGTCCGGCGTCTCGACGGGATGATGGACAAGGCGCTCGCCGGGCTCACCGACCCCCGCCCCTATCTGAAGATGGACACCCAGGGGTACGACCTGGAGGTGTTCGCGGGCGCCGGAGACCGTGTCGCGGAGTTCGTCGGGATGCAGTCGGAGGTCGCGACACTGCGGCTGTACGAGGGCAGCCCCCGGATGAGCGAGGCCGTCGCGGTGTACGAGGAGAACGGGTTCGAGATCTCCGGTATGTACCCCGTGACGCGGGAGCCGGCGACCGGGCGGGTGGTGGAGTTCGACTGCGTGATGGTCCGCGCGGCGGCCGTCCCGCCCGGCTCGTCCTGGGAGTAGTTCCGGGGGCCAGGGTCACAGGGTCCGTGGTCCCGGGGTCTGTGGTCCCGGGACCTGTGGTCCCGGGGTCCCGGGGTCCCGGGGTCCACCGGGGTCAGGGGTCCCCTGATCCGTCGGCCGGGGGCCGGTAGGTCTGTCGGTCTGACGCTCCGGCCTTCTGACGGTGCCGTGGACGGGGGAGCTAGGCCGGATAGGCGTGTGTCTGGGTGGCCTTCACCGTCGCCCAGACGGCAGCGCCCGGACGCAGGTCGAGTTCCGCCGCGGCGACCGTCGTCAGGTCGGCGGCGAGCGGGAGTTCGCCGGTGAGGTCCGCGCGGATCTGGTCGCCGTGGGTCTCCAGACCGCCCACGCGGCACTGCCACAGGTTGCGGGCGCTGGAACCGGTGGGGCGGTCGCGGTGGAGCGTGACGGCGCTCGGCGGGAACGCCACGAAGACGGGTCCGTCGAGCCGCTCGGTCGTGGTGATCGCCGGTCCCGCCACCAGCCGTACGGTGTGCCCCTCGGCCTCGCCCCGGTAGAGGTTGAGGCCGACCAGCTGGGCGATGTAGTCGGTGCGCGGGCGGCGGGCGATGTCCGATGGGCTGCCCTCCTGGACGATCCGGCCGTGTTCGACCACCACGAGCCGGTCGGCCAGCACCATGGCGTCCAGCGGGTCGTGCGTCACGAGGACGGCGACGGCCTCGAAGTCGGCCAGGTGGTGCCGGAGCTGGGCGCGCACGTCCAGCCGGGTGCGGGCGTCCAGTGCGGCGAGCGGTTCGTCGAGCAGCAGCAGCCGGGGGTGGGTGGCGAGGGCGCGGGCGACGGCGACCCGTTGCGCCTGGCCGCCGGACAGCCGGCGCGGTCTGGCCCCGGCGTGCTCGGCGAGGCCCATGCGCTCCAGCCACGCGGCGGCCTGCGCTCGCGCCTCGGCCTTGGGCACGCCCTGACAGCGCGGCCCGAAGGCGACGTTGTCGAGCGCGGAGAGGTGCGGGAAGAGCAGGTAGTCCTGGAAGACCACGCCGACGGGGCGGGACTCGGGCGGCGTGCCGTCCAGGGAGGCGCCGTCCAGCCGCAGCCGGCCGCCCTCGGACAGGGGGGTGAGCCCGGCCAGCGCCCGCAGCGCGGTCGTCTTGCCCGCGCCGTTCGGCCCGAGCAGCGCGACGACGTCACCGGGGGCGGCGGTGAGCTCGATGTCGAGGTGGAACGAGCCGCGCCGGACGACGAGACGGGCGTCCAGGCCCTTGTCGGACGGTGCTGCCGTGGCCGCCGGGGTCGCGTCCGCCATCACACGATCACCTCACCCTCGTCCGGACGTCCGGCACCCTCGTCCGGACGTCCGTCGTGATCGTATGGCTGTCCGTCATGACGCCGCCGTCATCCAGCGGTCCCGCAGCCCGGCGAGCACCGCGATCGACACCGCGAGCAGTACGAGGCTCAGGGCGATCGCGGCGGCGGGGTCGCTCTGCAGGGCCAGGTAGACGGCCAGCGGCATGGTCTGGGTACGGCCCGGGAAGTTGCCCGCGAAGGTGATCGTCGCGCCGAACTCGCCGAGCGCGCGGGCCCAGGCCAGGACGGAACCGGCGGCGATGCCCGGCGCGATGAGGGGCAGGGTGACCCGGCGGAACGCCGTGAAACGGGAGGCGCCGAGTGTCATGGCGGCCTCCTCGTAGCGCGGGTCGGCGGCCCGGAGGGTGCCTTCCACGCTGATCACCAGGAAGGGCATCGCCACGAAGGCCTCGGCCACGACCACCCCGGCCGTGGTGAAGGGCAGCGTGATCCCGAACCACGAGTCGAGCAGTTGCCCGACGACGCCGTTGCGCCCGAGGGCCAGCAGCAGCGCCACACCGCCCACCACCGGAGGCAGGACGAGCGGCAGCGTGACCAGCGCCCGGACGAGCCCGCGTCCGGGGAAGTCGGTTCGCGCCAGCAGCCAGGCGAGCGGCACACCGAGCACCAGACTCACCGCGGTGGCCGCCGTGGCCGAGAACAGGGACAGCTGGAGGGCCTGCCAGACCTCGGGCTTGGTCAGCTGTTCCGGCAGGCTGCGCCAGGGCGCCCGGACGAGCAGCGCCACCAGCGGGAGGAGCAGGAAGACGAGCCCGACGAGGGCCGGCAGCAGGAGGGGAAGCGGCGCCCCGCCCCGCATCCGGCCGCCCGCCCGGCCGCCCGTCCGGCCCCGCATCCGGCCGCGTCCGCGCCGCGGCCCACCCGTCAGGGTGTCGGCCGGGGCGTCGGACTTGTCGAGCGAGGTCACGGGATCACTCATGGCTTCAGGAGACGGGATGAGGGGCGTCGGCTTCAAGAGCCGGCCGGCACGAGGCGTGTGCCGGGCAGTTGGCGCCGGGAACCGGCTGCCGGGCGGCGGATGTCAGGAGCCGGACGTCAGGAGGCGGGCTGGAGGAACCCGGCCGCCGTCAGCACCTTCTGGCCCTTCGGGGACTGCACCAGCTCGATGAACGCCTTGGCCGCGGCCGCGTTGTGCGCGTCCTTGAGCAGGGCGATCGGGTAGTCGTTGATGGCGTCGGCCGACTCGGGGAACTCCACGCCCTCCACCTTGTCGCCCGCGGCCTTCACGTCGGTCTTGTACACGACCGCCGCGTCGGCCTCCTTCAGCTCCACCTTGGTCAGGGCGCTCTTGACGTCCTGCTCGTAGGAGACGGGGGTGAGCTTCAACTTGCTCGCGTCCAGGGCCTTCTGCGCGGCGGCGCCGCACGGCACCGTCCTGTCGCACAGGACGACCTTGAGGCCGGACTTGGTGAGGTCCTTCAGGGAGGCGATCTTGTCCCGGTTGCCGGGCAGGGTGGCGATCTCCAGCTGATTGCGCACGAACGTGGCGGGCGCGGTCGCCACGTCGTTCTTGTCGGTCACGATCGCCATCGTCTTGGGGCTGGCCGCGGCGAACACGTCCGCCGGGGCACCGCCCGTGATGCTCGCGGCGAGGGTGTCGCTGCCGCCGAAGTTGAAGGTGACCTCGGTGCCGGGGTGGGCCTTCTCGAAATCCTGACCGAGCGTCGTGAAGCTCTCCTTGAGGGAGGCGGCGGCGAAGACGGTCACCGTGCCGGAGAGCTTCGCCGAGGACGACGACTTCGGCGAGCCCGAGGCGTCGGACGTGTCGTCGGAGGAGGAGCAGGCGCTCAGGGCCAGCAGCGCGGCGGCGCCGACGCCGGCCACGTGCAGGGTCCGGGTGGTGCGGCGGGTCCGGCGCGCGGATCGGGTCATCACGGATCTACTCCCTCGGAAACTCTGAAGCCCGCTGAAGCCTCCGTCGTGCTCCTCAGCCATGGGCTCTCGTCCTGCGTACGCCGATCATACTTCCGCATATGCGAGCTGAAAGTCCCCTGTCGTATCGCATAAGCTGTGGGCACGGGCTTGGGATGTACGCATGTGCGTTTGTACGGAACCGTCTGCCGGGTACGGTCTTCCGGGAGGTGCTGCCCAGTGAGCCAGTCCCTGACACGGCCGACGTCCCCGGCTCCCCCGCTCGCGGAGCTCGCGCTGACCGGCGATCTCGCCCGGCCGGCCCGGCTGACCGTGCCCGACCTGTTCGCCTGGCCCCAGCACCGGGTCCGGGTCAGCTTCGACTGCGCCACCAGCGGCGTACAGCACCACGGTTTCCAGGGCCCGCTGCTGCACGACGTGCTGCGGGACGCCGGACCCCGGTTCGATCCGGCCCGCCGCAAGGACCGGCTGCGCTTCCTCATCGCGGTGGCGGGCGCGGACGGTCACCACGCCCTGCTCACCTGGGCCGAGATCGACCCCGACTTCGCGGACGCCCCGGTGCTGCTCGCGGTCGGCATCGACGGCACCCCGCTGGACCGGGCGGGCCCGCAGCTGGTCCTCCCGCAGGACCGGTGCGGGGCCCGGCACATCAGCGGCATCAACGTCATCCGGGTGGACGGCCGTTATCCGTCCTGGTCCACCGAAGGTCCCGGCTGACCGTCCGCGCCCCCCGGCGGGAGTCCGCCCGGCGAGTGTCCGCCCGGTGCGGGGCGGTGCGGTGCGGGCGCGGCCCGTGCGGGGTGTGCAAAGGGCCGTGACAGGGCGCCCGGGGTCTGCGAGCCGGGCCCGCCGACGGGAGGTGGCGCGTGCTGCTGCGTCAGCTGGAGTATCTGGTCGCGCTCGCCCGGGAGCGGCACTTCGCGCGGGCGGCGGCGGCCTGTTTCGTCTCGCAGCCGTCACTGTCCGCCGCGATCCGCCGCCTCGAACACGAGCTGGACGTGCCGATCGTGCGGCGCGGCAGACGGTACGAGGGGCTGACCCCGGAGGGCGAGGTGGTCATCCTGGAGTGCTGGCTGGAGGGCACCCCGATCCGCGACGAGTACCTGATCGTCGACGGGGGCGCGCTGGCGGGGACGGGAGCCCACTCGTACTCGACGACGGTCTCCTGAACCCGGAGGGAGACCGCTGCCTGAACCGTCCGACGACCGTCTCCTGAACCCGTCCGACGACCGTCTCCTGAACCCGGCCGACGACCGTCTCCTGTAACCCGGCCGACGGCGGCCCTGCGGAACCCGGCCGCTCCTCAGGCGCGGTCGATGTGCACGTTGGTCGACTTGACCCTGGCCGTGGCCTCCATGCCGACCTCCAGGCCCAGTTCCTCGACGGCCTCCCGGGTCAGCAGGGAGACCAGCCGGTGGGGTCCCGCCTGGATCTCCACCTGGGCCGCGACATCGCCGAGCTTGACGGCGGTGACGATGCCGGGGAAGGCGTTGCGGACGGACGTGTAGGAGGTGACGCCGTCCTCGCCGCCGGCTCCGGCCAGCTCCACCGAGAACGCGGCGAGATCGCGCCCGTCGATGAGCCGCCGTCCGCCCTCGTCCCGGTGGGTGGTCACCCGCCCGGCGTCCGCCCAGCGCCGGGCGGTGTCGGGACTCACCCCGAGGAGCCGGGCGGCCTGGCCGATGGTGTAGGACTGCATACGCGTGACGATAGGCAGGCGGTCCTCGCACCTGCAAGCCGGACCCCCGGAGGGCGCGGGCCGCCCCGGGCAGGGCGAAGGGTGCTGCTCCGGAGTGTCGCCGCCGTCAGTCGAGCCGTGGCTGCCCCGTGTGCTCGACCAGGATGTGCTTCGCCCAGAACGTCCCGAAGGCCTTCTTGAGCACCGGCTCGGCCGTCGCCGGGTCGTCGACGCCGAAGACCACATGGCCACTGCCGTCGAGGCCCACCGTGTACAGCTCGAACCGGCCGTCCCAGCGGTCCATGTCGTCGCCGACCCGGTCGACCATGGCGTAGAGCTGCCGCAGGGTGACGTCCGTGTCGTGGATCCGCACCTTCACCCCCTTCTCCGCGTGGCCGCAGATGTCCGCGTCGAACGCCTCGGACGGGATGCGGTACACGGTCGCGGTGTTCCTGCGTTCGTCGACCGACACGCTGGTGAAGACGCTCTTGTAGCGTGACGCGCCCCTCTTGTCGATGTAGATCGTCACCCGGAGCAGCGAGGACTCCCTGCCGGGCAGACTGTGCGCCGGCCGGGTGCCGACGCACACGGTCGTGCCCTCCGCGACGGGCGACTCCTTGCCTCCCGCGGCGCCGCTCGAACCCTGAACCGCCACGAGTGCCACGGCACTTGCCGCCACGACGCCGCCGGTCGCCCTGATCCTGCTTCGCTTGTTCATGTGGTCCTCCCCGTCCGTCATCCGGTAAGGGGACGCGGCAGAGGCCCCATCCGTTCAACGGGAACCTCACGGCCGATCCGCCCCTCCTAACAGTCGTACGCTCCCGGACGGTTCGGAGAGGAGCCTCTGTTGGCCCGTCAGCTGTCCCGCCGCAGATTCATCGTCCACACGCTGGCGGCGTCCACCTTGACCGTCGCCGCGCCGCTCGGCTGCGACGCCTCCCCCGCGGAGGGCGCCGAGCCCGCCGCGGGACCCTCCGACGTCCTGGTGACCGGCACCGACGACGAGATGCTGGTCCTGGAGGTCACCGCGGCGAACAAGGTCGTCGTCCGGCTGCCGAGGGTCGAGGTCGGCCAGGGCATCACCACCGCGGTCGCCATGATGATCGCCGAGGAGCTGGACGCCCGGCTCGCCGATGTCGAGATCCCGCTCGCCGAGGCCCGGAGGAGCGGCAACCAGTTCACCGGCGGCTCGAACTCGGTCGGTTCGCTGTACGGGCCCGCCCGCGCGCTGGCCGCCACCGCGCGCGCCAAGCTGGTGACCGCCGCCTCCCGGCGCTGGCACGTACCCCCGAAGACGTTGCGCACGCGGGACACCATGGTCGTCGCGCCCGACGGCCGTACGGCCACGTTCGGATCGCTGACCGCGGCAGCCGCCCGGATCCACCGGCCCGCCGTGTCCACCGACCCCAAGCCGGCCTCCCGGCATCGGGTGATCGGGCGGCCGACCTCCCGGATCGACGCGCGGGACATCGTCACCGGCAGGGCGAAGTACACCGGCGACCTGGCGGTGGCCGGGGCGAAGCCGACCGTGGTGGCCCGGCCGCCGACGCTCGGCGGGAAGGTCCGCTCGCTCGACGACCGGGCGGCCCGCGCGCTGCCCGGCGTCCACGCCGTCGTCAGGATCGAGGGAGGTGTCGCCGTCGTGGCGGAAACCTTCCACCACGCCTTCAAGGCCCGGGACGCCCTGCGGATCACCTGGTCGCCGGGCCCGCTCGCGGCCCTGTCCGACGCGGCGGTACGAGCCCGGCTGCGGGCCGCGGTCCCGCCGCTCGGCACTCCGCCGCTCGGCACCCGGCAGGTGGGCGGCGAGTTCGAGTTCGCCTTCGTCGGGCACGCCCCGATGGAGGTGCTGACCGCGGTCGCGGACGTACGGGCGCACAGTGCCGAGGTCTGGTTCTCCTCCCAGACGCCGATGGACGCGCGCGACACGATCGCCTCGGTGACCGGGCTGCCCGTCTCGAAGGTCCGGGTCCATGTCCTGCGCGGCGGAGGGTCGTTCGGGCGGCGGCTCACCTACGACGCGGCGATCGAGGCGGCCCTCGTCTCCAAGGCGGCCCGCCGTCCGGTGAAGCTGATGTGGAGCCGCGCCGACGACATGCGGCACGGCCGGATGCGCCCGGCCAGCCACCACCGCATCCGGGCCAGCCACGCGGGCGGCCGGGTGGTGGCGTTCACCCACATGACGGCGTCGGTGAGCGAGTCGTACGAGAAGCCGGGCGTCACCGCGCAGGGCGGTGTCACGACCACGGGCGTGCGGGCCGGCGGTCCGCTGCCCAGCGACAGCGGCCTCTACAACTTCGGCCGTGTCTCCGGTGATTCGGGCTCGGTGGGCCTCGCGATGCCGCTGGGCGCCTGGCGGTCGGTGGACTCCGGGACGATGCGGACCGCGGAGGAGATCGTCGTCGACGACATCGCCCGGAGCCTCGGCCGCGACCCGGTCGCGTTCCGGCGGACGACGCTGCGGGGCAAGGCGGTCAGGGCCGTGCTCGACCGGGTGGCGGAGGCCGGGCACTGGGGCCGGGGCATGCCGGACGGGCACGCGCAGGGCGTGGCCGTGCACGAGGAGTACGGCTCCTGCGTGGCCTGTCTGGTCGAGATCGATGCCGTCGACCCGAAGAACCCGCGGGTCACCAAGGTCGTGATGGCCGCCGACGTCGGAACGGCCGTCAACCCGCGCGGACTGGAGGCCCAGCTCATGGGCACCGCGGTCGACGGCATCTCCACCGTGCTCACGGCCGGCCTGCATCTCGACCGGGGCGCCGTCCGCGAGGGCAGCTTCGCCGACTTCCAGTGGGCCCGCCAGCGGCACGCCCCGCTGCATTTCGAGGCGCACATCATGCCCTCGGGGGGAGACCCCGGAGGGGCCGGTGAACTCGGTGTCCCCGCGGCGGCCGGAGCGGTGGCCAACGCCTACGCCCGTGCGACGGGGACCCGACCCCGCCGTTTCCCGATCAACTTCTGAGATCCCCTTCCGACCCCTTCCGACCCCCGCCGACCCCGTACGAGACCTCCGTCCGACCCCCTTCCGAGACCCGTTAGAGGTGCAGGTACCGATGCCGCTCCGGAGAGAGTGCTGATGCCGTCCTACTCCTTCGTCCTCAACGGGAAGCAGGTCACCGTGGAGGCACCGGCGGACATGCCCCTGCTGTGGGTGCTGCGCGACCTGCTGGAGGTGACCGGGCCCAAGTACGGCTGCGGTGTCGGTGTCTGCCGGGCCTGCACCAGCCATCTGGACGGCGCGGAGATCCAGCCCTGTGTCGTCCCGGTCGCGGACTGCGTGGACCGCGAGGTCACCACCATCGAGGGCCTCGCCGACGGCGACCGTCTGCACCCCGTCCAGCAGGCCTGGCTCGACTGCGACGTCTCCCAGTGCGGCTTTTGTCAGCCCGGGCAGATCATGGCCGCCGCGGCCCTGCTCGAGAGGACGGCGGACCCCACGGACTCGGACATCGACCGCATCGAGAACGTGTGCCGATGCGGCACGTACTCCCGTATCCGCGAGGCGATCAAGAAGGCTTCCGCGCAGGGCGGTTGAGGGTTCCGCTCCGCTCGCAGGCCGAAGGGCGGGATCGCGACCCCCGGGCGACTGCCGCGATCCCGCGGGGAGAGGTCGTGCCGGGGTCAGCGGCCACGGCCCCCGCTGGCCGCGTAGGCGCGCAGGAAGAGCGCCTCGACCTGCGCCATGTGTTCGATCTCGGTCGGGTCGACGCTCTCGTTGGGCGCGTGGATGAGGCAGCGGGGTTCCTCCACGCCCATGAGGACGATCTCGGCGCGCGGGTGGGTCTCGGCGAGGACGTGGCGATCGGCGAGACCGGCGGAACGTTCGTCGCGGCCGCCGTCCTGGCCGCCGTCGCGACCCGGCTGACACTCCGGCCGGACCAGCCACCCCGGCTCGTGCTGCTCCTGCCCGGCTTCTTCACTCTGACCGTCGGTTCCCTCGGCATGCGGGGCCTGACCACCCTGGCCGGCGGCTATGTCATCGAGGGCTTCCACGACCTGCTGACCTTCGTCACGATCGTCACCGCCATCGCCGTCGGCCTGGTCTTCGGAGCGACCCTCGCCCAGCCGGCGGGCGCCGGGCGCTGAAGACCACCGTCACGGCGAGCACCCCCCCCCGGAGCACCCGGGGTCGGCCCCGGCGCTCACCAGCCGGTCAGCAGAAGGTGGTTGAGGAGCAGGGCCAGCGCGGCCTGGGCGACGAGCCAGGCGCGCGGCCGGGGAAGGAACGCCGCCGCCGGGAGCATCCACAGCGCGAACGGCAGCCAGATGCGTTCGGTCTCCGCCTTGCTCATGCCGGACAGATCGGCGACGAGCAGGGCCAGCAGGGCCGCGACGACGAGGACGGCGAGCCGGGGGGCGGAGCCGGCGGCCGGCAGCGTCGCCTTCTCCCGGCGGGCCGTGGTCCCGCGGGGAGGAGCCGTCGGATCGGGCGCGGGAATCCGGCCCTGCGGTGCGGGAGCCGCCCGGACCAGTACCGGCGCCGCCGCCATCCGCAGGACCGCCGCGCCCGCCCTCCGCAGCCCCGCCACGGTCGCCGGTCCCACGATCAGCACCGTGCAGGCGAGGTTCGCCCACACCCAGTAGCCGTACGGCCGGATGCCGCCGGCCCCTTCGTAGTAACGGGTGACCAACAGGCGGTACGCCTCCCACCAGTTGAAGCCGAGAAGGGTGAACACCAGGGGTACGACGGTGAGTCCGGCAAGCGTGTACGGGAGCGGGCGGAGCCGGGGGCGGGTGCCGAGCAGCAGCACCGCGCAGGCGATCACGGCGATCAGGGTCATCCCGTACGAGAGGTACGCGGTGAGGCCGAGGAGGAGACCGGAGGCGAGGCCGGTCGTCCGCGGCCGGCGTCCCGTGACCGCGAGGGCGAGCAGGGCGAGGGCCCAGGCGGCCACCGCCGCGAAGTAGCCGTCCGCGGAGGTGCCCATCCACACGGCCGCCGGGGCGAGGACGAGGAAGGGCGCGGCGCGTCGGGCCAGGGCCTCCCCGGCGAGGACGCGCACGGTGACGAGCACCGCCACCGCCGCCGTCGCCCCGACGGTGACGCACCAGACGCCCGCCCAGGCCCCGCCGCCCAGCCCGATCCGGTCGAGGAGGACGAAGGTGAGGGTGGCCGCCGGCGGATGTCCGGCGATGTGCGGGGGCCAGTGGTCGGGGGAGTGCAACAGGATGTGGTGGGTGAAGTCCCGCAGGGCGGCCGGGATGTCGTGGAAGCGGTCGACCGGGGAGATGACCTGGAGATACTCGTAGCGTGTGGTGAGACGCCGGGCCACGCCCCGTTCCCAGCCGTCGATCAGCGCGAGCGAGAACGTCCACACCGTCGCCGTGCCCCACACGGCGGGCAGCAGCCGTCGCCAGGACAGCCGGGCGGCGAGGAGCGGCCCGTACGCCACGACGGCGACGGCCACGGCGATCGCGGCCGCGGTGCCGGGCCCGACATGCGGCCCCCAGTGCCCGTACAGCGGCGCGGCGCTGACGAACAGCGTGCCGTCGCGGTGCTGAATGACGGCGCCGACGACCGCCGCCGTCAGGACGAGCAGCGCGGCGGCCAGGGCCGCGGACAGGTCGCGGCGGACGTCCCGGTGCCGGTCGCCCAGCAGTCCGCGGGAGAGGTCCGGGGAACGGGCCTGGGAGCGGGCCTGGGACAGGATCTTGGACAGGGCCCGGGAGGAAGCCCCCGGAAGACCCTGGGAACGGGTCGGGGAAGGAGCCTCGGACGGAGCCCGGGGAGAGTCTCTGGGGTGCTCGCGAGGCAGATCGCGGGGGAGGTCGCGGTTCACACGTCGCACGCTAGGCCGGAGGTCTCGGGGAGGAGCCGCCACTGAGGTGGACGTCAGAGTTTCGTCATGGTTTGAGAACCCGTTCGGGGGGTGCCCCCGGCCTACGGTCGGGGCATGCCACGGTCTCCCTCCTCACCCGCGTTCTGGCGCAGCCCGCTGCGCGGCCCCTGGTTCACCTCCGTGCTCGGCGTCGTGCTGCTCGTCGGGATCACGGTGCTGTTCGTGACCGGGCTCCTGTCGTACGCCGCCTACAACCCGAACCTCTCGCCGGTGAACGACAAGACCCCCGACAAGGGGCTTCTCGGGTTCTACCTCTTCTCCTGGCCCACCGATCCGCCCTGGCTGTACCGCCTCACCCAGGGTGTCCACGTCACGCTCGGCCTCGCGCTGGTCCCCGTCCTGCTGGCGAAGCTGTGGTCGGTCGTGCCGAAACTGTTCGCGCTGCCGCCGGCCCGCTCGCTCGCGCACGCCCTCGAACGGCTCTCGCTGCTCCTGCTGGTGGGGGGCGCCCTCTTCGAGTTCGTCACCGGCGTGCTCAACATCCAGCTCGACTACATCTTCCCCGGCTCCTTCTACACGCTGCACTTCTACGGAGCCTGGGTGTTCATCGCGGCGTTCGTGACGCACGCGGTGCTTCGGGTGCCGACGGCCCTGCGCAACCTGCGCCACCTGCGCGGTCCGGGCCCGCGGCCGGGTGGGACGAGCCCGCTGCCCGGTGAGGGGGAACAGCCGCGACCGGAGGACGAGTTGGTGTCCCCGGACCCGCTGCCGCCCACCGTCTCGCGGCGCGGGGCCCTCGGATTCGTCGGAGGAGGATCCCTGCTCCTGGCCGCCACCTCGGCGGGCCGGAGCTTCGACGGGCCGCTGCGGGAGACGGCGCTGCTGACCCCGCACGGCGGTGCCGAACCGGGCTCCGGACCCGCCGGTTTCCAGATCAACAAGACGGCCGCCTCACGCGGCATCACCGCCACGGAGACGAGCGACGAGGCCTGGCGCCTGGTCGTCATGGGGAAGGGACGGACGGTCCGGCTGAGCCGGACGGAACTGCGCCGACTGCCCCTCTACAGTTCGGCGTTGCCCATCGCCTGCGTCGAGGGCTGGTCGACGTCCGACCAGTGGTGGCGGGGCGTACGGCTGCGGGACCTGGCGGGGCTCGTCGGATACGAGGAGGACGCGGCCGCCGACGTGCTCGTCGAGTCGTTGCAGCGCCACGGGGCGTTCCGGGTGGCCGCCCTGCGCGACAACCAGGTGCGTGATCCGCGCTCCCTGCTCGCCCTGTTCGTCAACGGCGAGCCCCTGACCCCCGACCACGGCTACCCGGCGCGGGTCATCGTCCCCGCCGCGCCCGGCGTGCTGAACACCAAGTGGGTGGCCCGGATGACGTTCGGAGACCTGTGATGCGACGACCTGGACGGCGAGAACGGACCGGGACGCGGCGGCCGGCGTCCCGGCGGCCCCTCGGCCGTGACCTGATCGGCAGCCCCTTCCAACTCCTCCTGCTGGCCTGCACGTTCGCGCTCGCGGCCTACGCGGGGGTGCGGCTGCTCGCGGACGACTGGTCGCGGGTGGCGCTCTGGTTCGTGGGCGCCGCGGTGCTGCACGACCTGGTGCTGGTGCCGTTGTACGCCGGTGCCGACCGGGGCGTCGCGGCGGCACTGGACGCGGCAGGCCACCGGGACCGGACGGTCTACGTCCGTGTGCCGGCGGCCCTCTCCGGCCTTCTGCTGCTGGTGTGGTTCCCGCTGATCAGCGGGCAGGTGGCCGACCACTACCGGTCGGCCACCGCCCTGCCCGGCGACACGTTCCTGGCCCGCTGGCTGCTGATCACGGCGGTGCTGTTCGCCGGGTCCGCGCTGGTGCTCCTGCTGCGGTCCCTCCGGGCGTCCCGTCCCGGGCCGCTGCGCAGGGCCACGAAGGAACGTCCGCCCGCCGCCCACTGAGCGTCCGCGCGCCATCCGGCGCGCGCCGCGTGCCGGAGCAGGGCCGGGGTGCCGAGCCGGGCCCACGGGAAGGCCGCCCGGTCGGCCGACGGGCCCTGGGCGTCGGCCCCGCGGTCGGCCTCGTCCGCGCTGTCGTCGTCGGTGTGCGCGGCGCGGACGATGCGGACGTCGACGCGCTCGTCGACGTCCGCGCCCGCCACGGTCTCGGCGATCAGCAGACCGCCCGGGGCGAGGAGCTGGGCCGTGCGACGGAGAAGGGCGGCCGGGTCGCCGCCGATGCCGATGTTGCCGTCGACGAGGAGGGCGGTGCCCCAGCGGCCCTCACCGGGGAGCGGTTCGAAGACCGACCGGTGCAGCGCCTGCCCGCCGAGCCGCAGGGTGCGGGCGACGGCGGCCTCGCTGACGTCGATGCCGAGCGCGGGCCGTCCTCGCGCGGCGAGTTCCGCCACCAGCCGTCCCGGTCCGCATCCCACGTCGAGCACGGCGCCCTCGCAGTACGCGAGCACCTGTAGGTCCACCGCGTCGGCGTGTGCGCACCAGCGCTCCACCTCCAGGGGGAGCAGCCAGCCGTCCGTCCGCCGCAGAAACAGCGGCCCCCGCCCGGCGCCCAGCGCGTCGGCGTAGGGATCGGCGCCCCACGACCTCGCACCGCCCCCGGTCACCGTTTCGGTTCCGGTCCGGGCCCTCGCTTCCGTCCCGGTCCTGGTCCCCGCCCCTGCCCCCGTCCTGGTCCCCGTCCCCGTCCCGGTCCTCGGCCTGTTCGTTGCAGCAGGGATCGCGGTATGTACGGGGCTCCGTGGATCGGTCGCCCCCTGTTGGGTCGTCCCAGATGTGCCGCTCATCGCCCGCCACCCCGCCGCCCGGCGACCGGGCCGGCGGTGAGTCCCGCGGCCTGCATGGCGTCGAGTCCGGCGGTGAATCCGGAGGTCTGCCCGGCCGTCGGACTCGAGGTGGCTCCCGCGGTTCCTCCGGGGACCCGGCCCGGGGTGGGTCCGGTCGCCTCGCTCTCGGACGGCCGGGGAGCTCGGACGGCGCCCGGTCCCGCCGTCGCCCCGAGCCGCCCCAGCTCCGCCGCGAAGAACCCCTCGGGCGCGGTCGCCGCGACCGCCGTCGCGTCCGCGGCCGTGTCGACGTCCCGCAGACGGGGCAGATCCCGTACCCGCAGCCCGGCCCCGACGAGGCGTTCCCGCTGCACGGCACCCGTCGTGTGTGTGGACATCGGGACGCCCCGCAGCAGCTCCGGGTCGGGTTCGGCGAGGCCCAGGGCCCAGAAGCCGCCGTCCTCGGCCGGTCCGAAGTACGCGTCGCAGTCCGCGAAGTCCACCGTGAGGAGGGCGGGCGTCACCTGGGGCGTGTCCATGCCGATGAGCAGCGCGGGCCCGTCGCAGCCCGCGAACGCCGCGGCCAGCCGTTCGTCCAGCGTGCCGGCGCACTGTCGTACGACGTCGAAGCCGGCGGGAAGCCAGGGGCCGGGCGCCCCGTCGAGCACGAGGACCCGGCGCCGCGCGGGCGTCGCCGCCACCGTGCGCAGGGTGTCCACGAGGGCCGCCTCTGCGAGCGTCGCCGCCTCTTGGGGAGTGAACGCCGGCGTGAGCCGGGTCTTCACCCGCCCGGGCCGCGGTTCCTTGGCGATGACGAGCAGGGTGACGCTCACTGGACGGTTCCTCCTCGGGACGGTGCGAGGGCCGGTGCCGGTGCGGATGCCGGCGCGGGTGCCGGTGGCGGGACTTCGGCCGGGGGCTGGGCTGCTGCCGGGACCTGGCTCTGGGCTCTGGCCTGGTCCTGGAGCTGGGCCGCGGTCCCGTCCCGGTCCTGGGGCTGAGCCGGGCTCCCCCGGTCCTGGGGCTGGGCCGCGGTCCGGTTCCGCGCTCCGGAGGGCATGGGCGGCTCGGCCAGGACGCGGCGCATGTCCCGTACCGCCTGCCAGGTGCCGCGCCAGGTGCCGGTGACCTTGGAGACGCCGGTGCGCGGCAGATAGGGCACGTCGTGCTCGGCGACGCGCCAGCCCGCGTCGGCGGCGCGGACGACCATCTGGAGCGGATAGCCGCTGCGACGGTCGGTGAGCCCGAGGCCGAGCAGCGCCTCGCGGCGGGCCGCGCGCAGCGGGCCGAGGTCGTGCAGGCGCAGGCCGGTGCGGCGCCGGAGCATCCGGGCCAGCGCGATGTTGCCCGCACGGGCGTGCGCGGGCCAGGCGCCGTGCCCCTGCGGCCGGCGCCGGCCGAGCACGAGGTCGGCCTCGCCGGCCCGGACCTCGTCGACGAACGGCAGGAGCAGCGCCGGGTCGAGCGAGCCGTCGCAGTCGCAGAAGCAGACGATGTCCGCGGTGGCGGCGGTCAGCCCGGCGTGGCAGGCGGCGCCGAACCCGCGCCGTTCCTCGCGCACGACGGTCGCGCTGAGCCCGCGGGCCAGTTCCGCGGAGCCGTCCGTGGAGCCGTTGTCCACGACCAGGGCGCGCCAGCCGGGCGGGATCCGGGAGAGCACCCAGGGCAGGGCGCCGGCCTCGTTCAGACAGGGGAGGACCAGGTCGACGGCCGGGTCCGCTACGGGAGAGGTGGTCACGGGCTTCACCCTACGAACACGAAAGGGACAAACCGGACTTCATGTCCTTACGAAACTCGGACGTCGCCGCCGACGAGCCGCGCCGGACCGGGCCGGGTGGGACGCTGGACGCATGCATCAGCCGCACGAATCCCCAGGTGCCGGACCTGCCGCGAGCGTGAACGGGGGGCCGGGATCCGCCGCGGGTCCCCACCCGGGGGCCGCGTCGAACCCTGACGCGCGGACCGTGTCGAACCCTCACCCGAGGACGGCCCCGAACCCTCACCCCGGAGCGGCGCCCGACCCTCATCCGCGGAGTGCCGGGAGCCCTCACGGGGAGGCCTCCGCGGTCGCTCGCGCGGAGACCACCCGGGTCCTCGTCGTGGACGACGACCCGACCGTGGCCGAGGTCGTCTCCGGGTACCTCGACCGCGCCGGCTATCTCGTCGACCGCGCCGCGGACGGCCCCGCCGCGCTCGGCCGTGCCGCCTCGCACCGGCCCGACCTGGTGGTTCTCGACCTGATGCTGCCGGGCATGGACGGCCTGGAGGTGTGCCGCCGGCTGCGCGCCGACGGCCCCGTGCCGGTCATCATGCTCACCGCGCGCGGCGACGAGGACGACCGGATCCTCGGCCTGGAGGTCGGTGCCGACGACTACGTCACCAAGCCGTTCAGCCCGCGGGAACTGGTCCTGCGCGTCGAGTCCGTCCTGCGCAGGACCCGGCCCGCCGCCACCGCGCGCCCGCTCCACGCCGCAGGTCTCACCGTCGACCCGTCGGCCCGCCGTGCGACCAAGGACGGCGCCGAACTCGCCCTCACCCTGCGCGAGTTCGACCTCCTCGCCTTCTTCCTCCGGCATCCCGGCCGGGCGTACGCCCGTGAAGACCTGATGCGTGAGGTGTGGGGCTGGGACTTCGGCGACCTGTCGACGGTCACCGTCCACGTACGCCGGCTGCGCGGCAAGGTCGAGGACGACCCGGCCCGGCCCCGTCTGATCCAGACCGTGTGGGGAGTGGGCTATCGCTTCGACGACACGGAGGCGGCGTCCCGCCCCACCGCTGGACCGGCCCACCCCGCACCCGAGGAGAAGGCCCGCCCGTGAACGACATACTGGTCATGGCCCTGTTCGCCTTCCTGGGCGCCACCGCGGCCGGGCTGCTCGGGGCGGGCGCGCTCCGGCTGCTCCGACGCCGCTCGCTCACCGCCTCCCTCGCGGTCGTCGCCGCCGTGGCCGTCTGCGCGATGCTCGCGGGCACGCTGGCGGTGGCGTGGGCGATGTTCCTGTCCCCGCACGACCTGAGCGTGGTCACGACGGTCGTGGCCATGGCGGCCGTCGTCTCGCTGGCCACCGCGCTCCTGCTGGGCCGCTGGGTCGTGGCCGGCAGCAGGGCACTGACCCTCGCCGCCCGGTCCTTCGGCGACGGCGGCGACTTCGCGGCCCCCGAAGGCCCGGCGACCGCCGAACTCTCCGCGCTGAGCCGCGAGTTGGCGATCACCAGTCGCAAGCTGGCCGAGTCCCGCGACCGCGAGCGTGCGCTGGAGAGCTCGCGCCGCGAGCTCGTGGCCTGGATCTCGCACGATCTGCGCACCCCGCTCGCCGGGCTGCGCGCGATGTCCGAGGCCCTCGAGGACGGCGTGGCGGCCGACCCGGCCCGCTACCTGCGCCAGATCCGTACGGAGGTGGAACGCCTCAACGACATGGTCGGCGACCTCTTCGAGCTCTCCCGCATCCACGCGGGCGCCCTCGCCCTGTCCCCGTCCCGTGTCTCCGTGTACGACCTCGTCGGCGACGCCCTCGCGGGAGCTGATCCGCTGGCCCGCGAATACGGAGTCCGTCTGATCGGCGACCGCGTCGAGCAGGTGCCCGTCGAGGTGGACGGCAAGGAGATGAGCCGTGTACTCGGCAATCTCCTCGTCAACGCGATCCGCCGTACGCCCGCCGACGGCACGGTCGCCATCGCCGCGGAACGCTCGGACGTCGGTGTCGTCCTGTCCGTCACCGACGGCTGCGGAGGCATTCCGGAGGAGGACCTTCCGCGCGTCTTCGACACCGGCTGGCGCGGCACCCACGCCCGCACGCCACCCGCCGGAGCGGGGCTCGGCCTCGCCATCGTCCGTGGCATCGTCGAGGCCCACCAGGGCAGGGCCGCCGTCCACAACGTCCCCGGCGGCTGCCGCTTCGAGGTCACCCTCCCGATGGCGAGAGCCTGAAGCCCCTGCCCCTCCGCCCCCGGCCACGCTTGCCCCCGGCCGCGGCTTCTCGCCCAGGCCGGCCGGGGCGACCGGTCCCACGGGCTGCTCCTCGGTCCTCTCAGGACGGTTCCCCGCGCAGCGGTGCCTCCGCGAACTCCCGCATCCCCTCGGCGAATCCGGTCTCCGCCTTCCACCCCAGTTCCGCCCGCAGCCGGGCCGAGTCCGCGGTGATGTGCCGTACGTCCCCCAGCCGGTACTCCCCGGTCACGACCGGCCCGGGTCCGCCGTACGCGTCCGCCAGGGCCCGCGCCATCTCGCCGACCGTACGGGGCTCGCCGCTGCCGGTGTTGTAGACGGTGAGGGCGCCCTCCCGCGAACCCGCCTCCAGGGCGGCCACGTTGGCGGCGGCGACATCTGACACGTGGACGAAGTCCCGCCGCTGTCCGCCGTCCTCGAAGACGCGCGGGGCCTCACCGCGGGCGAGCGCGGACCGGAAGAAGGAGGCGACGCCCGCGTACGGGGTGTCGCGGGGCATCCCGGGACCGTAGACGTTGTGATAGCGCAGCGACACCGCGGAGCCGTCCGTGGACCGGGCCCAGGCCGCCGCGAGATGCTCCTGGGCCAGCTTGGTCGTCGCGTACACATTGCGCGGATCGGCGCGCGCGTCCTCGCCCACCAGACCCGGCGTCAACTCCGCTCCGCAGCGCGGGCAGCGCGGCTCGAAGTGCCCCGCGTCCAGATCGGGCACGGTCCGCGGACCCGGCCGCACCACGCCGTGCCGCTCGCACGCGTACCGCCCCTCCCCGTACACGACCATCGACCCGGCGAGCACGAGCCGCCGTACCCCCGCGTCCGCCATCCCGGCGAGCAGGACGGCCGTACCCAGGTCGTTGCGCGAGACATATTCGACCGCGTCGCCGAACCCGACGCCGAGGCCGACCATCGCGGCCTGGTGGCACACCGCGTCCACGCCGTCCAGCGCCCCCGCGACGGCCCCGGCGTCCCGTACGTCGAGCCCGCCCCGCAGGTCGAACACGACCGCCTCGTGCCCCCGCGCGCGCAGCGCCGCGACGACATGACCTCCGATGAACCCGGCCCCGCCGGTGATCAGTACACGCATGACCCGAACGCTAGAGCCGCCACCCCGTCCGGCGGCATCACCGCGCCCATCACGTCACGGGTCCGTAAGACCCGGGGGTGACGTGGAGGCGCGTGCTCACATGCGCAGCAGCCGCTGGGTGATCTCCCGGTACTGCCGCAGCGCGTGGCGGAGTTCGTCGGCCTGGGTCGCGGGGTCCTGGCCGTGCCAGCCCTCGTGCAGGGCGCGGCGGCGTTCCGTGAGAGCGCTCATGAGCTGGGCCGCGGCCTCGTCGAACGCCGTCTCGGCCTCTTCCAGCGCCTCACGCGGGTTGTTCGCGAACGTGTTGAGGGCGTGGTTGAGCCGCTGGGTGAGTTCGGCCCGCTCGTCCGACCCGAGCAGCGGCTCCGGGCCCGGCATACGGCGCCCGGCGGACCCGGGCTGCTTGTCCGGGGGCTGCTGGGCGCGTGTCTGGTCGTACATCATCGTGGGCCACTTCCTGTACGTCGTACCGGCCGGGCGCGTAGGGCGATCCGGTGGCGACGACCGGTGGTGTCGATCGGTGGTGACGATCGGGTGGTGACGATCGGGCGGGGCGTTCCGGACGGGGCGTTCCGGACGGGGTCATCACCGCGGTGATCACGGCCGCCACGGTCACCGGAGGCGTGGGCTGTACACCGGCTGTCAGTCAACGCTGGGCGACTCCCCGTGTCAACGCGATCCCCGACCGGGTCGCGGACGCGCTCGACCGGCGTATGCCGATCGGGGTGTCGGTCCGGGGCGTCGACGCCGCACGGACGGGACGGCCGGTCCGGCCGTGGGCGCGGTCAGCCGACGCCGGATCCGTCCGGTGCCGCTTGTGCGGCGCGCCGGTACTCGGCGTTGATGCGCTGGGCTTCTTCGAGCTGGTCCTCGAGGATGACGATGCGGCAGGCGGCCTCGATGGGGGTCCCCTTGTCGACGAGTTCCCGCGCGCGGGCGGCGATCCGCAGCTGATAGCGGGAGTAACGCCGGTGCCCGCCCTCCGAGCGGAGCGGGGTGATCAGACGGGCCTCACCGATGGCTCGGAGGAAGCCCGGCGTGGTGCCGAGCATCTCGGCCGCCCTGCCCATCGTGTACGCGGGGTAGTCGTCGTCGTCGAGACGACCACTGAGTGGAGTGTCCGCTGTCATTTCACCTCGTTATGGCACGCGTCGAGGGGCCCCGATGCCGTACGGCACCAGGGCCCCGAAGGAAATTGAACACCATCTGCCGGCTCTACTGCGGAGCCGACCGTCTGTTTCCGCTACCGGGCCCGAGCGACGGGCGGGTGAGCGGGGATCGCGTATGCGTGACCTGGAACCACCTTCCATTCCGGGCTCTTGCGGCACCCGGGCCCCGACGTTTCGCGGGCCGGGCGATCCTGATGGCGTCTGCTTCCTCCGTCCTTCCGCTGGGTCGATCCCATGCCGAACCGGTCCGAACTCCGCCGGCTCGACGATGTCTGCAGAAGAAACCCTAATCAAGCCACCGGTCGATGTCTACTGTGGCAAAGGTAGATTTCGCGTGGTTCGAGGCGTAGAAATTCTGCGGCACGCAGCGACCGGCGGAACCGCTGAATAGAATGGGTTTCCATGTCGAACCCTGACGAGCTGCTCGTTGACATCTCCGCCATGGTGGAGTCCGGGCACAGCACTCAGATGTCGTTGACCGTGATCGTCGGTGGTGCCGTGATCACCGGCCGGCTGGCTCCCGAAGCGGTGTGGCGGGAGCGGGTGTCGGAGGTCCTGAAGGACTCGGACCGCCTCGGCCCGTTCTCCGACGTCTTCGCTCCGGGCCGCGCGGCGGAGCGGCGCGACCGTGCCGGAGCGCCCACGCATCTGCACTTCCATCTCGCCCGCATCCTTCAGGGCAGCGTCGGGATTCCCGAGACCGGCGGGATGTACCGCGTCGCGATCAAGGACGTCAGCGCCTGGACCGTGGGTGACTTCCGGTACTCCGACCAGTGACACGCCAGGTGGGTTTCGCCCGGTGAAACGCGATGAGGGCCCCGCCGACCTGTGTCGGCGGGGCCCTCATGGTGTCCTGATCTCGGCGGATGTCCTCAGAGTTCGAGCGGGTCGGGGCTGCCGAGCAGGGCCGAGGCGTTCTGGAGCGGGCTGAGCGCGCGCGGGGGCGCGGCCGCCTCCGGGGTGCGGCAGGTGAAGCCGAGGCGGGCCATGGCCCGGGTCACTTCCCCGCTCGTGAAGTCGCGGCGGTCCTGGCGGGTGATGACCTCGCCCACCTGCTTGACGGGATAGTGGCAGCGGCCGATGATCACGGACTCACCCGTGATGGGCTCGGGCTTGATCCCCTTCATCGATTCGAGCACTCCACTCTTGGAGAGGTCGAACGGGAAGCGGGCGATGACACAGCGCATGTTGCCTCACAGGTAGCGGTTGAACGGGCCGAGCGGGTCCGAGGCCGAGCGGCCGGGGACGGCGGGACGCTCAGCGGGAGAGGGCGAGGGCGCCCGGGGTACGGCGGAGGCCGAGGACATCACGTACGCGGATCCGGTCCGAGTACGCGGAGCCGGCCCGGACGGCGGCGAGCTGGGCCGCGGTGACCGAGTCCGTGCACTGGTCGTCCTCGTCGCAGACGAGGAGATACCCGACACCGGCGCCCGCCATG
The DNA here is from genome assembly GCF_045207245.1 of Streptomyces sp. NBC_00647. Lineage (NCBI taxonomy): Bacteria > Bacillati > Actinomycetota > Actinomycetes > Kitasatosporales > Streptomycetaceae > Streptomyces > Streptomyces sp. NBC_00647. Next base: position 5,503,654 of record NZ_CP109040.1, read on the forward strand.
ATGGACAGGGCCACCTCGACGGTCATGTCGCCACGCACCCGCGGCCCGGACGCGTCCCTCAGGTCGACGGCGACGGCCGGGACGGGTCCCGCGGAAAACGGCTGCATCTGAACGAGCGTCAAAGGGTGCCTCCTGCGGGGTGAGTGCGGTGGAGAGTGCGGGGACCGGCCGCCGGTCCCCGCTCACCGGTCACGGGTGAAGCGGACCGGCGACCGGCGTGTCGGGGGCCCGAGCCGTCGGGCCGAGGCCCGGCCGCTGCCGGCCCCCCGAGCACTGCCGGGTCCCGGACTACGGCTGGGCGGTGCGGTGTGCGGCGGTACCGGTGGACCGGCCCTGTCCGGGGCGGCCACGCCGGCCCCGGGAGGAGGCGGAGGCGCCACGGCGGGGGCGCTCCGTCACCGGCGCGCGGATGACGACCGGCACGCCCGAGGGGGCCTGGGCGCCCGTGATGCGGCTCAACTCTTCCTCACCCGAACGCACTTGGCTGGTCTGCGGGGTGATGCCGGCGGCGGCCATCAGCCGGGTCATGTCGCGGCGCTGGTTGGGCGTCACCAGGGTCACGACGCTGCCGGACTCGCCGGCACGGGCGGTACGGCCGCCGCGGTGCAGGTAGTCCTTGGGGTCGCTCGGCGGATCGACGTTGACCACGAGGTCCAGCTGGTCGACATGGATGCCGCGCGCCGCGACGTTGGTCGCCACCAGGACCGTCACATGCCCGGTCTTGAACTGCGACAGGGTCCGCGTGCGCTGCGGCTGGGACTTGCCGCCGTGCAGGGACGCGGCGCGGACGCCGCTGTTCAGCAGGTGCTCGGTCAGCCGGTCCACCGCGTGCTTGGTGTCCAGGAACATGATCACCCGGCCGTCACGTGCCGCGATCTCGGTGGTCGTCCGGTGCTTGTCCGCCGCGTGCACGTGGAGGACGTGGTGCTCCATCGTCGTGACCGCGCCCGCGGACGGGTCGACGGAGTGGACCACCGGGTCGGTCAGATAGCGGCGGACCAGCAGATCGACGTTGCGGTCCAGGGTGGCGGAGAAGAGCATCCGCTGCCCCTCCGGACGCACCTGGTCGAGCAGCGCCGTGACCTGCGGCATGAAGCCCATGTCGGCCATCTGGTCGGCCTCGTCGAGGACGGTGATGGCGACCTGGTTCAGCCGGCAGTCGCCCCGCTCGATGAGGTCCTTGAGCCTGCCCGGAGTCGCGACGACGACCTCCGCCCCGCCGCGCAGGGCACCGGCCTGCCGGCCGATCGACATCCCGCCGACCACGGTGGTCATCCGCAGCCGCAAGGAACGGGCGTACGGGGTGAGCGCGTCGGTGACCTGCTGGGCCAGTTCCCGGGTCGGCACGAGGACCAGGGCCAGCGGCTGCCTGGGCTCGGCGCGCTGACCGGCGGTACGGGCCAGCAGCGCGAGGCCGAAGGCCAGGGTCTTGCCCGAGCCGGTGCGGCCCCGGCCGAGTGCGTCACGGCCCGCCAGGGTGTTCGGCAGGGTCGCCGCCTGGATCGGGAAGGGGACGGACACGCCTTCGTGGCCGAGCGCCGCCAGCAACGGCGCCGGGAGGGCGAGATCGGCGAACGCCTCCACGGCCGGCAGAGCGGGCGTGGTCGTCACCGGCAGTGCGAACTCGCCTTGCGGAGAAGCCTGTTGGCGTCCGTAGCCCTTCGACCGGCTGGGAGCGCCGGACCGGCCGGAGGAACCGCCACCGAAGCGGCTGCCACCCCTCTTGGCGCCGGCGCCCTCCGTGCGGGTGCGGGTGAAGCGATCGTTCGAGCGCGTGCGGTTCATGCGGAACCTTCCTTGACCGGGCGCGTATCAAGGAATTCCCGCAGCGAATGAGCAGCGCAGAGAATCGCGAGAACGAGCCGAATGAAATTCAGCACCGAATCGGATCGGTGAAGAATTCTCGCGGGATGTGGTGCCTGAGAAACGGCGATATCCCGGAATGAAGAGCAATGACGGGGGTGAAGCGGAATGGTGGGTCGTACGCAGGACCGGAGCAGGCCAGGAGCGGGAACAGGCCGGACGTGGAGCAGGGGGCCAGGATCGGACCGGGCGTGGCTCAGGAGCAGATCAGGCGTGGACCGGACGTGGATCTGGAGCGGCGTCGGCGGCAGGAGGTCAGGAAAAGAACCGGAATGGTCACCCTGAAACCCGGAAGCGCGGTCGCGGGTCGAACTCACCGCGGACTGCCGGGACGTCTGCGCCGTGCGCCGAAAACGCGGCGAGCCGGGGCCCGCACCCCAAGGTGCGGGCCCCAGCTGCGCCGTGCGTATCAGCGTCAGGCGGAAACGATGTTCTCCGCCGTCGGGCCCTTCTGGCCCTGCGCGATGTCGAAGGAGACCTTCTGGCCTTCCTGGAGCTCACGGAAGCCGGAGCTGGCGATGTTCGAGTAGTGGGCGAAGACGTCGGCGCCGCCGCCGTCCTGCTCGATGAAGCCGAAGCCCTTTTCCGCGTTGAACCACTTCACGGTGCCTGTAGCCATGTCAATTCTCCTTCGGGACGGTGCTCGGGATCCGCACTGTGCGGACTCCGCGTCGCCGTGATGATTGCCCCGCCGGAAATGACCGGATACAAAAGAACACCACCCTGCAAGAACAGGGTGGATGCTCACAAGTTTTTGGGAACCACAACTGCAACTGCTATCGACAGTAGCACGGCACGATCGATTGTGCGTGGCCGGAAATCTCACTCCGCCTGTCGATCAAGAAATCCTCATCGCGCCTGGCGTCGATTTCTTACTTCGCCGCCACAGATATTGGCTCGCCCGGGTCGCAGCGTTTCTGTCCGGGATCAGCGGCGCAGTTCGGAAAATGTGACGAAAATCGAATCCGCGTCGGCGCGGGTGCCGAGGCCCGGCCCCGCCGCTCCTGGCGAGACCCGCCGGCCGGACCGCCCTGGGCCCACCCCGGGCCTCGGCCGGCCCCGGAGCGGTCCGCGCCCCGGAGCGGTCCGCGGCCTCCGGTCCGGTCCGCGGCCTCCGGTCCGGGCCCTGGCCTCCGGTCCGGGCCCTGGCCCTGGCCCGAGACCCGGACCCGGACCTCGGGCCCTGGCCCTGGCCCCGACCCGAGACCCGGCCCCGACCCGGCCCCGCGTCGCGCGGCGGTCGTGGTGGTCATCGGCGGGGCGGAGCCGGCACGGCACGTATGCCGAATCGAGACCGTGCTGCATGCCTCTCTTTGCAACTGGCGGCCCTTCCCGTGCTGTCCTGTGGGGCAGAGCTCACGGCCGGGTGCACGGTGGCCGTAAGCCGTGGTCACGCGGGGCGTGACCGTGACTTCGTCGGTCGAGAAAAGGATGGGTCATGCCCGGTCTCAGACGTACGTCGGTGATGGCGCTGGCAGGCGGGATCATGTTGTTGACGGGGTGCCAGGACGCGTCGGGCGGTTCCGCCGCGGGCGCCGCCGCCTCCGCTCCGGACGCCTCCGTTTCGGCGGTCGTACGGGCGGACGGCCCGGCCCCGGCCACGACACCCTCGTCGAGTTCCCCCGGCACGCCCACACCGTCGCATGTCTCCGCCACTCCGGTCCGGGCCACGGTGGCTGCTCCCGCCGTGACCAGCCACGCCCCCACGGCCGTCCCCGGCTGCCGCAACCTGGCCGCGAACGGCGAGGTGAAGGCCGCCGTGACCCGTGCGTACCGGCAGACCGTCCACTTCGCGCACATCGAGCCGGTGCCGCACGGCTTCTTCTACGGCCAGTGCGGCACCGTCCGTTACGCCGCCACCCGCTTCCAGCCCTTCGACGGTGCGACGTACGAGGAACTCGTGGGCATGCAGGACGAGGGCAGTGCCACCAAGTACTTCCTCGACTCCGGCGGCGGCTGGGTCCATGTCGGGAGCGACGGCTTCCCCGCCGGGCCCCACGGCTGCGGAGACATCCCGGCGATTCCCGACGCCCTGGCCGCTGCCTGGAAGAACTGCTCGGTCGCGCACTGAGTCGCCCGCGCGGCCTCGGCCACAGGCGCCCGGGAGCCGCGGAGTCCGTGGCCGTCCGGGCCGACGCAGGCGTTGGGATTGTCCAGCGCGGTGTGGCCGTACCCCTGCGGCGTGAGCAGCCGGCAGCGGACACGGGGGCATGGGAGACCGACCGGTCACCGCGCAGACCGGTCGGACACCGCACAGACCGGCCGGTCACCGCTGCACGTCGTCCGGATCCGAGGGTGCCGGCCGGTCCGTGGGGACCGAGCCGTCGGCGGGCAGCGTCGAGGGACGCGACGTCGGATCGATGTCGCCGGTCGGCCGCACGGGCGGCGCCGAGGCCGCCGGCACTCCCGGCGACGGCGGCGGGGGCCCGGTCGGGCTCGCGGCCGGCACGGCCGCCGCCTCGTTCGCGATCGCGTCGAAGTCGACCTCTCCGGTCTTCTCCAGCACCGTGATGTGGTCGAGCACGGTCCGGTCCGCGTCCGAGGCCAGCTGCCGCACCAGCGAGTTGCGGGTCGTGCTGCGCACCTGCGCGACCAGCTGGAAGACCTTCCCGTGCGCGGAGCGCAGCAGATTCGCGAACTTCCGCTCGTAGTCCTTGCCCTGGGCCCGCGACAGTTCATCGAGCCAGCCCCGCTGCTGCGCGTTCGGCTGGTCCGGCAGGACGACACCCAGGTCGGCCGCGATGCCGCGGACGCGCTTGTCGAGGTCGGTGTGGCCGACCACCAGATGATCGCCGGCCTCCTTGACCGCCTGCGTGGGGGCACGCTCGATCGCCTGTCGGCCCGCGGGTATCTCCCACAGTCCGGCGAGGCGCACCCGCACCAAGAGGTCCCGGTCGGCGGCGGTCAGCGGTCCCCAGCGTGTGATCACCGTGTCGGCGGGGGCGGGCGCGTCGGCCTTCGCGGCGTCGAAGCGGTGAGGGTACGAGTAGAACACCGGGTAGGCGAGTGAGCCGATCGTGCCGACGATCGCCAACACCATGAAGATCGTGCCGATGCCACGCCGCAACTGAGCCTCCCTGAGGACCGACCGGTCGCCGGAAACCCGCACGGGCCGGTCCTCGCCCGCACCGGCCGGAGCCGTTCATGGCGCGTGCCGAGTGCTCCGGCCCCTTTCCCGTACGGGGGAACGGGAGTTGTACGGAGGCGGGGCACCCGGCCACGGCGCCAGAAGATCATTGCGCCGGCCGGGCCGGATAGGGCCGAACGGCCCCGCGCACCAGGGCCGGACGGACGCAGCCGCGACGAGAGCCGGATCATGCGCTGCGCCTCCGGTAGCTCCGCGAGGTGCCGGGAGAGTCCATGGGCCCTCCCGGCAGACCTCCGGTGCTCCCCGCTCGATCCGGTGCGCCGGTGGTGCGGCCCGAAGCTGCCGTGGCCGGTCAGCCTCCCCTGCGACACAACGCGTTGGGCGCGCATGATGCCGGCCGTGTGAACCTCACCAACTGGGCCCGAGAGGCACGGACATCGAGGTGGGAGGCGCCCCGGGCCGCCGGTCGGCCCAGGGCTCCTCCCACCCCCGGAATCTCCTCTTCCTGCGCACAACCATTCCGGAGGCTCCGTTGTCACACCCGTGTCATAGGCATCCGAAACATGCCGCGCCCGGTGCCTTCCCACCTCCGGTGACGCGCGGCCTCCCACGGCTCACGGGGGTTTGAACCACCTTGCGCAACCGCAGAATCTCCACCGCGACGGCACTCGCCGTCCTCTTCAGTTCCGCGGCGCTGACGGGCCTCGGGTCCACGGCCGCCCACGCCGACGGCCACGCCGTCCTGCCCGTCGCCTCCGTCGCCGACGTCGTCGTGGACAGCGCGCACCAGCGCGTCTTCGTGAGCGACCCGACCGGCGGCAAGGTCGTGGCCACCGACTACAGCGGCAACGTCGTCGGGACGCTCGGCTCCCTGCCGGAGGCCAACGGCCTGGAACTCTCGGCCGACTCGCAGACGCTGTACGTGGCCGTCCCCGGCAGCGACGAGATCGCGGCCATCGACACGGCCGGCCTCACCGAGTCCGCGCGCTACTCGACCGGCACCGCCGACGCCCCGACGACCCTCGCCCGCGCCGGCGGGAAGCTGTGGTTCGGCTACGGCACGGCGACGGAGGGGAACATCGGCTCCCTCGACCTCTCGGGCTCGGATCCTGTTCTCGCCGTGGCCCAGGACAGCCGCAGCCGCTGGTACTACGCGCCCCGACTGGCGTCCAACCCGGCCGCGCCCGGTGTGCTGGCCGCGGGCGTGCCGGGCCTCAGCCCCTCCGCCGTGGCGACCTATGACGTCTCCGGCCCGAACGCTCCCCGACTCATGGCCCAGGACCAGGCCGGCAGCAACCTGCGAGACCTCGCGGTGACCCCCGACGGCCACCAGCTCGTCACGGCAAGCGGCTCGCCCTACGAGCACCAGGTGCTGTCCACCTCCGACCTGAAGAAGGTCGGCAGCTACCCGACCGACGCCTACCCGAACGCCGTCGACATCGCCGCGGACGGCACCGTCGCCGCGGGCATCGACGGCTACTACGAGCCGGACGTCTACATCTTCGAGCCCGGTACCACCCAGCCGGTCCGGAAGTACGACTTCGCCGACACCGGCACCGGCACCCTGGTTCCGGACGGCCTGGCCTGGGAGCCGGACGGCAACCACCTCTTCGCGGTCACCGAGAACGGCAGTACGTACCGCCTCAACACGCTGAACGCGCCGACCAAGGCCACCACCACCGTGACGGTGAGCGCGCCTTCCTCGGTCGTTCCCGGCAAGTCGCTGACCGTCACCGGGAAGGTCAGCGGTGGCGATGCGCTGCCGGCCGGGACGTCGCTGACCGTCACCCGCACCGATGCGCAGTCGCCGTCGGGCAAGGCGCTGGCCCCGGTGACGACCGCCGAGGACGGGACGTTCTCCTTCACCGACACCCCGCCGGTCGAGGGCGACGCGAAGTACTCCGTCTCCTACGCGGGCGACGCCGGGCACGCTCCGGCGTCCGCCACGCGGACCGTGGCCGTCGCCCGCAGCGCCACCACGGTGACGGTGAGCGCGCCCGCCACGGCCACCCGTGCCAAGTCGCTGACCGTCACCGGCAAGGCCGCCAACGCCGAGGCACTGCCGGCCGGCACCGAGCTCACCGTCAGGCGCACGGACCTGGAGTCGCCCTCCGGCAAGGCGCTGGCCTCGGTGAAGACCAAGGCGGACGGAACCTTCTCCTTCACCGACACCCCGCCGGCCGGCGGGGACGTGAAGTACGCCGTCTCCTACGCGGGCGACGCGACCCGTGCCGCGGCTTCGGGCTCCGACACGGTGGCCGTCTCCCGGACCGCCGCCACGCTCAGCCTGAACAACAACGGCACGGTGTACTCGTACGGCAAGGACGTCACCTTCACCGCGCACCTGGGCACCACCTACAAGAACCGCACGGTGGAGATCTGGGCCAACCCCTACGGCTCGGACAAGCCCAACGTCCTGGTGAAGAAGGCGACCGTCAACTCCAGCGGAAACGTCTCCGCCGTGGTGGACATGAAGCGGGACACCACCGTCACCGCGGTCTTCGCCGGTGACGCCCGCACCGCCCCGAAGTCGGTCAAGGTCACCGTGTACGCCAACGTGAGTGTCTCCACCTCTCTGGCGAAGTACTACAAGACGGGCAAGGTCAGCGCGAACTCCTCGACGTACTACTGGTACCGCAAGAACACCGGCCCGCTGTTCACCACCACGATGAGCTACTACGCGGGCCGCCACCACCGGCTGGACATCGACGTCTACGTCCAGGGCCAGTGGCACCGCGGTTACGAGGAGTTCTTCGCACTGGGGACCGACGGCAAGAGCGTCATCGACCTCGGCGCCTCCGACGAGGCGGGCCTCCGCGTCCGGGTCCGGTCGGCCTACGTCAACGACTCCTCCGGCGACAACGTCAACTCCACCACCTACAGCTCCTGGAAGTACCTCTACTTCACCAACTGACCAGCGGCCCCGGGCCGTCGGCGGAGAAGCACCGAGCCGCCGCGGCTTTGCCGGATCCCCGACCGAGCCCACCGCCTCCGCGACTCACAAGGAACCCCAGCACCCATGCCCATTCGTACAACGGCCACGCTCGCCACCTTCCTGGTAGCGGGCCTCATCCCCCTCACGCTGCCCGCCGCAGCGAGCGCCGCGCCCGCGAAGCACGGCGATGACTTCAACGGCGACGGCTACCGCGACTACGCGTACTCGAGCTTCAGCGCCGGAGGGGGCGGCGGCGTCACCGTGGTCTTCGGGACCGCCACCGGGCCCGGCTCCACACATCAGCGCATCACCCAGGCGAGCCCCGGCGTGCCCGGCGCCGACGAGGCCGACGACATGTTCGGCGAGGTACGGGCCGCCGCGGACTTCGACGGCGACGGATACGGCGACCTCGCGGTGGCGGCGACCGGCGAAAACGGCTCCCAAGGCGCCGACCAGGGCGCCGTGACGGTTCTCTGGGGCTCCGCCTCCGGCCTGTCCGAGGGCACGACTCTCCCGAACAAGAACCCGGGCCGCAACAACTACATGGGCAAGGATCTGGCGACCGGCGACTTCAACGGGGACGGCAAGCAGGACCTGGCCGTCATCAACGATTCCATGACCTACGTATACCGCGGCCCGTTCAAGCGCTCCGGCACCACCGGCACCGTGACCAAGCTCGACAAGACGACGTCCTTCTACGCCTCGGCCCTCATCTCCGGCAAGGTCAACGGCGACAGCAAGACCGACCTCGCGATCATCGGTGACGTGGTCAGCCCCGAATACATCGCGTCCGACGTCTGGTTCATCAAGGGCGGCGCGAGCTCGCTCACCCCGGGCAACAGCCTCCGCCTGGAGTCCCAGTCCGGCAACGGCGGCAGCTCCGAGCGCGGCGGCGACGGTGTCATCGCCGACTTCGACAAGGACGGCTACGGCGACATCGCCGTCGGCACATCCCTCTACTCCACGCACAAGGGCCGTGTCAGCGTCTGGTACGGCTCGTCCACCGGCCCGTCCCGAAGCACCCGCTTCACCCAGTCGACCAGCGGCGTCGCCGGAACCCCGGAGAACTACGACGAGTTCGGCGATTCCGTCTCGGCGGGCGACGTCAACGGCGACGGCTACGCGGATCTCGCGGTCGGCGTGCGGGGCGAGGAGATCGACGGCCAGGAGTACGCGGGCGGCGTGCACGTCCTCAAGGGGCGGGCGAGCGGCCTGTCCGGTACCGGTTCGCAGTGGTTCGCCCGCAACACCCCCGGCGTGCCAGGCGCGTTGACGGCCGACGATCAGTTCGGTGGCCTGGTACGGCTGCGCGACACGGACGATGACGGAACGGCCGACCTGTATGTGAGCGCCGTCGGCTCTCTGCGGCTGCCCGGCTCAGCCGGCGGCATCACCACGGCGGGCGCGACGGAATACGACGCGGCGCCCATCGACAGCTTCTTGGAATGACTTCCCTGGACGAATAGGAGCCTGTCTGCGAACCCCCGTCGTTCGCGCGGAGCGCGGGGGCAGCAGCGGTCGGTGCGTGCGGCGAGCGTGCGTGCCGGGCGCTGGGGCGCAGGTAGGGGTTCGAAGAAGGGTGATGCCGTCGCCGTGCCGGGCGGCGGACAGCACGAAGACGCGGCTGCCGTCAGGCCGGTGGGCCCCGCGCAGGCACTTGCCGTCCACCGCGTACGCACGCCGCTTCGGCGTGGGGTGATCGCTGTCGAGGGCCTGTCGGTGGGCGCGGCGCTGTTCGCGTTCGATGAGACCTCCTCGGGCGCGGCTCGCCGGCACGAAACGGCACGAAACGGCATGAACAGGATCACGCGACACTAGCCAACGTCCACCCCGGCGGAACGAATACGGCGAGACCTCCACCAACCCCAGACCGTGTGGCCCACCAGAGCGACCGCAACGGCAACTGCCGTGAACCGAACGGTGGTCCAGGTACCCAGAACAACCTGACTCGGCCCGCGCGACTCCGTCTGCAGACGCATGGAAGTCTCGTAGAAGGCCACCAGGGGAACAAGCAGCCGGAAGAACAGGCCGCCGATGCCCGGCACCTGTGCGACGTTCCCCAGGAGCCCAAGGGGTGCTCCGAAGAAGAATGCCAGCACACCCCAGAGGGCGATTCCGGATGATCCCGCACCTGAGGAATCCAGTCCACCCAGGGAGGCCAGGTGTCCCTTGGTCAGGTAGTAGGTCACGACACCGATGGCCAGCCCCAGAGGCGCGAGAACGACCGATTCGATTTTGGACCGGCGGAAATAACCCACCAGAAACGCGTAACAGGCCCAGGGCCACCCACCGGTGAAAACGGCGCCCACGGCCGCACCTGGACGGCCGCCCCCATGCTCAGCGGTAGGCCCTGACAGACCAAGCAACAAGCCAAGCCCGAGTGGCACCGCAATCGATGCGGCCCGAGCACCCCAAGAGTTCACTCTCACCCCCTCCGGCCCTGATGCGGCAAGATCCTCGCGGCCGCGAAGGCCGGCTTCGATATGGTGCGCGCCCCGCTCATTGGTTTGGACAACAAAGAACCCCCGGGTCGTCGACCTGGGGGTTTCACATGGAGCGGGTGACGAGAATCGAACTCGCACTCTCAGCTTGGGAAGCTGATGTTCTACCACTAAACTACACCCGCGTAAGACGCCGGTTCGAGCCGGTGCCGAATGCTCGCTCACTCTACCTCATGCCCGGCCCCCGGCGTCGAAGCCGCGGGGCCGGCGTGCGTTTCGGAGGGTGGATGCGGCTGCGGGCGGCCGGAGTTGGGGCGTACGGTGGTGGCCTTGAAGAGGGTCCGGACGGGATCGGAGTGCCGCCTGGAGAGCCGTCCCTTTCATCCCGTAATGTGGCTTTCGTCGTCAGGGCATCAGCCTGACGCGGCTCTTGGGGAAGGGACTCTGGGACTTGATGGAGCGCACCGTCGTCCGTTGTGCCGAGGGGCACGTGTTCAGCACCGCTTCGTTCCCGATGCAGCAGGCCGAGCGGCTCGGCCCCGGCCGGCTGCTCCGGTGTCCACGCTGTGCCCGGCTCCGCAGTGTGGTGCCGGTTCCGGTGGCGGTCGCCATGGAGAAGCAGTGACGGAGCAGTAGGCGCAGCAGCTGGGGCGCCGGATCAGTAGTGGAGAGACAGGGGCGCCACAGGAGTGGCGCAGTGGCAGTGACGGAGTAGTACGGGCGCGCGGTGCCGCCACGATTGTGGTGGCTCCGCGCGCCTTGCGTATCCTCAGGGCGTGCTTCTCTCAGACAAGGACATCCGGGCCGAGATCGACGCCGGGCGGGTCCGGATCGATCCCTACGACGAATCCATGGTGCAGCCGTCGAGCATCGACGTGCGGCTCGACCGCTACTTCCGGGTGTTCGAGAATCACCGCTACCCCCACATCGACCCCTCGGTCGAGCAGGCGGACCTGACGCGGCTCGTCGAGCCCGAGGGTGACGAGCCGTTCATCCTCCACCCCGGAGAGTTCGTCCTCGCCAGTACGTACGAGGTCATCTCGCTCCCCGACGACCTCGCGTCGCGGCTGGAGGGCAAGAGCTCGCTGGGACGGCTGGGGCTGGTCACCCACTCCACCGCCGGGTTCATCGACCCCGGGTTCTCCGGGCACGTCACCCTTGAGCTGTCCAACCTCGCGACGCTGCCCATCAAGCTGTGGCCGGGGATGAAGATCGGCCAGCTGTGCATGTTCCGGCTCAGCTCGCCGGCGGAGTTCCCGTACGGGAGCGACCGGTACGGCTCCCGCTACCAGGGCCAGCGCGGTCCGACCGCCTCGCGGTCCTTCCTGAACTTCCACCGCACCCAGGTCTGAGGCGAGGAGCCTGTCTTCCGTGCGCGAGAACCTCAGCTACGAAGGGTTCGGCGTCGCCGTACGCGAACTCGCCCAGACCATCGCCGACGACGGGTACGAGCCCGACATCGTGCTCTCCATCGCCCGTGGCGGCGTCTTCGTCGCGGGCGGGCTCGCCTATGCCCTCGACTGCAAGAACATCCACCTCGTGAATGTGGAGTTCTACACCGGGGTGGGGACGACGCTGGAGATGCCGGTGATGCTCGCTCCGGTCCCCAACGCGATCGACTTCTCCGACAAGAAGGTCCTGATCACCGACGACGTCGCCGACACGGGCAAGACGCTCAAGCTCGTGCACGACTTCTGCGTCGACGCCGTCGCCGAGGTCCGCAGCGCCGTGATCTACGAGAAGACCCAGTCGCTGGTGAAGTGCGAGTACGTGTGGAAGCGAACCGACGAGTGGATCAACTTCCCGTGGAGTGTTTTGCCTCCAGTGCATAAGTCTGGCGAGGCGGCCAAGGAGAACACGGAAGCCCTCTGAGCTGCGGACACGGTGTAGCAGCTTCCCGCTGACGAAGATCAGGGCCCTCGGTGTGAGCCGGGGGCCCTGTTGTGTAGCGGTCGGCATCGAGCATGGATGACCGCGGGAGTCGACTTGAGCAGAAAATCGAACGTGCGATCTAATTACGGGTATGGACAGGCACCGCATCCCAGATGATCTTTTGGCTGCGCAGACGGCTTGGTACGTGACCTACGAACGCCTCGTGTCGGTGCAGCACACGGGCGCCGCTGTGCACCGTCGGCACTTGCTTGCGTTGTCTCGGCGTATCGCGGCGCATCCGTTCTGGGAGACGCCTGCGGGTACGCCGGCAGCCCGGGTGGAGCTGAAGGAGATCGGCCGGCGGCTGGCCGCGAGGGATGCAGCGCCCTGAGGACCCTGGCACGAGAGTGGCACGGCACAGGGCCTGTGGGAGTAGCCGGTCACCTGTCCAGCCGCTGCGGATCACCGGGGACCGTCCGTATCCAGGAGCGCAGTTTCCAGCAGACTGCGACGGGGCCTACGAGCATGGAAAGCATCCACAGGCCCACGCTGGCAGGGGAGATCATGTAGTACTCCCACCGCTCCGGAAGCAGGGCTGGAAGGGCGATCGCCAGCACGAGGGCAAGCCAGGTGCCTATCACCGTGAGCACGGCCTTAGACACGATTACCGCTCTCCGCACTGAATCCCCCGCCTTCGAACTTCCCCTCCGGCCGAAGGTTACATCGCGAATTTTGAGGTCTGGCCTCATCTTTTGGCAGGTCGATCACGGGAGCTCTGGGACCACTCTTAGGTTCTGTCTCTTTGGTCAGGTCGGGTCCAGATGAGGATGCTGGCGAGGTGGGAGCGCGGCCTGATAGGCGATGGCGAGTTTGTCGGTTCGTGTGGCCAGGCCCTGCCACTGCTTGAGGCCGTTGGGGCAGCGTTCGACGGTGTTCCGTTGCTTGTAGGCCTCGCGGTCGAAGCCGGGTGGGCGGCCCGTGACGGCCTCGCCGTTGGCGGAAACGTCGGCAGACCGCGGCACACGAACTGGGCCACGCCCTGGGGCTGTGCCACAAGTCGGACGCGGGCGGTCCGGCGGATCAGGGCCGGACGCCCCGGGCCTTGATCCGAAGGACACGGGACGGGGCGAGTTACCCCGGGCCCGTCGCCCAGGCCGCCGAGATCAGATTCCCGGCCGGAGGGGGTCAGCCCTTGAGCAGGTTGTAGGCGAGACCCACGACGAGGAGGTACCCCAGATAAGAGGCGAGTACCACGCCCAGCATCGCCAGGAGCTTGACCGGCGTCCCGAACGGCTTGCGGGCGAGGGAGAGGTTCGCGAAGAGGCCCGCCGCCCCGATGGCCCCGCCTATCGCCCCGCCGACAGACAGCAGGAGGATCGGCACGATCGAGAGGACCAACTGCCACCAGGCGAGCCCTCGGACCCTGGCCCACGGATCCGGCTTGCCGAGCGAGTTCTTTCCGAGGTCGGGGATCTGCTGCATGCGCGGGAACCCTCATTCTCTTCATCGTGATCGTGCTGAACCGTCAGGATGCGGGTGACGGGCCCACCGGGCAACGACGCGCCGACAACGGTTTGCCTACGAAACTCGGCTGTCAACGGCCGGCTCGGCGCCCTTGCCCGCGCATTCAGTCCGCCTGGGACGTGTCCGTCAAGTTGACTCCCCTGGCCGGCCGCGGGACTTGGACCTCTGGCTCATCCTGATCAGGTCGATCACCGGGGACCGTCGACGTCGGCCCACCGGTCCTACGCCTCGGCCGATCGTCCACGGAGGTCCGGCGTCGACCGCCGCTGTTCGCGCTTGTTGGTGTCAACCGCTGGTGTCAGCCACCGCACGCGGTCTTGCCAAGCGGCTTTTCTCGGAGAGGCCCCGGTGCTGCCGTTACCGCTTCTGGGCTCGGTACTGCTTGAGCAGAGCCGTGATCTTTTCGCTCTCGGCCGCGCCGTTCAGCTCGACCAGGAGAAGATCGGGACACAGCTCGTAGAGATCGCCCCACCATCGGCGCCCTCGGTTGTCCCAGATCCGGTAGCCGCCCGGCACGCCTCTGGCTACGTACCGACGCTTACTCATGGCTGCTCCCCAGGCCGTGACAGCCGCAGGGCTTCGTCACGGACTCCCTTGTCCTGGTCGGCGGCGAGTCTCACAAGCTGGTCCACGAACTCGTCCGTCCGGTCGTCGGCAATCATCCAACTCTGGTAGCCGAACACCTCGCCGTGGAGCCGGTCGGCGGTCCACCACTCCTCAGCCCGCGACAGCGCCGCCGGCACCGCGCGCAGACCGACCAGATCCCTCCGTTCGAGCAAGGCCTGCGCCGTCTCTTGCGCAACTGCGGTGTCGTGGGCGTCCAATAGGAGCCGCTCAAGGATTGGGCCGACCCCTTCCCGCTCGGCCCACGCCGCAAGCTGTCGGCCGGCCGCGGCTCCGGCTAGGCCCTCCCTTGCAGGACGAGAAGGCGGTGTACCCACCCCCTGCCGCCGGTACGCAGGGCCGGAGAGCCGGTGACTCCGTCCAGGGAAGCCCTCTGATCCGTGGTGGTGCTTGCGTAACGCTGGGGGTCGGTCGCGCCCGGAGCGTACTGCCGGCCGGGTGTTGGCGGAGATCATTCACTTGGCGGTGCGGGCGTGTGACGAGCTCCCGTGTATGAGAGACGGGCTCATCGAAGACCCTGACATCAGGGGCGACGCGTACTTCCGGGTCCGGGCCGACCTCTGGCGGGAGAACGCTCATCTCCGCGAGGCCATGCGCAAGGACTTGGGGATGGGGGGTCCGCCGGATCCCGAGGTCGGTGAGTACCGGTATCCGGCGGCGTCGTGAGGGGCCGGTGGCCCATCCGCCGCGGACCTTGCGGGGGAGAACGCGAGAGGGGCTTCCGGCGCGGTGCCGGGAGCCCCTCTCGGGTGTGAACGCGGAGCGCGGAGCGCGCTAGAACGTGCCCAGCTTGATGATCGACAGGATGGCGATCAGCTGAATGGCCGACGCGGCCAGGGCCTTCGGCCACGGGAGGTCGTGGGACTTGCCGACCATCAGGGTCAGCAGGGCACCCGCGCCGATCCAGGTGGCCCAGCCGAGGATCTTGACGAAGGGGGCGTCGCCGCCGAAGAACATGGCGACGAGCAGACGCGGGGTGTCCGTGATGGACATGATCAGCATGGAGAGGCCGACCGTGGGCTGCCAGGCGCCGTCGCCGCCGAGCTGGCGGGCCAGGGTGTGGGTGACCACGCCCAGGACGAACGTGCTGATGACGATGGCGACGGCCGTCGTCAGGACGATCGGGACGGCGTTCGAGAGGGTCGCGCTGATGGCGTCCTCGCGGGCGCCGTCGAAGCCGAAGACCGCCAGCAGGCCGTAGAGGAACGTCACGATCAGGGCCGGGGCCCACATCGTGTAGTCGCGCATCTGGAGGAAGGTCCTGTTCGGGGCGGTCACGATGCCCTTGAGCAGGTCTTTCCAGTGCAGCCGGGGGCCGACCGGCGGAGCCGCCGCCGCGCCCGCGCGGTAGGTCTCGCCCTGGTTGTACGGGTCCTCGCCGATCGAGAAGGCCTGGGTGTGCCCGGGGCTGTTCGCCGCGTACGGGTCCGGGCCCTGCTGCGGGTGACCGTCGCCGAAGTACTCCGGCTCGCCGTGCCCGCCGCCGTGCCCGCCGCTCTGGGGCCAGCCGCCCTGCTGTCCGCCGTACGGCTGCTGTCCTCCGTACTGCGGCTGCGACGGCGCGGGCGGATAGCCGTACGGCTGCTGCCCGCCTCCCTGGGGGGGCTGCTGCCCACGTCCCTGCGGGGCCTGTCCGTACGACGGTCGTTGTTGCGGTCGCGCTTGCGGGGCACGGTTGTCCCGTCCGCCGCGTCCGATCCTGAATCCAGCCACGTTATCGAACGTACCTGGTCCCGAAGAGTGACGTGCCGGGCCCGGGGCAACGGGCCCGGCATTGGGGCCGAGCTGTGACATCCCCTACGGGAGAGGCGAGTCCGCCCCTACGGGTCGTCGGAGCAGGGCCGTCGCCCGGCAGGACGCAAGGGCCGTCAGTCGAGGAAGGGGCCGTCGAAAGCGGGCAGCGTGACGGCGCCGGTCGCCGTCGGGTTGCCGGAGGTGCCGGGCAGGACCAGCCCCCGGAAGGCCGTGCCCACGCCCAGGTCCGCCTTGCCGTCGCCGTTCAGGTCGCGCAGGTGGACCGTGTAGCCGAAGGTCGCGTACGCGCCGTCGGCTCCCGTCACCGTCTGCGGGATCCATGAGGAGCGGGTACCGGTCAGGCCGCCGGAGCCGCCGCGGAACAGGTGGACGCCGCCCTCGTCCTCGGCGCCGTCCACGTCCTCGGACGGGACGCCGACCGCGAGGTCCGCGTAGCCGTCGCCGTTGGCGTCGGCGGCCGAGAGGGTGATGCCGAAGTCGTCGTCGGCCTCGGGCGTACCGGAGACGCCCGAGGTGGCCTGGGTGAGCAGGGTCGACCCGCTCGGGCCGGAGGCCGCGCCGCGCCAGACGGTCACCGCACCCCTGCCGTCGCCGCGGAACGGTTGGCCGAGGGCGATGTCGGCGTAGCCGTCCTTGTCGAAGTCACCGACGGCCGCGGTCGTGGCGGAACTGTCGAGGGTCTTGGAGGTGCCCGACGTCAGACCCCCGGAGGCGCCCTTGAGGAACCAGACCCGGCTGCGCTCGTCACCGCCGTAGAGCTGCGAGCCGAGGATCACCAGGTCGGTCTTGCCGTCGCCGTTGATCCTGCCCGCCGCGAGTCCGTGCGAGTACCAGCCCTGGTCGGTCTTGTCGATCTTGCTGACCGTGCCCGTGGAACCGGACTTGGAGAACGGGCCCCGGTACAGCCACGCCTCCTGGCCGCCGATCGCCGCGAGGTCGGGCGAGCCGTCTCCGTTGAAGTCACCGGCGACCAGGTCCATGCCGAAGGAGGCGTACGTGCTGTTCGCGTCGCCCTTCGGGGTGACGGTGGTGCCGCCGGACAGGCCGGAGCGGGAGCCCCACACGACCGTGACCATGCCGCGGTACTTGGCACTGCCCACGGTCTCGGTGTAGTTGCCGACGACGAGATCCGCGTAACCGTCCTTGTTGAGGTCGGCGCTCGTCATGCTGCCGCCGAAGGCGTCGTCCTCTTCGCCCGATCCCGGGATGCCGGCGCTGTCCTGGTCGATGACCCGGGTGTGCGAGGTGTCGAGACCGCCCGCGCGGCCGTAGACGACGGTGACGGCGCCGCCGGTGTGGCCGTCCCGGTTGTAACCGATGTACGCGACGTCGCGGTAGCCGTCGCCGTTGAAGTCGTCGTACTGCTTGGCGACCGCCGAGGACGCGGGGGTGGCCAGAGCGAGGGGGGTGAGGCCTGCCGCCAGGAGGGAGGCGGCGAGGACCGTCGAGCTGCGCTTGCGCATGCGAGGTTCCTTTGCGGGACGGCCCGTGCCGGGCCGGGTCGGGCCGGACGCGGCCGGATGTCAGCTGTTCAGGGCGGTGCCGTAGGCAGGGGCGCCCGTGGTGGAGACGCCCGTGGTGGAGGGGCCGAAGCTGGTCGAGCCGGTGACGGTGGGGCCGTTCGCCGTGCCGCGCAGGGACCAGACGGCGCCGTCGCCGGCGTTCTCGCCGGGCGCGGAGACCGTGAGGTCCGCGCGGTGGTCGCCGGTGTGATCGGTCAGCGCGACGCGGGCACCGAAGTGGTCGCCCGTCTCGGGGGTGCCGGGCACGCCCGCCGTGGACTGCGAGAAGGACACCGCGCCGGTCGTCCGCAGGCCGGCGGCCGAGCCGTACAGGACGGTGACCGAGCCGGTCGCGGCGGCGCTGCCGATCGACTCGTGGGCCGCCCCCACCGCCAGGTCGGCGTATCCGTCTCCGTTGACGTCGGCGAGGGAGACCCCGCTGCCGAAGCGGTCACCCGACTCGGCGGTGCCGGGCACGCCGGGGGTGTCCTGGGTGACGACCGAGGGGGCGCGCCGGGTGTCGACGCCGTCCGGGCCGCCGTAGACGACGGTGACCTTGCCGCCCTTGGCGCCCGACGGGTCGGCGGAGGTCTCCCGGTCGTTGCCGACCGCGATGTCCGCGTGGCCGTCGCCGTCGATGTCGCCGACGGCCGACACATAGCCGCCGGGCAACTCCTGAAGCCAGTCGGTGTAGTTGCCGATCGTGCCGTCGACCAGGGCGGTGACCGCGTCGTCGGTGCCGGAGACGCGTCCGTGCACGACGAGCCTGTCGATGCCGGTTCCGGTCACGTCCCCGGCGGAGAGGGAGGTGATGCCGTACGAGGAGGCCCAGGAGAAGCCCGAGCCCGAACCGTAGCTGAGGGCGGCGGACTTGGTGATCGGACCGTCGACGAAGTTGAGGCCGATCAGGTCGGTCGATCCGACCGCGACGTCCTGGTCCCCGTCGCCGTCGAGGTCGGCGGCGGCCAGCGACTGGCCGAAGTGGTCGTGGTCGCGGCTGGAGAAGTCCGGGAGGGTGCGCGCGCCGGACAGGCCGGACGCGGAGCCCCAGACGACGGCGACCGTGCCGTTGTTGGTGTCGTCGTCGGTGTCCTCGCCGGGAGCGCCGACGATCAGGTCCGCGTAGCCGTCCGTGTTCAGGTCGGCCGAGGCGACGGCCGTGCCGAAGGCGTCGTCGGCCTCGGCGGTGCCGGGCACCCCGGCCGTGTTCTGGGTGATCAGCCGGTAGGTGGAGCTCTTCGGCCCGCTCGCGCTGCCGTAGACGACGGAGACGGCGCCCGCCTTCGCCTTCCCGCCGACCGTGGCGCCCGGCGCACCGATCGCGAGGTCGGCCCGGCCGTCGCCGTTGAAGTCGTACGGGGCGGCGGCAGCGGTGGCGTGGGCGGCGGGCGCGGCCAGAGCGAGCGAGGTCAGGGCGACCGACAGGATGGCGGCGGCCGAGGCGCGTGTACGCATGAAGTTCCTTGACGCGAGGGAGGGTTGTGTCACTGCGCGATGGCCCAGCCGAAGGATGCCCCGCCCTTGAGGGAGACGTCGCGGGCCGTCAGGGAGGTGGCGCCGGTGGTGGTCAGGCCGGTGGCCGAGCCGCGCAGGACCGTGACGGCGCCGTAGCCGTTCTCGCCGCCGGAGCCCACGACCAGGTCGGCCTTGCCGTTCTTGTCCAGGTCGGCCAGGCGGACCGACTGGCCGAAGGCGTCGCTCGTCTCGGCGGTGCCGGGCACGCCGGCGGTGTCCTGGGTGTACGCCTTGGCGCCCTCGGTGGTCAGGCCGGAGGCGGAGCCGAGGAGGATGGTGACCCCGCCCGCGTCCTGGGTCCGGCCGACGTCCTCGCCGGACGTGCCGACCGCGACGTCGGCGTAGCCGTCACCGTTGATGTCGCCGGTGCTGATCGCGGAGCCGAAGATGTCGGAGTCCTCGCCCGCGCCGGGGACACCGGGGGTGTCCTGGTTGACGACGGTCGGTGCCTGGGACGGGTCGGGGCCGGTCGCGCTGCCGTACCAGACGTAGATCTGGCCGCCCTTGTGGCCGACGGTCTTGACTCCGTGCGGGTCCTCGTGGTCCCCGAGCACGAGGTCGCCGTAGCCGTCGCCGTTGATGTCGCCGACCGAGCCCTGGAAGCCGTCGGCGCTCGGCAGAGTGGTGCGGACGTACCTCGTTCCGGTCCAGCGGAAGTAGCTGACCGCGCCGCCCTCGTCGCCGTCGACTCCGAACGGGTAGAGACGTTCGGCCGCGCCGTCGCCGGTCAGGTCGCCCGCGATCACGTTGTACGCGGAGCCGAGTTCGCCGATGGTGGTGTGGCTCGCCGGTGTGCCGGTCCGGGTGAAGGGGCCCGTGTAGAGGCGGGTGCGGTCCTGCCCGCTGAGGGTCACGTCCGTTCTGCCGTCGCCGTCGAAGTCCCCGGTGGCGGCGCCGGACGCGAAGCCGCCCCATTCGGCGAGCGTGGACGGCTGGGGCAGCGTCGCGCCGCCCGAGAGGCCGGACTTGCCGCCCCACAGGACGGTGGCGGAGCCGACGCCGTCGCGGTCGCCGATGCTCTCGTTGGGGGAGCCCACCACGATGTCCGCGTAGCCGTCCCCGTCGAGGTCACCGACGGCGAGGCTGCTGCCGAAGGAGTCGTACGACTCGGCCGTGCCCGGAACCCCGGCGGAGTTCTGCGTGATCACGGTCTTCCTCGCGGCCGAGACGGGGGAGGAGGAGCCGTACAGGACGACCACGGCTCCGGCGAGCTGCGCGGAGCCCACCGTGGTGCCCGCGGCGCCGATGACGACGTCGCGGTAGCCGTCGCCGTTGAAGTCGCCGGAGAGCCGGGAGGGGGCCGCGGCGGCGGGGGTGGTGAGCAGGCCGGTGGTCAGGGCTACGGCAAGGAGGAGGGTGCGGTTGCGCACGGTGGAGGCTCCAGCACATCGGTGGACGAGCCGCCGCCGGGCCCGCGTGCGCGGGCCCGGCGGGGTGGGTCGGGACGGTCGGGCGGATCTCTCGGCGCCTCGGGGGTGTACGCCGCGAGAACGGCCGGGACCGTCGCCGACCGGCCGCTGTTCGGCCGTGGTCAGGCCGTTGCTAGGCCGCTCAGTCGGCGAAGACGGCGCTGAACTGCGGAGCGCCCGAGGTCGAGACGCCCGAGGTGCTCGGCGAGACGGTGCGGGAGCCGGTCGTGGTGATCACGCTGCCGTTGGAGGGCAGGTAGGTGACCGCGCCGTTGCCGCTGTTCTCGTAGGAGCCGACGATCAGGTCCGCCTTGCCGTCGCCGGTGACGTCGTCGAGCTTGACGTCCGCGCCGAACAGGTCGCTCTTCTCGTCGGTGCCGGGGACGCCCGCCGTGCTCTGCGAGAACGACTGCGCGCCGGAGGAGACCTTGACGCCCGCGGCGGAGCCGTACAGGACGGTGACCATGCCGGTGTTGGAGACGCCGTCGATGTCCTCGTCCGGGGCGGAGACGACCAGGTCCTGGAAGCCGTCGCCGTTGATGTCGCCCATGTCCAGCTCCCAGCCGAAGCTGTCACCCGCCTCCGAGGTGCCGGGGACGCTGCCGGTGTTCTGGGTGATGCCGGACGTGCCGGCCGGGCCGGACGCGGAGCCGTAGGTGATGTTCACCTTGCCGCCGTCGGCGGCGTCCGGGACGGGGATGCCGTCATCCGTGGTGGCGTCCCAGCCCGCGCCGCTGACGATGTCGCCGTAGCCGTCGCCGTTGATGTCACCGATGCCGGTGATCGTGCCGGGCTTGAGGGCCTGCGCGGACGCGACGTTCAGGCCGCTCGCCGTGCCGGGCACGAAGTAGTTCGTGTTCCAGTAGTCGCCGGTCTGCGTCTCGAAGCCGTCGACGATCAGGTCGGTCCTGCCGTCGCCGTTCACGTCGCCCGCGGTCAGGCTGAGCGGGCCGTAGGGGAAGTCGTTGCTGCCCGTGTCGATCGGGGGCTTGATCGTCGTACGGCCGCCGGGGGTGCCGGCCGTGCTGAAGCCGCCCTTGTAGACGTAGATCGTGCTCGACGAGCTGCCGACGGCCAGGTCGGCCTTGCCGTCGCCGTCGAAGTCGCCGGCGGCCAGGTCCTTGCCCCAGTAGTCGTGCGAGGAGGGGGACGGGTCCGGGACGCTGATGCCCTTGCCGGTGAGGCCGCTCGCGGAGCCCCAGAGGATGGCCAGGCCGCCACCGTTGGTGTCGGTGCCGACCTTCTCCGACGGGGACGCGACGGCGAGGTCGTCGTATCCGTCGTTGTTGAAGTCGGCGTACGCCGACTCGGCGCCGAAGGCGTCGCCGGCCTCGGCGGTGCCCGGGACACCGGAGGTGTTCTGGCTGATCGTGGAGCGCTTGGCGGAGGATACGCCGGTGGAGGTGCCGTAGAGGGCGACGATCTGGCCGGCGCCGGCGTGACCGCTGACGTAGGCGCCGTGCGCCGAGAAGGCCACGTCGCCGCGACCGTCGCCGTTGAAGTCGGCCTGCGGGACCGTCGCGGAGTCCGCGGCGGTCGCGGTCGCGGCCGAGAAGGTCAGAAGACCGCCCGTCAGCGCGGCAGCGGTGGCCGTCGCGAGGGCGAGTCGCACGTGGTGCGGGTGACGCTTGTGCATGCGGGATTCTCCTGCGGCATGCGGGGACGCCTGGAGCGCGTCCACAGTCAATGGGTTGCCGTGCCACCCGTGTTCGCCTGGAGTTGTTCCGGGCGTAGCCGGGCGGTTGCCGAACAGGAGACCGGCGAAGGTGAGTGAAGGTTGTACAAGAATTCGAAAAACGTTTGAGCTGGGTGGGATTCACGAGGCGGAGGGGGCGCGCCCGTGGAAGGACGCGCCCCTACCCGTCCGGGCGCGAGTGCGCCGGGTGCCTCGGGCCGTGGCCCCGCCCGAGGTGCCGGCCGTCGCGGCAGCCGCTGCCTCGGCCGCTGCTTCAGACGTAGCTGCCTCGGCCGCTGCTTCAGACGTAGTTGTCTCAGCCGCTACTTCAGCCGCAGGGGTACGCCGATGTCGTCCGGTGTGAAGAGCCGTGTCTTCTTGGGGTCGAACCCGTGGTCCGAGCCACGCAATACCAGATACGCGCCCTTCCGCTGCTCGTACAGCCGTCCGAAGACGACCGCGTCCGCGTGGCCGTCGCCGTCGACGTCGAGCAGCGGGGGACGGTGGCCGAAGACGTTCCAGTAGTGCGGATTCGGGGTGCCGGGCAGGCCGTCGGTCTCCGCGTCGATCGCCTGCTCGCCGTCGAGGGACTGCGCCCCGTCCGACCCGCCGGGCAGCAGCGTCACCTTGCCGTCGTGCCCCCGGAAGGTCGGGGTGTTCACGACGGCATCCGGTCTCCCGTCGCCGTTGACGTCGCCGATGGAGGGCGACGAGCCGAAGTCGAGGGGGTGCCGGTCGGCGGTGTCCGTGCTGCCGATCACGGTCCGCTCGCGGCCCGTGTCCAGACCGGACTTCGCCCCGTACAGGATCGTCAGGGCGCCCGTCGGGGTCGCGGTGAGCTGGGTGTGCACGAGCAGGTCGGGGAGGCCGTCGCCGTCCGCGTCCCCGGTGGCCGGGATGTCGGGCACCGTCAAGGCCTCGATGGCCTTCTCCTGACGGGTGTCCCGCACAAGCCCCTGTTCGTCGCCCTCGTACACGCCGACCGAGTGCAGGTCGGTGGGCGCGTTGTCGTCGTCGTCGGAGTCGAAGGAGTAGGTGAGCACCACTTCGGCCCTGCCGTCGCCGTCGAAGTCGCCGGTGGTGGCCGAGGCGGTCGTGGCGTAGCCGTGCTGGCTGAGGTCGAGCACGGCCTGTCGGCTCGGTGACCCCTTGCGGTCGAAGGGGCCGTACAGGAGCAGGCCGCCGGCGCCCTTCTCGGTGGCGTCGGGGTCGCCCGAGCCGCCGTGGCCTCCGTCGAGCAGGTCCACGGAGCCGTCGCCGTCGAAGTCGGCGGCGGCCATCGGGCGGAAGCCGTCGGGCAGATCGAGCCGGCGGGCGGTGCTCAGCCCGTGGGCGCCGCCGAACAGCGCGAAGGACTCGCGTGCGTCCCCGTCCGCGCCGCGGCTGCCGACCAGGTCCGTGAAACCGTCGCCGTCGAGGTCGGTGCGCAGGGGCTCCGTGATGAACATCGCGTAGTTCTCGGTGCCGGCCGGAGTCCGTTGTGCCGTGGCGGTGTCGAGGCCCGATCGCGATCCGTAGACCACGACCAGGTTCGCCGCGTATTTCTTGCGGTCCTTGGACTTCGACTCCACGACGTCCACGAAGTCGTCGTAGCCGTCACCGTTGAAGTCGCCGGGGTCGGGGCGTTCGGCGGGCTTTCCGGCGGCGGGACGGGACGAGCGGTCGGAGAGCTCGTTCGTGCCGCCGCCCGCGACCGCCAACAACAGGGCACAACCCAGGACGGCGGCGGGTCGGCGGCGCGTACGCATGGTGGGCTCCAAAGGGGGACCGGGGAATCGGACGACGACCGGGGGATCGGACGGGGACCAGGGGTTTTCGGGGAGTGACTCCCGAGGCGTACGAAGGGTTGCCCGTCGTTCTACGTGCCCGACGACGGCGGCCTGCCCGCCTCGGTCGGGAAACTCGTCGACAAGTCCTGATCCGTCAGGTCCTGGGCAGGAACGCGGCGGTGGAGAAGGTGACGTCGGGCGCGTCGGCCACCGGCCCACCCTTCTCGCCCGGGTACACCGCGACCGTGTCCCGTGTCTCGCCCCGGAACGTCCGCACCACCAGGTCGGCCCGTCCGTCCCCGGTGAAGTCGGCGACGGCCAGGACGCGGGTGGTGCCCTCGGTGGGAGGCTTCACGGTCACCGTGCCGCTCGCGGACAGTCCGGCCGCGCGGCCCCGGAGGACGCGCAACGCCGTCCCGCTGGAGACGAGTTCGCTGAGCCCGTCCCCGTCGAAGTCACCCGCGTCGAGGACCGATCCCGGGATGGCGACCGTCCCGCGGGCGGCGCCGGGGAGGTCGTAGCGCAGAGACGTTCCGCCCATCGATCCGACGGCCGCGTCGAGTGCCCTGCCCCGTCCGAAGCGGCCGAACGCCACGTCGACGCCGGCCGGCAGGGTGGCCCCGGTGCGGGTGGGGCCCGCCGGTCCGCCGAGGACGACGGCGGAGGGGGCGGCGCCGTCGGCCGCCGTACGGACGAGGAGGTCGTCGTAGCCGTCGCGGTTCACGTCGGCGGCCGGCCCGGTCGGCACATTGCCCGGTGAGGCGAGCGGCTTCCCCGCGGCGCGAGGCGTGCCCTTGCGACTGAACGGGCCGCGCAGATAGCTCAGTTCGCCGTTGGAGGCGTGCACGACGAGGTCCTGTGCGCCGTCTCCGTCGAAGTCGCCGCAGACCGGCTGATCGGGCCAGTCATTGCCGAAACGCGCCTGCGCGGGGATGACGAGCCGCACTCCCTTGCCGTTCAGGCCGGTGGGGGAGCCGAAGAGGATCTGGAGGGGGACCGGGGGCTGCCCCTGGCCGTCGTAGGGCGGGTCGGTCGACACGACGAGATCCGTGTAACCGTCCTTGTCCAGGTCGCAGCTCTCCTCCGCGTCGAAGACGGCGGGGAGCCGGCCCTCGGTCGCGGCCGCCTGCCTGCGGGGATCGAGCAACTGCCGTGCCCCGGGCGTGAGTCCGCGCGCACCGCCGTAGACGATCCCGATACCCGCGTCGTCGGCGTGGCTCTGCTCCTTGACCAGGTCGTCGATCACCAGGTCGCGGTGTCCGTCGCCGTTGAAGTCGTCGGCGACCTTGCTGCCCTTGCCGTGCGGGACGGGGAGCAGGGCCGGGGCGTCGGCGACCCGCACGGGTGTGTGCTCGGGGGCCGCGGCGCCGCCGGTGGGGCCGCAGGCGGCGAGGAGGAGGACGCACCCGAGAGCCGTCGCCGTATGTGTCCCGCGTATTCGCCCGCGCACCGCTCACCTCGTCAGCCCCGTTGAAAACGACTGGGTAATGATGCACGCGTTCGAGATACGGCGACACCCCCGTGCTCCGGAGAGCACGGGGGTGCCGGTCGTACCGATCGGATCCGGCCGGTCGGCCGGACCGCTCGTGCCGTTACTTCACCGGTTCCGGCTCCGGCTCGCTCTCCGACTCGGCCGCGCCCGCCGGGGGCTCGTCGTCGACGGGGGTCTTGACGGACTCCAGGAGGAGCTGGGCGACGTCGACGACCTGGATGGACTCCTTGGCCTTGCCGTCGTTCTTCTTGCCGTTGACCGAGTCGGTCAGCATGACGAGGCAGAACGGGCAGGCGGTGGAGACGATGTCGGGGTTCAGCGACAGGGCCTCGTCGACGCGCTCGTTGTTGATGCGCTTGCCGATCCGCTCCTCCATCCACATCCGCGCGCCGCCGGCACCGCAGCAGAAGCCGCGCTCCTTGTGGCGGTGCATCTCCTGCTGACGCAGGCCCGGGACGGCGGACATGATCTCGCGCGGCGGCGTGTAGACCTTGTTGTGTCGGCCCAGGTAGCACGGGTCGTGGTAGGTGATGAGCCCCTCCACCGGGGTCACCGGGAGCAGCTTGCCCTCGTCGATGAGGTGCTGGAGCAGCTGGGTGTGGTGGATGACCTCGTAGTCGCCGCCGAGCTGCGGGTACTCGTTGCCGATGGTGTTGAGGCAGTGCGGGCAGGTGGCGACGATCTTCTTCGCCGTCCGCGGCTTCTTCGAGTCGGCGGTGACGTTGCCCTCGTCGTCGAGCTCCTCGCCGAAGGCCATGTTCAGGGCGGCGACGTTCTCCATGCCGAGTTCCTGGAACAGCGGCTCGTTGCCGAGGCGGCGGGCGGAGTCACCGGTGCACTTCTCGTCGCCGCCCATGATCGCGAACTTGACGCCCGCCATGTGCAGCAGCTCCGCGAAGGCCTTCGTGGTCTTCTTCGCCCGGTCCTCCAGGGCGCCGGCGCAGCCGACCCAGTACAGGTACTCGACCTCGGTCAGGTCCTCGATGTCGCGGCCGACGACCGGGATCTCGAAGTCGACCTCCTTGGTCCACTCGAGGCGCTGCTTCTTGGCCAGACCCCAGGGGTTGCCCTTCTTCTCCAGGTTCTTGAGCATCGTGCCCGCCTCGGACGGGAACGCGCTCTCGATCATCACCTGGTAGCGGCGCATGTCGACGATGTGGTCGATGTGCTCGATGTCCACCGGGCACTGCTCGACACAGGCGCCGCAGGTGGTGCAGGACCACAGGACGTCCGGGTCGATGACGCCGTTCTCCTCGGCGGTGCCGATGAGGGGGCGCTCGGCCTCGGCCAGGGCGGCCGCGGGGACGTCCTTGAGCTGCTCCTCGGACGCCTTCTCCTCGCCCTCCATGTTCTTGCCGCCGCCGGCCAGCAGGTACGGGGCCTTGGCGTGCGCGTGGTCGCGCAGCGACATGATGAGGAGCTTGGGGGAGAGCGGCTTGCCGGTGTTCCAGGCGGGGCACTGCGACTGGCAGCGGCCGCACTCGGTGCAGGTGGAGAAGTCGAGCAGGCCCTTCCAGGAGAACTGCTCGACCTGGGAGACACCGAAGACGTCGTCCTCACCGGGGTCGGTGAAGTCGATGGCCTTGCCGTCGCTGGTCATCGGGAGCAGCTCGCCGAGGGCGGTCCCGCCCTTGGCGTCGCGCTTGAACCAGATGTTGGGGAAGGCGAGGAAGCGGTGCCAGGCGACACCCATGTTGGTGTTCAGACCGACCGTGATCGCCCAGGTCATGGTGACGCCGAGCTTGATCATGGCGGTCAGGTAGACCAGGTTCTGCAGCGTTCCGTAGCTCAGGCCCTTGAAGGCGGCGACCAGGGGGTACGAGGCCCAGTACGCGGCCTCGTAGTGGTCGACACCGTGGATCGCGCCCTCCAGGCCGCGCAGGGTCATGATCGCGAGGCCGATGACGAGGATCACGGCCTCGACGAAGTACGCCTGGCCCGTCTTCGAGCCGGCGAAGCGCGACTTGCGGCCCGGCTTGGACGGCCGGTTCAGCTGCCGGATCGCGATCAGCACGAGGATGCCGAGCGTCGTGAACAGCGCGATGAACTCGGTGTACAGCTCGTACGGGAGCCAGCCGCCGAGCACCGGCAGCGTCCAGTCGGCCTTGAACAGCTGGCCGTAGGCCGTGACGATCGTCAGGCCGAGGGTCAGGAAGCCGACGGCCACGAACCAGTGCGCGACCCCGATGATCCCCCACCGGTTCATACGGGTGTGGCCGACGAACTCCTTGGCCAGCGTGACGCTGCGGGCCTTCCAGTCGTCGGTGCGGCTGCCGGCTGGTACGGGCTGGCCGAGCTTGATGAACCGGTAGATCTGCGCGACGGCCCGTGCGATCAGCGCGACGCCGACCACGGTCAGGACCAGCGACACAATGATCGCGGCGAGTTGCATTCGGGGGCTCCTCGGGCCTGCGAGGTGTTGCTTCGAGGGTGACCTCGAAGGTGATTACTAAGCGGTAACTTATGCAGTCCGTCTGAGACTACCCACTTCTTCCGCCGCACTGTAGCCAGAGGTGCGGTGATCTGCGTCGCTGAGGGAAGCCTGACCGGCCGCGCCGAGGGCGGGCGGAAGGTCCGTTTCACCCGGAGGCGACAGGACACGTAAACCCGATCGTGTTATTCGCACAATACTGTGACAATTACCCCTAAATTAGCGATGTGCTGTACGGAATCTCGGCCGCCACCGCCGCTCTGCTCCTGACCGCCGCGCTCGCCGCGCTGCTGCGGTCGTTCTCCCTGCGCTTCGGTGTGGCCGACGGGACGGGGCCGCCCTCGCGCCGGGCCAGACCGCGAGCGCCGGGGAGAGGGCGGCCGGTTCCCCTGCTCGGCGGGGTGGCCGTGCTGGGCGCGACGGCGTTCGTCGGGTGGGCCGGCGACTGGACCGGTGTCGCCCCGCTCGGGCCGGAGGCCGGACGGCTGCTGGTCGCCGGGATCGCGGTCGCCCTGCTCGGTCTGGCCGCCGATCTGCTCCCCGTGCCGCCGGTCGTGTGCGTGGCCGGAGTCGCCGCGGCCGCCGCGCTCACCGTCCCCCATGACGAACTCGGCATGCCGGGAGGGGTGTTGGCCGTCGTCTGGATCGTCCTCGTGACGCACGCCTTCCGCTCGCTCGACCATGCCGACGGGGTGATGGGGACGGTCGGCGTCATCACCGCGTTCGCGCTCAGCGGGTGCGCGGCGGCCGAGGTCATGGACGGGCTCGCGGCGCTGCTCAGCGTGCTGGCCGCCGCCCTCACCGGCCTTCTGATGCACGGATGGCCGCCGGCCCGGATCGCGCCGGGCCGGTGCGGGTCGTTGTTCGCCGGGTTCGTGCTGGCCTCGGCGGTCGTGCTGGTGCACGCGGAGCGGCCCGCGGGGCCCGGCTTCGGCGCCGGGTTCGCGCTGACGGCCGTGGCCAGCGCCGACGCCGTCCTGGTCCTCGTGTCGCGGCGGCGGGCGGGCAGACCGCTGCTGCGGCCCGCGCCGGACCACCTGGTGCACCGGCTGCGGCGGGCGGGGCTGACCCGGCAGGGGGTCCTGGTCGTGACGGGGCTCGCCGCGTTCGCGGGTGCGCTCGTCGGGTTGCTCATCGATCTGGGGTGGCTGGGGGCGTGGGCCGCCTGGTGGGTGGCCGGTGCCGTGGCGCTGGTCGCCGTCGCGGGGGCCGTTCGTCCGGGGCCCCGCTCGCGCCGTCCCCCTCCGCATGCGATTCCCTCCCCCGGGGGACCCGTCCCGAGATCCGCTTTCCGGCCGGGGAGACCCCGCCGGGCGGCTCCGGACGCAGTGAGGGTCCACTGACTCTGAGAGAAAAGTGCAGGCCAGAGGCTACCTGCGTGTAAGGAACGGATAAGAGTTGAGCCCCCACGACTCAGGTCTGTTGACCGGGAGGCGGACGTCGTGCACACTTGAGTCCGTTCCACTCAAGTCATTGCTGGAGGAATCGAAATGGCACGTGCGGTCGGCATCGACCTGGGCACGACTAACTCAGTCGTCAGCGTTCTGGAGGGCGGCGAGCCCACCGTCATCACCAACGCCGAGGGCGCCAGGACCACGCCGTCCGTCGTCGCCTTCGCGAAGAACGGTGAGGTGCTCGTCGGCGAGGTCGCCAAGCGCCAGGCGGTCACGAACGTGGACCGGACCATCCGTTCGGTGAAGCGTCACATGGGCACGGACTGGAAGATCGAGCTCGACGGGAAGAGCTTCAACCCGCAGCAGATGAGCGCCTTCATCCTGCAGAAGCTGAAGCGCGACGCCGAGGCGTACCTGGGCGAGAAGGTGGCCGACGCGGTCATCACCGTCCCGGCGTACTTCAACGACTCCGAGCGTCAGGCGACGAAGGAGGCCGGCGAGATCGCGGGCCTGAACGTCCTGCGCATCGTGAACGAGCCCACCGCCGCGGCCCTGGCGTACGGCCTCGACAAGGACGACCAGACGATCCTCGTCTTCGACCTCGGCGGCGGCACCTTCGACGTGTCCCTGCTGGAGATCGGTGACGGCGTCGTCGAGGTGAAGGCCACCAACGGTGACAACCACCTCGGTGGTGACGACTGGGACCAGCGGGTCATGGACTACCTGGTCAAGCAGTTCCAGGCCGGTCACGGCGTGGACCTGTCCAAGGACAAGATGGCCCTCCAGCGCCTCCGCGAGGCCGCTGAGAAGGCCAAGATCGAGCTGTCCTCGTCCACCGAGACCTCGATCAACCTGCCCTACATCACGGCGTCCGCCGAGGGCCCGCTGCACCTGGACGAGAAGCTCACGCGCGCCCAGTTCCAGCAGCTGACGGCCGACCTTCTGGAGCGCTGCAAGACGCCGTTCCACAACGTCATCAAGGACGCCGGCATCAACCTCTCCGAGATCGACCACGTCGTTCTCGTGGGTGGCTCCACCCGTATGCCCGCCGTCGCCGAGCTCGTCAAGGAGCTGACCGGTGGCAACGAGGCCAACAAGGGCGTGAACCCGGACGAGGTCGTCGCCATCGGCGCCGCCCTCCAGGCCGGTGTCCTCAAGGGTGAGGTCAAGGACGTCCTGCTCCTCGACGTGACCCCGCTGTCCCTCGGTATCGAGACCAAGGGAGGGATCATGACCAAGCTCATCGAGCGCAACACCACGATCCCGACCAAGCGCTCCGAGATCTTCACGACGGCCGAGGACAACCAGCCGTCCGTCCAGATCCAGGTCTACCAGGGCGAGCGCGAGATCGCGGCGTACAACAAGAAGCTCGGGATGTTCGAGCTGACCGGTCTGCCGCCGGCCCCGCGTGGCGTTCCGCAGATCGAGGTCGCCTTCGACATCGACGCCAACGGCATCATGCACGTGACCGCGAAGGACCTGGGCACGGGCAAGGAGCAGAAGATGACCGTCACCGGCGGCTCCTCGCTGCCGAAGGACGAGGTCGACCGGATGCGCCAGGAGGCCGAGAAGTACGCGGAGGAGGACCACGCCCGCCGCGAGGCCGCCGAGACCCGCAACCAGGGCGAGCAGCTCGTCTACCAGACGGAGAAGTTCCTCAAGGACAACGAGGACAAGGTCCCCGGTGACGTCAAGACCGAGGTCGAGGCCTCCGTCGAGGAGCTGAAGGCCGCGCTCAAGGGCGAGGACACCGCCGAGATCCGTACCGCCACCGAGAAGGTCGCCGCGGTCTCGCAGAAGCTGGGCCAGGCCATGTACGCCGACGCCCAGGCCGCGCAGGCGGCGGGCGGCGACGCTCCCGGTGCCGAGGCCCCGAGGGCCGACGACGACGTCGTCGACGCCGAGATCGTCGACGAGGACCGCAAGGACGGTGCCGCGTGACGGAGGAGACCCCGGGCTTCGAAGAGCAGCCCGACGTCCCTTCCGGCGCCACCTCTGACGACGCCGAGCCGCAGTCCGCCACCCCCTCTGCGGAGGGGGCGGCGGCCCCGGACGGGGACGCAGCAGCACAGTTGGTCGGCCTGACGGCCCAGCTGGACCAGGCACGCACGGCACTCACCGAGCGCACCACGGACCTCCAGCGGCTCCAGGCCGAGTTCCAGAACTACCGCCGCCGTGTCGAGCGCGACCGGATCGCGGTCAAGGAGATCGCCGTGGCGAACCTCCTGACCGAGCTCCTGCCCGTGCTCGACGACATCGGCCGCGCGCGGGACCACGGCGAGCTCGTCGGCGGATTCAAGTCCGTCGCCGAGTCCCTCGAGACCGTCGCGGCGAAGATGGGGCTCCAGCAGTTCGGCAAGGAGGGCGAGCCCTTCGACCCGACGATCCACGAGGCCCTGATGCACTCGTACGCGCCGGACGTCACGGAGACGACGTGCGTGGCGATTCTGCAGCCGGGGTATCGCTTCGGCGAGCGCACCATCCGCCCCGCGCGGGTGGCCGTCGCCGAACCGCAGCCCGGGGCACAGACGGTCAAGGCCGATGAGTCGGCCGAGGCGGTCGAGGACAAGGAGAGCGGTGGCCCGGACGAGGGCTGAGCTTGACCGGAGAAGGAAGGAGGGACGTCGGGGATGAGCACCAAGGACTTCATCGAGAAGGACTTCTACAAGGTCCTCGGCGTCCCCAAGGACGCCACCGAGGCCGAGATCAAGAAGGCGTACCGGAAGCTCGCCCGCGAGTTCCACCCGGACGCCAACAAGGGCAACACCAAGGCCGAGGAGCGCTTCAAGGAGATCTCCGAGGCGAACGACGTGCTCGGCGACCCCAAGAAGCGCAAGGAGTACGACGAGGCACGCGCCCTCTTCGGCAACGGTGGCTTCCGGCCGGGTCCCGGCGCGGGCGGCGGCAACTTCAACTTCGACCTGGGGGACCTCTTCGGAGGCGGCGCCCAGGGCCAGGGAGCGGGAGGATCCGGCGGCTTCGGCGGCGGTATCGGTGACGTCTTCGGCGGTCTGTTCAACCGCGGCGGCACCACCACGGGGACGCGTACGCAGCCCCGGCGCGGCCAGGACATCGACACCGAGGTCACGCTGTCCTTCACGGAGGCGGTGGACGGCGCGACCGTTCCGCTGCGCATGACCTCGCAGCAGCCGTGCAAGGCCTGCTCCGGCACCGGCGACAAGAACGGCACACCGCGCGTGTGCCCGACCTGCGTCGGCACCGGCCAGGTGGCGCGCGGCTCCGGTGGCGGGTTCTCGCTCACGGACCCCTGCCCGGACTGCAAGGGCCGCGGCCTCATCGCCGAGCACCCCTGCATGGAGTGCACGGGCAGCGGCCGCGCCAAGTCGTCCCGCACGATGCAGGTCCGCATCCCGGCGGGGGTCACCGACGGGCAGCGGATCCGGCTGCGCGGCAAGGGTGCGCCCGGCGAACGGGGCGGCCCGTCCGGCGATCTGTACGTCACCGTCCATGTGGACGCCCACCCGGTCTTCGGCCGCAAGGGCGACAACCTCACCGTCACCGTGCCCGTCACCTTCACGGAGGCTGCGCTCGGCGGCGAGGTGAAGGTGCCGACCCTGGGCGGACCCGCGGTGACCCTGAAGCTGCCGCCGGGCACGCCCAACGGACGCACCATGCGTGCCCGGGGAAGGGGCGCGGTCCGTAAGGACGGCACCCGGGGCGATCTTCTCGTGACCGTCGAAGTGGCGGTCCCGCAGGACGTGTCGGGCAAGGCTCGTGACGCTCTGGAGGCGTATCGCGAGGCGACCGCGGGCGAGGATCCGCGGGCGGAGCTGTTCCAGGCCGCGAAGGGAGCATGACGGAGCCATGGATACGACCGGTCGTCGGCGCAACCCGTACGAACTGACCGAGGAGACACCGGTCTACGTCATCTCGGTGGCCGCCCAGCTCTCCGGACTCCACCCGCAGACCCTGCGTCAGTACGACCGCCTCGGCCTGGTCTCTCCCGACCGCACGGCCGGGCGGGGCCGCCGCTACTCGGCTCGCGACATCGAACTGCTGCGCACCGTGCAGCAGTTGTCGCAGGACGAGGGCATCAACCTGGCCGGCATCAAGCGCATCATCGAGCTGGAGAACCAGGTGGCCGCGCTCCAGTCGCGCGTCGCGGAGCTGGAGTCGGCCCTCGACGGCGCCGCGGCCGCCATGCAGCAGCGCGAGGCCGCCGTGCACGCCTCGTACCGCCGTGACCTGGTCCCGTACCAGGAGGTCCAGCAGACCAGCGCGCTGGTGGTGTGGCGGCCGAAGCGGTCGTCCGAGTAGGGCGCGAACATCTGAAGGGGCCCGGAGGTCATCGACCTCCGGGCCCTCTCGTGTGCCGTCACGCGTCTAACGATTGACCATGACCTCGGCGGAGGCCTGCCGCTCGCCCACGCGGCCGTACACGTCCACGGCGCGCACGGAGACCGTGCACGGACCCGTGTACTGCGGGGTCCAGGCGATGGTGTCCGAGTCCGTGAACCGGGTGCCGCTGGAGCCACAGGCTCCGGAGACGTCCCAGGAGTACCCCTTCAGCAGCCGTCCCTCGTCACCCGACCCGGGCCTTATGCCGACGGTGACGGGGAAGCGGGTTCCCCCCTCGGAGACCACGGTCAGCCGGGGCGCGGCGGGCCCGGTGGCGGTGGCGGGCGTCAGACGCTCGACGGCGGCCTGCGGGGAGGGCACCGACTCGGCTCCCCCGTTGTCGACCGAGGCGACGTAGTACGACGCGGTGCCCTGCGGGGCGGAGGTGTCGGCGTAGGAGGTGGCCGCCGCCCCGGCGCTTCCCACCAGGGTCCACGCGCCCTGGGCGGACGTACGGCGGTAGACGTGGAATCCGGTGACCATCGCGTCGGAGTCCTGCGCGGGGGTCCAGGTGATGTGGGTGGAAGCGTCGGCGGGCGTGCCCTGGAGCGCGGACGGCACGGGCACGGTGGACTCCTCCGGGCGCATGACCGTCACGCCCTCGGAGACGGGCGAGACGTTCCCGGCTCCGTCGACGGCCTGGACGGTGTACCTGTAGTCGGTTCCCACTTCTGCGATCGGGTCCGTGTAGGACGTCCCGAACACGGGCTGGGGTCCGTCGGGGTCGCTCTGCCCGAGCGGTGCGGCCCACACCTCGTAGAGATCGACGTCCGCCGAAGAGGGCGACCACAGCAGGACGTTGCCCGCGGTGGTGCCCTGAGCCGACAGGCCGGTGACGCGCGCGGGCGCCGTCCGGTCGGCGGTGGTCACAGCCCGGTCCGCCGTCCCCGTGGACTCGTTGCCCGCCCTGTCATGGGCGCGGACCTCGTAGTAGTAGGTCACGCCGGTCACCGGGAGGGTCGTGTCGGTGTACGAGGTGGAGGTCGTCGTGGTCAGCCGTGTCCAGGTGGTGCTGCCCTTGAGGCGGCGGTAGACGCGGTAGCCCGCGAGGTCCATCTCCTGGTTCTTCGACCAGGAGACCCTGGCCTTGCCCGTGGCGGTGTCGTACGTCGCCGAAGAACCGGTGGGCACAAGTGGCTTTGTCTTGTCGATGGTGGCGGAAGTGACGGGTTTGTAGGCGAAGGTGACATTTGCCTTGCCCGTCCAATTGACGAAATCTATGCGCAGAGTGTGCTGTCCGTGCGGAATGGTGAGGTTGACCGTTTTCGACTGGGTGGCCGAGACGTTCTTCCAGAGGTCGACCTTGCGCACGCCGTCCAGATACACCCGTATTCCGTCCTGCGTCGTGGCGGGGAGGGTGAAGGGGCCGCCCGAGCCGAAATCCCGAGTCACGGTCCAGCGGACGCCGAAGTCGTTGGCGGGCAGACCCGGGGCGGGCGCGCCGGAACCCCAGCTCTGGTCGATCGCGGAGTCGCAGTCCGTCTTCTTCGGTGTGCCCGAGAATGCGGTGTTCGCATAGAACTGCCGCTTATAAACGGGCGATGTGCAGTTCGTCACTGCGGAGGCGGCGGTGCCGGCCGCGGTGAGCAGTCCGCCCGCGGTGGCGAGCACGAGGGCCGAGGAGAGGGCGCCCGTCGTGCCGATGGCTCTGTTCATGCGTTCCTTCTGGTCCGCCCGATCGTCAACAGCGGTTAAAAACCGTTGACGATCACGACTCCCGGGAGCGGGAGTTGGTTGTACCTGTGAATGACAGAAGGTGAAGCTGAGGGGATTGCTCGAAGGTTGGGCGTAGTCTCTTCCCGTCGTGTTCACTTGTGGAACACGAAACGCCGTTGCCATCTCGTTAAGTGGTTACTCCTTGACGCTGAGGTGATCGCCGCGTTGGCTTTCAGCCACCTGGGTCGCAATGCTGCAACCTCGCCCGGAAGGCACCTGATGTGAACACTCGTAACACCGGCCTCCGCCGTACCGTCATAACCCTGGCGTCGTCCGCCATGGCCATCACACTCGCCGGCTGCGGCGTGGGCGGGCTCGGTGGAACTGACACCAAGGCCAGCCCCACGAAGGGCGACGACATCACGGTGGGCCTGCTCCTTCCGGAGAAGGAGAACACCCGTTACGAGAAGTTCGACTACAAGATCATCAGAGAGCAGGTCCTGAAGCTCACCGAGGGCAAGGGTGCCGTCGACTACGCCAACGCCGAGCAGGACGCCGCCAAGCAGCTCCGCCAGCTCCAGCAGATGGTGGACGACAAGGTCGACGTGATCCTGGTGGACGCGGTGGACTCGGTGTCCATCGCGAAGGGCGTGCGCAAGGCCAAGGACGCCGGCATCCCGGTCATCGCCTACGACCGCCTGGCGCAGGGCCCGATCGACGCCTACATCTCCTTCGACAACGAGCTGGTCGGCCAGGTCCAGGGCAAGGCCCTGGTCGGTGCGCTGGGTGCCAACGCCGCCTCGAAGAAGATCATCATGATGAACGGCTCGCCGACGGACCCGAACGCGGCGCAGTTCAAGGCCGGCGCCCAGTCCGAGCTCAAGGACAAGGTGATCATCTCCAGCACCTGGGACACCAAGGACTGGAACCCGGTCAACGCCAAGGCCAACATGGAGAAGTCCATCCAGAAGGTCGGCCTGAGCAACATCGCCGGGGTCTACGCCGCCAACGACGGCATCGCGGGCGCGGTCATCGACACCCTCAAGACCGCGGGTGTCAGCAAGGTGCCGCCGGTCACCGGCCAGGACTCCGAGCTCATCGCCGTGCAGCGGATCATCAAGGGCGACCAGTACATGAGCGTGTACAAGTCGTACCCGCAGGAGGCCAGCGCCGCCGCCGAGATGGCGGTCGCCAAGGTCCAGGGCCGCTCGATCGAGTTCGACGCCCTCACCCGCGACAAGGTCAGCAGCCCGACCAACAAGGACATCCCGGCCCAGCTCGTGCCCGTGGTGGGTCTGACCACGGACAACATCGAGGACACGGTCATCCAGGACAGCATCTACACCGTCAAGCAGATCTGCACGGCACCGTACAAGGCGGCCTGCGCCGCGATCGGTCTCAAGTAGGTCGCTGGACCGGGGGCGCCCCGGCAGGGCGCTCACCGCACCGTTTCGGGGCGAGGCGGTCGGTACGGGTCCTCGCCGTCGTGACGGGCGGCGAGGAGGGTCCTTCCGGGGTGCTGGGCGGCGTTCCGCCCGCCCGGCACCCGGATGCCCCGGCCGGACCGCCCGGTCTCTCCTGCGCCCCCTGAGAGCCCCTGCGCCCCGGTGCGGCATGATCGCCGCATGTCCAGGATCGTGTTGATGTCCGACCCGAAGATCGCCGCGATACCCGTCGTGGACTGCGGCGAGCCGCTCGTCGACGTACGGGCGAAGGAGCCCTTCCCCCTCGACGCCCGCAGACGGGACGGCTCGGGGGCTTACGCGCATCTGCGCGAAGGGGTGCTGAACCGGCTCGTGGCGGCCGGGGAACTGCTGCCCGACGGCATACGGCTGCTGTTCGTCGAGGGCTACCGCCCGCCCTCGCTGCAGCGGCTCTACTTCGACCGGTACGCCGCCGGACTGCGGGCGGAACACCCCGAGTGGGACGCCGCGCGCCTGCGCGACGCGGCGAGCCGTTACGTGTCCCCGCCGGAGATCGCCCCGCACAGCGCGGGCGCCGCCGTCGACCTCACCCTCGTCGACGCCGACGGCCGGGAGCTGGACATGGGCACGCCGGTGAACGCGAACCCCGAGGAGAGCGACGGCGCCTGCTACAGCGCCGCGGACGGCATCAGCGGGACGGCACGGGCCCACCGTCGGCTGCTGTCCGGCGCGCTGACCGCCGCGGGCCTCGTCAACTACCCCACCGAGTGGTGGCACTGGTCGTACGGCGACCGCTACTGGGCGCTCGCCACGGGCGCCGGTCACGCGCACTACGGGCCCCGCGAACTCGACGCCTGACGCGAGCCGGTGGGCCCGTGGGGCGCGGAGTTCCTGTGGAGATGCGTTGCGTCCGGCACCGACGGCGGCGCCGTCGCACGGCAGACCGCCGACGGCAAGCAGCTGTGACTCCGTCTTCCCGCCCGCGTTCTGACGTCGACGCCAGGACGGTGGGGTTCACGCCACCCGTGTGAGCTCCACCGTCACCTCCGGCGGCCCCCGGGTACACCCCCTCGTGCGGGGTCACGTCGTCGTAGTCGCGGCCCCGCCCGACCACGACGTGGGACTCGTCGGCGCGGGTTCTGTTGGTGGGGTCGTGGCCGGTCCAGTCGCCCGCCCAGTACTAGATCCAGGCGTGGCTCTGGCCGGCGACGGGTCGGCCGCCGGCCCCGTCCACCGGAGCCGCCGGTATACGACATGGACCCGCCTCTCGTCGCGCGTGGTCCGCATCCAGACCCGGTTGCCGCGGCAGACCAGATCGTGCCCCTCCGCCAGCCGCACGCCCATGAGCCGTGGCAGCAGGGCGTGTTCGAAGTACGCGGCGTTGCTGGGACCGGGCGTGAGCACGACGACGTGTCGGCCCGTAAGACTGCGACCAGGACTTGCTGAGGCCGACGGTGGCTCAGATCCGCGATTCATTCCTGAGATGCGGACTCCGCACCGCTCACCCGTGCCTACTTGCCGACCAGGGAGCCCGACGGAGCACATGGCGCGTGGCCGATGAGTGCCAACCCTCCTGATGGGGGACGGGAGTGCGTGAACCCGCCGAAAAGGGGGGTGTGAGAAAGGGATGCTCCGACGCTTCACTGTTCCTTGCCCGGTTCGCTTTTGCCAGCGCGACCGGGGCTCTTCCCTGCACGAGGCGGGGACTGAGTATGAGCCTGTGCATGAGCTGACAGGCCTCCGACGAAAGTAAGGAAGGTGCAATGAGCGGCAGAGGGATGAGACGGGCTGCGGTTGGTGTGCTCACCGTGATCGCCATCGCGGGAGCGTCGCCGGCGTTCGCGCTCTCGGTCAGTCGGGGCGGTGCCCGTGGATGGACCGAACAGTCCGCCACGGTCATGAACCTCCAGGACACACAGGACGACGGCCATGACGTGAAGGCCGAGTACTACAGGACCGCCCACCCGAGCGACAAGCTCACCCTGTGGAACAAGCAGGCCTACGGCGACACGTACTTCGAGGACAACGACGGGAACGCCTGGACCGTGGAGAGCGGGAAGTACTCCACCATCTTCAAGATGCAGGTGTGCGAGGTGTACAACAACTGGCCCGACTCTTGCAGCGGTTGGGTCGAGTAGTCGCCGCAGTTCGTAGCTGACCCACGTCGGAGAGTCGGAGGGGTGGCGGCCGGTGATGGCGGCCGCCACCCCTCCTTGCGCCATGAGTCTACTCAGCGAGTCGGACCCACGGCGCCGTTCGTGGACGGGGCTCGGGGCGGACAAGCAATGGGGAAATCTCTCTGGAGGTGCAAGTGAGCGGCTACACCGAGCGCGTTGTGCTCGAAGTCGAGGATCTCAACTACGGCCTGCCTGGCCGATCACTGCTGGCAGGTATCAGCCTGTGTGTCGCTGCGGGCGAGTCTGTTGCTGTGACGGGGGCCAGCGGCAGTGGGAAGACCACCTTGTTGACGTGCATCCTCGGTCTTATCAAACCGGACGCCGGCTTGGTGCGCATTGCGGGCGTCGACCAGGGCGGGCTGTCGTCGCGCGAGCTTGCCCGGCATCGCCGGGAAAACGTCGGAATGGTCTTTCAGTTCGGCGAGTTGCTTCCAGAATTATCTCCTTTGGAGAATGTGGCCCTGGCGGGTCTCTTGGCAGGCCAGAAGACCACTGAGGCCTACGAGCGTGCGGCTGAGTTGCTCGATGAGCTGGGTGTGCCGGCCGAGGGTTCTGCCACTGCGACGCTGTCCGGCGGTGAACGGCAGCGAACAGCAGTTGCACGGGCATTGATGAACAATCCGGCTCTGCTTCTCGCGGATGAACCAACAGGGTCACTCGACCCTATGCATCGTGACGCCGTTGCTGAACTGCTGTACAGCGTGCCACGGCAACGAGGCTGTGCCCTCTTGGTGGTCACACATGACGTCAGCGTTGCGCAGCGCGCGGATCGACGAGTCCGACTTGACGGAGGTCGGCTGTCAGCCGGTGCGGAGGTTGCGGAGATGGGGGAAAGCGCGTGAGTGACAGAGGGCTGTTCCGTCAGTTGCTGCACATGGGACGCGCGGCCGCCCTGGCAGCGGAGGCAGGGCGAGTGCGCTTCTGGGCCCTTGTTCTGGCTACGTCTCTGTTGTCTCTCGCGGCAACTGGCCTGGTGTTGGCTTCGGCCTCCTTTGACGCCCGCGCAGAACGCAGCGTCGCACGGTCTCCTCGACTCATTGCCGCCCACCCGCGGGAGACGCCCCGGGCGCTCTGGGCGCCGGCCACGTCAAGTATCGGGAACATGGCGTTCGACGTCGTGTACATCGAGCCGGTAGGTGACGACGCGCCGCTTCCCCCCGGTCTCTCTCACTGGCCCGCTCCGGGAGAGGCGGTGTTGTCACCCGCTCTGTTGAAGGCCGGTGGGAGCGACGGCGTCTCCCGGCAGTTCGGGCGTTTCGGCGGTGTCATCGGTCCTGCCGGCCTCGAAGCACCGGCGGAGCGCTTCGTTTATGTCCGGCCCAGCGCCAAGATGCTTGATCGATCCGAGATGTTCGAGATCAGCGGCTTCGGCGCAGAGGCATCTGCCGGATTTGTCGGAGAGAGTATTCATAATTTCGGAGCCCAGAAGTTCTATGCCGGATATGCTGTATTGATTCTTCTCCCGGCGGCTCTCCTGGTGGTCATTGCGGCACGGGTGGGAGCCGTTGCCCGGGACAGGCGAACGGCACTGCTCGGAGCTCTGGGTGCCGGTAGGAGAGTCAGGCTGGCCTTCACGCTCGGTGAGGCAGCGCTCCCTGTTGCCTTTGGAGCAGGTATCGCGGCTTTGGGTTCATCGGTCCCACTCGTGTTGGATTCGTCGTACCCTCTCGTGGAGTTCATCCTCTCGAAGGAAGATGCTCGTGACGCGTGGCCAGAGTTGTTGCTCTGCCTGACAGGTGTTCCGATCGCGGTGCTCTTCCTGGCGATTGTTCTTCAGCCCGGCCATCGGCGTTCGGGCGGAACCAGGCCGACCTCCGTATCGGGTCGCAGAGCGTGGATTCCATGGGTGTTTCCCTTCGCTTTGCTGGTTACCGTGCGAGGTGTGGAAATCGTTCCTCTTGGATTTCGGATACCTGTCTACGCCACTGGTTGCATTGTGGTGCTTGCGACTCTTCCCGCGGTCATCGGGGCCGGGGTGGAGCGGTTGGGACCGCTCATGGCGAGTATCGGTCGGCGGTTTGGTGCTTCGGGGCTTCTGGTCTCCGGACGCCGACTGGGTGTCGGGTCGCGTTCGGTGTCGAGGCTGGTGGCCTCCATGGTGATCGCCATTGGGCTCGCCGCCCAGACGCAGCTGTGGACAGGAGTGTTCGGGGAGTTCACGCAGAGTGCGATGGAGACACAGAAGAGAGTGGGGACGACGGTCCTCAGAGTCACCCCCTACGCAGTAGGTGATCGGGTACGGGATTTCGAGAGCGAGCTTCCGTCGGTTGCCCTGTCTTTGGGCGTACGGCAGACGGGCGACCGGGTTGAGATCGTGGGTGACTGTGCTGCCCTTCGAGAGATCGGTCTGCCGTGCTCGAAGAAAGCTGCACGGATCTCGGCAGCGGGCGGAGACGTACGCCTTCGAGAAATCCTGAGTCGAACCGGGGTGGCACAGGGGGTGAAGGGATACGCGCGACGCGGGGCGCTCTCACATATCGGAGCGAGTAAGGGCGGTTCGCTGACCTTGCTGATCGTAGGCAAGGGGCGCAAGCAGCTCTCGGTACCGGAAATTCAGGGGATAGCCGGCCGGTCCCTGGCGATGAAGGCGTCCGTTCGTCCCTTGGGTGACCTGTCCGATACGGGGAAACTGGTGACGGCTACCAAGTTGGTACGACTGATGTCACTGGTGGGAGTTGGCGTGATCGGCTTGGTTGCCGGGATAAGTGCGATGGCTGAATTTCTCCGCTTCGGGCGGGAACTTGCCCCGCTGTCAGTGCTGACGGGCAGCCGCCGAATCTTCCGGTCAGTGGCCATGTGGTCGCTGTTTATGCCCGCGGTCTTGGCGGCAGTATTCGGGGTTTTGGTGTCATGGTGGCTGGCGACCCCGCTGACCAGCACTTCTGTGGCGACACCTACATCTGTGGCGCCTATCACGATTGGTGCGCTGGTCTGCGCCCTGGGGCTTGCCTTGTGGGGAGCGCATGCCGCGGTGCGGGCGGCAGGGATGTGGACGCCTTCATCGGACTGAGGTACGCCTGACCACTCCGACTGCACTCACAGTTGGAGAATTTTGGCGCAAGGCCCTTCATAGATTGTGGAGTTGCTGTTCGCGGGACTGAGATCGCCAGGCGATCGCAGCGGCTTGTACGCGGTTATCGGCACCGATCGTTTCGTAGATCGTGCGCACGTGATCCTTTACGGTGTGCGTGCTGATGCTGAGCTTTTCGGCGATGGCGAGGTTGGAGAGTCCTTCGCCAAGGAGACTCAGGATCTCCTGGCACCTGGGGCTGAGACCTCTCAACTGCTCCCGAGCGGCGTTCACTTCTTCCGCCGCGTGACTGGGTTCGAGGTAACGGGCTACCACGGGTCGAGCCACCTCTGGCGCGAGCGCCACACTGCCGGCGCGGGCCGCTCGTATGGCCCACAGGAGGTTCGTCACGCAGTCGCCGCTGTGAAGGATGCCGTTCGCCCCGTTGCGGAGAAGCCGTCGGGCCACGGGCTCCGTGACACGGTCCATGAGAACAATTCTCTTGGCCGTGATGGCGAGCTGGTTCAATTCTTCGAGTGTGTGCAGGGCTTCGTCGACGCTGGAATGACTCATGACGATGATGTCCGGCGTTGCCGTACGTACGAGCCGGGATGCCGATGCGATGGAGCCTTCGCTGACGACGTGCAGTTGATCGTCCTGCTCAACGGTCTGACGCACTCCGGCGCGTTCCAGTGAATGACGCCCGAAAATCCCGATCCGTATCACTTGCAACCTCCCCGTTTGGCACGGCACATCATGAGGACCCTGGCCGGATGGGGGAAATCCGGCCAGGGTCGCTCAGGGTGCCGCTACGCCCGAATTCCACGAGCGTTTTCGTCGGCGGAGAGAGTCAATCCCCGCCTTTCACCAAGAATGCGCTCCGCGGACACGTTGTCGCCACCGTCATCTTGTTGCAAGGGTCGAGGCGGAGGTGGGGATTTATATGCGCAAAGCAGGACGAGAGTGGGCGCGACCACGAGGCAGCAGTGTTGCGATGTCGGTCGCGTCCGCGCATAGTTGCGCTGCGGAAGACGCCGAGGCGTCTCACCGCAGAAGGGGCTGGAGCCAGGGTTGGAGCCAGGGGTGGGAGATGGCCGGGCACGGGACGGACAGGCATCCGCACGGCGCTGACCGACTGTGCGAGGCCGGCGACCGGGTGTACTCCCGGGCCGTGCGGCGCGGCCGCGTGCCCCGCGAGGACGCGGAAGCGGTGCCCTGCCTGCTGGAGTTGGCGCTGCTGCACCCCGATCCCGACGACATGGGCTGGCTGGTGCCGACCTCGCCCCAGGAGGTCATGACACGGCTCCTGCGGGGCGTGTACGAGGAAGTCAGCGCGAGCCAGGCCCGGGTGGGCGACGCGGTGTCGGCCTTCGAGTGGTACGCGGGGCTCGGCGGCCGGGTACAGGCACCGGCCGAGGGAGTGGCGATCCGGGTCCTCGACGGGCTGCCGCGGATCCACGCCGCCATGGACAAGGCCACCTCGGAGTGCACCAGCGAGGTGCTGACGGTCCAGCCGGGCGGCATCCGGCGCGAGGACGAACTCGTGGAGGGCCTGCACCGGGCGCTGGAGATGCGGCGGCGCGGGGTGCGCATGCGCGATCTGTATACCCACGTGGCGCGGCATGGCCAAGGCCTTCTGAACTACATGGAGTTGATGGGTGACGCGGCCGAGGCACGCACCCTCGACGAGGTCGTGGAGCGGCTCATCCTCTTCGACCGCAAGGTCGCCTTCATCCCCGCGAACTCGGACCGCACGATCGCCCTGGAGCTGCGCCACCCGGCCCTCGTGGACTACCTGGTCACGGTCTTCGAGCGACTGTGGCGCCTGGCGATCC
This sequence comes from Streptomyces sp. NBC_00647, assembly GCF_045207245.1. NCBI lineage: Bacteria > Bacillati > Actinomycetota > Actinomycetes > Kitasatosporales > Streptomycetaceae > Streptomyces > Streptomyces sp. NBC_00647. The sequence goes on from NZ_CP109040.1 coordinate 5,547,404, forward strand.
CGCTGACGTCCCCGCTCCCGTCCACCGGCATCGAGGGCATCACCCATCGGGAGCGCTCGATCGCCGCCCTGCTGGCGGAGGGCCACCAGGACGCGGTGGTCGCGGAACGCCTTGGCATCAGCGTCCGTACGTGCCGGGCGCACATCGCGCGCCTGTCGGAGACCCTGGGCGCGGCGAGCCGCACCCAACTGGGCGTCCGCATCGCCCAGGCGGGGCTGGACGGGCCTCGGCGGACTCCGGAGCCAGAGACGATCACCGTTCCCGGAGTTGCTCCCGAGCCCCCTGGTGTTCCTGATCAAGGATCCCCGACTGGCCTATGAGATAGCCGAGTTGGGCCCGGCTCTCGCTGCCGAGGGTGGCGGCGAGTTTGGCTATGTGGACTCGGGCGGTGCGGACGTTCATGCCGAGGCGGTCGGCTATGGAGGCGTCGGTGTGGCCTTCGACGAGGAGGCTCGCGATGGCTCGCTGGCGGGGGGTGATGCCGTTCAGGGTGGGCTGTTGGGCGGCTTCCGGGTACATGGGCATGGCCAGACGCCACAGGCGCTCGAAGGTGATCACGAAGAAGGTGATCAGGGCTGGATTGCGGACTTCCAGCGCGAGTGTGCGGTCCTTGTTCGCCGGAATGAACGCGACAGCGCGGTCGATGATGATCAGGCGTTCGGTGACTTCGTCGAGGGTGCGGACCGCGATGTCGCCCTTCAGTAGTTCATAGCGGGCAACCACTGCTGGCGAGTGGCGGAGTGTGTGCTGGTAGAGCGTACGGATGCGGGCGCCCCGGTCCAGCAGTGCCTGGTCGCGTTCCAGGGACTCTCGTACAGATGCGGCGTTTCGCCCGTTGTGGGGCTGAATGGTGAGGAGTTCCTCGTGTGCGGAGGCCATGGTCTGCGTGATGACCGAGTTGATGCGCTGGAGACCGCTGAGCACGCTGATCGTCGGGGTCTCTGCCGTCGCGGCGTGAGGCCCATCGATCCGCATGAGTGGCTCGAACGCCTCCGCCAGGCGCGCCTCGCGCTGTCGCTGCTGTGTGATGGCGTCAGCGGTGTTGCGCAACAGCCGGGGGAGCGCCACGGCGGGGGCCACGGGATGCAGCCATCGCATGTCCTCGATGTCCGGCTGGAGCAGGCCGAAGTCAATCAGGCAGGGCACGGGCTCGGCCTCCAGCTGGGTGACACGGCCCTCGTGGAGCGCGCGGGGGTACAGGTCCAGGCCCGCCTGGCACAGTTCCTCGGCACCGTGCTCGTGCGCCCCCGTGGTCACCTGTGGCTCTGTTCTCTCGGCATTCAGTGATCCTGGTCCAGGAGCCCCGACTGGGCTATCAGGAAACCGAGTTGAGCACGGCTTCCGCTGCCGAGGGCGGAGGCCAGCTTGGCGATGTGGGCACGGCAGGTGCGGACGTTCATGCCGAGGCGGCGGGCTATGGCCTCGTCCACGTGGCCCTCCACGAGGAGTTTCGCGATGGAGTGCTGGATGTCCGTGATGCCGTCCGGGGCGGTTTCGTAGGGTGCGCCGGCGCTCAGCGGGACGGAGCGGCCCCACATGAACTCGAAGACCTTGATCAGGTAGCGGACGAGGCCCGGGTGACGAAGCTCAAGGGCCACCTTCTGGTCGTCGCGGGTGGGGATGAAGGCGACGGTCTCGTCGCAGATGATGAGCCGCTCGACCAGCTCGTCGATGGTGCGGTGCTCCACCTTGCCGTTGGAGAGCTGGTCCACGTAGGCCAGTTTCTCGGGGCTGTATCGCGCGGTGTGCTGATAGAGGGTCCGGATGCGCACACCACGTTCGATCAAAGGCCTGTCCCGCTCCAGCCCCTGAATGAGGTTGCGTTCGGGGCGGGGGCCGCTCGGCTGGACCGTGAGCATCTCGGTCTGGCACTGGGCCGTGGCCAGGTCGAGTGCCGCGTTGATCCGGTCGTTGCCCTCGAGCACGGTGATCGAGTGAGTGGTCGCAGCGGCCTGCGCGCTGAGGGTCATGAACGGCTCGAAAGCATCGGCCAGTTCGATCGACATCCGTCTGCGCTCGGTGATCTCGCGCTCTATGGCGTTGAGCCGCTGGGCCAGGGCGGCCGACGGGGGCACGGGGCGCAGCCAGTTCGCGTCGTCAGGATCCGGGTGGAGAAGGGCGAACTCCATCAAACAGGGAGCGCTCTCCACGTCTGCGCGGGCGATACGTCCCGTGCGGAGTGCGATCGCATAAAGTCGGCCACCTTCCCCACACAACTCGGTCACCGCATGGGGATGTGTCGCTTTAGTCCCATTGGTTATCAAATCTCCACCCCCCAGGGTCCTGAACGTGCAGGAACATGATGCATCGATTGTGTGGCCATGACCTCCCCAAATGAGCCATCGTCGTATCCGACGGGGGAAGAGGGGACCTTCAAGTGAGGACGAAGCCGATTATGCGTAAGAAAATGCTTCGCTTGGTGCTTGTCGCCGCCTTCTCCGCCGTCACGGCCTTCGGAGCGCTGAGTGGCCTCTCCGATGCGAAGGGCGACGTTCGGGCAGACAGTGTCTGGCCAGCGGCAGCCGCGGCCACCGTGGTAGCCGGCGACAGCGTCTGGCCGGTGTCTCCCGACCGCACTGACGACAGTGTCTGGGCTTGACATGACTATTCCCCCGGACGACCGTTCCTTTCGCCGAGAAATGGCCACCGCCTACCGATCCGGCTGGCACTTCATCGATCTGGTCACCGCCATCCCCGGCAGTGGTGACTCGCTGATGGTGACCGTGTTCGGGGAGCCCGTGGTCGTCACCCGCGACGACGACGAGGACGTACGGGCTTACCGGTGTCTGCGGCGGCCTCGGGGGGCGCCACAGCCAGTACGGTGCGCCATTCGGTACGGAATGATCTTTGTGAACCTCGACCAGCGCGACCACCGGCTGGCCGGTCCGGACGTCCCGGACATCGAGACCATCGCAGCCACCCCCCGCAGTGCCTGACGCGATTCCCCCGTCGTAGTAGATCGCGCAGGTACTTCCCCCCGCAGCGGCGTCACCGTGACCTGAACACGGTGACGCCGCTGCAGTTTCACGGGAAGGATCCAGGTTCCGCCCCATCGCGCCACGGGCCGGAACCGGCCGCGGCGCCCCGGGGCTCCGGGGGCCGCCCGCCCCGCGGGCCGCCCGGCGGCTCCCCCCGCCGGCTGCCGCCCCCCGCCGTCTCATCCGCGGCCCATCGCGCCCGTGAGCTCGATCTCGATCACCACGCGGGACGGGTTCGGCGCCGGCGTGCGCTCGTACCGCTCCGCGTAGCGCCGCACCGCCTCCGCGACGCGTGCCGGGTCCGTGGAGACCCGGGCCCGCCCCTCCATGGTCGCCCAGCGCGCGCCGTCCACCTGGCAGACCGCCACGCGAGCCCCGTCCGGCCCCGCCGCGAGCACGTGACCCACCTTCGCGCTGGACTTGTTGGTGATGACCCGAGCGAGACCGGCCTCGGGGTCGTATGTAACGCCGACGGGCACCACGTGCGGGGAGCCGTCGGGCCGGAGTGTCGTCAGGGTGCACAGGTGGCGCTCGCGCCAGAAGCTCAGGTAGGCGGCGTCGGGCTGCCGCGGGTCCACCGGATAGGAAGCCATGGGGCCCGAATCTACGCCTCGCGGTGCCTGTTCCGCCCCCATTCCAGCCTTGAGTGGAATAGACTCAACTTTGTGTACGTTGCTTCAGTCAGGCAGCGGTCAGGACACCAGGAGGAGGAGAACGCGAACGTGGACGCCGAGCTGACCAACAGGAGCCGGGACGCGATCAACGCGGCCAGCAACCGCGCCGTGAAGGAGGGGCACCCGGACCTCACCCCCGCCCACCTGCTGCTCGCTCTGCTGGAGGGGCAGGACAACGAGAACATCATCGACCTGCTGGCAGCCGTGGACGCCGATCAGGCCTCCGTGCGCGCCGGCACCGAGCGCGTGCTCGCCGGTCTGCCCAGCGTGACCGGATCCACCGTCGCGCCCCCGCAGCCCAACCGTGACGTGCTCGCCGTCATCGCCGACGCCGCCGAGCGCGCCAAGGAGCTGGGCGACGAGTTCATCTCCACCGAACACCTGCTCATCGGGATCGCCGCGAAGGGCGGTCCGATCGCCGACGTACTCTCCCAGCAGGGCGCCGGCGCGAAAAAGCTGCTCGACGCGTTCCAGAAGAGCAGGGGAGGGCGCCGGGTGACGACCCCGGATCCCGAGGGCCAGTACAAGGCGCTCGAAAAGTTCGGTACCGACTTCACCGCCGCGGCGCGTGAGGGCAAGCTCGACCCCGTCATCGGCCGGGACCACGAGATCCGCCGGGTGGTGCAGGTCCTGTCCCGCCGCACCAAGAACAACCCCGTCCTCATCGGAGAGCCCGGCGTCGGCAAGACGGCCGTCGTCGAGGGGCTCGCCCAGCGGATCGTGAAGGGCGACGTACCCGAGTCCCTCAAGAACAAGCGGCTCGTCTCGCTCGACCTCGGCGCGATGGTCGCCGGCGCGAAGTACCGCGGCGAGTTCGAGGAGCGCCTGAAGACCGTCCTCGCGGAGATCAAGGACTCCGACGGGCAGGTCATCACCTTCATCGACGAGCTGCACACCGTCGTCGGCGCCGGCGCGGGCGGCGACTCCGCCATGGACGCGGGCAACATGCTCAAGCCCATGCTCGCCCGCGGTGAACTGCGCATGGTCGGCGCCACCACCCTCGACGAGTACCGCGAGCGGATCGAGAAGGACCCGGCGCTGGAGCGGCGCTTCCAGCAGGTGCTGGTCGCCGAGCCGACCGTCGAGGACACCATCGCGATCCTGCGCGGACTCAAGGGCCGGTACGAGGCCCACCACAAGGTCCAGATCGCCGACCGGGCGCTGGTGGCCGCCGCGAGCCTGTCCGACCGCTACATCACCTCTCGTTTCCTCCCCGACAAGGCCATCGACCTCGTCGACGAGGCGGCCTCGCGGCTGCGCATGGAGATCGACTCGTCCCCGGTCGAGATCGACGAGCTCCAGCGTGTCGTCGACCGGCTCAAGATGGAGGAGCTGGCGATCGGCAAGGAGACGGACGCCGCCAGCCGGGAGCGGCTGGACAAGCTGCGCCGCGACCTCGCCGACAAGGAGGAGGAGCTGCGCGGTCTCACCGCCCGCTGGGAGAAGGAGAAGCAGTCCCTCAACCGCGTCGGTGAGCTCAAGGAGAAGCTCGACGAGCTGCGCGGCCAGGCCGAACGCGCCCAGCGCGACGGCGACTTCGACACCGCCTCCAAACTGCTCTACGGCGAGATCCCCACCCTGGAGAGGGACCTGGAGGAAGCCGCGCAGGCGGAGGAGGAGGTCTCCAAGGGCACCATGGTCAAGGAGGAGGTCGGGCCGGACGACATCGCGGACGTCGTCGGCGCCTGGACCGGCATCCCCGCCGGCCGTCTCCTGGAGGGCGAGACACAGAAACTCCTGCGCATGGAGGAGGAGTTGGGCCGCCGCCTGATCGGCCAGACCGAGGCCGTGGAAGCGGTGTCCGACGCCGTGCGCCGCACCCGTGCCGGGATCGCCGACCCGGACCGGCCCACCGGCTCCTTCCTCTTCCTCGGTCCGACAGGCGTCGGCAAGACCGAACTCGCCAAGGCCCTCGCCGACTTCCTCTTCGACGACGAGCGGGCGATGATCCGCATCGACATGTCGGAGTACGGCGAGAAGCACAGCGTGGCCAGGCTGGTCGGAGCGCCGCCCGGGTACATCGGCTACGAGGAGGGCGGACAGCTCACCGAGGCCGTACGCCGTCGCCCGTACAGCGTGATCCTGCTCGACGAGGTGGAGAAGGCGCACCCCGAGGTCTTCGACATCCTGCTCCAGGTGCTGGACGACGGGCGGCTGACGGACGGTCAGGGACGGACGGTCGACTTCCGCAACACCATCCTGATCCTGACCTCGAACCTGGGCAGCCAGTTCCTGGGCGGGCAGAGTCTCGCCGATCCGCTCTCCTCCGAGGAGGACAGGAAGCGGCAGGTTCTGGACGTCGTCCGCGCCTCCTTCAAGCCGGAGTTCCTGAACCGGCTGGACGACCTCGTCGTCTTCTCCGCGCTCGACCAGCGGGAGCTGGAGCGCATCGCCAGGCTCCAGATCGACCGCCTGGCCAAGCGGCTCGCCGAGCGCCGGCTCACCCTGGAGGTCACCGACGCGGCCCTGGCCTGGCTCGCCGAGGAGGGCAACGACCCGGCGTACGGAGCGCGCCCGCTGCGGCGCCTCGTCCAGACCGCCATCGGCGACCGTCTGGCCAAGGAGATCCTGGCGGGCGAGGTCAAGGACGGCGACACGGTCCGCGTGGACGCCTTCGGCGACGGCCTGATCGTCGGGCCGGCCACGGGCAAGACGCTGTAACCGGCGCGGCACCCGGCAGGGGCCCGCGGCACACCCGCCGCGGGCCCTCCGCGTGCCCGGACCCGTCGCTTCGGCGACGGCTCCGGCCGGCCGCGTCGCGCTCGGCCGGCTCATGAATGTTCATGTCACCGCTGGATGTTCATGCAACGGCTGTCCGGGCGGCTTCCGGCGCGTCCGTGCGGACCGTCCCCACCTGGCCCGATGCCCGCGCGTGACCGGATCTTGTCAGCCCCCGGCGGACAGGCCCCGTCAGAGGTTGCCACTCCCCTCCCCGCATGGGGGAGGATGGCACCATCCGTACGAAGGGAAATACACGGTGAGCATCGACCCGTCCTCGATTCCGAACTTCGGGGGCCAGCCCGAGCCGCAGTCCGGCGGCCCCGCGGGCCCCGTGGTCCCGGATCAGGACCTCGTGAAGCAGCTCCTGGAACAGATGGAGCTGAAGTACGTCGTCGACGACGAGGGTGACCTCGCGGCGCCGTGGGAGGAATTCCGTACGTACTTCATGTTCCGCGGCGAGGGTGACCAGCAGGTCTTCTCGGTCCGGACGTTCTACGACCGGCCGCACCAGCTCGAGGAGAAGCCCGCGCTCCTCGAGTCGATCGACGACTGGAACCGTCGCACCCTGTGGCCCAAGGTCTACAGCCACACCCACGACGACGGCACCGTCCGCCTGATCGGCGAGGCGCAGATGCTGATCGGCACCGGCGTCAGCCTGGAGCACTTCGTGTCCTCCACGGTCAGCTGGGTGCGCGCCGCCATCGAGTTCGACAAGTGGCTCGTCGAGCAGCTCGGCCTGGAGCAGGAGATCAATGAGGCGGAGAAGCCCGAGGACGACGAGGAGTAGACCCGTCCTCGCAGCGGCGCTCCTCGCGGCGCGCGCGGCCGGTTACAGCGGCGTGTGCGCGATCACGACCAGATAGGCGCCGTAGGCGAACGAGAGCCCGGCCAGGGCACCGGCCACCAGGGTCGCGTGCCAGGGGCGGGCTCTCGCCGTTCGTACCAGGGCGCGGGCCGCCGGCAGCAGCAGCGGGAACGCCGGCAGCAGGAAGCGCGGCTTCGACTCGAAGAACCCGGAGCCGCCCACCGCGATCAGCAGCAGGACGCCGCTGTAGACCAGCAGCGGCAGGGGCGCCCGGTCCGCGATCAGCAGCGCGTACAGCAGTACGGACGCGGCGACGATCATCACCGTCATGGGGAACACGAAACGGTCCCCGTGCAGCAGCAGGTGCTTGACGAAGCGGAGCGACCCGAGGCCGAGGTCGAAGCGCGAGCCCCACAGCCGCTGCACCTCGAAGTAGCCACCGAGCAGATCGCCCTTGCGGTGCCCCACCCACAGCACATAGCCGCCCCAGCCGAGCGGCGCGAGCGCGGCGCCCGTCCACAGCCTGTGGGAAACTTTTCCGCGATTCCGCCAGAGCGTGTGCGCCGCCGCCGCCAGGACCGCCGCGGCCACCGTGAAGCCGTTCGGCCGGGCCAGTCCCGCGAGCGCGGCCAGCGTGCCCGCCCACAGCCAGCGCCCGTCGAGCACCGCGTACAGCGCCCAGGCGGCGAACGCGGTCAGCACGGGTTCGGTGTACGCCATCGACAGCACCACCGAGTGCGGCAGCAGACCCCACAGCAGCACCAGCGCGGTACCCACCGCCCGGCCGTGCAGGCGGGCCCCGATCGCGTACACCCCGCACACGGCGGCCGCCGCCGCGAGCCAGGAGACCAGCAGACCCGCCGTGCCCCCGCTCAGCGGCGTCAGCGCGGTGACGACGCGCACGAGGGCTGGGTAGAGCGGGAAGAACGCCAGGTCGCTGTGGACGACCGTGGGGTGGAAGAAGAGCGTCCGGCCGTAGCCGTGCGCGGCGATGCCCAGGTACCAGACCGAGTCCCAGGACCGCGCGAGCAGGGCGACCGGGTGCTTGCCGGTGGCCCAGGCGGTCGCGGCGAGCACGATGAGACCGGCCAGGCGCACGGCGGCGAACAGCCCGAGCGCCGTCACCGCGGCGGACGGCAGGCTGCGTGCGGCGCGGGACGGTCGGACGGCACGGTCGCCGGGCTCCGTGAGGGCGGGGCGAGCGAGGGTACTCGGGTGGGTCACACCCGAACTGTGCGTTCCCTACGGGGCCTTCGCGAGCTCTGCTCGTCCGTGCGGGTTCCGTTCCGCGGGCCCCGGCGCGTCGCCCGCTCGGAGGGCGCGGCCGGTGTTAGACGGCGGGTGCGGGCGCCGGCTACCAGGCCGCCTTCAGCCGCCGGGACGCCTCCTCCAGCACCTCCGGCGCCTTGCAGAACGCGAACCGCACGAACGGCGCACCCTGCTCGCGGTGGTCGTAGAAGACGGCGTTCGGGATGGCCACGACCCCGGCGCGCTCGGGCAGGGCGCGGCAGAACGCGAAACCGTCCGTCTCGCCGAGCGGCCGGATGTCGGTGGTGATGAAGTACGTCCCCTGCGGCCGGAAGACCGCGAAGCCCGCCTCGCTGAGTCCCGCCGTCAGCACGTCCCGCTTCCGCAGCATGTCGGCGCGGAAGGCCTCGAAGTACGAGTCCGGCAGCGCGAGCGCCTCGGCGACGGCGTACTGGAACGGCCCAGACGCCACGTACGTCAGGAACTGCTTCGCCGACCGTACGGCGCCGACCAGGGCCGGGGGCGCGGTCACCCAGCCCACCTTCCACCCGGTGAACGAGAACGTCTTGCCCGCGCTGCCGATGGTGACCGTCCGCTCGCGCATCCCCGGCAGACCGGCCAGCGGTACGTGCTCGGCGTCGTCGAAGACGAGGTGCTCGTAGACCTCGTCCGTCACCACGAGCAGATCCCGCTCGACGGCGAGCCGCGCGATCTCCGTCAGCTCCGCGCGGGTGAGGACGGTGCCGGTCGGATTGTGCGGGGTGTTGATCAGCAGCAGCCGGGTCCGGTCGGTGACGGCGTCGCGCAGCTCGTCGAGGTCGAGCCGGAAGCGCCGATGGGCGCCCTCGTCCTGGGTGCCCTCGTCGGGGCGCAGCGTCACCGGCACGCGCGTCCCGCCCGCCATGGCGATGCAGGCCGCGTACGAGTCGTAGTAGGGCTCCAGGGCGATCACCTCGTCGCCGGGCTCCAGGAGCGCGAGCAGGGCGGCGGCGATGGCCTCGGTGGCGCCCGCCGTCACCAGGACCTCGGTGTCGGGGTCGTACGACAGGCCGTAGTGGCGCTTGTGGTGCGCGGTGATCGCGGTGCGCAGCTCGGGGACACCCGGACCCGGCGGGTACTGGTTGCCGCGCCCGTCCCGCAGCGCGCGTACGGCCGCCTCCCGGATCTCTTCGGGACCGTCCGTGTCAGGGAAGCCCTGGCCGAGGTTGATCGAGCCGGTACTCATCGCGAGGGCGGACATCTCGGCGAAGATCGTCGTCCCGAACTCGGCGAGCCGGCGGTTCAGGAAGGGGCGCGCGCTGGAGGTCATGCCGGTCATCCTCCGCCCGGGCCCGGGAGTTCCTCAACCCACGGCCCCTCGGACGGCCCCCTCGGACGGCTTCTCGGACGGCTCGTTCGGTCCGTCCGCGGACGGCCCGTTTCCGTCCCGGAAGAGTCGGTGGACATCGCCGCCGACACCTACCGGAGGCAGTGGCCGCCGACCGGACCCCGTCGAAATGAGTTGACCGCACCGGTCCGGCGAGTCATGATCGTCGATCAACTCGCCTAATTTACAACCGACTTGAGGGAAACTGATGAATCAGAAGATGAGAAGCCGTGTCGGGACGTTCCTGGCGACCAGTGCGCTCGTCGTCGGAACCTCCCTCACGCTCGGAGCCACCGACGCGGCGGCGGCCGACTTCACTTTCTCGAAGAGCGGCGTGTCCGCCGACGGGAGCTTCGACGTCAAGGTCTACTACGGCGGCGACCACGCGGGCACCATGGAGTGGAACGGCGATCCCTCGGGCAGCGAACCGGGCGACGCGTTCCGGGTGAAGGACGTGCTCGCCGACGGGTTCGGCATAGAGGCGCGCATGATCGACCCGACGACGGGGCGTTCCGCGACCACGCGCGGGGAGCCGTCCCCCTACACGAGCGGCTGGAACACCGGCAACCTCGATGAGGGCACCGAGGTCTTCATCCAGGTGTGCGCGGTCAAGGGCACCGGGGCGTGGTGCAGCATCGCGTACCAGGGCCACGCGTAAACACGTCCGGGCCGTCCGGCCCGGTGGGACTTCGACGGCCCCTGACCTGCTGATGTGAGCAGATCAGGGGCCTCCTTCACTTCCGAGGGATCCACGGCGGACGTGGGCAGGCGCGGTCGGCCCTCTCCGGCGTTCGACCGGCCGCCCGGCGGACACGGCTCAGATCAGCGCTTTCTTGTAGAAGATGCTGGAGCGCCGGTCGCCCTCGTCGCCGGTGGCGAAGCCGAAGAACAGGCGGGCCTCGCCGGCGTCGGTGCGGTAGATCGCCATGCCCTCGGGCTCGCGCCACTTGAGCGTGGAGCCGGCCGTGGTGAGCTCGGGGCCCTGCTTCACGGTGCCCGTGTTGATGTCGATGCTGGTGATGTGGGTGTTGCCGTCGCCGACGGGGGTGCCGTCGCCCGGGTAGCGGTCACCCGTCAGGAAGTACATGTACGAGCCGTAGAGGGCGTAGCCCTGCGCGGTGCCGGGGATCGTCGGCTGCGCGAAGTCGACCAGCGGCGACCCGAAGGTGCCCGTCTCGAAGGCGGAGAGGGGGTACACGGCGATGCGCTTGCCGCCGCTGGTGTGGTAGCGCACGATCATGCGCTGGTAGACCGGGTCGACGGAGCAGGTGTACTCGGTGGCCCCGGAGATCGGCCGGTAGGCGGCCGAGCCACTCGGCGAGTTCAGGGTGGTGTCGGCGGTGAAACGGACAGGGGTGAGCGCGGTGCCGTACCCGGTCTTGCCCACGTTCTCGTCCGAGGCGCACTCGATCCACAGGTCGGTGCCGGAACCGTGCGGCAGCGCGGCGAAGGCGACGCCGTGGCCGAAGCCGTTGAGGTGCATGTACGAGATGTAGTTCCCGTCGAAATCCATCTTGTTGATACACAGGTCACCGGCGGACTCGGGGCTGTCGGTCCGCTTGGTCGCCACGAACAGGAACTTGTTCACCCAGTCGAAGGCGAAGCTCTGCTGGACCCGTACACCGTGCGTGGTCTTGGACCGGAACAGGTCGGAGGAGGGCTGCGTGAGATCGAACCGCTTGGTGGCGGCCACCGCGGCGGAGGCGGTCTGCGCGCCGACGCCGAGCCCGAGCGCCGCGAGCGCGCCGCCGGCGCCCGTGCGTATGAGGCCGCGGCGTGAGAGGGGGAGGCCAGGGGTGCGGTTCATGGGGGGACTCCTGGGGGGTGGGGGAAGGCTGGGGCACGTGATGTTATCCGTCGCAGGGGCAGAGGCAGGGGTGGGGAATGAGCGATGTGCCGGGCCCCGGTGGGCAGTTGAGTGTCCGGCTCTCGTGGCGGAGGCGAACGGGACGGTCGGCCGCTCCGTGAGAACGCCCGGACAGCAGCGGCGTTCGAGAGTGCCGAACGACCCCAGGAACCGCCGACGCCGCAATCGCTCGGGCGCATGAGTCCGCGCAGGCCGGGGGCGTCCCCCATGTGGAGGCTCTGAAGTTCCTCAACTCTGCTTTGCGCCGGCAGGCGTGGGGGCATCCCCCTGTCACGCAAGACCGGAATCGAGAAGCACGGCCCACGGGGGGCCGCTTCGGGGGAACGAAAGGAGGGTGACGCCATGGCCATCGGCATCATCCTGGCGGTCGTCCTGCTCTTTGTGATCATGGGGGTTGTCCGCGGGGCCAAGAAGGGGCGCCGCCGTTCCAGGGGCGGCGGCGGCGACACCAGCAGCTGGTGGGCCGGCGGTGCGGGGAGCGCCGCGTCCTGCGGTTCGTCCGGCGGTTCGTCGGGCGGGCACCACGGGGGTCACTCCTGTGGGGGCAACTCGTCGTGCGGAGGCTCGTCCTGCGGAGGCGGGTCCTCGTGCGGCGGCGGGGGCGGATGCGGCGGAGGCAGCTGACACGGGGCAGCTGAGCTCCTTGCGGGAAACGCATCCGGCGCACGGAGGTGCCCGTCGGCCGACGACTGCCGACGGGCACGTCCGCGCGCGGGGCGCACGCCGTAGTTGAACAGTTGAGCTGTGGAGCCCTCGGGGGGATGGAAACCGCACGAAGTTGGGTAAAAACGCTGTGGCGGCACCACAGTTCATGATTCCCTCTAAACCACCAAAGCAGCCCTGGTACATCACCAAGCAGCCCTGGGCCGACAGGCCTCGGAAGTCCATCGGATGGTCCTATCGGACGCGTCCTTCGGATGCCCTTCCGGCCGGGCTGACCGGGCCGTTCCCCCGGTGTTGACCGGGTGCGCCGGAACCCCACCTCACCTTTGCGTGCTAGCGGAGCCGACCCATGCTCACGACCCTGAACACCTCGTACACCGACACGCGTGCGGCCGATCTCGCCTGGGCTCTGGGCCGCGAACCGCTGCCGGCCCTCGCCGCACTCGACCTCGAACTGGACGGGGCAAAACTGCAGTTGAGGCTGCTCGGCGCATCCCACCAGGTACTCCTGGAGGAGGAGCGGGGCAGCTGCTCGGAGACCGTCGCGTGCATCTCCGGCAGCAGCACACCCCTGCCGCTCGGCGTCGCGAAGCGGTTCGACGACTGGGAGTACGAGTTCGCGGCCCGGGTCGAAATCCTGTCCCCCGGCTCCTTCGCGGGCCGCGCCCAGGAGTTGCTGGCCCTGGTCTCCGACCACCCCCAGGGACTCGCCGGCGTCTTCCCCGGCAGCCCGCACGCCTTCACCGCGATGCTCGCCCAGCGCCACGAGGGCCAGGTCCATTGGCGTACGTGGCACGCGTACCCGCAGGACGGCCAGTTGGTCGCGACGCGTACGCGGGTCGGCGTGCGGACGGACGCCCTCAGTACGTCCGGCGTCTGAGGGCGAGCGCGCGATCGGATACCGGAAGCGCGGGCGGAGCAAGGGAGTTGCGCGTGGCGGGGTTCGCGGACGGTGTGCCGGGAAGATGCCCAGGTCAACTCCATGTGCCATGAAGCGCAAGGGTTTCCACACGTGTGGGTGACGAGACGTAGTGACGGCGTGACGTAGCGTTCACGGCGTGATCGAACCGCACGCGCCAGCTCCTCCCGGCGCGCCGCCGCCCTGGGGCGTCCAGGGCCAGGCGCGGCTGCCCGTCCGCCCGGGCATCGGCAGGTTCCTCGTCCTGGCGGGAGTGTTCGTCTGCGCCGCGTGCGGACTCGTGTACGAACTCGAACTCGTGGCCCTCGCCTCGTACTTGATCGGCGACTCGGTCACCCAGGCATCCGTCGTGCTCTCCGTCATGGTCTTCGCGATGGGCGTCGGCTCCCTCGCCGCGAAGCGGCTCCGCCCGCGCGCCGCGGCCGGCTTCGGCGCGGTCGAGGCGGCGCTCGCGCTGGTCGGCGGATGCAGCGCCATGGCCCTGTACGCGGTGTTCGCCTGGACCGGCGGCTGGGGCGGCCTGTGGGCGGACGGTCCCCGCTATCTCCTGGTGGCCTTCTCGCTCACCATCGGCCTGCTCATCGGCGCCGAAGTCCCCCTCCTCATGGAGCTGATACAGCGCATCCGCCGCCAGGACCCCGGCGGTGCGGTGGCCGACCTGTTCGCGGCGGACTACGTGGGCGCCCTCGTCGGCGGCCTCGCCTTCCCCTTCCTGCTGCTGCCCCTGTTCGGCCAGTTGACGGGCGCGCTGCTGACCGGAACGGTGAACGCGGTGGCGGGCGGAGCCCTCGTACTCGGCCTGTTCCGGAAGGACTTGTCCCGCCGCGCGCGCTGGACGCTGCTGGTGTCCAACCTCCTCGTCCTCGGCCTCCTCGCCTCGGCCGCGGTGCTGGTCGACGACTTCGAACGGGCCGCTCGGCATGCCCTGTACGGGGCGGACGTGCGCGTCGCGCTCCGCACCGGCGTACAGGAGGTCGTCCTCACCGGCGGCACCCGCGGACGGCCCCTCCACCTCTTCCTCGACGGCCGCGCACGCTTCAGCGGCCGCGACGAGCACCGCTACCACGAGGCGCTCGTCCACCCCGCGATGAACGGCCCCCACGCGCGCGTGCTGATCCTCGGCGGCGGTGACGGACTCGCCGCCCGCGAAGTGCTGCGCCACTCCGGGGTGCGCAGCGTCGACGTCGTCGAACTCGACGCGGACGTGGTCCGGCTGGCCCGCCACGACGCCGCGCTGTCCGCCCTCAACCGTCATGTGTACGACGACCCCCGGGTGCACGAGGTGACGGCGGACGCCTTCAGCCGGCTGCGCGACGCCCGTACGACGTACGACGTCGTCATCTCGGACCTGCCCGACCCGGGCATCACCGCGAGCACCAAGATGTACTCGCAGGAGTTCTACGGCCTCGCGCGCCGTGTCCTCGCCCCCGGCGGCCGGCTCGTGGTCCACGCCGGTCCGCTCGCCGACCGGCATCGGGCCTTCTGGACGGTCGACTCGACGATCCGCGCGGCCGGCCTGTTCACCAGGCCCTACCGTGTCCGCGGCCGGGACTCCGGCTTCGCCGCCGGTCCCGACCGCGCCATCGGCGGCGCGGCGGGCTCCGTCGGAGACTGGGGCTTCATCCTGGCCTCCCGCACGCCCGCGTCCCTGCGGCTGGCCTCCCACTGTCCCCGCCTGCGCACCCTCACCCAGGCGGCCCTGACGGCCGACGCCCGCGCCGCCGACCGAAGCCGCGTCCCCCACCCCCTGCCGCCCTCCACGCTGGTGCATCCGCGGTACGCCGACTGAGGCGGAGGCGCGGGAATCCCGTGATACGCGGGTGCGGTCCGGGTCGTGCTGGGTAGGCTCGGCTGACATGGAGCATGAGGTGTTCGTTCCGTTTCCGGCCGGGCGGCTGAGGGAGGCCCTGGCGGATCCCGTCCGGATCGCCCGCGCGATCCCGGGTCTCCAGCAGGACGCGTCGGCCGTCTCCGACGGCGCGGCGGACACGGCTGCGCCGCCCGCCTCCGGGACGGGGCAGGACGCCGCCGCGGGGACGGGGCAGGACGCTGCCTCGGGGACGGAGCAGGACGCCGTCTCCGGTAGCGACGACGCCGCGGAGATGCCCTCCCCCGTCGGCCGCGAGCCGGGCGCGCGGGTCGCCGGGCGCCTGAAGGTCCGCGTCGCCGGGCACACGATCACCTATCGCGGCGCGTTGCGCGTCACCGCCCAGGACGACGGCTCGTACGCCGTCGAGGGCGACGCCACGGAGGTACGCGGCGGGGGCGCCGTGAAACTGGCGCTGACCCTGCGGCTCGCTTCCTCCGACGGCGGCACCACCCTCGCCTTCGGCGGCACGGCCTCCGGCGACGGCCGCGTGGCCGAACTCCCGCACGACGCGGTGTCCTCGGCCGGACTGCGCCTGCTGACCCGCTTCGGTGAAGCGCTGACCGCGGGCCTCGCGACCCCGGCCGCCTCCACCCCCGACACCGGCCCCTCGACCGACACCGGCCCCTCGACCGGTACGGCGGCCGCGGGCGGGTCCGAGCCCGGCCTCAAGGCCGAATCCGAGCCCGAGGCCGATTCTGAGCCCCAGCCCGAGCCCGAGGCCGACTCCGAGCCCGGAGTCGGGGCCGGCGCCGGGCAGGAAGCCGGGACGGAGTCCGACGGCGGGCACGGAACCGGGGCTTCCTCCGTCTTCGAGGCAGAGGTGCCGCCTCCTTCGCTCGATTCCTCGGCCGGGGACGACGAGTTCGACGGGGAGGACTTCGTGGCGGAGGACGACGAACCGGGGAGCGAGGACGCGATGGCCGAGGCGGCGCACGCGCGGCGGACGATGATCGGACGCAGCGCGGAGGAGGTGGACCACGCTCCTCCGCGTGGCCGCTACGCCCCCGTGCCGCCCCCGGAGGCCACGGCCGCCCGCGCCACCCTCCGCTGGGCGGCCCCCGCGGCGGCCCTCGCGCTGGCCTCGGCGATCGCCGTGACCCGGGCGCTGCGCAAGCGCCGGTGAGGGCGGGGAACCACGCGGCGCTCCCGCCCCAGTAGGGTCAACTCCGTGAGTAACGAAGACATCACGCTGACCGCGGGTGACGCGGAGGTGACCGTGGCGCCGGGGAACGGCGGACGGGTCGGAAGTCTGCGGGTCGGCGGCGTCGAACTGCTGCGACAGGGCGCGAAGTTCGGGTGCTTCCCGATGGCCCCGTGGTGCGGGCGGATCCGCGACGGCCGGTTCCTCGACGGTGCCGCCGTCCGGCAGATGCCGCTCAACTCCCCGCCGCACGCGATCCACGGCACCGCCCGCGACGGCGCCTGGACCAGGGCCCGCGTCACCGGGAGCGAGGCCGTGATCACGTACGACCTGGTGGACCCCTGGCCGCATCCCGCCCGCGTCACCCAGGCCTTCACCCTCACCGAGGACGCCCTGACGCTCACCATGTCCGTGGAGACGTACGCGGACTCGTTCCCCGCCCAGATCGGCTGGCACCCCTGGTTCAACAGGAACCTGGGGGACGGCGGCGAGGACGTCCGCGTCGACTTCCGGCCCGGCTGGCAGGAGGAGCGGGGCGACGACCATCTGCCCACCGGCCGTCGGGTCGACCCGCAGCCCGGCCCCTGGGACGACTGCTTCGGCATGCCGGGCGGCGTCGACGTGACGCTCACCTGGCCGGGGCGGCTCGAGCTGAAGGTCGGCAGCCGCGAGGAGTGGGTCGTCGTCTACGACGAGCAGGAGGCGGCCGTGTGCGTGGAGCCGCAGACCGGTCCGCCGAACGGGCTCAACACCCACCCCCGCCTGGTCACACCCATCGAGCCCCTCGAAGCCACCACGACCTGGAGCTGGCGGCGGCTCTAAGCTGGCGTCCATGAGTGACGTACGCGGCGCGCTGCTGCAGCAGATCAAGGACAAGGCCGTGGTGCACGGCAAGGTGACCCTCTCCTCGGGTCTTGAGGCCGACTATTACGTGGACCTGCGCCGGATCACGCTGGACGGCGAGGCCGCCCCGCTCGTCGGGCAGGTCCTCCTCGACCTCACCGCCGACCTGGACTTCGACGCGGTCGGCGGGCTGACCATGGGCGCCGACCCGGTCGCCGGGGCCATGCTGCACGCGGCCTCCGCGCGCGGCCGCAGGCTGGACGCCTTCGTCGTCCGCAAGGCCGCCAAGGCGCACGGCCTGCAGCGCCGTGTCGAGGGTCCCGAGATCAAGGGCCGGCGCGTCCTTGTGGTCGAGGACACCTCGACCACGGGCGGCTCCCCGCTCGAGGCCGTCCAGGCCGTCCGGGAGGCCGGAGCCGAGGTCGTCGGCGTCGCCACGATCGTCGACCGCGCCACCGGCGCCGCCGAGAAGATCGAGTCGGGCGCCGGTGTCCCGTACCTCTTCGCCTACTCCAAGGGCGAGTTGGGGCTCGACTGACGAAGCTCCCGCGGGACCCCGCCGACGGCGGGGTCCCGTATGTCGGATGGGGGTCTGGAGCATCCGGCGATGTCTGGAAAGATGGGGCCGACGATGACGTCGCCCCCCTAGGTCAGGGCCATAAGCACCAGTCCCGTCGTACCGCAGCAGCAGTACGCAGACCCGCACATACAAGGAGCGGACAGATGCCCATCGCAACCCCCGAGGTCTACAACGAGATGCTCGACCGGGCGAAGGCAGGCAAGTTCGCCTACCCGGCCATCAACGTGACCTCGTCCCAGACCCTGCACGCTGCGCTGCGCGGCTTCGCGGAGGCGGAGAGCGACGGCATCATCCAGATCTCCACCGGTGGTGCGGAGTTCCTGGGCGGTCAGCACAACAAGGACATGGTGACCGGCGCCGTCGCGCTCGCCGAGTTCGCGCACATCGTCGCCGCGAAGTACGACATCACGGTCGCGCTGCACACGGACCACTGCCCCAAGGACAAGCTGGACGGCTACGTACGTCCGCTGATCGACATCTCCGCCGAGCGCGTCGCCCGCGGTGAGAACCCGCTGTTCCAGTCCCACATGTGGGACGGCTCCGCCGAGACCCTCGCCGACAACCTGGCCATCGGCCAGGAGCTGCTCGCCAAGGCCGTCGCCGCGAAGATCATCCTCGAGGTCGAGATCACCCCGACCGGTGGCGAGGAGGACGGCGTCAGCCACGAGATCAACGACGAGCTGTACACGACCGTCGACGACGCCCTGCGCACCGCCGAGGCCCTCGGCCTGGGCGACAAGGGCCGCTACCTGCTCGCCGCGTCGTTCGGCAACGTGCACGGCGTCTACAAGCCGGGCAACGTCGTCCTGCGTCCCGAGCTCCTCAAGGACCTCCAGGAGGGCGTGGCCGCCAAGTACGGCAAGGCGAGCCCGTTCGACTTCGTCTTCCACGGCGGCTCCGGCTCCACCGCCGAGGAGATCGCCACCGCGCTGGAGAACGGCGTCGTGAAGATGAACCTCGACACCGACACCCAGTACGCCTTCACCCGGCCCGTCGTGGACCACATGTTCCGCAACTACGACGGTGTCCTGAAGGTCGACGGCGAGGTCGGCACGAAGTCGAAGTACGACCCGCGCACCTGGGGCAAGCTCGCCGAGGCCGGCATGGCCCAGCGCGTGACCGAGGCGTGCGCCGCCCTGCGTTCCACGGGCACCAGGCTCAAGTAGTCAGCACCCGCGCAAGGGCCCGGCACCTCCCACGGTGCCGGGCCCTTCCGTATGCTCCGAGGTATGGCTGTGCCTGCGCGGGACGCATCGGACCTGTCGGACGGCAGACCCGCGGTACGGATCGCCTCCCGGACGGGGAAGTGGATCCTGCTGACCACCGTCCTCGGCTCCAGCATGGCCCTGCTGGACTCGACGGTCGTCAACGTGGCGCTGCCGACCATCGGCCGTGACCTGGACGCCAGCCTCTCCGCCCTCCAGTGGACCGTGAACGGCTACATGCTGTCGCTGGCCGGGTTGATCCTGCTGGGCGGCTCGCTCGGGGACCGTTTCGGGCGCCGGAAGGTCTTCGTCATCGGCGTGGTGTGGTTCGCCGCCGCCTCGCTGCTGTGCGGGCTCGCTCCGAACGTGGGCGTGCTCATCGCCGCCCGTGTCCTCCAGGGCGTCGGCGGGGCGCTGCTCACCCCCGGTTCGCTGGCGATCATCCAGGCCTCCTTCCACCCGGACGACCGGGCCCGTGCCATCGGCCTGTGGTCGGGCTTCGGGGGTGTCGGGGCCGCCGTCGGGCCGTTCCTGGGCGGCTGGCTGGTGGACGGGCCCGGCTGGCGCTGGGTCTTCCTGCTGAACATCCCCGTCGCGCTGGTGTGCGCCCCGATCGCATTGCGGCACGTCCCCGAGTCCGCTGGGGGCACCTCCCGCCCGAGCGAAGCCGAGAGTGGGGGAGGCACGTCGCACCGCGGCTTCGACATCCTCGGCGCCGTCCTCGGCGCGCTCGCGCTCGCCCTGGTGACGTACGCCCTGATCGAGGCCACGAGCGGTTCCGTGCTCGTGTGGGTGGCGGCGGTCGGGGGCGTGCTGGCGGGGGTGTCCTTCGTGTACGTCGAGCGGCGGCGGCCCGATCCGATGATGCCGCTGGACATCTTCGGATCGCGCCAGTTCACGGCCGTCAACCTGGTGACCCTCTGTGTCTACGCGGCCTTCGGCGGCTTCTTCTTCCTGACCGCGCTCCAGCTCCAGGTCGTCGCGGGCTACTCCGCGCTCCAGGCCGGTACGGCGCTGCTGCCGACCACGGTCCTGATGCTGCTCTTCTCCGCCCGCTCCGGCGAAGTCTCCCAGCGCATCGGCCCGCGCATCCCGCTGACGGTCGGACCGCTGCTGTGCGCGGCGGGCATGCTGCTGATGCTGCGGGTGGGCGAGGACGCTTCGTACGTGGCCGACGTCCTGCCCGCGCTGCTGGTGATGGGCCTCGGCATGGTGACCCTGGTCGCGCCGCTGACCGCCACCGTCCTGGCCTCCGTGGACACCGGGCGGGCGGGCCTGGCCAGCGGGATCAACAACGCGGCGGCCCGCGTGGCCGGACTCCTCGCCGTGGCCGCGCTGCCGCTGCTCACCGGGATGGGAGAGGAGGCGTACCGCTCGGCGGACGCCTTCGATGCCGCGTTCCGCCGGGCGATGCCGCTGTGCGCCGGTGTGCTGGTGGTCGGCGCGGTGCTGGCCTTCACGACCGTACGCCGCCCGCCGCCCGGCTGCCTCCGCCCCGAGTGCCATACGCACGGCTCGCTGACGGCGCCCCCGCTGGAGCCGGAGCGCTCCCGGGGCGTCCTCGGGGCCGCGGGCTCCAAGGGCTCTACGGGCTCCAAGGGCGCCTCGGACTCCAGCGCCGATCCGGCTCCGTGACCGTACTGGCGGTGTCCGTCGGTGCCCGTCAGTGTCCGTCGGGGTCTGTCAGTGCCCGTCAGTGCCCGTCGGTGTCCGTCGGGCGGGAGGAACGGAGTTCGTCGGGGTTCGTCGGGCGGGAGGAGCAGGCCGTTCCCCGAGCACCGTGGGCAACCGTTACCGATCACCGGTGATGCAGCAGACTGGAACCCATGACGATTCACGAGAACCTGCTCGGGGGACCGCCCCCGACCCACCTCCCCGACGACCCGGAGCCGCGCGAGCTCCTCGCGAACGGCACGGCCCCCGCCGATGTCGCCGCGAAGTACCCCACCTCCTCGCTCGCCTGGGCGCAGCTCGCCGACGACGCGTTCGAGCGCGGCAGCGTCGTCGAGTCGTACGCCTACGCCCGTACCGGCTACCACCGCGGCCTGGACGCCCTGCGCCGCAGCGGCTGGAAGGGCCACGGCCCGGTGCCCTGGGAGCACGAGCCGAACCGCGGCTTCCTGCGCGCCCTGCACGCCCTCGCCCGCGCCGCGCAGTCGATCGGCGAGCAGGAGGAGTACGAGCGCTGCAGCCAGTTCCTGAAGGACTCCTCGCCGACGGCGGCCCAGACCCTGGGCTAGGAACCGGCCTGTTTCCGAGGCCGTGATGCGGGTCCGTCTGGTGTGACCAGGCGGACCTTGCGGTTTCGGGGGACGATTGTGTTGGATGCCCGGTGGGGACCGGGGCCCCCGTGTCGGTAACGGCAGGGGCGGACCGCTACCCGGAGCACATTGCAGGAGACAGCGATGTCCCACCAGGCTCAGCCCACGCAGGCTCAGGAGCCCGAGACTCCGCATCTCGACTTCCAGGGCACGACGCCGTACGAGGACTACGTACAGGCCGACGTGCTCACCCACCTCCAGCACACCCTCTCCGACGACCCCGGAGAGATGGTCTTCCTGGTGACGACCCAGGTCATGGAGCTGTGGTTCACGGTCATCGTCCACGAGTGGGAGACGGCGGCCAAGGCCCTGCGCTCGGACGACGTCCCCGTCGCGGTGGCCGCGCTGAAGCGGTCCGTCCGCGAGCTGGACGCGCTCAACGCCTCCTGGCGTCCGCTCGGGCAGCTCACCCCCGCCCAGTTCAACTCCTACCGCTCGGCCCTCGGCGAGGGCTCCGGCTTCCAGTCCGCGATGTACCGGCGCATGGAGTTCCTGCTCGGCGAGAAGGCCGCGTCCATGCTCGTCCCGCACCGGGGCGCGCCGCGCGTGCACGCCGAGCTGGAGAAGGCCCTGCACGAGCCCAGCCTGTACGACGAGGTGCTGCGGCTGCTCGCGCGGCGCGGGCACGCGATCCCGGCCGCCGTGCTGGAGCGTGACGTGTCGCAGCGCTACGAGCCCGTGCCCGAGGTCGAGGCCGCGTGGACGGCCCTGTACGCCGGTGACGACACCGACGAGCTCGCGCGGCTCGGTGAGGCACTGACCGATGTCGCCGAGCTGGTGTGGCGCTGGCGCAACGACCACCTCGTCGCCACGCGGCGGGCGATGGGCTCGAAGACCGGCACGGGCGGCTCCGCCGGAGTGGCCTGGCTGGAGAAGCGCGCGCAGAAGAACGTGTTCCCCGAGCTGTGGACGGCGAGGTCCTATGTCTGAGCGAGGCTCTGTGTCCGCGCAGGCCGCGCGGGCGGCGGAACTGGACGCCGCCGACGAACTCGCCGGTCTGCGCAAGCAGTTCGTGCTCGACGACGTGGTCTACCTGGACGGGAACTCGCTCGGCGCGCTGCCGGTCGGGGTCCCCGGCCGGGTCGAGGACGTCGTACGCCGGCAGTGGGGTGAACTCCGCATCCGCAGCTGGGAGGAGAGCGGCTGGTGGACCGCGCCCGAGCGGATCGGCGACCGGATCGCCCCGCTGGTCGGCGCGGCGGCCGGACAGATCGTGGTCGGCGACTCGACCAGCGTGAACGTCTTCAAGGCACTGGTGGGCGCCGTACGGCTGGCCGGCGACGGGCGGGACGAGATCCTCGTCGACGCGACGACGTTCCCCACGGACGGGTACATAGCGGCGTCCGCGGCCCGTCTGACCGGCTGCGAGCTGCGCCCGGTCGACCCCGACGAGGTGCCCTCCGCGATCAGCTCCCGCACGGCGGCGGTGCTGCTCAACCACGTGGACTACCGCACGGGCCGACGCTACGACCTCCCGTCCCTGACGTCCGCGATCCACTCCGCGGGCGCGCTGGCGGTGTGGGACCTGTGCCACAGCGCGGGCGCCCTGCCGGTCGGGCTGGACGAGCACGGCGTGGACCTGGCGGTCGGGTGCACCTACAAGTACCTGAACGGCGGCCCGGGCTCACCCGCGTACCTGTACGTCCGCGCCGGTCTCCAGGACCGCTTCGACTCCCCGCTCCCCGGCTGGAACTCGCACGCCGACCCCTTCGGCATGAGCCCGTCGTACGCACCCGCTCCGGGCGCGCTGCGCGGGCGGGTCGGCACGCCGGACATCCTCTCGATGCTGGCCCTGGAAGCGGCGCTGGAGGTGTGGGACGGCGTCTCGATCGACAGCGTCCGCGCCAAGTCGCTCGCCCTGACCGACTTCTTCCTGGAGTGCGTCTCCGCGTACGTCCCCGAGGGCCGGGTCGAGTCCGTGACCCCCTCCGCCCACGCGGAACGGGGCAGCCAGGTGGCGCTGCGATGCGCGGACGCGGGCGCCGTGATGAAGCGCCTGATCGACCAGGGCGTCGTAGGCGACTTCCGCCACCCGGACATCCTCCGCTTCGGCTTCACCCCCCTTTATGTGGGCTTCGCGGAGACGGAACGGGCGGCACGCGTACTGGCGGACACCCTGGACTAGCCTAGAAAACGGGCCTGCCGCCAGCCCCTCCGGAGCTCGGACCGGGGAGAATTTCAGCCCCTCCGGCGTTCGAGGAGCGGGGTCTGGGGCGGAGCCCCAGGTACGGGAAGGGCAGGGGCGGAGGGGGCGAAACTCCTCCGCTCCCGCCCCGACCGGGGTGCGCCGGCCCCGGGCAAGGACGGTGACCTGGACCCGGTCAGGCCACCGGCACGGCTACCTGGACCGGTGACCGGCGGTGACCGGTGACGGGGGGACTGACATCGACACCGGAGGCCGCCTCCCTGGTGCAGGCCCCCGGCCGGAAGCGTCACTCGGCGACAACAAACACCCCCGCCGCGGCAGCGGCAACCGCAGCCTCCGCCGCCCGCTCCGCATCGGCGGCCCCCGGCACCACCCCCGTGGTGAGCAGCCCGTAGTACAACGGCGCCGAAACCGCCCGCACCACCCCCACCGCATCCGTCCCCACCGGCAACTCCCCCCGGGCGACCCCCTGTTCCACGCAGGGCGCCCACTCGGCGACCCGCACCTCGTAGAACCTCCGCAACGCCTCGGCCGTACGCGCGTCGCAAGCCCCCGCGGCGATCACCGCCCGGAACAGCGCCCCCTGCCGAGGGTCGGCGAGCGTCCGCCGTACGAGATCGGCGTTGGCCCGCAGATCCCCGAGCACGCTTCCCGTGTCCACCCGCGGAAGCGACTGCTCGGCCATGTCGCCGAGCAGATCGGCGACGAGCCCCGCCACCGACCCCCAGCGCCGGTACACGGTCGTCTTGCCCACTTCGGCCCGCCGGGCGACATCGGCGAGATCGAGATGCGCGAACCCCTCCTCGGCGAGCACGTCCCCGGCAGCCCGCAGAACGGCCGCACGGACACGCGCCGTACGCCCCCCGGGCCGCACGGTGCCGGGCTCGGCGGACTCGGGCCGTACGCTGCGGGACTCGGCTGACTCGTCCGGCTCGGGCCGTGCGCTGCGGGACTCGACGGGCTCGACGGGCTCGGCGGACTCGTCCGGCTCGGGCCGTACGCTGCCGGACTCGGCGGACTCGGCGGACTCGGCGGACTCGGCGGACATGACGGTCTCCTTCGTCGATCACGTTCCGGACGGCTGGACGCCACCGTCAGCGTAACGAAACAGCAGAACCGTTTACCCCTCACCGAGCGTGACAACCCGGTGTCGA
Source organism: Streptomyces sp. NBC_00647 (assembly GCF_045207245.1). Lineage (NCBI taxonomy): Bacteria > Bacillati > Actinomycetota > Actinomycetes > Kitasatosporales > Streptomycetaceae > Streptomyces > Streptomyces sp. NBC_00647. Next base: position 5,571,905 of record NZ_CP109040.1, read on the forward strand.
CGCACGTCACCGGCCTGATACCGTCCCCGCCAACGGCCGAATCTTCCCTGGTCCGCCAAATCCGTTTCACCGCTGAGAGGTTGGAGCATGCAGGACGACGCCGCATCCCGGGACGGCGGCGACGCCGCGGCACAGCACGGCGCCGGAGCACAGCGCGACGGTGCCGCCGAGCGCGACGGTGCCGCCGAGCGCGAGTCCGCCGCCGAGCGCGAGGCCGCCGTCGCGCGCGATGCCGCCGAAGAGGCGTCCGCCTTCTCGCACCCGGCCGTGGACCCCGACGTCACCATGGCGTACGGCGACCACCCCGACCAGGTGATCGACTTCTACGCCCCGCGCGATCCCGACCCGGCGGTCCTCACCCCTCTCGTGGTCGTTCTGCACGGTGGCGCCTGGCGTGCCCCGTACGACCGCCGTCACATCACCCCGTTCGCGGACTTCCTGACCCGCCGCGGCTTCGCCGTGGCGAACGTCGAGTACCGCCGCGGGGAGGCGACGCACCCCGCGCCGGGCGGGGCCGCGATTCCCGCGCAGGGCGGCCCCGCGGCCCCGGGACCGGACAGTGCGGCCTCCTCCGGAGGTCCGGTCGCCGGCCGGTGGCCCGACACCCTCGACGACGTGGCGGCCGCGCTCGACGCGCTGCCCGCCCTCGTACGCGAGGCGCTCCCGCAGGCCGACCCCCGGCGCATGGTGGTCACCGGCCACTCGGCGGGTGGTCACCTGGCCCTGTGGGCAGCGGCCCGCCACCTGTTGCCCGCCGACGCGCCCTGGTACACCGAGCGCCCCGCACCCCTGCGCGGCGTCGTCGCCCTCGCCCCGATCGCGGACTTCCAGGTCGCGGAGAAGCTCGATGTCTGTGGCGGAGCCTCCCGCCAATTCCTGGGTGGAGAAGCCACGTTCGCGGAACGTCTGCCGTACGCCGACCCCGTGCGCCTTCTCCCGACCGGCATCGCCACCACCCTGGTCCAGGGCCGCACCGACATCGTCGTACCGCAGGCGGTCGCCGAGTCGTACGCGGACGCGGCGGCCAAGGCGGGCGAGGTGGTCGGGCTGACGCTTCTGGAGGACGTCGGCCACTTCCCCCTGATCGACCCGGCCGCCGACGCCTGCGCCGTCGTGGCGGAGGAGATCGCCCAACTGGCCTGGTAGTCCGGGAGCCGGACCGGCGTCCAGGCCCGGCCCGGCGATCGGGCACCCGGCCCGGTGATCGGGCGTTGGGCCCGGTGATCCGGTGCTGGGCCCGGTGACCGGGCCCTGAGCCGGCCAACAGAAGAGCCGTCGCGGGAGTCGTCAACCGCGTTGTCGATCAAGGCGATTGGCGCACTCTCCCGAACCCCGGTCATACCCGTAGTACCTGAGAGCTACCTCCCAGGTGAGTTCCACAGCGGGACGCGGACGACATGTGACGGTCCGTAATTTCCCTTCCAGTGCCGCCCGACGAACGGGCGGACGGGGAGGGACGGACATCATGGAATTCCGGGCGAGGCCGACCGCCAGGGGGAGAGCGGACGTCTCCGCCAAGGGGAGAGCGGACGTCTCCGCGCACCCGCCCCGGGGGAGGCCGGCCACACCCGCCGCGCCGACTGCGCAGACCACGCGGACCACGCGGACCAAGCGGACCAAGCGGACCACGCGGACCGAAGACCTCCGTCCCCTCCCTGGTCCCCTCCCTGGTCCCCGCCGCCGGGCCGGAGGCGGGTTCACCCGTCGGCTGCGCCGGACGCTGCTCGCCGCGCTGGTCATGGCGGCCGTGGTCGTCCCCGTGTCCGCCGTCGCCCGGCCGGAGATCCCCGCACCCGCGCCCGCGGTCCTCGCGCCGCTGACGGCGGCGACCCTGGACACGGCGTACGAGGCGAACCGGGCCAACGCCGCGGAGGCGGCCCGGATGGCCGCGGACCACGGCGACCGCACCCGCGCCGCCGCCGACCGCGCCATGGCCGCCCCCTCCCGTCGTCTTCTCTCCTTCGACGGCCGGGGCCCCGGCCGGGCCGTCGAGGTCTTCGGCGACCTCGCCCACGCCGACCGCGTGGCCGTCCTGGTCCCGGGCTCGGACACCACCCTGGAGACGTACGACCGTTTCCGCGCCGGCGCCCTCGCCCTGCGCGACCGACTCGGCCCGCGCGGGGCCGTCCTCTCCTGGCTCGGGTACGAGACGCCGGGCACCGTGAGCACCACGGTCCTGACGACGGACCGCGCGGACGACGCGGCTCCCCTCCTGTGGGCGTTCCTGCGCCAACTGCGGGGCGTCGTCGGCCGGTCGGCGCACCTGACCCTGCTCTGCCACTCGTACGGCACGGTGGTCTGCGGCCGCGCGGCCCCGGGCTCGGACGCGAGCGACATCGTCTTCATCGGCAGCCCCGGCACGGGAGCGTCCTCCGCCGCGGCGCTGCGCACCTCCGCCCGCGTCTGGGCGGCCCGCGGCTCCGCCGACTGGATCGCGCATCTCCCGCACGCGAGTGCCGGCCTCTTCGGCACGACCGTCGGCTTCGGCCCCGACCCGGTGTCCCCGCTCTTCGGCGCCCGGGTCTTCCGGGCGGGCCCCCACGGCCACAGCGACTACTTCGAACCGGGCTCGGAGTCGCTGGCCAACCTCGCCCGCATCGTCCTCGGCGACACCTCGGAGGTGACCCGTGCGTGAAGTGACCGGCACGACGGCCCTGGCCGGCCTGCGGACCGCGGTCCACCGCGTCGACCGGGCCACCCCCGTCGAGCGGGACCGCGCTGTCGACGCCCTGCGCGCCCTCGCGATCCTGGGCGTCGTCCTGGGCCACTGGCTGGTGACGGCACTGGTCGCGGACGGCGGCGCACTGCGCGCGGCCAGCCCGTTGCGGCCCATGCCGTGGCTGGCCCCGATCTCCTGGGTCTTCCAGACGCTCGCCGTGTTCTTCCTGGTGGGCGGCCATGTGGCGACGAAGAGCCATGCGTCGGCGCGGGCGCGTGGCACGACGTACGGGCAGTGGCTGCGCGCGCGGCTGAGCCGTCTCCTGAGGCCGGTCGCCGCGGTGCTGACACTCTGGGCGGTGGCGACGGTCTGCCTGCTCGTGTCCGGTGCCGACCTCGCCACGGTGCACACGCTGGTGAAGCTGGCGTTGTCCCCGCTCTGGTTCCTGGTGGTCTTCGCCGGACTGACGGCGGCGACGCCGCTGCTCACCCGCGTCAACCCGCTGTGGCCGCTGGCCGTCGTTCTCCATGTGGACGTCATCCGGTTCGGCCTCGGCGGCCCGGCATGGCTCGGCTGGGTGAACGTCGCGGCCGGCTGGCTGGTGCCCTATGCACTGGGCGCCGCCTGGACGCGCGGCGATCTGGAGAGGCGGCGCGCGGGCTGGGTGCTGTTCGGCGGCGGAGCCGTGGCGACGGTCGTGCTGGTGGCGTGGGGCGGTTATCCGGCGTCCATGGTCGGCATACCGGGGGCCACGGTCTCCAACCTGAATCCGCCGACGCTGGCCGCAGTCACCTTCGGTCTGGCCCAGTGCGGGCTCGCGCTGCTGCTGCGCGAGCCACTGCGCCGGGGGATGCGGCGCCCGGCGGTCTGGGCGGGGATCGCCTTCGCCAACCTCTCCGCGATGACGATATTCCTCTGGCACCAGACGTCCCTGATGGCGGTCACCGCCCTCGGCCTGCTCGCGGGCCGGCTCCCCGGTCTGCACACCACCCCCGACACCCTGGCGTGGGTGGCCGCGAGAGTCGCCTGGCTGCCCGTCTTCGTCTGCGCCCTCGCGCTCTGCTGGTGCGCCTTCGGTGTCCACGAGCGGGGACCCCGCCGTCCCACCGGTCGCACGTCCCGAGTCGTCCGCGTCCACCGCGGCTCCGGCCCGGCCACTCCCAAGGCGGCGCCCCGTGCCTAGGGTTGCCGACGTGACCGACAAGGAGCGCAGGCCTGCGAACAGCGAGCCTGCCGTGCACTCCGACGACCTCGCGCACCCACGCGAGGTCCCCGCTCCCACCACGACATCCACGGGTCGTGTTCCTCATCCCACCCGCATGCGGGCACTGGCCTCCCTCTCGTTCATGCCGGTCCTGTCGCTGCTGCGCGAGATCCTGGCCGAGCTCGCGGTGCCGGCGGCCGCGCCGCTGCCGCCGTTGTCCCGGCCCCGTTGGCTGCGTCGGCTGCCGCATGCGGTGGTGTGTCTGGCCGCCCTCGGAGTCGGGCTGGCGGCCATGGACGAGCTGACCAGCAGCTATCGGCTGGGATTCCCGCTGGGCACGGGGAGCGGCTTCGTGCTGGGTGCGGCGATCGTGCTCGCGCTGTGGCGTCCCGTTCCGGCCTGGTGGCTGTCGCTGGGCACCACTGTGGTGGCCGCCGTCGTCGCCCGCGCGCACACCGAGTGGGTCATCCCGGCCCCGGGACCGGACTGGCCGTGGAGCACGTCCGCGATGCTGGCGCAGGCCTTCGTGCTCTTCCTGCTCGCCCTGCGGCTGCCCACACGGGTCGCCGTCGGCGCGCTGGCTCTGACGGGTCTGGTCACGTATGTGCTGCAGGGCCTGGCAGGCGGACCGGCGTACCGGTCGACGGGCATGCTGGGCGGACCGTCGTACAGTCCGACCGGAACGCTGGCAGTGGTCGTCTTCACCGCCGTCGTCCTTCTCGGAACGGCGTTGCGCGGTCGCCGGGAAGCCCGTACCCAACTGGTCGAGCAGGCCTCGCTGACCGCGGAGGAGCGCGCCCGCCGCACTCTCCTGGAGGAGCGCAGCCGCATCGCGCGCGAGCTGCACGACGTGGTCGCCCACCACATGTCGGTGATCTCCATTCAGGCCCAGGTCGCCCCGCACCTGGTCGAGAACCCGACGCAGGAACTGAAGGAGAACCTGGAAGGCATCCGGCAGAACGCCCTGGAGGCGTTGACGGAACTGCGCCGTGTGCTCGGAGTGCTGCGGTCGGAGAATCCGGACGACCCGTACGGCCTCGGGGCGGGCGCGGGCGCGGCTCCGGACGCTCCGCAGCCGACACTGGACCGCCTCGACGCCCTGGTCGAGAACACCCGCGCGGCGGGACTGGACGTGACCACGGAGATCACCGGGGAGCAGCTTCCCCTGGCGCCGGGCGTGGAGCTGTCGGCGTACCGGATCATCCAGGAGGCGCTGAGCAACGCCCTGCGGCACGCGCCGGGTTCCGCGGTCAAGGTGGAGCTCTGGCACTTCCCGCGCGGCCTCCAGGTCAGGGTCGTCAACTCACGGCCCGAGCGACCCGCTCCGCCGTCACCGGGCGCGGGACACGGACTGCTCGGTATGCGGGAGCGCGTCGCGATGCTCGGTGGCACTCTCGTGACCTCGGAGACGTCCTGCGGCGGCTTCGCGGTGGCGGCCTTCCTCCCGCGCAACGGCATCGCGTCCCCCGACGGCGCGGCTCCCGCCCACGACGCCGCCCGGACCGACGACACCATCGCAGGCCTCCCAGGAGAAGAGACTCCATGACGACCGTGAGCGGCACCATCCGCGTACTGATCGCCGACGACCAGCAGATGGTCCGGCAGGGATTCACCGTGCTGCTCAACACCCAGCCCGACATCGACGTGATCGGCCAGGCGGTCGACGGACTCGACGCGATTCTCCAGGTCGCCGAACTCGCCCCGGACGTCGTCCTGATGGACATCCGCATGCCCGAACTCGGCGGCATCGAGGCGACCCGCCGCATCACCACCGACACCCCGCACATCAAGGTCCTGGTGCTCACCACGTTCGACCTCGACGAGTACGTCTACGAAGCCCTCCGCGCCGGCGCCTCCGGCTTCCTGCTCAAAGACGCCTCGGCAGATCAACTCGCCGAGGCGGTCCGGGTGGTGGCGGCCGGAGACGCTCTCCTCGCCCCCGGCATCACCCGCCGCCTCATCGCCGAGTTCTCCCGCCTCGACTCCACCCCGCGCGCACCCCTCAAGCAGCGCATCGGCGACCTCACCGAACGCGAAACCGAGGTCCTGGCCCACATCGCCCAGGGCCTCTCCAACGCAGAGATTGCCCAACGCCTGGTGGTGGCCGAGCAGACCGTGAAGACCCACGTGGGCCGCATCCTCGTCAAACTGGGCCTGCGCGACCGCACCCAAGCAGCAGTCTTCGCCTACGAGTCAGGCCTGATCCGCCCCACAGGCTACTGACCCGCCCCGGCCCCCCAACCCTTTTCGCTCCCTCCGCCCCTACCCGACCCACCCTGGGGCTCTGCCCCAGCCCCCACTTTCCTTCGCACCCTCCGCCCCATCCCCTCCCGCACCTGGGGCTCCGCCCCAGCCCCCGCTCCTCAAACGCCGGAGGGGCTGAATCTTCGCCACGTACGACCCGCACCGGTCCACGCACGGGAGGGGCCGTGCCGGTACATCCCTGATGTCCGTCGCTTACGCCCGGATCGAGCAGCGGCTCCGTTCAGAACTCACGTCTGATCCAACGGCGACGGACTGGGATGTACCGGCACGGCCCCGACCCACCCACCGGACCCCGCCGGGCCACCGGACCCCGCCCGGACCCCGCCCGGCCACCGCACCCCACCCGGACGCCAGCGCGAGCGACCCCGCAGGCACCCCGGGCAGGCGCCGGCCGCCCGACCTCGGGGCGAGCGAACCCCTACCCGTAGTACCTGAGACGGACGCCCAGGAACCCTCCTCGCAGGTGACGACCGCACCCCCCACCCGGCCCTACCGTTTTGAACGTGACCGAGACGACCCAGACGCAGACGACACCTCCGCCCCCCGGCGGTGCCGGAAAGCTCTCCGGCATCGCCGGGGCCAAGCCCCGCAGCCCGGAGTACCGCCTCGCCGCGGACGCCGTGCGCGGCCTGCGGCAGGACATGTTCCACAACGCCTTCGCCTACCGCCCCCTCCCCCGCATGCGCACGGACGGCCCCATCACCCGCCGCTTCCCCGGGACCCTGCGCGCATACGCGGCCTGGACCCCGCACGCGGCGGTGGCGGCGGCCGGCCTGCTGGCGATGGCCGCGGCCTACGGCGCCGAGTCCAGTGTCGGCCCCGGCTCCGGCACGGTCGCACCCCTGCTGTGCGGGTTCCTCGCCCTGCTTCCGGTCCTGGCGACCCTGGTCCGTCCGGTCGGCGCCTTCTGGTTCTCGATCGCGGCGGCCCCGGTCGTCGCCACGTTCGCCAGCGCCTGGAGCGACTGGCCGTGGGCGCCCGGCAGCTTCATATCGCATGTCACGGTGCTGACGGTCGTGGCTCTGCGGTCACGCCCTCGCGTCGCGGCGTGGATGTGGCTGCTGACCGCGGCGTACAGCCTGGTCACCGAGACCCTGTTCGGAGCGGGCTACTACAGCGTCAACACGTTCCCGCTGCTCTTCGTCTCCGCGCTGGCCCTCCTGGTCGTCACGGTCCTGAACATCCGCAAGGAGGCCGAGCAGGAGGTGACGGCCCACCAGTCGGAGACGGCCCAGGAGCGTTCCAGGCGCACGCTGCTCGAAGAGCGCACGACGATCGCCCGCGAGCTGCACGACGTGGTCGCGCACCACATGTCGGTGGTCGCGATCCAGGCGGAGGCGGCGCCCTACCGGGTGGAGAATCCGCCCCCGGAGCTGGAGCAGGCCTTCGTCACGATCCGGGAGAACGCGGTGGCGGCGCTGACCGAGCTGCGCCGTGTGCTGGGCGTGGTCAGGGCCGAGGACTACGAGGCCCCGGACGCTCCGCAGCCCACCCTCGCCGATCTGGACGCGCTCCTCGCCAATGTGCGGGAGGCGGGTCTGACCGTGGAGAAGGCGGTCACCGGCGCGGTGCGCGAACTTCCCCAGGGCGTCGAGCTGTCGGCGTACCGGATAGTCCAGGAGGCCCTCAGCAACACCCTGCGGCACGCACCGGGCGCGTCGGCCCGCGTCGAGGTCGGTTACGTCCTCGGCGGGCTCGGCCTGCGCATAGTCAACGGCCCCGCGCCGGCGACGATCCTGGAGAAGTCCACGCACGGCGCGGGGCACGGCATCACGGGCATGCGCGAGCGGGTAACGATGCTGGACGGTGAGATGACGGCGGGCGTCACGGACGACGGAGGGTACGAGGTGGCGGTGTTCGTGCCGGTGCCGTCGGGGGAGGAGACCGGATGACGGGCGGCACGATCCGCGTGTTGATCGCCGACGACCAGATGATGGTCCGCGAGGGCTTCTCCGTGCTGCTCGGCGCGATGCCGGACATCGAGGTGGTCGGAGAGGCGGTCAACGGCCGGGAGGCGGTCGACCGGGTCCGTGAGCTGGCTCCGGACGTCGTGCTCATGGACATCCGCATGCCGGAGATGAACGGGATCGAGGCGACCCGGGAGATCGTCGCAGCGGACGGCGCGGCGAAGGTGCTGGTGCTGACGACGTTCGATCTCGACGAGTACGTGTATCAGGCGCTGCGGGCGGGGGCGTCGGGCTTCCTGCTCAAGGACGCCTCGGCCCGCCAGCTCGCCGACGGGGTGCGGGTGGTGTCGGCCGGGGAGGCGCTGCTCGCCCCCTCGGTCACCAGGCGCCTGATCACGGAGTTCTCCAAGCTCGCGGACGAGCCCCGGCTGTCGGCGACGGCGCATGCGGCGTACGGGGATCTGACCGACCGGGAGACGGAGGTGCTGGTGCTGATCGCGCAGGGTCTGTCGAATGCGGAGATCGCCGGGCGCCTCGTCGTCGCGGAGTCGACGATCAAGACCCATGTGAGCCGCATTCTGGTGAAGCTGGGCCTGCGGGACCGGACGCAGGCGGCGGTGTTCGCGTACGAGGCGCGACTGGTCACTCCGAGGTGAGGGTGCGCGGCCGGTCACGCTGAGGGGACCGGGCGCGGCCGGTCGCAGTGAGGTGACCGTGCGACGCCGGCCGCATCGAAGGGGCTCCGCGCCGCGACAGCACCGGGGTGACAGGGAGGGACGGGCGGTCGCTGTTCGGGACTGCCCTGGTCAGCGGGGGGTGGGTCGGGCTAGCGTCCGTTCATGGCAGCTTTGGAGACTTCGCAGGCCTTCGACCCGTGGGATCCGGCGTTCGTGGCGGACCCGTACCCGGCGTACGAGGAGCTGCGTGCGCGGGGCCGGGTGCATTTCTACGAGCCGACGAACCAGTGGCTGGTGCCGCACCACGCGGATGTGTCGGCACTGCTGCGGGACCGCCGGTTGGGCCGGACGTATCAGCACCGGTTCACGCACGAGGACTTCGGACGGACGGCGCCGCCGCCGGAGCAGGAGCCGTTCCATGTGCTCAACGATCACGGGATGCTCGATCTGGAGCCTCCGGACCACACGCGGATCCGGCGGCTGGTGTCGAAGGCGTTCACGCCGCGCACGGTGGAGCGGCTGAAGCCGTACGTGGAGGGGCTGGCGGGTGAGCTGGTCGACCGGCTGGTGGAAGCCGGCGGCGGGGATCTGCTGACCGATGTGGCGGAGCCGCTGCCGGTGTCGGTGATCGCGGAGATGCTGGGTATCCCGGAGTCCGACCGTGCGCCGTTGCGGCCCTGGTCGGCGGACATCTGCGGGATGTACGAGCTGAATCCGTCCGAGGAGGTGGCGGGGAAGGCGGTGCGGGCGTCGGTGGAGTTCACCGAGTACCTGCGCGGGCTGATCGAGGCCCGCCGCAAGGAGCCGGCGGACGATCTGATCTCGGGGCTGATCGCGGCGCACGACGAGGGCGACCGGCTCACCGAGCAGGAGATGATCTCCACGTGCGTGCTGCTGCTGAACGCGGGACACGAGGCGACGGTCAACTCGACGGTGACCGGCTGGTGGACCCTGTTCCGGCATCCCGGGCAGCTGGCGGCGCTGCGGGCGGATCACTCACTGATCCCCACGGCCGTGGAGGAGCTGATGCGTTACGACACCCCGCTCCAGCTGTTCGAGCGCTGGGTGCTCGACGACATCGAGATCGACGGTACGACGGTTCCGCGGGGTGCGGAGATCGCGATGCTCTTCGGTTCCGCGAACCGTGACGCCGAGGTGTTCGCGGCCCCGGAGACGTTGGACCTGTCCCGGGCGGAGAACCCGCACATCTCGTTCAGCGCCGGTATCCACTACTGCATCGGCGCTCCGCTGGCCCGGCTCGAACTGGCGGCGTCCATGAGTGCGCTGCTGACCAGGGCCCCCGCCCTCCGTCTCGCCGAGGAGCCGGTCCGCAAGCCGAACTTCGTGATCCGCGGGCTGGAGAGCTTGATGGTCGAGGTCTGACGGACGCCGTCGGCCGTCCGCTCGCTCAGCTCAGCTCAACTCGCTCAGCTCGGCTCGCTCCGTTCGGCGGCGCCGCCTCACACCGTCAGGTCGCGCCGCCGCAGGGAGGCCAGTCCTGCCGCCGTCAGGGCCGCCGCGATCCCGGTGAGGACGAGGACGGGTGTCCAGGCCATGGTGCCGCCCGGCAGCTTCGGGAGGTGGCCGAAGGGGGAGAGGTCCATGACGGCCTGGGGGATGTCCAGGGCGGGGCCGATCCAGCCGAGGAGGAGGGCGAGACCGGCGGCGGCCCAGGCGCCGGGGGCGAGGCGGGGCGAGAGGCCGTGGAGCAGGACGGCGAGGCCGCCCACGGTCCAGATGGCCGGGACCTGGACCAGGCAGGCTCCGAGGACGGCGCCGAGTTCGGAGCCGTAGCCGAGACCGAGGCCGAGTCCGCCGAGCAGCATGATCAGGACCGAGCCGCCGAAGGCGATGGCCAGGTGTCCGCCGGCCCAGCGCAGTCGGCCGACGGCGGCGGCGAGCAGGGGTTCGGCGCGCTGCGAGGTCTCCTCGCCGTGCAGCCGGAGCACGGAGGCGACGATGTAGAGCGCGGCGACCATACCCAGCATGTTCACCATGGTGGCGAGGAACGCGTCGGTGATGCCGGCCTGCCCGCCCATCCGCTCGATGATCTCGCGGGTCTTGGCGTTGTCGCCGACCAGGTCGGATGCGCCCTTCGTGATCCCGCCGAACGCGGCGCCGGCGGCGAGGAAGCCGAGGCTCCAGCCGAGCACCGCGCCGCGCTGCAGCCGCCAGGCCAGTGCTCCGGCCGTGCCGAGGCGGCCGGTGGCGGGCCCCGGCCGGGTGGGCAGGAAGCTCATGCCGACGTCGCGCCGACCGGCGAGTGCGTAGGCGACGGCGCCCTGTACGCCGGCCGCCGCCACGAACAGCAGCAGGACCCACCAGCGTTCGTCCGCGAAGGCGCGGAGGTTCTCCAGCCAGCCCACGGGGGAGAGCCAGGTCAGCACCGAGGAGCCGTCGTCGGTGGCCGAGTCGCCCGCCGCCTTCAGGACGAAGGCGGCGCCGATCAGCCCGCCCGTCAGCCCCTTGGCGAGCCGTGCGCTCTCCGTCAGCTGGGCGACGATCGCCGCCATGGTCGCGAAGACCATCCCGACGGCGCCGATCGCGAGTCCCAGCGCCAGGGCTCCGGCGCCGCCCTGTCCGGCCAGGCCACCAGCGATGAGCAGGGCGAGGACGCCGTTCGCGACGAGTGCCGCGAGCAGCGCGGCGGTCAGCGGAGCCCGCCGCCCGACCATCGCGGCGGAGACGAGTTCCTGCCGTCCGCTCTCCTCCTCTTCCCGGGTGTGCCGTACGACGACGATCAGGCTCATGACGGCGGCGAGCACTCCGGCGTAGCCGCCGATGCGCCAGGCGGTGAGTCCGCCGAGCGAGTCGCTGAACACCGGCCCGTAGGTGGCGCGCAGGGAGCTGTTGGTGAGCATCTGCCGTGCCACGTCGGCGCGTTCGGCGGGGGTGCTGTAGACGGTCTTCAGGGAGCTCGGCAGGGAGAGCACCATCAGAGCGGTCACGCCGATCCACAGCGGCATCAGCACGCGGTCGCGGCGCAGCGCGAACCTCAGCAGGGTTCCGGTGCCGGCCAGCGGGCGGGAGCCGCCGACGCGTGCGGCGAAGGTGCCGGCGGTCGTGGCGGTCATCGTGCCGTCGCCTCCTCGGCTCCGGCCCGGACGTCCTCCTGGTAGTGCCGCAGGAAGAGCTCCTCCAGGGTCGGCGGGGTCGAGGTCAGGGACCGTACGCCGGAGTCGGTCAGCGACCGGAGCACGGCGTTCAACTTGTCGGTGTCGACGTGGAGTTCGACCCGGCAGCGGACTCCGTCCGGCCGGACCCCGGTGTCCTGCACCTCGAGGTCGTGGACCCCGGGCAGGGCCGCCAGTCCGTTCGGCGGGCCGGTGAGTTCGGCGGTCACGCTGGTACGGGTGAGGTGGCGCAGATCGGTGAGGGAGCCGCTCTCGACGGTCTGTCCCTTGCGGATGATGCTGACGCGGTCGCAGAGTTCCTCGACCTCGCTGAGGATGTGCGAGGACAGCAGAATGGTCCGGCCCCGGTCACGCTCCTCCTGGACGCACCGCTGGAAGACCTCCTCCATGAGCGGGTCGAGGCCCGAGGTCGGCTCGTCCAGGATCAGCACGTCGACGTCCGAGGCGAAGGCGGCGACGAGGGCGACCTTCTGGCGGTTGCCCTTCGAGTAGGTCCGCCCCTTCTTGGTGGGGTCGAGCTCGAAGCGCTCGATCAGGTCGGCGCGTCGCGCCGGGTCGAGGCCGCCGGACCGTCCGCCCGTCTGCCCGCCGCGCCGGGCGCGGCCCCCGCCGTGCAGCCGGCCGTAGAGGTCGATGACCTCGCCGCCGGAGAGGTTGCGCCACAGGGTCACGTCGCCGGGGACGTAGGCGACCCGGCGGTGCAGTTCGACCGCGTCCGCCCAGGGGTCCATGCCCAGCATCCGTGCGGCGCCCGAGTCGGCCCGCAGCAGGCCCAGCAGGACCCGGATGGTGGTGGACTTCCCGGAGCCGTTGGGTCCGAGGAAGCCGTGCACCTCGCCGGCTTCGACCTCCAGGTCGAGGCCGTCCAGCGCGTGCGTCGTGCCGAAGGACTTGTGCAGTCCGGCGACGCTGATTGCCTTCGTCATGATTCAGAACGTACGCTTCTTTCAGAAATTTGTGAAGTTAAGGAAACGTATAAACCCTGGCTACACTCGGCGGTGATGCGCGAGCAGGGGAGATGATCGACAGATGGCGGAACCGACTACGGCGGAACGGGATCCCGAGGCGGTCTCCCAGTTCGTCGAGGGCTTCGCGGCGCAGCTCGTCGAGGCCGGGATGCAGCGGATGCCCGCCCGGGTCTTCGCCGCGCTGCTGGCCTCCGATTCCGGTGCCATGACCTCCGCCGAACTCGGCGAGCAGCTCCAGGTCAGCCCGGCCGCCGTCTCCGGTGCCGTGCGCTACCTCGCGCAGCAGCACATGGTTTCGCGCGAGCGCGAACCCGGCTCGCGGCGCGAGCGGTACCGGGTGCACAGCAACCAGTGGTACGAGGCGCTGACCAACCGCGACGCGGTGCTGAAGCGCTGGGAACTCGCCCTGCGGGCCGGCGTCGACTCCCTCGGCCCGGCGACCCCCGCCGGGCGCCGGCTCTCCGAGACCCTCGCGTTCTTCGAGTTCATCGACGGGGAGATCGCCGCGATGATGGAACGCTGGCGCGCCCACCGGGAGAAGCTGTACGGCGACAGGTGACGAGCGAGGGCGGGGCGTCCACACACCCGCCCCGCCATCGCGCCCCTGGGCGCTCGCCCCGTCACGTGCCCTGGAAACCCAGGGTCGGTCACCGTGCCCTGGAACCCGGTCGGTCGGCGTGTCCCGGAATCCCCGGGTAGGTCACCGTGCTGTCGGCAGGGTCAGGCCCCAGGCCGACTCCCGCAGTGTCCAGGTGCGGGTGCGGACCGGGCCGGCGACCACGGAGTCCGCGCGGTAGCGGAAGTCGGCGCCGGAGATGGTGACCTTGTGCCCCACCAGTCGCAGGGGCGAGGCCTCGGCACCCACGGACACCGAGCGGACCTCGATCTCCGCCCCGGTCCCCGACGCCCCGGGCGTCACGGACACGGTCTCCACGGGCTGGTCCAGATCCACCACGCACACCCCGTCGACCTCGATCCGCAGCCGGGAGGGCCCGGGTCCGGGCCCCAAAGCGAGCCGGGACGGCCGGGAGGCGAGGGTCCTGACCAGGGACTGGCAGGTGCGGAGCCAGGGATGTGCACCGGCCTCCCCCGGCGCTCCCGCGCCCACCGGAGCGGGCGGCCGGGAGGGCAGCGAGGGAATGCGCAGTGCGCCGAGCACCACGCCGTCGCTGTCGTCCACGAGCAGGTCCAGCCGCCGTTCGGCCCCGTCGAGGACCGCCCTGGCCGCCGCGACGGCCCCCATGGGCACCCCGAGCGAGCGGGACAGCGACAGCACGCCTCCCACGGGCACGAAGGACAGTGCGCACGCGGCCAGTTCCCGCTGCCGGTGCAGCAGGGACACCGCCCGCAGCAGAGCGCCGTCGTCACCGATCACGACCGGTCGGCGCGCACCCCGACGGATCAGCGCGCGGGCGAATTCCTCGGGCCCCTCCGGGAGGCACACTTTGGTCGCCGCACCCGCGCTGAGCACGTCTTTCGCGATCCGTACAGACTCGCCGTCCGTCCGTCGGGCGACCGGGTCGATGACCACCAGAAGCTGGTCGGAAGCCGCCACCTCGGTCATGCCTCGCTTCCTCGGGTAGCATCTTTGTGCAAGAGCCCCTTGCGCTATTGCGCCAGGGGCTTCGTCTATTCCGGGGCATCCGGTCCGACGGTCGCGGCCAAAGGTGGTCGCCGGCGTACGCAGCCGTATCGAAAACCAGCCGCGTACGTCCCCGACCTTGGACATGCCCCGCCCGGAAGGGGTGTACGCCTGTGCCCGCACTTGTGCTGCTCGGTGCTCAGTGGGGTGACGAAGGCAAGGGAAAGGCCACCGACCTGCTCGGTGGATCCGTGGACTATGTGGTGCGCTACCAGGGCGGCAACAACGCCGGCCATACGGTAGTCGTGGGCGACCAGAAATATGCCCTCCACCTCCTCCCTTCCGGAATCCTCACGCCGGAGTGCACTCCGGTGATCGGCAACGGAGTCGTCGTCGACCCGTCCGTCCTGTTCTCCGAGCTGAACGGACTGAACGAGCGCGGCGTCGACACCTCCAAGCTGCTGATCAGCGGAAACGCTCATATCATCACGCCTTACAACGTCACTGTCGACAAGGTGACGGAACGCTTCCTCGGAAAGCGGAAGATCGGGACCACCGGTCGCGGGATCGGTCCGACATACGCGGACAAGATCAACCGCGTCGGTATCCGCATCCAGGACCTCTACGACGAGTCGATCCTCACCCAGAAGGTCGAAGCGGCACTCGAGGTCAAGAACCAGCTGCTCACCAAGCTCTACAACCGCCGCGCCATCGAGGCGAGCCAGGTCGTCGAGGAGCTGCTGGGCTACGCGGACCGGCTCAAGCCGTACGTCGCGGACACCGTCCTGATCCTCAATCAGGCGCTCGAGCAGGACAAGGTCGTGCTCTTCGAGGGTGGCCAGGGCACGCTGCTGGACATCGACCACGGCACGTATCCGTTCGTGACGTCGTCGAACCCGACCGCGGGCGGCGCCTGCACGGGTGCCGGCGTCGGCCCGACCAAGATCAGCCGGGTCATCGGCATCCTCAAGGCGTACACGACCCGTGTCGGCTCGGGTCCGTTCCCGACCGAGCTCTTCGACGCGGACGGCGAGGCGCTGCGGCGCATCGGCCACGAGCGCGGTGTGACGACCGGCCGTGACCGGCGCTGCGGCTGGTTCGACGCGGTCATCGCCCGCTACGCGACCCGCGTGAACGGTCTGACCGACTTCTTCCTCACCAAGCTGGACGTCCTGACCGGCTGGGAGGAGATCCCGGTCTGCGTGGCGTACGAGATCGACGGCAAGCGCGTCGAGGAGCTCCCGTACTCCCAGACCGACTTCCACCACGCGAAGCCGATCTACGAGACCCTCCCCGGCTGGTCGGAGGACATCACCAAGGCGAAGACCTTCGCGGACCTGCCGAAGAACGCGCAGGACTACGTGAAGGCGCTGGAGGAGATGTCGGGTGCGCCGATCTCCGCGATCGGTGTCGGCCCGGGCCGCGACGAGACGATCGAGATCAACTCGTTCATCTAGCGCGGAGAGGTGTCCGCGGCGGTGACGGAAGCGAGATCCGCCGCGGTTTCCGAAGCGGTACCCGCGGCGGTTTCCCAAAAGGCGTCCGCCGCGGTTCCGGAAGCTGTTGTTTCACGAGTGCGCCCCCGGCCGACATCCGGGGGCGTACCCGTACCTGGGGAGCCGGCCTCAGCGGGAGGTCAGTCTCCACAGGTTGTCGGCGGTGCCGTTGTCGTCCCACTGCAGGACCTGGGCGCCGGTGGAGGTGCTCATGCCGTTCACTCCGAGCAGCAGACCGCTGTTGTAGTTGGCGATCTTGTAGAAGCCGTCACCGGCCGGGACCAGCTGCCAGAGGTGGTCGGCGGTGCCGTTGTCCGCCCAGATCAGCGCGGTCCCGCCGGCCGCCGTGCTCGCGTTCGTGATGCCGAGCAGCAGGCCGCTCGCCTTGTTGGCGATGCGGTAGAGACCCGATCCGGCGGACGAGAGGGTCCACGACTGGCCGGCGCCGGTGGTGGACGTCGCCTGCACGACCGCGGTGCCCTGGGCCGTGCCCGCGTTCTGGGTGTCCAGGACGAGGCCGCTGTTCCTGTTGGTGATCTGGTAGGTCCCGGCGAGCGAGGTGGAGCTGCCGCTCGGGGTGATGACCAGGTGGTAGCCGTCCGAGGGGTTCATGGCCACGGGCACGGTGACGGACCCGTTCGAGACCGTGTAGTCGGCTTCCGAGACGGTGTACGGGGCCGGTACGGCCGTGGTGCGGCCCTTGGACGGGGTGTACTCCAGCTTGGCGTGCACCGTGCTGCCGAAGGCGGACAGTGAGCCGAGGCCCTTGACCGTGACGGCCGTCGAGCCGGTGCCGCCGCCGAAGAGGACGCTGATCTGCCGGCCGTCCCCGGTGCGGGACGCGGCTCCGTCGATGCCCGTCTGGGCCGGGGGCGTGGTGGGGATCATCGTGCCCGACATGTCGCCGTACCACTTGTAGAGCCAGTACGAGCCGTTGGGCGATCCCCCGGTGTCGGTGAGGGTGTCGCCGAGGGTGCCGTAGTGGTTCCAGAAGGCGAGCTCGGCGTCCCGCACCCCCGTCCGCTCGAACTTGGCGACATAGCCGACGAGTGAACCCGGTATGCCCATCTCCGTGGGCGTCCCGTACTCCTCGATGGAGATCGGACGCGGGCTGATGCCGAGGCCGCTCTCCAGGGAGCGGTACGCCGCGACATGGGCCGCGATGTCCTGGGATCCCTGGAGTTCGTGCCAGGCGATGATGTCGGGGACGGTGCCGGCGGCCTTGGCGGCCGTGAGGAACTGGCTCATCCAGCTCTGGTTCCACGCCGAGTGGCTCGGCCCCTGGATCGGCGTGGTGGCGTCCTTGGCCCGGACCTCTTTGTAGGTGCGCGTCCAACCAGCGTCGAACGTACCGGCGTTCGCGGTGTCCCAGGTCCAGTCGGGTTCGTTCCACAGCTCGTAGGCGCGGATGTTGGTGGCGGAGGAGGACTTGACCGACGCGATCTGGGTGTCGACGGCGGACAGCCAGTTGCTCCAGCTCACCCACTTGTAGGGGAAGTTCGGGTACCAGTCCGGCATGCGTACGACGATCCCGGCGCCGGCCCGTGCGGCCTTGGAGGCCACCTTCAGCGCGTCTCCCCCGGGCGCGGGTTCGCCGTTGGGGAGCTGCGAACCGCCCGGCGCCATCTGCACGAAGGTGTTCGGCTTGAGCGGGGTGACCAGGCTGTCGGCCGGGGCGCTCGCGTCGGCGAGGCCGTACAGGCTGCCGGTCGCCACGTGGGTGACGGAGCGCAGGGTCTGGTCGGCGTTGACGACCAGGGTGGTGGCCGCGGTCGGGGCGGCCTGGGCGGGGGGCGCGGTCAGGAGTGCGGTGGTGGCCAGGGCGGCGGTCCCCAGGGCGGCCAGTGCGCGGGCGCGGTGAGGTCTGGCGGTCGGGGTCGGGGTGGTGGTCGTGATGCTCGTAGTGGTCGAACTGGCGGTGGCCGCGGCGGTGCCGGTGGTGGGGGTCGTGGTGGTCGTGGTGGTCGAACTGGCGGTAGTGGCGGTGGTGGTGCGTGGCGTGCGGCCTGAGCGGCTCGTGCGGCTCATGGAGAGCCTCCTGGAGGTGGGGAGCGGGTGACGCCCGCTCAGTCCTTCACCGCGCCCGCGGTCACGCCCGCGGCCACGTAGCGCTGTGCGAGGACGAGCAGGACAGTGGCGGGGACCGACGCGACGACGGCGGTGGCCATGATCGCGTTCCATTCCTGGTTGTTGTTGCCGATGTAGTGGTAGATGCCGAGGGTGATGGGGCGCAGGTCGCCGCCGCCGTCGAGGGTGTTGGCGAAGACGAAGTCGGACCAGGCCCACAGGAAGCCGAAGAGCGAGACCGTGACGATCGCGTTGCGGCTCACCGGCAGGACGACGGAGCGGAAGATCCGCCAGGTGCCGGCGCCGTCGATGCGGGCCGCGGAGATGAGTTCGTCCGGGATGCCCGACATGAACGCGGCGAAGATCATGACGCCGAACGGCACGGCGATGGTGGAGTCCGCGACGATCAGGCCCCACCAGGAATTGAGCAGTCCGAGGTCGAGGAAGAACCCGTAGAAGCCCATCGCCATGACGATGCCCGGGATCATCTGGGCGACCAGGAGCACGAGGCCGAGCGGTCCCGCGCCGGGCGGGCGCAGCTTGGCGAGGGAGTATCCCGCCGGGGCGGCGAGGACCAGGGTGAGGGCGACGGTGCCGAGGCCGATGAGCAGGCTGGTGCCCAGGTAGGGCAACTGGTCGTTCAGGACGGCCCGGTAGCCCTCGAAGGTGGGGTGCAGCGGGAACAGGTCGGGCGGGCTCTTGCGCATGTTCCGCTGCGGCGTGAGGGACACGTTCAGCATCCAGTACACCGGGAAGAGCATCAGCGCGGTGAGGGCGATGCCGGCCACGGTGTAACGCCGCTTGCCTGTACGGGACTTCACGGCTCCTGCCTCCTCTGTACGCGGATGTGCAGCAGCCCGAAGGCGAGGGCGATGACGATGAGGATGTTGCCGACGGCGGCTCCCGGGCCGAACTGGGGCAGCAGGGTGCCGAATCCGAGCCGGTAGGACCAGGTCGCCAGGGTGGACGAGGAGTCGCCGGGGCCGCCCTTCGTCATGATCCAGATCAGGTCGAAGACCTTGAGGGTGTAGACGAGACCGAGCAGCAGCGTGATCGCCGAGACCGGGCGCAGCAGCGGGAACGTGATGCGGCGGAACCGCTGCCAGGCGTTCGCCCCGTCCAGGGCGGCGGCCTCGTACAGCTCGGCGGGGATGTTCTGGAGGCCGCTGTACAGGATGACCAGGTTGAAGGGGATGCCGATCCAGATGTTGGCGATGATGACCGATGTCAGCGCCCAGTGCGGTGAGGTGAGCCAGCCGACGGGGTCGACGCCGGTCGGGTGCAGGGCGTAATTCACCACACCCGACTCGCTGTTGAACATCCAGGACCACGTCGACGCCGACACGATCAGCGGCAGCAGCCACGGGATCAGGAACAGGGCCCGGAGGGTGGGGGCCAGGCGGAAGTGGTGGTTGAAGAAGACGGCGAGCGCGAGGCCGGCGGCGTACTGGACGGCGATGGACACGAAGGTGAAGACCAGGGTGTGCCGCATCGCCGGGGCGAACGCCGGGTCGTTCAGGACGCTGGAGAAGTTGTCCCAGCCGGAGAAGGGGGCGTCGCCCGCGACGAAGGAGCGGACGGTGTAGTCGCGCAGGCTCAGGTCGAGGTTGCGGTAGAGCGGGTAGGCGTAGAACGCGGTGAGGTAGGCGGCCAGCGGGGCGAGGAAGGCGAGCGCCGTCAGCCGGCTCCGGTGGTGATGGGTGAGCATGCGGGTGCCTCTGCGGTTTCCGGGTCGGGGTCCGGTGGGTGCGGGTGCGGGTGCGGGTCCGGTGGGTGGGTCGGGGCCGTGCCGGTACATCCCAGTCCGTCGCCGTTGGATCAGACGTGAGTTCTGAACGGGAGCCGCTGCTCGATCCGGGCGTAAGCGACGGACATCAGGGATGTACCGGCACGGCCCCTCCGGCCGCATTTCGGCTGCGGGTGCGTCTCCCCTTTTCAGCCCCTCCGGGGGTCGGCAATTTCAGCCCCTCCGGCGTTTGAGGAGCGGGGTCTGGGGCGGAGCCCCAGGTACGGGTCGGGTAGGGGCGGAGGGGGCGAAAGTCGCTTGGGGGTTCAGCCCTTGGAGGCCGAGGTCTGGGCGTCGTTCAGGGCGGACTGGGGGCTCTTGGCGCCGGAGAGGGCCGCCTGTACGGCGGTCCACAGGGGCTGGGAGATGGTCGGGTACTTGGTGCCCAGGCCGCCGCTGGTGCGGCCACGGGCGGCTGCCACCGCCTCCACCCAGGGCTTGAGCTTCGGGTTCGCCGCGACCTGCCGGGCCTGCACCTCGTCGGTGGGTGCCACATAGGTCAGCGTCGTGTCGCTCGCCAGGAGGTTCTTGGCGCTGGTCAGGCAGGTGACGATCTTCTTGCTGGTGTCGTAGCGGCCGGTGTCCTGCTGCACGGGAACGGTGACGAACTCGCCGCCGGTGGGAACCGGTGCCGAACCGCCTTTCTGCGCCGGGATGTTGACGATTCCGTACGGGAATCCGGCCTTCTCGGCGTTGCCGAGCTGCCAGGTGCCGTTCTCGCCGAACGCGTAGTCCCCGGTGGCGAACTCCTGCCAGCTGGTGGTCTGGGTGTTGTTCAGTACGTCCTTGGGGGCGTACCCCTCGTCGACCCACTGCTTCCACAGGGTGAGGGCAGCGACGCCCCTGGCGGAGTCGAGTTCGGTGAGGTCGCCGCCCGCTCCCCAGAACCACGGCAGGAACTGGAAGCTGCCTTCCTCGGTGTTGATCGCCGAGAAGGTGATGCCCTTCTTGCCCGCCGCCTTGATCTTCTTGAGGGCCGCCGTGAGGGACGGCCAGTCCTTGATGCCGGCCGGGTCGACGTGTGCGGCGGAGAGGACCTTCTTGTTGTAGTAGAGGGCGAGGGTGTTGGCGCCGATGGGGACGCCGTAGGCCGCGTCGTCGAGGGTGCCCGCTCCGATGATGTTCTTCTGGATCGCGGCCGTGTCGAGACCGAGGTCGCCGGCCTTGGTGAGGATGCCCGCCTCCACGAGGGTGGAGACGACCGGGTTGTCGACCAGCATCACGTCGGGCGCGTTGCCCTGCTGGGCGGCGAGCAGTGCCTTGTTGCCCAGGTCCGTGGTGTCGTACGCGGTGCGCTTGACCTCGACCCCCGCCTCGGTGCCGCACGCGGCGACACGCTTGCCCCAGTCGGAGGACGCGTCGAACTGCGGGTAGGGGTCCCAGAAGGTGTACGTCGAGGACTTGCCGGACGAGGAGGAGCCGGAGCCGCCGCCGCACGCGGTGACGGTGGCGAGGGCACAGGCGGTGGCTATGGCTGCGGTCAGGGTGCGGCGGGTGCTTCTCACGGGGGTGACCTCGTTGTCGGGAGAGGGACGTACGGATTCAGGACGTGGGCAGCCAGACGCGCATGCCGCCGTCCTCGCGGTTGGCCCAGGCGTAGTAGGGGATCGCGGTGAGTTCGACGGGGTCGCCGGCCGGCGGGGCGGGGTGACCGGCCGGGCGGTAGGGCCACCAGGAACCGTCGGGAGGAAGGGCGCGGCGGTGTCCGGCGGCCAGCACGGTGGTGACGCCGCCGAGCAGGTCGGGGCGCTGTTTGACGGCGAGCGGGCGGGCGGGGTCGAGGACGAGGTCGTCCAGGCCGCCGCCCGGGTGGTCCGCCTGTTCCAGGCAGTACACGAGCGGGCCGCGTTCGATCGCCGCGCAGCCGCGTACGGCGTCCACGCGCGGGTCGGCCGCGGTGAGCCGGGCGTCCAGGGCGAGTTCGAGGATCACCCGGTCGCCGGGAGCCCAGGTCCGCTCCAGGCGCAGCCAGCCGTCCCGGACGGGCGCGTTCGCGCCGTCGTAGGTCCGTTCGCCGTCGTGGACGCGGAAGGAGTCGCACCACTGGGGGATGCGGAGGGAGAGGGTCCAGGGGGTGTCGGGCGTCTGCTCGACGGTCAGGGCGACCGTGCCGTGCCAGGGGTAGTCGGTCTCTGCGCGTACGGCGACGGGGGCGCCGGCCCGTTCGGCACGGTACTCGCCGGTGACGTACTGGTGGATCTGGAGACCGTCGGGACTCGTGGACGCGAGGTAGTGCTCCAGGGAGGCCAGTAGCCGCATGACGTTGGGCGGGCAGCAGGCGCAGCGGAACCAGCGGGTGCGGCGGGCCGACTGGTCGCCGCCGGGGTCGGTGTGGCCGTCGCGGACCTGGAGCGGGTTGACGTACAGCCAGCGCTCGCCGTCCAGGGAGACCCCGGCGAGGAAGCCGTTGTAGAGGGTGCGTTCGATCAGGTCGCCGTAGCGGGCCTCGCCGGTGAGCAGGGCCATGCGCCAGCTCCACTGGACGGAGGCGATGGCGGCGCAGGTCTCGCAGTAGGCGCGCTCGTTGGGGAGTTCGTAGGGGTCGCCGAAGTCCTCCTCGTCGTGGTGGGCGCCGAGCCCCCCGGTGAGGTGGGTCTTCGTCGCCACCATGGCCTGCCACAGGCGCTCGCAGGCGGCGCGGAGTTCGGCGTCGGCGGTCTCGGCCGCGAGGTCCGCCGCCGCGGCCAGCAGATACAACTGCCGTACGGCGTGGCCTTCCACGGTGGTCGCCTCGCGCAGCGGCACCCGGTCCTGGCAGTACGCCTCGCCGCCGAGCAGGCCGTGGCCGTGGCGGTCGACGAAGTAGCCGGCCAGGTCGAGGTAGCGGCGTTCGCCGGTCTCCCGGTAGAGCTCGACCAGGGCGGTCTCGATCTCGGGGTGGCCGTCGATGCCGTCCAGGGGCTTTCCGCTGCCCGGGGCGCCGAAGACCGAGTCGACGTGGTCGGCGAAACGGCGGGCCACATCGAGGAGTTCGGGGCGGCCGGTGGTGCGGTGGTGGGCCACGGCCGCCTGGATGAGGTGCCCCGCGCAGTACAGCTCGTGACCCCAGCGCAGATCCTGGTAGCGCTCGCCGTTCCCGCGGAGCTGGAACCAGGTGTTGAGATAGCCGTCGGGCTGCTGGGCGGCCGCCACCAGGGCGATGATCCGGTCCACCTCGGCGGCCGGTCCGCCCGCGGGCTCCTCGGACAGCCGCCAGGCGGCGGCCTCCAGCCACTTGTAGACGTCGGTGTCGAGGAACGGGTACGCCCCCTGGAACGAGCCCTCGGCCGTGCCGGCGGCCAGCCGCAGGTTGTGCAGGTTGCCCGCCGACTCCAGCAGGTCCGGGCCCTGCGGGATGGAGATGCGCGCGTTGACCTCACGGCGGGTGTGCCAGAACCCGGCGCCGATGGTGACGGGAGCGGGGCGCAGCGCGGCGCGGGCACCGGGGGTGGGGTGCACGGGTCCCGTGCCGGGGAGGGCGGCGGAGCGTGTGCGGGGCATGGTTCTCCGGTTCTCGTCGGGACGCGTTCGGCGGGTCGTCGGTCGTTCGGAATCGGGTGCGGCGGACCGCTCGGGGACGGGTGAGGCAGACCGCCCGGGGACGGGTGCGGCATGCCCCTTCGAACGGGTCGGGGGACCGATCGGGAACTCGTTTGAGCAACCGTTTTCCTGCCGGAAAGTAGAGGGGAGTCGACGGAAGGGGGTCAAGGGTCGGGACGCAAAATTTTCTCCGCTGCTCGGGCTCTGGCCCGTACCCCTGGCCGCTGGCACGATGGGGTCGCTACTGTCGTCGGCGAGGGACGGTGATGTCCCGGTCGACGCGAAGGAAAAGGATTGCCCGTGACCTCTGCTCCGCGCTCGCCCTCCGCCGGCCGGGCCAAGCTCGCCGATGTCGCCGCCCTCGCTGGGGTCAGTGTGGGCACGGCGTCGAAGGCCCTGAACGGCGGCGGGCGGATGCGGCCCGAGACCCGTCAGCGGGTTCTCGACGCCGTGGAGACGCTCGGCTTCCGCCCCAACCAGCACGCGCAGAGCCTGCACACCGGCCGCAGCTGGACGGTCGGTCTGATGACGACGGACGGCATCGGCCGCTTCTCCACCCCCGTGCTGCTCGGCGCGGAGGACGCGCTGGGCGCCGGGAAGATCTCCGTGCTGCTGTGCGACACCCGGGGCGACTCGATCCGCGAGCAGCACCATCTGCGCAACCTGATGGACCGCAGGGTGGACGGCATCATCGTCACCGGCCGCCGCACGGACCCGCGCCCGCCGCTGACCGGCGTCGACCCGATCCCGATCGTCTACGCGCTCTCCCCGTCCACCGACCCGGCCGACTCCTCCGTGGTCTCCGACGACCGGGGCGGCGCCCAGCTCGCCGTGGAGCATCTGCTCGCCGCGGGCCGGACCCGGATCGCGCATGTCACCGGCCCGGAGCACCACGCCGCCGCCCGCGACCGCGCCCGGCACGCGGTCGAGCACCTGGGGCGCTCCTCGCTGCGACTGGCCACCGGGCGGGTCCACTTCGGCGAGTGGAGCGAGGCGTGGGGGCGCCGGGCCGCCGACGCGGTGCTGCGCACGGCACCGGACACCGACGCCTTCTTCTGCGGCAACGACCAGATCGCCCGGGGTGTCGCCGACGCGCTGCGCGAGCGGGGGGTGGACGTCCCCGGCGACATCGCGGTCGTCGGCTACGACAACTGGGACACCATGGCGCTGGCCTGCCGCCCGCCGCTGACCACCATCGACATGGACCTCACCGAGATCGGCCGGATCGCCGCGCTGCGCCTGCTGGAGGCCATCGACGCCGAGGACGTGGAGCCGGGGCCGGGGGGTGTCCACACGGTTCCGTGCAGGCTGGTGGTGCGCGAGTCCAGCTGATCGCGGATGCGGGGTCTCCTGGCGCGGGCCCTCTCGACGCGGCTCACCGGCTGTGAACCGTCGTTCGTCCCGCCGCACTTCGGTTGTCGTACGAGCGACGGGCGCACCTTCGAACCGGTGGTCCGGTCGTACCCCCACCCGTCTGTCGCCGTGGCGATGGCGTGTGCCGCGGCGCTCACCCCTGCCGTGCGCCCCCACCGCGCGGAGGGCGTCGCATGACGGTGGGCCCGTCCGCGGGCGACCCGCCGCCGCTCGGCGCGCCTGCCCGGTGAGGAACGGGCCCCGGGCGAATGGACCTGGACGCCGCCTCCGCTGAACTGAACGCCAGGCCGCGAAAAACGCTCGGCTGGGAGACCCCAGCCGAGCGCTTCACCCAGCTACTGGAAAACGACCCCAACACCCCTTGTGTTGCGACGATTTGTTGAATCCGCCGGGCGCCGCCCGGTCCGCTTCCCCGCGGGTGCCCGCCGGCACCTCGCACCGGGCGCGGCCGGAGGGTGTCAGGCATCCGACGGCGAGCCCGAACCGCATCGTGTACGTGCCCGTCCCGGCCCTCAGTGGGCGGACCCGGCCGTCGAGTTGGCGGCACCGGCCGGGTGTGGACGTCGCCTCGGCCGCACGCCGCCGCGGCGTTCCGTGCTCGAGGCGCAGGAGTGGGCATGCGGAGGATAGGGGGCATAGCCTGAATGTGCACGTTCGGGTGCATTTGCGTGCGTCGACCGATGGAGAAGGTGAGTGCGATGCGCGTCATGCTCAAGGCGACCCTGGACACGGAGAAGGCCAACGAAATGATCCGCAGCGGCAAGATGTCGGACCTGCTGAAGGAGGCTCTGGATCGCATCAAGCCGGAAGCGGCGTACTTCGGCCCGGTGGGCGGGCGCCGTACCGCGTTCATCGTGTTCGACATGCAGGACAGCTCGGAACTCCCGCCCGTCGGCGAACCGTTCTTCACTCAGCTCAACGCGGAGGTCGAGGTCTGCCCGATCATGAACGGCGAGGATCTCCAGAAGGGCCTGGCCCAGCTGCGCTGACGGCCGGGCGGGGGTGCGTGCGCATGTCCGGGGTGGGACCAGGGTCCGTCGGTGCGGGGCGCACGTGGCCGGGGCCCCGCACCGGGAGGGCCGGATCAGCTGAAGATGATCATGGAGCCCTGGGCGAGACTCCGGGTCGCCGCGGCGTGCAGGCCCAGCCAGACGTGACGTTCGCGGGCGAAGGGGCTGGCGTCGTAGGGGGCGGGGGCGGCGGGCTCCTCCAGCTCCGTCGGAGCGTTCGGGGGCTGCGGTGCCGCCGGGGGGTTGGCCGGGTCGATGCCGATCGAGGGGGCCACGAACT
The DNA here is from genome assembly GCF_045207245.1 of Streptomyces sp. NBC_00647. Lineage (NCBI taxonomy): Bacteria > Bacillati > Actinomycetota > Actinomycetes > Kitasatosporales > Streptomycetaceae > Streptomyces > Streptomyces sp. NBC_00647. The sequence goes on from NZ_CP109040.1 coordinate 5,597,833, forward strand.
CGAGTTCGCGCAGGAGGGCCTGGGAGGAGCCCAGGGGGCCGCCGCCCGCGAGGAGTTCGTCGTTGGCCAGCGGGTGCGGGAACTCGACGGGGACGTACGCACCGGCGTGGTCGTAGTGCCAGACCAGATGCGACTGCTGGGCGTTCGTCTCGAACATCTCCAGCAATTGTTCGTAGTCTCCGCCCAGTTCGTCGACCGGCGTCACCGCGAGCCCGCACATCTGGAGGAGGTACGCGCGGCGCAGGAAGTGCAGCGCGTCGTAGTCGAAGCCGGCGACCGGGGCGACGTCACCCGAGAGGCCCGGCATGTACGCGTACACCGGCACCGGTGGGAGTCCGGCCTCGGCGAGCACCTTGTCGTAGAGCGCGAGCTCCTCGGCGAAGGGGTTGTCGGGGGTGTGGCACAGCACGTCGACGAGCGGGACCAACCACAGGTCACAGGCCAACAGACGGCTCCTCTTGCTCCTTGGGGTGCAGGGTGGTCAGGGCAGCGTAGTGCGCGTGGCGGTCTTGTGAAGAGGCCGGTACGCAAGTAGGTCTCCCGGGTGGGCCGGTGCCTGCCCGCCGCTCGGGGGCCGTGCCCCCAACCCCCCGATCCCCGGCGGGGGTGTCCTCAAACGCGGGACCGGGGTGATCCGGGTCCCGGCCGGGGTCTCACGTGGCGTCGAGCCGTTCGATGAGGGCGAGCGCGTGCTCGTTGTACGCCGCCACGATCGCCCGGGCGGTGTCGGCGTCGCGGCGGGCGAGGGCGTCGACCAACTCCGTGTGGCCGGACCACAGCTGGCCCCTCAGATCGGCGACCCGGCGCAGGTGCTGGACCGTGCAGACCCAGGACTGGACCCGCAGCCGGTGCAGGAAGTCGCCGAGGTAGGGGTTGCCGAAGAGGCTGCTCAGTTCGCGCCAGAAGCGGAGGTCGTAACCGATGAGGATGTTCAGGTCACCCGCGGCGGCCGCGCGCTGGGCCTCCTCGCCGCGGCGCCGGACGGCGGCGAGGGCGGCGAGCGCGCGGGGATCGTCGGCCTGCCGCATACCGCCGGCCACGAGCTCCTGGAACATGCCCTCCGTGATCAGGCTGCGCGCCTCGATCATGCCGCGGTAGTCGGCGGCGGAGTACTCGTGCACACGGAAGCCGCGGTGCTGGTCGGCGTCCAGGAGCCCCTGGGCCGACAGATCGACCAGGGCCTCGCGGACGGGGGTGGCGGAGACGCCGTACTGCTCGGCGATCTCCTTCACCGTGAACTCCTGGCCCGGCCGGAGGCGACCCCCGAGCACCTCGTCGCGGAGCGCGTCCGCGATCTGCTGTCGCAGGGTGCTGCGGGTTACGGCGCCCGTGCCGCCGGTGCCGGCCATGGTGGTCGTCTCACTCCCCGTCGCGTGGGTAGGTGCGCGTATCTACTCGCGTATCCCGTCGAGCAGGCCACCATACGCGGTGGGGAATCGGCGAGCGGATTTCCCGGCACCCCCGCACGGGCGCCGGGAACCGAGCGACCGGCCCCCGCAGGGGCGGGGAACCCCTACGGCCTCACACCGTGTGCTCGTCCGCCACCGACAGCGCCTCGTCCAGGGCCGCAAGCCCCTCCTTGGCCTCGGCCTCGGTGATGTTGCACGGCGGCACGACGTGGGTGCGGTTCATGTTGATGAAGGGCCACAGACCGCGGGCCTTGGCCGCGGCGCCGAACGCGGCCATCGGCGCGTTCGCCTCGCCCGCGGCGTTGTACGGAACCAGCGGCTCCCGGGTCTCCCGGTTCTTCACCAGCTCCAGCGCCCAGAAGACGCCCGTGCCGCGTACCTCGCCGATGCTCGGGTGCCGCTCGGCCAGCTCGCGCAGCCCCGGCCCGAGGACGGTCTCGCCGATGGCCGCGGCCTGGTCGACGATCCCTTCCTCCTCCATGACGTTGATCGTCGCGACGGCGGCCGCGCAGGCCAGCGGGTGCCCGGAGTAGGTGAGCCCGCCCGGGTAGGGCCGCTTGGCGAAGGTCTCGGCGATGGCGGAGGAGATTGCCACACCGCCCAGCGGCACATAGCCGGAGTTCACGCCCTTGGCGAAGGTCATCAGGTCCGGCGTGACGTCGTAGTGGTCGGCGGCGAACCACTTGCCGGTCCGCCCGAACCCGGCCATGACCTCGTCCAGGACGAAGACGATCCCGTACCGGTCGCAGATCTCCCGCACCCCGGCGAGGTAGCCGGCCGGCGGCGTCATGATCCCCGCGGTGCCCGGGATCGTCTCCAGGATGAGGGCCGCTATGGTCGCGGGCCCCTCGAAGGCGATCGTGTCCTCCAGGTGCTGCAGCGCGCGCTCGCACTCCTGCCGCTCGCTGTCGGAGTGGAAGGGGCTGCGGTACAGGAAGGGCGCCCAGAAGTGGACGACACCGGCCGCGCCGCTGTCGTTCGGCCAGCGCCGGGGGTCACCGGTCAGGTTGATCGCGGTGGAGGTGGCACCGTGGTACGAACGGTAGGCGGAGAGCACCTTCGGACGGCCGGTGTGCAGCCGGGCCATCCGCGTGGCGTTCTCGACGGCCTCCGCGCCGCCGTTGGTGAAGAAGATCTTGTCCAGGTCGCCCGGGGTCCGCTCGGCGATCAGCCGGGCCGCCTCCGAACGCGCCTCGACGGCGAAGGCGGGCGCGAACGTGGACAGGGTCGCGGCCTGTTCCTGGATCGCGGCGACGACCTTCGGGTGCTGGTACCCGATGTTGGTGAAGACGAGCCCACTGGTGAAGTCCAGATACCGCTTGCCTTCGTAGTCCCAGAAGTACGACCCCTCCGCGCCGGCGACGGCTAGCGGGTCGATGAGCTCCTGCGCGGACCAGGAGTGGAACACGTGCGCACGGTCCGCGGCCTTCACGGCGGCGCCGGCCTGGGGGTTGGGCTGAGGGGTCATGCGGCGAAGCGTAAATGTCCACGGACCGGGCGCGGTATCGGCGTCCTGTCTGCGGTCGGGAGCTTTCCGCGACAGTCTGTCGGGCTTGGCCGAGGCATGCGGGATGCCCACGGGCAGCGCCAGGGGTTCTCGGCCCGGCCCCCGGGCCGCCTCGCGGGCTCCCGGTTCGGGTCCGGAGCTCTTCGGGGGTTCTCGGTTCGGCGTCCGGAGCCCTTCGGGGTCTCTCGGCTCGGCGTCCGGAGCCCTTCGGGGATTCTCGGCTCGGCGTCCGGACCCCCTCGGGGGTTCTCGGCTCGGCGTCCGGCCGCCTCCCTTCGCTCTCCGGGCTGCCCTCCCGGCGGGCTTCGGGCGACTTCCCGGTTCCTCCGCCCCGGTCTCCGGGTCGCTTCCGGGGCTTCCTGGTCGCCACCGGCCGCCTCCCGGCAGGCCTCAGGCGGCTTCCGGGAGCCCCTCGGGCCCCCGGAGCGCCCGAGGGGCTCCCAGGCTCGGCGTCCGGACGCCCCCTTCGCCCTCCGGGTGGCTTCCAGGGGCCTCGGCCGCGGTCTCCGGGCTGCCTCCGTCCGGACTGCGGGGGCGCTCTCGGCGGCCTCACGTGCCTTCCCGGGAGCCAACGGCCCGGCGTCCGGGCTGTGGTCGGGCGATGGACCCTCCGAACTCTTGACAGCACCCTGTCGAATTGACAGGATGCTTACATAACTTCCGCTCGCTCGAGGAGGAGTCATGAACGCCACCGCAGACGCCGGCACGGGTTCCGCACCCCGCAAGCCCGTCCACCTCGCCGTCTACGACACCTTCGCCGACTGGGAGACGGGGCACACGACGGCCCATCTCGCCCGAGCCGGCTACCCGATCCGCACGGTCGGCCCCGGCCGGGAGCCGGTCACCACCATCGGAGGGCTGCGCGTGCAGCCCGACCTCGCGCTCGACGAGCTCCGCCCCGAGGACAGCTCGCTGCTCGTCCTCACCGGCGCCGACCTCTGGGACACCTCCGAGGACCTCGCGCCCTTCGCCCGTACCGCCCGCGCGTTCCTCGACGCGGGTGTCCCGGTCGCGGCGATCTGCGGGGCGACGGCCGGCCTCGCCCGCGAGGGGCTGCTGGACGACCGGGACCACACCAGCGCCGTCTCCTTCTACCTCGCCGCCACGGGGTACCGGGGCGGCGAGCGGTACATCGACGCCGACGCCGTCACCGACGGCGGGCTCGTCACCGCGGGGCCCACCGAACCCGTCGCCTTCGCCCGCGAGGTCTTCCGGCTGCTCGGGGTCTACGAGGGCGAGGTCCTGGACGCCTGGTACCGGCTCTTCCACGACTCCGACGCCGAGGCGTACGCCGTACTGGAGAAGGCGGGCCGGTGAGCCGGCGCCGGCAGGACCTGTTCAGCCGCAGCGCCCTCGCGGTCTTCCGGCTGAACGGGCAGTACCTCTCCGTGGCCGAGGAGCTGGCCCGGCCCGCCGGGATCACCGCCGCCTGGTGGCAGGTGCTCGGCGCCGTCCTCGGCGAACCCCTGCCCGTCTCGGGGATCGCCCGCGTCATGGGCATCACCCGGCAGAGCGTGCAGCGCGTCGCCGACCTGCTCGTGGACAGAGGGCTCGCCGCGTACCTGCCCAACCCCGCCCACCGCCGCGCCAAGCTCCTCTCCCCGACCGAGCGGGGCCGCGCCGCCGTCGCGGAGATCGGCCCCGGCCACGCCGCCTTCGCCGACCGGCTCGCCGAGGCGCTCGGCGCTGAAGGGCTCGCCGAGACCGTCCGCGTCCTGGAGCGACTGTCGGCCGTCCTCGACGATCTGGCGGCGCCGGAGGCCACGGAATACGCGGCACCTGTTACGAAAACGGCACCAGCCGTGACGGAACCGTAGACACCGCCCCGTCCACCTCCCCGTACGGCGCACTATCCTCGGTCTGTTGCACGCATACGGGGGAGGGTGGGCGCAGCCATGGAGAACCTGGGGGCAGGGGATCCGCACCAGATCGGGGCGTACCGACTGCTGGCGCGGCTCGGTGCCGGCGGGATGGGCCACGTCTATCTCGCGCGCTCCGACCGGGGGCGTACGGTCGCCGTCAAACTCGTCCGTCCGGAACTCGCCGAGCAGGAGGAGTTCCGGGCCCGCTTCCGCCAGGAGGTGAGGGCCGCGCGCCGGGTCGGCGGTCTCTGGACCGCACCCGTCCTGGACGCGGACACCGAGGCGGCGATCCCGTGGGTGGCCACCGGCTACGTCGCGGGACCCTCGCTCCAGGCCGTCGTGGGACGCGACCACGGCGCACTGCCCGAGCGTTCCGTGCGCATCCTCGCCGCGGGCCTCGCGCACGCGCTGAAGGACATCCACGCAGCGGGCCTCATCCACCGCGACCTCAAGCCTTCGAACGTCCTCGTCACCATCGACGGTCCCCGGGTCATCGACTTCGGCATCGCGCGCGCCCTGGAGACGGTGACCGACGGCGGTCTGACGCACACCGGGGCGCTCGTCGGCTCGCCCGGGTTCATGGCCCCCGAGCAGGTGCGCGGCGACCGTGTCACCCCCGCGTGCGACATCTTCTGCCTCGGCTCGGTCCTGTCGTACGCCGCAACCGGCGCCCTTCCGTTCGGGGCGGCCAACAGTGGTGTGCACGCCATGATGTTCCGCATCGCGCAGGAGGACCCGGACCTGACGGGCGTGCCCGAGGGCCTCGCCGATCTCGTGCGCGCCTGTCTGCGCAAGGACCCCGACGCCCGGCCCGGCCTCGACGAGATCCTGGCGCGAACAGGCGCGGAGGACACCGTCTCGGACGGGCGCACCCTCGATCCGTGGCTGCCTGCCGCGCTGGTGGCCCAACTCGGCCGCCACGCGGTGAAGTTGCTCGACACGGAGAACCCCGACGAGGAGCAGGAGCAGCCCCGGGCCGGTGCCCCGGTGCCCGGCGCCGCTCCCGTGCCGGCCAGGCCCGCCCTGCCTCCGGCCCCCGCATCGCCGGTCCCCGCCCCGGACCTCTCCAAGCCGCCGTCCGCCTCGCCCGCTTCCTCGGCCTCCTCCTCGACGCCGTCCGCGTCCTCCTCGACGCCCGCCGCCTCCGCCGAGGCCTCCCCGGAGCACGCGCCCACGCCGGCCGAGGAGGGCGCCACCCCGCCTCCGCCCGGGCAGCCCGGTCCCGTGAACCATCTCCCCACCCTCGTCGCGGGCTCGGGCCAGACGCCGCCCCCGGCGGCACCGGCCACCCCGCACCAGGCCTACGGCTACCCGCAGCAGCACCCGCAGTCCTCCGGGCAGGGCCCGGCCCACCCCGCCTACGGCTACCCGCAGGCCGGCTGGGGCGCACCCCAGCAGCCGCCGTACGGCTCCACGCCGCCGTACGGACCGGGCGTCGCCCCGGGCCCGTACGGCCCCGGCGTCACCCCGCCCTACGGCCCGACCCCTCCGTACGGCCCCGCCGTCGCCCCGCTCGGCCCCGAACCCCGGCGCAGCCGGTCCACAGCCCTCCTCGTTGTCGTGGCCCTGGTCGTCGCGCTCGGCGCGGGCGGCAGCGTGTACGCGCTGCTGAAGGGCGGCGCGGGCGGCGGCCAGGACGACCCCAAGGCGTCCACGCCGGCCTCCGGCGCGCCGACCACACCGGGGCAGAGCACCTCGCAGGAGCCGTCCGCCGGCTCCGAGTCGCCCAGCGCCGAGGCATCCGCGGACGGCACCGTCCCGGAGGCCTTCCTCGGCACCTGGGACTCCAGCATCGACAACGCCACCGGTCACAACACCCGCCGGCTGACCATCGAGCAGGGCGAGGTCGGCGACACGGTGCTGACGCTCACCGCGGACGGCCCGGCCGGCAGCGGCACCTACCACTGCGTCTTCGAGGCCGCCCTGACCGAGGCCCCGGGCGCCGGCGGACCGCTGGAGATCGGGCCCTCCCAGGTCACCTCCGGCGAACCGGCGTCCTCGTGCTCCCCGGGCGCCGCCTCCGAGGTCACCCTCCTGTCGGACGGCCGGCTGCGCCGGGTGAACACCAACTCGGGCGAGGCGCTCACCTATACGAAGAGCGGCTGAGCCCGCCCGGGTCCGTGGACCCGGGCCCACGGGTCCCCAGGAGTCCGGCGGCCTGTGAGGTCCCTGGTCGGCACGCCGAATTCCGTGCCTACCAAGGCGGTTGAAGTTCACTTCCCGTAGGTGGGCTGTTTCCGTCCGGAGTCGTACGGTGACCGCACCGCAGGCTCGGGGGAGTGGGTCACGTGGAGTGGCTGAGCGCAGAGAACGTCGTGGCCGTCGGGACCGCCGTCATCGGTGTCGGCGCCTCCGCCGTGATGGTCCGGTACGAACGCAGGGTGCCGCGCCGCAAACGTGTCGGCTACCGCGTCCAGATGGACAACCCCATAGGGGACGACGTCCGTTCGGGACGCGCGAACGTGCGGCTCGGGCTGTTCGAGGAGGCGCCCGGCATGTCCGACGCCACCCTCGTGCTGCTGCGGATCGAGAACGACGGTTCGCAGAGCATCGCCGGGGACGACTACACGAGTCGTGAACGGCACGGTCTGACCGCGGTGTTCACCGACCGCACGATCCGCGGTGTGTCCGTGACCCAGCCGCCCGGCACCGACCACCTGATGGACCACTTCACCCCGGCCGCCGGTCTCAGTTACGCGGACGGCACGCTGCGCATCCCGAGGGTCCCGCTCAACCGGGGCGAGCACTTCAAACTGCTCGTCCTGCTGTCGGGCGGCGACGTGGGATGCCCGATACGGATCGTCGGCGGCATCCGGGACGGCGAGGTCCGGCCCAACCGCAGTACGACACCGGACGACCAGCCGCCGCTGTTCAGCCGCGCGGCCCGGCTGATCACCGTGCTGCTGACGGTGTGCGTCGTCGCGCTCGCCCTGCTCGTCGTCCTGCGCGACGACTCCCCGCCGCCGGTCGGCTGCGCGCAGGGCACGCTGACCGTGACGGGCTCGACCGCCTTCGAGCCCGTCATGCGTGAACTGGCCGAGAAGTACGAGCAGGACTGCGAAGGCTCCGCCATCACGGTGGACGCCCACGGCAGCACGGCCGGCGTGCGCGAACTCGACGCGGCCGGGCGGGAGTCGAAGAACGGGTCCCCGGCCGTCGTCGCTCTCTCCGACGGTCCCAAGCCGGGCGACTTCCCGCGGCTGAGGGAGAACCGGATCGCGGTGTCGGTCTTCGCGCTGGTCGTCAACGACGGGATCCCGGTCAAGAACCTGTCGCTGACCGACGTACGACGTCTCTACCGCGGCGAGATCAGGAACTGGAAGCAGCTGGGCGGACCCGACCGGCCCGTCCTGCTGGTCAGCCGGGACGCCAACTCCGGTACGCGGCAGGTGTTCCAGCGCCGGGTGCTCGGGCGCGGCGAGATCGCCAACTCCTCGCTGGACTGCGTCCACAAGGACGACGCGACGGCACCGCTCGTGCGCTGCGAACTCGACTCCACCGAGCAGGTGCTGAACACCGTCGCCCAGCTGCCCGGCGCGATCGGCTACAGCGAACTCAACAGCGCGGGCGGCCACAAGGGGCTGCACAGGATCGGCCTCGACGGTCACACCGCCTCCGTCGAGGACCTGGAGCGCGGCACCTCGGACTACCCGTACCGCGAGATCGAGTACGCCTACACCTACGGACAGCCGCCCGCCGACTCCCTCGCCTCCGGCTTCCTCTCCTACATCAGCCGGGGCAGCGGCCAGGACGTCGTCCGCACCCACGGTCATCTGCCGTGCGGGACGCCGGTCGGGCTGAAGATCTGCGGCGCCGGGTGACGCCGTGTCGGTGACCGCACACACGGCGCTGTCAGGTGTCAGCGCCGCGGCACCGCCCGGGACCGCTACCGGGGCTCCGGGGGGCGCTGGCGGGGCATGTTCGGGCGGGTTCCCGGGGGCAGCGGCACACGTCCGTTCAGGGGCGGCCCGTCGACCCGGGGGGCTCCCGCCGACGACGACTGGATCCCGAGCGGCGTCGGTCCCGTGCGGAACTCCACCATCCAGTCCGCCGTCTCGGTGCGCACCAGCTCTGTGATGTCCTCCGAGAACCTCCGCAGCACCCCGAGGCACCGGTCGGCCGCCTCGCTGGCCGTCCCGTCCGTGGGCCCGAGGACCTCCCGGACGCTCTCGGACGCCCAGTCGAACTGAAGTACCTGAAGCCGCCGCTGGACGGCCTGCGCGGTGGCCACGTCCCTTATCCATCCGGAGGTCACTCCGAAGAAGCGGTCGACGGCGACACAGGCGACCGCGGACAGCAGCGCCAGATACCCCCACGGAGCGGCACCGCTCACGGACCCGGTGAGATCGAGCAACGGCAGCGCGGCCCCGGCCACGGCTCCCAGCGCGGCCCCGCACCGCAGCAGACGCGCGCCCCACCGCTTCCACATGCGGTCGGACAGGTACCAGGCCGCCGTGTCGAGCGCCCCCTGTTCCACCCACCGGTAGAGCTCATGGAGCCGCTCGGCCGGCTCCCCCCAGTCGCCGAGCGGGAACGGCCGACCGGTCAGGTCACCCGGCCGCAGCCCCGCCGCCCCCTCGCTCCGCCCGTCCTGGGGCGGCCCCTCGGGCTGCATCTCCGGCTGACTCACCCGGCACTCCCTAGTTGACGACGGTGATGACGGACGATGGTCATGAAGCTGACGTTGTGTGACGTCCTGTGACGCGTGGTGCAAATGCGCCGCCCCCTTCCTACCGCCCAATGGGTGGCGATGGACCTGGTTTCAACGGCTTTCCGCCCGGAAGAGGGTCTTGATCAGGTATAGGCGACGCGACGGTGTCACTCGAAAGAGTGCTTGGGCGACGGGCCCGTCGACCACGTAGGCTCATGCTGGACAGGAAAAACGGTCCGGACAGCCGTACTCGAAACCAGGAGCTGATCGTGATTCCCGGTGGTGGCCAGCCCAATATGCAGCAGTTGTTGCAGCAGGCCCAGAAGATGCAGCAGGACCTGGCGAACGCGCAGGAGGAGCTGGCGCGGACGGAGGTCGGGGGCCAGTCGGGCGGCGGCCTGGTGAAGGCGACCGTGACAGGCTCCGGAGAGCTTCGCGGCCTGGTGATCGACCCGAAGGCGGTCGACCCCGAGGACACCGAGACGCTCGCCGACCTGATCGTCGCGGCCGTCCAGGCGGCGAACGCGAACGCGCAGGCGCTCCAGCAGCAGACGCTCGGCCCGCTCACCCAGGGGCTCGGCGGCGGCAGCGGCATCCCCGGTCTGCCCTTCTAAGACCGGTGGCGGCCAACTACCGTACGCACCAGGAAGAAACGTAAGACGGAACCCGGCGGTACCAGGGCACTCGGAAAGGCGATCCGTTGTACGAAGGCGTTGTTCAGGACCTCATCGACGAACTGGGGCGGCTCCCCGGCGTCGGTCCCAAGAGCGCGCAGCGGATCGCCTTCCACATCCTGCAGGCGGACCCGACGGACGTCCGCCGGCTCGCGCAGACCCTCATGGAAGTGAAGGCGAAGGTCCGCTTCTGCGCGACCTGCGGCAACGTCGCGCAGGAGGAGCTGTGCAACATCTGCCGCGACCCGCGCCGCGACCTCTCGGTGATCTGTGTGGTGGAGGAGCCGAAGGACGTCGTCGCGGTCGAGCGGACGCGTGAGTTCCGGGGCAAGTACCACGTGCTCGGCGGCGCGATCAGCCCGATCGAGGGCGTCGGCCCGGACGACCTGCGGATAAGGGAACTCCTGGCCCGTCTCGCCGACGGCGCGGTCACCGAGCTCATCCTGGCCACGGACCCGAACCTGGAGGGCGAGGCCACGGCCACGTATCTCGCCCGCATGATCAAGCCCATGGGCCTCAAGGTCACCCGCCTGGCCAGCGGCCTCCCGGTGGGTGGCGACCTGGAATACGCGGACGAGGTCACGCTCGGCCGCGCCTTCGAGGGGAGACGACTTCTAGATGTCTGACGCCACGCTGCACGCGACCAGCCCGGACCCCGACGACTTCGTGGTCCAGATCGCGGACCAGGTAGAGAGCTTCCTGGTCGCCGTCACCGAGGTGGCCAAGGGCGACGAGCCGGACTCGGCCGTGCCCTTCCTCCTCCTGGAGGTCTCCCAACTCCTCCTGGCCGGCGGCCGTCTCGGCGCGCACGAGGACATCGTCCCCGACGAGCGTTACGAGCCGGACCTCGGCCCGGAGGCGGATGTGGACGAACTCCGCGAGCGTCTCGCGGTGATGCTCGAGCCGATCGACGTCTACTCCGAGGTCTTCGACCCCTACGAGCCCCGCAAGGCCCCGGTCCCGGCCCGAATCTCCGACGACCTCGCCGACGTCATGGCCGACCTCCGCCACGGCATGGCCCACTACCGGGCGGGCCGCACCACGGAAGCCCTCTGGTGGTGGCAGTTCTCCTACTTCTCCAACTGGGGCTCCACCGCCTCCGCGACGCTGCGCGCCCTGCAGTCCGTGGTGGCGCACGTGCGCCTGAACCAGCCCCTGGAGGAGCTCGACGGCCTCGACACCGACCAGGACCTCGGCGAGGAGGCCCTCGCGGAGGAGGCCGGCAAGGTGATGGCGGAGGAGATCGCCGGGCCGCTCGGCCTGCGCACGGTCAAGTAGCCGACCGCGCTCCGGCGGGGGTTCCCGGGGCGGTCGGCCGCGCTCCGGCAGCGGTTCGCGGTGTGACTCGGGGCACTTTCGGAGTGCCGGGGGCCCAGCACGGGCAGGTGCCGTCTCGGAGCGGCCGGATGTCCCTACTGACCTGACATCCCGAGAGATCACGTCGTGAGCGGGACATCTCACGATGCGATACCTCGGAAGGGAAATCCGGCCGCTCGTTAGACTGAGCCGACCGCAGTAGTGCGGTGCAGAGACGGATTGAGCGAGGAGCGCACGTGGGCCTTGTCGTGCAGAAGTACGGAGGTTCCTCCGTAGCCGATGCCGAGGGCATCAAGCGCGTCGCCAAGCGAATCGTGGAAGCGAAGAAGAACGGCCACCAGGTGGTCGTGGTCGTTTCCGCGATGGGCGACACGACGGACGAGCTGATCGATCTCGCCGAGCAGGTATCTCCGATGCCCAGCGGGCGAGAGTTCGACATGCTGCTGACCGCCGGAGAGCGGATCTCCATGGCCCTGCTGGCGATGGCGATCAAGAACCTGGGCCACAGCGCCCAGAGCTTCACGGGCAGTCAGGCAGGTGTCATCACCGACTCGGTCCACAACAAAGCGCGGATCATCGACGTCACCCCGGGCCGTATCCGTACGGCGCTGGACGAGGGCAACATCGCCATCGTCGCCGGTTTCCAGGGTGTCTCGCAGGACAAGAAGGACATCACCACGCTGGGGCGCGGCGGGTCCGACACCACGGCCGTCGCGCTCGCCGCGGCGCTCGAAGCCGAGGTGTGCGAGATCTACACCGACGTGGACGGCGTGTTCACCGCCGACCCGCGCGTGGTGAAGAAGGCGAAGAAGATCGACTGGATCGCCTTCGAGGACATGCTGGAGCTCGCCGCCTCCGGCTCCAAGGTGCTGCTCCACCGCTGTGTGGAATACGCCCGCCGCTACAACATCCCGATCCATGTGCGTTCGTCCTTCAGCGGGCTTCAGGGCACCTGGGTCAGCAGCGCACCACCCGTTCGAAAGACACAGCAGCAAGGGGACCAGAAGGTGGAGCAGGCCATCATTTCCGGTGTCGCTCACGACACCTCCGAGGCCAAGGTCACGGTCGTCGGTGTCCCGGACAAGCCGGGTGAGGCCGCCGCGATCTTCCGCGCCATCGCCAACGCCGAGATCAACATCGACATGATCGTGCAGAACGTGTCGGCGGCCACCACGGGCCTGACGGACATCTCCTTCACCCTCCCGAAGACCGAGGGCCGCAAGGCCATCGACGCCCTGGAGAAGGCGAAGGGCGTGATCGGCTTCGAGTCGCTGCGCTACGACGACCAGATCGGCAAGATCTCGCTCGTCGGCGCCGGCATGAAGACGAACCCGGGTGTGACGGCCGGCTTCTTCGAGGCGCTCACCGACGCCGGGGTCAACATCGAGCTGATCTCCACCTCCGAGATCCGTATCTCCGTCGTCACCCGCGCCGACGACGTCAACGAGGCCGTACGCGCCGTGCACAGCGCCTTCGGACTCGACTCCGACAGCGACGAGGCCGTCGTCTACGGAGGCACCGGGCGATGACCGGACGACCGACGCTCGCGGTCGTGGGAGCGACCGGGGCCGTCGGCACGGTCATGCTCCAGATCCTGTCCCAGCACGCGGACATCTGGGGCGAGATCCGTCTGATCGCCTCGCCGCGCTCGGCCGGCCGCAAGCTGGCCCTGCGCGGCGTCGAGGTCGAGGTGGTGGCCCTGTCGGAGGAGGCCTTCGACGGGGTCGACGTCGCCATGTTCGACGTACCGGACGAGGTGGCCGCCCAGTGGGCGCCGATCGCCGCCGCCAAGGGAGCGGTCGTCGTCGACAACTCCGGTGCCTTCCGGATGGACCCGGAAGTGCCGCTCGTCGTCCCCGAGGTCAATCCGCACGCCGCGCGCGTGCGTCCGCGCGGGATCGTCTCCAACCCGAACTGCACGACCCTGTCCATGATCGTGGCTCTCGGCGCCCTGCACGCCGAGTTCGGGCTGCGCGAACTCGTCGTCTCCTCGTACCAGGCGGTCAGCGGCGCGGGCCGAGCCGGCGTCGACACCCTGCGCCGGCAGATGTCTCTCGTCGCCGGTACGGAACTGGGGACCAGCCCCGGTGACGTACGCCGGGCGGTGGGCGACGACACGGGCCCGTTCCCGGAGCCGGTCGCCCTGAACGTGGTGCCGTGGGCCGGGTCGCTCGCCGAGGACGGCTGGTCCTCGGAGGAGATGAAGGTACGCAACGAGACCCGCAAGATCCTCGGGCTGCCCCATCTGAAGGTCGCGGTGACCTGCGTCCGCGTCCCCGTGGTCACCACGCACTCCCTGACCGTGCACGCCCGCTTCCAGGACGAGGTGACGGTCGACAAGGCCCGGGAGATTCTGGCCACCGCGCCGGGCGTCGTGCTCTTCGACAACCCGGCCGCCGGTGAGTTCCCCACGCCCGCGGACGTGGTGGGCACCGATCCGACCTGGGTGGGCCGGGTCCGCCGGGCCCTGGACGATTCGACGGCTCTCGAACTGTTCGTGTGCGGGGACAACCTGCGCAAGGGTGCTGCCCTGAACACCGCCCAGATCGCGGAGTTGGTGGCGGCGGAGATCGTCGGGACCCCCTAGGACCGGTCCGCAGAACATGCGCCTGATCCACAGGTTCTGCGCTCCCGGCGCACGCCGGCCGTAATCTCGGTGCTCTTCGGCTGATCGGTTTGTAGGATCTGTGTTGGTCCAGTGATCAATTTAATGGTCCGGACCACTTGAATCGACCCCTGTGGGCGTTCGAAGATTTTGCTCCCCGTTCTCCGCAACCGCGCGGAGGGCGGGGAGCGTCTTTGCGGTCGCCATTCAGCGGCTCCGGGGGGCGACAGGGCATTGGGCATAGGGGAAGAGCTGTTACGCATGAGGGCATTTAGTGCACTGTCGCGCTCGCTGGACGGCGTACCGACGGGCCGTCCGCGCGTCGTTCCCGGGGACGGGATTCCGGCCAATGTGACACCCGACGCGAATGTGATGCCTGTCGCGTACAACCCTGCCGGGGGGACGTGTGTCCAACAGGCGTGGCAGAGGTACTCGAATTCACCGCGGTACAGACAAGGGGCACGGCCCTGCGTCCACCCCGCCGACTCCGCAGCCCCGGCGTGCCCGGCGGCATGCCGGTGATCGCGCCCATGCCCGCAGCGCGGCCGGCCCGCATCCCGAACCAGCGCGACGGCGCCGAGGACACCCTGGCGGCGGGAACCACCGTCGACCATCTCACCGAGACCTACCGGGCGCACTACCGCTCGCTTCTCGGCCTCGCGGCGCTCCTGCTCGACGACACCGCCTCCTGCGAGGACGTCGTCCAGGAGGCCTTCATCCGGGTGCACTCGGCGCGCAAGCGCGTGCGGGACCCGGAGAAGACGCTCGCCTATCTGCGTCAGACCGTCGTCAACCTCTCGCGTTCGGCCCTGCGCCGGCGCATCCTCGGCCTCAAGCTCCTCTCGAAGCCGATGCCCGACATGGCGAGCGCCGAGGAAGGCGCGTACGACCAGTTGGAGCGCGACGCCCTGATCAAGGCGATGAAGGGGCTCCAGCGCCGCCAGCGCGAGGTCCTGGTCCTGCGCTACTTCGCGGACATGACCGAGGCCCAGGTCGCCGAGACGCTCGGCATCTCGCTGGGTTCGGTGAAGGCGTACGGCTCGCGCGGTATCGCCGCGCTCCGCGTCGCCATGGGGGCCTCGGCATGAGCGGGTACGACGAAGGGCGGCGCCCCGAGGAACAGGGGCGCCCGGAACACGAGCACAAGCAATCGCACGCTGGGAACGGAACTGTGAACCACGGCCCCGACGAACAGCCCGACACACAGGGCACGGACGGACTGGGATCCGAAGGCCTCGGCTCCGACGAGCTGGCACTGCGCCGGCTGCTGCACCAGGCCGTCGAGGAGATCGAACCCTCCGACGGCACGCTGGACCATCTGCGCCGCGCGGTACCGGCACGACGGGCCCGCAAGCGCCAGGCCGTGGTCGGCATGGCCGCGGCGGCGCTCTTCATCGGCACGGCGATCCCGGCGTTCGTCCACGTCTCCAACTCCTCCGGGTCGAAAGCCGACCCGTCCATGGTGGGCAACACCGCGGAGGCCCAGGGCGGAGCGAGCCAGGGCAAGGGCGCGGACGGCGGCAAGGACGCGGGCGGCTCCGCCGGCACGTCCAAGGGCCAGGGCACGGACGACAGGACGAAGAAGCCGGACGGCAAGGGCACGGGCCCGGGCGGGGCCGCCACGGGCGGTGCCGACCCTTCGGCGTCGGCCGCGGCCTCCACGGCCTGCACGATCAACCAGCTCGGCGGAGCCTCCGGCGTCGCCGCCGGCCCGGACTCCACCGGCGCGGTCTACGGCTCCTTCACCGTCTCGAACATCTCCACGACCGCCTGCACGGTCACCGGCGCCGGCACCGTCAACGCGGACGTCCAGGGCGCGGCGGACAGGGGCAAGGTCGGTGTGGCGACGCATGTGGCGGGCGACGCGGCCGCCGGGCTGCCCGACCCCTCCACGGAGGTCGCCTCCCTGGTGCTCCAGCCGGGCGCCTCGTATCTGGTGAAGTTCGCCTGGGTGCCCTCGGAGACGTGCCCGACCGTGGAGCCCTCACCCGATCCGACGCCCACGGAAGGCGCCACCGACACCGGCGGCACCTCGACCGAGACGGGCGGCGGCACCGCGGCCCAGCTCCTCGTCGAGGACGGCGTGCAGGACGGCAGCGTCATCGTCTCCAGCACGGCCGCGACGGGCGGCGCGGCGGCGTCGGTGAACGTCCCCAACGCCTGCGCGGGCACGGTCTACCACACGGGAATCCTGGCGTCCTGACCCGTGCGCGGCGCGCCGGCCGACCGATGAGCGGCGCGT
The DNA here is from genome assembly GCF_045207245.1 of Streptomyces sp. NBC_00647. Lineage (NCBI taxonomy): Bacteria > Bacillati > Actinomycetota > Actinomycetes > Kitasatosporales > Streptomycetaceae > Streptomyces > Streptomyces sp. NBC_00647. The sequence continues at coordinate 5,614,100 of NZ_CP109040.1, forward strand.
GGCCGAGGGGCGGTGCCTGGAGGTCGGGCTCGCCCCGGCCGCGCCGGCAGGCGGCCGCGCCGGCAGGCGGCGGTGCCGGCGGGTGGCGGTGCCGGGCGGTGGCGGTGGTGTCAGGCCGTGGCGGACGGCGTCACCGCGGTGGTGGCGTCGTCGTCCCCCGGCTGCCTCTCGGGCGGGTCCGGGAGCAGCCCCAGTTCGGCGTCGCGGGCGAACTCCACCTCGCGGCGCAGCAGCCGGAACCACATGAAGACGACGAAGCCCGCGAAGACGAACCACTCGCCGGTGTAGCCGAGGTTCTGGAACGCCTTGAGGTCCAGGCCCGTGTTCTGCGGCGCGGTCGGAGGCACCGCCTTCATCCCGGCATCCGCCTCGGCCAGCGTGATCCACGCGTCGTACGGGGCGTACGGCACGAGGTTCACCAGCGACGAGGAGCTGATCGCGGCGGTCTGCCCCGGGGGAAGTCCCCCGGCCGTGCTGACACCGTTCGACCCCGGACTCTCGGACGCCTGGAGGGCACCCGTGACGGTGACCTCGCCGCCGGGCGCGGCCGGGGCCTTCGCCGGGTCGGCGTCACCGGGCAGCCAGCCCCGGACGACGGGCAGCGCCTTGCCGCCGTCGACCCGCAGGAGCGTCAGCACGTAGTACCCGCGCCTGCCGTCCAGTTCGCGGCCGGGCACGAGGAGCTGCTTGCCGTACCGCCCCTTCGCGGTGGTCTGCTTGCCGGACGTCTCCGTGGTCACGGGCAGCATCTCGGCCAGCGGCCGGGCCGGGTCCGTCTTGGCCGCCGAAGCCGCCCTGTCCGCCGTCCGGTGGTCCTGTACGCGGTCCTCGAAGCGCCCCAGCTGCCACGACCCCATGAACACGCAGAAGGGGATGGCCAACAGCACGAAGACGTTGATCCCCCACCATCGGGGCGTCAGCAGGAACCGGTACACGCCTTCCACGGTACGGGGCCGCCGTGCGGGACTCGGCCGTGGGTCCCGCTCAGTAGCGCTCGGCCAGATGCTCCCGGCCCGCCGGCGGCTCGTACGGCTCGGGCCAGAAGTCGGTCACCGTGGCGATACGGCCCTCCTCGTCCGCCGTGAAGAACGTGATCGCGTGCATCTTCTCCAGACCCACGGTGACGAGGGTCCAGGTGACGGCCTGACCGGGCTCGGTCATGACCCGCTCCATCCGGACCTGCCAGTCCCCCGGATACTCGCGGTTGAACTCGACGTACCGCGCCCTGCCGCTGATGCGCTCCCGTGTCTGCGGCAGGGTGTAGACGACGTCCTCGGCCAGCAGGTCCGCGAAAGCGACCCACTCCCGGGCGTTGGCGGCGGCCCAGTAACTCTCGACGGTCTTGCGCAGATCGGTCATGCGAAAAAGTCTGCACCCCGGCACTGACATCGCCCCTGACCTGCACATCTGCCCTCACTACGAGGCCGGCCCCGGCCCGCCTTTCCCGGCCGCGGGCTCGGCTCCGCGCGCCGGCCGGAGGGCGGCGAATTGCCCGGGGTCCGCGAAGTTGTCCACAGGCCGGAGACCTCGTCGGCACGGGCCGGGCGGGCCAGGCACTATGGGGCCATGACTGAGAGCACCAGGTCCACCGAGCAGCACCAGGCAGACATGCCCGACTGGGAGAAGCGCTTCCGGGCGCCGCGGGTGTCCCTGCCGGACTGGGCGGAGGACGCCCCGCACCGCTCCCTGTTCGTCTCGAACGCGACTGGGACGTACGAGCTGTACGCGTGGGACCGCGCGACGGGGGAGCAGCGCCAGGTCACGCACCGGGCGAACGGCACGACGGACGGGGTGCTCTCGCCCGACGGCGAGTGGATCTGGTGGTTCGACGACAAGGACGGCGACGAGTTCGGCATCTGGCGCCGCCGCCCCTTCGGGGCCGCCCTGGTCGACGGAGAGACCGACGAGCCGGCGGTCCCCGGTCTCGACCCCTCCTACCCGGCGGGCCTGGCCATCTGCCGGGACGGGCGTACGTCCGTCGTGGGCCGCTCGACGGACGACGACGGCTCGACGATCCATCTGGCCCGCACCGGCGAGGCCCCGGTGGAGCTCTACCGGCACCGTGAGTCGGCCGGGGTCGGCGACCTCTCGCACGACGGCTCGCTGATCGCCGTCGAGCACACCGAGCACGGCGACGCGATGCACTCGGCGTTGCGGGTGCTGCGCCCGGACGGTTCGGCGGTCGCCGAGCTCGACGACACCGAGGGCGGCACGGTCGAGCTGGGCCTCGAGGTGCTGGGCTTCGCCCCCGTCGACGGGGACAGCCGGCTGCTCATCGGGCACCAGCGGCGCGGCCGCTGGGAGCCCCTGGTGTGGGAGGTGACGACCGGCGAACAGACGGACCTGCGCATCGACCTCCCCGGTGACGTGGCCGCCGAGTGGTATCCGGACGGCTCGGCCCTCCTCATCGCCCACAGCTTCGAGGCGCGCAGCGACCTGTGGCGCTACGACCTCGCCTCCGGCGAGCTGACCGAGGTCGCGACCCCGCCCGGCACGGTCTCCGGGGCGACGGCCCGCCCGGACGGGACCGTGGAATACCTGTGGTCCTCCGCGGCCGAACCGTCGGCCGTCCGTTCGACGACCGGCGAGATCGTCCTGGACCCGCCCGGCCTGAAGTCCCCGGGATCGGTCCCCGTGGAGGACGTCTGGGTCGAGGGACCCGGCGGCCGCGTCCACGCCCTGATCCAGAAGCCGGTGGGCACCACCGGCCCGCTGCCCACCGTCTTCGAGATCCACGGCGGCCCGACCTGGCACGACAGCGACTCGTTCGCGGCGGGCCCGGCGGCCTGGATCGACCACGGCTACGCGGTGGTCCGGGTCAACTACCGAGGCTCCACGGGCTACGGCCGCGAGTGGACCGATGCCCTCAAGCACCGCGTCGGGCTCATCGAGCTGGAGGACATCGCGGCGGTCCGCGAGTGGGCGGTGACGTCCGGCCTGGCCGACCCCGACCGCCTGATCCTCACCGGCGGTTCCTGGGGCGGCTATCTCACCCTCCTCGGCCTCGGCGTCCAGCCCGACGCATGGGCCCTCGGCATCGCCGCCGTCCCGGTCGCCGACTACGTCACGGCGTACCACGACGAGATGGAGGCGCTGAAGGCCATGGACCGCACGCTGCTGGGCGGCACTCCGGAAGAGGTCCCCGAACGCTTCGAGGCGTCCTCTCCGCTGACCTACGTCGACGCGGTCAAGGCTCCCGTGTACATCTCGGCCGGTGTCAACGACCCCCGCTGTCCCATCCGCCAGATCGACAACTACGTCCACCGTCTCGCCGCCCGCGAAGCCGTCCACGAGGTGTACCGCTACGACGCGGGCCACGGCTCCCTGGTGGTCGACGAACGCATCAAGCAGGTCCGCCTGGAACTGGACTTCGCGGAGCGCCACTTGGGGAAGTAGCCCCAGCCCCTCCACTCGGGCCGATCCGGGACCCGCCGTGTGCCGCGTTCCTCCGGGAGGTCCCAGACCCCTCCCGGGGGCCTGCGCTGGTCTGGGCAGTGCCTGTTCAGTGCCTGCGCCCGACGGAAGCCGGGGCCCGACGCGGGCCGAATGACGACGCGGGCCGGGCGTCACTCCCCGGCCCGCTGCCGAGGCCGTCGGCCGAGCAGCTCCGCGAGCCCTCGCCGCGTCGCGGCGAGCACCACGCGGTCCTCGGCCCGCAGGACGTACGTGGAGGGCAGGTCCCACACCAGTCCGGGACCGTGCGAGGCGGACGCCGGTGCCGCCCGGCGCTCTCCGGGCGCCGCCGTGTCCAGCGCGAGCACCCGCCACGCCCCCGCCCGAAACGCCTCCCCGACCGTGCGTCCCTCCAACTGCGGATGCCCGCCCACATCCACCGCGGCGAACAGCAGCACCCGCCGCTCGACGGGAATCGCCCCGAGGATCTGGCGCCCCATCATCGCCCCCGCGAACGCGGGCGCGGCCAGATGGGACACGCTGCGGCTCCGGGTGAGCGCGTCGGGATGCGCGGCTCGCAGGGTGCGGTACACGGCGGTCGCGAAGTCGTCGTCGTACAGCCGCAGTACGACCCGCAGATCGGGCTGTACGGTCCGTGCGTACAGCACGGCCTCCAGGTTCGTGGTGTCCGCGCTCGTCAACGCCAGCAGGGCGTGCGCCCGATGAATCTTGGCGGCCTCCAGCACGCCTTCCTGCGTCACGTCCCCCAGCACCACGGGCACCCGCAGCCGGCGGGCCAGCGCCAGTCCCCGCGCCTCGGGATCGGCCTCGACGCACACGACGGGAATGCGCAGCTCCCGCAGCCGGGCCAGCACCCGCGTACCGATCTTGCCGACCCCGAGCAGCACCACGTGCCCGGACAGTCCACGCGGCGGCTTCCGCAGGGCGGACCCGCTGCGGAAGGTCCCGAGCGCCTCCAGCACGGCGGCGAGCAGCACCGGCAGCAGCAGCAACCCGACGACCCCGGAGCAGAGTTGGAGGACCTGCCGCCCGAGCGGCTGCCCGATCGCCGGATCGTTGATGGCGAAGAGGTCGAGCAGTGTCAGATACGTCGCCTGGAGCGGAGGCTCTCGGGTGACCAGCATCGACGCGACCGCGAGCCCGATCACACACGCGACGAGTCCCACGAACGACCAGCGCAGCCGCCGCGACAGCAGGGAACCGAACCAGGGGACGACGCCCCGCCCGGCGTTCAGTTCGGGACCGGAGTACGCCACGTTCTCCAGAACGACGGTGCCGCGCCCCGTCGCGGCGGCCACTGCCCTTTCGTCGGGCAGGAGTTGGGGACCCTGTGCTCCGCTGCTCTCCGAACCGTCGGCGCCGGCGGGGTCGTTGGTCGTGGCGGACAGCAGTGCCAGCGTGCACAGCCCGGGATCGGCGACTTCACCAGGACCGGGCGGCGGTCGCTCCACCGCGCGCAGCATCAGCCCGTCGGTCTGGACGACCTTGCTGGTACCGGCAACGGCGGTCGCGGCCAGCGCGGGCGCGGCCGTGTCGGCGTCGGACAGCACGGTGGTCGACGCGTCGAAGGCCTCGACGCCTCCGTCCGCCCGCGCGGCATCGGGCCCTGAAGCGGCCCCGGCATCGGCGCCGGCAGCGAGCGCGCTGTCGGCCGCGGCCGCGGCGTTGGCCAGGGCCGAGGCCTGGTCCAGGAGGGCCTCGATGTGCTGCCCGAGGCGCCGGTTGTAGAGCCGCAGGACCAGCCGGATCCGCGGGTTGAGCCGCCGGGCGGTGAGTGCGGCGCGGATGTTGGTCTCGTCGTCGTCATAGACGAGCGCGAGTGCGGCGGCCCGCTCGACGCCCGCGTAGGCGAGCACGCTCTCGGTGAGTTCGGCGGCCTCCAGCACCCGCTCGGAACCGGGAGCCTCACCTGTCCGGACACCCCCGGCTTCACCATTCCCGGCCCCGGCCCCACCTGCGTTCCCGTTTCCGTTCCCGGAGGCGCGGTTCACCGCGGCGGACACACGGTCGAACAGGGCGGTGGCCCGTGTCCGCCCGACGACCGGCGGCCGCACACCGTGCTGCGCGGGCGGCACCACGAGGGTCACCCGCTCGCCGTACACCCCACGCAACTCGGCGGCCAGCCGGTGCGCCAGGGCGTCGTCCCCGGCCACCACCATGTGCGCACCGGCGTCACTCGACGCACTCTGAGACGGAAGATTCCCCACGAGGAAGAAGACTGCCGCACGGGTGCGGGTGGTTCCAGTGGGGAAGCCCGGCGCATCCGGGAGGCCCCTCCCGCCCCGGGACGAAGCGGAGCGGTTGGACACTCACCCGGCGCTGCTCCTCAACTGCCGTGTCTGGTCCGCAGTTACCCGCGGACCGGACACGGGCGTCACCTCTTGACCGTCACCTGGAAAGGGGCCAGGTCCGGGCTTGGAGCGAGCTTGTTGCTCTCGGGAGCCGGTGGGCTGGTCATCCGTCCGCTGAGGGCGGTTGACAGTCGGCGCATGCACTCACTCTTTGGGGCCTTGGACCTTCGGGCCGTCCGGACTCGTCCGCGCATGCCCCGCCGGCCGGACGGGCTCAGCGCGGGAAGGTGGCTCCGAATCGGGAACCCTTTTCCGGCGCGTTCAGTGTGCCGGGGCTGAAGGAGGCGATGTTGGTGGTCGTCAGGCCGTTCTTCGAGCCGCGGAGGAGCCAGGCCGCGCCCGAGTCCTGGTAGGTGCCGTCCTCCTGGGGCGTGCCCACGGCGAGGTCCGCGCGATGGTTGGCGTTGACGTCCGTGAGCAGGACGGAGGCGCCGAAGTTGTCGCCCTTCTCCGAAACGCCCGGCACGCCGGACGTGGACTGGTTGAAGGCCTGTGCCCCGGTACCGGTGAGGCCGGACGCGCCGCCCTTGAGCAGGACCACCGCACCTGCCTCACGGATCGAGCCGATGTCCTCGCCGGGTACGCCCACCGCTATGTCCGGGTAGCCGTCGCCGGTCACGTCGCCGGCGGCGAGCGAGTAGCCGAACTGGTCGCCGTAGTCGGTGTCGCCGTTGCCCTCCTCGCCGACGCCCGGGACGCCCGCCGTGTCCTGGTTGATCTTGCTGGTACGGCTGGAGAAGCCGGACGCCGAGCCGTAGACGACGCGGATGTCGCCGGCCTGGTACTCCCTCGTCTCGGAGACGTGGTCGACCTGACGGGCGATGAAGTCGCCGTAGCCGTCCTTGTTCACGTCGGCGATGAGCCCGCCGACCGTGTAATAGCCGGAGGACTGGAAGCTCTTGCTCAGTCCTGTGGACGTGCCCTTCCACAGGCGGGACTTGTATTGCATCTCGTCGAAGCCGTGCTGGGTGACGACGTCGTCCTTGCCGTCCCCGGTGACGTCGCCGACGGTGAAGTCCTGCGGGCCGTCCTCGTCGTCGAAGGCGAGCGTGTCGGTCGACGCGGGCACTCCGGCGCGGGTGAAGGGACCGAAGCGCACCTCCAGCGAGCCACCGACGTTGGCGACGAGGTCGGCGTGACCGTCGCCGTTGATGTCACCGGCACCCACCTGGTACGCCCTACCGGCGAGTGCGGCGCCGCCGCGGAGTCCCTGTGCGGAGCCCCACAACACCACAGGCGTGTAGTAACCGCCGACCACGAGGTCGGTGTAGCCGTCCTCGTCGAGGTCGCCGGCCGCTGTCCAGCTGCCGAAGGCGTCGTACTCCGTGACGTCCCCGGGCACGCCCTCGGTGGCGCGCGTGATCAGCTCGGAGTGCGCGGTGTCGGCCCCGGCGGAGGAGCCGTACACGACCGACAAGTAGCCCGCGTCGCCGACGCCCGACACCGTGGCGTTGGGCGCGCTGATCGCCAGGTCGGCGAACCCGTCGCCGTTGAAGTCGATCACCGGCGTCGTCGTCGCGGCGGAGGCCGGTGCGGCCAGGAGCACGGGGGCGGTCAGCAGCGCGGCGAGCGCGGCACAACCCACGGCGGAACGACGGCGATTGCGGTTGGGCACGGAGACTCCCGGTATCGGTCCCTGGTACATCGGTCGTTCATGTTGACCACTGCCGCTGCGTAATGGTTGTGGCGCGCGTGACTTCGGCTGTCCCCGGCCTGTCTTGGGGCGGCCCGAACCACTTCAGGGACCTAACCGACGGTCGGGACCGTGAACGTAACTGGATGAGACGGAAGTTGAGACGGGTTGCGGCTCGGGCGGACGATCACGCGTCGCGCTTGCAGCAGCGCACTTTGTCATGCGTGCCCGCTGATGGGTTTTGCCCATCGACCGGCCGGTGCGTACCCGATCCGAGTCTCAGATTCTGAGACGTCTGGTGTGCATGTCGTCCTGTCGCCACGGCGACCTTATGAACTCATCGATGTATGGACTGGGTGACCCGTCGCGGCAAGTATTGAGGAGACCAATCGGGGAACGTGCGGGGAAAACGGGGGAGAAAAGATGTCGATCGTCAACGGCTGGTGGTAGGAGCAATTCGTGGAACGGGGTGATCGGTCAAGGCGCGGGGATCCATGAAGTCTTCTCTGGGAAAAAATTACTGGCTGCTCTGGGGTTCGGCTGCCGTTGCCAACCTGGGTGACGGAATGCGCATGGTGGCCTTGCCGCTGGTCGCGTACTCGGTCAGCAGCGATCCGCTCGATATCGCTCTGATCATGGCTCTGTCTTCGGTGCCCGGACTGATCTTCGGGCCACTGGTCGGGGTTCTGGTGGACCGGTTCGACAGGCGGCAGACGATCGCTTGGGGCAATGCGCTAAGAGCCGGGCCCCTCGCGTTGTTCGGTTACCACGTCGTGGCCGGGAGCGTCGAACTCTGGCACGTCTATATCCTGACGGCGATGCTGTCGCTGGCAGAGATATTCGTGGACACGGCCTCGCAGCCGATGCTGGCGGACGTGTTGCCTGAAAATCTGCTGGAAAAAGGGAACGGCAGACTCTACGCGGTACGGATCTTCATGCAGGATATTGCGGGGTCGCCGATCTCTGCTTTCCTCTTGGGGATTTCTGCGAGTATCCCGTTCTTTGTCAACGGTGCCACGTTCGTCTGTGCGACCGTACTCGTTCTGCTGGTGCACTGGGGATCCTCGAAGCCGACGGCCAGATCGCAGCGCCAGGGTCGTGATCCCAGTTCGACGGTGAGATCGGAGTTGCTCGAGGGGTTGAGCGTGATCCGCGCCACCCCCCTGCTGCGGGCTGCGGCAGTGGCGTCGACGGTGGTGAATTTTTGTCTGCTCGCCGGCTCCTCGCTCCTCGTTGTGTATGCGAAGAAGGATCTGGGCCTCAGTAGTGGGCAATATGGCTTTTTGTTCAGTGCGGCGGCTGTCGGAAGTGTCCTGGGCGGACTTGCCACTCCCAGGCTGGTGGCATTTGTCGGAACGCGGGCGACATTGATATCCATGTTGGCTGTCACGGGCGGAGCCCGTCTCGCGTTCGGTCTCGCGCAAGGTTTCTGGAGTGCATTGGCGGCATTCTTTACGATCGGGATCGCCGCTTTCGCCTACAACGTTTCAGTGTCGGCCTATCAGCAACGGGTCACGCCCAGTGAATTGCTCGGGCGGGTGTACTCGGTGACTCAGGCAATGAATTACGGAGCGGCACTGCTGGCCGCTCTTGTCGGCGGTTTCATAGCTGGCCTCGTCGGCGTGCGTCCAATTATGATAATTGGTGGACTGCTGGTGATGGGATGTTCTCTGCTGTTCCTGTCCTCTGCTCCGGGTGCTGCCGAGGATGAAGAGGCCCTTCGCCTCGCAGATGCTCACTCCAGCCAGTCATAGCAAAGAAATGGGGAACCCTCTCATGCCGGATTATCCCCGGGATGTATTGATCTTCTCGAAGCGATTTGCCGGTGGCGTCCGGATGGTCGCCGGAATGATACGCGACCGTGGGTTGAGTCCCATTCTGGTTTCTGCCGTGCCGGACGACATCAACCGTGACTCATGCGACGCTCATGTGGTCGTGGACTGGGACACCGCTGATTTCCCGCAGCTCATCGAGGCCATCGACCGCGCAGGGGTCGTGCCGATTGCGGTGGTGAACCTGGTGGAGCCGCTCCTTCCGTGGCAGCTCCAAGTTGCCCGGCACTATGGTCTGCCGGGCGGGGAGCCGGCCCGCGACACCCTGCTGAGCAAGGCCGCGGTGCGCTCCGAAATGACACGGATCGGGCAGTCCTCGCTCCGGTTCGAGAACGGGCCTGCCGGCTCGATCGACGCCGGGGTGGTGACGAAGTACCCGGTCATCGTGAAGCCCGCCCGTGACTCGGGAGGCTCCCGCCTGGTGCGCCGGGCGGACAGTGTGGAGCAGCTGCGCGGCTGTCTGCAGGACATCATGCGGGCAGCCGGACCGGAGCTGGAAGTGATCGTCGAAGAGTATCTCGACGGTACGGAGTTCTCGGTGGACGGCCCTGTCGTCGACGGTGTCTTCCACGCGCTGTTCTCCGTCGAGAAGCCCGAACACGACGAGGAGCGCCACCACGATGCGGGCCTTCGGCTGTCCCCGCCGCAGTCGGACCATGTCCGCAGCGCCGTTGATCAGCTGACCGCCAAGGTCAGCGCGTTGTGCACGGAACTCGGTCTGGGCCGGGGCTGGCTCCATGTGGAGGGGAGGGTGCTGTCCGACGGCACTGCCGAGCTGGTGGAGATCAATCCGCGGTCCGGCGGCGGTCTGTACCGGTCGGCCACCATGCGGACCTGCAACGTCGACCCGGTCGAGGTCACGGTCTGCATGGCTCTCGGCGAGGAGGACACCGAAGCCCTCCGGACGTGTACGCGCAGCGATGAACTCCTCGGACTCCTTCCCTTCGAGGTGAACCAGCTCGGCACCGTCATCGAGGCGACCCCCCTTGCCGAGATCAAGGCGATACCCGGCGTGGTCGACGGCTACCAGTTCGACTCGTTCGAGGTGACCTCGCTGGACAGTGAGAACTTCTACACGGAGGCCCTCCTCTCGGGCGACAGCGTGGAGCACCTCCAGGAGATCGCCGACCGCGTGCGGGCGGCGTTCCACGTGCGGGTCCAGCAGGTCCGGGCCGACACAAACGTCGTGGTCTGCAAGTGGAGCCCGACACTCACCCGCTCCCTGCTCGACATCACCCCGCACGTGTACGTGGTGCTGGACGACTTCGACGTGAAGTTCATGGACCCGGACTGGGACCTGCTCGCCGAGTCGGCGCGCGTCTACCGGATCAGTGACTTCGATTCGAACGAGGAAGTGGCCGCGGTCGCCGCCGATCTGGCGCTCCGCGACATCAAGGTCGATCACGTCATCAGCTGGACCGAGTTCAGCCAGTTCGGTGCGGGTTACCTCGAGGTGCTGCTCGGACTGACCACGGACCCGCTGAAGCACGTGTCCTTCCGGGACAAGCGCATGATGAAGCAGCGGCTCCGGGGAACGGACGTCGCCGTGGCCGACTGGATGACGCTGCCCGATCGCGCCTCGGAGAGGGATCGGCAGGCAGTACGGGACGGACTCCGTTTCCCCCTGGTCATCAAGCCGGCCGCCGGATCCGGAACGATCGGTACGGTCACCGTGCGCCAGCCCGAAGACCTCGCCGGTGTTCTGGAGGCTCTGGCCCCCGACCCGGAACTGCGCTCGGTACAGCTCATCGCCGAGGAGCGCATCGAGGGCCGGGAGCTGCACGTCGATGCCCTGTGGAACGGTGACGAACCGCTCTACTTCGTCGTCAGTGCCTACTACAAGCCCAGGCTCGCGCTCGTGGAGGACTCCGCGGCGAACATCCCGGTGACCGACGCCCCCATCGACGGGAGCTACGTCCTTCCCGCCGATGACGCCCCTGAGCTCTACCGGCGGGCGCTCGAGCTGCACCGAGGCGTCAACCGGGCCATGGGCATCACCAGCGGTGCGACACACCTCGAGATGTTCGAGCGCGCCGACGGCGAACTGGTCTTCTCGGAAATCGCCACGCGGCTCGGCGGAGCATGGATCGGACAGGTCCTGAGCGAATACCTCGGCTACGAGGTGCATACCGCTCTCGCCTCCGGAACCGTGCGCGGAACCATTGATCAGCCGCGGTCCGGCAAGCGCTACCTGGGCGCCCTTCAACTGCGCCCGGCCACCTCTGGCCGCATCACCAAGATGCCCGGCGAAGAGGACATGCGCGCCTTCGACGGCGTCTTGCGCGCCCAGAAGCTGCGCAGCGTGGGCGACGACGTCGACTTGACCCACCCGTCGAACTGGTGCGGCTTCATCGTGCTCGGCGCGGACTCCGCCGACGAGTACGTCGAACGGGCCCACCGCATCGTCCGGGACCTGCGTGTAGAGGTCGAACCGACCGCCTAACGGCCCCCAAGACACTTCTCTTCCTGAAAAACAACCGTTTCTTACAGCAGAGGAATCCACATGCCCACGCGCAGTGAAATCGACGCAATGGACTACAACCAGCTCATCGGCGTGGTCCGGGAGACCAACCGCCCGCCGGGTGGTGTCCGCAGCATCGCGCTGATTGCCCAGAACGCCTTCCTCACCAAGGACTCGCACGTTCTCGAGATCGGCACGAGCACCGGGATCACCGCCGTCGAACTGGCCAAGCTGGTGGGTTGCCGCATCACTGCCATCGACATCAACGAGGAGAGCCTCGTCGAGGCCCGCCGACGCGCCGAACAGGCCGGCGTCTCCCATCTGATCACCTTCGAGCGCAAGGACGCGACCGACACCGGCTACCCGTCGGACTCCTTCGACATGGTGTTCTGCGGCAACGTCACGTCCCTGATCCCCGACCGTGACCGTGCTCTCGCCGAGTACACCCGCGTCCTCAAGCCGGGCGGCTTCATCGGCGCCATCCCGATGTACTACATCGACGTCCCGTCCGACCAGCTGATCAAGGATGTCTCCGCAGCCATCCAGGTGGACATCCAGCCGCTCTACCGGGACTTCTGGATGGAGTTCTTCGTGGGGGGCAACCGCCACGAGTACTGGCTGCAGGACTCCCGCTTCGACGACATCGCTCCCGCGGACGTCGACACGTTCGTGGACGAGATCCTCCGCCGCCCGCACCTCGAAGAGTTCGCCGACGACGCCCGTGAGCTGCTGTCGAAGCGCTACCGCGAGTTCATGCAGCTGTTCCGCGTGAACCTCAGCCACATGGGATTCACCACCCTGCTGCTCCGCAAGGAGTCGGACGACGTGGAGCCCGAGCTGTTCACCGCCACGGTTCTGTAAGGAGTCGTCATGGCAAAGTGGCCGTCCCCCCTGGAACCAGGCGCCCGACTCTCCGTCTGGGCTCCCAGCTCCCCCGCTCCGCACGCGTTCCCCCGACGGTTCGCCCGAGGCGTCCAGGCACTGCGAGAAGACGGGTTCTCCGTCCGCACCCTCCCCTCCTGCGCGGCCGCCGAGGGAGTGTCGACACTGGCACCTGCGGAGCTGGCAGCGGAACTGCACCGGGAACTGCGGAACCCGGAGTGTGACGCAGTGATCGCCGCGGTGGGGGGATGGACACTCATCGGTGTACTTCCCCACCTGGACTGGGACCTGATCGCCCAATCGGCCAAACCTCTGATCGGGTACAGCGACATCACCGCGCTCCTCAACGCCGTTGCATGCCGGTCCGGCCTGGTCTCCTTCCACGGTCCGATGGTCGTCTCGGAGTGGGGTGAGGCGGGAGGTCCCTGGGGCTACACCCGCGACCAGTTCCGTACGGTCACGAGCCTGCCGGCATCCGGCAGGGAACATCTGGTCGAAGCGCCGGCCGATTGGTCTGACGAACTGCTCTGGTGGGACAAGGAGGACTCCAGGCGCAGGGCCCCGCGTACGGGCGGCGAGCAGATCAGGGTCCTCCGCCCGGCCGAGGCACCGGCCGAGGGTCCTCTTTGGGGAGGCAACCTGACCGTCCTCTCGTTGCTGGCCGGCACGGCGTACCTGGAGCAGCCCGAGGGCAGCCTGGTCTTCCTGGAAGTCGAGGCAGTAGCCCCGGATGAGCTTGCGGCCCGGCTGTGGCAGCTGCGCATGGCAGGCGTCTTCGACCGGGCGGCCGGCCTGGTGGTGAGCCGCATCGGCCGGTCCCGGGCCTGCCTGAGCGGCTTCGCAGACTACGACGAGGTCGTCCGCACCATCGTGCCCGATCACCTTCCCGTCGCTGCCGGTTACGACCTTGGCCATTCCGAGCCTATGACCACGCTGCCGGTCGGTGGCCAGGCCCGGCTGGAGTGCGCGGACGGAACCGCACCCCGCCTCGTGCTCCTGCCGCCCGCCACACGTTGAACCGGCATTTCCAGAAGATCGAAAGGAAACAATGAGCACCGCAGCACCCGGCCGCGAGCGCGTAGCGGCAAGCGGCCTGGACATTTCCATGCCGGGATTCCCGGAGTTCCTGCCCGGCGACGTGATGTACGAGCAGAGCGTGATCCGCACCATCGGAGAAGGCTTCGAAGCCCGAGGCTTCCGCCCCCTCGACACTGCGGCCGTGCAGCGTCAGGAGGTACTGGTCGCCGGTGGCGCCCAGTACCTCGACGGGGGCATCCCCGAGTTCGCCTTCTCGGTGCAGGAGCCTCCGGAGTCCTACACCGGAGCCAACCTCGCCCTGCGCTACGACCTGACCGTCCCGGTATCACGGTTCATCGCGGAGAACTCCGACCGGTTGTCGTTCCCCCTGCACTGCTACCAGATCAACAAGGTGTGGCGGGCAGAGCAGATGCCGACCGCGACGCACTGGCGCGAGTTCTACCAGTGCGACGTGGACGTCATCGGACAGGGCGAACTGAGCCTGCTGTACGACGCGGAGATCGCCTGTTCTCTCGTGGGCGCCTTCCAGAACATCGGCGTGGACGGATTCACTGTCCACATCTCCAACCGCAAGGTCCTGGCCGCGCTCCTCGACAGCCACGGCATCCACGTCCACCGGGCACGGGCCATCGTGCAGATCCTGGACAAGGGGAACAAACAGTCCCAGGAGGAGACGCGCAGCCAGCTGGCCGCCGCCGGCATCCCCCCGCACGTGGCCGCGGACCTTGGGCTCCTCAGCACGCTGCCGACGCTCTCCGATGCCCGTGACCTGCTGACCCTGCGCGGCGCCGACACCACCGGCATCAGTGAACTCACCACCGTGCTGCAGGCGGCCGAGGACCTGGGTATGCCGGAGGACCACCTCGTTCTCGACTTCTCCATCACCCGGGGTCACGACTACTACACGGGGACCGTGTTCGAGACCTTCGCCACAGGCCGCGAGCACTGGGGTGCCATCGGCGCCGGCGGCCGGTACGAGGACCTCCTCAAGCATGTCAACGGCAGCAGCTACCCGGGTGTTGGCATGTCCGTGGGGCTCGCCCGCCTCATGGGGCTGCTGCGTGAGGACGGGCTGCGCCTGGAGCGCGGCCTGCGCGAGAACGCCGCGGTCGTGGTCCCCCGCGAAGGCAGCGACCAGCAGGACGTGCTCAGCACCGTCCGTCGACTCCGGGACGAAAGCATCTCCACGCAGGCCGTCTACGACCCGGTGGACGAGGCAGAGGGGCTGCACATCGCCGAGGAAGGCGAGGTCAGTTACTTGGTAGAGGTGCTCGGCACCGGCGCCGCCCGCGTACGGCACATGGGTTCCAAGGAAGCACGCGAGGTTCCCGTCGCCGGCATCACGGCCGCGATCAGCGAACTTCGGGGCGCCTGAGAAGAAGGCCATGCCATTTCCGGGTGCGGTCGGAGCGTCCGCACCCGGAGCCCGTACCTGGAGAAAGCATGCAGCTGAAAGTACGCCCGGGAGCAGTCGTGGGTGGAGCCGCGCTCTACTTGGGTGTCCAGTTCTGGCACACCATGAAGAACCGGAACACATGGCCCTTCTGCGCCTACAACATGTTCAACTACACCCTTCCGGAACGATGGGTGCAGCTGAGAGTGGTGCTGTACGAGCAGGACGGGGTCATGGTCGGCCCCACGGACCCGTGGTGCCTGCTCCCGGTGGAGTTCTTCAGGGTCGTCTCCCTCATGGATCAGGTCTTCTACAGCGGTGGGAACCCCGACCTGCGCGAGGAGTTCTCCCGCAGGACGTTGTCCAGGATCAATCGGTCGCCGTGGGAGGGCTTCGACGAGGTACGGGCGGCGCCGAGATCCCCGACGGGGAAACCCTTCGTCGCCCTGGAGGTCTATGTCATCGAAGTGGACCGTGAGCGATGCGACGTCTTCGACCGTGCCTCGGTCCACGAACCGAGGCTGCTCCATCGGCACGATCCCGAGGGAGTGACCCACGGGCGCGGGCCGACATGGATACGGCCGGTCTGAGAGAGGTAACGTGAAATCACATCCTGCGGCTGCCCGCCTGCGCGAGGTCCTGTTCGAGCAGGAGGACGCGGCTCAACGACTGGCCCTGTGCCGTATGACGACCGGTGCCGCCGTCGTCCGTACCGTGTGGCACCTCCCTCCGGGAGACTTCCTGGCCGAGTACGCCGACATGCTGAACAAGGCCGGCACGGAAGCCGGAAAACGCAGGCGCAAGGCCCTCGATCCAGTCGTCTACGAAGGGCTCCGCGTGGTGGCTGCCGCATCGACGGCGGCCTGGGCACTGGGCAGCGACCACCCGGCCGTGAAGGTCGCGGCGAACGGCTCCTTCGCGCTGCTGCAGCGTTACGTCGTGGCTTTCCACGAGGACCTGTGGAGCTACAACAGCCACCTGAACGTCTTCCTCGGTGCACTGTCCCTGACCCGACCGGTCGATGACTCGGTACCAGTCTCATCAGCCGACCGGAGCACATCCGCACTTCTCGCCGCTCTGCAGGCGTACTACGCCTGCATGTATCTGCAGTCCGGCATTTCGAAGTTCGTCGGAGCGGGCTGGAAATGGACTGAGGGGAGTGCTCTGCACGGTGCCTGGGGAGAGCTGGGGACACGTCTGGGCAAGTACTTCGCTGCGGAGCGTCCCGAACTTCCGCCCGTACTGTCCAAAGCGACGGTGGCGTACGAACTGGCCTTCGCACCGCTGTTGCTCCTCGCTTGGCACAGACGGTCGCTGCTCGGCCTGTCCTCGGCCGCCTTTCACGGAGCCGTGAAGGCGACCCTGGACATCTCCTTCTGGCACCTGTCCTGGTTTTCCGCGCCGCTCTTCGTCGTTCCGACATCGGTGGCGAGGCCAGTGGCCGAGGCGATGTGGACGTCCCGCAAATCGAAGCTTCTCGGTGGCCTCATCACCACTGCCGGAGCCGTCGCCGCAGCTGCACCTCTGCTGAAATCCCTGCGGAAGAACAGGAGTCGAGGATGATGTTCGACAGTCGGCTGCTGCTCGCAGAGGAGACAGCCCGCAATCCGTACCCGGCCTTCTCCCTCCTGCGCGCCGAGAATCCGGTGTACTGGCATGAGGAGACCAACTCCTGGTACGTCACCAGCTACCGGCTGATCACCGAGCTGCTCCGGGACGCGAGCCTCTCGGCCTGCCCGGGCGACTACGTGGGAGAGCAGCGCCCCGAGGACCTGCCGGTGGTCAAGCAGGCTGAAGCCTTCTTCAACTCCTGGATGGTCTTCAGCGATCCGCCCCATCAGACTCTCCTGCGGGAGACCATCGCTCCCGCCTTCCCCCGGCGGACCGCCGAAGCCTGGTCGCACTATGCGCGAACTCTGGCCGACGATCTCCTGGGGCGGATCGGGCAGGGTGAGACCGATCTGCACAGCGACTTCTCGTTGCCGCTTGCCACCCGTCTCACCTGCGCGGTTCTTGGGGTTCCGGCGCAGGACGACACCCGGGTCAGACAGTGGTCGACCGATCTGATCAGTTTCCTGAGTACGCCCATCGCCGATCCACAGCGCGCAGCCGTGGCAATGCGCGCCGTGGACGAGCTGCGTTCCTACTTTCACTCCGTCGTCGTTCCGGCCCTGCAATCGGGGACGGACGAACGGCTCATCGCGCTCCGTGGCATGACAGAGCTCGAACCGTCGTCGGCGCTGGCGCTCTTCACTCAGTTGCTGACGGGGGGAGTCGATCCCGTAGCCAGCAGTCTCACCACCGCCCTGGAGATCATGGCCGGCTGGCAACCCGAACAATGGAAGGCCATGGCCGTGGATCCCGATGTCGTGGAGGCGGTCGTGGAGGAGGCGTTGAGGTTCGATGCGCCATTCCACTTCATACCCCGTACCACCACGGCACCGATCCGCATCGGCACCCATGCGTTGGGGGCGGGGGAGAGGGTCGTTCTGGTCATCGCCGCGGCCAACCGGGATCCGGAGCAGTTCGAGAGTCCTGACGACTTTCTGCCGGGCCGTCAGGGTCCGGTGCATCTGTCCTTCGGCCTGGGCAAGCACTACTGCCTCGGCGCCATGCTCGCACGGATCGTCCTGCGCGAGAGCCTGCAGTGTGCGGCACGCTGGATGCTCGAGTCCGGTGCCGGATCGCCACGAGGAGAACGTCTGCCGGCCTTCGGCGCGACCACGTGGTCCCGGATGATGGTGACTGTCTGAGCCATGATCTCTCTTCTCTGCATCAGCCTGGCGGCCGTGGCCATGGCCGTGCTCGTCACTGTGGGGTTCGTTGTCAACCACCGTGATGCGGAACGCAATGAGCCCCGGAAAAGGATCTGCCCATGACGATCCCCACGGTTGTCGCCGGGCGGGGTGCCGGAGCACGTGCCGTGTGGGAGACCCTGCGGCGCTGCGACGAGTACGACGTGATCGGTCCCGTGCACCCCGTTTCCGGAACTCCCGGATCTCCCGGTGCAGCAGGACAGGAGCCGGACCAGCGGTCGTGGACGGAGCTGCTGGCACTGCCCGACGTCTCGCTCCTTGCGCTCTGCGCTCCCTTCGCGGGGCGGATGGACCTGATCGTGTCCGCCCGTGACGCCAGCAAGGCCGTGCTCCTCGCGGAGCCCCCGTTCCTGTCCCTGGACGAGATCGACTTCCTCGCGACCTGCGAGGACTCGGACACCATTCGCACGTTCGCTCCGATGCCGCTCCGCATGCTGCTGTCGGGCGTGCCCGAGCTGAGCAGCGACGCGTGGAGCGGCAGTGCCTGCGGGGCGCTCACCCTGTCCTGCTTCACACCGGCTCGTCGGAAACAGTCCTCCGCGGCGCACGCCGGCACCGATCTCCCCGCGACGACGCTCGCTCTGGCTCCCTACGTCGATCTCATGTGCCACCTGTTCGGCGCCCCCGTCGTGGCTCGACTCGTGGCCTCTGGGGATGGAACCGCCACTGGGTTCGCGCAGTTCGCCTCGGGAGCGTTTCTCTCGATGGCGGTGACCCTGAATGCGCCCTGGGACCGGCACCGCCTGGAAATCATCGATGTGGCCCGGAGCATCGTTTTGGACGGTCGCCAACTGCGGGTGGACACCGTTGACGAGGTCCGGCTCCTCGAACTGCCCTCCCCGCAGGACCTGCGCGTGACGGCCTATCGGGACATTGCCACGCAGCTGACCTCAGGGGGCCCGTTGGGTCTTCACCGACCCGGCGCCGGGCGGGGGCTCGCGCTCTTCCTCGACCTGCTGGCGAAGGGTGACGAGGCACCGGCCCGTCGCTGACCTGTCTCGCATATTGAGAATCACCCTGTTTTTGGCGGCAGCACGTCATGTCGAGTTCCCGAAGCCCTGCCCTATGGACCGGGCGACCTCCATCGAAAAGGATGGATGGACCGAGCCCTGGTGAATTGACCGAGTCATTGATCTGTGTATGAAGGAAGGCTGTTCCCGTGCAATCCGTTGAAGCGCCCCGCTCGTGGACCAACCCGGACAAGCATTACCTCACCGTCCTGGACCACCCTTGGTACCGGAACCTCACCGCCCTTCAGGACATCGTCGCCCACAGCACCACGGAATTCTGGAAGCAGCGCGGCGCGAGGTTCCTGCACCTGCCGATCACCACTGGTTCCATTTCCAGCCCGATGGGGCGGGGTAGCGACAGCACCCCGGTTCAGGTGGAACTCGAAGGTGTTCCTACGTATCTCGCCGACTCCATGCAATTCATGCTGGAGTTTGGCTGTCGTCTCGCGCCCGGCGGCTCCTACTACCTCATGCCGTCCTTCCGCGGCGAGCCTGCTGACGAAACCCACCTGTGCCAGTTCTTCCACAGCGAGGCAGAGATACCGGGTGGGCTGGACGACGTCATGGAAACGGTGGAGGCCTATCTGCGCCACCTTGCCGTGTCGTTCCTCGAGCACGGCCGCCGTGAACTGCTCGAGATGGCAGGGTCGGTCGATCACCTGGAGTTCCTGGCAGGTGCGGCCACGCTCCCGCGTGTGACGTTTGACGAAGCCGTGGGACTGCTCGAAGGCCGGCCGGACGCGGTGCGCGAGCTCGAGCCGGATTGCCGCAGCCTCACCCGCTCCGGTGAACGCGCCCTGATGGAGCGGTTCGGCGGCTATGTCTGGGTGACCCACCCCGACCACCTGAGCGTTCCCTTTTACCAGGGGTTCGCGCCGCACGACGAGCGGAAGGCGCTCAGCGCGGACCTGCTCTTCGGAATCGGAGAGACTGTCGGTGCCGGTGAACGGCACCTGACCGTGGAGGAGCTGAGGCGCGCGCTCGAGCTCCACCAGGTGCCCGAGGAAGCCTATGAGTGGTATGTGAACATGAATGCCTACCACCCGCTTCGTACGTCGGGATTCGGGCTGGGGGTCGAAAGGCTCCTGCTCTGGGCGACCAAGCACGACGATATCCGCGACCTCGCCCTGCTGTTGCGCTTCAACGGTACGGACATTCTCCCGTGACCGAGCTAGAACAGACCGTTCCGGTGTCATGCGGAGACAGGGGCGCCTGTGACGACTGCCCCTATTGGGCGCAGGGGGCTGCATACCGGTACGCGGCAGGGAGTCCGGCCGCTGTGGGTGACTGGCCGCAGCCCCCGTCGATCCCCTGTGTGCGTCGATGGATGCCGAACGGGAAAGCCGACTGCTGAACTCAGGCTGCCGGGGAGTTGGAGGCGTCCAGCACCCCGGCATGGGTAAGCTTCGCAGCCGCCTGGAAGCGGGTCTCCACTCCCAGCCGATCGAGCATCCGGGAGATCAGGCGGCTGAGCGTCCGTGTGGAGAACCCCAAGTGGCGTGCGATGGCCTCGTCCTTCGCGCCCATCGCCATCATCCGTACGATCACTTGTTCCTCCGGTGTCAGCGCGGGCTCCGCGGCACCTTCCCTGCGTGTGGCACTGAGGGGTGCTGCCACAGACCAGTGGAAGGCGAAGATGACGCTCAGCGAACGGACCACTTCGGGGCTCCGCATGGCGAAGGCACCCGCAGAGCTGTTCTGGGGGTCGAGGGGCAGGAAGGCCGTCGCGCTGTCGATGAGGATCATTCTCAGCGGGAGTGCGTCGGCCAGTCGGATATCGGCACCTTCGTGTGACACATCGACCAGATAGTCCATGAGGTAGGGAATCGTCGCGAGATGGCGAGCATAGAGACCCTGGAGACGGACACCTCGCTCCAGGACTTCGGCGTCCCGCAAGAGCATTTCGTCGATGAGTTCAACGGGCGGTACACCTCCCGGATGCATGGCCTGCTCCAGATCCCGGGCGTTGGCCGCGCTTTCCTCGAGGAAATCATTGACCTCGGACGGGCTCGTCAGCACATCGATCTGGGCGCTGTTGGAGGCTCCCGTCTGAAGGGAGAACTTGTTCACCAGCTCTTCGATCGCTGCCTGTCGTTTCCGGCGTTCCCGGTACCATCCTTCAGTAAGTTCGTTCTCTAGCGCCAGAAGTCGTGTCAGCGCCGTGCCGGGTTGCACCGAGGTGTATCCGCTGTCCGATCCCGGCGCGGGGGCCAGAAGTCTCAGTGCCTTGAGTCTGTCGACAGCTTCTTCCGCTTCAAGGATATTGCAGCCCGTCTCGTCGGCAATGGTCGCCGGATCCCAGCACGTCCGTCCCTTGGCGGTCCGGAACAATATCTGCAGCACATTTTCCACGGAATTTACTTCAGGCTCCACGAAGTCCGTTCCCCCTCTTTCTGCGTGGTGCACGCCCACCGGAGCAAGCCGCCGACGAGTCATGTCGGCAAGCCTTGGCGCGCATAGCGGTCTGCTGTCCACGCTGCTCTAATGGGTTGAAACGCTAAAAAGAACCTTTCCCCCGGAGGATCTCCCCGTAATTCGGAGTAAAGATTCAGTGCATAAATATACGCGACACGCTCACCCTATGTGAGTCATGTGATCAAGCACACATTGAGCTTCGGTTGGGTCCTTGGGATGATCAACGATGGAGTCGTGTGCAATCGACCGTGAATGCGGAATCCCCGGGCATCTCCGCACGCGCCTAACTGAATAAGCCGTCGGCACGACTCGACTGCCAAGAGTGCCAGAGCAAAGAGAGAGTGCCGCCGATGACCGAGCCTCAGCTGGTCCGCCCTGTGCCCGTCAGCGGGTTTCCCGAGTGGCTGCCTGAAATCCGTATGGTCGAGCAGCGTTGGCTCGATCTCATTCGGTCGGGATTCGAAAAGTACGGATTCTGTTCGATCGAGACCCCCTCGGTTGAGCCCCTTTCCGTGCTTACCGCCAAGGGCGAAACCTCCAACGAGGTGTACGCGCTGCGCAGACTCCAGGAAGACGCCGATGACGCCAGTGACTCGCGGATCGGCCTTCACTTCGATCTGACCGTTCCGTTCGCGCGTTATACGGCCCAGCACTTCAACGAACTTGTCTTCCCCTTCAAGCGCTATCAGATACAGCGTGTCTGGCGCGGCGAGCGTGCTCAGGACGGACGGTTCCGCGAGTTCACCCAATGCGACATCGACGTGATCAACGTCGATCACCTGCCGTTGCACTTCGACGCCGAACTCCCACGCATGATCCACGAGGTCATGACCAGCCTGAATCTGCCCGCATGGACGATCAACATCAACAACCGGAAGGTCCTCCAGGGTTTTTACGAGGGGCTGGGTATCAGTGATCCGCTGGCAGTGATCAGGGCCGTCGACAAGCTGGACAAGGTCGGGCCCGAGGGTGTCGCGAAGATCCTCTCCGGCGAACTCGGCCTGCCCGCGCAGACCATCGATTCCTGCCTTGCGCTCGCTCGGATGCGTGGCACCAGCTCGGCCATCGTGGACGACATCAAGAGCCTGGGTGTCACGTCCGAGCTGCTCACCGAAGGACTCGCTGAGCTGAGCTATGTATTGGACTCCCTGGCCAATCTGCCGACCGGCAGTATCGTCGCGGACCTCTCGATCGCGCGCGGACTCGATTACTACACGGGGACCGTTTATGAAGGAAAGTTCGTAGATTGGCCGAACTACGGAAGCATCTGTTCCGGAGGGCGCTACGAGAACCTGACAGGGTCGTTCATCCGGCGCAGCCTCCCGGGTGTGGGCATGTCGATCGGGCTGACGCGCATCTTCGCCAAGCTCATGGCAGAGGGTCTCCTGGAAGCAGGCCCGAAGTGCCCCAGTGATGTACTCGTGGTCATCCCGCGAGACGACCGCCGGCACGAAGCCGAGGCCACGGCTGCGCACCTCCGTCAGCGGGGCATGAACGTCGAGCTTTACCACCAGGCGGACAAGGTGGCCAAGCAGGTCCGCTACGCATCCCGGAAGGGCATCCCGTTCGTGTGGTTCCCGCCTTTCCAGGAGGGCGCGGCGCACGAGGTCAAGAACCTGGAGACGGGCGAGCAGGCGGCAGCCGATCCTGCGAGCTGGTTTCCGACCTCACGCTAGTCGGAGCTCCGGGGCAGGCATCCGCCAGTGGAGGCAATGGGCGGATGCCATGACAGGCGGATCCGCAGCCGGCCTTGTCCCCGGGTGAACGCCGGTGGCGGGAGAAGGGCCTGATCCACTCAGTGGATCAGGCCCTTGATCTGGTTACGTCGTACTCGAGCGTGGCAAGTCTGTCCCCGGAGTTGTCCCCTCCAAGTACAAGCGGCCGGAAGTGAGTCGGCCCTTCGGGACGATGTTCTTGGGGGCCGCGTCGGGTTGTGTGGCCAGTCTCCGATGCGGGCGTCCCGCTCGCGGAGGTCCTGAGTTTCTGCGACTCCGCTGTACCCGCGCGGGCGTACGCGCATGTCGTGCAAGGGGGTTTGGACCTTCACGGAGCGGATGCCGTCGGCGGCAGTCGAGGAATTCACGCCAGGTGGCCATGCGGCGGTCGTCGTCTGGGCCCGTGTGGTGCAACCGGTGCGCGAGGGCCCTCTGGCCAGGGCGTTCCTGCGAGTTGGGGCACGCGGCGGCAACGCCACATCCCGTGGGGTCTGGACAACGAAGAAGGCCCAGGTCTGTGACCTGGGCCTTCGTTCAAGAGCGGATGACTGGAATCGAACTCGCGCTATTGGCTGGTGACGCTCCTGTGCCAGAAGCACGTCGTTCCCTCGCTCGGCGTCCGCAAGCTGCGCGACCTGAGCGCGGAGGACGTGGACCGCTGGCTGGCCACCAAAGTGAAGACACTCAGCACGCGCCCGCTCCAAGCCGTCCACTCCTGCCTGAACCGCGGGGTCAGGCGGGCCATGGCGCGGGACAAGGTGAAGCGGAACGTCGTGGAACTGTGCTCGGTGCCTCAGGGGCAGGCGGGGCGTCCCTCCAAGGCGCTCACCTTCGCTCAGGCTGAGGCAGTGCTGAAGGGGGCCGAAGGGACCTCGATGCACCTCGATGCACGCGTACATCGTCGTAGCCCTGCTGACCGGTGCCCGGACCGAGGAGCTGCGGGCCCTCACCTGGGACCACGTCTTTCTCAAGGGTCGGCCGGACCTCGAGCCGCCGCAGCCTCCGCACATCGCTGTGTGGCGCTCGGTCCGGCGGAGCGGGGACACCAAGACCCGCAAGTCCCGTCGCACGCTCGCCCTGCCGGCGCGCTGCGTCGAAGCCCTCTGGCAGCAATTCGAAGATCAGGGCTGGGATCGGCTCGCCGCCGACGATGAATGGGAAGAACACGGGCTCGTCTTCTCCTCGGCCGTCGGCAAGCCGCTCGACGCTGCCAACGTCCGTCGTGCCTTCCGCCAGGCGCTCAAGGGCATCGATGGGATCAGCGCGGACGAGCGGACGCCCCGGGAGCTCCGGCACAGCTTCGTGTCTCTGCTCTCCGACCGGGGCGTCCCGCTGGAGGAAATCTCTCGGCTGGTCGGGCACTCCGGTACCGCGGTGACCGAGGAGGTCTACCGGAAGCAGATTCGGCCCGTGATCCAGACCGGCGCCGTGGTCATGGACGGCATCTTCGGCTCCGCCCGACGCGGGTCGTAGGCACTCGGGAATCGATAGTCACGCGGTTAGACACGCAGCAACGCCAGAGGGCCCTTACCGATTCGGTAAGGGCCCTCTGAACTGCTATTCAGCTGTCGGGGTGGCGGGATTTGAACCCACGACCTCTTCGTCCCGAACTCTCGGCAGGGCGGTCAATGAGGTCTGGTGGGCTGGTCGGTCGGCCGTTGATGGCTGTTGGTGGTCCACTGCGGTCACGGTGGTTGCTGTACTTCGCTGCTGTACTGCAGCGGTTCTGGAAGGCCCGTGTGCTCCGGCCCTTCATGCTGGTCAGTCGCCTTTAGGAACAGGGAAGGACTCACCGTCCACGTATCGTTCGCGCTTCAGCGAGTGCACCAGGGCAGACCTCCAGTGGTTCGTCCGGCCGGTCGGCCGAGCTCCACCAGACGTGCCGATCGGCACACCTCCACAATGACCGACAAGCCCGCCGGCCGTCGTCCTCGCGTGGAGAGGACCAGGCCGCCGGATTCCATAGGTTGGCTGCACTTGGGACAGTCCGGGGCGTCGTTGGTCATGCGGCGCACCCCAACTGAGCGACCTCTTCGTCCCGAAGCAACTTGGGCGAGGGCCTTGCCTTGGGCTGGTGTGCCCCTTGCCTGCGCCGAGGAATACGTCCGCGCTCGTCCGCCGTAATTTGTCGGCGTTGTCACGCAGTTAGACACACCTGCTGCCGTTCCCAGGGCGCGAGACCAGCGCGCGTCAACTCAGTTCTCCGGGCTTAGGCATGGCTGGCAAATGTCGCATATTGATTCGGGTGACCTGGGGTCGCGCGCCCGGACAGCCCGTCGTTGATGGTCGTCAGTCGTCGCCGCTGAGCCTCCTCGGAGAGCCCACAGACAGCCCAGGCCCGATCTCAAAGTGCCTCGTCGGCGACACGAACGGGCACGGAATGACTAGATGCTCGGTTTTGCTCGATGCTCAGCGATGGCTCCCGTCGCCATGCAGCCTGAGAGTTTTCAGGACACGCAAGTGCAGACTGGATACCCTGCGCTACATGGACGCGTCGCAGAGTGAAAGCTCCAAAGATGCCTACCTCGCCAGGGAAGGCAGATGTAAGGACCTATGCACGGAGGTCACTTACGCGCTGGAGCAAGCACTAAAGAAACAGGGCATCAAATATCATTCGGTCACATCACGGGTAAAGACGCTAGATAGCTTTCTTGAAAAAATTGAACGGAAGTCATACTCTGATCCACTGGCCCAAATGGACGACCTCGCTGGAATCCGAGTCGTGTGTTTGTTCCTGGCAGATCTCGATCGAGTTAGCGATGTTCTCTCGTCCTTGTTTGAAGTGATTACCAAAGAGGATAAGGTTCGACAGGAGCGGGTTGAGGTCTTTGGATATATGTCTCACCATTACATCTGTCGACTATCATCTACCCACGTCGGCCCGCGCTATGATCACATCAAGGATCTCAGATTTGAAGTTCAAGTAAGAACCATCCTTATGGACGCCTGGGCCAATGCGTCGCATTACCTCAGCTATAAGAATGAGGAAAGCGTTCCGCAAGATCTGCTTAGAGATTTCGCAGCGCTAAGTGGCCTCTTGTTTGTGGCGGATCGCCAGTTTGAGGCCCTCTACGTAGCCTCATCGCGCTCTGCTGCTCACGCGGAGAGGGATATCCTTCGCAGCAAAGAAGTTCCCCCTTCCGAGATTAATGCCGACACGATCCACGCCCTCCTGTTGCGAGAGTACAAGGATCGAGCCTTGGGTAATGACGCCGGCATCTCAACATTCACTTCTGAGATTAGGGAAGTAGGATTTCGAGATATCCAAAGCGTGGCCAAGATTCTTCAATCTATCGCAGATGTTGCCGCGCGAATTGAATCGGAAGATTTCAGCGAGGGGCTGAACTCGGTTGCCTTTGCGAGAATGTCTTTGGTGCTCGCCGATTCGAGATTTAGAGAGCTATTCCTGAAGAGGACGCTAGCAAAGAATGACCCTGAGCTTTCGTCCGTTGAAAGTACCGTATCGGGTATGCTTGAAAGAGTCCATGAATACGGGTACGAGGAGACTGAATCGACGGATCAGGTTGGCTGAGTCAAGATAGCCGCAACCCTCGATCTGAACTACGGGCCCGAAGTCCGTTGAGCTCCCCAAACCTGGTCACGAAAGTGCCAGTGGTCCGTGACGGTCACCTGCGGTTGGAGGAGGAAGAGCCCTATGCCCTGCCCCTTCACCCCTTAGGGCGAAGACGCGTTGCGGGCACTCTGCGGCTTCATCCAGGAGGGCCGCCCTCAGCCAGATGACGTCGACGCGGATGCCATCGAGCTGCACGGCTTCCATGTGCGGGAGCCACACGGACCTGATCGTGCGGAACAGGAAGCGGAGCTGCGCAGAGCCGTGGAAGCCGTGGCCCCGCCGCGCTTCTACACACTGAGCCCTGACGGCTCACTGATTGAGCGCGACAGCCTTTAGCTCACGACCTCTTCGTCCCGAAGCAACTTGGGCGGGTGTCTGACCTTGGGCCGGTGAGCCTGTCAGCTGCACTGATGGTCCGTAGTCGTCCGCGCTCGTCCGGCGTTGTTCGCTGGCGTTGTCACGCAGTTAGACACTCACCCGGTACTGCTCCTCGTTTGTGAGTAACAGGCTGCCAGAGCAATAGGCCATCCAGCAGACTGGCGGCCATGGACTGGATCTCACCCGTCTCCGGACTCGTTGGCGCCCTGGTGGGTGCGGGATTGTCATACCTCGGTACACACCGGGCGCAGGCTAAGGCACTGGCTGATGCCCGCTCGGCCCGCCTCGAGGCCAAGCAGGACCAAGCCGTTGCCACGTTGGCCGAGACCTTTCGTGTTCTTCAGAAGCATGTCCGGGAGACCCCAGGCGAATGGGAGCCGGGGATCGACGCCGCGGCGACCACCGCCGTAACGGCGGCACGACAAGCGTGGGACGAGGAGCTACAAGACTTCATTGCGCCGGCCCGGTTGGCCATCGGGGTCATGCGGGACAAGAAGTTGCGCCATCGCCTCAAGGAGACCATGAACCTGCTGGAGGAGTGGGACAGCGGGCTGGTGTATGCCTTCCACGGCCGTTCCCGTGCTTGGGTGCTGCGCGGGGTGATTGCCCATGCTGTGGAGTGCGTAGGAGCTTGGCAGCGGGAAGAGGCACTGCCTGAACCGAATTACGCCTTCCGGGAAGCGCGGGAGTCCATGCAGACCAAGCGGGATGAGTGGGAGGCCATTGCGGAGGCCCAGGAGGAGGACCGGCTCCGGCGCCGCGCTGAGCGCAACAGTGCAGGCGCGCCACCGCCCCCCGGAGTCGGCTGATGTGACTTCCTGCGGCCTTGGGTCCCCAAGATGAGCAACAAGCAACGGCGTCGCGCTCTCAGCTTGGGAGGCTGCGAGCCTCTGTTGCTGATCGGTGCGCTGACCTGGTCCGGATGCTCGGATGGTGGCCGCTTCCGACCGGGGGCCTTCACCGTGGTTCCCCGCTGTTCCCCGCTCGATCTGGTGCGCTTGCGGTGCGGCTGTCTGCGGTGCCCAACAACCAAACGCCCGCAGGCTTGGGCAGAGGCCTGTATCGCAGCAGCTAAACCAGGATGATGAGGCGAGCAAATTAGCAGAGGCTTTCCTGGCTGACGACCAGCAAGACCCGTGTCCGCCGCCTACCCCAGCCCTGCTGCGTCTGGTGGCATGGAGTAGAGCCCAAGCTCGCGACGTGCGGCGTCCAGGAAGTTTCGTTCGGCAGCCCAGAGCTCTTGGAACTTCTCTGCGGGCATATCTCCCACGCCATGCGTGGCGCGGGCAGCGGCGATGTGGCGAGCGCACCGCACTAGTTGTTCGACGGTGTTCAGGATGGTAGGGCGTTCCGTTACAAGAAGGGCAGATGTTTTCGTGGCTTCCATTCGCTCCGCATAGGAACGACCAGTTGCATCGAAGAACGGCATCATTGTTCCGATCCGAGTCGGATGCGGGACAGCCGAGATGTTGGCGGCAGGGTCGCGAGTGAAGGCCACGTACTCGCGGTAGGCCGTTAGAAAGTCACGGTATACAGCTAGCCGTATGTCTCTCCACTGTCGAGCATGCTCGCGCCGCCAAAGACGATCTTGATTCCGGGTGGACAGCCACCCGCCGAGCAGCACGGCGAACAATGTGACTACGGCTGTGATTGCGTTACTGACGACGTTCATCGACTGCAATCCCCCTCGTACGTCAGCGCTTGTAGCCAAACACCTGTAGCTCGGACAGGCGGTCTTGTGCCTGGCAGGTGCGCTTCTCAACATCAGCTTTGAGCTCATGCAAGCTTGCTTCTCGCGCCTGCTTCTGACGCTCCCACACGGGCCTGTCCGTTCGCGCTGCTCGCCGCACACTGCCGTTCGGCCTGGCGCTTGACCAACTCGCGCTCGGCTTGCCCCGCCGGGGCACCCTCAGCGATACCCATCTCTGCTGAGTGGGAATCGTTGGGCCTGATGGGCTGGCCAGTCGGCCGCGACGGTTCTTGGCGCGTGGCACCCTCTCCCTTAGAGATCTTGCCTTGGGCAACCTACTCAGGGTGAGTGGCCGTCAATGATCACCGTGCTTCGCCGCCGGCTCGGATTCAGCGGGCTCGCTCAGAACGCAGGTCACATGCTGGGGCTAGACGCTGCAACAGATGTGATTTTATGCCCGCATCCTTATCAGGTCGATCACGAGTCCGCCAACGCCGCCTGGGCATCTGCCGATCGCGCATTGAGGTCCGGCGCCGATCGCGGTTGTTCGTGCTTGTTGGTGTCAGTCGCCGCACGCGGTCGTGACAAGGGCTGCCTCATTGGCAAGGAGCACCGGTTTGGAGATCGCGTATGCGGATCGGGGCTGAGCTGGCGAGACGCTGACGTCCGGGTTCTCGCGCTGTTCGCCGACGTTCCCCGTGGCTCCCCGCCGGTCGCCGCTCGATCGGGCACGCTGCGGGCACGGCGGCCCACCTGACCTCGCGCTGTGATCTATGGCTCACGCTAGTAGTTCGTGGGACATACCTGAACCAATGCGCCACATGTGGGGCAAGTGGGTGGCTCGATCCATGACGCGTCGTCCGGGTCCGGATCGGGCCGCGGGGTAGCCGTGGCCCCGTCGACTTCGGCCATCTCGTTGGCGATGCTGTTCCAGCAGGCATCGCACATATTTGGCCATGAGGTCGATGCACCCTCGCTCGCGCACGATGGAGCTCGCGGAACCACAGCGATCACATGCGGGCTGGGATTGATCGGATAAACCCCCTATATGTTCAAGTGTGGTTGATTCCGACCGGATCCGAGTAGGTCGCGATTTGGCCTCGTTCCACATTCGCGCCTCGCGTGCGACGGAGCTTCATGGTCCGAGGTGCGTAAACGTGGTGCTGTTAGGGACTGTGATGAACGTGGCTGCGTCGGGGCAATGGCTTGGAGGGGTGCGGCTGGCGGGCCCGACGCAACCGAAAGCCCCTCGTCTGACCGTGAGGGGCTTTCGGTGTGTACCGGCTGAGGTTGTGGGTCGGTCTACTGGGAGTGCCCCATGGGCGGGATGAGGAGCTCCTCCTCCGTGAGGGGTTCCCTCGGAGTCGCAGGCTCAAGATTGCCGGTCAGGTGGTATCCCAACGCTTCAGCGACGTCGGCGAGCCGTGTGAGGCTGGCTCGCTCGTATCCGCCTGCTTCGTCGCGTTGTACCTGCTGCTCGGCTACTCCGAGCCGCTCGGCCAGATCTGCCTGGCTGAGCCTGCAAGTCATGCGAGCCTTGATCAGTGCCTTTGCCAGGTCGGAGAACCCGTCCACCTGGAACGTCCGCACTTCGCCTCGGCGGATTTCGTTGTACTCGGTGATTTCTCGCTGCAGGTCTGCAGCGAAGTCCTGCAGGGACTCCTCTTGGATGCCGGCGCCAGCCTCGGCGGCCTTCTTGGTCGCCGCATGAACCTGGCGCAGCTTCTCCTCGGCCATGCTGAGTTGGCGCTCTGTTTTGATCATAGTGGGCCCCCCAAGTCGAGGCGCAGCATCCCTCGTGGGGTGCCATCCCGGTCGGTACTCATGAAACTTTTGATCGACTGCTCTGGAGTGCCCAGCACGAAGACGCCATGGGCGGTGCTGGGCCAGAGGTCGATCTTGCAGCGAGCTTTCAGTTTGATCCGGTTGTGGGGGCTCAGTAGTCCCCAGTTCCAGACATCTGCGTTGGTCGGCGGCGCGTAGATGACGTCGATGTCACCTGGGCGGATCTTTCCTGTGCTGAAGGATCCATCTAGCCAGACCGTTTCGACTCCAAGCTTCCTCAACGCCAAAAGCACGACCCTGAGGTCCGCAAGGAGGGTGCGTCTTGCCTTGCTCGTGCCGTACTCGGTGCAGACCTGCTCCCAAGTTTTGAGGTGATCACCTGGAGGCAGGTACCCGTTTTGTGGATTGCTCATCAGCGTAGCCCAACATATTTGTTGTGACAAGAGGTGGCTTTCATGGCTTCTAAGAAGCTATGGGCGATTCGCCACCCTTGCGCTCTGAGTGCTCCGGATGGATGGCTTCGGCAGTGCCTCAGCTCACCAACCTCGCCAGCTCCCATCCCGTCTGCCGTCGGCCCACACGCCGTGGAGCGGGCGTGGTTCAGGGCGTCAAGGTGGAGCGCGCCACTGTACGAACGACCTTGACGCCCTGGGCCGCGGCTGCTCGGCTCTGCCTGGGTCGACGGCAGACGGGATGGGAGCACCCCGCGCACGCCGCACTCGGCCGGCACTCGCGAACGGAGCCCCCGCCGTCTCGGAGCCTGAGCGTCCCCGCCGGAGGCACGTCCTGACCGGAGCACTCTGTGTCCGGGTCTCTACTCATGGGCCGTCGCTTGCTGCGGCCCCAGGGGGCCGGCCCCGGCGCCGAAGGCGCAGAGGGGTCGGGCCCCAGGGGCCAGCCCGCGCTCGCGCGGGCACTTGAACCAGTAGAGAAAGTTTGAATCACGTCGTGATCTTGGGGTCGGTGTGATCGCTGAACTGGGTGCTCGCCAGGCGTTGGTGTAGAACGCTGGGTATGGGGAGTGAGCGGCAGGAACGAATGCGGGCGCTGGGGGCACTTCTTCGGGCTCGGCGAGTGGATGCCGGCCTGACTGGTGCCGTGTTGGCGCAGCGGGCTGGGGTGGGCCAGCCAACCGTTTCCAAGGTGGAGAACGGGCGGATGGTTCCCAGTCGTGACGTCCTCGACCGCCTGTCCGGAGCTCTCGGCCTGGATGCTTCTGCTGTCGCGGAGTTGCGGGTGGCTCTCGCTGAAGTTGAGTCGGCTCCTTCCGTGGGCGCAGACGAGAACCTGTCGAGCTCGAGTGTTTCCGCGGATGCCGTTGTAGATCTGGCGGTGCGCGGGGCCCGGCTCGTTCGGTCGTTCCAGTGCGTGGTTCTGCCGACCATGCTTCAGAGCGCGGAGTACGCACGGCACGTCTTCGCGAGCACGCCCGGCGCGGATGCTGCCGAGGTGGGCAAGGCTGTTGCGGCTCGGGTGGATCGACAGAGCGTCTTGTACGAACCCGGGCGAGAGTCGGTCTTCTTGGTGACGGAGGGTGTGCTGCGGACATGGCCCGGCAGTCCGGCGCTGATGCTTGCTCAGCTAGACCGACTGCTTGCGGTGGAGAGTCTGACCACTGTGCGGTTCGGGGTGCTCCCGTGGGATCGACCTGTGCCTGTCATGCCGCGACACGGCTTCACCTTGTGCGACCAGGAGACGGTGGTCGTGGAGACCTTCCGAGATGAGCGGGCGGAAAAGGATCCGGACGTGTTCGCGTCGTACGAGGAGTCGTTCGCCCAGTTCGAGGGTGTGGCTGTTTTCGGTGATGAGGCACGGGAACTGCTGATGAGGATCATGGCTGATCTACGAGTCCTGCCCGAGGACGTCACTCCATAGAGGAATAATTCCTCTGAATGCCTAGAAGCTTGGTGTGCTGAGGAATACGCTGCCTGCGTGCTGTCTAGCCCTCTAGACGAGGAGTGTTCCTCTTGCTTGCGAAGTGGTGCCGTCCGTTCCCTGGCCTGCCACAACAGGTCGCAGAAGCCCGATACTTCGTCGCTGCCCTGATGGAGGCCGAGGGCCCCCGCATGGTGGAGAACGCCGTCCTGATTGTCAGTGAGCTGGCGTCCAATGCTGTCCGGCACTCCCGGAGTGGCCGTAAGGGCGGCTGGTTTCTCGTGATCGTCGTGCTCGACGACGACCGGGTGCGCATCGAGGTGACCGACGAAGGGGGCGACGATAGACCGCAACTGCTCGCTGCCAATGACTGGGAGGAGGAGGGTGGGCGCGGGCTGTTGCTGATGGCGACCTGCGCCAAAGACTGGGGGGTGAAGCAACGGATGCACGGCCGGTCCGTCTGGGCCGAGCTTGCGCGAGCTGGCGCATGATCCCCCTCACCCTGGCCGGCCGCGTTGCATGCCCTGCGGGCGGCGGGGGGTGAGCCCTCGCGGGGTCCCTGGATATCGGTCCGGCTTCTATGTGGTTGATGTTCGTACGGGACGGCGTCTCCCGCCCGAATCGTCTAGGGCCCTAGACTCCTGGGTGCGTCTAGGAGGTGTGGGCATGTCGGACGAGTTGCGACGGATCGCGGCCATCGATGATCCGTACTTGCTGCTGCGTGAGGTCACGACCAGGTTGGCCGACGCACAGCAGGAAGTTACGGAACTCGCTCGGCTGCGTCGGCGTGTAGTGCAGGACCTGCATGCGCAGGGGCTGTCGTACGCGCAGATCGCGGCAAAGGCCGGCCTGAGCCGCGGGCGCATCCATCAGATCCGGCACACTGGACCGGCTCCCGAAGGGGCCTTCCTCGGGCGAGGCGCCGTTACCGTGGCCACGCCTTTGCGCCGCGATGATGAGCGCGGGCGCACGGTTGTCGCCGTCGACGACGTCAGTTCGGGCAAGCGGCTGGAGGACCTGGCAAGGTCGTACGGGCTCGATGTCCTCTCCGAGCACGTGTCCGTGAGCGGTGACATCGACCTCAACCGTGACGGCCTAGTCGTGGTCTGCGGCCCCCGGATGTCTCAGCAAATGTGGGACACCTACGGCCAGGACCCGGTGCTGAGCTGGGAGCAGGCGGACGACGGCCCGTGGACGGTTGTCGACAGACGTACGGACACTGTGTACCGGTCCGGTCAGGACAGTGACCCTTTCCGTCCCTACGACGTCGGGTACCTCGGTAGGCTGCGTCGGCCGGACGGAGCGGGCTCGCTGTTGGCCATCGCCGGAATCCATACGCAGGGCTCCCTCGGCGTCGTCCAGTTGCTCTCCTCCGACCTGAACAGCCTGTGGGGACAGGTCGGTGAACATCGCTTCTCCACTCTCGTGGGAGTCGAGTACGACCCCGAAACCGGCGAACCCCGCAGCGTCGAACTGCTCTGCCCGCTCTACCGTCACGACGAGGAGCCGGCGGCGTGACGATCGCGCTGGTCTCGCTCCCTGCGGCACCCGGCATGCCGAACGAGGATTTCGCCGCCGCCTCTTCCGGGGCCGCCGTCCTCCTCGATGGCGCGGGAGTGGCCGGGGGCGAGACTGGCTGCGAGCACGGTGTCGCCTGGTTCTCCTCGACGCTGGGCGGGGTCCTGCTCGGCACGCTCGTTGGGCAGCCGGGCCTTCCGTTGGCCGAGTGCCTGAGTCATGCGATCCGTACCGTCCGGTCCCTGCATGAGGGCGACTGCGACCTGCACCACCCGGCCAGCCCAACCAGCACGGTCGTTGCCGCGAGGGCCCTGGCGGGCACCCTGGAATACGCCGTCCTGGGAGACTCGGCGCTCCTCCTGGCCGGTCGTGACGGCACGGTCGACGTCGTCGCCGACCGGCGGTTGGACGCGGTAGGCAAGCAACTGCGCGGTCCCGTCGATGCGTTGCCCACCGGTTCGCCCGAACACGCCGCCGCTCTTGCCGAGTACAGGAGTGCCCTAACCCGGCTGCGCAACCGGCCCGAGGGTTTCTGGATTGCGGGGCCTGACCCGGAAGCGGCCCAACATGCGCTCACCGGTTCCGTCCCACTGGAATCGTTGGCGTCTGTGGCGCTGATGAGTGATGGGGCCACCCGTCTCGTCGACCGGTTCGAACTCGCCACCTGGGATGAGCTGTTCGCGCTCGTCGCTGCCTCCGGTCCTGCTGAGGTGATCCGCCGGGTGCGCGATGCGGAAGCCGACGACCCCGTCGGCCGGCGGTGGCCGCGGGGCAAGGTGCGTGACGACGCCACCGTGCTGCATTGGATGCTGCCGTAGCCGCTTCGGCTCGCAAAGCTCTTTGTGTACCCCCCTAGACAGTTGACGAGCCGTCGGCTTACTGTTGGCGTCAACCCCCCTAGACAGTCGGGGTGGCTCCCTCTTTGCACTGTCTAGGGGGGTATCCAATCGAGATGACGTCAGAAGTGGCGTCACAGACTCAGTGAGGTCAACAGAATGCGTGTCATCCCCGTGGACACTTCGGCCGCGACGCTGCTCGTCACCAAGCTGCCCGAGGTGAAGGTGAAAGACCGCCAGACGGGCGAGATCGCCGTGGACCCGGTGACGAACGACCGGTTGATGATGCTGGAGCTGGTGTTCATCGCCCAGGGCGGCTCGGACATGGTCAAGGTGACCGTGCCCGCCAAGGGCATCGGCGAGGGCCTGGTTATGGGTACCCCGGTGATCCTTTCCGGCCTGGTCGCTCGGCCGTGGGAGAGCGAGTTCGGCGGTCGGGCCCGGCATGGGATCGCCTACCGGGCCGATGCCGTCATGGCCAACGTCCCCGCCTCGGTGCAGGGCTGAGCGCCATGACCGACTCCGTGTGGACTCTGCTCCTGGCGCTGGTGGCGCTGGCCGTGATCTTGCAGGTGCTGCGCCGCCGGTTACCGGTCGTCTTCTGGTGGCTCATCGGCTATCCGGTCGTCGCGCTGCGCGTGCTCGCCACCTACCGCGCCACCATGGACGCGTGCGGTCTGACCGTTCCGGCCTCGGCTGTGCGGCGAGCGACGGCCCGGATGATGGGGCGGGAGGCGTCACCCGTTCCGCCGCGCCGGTCGCTTCCCCTGGCCACCGGCTCGGGGCTCGTGATGCGGCTGCGTATGGCGACCGGGCAGGCGCCGGAGGACTTCGCAGCCTCCGCCGACCGGTTGCGCCACGCCTGGGCGGCGCACGCCGTCCACATCCGCCCGACCAAGCCGGGACGCCTCGAACTGCGGCTCATCGGCTGGGATGTACTCGCCAACGTGCGTCCCGCCCGACGCAGGCTCTCCGGTGGCCCGCTGACCCTGCCGCTTGCCCTCCGGGACGACGGGAGTTGGCACGTGCGGGACTTCCGAACCGTGCCGCACGAACTGATCCTTGGCGCCACCCAATCCGGCAAGTCCGTCTATCTGCGCAACCTGCTGTGCGGCCTGGCCCGGCAACGGGTCGTCCTCGTCGGCATCGACTGCAAGTGGGGCGTTGAACTAGCCCCGTTCGCGCCTCGGTTGTCCGCGCTTGCCGATACCTCGGACCGTGCGAACGAACTCCTAGATGTCCTCCTGGAGGAGATGGAGGAACGGTTCCGGCTGATCGGCGTCACCTCCGGAGCGGGCCCGGCCGCCGTGCTCACCTCCGACGTGTGGGGCCTGTCCGATGCGGTGCGGCCCGTACCGATCGTGGTCGTCGTCGACGAGGTGGCGGAACTCTTCCTCGCCGCGAGTCGCGACGACGAGAAGCGCCGGGACGCCATGGTTACCAAGCTGATCCGCATCGCCCAGCTCGGCCGCGCCGCAGGCATCTACCTGGAGGTGTGCGGACAGCGCTTCGGCTCCGAACTCGGCAAGGGTGCCACCATGCTGCGGGCCCAGCTCACCGGCCGCGTCTGCCACCGGGTCAACGACGAGTCCTCCGCGAACATGGCTCTTGCCGACATCTCCCCGGAAGCCGCGCTCGCCGCGACCGGCATCCCCGCCGACCGCCCCGGTGTGGCCGTCGTCGGGGACTCCTCGGGCGGCTGGTCCCGCGCCCGCTCACCACACCTCACCCTGAACGACGCTGCGGCCGTCTGCCGCGCCACCGTGGACCTGGTCCCGGACCTGCCTCGCCTTGCCTCCTTCCGGCCGGCCGTTGCGTCGGAGGCCGTGGGGAAGCCCACGGCCTCCACTGCGGCGGCGCCCGTCGCTCGCCCGGTGGCCGAGTAGCGGCACCTCTTTCTCCTCGGTCGGCGTGACCGCCTCGCGCCGTGTCCCTACCCCTCCCATGCCTCGAACCGGAAGGAGTCCGTGCCGATGCGTGCCTTCCCGGCCCGTGTGGACGCCGTGATCATTCAAGCCGTCATCGCGGGCGCCTTGTCCTTCTCCCACCTGCACGATCTGGCCGAAGCGGCGGGGCAGGGCGGCTGGAAGGCGTGGGCCTATCCCGTCTCCGTCGACCTGCTTCTCGTCGCCGCCTGGCGGCGAATGCGCGAACAGCAACGTGCCGGGCTCCCGGCTGCCGGGTCGCGACTCTGGTTCCTGGTCGCCCTCGCCGCGTCCCTCGGCGCGAACATCGCCACCGCCGGACTCCTCGACCTGGCCCACGTTCCCGCCCTGCTCCGCGTGGTCGTCGCGGGCTGGCCGGCCGTCGCCTTCTTCGGCGGCACCCTGCTGGCCCACACGCCCGTTTCCTCGGATTCCGCCGACCGTAGTGCGTCGGCCGTGTCCGAGGCGGGGGAGTCGATGCTGTCGGCTCCGACTCCCGCGCTCGCCGAACCGACTGCAAGCGGCACGGTCTACCCGGACCCCATCCCGGTCCTGGAGCCCGCGGCCGACCCGGGCCCGGCACCGGTGCCCGCCTCGACCGTCCACCTTCCGCCCGCCCTCGTCGACCGTGCCCAAGCGTTCGCCCGAGAGCTCCACTCCAGTACCGGCGAACCCGCCGACCCCGACACCGTCCGTGCCCGGCTCGGCCTACCTGCGTCCATGACGCCGGCCGTCGCCGCGCACCTCTGACCAGGGAGACGCTCGCCATGAGCCCACGCTTCCGCGACGTCCGCCGCATCGGCCCCGTACAGGTCGCCTCGTACCTCTCCCGAGGCCGAAACCGACACGTCGCCGCCTGCACCGCCCCGCACTGCGACTTCTCCGCCGAGTACGACGGCCGCGCCGCCGCCGAACTCGCCGCCCGCATTCACCGCTGCCGCGCCTGACAGGAGACGACAGACATGCACGTCCCGCTCTGGCTCGCCCTCCTCGCCGTCGGGGCCCTCGGAGTCCGACTCGCCCGCCCGCCTTGGTGGCTCGTCATCGTGCTCCTCCTCGGCGGCTACCTCGCCGCCGGGAGCTTCCTCGCCCCCGCCGTTGACCCCGTCCTCAAGTAACGCAACCGCACAGAAAGGAATCCGCCCCATGTTCAAGCCCAAGTACCCGCCACAGGACACCGCGCCGGTACCTGCCGCGCCGCCTTCGACCGTCCACAGCCCGGTTCCGTCCCAGCGTGGTGCGGCGCCTGTTCCCGCAGCGGGGGTGGCTTCGAACCGTCCTGCCGTGCAGCTCACCCCGGGGAGCGCGCTGACCCTGGTGGTGGGCGGCTCCGCCGTCGTCCTGGTCGTGGGGGCCGTCCTGGTGTCCATGCTTCTCGCCGTCGCGATCACCGCCGCCTCCGTGGCCGTCTGTGCGGTCACCATCCGCTCGATCCTGAAGAGCGACCGCCGCTGATTTCATTTCTTCCGCGCACTGGCTTGCCCACGGTGTCTAGCCCCCTGGACAAGCCAGTCCGTCTCGAATCCAGTTCCCTCAAGGAGGAACCCGCACATGCGTTCCGAGGCTCCGACCGGAGCCGTCCGCCAACTGGCGGCCCTCGCCCAACACGGCGACCTCAGCACCTACGCGCACCAGATCCAACGACTCGGCGGCTGCGAGCGGCCCGTACGAATGGAGGGCCGCCGCCTGGACGTCCTCGCCGCCACCGGTGAAATCGTCCGAGAGATCGCCGACCGCGACCTTCCCGCCGGGCAACTCCTCATCCGCTGCAACAACCGCCGCGCAACCCGCTGTGCCTCCTGCGCCGAGGTCTACCGCAAGGACACCTTCCACCTCGTCACCGCCGGCCTGAGCGGCGGCAAGGGAATCGGTCCCGCAGTCGCCGAACACCCCCGCGTCTTCGCCACCTTCACTGCACCGTCCTTCGGCCCCGTCCACAACCGGCCCGGTGGCGGCCGTTGCCGATGCGGGCGCCTGCACACGGACGGCGATGCCGTACTCGGCACCCCGCTGGATGCGGACCGCTACGACTACCGATCCGCCGTCCTGTGGAACGCCCACGCCGGGGCCTTATGGGCCCGCTTCGTCACGTACCTCCGCCAGCAGCTTGCATCCCGCGCGGGCATCGGCCGTTCGGAGCTGCGCAACTGCCTCAAGGTGTCCTACGCCAAGGTTGCCGAGTATCAGCGAAGGGGCGCCGTCCACTTCCATGCCGTGATCCGTCTCGACGGTCCGGATGGAGCCGAGGACACCCCACCGGCCTGGGCCACCACCCAACTCCTCACCGACGCCATCCGATCGGCCGCCGCCCTCGCCGAGACACCCGGCCCGGTCCTGGATGGCCGTGCTCGCACCTTCCGCTTCGGCGAACAGCTCGACGTCCGCCCCATCCGGTCCGCGGACTTCACCGGCGCCACCAACCTGAGCAGCCGTGCTGTTGCCGCGTACATCGCCAAGTACGCGACCAAGGGCGCCGAAAGCGCGACAGGAACCCTGGACCGCCCCATCCGCAACCCCATCACCGACCTCATCGGCGCCGAAGTCACCGACCACGCCCGGCAGATGATCCTCACCTGCTGGCGCCTCGGCGGCCTCCCCGAGCTCGAAGAACTGCGCCTGCGCAAGTGGGCCCACATGCTCGGCTTCCGCGGCCACTTCTCCACCAAGTCCCGCGCCTACTCCGTCACCCTCGGCGCCCTCCGCCAGGAACGCGCCGACCACAACGAAGCACGCACCCGCGAGCGCGCCGCCGAGGCGGGCCACCCGCTGCCCGACCCGGAGACCGTCCTCGTCCTCTCCCACTGGCGCTTCGCCGGCACCGGCCTGACCGCCGCGGAAGCGTTGTTCGCCGCCTCACGTACACCCGCTCCCGACGGAGAAGGAGAACCAACTCCATGACCACGGTGACCCTTCACCGCAAGTGGCACACGACGGCTGAGGTCGCCGAAATGCTCGCCTTCAGCCTCTCCAAGACCAAGATGCTCGTCCTCACCGGCGAGATTCGTTCCGTCAAGATCGGCCGCAATCGCCGCATCCTCCCGGCCTGGGTGGACGACTACGTGAACCGCTGCGCCGACGAATCCGAGAGGTGGTCCGCGTGAGCGGCAAGCGAGGCAACGGCGAAGGGTCGATCTACCCCTACCGGAACGGCTACGCGGCCTACGCCTGGGTCACGACCCCGGAGGGCAACCGCAAGCGGAAGTACGTCTACGGACCGACCCGTAAGGATGTCCACGAGAAATGGCTCAAGCTCCACAGCGAAGCCAAGAAGGGCCCGGTGGCGACCAACACGCCTTCCCTCACCCAGTACTTGGCCTACTGGCTTCGGGAAGTCGTAGAGCCCAACCTTCGGCCGCTGACCGCAGCGACCTACGAGACGACCGTACGCCTCTACATCGTGCCGCTTCTCGGCTCCAAGCGGCTGGACCGGCTGACCGTGCAGGACATGCGCGGCTGGCTCAACAAGCTTGCCGACACCTGCCAGTGCTGCGCCCAGGGCAAGGATGCCAAGCGGCCCGAGGAACGGCGGCGGTGCTGCGCCATGGGGGAGTGCTGCCGACAGACGCTCTCGAAGCGCTCGGTCAATGACGCCCGGACCATCCTTCGCAGCGCGCTCACCAATGCCATGGTCGAGGAGCGCATCTCGAAGAACGTCGCCCAGCTCGTCAAGGTCCAGCGGGCCCGGCGGAAGCGGCCGGAACCCTGGTCGGTGGAGGAAGCCTGCGCCTTCCTGGAGAACGCCCAGATCTGGCGGGACTACCTCTATCCGGCGTACGTCCTGATCCTCGTTCTCGGCCTACGCAAGGGGGAAGTCCTGGGTCTCACCTGGTCGGACGTGAACCTTGATACGGGGGAGTTGCACATCCGCCACCAGCTGCAGCGGGTCCGCCGGCGGCTGCTGCACACCGACACGGCCAAGACGGAGGCTTCGGAGGCGGTGCTCCCGCTGCCTGACATCTGCCTGACCGCCCTCCGGCTCCGCCAGAAGGAGCAGCAGGCTGCGAAGGAGCGGGCCAAGGATCTGTGGACGGAGTCAGATCTCGTCTTCACCACCCGCTACGGCACCCCGGTCGAGCCGAGGAACTTCACCCGCGAGTTCGACCGTCGCTGCGAGCGGGCTGGCGTCCGCCGCATCCGTGTCCACGACACCCGCCACACCTGTGCCTCACTCCTGGCGGCCCTCGACGTCCACCCCCGGATTGCGATGCAGATTCTCCGCCACTCGGAGATCGCGGTCACGATGGAGGTCTATACGCACGTGCCCTCTGCCGAGACCCGCCGGGCGCTCCGCAAGCTCGGCAAGGCGCTGGGTGGCGGCAGCAAGCAGAAGAAGGAAAAGAAGGGGAAGCGCAAGCAGCAAGAGCGGGCGGAAGGGCCGTCGGCCGAGGACGGCCAGCACGAGTCATAGCGGTTGCTGTACTCCGCTGCTGTACGCACGACAGAGGCCCATTCGCGATCACGCGAATGGGCCTCTGACCTGTGTCGGGGTGGCGGGATTTGAACCCACGACCTCTTCGTCCCGAATAAGGTCCGGGCAAGATCCCTACCCCTCCTGCGCGGTATGCGACCAGGTCAGTACGTTGGTACGAGTTGGTCTGCCTAGGCGCCCGTGAGGTGCTGGGAGAAGATCTTCTCCCAGCTTTCTCCCAGCACCTCTCCGGCTTCCTCGGGGCCGATCCGGTAGGTTCACGCCTGATGATGCTGTACTTGTGATGAGTAGGCCCGTCGTCAGAGCCAGTTCTGGGCAGCATTGAGCAGCCCCTGGACCACGGCATCGGTGGCGTTCTGAGTAAGGGAGTCGCGCACACGAACCATGAGCTGGCGTACCCGTCCGGGTTCGGGCGTGCCGGATTCAGCCTGGTCAGCAAGCGACTGGGCATCCTGGAGTAGACGCGTGCGTTGGTCTTCAGGTAGGTCGATCGTGTGGGCGGCAGCCAGGACTTGTTGGGCGAACTCAGCCAGCTCCTTGGCACTGGATCCAAACGTGTTGTGTTGCGTGTTGTTCATGCCGATCTGCGGAGCACCGCCGTAGTTGTTGACGGTTCCGATGCTGAAGCCTGGCTGATTGCTCATGAAATTCCTAACGTTGACGTCGTCATCTGTGCCGCAGTCGATGCCCAATCCTGTGAGACTTAGCTCCACAGCAGGGCCTCCCTGGCCGTAATCAATCGCGGCCAGCCCCTTCTCGCGGAGGTACTCGACGGCTCGCAGCACTTCGTCGACTGTGAGTGAATCGCCATGGAGCCATGAAGCAGGTGAGATGAGGAAGTCCTCCACCCGCAGTCGGCACATTGGATAGGTGTCCATGGCAACCGAGACCAGGGCGCTGGTGAGGTAGTCAAAGCGCACGCGCCGGCTGCTGCGCAGTCGCAGCAGTTCCTCGGCCATCTCCACGCCCGCGACAGTGAGACGAACAGAGGTGCCACTGAGGGTGTCAAGGACCTCTACCCAGTGGTGCTGTTGGGCGTACACGAGTACCCCTCGCAGCCTCCCGGAGGGGAGGTCACGTTCCTGGGCGAACCCGTCCGGGCTCTCATATCGGGTGGTGTCGCCATCCGTCTGCTGGAGCAACCACACTGCTAGAAGTGCTGTATTGGCCTCCATGCCGGGGTACCGCACATGCCGCGGGGTGAACAGCTCGCTCGCCGACGGCGGTGGAGGGGGTGGCACCAGACTTTGAGCATCCGCCAGCTGCCAACTGCGGCGATTCCAGTAGTCGCCGATGTCTTGCACCTCGCGATATGCCCGGACTCTCCGGTCGACTCCAAGCTCCCAGCCCTCGATCCCGTGCGCGTCTACGGTCCGATTCGACTGCGCCTCATCCCAAACAGGCAACGCCAGGGCGCCCGAGTTGGAGTAGACGGCCCAGGGTTCCTCACGAGCAAGCAGAAAGGCGCGGCGCAGGAGTTCCTTCCTCGGGCTGTGAGCGAGCTCTACCCGCTTGATCGCATCGGGGCTGCGGAGAGTGGGGCGAGATGTGGGGTTGGGCCATCCAGTCTCAAGGTTTGTCATGGTCTTGACTAGCGAGACGAAGGCGTCCACTACGTCTGCCGAACCGGGGCAATGAGCGACGCCGGCGATCGTCAACCGAAGTTCTGTCTCCGGGGACGGAACCCGACGGGTTGGGTCGGGCCAGCCCGTCAGGAGATGCGGCGTGAGTGTTCCAAGGACCGCGACCGCATCGATTCCGTACTGGTCGAGCCGTCGATCGACCTGATGAAAGGTGGGCCATCCGC
This sequence comes from Streptomyces sp. NBC_00647, assembly GCF_045207245.1. Lineage (NCBI taxonomy): Bacteria > Bacillati > Actinomycetota > Actinomycetes > Kitasatosporales > Streptomycetaceae > Streptomyces > Streptomyces sp. NBC_00647. The sequence continues at coordinate 5,656,877 of NZ_CP109040.1, forward strand.
CGTGGCCCTTGAAGGCATCCATCCATACCACTTGAAGCAGCCTGCACTCGATCTCGTTGCGCGGGGCCGGGAGCCTGTCAATCCCTGTAGCTTGTCGCTGCACAGCTCATTGTGAAGGGTTATTGCGCTTCAAGACCAGATCGGAGCGCAAGGCAGCCTGTGAAGGATGCAAAGCACATCGACGCCATGGTCCTTCAGGACAGTTGAGGTTGCTCGGTACAGCTACGATCGGGGCCCGTACCCGCCATCAGTAGGCCAGCTCAGCTCTCTCGCGGTCGTGTCTGCCGGCGCCGCAGTGAGGGCCGCGCTGGCAGACGGCACCCCAACTGCCGAAGATCATCAGCGCTAGCCCCATGCAATGCCACCGTCGGTTGCCTCACGAGGCCTCACCAGCAATTCGGGTAAGGCGGGGCGCCGTCGGGATGCGTGGCTATCACGCCACGACCTCTTCGCTCCGAATAAGGTCGGGGTGCGATCCGCACCTTCTATCCACCTTACTTATGCAGGTCAGAGCCTTGGCGTGCCGCGGTCTTGCGCGGTCTCAGGGAGACGCGGGGAGAAGATCTTCTCCCAGGTTTCTCCTAAGGAATGCCGGCTTACGAGGCCTGCTAGCGATGCAGCCCTCTTCCAACAGTTCAACGGATCGCGCGATCATAGGTAGCCATGGATCTCCAAGGCGTAGGTGCCATGTCGTCATCTCTCGTAGCGCTCATAGGCGTACCTACGGCCATCTTGGTCGGACGGGCACAGACCAGAGCAGCCGTACGCGCAGCCGAACTCGGGGCTGAGGCGGGGAGGGCGCAGGCCGAGGCCACCTACCGCGCCGCCTTGGACGCTTCCCGAAATCAAGCCCGGGCTGAGTATCGCCAGTGGCGTCACACATTGCGGCGGGAAGCCTGGGCATCGTTCGCGATAGCCGTGAACGATGCAGTTGCCGCTGCTGAGGAATTGGTCACGAGAACGGGGCCCGGCGAGGACCACGCCGTGTTAGCTAGTGCTGTCACTACTGCCAGCGGCGCTGTCAAGTTCGCGCATTCGGTCGTTGAGTTGGAGGGCCCCGTGCACGTGGCGGAGGCAGCCGGTCGTGTTCGTGACGGAGTGACCACAGTCCTTCTCTCGACAGTGCGGGCTGCGACGGCTGCACGAGCTGACGCCATGTTGCGCGCCGTGGAGAACGGTGACGGGCCGGATGGCGTTGACGCGGATCAAGCTTTGACCGCGCGGGATGCACTTCACGATCTGAGGGCAGCGGCCCGAGCACAGGCAGAAGGCGCCAGTTACCCAATCAGAGAGGCAGGCGCACGCAACGCAGCTGTTGCTGAGGCCCAAGCCCTTGCGCTGACGTCTCTGGCGAGGTGTGGCGTTACGGGCAGGCGAGCCGCCTCCCTCATCGATGACGCCAGGAGCCGCCTTCCGCTAGACAACAGATTGCGAACCCTTCGTGAGGCAGAGGCTGCTCTGGACAGGACTCTTGCAGAGTGGATAAGGGTCGCCCGGGAGTACCTGGATGCGGACGCCCAAACCTGACGTGCGGGCTCGGCTTCGTAATCAGCTCTTCGCCTCGAACGCGGTCAGACTCCCTCGTTACCCTGCCCGGGGGCTGACCTGCCTGTTCCAGCTCTGGCACAGTCCATTGCTGTACAGGATGGTCTGGGCAGGGCTGCATCGTTTGGCCCCCGATCGGCGCGGGTCGTTGGCGGCCAATGCTGGTCCTGCCGGGTGGTCAACAGACGGCCTCGCTCGGGGTTCCGCTATATCTTCGGTCATCCGTTTCCCTGCTTCAGTCATTTGAGATTTCGACGTATACCCCCGGGATATTCAGGGCCGTGATGAGTGCACCATCGGCAGTGTGGCAGTCAGCCAGAGAAAGCACACGAAGGCCGTCGAGGTGCTTGAAGGCCAGAGGATCTACGGGCGCGACGCAGCTGTACAGATACAATTGCTTGAGGGGCGACCGGGCACCCTTAAGTGTCGCGAGCCAGGCCGTCACGTCGTACCAATACAAGGACAGGCTGTTGAGGCCGGGCAGCGCAGCGATTTCTTGGAAGCCTGCCGTAGTCGCATCGGCGAACCCAACGAAGTGCAAGTCCCGCAAGCCCGTTATGGTGGGTAGAACGCTTAGATCTGAATTCTCATCGACTCCACCTAGGCTTAGACTCTCGAGCTTCGGGAATCTGCGCAAGATGTCGAGGTCAAATCCCTCACCAATAGGTACGGTTAGGGCGAGCAGATCCTTCATGTCTGCGATAGCCGAGGCTTCTCTGACGGGCCCGAGGCCGAACAGCATGAGTTCCCGCAAGCCGGAATGAGCCCGCAGAGGAGAGAGGTCGATGCCATCGATCGCGGTTGCCCACAATGACCTTAGAGGCGAGACGTCGGTGAGTGAATCGAGTTCCTTTACTGGCTGATCTAGGCGAAGGTGTGTCAACGAGGGCAATCTCCTCAGAGTGCCCATCTGGCCAGAATGAGTGACCATGACTTCGTGCCCTTGCAGAGACAGCCGAGAAAGCACCGCGTCAACGTAGGCGTCAGCGTCGAAGTAGTTCCATGCGTGGATGAGTGCGTCGGTGACGTTGTGGCGTCGATCCTCAACATATCCCTTCAATAGTTCCAGTGATTCTTCACCCCCGATGAGCGCCACAGTCCGTACTGTCTGTTCCGCAGCATTCTCGGTCAGATGCCCCAATGAAGGCGGAAACCAGCGCAGCAGGCTGGGCCCCACCGCCGCCAGTGAGGGCGGATCCGTCTTACGTCTTGCTGGAAGCAACATGGTCACGGCCTGGTCCAAGCGGCTCGCGAGCGTGTCTGACACTGATGGCAACGTCTCCTGGCAGGCTGCCGCCAGCAGCTGCAAAGCGCGAGCGTGCCGGGGCTCCTCTCCGGCGCGGTCGAGGATGCCGCCGAGTAGCTCTTCTCTTTGGCGTGTGTTGGCGTGGCCTGCCGCCATGATGATTGTCTCTCGCCACAGATCCAGATGCGCTCGACCGACCAGGTTACCGATGCGGTCCTCCTCTGTGGCCTCCTTGGCTGCGAGGTACTCCTGGAAGGTTCGGTGCACGAAGTCCATGCGTCCCGCGGCGGGAGATCGGAGAATTCCGGAGCGGTGCCGTAGTTGCTCCAAGACTTGGTTGCCGTCCAGAAGGTCCAGGTGGCGCATCGCTCTGAGCTTCGCCCCCACATACTCGGCAGCTCTATCCAAATCGATCTCAGTACGGTTGTTATCCGACAACCGCCATGCGAGGTCCCTAAGTATGACGGTTTTGTCGCCGAGGCTGAGCTTACTGTCCATTGCGCTTGGCACATTCCTATCGGCGTCCCGGTCATGGACCAAGGTGTGGAGCGCATTGCGATACAGCTCCATGCGATCACGGGGTAGCTGGCGCCCTCGGTTCAGGTGCATTGCACAGAGCATGGCCGCCAGCAATGGCGTGCCCGCAAGAGATTGGAGGTGTGCTCGGTCTTTTAGGCTGGTAAGTAGGGATTGCTCATAGTGCGGAAGTTCCTCTACCTCGCAGGGTAGTTCTCCGCCCAATTCCCGTACTGCTTGGTGCCATTGCCGTACGAACGCTGCCAGGTCGGGAGGCGTCATCCGGTCCAGGTGGAGGGATTCGAAATTTTCACGGCGCAGCCAGTCCGCGCTTGCCGCCGCAGGGCGGGAAGTGACGACCACCCGTACACCGTTGTATTGCCCCAGCAGCTTGCGCAGCCAGTCGCGTACCGCTCGGCGTTCCCGGTCAAGTAGCTCGTCCACACCGTCGATCAAGAGCAGCGCTTTGCCGTCGTCGAGCTGACGCTCCACCCACCCTCTGGGCATGATGCCTGTAATGGGTCCGGCGATTCCGTCTAGCATCGCCTCCGGGCTCGGCGGCGTACGGCCGCTGTACTCACGCAACTTGATTAGGATTGGCGTGAGCCCATTCCAGGTGGCCAGCGTGCCCGTGAAAGCCCCGCGTGCCGCCGTGATAGCCAGCCATCGCAGCAATGTTGTCTTTCCTGAGCCAGCCTCTCCTCGGAGCAAGACCCGGGACGCGCCGCTCAAAGCGGCCTCGACCCGCATACCGGAAGTCTCGTCTGCCGCCTCATCCCATGACCTCATGTCGGGCCTGAGCAGTGGCAAGGAGCGCGTGGTGCGCCGGCGCTGCCCGTTATCCCCCGTCGCCCGGAGGCTGACGTATGCCACCGACAGCCGGACGCGGGGTGCGGTCGTCTGGTCGGAGGTGCTGCGAAACAGCTCTACCTCGTCCAGGTCTCTGCTGACTAGTTCCATGTACGTGCGCCGAAAAGCTGTGTCGTGGTCCGCACCGTCTGGCGCGAGCAGTGAACGGTCCGGAAGGCGTTCCAACAGACGCGCCACCTCGGCGCCTAGTGTGGCCGTCCGCGCCAGCAGTTCCCCCGCTACCCGCTCCTCGAAGACTGGAAGGCTGCGCACGATGCGGACGTAGTAATCGACGCATTCGGCGAAAAGCCGCTCGTACAGGCGCGTTTCCGCCTCGTTCAGGCCGACAGGTGTACTAACGGAGCGAGTGATGCGGCGGATGAGCTCAGCCGGGTTTGCATTCGCCGCAAGCAGGGCCTCGTCTGAGAGATCCGCCCGCATGAAGGTATCGGCCACGGCGTCGATCACGGCCTGGCGACCGCCTTCCCCCAAACGTTGGAACGCGTGCTTTATGAACGGTTCCAGTCGGTCGAACACCGCGTTGGTGATCTGTTCGAACTGTTGCCTGACCTCGCGCTGGAGCCGCACACCGGGCACCCGTACTCGGACTAGTTCCTCCATCGGTAGCAGACGTTCTTGCTCCCGCTGCTTGCCTCCCAGCCACAACCGCCCAGCTGCGTTGGCCACAGTCGTGCCCAGCCGTAACGCCGCAGTCTCCGCAAGCATTGACACCCCTTCGCTTCGCGACTCCCAGCATTCTGGCAGCCGACAACGCCAAAGGTGCGCTCCTTCCACCTGAAGAGCTGACACTTCGCTGGCACTCGCGAACCTGACCTCGCGGCAGGCGGCCAGCGGAGTTGTTCAGGTGGTGTGCCATGGGATCACAGTGGTGCTGAACGCCGCCCCAAGTCGCTCCTTCGATTACCTCGAAGCATGGCCTGAGACAACGAACGGACCGAGTGCCGGCCGTATGCGCGGAGTTGGTACCCGAGCCACGCGGCAAATCGGAGCTGTTCGGGAGCTGGCGCCCGGTCTGTGAAGCCGTGATCGACCGGGGCGCCCTCACTGTGCGAGCCAACCGGTGTGGAGCGGATTCAGCTGGCTATTGAGGACGAAACCCAGGGTTCTCTTGCCCGAGTGCGTGAAGCCGTGTCAGGTATTCTTGAGCTGCGGGTTCCGAGGCGTACCGACGTTTCATCTCGGCTGCAAGTTCCCGGCTGGTCATGATGAGCGATGGCACCGACTGGCGGTCCCCTCGGAGAGCACGCTCGCCCATCTTGAGAGCCTGCTCCAAGTCACCGTCACGTGCCGCTGTAACTCCTAGCGTGACCCGTGCTTCCGCGTTCCGCATCGGTGAGCGCTCGCGTCCGTCAAAATCAGTGCCGGCCCTGAGTACTTCCTCCGCGAGCGTGCGCGCGAGCTTGTCCTCACCGACCAGGCGGTAGCAGTCCATCGAGTAGAAGTCGAACTTGGCGGGGTCCACCACGAAGTGGTTGTCCAAGTTCTCGGGGTGCGGCATCCCTTCGAGCAGGCGCCGCCCCTTGTCGAGGGCCACCTCGACCTGCCGGCGGTCTCCGAGGCGCGCCCATGCCTTGGCTTCCTGACCCGCGAGTTGCACGGCCACGCTGTGGTGCGGTGCCACATCGCCTCCGGCCTGTGCTGCCGAGATCACGCCGCGGTAGTCGCCGGTAGTGAGCGCGAACCATGCGCGCATCTCGTGCGCCCACCCGGCAACCTCTGGATGGTCGGCTTCGGTCGCGAGCGAGAGGGCTGCCCGTCGCGTCGACTCGGCAGCGTGACGGTCTCCCATGTCGTACTCCACGCAGCCGACCAGGAGCGCGAGCCATCCGGAGAGCGCGAGTACCTCGCGGTGCTGGGCAAGGGTGAGGCTCTTCGTGTGCAGTTCGACGACGCGCCGCAACCACTGGCGCCCCTCGATGATGAGCTGCCCACTCGGCATGTACGGGTATTCCGAGCACAGTCGGTCGGTCGTAATCCGCAGGGCATCGAGCGTGGCGCCGTCGACATCCGACCGGTTGAGACGGCTCACGATCTCCAGCGTCTCCATACCGCTCGCCGCCAAGATCTCCCGGTCTCCATCTCGCCGCGCCGGCGCAGGGAAGAGCGCGTGTGTCACGGTGCCGAAGGTGGCCGCGATGATCGGTTGGTAGAAGTCGTTCGGCGCCTGGCCGGACTCCCAACGCTTCCACTGGCGAATCATGCTCTCTTCCGCAGGCAGCTCCGCGGGAGCGTGCGCTCGCAGGGCCCTGACTGCGTCACGTTGCGACCAGTCGCGCGCCATCCGTTCAGCCGCGATGCGTCGCGCCCATGCGGGCCTGTCGTCGGTCATGCGCCCTCCTCCGAGTGCCTGCTCCGAGTCTCCCGCGCGAGCCGGGGGGACAGGGAAGGTGACAGGCGGGTGTCACCGGACATGTCCCCTCCGTCGGTATGCCGTCCCCTGGCTGTCACTTACCTCTCAACTCCCCTTCTGCGCATGCTAGTTGCAGATCAAGCACCACCCGGCACGGAGCGCTTTTCGAGCGCTTCGAGCCTGCCGCGCAGTTCCGAGACCTGGGAGGTGAGATGTTCGAGCTGGCGCAGGACTTCGGGAAAGTCGACACCCGCGCCGGTTCCGCTGTCTTCAGTGGCTTGCTGTGGATCGCGGGCATAGCTGCCGCGCGACGTGGTCAGGATGAGCCCATCCTCGCGGAGGATCGCAAGGGCTCGCTGCACCGTCATTCCCGAGATTTTGAAGCGCGTAGCCAAGTCCCGTACGGAGCCCACATGGGCCCCCGGCTTGATATCGCCACGCGCGATCTCTTGCCGCAGGATGTCGGCCGCCTGCTCGGACTCCGGTCTGGGGTCGTCTTTCGAGATTTCAGCGCTCATCACGGCATCGAGCGTACCCACCCCTAGTACGACCTAGCACGAATCTGCGCAGTCCTCTTGCGCCCTAGTGCGTGCTAGTACATGCTGTTACGTATCGGTACAGCGAGTCCGGAAGGGCTCTGCCGTTGTGTCTGTAAGTGCTTGACCTGCAAGGCCGCACGACCAGGAGCCCCGCATCGGACGGGGGGAGGCGACCCGGCGCCTTGGCATTCACCGGAGGGCTTAGACCGAAAGGTCACGTCTCCATACGCCTACTTCGAGGCCGGACAGCTCTACCTGACACGGGAGCGCGGTCGCGATGAAGGAGACACGAACAACCGCCCGGAACCGACCCGTGCCGCGCTCGCGACCTGGGTTCTTCCGGAGTAGTCGCCGTCTCACCAACACGCCTGCGGCTGCTTCGGCTTCCTGTCCCTCCACTTCAGGAGCCTTCCATGCATATGTACATCGGCCGCCAACAGGCCATTTCCCCTGAGGACTTCGCGGAACTCGCGCTCGGCACCCCGATTGAGCTGTGGCTCGGAGTCGAGGGGGAGAGCGACGAAGAGCGCGCCGCCCGTTTGGATGCGGCGCGCGACATCCTCGCCGACAACCCGAACCTTCCCGACGACCTGATCCGCATCGCGGCGCAGGTCATCGAGGAGAACCCCGACCTGTTCGACGTCATCCCGCTGTCCCGTCCGGCCCGGCGCCGGCGCACGGCGCGTAAGGGGGTGGCGGCATGAACGAGCTGCTGTTCGCTGCCGCGACTGGCGTGCCGATGGCGGCCGGTTGGTCGCTGCACGCGTCGCGGCTGGCTCGCCGTATCGAGGTGCTGGAGACGCCGGTGGAGACGGCCGGCCTGGTGCTGGACGTCAGTGCCTCGATCGGTGCCGTCGGCGCCCACCCGCGCACCGAGCAGGTGGTGTTATCGGACCTGTTGCGGCTCGCGGACGAGCAGATGTACCGGGCCAAGCGCTGTGAGGCCCCATGGTCGAACGCGTTGAGCCTGGAGAAGAAGTGCCCGACCGTCCGCGGGCGCCGCGCTGGCCGTTCCGGCACGCATGGCGGAACGGGGGTCGCAGCATGACCACCCCCGCCCCCACCTCTGAGGCGCCCTCCGTGGGGGTGCCGCCGTTGACACGTCCGGAGCTGGGACTCGCTGGAATCGGTGCGCTCGCCGCTGCCGCGGTCGGCGCGCTCGGTCTGATCTCTTCCTTCGACGCGGTGTCCGCTGCCGCGCTGCACTGGGGATTCCACTCCCCGTGGATGCTGCCGGTCGGGATCGACGTGTCCATCCCGGTGTTCACCGTCGCCAACCTGTTGTTGATCCGGATGGACATGGCGCTGGCCTGGGTGCGGTTCGTGCCCTGGGTGCTCACGCTCATCACATGCGGGCTGAACATCGCCGCCGGACACTCCCCGTCCGCGAAGCTCGCGCATGGCACAATGCCGCTGCTGTGGGTGGTGTTCTCCGAGATCGGCGCGCACATCTATGCCGTCCGGATCGGCGCCGCCACCGGCCGCCGCATGGAGAAGATCCGCTTCTCCCGCTGGCTGCTCGCCTTCCCCTCCACCTTCGCACTCTGGCGCCGCATGACGCTGTGGGAGGTCACCTCCTACAGCACGGCCCTGGTCCTGGAGAAGGAACGCCAGTTGGCCCGCGCGGAGCTCCGCGAGCAGCACGGACGGCGCTGGCGCTCGAAGACCCCACGGCGCGAACGCGTGATGCTGCGCATGGGCGACCTTGCCCCTGCCACGGAGCAGGGCATCCCCGCACCGTCTCCGGAGAGCAATCCACCGGGAGCCCCGCCCGTGCCCAAGGCGCCGCCGCGGCGCCGCACCCCCGCCAGGGTCGTAGGGAAGTCGCAGCGCTCCTTCGAGGACCTGCTCATCGAGGCTCGCGCGACCACCGCAATATGGAACGAAGCCGGTCTGAACGCGGAGGCTATCCGCGCGGAAGTGCGCTGCTCCGCGGCGAATGCCCGCAGGCTCCGGGACGCACTGAAAGCCGAACGTGCCCAAGCCCCGGCGCTGCACGTCGTTCCGTGATGGCCGGGTCGTTCGGCAAGTGCTACGACCCCACCGGCGCTCAGTACGGCATCCCCACCTACCCGTGGCGTTACGCCCCCAACGGGCTCGCCACACGTCGCCAACTGCGTGCCCGCGGGCGCCGTCCCGGTGGTCAGCCGATCGCGGCGCAGCTCATGCGCCCGCGCTACCGGCGCGGCCCGCTGGTCGCCTACCTCTACCGCATCGACCATGCCAAGCCCGTCCGTCCGATGACAGCTGGCAAACGGGCCGCGCTCGCCAAGCGATGCGAGCACGCCGCGCCTGCCCCACCTGCGCCACGGACGCCGGATACGTCATCCCGACTTCGATCGGCATGTGCGTGCCCTGCGCCTACCCGACCACCGCGCCGTGCGCCGCCTGAACACCCCACCGATCGCGAGGAGTTCCGCCATGGCCAACCCGCCCCCGCCCCCGGCGCACACCGTCGCCTTCCACTGGTCCGCGCTGGTTTTGGTCGGCCGTCTGTGGCGCCCGGTATCCGGGATCGTCACCGGCCCGGACAGCTACGAGAAGGCTGACGCCTACTTCGAGGCCACCGACCAGCTCACCATGCAGGGCTTCCGCGGCGCCGTGGCCCACTTCCAGGCCACCCGCATCCGGCTCTGACCCACCCTCACCGCCTGCTCGCGGGGTCCGTCCGCCCACCTTCCACAGCGTCGGCCGGACCCCGCTCACCCCCTCCGCATCTGGAAGGAACCTTCAGTGAACCAGCCCGACGACAACGAACTGTTCCACCGGCTCGAAGCCGAGATGACCGCCGACTCCGACGCGGACGTCGTCGACCTCGACAAGGCCCGATCCGCCCGCGACGGATCGGCCGCCTCGACTGGCGACCCACTGCCCGACTCCCGCCCCACCGAGTCGGGTCCGGAGTCGGCCGACTCGGACGACGAGGAGTCGGCCGACTCGCTTGCCCGTCGCGTCGACCGGCCCGACCTTCCCGCACCGGGCATCACGACCTACAAGCGTCGGCCGATCCTGCCGACGTGGCTCACCTCGAAGCCTGGCTTCGTGGCGACCGCACAGCGCGCGGCCGGCAACGCTTTCTACGCCACGGCCTTCCACGGCATCCGCACCCCCTGGTACGCCCTTCAACTCACCTTGCACGCGCCGCGTGGTGCGGCCCGCTTCGTGCGGGACTCCAACCGGTGGGTGTGGGACGCGGAAGGTGCGCCGCTGCGCGAGTACGAGGTACGGCGGGAGAACACGGCCGAGTATCTGAAGCTGTCCCGGCAGCGCGACGGACGGGTACGCCTGCGCGTGCTGGTCAGCACAGTGGCACTGGTCTTCGGTGCTGCATTCGCGCTCACCCTCTACGTGCTGGCCCCCGGGTGGTTAGGGGTGTTGGCGTCGGCCGCGGTGCTGGTGGCGGGGTTCTGGGGCGCCCCGCATGACCACCCCGTGATCGGCCCGGCCGTGCTGAAGACCGAGATCCAGAAGCTGACGGGTCCGATCGTGCTGCGGGCGCTGGACAACATCGGCAACGCGAAGCTGTCGGCCGCCATCAAGAAGGGCGGCGACATGAACGGGATGCGCTTCACCTCCGAGATCACCCGCGACGGCCCCGGCTACCGCGCCGACCTTGACCTGCCGTGGGGCGTGACCCCGGAGGACATCATGGAGGCCCGCAAGCCGCTCGCGTCGGGGCTGCGCCGCAAGGTCGGGTGCGTGTGGCCGTCGGCCGACCCGACCGAGCACGAGGGCCGGCTGATCCTGTGGGTGGGCGACAAGCCCATGAACGAGACCACCAAGCCCGCCTGGCCGCTGCTGAAGTCGGGCAGCGTCGACCTGTTCAAGCCGGTCGTGTTCGGCAACGACCAGCGCATGGGCGACGTCGCCGTCACCCTCATGTTCGCCTCGGTCGTGGTCGGGTCCATCCCACGGATGGGCAAGACGTTCCTGATGCGGCTGTTCCTGCTCATCGCCGCACTGGATCCACGGGCGGAGCTGTACGCGTTCGACTTCAAGGGCACCGGCGACTTCGGCGCCCTGGAACCGGTCTGCCACCGCTACCGCGCCGGAGACGAGGACGAAGACATCCTCTACGTCCTCGAATCACTGCGCGAGCTGCGGGCGGAGCTGCGCCGCAGGGCGAAGGTCATCAAGTCCCTGCCGCGCTCCCGCTGCCCCGAATCCAAGGTCACCCCCGAGCTGGCGAACGACAAGTCGCTCGGTCTGCACCCGATCGTCGCCGGGTTCGACGAGTGCCAGGTGCCGTTCGAGCACGAGAAGTACGGCGCGGAGATCGAAGAGATCGCGACCGACCTGGGCAAGCGCGGTCCCGCGCTGGGCATGGTGACCCTCTTCGGCACCCAGCGCCCGGACGCGAAGTCGCTGCCCACCGGCATCTCCGCCAACGCGGTGCTGCGGTTCTGCCTGAAGGTGATGGGCCAGCCGGCCAACGACATGGTGCTCGGTACGTCGATGTACAAGGCGGGATACCGGGCGACGATGTTCTCCCGCACCGACCGCGGCATCTGCTGGATGGCCGGCGAGGGCGACGACCCCCGCATCGTCGCGTCCGCGTTCGTCGATGCACTGGGCGCCGAGCAGGTCGTGGTGCGGGCCCGGACGATGCGCGAGGCGTACGGCAACATCACCGGCCACGCCATCGGCGAGAGCCCCGAGAGCGGCGAGGCCGCCTTCGATCTGCTCGCCGACATCCTCAACGTCGTCGCCGTCGACGAGGACAAGGTGTGGAACGAGAAGATCGCCGCCCGCCTTGCCAGTCTCCGCCCGGAGATCTACGGCGGGTGGAAGCCGGAGACGGTGACCACGAACCTGCGCCCGCACGGCATCAGCGCGCAGGACGTCTGGGGCACCACCGACAAGGGCAAGGGCACCACCCGCCGCGGCATCGCCCGCGCCGACATCACCACCGCCATCACCCAGCGTGACCGAAAGCGGTCCGGAGGCTGACCGCGCACCGCTGCTAGGTCTAGCAGCCCTCGTTGCTAGACCTAGCAGCCCCGCTAGCACCCCATACCGGCTCTGATCAGCAACCTCGCACCTAGCACCCGACCTGCGAGAACACCCGGAATCCCGCCTGGAAGGGCACCCCATGACCCTCCTCCTCCTTGCTGGCGCCTGCCTGCTCGCCGTCACACTCGGTTACTGGAGTCTGTGTGCGGCGAGCCCGTACGGCGACTGCCGCAAGTGCCGCGGCTTCGGCTTCGCCATGAAGACCGACCGCAAAGGCCGCCTCAAGCGCGGCAAGCCATGCCGCCGCTGCAAGGGCCACGGCAAACGCATACGCGTCGGCCGCCACCTCTACAACCTCTGGCTGCGCGTGGCCCGCGACGGCACCGACACCCCCGCCGCCGCGCGGCGGCCCGCCCGGAAGGGATAACCCGATGGCCGTGACCGTCTCCCTGGTCGCCCTGTTCGGCCTGGTCCTGTTCTTCCTGCTCCGCTCCAAGACCCTCGGCTACGGCTCCGCGTTCATCGCCGTGATGTTCGGCTTCTACCTCTCCTCCACCGGCGCCTCCGGCCCCGTGACCGAGCTGACCGCCGCAGTCGTCGACGCCCTCGGCAAGATCTAGGAGACCACCGTGAACGAACAGATCGTGGCCCGCCACTGGCTCGCCCTCATCGCCCCCAAAGCCGCCCCGGCAGCGGCGACGTCCACCGTGCTGATCCTGGCTCGGATCTGGAACTCCAACGGCGCCGAACACTCCCTCGGCAACGCGGTGTTGATGACCGCGCTCTCCCTCGCCGCGGGCGCGGCCGGCATGTGCGCGAGCATCGGCCGCGCCGGTGACCCCGTCATCGCGGGAACTGCGTTCGCCGCGTCCGGAGGGCTCGCACTGGCGGGCGTGGCCGGATACGCCGACGGGCTCTCCCTGCCTCTGCTGCTGTGGGTCCTCGCCACCACGGCCGCCTACGGACTCGCCGCCCGGCACTGGCGCACCGACCGCCGCGAACACGTCGCCCAACAGCGGCACATGGGGGAGCGGCGCGAGGAACACGCCCACATCGAACGAGTGGAAGCCCTCAAAGCCGGAGCACAGATCGAAGTCGCACGCACCGGCGCCGCTTACGCCGAATCTCTCGCCCAGGCACTTGTCTCCCGCGCCACGCTGCCCGGCTTCGACCCGACGGCCCTAGAGCACGCGAACCTCCCCCAGGTGCCCGCCTTCCACAGGTGGAAGGAGCACTGAGCCCGCGAAGGCGTCCACTGGCGCTCACCGCGGGGTTGGAGGCGGGAGCACATGGAGCCCCAGTTTTCGGTACACGCTCTCGGGAGGATTGTTGGACACCCGCCATGCCAGGTCCTCGAAGTACGGCATGGCGTTGCGCTGACGCGCGCGGCGTTCGAGGTAGACGAAGGGCGCGAGCACGGTCCATGCGCGCAGCAGGCTCTTCCCGTAGGCGCCGATGATCAGGGATTCGTCGACGATGCCGTGCGCGACCAGTTTGCCCAGGTCGTTGTAGAAGAGACCGGCCCGTTGCACATGTTTCTTAGCCTCCCCCGGGAGTTGAAGATAGGGCACCGGTTGCGGGTGATCGATGGCGAGCTGGTACAGCACGTATTCGACCGCCTCTAGGTAGTCGTCCCCTCGTGTGTCCTTGAACCCATCCATGATCATCGCCAGGATTGTCGACTTCCGGGATGACGTGAGCTGCCCCCACGCCAACCAGGCCGAGATCACCAGGGCGAGCACGGAAACCAGCAACGTCACGACGTTCAGGGCCACTTCTAGTACCCCCACTTCTGCTGGCCTTGCGATACCACTTCGTCGCACCGCAAGGCTCTCGACAGCAGTCCCCACGACTGCACGTGTCGTTCCCGCTGTCTGCACTCGCACGTTCGATGCCTCGCGCAGTCCACGTGCAGACACACCCGAGGCGGGCGCCGTCTCACCACAAGCCTGCGCCCGCCCCGGTTCTCCCGTCCCTCAGAACTAGGAGACCTCCAGCATGACCGAACGAGCGTTATTCAGCGAGGGCCGCCCGGCCCACACCACCCCAAGGAGCAGCGATCGGCTCCGGCCGCGCCTCCTGGACTTGTTCTCGTGCGCTGGCGGCGCCGCCGTGGGCTACGCCCGCGCTGGCTTCGTCGTAGACGGCGTGGACATCGCCGACCGGCCCAACTACCCCTTCCCGCAGCACCGAGGAGACGCGCTCGAACGACTCGCCGCGCTGATTCTCTCCGGGGAGATCGGCCGGTACGCCTTCGTGCACGCCTCCCCACCGTGTCAGGACAAGTGCACGCTGACCGTCGGGACGAACCGCTCCCAGGGCTGGGGTGGAACCCACCAAGATCTCGTGGCGCCCACCCGAGACCTGCTCGACAAGACGGGCCTGCCGTACCTCATCGAGCAGCCCAACGGCCGCGCGGAGATTCGCAAAGACCTCACACTGTGCGGCGAGATGTTCGGGCTCGGCGTCCTCCGCCACCGCAACTTCGAGTTGGGCGGATGGACCGTCGAGCAGCCGGCGCACGCCCCCCACCGCGGACGTGTGAAGGGCTGGCGACACGGTGAGTACTTCGATGGCCCGTACGTGGCCGCCTACGGCAACGGCGGGGGCAAGCCGTCCATCCCCGAGCTTCAGACCGCGATGGGCATCACGTGGACTGACGTCCGCGAGGAACTGACCGAGGCCATTCCGCCCGCCTACACGGAGTTGATTGGCCGCGCATACCTCGCTTCACGCGCTGTGGAGGTGGTGGCATGAACAACCACCTCCTGTATGCCGCGCTGGATGCGGCCGAACGCGGTTGGGCCGTGCTCCCGCTGCGTCCCGGCGACAAACGTCCGGCCCTGCACGGCGAGGACGTCTGTCCCGGCATCGGCGATTGCGCGGGTGGCCACCGCAAGTGGGAAGAGCGCGCCACCATCGACCCGGACCGCATCCGCCGTGCCTGGGGCGACCTGCCGTTCAACGTGGGCATTGCGACCGGCCCGTCCGGGCTGGTCGTCGTCGACCTCGACATGCCCAAGCGCAAAAGCAGTGCGGACACGCCTTCCGGCGTGACGACCTTTCGTGCGCTCTGCGAGCGCGCCGGACAGGCCGTTCCCACCACCCGCACGATCCGGACCGCAGGTGGCGGAGTCCACCTGTACTTCACCGCCCCGCCCCGAATTCGGCTCGGCAACACGGCCGGACGGCTCGGCAAGCGCATCGACACCCGAGCCTGGGGTGGCTACGTCGTCGCCTCCGGCAGCCTCACCCCCACGGGCGCGTACGCGATCGTCGACGACACCCCGCCCATCGTGTTGCCGGATTGGTTGTATGCCCGCCTGACGGTCCGACAGGTAGCGCAGGCATTGGCGGCTGCTCCGTCGTCCGCACAGGCATCCAGCTACGCCATAGCGGGCCTGAACGCGGAAACCGCGTCCGTACGGCAGGCCCCGGAGGGCGAGCGCAACGCCACGCTGCTGCGGGCCGCGCGAGCCCTGGGGCGGTTCATCGCGTGGGGCGACCTCCCCAGGGAGCAGGTTGAGGAGGCTCTTCAGTGGGCGGGGGAGCAGGCCGGTCTCTCGCCGCGATCCTGCGAAGCGACCATTCGCAGCGGTCTGAACTGGTCGATCACCCGCAACCAGCGAGGGAGGGTCGCATGAGTACCCCGCCCCGCCCCTCACTGAAGAGCCTCTCTGCCACTCCGACTGGCCTGCGCGCCGCCGCGCAGACTGCACCCGGTCCGACCGAGGGCGAGCCGAAAGGCGGCGCCGAAGGCGTCATTTCAGCTCTTCGCCCTGTCGCGAAGCAGGGAGACGGTCGGTACCCGGTCGCCTGGCTCCACATCCGCGCACCGAAAGGCGCGGTCCCCACGGCCGCATCGCGCTGCCTGTGCGGCAGGGACCGCAGCGCCGTGGGACATCGCAAGGTACTGGCCCTGATCAGCGACCACACCGCCCACCGCGACAACTGTCCGCTCCGCACCACCCAGAAAGGGAGGGCCGCGGCATGACCACCAAACCGCCGGCACACCCCACCGACGGCTCCGCCCTGCTCGATGAGGTGGAAGCCTTCCACCGCCGCTTCAACGTCTTCCCGCTCGAAGCGGCCTACGTCGCCGTGACGTTGTGGAACGCGCACGCGCACCTGCTCGACTGCTTCGACGCAACTCCGAGGATCGCGTTCCTCTCGCCGGAGCCCGGCTCGGGGAAGTCCCGCGCATTGGAGATCATCGAAACTCTGGTGCCCAAGCCGCTTGTTGCGGCCAACGCCTCCGCGTCGGTGCTCTTCCGTGCGGTGTCGACCCTGGAGACCCGACCCACAATCCTCTTCGACGAAGTGGACACCGTGTTCGGGCCCAAGGCCGGAGACAACGAACCCCTGCGAGGCTTCCTCAACGCTGGACATCGCCGCGGAGTTGGGATGTGGCGCTGCGTCGGCGACGGAGCCAATCAGCAAGTGCAGGAGTTCCCCTCGTACTGCGCCGTCGCCATGGCGGGGCTCGGCTCGCTGCCGGACACGATCCTGACCCGCTCGGTCATCGTCCGCATGCGTCGCCGCGCGAGGAACGAATACGTGGAGCCCTACCGGCAGCGCATCCACGAGAAGGAAGGCAACGCCCTGCGCGACCGGCTCGCCGACTGGGCGCAGTCCGTGCGGCACCTGGTCGACGGCGTGTTTCCCACGTTGCCCCCGGAGGTCACCGACCGGCCAGCGGACGTGTGGGAACCGCTGCTCGCGGTTGCCGATGCAGCCGGGGGAGAGTGGCCGGACCGGGCTCGCGCGGCGTGCGTGGAACTGGTCAATGCCGCCAAAGTCGGAGACAAGGGCAGCATCGGAATCCGGCTCCTGACGGACCTGCGGGATTACGTGTTCAACGGCATCGACCGCCTGCCCACCGTCGCCGTCCTTGACCGCCTCCACAGCCTCGAAGAGGCGCCGTGGGCGGACATGAGCGGCAAGCCCCTCGATGCCCGCGGGCTCGCGAGAATGCTGCGCGAGTACATGACCGCGGACAACACCCCGGTAGCGGCCCGGAACATCAAGACGGGCGGCAGCGTGATGAAGGGCTATTACGCCGCGGACCTTCACGACGCGTGGGAGCGCTATTGCCCCCCACCCCCTGAGAGTCCGCTACTTCCGCTACCTCCGCTACCGAGCAGGTCAGAGGCCTAGAAAAGGTAGCGGCAAGCCCGGATTTATCCGCTACCCGCACCACCTCATCCGCTACCGGCCCACGGCCCGCCCGTCGGCCGGTAGCGGCTCTATCCGCTACCGCTACCCCTATCCGCTACCTCGATCATGCCCCTGACCAGGGCGGTAGCGGAGGTAGCGGAAGTAGCGGACCTGACAGGAAGGGGGGCTGTTCGCTCCTCCTTCCTGCGTGGCGCAACATCCAAGAAGAGGAGCCATGAACGCGGGTCAGAAGAGCAACACCCTTCCCCCGACGTACTCGCCTGCCGAAATTGCCGAAGCGCTCGGCTGCTCAGAGTGGTGGGTGAAGGAGCAGGCCCGGCGACGCCGCATCCCGTTCATCCGCAGCGGCAGCGGCTACCGCTTCACAAGGAGCCACGTGGAGGACATCTTCCACATCCTCGAGGAGCGTCCCGACCAGGAGAACAAGTCCGAGGACAGGGCGACTTCGACGGGACGTCGCACGGTCACCTTTTTCGACGCACCTGTGGTGCAGCTCCGGGCGCGGCGTCCGAGGCGCGCCCGGACCACCGCCTGACAGATGAGATGACGCAATGGGTGGGAGCTCAAACCGAGCTTCCACCCATCGCTTTGCCATGAGAGGGAGCATGGGGTTTGCGGAGGAACGCGGCACGTACTGGCGTGGCCGCTACAAGATCTCAACAGGTAAGTACGGCACCGTTGCTGACGAGAGGGGTGAGACCGTCCGCTTCCGCACGAAGCGCGAAGCCAAGCAAGCCGCTGATGCCGAAGAAGCGAAGGTTCGATCGGGCGGCTGGAAGGACCCAGCGGCCGGACAGGTCACATTCGGCGAGTACGCCTCGCGCTGGTACGCGGCGCAGGATCTAGCTGCGTCCACGATGCAGAACTACCGCCGGCACTTGGAAGAGCACCTGCTCCCAGAGTTCGAGGAGCGCCAGCTCGCCTCAATCCAGTGCGTGGATGTCGATGCGTGGGAGAAGAAGGAGAAGGCGCTCTATGCCGTATCGAGCGTGAAGACATGGCGCGGCACGCTCCACCTGGTCCTCGAAGACGCGATGGACGACGAACTCATCAGCGCCAACCCGGCCACCAAACGTCGGGGTAGGGGAAAACGCGCCGGACGCTCGCGTGACCGGGGACCCGAGAAGGTCGTCACCGAGCCTCTTGGCATCCTGCTGTGTGCTGAACGTGCCTCTCTGCTCGCGGGGCGCGATGACGAGTTCGTTGCCGTCGTGACCAAGGGCTACACAGGCATGCGGTGGGGCGAAGTTGTGGGACTGGAGACTGAGTTCGTTCGCAGAGGGGTCGTGCGTGTGGAGTGGCAGCTCTACGAACTCGATTCGGGGGAGTTCGAGCGCTGCCCTCCCAAAGACGACAGCTACCGCACGATCGACGCCCCGACATGGCTCACTAGCCTGTGGGCCAATCACGTAGCCCGTACACAGCCGAAGCCCTGCGCTTGCCACGGAAACACGTACATGTTCCGCGGGCAGGGAGTTTCCCGCACGGGGGAGACCGGCGCGAAGGTGATCGATGTGGCGCGACGGGCCGGCGTTTCCACCGGCACCGTCTCCAACGTCCTCAACCGGCCCGACGTCGTGGCCGAAGCCACCAGACAGCGCGTACGGGAGGCAATCGGCGCTCTCGGATTCACTCGCGGTGGCGGCGCCGTCGACCAGGCCGAGCACTGGCGACGGAACGGGTTCGCCACGTGGCTGTTCACGCCAGCAGTCTCGGGCTGGTACCCGAAGAAGGCACCACAAGAGGCACGGCCCGTGCCGGTCCTGGCCGATCCATGGCCAGGGGTGCCAGCGCGCGGAAGAGGCGCACAGGCGCGAGCAGACACCTGCTGGGTGCCGATCGCGAAGGGGCTCACTCCGCACGGGCTGCGCCACACGCACAAGACACGCATGGAGGGATTCCGCACGCCGCCGAAGCTGATGGACGAGCGCATGGGGCACATCGACGGCTCGGTGCAGGCGCGCTACTCGCACATCACCCGCGAGATGCGGGAGGAGCTGTTGAAGGACCTCACCACCGAATGGGAGACGTCGCTAGATGCTCGTATCGCGATGTGTCCGACGTCGCCGGTTGCGGTGCTCAACGACCTCTTACGCGAGCGTCTGAGGGCGCGCCGGTAGGCGCCGTCTGGGAGCGGAATTTCAAGATTTCCTCCCAGGAATACCCAACACAATAATTCAGGCCCGGCATTGACCGGTCAGTGTCGGGCCTGACCCGATGTTTCTCGTCCTGGTGGCGAGAGTCAAAGCCACGGCTCCTCAGCCCGAAGCCGTTGCCAGCTGTGTCCTGCTGCCACGCGACAACCTGCCAACGTTGCGGGGGCAGCGCTTGCAGTGGGGAAAGTGGGGTTAGTGCGAGTGCCCGGGGGATCGGCCGAGCAGACGTTCGCGGTGGGCTGGGTCCTGCAGGTCTCAGGACAGCAGGTCAGTGACCTGGACTTTGGTTCATCCACTTGACAACAGTCCGAAGTTGCGATGCTGCCAAGTGCTACTAGTCTGGGAGGTGTTAGGGAGTCCGTACCTCGCTGCAGGTAGTCCTATAAATTACTGACCCGGCGGGTGCTGAGGCCCCCGGTGTCGGCTGTTGCATTCAGCCGATCGATCCCCATCGGTGCTTCTGGCGCACAGCGACAGGGTGAGAAGATGGACTCGATACTTAAGGTCGCCGCATACGGAGAAGACCTTCCTGGCGACGTAATTGGAACTCATCAGGTCGTCCATCTCCTCGAGCGGCTCGGTGGCGTGCTTGAGCGACGAATGTTGACGTGGCGCGATGTTTCGCTGCTACTCGTAGCAAATTCGAAAAATGCAGCTACCATTAATGTGCAACAAGACACCGATCAGAACATCAGGGAAGGCCTTGAGGAGTTTTGTTCAAGCGAGGATTGGTGGCCCTCGCTGATTGGCGCGTCTGTATTCAGCTCATTCTTCCGGTCGGCTGACCAATCGAACCTTGACATATCTGACGGCCTGCTCGTGGTGGCGTTCTCGAGTTCAGTATTCGATAAAATTCCGGTGGCGTGCGAGGTAACTAAAAAGCAGGGCGATCGACGTTACGCTGGAAAGCGGGTGCTTCACAGTGCAATTCAGGCATACTGCGAGAAGATTTCAGACTTCGGGCTTAATATGAGTCAAGATGACGTGGCGGAGAGCTCGACAGGCATCATATTTACGAGCGGTAGCGGTCATACGGAAGCTCGGCAAGTTGTTGATTTTAAGGACTGTTTCGCTGTCGGGCAAGAGCTGCTGGCGGCAGCAGACGAATTGAACGCGGAGCTCGTCGGGGGGTGTGCCACGAACCGATCGAAGAACCAGTTGCAGTCTCTATATTATTCTGACGAAATCAATCATCGAGTGCGGTATAAGTACACCTATCAGCATGCAGCGGTGCTGGCTCTCCTGCCGCATATCCGTGCGCGACTGCACCTAAACCACCCGTATAAGCATGTGGCCGATCAAGGGAAGCTGAAAATAGTTTTCCACCCTCAGGATCAGTATGCCGAGGGCAGGTATTTCTACATACAGGAGATCAACGACCAGCCTCCAATCGACTTCCTCGCCAACTACTGGGGTTTCACGAAAGACGAGCTGAATAGAATGGTGACCGAAAGGGTGGCGATTCCTGTCGAGCCCAAGGCCCATCTAGTTACTATCGCCTCATCCTTGAATAGATGGGATGTGAATGTTTGGCCCAATGTTCCTATATGGCTCGATGAGATCAACGATAAAGTCATGTTGCGTTTGGTAAGAGCCGAGGCGGAGGATGGCAATTTCTATCTAATGGAGATGGACCCGCTTGATTTGAATGCCAAAATTCTCATGGGTACAGTGCACGCTAACTACAACAGGAATGCATCGATCATTGCTTTTCTTTGCGAAAGTCGGAAGATTGTGCTTAACCACAATGGGAGCAATGTTGAAGCGGAAGATGTAGTTTCTGGTTCCCCGGCGGAAGGCGCCGCTGTGGGGGTGTATTTGAATGGCGAGTACTCCACCGGTAGTCGAGTCTCCATTGGCTATCACAACTATTCGCAGATTGGCGCCATCTTCCCAGACCGACCAATCGACTCTCTGCCGCCGCAAATAATAGCGGCGAAGAGAACGGCGAAGGTTAGGCTATTCGCGTGCCATGCCAGTCGAGACAAGCCGACGGTTCGGGCCTTCATTGGATATCTGCAGGGCCACATCCAGGGCTCGACAATGTGGATTGACGAGAGGGAAATTAAGGCAGGTGACATCCTGCAGGATGAAATTCGCGCAGCGATGGCCGAAGAGGATCAACTGGTTATTCCATTCCTGAGTGACAGGAGTGTGGAAGCAGACTGGGTGAAAAGAGAGCTGAGTTGGGCCTTTGAAGAGGAGAAACGGCAAGGGCGAACCATAGTTTTGCCTGTTGTCCTTGACGACAGAGGTGACGCAGTTATGGACGAGATTAAGAGTAATTGGAACAAGCGGCTTTCCAGGCCAATTCGAGAAAGACTGTATATAAAGGTAAATGATTTCACCGAGGAAGAGCTACGAAGCAAGGCTCGACGGCTTGCCGGCCACATAGCCAAACGGCTCGCAGATGAATCTTGAACTGGTGCGAGGAGGTGCTCGGCGTAGCGTCTTTGGGGTGACGTTGCTTTGTTCCCGATCAAGCGCTCGGAAAATACAGGTAATGGCCGTAGCGGCGCGATGCCCTGCCGTGAATGGCTCTGCCGGCACGTCAATTGCGCGCGATGCGTGAGTCATGCCCTGTGGGGGTGGCCTATGTACGGTTTACCGGAATGCGTCGAGCAAGGTCTTAAATCACGAGACGGGATGCGACCTGGAGGCGGCTCTCGGGCTTGTAAGGAGATGACGATTTAGCGATCGATCGGGCCGTCACCTTCCACAGGTGACGGCCCGATCGGCCTGGCGTCCTCTATGAGTCGGCTCGACGCCCGAAGAGTCCTCCGCCCTGGGTCAGGATTCGCTGCTCGACGTTGACGAGTCCCAGGAGCGCGGCGGACAGGGCGGTTGGCTCAAGTAGCTGCCGCACGTCTTCCTCACCGATGCGGATCGGTTCAGCGTTCTCCGTCTTGCCGACGAGAGTTCCGTTCAGCCGTTGGGCGTGCACCACGTGCGCGACCGCCTCTTCGCCGTAGACCCGCTGCACCAACTCCTGCACCTTCGTCGGATCGGCCTTCGGCCAGATCTGGTCGGCCCAGTGATTGAACTCCTGCACGAAAACAGGGTGAGCGGAGTTGAGGTACACGACACCCCGGTACACCGTCTCGTCGACGGTGTACACGTCGTTGGGTACGTACTGCCCCAAGTGCTTGCTTTCGTCGGGGTCAAAGCGCTTCCAGATGAACGCGGGATAGCCGCCCCGTACTCGGGAAGGCGACCCCTGCATCGAACCGGCCGCCGTAGGTACCAACACGTGTCGAGGGCCCGACGTTCCGCCTGTTCCTCCAGGCCGCCCGTTTCCTCCGGCGGGCCGCGGACCGCGGACGCCTGGACTGCCGGCGAACGAGCCGCTCGGGTTACCAAGTACCTTGCCCAGGGCTGAGCTGAGAACTCGAGAGGCCTTGAAGCGAGGGTTCAGCCGATCGAGGATCCGCGCAAGGTTCTTGGCCATCGACGCGTCCGTCTGCGTGGTGTCGCGAGCTCGGGCAGCCTCCCGCGCCTTGGCCAACTCCTCCGGGAAGTTGTCAAAGAAGGCGTCTCCCCACACTTCCCAGGGCAACTCCAAGCCGCCCTTGCCGAAAAGCATGTGGCGGGATGCCTGAGTGATCACACCCCACTGGGTGGGCCGACTGTCGCTGTAGACCGGAGGGCGGACGATCAGCCAGGTACGTCCCATGATTTCGTCGGTGATGCCGAACAAGCGGTATCGGCTTTTGCTCCGGTCCGCGTGATAGGCCTCGCCCTGATAGTCCACGACCACGGTGGGCCGCTGGGCGATGTAGTCGGACGTACCGCTGACGGGATTTTCCGGCTCCGGGACATAGAACCAGTCCACCTCGGTCCCGTGCTCGTCGACCGTGATTGTGCCTGTCACGGCAGTATCAGGGATGTAGTGCCGCAGACCGTAGACGCGCCGAGGGCGCCACACCATGGCCCTGCCATCGGGCAGTGCCACAGTCTTGTCCCGGGTGTCTCGACGGTCGCTGTTCCGTTTGGCGTACAGGTCTACAACCGTAGTCTCGATTGCCGCGCCGTCCCTCTTCGGCACTTCGATCAGTCGGCTGTTGAGGTACCGGATGAGGTCGTCGACCGTTTCCTTACGAGAAGGCTCCTGGTCTCCCATCCACGTGTCGCTGTCGGGCTCCGCCCCCAGCAGCACCATGATCGTTCCGGTCGTCATCCATGAAGGGCGGACGCGACTCCAGTCGCAGCCGTGTTCATCGTCCATGAACGGCCGCACAACGTCGGTGAGGCTAACGAATTCACCGTTCTCGTCCTCGGCGGACCACTCCCTGAGGGCGTAGTTGCCGTCGTTGTCACGGTAGATCCACAGCATGGCGCCGTCCGGCGCTTCGGTCGTGTAGCTGATGACGACGACGCCGTATGAGTTCCACGGCAAGACTGATGACTTGAAACCCTGGCCGAAGTTGCCGTCCACGCCGATGGGTTTGCCGCCGCCGCCGAAGGTCGTGAGGAAGACCTTGAGGTCCTCCGGACGCATACCGGTGCCGTTGTCCATGATCGTGCGACGGAGAACGCCCTGTCGTTCTGCGGCCTGCTCCTCGATCCCGAAATGGATGATCGATGCGCCGCTTTCCTCGGAGTTCTTCCACGCCTCTCGCGCCCACTGGTAGGGCCCGCCGGCTTCGTACGCCTGGCGGATGAGATGTGGCGTGGCCTCCGTAGGCACATGCACGTACCTGGGCATACCTGCCCCCTTCTCCCCTAGAACCGCAGCCCTAGAAGTCTCGACAAGAGCGGCAGCCCTTGTCGAGATCACCCTACTCGTCCACTTCTGGGGGGCGCGAGTGAATTAAGGGGACGAGTGGAGGAGGGGGCTCGGCGGCCTCTCAAACGGCGACCCTAGCGAGGACGCCTTCAAGATCTTCTCCCAGAGTTCTCCCAAGAGGCTCTGGAAACCACTCAGGGGCCTGACCCGCCATGCGGATCAGGCCCCTGACCTGGTACTTCACTGTCGGGGTGGCGGGATTTGAACCCACGACCTCTTCGTCCCGAACGAAGCGCGCTGCCAAGCTGCGCTACACCCCGATCGCCGCTGCTCTCGCTGCGACGTCGTTTACTTTAGCCCACTGGTGGCCGGAGACGAAATCCGGTTTTCGGGGCGTCGTACGCGGCGTCGGACGGGGTCGGGGCGCACGTGGTCGAGGGCCACGATGAGGAGGGCCAGGGCGTAGAAGGCGACGCTGAGGACGGCGGCGTTGCCGAGGGTGCCTCCGTAGCTGTGCCGGTCCACGTCGACGAACGGGTAGGGGTAGCGCGCCGGGGTCCCGGGCGACATCATCGCGCCGCGGGCCAGGCAGAAGGCCAGGTAGGCGAGGGGGTAGAGAAGCCAGGTCGCCGCGTTGCGCAGCGCCAGCGGGGTGGGGCGGGTCAGCAGTAGCCAGTCGAGGACCACGGCGATCGGCGTGACCGTGTGGAGGAGCTGGTTGGCGACCGCGTGCCAGCCGGAGAGCGTGTCGATCTCCCCTGTCATGGAGAACGGGGCCGACTCGTTCGCCAGGATCAGGTGGTAGACCAGGCCCGTGATCGAGATGTAGATCAGCGTGCCGCCCGTCAGTACTCCGGGCAGGGGCCGGCGAGCTGACCAGGCCCGGCGGGCCGACGCCGTGAAGACCACGGCGACGAGCAGGTTGGTCTGGATCGTGAAGTAGCTCAGCACCCGGGCCGGGTCGCCCAGCTTCAGGTCGATGGCCACGCCCGCTGCTGCCGCGAGAGCCACCAGGACGCGGTAGGCCGCCGTGGCCGGGCGGCGCGTGGGAGCCACCACCGCCGTCGCGGGGACGAAGGAGTAGTGGTTCGACGAGGGGATACCCGGTATCGCGGGGAGATCGGGTATGTCCCTGGGTATGGGGTTGATCATGGCCCCACGCTAAGCGGGTGGGGCGTTTCGGGCGATATGGGGCGACTGGGTGGGTTACTCCGGCGTCGGCGTCGGCGTCGGAGCCGGAGTCGGCGTCGGAGCCGGACTCCGCACCGGCCCGTGCGGCCTGACCCAGTACAGGCCGAGGCCCCGTGTCACCGGAACCTCGCACCGCCTCCGGCTCGCGTCCCCGACGCGCCGAACCGTCTCGGTCTCGCGCCCCGCTGAGTGATCATCCCCCGGAGCCCGGAGCCCGGAGCCCGGAGCCCGGAGCCCGGAGCCCGGAGCCCGGAGCCCGGAGGAGTACGTGTTACGTCCGTTCCACCAGCGTCAGCAGTGACGCCTCCGGCGGGCAGGCGAACCGGACCGGGGTGTAGCGGCTCGTTCCGCAGCCGGCGGAGACGTGCATGTAGGACGTCCGGCCCTCCGCCATATGCCTGGAGAGGCCCTTGACGCGGTCCGTGTCGAGGTCGCAGTTGGTGACGAAGGCGCCGTAGAAGGGGAGGCAGAGCTGGCCGCCGTGTGTGTGGCCCGCCAGGATCAGGGGGTAGCCGTCGGCCGTGAACGCGTCCAGGGCGCGCAGGTACGGCGCGTGCACCACGCCCATCGAGAAGTCGGCCGACTCGGACGGGCCGCCGGCCACGCGTGCGTAGCGGTCGCGCTTGATGTGCGGGTCGTCGAGGCCGGTCAGCTCCACCTCCGCGCCCTCGAGCTTCAGCGTCCCCCGGGTGTTCGTCAGGTTCAGCCAGCCCGCGGTGTCGAAGCCGTCGCGCAGGTCCTCCCACGGGTTGTGGACGGCGCCCACGACCGGCTTGTTGCCGTTCAGTCCATGACGGCCCTGTGCCTTCTCGAGCAAGTACCGGGCGGGGTTGCGGAGCGTGGGCCCGTAGTAGTCGTTGGAGCCGAAGACGTACGCACCCGGGAACTCCATCAGCGGGCCGAGCGCGTCCAGGACCTCGGGCACGCCCTCCGGGTCCGAGAGGTTGTCCCCGGTGTTGATCACGAAGTCGGGGCGCAGGCCGGCCAGGGAGCGCAGCCAGCGCTGCTTCTTGCGCTGGCCCCCCACCATGTGGATGTCCGAGACCTGCAGGACGCGCAGCGGTCGCATCCCGGGCGGCAGGACGGGGACCGTCACCCGCCGGAGGCGGAAGGAACGGGCCTCGAACCCCGCCGAGTACAGCAGACCGGCGGCGCCCACCGCCGTGATTCCCAGGGGTACTCCGTATCGCGCGCGCATACGTCCATCGTGTCAGACCCCGGAGAGCCCGCGTGCCCCCCTGTGGACAAGCCGGCACGAAAGGTGCGAGAGCCGCCGATCGGGCTCGTGGGCCTCGATCGGCCTCTGCCCGTCCGCCCGGGCGCGCGGTGAAATCAACAGGCGGCCGCGTCACCGCACCTGCGACACTTGACGGCATGACCACGCTCAAGTCGAAGTTGCAGGAAGACCTCAACGCCGCGATCAAGGGGCGCGACGAGCTCCGCTCCTCGACGCTCCGGCTGACCCTCACCGCGATCACCAAGGAAGAGGTCGCGGGTACCACCAAGCGCGAACTCTCCGACGACGAAGTGCAGAAGGTGATCGCCCGCGAGGCGAAGAAGCGTCGTGAGGCCGCCGACGCCTTCGCGCAGGGCGGGCGTGCCGAGTCGGCCGAGCGGGAGCGGGCGGAGGGCGAGGTGCTCGCCACATACCTGCCCAAGCAGCTGTCCGACGAGGAGCTTCAGCAGATCGTCGCCCAGGCCGTCGAGGAGGCGAAGGCGGCGGGTGCCGAGGGACCGCGTGCCATGGGCCAGGTCATGAAGATCGTGAACCCGAAGGTGGCCGGCCAGGCCGAGGGCGGCCGTGTCGCCGCCGTCGTGAAGCAGCTGCTCGCGGGCTGACGCCTCACGCCGAACGCCCCGTGGGCCAGGAGCAGATCCTGGCCCACGGGGCGTTCGGCGTTCACGCGCCGTTGCCGGCGTACGGGTCAGTTGCGCTGACCGCCGTTGTCGTTGCCGCCGTTGTCGTTGCCCTGGATCCATCCCTCGGGGATGGAGAAGGAAGGCGTCGGGACCACCACTCCGCCGTCGGTGAGACCGCCGTCGGTCAGGCCGCTGATGGTGTTCCCGTTGGTGGTGTTGCCGTTCCCGTTGCCGCCGTGACGGCCGTTGTTCCCGTCGTCGCGGCCGCGGTCCTCGTCCTTGTCCTTCTTGGGGTCGGGGATGTTGACCAGGTTGAAGGACGGGGAGTCCTTGCCCACGAGGGCGCCCGTCATCAGGTCCCGCCAGATGGGGCCGGGGACCTGACCGCCGTACACCTTGTCGTGGTAGACGCCGCCGATCTGGATGCCCACCATGTGGACCCGCTGCGAGGCGCTGCCGACCCAGACCGCGCCGGACATGTTCGGCGTGTAGCCGACGAACCAGGCGTTCTTGCGCTCGTCGGTGGTACCCGTCTTACCGGCGTTGGCGCGGTCGGTGAGACCGGCCTGCTGGCCCGTACCGGAGTCGATCACGCCGCTCAGCAGGCTGTTGACGGTGTCCGCGGTCTTCTCGGACATGGCCCGCGAGCACGTCGACTTGGGCACGTCCAGGGACTTCTCGCGTTCGCCGATCTGCTGGCTGATCGACTCGATGGCGATCGGGGTGCAGTACATGCCGCGGGAGGCGAAGGCGGCGTAGGCCGTGGCCATGGTGAGCGGCGAGATGCCCTTGGCGCCCAGGGCGATGGAGGGCACCTGGGGGAGCTTGTCGCCGTTGCCCTGGACCACACCGAGTTTGCCGATCTGGTCCATCACCGGGCAGAGGCCGATGTCGGAGATCATCTGCACGAAGTAGGTGTTGACCGACTTGGCCATCGCCTCCTTCAGCTGGTACGGGCCCTTCTCGTCCGCGCTCTCGTTCGGGACCTGCTCGTTCGCCTGGTTCGTCCACGGCTTGCTGCCGCAGGTCTGCACGGGGCTGGGGTACGGCATCTTGTTCGGCGAGGAGTATTCCTGGGTCGCCGGCCGGCCCTGTTCCAGCGCGGCCGCGGCCACGAACGGCTTGAACGTCGAACCCGTCGGGAAGCCGTAGTTCGAGCCGCCCATGCCGTAGTTGACGGAGTAGTTGATCTCCGTCTCGTTCTTCCCGTAGCCGTACGGCTTCGACTGGCCCATGCCGAGGATCTTGCCGGTCCCGGGCTCGACCAGGGTGGCCGCGGCGGCGACCTTGTCGGACTTGTTGACGTGATCCTTCAGCGACGCCTGGATCGACGCCTGGGACTGCGGTTCGAGCGTCGTGCGGATCGTCAGGCCGCCCCGGTTCCAGACCTTCGCCCGGGCTTCCTTGGTCTTGCCGAAGACCGGGTCGCTCAGGAAGACGTTCTCCACGTACTTGCAGAAGAAGCTGGAGCCCTTGGCCGCCGTGATGCAGCCGTTCTTCGGCTTGCTGACGTGCAGCCCGAGCTTCGCCGCCTTCGCGGTGTCGGCCTGCTCCTGGGAGATGTCGTGCACCTCGGCCATGCGCTGCAGGACGGTGTTGCGGCGCTTGGTGGCCTCTTCCTCGTCGTTGACCGGGTCGTACCGGCTCGGCGACTGGACGATGCCCGCGAGGAGCGCCGACTCCTGGAGGTTCAGCTTCTTGGCCGGCTTGGAGAAGTAGCGCTGGGCGGCGGCCTCGACGCCGTAGGCCTGCTCCCCGAAGAACGTGATGTTCAGGTAGTTCTCGAGGATCTTCTTCTTGCCCAGTTTCTCTTCCAGCTGGATCGCGTACTTGAGCTCGCGGATCTTGCGGCCGATGGTCTGCTGGGTGGCCTGGGCGACCTTCGTCGGGTCGTCGCCGGCCTCTTCCACGAAGTAGTTCTTCACCAGCTGCTGGGTCAGCGTGGAGGCGCCCTGGGCGACCCCGCCGTTCTGCGCGTTCTGGTTGACCGCGCGCAGGATGCCCTTCAGGTCGACCGCGCCGTGCTGGTAGAAGCGCGAGTCCTCGATCGCGACGATCGCCTTCTGCATGTAGGGCGAGATGTCCTTGAGGTCGATCACCGTGCGGTCGCGTGAGTAGACCGTGGCGATCTGGCCGCCCTTGCTGTCCAGGATCGTGGTCCGCTGACTCAGCGACGGGCTCTTCAAATTGTCCGGAATGTCATCGAACCCCTGGACCGAGCCCTTGGCCGCAAGGCCGAGCGCGCCCGCGGCGGGCAGCGCGATTCCGGCCATGACGGCGCCCGCGAGCACGCTGACACCGAGGAACTTGGCGGCCTGCTGCGTAGGGGACAGACCACCACCCGAGCGCTTCTTTGGCATGAGGGCAGCCTACGTTCTCATTCGCCGGACACGCGTATATGCCTTGGCCTAAGCTGCTCTCAACTGTCACAGCAGTGCGGCCACGTATCAATACGTCCGGCGACCCCGAATCGTTCCGGAGGTTCCGCGTTCCTGTGGAGCGTGTGTCCGAATCAGCCTTGTGTGTCACTCGGCGTCCGTTGTGACTCAACTGAACTGTCCCGGTTTGCCGGGATGGTCGCGCATGTCCTCGGCTCACTCCCCCGGGTGATCTGCCGCTTACGCATAGTCCGTTCGGGCCATTCAAGATTGGGCCCGAAGGGGGTGTTGCGCTGTGCCCACCTTCCGTAACGTCCTCAACTGGCGGCGGTGAATATGCCGCTGCCGCCGTGGGGGAGCCTCGATTCGGGAGAGGACGGCGCCGGTATGGGCTGGGTAACCGACTGGAGTGCGCAGGCGGCCTGCCGCACTACCGATCCGGATGAACTGTTCGTTCAAGGAGCAGCGCAGAACAGGGCCAAGGCAGTGTGCACCGGATGTCCGGTTCGCACGGAGTGCCTCGCCGATGCGCTCGACAACCGCGTCGAATTCGGCGTGTGGGGTGGCATGACCGAGCGCGAGCGCCGCGCATTGCTGCGCCGGCGACCGACCGTCACCTCGTGGCGTCGCCTGCTCGAGACCGCGCGTACGGAGTACGAGCGCGGCGCGGGCCTGCTGCCCCTCGACGAGGAAGAGGTGTACGAGCGCTACGCGGCCGTGGGCTGAGGGGAGTCCGCCCCTTCGGGGGCAGGACGTCATCCCCGGGCCCCTCAAGCCCGTCCGGGCCCTTCTGCGGCCCGTCCGGTGTCGCGGGGGCCGGCAGGGGCTGAGTGCGCCCCTCAGGCTTCTCTCGCAGGCTCAGCTCTCGGGCAGCTCGTGCCGATGGGCCGCGAGCCGGTTTCCGATGTCCCGCAGCCCCACGAGATCGTGTACGTCACCGGGCAGCGCGGCCACTTCGGCCACCGGCACCTCCGGGTGGCGCGCGGCGAAGCGGTCACGCGTGCGCTGCTCGCGGGAGAGCAACTGCATGCGCTCGGCGTGGAGCCTCAGAAGTCCTGCGGTGAGCTGGTCGATGGATCGCTCGGGGTCCGTGGCGGCGGTCCGGTCCGTAGCGGTGGTGCTCTCCGGGGCGGTCGTCCTGTCCGTGGCGGCGGGGGAGCCTTCGTCAGGAGCTGGTGTCTCGGAAGCCGGTGATTCTGAACTGCCGTACGTGTCGGGAGAGTTACGAAGTCCAGCTTTCCCGTCCCCCTGATCCACAATGCGGGCCTCGTCAAGATTTTCTGCGGCGGCGGATTCAAGATCTTCCGCGACGACGGAATCGAGGTCTTCCGCCGCGGCGAGCGCACGCTCGGCGGACAACTGGGCGGCGCCGCTGCCGTGCACCCGGTTGAGCACCAGCCCGGCGAACGGCATGTCCTCCGCGGCCAGCCGCTCCACGAAGTACGCGGCCTCACGCAGCGCGTCCCGCTCCGGAGCCGCCACCACGAGGAACGCCGTGCCGGGCGCCTGGAGCAGCTTGTACGTGGCGTCGGCCCGCGTCCGGAACCCGCCGAAGGTGGTGTCCATCGCCGCGACGAACGTCTGGACGTCCTTGAGGAGTTGACCCCCGAGCAGCTTGCCCAGGGTGCCGGTCATCATCGACATCCCGACGTTCAGGAACTTCATGCCCGCCCGGCCGCCCAGCTTCGCCGGCGCCGTCAGCAGCCGGATCAGCCGCCCGTCGAGGAAGGACCCGAGCCGCTTGGGGGCGTCCAGGAAGTCCAGTGCCGAGCGGGACGGCGGGGTGTCGACCACGATCAGGTCCCACTCGTCGCGCGCCCGCAACTGGCCCAGCTTCTCCATCGCCATGTACTCCTGCGTGCCCGCGAAGCCCGCCGAAAGCGACTGGTAGAAGGGATTGTTGAGGATGACGGCCGCCCGCTCGCCGTCCGCGTGCGCCTCGACGATCTCGTCGAACGTGCGCTTCATGTCGAGCATCATGGCGTGCAGCTCGCCGCTCCCCTCGACGCCCTTCACCCGGCGCGGAGTGTTGTCGAGGGAGTCGATGCCCATGGACTGCGCCAGTCTGCGCGCGGGGTCGATGGTGAGCACGACCACCTTGCGGCCGCGCTCCGCGGCACGCAGCCCGAGGGCCGCGGCCGTGGTCGTCTTGCCGACGCCGCCCGAGCCGCAGCACACCACGATGCGGGTCTTCGGGTCGTCGAGCAGCGGGTCGAGGTCGAGGACGCGGGCGGGGTCCAGACTCATGACATCCCTTGCTTACGCAGCTGTGCGGCCAGTTGGTAGAGACCCGCCAGATCCATGCCCTCGGCGAGCAACGGGAGTTCGTGCAGCGGCAGGCCCAGCTCGGCCAGGACGCTCCGCTGCTCGGTCTCAAGGGTGTACCGCTCGGCGTACTCCCCGGCCTGCTGGAGAAGCGGCCCCACCAGCCGTTCGGCGAGTCCGCCGCGCCGCGCGCCGCCGAGGCCGGCCGCCGAGAGCGACTTGGCGATCGCCGTACGGGGAGCGGCCTCCGCGAGTGCCAGGTCGGTGCCGTCGAGGAGTGCCGGGCGGACCATGTTCACGATGATCCGGCCCACGGGCAGCTTCGCCGCGCGCAGCTCCGCCATCCCGTCCGCGGTCTCCTGTACGGGCATCTCCTCCAGCAGCGTCACCAAGTGGACCGCCGTCTCCGGGGACTTGAGGACGCGCATGACGGCCTGGGCCTGATTGTGTATCGGGCCGATCTTCGCGAGGCCGGCCACCTCGTCGTTGACGTTCAGGAAGCGGGTGATCCGGCCCGTCGGGGGCGCGTCCATCACCACGTAGTCGTACGTGAAGCGCCCGCTCTTCTCCTTGCGCCGCACCGCCTCACAGGCCTTGCCGGTGAGGAGCACGTCCCGCAGGCCCGGCGCGATGGTGGTCGCGAAGTCGATCGCGCCGAGTTTCTTCAGGGCGCGGCCGGCGCCGCCCAGTTTGTAGAACATCTGGAGGTAGTCCAGCAGCGCCAGTTCGGGGTCGATGGCGAGGGCGTACACCTCCCCGCCCCCTGGAGCGACGGCGATCTTCCGCTCCTCGTAGGGCAGCGCTTCTGTCTCGAAGAGCTGCGCGATGCCCTGTCTGCCCTCGACCTCGACGAGGAGGGCACGCTTGCCCTCGGTCGCGAGGGCGAGCGCGAGGGCGGCGGCCACCGTGGTCTTGCCGGTACCGCCCTTGCCGCTGACGACCTGGAGCCTGCTCACGTATTCGAGCCTAACCAGTCCGCCGCCGGACTAAGCAGGAGGCTGTGGACAAGCTGCGCGCGGGGAGGCGCGATGTGGCCGGATGTGGTCGGTGGGCGCGGGTGGTGGTGAGGCGGGCGGGAGGGGGGTGGCTCGGGCGGGAGGTGGTGGTCGGCAGCGGCTACAGTCGGCCACATGACCAAGTGGGAATACGCAACCGTGCCGCTGCTCGTCCATGCCACGAAGCAGATTCTGGACACCTGGGGCGAGGACGGCTGGGAGCTCGTCCAGGTCGTGCCCGGGCCGAACAACCCCGAGCAGCTGGTGGCCTACCTGAAGCGCGAGAGGTCCGCATGAGCGGCGCGGTCGAGGCGAAGCTCGCCGAGCTCGGCCTGACCCTTCCGGGTGTGGTCCCGCCGCTCGCCGCGTACCAGCCCGCCGTGCAGTCGGGCGTGTACGTGTACACCGCCGGGCAGCTTCCGATGGTGGACGGGAAGCTTCCGGTCACCGGGAAGGTGGGGGCCGAGGTCACGGCCGAGGAGGCCAAGGAGCTGGCCCGTACGTGCGCGCTCAACGCGCTGGCGGCGGTGAAGTCGGTCGTGGGCGACCTCGATCGCATCGCGCGTGTCGTGAAGGTCGTGGGCTTCGTGGCCTCGGCGTCGGACTTCACCGGGCAGCCGGGCGTGCTGAACGGTGCGAGTGAGCTGCTGGGTGCGGTGCTGGGCGACAAGGGCGTGCACGCCCGGAGCGCGGTCGGTGTGGCCGTGCTGCCGCTGGACGCGCCGGTCGAGGTCGAGATCCAGGTGGAGCTCACGCACGCGTAGACCTCCGGCCGTTTTTGCGGTGCCGGTTCTGATGTGGGTCGGGGCCGTGCCGGTACATCCCCGTCCGTCGCCGCTGGATCAGACGTGGGCTCCTGGGGAGCCGCTGCTCGATCCGGACGTAAGCAACGGACATGTGGGATGTACCGGCACGGCCCCTTCCGCGCGTTCTCGGCTGCGGGTGGTGCGTGGCTTGCGCGCGCTTCCCTTCCCGTGTCTTTCGAGTGCGGGGAAGTTTCAGTCCCTCCGGTGTTCTAGGAGTGGGGGCTGGGGCGGAAACCCAGGCTCTGGGCGGGGCGCGAGGCGCCTGTGGGGGCGGTGGGGCCTCGAACATCCGCCCGGCTCGGGATAGCCTCCGGCCATGGGGAATGGGCAATGGTTTCCGGCGGAGTGGCCGGAGCGGATTCGGGCGCTTGCCGAGGGCACGCTGACGCCGGTGACGCCCCGGCGCGCGGCCACCGTGATGCTGGTCAAGGACACCCAGGCCGGCCCCGTGGTCCACATGCTGCGCAGACGGGCCTCCATGGCCTTCGCCGGAGGCGCGTACGCGTATCCGGGCGGCGGCGTGGACCCGCGCGACGACGAGCAGCAGATCCGCTGGGCGGGGCCCACGCGCGCGTGGTGGGCGGAGAGGCTCGGCGTGGACGAGACCTCCGCCCAGGCCATCGTCTGCGCGGCCGTACGGGAGACGTACGAGGAGGCGGGCGTCCTGCTCGCCGGCCCCAGCCCGGACACCGTGGTCGGTGACACCACGGGGGACGACTGGGAGGCGGACCGCGCGGCCCTGGTCGCCAGGGATCTGTCCTTCGCGGAGTTCCTCGACCGCAGAGGGCTCGTGCTCCGCTCGGACCTGCTCGGGGCCTGGGCCCGCTGGATCACCCCGGAATTCGAGTCCCGCCGCTACGACACCTGGTTCTTCGTGGCCGTCCTGCCGGAGGGCCAGCGCACGCGGAACGCCTCCACGGAGGCCGACCGCACGGTGTGGATCCGTCCGGCCGACGCGGCGGCGGGCTACGACAAGGGCGAGCTGCTGATGATGCCGCCCACCATCGCGACCTTGCGCGGGCTCGTGGAGTACGAGAGCTCCGCCGACGCCCTCGCCGGCGAGGCCGCCCGGGATCTGACCCCCGTCCTGGCCGAGGCGCGCCTGGAGGACGGGGAGGTCGTCCTCTCCTGGCCCGGGCACGACGAGTTCACCAAGCACATCCCGACCGGCGGAGCATCCGCATGACCGACGCAGCAGCGCTTCCCGGCCAGCCGCGAGGAACGGTCCTCTCCGGCCCCGCCACCGCGCGCGCGGTGAACGTCCTCGCCCCCAACGCCTCCGCGATGACCCTCGACGGCACGAACACGTGGATCGTGTCCGAGCCGGACTCCGAGCTCGCGGTCGTCATCGACCCGGGGCCCCTGGACGACGTACATCTGCGGAGTGTGCTGGATACGGCCGAAAAGGCCGGGAAGCGTGTCGCGCTGACCCTGCTGACCCACGGGCATCCCGATCACGCCGAGGGCGCGGGGCGGTTCGCCGAGCTGACGGGGACCAAGGTGCGGGCCCTGGATCCGGCGCTGCGGCTGGGTGACGAGGGACTGGCCGCGGGAGACGTGATCAGCCTCGGCGGGCTCGAGCTGCGCGTCGTGCCGACCCCCGGGCACACCGCGGACTCGCTGTGCTTCCATCTCCCGGCCGATCGGGCCGTGCTGACCGGGGACACCATCCTGGGGCGCGGGACGACCGTGGTGGCCCATCCCGACGGCCGTCTGGGCGACTATCTCGACTCCCTGTGCCGGCTCCGCTCCCTGACGGTCGACGACGGTGTCCACACCGTGCTGCCCGGTCACGGTCCCGTCCTCGATGACGCCCAGGGCGCGGTCGAGTTCTACCTCGCCCATCGCGCCCACCGGCTCGCCCAGGTGGAGACGGCCGTCGAGAACGGCTACCGGTCGCCGGACGAGGTCGTCGCCCGCGTCTACGCGGACGTGGACCGGTCGCTGTGGCCCGCTGCCGAGTTGTCGGTGCGGGCGCAGATGGACTATCTGCGGGAGCACGGGCTCATCTAGGGGCTGTCGTCTGGATCAGGTCGCAGGGCACGGAAAGCACCTGGGCCTGGGAATGGGTTCGGCGGGCCAGGGCGGCGTTTTCCGGCCGCCTGGAGAAGGCCTTCACGGGCGGGGCGCCTTGACGCCGTGCACGCGCGCGTACTCCCCGGCGAGCCAGGGCCCGAGGTCGTCCGTGTACGAGCGGAGCACGGCCGGTTCGCCGGTCGGCTCGTATCCGCGGACGGCTGCCTTCCGCAGGTCCGCGGCCCGCTCCGGGTAGTACGCGCCGAAGGCCTCGGCCATCTCCCCGAGGTCGCTGGTCCAGCCGTTCCAGCGCGGCATGACGAGCGTGAAGCCGGTGCGCACGAGGTGCCGCGACATCGAGCGGACCAGGGTGCGCCGGGCCTCCTCGGTGTCCGCCGCACCGTCGATCCGCTCGCGCCAGCGCGGCAGCAGCAGGGCGAGGTCGCCGTTCGTCTCGCGGGCGAGCAGCGCGTCGGGGCGGTAGCGGGGCAGGTGTGCGGCCAGATCCTCGCCCAGGAGGGGCGTACAGAGGCAGGCGACGAACCAGCCGAGGTCGTACCTCTCCAGGTCGCTCAGCAGCCGTGTACGGCTGAACAGGAGCGTTCCCACGCCGTCGATCTCGGGGAACTCCTCGTCGAGCGCGGCTTCGAGCGCGCGGGCGTCTGCGCGGTCCGCGTCCGTCGGCTCGTCGCGCAGGGAGAGCAGCAGGTCGAGGTCGGAGCGCCCCAGGCGCGCGGTTCCGCGCGGGACCGAGCCGTAGAGGTACGCGCCGTCCAGCCGCGCCCCGAAGACGTCCGAGAGGCGGTCGCGGGCCGCCGCGACGACCGGTCGGAAGGCGTACGGGACGCGCGCGGGCGATCCCTCGCGCCGGATGTACCCCTGCGCGTCGAGTCCTCTGTGGTTCTCCTGAACGGCCATGCGCCCACTGTGCCCGGGCGGACCGTCCTGGAGCAGGTCATTTACGCCCGCTCGGGCCGTGTGAGACCCGGAGGGCGGGCAGGGGTGACGGCGGGAAGGGGCAGGCACGGGCGACGACGACGGGGCCCCGCCTCGGAAGAAGGCGGGACCCCGTCGACGTACGGCGGAAGGTGTCAGCGCGAGCGCTTGGCGAGCCGCTCCACGTCCAGGAGGATCACCGCGCGGGCCTCCAGGCGGAGCCAGCCGCGGCCCGCGAAGTCGGCGAGCGCCTTGTTGACGGTCTCGCGGGAGGCGCCGACCAACTGGGCCAACTCTTCCTGTGTCAGGTCGTGCACGACGTGGATGCCCTCTTCGGACTGCACGCCGAAGCGGCGCGACAGGTCGAGCAGGGCGCGCGCGACACGGCCGGGCACGTCGGAGAAGACCAGGTCGGACATCTGGTCGTTGGTCTTGCGCAGGCGCCGTGCGACGGCGCGCAGCAGCGCCGCGGCCACCTCGGGCCGCGCGTTCAGCCACGGCTGGAGGTCGCCGTGGCCGAGGCCGAGCAGCTTGACCTCGGTGAGTGCGGTGGCGGTCGCCGTGCGCGGACCCGGGTCGAACAGCGACAGCTCGCCGATCAGCTCACCGGGGCCGAGGACGGCCAGCATGTTCTCGCGCCCGTCGGGTGAGGTGCGGTGGAGCTTCACCTTGCCCTCGGTGACCACATAGAGGCGGTCGCCGGGGTCGCCCTCATGGAAGAGAGCGTCGCCTCGCGCGAGGGTCACCTCACTCATGGAGGCGCGGAGCTCCGCGGCCTGCTCGTCATCGAGCGCCGCGAAGAGCGGGGCGCGCCGCAGAACGTCGTCCACGAGTTCTCTCCTTGTCGACCTGCTCAGGGGATCTTGCTCCCCCTTGGTACCAGGGGACCGTGTTCCCCATCTTGCCGGACGGTCCAAACAGTGTGATCAGTCACAAGTCTGCCGCACTGGCGTCCCAACGAGTGCGGCAGGGGGCCAATTGGGGGCCGATCTTCAGGGTCCGGGGCGGATGTCGGTGCCGGGCTCTAGGCTGGCCGGGTGTCCAAATCGCCGGTGAGAGCACAGGCCAAGGGGGCTGGGCGGGTGGTTGTACGTCGCGATTCCGCTGTGGGCGAACAGGCCCCCGACGGAACCAAAGAAACGACAAAAGCGACAGAGTCGACGCCGGTGAAGACGGCACGGAAGGCGGAACCGAAGGCGGTCGCCGAGGAGGGCGCGAAGAAGACCGCCCGTCAGACGGCCAAAAAGGCGACGCCCGCGAAGACGGCCGCCAGGAAGGTGACGCCCGCGAAAACGGCCGCCAGGAAGGTGACGCCGACGAAGGCCGTCGCCAAAAAGGCGGCGTCCAAGAAGGCGGCCTCCAAGAAAGCCGTGTCGGCGAAGGCGGCCTCCGAGAAGGCCGGGTCCGCCGGAGCTGTCGCCAAGAAGGCGGCGCCCGTGCCGCGCGCCGCCCCCGAGCCGCCGCGGAACGAATCGCACACCGCTCTCGTCCGCCGGGCCCGCCGCATCAACCGCGAGCTGGCCGAGGTGTACCCGTACGCCCACCCGGAGCTGGACTTCCAGAACCCCTTCCAGCTGATCGTCGCCACGGTCCTGTCCGCCCAGACGACCGACCTGCGGGTGAACCAGACGACGCCGGCGCTCTTCGCCAAGTACCCCACTCCCGACGACCTCGCCGAGGCCAACCCGGAGGAGGTCGAGGAGATCCTGCGCCCGACCGGGTTCTTCCGGGCCAAGACCAAGTCCGTCATAGGGCTCTCCAAGGCCCTGCGGGACGACTTCGGGGGCGAAGTGCCCGGCCGCCTCGAAGACCTCGTCAAACTGCCCGGAGTGGGCCGCAAGACCGCCTTCGTCGTGCTCGGCAACGCCTTCGGGCGGCCCGGGATCACCGTGGACACCCATTTCCAGCGGCTGGTGCGGCGCTGGCAGTGGACCGCGGAGACCGACCCGGACAAGATCGAGGCGGCCGTCGGCGGGCTCTTCCCGAAGAGCGAGTGGACCATGCTGTCGCACCACGTGATCTTCCACGGCCGCCGCATCTGCCACGCCCGGAAGCCCGCCTGTGGCGCCTGCCCCATCGCCCCGCTCTGCCCGGCGTACGGGGAGGGCGAGACCGACCCCGAGAAGGCGCAGAAGCTCCTGAAGTACGAGAAGGGCGGCTTCCCCGGCCAGCGGCTCAACCCCCCGCAGTCCTATCTGGACGCGGGCGGCATCCCCGCACCCCCACTGGGCGCCGGATGACGGAACGAACACGGCCCCGGCGGGCGTTGGGAACAGCAGAACGGGGGTGGCGATGAAGCGCGCAGGCAACACACAGGACGCGAGCAACACGCAGGGCGGGCCGGTGGTCCTCAGCAAGGACGGTCTGCCCGACTGGCTGGGCCCGGTCGCGCACGCCGCGGAGACGGTGGAACCGCTCCAACTGAGCCGCTTCCTGCCGCCGGCGAACGGCACGGGCCGTCAGTCCGCGGTGCTCATCCTGTTCGGCGAGGGCGGCCGCGGCCCCGAGCTGCTGCTCATGGAGCGCGCCGGCACCCTCAGATCGCACGCCGGGCAGCCGTCCTTTCCCGGCGGCGCGCTCGACCCCGAGGACGGCGACCCGAAGGCCGACGGGCCGCTGCGGGCCGCCCTGCGCGAGGCCGAGGAGGAGACCGGCCTCGACCCGAGCGGCGTCCAGCTCTTCGGCGTGCTGCCCAAGCTGTACATCCCGGTCAGCGGCTTCGTGGTCACCCCGGTCCTCGGGTGGTGGCGCCGCCCGACCCCGGTCGGCGTCGTCGACCCGGGCGAGACGGCCCGCGTCTTCACCGTCCCCGTGGCGGATCTCACGGACCCGGCGAACCGCGCGACCACCGTGCATCCCAGCGGTCACCGGGGTCCGGCATTTCTGGTCGAATCGGCCCTGGTCTGGGGTTTTACCGCCGGGGTGATCGACAAGATCCTGCACTTCGCGGGCTGGGAGCGCCCGTGGGACCGCGATAAGCAGGTCCCGCTCGACTGGCGCGCATGACAAGGTGACCTTCGTGAATGTGCTGGACATTTTGTTGCTGGTCGCCGCTGTGTGGTTCGCGATCGTGGGCTATCGCCAGGGCTTCGTCGTCGGCATCCTGTCGGTGATCGGCTTCCTGGGCGGTGGTCTCGTCGCCGTCTACCTGCTCCCGGTCATCTGGGGCTGGGCGACCGACGACAGCGAGGTGAGCACGACCGCGGCCGTCGTCGCGGTGGTCGTCGTGATCGTCTGCGCCTCCGTCGGCCAGGCCCTCACCACCCACCTCGGCAACAAGCTGCGCCGGTACATCACCTGGTCCCCCGCCAGAGCCCTGGACGCGACCGGCGGCGCCCTGGTGAACGTCGTGGCGATGCTGCTCGTCGCCTGGCTGATCGGCTCGGCCCTCGCCGGCACCACGCTGCCGACGCTCGGCAAGGAGGTCCGCAGCTCCAAGGTGCTGCTCGGCGTGTCCCGCGCGCTGCCCTCCCAGGCCAACACCTGGTTCGCCGACTTCTCCTCGGTCCTCGCCCAGAACGGCTTCCCGCAGGTCTTCAGCCCGTTCGCCAACGAGCCCATCACCGAGGTCAAGCCGCCCGACCCGGCGCTCGCCGGCAGCCCCGTCGCCACCCGCTCGCAGAATTCCATCGTCAAGGTCATGGGCACCGCCCAGAGCTGCGGCAAGGTCCTTGAAGGCACCGGCTTCGTCTTCAGCGACCGCCGGGTGATGACCAACGCGCACGTGGTCGGCGGAGTCGACGAGCCCACCGTCCAGATAGGCGGCGAGGGCAAGAAGTACGACGCCACGGTCGTCCTGTACGACTGGGAACGCGACATCGCCGTACTCGACGTACCGGACCTGAAGGCGCCCGTGCTGCGGTTCAGCACGAAGGACGCGAGCAGCGGCGACAGCGCGATCGTCGCGGGCTTCCCGCAGAACGGCTCGTACAACGTCCAGCCCGCGCGCGTGCGCGGCCGCATCACGGCCAACGGCCCGGACATCTACCACCGCAAGACGGTGCGCCGCGACGTCTACTCGCTGTACGCGACGGTCCGTCAGGGCAACTCCGGCGGACCGCTGCTGACACCCGACGGCAAGGTCTACGGCGTGGTCTTCGCGAAGTCGCTCGACGACGCCGACACCGGCTACGCGCTCACCGCGGACGAGATCCGGGAGGACATCGCCGAGGGGCGTACGGCCAACCAGCAGGTGGACAGCGACAGCTGCGCGCTCTGACCGGCGGGCAGGGCCTCAGCCGCGTGGATGGCGCAGCCGCATCGAGACCCATCGGGCCCTGCGGCGCAGAATGTGCGGAATCCCCACGCGAGGATCCGTGCCTGTCAGCTGCGGGGTGCCCCTCTGATGGGAGCTCAGACCCGTGGCCGAGCGGCGATTGCGTGCTGCGTCACTGTAGTCGTGCGTCCAGCCCATACCCCGACGTCTGCCCCCGCCCCAAGGTCGATAACCTCGCCCCAGCCCCTCAATTGGCCTATGCGCGAGGCAATTGGCCGTTCGAGGAACAGGCGTTCACCGTCCGTATTTCCGGGCATGAACCGGGCGCGTTCGGGCGGTCACGCAAGGGTGACCGGAGCGTCACCGGTCGGGTTCCGGATCCTTCAGCCAGTTGACCAGTTCGGTGGAGAAGGCGACCGGATCCTCTTCGTGCGGGAAGTGCCCGAGCCCGTCGAACAGCCGCCAGCGGTACGGCGCTTCGACGTACTCTCCGGAACCCGCCGCGCTCCGCGTCCGCATCACCGGATCGAGCGAGCCGTGCAGATGCAGCGTCGGCACCCGCACCGGCCGCTTCATGCGCCGGTTGAACTGGATGCCGTCCGGGCGCGCCATGGACCGCACCATCCACCGGTACGGCTCGATGGAGCAGTGCGCGGTCGACGGGATGCACATGGCACGGCGGTACGCCTCCACGGTGTCGTCGTCCGGCTGCCGCGGCCCCGACCAGTCCCGTACCAGACGGCCCACCAGGGCGCCGTCGTCCGCGAGGAGTTGGCGCTCCGGGATCCAGGGGCGCTGGAATCCCCAGATGTACGAGCCCGCCGCGGTCTGCTTGACGTCGGAGAGCATGGCGGAGCGCCAGCGCCGCGGATGCGGCATGGACGACACCACGAGCCGGCGGACGAGCTTGGGCCGCATGACGGCCGCCGTCCACGCCAGATAGCCGCCGAGATCGTGGCCGACCAACGCGGCGTCGGGCTCGCCGAGGGACCGTACGACCCCGGTGATGTCGAGCGCGAGGTTGGCCGGGTCGTAACCGCGCGGGGTGCGGTCGCTGCCGCCGACGCCCCGCAGGTCCATGGCCACGGCCCGGAACCCGGCGTCCGCGAGCGCGGTGAGCTGGTGCCGCCAGGTCCACCAGAACTGCGGGAAGCCGTGCAGCAGCAGGACGAGCGGCCCATCGCCGAGCTCGGCGATGTGGAAACGCGCGCCGTTGGCGGCCACGTCCCGGTGGATCACTTTGCGTCCGCCGGGAAGGTCGATCCGTACGGCCGAGGTGGGTTGCGCCGAAGGTGTGGCGGGGTCCGTCATGAGGATGAGCGTGCCACAGCCTTGACGACGTCCTCGACCGGCTCGGGCCGCGGGTGCGGCTTGGCGTTCGGCAGAACACCCGCCGTCTCCTTCACGGAGGCGGCCACCTTCTGCGGGCCCTGGCTCTTCTTGACCTTCTTCGCGAAGATCACACCGACCAGTGCGAGCACGGCCGCGACCAGCACGTTCGCCGCGAACGACAGCAGGAAGCAGATCGCGAGATTCCAGTCGCTCCAGGTCCGGATGCCGTACGCGAGGGCGAAGCTGAGCATCGGCAGGGAGAAGATCAGCACCGCGCCGGCCGCCGAGAACGCGCCCCCGCTGACCGCGCCGCGCTTGACGTCCTGCTTGAGCTGCGCCTTCGCCAGGGCGATTTCGTCGTGCACCAGTGCGGACATCTCGGTCGTCGCCGAGGCGACCAGCTGGCCGATGCTGCGTTCGGCGCCGACCGGGCTGCCGTCGGGTGCGCTCATCGCGATCTCCCTCTTCTGCATGTGTTTGTGCGGTCCTGTCAGATCATGCCGGACCGTCGTTCCCCTCGCTTGCCCCACCCGCCACTTCGGCAAGCCTGCGATGCTCCGCGGCCTTCCGCTCGTAGATGGCGGCCATGCGCAGGTGGTACGCGGGGTTGTCCTGTTCATAGATGTCCGGGATGCCGTCGAGGTCCTCGTCGCGCTCCTCGTCCTCGCACATCGCGCGGTACTTGGCGTTGCGCAGCTTCAGCAGCGCCGTGGCGAGCACGGCCGCGATGAACGAGCCGATCAGGACGGCGGCCTTGGTCTCGTCGGTGAGGCTCGTGTTGCCTTCGAAGGCGAGTTCGCCGATGAGCAGGGAGACGGTGAAGCCGATTCCGGCGAGGGTGGCGACGGCGGCGACGTCCGCCCATTCCAGGTCGTCGCTGAGCGAGGCCCGGGTGAACCGGGCCGTCAGCCACGTACCGCCGAAGATGCCGACCGCCTTGCCGACGACGAGTCCGAGCACCACGCCGAGTGTCTCGGGCCGGGTGAACACCTCGCCGATCGCCCCGCCGGAGATCGAGACACCCGCGCTGAACAGGGCGAACAGCGGCACGGCGAGTCCCGCCGACACCGGGCGCACCAGATGTTCGATGTGTTCGCCGGGGGAGTGCTCCTCGCCCTCGTGCGGGTGGCATCGCAGCATCAGGCCCATCGCGACTCCGGCGATGGTGGCGTGGATGCCGCTGTTGTACATCAGGCCCCAGATCACCAGGGCGAGCGGGACGTACACGTACCAGCCGCGTACGCCCTTGCGGAGCAGCAGCCAGAAGACGCCGAGGCCCACGACCGCCCCGCCGAGCGCGGCGAAGTCGATGGAGTCGGTGAAGAAGACCGCGATGATCAGGATCGCGAACAGGTCGTCGACGACGGCGAGGGTGAGCAGGAAGGCGCGCAGCGCGGACGGCAGCGACGTCCCGATGACGGCGAGCACGGCGAGCGCGAAGGCGATGTCGGTGGCGGTGGGGACCGCCCAGCCTTCGAGTGAACCGTTGCCGAACACGTTGGTCAGCACATAGACGAGCGCGGGAACGGCCATGCCGCAGACCGCGGCGACCACGGGCAGTACCGCGGCCTTCGGGTCCCGCAGATCCCCGGCGACCAGCTCGCGCTTCAGCTCGATCCCGGCGACGAAGAAGAACACGGCCAGCAGTCCGTCGGCCGCCCAGTGCTCCACGGACAGATCGAGTCCGAGCGCGGCCGGCCCGAAGTGGTAGTGCGAGACGGTCTCGTAGCTGTCCGGCAGGGTGTTCGCCCAGATCAGCGCCGCGATCGCCGCGATCAGCAGCAGCACCCCGCCCACGGTCTCGGCGCGCAGCGCGTCCGCCACGAAGTTCCGCTCGGGCAGGGACATGCGGCCGAAGAACTTGCGGGCGGTGGAAGGGGGCGCGGCCACGGTGAGGACCTCCGGTCCAGCAGGCAGGACAAAGCACTCGCCGACCAGACTTCCCGGCACACCATGAACGATCTTGTCGCGTCTTTGACGCTTTGCTTACTTTACCTAAGATGCGGCCGGGTCGCTGCGGGATCTTCACACTACGGCGAAACCGGACGCGGAGGGCTGCCGGTTGGGCTGAGAGGGGCACTTCGGCGGCTCGGTGGCGGCCCTCCCGGACGACGCGAGGGGTGTGGGAGCACCCAGTGCTCCCACACCCCTCAGGGCCGGGCGGGGGTGACCCCGCGTCAGTCCTCGCTGGGCGCGGCCGGCAGCTTCGCCTGGATCAGGTCCATCACCGTGGA
The DNA here is from genome assembly GCF_045207245.1 of Streptomyces sp. NBC_00647. NCBI lineage: Bacteria > Bacillati > Actinomycetota > Actinomycetes > Kitasatosporales > Streptomycetaceae > Streptomyces > Streptomyces sp. NBC_00647. Next base: position 5,701,185 of record NZ_CP109040.1, read on the forward strand.
GTCGGTGAGCGTCGTGACGTCACCGAGCTCGCGGTTCTCGGCCACGTCGCGCAGCAGGCGGCGCATGATCTTCCCCGACCGGGTCTTCGGCAGCTCGGCCACCGGCAGGACGCGCTTCGGCTTGGCGATCGGACCGAGCGTGGTGCCCACGTGGTTGCGCAGGTCCGCCACCAGTCCGGCGTCCTCGGCGGAAGCCGTCCCGCGCAGGATGACGAAGGCCACGATCGCCTGCCCCGTCGTCTCGTCCGCCGCACCCACGACCGCCGCTTCGGCGACCGACGGGTGGGAGACGAGCGCTGACTCGACCTCGGTCGTCGAGATGTTGTGCCCGGACACGAGCATCACGTCGTCGACGCGCCCGAGCAGCCAGATGTCGCCGTCGTCGTCCTTCTTGGCCCCGTCCCCGGCGAAGTACTTCCCCTCGAAACGCGACCAGTACGTGTCCAGGAACCGCTGGTCGTCGCCCCAGATCGTGCGCAGCATGGACGGCCACGGCTCGGTCAGCACGAGGTAACCGCCACCTCCGTCGGGCACCTCGTTCGCCTCGTCGTCGACCACCGTCGCCGCGATGCCGGGCAGGGCCCGCTGTGCCGACCCCGGCTTCGTCTCGGTGACTCCGGGCAGCGGCGAGATCATCATCGCGCCGGTCTCCGTCTGCCACCAGGTGTCGACGATCGGCGTACGGTCCCCGCCGATGTGCTTGCGGTACCAGATCCACGCTTCGGGGTTGATCGGTTCGCCGACCGACCCGAGCACCCGCAGCGACGACAGATCGAACTTCGCGGGGATGTCGTCGCCCCACTTCATGAACGTACGGATGGCCGTGGGCGCCGTGTAGAGGATCGTCACCCCGTACTTCTGGACGATCTCCCAGAACCGGCCCTGGTGCGGCGTGTCCGGCGTCCCTTCGTACATCACCTGCGTCGCGCCGTTCGAGAGCGGTCCGTACGTGATGTACGAGTGCCCGGTGACCCAGCCGATGTCGGCCGTGCACCAGTACACGTCGGTCTCCGGCTTGAGGTCGAAGACGGCGTGGTGGGTGTACGAGGCCTGCGTGAGGTAGCCACCCGAGGTGTGCAGGATGCCCTTCGGCTTCCCGGTGGTCCCGGAGGTGTAGAGGATGAACAGCGGGTGCTCGGCGTCGAACGCCTCCGGAGTGTGCTCGGCCGACTGCCGTCCCACGATGTCGTGCCACCACACGTCGCGGCCCTCGGTCCAGGCGACGTCCTCGCCGGTACGACGGACGACCAGCACCTTGTCGACCCCGTCGACCCGGCTCACCGCGTCGTCGACGGCCGGCTTCAGCGCCGACGGCTTTCCGCGCCGGTAGCCCCCGTCGGAGGTGATGACCAGCTTGGCGTCGGCGTCCTGGATGCGGGTGGCGATCGCGTCCGCGGAGAACCCGCCGAAGACCACCGAGTGCGCGGCGCCGATACGGGCGCAGGCCAGCATCGCGACGACGGCCTCGGGAATCATCGGCAGGTAGACGGCGACCCGGTCGCCCTTGCCGACACCCAGTTCGGTGAGGGCGTTCGCGGCCTTCGACACCTCGTCCTTGAGCTCGGCGTAGGTGATGGCCCGGCTGTCGCCCGGCTCACCCTCGAAGTGGATGGCGACGCGGTCGCCGTTCCCGGCCTCGACATGCCGGTCCACGCAGTTGTACGTGACGTTCAGCTTTCCGTCGGCGAACCACTTCGCGAACGGCGGATTCGACCAGTCCAGCGTCTCGGTCGGCTCGGTGGCCCAGGTCAGGCGGCGGGCCTGCTCGGCCCAGAAGCCGAGCCTGTCAGCCTTGGCCTGCTCATACGCCTCCGCGGTGACATTGGCGTTCGCCGCCAGGTCGGCGGGCGGCGCAAACCTGCGTTCTTCCTTCAACAGGTTGGCCAGGCTTTCGTTGCTCACGACATCTCCCTTTCCCAGGGTGTCCGTTGTGTCCCAGGCCACAGCTCATCAGACCGGGGGGCTCGGTGACAAGGCCCGATCCGAAATTGGTTTAGACCTATCCTGTGTCGCCGGCCCGGGGCTTCGGTCCGCGCGGCACGTCCTCGCCCCGCGGCACGGCCCGGCGCCTCTCACGAGAACACACGAAGTCCGCACCCTGGGGCACGTACGCACCGGCCACCGGGTTCACTTCGACCGCGCGCATCGACGGGCGCATCGACAGCGCGCAACGACCAAGGACATCGACGGCGCACATTGACCGCGCGCATCGGCCACGCCCACTGGGCCGACTGACCCGAGGAACGGTGAGGGACCCGAGGAACGGTGAGGGAGGGGGGAGTCCCTCCGCCTCCCTCGGCGGAGGCAGGAACCATCACACGCCGAACGCTTCTCCTGGCCCCGCGCGCGATACGCCCGGTACATCTTCCCCTGCCGGCCAAGATCTCCCCCACCCCCACCCCCACCCCCACCCCCGCATCCCGTTTCGCGACCGGGCGTGTCGACGATCCCCTCGCCGTAGCCGCCGTAGCCGCCGTAGCCGCCGTAGCCGCCGTAGCCGCCGTAGCCGCCGTAGCCGCCGTAGCCGCCGTAGCCGGCCGGGGCCGACGTGCCGAGAGCGGGGGGTTGTATGTGGTGCGCGGCCCTGCCGACCGGGGCCGCGCACCATGTGCGATCACGCCGGATGCCGCAGATCCTCTGCCGCGCCCACATGATCGAACAGCTCGGCCCCGTCGGCGTCGGCCAGCAGATACGCCTGGGCCTCACCCACGTGGAAGTACATTCCGTGCAGCTCGAGCACGCCCTCCCGCAGGGCCCGCGCCACGGACTCGTGCGCCCGCAGGTGCTCCAACTGCTGCATCACATTGGTCAGACAGAGCTGCTCCACCGTGTCGGCGGGCGCCCGTCCGGCGAGCCGCGCCCACGGCCTGTCCTTGGCGGCCATCCGGTCCAGGCTCGGCTGCCCGTGCCGCAGCCACCGCTTGAGCGGCGTGAGCGCCCCTCCGGGCTCCGAGGCCAGCAGGGCCTGCATGGCTCCGCACCCGGAGTGCCCGCAGACCGTGATGGACCGCACCTTCAGCACGTCCACCGCGTACTCGATGGCCGCGGCCACGGAGTCGTCCCCGCTCTCCTCTCCGGGCATCGGCACGAGGTTGCCCACATTTCGTACGACGAACAGGTCTCCCGGACCACTGGAGGTGATCATCGAGGTGACGAGCCGAGAGTCGGCACAGGTCAGGAACAGTTGGGACGGCCGTTGTCCCTCCCGTGCGAGCCGGGCCAGCTCATCGCGTACCAGGGGTGCGGTGTTGCGCTGGAACGCGCTGATCCCGCGCGCCAGTTGGTGTCCGCTCGGTCTGGCCTCGCCGGTCCCCTCGTCCTGCCCGGCCGAAGGGTCATGCGACGCAGCGGACCCTGGGACGGCGGAGGCCTCGCACTGATGATTCCGCCAGGGAGTCCAGGGCCGGCAGCGGCAGTGCGTGGAATTCGTGGGTTCGGCGATCCGCTGTCCGGTCCGGCCGGTGAGCTCGACCGTGCCACCCTGGGCGGTGTGCGTGCTCTGCCAGTCGTGCAGCGACTCGTACGCGGCGTGGTCCATGAACGAGCCGTCCAACTCGACGACGGTGTCCGCCCCTCGGGGCACCAGATGCAGGGCGCGGCTGAGCCGAGGCACCGCGAGGAACGTCAACTGCCCTCGTACGTGTACGTGATGGACTCCTTCCTTCTCGTCGTGGGTGATCCGGGTGCGTCCGAGACGGTGCAGGGCGACGCCGACGGCCACGGAGACCCCCAGCGCCACGCCCTCGAGAACTCCGAGGAACACGACGCCGAGCGTGGTGACGGCGTAGACCAGCACTTCGCGGTGGCGGGTGACCGTGCGGATGTGGTGCAGGGACACCATCTGGATGCCGACGGCCATCACCAGGGCGGCGAGCGATGCGAGGGGGATCAGCTCCAGGATCGGGACCATCAGCAGCGCGGCAACTACTACGAAAACGCCATGCAGCATCGTGGAGTTCCGGCTGACGGCACCTGCTTGCACATTCGCGGAACTGCGCACCGCGACGCCGGCGACCGGCAGTCCGCCGAGCGCGCCGGACACGAGGTTGGCAGCGCCCTGCCCGAGCAGTTCCCGGTCGAGTCGGGAACGGCCCACGTGTGCCTGGAGTTCCGGGCGGCCGCTCACCAGCTTGTCCACCGCGACGGCGCCGAGCAGTGACTGCACGCTGCACACCAGCGTCACGGTGAGGACGGCGGCGGCGATGCCGAGCACCGGGCCTTCGGGCAGCCCGGCCAGTGCGTGGCTGCTCCAGGACGGCAGGTCGACTCTGGGCAGCGTCAGCCCGGCGAGGGAGGCGGTCGCTGTGGCTCCGGCGACGGCGACCAGTGCGGCGGGAACCTTGCGCAGCATCCGCCCGGTGCGCCCGGGGATACGCGGCCAGGCGAACAGCAGCGCCAGTGTCAGCGCGCTCATCGACACCGCTGCGGGGTGCATACGCGCCACTTGGTCCGGCAGCGCGACGAGGTTGTCCAGGACGGAGCTCTGCGGGATGCCTCCCAGCACGATGTGCAGCTGGGCGACGGCGATGGTCACGCCGATTCCGGCGAGCATGCCGTGCACGATCGCGGGGCTGACGGCCAGGGCCGTGCGGGCCACGCGCAGGCAGCCGAGGCCCAGTTGGGTGATTCCGGCGAGCACGGTGATGGCACAGGTCGCGCGCCAGCCGTAGTGGTGGATGAGCTCGGCGGTGACGACCGTGAGCCCGGCGGCGGGTCCGCTCACCTGGAGCGGTGAGCCGCCGAGGCGTCCCGCGACGAGTCCGCCGACGGCGGCGGCGACGAGGCCGGCCTGGAGCGGCGCGCCGGTGGCGAGGGCGATGCCGAGTGACAGCGGCAGGGCGATCAGGAAGACGGCGATCGAGGCCGACAGATCCGCGCCCGCGATACGGAAGCGGCGGGGCGGGATCGGCGGGGGGCTGTGGGGTGGGTGGACGTGCGCGGGCCGAGTCGAATCGGCGGCGCGAGTGGGGACGCAGGCAGACATGGTTCCCGTCTCCTCCGGGGCAGCGCGGTCGCGGAACAGGTGGTCCCCCGTCCATATCGGCGGGGGGCGGGTCGCGGCCGTGGGTCACGGCGTGCAGCGGCGGGATTTTCAACGCTCGGTAAACGGATCGTAATGCAGAGTAAAGGCTTTATGTCGAATATAGGAGCAAATGGGGCATTCAATCACCCTTCAGGGTGAAGTGGTCTTTTGATCGGCTTGTCGTACTTATTACTTCTCGGTCCCGTGAAACCTTGACGGCGCTGTCGGTGCATAGCTGCACATAACCGCGATAGCGCCCTGATCGGCGTTGACCCGACCGAGAAAAAGGAGGGCGGAAGATGGCCGCCACCCAGAGGATCGCCACGGGTGTAGCACTCGCCGCGGCCTGCGCCACGGCGCTCGCCGGTTGTGCGGGCGGTACCACCGCTTCCCAGGAAGGTGCCCACGGTGCGAGGAAGGCGGCGGGGGCCCCTGCGGCACCCCGGGCCGCGGTCCGTCTGATCGGTGACGGTTCCACCTCGTACACCGGGGCGCAGCCGCATCTCCCCCGGCCCGAACGGCTGGAGCCGGGTCAGAAGCCCCCGCAGTTCGTGGTCTTCTCCTGGGACGGCGCTGGCGAGGACAGCCAGAAGCTCTTCTCCCACTTCCGGAAGCTCTCCAAGGCCAACAAGGCGACGATGACGTACTTCCTGAGCGGCGTGTACATGCTGCCGGAGGACAAGCGCGACCTGTACCGGCCGCCGCAGCACTCGCCCGGCAGCTCGGAGATCGGCTTCAACGACGAGCAGGGCATCAAGGACACCGCGAAGCAACTGCGTGGTGCGTGGCTGGAGGGCAACGAGATCGGTACGCACTTCAACGGCCACTTCTGCGGTACCGAAGGCGGGGTCGGCCAGTGGTCGGTCGCGGACTGGAAGAGCGAGATCGCCCAGGCGAAGTCGTTCGTGAAGTCCTGGAAGACCAACGCGGGCCTGACGGGGGCGGCATCACTGCCCTTCGACTACGACAAGGAACTCATCGGTGCCCGCACCCCCTGTCTGGAGGGCCGGCAGAACTTCATGAAGGCGGCCCACGAGCTGGGCTTCCGCTACGACACCAGCGGTGTCAACAATCAGCTCTGGCCGAAGAAGGAGAAGGGCCTGTGGGACCTGTCGATGCAGCTCGTGCCCTTCCCCGGTCACTCCTATGAGCAGCTCACCATGGACTACAACTTCATGGTCAACCAGTCGGGCACCCAGACCCAGGGCGACTCCGGCAAGCAGCGGTTCTGGGGGGATCAGATGCGTGACGGCCTGCTCAGGGGCTTCGACCGCGCCTACGACGGCAACCGCGCTCCGCTGATCATCGGGAACCACTTCGAGTCCTGGAACGGCGGCAACTACATGCGTGCTGTAGACGAGGTCGTCGAGCGCGTCTGCACCAAGGCCGACGTGCGCTGTGTCTCCTTCAGGCAGCTCGCCGACTGGCTCGACGCCCAGGACCCGGTCACCCTCGACAAGCTCCGCGGCCTCGATGTCGGTGAAGCGCCGAAGCAGGGCTGGACATCCTTCCTCTCGGGCCACCCGGCCCCCGCCCCGAAGGGCGTCCCCGGGGCGCCGGCGGCCAAGCCGTAGCGGTGCCCCGGGCCGGCCTGTCGCTCATCCCGTTGTGACGCTCCGGGCCGGCCGGCCGCTCACGCCGCTGCCATCGGACTCTCGCCGAGTACGAAGCCGGGGTCGACCTGTTCCGCGAGGTCCGCTCCGGTCTTGGTGTTGCCCCAACTGATGGCGTTCTTCAGGTGGAACTGCACCATCTGGCTCGTGTACCGCTCCCAGTCGCGCAGTTCGTACGTGGCGTCGGCGGCGGTCCGCAAGGCGTGCAGCGAAAGCCGGTTGGCCTCCTCCAGGAGCTCGAACCGGGGTGGGCGGCCCTTCTCCATGGCGCGTACCCAGTCCGAGTGCCCGACCGTGACCAGGAGGTCGTCACCGACCTCGGCTCGAAGGAAGTCGATGTCGTCCTGGCCCTGCACCTTGTTGCCGACGACCTTCAGGACGACGCCGAAGTCGCGGGCGTACTCCCTGTACTGGCGATAGACGGAGACTCCCTTCCGGGTCGGTTCGGCGACGAGGAACGTGATGTCGAAGCGGGTGAACAAGCCGGACGCGAAGGAATCGGAACCCGCCGTCATGTCGACGACGACGTACTCGCCCGGGCCGTCGACGAGATGGTTCAGGCAGAGCTCCACAGCACCGGTCTTGGAGTGGTAGCAAGCCACCCCCAAATCGGCCTCGGTGAATGGGCCGGTGACCATCAAACGGACCGCTCCGCCGTCGAGTTCCACCGGCCGGGCGCAGGCGTCGTACACCGGATTGGCCTCATCGACGCGCAGCAGCCGGGAGCCCGCACCGGGCGGGGTCGTCTTGATCATCGTCTCGGCGGACGTGATGCGCGGATTGGAACCGCGGAGGTAGTCCTTGATCAGCGGCAGCCTCTCGCCCATGGCGGGCAGTGCGGCGGCCTCCGTTTCTTCGAGCCCGAGCGCGGCCCCCAGGTGCTGGTTGATGTCGGCGTCGACGGCGACGACCGGTGCCCCTGAAGCGGCGAGGTGGCGGATGAAGAGCGACGACAGTGTGGTCTTGCCACTGCCGCCTTTCCCGACGAAAGCAATTTTCATGTTCACCAAGGGTAGTGCGACAGTAGCTCTGGGTGCTCGCGGCGCGTGAAGAAGACCACTCCTTCGTGGGGTGCGGTCTCTGGGTGCGTAATGTCGTACTCATGAGTACGACAGGTGCGACCGCCGATCCGCTCGCGGTCCTGGGTTCGCTTCCCGGGGTGGCCGAATCCGTGGAATCCGTCCGCAAGGCCGTGGACCGGGTCTACGGCCACCGGATCATGCGGCGTCGCGGCAACGAGATCACGTCCGAGGCGGCGTTGCGCGGGGCCCGGGGTTCCGCGGCGCTGTCCGGTGCCGACTGGGCCCTCGAGGAGGTGCGTCGGCGTACAGACTTCAGCGCGGACGACGAGGGTCGCACGGTCGGCGCCGCCCTGCGGCTGACCTCGGAGGCGGGTCAACTCCTGTCCATCTGGCGGCAGTCGCCCCTCCGTGTGCTGGCCAGGCTGCACCTGGTGGCGGCGGCCGATCAGGGTGACGAGGTCGGCCGGCCGCGGCAGAACGGGGAGCGGGTGGACGAGCCTCTGGTGGAGCTGCCGCTGCCCGACGCGAACGAGGTCGCCGGCCGTCTGGAAGGCCTTTCGCAGCTCATCATCGCGGGTGGCTCGGCCCCCGCTCTGGTCACGGCGGCCGTCGTCCACGGTGAACTGATCGCCCTGCGCCCCTTCACCTCGCACAACGGCCTGGTCGCGCGCGCGGCGGAGCGCATCGTCCTGATCGGCAGCGGTCTGGACCCGAAGTCCATCTGTCCGGCGGAGGTCGGTCACGCGGAACTCGGCCGTGCGGCCTACCTCGCGGCACTGGACGGCTACGTCTCGGGAACCCCGGACGGCATGGCTGCCTGGATCGCCCACTGCGGCAGGGCTGTCGAGCTGGGTGTCAGGGAGTCCGCCGCGGTCTGTGAGGCGCTCCAGCGCGGCGCCGCGTAGCGGGCGCGCGACTCCCCGAAAAGGGTTGCGGCGGTACGAGTTCTCGTACCGCCGCTGGCACGTTCACCGGGTTACCAAGCGTCCTCGAAAATTGCCCATCAGGTCGGGAACTTCTGCCCGTCACCTGGTGCGGCTGGCCCGTAATCGACGGGTCGACGTCGCGTGGGTGCTCGATGTTCGTGCTCGGTCCGTGGGGCCGGGTTGCGTTTGAAGGTGATCCTCTCGGATGTCCTTGGTCTCGCGGGCCGCTAACCCCTTTGTACTCCAGGTCCGGAGGAAGCGGAACCCCTGACCGCACTTCTTTACTTTTAGCTTCAAAAGGGTGAGTAATGGACATTAATAAGCCGCACGCGTACGCGTGACGGCTCACGCGACCGACGCGCGGCGCCGACTGGCGTACCAGACGAGCCCTGCCGTGGCCGCCGCCGCTCCTATCGCGGCCGCCGCGACCAGTGCGGGCCGGGGAGGTACGGACAGAGCGGGCAGCCGCTGCTTCAGCCGGACCGGACGGTGGAAGTCCAGGATGGGCCACGCGCGGGCGACCGCCTCGCGGCGCAGTGTGCGATCCGGATTCACCGCGTGCGGATGCCCGACGGCCTCCAGCATCGGCAGATCGGTCGCCGAGTCGCTGTAGGCGTAGCAGCGGGGGAGGTCGTAGCCCTCGGACGCGGCCAGCTCCTTGATCGCTTCGGCCTTGGTCGGCCCATAGGCGTAGTACTCCACCTCGCCGGTGAAGCACCCGTCCTCGCCGACGACCAGGCGGGTCGCCACCACACGGTCCGCGCCGAGCAGTTCGCCGATCGGCTCGACCACCTCGGCACCCGACGTGGACACGATCACGACGTCGCGGCCGGCCTTGTGGTGCTGCTCGATGAGCGACGCGGCCTCGTCGTAGATGATCGGGTCGATGAGGTCGTGCAGTGTCTCGGCGACGATCTCCTTGACCTGCTGGACGTTCCACCCGCGGCACATCGCGGACAGGTACTTGCGCATCCGCTCCATCTGGTCGTGGTCGGCGCCGCCCGCCAGGAACACGAACTGGATGTATGCGGTGCGCAAGGCCGCCCTGCGGTTGATCAGACCGCCTTGGTAGAAAGACTTGCTGAAGGTGAGCGTGCTCGACTTCGCAATGACCGTCTTGTCCAGGTCAAAGAAGGCTGCTGTACGAGGCAAGGAGTGGTTTTCCACGAGGTTGAGCATAGGGCCCACCATTCGGCGTAAGGTGAGGCGCGTGGGTTTGCCTGAGAGGGCTCTCGGGTACACCATGGAAGTCACGGATCGTTCGCGACCGTGCTAACCCGGTCCGACTCCTCCCCCCCCGAGTCGGCCGTGGGGACGACCCCCGCTCTCCCCCCCGGCGGGGGTCGTCGCATGTCCGGATGGGTTTTCCCCTCTTCTGCGCGGCCCCGAAGCCTTCTCGGCACCGTTGATTCCGCCTTCTTCGCGTCCCCGTGATTCGTCACTGTGCGTAGCCGTTGGGATGCTCTGCGGAAGTCGTTGAGCGCTCACCGGTAGGGGTGAAGGCGATATTCACAGCCGCTGAGTTGTCCACAGTTTTCGACCAAGATCCACACGATTTCCGGGATCGCTGCACCGTGATTCCCACGCGCTCCGTTCGCGGCCAGTTCATGGCCGGTTCCGTTTGTCGGACGCGTTTGGCCGGTTCGTATCGGCCGTTCGTATGGAGGCCGCTTGCCGGTTCTTCGCACGAGCGGGAATGGCGGGGTCCTGGAGGGCCCCGCGCAGGAAGCAGCGAAGGGGGCTGGAGATCGTGGCGGGAGCCATCACCCATGACCGGTCGCCCACCGCCGAGGGGCGGCAGGGCGGACCATTGATCGTCACCGAGGACGTCGACCTCCTCGACGACCTGCTGCGCCTGTGCGCGGCGGCGGGAGCACGCCCCGAGGTCCACCCGGGGATTCCGGAACGCAGGGGCAGCTGGGAGGCGGCACCCCTCGTCCTCGTGGGAGACGACGCCGCACCGCGTGTGCGGAGGGCCGTGCGGAGAAGGGGAGTGGTGCTGGTCGGCCGGGATCAGGACGATTCCGGAGTCTGGCGGCGCGCAGTCGAGATCGGCGCCGACCACGTCCTTGTGCTGCCGGACGGCGAGCAATGGCTTGTCGACCGCATCGCCGACGTGACAGAAGGAGTCGGCCGGCCCGCCCTCGCCGTCGGCGTACTCGGCGGCCGCGGCGGGGCCGGGGCCTCCACGCTGGCCTGCGCGCTCGCCCTCACCTCGGCGCGTGAGGGGAAGCGCACCCTGCTTGTGGACGCGGACCCCCTAGGCGGCGGACTCGACGTACTCCTGGGCGGAGAGGCTTCCGAGGGCCTGCGCTGGCCGGCGTTCGCCGCGTCCCGCGGCAGGGTCGGCGGCGGCGCGCTGGAGGAGTCCCTGCCCGAACTGCACGCGTTGCGGGTCCTGAGCTGGGACCGGAGCGACGCGGTCACCATTCCTCCGCAGGCGGTACGTGCGGTGCTGGCCGCCGCCAGACGGCGCGGGGGCGCGGTGATCGTCGACCTGCCCCGCCGCATCGACGAGGGAGTCGCCGAGATCCTCGCCCAGCTCGACATGGGGTTGGTGGTGGTCCCGGCCGACCTGCGCTCCATCGCGGCGGCCGGGCGGGTGGTGTCCGCGGTCGGCATGGTCCTGCGCGATCTCCGGGTCGTGGTGCGGGGCCCTTACGCACCGGGCCTCGACGACCGCGAGGTCGCCCGCCTGCTCGACCTGCCCCTGGTGGGCGAAGTGCCCGCCGAACCTTTCCCGTTGGACGGCGGACCGCCTCCGGGGAGCATGCCGAGGGGGCCTCTGGCCCGGTTCTGCGCGACCTTCTGGCAGCGGGTTCCGGTCGAAGGAGGGGGCGTATGAACAGGGAGGCCGCCACGGGCACAGAACCCGCCGGAGGACTCGGCAGGCGACCGGGCCCGAGGCCCCGGGTCACCCATGAGAGCTCCTCGTACGGGTGGACGGAGGCGAGGGACGGGCCCAGGCGCTACCTCTCCCGCCGGACGGACGCTCGGGACGGCCCAGGAGGCTCCCTGCCCGGAGGCACGGAGCAGTGGGACGGGCCCGGCGGCGGGGCGGACGGACGTGCGGGGCTGCTGGACGGCGTGCGGCAGTGGCTGGCGGAGAGCGGCTCCGAGCCGACCCCCGCGCGCGTGGCGCAGGCGTTGCGCGAACAGGGGCGGGTCCTCGGGGATGCCGAAGTCCTCGGCGCGGCCGAGCGGTTGCGGTCCGAGCTGGTCGGCAGCGGCCCGCTGGAACCGCTGCTCGCCGACCCGTCGGTGACCGATGTGCTGGTGTCGGCGCCCGACCGGGTGTGGGTCGACCGGGGCGGCGGCCTGGAACTGACCGCCGTGACCTTTCCGGACGCGACAGCCGTACGACGTCTCGCTCAACGCCTCGCCGCTGTGGCCGGCAGAAGGCTCGACGACGCCCGCCCCTGGGTGGACGCCCGGCTGCCGGACGGGACACGACTGCACGCGGTACTGCCACCGGTCGCCGTCGGCTCCACCTGCCTCTCCCTGCGTGTCGTACGGCCGCGCGCGTTCACCCTCGACGAGCTGGTTGCGGCAGGGACGGTGCCGCCCGGCGGGGACCGGGTGCTCAGAGCGCTGTTGGACGCCCGGTTGTCCTTCCTCATCAGTGGGGGCACAGGCTCAGGGAAGACGACCTTGCTGAGCGCGTTGCTGGGGCTGGTGGGTCCCGGTGAGCGGATCGTGCTCGCCGAGGACTCGGCGGAGCTGCGGCCCGACCATCCGCATGTGGTGCGTCTGGAAGGGCGGCCGGCCAACCAGGAGGGCGTCGGACTCGTCGCGCTCCACGATCTCGTCCGGCAGGCCCTGCGGATGAGACCGGACCGGCTGGTGGTCGGCGAGGTGCGCGGTCCCGAGGTCGTCTCGTTGCTGGCCGCTCTGAATACCGGCCATGAGGGCGGCTCCGGCACGGTCCACGCGAACGCGGCGGCGCAGGTCCCGGCCCGGCTGGAGGCCCTGGGCACTGCGGCCGGGCTCGACCGGGCGGCCCTGCACAGCCAGTTGGCGGCGGCGCTTTCCGTTGTCCTGCATCTCGTGCGGGACCGGGCCGGACGACGCCGGATCGCCGAGGTGCATGTGCTGGAACGCGACCCCTCGGGGCTGGTGGTGACGGTGCCGGCCCTGCGGTGGGGTGAGGACGCCTTCACGTACGAGCGGGGGTGGGAGCGGCTGAGGGGACTGCTTCGGGACGGGAGCGAGGGAGGCCGCGGGCCGATTCGGTCCGGGACGGAGGGATTTCCTCGGGACACGTGGAGTGCAACGAGTCCTTCGGACGGAAGGGACGCGGGGACGTGACGGGGTTCGGGCGGCGGAAACGGAGTACGAACGGGGAGCGGGATGGGGATCGGTGAGATGACGGACGCGCCCGCCGGAGCGGCCATGGCGTGTGCCGGGATCGCGGCCTGGATGATCGGCGGGCGGGACTCGGGGGCACGCAGAGCGAGACTGCTGCTCGCGGGTGGCGGGGCGGCGACGGGGCCGCACCGGTGGGAACGGGTCCTTGTCGACTGGCGGCGATTGCGCGGGCGGATGCGGCCCGAACTCTGGTCTCTGGTGGCGGGATCGGTGATCGCGGTGCTGGGCGCCTCGGTACTGCCGCTTCTCCTCGGGACGGCCGGCGTGCCGCTGCTGGGGAGGGTACGGCGGGCGGGAGAGGCCCGGCGGGAGCGGGAGAGGCGCGGTGACACGGTGATCGCCCTGTGCGGTGCCGTCGCCGGCGAGGTGAGGGCCGGACATCAGCCCGGCGAGGCGCTGCTCGGAGCCGTGCGTGACTCGGACGGACTCGGTGACGCGCAGCCGGTGGTGCTGGCCGCGGCGCGGTTCGGCGGGGACGTGCCGGGTGCGCTCACCGAGGCGGCGCGGCAACCCGGCGCCGACGGTCTGGTGGGGCTCGCCGCGTGCTGGCGCGTGGCCGTGGACCGGGGTGCGGGACTCGCGGCGGGTCTCGACCGTCTGGAAGGCGCGCTGCGCGCCGAGCGCGATCAAAGAGCGGACATGCGCGCCCAGTTGGCCGGGTCGCGCTCGACGGCCTCGATGCTCGCGGGTCTGCCGGTCCTCGGTCTGCTGCTCGGCACCGCGCTCGGCGCGGACCCGCTGCACGTGCTGTTGCACACCCGTCCCGGGCTGGGCTGTCTGCTGGTGGGCGGCGTGCTGGAGGGCGTGGGGATGTGGTGGGCGCTGAGGATCGTCCGAGGAGCGGAGACGGCATGAGCGCGGAAGTTGTCCACAGGCTGGGGGTAGTTGTGTGCGGACTGCTCCTGGCCGGCTCGTCGGCCCGCTGGTTCGGGGCAGTGCGGCGCGAGAGGAGAGCACGACAGCGGCTGGCCGCGTTGCTGAGCCGCAAGACGGCGCCGTCGCCGAGGCGCCACGACGTACGGGGCTACGGCCGACAGTGGCTGCCCGTGCTGGGTGTGGCGTGCGCAGGCTGGGTCCTGATCGGAGGTCTCCCCGGAATTCTGGTGGGACTGGTGGCCGGATTCGGGCTCCGACGGTGGCGCCGACGGCGGAATCCGGCGCCGCTGGAGGAGTACGACAGGACGCGGGCAGCTCGCCAACTACCGCTCGCTGCCGACTTGGTGGCCGCATGTATCGCGGCAGGGGCGAGCCCTGTGGCGGCGGCACAGGCCGTCGGCGAGGCCCTGGGCGGACCGGTGGGTGAACGGCTGGCGCGGGGTGCGGCGGAGGTGCGGCTCGGGGGTGAACCGGTCGATGCGTGGCGGAGCCTGGCGTCGATACCGGGTGCCCACGGGTTGGCGCGTCTGCTGGAGCGGGCGGGCGAGTCGGGCGTACCGGCGGCTGTGCCCGTCGGCCGGCTCGCGGCGGAGGCCAGAGCCGAGTGGGGACGCGCCGCGACGGCGCGGGCACGCCGGGCGGCCGTCATGGTCACCGCGCCCGTGGGGCTCTGTTTTCTGCCCGCTTTCCTCGCGATCGGCGTGCTGCCCGTGGTGATCGGGCTGGCCGGCGGGTTGCTGCGAGGGGGCGGTGGCTGACGAGCGACAGGTGCGGCGAGCGGTGAATGACAGGTGGACGAAATGGCCGACAGGCCCGGACCTTACGGGGGTTGAAATGCGCAGGACGGTACGAGTTCTCGGACAAGCACGAGCGCAGGAACGAGCGCAGGGACGAGAGCAAGGGCGAGGGCGGGTTCGGACTCGGGTCCGGCTGCTGGCGTCGGTGGTGCGGAGGGACAGGGGAATGGTCACTTCCGAGTATGCGGTGGGTGTCATCGCCGCGGTGGCCTTCGCGGCCGCGCTCTACAAGGTCGTGACGAGCGGGCAGGTCGGTGAGGAACTGCAGGGCATCGTGGGGCGGGCGCTCAATGTCCAGATGTGAACGGGGCTTGCGGACAGGCCTGTTGAGGGTCGGACCGGTCAGGCGTCGAGACGGTGGATTCGTAACGGCTGAGGCCGCTGTGGTGCTGCCCTCGCTGGTGCTCGTCGGCATGGCGCTGGTCTGGGCCCTGCTCGCCGCGTCCGCGCAGATCCAGTGCGTGGACGCGGCGAGGGCGGGCGCCCGGGCGGCGGCGCGTCAGGACTCACCGGAAGCGGTCCTGGCGACGACCCGCCGGGCCGCCCCGCCCGGCGCGAGGGTCACGGTGAGCCGGGAGGCGGATCTGGTCAGGGTGAGGGTCGGTGCGAGTACGCCGGGGCCCGCCGCGCTGTCCCTGGAACTGAGCGACGAGGCGGTGGCGCTGGCGGAGGAGACGGTGGGGGTGGCCGGGAGATGAGGCGCTGGAATCGCCGGCGGAGCGGGCGATGGGTGTCGTCATCCGTTCTGAGCCGCTGGTGTGCGCGGTGGCGTGCGGCCTCGGACAGAGGATCGGCGACCGTCTGGACGGTGGGTGCGATCGCTGTGCTGTGCGCCGTCTTCGGAGCGGTTCTGGCGATGGGGCAGGCCGTCGTGGTGCGGCACCGGGCAGCGGGGGCGGCCGACTTGGCGGCCCTCGCCGCGGCGGACCACTGGAGCGACGGCGGCGCGGTGGCCTGCGCCCGCGCCGACCGCGTGGCCCGGGCGCAGAGCGCGCGGCTCGTCCGGTGCGCGGTCGAGGGCGAGATCTCGGACGTGACGGCGGCATCCGGAAAGGGGCCGTTCACGGCGGAGGTCAGATCGAGGGCGGGACCGGCGGGCGGACCTGCGGGGCCTGCGGCATCTTCAGGCGGATCTTCAGGATCCGTGGGGCCCGCGGCATCCGCGGGCCGGAGCCCGGCGGTTAGAGATCCTGCGAACCGTCTTCCTCGGGCTCGGCCCTCACTTCCTCGGTGCTCGGCTCCTCGGTGCTCGGCCCTCGCGCACGCGGCTTTCACTCTTCCGGCCCTGAGCCCTCGGCCGTCTGGTCCTGAGCTCTCACCCCCGGCGCACCCAACCCCGACTCCGCGCCCTCACTGTCCCGGCTCTCACCCCTCCGGCTCTCACTCCTCCGGCCCTCTTCCGGCTCTGACTCCTCCGGCGCCGCTCGCAGCAATTCGGTGAGCAGGCGTACGGCGCCTCGTTTGTGCAGGGGGTCGTTCCCGTTGCCGCACTTGGGGGACTGGATGCAGGAAGGGCAGCCGGCCTCGCACTCGCAGGAGGCGATGGCCTGACGGGTGGCCGTGAGCCAGGAGCGGGCCGTGTGGAAGGCGCGCTCGGCGAATCCGGCGCCGCCCGGGTGGCCGTCGTAGACGAAGACGGTCGGCAGGAGTGTGTCCGGGTGGAGGGGGACGGAGACGCCGCCGATGTCCCAGCGGTCGCAGGTGGCGAAGAGCGGCAGCATGCCGATCGAGGCGTGCTCGGCGGCGTGCAGGGCGCCGCCGAGGATCTCCGGGTTGATCCGGGCCGCGTCCAATTGGTCCTCGGTGACCGTCCACCAGACGGCACGGGTGCGGAGCGTACGAGGAGGGAGGTCGAGTTTCGTCTCGCCGAGAACCTCACCGGTGATGACGCGTCGACGCAGGAAGGAGACGACTTGGTTGGTGACCTCGACGGAGCCGTAGCACAACCGGCCCTCGCCCCAGGGGACTTCGACGTCGGTCTCGAGCACGGAGATGGACGTGGTGTCGCGGGCGACGGTCGAATACGGCGGGCTGGCCTCCTCGACCAGTGCGACGGAGTCCTCCAGGTCCAGCTTGCGCACCAGGTACGTACGGCCCTGGTGAAGATGGACCGCGCCCTCGTGGACGGCCGTGTGCGCGGCGGCCTCGTCGACCGTGCCGAGCAGGCGCCCGGTCCCGGACTCGACGATCTGCACGGGGCTGCCGCCGCCCCCGCGGATGTCGGTCAGGTCGGCGGCCCGCTCCCGGCGCGTCCAGTGCCAGGCCGTCGCCCGGCGACGGAGCAGCTTCGCGGCCTCCAGCTGCGGCAGCAGACCGGCGGTGGCGGGGCCGAACAGCTCCAGGTCGTCCTCCGTGAGCGGGATCTCGGAGGCGGCGGCGCACAGGTGAGGGGCCAGGACGTACGGGTTGTCGGGGTCGAGGACCGTGGATTCCACCGGTTGGTCGAACAGTGCCTCGGGGTGGTGGACGAGGAACGTGTCCAGCGGGTCGTCGCGGGCGACCAGGATCGCCAGGGCGCCCTGCCCGGAGCGGCCCGCGCGGCCCGCCTGCTGCCAGAGGGAGGCGCGGGTGCCCGGGTAGCCGGCGATCACGACGGCGTCGAGGCCGGAGACGTCGACGCCGAGTTCGAGGGCGGTGGTGGCCGCGAGGCCGAGGAGTTCGCCGGAGTGCAGCGCGCGTTCCAGGGCGCGGCGTTCCTCGGGGAGGTAGCCACCGCGGTAGGCGGCGACGCGGCGGACGAGTGAGCGGTCGATCTCGGCGAGGCGTTCCTGGGCGATCACCGAGATCAGTTCGGCGCCACGGCGGGATCGTACGAAGGCGATCGAGCGCATGCCCTGGATGGTGAGGTCGGTCAGCAGGTCGGCCGTTTCGGCGGTTGCGGTACGCCGGACGGGTGCACCTTTCTCGCCGTGCAGTTCGGTGAGCGGGGGCTCCCACAGGGCGAACACCAGTTCCCCTCGGGGGGAGGCGTCGTCGGCGACCTCGACCACCGGGAGGCCGGTCAGGCGGCGCGCGGCGACCGAGGGCTCGGCGGCGGTCGCGGAGGCCAGCAGGAAGACGGGAGAGGCGCCGTAGCGGGCGCACAGGCGGCGCAGGCGGCGCAGCACCTGGGCGACGTGGGAGCCGAAGACGCCGCGGTAGGTGTGGCATTCGTCGATGACGACGTAGCGCAGGGCGCGCAGGAAGGAGGACCAGCGGGGGTGGGAGGGCAATATCCCGCGGTGCAGCATGTCGGGGTTGGTCAGGACGTAGTTGGCGTACTGCCGTACCCATTCGCGTTCCTCGAAGGGCGTGTCGCCGTCGTACACGGCTGGGCGTACGGCATTGCCCAGAGGTTGTGAAAGTTCCTTCACGGAGCGGCGCTGGTCGGCCGCCAGGGCCTTGGTGGGGGCCAGATAGAGGGCGGTGGCACCCCGGCCGTTCGGGGCCTCGGAGCCGTCCAGGAGGGCCGTCAGGACCGGGGCGAGGTAGGCCAGGGACTTGCCCGAGGCGGTGCCGGTGGCGACGATCACCGACTCGCCGTCGAGGGCGTGCTCGGCGGCCTGTGCCTGGTGGGCCCAGGGGTGTTCGATGCCCGCGGCCTGCACCGCGGCGATGACCTCGGAACGGATCCGGTCGGGCCAGACGGCATGGCGACCCGCTCGCGGGGGCAAGTGCTCCGTATGAGTGATGCGCGAAGCCCGGCTCGGCCCCGAGGCGAGCCGGTCCAGGACGGTGCTCGGCGAGGGGCGGGAAACTGTGTCCGTCGAGGATCGATCGGATCGGTGATTCTTGGCCATCGGCATCGAGTGTGTCACTGGCGTGACGGACAATGGGCTCAAGGCGTCGTGCACGCCTGCCGGTAAGTGATTGAATGCCATCGCGGCTGGCGAACCGTCCCGGGGGCTCTGCCGAGGTGTCCCATGGGGCGACCGCTCGATAGCAAGGTGCTGGAGGATCCGTGGACCTGTCCCTGTCGACTCGCAATGTGTCCGGCCCTAATGGCGACCGTACGGTCGTCGAGGTCGGCGGCGAAATCGATGTATATACCGCGCCCAAGCTGCGGGAGCAGCTGGTCGAGCTGGTGAACGACGGCAGCTTCCACCTCGTCGTCGACATGGAGGGCGTGGACTTCCTCGACTCCACCGGTCTGGGCGTGCTGGTGGGCGGCCTGAAGCGCGTACGGGCCCATGAGGGCTCGCTGCGTCTGGTCTGCAACCAGGAGCGCATTCTGAAGATCTTCCGTATTACTGGTCTCACCAAGGTGTTCCCGATTCACACCTCGGTGGAGGAGGCGGTCAACGCGACCGACTGACCACCGGTCTCCCGGGTCGTGGGCCCGGCTTCGCAGCAGTGGGGGACCGGGCCCACGGCCCGGCCCCCTGACAGCACGCCCGTAGTTCAGAGGGGGATGCATGGCCACCGTTGAACTCCGCTTCAGCGCGCTGCCCGAGCACGTCAGGACCGCCCGACTGGTGGCGGCAGCGGTGGCGCGCAGGGCCGGAGTGGACGAGGCCGTACTCGACGAGGTCAGGCTCGCCGTCGGCGAGGCCTGTACTCGTGCCGTCGGACTGCACCAGAGCAACGGCATCTTGGCGCCGGTGCAGGTGACGCTGATCGAGGAGGAGAAGCAGTTCTCCATCGAGGTCGGTGACGAGGCGCCGGGTTCGGTGCCCGGAGGAGCGGCGCCCGGCGCCGCTTCCGGTGGTTCGGACGCGGAAACCGAGGAGGACGAGATGGGCCTCGCGGTCATCAGCGGCCTCGTCGACGATGTGGAAGTCACCGCCGGTGAACATGGCGGACTGATCAGGATGAGCTGGCCCACTACGCCGCCGGCCGTGGCTCTTTCCTGACAGCCGCCCCTGTTTCTTGCCCCGAAGGGCCCTACTCGGTGGGGCCCTTCGGCATGTCCGGGCCGGCATGTCAGGGCTCTTGCGCGCGTCCCCGAGTTGATCGTGCACGGCGTTTCGTGAATTCATTCACGATCACTCGCGTGATAATTGGATCAAGCGTCAACGCTTCTGGGGCATTACTGCTTTCGGGTTCCGTGGGTGCCTGTCGATCATTTGCTGAAGAGCATGTGAAGACTAATTCCGCTTACCGCGCACTGTTTTGATCAGGTTCCGGTACCTACAATCCGTCCACATCTTGAGCTCAGCCCAAGCGTCAAGGAGGACGAATGGCGGGGCTTTCTACCCCTCATCAGTTTGACCACCCCACAACCCTCGCGGCCGCGGTTCTGACGGACGACAACCGTCTCATCGTGATGGTCATCGCGGTTGTCGCCGTGGCGGCGCTCGTGGTCGCCGGGATCCTGGTCCGCCAGGTTCTCGCGGCAGGCGAGGGCACCGACAGCATGAAGGAGATCGCGACGGCGATCCAGGAAGGTGCGAATGCCTACCTGGGACGTCAGATGCGTACGCTCGGCGTATTCGCCGCCGTGGTGTTCTTCCTGCTCATGCTGCTGCCCGCGGACGACTGGAATCAGCGCGCCGGACGGTCGATCTTCTTCTTGATCGGCGCGGTGTTCTCGGCGACCACCGGTTATATCGGTATGTGGCTCGCCGTACGGAGCAATGTCCGCGTGGCCGCCGCGGCACGGGAAGCGACTCCGGCGGAGGGTGAGCCCGAAAAGGATCTCACCGCTGTCTCGCACAAAGCCATGAAGATCGCTTTCCGCACCGGCGGCGTCGTCGGCATGTTCACGGTGGGGCTCGGTCTGCTGGGCGCCTCCTGTGTGGTGCTCGTGTACGCGGCCGACGCGCCGAAGGTCCTGGAGGGCTTCGGCCTCGGCGCGGCCCTGATCGCCATGTTCATGCGTGTCGGCGGCGGCATCTTCACCAAGGCCGCCGACGTCGGCGCCGACCTGGTCGGCAAGGTCGAGCAGGGCATCCCGGAGGACGACCCGCGCAATGCCGCGACCATCGCCGACAACGTGGGCGACAACGTCGGCGACTGCGCCGGTATGGCCGCGGACCTCTTCGAGTCGTACGCCGTCACGCTCGTCGCCGCGCTGATCCTCGGCAAGGTGGCGTTCGGCGACTCCGGGCTCGCGTTCCCGCTGATCGTGCCCGCGATCGGCGTACTCACCGCGATGATCGGCATCTTCGCGGTGGCGCCCCGGCGCTCCGACCGCAGCGGCATGTCCGCGATCAACCGTGGTTTCTTCATCTCCGCGGCGATCTCGCTCGTGCTGGTCGCCCTGGCCGTCTACATCTACCTCCCGGGGACCTACGCCGAACTGGAAGGTGTCACGGACGCGGCCATCAGGGCCAAGGACGGCGATCCGCGGATCCTCGCGGTCGTCGCCGTCGCGATCGGCATCCTGCTGGCCGCTCTCATCCAGCAGTTGACCGGCTACTTCACCGAGACAACCCGCCGTCCCGTGCGGGACATCGGCAAGAGTTCGCTGACCGGCGCGGCCACCGTCGTCCTCGCCGGCATCTCCATCGGTCTCGAATCGGCCGTCTACACCGCTCTGTTGATCGGCCTCGGCGTGTACGGGGCGTTCCTGCTGGGCGGTACGTCGATCATGCTGGCGCTGTTCGCGGTGGCGCTCGCCGGAACCGGCCTGCTCACCACGGTCGGTGTCATCGTCGCGATGGACACGTTCGGTCCCGTCTCCGACAACGCGCAGGGCATCGCAGAGATGTCCGGCGACGTCGAGGGCGCGGGCGCGCAGGTGCTCACCGACCTGGACGCCGTCGGGAACACCACCAAGGCCATCACCAAGGGCATCGCCATCGCCACCGCGGTCCTCGCGGCCTCGGCCCTCTTCGGCTCGTACCGTGACGCGATCACGACGGCCGCGAGCGACGTGGGCGAGAAGGTCTCCGGCCCCGGCGCGCCGATGAACCTGATGATGGACATCTCGCAGCCCAACAACCTGGTGGGTCTCATCGCGGGCGCCGCGGTCGTCTTCCTCTTCTCGGGGCTGGCGATCAACGCGGTGTCGCGGTCCGCCGGAGCGGTGGTCTACGAGGTGCGGCGGCAGTTCCGCGAGCACCCCGGGATCATGGACTACTCCGAGAAGCCCGAGTACGGGCGGGTCGTCGACATCTGCACCAAGGACGCGCTGCGCGAACTGGCCACACCAGGCCTGCTCGCGGTGCTCACGCCGATCGCCATCGGGTTCACGCTCGGTGTCGGCGCGCTCGGCTCGTTCCTCGCGGGCGCCATCGGCACCGGCACGCTGATGGCCGTCTTCCTCGCCAACTCCGGTGGCGCGTGGGACAACGCCAAGAAACTGGTCGAGGACGGCCACTACGGCGGCAAGGGCAGCGAGGCCCACGCCGCGACGGTGATCGGCGACACGGTCGGTGACCCCTTCAAGGACACGGCGGGCCCCGCGATCAACCCGCTGCTGAAGGTCATGAACCTGGTGTCGCTGCTGATCGCTCCGGCGATCGTCAAGTTCTCGTACGGCGACGACAAGAGCGTCGGTGTACGGGTGTTCATCGCCGTCTTCGCGATCCTCGTGATCGTGGGTGCGGTGTACATCTCCAAGCGGCGCGGGATCGTCATGGGAGATGAGGAGGACAACGACGAAGGGGTCGCCAAGTCGGCCGATCCGGCGGTGGTTTCCTAGCTCACAGGTTCCGCGCCTGATGCGGTACGGATTTTCCGTGCCAGGTCAGGGAAGGGGCCAACGGGCGGGTGCACGGCGCGTGTTGACGCGCTGCGCGCCCGCCCTGTGTGTGTTCACACCCTCGTCGTGAGCCTTCTCTCGCTTGGTGCAAATGGCTTTAATAAGTGTCTTAGCGGACATTCGACATATGAGTGTCGCCCACATGGCGTGTATGTTCCGGGGCCGAGGGCCATGGAAGGGACCAAACCGGTGAACAAGAAGCTCGCGGCCGTACTGTCCGGCGGTGCGGTACTGGTACTCGCGCTGTCGGGATGCAGCAGCAGCGACGACAACGGCAACGACAAGCTGGACTCCTGGGCCAAGCAGGTCTGTGACGCGGTGAAGCCGCAGGCGCAGAAGATCGAGGCCGCGAACGCCGCGATCCAGAAGCAGACCTCGGACAACAGCACGCCGGAAGACGTCCAGAACACAGACGCACAGGCCTTCCAGGACATGTCCGACGCCTACAAGGCGATCGGCAGCGCCGTCGACAACGCGGGAGCGCCGAACGTCGACGGCGGGAAGACGAAGCAGACCAACGCGGTCAAGGAACTCAACGACATCTCCGCGTCGTACGGCGACCTGAAGGCGCAGGTCGACAAGCTCGACACCAAGGACCAGGCCAAGTTCGCCGACGGCCTCAAGGACATCGCGACCCAGCTCGACAAGCTGAGCCAGAGCGGGAACGACGCCCTGAAGAAGCTGGAGGAGGGCGACGTGGGACAGGCGATGGCCCAGCAGACGAGCTGCAAGTCGGCTTCCGGGTCCCCGGCTACCGCCAAGGGCTGAGTCTCCGGAGGAGCCCGCGACGGTGGCCGAGGGGACTCCCCGTCGGCTGCCGAGAAGGGAGCTCCGAGGAGGAGCCCCCTCGGCGATGATCGTCTGGTCGGCCGAATGAGAGCCCGGCGCGGGTGCGTGCCGGGCTCTCGGCATGCACTGTCCACACCGTGAGGCTCTGTCCACAGGTGTGGGTGCCGGTGGGCGATAGCGGACACAATGGGAGGCGTGAGTCACACCAGCCTGTCACCGTTGCCCTCGTCCGATCGCGCCGATGTCGCCGCTCGGCTGCGGAGCGCCCTGCTCGACGCCTCCTTCACCGCCGACGGCCTGCTCGACCTGCTCGGCGCCCCCGCCTACACGGCGCTGGCACGCAGCGAGACCGTGCCCGCCCTCCGGGCGACCCGTGGGGACACACCGTTGGAGACGCTCGTACGGCTGTTCCTGCTGCAGCAGCCCGTGCCGCACGCGCGCGTGGTGGACGTGCTGCCCGTCGAGGAGGCCCTGGAGAGCGGCTGGCTGACCCGGACGGGCGGGGACGAGGTCGCGGCGACCGTCGACATCCGGCCCTACGGCGGGCCCGACGGCGAGGACTGGTTCATCGTGTCCGACCTCGGATGCGCCGTCGGCGGTGCCGGCGGCATCGGCAGCCGGGAGGAAGGTGTCGTCCTGGGCGTGGGAGGCGCCTCCACGACCCTCGCCGGCATCACCGTGCGCACGCCCGTCCACTCCGCGCTCGACCTCGGCACCGGCTCCGGAATCCAGGCCCTGCACGTCGCGCAGCACGCCACGCGTGTGACCGCGACCGACCTGAATCCCCGCGCGCTGCACATCACCGCGCTCACCCTCGCCCTCTCCGGGGCCCCGGCCGCCGACCTGCGCGAGGGCTCCCTCTTCGAGCCCGTTCACGCCGACGAGACGTACGACCTGATCGTCTCGAACCCGCCCTTCGTGATCTCGCCGGGCGCCCGGCTGACGTACCGCGACGGCGGAATGGGCGGGGACGATCTGTGCCGCACGCTCGTTCAGGAGTCGGGGGACCGGCTGAACGAAGGGGGGTACGCCCAGTTCCTGGCCAACTGGCAGCACGTGGAAGGCGAGGACTGGCAGGACCGGCTGCGCTCCTGGGTGCCGCGCGGCTGCGACGCCTGGATCGTGCAGCGCGAGGTGCAGGACGTCACGCAGTACGCGGAGTTGTGGCTGCGCGACGCGGGTGACCACCGTGCCGACCCGGCCGACTACCAGGCGCGCTACGACGCGTGGCTCGACGAGTTCGAGGCGCGCAAGGTGAAGTCCGTCGGCTTCGGATGGATCACGCTGCGCAGGACAGCGGCCGCCGAGCCCTCGATCACGGTCGAGGAGTGGCCGCACTCGGTCGAGCAGCCGCTCGGCGAGGCCGTGCGCGCGCACTTCGACCGGCTCGACTATCTGAGGCGCCACGACGACGCGGGTCTGCTCGCCGGCCACTTCAGGCTCGTGGCGGAGGTCGTGCAGGAGCAGGTCGGACTGCCCGGCGCCGAGGACCCGGAGCATGTGGTGCTGCGTCAGCACCGCGGAATGCGCCGGGCCACCAAGGTGGACACGGTCGGCGCGGGCTTCGCCGGGGTGTGCGACGGCACGCTGAGCGCGGGGCGCATCCTCGACGCCATCGCCCAACTGGTCGGCGAGGATCCGGTGTTGCTGCGCGACCGGACGCCCGCGCAGATCCGCCTGCTGGTGGAGCAGGGGTTCCTGGAGCCGGTGGAGTAGGGGGCTGGGGCTGGAGTTGGGATGCGATTCGGGGCGGGGAGCGGGAGCGGGGGCGGTGGTTGAGCCGGGGCCTGGGTTGAGCCTGGGCCTGGGCTGAGCCGGGGCCGGGGCCGGGTCTGCGCTGGGTTGGAGGCCAGGCCGACGCAGGGGTCGGCTCGGCGTCGGGAAAGGGCTCCGACAGGCACCGGAGCGGCGTCCTGCACGAGGATCGGGTCGGCGTTCTCCCCAGGGATGGGAAACAGGCCAACATCCGTTCGGTGACGGATGCTTCCGGCCATCTCTCCAGCGCGTGCCGTTCACCTCGGTGACTGCGGTGACTGCGGTGACTGCGGTGACTGCGGTGACTGCGGTGTCGCGCCTCCGCCGGAGTCCCGTGAACCCTGGCCCATCGTTCCGCCTCTGTCGCCGTCTCCCCCTCTGTCGCAGCCGCCTCCGCCTCCCTCATCGGCTGCGCTCTCCCGTTCAGTCATCACCACGGCCGGAATCCTCAGCACACCGCCGGGTCCGCCCCGCCGAGCCGCGGCTATGGGCATAGGCATGGACATGAACAGGGACAGGGGACGGAGATCCGCATCGGCATGGATATCGAGGCGGGCTCGGTCTTGGGAAAGGCTTGGGGAAATGGCCCGCAAGAAAAGGGCGAGAAGAAGGGGATCGGTTGCGGGAAAGCTACGCGGTGGTCGGTTCATGTCGCGTCGGGTGACCGGGGTGGAGGCGGAGGTGTTCGGCCGGCTGGGCGATGGAGGGGGACGGCAACGACGGATTCGCCACAGTCGGGTCGGCGTGGCGGGCCGCGCCGAGGAGAAGAGGGCGACCGGGCGTGCGGCGGCGCCTGGTGCGGTGTGGGCGCCCCATGGGTCGCCGGTCGCCAGGTGTTCACCGTGGGTTCGCCCGTCCGCTGCCGGGGCGTGTCAGCGTCCCGAGCCTGAGGCTCGGCACGGGAGGACAGAACCATGGAAAGCGGACCGGCGATCTTCGCGGGGGCGGTGTTCACCCTGTTCGGAGGGGGAATCCTGGCCTGGACCGTGGTCCGGGTGCGGCAGGGCGAGTCCGTCGCCCACGGTGTGAACCGCGTCGCATCGGCGACCCTCTCCAGCGTTGCCGGGAGCGGGGCGCTGGCGCTGGGAATGTGGTGCTTCACGCGCGTGTGAGACCGCGCGTGAGGACCGGGACTCGGGTAACTGGGAAGTTACCCTCCGGATAGGCCCGAAAGAGCTGGTCGGCACTCCGGGCGGCAGGAATGGCGGTAGTCGGGTTACCGTTCGAGTGGCCGTTGCGGGCTTTTCCCGTTTGACACGGGGGCGGGATGTACCGTCACACTCCGCAGCGTCAGCACGACCCGACCCCTCGGGAAACAAGCCCCGAGGAGATTCCGCGTCGACCGGAGAGAAGAGCGAAGTTGTCCCCGACCAGCGACACCGCACACGGCGGCCGCCGACTCGTCATCGTCGAGTCGCCTGCCAAGGCGAAGACGATCAAGGGCTATCTCGGCCCCGGCTATGTCGTCGAAGCGAGTGTCGGGCACATCCGTGACCTCCCCAACGGTGCCGCGGAGGTCCCGGAGAAGTACACCGGTGAGGTCCGCCGCCTCGGTGTGGACGTCGAAAACGACTTCCAGCCGATCTATGTGGTCAACGCCGACAAGAAGGCCCAGGTCAAGAAGCTCAAGGACCTGCTGAAGGACTCCGACGAACTCTTCCTCGCCACCGATGAGGACCGCGAGGGCGAAGCCATCGCGTGGCACCTCCTGGAGGTCCTGAAGCCCAAGGTTCCCGTCCACCGGATGGTCTTCCACGAGATCACCAAGGACGCGATCCGCAGTGCCGTCGCCA
The DNA here is from genome assembly GCF_045207245.1 of Streptomyces sp. NBC_00647. Classification (NCBI taxonomy): domain Bacteria; kingdom Bacillati; phylum Actinomycetota; class Actinomycetes; order Kitasatosporales; family Streptomycetaceae; genus Streptomyces; species Streptomyces sp. NBC_00647. The sequence continues at coordinate 5,727,774 of NZ_CP109040.1, forward strand.
ACCCGCGCGAGCTCAACAAGCGCATGGTCGACGCCCAGGAGACCCGCCGCATCCTCGACCGCCTCTACGGCTACGAGGTCTCGCCGGTCCTGTGGAAGAAGGTCATGCCGCGGCTGTCGGCGGGCCGCGTCCAGTCCGTGGCGACCCGGCTCGTCGTCGAGCGGGAGCGCGAGCGCATCGCCTTCCGTTCCGCCGAGTACTGGGACCTGACCGGCACCTTCGGCACCGGCCGCGCCGGCGACGCGAGCGACCCGGCCAACCTGATCGCCCGCCTCACCTCGGTCGACGGCAAGCGCGTCGCCCAGGGCCGCGACTTCGACTCGCTGGGCCAGATCAAGAGCGCGAACACGCTCCACCTGGACGAGACGAACGCCCGCGCGCTCGCCACCGCCCTCCAGGACACGAACTTCGCGGTCCGCTCGGTCGAGTCCAAGCCCTACCGCCGCTCGCCGTACGCGCCGTTCCGTACGACGACGCTCCAGCAGGAGGCCTCGCGCAAGCTCGGCTTCGGTGCGAAGGCGACCATGCAGGTGGCGCAGAAGCTGTACGAGAACGGCTTCATCACCTACATGCGTACGGACTCCACGACGCTGTCGGAGACGGCGGTCACCGCCGCCCGTGCCCAGGTCACGCAGCTGTACGGCGCCGACTACCTGCCGGACAAGCCGCGCACGTACGCCGGGAAGGTCAAGAACGCGCAGGAGGCGCACGAGGCGATCCGTCCTTCGGGTGATCGTTTCCGCACCCCGGCCGAGACCGGACTGACCGGCGACCAGTTCAGGCTGTACGAGCTGATCTGGAAGCGCACCGTCGCCTCCCAGATGAAGGACGCGGTCGGCAACTCCGTCACCGTGAAGATCGCCGGCCGGGCGGCCGACGGCCGTGACGCCGAGTTCAGCGCGTCCGGCAAGACGATCACCTTCCACGGCTTCCTGAAGGCGTACGTCGAGGGCGCGGACGACCCGAACGCCGAGCTCGACGACCGCGAGCGCCGCCTCCCGCAGGTCGGTGAGGGCGACTCGCTGTCCGTCGAGGAGATCACCGTCGACGGGCACGCCACCAAGCCCCCGGCGCGCTACACCGAGGCGTCCCTCGTCAAGGAGCTCGAAGAGCGCGAGATCGGCCGCCCGTCGACGTACGCGTCGATCATCGGCACGATCCTCGACCGCGGTTACGTCTTCAAGAAGGGGACGGCCCTGGTGCCCTCCTTCTTGTCGTTCGCCGTGGTCAACCTCCTGGAGAAGCACTTCGGGCGGCTCGTCGACTACGACTTCACCGCCAAGATGGAGGACGACCTCGACCGCATCGCCCGCGGTGAGGCGCAGGCCGTGCCGTGGCTGAGGCGCTTCTACTTCGGTGAGGGCGAGGCGACCGGCGCCGCCGAGGCCGGCAACGGCGACGGCGACCACCTGGGCGGCCTCAAGGAACTCGTCACCGACCTGGGCGCCATCGACGCCCGCGAGGTGTCCTCGTTCCCGGTCGGCAACGACATCGTGCTGCGCGTCGGCCGCTACGGCCCGTACGTCGAGCGCGGCGAGAAGGACTCCGAGAACCACCAGCGCGCCGACGTGCCCGAGGACCTGGCCCCGGACGAGCTGACGGTCGACCTCGCCGAGGAACTGCTCGCCAAGCCGAGCGGTGACTTCGAGCTCGGTGCCGACCCGAAGTCGGGTCACCAGATCATCGCCAGGGACGGCCGCTACGGCCCGTACGTCACGGAGGTACTCCCCGAGGGCACCCCGAAGACGGGCAAGAACGCCGTCAAGCCGCGTACCGCCTCGCTGTTCAAGTCGATGGCGCTCGACACGGTGACCCTGGACGACGCCCTCAAGCTGATGTCCCTGCCGCGGGTCGTCGGCAAGGACGCCGAAGGTGTCGAGATCACCGCGCAGAACGGCCGTTACGGGCCGTACCTGAAGAAGGGCACGGACTCGCGGTCGCTCACCGCCGAGGACCAGCTCTTCACCATCACGCTCGAAGAGGCGCTGGAGATCTACTCCCAGCCCAAGCAGCGGGGCCGCGCGGCCGCCAAGCCGCCGCTGAAGGAGCTGGGCGAGGACCCGGTCAGCGGAAAGCCGGTCGTGGTCAAGGACGGCCGTTTCGGGCCGTACGTGACCGACGGCGAGACCAACGCGACCCTGCGCTCCGACGACAGCGTCGAGGACATCACGCCGGAGCGCGGCTACGAGCTGCTCGCCGAGAAGCGTGCCAAGGGTCCGGCCAAGAAGACCGCGAAGAAGACGACCGCCAAGAAGGCGCCCGCCAAGAAGGCAACGGCCAAGAAGACCGCAGCCAAGAAGACGACGGCGTCGAAGACGGCCGCCAAGAAGGCGCCGGCCAAGAAGACCGCCGCGAAGAAGACGGCTGCCTCCGAAGGCTGACTTCTTCCACGTCAGAGAAGTGGACGCCTCTACACCATTTGGTGTGGGGGCGTCCGTATGTTCGGGCACCCCTTCGGGGAGTCAGTGGGTCCGGATAGGCTGGCAGGATGACGCGAGCCGAGCAGCCAACGGCCCACAATCGGGCCCCCGACGACGCCCTGGTCGCAGATTCACGCGAGCGCGCCGTTCGCGCGCTGCTGCGCCAACCGCAGTTGAAGCGGTTGTGGAGCGCACACCTCGTGGGAGGTGTCGCGGACGCGCTGGCCCTGCTCGTCCTGGTCGTCCTCGCCCTCCAGGCGGCGATCTCCGAGGGTTCCTTCGGCGGCGGCTACCGCGGGGCCGCCCTCGCCGTGGCGGCCGTCTTCGGAGTCCGCGTCCTCGCGACGCTGCTCTTCGGAGCCGTACTCCTCGGACCCCTGACGTCGCTGACCTCCCCGGACGGGCTCCTCGACCGGCGCTGGACCATGCTCGGAGCCGACGGTCTGCGGGCCGCGCTCCTCATCGTCGCGCCGCTGTTCATCGACTGGACCCCGGACAACGCGCTCGCCATCCTCCTCGTGATCGCCTTCGTGACCGGGGTCGCCGAGCGGTTCTGGACGGTGTGCCGGGAGAGTGCGGCACCCGCGCTGCTGCCCGCCCCGCCGCTGGAAGGCGCCACGGTGCGCCCGCTGCCGGACCACATGGACGCGCTCCGGCGGCTGTCCCTGCGTACGGCGTTCATCTCGGTGCCGATCGCGGCCGCCGCCCTGGTCGCCGTCTCCCTCGTCAGCAACCTGCTGGGCGCCGGGATCGACTGGTTCGACCAGCACCAGGCCGCGCTCGCCTCGTACGTCGCGGCCGGACTGTTCGCCGCCTCCCTGTCGGTGGTCACCTTCCTCGAACTGCCCGACGCCCGCACCCCGCGCGCGCGGTCGCCGCTCGAGGGACTGCGCCGTCCGAAGACGGGCACCGGCATCGACAAGGGCCGCACCGGCGCGATCCCGCTCCTGGTGCCGGCCTGCGCCGCGGTCGCCGGCGCGATCTCGGCCGCCGTCGCCGTCTCCGTGCTGGAGGCCAAGGACCTGGGCGGCGGACCGGTGACGTACGGGCTGCTGGTGCTGGCCCTGACCGGCGGTGTCGTCGTCGGTATCCGTACGGCCCCCTCGGTGCTCCCCTCGCTGTCGCGGCGCAGGCTGATCGCGATCGCGATCGCCTTCACCGGGGTCGCGCTGCTGGTCGCCGGACTCGTACCGGACGTCACCACCGTGCTGCTGATCGTGGCCTTCGCCGGCGTCGGCGCGGGTGTCGCCGCCAACACCGGGCACGCGCTGCTCGACCAGGAGGCCGAGGACTACCGGCGCGCCCGCACGACCGAGCACCTGCACGCGGTGGTTCGGGTCTTCGTGGCGGTCGGCGCGATCGTGGCGCCGCTGGTGGCCGCCGCGATCGGCCCGCACCGCCTGGAGAACGGCAAGTTCGTGTTCGCGCACGGCGGCGCCGCCTTCACGCTGATGCTGGTGGGCGCGCTCCTGTTGCCCGTCGCCGCCATGGTGCTCGCCAAGGTCGACGACCGGTCCGGGGTGCCGCTGCGCCAGGACCTGATGGACGCGCTGCGCGGCGGCGACGACCCGGCGCAGGTACCCGCGACGAGCGGCTTCTTCATCGCCCTGGAGGGCGGCGACGGCGCCGGCAAGTCCACTCAGGCGCAGGCGCTCGCCGACTGGATCCGGGCCAAGGGCCACGAGGTCGTGGTGACCCGCGAGCCGGGCGCCACGCCGGTCGGCAAGCGGCTGCGCTCGATCCTCCTGGACGTGTCGTCCGCGGGTCTCTCGCACCGCGCCGAGGCGCTGCTGTACGCCGCCGACCGCGCGGAGCACGTCGACACGGTGGTGCGGCCCGCGCTGGAGCGCGGCGCCGTCGTCATCTCCGACCGTTACATCGACTCCTCCGTGGCCTACCAGGGCGCGGGCCGCGACCTGTCCCCGACGGAGATCGCCCGTATCAACCGCTGGGCGACGGACGGACTCGTACCGCATCTGACGGTTCTGCTGGACGTGTCGCCCGAAGCGGCCCGCGAGCGGTTCACCGAGGCGCCCGACCGGCTGGAGTCGGAGCCGGTCGAGTTCCACACGCGCGTGCGGTCCGGTTTCCTGACGCTCGCCGCCGCCGACCCGAGCCGCTATCTGGTCGTCGACGCCGCGCAGGAGCCGGAGGCCGTCACCACGGTCGTACGGCACCGGCTCGACGTGATGCTGCCCCTCTCCGAGGCCGAGGTGAAGGCCCAGGAGGAGGCCCGCAGGGCGGCCGAGGAGGAAGCCCGGCGCAAGGCCGAGGAAGAGGCCGCCCGCAAGGCGGAGGAGGAGCGCCTGGAGCGCGAGCGCCAGGCACAGCTCGCGAAACTGCGCGCCGAGGAAGAGGAGCGCAAGCAGCGCGAGCTGGAAGAGGCTCAGCGGCGCGAGGCCGAGCGCCAGGCGGAGGAGGCCCGGCAGCGCGCCGAGGAGGCCCGCCGCCGTGCCGAGGAGGAGCGGGTCCGGCTTCTCGCCGAGGAACAGGCCCGTGCCGCCGAGGCGGAGCGGGTGCGCAGGCAGGCCGAGGAGGAGGCGCGGCTGCGTGCCGAGGCCGAGGCACGCCGCGTGGAGAAGCAGCGGAAGGCCGAGGAGGCGTTGCTGCGGGCCGAGGAGGCCCGCCGGCTCGCCGCGGAGGCGGCTGCCGCTTCGGCGGCCGCGGCGGCTTCGGCCGAGGCCGCGGTGTCGAGCGCGGGGACGGGTACCGGGGCGGGTCCGCGGGCCGGTGCCCCGACCGGTTCGGGCGCCGGTGCCGCGACACGGCGCGACGCCGCTGAGGCTTCGACCGCCTCGGCCTCCGCATCCCCGTCCCCGTCTCCGTCCGCTGCCGGGTCCGGGTCCGCGGGTTCACGGACCGCGGCGGCCTCCGTGCCGGACAACGAGACGACGCTGCCCACGCCGGTCGTGACCGACCGGGCGTCCGGCGGGCCGGCTGACGAGACCGCCGTGCTGCCGCCTGTACGACCGGGCGGGGGCCGCGCGGGTACACGTCCGGGGGCCCGCTCGGCGTCCCGCTCCGACGTCGAGGACACGGCCACGCTGCCGAAGCCGCCGGTGCCGGGCGGAGCGGCCGACGAGACGGCGGTGCTGCCGCCCGTCTCCCCGGGCCCGCGCGCGGCCGACGAAACGGCGGTCCTTCCTCCGGTGCGGGACCCACGCGCCGGGGCCGACGCGCCGTCCGACGATCCCGCGGACCGGATGCCCCGGGGCTACTTCCGCGACGAGCGGCCGGCAGCGGGGCCCGAGGGTCCCGTCGACCGCACGCGTGAACTGCCGCAGGTGGACGAGACGGGTGCTCCGCGCCGCAGGCCCCGCCCCGACTGGGCCGAGGAGACCCCGCTCGACGACCTCCCGACCCTGGCGGACGAACTGCTGGGCCCGCGCGAGGACGACGAGGACTGGGACGAGGGGCAGGGGCGCGGCGGGCGGCGCCGCTAGGGCGTGCCGGGCGTCGCGGGGCCGACGAGGCTTCTGCGGTCCCGGGCCCGGGACCGCAGACCCGGGCCCGGGCTTGGACCTGGCCCGGACCTGGGGACTGGCGCCGGCCCGGACCCGGGGACTGGTGCGGGCCCGCATCCGGACCTGCCCTGGTCGCCGGTACCCGGTCGCCGGTCGTCACGGAGCTGCCGCGGGCGGCTCGGCTCTCTCCGTGGCCCGATGGGCCTGATGGGCCCGATCGCCCGTGGCGGCCATTGTCAGTGGCGACCCGCACAATGGACGACGCAAGACAAAGTGCGACGGAAGGGCGGAGCCCATGCCTGTGTGGGACGACCTGGTGGGCCAGGAGAAGGTGAGCGAGCAGCTCGCCGCCGCTGCCCGGGACGCCGACGCCCTCGTCACGGCCGTCGCCGCGAGCGCCCCGCTCCCCGAGGCGTCCAAGATGACGCACGCCTGGCTGTTCACGGGTCCGCCCGGCTCGGGCCGTTCCACGGCGGCGCGCGCGTTCGCGGCCGCGCTGCAGTGCGTGAGCCCCGACCGCGCGCTCGGCGGAATTCCCGGCTGCGGGTTCTGCGACGGCTGTCATACGAGCCTGGTCGGCACCCACGCCGATGTGGAGGTCGTCCGCACCGACCTGCTCTCCATCGGCGTCAAGGAGACCCGCGACCTGGTCCGCCGCGCCCAGCTGTCCCCGGCCGTCGGCCGCTGGCAGGTCATCGTCCTGGAGGACGCGGACCGTCTCACGGAGGGCGCGGGCAACGTCCTGCTGAAGGCCGTCGAGGAGCCCGCTCCCCGCACGGTCTGGCTCCTCTGCGCCCCGTCCATCGAGGACGTCCTGCCCACCATCCGCTCCCGTTGCCGGCTTCTGACGCTGCGCACTCCGCCGGTGGAAGCGGTCGCCGACATCCTCGTACGCCGTGACGGCATCGAGCCCGATGTCGCCGCGGCCGTCGCGCGCGCGACGCAGGGCCACATCGGGCGGGCCCGTCGCCTCGCCACGGACCCGAGCGCCCGTCAGCGGCGCGCCGCCGTCCTCAAGCTCCCGCTGCGGATCGACGACGTCGGTGGCTGCCTCAAGGCGGCGCAGGAGCTGATCGACACGGCTTCGGAGGACGCGAAGACGCTCGCCGAGGAAGTCGACGTCAAGGAGACCGAGGACCTGAAGACGGCACTCGGCGCCGCTCAGGGCGGCCGGATGCCGCGCGGCACGGCGGGCGTCATGAAGGAGCTCGAGGACCGGCAGAAGCGCCGGAGAACGCGTACGCAGCGCGACAGCCTCGATCTGGCCCTGATCGACCTCACCGGCTTCTACCGCGACGTACTCGCCGTCCAGTTCGGCTCCCGCCTGGCCATCGCCAACGCGGAGGCGGGGGACACACTGGAGCGGCTGGCCCGGGGCAGCTCGCCGGAGTCGACCCTGCGCCGGATCGACGCGATCGCCGCGTGCCGGGAAGCACTCGACCGCAACGTCGCCCCGCTGCTCGCGGTGGAGGCGATGACCATGGCGCTGAGAGCGGGCTGATCCCCGTGGGCGCGCCCCGGCAGGCCCTTCGCCGGGCAGGGCCGTCCCGCCAGGAGGCGACGCTTCCGGCGGAGGGTTGACCGAGTCACTCGTACGGGCCGCTTCGGCGACTGAAGGTGATCAATTGATCGCGCAAGGTTACGCTCGCGAGATGCACATGAGGCGCACTTCCCGGCCGTCCCGATCCCTCCGCAGGAGCGGCGTGCTGCTGGCCTCCGCGGCGCTGCTCATCTCCGCCTGCTCCTCGGGGAGTTCCACGACGACGGCCGCGTCGACAAGTGCCGTGCTCACCGCGCTGCCGCGGGCCACGCCGACGGCGCTCTCGCCGTACTACGAGCAGAAGCTGAACTGGCGCAGCTGCGGTGTCCCCGGCTTCGAATGCGCCACGATGAAGGCGCCGCGCGACTACGCCAAGCCGGGCGAGGGAGACGTCAGGCTGGCGGTCTCCCGCAAGAAGGCCACGGGACCGGGCAAGCCGTTGGGTTCGCTGCTGGTCAACCCGGGAGGGCCGGGCGGTTCGGCGATCGGCTACCTCCAGGCGTACGCCGGGATCGGCTACCCGGCGGAGGTCCGTGCCCGCTACGACATGGTCGCGGTCGACCCGCGCGGAGTGGCCCGCAGCGAGCCGGTCGAGTGCCTCACGGGCCGTGAGATGGACGCGTACACGCAGACGGACACCACGCCGGACGACGGACGGGAGACCGATCAGCTCGTCGGGGCGTTCAAGAAGTTCGCCGAGGGCTGCGGCGCGCACTCGCCCGAGCTGCTCCGGCATGTCTCGACCGTCGAGGCCGCCCGCGACATGGACATTCTGCGGGCCGTGTTGGGGGACAAGAAGCTGAACTACGTGGGGGCGTCGTACGGGACGTTCCTGGGGGCGACGTACGCGGGCCTCTATCCGGACCGGGCGGGCCGGCTGGTGCTGGACGGCGCGCTGGACCCGTCCCTGACCGCGCGCAAGCTGAACGAGGAGCAGACGGCGGGGTTCGAGACGGCGTTCCAGTCCTTCGCGAAGGACTGCGTGCGGCACAGCGACTGCCCGCTGGGCGACGCGGGGACGAGCCCGGACCAGGTCGGCAGGAACCTGAAGGCGTTCTTCCAGCAACTGGACAAGACGCCCATCCCGGCGGGTGACGCGGACGGCCGCAAGCTGGGAGAGGCACTCGCGACGACCGGGGTGATCGCGGCGATGTACGACGAGACGGCGTGGCCGCAGCTGCGCGACGCGCTCACCTCCGCGATGAAGCAGAACGACGGCGCGGGGCTGCTCGCCCTCTCCGACAGCTACTACGAGCGGGACGCCGACGGCCAGTACGCCAACCTGATGTCCGCCAACGCCGCCGTCAACTGCCTCGACCTGCCGGCCGCCTTCTCCGGCCCGGACCAGGTGCAGGAGTCGCTGCCCGCGTTCGAGAAGGCGTCCCCCGTCTTCGGTGAGGGCCTGGCCTGGGCCTCCCTGAACTGCGCGTACTGGCCTGTGAAGAACACCGGCGAACCCCACCGCATCGAGGCGAAGGGCGCGGCGCCGATCCTTGTCGTCGGCACGACCCGCGACCCGGCGACCCCGTACCCCTGGGCCCAGTCCCTCGCCTCCCAGCTCTCCTCCGGGACCCTCCTCACCTACGTCGGGGACGGCCACACCGCCTACGGCCGCGGCAGCTCCTGCATCGACTCCACGATCAACCGATACCTCCTCCAGGGCACCCCTCCGCAGAAGGGAAAGCGCTGCTCATAGCCCTGCCACGCACCCCTGGAGCGCATGCCCCGGGGCGTGTACGGAGCACCCTCGGAAACTGTGTAGACTTACCGACGTTGCTGATCGCACCATAGGTGTGGGCAGCGCGCCGCCTTAGCTCAGATGGCCAGAGCAACGCACTCGTAATGCGTAGGTCTCGGGTTCGAATCCCGAAGGCGGCTCTGTGGAAGCCTCAGGACTCACTCGCCGTGACCTGGGGCTTTTGCTTTTTCCGGATGTGGTGGCGACGCCGGGCGCGGGTCACCCGGCGTCAGGATCGTGCCCTTGATTCTCCCGGTCGGCCCGGGACTTCGGCGCCTGCTGCCGCCACACGCACCGCCGCACCGCTATCCGCCGTCACGGCGGCCGCGTAGCCGCGACCGCGCAGCCGGGCCGGGGTGTCCGACCCGCCCCGCCGGAACCTTCGTCCTCGGGTTCGCGGGGAGGCCGGCTTCCGGGTCGGTCGTCAGTGGCCGTCCTGGTGGTGGGACGAGACCGGGATGGTCTCCTTGCGGAAGTAGGACGGGCGGAACGCGCCGTACGCGAGCATCAGGACGGCGCCGAGAAGGAGCGCGCCGATGCCGGTGACGAAGACGCCGCCGAGTTGCCAGTGCGGCGGGAAGGGCATGGTCCACGAGGTGCTGCCGTAGTCCGCCGCGGCGTACACCACGCAGGCGTTGATGAAGAAGTAGAGGAGCAGGGCGCCGCCCAGGCCCGGCATGATCCCGCGCGTCCAGAGGTCGCGTGGGCTGCGGGTCAGGACCTTGCGGTAGTACCAGACGCAGGCGAAGCCGGTGAGGCCGTAGTAGAAGGCGATCATCAGGCCGACCGAGCCGATGGAGTCGGCCAGGACGTCTTCGCTCACCTGGGTGAGCATGACGTAGAAGGCGATCGACGCCAGTCCCATGCCCACGGTGGACCAGGTCGGGGTGAGGAAGCGGGGGTGGATACGGGCGAAGTGGCCGGGGATGGCCTTGAAGGCGGCCATGGACAGGGTCGTGCGGGCCGTGGGGAGGATGGTCGTCTGCGTGGAGGCGGCCGCCGAGGTGAGGACCATGAGGATCAGGAGTTTGGTGGCGACCTCGCCCCAGCCTCCGGAGCCGAAGACCTCGGAGCCCAGGCTGGACAGGACGTCTCCGGAGTTGTCCGGGTTGCCGAGGCCGATGCCGTGCTCGCCCACCCCGGCGAACGCCTGCGCGGACGTGGTGACCATCAGGTAGACGAGCAGCAGGATGACGGTGGACATGACGGCGGCGCGGCCCGGGGTGCGGTCGCGGTCCACGGTCTCCTCGTTCACGGACACGGCGGTGTCCCAGCCCCAGTAGATGAAGACTCCGGCGAGGATGCTCTTGGTCAGGTCGTCGAAGGAGCCGATCTCGAAGGGGTTGAACCACGACCAGGAGATCTCCGACGAGACGCTCGGTGCCGTACCGCCGTACACCTTGACCAGCGCGGTGACCGCCAGCAGGCACAGCACCACGATCTCGATGGTGAGCAGCACCTTCTGCAGGCTGGCCGAGAGCTCGATGCCGATGTAGCAGATCAGGGTCATCACGGCGATCCACAGGACGCCGACCACGGTGACCCAGAACGTGTTTTCCGCCAGCCCGTCCGCGCCCACGAGCTGGAAGCCGTACGCGCCCGCGATCTGGGCCAGGTTGGCCATCACGATGATGTCGGCCGCGACGATGCCCCATCCGCCCAGCCATCCGGTACGGGGGCCGAACGCGCGGGCCGCCCACGTGAACGTGGTGCCGCAGTCGGGGTCGGCCCGGTTGAGCTCCTTGTAGCCGTAGGCGATCAGGAACATCGGGATGAAGGCGAGGACGATCACGATGGGTGACTGGAAGCCCACGATCCCGACGATCACGCCCAGGGTCGCCGCGAGGCTGTAGGCGGGAGCGGTGGAGGCCAGCCCGATCACCGTGCTGGAGAACAGGCCCAGGGCGCCGCCCTTGAGGCCCTTCTCCGTGGTGCCCGGCCCCTGCGGGGGCAGCGGTGCGGGCGGCGGGACGGATGGTGAGCTCATGGCGCCTCCGGAACCTTGTGGCGCCCGCCGGTGGTGGACGGGACGCCCGCTGTTCCCGGCTCGGGAGACCTCGGGAATCCTCGGGAGTGCCGGGGAAGTCCGGGGCGCCGGGCCGCTCTCACCAGCATGAACCCGCTCGCCGACAACCGGTAATCGAGCCCGGGAGCGTGTACGCGGGCTGACCTGGCCCGCGCGGTGCCATCCTGCGGGAATGACGGGATCCAGCGCTGCGGGCGGCGGGTACTCCGGTACTCCGCTCGCCCGGAAGATCGGCATCAAGGCGGGGCAGCGGGTACGGCTGACCCATGGGCCGCGGGACTGGGAGATCCCCGGACTGCCCGAGGGCTGCGAGGTCGAGGACGGCGGCCCGAAGGGGGCGGACGTCACCGTCGCCTTCTTCCGGGAGCGCGCGGAACTGGCTTCGCGGGCGGCCGAGTTGGTCCGGGACCTGTCCGACAGGGCCATGCTCTGGATCGCCTGGCCCCGCCGGGCGGCCGGGCACGTCAGTGACATCACGGAGAACGATCTGCGGGACCTGTTCCTGCCGCTCGGCGTCGTCGACGTGAAGGTGGCGGCGCTGGGGGAGGACTGGTCGGGGCTGAAATTCGTCCGGCGCAAGGAGAACCGGCGCTCCTGACGGCGGACGTATGGGCGTAGATCAGGACGTACGCGCGGCGGACGTGAGGGCGTACGTGGGGGGTCGTCCCGGTGAACGACTAGCATCGCGGCACAGTTGTCGGCCGGGATGGGGTGGGTGTCGTGTCACAGGCGGAGGAGGGGCCGCGGATCGCCGTTGCCGTGGTCACCATGGGCAACCGGCCCGTCGAGGTCGACGCACTGCTCACCTCCGTGGCCAAGCAGGACGTGGCGCCCACCCGGATCGTGATCGTCGGCAACGGCTGTCCGCTGCCCGAGTTCGCCGAGCGCCTCGGCCTGCCGGGAGAGGTGACCGCCATCGAACTGGACGACAACCTCGGCTGCCCCGGTGGCCGCAATGTCGGGCTGAGCCGGCTCCGTGAGTTCGGGGACGTGGACGTCGTCGTCGAGCTCGACGACGACGGGCTGCTGGTCGACGCCGACGTGCTGCGCAAGGTGCGCGACCTGTACGCCACCAGGCCGCGGCTCGGCATCGTCGGCTTCCGCATCGCCGACGAGCACGGGGAGACGCAGCGCCGTCATGTGCCGAGGGTCGGGGCCAAGGACCCGATGCGCGGCGGTCCGGTCACCGGCTTCCTCGGGGGCGGCCACGCGCTGTCCATGCCGATGCTGGCGGAGACCGGGGACTGGCCCGCCGAGTTCTTCTTCGCGCACGAGGAGACCGACCTCGCCTGGCGGGCCATCGACGCCGGCTGGACCGTGCTGTACGAGCCCGAACTGCTCCTCCAGCACCCCAAGACCTCGCCCGCCCGGCACGCCATCTACTACCGCGTGACCGCCCGCAACCGGGTCTGGCTCACCCGCCGCAGGCTTCCCCTGGCGCTGATACCGCTGCACCTCGGCATCTGGATCGTGCTCACGCTTCTGCGGACGCGTTCGGCCGGCGGACTGAAGGCCTGGTTCGGCGGATTCGCCGAGGGGCTGCGGCAGTCCGGCGGAGAGCGACGTCCGATGCGGTGGCGGACGGTGTGGAGGCTCACCCGGCTCGGGCGCCCGCCCGTCATCTAGGCGGGTCCTGGGGCCCGGGAGCCACAGGCCCCGGCTCGCAGGCCCTGGAACGGACGGAGGCCCCGGTCGATCACCTCGACGACGGGGCCTCTCACGTCCCCGGATCCGGCCACGGCGGCGACACTCCCCCGAGTTACGCGTAGTACGCGCGCACCGTCGGGCCAGATCCGATGTATTGATCACATCAGGCCCCGCCAACGGATCGCTAACATGAGGCCAACGGTTCTTTAGGGAACGATCAGTCGGTCGGCGTGAAATCGTCTCGAGAAGGCGGGATCTCGCCGTGGTGCGCGGCCGGAGCGGCCGGGCGGAGAGGCAGTGGGGCGGCGAGATGCGGAACGGGCTGCGGTTCGGGCTGCTGGGGCCGCCGGTCCTGTACGACGCCGACGGCGGGGTCGGCTCGATCGGCAGCGGCAAGACGCGTGCCCTGCTGGCCGCGCTCCTCCTCGAACCGGGCCGGGTCGTCTCCGTCGACGTCCTCAAGGACGCGCTGTGGGGCGGGGCGCCGCCCGCTTCCGCCCAGGCGTCCCTGCAGAACCACGTGACCCGGCTGCGCCGTCTCCTGGACGATCCGGAACGGCTGCGCGCCGTACCGCCGGGGTACGTCCTGCGGGTCGGTGAGGGCGAGTTGGACGTCCGCGTCTTCGAGCGGCACGCCACCTTCGCGCGCGATGCGCACGCCGAGCGGGACTGGGAACGGGCGCTGCGCGAGTGCACCGCCGCGCTCGCGCTGTGGCGCGGCACCCCGCTGAGCGGTCTGCCGCCCGAGACCGGCGGACACGCCTTCGTCCAGCGTCTGGAGGAGGCCCGGCTGCTGGTCCTGGAGTGGCGGTACGAGGCGGAGCTGTGCCTCGCTCCGACGGCCTCCCGACTCGGCCGGCTGGCACCGGAGCTGGCCGCCCGCACGGCCGAGCATCCGCTCCGCGAGTCCTTCCACCGGCTTCTCATGCTCGTCCTGCACCGCACCGGACGCCAGGCCGAGGCCCTCGCCGTCCACCGCGACCTGCGGGCCCGCCTGGTGGAGGAACTCGGTATCGAGCCGGGCCCCGCTGTGCGCAGGGCCCACCTGGAGATCCTGCGGGACAGCTATCGGGGCCCCGGTGGGCGCCGGGACGGCGACGCGGGCGGGCGCCGGGACGGTTTCGCGGACGCGGACCAGGAGGGTGAGGGAGGCCTGGACGCGGATGTGGCGCCTCGCCCCGCCCAACTCCCTCCGCCCCCGGCGTACTTCACAGGACGCGAGGACATCCACGATCAACTGCGGCTGATCCTGGACCCGGGCCACCCGGTGGATCCGGAAGGCCCGGAGCGCCCTCGCGGCGAGCTCGGCAGCACCGCGTCCGGCGGGGCCGCGTCCGCAGGCGTGCCCGGCGACGCGAAGCTCGCGGGGGCGATCACCGGGATGTCCCCTGTCGCGGTGATCAGCGGGATGGCCGGCGTCGGCAAGAGCGCACTCGCGCTGCACGTCGCCCACGGGCTGAGGGAACGATTCCCCGACGGTCAGCTGTACGTCAACCTGCACGGCGCCACCCCCGGCATGACCCCTCTCACCGCCGGTCAGGCGCTCGCCGCGCTCCTGCGTGACCTGGGCGCGGAACCCCGGCGCATCCCCGAACACCCGGACGCGGCGGCGGCGTTGCTCCGCTCGATGCTCGCGCCCACCCGCACCCTCATGGTGCTGGACGACGCGGCGCACGCCGCACAGGTGCGGCCGCTGCTGCCGGCGGGCGCGGGTTGTGCGGTGATCGTGACGAGCCGCTCGCCGCTCACCGCCCTCGACGGCGCCGACCGATTCCCGCTCGCGCCGCTGACGAAGGAGGACAGCGCGGCACTGCTCCGCGCGGTCTCCGGCCGCCGGGACGGACTCGACGGCGGGCACCCTCTCGTCGAACTCACCGGCCGGCTGCCGCTCGCCCTCCGTGTCGTCGCGGCCCGCCTGGCCGCCCGTCGCGCGCTCACCCCGGACGTTCTTGCCGGTCAACTGGCCGCCACGGAAGGACGCTTGCACCATCTGGAGTACGACGATCTGAGCGTGCGCCGCTCACTCGCCGTCGCCCACGACGCACTGCGCGCCTCCGAGCGTGAGGCCGACCGGGACGCGGCGCTCGCCCTGTGCCGGATCGGCGCGCTCGACCTGCCCGTCTACGGAGCCGCCCTCGTCGCCCGCCTCACCGGCACCGACGAGCGCCGTGCCGAGGCCGCGCTCGACCGTCTCGTCGACGTCGCCCTCCTGGAGGAGACGGCCTACGGCCGCTACGCGCCCCACGACCTCGTACGGGATTTCGCCCGGGAGATCGCGGGCGCGGCGGAATGCGTCGCCGCGACGGCGGGCGCGGGCGCTCGGGCCGCCGGGGTCGGCGGGGCCCCCGGCATCCCCGGCGGCGTTGTCGCCTCCGGTGGTGACCGGTCTGCCGCCCCGGGCAGCCACGGAAATGCCGTTCCGCCCGGTCACGACGTGGTCGTCGACGTTCCCCTCGGCCATGACGCGGTCGTCGCGGAACGCGCCCTGCGCTGGTACGCCGGTGTCGCCGCCCGTTCCCTGGAGGCGATCCTCGAACCCGGCCTCGACCGGGAGGACCGCAGCCGGCCGACCGCCTCGCAGCCGGCCGGGCACGCGGCGGACGTCGCGGCCACGCCCCCGTTCTGTTCGGCGCGAGAGGCCTTCGCCTGGGGCGACACGGAACTGTCGAACGTGGTCGCGCTGGCGGAGCGATACGCGCAGACCTCGCCGTACGTTCCTCTGCTGGCCCGCATGCTCAACCCGTACATCCAACGCAGTGGCCGTGTGGCCGAGTTGGAGGTTCTCCACCGGGCCGCGCTCGACGCGGCGCGGCGGCTCGGCGACGAGGCCGCCGAGGCGTACGCGCTCGGCGATCTCGGGGGTCTGCACTTCGTGACGGGCCGTGTGGGCGAGGCTCTGGCCCTGAACGACCAGGCGCTCGCGATCTGGCGTCGGCTCGGGGTGCTGTCCTGGATGCGGCGGGGGCTGAACAACAGGGGCATGCTGCTCGAAAGCCTCGGCCGTTACGCCGAGTCCAGTGAGGCCCTGCTCCAAAGTCTCCAGTTCTCGCGGGAGTTGGGTGACCCGCACATGGAGGCCATCACCTACAGCCACCTCGGCAACCTGTACGAGCACACCGACCCACGGGCCGCGATCGACCACCACAAGCGCAGCCTCGCGATCGGTGACGCCGTGCAGGACGTGATCATCCGGCACTCCGCGCACTGCAACATCGGCTACGCCCATCTCACGCTCGGCGAACCGGCCGCCGCCGTACCGCACTTCGAGGAGAGCCTGCGCATCCTGGGCGGCCACGGCGACTGGCACGGCGAGTCACAGACCCGGCTCGGTCTGGTGCGCGCCCTGCGGGGCGTCGGCCAGTGGGAACGGGCCGCGCGCGAGTGCGATCTGCTGCGGTGCCGCGCCGACCGTCGCGCCGACCGGTACACCGGGGGCCTCGCCCGCCACCAGCAGGGGCTGCTGCTGCGGGAGAGAGGCGACGCCGAAGCGGCCTATCAGGAGTGGGCGTCGGCGCTGGAGGCGCTGGAGGAGACGGACAGCCCGGTGGCGGGCGAGCTGCGGAAGCTGCTCGCGACGTAGCGCTGCCCACCGTCGATTCCTCCGCCATCGCCATCGCCATCGCCATCGCCTCCGGCTCCGCCTCCGCCATCGCCACCACCGCCGCGATCGCTGCCATCACCGCTGTCGCCGTCGCCGGCACCACCGTCTTCGCCGTCCCGGACGGAATCCTGGGCCGAAGCCCCAGGCCGAAGCCCCAGGCCGAAGCCCCAGGCCGAAGCCCCAGGCTGAAGACTCAGGCTGAAATCCCAGGCCGAAGACCCAGGAGGCCGCGTGGGCGGGCTACTTGGCGTCCGCGTAGCACCGCACGACCGCCGTCGTGAACGGAAAGCGGACCGGCGTCTCCCCGAAGGTGAGGCGGCCCGCGAGTTCGGCCGCGTCGCGGATGGCGGCCACCACGGTGTCGGCCTCCTCCTCGGGGCAGTGCACGATCACCTCGTCGTGCTGGAAGAAGACCAGCTCGGCGGCGAGCTGGGAGCAGGTGCGGCGCAGTGCCGCCAGGACCAGCAGGGCCCAGTCGGCGGCGCTGCCCTGCACGACGAAGTTGCGTGCGAACCGTCCGCGGGCGCGGGAGTCGGAGGAGGCGTAACCCGGCACCCAGCCCTGGTCGACGGGGGTGTCCACGGCGTCGTCCTGCGGGATGCCCGCCTCTTCCCCGCTGTCCTCGCCCGTCCCGGCCGCCGGCGGGCAGGTCCGCCCGAGCCACGTCCGCACCAGGCGCCCCTCCTCGCCGGCGCGGGCCGCGTCGTCGACGTAGGCCACGGCCTGGGGGAAACGGCGGCGGAGCAGTGCGAGATTCTTCAGTCCGTCGCCGGACGTCTGGCCGTAGACGGCGCCGAGCACGGCGAGTTTGGCCTGTGCGCGGTCGCCGGAGAAGGCCCGGTCCGACACCGACTGGTAGAGGTCGCTCTCGCGGCCCGCGACCTCCATCAGGCCGGGGTCGCGCGAGATGGCCGCGAGGACGCGGGGCTCCATCTGGTCGGCGTCGGCGACGACCAGCCGCCAGCCGGGATCGGCGACGACGGCGCGCCGGATCACCTTGGGGATCTGGAGGGCGCCGCCGCCGTTCGTCACCCAGCGTCCGGTGACCGTCCCGCCCGGCAGGTATTCGGGCCGGAACCGGCCGTCGCGCACCCAGTCCTGGAGCCAGGACCAGCCGTGGGCGACCCAGATGCGGTACAGCTTCTTGTATTCGAGGAGCGGCTTCACGGCCGGATGGTCGATCGACTCGATCTCCCACCGCCGGGTGGACTTGACCTTGATCCCGGCCTGCGCGAACGCCTTGACGACGTCGGCCGGCAGATCGGGTCTGACCCGTCGGCCGAAGGCGGCGGAGACCTCGTCGGTGAGCTCGGCGAGGCGCCGGGGTTCACCGCCTCCGGTGTACCGCTCGCCGAGCAGTTCGTGCAGCACGTCCCGGTGGACGTCCGCGCTCCACGGCAGCCCCGACTGGTTCATCTCGGCGGCGACCAGCATCCCCGCGGACTCGGATGCCGTGAGCAGCCGCATCCGCCCCGGATGCGTGGCCGTGTCGTGGCGGCGCTGCTGGTCGGCGTACACCGTGAGGAGATCCGCCAGCGGTAGGTGGACCGGGCGCGGTTCGAAGAGGGAGGACTGTGAACCGGGCTCGGCGGAGCGCTGCGGCGGGTCGGGCGGCACGGGGCCGCCGCGCAGTCTTGCCACCGCGGCGGCCGCCGACCGGGGCTCGCCGAGCCGCCCCTCGTGTCCGAGCAGCAGGGTCTCGGCGGCCTCCATGTCGTAACACCGCTCCACTCGCACCCCCGTGGCGAGCAGTCTCGGATAGACATCGGCCGTCGACCGCCACACCCACCGGCTCACGTCCGGACGGGTGCGCACGGCCTCGGTGAGGTCCGCCTCCCGGCGGACCGGCCCCGTGGGCAGCCCGTCCGGGCCGAGGGCGGCGATCTCCACGCCGCCGTCCTCGGCCGGCGCGAGAGCCCAGCGCTCGGTCATGCTTCCGAGTCTCGCAGGGGGGTCTGACAATGCCCTTCGGCGACGCGGCGCGTGACGCGCCGGGCCCGCAGCCTCCCGCCGATCATCGCCCTCCGCTATCCGTTCCCCTCCGCCGCCTTCTGCTCGACGAGCTCATCGAGCATGCGTCCGATGTGTGCCTCGGACGCCGCCTTGTCGACGCCGGCGGAGCTGAGGACGCCCTCGCCGTTCTCGAACTCCAGGAGGGCGAGCAGGATGTGCTCGGTGCCGACGTAGTTGTGGCCGAGGCGGAGAGCCTCGCGGAAGGTGAGTTCAAGGACCTTCTTGGCGGCGGGGCCGTACGGGACCAGTTCGGGGACCTCGTCGGCGGCGGGCGGGAGGGCCGCGGTGGCCGCCTCGCGGACGGTTTCCAGCGAGACGCCCTGGGCGGTGATCGCTCGTGCGGCGAGTGCGTCGGGCTCGCTGAGCAGGCCGAGGACGAGGTGCGCGGGCAGTCCTTCGGTGCAGCCCGTGGCCTTGGACTCGTTGTGCGCGACCATGACCACCTTGCGGGCCCGCTCGGTGTAGCGGCCGAACCCTTGGCTGGGGTCGAGGTCCGCCTCCGCCTTCGGGACGAACCGCTTCTGCGCGGCCTGCCGGGTGACTCCCATGCTCCTGCCGATGTCCGTCCAGGACGCCCCCGAGCGCCGCGCCTGGTCCACGAAGTGCCCGATCAGGTGGTCGGCCACGTCGCCCAGGTGATCCGCCGCGATCACCGCGTCCTGGAGCTGGTCGAGCGCGTCGCTGTGAACCTTCTTGATGGCCTCGATGAGGTCGTCGAGGCGCACAGATGCCTTGCCGGGTGGATTCGTCGTCATATGTCAACGGTAGGTTGACAGTCCATGAGTGTCAACCCGAAGTTGACAGCTGTTCTGGTGGAGGCGTCCGCGAGTCGGGGGCGCCTCGGCGGCTCCGGTTGAGCGCTTCGGTGTGCCCGGTGAGCGTTGCGCCGACCTGGGGCGCGTCGGCCCGGAGAGTCGCGCCGGCCCGGAGAGTCGCGGCGGCCCGGAGAGTCGCGGCGGCCCGGAGAGTCGCGTCGGGAAGAGCAGTCGCGTCGGTCGACGGGGCCGTTCCGTCACGTCCGCCCCCACGCCCCCGCCACTGAGGCCCCCACCCCGATCACCAGGCACACCCCCACGCACCAGGACAGCGGCCCCCAGGGCACCACCACGCCCACCGGAGCCGACAACCGCCCCAGCGCTCCCGCCAGCCCCGCGAGATTCACCCCGGCGACGGCGGCGCCGAGTGCCGCGCCCACGCAGACCGCGACCGCCGCCTCGCCGGCGACCACACCCAGCGCCTGTGCCCGGGTGGCGCCCGCCCGGCGCAGGGACCGGAGTTCCGCACCCCGCGCGGAGGTCGCCATCAGACAGGTGCCGGCGAGGGAGATCCCGGCGTAGACGAGGGCGATCCCCAGGACCACCAGGAGTCCGAGCCGGGTCTGCGGGCCGCCGCGCGGGTGGGTCGCGGCCAGCCAGGCCGGGGTGGCGCGCACCGTGCCGCCGGACAGCCGCAGCGCCTGTGCGACCGCCGCCGGGTCGGCCCCGCGCAGCACCCGCGCGTCGAGGCGGTCGACGGTCGAACCCGGTGCGTTGGCCGCCGTCACGTACGCCCCGTTGTCGCCCGTGCCGCGTGCCAGGACGGCCGCGATCCGCAGCCGGGCGGGCCGCCCGTCGCCCAGCCGGACGGAGACCCAGGAGCCCACCTCGTGGCGTTCCCACTCCTCGTCGACGACGATCGAGCGGTCGTCGAGATCGCGCACGTCGCCCGCGACCACCGGCAGCCGGGTCACCGACGCGAACGCCGCCACGTCGCTCACCGCCCGTGCGTCCGACCGTAGGAGCGCGGTCCCTTCCTCGCGCACGAAGACGGCGGTCGACGCGGTCCCGGACACCGTCGCGCCGGGTACCGTCACCTTCTTCAGGTGATCACCGGTGACGACGAACTGGGCCAGCGTCCGCTCCCGTGCCTCAGTCGCCCGCGCTCCGGTCACGGTCGCCGCCGACCCGAGCAGCGATCCGGCCAGCGCGACCGTCACCAGTACGGGAGCCGCCACGGCGGCGGTGCGCCGGACGGAGGCCGCCGCGTTCTCGCGGATCAGCAGCCCGTAGGCACGAGGGAGCCGCCGGAGCGGAAGCAGCCGTACGGCCGGACCCACCAGCATCGGCGCCAGCACGGCCACCGCTGTGATCAGCACCATCGGCTGCGTCGCGTAGGTCTTGCGCTTCAACAGCGCCGCCGGGTCCGCGTACAGCGTCCAGGCCGTCAGTCCGAGTCCGGCCGCGAGCAGGACCACCCCGGTCACCCGCCGGGAACGCGGCATCACCCCCGTGTCCACCGACGCCTCGCGCAGCGCCTCCAGGGGGCCGGTCCGCCCTGCCCGCCGCGCGGAGGCCCAGGCGCCCGCGAGGGCCACCGAAACCCCTGTGCAGAAGGCGACTTCGTACGGCCAGTACGTCCCGTCCCGCAGCGCGAACCAGGGCGGCGCCACCCCGCCGTCCACCAACGACCGTACGAGCAGAGGCGCTTCACGGCCGCCCAGCACACAGCCCGCAGCCGAGGCCGTCAGCCCCACCGCGAGCGCCTCCCCGAGCACGGTCCGCCGGACCTGCCCCGGCAGGGCGCCGACCAGCCGCAGCAGCCCGAACTCCCTTCGCCGCAGGGCCACTACGAAGGCGAAGGTCGACGCCGTCACGAAGACCGAGACGAAGGCCGTCACGCCGGCGGCCGTGCCCAGCAGCGCGTCGACTCCGACCAGCGCCTCGGCGTCCCGCGCGGCGGAGGGATCGGCCCGGTGCCGTTCGTCGCCGGTGAGCACACGGGCGCGATCGCCGACGAGCCGCCGTACGGCCGCGACGGGAGCGTCGACGCCGACCGCGTCCCGGGCCGCGCCGTCGGTCCGGACCCGTCCCAAGGTCCCGAGTTCGGCGATCAATTCGCTGTCCACAGGGTGTGGATGCGCCAGCGGCTTCGATGCCAGGGCGGTACCCGGCCCCCGCCGGACCTCCATCGTGAGGGTGTCCTGGCCCATCACCACGACCGGCGAGGCCGCGAACCGGGTCGGCGGGCGCGTGGGCGGATCGACCGCGGCGGCGAGGCCCAGCCCCATGGCCGTCATCACCGCCACCCCGAGCGTGACGGCGACAAAGCACCCGAGAAGGGACGGCCAGCGCGACCGCAGCGACGCGATGCTCAGCACGCCACCCGCTCCGCCCCGGTCGCACGGGCCGCCCGGCTCTCCCCGGCTGCCCGGAGACATACGGGGATCCGGAGCCGTACGGAGGGTCGGACACGTACGGGGGGCCGGAGTCGTACGGAAGGCCGGACACGTACGCAAGGCCGGAGGCGTGCGAGAGGCCGGGGACCTGCGGAAGGCCGGAGGGGGGCGGAGGGCTGGAGGTCCGCGGGGGATCGGAGGCGCGCGGCGGTGTTCGGCATGGCTCCAGCGAACCGTCCGCCGGCCGCCCGGACACGACCACCAGGGGGCGTCCCGGGGGTGGGGCAGGCCATACCTCGGGGACTCGGCCGGCCCGTGACACGATCGGAGAATGAGTACGTCCAGCATCGTGGAGCGCGCCTTCGCGGCCGCCCTCTACGCCGACTCCGAATCGGCCCTCGACACCGGCGCCTCCCTGCTCGCCGCCGATCCGGCTTCCGACGCCGAACTCGCCGGGCGCGGTGAGGAGTTCGTCGCGGCGGCCTGGCGGCGCGGCTGGCAGCCCGCCGACGTCGTACGGATCGTGCGGCGCGACCTGGACGACGTACACGTACGCCTGGTGACGTCCTCGATCCTCAAGGAGCGGGACTCGGACCGCTCGGCCAGGGGCGCGCGCTGGGCGGCCCAGCTCGACGAGTTGGAGGCCGAACCCCACGACGTCCGCACCGACCGCTTCTCCCGTGCCACCGCCGTCCTGGAGCTCTACCGTCTGCTCCTGCGGCTGCCCGCCATCGAGCCGCTGGACGCGCCGCGTGCGGCGCCCACGGCGGCCGCGCCGCAGGAGACGCGCATGCTCACCCGCATCCGCGCCCTGCTCGCGAAGGCGGAGGGGACCGGGTTCCCGGAGGAGGCGGAGGCACTCAGCGCCAAGGCGCAGGAGTTGATGGCGCGGCACAGCATCGACGAGGCGTTGCTGGCCGCCCGGACGCACGCGAAGAACGCGCCCGGCGCCTGCCGGATCGGCGTCGAGCCGCCGTACGAGACCGCCAAGGCGGTGCTCCTGGACGCGGTGGCCGGTGCGAACCGCTGCCGGGCCGTGTGGAACGAGGCCCTCGGCTTCTCGACCGTGGTCGGCTTCGAACCCGATCTGGAGGCGGTCGAGCTGCTCTACACCTCGCTCCTCGTGCAGGCCACGGCGGCGATGACGAAGGCGGAGGCGGCGCAGCGGGCGGGCGGCCGAAAGCGCACGAAGACCTTCCGGCAGTCGTTCCTCGCCGCCTACGCGCACCGGATCGGCGACCGGCTCGCGTCGGTCGCAGAGGGCCAGGTGACCGCCACGGAGGGGGAGTTGCTGCCGGTGCTCGCGGCCCGCGATGTGGCGGTCGCGGACCACCTGGACCGGATGTTCCCCGAGACCGTGACGACCCGGATGCGTGGGGTCACCGACGAGGCCGGATGGCACGCGGGTGCCGCGGCGGCGGACCGGGCACAGGTCAGGGACCGGCGCCCGCTCCCGTAGGAGCCCGGCAGGGCGGGCGTCCGTCCGCCGTCAGTCGCCCGCGTGCTGGAACGCCGTCACGGAGGCGTTCGGTTCGGTCGCCGATCCCTTGCCCGCGAGCGGGCCGTACGACCACGGGAAGTCCTGGGTGGCGTCGGCGCCGGGCAGGGCGATCTTCAGGGTCTTCGCGGCGAGGGTCTTCGCGTCGCCGTCCGCGCCCCGGACGTAGGTGATGGTGAAGGACGCGGTGTCGCCCTTGGCGAGGGTCAGCTCGGCCGGCTGCGCGGACTTGTCCGCGACGATGTCCGCGGAGGTGCCGCCCGCCTGTACGGAGAGGCTCGGGAAGCCCTTCAGGGTGCACGCGGCGCCCTTGTTCGTGAGGGTGACCGGGATGTTGCCCGTGTCCCCGGCGGCCGTGGCGGCGTTCGCGGGACCGACCTGGATGCCGGTGTCACCGATCCCGCAGGCCGCGACGGCGGCCTTCTTCGCGGGGGCGGAGGAGCCTCCGGATTTCCCGGAGTCGCTGGAACCGCCGTCGTCGCAGGAGGTCAGGGCGAGGGCCGCCGCGAGGACGGTGACGGCGATGGGCAGAGCGCGCATGGGTTCCCCTGGGGGTCGTGACGATGTGCATGGATCATCACGCACGCGGGTCCACCGAGGTTGCGCGCCCCTGGCCGTTCACCCGCCCTGGACCGATATCGCCCGTTCTTGTCCCAGCGCTTTCCCCGCGCTGACGGAATGAGCCGACTCCGGGCCGAAGGGGATCGCTCTTTCGGGGACCGGCCATCGCCCGAACTTGAGCGGGAGCGGGAGTCCCAGTCCCAGCCCAGTCCGGGTCCGAGCCGAGCCGAGCCCGAGCCCGGGTCCGAGCCCGAGCCCGAGCCCGAGCCCGGGTCCGAGCCGAGCCCGAGCCCGGGTCCGAGCCGAGCCCGAGCCCGAGCCCGGGTCCGAGCCGAGTCCGGGCCCGGGTCCGATTCCGAGCCAGGGTCGATCAGGAACCCAGGCTCGCGGTGGGCAGCCCGCTGGGCAGTTCCCCGCCCTCGCTCTTGGTGTACGTCTCCTGGCCGAGGTCGCCCTCCCAGGTGACCTTCAGGGTCGTACCGCTGACGGAGTCGACCATGCCGACGGCACGCTTCCTGCTGCCGTCCGTGCAGGTGAGGCGGATCATCCGCATGTTCGCCTCCTTGGACGAGGTGCCGCTGCACATGGTGCCACCGGTCGCGAAGAGGCCCGCCTGCTTGCCGTTGATCATCAGGACCACGGCCTTGCCGCCCGCGGTGGTGAGCCAACTGCCCTGGAGCTTGCCGCCCGCCGAGGACGTGCTTCCGGAGCCGCCACCCGTTCCGGTGCCGTCCGTGGCGGACGCGCTCGCGCTCGGGCTCGCCGACGGGTCCCCGGAGTCGTCGCCGCCGCTGCTGCAACCGGTCAGCGCGAGCGCCGCGGCCAGGCCCACGGCCGCGGCCGCGGTGCGCGCCTGGCGGGACGGGAAGGTCGCCGTAGTCACTGGAGCCCCCAAGGGTGGGATGGATGCGGGTCGCCCGAACGATCGCCGCAAGTTATCAGGAGGACCCATGGGCCCCCGGCGGGAAACCGTCGTGCGCTTGCTCACGCGGCTTCCCCGGGCCTCAGGCGGCTACACCGGAGAGGGGTCCAAGGCCCGGATGCGGCGGAGGTCCCGCACCCACCCGGAACGCCATAGGTAGGAGTTTCCCTACGGTTGACGCGTAGGGAAACTCCTACCTATTCTGCGGTCCATGAACATCACCCACGCCTCCTTCGTCACCCTCCCCGTCGCCGACCAGGACCGGGCCCTGCGCTTCTACACGGACGTCCTCGGTTTCGAGGTCACCGCCGACCTGGACATGCCGCCCGGCTGGTGGCTCCAGGTCGCGCCGGAGGGGGCGCAGACCGTCTTCACGCTGTCGGGTCCGGGCATGGGGAGTTTCACGCCCGGCGAGACCCGGGGGATCATGTTGGTCACGACCGATGTCGACGCCGACTGCGCGCGGCTCACCGCCGCGGGTGTCGCGGTGGAGGGTCCCGACGACCTTCCCTGGGGCCGCATGGCCTCGTTCAGCGACCCGGACGGCAACAGCCTGATGCTGATCACGGAGAAGGCCCTGGAAACGGCCTCGGAGTAGGAGCGAAGGGTGCTGAGCGCGCCATGACGGTGATCCGGACCGGGAGCGAGACCGGGATCGAGGCGGCCCCGGGGGGCGGAGCCGCCTCGGCAGTGGGGGGTGGGGCTTCCACCGGAGCCTCCACCGGCACCGCTGCCGGAGTCCCCACCGGCACCGCTGCCGGGCTCCCCGCGGGAGTCCCCGTCGGCACCGCTGCCCGGGTCCCCGTCGGAGCCCCCGCAGAGGTTCCCGTCGACGCTTCCGCCGGAACTCCCGCCGGAGCCCGCGAGGACCAGATCTTCGCCGCGCTCGCCAACGCGACCCGGCGTGAGGTGCTCCGGCTGCTGCGTGAGCGGGGGCCCCAGCCCGTCCAGGCCCTGGCCGACCACTTCGCCATGCGGCGCCCCAGCCTCTCGGAACACCTCAAGGTGCTCCGGGAGGCCGGACTCGTGTCCGAGGAGCGCGCGGGCCGGCAGCGCATCTACCGTCTGGAGGCCGCCCCGCTCGCCGATGTACAGGACTGGCTCCATCCGTACGAGCGGTTCTGGCGCGACAGGCTGAAGGGGCTCGGCGATCTTCTCGACCGCATGCCCGACGATGCCGAGACATGAACTCCGCCCCAGAGGACGACGACCTCACGACCATCCGCGTCGACCAGTTCCTGCCGCATCCGCCCGCCAAGGTCTGGCGCGCCCTCACCGAGCCCGAACTGCTCGCGCAGTGGCAGATGCCGGGGTCCGAGAACTTCCGGCTCGAGGTCGGCCACCGGTACGCGCTGACCGCGGTCCCGCGCCCCAACACGAACTTCTCCGGCACCGTCGACGTGCGCGTTCTCGCCTATGAACCGGAGCGGATGCTGAGCGTCCGGTGGGCGGACGCGGACGTCTCCCGTCCCGCCGAGTGGACCATTACTTGGACACTGGAACAGGAAGGGCGCGGTACGCGTCTCTTCCTAGTACACGAGGGATTCGATCCGGACGATCCCGCACAGATGATGGCGCGGAAGATCATGGACGGGGGCTGGAGGTCGCATGTGATGCGATCTCTGGGGAATGCGCTGGACCGGATGTAGTCCGTTCCGCACTCCGGTGAGCTGCAGGCCGTAGTCGGGAGAACGACAGCCGGTAGTCAAGTGCCGGTAAAAGCTGTAACCGCAGGACCACCCCGCGTGCACGTGCATCTGCCCATGCAACTGCACATGAACAGAGCTATGATCCGAGTCAGTTGACTACTGCATCTATGGCCACCTCAGCCACTGCACGACCGGGGAGCGACCTGTGGACCACGACGTGTTCGACGTGGATGACGTGTACGACGGCATGGCTGAAGACGTGTACAACGGCATGGCCGCGACCGAGCTGAACGGCGTCGCCTGGCAGAAGAGTCGGCACAGCAACTCACAGGGTTCCTGCGTGGAGTTCGCGCGGTTGCCCGGCGGTGACGTGGCCGTGCGGAATTCGCGGTTCCCCGAGGGGCCCGCGCTCGTCTACACGCGTGCCGAGATCGAGGCGATGCTGCTGGGCATCAAGGACGGCGAGTTCGATCACCTGATCGCGGGCTGACGGCCGTGGTCGCGGGTCGTTTCGAGTGCGTCGGCCGCGGGAGTGCCGGCCGTGGCGACGCCTGCGGCGGGCGTGCCGGCGGGCAGGTCGGTGTCAACCGGGAGCGATCCTCACTCGCCGTTCAGTAACGCGCGTAGAACCGCGGCGCCGAAAAGCGCCGCGGTTCGTCATTCGGAGGGGAGCGCGGCCGGGGGTTGTGGCCCCAGCCGGAACAGCGCCCACACGACCTTGCCGCTGAGCGTCCCGGCGAGCGGGTGCCAGCCCCAGCTGTCGGAGAACGAGTCGACCAGGAAGAGGCCGCGCCCCGACTCCGCCGAGAAGTCCTCCGAGTCGCCGGCGACCGGACTGTCGTGGCTGGGGTCGCGCACCGCGCACACCAGACGCGAGGTCCACCGCATCAAGTGCAGCCGTACGGGCGGCCCTTGGTCGTCCTTGCGAGGCGTGTCCGAGGGCAGCGCGTGTCGCAGGGCGTTGGTGACGAGTTCGGAGACCACCAGACAGACGTCGTCGAAACGGTCGCCTATCTCCCACTGGTCCAGCGTGCCGCGGGTGAACTGCCGGGCCTCGCGCACCGCTTCGTAGCGGGCGGGCAAGGCGCACGAGGCGGCGCTGGACACGGCCGCGGGATCGAGAGGCGGAAGTCCCTGCCGTAAGGGTTCGAGCATGGTCGATCCATTCGTCCCCATGCGAGGCACTCCCGGGTGTTCGCGGTCGTTGCGATGCAGCGGTGGCGCGGGGACCATGGTTCCGAATGCGTACAGCAGATGCAAGGGCAGATGCACGTGCACGCGCCCGAATTGGACCTTCCTCTCCTACTTCTTACTCATTTCTTCTGTCACCTTATTCCCAGTTGTTGGCGCCGGACTGATCTTTTCCTGTGCGGCTCCTTTGGCTACTTTCCGTTTCCGTAACCGAACGAGTACAGCTTGAAGTGTTTTAGTGGCAGACTTCGGCGTCTGGAAGACGGTTGGGGAGGCTGACGAACGTGAGCGCTGGTGAGTCGAGCGGCTCGGTGGTGCGGCGCATGCTGCTGGGGTCACATCTGCGGCGCCTGCGTGAGGCGCGTGGCATCACCCGTGAAGCGGCCGGTTACTCGATCCGCGCCTCCGAATCGAAGATCAGTCGCATGGAGTTGGGAAGGGTGAGCTTCAAGACGCGCGACGTCGAGGACCTGCTGACGCTCTACGGCATCAACGACGAGGCCGAGCGCACCTCCCTGGTCTCGCTCGCCAAAGAGGCCAACGTCGCGGGCTGGTGGCACAGTTACTCCGACGTCCTGCCCAGCTGGTTCCCCACCTACGTCGGCCTCGAAGGCGCGGCCCACCTGATCCGGGTGTACGAAGTGCAGTTCGTGCACGGCCTGTTGCAGACCGAGGCGTACGCCCACGCGGTCGTCCGGCGCGGGATGAAGGGAGCTTCGGCCGCCGACGTCGACCGGCGTGTGGCCCTGCGCCTGGAGCGCCAGAAGTATCTGGTCTCGGAGAACGCTCCCGAGTTCCACATCGTCCTCGACGAGGCCGCGCTGCGCCGCCCGTACGGCGACCGCGAGGTGATGCGCGGACAGCTCCAGCATCTGATCGAGGTCTCGGAGCAGCCCAACGTACGGCTTCAGGTCATGCCGTTCAGCTTCGGCGGGCACTCCGGCGAGAGCGGCTCCTTCACCATCCTGAGCTTCCCGGAGTCCGATCTGTCGGACGTCGTCTATCTGGAGCAGCTCACCAGCGCGCTCTATCTGGACAAGCGCGAGGACGTCACCCAGTACGAGAGCGCGCTCAAGCAGCTGCAGCAGGACAGCCCCGGGCCGTCCGAGAGCCGTGATCTCCTGCGGGGGCTGCTCCAGCTGTCCTGAGAGTCTCCACAGACTTCTCAGGCCTTCTTCAACTCCCTTGAAACACAAGTACGATGACGTGTGATCAGACCGTGATCGGATGTCTGCTGACCCGGGCCAGGACTGCCTCGGCAGCACAGGGATTGAGGGAGCACATGTCGTCCTACTTCACCGACCTGGCCCAGCAGTACATCGACGGCGAGTGGCGTCCGGGAACGGGCTCCTGGGACATCATCGACTTCAACCCGTACGACGGCGAGAAGCTGGCGTCGATCACGATAGCCACGGTCGAAGAGGTCGATGACGCCTACCGCGCCGCCGAGCGCGCCCAGAAGAAGTGGGGCGCGACGAACGCGTACGCGCGGCGTGCGGTCTTCGAGAAGGCGCTCGCCCTCATCGACGAGCGCGAGGCGGAGATCGCCGAGGTGATCATCGCCGAGCTCGGCGGCACCCGCCTCAAGGCGGCCTTCGAGCTGCACCTCGTCCGGGAGTTCCTGCGCGAGTCGATCCAGTTGGCGCTGCGCCCCGAGGGGAAGATCATCCCCTCGCCGGTCGACGGCAAGGAGAACCGCCTCTACCGCGTCCCGGTCGGCGTCGTGGGTGTCATCAGCCCCTTCAACTTCCCCTTCCTGCTGTCGATCAAGTCCGTCGCGCCGGCTCTCGCGCTCGGCAACGGCGTGGTCCTGAAGCCGCACCAGAACACCCCGATCGTCGGCGGTTCCCTGGTCGCGAAGATCTTCGAGGACGCGGGCCTGCCCGGCGGTCTCCTCAACGTGGTCATCACCGACATCGCCGAGATCGGGGACGCCTTCATCGAGCACCCGGTCCCGAAGGTCATCTCCTTCACCGGCTCCGACAAGGTCGGCCGTCACGTGGCCACGGTCTGCGCCGCGAACTTCAAGCGCTCGGTGCTCGAACTGGGCGGCAACAGCGCCCTGGTGGTCCTGGAGGACGCGGACATCGACTACGCGGTCGACGCGGCGGTCTTCAGCCGCTACGTCCACCAGGGCCAGGTCTGCATGGCCGCGAACCGCGTCCTCGTGGACCGGTCGATCGAGGCCGAGTTCACCGAGAAGTTCGTCGCCAAGGTCAGGACCCTGAAGACCGGCGACCCGAGCGACCCGCAGACGGTCATCGGCCCGGTCATCAACTCCTCGCAGGCGGACGCGCTCTCCAGTGCCGTCGACCAGGCGATCGCCGAGGGCGCCACCGCCCTGCTGCACGGCTCGACCACCGACAACCTGGTCGAGCCCTCCGTCCTGACCGGCCTCCCCGCCGACTCGGACCTGCTCCGGCAGGAGATCTTCGGCCCGGTCGTCTTCCTCGTCCCGTTCGACGGTGAGGAGGAGGCGGTCAGGATCGTCAACGACACCCCGTACGGCCTCTCCGGCGCCGTCCACACGGCCGACATCGAGCGCGGCGTGAACTTCGCCAAGCAGATCGACGCCGGCATGTTTCACGTCAACGACGGCACCGTCCACGACGAGCCGCTCGTCCCGTTCGGCGGCGAGAAGCACTCCGGCATCGGCCGCCTGAACGGAGAGACGACGGTCGACGCCTTCACCACGACGAAGTGGATCTCGGTGCAGCACGGGCGGAGCTTCTTCCCCTTCTGACGCGCCTTCCCGACAGGCCCTGCCGACATGTCTTCGCGCCCCGGACCCTTGCGGACAGAAACTGACCGCAAGGGTCCGTAGCGTCATCGGTGTCAGACAACAGGACCCGATGAGAGGCGGCCGTTCATGGTCACGCACGTGCGAGCCGAGGAGCAGGGCGACGAACGCGGAGCGCTGCTCGCCTTCGTGGAGGAGCAGCGCGGCGGCATCCGCCGGGCGCTGCTCGGGCTGACCGAGGAGCAGGCGGCGAGCAGGCCGAGCGCCAGCGAACTGTCGCTCGGCGGGCTGCTCAAGCATGTCGCCGAGGTCGAGCAGGGCTGGGTCGCACGGGCCAAGGGGGAGCAGCCCGCGGTGAAGCGGGACGAGTCGAACTGGCACGAGTGCTTCGTCCTCACCGAGGGTGAGACGGTCGCCTCCCAGCTCGCGTACTGGGAGAAGGTCGCCGCCGAGACGGAGGCGTTCCTGCGCTCGGTGCCGAGCCTCGACGACACCTTCGCGCTCCCGAACGACCCCTGGTTCCCGCCGGAGGGCCGTGTCTCGATGCGCTGGCTGGCCCTTCACCTGATCCGCGAGACGGCCCGTCACGCCGGGCACGCCGACATCATCCGCGAGTCCCTGGACGGCAGGACCGCCTTCGAACTGGTGGCGATGGAACAGGGCACATCCTGGAGCTGACCGGACGACCGGGCTGCGCGGACACCCCCTAGGCTGGACGGATGTCAGCGATCCGTCTCCTCGTGCTCGGCGCGGTCCGCCAGCACGGGCGGGCCCACGGCTACCAGGTGCGCAACGACCTGGAGTACTGGGGCGCGCACGAGTGGTCCAACGCCAAGCCCGGCTCGATCTATCACGCGCTCAAGCAGATGGCCAAGCAGGGACTGCTGCACGCCCACGAGATCGCGCCGTCCACGGCCGGCGGACCGCCGCGCACCGAGTACGAGATCACGGACAAGGGCACCGAGGAGTTCCTGGCGCTGCTGCGCGAGTCCCTGACGTCGTACGACCAGAAGATGGACGTCCAGTCGGCGGGCATCGGGTTCATCGTCGACCTGCCGAGGGGTGAGGCGGTGGCCCTCCTGAAGGAGCGGATCCGCAGGATCGAGGAGTGGCGGGCGGCCGTCACCGAGCACTACGTGCCCGAGGACGGCCCCGAGCAGCTCGGCCACATCGGCGAGATCATGAACCTCTGGGTCCACACCGCCGACGCCGACGCCGCGTGGACGCGCGGCCTGATCGCCCGCGTCGAGGGCGGAGCGTACACCTTCGCCGGGGAGGGCGAGCCGTTCGTCGGCGTCCTCGGGGAGGACGAGGAGAACCCGTACGCGACGGGGGAGCGGCACCCCGAGGACGCGCGCTGAGCCGCGCACAGACCCTGGCTCATCAAGTTTGACTAATGCCTTGGCCGGGCATACTCTTCGCGGCATGGCAGTAGTCAAGTTTGATTACTGCTTCCGGGGAGTGGGCCGGGAGCGGGCCGGAGCGGAGGGAGCGGGATGACCGAGGCGATCGTCGTCGAAGGCGTACGCAAGCGGTACGGGGGCAGACACGCGCTGGACGGACTGGACCTGCGGGTCGGGCGTGGCACGGTGCACGGAGTGCTCGGCCCCAACGGCGCGGGGAAGACGACCCTGGTCCGGGTCCTGTCGACGCTGCTGCGGCCGGACGGCGGCCGGGTGGAGGTCGCCGGGTACGACGTGCTGGACGAGGCCCGCCGGGTGCGGTCGCGCATCGGCCTGCTCGGCCAGCACGCCGCGCTCGACGAGGAACTCGGCGGCCGGCAGAACCTGGAGATGTTCGGGCGCCTCCACCACCTGGGCGCCCGCGCCGCGCGCGTGCGGGCCGGCGAGCTGCTGGAACGCTTCGGCCTCGCCGACACCGGCCGCAAGGCGGTCCGCGCGTACAGCGGCGGCATGCGGCGCCGCCTGGACCTGGCCGCCTCCCTCATCACCGACCCCGAGGTGCTGTTCCTGGACGAGCCGACGACCGGGCTCGACCCGCGCGGCCGGGCCGAGGTGTGGGCCGCGGTGCGCTCCCTGGTCGGAGGCGGTACGACGGTGCTGCTCACCACGCAGTACCTGGAGGAGGCGGACCAGCTCGCCGACCGCATCTCGGTCGTCGACCGCGGACGCGTCATCGCGGACGGCACGGCGGACGAACTGAAGTCCCGGACGGGCGGCGACCGCATCGACGTGGTGCTGCGCGACGCGGGACTGCTGGGCGCCGCCGTGGCCCTGCTGCCGTTCCCGGGGGAGGGCGTCTCGGTCGACACGGACCGCCGTCTGCTGAGCGCCCCGGTCACCGACCGCATGGCGGCCCTCGCCGCGGTCGTACGCGCCCTGGAGGAGGCCGGGATCGAGGCGGAGGACATCGCGCTGCGCCGGCCGACGCTGGACGAGGTGTTCCTGCACCTCACCGGGGACGAGCAGCGAGTGAAGGAGGCCGTGTGAGCACGACGTACGACACCACCCGGGAAAGGAACCGGGGGCCTTGGCGGCACGGGGGATCCCGGGAGCCACGGGAGTCCGGTGCGGGAGCGCGCCTTCTCTCCGACTGCTGGACCATGACCCGCCGCGAACTCGCCCACTGGGCACGGCAACCGGTCCAGGTCGCGGTCGGCCTGGTCTTCCCCGTGATGCTGCTCCTGATGTTCGGGTACCTGGTCGGCGGCGGACGGGGCGTCGAGGGCGACTACGTCGACTACCTGGTGCCGGGGATGCTCGCCCTGACCATGGCCTTCGGCCTGGAGGGCACGATGCTGGCCGTCACCCAGGACCTCGACAAGGGCGTCATCGACCGCTTCCGGTCCATGCCGATGGCCAACGGCGCGGTCCTGGTGGGCCGTTCGGCCGCCGACATGCTCCAGTCGGCCGTGGGCCTGGCCCTGCTGACCGGGGTCGGGTACGCGATCGGCTGGCGCGCCGACAGCACGCCCGGAGCGTTCCTCGCGGCGATGGGCCTGCTCCTGCTCTTCCGCTTCGCGATGCTGTGGATCGGCATCCACCTGGCGATGGTGGCCGGGAGGCCGGAGATGGTGCAGGCCGTGCAGATCCTGGTCTGGCCCGTCGGCTTCCTGTCCAACGCCTTCGCCGTCCCCGACTCCATGCCCGGCTGGCTGGGCACGGTCGTCGCATGGAACCCGATGTCCCAGACGGCGACGGCCGTACGCGACCTGTTCGGCGGACCGGGCGGGGAGCCGGGCCACATCGGGGCGGCGGTTCTGTGGCCCCTCGCCCTGCTCGCGGTCTTCTTCCCGCTGGCGGTACGGCGGTTCGCCCGCCTGAGCCGCTAGCGGAACACCTCGCCCGTCCGGCGCCGCGAACCGGGCGGGCGCCCACCGCTCCCCAGGAGCGCCGCCCGCGGCACGGACGACATCCCCCAGTGGACGACAGCCCCTAGTGATGGAAGCTCGTCGCCGCGCCCTTGTCGTGGGTCATCGGATGCGGCTGGCGGCGCAGTTCGGGCAGCAGCCGGCTCAGGTCCTCGATGAAGAGGTCGGCGAGGTCGGAGGTGAATCCGTTGCGGCACACCACGCGCAGCACGGACAGGTCCTCGCGGTTCTCGGGGAAGGTGTACGCGGGCAGCAGCCAGCCGCTCTCGCGCATCCTCCGGGACACGTCGAAGACGTCGTACGTGGTCACCTCGGGCGCCGTCGTGAAGGCGAACACCGGCAGCTCGTCGCCCCGGGTGATGAGCCGGAAGTCGCCCAGACAGTCGATGCGTTCGGCGAGCGCGCGCGCCACCGCCCGGGTCGTCTGCTGCACCGCCCGGTAGCCCGCCCGGCCCAGTCGCAGGAACGTGTAGTACTGCGCGACGACCTGGGCTCCGGGGCGCGAGAAGTTGAGGGCGAAGGTCGGCATGTCGCCGCCCAGGTAGTTCACCCGGAAGACCAGTTCCTCCGGCAGTTCCGCGGCCGTCCGCCACAGCGCCCAGCCGACACCCGGGTAGACCAGGCCGTACTTGTGCCCCGAGGTGTTGATCGACGACACCCGGGGCAGCCGGAAGTCCCAGACCAGGTCCTCGTCGATGAAGGGCGCGACCATCGCCCCGGACGCGCCGTCGACATGGACCGGGATGTCCAGGCCCGTGCGCTCCTGGAGCCGGTCCAGTGCCGCGCACAGCTCCTGGATCGGCTCGTACGACCCGTCGAAGGTGGAGCCGAGGATGCCGACGACACCGATGGTGTTCTCGTCGCACAGTGCGGCCGCCGCCTCGGGGTCGAGGTGGAAGCGGTCGCCCTCCATGGGGATCTGGCGGGCCTCGACCTCCCAGAAGTTGCAGAACTTGTCCCAGCACACCTGGACGTTCACGCCCATGACCAGGTTGGGCCGCGCGCCCGGGTAGCGGTCGGCGTTGCGCTGGGCCCAACGCCGCTTCAGGGCCATGCCGGCGAGCATGCAGGCCTCGCTCGACCCGGTCGTCGAACAGCCCACCGCGGCCGACGGATCCGGTGCGTTCCACAGGTCGGCGAGCATCGCCACGCAGCGCCGCTCCAGCTCGGCCGTGCGGGGGTACTCGTCCTTGTCGATCATGTTCTTGTCCCGGCACTCCGCCATCAGGATGCCGGCCTGCGGTTCCATCCAGGTGGTGACGAAGGTGGCCAGGTTCAGCCGGGAGTTCCCGTCCAGCATGAGTTCGTCGTGGACGAGCTGGAGCGCCGTCGTGGGCGGCAGCGGGCCGTCCGGGAGCCGGTGCTTCGGCGGCGCCTCGACCATGCCGCTGACCGGATTGGTCTCCCCGTAGAACGGGTTGACGGAGGCGGGGCGTTCATCGGGCGTCTGGTGGCCCTGGTGGAGCGGCACGGGCTTCTCCCAACGGTTCAGCGGGACGGGGCGTCCCCATGGTTCATCGGATGGGGGGTTCCCGGTGGTTCATCGGGGATGCCGTTCTCCGGTGGTTCATCTGATCGGGCTTCCGTCCTTGTGCAGCTGCATCTGCGGCCGTCCGGTCACCAGCAGCCAGGCCGGCAGCGAGGCGATGCAGAGCAGGGCGATGATCGTGGGCGAGGACACCAGGACGGCGGCCGTGAACAGGCTCACCCAGCCCTGCCGGGTGGTCGCGAGGAGCACGCCCAGTACTCCGGCGGCCAGGCCCAGCGACGCCGGGACCGAGGGCACGAGCGCGTGGGCGCACAGGCCGAACGCGGAACCGGCGAAGACGGCCGGGAAGATCCGGCCGCCCCGGAACCCGCAGGACGCCGCGACGACCAGCGCGGCCAGCTTCACCACGGCCATCAGCCCGAGGCGGCCCGCCGAATAGCCGTCCGGGTCCCGGGCCAGCTCGACGACCTGGTCAAGGCCCTTGAACAGCGTCAGCGGGCCGCCCAGACAGCCCAGCAGGCCGAGGACGAGGCCGCCGACGGGAAGCATCACCATGGGGTGCCGCAGGCGCGTGAAGACCTTGTGGACATAGGGGAAGACGTAGACCGCGGCCATGCCGAGCACCGCCGCGGCGGAGGCGATCACCAGCGCGGACAGCACATCGGCCCAGCCGGGATCGCCGAGCGGGGGCAGATCCAGGTCGAAACTCGGATGGCCGATCAGCGACGTGGTGATCGAGCCCACGGCGGCCGCGGTCAGCGGCGCGAAGAGGTTGTCCCACAACAGGCCCTTGATCTGCCGTCCGGCGAGCGCCTCGGAGATGACCAGCGCCGCCGCGACCGGTGTACCGAACAGGGCGCCGATCGTCCCCGCCTCGGCCAGCATCACCCACAGCGCGCCGGGTGCCTTGGGCGCGAACCTGCGGCCCGCCCAGAACGCCAGCGCGACGTTGACGGCGATGATCGGGTTCTCGGGGCCGAGGCTCGGGCCGCCCGCCAGCATCAGCGCGGTCGCCACCAGCAGCCCGGGCAGGATGAAGAGGGCCATCGGCTCCGCCTGGAGCCCCACGGTGGCCGGATCGGGTCCCGCGTGCCCCGGCGCCTTCCACACCACCAGACCGACCAGGATGCCGGTGGTGGTGAGCATGACGATCATCCACAGGGAGGAGTACCCGCCGATGCCGAGCGCGTCCGGAAGGTCCGTCCACAGCACGTCCTTGAGCTGGTCGGCCAGCTTGCTCACACCCACGTAGAGAAGGGCCGAGACCGCGCCGACGACCACGGACGGAAGGAACAGAGGCAGCAGGGTCCGCGCTGGCGTCGCCCGGGTCGGGGCCGGTCCCGGGGGAGCCGCGTCGTCGGTCACGGGCTCACCCTAAACGCGCGAAACGGACATAACATCCCGGGTGTCCGCGCCCGATCCCGGAATTCCGGGCTTGCACCTCACGTCACGTCAGGCCTCATCGTGAAGGGCGTACCGAGGAAGGAGCGGAAGTGGGCTACTCAGTGGGCCAGGTCGCCGGGTTCGCCGGAGTCACGGTGCGCACCCTGCACCACTACGACGAGATCGGTCTCCTCGCGCCCGGCGAACGCAGCCATGCGGGTCACCGGCGTTACAACGACGCCGACCTCGACCGGCTGCAGCAGATCCTGTTCTACCGAGAGCTCGGCTTCCCGCTCGACGAGGTCGCCGCCCTGCTCGACGACCCGGAAGCGGACCCGCGCGCGCATCTGCGCCGCCAGCACGACCTGCTGACCGCCCGGATCGAGAAGCTGCAGAAGATGGCCGCGGCCGTGGAGCACGCCATGGAGGCACGCACGATGGGCATCAACCTCACGCCCGAGGAGAAGTTCGAGGTCTTCGGGGACAAGGACCCGGAGGCGCACGCGGAGGAGGCCGAGCGCCGCTGGGGCGGCACGGAGACGTACGCCGAGTCGCAGCGCCGCGCCGCCCGCTACACCAAGGACGACTGGAAGCGCATGCAGGCCGAGGTGGCCTCCTGGGGAGAGCGGTACGACGCCCTGATGGAGGCCGGTGAGCTGCCGGACGGCGAGCGGGCCATGGACATGGCCGAGGAGCACCGGCTGCACATCACCCGGTGGTTCTACGCGTGCACCTACGAGATCCACCAGGGGCTCGGCGACCTGTACGTCGCCGACGAGCGGTTCAAGGAGTTCTACGACTCCATGCGGCCGGGGCTGGCCGAGCACCTGAGGGACGCGATCACGGCGAACGCCGCCCGGCACCCCCGGGAAGCCTGACCAGGGAGGCGTCCGTGACGGCGACTGGCGCCGGCCCGGTCGGGCGCCGCCCGAGCAGGAGGGCGCCGCCGTGCCGCCCGTGCGGGGCAGGTGCCGTCGCCGCCGGTAAGGGGCGTCCGCCATTGCGGGCGCCCCTTACCGGTACGCGCTACTCCTTCACCAGGACCACGGCCGTGCCGTAGGCGCACACCTCCGTGCCCACGTCCGCCGCCTCCGACACGTCGAAGCGGAACATGAGCACGCCGTTGCCGCCCCGCGCGCGTGCCTGCTCCACGAGCCGCTCCATGGCCTGGTTGCGGGTCTCCACCAGCGTCTTGGTGAGCCCCTTGAGCTCACCGCCGATCATCGACTTCAGACCCGCGCCGATCTGGCTGCCCAGATGGCGCGAGCGCACGGTGAGGCCGAAGACCTCTCCGATGACCTGCTCGACGCGATGGCCGGGTACGTCGTTCGTCGTCACGACCAGGACGTCCGCGTGGGGACCCTGGCCGCCGCCGTATTCATCGATGCCCATGGCTCACAGCTTTGTCCCAGTCGCCGCACAGTGCATCCTGGAGTCACGGGTGGAACCTGGCGTGGACACATTGCGTTGATAGCTTTGGTCGGCCGTACAGGACCGCCGTACCTCCCTTCACCCCTCAGGAGCCCGGAACCGTGACGACGCTTGCCCTCGGTCCCAGCTGGCTGGATCCGAACACGCTCCTGGACAACTTCGGCATCTGGGGCCTGCTGCTCATCGTCTTCGCCGAGTCGGGCCTGCTCATCGGCTTCTTCCTGCCGGGCGACTCGCTGCTGTTCACCTGCGGTCTGCTGATCACCGCGGGCACCATGGACTTCCCGCTGTGGGCGGCGATCCCGCTGATCTGCCTCGCCGCGATCCTGGGCGACCAGGCGGGCTACCTCTTCGGCAAGAAGGTCGGACCCTCGCTCTTCACCCGCCCGAACTCCCGCCTCTTCAAGCAGGAGAACGTGGTCAAGGCCCACGAGTTCTTCGAGAAGTACGGGCCGAAGTCCCTGGTGCTGGCCCGCTTCGTGCCCATCGTGCGCACCTTCACGCCGATCATCGCCGGCGTCAGCGGCATGAAGTACCGGCCCTTCCTCATCTTCAACATCATCGGCGGCGTCCTGTGGGGCGCGGGCGTCACACTGCTCGGTTCCTGGCTCGGCGGGATCGACTTCGTGAACAAGAACATCGAGGCGATCCTGATCCTGATCGTCCTCGTCTCGGTGGTCCCGATCATCATCGAGTTCCTGCGCGCCCGCTCCCAGGCCAAGAAGAACCCGCCCCAGGAGCCCGCCCCGGCCCAGCCCGCGGCCGACCGCACCCGCCCCGCCGCGCCCGTCATGGACGACGCGACCAGGCCGCTGCGCGTGCCGCCGGTCCAGGAGGGCCAGGACTCGTCGTACGGCTACCAGGGCCACGGCCAGTCGTACGGCCACCAGGGTCACGACGCGTCGTACGGGAACCACGGGAACCAGGAGCACGACGCATACGGGAACCAGGGCCAGGGTCACGGCCAGGGCTACGGCCAGCAGGGCAACCACCGGGGCCAGCAGGGCCAGCAGGGCCAGCAGGGCAACGGCTACCCGCACCAGCAGCAGCACCAGGAGCCGTACCAGCAGCCGTACGGCTCGGACCAGGGCTACGGCTACGACCAGCAGTACGACCAGGGTTACCAGCAGGGCTACGACCAGGGCCGGACCTACCCGCCGCAGCAGCACCCCCAGGGCCACCCGCAGCAGCAGTACGGCTCGGAGCAGTACGGCTCGGAGCAGTACCGCTACGGCCAGGGCCCCGCGCAGAACTGAGGCCCCGCCCTCCGGCGACCGGTCCTCCCGGGACCAGTCCTCAGAACCCGCGTGTCCGCTTGGCGGCCCGCCGCCCCCCGGCGGAGCCGCCCGGCAGGCGCAGGAACAGCCGCGAGATCTCCGAACCCAGATTCACGCCGATCGCGATGGCCATGGCGAGGGCCGCCGCCTTGGTGAGCGACACCAGGCCCTTGTCGACCTCGTTCTGGGCGATCGACAGCAGACCGAAGTAGGTCGCCGAACCGGGCAGCAGGGGCCCGATCGCGGCCGTCGTGTACGGCAGCGCGGACGCGAACCGGTAGCGCGAGAGCAGCTGCCCGAAGAGACCCACCAGGCCCGCGGCGACGGCCGTGGAGGCCACCGGCGAGATGCCGCCCGCGTAGTGCATCGCCCCGTACACCGACCAGGCCACACCGCCGTTGAGGGTCACCGCGAGGACGGTCGACCGTTCCTGCTGGAGCAGGATCGCGAAGGTGAGCGACAGCAGCATGGACGCGGCGATCTGGAGCACCGGCCGCTCGGAGAGGCTCAGCCCCGCGTCCGGGTTGAGCTGCGTACCCAGCTTCACGCCGAAATAGAGCACCAGCAGGACGCCGGAGACGATGCCCACGAAGAAGTACATGACTTCGAGCAGCCGCGCGGACGCGGTGATGTAGAAGCCGGTCAGCCCGTCCTGCACCCCCGCGACGAGGGCCCGCCCCGGCAGCAGCGCGAAGAGCCCACCGGTGATCACCGCGGAGGCGTTCACATCGACGTGCGCCAGCGTGAGCGCGACCCCTATCGCGGCGGGCGGCATCGCGGCCACCGTGAACTGGTAGAACTCCGGCAGCCCGCGCCCCGCGCACAGCCACGCGAGCCGGTCGCCCAGCATCGCGCCGAGCGCCGCGGCGACGAACACGATCGCGTCGCCGCCGACGAGGACGGAGGCCGCGCCGGCGAGCAGCCCTCCGGAGGCGGTCAGCACCCAGCCGGGATACGGGTGCCGGTTGCGCCGGATCTCCGCGAGGCGCCCGTAGGACTCCTCCAGGGAGATCGCGGTCTCCGGGTCGCTCAGGTCGTCGACGAGCCGGTAGACGGCCCCCAGGCGCGTGTAGTCGGTGCCCCGGCGGCGCACGGTCCGTGACGCCGTCACCGGGTCGTCCACCAGGGACGGCTGGTGCGAGATCGACAGCAGGGTGAAGGTGACGTTCGGCTCGCAGCGGTCAAGACCGTAGGAGCGGCAGACGGCGAACATCGCCGTCTCCACGTCCTCGGCGCCCTCACCGCCCGCGAGCAGCAGCTCGCCGATGCGCAGGGTCAGGTCGAGCACGCGCGGGACGGCGGGCCCCGACTCGTCCTCCTTGTGCACCGGTTCGGGCGCGGGCCGCTCGGTGACCGGCATGCGCAGCATCGTGCGCATCCGGTCCTGCCACGGCGCGTCCTTGGTCAGACTGACCAGGGGGATGCCGGTCGCCGGTGTGAAGGCGGGCGGCGCCTGCCTGGCGTTGTAGGTGCGCGGGGTGCTGAACGCCGAGCCCTCCTGCTCCGGCCCGGGCGGCTGCAGAGCGTCGAGACCGTCGGGGAGCGCGAACTCCGACGTCGTCGACGACTCCTCGTCGGCCACCGCCGGTCCCGGCGCCGCCACACCGGCGGGAGGGCTGAAGGCACTCCTCGCCTCGTCCGACTGCGGCTTGCGGTCTTCCGCTTCCGGGTCCGCCACCAACTCCAGCCTCGCCTTTCGCGTCCGTGTGGTTCTCCTACTTGCCTTCCGTATGCCTCAGTATGCGTACGGATACACGAACGGGCCGCGCGACCCCCATGGGGATCGCGCGGCCCGTTCGGAAGCGAGGGAGGTCAGTGACCGCCCGTCTCCTTGAAGCGCTTGTACGAACGCTCGATCTCGGCCTCGGCGTCCGTGCGGCCGACCCAGTTGGCGCCCTCGACGGACTTGCCCGGCTCCAGGTCCTTGTAGACCTCGAAGAAGTGCTGGATCTCCAGGCGGTCGAACTCCGACACGTGGTGGATGTCGCGCAGGTGCTCCACACGCGGGTCGTGCGCCGGGACGCACAGCAGCTTGTCGTCGCCGCCGGCCTCGTCCGTCATACGGAACATGCCGATGGTGCGGCACTGGATGAGGCAACCCGGGAAGGTCGGCTCGTCCAGGATGACCAGGGCGTCCAGCGGGTCGCCGTCCTCGCCGAGAGTGTTCTCGACGAAGCCGTAGTCGGCCGGGTAGCTGGTCGAGGTGAAGAGTCGACGGTCCAGACGGATCCGACCGGTCTCGTGGTCCACCTCGTACTTGTTCCGTGAACCCTTCGGAATCTCGATCGTGACGTCGAACTCCACCGGTGGCTCCTCCATGATCAGCACATAGTTCTGGTGGTTAAGTGTCCCTCACGCAGGTGGGTGATCGCGAAAGGGGCTGGTGGTCGTGCCAGAGCTGAGGGCTTGGCGGGCCGCGAGACCGCATGTGGTGCGGGTCGCGCGGACGGTGAAACCGCGTGTGGCGCGGGTCACCCGAGCCATGCGGCCCCGTGCCGTTCGGTTCACGACACCGCAGCTCACGGCCGTTGCCGCCACCGTTGGCCTGGCCCTCGCGGCCGGGGCGGTGACCGCGGCCGGTCCCTGGGACTCCACCGGTCAGCGTACGGCCGAGCGCGACTGGGCCGCATCGCGGGAGCCGGAGGGTGGCACAGATCACGCACGTAAATCCCGTACGCCCCGAACGTCACCCCGGCCCGCCCCCAGCGCCGCCTCCGTCCTGGCCGGACTCGGCGGTTCCACGGGCGCCGTGCCCGCGCCCGCCGAGAAGGCCCTCAAGGACGTCCTCGACCCCCTCCTGGACAACCCCGTCCTCGGCTCGCTGCGCACCGCCGTCGTGGTCGACGTGGCGACCGGCAAGCGGCTCTACGGCAAGGGCGCCGAACAGGTCCAGACACCCGCCTCCACCACGAAGATCGCCACCGCCGTCGCCGCCCTCACGGCACCGGGCCCCGACCACCGCATCCGGACGCGTACGGTCCTCGAGCCCGACACCAAGGAGCTCGTGCTCGTCGGCGGCGGCGACCCGACGCTGACCGCCCGCAAGCCCGCCGACGGCTGGGCGGACCTGCGCACCCTCGCGGAGAAGACGGCCACCGCCCTGAAGGCCCGTCACATGGACCATGTGACGCTCTCCTACGACACCTCGCTGTACACCGGCCCCGACCTTCACCCCATCGGCGTCAACGAGAACATCGCGAAGGTCACCGCCCTGATGGCCGACGAGGGCCGCCAGGACGACACGACCAGCGGTACGGCCGGGCGCGCCCCGGACCCGGCGGCGGACGCCGCGCGGAAGTTCGCGGACCTGCTCCACGACGCCGGCATCAAGACGACATCGCCCGGCCCCTCGAAGGCGACGAGCCGCTCGCAGGCCCTCGCCTCCGTCTCCTCGCCGCCGCTGTCCGCCCTGGTCGAGCGGATGCTGACCAACAGCGACAACGACATCGCCGAGGCCCTGGCCCGCCAGGTGGCCATCGCCACCGGCGAGGAACCCAGCTTCGAGGGCGACGCGAAGGCGATCCGTGCCCAGCTGAAGAAGCTGGGACTCCCGCTGTCCGGTGCGCAGTTCGCGGACGGCAGCGGTCTGAACCGCGCCGACAAGCTCTCCGCCGACCTGCTCGCCGCCCTGCT
Source organism: Streptomyces sp. NBC_00647 (assembly GCF_045207245.1). Classification (NCBI taxonomy): domain Bacteria; kingdom Bacillati; phylum Actinomycetota; class Actinomycetes; order Kitasatosporales; family Streptomycetaceae; genus Streptomyces; species Streptomyces sp. NBC_00647. Next base: position 5,770,482 of record NZ_CP109040.1, read on the forward strand.
GGCCAAGGCCGGAGACCCGGCCCACCCCGAGCTCCGTTCGGTCCTCACCGGCCTGCCCGTCGCCGGCTTCACCGGCACCCTGAGCACCCGGTACGCCGACGCCCCCACCGCCACCGGCGTCGTCCGGGCCAAGACCGGCACCCTGACCGGCGTCAACACCCTCGCCGGCACCGTCGTCGACAAGGACGGCCGGCTCCTGGCCTTCGCCTTCCTGACCTCCGACGAGGCCCACCCGCCGAACCCCCTGGAGGCGCGGGCGGCGTTGGACCACACGGCGACGGCACTGGCGGCGTGCGGCTGCCGGTAGCCGCACGACGGGAGAGTGCGACCCGCCCGACCCGCGAGCACCAGGAGCACCACCGGCCCCTCGCCCGGGGGGCATACGGCGCCGTACCCCTAACCGCAGCCGGACCCGCTCACGTACGGTTGACGCATGACGAGCATCGGTGGTGCTGCATCTACTGGGATGGTCGACTGGAATCTCGCGGTGGCGACCGCGACCCGACTCGTGCGGCCGGGCCCCGAGGTGAGCCGCGACGAGGCCCGCGCCATCGTCGCGGAGCTGCGCCGGCACGCCAAGGCCTCGGAGGAACACGTCCGGGGCTTTACCCGTATGGGTGACGACGTCGTGCACGACACCCCCGTCCTCGTCGTCGACCGCCCCGGTTGGGTACGGGCGAACGTCGCCGGGTTCCGGGAGATCCTCAAGCCCCTTCTGGACAAGATGCAGGAACGGCGCGGCAGCTCCCCGGGCGGATCCGTCCTCGGCGCCGTCGGCGGCAAGGTCACCGGCGTCGAGCTGGGCATGCTGCTGTCGTTCCTGTCGTCGAGGGTCCTCGGGCAGTACGAGACGTTCGCCCCCGCGACCCGGGACCTGCCCGCCGGGGCCCCCACCGGCTCGGGTAATGGCGGCGGCAGGCTTCTGCTGGTCGCCCCGAACATCGTGCACGTGGAGCGCGAACTCGACGTCCAGCCCCACGACTTCCGCCTGTGGGTGTGCCTCCACGAGGAGACGCACCGCACCCAGTTCACGGCCGTGCCCTGGTTGCGCGACCACCTGGAGGGCGAAATCCAGTCTTTCTTGGCGGAGACGGAAGTCGACCCCATGACCGTCCTGGAACGCATCCGGGAAGCCGCCCAGTCGCTCGCCGGCTCCCGCCCCGACACCGAGGAGGACGACGGAGGCCGTTCCCTCGTGGAAATCGTCCAGACTCCCGCGCAGCGGGAGATCCTCGGAAGGCTCACCGCCGTCATGTCCCTCCTGGAGGGACACGCCGACTTCGTGATGGACGGCGTCGGACCCGCCGTGGTCCCCTCCGTCGCCGAGATCCGCGAGAAGTTCCAGCAGCGCCGCGCCAGGGGCGCCTCCCGGCTGGACCTCGCCCTGCGCAAGCTGCTCGGTCTGGACGCCAAACTCAGGCAGTACAGGGACGGCGAGCGGTTCGTGCGGGCGGTCGTCGACGAGGTCGGCATGGACGGCTTCAACCGTGTGTGGACCTCTCCGAACACGCTCCCGACCAAGGCGGAGATCGCCAAACCGGCGGACTGGGTCGCGCGGGTGCACCGCAAGGCGGAGTCGTGAACCCTACGGGACGGTCGTGAAAGGAATCCGGCCGATGGCAGGCAAACGCCCCTCCAATCACCCGTCCGAGGGACCGTGGGGCATGGGTAGGCGTGCAATGCTCGGGGAACGCCCCGGTTCTGTCACCATCGACACACTCTGAGTGACCGATCCCGGGCTAACCCCCCGAAAACTTCATGAAGGGAACCGGACATGGGTCCCCATCCTGCGGTCGCGGCGATACGCCTGGCGGTCCGCCGCGTACTCCACGACATCCTGACCGAGCAACCGCCCACCCCCGACACCCGGCGTACGCCCGCACGCGGTGCCGCGCGCCCCTGCGCGCCCGACGCGGAGCGCGTACCCGCACCCGGAACACGACGCAGCATGCCCGCGCCCGCCCGCGCCACGCACGACGGGCATCCCGCCGGCTCCCTGCCGCGAGCGGGCGGGGAGGCGCCCCCCGCGCCGCTCGTGCTCGTCGCGTGCTCCGGCGGCGCCGACTCCATGGCGCTCGCCTCCGCCCTCGCCTTCGAAGCCCCCAAACTCGGCATCCGCGCCGGTGGCATCACCGTCGACCACGGTCTGCAGCCCGGCTCCGACCTGCGCGCCGACGAAGTCGTGCTGCGCCTCACCGAGCTGGGGCTCGCCCCGGCCGAGTCCATCACGGTCACCGTCGGCCGCGACGGAGGCCCCGAGGCCGCCGCCCGCGACGCCCGGTACGCCGCCCTGGACTCCGCCGCCGAGCGCCATGGCGCTCGCGCGATCCTCCTCGGCCACACCCGCGACGACCAGGCGGAGACGGTCCTGCTCGGCCTCGCCCGCGGCTCCGGCATCCGCTCCCTGTCCGGAATGGCCGCGGTCTCGGGGGCCGACGGCCGCTACCGCCGTCCCTTCCTGCACCTGGACCGGCAGACCGCCCGCAAGGCGTGCATGGTCCAGTCGCTGCCCGTCTGGGACGACCCGCACAACGCCGATCCGGCCTACACCCGCTCCCGGCTCCGCCACGAGGGCCTGCCCGCCCTGGAGAAGGCGCTCGGCAAGGGAGTCGTCGAGGCACTCGCCCGTACGGCCCAGCTCTCCCGGGACGATGCCGACGCCCTCGACGCGTGGGCCAGTCAGGCGGAGGCGTCCGTGCGTGACGCGGCCGGCCTCCTGGAGTGCGCCAAGCTCTACGCCCTGCCGCCCGCCGTACGCCGCCGGATCCTGCGCCGCGCGGCCATCGAGGCGGGCGCTCCGGCCGGTTCGCTGTTCGCCCGCCACATCGAGGAAATCGACCGGCTGATCACCGGATGGCGCGGTCAGGGGGCCATCAATCTCCCGGGCAAAGTCGTCGCTCAGCGCCAGGGTGGCAGACTGGTGATTCGGCAAGGCTGAAACCGGACCCTGCACCGGGGCCGCTCACGCGGCTCCCCGGGACCCCTTCACTCGGGTCGCGGGCGGTCCGAGCGGCCGTGCGCGGGTGAGCCGAAGGGGACCGCCGCCAACACAGGCGCCCCGTAGGTGAACGAGCCCAAAAAAGTGGGACGGACGACCGAAAGTGATGCGGGTGGACGCGAAAGACATGGGCACCGACCTCAAGTCGGTGCTCATCACCAAGGAAGAGATCGACGCGAAGCTGGTTGAGCTGGCCGCGAAGATCGACGCGGAGTACGCGGGCAAGGACCTGCTGATCGTCGGAGTGCTCAAGGGCGCCGTGATGGTCATGGCGGACCTCGCGCGTGCGCTGTCCACCCCCGTCACCATGGACTGGATGGCCGTGTCGTCGTACGGCGCGGGCACCCAGTCCTCCGGCGTGGTGCGGATTCTCAAGGACCTCGACACCGACATCAAGGGCAAGCACGTCCTGATCGTCGAGGACATCATCGACTCAGGACTGACCCTGTCCTGGCTGATCTCCAACCTCGGCTCCCGCGAGCCCGCCTCGCTCAAGGTGTGCACGCTGCTGCGCAAGCCGGACGCGGCCAAGGTCGCGATCGACGTGGAGTGGGTCGGCTTCGACATCCCGAACGAGTTCGTCATCGGGTACGGCCTGGACTACGCCGAGAAGTACCGCAACCTCCCGTTCGTCGGTACGCTCGCGCCTCACGTCTACGGCGGCTGAGCGCCCCCTTTCTGAGGGCGTCTCAGTCCTTGCGGGACGTTCGGGAACCCCAGCGGGTTTCGCGCCGTTGGAGCATGCGTGGACGGGATTGCCAGCAGTCCCCTGCGGCTTCGGGTGACAATGCTGGGGTACCGTCCGAAGAACAGTCTTTATCAAACTCACTATGGCAGGAGGGACGGGGCGGCTCCGCTCCGTATGGATGGACGTGAAGCGATACTTCCGTGGGCCGGTCATGTGGATCGTGCTGGCCGTCCTTGCCGTGGTCGTGTTGATGCAGGTCGTCGGTTCGTCCGGCGGCTACAAGACGGTGGACACCGGCCAGGTCGTCAAGGCGATCAACGACAACCAGGTCGAGTCGGCCAAGATCACCACTGGCGACGAGCAGGTCATCAAGGTCTCGCTGAAGGACGGCGAGAAGGTTGACGACAGCTCGAAGATCCAGGCGAGCTACATCGGCGACCAGGGCGTGTCCCTGGCCAGCACACTCCAGAACAAATTCGAGAACAAGCAGATCCCGGACGGCTACACCGTCTCGCCGTCCAAGCAGAACCCCTTCGTGGGCATCCTGCTGTCTCTGCTTCCCTTCGTCCTCATCGTCGTCGTCTTCCTGTTCCTGATGAATCAGATGCAGGGCGGCGGCTCCCGGGTCATGAACTTCGGGAAGTCCAAGGCGAAGCTCATCACCAAGGACACCCCGAAGACGACGTTCGCGGACGTCGCGGGCTCGGACGAGGCCGTCGAAGAGCTCCACGAGATCAAGGAGTTCCTCCAGGAGCCGGCGAAGTTCCAGGCCGTCGGAGCGAAGATCCCCAAGGGCGTCCTGCTCTACGGGCCTCCTGGTACGGGCAAGACGCTGCTCGCACGCGCCGTCGCGGGTGAGGCCGGCGTTCCCTTCTACTCCATCTCCGGTTCCGACTTCGTCGAGATGTTCGTCGGTGTCGGTGCCTCCCGAGTCCGTGACCTGTTCGAGCAGGCCAAGGCGAACGCTCCGGCGATCGTCTTCGTCGACGAGATCGACGCGGTCGGCCGCCATCGCGGCGCCGGCCTCGGCGGTGGTCACGACGAGCGCGAGCAGACCCTCAACCAGCTGCTCGTCGAGATGGACGGCTTCGATGTGAAGGGCGGCGTCATCCTGATCGCCGCCACGAACCGGCCCGACATCCTCGACCCGGCCCTCCTGCGCCCCGGCCGCTTCGACCGCCAGATCGCGGTCGACCGCCCGGACATGCAGGGCCGTCTGGAGATCCTCAAGGTCCACCAGAAGGGCAAGCCGGTCGCTCCGGACGTCGACCTGTCCGCGGTGGCGCGTCGGACCCCCGGCTTCACGGGTGCCGACCTGTCGAACGTGCTGAACGAAGCGGCGCTGCTCACCGCGCGCAGCAACATGAAGCTGATCGACAACTCCATGCTGGACGAGGCGATCGACCGTGTGGTCGCGGGCCCGCAGAAGCGGACCCGGATCATGTCGGACAAGGAGAAGAAGATCACCGCGTACCACGAGGGCGGCCACGCCCTGGTCGCGGCGGCTTCCCCCAACTCCGACCCGGTCCACAAGATCACGATCCTCTCGCGCGGCCGTGCTCTCGGCTACACGATGGTCCTGCCGGACGAGGACAAGTACTCCACCACGCGCAACGAGATGCTGGACCAGCTCGCGTACATGCTGGGCGGCCGCGCCGCGGAGGAGCTCGTCTTCCACGACCCGACCACCGGCGCCGCGAACGACATCGAGAAGGCCACGGCCACCGCTCGCGCGATGGTCACGCAGTACGGCATGACCGAGCGTCTGGGCGCGATCAAGTTCGGCGGCGACAACACCGAGCCCTTCCTGGGCCGGGAGATGTCGCACCCGCGCGACTACTCGGAAGAGGTCGCCGCGCTCGTCGACGAAGAGGTCAAGAAGCTCATCGAGAACGCGCACAACGAGGCCTGGGAAATCCTGGTCGAGAACCGTGACGTCCTCGACGCGCTGGTGCTCCAGCTGCTGGAGAAGGAGACGCTGAGCAAGGAGCAGATCGCCGAGGTCTTCGCTCCCATCGTGAAGCGCCCGGCCCGCCCCGCGTGGACCGGCTCCTCCCGTCGTACGCCGTCCACCCGCCCGCCGGTGCTCTCCCCCAAGGAGCTGTCACTGACGAACGGGGCGAACGGCTCGGCGGCGGCCATCGCCGCCGCGACGGAGTCCGTCCCGGCGGCGGAGGCGGCCCCGGAGGACCGCACCGAGAGCTGACATCGTTCGGCTCCCGGCGGCCTCACCAGGCCCGGAATGGATGCCGTGCCCCCCAGGTTCTAGCCTGGGGGGCGCGGCATTTTCGGGTGCCCGCACCTTTTGGACGCGTCGAGGCACGCGCAGGATCCACAGGAACGAGGACCAGATGACCGACCCCGTGACGCTGGACGGCGAGGGAGTTATCAGCGAGTTCGACGAGAAGCGTGCCGAGAACGCCGTACGGGAGCTCCTGATCGCTGTCGGCGAGGACCCGGACCGCGAGGGCCTGAGGGAGACGCCGGGGCGGGTGGCGCGGGCGTACAAGGAGATATTCGCGGGCCTGTGGCAGCAGCCGGAGGACGTGTTGACGACGACGTTCGACATCGGACACGACGAGATGGTCCTGGTGAAGGACATCGAGGTCTTCAGCACCTGTGAACACCATCTGGTGCCGTTCAGGGGGGTCGCGCACGTGGGTTACATCCCGGCCACCAGCGGCAAGATCACCGGCCTGTCCAAGCTGGCCCGCCTGGTCGACGTCTATGCCCGGCGCCCCCAGGTGCAGGAGCGGCTGACGACACAGATCGCCGACTCCCTGATGGAGATCCTGGAGCCGCGCGGTGTGATCGTGGTCGTCGAGTGCGAGCACATGTGCATGTCCATGCGCGGCATCCGCAAGCCGGGCGCGAAGACCATCACGTCGGCGGTGCGCGGACAGCTGCGGGACGCCGCGACGCGCAACGAGGCGATGAGCCTCATCATGGCCCGCTAGCCGGGACGGACGCCGGGCAGGCCCCCAGGCGCGGGCCTGCTTCGGGGCTACGCCACCGGAGCGACGCCGCCGTGGTGCTCGTCGTCGTCCTCGGGGAGCTTGCAGACGCGCTCCAGGAAGAAGGCCGCCGCTATCACGCCGATTCCGGCGACGACGGACAGGCCGGCGTAGATGGCCTGGTCGCGGCGGGCGGGGACCTCCAGGGATTCCAGGAGGAACACGCCCGTGCCGCCGTACATGCCCGCCACCAGGGCGGCCACCAGGGCGCTCGCCTGGCCGAAGACGACCGCGCGGGCGGCCATCAGCGGATCGACGCCCTTGGCGCCGGGGCGGCGCTCGCGCTGAGCCTTGAGGCGGGCACGCAGCGAGAGTGCCGTCGCGAGAAGGACGATCGCGATCAGGGCCAGGACGATGGGGGCGGCCAGCGGGACCCGGGGCAGCGTGCCCACCGCGGCCCACAGGCGGGCGCCCGCCCATGACAGCACTCCGGCCACCACGAACACGGCGGCCAGTGTCCTGATGCGCAGCTCTTTCACGATGCCCCTTCGGTAGCCCGCCTGTGGCCGGGGCCTGTGTCGGGCCGGCCGGCGTGTGGTCGTCTTGACCTTAACGACTACTCGGGCAGCCGGAGTTCCAGGTCGGGACGTTCCGCGACACCGTCCTGGGTGACGGCGGCGAGGAGCTGGGCGACGGCGCCGCGGCCGGGGAGCTGGGCCTCGGGATCCACGTCGTGCCAGGGGGCGAGCACGAAGGCCCGCTCGTGGGCGCGCGGGTGAGGGAGGGTCAGCACCGGGTCGTCGGAGACGACGTCGGCGTAGGCCACGATGTCCACGTCGATCGTGCGCGGGCCCCAGCGCTCGTCCCGTACGCGGTGGAAGGCCTCCTCGACCGCGTGCGCCCGCTCCAGGAGCGAGGACGGGGGGAGGGTGGTCCTGAGCACCACGACCGCGTTGAAGTACGACGGCTGGCTGCCCGGTTCGACGCCCCACGGCTCCGTCTCGTAGACGGGGGAGACCGCTTTGACCCGGACGCCCGGGGTGTCCTCCAGGGCGTCGATGGCGCCCTGGAGCGTCTCCAGGCGGTTGCCCAGGTTCGAACCGAGGGAGATCACCGCGCGCCTGGGGTTGGACAGGGTCGTGTCCGCGGCGTCCACCTGCTCGACCACGGAGGCGGGGACCGGCTGGACGGTCGGGTCGCTCTGACCCTCGGTGAAGAACGCGGTCATACTCGGCTCCGGATGATGGTGACGGTCACGTCGTCGAAGGGGACCGTGATCGGCGCGTCCGGTTTGTGGACGCAGACCTCGACCTCCTGGACCCCGTCGTGCTTGAGACACGTCTGGGCGATGCGCTCGGCGAGCGTCTCGATCAGATCGACGGGCTCACCCTCGACGACGGCCACGACCTGCTCCGCGACGATGCCGTAGTGCACGGTCTTCGCCAGGTCGTCGTCGGCCGCGGCCTGCCGGGTGTCCAGGCCCAGCGTCAGATCCACGATGAAGGTCTGGCCCTCCTCGCGTTCCTTCTGGAAGACGCCGTGGTGCCCGCGGGCCTTGAGGCCGCGCAGCGCGACACGATCCACGCGAATCACTCCTGCAATCGTCGGTGACGGCCCGTCGTGCGCCGAATGCGGTCGGCACACCGGCCTCGAACGAATCTACCTGCGGGCACTGACAACGTTCGCCCACGGAGGCGGGCGCCGGGCGAAGGCCACGAGGCTTCACCGGGCGTTTCCCCTGGGGAACACGGCGGCTCACGGGTTGATAGCCGCCCCTACCCCGGGCTGGTGATTCCAACCACCTTTTGGTCCCTGCGGGCCGTATACCCACTCAACCGGCGGTGTCCTCGTCCTCTTCCTCGCCGGATTCGGCGAGCACGGGGGAGGCGTGGTGGGACCAGAGTTTCCAGCCGTCGGCGGTACGGCGGAACACGTTCGTGGCGACGACCAGCTGGCCGACGAGCGGGCCGAGCTCCTCGCCCTCGTCGGGGGCGGGACCGCCGCTGAGGATGTTCTCGGTGCAGGTGACCAGGGCCGTGTCGCCGGACACGGAGACGCGCACGTCGGTGAGGAAGAACTGGATGTACTCCGTGTTCGCCATGATCAGCGCGTACGAGCGGAGGACCTCGCCGCGGCCGTTGAGGACGGGCCAGCCGGGGTGGACGCAGGAGACGACCGCGCCCTCGCCCTCGAAGTCGTCGTCGGACGTGTCCAGCGGGGCCAGCCACAGCGAGGACAGTTCCTCGAAGTCACCCCGTTCCATCGCCTCGTAGAACGCGGTGTTGGCGAGTTCGACCTGCTCGACGTCGGTACGCGGTGTGCTCACCGGGCTCCCTCTGCGGCCGGACCGCCGGCGGCGTCCGATGCCCCGCCGGTCCGGGCACCCTCGACGGCGCGCGCGACCCGTACGGCGTCGGCGGTGGCCCGTACCTCGTGCACGCGGACCGCCCAGGCGCCCTGCTGGGCGGCGATCGCCGAGACGGCGGCCGTGGCGGCGTCGCGCTCGCGCGCGGGTGGCGGGGCGCCATCGGAACCGGCCAGTACGCGGCCGAGGAAACGCTTGCGGGAGGCGGCGACCAGCAGGGGGTGGCCGAGGGCGCGGAGGCGGTCGAGATGGGCGAGGAGGGCCAGGTCGTGCTCGGGGTCCTTGGAGAAACCGAGCCCGGGGTCGACGACGACGCGGTCGGGGGCGATGCCGCCCGCCAGAACGGCCTCCACGCGTGCGTGCAGTTCGTCTAGGACTTCGGAGACCACGTCCTCGTACGCCCCCTGGACGTTCCCGCCCGCCAGGAAGCCACGCCAGTGCATGACCACGAAGGGGGCGCCCGCGGCCGCGACGGCCGGGATCATCGCGGGGTCGGCGAGGCCGCCGCTGACGTCGTTGACGAGGGCCGCGCCCGCGGCGAGGGACTGCTCGGCGACGGAGGCGCGCATGGTGTCCACGGAGACGGTGACGCCCTCGGAGGCGAGGCCGCGCACGACGGGGATGACGCGCTTGAGCTCCTCCGTCTCGTCGACGCGGGTGGCGCCGGGGCGGGTGGACTCGCCGCCCACGTCCACGAGGTCGGCGCCCTCGGCGACGAGCTCCAGGCCGTGCTTGACCGCGGCCGTCGTGTCGAACCAGTGGCCGCCGTCGGAGAAGGAATCGGGGGTGACGTTCACGACCCCCATGACCGCGCAGCGGTCCCACGTCGGCAGTCCCGCGACTCGGCCGCGCCCGCGCTCAATACTCATACGTCCAGCCTAGGCCTCCGCCGAGGGGCGGAATCGCCCCCTGCCGGTCTCAGCGGTTCCCGGTGCGCGGACGCGGGCCGCCCGCCCGCCGGCTACGCCGCTCTCACCCCCCGCTCCGCCACCGCGTGCGGGCACGGACGCGGAGCCGGTGCGCGGCGGCGCAGCACCCGGGGCAGGGCCAGGTTCACGAAGCCCTCGGCCTGCATGGCGGCGAAGCCGATGCGGGGGAGGTCGCGGGAGGAGCCGTAGACGACGAAGCGCGGCTCCCAGCGCGGGCGGAACTTGGCGTTGAACTTGTACAGCGACTCGATCTGGAACCAGCGGGACAGGAAGACCAGCAGTCCGCGCCAGGCGCGCAGCACCGGCCCTGCGCCGATCTTCTCGCCGCGGGCCAGTGCCGCGCGGAACATCGCGAAGTTGAGCGAGATCCGGTTGATGCCGAGGCGGGGCGAGGCCTGGAGCGCCGCCACGATGAGGAGTTCGTTCATTCCGGGGTCGGCCGCGCGGTCGCGGCGCATGAGGTCGAGCGACACACCGTCCGTGCCCCAGGGGACGAAGTGCAGGACGGCCTTCAGGTCGCCGTACGGGCCTAGCGGGTCGTCGGTCTTGTGCGCGGTGGCGATCAGGCAGTTTCCGTCGGACGGGTCGCCGACGCGGCCGAGCGCCATGGAGAAGCCGCGCTCGGTGTCGGTGCCGCGCCAGTCGTCCGCGGCCCGGCGTATCCGGTCCAGTTCTCCCTCTCCGAGGTCACGGATGCGCCGTACCCGCGTCTCGTAACCAGCCCGCTCGATGCGCTTCACCATCTGGCGGACGTTTCGCATCGCGCGTCCGCAGAGGGAGAAATCCGCGACATCCACCACCGCCTCGTCCCCCAGTTCGAGGGCGTCGAGGCCGGTCTCGCGGGTCCACACTTCGCCGCCCGTCTCGGAGCAGCCCATGACGGCGGGCGTCCAGGAGTGTGCCTTGGCCTCGTCCATGAAGCGTTCGATCGCACCGGGCCAGGCCTCCACGTCGCCGATGGGGTCGCCGCTGGCGAGCATCACCCCGGAGACGACCCGGTAGGTCACCGCCGCCTTGCCGCTGGGCGAGAAGACGACCGCCTTGTCGCGGCGGAGCGCGAAGTGGCCGAGGGAGTCGCGGGCGCCGTGCTTGTCCAGGAGGACGCGCAGCCGGGTCTCGTCGTCCTCCGTGAGGCGGGCGGCGGGGTGTTCGGGGCGGAAGGCGAAGTAGACGGTGGTGACGGCGGTCAGCCAGCCGAGGGCGCCGAGGGAGAAGGCGACCGTCCAGGAGGTGGGTCCGGCGTAGTCGACGGGGCCTTCGAAGCCGACCAGGCCGTACAGGACGTGGCTGATGCGGTCGGCCAGGCTCGGGTCGCCGATCATGCGGTTCTCGTGGACGCTGACGATGACGAGTCCGAGGACGAGGGAACCGGCGCCCATGAGAACGAAGTTGGCCAGCGCGCGCCAGCGGCTGCGTGGATCGGGCAGGGCCGCGAACTCATCGCGGTGGCGCAGCAGCGGTGCGAGCAGCGCGGCCGAGATGACGACGCCGATCAACGAGTGGCGGTACGCGAACTGCGCGGCGGCGCCTGCCGGGAGCAGCGCGACCGCGGCGCGCCACGCCCGCCGTTTGCGGCGGCGCAGCCCGTGGGCGAGCAGCAGCAGAAGCACCCCGGCGCTGAGCGAGAGCGCCGCGGCGAACGGGCCGAACGAGCCGGGCAGCACCTCCGCCAGGGCGTGCATACGGCTGTGACGGAAGCGCGGGAACACGCCCGCGGCGATGTCCAGGAGGCCCACGAGCGTGCAGGCCCTGGCGACCAGGGCGGGAACGGCCTCGGGGCTCGGACCGCGGAGTATGCGCCGCGTCCGGCCTGTTCGGCCCGGAACCTCGCCCGACAATTCCCCATCTATCCTGACAGACATCGCATCCCGTGGTTCTGCGAGAGACCTTGAACCCGGTGCCAATCCGGCATCCGGCGACATTGCGCCCTCTAGGACGGTGTCTTGGGGAGACAGGTTCACTCCTCTCCGGAAAGCCGGTTCAAAAGGCAAGAAAAGTCCAGGGCAAGGACTCGCGAAGGAGCGGGACCGGCCCGGGCGGAAAGCGCAGGCGGGAACAGGCGATGGGTCTCACGAGCAACAAGGTGCTGGTTCTGGCGGTCCTGCTCGCCGTGCTGCTGTTCGTCGGCACGGTGTGGTGGTGGCCCCGGCTGGCCCGGCGCACCTGGCGGTCCGTCGGCGGACGTGTGGGCCTGCTGCTGGCCACCCAGGTGGCGCTGTTCGCCTCGGTCGGGCTGTGCGCCAACCAGGCGTTCGGGTTCTACGCCAGCTGGGCGGATCTCCTCGGCAGGGAGCGCGGTGAGGGCGTGGTCGTCGACCACAACGGGGCGGGCGGTCCGGGCGGCGGCCCCCTCCAGGTGGTGGACACCCGGCGGGTGAATGTCTCGGGCGGGTCCCGGCCGCAGGTGGGCGGCCAGATCCAGAAGATCGACATCATCGGCCGTACCACCCGTATCGCCACATCGGCGTACGTCTACCTGCCACCGGAGTACTTCCAGCCGCGGTCCCGCACCCGTACGTTCCCGGTCACGACCGTGCTGACCGGCTACCCCGGCACCGCCGAAGCGCTCATCAAGGGCCTCCACTTCCCGCAGACGGCGAACCGGCTGGCCAAGAACGGCCAGATCCAGCCGATGATCCTGGTCATGCTGCGGCCGACCGTGGCACCCCCGAGGGACACCGAGTGCGTGGACGTGCCCGGCGGTCCGCAGACCGAGTCCTTCTTCGCCAAGGACCTCCCCGACGCCGTATCGGCCCACTACAGGGTGGGCCGGAAGCCCGGGAGCTGGGGCGTCATCGGCGATTCGACGGGCGGATACTGCGCGCTGAAGCTCGCCGTCCACCACCCCGAGGTGTTCGCCGCCGGCGCGGGCCTGTCGCCGTACTACAAGGCGGCGGTCGACCGGACGACGGGCGATCTCTTCCATGGCGACAAGGCGCTGCGCGACAGCGCCGACCTGCGCTGGTATCTCAGGAACAAGCCCGCGCCCGACACTTCACTGCTCGTCAGCAGCAGCAGGGCGGGCGAATCCAACTACAAGGAAACGCTGGACTTCATAGACCTCGTGAAGTCCAACGGGCGTACCAGGATCTCGTCGATCATCCTCGACAGCGGCGGCCACAACTTCAACACGTGGCGGCGGGAGATCCCCGCGGCGCTTCAGTGGATCAGCGGGCGGCTGAGCGACCGCTGACGCGCGCCCAGCCGATCCCTGCCCTGTCCAGCCCTGCTCTGCCCTGCCCTGCCCAGCCTTGCCTTGCCTTGCCTTGCCTTGTCGTGCGGGCCGCTGCGGTCGGGCCGGGGCCGGGCCGTGTAGTGGGTCGTGTCGGACCGGGCCCCCGGAAGAATTCTGTGTCCGGCACGGAGAAATGTCGCCCCTCGGGGAAATGTCGTGCCCCGATGATTCCGATTCGGTGAACCGTCCGGAGCCGCGGAATTGATCGAGGAGCCGGAGTGACCGGGGGTATGACGGGCCTTGTGGGACAAGCGGTGTGCCCTGTCGGCGGCTGGTACGGGACAATCGTTCCGGGGTGACTGTGTTTTTACCGGGCGGGGCACCAAGATTCGCCTACGCGCGGTAAGTTTCTGGCCATGCCACGTGGACGCCACCGCCATTCCCCGCCCTTGCACAGGGTGCTGCCTCCTTCGGCGATCGCCGGCGTGTCGCTCGTCTGCGCCGTAGGGCCCTGGCTGTTCACGGAGGCGTTCGTGCTCCGTGTGCTGGCCGCGGGCGCCGCGGCGACAGCGGTCGCCGGTGCGGTCGTCATGCGCCGCTGGGACACCTCGGCCGGTAAACGCGTCGCCGACCTCACGCGCGCGCGAGCGAGCGACGAGTGGCGCCATGAGGAGCGTGTCGCCGAACTGGAGACCGACCTCGACGAGTCGCGGGAGCTGCGGGTCAAGCTGGAGCAGAAGCTGCGCGCCAAGCGCACCGAGCTGGCCGGCCTGCGCAACGAACACGCGGCGCTGCTGCGGCGGTACGCCACGGCGGAGACGGAGCGGGCGACCGCTCTGGAGGGCCGCAGGCAGCTCGCCATAGAGGCTGCAGTGCCGACGCGCGCCCTGCCGGCCGCGCGGACGGCTCCGGATGCGGAAGGGGCGCCGGACTCCCCGGAGACGCCGGATTCCCCTGGCGCGGAGGGCTCCGCCGACGCGGTGGATTCGCCGGACGCGCCCGAGACGTCCGAGGAGCCGGAGGAGTCCGAGGAGTCCGAGGAGTCGGGCGGCTCCGAGGGCGCGGTGTCCGGGAGCGGGGCGGAGGCCATCGCGGCCTTCACGACGGCTGATGACGACACGGCTTCCACGGAGGCGGAGGCGGACGGAGAGGCAGACGCCGGGGTCGAGGCCGCGGCCGACGAGTCTCCCGAGGTCTTCTCTCCGGCCGGGTCGTCGCTCTTTCTGCGGGCCGGCGCGGCGCTGAGCCGGATAGCCGGCGGTACTCGGGACGCGGAAGGCACCGAGGCCTCGACGATCTCGGGGTCCGTGGCCCTGGCGCTGCCCGACTCGGAGCCGGACTCGGATGCCGATGCCGATGCCGTTTCCGAAGCGGACGCCGGCTCCGCGACGGCCGAACCCCTGAGCGAGGCGCCCGCGCGTGGCGAGTCCGCGCTGGACGCGGCCGTCAAGCGGGACGCGGCCGCGAAGAGGGACGCGGCGGCGAGGGGTGCGGTCGCGACCAAGGACGCCGTCGCGACGAAGGACACGGTCGTGAAGGCCGAGCCCACGAGGCGTGCTTCGGCAGGCGAGACGGGTCCGTCCCCGGACGCCGTCGCGGAAGCGGGTGGGGCGCAGGGGAAGCCCGAGGCGGCCGGCGAGCATCAGCGCGCGGTCGCCGAGGCCAAGCCTTCGCAGTCCGCCGAATCCGCCGCAACCGCCACGGCGGCGCAGGCCGAGGCGGCGCAGCCGGCCCGGGCGTCGCATTCCGCCAAGCCCGCCCAGCGGTCCGGGCACTTCACCGTGCCGACGGCGGTGGCCGTCGTCCCGCCCACCGCGCCGGTGCGACGGCCCTCGGTCGAGGGCGGGTTCGACTTCTTCGGTACGCAGAAGGAGTCGTCCGACGCCGCCGCGATGGAAGCCGTACAGAACGAGGACCTGGCCGATGTGGTCGGCCAGGAGGCGCTCGCCCTGCACAAGGCCGAGGCCGAGTCCGGGTTCAAGCCCGCGAGCGAGGGTTCGCGCGATGTCGGCCGTCAGGTCATCGACCTGACCGCGCACGACGAGACGGAGCACATCGACCTGGCAGGGCTGCGGAGCGCGGCTTCCTGAGCCGCCCGCGTCCCGGGCCGACAGACGTGACGGACGTGACGGAGTGAGG
This sequence comes from Streptomyces sp. NBC_00647, assembly GCF_045207245.1. Taxonomy (NCBI): domain Bacteria; kingdom Bacillati; phylum Actinomycetota; class Actinomycetes; order Kitasatosporales; family Streptomycetaceae; genus Streptomyces; species Streptomyces sp. NBC_00647. The sequence goes on from NZ_CP109040.1 coordinate 5,785,730, forward strand.
GCAGTGGCACCACGCCACTGCCCTCACTCCTTTTTTCGGGCGTTTTTCGGGCGCAAGCCGTCGGTCCGTCTCATCGGTCCGTTTCCGGCGTGGACCGGCGTGGACCTTGGGTCCGCCGCCTCGGTCCGCCCGTGGGCGGGCTTCGCGGCCGTGCGAGGCCTCAGGCCATCCACCGGTCCGGCCGGGCTTCCCGCCGCCCTGTGCGGGACCGGTCGGCCTGGGCCCTGAGGAGTTCCGCCGCCTCCGCGGCGTCCCGCAGCCGTGCCGTCACCGTCTTGTCGGCGCCGGTGTCGATGTGGACGTCGGCGAGTCCCTTGAGGCGCTCCCACGGCCCCTGTGTCAGCCGTACGCTCTGCGCCTTCGCGTGCGGGACGAGGGAGAGGCTGCGCCGCAGCAGCCCGTGGCGCGCCGCGAAGACGGTGTCGGTGACGGCGAGTCCGTACCCGCGCCACCAGAACGGCAGGCACCAGCCGGCCCGCCGCGGCGGCCGGTCCAGGGACACCGGAACGGTCACCCCGGGCAGCACCGCGGTGATCACGGTCCCGGCGACCTCGCGCGGAGCGACGGGCACGAGGACCGAGTTCGAGGACCCGGCCACGTCCAGCTCGACGCGCACCCACCCGCGGCGCCGCCACAGCAGGGGTTCGACGATCCGCACGGTCTGCACGCGGCCGGGCGGCACCGTCTCGTGCGTGCGGTCCAGGAGCCCGTGGTCGATGCGGAGTCCGTCGGGCGACTCGCCCACCGTCCAGTCGTACTCGCCGACGAACCGTCCCACGCTGCTCGCGCCCGCCGCGCCGAGCAGCGGCAGTCCGGTCGCGAGGACCGTCCACACGCTGTGCGTGAGGAGCCACAGGAACGTGGGGACGACGACGGCGGCGAGGAGGGAGCCCCAGGTGGCGCCGGTGAGCACCAGCGAGACGGCGAGGACGCCGGGCGGGACGTGCAGCAGCCGGCGCACCGGCGCCTCGCCGACCTCGTGGGCGGATTCGGGTGCGAAACCGGCGGCCCGGGCGAGGAGTTCGGCGCGCAGCATCCGGGCCTCGCCCTCGCCCAGGTAGGCCAGCTCGTCCTTCTTGTCCGCACCGACGACATCGAGCTTGAGCTTGGCGACGCCCGCGACGCGGGCCAGCAACGGCTGGGTGACGTCGACGGCCTGGAGCCGTTCGAGCCGGATGTGCGCGGTACGGCGGAACAACAGGCCGGTACGGATGCGCAGTTCGGTGTCGGTCACCGCGAAGTGCGTGAACCACCAGCTCAGAAAGCCGTAGAGGGCGGCGCCCGGGACGATCACGGCGAGTCCGACGATCAGGGCGGTCGTGGTGAGTCTGGTCAGCTGCTCCTGCGCCTGGTTGGGGTCGTGGACGGCCCAGCCGGCGATCACGGTGACCGGCGCCCAGGCGCGCCGGAACGGGGTCACCGGGTGCAACCGGCGCTCGTACAGCGGCTTTTCCTCCCGTGCGGGGCCGTCGTCGCCCGGCAGGGATCTCGTTCCGGCCGGAACGAGGGACGCGGCAGGGAGGTTCCCCAGGGAGTCCGCGGAGTCCGCATCGCGCGGGGAGGCCGTGCTCACAGTCCCGCCGATCGTGCCTCGCCCAGTTCGGTCAGCCGGTCCCGCAGCCGTTCGGCCTCGGCCGGGTCGAGACCCGGGATGCACGCGTCGGTCGCCGCGGCGGCCGTGTGCAGCTGCACGCTGGCGAGCCCGAAGTGACGTTCGACGGGCCCGGAGGTCACCTCGACCAGCTGCATGCGCCCGTACGGCACCACGGTCTCCTCACGCCACAGCACACCCCGGCTGATCAGCAGGTCGTCCGCGCGTTCCGCGTACCGCCAGGAGCGCCAGTTGCGCCCCAGCATGGGCCAGCCCCACACCATCAGGGCGAGCGGCAGCAGGGCGAAGGCCGCCCAGCCCGGACCGGCGAACAGCCCGAGGAGCAGCCCGACGGCGACCGTCAGGAGTCCCAGCCACACCACGAGCAGCAGCCGCCGCATGCGCAGCAGCCCCGGAGGCAGCCCGGTCCAGACCGGCTCCGGCATCGCGTTCTCGGCGGTCTGCGTGCTCCCCGTCTCCATGCGGCAAGCGTACGTACGAGAGACTGTGTCCATGACTCCTACGACGGAGACCATGGTCGGTATCGGTGGCGCTGCCGAGAGCACCGACATGGTGCTCAACATCGGCCCGCAGCACCCTTCGACCCATGGAGTGCTGAGGCTGCGGCTCGTGCTCGACGGCGAGCGGATCCAGCACGCGGAGCCGGTCATCGGCTATATGCACCGCGGCGCGGAGAAGCTCTTCGAGGCGCGCGACTACCGCCAGATCATCATGCTCGCCAACCGTCACGACTGGCTGTCGGCGTTCTCGAACGAGCTGGGTGTCGTCCTCGCCGTGGAGCGGATGCTCGGCATGGAGGTCCCCGCGCGCGCGGTGTGGACGCGCACGCTCCTCGCGGAGCTCAACCGTGTCCTCAACCACCTGATGTTCCTCGGCTCCTATCCCCTGGAGCTGGGCGGGATCACCCCGATCTTCTACGCCTTCACGGAGCGCGAGGAGCTCCAGCACGTCATGGAGGAGATCTCCGGCGGGCGCATGCACTACATGTTCAACCGCGTCGGCGGTCTCAAGGAGGACCTTCCGGCCGGATGGGCCACCCGCGCGCGTGCCTGCGTCGCCGCGCTGCGCTCGCGCATGGGCGTGTACGACGACCTGGTGCTCGGCAACGAGATCTTCCGGGGGCGTACGCGCGATGTGGGCGTTCTTTCACCGGAGGCCGTGCACGCGTACGGCGTGAGCGGCCCCGTCGCGCGTGCCTCCGGCGTCGACTTCGACCTGCGCCGTGACGAGCCCTACCTCGCGTACGGCGAGCTCCAGGACACGCTGAAGGTCGTCACTCGCCAGGAGGGCGACTGCCTGGCCCGCTTCGAGTGTCTCCTGGAGCAGACGCACGTCTCCCTCGATCTCGCGGACGCCTGTCTCGACCGGCTCGCCGAGCTGCCGCCCGGGCCGATCAACCAGCGCCTGCCCAAGGTCCTGAAGGCGCCCGAGGGGCACACGTACGCCTGGACCGAGAACCCCCTCGGCATCAACGGCTACTACCTCGTCAGCAAGGGCGAGAAGACCCCGTACCGGCTGAAGCTGCGCTCCGCCTCGTACAACAACATCCAGGCGCTCGCCGAACTGCTGCCGGGGACGCTGGTCGCGGACATGGTGGCGATCCTGGGGTCACTGTTCTTCGTCGTCGGGGACATCGACAAGTAGGGCGCCGCGAAGGAGCGCGCTCTCGCCGGCCGCGGTGTCCGGGAGCACTTCAGGGAGGCCCACGGGCTGGAGCAGCCAGCCGAAGTCGCCCAGGCCGCCCGGCGCGGTGAGTTCCGCGGCCGCGCCGGCGCCCGCGAGGGCGCGCACATAGGCGGCGGGGTCCGTGGACGCCAGCGCGAGCGGGGGACGGGCGCCGGTCACACCCAGCGCGCGCAGCGCCGCGCGCTGGGTCGTCACGCGACCCCCGGGCAGCGCGCACGCGTCGAGCGCCACGTGCGCGGTGATGTCGCACGACCCGTCCGGCACCGGAACCGTCTCGCGCCCTTCCCGGAAACCGGTGAGTGTCCCGAAGGGCGGCCGTCCGCCCGCGAAGTGCGCGTAGTCGGCGGCGACGGCGAGACCCCGGTCGAGTGCGGACACGGCGGAGGCCCAGGCGATGTCCCGGGGCAGCCCGATCTCGGCACGGGCGCCTTCGGCGGGCGCGGGGGGCTCCTCGGGGGCCGCGTGCGCTCCCTGTGGAAACGGAGCTCCTTGTGGGGGCGTGGGGACCTGTCCCGCTCCCGGTGCGGGTGTGCGGGCGAGCCGTGCGCCGGGCCACCACCAGCGCTCCAGCCACTCCGCCTCGGCCCCGGTGACGGCCTCCCCGAGGCGTTCGGCCCCGTCGCCGCGGACGAGGACCAGACGCGGCGCCCCGTCCGGGCCGGCCTCGGCGACGTCGACGGGCACGTTGTCCAGCCACTCGTTGGCGAACAGCAGCCCGGTGATCCCCTTCGGAGGCTCGGTGAGCCAGGCGATCCGGTCGTCGAGGCCGGCCGGCCGGCCGGCGCGTTCGACCGCGTACCCGCGCGCGCGGGAGGCCACCTCGGCCGGGAGGGCGGCGAGGACGCCGGTCACCAGCTCGCCGCGGCCCGCCGCCATGTCGACGAAGTCCAGCACGTCCGGGCGGCCGAGCGCCGCGTCGACCCGGCACAGCAGCCGCGCCACGGCGCCGGCGAACAGCGGGGACGCGTGCACCGAGGTCCGGAAGTGCCCGGCGGGCCCCTCGGGCCTGCGATAGAAGCCGGAGGGGCCGTACAGCGCCTCCTCCGTCGCCTCGCGCCACCCTCGCCACTCGCCCGCCGCCTCACGTCTCACCGGGCCAGGCTAGGGCGTGTCCCAGGGGGTGTCGTCCCGGTCGGGCCGCAGGGTGCGGACGGTGCCGGGCCGGCGGGGGCCGCGGAGGACATACGGGCCGCACCCCGCGTCCGCGGCGGGGTCAGGACGACCGTCCCCGGGCGTCGCGGAGTGGTGGGCATCCACCTTGGGGAGTACGAGGGGCGGTCCCGGATCGATCCTCCGGCTGACCCCTGCCCACTGCACGCTTCCCTACTCTGGGTTACGTGCAGCGCCTCTATGACTTTCTCCGCAGGTACCCGACATGGGTCGACAGCTTCTGGGCCGTCGCCCTGCTCGGCGTCACCGGCGTGAACATCGCGACTGTCGACGGGGCCGAGGACCACCACGGGTCGTTCGCCGAGTCCCTGACGATCGCCTCCTTCCTGTGCCTGGTCGTCGCGCTGCGCCGCCGCATGCCGGAGAAGATGCTGATCCTGGCCGCGGCCCTGGGCTTCCTCCAGCTGGTTCTGGACGTGGAGGTGATGACCGCGGACTTCGCGATGCTGGTGATCATCTACACCGTCGCCGCGGACGGCGCCCGCTGGGCCTCCCGGTTCGCGCTGATCGGCGGCCTGTGCGCGGGCACGCTCGCACAGCTCCGCTGGCCCGCGACCGAGTCGGGCGGACTGGGCGGCGTCCTCATAGCGATCTTCCAGACGGTTCCGTTCGCGCTCGCCTGGGTGCTCGGCGACTCGATCCGCACCCGCCGCGCGTACCTCGCGCAGCTGGAGGAGCGCGCCGCCCGCCTGGAGAAGGAGCGCGAGGCACAGGCCAAGGTCGCGGTCGCCGCCGAGCGAGCCCGGATCGCGCGCGAGCTGCACGACGTCGTCGCGCACAACGTCTCGGTGATGGTGGTCCAGGCCGACGGCGCCGCGTACGTCATGGACACCGCCCCGGACCAGGCCAAGAAGGCCCTGGAGACCATCTCGGGGACCGGCCGCCAGGCCCTCGCCGAGATGCGCCGCCTGCTCGGAGTCCTGCGCACGGGCGAGCACCAGGAGAGCGGCGAGTACGTGCCGCAGCCCGACGTCGAGCAGCTCGACGACCTCATCGCGCAGTGCCGTACCTCCGGTCTCCCCGTCGACTTCAAGGTGGAGGGCACCCCGCGTCCGCTGCCCAGCGGTGTGGAGCTCACGGCGTACCGCATCGTGCAGGAGGCGCTCACCAACACCCGCAAGCACGGGGGACCGAACGCGGGTGCGAGCGTCCGCCTGGTCTACTTCGACGACGGCCTCGGACTGCTCGTCGAGGACGACGGCAAGGGCGCTCCCCACGAGCTGTACGAGGACGGCGGCGCCGACGGGCAGGGCCACGGCCTCATCGGCATGCGCGAGCGAGTCGGCATGGTCGGCGGCACGCTGGACGCGGGGCCGCGGCCCGGTGGAGGCTTCCGCATCAGCGCCCTGCTGCCGCTCAAACCGGCCCACTGACACCTGTACACACCTGATCCTTACGAATGATCCCTACGAAGTGAAAGGACCCCGATGGCGATCCGCGTGATGCTCGTCGACGACCAGGTGCTGCTGCGCACCGGTTTCCGGATGGTGCTCGACGCCCAGCCGGACATGGAGGTCGTGGCCGAGGCGGGCGACGGTGTCGAGGCCCTCCAGGTACTGCGTGCCACCGCGGTGGACGTGGTGCTGATGGACGTACGCATGCCGAAGCTGGACGGCGTGGAGACCACCCGCCGCATCTGTTCGGACCCGAACCCGCCGAAGGTGCTGATCCTCACCACCTTCGACCTCGACGAGTACGCCTTCTCCGGGCTGAAGGCGGGCGCCTCCGGCTTCATGCTCAAGGACGTGCCGCCGGGCGAGCTGCTCGCCGCCATCCGGTCCGTGCACAGCGGTGACGCCGTCGTCGCGCCGTCCACCACCCGGCGCCTGCTCGACCGGTTCGCGCCGCTGCTGCCCAACGCCGGCAAGGAGCCCCGGCACAAGGGGCTGGAACGGCTCACCGAGCGCGAGCGCGAGGTCATGATCCTCGTCGCGCAGGGACTGTCCAACGGCGAGATCGCGGCCCGTCTCGTCCTCTCCGAGGCCACCGTGAAGACCCATGTCGGGCGCATTCTCACGAAGCTGGGGCTGCGTGACCGGGTCCAGGTGGTCGTGCTCGCCTACGAGACGGGGCTCGTCCGGGCGGGCGGCCACGGCTGACGCGCTCCGAGGCGCGGTCGGCGGACGGGGCGTGACCGGGGCGTGACCGGCGCCCACTAGGGTCTGCGCATGCTCCTGTGGATCAACGGCCCCTTCGGGGGCGGCAAGACACAGACCGCACACGAGATCCAGCGACGGCTGCCCGGCAGCGTCATCTGCGATCCGGAACACGCCGGCTTCGGCCTGCGCCGCATGCTTCCGCCCGAACTTCGCGGCGACTTCCAGGACTTGGTGTCCTGGCGGCAGGGCGTGGTCGAGGTGCTCGACCTCGCGCTGGCCGCGCACGGCGGCGTGGTCATCGCTCCCATGACGGTCACGGACCCCCGGTACTTCGCGGAGACGGTCGGCCGGCTGGGCGAACTGGGCCACGACGTGCGGCACTTCACGCTGCTGGCCCAGCGCGAGACCGTACTGGGGCGGCTGCGCGAGCGCGGTTTCGGGCGGCTCCTGCGGTACGTCGCCGGCAAGGACGCCCCGCTGCGGCGCGAGAGCTGGGCCGTGGGCCAGCTCGACCGTTGTCTGGAGCGGCTGCGCGAGCCGGAGTTCGCCGAACATCTGTGGACCGACCACACGACGGTCGCCAAGACCGCCGACCGCATCGCCGTCCTCGCGGGGCTGACCCTCACGCCGAACCGCGACGGGGCCGTGCGCGGACGTCTGCGGCGGGCGTGGACGAGCGCGCGCCACATCCGCTTCGACTGAACCGGCGGGTGTCGTCCGGACCACGCAGGGTCCGCGACATCCGCCACGGCACATCCGCCACGGCACCGCGTCGAGACGCTCTAACGCAGGATGCCCTCGAGGAAATCGCTGCCCAGCCGGGCCACCACGCTGACGTCGAGCTGGTGCAGCACATACCGTCCGCGGCGCCGTGTGGTGATCAGGCCCGCCTTCTTGAGCACGCTCAGGTGCCGGGATATCTCCGGTGCGGTCATGCCGTGCACCTGGGCCAGCTCGCCCGTGGTGTACGCGCTCCTGGCCAGATGGCGGCAGATGCGCATCCGGACCGGGTGGGACAGGGCCGCCATCCGCAGGGTGAGCTGCTCGACCGAGGGCGGGGTGGCGAGCTCGGGGGAGCTGACCGGGTAGTGCAGCACCGGCTGCCACCGGTACCGGTGCAGCACCATCAGGTGCGGGCGGCCGAGGCTGGTGGGGACGAGGAGCAGGCCGCCGTCCGCCGTGACCGTGAGCCCCTCGGTCAGTTTGTCGACGGTGATGCGCCGCGCCGTCTCGTCGAGGGACAGGGCGGAGGATACGGAGGCCAGCGCCTCGGGCAGGCCCTTGTGCCGGAGCAGATCCGTCTTGTGACGGGCCTCCGCGGCGAGCGGGTGGCGCAGGCGGGACCAGGTCTCGGCGAAGAAGGCCTCGTCACAGTCCTCCAGGAACTGCCTCAGCCAGGCCCGCACGCCCGGCGGGTCCACCAGCAGCCGCTCCGTGAACCGCGTCTGCTGCGGCCCGCGCGAGGCGGCCAGATCCACGGCACGCCGCTGCACCTCGGGATCGGAGAGGGCGTGCGGCCCTTCGGAGCTGTACGCGAGCGCGCAGGTGAACTCCAGGGCCGCGTCCACGAACTGCTCGTCCGTGAGCTTGTCCAGCAGATCCAGGTCCTCGGCGAGCGTCGCCCCCGGCAGCGCGGCCCCGCCCGGGATGCCCGCACAGGGCAGGAACAGGTCCGAGAACGTCGTACGCCACAGGAAGTCCGCCTCGCACATCCGGTCCGCGAGATGGGGATCGAGCCGGGCGGTCACGCCCGTCACCCAGCCCTGGAGCCCGGGGTGGTGCCCCGGCTCCGCCAGCGCGTGCAGCGCCATCCCCAGCTCGGCCAGCGGCGACGGCACGACGGCGACCCGCTCCGGCCGCAGCCCGCTGATGTCGATGTGCACGCTCATGCCCCCATGGTGCACCTCGCCACCGACAACGGCCGCCGTCGATTGACGGCGGCCGTCAATCGAGGCGACAGCCGTTGTGATCAGGCGCAATCTTGGACGACCGGGGCAGTCCGCGCGGGGCCTTCGGATCCCATCCCTCGTCCCGAGAGGCGATCCGTCATGAGCATCACCCAGCAGTACCTCCTGGACACCTACCGGGCCTCTCAGCACGGGGAAGCGGCCCCTCCGGCCCCCGGCACCCACGACCGGGAGGCCCTGCGGGGACTGCGTGACTACCGGCGGTTCCGGGCCGTCGTGGCCGGGCATCCGTCCCACGGCCGGATACGCGCCGCCCTGGGCCGGTGGCTGCACGGACCGCGCCGGCACCCGGTCCGCTGAGACCCGCATCCGGCCCCGCCGAGGTCCCGCCGCCGCGGGACGGGCGACCGGTCGCCCCGGCCGGTGCGTTCCGCCGTCGCTCCGCCGACGATGCCGCCGCCTCGCTCCGCACGGCTACTCGGTGATCCCGCCCGGCAGCCGTTCCACGAACGCCCGGACCGCCGCCTTCACGTCGTCCGCCGTCCACTCCAGCCCGGGCCCGGCCACCGTGATCTCGGTGTACGCGAGTCCGGGGCCGCCCCGGGCCCAGCCCTGGGCGAAGAGGCCTGTCCTCGTCTCCTCGGTCTGCCGCAGTCCCGCGTCCCCGAGGACGTCCGGCTCGTAGGGTAGCCAGATCTGGAACTGGTGGGTATGCGGCTCCTCCGGGTGGACGCGGACCCAGGGGACACCGGCCTCCGTGAAGCCCTCGCGCAGGGCACCGGCCACCACGCGCGCGTGGGCGACGTACTCGGGCAGCCGGGGCAGCTCCCGCTCCAGGCCGATCAGCGCGGACAGGACGGTCGGGAACTGCTGGATGATCATGCCGCCGTAGCGGTGCCGCCAGGTCTTCGCCTCGTCGACGAGCGTCCTGGGGCCCGCGACCGCCGCACCCCCGAAGCCGCCGAGCGACTTGTAGAACGACACGTACACGCTGTCCGCGAGGCCCGCGATCTCGTCCAGCGGACGGCCGAAGTGCGGGGTGCACTCCCACAGCCGGGCCCCGTCGAAGTGGACCACCGCGTCGCGCTCCCGGGCGGCCTCCACGACCTCGGTGAGCTCCTCCCACGAGGGCAGGACGAAACCGGCGTCGCGGAGGGGCAGCTCCAGAAGGAGCGCTCCGAACGGCTCGGGGAAGTCCCGTACCTCCTCGGCGGTCGGCAGCCGGGGAGCGTCCGTCACATGCACCGGGCGCAGTCCGCTGACCTGGCTGAAGGCATGCCGCTCATGGACCTCGGGGTGATTGAGGGGGTGCAGTGCCACGGTCGCGTCGCCGGTACGGCCCGCCCAGCAGCGCAGGGCGACCTGCTGGGCCATGGTGCCGGTCGGGAAGAAGACGGCCGCCTCCATGCCCAGCAACTCGGCGACCCGTTCCTCCAGGGTCTCGACGAGGCCGTCCCCGTACATGTCGACCCGCCCGTCGAGGTCGCACACGCTTTCGGCGGCCTCGCTCAGCCACGTCAGGCGCTCGCGGAGCGTCTGCTGGTAGCCGGGCCTCCAGAGCACCCGCTCCGCCGCCTTCCAGGCCGCGGCGCGCCGCTCGAATCGCTCCTCGGGAGACAGCGGTGCCGTCTCCTCCCCGGCCTGCTCCGCAGGCTCCGTACCGCTCTCTGCCGCCGTATCGCTCATCCCAGGATGATGTCCCGAGCCCGCCCGGCCGGTCACCCCGATTTCCGCGCGCCGGTGACCTGCGGAAATCCCGTTCACGCGGTCGGCGCTCGTCCGGTCCCCGCGGCCGGCGGAAACCCACAGCCTGTGGATGGCCGAACAGCCCTCGAACCAATCGCGTTAACATGACGAGAAATCGTCCGGTACCCCGAGCGGACTGGAACGGAAGGCCGCCGTCGAGTGAGTACATTCCCCCAGCCAGACCCCAAGGACCGCCCCGCGCGGCTCACCGTCGGCGTCGTCGGCGCCGGCCGCGTCGGCCCCGCGCTCGCCGCGGCACTCCAGCTCGCCGGACATCGACCGGTGGCCGTCTCCGGCGTCTCCGACGCCTCCAGGCGGCGTGCCGCACAGCTCCTGCCCGACGTGCCGCTGGTGTCTCCGGCACAGGTCCTGGAGCGCGCCGACCTCGTGCTGCTGACCGTCCCGGACGACGCCCTGCCCGGGCTCGTCGAGGGGCTCGCCGACACGGGGTCCGTCCGGCCCGGCCAGCTGCTGGTGCACACCTCGGGGCGGTACGGCACGCGGGTGCTCGACCCGGCGCTCAGGGCCGGCGCGCTGCCCCTCGCACTGCACCCCGCGATGACGTTCACGGGCACCGCCGTGGACGTCCAGCGGCTCGCCGGATGCTCCTTCGGGGTCACCGCGCCCGAACAGCTGCGGCTGGCCGCCGAGGCCCTGGTGATCGAGATGGGCGGCGAGCCCGAGTGGATCGCCGAGGAGTCCCGGCCGCTCTACCACGCGGCCCTCGCGCTCGGCGCCAACCACCTGGTGACCCTGGTCGCCGAGTCGATGGAGCTGCTGCGCACCGCCGGAGTGGAAGCCCCCGACCGGATGCTGGGCCCACTGCTCGGCGCGGCTCTGGACAACGCGCTCAGGTCGGGCGACGCGGCCCTGACCGGACCCGTCGCGCGCGGAGACGCGGGCACGGTCGCCGCGCACATCGCCGAGCTGCGCGAGCACGCCCCGGGGACCGTCGCCGGCTATCTGGCGATGGCCCGCGCGACCGCCGACCGCGCGCTCGCCCACGGACTGCTCAAGCCGGAGCTCGCCGAGGACCTCCTGGGGGTACTCGCCAACGGGACGGACGGGACCCAGGGGACCGAGGGAGACGCCCGATGACCACCGTTCTGCTGCGCACCGCCGACGAACTGCACGCGCGGGCCCGCGCGGGCCGCCGCGCCGTCGTGATGACGATGGGCGCCCTGCACGAGGGCCACGCCACCTTGATCCGCACCGCGCGCGAGATCGCGGGTGACGGAGGCGAGGTGGTCGTGACCGTCTTCGTGAACCCCCTCCAGTTCGGCCAGGGCGAGGACCTCGACCGCTATCCGCGCACCCTCGACGCCGACCTGAAGATCGCCGAACTGGCGGGAGCGGACGTCGTGTTCGCCCCCTCCGTCGACGAGGTCTACCCCGGCGGCGAGCCCCAGGTCCGGATCTCCGCGGGACCGATGGGCGGGCGCCTGGAAGGCTCCGTTCGCCCCGGCCACTTCGACGGCATGCTCACCGTCGTCGGCAAGCTGCTGCACCTCACCCGGCCCGACGTGGCGCTCTTCGGCCAGAAGGACGCCCAGCAGCTGGCCCTGATCCGGCGCATGGCACGCGACCTGAACTTCGGGGTGGAGATCGCCGGGGTCCCGACCGTGCGCGAGGAGGACGGACTCGCCCTCTCCAGCCGCAACCGCTACCTCTCGGCCGAGGAGCGGCGCACCGCGCTCGCCCTCTCGCAGGCCCTGTTCGCGGGCCGCGACCGGCACGCCGCGCAGGAAGCGCTGCGCGCGCGGGCCCTCGAGGTGCCCGCCACGCGCGCGCGTGCCGAAGCCCTCAGCGCCATCGGCGAGTCCCGGGCCGCCGCCGACGCGCACGCCGTCGCCAAGGCCGTCCCCGGCGGTCCCGCCGGTGTCCGCGCGGCCGCCCGGCTGGTCCTCGACGAGGCGGCCCGCATGCGACCGCCGCTGGCCCTGGACTATCTGGCCCTCGTCGACCCCTCCGACTTCACGGAGATCCCGGACGACTTCACCGGCGAGGCGGTCCTCGCCGTCGCCGCCCGGGTCGGGACGACCCGGCTGATCGACAACATCCCCCTCACCTTCGGAGCCGCCTCGTGACCGGCAAAGGCACAGGTTCAGGTACTGCCACTGGCACCGGCATACGACTGCACGCCCCCGCCCCCGGCTGGGCCCTCACCGCGGACGTCGTGGTCGTCGGCTCCGGCGTCGCCGGACTCACCGCGGCCCTGCGCTGCGAGGCCGCCGGGCTGAGGACCGTCGTCGTCACCAAGGCCCGCCTGGACGACGGCTCGACGCGCTGGGCGCAGGGCGGCATCGCCGCGGCCCTCGGCGAGGGCGACACCCCCGAGCAGCACCTGGACGACACCCTGGTGGCGGGCGCGGGCCTGTGCGACGAGGAGGCCGTGCGCATCCTCGTCACCGAGGGCCCCGACGCCGTCCGCCGCCTCATCGCGACCGGCGCGCACTTCGACGAGTCCGCCGAGGGCCGGCTCGAACTCACCCGCGAGGGCGGCCACCACCGCCGCCGCATCGCGCACGCGGGCGGCGACGCGACGGGCGCCGAGATCTCCCGGGCCCTCGTCGAGGCGGTACGCGCGCGTGGCCTGCGCACGGTCGAGAACGCGCTCGTCCTCGACCTCCTCACGGACGCCGACGGCCGCACCGCGGGCGTGACCCTGCACGTCATGGGAGAGGGCCAGCACGACGGAGTGGGCGCCGTGCACGCCCCCGCCGTGGTCCTCGCGACCGGCGGCATGGGCCAGGTCTACTCCGCGACCACCAACCCGTCCGTCTCCACCGGCGACGGCGTGGCCCTCGCCCTGCGCGCGGGCGCCGAGGTCTCCGACCTCGAATTCGTCCAGTTCCACCCGACCGTGCTCTTCCTCGGACCGGACGCGGAGGGCCAGCAGCCGCTCGTCTCCGAGGCGGTGCGCGGCGAGGGAGCCCACCTGGTCGACGGTGACGGCGTGCGCTTCATGGTGGGCCAGCACGAGCTGGCCGAGCTGGCGCCCCGGGACATCGTCGCCAAGGGCATCACGCGCCGCATGCAGGAGCAGGACGCCGAGCACATGTTCCTCGACGCCCGGCATTTCGGCGCCGAAATGTGGGAGCACCGCTTCCCGACGATCCTCGCCGCCTGCCGCACCCACGGCATCGACCCGGTGACCGAGCCCGTCCCGGTCGCCCCGGCCGCGCACTACGCCTCCGGAGGCGTGCGGACCGACGCGCGGGGCCGCACCACGGTCCCCGGCCTGTACGCGTGCGGCGAGGTCGCCTGCACGGGCGTCCACGGCGCCAACCGGCTCGCCTCCAACTCGCTCCTGGAAGGCCTGGTCTACGCCGAGCGCATCGCCGCCGACATCGCGGCGAGTCATGCCGAGGACGGTCTCCACGCGCGCGTGCCCGAACCCGTGCCGCACCCCGAGACGCCCGCGCACCCGCTGCTCGCACCCGAGGCCCGCTTCGCGATCCAGCGGATCATGACCGTGGGGGCCGGTGTGCTGCGCTCCGCCGACTCCCTCGCGACCGCCGCCGACCAGCTCCAGCGGCTGCACACCGACGCGCGTGACGCCCTCGACGAGAACGGCAAGACCTCCGAGCCCGGCGTCGACACCTGGGAGGCGACCAACCTGCTGTGCGTGGCCCGTGTCCTGGTCGCCGCCGCCCGCCTCCGCGAGGAGACCCGGGGCTGCCACTGGCGCGAGGACCACGCCGACCGGGACGACGACCGGTGGCGCCGCCACATCGTCGTACGGCTGAATCCCGACCGGACCCTCGCCGTTCGCACCACCGATACCGCAGACTTCCCCCCGACCTCCCGGCAGCCCCACCCGGCGCCCCAGTCCCGTCCCCAGGAGCAGTGACCGAAGTGAGCACCCACGACCTTCCCCTCGTCCAGAGCGGCGGCTGCGGCGACGGCTGCGGCTGCGGCGCCGACACGGACGAGGCGTACCTGGAGTGCGGCCTCGATCCCGCTCTCGCCCAGCTCCTCGCCGACGCCGGTCTCGACCCCCTCGAGGTCGAGGACGTCGCGAACGTGGCGATCCAGGAGGACCTCGACCACGGTGTGGACGTGACGACGGTCGCGACCATCCCCGAGGACGCCGTCTCCACCGCCGACTTCACCGCCCGGGACGCGGGCGTCGTCGCGGGTCTGCGGGTCGCCGAGGCCGTCCTCTCCGTGGTCTGCACCGACGAGTTCGAGGTCGAGCGGCACGTCGAGGACGGTGACCGCGTCGAGGCCGGCCAGAAGCTGCTGAGCGTCACCACGCGCACCCGCGACCTGCTGACGGCCGAACGCAGCGCGCTGAACCTCCTGTGCCGGCTGTCCGGCATCGCGACCGCCACGCGCGCGTGGGCGGACGCCCTGGAGGGCACCGAGGCCCGCGTGCGGGACACCCGCAAGACGACGCCGGGCCTGCGCTCGCTGGAGAAGTTCGCGGTGCGCTGCGGGGGCGGCGTCAACCACCGGATGTCGCTCTCCGACGCCGCGCTGGTCAAGGACAACCACGTGGTCGCCGCCGGCGGCGTGGCGCAGGCCTTCAAGGCCGTACGGGAGATGTTCCCGGAGGTCCCGGTCGAGGTCGAGGTCGACACCCTGCACCAGCTGCGCGAGGTCGTCGACGCGGGCGCCGACCTGATCCTTCTGGACAACTTCACGCCTCTGGAGTGCGAGGAGGCGGTGGGCGTCGTCGAGGGCCGGGCGCTCCTGGAGGCGTCCGGGCGGCTCACCCTCGACAACGCCGCCGCGTACGCGCGGACGGGCGTCGACTTCCTGGCCGTGGGCGCGCTCACGCACTCCGCACCGATCCTGGACATCGGCCTCGACCTGCGAGCGGCGGAGTAACCCCGGCCATGCTGCTGACCATCGACGTAGGCAACACCCACACGGTCCTCGGCCTCTTCGACGGGGAGGAGATCGTCGAGCACTGGCGCATCTCCACCGACTCGCGCCGCACCGCCGACGAGCTCGCCGTCCTCCTCCAGGGCCTCATGGGCATGCACCCGCTGCTCGGCGAGGAGCTCGGCGACGGCATCGACGGCATCGCGATCTGCGCCACCGTTCCGTCCGTGCTGCACGAGCTGCGCGAGGTGACGCGGCGCTACTACGGCGATGTCCCCGCCGTCCTCGTCGAGCCCGGCGTCAAGACGGGCGTGCCGATCCTCACGGACAACCCCAAGGAGGTCGGCGCCGACCGGATCATCAACGCCGTGGCGGCCGTCGAGCTGTACGGGGGACCGGCGATCGTCGTCGACTTCGGTACGGCGACCACGTTCGACGCGGTCAGCGCGCGGGGCGAGTACATCGGCGGTGTCATCGCTCCCGGCATCGAGATCTCCGTCGAGGCGCTCGGCGTCAAGGGCGCGCAGCTGCGGAAGATCGAGGTGGCCCGGCCGCGCGCGGTGATCGGCAAGAACACCGTCGAGGCGATGCAGTCCGGCATCATCTACGGGTTCGCCGGCCAGGTCGACGGAGTCGTGACCCGTATGGCGCGCGAGCTCGCCGACGACCCCGAGGACGTCACCGTCATCGCCACGGGCGGGCTGGCGCCCATGGTCCTCGGCGAGTCCTCGGTGATCGACGAGCACGAGCCGTGGCTCACGCTGATCGGGCTGCGCCTGGTGTACGAGCGGAACGTCTCGCGCATGTGAGCTCCCGGAGCGCACTCCGAGGACCGGCGCCGTCCGCGCCCCTCGGAGTGCCTCCGACGTGTCTCACCCCTTCGCACTTTGTGGAGCCGGTGTCGAAGAGAGACACGTTCGCGAGGCTCTCCGTCCCGACTCCGGCGGGGAGAGCCTTGATCCGCGTCCGGGATCCGCGTCCGGGATCCGCGTCCGGGATCCGATTCCGAATTCCTCCGTCATCCGCGAAAGCATGACGCGCCACATTTAGCCCGCTATGCGGATTTTGTCTGATTAGCGCGTATCGTCGCCGCATGCCCACGCCCTACGGATCCCACGGCGGCATGGCGTTCGGTGCGGAGGAGCTGCGTGTGCTCCGCCGTGCCCTCGCCCTCGCCCTGCACCCCAGTCCCGCCTCGGCCGAGGACGTCCAGGACTGCCTCCGCCTCGCCGAGTCCGTCGACGAGGCGGCCCGCGAGGGAGCCAGGCTCCGGGCCTTCCTGGTGGCCGACCTGGCCCGCTACCGGGCCGCGCTGCCGGGTACCGCGGCCGGCTACCTCGTCCTTCTGGAGGAGGTCCTCGCGGCCGGCTACCGGCCGAACCCCGACGATCTCGCCGCGCTCCGCGCGCTGCGCGGAAACCCCACCGCGGCGGCTCTCCTGGACCGCTGCCGGATCCTCGCCGAGCAGGACGTGCGCGCCCGTCTCGCGGGCCGCTCGGTCCTCTCGGTGCCGGCGTCCCGCACCCGGCTGCTGGCCCTGCCCGGGGGCCGGGCCGCCGACGAGCCCGACAAGAAGCCCGAGCCGAAGCCGCAGTCCCAGCCGCCCCGCCCGGACCGGCCCATCCCCACCCCGGGCGAGGTCTTCCCGCCGAGGCGCAAGCCCGGGCCGCCTCCGGCGAACCCCCCGCAGCAGCTCGCGGCGGGCTAGCTACTCTGGGGGCATGGACTATGTCTCCGCGCTCGTGCCCCCCGTCGTGATGGCCGTGTTCTTCATCGGGCTCATCGTGACGATCGTGAAGAGCCAGGGCGGCGCCAACAAGGCCAAGGAGGACGCGGTCGTCGACGCCGCCCTCGCGCGCGTGGAGGGCGCCCACCAGGCCTCGGGCCCCAAGGATGCCGGGGCCTGAGCCCACAGGGCCGCCCCGCGCGGAGCCCCGACCGCGCCCCCTTCGGCGTACGGCCGCCCCGTACCGCCGGGCGTACGGCCGCCCCGACCGAACCGCGCTCCCACCGGCGTACGACTCAGACGTTTCATGCGTTTCATACGTTCTTCGAGTCGTACGCCCTTTTTGTTGGTCATCTCCCACTATTGTTCTGAGCTGTGCCTCGCCCATTGGGAGAACTCGAAGACGCGGTCATGACGCGGGTGTGGAAGTGGAACCGCCCGGTGACCGTTCGGGAAGTCCTGGAAGACCTTCAACAGGAACGGTCCATCGCGTACACCACGGTGATGACCGTTTTGGACAATCTCCATCAGAAGGGCTGGGTCCGTCGCGAGGCGGAAGGCCGGGCCTATCGATATGAGGCGGTCTCCACTCGTGCCGCCTACTCGGCGGCGCTGATGAACGACGCCTGGTCGCAGAGCGACAACCCGGCAGCCGCTCTCGTCGCCTTCTTCGGGATGATGAGCGAGGAACAGCGGGTCGCGCTCAGGGATGCCGTACGCATGGTGCAAGGGCCCGAACCACAAGCCGCCGAACCCGTCGAAAGGCCACCGGAGCCCCCGCGCTCCGAGGAGAACCCCGCCGGGGACGGGGACGGCTCAGAGCGATAGCGTCCGCTCATGCCAGCAGAGCATCCCGCAGAGGTTCCAGCAGAGCTTCCGGCACAGCATCCCGAAGTCACCGCAAAAGCCATCACCGTCCGGCGGGCCAGGACCAGCGATGTCGCGGCCGTACGCGGACTCCTTGACGCGAACGTGCGCCGCCGTATCCTGCTCGACAAAGCCACGGTCACGCTTTACGAGGACATCCAGGAGTTCTGGGTCGCGGAACGCGACGACAACGCCGAGGTGGTCGGCTGTGGCGCCCTGCACGTGATGTGGGAAGACCTCGCGGAAGTCCGCACTCTCGCGGTGAACCCCGCGGTCAAGGGCCTGGGCGTCGGGCATCAGTTGCTGGAGAAGTTGCTGCAGACCGCTCGCTGGCTCGGCGTTCGACGGGTTTTCTGCCTGACCTTCGAAGTCGCCTTCTTCGCGAAGCACGGCTTCGTGGAGATCGGCGAGACACCCGTCGACACCGATGTCTACGCCGAGCTCCTGCGTTCCTATGACGAGGGCGTGGCGGAGTTCCTCGGTCTCGAACGAGTGAAACCGAACACCTTGGGCAACAGCCGGATGCTTCTGCATCTGTGATCGCCACCGGCTATTCCGCCGGAGTGCGTTGCCCACGTTCCCTATGTCCGAAACGCGCACGTTTCCGGGCGGGCAGTGGTCACTGAGTCTCTGCCAGGGGTTTGTGTTTTTCCAGCAAAAGCGGTTTGCTTTCCGACGTACTGCAGTACTGCATATAACAAGGGACGGCGAAACGGCGGACGCCGCGGGCCCTCCTTGCCCTGAAGTTATCGATGAAAGGAAATCCGGTGGCGCAGAAGGTTCAGGTCCTTCTTGTCGACGACCTCGACGGTGGCGAGGCGGACGAGACCGTGACGTTCGCGTTGGACGGCAAGACGTACGAAATCGATCTCACGACAGCCAATGCGGACAAGCTCCGTGGCCTTCTCGAGCCCTACGTGAAGGGTGGCCGTCGTACCGGAGGCCGTGC
Source organism: Streptomyces sp. NBC_00647 (assembly GCF_045207245.1). NCBI lineage: Bacteria > Bacillati > Actinomycetota > Actinomycetes > Kitasatosporales > Streptomycetaceae > Streptomyces > Streptomyces sp. NBC_00647. Next base: position 5,804,325 of record NZ_CP109040.1, read on the forward strand.
TTCGGGTGGACGCGGAAAGGCCCGTGTCGCTTCCGGCGGCAGCCAGGACACCGCGCAGATCCGTGCCTGGGCGAAGGAGAACGGCTACGAGGTCAACGACCGCGGCCGAGTTCCCGCGTCCATTCGTGAGGCTTACGAGAAGGCCAACGGCTGAGCGCAGGCGCGCCGCAGCCTTACCCGATGGCATTGCGTCGCCATCGTCTGCACGAGTCGTACGAGATCGGGGGCGCCCCCACCGCCCCCGCCGACGGCCCCGCCGCCCAGCGCCGACAGCGTCGGCAATGCCGGCTCCACCGCGCAGCCGGGCTCCGGGGGCCGCAGCCAGCGGGCGGCCCCTCGCGGGCCCCTCTGTGTTTCCGGACCGGCCGTCGGCCGGTCCACGGGACGGGCTTGCGGGTGGCCCTCTGTCCGGGCCTCTGTCCCGGCTTGGCCTCGGTCCTCTGTCCGGGCCTCCTGTCCGGTCGGCAGCGGTGCGCGGGGACCCGGTGACATCGGAGCCCCGGAGCACGGCACCACCGGGACGCCGGGATCCGGCGGCTGGGGAGCCTCGATGCTTCCGCCCGCGCCGATCGCCGTGAGATCCAGCGCCAGAGCGCCCCACTCCAGCCAGTCGAGCAGCCCCGGCAGCTCCTCCGCGCTTCCCGCGGCCACCAGCAGCTGCATCCGCTCCCCGTGCAACGCCACCGGAGACGCGGGCCCCAGCTGCCGCAGCGCCGCGAATCCCGCCTCCGCCGGCACCTCCAGGACGTCGAAGCGCAGCCCCGTGACGAGCCGTACCGGCGACCCGGGCACTGCCGCCCAGCCCAGTTCGTTCTCGTACCACTGATGCACCGGATCGACCGGATCTCCCGGATCGAACGGCCGGCGGGGGAGAGAGACGGTGGGAACCATGCAAGGAGCAACCGCCGGAAGAGCCCCGGAGTTACGCTGGGCGTTTCCGTGAACGCGCAGAGTTCCTGGAAAATGGGCGTGCGAGGGCCTTCGGCCGGGCAAGAGTGTTCGCCCGTAGCGGAGGGAACCGGTGCGCGCGGCATGGACTGTCAGTGCGCACGGGTAAGACATCCCTAGTGGGAGGGGCGACACGCACGGCTCGGGCATCTCACGTTCGCCATCGGCGTACAGCGGGAGAGGGTATCTGCCTGGCCTGCGGGAACATCGTCTCGCACCATCAGGTTGGAGCAGATGTCGGCGTTCGGGGTCAGGAGGCCAAGGACGGTGTCGGCAGTTGGAATGAGCGGTCCCCGCTTGCGGGACTAAGCTGCGGAAGGACAGGGAGGGGAGCGTCCCCTTACTGCCTGACCGCTCTGAGGAGCGATTAACGATGTTCGAGAGGTTCACCGACCGCGCGCGGCGGGTTGTCGTCCTGGCTCAGGAAGAAGCCCGGATGCTCAACCACAACTACATCGGCACCGAGCACATCCTCCTGGGCCTGATCCACGAGGGTGAGGGTGTCGCCGCTAAGGCCCTGGAGAGCCTCGGGATTTCGCTCGAGGCGGTCCGCCAGCAGGTGGAGGAGATCATCGGCCAGGGCCAGCAGGCGCCCTCGGGCCACATCCCCTTCACCCCCCGTGCCAAGAAGGTCCTGGAGCTGTCGCTCCGCGAGGCCCTTCAGCTGGGCCACAACTACATCGGCACGGAGCACATCCTGCTCGGCCTGATCCGTGAGGGCGAGGGCGTCGCCGCCCAGGTCCTGGTCAAGCTGGGCGCAGACCTCAACCGGGTGCGGCAGCAGGTGATCCAGCTGCTCTCCGGCTACCAGGGCAAGGAGACCGCCACCGCCGGTGGTCCTGCCGAGGGCACCCCCTCCACGTCCCTGGTCCTCGACCAGTTCGGCCGGAACCTCACCCAGGCCGCTCGTGAGTCCAAGCTCGACCCGGTCATCGGGCGCGAGAAGGAGATCGAGCGGGTCATGCAGGTGCTGTCCCGCCGTACGAAGAACAACCCGGTGCTGATCGGTGAGCCCGGCGTCGGCAAGACCGCCGTCGTCGAGGGCCTCGCCCAGGCCATCGTCAAGGGCGAGGTGCCCGAGACCCTCAAGGACAAGCACCTCTACACCCTCGACCTCGGCGCACTGGTCGCCGGCTCCCGCTACCGCGGTGACTTCGAGGAGCGCCTGAAGAAGGTCCTCAAGGAGATCCGCACCCGCGGCGACATCATCCTGTTCATCGACGAGCTCCACACGCTGGTCGGTGCGGGTGCCGCCGAGGGCGCCATCGACGCGGCCTCGATCCTGAAGCCGATGCTGGCCCGTGGTGAGCTGCAGACCATCGGCGCCACCACGCTGGACGAGTACCGCAAGCACCTCGAGAAGGACGCGGCCCTCGAGCGCCGCTTCCAGCCGATCCAGGTGGCGGAGCCTTCCCTCCCCCACACGATCGAGATCCTCAAGGGTCTGCGCGACCGGTACGAGGCCCACCACCGTGTCTCCATCACGGACGAGGCACTGGTGCAGGCGGCGACGCTCGCCGACCGGTACATCTCGGACCGCTTCCTCCCCGACAAGGCGATCGACCTGATCGACGAGGCGGGCTCCCGGATGCGCATCCGCCGGATGACCGCACCGCCGGACCTCCGTGAGTTCGACGAGAAGATCGCGGGCGTGCGCCGCGACAAGGAGTCGGCCATCGACTCCCAGGACTTCGAGAAGGCGGCCTCTCTCCGCGACAAGGAGAAGCAGCTGCTGGCGGCGAAGGCCAAGCGCGAGAAGGAGTGGAAGGCCGGCGACATGGACGTCGTGGCCGAGGTCGACGGCGAGCTCATCGCCGAGGTCCTGGCCACCGCCACCGGCATCCCGGTCTTCAAGCTGACCGAGGAGGAGTCCTCGCGTCTGCTGCGCATGGAGGACGAGCTCCACAAGCGGGTCATCGGCCAGAAGGACGCCATCAAGGCGCTCTCGCAGGCGATCCGTCGTACGCGAGCGGGTCTGAAGGACCCGAAGCGTCCCGGTGGTTCCTTCATCTTCGCCGGCCCCTCGGGTGTCGGTAAGACGGAGCTGTCGAAGACCCTCGCGGAGTTCCTCTTCGGTGACGAGGACGCGCTGATCTCCCTCGACATGTCGGAGTTCAGCGAGAAGCACACGGTCTCGCGTCTCTTCGGTTCGCCCCCCGGCTACGTGGGCTACGAAGAGGGCGGCCAGCTGACCGAGAAGGTCCGCCGCAAGCCGTTCTCCGTCGTCCTCTTCGACGAGGTCGAGAAGGCCCACCCGGACATTTTCAACTCGCTGCTGCAGATCCTGGAGGACGGTCGCCTGACCGACTCCCAGGGCCGGGTCGTGGACTTCAAGAACACGGTCATCATCATGACGACCAACCTCGGCACCCGGGACATCTCCAAGGGCTTCAACCTCGGCTTCGCGGCCGTGGGCGACGTCAAGTCCAACTACGACCGGATGAAGGCCAAGGTCAACGAGGAGCTGAAGCAGCACTTCCGCCCCGAGTTCCTGAACCGTGTCGACGACACGGTGGTCTTCCACCAGCTGACCGAGGAAGACATCATCCAGATCGTCGACCTCATGGTCGCGAAGGTGGACGAGCGTCTGAAGGACCGGGACATGGGCATCGAGCTCAGCCCGAGCGCCAAGTCCCTCCTCGCGAAGAAGGGCTACGACCCCGTCCTGGGCGCCCGGCCGCTGCGCCGGACCATCCAGCGCGAGATCGAGGACGTCCTCTCCGAGAAGATCCTCTTCGGCGAGCTCCGTCCCGGCCACATCGTGGTCGTCGACACGGAGGGCGAGGGCGAGACCAAGGCCTTCACCTTCCGCGGTGAGGAGAAGTCGGCGCTGCCCGACGTCCCGCCGATCGAGCAGGCCGCCGGTGGTGCCGGTCCCAACCTGAGCAAGGAGGCGTGACCTCCGGGTCCGCCTGAAAAGGGGCTGCCCCGGGACTTCGGTCCCGGGGCAGCCCCTTTTTTCAGGAGGGGGAGGAGTCACAGAATGTTGTGGGTCCTCGTCGTCGTGTGTTCGCCCGGCAATTGACCCGAGAGATGCTCCGGTGCGGTGCCGGTGTCCGAATTGAGGACGAAATTGACCGTCCGCAGATTCGGCACCACGGACCGGAGCCAGGACAGGTCCTCGTTCCCCAGCAGCTTTCTGAGTTCCAGGTGCTCGACGCCCGGCAGCGGCGGTGCCGACCCGAGGGAACCCAGGGCGGCCCGGTGGATCCGCAGCTCTCTGAGCTCCGGCAGCGCGGCGACCTCGGACCAGTCGGCGGGGGAGAGCTCGCCGGGCACCCGGCTCAGCCAGAGGGTGTGCAGGGACTCCCAGTGACGCAGTCCCCGCATCCCGGTGTCGCGGAGCACGTCCAGCCCGAAGGAGAGGACCTCCAGGGGTGAGTCCAGGGGCAGCGTGTCGCTCAGCGATTCGCCCGTGAGCCGGTGTCCGACGTTCAGCTCGCGCAGCGACCTCAGCGCGTCCAGACCGCGGGGCGACGGGGCCCGTCCTTTGTGGGACAGCAGGGACAGTGCCCGCAGCGGCAGCTCCCTGAGCGGTTCGAGGCCGTCGACCTCCTCGCACTGATCGAGGTTCAGCTGCTCCAGTCGCGGCTGAGCCGTCAGGAAGTCCAGGTCCCGCAGACGGTTGTTGTAGCGCAGCACCAGATGTGTCACCTGGTCGGGCGGCAGGCAGGAGCGCAGCTCCGCCGAGCCGAAGTCTCCGACGATCTGCAGCATGGACCGGCCGCCCAGGTCGCGCAGCACGCGGAGCTGGGCGGTCGAGTGCGCGGTGAAGTACAGGCCGGCGGGGTCCAGATGGGCGACCACCTCGGACGCGTAGCGCTCGGTGTCGAACCGGTGCCATCCCCAGGTGAGCTGCGCCCGGACGGACAGGGCGGGGTGCGAGCGGAAGCGTGCCAGTACGGGGACGGCCGCGTCGGTGCCGATCAGGGAGGCGGTGACCACGACTCCTCGGGCCTCGTCCTCGGTCAGACCCTCCGGTCCGGGCAGCAGTTCGAGGACGAGGGGGCCGGCCTCGGCCAGGGCGCGAGCCTCCTCGGACGTCCTCGGCGGGATGAGTGCGGCGGCGTCGCCCTCCACGGCGGCCCGTACCTCGGGCGCGAGTTGCGTGGCGTGCTCCAGCGAGGCGAGGGCGAGAAGCCGTACGCGGGTCGCGGACGCCCTGTCGAGCCGGGTCGCCGAGTCGGTCATGGCGCCCAGCAAGTCGGCCCGTTCCCGTGGGCGGGCATGGGCGACGGACATCCGGATCACGTCCGCCCACTGGGATTCCCCGGCGTTGCGCACCAGCAGTCCGAAGTCCCCGTCCTCCACCGCGGCCTTGGCACCCAGGTAGTCCTGGAAGGTGCGGTGGACGAACTCGACGGTGCCGAGGGTCGGTTCACGGAGGAGGCCGCTGCGGATCATGAGGTGACGCAGTACCTGCGCGGCGTCGCCCTGGTGAGCGGCGGCCGGGAGGGAGGGCAGCACATCGGCGACGATGCGTTCGGCGCGATCGCGGTCCATCTCCACCCGGCCGTTGCGGATGAGCCAGTAGGCCAGGCGTTGCAGAAGCTGGATCTGCGGAAGCTCCGTGAGATGGATGCCGTCGTGACCGCTTTCCGGGAACATGTCGCGCTCCTCGTCGCGGCGCGACAGCAGCATGGAGAGCGCGGCGTCGTACAACTCCTGCCTGCCGTGCGGCAGATAGCCGCGCCGGTCGCGGTGCAGCGCGCAGATCAGGCCGCACATCAGGGGATTGGTGGCCAGTCGGCCGAGGTCCGGCTTGGTCCGGACGGCGTCGAGGAGGGAACGCTCGTAGCCGTCGAGGCGGTCCGTGTCCGAGGCGTCCGGACGGGCCGCGGCATGCCAGCGGCGGATGAAAGCGGCCACGTCGTCGCCGGTCATCGGCGACAGGACGAGCTCGGTGAATCCGTCGGGCGCGAGCCAGTCCTCCCGTACGGCCGAGGGCCGGGACGTGACCAGCCACTGGTTGCCGGGATAGGTGTCGATGAGTTCGCGCAGCCAGCGGCGGGTGCGTTCACGGTCGCGTTCGGGGATCTCGTCGAGGCCGTCGACGAGCAGCAGGCCGCGGCCCTGACCGAGGACCCGGTCGGTCCAGGCGCCCGGCTGGGTCGCGTGGAAGGGAACGCGGACGGCGGAGAGGAAGGCGTCGGGGGACGGAAGGCCGTCCGGGCGGCGGACGAGGGTGCGGAGAGGGAGAACGAAGGGGATGCGGTCTCCCCGCTCTCCGCGTGCCGCGGTCACCGCGAGCCACTGCACGAGCGTGGTCTTGCCGGAACCGGCCACGCCGCGCAGGAGTACCAAGTCCTGTTCCGACAAGGCCTGTTCGGCGGGCAGGGAGGTGGCCGCCGCCGCGATGAGCACACCGCCCGAGGAAGCGGTCTCCTCGTCCCCGACGGGTCGTACGGCCTGGAGGCTGAGGTAGGCGGCGTCCAGCGGCCAGCGTTCCGGGGAGTTGACGAGGTCGATGCCGTAGATGGTGAGGTGGCTGTGCTTGGTGGCGACATGGGCGAGATAGCGCTGCTCGAAGGCCTGGTCGGTGCCGCCCGCCATGGGGGTGCGGGCGATCAACTCGTCCACCTTGGCGATGAGTTCGCGCTGCCTGCGGCTGTGTTCCACGAGGGTGCGGGCGGCAAAGGTCGAGCGCTGGGTGAAGAAGTGCAGGATGTGGAGGCAGGCCGTGTCGAGCAGCCCCTCGTAGAACAGGGTCGCGTCGAACGACAGGTCACGGTCGGGGTTCCCGCTCGCCGCGCGCAGGTGCAGGGCGAGCGCGCGGTGGCCGAGTTCCACGGCTTGGATGTCCGTCATGGTGAGGTCGCCCAGGCCGTGCAGGGTCGTGGCGAGGGCGTGGACGACGGCCCGCTCCTCGTCGGCGGGGATCGGACGTTCTCCGGCCCGCACTGCCCGGCCGACCAACTCGGCGGAAAGAGTGGCCAGTTCCTTCTCGCCGATGACCCGCTTCTCGCCCTTGAAGGAGACGAACGCCGAGATGCGTACGGGCTTGTCCACGAGCCCGGCTCCCGGTCCCTCCGTCACGAAGAGCTTTCTGACGAGAGGCGCGGCCACGCTGGAGGCCAGGCGGGTGCCGACGGCTACTGGGTCCATGACGATCCCCCGGGAGAACGTTGAGCCTGAAGGACAACCGTATGTTCTGACAGCTGATCCACACAGCAGGGCGCGACATCGCGCCGCCCCGGGCGATCGCCGACAGATCCCGGCCCGCGCGCGTCCCCGGCAGGGAGCCGTCAGACGGCCCCTCGTCAGGGAGGCGGCCCTTCGTCAGGGAGGCGGCCCTTCGTCAGGGAGGCGGCCCTTCGTCAGGGAGGCGGCCCTTCGTCAGGGAGGCGGCCCTTCGTCCGGGGGTTCAAGGGGGCGGCCCTGCCTTGCGACGGACGGCCGCGTGGTGGACGGACGGCCCCCGCGTGGAGCGGTCACGGAGGCGCGGTCCGGGCCCGTCCGTGCCATGAGGACGTCGGGGCGGGGATTCGGGCGGCCGGGGAGGGCCCGCCGGCTTCCCAAGGCCCTTCAAAACAGGGGCCGCAGCGTAGCCCGCGTCACATTCAGGGACCTCTGAATCCGGGGGCCCGGTGACATGACGCACAGGCGGTTTGTCCGGTACTAGGTTGAATAGTGGATACGCCAAATCGGACAAAAAGGACCTTCGGCCCAGGGCTCGAAGGTCGATGTACACCTCGTGGGGACGGCTGGGCCGAGGGCAGGTTTAGCAAGGGATGTGCTGGCCCGAAGTGGGGCTAAACCTGGTTTCTTGGGCAAAAACGGCAAGATCCCGTGCGGGATGTCCGAGGTGTCAAGGTTCATCAAGTTTTGCGGTGAAGTACTAGCTCACGTCGTAGATGGGCTGTTTGAGTGCCCCTGGGGGTGCGGGTTACCAATGAATGGCCCGCTCGGTGGCCGCCAGTGCACCGGAGTGGTCGTTCAGTCCCTGTCCCCGTCTCCACGAGGTATTCATGTCGAAGCGCGTCACGTCCCGCAAGTCCCTTACGTCCATGGTCCGCACTCGGGCGGCCGTTCTCGCCGTCGGTCTGGGCGCCTCGGTCGTTCTGGGCGCAGGGGTCGCGACCGCCGCCGAAACCGGCCTCAGCAGCAGCGGTACCGTCACCGCGGCCAACGCCGTGCAGACGCAGGCGGCCGCTCAGGCGAAGGCCGCCGCCGTGCAGAAGGCCGCTGCCGTCAAGAAGGCCGCCGCAGCGAAGGCGACCGCCAAGAAGACCGCCGCCAAGAAGGCCGCTTCCTGGGTCGACCCGGTGGCGAAGTACACCCTGTCCGCCTCCTTCAACCAGGCCGGCGGCATGTGGTCCCACAAGCACTCCGGCCAGGACTTCGCCGTGCCGCAGGGCACCAACGTCGTCGCCGCGCACGGTGGCACCGTGGTCAAGGCCGGCGGCAACGGCGCCGGTGACGGTCCGGCGTACGGCAACGCCATCGTCATCAAGCACGCCAACGGCACGTACTCGCAGTACGCCCACCTGTCGCGCATCGACGTGAAGATAGGCCAGGTCGTCGCCACCGGTCAGCACATCGCCCTGTCCGGCAACACCGGCAACTCCAGTGGCCCGCACCTGCACTTCGAGATCCGTACGACCGCCAACTACGGTTCGGCGATCGACCCGGCCTCGTTCCTGCGCGCCAAGGGCGTCAAGGTCTGATCCGCCCGCCCGCGCCGGTGACCCGGCGCGGAGCCCAGGTGCGGAGCCCGAGGCGGAGCCCCGGCGTCGGAAGTGGCGCTACGAAGCTCCGCCTCCGTGGGCCGCTCCGCCCCCGTGGGCCTGTGTCACCAGATCGATGGCGACCTCCAGGACAGCCTTGCGCTTGTCCTCGGGGTCGCCTTCGACGTCCTTGAGGACGAACATGCCGGCGTGCATCGTGAAGAGCGCGCTGATGCAGCGGACCTGGTCGGTCAGCGGCGACTCGGGCTCCTTGATGATCTCCAGCATGCTGATCATGCGGTCCTTGAAGGTCTCGCCGATGCTCAGCTCGCGCACCGTCGCCTGGTTCTCCTGCATGAAGCGGAAGAGCGGGGACGCGCCGCCGAGGGCGTCGCTGTAGCGGCGCAGCACCTCCTGCTTGGTCTCCAGGCTGTGCGGCTGCTGCTTGCCCCACTCGATCAGCTCGTCGAGCGGCCTCGTCAGATCCTCGAAGAGGCTGATGAGGATCTCTTCCTTGGTCTTGAAGTGGTAGTAGAGCGCCGCTTTGGTGACATCGAGGTGCTCGGCGATCTCGCGCAGCGAGGTCTTCTCGTAGCCCTGCTCGGAGAAAAGTTCGAGGGCCACGTCCTGGATGCGCTGCCGCGTGTCGCCCCGGCGCTGCCGCTTGGTGCCGTCCATCGTGCCGCCCATCCTCGTATGCCTCGCACTCCCTGAAAACTTACCTGTCGACCGGCTGGCAAAACTAGTCTTACTTACTTGACGCCCGGCTAGTTGCGAGGCTATTTTCCCTGAGTGTAGTCAGCTTGCCGGTCGGCAAGTAAGTAGCCGGACGACGGCGGCAGAGGTACTCAGGGGAGTGGGAAAGATGGCGGACAAGACGAAGGCGGCCGAACCGGCCGCCGAGCATGCCGGGAAACCGGCCGAGGGCCAACCGGCGGTCGACGGCGAGAAGCGGCAGCGCAGCGTGCGGGTCGTCCTCATGGCGCTCATGATCGCGATGCTGCTCGCGATGCTCGACAACATGATCGTGGGCACGGCGATGCCGACGATCGTCGGCGAGCTGGGCGGCTTGGAGCACCTGTCCTGGGTGGTCACCGGCTACACCCTCGCCACCGCGGCCTCCACCCCGATCTGGGGCAAGCTCGGCGACATGTACGGGCGCAAGGGCGCCTTCATGACCTCGATCGTGATCTTCCTGATCGGTTCCGCGCTCAGCGGCATGGCCCAGGACATGGGCCAGCTCATCGGCTTCCGCGCCATCCAGGGTCTCGGCGCCGGTGGTCTGATGGTCGGCGTCATGGCGATCATCGGTGACCTCATTCCGCCCCGCGAGCGCGGCAAGTACCAGGGCATGATGGCCGGCGTGATGGCCTTCGCCATGATCCTCGGCCCGCTGGTCGGCGGCACCATCACCGACCACTGGGGCTGGCGCTGGTCCTTCTACATCAATCTTCCGCTCGGCGTCGTCGCGCTCATCGCGGTCAGTGTCGTACTGCACCTGCCGAAGAAGCGTGTCGAGGCGAAGATCGACTACCTGGGCGCCGGGTTGCTGGCCCTCGGTATCTCCGCCATCGTCCTCGTCACCACCTGGGGCGGCACCGAGTACGCCTGGAGCTCCGCGCGGATCATGGAGCTGACCGGGATCGGCGTCGCCTCCCTCGTCGGCTTCGTGTTCTGGCAGACCAAGGCCGCCGCGCCGGTCATGCCGCTGCACATCTTCCGCAGCCGCAACTTCACGCTGATGTCGACCATCGGCTTCATCACCGGCTTCGTGATGTTCGGCGCCGTGCTCTTCCTGCCGCTGTACCAGCAGTCCGTGCAGGGCGCGTCCGCCACCAACTCCGGCCTGCTGCTCCTGCCCATGCTCGGCGCGATGCTGGCCGTGTCGATGGTCGCCGGACGCGTCACCACCAACAGCGGCCGCTACAAGATCTTCCCGCTCGTCGGCAGCGTGCTGATGATCGTCGGTCTGTTCCTGCTCTCGCTGATGGACACCGAGACGACCCGGCTCACCTCCGGGCTGTACATGGCGGTGCTCGGCGCGGGCATGGGCTGCCTGATGCAGGTCACGATGCTCGTCGCGCAGAACAGCGTCGAGATGAAGGACATGGGCGTCGCGTCCTCGTCCACCACTCTCTTCCGTACGCTCGGCTCGTCGTTCGGCGTCGCCATCATGGGCGCGCTGTTCAACCACCGGGTGCAGGACGTCATGTCCGAGCGGGCCGGTGCGATCGGCTCCAAGCTGACCGAGAAGTCCGCGCAGCTCGACGCGGCCAGCCTGGCGAAGCTGCCGGCCGCGGCCCGGGAGGCGTACCAGCACGCGGTGTCCTCCGGTACGCACTCCGCGTTCCTGCTGGGCTCCGTGGTGGCCGTGCTCGCGCTGGTCGCGGCGGTCTTCGTGAAGGAAGTCCCGCTGAAGGGCGCCGGAGCGGGCGCTCCCAAGCCCGGCGAGGACGAGGTGCGGGACGAGGCTCCTCAGGCCTCGCTCGCCGAGCCGGTCTGACCCGACCGGAGGTCTCACCTCTCCCGTCCGCCCCTGAGTTCCTCGACAGAAGGCCCCCGGCGTTGTCCGCCCCGGGGGCCTTCTCCCGTGCCGTCCCTCGTGCCGTCTCCGTTCCCTCTTCCGTTCCACGTGACTGTCAGTGGCGCGTGCCACCATCGGAACGTGGACCGAATGCGGCAGCTGCGGCTGGCCAAGGACGTCATGGATCGGGACTGGGCCGAGCCCGGCACCGATCTCGACGCGCTGGCCGCGCGTGCCGGGTATTCGCGGTATCACTTCATCCGGGCCTTCAAGGCGGCGTACGGCGAGACACCGGGCCAGTATCTGACGCACCGGCGCATCGACCGGGCGGAGGATCTGCTGCGGACGGCGAATCTCTCGGTGACCGAGATCTGCCATCTGGTCGGCTTCAGCAGCCTCGGCACCTTCTCGGCGCGCTTCAAGACATGGACCGGGCTGACGCCGAGCGAGTACCGGGCGCAACATGTGGGGCGCGGTGCCGCGCTCATTCCCGGCTGCTACGCGATGCTCTGGGCCGGCGGCTTCCGGACGGGTCCGGGCGCGCGTGCGGACGCCGGTTCCGAGGCCGCGACCCGTTCCGAGGCGGCAACCCGTGCCGAAGCCGCGGCCCCTGCCGAGGCGACAACCCGCGCCGATGCCGGATCCCGCGTCGATGCCGGATCCCGTGCCGGTGGCGGGGCCGGGGAGCGCAATTCCGAAGAAGCGTCCTGACGCGGCGGCTGCCTACCGTGGCAGGGCACGCACCGAGGACGACGGCCCGGCACGACCGGGCACCCCGCGTGACCCGCACACCTGGAGCAGACCATGATCAAAGGACTCGCCATTTCGACCGTCTGGGTTCTCGACCAGGACCGGGCGAAGGAGTTCTACACCGAGAAGCTCGGGCTCGAGGTCCGTACGGACATGACGATGGGCGAGGGCGGTATGCGCTGGCTCACCGTCGGTGCCCCGCAGCAGCCCGAGGTCGAGCTGACCCTCATGGTGCCCGGACCGCCCGCCATGGACCCCGAGTCCGCCGAGATGATGAAGAAGCTGGTCGCCAAGGGCGCGCTCGGCGCGGGCGTGCTGAGCACCGACGACATCCACGGCGACTACAAGAAGCTCAAGGACCGCGGCGTGGAGTTCCTCCAGGAGCCGCAGGAGCGCCCGTACGGCACCGAAGCGCTGTTCCGCGACGACTCGGGGAACTGGTTCTCCTTCACCCAGCGCCGCGAGGGCGGCCTCGACCCGGACCAGGACTGGAGCCGCTAGGGGCGCCGTCGGAACAGCCCCTGGGACAAGGCGCGTGCCCCCGGCTACTTCCCGGACGGCGGCAGGATCGGGTAGCTCCCCGTGCTCGTCGGCGCGTGCTCCGGCAGCCACAGGACGGCGACCGCGCCCTCGGCCGGTACGTCGTCCGGGGCCCCGGCGGGCCGTACGTTGCGGAAGGTCAGCCGCGCGCCGAGCACCCGGGCCTGGCCCGCGGCGATGGTGAGGCCGAGCCCGTGTCCGTCGCCCGCGCGGTCGGCGCTGCCGGTGCGGAACCGGCTCGGCCCCTCGGCGAGGAGCTTCTCGGGGAAGCCGGGACCGTGGTCGCGGACGCGGATGACGCGCCCCTCGACGGTGACCTCGATCGGCGGCCTGCCGTGCCGGGCGGCGTTCGCGAGAAGGTTGAGCAGGACGCGCTCCAGGCGGCGCGGGTCCGTCGTGACCTCCGACTCGTGCACCACGCGCACCTCGACGTCCGCGCCCTTGGCGGCCACCCGCCGGCTCACGAACTCGCCGAGCATGATGTCCTGCAGCTCGGCCCGCTCGGAGGCGCCGTCGAGCCGGGCGACCTCCAGCACGTCCTCGACGAGCGTGCGCATGGCCTGCGCCCGGTCCCGTACGAGCTCGGTGGGGCGGCCGGGCGGCAGGAGCTCGGCAGCCGTGAGCAGCCCGGTCACCGGTGTGCGCAGTTCATGGGCGATGTCGGCGGTCACCCGGCGCTCGGCCTCGATGCGCTGCTGGAGCGCGTCGGCCATGGCGTCCACGGCGCGCGCGAGGTCGTCGGTCTCGTCGAGCACGACACCGCCGATCGCGTCCCGGACCCGGACGTCGGTCTCGCCCTTGGCGACCCGGTTCGCGGCGGACGCCGCCTTGCGCAGGCGACGCGAGAGCTGGCCGCCGATCAGCACACCGAGGGCGCTGCCACCGAAGACGACCGCGATGGAGCCGATGATCAGCGCCTGGTCGAGGTCCTTCATCACGTCCGCGTTGCGGTCCGTGAACCGCTCGTGCCAGGACAGCACCTGGCCGTTCCTGAGCGGTACGGCGGCCCAGATGTCCGGCACACCGTTCGCGCCCGCGGTGACATAGGTCGCCCGCCGTCCCTCCGAGACCTTCGCCAGCAGGTCCGCCGGAATGGAGGGATCGTCGATCGTGGCCCCGAAGGGTGGCGTCCGGCCCGGTCCGTACATGCGCTGGGCGAGCTGGATGCGCTCGTCGGCGAGGTCGCGCGAGTTGTCCAGCATCGAGACACGGGCGGCGTTGTGCACGACCAGGCTCAGCGCGATCGCGACCAGCGCGCCGACCAGGGCGATCGCCGTGCTGAGCTTCCATCGGATGCCCGTACGAATGCTCGTACCCGAATCCGTGCCCCGGTCGATGCCGATACTGAGGCCTCTGCCTCTGCCTCTGCCCCTGCCGGCGTCTCTCCTGGTGGCGATGGCGTCGCGCGGCCCCGTGGTCGTGCCACCGCCCGCGTCCTGGCGTCTCCCCGGAATCGGTCGCTGCCCCGGAACCGGTCCCTGCCCCGGAACCGGGGGTTTCCCCGGAGCCGAGCGCTGAAATATCCCCCGCATACCCCTGCTCAGGCCTTCAACTTGTAGCCGAAGCCGCGGACCGTCTCGATACGGTCCTGGCCGATCTTCGTACGCAGCCGCTGCACATGGACGTCGACGACCCGGGTGTCCCCGCCCCAGCCGTAGTCCCACACCCGTTCGAGCAGCTTGTCGCGGCTCAGTACCGTCCCGGGCGCCGCGGAGAACTCCAGGAGCAGCCGCATCTCGGTGGGTGTCAGGGCCACCGGCGTACCGTTCCTGCGTACCTCCATGCCCTCGGTGTCGATCTCCAGGTCACCGAAGGCGAGCATCCCGCCGTCCAGCGATCCGGCCCCCTCGGCCCCCGCTCCCTGCCCGCCGTTCGCGTGCCCGAAGCGTCGCAGCACCGCGCGGATCCGGGCGACCAGCACGGCACCGTCGAAGGGCTTGGTCACATAGTCGTCGGCGCCGGCCTCCAGGCCGAGCACGACGTCGATCGAGTCCGCGCGCGCGGACAGCATGATGACCGGCACGGCCGACTCGTCGCGGATACGGCGGCACAGCGAGACGCCGTCGAGCCCGGGGACCATCACGTCCAGCAGGGCGATGTCGGGGCGGTCGGCGCGGAACGCCTCCAGGCCCGAGAGCCCGTCGGGCATGGCCGTGACCGCGAAGCCGTCGCGTTCCAGGGCGAGTTGCGTGGCCTCGCGGATGACGTCGTCGTCCTCGACGAACAGGACGTGGGTCTGCTCTGCCATCCGGCTGTTCCGTCCGCTCTCAGTTCGCGTCGGGGGCGGGCGAGCTCGCGCCGCCCACCGCGTTGCTGTAGTCGTTGTGGATCCGGGACTGCTCGACGAAGCGCGTCGTGGACCAGCTGTAGGTGATCACTTCCTCGCTGGACGGGTACGACACCGGGTCGCCCTTCGCGTACAGCTGCTGGGTGACCACCAGATCGCCGCGGTCTATCTCGGCGTAGACCGGCGGCTCCTCGGCCTGGAAGACATTCTGGTACCTGCCGTTCTCCTCGCGATAGACGTACGAGCCGACGCCCACGGCGTCGGCACAGGTCATCACGTTGATCACGATGTCGTTCGACGATCCGCCGGTCAGGTCCCCGTACGACACGTCGACCGGGTACTCGTCGGCGACGCACGGCTTCAGGTCGCGCTTGACCGCCGCGCTGACCTCCGGGTCTGCCTTGACGATCCGGACCGCGTCCGCGCGCTTGGGCGCCCGGGTGGGCGAGCCGGAGACGACCGGGGTGGTACCGCTCTTGGCGACCGCGTCACTGCCCGCCGGGCCCTCGTCGCGGGCGCCGGTGCCGCCGGTGGCGCACGCGGTCATGAAAAGGCCGAGGGCGGTGAGCCCGGCCGCCGCCGAACTCCCCGCCTTCAGGGCCGTTCTGGCCCGAACTCCTAGGCCGCGCAACGCTCCCGCTCCTCACGTTCGAGCGCGCGAGCGTCCAGGTCGCGGCTCTCCAGCTCCTCGCGGAGCCGGGCCAGCGCCCGGTGCAGCGTGCTCTTGACCGTTCCGGCCGACATGCCGAGTGCGGCGGCCGTCTCCTCCGTGGACATCTGCTCCCAGTGTCGCAGCACCACGACACTGCGCTGCTTGGGTGCCAGCACCTTCATGATGTCCATCAGCAGCGCGCGGTCCGCGTGCTGCTCGGTGGCGTCCTCCACGCTCGCGTCCGGCAGCTGCTCGGTGGGCACCTCTTCGAGCTTGCGGGCGCGCCACCACTCGGTGCGGGTGTTGATCATGACGCGGCGCAGGTAGGCATCGGCCAGCCGCTTGTCGGCGATACCGTCCCAGCGGCCGTACGTCCGGACGAGCGCGGTCTGGAGCAGGTCCTGGGCGTCGACCGGGTCGGGGACCAGGCGGCGGGCACTGCGCAGCAGCGCGTCCTGTCGAGTGCGGACGTACTCCTCGAATTCGAGCACCTCGCCGTGCGCCATGATCAACCGCCTCCATCCCCGTTTCCGACCTGCCTGCTGCCGGTTGTCCATTGCCTGCGAACCGCCGCTCCGCGACCGCTCGTTGCGGCCCTTCCTGCGGTACGGCAATGAAGCTACGGAGGCGTTGTCACGGGGTTGTCCGAGCCAGCCTGCGGCCAGCACTCGGCTGTCCGTCGGTTGTGTAACGGTTGTAGGCGCGGGGTAAGGCAGAGGGGTCGTACGTCCGGGTTGATGCCGGTTCGGTGCCTCCGCTATGTCATCGGCAGCCGATACAGACCGCCGGGGAGCGGCTCCACCAGCCCGTCGGCGACCAGTCCGTCGAGCGCCCGGGCCCGCTGGACCGGTTCGTCCCACACGCGGTCCAGCGCGGACTGCGGAACCGGCGCATGGGCCTCCCGCAGGACGGCCAGCAGTTTGCCGCGCACCTGACGGTCCGTGCCCGCGTACGTCTGCCCCCTGCGCGGCGGTCCGTCGTGCTCCGGCTTGCCGGCCAGCCGCCACGCGCACTGCGCGGCGATCGGGCAGCGGTGACACGTCTCGTTCTTCGCCGTGCAGATCAGCGCGCCGAGCTCCATCGAGGCGGCGGCCCAGCGCGACGCCGTGCTCTCGCTCTCGGGAAGCAGGGCACGGGCGAGCTTGCGCTCGGCGGCGGTGGTGGCGTTCGGCGGGTACCGCACGCCGGTGACGGCACGGGCGAACACCCGGCGGACGTTCGTGTCCAGGACGGGATGCCGCTGGCCGTACGCGAACGACGCGACGGCCGCCGCCGTGTACTCGCCGATGCCGGGCAGCGCCAGCAGCTGGGCGTGCTCCGTCGGTACGTCGCCGCCGTGCCGCTCCGTTATGGCCACCGCGGCGCCGTGCAGACGCAGGGCGCGGCGCGGGTAACCGAGCCGCCCCCAGGCCCGGACGGCTTCCCCGGGCGCGTCCTTCGCCAGATCGGCGGGGCGCGGCCAGCGGGCCAGCCACTGCTCGTACACGGGCAGCACGCGGTTGACCGGGGTCTGCTGGAGCATGAACTCGCTGACCATCACCGCCCAGGGGCCGGCATCGGGGTGCCGCCAGGGCAGATCGCGGGCGTGCTCGTCGAACCAGGCGATGACGGGGGTGTGGAGGTCCTCGCCGGAAGCGTTCCGGGTGGGCTTGGTGGGCTTGGTGGGTGCAGTCATGGCGATATCGATCCTGCCATGCGGTGGCGGGGATGCGGGGACGACGCCGGGGCGGGCGGTGGTGAAAGACCGCCCTCGGCGTCCGTCGAGGCGCCGGGAAGGCTGTCTGCCGGGATGATGATCCGGAAAAGTTGCGACCAGGGCGGCGGGTGGGGCCAGCGGCGCGGCGGATCTCTCGTACAGTTTGCGCCGTGGGATCTCTGCGCAATCCGGTCGGGCCGCTCCCCTCCACCATCTATTGGCGTCGGAGGGCCGTTCTGCTGTCCGTAGTAGCGCTGTTGGCGCTGCTCACGGTCTGGGTGGTCAGTACCGGCGGCGGGGGCGGGAACAACAACTCCGGTGGGTCGAACGGAAAGAACCCCGCGCCCTCGATCACGCCGGGTCCCTCCGGCTCGGGTCCCGCGATCAGCCAACACCCCGGCGGCCGCGACGAGTCGAGCGGCAGTGGCGGCGGTGACGGGGGTTCCGGCGACAGCGGCGGAACCGACGGGGGGTCCGGCGAAGGCTCCGGCGGCGGTTCCGCGGGCTCCGGCGCGAGCACCGGCGGCGGTTCCGGCGAAGGGGCGGGCACCGGTGGCGGATCGGCCGATCAGCTCCCGGCCGGTTCCACTCTCCCCAACTGCACTGCGGGCAAGGTGAAGTTGACGCTCAAGAGTGCCCGCAACACGTACGCCCCCGGTGAGCAGCCCACGATCGAGCTCATCGCCAAGAACTCCTCGGGCAGTGACTGCAAGGTCGATCTCGGCCCGAAGAACACCGTTCTGACGATCACTCAGGCGGGCAGCGACGACGACATCTGGGCCTCGGACGACTGCCCGAAGAGTGCCGCGGGCGTCCTCTACCGCGTATCGGCCGGCAATCAGGTCACCTACACGGTGAAGTGGGACCGCAAGGCCTCTGCCCCCGAGTGCGCGACGCCCCCGCCGGGTTCGGCTCCCGCCGGTACCTACCTGGTCGAGGCGAAGGCGCCGGGTCTGACGAAGGCGCAGACGTCGTTCGTCCTGTCCAAGGACTGAGGGTCCCGAGGGGTGGGCCGGGCCGCCCCTCGGGCGTGCAAGGGCCATGCCGAGATCCAGGACCGCGCCGCGCGTCCGCGGCGTGATCCGGACGACAGCCTCTAGACGTAACGCTCCAGGATCGACGACTCCGCCAGCCGGGACAGGCCCTCGCGGACGCTGCGCGCCCGGGCCTCGCCCACGCCGTCGACCGTCTGCAGGTCGTCCACGCTCGCGGCGAGCAGCTTCTGGAGCCCGCCGAAGTGCTCCACGAGCCGGTCGATGATCGCGCCCGGCAGCCGCGGCACCTTGGCGAGGAGGCGGAAACCACGCGGGGAGACCGCGGAGTCGAGCGCCTCGGGGGAGCCGGTGTAACCCAACGCCCGTGCCACTGTGGAAAGTTCGAGGAGCTCCGCGTGGCTGAGCGCGTCCAGCTCGGACAGCGCCTCGTCGACCGTGCGGGAACGCTTGGCGGTCGGCTCGGGCACGTAGTCCCGGACGACCAGCTCGCGATCGGGCTCGACGCCGGCGATCAGCTCGTCGAGCTGGAGGGTCAGCAGACGCCCGTCGGTGCCCAGTTCGACGACGTACTCGGCGATCTCGGTGGCGATGCGGCGCACCATCTCCAGACGCTGGGCGACCGCGGAGACGTCCCGGACCGTGACGAGATCCTCGATCTCCAGCGCTGACAACGTTCCCGCGACCTCGTCCAGGCGGAGCTTGTAGCGCTCCAGCGTGGCGAGGGCCTGGTTGGCGCGGGAGAGGATCGCGGCGGAGTCCTCCAGGACGCGGCGCTGACCGTCGACGTACAGGGCGATCAGGCGCATCGACTGGGAGACCGAGACGATGGGGTAGCCGACCTGCTTGCTCACCCGGTCCGCGGTGCGGTGCCGCGTGCCCGTCTCCTCCGTCGGGATCGTCGGGTCGGGCACGAGCTGCACGCCCGCCCGAAGGATCTTGGTGATGTCCTTGTCGAGCACGATGCCGCCGTCGAGCTTGCACAGCTCACGCAGACGGGTCGCGGTGAACTCGACATCCAGGACAAAACCGCCCGTGCACATCGCTTCGACGGTCTTGTCCGAGCCGAGCACGATGAGTCCGCCGGTGTTGCCGCGGAGAATTCGTTCAAGCCCGTCGCGCAGGGCCGTGCCGGGTGCCACGGCGCTGAGTGCGGCGCGCATCAGGCCATCGGCACCGGAGCTCCCACCGGATTTTCCGGGAGCTGCTGCCCGGTCGTTGGCTGCCACTGCACTCCTCCGGTCGCGGGTTTCCGGTCGCGCTCGGTTCGTACGGACGGGCGAGACCAGGGCAAAGTCTACCGGCGCTGCTCCTCTTCCCGTGGGGCCTCTCTACGACGCGAGCGCGGAAGGACGCTCAGGGCCGCGCCGATGTCGGCCACTTCCAGGACCTTCATGCCGGCGGGGACCTTGCCGGGATCGGTCGGTACGAGAGCGTGGGTGAAGCCCAGACGGTGTGCTTCGGCCAGCCTGCGCTGGACGCCCGTGACCCGTCTGACCTCGCCCGCGAGCCCCACTTCGCCGATCGCCACGAGGTTCTTGGGCAGCGGGGTGTCGCTCGCCGCGGACGCCAGGGCGAGCGCGATGGCGAGGTCCGCGGCGGGCTCGGAGAGCTTCACGCCGCCGACCGTCGCCGAGTAGATGTCCCGCTTCCCGAGTGCGCTGATCCGCCCGCGCTGCTCCAGAACGGCGAGCATCATCGAGACGCGGGAGGTCTCCAGGCCGGACGTCGTACGGCGCGGGGAGGGGATCTGCGAGTCCACCGTGAGCGCCTGCACCTCGGCGACCAGAGGGCGGCGGCCTTCGAGGGTGACGGTCAGGCAGGTGCCGGGGACGGGCTCGGTGCGGCGCGTCAGGAAGAGCCCCGACGGGTCGGTGAGGCCGGTGATGCCCTCGTCGTGCAGCTCGAAGCAGCCGACCTCGTCCGTCGTCCCGTACCGGTTCTTGACGCCTCGGACCAGCCTCAGCCGCGCATGCCGGTCGCCCTCGAACGACAGGACGACGTCCACGAGGTGTTCGAGCAGCCGGGGTCCGGCGATCGCGCCGTCCTTGGTGACATGGCCCACAAGCAGGGTGGACATGCCGCGCTCCTTGGAGGCACGGATGAGCGCGCCCGCGACCTCACGGACCTGCGCCATGCCGCCGGGCGCGCCGTCGATCTCCGGGGAGGCGATGGTCTGGACCGAGTCCAGGATGAGCAGGGACGGCTTCACCGCGTCCAAGTGGCCGAGGACGGCCGCCAGATCGGTCTCCGCGGCGAGATAGAGGTGGTCGTCGATCGCCTTGATGCGGTCCGCGCGGAGCCGCACCTGGCTCGCCGACTCCTCGCCCGTCACGTACAACGTGCGGTGCTCGTCGCTCGCGGACTTGGCCGCCACGTCCAGGAGGAGCGTGGATTTGCCGACGCCGGGCTCGCCCGCGACGAGGACGACCGCTCCGGGCACGAGACCGCCGCCGAGGACGCGGTCCAGCTCGGGCACGCCGGTGCTGCGGGCGGTGGCCTGCCGGCCGTCGACCTGTCCGATGGGCACGGCGGACGTGGTGACCCGCCCCGGTGCCGTGGTCCGGACAGCGGGCGTGCCGTACTCCTCGACCGTCCCCCAGGCCTGGCATTCGGGGCAGCGGCCGAGCCACTTGGCCGTCTGCCAGCCGCACTCGGTGCAGCGGTAGGACGGCCGGTCCTTCGCGGTTTTCGTACGGGCAGCCATGACCGAACCGTAGCCGCAGCCACTGACAACCCGGCACGCACCGGTGCACCCCGGCCCCGGGCCCGGCCCCAGGCCCCGTTCCGGCCCCCGCCCGACTCGGGTCGCCGCACTTCGGCCCCCTGCGGCCGTGGCCTCTTCCCCGGGCCTCCGCGGCCCGTCCTGAGCCGCCGCAGCCCGTTCCCGAGCCCCCGTGCCCCCTTCCCACCCCCGTGCGACCGAGCCCTCCGGGGAGCCTTCGCGACCCCATCTGCCATCGCCTGCCATCGCCACCCGTGACGGCCCAGGCCAGGGGTCGGGGGTTCCTGTCCCCTTATGAGGGATCGTTTCACCCGTACGGATTAAATGTGCTCAAGGGGGAGGAAGGGGCCGCCCCCGGGCACCTACGGTCGCACGGGTGATGAGCAGCAGTTCGGAGACCTCCACGCACACCACCGGCGCACACCGGGCGCACGGAGCCGCGCGCAAGCGGGCGGCCGTGCCCCGTGCCGCGAACCCCCGCACCCTGCCCCAGCGTCCCCCCGCGCGTTACGAGCCCTACCTGGACGGCCTGTTCACCTACTGCCTGTCCGTGCTGTGCGACCACGACGCGGCCACCGCCGCCCTGGGCGACGCCCTCGCGCTGGCCGAGCGGCGCGGCCCGCGCGGCCCCGAGTCCGCCGCCGACCGCAGGGCCTGGCTCTACGCGCTGGCCCGCTGGTCCTGCCTGCGCAAGCTCACGGAAGCGCGGCGCAGGCGGCAGGCGACGCACGCCTCCGGGCGGTCCGCCCCGCACAAGAGCGACCCCGGGGGCGCCTCCTGGAGCACCCACAAGGAAGCCGCACAAAAGGGAGCCCACAAGGCCGCCGCCGACCGGCGCGCGGCCGAGGCCCTGAGCGCCGCCCCGGTCTCCGAGGAGGTCCAGACCCACCGCCGGCACGAACTCGGCCTGCTGGCCTGGCCGGAGGCCGCCGGTACCACCCCCGAGCAGCGCGAGGCGCTCGAACTCGCCGTACGCCACCAGCTCGCCGTCCACGAGGTCGCCGCCGTCCTGGGCATGGACCTCGCCATCGCGCGCGAGCTGCTCGCCTCCGCCGCCTGCGAGGTCGAACGCACCCGCGCGGCCCTCGCCGTGGTCGAGACCGGCGCCTGTCCCAGCGTGGCCCGGCTCACCGGCGACAACCAGCTCGTGCTGAGCACCACCCTCCGCGGCGAGCTGGTCCGGCACGTCGACGACTGCCCGCGCTGCCGCCGCACCGCCGAGCGCGCGGTCCCCGGCGCCTGGCCCGGCACCAGCGTCACGCCCGCGGCGCTCCCCGTCCTGGAGGCCCCGCACGCGGCCCTGCGCGTCGCCATGGCGCACGCCCCGCGCGCGCGGGGCAGCGCCCCACGCTTCGACCGGCGCGGTTTCCCGATGGACCCCAAGGACCACGCCGCCCGGAGGGACCGGCTTCGCGCGCGTGCCGTCACGACCACGATCGTCGCCACCGTCGTCGCCGCGCCCGTTCTCGCCCTCTGGGCGGCGTACCGGGGGGCGCCCCTGGTCGGCGAGGGTGTGGACGGCCGCCCGGCCACCACGAGCGAGGCCCAGGACCCCGACGGTCTGGACGACGGGCGCGCGGGCGGTTACGAGAACGCCGGCAACGCCAGCGCCGGACCGGACGCCCGGTTCACCAAGGGCAGCCGTTCGCCGGATGTCTCCGTGGAGGTCGTCAGCGCACCCGGAAGCACTCCGGGACAGAACGCGGGGCACCTGTCGGTAGCGGCCGGCACCGACGGCGACACGACCCTGGTCAAGCTGACCGCGTCCGGCAGCTCACCGGTCCACTGGTCGGCGCGCACCGGCGCGTCCTGGCTCTACCTCAGCCAGTCCTCGGGGACCCTCGATCCGGGCGAGTCGTTGACGATCAAGGTGTACGTCGATCATCTTCGCGAGCCGGTGGGCCACTGGAGCGCGCGGGTGTCGATCTCCCCGGCGGGCGCGGTGGTCACCATCGCCGGGTACGGAAAGGCGGGCCCGTCCCACCCCGGTGGCCACGACCCCGCCCCCACCCCGAGCCATCCCAGCCCCTCGGGGCCGGGTTCCACCCAGCCGCCGACCAGTCCGGACCCGTCCCCCACTCCGAGCGATCCGACGCCGACGCCCACTCCCACCGACTCGGCCTCCTCGGACCCGGGCGGCTCGACGTCGCCGCCGGGCGACAGCGGCGACCCGGACCCCTCGTAGGGCCCGGGCCAGTGGCCGCAAGGGGGTCGTGCGGGGGTGCGGGTCCCTCCGGGCTCAGCCGACCGGATCCGCGGGGTGCGGTGCCAGCAGCGGCAGCTGCGAGGCCAGCCGTTCCTCGCACAGCTCGACCAGGCGGTCGTATCCCGCCTTGCCCATCAGCTCGACGAGCTCCGGACGGTACGAGACGTACACCGGGTCGCCGGCGCCGTGTGCCGAGGTCGCCGACGTGCACCACCAATGCAGGTCGTGGCCGCCCGGGCCCCAGCCGCGGCGGTCGTACTCGCCGATGGAGACCTGGAGCACCCGGGTGTCGTCGGGCCGGTCGATCCACTCGTACGTGCGGCGCACGGGCAGCTGCCAGCAGACGTCCGGCTTGGTCTCCAGCGGCTCGCGCCCCTCCTTGACGGCCAGGATGTGCAGCGAGCAGCCCGCGCCACCGGCGAAGCCGGGACGGTTCTGGAAGATGCAGGAGCCCTCGTACGGGCGGGTCTGGCGGTCGCCGTCCTCGTCCTGCGACACCCAGCCCGTCTCCACGCCCACGTCATGGTTCTGCCAGATCTCCGGCGTGAGCCGGGCCACGTGCCCCGCCACCCGCTTCTCGTCGTCCTCGTCGGAGAAATGGGCGCCCAGCGTGCAGCAGCCGTCGTCGGCGCGGCCCGCCTGGATGCCCTGGCAGCCGCTCCCGAAGATGCAGTTCCAGCGGGAGGTCAGCCATGTCAGATCGCACCGGAAGACCTGCTCGTCATCGGCCGGGTCAGGAAACTCCACCCATGCGCGAGCGAAGTCGAGCCCCTTCTCGTCGCTCTTCTTCACGGACTTCTTGGGCTCCGTGGCCTTCGCCTGCGAAGGACCCGTGGCCGATTTGTCAGGCTTCGCCTTTTTCGTCTTTGGCACGCGTCCAGGGTAAGTCGCTTCTGCCCGTTCCGGGGACGCCTCGTCCACTGTCCGCGGAGCACCGTTCGACGTGTGCCTTCGCCCCGCCCCACGTGAATCGCCGTGTGGGCAGTAGCGTTCCGTACATGAGACTCGGTGTCCTCGACGTGGGTTCGAACACGGTGCATCTGCTGGTGGTGGACGCCCACCCCGGCGCCCGCCCGCTGCCCGCGCATTCGCACAAGGCCGATTTGCGGCTTGCCCAACTGCTCGACGAGAGCGGGGCGATCGGCCCCGAAGGCGTCGACAAACTGATCGAGACCGTCCAGGACGCCCTGGAGGCCGCCGAGGACAAGGGTGTCGAGGCCCTGCTGCCGTTCGCGACCTCGGCCGTACGCGAGGCCAGCAACGCCGACGAGGTGCTTGCCCGGGTGCACGCCGAGACCGATGTCGAGCTGCAGGTCCTCACCGGCGCGGAGGAGGCCCGGCTCACCTTCCTGGCGGCCCGCCGCTGGTTCGGCTGGTCGGCGGGCAAGCTGCTCGTCCTCGACATCGGCGGCGGCTCCCTGGAGATCGCGTACGGCATGGACGAGGAGCCGGACGCGGCCGTGTCGCTGCCGCTCGGCGCCGGCCGGCTGACCGCGGGCTGGCTGCCCACCGATCCGGCGGACCCCGCGGACGTGCGGGCCCTGCGCCGCCATGTGCGGGCCCAGATCGCCCGGACGGTCGGTGAGTTCAGCCGTTTCGGCGCCCCGGACCACGTGGTCGCCACCTCGAAGACGTTCAAGCAGCTCGCCCGCATCGCCGGGGCCGCGCGCTCCACGGACGGCCTGTACGTCCAGCGCGAGCTCAAGCGCCGGTCCCTGGAGGACTGGGTCCCCCGCCTCACGTCCATGACGGCCGACGAACGCGCCGAACTTCCGGGCGTCTCCCCGGGCCGCTCCAGCCAACTCCTCGCCGGCGCCCTGGTCGCCGAGGGCGCCATGGACCTCTTCGGCGTGGAAACCCTGGAGATCTGCCCCTGGGCCCTGCGCGAGGGCGTCATCCTGCGCCGCCTGGACCAGATGGCATCGGAGTAGGAAACAGCAGAACAGAAGGGGAGCGGGAGAGGCTCCCGAAGGGGGCTTCCCCAGGCACGGCGAGGGTGCACCCGACCCCGCGACGACGGTGACCGGGCTTGGGGGAAGGCGCCGCAAAGGGGCGCCGCAAACGGGCGCGGGGAACGGCGCGACCGGCCACGGACGAGGGGCAGTCGTCCACAGGCATGCGTCGGTATGGGCCAGGGGGCGCCCGAACCGGCGACGCCCGGGACCGGGCTCGGGGGAAGGCGCCGCAAAGGGGCGCGGGGAACGGCGCGACCTGCCCCGCACGGTGGACGGCCGCCCGACGCCCGTCCCACCCACGGCGACGGGGCGTGTACGACCCGTCGATCACGCCGGGAGCACCCAGGGGTGTCCTGGCACCGATCACGTCAGGAGCGTCCCGCCGGGCCCATGGGCGTCGATGACGGAGACCGCCGCTGTCCGTGGCGTCGATCACCGAGGCTCACCGCCGGTGTCCGTGGCGTCGATCACGAAAGCACCGCCGGTGCCCGTGGCGTCCGTCACGGGACCATCCGGCCGGCGCCGTGGCGTCCATCACGAGAGCACCCCCGCCCGGGGCCCCGAGCCCTCCGGGCCGACCCCCGCCGCACTCCGGGCCGGAGGCCGATTCGCTCCTGGTCGGAGGCCGGACCGCCCTCCGGCCGGAGGCCAACAAACCCCCGACGGGGGCCCGCAGGAGCCTCCCGGCCAAGCTCGCCGCCCCTCGCCCAACCGCCGGAGGCACCCCGTACGCTGTCCCTCGTGGCAGAACCAGTGGTGCGCATCCCGGATGCGAAGGTCGCGCTGTCCACGGCGTCCGTGTACCCGGAGTCGACGGCGACGGCCTTCGAGATCGCCGCGCGCCTCGGCTACGACGGTGTCGAGGTCATGGTGTGGACCGACCCGGTCAGCCAGGACATCGACGCGCTGCGCCGCCTCAGCGACTACCACCGGATGCCGATCCTCGCCGTCCACGCCCCCTGTCTGCTGATCACCCAGCGGGTCTGGTCCACCGACCCCTGGATCAAGCTCCAGCGCGCCAGGGCGGCCGCCGAGAAACTCGGCGCGAGCACCGTGGTCGTCCATCCCCCGTTCCGCTGGCAGCGTCAGTACGCCCGTGACTTCGTCACCGGGATCTGGCGCATGGCCGACGAGACGGACGTCCGGTTCGCCGTCGAGAACATGTACCCGTGGCGCTACCGCGACCGCGAGATGCTCGCGTACGCCCCCGACTGGGACGTGACGAAGGACGACTACCGGCACTTCACGATCGACCTCAGCCACACCGCGACCGCCCGCACCGACGCCCTGCAGATGATCGACCGCATGGGCGACCGCCTCGGTCACGTCCACCTCGCCGACGGCAACGGTTCCAACAAGGACGAGCACCTGGTCCCGGGCCGCGGCACCCAGCCCTGCGCCGAACTCCTCGACCGTCTCGCGCAGTCCGGTTTCGACGGCCATGTCGTCATCGAGGTCAACACCCGCCGCGCGATGTCCAGCGCCGAGCGCGAGGCCGACCTGGCGGAGGCCCTCGCCTTCACCCGGCTCCACCTCGCGTCCGCCGTGAAGGTGCCCCGGGGATGACGGACGCCGCCCCCCGCCGCGGCCGGGGACGCCCCACGCGTACGCAGACGGAGTCCGGCCCCGCCACCCGCGACCGCATCCTGGAGGCGGCCCGCGAGGAGTTCTCCGAGCGCGGGTACGAGAAGACGTCGGTCCGCGGCATCGCCAAGTCCGCCGGCGTGGACTCCGCGCTCGTCCACCACTACTTCGGCACCAAGGAACAGGTCTTCGAGGCGGCCGTCGAGGGAGCCATGGCCCCCGCGCTCGGCGCCCCCGACACGATCGTCGAGGGCCCTCTCGACGGCGTCGGGGAACGCCTGACCCGCTTCTTCCTCGGCGTCTGGGAGAACCCCACGAGCCGCACCCCGCTGCTGGCGATCGTCCGCTCGGCGGTGAACAACGACACCGCGGCCGCCGTCTTCCGCCGCCTCGTCGCAGCCCAGCTGCTGCGACGCGTCGCGGCCCGGCTCGACGTCCCGGACGCGGAGCTGCGCGTGGAGCTGGCGGCGGCCCAGCTGGTAGGGGTCGCGATGCTGCGCTATGTGATCAAGGTCGAGCCGCTCGCCTCGGTGGACCTGGAGCGCATCGTGGCCAGGGTGGCGCCGGTGGTGCAGGGACACCTGACGAACCCATGAGCGAGAGGACCCGCCGGCGAGGCGGCTCCACCCCGTCAGTACGTCGCTGACGTGCTGGTATGCCATGCGAAGGTGGCCGCTGTTCGAGACGTATGTCCCGGGATACGGACGGCCTGTCCGGATCCTGGAGCACCGGCGTACGCTCGACTTCAGTCATAACCCTCCTCATGCCTCCCCGAAGGAGCGAGCGACGATGCCCGAGCTGAGGTCCCGCACAGTCACCCACGGCCGCAACATGGCGGGCGCACGCGCCCTTATGCGCGCCTCCGGTGTACCCGGCGCGGACATCGGACGGAAGCCGATCATCGCCGTCGCCAACTCCTTCACGGAGTTCGTGCCGGGGCACACCCACCTGCAGCCCGTCGGCCGGATCGTCAGCGAGGCCATCACGGCGGCCGGCGGCATCGCCCGTGAGTTCAACACGATCGCCGTCGACGACGGCATCGCGATGGGCCACGGCGGCATGCTGTACTCCCTGCCCTCCCGCGACCTGATCGCGGACTCGGTGGAGTACATGGTCGAGGCGCACTGCGCCGACGCCCTGATCTGCATCTCGAACTGCGACAAGATCACGCCCGGCATGCTCATGGCCGCCCTGCGCCTGAACATCCCGACGGTCTTCGTCTCCGGCGGCCCCATGGAGTCCGGCCGCGCCACCCTGGTCGACGGCACGGTCCGCACGCTCGACCTGGTCGACGCGATCTCCGACGCCGTGAACGACAAGATCTCGGACGAGGACATCCTCCGTATCGAGGAGAACGCCTGTCCGACCTGCGGTTCCTGTTCCGGCATGTTCACCGCCAACTCGATGAACTGCCTGACCGAGGCCATCGGCCTGAGCCTGCCCGGCAACGGCTCGGTCCTCGCCACCCACACCGCCCGCAAGGGCCTGTACGAGGACGCGGCCCGCACGGTCGTCGACATCACGCGCCGCTACTACGACCAGGACGACGAGTCGGTCCTGCCGCGCAACATCGCCACGCACGCGGCGTTCGAGAACGCCATGGCCCTCGACATCGCCATGGGTGGCTCCACCAACACGATCCTGCACCTGCTGGCCGCGGCCCAGGAGGCGGGCGTCCCCTTCGGTCTGGACGAGATCAACGAGGTCTCGCGCCGGGTGCCGTGCCTCGCCAAGGTGGCCCCGAACGTCGCCAAGGACCGCACGTACTACATGGAGGACGTGCACCGCGCCGGCGGCATCCCCGCCCTGCTCGGCGAACTGCACCGCGCGGGCCTGCTCAACGAGGACGTCCACACCGTCCACAGCCCGTCCCTCTCCGACTGGATGAAGACGTGGGACGTGCGCGCCGGCTCCCCGTCCCCCGAGGCGATCGAGCTGTGGCACGCGGCCCCCGGCTGCGTCCGCTCCTCCGAGGCCTTCTCCCAGTCCGAGCGCTGGGAAGCCCTCGACGAGGACGCCGAGAACGGCTGCATCCGCTCCGCCGAGCACGCCTACTCCAAGGACGGCGGCCTCGCGGTCCTCAAGGGCAACCTGGCCGTCGACGGCTGCGTCGTGAAGACGGCCGGCGTCGACGAGTCCATCTGGACCTTCGAGGGCCCGGCGGTCGTCTGCGAGTCCCAGGACGAGGCCGTCGACAAGATCCTCAAGAAGGAGATCACGCACGGCGACGTCGTGGTCATCCGCTACGAGGGCCCCAAGGGCGGCCCCGGTATGCAGGAGATGCTCTACCCGACGTCCTTCCTCAAGGGCCGCGGCCTCGGCAAGACCTGCGCCCTGATCACCGACGGCCGCTTCTCCGGCGGCACTTCGGGCCTGTCGATCGGCCACGCCTCCCCGGAGGCCGCGTCCGGCGGCACGATCGCCCTCGTCCAGGACGGCGACCGCATCCGCATCGACATCCCGAACCGCTCGATCGAACTGCTCGTGTCCGACGACGAGTTGGCCACCCGCCGCGACGCCCTGAACGGCGTCTACGCACCGGTGAACCGTGAGCGCAAGGTCTCGGCCGCCCTCCGCGCGTACGCCGCGATGGCGACGAGTGCGGACAAGGGCGCGGTGCGGGACGTCTCGAAGCTGGGCTGATCACCGGCCCGGACACCGGGCCGACGGTCACGCGTCAGAAGTCCGTGAAGGGGCCGCTCCTGCCGGGGCGGCCCCTCCGCGTGTCACCAGCCCGAGGGATCCCGCCCGTCGACCGCGAAGAGGGAGCCGTCGGGGGCCGTGGCGTAGATGTGGTTGCCGGCGGTGAGGGGGGCCGGGAGCACGTCGGCCAACGAACCCTGTTTGCCGCCCAGGCGCGCTTTGGTCTGACCGAGCAGCGCTCCATGCACGGTGTCGATCGCGAGGAGCCGTCCGTCCGCGGCGCTCAGGTAGAGGCGGTCGTCGGCCACGGTGGGAGCCGACGCCCAGCTGACGGATGTTTCCACCCGCCACGACTGTGCCGAGGTCCGGGTGTCCACGGCCACCAGCGCGCCGCCGTCGGCCAGCAGATAAGCCGTGTCCCCATGGACGGCAGCCTGTGCTCCCGGCAGGGGCAGGCGCAGTGCGGTGCGCTTGACGGTCCGGTCAGCGACGTCGTACCGGACGACGGCGTCCGTGTACTGGTGCGAGTCGGTGGCAGTGAACCAGAGGACGCCGGCACGCGCGTGCACGAGGCTCAGCCCGTGATCCAGGCGCCTTTGCCAGCTCATGGCACCGGTCTCAGGATCGACCGCCGCCACCAGGGTCGGCCCTCCGTTCGACGAGACGGCGTACGCGACGCCGTCCCCGTAGGACGAGAATCTCGGCAACGCCTGTCCCGGAAGGGCGTGTTGCCACAGCTTCTCGCCGGTCGCCGCGTCGAGCGCGGTGACTTCGGAGTTCCGTCCGGTGAGCAGGACGACCGCACCGATGTGGGCGATCCCGCCGCCGTAGCGCGTGGTGTCGCGGTCCCAGCGGGTCTTTCCTGTGGCGGGATCCAGTGCCGTCAGCCGTTGTCCGCCCCGGCTGAGGACATGCAGCAGACCACCGGACAGGACCGGCGGGCTCGTCACGTCTCCGCTCCGCCATCCCGGGTCGGGCCGGGACCACAGCACTTTGCCGTTCGCGGGATCGACACCGGTGGCCAGTACGCCGGGCCGGATGCAGTACAACCGGTGCGAGCCGTACGTGCATTGCGGCTGCCCGGCTGCTTTCACGCCGCCGGCGTCCGGCTTCACGTCCCACGGCTCGAACACGCTGCTCTTCGACGGCTGCCGCTTCTCCGCCTGGGTCTCCGTCCCGCCGAACCGCGCGAAGGCACCGACGGCGACGGCGGCGGCGGCGAGTCCCGCCAGGGCCAGGGTGACGGGCAGGCGCCGACGCCGCCCGCCTCTCTTCCGGGCGGCCACGTGGGTGCGGTCCTCGGCGCCCTCCGGCCGTTCACGCCCCGGCCACGGACGCGACTTCCGAGCCGGTGGCGCCGACTCCCCGTTCCCGACGCGCTGTTCGGGGATGAAGGCCCGGGTGTCGTACGAGGCCGACGCCGAGCGCAGCGCGGTCATCAGCTCGTCCGGGGTGGGCCGTTCCTCGGGCTCCTTGGCGAGGCAGCGCGAGACGAGGTCGACCATGTCATCCGGCACACCGGTCAGGTCCGGCTCGTCGTGGACGACTTGATAGGCGACCAGATAGGGACTGTCCGAGTCGAACGGCCCGCTCCCGGTGGCCGCGTGGACGATCACCGAACCGAGAGCGAACACGTCGGCGGCCGGCCCGACATGCCGTGGCCTGCTGAACTGCTCCGGCGCCATGAACGGCGGGGTGCCGATCAACTTCCCGGTCTCCGTACGCAGTTCACTGTCGGCGGGGCGCGAGATGCCGAAGTCGATGACTTTCGGCCCGTCGTCGGCCAGCAGTACGTTGCTGGGCTTGAGATCGCGGTGGACGACACCGGCCCGGTGGATGTCCCGCAGGGCCTCGGCGAGTCCGGCCATCAGGTGACGCAGCCGGGCCGACGACAGCGCACCGTTCCGCTTCACGTGCTCGGCAAGGGTCGGGCCGGGGATGAACAGGGTTGCCATCCACGGGTGTTCGGCCTCGGGATCGGCGTCCACCACGGGCGCGGTGAAGGCGCCGCTGACCCGGCGGGCGGCCGCGATTTCCTGACGGAACCGCCCCCGGAACTCGGGGTCTTGAGAGAACTGGGCATGGACGATCTTGACGGCGAGCCGCAACCCGGAGGCGGAGCGCGCCAGATGCACGATCCCCATGCCACCGGAGCCGAGTTCCGCCTCCAGCAGGTACTGCCCGGCATAGCGCGGATGTTCCGCTTCCGAGTTCGTACCGGTGCTGCGCTGTGGCGGCATCACTCACCCCCGTGGGTCCGTCCGCTGCGCGACGCGCAGAGCCTAGTCGATCCTTCGTGCGAAACCTCGACGGCTTGCTAGCCTCGGCGCGCGGCATGAATTTGGCGTGAACCAATCAACGGGGGAGATCGATATGGCCACGGAAGACATCGCCATCACCAGCGCGGCGGACGCGGAGCCGCTGGCCGCCCAGGCACTGCGCACGTACCCGCTCGCACCGGGCCACAACGTCAACGTCCGCAGCGGCCCGGGCACCCATTACCCGATCGTCCGTACGCTGTCGGCCGGCTCGAGCATTCCGATCCGCTGCCAGTGCCCGGGAGAGTCCGTAACCGGTCCGTACGGCACCTCGACGATCTGGGACAACATCGCCAACGCGCAGTTCGTTTCGGACGCGTACGTGAAGACGGGCAGCGACGGCTACGTCGCGCCGCGCTGCTCCTGACGACAAAAGGGGAACGAT
This sequence comes from Streptomyces sp. NBC_00647, assembly GCF_045207245.1. Taxonomy (NCBI): domain Bacteria; kingdom Bacillati; phylum Actinomycetota; class Actinomycetes; order Kitasatosporales; family Streptomycetaceae; genus Streptomyces; species Streptomyces sp. NBC_00647. The sequence continues at coordinate 5,836,197 of NZ_CP109040.1, forward strand.
TGTGAAGATCGTGTCAGGCAGACGGGCCATGCTGGTCGGAGGGGCCACTGCCGCGCTTCTGATGGTGGCGGGGGCTACGTCCGAGGCGTCGGCGGCGCTGCGTACCTATCCCGTCGCGCCGGGCGTCGAGCTGAACGTCCGCAGTGGTCCGGGCACCCACTTCAGCATTGTCCGTACCCTGCCGGCCGGCTCGCGTGTTCCGATCTACTGCCAGTGCCCGGGAGAGTCCGTCACCGGCACCTACGGGACGAGCAAGACCTGGGACAACATCTCGAACGGGCAGTTCGTCTCCGACGCATACGTCCAAACGGGCAGCGACGGCTACGTCGCCCCGGCGTGTTCCTGACCGACGCCCCCGCCCAAGGGCACCCGCGGCGGTCGCCGGAGCCGGGACCGGAGCGATAATCGTCGCGTGAGCGACGAGACCGACACCGGAACCGGCACCCCCGCGGGGCCCCAGCCCGAGCCCCTGCGTTTCTTCGGAACGACCTGGGTGCAGCACGACGGCGGCTACACCGGCCGCCGCATCGGCGCGGCCGTCGGCTCCCTCGCCGCCGCCGTGGCCGCCTGCTTCGTGCTCCGCTTCGCGTACCAGGGCCTGGCCATCGCGGATGTCGGGAGGCCCGTGACCGTGATGGTCGTGGTGATGTTCGCGGTGTGCAGCGCCCTCGCGTTCCGCCACACCTCGGAGACCTTCGCCAAGCGCCCCGACCCCGACCGCCAGGCCTCCCTTCGCGGTCTGCTGGCCATCGGTTTCGTCGGCTCCCTCCTCGCCTACTCCGTCCGCTCCCTCACCGAGGCCCCGGGCGAGAAGCTCCACCGCGAGGAGTACGAGGCGGCGAAGGAGCAGTACACGCGCCGCACCACGCGCCGCACCGGCAACCCGTCGCGGAAGAGCCGCCGGACCTGACCGCAGCCGGATCGCGCCCCGGTGGCGAAGTAGATCCCGCACTGGTGACGAGTCGGTGGCGAACCAGGCCGCCGCCCCGGTGACGAGTCGGTGGCGAAGTAGATCCCGCACTGGTGACGAGTCGGTGGCGAACCAGGCCGCCGCCCCGGTGACGAGTCGGTGGCGAAGTAGATCCCGCACTGGTGACGAGTCGGTGGCGAACCAGGCCGCCGCCCCGGTGACGAGTCGGCGGCGAAGTAGATCCCGCACTGGTGACGAGTCGGCGGCGAACCAGGCCGCCGCCCCGGTGACGAGTCGGCGGCGAAGCAGGTCCCGTACCGGTGACGAGCCGGTGGTGGACCAGGTCCCGTACCGGTGACGAGCCGGGGACGAACCACGCTTCGCACCCGAGGATGAGCCCGGCCGGGATCCCAAGAGGTCAGGGAAAGCCCCTACCCCAGCTCCCTCGCCACGCCCGACCATGAACTCATGACCCTTCCCTCCTCTCCTGCCTCACCGCACGCCGCCCGGGCCCACTCCTTCAACGCGGCCGCGGCGCAGTACGCCGCGAACCGTCCGTCGTATCCGCCGGCCCTCTTCGACGCCGTCGAAGCCCTCGCGGCCCGCTCCCTGGCCGGCGCCAGGGTCGTCGACGTGGGAGCGGGCACCGGGATCTCGACCGGACTCCTGGACGCCCGCGGCGCGAATGTCCTCGCCGTGGAACCCGGCCCCGGCATGGCAGCCGAGTTCCGTCGCGCCCACCCCCGCATCCCGATCGTCCGGGGCAGCGGCAACGCCCTGCCCCTCGCCTCCGCCTCTGCGGACTTCCTCACCTACGCCCAGTCCTGGCACTGGACCGACCCGAGCCATTCGGTGCCGGAGGCGCTGCGGGTGCTGCGCCCCGGCGGGGCGCTGGCCCTGTGGTGGAACACCGAGGCGCTCGATGTCCCGTGGATCGCGGCGGCGGCCCGGCGCGCCGAGCGTTTCCTCGACTGGGACCACGAGGCCGAGAAGAACGACAGCGTCGCTCGCGCCACCCACGCGCTCACCGCCGACCCCAGTGGCCGCCTCTCCTTCGGCCATCGGCAGGTCCGCTGGAGCCGGCGTATCCCGATCGACACCCGCGTCGCCAACATCGGCAGCCACTCCCCGTTCCTGGTCCTCGGCGAGGAGACCACCGGAGCGTTCTTCGCCGAGGAACGGAACCACCTCCTCGAGGCGTTCCCGGAAGGGGTCGTGGAGGAGACCTACGTCGTGGAACTGCTGGTGGCGACCCGTTCGTGATCCCGCCCGGCGGCCCACCCCTCGAGGGCCGCCGCACACGCGTGATCGACATGCCGCAGACCGCCCAGCTCCAGCCGTACGTCACGGTCGTGCGGCAACGCCTCCAAAGCGTCCAACAGCTTCGGCAGCCGGAGGAAGGTGGCGTTGCCGACCACCCGTACGACCATGCCCGCGGCGCCCCGGTCCTCGGTCTCCACGTGCACATGACTGATGTCCCAGGCGGTCTTGGCCACCGCGAGCGCCAGCCCGACCAGCACACCCTCGAAGAGGTTCCCGACCACGATCGACACCGCGGTCACGACCAGCACGACCACCTCACCGCGATGCCCACGCCACAGCGTCCGCACCTCCCGCACCGGCACGAGCTTGCACCCCGCGTGCACCAGCAGCCCCGCGAGCGCGGCCACCGGAATCAGCCCGAGCACCGCGGGCACCACGGCCGTGAACAGCAGCAGCCACACCCCGTGCAGCACCCGCGACACCTTGGTCCGCGCCCCGGCCTGCACGTTCGCCGCACTCCGCACGATCACCGCGGTCATCGGCAGCGCCCCGAGCATCCCGCACACGGCGTTCCCGGCGCCCTGCGCGATGAGCTCGCGGTCGTAATCGGTGCGCGGCCCGCGATGCAGCCGGTCCACCGCCGCCGCACTGAACAACGACTCCGCCGAGGCGATCAGCGCGAACGCCAGTACCGTCCCGATCACGCCCACTTCCGTGAGCCGGCCCAGGTCCGTGAGGGACGGCGGCCGTACGGCATCGAGCAGCCCCCGCACCTCGACCCGTCGCACCGCCAGATCGAACGCCCCGGTCACGGCCGAGGCGAGCGCCACCGCCAGCAGGGGCGCAGGAACCACCCGCGCGCCCCGCCGCCACCGCGGCCAGAGCAGGAGTACGGCCACGGTGGCGCCGCCGATCGCCAGTGCCACCGGATCCGCGGCACCGGCCAGCGAGCCCAGCCCGGCGATCTTCCCGAGCGCGCCGGAGGGCGCCGTCGCGTCGGCCATCGCGTACACCTGGCCCACGATCAGCACGAGCCCGATCCCGGCGAGCATTCCCTGCACCACGGCCACGGACACGGCCCGGAACCATCGCCCGAGCCGTAACGCCCCGAGGCCGAGCTGCACCAGCCCGGCGGCGAGCACCAGGACACCCAGCACCCGGACCCCGAACGACTGCACAGCCTCGTACACCAGCACGGTCAGCCCGGCCGCGGGCCCGCTCACCTGGAGGCTGCTCCCGGGCAGCATCCCGGCGACCAGCCCACCGACGATCCCGGTCACCAGCCCCAGCTCGGCGGGCACACCGGACGCTATGGCGACCCCGACACACAGGGGCAGCGCCACCAGAAAGACGACGAGGGACGCGAACAGATCGGCTTTGCGCATCACGACAGCACCTCCGGTCGACAGTGGGAGATGCGTGGGTGCCGCGCCGGGGGAGGGCACGGCGGACCTGGCGGTACGGCAGGAAGCCGTATCGCACATTGAAATCCATTGTCAGGTAAGCCGGTTGATCGCACAGCCCCTCGGGGCAACCGTCACGCGAACGCGGGAGCGCATCGTTCGGCGACACCGCGGACGGAGCCGTTCCGTTCGCGCCGACGCGCGCCTGCGCCGCACGGTGCTCCGGTCGTTCGACCGGCACGCCGCGGCTCTTGACCGCCGCACCGCACGGGAGGAATATTCATCGAGTGATGATTATTCGTCCACGTCCGCCCGACCCCACAGGAACACCCGTGCCCCCTTCCCAGACCGCCGTCCGTGCCGAAGGCCTCACCGTCGTCCGCGGCACCCGCACCGTCCTGAACGGACTCGGCTTCACGGTCCCGCGCGGCCAGATCACCGGTCTGCTCGGCCCTTCCGGCTGCGGCAAATCCACCCTGATGCGCGCGATCGTCGGCACCCAGGCCAGGGTCGGCGGCACCCTCCAGGTCCTCGGCCTCCCGGCCGGTGACGGCGCCCTCCGCTCCCGCATCGGCTACGTCACCCAGGCCCCCTCCGTCTACGACGACCTGACCGTCCGGCAGAACCTCGACTACTTCGCCGCGATCCTCGACCCGGGCCGGGCCGCCGCCGAACGCCGCCACGCCGATGTCACCCGCGCCGTCGCCGACGTCGACCTCGCCTCCCACGCCGACTCCCTCGCCGGCAACCTCTCGGGCGGCCAGCGCAGCCGTGTCTCCCTCGCCGTCGCCCTCCTCGGCACCCCTGAACTCCTGGTCCTCGACGAACCGACCGTCGGCCTCGACCCGGTCCTGCGCCGCGATCTGTGGAGCCTCTTCCACGCCATCGCCGAAGAACGCGACGCGACCCTCCTGATCTCCTCCCACGTCATGGACGAGGCCGAGCGCTGCCACCGGCTCCTCCTGATGCGCGAGGGCGGGATCCTCGCCGACGACACCCCGGACGCCCTCCGCGAACGGACCGGCTCCGACACCGTCGAGGCCGCCTTCCTCCATCTCGTCGACGAGGCGGTCGCGGCCGCGCAGTCCACGCCGAGCAGCACACCTCGACCGCCGACCCTCACCGACCCCGAACCCCGGTCCGCCGGCGCCCACCCCCGCGAGGAGACCGCACGATGAGCCCGACCGCATCCACGAGCCCCACTCCGGCGGCCGCACCCGCGGGCCTCGGCGCATCCGGGCAGACGGGACCGGCGTCACGCCCGAGCGCGCTCAACGCCTCCCGCACCATGGCCACCGCGACCCGCGTCCTGCGTCAGCTCCGTCACGACCCGCGCACCATCGCGCTGATGATCCTCGTCCCCTGCGTGATGCTCTTCCTGCTCCGCTATGTCTTCGACGGCAGCCCCCGCACCTTCGACTCCATCGGCGCGTCCCTCCTCGGGATCTTCCCGCTGATCACGATGTTCCTGGTGACCTCCATCGCCACCCTGCGCGAGCGCACCTCGGGCACTCTCGAACGCCTCCTCGCCATGCCCCTCGGCAAGGGCGACCTGATCGCCGGCTACGCCCTCGCCTTCGGCGTGCTCGCCGTCATCCAGTCGGCCCTGGCCACCGGACTCGCGGTCTGGCTCCTCGGACTCGACGCCACGGGCTCCCCCTGGCTGCTCCTGCTGGTCGCCCTCCTCGACGCCCTCCTCGGAACGGCCCTCGGCCTCTTCGTCTCGGCCTTCGCCGCCTCCGAGTTCCAGGCCGTCCAGTTCATGCCGGCCGTGATCTTCCCCCAGCTCCTCCTCTGCGGCCTGTTCACCCCCCGCTCCAACATGCACCCCGTCCTGGAGGCCATCTCCGACGTCCTGCCCATGTCCTACGCGGTCGACGGCATGAACGAGGTCCTCAGGCACACCGACATGACCGCGACCTTCGTACGCGACGCCCTGATCGTGGCCGGGAGCGCGCTGCTGGTCCTGGGACTCGGAGCGGCGACCCTGCGACGCAGGACGCCGTAGGGTCCCGCGCCCCGGGGGTCCCGCGCCCCGGGGGTCCCGCGCCCCGGGGGTCCCGCGCCTGGGGGTCCCGGCGGTCCCGGCGGACGCCCGGCGGTCCCGGCGGACGCCCGGCGGGACCGGTGGGCGGATGCCGTCCGCCCACCGGACAGCCCACCCGCCCCCATGACCCCGGTGGGAGGATGAACGTGGACGACCCAACCCTCGGAGGGCACCCGCAACCATGACTCAGAAAGTCGCAGTCCTCGGCACCGGCAAGATCGGCGAAGCCCTGCTCAGCGGAATGATCCGAGGCGGTTGGGCCCCCGCCGACCTCCTGGTGACAGCCCGCCGACCGGAGCGGGCCAAGGAACTCCAGGAACGCCACGGAGTGACCCCGGTCAGCAACGCGGAAGCGGCCAAGACCGCCGACACCCTGATCCTCACCGTCAAGCCCCAGGACATGGGCACCCTCCTCGACGAACTCGCCCCGCACATCCCCGCCGACCGCCTGGTCATCAGCGGCGCGGCAGGCATCCCCACCTCCTTCTTCGAGGAACGCCTGGCCACCGGCACCCCCGTCGTCCGTGTCATGACGAACACCCCCGCCCTCGTCGACGAGGCCATGTCCGTCATCTCCCCCGGCAGCCACGCCACCGCCGAGCACATCGCGCACGCCGAGGCCCTTTTCGGCGCCGTCGGCAAGACCCTCCTCGTCCCCGAGTCGCAGCAGGACGCCTGCACCGCCCTCTCCGGCTCTGGACCGGCGTACTTCTTCTACCTGGTCGAAGCCATGACGGACGCGGGCATTCTGCTCGGCCTGCCCCGCGACAAGGCCCACGACCTGATCGTCCAGTCCGCGATCGGCGCCGCCGTGATGCTCCGCGACAGCGGCGAGCACCCCGTGAAGCTCCGGGAGAACGTCACGTCCCCCGCCGGCACCACGATCAACGCCATCCGCGAACTCGAGAACCACGGCGTACGCGCCGCACTCATCGCCGCGCTGGAAGCAGCCCGCGACCGCAGCCGCGAACTCGCCTCCGGCAACAGCTGACGGAGCCGCCCGGCCCCCGGCACGGAGCAACCCGCCCCGGCACCGAGCGAACGTCCTCGGCAGCGACCCGCCCCGATGCCGAGGGCGGCTCGCTGCCGAGGGCACCTGCCCGCCGACAGCCGGCAGCCTGAGACCAACAGCCTGAGGGCCGTCGACCCTCAGCTCTCAGTCAGCCGCCGGCAGCAACCCGATCGCCCCGTACGCCGCGTCCACCCTCGGCCGCGCCATCTCTCTGGCCTTCGCCGCACCGTCCCGCAACACCCCCTCCACATACGCAGGATCCGCGCACAACTGCTTGTGCCTCTCCTGTACGGGCCTGAGGAGCTCGATCACGGCCTCGGCGGTGTCCTTCTTCAAAGCGCCGTACGACTCATATACACCGCTCAAGGCCTCGGGGTTCCCACCCTCACACGCCGCGAGGATCTCCAGCAGATTCGAGATCCCGGGCCGCTTCTCCCGGTCGTACTCGATGTCTTGGCCGCTGTCCGTCACGGCCCGCATGATCTTCTTCCGTACGGCATCCGGTTCATCGAGCAAATAGACGACACCCGGTCCGACGTCGTCGCTCTTCCCCATCTTCGACGTCGGCTCCTGCAGGTTCATGACCCGTGCCGCGACCTCCGGACGCGTCGCCCGAGGAACCACGAACGTGTGCCCGTACCGCTGGTTGAACCGCACCGCCAGATCCCGGGTCAGCTCGACATGCTGCGTCTGGTCGTCCCCAACCGGCACCTCGTCGCTCCCGTACGCCAGGATGTCGGCCGCCATCAGCACGGGATACGTCAGCAACGACAGCCGCACGCTCCCACCGCGCCGCCGTTCGAGCGCGGCCTTCTCCTTGTACTGGATCATCCGCCGCATCTCCCCGTCCGTCGCGACGCACTCCAGTACGTACGACAGCCGCGCGTGCTCGTCCACATGACTCTGTACGAACACGGTGCACAGCTCCGGATCGAGCCCGGAGGCCAGCAACAAGGTCGCCGCCTGCCTGCTGAGCCTGCGCACCCGCCCCGGATCGTGGTCCACGGTCAGCGCGTGCAGATCGACGATGCAGAACAGGGCGTCGGCCCGGTGCTGATCGACACCGGCCCAGCGCCGCACGGCTCCCAGATAGTTGCCCAGCGTCAGATGCCCGGTCGGCTTGACCCCGCTGAAGATCCGCGTCATCTCTCCACCTCCTGGTCGAGGCCGCCGCGCCCACCGGCCGGCTCCCCGGGAGGGAGACACAAAAACGGCCGCCGAGGGCGGCGGCCGTTGGGTACATACGTGAGTACGGCCGCCGTCAGGCGGCCCACCACTGCTGGGTGCACGTACGCGTAGTCATGGCAGTCAGCGTACGCCTCGGGTGTCCCGTCCGGACCGGAGTTGACACGACTCCGGCGCGTCCGTAGTGTTCTCCGAGTTGTCCGACGTGAGCGCCGACTCCGGTCGGTCCCCGGACAGCCATTCCGCACCACCATTCAACGATCGACGACTCGTCGCCGGCTCGTTTTCATGCGTGTTTGCGAAATGAGGATTCCGCGTTCGAAAGGACGCCACCCCGATTAGCTCGGGAGCCAGGAATCCGCTAATGTCTCACTCGTCGGAACGGCCCAACAGCCGCGAAGACAAAGCCCCGCTGACTGGGAGTCAGGCCCGAAAGGATCTGATAGAGTCGGACTCGCCGGAAAGGGAAACGCGAAAGCGAGAACCTGGAAAGCACCGAGGAAATCGGATACGGAAACGGTCTGATAGAGTCGGAAACGCAAGACCGAAGGGAAGCGCCCGGAGGAAAGCCCGAGAGGGTGAGTACAAAGGAAGCGTCCGTTCCTTGAGAACTCAACAGCGTGCCAAAAATCAACGCCAGATATGTTGATACCCCGTCTCCGGCCGATCGGTCGGGACGAGGTTCCTTTGAAAAAGTCCTGTCCCCTTGGGGGCAGGCGCATCAGCGAGGACGCTGTGAACGCCGGTCCTATTCCGACCGGTTGTTCCGCTCTCATGATGTTTCACCGGATTACCGGTAAACATTCACGGAGAGTTTGATCCTGGCTCAGGACGAACGCTGGCGGCGTGCTTAACACATGCAAGTCGAACGATGAAGCCCTTCGGGGTGGATTAGTGGCGAACGGGTGAGTAACACGTGGGCAATCTGCCCTTCACTCTGGGACAAGCCCTGGAAACGGGGTCTAATACCGGATAACACTCCTGCCTGCATGGGTGGGGGTTAAAAGCTCCGGCGGTGAAGGATGAGCCCGCGGCCTATCAGCTTGTTGGTGAGGTAGTGGCTCACCAAGGCGACGACGGGTAGCCGGCCTGAGAGGGCGACCGGCCACACTGGGACTGAGACACGGCCCAGACTCCTACGGGAGGCAGCAGTGGGGAATATTGCACAATGGGCGAAAGCCTGATGCAGCGACGCCGCGTGAGGGATGACGGCCTTCGGGTTGTAAACCTCTTTCAGCAGGGAAGAAGCGAAAGTGACGGTACCTGCAGAAGAAGCGCCGGCTAACTACGTGCCAGCAGCCGCGGTAATACGTAGGGCGCAAGCGTTGTCCGGAATTATTGGGCGTAAAGAGCTCGTAGGCGGCTTGTCACGTCGGTTGTGAAAGCCCGGGGCTTAACCCCGGGTCTGCAGTCGATACGGGCAGGCTAGAGTGTGGTAGGGGAGATCGGAATTCCTGGTGTAGCGGTGAAATGCGCAGATATCAGGAGGAACACCGGTGGCGAAGGCGGATCTCTGGGCCATTACTGACGCTGAGGAGCGAAAGCGTGGGGAGCGAACAGGATTAGATACCCTGGTAGTCCACGCCGTAAACGGTGGGAACTAGGTGTTGGCGACATTCCACGTCGTCGGTGCCGCAGCTAACGCATTAAGTTCCCCGCCTGGGGAGTACGGCCGCAAGGCTAAAACTCAAAGGAATTGACGGGGGCCCGCACAAGCAGCGGAGCATGTGGCTTAATTCGACGCAACGCGAAGAACCTTACCAAGGCTTGACATACACCGGAAAGCATTAGAGATAGTGCCCCCCTTGTGGTCGGTGTACAGGTGGTGCATGGCTGTCGTCAGCTCGTGTCGTGAGATGTTGGGTTAAGTCCCGCAACGAGCGCAACCCTTGTTCTGTGTTGCCAGCATGCCCTTCGGGGTGATGGGGACTCACAGGAGACTGCCGGGGTCAACTCGGAGGAAGGTGGGGACGACGTCAAGTCATCATGCCCCTTATGTCTTGGGCTGCACACGTGCTACAATGGCAGGTACAAAGAGCTGCGAAGCCGCGAGGCGGAGCGAATCTCAAAAAGCCTGTCTCAGTTCGGATTGGGGTCTGCAACTCGACCCCATGAAGTCGGAGTTGCTAGTAATCGCAGATCAGCATTGCTGCGGTGAATACGTTCCCGGGCCTTGTACACACCGCCCGTCACGTCACGAAAGTCGGTAACACCCGAAGCCGGTGGCCCAACCCCTTGTGGGAGGGAGCTGTCGAAGGTGGGACTGGCGATTGGGACGAAGTCGTAACAAGGTAGCCGTACCGGAAGGTGCGGCTGGATCACCTCCTTTCTAAGGAGCACTTCTTACCGATCCCTCCGGGGTGAGGTCAGAGGCCAGAACACCGGCGAATGTCCGGTGCTGGTTGCTCATGGGTGGAACGTTGATTATTCGGCACTCTCAGTCATCTCGGGCTGCAAGTACTGTTCTTCGGAGCGTGGAAAGCTGATCATGAGTGGCGAGGGTGTCGGGCACGCTGTTGGGTGTCTGAAGGTACGGCCGAATGTTGGCTGCCTTCAGTGCCGGCCCCAGTGCACTCGAACTACTGGTTCGGGGTGATGGGTGGTTGGTCGTTGTTTGAGAACTGCACAGTGGACGCGAGCATCTGTGGCCAAGTTTTTAAGGGCGCACGGTGGATGCCTTGGCACCAGGAACCGATGAAGGACGTGGGAGGCCACGATAGTCCCCGGGGAGCCGTCAACCAGGCTTTGATCCGGGGGTTTCCGAATGGGGAAACCCGGCAGTCGTCATGGGCTGTCACCCACTGCTGAACACATAGGCAGTGTGGAGGGAACGCGGGGAAGTGAAACATCTCAGTACCCGCAGGAAGAGAAAACAACCGTGATTCCGGGAGTAGTGGCGAGCGAAACCGGATGAGGCCAAACCTTGTATGTGTGAGACCCGGCAGGGGTTGCATGCAAGGGGTTGTGGGATCTCTCTTTCACAGTCTGCCGGCTGTGAGGCGAGTCAGAAACCGTTGATGTAGGCGAAGGACATGCGAAAGGTCCGGCGTAGAGGGTAAGACCCCCGTAGTCGAAACATCAACGGCTCGTTTGAGAGACACCCAAGTAGCACGGGGCCCGAGAAATCCCGTGTGAATCTGGCGGGACCACCCGCTAAGCCTAAATATTCCCTGGTGACCGATAGCGGATAGTACCGTGAGGGAATGGTGAAAAGTACCGCGGGAGCGGAGTGAAATAGTACCTGAAACCGTGTGCCTACAAGCCGTGGGAGCGTCGCGCATTGAGTTTACTCAATGCGTCGTGACTGCGTGCCTTTTGAAGAATGAGCCTGCGAGTTTGCGGTGCGTTGCGAGGTTAACCCGTGTGGGGAAGCCGTAGCGAAAGCGAGTCCGAATAGGGCGATTCAGTAGCGCGCTCAAGACCCGAAGCGGAGTGATCTAGCCATGGGCAGGTTGAAGCGGCTGTAAGAGGTCGTGGAGGACCGAACCCACCAGGGTTGAAAACCTGGGGGATGACCTGTGGTTAGGGGTGAAAGGCCAATCAAACTCCGTGATAGCTGGTTCTCCCCGAAATGCATTTAGGTGCAGCGTCGTGTGTTTCTTGCCGGAGGTAGAGCACTGGATAGGCGATGGGCCCTACCGGGTTACTGACCTTAGCCAAACTCCGAATGCCGGTAAGTGAGAGCGCGGCAGTGAGACTGTGGGGGATAAGCTCCATGGTCGAGAGGGAAACAGCCCAGAGCATCGACTAAGGCCCCTAAGCGTACGCTAAGTGGGAAAGGATGTGGAGTCGCACAGACAACCAGGAGGTTGGCTTAGAAGCAGCCACCCTTGAAAGAGTGCGTAATAGCTCACTGGTCTAGTGATTCCGCGCCGACAATGTAGCGGGGCTCAAGCGTACCGCCGAAGTCGTGTCATTGCAGCAATAGGGCCAACGCCCGCTGTGATGGGTAGGGGAGCGTCGTGTGCCGGGTGAAGCCGCGCCGGAAGGCAGTGGTGGACGGTTCACGAGTGAGAATGCAGGCATGAGTAGCGATACACACGTGAGAAACGTGTGCGCCGATTGACTAAGGGTTCCTGGGTCAAGCTGATCTGCCCAGGGTAAGTCGGGACCTAAGGCGAGGCCGACAGGCGTAGTCGATGGATAACCGGTTGATATTCCGGTACCCGCTGTGAAGCGTCAAACATTGAACCAGGCGATGCTAAGTCCGTGAAGCCGCCCCGGAGCCTTCGGGCAAAGGGGAGTGGTGGAGCCGACGGACCAGACCTGCAGTAGGTGAGTGATGGGGTGACGCAGGAAGGTAGTCCATCCCGGGCGGTGGTTGTCCCGGGGTAAGGGTGTAGGCCGTGTGATAGGCAAATCCGTCACACATCAAGGCTGAGACCTGATGCCGAGCCGATTGTGGTGAAGTGGATGATCCTATGCTGTCGAGAAAAGCCTCTAGCGAGTTTCATGGCGGCCCGTACCCTAAACCGACTCAGGTGGTCAGGTAGAGAATACCGAGGCGTTCGGGTGAACTATGGTTAAGGAACTCGGCAAAATGCCCCCGTAACTTCGGGAGAAGGGGGGCCATCACTGGTGATCCGATTTACTCGGTGAGCTGGGGGTGGCCGCAGAGACCAGCGAGAAGCGACTGTTTACTAAAAACACAGGTCCGTGCGAAGCCGTAAGGCGATGTATACGGACTGACGCCTGCCCGGTGCTGGAACGTTAAGGGGACCGGTTAGTCACTCTTCGGGGTGGCGAAGCTGAGAACTTAAGCGCCAGTAAACGGCGGTGGTAACTATAACCATCCTAAGGTAGCGAAATTCCTTGTCGGGTAAGTTCCGACCTGCACGAATGGCGTAACGACTTCTCGACTGTCTCAACCATAGGCCCGGTGAAATTGCACTACGAGTAAAGATGCTCGTTTCGCGCAGCAGGACGGAAAGACCCCGGGACCTTTACTACAGTTTGATATTGGTGTTCGGTTCGGCTTGTGTAGGATAGGTGGGAGACTGTGAAGTGCGGGCGCCAGCCCGTGTGGAGTCGCCGTTGAAATACCACTCTGGTCGTGCTGGATGTCTAACCTGGGTCCGTGATCCGGATCAGGGACAGTGTCTGATGGGTAGTTTAACTGGGGCGGTTGCCTCCTAAAGAGTAACGGAGGCGCCCAAAGGTTCCCTCAGCCTGGTTGGTAATCAGGTGTTGAGTGTAAGTGCACAAGGGAGCTTGACTGTGAGACCGACGGGTCGAGCAGGGACGAAAGTCGGGACTAGTGATCCGGCGGTGGCTTGTGGAAGCGCCGTCGCTCAACGGATAAAAGGTACCCCGGGGATAACAGGCTGATCTTCCCCAAGAGTCCATATCGACGGGATGGTTTGGCACCTCGATGTCGGCTCGTCGCATCCTGGGGCTGGAGTCGGTCCCAAGGGTTGGGCTGTTCGCCCATTAAAGCGGTACGCGAGCTGGGTTTAGAACGTCGTGAGACAGTTCGGTCCCTATCCGCTGTGCGCGTAGGAATATTGAGAAGGGCTGTCCCTAGTACGAGAGGACCGGGACGGACGAACCTCTGGTGTGCCAGTTGTCCTGCCAAGGGCATGGCTGGTTGGCTACGTTCGGGAGGGATAACCGCTGAAAGCATCTAAGCGGGAAGCCTGCTTCGAGATGAGTATTCCCACCCCCTTGAGGGGTTAAGGCTCCCAGTAGACGACTGGGTTGATAGGCCAGATCTGGAAGGCGGGCAACCGCTGGAGGTGACTGGTACTAATAGGCCGAGGGCTTGTCCTCAGTTGCTCGCGTCCACTGTGTTGGTTCTGAAACCACGAACAACCGTCGTAGCTATGCCACGGCTCCGGTTGACAGTTTCATAGTGTTTCGGTGGTCATAGCGTGAGGGAAACGCCCGGTTACATTCCGAACCCGGAAGCTAAGCCTCACAGCGCCGATGGTACTGCAGGGGGGACCCTGTGGGAGAGTAGGACGCCGCCGAACAAATTTTGAAGAAAACCCCCGTACCGGGAAACCGGTCACGGGGGTTTTCTGCGTTTAGGGTCTTTGTTATGCGCTACGACCTGATTATTTTCGATAACGACGGCGTCCTCGTGGACAGCGAGCCGATCTCCAACACCCTTCTGGCCGCCTATCTCACCGAGCTGGGGCATCCCACCTCGTACGAGGACTCCTTGCGTGACTACATGGGCTCCGCCATGCACCGCATCCACGACATGGTCCTGGAACGCACGGGGCAGCGGCTGCCGGACGACTTCGACGACGTGTTCCACGCCCGGGTCTTCGCCGCCTTCGAGCGGGAACTGAAGCCCGTTCCCGGTGCCGGGCAGGTGCTGGAGAAGCTGGCCGCGGACGGAGTGCCGTACTGCGTGGCCTCCTCCGGGAGTCATGGGCGGATCCGGGTCGGGCATCGGACGACCGGGCTCGACCGCTGGTTCGACGACGAGCGGATCTTCAGTTCGCAGGACGTGGGGCGGGGCAAGCCGGCACCCGATCTGTTCCTCCACGCGGCCGAGCGCATGGGTGTACGGCCGGAGAAGTGTGCCGTCGTCGAGGACAGTCCGCTGGGGGTGCGGGCGGCCGACGCGGCCGGGATGGACGTGTACGGGTTCACGGCGATGACGCCGGCCGACAGGCTGGTCGGTGCCACTCAACTCTTCTCCGACATGGGGGAGTTGGCTGACCTGCTGGTATGACGGCACCCATCGGCGGGGGCTGACATATGTCATGCCGAGCTCCGGACGATCGTTTCTGTCGGCGGGTGGGGTCCGACCGCGAAGCTGAGTACATCGAAACGGGACGTACACAGTGACGACGGAGGGACCCGATCATGAGCATCACCGCCACCGAGTTCAGCACCGGAGAGACCGACCGCGCTGCCGCGGCGGTCGCCGGGACGGCGTCCACCGCGGAGACCGCCGGTCCCCGGCCGAGCTTCCTGCCGCTGATCGTGGATGTGGCGGTGCCCGTCGGGTCGTACTACCTGCTCAAGAACGGGTTCGGTATGAGCACGATGGCGGCGCTCGGCTGGAGCAGCGTCGTACCGGCGGTGCGGACCGTGTGGAGCGTGGTGAAGGAGCGCAAGGTCAACGCCCTGGCCGGGCTGATCCTCTTCGTCAACGTGGTCGGACTCGCCCTCAGCCTCGTCGCCGGTGACCCGCGGCTGATGCTGGCCAAGGACAGCGGGGTCAGCAGCGCGGTGGGTCTCGGTGTCCTGGTGTCCGTGCGGCTCGGGCGGCCGATGATGACGCAGGCGATGAAGCCGTTCCTCGTGAAGGGGGACCCGGCCAGGAGCGCGGCCTGGGACCGGCTGGTGGCCGGCTCGGAGGGGTTCCGGAAGGCCGAGCGGACCTTCTCCCTCGTGTGGGGCGCGGTGCTGCTCGGTGAGTGCGTCGCGCGGGTCGTGGGTGCCTACACGCTGCCGATCGACACCATGGTCTGGCTGGGCACGGTCGTCATGATCGCCTCGATGGTCCTCGCCTTCCTGCTCAGCGGGCGCTTCGCGGTCGTCCCGATGGAGAAGATGCTCGAGCGGGAGCTCGCCGCCGGTGCCGGATCGGACGACTGAACGGTCTCCTTCCGAAGAGCTGAGCAAAATTCACCTTCGGCTGGATCTACCCACCGGTAAGCCGGGGCCCTACGCTCGCCGCCATGACAGATGTGCTGCGGCGCGGTAGGGCCTCTTTGGCGTTCAGCTTCTTCGCTCAGGGTGCCGCCTTCGCGTTGCTCGTGACGCGCATCCCGGCCATCCAGGACCGCTACGGGATCTCCGACGCGCTGCTGCCGGCGTTCCTGGCGGCCGTCCCGATCCTCGCCGGGGTGGGTAGCGTCGCCACCGAGCACCTGGTCAAGCGGATACCCCCCAGCAGCGTCCTGCGGTGGTCGCAGCCCGTCGTGCTGCTCGCCCTGCTCGGTGTCGGGGCCGGTGACCAGCTCGTGGAGGTGGCGGTCGCCCTCGGTGCCTTCGGCCTCGCGGTCGGCGCTCTCGACGCCTCGATGAACATGCTCGGGGTGAGTCTCCAGCGGTCGTACGGGCGCAGCATCATGCTCGGCTTCCATGCCGCGTACAGCCTGGGCGGGATCGTGGGTGCCTCGCTCGCCTGGGCCGGGGCGCACTGGCATCTGCCGCTCTTCGTGTCGTACCTGCCGGTCGTGCTGGTGCTGCTTCCGCTCGCTCTCGTGGCGAGCCGGTGGTACGTCGACGGTGGCGCGGCCCCGGACGGGAAGGACGCGGCGACCGAGGACGGTGCCGGTGCCGGGCCTCTCGTCTTCAAGCTGCTGCTTCCGCTGTGCCTGGTGATGACGTTCGCCTACATCGGGGATTCGACGGTCTCCAACTGGAGCGCGAAGTATCTGAAGGACGTGCTGGGCAGTTCGGAGCAGCTGTCGACCGTTCCGTACAACGTCTACATGGTGATGACGCTGGTGGGGCGGGCCGTCGGGGACTTCGGGGTGCGGCGGTTCGGGGCCGTGGCGGTGGTGCGGCTGGGTGCCGTGGTCGCCGCGCTCGGGTTCGGGGTGGTGGCGGTCGCGCCGGGGGCCTGGGTGGGCATGCTGGGCTTCACGCTGGTGGGGCTCGGGCTGTGTGTGATCGTGCCGCAGACCTTCGCGGCCGCCGGGAGGCTCTTCCCGGGGGCGTCGGACACGGCGATCGCGCGGCTGAACATCTTCAACTACGTCGGGTTCCTGATCGGCTCGCCGTTGGTGGGCGCGCTGGGCGACGCGTGGAGCTACCGCGGAGCCATGGTCGTACCGATGGTGCTGGTCCTCGCGACCTTGGGGTACGCCCGCTCGTTCGATCCTCAACCGGACCGATACGGTGACGTGCATGAGCGGCCGCGCACAGCTGATGTGGGACGAGGCAGTAACGGGGTATGACTTCGGTCCGGACCATCCCATGGATCCGGTCCGGCTGGCCCTGACCCGGCGACTCGTGGACGCCTTCGGGCTCGACCGGGACGTCGACGTCGTCTCGGCGAAGCCGGCGGGGGCGTCGACCCTGCGACTGGTGCACCGCGAGGACTATGTGGAGGCGGTCCGGGCCGCGTCCGCCGATCCCGCGTCGGCCGACCCGTCGTACGGTCTCGGGACGATGGACGATCCCGCGTTCGCCGGGATGCACGAGGTGTCCGCGATGATCGCCGGGCAGTCCGTGGGGGCGGCGGAGGCGGTGTGGCGCGGGGAGGCGCTGCACGCGGTGAACTTCGCGGGCGGGCTGCACCATGCGATGCCCGGCGGCGCTTCCGGGTTCTGCATCTACAACGACGCCTCGCTGGCCATCGCCCGCCTCCTGGAGCTGGGCGCCGAGCGGGTCGCGTACATCGACGTCGATGTGCACCACGGTGACGGCGTCCAGGCGGCCTTCTGGGAGGACCCGCGGGTTCTCACGATCTCCCTGCACGAGCATCCGCGGACGCTGTTCCCGCAGACCGGATGGCCCGAGGAGACGGGGGCCGACAGCGCCGAGGGCTCGGCGGTCAATGTCGCGCTGCCGGCCGGTACCGGGGACGCGGGCTGGCTGCGGGCCTTCCATGCCGTGGTGCCCGAGCTGATCGCCGACTTCCGGCCTCAGGTGCTGGTCACCCAGCACGGCGCGGACACCCACTTCGAGGACCCGCTCGCGCATCTCGCCGTATCGCTCGACGCGCAGCGGGCCGTACAGGTCGCCTGTCACGACCTGGCGCACGAGTACGCCGACGGGCGCTGGGTGGCGCTGGGCGGCGGCGGGTACGCGGTGGTGGAGGTGGTGCCGCGCTCGTGGACGCATCTCGTGGCCGTCGCGGCGGGCCGTCCCATCGAGCCCGAGACGGTGATCCCGGAGAGCTGGCGGCAGCATGTCTTCGCCCGCACCCGGCAGTTGGCGCCGATGCGGATGACGGACGGACGGTGGCCGGTTTCCTGGAAGGACTGGGAGGCGGGGTACGACCCGGCGGACCGTCTCGATCAGGCGATCGTGGCCACGCGCAGGGCCGTGTTCCCGCTGCGGGGGATGTTGCCGTAGGCCTGCGTTCCCGCCTCGGGCCTGGGCGGGAACGGGATTTCTCCCTGACCGAGGGCGGCGCCACGGTAACGGGCTCCTGGGGCACGTGTGTTGGGAGACCGGGAGTTCCAAAGATGGTTGCGGACCCTCGTGCCTCTGCCCTGCCACTGGCGTCACGATGGCCTATTAGGCCAAGTGTGGGGCTTTTCCTGCTTTTTGTGCATGCGGTGTCGACGGATGCGTCAGCATCGCTGACGTGTTGAGCACCGGAGCTTTGCGTGCACATCTGCTGGCCGCCCGGCTGGCCGGGCCCGTGGCCACCTCGCGCGAGGAGAGTCTGCGCAGCTATCGGCTCTTCGCTGCCCGCGACCCCCGTCTGTTGCTCGGACTTGATCCCGAATGGACCTGGCGGCAGCGGGACTTGATCGAGTTGATGGCCGACAAGTGCGGAGTTTCGGCCGATCCCTCGCACACTTCGGGGCATGATGTGATCGACCCGGAGCTGACCCTGACGGCGCTCGACGCCTTCGCGGAACGGCTCGGTGAAGCCGCCCGCCGTCGTCACCCTGTGCTTCTCGGTACGGGTCATCCGCACCGGCTGATCACCTTCTACGCCGCTCTCGCGGACGCGCTGTCGGCGGCGGGATGTACCGTCCTCACCCCCGCGCAGGGTAGCTCTGTCGACATAACGACCCGGTTCGGTCTACGCACGTACAACCTCGACTACGTACAAGGCGTCGCGCTGGTGCGCGAACCCGGGGCCGGGGCCGCCGGTCGTGCGACCGGCGCACACACCCACTCGCCGCTGCCGGTTCGGACCGTTCTGGCGGCCGCGGCCGAGGCCGGAGGACCCCTCCCGGAGCTGGTCATCGGAGACCACGGATGGGTCTGCGGAGCAGGTCAGCTGGGGTTCGAGGCCATCGGTCTCGCCGATACGGACGATCCCGCGCTGTTCGTCGGAGAGGCAGAGGGGCGGGTGTCCGTCGTCGTTCCGCTTGATGACGCTGTGCGGTCTGATTACTACCGACCGCTTACTCGCTATGTACTCAATCGAGCGTGTCTGTCACAGTAGGCGGCCGATGGCATCCCCTCTTCCCCACTCGCATCACCCGCCCCTACATTGGGGAGTGAGCACGCAACGACGAAGAGTCACCGGAAGGGGAAGCCGGTGACCGTCGAGTGCGGAAGGTTCAGGTGTGTCATGGCTGCAGGCGAGAGGCCTCTGAACGAGGTTCAGTTCCTTACCGTGGCGGAAGTCGCCTCGGTGATGCGAGTGTCGAAGATGACCGTGTACCGCTTGGTGCACAGCGGTCATCTGCCGGCGATCCGGGTGGGGAGGTCCTTCCGGGTGCCGGAGCAAGCGGTTCACGAGTACCTCCGTGAGAGCTATGTGGGGGTGGAGACCGCCTGACGGCGATTCCGGGAGACCGTTCGCGATCTCCCGGAAACACCTCGATTACGACCTCGGCTCTCGGACGGGTAGGCTGGCCCCTCATAGGTCGTGTGGGCCCATGCAGCCCAGCACCGAGTAAAGAGAAGTGAGCGAGGGTAGTCGTGGGCTCTGTTATCAAGAAGCGGCGCAAGCGGATGGCGAAGAAGAAGCACCGCAAGCTGCTCAAGCGCACTCGCGTTCAGCGTCGCAACAAGAAGTAAGCGGCGCCGCGGAAACGCGTACTGTGGCCCCCCACCTCGAAGGTGGGGGGCCACAGGCATACCTGGCCGCGAGAGGGCCACTCGGAAGGCCGGCCGAGGACCGGCCCCCGGGAGAAGGCCGAAAGCCGCTGGGCGCCGACGAAGAACCGGGCCGCGGTGGCCTCCGTGCGGGCGAGGGAGCAGCGGCACCCGAGCCGGAGCCAGGGGCCGTCCGGGTGGCCACCGGGCCGGCGCGAGGTCTCGGCCGCGGCCGCATCCGAGAGGCAGGACCCCGAAAAGCCGCTCGAACATCGAATAGATTCAGCCACACGCGCCGCGTACGTCTGTGGGCCGAATGGCTTGGTCTGGTCGTACGTCTGCGGCTGTCGTCACTTCGTGCATCGGGCGGTCATCACAGCGCAACATCAACCCGCTAAGTTGGCCGCACACGGGGAACGCGGCAGGTACGAGCGGAGCTACGTCCAGTTCTGGAAGGAAGGCGCTGATCTTGGGGAAGGTCGTGCTCGTGACCGGGGTGGCCCGACAGCTGGGGGGCCGGTTCGTACGACGGATCCAGCGTGACCCGCAGGTGGACCGGGTGATCGCCGTGGACGCGGTGCCGCCCGAGCACCACATCGGCGGCGCCGACTTCGTGCAGGCCGACATCCGGCAGCCGACGATCGCGCGGGTGCTCGCCGAGTACTCCGTCGACACGGTCGTGCACATGGACGTGACGGGCACGGCGCTGGGCTCCGGCAGCCGGACCACGGTCAAGGAGACCAACGTCATCGGCACCATGCAGCTGCTCGGCGCCTGTCAGAAGTCTCCGACGGTCAAGCGGCTCGTCGTGAAGTCCAGTACGAACGTCTACGGCTCGGCGCCCCGCGACCCCGCCGTCTTCACCGAGACGACCTCGCCCAAGTCGTTGCCCAGCGGCGGCTTCGCGAAGGACACGGTGGAGGTCGAGGGGTACGTGCGCGGCTTCGCGCGCCGCAGGCCCGATGTCGCCGTGTGCGTGCTGCGGTTCGCCAACATCCTCGGCCCGAGCGCGGACTCGCCGCTCGCCTCGTACTTCTCGCTGCCGGTCCTGCCGACCGTGTTCGGCTACGACCCGCGGCTCCAGTTCGTCCACGAGAGCGACGTCATCGAGGTGCTCCGGCTCGCCTCGCACGATCCGCAGCGGGGCACGCTCAACAGCGGCACGTTCAACATCGCCGGCGACGGCGTCCTGCTGCTCTCGCAGTGCGCGCGGCGCCTGGGCCGGCCCACGGTCCCGCTGCTGCTGCCGGCCCTCAGCTGGGCCGGCACGGCCGTGCGTACCCTGGGTGTGACGGACTTCTCGCCGGAGCAGCTGCGGCTGCTCACGCACGGCAGGGTGGTCGCGACGATCCAGATGCGCGAAACCCTGGGCTACCAGCCGAAGTACACGACGGCGGAGACCTTCGCGGACTTCGCCCACAGCCGGGGGCCCGGACTCCTGCCCCCGGAGGCCCTTGCGGGGGCCGTGGACCGGATCGCCGCCCTGCCTCTTCTGGGCGGCGGCCACACCCCGACGCAGAGCGCCAACTGAGGAGCGCATCAACAATGGCGGACGCCAAGGTCATTCCGTTCGACGACGACCGGTCGCGCGGGGCTGCTGTGCAGCGCCCGGCGCGGCGCCGGGCAGCGGGGAACCGGCGCAAGGGCGAGCCCGTAGTCGTACGCGAGGTCCAGCCCCTGCCCGGGCGGACCGTCCCGCAGGATGATGTTCCCGTGACGCATGAGGAACATCCGCCCCAGCAGCCCCAGCAGGGCGGTAGCGGCCTGGAGCAGCGCATCGCGGGAGGCCTGGCCTTCCTGCGCCGCAGGCTCACGGGCGACTACGAGATCGACGACTTCGGGTACGACCAGGAGCTGACCGACCAGGTCCTGATGTCGCTGATCCGGCCGCTCTACGAGAAGTACTTCCGCGTCGAGGTGAAGGGCGTCGAGAACATCCCGTCGGAGGGTGGCGCCCTGATCGTCGCCAACCACTCGGGCACCCTTCCGCTGGACGGCCTGATGATGCAGGTCGCCGTCCACGACAACCACCCCGCGAACCGTCACCTCCGCCTGCTCGCCGCCGACCTGGTCTTCATGCTGCCGGTCGTGAACGAGCTGGCCCGCAAGGCCGGCCACACGCTGGCCTGCGCGGAGGACGCCGAGCGGCTCCTGGAACGCGGCGAACTGGTCGGCGTGATGCCGGAGGGCTTCAAGGGCATCGGCAAGCCCTTCAGCGAGCGCTACAAGCTCCAGCGCTTCGGCCGGGGCGGCTTCGTCTCGACGGCGCTGCGCGCGGGCACCCCGATCATTCCGTGCTCGATCGTCGGCGCGGAGGAGATCTACCCGATGATCGGCAACGCGAAGACCCTCGCGCGGCTGCTGGGGTTCCCCTACTTCCCGATCACCCCGACGTTCCCGTGGCTGGGTCCGCTCGGCGCGATCCCGCTTCCCACCAAGTGGACGATCCAGTTCGGCGAGCCGATCCGCACGGACGGCTATCCGTCGGAGGCGGCCGAGGACCCGATGCTGATGTTCAACCTGACCGACCAGGTCAGGGAGCAGATCCAGCACACCCTGTACAAGCTGCTGGTGCAGCGCAGGTCCGTGTTCTTCTGATCATGCAGTTACGGTTCTGCTGATCATGTCCTGATATGCCTGTACGTCGATGGGGGCGCCCTTCCCGAGAAGGGCGCCCCCATCGACGTGGCCGGGTGGCGGGGTTAGTTGCTGTCCTCCGTGTCGATGCCGAGGCCCGGCAGGAGACCGGGCAGCAGGGGCGGGAGCGTGACGTCGGGTTCGCTCGTCGCGTTGCCCTTGCCGCTGCTGTCGGACGACGGGGCGGTGCTGGTGTCGTCCTGCGGCGGGTCGAGCAGGCCGCCGGTGTTGCCGCCGAGCAGGCCGTCGCTGCTGCTGCCCGAGCTGGAGGGCTTGGGCTTGCCGCTGCTGTGGCTTCCGTTCGCGGAGCCGCTGGTGGCGCTGGGTGCCGGGGTGTCCTGGCCGGGCGAGCCGGTGGACTCCTCGCTTCTGCCCCGGTGACGTCCGGTGCCCTCGGGGGCGGGCGTCCTGGGCAGCAGCGAGCGCAGCGGGCCGACCTCTTCGTCTATGGCCTCGAAGACCGACGAGACCTGGTCACTGACGTCGCCGAGCTGTACGGGCAGCCGGTCGCGCAGCGCGCCCCAGGCCTCGCGGTGCGACTGGGAGAAGGCGGACAGGGCCTGGATGGGGCCCAGTGAGCCGTCCCGTTCGTATGCCTCGTGCAGCAGGCGGTGACCCTCGGAGGCGTCGTGCTGCATGCCGGACAGGGCACGGCGGACCTCGCCCAGGGACTCGTGGTCGAGCTGTCCCGAACGGCCGCGCTCCATCAGCCGGCGGGCCTCGCTCAGGCGGTTCGAGGCCTGGTCGAGGTAGAGCTCGCCCCGGTCACTGTCGCCGTGGGCCAGCCCCAGCTTGATGTCCTCCATGCCGCGCTTGAGCCCATAGAGCGAGTCGCCGGGCAGGGCGTCGGAGCTCGCGGCGGCCACACCGCCGAAGGCTCCGGCGGCCACACCGACGGTGAGCCCGCCCGCGGCGAGCCCCTTGGACAGCCGGGACCGGGGCCGCAGCTTCCCCAGTCCGGTCGCCCGGTGCGTGCCCTTGGCCCGATGGGACCGCTGCTCGGGCACGGCACGGTCCCAACCATCGCCTCCGGCGGCGGTGCCTTCCAGCAGCATGGCCTCCATCGCGGCGACGAGCTGGGCTCGCTGCACGATCTTGACCTCGGGGTCCAGCTCCGGTTTGGGCAGCTCGCCGAGACCGGTGGCTAGGGCCAACAGCAGCCCTTGCTCGGTCTGTTCCGTAGCAGCCCGGGACGGTGCCGACCCATCGGGCTGCTCGGCCGCCGTGCCCTGGTCGGACTCCTCCAGGGCCTGGGCGAAGGCGTTCGCCCGCCGGTGTGCCGATACGTTCGCGATCACTGGCGGCACCTCCTCTCGTCATGACGGTCGGCTCCCCAGGGGGTCCTGAGGGTTGCACCCCCTGGCCGTGTCCGCACGATCGGGTGATCGGCGATGGCCAAGGCGTGACCACAGGGAGCCTGTATCCCGCACAACGAGCGTCACGGCACTTGGGTTACGGACGGCGGATGATCGGACCGCGAAGTCAACAGACTTTTACGGAAGGTGAGTTGAGTGTCGCTGAACGTGCGGGATCACTGCGGGTCGAAGCGGGTTCAGCGGACGTCGTCCGGCAGGAGCCGGGCCAGGGTGCGGACGGCTCGGTACTGGAGGGTCTTGATCGCCCCCTCGTTCTTGCCCATCACCCGGGCGGTCTCGGCGACCGAGAGCCCCTGGAGGAAGCGGAGCGTCACACACTCCTGCTGCTGAGGGTTGAGCCGGCGCACGGCGTCAAGGAGCGCGGCGTTGGAGAGCGACTCCAGGACGGAGTCCTCGGGTGAGCGCTCGACCTCGTTGGCGTCGAGCATCTCTCCGGTGGTCACCTCCAGCCGGAAACGGCTGGACTTGAAGTGGTCGGCGACCAGATTCCGGGCGATGGTCACGAGCCAGGCGCCGAAGTCACGCCCCTGCCAGGTGAACGTGCCGATCCGCCGCAGCGCGCGCAGAAAGGTCTCACTGGTGAGGTCCTCGGCAGTCGCCTTACCTCCCACCCGGTAGTAGATGTAGCGGTACACGGTGTCGCTGTACTGGTCGTAGAGCCGTCCGAAGGCGTCGGCCTCGCCGGCCTGGGCGCGCTCCACGAGATCCATCATCCGGGCGCTGTCACTGTCCGCGGCCGGACGGCGTGCGGTGGTGGCCGAGCCTGAGCGGCCCCGCCTGCCGACCGCCGCGTTGCCGTCGGCCAGTGCGTAGCAAGGGCCGACGGGCGCGGGGAGGGCGAAAGCGGGGACGGCGTACGCGGTGGGGACGAAGCCGCGCAGACGGTCCAGGACCGTTGCGCGCAGCGTAGCCAGGCCCGAGGCGTCAACCCCGACGTGTGAGTACACGGGACTCCCAGAGGCAGAGCTTCCATCACGTGCAGTGCGGGACCTTTCACCCGTCGTAGCGACGGAGGGGTACCGGTTTGCGTCTGAGGAGAATAACGCTTCGTACAGGCAGCACTACACCCAGTTGCTAAAATCATCGATTACGTCGCTTCTGATGCGGTTCGCTGCCTGTTCAAGTACCGGACGGTGACCGCTTGTTGATCGAGTCGGTTCGTGTTCCGTCTGAGTACAGGGCGTGTTGTGCCCGCCTGCGGTGAACATGACTGGGCCGCCCACGGTGTGGGTAGGACCACGTGATTGCCTCGCGGAGGAGCGCTCCCGTCCCAGGTCCGGACAGGTTTTCGCCCCCTCCGCCCCTGCCCGTCCCGACCCCGGGGCTCCGGCCCCGGACCCCGCTCCTCAAGCGCCGGAGGGGCTGAAACTCTCGCCGGCCGGGACGGAAAAGGGAAAACGCACCCGCACCCGTCCACGCACGGGAGGGGCCGTGCCGGTACATCCCTGATGTCCGTCGCTTACGTTCGGATCGAGCAGCGGCTCCCGTTGAGAACTCACGTCTGATCCAGCGGCGACGGACCGGGATGTACCGGCACGGCCCCGACCCACGACGCACCGGCAGGGTGCACCGGCAGGGCGCACCGGCAGGGCGCACCGGAGGACGAGGCTCAGCGGCGGCGGCGGTGCAGGGCGATCGCGGCGGCCGTGCCGCCGGCCACCGCACCGACCCCGGCCGCGGCGGGAATCCCGACCTTCGCGGCCTTGCGCGCCGTGCGGTAGTCGCGCAGCCGCCAGTCGAAGTCCCGCGCGTGCTTGCGCAGTTTCGCGTCCGGGTTGATCGCGTACGGGTGCCCGACCAGCGAGAGCATCGGAATGTCGTTGTGCGAGTCGCTGTACGCCGCGCAGCGGGCCAGGTCCAGGCTCTCCGCGGACGCCAGCGCCCGTACGGCCTCCGCCTTGGCCGGACCGTGCAGCGGTTCGCCGACCAGCTTGCCGGTGTAGACCCCGTCCACCGATTCCGCGACCGTGCCCAGGGCGCCCGTGAGACCGAGCCGCCGCGCGATCACCGTGGCGATCTCCACCGGCGCCGCTGTGACGAGCCACACCTTCTGTCCGGCGTCCAGGTGCGCCTGGGCGAGGGCGCGGGTGCCGGGC
Organism: Streptomyces sp. NBC_00647; assembly: GCF_045207245.1. Classification (NCBI taxonomy): domain Bacteria; kingdom Bacillati; phylum Actinomycetota; class Actinomycetes; order Kitasatosporales; family Streptomycetaceae; genus Streptomyces; species Streptomyces sp. NBC_00647. The sequence continues at coordinate 5,861,766 of NZ_CP109040.1, forward strand.
CAGATCCGCTCGGCCATGTACTCGTCGTAGATCTCCTCGCCGATCGACATCAGTTCGGAGACTCGATGGCCCTTCACGATCGACAGCGCGGAGTCGCGCGCGTCCTGCATGTGCTCCGGGTCCTCGATGCCGGCCAGCCTGAACCACGCCTGCTGCCAGGCGAACCGGGCCAGGTCGCGGGTCTCGAAGAACTTCCGCTTGTACAGGCCCCGTCCGAAGTGGAAGAGGGCGGCACCTTGCATCACGGTGTTGTCGAGATCGAAGAAGGCTGCGGCCTTGTCGTCGCCGAGCACCGGGAAGTCGGGTACCTCCGGGGCGTCCGGCGGTGCCAGTTCTTCCAGTTCCTGCGAGGACTTGCGCGCTGCCTCCGCAGAGGCCTCGCCTGCCAACACGCTCCGCGCCGTGGCGGAGCGCCTACGGGGAGTGAGCCATCCGAGAGCGGCCATGTCGTGAGCATAGCCAGTCTGTTCGGTGCTTCCGGAGTCGACAGGATTCGACGCTGTGAACTCTCCGCGACCGTGCCGTTAAACAACCGATCCGACGCGTGGTGGCCGCGGCGCGTCGGCCCTGCGCGCGGGCCGGTTGCCGCACAAAGCGCGGAGCGTGCCCGCCAGAGCGTCCGGGGCGGGAGAATGGCGCGTATGAGCCCCATGTTCCGGCGCAGCGACCGCCGTACGCAGAGCAGGGCGCCCGAGGAGCGCCTGGTGACGTTGATCGGGAAGCCCGGGTGTCATCTGTGTGATGACGCACAGGAAGTGATCGAGAAGGTGTGTGCCGATCTCGGGGTCCCCTGGGAGAAGAAGGACATCACCGAGGACGAGGAACTGCACCGCCAGTACTGGGAACAGATCCCTGTCGTGCTGGTGGACGGCGCCCAGCACACCTTCTGGCGCGTGAACGAGGAACGCCTTCGCAAAGCCCTCGCCCGGTGAATCCCGTGCGGGGACGCCGGCCGCGCCCGTGATGTGCCCCGACTTGTGACCTGACCGAGTAGTCCAAGTGGTCGGGAACGTCGCCTAGGATCGACGGCGATTGGTCTCGGGGGCGGGATTCGTTGAGGAGAGTGTGCGGTTTTGCCCCCTTCAAGTGCGGAACGAAGCCGTCCGTGCGCCGGTTGCATACGTGCGCGCCGGGCATGCGTGACCCCGGTCACGTTGGCCGGGCAAATCGGACACCGTCTTTGTGCACGCGTTCACAAAGACATAGCCTGCATTCGACGGGGCGGTCTAGGTACGTGTGACCGCCTAAAGCCCCGCTCTACCCGCAGGAGCACCGTGGCAACTGGCCGAACTCACCGACCGGCGACCCGCAGCCGAGGGATTCCCGAGGCCACCGTCGCCCGGCTTCCGCTGTACCTCCGAGCCCTCACCGCACTGTCGGAGCGCTCGGTACCCACGGTCTCATCCGAGGAACTCGCGGCCGCGGCGGGGGTCAACTCCGCGAAGCTGCGCAAGGACTTCTCCTACCTCGGCTCCTACGGGACGCGCGGTGTGGGGTACGACGTCGAGTATCTCGTGTACCAGATCTCCCGTGAACTGGGTCTGACCCAGGACTGGCCGGTAGTGATCGTCGGTATCGGTAACCTCGGTGCGGCACTGGCCAATTACGGAGGGTTCGCCTCGCGCGGATTCCGTGTCGCCGCGCTCATAGACGCGGATCCCGCGATGGCCGGCAAGCCCGTCGCCGGAATCCCGGTCCAGCACACGGACGACCTGGAAAAGATCATCGACGAGAACGGTGTCTCGATCGGTGTCATCGCCACCCCGGCCGGAGCCGCCCAGCAGGTCTGCGACCGCCTGGTGGCCGCCGGAGTCACCTCCATCCTGAACTTCGCGCCGACCGTCCTGACCGTCCCGGACGGTGTCGACGTGCGCAAGGTCGATCTCTCCATCGAGCTGCAGATCCTCGCCTTCCACGAGCAGCGCAAGGCCGGCGAGGAGGCCGAGGCGCAGGCCGATGCCGTCGCCACCGCCGCGCAGGAGAACAACCGCAAAGGGCCCGACGGGGATGTTCCCGCCGTGATGCCGGCATGAGTCTCCTCGTCGTCGGGCTGAGCCACCGCAGCGCTCCGGTCAGCGTTCTGGAGCGGGCCGCGCTGTCCCCGGACGCGCAGGTCAAGCTGCTCCAGGACACTCTCGCCGCAGAGCCGGCCGCCGAGGGCGCGGTGCTCGCCACCTGCAACCGCATCGAGCTGTACGCCGACGTGGACAAGTTCCACGCGGGTGTCGCCGAGCTGTCCACGCTGCTCGCCCAGCACAGCGGGGTCGGGCTCGAGGAGCTCACCCCCCACCTGTACGTGCACTACGAGGACCGGGCCGTCCACCACCTCTTCTCGGTGGCCTGCGGCCTGGACTCGATGGTCGTCGGCGAGGGCCAGATCCTCGGCCAGATCAAGGACGCGCTCGCCATCGCGCAGGAGCTGCACACCGCGGGCCGGCTCCTCAACGATCTGTTCCAGCAGGCCCTGCGGGTCGGCAAGCGCGCCCACTCCGAGACCGGAATCGACCGCGCCGGACAGTCCCTGGTCACCTTCGGCCTGGAGCAGCTGTCCGCCGGGCGGGCGGTCGAGGCCTGGGCCAAGGACAAGAAGGCCCTCGTCATCGGCGCCGGCTCGATGTCCTCGCTGGCCGCCGCGACACTCGCGCGCGTCGGCGTCGGCGAGATCGTGATCGCCAACCGCACCCAGGACCGCGCCGAGCGCCTCGCCGAGATCCTCACCGGCGGCGACGACACGGACGTGGTGGCCCGCGCGGTACCGATGGACTCGGTACCGGTCGAGCTGACACGTGCCGACATCGCCGTGTCCTGCACCGGAGCGACCGGGATCGTCCTGACGGCCGAGTCGGTCGCGGCCGCCGTCGAAGGACGTACGGGAACGCCCGCGGCCGTACGCGACGAGGCGTCGGCCGGTCCGGCCGGGCACCTCGCGTCGACCGGTCTCGGAACCGAGGACGGCTGCCCGCTCGACCTGTCCGCCGTGCAGGGCAACACCGGCTTCTCCGTCATGGGCGAGGCGGCCGTCGCCGGCATGGACGCGGCCACCCTGGAGCAGCACGCGGCCTGGGTGGACAAGGGCACCGGGACCGTCGAGCGCCGCGACAGCCGTCGTGCGCCCGACGCCGACGCCGACGTCATCACCGCGCTGGCCGCGACCGTCGCCACCATCGGCCGCATCCCCGAGCGCCGCAGGCCCGAACCCGTCGCCGAGGCCCCGCGCCCCGCGCCGGTGCTCGCGCTGCTCGACCTCGCGATGCCCCGTGACATCGACGCGGCCGTGCACCGGCTGCTCGGTGTGCGGCTCGTCGACCTCGAGTCGCTGGCCGACGCCTCCGCGGACGCGCCGATGGCCGCGGACGTGGACCAGGTGCGCCGGATCGTCTCCGACGAGGTGGCCGCGTTCGGTGCCGCCCAGCGGGCCGCGCACATCACCCCCACAGTCGTGGCGCTGCGCGCCATGGCCGCCGATGTCGTCGCGAACGAGATCGCGCGGCTGGACGGACGGCTGCCGGACCTCGACGACAAGCAGCGCGGCGAGATCAGCCAGACCGTGCGGCGCGTCGTCGACAAGCTGCTGCACGCGCCGACCGTACGGGTCAAGCAACTGGCCGCCGAACCCGGCGGTGCCGGGTACGCGGACGCGTTGCGGACCCTGTTCGACCTGGACCCGGAGACGGTCGCCGCCGTCTCGCGGGCCGAGAACAACACCGAGAACGCCAAGAACCGAGGGCGAGCATGAGTGAGCAGGCTTTGAGGCTCGGGACCAGGCGCAGCAAACTCGCCATGGCCCAGTCCGGGCAGGTGGCGGATGCCGTGAGCCAGGTGACCGGACGGCCCGTCGAGCTCGTTGAGATCACGACGTACGGCGACATCTCCCGCGAGAACCTCGCGCAGATCGGCGGCACGGGCGTCTTCGTGACCGCGCTGCGGGAGGCACTGGTGCGCGGGGAGGTCGACTTCGCCGTGCACTCCCTCAAGGATCTGCCGACCGCGCAGCCCGAGGACCTCGCGCTGGCCGCCGTGCCGGTGCGCGAGGACGTGCGCGACGTACTCGTCGCCCGCGACGGGCTGACCTTCGCGGAGCTGCCGGACGGCGCACGCGTGGGCACCGGCTCGCCGCGGCGCATGGCCCAGCTGAACGCGTACGCGCGCAGTCACGGGATGACGATCGAGACGGTCGCCATCCGTGGGAACGTCGACACCCGCATCGGGTACGTCCGCTCCGGGGAGCTCGACGCCGTCGTTCTCGCCGCCGCCGGACTCAACCGGATCGGCCGCATCGACGAGGTCACCGACTTCCTGCCGGTCGACACCGTTTTGCCCGCCCCCGGCCAGGGGGCCCTCGCGATCGAGTGTGCCGCGGACAACGCGGACCTCGTCGCCGCGCTCGGAGAGCTCGACGACCCGTTCACCCGGGTCGCCGTGACAGCCGAGCGATCTCTGCTTGCCGCCCTGGAGGCCGGCTGCAGCGCACCCGTGGGCGCGCTGGCCGACCTGCTGGCCGACGGGCAGATTGTCAAGGAGATGCGCCTGCGCGGCGTCGTCGGCACGACCGACGGCTCGACGCTGGTGCAGCTGTCCACCACCGGTCCCGTGCCCGAGACACATGACGAAGCGATGTCGCTCGGCCGTGAACTCGCCGCCGAGATGCTTGCCAAGGGCGCGGCCGGTCTGATGGGGGAGCGAGCACTGTGAGCCCCACCAAATTTCCCGCCGGTCCGGACCACGGGCACGTCACCTTCCTGGGTGCCGGACCCGGAGATCCAGGGCTGCTGACACTGCGCGCCGTAGAGGCGCTGGCGAACGCGGACGTCCTCGTCGCCGAGCACGATGTGCTCGACGTGGTACGCGTTCACGCCAGACAAGGCGTCGCTGTTCTGAACACGGATCCGGACACTTCGCCGGATACGTACCAGAGCACAGGCACGCCTCAGCTGACGGTTGTTGACAGCACGTCAACAACCGTTGGTGACCCCGCGTCGAGGGACGCAGCCAATCTTGTCATGACGGCCGCACGGGGCGGCAAGCGGGTCGTACGTGCGGTGTCCGGTGACCCCGGGCTCGACACCTACGCCGCCGAGGAGATGCTGGCCTGCGCCCGCGCGGGCGTTCCGTTCGAGGTCGTGCCCGGCATCGCCGCCGCCGTCGGGGTGCCCGCCTACGCGGGTGTGCCACTGCGGGACGCGCAGGGCGCGGACGTACGGTTCGTCGACGCGCGGACCGCCTCGGACCGCTGCTGGACCGAGGTCGGCGCCTCCGACGGCACCGTCGTCGTGTCGGCGACCCTCGACTCCGTGGCCGCGGCCGCGGGCGAGCTCGTGGCCTCCGGCCGCAAGCCCGACACCCCGATGGCGGTGACGATCGCCGGTACCACGACCCGGCAGCGCACCTGGTCGGCGACGCTCGGCACGATCGCGCAGACGCTGAAGCAGGCGAAGGTGCTGCCGTCCCCGGACGGTGGCCGCCCGGTCATAGCCGTGGTCGGTGAGCGTTCCGCCGCCGCCCAGCGCGACCAGTTGTCCTGGTTCGAGTCCAAGCCGCTGTTCGGCTGGAAGGTGCTCGTGCCGCGGACGAAGGAGCAGGCGGCTTCGCTCTCCGACCAGCTGCGGTCGTACGGGGCCGTGCCGCACGAGGTGCCGACGATCGCCGTCGAACCTCCGCGCACACCCCAGCAGATGGAGCGCGCGGTCAAGGGCCTGGTGACCGGCCGCTACGAGTGGATCGCCTTCACCTCGGTGAACGCGGTCAAGGCCGTACGGGAGAAGTTCGAGGAGTACGGGCTCGACGCCCGTGCCTTCGCGGGCATCAAGGTCGCGGCCGTCGGCGAGTCGACCGCGAAGGCGCTCATCGCCTTCGGCGTGAAGCCGGACCTGGTGCCGAGCGGGGAGCAGTCCGCGGCCGGTCTCCTGGAGGACTGGCCGCCCTACGACCCGGTCTTCGACCCGATCGACCGGGTTTTCCTGCCGCGTGCCGACATCGCCACGGAGACCCTCGTCGCCGGGCTCATCGAGCTGGGCTGGGAGGTCGACGACGTCACGGCGTACCGCACCGTGCGCGCGTCGCCGCCGCCGGCCGACACCCGCGAGGCGATCAAGGGCGGCGGCTTCGACGCGGTGCTCTTCACCTCGTCGTCGACCGTGCGGAACCTGGTGGGCATCGCCGGCAAGCCGCACAACGTGACGGTGATCGCCTGTATCGGTCCCGCGACCGCCAAGACGGCCGAGGAGCACGGGCTGCGGGTCGACGTGATGGCTCCGGAGCCCTCCGTGCACAAGCTGGCGGAGGCGCTGGCGGACTTCGGGCTGCGGCGGCGCGCCGCCGCGCTGGACGCGGGGGATCCCGTGACCCGGCCCAGCGAGCGCCGGCCGGGCTCGCGCCGACGACGCACCACCTGACGCCGGGTGGGGGGCGGGCGGGGTGTTTCTCGCCCCCTCCGCCCCTGCCCGTCCGTTGTCTCCGGGGCTCCGCCCCAGGCCCCGCTCCTCAAGCGCCCGAGGGGCTCTTTCCGGGACGGTGTCCCCGACAAAGCGTCGGCATAGGTGCCCCTGAGGCGGGCGTAGCGTAGATGCCATGACGAAGTACGGATCCTTCCCCGGTACGCGTCCGCGGCGGCTGCGCACCACCCCCGCCCTGCGCCGGATGGTCGCCGAGACCCGGCTGCACCCGGCCGACTTCATCCTCCCGGCGTTCGTCCGCGAGGGTGTGAGCGAGCCGGTGCCGATCAGCTCGATGCCCGGGGTCGTGCAGCACACGCGGGACAGCCTGAAGAAGGCGGCCGTGGAGGCGCTGGAGGCCGGGGTCTCCGGAATCATGCTGTTCGGGGTTCCCGAGGAAGCGAAGAAGGACGCCGTCGGGACGCCCGGCACCGACCCCGACGGGATTCTCCAGGTCGCCCTGCGCGACGTGCGCGCCGAGGTCGGCGACGAGCTGCTCGTGATGTCCGACCTGTGTCTCGACGAGACCACCGACCACGGGCACTGCGGTGTGCTCGACGAGCAGGGGCGGGTCGACAACGACGCGACCCTTGAGCGGTACGCCGAGATGGCCCAGGTGCAGGCCGACGCGGGCGCCCACATCGTGGGTCCCAGCGGGATGATGGACGGCCAGATCGGCGTCATCCGGGACGCCCTCGACCAGATCGGCCGCGAGGACGTGGCCATCCTGGCCTACACCGTCAAGTACTCCTCCGCCTTCTTCGGCCCCTTCCGGGAGGCCGTCGGCTCCTCGCTGAAGGGCGACCGCAAGACGTACCAGCAGGACCCGGCCAACGCGCGGGAGTCCATGCGGGAGTTGGCGCTCGACCTGGAGGAGGGCGCCGACATGGTCATGGTGAAGCCGGCGGGCCCCTACCTCGACATCCTCGCCCGTGTCGCCGACGCGGTGGACGTGCCGGTCGCCGCGTACCAGATCTCCGGTGAGTACTCGATGATCGAGGCCGCCGCGGAGAAGGGCTGGATCGACCGGGAGAAGGCGATCCTGGAGACGCTGACCGGCATCAAGCGGGCCGGCGCGCAGAACATCCTCACGTACTGGGCCACCGAGGTCGCCCGGAACCTGCGCTAGCCGCCGACCCGGAAGGTCCGGGGGTGCCGGTCCCGGCACCGGGAGTCGGCCGGGTGGTGCGTCGTATCGGCCGCCGGGGTGCGGTGGCCGAGCCGGTCAGGCCGGGGAGCGTTCGACGGCCTCCCGGGCCCGGGCGTTCGAGGCCGCCGCTTCGGCCGGCGACCGGGCCAGAGCGTCGACCCACTCGTCCAGGCCCACCGTGCGCCGCGACAGCACGATGCCCCGCACCTCGTGGCGGATCTCCCCGGTCACCGGACCCCGGTCCGTCCGCAGCGAGCGCTGCTCCCCGAGCGCGATGAGCAGCTCGGTGACCGTGCCCGCGCGCCCGGCCAGCCGGTCCGCGACACAACGCCTGCGCCTCCGAGGCCGCTCGCTCAGTACGCGAGCGCGTCGTCCAGGCCCTGCTGCCAGTACGTCACCGTGAGCTTGTCGTCGACGTACACGCCCTTCGCGGGGAGGGCGGGGCGGGCGGTCCTGCCCTCGGCGGCGAAGCCGATCTCCAGGGTCCTGGCCGTGTAGCCGTTGCCGCCGCTGCCGTCCGCCGCCGACAGCAGCACGCCCGCGTAGCCGGACTCGCCGGGAGCGAGGGTGACGACCGCCTGCGGATGGGTCTCCTCGGCGACCGGCGGCACGGACTGGGCCTCGCCGAAGCGGGCGATCGGATAGCCCGTCAGGTCGCAGTTCTTCGCACCCGTGTTGGTGACGGTGAGCAGCAGATGGTTGAGCGGGCGCGAGACCACCGTCGCGGACGTACGGGTGGTGGCGCCGTCGCACGCCACATTCCTGGTGCCGGTGCCGGCACCGGTTTTCCCGGCGGAGTCTCCCGAACCGCCCGTCGAGCCCGCGCCGTTCTTTCCGGTGGAGCCGCCCGAGGAGCCGGTGGTGGTGCCGGTGCCCTTCGAACCGTTCGTCGAACCCGTGGTCGTGCCGGTGCCCGCGGGCTTCGCCGTCGCGCCTCCGTCGGCGGCCGGGTCGCTCGGCCGTGCCGAGGAGCGGGCCGCGGCGGACGGCCCCTCGTCGCGGACGCCGCTTCCGGTGCCGCACGCCGTGAGGGCGAACGCGGTGAGCGCGATCGTGGAGGCGGCGAGCAGACGAGTGCGTGCGGTGCGTGCGGACATGGGTGATTCCCCCTGTGGTGTCGCCGGTGGAACGGCCGCTCGACCGGTCGAGGAGAGCGGCGTGCTTGGATGACCACAGCTTGTGCGGTGATCCGTCCCGGCCGCCACACCCGGCGGGGGATACGGGACGCCGGAACGCCGGCACAGGGTCTGACCTGGGGGAACGGCATCCCCCTGGAACGCGGTCCGGGACACGGGGGATGGAGGAACGGTGGCGGGGGACGAGTTCGCGGGACTGCTCCGGGAGTTGAAGGAGCGCTCCGGTCTCAGCTACGGGGCGCTCGCCAAACGGCTGCACGTGAGTACGTCCACACTGCACCGGTACGTCAACGGGGATGCCGTACCGGCGGACTACGCGCCCGTCGAGCGGCTCGCGCGCGCCTGCCGGGCCACTCCGGACGAGTTGGTGGAGCTGCACCGGCGGTGGGTCCTGGCGGACGCGCTGCGGGGGAGGAAAGGGCCGGGACCGGATACCGCCTCGGCGGCGGGGAGCCCCGCGGGCGGGGGTGCCGGGCCGGAGGCGGCGCCGACCGGGGCGAAAGCACCAGGGGCCGGGTCCGGCCCGGGAGCCGCGGAGGCCGCCGTCGGCCCGGAGACCGGGGCCGAGGGTGCGAGCGGTCGTCCGTCGGACGGCGGGGCGGACGGTCCGGCGGAAGGCGGCCGGTCGGCCGGGGGCGAGGCCCCCGGTCCCGCGCCGGTGCGACGGAGCAGGCCGCGGAACCGGCGGACCGTGGTCCTCGCCGCGGTGGGTGCCGTCGTCGCGACGGCGGTCGTGGCCGGCACGCTGGCCGTGCGGCTCGGCTCCGGCAGCGGTGACGACGACGCCGAGGGCGAGGCCGTGTCCCTCGGCCTCCCGACCGCCACGGGCCCGCGGGAGACCGGCGGAACCCCGGACGCGCGCCACGGTTCGGCCTCGGTCTCCGCCTCCGCCTCGCGCGGTGCCGGCCCCGAGACGTCCGTCCCGTCCGTAGGTGGATCCGTCGACCGGGGCGGGGCCGCCGCTGACCGAGCGGTCGGAGAGGGCGCGGCAGGCGACGGCGCCGGCGCACCGGCCGTCGCCGTCGACCCGTACAGGTTCGAGGACCCGTGCAGCCAGCACTATCTGGTGGACCGGCCCGCCCCGCAGGTGCCCCCGCCGCCGAACGAGTCGGACGCGCGCGGCTGGGTCACCGCGCTCGGCGGCGTCGCGAGCGGGGAGCAGATGCTCGCGCTCACCGTGCAGGGCACCGGGAAGGCGACCGTCGTCCTGAAGGCGCTGCACGTGCGGGTGCTGGGCAAGAGCGCGCCGCTCGCCTGGAACGACTACGCGATGGGCGTGGGCTGCGGCGGCGGGGTGGAGACGAAGTCGTTCACCGTGGACCTCGACGCGGGACGGCCGGCGATCGCGGTCAAGGGCGGACAGCGGAACTTCCCCTACAAGGTCAGCGAGTCCGACCCCGAGGTCTTCTACGTGTTCGCGGACGCGCAGGCGCACAACGTGAGGTGGTGCCTGGAACTCGACTGGTCCAGCGGGACGAAGAGCGGCACCGTGCGCGTCGACGACCACGGCAAGCCGTTCCGGACCAGCGGGAACGTGGGGCGGCCCGCGTACGACTATCCACTGGGCGACAGCGAGTGGCGGACGGCCCCTCCCCCCGGGTGACGGCACCATCAAGTCCCGCCAGGAGTTAGGTTGTTGCCCGTTGAATGACGCGACTCTCCAGGGAGATGTTTCATGTCCGGTGACGCCCTCGGCCAGGACCCCGCGGAGCTGAGAAGCAGGATCGACACCACCAAGGCGCACCCCGCCCGCGTCTACGACGTCTTCCTCGGCGGCAAGGACAACTACCCGGTCGACCGGAACGCGGCCGCCGCCGCACTCGCCGCGAACCCGCGCGGCTACCTCGACGTCCGGCACAACCGCGACTTCCTGCGCCGCGCCGTGACCACACTGACCGCGGAGGACGGCATCCGGCAGTTCCTGGACATCGGAACCGGACTGCCCACGCAGGAGAACGTCCACCAGATCGCCCAGCGGATCACCCCGGACGCGCGAGTCGTGTACGTCGACAACGACCCGGTGGTCCTCGCCCACGCGCGCGCCCTGCTCACCAGCGGGCCCGAGGGGCGTACGGACTACATCGACGCGGACCTCGAGCAGCCCGGGCAGATCCTCGAACAGGCCGCCAAGACCCTCGACCTCGACCAGCCGGTCGCCCTCGTGCTGGTCGCGATCCTGCACTTCGTCGAGGACGCCGAGGCGTACCCGATCGTGCGCGGACTCGTGGACGCGCTGCCGTCCGGCAGCCGGCTCGTCCTCAGCCACCTCACCGAGGACCTGAACGCCGAGAACGTCCGCGCCGTCCAACGGACGTACACCGAGCGGGGATTCACTTTCGTGCTGCGCTCGAAGGCGGAGGTGGAGCGCTACTTCACCGAGAACGGCCTGGTACTGGACGAACCCGGAGTCGTCCCCGCCCACCACTGGCGGCCCGACGGCAACGCCCCGGTCCCGGAGGCCGCCGACCCCGCCCTTCTGGCCACGCTCGACGACATCGAGAAGGTCCGCTACCGCGACATCAACGACGTCACGGACGCCGACATCAACGTGTACGTCGCCACGGGCGTCAAGCCCTAGACGCGCGCGCCGCGCCGATCTGCCGTCCGCATCCCGGAATTGACGGGTGTAGAGGGCACACACCGGCCTAGGGTGCGGGCACGAGCCGGCCCCGGCGCGCCGGGGCCGCCGCCCGCAACGACAAGGAGCCGTCACCGTGACCGTCACCGACTCCGCGGCCGCGACCGCGACCGCACCCGTGCCCCCGCTCGCCGCCCGGGCCACCGCGATCGGCGGCTCGCCGGTACGGGACATCCTCGCGGTCACGGCACGCCCCGAGGTGATCAACTTCGCGGGCGGACTGCCCGCCCCGGAACTGTTCGACGCCGACGGCATCGCGGCGGCGTACCGCGACGTTCTCGCCGAGGAGCCCGAACGGGCCCTGCAGTACTCGACGACCGAGGGCGAACCGGCGCTGCGGGCGGCCCTCGCCGAACGGACGAGCGCGCGCGGACTGCCGACCGGACCGGACGACGTCCTCGTCACCACCGGCTCGCAGCAGGCGCTGTCGCTGCTCGCCACCGCCCTGCTCGAACCCGGCGACACCGTCCTGGTCGAAAGCCCCTGCTATCTGGCGGCACTTCAGGCGTTCGCCTTCGCGGGAGCGCGGGTGCTGCCCGTGCCTGGCGACGACGACGGCATCGACCCCGAGGCGCTCGACGAACTGGTCGACCGGGAACGGCCGAAGCTGCTCTACACCGTGCCCACCTTCCAGAATCCGACCGGGCGCACCCTGCCGGGCGAGCGGCGGGCCGCCATCGCCCGCGTCGCCGCCGCACGCGGACTGTGGGTCGTCGAGGACGACCCGTACGGAGAACTGCGCTTCGAGGGCGAGCGGGTCCCGTGGATCGCCTCCTACGACGGTGCCGGGGACCGGACCGTGCTGCTCGGCTCCTTCTCCAAGGTGATGGCGCCCGGCATGCGGCTGGGCTGGCTGCGGGCGCCCGCGGCACTGCGGCGCGCGTGCGCCGTCGCCAAGCAGGCCGCCGATCTGCACACCCCGACCGTCAACCAGCTCGCCGCCGCCCGCTATCTGGCCGACCGCGACCTGGACGCCCACGTGGCACGCGTCGCGGCCGTCTACCGCGAGCGGCGCGACGCCATGCTCGCCGGAATCGGCGCGGCCCTCCCGGCCGGGTCGACGTGGACCCGGCCGGAGGGCGGCATGTTCCTCTGGGCCCGCCTGCCCGAGCCGTACGACACCACGGCCCTGCTCCGTCCAGTGGTGGAGCAGGGCGTCGCGTACGTGCCCGGCGCGCCCTTCTACGCGGGCACCCCGGAGACATCGACGCTGCGCCTGTGCTTCGTCACACAGACGCCGGGCGAGATCGCGGAAGGGCTGCGCCGCCTGGGAACAGGGCTGCGCGGCTGACCCCGGCAGATCCCCGCCGGGGGTACGCCCCGACGCCGGTCAGTCCCACCAGAACGACCACACCCGCTCGTCCAGCACCTCCTGCTCGGCGTATGCCCGCAAGGTCGTGTGGTGGCCCTGGGTGATGTTGTCCGGGCAGAAGGCGAAGTGCTCCGCCGCGACCGCCTCGGCCTCCGCCATGGTGGCCGGCGGGGCCGCCACGGACAGCACCAACTGGTCGAAGGTGAGGGCCACCACACGTATGCCGAAGCGGTCCTCCCAGGAGCGGAGCACGGCGCACAGACGCGCCACGTCACTCTCGTAGTTCAGCGGGCCCGACCAGCCGAGCGCCGCCGGGATGTCGGCACTGCGGCGCGCCGGAACCAGCGCGAGCCGGGGCTGCTTCAGCCACGAGCCGTGGCCCGCGAGGGAGTCGGCGATCTCGGCGGCGCGCGCGTCCGGATCCGCTTCCGGCGCGATGGCCGCTGCCAGGCCCGGCCAGAGAGGCCCGTACGGCGCGATCGTCTCGTCCAGGGCCGGCTGCTCCCCGAAGACCTCGACCACCCTGTCCTTGCCGGGGTAGTCCTGGTCCGCGTCGAGTTCGTCCGCCGCGTACTCCTCCCAGAACTCGGCCAGCACCTCGTCGGCGTCGTGGTCCCCGGGGTACGACACCTCGTCGGGCATCAACTCCCAGTCCTGCGGGCCGTTCTGCGAGCCGCCCACGTCGACCAGCACCGGCAGCAGACCGGACGCCCGGGCGGGGGCGGCCAGCGCCGCCCAGGCTCCGGGAGCCGAACCGTCCTCTGCATGCCACAGCAGCGGCTCGCGCCACGGGCCGTCGTCCTCCCCCACTGCCTCAAGGACGTGGGAGGTACCACCAGCGTCGATCAGTCTCCCGGGCGGGAGTTCGAGCCCGAGCACGCGCCCGCTCGGGTCTGCCGTAAGCCGCGGAAGCGGATTGGGAAGTGTCGCCATGCCGGTGACTGTAGGGGCCGGCACTGACAACGCCCCTGGCGCGGTACCCGGGCGCACACAGGAAAGCGGCCCACACCTCCGGCGAGGCGTGGGCCGCGTTCACGAGCACATGCTCAGAGCCGCTCGGGCGTCCTGATGCCCAGCAGGGACATGCCCTGGTGGAGCGTGCGGGCCGTGAGGTCGCAGAGGAAGAGGCGGTTCTCCGCGACCTCCTGCGCCGGGGCCGGCTTGATGACCGGGCACTGGTCGTAGAACGTCGTGTAGAGCGAGGCCAGTTGGTACAGGTACGCCGCCAGCTTGTGCGGGGCGTACTCGGCGGCCACCTCGTCCAGCGTCTCCCCGAACCGGTCCAGGTGCAGACCGAGCGCCCGCTCCGCCGACGCCAGTTCCAGCTCCGGGTGGGCCAGCGGCGTGCGGTCGCCGGCCTTGCCGAAGATCGACCGGATCCGGGCGTACGCGTACTGGAGGTACACCGACGTGTCGCCGCTCAGCGACACCATCTGGTCCAGGTCGAACTTGTAGTCCCGGACGGCGGAGGTGGAGAGGTCCGCGTACTTCACGGCGCCGATACCGACGTACCGGCCGTTCTCCTCGATCTCCTGCTCGCTCAGGCCCACCTTCTCGGCCTTCTCCCGCACGACGGCCGTCGCCCGCTCGATCGCCTCGTCCAGCAGATCCACCAGCCGGATCGTCTCGCCCTCACGGGTCTTGAACGGCTTGCCGTCCTTGCCCAGCACCGTGCCGAAGGCCAACTGGTGCGCCTTGACGTCGTCGTTCAGCCAGCCGGCCCTGCGCGCGGTCTCGAAGACCATCTTGAAGTGCAGGGACTGCCGCACGTCCACGACGTAGATCAGACTGTCGGCCTTCAGGTTGAAGACACGGTCGCGGATCGCGGACAGGTCGGTGGCCGCGTAGCCGTAGCCGCCGTCCGACTTCTTCACGATCAGCGGGACCGGGTTGCCGTCCGGGCCCTTCACGTCGTCGAAGAACACGCAGAGCGCGCCGTCCGAGCGGACCGCCACGCCCGACTCCTCCAGGAGCCGGCACGTCTCGTCCAGCATGGCGTTGTAGCCGGACTCGCCCACCACGTCGGCGTCGCGGATCTCCATGTCCAGCTTGTCGAAGACCGAGTAGAAGTAGATCTTCGACTCGTCCACGAACTTCTGCCACATGGCCAGCGTCTCGGGCTCGCCCGCCTGGAGGTCCACCACCCGGCGCCGCGCCCGCGTCTTGAACTCCTCGTCGGAGTCGAAGTGGGAGCGCGCCGCCTTGTAGAGACGGTTCAGGTTCGACATGGCCTCCTCGCCGGAGACCTCGCCGCCCTTGTGGTCCAACTCGTGCGGGTGCTCGATCAGATACTGGATGAGCATGCCGAACTGGGTGCCCCAGTCGCCGATGTGGTGCCGGCGCACGACGGACTCACCGGTGAACTCCAGGATCTGCACGACCGCGTCACCGATCACCGCGGACCGCAGATGACCGACGTGCATCTCCTTGGCCACGTTCGGCTGCGCGTAGTCGATCACCGTCGTGCCCGGGTTCTTCGCGAGGGGCACCCCGAGGCGCTCACCGTCCGCGTACCGCTCCGCCAGGTTCGAGACGATCGCCCGGTCGGTGATCGTGATGTTCAGGAAGCCGGGTCCGGAGACCTCGATGTCCTTGATCACCTCACCCGACTCGACCCGGTCCACGACCTGCGTCGCCAGCTCGCGCGGGTTCGCCTTCGCCGTCTTCGCGAGGGCCAGGATCCCGTTGGCCTGGAAGTCGGCCCGGTCGCTTCGGCGCAGCAGCGGATCCGCGGAACCGGCCTCCGGCAGAGCTGCCGAGAGGGCGTCCGCGAGGCGCTGATGGACGGAAGCGGTGAGGGACGTGACCGAGGCCATGGAGTGGCTGCCGTTCTGCTCGGGTTCCGGAGATGCTGAGTACAAGGAAAGCCAGTATCCCACGCGGTGAAAAGCCGTTTTCGCGGTTGAGGGCCGAGCTGGGAGAATGGTCGCGTCAGCTGTACCGGCGTATGAGAAAGAAGGACGTGCGCATCGTGGCTCAGAGCACCGAGACCACCGACTGGGTCTCCCGTTACGCGGATGAGGTCATCGAGGAGTCGGAGCGTCGGGCCCCGGGCAAACCCGTTGTCGTCGCGTCCGGCCTCTCCCCCTCCGGCCCGATCCACCTCGGCAACCTCCGCGAGGTCATGACCCCGCACCTCGTCGCCGACGAGATCCGCCGCCGCGGGTACACCGTGCGCCACCTGATCTCCTGGGACGACTACGACCGCTACCGCAAGGTTCCGCTCGGCATCCCGGGCGTCGACGACTCCTGGGCCGAGCACATCGGCAAGCCGCTGACCTCCGTCCCGGCCCCCGCCGGTTCGGCCTACCCGAACTGGGCCGAGCACTTCAAGGCCGCCATGACCGGGGCACTGGCCGAGCTCGGCGTCGAGTACGACGGAATCAGCCAGACGGAGCAGTACACCGCGGGCACCTACCGCGAGCAGGTCCTGTTCGCGATGAAGCACCGCGGCGACATCGACGCGATCCTCGACCAGTACCGGACCAAGAAGGCCCCCGCCAAGAAGCAGCAGGGCCAGAAGCCGGTCGACGAGGCCGAACTCGAAGCCGCCGAGGGATCGGGCGCCGCCGCCGAGGACGACGGCAGCTCCACCTCCGGGTACTACCCGTACAAGCCCTACTGCGGGCAGTGCGAGAAGGACCTGACCACCGTCACGGCCTACGACGACGCGACGACGGAGCTGTCGTACACCTGCTCCGCCTGCGGCTTCTCCGAGACCGTCCGGCTCAGCGAGTTCAACCGCGGCAAGCTGGTCTGGAAGGTCGACTGGCCCATGCGCTGGGCCTACGAAGGCGTCGTCTTCGAGCCGAGCGGCGTCGACCACTCCTCCCCGGGATCGTCCTTCCAGGTCGGCGGCCAGATCGTCGGGATCTTCGGCGGCAAGCAGCCCATCGGACCGATGTACGCCTTCGTCGGCATCTCCGGCATGGCCAAGATGTCCAGCAGCAAGGGCGGGGTCCCCACCCCGGCCGACGCGCTCCAGATCATGGAACCGCAGCTGCTGCGCTGGCTGTACGCCCGCCGCCGCCCGAACCAGTCGTTCAAGATCGCCTTCGACCAGGAGATCCAGCGGCTCTACGACGAGTGGGACAAGCTCGCCGGCAAGGTCACCGAGGGCTCCGTGCTGCCCGCGGACGCCGCCGCGTACGCCCGCGCCGTCGGCACCGCCGCCGGGGAACTGCCCAGGACCCCCCGCCCGATGGCGTACCGCACGCTCGCCTCCATCGCCGACATCACCGCTGGCGCCGAGGACCAGACCCTGCGCATCCTGAGCGAACTCGACCCCGAGAACCCGCTCGCCTCCCTGGACGAGGTCCGGCCCCGGCTCGACAAGGCCGAGACCTGGATCAACACCCAGGTACCGGCCGAGGAACGCACCGTCGTCCGCGACGAGCCCGACGTCGACCTCCTGAAGTCCCTCGACGACCAGGGCCGCGAGTCGCTGCGCCTGCTCCTCGACGGACTGGAGGAGAACTGGTCCCTGGACGGCCTCACCCACCTCGTCTACGGCGTTCCCAAGGTCCAGGCCGGCTTCCCCGCCGACGCCACCGCCAAGGAACTCCCCGCCGAGATCAAGGTCGCCCAGCGCACCTTCTTCGCGCTGCTCTACCACCTGCTCGTCGGCCGCGACACCGGGCCGCGCCTGCCCACGCTGCTGCTCGCCGTCGGACAGGACCGGGTGCGCAAGCTGCTCGGCGCGTAACCGCACACAGCACAGCCGTACGAGGAAGGGGCGCCCGGTGACCACCGGGCGCCCCTTCCTCGTACACGCTCAGACGCTCACGCGTCGGCGTGCCTACGCGATGTGGTCCTCCTCCAGCTCCGTGTTGAAACGGTTCTGGAAGCGGTTCATGTAGCGCCGCAGCTCGCTGTCCGTGAGCGTCACGCCGAACGTGGCCTCGACGTTGCCGCCGAACTCACCCTTCGTCGGCAGACCCTGGCCGGGCATTATCGACTGGCGGAACACCTGGTAGAAGCTCTCCTCGCGGGACTTCTCGTCGGCGAGCGGCGACTGCTCCTCCCGCGGGGAAGGAATGGGCAGCTGCTCCGGACCGCCGCCCTCACCCAGCTGCCGCGTGCGGCCGGGACCCGCCGGGATAGGGAAAGTGCCGGTCTCCTCCGGACCGGGCTCGTACGCCTGCGACTCCTGCTCGGCGTACCACTGCTGGTACTGCTCCTCCTGCGCGAACGACGGGTCGTAGCCGCCGTCGTACGGGATCTCCTGGGGATCGGGGGCGGCGAACCACGGGCTCCTGACCGGCTCCTCCGCCTGCCCCTGGTACGGGCCGCCCTGGTACTGGGCCTGGCGCCGGTCCTCGTACTGACCCTCGTACTGATCCTGGTACTGACCCTGCTGACCGCCCTCGAGCGACTGCTGCCGTCCGCCGCCGCCGTTCGACTCCAGCTCCAGGTGCTCGGGCGCCGCGGGAGCGGCGGGAGCCGGGACGGACGCCTGCACCGCCACCGGTGTGGGTGCCGGCGGGAGCACGGCGGGCTCGATGCCCGCCGCCGCCAGACCGGACGGAGCCGTCTCCGCGAGCGGGACGCCGTAGCGCGCCAGGCGCAGCGGCATCAGCGACTCCACCGGGGCCTTGCGACGCCACGCGCGGCCGAAACGGGAACGCAGCCGCGCCTGGTAGACCAGGCGCTCCTGCTCCAGCTTGATGACCTGCTCGTAGGAGCGCAGCTCCCACAGCTTCATCCGGCGCCACAGCAGGAACGTCGGGAGCGGAGAGAGCAGCCAGCGGGTGAGGCGGACCCCCTCCATGTGCTTGTCGGCCGTGATGTCGGCGATGCGGCCGATCGCGTGCCGGGCCGCCTCGACCGAGACCACGAACAGGATCGGGATGACGGCGTGCATACCCACGCCCAGCGGGTCCGGCCAGGCCGCCGCGCCGTTGAAGGCGATCGTCGCCGCCGTCAGCACCCACGCGGTCTGGCGCAGCAGGGGGAACGGGATACGGATCCACGTCAGCAGCAGGTCGAGGGCGAGCAGGACGCAGATACCCGCGTCGATGCCGATCGGGAAGACGTAACTGAAGTTCCCGAACCCCTTCTGGATCGCCAGCTCACGGACCGCCGCGTACGAACCGGCGAAGCCGATCCCGGCGATGACGACCGCACCGGCGACGACCACGCCGATGAGAATCTTGTGCATCCGTGTCAGCTGTATGGGCGCGGCCACCTGCACTCCCCTCCGCTTGCGTGTTGTTGCGCGCAACAGAGTGGCACATGTGTGTGGCGTACGGATGCGCGGTATGGGACGAGCCCGGCCCCCGAGAGGACCGGGCCCCTGCAACTGTCCCGCCAAAGATACGAGTTGAGCCCCGAAAACGGACGGGGGCGGGTCAGTCCTTCTTCGTCGCGGACTTCGACGGCGAAGCGCTCTTGGAGGCGCTCTTGGACGGCGCCTTCGAGCCGGACGACGCCTTCGACGAAGAGGACGGCTCCGAAGCGGACGCGCTCGCGCCGCCGTCCCCGTTGGCGGCGGTCACCGCGGCCACCGCCTCCTTCGCCGCCTTCTTGGCGTCCTTCAGCAGGTCGGCGGCGTCCGGGGTCTTCTCACCCGCGAGACCGGCACCGTTGTAATCGAGCGTCACGACCACGTTCTCGACGCGCGTCACGATCGTCTGCTGCTTGAAGGAGCCCTCCTTCTTCTTCAGGTCGTACCGCACGGCCGTCGCCTCGTCGCCCGTCCCGGCGACCGGCTCGGACTTGGCGCCCTTCGCGCCCTTGACCGACTGCGCGCCCGTGACCTGCTTCTCGAAGTACGCGTGCGCCTGCTCTTCGCCCGAGCCACGCGTGTCCGAATCGAAACGCAGCAGCGCCACGTTCAGCCAGCGGAACTGAGAGCCCTTCACACCGTTGTTGTCGAGGCTGCTCCAGTTGCAGTTGCCGCGCTGCGCCGCGTCGTCCGAACTGCCCTTCTTGCCCGACTTGCTGCCCTTGGGGACCAGTTCGCCCAGTGTCTTCTTCGACAGCACCGAGCAGGGATCGGGAAGCGTCGCGTACGCGGCGGGCTGGATGGCATCGGCCGAGGCGCTCTCGGACACCTTCGCGTCCGGCGTCACGCTCGCGCTCTTCTGCGCGTCGTCGCCGGAGTCGGAGTCCGAGGAACAGCCCGCGGCGACGAGCATCACCGGGACGGCGGCTGCGCTGACAAGGATGCGGGTGAGTCGCGGTGCTCGGCCTACTCGCTGTACTGGTCGGTGCATGGTTCCTTCACTCGTGGCGCTCGTGGTACGGCCGCACATGGAACGTGCGACCGGTCGGGTCCGAGGGGCCACGGTACGCGGTGGGGCACCCGAGCGGTTCCCGTTCGGGGGGTTTGCGCCGGGGTGCCCGCAGGTGCCGCGGGGCCGCTAGTCGTTGAGCTTGTCGGCCAGCTCCTGGGCCAGCTTCCGCGCCCTGTCCTGCATTTCTTCGCTGTCCGGGGTGTCCGTGGAAGCCGTCGGCTGCTCGGCGTATTCGATCGTCACGATCACGTTGGACGTGCGGAACACCACAGTCACCGTGCGCTGCTGAGCCGTCGACGAACCGGTGCTCAGCTTGTCGTCGAGGAACGCCTGGTCGCCGAGACCGTCGAGGACGCGGGGCTGCAGAGCGGTGGGCGTTCCCGACGGGGAGGCGGAGACGGAAGGGCTGCCGGAGCCGTCGCCCTTGCCGTCGCCCTCGTCGCTGCCGCCTCCGTCGCCGGCCGGGGCGCCGGTGCTGTCGCTCGGGCTCGGACTGACGTCGTCGCTCGAGGCGGAGGCCGACGCGGACGGCTCGGGGAGGTCTGCCGCCGTCTCCTTGACGGTGTAGAGCTCCTCGGCCTTGTCGTCGTCGCTCACCGCGGTGTCGTACGAGACCACGCGCTCGAAGTCGACGAAGAGGTGATCGGTGGCGGAGGTGGACTCCACCTTCCAGTTGCAGCCGTCCCGCCGGTCCGTGTTGTACGTGACCGTGGCCTCACCCTCGTACAGCTTCTCCTGCTGCTTCTCGTCCGCGCTCTGCCGGATGCCGGGCAGCAGTGCGTCGAGGGTGTCGTGATCGGCCGCCGTGCACGCCTGCGGGAGGGTGCGGTACTTGCCCGGCTGGGCCGCCGGAGCCGTCGTGCCGACGTTGCCGCTCTTGGAGTCCGGAGGCGAACCGCCCTCGTCCGAACCGCCCGTGCAGCCCGCCAGCAATGCCGCGAGGAGCACAGCGGCGCCTGATACGTACGCCTTCCGCTGCACGGTCAGGCTCCTCTCGACGGTTCCCGACGGCGCTTCGGCCCGGGTGTCCTGTGGTTATTCGGTTGCCGCACGGGGGCGGCCCCTGGAGACAATGTGTATCGCACGCAGAGCCGTGGACGCCGGTCCGTTGTCCCATACGTCGACCTAGGCGCCGGTTTTGCGATTTAAGACTTCTGTTGCTTTTCTGGGGATCGAGGACGATATGTCGTACGTAGAGGTGCCGGGCGCCAAGGTTCCCATCCGCATGTGGGCCGACCCCGCGTCGGTCGAGGATGTCGCACTCCGCCAGCTCCAGAACGTGGCGACCCTGCCCTGGATCAAGGGGCTCGCCGTCATGCCGGACGTCCACTACGGCAAGGGCGCGACGGTCGGCTCCGTCATCGCGATGCGGGACGCGGTGTGCCCGGCGGCGGTGGGTGTCGACATCGGCTGCGGAATGTCCGCGGTCAAGACCTCGCTCACGGCCAACGACCTGCCGGGCGACCTCTCGCGACTCCGGTCGAAGATCGAGGAGGCGATTCCGGTCGGACGGGGGATGCACGACTCCCCGGTCGCCCCGGGCCGCTTCCACGGCCTGGCCACCGCCGGGTGGGACGACTTCTGGGGACGGTTCGACGGGGTCGCGGAGGCGGTCAAGTTCCGTCAGGAGCGGGCCGTCAAGCAGATGGGAACGCTGGGCGGAGGGAATCACTTCGTTGAGGTTTGCGTCGATACGTCTGGTTCTGTCTGGTTGATGCTGCACTCCGGTTCGCGGAACATCGGCAAGGAACTGGCCGAGCACCACATCGGCGTCGCCCAGAAGCTCCCGCACAACCAGGGCCTCGTCGACCGTGACCTCGCCGTCTTCGTCGCGGACACGCCCCAGATGGCGGCGTACCGCAACGACCTGTTCTGGGCCCAGGAGTACGCGAAGCACAACCGCGCGCTCATGATGGCGCTCCTGAAGGACGTGGTCAGCAAGGAGTTCAAGAAGGCGAAGCCGGCCTTCGAGCCCGAGGTCAGCTGCCACCACAACTACGTGAACATCGAGCGCTACGACGGCATGGACCTGCTCGTCACGCGCAAGGGAGCCATCAGCGCGCGGGCCGGAGAGTTCGGCATCATTCCGGGCTCGATGGGGACGGGGTCGTACATCGTGAAGGGACTCGGCAACGAGAAGTCCTTCAACTCGGCCTCGCACGGCGCGGGTCGGCGCATGAGCCGCAACGCGGCGAAGCGGCGCTTCTCGACGAAGGACCTGGAGGACCAGACGCAGGGCGTGGAGTGCCGCAAGGACTCCGGCGTCGTGGACGAGATCCCGGGTGCCTACAAGCCGATCGAGAAGGTCATCGAGCAGCAGCGCGACCTCGTGGAGGTCGTGGCGAAGCTGAAGCAGGTCGTCTGCGTGAAGGGTTGAGGCGCGGAATCGGGCCTAGGACGCTGTGTCAGCCGATGGAAGGGGCCCCGACATGTGGCACGTCGGGGCCCCTTCATCACCGAATTGTTGTGGTCACGCGTGCGGCACGACCGGGTCCGCTTCCTGCCATACGGGGACGACCGTGGAGGGGTCGAAGCGATGCGAACCCCTCCTGCCCGGCAGAATGATCACGGACTCGAACAGGCCGAAGAGGATCTCGCGCTTCTCGGCCGGACTTCTCGTGGCCCAGACAGCCTCTGCGTCGCCGTAGCGCTGTACATCGGACGGTTGCCTGACGGTCCAGGCTTTCCGGTCGTTGACGAGCCGCTTGAACTCGACTTCCCCTGAGGCCAGTTCCGAGAAGTACAGCGCGTCGCTGATCTCCTCCGCGTGCCACTGTTCCTGAAGCAACGCCCTTCGCTGCCGGACGACTTCCAGTCTCATCTCGCCGGGCCAGGTATCGCTGGGACGCGCGCGAAGATTGGCCTGTCGGGCCAGCGCCCCGAGGGCGTACTGAGTGATCAGTCCGTCCACTGCGGGGCCCTGTCGGCTTACGCGACCGCAGCCTCCGTCCAGTGCGAGGCGGCAGCGATACTCGTAAGACGTGCTGGTGGGGTGGCCGTGCATCGTCGCGTCACACCTCCGCCCGTCCTCCAGCGGTCTTCCGCATCGCGCGAGACCGGTGAGCAGATACCTGCCGGTGCCTCGCGAGGCCGTGCCCGCCCTGTTCCATCCGCCGGCGTGACGCTCTCGGTCCAGCAGGTCTGCTACGGCCTTCCACTCCTCCGGCGGCACGATGGGATCCCATTGGCCGATCACAGGGCTGCCGTCGGGACCGCAGATCAACTTGCCGTGGAGCTTGCGGTATCCGCAGATGCGCGGATTGCGAAGAATTTGCTTGACGGTCTGACGCTGCCATGGGTTGCCCATTGAACTGGTATGGCCAGATGCGACGAAGTCCCGGGTGACGGCCGAGAGCGTCTTCCCGGCGAGAAGGCTTCGCACGCCGTCGCGAACCACCTCCGACTCCCTGGGGTGCAGCGCAATTTTGTCGCTGTTCCAGCCGAAGGGGCGGCGCGATGCGACAGGCTCTCCTCGCTCCGCGCGGGCACGATGGTTCAATGTCGCCCGCTGTTGCTGCTTCTTGCTCTCGGCGCGTGATGCCGCAACCCCCAACAGGGCGCGCTGAGTTCCGGCTTCGCCGTAGAGGTCGTACACGCCCAGTTCATCGGCGTATGCGCGAGTGGGGTGAGCCGTGAAGGATGCCAGGAAGCGCTCGAAGGTGTGTACGTCCCGGTAGAGCCGGTCGTCGGAGACACACACGACGCCGTCGACCGGGTATCCATCGGCCGTCGCCCCGCAGTCCAAGGCGGCGAGCATCGCTTCGAATTCAGGTCGGTGCACGCCGGCCTTGGAAGCCGTCTTGTCGTTGTCGACGTAGCGGTGGACGGCGATCATGTGATGCTGCGCAGCGATGCGTGCGCAGTGCCTTGCCTGGTCCTCGACGCCGTGGCCATCTGCTCTGTGCCGGTCGAAGGAGATGCGGCAGTAGAAGACAACTGCGCGCCGGCCTGCTTTTCGGAGGGCCAGCACATCCGGTACCGACGGGGTGCCCTGCGGAACGCCGCGGAGGCTACTGAGCAGGAGTTCCACATCGGAGGCCTGAGGCCTCCCTCTCGTACGTTGGCCGGTGGGGGTTTTCGGGCGAGCGCTAGTGTCAGGTTCAGCCACAGGGAAGGTCCGATCTTCCTGGGTGGTCAGGTCCTCGGCCGGGATGGCAGTCCCGGCCGGGGGCCGTCGCATTTGATGTTGTGGCGCGAGCCTAGGTCGGGAGTTCGGACGACGTGCGGGTGATCGATTCGGTTCACCCTTGTGAGTTATGCGCCGAGTTGCTCGGGTTGGTCCCCGACCGGTGGGTCACTTCGCGTGCAGGACCGCGTAGATCATGACGAAGGCGATGATGTGGATGCCGAAGAGGAAGTACGCGAGGTAGTACCAGACGTACCGTTCGCGCTTCTTCTCCAGGGCGAGGCGGGCCTGTTCCCCGTCGTCTGTGGGGAGTTGTTCCTCGGGTGACGCCGGGTCGGTCATCACAGTTCCCTGTGGACCTTCGTGTTCGACGCCTGGGCCCGGGGGCGGACCACGAGCAGGTCGATGTTGACGTGGGCCGGGCGGGTGACGGCCCACGTGATGGTCTCGGCGACGTCGTCGGCGGTGAGGGGCTGGGCGACGCCCGCGTAGACCTTGGCGGCCTTCTCGGTGTCGCCGCCGAAGCGGGTCAGGGCGAACTCGTCGGTCTTGACCATGCCGGGGGCGACCTCGATGACCCGGACGGGCGTGCCGACGATCTCCAGGCGCAGGGTCTCCGCGAGGACGTGCTCGGCGTGCTTGGCGGCGACGTAGCCACCGCCGCCCTCGTACGTGCCGTGGCCCGCCGTGGAGGAGAGGACGACGACCGTGCCGTCGCCGCTGGCCGTGAGTGCCGGGAGGAGGGCCTGGGTGATGTTCAGGGTGCCGATGACGTTCGTCTCGTACATCTGGCGCCACTGGGCCGGGTCGCCCGTCGCGATCGGGTCGGCGCCGAGCGCGCCGCCCGCGTTGTTGACCAGCACGCCGATCGTCTTGAACGCCGACGCGAACTCGTCGACCGCGGTGCGGTCCGTGACGTCCAGGGCGTACGCGGTGGCCTGGCCGCCCGCCGCGGTGATCTCCGCCGCCAGTGCCTCGATGCGGTCCTTGCGGCGGGCGGTGACGACGACGCGGTAGCCCTCGGCCGCGAGCTGCCGGGCCGTCGCGGCGCCGATTCCGCTGCTTGCACCGGTGACGACGGCGATACGGGACGCGGCGGCGGGGGTCATACGGCTGCTCCTTGGCGGTGGCTGGGGCTTCTCCGGCAAGGATAGGTGGGGGCGGGGACGGGTGTGCGGGCGGTGAGGCGCCGGTGGGTGGGGGCGAGGTGTCGCGGCGGTGGGTCGTCCGGCGGTGGGCTTGCCGGCGGTGGGAGGGGCAGGTTCCGCGCGAGGGCGGTGGCCGGTCAGTTTCCGCGCGGGGCGTACATGATCACGGCCATGCCGGCCAGGCAGATCAGCGCGCCGGTGATGTCCCAGCGGTCGGGGCGGTAGCCGTCCGCGACCACGCCCCAGGCGAGGGAGCCGGCCACGAAGACGCCGCCGTACGCGGCGAGGATGCGGCCGAACTCGGCGTCCGGTTGGAGGGTGGCGACGAAGCCGTACAGGCCGAGGGCCATCACGCCGGAGCCGATCCAGAGCCAGCCGCGCTGTTCGCGTACGCCCTGCCAGACCAGCCAGGCGCCGCCGATCTCGAGGAACGCGGCGAGGACGAAGAGGGCGGCGGAGCGGGCGATCGGCATGCGGTCACTGTGGCATGCGGGGGTGGGCTCGTTGCTCGCGCTCCGGCGTGATGGTGCGTCACCTGTTGGCAGGCGCCTGCGGGGCGTCAGGGGTGGGATACATCCCCTGATGCGGGTCCATGACCCGATGATCATTCCGGGTGGCGAGCGAGCGAAGGAAATGGCCTCATGCGGATGCTGTGTGCGGTGGGTGTGCTGAGTCTGGGGGCTGTGCTGGTGGGTGGCGGTCCCGCGGCCGGGGCCGTCGTGGGGCCCGAGGCCGATCTCGCCTATCACGGGTACGTGACCGTGGCCGGCGGGCGGGTCGATGTCCGGCTGACGCCGCGGAACCATGGGCCGAATCCCGTCGGCGACGCGACGGTGCGGCTGCGGTGGTCGGCCCCGCTGCACGATGTGCAGCGGTTGCCTGCCCGGTGCGCGCGGGCGGGGGAGCGGACGGTGGTGTGCCGTACGGGGGCGTTGCCCGCGGATGGGCTGGGGGAGGAGATCCGGGTGAGGGTGCGGCTGCGGGGGGTGCCTTCGGAGGTGTCGATGGCGGTGGACACGGTGTGGGGTGGGGGGTCGGTGGACCGGAACCACGCGAATGACCGGCAGCGGGTGCTGGCGCTGGACACCGGGGATTCTTACGCGTTCTAGCCCCGGGTGCGGGGGTGCTCGCGCTGGCGTTCCGGGTGCGGGTGCGGGTGCGGGTGCCGGTGCGGGTGCGGGTCCGGGTCCGGGGGTGGGGGTGGGGTGCGGGTCCGGGCCGGTGGGTGGGGGTGGGGTGCGGGTCCGGGCCGGTGGGTGGGTCGGGGCCGTGCCGGTACATCCCCGTCCGTCGCCGTTGGATCAGACGTCAGTTCTGAACGGGAGCCGCTGCTCGATCCGGACGTAAGCGACGGACATTCGGGATGTACCGGCACGGCCCCTCCCGTGCAAGATCCAGCCCCTCCGGCGTTTGAGGAGCGGGGGCTGGGGCGGAGCCCCGGGGTGAGTCGGGTGGGGGTGAAAGGAGGTGGGGTGGGTGCCTGTGCCGGGGGATGGTGGGGGCGTTGGTTTCCCGGGGTCCTGGTTGGTCGCCGGGCGGCGCACGTACGATTTCCGTTGGTGTGGTGGAAGGGGCCGGTATGGCTGAGGAAGCGCGGGAGCGGCTGCTGGGGGAGCTGGCGGTCGTGTCGCGGCGGTACATGGCCTCGTACGCGCTGTTCAACCAGGCCCTCGCCGACCATGTCGGGCTGCATCCGACGGATGTGCAGTGTGTGAATCTGCTGAGCCTGGAGGCGGGGCCGGTGACCACCGGGCGGATCGCCGAGATGACGGGGCTGACGACCGGGTCGGCCACGCGGCTGGTGGACCGGCTGGAGAAGGCGGGCTATGTCGTGCGGGAGCGCGATGTGGTGGACCGGCGGCGGGTGCTGGTGGCGACGGTGCCGGAGAAGATCGCCGAGTTCGGCCGGATGTGGGAGCGGCTGGGCGGCGGCTGGTACGGCCTGTTCGACGGGCTCGACGACGCTGAGGTCGCCCTGATCATCGGGCACATGCGGCGCACGGTCGACTTCAGTGCCGAGCAGGTCGCGCGGCTGCGGTCCGGGGAGTTTCAGGCGGCCTCGGACGAGGCGTCGTAGCGCTCGCGGGCCTCGACGACCTCCTCGATGTGGTGTTCCGCCCAGTCCTTGACGGCGGTGAGCAGGCAGCTCAGATTGCCGCCCAGCGGCGTGAGTTCGTAGTCGACGCGGACCGGGACGGACGGGGTGACCGTGCGGGAGACGATGCCGTCGCGCTCCAGTGAACGCAGCGTCTGCGTCAGCATCTTGGGGCTGACGCCGGCGATCTTGCGGCCGAGGTCGCTGTAGCGCATCGGTCCGCCCGCGTCGGCGAGCGCGCTCACGATCAGGCTGACCCACTTGTCGCTGATGCGGTCCAGGAGCTGGTTGGTGGGGCAGCTCTTGATGAACGCGTCGTACTCGACACGGGCCTGCTGGCGCCGCTGGGCCGCTGTCGTGGTCGCCATGACTCACCTCCGGGTGACGTACGCACCTTCAGGTGCCTACTTACCAATGGATAGTAACTCTTCCTAGGGTTGTTGCAGCGGGAAAGAGACCCGTGGATGACCTACTGATGGGGTGAGCTGGGATGCGTGCAGCGGTTGTGACGACGTTCGGTGGACCGGAAGCGGTCGAGATCGTCGAGGTCGCCGTGCCGGAGCCGGGGGCCCGGCAGGTGCGGATCAAGGTGGCGGCGGCCGGGGTCAACCCCGTGGACGCCGGGGTGCGCGCCGGTGTCTTCGGGGGCGCGGGGAAGCGGCTGGGGCTCGGCTGGGACGTGGCGGGTGTGGTGGAGGCGGTCGGGGTCGCCTCGGGGTGGAACGTGGGTGACGAGGTGGTGGCGCTGGCTTACGGGACCGCCAAGACCCTCGGCACGCACGCCGATCTCGTGGTCGTCGACGCCGACGCGGTGGCCTTGGCGCCCCGCTCGGTCGACGCTGTGCACGCGGCGAGCCTGCCGCTCAACGCGCTGACCGCGGACCGGGCCCTGGACGGGCTGGGGCTGGAGCCGGGGCAGAACCTGCTGATCACCGGTGCCGCGGGGGCCGTCGGCGGGTACGCCGTGCAGCTCGCCGCCCGGCTCGGCGTGCGGGTGACCGCGTTGGCCCGGGAGGGCGACGAGGAGCTCGTACGGTCCCTGGGTGCCGACCGGTTCGTGTCGGGCGCGGTGGCTCCGGGGAGCGTGGACGCTGTGCTGGACGCGGCGATCCTGGGCGCGGACGCGCTGGAGTGGGTCCGGGACGGGGGTGCCTTCATGGGAGTCATCCCGGGGGCCCACCCGGCGTCCGTGCGCGGAGTGCGGACCGGTGCCGTGGAGGTCGCCGCCGATGGGGCCCGGCTCGCGGAGCTGGTGGCGCTCGTCGACGAGGGGGCGCTGACGACCCGGGTCGCCGAGACGTACGCGCTCGACGAGGTCGTCAAGGCGCACGCGCGGCTCGCGGAGGGCGGGCTGCGGGGCCGGCTGGTCCTCGTTCCCTAGTGGTGCTGTTCGTCGGGTGCCTTGAGCGGCAGCAGGCGTACGAGGGGGCAGCACAGGAGGGTGATGGCGGCGACGACGGTGAGGCTCACGGCGGTGGCGTGGGTCTCGCCGCCGCCGGCCCGGAAGTAGACGGTGGTGACGGCGGCGGCTCCGATCGCGTTGGCGAGCTGCTGGACCGCGCCGAGCGAGCCGCCCGCGCTGCCGGCCTCCTCGGGCGCGATGTCGCCGATGGTGACGTCGTAGAGGGAGCCGAAGCAGGCGCCCATGCCCAGGCCGATGACGAGCAGCGGGGGGACCAGGGCCCAGCTTCCGGTGTCCGTGCCGGAGGTGGTGACCAGGGCGAGGAGGTGGGCGGTCCCGGCGAGCGTGACGAGGAAGCCGATGAGGACGAGGCGGCGGCCCAGGCGGGCGATCAGGCGGTAACAGGCGATCGAGGCGATGACGATGCCCGCCGACAGGGGCATCAGGGCGAGGGCGGCAGCCGCGGGGGAGCGGCCGAGGCCCTGCTGGAGGAAGAGGGAGACGACGTAGAGGAGACCGGCGACCGCGGCGAAGAAGACGACGCCGAGGAGGAGTCCTGAGGTGAAGCCGCGGTTGTGCAGGAGGGAGGGCCGGATCAGGGGGCTGGGCGCGGTGCGCTGGCGGTGGCAGAACGCCGCGAAGAGCGCGAGGCCGGCGATCAGGAGGAGGACGGGGAGCGCGGTCCAGCCGTGGGCCGAGCCCTGGATGAGGCCGGTGAGCACGGCGAGCATGGTGGCGCCGAGGAGGGCGGAACCGGGGGCGTCGACGGTGGTCGTGCGGTCGCCGGTGTCGCGGGGGAGCAGCCGGGCGGCGGCGAGGAGCGCGGCGCCGCCGAGGGCGATGTTGATGAGGAACATCGAGCGCCAGCCGAGGCCGGCGAGGTCGGCGTCGATGAGGAGTCCGGCGAGGATCGGGCCGCCGACGGCGGACAGGCCCATCACCGGTCCGAACAGGCTGTACGCCTTGCCGATCTCGTTCCGGGGCCAGGTCGCGCCGAGGATGCCGAAACCCTGCGGAATGACGAGCGCGCCGAAGGCGCCCTGGGCGAGGCGGGCGGCGACGAGGGTTTCCGGCGTCGGTGCGAGGCCGCAGGCGACCGAGGCCGCTGTGAAGCCGGCGAGGCCGGTCAGGAAGAGGCGTCGGCGGCCGTATTTGTCGCCGAGCCGTCCGCCGAGGACGAGGAGGACGCCGAGCGCGAGGGCGTAGGACGCGCCGAGCCACTGGATGAGGGCGGTGCCGCCGCCCAGGTCGTGGGCGATGGTCGGGGCGGCGATGTTCGTGATGGTGCCGTCGAGGAGGTCCAGGACGTCGGCGGCGAGGACGACGCCGAGGATCGCCCAGCGGGTGCGGGCGGGCGGATGGGCGGGCGGGTGCCCGGATTCATGTGTGTCGCGCAGTGTCTGTGTCACGCAGATAAATGTCGGGCATGAGGTGCGGTCCGGTCAAGTGTTTTGCCGGAGAGGTGACGGGCTCGGCGAGCGAGGGGGTCGCCAGGGGGTCAGGAAGGCTGGTGGCCGCTCGCGTAGGCCGTCGGGGGGACGCCGACCGTCGCTGTGAAGTCCCGGACCAGGTGGGCCTGGTCGGCGTAGCCGAGGTCGGCGGCGAGGGCCGCCCAGTTCACCGTTTCGGCGGTCTCGGCGCGTTCCAGGGCTTCGTGGATGCGGTAGCGCAGGATGATCCACTTCGGGCCGACGCCGACGTACGCGGAGAAGAGGCGTTGCAGGGCGCGGACCGTCATGCCCTGTGCCTCGGCGAACTCGCCGACGTGGCGGATCGCGCGGTCGGTGCGGATGCGGTCGACCAGGGCCGTCGCGAGGGCGGCCTGCGGGTCCGGCCGCGGGTCCAGGTCCAGGAGGAAGGTGTCGAGGGCGGCCACCCGGGCCTGCTCGTCGTCCGGGTCGAGGACGGCCGCGACGGCGCTCCCGGAGTCGGGGAGGACCTCCGGGAGGCGGAGCCGCTGCCCGGTGAGGGACGACAGGGGGCGGTCCGGCGCGAAGGGGCGGAAGCCGCCGGGGCGGAACTGGATTCCGCACACCCGGCCCCGCCCCTCCAGTTTCTGGGTGAACAGGTCGAGTCCGATGCCGGCGACCTCGCCGAAGGGGTCCTGTCCCGCGTACCGCTGGAAGACGATGTTGGCCGACGGGTGGGGGACCACGTGCGAGGCGTACGGCTGAGTGAGGTCCCAGTCGATCAGCCAGTAGTGCTCCAGGTAGGGGCGCAGTGGTTCGGCGGGCTCGTGGCGGCAGAAGTGGACGCGCGCGAAGAGCTCCGCGGCGTCGACGATGCCTCGGGTGTCACGGCGTGGGGCGGCCATGGGGGGATCGTAGGGCGGGGTACTGACAGTCGCGGAATACCTGGGGCGAGGTGATGGTTCGGAGGTATAGTTGAACAGTCAACAACATGGAGGGTGAGCGACCATGCAGTTCGGGATCTTCAGCGTCGGCGATGTGACTCCGGACCCGACCACGGGCCGGGAGCCGAGCGAGCACGAGCGCATCAAGGCCATGGTCGCCATCGCGCAGAAGGCGGAAGAGGTCGGCCTCGACGTCTTCGCGACCGGCGAGCACCACAACCCGCCGTTCGTCCCGTCGTCCCCGACCACCCTGCTCGGCTTCATCGCGGCACGCACCGAGAAGCTCGTCCTGTCCACGTCCACGACGCTCATCACCACCAACGACCCGGTGAAGATCGCCGAGGACTACGCGATGCTCCAGCACCTCGCGGACGGCCGCGTGGACCTGATGATGGGCCGCGGCAACACCGGGCCCGTCTATCCCTGGTTCGGTCAGGACATCCGGCAGGGCATCAACCTCGCCGTCGAGAACTACGCGCTGCTGCACCGCCTGTGGCGCGAGGACGTGGTGACGTGGGAGGGCAAGTTCCGTACGCCGCTCCAGTCGTTCACGTCGACGCCGCGACCGCTGGACGGTGTCGCGCCGTTCGTCTGGCACGGCTCCATCCGCTCGCCGGAGATCGCCGAACAGGCCGCCTACTACGGCGACGGCTTCTTTCACAACAACATCTTCTGGCCCGCCGACCACACCAAGAAGATGGTCGAGCTCTACCGCGAGCGGTACGCGCACTACGGGCACGGTACGGCCGAGCAGGCGATCGTCGGTCTCGGCGGCCAGGTCTTCATGCGGCCCAACTCGCAGGACGCCGTACGGGAGTTCCGGCCGTACTTCGACAACGCGCCGGTCTACGGACACGGGCCGTCGCTGGAGGACTTCACCGAGCAGACACCGCTGACCGTCGGCTCGCCGCAGCAGGTCATCGAGAAGACGCTGGCGTTCCGCGAGTACGCCGGTGACTACCAGCGCCAGCTGTTCCTGATGGACCACGCCGGGCTGCCGCTCAAGACCGTCCTGGAGCAGCTCGACCTCCTCGGTGAGCAGGTCGTGCCGGTGCTGCGCGAGGAGTTCGCCAAGGGGCGGCCGGCCGATGTGCCGGACGCGCCGACCCACGCGGCCCGGGTGGCCGCCGCCAAGGAAGAGGTGACCGTCGCATGAAGCTCGTCGTCGTCTCGGCGGGGCTGAGCGTTCCGTCGTCCACGCGGCTGCTGGCCGACCGGCTGGCGGCGGCGACCGCCGGCCGGGCGTCCGGTCCCGTGGACCTGCGCGTCGTCGAACTGCGCGATCTCGCCGTCGAGATCGCGCACAACCTCACCAACGGCTTCCCCGGGCCGGCGCTGTCCGCCGCGATCGACGACGTGACCTCGGCGGACGGGCTGATCGTCGTCACGCCGGTGTTCTCCGCCTCGTACAGCGGACTGTTCAAGTCCTTCTTCGACGTGCTCGACAAGGACGCGCTGGCGGGCAAGCCCGTGCTGATCGCGGCGACCGGGGGGACCGGGCGGCACTCGCTCGTCCTCGAACACGCGCTGCGGCCGCTGTTCGCGTATCTGCGGGCGGTGATCGTCCCCACCGGGGTGTACGCGGCTTCGGAGGACTGGGGGGCGGAGGGGCTTGCCGAGCGGATCGAGCGGGCGGCGGGTGAACTGGCGGCACTGATGTCCGCCCTGACGGGCGCGTCCACTGCACCGGCCCCGGCAAGGCCCCCGGTGCCGGCCCAGTCCTCGTCGGCTGTCCCGGCCCAGGGTTCGTCCGGCTCGGCTGCTCCCGTCCGGTCGGCCGCGTCCGTCCGGGAGGACGGCTTCAAGGTGGTCCCGTTCGAGGAACAGTTGGCGGCGCTCCGGGTGTAGCGGGGTGTTGTTTTCGCCCCCTCCGCCCTTACCCGTCCCACCCCTGGGGCTCCGCCCCAGACCCCGCTCCTCAAACGCCGGAGGGGCTGGATCTTGCACGGCCGGAGCAAGATCCAGCCCCTCCGGCGGATCTTGCCCCGGCCGGAGCTGAGAAGCGGATATCGCACCCGCAGCCGGCAGCGCGCGCGAGGGGCCGTGCCGGTACATCCCTGATGTCCGTCGCTTACGTTCGGATCGAGCAGCGGCTCCCTCATGCACTCACGTCTGATCCAGCGGCGACGGACTGGGATGTACCGGCACGGCCCCGACCCACCCACCGGACCGGCACCGGACCGGCACCGGACCGGCACCGGACCGGCACCGGACCGGCACCGGACCGGACCCCGCATGCGAGGTCAGCGACCCACCGTGAAGCCGATCACCGTGCCGCCGCCCTCGCGGTGGAACGCGAAGGGTGTGCCGCCGTGGGCCGTGGCGACCTCGCGGACGATGGACAGGCCGAGGCCCGAGCCGGGCAGGCTGCGGGCGTCGGCGGCGCGGTAGAAGCGGTCGAAGACCCGCACGAGGTCGTCGTCGCCGATGCCGGGTCCGCGGTCGAGCACCTCGACGCGGACCGGCCCGGGCCGGGCACTCATGTCCGTACCACCGCCGGGATCACCGGATTGCCCCGCGCCGGTCCGCGGGGCGGGACCCGCCACCACGACCTCGATCGGGGACTTGCCGCCCCGGTCGAACTTGGCGGCGTTCTCCACGAGGTTGGAGACCGCGCGCTGGAGGGCGGTCGGCCGGCCGTCGACCGCGGTGTCCCCGGTGACGTGGACCGTGATCTCCCGGCCGGTGCGACGGCGCGCGACGATCGCGACGTCCTCGGCGAGTTCGGCGAGGTCGAGTTGCCGCACGGGCTCGGTGTCGGACTGGCCGGCCGCGAGGGCCACCAGTTCGTTGACCAGATCGGTCAGCTCCCGGGACTCCAGGGCCAGGTCGGCGACGAGTTCCTCGCGGGCGTCGGGCGGCAGCTCGTCGATCCGGCGGAGCATCGAGATGTTCGTCCGCAGGGAGGTCAGTGGCGTACGGAGCTCGTGTCCCGCATCCTGGACGAGGCGGCGCTGGTCCTCCTCCGACTGGGCGAGGCGGCCGAGCATCCGGTCGAAGGACCGGCCGAGCCGGGCCACCTCGTCGTAGCCGGTGACCGGCACCTGGATGCCGAGGCGACCGGTGCGCGCCACGTCCTCGGCGGCCCCGGCGAGCCGCACCAGGCGCCGGGTGATGCGCCGGGCCAGCCACCAGCCGAACAGCCCCGCGGCGACCACGACGGCCCCGACGAGCAGCACGGTCCGCTGCTGGAGCTCCCGGAGCAGGTCCTCCGTGTCGCTGAACTGCTGGGCGATCTGCACCGCGCCCCGTCCGCCGCCGAGCGCGACGGTCGCGATCCGGTAGCGGTCGCCGTCGACGTCGACGTCCTTGTGCTCCTCCAGTTCGCCCGCCGTGCCGTCGTCGGCGATCGCCCGGTCGTGACCGTTGACGGGCAGGGGCGGACTGCCGCGGTCGACCATCGCGCCTCCGGGCCCGAGCACCTGGATGTCGGTGCGGCTGGGCCGGATGATGTCGTCGAGGGGTCCGTCGTGGTCGGTGTCGGGGGAGGCGAAGTCCTGCGGCTGGAGCGGGTGTTCACGGACCTGGTCGCGCAGGTCCTGCACGACCTCGGCGAAGACCGTCTGCTGGTCGACGCGCACCAGCCGGGCGGCGGCGTCGTAGCTCAGGAACCCGACCAGGACCGTGACGGCGGCGGCGACGGCGGCGAAGGACACGGTGAAGGTGGCGCGCAGGGAGGACACCCGGCGCAGCCGGCGGGGTGTCGCCGCGAACCGGGTCACCCGAGCAGTCCGTGCCCGCGGCGTCCCCGGGGGTTCGGCCGGGCCGGGGAGGGGTGGTGGCACTCAGTCCTCCCTCAGGACGTACCCCACGCCCCGAACGGTGTGGATGAGTGCCGGTGCCCCCGGCTCGTCGAGCTTGCGCCGCAGATAGCCGACGTACACCGCGAGGTTCTTGGAGCCGGGCCCGAAGTCGTAGCCCCAGATCCGGTCGTAGATGGTGGAGTGGTCCAGGACGATGCCGGCGTTGCGGACGAGGAGTTCGAGGAGTTCGAATTCGGTCCGGGTCAGTTCCAGCTCGCGCTGTCCGCGCCAGACCCGGCGTGCCTGGACGTCCATGCGCAGTCCGGCGGCGGAGATCTGCGCGCCGGAGGTCCGGGGTTCCCGCGGCGCCGGTGCGGGGGTGTCGTCGAGGGTGCCGTTCCCGGTGCGGCGGAGCAGCGCCCGCAGCCGGGCGAAGACCTCCTCGACGTCGAACGGCTTGACGACGTAGTCGTCGGCGCCCGCGTCCAGGCCGGCGATTCGGTCCGCGGTCTCGACGAGCGCGGTGAGCATCAGGATCGGAGTGCGGTCGCCCTCGGCGCGCAGCACGCGGCACACCTGGAGGCCGTCGATGCCGGGCATCATGACGTCGAGGACGAGGACGTCCGGTGGGGTGCGGTGGGCCTGGGCCAGTGCTTCCACCCCGTCGGCCACGGCCGTCACCTCGTAGCCCTCCAGCGTGAGCGCCCTTTCCAGGGCATGGCGGATGGCACGGTCGTCCTCGGCGAGCAGCAGATGGTGGGGCACGCGACCAGTCTGCCAAGCCGCCGGAGGCGCGCGACCTGGTGAGCGGTCCGCGGCCGGCTTTATTACCGGCCTCTCACCCGCTCCCGGAGTGTCGGCCGCCGCACAGGGCCGGCCGCCGCACAGGGCCGGCCGGGGGCGGGGCCGGCCGGGCCTGACCGCGCGAGCGGAGTCAGCCGACGTGTACCCGTGGCCGTCGTGCGCGGTCGGGCTCGGCTTCGCGCAGGACCTCCCGGGTGACCGGGGCGACCTCGCCCTGGCCGAAGAGGAAGAAGCGCAGGAAGTTGGTGAAGGGGCTGCCCTCGGTCCACTCGAAGTAGATGTGCGGGATGCCGCCCGTGGTGTCGCGGACGTAGAGCAGCAGGGCGGCGAGGGCGTTGGGGATGGAGGCGGATTCCAGGGTGATGACGCGGTAGCGGCCGTGCAGCACTTCGCCGCGTACGTTCATGACGGACTCGAACTCGGAGGGGTCGCCGACGGTGACCTCCAGGAAGACGAAGTCCTCCTGGGGCGGGAGGTCGTGGTCGGCGCGGATCTGCTCGATCTTCTCGCGGTACTCGGTGATGTCGCGCTTGTCGGGCTCGTTGGCGATGAAGCGGATCCGCCGGCTCGCGATGTCCCGTACGAACCGCTCGGCCATGTTGTCCATGGTCATGCTGGTCACGCGCAGTTCGAACGCGCGGGCGAGCCGGGAGAGGAAGGAGACGAGCATGATGCCGGCGATGAAGCAGGCGCCGATCTTCACACCGTCGGGGCGTTCGATGACGTTCACGACGGTCGTGTAGAGGAAGACCGCCGAGATGACGGCGAAGGCGGTGGTCCAGTGTTTCTGGCGGGCCTTGCGGGCGGCGATGGTGACGGCGATGGCGGCGGAGCTGATCAGGACGAGGACACCGGTGGCGTACGCGCCGCCCTGCGCGTCGACGTCGGCGTCGAAGATCCAGGTCACCAGGAACGCGACCAGGGTGAAGACGATCACCATGGGGCGGACGGCGCGTGCCCAGTGCGGGGCCATGCCGTAGCGCGGGAGATAGCGCGGCATGAGGTTGAGCAGTCCGGCCATGGCGGAGGCGCCGGCGAACCACAGGATGGCGATCGTGGAGACGTCGTAGACGGTGCCGAAGGCGTTGCCGAGGTACTCGTGCGCCAGGTAGGCGAGTGCGCGGCCGTTGGCCTGGCCGCCCGGCTCGAACTCCTTCTCCGGGATCAGCACGGTGGTGATGAAGCTCGTCACGATCAGGAAGACGCTCATGATCACGGCGGACGTCGTGAGCAGTTTCTTCGCGCCGCGGATACGGCCGGCCGGCTTCTGTTCGGTGTCGCCGGGGTCGCCCTCCACGTGCGGCATGACCGCCACGCCGGTCTCGAAGCCGGACAGGCCGAGCGCGAGCTTGGGGAAGACCAGGAGGGACACCCCGATCATCGCGAAGACGTTCCCGTGTTCGGCGGTCAGGGCGGTGGTCCAGTCGGTGACGACGTACTCGTGGGTGATCACCTGCCAGACTCCGGACGCCGCGACCACGACGTTGAGCCCGAGGTAGATGGCCACCAGGACCACCGCGACGCCGATCGCCTCCAGGAAGCCCTTGAGGAAGACCGCGCCCAGCAGGGCCACCAGGAACAGGGTGATCACCATCTGCTTGTCGTGCAGCGCGCTGTTCAGATGGGGGTTCTCTACCAGGTGGGTGGAGGCGTCGGCCGCCGAGAGGGTGATGGTGATCAGGAAGTCGGTGGCGGCGAAGCCGAGCAGGGTGAGGACGAACAGCTTGCCCTTCCAGAAGGAGAGCAGGCGTTCCAGCATCGCGATGGAGCCCTCGCCGTGCGGGCTCTCCTCCGCGACCCGGCGGTAGACGGGCAGCGCCCCCGCCAGAGTGACGATGACGAGCACGATGGTCGCGATGGGGGACAGCAGTCCGGCCGCGAGGGCGGCGATGCCGGGCTGGTAGCCGAGAGTGGAGAAGTAGTCGACGCCGGTCAGGCACATGACCCGCCACCAGCGCTGCCCCTTGTGCACGGGCGCGGGCTCGGTGGCCGGCCGCGGCAGCTGGCGGCCCTTGCCCTTGCCCATGTCGGACAGGCCTTCCAGCATCCACGCCCGCAAACGACTCGGCGGGGCGGGCTCGGTGCTGGCCATCGGTGACTCTCCTGACGTACGTCTCTTCGATCGGTTCCGGCCATCGAGGAGACGGCGCCATCAGCGTATGCAGAGAGTGATCCACGGGCCCACGCGTCCAGGGGCCCTACGCGTCAAGCTTGCGTTAAGACCGGCTGGTCGCGCATCACGGGGGCGCCAAGGGGGGACCGCCCTCGGCTAGCGGCGCCTCGCCTGCGGAGGGGCCTGTGGCTCTCCCCGGCGGACGGAACCCGGGGCCCTGGCCGCCGGCCGGTCGCGGTGAGCCGAGGAGGTGAGCTGCCAGGGCACGCTCGTCACCATCACGCCCGGGGTGAAGAGCAGCCGGCTCTTGAGCCACAGGGCGGACTGGTTGTGGAGGAGGTTCTCCCACCAGTGGCCGACGACGTACTCGGGGATGAAGACGGCGACGATGTCGCGCGGGCTGTCGCGGCGTACCGCGCGGACGTACGCGACGACCGGCTTGGTGATCTCGCGGTAGGGGGAGTCGACGATCTTCAGCGGTACGTCGATGCCGTACTCCTCCCAGCGCCTGCGCAGTTCGGCCGTCGCGTCCGGGTCGACGGAGACCGTCAGCGCCTCCAGCCCGTGGGCGTGGATGGCGTGTGCGTAGGCGAGCGCCCGCAGCGTCGGCTTGTGGAGGGTGGACACGAGCACGATCGCGAGCACCCGGCTGGGCGGTACGAGTTCGGCGCGGGGGTCGGTCACCGCCAGCTCCGCCGCCGTGGCGTCGTAGTGGCGCCTGATCGCGCGCATCGTCAACCACAGCACGGCCGCCGCGAGGACGGCCAGCCAGGCGCCCTCGGTGAATTTGGTGGTCAGGACGACGAGGAGGACGAGTCCGGTGACGACCGCGCCCACCGCGTTGATCACGCGCGCCGTGTGGTGACGGCGCCGCGTGGCCGCGTCGGGCGTGCCACGCAGCTCACGGTTCCAGTGCCGCACCATGCCGAGCTGGGAGAGCGTGAAGGAGGTGAACACACCGAGGATGTACAGGTGGATGAGGCTGGTCACGTTCGCCTGGTAGCCCCACAGCAGCAGGCCCGCGACGATCGCGAGGGCCAGGATGCCGTTGGAGAAGGCCAGTCGGTCGCCCCGGTTGTGCAACTGGCGTGGCAGATAGCGGTGTTGGGCGAGGATCGAGGACAGCAGCGGGAAGCCGTTGAAGGCGGTGTTCGCGGCGAGGATCAGGACGAGGGCCGTCACGGCCTGGATGAAGTAGAAGCCGAAGCTGTGTTCGCCGCCGAACACCGCCGCCGCGATCTGCGCGATGACCGTGCGCTGAATGTAGGAGGCGCAGTCACCGTCCAGTCCCGTCAGCCGGCACGAGTCGTCCGTGATGTGCACCTTCGAGACCAGCGCCAGCGTGGTGACGCCGACGAACATCGCGATCGCGAGACCCCCCATGGCCGCCAGCGTGGTGGCCGCGTTGCGCGACTTGGGCTTGCGGAACGCCGGCACGCCGTTGGAGATCGCCTCCACGCCGGTCAGCGCCGTACAGCCGGAGGAGAACGCGCGCAGCACCAGCATCAGCAGGGCCAGGCCCGTCAGGTGCGCGTCGGCGGGGTCCGGCGTGATGCCGTAGGCGGCGCTCTCGGCGACCGGCGGGTCCCCGAGGGCGTACCGGATCAGTCCGGTGACCACCATGATCAGCACGCCGCCGATGAACAGATAGGTCGGTGCGGCGAAGGCCCGCCCCGACTCGCGCATGCCGCGCAGGTTGACGGCCGCGAGGAGGGTGACGAAGACGAGTGCCATCGGGACGCGCTGGTGGGCGAGTCCGGGGAGGGCCGAGATGATGTTGTCGACGCCGGAGGCGACGGAGACGGCGACCGTCATCACGTAGTCGACCAGGAGTGAGGCGGCGACGACCAGTCCCGCCGAGGGGCCCAGGTTCGTCGAGGCCACCTCGAAGGAGCCGCCGCCGCTCGGATAGGCGTGCACCACCTGCCGGTACGACAGCACGACGACCGTCATCAGAGCCACCACCGCGCCCGCGATCCAGGGCGTGAAGTGCAGGTACGCCAGCCCGCCGAGGGTGAGCACGAGCAGGATCTCCTGCGTCGCGTACGCCACGGACGACAGAGGGTCGGAGGCGAAGATCGGCAGAGCCAGCCGTTTCGGCAGCAGTGTCTCGCGCAGTTCCTCGCTGCGCATCGCCCGGCCGATCACCAGCCGCTTCAGGATCCCCGTCACGTTGAACACGGGCGGAGGGTAAGCCCGGGGGTGGGGGTGAGGGGATCGCCGACACTCGGTCCGGTCCCGACACCTTGGCACGTCACCGTCCGCGAGCCTTCGACCAGGGGTTCCGCGGGCCTTCGGCCAAGGGTTCCGCGGCGGCTCGTCAGGGATGCGTCAAAGGCGCGCCGTGCCCCGTATGGGAGGCGTCAACGGTGGCCGAATCCGGCCGGAGAGGAGTTCTCCTCTAAGCGTCCGTTCGATTCGCACCTCTTCTAGGAGCTCACGATGGCCGACGTGGCCTTCGTCGTCACCACGATCGCGGTGTTCGCGCTGGTGGCCCTCGTCGCCAAGGGGGTGACGAAGCTGTGACCGCCGAGAACATCGTCGGCCTGGTCGTGGCCGTCGCCCTGCTGGGCTATCTCGTCCTCGCCCTCGTCTTCCCGGAGAGGTTCTGAGCGCCGATATGAGCCCCGTCCTCGCCGGCGTGCTCCAGCTGCTCGCTCTCATGGCCGCACTGGCACTCGCCTACCGTCCCCTCGGCGACTACATGGCCCGGGTCTACTCCTCCGACAAGCACCTGCGCGTCGAGAAGTGGATCTACAAGGGCATCGGCGCCGACCCGGACACGGAGATGCGCTGGCCCGCCTATCTGCGCGGTGTCCTCGCCTTCTCCGCCGTCAGCGTCCTGTTCCTCTACCTGCTCCAGCGGCTCCAGGGTCATCTGCCCGGGTCGCTCGGTTTCTCGGCGATCGACCCGGACCAGGCGTTCAACACCGCCGCGTCGTTCGTGTCGAACACCAACTGGCAGTCCTACTACGGCGAGCAGGCCATGGGCCACGTCGTGCAGACCGCCGGTCTGGCCGTCCAGAACTTCGTCTCCGCGGCCGTCGGCATCGCGGTGGCCGTGGCTCTCGTCCGCGGCTTCGCACGGTCGCGCACCGGCGAGCTCGGCAACTTCTGGTCCGACCTGGTGCGCGGTGTGGTGCGTATCCTGCTGCCGATCTCGGTGATCGCCGCGGTCGTCCTGGTGGCGTGCGGCGCGATCCAGAACTTCTCCGGCATCCACGCGGTGGGCCAGTTCTTCGGCGGTTCGCAGGAGTGGAACGGCGGGGCGGTGGCCTCGCAGGAGGCCATCAAGGAGCTGGGCACCAACGGCGGCGGCTACTTCAACGCCAACAGCGCCCACCCGTTCGAGAACCCGACCCCGTTCACGAACCTCTTCGAGATCTTCCTGATCCTGCTCATCCCGTTCGCGCTGACCCGGACGTTCGGCCGGATGGTCGGCTCGCTGCGCCAGGGCTACGCGATTCTCGCGACGATGGTGACGATCTGGATCGGCTTCACGGCTTTGATGATGTGGACCGAGTTCGCCCACCACGGTCCGGCGTTCGACATCGCCGGCGGGGCGATGGAGGGCAAGGAGACGCGCTTCGGTGTCGGCGGCTCGTCGATCTTCGCGGTGGCGACCACCCTGACCTCGACGGGTGCGGTGGACTCCTTCCACTCGTCCTTCACAGGTCTGGGCGGCGGCATCACGATGCTGGGCATGCAGCTCGGCGAGATCGCGCCCGGCGGTACCGGCTCCGGTCTCTACGGCATGCTGATCATGGCGATCATCGCGGTGTTCATCGCCGGTCTGATGGTCGGCCGGACCCCGGAGTACCTCGGCAAGAAGATCGGCACCCGCGAGATCAAGTTCGCGGCCCTGTACATCCTGATCACCCCGGCGCTGGTGCTCGTCTTCACCGCCGCCGCGATGGCCCTGCCCACCCCGGGCAACTCGATGACGAACTCGGGCGCGCACGGCTTCTCCGAGATCCTGTACGCCTACACCTCGGGCGCCAACAACAACGGCTCGGCCTTCGCCGGTCTGAACGCCGACACGCAGTGGTTCAACAGCACGATCGGGCTGGCCATGCTGCTCGGCCGGTTCCTGCCGATGGTGTTCGTCCTGGCGCTGGCGGGTTCGCTCGCCGAGCAGAAGCCGGTCCCGGCGACCGCGGGCACGCTGCGCACCGAAAAGCCGCTGTTCACCGGCCTGTTGGTCGGAGCGATCCTGATCATCACCGGTCTGACCTACTTCCCGGCCCTCGCGCTGGGCCCGCTGGCCGAGGGGCTGGCGTCA
The DNA here is from genome assembly GCF_045207245.1 of Streptomyces sp. NBC_00647. Classification (NCBI taxonomy): domain Bacteria; kingdom Bacillati; phylum Actinomycetota; class Actinomycetes; order Kitasatosporales; family Streptomycetaceae; genus Streptomyces; species Streptomyces sp. NBC_00647. The sequence continues at coordinate 5,903,737 of NZ_CP109040.1, forward strand.
TGACCACTCGTACAGAGAACCAAGAGGACGCGATGTCCACAGCCGCCCCGACCCGAGCGCCGCACAGTGATGTGCCGACCGGCCACAAGGACGAAGGAAAGGTCGGCGCGGGTCTGTTCGACCCCAGGCAGCTGCTCAGGTCGCTGCCGGACGCGTTCCGCAAGCTGGACCCGCGGGTGATGGTCAAGTCGCCCGTGATGTTCGTGGTCCTCATCGGCTCGGTGCTGACGACGGTGTTCTCCTTCAAGGACCCGGGCGACTGGTTCGGCTGGGCGATCAGCGCCTGGCTGTGGCTCACCGTCGTCTTCGCCAACCTGGCGGAGGCGGTGGCCGAGGGGCGCGGCAAGGCGCAGGCGGACACCCTGCGCAAGGCCAAGACCGACACGGTGGCCCGACGTCTCTCCGCCGACGGCCGCACCGAGGAACAGGTGCCCGGCACCGAGCTGAAGATCGGTGACCTGGTCGTCTGCGAGGCCGGTGACGTCATTCCCGGCGACGGTGACGTGGTCGAGGGTGTCGCGTCCGTCGACGAGTCGGCCATCACCGGTGAGTCGGCCCCGGTCATCCGGGAGTCCGGCGGCGACCGCTCGGCGGTCACCGGCGGCACGAAGGTCCTCTCCGACCGTGTCGTCGTCAAGATCACGACGAAGCCCGGCGAGACCTTCATCGACCGGATGATCGCCCTGGTCGAGGGCGCGGCCCGGCAGAAGACGCCCAACGAGATCGCGCTGAACATCCTTCTCGCGTCCCTGACCATCGTCTTCCTGCTCGCCGTGGCCACCCTGCCGCCGTTCGCGGACTATGCCGGCACTCATCTCACGATGGTCGTGCTGGTGGCCCTGCTGGTCTGTCTGATCCCGACCACCATCGGCGCCCTGCTCTCCGCGATCGGCATCGCGGGCATGGACCGTCTCGTGCAGCGCAACGTCCTCGCGATGTCGGGCCGTGCGGTCGAGGCCGCGGGTGACGTCTCCACCCTGCTGCTGGACAAGACCGGCACCATCACGTTGGGCAACCGGCAGGCGTCCGAGTTCGTCCCGGTGACGGGGACGACCGAGGCGGAGGTCGCCGACGCCGCCCAGCTCTCGTCGCTGGCCGACGAGACGCCGGAGGGGCGCTCGATCGTCGTGCTGGCGAAGGAGAAGTACGGGCTGCGCGAGCGGCACCAGGGCGACCTGGCGGGCGCCGAGTGGATCGCCTTCACCGCCCAGACCCGGATGTCGGGCGTGGACGTCGGCGGCCGGAAGATCCGCAAGGGCGCGGCCGGTTCGGTCATCGCCTGGGTCAAGGAGCGGGGCGGCACGGTCTCGAAGGACGCCGGCCCCTTGGCCGAGCGGATCGCCGCGGCGGGCGGCACCCCGCTGCTGGTGGCCGTCGAGGACGCGCGCGGGGCCCGGATACTGGGCGTCATCCACCTCAAGGACGTCGTCAAGGACGGCATGCGCGAGCGGTTCGACGAGCTGCGCCGCATGGGCATCAGGACCGTCATGATCACCGGTGACAATCCGCTGACCGCCAAGGCGATCGCCGAGGAGGCGGGCGTCGACGACTTCCTCGCGGAGGCGACTCCCGAGGACAAGATGGCGCTCATCAAGCGGGAACAGGCGGGCGGCAAGCTCGTCGCGATGACTGGCGACGGCACCAACGACGCCCCCGCGCTCGCCCAGGCGGACGTGGGTGTCGCCATGAACACCGGCACCTCGGCCGCCAAGGAGGCCGGGAACATGGTGGACCTGGACTCCAACCCCACCAAGCTCATCGAGATCGTCGAGATCGGCAAGCAACTACTGATCACCCGGGGCGCGTTGACGACGTTCTCCATCGCCAACGACGTCGCCAAGTACTTCGCGATCATCCCGGCGTTGTTCGCGGCGGTCTACCCGGGCCTGGACAAGCTCAACGTCATGCACCTGTCCTCGCCCGACTCCGCGATCCTCTCCGCGGTCGTCTTCAACGCGCTGATCATCATCGCGCTGGTGCCGCTCGCCCTGCGCGGTGTGCGCTACCGCCCGGTCAGCGCCGACCGGCTGCTGCGGCGCAACCTCGGGATCTACGGCCTCGGCGGCCTGGTCGCGCCCTTCATCGGCATCAAGGTCATCGACCTGCTCATCTCCCTCGTCCCCGGGCTGTAACTCCTCGAAAGCGTGCTGATCACCATGAACAACTCGGTTATGAACACTGCCCGGTTGCTCTGGGCAGGCCTGCGCGCCCTGCTCGTCCTGACCGTCGTCTGCGGGGTGCTGTATCCGCTGGCTGTCACCGGGGTGGCCCAGGGCCTGTTCAACGACAAGGCGAACGGCTCGGAGATCACGGCGGACGGCAAGGTCGTCGGCTCCTCACTCATCGGCCAGGCCTACAACCTGCCGCTGGAGAAGGGCCAGGAGACCCCGGAGCCCGACCTGAAATGGTTCCAGGGCCGCCCGCAGAACGGCCTCGGCGCCAACAGCGTCAACACCCGGTACAAGCTGATCCTGTCCGGCGCCACCAACCGCTCGGGCGACAACAAGGACCTGATCGACTGGGTGACCGCTGCCAAGGAGGCCGTCATCACGGACAACTCGGTGAACGGCTACACGGTCAAGGCGTCGGACGTGCCCGCCGACGCGGTGACGTCCTCCGGCTCCGGCCTTGACCCGGACATCTCCCCCGACTACGCGGACATCCAGGTCCACCGCGTCGCGGAGAGGAACCAACTGTCCGTGGCCCAGGTGCGGAAGCTGGTCGACGAGCACACCGACGGCCGTACCCTCGGCTTCATCGGCGAACCCCGGGTCAACGTCCTCGAACTCAACATCGCACTCGAGGAACTCGTGGCGAAGAGCTGACGGAATGACCTGCCCTCGGCGGGAGTCGGCGAGCCGGAGGACCTCCGGAATCGCCGACTTCCGGCGCCGTCCTGTCCGCTCGGCCGGTCAGACGAGGTGGGCGAAGACCACCAGGTTGTCGGTGTAGTCCTTGACGGAGCGGTCGTAGGTGCCGGCGCAGGTGATGAGGCGAACCTGGGCGTCGGGAGTGTCGGCGTACACCCGCTCGTCGGGGAAGGCGTCCTTCGCGAAGGTCTCCGTGCTGTCGACGGCGAAGGACGCCGTCCGGCCGTCGGACCGCTGGACGCTGAACTTGTCGCCCTTCTTCAGGTCGCTGAGACCGGCGAACACCGCGGCCGAGGTCGTCGTGTCGACATGCCCGGCGATGATCGCCGCACCCCGCTCACCGGGGGAGACACCCTTGGCGTACCAGCCGACCAGGTTGGTGTCGTTCGCGGGCGGGGGCTGGAGCCGGCCCGAGTCGTCGATGACGAGGTCGGTGAAGGGCGCGTCCACCGAGATCTTCGGGATGAGCAGACGGGTCGGCTCGGCCCGCGGGAGATGCTTCCCGTCCTCGTGAACGGCCGAGGGCGCCCGCGAGGACGAGGGCGCGGGGGCCGCCGCGGCCCGGGAGGCGGGGGAGGGGCCGGACGGTTCGTCATGGCCGCGGAACAGGCTCATCGCCAGCAGGACCGCGATGCCGGCGCACCACACGATCCACGTCACACGACGCCGGGAGTTCCGGCCGGGCGACGTGAACGGGCTCTCGGCAGGAGAGGACAACCGGGCTGCCATCGGGCACCACCTCATCGGGTCAGGGCAGCAGAGCGGACAAGGCCGAAACAGCTTGAGCAGCAAGAGCAGCAAGAGCAGCAAGGGCAGGTACTGCAGCAAGAGCAGCAACAGCAGGAACGCCGGCAAGGGGAGCAGCGGGAGCAAGCGCGCAAGGCCATGGACCGGCAACCGGAGCCGGAGAGGGGGCCAGGGGCCCGGTCAGGGGCGGGGTCAGGGGCGGGGAAGGAGCAGGGGTGGGAGCGGCTGAGGTGTCGGAGAAGGAGAGCCGGCCGGGCCGCCACGGGGTTCGTGGGTGGCGGCCCGGGCCGCTATGTCGTCAGGCATGGTCAGGCCACACCGCCCTCGGCGCTTCTACGGCGCAGCGCGTAGACGCCCGCGGCCGCGACGCCCAGGATGGCGATTCCGCCGGCCGTGACACCCGGCGACGAGGCGAGACCGCCGCCACCGGTGTGCATGCCGCCGTGGGGCTTGCCGTGCTCAGAGTCCTTCTCCCACGAGCCCGAACCCTTTTCGGAGTCGGAGGAGTCCTTCTCCCACGAGCCCGAACCCTTCTCGGAGTCGGAGGAGTCCTTCTCCCACGAACCCGAACCCTTCTCGGAGCCCGAGGAGTCCTTCTCCTTGTAGGTCTCCGGGTCGTACTTCTTGTCGTCCTTGTTCCAGTCGTCCGCCGTGATGGCCGTCAGCGCACCGCCGCCGGTGTGCACGCCGCCTTCCGGCTTCTCGTGGTGCCAGGAGCCCTTGTCGTGCTCGCTGTCCTTCCAGGAGCCCTTGTCATGCTCCTTGCTGGAGGAAGAGGAGTCGTGCTCCTTGCTGGAGGAGGAGGAGTCGCCGTGGTCCCAGTCGCCGGCCGAGACGGCGTAGGCACCGGGGGCGGCGATCGCGAGAGCGGCGGTGGCCGTCGCGGCGGCGAGGAGCATGCGGGCAGATCGCATTTCGGAGTCCTTCCGTCGAGACCAGGCAGCTGACCTCTTGTCAGCAGACAAAAACCCGGCCCGACGTGATCCACCGTCAAGCCGAAGCGGGAAGCCCACCACTTGGGAGACCCGCCCGGCCCACGGCCGACGTACCGCTGATCGGCCGATCGTGCCACCGGCCGAGGTCGGGTGGACCTCCCTGACCTGCTGATTCACCGAGAAGCCCGGTGTCCCGCGGGCCGGTGCGGAGCTCCGCGCATGACCCGATCGGCGGCGACTCGTCTGCTCACCCCGATAGGCCGGGCGGGGCCCCGGCGTCAGATCCCCACGTCCCGGCGGCTCATGTCCGCCGGCGACTCACGGCGTACGAGGACGCGGGCGATGCCGTCGGACACCGCGACCACGCCGGGCCGAACGATCGCCCGCCCCGGCCCCAACATCGGCTGGGGGAAGGGGAGTCGGGCGCGGTCGCAGCCGTCCTCGAGTTCGGCGCGGACCCGGGCGGCCAGGTCGGAGACGTGCACGCTCTCTTCGCCGGCCGGCCGGTGGGCGATGGCGTGACCGCCGCCGATGTTCAGCCGAATTCAGGACCGGCCCTCCGTCAGTTCCCGCGCGTCCAGGGGCAGGCGCAGGCCGATCCGGCGGTGCACCGCGGAGAGGTGGGCCGCCAGGGGCGAGGGCGGTACGGCCAGCACGGGACAGCGGGCGTGCGCGAGGCAGTAACGGGCGACGGAGGGGAGCAGCGCCCGGAGTACCGGCCCGCGACCTCCCGCCCCGACCACCAGGAGGTCGTCCTCCCGGTCGGCGGTCTCCACCAGAGCGGGCCCGCCGGCTCCCTGCACAATCACGGCCCGGTAGGGAACCCCGGGTCCCGCGGTGCCGAAGGCCGCCTCGAGCGTGGCGAGCAGCCGTCGGCCCGCGTCCCGCCGGAGATCCTCCAGCGGCAGCGGGCAGAGCGCGCGCCGGTGTGCGAGGGAACCGCCGGGCGGCTCCCAGGCGAACACGGCCACCAGCTCCGTACCGCCGCGCCGGGCTTCGTACGCGGCCCGGTGCAGGGCCGCCAGGCCGCCCGGCGACCCGTTCACCCCGACCACGACTCGTGTCTGTCCGGCACTCCCGCCCGCACCCTCATCTGTCGCCCGCACCGCGCCCTCACCCATCCCTCGCTCGCTCCTCGGGGTACGACTGCCCCGGTAGGCGTCCGTCTCCCATGGAAGGCGCCCCGGAAGACGGCGAACGGAGTGCTGATGCCTCCCTGACACCCCGGGCCCCCGTTCTGACGGCTCCCTGACCCCGCTCCTGGCACACTGATCGGCTGGGCGCGAGGGAGGCGATCATGCGAGACGGACGGAAGATCACGGTGGTGACCGGGGGCAGCCGCGGTATCGGTGCGGCCGTCTGCCGACGGCTGGCCCAGGAGGGCCACGACCTCGTGATCGGCTACCGGTCCGACCGCGCGGCGGCCGACGCGGTGGCGGACGCCGTCGCCGACGCGGGCCGGAACTGTCTGGCCGTGGCGGTGGACACCTCCGACCCCGCGGCGGTCGACGGGCTCTTCGACGCGGCGGCCGGACTCGGCCCGGTCACCGGGCTGGTGAACAACGCGGGTGTCAGCGGACCCAACGGACGGCTCGCCGACGCCGACCCCGACGGGATGCGGGACGCCCTCGCGGTCAACGTGCTCGGCTATCTGCTCTGCGCGCGCCGTGCCGTGCGGGAGATGACCGCGGCCGGCGGGGGCGCGATCGTCAACGTCTCGTCCGCCGCGGCGACCCTGGGCAGTCCGGGCCAGTACGTCCACTACGCGGCGGCGAAGGCCGCCGTCGACGCTCTGACCATCGGTCTGTCCAAGGAGGTGGCGGCCGACGGGATCCGGGTGAACTGTGTCGCCCCGGGCACGGTCTGGACGGACTTCCACGAGGACCCGCAGCGCCCGGCCCGGGTGGCCGCCGGCATCCCCATGGGCCGCGCGGGCCGGCCGGAGGAGATCTCCGGCGCGGTGGCCTGGCTGCTGTCGGACGACGCCTCGTACACGACGGGCGCGGTACTCCGGGTGGCGGGCGGGCTCTGAGTGTCCCGGCGCCGGTGGGCCGGGTTCCGGGGGAGACCCGGGTCAGGTTTCCGGGAGAACCCGGATCAGGGCCACACCAGGCAGTACGGCTGGTGCCCGGCCTCATGCAGGCGGTGCGAGAAGTCCTGCCACTCGTGCAGCAGCTGGTAGACGTTGAACGCGTCGCGCGGGCCGCCCCGGTCCGGGACGGTGGACCAGATGAACGCGGCCGCGCCGACGGCCTCCTCGCCTATGCCGCGCAGCGGGTCGACGACGGTCATCGGGAGCTTGACCACGGCGTAGTCGGGGTGCAGAACGACGAGTTCGAGCGGCGGCACCTTGTTCAGGGGGACGCCTTCTATGCCGGTGAGGACCATCGCGGCCATCGTTTCCGGCTTGATCTTGGTGAACATGCCGTTCATGCCGAGCTCGTCGCCGCCGAGTTCCTCGGGGCGCATCGAGATCGGGACCCGGGCCGCCGTCGCGCCGTCCGGCGCGCCGAAGTATTTGTACGTCACCCCCACTCGGCCACCATTCCCGCTTTCCGACCGCAGCCGCTCCACCGCGCGGTCGATCCGCTCGGGGTCACTCTGCGATCCCTGTGCCTGTCCAGCCCGTGCGCCGGCCGCTTCCTCCGCCTCGCGCCGGTGTTTCCCCCGCCGGGCACGCCGAGGGTTGAGGTCGTCGGTCCCCTCGCCCAGTCCGCCACCGCGATGCATATCTCCACCCGACTGCTTTTCTAAGTCGCGCGACCCCCGCCACGCAACCCGATCATCGTGACAGTGACCTCCCCCACGGTCGCACGCCGAAACGTACGCCGAAATACCTGTCCGCGGGATCTTCGCGGCCCCTGAACACCGTCGTTCATGTGAGCTGTCCGTTCGTGGCCCAGTTTCGCAGATGGCCGGGGGAAGGAGCCCGGTTGTCGTACCGGCCTCCGTCACACCGGCTCCACGATGGCCGGGATCTTTCCTCTGTGGAGCCGTACGTCGGGCCGGGTTCATCCGTTCACGGCCGTCCCGTTCTTCCCCTCACGGACCCCCGGGGCCCCTGGCCTACCCTGAGGAGGTCACTAGCCCCCCGGAGTCGGAGACGTCGCAGGTCATGACCGAACTGCCTTATCCCTACGAAGCCCCAGCCTCGCAGTCGCTGTTCGACCGTGCGGCGGCCGTCACCCCCGGTGGCGTGAATTCTCCCGTGCGCGCCTTCCGAGCCGTGGGCGGTACGCCCCGGTTCATGGTGTCCGGTACCGGTCCGTACCTGACCGACGCCGACGGCCGTGAGTACGTCGACCTCGTCTGCTCCTGGGGTCCGATGATCCTCGGGCACTCCCACCCGGCGGTCATCGCCGCCGTTCAGGAGGCCGTCTCCCGCGGTACGTCCTTCGGTACGCCCGGTGAGGGCGAGGTCGCCCTGGCCGAGGAGATCGTCGCGCGCGTCGAGCCCGTCGAGCAGGTCAGGCTCGTCTCCAGCGGTACGGAGGCGACCATGTCGGCCATCCGGCTGGCCCGCGGGTTCACCCGGCGGTCGAAGGTGATCAAGTTCGCCGGCTGCTATCACGGGCACGTCGACTCGCTGCTCGCCGCGGCGGGCAGCGGGGTGGCGACCTTCGCGCTGCCCGACACGCCCGGCGTCACCGGCGCCCAGGCCGCCGACACCATCGTCCTGCCCTACAACGACCTCGAAGCCGTGCAGGCGGCCTTCCACGCGCACCCCGGTGAGATCGCCTGCGTGATCACCGAGGCCTCGCCCGGCAACATGGGTGTGGTGCCTCCCGCGCCCGGCTTCAACCAGGGCCTCAAGGACGCCTGCGCGAAGAATGGCGCCCTCTTCATCTCCGACGAGGTCATGACCGGCTTCCGCACGAGCAAGGCCGGCTGGTACGGGATCGACGGCGTGCGCCCCGACCTGATGACCTTCGGCAAGGTGATGGGCGGCGGCTTCCCGGCCGCCGCGTTCGGCGGCCGTGAGGACGTCATGGCGCACCTCGCGCCCGCCGGGCCGGTGTACCAGGCGGGCACGCTCTCGGGCAATCCCGTCGCCACCGCCGCCGGGCTCGCGCAGCTGCGGCTCCTCGACGACGCGGCGTACGACAAGGTGGACGCGGTGTCGGAGCGGATCCGGACGCTGGTGACCGAGGCGCTCACCAAGGAGGGTGTGACCCACCGCCTGCAGAGCGCCTCCAACATGTTCTCCGTCTTCTTCACGGGACGTGAGGTGCGCGATTACGAGGGCGCGAAGGCGCAGGAGTCCTTCCGCTACACCGCGTTCTTCCACTCGATGCTGGCGCAGGGCGTGTATCTGCCGCCGTCCTCGTTCGAGTCGTGGTTCGTGTCGACGGCTCACGACGAGCAAGCGGTTCAGCGGATCGCCGACGCCCTTCCGGCGGCGGCACGGGCAGCGGCGGAGGCCACGGCATGAGCGAGACCATCGGGACGACCGGCGACAGCGACATCACCGTCGTCCACCTGATGCGGCACGGCGAGGTCGCCAACCCGGACGGGGTGCTCTACGGGCGGCTGCCCGGGTACCACCTGTCCGAGCTCGGACGGCAGATGGCCGACCGGGTCGCCGAGCACCTCGCGTCGCGTGACGTCACGCATGTGGTGGCCTCGCCGCTGGAGCGGGCGCAGGAGACGGCCACGCCGATCGCGAAGGCGCACGGTCTCGACCTGGCGACCGACGGCCGGCTCGTCGAGGCGGACAACGTCTTCCAGGGCAAGACCTTCGGCGTCGGGGACGGCGCGCTGCGGCGGCCGGAGAACTGGAAGCACCTCGTCAACCCCTTCAAGCCGTCCTGGGGCGAGCCGTACGTCGAGCAGGTCGTGCGGATGATGGGCGCGCTGGACGCCGCCAAGGACGCGGCGCGTGGCCACGAGGCGGTGCTGGTGAGCCATCAGCTGCCGATCTGGATCGTGCGCAGCTATGTGGAGAAGCGTCGGCTGTGGCACGACCCGCGCAAGCGGCAGTGCACGCTGGCGTCCCTGACGACCTTCACCTACCGGGGCGACAAGATCGTGTCCGTGGGCTACACCGAGCCCGCGCGCGATCTGGTTCCGGCTCATCTCCTCGCGGGTGCCAAGCCGGTGAAGGGCAAGGACAAGGCGTTCGGGGCCTGACGGGCAAAAGCCGATAAGCCCGGCCGAATGGGCGCATCTTCGTAAAATCATATAAATCTGTGCGCGTTGGACGGAACCTCCGACTTCATCGTGCCCTCTCATGGGATGCCAGCTGAGAGCCAGCTGAGAGGGTGCGATGAAATGAGGACCGCATGCGGGACGTCAGCCGGAGGGGAATGATCGGCCTCGGGGCAGGTGCCGCGGCCACGCTGGGACTTGCCGCGTGCGGCACCATCGCGCAGAAGGACGCCGTGGGTCACCCCGGCGGTTCCCCCACGGCCGGCACCGGCAGGCCGGGCGCCCCGAAGCGGACCGCGCGCCCCATCGGTGACGGTTCCACCGCCTACACGGGCAAGCAGCCGCGCCAGCCCGAGCGCCCCGTGCCGCTGGAGCCCGGCGAGACCCCGCCGCAGTTCGTGGTCTTCTCCTGGGACGGTGCCGGAGAGGTCGGCACCGGCCTCTTCGAGCGCTTCCTCCAGCTCGCCCAGGAGAACGACGCGCACATGACGTTCTTCCTCTCCGGGCTCTATCTGCTGCCCGAGTCGAAGAAGCGCCTGTACCTGCCGCCGAACAACCCCCGCGGCGCCTCGGACATCGGTTACCTGAGCGACGACCACGTCAGGTCCACGCTGAAGCTGGTCCGCCGGGCCTGGCTCGACGGCCATGAGATCGGCACCCACTTCAACGGGCACTTCTGCTCCGGCTCCGGCTCGGTCGCCAACTGGACGGCCCGGCAGTGGCACAGCGAGATCGAGCAGGCCAAGTCCTTCGTGACGGAGTGGCGCACCAACTCGGGCTGGACGGATCTGCCCGCGCTTCCCTTCGACTACGAGAAGGAGCTCATCGGCGCCCGCACCCCGTGTCTGCTCGGCCAGAGCAACCTGCTGCCCGTCGCCAGGGAGCTCGGCTGGCGCTACGACGCCTCCTCGCCCGGCGGTGTCCAGCGCTGGCCGCAGAGGAAGCAGGGGCTCTGGGACCTGCCGCTCCAGGCGATGCCCTTCCCCGGGCACCGCTTCGAGGTCCTCTCGATGGACTACAACATCCTCGCCAACCAGTCCGTCAACTCCACCCGGGCGCCCTCGTACAACTACCCGGCCTGGCGCACCCAGGCGGCCGAGTCGTACATCTCGGGATTCAAGCGGGCATACGAGACGAATCGCGCCCCCTTCTTCATCGGCAACCACTTCGAGGACTGGAACGGCGGCATCTACATGGACGCCGTCGAGCAGGCCTTCACCCACATCGCCCGGGAGAGGGAGAAGAGCGCCGACGTGCGCCTCGTCTCCTTCCGCCAGTTCGTGGACTGGCTGGATGTGCAGCGGCCCGAGGTGCTGGCGAAGCTCCAGTCGCTGGACGTGGCGGAGCGGCCCTCCGGCGGCTGGAACTCCTACCTCCGGGGGCGTGCCGCCTGAAATGCGGGTTTCCACCCGCAAGGGGGGTGCGGAAGATCCCCGAAACGGGCATGCGAAACTTTTCACATGAGTGCCGCCTGCCGCGCAGACCAGCGCCCGAACCGCACCCGTGGCCGTCTCGCCCTGTACGCCGCCGGGGCCGCCGTCGCCGCGCTCCTGCTGTCCGCGTGCGGCTCGGGCGGCACCTCCGGCGGCGCGGGCAAAAGCAACTACGTTTCCGGCAAGGACGGCATCTCCACGGTCGCCAAGGGGTCCAGGGACGCCGTCCCTGACCTCTCCGGAAAGACTGTCGACGGCAAGCAGCTCGACATCGCGGACTACAAGGGCAAGGTCGTCGTCCTCAACGTGTGGGGTTCCTGGTGCCCGCCGTGCCGCGCCGAGGCGCCGAACTTCGTCAAGGTCGCCAAGGAGACCGCCGGGCAGGGCGTGCAGTTCGTCGGCATCAACACACGTGACGCCAGCACCTCATTGGCGAAAGCCTTCGAGACGGAGCAGAAGGTCACGTATCCCAGCCTGTACGACCCGACGGGCAAGCTGATGCTCCGCTTCAAGAAGGGCACGCTCAACCCGCAGACGATCCCCTCCACGCTCATCATCGACCGGGACGGGAAGATCGCGGCCCGCACGCTGCAGGCGCTCAGCGAAGAGAAGCTGCACGAGATGCTCGACCCCATCGTCGCGGAGAAGTGACCGGCGTGTCCCTTCTCCTGTCGTCAACGGACCTCGCCGCCTCGACCGGCATGAACACCACGGTCTACAGCGGAGCCCTGCTGCTCGCGCTGCCGATCGCCGTGCTCGGCGGGCTCGTCTCCTTCTTCTCACCGTGCGTCCTGCCGCTCGTCCCCGGCTATCTGTCGTACGTCACCGGAGTCAGCGGCACGGATCTGGCGGAGGCCAGACGGGGGCGGATGGTCGCGGGGGCGAGTCTGTTCGTGCTCGGCTTCACCGCCGTGTTCGTCTCCGGCGGGGCGCTGTTCGGGTACTTCGGCTCGACCCTGCACGAGTACAACGGCACGCTCAGCAAGGTCCTCGGCGCGCTGATGATCGTGCTGGGTGTGTTCTTCATGGGGCTGATGCCCTGGCTCACCCAGCGCGAGTTCCGCTTCCACCGGCGGCCGGTGACCGGGCTCGCGGGTGCGCCGCTGCTGGGTGCCCTCTTCGGCATCGGCTGGACGCCGTGCCTGGGACCGACACTCACCTCCGTCAATATGCTCTCCATGGACCAGGCGAGCGCCGGGCGCGGGGCCATACTGACCGTCGCGTACTGCCTCGGTCTCGGAGTGCCCTTCGTCCTCGCCGCCGTCGCCTTCCGCAAGGCGCTCGGCGCGTTCGGCTGGGTCAAGCGGCACTACACCTGGGTCATGCGGATCGGCGGCGGAATGATGATCGTGACCGGCCTGCTCCTGCTGACCGGTGCGTGGGACGGCATCGTGCAGCAGATGCAGACCTGGTCCGACGGCTTCACGGTAGGGATCTGACCCATGAGCACCACTGACACCGGCAACACGACCGGCCCCGCCGGCGCCGGGGGGCCGGCCGACGAGGACACGCGGGCCTCCCAGGACGCGCGGGACGCACGGGAGATCGGCGAGGCCGGTTCGCAGCTGTCCACCGCGCCCGTGGAGACGGCGATGCCCGGCTCCTTCGGCGGCGCGCGCACCCCCGGCGCCCTGGGATGGATCGCCTGGACAGGCCGCGAGGTCACCGGCTGGGTCCGCTGGATCTGGCGCCAGCTCACGTCGATGCGGGTCGCGCTGATCCTGCTCTTCCTGCTGTCGCTCGGCGCCATCCCCGGCTCGCTCATCCCGCAGTCCAACCAGGACGCGGCGAAGGTGCAGGAGTTCAAGGACGCGCACAGTGCTCTCGGTTCGCTCTACGACCGGCTGGGCCTGTTCCACGTGTACAGCTCGGTGTGGTTCTCCGCGATCTACATCCTGCTGTTCGTCTCGCTCATCGGCTGCATCGTGCCCCGCACCTGGCAGTTCGTCGGACAGTTGCGCGGCCGTCCGCCGGGCGCCCCGAAGCGGCTCACCCGGCTGCCCGCGTACACGACCTGGCGCACCGCGGCGGAGCCCGAGCAGGTCCGCGAGATCGCGCTGAAGGTGCTCAAGCAGAAGCGGTTCCGGGCGCACGTCGACAAGGACGCCGTCGCCGCCGAGAAGGGCTACCTCCGCGAGACCGGCAACCTGCTCTTCCACATCGCGCTGATCGTGATGCTCGTCGCCTTCGCCTGGGGCCAGCTCTTCAAGTCCGAGGGCGACAAGCTGATCGTCGAGGGCGACGGCTTCTCGAACGCGCTCCTGTCCTACGACGACTTCAAGTCCGGCAGCCTCTTCAGCACCGACGACCTCACGCCGTTCAGCTTCGACTTGAAGAACTTCACCGGCATCTACGAGCGGACCGGCCCCAACAAGGGCACGCCCCGCACGTACCAGGCGACCGTCGACTACAGCGTCGGTGCCTACGGCAAGGGGAAGAAGACCGTCGTCAAGGTCAACGAGCCGCTGGTGATCGGCGACTCGAAGGTCTATCTCACCGCCCACGGCTACGCGCCCGTCGTGACCGTCCGCGACGGCAAGGGGAAGGTCGTCTTCCACGAGGCCGTGCCCCTGCTGCCGCTGGACTCCAACGTCACCTCGCAGGGCGCCGTCAAGGTCATGGACGGCTACCGGAACGCGCAGGGGAAGAGCGAACAGCTCGGCTTCTCCGCCTTCTTCGTGCCGACCTTCGCCGGGGCGGGCAAGGGCGACATGTTCTCCCAGTTCCCCGCGCTCGACTACCCCGTGCTCGCGCTGAGCGGCTTCCACGGCAGCCTGGGGGTCGACGCGGGCCTCCCGCAGAACGTGTACCAGCTCGAGACCTCCCACATGAAGCAGTTCAAGGACGCCAAGGGCGAGATCCTCAAGTCGCGGCTGCGGCCCGGCGAGACGATGAAGCTGCCGGACGGCGCCGGTTCGATCACCTTCGACAAGGACATCAAGGAGTGGGCGAACTTCCAGGTCACCCAGCAGCCCGGCAGTGACTGGGCGCTGGCCGGAGCGTTCGCCGCGATCTTCGGCCTCGCCGGATCGCTGTTCATCCAGCGCCGCCGTGTCTGGGTACGGGCCACCACGGGCGCCGACGGCGTCACCGTCGTCGAGATGGCGGGGCTCGGCCGCAGCGAGTCCGCGAAGCTTCCCGAGGAGCTCGGCGACCTGGCCGCGCTCTTGCACGAACAGGCACCCACCAAGCCCGACGAAGACGCGGCACCCACCGACGCCGACGCCGAACCCCCCGCAACAGCCGCCGAAGGGGCTGAGAAGCAGTGACGCTCGCCACCGCACACGACCTGGGCGCCGTGACCGACCTGGCCACCGCGACCAACGAACACCTCGCCAACATCAGCAACACGCTGATCTACTCGGCGATGGCCGTCTACACCCTGGCCTTCTTCGCCTACATCGCCGAGTGGCTCTTCGGCAGCCGCAGCAAGGTCGCCCGCACCGCCAACGCGCTCACCGCGAACGGCGCCAAGGCGACCGCGGCGGCCCCCGAGGTCACCGTGCAGAAGGCCGGCGGCACCGCCGTACTGGAGCGGCCCAAGGTCGTCACCCGGTCCGCGGTGGGCGCGCGGGACGTCCCCGACGGGCCCGGTGCGCACGGCGGGGACGAGCAGGGTGACCTCTACGGGCGGATCGCCGTGTCCCTCACGGTGCTCGCGTGGGCCGTCGAGGCGGCGGGTGTGGTCGCCCGCGCCCTGTCCGTGCGGCGGGCGCCGTGGGGCAACATGTACGAGTTCAACATCACCTTCTCCACCGTCGCCGTCGGGGTCTTCCTCGTCCTGCTCGCGCTGAAGAAGAACGTCCGCTGGCTCGGCCTCCCCCTGGTCACCACGGTCCTCCTCGACCTCGGTCTCGCCGTCACCGTCCTGTACACCGCGAGCGACCAGCTGGTTCCCGCGCTGCACTCGTACTGGCTGTACATCCACGTCTCGACCGCGATCCTGTGCGGCGCCGTCTTCTACGTGGGCGCCGTCGGCACGCTGCTCTACCTCTTCAAGGACTCCTACGAGAACAAGCTCGCGAACGGCGGACAGCCCGGCCGGTTCGCCACCTCCGTCATGGAGCGGCTGCCCGCCTCGGCCTCGCTCGACAAGTTCTCGTACCGCGTGAACGCCGCCGTCTTCCCGCTGTGGACGTTCACGATCATCGCGGGCGCGATCTGGGCGGGCGACGCGTGGGGCCGCTACTGGGGCTGGGACCCCAAGGAGACCTGGGCGTTCATCACGTGGGTCGCGTACGCCTGCTACCTGCACGCGCGGGCCACGGCCGGCTGGAAGGGCCGCAAGGCCGCCTACATCGCCCTGATCGCCTTCGGCTGCTGGCTGTTCAACTACTACGGCGTCAACATCTTCGTCAGCGGCAAGCACTCCTACGCGGGCGTCTGACACACCCGAACGAGACAAGGCCGGCACCGGGGACCCACGTCACCGAGGCCGGCCTTCGTCGTCCCGGCCGCAGCGCCAGGACGGCCGCAGGCCCGGGACGGCGGCAGCGCTAGGACGGCGGCAGGCACTCCGCCGCGGGTGGCTTGCCCTCGGGCCAGGCGATCCGTACGAACCGGGCGCGGCTGTCGTGGGTCAGTTCCACGATCGGCACGGCCTTGTCGTACGGGTTGCCGTGGGCGTCCAGACAGATCCAGCCGCTCGCCCCGTTCACCCGCAGCTGCTTGCCCTTCACCTGGGGCCACTGGAGGCCGACGTCCACGAGCGCGGGGATCCGCCCGGTCGGCGAGGCTCCGCGGATGCCGTGCACCGCGAGCCGCATGGCGTCGTACGCGATGATCAGCTGGCCGTCGTCCAGGGCGACCTTGCCGAGGGGGCCGACCGGACCCCGCGCGGCACGGTCCAGCAGCCGCTGGAGCACCTTCGCGTCGGCCGCGCTGCCGCCGGTTCGCGCACGGTCCTCGAGCCAGGCGTCCGGGTGGGCGAGCGCCGTGTAGCGCACGGTCATACGCGGGTCCTCGAGCGCGGCCGGGTCGAGGTCCTTGTCACCGGCGAGGTACGAGCCCTCGTCGCCGGTCAGCACGGTGAAGCGGCGGTCGGAGCAGCCCCGGGCGCCCAGCGCGTTGATGAACTGCCGCAACTGGGTGTGCCGGCCCGCGAACAGGATGGTGTCCGTGCCCTTCGGCGTGTTGCACAGGATGTTGGCGATCTGCGCGAAGACGTTGGCGGTGCTGCCCTCCTTGCTGCGGTCGGCGGGCGGCGTGAACGGCTGGGCCTCGTAACGCGCGCCCTTGAGCATCTTCTCGAAGGACCTCTGGAGCGTGCGGGTGTACGGGTCGCCCGTCCGGTCGTAGACCAGGAAGGCGTTGGCCGCCGACACCTTGGCGAAGGAGGCGAGAGCGCGCGCCTCGTCGGTGTTGGTGGGGGAGACACGGGCGAGCCCCGGGAAGGGGTCCTCGCCGTTCTGCCCGTTGGCCAGGTCGTCGGCGGTGATCGAACTCCCTATCACCGGGATGCCCCGCCGGGTCAGCTCCTCGACCGCCTTCTGGTTGTTGTCGGTGCTCAGCCCGACCCCGGTCACCGCGCGCAGCCGGTCCGGGCCCTTCGCCATCCGCTCCAGCTGGTCTACGGTGTGCCGCCAGGAGGCGCCGGTGGCGCCGGGGTTGGCGAGCACGAGCCGGATCTTCGGCTTGAGCCCGGTCGTGTCGTGGTTCGCCTGGTACTGCGCCAGATAGGCGCCCTGGAGCTCGTGCAGTACGTCGCGCAGGTTGTCCGCGTCGGTCGCCGTGAAGGGTTCGAGCAGGGCGACGGTGACGTAACTGCCGGGAGCCAGACGGTGGTTCTCGCGGTTGATGGCCCGGACGGCGTCGGCGAACTGCGGACGTCCGAAGGCGTACGTCGTCGAGGAGACGCCCACGCACTCGGCACTGTCCTTCGGCTGCACGACCCCCGGCGCGCACGACCGGTCCTCCTTCGCGGCCGTCATGCCGCCCCACACGCCGAGGCCCACGAGGACGGCCACGAGCGTCAGCGCGATGT
This sequence comes from Streptomyces sp. NBC_00647, assembly GCF_045207245.1. Lineage (NCBI taxonomy): Bacteria > Bacillati > Actinomycetota > Actinomycetes > Kitasatosporales > Streptomycetaceae > Streptomyces > Streptomyces sp. NBC_00647. The sequence goes on from NZ_CP109040.1 coordinate 5,920,853, forward strand.
ACCGGCGGAAACGTATCTCCCAGACGTCCTCGCGCAGCCACACCCATAAGCGAGCCATCACCGGTCCCCCTCGTCGTCGCCCGGGATGCGCAGCGGCCGGCCGGCCAGGGCGTCGGACGGCCAGTCCCGCGAGGCCCGCCACAGCAGGGCGTTGCCCGCGGGCCGCAGGTTCGACAGCTGTTCCAGCTCGAAGCGCAGCCGCTCGGTCACCCTCGGGTCCGGCAGCACCAGCGGATCGGTCAGCTGCCACACCGCGTGCAGCAACCGCCTTACCCGCAGGTGCAGTACGGCGTCCACTCCGCTCGGCGGCAGCTGCGCGGCGTCCGTGCGGCCGAGGGCGACGGCGGCCCGGTGGTCGTGGCCGTCGAAGTCCCGGCCGTCCGGATCGTGCGCGTGGTAGTACGGCGCCGAGGCGATGAAGACCAGTGAGGACAGCCAGCGGCGGGTGTCGGAACGGGGGAAGGTGTCGCGCAGATGCGCCACCGCGAAGTCCGCCTTGCCGAGGGCGAGTTCGTGATGCAGCCGGTAGCGGGCGCTGTCGGGCAGGGCGGTCTCGCCCGCGTCCTGGTAGTGGTCGATGAGGGCGCGGTGCACCGCCCGCCACCGCTCGTGGTCCCGGTCGCCGTGGTGCAGCCTCAGCAGGAGCAGCGCGCGCAGGAAGGGGTCGCCGACGAACTGTCCGTCCGCCGTCGCCCAGCCCTCCGAGGCGAGCCGTTCCTCCAGGTCCAGGACGCCCGACGCGCCGAAGTCCTCCGGGAGCCGGGACTCCGCGAGCGAGCGGGCCGAGTCGCGGTCGTGGGCCGCTGCCAGCACGGTCAGTTCGTCGAGCCGGCCGCCGGGGACGAGCCGGTCGAGGAGTTCCTGATAGGCGGGGCGGCCGGCGTGGTCCTCGTGCAGGGCGACATCGGCGGTCAGCAACATGCCCAGTGTGTCGGCGCCTTCGGGCAGGTTCTGCCGTGCCGAGGCGGCCAGCAGGGTGATGCCGAGCGGGCTGCCCACCGTCAGCCGATGCGTGGCGTGCGGGAGTTGGGGTGGCACGGAGACAGGTCCGCCGGAGGCGGTGCCGAGACCGCCGGACGCGGTGTCCATGATGTGCAGGGTGTCGTCGGGGGTCAGCGGCGGAAGTGAGACGAGCAGGGCCCGCGAGGACGGCGAGGTACCGGGCCGCCAGCCGGTCTCCCGGGCCGCCTCGGGCAGGACGAGCCGGCCCGCGTTGCGCAGCGCCGGATGCGCGTAGCCCCGTAGCGCGGCGAAGAACACGACCTGGTCCGCGATGCCGTCGGCGCGGTCGCGCAGGACGGGCTCCAGGAGCCCGAGGCCCCCGGGCTCCTGGACGTTGTCGATCAGCAGGACCGGGCGCCCCCGCCGGTGCGAGCGCTGCACGACCCCCGCGTACGCGTCGTCCAGGTCGGCCAGCAGCGCCCGTACGAGATGGCGTTCGGCGTGTCTGCGGGAGTCGCCGCCCGCCCGGAAGTGCCGGGAGAGCAGGATCAGCGCGAGCTTGGGGCTGCCGCCCGCGTTCGGATAGTCCCGGTACCAGGTCGCGGCCCTGCGCAGCCGGCGGTGGGCCGGGGAGACTCCCTCCGTGAAGGCCTCCAGGGTCGCCTCGATGATCGGCTCCACCACCGGGCCCGTCCCGCTCATCGACGCGATGAGCTTGGAGATCACCTTGCTCACCCAGCGCCCCGCGAACCCCGACAGCCACGAGTCGGTCTCGTTGAGCAGCAGGATCCGCTCCGCCTCCTGCCGGATGCGCGGCACGTCACGGTTGCTCCAGCCGCCCGCCGCCACGGCCAGGAGTCCGGAGGACAGTCGCGGAAAGCCGATCCTTCCGGCGCCCTTCACCGGTTCGGCGAGCTGCTCCGCGGCCGTGGTGAGCGCCTGTCCCACCGGGGACCAGGACTCGGCGGGACGGTCGGCGGGCGGCGCGGCGAACTGCCGCTCCTCGCCGTCGATCAGAGCGACCGGGGTGTGTCCGCGATAGGCCTCGCGCAGTTCGAGGAGCAGGGCGGTCTTGCCCAGCCCCCGGCCGCCCGCGAACACCACGAACGGCAGTTCCCCGGAATGTTCGTACGGTGTGGCGCGGAGCTGGTACGGACGCAGACCGACCAGTCGTGACGCGAGCCCGGGCGGATCGGTGTCGAACAGCGCCCCCCTGCCGTGCAGCCCTGAGTGCACCGCATCTCCCCCTGGTCCGCGGTCCGGTCCGATGTGCTGCTGTGAGGTGTATCAACAACAGTTTAAGAAGGGGGGGTTGGTTCGGGATAGGCCGCCTGGTGTCCGTTCAATTACGAAAACGTTCCACCGTTCAACCGACAGTGATCGAATCGAGCTTCTCCCGCAGGTAGACATGCGAGTCGACGGGTTCGTACATGACGCGGCCCACGGGGGCGGGCACCGACTCGACCAGCGTTCCCGGTGTGCATTCGCCGAAGTACACCAGCGAGATCAGCTCCTCAGCCGGCGCGTCGGCCGGCGGCGGCAGCACCCGGTGCCGTCCCGAGCGCCACCGGTCGCCGGTCCAACGGGCCATCAGATCGCCGATGTTGATCGTGAACGCCGCCGGGTCGAAGGGCGCGTCCTGCCAGCCGTCCTCGTCCGTGAACACCTGGAGCCCGCCCCTGCCGGCCTGCCGGTCGAGGATGGTGACCGTGCCGAAGTCGGTGTGCGGCCCGATGCGGAACTGGCCCGGCTCGGGCTCACCGACGACCTCCGTCCCCGGATACCAGTTGATGTTGAAGCCGTACGTCGGATGGTCCATGTGCCGGGTGAAGAAGTCCGGTTCGAGGCCGAGCGCCTCGCCGAGCAGTGCCAGGAGGCGGTTCTCCAGCTCGCCCATCGCCGTCAGGTACTCCGCGCAGAATTCGCGCAGGCCCGGAGCCTCGGCGGGCCAGACGTTCGGCGCGTACCACTCCGCGTTGGTCTCCGGGTCCTCGAACGGCTCGTGCGTCGCGAACGTCAGGGACTCCTTGAGGTCCGGCGGGGTCTCGGTGCCCTCCGCGTAGCCGTTGGCCTCGGCACCCGGCCCGAGCCAGCCGCGCCCGCCGACCCGGGCGGCGTACGGCTGCTTCTTCTCGGCGGGCAGCACGAAGAAGGCGCGGGCGGCCTCCCGGATGCGGCGGCGCAGCTCCGGGTCGACCCCGTGACCGGTGACGAGCAGGAAGCCGGCCGTCCGCAGGGCGTCGTCGACGGTACGGGCGACGGCGGCACGCGCCCCGGGGTCTCCGGACAGCCAGGGGCGCAGGTCGATGGTGGGGATGCGGGAGGCCGCCGGGGCGCCGGGACCGGTCGCGCCGGCCGGGGTGCCGGGACCGTCCCCGGCCGATTCCCCGGGAGCGGTCGAATCTGCGGGAACCGCCCCCGCGCTCGGGTCAATCACCGATGTCCTCGTTCCACAGGGCCGGGTTCTTGTTGATGAAGTCGCGCATCAGTTCCGTGCACGCGGGATCGTCGAGCAGCACGATCGCGACGCCGTGCTCGGCGAGCCAGTCGTGGCCGCCGTGGAAGGTGGCCGCCTCGCCGACGACGACCCGGGAGATCCCGAACTGCCGGACCAGGCCGCTGCAGTACCAGCACGGCGACAAGGTGGTCACCATGGTCGTACCCCGGTACGTCCGCTGCCGTCCCGCGTCGCGGAACGCGGCCGTCTCGGCGTGCGCCGAGGGGTCGCCGTCCTGGACGCGGCGGTTGTGGCCGCGGCCGAGAAGGGTGCCGTCCGCGCCGTACAGTGCCGCCCCGATGGGGATGCCGCCCTCGGCGAGCCCGGCGCGGGCCTCCGCCACGGCGGTGGCGAGCCACGCTCGGGCCTGCGCCTGATCGATGCGTTCCATGACTCCACTCTCCTGTGCGGCCCCACCCTCGTGGGGCCGGAACACGAGGGCAAGGTGCGGAAGTACCTTTCTGGCGCGTCAAGTTCGCCCGGCCGGGTCCGGTGCACGCCGGGAGCCCCGGGTTCTCGGCCGGGGCGGGCGGTCGCCGGTGGCGGCCGTCAGCGGTGGTGGGCACGTCCGTACTGCCGGGCCAGCGCGTGGAAGGCCTCCTTCGGCTCCCCGTGCACGCCCGAGGCCGGGTCGCCTGGGCGGTCCTCGATCGTCTTCACGAGGCTGTAGCTCGCCATGTCGAGGTCGTGGCGCGGGTCACGGGGCCGGTGCGGGGCGTCGCGGGTGACGAAGGTGTACGCCATCGCCGAGTACAGCCCCATCGCCTCGAACGCCGCCAGCACGTCCGTCAGATACGCGGCCTGCGTGCGCTCGCTGCGCACGAGACCGGCCTTGATCTCCGGCGGCTCCTTCGTGTAATCGACGACGTCCCAGCCCATGCCGCCCTGCTCCGGCGCGCCCTCGAAGGTGCAGCAGCCGAACTCCATGACGGCGACCGGCTTCCCGAAGCGGCGGTACGGGGCGAGGTCCCGGAGATAGTCCGACGGGCGCCGGAAGTACCCGTAGTAGTCGATGCCCACCAGGTCGAAGAGGCCCCAGTCGACGTCCTCGTCCTGCGCGGCGGCGTAGGTCAGCGGCCCGTGGAAGACGGACCGGCCCACCTTCGCGGCCTTCGCGGTGAACCGGCGCAGCCGCCGGGCCATGAGCACGGGGTCGAAGTCGCCCTTGAGCAGGTTCTCCACCCGCTCCTGGATGGTCGCGCCGGGCACGATGCCGGGGACGTACAGCACGAACTCGCAGCCGACGCTCAGGTGCACCCCGGCGCCCTGCCGCCGCAGCCGCTCGGCGTACCGGCCCGTCTCCGCGAGGTGGTCGAGGATCTCCCGCTCCGGCACGTCCCCGAGGGTCGGTTCGAGCCAGACGTCCAGCCCGCGTTCCGCCGCCTCGGCCGCGGTCGCGGTGAGCCGTTCGACACCGTCGCCGGTGACCTTGACGGAGTTGGCGTGCAGGTCACGGGCGACGGCGCGCAGGTCCGCGCGCATGCGCCGGACGTTCCACGCCGTCGCGGGCGTCTCCCCGGCACCGACCTCGTAGACGACACCCCGGTACGTCAGCCCGCGCCGCCCGACCGTCGCCCGCGGCCGCCCGGCGCTCCGCTCCCTCGGCCGTTCGGCTGCCGCCTCCGCCCGCCCCGCCGCCCCGACGGGCAGCGCCGACGCGCCCCCGACGGCCGCGGCCATCCCCAGAAACCGTGCCCGGCTGATCCCCGGCGTCCCCTGCATCGCGCCTCCCGACTTCCGCACCGACGGTCCTTCGTCCTGGACCCAGTCTGGAAAACGGAACGCCGCCCCGCCGTCCGCCGATGGTCTAGGGAGCGGGGCCGAAGGTATGCGCCGAGTGCGCCTCGGGAGGACTTCCGTCAGGGTCGTCCGGGGGACGTCAGCCGCTGTGCGGCCCGCGGACCGGGACGAAGGCCCGGTGGGTGGCGGTCACGGCCGCGACCGATCCGAAGTCGCCACCCGCAGCAGCAACTTCCCCGTGCTCGTCCGTGACCCCATCAGCGCGTGCGCCTCTCCGGCGGCCTCCAGGCCGAACTCCGCCGTCACCGGCAGGGTCACGGTGCCGTCGGCCACCTTGCGGAACGCGAGCGAGGCGATGTCGCGCAGGAGGGCCGGGGCCGTCCTGGCGAGGCCGAGGATCGAGAACCCCGCGACCGACAGGCCGGTGGGGTAGAGCTCCGGCTGGCCCACCGTCCAGGGCTCGGCCGAGCTCGCGTTGCCGAAGGAGACCAGACGGCCGAAGGGGGCGAGCGAGGCGAGGCTGCCGCGGAGGGTCTCACCGCCCACCGGGTCCAGGGCCAGGTCCACTCCGCGGCCGGCGGTCGCCGCGCGGACCTCGTCCGTGAAGGAGCCCACGAACACCTCGTCGTAGCCGTGGGCGAGGGCGTACTCGGCCTTGGGGGCGGCGGAGACGACGCCGTACACCGCGCCGGCCCCGGCCGCCTTCGCCAGCCGGCCCAGCACCGTGCCCACGCCGCCCGCCGCGCCCTGGACGAGCACCGTCTCGCCGGGCTGGAGCCGGCCCACGGTGTGCAGGAGGGCGTACGCCGTGGGCAGGACGGTGGGGAGCGTGGCGCCGGTGCGCAGGTCGATGCCGTCGGGCAGCGGGAAGACCGTCACGGCGTCGGCCACGGTGACCTCCGCGTACGCCCCGCCCTCCGTCAGCGCCGCGACCTCCTGGCCGACCCGCAGTCCCGTGACGTCCGGACCGACGGCCCGGATCCGGCCCGAGACCTCGAGTCCCGGCACGAAGGGGAGGCCCGGCACGCGGTAGCCCTCCGACCTCGCCTTGAGGTCGGCGAAGTTGACGCCCGTGTAGGCCACGTCGACGCTCACCTGCCCGGGGCCCGGCTCGGGGACCTCCGCCTCCACGACCCGCAGGACCTCGGGACCGCCGTACTCCTCGAACTGGACCGCACGCATGGCACACCTCTGGTTGTTGCCCGGCCGAACAGCCGGCGCTCCGCGCGGACTGTTCAATGAAAAGCGAACACTCGGGAGTGTATGGTTTTCATCGAACACTCGGCAAGCGGATCAGGGAATCACCAGGGGAGACCGGCGTGGCGGAGCGGACCAGTCATCGGGCGGCGCCCGAGCACACCCATCCGGACGAGGTCCCCGTGCAGGCCGCTCTCGCCGCCCTCGCCGATCCCGTACGGCTCCAGCTCGTCAGGGCGCTGGCGGAGTCCGCGGAGTGGAGCCGCAGCTGCGGCAGTTTCGACGTGCCCGTCGGCAAGGCGGCGCTCAGCCATCACTTCGCCGTGCTCCGCGGCGCCGGTCTCGTCGAACAGCGCGACGAAGGCCCCAAGCGGGTCAACCGGCTGCGCCGGGCGGAGTTCGACACCCGTTTCCCGGGTCTGCTCGCACTCGTCCTGCGCGAGGAGCGGTCCCGTGAGGAGCAGCCCCGCGAGGAGCGGTCCCGCTAGGGCGAGGGGGATTCGCTCCGCAGGAGGAGCGGAGGAGCGGAGGAGCGGAGGAGCGGAGGAGCGGAGGGGCGGGCGCCGGGTCCGGGGCGCCGACCGGCGCCCATCGGCGGCACCGATGGGGTCATCGGCAGGACGCCCCACCAGCGCGTGGCCCGCCCCCGGTCCCTACTCCTACCTTCGGGACATGACCTCCGCCACCGCAGTCGAGAACAAGGGCACCGCCCAGCTGACCGCCGCCATGATGCTCTCCGGCACCCTCGGCGTCTTCGTCGTCGAGTCCGGGGCCTCGCCCTTCAATGTCGTCTTCTTCCGCGTCCTGTTCGGCGCGCTCGCCCTCGGCGGCTACGCGCTGGCCCGGGGATACTTCCGGGGCCACGGCTTCACCCCGCGCACGCTCGGACTCGCCGTGCTCGGCGGCGTGTTCATCGTCTTCAACTGGGTCCTTCTCTTCCAGTCGTACGAGAACACCTCGATCTCCGTCGCGACCGTCGTCTACCACACCCAGCCGTTCTACGTGGTGCTGCTCGGTGCCCTGCTCTTCCGTGAACGGCTCACCGCCGCCAAGGTCGGCTGGATCGTCCTGGCCTTCGCGGGTCTGATCCTCGTCTCGGGCGTCTCCCCGGCCGACTTCGCGAACGGCGGCTCGTATCTCACCGGCGTCGGCCAGGCCCTCCTCGCCGCGCTCCTCTACGGGCTGTCCACCCTGGTCACCAAGCGCATCACCGGCGTCCGGCCCCACCTCATCGCGCTCGTCCAGGTCCTGGTCGGCATCCCGCTGCTGCTCCCCTTCGCCGACTTCGGCGCGATGCGCGGGACCGGCGCGGACTGGGGGTGGCTGGTCGGGCTCGGCATCGTCCACACGGGGCTGATGTACGTCCTGATGTACGCCGCGTACGCCAAGCTCCCGACCGCGAAGATCGCCGTGCTCGCCTTCACCTACCCGGCCGTCGCGATGGTCATGGACTGGGCCGTGTACGGCCACCACATCGGCCTCGTCCAGGCGTTCGGCGTCCCGCTGATCGTGACGGCCAGCCTGAAGGTCACGCTCCCCAGGACCGCCGGGACCGCCGGGACCGCCGGGATCTCCCTGGCCGGCCGGATCACTCGGGTCGGCCGGACTCCTCGGACACCAGTCGCCGCGCACGCTCCACGAACAGCCGCGCATGAGCCGGAAGCCGCTTCCCGGCCCGCCACGCCAGTTGCGTCCGAAGCGTGAACGGCGGTTCCCAGCACACTCGTACGAGCTCACCCCGCGCCAGTTCCGCGGCGACCGTCACCTCCGGCAGCAGCGCGATGCCGAGGCCGGCCGCCGCGGCCCGTTTGGTCGCCTCGATCGTGCCGAACTCCATGAACGCGACACGAGATCCTTCCGGCGCCCGGGAGTTGAGCTCCCGTTCGAACAAGTCCCGGTAGGCACAGCCCGGTTCGGTGGCGAGCAGCGGCCGGCCCACGAGATCGGCGGTGTCCGGTGCCGCGTCGGCCATCGGGTCTCCGGGGGCGGCGACGAGCGCCAGCGGTTCCACCGCCAGCACCGCGACCTCCAGACCCGGGTGCCCGGTCTCCTGCTCCATCAGAAAGCCGACGTCGTACGTGCCCTGGCGCAGCGCCTGGCGGGTCTCGTCGCCGATGGTCGTGCGCAGCGACAGCCGCACCCGGGGATGGCGGTGGTGGAAGAACTCGAGGAGCGGCAGGAGCCGGTACGAGGTGAGGGACTCCATCGTGCCGATGGTGAGCGTGCCGGAGGGCTCCTCGGCACCGACGACCGCGGCGCGTGCCTCGTCGGTCAGCTCGATGATCTGCCGGGCGTAGGGCAGCAGCCGTTCGCCCGCCTCGGTCAGCCGGATCCTGCTGCCCAGCCGGTCGAAGAGCTCCGTGCCGAGCGAGGACTCCAGGGCGCGGATCTGGCTGGTCACACTGGACTGCGCGTACGCCAGCTCGGTCGCGGCCCGGGTGAAGCTCAGCACGGTCGCGACCTTCTCGAAGGTCACCAGCAGGCGCAGTTCCATGTCAGGACTCTTCGTCGGACCTGCTCTGTTCCTCGCGCCGCTTCAGCTCCTCCTCGCGGCGCCGCAGGTCGGCCTCCCAGTCCTTCAGGAGGGACTCGTCCTTGCCGTTCTCGGCCTTGAGGGACTTGAGGAACTCGGGGTTGTCGTCAGGTGCGACGAACGTCGTCCGCTGGTTGCGGTGCCACTCGGAGGGCGTGGAGCCGCCCGCGGGACCCTTGCGGGTACGGCCCGCGACCAGCCAGGCGATCGGACCGACCAGCACCTCGCCGAAGAGCAGGATGATGATGACCCAGACCACCTTGGGCAGGCCCCTGACCTCTTCCTCCGGCGTGTTCAGGCAGTCGATGAAGGCGTAGATCCACAGCGCCAGGACCAGCAGAAAGGGCAGATACCTGAGCATGGCCGAACGATCCCCCAGTGAGCGACGGCGGGGCGGCACGGGGCCCCGGTGACGGGCACAGGGTAGCGGGTGGCCGATACTTGGACACATGGCTTACGACGATCTTCGCTCCCTGCTGAGGGCGCTGGAGCGCGAGGGAGACCTCAAGCGCATCAAGGCCGAGGTGGATCCGTACCTGGAGGTCGGGGAGATCGTCGACCGGGTGCAGAAGGCGGGCGGGCCCGCGCTGCTCTTCGAGAACGTGCGCGGGTCGGCGATGCCGCTCGCGATGAACGTCTTCGGAACCGACCGGCGTCTGCTGAAGGCCCTCGGCCTGAAGTCGTACGCCGAGATCTCCGAGAAGATCGGCGGACTGCTCCGGCCGGAGCTGCCGCACGGCTTCGTGGGCGTGCGCGAGGCTTTCGGGAAGCTCGGCGCGATGGCGCACGTACCGCCGAAGAAGGTCAAGGACGCGCCGGTGCAGGAAGTGGTGCTGCGTGGCGACGACGTCGACCTCGACGCCCTGCCCGCCCTGTTCACCTGGCCCGACGACGGCGGCTCCTTCTTCAACCTGGGCCTCACCCACACCAAGGACCCCGAGTCCGGCATCCGCAATCTCGGCCTCTACCGGCTCCAGCGGCACGACAAGCGCACCATCGGCATGCACTGGCAGATCCACAAGGACAGCCGCAACCACTACCAGGTGGCGGCCCGCAGGGGCGAGCGGCTGCCGGTGGCGATCGCCTTCGGGTGCCCGCCCGCCGTGACGTACGCCTCCACCGCCCCGCTGCCCGGTGACATCGACGAGTACCTCTTCGCGGGGTTCCTCCAGGGCAAGCGGATCGAGATGGTCGACTGCAAGACCGTGCCGCTCCAGGTGCCCGCGAACGCCGAGGTCGTCATCGAGGGCTGGCTGGAGCCGGGCGAGATGCTGCCCGAGGGGCCCTTCGGCGACCACACCGGGTTCTACACGCCGCAGGAGCCGTTCCCGGCGCTGACCATCGACTGCGTGACGATGCGGAAGCGGCCGCTGCTCCAGTCCATCGTGGTGGGACGGCCTCCGACGGAGGACGGGCCCCTGGGCCGGGCGACGGAGCGGTTCTTCCTCCCCCTGCTGAAGATCATCGTGCCGGACATCGTGGACTACCACCTGCCGGAGGCGGGCGGTTTCCACAACTGCGCGATCGTCGCGATCGACAAGAAGTACCCCAAGCACGCCCAGAAGGTGATGCACGCCATCTGGGGCGCCCACATGATGTCCCTGACGAAGCTCATCGTGGTCGTCGACTCCGACTGCGACGTCCACGATCTGCACGAGGTCGCCTGGCGCGCGCTCGGCAACACGGACTACGGACGTGACCTCACCGTCGTCGAAGGCCCGGTCGACCACCTCGACCACGCCTCCTACCAGCAGTTCTGGGGCGGCAAGGCAGGCATCGACGCGACGAAGAAGTGGCCCGAGGAGGGCTACACCCGGGACGGCGGCTGGCCCGAGATGGTGCTGTCCGACCCGGAGACGGCGGCGAAGGTCGACCGCCGTTGGAAGGAGTACGGGCTGTGAGTTCAGCTTCCGCGGCGCTTCCGCAGCCGGGCCGCACCAAGGCGTTCCTGCGCCTCGTCATGATCGAGCACTCGGTGTTCGCGCTGCCCTTCGCGTACATCGCGGCGCTGACGGCGATGTTCGCGTGGGACAAGAACATCCACTGGGGAAAGCTGCTCCTCGTCACCGTCGCGATGGTGGGCCTGCGCACCTTCGCCATGGCGGCGAACCGGATCATCGACCGCGAGATCGACGCCCGCAACCCCCGTACGGCCCATCGTGAACTGGTCACCGGCGCGATGAGCGTGAAGCACGCCTGGACGGGCGCGCTGGTCGCCCTGGTGGTCTTCCTCGCCGCGGCTGCCCTGCTGAACCCGCTGTGCCTGGCGCTGGCGCCCATCGCCGTCATCCCGATGGTCGTCTACCCGTACGGCAAGCGGTTCACGAACTTCCCGCAGGCCATCCTGGGTCTCGCCCAGGCGATGGGTCCGATCGGCGCCTGGATCGCCGTCACCGGCACCTGGTCCTGGGACGCCGTCGTCCTCGGTCTCGCGGTCGGCGTGTGGATCGGCGGCTTCGACCTGATCTACGCCTGCCAGGACGTCGAGACCGACCGCGAGATCGGCGTGATGTCGGTCCCGGCGCGCTTCGGCATCCCGGCCGCGATCCGGGGCGCGCGCGCCTGCCACGCGGTGACGACGGCGCTGTTCGTCTGGTACGGGGTGGCCACCGGGGCGGGTGCCTTCTTCTGGCTCGGCCTGGTGATCGTCGCGGGCGCCTTCCTCTATGAGCACTCCATCGTGAAGCCGCACGACCTCACCCGTCTGAACAGGGCGTTCTTCCAAGTCAACGGCTTCATCGGCATCGCTCTGTTCGTCTGCGCCCTGCTCGATCTTCTGGTGCGCGGGCTCACGGTCTGAATCCGCGCGGTGGCCGGATAGGCTCGACATCATGAAGCCAGGACAGACGCAGCGCCGGCCTTGGATCGTGGGGGTGTCCGGCGCGTCCGGTACGCCGTATGCGGCCGCGGTGCTGCGTTCGCTGCTGGAAGCGGGGGAGAGCGTCGATCTGGTCGTCAGCAGGGCCTCACGGCTCACGCTGCTCGACGAGACCGGCCTCCCGTTCCGCGACGCCCACTGGCGCGACGACCTGCGCGAGTGGCTGGCGCGCGGCGCCGACGGCAAGCCCGGCACCTTCGACGCCTTCGAGGAGCATCTCGACGGCGTACGGCACTGGAGCGCGGGCGACCTGGCGGCGGGGCCCTCGTCGGGCTCGTACCCGGCCAAGGGCATGCTCATCGTGCCCGCGTCCACCGCCTGTGTGGCCGGAGTCGCCCTCGGTCTCTCCAAGGACCTGCTGCAGCGGGCCGCGAGCGTCACGCTCAAGGAGGGGCGCAAGCTCGTCGTCTCCGTGCGGGAGACCCCGCTGAACGGGCAGACGCTGCGTCATCTGGTCTCCCTGGACGACGCGGGCGCGATCGTGCTGCCCGCCTCTCCGGCGTTCTACGCGGGCGCCACGCACATCCAGGACCTGGTGGACTTCGTCGCCGGGCGGGTCCTCGACGCGGCGGGCGTCGAACACGCGCTGTACCGCCGGTGGAAGGGCGAACTCGGCGGCGGTTCCCGGGGCGACACCACCTGAGGGACGCGCCCGAGGCGCCGGGCACCATCAGCAGTTCAGGACCTCTTCGGACCTCTCGACACCTCTCAGACTTCTCAGACCTCTCAAGACCTTTTCAGTGGAAGGCTTCGATCGCATGGACGCGGTGGACAGGCAGCTCATCCAGGCCCTGAGGGAGAACGGCCGGGCCTCGTACGCGGAGCTGGGGCGCCTCGTCGGGCTGTCGGGACCCAGTGTCACCGACCGCATCAACCGGCTGGAGGCGGCCGGCGTCATCACCGGATACCGCGCGACGGTCGACTCGGCCTCGCTCGGCCTCGGTGTCACCGCCCTGATCGGCATCTCGCTCTCCGACGCCGCCGACCACGAGGACGTGGCCCGGCGTCTGCGCGACCTCGGCGAGATCGAGGACTGCTGGTTCATCGCGGGCGACGACTCGTTCATGCTCAAGGTGCGGTCGAGCGACGTCGACGGTCTGGAGAAGACCATCCGGCGACTGTCGGGCACCAAGGGCGTCTCCCGTACCCGTACGACGATCGTGCTCTCCACGAAGTGGGAGAACCGGGTCGGAGAGCTGCCCGAGGAGGAGTAGGCGCGAACCCCCTGGTGGGGGCCCTTCGCCGGAAAGGCGGGGGAGTACGGTTGGCAGGGTTCGTCACAGGGAGAGGTAATCGCATGGATGTCGGGCTCAAGCGCGAGCTGGAGGACAAGGTCCGGGCCGGTGAGCGGCTCACCCGCGAGGACGGCATCGCGCTGTACGAGTCGGACGACCTGGCCTGGCTCGGCGGGCTCGCGCACGAGGTGCGCACGAGGAAGAACGGCGACGTCGTCCACTTCAACGTCAACCGTCACCTCAACATGACGAACGTGTGCACCGCGTCCTGCGCGTACTGCTCGTTCCAGCGCAAGCCGGGCGAGAAGGACGCGTACACGATGCGTATCGAGGAGGCCGTCCGTCTCGCCAAGACGATGGAGGGCGAGAACCTCACCGAGCTGCACATCGTCAACGGGCTCCACCCCAACCTGCCGTGGCGCTACTACCCGCGGTCGCTCAGTGAGCTGAAGAAGGCTCTTCCGAACGTCTCGCTGAAGGCCTTCACCGCCACGGAGATCCACCACTTCGAGACCATCTCGGGGCTGTCGGCCTCGGAGATCCTCGACGAGCTGATCGAAGCCGGTCTGGAGTCATTGACCGGCGGCGGCGCGGAGATCTTCGACTGGGAGGTCCGTCAGCACATCGTCGACCACCGCACCCACTGGGAGGACTGGTCGCGCATCCACCGCCTCGCGCACGAGAAGGGTCTCAAGACCCCGTGCACGATGCTGTACGGGCACATCGAGGAACCCCGCCACCGCGTGGACCACGTGCTGCGGCTGCGTGAACTCCAGGACGAGACCGGCGGCTTCCAGGTCTTCATCCCGCTGCGCTACCAGCACGACTTCGTGGACATGAAGGACGGCAAGGTCAGGAACCGTCTCCAGGCGCGCACCCAGATGGCGACCGGCGCCGAGGCCCTGAAGACCTTCGCGGTCTCCCGGCTGCTCTTCGACAACGTCCCGCACGTCAAGGTCTTCTGGGTCATGCACGGCGTCCAGACCGCCCAGCTCGCGCTCCAGCACGGCGCCGACGACATGGACGGCTCGGTCGTCGAGTACAAGATCACGCACGACGCCGACAACTACGGCACCCCGAACAAGCTGACCCGCGAGGACCTCCTGGACCTGATCCGCGACGCCGGCTTCCGCCCCGTCGAGCGCAACACGCGGTACGAGATCATCCGCGAGTACGACGGACCGGACCCGGCGCGCCGCGAGTCGCCGCAGCCCATGCGGGTCTGACCATGGCGCTGGTCTTCGACCTGGACCCGGCGGTCACCCCCGACCTCCGGGACGGTGTGGTCGCCCTCTGGGCGGACGTCTCGAACGCGGGCGGCTCCGTCGGCTTCGTGCCGCCGGTGACCGCCGGCGACGTGCGCCCCGAACTCGTGAAGCACTTCGTCGCCATGGCGGAGGGCCGCACCCGGCTCCTGGTCGGGCGGGACGAGGAGGGCGGCGTCGCCGCGACCGCCTTCCTCACGCTCAACACCCACCGGCTGATGCGGCACTGGGTCTGGCTGTACACCGTGATGGTGCACCCCCGGCACCAGGGCAAGGGGTACGGCCGGGACCTGCTCGCCGCGGCCGAGGACGCCGCGGGCCGCATCGACGGCATCGAGGCGATCCGGCTGACCTGCCGGGGCGGGGAGGGGCTCGAGCGCTTCTACGCCTCCTGCGGCTACAAGGAGGTCGGGCGGGTGCCCGGCGCGATCCGCGTCGCGCCCGGCGACGAGCGGGACGACATCACCATGCTGCTGTCCCTCGCACTGCGCGACTGAGGACCCCCTGCAAGATCGCCGTCCCGTCGTGCTTCACTGGACGGGACCCCTTTGGGAACGTTCGGAACGGAAGAGTGGATTGAGATGCTCCGCTACACACTGATGCGCCTCGGTATCTTCGTAGGCTGCCTCGTGGTCGTCTGGGGCCTCGTCTACTCGGGCATCGCCCCCCGCGGCCTGGGCGATTCCAACTACATGTGGGTCGTCCTGCTGTCCTTGGTGATCTCCGCGCCGATCAGCTTCGTCGTCCTGCGGGGGGAGCGCGACCGCGCCTCGGCCCAGGTCGTCGCCCGCGTGGACCGTGCCAAGGCCAACCTGGAGCGCAACCGCAACCAGGAGGACGCCGTCGTCGACGAGGCCGCCCACGGCAGCACCCCGACCCAGGCCTCCTGACGCTCCCGCTCCCCCGGAGCAGGGTCTCCTGACGCTCCTGTGCGTCCGGCCCGGCGCCGGCCGATCGTAGGCTTGCCCGCATGGGTGCTGTGAAGAACAAGCGGATGCCGCGCGCGGTACGCGAACAGCAGATGCTGGACGCGGCCGTACGGACCTTCGGACAGCGTGGGTACCGGGCCGCGTCGATGGACGAGATCGCCGAACTGGCGGGCGTGTCCAAGCCGTTGGTGTATCTGTACCTGAACTCGAAGGAAGACCTCTTCACCGCGTGCATCCGGCGTGAGGCCAAGTCGCTCACCGCCGCCGTCCGCGCCGGTGTCCGGCACGGACTGCCCGCCGACCGGCAACTCTGGGAAGGGCTGCGGGCGTTCTTCAGCCACACCGCCGAGAACCCGGACGGCTGGGCCGTCCTGCATCTCCAGGCCCGCACGCACGGTGAGCCCTTCGCGGCCGAGGTCTTCGCGATGCGCGAGGAACTGGTCCAGTTCGTCACGCAGTTGATCGTCGTCGCCGCGCGTGAGGCGCACCGCGATCCCTCGCTGCCCGCGCGCGAGGTCGCCGGGCTCGCGGAGGCGCTGGTCGGCGCGGCCGAGTCCCTCGCCGCGTGGGCCAACACCACCCCGGGTGTCTCGGCCCGGCAGGCCGCCGCCACCCTGATGAACTTCGCCTGGGCGGGACTCGGCACGCTGATGCAGGGACGGCCGTGGTCCCCGCCGGCCACGGGCGTCACGGAGATCCCGCCCCAGCCCGTCGCGGAGGTCTGACCCTCTGCCGGACGGCCTCTGACGCCCGGATGCTCGGGCGCGCCTCCGCCGCCGCAGGGGCCGTCCGCGTCGGGCGCAGGTCAGGCCTGGCCCCAGCGGCGCAGTGTCGGGGCGACCCTCTCGCGGCCCACGCGGTACAGGGCCTTGGCGCCGCTGCGCGCGGCCCGGCGGACGACCGCCCGCGGCGGGCCCGCGCCGCCGTCGCCCGGCCCGAGCGCCAGCGGCCGGCCCTTCACGTCGAGCCCGTTGCGCTCCAGGGTGCCGTCGAGGTACGCCCCCGCACGCTGCGGCGAGCAGTACGGCTGGGAGTTGTTGAGCAAGGGCAACCGTTGCGGCGCTTCCCGCCATGCGGTGTTCCCCCGAAGGTCACTCGCTCCGCGGGTGGATCGGCCGCACGTCGCCGGACAGATGGACCCGCTCGCCCGCCCGGAGCTCGAACGACGGGCCCCGCACGGCGTACGTCACCGTCCCGGGGAGCAGGACCGGCGCCCTGAACTCGGCCCGCACACCCACCGCTTGCTGCGGCCCGTACTCGGCGAGGCAGCGGGCGATAGTCCACATGCCGTGCGCGATGGCGCGCGGGAAGCCGAAGAGGCGGGCGGTGAGGGGGTGCAGATGGATGGGGTTGCGGTCCCCGGAGACGGCGCCGTAGCGACGGCCGACGTCCTGGGCGAGGTGCCACTCGGCGACGGCGGGCAGTGGCTGCGGCTCCTCCGGGGAGGAGTTCCGAGGGGCTTGCGGCGGGGTCCCGGGCGGCACACTTCGCGAGGTGTTCCGCGAGACGTTCCGCGGGGCGTGGCCCGGGGAGCCGTGCCGGGCGAGGTAGGTGCTCCTGGACTCCCACACGAGCCTGCCGTCGCTCCGCGCCTCGGTCAGCACGGTCGCCTCGGTGCCCCGCCGGTGCGGAGCCAATCCCTCCGCCCGCACGGCGAGTTCGTACTCCGCGGTCGCCGCGGGCCCCTGGTGCTGGGTGATCTCGATCGACGTGTGCACCAGCCCGAGCAGCGGCAGCGGGAACGCGCGCGCCGCCATGATCCGCATGGCCAGCGGAAAGGCGAGCACATGCGGATACGTGACCGGCAGGACGTCCGCGCCGGTCGCGAACCCGCACACCCGCTCGTACGCGGCGAGGTGGGCGAGGTCGACCCGTACACCGGAGAGGACGAGCCGGGTGGCGGGGACCGGGGCGTCCGGGCGGGGGCGCTTGAAGGGGGAGAGCGCGGCACCGCGGGCCAGCAGCGGGGTGAGTGAGGGGGGAGCGGCGAGGGTCCGGGTCCGGGACTCGGGGCCGGCGAAGCTCGGACAGCGGTCGGCCATGGTTCAGCTCCCAGCTCGGACGTAATTTTACTCTGGAGTAAGTTACCCGGGGTAAGGGTATGTCAGGACGGGGGGCGGGTCGAGATGAGTCACCACGATCTCCCGGGGGGTGGACCCTCGGCGAGGGGTTCCGGAGCCGCTCGCCGACGGGCGGGTGGAGTCGGGGCGGCGGGGTGCGACGGGGGCACAGCTACCCCGGGTAACCCGCACCTCGCCCGCCCCAAAGCGTCACAAACCCCACACTCCCGAGCCGTAGGATCCCCGTTTCACCGGGTTGCCGAGACCCCTGAACCCCCCACTCTCCAAGGCCGTATGAGGATGCGCGCCCCCGCGCTCCTCCGAGCCCGCACACGCCTTGCACCCGCCCGGCCTCCGGCCGACAAGGAGCCGCCTCGTGTCCAGCCCCCACTCCCACGACTCCGCCCCTCCGCTCCCGGAGCCCGAGATCCGGCGGCTGGACGGCGTCGTGCGCGAGGTCGCGGTGCCGCCGATCGTGGGGCAGGTGACGCACGGCTCCCTCGCGGACATCCCGTTCGACAACGCGGTCGCGGCCCCGCGTGAGGCGGTCCTCAGCCGGAAGGCGCCGGACGGCGGCTGGACGGACGTGACCGCCGCCGAGTTCGCCGATCAGGTGCTGGCGGTGGCCAAGGGGCTGATCGCGGAGGGGCTCGTGCCGGGCGACCGGATCGCCATCATGGCCCGGACGACGTACGAGTGGACACTCCTCGACTTCGCCGCCTGGGCCGCGGGTCTGGTCACCGTGCCGGTCTATCCGACCTCCTCCGCCTTCCAGACCCGCTGGATCCTCCAGGACTCGGGAGCCGTCGCGCTCGCCGTCGAGACCGTGGCGCAGGCCGCGACGCTCGGCCCCGAGCGCGAGCGCATCCCCGACCTCCGCCACATGTGGGTCTTCGAGAAGGGCCATGTGGAGCGCCTCGCGGAACTCGGCCGCGACGTCCCCGACCAGGAAGTGGCCGTACGGCGCGGGGTGCTGGGCCCGGACACCGTCGCCACCCTCATCTACACCTCGGGCACCACCGGCCGCCCCAAGGGCTGTGTCCTGACCCACGGCAACTTCTTCACCGAGGTCGACAACGCGGTGGAACTGCTCTACCCGATCTTCAAGGCCCGTACCCGGGACCCCGCCTCCACCCTTCTCTTCCTCCCCCTCTCGCACGTCTTCGGCCGCATGGTGGCCGTGGCCTGTCTGCGCGCGCGGGTGAAACTCGGCCACGCCCCGAGCCTCCAGACCGAGGAACTGCTCGCGGACCTGGCCTCCTTCCGGCCGACCTTCCTGCTGGCCATCCCGTACGTCCTGGAGAAGGTCTTCAACACCGGCCGCGCCACGGCCGAACGGATGGGCCGCGGCTCCTCGTTCGACCGGGCGGCGCGGATCGCCCAGAAGTACGGCGAGGCTCTCGAGGCGAAGCAGCACGGCACCGGTCCCGGCCCGAGCCGGAGCCTGCGCGCGGCCCGCGCCCTCTACGACCCCCTCGTCTACCGCCGCATCCGCAACGCCCTCGGCGGCAGGGTCCGGCACGCCATCTGCGGCGGCTCCCCGCTCGGCCGCCGGCTCGCCGCCTTCTACGCGGGCGCCGGGATCGAGATCTTCGAGGGGTACGGCCTGACGGAGACCACGGCCGCCGCGACCGTCACACCCCCGCAGAAGCCGCGCCTCGGCACGGTCGGGCGGCCCCTGCCGGGCACCCGGGTGCGGATCGCCGCCGACGGGGAGGTGCTGCTGTGCGGCGGGCAGGTCTTCCGCGGCTACTGGGACCCGCACGCGGGCGGCGTCGTCGACGCCGCGCCGGACGGCTGGTTCGCGACCGGCGACATCGGTGAACTGGACGACGGCGGCTACCTCGCCATCACCGGCCGCAAGAAGGAGATCCTGATCACCGCGGGCGGCAAGAACGTCGCCCCGGCGCCCCTGCAGGACTGGCTCCGCTCCCATCCGCTGATCGCCCAGTGCATGGTCCTCGGCGACCGCCGCCCGTTCGTCTCCGCCCTCGTGACCCTCGACCCCGAGGGCATCGCGCACTGGCGCCGGATGAACGGCAAGCACCCGGTTCCCGCCGAACTCATCATGGACGACCCCGAGTTGCTGGCCATCCTGCAGCGGGCCGTCGACGAGGCCAACAAGCTCGTCTCTCGCCCCGAGTCCATCCGCCGCTTCACCGTCCTGCCGGTCGACTTCACCGAGGAGGCCGGGTACCTCACCCCCTCCATGAAACTGCGGCGCGCGGCGATCGAGAAGGACTTCAGCAAGGAGATAGAAGCCCTCTACGCGACGTAGCCCCGGTGCGGGACGCCGCGGACCCCGAGTGATCCGAACGGGGCCGGTGTGATCCGGACGCAGCTTCCAGCCGACCCGGGCCAAGTTCTAGCCGACCCCGGCCAAGCGCAGCCCGGCCGTGGTGGCCGCGGCTCCCAGCACCACCACCACGAACGGGGCCCGCCGCCAGGCCAGTACCCCGCCCGCCAGCACCCCGGCGGGCCGGGCCCACCCCGCGAAGCCGCGGGCCTCGGTGAGCGCGCCCGTGGCGAGCAGCGCGACGAGCAGGACCACCGCTCCCGCGGACAGCAACCTCCGTACCCGGGCGGAGAGTTCGACCCGCCCGTGCAGCAGCGGACCGGCCAGCCGGAAGGTGTACGTCCCGACGGCCAGGGCGAGGACGGCGGCCAGGGCCGGTGCCGTGCCGCTCACGCCGTCCTCCCGCCCAGGAGCAGCAGTCCGATGAGGGCCATCAGCACGGGCACCCCGACCGGCACGAAGGGCGTCAGCGCCAGTGCAGCCGCGCCCCCGGCGAGTGCGGCGCGCCGTACGCCGCGGTCCCCGCGCAGCGCGGGCAGCACCAGCGCCACCAGCACCGCGGGAAACGCGGCGTCGAGTCCGTAGCGTCCGGTGTCCCCCAGCGCGCCCCCGGCGAGGGCGCCGAGAAGGACGCACAGGTTCCAGGACACGTAGAGGCCGAGCCCCGAGATCCAGAAGGCGGCTCGGCGGCGGGCGGGGTCCGGCTGGGCGAGGGTGAAGGCGACCGTCTCGTCGGTCACGAGGTGGGCGCCGACCCAGCGGGTGACGCGGCCCCGCCCGATGACGTCGGCGACGGCGAGACTGAAGGCGGCCGTGCGGGTGTTCAGCAGCAGTCCGGTGGCCGCCGCGGCGAACGGTCCGCCCCCGGCGAGGAGTATCCCGACGGCGCTGAACTGGGCGGAGCCCGCGTACACCAGCAGTGACATCACCACCGGCAACCACAGCGGAAGCCCTCCCGCGACGGCGAGGGCCCCGAAGGAGACGCCGACGATCCCGCCGGCGAGACAGACGAGGGCCACGTCCCGCAGCAGATGCGGGTCGTGGGACGGGAGTGGTGTTCGGAGCAGCGAACGCATGTTTTCTACAATGAACAGCAAGCACCTCGTTCGTCAAGGCGAACGATCGGACCGATGGAGAGAACGACATGACCGATGACGGCTCCGGCGTCCCCCCGGCCCGCCTCCCCCTCGACTGGATCGCCGCCTCCCTGCGCCGGGAACGCGCGCGGGCCGGCCTCTCCCTGTCCGAGCTGGCCAAGCGCGCCGGGATCGCGAAGTCCACGCTCTCCCAGCTGGAGGGGGCGAGCGGAAATCCGAGCATGGAGACGCTCTGGGCGCTGGGTGTCGCGCTGGGCGTCCCGTTCAGCGCGCTGGTCGAGCCGCCGACCCCGGCCGTCCAGGTGATCCGTGCGGGGGAGGGTCCGACCGTCCACTCGGAGCAGGCGGAGTACGCGGCGACGCTCCTCTCCGCGAGTCCGCCGGGAGCCCGGCGCGACATCTACCACCTGCGGGTGGAGCCGGGTGCGGCGCGGGAGTCGGAAGCGCACATTCCGGGGAGTGTGGAGCATCTGATCGTGGGCGCGGGGCGGCTGAAGGCGGGCCCGCGCGGCGAGGAGGTCGAGCTCGGACCCGGTGACTACATGGCGTACCGGGGCGATGTGCCGCACGCGTACGAGGCTCTGGAACCCGCGACGACGTTCGTGCTCGTGATGCAGCACGTGTGACGGGGGTCCGGGAAAGGCGGGGGACCGGGGAAGGCGGGGGTCCGGGGAAGGCGGGCGGGGCCCGCGCCGGAGCAAAGGCAGGAGCCCCACGACCGGCTGGCGCGGGGCTCCTTGGGTACTGCTATCCGTTCCGGATCAAAGCATTGGGCTCATGGAGCCGAAGGCTTAGAGCGGGGTGACGTTCTCCGCCTGCGGGCCCTTCGGACCCTGCGTGACGTCGAAGGAAACCGACTGGTTCTCTTCGAGAGAGCGGAATCCGCTCGCGTTGATCGCGGAGTAGTGGACGAAGACGTCCGGGCCGCCGCCTTCCTGGGCAATGAAACCAAAGCCCTTTTCGGCGTTGAACCACTTCACGGTTCCGGTAGCCATAAGCCCTCCTTGGGCCCAAAGGGTTGCCCTGCTCCAGAACCTGCGATTGTGTAAACAACTGCATACGTCTGAAAACGACGAGAGCCCGCGGTCACATGCTCCGCAGGCTCTGTACTGCAAGGGAAACCAAACTGCAACTTGCGGCGAGCCTAGCACGCAGGCAGCCGAAAGCAATAGAGGCAAAGATCACGTCATCCGGAAGGGTGGCCCGCCCGGGCGAGGGGTCTGACGTGCGTCGACTTCGTGGTGTCACAACCGTTGACACGAGGGGTCCGGAGGGATTCCACCAGCACACGCCGACCCTGGAGCCCGCACCGTAGCGCATGGGGTCTAGCCTCGCGATGTGGACAATTCTCGCACCCGGCCGCGCGTCGGCCACATCCAGTTCCTGAACTGCCTGCCCCTCTACTGGGGGCTCGCGAGAACGGGCACACTCCTCGACTTCGAGCTCACCAAGGACACCCCGGAGAAGCTCAGCGAGAAGCTGGTGCGAGGGGATCTCGACATCGGGCCCATCACGCTCGTCGAGTTCCTCAAGCACGCCGACGATCTGGTCGCCTTCCCGGACATCGCGGTCGGCTGCGACGGCCCCGTGATGTCCTGCGTGATCGTCTCGCAGGTCCCCCTCGACCAGCTGGACGGCGCCCGCGTCGCCCTCGGCTCGACCTCCCGGACCTCCGTGCGGCTCGCGCAACTGCTGCTGGCCGAGAAGGTCGGCGTCCAGCCCTCGTACTACACGTGCCCGCCCGATCTGAGCCTGATGATGCAGGAGGCGGACGCCGCCGTCCTCATCGGTGACGCGGCGCTGCGCGCCAACCTGCTCGACGGACCGAAGTTCGGACTCCAGGTGCACGACCTCGGCGCGCTGTGGAAGGAGTGGACGGGCCTGCCGTTCGTCTTCGCCGTGTGGGCGGCCCGGCGCGACTACCTGGAGCGCGAGCCCCTCGTCACCCGCAAGGTCCACCAGGCCTTCCTCGCCTCCCGGGACCTCTCCCTCGACGAGGTCTCCAAGGTCGCCGAACAGGCCGCCCGCTGGGAGGCCTTCGACGAGGCCGTCCTCGAGCAGTACTTCACGACGCTCGACTTCCGCTTCGGCGGCCCGCAGCTGGAGGCCGTACGGGAGTTCGCGCGCCGTGTCGGCTCCACCACCGGGTTCCCGGCCGACGTGAACGTACGGCTCCTCCAGCCGTGAGCCGGCCGTCGCGGTGCCGATAGATTCGGGGCTCCGGGCGCGCACGGCACTACGCTGCTGGGCAGTGTGTACGGGGGAGGGGTGAGTTGTGGGTGCCATGCAGCCGCTCGGAGTCGACGAACCCACGGTCGTGGGGCCCTACCGGCTGCTCGGCCGGCTGGGCTCGGGCGGCATGGGGCGCGTGTATCTGGGACGCAGCGCGGGCGGGCGTACGGTCGCGGTCAAGATCGTGCATCCGCACTTCGCGCTCGACGAGGAGTTCCGTGCGCGCTTCCGCCGCGAGGTCGATGCCGCGCGGCGGGTTGGCGGCGCGTGGACGGCCCCCGTCCTGGACGCCGACCCGGAGGCGCCGGTCCCCTGGGTCGCCACCGGCTACGCGGCCGGCCCTTCGCTGACGGGTGCCGTCGCGGACGGCGGACCGCTTCCGGTGCACTCCGCGCGTGTTCTCGGTGCCGGGCTCGCCGAGGCGCTCGCGGCGGTCCACGCACTCGGTCTTGTCCACCGTGACGTCAAACCCTCCAACGTCCTGCTCACTCTGGACGGCCCGCTCTTGATCGACTTCGGGATCGCCCGGGCGACGGACGGCACCGCCTCCCTGACCTCGACGGGCGTCTCGGTCGGCTCCCCCGGCTACATGTCCCCCGAGCAGATCCTCGGCAAGGGCGTCACGGGAGCCGCGGACGTCTTCTCGCTCGGCGCGGTCCTCGCGTACGCCGCGACCGGCGAACCCCCCTTCCCCGGCGATTCCTCCGCCTCCCTCCTCTACAAGGTGGTGCACGAGGAGCCCCGACTCGACTCCCTGGACGGCGAGTTGCGCGAGCTGGTCGCGTCCTGCCTGGCCAAGGAGCCTGCGGCGCGGCCCACTCCGGGCGAGGTGGCCGTCCGGCTCGCACCGCAGGGCGCCGCCCGGCTGGTGTCGGCGGGGTGGCTGCCGGGCTCCCTGGTCGAGCAGGTGAGCCGAAGTGCCGTGCAACTGCTGAACCTCGAGGCGACCGGGACCGCGGAAGTCGCGCCCTCCGGGCCGGTGGGCTTCAGCAGCCCCTCGGTGGAGTCCGGTCCGGGTTCGGGCCCGGGATCCGTGGCGCCCGGCCCGGCCGGCGGGTTCGGGCCGGCTCCGCAGGGCTTCGGACCGCCTCCGCCTCCGATGCCCACCTACGTACCCGGGCAGCGCGAGAACCGGGCCGCCGAGGATGCGGTGCACCGCGAGGGAGCGCCGGGTCAGCAGCCGTACGACCGTCCGGGCAAGGTCTCCGTCAGCGTGGCCGCGACCTCCGCGCCCGGATCCGACGGGCGTGGCCGCAGGATGAGTTGCACGGTCGCGCTGGCGGTCGCCGGAGCGCTGGCGGCGGCGACCGTGGGTTCGGCGTTCCTCTTCGACCTGATGCCGGGCGGCGGCGACACGGACGACCAGAGCAGCGCGTCGGGTGAACATCCGTCGGCCACCGCGAGCCGGACCGCCCCCGACGCGGGTCCGTCGGCGAGCGCGAGCGCCCCCGGACCCGATGTCACGGCGAGCCCTTCCGGGCCGGGTTCATCGGCGAGCGCTTCCGACCCGGGCGGGCAGCCGTCCGCGATCCCGGCCTCCTACCTCGGCACCTGGGAGGGCGACGGCCTCGCCCTCAACGGCACCCTTCCCATGGGCACGTTCCGCGTCACCGTCCACCAGGCCGCCGTGGGCGAGAAGTTGGGCACCTTCCGGCAGACCGACCAGATCGGCGGCATCTGCGACGACGTCCTCATCCTCAAGAAGGTCACGAAGAAGCAGCTCGTCGCCACGAGCGTGGCCGAGGAGTCCAACCGCGACGTCTGCACCAAGGGCCGGCACGAGGTACGGCTGACTCCCGTCGGCAGCTCCCTCACCTACGACACGGACAACGCCGAGGCGGGGGACCCGGTGGCCAGGATGACGAAGGTCGACTAGAGGGGCTCGGTGCCGGGCCGCGGGACGGGCCGGGGGCGTGGGGGCCGTGGGACGGGCTGTGCGGGCGGGGACTCAGGTGGACCCGGTCCTCTCGCGGGCGTCCGTCGCCTTGATGAGCACGGCGATCAGCGCCGCGGCAACGAGTACCGTCGAGAGCAGGCCGACGGCCCAGACCCAGGGGTACTCCTGGTGGACCCAGCAGGGGTCGCCCAGGCCGTAGCACCCGGAGTCCCAGTTGCGCCGGTACCGGGGGCGCGTGGTCGCGGCCACGACCAGCGCCCAGAAGACGCAGACGGCGACGCCGGGCAGGGAAGCGGCCACCCAGCCGAGCGAACGGAGGGGGCTCGCCTTCCACTTCATCCGGGAGAGCGTCGCGATCACGGCGGCGAGCCCGAGCGGCAGCACGGCACCGACGGCGGCCGCGAAGCCGTACCCGCCACCGGGCGATGCGGGGGCGACCCGGCCCCAGAGCTCGGGCCCCCACTCATGCTCGGTCATGGCGAACCCGACGACCGCCACCAGACAGACCAGCAGGATCAGGCAGCCCGAGCCCGTGTCCTTCCAGGACGTCTTCTCCTTCGCCTGCTGCCACGCCGACGGCCGCTGCCGTACGTGCTCGTAGCGCAGCGCCGCTCCCGCGGCCCTCCGCCGCTTCGGCTTCGCCGATCCGCTCACCGGATCCGCCCCCTCTTCTTCCTTCTCCTGCTCTTCCTGCTCTTCCTTCTCTCACCCGCTCGACGCGTCGGATCACATCGGCGTCGTCACCGTCAGCGGCTCGCCGTCCCCGAGGTGCAGCAGGCCCTTGCCGGGCGCGACCGGTCCGCCGACCATGCTCCGGTTCGTCCGGATGCCGATCAGCTCGCCCGCGGAGGAGTCCTGGGGCGAGAGCAGGATGCCGCGGCGGCCCTTCTTCATCTCGACCTGCCAGCCGGAGAAGCCGCTGCACACGTCCTCCTCGTCACCGGCGATGACCAGTCCGAGACCGCGTTCGGCGCCGCGCTGCACGATCCGCTTGAAGACCGTCTCGGCGTCGCAGTCCTCCAGGACCTCGCCGTCGTCGACCAGGACCACGATCGGCTCCTCGCGCGACGCCGAGTCGATGGCCTCGCGCAGGTCGTCGCTCTCGATGTCGTCCTCGTCGAAGACCTTCAACACGCCTTCCTGCCCGTCCAGTTCGCGCAGGGGCGACGGGCGGGGCGCGGCCACGACCAGACGTACGCCCTGGGCCAGATAGGACCGGGCCATGTTCAACAGGGTCGTACTGCGACCGGACTTGGCAGGGCCGGCGATGACGAACGTCGGCACGCCCTGGGACAGGTCCGGGCCGAAGCCCATGATGTCGTCGCCGCCGATGCCCACCAGACTCCACAGCTTGGAGCGGGAGGCGTCCGGGTCCCGCATCTCCCAGGCGTCGGTGAAGCCGATCCGGGTGGGCAGCACATCGACCCGGAACGGGCGCCTGTCGCGCGGCAGTCCGGCGTCGCGGGCCGCTGCGGCCTCACCGATCGCCCCGATCGCCGCGGCCTGGCCCTGACCCGTGGAATCCTCGGTGAGCAGGGCGAACTGGGTCTCGGTGCCGTGCTCGTTGCGGTAACCGCGGCCCGGCGGGATCTCCTCGGGGATCTTGCGGGCGTTGATGCCGATCAGCGAGAAGTCGGAGCGGTCGGCGAGCCGCAGACCGTACTTGTCCTCGGTCAGCGAGCCGATCCGGGTGGAGAGGATCTGACGGTCACCCGTCATCACCATGTGCAGGCCGACGCTCGCGCCCTCCCGCATCATCGCGGTGAGCTGGTCGGTCAGGTCGCCGTGGTCGTACTCGCCGAGCGTCGGCAGCCAGCCCTCCCACCGGTCGAGCAGCACCACGATGTGCGGAAGCCGCTCGTCCTCCGGCACCGCGGCCCGCTGCTCGCCGATGTCGGCGAAACCCTTGTCCGCCAACAGATCCTGCCTGCGGGTGAGTTCACCCTTCAGACGGGCGATGAGACGGACCACGCGCTCGGTCTGGTTGCGGCCGACGACGGCGCCGCAGTGCGGCAGCCGGGTCAGCGCGTTGAGCGCGCCGTTGCCGCAGTCGATGCCGTACAGATGGACGTCGGCCGCCGAGTGGGTGCGGGCCAGTGAGCCGGCGATCGTCCGCAGGATCTGCGAACGGCCACTGCGCGGGGCACCGCCGATGAGCAGATGCCCGAAGCCGGCGAAGTCCACCACGACGGGTCGGCGGGCCTGGTCGGCGGGCAGGTCCTCGACGCCGTACGGGGCGGGCGGCAGCTTGCCGGGACCGCCCGCGAACGCGGGCATCCGGATCTCGTCGAGCAGCAGCGTCTCGGAGAGCGCGGGCAGCCAGGGGCTGTGCTGCGGCGGAATGCCGAGGGCCTGATTGGCCTCGCGCACCGCGTCGACCAGGACCTTGAGGTCGGTGATCTCCTCCTCCTCGCGCTGCTCGGCCTTCGGTTTGACCAGCGCGGCCCGCCCGAGGTCCTCCCAGCCGAGCGGTCCCGCCCAGGGCGCGAGCGCCGTCGGATCGGCGGCACCGGGCCGACGGCCACCGACGCGGCCCGACTGGAACGGCACGAGCGAGGCGTGCCCGAGCCGGACGTAGGCCCGGCCCGGTGTGCTCTTGGAGATGTGTCCGGCCTCGGGGGAGTCGATGACGTCGCTGGACTCGCCGCCGTCGGTCACGCGCAGCGCGATACGGAGGTTGGTGTTGGCCCGGATCTCGGGCGAGACGACACCGCTCGGCCGCTGGGTGGCGAGCAGCAGGTGGATACCGAGCGAACGGCCCCGCTGGGCGATGTTGACCAGGCCCGTCACGAAGTCCGGCAGGTCACGCACCATGGAAGCGAACTCGTCGATGACGATGAGGAGTCGGGGCACGGGCGCGTGCGAGGGATCACGGCGTACGAGATCCTGGTAGTCCTCGATGTCCTTGGCGTCGGCGGCGGCCAGGATGTGCTCGCGTCGCTTCAGCTCCGCCCCGAGCGATTCCAGTGCGCGCTCGACGAGATGGGCGTCGAGGTCGGTCACCATGCCGACGGTGTGCGGGAGTTTGACGCAGTCCTTGAACGCCGAGCCGCCCTTGTAGTCGACGAGCACGAACGTCATGTTCTCGGGGGTGTTGGCCACGGCCAGCGACGCCACGATGGTCTGGAGCAGCTCCGACTTGCCGGAACCCGTCGTACCGGCGATCAGACCGTGCGGTCCGTCGCGCCGCATGTCGATGCCGAACGGACCGTCGTACGACTCACCGATGACCGCCGTCGTCGACTGCCCGCCCATCCGCCAGCGCGCGCTGATCGCGTCACCGGTCGGCGGCTCCAGCTGCAGCACGTCGAGCAGCCGGCTGGCACCCGGGAGCGCCGAGTCCTCGGTCTCGCCGCTGATGTCGCGCAGCGGGGACAGGGAGCGGGCCAGCCGGCCGCACCAGGCCGCCGACACGAAGTCAGGCCGTACGTCCCGTACACGCGCGATGCCCGTCTGCTGGACGCGCAGCCGCAGTTCGAGGGCCTTGTCCGCGCCGGACGCGGAATCGTCGGGCTCGGTGGCGTGCCAGGCGTGGAAGGAGGGGAAGCCACCGGGGGCGGCCGGCGCGGTCCGGGCCGGACGCTGGGCGGTCGCGTGCTCCTCGGGCTTGGGCTCCGCGATGACGATGGCCTGACACTCGCCGGGCAGGAACCGCTCCTCGGCGTCCAGACAGATCGCGTACATGGACATGGCCGGGCCCTCACGCAGCAGCCGCACCACGCCCGGCATGGACCGCAGCCGCCGGGAACCGTCCCAGACGACGACGATGTCCGGATCGCTGAACGAGGCCTTGTTGCCGTTCTGCCGGGCGGCCTTCTGACGGGCGTCGAGGAGCTGGGTCAGTTCACCGATGCGCGCGCCGACGGTCTCGGCGTCCGTGCCGATGAGGACGTTGGCGTCCTGGGCCCCGGCGGGCCGGCTGTGCGGCAGCCAGCGCACCCAGTCCCAGCTGTCCCGGCCGCTGTTCTCCGTCAGGACGTAGAACTGGACGTCCAGCGGGCTGTGCAGCACCGCCGTCTGCGCGATGACCCAACGCCCCAGTGCCTGCGCCGAGTCGCCGGGACCGGCGATGCCGACGACACCCCGCTCGCCGAGCGGGAGGGCGACCGGCGCGTCCTCGATGGTCCAGGTGACCTGACGCTTGTGGTCGTCCTGCTCCGGGTCGTCCAGCACGACCTCGGAGGGCAGTTGCCCGGTGCCGACCCGCAGCAGCAGATGGTCGGCGTCGGTGCGGCGACGCTCCCACAGACGGGTGCGCGGCCCGGTGCCGAGCGACAGCACGGTCGCCGGATCGGGTATCGCCCGGCGCCGGTCGAGCCGTTCGGCGAGCAGGGCCTCCTGGGCGTCCTTCTCGATCCGCGCCTTGTGCTCGTTGTACTCCTTGACCTGCTTGGCATGGGACTTGCGCCCCTGCTTCTTGTCCATCAGGTAGTTGCCCAGCATGATCAGCGGACTCAGCAGAGCCATGATCATGTAGTACCAGCGCCCGAAGACCATCACCATGACGACGGCACTGACCAAGGGCGTCAGGGCCATCAGCCAGGGCAGCGGACGTGCTTCGTAGTCCCGTACCGGGCTCGGCAGCCGGAACTTCGTCTCGCGCTCCGGCGGATGCAGGCGCGGCGGACGGTTGTAGTCAAGGCCCGCGCCGTCGTCCGACCACTTGAGCGCGGCGTCGGGTGGCGAGTAACGGTCCAGCTGGAAAAGGGTGTTGCCGACGGCGACCTCGCTGCCGAGCGGCCATTCGTCGTCCTCGCGCTCCTCGATGGCCCCGCCGTCGAGGGTGACGCCGTCCTTGTCCCCGTGCACGGCGACGCGACACGTTCCGTCCGTTGCAACTGACAACGTCAGCGCCCTTTTCGGAAGTTCGGGATCGTCGATCCGGAGGTACGACGACGCGCCGGCGCCGATGTCGTAGCGGCCGATCCCGAGCCGGTGCACGGCGCCCGCCGACGGACCCCCGGCCACCCGCAGTTCGACGAGTCCGGTCGGCTCGCCGGGCAGGCATCCGGCGGGGTCGTGCAGGCTGACGACGGCGCCTTCGCGCAGCGGAGAGGTGCCGATCGTCGCGGCCGGATCGACGGGATACCCGTCGACGTACGCGAGGGGCGCGCCCCCGGTCACGGCTCCCTGGTGCCGCCCGAGGGGAATGATCTGCGCACCACCGCCGTAACCGACGTGTTCCGCCAGCTCCTTGGCGATGTCCCCCACCGAGGACTCGGGATCCGCATCAAGAACCACGTCGGCGGTGGCGCCGCCGAGCGGGTCGACGACGGTCAGAGTGAGCCGCACGCTCGTCCTCCCCCAGACACCCCGGGCCGCTTCCGGAACGCGGGCCACAGTGCTCCCGACGATAGCCGCTCGCCGCTTCCCGCAGGCAACGGCCCATGTGAGGGAAGCAGGGAGGCCCCGGGCGGACACCGCCTCTGGTGCGGGCTCGTGACAGAACCGGGGTGTGCTCCTGCAAGCGTCGTAAGTAAGCTGCTTGCTCAATGCGGACGATCACACCATCCGCATCAGGAGCCACGGGGGTTGGCCCTGCGGCGAGTTGAAGCATGGAGGACGCCACATGGCCGGCGGCAAAGACGCGGACATCACTTACGACAAGATGCGGCACGCTGCTAAGCGACTCGGCCACGAGAAGGAGAAGATGGAGGACAAGCTCCACGGCCTCGACAGCTACATCGACGGCCTCGTCGCGGACGGCTACACGACGTCCAAGGGCTCCCAGGCCTTCGACGACTCCTTCAAGGAGTTCACCAAGGGCATGAAGGACACCCTTGAGGGCCTCAAGGGCATGGCCAAGTTCCTCGAGGACGCCGCGAAGGCGTACGAGGACCTTGATGATCAGCTGGCCAAGGGTGTCAAGGGCTGAGACCCTCTTCGGCTCGCATCCGATCCGGTGCGATGGGGTGCCCCGGCCCTCCATCGCACCGGTGTGTGTCCGTCGGCTTCGGCGGAATCACGGCAGCTTGGCAGGACGGCACAACGGGAGCGCCATGGGCGGCGAGAGTGATCACACCCGACTCGACCTTGACGTGATCAAGGAGATGGGGACGGGCCTCAGCAATGTCAAGAAGGCTTTCGACGGCATAGAGAAGCTGAGCGGCAAGTACCAGGACGACTTCGGGAACGGCGACCTCGCGGACAAGTTCGATGATTTCGCCAAGAATTGGGAGATCAGTCGAAAGAAGCTGACCGGCGAGGTCGATGCACTCGCTCAGATTGCCAAGGCGGCCGCGAAGGCGTACGAAGACATCGATCACCAACTGGCCGAGGCGATTCGTGGTGCGCAGGATTCCAAGAAGAAGGGGAAGTGACGGTGGCTGGACGGCCGCACGACTGGCATCCGGTCGCCGACAGTGACCCCATCCCCGGCGACCCGGACCGTATGGCCGCTCTCGGGCGGCAGTTGCGCAAGACCGCTGAGGAACTCGACCGGCAGATCCGCAATCTCAAGGCGGTCGTCGACGTCGACGCCTGGGACAACAAGTCCGGCAAGGAATTCCGCGAGAAGGCCAAGGGCAACGTCAAGAAGCTCGAAGCGGCCTTCAAGCGGTACGACACGGCCGCCACGGCGATCGGTTCAGAAGTCGTCGAGGTAGGTGGCGGCTATCAGGACAAGCTGCATGCCGGTTCCCGGAATTATGCCTCCGATCTGAACCGTGCCCAGGAGATCGCCGACGCGGCGCTCAAAGACGCTCAGGACGCCGAGGAGCGCAAGGGGGCGGCCCAGAGGAGCCTGGACGGGCTGTCCGACAAGGGCAAGAAGGAAGACGCCGACAAGGACCGCCAGGACCTGGAGGACAAGCGCGATGCTGCAGGCGGCGAGATCGACGCAGCGCGCGAGAAGATCAACGCGGCCAAGAAGATCCGGGACGACGCGGCCAAACGGGCCCGTGAGTCCATCGATGCCGTCATCAGCCACGACTCCCTGAAGGATGGCTTTTGGGACACCCTGGTCGCCGACATCGCCGACTGGGCGTCCGGGATTGCCACGGTATGCGGGATTCTCTCGCTCGTAGTCGGCTGGATTCCTGTGATCGGTCAGGCGTTGGCGGGAGTCCTGGGCGCCATTGCCATGATCGCGACATTGGTCAATTTCGCGTGCACCTTCGTGCAGGTTCTCCGAGGGAACGCGGACTGGATGGACTTGGGAATCGCCGCGCTCGGGTTCCTCATGATGGGTGTCGGCAAGGGCTTCTCCAAGATCGCGGGCAAGTTCGCCAAGGGGGCGCTCGGCAAGTTGGGGAGGGCCGGGGCGGCGAGGACCGTCCGTCAGATGAGCCGTGCGAACAAGAACCTCCGGAGGCTTTCCGGGAAGTCCTTCAAGCTCGGCAAGGGCGATGTGTGGAAGTCGCTCAAGGAGCCCTTCATCGAGCCGTTCTCCAAGAGTTCCTGGAGCCAGAACCTCAAGATCCTCAAGCCCGGCAGCGGAAACTTCGGCTTGGCAAAGAACGAGCTCTCGGCTCGCGGAGGCGGGAGCGCCGTCAAGGGGCTCGGGAAGTCCTTCTCCATCGCGGACCCCGGAGTGGCATCCGATCTCAAGTCGGTCAAATTGGGCACCTCGGCGCTCGGTGGTCAGTTCGACGCCAATTCCCTCAACAAGATTTCCAGGACAGCCACCCGACTGGCTGTTGTCGGCGGTGGGATTACGCTGGGCGGTCTGGGTCTGGACGACAACATCAACCCGCTCCTGGGCTGATGCCCACGACCATGCCCTGGCGCGAAAGGAACGACATGACCACACCGGACGACGGTGCTCCCCTGGCGGAGGACTTCGAGTGCCGCTTCGACTTCCAGCCGGGATGGATCGACCTGACGCTCCGCGACGGGACCAAAGCCGAGGCCAAGGCGCTGGCTACCCAGGTCGTGAACAGCCTGAACCCGCTTGCGCTCGAGATCGAGAAGAGTGCGGTCTTCGACGACATGGTCGCGCGGGCCGTGGATCTGAACGACGACGTCCCCACGCTCGCGGCGGCGTACTACACCGAGAGCGGCGAGGCCCTCGCCAACCTCATGGTCGACTCGTACGGCGACGAGGGCGTGGAGCGCCCCACGCGCGAGGAGGTCCAGCCCGTCCTCCTGGAGTGGGCGAACGCCGAGGTCGCGGGTGATCCGCAGGTCGCCTACCTGGAACTGCCCGCCGGGCCCGCAGTGCGTGTGCAGGCCATGCTGCAGGTGAAGCGGATGTTCGGCTTCGGCCGAAAGCTGACCGAGTTCATCAAGTACGCGGTCTTCCCGCCCGGAATGAAGAGCCTGATCGTCGTCACCGTCACTTGGGAGGTGATCGCTCGTACGGAGGAAATCGCCGAGCTCGCAGATGAGGCCGTACAGACGCTTCGGATTTCCTTGCTCGCCTCGGGCGCGGGCGAGGCGAGCGGTCACGGGGACAACGAATGAAGCGGGCGGCCGAGTTCACCTCACCGCCGCAGGACTACAACGTCGTCGTGCCGGACGGCTGGTTCCAGCTTCAGCTCGATCCTGACGACCGTGACCGCGGCATCATCGCCCTCGCCGAGCGCACGTTCCGAGGGGTGGACAACGCACCCCACCTCCGGGACCAGTTCATGCGGGACCTTCAGCGCCAGGCCAAGGACGCCTACAAGGTCGGGGGCATCGAGCTCTATCTGTCCACGCTCACGATCGGCCCTGTGCCGCTCGCGTCCTCGCTGCTCATCAGCCTCCCGGCCCCCGATGAGTGGCCGGAGTACTCGGACGCAGACGAACTGGCGGAGCATCTGGCCGGCCGAGGCATCGGCGAGAGCGCCGAACTCGGTGTCGTGGAGCTGGAGATGGCAGGCCCGGCCGTACGCCACCGTCACCGCGAAGCACCCGACCCCGAAGCGCAGTTGGGCAACACGCTTCCCACCACCAACCTCACCTACTACGTTCAGGTCCCGGCGACGAAGAGGTGGTTGATGCTCAACTTCTCTACGCCCGTCGATCCGCTGGCTGATCGCATGGTGGAGCTCTTCGACACGGTTTCCGAAACTCTTCACTGGACGTGACTCGCCCGCGACGCAGGCGTCCCCCTTGTGCAGATTCCGCCGCCACGCTCGCTCGGGAGGAGTGGTAAGGGCAGGTGCCTTTGGACCAGGGCGGATACCCGAACTGACCATGCCCGAGGCAGATCAACATGGGTGACGCCCCTCCCGAGCTGTTCGCGCGGTTGGTACCGGTCGACAGCGCCCGCTCTGAACGCGGACGATACGTCCATCCCCGGGGGCGGCTCGCCTTCACCCCATGGCGGCGTCGGCACCACCCGTCCGCGAACGCCGCAGCACATACATATGGAGCTCGCTCCGCCGCTCCTCCGTGATCAGGGTCAGCCAGGAGCCGTCCGAGAAGCGGAGGCGGAGTCTGTCGCTCGCGTGTTCACCGAGGAGCGGATCCTCGAGGACCGCGTCCTCCGAGGGGATCTCCGCGACGACCTGTACGAGGCTCTCCCGGCGGATGGACACGCGCTTCGGCGGCGCGGCCAGCACGGTGCGGCCCTCGGTCAGAGCGACGAGCCGCTGGTGGTGGGAGGAGTGGCCGTACCAGCGCAGCAGGAACTGCCCCGCGGCGCCGTTCCAGTCGCCGTCGAAGGTCGTGTCGAGGCCGTGTTCGGTGACGGCCCGGTCGCGGAGCTCGGCCGCCCGGCGTTCGGACCGGGATGCGTCACGCTCCTCCTTCGTCGACAGCAGTTCCTGGAGGGCTTCCGCTCCGGTCGCGAGGAGTCCGAGGAGCAGGCCGATGAGCATGAAGGGAGCGGCGAGGACGACTCCGACCATGGCCGGCGGGCGTATGAACGCCGGCCGGGTTCGCAGCGCACCGGCCGCCTGCCGGACGTCCTCAGGGGGCTCGGGGATCCTGCCGATCGTGCACCAGGCCGCGGCCTCCGGAGTGAACCCGAGACGGTTCCTCCGGGAGGCGGGGTGGCAAGCGCTGTTCCTTCGAGTGTTCCGTGCCTGCCCCGCCCGGCGTCCGGTACCGGTCGTGCTCGCGGATCCGGTCGGGGCGCCGGACGATTCCACGGAGTTCTCAGAACGTGACACTTCGGCTCCGAATCTTTTCCGCGACCCAGGTCGCGCCGACCAACACCGTGAACAACGGGGCCCCGACGATTCCCGGCCAGAAGGAAGTGAGGAGACACGGCATCATGATGGCCCAGCCCATGGCGAGGTCCCGCGTCAGCAGCGGTGGCCGCTTACCGGGAGTCGGATTCCTGGCCAGGATCCAGAGCAGGTGGAGCAGACAGCCGGACAGCGTCGCCCAGTAGATCCAGAACAGCGCGTCACGGCCGGCGGCGGGGATCGCCGCTGAGATTCCGATCAACGGAAAGATGGAAACCAGGGCGCCGATGATGGTCACCCGCACTCTGAAATTCGCTCCCGTGCCCAACTGCTCGCGGAGAGACTCAGCCATTCCCCCTGCTTTCCTTACCGCGGTCACTTGGGTGTGCTTGCCACTGAGCGCCGCCGCGGGTGTCAAGTCGACTTGCGACGATCCCCCAGGCGCCGAGACGGAGGACATCACCGGTTGACGGACTGGATCTCCTGGACGGTGATGTCCTGGGTCGTTCCGAAGGTCCCGTCGGGAAGGTCGCCGCCGGTCCCACCGGTGCCGGTCCAGTCGACCTGCCAGGTGATCGTCGCCCGGAGTTTGTACGTCCCGTCGCCCGATGAGCGCAGGTACTTGATCCCGCACGACGGCGTCTCGCGGGCCTTGCCCTTGGCGTACGGTGCGCCGATCGAGTCGTCGTCGTTCAGCCGGCACTCTCCCGAGGCCGGATAGGTCACGGCGTCGCTCGTACCCGGCTCCAGTTTGAGCGAGACGGGTTTCGCGGTGGTCGTCGCCGAGATGTCGAGCCCGGCGACATCGAGCGCCGCGGTCACGGACACTTCCTTGAACGTCGCCTTGTCGAGCCAGGCCCAGGTCGGCAGGTTGACCTTGGTGACGTCCTCGGGGGCGAGCGTGATCTCGGTGTCGGGCACCTTGATCCGGCTGTACGCCAGTTGCGCCAGGATTTCCGGCGTCACCGCGTTCTTCACGTTCGGGGTCTCGCCGTTCTCCACCCAGAAGGTGGCCGTGTCGCAGGCGAAGGCGGCGGGGTCGCCGGATTCCTCGCGGCCCCTGTCGCGGACCGCGTCCCACCACATGCCCTTGCCTGTCTCGGACTTGTTGAAGTCCTTGTAGGGCTGACCGTTCTTGTAGTGCTCCTTGGCGAGGTTGTACGCCTCACCCACGCCGCTGGCGTTCGGGATGTCCCAGTCCTTCTGGAACTCCTTGGCGAATTCGTCCGGTGTCCACTTGGGCTCGTACCAGCAGGCTGGCGGAGACCAGTCGCCGACGGGAGTGAACCCACCGGAACGCGTTCCCTTGGAACCTCCGGTGGAACCGCTGTAGACAATGCGCGACTCGAGGGTCTTGCCGCCGTCCTTCTGGTTGCTTCCCTCGACGTCGAACTGGGATCCCCCGGGACCCTTGGCGAAGGCGCTGGTGGGCACGGACAGCGCGCAGGCGATCGCGAGCGCTCCGGCTGTGGTCGCGGCGCGGGACCTGGTCACCGAACGCACGTCTTGCTCCCGCGTACGGACGTCCCGTCGGAGGTCTGCCACACGCCCTGGCCGTTCTTCTCCAGTCGCGTGTTGTACAGCACGTAGGCGTCTTTCCCGGCGGGTGTCCGGTCGACCTTCTTGGTCTTCCGGTCCTTGTTGTACGCCTTGCTCTCGTCGGCGCAGTACGAGACACCCGCGGACTTGCTGTCGAAGATTTCGACCTTCGGGCCGTAATAGCGCGTGGTGCCGGTGTACGTGATTCCGGCGTCCAGCCACTTCTGCACCCATTGGGCGGACGAGGTCAGCGCCTTGCCCTTGTAGTAGAAGGTCATGCCGGGGGTGTTCGACGTGCCCTTGATGATGGCGTCGTTGGTGGCCGTCTGCGCGCGGCCGGCATCCGCGAGGATGGCGTCCTTCCTGGTGTCGCCTGTCTTCCAGCCCTCGAACTCGTCCTTCACGTCGCTCGGCAGGGTGATGTCCGGCCGGTCGGCGCTGTCCGATGAGCTCGCGCTGGGTGAAGCGGGCTTGCTCGTCCTGCTGTTGTCCGCCCCCGCGATCTTGTCGTTGTCCTTCGGACTGTCACCCCCGCCGCCACAAGCCGTCAGCAGCAGGGCTGTTGTCGCGGCGAACGCGGCAGCAACGGGCAAAGAGCGGCGCTTCACAGTGGACTCCCCGTGAGACATCGGTTGAGCGAAGTCAGTCAAGGGCAATGACGGTATCCGTGGGGCTCCTGGTTTCGCCAGGCTGAACCCTCCTTCTGGATGCGGTCATACGGGGTGGAGTCGGTGCGAAACAGAGGCCCGCCGGCGCCCGATCGTGTCCATGGCCACATCCACCCACCCGCGTCCGGGCCCGCCTCCATACCTCGCCCCGGCTTTGCGTTCCGCGTTTTGTTCCGATGAGGGAATCTCGGGCGGCCCAAATCGCGACTGTCGCGGGCTTCTTGGAGCGTGCGAGGACAATTCCCGCGATTCGTCAGAGTTCGACGGCATCGCGAATCCGGCCGACCCGCTCGGCATCGGTGTTCTGGCGGATGGCCAGCCGGAGGGCATCCGGTCGAGTGCCGAGCCGGCGTCGGCCGGGCTCGGCTGCCGCTACGCCTCAGTCCTCCGGCTCGGCGAACGAGACCGTCTGGAGGATTGCCGCGATCATGTCGCAGAACTCGCCCCAGTACTCGGTCGAGGCTGTGTAAAGCGTGAGGATCGCCGTGTACGGACCTGTCGGGAAGGGGACATGGACCTGGATCTGGCCGGTGAGGAGTTTGGCCTCTTCACCGGTCGAGGTGACCTCCGGCCGGAGAGTGAACTCCCGCAGCGTCACGCAGGAGACCGCCGGACCGCAGGGCAGGTCCAGCCAACGGGCGTCGTTCAGCGGGTCCGTGGAGAGAACGGCGAGTGTGCCGTGCGCGGCGATGTCCGGGTCCGTCTGATCGGTCCGCACGGCGGCCACAGTGAGCGCGCACTGGGCGACACCGTTCCCTACGGTGGAGAAGAGCCCCACGGCGGAGTACGAAACGCCTTCGTCCGCCATGTACTCGGCGACCGCGGCGTAATAGGGGGCCGCCGGCGTCCAGAGCGACTCGTCACCCCGCGAGTAGAGCTCGCGGACGAATGCGTGGGCGAGGGCGCCGCGTTCCTCCGGAGTGGGTGCCATGGGGAGGGCGAAGAGACCGTCGGGAACGGTGAACCAGAGCGGTGGGATGTCGGACCCGTCGTCGGAAGGCGCGGGTGGGACGGTACGGGTGGGGGTGGTCATGGGAGCCGTTCACTCAGAGGTCGCCGGGTTCGAAGTTCACGTGCTCACCGTCCGGCCCCATGATCCTGAGCCGGGGATCACTGCCTTCGATCGGGTCGGGAACAGGTTCGGAGGTCAATTCGATCGTGAAGTTGCCGCTGGGCCGCCGGGTCACCACGGTGCGGAATGCCGGGCGTTCCGCCACGAGGGCCGCCACCCTCTCCTTCTGGCCCGGGGTCAGCGCTTCGGGCGCGACAAGCTCGGAGGCGTAGGCGAGGTGGCGCACAACCTCCCAGTGGTCGCTGGCCTCCGGAGGGGCGAGTCTGCACCACGAGCCGTCCGTGAAGGTGATCACTGCCTCCAGGCCCACCCTGGTGTACGTCCGGCGTTCGACGTTCGCGATGAGGTCGCGGTCGGTCTGCCAGAGCACTTCGTCCTGGGTGGTGTCGTCGTCCGGGAAGCCGATGACGAGCACGCGGCGGTCGGTGACGACGATGTGGGTGCGGTAGTTCTCGGGACACCGGCTCGGATCGAGCTGCCAGGGGAGTGTGCGCGCGAGCGTGCCGGGACCCGCCCAGAGGACAGGGAAGTCGTCGACCTCGTTCTCGTGGTCGTGTGAGCGGCCTGTGCCTCTGGGGCTGCTGCCGACGCTCCCGGCGGCCGCCACGGCCTCCACCACTGCCAGGACGGCGAGGGCGGCGGCTCGAACGCCGAAGGCTCCGGCGGCTCGGGCTCGCCGTTCCGACTTCGAGAGGACGGTGAAGACCGGGCCGTCCGGCCATCCGGCCAGGTCGCTCTGGATGTCGTTGCGTTCTGTGTCCCGGAACCAGCGCATGCCGGAGACCGCGGTCGCCGTGCCCGTCGCGAAGCTGCCCGGGCTTCGCGCGAGGGTGGTCTCGCCGGGAGGCGGTTGCCAAGTAGCCATCCGAATAACACTTTCAGTGTGAGGTGGCGGCTTCGTGGAATCGGTCGCCAGGATTGACCGCTTCTCCGATGTGCTGCGTGATGGTGGTGATCTTCGGACCGATCTTGCCGGCGGCGTCGATCGCGATGCCCAGGGGTTTTTCCGGATTGAAGTCGAACTTACCGCCGCTGATGAGCTTCAGTCCCTTCGTCCCGACCCACTGACCTTGGTGGTAGCCCGCCTCGGCGAGTCCCGCGAGCCGATTCATGGTTCCGGACTCGGAGCTGATGAAACCGATCTCCTTGAAGGACCCGCCCAGTACGACCCGCTTGCCCAGCAGGCCGAGTCCGCCCTCCACTTTCGCCGCCAGATCTCCGGTGGCGAAGAGATTGCGTGCTCCTGCCGCGAGTTCCGTGCCCTGCATCCCCTTGCCGAACATCGCCGCCCGCTCCCCGGCCGTCGCCGCTTTCGCCACCTTGACGCCCTTGCCGAAAAGGCCGATGCCGGGGAGGAGGCCGAGAGCGTCCGTACCCATCTGCATCCAGCTGACGTCCGCGCCGGCCGCTTTGGCTATGGAGTGGCTCAACAGAGCGAGTCCGCTGGTGAGGAGGGCGGCGGCACCGAAGATGGCACCGAGAGGCTCGAAGGGGATGGTGATGATCGCGAGCAGCCCCAGAATGGCCGTCAGGTCGCTCAGCAGGTCACCGATGAACGCGATCAGATCGGCGTGGTCCTTGATCCACTGGCCGGTGGCGTCCCAGGCGTCCGCGATCCCGTGCCCCAACGTGTCCCAGAAGCCGGGCTCGTCCGGAGCGATGTCCGCCGCCTTGTCCAGATCCTTGCCGATCAGTCCGGCGGCCCGCTGGTAGCGGTCTTCGAGGTCGTGGACCTTGTTGGTGACCTCGTCCACCGCGCCGGAAGCCTTGCCGAGTTCCTCGCTGCCCTTGCCCTCGGCCTTCTGCTCGGCCTTCTCCCTGGCTTCGAGCTTCTCGCCGGCGGACTTCTCGAGACGGTCCGCCTCCTCCTGGAACTCCTTGAGCTCTCCGGCCCACCGATGCAGAGCGTGCGACGCCTTGTCGAAGGAGTCGTGGCTCTTGCGGATGAGAGGGGTGACGTCCTTTCCTATGTACTCGGTGAAAGCAAGGGCTGTCTTGCCCTTCCACGCCCCGCATTCGATCCGCTCCAGCTCGCGGAGCGCGGTGCCCAACTCGGTTGCCAGGCCACCGAGTTTCTTGGCGAGCTCCCGGGTGTCGTCGACGTCCCCCGGTGTGGGATCCCAGCCTATGTGGGGGAAGGCAGGACGCTTTTCCGCCACGTCACTTGCCCTTCTTCTTCGGGGCCTTCAGTGATTCGGCGAGATCCAGGTCGAGTTTGCTGAAGCTGTCACCGATCTTGTTGATCATTTTGACCGCGCCATGGGTGTGTTTGCCGAGCTGCTTGATGCCGTAGCCCCAGTCGTCGGCGAAGTCCTGGACGTCCTCGACGAGTTTGCTTTCACCGACGGCAGAGGCATCGGCCCCTCGGAGGGTGCGGCGGGTCGTCTCCATGCGGTCGCTGATATCGGAAAAGGTCTTCTTCAGGTCCTCGAATATGGTGTCTTCGAGGCGAAGGTCACTCATGCGGTTCTCTGACTCCCGGAGTCGTCGATGGCCTGGGTCGCCCGGGGCTGGCGGCGTGTCATCGGTTGACGGACTGGATCTCCTGGACGGTGATGTCCTGGGTCGTTCCGAAGGTCCCGTCGGGAAGGTCGCCGCCGGTCCCACCGGTGCCGGTCCAGTCGACCTCCCAGGTGATCGTCGCCCGGAGTTTGTACGTCCCGTCGCCCGATGAGCGCAGGTACTTGATCCCGCACGACGGCGTCTCGCGGGCCTTGCCCTTGGCGTACGGTGCGCCGATCGAGTCGTCGTCGTTCAGCCGGCACTCTCCCGAGGCCGGATAGGTCACGGCGTCGCTCGTACCCGGCTCCAATTTGAGCGAGACGGGTTTCGCGGTGGTCGTCGCCGAGATGTCGAGCCCGGCGACATCGAGCGCCGCGGTCACGGACACTTCCTTGAACGTCGCCTTGTCGAGCCAGGCCCAGGTCGGCAGGTTGACCTTGGTGACGTCCTCGGGGGCGAGCGTGATCTCGGTATCGGGGAGCGTGATCCTGTTGTAGGCGAGCTCCGCCAGGACCTGAGGAGTGACAGCGTTCCTCACCGGCGGGGTTTCGCCGTTCTCGACCCAGAAGGGCAGATCGCTGCAGGTGAAGGCATCGGGATCGTCCAGCCGATTCGGATTCTGGACGGATACCCACCAGTTGCCTTCGTCGGCCTTGTCGAGGTTGTAGTCCTTGTACTTGCCGTCCTTGTAGATGTCCCGGAACTGGCCGGTAGCCGACTTCGCGTAGTTGGGCTGTTGCGGGTCATTGACGACTTCGTCGTAGTCGCCTTCGACCTGCTTCTGGAAGTCCGCCGCCGAGACAGGCTCGTACCAACAGGCCGGCGGCGTCCAATTTCCCACCGGTGTGACGTTGCCGGATGATGCTCTTCCGTGC
The DNA here is from genome assembly GCF_045207245.1 of Streptomyces sp. NBC_00647. NCBI lineage: Bacteria > Bacillati > Actinomycetota > Actinomycetes > Kitasatosporales > Streptomycetaceae > Streptomyces > Streptomyces sp. NBC_00647. The sequence goes on from NZ_CP109040.1 coordinate 5,962,365, forward strand.
CCGTCGGTGCCGCCGGTGTAGGTGATGCGTGATTCGAGGGTGTGCCCGGACCGTTTGGTGGACGTCTTCACGTCGCCGTCCGAACCTCCTGGACCGCGCGTCGCGAAAGCCGGACCGGAGGCGAACACGCAGCCAGTGACAAGGGCGCCGGCCATCAGTCCCCTGCCGAGGTGCCTCACGGTGTGCACTTGGAGTTCCCCCTGTCGGAGACGAGTTCTGTCGTCTGCCAGACGCCGTCCTTGGCCTTCTTCAAGTGCGTGTTGTAGTAGACGTACGCGTCGTTGTCCGCAGGTGTTCTGTCGACCTTTTTGGTCTTCCGGTTCTTGTTGAACGCCTTGCTCTCGTCGGTACAGAACGTGACGCCGGCTGAGGCGCTGCCGTAGAGCGTGACCTTGGGATCGAAGTACCGCACGGTGCCGGTGTAGGAGATTCCGGCGTCGACGAACGATTTGACCCACTGAGCCCCGCTGACGAGCGCATCGCCCTGCCGGTAGTAGGCGAGAGCCGGCTCGTCCGGGTTCCCCTTGACGATGGCGTAGTTGGTGGCGGTCTGAGCGCGACCGGCGTCGGCGAGGACGGCGTCCTTGGTCGCGTCGCCGGTCTTCCAGTTCTGGAAGTCGTCGATGACGTCGCTCGGAAGGGTGATGTCAGGCCGGTCGATGTCGTCCGAAGCGCTCGCGCTCGGCGAAGCGGAACCCGTCTCGCCCTGATCCGCCCCCGCGATCTTGTCGTTGTCCTTCGGACTGTCACCCCCGCCGCCACAAGCCGTCAGAAGCAGGGCTGTTGTCGCGGCGAACGCGGCAGCAACGGGCAAAGAGCGGCGCTTCACAGTGGACTCCCCGTGAGACATCGGTTGAGCGAAGTCAGTCAAGGGCAATGACGGTATCCGTGGGGCTCCTGGTTTCGCCAGGCTGAACCCTCCTTCTGGATGCGGTCATACGGGGTGGAGTCGGTGCGAAACAGAGGCCCGCCGGCGCCCGATCGTGTCCATGGCCACATCCACCCACCCGCGTCCGGGCCCGCCTCCATACCTCGCCCCGACTTTGCGTTCCACACCTTCACAAGCCCGGCCGACGCGTTCGCGGCCCCGGCGCCCGGGTGCACCAGAGGCCGCACCAGTCCACCTCGTAGGCTGGACCCGAGCCGAACAGGTCGAACAGGTCGAACAGGCCGCACGGCAGGACGAACAGCAGGCTGAACAGCAGGACGAACGACGAACCCGGGGGACACGCCATGGCCCGCTACATGGAGACGCTCACCGTCGAGCGCGGCGGATTTCGCATCAAGGTGCCCGAGTCGTGGTGGGAGTTCGACGTGCGGCCGGAGTCGCGGGACGACTCGATCCGGCGGATGGTGAGCGAACGGGTCGAGCAGCGACCGGAGTTGGCTCAGTACCGAGACGCCTACACCGCTTTCCTGCGCAAGGCCTCGGCGGACGCCTGGAAGTCCGGTGCCCTGTACTGCGGATGCATGGCGGAGTCCTTCGGCGGTGACACCCCGATCACCGGCTCGGTCACCGTCTCGATCGTCGGCGGCCGCTCGCAGTCCGGCGAGCCCCTTTCCACCGACCCGCAGACGATCGCGGGCCAACTCGCCGTGCGCGAGGCCAAGAAGGAGGGGGACGCCTGGCGCAAGGTGACCACCGTCGAGATACCCGGCGTCGGTCCCGCCGCGCGGACGTACGGCATCGAGGACATCGTCGTGCCCGACGACAGCCTTCAGCGCACGATCCGTGCGGTGCTCATGCAGACGTTCATCCCCGTGCCCGGCCAGGAGGGCAAGGTCGCCCTGGTCGCCGGCAGCAGCCAGGTCCTCGACCTTGCCGATTCCTTCTTCGACATCTTCGACGCCATCACCTCGACGTTCCGTTTTGCCGATCAGTAGGCCCGACCAGTAGGCGCCGACGAGTAGACCCCTGCGGCGCCGACGTCCGTGGCCTCCCTTACTCGCATCGCGCCCACCCGGCAACTTCGATATGGAGCCGATGACGCGGGCGGACAATGGTCGCGACGGTCAGCGCGCACCGAGGTATCGGCAGGATACCGGACCGAATTATTCATGCAGAGGCGCTCAAGAGAAGGATCGATGGATCCGGCTGCAATTGTGTCAGGTTTTCCGGGTGTCCAGGAGTTCCCGGAAGTGTCGAACGCTTGGCATTGGTCACCCGTGCCGGGGCTCGACTTCGCCGCGGTGCTCAGCGAGGATCGCCGACACCTGTTTCAGGTGAACGCCCGGGACTCCTACGACGAGGGTCTGGTCCGGTCGCTTCTGTTGACGGCGCGGGAGAGGGAATCCCTCATTCTGTCGGGAGACCCCTTTCTGAACGCGGTTCCCGGGTTTCGGAGTCCTGGCAGCGCGTTCGATGTCCTTGCTGCCGCGCGCCCGGGAGTGCACCGGTATCACGAAGTGCAGCGACCGGAGCTCCAGGAAGTCACCTGGGCGGTATTCCCCGGGTATGAGTGCGAATTCGCGAAGCCCGACAGGTACTCGCTGGAGGATGCGCGGGAGAGCTTCATCCGGTTTCTCAAGCCCGCCGATCTTCGGCGCTCGCCGACGCCGTTCCTGCGGGTGCGGTACGACAACACGGTGACGAAAGGCGGGACCGATGGGCCGGACGGTGTCCTGGTCGTGCCGGGAACTCTGTACCGTGAACTCGAACTGCTCGACGGCGCCCCCGGAAGCTTTGTCGAGTTCGAGAATTTCCGCGGACAGGTGTTCCGGGTGGATTGGGACGGAAGCTGGATTCTCTCCGGGGGAGGGGTGGAAACCCGTCGTCTCGGGCTCGATGGACTGCTCGAGTTCGCGGCAGAGGCCCTGAATGGCTGATGCCCGCCTGCTCGTCACCGACGAAACCGGTGGAACCTGGGACGACCCCGCGCCTTGCCCTGGGTGCGGTGGGACGTCGAGAGGGAGGCCCCGTGGGACGAGTCCCGGGGCTGACGCCCGGTCCCCCGTGTGGCTGAAAGATCACATTCCCCCGCCCCAGCCGTGAGCACCTCGTGCAGGCATGGTGCACGGTCCGTGACGGGTGACCCGGGGCGGGCCGACAGGGGATTCGCTGCCGCACAGTTCGGCGGGCCGGGAGATCGCCGGGCCCAACAGGGAACCGCGTGCCTTCCGTTGCGCGTCGATAACGTCGAGTCAGGTGCGCTTCACGGGCCTTGACGCGCCTTGAGGGGCTTATGTGCGGCTGATACGGTGCCATGGCTTGACACTCGCTCCAGCGCTGGCTATTCGGCCAGGTCGCGCGGTACGTCCCGTAAAGGGGCGCGGGGGTGAAGTGTCCTATTTGGCACGTGAATTGACAGACATTTTCTTGGGTGTACGGGGAGCGGTTGCGTGAAGATCCAAGAGCGTACGGGGCCGGGCAACAACCGTTCCGCCACGTCGGCTCACCCGGCGATGGGTGAGCGTCTTCCCACGCCGCCTCGCGAGCGCAAACCCGCGCTGGCCGCTCTCGCGGTGCTCCTCATCCTCGTCGGCGCGCTGGGCGCCACCATGCTGGTGCTGCGCGCCGGGGACCGCATCGAGGTCGTGAAGGTGACGAGTGACATCCAGGCCGGTGAGTCCGTGGGCGATCACGTGACCTCCGTGCTGGTCGCGGACGATCCCTCCATCAACTACGTCAAGTGGAACCTGCGCGGAGAGCTCAAGGAGTTCAAGGCCAAGTCCCCCATCTACGAGGGGACCGTCGTCATCGGCGACATGTTCGCCAAGCGGGCCACCATTCCGGCCGGCAAGGCCTCCGTGGGCGTCTCCCTCAAGGAGGGCCAGTACCCCGCGGGCATCAAGTCCGGTGACACGGTCGCTGTCTACCGCGTCGGATCCAGCGGATCCAGCGGCAGCCGCGGTTCCTCGAGTTCCTCCAGCTCGAGTTCGTCGAGCGCGGACGACGCCCTCATCGTCGATCGGGCGAAGGTCAGTTACGTCCAGGGCCAGAAGGACAGCACGATCAGCAGCACCAATCTGCCCGTCACCCTCATCGTGGACAGCGGTCAGGCGGCGTCCGTCGCCGACGCCGCCTCGGCCGGTCAGGTCGCCCTCGTCATCGTCCCCGGCAACTAGAGGCGAGTGAGTAGACAGACATGGCGCTCATCGCCCTCGCCGCAGACAAGGGTTCCCCCGGAGTCACGACCGCCGCCGTGGCACTCTCGGCGGTCTGGCCCCGCAGGGTCCTGCTCGCCGAGACCGACCCGGCGGGCGGGGACCTCGTGTACCGCAGCGCGGCGGCCCACGGCGGCCCGCTGAACCCCAACACCGGCATGCTGTCGATAGCGGCGACCGCCCGGCGCGGGCTCGTTCCCGACCAACTCTGGGACCACGTGCAGCCGCTGAGTGGCGGACTCGAAGTCCTCGTCGGGCTCGGGATGGCCGAGCAGGCCGCCGGTCTCGCCGGACTCTGGCCCACCCTGGGCCGGGCTTTCGCGCAGCTCGCCGACTCCCCGAACGCCCCCGCCGACGTCATCGCCGACTGCGGTCGCATCAGCGGAGACACCCCGGCCGTCGAACTCTTCCCGCACGCCGCCCTGGTGCTGCTGCTCTCCCGTACCGAACCCGAGGCCATCGCGCGCGTCCGCGACCGTGCCGCCGCGCTCTCCGCCAAGCTGCACGGCGGTCCGCGTGGCGCCGCCGGACTCGCCACTCCGTTCATCGGTGTCATCCTCATCGCCGACCCGAGCGACTCCGCCAAGCTCGTCCACCAGGTCAACGACATGCTCGTGGCGGCCCAGACCGGTGCCCGGGTCGTGGGCACGCTCGCCGACGACCCCGCGGGCGCCGATCAGTTGGCCGGACGCCGCCGCGGCCGTCTCGACAAGTCGCTGCTGATCCGCTCGGCCCGCAAGGTGGCCGCGGATCTGTACCAGCAGTACGGCGCCGCCTGGTCCGTACCCGCCGACGGACCCCGTGGTGCGCAGGGGCAGCCCGCTGCCGGAGCCGGCCGATGACCGCCGTCGACCACCAGTTGGTCAAGCGGTTCCGGCAGGACGCCGGTGACCGTATCGCCGAGCAGCGCCGCGAGGACCAGGTCCGCGGCGTCACCCCGATGTCCAGCGAGGACGAGCGGCACTACGCCCGCGCCGTCATCGCCCAGATACTCGAGGACCACGCCCGCACCGAGATCAACCTCGGCCGGACCCCGCTCGACGCGGAGACCGAGGAGCAGTACGCGGCCGCCGTGCACGCCGCGCTCTTCGGCGTCGGCCGTCTCCAGCCGCTGCTCGACGACCCGGAAGTCGAGAACATCGACATCAACGGGTACGACCAGGTCTTCATCGGCTACGCGGACGGGCGGGAGACGAGGGGAGACTCCGTCGCCGAGAACGACGAGGAACTCATCGAGCTGATCCAGGTTCTCGGCGCGTACTCGGGTCTGTCGTCCCGGCCCTTCGACTCCGCCAACCCGCAGCTCGACCTGCGGCTGCCGGACGGCTCCCGGCTCTCCGCCGTCATGGACGTGACCCGCCGGCCGGCCCTGTCGATCCGCCGGGCGCGCATGGGCAAGGTCTTCATGTCCGACCTGGTGGGCAACGGCACCCTGACCCCCGAGGTCGCGCACTTCCTGGCCTGCGCCGTACGGGCCCGCAAGAACATCATGATCGCGGGAGCCACCAACGCGGGCAAGACGACGCTGCTGCGCGCCCTCGCCAACGAGATTCCGACGCACGAGCGGCTCGTCACGGTCGAGCGCGCCCTGGAACTCGGCCTCGACACCTTCGCCGACCTGCACCCGAACGTGGTGGCCTTCGAGGAGCGCCTGCCCAACTCGGAGGGCCAAGGTGCCATCACCATGGCCGAGTTGGTCCGCCGGTCGCTGCGTATGAACCCCTCCCGTGTCATCGTCGGTGAGGTCCTGGGCGACGAGATCGTGACGATGCTCAACGCGATGTCGCAGGGCAACGACGGCTCGCTCTCCACGATCCACGCGAACAGCTCCAGCGAGGTCTTCAACCGCATTTCCACGTACGCGCTCCAGGCGACCGAGCGACTGCCCATCGAGGCCAGTCAGATGCTCATCGCGGGCGCGGTGAACTTCGTCGTCTTCATCCAGCGCCGCAACGAATACGAGTCCGGTGGCCGCCTCCAGCGCATGGTGACCTCCGTGCGCGAGGTCAACGGCGTCGACGGGCGGGTGCTGTCCAGCGAGGTGTTCGCCGAGGCCCCGGACGGCCGGATCGTCCCGCACGCGCCCCTTGCCTGCCTCGACGAACTCGTCGCGCAGGGCTACCGGCTGCCCGGCAGCGGGAATTGGTGATGACGATGACCCAGGACATGACGGCCGCGACGCCGGACACGACCTCGCTCGCGGCGTTCGACTCGTTCGGTTCCATGGGCGGGCTCTTCTCCACGACCGTGCTGTACGCGCTCGCGTGCGGTGTCGCCGTCGGCGGCGGCCTCGCTCTGTTCGCGGTCGCGGTGCGCGGACTGCCCGCCAGACCCGAGCACGAGAAGCAGAAGGCGAGCGAACGCGCCGGCGAACTGATCCGCTTCGCCGGACAGCGCGGCTCGATCGCCGCGATCGCGGGTCTCGTGGTGCTCCTCCTCACCCGTTGGGCCGTCGCCGGTATCGCGGCTGGCATCCTCGTCTTCTTCTGGGACAAGCTCTTCGGCGGCGCCTCGGAGGAGCGGGCCGCGATGCGCCGTGTGGAGGCGCTGGCGTCCTGGACCGAGTCGCTGCGCGACACCATCGCGGGCGCGGTCGGCCTGGAGCAGGCCATCCCCGCCTCGGCGCGCGCATCGGCTCCCGTGCTGCGGCCGCATCTCGACGCGCTGGTGGACCGGCTGCGTTCCCGTACCCCGCTGCCCGAGGCCTTGCAGCACCTGGCCGACGAGATCGACGACGCCTCCGCGGACATCATCGTGGCCGCGCTGATCCTCAACGCCCGCCTCCGCGGCCCGGGTCTGCGCCAAGTGCTGGGCGCCCTGGCCAAGTCGGCGCGCGAGGAGGTCGACATGCGGCAGCGCGTGATGGCCCAGCGCGCCTCGACCCGGCGCTCCGTGCAGATCGTCGTCGCGGTCTCCATCGCCTTCGTCCTCGGCCTGTCGGTCTTCAACCGTGAGTTCGTCGAGCCGTACGGCACGGCGGTCGGTCAGCTCGTACTCGCCTGTGTCTGCGGGCTGTTCGCCCTCGGCTTCTGGTGGCTGCGCAAGCTGTCCACGATCGAGACGCCGGAGCGGTTCCTGGTCCGGGACGAGTCGTCCGTGCAGTTCGTGCGCCCCCGTACGCCGGCTCCTGGTGATGAGGCGGTACGCCGATGAACCTGACCATGCCGATCCTGATCGGCGCCGTCCTGGGCCTGGGCGTCTACGCCCTCGTCCGCGCGCTCCTGCCGTCGAGGCGCAGCGCGGTCGCGCAGGTCGCGCGCATCGACGCGATGCGGGCGCGCGGGGCCGCGTACGAGTCCGCCCACCACGGGCAGCAGGACAGCGGGCGGCTCGGCAGCCTGCGCGCCCAAGTGGGCACGCGGGTAGCCGACTTCTATCTCCAGCAGGGCTGGGAACAGCGCTCGCTCCGCGCCGATCTGGCGGTCCTGGACCGGAGCTGGGAGAGGTTCCTCGCGACGAAGGTGCTGCTGGCCGCGGCCGGGGTCTTCTTCGGCCCGTTCCTCTTCGCCGTCGTCTGGACGCTCGGCGTCGGCCGCAGCCCGATCATCCCGGTCTGGCTGGCGCTGCTCTTCGCGATCGTCTTCTTCTTCCTCCCCGATCTGGAGGTCCGCCGGGACGCGGTGGACAAGCGGCGCGACCTGCGACGCGTGATCGGCGCGTATCTGGACCTGGTGTCGATGAGCCTGGCCGGCGGCCGCGGTCTGCCGGAAGCGCTGATGGCCGCCGCCGAGATCTCCGACGGCTGGGCCACGCAGCGCATCCGCAACGCGCTCGCCGACGCCCGTATCACCGGCATCAGCCAGTGGCAGGCGCTCGGTTCGCTCGGCGAGGAGCTGGGCGTCGAGGAGCTCAAGGATCTGTCCGCCTCCCTGGCGCTGGTCGCGGACGACGGTGCCAAGGTGCGCGAGTCGCTCGCCTCGCGCGCCGAGACGATGCGGCATCGCGAACTCTCCGAGATCGAGGGCAGCGCGGGCGAGAAGTCGCAGTCGATGCTGGTCGCCCAGCTGCTGCTGTGCGCGGGCTTCCTGGTCTTCCTGATCTTCCCGGCGGCGATGCGCGTGTTCCAGGTCTGACCATCCGCGGTGCCCGAGGCGGCACACGTCGCCCACCACTATCCTTCGAGAGGACAACTCACCATGAACGGACGGAACTTCAGCACCGGGATCCCGGGGGTGGACTTCCTGATCACCTTCCTCCAGGGGCGGGTGCAGCGTGCCCGCTCCGGCGAACTCGACCGGGGTGCGTCCGCGGTCGAGTGGGTCATCATCTCCGCCGTCGTCGTCGCCATCGTCGGCGTGGTCGCCGCGATCATCAACGCCGCGCTGAGCGACGGCGCCAACAAGGTCGGTGACTGCATCAGGGGCACCGACGCGGGCAAGACCTGCTGATTTCATACGGGGATACGGGTGCGAGCACGTCGAGGTGTACGTCGCTGGGTGCGCCGCAGGGTGGAGGCAGCCTCCGCCCGCGGTGACTCCGGCATGACCGCGATCGAGTTCGTGCTGCTCACGCCGGTGCTCTTCTTCATGATCTTCGCGACGGTGCAGTTCGCGCTGTACTTCTTCGCGGACCATGTGGCTCAGGCGGCGGCCCAGGCGGGCGCCCGCAAGGCCCGCGCCACGGCCGACGCGCAGCCCGGCGCCTGGCGCGGCGAGGCGCGTGACGTCGTGGACAGCTACATCCGCCAGCTCGGCCCGCAGCTGGTGCTGTCCCCGGACGTGACGCTGCTCCAGCCGGAGCAGAACACCGTGGGCGTCGAGATCACGGCCAGGGTCCCTTCTGTCTTCCCGGGCCTGGACCTGACGGTGCACGCGCAGTCGTCGGGACCGGTGGAGCGGTTCGTGGAGGAGGAGAACTGATGCGAGCAGAGGTCCTGTTCACCGTCCTCCGCCGGCTGATGTCCGGCCGCCTGCGCGACCGGGGGCTGTCCACGATCGAGGTGGTCATCCTCGCCCCGGTGATGATCCTCTTCATTCTGGTGCTGGTGGCCTTCGGGCAACTGGTCGACGGGCGCGGGGCGTTGGACGGAGCCGCTCGGGACGCGGCGCGCGCGGGCTCGATCCAGAAGGACCACGCGACGGCCATCGCCGAGGCGAGGAAGGCGGCCGAAGCCGACCTCGCGGATGTCTGCTCGGGCCCGGTGACCGTGACGCAGACCAGCGCGGGCTTCGAACCGGACACGCTCTTCACCGTCGAGGTGAGCTGCGAGGTACGGGGCCTCGCGATGATCGGCCTCGACGTCCCCACCACCCTGGAGGCCAGCTTCAGCTCGCCGCTCGACCCGTTCCGGAGGACGGCATGAAGCTGAGCTCCGCGGTACGGGGCCGGATCGCGGCACGCCGCGCGCGTCTCGACGACCGCGGCTCGGGTGCCGGCGCGGTCATCATCTTCGCGCTCGTGTTCCTGTCCCTCTCGGCCTTCGTCATCGACGGCGGTATGTCCATCTCCAAGCGGGAGCGCGCCGCCGACATCGCCGAACAGGCGGCCCGTTTCGCGGCGCAGGACATCGACCTCGACTCGCTCTACGAGAACGAGAACGGCCCCGCGCCCATCAACTTCGAGAACTGCGGCGCCCGCGTGAAGGCGTTCGCCCGCGAGATGGGCATGTCCGGCGCCGACATCGCCGCCACCCACTGCGTGACCGCCGACGCCGAACAGGTCGAGGTCGAGGTTCAGTTGACCTACTCCCCGGTCTTCACCGGCATGTTCTACGGCGGCGACGTGACCGTCCACGGCAGTGCGGTGGCGGAGAACGAGGTGGGCTGAGGCCGGAGCCCGAGGGTGATCGTCCTCGGATGGCCCTCGGCCGGACCCTGCTCAATCGATGTCGATTCCGAGGTCCCGCGTCAGAATTTCCAGCAGCCGTTTCTCCGGCACTTCCGGAACCCGGTGGTGGGCGTTCCTGACGTGCGTGACGAATTCCGGGGGCAGGGAGACGTGATATTTGCCGAGGTAATAGGGGAGGTCCTGGCGCCACAGCCAGGTTCCGTCCGTGGAGAGCGAACCGATGCCGGACAGGTCGGGAGCCTCCGGGTCCAGGACATCGGGCCCCGCGCTCATCTCGCTCCAGATTTCCGCACCCGTTCCGAGATACGCGATGATCTTCGCCTCGTCCGGGTCTCCCGTCGGATGCACGGAGTCCCGCATGAGTCCGTCGAGGGGCAGTCCCCACCCCGGGGCGAGTTCGGAAAAGAACCCCACGGGGCGAACCGTCCGAGCCCCTCGGCTCCGTCCCTGCCCTCGGGGCTGCTCGCGGTGCGATCCGTCCGGGGCCGGCAGCCAGTCCAGGAGGTCCTCCGACCGAGTGGGGGGATCGGCGTCCGCCGTGAGGGACACCGGCAGCTCCAGCTGGGCCGCACGCGCCAGCGCGTGAGGGGAGAGGAAGGTTCGGGACCCTCTCCGCACGTGGCCGTTCAGGTTCAGCTGAACGGTGTGTCCCCGGCGACGGACGTCCTGGATCGCCTTCAGGGCCGGGGAGACGAGGCCGACGAGTTCGTCGATCACTCCGTCGAAGCCCTGGTGAGGTTCACCGGTCACCTGGACCGCCCAGCATCCCTCGCCGGGGCGAAATGACGAACGGGCCGTCGGTTCTCTGGAGAAGGTGGGTGGGATGCCCAACTCGGCCGTGATCTCCCGCGGTTCCACGTTCCGCCCGGTGATGAGGAGGGCGGCTCGGGGCGCTCCCCACGAAGCGGACAGGTCCATGGCGGCTCCTCACCGATCGCTGACGCTGGTCGTGACCGTGACGGGGACGCGGAGGGCGGCCGCCCTCTGGACAACCTCGGGAGGCAGCACGAACGTGGCACCGCGGCCGACGAATCCGAAGAGGTCGACATGGATGTCGTGTCCCTGGGCGGCCAGTCGGGTCAGCGCGGACGCATGGGGTTCCACCAGGTCCAAGAGGGTGCGGAGCTGATCGCTGATTCCCCCCGGCATTCTGCCGTGGACCTGGAGTATCCAGAGGCCGTCCTGAGACGATGCCGGACCCTCGTGACCGTTTCCCGGTCGCCGAACCGACGTCGGAGGCAGGGAGAGTGCCCGGGAAACGAGATCCGGGTCCAGGTCCGGCTTCCGGACGACGAGCTGCACGGCGGTTTCGACCCAAGGGCCTTCACTGTGCGTGTACTCCATCAGGCGCCCTCGTCGTCGAAGGTGACGGGGGTGTACGTCCTCGCGTGGGCGGCCAGAAAGGCGCGCGCTTCGTCCGGCAGCGGCAGGCGCGCCACGGCGATGTAGTCGAGAAGGCGTTTCGGCGCGTAGTAGTCGACGAAACGGTATTCCACCCGGGCCGGGTCGGCGGCGTCGGCGTACCGATGCCTCACTCCGAGGGCTCCCAGCAGGTCGGCCAGGCCGTAGGCGCCGACCTGGTCCCCGAGATCGACGGGGAGGCGATAGCGGGTCACGTCGGACGGCGAGACCGGAGGCGCTCCCTCACTGATGGCCCGGAGTTGTGGGAGTCCGAGGCCGAGCCACGGGCCGCACTTCTTCACCACCATCCAGCGGTCGGACACCCGGCTCTGGAAGATGTCGCATGCGTCGCCCGAGAAGACGGGGGACATTCCGAGGCCCATCCGGGTGAGCGGTGGGAGGGTTCCGTCCAGGCTGTCGACCTCTTCGTGTCCCGCCTGCACGAACCGAAGGAACTCGCCGTGGAACGCCTCGCGCTTGTCGGATTCCTCCAGGCAGGAGAAGTGGAGGTTGCCGTCGAGGAAGGAGGGCGAGGCGGCCCACGGGTCCGGAACGAGCCGGTATCCGATGACCTCTCCGCACCAGCCGTCGACCGGAGGGGCCGGCTTCCCGCAGATCTGGCAGCAGTTGATGTCGTGCACGGGTCTCCTGCCGGTGGTCGGCTCCTCGGGGCGAGGCGAGCGGCGGGCGAGACGCCCCTGCCGCCGTCGGGCTACTTCGCCCCGCCCTCCTTCTCGGTCTTCACTCCGTCGGCGACGTCCTTGGCGAGCTTGTCGTCGAGCTTCTTGAACTCGCGGACCACGGCTTCGGACATCTCGGCGAGGGCGTCGAGAGCCTGGCCGATGTCCTCGCGGCCGTCCTCCCAGCCGGACTCGAAGTCGTCCAGGGCGTCGTAGACGGTGTGGTCTCCGAAGTCGTCCTTGAAGGACTCGAAGAGCTTCTTGGTGTGGTTCAGCCGGGTCTTGATGTCCCGCAGCCGCCCGCCGTAGTCCTCCAGGTCGCTCAGCGGGAGCGCGAGGTCGCTCTTGCCGCCACTGCCCATGTCGGTTCCCCCTTCTGGAGCTCTGAAGTCTCGGTCGTACGAAGCGGAAGGTGCTGGTCACCGTGTCGAGGACGTCGTGGAACGCCTCGGCCGGGTCCAGCACCGGGCCCGCTCCGGAGACGAGAACGACCTGGTCGGTGGTTCCCGGGACCGGGATGCGCGTCCGGGTCGGCGCCATACGAAGGGTACGGGGGTCGACCTGAGCGACGGGTGTGTCCCGCGCAGGTCGCTCCGGGGCGCCCTCGGGGATTGTGCGGAGAGCGTGAGAGCCGTGTCGGGGTGGTCGAGAGCGTGTGAAGGTCGAGGGGTGCCGGGAAGTGCCGGGAGGAACGGCAACTCGGGTCTACGGGGCGGTAGGTGACGAAACGGGCGGTCGCTTCGGGCGGCCGCCTGCCCGGCCTTCGACACGCTCCGTAAACTCTCAGTAGGCTCGATCCACCCCCGACCCCACGCCCTCCCCACACGACCCCAGGACACCCGCCATGGCGCGACGCACCACTTCCAGTTCGACGGGCGGTTCGCCGGGTCCGAGGAATCGGACGCCGCAGCCCCTGCCCCGGCGTCGCCGGACGTTCGGTGACTTCGTGAAGGCGTTCGGGGCGTTCGTCGCCCTGCTGGTGCTGCTCGTCGGCGTGCCCGGCGCGCTGGTCGTCAGCGTGGGGTGGCCGCTGCCGCACGGAGCGCCCCAATGGGACTGGCTCCAGCAGGAGATCACCGTCGGCACGTTCATCCACGTGCTGACGGTCATCGTGTGGTTCGCGTGGGCGCAGTTCACCGCGTGTGTGCTCGTCGAGGTGAAGGCCGCGCTGTCGGGCGTCGGGCTGCCCAACCGGGTACCGGGCGCCGGGCCGAGCCAGTTGCTGGCCCGTCAGCTCGTCGCGGCGGTCCTGCTCGTCGGCGCCGCAGCCGCGAGCTTCACGCCGGGTCTCTCGCAGCTCGGCCAGAGCCTGGAGGGCAACCAGCACGGCTCCGTCGCCACGGCCCAGCAGACCCCGGGCGGGCTGTTCGGGCAGCAGCAGGAGCAGGCCGCCGCCGGCGCCGCGGCCGCGGTCGCCGAGCAGGCCGCCGACGCGGCGTCCCAGGCGGACAGCGGCGGCTCCGCCGAGCACGGCGACACGAAGTACTACCGGATCCAGCCCCCCGAGGGCCGGCACCACGACTCGCTCTGGGAGATCGCGCAGCGGCACCTCGGTGACGGGCGCCGGTACAAGGAGATCTACCAGCTCAACAAGGACCGTACGCAGCCCGACGGGTCCAAGCTGTCCGAGGCCAGCCTCATCCGGCCCGGCTGGATCCTGGAGATGCCCGGCGACGCCCACGGAGGCGAGCTCGTCGAGATGCCCGACGCGGCCCCCGAGGTCTCGGAGCAGGTCCAGCGGCAGATCCACGACTACGCCAGGACCGGCGACCACCAGCAGGGCGGCGGCAAGCAGGGCGCCGCCGACGGTCGGCAGGCCGACCAGGGCGACCGGGACACCGCGCACATCCACCTGCCCCGGCAGCGGCCCGGCGACGACAGCGGCCGGCAGGGCGAACACGCACCCGCCGAAGCCGCACCGCACGCGGGGAACGAACAGACCTCGCGGACGGCCTCCGAGGAGAGCGGCTTCTCCTTCGGGCTGCCCGAGGCCCTCGTCGGCGCGCCCCTTCTCGCCGCCGGTCTCCTCGGAGCCCTCGGCCGGCGCCGCCGGCAGGCCCTGTGGCAGTCGGCTCTCGGCGCGGTCGGCGGGCGGGGCGGCATGGAGCCGCCGGTCCCGACCGGCTCTGCCGCGGACGCCCAGGACGCGCTGCTCGTCGGCGCCGACCCCGAGGGCGTACGCCTTCTCGACCTGTCGCTGCGCGGACTCGCGGCCGCGCTCGCCGCGGAGTCGCGCCCGCTGCCCACCGTCTACGCGGCCTGGCTCGGCGGGAACGGCGATCTGCACCTTCAGCTCGCCCAGCCGGCCGGGAAGCCGCCCACGCCGTGGCAGCTCGGCCAGGACCAGACGTTCTGGATGCTGGCACGGGCGGACGCCGAGCGGTACGAAGAGGTGGACACCGCCGCCCCGTACCCGGGCCTCGTCAGCCTCGGCACCATGGACGACTCGCGGCTGCTGCTCAACCTGGAGGCCGTGCCCGGCATCGTCTCCCTGAGCGGGAGCGCGGCCGACCGTGCCGGCGTCTTCGCCTCCGTCGCCGCCGAACTGGCCACCAACGGCTGGTCCGACCGCATGACGATCACGCTCGTCGGCTTCGGCGAGGACCTGACACCGCTCGCGCCCAACCGGCTGCGCCACCTCGACGACGTCGAAGCGCTCGTCGAGACCATGGAGGCCGAGACACGGCAGCGGCGCGGCGCCCTCGGCGCGGCCGGACACGACTCCGTGCTCACCGGCCGCACCGGGCCCGCCCAGCACACCCGTTGGGCCCCGCACCTCGTCCTCCTCGCCGCCGAACCGTCCGCCGAGGACGCCGTCAAGCTCGCCGAACTCGCCGCCGACGCGAGCCGGCTGGGGATCGGCTACCTCGTCGGCACCGAGTCCGGCGATCTGCCCGGAGCCGCCTGGGAGATGGAGATCACCGGCGAGGGCAAGCTGCTCGCGCCGCTGCTCGGCCTCGAACTCGACGCGCAGATGCTGCCGGTCGCGCAGCAGCGGGCGGTCGTGGAGCTCTTCGTCGAGGCGGACCCGGACCGCGGGCCCGAGGGGCCGACGACCTCCCCGCCGTTCCTCGTCGACATCAGCGAACAGGGGCGGCCCGCCGTGTACGCGCGGCTCGTGGGCCCGTACGAGATCATCGGTCTGGAGACGCCGGACGGCGAACGCAGCCCGCTGCTGCACGAGGCGCTGGCGCTGCTCCTGCTGCACCGCGAAGGGGTGCACCCGCGCGTCCTTTCCTCCGCGCTGTGGCCGCGCGGCGTCACCGACGACGTGCGTGACGCGCTCGTAGAGCGGTTGCACGGCTGGCTCGGCAACGACCCCGACGGCACACCCCGCCTCGGCACCGACGCGACAGGACGGCTCACGCTGGCCAAGTCCGTCGTGTCCGACCTGGACGTGCTGCGCTCCCTCTACCACGAGGCGACGCAGGGCAAGGGCGTCAACAGCCGTGTGGTGCGCGGGCGGTTGCTCACCGACGCGCTCGTCCTCGTCCGCGGTCCCCTGCTCGCCGACCGTCCGCGGGGGCGCTACGGCTGGCTCACCCACGAGATCATCGACGCGCAACTGCCGCTGCTCGTCGCGGACATCGGGCTCGCCCTGTCCGCGTTCCATCTGGAGAAGGACCGGGCGGAGAAGGCGATCGAAGCGCTGAACGCCTCGATGAACTCGGCACCGGCGGACGAGCGGCTGTGGAACGAGCTGCTGCGTGCGACGCAGGCGACGGGGGACAGCGACCGGTTGAAGCGGCTCGCCGCCGATCTGGTCGCCCGCAGCGGGGCACGCGGACTGCCGCCCCGCACCGAGGCCCTGCTCGACGAGCTGCTGCCGGCCTGGCGGAGCGGCGCCGCCGCGGTGGGATGAGCCACGGCGGCCCCGGCCCCGGCGGCGCGATCGCCCCGCGCCGGGGCTGACGGGGTGGGGCCGGGGCGAAACGGCCGGGGCTGGAGCGGGGGCCGAACGGCCGAGGCTGAGGCGGGCATCGCCGTGGCCGTCGTAACGGACTCTTCCTGGGGGAACGCGTGGATCTCGACCTCTGGCTCGTCGTCGCCGCCGCGCTCTGGGGCGCGGCGGCGGGGCTGCTGGTGCCCCGGCCCGCGTACCGCCTCGCCGTCGAGCCGGACGAGCCGTGGCGTGACCGCTGTCCCGACGGGCAGCCGATCGCCGGCGTCGCGCGCGGGTGGCTCGGGCTCGCCAGGTCACCGGGCGGTTCCTGGTACGGCCCCGGCGCCCTCCTCGTCCCGCCGGCCACCGCACTGGCCTGCGCCGGGCTGGCCCTGGCGACCGGTACGCGTCCGGAACTGGGCGCCTGGCTGCTGCTCGTGCCGCTCGGCGTCCTGCTCGCCGTGGTCGACTTCCGGGTGCAGCGGCTGCCGGACGCGCTGACCCTGCCGCTCGCGGCGGCGGCGCTCGCGCTGCTCGGGGTGGCCGCCGCCCTGCCCGAGCACGCGGGGGAGTGGCTGACGGCGCTGTTCGGGGCGCTCGCGCTCGGAGGCGCGTACTTCGTGCTCTTCCTCATCAACCCGAACGGCATGGGCTTCGGCGATGTGAAGCTGGCGCTCGGCCTCGGGGCGGTGCTCGGCTGGTACGGGTGGAGCGTGGTGTTCCTGGGGACCTTCGCGGGTTTCCTGTTCGGCGCGCTGTACGGGATGGTCCTGGTGATCGTGCGGCGCGCGGGGCGCAAGACGTCGATCCCGTTCGGCCCGTTCCTGATCGCGGGGGCATACGTGGGGCTCCTGATCGGGGCCTACGCGGCCTGACGTCGGTCGGCGCGACGAGCTTGCGCGGCTGACGTAGGTCGGCGCGGGGCACTTGCGCGGGCTGACGTCGGTCGGCGCGGGGCGCTGGCGTAGGGTGGTCAGGTCTGTCCATAACCCTTACGAAAGGGACGCTCCCGGTGACCGAGAAGGCCGACCTCACGTCTTTTGATGTCACAGCCGTCCTCGACCGTGCCGCCGAGGGTGGGCGGATCACCCCGGAAGAGGCCCTCGTCCTCTACCGCGACGCCCCGCTGCACGCGCTCGGCGCCGCCGCGGACGCCGTACGCCGCCGCAGGTACGCGGGTACCGAGCACATCGCGACGTACATCATCGAACGCAACATCAACTACACGAACGTGTGCGTCACGGCGTGCAAGTTCTGTGCCTTCTACGCCGCCCCCAAGGACACCGCCAAGGGCTGGACGCGCGACCTCGACGACATCCTGCGCCGCTGCGCGGAGACCGTCGAACTCGGCGGGACGCAGATCATGTTCCAGGGCGGACACCACCCGGACTACGGCGTCGAGTACTACGAGAAGCACTTCGCCGCGATCAAGGGCGCGTACCCCGAGCTGGTCATCCACTCCCTCGGCGCGTCCGAGGTCGAGCACATGGCCCGGATCTCCAAGGTGAGCGTCGAGGAGGCCATCCAGCGCATCCACGCGGCCGGTCTCGACTCGTTCGCGGGCGCCGGTGCCGAGTTGCTTCCCGCCCGGCCGCGCAAGGCGATCGCCCCGCTCAAGGAGTCCGGCGAGCGGTGGCTGGAGATCATGGAGATCGCGCACGGGCTGGGCGTCGAGTCGACGTCCACCATGCTCATGGGTACCGGCGAGACCAACGCCGAGCGCATCGAGCACCTGCGGATGATCCGTGACGTACAGGACCGGACGGGTGGCTTCCGCGCCTTCATCCCGTACACCTACCAGCCCGAGAACAACCACCTGAAGGGCCGCACGCAGGCGACGCTCTTCGAGTACCTGCGGATCATCGCGATCGCCCGCCTGTTCCTCGACAACGTCGCCCACATCCAGGGCTCCTGGCTGACCACCGGCAAGGAGGTCGGCCAGCTGTCCCTGCACTACGGCGCCGACGACCTCGGCTCGATCATGCTGGAGGAGAACGTCGTCTCCTCGGCCGGTGCCAAGCACCGCTCCAACCGCATGGAGATCATCGACCTGATCCGCAAGGCGGACCGTGTCCCGGCCCAGCGGACCACGACGTACGAGCACATCGTCGTCCACGACGACCCGGCGAACGACCCGGTCGACGAGCGCGTCATGTCCCACATCTCCTCGACGGCGATCGAGGGCGGCACAGCGCACCCCGAGCTGAAGCTGCTGGCCTCCAACTAGCCGCGCCGTGCTGACACTTCACGTAGCCGAGCAGTCGACCGGGACCGCGGTCCTGGTCGACGGGGCAGCCGTCGCCGCCGTCGGCCCGTACGAGGAACTGGCCGCCGACCGTCCGGACGCGAAGGTGCGGCGCTGGCCCGGCATCCTGACGCCGGGGCTGCTCAACCCGTACGGCCCGGAGCTCCTGGAAGGCATGTACCACCCGGACCCGCGCGAGGCCGAGGGCTTCGGTACCGAACCCATCGGCGGGGAGCGGGCCAAGCGGATCTTCCGCGCCGATCCCGCACGCGTCGGCGCGAGCGCGCGGCGCGGGATCCAGCGGTTGCTGGCGCACGGCACGGTGGCGGTGGCCGGGGAGTTGCGGTCGCGAGCCGTGGTCGACGCGGTGCGCAGGGCCGGTCTCGCGGTGGGCCGGCGGCCGGACCCGCTCGTGGGTCCACCGGCGCTGTCCCCGACCCCGCTGATCATGCTGCCGGGGCTCGTGGCGGGCGGTCCCGCGCGGTTCGCCGTGTTCGACGTCGCGGACCGCGCCGAACTGGTGCAGCGTGGTGCGGGGACCTGCGTGGCGACCGTGATCGGCGGTCGGCTGGTGTACCGGAGCCGCTGATCACGGCACGTGTCGCCGGCTCAGCCCGCGAACGCCTTCGCGAACGCCCCCGCACTCTGCTTCACGCCGCTGCAGTCGGTCGCCGCGTCGTCGGTGTTGTCGCCGTCCCCGCACTGCTGGTCCCGGAACGTCGACCACATCGACACCCAGGCCACCTCCTTCTTCTCGGCGAACTCCCGTACCTGCGCCGCGTCCGAGAGGCCGAACGTCTCGTTGTCGACGTCGTTGACGCCGATCATCGAGGTGAGCGCGAGCCCCTGCCAGGCGTTCGCGTCCGACAGCCCGAACACCTCCTTCAGCTGGTCGTGGGCCGCCTCGGCGGAGGTGATCGCGTAGTCGCCCATGTCGTCGGCGTACGAACTGCCGTAGTTCATGGTCATGATGTTGACCGTGGAGACCTTCACGGAATGGTCGTTGGCGGACTCCAGGAGCGCCAGGCCGTCGTCGTCGAGGCCGGCGGGCATGACGGGCAGGGTGAAGGACACCGTCAGATCGCTGCGCTCCTTCTGGAGCAGCGCGATCGCCTCGGAGCGCAGCGCGACCGAGTCGGAGTCGGTCAACTGGTCGCCCTCCACGTCGAAGTCCGCCCGGGTGGAGCCCGCCGCGTCCAGTGCCGCGCCGTAGGCCGCCGCGAGCTCGCTCGCGCTGTCGCACGTCGACGCCAACTCCTTGCCGGACGCGCCGCCGAACGACACCCGCACGCTCGCGCCGGACTTCTTGAGCGCCGAGATCCGGGACTTCACGGCCGTGTCACCGATGGCGTACGTCCCGTTCCACTTCGGCGTGCAGTCGTTGCCGTCGGAGATCACGAAGGCCAGGTTGTAGGCGGTCGGCGACCCCGCCGAGTCGGTGGCGGAGGCTGTCGTCGCGCTCACGTACGGGGCGTACGAGGTGGCCGACGACTCCGTCGCGCTCGGGCTCGGTGACGGCGCCGTGGCCGACCGTCCGGGCGGCGCGGACGCCCCGTCCGAGGTGTCGTCGCCGCCCGAGGAGCACCCCGCACAGGCCAGGGCCACCAGGCAGACGACCCCTGCGGCCGGCTTCAGGAAACTCCTCATTGCGCACGCACCCGCTCTCGTGATTTCTGTCTCAGGTCGGAAACAAATGGTCGTTCCCCGGCTGGAAATGTGTCACATCCGGACCGGAATACCGAATGCAGATCATGCATGGGAGTCGCGAGGGAGAGTACCGGCAAAGGGGGTGAACTGGACTTCGAAATGGTGCATATCTTCCAAATCTATCGGGCTTGAGCTGCGCGGATGCTCCTTGAATCTCATAGAGAAAATACAGGTTGAGGCATCTCTCATGGGCCGCTCACACGGAAAGAAGAGTTTCTGACACATAAAGGCGTCCTAATGTCTGGGGAATGCAATCCGAGTCCGCCATCGAAAACCATGCCCAGGTGCGTGGCCGCCGCCGCAAACGCGGCAGCGGGGCCGTGGACGGCCCCGTGTTCGTTGACAACTCTGGGCGCCGCGCCCGCATGCTGCGCAGAATCGGCACGCTCGTCGGCGTCGTCTGCCTCGGCTACGCCGTCGTGCTCGGCATGGCCTTCATGGGCTGGGGCACCTCGCTGACCCCGTCCTCGCTCCTCCCCTTCGACGCCGGCCAGGCCGGTTCCGCACCCGGCGGGGGCAACGGGATACAGCCGGGCGGCATCGCCCCCAGCGGCGCACCGACGGGCACTCCGCCCTCGGGTCCGCCGAGCGGGTCCGCGCCCTCCTCCGCTCCCACGACAACCGCCGGGGCGTCCGCCTCCACCGGCGCCAACTGACGGGGACGCACTCACCCTCATGACTACGACGACGCCCGCGCGCGGCCGTCGGCGCGCCCCCTCCAAGATGGAGCGGGCGGCCGGCAAGGCCGCGGCGCTGCAGAAACCACGTGTCATCCTCGCCCTGCTGCTCCTGCTGGCGCTCATCAGCGTGATGCTGCTCGACGGCTATCTGCGCTCCGAGATCGGCAACGACGCGCGGGTCCGCGACGGCGCGGCCTACGACAAGGTCCCCGAGAGGATCCTCGACGGCGGGCCCATCCTGACCTTCGACAACGGCACCGCGAAGACACAGTCCGTGCCGAAGAAGACCATCGTGCTGACCTTCGACGACGGGCCGACCGCGAGCTGGACGCCCGAAGTCCTCGAGGTCCTCGAGAAGAACGACGTCGAGGCCACCTTCTTCATGGTCGGCTCGATGGTCTCCCGCTATCCGGACGTGGTGAAGACCCTGGTGGACCAGGGCAACGAGGTGGGCATCCATACCTTCACCCACGTCGACCTCTCCTACCAGAGCACCACGCGCCTCCAACGTGAGCTGAAGCAGACGCAGTTGGCTCTCGCGGGGGCGGCCGGCGTCACCACCACGCTGTTCCGCGCCCCGTACTCCTCGGAGATCAACGCCGTCGACAACTACAGCTGGCCCGTCTACAAGGAGCTCGGCAGCCTCGGCTACACCAGCGTCTTCGTCGACACCGACAGCGACGACTGGAAGAAGCCCGGCGTCTCGAAGATCGTCAAGTGGGCGACGCCGAAGAAGAACGAGGGCGCCATCGTCCTCATGCACGACGCGGGCGGTGACCGCTCGCAGACGGTCGAGGCGCTCGGCGTCTACATCAAGAAGATGAAGGCGAAGGGCTACACCTTCACCACGGTCAGCGGTGCCCAGGCCAAGCTGAACCAGGCCGCGGCCCAGGCTCGCGGCACCGGAGGGGCCGGCGGGTCGAACCTGCCCCCCGGCCGGCAGGCGAGCGGTGGGCAGACGAACGGGCAGCAGGCGGCGCCCGGTTCGGCCGGTACGTCCGCGAGCGCGGCCGCGCAGGCCGCGCAGGCCGCGCAGCGGAAGGCCACCGGCGCGACCCTCTACGAGGGCAAGGCGCTCGTCTACGCCGTGGCGGTCGCCGAATGGGTCGTCCCGGCGCTGTCCTGGTTCCTCGTGGTCGTCGGCGTCGCCGTCATGGGCCGGTTCGGGATGATGCTGATTCTCGCCCGCCGCCACTACAGGCAGCGCAACCGCAGGCGCGGCCGGGGCGGGAAGTTCAGCTGGGGGCCGACGGTCACCCGGCCGGTGACCGTGATCGTGCCCGTGTACAACGAGAAGGAATGCATCGCCAACACCCTGAGGTCGCTGGCGAAGAGCACGCATCCGATCGAGATCATCGTGGTCGACGACGGTTCCGAGGACGACACGTCCGAGATCGCCGAGTCGCTCGGCATGCCCAACGTCCGCGTCATCCGGCAGGAGAACGCGGGCAAGCCGGCCGCGCTCAACAACGGTGTCCGCAACGCGCGGTACGACATCGTCGTGATGATGGACGGCGACACCGTCTTCGAGCCGGACGCCGTGCACCAGCTGGTGCAGCCCTTCGCCGACCCGGAGATCGGGGCCGTCGCGGGCAACGCCAAGGTCGGCAACCGCAACACCATGATCGGCGCCTGGCAGCACATCGAGTACGTGATGGGCTTCAACCTCGACCGCCGCATGTACGACCTGCTGCGGTGCATGCCCACCATCCCCGGCGCGATCGGCGCGTTCCGCCGGGACGCGGTACTGGAGGTCGGTGGCATGAGCGAGGACACGCTCGCCGAGGACACCGACATCACCATCGCCATGCACCGCGCGGGGTGGCGGGTCGTCTACCAGGAGCACGCCAGGGCCTGGACGGAGGCGCCCGGTTCCCTCAAGCAGCTGTGGTCGCAGCGCTACCGCTGGTCGTACGGCACCATGCAGGCGCTGTGGAAGCACCGCAAGTCCCTGACCGACAAGGGGCCTTCGGGCCGCTTCGGCCGCGTGGGCATGCCGCTGGTGGTCCTCTTCCAGATCGTCACACCGGTCTTCGCGCCGCTCATCGACGTGTTCACCGTCTATTCGATGATCTTCGTGGACTTCCAGGCCGCGCTCCTCGCCTGGCTGGCCGTCCTCGCGGTCCAACTCGTCTGCGCGGCCTACGCGTTCCGGCTCGACCGGGAGAAGTACCGCTACCTCGCGATGCTGCCGCTTCAGCAACTCGCGTACCGCCAGATGATGTACCTGGTTCTGATCCACTCCTGCGTCACGGCCCTGACCGGCGGCCGCCTCCGCTGGCAGAAGCTCAAGCGCACGGGCGAGGTCGGAACCCCGGCAGGGGTGAGCTAGATGAGCTGGGGCGCGGATCAGCAAGGGCAGCAAGGACCGCAAGGGCAGGGGCAGGGGTACGGGCAAGGGGGCCACGGGTACGGCCAGGCTTACGGGCAGCAGGCGCCAACTCAGCGGTACGGGCAGGGGTATCCGCAACAGCACGGCGGGTCGTACGAAGGGCCGTACGACGGCACGTACGGCCAGGGGTACGACGAGGCGTACGGCCAGGTATACGACGCCGGGTACACCCAGCCGCAGCCGCAGCCGCAGCCGCAGCCGCAGCCGCAGCCGTACGGGCAGTCCGTGTCGTACGGGCAGTCCGTGCCGTACGAGGCGCGGTGGCCGTACGTCTCCGAGGAACCGGGAGCGGTCTCGACGACGACTCCGCAGGCCCCGGTGCCGCCCGACCCCTCCCCGCCCCGGCCGTCTCCTTCTCCGGCCCCGGCTCACGACGAGCCCTCGGCCGCCCCCGCGGCTCCCGTCTCCCCTCCGGAGGAGCCCACCGAGCCGGAACCGAAGGCGAGAGCGGGGGGCCGCGACCGCTACTTCGACGCGCTCCGCGCCGTCGCCCTGGTCCGTGTCGTCGGCTACCACACCTTCGGCTGGGCCTGGGCCGGCCTGGTCTTCCCGTCGATGGGCGTGATGTTCGCGCTCGCCGGAACGCTGATGGCCAAGTCCTTGGAACGGCCCGCGTTCAAGGTGGTCCGAAGCCGGATGCGGCGCCTGCTGCCGCCGTTCTGGTTCTGGGGCCTCTTCGTCGTCGTGGCGATGATGATCCACGGCTGGATGCCGGGCTGGCAGATCGTGTTCTGGATCGTCCCGGTCGGCGACCCGCCGGGCAACCAGTGGGGCGTCCAGGCCTGGGAGATCCTCTGGTACCTGCGGACGTACCTCTGGTTCGTGCTGCTCTCTCCCTTGCTCCTGAAGATCTTCCGCAAGGCCCCGATTCCGGTCCTGCTCCTCTCCCTCGTCCCGATCGTGGTCTTCGAGTACGGCCGGCAGCCGCCGTACGACCGCTTCGGCAGCGCTCTCACGGACCTCGCCACCTACCTCTTCTGCTGGCTCGTCGGCTTCGCCCACCGCGAGGGCGTGCTCCAGCGGCTGAAGCCGGGTGCCGTGGTTCTCGCATCGCTCGCCGCCCTCGCGTACGGCGGCTGGTACGCCCTCGCGCACCAGACGGAGTTCGGCACCTACGACCTCGACGAGATCCCCCTCGCGCAGACCTTCTGGTCGGCGGGCTTCGTGACGCTGCTGATGTACTTCAAGGCGTACTACGACGTCGACTTCGCCTGGCTGGCCCGTTTCAAGCGGCTCGACCGCATCGTGACGATCTTCAACGGACGGGCGGTGACGATCTACCTCTGGCACGAGATCGCGCTGATCCTGGCCGTCCCGCTGATCGACCAGTTCTGGAACGTCCCCGCCTTCGAGAAATGGCTGCCGCTGGAGAGCCAGTGGTTCATGTTCGGCATCGGCTGGGTGCTGATCTGGATCGCGATCCCGCTGTTCGGCTGGGTCGAGGACGTGGCCGCGCGGAAGAAGCCGAGGCTGCTGCCGTGACGACCCGTGACGACCGCGGCGGACACCTCCGGGGCAGACCGCGGGCCCGCACCTGAGGGCGGTAGCCGCACTCGGGCCCGCGCCCGAGGGCGGTGGCCGCACCCGCTCGGGCGCGGTAGCGGGCTCACCGGGCATGCGGCCCGGGGATGAGCCCCGGACCGTCGGACAGCCGAGGGTGACGATGGCGGGCGGCCCTTGACGCGGGCTTCGACGTCCTCGTCGGGAGAGGGGCCGACTGGACGCGGCCGGACCGGTATCCGAGTGAAAGCCGTCCCAGTTGGCCGTGCGAGGACGCGTACAACGTGCCGGGCGCGATCTTGGTTACGGAACATGAGGACAAAACCCCCACAGAGAGGCTGACGTACCTCATGCGTCGTTCCCTGCTCGCCGCCTCCACCGCGGCGACCGCCCTCACCGCGGCCCTGTCACTGGCCCTGAACACACCCGTCGCCGGAGCCGCCGCCGGTGGTGGCGGCGGGCACGAGCCCGAGCCCTGGGTGAAGCGCAGCGCCGTGATGCGTGCGCATCCCAAGGACTTCCATTCCCTGTGCCGCAAGCCCAAGGACGGGGTGCCCGAGCGCCGCACCTTCCCACTCTTCGAGCACGGCAAGGGCTTCACGGCGATCGAGGACTTCAGACGCCTGGAACCGAACGGCACGGTGTTCTGGTCCGGCCACGACCCGAGGCATCCGGAGAACACGATCTCCGTGTCCGTCATCGGGGCGTGCGCGGCCGGGCCGGTCACCCTTTCCGGTGAGATCGAGGCGGGCTTCCGCCAGTATCTGTACAAGCCGCTGGCCAAGCGGCCGGGCCGGTACCTGCTCCAGGAGATCGACACCCTGAAACTGCCCCCCAGCGGACAGGGCGTCGACACCGTGACCGCGCCGCCGACCCGGTCGGCCAAGCCGCACAAGCCGGGTCTGAGGATCGCCACTCCCGACAATCCCGCGGCCATCGACATCGTCGTCGCCTACACCCCGGCGACCGTCACCGAACTCGGTTCGGTCGCGGCGGTCCAGAGCCGGATCGATTACGGCGTGAACCAGCTCAACAGGGCACTCGCGACCAGCTACGTGCCGGCCAGCGTGCATGTCGTCAACACCTACCAGACCCAGGCGACCGGCGTCCCCCGTGAGAACGCCGGAACCCTGCTGAGCATGATCAGCAGCCCCACGAACCTGACCCTCGGCGCCACGGCCGCCGCCCAGCGGGCCGCCTTCGGCGCCGACCTGGTGGCCCTCATCGCAGCCATCCCCGCGGAGGACAGCTCCGGGCAGGCCAACCTGCCCACCCCGGCGGGCCCGACGACCAGCAACAACGCCTTCTCGGTCACCAGCGCCTTCTCCATCACGGCGTGGGAGAACCTCGCGCACGAGATCGGCCACAACTTCGGTCTCAAGCACGACCGCAAGACGGTGTTGGCCCAGGGCGGCACGACTCCCGTGGGCACCGACAACTACGGCTGGGTCACCACCGACCAGCGGCACCACACGATCATGGCCTACTCCAGCGCCTGCACCCAGGCGTGCACGGTCGTCAACCAGTACTCCAACACCGCCAACCTGCTCAACGGCCAGGCCCTCGGCGACGAGAACAACAACAACGCCGCCAACGCGACGAGGGCCGCCGAGTATCTGGCGGGCTATCGGACCTCCCTGGTCAACAACCGGGTCTCCCTCACCATGGCCTCCAGCCCGGTCGCCGGAGGCAGCCTCAGGCCGAGCGAGTACGGCCCGTACGACCCCGGTGCGCAGGTCACCGTCACCGCCGAGGCAAGCCCCGGCTTCCAGTTCAGCGGCTGGCAGGTCGACGGCGTGCCCCAGGCCGACACCACACCGAACTACACGATCACGATGGACGCCAACCACACCATCACCGCACTGTTCACCGAGATCCCGGAGCCTGTGCGGTAGTACCGGCCGGCGACAGAGCCCGTCGGGCCGACGGCAGGAGCCCGGCCGACGGCGGACACCGGAGCGTCGGACGGCGCCGCACCCGCCCCGTGGTTCACGGGGCGGCTGCGGCGCTTTCCCGTGCGCCGGGAACAGAGACCGATTCCCGGCCGGGCGCCGGAGAGCCGTCGGGTCCGTACTGCCACAATGGAACCGTGACCCGCGCATCCCTGGACAAGCAGCCGCACGAAGTCGCCTCGATGTTCGACGACGTGGCGGAACGGTACGACCTGACGAACGACCTGTTGTCGCTCGGCCAGGACCGGGTGTGGCGCAAGGAGGTCGCGAAGGCGGTCGACGCGCGCCCCGCACAGAAGATCCTGGACCTCGCGGCCGGTACCGCGACGTCGTCCCTCCCCTTCGCCCGCACCGGCGCCTACGTCGTCCCCTGCGACTTCTCCCTCGGGATGCTCCGCGTCGGCAAGCGCAACCACCCCTGGCTGCCGCTGACGGCCGGTGACGCGACGAAGCTGCCCTTCAAGGACGACACCTTCGACGCCGTCACGATCTCCTTCGGGCTGCGCAACGTGCAGGACACCGACACCGCGCTGAACGAGCTGTACCGCGTGACGAAGCCGGGTGGACGCGTCGTGATCTGCGAGTTCTCGCACCCCACCTGGGCGCCGTTCCGCACGGTCTACACCGAGTACCTGATGCGCGCGCTGCCCCCGGTCGCCCGCGCCGCCTCCTCCAACCCCGACGCGTACGTCTATCTCGCCGAGTCCATCCGCGCCTGGCCGACCCAGCCGGAACTGGCCGAGCGGCTGAAGAAGGCCGGCTGGTCGAAGGTCGCCTGGCGCAACCTGACGGGCGGCATCGTGGCCCTCCACCGGGGCTACAAGCAGGCCTGACCGCAGGGGCCCGCCCTCCCGGCTACCTGAGGACCTCGAAGGGGTCGCCGGGCTGGTCGAGTTCGCGGCGAAGCCCTCCCGAGGGCGGATGCGGCGGCCGGGGTTCGCGCACTCCCGCGCCGCCCTCCGCGTCCCCGAGGTCGAACCACACGGTGACGACCGCTCCGCGCGGCACCTCGGCACCGGGCTGCGGAAATTGCCGTACGACGTAGTCGACCACCGTCCGATGGAAGTCGGGCCGGTCGGCCGCGGCGAGCAGCACACCGCGCGCCTCTGCCGTCTCACGCGCGTCCACGGCCATCAGGCCGACGAGTCGCGGTACGCGCACTTCGGGTGTCTTGGGTGTTATGCGCACAGACGTCACCCCCAGCGGTACCGGAAGGGTAAGCCTCGCCCGTGCCCTTCCGGAAGCCGTGAGGCAGCCTGCCGGACTCTTTCAGAGGGCCAGCCGGTAGCGGTGGCCCTCCTGCTGCGACGAGGGCAGCGTGAACCGCTCCGCGAGCTCCATGCCGAGCCGTCGGGTGACCGCGATGGAACGGGCGTTGCCCGCGTTGACCATCGCGACGACGTCCGTGACACCCGCAGCGCGGACCCGCTCCAGGGTGGTCAGCGCGGCCGCCGTGACGTACCCCTTGCCCCAGTGCGCCCGTCCCAGCCGCCAGCCGATCTCGATCTGCCCGGTCGGCCCCCACGCGTGCGGCCACGGCTGCGCGCCGGTGAAGCCCAGTACCTCGTCCTCGGGGCCGACCATCGTCCACAGGCAGAACCCGTGCTCCGCGTCGTGCCGCCGCTGGCGCGCCGTGAGTTCCTCGTACACCGACGGCTCGGCCGCGCGGCCCCCGTGGAACTCCATGACCTCCGGGTCGTCGAAGACCCGGTGCCACGCGAGAGCGTCCTCGTCGGTGGGGACGCGCAGTCGTACATCGGGGAGAGCTCGGTTCACGGGGCAGCCCTTCAGCCAGGTGATCGGTACCGCTGCATAGACTGCCCATGTCCAGTGCCCGTCGGCACGTTGATTTCGAGCCTTGGGGAGACCCCGCCGTGACCGAGCCCCAACCCCTCTCCGAAAACACCGCCGACGTCATCGTCGTCGGGGCGGGGCCAGCAGGTTCCACCACCGCGTACTACCTGGCGAAGGCGGGGCTCGATGTCCTGCTCCTGGAGAAGACGGCCTTCCCGCGCGAGAAGGTCTGCGGCGACGGTCTGACCCCGCGCGCCACCAAGCAGCTCGTGTCGATGGGCATCGACATCTCCGAGGAAGCCGGCTGGCTCCGGAACAAGGGCCTGCGGATCATCGGCGGCGGCGTTCGGCTCCAGCTCGACTGGCCGGATCTCGCCACGTTCCCCGACTACGGACTCGTGCGAAAGCGGGACGATTTCGACGAGCAGCTGGCACGGCAGGCGCAGAAGGCGGGCGCGCGGCTGTACGAGCGCTGCAACGTCGGCGCCCCGATCGTCGACGACCGCACCGGCCGCATCACCGGCGTGCGCGCGAAGCTGGGCGACGCCGACTCCAAGGAGAAGCGGGAGGTGACCTTCCACGCCCCCCTGGTGGTGGCGGCCGACGGCAACTCCACCCGTCTCTCCCTGGCGATGGGCCTGCACCGCCGCGAGGACCGCCCGATGGGCGTCGCCGTCCGTACGTACTTCACCTCGCCGCGTCACGAGGACGACTACCTGGAGTCCTGGCTCGAGCTGTGGGACCGCCGGGGCGCGGAGGACCGTCTGCTGCCCGGCTACGGCTGGATCTTCGGCATGGGCGACGGCACCTCGAACGTCGGCCTCGGCGTCCTCAACACCTCCGACTCCTTCAAGGAGCTCGACTGGCGCGAGGTCCTGAAAGCCTGGTGCGCCTCGATGCCGGAGGACTGGGGCTACACCCCCGAGAACATGACCGGCCCGATCCGCGGCGCGGCCCTCCCGATGGCCTTCAACCGTCAACCGCACTACACCAAGGGCCTGCTGCTGGTGGGTGACGCGGGCGGCCTGGTGAACCCCTTCAACGGCGAGGGCATCGCCTACGCCATGGAGTCCGGCCAGATCGCCGCCGACGTCATCGTCCAGGCCCACGCGCGTGCCACTCCCGGCCAGCGCGAACTGGCCCTCCAGCGCTACCCGCGCGTCCTCAAGGACACCTACGGCGGCTACTACACGCTCGGCCGCGCCTTCGTGAAGCTCATCGGCAACCCGAAGGTCATGAAGATCGCCGCCCAGCGCGGTCTGACCCACCCGATGCTGATGAAGTTCACGCTGAAGATGCTCGCGAACCTCACCGACCCCACGGGCGGCGACGCGATGGACCGCATCATCAACGGCCTCTCGAAGGTGGCCCCCAAGGCCTGACCGGAGCGCCCGCCCCGGGCGGGCGGCGGATCAGCCCGTCTTCCTCGGCGGCGCGACGGACCACGACCCGCTCGCGCCGCCCGGCCGTCGTCTCGCGCCGCCCGGCCGTCGTCTCGCGCCGCCCGGACATCCGCTCCGTGCGCGCGGGTCACCGCGGCCGGCGGCGGTCCGTCGATCTCCCGCGCAGGACGCCCGCCCGGCCGAAGGCCCCTGCCGAAGGCCGTCGCCGCCTGTGCCGGGACAGCCCGAAGGACCGCTCCCCGCACAGGAAGCGGTCCTCCGGAAGACACTCGCGGGTCAGAGCACGCGCACCGCGCCCGTCGCCGGGTAGCCCGAAAGATCCTGAATCACGACACCCTTGGACGGGTTGGCCGCGTCCAGGTACTGACCGTCACCGATGTACACACCGACGTGGTACGCCGAACCGGCGGAGCCCCAGTACAGGATGTCGCCGACCTGGAGATTGGACAGCGAAACCGGCGTACCGGACGTCGACTGGTCCTGGGAGACGCGCGGCAGGTCGACGCCGACCTGCTTGAACGCTGCCTGCACAAGACCCGAGCAGTCCCACGCGTTGGGTCCGGTGCCGCCCATGACATACGCGTCGCCGACCTGCGCCTTGAGGAACGCGACCACGGTCGCGACGCTGCCGCTGGACGGGGCGGCGACGTTCGTGGACGTCGAGGCGCCGGCGGACAGGACGGTCCGCGCCGAGGAGCGCGAGACCGCCTCGGCCGCTGCGGCCTTCCGTGCGGCCTCGGCCTTCTTCTTGGCCTCCGCCTTCTTCTTGGCGTCGGCCAGGTCGGCCTTGGCCTGCTTGGCGGCCTTGCTGGCGGCCGCGTCGCGCTCCGCCTGCAGCTCGTAGTCGGCCGCGGCCTGCTGGGTGGCGTCCGCGGACTGCGCGACCTGGGCGGCCAGGTCGGCCGTCAGGGTGGGCAGTTCGAGGGTCTGCGTCACGGGCTCGGCTGCGTTCGCCGAACCCGCCGCCCCTGCCACTGCCAGGGTGCTGAGAACGCCACCGGCAACTCCGGCGCGCATCGCGAGCGACGAGGCGTTGCGGCGGGGTTTCCGGTGGCTTCGTATGTGTGCGGTGTGGGACATGGGTACTAGCGGTACCAGGGGCTCCTCCATACCTTCAAGAAACGTGTGGTGCGCCACAGTTGTTCAATGGGCGGCCGAATTCGTCGCGCGTCACTCTTTATTGACGCCGTAACGGGCATTGCGGACACCGTCCACCAAGCCCGTGATCATGGCCTTTCAGTATTACGTCCGAATTGCCCGTCACCTACCACCGGTTGAAGCCGATGGCCAAGCCCGGCTTATCTGACCCATAGGTAGATGTGGCGCAGGTCACGGAACGGTCTCCCGGGCGGTCGCGTCCCGCGCGTCGACCCCGGCCGCTCCCGCTCGTGAACGCGTGCACGTGTCCACATCCGTCCGCGCGGTCACCCCGAAGTGTGAACGCGGCCCTCTATCAAGGGGGTGCGCCCAGCGCCAATTTGCATGCAGCGGAAGTCTCTTGATATTGAGACGTCGCCTCCGGCCTGCGGCGATGAACGAAAATGTCACGTCTGGTGATCGACCTGACGCTTCGCGTGTGAAGATCACTGCTCATCCGACTTCATGATCGTTCGTCAGGTGGTGGAGATCACAAAGCTTGTGCAATACCCCGTGTCGCAGATCACAGACCGCCGGGCATAAGATGCGAGGCAGTTGGGCTTGTGACCTGCTTCACATGTCCGCGATCTTCGCCGGGACGGTGGGGTTCGTGGTCTTACCGGGGCAGGGGTGCAGGCTCGCCGAACCGCCACCAGTCAGTGCCGACTGAGAGGAGCGAGGAGCGTGAACGCGTATGCGCCGATCCTCGTACTGGGAGCCCTCGGGGCAGGCTTTGCGATCTTCTCCGTGGTCATGGCCACGCTGATCGGTCCGAAGCGGTACAACCGGGCCAAGCTCGAAGCGTACGAGTGCGGCATCGAGCCGACCCCCACGCCGGCCGGCGGCGGGCGCTTTCCCATCAAGTACTACCTGACGGCGATGCTCTTCATCGTCTTCGACATCGAGATCGTCTTCCTCTACCCCTGGGCCGTCACCTTCGACGCCCTGGGTGTTTTCGGGCTCGTGGAGATGCTGCTCTTCGTGCTCACCGTCTTCGTCGCGTACGCGTACGTATGGCGGCGCGGCGGCCTGGAATGGGACTGAGGGGCCTTTAAGCATGGGACTCGAAGAAAAGCTGCCGAGCGGATTCCTGCTGACCACCGTCGAGCAGGCCGCGGGCTGGGTGCGCAAGGCGTCCGTCTTCCCCGCGACATTCGGACTCGCCTGCTGCGCCATCGAGATGATGACGACCGGCGCCGGGCGCTACGACCTGGCCCGCTTCGGTATGGAGGTCTTCCGCGGGTCACCCCGCCAGGCCGACCTGATGATCGTGGCCGGCCGGGTGAGCCAGAAGATGGCGCCGGTGCTGCGGCAGGTCTATGACCAGATGCCCAACCCCAAGTGGGTCATCTCCATGGGGGTTTGTGCTTCATCGGGTGGAATGTTCAATAACTACGCCATTGTGCAGGGCGTCGACCACATCGTCCCGGTCGACATCTATTTGCCCGGATGCCCGCCGCGGCCCGAGATGCTGATGGACGCGATTCTCAAGCTCCACCAGAAGATCCAGAGCTCCAAGCTCGGCGTGAACGCCGAGGAGGCGGCCCGCGAGGCGGAGGAAGCGGCGCTCAAGGCGCTTCCCATGATCGAGATGAAGGGCCTGCTGCGGTGAGCGACGCGAACGGCAACGGGGTCAACCCCGAGAAGGACCTCGGCGCCTCCAACCTCCCCGGGCAGCGAGGCGACAAGGGTGAGGAGATCCGCGTCCAGCGCGGCATGTTCGGCGCCAACAACGGTGGCGACACCTCCGGCTACGGCGGCCTGGTCCGCTCGATCCGGCTCCCCGGCGCGGCCAACCGCCCCTACGGCGGCTGGTTCGACGAGGTGGCCGACGAACTGGAGGGCGCCCTGGAGGAACAGGGACTCGTCCCCGAGAACGTCATCGACAAGACGGTCGTCGACCGCGACGAGCTCACCTTCCACGTCGAACGCGAGTACCTCCTCCGCGTCGCCCAGACCCTGCGCGACGACCCGGCCCTCCGGTTCGAGCTGTGCACCGGCGTCTCCGGCGTGCACTACCTGCACGACAAGGGACGCGAGCTGCACGCCGTCTACCACCTGCGCTCGATCACCCACAACCGGCTGATCCGCCTGGAGGTCAGCGCCCCCGACGCGGACCCGCACGTTCCCTCGCTCGTCTCCGTCTATCCGACGAACGACTGGCACGAGCGCGAGACGTACGACTTCTTCGGGCTGATCTTCGACGGTCACCCGGCGCTGACGCGGATCATGATGCCGGACGACTGGCAAGGCTTCCCGCAGCGCAAGGACTACCCCCTCGGCGGCATCCCCGTCGAGTACAAGGGCGCCCAGATCCCGGCTCCGGACCAGCGGAGGTCGTACTCATGAGCACGCAGACCCCTTCCGGGGCATCAGCCGCTTCGGCCCGCGAGACGACCGAGGGCACCGTATATACGGTCACCGGCGGCGACTGGGACGAGATCGCCCAGTCCGCGGCGAAGTCCGACGACGAGCGCATCATCGTCAACATGGGCCCGCAGCACCCGTCCACCCACGGCGTGCTCCGGCTCATCCTGGAGATCGACGGCGAGACGGTCACCGAGGCCCGCTGCGGCATCGGCTACCTCCACACCGGCATCGAGAAGAACCTCGAATTCCGTACGTGGACCCAGGGCACCACGTTCGTGACGCGCATGGACTACCTGACGCCGTTCTTCAACGAGACGGCGTACTGCCTCGGCGTCGAGAAGCTCCTCGGCATCACGGACGAGATCCCCGACCGCGCCTCGATCATCCGCGTGCTCCTCATGGAGCTGAACCGACTCTCCTCCCATTTGGTGTGCATCGCCACCGGAGGCATGGAGCTGGGCGCCACCACGATCATGATCTACGGCTTCCGTGACCGTGAGCTCATTCTCGACATCTACGAGCTGATCACCGGCCTGCGGATGAACCACGCGTACATCCGCCCCGGCGGACTCGCCCAGGACCTGCCCCCGGGCGCCGTGGACCAGATCCGCGAGTTCGTGAAGAAGATGAAGAAGAACCTTCCCGAGTACGACAAGCTCGCCACCGGGAACCCCATCTTCAAGGCCCGTATGCAGGACGTCGGCTACCTCGACCTCGCCGGCTGCATGGCCCTCGGCGCCACCGGCCCGGTCCTGCGTTCGGCGGGCCTCCCGCACGACCTGCGCAAGTCCCAGCCGTACTGCGGCTACGAGACCTACGACTTCGAGGTCCCGACCGCCGACACCTGCGACTCCTACGGGCGCTTCCTGATCCGCCTGGAGGAGATGCGCCAGTCGCTGCGGATCGTCGAGCAGTGCCTGGACCGGCTCCAGCCCGGACCGGTCATGGTCGCCGACAAGAAGATCGCCTGGCCCGCCCAGCTCGCGCTCGGCCCCGACGGTCTCGGCAACTCGCTCGACCACATCAAGAAGATCATGGGCACCTCCATGGAGGCCCTGATCCACCACTTCAAGCTGGTGACCGAGGGCTTCCGCGTGCCGCCGGGACAGGCGTACGCGGCGGTCGAGTCGCCCAAGGGCGAGCTCGGGGTGCACGTCGTCTCCGACGGAGGCACCCGCCCCTACCGGGTCCACTTCCGCGACCCGTCCTTCACCAACCTGCAGGCCATGGCGGCGATGTGCGAAGGCGGCCAGGTCGCCGACGTCATCGTCGCCGTCGCGTCCATCGACCCCGTGATGGGAGGCGTCGACCGGTGACCACGACCCCCGAGGGCGTCAGCCTGGGCATGCCCCAACTGCCCGCGCCCGACTACCCGGCCGATGTCCGGGCCCGGCTCGAGGAGGACGCGCGCGAGATCATCGCCCGCTACCCCGACTCCCGCTCGGCGCTCCTTCCGTTGCTGCATCTCGTGCAGTCGCAGGAGGGCCATGTCACGCGCACGGGACAGCGGTTCTGTGCGGAGGTACTGGGTCTGACGACGGCCGAGGTCACCGCCGTCGCGACCTTCTACTCGATGTACCGGCGCAAGCCGAGCGGTGACTACCAGGTGGGTGTCTGTACCAACACCCTGTGTGCCGTCATGGGCGGCGACGCCATCTTCGAGGCCCTCCAGGACCACCTGGGCGTCGGCAACGGAGAGACCACCGGCGACGGCAAGGTCACGCTGGAGCACATCGAGTGCAACGCGGCCTGTGACTTCGCGCCGGTCGTGATGGTCAACTGGGAGTTCTTCGACAACCAGACCGTCGACTCGGCCAAGCACCTCGTCGACGAGCTGCGCGCGGGAGCCGACGTCGAGCCGACCCGCGGCGCCCGTCTGTGCACCTTCAAGGACACCGCCCGGATCCTGGCGGGCTTCCCCGATGAGCGCGAGGGCGCGGTGGACGGCGGCGGGAGCGCGGGCCACGCGTCACTGGTGGGGCTGCGCCTGGCCAAGGGCGAGAGCGGCCCAGCGCGCGTGGTGCATCCGCGTGGCGGAGGGGCACCGCAGAGCCAGCGGCCCGCCGAGCACCCGAGCTCGCACGACGCGCCGCAGGACACGTCGGCCTCCGACCCGTCCCACCCGGCGGGTCCTGTCGCAGAGGAGGGGGAGTGATGACCTTGGCAGCCGAGATCAACGAAACGAGTCCCGAGAAGCTGCTCGCACCCGTGCTGTCCGCCTTCTGGGACGAGGACAGGTCCTGGACGCTGGACGTCTACCGAAGGCACGAGGGGTACGAGGGCCTGCGCAAGGCACTCGCCATGTCACCGGACGACCTGATCGCGTACGTCAAGGACTCCGGACTGCGCGGCCGAGGCGGGGCGGGATTCCCCACGGGAATGAAATGGCAGTTCATTCCTCAGGGCGATGGCAAACCACACTATCTAGTTGTCAACGCCGACGAGTCGGAGCCGGGAACCTGCAAGGACATCCCGCTCCTCTTCGCGAACCCGCACAGCCTCATCGAGGGCATTGTGATCGCGTGTTATGCCATCCGGTCTTCGCATGCCTTCATCTATCTTCGCGGTGAAGTGGTCCCCGTATTGCGGCGGTTGCACGAGGCCGTACGTGAGGCCTACGCGGCGGGCTACCTCGGCGAGAACATCCTGGGCAGCGGACTCGACCTCCAGCTCACCGTGCACGCGGGCGCGGGCGCGTACATCTGCGGTGAAGAGACCGCACTGCTCGACTCGCTCGAAGGCCGCCGTGGACAACCGCGGCTCCGTCCCCCTTTCCCTGCTGTCGCGGGCCTCTATGCGTGCCCAACTGTTGTAAATAACGTCGAATCGATCGCGTCAGTTCCCGCCATTCTCCACAAAGGCAAGGAATGGTTCAGGTCGATGGGCAGCGAGAAGTCTCCGGGCTTCACGCTCTACTCGCTCAGCGGCCATGTCGCCAGTCCCGGCCAGTACGAGGCCCCGCTCGGCATCACGCTGCGCCAACTCCTGGACATGAGCGGCGGGATGCGCCCCGGTCACCGGCTGAAGTTCTGGACGCCGGGCGGCTCCTCGACCCCGATGTTCACCGACGAGCACCTCGACGTCCCTCTTGATTACGAAGGAGTGGGCGCCGCGGGTTCCATGCTCGGCACGAAAGCACTCCAGTGCTTCGACGAGACGACCTGTGTCGTACGCGCCGTCACCCGCTGGACCGAGTTCTACGCCCACGAGTCCTGCGGCAAATGCACGCCCTGCCGCGAAGGGACGTACTGGCTCGTGCAGTTGCTGCGCGACATCGAGGCCGGCAAGGGCGTGATGTCCGACCTCGACAAGCTCAACGACATCGCCGACAACATCAACGGCAAGTCCTTCTGCGCCCTCGGCGACGGTGCCGCCTCGCCGATCTTCTCCTCGCTCAAGTACTTCCGCGAGGAGTACGAGCAGCACATCACGGGCCGCGGCTGCCCCTTCGACCCGGCCAGGTCGACGGCCTGGGCGGACAAGCACACGGAGGTGAACGCATGACAGTGACCACCAGCGCTCCCTCCGGAGGCGGGGAAGCGGCGGTCCCCCCGGCGGATCTCGTCTCGCTGACGATCGACGGCGTCGAGATCAGCGTGCCCAAGGGCACCCTGGTCATCCGGGCCGCCGAAGAACTCGGCATCGAGATCCCCAGGTTCTGCGACCACCCGCTCCTCGACCCGGCCGGCGCCTGCCGCCAGTGCATCGTCGAGGTAGAGGGCCAGCGCAAGCCCATGGCGTCATGCACGATCACCTGTACGGACGGGATGGTCGTCAAGACGCATCTCACCTCGCCGGTGGCCGAGAAGGCGCAGCACGGGGTGATGGAGCTGCTGCTCATCAACCACCCGCTGGACTGCCCCGTCTGCGACAAGGGCGGCGAGTGCCCCCTGCAGAACCAGGCGATGTCGCACGGCAACGCCGAGTCCCGCTTCGAGGGCAGGAAGCGGACGTACGAGAAGCCGGTCCCGATCTCCACGCAGGTGCTGCTCGACCGCGAGCGGTGCGTGCTCTGCGCCCGCTGCACCCGCTTCTCCAACCAGATCGCGGGCGACCCCATGATCGAGCTGATCGAGCGGGGCGCGCTCCAGCAGGTCGGCACCGGTGACGGCGACCCGTTCGAGTCGTACTTCTCCGGGAACACGATCCAGATCTGCCCGGTGGGCGCGCTCACGTCGGCGGCGTATCGCTTCCGCTCGCGCCCCTTCGACCTCATCTCCTCGCACTCCGTGTGCGAGCACTGCTCCGGCGGCTGCGCGACGCGCACCGACCACCGGCGCGGCAAGGTGATGCGGCGCCTCGCGGCCCCGGACCCCGAGGTCAACGAGGAGTGGCTCTGCGACAAGGGGCGGTTCGGGTTCCGGTACGCGCAGCAGCGCGACCGTCTCGACACGCCCCTGGTGCGCAACGCCGAGGGCGTCCTGGAGCCCGCGTCCTGGCCGGAGGCCCTGGAGGCCGCGGCGCGGGGGCTGACGGCGGCCCGCGGCCGGGCCGGTGTCCTCACCGGCGGCCGGCTCACCGTCGAGGACGCCTACGCGTACAGCAAGTTCGCGCGCGTGGCCCTCGACACGAACGACATCGACTTCCGCGCGCGCGTGCACAGCTCCGAGGAGGCCGACTTCCTGGCCGCCCGGGTCGCCGGACGCGGACGGGACCTCGACGGCAGGGGCGTCACGTACACCTCCCTGGAGCAGGCGCCCGCCGTCCTGCTGGCGGGATTCGAGTCCGAGGAGGAGGCGCCCGGCGTCTTCCTGCGACTGCGCAAGGCATGGCGCGGGCACGGTCAGAAGACCTTCTCGCTCGCCACGCACGCCACACGCGGACTGGAGAAGGCGGGCGGCACGCTGTTGCCGGCCGCTCCCGGCACCGAGACCGAGTGGCTGGACGCGCTCGCGAGCGGCGTCGGCCTGGAGGGCGACGGAGCCAAGGCCGCCGAGGCGCTGCGCGCCGAGGGCGCGGTGATCGCCGTCGGTGAGCGGCTGGCCTCCGTGGCGGGCGGGCTCACCGCCGCCGTGCGGGCCGCCTCCGCCACCGGCGCCCACCTGGTGTGGATTCCGCGCCGGGCCGGGGAGCGCGGCGCGATCGAGGCGGGCGCGCTTCCGTCGCTGCTGCCGGGCGGGCGCCCGGCCACCGACCCGCGCGCGCGGGACGAGGTCGCGGCCGCCTGGGGCGTCTCCGAACTCCCGCACCGCTACGGCCGCGACACCGGCCAGATCGTGGAGGCGGCCGCCGGCGGAGAGCTGCGGGCGCTGGTGGTCGCGGGCGTGGAGGTCACCGACCTTCCCGACCCGGCACGCGCGCGTGTGGCCCTGTCCGAGGTGGGCTTCCTGGTGTCGCTCGAACTGCGGCCCAGTGAGGTCACCGAGCACGCGGACGTCGTCCTGCCGGTCGCCGCGGTCGCGGAGAAGGCCGGAAGCTTCCTCAACTGGGAAGGCCGGGTCCGCTCCTTCGAGGCGGCGCTCAAGCCCGACCAGATGACCCGGCGCCTGGCACCCGCCGACGCGCGCGTCCTTCAGATGCTGGCCGACGCCATGGACGTACACCTGGGGCTGCCGGATCTGCGCACCGCGCGCGGAGAGCTCGACCGGCTCGGCGCCTGGGACGGGCCGCACGCCACCGAACCCCTGGAGACCGGGGTGCAGTTGCCGCGTCCGGCCGCCGGTGAGGCCGTACTGGCCGGGCACCGGCTGCTGCTCGACCGAGGGCGCCTCCAGGAGGGCGACGACGCGCTCGCCGGGACCCGGCACGCCGCGCACGCGCGCGTGTCGGCCGCCACGGCCGCCGAGGCCGGGGTCAAGAACGGCGACGTCCTCGCCGTGAGCGGTCCCGCCGGAGTGGTCGAACTCCCGCTGCAGATCACCGAGATGCCCGACCGCGTGGTCTGGCTCCCGCTGAACTCGAGCGGAAAGGGCGTCGCCTCCGACACCGGGGCGCTGCCCGGCGCACTCGTCCGCATCGGTCCGGCGACCGTCGCCGCCGAGGCTCCCAAGGAGGTGGAGGCATGACGCCGTACCTCGCTGCTGAAGACCTCTCGATGTTCGGCCGTGACCCCTGGTGGCTGGTCGTCGTCAAGGCGGTGTTCTGCTTCGCCTTCCTGATGGTGACCGTGCTGTTCTCCATCGTGTGGGAGCGCAAGGTCGTCGCCTGGATGCAGCTGCGCATCGGTCCCAACCGGCACGGGCCCTGGGGGATGCTCCAGTCGCTCGCCGACGGCGTGAAGCTGATGCTCAAGGAAGACCTCATCGTCAAGCGCGCGGACAAGGTGGTCTACGTCCTCGCGCCGATCGTCGCGGCCATCCCGGCCTTCATGGCGATCGCGGTGATCCCCTTCGGGCCCGCGGACAACGAGATCTCGATCTTCGGCCAGCGCACCACGATGCAGCTCACCGACCTGCCGATCGCGATGCTGTACATCCTCGCGGTGGCCTCGGTGGGTATCTACGGGATCGTGCTCGCCGGCTGGAGTTCCGGATCCACCTACCCGCTGCTCGGCGGTCTGCGGTCCTGCGCGCAGATGATCTCGTACGAGATCGCCATGGGCGCCGCGTTCGCCTCGGTGTTCCTCTACTCCGGCTCGATGTCGACCTCGGTGATCGTCGAGCAGCAGCAGGACCGCTGGTTCATCGTCCTGCTGCCGGTGTCGTTCCTCATCTACATCATCACGATGGTCGGTGAGACCAACCGGGCCCCGTTCGACATGCCGGAGTCCGAGGGTGACCTGGTCGGCGGCTTCAACACCGAGTACTCGTCGATCAAGTTCGCGCTGTTCATGCTCGCCGAGTACGTGAACATGGTGACGGTCTCGGCCGTGTCGACGACGCTCTTCCTGGGCGGCTGGCGGGCCCCGTGGCCGATCAGCACCTTCTGGGAGGGCGCCAACCACGGCTGGTGGCCGATGCTCTGGTTCGTGGTGAAGGTGCAGCTGCTGCTGTTCTTCTTCATCTGGCTGCGCGGCACGCTGCCGCGCGTGCGCTACGACCAGTTGATGAAGCTGGGCTGGAAGGTCCTCATCCCGGTCTCCGTGGTGTGGCTGATGCTCGTCGCGACGGTACGGACGCTGCGGAACGAGAACTACGACTTCGCGGACATCGCCCTGTACGTCGGCGGAGGCGTCCTCGTCCTGTTGCTGCTGTCGTTCGCGGCGGACATCTTCCGCGACAAGCAGGGGGCTCAGGAAGCGCCCGCCGAG
The DNA here is from genome assembly GCF_045207245.1 of Streptomyces sp. NBC_00647. Lineage (NCBI taxonomy): Bacteria > Bacillati > Actinomycetota > Actinomycetes > Kitasatosporales > Streptomycetaceae > Streptomyces > Streptomyces sp. NBC_00647. The sequence continues at coordinate 6,002,589 of NZ_CP109040.1, forward strand.
CCGGCCGCCTTCGACCCGATGGCCGGTGGATTCCCCGTGCCCCCGCTGCCCGGCCAGGAGCTGCCGCCGGTGCCCCGGCGTCGCCCGCGCCGTGAGCGGGAGTTGATTGTCAGTGGCGGGTCCGATACTGCGAGTGACGGACCGACTGCCGGATCTCGTGACGGAAAGGAGGGGTCCGATGGCTGAGGAGCCGAAGGAGACCAAACCCGGTTTCCAGAACCCGGTCGCCGGTTTCGGCGTGACCTTCAAGGCCATGTTCAAGAAGCGGCTGACCGAGCAGTACCCGGAGCAGCAGAAGACCACCGCGCCGCGGTTCCACGGCCGGCACCAGCTCAACCGTCATCCGGACGGCCTGGAGAAGTGCATCGGCTGTGAGCTGTGCGCCTGGGCCTGCCCCGCGGACGCCATCTATGTGGAGGGCGCGGAGAACACCGAGGAGGAGCGCTACTCCCCGGGCGAGCGGTACGGCCGCGTCTACCAGATCAACTACGCCCGCTGCATCCTGTGCGGCCTGTGTATCGAGGCGTGCCCCACGCGCGCGTTGACGATGACGAACGAGTTCGAGCTCGCCGACAGCAGCCGCGCCAACCTGATCTACACCAAGGAGCAGCTGCTCGCCGGACTCGAGGAAGGCATGGTCGAGTCACCGCACTCGATCTTCCCGGGCACGGACGAGCAGGACTACTACCAGGGTCTGGTGACGGAGGCGGCGCCCGGCACGGAGCGCCAGGTGGCGGTCTCCAAGGGCGAGTTGCATCCCTCGGCGAGCCCGTCGGGCCCGGCTGCCGGAGAGGAGGCGGGGGCATGACCGACCTGGCCGCTTACTCCACCTCCACCGGAGAGGCCTTCCAGTTCTGGGTCCTCGGTACCGTCGCGGTGATCGGCGCCCTGTGTACCGTCTTCATGAGGAAGGCCGTGCACAGCGCGCTGTGCCTCGCCGGAACCATGATCATCCTGGCGGTGTTCTACCTCGCCAACGGCGCGTACTTCCTGGGCATCGTCCAGATCGTCGTCTACACCGGCGCGATCATGATGCTCTTCCTCTTCGTCGTCATGCTCGTCGGTGTCACCGCGGCGGACTCGCTGAAGGAGACCATCAAGGGGCAGCGCTGGCTGGCCCTGGTCTGCGGACTGGGCTTCGGGGTCCTGCTGTTCGCCGGGATCGGCAACGCGTCGATCAAGGACTTCAACGGCCTGGCCAAGGCGAACGCGAACGGCAACGTGGAGGGCCTCGCCGCCCTCATCTTCACGAAGTACGTGTTCGCCTTCGAGATCACCGGCGCCCTGCTCATCACGGCCGCCGTCGGCGCCATGGTGCTGACGCACCGCGAGCGCACCGAGCGCGCCATGACCCAGCGTGAGATGTCCGAGCAGCGCGTGCGCGAGGGCAAGCACGTACCGCCGCTGCCGGCACCGGGTGTCTACGCCCGGCACAACGCGGTGGACATCGCGGGCCTGCTCCCCGACGGCACTCCGTCCGAGCTGACCGTCAGCAAGACGCTGCGCGACCGCGGCCAGATCCGTGACGTGTCGGCCGACGCGCTGAGCGATCTGAAGGCGCTGGAGCAGCGTGCCGAAGAGCGCCTGGAGCGCACGAAGACGGAGGAGGCGTCCAAGTGAACCCGGTCAACTACCTCTATCTCGCCGCTCTGTTGTTCACGATCGGCGCCACCGGTGTGCTGATCAGGCGGAACGCGATCGTGGTGTTCATGTGCATCGAGCTCATGCTCAACGCCTGCAATCTCGCCTTCGTCGCCTTCTCCCGTATGCACGGCAATCTCGACGGCCAGATCATCGCCTTCTTCACGATGGTCGTCGCCGCCGCGGAGGTCGTGGTCGGGCTCGCGATCATCGTGTCGCTGTTCCGTTCCCGCCACTCGGCCTCGGTCGACGACGCCAGCCTGATGAAGCTGTAAGGGGTCGCTGAATCGTGGAGAACCTGATTGCGCTGCTGGTAGCGGCGCCTCTGCTCGGAGCGGTCGTACTGCTGCTCGGCGGACGGCGGCTGGATGCCGTCGGCCAGTGGATCGGCACCGCCTTCGCGGCCGCCTCCTTCGTGATCGCCGCCGTGCTCTTCGCCGGCATGCTGGGGAAGAGCCCCGAGGACCGGACCCTCACACAGCATCTGTACAGCTGGATCGCCGTCGGGGACTTCCGTGCCGACGTCGGCTTCCAGCTCGACCAGCTGTCGATGACGTTCGTCCTGCTGATCACCGGCGTCGGCTCGCTGATCCACCTGTACTCGATCGGGTACATGGAGCACGACGAGCGCCGCCGCCGCTTCTTCGGTTACCTGAATCTGTTCCTGGCGGCGATGCTGCTGCTCGTCCTCGCCGACAACTACCTGCTGCTGTACGTCGGCTGGGAGGGCGTCGGTCTCGCCTCGTACCTGCTGATCGGCTTCTGGCAGCACAAGCCCAGCGCCGCCACCGCCGCCAAGAAGGCCTTCCTGGTCAACCGCGTCGGCGACATCGGCCTGTCCATCGCCATCATGCTGATGTTCACGACCTTCGGGACCTTCGCCTTCGGCCCGGTGCTCGGCACCGAGGAGCACCCCGGTCTGGTCGGGGACGCCACCGAGGGCAAGCTCACCGCCGTCGCCCTGATGCTGCTGCTCGCCGCCTGCGGCAAGTCCGCCCAGGTGCCGCTGCAGTCCTGGCTCGGGGACGCGATGGAGGGCCCGACCCCGGTCTCGGCCCTCATCCACGCCGCCACCATGGTGACCGCGGGTGTGTATCTGATCGTGCGGTCGGCGGCCGTCTTCAACGGAGCGCCCGACGCGCAGCTCGTCGTCACCGTCGTCGGCGCCGTCACGCTCCTGTTCGGTGCGATCGTCGGTTGCGCGAAGGACGACATCAAGAAGGCGCTCGCCGGCTCGACCATGTCGCAGATCGGCTACATGGTGCTGGCGGCGGGCCTCGGCCCCATCGGCTACGTCTGGGCGATCATGCACCTGGTGACGCACGGCTTCTTCAAGGCCGGGCTCTTCCTCGGCGCCGGCTCGGTCATGCACGGCATGAACGACGAGGTCGACATGAGGAAGTTCGGCGGCCTCAGGAAGTACATGCCGATCACGTTCGTGACCTTCGGCCTCGGCTATCTCGCGATCATCGGCTTCCCGGGCCTGTCCGGCTTCTTCTCCAAGGACAAGATCATCGAGGCCGCCTTCGCCAAGGGCGGCACCGAGGGCTGGATCCTCGGCAGCGTGGCCCTGCTGGGCGCGGCGATCACCGCGTTCTACATGACACGCGTGATGATCATGACCTTCTTCGGGGAGAAGCGCTGGCAGCCCGACGCGGACGGCCACGAGCCGCACCCGCACGAGTCGCCCAGGTCCATGACGATCCCGATGATCGTGCTGGCCTTCGGGTCGGTCTTCGCGGGCGCCTACTTCAGCATCGGCGACCGCTTCCTGCACTGGCTGGAGCCGGTCACCGGGCACTCCGAGGGCGACTCGCCCGTCAGCGCCCTCACGGTCACCCTGGCCACCATGGTGCTGCTCGTCGTCGGCGCCGGCATCGCCTACCTCCAGTACGGTCGTAGCTCCGTCCCGGTCGTCGCCCCGCGAGGCTCCCTGCTCACCCGGGCGGCCCGACGCGACCTGTACCAGGACGACTTCAACCATGTCGTCCTGGTGCGCGGCGGCGAGCACCTCACGCGCTCTCTGGTGTACGTCGACCACACCCTGGTCGACGGAGTCGTCAACGGGACGGCGGCCTCGGTCGGCGGCCTCTCCGGGCGGCTGCGCAAGCTGCAGAACGGCTATGCGCGCAGTTACGCGGTCTCGATGTTCGGCGGTGCGGCGATCCTCGTCGCCGCGACCCTGCTGATGAGGGCGGTCTGATACCGATGTCCTTTCCTCTGCTGACAGCGACGGCGGCGCTCCCGGCCCTCGGGGCGATCGCCACGGCCGCCGTGCCGGCCGCGCGGCGCGTCGCCGCCAAGTGGCTTGCGCTGCTCGTCTCCCTCGGCACCCTGGTGTTCGCCGTGATCACCTTGGTGCGTTTCGACCCCGGCGGTGACCGCTACCAGCTCACCGAGTCCCACGCCTGGATCGCGGACTTCGGGGTGCGCTACCAACTGGGTGTGGACGGCATCGGCGTGGCGCTCGTCGCGCTCACCGCGCTGCTGATGCCGTTCGTGATCCTGGCGGGCTGGCACGACGCCGACCCGCACGAGACCGGCAACAAGCGGTGGCGGCCGACGCAGGGCTTCTTCGCCCTGATCCTGGCCGTCGAGGCGATGGTGATCATCTCCTTCGAGGCCACCGACGTCTTCCTCTTCTACATCTTCTTCGAAGCGATGCTCATCCCGATGTACTTCCTCATCGGCGGCTTCGGGGACAAGGCCCACGAGCACGGCGACGAGGTGGCGGCGACGCAACGCTCGTACGCCGCGGTGAAGTTCCTCCTCTACAACCTGGTCGGCGGCCTGATCATGCTGGCCGCCGTGATCGGCCTCTACGTGGTGGCCGGTAACTTCTCGCTCCAGGAGATCGTCCAGGCCCGGGCCAACGGGTCGCTGCACATGGCGACCAGCACCGAACGGTGGCTCTTCCTCGGCTTCTTCTTCGCCTTCGCGGTGAAGGCGCCCCTGTGGCCGCTGCACACCTGGCTGCCCAACGCCATGGGTGAGGCCACCGCGCCGGTGGCCGTGCTGATCACGGCGGTCGTCGACAAGGTCGGCACCTTCGCGATGCTCCGCTTCTGCCTCCAGCTCTTCCCGGAGGCGAGCAAGTGGGCGACGCCCGTGATCCTCGTGCTGGCGCTGATCAGCATCATCTACGGGGCGCTGCTCGCGGTCGGACAGCGGGACATCAAGCGCCTGGTCGCCTACGCGTCGATCTCGCACTTCGGGTTCATCATCCTGGGCATCTTCGCGATGACCAGTCAGGGCCAGTCGGGCGCGACGCTCTACATGGTCAACCACGGGATCTCGACCGCCGCCCTGATGCTGGTGGCGGGCTTCCTGATCTCGCGGCGCGGCTCGCGTCTGATCGCCGACTACGGAGGCGTGCAGAAGGTCGCCCCGGTGCTCGCGGGCACCTTCCTGATCGGCGGTCTCGCGACCCTCTCGCTCCCCGGTCTCGCGCCCTTCGTGAGTGAATTCCTGGTCCTGGTGGGCACGTTCACGCGCTACCCGGCCGTCGGCATCATCGCCACCTTCGGCATCGTGCTCGCCGCGCTCTACACCCTCGTCCTCTACCAGCGGACGATGACGGGCCCGGTCAAGGCGGAGGTGGCCGAGATGCCGGACCTCAGGGTGCGTGAGCTCCTGGTGGTCGCCCCGCTGATCGCTCTGCTGATCTTCCTGGGCGTCTATCCGAAGCCGCTCACCGACATCGTCAACCCGGCGGTACAGCAGACCATGTCAGATGTACACAAGACGGACCCCCAGCCCGAGGTGGAGGCGGCCAAGTGAGCGCATCAGCCGTCCACAGCCTGTGGACAACGGCGGCAACCGCGGCCGAGCCGATCTCCAAGATCGACGCACCGAAGATCGAATATGGGCAATTGTCGCCCACCTTGATCGTCATCGGTGCGGCGATCGTCGGGGTGCTGGTCGAGGCCTTCGTTCCGCGCAAGTCGCGTTACTACACGCAGGTGTTCGTCGCCGTCGTCGCACTCGCCGCTGCCTTCGCCGCGGTCGTCGCGCTCGCGGCGGGCGGATACGGCACCACGAAGGCGCACATCGCGGCGATGGGCGCGATCGCCGTCGACGGACCGTCCCTGTTCCTGCAAGGCACGATCCTGCTGGCCGGCATCCTCGGCGTCTTCACCTTCGCCGAGCGACGCCTCGACCCGGAGGCACACGGAAACCGGGTCGACTCCTTCGCCGCTCAGGCCGCCTCGGTGCCCGGCAGCGACAGCGAGAAGGCCGCCGTGAAGGCCGGGTTCACCACCACCGAGGTGTTCCCGCTGCTGCTCTTCGCGATCAGCGGCATGCTGGTCTTCCCGTCGGCCAACGACCTGCTGACGCTGTTCATCGCGCTGGAGGTCTTCTCCCTCCCGCTGTACCTCCTGTGCGCCGTGGCCCGCCGCAAGCGGCTCATGTCACAGGAGGCGGCGGTCAAGTACTTCCTGCTCGGTGCCTTCGCCTCCGCGTTCACGCTCTTCGGCATCGCCCTGCTGTACGGCTACGCGGGCTCGGTGTCGTACGCGACGATCGCGCACGTCGTCGACGGCACGGTCACGAACGTGGACCCGGCGCTCGCCGGCACCATGGGCAACGACGTACTGCTGCTCATCGGCACCGCCCTGGTCGTCATGGGCCTGCTCTTCAAGGTCGGCGCGGTGCCCTTCCACATGTGGACACCGGACGTCTACCAGGGAGCACCGACCCCGGTCACCGGCTTCATGGCGGCGGCGACGAAGGTGGCCGCGTTCGGCGCGCTGCTGCGCCTGCTGTACGTCGTCCTGCCGGGCCTGCGCTGGGACTGGCGGCCGGTCATGTGGGCCGTGGCGGTCGTCACCATGCTGGGCGGCGCGATCGTCGCGATCACCCAGACCGACATCAAACGGCTCCTGGCGTACTCGTCGATCGCCCACGCCGGATTCATCCTCGCGGGTGTCATCGCGACCTCGCCGGACGGCGTCTCGTCGGTGCTCTTCTACCTGGGCGCGTATTCCTTCGTCACGATCGGCGCCTTCGCCGTCGTCACGCTCGTACGGGACGCGGGCGGCGAGGCCACGCACCTGTCCAAGTGGGCAGGTCTCGGACGCAGGTCCCCGCTGGTGGCCGCGGTGTTCGCGATCTTCCTTCTGGCCTTCGCGGGTATCCCGCTGACCTCGGGCTTCTCCGGAAAGTTCGCCGTGTTCAAGGCGGCGGCCGAGGGCGGCGCGGGCGCTCTGGTCGTGGTCGGTGTGATCTCGTCGGCCATCGCGGCGTTCTTCTACATCCGCGTGATCGTGCTCATGTTCTTCAGTGAGCCGAAGCCCGAGGGGCCGACGGTCGCCGTGCCGTCGCCCCTGACCATGACGGCCATCGCCGTGGGCGTGGCGGTCACTCTGGTGCTGGGTGTGGCGCCGCAGTACTTCCTCGACCTGGCGGGTCAGGCCGGGGTCTTCGTGCGCTGAGCAGGGCCTTGCGCGGCTCGGGCCCCGCTCCCTTCGAGGGAGCGGGGCCCGAGCCGTTTTCAGTGGGTGGAGTGGGTCTTGCCCGAGCTACCGGAGTGGGTCGGGGCGGCCGGACACTTCACCCGGGGATTCCACCGGTTGAACAGCCCGCTGGGGTTGTGCTTCCAGAGCCAGACGTGGAGGTCGTAGTGGATCGGCATGCCGGGGTAGTGACCCGGCATCGGACCGTCGAACTTCTGGCCGCCGAACATCGAGAGTCGCTGTTTGGTCTTCAGGCTCTGGTCGGCGTCCACCACGATCCACTCCACCCCGGCGAGCCTGCGCCTGCCGTTCTTCCCGTCCTCGAAGAGAAGAGCCGCGGGTTTCGCCGGGTCGAGCGAGCCGTAGCGGGACTCGTTGAAGTAGTGGTAACCCATGCTGCCGTGTCCCGCGGGATCCGTGGAGCACTGATGGGGGACGTATCCGTCGGCGAGGGCGGCCTTCTCGTCGAGGTACTTGAAGCTGGCCATGTACGCCGTGGCCAGATCCCGCATGGCCTTCCGGTCGGCCGGGTCGACCGGACCGGACGCGGCCGGGGCGGGAACGGCGGCCAGGGCGAGCGACGCGGCGGCGGCTGTCACGAGAGTGATGGCGGTCCTGAGGGGACGCTGGGACATGCGAAGACTCCTAGAGACGCGAGAGAGGCGTACGCGACGGCCCCGTTCCGTCGGCTGCGGGCCCCCTCCTCCCGCCCGAGCAGCATGTCCCTCGGTCGCGAAGTGCCGCCATGCGAGCGGGGCCAACGGGTTGAACGCGGGCGGGCCTCGCCGTCCAGGGGAGTGAGACGGGCCGGGCGCCGTTGCGTAGGGAAGCCGGTCACTCGCAGCCTGTGGACAACTCTCGGACTGTCGGCGCGGACCCCTATCGTGGACGCAGTGGTCGAGGCGCGACGTACGGGGGACAGGACGATGGGCGGGACGGGTGTGATGACCGAAGCTGACGCGACGGAGACGCTGGGCGAGAGCGAGGCACTGGCCACCCTCCACCGGGTCTTCGGGTACGACGCCTTCCGGGGCGAGCAGGAAGCGGTCATCGAGCATGTGGTGGCGGGCGGTGACGCCGTCGTCCTGATGCCGACCGGTGGCGGCAAGTCCCTCTGCTATCAGATTCCGTCCCTGGTCAGACCGGGTACGGGCATCGTGGTCTCGCCGCTCATCGCGCTCATGCAGGACCAGGTGGACGCGCTGCGGGCGCTGGGCGTGAACGCCGGGTTCATGAACTCCACGCAGGACTTCGACGAGCGGCGCGTGGTCGAGGCCGAGTTCCTGGCCGGGGAGCTCGACCTGCTCTACCTCGCTCCGGAGCGGCTGCGGCTGGACAGCACGCTGGACCTGCTGTCCCGCGGGAAGATCTCCGTCTTCGCGATCGACGAGGCGCACTGTGTGGCCCAGTGGGGCCATGACTTCCGCCCCGACTATCTGGCGCTCTCGCTGCTCGGCGAGCGCTGGCCGGAGGTCCCGCGCATCGCGCTGACGGCCACGGCCACGCGTGCGACCCACAAGGAGATCACCCAGCGCCTGGGGATGCCGACGGCCCGCCACTTCGAGGCGAGCTTCGACCGCCCCAACATCCAGTACCGGATCGTTCCCAAGGCCGACCCGAAGAAGCAACTGCTGTCCTTCCTGCGCGAGGAGCACGCGGGCGACGCGGGCATCGTCTACTGCCTCTCGCGCAACTCGGTCGAGAAGACAGCCGAGTTCCTCTCCCGCAACGGCATCGAGGCGGTGCCGTACCACGCGGGGCTGGACGCGGGCACCCGCGCCACCCACCAGTCGCGCTTCCTGCGTGAGGAGGGACTGGTGGTGGTCGCCACGATCGCCTTCGGCATGGGCATCGACAAGCCGGACGTCCGGTTCGTCGCCCACCTCGACCTGCCGAAGTCCGTTGAGGGCTACTACCAGGAGACGGGCCGCGCCGGCCGCGACGGACTGCCGTCCACGGCCTGGATGGCGTACGGCCTTCAGGACGTGGTCCAGCAGCGCAAGATGATCCAGGGCTCGGACGGGGACGAGGCGTTCCGGCGGCGGGCGGCCGCCCACCTGGACTCGATGCTCGCCCTGTGCGAGACGGCCCAGTGCCGGCGCTCGCAGCTCCTCGCCTACTTCGGCCAGGACCCGAACACCCCTGCCTGCGGCAACTGCGACACCTGTCTGACGCCCCCGGAGACCTGGGACGGCACGGTCGCGGCGCAGAAGCTGCTGTCCACGGTGGTGCGCCTCCAGCGTGAGCGGGGGCAGAAGTTCGGCGCGGGGCAGATCGTCGACATCCTGCTGGGGCGGCGGACCGCCAAGGTGATCCAGTTCGACCACGACCAGCTGTCCGTCTTCGGCATCGGTGAGGAGCTGGCCGAGTCCGACTGGCGGGGTGTCGTACGGCAGTTGCTGGCCCAGGGGCTGATCGCGGTCGAGGGCGAGTACGGCACGCTGGTGCTGACCGACGACAGCGGGACCGTGCTGCGGCGCGAGCGCGATGTGCCGCTGCGCAAGGAGCCGCCGAAGCCGACCGCCTCCCGGTCGTCGGCACCCAAGGGCGAGCGCAAGGCCAAGGCGGCGGCCGCCGAACTGCCCGCCGAGCTCGTCCCGGCCTTCGAGGCACTGCGTTCCTGGCGCGGCGAGCAGGCGCGCGAGCAGGGCGTCCCGGCGTACGTCATCTTCCACGACGCCACGCTGCGGGAGATCGCCACGGTGTGGCCCACGTCCGTGAAGGACCTCGGCGGTATCAGCGGGGTGGGCGAGAAGAAGCTGGCGACGTACGGGGAGGGAGTGATCGGGGTGCTCGCCTCGCTGGGCGGCGGCACGCCCGCGGCGGACCGGGACACCCCGGGCGTCCCCGTCGCTCCGGTCGTCCCGGCCGCGGCGACCGACGAGGGGCCCGACCCGGACTGGCCCGAGCTGGACCAGGAGCCCGAGCCCGAGGACTGGATGTAGAGCACGGGATATAGACCACCGGATCCCGAGGACTGAAGAGCACGGGACATAGCGCACTGGATATAGAGGACTGGACGTAAGGGGACCGGCTCGTCGGGCGGGTTCCGCGGGGTCACGGTGGCCAGGGTGCCGGCCACCGTGACGCGGACCTCGTCCTACTGGGGGACGGCCTGCGTGATGCGGCCCCGGACCTCGCCGAGGCCCACCCGGGTTCCGCCCGGCCCAGGCGCCCAGGCCGTCAGCGTGACCTCGTCGCCGTCCTCCAGGAACGTGCGCTTGCCGTCGGGGAGCTCGAGGGCGTCGCGTCCGTTCCAGGTGAGCTCGAGCAGAGAGCCGCGCTCACCCTCCGAGGGGCCGCTGACGGTTCCGGAGCCGTAGAGGTCACCGGTGCGCAGGGAGGCGCCGTTGACCGTCATGTGGGCGAGCTGCTGAGCGGCCGTCCAGTACATGGTGGAGAACGGGGGCTCGGAGACGACGTGGCCGTTGACGGCCACGGAGATGCGGAGGTCGTAGCCGCCAGGGTCTTCGGAGGCGTCGTCCAGATAGGGGAGGAGCGGGTGCGTGCGGGTGGGGGGCGCGACCCGGGCTTCGTCGAGGGCGTCGAGCGGAGTGATCCACGCCGACACGGATGTGGCGAAGGACTTGCCGAGGAAGGGGCCCAGAGGGACGTACTCCCAGGCCTGGATGTCGCGCGCCGACCAGTCGTTGAGGAGGCAGAGGCCGAAGACGTGGTCGCGGTAGTCGCCCAGCCGCACCGGCCGGCCCATGTCCGAGGGGGTGCCGACCACGAAGCCGACCTCCGCCTCGATGTCCAGGCGGACCGAGGGGCCGAAGACGGGGGCGGCGTCCGCGGGGGCCTTGCGCTGGCCCGACGGGCGTACGACGTCCGTGCCGGAGACCACGATCGTGCCGGAGCGGCCGTGATAGCCGATCGGCAGGTGCTTCCAGTTGGGGGTGAGGGAGTCGGCGGCGTCGGGGCGGAACATCTGGCCGACGTTCCGGGCGTGGTTCTCGGAGGCGTAGAAGTCGACGTAGTCCGCGACGGTGAACGGGAGGTGCAGCGTCACGTCGGAGAGAGGGTGGAAATGGGGAGCCAGGGTCTCCCGGTGGGCCGGGACGGTCACCCAGGCCGTCAGCGCGCGCCGGACGTCGGACCAGGCGGTGCGGCCCGCCGCGAGCAACGGATCGAGGGTCGGCTGCGCGAGCAGCCCGGCGTACGGGGAGCCGAGTGCCCGGGCCGCGGCACCCGCGTCGAGCACGTGATCGCCGAGCCGTACGCCGACGCGCCGCTCGGGGTCGCCGTCCGGTTCGGTCAGGGAGAACACGCCGTACGGCAGGTTGTGCGGGCCGAAGGGATCGCCCTCGGGGACATCGAAGGGGGGCATCGGTTGGTGCCTCGCTTTCGGATTCGTACTCGCCATGTGATCCATGAGTTCCACGCGTTCCATGTGGTCGAGGCACACGTTACGGGGGAGTGACCATGCTGTGGCAGTGCCTAAAGAGTTTGCAATGTCCGAATTGACCTTGTCGGACGTGGCAATTCCGGCTTAGCGTCCTTTGGGGGACACGGACGGGGTGGGTCCGGTCCGTAGGGGGGACATGTGGGGGGACCCATGGCCAGGAGCTCCAGGAGTGTGCCGGCCGACATCGACCAGGAAGTTCCGGGCCTCATCGTGAAGTTCGGCGACTACCCGCTGCACCACGGCGGCGTGGGCGCCATACGGAGTCTGGGCCGACTCGGCATTCCGATGTACGCGATAACCGAGGACCGCTACACACCGGCCGCGAGTTCGCGCTATTTGCGCCGCGCCTTCGTATGGCCGACCACCGGGACGGAGGAACCCGAGAGGCTCGTCGAGGGGCTGCTGCGCCTCGGCCGGCGCATCGGCCGGCCCACGGTGCTCGTCCCGACGGACGAAGAGGCCGCCGTACTGATCGCCGAGCACCAGGAAGAACTGGCCGGCCCGTTCCTCTTCCCGCGCGTGGACGCCAAGCTGCCGCGCAGGCTGGCCAGCAAACAGGGGCTGCACGAACTGTGCGTGGAGCACGGCATACCCAGCCCCGCGGCGGCCTTTCCGCAGTCGTACGACGAGATCGAGGCGTTCGCCGAGAAGGCCCGCTTCCCGCTCGTGGCCAAGAACCGCGAGGCGTTCGTGCGCCGCAGCCGGCCCGCGGTGAACGGCACGACGAGGATCGCGACCCGCGAGGGGCTGCTCGCCCTCGCCCGGGACTGGGGACCGCAGCCCGGCGTGATCCTCCAGGAGTACCTGCCGAGGGAGGAGGCGGAGGACTGGATCGTGCACGCGTACTTCGACGCGGACTCGACACCGCTCGCGATGTTCACGGGGGTGAAGGTCCGCTCCTGGCCACCGCACGCGGGCATGACGGCGAACGCGTACGTCGTCGACAATCCGGAACTGGCCGACCTCGCCGCGCGTTTCATCAAACAGATCGGCTTCAGCGGAATCGTCGACCTCGACCTGCGATTCGACCGCCGTGACGGCCGGTACAAGCTCCTCGACTTCAACCCACGCATGGGCGCGCAGTTCCGGCTCTTCGAGAACGAGTCGGGGATCGACGTCGTCCGTGCCATGCATCTGGACCTGACCGGGCGCGCCGTTCCGGAGGGGGAACAGCGGGCCGGTCACCGGTACATCGTGGAGAACATCGACCTGCCGGCCCTGCTCGCCTACCGGCGCAGTGGCTATACGACACCGCACGCGCCGACCCGCGCGAGCGGCACGGAGCTGGCATGGCTCGCGGGTGACGACCTGCGGCCGTTCTTCATGATGCTGGCGCGCTTCGTGCGGCCGGGCGCCAAGCATCTCTATCAGCTGTGGCGGACCAACCGCCTCGGCAGCACCAACAGTTCTACCGCGAAGTAGGCGTAGTACGTCCTGGGGAGGGACTTCGTGATTCATCCGGTAGCAGTCATCGGTGCGGGGCCGTTCGGCCTGTCCACCGCCGCCCATCTGCGGGCGCGTGGAGTCCCGGTGCGTGTCTTCGGCGAGCCCATGGTGAGCTGGCGCGATCACATGCCCGAGGGAATGCTCCTCAAGTCGACTCCGGTCGCCTCCAATATCGACGCCCCGCAGCCTGGCCACACACTCGCCGACTACTGCGACGCGGCGGGGACGCGCCGTCTGGTCACCGACGAGGACATCATCCCGGTCGAGACGTTCATCGCCTACGGGGAGTGGTTCCAGCAGAAGCTCGTGCCCGAGCTGGAGCGGGTGCGGGTCGTGTCGATCGACCGGAAGGGCGGCCGGGAGGGGGCCGACCGGTCCGGCGGGTTCGAACTCAAGCTGGACTCGGGAGAGTCGTTCACCGCGCGGGCGGTCGTGGTGGCCACCGGACTGTCCGGGCTGGCCCATCTGCCTCCCGAGCTCGCGGGCGCGGCGGCCGACGGTCCCACGGCGACCGGTCCCGTCTCGCACAGTTCGCAGCAGCACGATCTGAGCCGCTTCTCCGGCAAGGAGCTGATAGTCGTCGGCGCGGGGCAGTCCGCCCTGGAGACGGCGGCGCTCGCGGCGGAGGCCGGCGCGCAGGTGCGGGTGGTGTCCCGGGGCAAGGGCGCCGTCGACTTCGGCGCGCCGCCGTGGAACCAGCCCAGGCTGCGCCCCGAGTCGCCGTTCGGGCGCGCCTGGTCCCTGTGGGCGCTCAGCTATTACCCGCATCCCTACCGCTATCTGCCCGCCCGGTCCCGGCACTACCTGGTCCGACGGGTGCTCGGTCCCCTCGGCGCCTGGTGGCTCCGCGACCGTTTCGAGGGCAAGGTCGCGGTCCGTGAGGTCCGGCGGATCGTCCGCGCCGCGGTCACCGACGGCGGCCCCGTCCTCACCGTGCAGACCCATGGCGGCCGGGTGGACGAGCTGTCCGCCGATCACGTCATCGCCGCGACCGGCTACCGCGTCGACATCGCCGCGATGGACTTCCTCGGGCACGAGCTCCGCGCGGAGCTGGCGGTGAGCCGCGGTGCACCGAAGCTCGGTGCCGGGTATCGGTCCTCCGTGCCCGGGCTGTACTTCACGGGTCTGCCGGCGGCGGCCTCGTACGGGCCGGTGATGCGCTTCGTGTGCGGGACGGAGTTCGCCTCACCGCGGTTGGCCAGGCATCTGGTGGCCGCACACGGGTGAGGCGAGGGCGGCCGAGGGTGCGGCGGCCGACGGTGACGACAGTCGGCGGTTCAGGTGGCCGACGGTGACGACAGTCGGCGGTGCGGGTGGTCGATGGTGTTGACCACCGGCGGTGCGGGTGGTCGATGGTGTTGACCACCGGCGGTGCGGGTGGTCGATGGTGTTGACCACCGGCGGTGCGGGTGGTCGATGGTGATGGCCACCGGCGGTGCGGCGTTGGTCGGCGGTGTGGGCGGCCGCCGACCGGGGCCGAGGTGCCGCGTCCGGCTGCCGTCCCGGCCGCCCCGTACGTCAGGGCTGCTCGGTGAGGGTCCAGGCGGCCGAGTCGCGGGGTGGGGCGGGGCGGACGGCCCAGGGGCGGAGGTCGCCGTCGGATTCGAGGGAGCCCGAGGGCAGCGTGCCCTTGGAGTCGGGTTCGAAGTAGAGGCGGTACGCCCAGAATTCGGGGAGTTCGTGCCCCAGCAGGTCCTTTCCCATGGGCTGGAGCTCCTCCGCCGCGTAGCGTTCGTTGATCCTGGCGACGGCCTCCGCGCGGGAGACGCCGAAGCGGGTCACGAGGACGTCGGCCATGGCGCGGAAGTACTCGAGCCACTCCGCGTCGAGACGGATCAGGAACTCCTCGGTCCTCGGCGCGCTTTCATAGATGGCGCCCTGCTGCCAGGCGATGAAGTCCGCAATGGGCTCAGGTGGGTTGGCGGCCCGGGTGGCCTCGATCTCCCACCCCGGGCAGTCCATGTCGAAGACGACGACGGGGAGGGGGCGGCCGAAGATCTCCGCGAGGCAGCCGTCGGCGTGGAGGCGGCGGGCCAGGTCGATGACGGCGTCGTAGAAGTGGAGCCGGAGAAGGTCGGACCTGGCGTCCAGTTCGTCCTCCTCTTCCTCCGGAAGGTCCATGGTGAGGAAGTCGTGGTCACCGTCGAACCAGATCCCCAGTTCCTTGACCTCGTCCACGTACAGAGGGCTGCCGGCAGGGTCTTGGGGGATGTTGCCCAGCATCTCGAAGCCGTCCAGCAGCCACAGGGCGTAGTTCCAGCGGGCCTCTCCCGGGTCCTCCGGGTAGGTCTCCTGCCCGTACTGGGTCTCGGTGTTGTAGCCGATGGCGACGTACGGGTGACGCTCGTCCCCGTCGATCCGCCAGATCCGGAAGGACAGGGCGTAGATCTCGGACCGGAGGGATTCGGGGAAGCGCCGGATCACGGCTTCGGCAGAGGTGCGAAGGTGCTGCCGGAAGGGGGTCACCGCGCCGGATGGGCGAGGTTGCGGCGCAGGGGACTCGAAGGACTCAAAAGACATGTCTCTCCCCGGACTTGTCGATGGTGGTCGGTGATTCCTGGAGGAGTGTGTACCGTCGCCGGGCCCGCCCGCCGCCGGGTGGTGTTGGGGTGTTGTGGTCGGTCATGTGCGGGAAAGTCTGCTTGGGCGGAAGTGGACCTTGCGTGATCCGAAGCGGTCGCAACGCGCTAACCACCGTACGGTGAACGGCGTTGCTGACGGGATACCGGACGTCGTCCGGTTCACGCCGGGCCGATGAGTCGTTCGATCCGTATTCTTCGGATCATGGCCGCTCCGACTGCATATTCACTCATCGCCACTGACCTGGACGGAACGCTGCTGCGCGGCGACGACACCCTCTCCGACCGGTCGCGGGCCGCGTTGGCGAAGGTGACCCAGGCGGGTGCCCAGCACCTCGTGGTGACGGGCCGCCCCGCGCCGCGCGTACGACCGCTCCTCGACGAACTCGGCGGTGAGGGGCTGGCGGTGTGCGGGCAGGGGGCGCAGCTGTACGACGCCGGGGCGGACCGGATGCTGTGGTCGGTGACCCTGGACAGGGAGCTGGCGGAGACGGCGCTCGGCAAGATCGAGGCGGAGGTCGGTCTGCTGTACGCGGCGGTCGACCAGGACGGCGTGGACGGGCTGACGCTCATCGAGCCGGGATACGTGATGCCGCATCCGACCCTGCCGGCGGTGCGGGTGCGGCGGCGGGACGACCTCTGGTCGGAGCCGATCAGCAAGGTGTTGCTGCGCCACCCGTCGTTGTCCGACGACGAGTTGGCGTCCGCGGCGCGGGGAGTGGTCGGTTCGCTGGCGACGGTCACCATGTCCGGGCCCGGCACCGTCGAACTCCAGCCATGCGGGGTGACCAAGGCGACGGGCCTCGCTCTCGCCGCGGCACACCTCGGACTCACCCCGGACGCGACGCTGGCCTTCGGCGACATGCCCAATGACATCCCGATGTTCGACTGGGCCGCCCGTGGTGTGGCGATGGCCAACGCCCACCCGGAACTCAAGGCGGTGGCCGACGAGATCACCCTGTCGAACGAGGACGACGGAATCGCGGTCGTCCTGGAACGACTCTTCGGCTTCTAGGGACTCGGTCGCCTGCTCCAGGGGTCCATCTGCGGTCCATCCGCTTCAGGGTCTGCCTGTTCCAGGGACCGGTCACGCGAGGAACGCGACAGACAACGCGCCCGCCGGCGGACCGAGAAGGTGCCGCCGGCGGGTGGTGGTGGTGAGGGTGCGATCAGTAGGCGCCGTTGACGTTGTCGATGGAGCCGTACGTCTTGGCCGCGTAGTTGCAGGCGGCGGTGATGTTCGCGACCGGGTCGTAGGGGTCCATCGACGTGCCGGGGACGTGGAAGGCCCGGAACGTGGGGTCGATGACCTGGAGCAGACCCTTGGAGGGGGTGCCCGCGACGGCGTTGGAGTCCCAGTTGTTGATGGCGAGCGGATTGCCGGAGGACTCGCGCATCACGTTGCGGTAGATGCCGTCATAGCTGCCCGGAATGCCCTCCTTCGCCATGATGTCCAGGGATTCCTTGATCCAGCCGTCGAGGTTGTTCGTGTACGTCTTGGCGGAGGCCTGGGTGGCGGTGGTCGCGGAGGACTTGGCGACGGCCGGGGTCGCCTTCGCCGTCTTGGCCGCCGTCGACTTCAGCGTCTTCGTGCCCACGGTCAGCTTCAGGCCCGGGCGGATCAGGGCGGGGTTGTCGCCGATGACCGCGCGGTTAGCCTTGTACAGCTTCTTCCAGCCGCCGCTCTCGGGGTGCTTCTGCGCCACCTTGGACAGGGTGTCGCCCGCGACCACCTTGTAGGTGATGAGCTGGACGTTGGGGACCACGGCGGTCTTGGCGGCCTTCGTGAGCTGGGGGGCCTGCGCCGGGGTCGCCGCGCTGGCGCCGGTCGCGCTCACGAGCGGCAGGGCGAGTGCGATGCCGCCCGTTCCGGCGGCGATCATGCCCCGGGTGATGACGTTGGTCTTCGTGCGGCGGTGCTTGCCTCGTGCGGGCATGACGAAATGTCCTCTCCGACGCCTGCGAGGTGAGCTGTCGGGTTCGGGCGGGAGATGCCCGGCCGCGCTTTTGGGCGCGGCTTCACCCCTAGCCGGTCCGGTGTGCCCGGATCGGCGGCTTACCTGTGGGTCCCCCGCTCCTGCCGTGCGTGGGTGGGTGGGTATCCGGGCGGCGGCAGGATTCGGCGATCCGCCCGGGATCGACCAGAACGTATGCGAGAGCACATGTCCGGAACAAGGCCAGATGTGGCTGCGAAGATCCCTTTCGCCTGTTTGGAGCGAGGGAGAAACGTCCGATTAGACCGGAATTGAATCCTCAACTTGCCTTTAGTGAATGGGTTGGCGAGGGGGTGGGGTGGGGTGGTGTCCGGGTTCGCGCGTGACTCAACTCACGAGACCAAGGGTCATCAAGGCGGCATGCCGGGCAACTCGGGCATTGTGCTTCCGACTGTCGGGGATGCCGAGTCCCCGGAGGGCGGCAAGCGGACCCCCACGCAGGGGGATTCGGGGCGGTGGGGTTCGTGGGGGAAGCGGCCCGAGCCGGGCCGAGGCGCGGGCCCGGCGGGTCGGACGGGACCGGTCGTGGGTCGGGCCCGGACGGGCGTGGGTCGAGCCGGGGCGAGCGCGGGCTGAACTGCGGCCGGTGGCAAGGGCGTTCGCCGTACGTGTTCCATGCCGGCGTCGGGACGCCGGGCGGACCGGGCCGGCCTGAGCGGCGCATTCGGGCGGGCGTGGGCCGTGCGTCCGGGCGGGCGTGAGTGGCGCGTCCGGGCCGGGGGAGCAGTGCGGCCGGGGCCGGGACGAGCGGCGCGTCGACGGTCGTTCGGAGGCGAACTCCCGCCCCCGCGAGCCCTGTCGGCCGGCCGCAGGGGCGGGAACTCCCGCCCGTGCGGCCGCGTGTCAGCCCGCCGTGCGCGGGATTCTCTTCTCCCAGGTCCGGTGGAAGACGACCTCGTCGCCGTCCTTGCAGACGACCTCGTTGGACGTGATGAAGTCCTGCGCGTCGCAGCTGATGGTGGAGGCCGTCTCGACGCGGGCGTCCCACGGCAGGTCCGGGCGGTGCAGACGGATCGACCAGGTCGAGCGGGCGTGGGCGGACAGCGGGTCGGACGCGTCGATCGTGTACGTCTCCCGCGCGTCCTCCGTGCATTCGAGGCCGTCGGGATACGCGCGGGTGCCGCCGAGGCACGGGTCGACCTCCAGGCGCCAGGTGTCCGCGGCCACGTCGCGCAGGACCAGGCGTTCCGGACGGGGTTCGTCCAGCGTCTCGGAGACGGCCACGCCGAGGGGCTCCGCCTCCTCCGGTTCCCCGAAGGTGATGGAGGGGTCCGACTCCCTTGTCCGTACGGGGAGTTCGAGGGCGCTGCCGATGGGGTCGAGGGTGAAGCCCGCCTCCGAGCCCGGCTGGGGCCAGATCCAGGGCCAGTAGGCGGAGGAGACGCTCAGGCGGATGCGGTGGCCCGCGGGGAACGCGTAGCCGATGCCGTTCAGGTCGAACGCCACGTTCTCCGTGGTGCCGGGTTCCGCGGGAACCGTCCGGTCGCGGCCGCGGCGCGCCGACAGGTTCAGGGCGCCTCGGGTGACGAGCGTGGAGGCTCCGTCGGGGGCCACGTCGCAGAGGCGGGCGATCACCTGGCCCCTGGGTGACGCGGACGTCAGCCGCAGATCGACCCGCGGGCGGCCCAGCACCCAGGTCTCCGCCGGTACCTCGAACTCGAAGCAGGCCGACCGGGCGTCCTCCTCCCGCTGGTCCGGCGGGAGGTCGGCGGCGTTGCCGAAGGGGAAGAAGCGGCCCGCGTCGACCCCCGTGTGCTGCGGGGACCGCACCGGCACCGGGGTGCCCTGGAGCGCGTACGTGATCGGGGTCACCGAGGGTGAGGGCCAGGCCGGGTCGCCGACCCAGCGGCCGGGGAGTTCCTCGTAGACGGTCGCCGGCGGGTGCGCGTCCATCACGTACGAGCGCAGGAGGGGGACGGAGAGCGCGCCCGTGTCCTCGTCCCGGAGCCAGTGGTCCCACCAGCGGAGCGTCTCCTGGAGGAAGCCGATGGCCGGTCCGGGCGGCAGGCCCCGGTCCGGGTACTGGTGCGACCAGGGACCGATGAGACCTCGTACGCGATCCGGTGGCAGGTTCTCCACCAGGCGCAGCACCGTGTCGCGGTACGGGTCGTGCCAGCCGCCGACCGCGAGGACCGCCGCGCGGATCGAGCCGTAGTCCTCGCGGACGCTGCCGTGCCGCCAGTACGCGTCCCGGGTCTGGTGCGCCAGCCAGGTGTGGACGAAGGGGTCGAGCGCCTCCAGCCGCCTCACCCACATGTCGCGCCACATCACCTCGCCCACATGCACCGGGTCCGGCGGGCGGGCGGCGAAGGCGAGCAGGGTGGCCGCCCAGGAGTGCGTGTCGACGGCGAGGACGGAACCTCCCGCGTAGTGCCCGTCGTTGTCATAGCGGTCGTCCGTCGAGCAGACCGTGACGACCGCCTTGAGCGGCTCGGGCGCGCGGGCCGCGATCTGGAGGGAGTTGAAGCCGCCCCAGGAGATCCCGAACATGCCGACCCTGCCGGTGCACCAGGGCTGGGCCGCCAGCCACGTGATCACTTCCACCCCGTCGGCCGGCTCGGTCTCGGCGTACTCGTCCGTCGGCATGCCCTCCGAGTTGCCGTGGCCGCGCACGTCCACGCGGACGGAGGCGTAGCCGTGTCCGGCGTACCAGGGGTGGCGCTGCCGGTCGCGCGGTGCCGTCCAGTCGGTCAGGCGGTACGGGCTGTACTCCAGGAGCGCCGGTACGGGCTCCTCGGTCAGCGGGCGCCAGATCCGGGCGTACAGACGGGTGCCGTCCGAGAGAGGGACGAGGACGTCCTCGTGAGTGGTCTCGTAGGGGAAGGACGTACGGATGTGCATGAGCCACCTCGGTGGACGGACTGCATCTCGGAGGACGGGGTGCATCGTGCGGCGTGGCCGGGGGGGAGGGCCTTCACGTCCGGGCCCGACTCGTTCTCGGCGGAGCTACGGGACTACGGGACACAGTCACTGCTTCCGGGCACTTGGCGGTATGTCGTCGTGTATCGGTTCAGATCGGCCGATCATGAACATACCGCCGGTGATCGGGTGGCGCCCGCAAGTCGGGGTACCCGCCGTTGGGGCACGCAGGTGCTTCACGTGTGCCTTCCGGGTGTACTCCCGTATACCTGCTGGCGGAGCGAAGTCGGCCGGGGGACGGTGGGCGCTCGTGGTGATCGAAACGTGACCGGATACGCTGACTTGAGTGATGGCAGCGACACATCGACAAACCGTGTCATCGACCGAATGATCGACCGAGTTCGCCATGTGATCGTCAGCAGACAGGAGAACCTCTCGTGACCGTCGTCGGGCCGTTCGGGCTGAGCGTGCGGGACCAGGCTCTCGAAGCCGATGTCCAGGCCGGATTGGCGGCTGTCGAGGAGGGTTTGCTCGAAGCCACCAAGAGCGAGGTCCCGTTCATCACGGAAGCCGCCCAGCACCTCGTGCGGGCCGGCGGGAAGCGGTTCAGGCCGCTGCTCGTGATGCTCGCCGCGCAGTTCGGTGACCCCTACGCGCCGGGTGTCGTGCCCTCGGCCGTGGTCGTCGAGCTGACCCACCTCGCCACGCTGTACCACGACGACGTGATGGACGAGGCCGAGGTCAGGCGCGGGGTGGACAGCGCCAACGTGCGCTGGGGCAACTCGCTGGCCGTCCTCACGGGTGACTTCCTCTTCGCCCGCGCCTCGTACATCCTGGCCGACCTCGGGCCCGAGGCCGTCCGGATCCAGGCCGAGGCGTTCGAGCGGCTGGTGACCGGGCAGATCCTGGAGACCGCCGGGCCGCGCGACGGACGCGATCCGGTCGATCACTACCTCGACGTGCTCAGCGGCAAGACCGGTTCGCTGGTCGCCGTCGCGTGCCGGTTCGGGGCGATGATGTCGGGGGCCGACGAGACGGTCGTGGACGTGCTGACGCAGTACGGGGAGCGGCTGGGCGTCGCTTTCCAGCTCGCGGACGACGTCCTCGACATCGCGTCCGACTCGCACGAGTCCGGCAAGACGCCGGGGACCGATCTGCGCGAGGGCATTCCCACGCTGCCGGTGCTGCGGCTGCGTGAGCGCGCGGAACGCCTGGGGCTCGCCGAGGACATCGCGCTGTGCGAGCTGCTGGACTCGGACCTGACGGACGACGCGCGGCACGCCGAGGCGCTGGCGCGGCTGCGGGAGCACCCCGCGCTGGAGCAGGCGCGCCGGGACACCGTGCGCTATGCGGAGGACGCGCGGGCCGCGCTGGCCCCGCTGCGGGAGTGCGACGCGAAGGCCGCCCTGGTCGAGCTGGTGGACGCCGTGGTGCACCGGGCCGGCTGAGACGGCCGTCAGTAGCCGCCGCCTCCTCCTGTGCTCGGGGACGCCGGTGCCGTTGTGGTGATCTTCGCTCCGGTGGGTGTGACGGCGAACCACGTTCCGTCCACGCCCTGGCCTTGGGCATCCTTCGGCCCGGTGTCCTTGGCGTAGCGGTAGAGGGGCCAGCCGGCGAGGGTCAGTTGGGTGCCGCCGTCGGTGCGTTTCACCGTGGAGACCAGGCTCTTGTCGACGCCGTTCGTGGTCACGCCGCCCTGGGTCGTGGCCGGCGGCCAGACCTGGGCACAGGTGTCGTAGCAGCTGACCCTGGTCGGGTTCGCCGAGTCCGCGTCGAAGCGGTACAGGACGTACCCCTTGCTGTCGGTCACGACCGTGCCCAGTTTCCCGACCTCGGCGGTATTCAGTGTCGCTGTCGCCGATCCCGTGGAGCCGGTGCTCTTGGCGGAGCCGTCCCCGCTTCCGCTTCCACCCCCTCCGCATCCGGAGAGCGTGAGCGCCAGGACGGCGGCGCCCGTGGCGGCGTATCCCGTGATGTGCCTGATGGCGAGCATGACGATCCTCGATCCTCGATCCGTCGCCCCCCTGGAGGGCTGGGCGATCCTGATCGCTGCCACCCGTAAGTACGGATTCGAGCCGTTTTCCGCTCGAATCGCCGCCGGATTTGATCGGCTCTGTGAATGTGATGGGCGTCACACTCTTGGATTGAGTCCAGGATCGGATCGAGTCCGTACCTCTGCGCAGAAGCTGACGCAGGGGGCGTCGGCCGAGTTACGGGGAGAAAACAGAATCATGGGATCGAACGCCACGTTCACGACGCGTCGCAAGAGCCTGATCCTGACCGGTGTCGCGGTGGCCGCAGCGGCCGGTGTCGCCGCCGCCGTCATCCCGGCGGTCGCCGCCGACCACGGCGGCCACGGCAGGAAGAACGTCACGAGCCACAGCGAGAAGAGCGGTACCGACCACTCCGGGCACGACGACACGACCATCGTCACGCAGCACGGGGTCATGGGCGGCACGGGCGGCACCATCCTCGCCGCCAGTCTGCGCGGCGCCGCCGAGGTGCCCGTCCAGGGCGGCCCCGCCGTCGGCGACAAGGACGGCGCGGCGCTGGAGTTCATCAAGGTCAAGGGAGACAAGGTGTCCGTGGCCGTCACCTGGCGCGGCACCGGCAGGCCCACCCTGCTCCACATCCACCAGGGCGCCAAGGGAGCCAACGGCGGCGTCAAGGTCGACTTCGGGAAGCTGCTCGACCGGATCAAGGGCCACACCGTGGTCGGGACCGTCAAGGTCGAGGACACGGCCCTGCTCGACGCTCTGAAGACCGACCCCGGTTCGTTCTACGCCAATCTGCACACCGCCGAGTTCCCGGGCGGGGCCGTCCGCGGCCAGCTCCACAAGGTCACGAGCACCTTCGACTTCAGGAACGCCCTGCACAACTTCCAGGCGTCCGTGGTCGAGGGCAAGCAGATCTACGAGTGCAAGCCGGCCGAGGGCGGTGGCTACGCCTTCGCCCAGCGCGATGTCGCGGCCCGGCTCGGCGGTCACATCGCCCACTCCTTCGTGAAGCCCAACTCCGGTACCCCGCAATGGGTCGCGCCCGACCGCAGCGCGGTCACCGGCGCGCTGATCGCGAAGACCCCGAACGGCGCAACGAACATCCCCGAGCTCGACCTCAGGGCCACCCAGTCGGGCCGGCACCACGGCCTGCTGGCCGGCACACAGGAGATCCTGCGCCTGAACACCGTGGGCGGCGTCGCCCCGGCGGGCTCCTGCTCGCCCGGCACGATCGTGGGGGTCCCTTACCAGGCGGACTACGTCTTCGTGCAGCGCTGAGGCGAGCGCCCGGCCGGAATCCCGCCGATTCCGGCCGGGCGCGCGGTCGCGGCGGCGCCTCGTCCGGCAAGACCCCTACGGGTCGGTCGGGGCGCCGCCCTCTCACGTCATACCGCAGGACTACGCGGAGTTGAGTCCGGGGGCTGACGCTTCGATCCCGCCGATTCGGTCAGATGGAGAACACCACTCCTCACCGGTTCGGGTGAGAATGGCGGCTTAGGGGTGGAGCAGGGCACGACGGTAGGGCCGCCGCCTACGACGGAGGTAAGGCACACATGGCACCGTACGCATCCGACGACAGCGCGAGGGCCGCAGAGGCCGACGACGCCGACGACCTGCGCGCCGGCCGACGCAAGGCCGCGCGGTACGTCGTTCCGGTCGCGGTGGTGGGGGTGGCGGCGGCGACGATCGGGCTCGTCCCGGCACTCGCCGACTCCGGAGACCCCGACCTGCCGAAGGTCACCGCTCAGCAACTCATCGAGAAGATCGCCAAGTCGGACGTCCAGCAGCTGTCCGGCACGGTCAAGATCAGCACCGATCTCGGACTGCCGAACCTGGGCGGGCTGGAGAGCAGCTTCGCGTCGGGTGCCGCCCGAGGCGACGGAGGCTCCTCCGCGGACCCGCAGTCGAAGCTCCTCGAACTGGCGTCTGGCACACACACGTTGCGCGTCGCCGCCGACGGCCCGGACAAGGGCAAGGTCTCCCTCCTGGACAGCGCCGCCGAGTACAGCCTCATCCACAACGGCAAGGACGTGTGGGGGTACGACAGCAAGTCGAACGAGGTCTACCACGCGACGTCCGCCGACTCCGGGGGCGCCGAGGAGAAGGCGCCGCGGGATGTCCCGGCCACGCCCAAGGACTTCGCCGACGAGGCCCTCAAGGCCGTGGACGAGACGACCTCCGTGACCGTCGACGGCACAGCGCACGTCGCGGGCCGCGACGCCTACAGGCTGGTCATCAAGCCCAGGCAGTCCGGCTCCACGGTCGGTGCGATCAGCATCGCGGTGGACGCGAGGACGGGTCTGCCGCTGAAGTTCACGCTGACCCCGGCGAGCGGCGGCGCGGCCGTCGTGGACGCGGGCTTCACCCGGGTCGACTTCTCCAAGCCGGCCGCGTCGACCTTCGCCTTCACCCCGCCCAAGGGCGCGAAGGTCACCGAGGGCGACGAGCACGAGGGTGTGAAGGGCGACAAGCTGAAGGACCTGCGCGGCGACAGGCCGAAGGGCGCGGAGAAGGCGCGGCCGGGGGCCGACGAAGGTCTGGCCGGGGGCCTTGACGGCCTGAAGACCATCGGCGAGGGCTGGAACTCCATCGCCGTGTTCGAGACCGGCGGCCAGGGCCTGCCGACCGGCGCGTCCGGCTCGTCCGGCAACAGCGACGTCGACGGCTTCCTGAACTCCCTCGGCGACCACGTCACCGGCAAGTTCGGCTCGGGCACGGTCTTCTCGACCCGCCTGGTCAACGCGCTGATCACGGACGACGGCAAGGTGTACGCCGGTGCCGTCACCAAGGCCGCGCTGGTGAAGGCGGCCGACGCGGCCCAGTAGGTCCCAGGAGAGCCGAACCGAGGGAGCCCATGGAGGAGCTGTCCGCCGTCGAGCCCGATCCGGCGCAGGCCGGGGGCGGCGCCGTGTCCGCCGGGCAGGCGGGCAGCGCCCGCACGGCGCCTGCCCGGAAACCGGAAGGAACCGGCGCCGCGCCCGCCGGGGGAGCGGGTGACGACGGCGCCGCGCCCGCGAGGGGAGGCGACGCGGCACCCGCGACGCGAGCCGGAGGCACTGCCACGGCGGCCACCGCGAACACGGCGCCCACCGCGCCCACCGAGGACGCGGTGATCGCCACCCGCGCGCTGAGCAAGCGCTTCCGCGGCGGACAGCTCGCCGTCGACGGCCTGGACCTCACCGTCCCGGCGGGCAGCGTCTTCGGCTTCCTCGGGCCGAACGGCTCGGGCAAGACCACCACCATCCGCATGCTGATGGGCCTGATCGAGCCGACCTCGGGCACGGCCCGCGTGCTGGGGCAGCCCATGCCCCGGTCGGCGCGGGCCGTGCTCCCGCACGTAGGGGCGCTGATCGAGGGTCCCGCCCTGTACGGCTTCCTCTCCGGGCGGGACAACCTCATCCGGTACGACGCCGCCGACCCGACCGCCGATCCCCGGACCCGGCGGACCCGCGTCGCGGCCGCCCTCGACCGGGTCGGACTGACCGCCGCCGCGGGCAAGAAGGCGAAGGCGTACTCCCTGGGCATGAAGCAGCGGCTCGGACTCGCGGCCGCGCTGCTCCAGCCCCGCCGCCTGCTCGTCCTGGACGAGCCGACCAACGGTCTCGATCCCCAGGGCATGCGCGAAATCCGCTCGCTGGTCAGGGAGCTGGCCTCGGACGGTACGACCGTCTTCCTCTCCTCCCACCTCCTCGACGAGATCGAGCAGGTCTGCACGCACGCGGCCGTGATGGCGCAGGGCCGGCTCATCACCCAGGGCGCGGTCGCGGACCTCGCGGCGGGTGCGCGGGGCCGGCTGGTGGTGACCACCCCGGACGCGGGGGACGCGGCCCGGGTCCTCAAGGAACAGGGCGTCGCCGATCTCGTCGTGACCGAGACAGGGGTGACCGTGGAGCCGCCCGACCGTGAACTCGCCGAACTGAACGCCGCGCTGGTCACGGCGGGCGTCCGGGTCCGTGGCTTCGGGGTCGAACGGGCCTCGCTGGAGGACGCGTTCGTGGCACTGACGGGGGAGGGCTTCGATGTCGCGGGCTGAGACGCTGCGCGTGGGGGCGGAGACCGGCCGTGCGCCGAGCCCGCTGTGGACACTCGGGCTCTTCCGCAATGAGCTCGTCACGACCTTCCGGCGCTGGCGGACGATCGCCCTGCTCGGCGTGCTCGCGGCCGTGCCGGTCCTCATCGGCAGCGCCATCAAGATCGAGACGGGTGACGGTTCGAGGGCGGGCGGTGGCGGAGGTGAGGGACCCGCGTTCATCGCGCAGATCACCAACAACGGCCTGTTCCTGGTGTTCACCGCGCTGGCCGCGACCCTCCCCTTCTTCCTGCCGATGGCGATCGGCGTCATCGCGGGCGACGCGATCGCCGGTGAGGCCAACGCCGGGACCCTGCGCTATCTCCTCGTCGCCCCCGCCGGCCGCACCCGGCTGCTGCTCACGAAGTACGCGACGACGATGACGTTCTGCCTGGTCGCGACCCTGGTGGTGGCCGTCTCGGCGCTTCTGGTGGGCGTCCTGCTGTTCCCACTGGGCGAGCTGACCACCATCTCCGGGACCCGCATCGGTTTCACCGAGGGGCTCGGCCGCGCGCTGCTCATCGCCCTCGTCGTGGCGGCGTCACTGACCGGCGTCGCGGCACTGGGCCTGTTCGTCTCGACCCTCACCAACAGCGGCATCGCGGCCATGGCGACGACGGTCGGCCTCCTCATCACCGTCCAGATCCTCGACCAGATCCCCCAGCTGCACGCGCTCCAGCCGTACTTCTTCTCCCACTACTGGCTGTCCTTCGCCGACCTCATGCGCGACCCGGTCTACTGGGACGACCTGATCCACAACCTCGGCCTCCAGGGCCTGTACGCCGCCGTGTTCGGGTCGGCGGCGTGGGCGCGGTTCACGGCGAAGGACATCACCGCCTAGACGGGGGGCGGCTCAGACCTCGTACGGGAAGCGGGCGAGCGGCGGTTCCTGCACCCCGAAGAAGGTCTTCGCGCGGGCCAGCGCCTCGGCGTCGTTCAGGACATCGCCGCGCCCGCTGCCGTTGCCGAGCAGGACCCCGCCGAAGCGCATCTTCATGTACGCCGCCGAGTTGCTCAGCGTGCCGATCAGCGGGTCGGCGACCTCCTGCTCCTCGTGCGCGAGCGCGGTGACGCCCCAGAGGGTGCGGCCGCCCATGGTGGCCTTGAAGTCGATGCCGGGCGTGCGCAGCCAGCCCGACCAGTAGTCCAGGTAGCGCTTGGTCAGTCCGGACACGGAGTACCAGTACAGCGGCGAGGCGATCACGATGTCGGTGGCCGCGAGCGTGGCGTCGAGCAGCAGGTCCGGGGTGCTCCCGGCGGGAGGGCGCACATGGTCGCTGTCGCGGCGCAGGTCCACGAAGTCGGGGAGCGGATGCTCGGCGAGGCTGAGCCAGCGCTGCTCCACACCGGCGGGCAGCTGCTCCGCGGCCTCGCGGGCCAGCAGCTCGGTGTTGCCACCGGTGCGGCTGCTGCCGAGCAGGAACAGGAATTTGCGGGTCATGGTTCCCCCTGGATCACACGCCACGAACGACGTCCATTACATGCGTGCACAATATATGCGCACGCATGCAATAGTCCAGCGCAGAGGGGTCCGCCCCACCCTTCTTTCGCCCCCTCCGCCCCTATCCCAACCCGTACCTGGGGCTCCGCCCCAGCCCCCGCTCCTCAAACGCCGGAGGGGCTGGATTCTCCTCCGGCCGGGGCTGGATCTTGCCCCGGCCGGAGCTGAGAAGCGGATATCGCACCCGCACCCGTCCACGCACGGGAGGGGCCGTGCCGGTACATCCCTGATGTCCGTCGCTTACGTCCGGATCGAGCAGCGGCTCCCTCATGCACTCACGTCTGATCCAGCGGCGACGGACTGGGATGTACCGGCACGGCCCCGACCCACCCACCGGACCGGCACCCGCACCCGCACCCGCACCCACCGGACCGGCACCGACCGGACGCGACCCGACCGGCCCGCAGCCAGGCGAACGCACCCGAGGTCAGCGCCCCGGCGCCGGCGGCCGAGGCACCCGCGGCGGCCGAGCCGGCGCGACAGGCCCGGGCGCCGAGCCGGCGACGGGACCCCCAGGAGTGGCCGAACCCCGGCCGGACTGGCGGCGAGCCGCGCCCGCGACGGAGTTGCCGGAGCCGCTGGAGGGCGCAGTACCCGGCCCCCCGGGTGTCGCCGTCGCACCCGCCACCGCCGGCCTGCCCCAGCTCTCCGGAACCGAGGTGTGCCGCTCCACCGTCCCGCGCTCCCGTGCCGCGGCCAGCCGGGCCGCCTGCTGCGCCGTGGGGGCGAACCCCGGGGCCGCGTTGCCGCTCTGGGACGGGACCTGGCGGGCGGCCATGGCGTTCAGGGCGGCCTGGGTGTCACGGGGGAAGACATCACGGGGCAGCAACTGCGACGCCGCACCGGTCACCTCGACGCGCCGCTGACCACCCCCCGTCTCGAAGGTGACGCCGTAGCCGAGGAACTGCCGGTCCTGGTCGAACATCAGGTCCCCCCGCACCTGCCCGCCCCCCGCCCGGGTCCGCTCGGCCAGATCCTGGAGAGCCTCCGGCATCGGCGCGGTCCGCCCGAGGCTCGCCACATACGCCTCCGCCTCCACGTGCCCCTCCCGGAACCGCGGCTTCCCGTCGGGCCCGGTGTGCATCTGCACGGCGCCGACCCGGTTGTCGGGGTGGATGTCGATGGTGAGGCGGCCGTCACCGCCGTACTCGCTGACGAACCGCTCACGCATCGCGGTGAACTGGACCTGGTTCTCCAGCGCCGGAGGCAGGTTCGGCCCGTAGATGGTGACCCTGGCCTCGGGGTCGGCCTCCAGAATGATCTCGGCGTTGGCCACGCCCGTGCCGCCGGCACCCGCGACCAGCCAGGTCTTCGGGGCACCCTCGCCGCTCACGTCGAAACGGTTCTCGGCGATCTCGTCACCGATGAAGACCCGCCCGGGCGCGGCGGCCCTCGCCCGCTCCCACTGGGCCGTGGCGTCGAGCGTCTGGAGCGCGGCCCGCGCGCCGCCGCCCGAGCGCAGCCCGTCCAGCACGCCTTCCTCCCGCAGGATCCGGAGGGTCTGCTGCGCGTCGGTCGCCCCCGTCAGCCGGGCGTGCGCCGGGGAGTCGGCGGGCAGCTGCCCGCGCACGGCGTCGAGGGCCTCCGGCAGATTCACCACGTCCCGGCGGTCGACGCCCGGCACCATCTCCGGCGGCAGCCCGGTGGCGACCGTCGGGGTTCCTTCGACGTTCACATAGACGTCGGAGGAGCCGTCGCCCGGGCGGATGTGCGCGTACAGATGGCCGTCCTGCGCCGCGACCAGCCGCGCGGTCCCGTCGACGACCGGTCCGCGTACGGCGAGCTCGTCCTCCCACAGGCGTACCGCGTCACGCGGCACCCGCGCGGTCGGGTCGGCGAACTGGTGGGCGTCGCCCAGCCCGGTCGTCCGCATGTCCCGTACCTGGTCGGGGGACTGGACGATGCCCTGGCCGGGGTCCAGGTGCCAGCGGCCGCGCGCGTCGACGAGCAGGGCGTCAGGGTCGCGCCCGACGAGGCTGGCGCCACCGCCGATGACGATTTCGCGGGTGGGCCACGCGCCCGTCGTGGCGGCCTCCGCGCGCAGTTGCTCGAGCGTGCCGGCGGCGGCCCGGGTGCGCTGATCGGCGGCCCGGGCCGCCGCCGAGGCGAGTTCCTCGCGCGGGACGGGGGAGCCGTCGGGCCGGAACCCCGGCAGGGGAGGGGCGTCGGCGGACGTCCCGAGGGGCCGGGCGTGCTCGGCCCGCGACCGGAACTCCCGGAGCTCGGCCACGTCGGCGGCGCCCAACCGCTCCATGGGGACGGCCAGTTCGCGCAGCGCGTCGGTGGCCGCCGGGGTCAGGTGCTGGTCGACGATGTCACGGCGGATGTCGGCGGCCTGGAGCTCCTGCGCGTACCGCTCGGAGCCGGCCGCAGCCCCTGGCCGCAGCCCGGTGTGGTCGATGAGTGCCGACAACTCGCCGCGCGCCTCCGCGCGTCGGGAGGCGTCGAGGGTGGTGTCGTTCATGCGGGCGGCCAGGTAGTTCAGCTCGCCGACCCGGCCGAGGTCCTCCTCGGTGAGGCTCAGGCGCCGTTCCGCGGCGCCGAGCCGCCCCCGGGCCAGCAGGTCGTCGTGGCTCGGTGCGACGCCCGCGATCTCGGGGTCGCCGGCGGCGGCACGGGCCGCCCGGTCGCGCACCGCGAGCAGTTCGCCGACCTCGTGGCTCAGCGCCCGCCCGACCTGCCGCGGGTCCATCCGGTCGGAGAGCTGGACGACGTGCTGGTCCGAGGTGGTGTTGACGTGCGTCCGCGCGACCGTGCCGGAGGGAAGCGGCACGGCGTCCAGACGCAGGGTGAGGTCCCTGCCCCGGTCGTCGGTGAGCGCGAAGAAGCGGTCGCCCGCGGCGCCGGACCGCAGCTCGACCGAGTGCAGCCGCTGCGCGTACAGGCTCTGCACCACCATCGGCAGGGTGCTCTCCGCCTGCGCGACGACGGCGGCCTGCCGCCCGGGATCAGGGGCTGCGCCGGTGCCCGAGACGAAGCGGCTGCCCGCGATGTCGGTCGCGGCGATGACGGTCGGTTCCGGCCCCGGCGCCGGGGCGGCGGCCGCGGCCCCGGCCGGAGCGTCCGGCCGGGTGTCCGCCGGGGCGGAGCGGCCCGGGTCCCTGCGGTCGAGCGGTTCCTGGTCCACTGGCACTTTCCCCCTTGGCCGGCCTCGTGGCACGTAAGATCTTGGCATGCTGATCGCCCGTTCGACGCAGGAAGCACACCTCTACATGGACCTGCACGCGTGTGTGTGCGGGGCGGAGGACTTCGAGCGCCGGCACCGTCTCGACGAGCGTGACGGTGTGCTGATCGCGGTGTACGAAGGGGTCTGTCCGCAGTGCGGCCGCGCCCGCTCCTTCGCTTTCCGGCTCACCGACGAACTCCCGCCCGCGCCACCGGCGTTCGGCGGCGCCGAGCCCTCGCGGATCATCGACCCCGGGGAGTTCCTGTGGGTCGGCGACCAGGTCGCCACGGACACGGGACTGCGGCTGCTGCACACGCCGCCCGCCGAGCGGGGCGGGCAGCGCGCGGGCTCCGCGTTCGCGCTCGCGGCGGTGGAGGAGGTCCTCAAGTTCCTTCCGGAGGGCGCCGATCGCGTCCCCGAGGAGCTCATCACCTCGGAGCGCGGCCGGGAGGTGTTCCACAAGAACCCGCGCCGTTTCGAGCGCGCCGGACTCCTGGAGAACATCGCCCGCAAGCGCCGCATCCTGGAGGGCCTCGACCACGTCGGCCCGCCGCCGGGCGCGTAGGACCTGTCCGGGGCGCGTCACGGCGTACGCGGGGGTCGGGGCGTGGCGCGCGCCGCGGCCGGAGCCGCCGGGGGCGTGGCCCCGGGTGCGGCCGGGGTCCGTCCCGCCGCCGGGGCGGTGCTTCCGCCGCCCGAGCGCAGGCGTCCCGCGGCGGCGACCCGGATCGTGGCGTCGCCCTGCCGGTGGGCGGGCGCGGCACCGAGCCCGGACGCCGGGGCCGCGCCGGTTCCCCGCCCGGCGGTGAACGCGCCCCGGTCCGAGGTGATCAGCCCGGTGGCCAGTCCCGCCTCGACCAGCTTCTCCGCGTTCTCGCGGCCGACGGAGAAGCCGCGCCCCGAGGTGCTCCGCGCGTACAGGTCCTTGATCATGACCTCGGGGGCCATGCGGCCGCCGTACCGGTCCCGTCCCGCGTCGAACTCGGTGCGGCCGTGCTGCCAGCGGCCGGCGTTCTGGGCGAGGCACTGTTCGACGGGCACCTCGACCGAGAGCAGGACGCGTCTGTCGTAGCCGTCGGCGCGCAGATCGCCGAGGAGCTTCTCGTTCCAGCGCTGGTCGCGCAGGGTCGCGTCGTAGAGGAGGTTGTAGCCCTCGGCCCGCGCCCACTGCTCGAAGGCTCCCTGGAGGAACGCCGACTCGCGGTGGGTGAGCGAGGCCGTCTCGGACGGCGAGACCCGCCGTCCGTCGGACAACTCGAGGGAGTGCGCGGGCAGTCGAGGTGATCCGCCGTGCTCGAAGAGCGCCACCTTGAATTCGTCCGGGTCCAGCACCACATAGTCGCGTACGTCGACGCCGCGCACCCGGTTCAGGGCGCGCCCCAGCTCGTCGCCCTGACCCTGCCACTCGGCGAGCCCGCGCAGCGCGCCGCCCTTGCCGGCACCGGGGGCCCCGGCGGTGAGCAGCGCGGCATGCCCGTCGCGCGGCATGCCCGCGCAGCGCGCCGTGAAGTCCTCCAGGATCGCCGCGTGCATCCGCTCGCGGTCGGGAGTCCACAGCGCGCCGTGCCGGAACTGGCCGAACGTGTCGGCGTCCCCCGGCGCGAGATCACCGCCGGGTGACATCCGGGTCTGCAACTCCCGGTACAGCGAGCGGTATTCAGGTCTGAGCCCCGCCTCCGGCCCGTCGCCCGTGGTCATCGGCGCCGCTCGGCCCCGTCGGCCGGTCCGTCCGGCCGGCCGTCGATCCGGCGCTGGATCTCCGTCACGTCCTCGCGGGTCACCTGCCCGAGCAGCCGCGCCGCGGCGAGGACCGACAGCGTGTTGTCCTGATGGGTCGGCTCGGGGTGCCCCTCGTCCAGCCCCTCCTCGACCTCGAAGGGCCAGGAGGCGACGGTCGCGACCATCTCCTCGCGTTCGACGAATCCGGCGGCGTAGAGACCGAGGTAGGCGCGCAGGGACGGAGCCGGACCGTCGGCGGAGGCGCCGGGTGCGGGGGTGTCGTTCATGGCTGGAGTATTCCTCGTCTACCAGAGACTGGTCTCGTACGGATCCGGGTCCGGTCGGCGGGACGCGGCGACCGCGTCCTCGTACGACTCGACGGCGGGCGGCGTCTTCGGGCGGTGGCTGCCCTGCTTGCATCCGGCGAACGGGCCGCTCGGGGACCGGAGTTCGCTCAGCACGGCGCCGAGGTGGTCGCGGTGCCAGACGGCGGGTCCGGACGCACCCGCGGCCGGGTCGGTGTGTTCCTGCCAGGCCAGCCACAGCCCGTGCAGCCGGGCGACCGCCTCCGGGTGCTCCCACCAGCGAGGGCACCAGGGCTGCTGCGAGGTGACCTCGCGGCCGTAGACGGGGAGGAGCAGATCGGTGACCCAGACGGCGAGTTGAGCCATCTCCTCGGCGTATTCCGGGCCGTCGAGATAGAGGATGAACGGCGGAGCGGCGATGGGCTCCTGCTCGGCGGCGGCGGTGGTCATCGGGGGAGACTTCCCTTCGGCGGCGGATGTCATCGGCTGGTGATCCTTTCGGCCGCGCGGGCGGTGATGGCCTTCACCTCGGCCTGGGCCGCCGTCGCGATGCGGTCGGCACCCGGTTCGGCGTACCAGGGGCGGAGCCGGACCAGGGCGGGCCTGATGCCGGTCGCCAGGAGCAGGGCGGTGCCCTTGGGCATCGCGCGGATGCGGTCGGCGGGCAGGATGCGTTCCAAGCGGTACGAGGTCGACCGGGACCGCCCGTCCCTGCTCCTGGACCAGCTGACGGTCGACACGTCGTGCTCGCCGACCAGCCGGGAGATCTTCTCCACGAAGTCGGCGTCGTCCAGGCCCGCGCCGAGCAGTTTGATCGTGGCGGCGGACCAGAGCGCGTCCATCCCGGCCTCGCCCCACACACGTGAACCCTGCCGGTAACTCTGGAGCAGCGTCACGATGTTGATGCCGCGCGAGCCGAAGTGCGAGTACAGATCGGGGAGATCGGAGATCCGGCAGACGTTCGCCGCCTCGTCGAGGACCGCCGTCATCGGCGGTTCGAGCCGTCCGCCCATCCGCTCGGCGGCGACCACTCCCGCGCGCAGTACGGAGTCCGCGGCGGCCGCGACGACACCGGCCGCCGAGCCGCCGCCGTCCTTGGAGAGCAGATAGAGCGTGTCGGTGGACAGGACATGGCGGTCGGGGAAGAACTGCGGCAGCGCGGGATCCGGTGTCACCCATGCCGCGATCGACGGGTCGAGCAGGCAGGCCACACACTGGCGGGCGGTCTCGTAGATGCCGTCCCTGGTCTCCACGGCGCCCTGCACGGTGCCCTGCAACTGGTCCGCGAGTGCTGTCATCCCGGCGTCGCGCAGCAGGTCGACGGGCGTGCGGTCGGCCGGGTCGGCCAGCCAGCCGAGCACCTCGCCGATCTGCCGTCCGCCCCGGTGGGCAGCGTGGAAGAGGGCGGTGAGGGTGTTCTGGGCGGCCGAGATCCAGAAGTCGCGGCGGGACGCGTCGTCGTTGACCGCGCCCACGAAGTGCCCGGCCAGCCGGCGGGAGCCCTCGATCGTGGCGGCGTCGGCGAGCATGTCCCACCACAGGGCACGTGGGGTGTGGGCGATGCCCTGGGGGTCGAACGTCCAGACCCGGCCCACGCGTTCGCGCTCCGCCCGCGTCACGCTGTACACGTCCGCCTTGTTCGAGGTCAGCAGCACGCTGCCGCGGGCCCGCAGGACGCGCGGCACCGCGATGCCGGTGGACTTGCCCGCGCGGGGCGCCATCAGGTCGAGCTCGACGTCCTCGTAGCTGGAGCGGAGTTCGGGGCCGCGGGGCTCCAGGTTGCCGATGAGGTTCCCGGTGTCGTCTCGGGTGACCTTCGGCAGCTTGCCGAGCACCGGGCGGAGTTGGCGGGCCCGCCGCGCGGCTCCCTTGGGCAGGAGGCCGGCCAGCTCCTTGCGGCCCGCCAGGCCGGTGGGCGCGGCGACCCGGCGCCGTACGAGCACGACGAGGACGACGACGGCCGCCACGACGGTGCCGAAGACCGTCGCCATGCCCGCGGCGAGCGCGGTCGGCGAGGCTGCCGGCCACACCGTGCCGGGACCGTCCTTCACCAGTGTCGACAGGGTGGACAGGCTGAACGGCGGCGGGTGCCAGCCGGCGCCGCTCACGGCCGCGCCCAGGGTTCCGCCCAGCCACGCGCCGAAGAAGGTGATGCCTACGAGGAAGGCCGCCCCCGGCACGATCCAGGGAAGGAAGTCCTCCCCGCTGCCCGATGTCGTCCTTTTCGTGCCGCTCATCTCTGGTCCCCCTGTTGATGGTTGGAGCCCCCGCCGCCCCTGCCGCCCCCGCTGGCCCGCCGGCCCTGCCCGTCCCGCCGGCCCTGCCCGTCCCGTACTGGGACTGCGCCGCCGGACCCCCTGTCGCGCTCCGCGCTCGTCCTCAAGCGCCGGACGGGCCGGAACGTCCGATGGCCGGCACCTCGGTGCGGTGAGCGGGCCGCGCTCGTTCTCGACCGCCGGACGGGCCGGCCTGTCCGGCGGCCGGGTCCCGACTCCCCGACAGCGCCGGGTCGGTGACCCTCACCGCAACCCGCCCTCCCGCTTGGACAGCGACGGCTTGCCCGCCTCCGACCAGCGGGTGTTCGTGTTGTGCAGGGCCCGCTCGGTGTCGGTGATGGAGACCTTGATCGGAATGCCGGGGCGGCCGCCCACCTTGATCAGGAAGCGTCCGCGGCCGGGCGGTTCCTCGTTGCCGCCGGTGCTGGCCCAGCCGGGCGGGGACGACCAGGACGAGACGAGTTCGATCTCGCGCTCGGACATGCCGACGATCTCGCCGAGTTCCCGCATCTCCGACCGCGGGAGCCCCGCGCAGACGACCATCCCCGCCCGCTCCACGAAGCCGCGCGCCTTCGCGCGGTCGGATTCGCTGCCGAGGGCCTCGGCGTCCTTGAGGGTGTGGGTGATCTTCGCGTCGCCGAGGCCGAGCGAACGGTTCAGCCGGGTCAGCGCGTCGATCCGCTCCACGATGCCGGAGGCGGCCCGGAGCGGGCGCCACAGCTCGTCGAGGACGGTGAAGAACCAGCGCTGCGGGGCGAGCCCGGCATCCGCGAGCGCGTGCGCGGCGGCCACCGTGCCGAGCCCGTCCGACCAGGCCGCGAGCATCGCGGCGGCCGTCAGCTGGGTGTCCGCCTCGCCGATCCGGGAGATGTCCACGCAGACCGCCGGGGAGGCGGGGTTGATCCGGGTCGACGTCTCGGTGGCGAAGGTGTCGCCGAGCGGTCCGTCGAGCACGCCCAGCAGCGAGCGGTGCAGCGGGTCCACGGCCTCCTGGTAGCGGGCCTCGTTCCCGCGGTCCAGCGTCACCGCGCGGACCCGGTCGGGACCCTCGTCCAGCACCTTCAGCAGATCCGGCAGCAGGGGCGCTCGTCCCGGCTTGGTCCGCTCGGCGAGATGGTGCAGACAGGCGGACAGCACCGACTGCTCGTGGTCGTCCATCGGACGCCCGCGCACGATGGTGATCAGCGCCGCGACCATGTTCAGCACGCGGCCGTGCGCCTCCGCCGCGAGGATCCGGCCGCGTTCGCCGCCGATCCGGACCGCCGCCTCGCCCATCGCGCCCGGGTCGAGGACGTTGATGCCGCCGACCCCGCGTCCGATGGAGATCACCTGGCCGCCCAACGCCCGTACGGTGTCGGCGTAGTCGGGCTTCAGGTCACCGAGGACCAGGGGCGTGATGCCCGTCGCGGACATCCCGATCAGCATGCGGTTGACCAGGGTCGACTTGCCGAGGCCCGGCATGCCCAGCATGAAGAGCGACGGGTTGGAGATGTAACGGGCCCGGGTGAACCAGGAGATGGGGTCACCGCACACCGTCGCCCCGGTGTGCAGGTGCTGCCCGAGCGGCACCCCGGTCATCGGCGCGCCGGAGCCGGCTGCGAACG
This sequence comes from Streptomyces sp. NBC_00647, assembly GCF_045207245.1. Lineage (NCBI taxonomy): Bacteria > Bacillati > Actinomycetota > Actinomycetes > Kitasatosporales > Streptomycetaceae > Streptomyces > Streptomyces sp. NBC_00647. The sequence goes on from NZ_CP109040.1 coordinate 6,039,609, forward strand.
GCCACAGCCCGCACGCCTGCACGGTGGTCGCGCGCCACAGCGCGGGCGGGTCGACATGCCCGACCTGGCCGCCCGCGGGGCCGTACCAGCCCCGCGGTGGTGCGGTGGCCGGGGTTCCCGGCGTCCGCGGCATCGACTGCTTGCTCACAGCGCCTCCCTGATCTGGTACGGAACGAGGGTGTGCTCCCACGGCAGCAGGCCGACCGGCAGCGTGCACGTGAACGCGGAAGCCTGCATACGGTCCGCGGGGCGCATCAGGATGCGGGACGAGGCCTGGAGGTTGCGCACGGTGATGCCCGCGTCCTGCAACTGCTCCTCGTCGTCCACGGTGACCGTCACCATCAGCGAGAACTCCACGAGTCCCGCGCCCGCCGCCTCCTCGGCCGCGGTCTGCTCGGCGGCCTGCATCTCCGAACTGGCCCGCGCCTGCACGAGACCGCGCCGCGAGCCCGCCATGAAGTGCGCGGTGCGCCGGTCGGACTCGACGATGCGGGCGGAGGTCGCCGGATCGATGGGCCGGTAGATCAGCGAGACCCGCTTGCGCCGGGTTCCCGGAGCGGGCTCGAGGAGCCCGCGCAGGACACTGGAGCGGACCGTGCCGCGCGGCGCGAGCGTCAGCATCCAGGTGCGCGAGACACCCGAGTCGTGCTTGTACGAGGTGACGGTCTCGACGGCCGCGGCCGGGCCCGCGTCGCCCCACTCCAGCCCGGTCGTGGCGTGCTCGGCGCGGGCGCTGAGCACATCGGGCGCGATGGCGGGGTCGTACGCCACCCGGACGATCTCGGCGAGCCGGTCCGCCGCCAGCGGGTAGGCGCTGCCGCCGCCCGCGGCGACCAGCCCGGACAGCAGCCCGGGCAGCCGCATCGACAGGTCGGTGATGATGTCGTCCGTGCCGCGCTTGGGCCCGCCCGTCGGGCCGTAGGTGAGGGCGATGTACGTGTGCATCTCGGAGGACGCCGACGGGTAGCGCTGGACGACCTCCTCCATCACGGCGCGCGCGGCGGCCGGCGCGTCCGGCGTGATGCGCGGGAGCACCTCGGCCGCGAGCCGCGTCCCGGTGTCGGGAGCGGTCTCCACGACCACCTGGGCACCGCGCAGGCCCGGCTCGTGCGAGAGCCGCGCGAGCCAGTCGCCCCAGGAGGCCACCCAGATGTCGACCTGAGCGGGGTCGACCAGCGAACCGCCGTCCGGTTCACAGGCCAGTACCACCGTGTACAGGCCGCGGCCCGGGTGGTGCAGCACGCCGAAGGTGCGGTTGTAGGCGTCGCGGCCCTCGTGCATCCGGGTGCGCGCGAGCAGTCCCGGCGGCTGGTAGCGGCCGCCGGGGCGCTTGGACAGCGGCCCGGAGAGGTAGGTGTGCGAGCCGTTGGCCTTCCGCCGCATCCAGCCGAGGCGGATCGCGAGGACCTGGTAGACGTTGCGGCCGTCGACCGTGCGCAGCGCCAGCGGGGCGAGGAAGAGCCCGACCGGCACCAGGACGACGATCGCGGCGGCCAGCGAGACCAGCGACGCCAGCAGCGCCACCAGCAGTCCGCCGAAGGCGACGACGGTGCCGAGCAGACCCAGCGGACCGAGTCCGGGACGGCGGGGCCTGCGCCAGTTCCCGTACGTGGGACGCGTCATGGCGTCGGTGGACATGGGGTTCCTTCTTCCGGCTCGAAGCGCTGGATACGTACAGGGGTCGGAGTCCGGGGCGGCGGCCCCGCGGAGCCTCGGTGATCGCTCCGGCGGGATGCCTGGCCGGTCCGCGGACGTGCCGCGGTGGGGCCGAGCGGGTGCTGCCCCGAACTCCCTCGGCCTCGTGGCCTATTGGTTGTGGCCCTTCATCCCGTCGTTGTCGCCGAGGGAGTTGGCCACTTCGCTCGCCGCCGCGACACCGGTCTGCACGGCGACCGCCGCGGCCTGCACGGCGAGGGTCGCGCCGCCCGTGGCCGCGCCCGCTGCCGCGGCACCGCCCCCGGCCGCCGCGGCTCCGGCGCCGCCCCCGGCGCTGCCCGCGCCACCGCCGGCCGAGGATCCGGCACCGGCGGACGGCGAGCCCTGCGGACCGGCCGCGCCGCCTCCGCCGCCTCCGCCGGAACCGCCCGCGGCGATACTGACGGCTCCGGTGGCGATGTTGTTCGTCGCGTTGAGGGCGACCGTGCCGCCCGAGGTGCCGCCCAGGGCCGCGGTCGCCGGAACGATCAGCTTGAGCAGGGCCGGCAGGGCGAACACGGCCATGATCAGCATGCCCAGACCGGCGATGGTCTGGTCGAGGTTCTTGGTGTCCTTCGTCATCGACGTGGCCGAGTAGATGATGAGTGCGGCCGCCGGTTTGTAGAGCAGCCAGGCCGCGAGCCAACCGACGTGCTTCCTCCACCAGCCCTCGCCCCATCCGGTCATGGAGGAGGCGGCGGCCAGCGGCAGCGTGCCGACGAGCATGATCATGACGCCGATGCGGATGTACATCAGACAGATCTGCACGAAGCTCGACAGCATCACCAGCAGGCCGAAGATGAGGATGAGGCCCGGCTGGTTGAGGGTCAGCACACCGAGCACGGTCGACGCGGTGTTGCCGAGGTCGGACTTCTCGTACACATGCTGTGCGTACAGGTCGGAGGCCCTGGTGAGCGCCTGGACCACGGGCACGGCGACCGCGCCGACGAGGATGACCTTCCACATCCCCATGAACGCCTGCTTCATCGGCTGGCCCTTGCGTTCCAGCGCCATGCGGATCGCCGCGATCAGCAGCGAGGCCACGGCCACGTAGGCGACGATCCAGTCGACCTGCTGGTCGATCAGGCCGACGGGCCCGGAGGGGTCTTTCACGTCGACGTGCATCCAGACGCCGTTGAGCGCCTTGAGCACCTCGGAGGTCGCGTCGCCGATCGCCTTGGCGAAGGCGACCACGGCAGTGTCGGTGAACTGCGTACCGATCTCGTCGATCACGCAGTCGTACACCCGCCAGGAACAAGCCATCTCACGCCTCCCAGGTGACGAAGCCCTTGGTGCCGCTGATCTGCGACATGCCCGAATAGACGGTGCCGTCGGCGTCGGGCGCGAGCTTCCAGTCGCCGTCGAGCCACCGCAGGGTCACCGACGCGGTGCCGTAGGCGTCCTTGCCGGGGACACGCACCACGAACATCACCGTCGACCTCTCCTTGTCGTACGACAGGACCGTGAAGCCGGCGTAACCGCCCCCGTCGGGCGCGCCCGAGGTCGGCTTGTCGCCCGCCGCGGCACGGCTCTCGACGAGCGCGTCGCGGCCCGCGCCGGGGACGACCTGCCGGTCGACGACCTTGCGCCAGCCCGGGTAGCTCAGGTGGTCGGTGATGGCGTGGGCGGCCATCACGGAGCCCATCGGAGTGCGGGCGTAGCAGGACCAGACCGATCCGTCGAACGTGCGCGGGCCCGCCGACCTGGACACCGGCACCAGACCTGTCCCGTCGGCCTTCCAGGTGAAGTCCTTGGGTGCCCGCGTGGGCTTGGCCTGGTCGTGGTCATCGGTACGGCAGCCGGCGGGGCGGGTGTCCGACCCGCCGCTGCCGCCCCGGCCCGTGTCCGCGGAGGAGTCCGGCTTCCCGCCGGGACCGCCCGATGCGTCCGCCGCCTTCTCGCCCCCGCTCATCATCGTGAAGACGGCGAGCACGAGCAGCACCAGCAGGAACCCGGCCGACAGGATCCAGCCTCGCTGCTGCCAGAACGGCTGCTCCCACTCCCCGCTGCCGCCTTGGGACCGACCGGAGTTCAGCATGGTTGCGCTCCCTTCGCATCAGGTTCTGACGGGTGTGGTCAGGCGAAGACGAAGGTCACGACGGGGCCCGCGGTGGCCACCAGGACACAGCCGCCGAGCACCATGCCGAGGCGGCCCATGTGCTCCGAGCCCTCGCCACGGCGCATCGAGATCGCCATCATGGCGCCGGTGATGAGCACCCCCGCGACGCCCGCAGCGGTGCCGGCCCAGGCGAGGATGCCGAGGACGGTGTCGACCTTCCCGGTCAGCGCGCCCGGCGCGTTGCGGTTGGGGTCGGGGACCTTTCCGTCCGCCAGGTAGATGGACTGGTGGGCCTTGGCTGCTATCGCCTTGAACATGACTTCTCCCCGATGTGGCCGGCTGTCGGCGCAGACGTGCTGGACGCGTGCGGAACATGCCGGGCTGAGCGGAATCTGCTGGGTGTGCACGGCACTTGCCTGCTGTGAGCGGTACGCGAGGGCGACGGAGGACCGTGGGACGCCCGGGTTCCCGGTTGCACAGTGAGCTTGGCGACTCCTGTGGGTCCGGGCCAAGCGATGTAGTGATCCAGCACCTGTCGGTGACGTGTCCGTGACAGACGGGAAGAGACCGTCATGAAATACGAGGTGGGAGACCCCCGGAAAACAACTGAGGCACCCTCAGGTGCGAGGGTGCCTCAAGGGATCTTCGGCGGGTGCCGGGTGCCGGGTGCCGGGTGCCGGATGTCCGGCGCGGGACGCCCGGCGGAGCGGTCGGTACGGAGTCGCAGGGTGCGGAGTCGCAGGGCACGGAGCCGGTCGGCACGGAGCCGGTCGGTACAGAGCCGTCGGTACAGAGCCGGTCGGTACAGAGCCGTCGGTACGGAGCCGTCGGTACGGAGCCGTCGGTACGGAGCCGTCGGTACGGAGCCGGTCGGGGCGCCGTGGCCCTCAGAGCACGAAACCGACGATCGGCCCCGCCGTGGCGCCGATTACACAGGCGCCCAGGACCATCAGGAACTGGCTCAAGTGCTCTTCCACGTCACCGGACTTGACGGCGAGCGCCATCCGGGAGCCCACGATCATCAGACCCGCCACCCCGGCGGCGGTGACGAGCCACGCGATGATGCCGAGGACCTTGTCGAGCTCGGTGGTGACGGCGCCGGGCGGGGCTTCGGCCAGCGCTCCGACGGCGATCGTGTACAGGGCGGTCATGGTGCGGTCCTTCCGGTCAGTCGGGCCAGCGGTGCGATCTCGCGCGGCAGCGGTCCGGTGACGTCGCCGGTGCGCCACGCGGGTATCCACGGCACCCGGTAGACGTCTATGACCGAGTTGATCACCTTGACGCGCTGGGTGAGTTGGCGCGGCAGTCGCCCGGGCGCGTCCGCGACCAGGACGATGGCGTCGAGGTCGAGTCCCGGCGGCGCGTCTCCGCGACGGAAGATGTCGAGGGTGTGCGAGACGGCGTCCAGGCCCGCCGCGTGCGTACGCCCGACGAGCAGGACCGAGCCCGGCTCACCCTGGTCCGGGCGGGGCCAGTTGCGGCCCGCGTCATGGCCGCCGAAGACGCCGGCGAGCGTGGAGGCGCCGGCTCCGCCATGGGTGGCGACCCAGGAGAACTGCCGTGTGCTCACGGCGAGTTGCCGTTCCTCCTCGTGCTGCTGTCGCGGCTGTTCCGGTTCACCGACCGGTCCGCGAATCCATATCTCGGGCCCGCCCGGCCCCCGCGCCACATTGCCGCGCGGCGCCGCGCCCTCGCTCCCGTGCATCGGCACTCCTTCGTTCCCGCGCATGGCCACCCCCTCGTTCGCTCGCATTGCCACCTCCTCGATCCCCCGCATGGGCGCTCCGCCCTTCGTCCGTGCCCCGATCTTCCCGGCGGTGGAACGGGTTGGGTAACGGGGCGTGAGTTCCTGGGACGAGTCTGTGACGCCGCGGTGACGCGGGAATCGGGTGGGAGCCGAGAGACTCAACTGCATGTACACGACCGGATTTTGAGGCTGAGGGGAGCCGATGTCCAACGGGGGTGGATCCACCATGACCTGGGTGGTCGGCGGCGCTCTCGCCGTGGTGATCATGCCAGTGGTCATGATGGTCGCGGTGAGTGGAGCGCCGAGCGAGGCGGACACGGGGTCGGGCGGGGGCGGCGGGCTGAAGGACGGTGCCGTACCCCAGCAGTACGTGCCCTGGGTGCTCAAGGCGGGTGCCCTGTGCGATGTGATCAAGCCGGCGGTCATCGCCGCGCAGATCGAGGCCGAGTCGGGCTGGAACCCCAACGCCCGGTCCCCGGTGGGTGCGGAGGGGCTGTCGCAGTTCATGCCCGGCACCTGGCAGACCTGGGGGAAGGACGACGACGGCAACGGCCGGGTGTCTCCGTACGATCCCGGCGACGCGATCATGGCCCAGGGCCGTTACGACTGCGCCCTCGCCAAGCAGGTCGAGGGCTACAAGAACCGCGGTGAGGCGAGCGGTGAGACCCTCGACCTCGCCCTCGCGGCGTACAACGCGGGACCCGGCGCGGTGCACCAGTACGGCGGTATACCCCCGTACACCGAGACCCGGGACTACGTCGCCCGCATCAAGTCCCTGATATCCAAGTACGAGTCGGTGGACGATCCGCCGGGCAGGATCCCCGACGGGCAGCAGATGGCGATGCCGCTTCCCGGCACTCCGCGCATCACCTCCCCGTACGGCATGCGCATGCACCCGATCCTGCACCGCATGAAGCTGCACACCGGCATCGACTTCGCCGCCGCGGCGGGCACGCCGTTCACGGCGGCCCGGGACGGCAAGGTGATCTTCGCCGGCTGGTCCAACGGTTACGGCAACCGCGTGGTCATCTCGCACGGAAAGATCGGCGGCGACGAGATCGCGACGACCTACAACCACATGAGAAGCCGCCCCAGTGTGAGTGTCGGCCAGCAGGTGCGGGTCGGCCAGCGGGTCGGCGAGGTGGGATCCACCGGCCTCTCGACCGGACCGCACGCGCACTTCGAGGTCCAGCAGAACGGCACGTACGTGGATCCGGCACCCTGGCTGGGGCTGAAGTGAGGAGGGAGGCGAGGATGAGGACGACAGGTACGGGAACGGGCGGGGAGTCACGCAGGGCAACAGGTGCGGGGACGCGTACGAGCGCCTGTACGGGAACCCGCACGGGAGTCCGTGCGGGTATGGGCCGGAGGACGGTCACCGCGCTGGCGGTCGTGTCCGTGACCGGGGTGCTGGCGTTGACGGGCTGTGGCCTGCGGGACCATCGTGATGCGGTGGGCGCGCCGGGATCGTCGCCCTCCGTGATGCCCTCCGTGGCACCGAAGGCGCCCCTCCCGTCGGGCAGGCCGCTGGGCGCGGACGCACATGTCCCGAGCCCGTCGGGTGTCGACGGGACGGACGCGACGGAAGTATCGGAGGCGTGGGCGGAGGTGGCGTACGGCCATGACACGAAATACGACTACGGTCCGCACGACGCCGTGCTGCGTTCGGCCCGCTGGTTCACCGCGCCCAAGGCCGCGGCCGAGCGGTCGTACCACCCTGCGAGCGGGGCGGGCAACGAGTGGAACACCTGGGCCGGCCACCAGGCGTGGACCACGGTGGACGTGAGCCCGGACGACGACGCCGACGGCCCCGCCGACACGGCCGTCCTGGCCTATCGCGCCCTCTTCGTGGAGGGCACGGCCCACGGCCGCGACGGCTGGACGGGCACGGGCCCGCGCGCGAGCGTCTACCTCAAGCTCACCCGGGCCGGCGACGGCCGGCCGTGGCACATCTCCGACGTGGAGACGGTGGAGGCGGCGACCCCGCCGTCACCGCCGGCGTCCGCGTCGTCCTCGCCCTCGCCCGTGTCCTCGACCTCATCCTCGTCCGCGACCACCCCTTCGTGAGGGAACCGATGTCTCGACTCAGCCGCGAACAGAAGCGGGAACTCAAGCGGCAGCGCTCGGCGCCCGGTGCCGGGGGGCAGCCGACCGCCGCGATGACGCCGATCGAGGTCCATGTACCGGCATCGGCGGACGGCCCGGCGGGGGCCGCGGTCCGTGGCCCCGCGGGCGCCACAGGCGGTGCCACGGTCGGCGGGATGCCGGTCGTCGCCGCGCCCGGGGAGACGGTGCAGGGCGCGGTCCTGAGCTACCTCCACCGCCTCGCCCTCGCCACCGGGCACCCGGTCCTCGCCACCATCCACGACGAGCGCATCGGCTTCGTCGTACCGCTCCAGGTGCACGTCGACGGCTCCAGCCGCTATACGGGGGAGCCGGTACGCATGACGCCCCAGGCGCCGCACGCGCAGCCGCACGAACAGCGGGCCCACCGGAGCCCGCAGCCCCCGGCTCAGGAGCACCGCCACGCTCCGGCCCAGGAGCACCGCCACGCTCCGGCCGAGGGCCACTCCCAGCCTCCGGCCCGGAACTTCGCACAGCCCCCGGTTCAGCGGCACTCGCAGCCGCCGGTCCCGGAGACACAGCAGCCGCCGGTCCCGGAGGGACAGCAGCCGTCGGCTCCGGGGGTCCCGCAGCCGCCGGTTCCCGAGCGCCGGCACTCCGCGGTTCAGCAGCACCCGCACGCTCCGGCCCAGGAGCGCCCGCAGCAACCGGTTCAGGAGCGTCCGCAGTATCCGGTCAGTGACGTCCCGCAGCCGCCGGTCCAGGCACCTCAGCCCACGGCCCAGCGGCGCCCGGAGCCGCAGGCGTCGCCGCTTCCGCCCGCTCCGGTGCCCGCCGCGCGGTCGGCGGAGGCTCCGGAAACACCGGGTACTCCGCGCCGCGACAAGGCGACGTACGTTCTGCGGGCGGTACCGGAACCGAACACGCAACCGGCCCCACCGATGCCCGAGACGGCACCGGAGCCCGTACGGCGTCCGGAGCCCGCGGTGACCGCGGAGTTCGTGCCGCAGCCGCAGCCGCAGCCCCAGTCCGCGCCGGTGGTGACGCCGGAGTTCGCTCCCGCGCCTGCCCCCGTGCGGCGTCCGGAGCCCGCGGTGACGGCCGAGTTCGTGCCGCAGCCGCAGTCCGCGATGACCCCGGAGTCCGCGCACGGGACCGCTCCGGTGGCGATCTCCGGGTCGGGAGCGGCGGGAGCGCCAGGCGGGGCCGCCGATGCGGCGGCCGCTCCTGAGAGCGGGGCGGTCGCTCCCGCCTCCGGCCTGGAACCGGCGCCCGCGGCCGGGCAGGCCGCGCCCGGCACTCCCACGCCGTCCACCTTCGTGTTGCGGGCGGTACCGGCACCGAAGCCGCTGCCCGGGAGCGCGTCGACGCATGTGCTGCGGGCGGTGCCGGAGTCGGCGGCCGCCCCGACGCCCGCTCCGACGGGGGAGTTCGGACCGGCCCCGCTGGTCGACCCCGCCCCCGTGCCGATGCCCGCCCCCGTGCCGGTGGCTGCCCCGGGGCGGATGCCCGCTCCCGAGGCGATGTCCGCACCCGAGCCGACGTCGGCTCCCGAGCCCACGTCGGCTCCCGAGCCGAAGCCCGCTCCCGAGCGGAAGCCGGCCCCCGCGATGGACGCCTTGTCCCTGATGGCTTCGGAGCCGGAACCGGAGCCGAAGCCCGCTCCCGTGCGCGGCTTCGACGCCGTCGCCGAGTCGGTGCTCGGGCCGGGGCCGGAGGAGGCCGCGCCGGAGCGGGACGCCGCGGCGGCGTTCCTGGCGGAGCCCGTGGCCCGGATCAACGAGGCCGTGAAGATGGGCCGTATCGAGGCCGCCGCGGGGATGGCGGAGCGTGCCGTCGGCGAGGCGGCGCAGTCGCTGGGCCAGGAACACCCCGAGGTGCTGAAGCTCCGCGAACTGACCGCGTACATCGCCTACCTGGCCGGTGACGCCCTCAGGTCGTTCCATCTGTCGCTGGACCTCGCGCGGGTCCGCCGACGCCACCGCGACACCCGTGCCGCCTACGGCAACGTCCAGAGCGCGGCCGCCGCGTGGCGTGCCGTCCGCGACCCTCTCCAGGGACTGCACCTCGGGCGGGAATTGATCGGCGTGTGGACCGAGCTCACGGTCGACGGCGGCCCGGCCGCCGACGACATCGAACAGCTCGAATCGGCCCGCACCCGCATGGGCCGCCTCGCCGAACGCGCCCGTGCCATGGCGGACAGCCCTTACAACCAGACACCCCGCGCCCATGGCGAATGACGATCGGAACCGGCGGAACAGGAGCAGCGACGGGCTCGGCAAGGGGCTCGGCAAGGGGATCGGCAACGGGTTCGGCAACGGGCGCCGGAAGCGGAGCACGGACGGAACGGCGGGCGGGGGAGGGCACGCCCCGCACCCCCGCATCGAGCTGACGGTCAACGAGCTCACCGGCATCATGAGCTGGCGCACGCTTCAGCCGCGAGGCGCCGCCGGCCGGCCGGGTGGAACCGGCCGGGGCGTTCCCCGGACGGCCGGAGGGGGCCCGGCCGGTCTCCGTTCCGCGCGTTCCCACGGTGCCGCACCCGTCCCGACCCACCCGGCCGCCGTCCGCGCCGCCCTGAGTGTCCCCGTCGAGTCCCTCACCCCGGAGCAGGCAGGGAGTCACCTGGCCAGGGTCGGTGCCCTGCGCTCCCGCGTCGCCGCCGACCTGGCGGTCGGCGCACACCTGCCGGGTGCTGTGGCGGCCCGTATGCGCTCGGGTACCACCCCGGCCGCCGCGCACGCCCTCACGACGGAGCGCGCCGACACGGCCAGGAAGCTGACCCGTGGGGCCCCGGCACCGGGAGCGCCGCCGGCCGTCGCACGGCCCGTTCCCGGAGCCGCCCGTCCCCGCCGCTGAGCGGTTCGGTGACCGGGCCGCCCCGGTCCGGCGTCAGTGGACGCAGAACTCGTTCCCCTCGGGGTCCGCCATCACCACCCAGGCGCCCGCAGGTTCCTTCACGTCCCGGAGCACGCTCGCCCCCAGCGTCGTCAGTCGCTCGACCTCGTCGGCGCGCCGCCCCTCGCCGGGGTGCAGGTCGAGGTGGAGACGGTTCTTGACGGTCTTGGGCTCGGGGACGCGCTGGAAGAGCAGGCGCCGCCCGAGGCCGGTGCCGCGGTCCCTGTCGTAGGGGTCGTCGGGATGCCGTACGGCGATCAGGTCCCGGAAGGCCCGGCGGCCGTGGAAGTCGACGGTGGCCTCGGCCGGCAGGGCGCCGAGGCCGAGCAGCTGCTCGATGAAGGCGCTGTTGTCCTCGACCGTGTAACCGAGCGTGGCGGACCAGAAGTCGGCCTGCGCGTGCGGATCGGCGGAGTCGATGACGAGTTTCCAGTGGACGGGCGTGGGCCCGGGAGTAGACGTCATGAAGCCACTCTTGTGGTTCCGCGTCCGGGCGGGCAACGGAATCGCCGGGGCCGACCTCATGTCGTACGAGGGCGGGCCCCACCGTTCCGGTCCCCGGCTCGCTCCTTCCGGAGCCGTCGGCGCCCGGCGGACCGGACGGGTCCGCGCCTTACGAGGTGCCGTGCGGACCGGCCGGCCCGGCGGTACCCGCGGTGAGGGCGGCGGTCCCCGCTACCTCGGTGGAGGTGCACACGACCTCGGTGGAGGTACTCGCGCTGTCCGCCGACGCGACGGCACCAGTCGCGCCGGTTGCGGTGGCCGCGGGCTCAGCGGTCTCGGCCGCGGTCTCGGCGGCCGTCCCGGGCACGGTCGCGCGGGCCGACTCCCGCAGGGCCCGGGCACCCCGCCGCGCGGCGCGCAGCGCGTCGAACGTCAGGAGCGACAGCGCGAGCCACACCAGCGCGAACCCGGCCCAGCGCTCGGGCGGCATGGCCTCGTGGAAGTAGAAGATGCCGAGGAGGAACTGGAAGACGGGGGCCATGTACTGGAGCAGGCCCAGGGTGGACAGCGGCACGCGGATCGCGGCGGCGCCGAAGCAGACGAGAGGGACGGCCGTGACCAGGCCGGTCGCCGCGAGCAGCGCGGCGTGCCCCGGCGCCTGCGCACCGAACGTCGCGTCGCCGCGCGACCCCAGCCATACCAGGTACGCCACTGCCGGGAGGAACTGGATCGCGGTCTCGGCGGCGAGCGACTCGATGCCGCCGAGGTTGACCTTCTTCTTCACCAGGCCGTACGTGGCGAAGGAGAAGGCGAGGCAGAGGGAGATCCACGGCGGGTGGCCGTAGCCGATCGTCAGGACGAGGACGGCCGCGAACCCGACGCCCACCGCTGCCCACTGCACCGGCCGCAGCCGTTCCTTGAGGAGCAGCACGCCCATCGCGATGGTGACGAGGGGGTTGATGAAGTAGCCGAGCGAGGCCTCGACGACGTGCTCGGAGTTGACCGCCCAGATGTAGACGCCCCAGTTGACGGTGATGACCGTCGCCGCGATCGCGATCAGAGCCAGCTTGCGCGGCTGCCGCAGCAGTTCGCCCGCCCAGGCCCAGCGCCGCATCACCAGCAGTACCGCACCGACGACCACCAGCGACCAGGCCATCCGGTGGGCGAGGATCTCGACCGCTCCGGAGGGCTTCAGCAGCGGCCAGAACAGGGGGACGAGCCCCCACATCCCGTACGCCGCGAAGCCGTTCAGCAGACCTATCTGCTGCTCGCCCCTCGACTTCCCGGCCACCGGCGTCTCCTTCTTCTGCGACCTCGGACGCCTGCCGCGCCCCCTGTGCTCCGGACGCTCCCGTGCGGTCGGGGAACTTCCGTGCAGCCTGAAAGAAGGTAGCGCCGCACACCCCCACCTGTCATGCCCGTATCGCCATACGGTCATGACAGATGGGGGTGTGCGGGGCCGGGGCCGGTGTCCCCTGGGGGGCGTCAGCCCTGCAGTGCCGCCGCGACGGACTCGGCGATCGGCGTGGTCGGGCGGCCCGCCAGGCGGGACAGTTCGCCGGTGGTGACGGCCAGCTCGCCCTTCTCGATGGAGGCGTCGACGCCCGCGAGGATCCCGGCGAAGACCTCGGGCAGTCCGGCACCGGTCAGGATGCCGGTGAAGGCCTCGGGGGAGACGGAGTGGTAGGCGATCTCCTTGCCGGTCTGCCGGCTCAGCTCGGCGGCGTACTCGGCGAAGCCCCATGCCTCGTCGCCGCTGAGCTCGTACGTCTTGTTCTCGTGCCCCTCGCCCGTCAGCACCGCGACGGCGGCGGCCGCGTAGTCGGCGCGCGCGGCGGAGGCGATCCGGCCTTCTCCGGCGGCCTGGACGACGGCGTTGTGCTCCAGCACCGGGGCGAGGTTCTCGGTGTAGTTCTCGTGGTACCAGCCGTTGCGCAGCAGTGTGTAGGGCAGACCGGAGGCGAGCAGCACCTCCTCGGTGGCGCGGTGGTCGTCGGCCAGCGCGGCCGTCAGGTTGCCGGGGGCGCTGGTGTAGGCGAGCAGGGAGACTCCGGCCGCCTTGGCGGCGTCGATGACGACCCCGTGCTGCTGGACGCGGCCCTTGCCGAACTCGTTGCCCGAGATCAGCAGCACCTTGTCACCGGCCGAGAACAGGCCGTCGAAGGTCTCGGGGTTGTTGTAGTCGGCGACCGCGAGCCGTACACCGCGGGCCGTGAGGTCGGCGGCCTTGGCCTCGTCGCGTACGACGGCGGTGATCTGCTCGGCCGGGGTCTTCTCCAGCAGCTGCTCGACCACGTGACGGCCGAGGTGTCCGGTGGCTCCGGTGACGACAATGCTCATGACGTGCATCTCCTTGTGGGGTGCGGATGACACTCACCCTAAGAGCTGCACTAACTATTGGAAAGTACCCACCTTGAAGTAAGGTACTGGCATGGCCGTAAGTAACAAGGCAGCGGACGGGTACGACGCCGGCGAGGCGATGTGCCCCTACCGTCTGGTCCTGGAACATGTCACCAGCCGCTGGGGCGTCCTCGTCCTGATCGAGCTCCTGGAGCGTCCGTACCGCTTCAGCGAGCTGCGCCGGGCGATCGGCAGGATCGGGCGAGGGGTCAGCGAGAAGATGCTCACGCAGACCCTGCAGACCCTGGAGCGTGACGGGCTCGTCCATCGCGACGCCAAGCCGGTCATCCCGCCGCGCGTCGACTACTCGCTCACCGACCTGGGCCGCGAGGCCGCCGAGCAGGTCCGGTCGCTGGCGCTGTGGACCAATGAGCGCATGGCCGATGTCGAGCGGGCCCGCGTCGCGTACGACGAGGCCCGGGCGCTCAGGGCCCGGGCCTCCTAGAAACCGCCTGCGTACGGACTCAGCCGACGACCGTCCAGGTGTCGCCGCCGGCGAGGAGCGCGGCGAGATCGCCCTTGCCGTTCTGCTCGATGGCGGCGTCGAGCTGGTCGGACATCTGCCGGTCGTAGACCGGCCGGTCGACCGAGCGGAACACCCCGATGGGGGTGTGGTGCAGGGTGTCGGGGTCGGCGAGGCGGGACAGCGCGAAGGCGGTGGTCGGGGACGCGGTGTGCGCGTCGTGGACGAGGATCCGCGACGCGTTCTCGGGGGTGACGGTCACGACCTTGAGGTCGCCGGTGTGCTGGTCGCGGACCACTCCGCGGGCGCCGTCGACGCCGAAGCGGATGGGTTGCCCGTGCTCCAGCCGGATGACGGCTTCCTCGGCCTGCTGCCTGTCCTTGAGGGCCTCGAAGGCGCCGTCGTTGAAGATGTTGCAGTTCTGGTAGATCTCCACCAGCGCCGTGCCGGGGTGGGCGGCGGCCTGCCGCAGCACGTCGGTGAGGTGCTTGCGGTCCGAGTCCACGGTCCGGGCGACGAAGGACGCCTCCGCGCCGATCGCCAGCGACACCGGGTTGAAGGGCGCGTCCAGGGAGCCCATCGGCGTCGACTTGGTGATCTTGCCGACCTCGGACGTCGGGGAGTACTGGCCCTTCGTGAGGCCGTAGATGCGGTTGTTGAAGAGCAGGATCTTCAGGTTCACATTGCGGCGCAGGGCGTGGATGAGGTGGTTGCCGCCGATGGACAGGGCGTCGCCGTCGCCGGTGACGACCCACACCGAAAGGTCGCGGCGGGAGGAGGCGAGCCCGGTCGCGATGGCGGGGGCGCGGCCGTGGATGGAGTGCATCCCGTAGGTGTTCATGTAGTACGGGAAGCGGGACGAGCAGCCGATGCCCGAGACGAAGACGATGTTCTCCTTCGCCAGGCCGAGTTCGGGCATGAAGCCCTGGACGGCGGCGAGGATCGCGTAGTCACCGCAGCCGGGGCACCAGCGCACTTCCTGATCGGACTTGAAGTCCTTCATGGACTGCCTGGCCTCGGCCTTTGGGACGAGAGAAAGCGCCTCGATCGTGCCCGTGCCTTCCGTTGACGTGTCAGCCATCGATGGCCTCCTTGAGAGCCGTGGCGAGCTGCTCAGCCTTGAACGGCATGCCGTTGACCTGGTTGTACGAGTGCGCGTCCACCAGATACTTCGCCCGGACCAGGGTGGCGAGCTGACCGAGGTTCATCTCGGGAATCACCACCTTGTCGTAGCTCTTCAGCACCGCGCCCAGATTCCGCGGGAAGGGGTTGAGGTGGCGCAGATGGGCCTGCGCGATGCTCTCCCCGGCATTGCGCAGCCGGCGTACCGCCGCGGTGATGGGTCCGTACGTCGAACCCCAGCCCAGTACAAGGGTGTCGGCCGCACGGTCGGTGCCCGCGCCGGGGTCGTCGACCTCGAGGTCGGGCACGTCGATGCCGTCGATCTTGGCCTGGCGGGTGCGGACCATGAAGTCGTGGTTGGCGGGGTCGTAGGAGATGTTGCCGCTGCCGTCCTGCTTCTCGATACCGCCGATGCGGTGCTCCAGGCCGGGTGTTCCGGGGATGGCCCAGGGCCGCGCGAGGGTTCCGGGGTCGCGCTTGTAGGGCCAGAAGACCTCGGTGCCGTCCTCCAGCGTGTGGTTGGGCCCCTGGGCGAACTGCACGCGCAGGTCCGGGAGTTCGTCGGTCTCCGGGATGCGCCACGGCTCGCTGCCGTTGGCCAGGTAGCCGTCGGAGAGCAGCAGTACGGGCGTCCGGTACATCAGCGCGATCCGGGCCGCCTCCATCGCCGCGTCGAAGCAGTCGGCCGGAGTCCTGGGCGCGACCACCGGCACCGGGGCCTCGCCGTTGCGTCCGTACATCGCCTGCAGCAGGTCGGCCTGTTCGGTCTTGGTCGGCAGACCGGTCGACGGTCCGCCGCGCTGGATGTCGATGACGAGCAGCGGCAGTTCGAGCGAGACGGCGAGCCCGATCGTCTCCGACTTCAGGGCCACACCGGGGCCGGACGTCGTCGTCACGGCGAGCGAGCCGCCGAACGCGGCGCCGAGCGCGGCGCCGATGCCCGCGATCTCGTCCTCGGCCTGGAAGGTGCGCACCCCGAAGTTCTTGTGCTTCGACAGCTCGTGCAGGATGTCGGAGGCCGGGGTGATGGGGTAGGAGCCCAGGTAGAGCGGCAGGTCGGCCTGCTGGGAGGCGGCGATCAGGCCGTACGACAGGGCGAGGTTCCCGGAGATGTTCCGGTAGGTGCCGACGGGGAAGGCCTTCGTCGCCGGGGCGATCTCGTAGGAGACGGCGAAGTCCTCGGTCGTCTCGCCGAAGTTCCAACCGGCCCTGAACGCGGCGAGGTTGGCGGCGGCGATGTCGGGCTTCTTGGCGAACTTGGTCCGCAGGAACTTCTCGGTGCCCTCGGTCGGCCGGTGATACATCCACGACAGCAGTCCGAGCGCGAACATGTTCTTGCTCCGCTCGGCCTCCTTGCGGGAGAGCTCGAACTCCTTGAGCGCCTCGACGGTCATCGTCGTGAGCGGCACGGGATGGACGTTGTAGCCGTCCAGCGAGCCGTCCTCCAGCGGGTTGGCCGCGTAGCCGACCTTCTGCATGGCCCGTTTGGTGAACTCGTCGGTGTTGACGATGATCTCCGCGCCGCGCGGCACATCGGCGATATTCGCCTTCAGCGCGGCCGGGTTCATGGCCACGAGCACGTTGGGCGCGTCACCGGGCGTCAGGATGTCGTGGTCGGCGAAGTGCAGTTGAAAAGACGAAACGCCCGGCAGGGTACCTGCGGGCGCGCGAATTTCGGCAGGGAAGTTCGGCAGAGTCGAGAGGTCGTTGCCGAAGGAGGCCGTTTCCGAGGTGAAGCGGTCGCCGGTGAGTTGCATACCGTCACCGGAGTCCCCCGCGAACCGGATGATGACCCGGTCGAGCCGGCGGACGTCCTTCGTCCCCGGCGGTTTGCGCTGTTCTCCTACGACGGCTTCGTCGGCCTGTTCCGTTGGGCTGCTGACCTTGCTCGTCACTGAACTGGACCTCCTTTGAGGCGGCTGTCCGGGAGGGGCCTTCCCGAAGGCCCTTCCTTTTTCAACCCTACGTCGGTAAGGGTCGCCTTCCTTAGGCCATTCGCATGATGGACACTATTTTGAGACGGTCTGACGCCCTGACTTGTCACGATTTTTCCCGCCCCCGGTCCTTTCTTCGAATGACGCTCCTGGCCCACCCCTCGGTTCTGTTCAACAACTGACACAGTGTCAGCCGGTCACGAGTTCAGGTAGGTGAGGACGGCCAGAACACGCCGGTGATCCCCGTCACTTTGCGACAGGCCCAGCTTCTGGAAGATGTTGCTGACGTGCTTCTCGACGGCGCCGTCGCTGACCACCAGCTGGCGGGCGACGGCGGAATTCGTCCGGCCCTCGGCCATGAGCCCCAGCACTTCCCGCTCCCGCGGTGTCAGCCCTGCCAGCACGTCCTGCTTGCGGCTGCGGCCCAGCAGCTGCGCCACGACCTCCGGGTCCAGCGCGGTACCCCCCTGGGCCACCCGCACCACCGCGTCCACGAACTCGCGCACCTCGGCGACCCGGTCCTTGAGCAGGTAACCGACGCCATGACTCGAACCGGCCAGCAGTTCGGTGGCGTAGCGCTCCTCCACGTACTGCGACAGCACGAGCACACCGAGTCCGGGATGGGCCTTGCGCAGCTGCACGGCCGCCCTCACGCCTTCGTCGGTGTGCGTCGGCGGCATCCTCACGTCCGCGACCACGACGTCCGGCAGCGCGTCCTGCGCCGCGAACTCGGTGATGGTCTTGATCAGCGCCTCGCCGTCCCCGACCCCCGCCACCACGTCGTGCCCGCGGTCGGTCAGCAACCGGGTCAGGCCCTCCCTGAGCAGCACTGAATCCTCGGCGATGACCACCCGCACCCTGTCCTCCACGATTCCTCGGCCCCCCAGAGCCCACCCCGGACCGTCCCCGGCTCCGCCGGATTCGTTCCCGCTCGTACGACAGACCCCAGCATTCCAGCATTCGGACCGGGATGCGCCCGGGCGACGTGAATAGGGGTGCGGCTCGGAGGATCGATCTCTCTGTCCACGTGCCCGGCCGATCTTCGGCGGGGCACCCCGGTGGGGTACCCGTTCGTGGGCACCCCGGTCTCGCGGCAGGGGCGGTGCCCCCACTCTGGGTGGGGGCACCGCCCCTGGGGGATCTCCCCGGCGGGCGTCTCAGCCCCGCCAGGGCAGCTCCGCCGTGATCCGGGTCGGGCCGGCCACCGGCGAGTCCACCACCAGAATCCCGTCCACCGCGTCGAGCCGCTCCGTCAGTCCCGCGAGGCCCGACCCCTCGGAGACATCGGCCCCGCCGACGCCGTTGTCGGCGACCTGGATCATCAGCCGGTTCTCGACCCGCCACACATCCACGGTCGCCCGGGTGGCCCGCGCGTGCTTGCTGATGTTCTGGAGCAGCTCGGAGACGGTGAAGTAGGCGATCCCCTCGATAGCGGGCGCCGGCCGCGCCGGCAGATCCACCTCCACCTGCACCGGGACCGTGCACCGCGAGGCCACCGCGGACAGCGCGGCGTCGAGCCCGCGGTCGGTCAGCACCGCCGGATGGATACCCCGCGCGAGATCCCTCAGCTCCTGCAGCGCCGTCTTGACCTCGCCGTGCGCCTCGTCCACCATCCGGGCCGCGGCCTCGGGGTCCTCGGTCAGCTTCTCCTTGGCGAGCCCCAGGTCCATCGCCAGGGCGACGAGCCGGGCCTGCGCCCCGTCGTGCAGATCGCGCTCGATCCGGCGCAGGTCGGCGGCGGCCGTGTCGACCACGACCCCCCGGTCCGACTCCAGCTCCACCACACGCGTGGCCAGCCGCGAGGGGCCGAGCAGCCCGTGCACCATCAGCCGGTCCACGGTCGTCAGCGCCCGCACGATCCACGGGGTCGCCATCGTGAAGAGCAGCCCCACCAGCGCGGTCACCGTGATCTCGAACGGGTTGTCCAGATAGATCGAGTGCGTCCCGTCGCCGTAAAGCTGGAGTCCGTCCTGACCGCCGTACATCGGGAAGATCCAGAACCACAGCGGATAGGTCAGCAGCGCCCACCCGTACGCCCAGAAGTTCAGAGCCACGACGAAGGAGAACACCGACCACGGGAACTGGACCACCGCGTACAGCAGGTGCCGCCACGACGTGCCGCTCTTGAGCACGGCGCCCATCCACGCCATCGCCCCGTGCTTCTTCATCCTCAGCGGCTCGGGCTCGGCCACCTCGACACCGAGCAGCCCGCGCGCCCGCGCCCGCTCCAGCGAGCCGAAGCCGCGGCAGCCGGCCAGCGCCGCGGCGAGCACCGGGATG
Source organism: Streptomyces sp. NBC_00647 (assembly GCF_045207245.1). NCBI lineage: Bacteria > Bacillati > Actinomycetota > Actinomycetes > Kitasatosporales > Streptomycetaceae > Streptomyces > Streptomyces sp. NBC_00647. Next base: position 6,058,715 of record NZ_CP109040.1, read on the forward strand.
CCCAGGAAGGTGATCAGCAGCCCCGCGCCGAGCGAGACCATCGTGACGGCGAACGTGAACATGATGATCCCGAGCGGCAGGCCCAGCATCACGTAGCCGAACTCACGCCAGCTGCGGGCCTCGATCGGCGCCCGCAGCGGGGCCGGAAGGCGATGCCGCCGCTCGCCGGCACCCGCCCCGCCGAATCCGGGACCGCTCCGGTGCCCGTATCCGTGTCCGTAGTCCGTGGCCATCGGTCCGTCCGTTCTCTCGTCTCGCCCTGCGCCTCGACTCGTCCCGCGCGTCGGCTCGTACCTCAACCCTGCCGTCCGGGACGCCCGCCGGACATGGAGCGGATCGGCGTCTTGGACCGGGGGTTTTCCCTACCCCCGGCGGACGTGGGCGGGCCCGCTCACTGCGTGGGCTCGTTCTGCCGGTCCCGCCAAGGGAGTTCGGCCGTGATGACCGTCGGGCCGCCCACCGGAGACTCGACGACGAACAGTCCGTCCACCGCGCCGAGCCGGTCCGCGAGCCCCGCCATGCCCGTACCGCCGTCGAGGCCCGCCCCGCCCCGGCCGTCGTCCGAGACCTGGATGAGCAGGCGCTCGTCCGTCCGCCAGACGTCGACGGCCGCGGACCTCGCCCCGCTGTGCTTGCTGACGTTCTGCAACAGCTCGGAGACCGTGAAGTACGCGATGCCCTCGATGGCGGCGGCGGGCCGCGTCTCCAGTTCGGCCGTCACCTTCACGGGCACGGTGCACCGCGAGGCGATCGCGGACAGAGCGGCGTCCAGACCCCGGTCGGTGAGGACCGCCGGGTGGATGCCACGGGCCAGATCACGCAGTTCCTGAAGGGCGAGCTTCACCTCGCCGTGCGCCTCGTCGACCATCGACGCCGCGGCGTCGGGGTCCTCCAGGAGCTTCTCCTTCGCCAGGCCGAGCCCCATCGCGAGATTGACGAGCCGGGCCTGTGCCCCGTCGTGCAGATCGCGCTCGATCCGGCGCAGGTCGGCGGCGGCCGTGTCGACCACGACCCCGCGGTCCGACTCCAGTTCGGCGATACGGCGCTCCAACTCGTCGGAGGGCGACAGCAGCCCGCGCACCATCGCCCGGTCCACGTTCGTCAGCCCGCGCGCGATGAACGGCAGCACCGGCCACAGTACGAACAGCGACACGAGCGTCACCGTGAAGGTGGCGATGCCCCAGGGCAGCCGTATGAGGTCGTACAGCACCGCCCGCCAGCCCACCGGGTCCTTCAGGCTCGACCACAGCCAGCCGAAGAAGCCGGTCCTGCGCACCGGCAACGGGCTCGGCTCGTCGATCCGCAGCCCCAGCAGCCGCCGCGCCCGCGCCCGCTCCAGCTTGCCCAGTTGCCGCGAACCCCGCAGTCCGGCCGCGAGCAGCGGCAGTCCGACGACGGTCACGGCGAGCCCCGCGCCCGTGGCGAGCATCGTCACCACGTACACGAACCCGATGATCGAGGCCGGCAGGTTCACCAGGAGATGGGCGATCTCCTTCCAGGTCTGCGGGTCGAGGGCGAGGCGTACGGCGGGCGGCCGGTCACCGTCGGACGGATCGTCCGGCGGACCGGCGGGCGTGATGCGTTCGGTCATATCCGCTAGCCTGCCCGGCGGCGCGCCGCCGCGCCATGAGGTGGGCCGCCGCGATGCACTGGGGAAAACCCCACCCTCAGGGGTGACAGGTGTAGGTGACGACGAGGTAGTGCCGGGACACGTTCACACCGTGAGACGTGAACGTCTCCCCGGTGGTCAAGGGATGGTCGAGGCGTGACGGGCTGCTTACGCTCTCTTTAGCAGGCCCTAGACTCCCGTCCGTACAGATCGTCGAACACGGCGCATCACAGAGTGCGCGACGGCGCACGACGGGGCGCAACGAGGTCAGGGAGTGAGGGGCTGACGTGCCGGAACCGACCGTTGTCACGGCGACCGGAACTGTCGTCGCGGCGGACTACTTCCAGTCCTACTCGGTCGTCGGACTGCTCGTCGTGGTGGGCGTGCTGTTCGTCGCCGTCGCCTTCGGGGCCGGCCGCCTGCTGCGGCCCGTGGTCCCCACCCCCGAGAAACTCCTGACGTACGAGTGCGGCGTCGACCCCGTCGGCGAGGGCTGGGCCCACACCCAGGTCCGCTATTACGTGTACGCCTTCCTCTACGTCATCTTCGCCGTCGACTCGATCTTCCTCTTCCCCTGGGCCACGGTCTTCGCCGCTCCCGGCTACGGCGCCGCGACGCTCGTCGAGATGTTCATCTTCCTCGGCTTCCTGGCCGTGGGCCTGCTGTACGCATACAAGAAGGGCGTCCTGACATGGACGTGACCCCCTCCGCCCCGGACCAGCCGGTGCTGCTGCCCGAGCCGAAGCGGCTCGGCGCGCTCGCCCGCCTCGCCCCCGAGCCCATGAAGGTGGTCCTGAACTGGGGCCGCCGCTACTCGCTCTGGGTCTTCAACTTCGGCCTCGCCTGCTGCGCGATCGAGTTCATCGCCGCGTCGATGGCCCGCCACGACTTCATCCGCCTCGGCGTGATCCCGTTCGCGCCGGGCCCCCGCCAGGCCGACCTGATGGTGGTCTCGGGCACGGTCACGGACAAGATGGCGCCCGCCGTCAAGCGCCTGTACGAGCAGATGCCCGAGCCGAAGTACGTCATCTCCTTCGGCGCCTGCTCCAACTGCGGCGGCCCCTACTGGGACTCCTACTCCGTCACCAAGGGCGTCGACCAGATCATCCCCGTCGACGTCTACGTCCCCGGGTGCCCGCCCCGGCCCGAGGCCTTGCTCCAGGGCATCCTCAAGCTCCAGGAGAAGATCGCCCGGGAGTCGCTGGGGGAGCGCTACGGGTCCGACGCGCCGCGACCGTCGGCCGCCGCGCTCCAGAGCGGCCTGGTGAAGCCACCGGCCCCTTCGGCGACGAGCGTTCCGGGGACGGATGCGACCGCCCCCGGTGAGGAGGACCGATGACCGTCGGCTGGCTCCCCGGCCCCGCCGAGGAACTCTTCGGCCCCGACGCCACGGCCGAGGAGTCGTACGAGGTCCTGACGGTCGACGTACCCCCGGCGTCCTGGATCGCGGCCCTGGAGACGGCCCGTGACACGCTGGGCTGCACCTATTTCGACTGGCTGAGCGCCGTCGACGAACCCGGCACGGGCTTCCGCGTCTCGGCCCACGTCGTGGCCCTGTCCCCGGTACGCCGCCTCCTCGTCCGTACGACCGTCCCGCACGCCACCCCGGTCCTCCCGTCGGCGGTCTCCGTCTACGCGGGCGCCGCCTGGCACGAGCGCGAGACGCACGAGATGTTCGGCGTGGCCTTCGAGGGCCACCCCGGCCTCGACCCCCTGCTCCTGCCGGAGGGCTTCGAAGGCCACCCCCTCCGCAAGGACTTCGTCCTGGCCGCCCGCGTCGCCAAGGCCTGGCCCGGCGCGAAGGAACCCGGCGAGTCCGAGCACGGCGGCCCCAAGCGTCGCCAGATGCTTCCGCCCGGCGTTCCCGACCCCAACGAATGGGGCCCTCTCAAGGGCCAGCTCCCCCCAGCTCCGTCCCGTCCCGCCCGCGGCGCGGCCCGCCCCGCCGGCGACCGCCCGGTGCGCAGGGCCCGCACGGCGGGGGAGGGATCGGCCAGCCAGACGCCGGCCGCAGCGGCCTCCGCACCTGCCGACGCGAGTGCGGCCGGCCTGGCCGCCGGGGCGACCGCCGGGGCGACGGACACGGGTGCGGCTTCCGCGGGGGCGGGTGCCGCCTCCGGTGCGGAGGCGGCGCGGCCGGCGCGCCGAGCCCGCAGCGCGAGCCAGGGCTCGGCGACCCAACGAGCACAACAGACGACGCCCTCCGATCCGGCGTCCGCCGCGGAACCGACGCCTGCCGCGGAACCGACGCCTGCCGCGGAACCGACGCCTGCGGTGGAGCCGACGGCTGCCGCGCAACCGACGGCTGCGGTGGAGCGGATGCCCGCGGTGGAGCGGACGCCCGCGGTGGAGCCGATGCCCGCGGTGGAGCCGACGCCTGCGGTGGAGCCGACGGCCGGGGCGGAGCCCTCGGCTCCCTCCGAGCCGACGGCTGGTGTGGAACCGGCGGCTCCGGCTGAGCCGACCTCTCCGGCCAGTGGCCCTCGGGCAGCCGAGCCCGACTCGGCGACCAGGCCCGTCAGAAGGCCTGCCGCACCGCGCAGCTCCGACGCTCCTTGGCACCAGGCGAAGCCCGCGTTCGACGACCCGGAGCCGAAGGCGGCGCGGGGACCGGCGCCTGAGGCGACGCCCGAGTCCAAGCCCGAGGGGACGCCTGGACCGACCCCTGAGGCGACGCCCGAGGCGAAGCCCGACGCGAAGCCCGACGTGACGACTGAGCCCGCCCCGGATTCGGGGAGTGAGGCAGAGCCCCGGCAGGAGCCCGAGCCCCGGCGTGAGCCCGAGGCCCGACAGGAGCCCGAGCCCCGGCGGGAGTTGGAGCCCGACTCCGAGACCGACCCTGACTCCGAGTCCAAGCCGGCGCCCGACTCCGAGCCGGTGTCCGAGTCCGAGCCGGCGTCCGATCAGGAGCCGAACGCGGAACCCGGCCCCGGTTCGAAGCCCGCCCCCACTCTCGGTTCGAAGCCCGCCCCCACCCCTGACGACCCCTCCGGAGGTACGCAGTGAACGACGCTCTCGACGTCGCCCTACGCCTCCTCGTCGTCTTCGTCGTGTTCCTGACGTTCCCCCTGATCGTCGGCCAGACCGAGCACAAGGTGATGGCCCACATGCAGGGCCGCCTCGGCCCGATGTACGCGGGCGGCTTCCACGGCTGGGCCCAGCTCGTCGCGGACGGCGTGAAGTTCGCCCAGAAGGAAGACATCGTCCCCGCGGGCGCGGACCGCCGTATCTTCCAGCTCGCCCCCGCCGTGGCCCTCCTCCCGTACCTCCTGGTCCTCCTCGCCATCCCCATCGGCCCGGGCGAGGGCGCGGTCGGCGAGGTCGTCGACGCGGGCATCTTCTTCGTCCTCGCCGTCATGGGCGTGGGCGTCCTCGGCTCGCTCATGGCGGGCTGGGCGTCGGCCAACAAGTTCTCCCTCCTCGGCGGCCTCCGCACCGCCGCCCAGCTCCTCGCGTACGAGCTCCCGATGCTGCTGACCGCGGCCTCGGTCGCGATGGCGGCCGGCACGGTCTCGCTCCCGGGCATCGTGGACGCCTTCGAGTGGTGGTGGCTGCCCTGGCAGATCGTCGGCGCGATCGTGTTCTTCGTCGCCGGCCTCGCCGAACTCCAACGGCCCCCCTTCGACATGCCCGTCGCCGACTCCGAGATCATCTTCGGCGCCTACACCGAGTACACCGGCCTGCGCTTCGCGCTGTTCCTGCTCGCCGAGTACGCCGGAATCGTCGTCCTGTGCGGCCTGACCACCGTCCTCTTCCTGGGCGGCTGGCACGGACCCTGGGGTGCCGACGGCCTCGGCTGGGTCTGGACGCTCCTGAAGGCCGCGATCCTCGCCTTCGTCGTCATCTGGCTCCGCGTCACCTATCCCCGCCTGCGCGAGGACCAGCTCCAGAAGCTCTCCTGGACCCTCCTCGTCCCCCTGTCCCTCGCCCAGATCGCCCTCACCGGCATCGTCAAGGTGGTGATCGCGTAACCATGGCCCCCATCCCTGGCTCCGGCCTCGCCAAGGGCCTGGCCGTCACCCTCCGCACGATGACGAAGAAGACCGTCACCGCGCAGTACCCGGACGCCCAGCCCGAACTCCCGCCCCGCACCCGCGGCGTCATCGGTCTCTTCGAGGAGAACTGCACGGTCTGCATGCTGTGCGCCCGCGAGTGCCCGGACTGGTGCATCTACATCGACTCCCACAAGGAGACGGTCCCGCCGGCCGCCCCGGGTGGCCGCGAGCGCAGCCGCAACGTCCTGGACCGCTTCGCCATCGACTTCTCCCTGTGCATGTACTGCGGTATCTGCATCGAGGTCTGTCCTTTCGACGCGCTCTTCTGGTCCCCGGAGTTCGAGTACGCGGAGACCGACATCCACGAACTCACCCACGAACGCGACAAGCTCCGCGAGTGGATGTGGACCGTCCCGGCCCCGCCGGCCCTCGACCCCGGCGCCGAGGAACCCAAGGAGATCGCCGCCGCCCGCAAGACCGCCGATAAACTCGCGGCCGAACAGGCGGCACAGACAGCGCAGGCGGCACAGGCAGCACAAGCGGCGCAGACCGAGCAGGCTGGGCCGACCCAGACCGAGCAGGGTGGGCAGCCGGAGCCCCCGGCCACGCCCTCCTCCGGTCCGCAGGAGGGACAGTCGTGACCTTCGCAGCAGCCACGGCCACGGCGGCCCACGCGGCCACCACCGTCGCCTCCGGACACCACGGCTTCCTCTCCCCGACCGGCGTCGAGATCGCCTTCCTCCTCGTCGGCCTGGTCACCTTCGGCGCCGCGCTCGTCACCGTCACCACCAAGCAGCTGGTGCACGCCGCCCTGTGGCTGGTGGTGACCCTCGGCGGCCTCGCCGTCGAATACCTGCTGCTGACAGCCGAGTTCATCGCCTGGGTGCAGGTCCTCATCTATGTCGGTTCCGTCGTCGTCCTCCTGTTGTTCGGTCTGATGCTCACCAGGGCCCCGATCCGCCGCTCCCCGGACGCCGACTCCGGCAACCGCTGGGCCGCCCTGACCGTGGCCGTCGCCTCGGCCGGCGCCCTGGTCTGGGTCGTCGTCGACGCCTTCCGCACCACCTGGGTCGACCTGAACGGTGCCGCCGCCGGTTCCACCGAGGTGACCGGAGCGAGCCTCTTCCAGAACTGGGTCCTCCCCTTCGAAGCGCTCTCCGTCCTTCTCCTCGCCGCCCTGGTCGGCGCGATCGTCCTCTCCCGCAAGGCGAAGGCGGACGCCGCGACGAGCACCCCGCGCGTCCCCGGCAGCCGCAGCGGCAAGCAAGACAAGGAAGGTGTCCGCTGATGCACCTCGCCTATCCCGCCGTGCTCGCCGCCCTCCTTTTCTGCACGGGCCTCTACGGAGTCCTCGCGCGCCGCAACGCGATCCTGGTCCTGATGTCGGTCGAGCTGATGCTCAACGCCGTCAACCTGAACCTCGTCGCCTTCGACGTCTGGCTCTCCAAGGCCGCCCGCGACACGCTGCACTCCGGCCAGGCCCTGACCCTGTTCACCATCGCCATCGCCGCCGCCGAGATCGGCATCGGCCTGGCGATCGTCCTCGCCGTGTACCGCAACCGCGGCACCTCGGACATCGACAAGCTCCGCGACACCGCCGAGGGCCACGGCCCCGACGACCCCGACAGCGACGCCCCCGCGGCCGAGAAGGCTGAGGCCACCGCGTGACCACGACCACCCTCGCCGTCCTCGTCCCCCTCCTTCCGTTCCTGGGCGCCGTCGCCGGACTCCTCCTCGGCCGCACGGCCCCGGGCTTCGTCCGCCCGCTCGCCGTACTGCCGCCTCTCGCGTCGCTCGTCCTCGCCGTACTGGTCGCCGTGGACCAGGCCGGCGGCCAGGCCATCGACACGCACACCGAACTCACCCCGACCGGCTCGGTCCCCATCGAACTGAGCCTGCACATCGACGGCTTCGCCGCCCTCGTCGCCGTACTCGTCGGCGTCGTCGCCACCTGCGTGCAGATCTACTCGACGGGCTATCTGCGCGACGACCCGCGCTACCCCTCGTACGCCGCTCTGGTCTCCCTGTTCACCTCCGCGATGCTGCTCGTCGTCTACTCGGGCGACCTGATGGTGCTCCTGGTCGGCTGGGAGATCATGGGCATCTGCTCCTACTTCCTGGTCGGCCACTACTGGGAGACGCCCGAGGCCCGCGCCGCGTCCATCAAGGCCTTCCTGGTCACCAAACTCGGCGACGTCCCCTTCCTCATCGGCCTGTTCGCGCTGGCCACCGACGCCGGCTCCTTCCAGATCACCACGGTCCTCGGCACCGTGGCGAGCGGCGGACTGCACCACCCGACCCTGGTCGCCCTGCTGCTCCTCGCGGGCGTCGCGGGCAAGTCGGCGCTGTTCCCGCTCCACACCTGGCTGCCCGACGCGATGGCGGGCCCCACACCCGTCTCCGCGCTGATCCACGCCGCGACGATGGTCGCCGCCGGCATCTACTTCGTCGCCCGGCTCCTCCCCGTCTTCCAGGCCTCCATGGCCGCGATGGTCGTCCTCGCCGTCATGGCCGGTGTCACGATGGTCGGTTCGGGACTCGCGGCACTCGCCCAGGACGACATCAAGCGCGTCCTCGCCTACTCGACGATCGGTCAGCTCGGCTACATGGCCGGCGCCCTCGCCGTCGGCGACCGCGGTGCCGCCGTCTTCCACCTCCTCGCGCACGGCGCCTTCAAGGCGCTGCTGTTCCTCGCGGCCGGCGTGATCATCCACGCCTCCGGCACCAACTCCCTGGCCGTCATGTCCCGTATGAAGGACCTGCGCGCCCGAGTCCCCGACGCCTACTGGACGATGACCGTGGCCCTGCTCGCGCTCGCCGCGATCCCTCCCTTCAGCGGCTTCTTCTCCAAGGAAGCCGTCCTCGGAGCCGCCGAGCACGTCGCCACCGGGCACACCGAGCAGGCCCCCGGAGCCGCGGGCTGGATCGTCCTGGTGACCGGTCTGATCACCGCCGTCCTCACCGCCGCGTACGCCACCCGGCTGTGGCTGCTGGCCTTCCGCGGGCACGGAGCCGAGGCTCCCGACCACGGCAGGCAGCCGGTCACCATGACGGCCGTGCTCTGGGTGCTCGCCGTCCCGTCGCTCGTCTTCGGCCTGGCGATCGGCCCGCTGCCCGACTGGTTCGACGGCCGTGACCTGACACCGGTCCTCACCACCTCGGTGCTCGGCACAGGGCTCGCCCTGGTCGGCGTGATCGTCACCTACGGCGCCTGGCGGCACACCACCGCCCTGGCGGCCCGCAGACCGATGGGTGCGGTCGCGGCCCACCCCGGCGCCGATGCCGGACAGGTCGAGGCCGAGGCCATCGCCGCCCACGAACCCGCCTTCGGAGACGTGGCCTACGCCCCCGACCCGGCGGACCCGGGCCGACTGCTGCTCGGCCCCCTGCACCGCCACGCGGCCGTCGGCTTCCACCTCGACGCCGTGTACACCGTGCTGTTCGTCCGCCCGGTCCAGGCCGGAGCCTCGCTCGTCCGGTTCCTCGACCGGGAGGTCGTCGACACCTATGTACGCGGTGCGGGCGCCCTACCCCGCTGGCTGGGCACGGCCGTACGGCGTGCCCAGACCGGCAATGTGCAGACCTATGTGAGCGCGCTGCTCGCCGGCACCGTCGTCCTGGTGGTCGCCGCCCTCCTCGTCGCCACGGGAGCGTGAGCACGCGTGATCGATATCAGTGAATCCGTGATGCAGATTCTTCTCGCGTTGATCGTCGTCGGCCCGCTCATCGGGGCCGCCGCGGCCCTTCTGCCGGCCCCGCCCGGGCTGAAGGGGAAGTCGCCCGAGCAGGCGGTGCTGCGGCACGGTGTGACCGTCACCGGTTTGGTGCTCATCGCCGCGATCGTCCTCGCGCTCGGCTTCGACCACGACCAGCCGTCGAGGATGCAGGCCACGACGGACATCAGCTGGATCCCGGCACTCGACGTGCGGATCCACCTCGGCATCGACGGCATTTCCCTCCCCCTTCTGGTCCTGACCGCGCTGCTGACCTTCCTCTGCGCGCTGTACTCCTACTTCAAGATGCCCGCGGGCCCGACCCCGAAGGCATTCGTCGCGCTGCTGCTCGTCCTCGAGTCCGGCACGCTCGCGACCTTCGCCGTCCTCGATCTGCTGCTGTTCTTCCTCGCGTTCGAGATGGTGCTCATCCCGATGTACTTCCTCATCGCCCGGTGGGGAGGTGCCCAGCGCCAGGCCGCTGCCTGGAAGTTCATCCTCTTCACCCTGCTCGGTTCGGTCGTCATGCTGCTCGGCCTGCTCCTGATCGGAATCAAGGCGGACACATTCGACATGGTGGCACTCGCCACTGACAACGGCCGGTCGCTGACCACATCCGTGCAGGTCATCGCCGCTCTGGCGATCGGGATCGGGCTCGCGGTCAAGACGCCGATGTGGCCGCTGCACAGCTGGTTGCCGGACGCCCACACCGCCGCTCCGACCGTCGGCTCGGTCCTGCTGGCCGGCGTCATGCTGAAGATGGGCACGTACGGATTCGTCAGGATCCTGCTGCCGATCACCCCGGACGGCTTCCGCACCTTCGCCCCCTACCTCGCCGCCTTCGCCGTGGTCGGGATCATCTACGGCTCCCTGGCCTGCCTGGCCCTCGCCAAGCAGGGCGCGAAGGGCGACCTCAAGCGGCTCATCGCCTACTCCTCCGTCGGCCACATGGGCTTCGTCCTGCTCGGCATCTCGACAATGACCCCGACCGGCGTGAACGGCGCGCTGTTCGCCAACATCGCCCACGGCCTCATCACCGGCCTCCTCTTCTTCCTCGTCGGAGCGCTGAAGGACCGCACGGGCACCACCGACCTCGACACCCTCGCCGAGGAGACGGGCGCCGCGCTGTACGGCAAGGCCCCACGCCTCGGCGGCCTGCTGGCCTTCGCCGCGGTCGCCTCGCTCGGGCTCCCGGGCCTCGCCGGGTTCTGGGGCGAGATGCTGGCGCTGTTCGGAGCGTTCGAGCCCGCCGCCGGCCTCAGTCGTCCCGCCTATCTGACATTCATGGCGATCGCCGCGCTCGGCACCCTGCTCACGGCCGCGTACATGCTCATCGTCGTGCGCCGCGTCTGCATGGGCGGCACATCGCAGGAGGCACCGAAGCTCGCCGACGTCCAGAGCTACGAGTTCGCCGCCTGGACGCCACTCGTCGCCCTCACCGTCGTCGCCGGCCTGTGGCCCCGGGTCCTCCTCGGCCTGACCGACCCGGCCGTACAGCAGCTCCTCGCAGGAGGCACCCGATGAGTTCCCTGGTCCAGTCCGTCGACTGGCTCGCCATCGCGCCGCCCACCCTCGCGGCGGTCGTCGGACTCGTCGTGCTCGTCGCCGACCTCTTCATCGGCGACGCCCGGAAGGCCGTACTCGGCTGGGTGTCCGTGGCGGGCCTGGCCGCCTCCGCGCTGTTGCTGCTGCCTCTCCTGGACGGCGACCGGGCGACGTTCTGCCTGACGGGTGACGCGGACACCTGCAGTTACGTGGCGGACCGCTTCACCCTGGTCATCCAGCTCCTGGTGCTCGGCGGCGCGCTCCTCGTCGCGCTGCTGTCCGTCACCGCTCTGAAGGACGCCGACAAGGAACTCCCCGAAGGGGAGTACTGGTTCCTGCTGCTCTCCTCGGCCGCAGGCGCCGCCCTGCTGCCCGCCTCCCGCGACCTCGCGACCCTCATCGTCGCCCTGGAGGTCGCCTCGCTGCCCGCCTTCGCGCTCGTCGGCATCAGGCACGGCGACAAGAAGTCCTCGGAAGCGGCCCTGAAGTTCTTCCTGTCCTCCGTCACCGCGACCGCGGTGAGCCTGATGGGGGTCAGCTTCGTCTACGCGACGACCGGCAGCCTCTACCTCACCCGGATCGCGGACGGAATCCAGCACGTCGACGGACAGTTCCACACCCTCGCCCAGACGGGCGTCGTCCTCACCCTCGTCGGCTTCGCCTTCAAGACGGCCGCCGTGCCCTTCCACTTCTGGGTGCCCGACACCTACGTAGGGGCACCCTTGCCGATCGCCGCCTACCTGTCGGTCGTCGGCAAGGCGGTCGGCTTCTCCGGGCTGATCCTCGTCACCGTCGTCGCCTTCCCGTCGTACGCCGATGTCTGGGGCCCGGCGCTGGCAGCGCTGGCGGCCCTCACCATGACGGTCGGGAACGTCGGCGCCCTGCGGCAGAGGGCCACGCGCGCGTACAGCGCGGTACGGCTGCTCGCCTGGTCCTCCGTCGGACAGGCCGGATACCTCCTGGTCCCGATCGCGGCCGCCGCCTACTCCAAGGACGCCGAGAAGGCCATCGGCTCCACGGTCGCGTACGCCCTCATGTACGCGGCCGTGAACCTCGGCGCCTTCGCCGTGGCCGCCCTGGTGGCCCGCAGAAGTCCCCTGAACCGCATCAGCGACTACCGGGGTCTGTACGCCGAGAGCCCCCTCTCCGCGCTGGTCCTCGGCTTCTTCCTGCTCTGCCTGGCCGGCCTGCCGCCGGGCATCATCGGTCTCTTCGCCAAGGTGACGGTCTTCTCCGCGGCCGTCGACGCCGGGCTCGGCTGGCTGGCCGTCGTCATGGCCGTCAACGTGGTGATCGCGCTCTTCTACTACCTCCAGTGGACGACGCTGCTCTTCCGCGCTCCCGAGGGCGAGCCCGGCACGTACCGCGCGCCCGCTCCGCTCACCGCGGCCATCGCCCTGACGGCCGTCCTGGGCATCGTCCTGTCAGGTGCGCCCCAGCTGATCCTGCGCTTCTCGGCGACCGGACTCTTCTGAATCGGGGGCCGGTTCCTCCGCCCGGGACAACCCGGTTTCTCCACCCCGGCCAAGAGGCACGCGCGCGCGTGGACCACCGTTCGATTCACCCGGACGGCCCACGTTCCAGGCCGTGCGCACAAGGGAACTAGTGCTCTCCGTCTGGCGTTGACCAGTACGGGAGGGTCCACTGAAGAGTGGAAGCAGAGCATCAGCAAGCAAAGGGTTCCCCTGCCGCACCACTTGGAGGGCGTACCGTGCACCGCCGGCACAACGGGCTCAGGACAGCCGTACTTCTCGGGGGACTGTCCGCACTCATCATCGTCATCGGCAGCTTCTTCGGGCGCACCGGCCTGATCGTCGCACTGTTCATCGCGATCGGGACGAACGCGTACGCGTACTGGAACAGCGACAAACTGGCTCTACGCGCGATGCGCGCCCGCCCGGTGAGTGAGTTCGAGGCCCCGGCCCTGTACCGCATGGTCCGCGATCTCTCCACCCAGGCACGCCAGCCCATGCCGCGCCTGTACATCTCACCGACGGAGGCGCCGAACGCGTTCGCGACGGGCCGCAACCCGCGCAACGCGGCCGTGTGCTGCACCGAGGGGATCCTGCGCATCCTGGACGAGCGCGAGTTGCGCGGTGTCATCGGCCACGAGCTCAGTCACGTCTACAACCGCGACATCCTGATCTCGTCCGTGGCCGGCGCCCTCGCCTCGGTGATCATGTTCCTGGTCAATTTCGCCTGGCTGATCCCGATCGGCCGCTCCAACGACGACGACGGTCCCGGCATTCTCGGGATGCTCCTGGTCATGATTCTGGGCCCGCTCGCCGCTTCCCTCATCCAGCTCGCGATCAGCCGCTCCAGGGAGTACGAGGCGGACGCGTCCGGTGCCCAGCTCACCGGCGACCCCCTCGCCCTCGCGAGCGCGCTGCGCAAGCTCGACGCCGGCACCAAGCAGCTGCCGCTGCCTCCCGAGCCGCGCATCGAGACCGCGAGCCACATGATGATCGCGAACCCCTTCCGCCCGGGACAGGGAATGTCGAAGATGTTCTCCACGCATCCGCCGATGGCGGAGCGTATCGCCCGGCTCGAGCAGATGGCAGGTCGTCACCAGTGAAGACAATTCTGAACGTCATTTGGCTTATCCTGAGCGGCTTCTGGCTGTTCCTCGGGTACCTGCTCGCAGGCGTCATCCTGTGCATCACCATCATCGGCATCCCGTTCGGCATCGCCGCCTTCCGCATCGGCATCTACGCCCTGTGGCCCTTCGGCTATACGACGGTGGAGCGCCACGACGCGGGCGCGCCGTCCTGCGTCGGCAACGTCCTGTGGCTGGTCCTGGCGGGCTGGTGGCTCGCCCTGGCCCACATCGTCACGGGCATCGCCATGTGCATCACGATCATCGGCATCCCGTTCGGCATCGCCAACTTCAAGCTCATCCCGATCTCGCTGTTCCCGCTGGGACGCGAAATCGTGCCCACGGACCAGCCCTTCGCGTCGCGCTAGCGGCTGGACGCGGGGCTGGGCCTGCCGCGGGACCTGCCTGTCCCGTACGACGGGGAGGCCGAGTTCGAGGGCGAGTTCGAGGGCGAGTACGTGCACGAATAGTCCTCCTCGCTCTCCCGGCCTTCCCCGCCGAAAAAGGGTGTTGTTGTCCGTCCGGCGTGAGGGTTGTCCACAGGCTGCCCGATTGTCAGTGGCGCGCTGCATGATGAACCCATGACCGAAATCGAGCAGTTGCTGGCACGGGTTGCCACGCAGGCCCGCAACACCCGCCCATGGGGCTGGCCTTCACTGCCCGCGCCCCTGGACACGGCCGAGGTCGCCCGCGCCGAGGCCGTCCTCGGCTTCCCGCTGCCCGCGCTGCTCGCCTCGCTCTACCTGCGGATCGGGGACGGCGGATTCGGTCCGGAATACGGCCTGTTGCCCTTGCTCGACGGCCCACCGTCGGGCGAGCCGGCGGTCGTTCCGCAGTACCTCGCCAGCCGCGAGAGCGGCCGCAAGGACCCCGACTGGCCGTGGCCCGAGGGCGTCCTGCCGATATCCCACTGGGGCTGCGGGATGTACGCGTGCGTGGACTGCCGCAGCCCCGACGGCATCGTCCTGCTCTACGAGCCGAACGCCGACGAGGCCGACCACGCCTGGTACGTGGACGCACCCGACCTCGCTACCTGGCTGCGCGCCTGGCTCGACGGAACCGGCTGGTACGAGGAGTCCCACGACGGCGCGGACCTTCCCCCTTGGCCCGACTTCCACATACGGACGACGGCGACGCGGGCCTCCTGACCCATTAGCGCGAAGCCGCCCACAGCCGGACGCCGTAGGCCGCCGCCCCCACCGCCAGGACCGCCGCGCCCACGACCACCGAAGCACCCGGCAGGGCACAGGCCAGCGTCACGCACCCGAGGAGACCCAGCACCGGAACGACCCGCGACGCCGGAGCCGGACTCAGCGTCCAGGCGGAGGCGTTGGCGATCGCGTAGTACGCCAGCACACCGAAGGAGGAGAAACCGATCGCGCCGCGCACATCCACGCTCGCGGCCAGCGCGGCGACCACCACGCCCACGGCCAGTTCCGCCCGGTGCGGGACCTGGAAGCGTGGATGCACGGCGGCCAGGGCGCCCGGCAGATGACGGTCGCGGGCCATGGCCAGCGTGGTCCGCGAGACACCCAGGATCAGGGCGAGAAGAGAGCCGAGCGCGGCCACGGCGGCCCCCACCCGCACCACCGGCACGAGCCCCGGCAGCCCGGCTGTCCGCACGGCGTCCGCCAGCGGCGCCTGGGCAAGCCCCAGCCCGGCCGGCCCGAGCACCGAAAGGACGGCCACAGCGACCGCCGCGTACACCGCGAGGGCGATACCCAGGGCCAACGGGATCGCGCGGGGAATGGTGCGCGCCGGATCGCGTACCTCCTCGCCGAGCGTCGCGACGCGCGCGTACCCGGCGAACGCGAAGAACAGCAGACCCGCCGCCTGAAGCACCCCGTCCGCGCCGGACGACAGTCCGATGTCCAGCCGTCCTGCATCGGCGACGTCGGAACCGAGGCACCCGACCACCACGGAAGCGAGGACCGCCAGGACCACCGCCACGATCACCCGCGTCAGCCAGGCCGACTTCTGCATGCCGCCGTAGTTCACGGCGGTCAGCGCGACCACGGCCGCGACCGCCACCGCGTGCGCGTGTGACGGCCAGACGTACGCGCCCACGGTGAGCGCCATCGCCGCGCACGAGGCCGTCTTGCCGACGATGAACGACCAGCCCGCCAGATATCCCCAGAAGGCGCCCAGCCGCTCACGCCCGTAGATGTACGTGCCGCCGGAAGCGGGGTACAGGGCGGCCAGCCGTGCCGAGGACATCGCGTTGCAGTAGGCGACGACCGCGGCGAGCGCGAGTCCGAGCAGCAACCCGGATCCCGCCGCCCGCGCGGCGGGGCCGAGCGCGGCGAAGATCCCGGCACCGATCATCGAGCCGAGCCCGACGACCACGGCGTCACCGAGTCCCAGCGTGCGGCGCAACTCGGGTCTGGACGGCGTCATGTGCCGCACCCTACTGATCACTGCAACCGGCGGGAGCCGTGGCTACGTCCTGTTCATCAACACAGCACCGGCACGCGCTCGACCCGCACCGGACAAGGACAGCCCGGGCATGGCCCGGCAGGACCGAAATCACAGGGCCGGGACAGCGTGAGCACAGCGCGGAAGGGCAGGTTCAGGACATGGGCATCATCAGCTGGATCATTCTGGGGCTGCTGGCCGGCGCCATCGCCAAGTTCCTGCTCCCGGGGCGCGACCCGGGAGGCTTCATCGGAACGACCGTCATCGGCGTCGCGGGCGCGTTCATAGGCGGCTGGATATCGGCCCGCTGGCTGGACCACCCCATCAGCAAGCAGTTCTACGACGGTGCCACCTGGGCCGCCGCCATCGGCGGTGCGCTCGTGCTGCTGATCGTCTACCGCGTCCTGTTCGGCGACTCGCGCCGCTGAGCGCGCACCGCCGAGACCACGGCCGGCAGACGAGAAGGGTGGACACCCCGGGTGCCCACCCTTCCTCGTACCGCGGCCACTCCCGCGGCCACTTCCTGCTTCCTCGTACAGCGAGACGAAGCGTTCCCGGCAATGATCCGCCCCGACAGGAACCGACCCGACAGGAACCGACCCGACGGGAACCGCCACGACAGGAACCGCTCCGCAGCGACCCGGGCCCTGAGGCGGGTCGGCGATGGACCGGCGATGCGGGTCGGCGCTCAGCGTGCAGGACGTGCCGCCAGGCGCTCTGTCGGGATTTCTCCCAGACGTTCTACCGGGCGTTCTAGCGGTAGTTCACGAACTGCAGGGCGAAGTCGAAGTCCTTGCCCTTGAGGAGAGCCTGAACGGCCTGCAGGTCGTCACGGCTCTTCGAGCTGACGCGCAGCTCCTCGCCCTGCACCTGGGCCTTCACGCCCTTGGGGCCCTCGTCGCGAATGATCTTCGCCACCTTCTTCGCGTTGTCCTGGGAGATGCCCTCCTCGATCGTCGCGAAGATCTTGTACTCCTTGCCGGAGAGCTGGGGCTCACCGGCGTCCAGCGACTTCAGCGAGATGCCGCGCTTGATCAGCTTGGTCTCGAACACGTCGAGGATGGCCTTCACCCGCTCCTCGGAGTTCGCCTCCATGAGGATCTTCTCGCCGGACCAGGAGATGGAGGCGCCGACGTTCTTGAAGTCGTAGCGCTGCGAGATCTCCTTGGCGGTCTGGTTGAGGGCGTTGTCGACCTCCTGCCGCTCGACCTTCGAGACGATGTCGAAACTGGAGTCGGCCATGTCCTGTGGCTCCTTGTATCGGGGTGCGTAGGGGCGGCCGTCGAGCCCGGCGTAGGCCTCCGGCCGCATCCGCATAAGCCTAGCCACCCCCCTCCCCCCAAGTGTCGATCAATTGGGTGGCGAAGCATCCCCGGGCATCAGGTATCGTTTACGTCGTTGCCAGGGAGCACCGCAGAAGCGGGGCTCAGGGGCAGCATCCCCGGCGGTGTGCCCGAGCGGCCAAAGGGAGCAGACTGTAAATCTGCCGGCTTAGCCTTCCGTGGTTCGAATCCACGCGCCGCCACCCGGGAACCAAGGGCCCGTGACCTGCCTAAACAGCAGGTCACGGGCCCTTAGTCATGCCCTCAGGAACGCGGGTGCGGCAACGCTTTCTGGTCGCCTTGGTGGGAGTGATGGGCACTCTGCTTGCGTCGCTCAGCACGACATGGGTGCTGGGCGGTCGGGGGGCAGAGGCCATGAACCTGCCAGATAGGCTGCCGCTTCTTGTAACGGCATCCTCCTGAAGAGGTGTGAATGAAGACAGGCAGACGAACCGTGGCGGTGGCCACGTTCGTGGGGGCGTTGGGGCTCTCGGTGCTGAACGCGCCGACGGCTCAGGCGGCGGACACCGGTATCACCGTGTCGGACATCGTCATCAACAACGGCAAGCCGATCGTCGTCGGCACGACGAAGGAGGTGGAGCCGCCCGTCAGTTTCGACATCGCGCTCCCTTCCGGGTACAGCACCGCAGACCCTTTCCGCTATGACGCGTTCCCCTTCCTCTACCGCGGCGGCATGCAGACGGCGGCCGACACCGGGGAGAACTTCATCGGACCGGGCGGCTACACCTGCTACGAGAGGGACGCCAAGCACGCTCGCTGCGAGGGCAACCTCTATATCGACCCGCACCCGAGCCAGGATCACGTCGACTCCAACAGCGATGCCACGACTTGGAAGGTCGGCGTCTCGCTGAAGCTGTTCAAGGCCGACGGCGGCCTCAAGGCTGGGGAACGGGAGACGCGGTCCACGACGGTTCAGCTCAAGCGCGCGGCCAAGGCAACCACCAACGCCTCGCCGGAGCCGGTCGCCAAGGGCAAGTCGATCACTGTCACGGGCAAGGTGACCCGGGCGAACTGGAGCACGAAGAAGTACGACGCCTACAGCGGCCGTACGGTCAGCCTTCAGTTCCGCGCCAAGGGTGCCGACACTTTCAAGACGGTCAAGAAGGCCACGACCAGTAGCACCGGGGGCTTGAAGACCACGGTCACCGCCTCCGTCGACGGCTACTACCGCTGGGTGTACTACGGCAACTCGACGACCGGCGTCGCCACCAGCGCGGTCGACTACGTCGACGTGCTCTGACGCCTTCGGGTTCGAATCCTGGCGCTGCCACATGAAGGTAAGCCCCCTCCGATCTGCGGAAACGTAGATCGGAGGGGGTTTCTTCGTTTGCGGGCATCCGGGGCCGATCTTTCGCGTGCCGTCCCCTTCTGCGGACGAGCGCACCCGCTGATGGCCCCTCAAGAGACCGCCGTCGGTGGCTGTCGGAGGCTGCACGAAGCTCAACCGTCACCGCACGGCCGTCCTCGACGCTTCCGCTCGAGCTCGATCTGCCGGCCGAAATAAAGGGGCTGAAAATCGTCGAACCGTGCGGCGGGTGGCATCAGCGACCCTCACCGCAATCAGCCCCGGCATGTCTCGGTCGGTGAACGGGTAAATTGAGAAGCGCACGCGGCTTCATGCGTACGTATAACGAGGGAGAGTCGTGTTCGAGGGAATATCAGGTGTCATCGCAGTCTGTATCTTGATTGCGATCGGCGTCGCCGGGGACCGGGCCGCGAAGAAGCGCAAGAAGGCCTTCTGGGACCGGTACGGATCCTTCGAAGGATTCCGCGGGCAGGTCGACACGGAGCGCATTGAGGAGGTCCGCAGGGCGAGCGGCGACGTCGTCGCCATCAAGGTGCTCCGCAAGGAGTACCCCAACGTCTCGCTGGTGATGGCGAAGCGCTACGTGGATGAACTGGCAGCTGCCTGACGCCGGTGCGCGGCGGCCGTCCGGGACCGCTCCGGGGGCGATACCTCTTCGTGCGGCCGTCCTGGATTTCCGGACGGCCGCGGTCTGTTTCCGTGCAACGGATTCTTTTACAGGTGGAATTTTCACGGAGTGAAGGCTGAGTCGATGCCCTTTCGCCCGCAGGCGGCCGTGATCCCGTCGACGGAAAAGTGTGCCGTTCAGCCCGCCGTCAGGTTTGTGAATGCTGAATGCTGACTCCTCGGCCAGAATGGCTACGGGAAACCGTGGAGAGAATTCCTCGATGGCGCAAGCCGTCCGCCGAATTCAGTTCGTCGGACACGCGATGTGTCGGGGGCCCGGCCGGTCACCGCCGTATGTGTTTCGGGCGCGGCGACAGGAGCCGGGGCCCTCGGGGCACACTGATCCCATGTCATCGCGTCGCAGGAACTGCCCCGAGTGCCGTCGGGAGATCGCCGTCGTCGCGGGGCGGTTCGCCCGGCACGATCCGCCCGGCGCGCGGGGGAGCGGGGAGCTGGTCTCGTGCCCCGGTTCGCGCCGACAGGCCCTCATCGGGGCGGCACAGCCCGCGCTGGACGGGTACACCGTCCCCGAATTCCCCGGCCAGCTCCCGCTGTTCTGAACCGGCACCGGTCACCGGCACCGGTCACCGGCACCGGTCACCGGCACCGGCACCGATACCAGCGCCGGCGCGGGCACCGGGAGCCGGCACATGCATCGAGACCAGCGCCGGCGTCAGCGCGGGCACCGGGACGGGGCGTGGGCTAGTTGCCCGCCACCGACTTCACCGCGACCGAGATCGGTGTCGAGCCGCTGACCGCTTCCAGGGTCAGACCGGTCGTCGCCGGAGTGTCGACCAGTTCAGCGAGGACCGCGGCGACGTCGTCGCGGGGGATCATGCCGCGGCCGGTGGAGGCCTCCAGGCGTACGAGGCCGGTCCCGGCGTCGTCGATCAGGCTGCCGGGACGCAGAATCGTCCAGTCCAGGCCCGTACGACGTACGTACTCGTCGGCCTCGCCCTTGGCACGCAGATACGCGTCGAAGATCTCGTCGCCAGGGTGGGACGGGTCCGCGCCCATCGAGGAGACGACCACGTGCCGGCGTACGCCCGCCCGTTCCGCGGCGTCCGCGAACAGGATCGCGGCGCCCTTGTCCACCGTCTCCTTGCGGTCCACTCCGCTGCCGGGGCCCGCGCCCGCCGCGAAGACGGCCGCGTCCGCGCCCTGCAGGTGCGCGGCGACCTCCTCCACCGACGCCGACTCCAGATCGCACAGGACGGGCTCGGCGCCGGCCGCCCGCAGATCGTCGCCCTGTTCGGCACGGCGGATGATCCCCGCGACCTCGTCCCCGCGCGCGGAGAGCAGCCGCTCGAGCCGCAGCGCGATCTGACCATGACCACCAGCGATGACAATGCGCATGTTTCCGACCGTACGCCCGGATGAGCGCGTTCGCCGCACAACCCTGTGGGCGACTCGTGAGTCACATGGGTGATCACTGTGGAAGTACGGGTGATCGCCGCGAGAGCGAGTGAACACGCGAACAAAAGAACGCCGTGCGGGCTCGTACGGCGTCGTAAGAGGAGACCATCATCACCGTCATACGCAAGACCGTCATCGCGACCGGCTGCACCGCTGTCCTCCTCGCCACGGCGGCCGCCTGCGGCACGGTCGAGAACCTCACGGCCGGGCAGAAGGTGGACCACGCCGTCGACCGGCTCGGCGAACAGAAGTCCCTCGCCTTCCAGTTGGACCTCGACGCCGATGCCGCCGCGATCAACACGCTGGCGGGCGAGTCCGGTCCCGACGAGGCACTTCCGCCGGAGTTCGCGAAGTTCCTCAGCGGGCTGCGCGTCGATGTCTCCGTCAAGTCCAAGAAGCCGCTGGCGGATTCGGGCGAGAAGGACCTCATCGGGACGAGCATGAAGATCGCGGGGGCCGACGGCGTCCTGGCCGAGTACCGGGTCGTCGGCGACTTCACGTACTACCGCGCGGACATGAAGGCCGTCGGCAAGGCGATGGGCTTTCCCATGCCGTCGGCCGACGACCTTCCCCCGAGCGAGAAGGAGATGAAGAAGGTCCTCGAAGGCGACTGGGTGAAGGTCGACACCAAGAAGCTGGAGAGTTCCCGGAAGGCCGCCGGTGGCGCCTCGAAGGGGGCCGGCGCCGACGACATCGACGCCAAGACCCAGAAGAAGATCCTCGACGCCGTGAGCCGTGTCATCGCCCACGAGGTCACCTTCCGGACCAAGAGCGGCGCCGACGCCGTCGAGCACGTCGTCGCCAAGGGCAACTTCCGTGACCTGCTCACCGGCGTCTTCGACAAGCTCCGGCCGTTGCAGGACGACCTTCCCGAAGGCGCGGAACTCCCCACGGCGAAGGACCTCAAGGACGCTCCGAACAAGAAGGTCGCCGTCGACTTCACGCTGAAGAACGGTGACCTCCGGCAGATCAAGGTCGACCTGGCCGTCCTGGCCGACGGTCAGAAGGGCACCAAGCTGCCGCTCGTCCTGAAGTTCTCAAAGGCGGGTGACGTCAGCGCGCCGTCGGGGGCCACGGAGATGCCCGTGGGCAAGGTCCCCGGGGGCGGCTCGCTGGGCGGTGCCCTCCTGGGCGGCGGCGGGTTCTAGAGCACGAACGCGACCCGCGTAGGGCTCGCTGAAGTCCCGGGGGAGCGGCAGGTCCCCGGAACGGAGAGTCCGGGAACGGAGAGTCCGGGAACGGAGAGTCCGGGCAGGCGCCCGGTCGGGCCGCGGAGGCCCCGGGAGCTGATGGAGCGTCCCGGCCGGACGCGTGGCCGCGGGCAGGCCTGTCCGGCGAAGTCCCGCGCGCGTGGAGGCGTACAACGACCACCACGCGCGCGGGGCCGTCTTCTTCGACGTGCGGGGCCGCGCCCCCTCGGACGCGCACCGGCTACGACGGCTCTCCACGTCCCTGCCGAGGCAGTTCCATCCCCGGGTCGGCGGCCGAGTTGCAGTACTCCCGCACCGCGCTCGTCCGCGTCACCACGCGCCCCCGGTGCACCACGATCCGGCTGTACGCGAGCGACAGCGCCCCCGAGAGGCGGTCCCCGCGTACGGCGAGCAACTCGGCCGGGAATCCGGCCTCCACGCGGACCTCGGGCAGCCCGAGGGCGGCCCGGGCGGCACAACTCACCGTGTCGTACGCGTCCTCGGGGCGCAGCCCGTACCGCGAGGCCAGCAAGTAGGCGGCCTCCAGCGGGTCCCCGCGTCCCACCGGGTTGGACAGGTCGCGCAGGGCGCCGCTGCCGGCCGCGACCCGTACTCCGGCCGCCCGCAACAGCCGTACGGGAGCGGTGCCGCGCCGGTCCGCCGATCCGCAGCCGCCCTGCGGCAGGCACACCACCGTCACTCCGGCCGCGGCCAGTTGGTCCGCGGCGCGGGAGGCCACCTCGACGGGCAGCCGGCCGAGCCCGCCGCACGGGCCGAGCGTCACCCCGGGCCGCAAGCCGCCCGCCATCGCGACGAGTCGGGCGAGCCGGGCGGGATCGGCGGCGTCCGTGTGCAGATCGACCGGGCAGCCGTGCTCGGAGGCGAGTTCCAGGACCGCCTCCACGTACCCCGTCGGATCGGGGTCGGCGTCAGGGCAGCCGCCCACCACGGAAGCGCCCATCTTCAGCGCGTCCCGCAGCATCGCGAGCCCGTCGGCGCCGGCCGCGCCCGTCAGCAGCCGCGGCATCGCCACCGTCGTCAGCTCCGCGAGCCCCCGCAGCGACCGCCGCACCTGAAGCACCGCCCCCAGCGCGTCCAGCCCCTGTACGTCTCCGACGCGCACATGGGACCGCAACGCCGTGGCGCCGTGGCCGAGTTGCAGCAGCGCGGCCTCGGTGGCCCGGCGCTGGATCTCCTGGTCGTCGTAGGCCAGAGGGCCGTCGCCGTCGGCCGCCAGGGCCGTGTCGCTGTGCGCGTGGGCCTCTGCGGGGGCGGGCAGCAGGAGGTAGCCGTCGAGGTCCACCTTCGCGGCGAGAGCCCCCGAGGCACCCGCCGCGAGGCTCCCGGCGGTACCGACCGCCTCGATACGCCCACCGCCCAGCCGTACGTCCACGGCCCGGCCGTCGGTGAGCCGCGCCCCGCACAGCAGGAGTGCGGCCGTGTCGGTCTGTCCCGCCGAGGAGTGGGGCGGCTGCTGCTGGCTGTCGGGCATCGCACTCCTGGGGCTCGGGGCGGCTGCGGGAGGGACGACTACGGAGCGTGGGGAGACAAGATCACGCAGCGTGAGTCGAGCCTAGGGCGGCGACCCGTCAACGTCGGGGAGGAGCGCAATAGTCGTACCGGTGTGGCCCGTCGACGGGTCGGGGACCGGCCATCTCGGGGCCGGGCCGGTCCCCGACCCGTCGCGCGCCCCGGCCCGCCCCGCGCCCCGGTCCGCCCTACCCCGCCGCTCTCAGTCCGCTGCCCGTGCGCTCCGGCTGTCGGCCCTCTCCCTCGGCTGCCTGTTCAGCCCGGTGTCCGGGGGCGGCCGGAGGGCCGTCACCCCGTGTGACGCAGGGGGTCCGAGGGGCCCGTGAGGGGTTCTGGGAACGCCTGGGGAAGCGCGTGGGAACAGGCCGGGGCGGGTGCCGCGAAACGGATTTGGGCGATCGGCGGAGGACCGTGTAATGTCTTCATCGCTCGCCCCAATAGCTCAGTCGGTAGAGCGTCTCCATGGTAAGGAGAAGGTCTACGGTTCGATTCCGTATTGGGGCTCTGGTGCGAAAGGTTCCCGTCGTGAGGCGGGACCCGATCGCATCTCAGCGGTGTAGCTCAGTCGGTAGAGCAAGCGGCTCATAATCGCTGTGTCACCGGTTCAAGTCCGGTCACCGCTACTGACAGTAGCCGATTGTGGGGTCGGTCCTTCGATCGGCTACTCTTCTATGCGTTAATGTCCCATCCGTTCGTCAAGGAGCACTCCTGTGGCTGCCACCGACGTCCGCCCGAAGATCACGCTGGCCTGCGTGGAGTGCAAGGAGCGGAACTACATCACCAAGAAGAACCGGCGTAACAACCCGGACCGACTGGAGATGAAGAAGCACTGCCCGCGTTGCAATGCGCACACCGCGCACCGCGAAACGCGATAATTCAGGCTCGTACACGAGGCCGTCCCCTTCGGGGGGCGGCCTCGCGTCGTTGTGGAACCGATGTCCGGCGCGGGCCAGGCCTCATGCGTGGACCCCGTGATCCAGAGCGAAGATAGGCCGTGCGGCTAAGAAGGTCGCTCCAGCTGTGACAACCAGTGCGGCGACGACAATCAGGAGGTGCCGAGCCCATGGCGCTCGACCAGTCCTTCGTAGGGCGGTCCTACCCGCCCACCGACCCCTATGAGGTCGGCCGGGAGAAGATCCGCGAGTTCGCGGAGGCCGTGGGGGACAGCAACCCTGCGTACACGGACCCCGAGGCCGCACGCGCGCTCGGGCATCCCGATGTGATCGCCCCGCCGACTTTTGTGTTCGCCATCACGTTCAAGGCCGCGGGCCAGGTCGTCCAGGACCCGCAACTGGGCCTCGACTACAGCCGGGTGGTGCACGGCGACCAGAAGTTCGCCTACACCCGCCCGGTGCGCGCGGGTGACCGGCTCACGGTCACCTCGACCATCGAGGCGATCAAGTCCCTCGCGGGCAACGACATCCTGGACATCCGTGGCGAGGTCCACGACGAGGCGGGCGAGCACGTCGTGACGGCCGTCACGAAGCTCGTGTCCCGTGCGGCGGAGGTGGGCTGACATGGCGGCGAAGATCTCTTACGCGGACGTCGAGGTCGGCACCGAGCTGCCGGCCCAGACGTTTTCCGTGACGCGTGCCACGCTCGTGCAGTACGCGGGGGCCTCCGGGGACTTCAACCCGATCCACTGGAACGAGAAGTTCGCGGTCGAGGTGGGCCTTCCCGACGTCATCGCGCACGGCATGTTCACCATGGCCGAGGCGATCCGCGTGGTCACCGACTGGGTCGGCGACCCGGGCTCGGTCCTCGAGTACGGCGTCCGCTTCACCAAGCCCGTCGTCGTCCCGAACGACGACAAGGGCGCCACGATCGAGGTCAGCGGCAAGGTCGCGGTCAAGCTCGACGACAACACCGTCCGTGTCGACCTCACGGCGACCAGCGCCGGACAGAAGGTGCTGGGGATGTCGCGAGCGGTCGTACGACTCGCCTGATCCCGAAGCCTGGAGTGACCCGAGGTCCTTGAGTGCCTGAGGTGCCTGAGGTGTCCGAGGGCCCGAAGCGCCGAAGCGCCGAAGCGCCCGAGGCCTCTCGAAGTGCTCCACATGCCGGATTGCGTAAGGGGCGCCCGCCAATGCGGGCGCCCCTTACGCGTTCCCCTGCCTGGCCGCCCAGGGCCTCGCCTCAGGAACTCCACGTTCAAGGGCCGGTGGCCCCACGAGCCGGTGGCCCGCCAGCCTGTGGCCCACGAGTCGCGCGCCCAGGATTCGGCACCCCTTGACTTAGTTAGTGATTGAGTACTAACTTAGCCGCATGGTCAGGATGAGCGCAGAAGAGAGGCGCGAGAGCGTCATCCGCGCGGCGATGATCGAGTTCGCCCGCGGCGGCTACTACGGCACGTCCACCGAGGCGATCGCCAAGCGCGTGGGTGTCTCGCAGCCGTATCTCTTCCGGCTCTTCCCGGGCAAGAGGGCGATCTTCCTGGCGGCCGCCGAGCACTGCATGGAGCTCGCCCGGCGCAGCTTCGAGGAGGCTGCCGAGGGGCTGGAGGGTGAAGAGGCCCTGCATGCCATGGCGAGGTCCTACGTCAAGGTGATCGCGGAGCATCCTGAGCGGCTGCTGATGCAGATGCAGATGTATGTCGCGGTGGGGGCCGCCGAGGAGGCCGGCGATCACGAGCTCGGCGAGGCGGTCCGGGCCGGCTGGATGCGGCTCTGGGACACGGTTCACGTGCCGCTCGGGGCCGACGCGGACGGGACCACGACCTTCATGGCGTACGGAATGCTCGTCAACTGCCTGGTGTCGATGGGGTTTCCGCCCGAGCACCGGGTCTGGGAAGGGCTCTACCCGTCGGCGCGCGTCACGGGCCGGCTGGAGAAGTAGCACGACGGCGTGGGTGGAGTTCGGCGCCTTTCCATGGCCGTAAAAGTTAGTCATCAATAACTAACCATCGAATCACATCACCTTCTGGGGGAGCGATGTCTCAGCGGACGGCACGGACAGCGAAGAACGGATCGGCGGCACCGGCCCCGACAGGGGCCGTGGAATCGCCCGGGGGACCGGCCCCGGCGGCGGATTCGGCCACGGCACCGGCCGGGCGGCGCGGCGGAGCCGGGTGGGCCCTCGTCATCACCGGCGTCGCCGGCTTCATGGCGGCTCTCGACAATCTCGTCGTCACCACCGCCCTGCCCTCCATCCGCGAGGACCTCGGGGGAGGGCTGGACGACCTGGAATGGACCGTGAGCGCCTACACGCTCACCTTCGCCGTCCTGCTGATGTTCGGCGCGGCGCTCGGCGACCGGTTCGGCCGCCGCAGGCTCTTCCTCGTCGGCCTGAGCGTCTTCACCGGTGCCTCCGCCGCCGCGGCCATGGCGCCCGGCATCGACTCCCTGATCGCCGCACGCGCGGTCCAGGGCGTCGGCGCTGCGATCATGATGCCGCTGACCCTGACCCTGCTGACAGCCGCGGTTCCGGCCGCCAAGCGCGGGATGGCGTACGGGATCTGGGGTGCCGTCAACGGGCTCGCGGTCGCCTCGGGGCCCCTCATCGGCGGCAGCCTCACCGAGCACGTCTCCTGGCACTGGATCTTCTGGCTGAACGTCCCGCTGGGTCTCGCCGTGCTCCCGCTCGCCCGGCTGCGGCTGTCCGAGTCGTTCGGCGCCGGCGCCCGGCTCGACATCCCCGGCACCCTGCTCGCCAGCGGCGGCCTCTTCGGGATCGTGTACGGCCTGGTCCGCGGGCCCGCCGACGGGTGGACCAGCCCGGTCGTCCTGACCGGCCTCCTCGCGGGTGCCGCGCTGCTCACCGGCTTCGTCGTCCACGGCATCCGGGCCAAGAACCCGATGCTCCCGATGCGGCTCTTCCGCTCCCGCGCCTTCGCCGGGATCAACGCGGCCAGCCTGCTGATGTTCCTCGGGATGTTCGGCTCGATCTTCCTGCTCAGCCAGTACATGCAGGGCGTGCTCGGCTACTCGCCGACCGAGGCGGGGCTGCGGATGCTCCCCTGGACCGGCATGCCGATGCTCGTCGCGCCCATCGCCGGCTACCTGTCCGACCGCGTCGGCGGCCGTCCTGTCGTCGCCACCGGGCTCTTCCTCCAGGCCATCGGGCTCGCGTACTACGCCACCGTGGTCGCCGCCGACGCCTCGTACGCCTCCCAGCTGCCCGCGCTGATCATCAGCGGCATCGGGATGTCCCTCTACTTCGCCCCGGCCTCCAGCCTGGTCATGTCCAGCGTGCGGCCGCAGGAGCAGGGCATCGCCTCCGGCGCCAACAACGCGCTGCGCGAGGTGGGCGGCGCGCTCGGTATCGCGGTGATGTCCTCGATCTTCTCGGCGCAGGGCAGCTACGCGACCGCGCACAGCTTCATCGACGGGCTGCGGCCCGCGCTCGTGGTCGGCGCCTCGGTCGTCGCCCTCGCGGGCGTCGCGGCCCTGTTCATCCCGGCCGCCCGGCGCGCGGCGCGGACCGGGACGGCCGAGGACCCGGCGCAGGACATCGAGGCCGGCTCGCTCAAGGCCGGCTCGCTCGAGGCGGACCGGCACGAAGGCGACCCGCTCACGACTCCCGCCCTCGAGACCGCCTCCCGCTGACGCCCGGAACGAGGTCGCCCGGCCGAACCCTCAGGAAAGTGACCTCGGTCAGGCCCTCGGCATCAGAACGGCCCCGCCCCACCGGCGGGGCCGTTCGCATGTCCGCGGAGCACCGGTGGCCGGGCGCCCCCGCCCCTTCTCGTAGTCTTGGGCGCGTGCAGGAACTCCACGATGCCCCGCTCGCCCCGCTGACCACCTTCCGTCTCGGCGGCCCGGCCGCCCGGCTGATCACCGCCACGACCGACGCCGAGGTGGTCGCCGCCGTGCGCGAGGCCGACGACGCCGGTACGCCGCTGCTGCTCATCGGCGGTGGATCGAACCTGGTCATCGGCGACAAGGGCTTCGCCGGTACCGCCCTGCGCATCGCCACGAAGGGCTTCTCGCTCGACGGAACGAGGCTGGAGCTGGCCGCGGGCGAGGTGTGGACCGACGCGGTCGCCCGCACCGTCGAGGCCGGGCTCGCCGGGATCGAGTGCCTCGCCGGTATCCCCGGCTCCGCGGGCGCGACACCGATCCAGAACGTGGGCGCGTACGGGCAGGAGGTGTCGTCGACGATCACCGAGGTGATCGCCTATGACCGGACGACCCGGGAAACGGTCACGCTGACCAACGCCGAGTGCGCCTTCTCGTACCGTCACAGCCGCTTCAAGGCCGATCCCGACCGCCATGTGGTGCTGCGCGTGCGCTTCGAGCTGGAGGACGCGCGGGGGCTGTCGGCGCCGGTCAAGTACGCCGAGACGGCTCGCGCGCTCGGTGTGGAGCCCGGCGACCGCGTGGCCCTCGGCGACGCCCGCGAGACCGTCCTGAAGCTGCGGGCCGGCAAGGGCATGGTGCTCGACCCCGAGGATCACGACACATGGTCCGCCGGGTCGTTCTTCACCAACCCGATCCTCACGGACGAGGCGTTCGCCGCGTTCCACGCGCGCGTGAAGGAGCGGCTCGGCGTCGACGCCGTACCGCCCGCGTACCCGGCCGGCGAGGGCCACACCAAGACCTCCGCGGCCTGGCTGATCGACAAGTCGGGCTTCACCAAGGGCTACGGAAGCGGACCCGCCCGCATCTCCACCAAGCACACGCTGGCGCTGACCAACCGGGGCGGGGCCACCACCGAGGATCTCCTCGCGCTGGCCCGGGAAGTCGTCGCGGGTGTCCACGACGCCTTCGGGATCACCCTGGTCAACGAGCCGGTGACGGTGAACGCCGGCCTCTAGGGGCTCCGACGTGTTCCGCGGGGTCCGCCCTGCGGATGCCGGCAGAGCTCAGTAGGCGACGCCCACGCCCTGCTTCACCGTCGCCGGGTCGTCGATCATCGCCAGCATCGCGTGGGCCACGTCGGCGCGCGCGATGAAGCGGCCCTTGCGCGGGGTGCCTCCCACGACCGTGCGATACGAGCCGGTCAGCGGCTTGTTCTGGAGCCGGGGCGGACGGACGGCGGTCCAGTCCGTGGCGCTGGCCGCCAGCTCGTCCTCCATCTCCCTCAAGTCGGCGTAGACGTCCTTCAGGACGCTGGAGATCAGCCTCCGCATGGCGCGGTCCGCGAACGCGTCGCCCTCGGCGGCGGGGCCGACCGGACTCGCGCTGACCACCAGCAGCCGCCGGACCTGCTCCGCCTCCATGGCGTCCAGCACCGTACGGGTGAGCCGGGCCGCGACCCCGGCGTCCCTGCGGCTGCGCGCGCCCAGGCCGGACAGGACCGCGTCCCGGGCGGCGACGGCGGGGCGCAGTGCCCGCGGGTCGGTGAGATCTGCGCGGAACACTTCCAGACCCGCGCCCGTGACGGTCAGCCGCGCGGGGTCCCGTACGACGGCCGTGACCTGGTGGCCCGCGTCCAGGGCCTGGCGGACGATCTCCTGGCCGATGCCTCCGGTGGCACCGAGAACGGTGAGTTTCATGACCTGCTCCGCTGGATGGAGATGGGGTGGGTGAGTGTTCACTCACCTGTGCTTCTTCTAGAGTGAGTAAGTACTCACCCACCCGTCAACCCCGAGAGGGTGTGCCATGGAATCCTTGGGCCCCATGCAGCAGAGATCCACCACGGAGCCCACGCCGTCGAAACCGGCCAGGATCCGCATCCTCGACGCGGCGCACGAGCTCATGCTCACCCGCGGCCTCTCCCGCGCCACGACCAAGGAGATCGCCAGGGAGGCCGGCTGCTCCGAGGCCGCGCTCTACAAGTACTTCGCGAGCAAGCAAGAGCTGTTCATCCGGGTCCTTCAGGAGCGGCTGCCCAAGCTGGGCCCCCTCCTGGAGCGGCTGACGGCCGAGCCGGGGGAGCACTCCCTGGAGGAGAACCTCACCGAGATCGCCCGCCAGGCGGCCCTCTTCTATGAGCAGAGTTTCCCGATCGCCGCCTCCTTGTACGCGGAGACGCAGCTCAAGCGCCGCCACGACGACGCCATGCGGGCCATGGACGCGGGCCCCCACATGCCCATCCGGGGCGTCGCCGCGTATCTGCGGGCGGAGCAGCGGGCCGGGCGTATCCAGCCGGACTCCGACACCTACGCGGCCGCGTCCCTCCTGCTCGGCGCCTGCGCGCAGCGCGCGTTCGCCTACGACGCCACCCCGGAGGGCACGCCCCCGCCCCTGGACACCTTCGCCCCGGCGCTCGCCCGCACCCTGCTCGCCGGGATCGCGCCCGTCAGCCCGTGACGGACACGCCCTAGGAGGTCAGCCAGTCGTCCACGCCGGCCAGCAGCTTCGCCCGGACGTCCTCCGGCGCGGCCGACGCGCGGACGGACTGCCGCGCCAGCTCGGCGAGCTCCGGGTCCGTGAAGCCGTGGTGACGGCGGGCGATCTCGTACTGGGCGGCGAGCCGGGACCCGAAGAGCAGCGGGTCGTCGGCGCCGAGGGCCATCGGCACACCGGCTTCGAACAGAGTTCGCAGGGGGACGTCGGCGTGCTTCTCGTAGACGCCCAGGGCGACGTTCGAGGCGGGGCACACCTCGCAGGTCACCCCGCGGTCCGCGAGGCGCTTCAGCAGCCTCGGGTCCTCGGCGGCCCGCACCCCGTGGCCGATCCGTGAGGCGTGCAGATCGTCCAGGCAGTCGCGGACCGAGGCGGGCCCGGTCAGCTCGCCGCCGTGCGGCGCGGACAGCAGCCCGCCCTCCCGCGCGATGGCGAAGGCCCGGTCGAAGTCCCGCGCCATGCCCCGTCGCTCGTCGTTGGAGAGTCCGAAGCCGACGATGCCCCGGTCGGCGTACCGCACCGCGAGCCTGGCCAGCGTGCGGGCGTCCAGCGGGTGCTTCATGCGGTTCGCGGCCACCAGGACGCGCATCCCGAGTCCGGTCTCCCGCATCGCCGTGTCCACCGCGTCCAGAATGATCTCCAGGGCCGGGATGAGCCCGCCCAGGCGTGGTGCGTACGACGTCGGGTCGACCTGGATCTCCAGCCACCCGGAGCCGTCCTTCAGGTCCTCCTCGGCGGCCTCGCGCACCAGGCGCTGGATGTCCTCGGGCTCTCTCAGGCACGACCGCGCGGCGTCGTACAGGCGCTGGAAGCGGAACCAGCCGCGCTCGTCGGTCGCCCGCAGCTTCGGTGGCTCCCCGCTGGTCAGCGCGTCGGGCAGATGGATCCCGTGCTTGTCGGCCAGTTCCAGCAGGGTGGTGTGCCGCATCGAACCGGTGAAGTGCAGGTGCAGATGGGCCTTCGGCAGTTCACTCACATCACGTACGCGCTCCATCCAAAGATCCTGCCGTACGCGGATGTCGTGCCGGTAGCGCTTTCGCTGATCGGAGGCCTGCTCGAACGAACTAACGGGGCCGGCCACTCCGCTGAGTGGCCGGCCCCGCACGCGCGCGTGGAGCGCGAAGACGTCACCGGCGCCCCGAGGGCACGGGTGGACGAGGGGAGGTCAGTCCGTCGCCTCGGCCAGCAGCTTCTGGATCCGGCTGACGCCCTCGACGAGGTCCTCGTCGCCGAGGGCGTACGACAGACGCAGATAGCCCGGCGTGCCGAAGGCCTCGCCCGGGACGACCGCGACCTCGGCCTCCTCCAGGATCAGCGCGGCCAGCTCGACGGTGTCCGCGGGGCGCTTGCCGCGGATCTCCTTGCCGAGGAGTCCCTTCACCGAGGGGTACGCGTAGAAGGCGCCCTCGGGCTCGGGGCAGAGCACGCCGTCGATCTCGTTCAGCATGCGCACGATGGTCTTGCGGCGGCGGTCGAAGGCCTCGCGCATCTTCGCGACGGCCGTGAGGTCCCCGGAGACGGCGGCGAGCGCGGCGACCTGGGCCACGTTCGAGACGTTCGACGTGGCGTGGGACTGAAGGTTGGTCGCGGCCTTGACGACGTCCTTCGGGCCGATGACCCAGCCCACGCGCCAGCCGGTCATCGCGTACGTCTTGGCGACGCCGTTGACGACGATGCACTTGTCGCGCAGCTCGGGCACCACCACGGGCAGGGAGTGGAACTCCGCGTCGCCGTAGACCAGGTGCTCGTAGATCTCGTCGGTCAGGACCCACAGGCCCTTCTCGGCGGCCCAGCGGCCGATCTCCTCGATCTGCTCGCGGGTGTAGACCGCGCCCGTCGGGTTGGACGGGGAGACGAAGAGCAGCACCTTGGTGTTCTCGGTGCGGGCGGCCTCCAGCTGCTCGACCGAGACGCGGTAGCCGGTGGTCTCGTCCGCGACGACGTCCACCGGGACACCGCCGGCCAGACGGATGGACTCCGGGTAGGTCGTCCAGTACGGCGCCGGGACGATGACCTCGTCCCCCGGGTCGAGGATCGCGGCGAAGGCCTCGTAGATGGCCTGCTTGCCGCCGTTGGTGACGAGGACCTGGGCGGCCTCCACCTCGTAGCCGGAGTCGCGCAGCGTCTTCGCGGCGATCGCGGCCTTCAGCTCGGGGAGCCCGCCGGCCGGCGTGTAGCGGTGGTACTTGGGGTTCGAGCAGGCCTCGATGGCGGCCTGGACGATGTAGTCCGGGGTGGGGAAGTCGGGTTCACCGGCGCCGAAGCCGATCACCGGACGTCCGGCGGCCTTGAGGGCCTTGGCCTTCGCGTCCACGGCGAGGGTGGCGGACTCGGAGATCGCGCCGACGCGGGCGGAGACCCGGCGCTCGGTGGGAGGGGTTGCAGGGCTCATGGGACCCATCGTTTCAGACCGGAAACTCCCCCGGCACGCGGGTTTCACAGACTGAACAACGGCAGAACATCCGTCCGGATCCGCGCGCCCCACCAGTGGATCTTCGGCGGAGGCAGTCCGTACGGACACTTTCTGTTCGACGCCCGGCTCCGGACCACGTACACTCTCACCTCGTTGGCCTTCACCGGCCGCGCTCAACCGGTGCACACCGAGCACCCGGTCGGATGCGGTACGTTGGGGGAAATCAAAGGGTCGTAGCTCAATTGGTAGAGCACTGGTCTCCAAAACCAGCGGTTGGGGGTTCAAGTCCCTCCGGCCCTGCTACACACACCTTTCGCCAGGATGTGTGCGCATGTACGTACTGCAAATGCACCGCCGTGCGGCTCAACCGGGCGCGGCACGGTCACGACCCGGGAATCAGGTGAGGACGAGTGACGGACGCCGTGGGCTCCATCGACATGCCTGATGCCGAGGCGCCGGAGTCCAAGAAGAAGGCCCGCAAGGGCGGTAAGCGCGCCAAGAAGGGCCCGCTGAAGCGCCTTGCCACCTTCTACCGCCAGATCATCGCGGAACTCCGCAAGGTTGTCTGGCCGACTCGCAATCAGCTGACGACGTACACCACAGTGGTGATTGTGTTCGTCGTCATCATGATCGGCCTGGTGACCGTGATTGACTATGGGCTCAACCACGCCGCCAAGTACGTCTTCGGCTGAGCCGAGAGCGAAGGGCGCCGTCACCGGCGCCCCTTTCGCGTGTTCCACCCCCATGTATCCAGGAAGAAGCAGCCACCGTGTCTGACCCGAACCTGAACGACGCCAGCGAGTCGGTCGAGTCCGTTGACGACGAGCTCGAGATCGTCGAGGGAGCGGACGTCGTGGACGAGTTCGAGGCTGCAGATGCCGCCGCCGGCGAGCCCGCCGAGGACGCGGCCCTCCACGTCGAGGACGAGTCCGGTGAGGACGTCGAGGACGAGGACGTGCCCGACGAGGCGCTCGCCGCCGACACCGACGAGGCAGAGGCCGAAGAAGAGGCTGAGCCCGTCGAGCCCGTCGACCCCGTCACCGCCCTGCGCGAGGAACTCCGTCTGCTCCCCGGCGAGTGGTACGTCATCCACACGTACGCCGGTTACGAGAACCGCGTGAAGACCAACCTCGAGCAGCGTGCCGTCTCGCTGAACGTCGAGGACTTCATCTTCCAGGCCGAAGTGCCGCAGGAAGAGGTCGCGCAGATCAAGAACGGCGAGCGCAAGACGATCAAGCAGAACAAGCTCCCGGGCTACGTCCTGGTCCGCATGGACCTGACGAACGAGTCCTGGGGCGTCGTCCGCAACACCCCCGGCGTCACCGGCTTCGTGGGCAACGCCTACGACCCGTACCCGCTGACCCTGGACGAGATCGTCAAGATGCTCGCCCCGGAGGCCGAGGAGAAGGCCGCCCGCGAGGCCGCCGAGGCCGAGGGCAAGCCCGCTCCGCAGCGCAAGGTCGAGGTCCAGGTGCTGGACTTCGAGGTCGGCGACTCGGTCACCGTCACCGACGGCCCCTTCGCCACGCTGCAGGCCACGATCAACGAGATCAACGCCGACTCGAAGAAGGTCAAGGGCCTCGTCGAGATCTTCGGCCGCGAGACCCCGGTCGAGCTTTCCTTCGACCAGATCCAGAAGAACTAGCACCTTCTGGACGTACGTCTTCCGAACAGGTCAGACGGGCTCTCGCAGCCTGTCTGACCTGCTCGGTTTTTAGCCGCGCACAGATACCCGTTATCGTTGTGCGGTATGCCTCCATCCGGATCATCACCTCGGTTGAAGGCAGCCGTCCGGGGCGACTCGGACGTAGGAAGGCGAAAACGAAAGAGGACCCGGAATGCCTCCCAAGAAGAAGAAGGTCACGGGGCTTATCAAGCTCCAGATCAACGCCGGTGCGGCGAACCCGGCCCCGCCGGTCGGCCCCGCGCTCGGTCAGCACGGCGTCAACATCATGGAGTTCTGCAAGGCCTACAACGCCGCGACCGAGTCGCAGCGTGGCTGGGTCATCCCGGTGGAGATCACGGTCTACGAGGACCGTTCCTTCACCTTCGTGACCAAGACTCCGCCGGCCGCGAAGATGATCCTCAAGGCCGCGGGTGTCGAGAAGGGCTCCGGCGAGCCGCACAAGACCAAGGTCGCCAAGATCACCCAGGCGCAGGTCCGTGAGATCGCCACGACCAAGATGCCCGACCTCAACGCCAACGACCTGGACGCCGCGTCGAAGATCATCGCCGGCACCGCCCGTTCCATGGGCATCACGGTCGAGGGCTGACACCCACCTTCGTAGGAACCATGCGGCCTCGGCCGCACGTGGCAGGGCCTGCTCGGCCCGTACCACGACTCCTCAGAACACATCAGGAGCAGTAGTGAGCAAGCGCAGCAAGTCTCTCCGCGCTGCGGACGCCAAGATCGACCGGGAGAAGCTCTACGCCCCGCTCGAGGCCGTCCGTCTCGCCAAGGAGACCTCCACGAGCAAGTTCGACGGCACCGTCGAGGTCGCCTTCCGCCTGGGTGTCGACCCGCGCAAGGCCGACCAGATGGTCCGTGGCACCGTGAACCTGCCGCACGGCACCGGCAAGACCGCCCGGGTCCTGGTCTTCGCGACCGGTGACCGTGCTGCGGCCGCGGAGGCCGCGGGCGCCGACATCGTCGGCTCCGACGAACTGATCGACGAGGTCGCGAAGGGCCGTCTGGACTTCGACGCCGTCGTCGCCACCCCGGACCTCATGGGCAAGGTCGGCCGCCTCGGCCGCGTGCTCGGTCCCCGTGGTCTCATGCCGAACCCCAAGACCGGCACCGTGACCCCGGACGTCGCCAAGGCTGTCACCGAGATCAAGGGTGGCAAGATCGAGTTCCGCGTCGACAAGCACTCGAACCTGCACTTCATCATCGGCAAGGTGTCCTTCGACGACACCAAGCTGGTGGAGAACTACGGTGCGGCCCTCGACGAGATCCTTCGTCTGAAGCCGTCGGCCGCCAAGGGTCGCTACATCAAGAAGGCCGCGATCAGCTCGACGATCGGCCCCGGCATCCTGGTCGACCCCAACCGCACCCGCAACCTCCTCGTCGAGGAGGACCCGGCCGCCGTCTGAGCCTCCCGCTCACCCCGGTGACCGCGTCGCGCACGCGTTTTTGAACGGGCCCCGCAACCTTTCGAGGTGCGGGGCCCGTCCTCGTCTCCGGAGGCCTTTCCGGGGCGTGTGCCCCGGGGCGGAATCCTGAACGTGTGTCAGTGGGCTGCGCTAGCGTGCAGTTCACATAATTCGCATAGGGGTGGGACGAATGAAGAGCACCATGGTGCGCCGCGTGGCCCTCTCGATCGCGCTGACGGCCGCGCTGGCGGGGGCGACGGCCTGCAACTCCTCCGACTCCTCCGGGGGTTCGGGCAAGGCCGGGCAGAAGGGCACCACGCGCGTCAGCCCGATAGCGGCCCTGCGCTCCGCGGAGAGGTCCACCGACGGCGCCGACTCCGCCAAGGTCGAGTCCACGACCACCATGGGCACGCTGATGTCCATGAAGGCCGACGGCGTCATGGGCTGGGCGGACGGTCTCACCGGCACCATGACGATCACGTACACGGGCGGCACGCTCGCCGAGACGATGCGCCAGACGGGCAGCACCTCCATGCAGGCCCGCTATCTGCCCGACGCCTACTACGCGAGGATGAGCGACAAGTTCGCCGCGCAGTCCGGCGGCAAGCACTGGATCCGGTACGGGTACGACGACCTCGCCAAGTTCGGCGGCAGCTCGGGCGCGTATCTCAAGGACCAGATGCAGAACACCACACCGAACCAGTCCGTGAAGCTCCTGCTGGCCTCGGGTGACGTCGAGAAGGTCGGCGCGGAGACCGTGCGCGGCCGCTCGACCACGCACTACTCCGGCATGGTGGACGTCGCGGACCTGGCGAGCAAGTCCTCCAACCTCAGCGCGAGCCAGCTCGCCGACCTCAAGAAGCAGCTCACGGCGGCCGGCGTCACCACAGAGAAGGTCGACATCTGGGTCGACGGCGACGACCTGCTGGTCAAGAAGGTCGAGAAGGGCGAGCTGACGAGCGGCACGATGACGTCGACGGCGTACTACAGCGACTACGGGACGAAGGTCTCCGCCGAGGAGCCCCCGACGGCCGACACCGCCGACTTCAAGGACCTGCTGAAGGCGCAGGGCGCCACGGGCGGCACCACGTCCTGAGTCCTGGCCGGACCTTGCCTGAGCCGACGTCGTCCTGCCCGCACCCGGCTTTCGTCGTCGCACCCGCGCCCCGCCGTCCGTCGCGCCTCAGAAGCCCCGCGGAAACTCGGATGATCGCTCGAATCGCTTCCGATACGCTCGCGGCGAATCTGTGTATCGTCCATCTGTTCCCTGGGGGGAATCTTGAGACTGTCTGTACGCAACTCGGCAGGGCGCGGGGCGACCGGCGTGGCACTCGCGGCGCTGGTCCTCGGCGGGGGCGCGGTGGCCTGTACGAAGGACAAAGCGGAGTCGTCGCCCGCGCTCACGCCCGCCGCGGCCGTGGCGAAAGCGGCGAAGAACACCGAGGACATCACCTCCCTCCACTACCGGATGACCGGCAAGGTCCCGGAGCAGGGCCGGGTGAGCGGTGAGGCGGCGATGAGCATGAAGCCCCTGGCCATGAGCATGAAGATGACCTCCGAGGACCAGGCCGCCGACGGCCCGGTCGAGATGCGGATCGTGGGCAAGGCGATGTACATCGGTGGCGGCGCCCAAGCCGCCAAGGACATGGACGGCAAGAGCTGGATCAAGTTCGACATGTCCGCCATGGCCGGGGACAAGGAGCTGGACGCGAACCAGCTGGGCGGCGGACAGGCCGACAAGAACCCCGCCACCGAGTCCACCTTCCTCACCGGCTCGAAGAACGTGAAGAAGGTCGGGACCGAGACGGTCGAGGGCGTGAAGACCACGCACTACAAGGGGACGGTCACCCTCGACGACTTCCGCAAGTCCCTCAAGGGCGAGGACAAGGCCACGCGCGCGGCGCGGGAGAAGAGCCTCGAGCAGTACACGAAGATGGGCGTCGACACGTTCACGATGGACATGTGGGTCGACGGCGACGACCACACCAAGCAGTTCCGTATGCGGGGGACCGCCGACAAGGGTCCGCTCGACATGACCATCACCTTCCTCGACTACAACAAGCCGGTGACGGTGAAGGCCCCGCCCGCCAAGGACACCGTCGACCTCGCCGAGATGATGAAGGGCGTCCAGCAGCAGTGATCCGCGCGACCGGAACCGGAAGAACGGCCCGGCAGGTGGGCCGTTCGGCCGGATTTGCTTGACGGAGTCCCCTTCACGTACTCTCCTCGAGAAGCCAAAGACCGCTGGTCGTTGCCTCGTGCTCGCAAGAGGACGTGGTGACCGAAGGATCCGCTGAAACTGCGGACGACCCGCGTAGGTGACCGTGGATGTGTTCCCGGAGTTCGCACGCCCAGCGTGCGGAAGAATCCGGTTGAGCTACGCCCCGTGCGCCTGCGCCGGGGCGTTTCGTTTTGTCAGTCCCTTCTGAGCGGTCCTCATCACCCGGAAGGAGGCCGACGCTCTATGGCAAGGCCCGACAAGGCTGCCGCGGTAGCCGAGCTCGCGGACCAGTTCCGCAGCTCGAACGCCGCCGTGCTGACCGAGTACCGGGGTCTCACCGTGGCGCAGCTCAAGACGCTGCGTCGTTCGCTCGGTGAAGACGCCCAGTACGCCGTGGTGAAGAACACGCTGACCAAGATTGCGGCCAACGAGGCCGGGATCTCTACGCTCGACGACCTGTTCAACGGTCCGACGGCGGTCGCCTTCATCACCGGTGACCCGGTGACGTCGGCGAAGGGTCTTCGTGACTTCGCCAAGGACAACCCGAACCTCGTCATCAAGGGCGGTGTCCTTGACGGCAAGGCGCTGTCCGCCGACGAGATCAAGAAGCTTGCGGACCTCGAGTCCCGCGAGGTTCTGCTCGCCAAGCTGGCGGGTGCCTTCAAGGGCAAGCAGACGCAGACTGCTCAGCTCTTCCAGGCGCTCCCCTCGAAGTTCGTCCGCACCGCGGAGGCGCTTCGTGTCAAGCAGGCCGAGCAGGGCGGTGCCGAGTAATTCGGCTCGCGCATTGACCGCCGCCTGAGGCGACGGTCGCAGCGGGCCGAACGTACGCCCGCCTCACCAGTACATCCCGGCACCTGCCGATTTAGTGGAAGGACGCCATCATGGCGAAGCTGTCCCAGGAAGAGCTGCTCGAGCAGTTCGAGAACCTCACCCTCATCGAGCTCGCCGAGTTCGTGAAGGCCTTCGAGGAGAAGTTCGACGTCACCGCCGCCGCCGCGGTCGCCGTTGCCGGTCCCGCCGTCGGCGGTGCGCCCGCCGAGGCCGCTGAGGAGCAGGACGAGTTCGACGTCATCCTCACGGGTGCCGGCGAGAAGAAGATCCAGGTCATCAAGGTCGTGCGTGAGCTCACCTCGCTGGGCCTGAAGGAGGCCAAGGACCTCGTCGACGGCGCTCCGAAGCCCGTCCTCGAGAAGGTCGCCAAGGAGGCCGCCGAGAAGGCTGCCGAGTCCCTCAAGGGCGCCGGCGCCTCCGTCGAGGTCAAGTAACTCGACGAGTCCCCCGAGGACTCCTGTGAAGCTGTCTACAGCCGCTCAAGTAGCGCTGTAACGCTGACGCACTGAAGAGCGATCACCCAACTGGGTGGTCGCTCTTCGGCGTTCCAGGGGGTCCCCGAAGCGGCAGCCTTGCGCTGCAGGTCGCGACGAGTATGGTGATCTTCGTAGTGCCTCCGGCCACCCTGTGACAGGCAGAGAGACGGGTTGCAAGACGGGCCGCACGTGACGATCGCGGCACTTGCTTTGGGCTTGGGGGGCCTTGACGAACCGCACGCAGCGCGCAATTCTCAGGACGCGTCGTCACAACGATCCGTATCCGAGGCATGGATCGCTGACGAAGAGGGCAGTATCGATGTGCATTGAGGGCGTGGCTTGCCGCAGGTGTTGAGAACAACGAGGGTCTCAAGAAACCGGGACTGGACATCAGTGGGCCTACTGGCTACACTGACCCTTTGCGCTGCCTGTTAGCTGCCTCCTGCCCGTCACCAGGGGCATGCCCGTGTTTGAGCATCGACGGTTGGACTATCCCTGACCTGGCCTTATCCGGCCGGATCGGGAACGGCCCGACGCTTTGTCCGACATGGGACCGGTACGCGCGTAGTGAGTCCGAGCCCTCGGAAGGACCCCCTCTTGGCCGCCTCGCGCACTGCCTCGACCGCGAATACGAACAACGGCGCCAGCACCGCCCCGCTGCGCATCTCCTTTGCAAAGATCAAGGAGCCCCTCGAGGTTCCGAACCTTCTTGCGCTGCAAACCGAGAGCTTCGACTGGCTGCTCGGCAACGACGCGTGGAAGGCTCGTGTCGAGGCGGCTCTGGACAGCGGACAGGACGTCCCCACCAAGTCCGGTCTCGAAGAGATCTTCGAGGAGATCTCTCCGATCGAGGACTTCAGCGGGTCGATGTCCCTGACGTTCCGCGACCACCGCTTCGAGCCCCCGAAGAACTCCATCGACGAGTGCAAGGACCGCGACTTCACGTACGCGGCCCCGCTCTTCGTCACCGCCGAGTTCACCAACAACGAGACCGGCGAGATCAAGTCCCAGACGGTCTTCATGGGCGACTTCCCGCTCATGACCAACAAGGGCACCTTCGTCATCAACGGCACCGAGCGTGTCGTCGTGTCGCAGCTGGTCCGCTCGCCGGGTGTCTACTTCGACTCCTCCATCGACAAGACGTCCGACAAGGACATCTTCTCGGCCAAGGTCATCCCGTCCCGGGGTGCCTGGCTCGAGATGGAGATCGACAAGCGCGACATGGTCGGTGTCCGCATCGACCGCAAGCGCAAGCAGTCCGTCACCGTTCTCCTGAAGGCTCTCGGCTGGACCACCGAGCAGATCCTCGAGGAGTTCGGCGAGTACGAGTCCATGCGCGCCACCCTGGAGAAGGACCACACCCAGGGCCAGGACGACGCGCTGCTGGACATCTACCGCAAGCTGCGTCCGGGCGAACCGCCGACCCGTGAGGCCGCGCAGACGCTTCTGGAGAACCTCTACTTCAACCCGAAGCGTTACGACCTCGCCAAGGTCGGCCGGTACAAGGTCAACAAGAAGCTGGGCGGCGACGCCCCGCTCGACGCCGGGATCCTGACCGTCGAGGACATCATCTCGTCGATCAAGTACCTGGTGAAGCTGCACGCCGGTGAGACCGAGACCGTTGGTGACAACGGCACCTCGATCGTCGTTGAGACCGACGACATCGACCACTTCGGCAACCGTCGTCTGCGCAACGTCGGCGAGCTCATCCAGAACCAGGTCCGCACGGGTCTGGCTCGTATGGAGCGCGTCGTCCGCGAGCGCATGACGACTCAGGACGTCGAGGCGATCACGCCGCAGACCCTGATCAACATCCGGCCGGTCGTCGCCTCCATCAAGGAGTTCTTCGGCACCAGCCAGCTGTCGCAGTTCATGGACCAGAACAACCCGCTGTCGGGTCTCACCCACAAGCGCCGTCTGTCGGCGCTCGGCCCGGGTGGTCTCTCCCGTGAGCGGGCCGGCTTCGAGGTCCGTGACGTGCACCCGTCGCACTACGGCCGCATGTGCCCGATCGAGACGCCTGAAGGCCCGAACATCGGTCTGATCGGCTCGCTCGCCTCCTACGGCCGCGTCAACGCGTTCGGTTTCGTCGAGACGCCGTACCGCCGGGTCACCGACGGTGTCGTCACCGACGAGGTCGACTACCTGACGGCCGACGAAGAGGACCGATTCGTCATCGCGCAGGCCAACGCGCCGCTCGGCGACGACTTCCGGTTCGAGGAGACCCGCGTCCTGGTCCGCCGTCGTGGCGGAGAGGTCGACTACGTCCCCGGTGACGACGTCGACTACATGGACGTCTCCCCGCGCCAGATGGTGTCGGTCGCGACCGCGATGATCCCGTTCCTGGAGCACGACGACGCCAACCGTGCCCTCATGGGCGCGAACATGATGCGTCAGGCCGTTCCGCTCATCAAGTCCGAGGCGCCGCTGGTCGGCACCGGCATGGAGTACCGCTGTGCGGTCGACGCCGGTGACGTCCTGAAGTCGGAGAAGGACGGTGTGGTCCAGGAGGTCTCCGCGGACTACATCACCACCGCCAACGACGACGGCACGTACACCACGTACCGCCTGCACAAGTTCTCCCGGTCGAACCAGGGCACCTCCGTCAACCAGAAGGTTGTCGTGGACGAGGGCGCCCGCGTGATCGAAGGCCAGGTCCTGGCCGACGGTCCCGCGACCGAGGACGGCGAGATGGCGCTCGGCAAGAACCTGCTCGTGGCGTTCATGCCGTGGGAGGGTCACAACTACGAGGACGCGATCATCCTGTCGCAGCGCCTCGTGCAGGACGACGTCCTCTCCTCGATCCACATCGAGGAGCACGAGGTCGACGCCCGTGACACCAAGCTCGGCCCCGAGGAGATCACCCGGGACATCCCGAACGTCTCCGAGGAGGTCCTCGCCGACCTCGACGAGCGCGGCATCATCCGTATCGGTGCCGAGGTCGTCGCCGGCGACATCCTCGTCGGCAAGGTCACGCCCAAGGGTGAGACCGAGCTGACGCCGGAGGAGCGCCTGCTGCGCGCGATCTTCGGTGAGAAGGCCCGTGAGGTCCGTGACACCTCGCTGAAGGTCCCGCACGGCGAGATCGGCAAGGTCATCGGCGTCCGCGTCTTCGACCGTGAAGAGGGCGACGAGCTGCCGCCGGGCGTGAACCAGCTGGTTCGTGTCTACGTGGCGCAGAAGCGCAAGATCACGGACGGTGACAAGCTCGCCGGCCGTCACGGCAACAAGGGCGTCATCTCGAAGATCCTGCCGATCGAGGACATGCCGTTCCTGGAGGACGGCACCCCGGTCGACATCATCCTCAACCCGCTGGGTGTGCCGTCCCGAATGAACCCGGGACAGGTCCTGGAGATCCACCTCGGCTGGCTCGCCAGCCGCGGCTGGGACGTCTCCGGTCTCGCGGACGACTGGGCCCAGCGCCTGCAGGCCATCGGTGCCGACCAGGTCGCCCCGGGCACCAACGTCGCCACCCCCGTCTTCGACGGTGCGCGTGAGGACGAGCTCGCGGGTCTCTTCGAGCACACCCTGCCCAACCGCGACGGTGACCGTCTGGTCCTCCCGTCCGGCAAGGCGAGGCTGTTCGACGGCCGCTCCGGTGAGCCGTTCCCGGACCCGATCTCGATCGGGTACATGTACATCCTCAAGCTGCACCACCTGGTCGACGACAAGCTCCACGCCCGCTCGACCGGTCCGTACTCGATGATCACCCAGCAGCCGCTGGGTGGTAAGGCTCAGTTCGGTGGCCAGCGCTTCGGTGAGATGGAGGTGTGGGCGCTGGAGGCTTATGGCGCCGCTTACGCCCTCCAGGAGCTGCTGACCATCAAGTCCGACGACGTCACCGGCCGCGTGAAGGTCTACGAGGCCATCGTCAAGGGCGAGAACATCCCCGAGCCCGGCATCCCCGAGTCCTTCAAGGTGCTCATCAAGGAGATGCAGTCTCTCTGCCTCAACGTGGAGGTGCTGTCCAGCGACGGTATGTCCATCGAAATGCGTGACACCGACGAGGACGTCTTCCGCGCGGCGGAGGAGCTCGGCATCGACCTGTCGCGGCGCGAGCCGAGCAGCGTCGAAGAGGTCTGACGGGAGTCCGGCCGGGCCTTGGCCACCTGTGGAAAGGGTGATCAAGGCCCGCCGGCCCCAGGACCCCCGTATCAGACCCCTAAGACTTACAACCCTGAGAGGGATTGACGCATAGTGCTCGACGTCAACTTCTTCGATGAGCTCCGGATCGGTCTGGCCACCGCTGACGACATCCGTCAGTGGAGCCACGGCGAGGTCAAGAAGCCCGAGACCATCAACTACCGCACCCTCAAGCCCGAGAAGGACGGACTCTTCTGCGAGAAGATCTTCGGTCCGACCCGGGACTGGGAGTGCTACTGCGGTAAGTACAAGCGTGTCCGCTTCAAGGGCATCATCTGCGAGCGCTGCGGCGTCGAGGTCACTCGCGCCAAGGTGCGTCGTGAGCGGATGGGCCACATCGAGCTGGCCGCTCCCGTCACCCACATCTGGTACTTCAAGGGCGTTCCGTCGCGGCTGGGCTACCTGCTCGACCTCGCCCCGAAGGACCTCGAGAAGGTCATCTACTTCGCCGCGTACATGATCACGTACGTCGACGAGGAGCGCCGCACCCGCGACCTGCCCTCGCTGGAGGCCCACGTCTCCGTCGAGCGTCAGCAGGTCGAGAACCGTCGCGACGCCGACCTCGAGGCCCGCGCCAAGAAGCTCGAGACCGACCTGGCCGAGCTCGAGGCCGAGGGTGCCAAGGCCGACGTGCGCCGCAAGGTGCGCGAGGGCGCCGAGCGTGAGATGAAGCAGCTGCGTGACCGCGCGCAGCGCGAGATCGACCGTCTCGACGAGGTGTGGACCCGCTTCAAGAACCTCAAGGTCCAGGACCTGGAGGGCGACGAGCTCCTCTACCGCGAGCTGCGTGACCGCTTCGGCACGTACTTCGACGGATCGATGGGTGCCGCGGCGCTGCAGAAGCGCCTGGAGTCCTTCGACCTGGACGAGGAG
The DNA here is from genome assembly GCF_045207245.1 of Streptomyces sp. NBC_00647. Classification (NCBI taxonomy): domain Bacteria; kingdom Bacillati; phylum Actinomycetota; class Actinomycetes; order Kitasatosporales; family Streptomycetaceae; genus Streptomyces; species Streptomyces sp. NBC_00647. The sequence continues at coordinate 6,103,321 of NZ_CP109040.1, forward strand.
GCCGAGCGCCTCCGCGAGATCATCCGCACCGGCAAGGGCCAGAAGAAGACCCGTGCGCTCAAGCGCCTCAAGGTCGTCTCCGCGTTCCTGCAGACCAGCAACAGCCCCAAGGGCATGGTGCTCGACTGCGTGCCGGTCATCCCGCCGGACCTTCGCCCGATGGTGCAGCTGGACGGTGGCCGCTTCGCGACCTCCGACCTGAACGACCTGTACCGCCGTGTGATCAACCGCAACAACCGTCTGAAGCGGCTTCTCGACCTCGGCGCGCCCGAGATCATCGTGAACAACGAGAAGCGCATGCTCCAGGAGGCCGTCGACGCGCTCTTCGACAACGGCCGTCGTGGTCGCCCGGTGACGGGCCCCGGCAACCGTCCGCTGAAGTCGCTGTCCGACATGCTCAAGGGCAAGCAGGGTCGATTCCGTCAGAACCTGCTCGGCAAGCGTGTGGACTACTCCGCGCGTTCCGTGATCGTCGTCGGTCCGCAGCTGAAGCTGCACCAGTGTGGTCTGCCCAAGGCCATGGCGCTGGAGCTCTTCAAGCCGTTCGTGATGAAGCGCCTGGTCGACCTGAACCACGCGCAGAACATCAAGAGCGCCAAGCGGATGGTCGAGCGCGGCCGCACGGTCGTGTACGACGTCCTGGAAGAGGTCATCGCGGAGCACCCGGTTCTGCTGAACCGTGCGCCCACGCTGCACCGCCTCGGCATCCAGGCCTTCGAGCCGCAGCTGGTCGAGGGCAAGGCCATTCAGATCCACCCGCTCGTCTGCACCGCGTTCAACGCGGACTTCGACGGTGACCAGATGGCCGTCCACCTGCCGCTCTCCGCGGAGGCGCAGGCCGAGGCCCGCATCCTGATGCTGTCCTCGAACAACATCCTCAAGCCGGCCGACGGCCGCCCGGTCACGATGCCGACCCAGGACATGGTCCTCGGTCTGTTCTTCCTGACCACCGACGGCGACCTGCGGAACGTGAAGGGCGAGGACCGCTCCTTCGCTTCCGTGGCCGAGGCGATCATGGCGTTCGACGCCGGCGAGCTCTCGCTGCAGTCGCGCGTGGACATCCGCTTCCCGGTGGGCACCATCCCGCCGCGCGGCTGGACCCCGCCGGCGCAGGAGGAGGGCGACCCGGAGTGGCAGCAGGGTGACACCTTCCGCCTGCGGACGACCCTGGGCCGCGCGCTCTTCAACGAGCTGCTGCCCGAGGACTACCCGTTCGTCGACTACGAGGTCGGCAAGAAGCAGCTCTCCGAGATCGTCAACGACCTCGCCGAGCGCTACCCCAAGGTCATCGTGGCGGCGACGCTCGACAACCTGAAGGCGGCGGGCTTCTTCTGGGCGACCCGTTCCGGCGTCACCGTGGCCATTTCCGACATCGTCGTTCCGGATGCGAAGCGCGCGATCGTCAAGGGCTACGAGGACCTGGACGAGAAGGTCCAGAAGCAGTACGAGCGCGGTCTGATCACCAAGGAAGAGCGCACGCAGGAGCTCATCGCGATCTGGACCAAGGCGACCAACGAGGTCGCCGAGGCGATGAACGCGAACTTCCCGAAGACCAACCCGGTTTCGATGATGGTGAACTCGGGCGCACGAGGCAACATGATGCAGATGCGTCAGATCGCCGGTATGCGTGGTCTGGTGTCGAACGCCAAGAACGAGACGATCCCGCGCCCCATCAAGGCCTCCTTCCGTGAAGGCCTGTCGGTGCTCGAGTACTTCATCTCGACCCACGGTGCCCGTAAGGGTCTGGCGGACACCGCTCTGCGTACCGCCGACTCGGGTTACCTCACCCGTCGTCTGGTCGACGTCTCCCAGGACGTCATCATCCGCGAGGAGGACTGCGGCACCGACCGTGGCCTCAAGCTGCACATCGCGGAGCGCGGCGCGGACGGCATCCTGCGCAAGGCGGAGAACGTCGAGACCAGCGTGTACGCACGTGCGCTGGCCGAGGACATCACCGTCGACGGCAAGGTGCTGGCCCCGGCCAACACCGACCTCGGCGACGTCCTCATCGACGAGCTCGTCAAGCACGGCATCGAGGAGGTCAAGACCCGCTCGGTCCTGACCTGTGAGTCCGCCGTCGGCACCTGCGCCATGTGCTACGGCCGCTCGCTGGCCACCGGCAAGCTGGTCGACATCGGTGAGGCGGTCGGCATCATCGCCGCCCAGTCCATCGGTGAGCCCGGTACCCAGCTGACGATGCGTACCTTCCACACCGGTGGTGTGGCCGGTGACGACATCACCCAGGGTCTGCCCCGTGTCGTCGAGCTCTTCGAGGCTCGTACGCCGAAGGGTGTCGCCCCGATCTCCGAGGCCTCCGGCCGCGTGCGGATCGAGGAGACCGAGAAGACCAAGAAGCTCGTCGTCACCCCGGACGACGGCAGCGACGAGACGGCGTTCCCGATCTCGAAGCGTGCCCGTCTCCTGGTGTCCGAGGGCGAGCACGTCGAGGTGGGCCAGAAGCTCACCGTGGGTGCCACCAACCCGCACGACGTGCTGCGCATCCTGGGTCAGCGTGCCGTCCAGGTCCACCTGGTCGGCGAGGTCCAGAAGGTCTACAACTCGCAGGGTGTGTCGATCCACGACAAGCACATCGAGATCATCATCCGGCAGATGCTGCGCCGTGTGACGATCATCGAGTCGGGCGACGCGGAGCTGCTGCCCGGCGAGCTGGTCGAGCGGTCGAAGTTCGAGACCGAGAACCGTCGTGTGGTCCAGGAAGGCGGCCACCCGGCCTCCGGCCGTCCGCAGCTGATGGGTATCACCAAGGCCTCGCTGGCGACCGAGTCGTGGCTGTCGGCGGCGTCCTTCCAGGAGACGACCAGGGTTCTGACGGACGCGGCGATCAACGCCAAGTCCGACTCCCTGATCGGCCTCAAGGAGAACGTCATCATCGGTAAGCTCATCCCGGCCGGTACGGGTCTGTCCCGCTACCGCAACATCCGGGTCGAGCCGACCGAGGAAGCCAAGGCCGCGATGTACTCGGCCGTCGGCTACGACGACATCGACTACTCGCCGTTCGGCACGGGCTCCGGCCAGGCCGTCCCGCTGGAGGACTACGACTACGGTCCGTACAACCAGTGAGCGGTAGGCAGTAGGTAGTACGAAGGGCGGTCATCCCCGATGGGGGTGACCGCCCTTCGGCGTTTCCCGGCCCGCCGAGGACCCGTCCTGGCGGACCTGTTCCGGTGTGCCCTAGCGCGGGAGCTGGAGATACGGCTCCAGGGCGCGCAGCCGGGTGTAGTTGTCGGGGTGGGTGGACAGCAGCTTGGCGAGGCCGCCGGGCTCCTTGAGCTTCTTGCCCTGGGTGACGGCGTACGCCTTCGCGGCGTCCTCCTCGGCCTGGAAGTGGTGCAGGACCTGGGCCATCTCGGGGGCGAAGCCGAGGGCCGCGGCCTGCTGGTCGGCGCGCAGCTCGCCGAGGCGTCCCGCGTAGGCGAGGAGGTAGGGCGCGACGACGAGGGGCACGGTGATGTACCAGGCGACGAGGAACCCGGCGAGCACGAACATCCCCATGAAGAGGATCAGGAGCCCGGTCGCGGCCGCCGAGAAGACTCCGGCGACGGCGAGCGCGATCCTGGCCAGCACGCGGGTGAACGCCCACGCGAGCCGTCCGGGCAGCGAGTACCAGTAGCCGAGGAGACCGGCCCAGGCGTGACCGCCGGTGTGGTGGCCGAGCTCATGGGCGAGTACGGCGGCGAGGTTGCTGCTGGGAATCCGGTTGAGGGAGTACGTGGTGACGCCGACGACATGGCCGGCGGCCGCGACCGCGTTCAGGTCGTCACTGTTCTCCACCATCAGCTCGTAGGTGCCGGCCTCGATGCCCGCCCGGGCGGTGACCTCCCGCCAGATCGGCTCCAGCCGGGCCCGCTCCTCGGCCAGCGGCGCCCGCAGCTTGAGCACGTGCCGGGCGAAGCGCAGCTCGGTGGGCCGGTGGAAGACGAGCGCGCCCGAGGCGAGCCAGGCCACCACGACCAGCCAGCCCACGGCCGTGCCGAACATGCCCAGCGCGAGCGCCGAGACCACGGCGAGACTCACCAGGAACCCCGGGATCTGCGTCGCCAGCTGTCCGATGGCGGTGGCGTCGGCACCTCGCTGATGGCTTGCCAGGTGGACGCGTGAGCCCTGGTGGCGGTAGTCGAGGTCGTCGGGCGCGGTGGCCTGCTGCGGGACGAAGGGCGCCGGGTGCGGCTGTTGCCCCGCGTACCCCCGGTCCGGCCCCGGGTACTGGGGAGACGGGGTCACCGTCTGCTGGTGACCGGAGGCCGGGTACTGGGGTGCGCCTGCGGCACCGGGGTATTGCGGTGCGCCTGCCCCGGTGCCGGGGTGCTGCGGTGCGGGGCCGCCTCCGGCTCCGGGGTGCTGCGGTGCGGGGCCTGCGCCTCCCCCCGGGTACTGGGGAGCGGGGCCGCCTCCGGCTCCGGGGTACTGCGGTGCGGGGCCTGCGCCTCCTCCCGGGTACTGCGGCGCCGGGCCGCCGCCCGCTCCGGGGTACTGCGGCGCCGGGCCTCCGGCACCCGGGTACGAGGGCGCGGGGTCGGCGGCGCCCGGGTACTGGGGAGCGGGGCCCCCGGCGCCCGGGTACTGCGGCCCCGGCCCGTCCGTCCCCGGGCTTCCGGGGTACTGCGGTGGGGGAGCGGCGGCTCCCGGGTACGGGGGCGGAGGGGTGGTGGCGCCCGGGTACGGGGGCTCGGGGGACGCGGGCGCCGGCCCTGGGGGCTGGGACATGGAGGGCTCCTTCGATGAGCGGAGGTCAGCCGATGAGCAGCGCGGTCGGCAGCAGGGCGGTGCCGGCGCAGAAGGCGATCAGGCCGGTGCGGATCCACTGGTGCTTGCGGGCGGCGATGCGGCTGGTCTCGATGAGCGCCGCCGTGAGTCCGGCGGCGGGGTCGCGGTCGGTGTCGGCCAGCGCGGTGGCCAGTCGGCCCTCGCGTACGGCCTGCTGGATGTCGCCGAAGTAGCAGAGAGGCCGGCCCGGGGCCCAGGTGCCGCGGCGGTAGCGGGGGAGCACGGCGAGCAGCAGCGCGAACAGGGACAGCCCCAGCGCCGCCGCCCCGGTCCACCACAGGCCCGTCCCGGCCCGGGACAGCTCGGTCGGTGTCCAGCCGCGTCCGGCGAGCAGTGCGCTGAACACCCCCGCCGTCATGCCGAGCGCCGCCACGAGCACGGAGGCCTTGCTGTCGGCCCGGGCTATCTCGCCCCGCAGCTCGGTCAGGAGCCGCTCCGCGGTGCGGCCACCGGCCCCGGCCCCGGACGGGGGCGAGGACGGGTCCGGGAGCGCCGGGGACGGTGGCGGCCCGACGGGTGCTGGGGGGCCGACGGGTGCCGGCGGGGTGCCGGGTGTCGGCGGAGCCGTGGGCGCGGGGGGCCGCGCCGTGTCGGGTGTGGTCACGCGGGCTCGTCCCCCCGAGCGTCCTGCTGCGCCGCGGCGGGCGGCACGGCGGTCCGGGCGCTCTCGGGGCCCCCGGGCACCGGGGGCACGGCCGGAGCCGGTCCGGCGGCGGCGTACGGCGTCGTGGAGGGCTGTCCGTAGAGGGCGGGGCCGCCGGCCTGCCCCGGCGCCACGGGGGCCGCGGTGTCCGGACCGCCGGCGTACGGCGGCTGGGTGCCCGCGTAGGGCGGCTGTCCGCCGTACAGGGTCCGGTCGTCGGCGTACGGCGCGTGACCGCCCGCGTACGGCGCCTGTCCCGCGTATGGCGGCTGGGCGCCCGCGTAGGGAGGCTGCCCGGCGGACGGAGGCTCCCCGCCCGCGTACGGGGGCCGGCCACCCGCGTACGGGGCCGGGCCGCCGTACGGGGGCTGTCCGGCGTACGGCGGCTGCGGGGTCTGGCCGGGGTGGGGCGACTGGCCCGGATACGGCGGCTGGGGCGGCGTCTGCGGCTGTCCGGGCGCCGCACCGGCCGGGAGTGCCCCCAGCCCGTCCCGCGGCGCCGGAGGCGTCTGCTGCTGGATCAGCTCGTCGACGGCACGCAGGGTCGAGCGCGCCGACTCCGCCTTCTGGAAGTCCTCCAGGGTGTCGCCGGCGATGACTTCCAACTGGCCTCTGATGATGGACAGCTGATCCTTCTGGATGGAGCCGACCACCATCTTCGTGTCCTCGGGGTGCTGGGCGAGATGCAGGGCCCAGGCGGCGACGCCCCCGTGCTGGAGGTGGTACTGGTAGAAGTTGATCTTCTCGGTGATCAGATGGTGGTCCTGCTGCTGGCGCAGCACCTCCAGCTCGTGCTGCTGCCGGGCCAGCCGGAGCCGGAACTCGTGCTCGGGGTCGAGCATGTCGGACTCGTAGCGCAGGCTCCGCTGCCGTCGCCGGTGCGCGATCGCCTCGTCGTCCAGCCGCAGGCGTACGACACAGGTGACGGCGAGTCCGATGCCCGCGGCGAAACCGCCGGTCTCCACGGCATGCTGGACCGCGCGCTCGGCGGCCGGGCTGTCCTCGATGGAGAAGGCCCGGCTCACGGGCCGCGCGAGCTGGTGCAGTTCACGGGTGAGCCGCGTCGGCACATCGCGCTCGCCGCTCGCCACGTACGCGATCGGGTCCGCGACCCGCCAGGTCAGATCGGCGGTGGCACCGAAGGAGAACGCGTCGTCGTCGCTCGGCACCTCCAGGGCGAGCTGCACGGGATGGCTGCCCATGTCCACCTCGTAGACGGAGGTGTAGCGGCGGGTGGCCGCGTCCGCGCGGCTCGGCCGGTGCGGCGGCATGTAGACGTCGTACGAGCCCTTCGCGGTGACGAAGACCAGCGCGTGGTCGATCGCGGTGACCGCGCGGCGGACGGTGTAGTCGAAGCGCGCGATCGGCCGCACGGTGAGCACCGGGTCGATGAGCGTGGTGTGCCGGTTGGCGTCCTGCTGCCACTCCGGCTGACGGCGGAACTCCGCCATGGTTCAACTCCTCGATGGATCTGGGGTGGAGGGGATCAGGAGGCCGAGCAGGCGGTCGGCCGCCGGTGGGCGCGGGCCGCCGTCCGGGGCACGCAGGTTGAGCAGTTCGTGGCTCAGGCGTTTGCGGTCGTCCGCCGTGACGACCAGCGCGGGGAGCAGCAGCTCCAGGGCCTGGGCGACGTCCGCCCGGCGCTCGGCCAGGTGCACCCAGGTGTGCAGGGCGTCCAGGGCGCCACGGGTGTGCCCGCGGTCGCCGAGCGCGGTCCGCCAGAGGGTGGCCAGGTCACGGGCCGAGTCCTCCTCGTACATGCCGGTGTCGGCGTACCACTCGACGAGCGCGCCCTCCTCGGCGTTGTCGCAGGCGCGCACGAACGCTCCCAGCGCGAGCGCGCGGACCGAGGCCGTGTCGTGGTGGAGCAGGCGCACCAGCTCGGAGAGCATCTCGCCGCGCCGGGCGCCCACGGAGAGCAGCAGGGCCGTCGAGTCGATCAGGTTGTTCGCCTCGGTCTCGCCGCTGTCCCCGGCACGGGCGCGGGCGGCGAGCGCGCTCAGGGCCGGGCCCGCGAGGTCCGGGCGCAGCGGGGTGAGCAGGCCGAAGGCGCGGATCGCGGTCCAGCGGCGGGCCCAGTGGGTGTCCGTGCACCACTGGGTGAGCAGGCGCAGCACGACGGGCGCGTCGAGGAGCTGGGCGAGCGTGAGCGTGTTCGCGGCGGTGACGCGGGGGCCGAAGGCCTTCGACACCGCCCAGCCGTCGATCAGCAGTGCCACCGCCGAGGGCAGGTCGGCGCGGGCGAGCAGCGCGGTGGCAGCGGCGGCCCGGGTCCGGACGACCGGACGGCTGTCGCGGGCCAGCTCCTTCAGCCAGGAGACCAGCGCGGGCCGTGCCGAGGGATGGCCCGTCCAGACCTCGCCGAGCAGGAGACCCGGCGTGTTCTCCTTCTTGAAGTACGCGGTGAACTGCGGCACCGAGCCCCACTCGGTGGCCTCGTCCCGCACTTCGCCCTCGGCCCGCGCCCGCTCCAGCCGGGTCCCGGCGGCGAGTCCGAACACCGGGATCTCGGGCGGCTGTTCGGGATGCTGGAGCCGTTGGAAGTGCACGTACAGCTTGTCGGCGAGTTCGGCGGCCAGCACGTACGGCGCCTGGTCGAAGACGGCGAGCGAGATGAGGAACGCCTTGTCGCGCAGGGTGGCCTCGGGGTCGCTGAGCCACTCCCGGCACTGCTGCTCGACCGCCGCGTGCCCGAAGTCGGCGAGGCGGGCCGCCGCTTCCTCGCCGCCGTCGAAACGGGCGACCTCCGCGGCGAACCGGGCGACCTCGGCGGGGCGGTGGGCGCCCCGCGAGAGGAAGTCGCGCACGGGGCCGAGGGCGAGCAGGCCGGCGCTGTCTCCCGGTTCTTTCCGCAGGTCGGCCAGGTGGGCGCCCAGCACCTCGGCCGCCTCCGGCGGTTCCCAGGCGGACGGGACCACCCCCAGCAGGAACGGGGAGTTCTCGACGGTCACCACCAGATAGCCGTCGGTCTTCGCGAGCCGGTCGCGGGCCGCGTACAGGTGGGTGTCCCGCAGCGGGCGGTTGCGGCTCAGCGGCAGATCGCGCAGGACGTGTCCGCCGGGCGCGGAGACCTGGGCGCCCAGGTTCGCGGGGCCGGTCTCGGACGACAGGGCGTGTACGGCGGGAACGCCCAGGTGGTGCAGGAGCATCAGCGCGGCGGCGTAGCGGCCGGTGGAGTGGGCGCCGGCGAGGACGAGGACGCGCTCGTCGCGCAGCCGGGCCAGGGCGGCGGCGAAGGAGGGGCCCTCGACGAACACTCCGGCGAGTGCGTCGAGCCGCTGCCGGGGGATCTCCCCCGAGGCGTACGCCTCCGGCGCGGACCCCGTCCCGTGGTGGTGGATCTCCGTCTTGCCGCCCATGAACACGTCACGGGCCGAGCCGCCCGCCGAGACCCCGTGCTGGGCCCCGCCGACCAGGCTGCCGCCGAAGGACGCGGCCTCGCTGAAGATGAATCCCGGGGTGTGCGCGACCAGCTCGCGTTGCGCGGCCCTGGCCTCCTGGGTCCGCTCCTCGGGCTCGCCGGAGTCGGTACGCGCCTCGGGTGCCGGGCGCGGGTCTCTCAGCCCTCTCGGCGCCTTCGGGTCCGGTGGCGGTACGTCGTCGGAGGCGTCCGGCGTCACGGGCGGGGCCGCCGTCACGCGGACTCACCCCCGCTGCCGCTGCCGCTGCTGTTTCCGCCGAGGTGGACGTCGCCGGTGACCTGGCCGCCGGACACGCCGTGCTGGTCACCTCCGACGAGGCTGCCGCCGAAGCTGAGGGAGCCGCCGTTGAAGTTGAAGACGACGTTCCCGGGAGGCGCGGCGGCCTGGGCGGGCTCCGCCCGAGGCCCGGCCGCTTCCGGCCCAGGTGCTTCCGCCGTCGTGACCTGCGACGCCCCGGGCCCCGTGGCCCCGGCCCCCGTGTGCCCCGAGCCCGTGGCCCCGGCCCCCGGCCCCGGCGCCGGGCTCTCCCCCGAGCCGCCCGGCGCCGGGGCTCCCCCCTTTTCACTGTGGCCGTCGTGGTCGTCCGCCCCGTGCGGGACCGGGCCGTGCAGCCAGGCCCGCAGGGGTCCGTTCTTGCTGTCCACCGTCACCGGGTGGAAGCCGTCCGCCGGGATGCCGGGGTGGTTGTGCCGCACGATCCCCGCGTGCACGCTCTCCGAGACGCACAGGGCGAAGTCGTTCGGCCGCTCCCGCAGGGCGGCGCGCAGCAGCCCGGCGTCGAGGAGCCGGCAGGCGTGGTTGAGGTCGGAGCCGACCCAGCCGTCGTACGCGTCGACGGCGACGTATCCGGTGGCGACGACACCGCGCAGCCGGATCTGGGCGGAGCTGGACGCCATCCGGTTGACCGCGCGGAGCTGGGCGGGCACCTCGGTGAGCAGAGCGCGCAGCAGCGCGGTGACCGAGGCGTTGGCGTCGATCAGCTCCATCACCGAGTCACCGCGGTCCGCCCGCAGCCGCAGGCGCTCGTCGATGCCGGCGCTCTCCAGCGCGCGGTCCGTGATGTCGTACAGCATCCTGCGCAGGTAGGCCTGCTCGACGTCGTCCCGGTCGCTGTACTTCTCGATGTCGAGCAGGAGGATCGTCCGGCTCACGGGGTCGGTCATGGTCGCCTTTCGGTGGGAGCCTCGCCTGGCATGCAGGCTGGCGTCACCGGTGGGCCGGGTGTGAGGGCGGATGTCCCACTCGAAGTGTGACCGTGTGCACAGAAGGGTTCCGGAGTCACGGGCGGCTCAGCCGTCCGGGGAGTCCCGCCCGTCCGGGCCGGGGCGTCCGTGGTCCGTGCCGCGCCCGGTCATCCCCGGGCGATCCGGCGCAGGACATCCATCCGCAGGATCACCATCGTCCGCCGGCCTGTCAGCACCGCGTCCCGCTCGCGGAGTTCCTTCAGCAGGCGCTGAACCATCTCCCGGGACGCCCCCACCGAGCCCGCCAGCTCCTGTTTGCTCAGCGGGACGGAGAGCTCGACGCCCTCCTCCGTGCGGCGGCCGTTCGTGCGGGCCAGGTCGAGCAGGAGCGCCGCGAAGCGTTCGCGGACGCTCATGGAGGCGAACTCCAGGCGACGGCGGTCGGCGGCGCGGGTGCGGTCCGAGGTGAGGCCGAGCAGGGCGAAGGAGACGGCGGGGGAGCGGGCGAGGAAGTCCGTGAAGTGTTCGCGTACGACCGCGACCGTGCGGACCGGTTCCAGGGCCGTCACCGTCGCCGAGCGGGGCCGGCCGGTGAGCGCGGCGGACTCGCCGACGATGTCGCCGGGCCCCCGCAGCGCGAGCAGCGCCTCGTAGCCGTTGGCGGCGGACGCCGTCACCTTCGTCCAGCCGTGCGTCACGATCAGTACGTGCGAGGACGGCTCGCTCTGGTGCAGGAGCACCATCCGGGGCGTGAAGGACAGCTCGCGCCCGAGGGACAGCAGCGCGGAGCGGTCGTCGCTCTCCAGGCGTGCCAGGAACGGCACCCGGTCGTCCAGGCTCTCGTCCCCGGTTAAGGGTGCAGCCGTCATGAGTCCATCCCCGTCCCCCGATGGGCACCGTGGCCGACGCACAGTGACCGATGCACAGCAACCGGTCAACGTACTCACCCAGTGTGTGCCGTGCGCACCGAATCCGGGACATTCACCGGTGAGAAGCTGCGAGAGGCGTCAAGAGCCCCGAGAATGGATCGGGAGAAGTCCGGCGTGTCGGGCACCACGGCATTTGTTTTGACCGAAGTCCGTGAGGTAGGTACGCTCATACCTTGTGCCTGGGGTGTGCCCTGGCTCTCGTGCGTGCCTTCGAACCGCAAGGAGAGCCGTAAGCGGCCACCGCAATCTGCGCCCTTTTCGCCTTGCGGCGAAGGTCTGCAGTATTCGACACACCCGACCGCGTGGGTCGGTGGCGTTCCAGGTTAGCTTCACCATTCGGCACACAGAAACCGGAGAAGTAGTGCCTACGATCCAGCAGCTGGTCCGGAAGGGCCGGCAGGACAAGGTCGAGAAGAACAAGACGCCCGCACTCGAGGGTTCGCCCCAGCGTCGTGGCGTCTGCACGCGTGTGTTCACGACCACCCCGAAGAAGCCGAACTCGGCCCTGCGTAAGGTCGCGCGTGTGCGTCTGACCAGCGGGATCGAGGTCACGGCTTACATTCCGGGTGAGGGACACAACCTGCAGGAGCACTCCATCGTGCTCGTGCGCGGCGGCCGTGTGAAGGACCTGCCGGGTGTTCGCTACAAGATCATCCGTGGCTCGCTCGACACCCAGGGTGTCAAGAACCGCAAGCAGGCCCGCAGCCGCTACGGCGCCAAGAAGGAGAAGTAGAAAATGCCTCGTAAGGGCCCCGCCCCGAAGCGCCCGGTCATCATCGACCCGGTCTACGGTTCCCCTCTGGTGACCTCCCTCATCAACAAGGTGCTGCTGAACGGCAAGCGCTCCACCGCCGAGCGCATCGTCTACGGCGCCATGGAGGGTCTGCGTGAGAAGACGGGCAACGACCCGATCATCACGCTGAAGCGCGCGCTGGAGAACATCAAGCCCACGCTCGAAGTCAAGTCCCGCCGTGTCGGTGGTGCGACGTACCAGGTTCCGATCGAGGTCAAGCCCGGTCGCGCCAACACGCTCGCGCTGCGCTGGCTCGTCGGTTACTCCCGCGCCCGTCGCGAGAAGACCATGACCGAGCGTCTGCTCAACGAGCTTCTCGACGCCTCCAACGGCCTCGGTGCCGCTGTGAAGAAGCGTGAGGACACCCACAAGATGGCCGAGTCCAACAAGGCCTTCGCGCACTACCGCTGGTAGTCGTTACCCACATCGAGACCGAGAGAAGACTGAAGCCTTATGGCTACCACTTCACTTGACCTGGCCAGGGTCCGCAACATCGGGATCATGGCTCACATCGACGCGGGCAAGACGACCACCACTGAGCGGATCCTCTTCTACACCGGCGTCAGCTACAAGATCGGTGAAGTCCACGACGGCGCCGCCACCATGGACTGGATGGAGCAGGAGCAGGAGCGTGGCATCACGATCACCTCTGCTGCCACCACCTGTCACTGGCCGCTTGAGGACGACGACTACACGATCAACATCATCGACACCCCGGGACACGTCGACTTCACGGTCGAGGTGGAGCGTTCGCTCCGCGTCCTCGACGGTGCCGTCACGGTGTTCGACGGTGTCGCCGGTGTCGAGCCGCAGTCCGAGACGGTGTGGCGTCAGGCCGACCGTTACGGCGTGCCGCGCATCTGCTTCGTGAACAAGCTGGACCGTACCGGCGCCGAGTTCCACCGCTGCGTGGACATGATCAAGGACCGCCTCGGCGCTGTCCCGATCATCATGCAGCTCCCGATCGGTGCCGAGATGGACTTCAAGGGCGTTGTGGACCTGGTCCGCATGAAGGCGCTCGTGTGGTCCGCCGAGGCGGCCAAGGGCGAGATGTACGACGTCGTCGACATCCCGGCCACGCACGTCGAGGCCGCTGAGCTGTACCGCGGTCAGCTGGTCGAGACCGTCGCGGAGCACGACGACGAGATCATGGAGCTGTTCCTGGAGGGCCAGGAGCCCACCGAGGAGCAGCTGTACGCCGCGATCCGTCGCGTCACCATCGCGTCCGGCAAGTCCGAGGGCGTCACGGTCACCCCGGTGTTCTGTGGCACCGCGTTCAAGAACAAGGGCGTTCAGCCCCTGCTCGACGCGGTCGTGCGCTACCTCCCGACTCCGCTTGACGTCGAGGCCATCGAGGGCCACGACGCTAAGGACCCGGAGCTCGTGATCAAGCGCAAGCCGTCGATCGACGAGCCGCTGTCCGCGCTCGCGTTCAAGATCATGAGCGACCCGCACCTGGGCAAGCTCACCTTCGTCCGGGTGTACTCGGGCCGCCTGGAGACCGGCACTGCGGTGCTGAACTCCGTCAAGGGCAAGAAGGAGCGCATCGGCAAGATCTACCGCATGCACGCGAACAAGCGTGAGGAGATCGACGCGGTGGGCGCCGGCGACATCGTCGCCGTGATGGGTCTGAAGCAGACCACGACCGGTGAGACGCTCTGCGATGAGAAGAACCCGGTGATCCTGGAGTCCATGGACTTCCCGGCGCCCGTCATCCAGGTCGCCATCGAGCCCAAGTCCAAGGGTGACCAGGAGAAGCTGGGTGTAGCCATCCAGCGTCTCGCGGAGGAGGACCCCTCCTTCCACGTTCACTCGGACGAGGAGACGGGCCAGACCATCCTCGGCGGTATGGGCGAGCTGCACCTCGAGGTGCTGGTCGACCGTATGAAGCGCGAGTTCAGGGTCGAAGCCAACGTCGGCAAGCCGCAGGTCGCCTACCGTGAGACGATCCGCAAGACCGTCGAGCGTCACGACTACACCCACAAGAAGCAGACCGGTGGTACCGGTCAGTTCGCCAAGGTGCAGATCGCGATCGAGCCCATCACCGAGACCGACGGTCCGGCGTACGAGTTCGTGAACAAGGTCACCGGTGGCCGTATCCCGCGGGAGTACATCCCGTCGGTGGACGCCGGTGCGCAGGAGGCCATGCAGTTCGGCATCCTGGCCGGCTACGAGATGACGGGCGTCCGCGTCATTCTTCTCGACGGTGGCTACCACGAGGTGGACTCCTCCGAGCTCGCGTTCAAGATCGCCGGTTCGCAGGCCTTCAAGGAGGCCGCGCGCAAGGCCAGCCCCGTGCTGCTCGAGCCGATGATGGCCGTCGAGGTCACCACGCCCGAGGAGTCGATGGGTGATGTCATCGGCGACCTCAACTCCCGCCGTGGCCAGATCCAGGCCATGGAGGAGCGCAGCGGCGCTCGCGTCGTGAAGGGCCTCGTGCCCCTCTCGGAGATGTTCGGCTACGTCGGAGACCTCCGCAGCAAGACCTCGGGTCGCGCAAGCTACTCGATGCAGTTCGACTCCTACGCCGAGGTTCCCAGGAACGTCGCCGAGGAGATCATCGCGAAGGCCAAGGGCGAGTAACACACCCCGTTTACACGCTTTAGGCTTGACACCGACCGCCGGGGCTCACCCGGGAGGGAAAACCCCGGCGGGCGGCATCCCAGCAAAGATCACCTGGCGCCGATGAGTAAGGCGTACCAGAACCACTCCGCAGGAGGACCCCAGTGGCGAAGGCAAAGTTCGAGCGGACTAAGCCGCACGTCAACATCGGCACCATCGGTCACATCGACCACGGTAAGACGACCCTCACGGCCGCCATTACCAAGGTGCTGCACGACGCGTTTCCGGACCTGAACGAGGCTTCGGCCTTCGACCAGATCGACAAGGCTCCCGAGGAGCGCCAGCGCGGTATCACGATCTCGATCGCGCACGTCGAGTACCAGACGGAGGGCCGCCACTACGCCCACGTCGACTGCCCCGGTCACGCGGACTACATCAAGAACATGATCACGGGTGCGGCGCAGATGGACGGCGCCATCCTCGTCGTCGCCGCGACCGACGGCCCGATGCCGCAGACCAAGGAGCACGTGCTCCTGGCCCGCCAGGTCGGCGTTCCGTACATCGTCGTCGCCCTGAACAAGGCCGACATGGTGGACGACGAGGAGATCCTGGAGCTCGTCGAGCTCGAGGTCCGTGAGCTCCTCTCCGAGTACGAGTTCCCGGGCGACGACCTTCCGGTCGTCAAGGTCTCGGCGCTCAAGGCGCTCGAGGGCGACAAGGAGTGGGGCCAGTCGGTCCTGGACCTCATGGCCGCCGTCGACGAGGCGATCCCGACCCCCGAGCGTGACGTCGACAAGCCGTTCCTCATGCCCGTCGAGGACGTCTTCACGATCACCGGTCGCGGTACGGTCGTCACCGGCCGTATCGAGCGTGGTGTCCTGAAGGTCAACGAGACCGTTGACATCATCGGCATCAAGCAGGAGAAGACCACCACCACGGTCACCGGCATCGAGATGTTCCGCAAGCTGCTCGACGAGGGCCAGGCCGGTGAGAACGTCGGTCTGCTCCTCCGTGGCATCAAGCGCGAGGACGTCGAGCGCGGCCAGGTCATCATCAAGCCCGGTTCGGTCACGCCGCACACCGAGTTCGAGGCCCAGGCCTACATCCTGTCCAAGGACGAGGGTGGCCGCCACACGCCGTTCTTCAACAACTACCGTCCGCAGTTCTACTTCCGTACGACTGACGTGACCGGTGTTGTGACCCTCCCCGAGGGCACGGAGATGGTCATGCCGGGCGACAACACTGAGATGAAGGTTGAGCTCATCCAGCCCGTCGCCATGGAAGAGGGCCTGAAGTTCGCCATCCGTGAGGGTGGCCGGACCGTGGGCGCCGGCCAGGTCACCAAGATCAACAAGTAATTGTTGACCGTATGACCTGGTAGCTCCTTCCAGAGCTCCAGAGAGGGCCCGTACGACTTCGGTCGTACGGGCCCTTTCCGCATGCCCGGTCCACCTCGCGAAGCGGTCGCATCCGTATACGAAATCCGAACGCCGTTGCGGCGTGAAGGGGATTCCTCCAGGTGAAAACGATCCTTGGCGCGTGTCGGCATAATCACGCAACGCGGCCGTAATTCAGGGGGAAGACTGTAGGGACGGTCCCTCGCCCGCGGGCGGGGGCTCGACCGGTCTCCGCACCGATGCCACCGGAACCGACCGGTCGAACCGACTCCGGTCGGCCGTTCCGGCAACCCCGTCTGAAGGGACCCCAGGTGACCCGCCCTGACACGAAGAGCCGTATCGCCTCCTTGCTCGTCGACATCGAGCGGCGCAATCCGGCGCAGCCCGAATTCCTCCAGGCCGCGAACGAGGTGCTCGAAACCCTGGCTCCGGCCCTCTCGCAGCGTCCGGAGTTCGCGGACGCGGCCCTCGTCGAACGGCTGGTGGAGCCCGAGCGGCAGATCATCTTCCGTGTCCCGTGGCAGGACGACCATGGCAAGGTCCACGTCAACCGGGGCTACCGCGTGGAGTTCAACAGCGCGCTCGGCCCGTACAAGGGCGGTCTGCGGTTCCACCCGTCGGTGAACCTGGGCATCGTGAAGTTCCTCGGCTTCGAGCAGATCTTCAAGAACGCGCTGACCGGTCTCGGCATCGGCGGCGGCAAGGGCGGCAGCGACTTCGACCCGCGCGGCAGGTCGGACGCCGAGGTCATGCGGTTCTGCCAGTCGTTCATGACGGAGCTGTACCGGCACATCGGTGAGCACACGGACGTGCCGGCGGGCGACATCGGCGTGGGCGGCCGGGAGATCGGCTACCTGTTCGGCCAGTACCGGCGCATCACCAACCGCTGGGAGGCCGGTGTCCTCACCGGCAAGGGCACGCACTGGGGCGGTTCGCTGATCCGGCCCGAGGCGACCGGTTACGGCAACGTCCTGTTCGCCGCCGCCATGCTGCGGGAGCGCGGCGAGGACCTGGAGGGCCAGACCGTGGTCGTCTCCGGTTCCGGCAATGTCGCGACCTACACCATCGAGAAGCTCGCCGCCCTCGGTGCCAACGCGGTGACCTGCTCGGACTCGACCGGCTACGTCGTCGACGAGAAGGGCATCGACGTCGAACTGCTCAAGCAGGTCAAGGAGGTCGAGCGCGGCCGGGTCTCCGACTACGCGGCACGGCGCGGCGCGTCGGCGCGGTTCGTCGCGAACGGCAGCGTCTGGGACGTGCCGGGCGATGTCGCGCTGCCCTCGGCCACCCAGAACGAGTTGGACGCGGCCGCGGCGGCCACCCTGATCGGCAACGGCGTCAAGGCGGTCTCCGAGGGCGCCAACATGCCCACCACCCCCGAGGCGGTCCACCTCTTCCAGAAGGCGGGCGTCGCCTTCGGCCCCGGCAAGGCGGCCAACGCGGGCGGTGTCGCGGTCAGCGCGCTGGAGATGAGCCAGAACCACGCCCGCACCTCGTGGTCGCGGGAGCGGGTCGAGGACGAGCTGACCCGGATCATGAACAACATCCACGCCATCTGCCACGAGACCGCCGAGCGCTACGGCGTCCCGGGCGACTACGTCAGCGGCGCGAACATCGCGGGCTTCGAGCGGGTCGCGGGCGCGATGCTGGAGCAGGGCGTGATCTGACCGGGCCGGACTCCGGAGAAAGGGCTCGTACGACCGGCCTCGGCCGTACGAGCCCTTCGTCATGTCCGGGCTCAGGCAGCCTCGGGAACCGGCTGCGGGCCGATCGCCATGACGGCGAGGACCGTCAGACGCATGACGGCGCCGCCGGCCAGCGCCGCGAGGAGGCCGTCGACATGGACGCCGTAGTCCATCTGCGAGCCGATCCAGGAGACGAGCAGCCAGAGCAGCGTGTCCTGGACGATCCCGATCGCGGCGAGTGCGAGCACCGCGCCCGGGGGAGCGGTGCGGACGGCGCTGGGGTAGGTGTGGATGAGCTGGTTCACGAGGAGGAAGACGACACCGCTCAGGACCACTTCCCAGGGCGGGTCCTCGACGATCAGAGAGATGCCGGGCAGTGCGGCGACAGCGAGGACCGCGCCGAGGTACGTGCCTACTAAGCGTCTTCGTCTGTACATGGACCGGATCATCGAACCGGCACGGCGGTCTCACAAGCCCTTGTCGTCGTCCCGTTCATGCTAGGCGGCCTCCGGGAGATCGGACCGGCGTCTACAGCGGGCGCAGCGGCCCGGTTCGGATGCGCGGAAGGCGCGGTCGCAGCCGTCGCAGTTCTGGAGCGGGTGCGGGCGAGCTGTCATCGGGACGGTGGGTGTCCGGGGTGGCAGCGCTTCCGTGAGCCGGTGCGACATGACGCCCGCCGGATGGCGCAGCGGCTCCCGGGGCAGGCCCGAGGTCAGCGTGGCCCGTACGGCCTCGGGCGCGACACCGCGTTCCAGCCAGGTGCTGACGGCAGGAGCGAGGCGGTTCACGTCGCGCTCCGAGAGCAGGAGACGCGGGTCCTCCCGGTGGAGGCTCGCGAGGAGCACGAGGGCCGTGTGGTGGCGGTCAGGGTCGTGCGTGTCGGGGGTGGGGAGGGGGCGCTCGGGTGCGGCGGTGGGGGCCGGACCGGTCCCGGTGGGGACAGGGGAAGCCGGAGCGGGGGCGTCATCGAGTACGGGCTCGGGCGGGTCTTGGTGATCGGGCTTCCGGGGTGTTCCCGGTGGCGGGCCCGGCTCGGGTGCCGTCGGCCGGGCGGTGGGAGCGGCGAGCCCCTGCGGCTGGTTGTACGACACCGTGTGCGTGACCACCCGGCCGCTCGGCAGCCGTTCCCGCCTGCGGGACAGATAGCCGTGGGCCTCCAGCTCCCGCAGACTCGCCGCGATGCGCGTCTCGCCCTCCCGGAAGCGCGCGGCGAGCGACTTGATGTCGACGCGGGCCCCTTCGGGCAGCGACTGGATGTGGGCGGCGAGTCCGATCGCGGTCAGGGAGAGCGCGCGGTGCTGGGTGAGGTGGTTGCCGACCGTCGTGAACCGCGCGGTGTGGCGGACGTTGATGTGGGTGACGCCCCGCGGAATCCGGGGCTGGGCGCACGGGGGCGCGCTAAAGTTCTGGGTACCCATCGGGAAGGTGCTCTTCCTTGTTGGTGAGGCCCTCGATCGGGATGCCAGTCCCGGCCGGGGGCCGTTGTCTGTCTGCGGTTGCGTTGCCGCCGCGAGCATATGCCCGGCAATAGCCCCTAAATCCAGCCCGGTTGGCGATTGTCACCCTTGCGAGTGATGAGCCGGCCTCGGGGAGGCTGGTGGGTTGGTAGGTGGTTCTCACCTCGGGTTTTGAAGAGCCTTTTGATGTCGCGCGCGGCCGCGTCGCGGCTCACCGGGGCGTGACATTCCGCGATCCGGTGGGTGCCGGGACGGATCCCCCGGACGCGAGGGACAGTTCGGCCCAGACGGTCTTGCGCGGGGCGGGTCCTGGTGTCACGCCCCAGCGGTCCGCGAACGCGTCCACGAGGAGCAGGCCGCGGCCCGAGTCGATGGGGGCCTCCGCCGCACCGAGTCGGGGAAGCCGGTCACCCACGGTGTCCGTCACCTCGATGCGGAGGGTGTCGCCGACGACGTACAGCGTGAGCCGGAAGTCGCGTCCCGGCACGCGTCCGTGCGTCGCCGCGTTGGTCGCGAGCTCGGCGACGATCTGGTCGGCCGGACTCAACGGCAGCCCCCAGGAGCGGAGTTGTTCGGTCGCGAGCAGTCTCCCCAGGCGGGCACCGCGTGGCGTGGGGGACAGCAGCACACTGAAGTTGCGGACGGGTTCGACGCGTTGGGCCTCGGGCCCGGCGGTTTCCTGATTCACGTCACTCAGCGTGTCCGACTCCGCCTACGGTGAGCTGCGATGACGCCTGTGCGTACAGGGACTGTCCGGTCGTTGTCCCGATCTGTCCCGGCTGTCCTGGGTGTCGTACGGGAACGGTGGGCGTTGGAGGTGGGTGGGTGTGAGCAGCGAGAGTGCGGACGAGCCGGGGTGGGACGTGAGCCCCGAGGACGAGATCGCCCCGGTGGTCGAGGCGACCGGCCACCAGGTCAGGCTCTGGCGGGAGGCGGCCGGGATGCGGGTGGTCGAGTTCGGGCGGGCGATCGGGTACGGGGAGGACCTGGTCCGGAAAGTGGAGCGGGGCGCGCGGATTCCGCGGGCGGACTTCCTGGACCGCGCGGACGACGTCCTGAATGCCGGCGGGCATCTCCGGGCCTTCAAGGAGGACATGGAGAAGGCCCGATACCCGAAGAAGGTCCGCGAGCTGAAGATGCTGGAGGAGCGGGCGGTCGAGCTGCTGCTGTACAGCAACCACAACATCCATGGGTTGTTGCAGACGGCGGAGTATGCGCAAGCGCTGTTCGAGACGCGCCAGCCCACGTACCCGCCGGAAGTGGTGGAGCGCGAGACCGTCGCGCGCATGAGCCGGAAGGTGATCTACGAGAGGTCGCCTGCCCCAGCGCTCAGTTTCATTCAGGAAGAGGTGACGCTTCGGCGCCCGATCGGAGGGAAGATGAAGCTGCGCCGTCAGCTCGAACACCTTCTGGAAGTAGGCGAGTTGAGGAGCGTCTCTCTTCAAGTCATGCCGACCGATCGAGAGGATCACGCCGGGATGCAGGGGTTGATCGAGGTACTGAAGTTCGGCGACGGGACGGCAGTCGGGCGTTCCGACGGCGCGTTCAACGGCCGCCCTGTCTCGGACCCGAAAGACCTGCGGATCCTCGAACTGCGGTATGGCATGATCCGGGCCCAAGCTCTCACCCCGAGGGAGTCGCTGGCCTTCATCGAGCAAATTTTGGGAGAGACATGACCCACGGGACCTCGGCCGAGGAAGCTTCCGGGCTGAAGTGGTTCAAGAGCAGCTACAGCAGCAGCAGCGAAGCCGGTGACTGTGTCGAAGTCGCGCTGGAATGGTTCAAGAGCAGCTACAGCGACAGCAGCAACGGAAACGATTGCGTCGAGATAGCCCCCACCCCCACCGCGATCCACATCCGTGACTCCAAGAAGCCGGGCGGCGCACGCCTGGCGATGGCCCCCGTCGCATGGTCGGCGTTCATCGGCTTCGTCGCCCAGGGCTGACCGGGAGAGCGGCGATCCACCCGCAGAGCTACGCCCGTACCGTGTTCGCCGCCCTGGGCGGAGTCGTCGAGATCGGCGCGGTGAACCACACCGGCACATGGGACCTGGCCGATGTCTCGGTGGGGGACTTCCTGGCGCCCAGGGGCGAGGACATCGCACGGATCATGGCGGCGGTCCGGACGATCGGCCGGTTCGACGCGCCCGTCATGGCCATCTCGGACGAGATGGGATATCTGCGCGAGCACCCGGTCGAGGCGCCGTTCCTGCTCCTCTGGTCGGCGGGCGTCACCTGGGTTCCGGAGTCGGCGGAGAACGTCGCGTATCTGGAGGAGCCGCACGTGGTGCGCCGGATGTGCCGTATGGGCGCGGACCTCCAACTGACCCGCTTGCTGGACGCTTTGGTGACCGTCGGCATCGCGGCCGGAGTGGACGCCGAGGAGGGCGGGAGCCTGGTCGCCGGGATCATCCGCATCGCCTGTGAGCTCGTGGGCGACACCGGGCGCGACGCTCCGGAAGGCGTCTTCCGGATGTGGCGGGTGGCCGAGCTGCCGGACGCCCTGCGCCCGGACTCCGGTGCGCCGGAGTACGGCAAGGCGGGGTACAGGGCGTACGACGTGGAGCTGGAGCGGTTGCTCGCGCCGTTCTGAGGCCCGCCAGGAGAACAGTCACTGCATGTTCTGGACGTGCGGATGGTCGTACGAGGACATGCACACGTAGATCTGCATGGTGTACCCGCGGCCGATCGTGAGCTGGGTGGCGCAGGCAGGGCCGAGGAAGTGCAGGCCGTCGTACCCGGCGTCCTCCAGGGGGCGCCAGCTGCCGCTGCCGCCGTCCCATTCGGAGCCGTCGACGGTGAGCAGCGGGCGGACGTCCGCGCCGCACTCGGGGCAGGACATCGGGAACGGATCGCTGAAGCTCCAGGGCGCGTGGCCGCCGAGCTTGCAGCCGGGGGCGACGCTGAGGTCGTACTGGTAGTCGACGACCTCGATGTCGTCCTCGTCGTCCGGGTTCTGTTCGTCCTCCCATGCCTCGATCCGGTCCGCCAGTTCCTCGGGCAGCTCGTGCGGGGCCGGGTACTCGGTGACCGTCTCGGGGTGGAGGAGGCACGGTTCGGGCAGGTAGTCGTCGTTGCCGATCACCGAAGGTTCTGGGGGCGCGGGGAGCGGGTCGGTGACGTCGGCGGAGGCCCGCCAATACAGCTCGGCGGCCGGGAGGTAGTCCTCGTCGTGGTCGAAGGGGCACCAGAGGACTTGCAGCAGGTCGGTGCCGGCCGGACGGGGCAGCGTGGGGATGTCGGCGGCGTAGAGCTGGACCACGGGGATGAGCGGGACCGGGCCGTCCTGCGGTATCCGCGTCTTCGCGACGGCACGGTCGACGATCACGTGCTCCTCGGGGGTGAGGAGGTCGGCGCCCTCGGCGCGAGGCCGGGTCCAGGCGTCGGCGAGGATGCGCCGCCGCTGCCGTACGTCGCCGGGGGCCAGACCGCTGTGCGTGGGAGCGTCATGATCCGGGCAGGTGGGCCACGGCTCGTCGGCCGGCCACAGCAGGGGGCCACCGATCGAACTGTCCTTGGCCGTAGGGGTACTTGGCCGTGGATGCAGCCGTACGGCGGTGCGGGCCAAGGGCGCGAGTTCGGGGAACAGGGTGGTGACGTCCAGGGGCCGCGGGGGAGTGGTGCGAGACATGGGGTGAGGCTACGGGCTCGATGGGACCTGTGATCAAGGGGCATGGGGCGCGTCCCGGTCGAGCGGGGCCGATGGCGTACTTCCCGAGGAAGCGGGGTCGCGCACGGTGCCCTGCCGTGAGGTGGCCGCCGTGTCGAATCGACGTTCCCTGTAAGTTCGCTTGTGCGTACGGGTGTTGTTGAGGCGGGCGTGACGGGGGTTGCGGCATGGCGGGGAATCGGCCGACGGATTGGCATGTCCTGGACCTGGACAAGGACCCCACTCCCGGGGACCCGGACCGGGTGCGGCACCTGTCCAAGAATCTGCACGACTTCGCGGATGACGTGTCGGACGCGCTCCGCCTCATCAAGGGGATGGCGGACGAGGACGCGGTTCTGCGGTGGGCGGGGAAGTCGGCGAAGGCGTTCCAGGACGAGTTCTCGGGTGTGCCGAAGCAGCTGAAGAAGCTGAAGAAGTCGTACGAGATGGCGGGGGACGCGCTCGCCGATTACTGGCCGAAGCTGGAGCGTGCGCAGGCCTTGGCGGACAAGGCGCTGGCGAAGGGGCGGGAGGCGCAGGCCGATCTTTCCTCGGCCAAGTCCCGTCTGTCGTCGGCTGATTCGTGGGTGACGAAGGCCGGCAAGGAGGCGGACAAGTACAAGGACGATCCGACGGGCAGCAAGGATGCGGAGAAGCCGGACGAGGCGAAGGTGCGGGCCGCGACACGGGACGCGCAGCACGCCAAGTCGGCGCAGACCTCGGCTCAGTCGGATGTGACGAACGCGAACAGTGCGCTGGACGCGGCGAAGAAGATGGCTGCTGATGCCCGCAAGATGCGGGAGGAGGCGGCGCGGGACGCGAAGTCGAAGATCGATGAGGCTTCTGATGCGGGGATTCGCAATCGGAAGTGGTGGGAGGAGGTCGGGGACTGGTTCTCCGACAACTGGGACACCATCGTCGCGGTCTGCAAGGTCGTCGTGGCGGTGCTGGGCATCATCGCGATGATCATCGGAGGGCCGATCCTCGGCGCGATCGTGCTGATCGCCGCCCTCGTCGTCCTAGCCGACACGCTCAATAAGTATGCGAAGGGGCAGGCGTCTCTTTGGGATGTGGCCTTCGCGGCGCTGGACTGCATACCCGGCATGAAGGGCCTCACGACCCTCGGGGGGCTCGCCAAGGGGCTCAAGGGCGGCATGGCCGCGATGAAGGGCCTCAAGGGTGGTCTCAAAGGCATGGGGCTTGCTGCGCGTGGCCTGGGCAAGAGCGCGCGCGGCGCCATCGCGGACGGTGCGAAGGGCGCGTACAGCCGGCTCAAGAGCAAGATCAAGGGATGCGGCGACCCGGTGGACGTCGCGACTGGTCAGATGTTCCTGGCCGAGACAGATGTCGCTCTGCCCGCCGCCTTGCCGCTGGCCTTCACCCGCCGGGTTGCCTCCGGCTACCGCACCGGTTGGTGGTTCGGTCCAAGCTGGGCCTCCACCATCGACCAGCGTCTCGAAGTCGATCACGACGGCATCGTCTTCGTCACCGAAGACGGAATGCTCCTCGCCTACCCTCACCCCGCTGGTTCGGGGACACCGGTCCTGCCCGAGACGGGACCTCGCTGGCCGTTGACCCGCCATGACGACGGTGGCTACCGCGTCGATGACCCGCTGACCGGCCACGCTCGCCATTTCGCTCTCCCGGCCGCGGGCATCGCGCCTCTCGATCGCATCGTCGATCGTAACGGCAACACCATCACCTTCGACTACGACGAGTACGGCACTCCTCTGGCCATCCGGCACTCCGGTGGCTACCGCCTGGCCCTGGCCGTGGAGGACGGCCGCGTCACCGGTCTCAGCCTGGAGGGCGGGAACGAGGACGGCTCCGATGCCGTCGTCAAACGCTACGGCTACACGGACGGCAATCTCACCGAAGTCGTCAACTCCTCGGGCAAATCCTTCCGGTTCGTGTACGACGAGCGGTTGCGGATCACTTCCTGGACCGACACCAACCACCGTCGCTACGGCTACGCGTATGACGACCACGACCGGTGCACCGGTCAGGGCGGCGACGCCGGACACGTCAGCGGCACCTTCTCCTACGGCATCGACCCCGCCTGGCCGGACTGCCGCATCACCATGCACGTCGCATCCGACGGCGCGGTGTCCCGCTTCGTCATCAACAACCGCTGTCAGGTCGTTGCTCAGGTAGATCCCCTCGGCGGCATCCAACGATCGGAACACGACGAGCACCATCGTCTGCTGTCCTGGTCCGACGCGGTCGGACATACGACCCGCGTCGTCCATGACGCCAACGGCCAGCCCACCCGGATCATCCGACCGGACGGGCGCGAGACCTGGGCGGAGTACAACGAACTCCGGCTCATCACGAAGTTCGCCGGTCCCGACGGCGGGGTGCACCGCCAGACCTACGACGATCGAGGCAACAGGACCTCGGTGACCGGTCCGACGGGCTGTACCACGCATCTCACCTACGACGACTCAGGACGTCTCAGCGTCGTCACCGATCCCCTCGGCCACGTGACGACGGTCCACTGCAACGAGGCCGGGTTGCCTGTCCGGACAACGAACCCAATTGGCGCGGTCACGCGCTATGAGCGTGATGCGTTCGGCAGAACCGTCGCGATCACGGACGCGACGGGGGCCTCATCGCGGCTCGAGTGGACAGTCGAGGGGCATCTGGCTCGCAGGACGGCTGCCGACGGCACGACGGAGTCGTGGACATACGACGGCGAGGGCAACTGCGTCAGCCATACCGACGCCATGGGTGTCGTGTCCCGCTTCGAGTACACGCACTTCGACCTGATGACGGCCCGTACCGGCCCGAACGGCGTGCGGTACGAGTTCACGCACGACAACCAGCTGCGCCTCAGGCAGGTGACCAACCCGCAGGGTTTGACGTGGGATTACGAGTACGACCTTGCGGGGCGCCTGATCGCGGAGACGGATTTCGACGAGCGCGCCCTCGCCTATACGTACGACGATGCGGGGCGTCTGACGTCGCGTACCAATGGCCTCGGCGAGACCATCGCCTACGAGCGCAACGAACTGGGCCAGGTGGTGCGCAAGGACGCTGCGGGCCGGGTCACGACGTACGCGTACGACCTCACCGACCAGCTCGCCCAGGGAACGGGCCCCGACATCACGCTGACCGTCGGGCGAGACCGTTTCGGGCGCCTCAGGTCCGAGTCCGTCGACGGTCGTGAACTCCGCTACACCTATGACGACTTGGGCCGACGGACCGGTCGTACGACCCCGACTGGCTCCACGGCGACGTGGACGTACGACGCCGCTGGGCGCCGCACCGGGGTAGCTGTGGACGGCCGGACCATCGACTTCACGTACGACTTGATGGGACGTGAACTCACCCGCCAGATACCCGAGATGGTCGCGCTGGACCAGACCTTCGACGTTCGAGGGCGCGTGATCTCTCAGGCGGTGACCGCAGCGGACGGCCGCTCGGTCCAGCAGCGCGCTTACACCTACCGTGCCGACGGCAACCTGATCGGCATGGACGACAGTTTGTCCGGCTCCAGATCCTTCGACGTGGACCCGACCGGCTTCGTGACGGCGGTGCACGCGGCGAACTGGGCAGAGAGGTACACCTACGACGACGCGGGTAACCAGACATCGGCCTCCTGGCCTGCTGAGCACCCCGGTCAGGAGGCGACCGGGGCTCGCACGTACGCAGGGACCCGTATCAGCCGCGCCGGCAACATCCGCTATGAGCATGACGCTCTCGGTCGCATCGTTCTCCGCCAGAAGACCAGACTGTCCCGCAAGCCGGACACCTGGCGCTACGAGTGGGACGTGGAGGACCGTCTCACCTCGGTGATCACGCCGGACGGTGTCCGCTGGCGTTATCTGTACGACCCACTGGGACGTAGGACAGCGAAAATCCGGCTGGCGGATGACGCCGAGACCGTCATCGAGCGGGTCGACTTCGTCTGGGACGGCACCACTCTCTGCGAACAGACCACGACGGGCCAGGAGATACGCGATCCGGTCACGTTGACCTGGTGCCACAGGGGCGGCCGTCCGATCACCCAGACGGAACGGATCACCGCCGAGGGGGCTCCGCAGCAGGAGATCGATGCCCGGTTCTTCGCCATCGTCACGAACCTGGTCGGAGCTCCCAGCGAGTTGGTGGACGAGGAAGGCGAGATCGCGTGGCGCACACGCAGCACCCTGTGGGGTGCCACGGCGTGGGCTGCCGACAGTACGGCGTACACCCCTCTCCGGTTCCCCGGCCAGTACTACGACCCGGAAACCGGCCTCCACTACAACTACTTCCGCCATTATGATCCCGAAACCGCGCGCTATCTGACCACCGATCCCCTGGGGCTGGCGCCTTCGTGGAACCCGGCCACCTACGTTCACAATCCGCATACGTGGACCGACCCGTTGGGGTTGGCGGCGGCCGGATGTGCGGAGGAGGAATACCTTTTCCGGGGAACCACCAGAGGATTCGATGCGAGTAGCGGTGCGCAGGGTGTCGGCTTTACCCCGACGTCGACCGACCCTGGTGTAGCCACAGCTTTCGCCCGGCATTCGGAGCAGTACGGTGAAGCGGTGGTCCAGGTGATTCCACGGAGTGCGCTTGACGGGGTGGAAACCGCCAGGGGCTACATAGCCGCAGAGGCAGAGGTCGCGGTGGGGCTTCCCGCTTCTGAGCTCGCCGGCAGAGTCAGCGCTGAGATTCCGGTGAGCGTCGCCCGGAACATCCTTGGCGACATGGGAATCCATGTTCCAAAAGTGAACACGTACGAAGGCATCAGCGACGCACTTCAGTGGGACATACCGAAACTCACGCCAGAACAGATAGCTCAATTTGTATCGGAGGCGCACAAATATGGATGAGAAGAATGCGGGAAAGCTGCAGATTTTTGCGATCGAAGAAAGGGAGTCCGCTGCTGCCACATGTGTTGTCCGATGTGTGGGCGGGATCGTGCGAACGGGGCAGCGATTTGATGTCGGCCGCGACGTGATTCCAGCGGGCGAGAGTCACGGAGTGGTCACTCTCGACTGGATCGACCGATACGGGCGACGAGTGGACTTCGTCGACCCGCCGCACAATGCCAAAGTCCTCTTCTCCGGTGAAGGAGCCCCCTTCTTGAAGGAGGGGGCGACGGTGACGGCCTCGGACGTCTAGCGGGCGACACGATCCAAGAACGTGACGACGACCAGATCGGGGAGAGCGGCCATCGTGAGGACGCCACGTTCCGGCGCGGGCGAGGGTCGGCGCGACGTCGGACCTGAGGAACCGGTCCTCTCCCTCCCCGAGGCGGTGTACGCGCGGGAGGTCTTCCGTACGCTCGGCGGGATCGTGGAGATCGGCTCGGTGGCCGCCAGTGGTACCTGGGCGGTCGCGGACGCCTCCATCGGGGGACTGGTAGGTGCACGGCAGGCCGAGATCGACCGGCTGCTCATCGCCGTCCGCGTGCTCGGCGGCTTCAGCGATGCGTCCATGGCCATCGCCGATGAGCTGGGATACCTGCGCGAGTATCGGGTGACCGCGCCGTCCCTGCTCCTGTGGTCCGGCTGCATCGAGGAGATCTCGCTCCGCCTCGCGGAACTCGAACGCCCGTCGGTCGTGCGCCGCATGTGCCACATGGGGGCGGATCTCCAACTCGCCCATTTCCTTCAGGCGTTGGTCACCGCTGCCATCGCAGGTGGGACCGGGGTCCCACAGGGTGTGGAAAGGGTGGTCGAGGCTCTCGGGATCGCGGTCGCCCTGGCGGACGACGGAGGGCGAAGCAGCGCTGCCGCCACCTTCCGGTCCTGGCGGGTCGCCTTCCTCCCGGGCATCCTCCGCCCCGACTCCAGCGCACCGGACTACGGCAGGGCAGGCTTCCGCGCCTATGCCCATGCCCTGGAGGAGCTGCTGGAAGAGGCCGGCCGAGGTGCTGCGCCGGCCGGTATGTGATCCGGGGCCGACAGGGGCGGGGAGAGGTGGCGCCGGGGTGGCCGGCGGGGCTCTGTGGGATCGGTCACGCGATCATGGTCGTGCCGGGTTTGACGTGCGTCACCGTAGGGGTACGATCTCCGGCTCGATTGGCCAGCCCCCTGTCCTGTATGGCAGACTAACGGGGTTGCTCGGTCGAGTGCCGATGCTGCGCGCCTCCCGTCGGGAGGACCGGAAGCGAGTCCCACAGTACTCGTCGCCCAATCTGTCGTGAGGCAGCGCTGGGGCGGACGTACGGGAATCTTCCGGGAAGTGTCAGCGGGGTGCAGACCAGGCACCCGGTGGGTGTTCTCACCCCCGGTCCTGCGGTTGCTTTCGGGCGGAGCCGCGTCCCTCGTAGGGAAATCCGTGACGGAGCCCTGTCGGCAGGAGCGCGACACACCCGACCGCGTGGGTCGGAGATCAGGACGCGAACCCCCGGGTTCCGGAGCGTTTCACTAGACAAAGGACTACTGAGTAGCCATGGCGGGACAGAAGATCCGCATCCGGCTCAAGGCCTACGACCACGAGGTCATCGATTCCTCGGCGAAGAAGATCGTCGAAACGGTGACCCGCACTGGTGCGTCGGTCGCAGGCCCGGTGCCGCTGCCCACTGAGAAGAACGTGTACTGCGTCATCAAGTCGCCGCACAAGTACAAGGATTCTCGCGAGCACTTCGAGATGCGCACGCACAAGCGCCTCATCGACATCCTCGACCCCACGCCCAAGACCGTTGACTCTCTGATGCGACTCGACCTCCCGGCCGGTGTCGACATCGAGATCAAGCTCTAGGGATCGGTGATCTGAGAATGGCTAAGCAGATCAAGGGAATCCTGGGCGAGAAGCTCGGCATGACGCAGGTGTGGGACGAGAACAACCGTGTTGTTCCGGTCACCGTCGTCAAGGCCGGCCCGAACGTCGTGACCCAGGTCCGTACGAATGACTCCGACGGCTACGAGTCGGTCCAGATCGCCTTCGGCGAGATCGACCCGCGCAAGGTGAACAAGCCCCTCAAGGGTCACTTCGCCAAGGCCGACGTCACCCCCCGCCGCCACCTCGTCGAGATCCGTACCGCTGACGCCAGCGAGTACACCCTCGGCCAGGAGATCACCGCTGAGGTGTTCGAGGCCGGCATCAAGGTGGACGTGACCGGCAAGAGCAAGGGCAAGGGCTTCGCCGGTGTCATGAAGCGTCACAACTTCAAGGGCCTCGGCGCCGGACACGGTGTCCAGCGCAAGCACCGCTCCCCCGGCTCCATCGGTGGCTGTGCCACCCCGGGCCGTGTGTTCAAGGGCGTCCGCATGGCGGGCCGCATGGGCAACGAGCGGGTCACCACCCAGAACCTGACCGTTCACGCCGTTGACGCGGAGAAGGGCCTGCTCCTCATCAAGGGAGCCATCCCGGGTCCGAACGGCGGCCTCGTCCTGGTCCGTACCGCGGCCAAGGGGGCTTGAGGACATGAGCACCATTGACATTCTGTCGCCCTCCGGCGACACCGCCGGGACTGTTGAGCTCCCGGCCGAGATCTTCGACGTAGAGAAGATCAGCATTCCGCTGCTCCACCAGGTTGTCGTCGCGCAGCTGGCCGCGGCCCGTCAGGGCACGCACAAGGTCAAGCGTCGTGGCGAGGTCCGTGGTGGTGGCCGCAAGCCTTACCGCCAGAAGGGCACCGGCCGCGCCCGTCAGGGTTCGACCCGCGCGCCGCAGTTCGCCGGCGGTGGTGTCGTTCACGGCCCCACGCCGCGTGACTACTCGCAGCGGACCCCGAAGAAGATGAAGGCCGCGGCCCTGCGCCACGCCCTCACCGACCGGGCCCGCAACGCTCGCATCCACGTCATCACCGGCGTGATCGAGGGCGAGACCCCCTCCACCAAGGCCGCGAAGAGCTTCCTCGGCAAGGTCAGCGAGCGCAAGAACGTGCTCCTGGTCATCGAGCGCTCGGACGAGGCCGCGCTGCTTTCCGCGCGCAACCTGCCCCAGGTCCACATCCTGGAGCCGGGCCAGCTGAACACGTACGACGTTCTCGTCTCGGACGACGTGGTCTTCACCCAGGCCGCTTTCGAGTCCTTCGTGTCTGGCCCCCAGGCCGCTGACACCGAAGGGAGCGAAGCCTGATGGCTACGCGTCACCCGAGCATTGCCTCGAAGGCCGCCAAGGCCGCCAAGGCCGCGCGCGTCGCCAAGGCGAAGCGCCACGAGGCCGAAGGCAAGAACACCGTCGAGACCCCGCTGAGCAAGAGCTTCACGGATCCCCGTGACGTCCTCCTCAAGCCGGTCGTCTCGGAGAAGAGCTACGCGCTGCTCGACGAGGGCAAGTACACCTTCGTCGTGGACCCGCGGGCCAACAAGACCCAGATCAAGCAGGCCGTCCAGGCGGTCTTCTCGGTCAAGGTCACCGGGGTCAACACGATCAACCGTCAGGGCAAGCGCAAGCGCACCAAGACGGGCTTCGGCAAGCGTGCCGACAGCAAGCGCGCGATCGTGACCCTCGCTGAGGGCGACCGTATCGACATCTTCGGCCAGGCCTCCTAACGGAGTGCCCTGGTCCGAATATCGGACGAGGACTGAGAAATGGGAATCCGCAAGTACAAGCCGACTACGCCGGGCCGTCGTGGCTCCAGCGTCGCCGACTTCGTCGAGGTCACGCGGTCCACGCCGGAGAAGTCGCTGGTTCGCCCCCTGCACAGCAAGGGCGGCCGTAACAATTCCGGTCGTGTGACCGTTCGCCACCAGGGTGGCGGACACAAGCGCGCCTACCGAGTGATCGACTTCCGTCGTCACGACAAGGACGGCGTGCCGGCGAAGGTCGCGCACATCGAGTACGACCCCAACCGCACCGCGCGCATCGCGCTGCTGCACTACGCGGACGGCGAGAAGCGCTACATCCTCGCCCCCCGCAACCTGTCGCAGGGTGACCGCGTCGAGAACGGTCCTGGGGCCGACATCAAGCCGGGCAACAACCTGGCGCTCCGCAACATCCCGGTCGGTACCACGATCCACGCGATCGAGATCCGTCCCGGTGGCGGCGCCAAGTTCGCCCGCTCCGCCGGTGCCTCGGTGCAGCTGCTCGCGAAGGAGGGCACCATGGCCCACCTCCGCATGCCCTCCGGCGAGATCCGTCTGGTCGACCAGCGCTGCCGCGCCACGGTCGGCGAGGTCGGCAACGCCGAGCAGAGCAACATCAACTGGGGTAAGGCCGGCCGTAAGCGCTGGCTGGGCGTTCGCCCGTCCGTCCGCGGTGTGGCGATGAACCCGGTTGACCACCCGCACGGTGGTGGTGAGGGCAAGACCTCCGGTGGTCGCCACCCGGTCTCCCCGTGGGGTCAGAAGGAGGGTCGTACTCGTTCGCCGAAGAAGGCTTCGAACAAGTACATCGTCCGCCGCCGCAAGACGAACAAGAAGCGCTAGGAGCGGGTTTAGATGCCGCGCAGTCTCAAGAAGGGACCCTTCGTCGACGGACACCTTGTAAAGAAGGTGGACGTACAGAACGAAGCCGGTACCAAGAACGTCATCAAGACCTGGTCCCGTCGCTCGATGATCATCCCGGCCATGCTCGGCCACACGATCGCGGTGCACAACGGCAAGACCCACATCCCGGTGTTTGTCACCGAGTCGATGGTCGGCCACAAGCTCGGCGAGTTCTCGCCGACGCGCACCTTCCGGGGTCACGTCAAGGACGACCGGAAGTCGAAGCGCCGCTAACGCGGGGTGGAATCGACCATGACAGACACTGGAAGGACAACCATGGAAGCCAGGGCCCAGGCGCGGTACATCCGCGTTACGCCCATGAAGGCCCGCCGAGTGGTGGACCTTATCCGTGGCATGGATGCCACGGAGGCTCAGGCGGTCCTGCGTTTCGCCCCGCAGGCCGCGAGCGTGCCGGTCGGCAAGGTGCTTGACAGCGCCATTGCCAACGCCGCGCACAACTACGACCACACCGACGCCGACAGCCTCTTCATCTCCGAGGCGTACGTCGACGAGGGTCCGACCCTGAAGCGGTTCCGTCCGCGCGCCCAGGGCCGTGCCTACCGGATCCGCAAGCGGACCAGCCACATCACCGTGGTCGTCAGCAGCAAGGAAGGAACCCGGTAATGGGCCAGAAGGTTAACCCGCATGGGTTCCGGCTCGGCATCACCACGGACTTCAAGTCCCGCTGGTACGCCGACAAGCTGTACAAGGACTACGTCAAGGAAGACGTCGCCATCCGTCGGATGATGACGTCCGGCATGGAGCGCGCCGGCATCTCGAAGGTTGAGATCGAGCGCACCCGTGACCGCGTGCGGGTGGACATCCACACCGCGCGTCCCGGCATCGTCATCGGCCGCCGTGGCGCCGAGGCCGACCGCATCCGCGGTGACCTCGAGAAGCTCACGGGCAAGCAGGTCCAGCTGAACATCCTCGAGGTCAAGAGCCCCGAGACCGACGCTCAGCTGGTTGCTCAGGCCGTTGCCGAGCAGCTGTCCTCCCGCGTCTCCTTCCGTCGCGCCATGCGTAAGAGCATGCAGGGCACGATGAAGGCCGGCGCCAAGGGCATCAAGATCCAGTGTGGTGGCCGTCTCGGCGGCGCCGAGATGTCCCGCTCGGAGTTCTACCGCGAGGGCCGTGTGCCCCTGCACACGCTCCGCGCGAACGTGGACTACGGCTTCTTCGAGGCCAAGACGACCTTCGGCCGTATCGGCGTGAAGGTCTGGATCTACAAGGGCGACGTCAAGAACATCGCCGAGGTTCGCGCCGAGAACGCCGCTGCCCGTGCCGGCAACCGCCCGGCCCGTGGCGGCAACGACCGCCCGGCCGGCCGTGGTGGCCGTGGTGGCGAGCGTGGCGGTCGCGGTCGTAAGCCGCAGCAGGCTCCCGCTGCCGAGGCCCCCAAGGCCGAGGCTCCGGCTGCCGCTCCGGCTGAGAGCACCGGAACGGAGGCCTGACCGACATGCTGATCCCCCGCAGGGTCAAGCACCGCAAGCAGCACCACCCGAAGCGCCGTGGTCAGGCCAAGGGCGGTACGCAGGTTTCGTTCGGCGAGTACGGCATTCAGGCCCTCACGCCGGCGTACGTGACGAACCGCCAGATCGAGGCCGCGCGTATCGCGATGACCCGCCACATCAAGCGTGGCGGCAAGGTCTGGATCAACATCTACCCGGACCGCCCGCTCACGAAGAAGCCCGCCGAGACCCGCATGGGTTCCGGTAAGGGTTCCCCCGAGTGGTGGGTCGCGAACGTGCACCCGGGCCGGGTCATGTTCGAACTGTCCTACCCCAACGAGAAGATCGCCCGTGAGGCCCTCACTCGCGCAGCCCACAAGCTGCCGATGAAGTGCCGGATCGTCAAGCGCGAGGCAGGTGAAGCGTGATGTCGGCCGGTACCAAGGCGTCCGAGCTGCGCGAACTGGGTGACGAGGAGCTTCTCGCGAAGCTCCGCGAAGCCAAGGAAGAGCTGTTCAACCTCCGTTTCCAGGCGGCGACCGGTCAGCTCGAGAACCACGGTCGGCTCAAGGCCGTCCGCAAGGACATCGCGCGGATCTACACCCTGATGCGTGAGCGCGAGCTGGGCATCGAGACGGTGGAGAGCGCCTGATGAGCGAGAGCAACGTGACTGAGCAGAAGACCGACCGCGGTTTCCGCAAGACCCGCGAGGGTCTGGTCGTCAGCGACAAGATGGACAAGACCGTCGTCGTCGCTGTCGAGGACCGCGTGAAGCACGCGCTGTACGGCAAGGTCATCCGCCGTACGAACAAGCTCAAGGCCCACGACGAGCAGAACGCCGCCGGCGTCGGCGACCGCGTCCTCCTGATGGAGACCCGGCCGCTGTCCTCGACGAAGCGCTGGCGCATCGTCGAGATCCTCGAGAAGGCCAAGTAATTACCTGAGGGGTATCCCTCAGGTTCGTTCCGCCAGGCTCGGGGCGGGACCGTCCTAGACGGTCCCGCCCCGGGAACCGGCAGACAATCAGGAGATAGACGTGATCCAGCAGGAGTCGCGACTGCGTGTCGCCGACAACACTGGTGCGAAGGAAATCCTTTGCATCCGTGTGCTCGGTGGCTCCGGTCGCCGCTACGCGGGCATCGGTGACGTCATCGTCGCCACCGTCAAGGACGCGATCCCCGGCGGCAACGTGAAGAAGGGTGACGTCGTCAAGGCTGTCATCGTTCGCACCGTCAAGGAGCGCCGCCGTCCGGACGGCTCGTACATCCGCTTCGACGAGAACGCCGCCGTCATTCTGAAGAACGACGGCGACCCTCGTGGCACCCGTATCTTCGGCCCTGTCGGCCGTGAGCTGCGCGAGAAGAAGTTCATGAAGATCATCTCGCTCGCGCCGGAGGTGCTGTAAGCATGAAGATCAAGAAGGGCGACCTGGTTCAGGTCATCACCGGTAAGGACAAGGGCAAGCAGGGCAAGGTCATTGCCGCTTACCCGCGCGACGAGCGCGTCCTGGTCGAGGGTGTCAACCGGGTCAAGAAGCACACGAAGGCCGGCCCGACCGCCAAGGGTTCGCAGGCCGGTGGCATCGTCACGACCGAGGCGCCCGTCCACGTCTCCAACGTCCAGCTGGTCGTTGAGAAGGACGGCAACAAGGTCGTCACGCGCGTCGGTTACCGCTTCGACGACGAGGGCAACAAGATCCGCGTTGCCAAGCGGACGGGTGAGGACATCTGATGGCTACCACCACCACTCCGCGTCTCAAGACGAAGTACCGCGAGGAGATCGCGGGCAAGCTGCAGGAAGAGTTCTCGTACGAGAACGTCATGCAGACCCCGGGTCTCGTCAAGATTGTGGTCAACATGGGTGTCGGCGACGCCGCCCGTGACTCGAAGCTCATGGACGGTGCCGTCCGTGACCTGACCACCATCACCGGTCAGAAGCCGGCCATCACCAAGGCCCGCAAGTCCATCGCGCAGTTCAAGCTGCGTGAAGGTCAGCCGATCGGCGCCCACGTCACGCTCCGTGGCGACCGCATGTGGGAGTTCCTGGACCGCACCCTGTCGCTCGCGCTTCCGCGCATCCGCGACTTCCGTGGTCTGTCCCCCAAGCAGTTCGACGGCCGTGGCAACTACACCTTCGGTCTCACGGAGCAGGTCATGTTCCACGAGATCGACCAGGACAAGATCGACCGCACCCGGGGTATGGACATCACCGTGGTGACCACGGCGACCAACGACGCTGAGGGCCGCGCCCTTCTCCGTCACCTCGGCTTCCCCTTCAAGGAGGCGTAAGCGAGATGGCGAAGAAGGCTCTGATTGCCAAGGCTGCTCGTAAGCCCAAGTTCGGTGTGCGTGGCTACACGCGCTGCCAGCGCTGCGGTCGTCCGCACTCCGTGTACCGCAAGTTCGGCCTGTGCCGCGTCTGCCTTCGTGAGATGGCTCACCGTGGCGAGCTGCCGGGCGTGACCAAGAGCTCCTGGTAGTCCCTGTAATTCAGGGATCCAGGACTCTCGGTAAGCAAAGGGCTCTGTCAGGTGCCCACCTCTCCATGCCTTAGGCTAGGAGGGTTGGGCGCCTGACGCCCGTACGACTTACTACGCCGTAGGTCCCCGCACCGCACCCGTCCCGCCCATGAGTGGGGAGAGGGATGGCGCATACAGGAAACCCCGGCGAGAGAGGCCGAAGGCCAATTCATGACCATGACTGATCCGATCGCGGACATGCTTACGCGTCTGCGTAACGCGAACTCGGCGTACCACGACACCGTGGGGATGCCGCACAGCAAGATCAAGTCGCACATCGCGGAGATCCTCCAGCAGGAGGGCTTCATCACGGGCTGGAAGGTCGAGGACGCCGAGGTCGGCAAGAACCTCGTTCTCGAGCTGAAGTTCGGCCCGAACCGTGAGCGCTCCATCGCGGGCATCAAGCGGATCTCCAAGCCCGGTCTCCGGGTTTACGCGAAGTCCACCAACCTGCCCAAGGTGCTGGGCGGCCTCGGCGTGGCGATCATCTCCACGTCGCACGGGCTCCTCACCGACAAGCAGGCCGGCAAGAAGGGCGTAGGCGGAGAAGTTCTCGCCTACGTCTGGTAACGGAAGGGAACGGAGGAAACAGCTATGTCGCGTATTGGCAAGCTCCCCATCACGGTTCCCGCCGGCGTGGACGTCACCATCGACGGCCGTACGGTTGCGGTGAAGGGTCCCAAGGGCACCCTCTCTCACACCATTGCGGCGCCGATCGAGATCGCTAAGGGCGAGGACGGCGTTCTGAACGTCACCCGCCCGAACGACGAGCGTCAGAACAAGGCCCTCCACGGCCTGTCCCGCACGCTGGTGGCGAACATGATCACCGGCGTGACCGAGGGTTACGTGAAGAAGCTCGAGATCAGCGGTGTCGGTTACCGCGTCCTGGCGAAGGGCTCCAACCTGGAGTTCTCGCTCGGCTACAGCCACTCGATCACCGTCGAGGCCCCCGAGGGCATCACCTTCAAGGTGGAAGCCCCCACCCGTTTCTCGGTCGAGGGCATCGACAAGCAGAAGGTCGGCGAGG
Organism: Streptomyces sp. NBC_00647; assembly: GCF_045207245.1. Lineage (NCBI taxonomy): Bacteria > Bacillati > Actinomycetota > Actinomycetes > Kitasatosporales > Streptomycetaceae > Streptomyces > Streptomyces sp. NBC_00647. The sequence goes on from NZ_CP109040.1 coordinate 6,140,196, forward strand.
TTGCGGCCAACATCCGCAAGCTGCGCAAGCCCGACCCGTACAAGGCCAAGGGCGTCAAGTACGAAGGCGAAGTCATCCGCCGCAAGGTCGGAAAGGCGGGTAAGTAAGCCATGGCATACGGTGTCAAGATTGCTAAGGGCGACGCTTACAAGCGTGCTGCCATCAAGCGTCGTCACATCCGGATCCGTAAGCACATCTCGGGTACGGCTGAGCGTCCGCGCCTGGTCGTGACGCGCTCCAACCGCCACATCGTGGCCCAGGTCATCGACGACGTTAAGGGTCACACCCTCGCGTCGGCGTCGACCCTGGACACGACGATCCGCGGCGGCGAGAGCGACAAGTCGGCTCAGGCCAAGTCGGTCGGCGCCCTTGTCGCCGAGCGCGCCAAGGCCGCCGGTGTCGAGGCTGTCGTATTCGACCGTGGTGGAAACCAGTACGCCGGGCGCATTGCCGCCCTGGCGGACGCCGCCCGCGAAGCCGGACTCAAGTTCTGAGTCGGTTCCGTAGCTAGCGGAAACAGAGAGAGGTAATTCCAATGGCTGGACCCCAGCGCCGCGGTGGCGGTGCCGGTGGCGGCGAGCGGCGGGACCGGAAGGGCCGTGACGGCGGCGCAGCTGCTGCCGAGAAGACCGCGTACGTTGAGCGCGTTGTCGCGATCAACCGCGTCGCCAAGGTTGTGAAGGGTGGTCGTCGCTTCAGCTTCACCGCGCTGGTCGTGGTGGGCGATGGTGACGGCACCGTCGGTGTCGGTTACGGCAAGGCCAAGGAGGTGCCGGCCGCGATCGCCAAGGGTGTTGAAGAGGCCAAGAAGCACTTCTTCAAGGTCCCCCGTATCCAGGGCACCATCCCGCACCCGATCACGGGCGAGAAGGCCGCGGGCGTCGTCCTGCTCAAGCCTGCTTCCCCCGGTACCGGCGTTATCGCCGGTGGCCCGGTGCGTGCAGTGCTCGAGTGCGCCGGCGTTCACGACATCCTGTCGAAGTCGCTCGGCTCGTCCAACGCGATCAACATCGTGCACGCGACCGTGGCGGCCCTCAAGGGCCTGCAGCGTCCCGAGGAGATCGCGGCTCGCCGTGGTCTGCCCCTCGAGGACGTCGCCCCCGCGGCTCTCCTTCGTGCACGTGCCGGGGCGGGTGCGTAATGGCTCGCCTCAAGGTCACGCAGACGAAGTCGTACATCGGCAGCAAGCAGAACCACCGTGACACCCTGCGCTCCCTTGGTCTCAAGGGCATCAACACGCAGGTCGTCAAGGAGGACCGCCCCGAGTTCCGCGGAATGGTTCACACCGTCCGCCACCTCGTGACGGTCGAGGAGGTCGACTGATCATGGCGGAAAACAACCCGCTCAAGATCCACAACCTCCGTCCCGCCCCGGGCGCCAAGACCGCCAAGACCCGTGTTGGTCGTGGTGAGGCGTCGAAGGGTAAGACGGCTGGTCGTGGTACCAAGGGCACGAAGGCCCGCTACCAGGTTCCGGAGCGCTTCGAGGGTGGCCAGATGCCCCTCCACATGCGTCTTCCGAAGCTGAAGGGCTTCCGTAACCCGTTCAAGACCGAGTTCCAGGTCGTGAACCTCGACAAGCTGGGCGCGCTGTACCCGGAGGGTGGCGAGGTCACCGTCGAGGGTCTCGTCGCCAAGGGTGCCGTTCGCAAGAACAGCCTCGTCAAGGTCCTCGGCCAGGGCGAGATCTCCGTGGCGCTGCAGGTGACGGTCGACGCCGTCTCCGGCTCCGCCAAGGAGAAGATCACCGCCGCCGGCGGTACCGTCACCGAGCTCGTCTGATTTCAGTAGGCGTCTCGATGACCTGAGCGATCCCGACCGGGGATGCCCCACAAAAGGGGCATCCCCGGTTGGTCGTTCCTAGGGGGGCAGTGTCGCCGGTAAGGTGGCCTGCACTGTTGATTTTCGTCCGGCGTGCCTCAAGGGAACTCCGGACGGGCTTTGACTGTTGGTTAGCTGTCAGTCATCCGTCGAACCTCAAGACCGTCACCCTCTGACGCAGTAGCGCGGGGGTCGCAGGAGGCACCGTGCTCACCGCGTTCGCCCGGGCGTTCAAGACGCCCGACCTGCGCAAGAAGCTCCTCTTCACGCTCGGCATCATCGTGGTCTACCGGGTCGGTACCCACGTTCCGATCCCCGGCGTGGACTACAAGAATGTCCAGTCGTGCATGGACATGGCCGACACGAACCGCGGGCTGTTCAGCCTGATCAACATGTTCAGTGGCGGCGCGCTGCTGCAGATCACGATCTTCGCGCTCGGCATCATGCCCTACATCACGGCGAGCATCATTCTCCAGCTGCTCACCGTGGTGATCCCGCGACTGGAAGCCCTCAAGAAGGAGGGCTCGGCCGGTACGGCGAAGATCACGCAGTACACCCGTTATCTGACGGTCGCGCTCGCCATCCTGCAGGGCACCGGCCTGGTGGCCACCGCCCGCAGCGGCGCCCTGTTCTCGGGCTGCCCCGTGGCCAACCAGATCGTCCCGGACCAGTCGATCTTCACCACGATCACGATGGTCGTCACGATGACCGCCGGTACCTGTGTCGTCATGTGGCTCGGTGAGCTCATCACCGACCGCGGCATCGGCAACGGCATGTCGATCCTCATGTTCATCTCGATCGCCGCGACCTTCCCGAGCGCCCTGTGGACCGTCAAGATCCAGGGCAAGCTGGCCGGTGGCTGGATCGAGTTCGGCACGGTGATCGCCGTGGGTCTGTGCATGGTCGGCCTGGTGGTCTTCGTCGAGCAGGCGCAGCGCCGGATTCCGGTTCAGTACGCGAAGCGCATGATCGGCCGCCGTTCCTACGGTGGCACCTCGACCTACATTCCGCTGAAGGTCAACCAGGCAGGTGTGATCCCTGTCATCTTCGCCTCGTCGCTGCTCTACATTCCGAGCCTGATCGCCCAGTTCTCGAAGAGCGATTCCGGGTGGAAGACGTGGGTCACGAACAACCTGACCAAGGGTGACCACCCGATTTACATCACCATGTACTTCCTTCTGATCGTTTTCTTCGCGTTCTTCTACGTGGCGATCTCGTTCAACCCCGAGGAAGTCGCCGACAACATGAAGAAGTATGGTGGCTTCATCCCGGGCATCCGGGCTGGCCGGCCGACCGCTGAGTACCTCAGCTACGTACTCAACCGGATCACCTGGCCGGGTTCGCTGTATCTCGGAGTGATCGCCCTCGTGCCGACAGTGGCGTTGGTTGGTTTCAACGCAAACCAGAACTTCCCGTTCGGTGGTACCAGCATCCTCATCATCGTGGGTGTCGGCCTCGAGACGGTGAAGCAGATCGAGAGCCAGCTTCAGCAGCGCAATTACGAAGGGTTCCTCCGCTGATGCGAATCGTCCTCGTCGGGCCGCCCGGTGCCGGGAAGGGAACGCAGGCCGCGTTCCTCGCCAAGAATCTGGCGATCCCGCACATCTCAACGGGCGACCTGTTCCGCGCCAACATCTCTCAGCAGACGGAGCTCGGCAAGCTGGCGAAGTCCTACATGGACAAGGGCGAACTGGTACCGGACGAGGTCACCATCGCCATGGCCAAGGACCGCATGGAGCAGCCCGACGCGGAGAACGGCTTCCTGCTCGACGGCTTCCCGCGCAACGTCTCGCAGGCCGAGGCGCTCGACGAGATGCTGAGCACCGAGGGCATGAAGCTGGACGCGGTGCTGGACCTGGAGGTCCCCGAGGACGAGGTGGTCCGCCGTATCGCGGGCCGTCGCATCTGCCGCAACGACTCGGCGCACGTCTTCCACGTGTCGTACAAGGCGCCGAAGCAGGAAGGCGTCTGTGACGTCTGCGGCGGCGAGCTGTACCAGCGTGACGACGACTCCGAGGAGACCGTCCGTACGCGGCTGGAGGTCTACCACACGCAGACCGAGCCGATCATCGACTATTACCGGTCCCAGAGCCTGGTCGTCACGATCCCGGCGCTCGGCAAGGTCGAAGAGGTCACGGCGCGCGCGATGGGGGCTCTGGCCCGCGAGGACGCCTAGTCCCTGCGGTCCGTCCCGTGACGCACGCGTGTCGCGGGGGAGCGTGAAGCAGTACGTCGCATCGGCCGCGGCACCCTCTCCGGGTGCCGCGGCCGACGTGCGAGGCAAGGGGTCCAGGACCCCGGGCGGGGTGGGACCAGTCCCCCGTATCGTTGGAGTAGTCCGTCGTTCCGGTCCAGAAAGGCCGCAGCCACCATGGTGCAGATCAAGAGCCCCGAGCAGATCGCCAAGATGCGTGAGGCCGGGCTGGTCGTCGCGGCCATTCATGCGGCCACGCGGGAAGTCGCCGTACCCGGTGCGACGACCCGGGATCTGGACGAGGTCGCGCGCAAGGTGCTCGCCGAGCACGGCGCCAAGTCGAACTTCCTCGGGTACGGCGGTTTCCCCGCGACGATCTGCACCTCGGCCAACGAGGTCGTCGTCCACGGCATCCCGGACGACAAGACCGTCCTGAAGGACGGCGACATCATCTCCATCGACGCCGGCGCGATCGTGGACGGCTGGCACGGCGACGCCGCCTACACCGCGTTCGTGGGCTCCGGCCACGCTCCTGAGCTGATCGAGCTCTCCCGGGTGACCGAGGAGTCGATGTGGGCGGGTATCGCGGCCATGAAGCAGGGCAACCGGCTGGTGGACGTCTCGCGGGCCATCGAGACCTACATCCGCCGCCAGCCGAAGCCGGGCGGCGGCAAGTACGGGATCATCGAGGACTTCGGCGGCCACGGCATCGGCACCGAGATGCACATGGACCCGCACCTGCTGAACTACGTCGAGCGGAAGCGGGGGAAGGGGCCGAAGCTGGTCCCCGGGTTCTGCCTCGCGATCGAGCCGATGGTGTCGCTCGGCACACCGCGGACCGAGACGCTCGAGGACGACTGGACCGTGATCACCACGGACGGGACCTGGTCCTCGCACTGGGAGCACTCCGTGGCCCTGACCGAGGAAGGGCCGCTGGTTCTCACGGCGCCCGACTGCGGCAGGGCGAAGCTCGCCGAGCACGGCGTCACGGCGGCGCCCGATCCCCTCGCGGGCTGAAGCACCGACGTCGTCCGGACGGGCCGAGCGCGGCCCGATGCCCTCGCGGGTCGAAGCGTCACCCGCGGAGGGCTTCCGCAAGATCTCTTAAGATCGATCTTGCGTTCGAATTCTTTTCTCGCTTCTTCCCCTCCCGTCACTCCGCCGACCGTACGACCGGTCAGCCCTGCCCCTCGCGCATACCGCGTCGACGGGTGGGGCATCGTCATGAATGGCGGAGGTGGCCAGAGACGAATTCGTCTTTCCGGGAGCCCTGACGTAGACTGACTCGTCGGCTCTCGTGCACCCGCATGTCTGCATGCGCTCGCACGAAGTCGATCAAGGTAGTCGATTCGAAGGGCAGAGCGTGGCCAAGAAGCAAGGTGCCATCGAGATCGAGGGCACTGTCGTTGAGTCTCTTCCGAACGCGATGTTCAAGGTGGAGCTCCAGAACGGCCACCAGGTCCTGGCGCACATCAGCGGCAAGATGCGCATGCACTACATCCGCATCCTCCCTGACGACCGGGTCGTGGTGGAGTTGTCTCCGTACGACCTGACGCGCGGCCGGATCGTCTACCGCTACAAGTAGATCTTGCCTTGCTCCGTGTCCCGGTCCCGGGACACGGGGGGTGGCACTGACCCGGAGAACCTCACCTAATGAAGGTCAAGCCGAGCGTCAAGAAGATCTGCGACAAGTGCAGGGTGATCCGCCGTCACGGTCGGGTCATGGTCATCTGCGAAAACCCGCGCCACAAGCAGCGCCAGGGCTGACGCACGACCGCACCTTCTGCACCCGCAGATACTTCGCGCGACGCAAGCAGTACATGTTCATACGCAGGATCCAGGGCTGAGTCTCATCAGGCCTGACACCCCCGGTCGGAGGCCGGGGACCCGGTTCGTACCGAATGCTCGATCCCTTGGATCAGAGGACGACGGCGGGCGGGATCCGGTTCTGCGGAAGACCTCCGAACGACAACTGGAGCCATTGAATGGCACGCGTTTCCGGTGTTGACATCCCGCGCGAAAAGCGTGTGGAGGTCGCCCTCACCTACGTGTTCGGCATCGGCCGGACGCTTTCCCAGCTGACGCTGGCCGAGACTGGCGTGAACCCCAACACGCGCGTTCGTGACCTCTCCGAGGAGGAGCTGGTCAAGATCCGCGAGTACGTGGACGCCAACATCAAGACCGAGGGTGACCTCCGTCGCGAGATCCAGGGCGACATTCGCCGCAAGATCGAGATCGGCTGCTACCAGGGCATCCGCCACCGTCGTGGCCTGCCCGTGCACGGTCAGCGCACCAGCACGAACGCTCGTACCCGCAAGGGCCCGCGTCGCGCCATCGCCGGTAAGAAGAAGCCGGGCAAGAAGTAGTCCTCAGCGGACAACGCTTCATCAGCGGTCTTCGCTGTAGGACCGACCACCTCCCCGTAGGAGAAATAGATGCCCCCCAAGGGTCGTCAGGGCGCTGCCAAGAAGGTGCGCCGCAAGGAAAAGAAGAACGTCGCTCACGGGCACGCTCACATCAAGAGCACGTTCAACAACACGATCGTCTCGATCACGGACCCCTCGGGCAACGTGATCTCCTGGGCCTCCGCCGGCCACGTCGGCTTCAAGGGCTCGCGCAAGTCCACCCCCTTCGCCGCGCAGATGGCCGCCGAGTCGGCCGCCCGTCGCGCGCAGGAGCACGGCATGCGCAAGGTCGATGTCTTCGTGAAGGGCCCGGGCTCCGGTCGCGAGACCGCGATCCGCTCCCTCCAGGCCACTGGCCTCGAGGTCGGCTCCATCCAGGACGTCACCCCCACCCCGCACAACGGCTGCCGTCCGCCGAAGCGCCGCCGCGTCTGACGCACGGCCGCTCGGTCGTCGTCCTCGACGGCCTTGTGTCGGTTTGAGGATTCCGGGCGGTACGGCTCCGTAAAAGGGCCGTATCGCCCGTACCCTTGCTGTACCCGGCCTCTCGCGAGGCGCGGTTCCGTCGGGCGTCAAATAGCGGGCGTCCACGAAAAAAAGGATTGATCCACACATGCTGATCGCTCAGCGTCCCTCGTTGACCGAAGAGGTCGTCGACGAATTCCGCTCCCGGTTCGTGATCGAGCCGCTGGAGCCGGGCTTCGGCTACACCCTCGGCAACTCCCTGCGCCGCACCCTCCTCTCGTCGATCCCCGGCGCTGCTGTCACCAGCATCCGCGTCGACGGTGTCCTGCACGAGTTCACCACCGTGCCGGGCGTCAAGGAGGACGTCACCGACCTGATCCTCAACATCAAGCAGCTGGTCGTCTCCTCGGAGCACGACGAGCCGGTCGTGATGTACCTGCGCAAGCAGGGCCCGGGTCTGGTCACCGCCGCCGACATCGCGCCCCCGGCCGGTGTCGAGGTCCACAACCCCGACCTCGTCCTCGCCACGCTCAACGGCAAGGGCAAGCTGGAGATGGAGCTGACCGTCGAGCGCGGTCGCGGCTACGTCTCCGCCGTCCAGAACAAGCAGGTCGGTCAGGAGATCGGGCGCATCCCGGTCGACTCGATCTACTCGCCGGTGCTGAAGGTCACGTACAAGGTCGAGGCGACCCGTGTCGAGCAGCGCACCGACTTCGACAAGCTGATCGTCGACGTCGAGACCAAGCAGGCCATGCGTCCCCGTGACGCCATGGCGTCGGCCGGTAAGACCCTGGTCGAGCTGTTCGGTCTGGCCCGCGAGCTCAACATCGACGCCGAGGGCATCGACATGGGCCCGTCCCCCACGGACGCCGCCCTCGCCGCTGATCTCGCGCTGCCGATCGAGGAGCTGGAGCTCACGGTCCGCTCGTACAACTGCCTCAAGCGTGAGGGCATCCACTCCGTGGGTGAGCTCGTCGCCCGCTCCGAGGCCGACCTCCTGGACATCCGCAACTTCGGTGCGAAGTCCATCGACGAGGTCAAGGCGAAGCTGGCCGGCATGGGCCTGGCCCTCAAGGACAGCCCGCCCGGATTCGACCCGACCGCCGCCGCCGACGCCTTCGGCGCCGACGACGACGCGGACGCGGGTTTCGTGGAGACCGAGCAGTACTGAGCCAGTACTGGGACGCCTTCCGTCCTCCGGGGTCCTTCGGGACCCCGGATCTTCGACGGGCAATCGCCCGCTCGGACACTGACCTCGGTACCTGATACGGCCGGGGCAGACACCTAGGAGAAACCATGCCGAAGCCCGCCAAGGGTGCCCGTCTGGGCGGCAGCGCCGCGCACGAGAAGCTGCTCCTCGCGAACCTCGCGAAGTCGCTCTTCGAGCACGGCCGCATCACCACCACCGAGGCCAAGGCCCGTCGCCTGCGTCCCTACGCGGAGCGTCTGGTCACCAAGGCGAAGAAGGGTGACCTTCACAACCGCCGTCAGGTGCTCTCGGTGATCACGGACAAGAGCATCGTGCACACGCTCTTCACCGAGATCGGCCCGCGCTACGAGAACCGCCCGGGTGGCTACACCCGTATCACCAAGATCGGTAACCGCCGTGGCGACAACGCGCCCATGGCTGTCATCGAGCTGGTGGAGGCCCTGACCGTGGCCCAGCAGGCCACCGGTGAGGCCGAGGCTGCCACGAAGCGTGCCGCCAAGGAGACCGAGGCTCCGGCCAAGGTCGAGGACACCAAGGTCGAGGACGCCGTCGAGGCTCCCGCCGAGGAGTCGAAGGACGCCTGAGGCACTGCCTCGCTGTGAGCGGGTCCGTCCCTTCGGGGGCGGGCCCGCTTTCGCGTTGCCGGGGAGGAACCCGGGCTTGAGAGGATCTAGGTGTGAGTGACGAAGCGGAGCCCGGGTTCGTACGGGTGCGGTTGGACCTGTCGTACGACGGGAGCGAGTTCTCCGGGTGGGCCAAGCAGGCCGGGGGGCGCAGGACCGTTCAGGGGGAGATCGAGGACGCGCTCCGGACGGTGACGCGGACGAAGGACACGACGTACGAGCTGACCGTGGCCGGGCGGACCGACGCCGGGGTGCACGCGCGCGGGCAGGTGGCACACGTCGACCTCCCCGAGGAGCTGTGGGAGGAGCATCGGGAGAAGCTGCTGAAGCGGCTCGCCGGGCGCCTCGCGAAGGACGTGCGGGTGTGGTCCCTCACCGAGGCGCCGGCCGGGTTCAACGCGCGGTTCTCGGCGATCTGGCGGCGCTACGCCTATCGCGTCACCGACGAACCGGGCGGCGTCGACCCGCTGCTGCGCAGTCATGTCCTGTGGCACGACTGGCCGTTGGACGTCGACGCCATGAACCAGGCGGCCGAACGGCTGCTGGGGGAGCACGACTTCGCCGCGTACTGCAAGAAGCGCGAGGGCGCGACGACCATCCGCACGCTCCAGCAACTGAGCCTCGTGCGGGGTGAGGACGGCGTCATCACCGCCACCGTGCGGGCCGACGCCTTCTGCCACAACATGGTGCGGTCGCTGATCGGGGCCCTGCTGTTCGTGGGGGACGGGCACCGCGGCCCCGACTGGCCGGGGAAGGTGCTCGCCGCCGGCGTACGGGATTCGGCCGTCCATGTCGTACGGCCGCACGGCCTGACGCTCGAGGAAGTCGGTTACCCCGCGGACGAGTTGCTCGCCGCGCGGAACAAGGAGGCGCGGAACCGGCGGACGTTGCCGGGTGCGGCCGGATGCGAGACCTGCTAGCGGCGGTCCCCGCGGCCGGGGTGCTGCTGCAACTGTCGTGCTCCGGCAGCGGCTTGCCGGTACGCGGAGGATGGTGCGCGTCCGGGACGCGCTGAGGATCGTGCGCGTCCGGGGCGCGGGCGGTGCGGGGCGCGGGCTGTGCGGGGCGGCGGCCGGTGTTCCGGGCCGCCGCCCGGTGCCGCTACTGGTTGGCCGCGGCCGACGCCTGGGCCTCGCCCCGGCGGCGGATCTGGCGGAACGCGAACTCGGCGAGGTCGTCGCCGGTCGTGAACACCTGGGTGTCCTTCGTCGTCACGTCCTTGCCGCCGGTGAAGCCGGCGAGGGTGAAGTAGGCGTAACGCCCGTAGGAGTTGGTCGTCGAACGGCAGACGGCCGAGTCGCAGAACGACTTGAGGCCGTTGCCGGCGAGTGACGCGATGATGCTGCGCTTGTCCGCGTCGGCCTTGGCCTTGGACGCCTTGGCCTCGGTGTCGAACACCGCGACGCCGACCGTCACCGCCACGCCGTCCTTGGAGTAGGTGACCCGGAGGAAGCGGGTGCAGCCGTCCTTCTTCAGGACCGCCGGGAGGGTGCCCTTCGCGGCCGAGGCGCAGTTCTTCGTGTCGGCCGTCGGCCCCTTGCGGTAGACGCGGTCGCCCATGGTGAGCTGCGTCCCGGGGAAGAGGATGTCCGGACTCAGCGGTGCCGTGTCCTTCTGCGCGCTGGCTATGAACTGCTTCGGATCCAGCGGCGGCGGAGCCGAGGTCGGCTCGAAGGACGGTGCCGGCGCCGTGGAGCTCGGGATGTCCGCGGTGGCGGGCAGATTGGACGGCTGGTTCGAGGCCTGGTTGTTCCCGTTAGCGTTGACGACGGCCATGGCGACGGCCGCGCCGACCGCGACGGTGGCCAGTGCTCCGCCCACGATGAACAGCACCTTGCGGCGCTTGTTGCGCGTTTCGGAAGCCTCCGCCAGTGCGGCCCAGTCGGGATTCCCGCTGGATCGCTGACTGCCCCACTGGGGCTCCTGCTGAGAACCCGGCTTCCAGGGATCCCACGGGGGCTGCCCCTGCCCACCCTGCCCATAACTCATGCGCCGCATCTTAGACGGGCGTTGGGGGGTGCCGTTCCGCTCCGCCGGTCACTTGAGCCCCTAGCGTGATCTGAAGGCGCAGGGGCAAAAGTGACATCTCCGGGTGGTTGGTACGTCGGGCCTCCTGGCGCGTGTGGGAGGCGTCCTGTGCGGTGCTGTGCGCGCATGTCACAGGGGTCGCGCGCGGCACCTCGGAGGCGGGACCGACAACGCGATCGTCGTCCGGGCCGCGCGCACCTGGCCGGACGGTGGCTCGCACCCGGCCGGACGGCGGCTCGCTCTGCTGCCGGCCGTGGCGTCCGGCGGGGCGGTGCTGCTGATGCCGGATCCTGCGGGGTTCGTCACACGGACGCCGCCGTACCCCGGTTCGGCGGCCCCGCGGGCCCTGGTCCCGGCCGGCTCCGGTGCCGCGGGTGCCCGGCGCCGACCGGCCCTGGCTGGCGCCGGTGAGCCGACGTTCCCTCCGGGACTGCTTTACCCTGTCTGTATTGACTGCATCGGTGGCGCTTCGGCACCCCCGTCATCTGCCGCTCGTCGGCCCCGACCACTTTGTCGCTCCGCGACAGGGACGACGGGCGGCGAGGGTGTGAGCACTCGCGTTTTGACCCTTGCGGGGCACCGCGGGTAAGCTTGCAGTTCGTTATGTGTATTGGCTTGCTCATTCTCACGTGAGGGGCCCTTACACCGGTCCACCGGGGCTGATGACCAGCGACCAGCACGCGGTATGCGTCACCGCAGTGCGGTCAGGGCTGTCGTGATCGTCCGTGGTGGCCATGTCAGGACCCACTCACTGAAGAAGCGAAGGCTACGACCGTGCGTACGTACAGCCCCAAGCCCGGCGACATCACTCGCCAGTGGTACGTCATCGACGCCCAGGATGTCGTCCTGGGCCGTCTGGCGACCACTGCTGCGAACATTCTGCGCGGCAAGCACAAGCCGATCTACGCGCCCCACGTCGACGCTGGTGACTTCGTCATCATCATCAACGCCGACAAGGTGCACCTCTCCGGCAACAAGAAGACCCAGAAGCTGGCGTACCGCCACTCCGGTTACCCGGGTGGTCTGCGCTCCGTCCGTTACGACGAGCTGCTGGCGAAGAACCCCGAGAAGGCTGTCGAGAAGGCCATCAAGGGCATGGTTCCCAAGAACACCCTGGGCCGTCAGGTGCTCTCGAAGCTGAAGGTCTACGCGGGCGAGAACCACCCGCACGCTGCGCAGCAGCCGGTCCCGTTCGAGATCACCCAGGTCGCGCAGTAGTTCCGGCCACCCCCTAAGACGAAAAAGAATCTGAGGAGAATCGTGGCCGAGACCACCGTTGAGCAGCCGGTCGAAGAGACTGAGCTCGTCGACATCGAGAACTACACCACCGAGTCCGAGGTCCCCGTCGAGGGCGAGTACACCTCGGAGTCCCTCGCCGGCCGCTTCGGCGACCCGCAGCCGGCCGCCGGCCTGGGCCGTCGCAAGAACGCCATCGCCCGCGTCCGGATCGTCCCGGGCACCGGCAAGTGGAAGATCAACGGTCGCACCCTTGAGGACTACTTCCCCAACAAGGTGCACCAGCAGGAAGTCAACGAGCCCTTCAAGGTGCTCGAGCTCGACAACCGCTACGACGTCATCGCCCGCATCTCGGGTGGCGGCGTCTCGGGTCAGGCCGGTGCCCTGCGCCTCGGCGTCGCCCGTGCGCTGAACGAGGCCGACGTGGACAACAACCGCGGCGCCCTCAAGAAGGCCGGCTTCCTCAAGCGCGACGACCGTGCGGTCGAGCGCAAGAAGGCCGGTCTCAAGAAGGCCCGTAAGGCTCCGCAGTACAGCAAGCGTTAATCTTCGCTGCTTGCTTCTGCGCGTCAGTACGCGTAGCTCCGAACGCCCCGGCGGCACGCCACAGTGCCGCCGGGGCGTTCGTTTATCACAGTGGTTGGGCGTATAACGGCACAAGGTGCTCAAAGGCTCATGTGATCGGATGACCTCCGTATTCTCGGGGGACTTCCGTACTCTGAAGCTTTCTCAGGAGGACAAGTGGGACGACTCTTCGGCACGGACGGCGTGCGCGGTGTCGCCAACGCGGATCTGACGGCCGAGCTCGCGCTCGGGCTCTCCGTGGCAGCGGCACACGTACTCGCCGAGGCGGGCACGTTCGAAGGCCACCGGCCCGTGGCCGTGGTCGGGCGGGATCCGCGCGCGTCCGGGGAGTTCCTGGAGGCCGCCGTGGTCGCCGGCCTCGCCAGTGCCGGCGTGGACGTCCTGCGCGTCGGTGTGCTGCCCACCCCGGCGGTGGCCCACCTCACCGGAGTGCTGGGCGCCGACCTCGGTGTGATGCTCTCGGCCAGCCACAACGCCATGCCGGACAACGGCATCAAGTTCTTCGCCCGCGGCGGGCACAAGCTCGCCGACGAGCTGGAGGACCGGATCGAGGGCGTCTACGAGGAGCACCGCACCGGCGCTCCCTGGGAACGTCCGACCGGCGCCGGCGTCGGCCGGGTGAACTCCTACGACCAGGGCTTCGACCAGTACGTCGCCCACCTCATCGGGGTCCTCCCGAACCGCCTCGACGGTCTGAAGGTCGTCCTCGACGAGGCGCACGGCGCGGCCGCCCGTGTCTCGCCCGAGGCCTTCACGCGGGCCGGCGCCGAGATCATCACGATCGGCGCGGCGCCCGACGGGCTCAACATCAACGACGGCTGCGGCTCCACCCACCTGGAGCTCCTCAAGGCCGCCGTCGTCGAGCACGGCGCCGACCTCGGCATCGCGCACGACGGCGACGCCGACCGCTGCCTCGCGGTGGACCACACGGGCGACGAGATCGACGGCGACCAGATCCTGGCCGTCCTCGCGCTGGCGATGCGAGAGCGTTCCGCACTGCGCTCCGGCACCGTTGTCGCGACGGTCATGTCCAACCTGGGCTTCAAGCTCGCCATGGAGCGCGAGGGCCTCGCCCTCGTCCAGACGGCGGTCGGCGACCGCTACGTCCTGGAGGAGATGAAGCGGCACGGCTACGCCCTCGGCGGCGAGCAGTCCGGACACGTCATCATCCTCGACCACGCCACCACCGGCGACGGCACGCTGACCGGCCTGCTCCTCGCCGCCCGCGTCGCCCAGAGCGGCCGTACGCTCCGGGACCTCGCCTCGGTCATGGAGCGGCTGCCGCAGGTCCTCATCAACGTGCCCGACGTCGACCGGTCGCGAGTGAAGACCTCCGCCGAACTGGCCACCGCGGTGGCCGACGCCGAGCGTGAACTCGGCACCACCGGACGGGTGCTGCTGCGCCCCTCCGGCACCGAGCCGCTCGTCCGCGTGATGGTCGAGGCCGCCGACATCGACCACGCCCGGTCGGTGGCCGCGCGGCTGGCCGACGCCGTGAAGTCGGCGCTCGGCTAGTCTCTCCGCCTGAATCCGTGAGGCCCGGCACCCCTGGGGTGCCGGGCCTCACGGCTGTCTTCGGCGGGTGACCTCGCCGGGCCGCCTGTTACCGGGCGGGTTCCGGCCGGGCGACCTGGCGCTTGCGCTGCATCGCCCAGAACCACTTCTGGGCGAGCAGCGTGAGCGTGCCGGCGACCACGATGCCGAGCAGGTTGAACAGCAGCTGCTTGGTGGATCCCCAGGTCTGGGCGTAGTCCGTGTAGCTGAGGGCCACGGCGGCGTTCGCGGCGGCCGGGACCGTGGTCACCGAGATCGCGACGCCGATCAGGGCGCCCGACTTGGCGGACGTGAGGGACAGCGTCCCGGCGATCCCGGCGAGGAACGCCACCACGAACGACATCCAGTCCGGCTTCCAGATGAACGCCGTGTTCGGCCGGTCCGCCTCGACCATGGACTTCTCGAACAGCCCGAAGACGTCCATCAGCCAGCTGAAGCCCGCGGTGATGACCATCGCCGCCGCGAAACCGGCGAGCAGCGCCCACAGCGACCGCCACACCAGCTGCGGGGCGCGCTGCACCAGCGCGGTGCAGATGCCGGCCAGCGGCCCGAACTCCGGCCCCACGGCCATCGCGCCGACGATCAGGATCGCGTTGTCGAGCATCACACCGCAGGCCGCCAGCATCGTGGCCACGGTGAGGAACGCGAGATAGGTGACGTTGAGCGTCGACTCCTCGTGCGTCGCGTCCCTCAACTGCTCCCACAGCACCGCGTCCGCGCCCTCGCCGGGCGCCTCCTCCTCCGCCTCGTCGGCCCGCTTCGACAGTGACAGGTCGATGGTCTCGACGGCGATCGAACCGGTCCGGTCGAGCCCCGACTCCCGTAGGGCGCCGATGAGTTCGTCGCCCGCCTCGCGCGCGACGTCGCACATCACGACATCGCCCGCCGGATTGCGGGCGGCACCCGGGATCACGACGAGGTGCGTGGTGCCGACCGTCTTCTCGATCAGGCGTACCACGTCGTCGGTCCGGTCGGCGGGAGTGATCAGTCGCAGGTGCAGCATGGGGCGCAGAGTAGTCGTATGGACGGGGCGGCCGTACGGCGGTTCCGGCCCGGGCGGGCGTGAGGGACCGCCATGGAGGACGCCTGTGTGGGGACTACAGCTTGCGCAGGCTCAGGCGCTGCACCTTGTGGTCCGGGCCCTTGCGCACGACGAGGGTCGCCCGGCCCCGGGTGGGGGCCACGTTCTCCAGCAGGTTGGGCTTGTTGATGGTGCGCCAGGTCGTGCGGGCGTAGTCGAGGGCTTCCTCCTCCGAGACCTGGGTGTACTTGCGGAAGTACGAGTCGGGCTTCTGGAAGGCGGTCGCGCGGAGCTTGCGGAAGCGGTTCAGGTACCAGCGCTCGATGTCCTCGGGGCGGGCGTCGACGTACACGCTGAAGTCGAAGTAGTCCGCGAGGCCGACGCGGGTGCGGCCGTCCTTGCCGGGCAGGGCCGGCTGCAGCACGTTCAGGCCTTCGACGATGAGGATGTCGGGGCGGCGGACCGTGAGCCGGTCGCCGGGCACGATGTCGTAGATCAGATGCGAGTAGACGGGGGCCGTCACCTCGCCCTTGCCCGCCTTGATGTCGGCGACGAACCGGGTCAGGGCCCGGCGGTCGTACGACTCGGGGAAGCCCTTGCGGGACATCAGCCCGCGCGCCTCGAGCTCCTTGGTGGGGAGCAGGAAGCCGTCCGTGGTGACCAGCTCGACCCGGGGGTGCTCGGGCCAGCGGGAGAGCAGCGCCTGGAGCAGTCGGGCGACGGTGGACTTGCCGACGGCCACGGAACCCGCGACGCCTATGACGAACGGTGTGCCGGACTGCGAGCCCTTCTCACCGAGGAAGGTGTTCAGAGCGCCTCGGAGTCCGTCCGTGGCGCCGACGTACAGATTCAGCAGTCTGGACAGCGGCAGATAGATGTCCCGCACCTCGTCGAGGTCGATGACATCGCCCAGACCGCGCAGCTTCTCGACCTCCTCGGCGTTCAGCGGGAGCGGCGTCTTTTCGCGCAGCGCGCTCCACTCGGCACGGGTGAGGTCGACGTAGGGAGTCGCCTCCGGCTTGGACCGGTGGGCGCTCCGCGGCAACGAGGAGACCGGAGAGATCACAGTCCATTGTTACGGGAGTATGGACGGGATGGAGGGTGGGGTCCGTCACGCCGGGTGCTCCCCGGACGGGTCCAGGGAGCCCGGAGGCCGTCGCCAAGGGCGCCAGAATTTCCGATATCGGGCACGGTGAGCCTGATTCGGGCGGGCGGGGGACCGTACGCTGCCGCCATGTGCGGAATCGTGGGTTATGTGGGGTCGCAGTCGGCGCTCGACGTGGTGATGGCCGGACTGAAGCGGCTCGAGTACCGGGGATACGACTCGGCGGGTGTCGCCGTCCTGGCGGACGGGGGTCTCGCCGTCGCGAAGAGGGCCGGGAAACTGGTCAACCTGGAGAAGGAGCTGGGCGGCCGGCCGCTGCCGGCCGGAACGACGGGGATCGGGCACACCCGCTGGGCCACCCACGGGGGACCCACCGACGCCAACGCCCATCCGCACCTCGACAACGCGGGCCGGGTCGCCGTCGTCCACAACGGCATCATCGAGAACTTCGCGCTGCTCCGCGCCGAACTGGCCGAGCGGGGCCACGACCTGGCCTCCGAGACGGACACCGAGGTGGTCGCCCATCTGCTCGCCGAGGAGTTCTCCTCGTGCGCGGACCTGGCGGAGGCGATGCGGCTGGTGTGCCGTCGTCTGGAGGGAGCGTTCACGCTGGTCGCGGTGGACGCCGACGATCCGGACGTGGTCGTGGGGGCGCGCCGGAACTCGCCGCTGGTGGTCGGTGTCGGAGAGGGCGAGGCCTTCCTCGCCTCGGACGTCGCGGCGTTCATCGCCCACACCCGGTCGGCGATCGAACTGGGGCAGGACCAGGTGGTCGAGCTGCGCCGGGACGGCGTGACCGTCACCGGCTTCGACGGCAGCCCCGCCGAGGTCCGCTCGTACCACGTCGACTGGGACGCGTCGGCGGCGGAGAAGGGCGGCTACGACTACTTCATGCTCAAGGAGATCGCCGAGCAGCCCAAGGCGGTCGCCGACACCCTGCTGGGGCGGATCGACACGGCCGGTTCGCTGACGCTCGACGAGGTGCGTATCCCGGTCCAGGTGCTGCGCGAGATCGACAAGGTCGTCATCATCGCCTGCGGGACCGCCTTCCACGCCGGACTGATCGCCAAGTACGCCATCGAGCACTGGACGCGCATCCCGTGCGAGGTGGAGCTGGCCAGCGAGTTCCGCTACCGGGACCCGATCCTTGACCGCCGTACGCTCGTCATCGCGATCTCGCAGTCCGGCGAGACCATGGACACGCTGATGGCGCTGCGGCACGCCCGTGAGCAGGGCGCCAAGGTGCTCGCGATCTGCAACACCAACGGCTCGACGATCCCGCGCGAGTCGGACGCCGTGCTGTACACGCACGCCGGCCCCGAGGTCGCCGTCGCCTCCACCAAGGCCTTCCTGACCCAGCTGGTGGCCTGCTACCTCGTGGCGCTGTACCTGGGCCAGGTACGCGGCACCAAGTGGGGCGACGAGATCCAGGCCGTGATCCGGGAGCTGTCCCGCATCTCCCGCGAGGTCGAGCGGGTCCTGGAGACGATGGAGCCCGTACGGGAGCTCGCGCGCTCCCTCGCCGACAAGGACACGGTGCTGTTCCTCGGCCGCCACGTGGGCTATCCGGTCGCCCTCGAAGGCGCGTTGAAGCTCAAGGAGCTGGCGTACATGCACGCCGAGGGCTTCGCCGCGGGCGAGCTGAAGCACGGCCCGATCGCGCTGATCGAGGAGGATCTGCCGGTGGTGGTGATCGTGCCGTCGCCTCGGGGCCGGTCCGTCCTCTACGACAAGATCGTCTCCAACATCCAGGAGATCAGGGCCCGGGGCGCCCGTACGATCGTGATCGCGGAGGAGGGCGACGAGGCGGTCGTCCCCTACGCCGACCACCTGATCCGCATCCCGGCCACGCCGACGCTGCTGCAGCCGCTGGTGGCGACGGTCCCGCTGCAGGTCTTCGCCTGCGAGCTGGCCACCGCCCGGGGGAACGAGGTGGACCAGCCCCGGAACCTGGCGAAATCGGTGACGGTGGAGTGAGACGGGCCCGCCCCGCCGGCCGGCCGGTCGGGGGGCGGCTCTCCATTCTCCCGGGGAAGGGGGGATGTCCATGGTGGATATCCCCGGGAAGGGGGATGCATGGTCGATCCGGACAGTGAATTTCTCGGTCACGCCTCGGAAGTCGCCTTCGACCTCGGGTGCGACCGTTTCCGCGTCACCGCGCTCACGCTGCGGTCCCGCTCCCTCGCGTTCACCGAGACCGGCGGTCCGTCGGAGCCGCCCGTGTATGCCGAAGGCGAGCCGCCCGGCACCGGACGCGAGGCGCGCCGTACGTACGACTGGCAGCCCGCCGCCGGCGCGCCGTCCTGGATGAACATGGCGTGGCTGCTGGACGATCTGGCCGCCTGGGTCGACCGGATGGCCGAGGACGGCATCACTCTGATCGGCCTGGAGGCGCCGGAGCCGGACTGGTGCGACGTGCTGGTCCTCGACGGAGACAGCCGGCTGCGGGTCCGGATCGCGCTGGCCGGCCGACGCGATGTCCTGGACTTCCCCGGAATGCATCTGCGGGACATGTTCGCCGAGGGCCGCTCCCGCGCCCACCTGACGGAGGACCGGTCGGTGGTGGATCTGCGGGACGTTCTCTGAAGGGGTCGTCGGCACCGTCCGGCCAGGTGGATCGCCGTCGGCGCGTCGGGCGGCCGGGGCAGACGCGCGCGGTGTGCGTCGCCCGCCACCTGGGCACGTCGGGTGTCCGGACCGCCGTAGGGTGCGGACATGAGCATCATCGGGGTCGGTATCGACGTGGCCGAGATCGACCGGTTCCGGGCGTCGCTGGAGCGGACGCCGGGGCTGGCCGAACGCCTCTTCGTGGAGCGTGAGTTGCTGCTGCCCAGCGGTGACCGGCGGGGCATCGCCTCGCTCGCGGCGCGGTTCGCGGCGAAGGAGGCGCTCGCCAAGGCGCTGGGCGCCCCGGCGGGGCTGTACTGGACGGACGCCGAGGTGTTCGTCGAGGACAGCGGACAGCCGCGCCTGCGCGTGAAGGGCACGGTGGCGGCCCGGGCCGCCGAACTGGGCGTGCGGTCCTGGCATGTGTCGCTCAGTCATGACGCCGGGGTGGCCTCGGCGGTGGTGGTGGCGGAGGGCTAGCCGGAGCGTCCGCTTCCGCCCGGAGGGGGTCCGGCGGCCGGGAGGGCCGACCCCGGCGGGGGCGGTACGGCGGCCGGAGGAGCCGACCTGGACGGGGCGCACCGTGTGCGCCGGTGCGGGAGACTCGGCTCCATGCGTACTGCGTACAGCGTGGAGACCGTAAGGGCCGCCGAGCGGGAGCTGATGGCACGGCTTCCCGAGGGGGCGTTGATGCAGCGGGCGGCCGCCGGGCTGGCCGCCGCCTGCGCGGACCTGCTCGGCCGGGTGTACGGCCGCCGGGTGGTGCTGCTGGTGGGCAGCGGGGACAACGGGGGCGACGCCCTGTACGCGGGGGCGCGCCTCGCCCGGCGCGGCGCCGGCGTCACCGCGGTGCTGCTCGCCCCCGGACGGACGCACCCGGGGGGACTGGCGGCGCTGCTCCGCGCCGGCGGCACCTCGGCCTCGCCCGACGCCGCCGAACCGCTCGTGCGGCGGGCCGATCTCGTCGTCGACGGCATCGTCGGGATCGGCGGCAAGGGCGGTCTGCGGCCGGACGCCGCACGGCTCGCCGAACTCGCGCACGCGTCCCGTGCCGCCGTCGTCGCCGTCGATCTTCCGAGCGGTGTCGAGGCGGACACCGGAGAGGTGCTCGGCGCCGCGGTCCGCGCCGATCTGACCGTCACCTTCGGCACCCACAAGCCGGGACTGCTCATCGATCCGGCGCGTGGGTACGCCGGTTCCGTACGCCTCGTCGACATCGGGCTCGATCTGCCGGAGCCGGCCGATCTGGAAGCTCTCCAGCACGCCGATGTCGCGGCCCTGCTGCCCCTGCCGGGGGCGGAGAGCGACAAGTACCGGCGCGGTGTCGTCGGGATCGCCGCCGGGTCCGCCCGCTACCCCGGAGCCGCGGTGCTCGCCGTGTCCGGGGCGCTGCGGGGCGGGGCCGGGGCCGTGCGGTACGTCGGGCCCGCCGCGGACGCCGTCATCGCGCGCTTTCCCGAGACGCTGGTGTCCGACAAGGGGCCGTCGAAGGCGGGCCGGGTGCAGGCCTGGGTGGTGGGCCCCGGGGCCGGGGACGACGCCTCGGCCGTCGCGGAGGTGCTGGACGCGGACGTGCCGGTGCTGGTGGACGCGGACGGGTTGCGGCTCGCCGGGCGGGAGGCGGTGCGGGCCCGCACCGCGCCGACGCTGATGACCCCGCACGCCGGGGAGGCCGCCGCGCTGCTCGGGGTCCCGCGGGAGGCGGTGGAGACGGCGCGGCTCGCTTCCGCGCGGGAGCTCGCGGGGCTGTACGGGGCGACCGTCCTGCTCAAGGGGGCGACGACCCTGGTCGCCGACCCCACGGGCGGGGCGGTGCGGGTGAACGCCACGGGGACGGCGTGGCTGGCCACCGCGGGGAGCGGGGACGTGCTGTCGGGGCTGGCGGGGTCGCTGCTGGCGGCGGGGCTCCGCGCGATCGACGCGGGGAGCGTCGCCGCGTATCTCCACGGGCTCGCGGGGCGCTTCGCGGCGGACGGCGCGCCCGCCGGGGCACATGACGTGGCCGCCGCGATCCCGGAGGCGTGGCGCGACGTACGCGACTGACGCCGGGCGGCCCCTCGTTCACGCCCCTGCCCCTGGAACCGGCCCCCTACCTGGCCATGCCTACCCGGTCCTGGAACCTGGCCCCTACCTGGCCCTGGAACCGGCCCCGTACCTGGCCGCCGGGACCGGGCTCCTACCCGGTTCTACCCGCGCCCGGGGCCGGTGGACGGTGGCGCCCATCGGTGGCGGAGCCCACCGACGGAGGTCTGCCTGGTCTGACGGCCCCCGGACGCGTTGCCCACATCGGGCGACCCTTTCCGCGCGGCTCACTCGGGGGCACCACGCCGTTGCGTATGGCTGATCGCATGATGATCAGACGAAGGGTGTGTCGGGGGATCGCGGTGCTGCTGGCGGTGGTGGCGGCCGTGCCCGTGGGGACGGCGACGGCCGCGCCCACGCCGCCCCTGCCCGCCTCCGGGCCCGCCGGCGAGTCGGTGCTCCGAGCGGTGAAGGGGCCGTATCCGCCGTGGCGGGGCGAGACTCTGGACCCGGTGCCCCCGGCCGTGGACACGCTCGCCGCGGGGGAGGAAGCGCGGGAACCGCAGGGCACTTCCGCGAGCGCTGGCGCGCCGCTCGCGTCCGTGCCGTTCGGCGACGGGGCCGCCGGCCCGGCGGTGGCCTGCGGCGGGCGGACGGGTCCGTACCAGCGGCAGGTCGAGCGATGGCTGAGGCTGACGGTGGACGGGAAGCAGTCGGCGGCCGACTGCCGGGCCATCCGCGCCTTCCAGGTGGAGCAGGGCATCCGGCCGGCCGGTGGGTTCGCCGGACCGCTGACCTGGGCCCGCATGCGGCTGCTCTCCGCCCGGAGCGAGGCGAACGCAGGCCGCGGTTGCCCGGCCCGCTCCTACCGGGTCGCCTGCGTCGACCTCACCCGTCGGCTCACCTGGGTGCAGCAGCGCGGCAGGATCCTGTACGGGCCGGTGCCGATGCGCAGCGGCGGGGCCGGACACCGCACCAGGACCGGCTGGTTCACGATCTACTGGAAGCACCGGAACCACTGGTCGACGCTCTACAACACCCCCATGCCGTACGCCCAGTTCTTCAGTCGCGGCCAGGCCTTCCACGCCATCCGCGGCAGCATCCGCACGACCGGCGGTTCGATGGGCTGCGTGAATCTGCGGCTCGCCGACGCCCGCGCGCTCTGGAGCGTGCTCAGGAAGGGCGACCGCGTCTACGTGTGGGGCCGAAGGTCCGGCAGCTAGGGCGGTGGAACCGTCCCCTGGTCAGCCCCCGGGTCAGCCCCCGGGCCATCCCGCGCCTGCCCTCGGTCCGTCCCCGGGGCCGTCCCGGGGACCGGTGCCGGAAGGCTGTCGTCCCCCTCTGAGAGACTGGGGCGCGATGACAGAGACAGCACACCCGCGGACGGCGCCCCTGCGCGCCCGCGCCGAGATCGATCTGGCCGCCCTGCGAGCCAACGTGCGGACCCTGCGTGCCCACGCGCCGACGGCGGCCGTGATGGCCGTGGTCAAGTCCGACGCGTACGGCCACGGCGCGGTCCCGTGCGCCCGCGCGGCGCGCGAGGCGGGCGCCACCTGGCTCGGCACGGCCACCCCGGAGGAGGCGCTCGCGCTGAGGGCGGCCGGCCTGCCGGGGCGCATCATGTGCTGGCTCTGGACCCCGGGCGGCCCCTGGGCGGAGGCCATCGAGGCCGATGTGGACGTGTCGGTCAGCGGGATGTGGGCGCTGCGGGAGGTCGTGGCGGCCGCCGAGGCCGTCGGCGCGCCCGCCCGCGTGCAGCTCAAGGCCGACACCGGTCTCGGGCGCGGCGGCTGCCAGCCCGCCGACTGGCCGGAGCTCGTCACCGGGGCACTGGCCGCCGAGGCGCGCGGACTGATCAACGTCACCGGACTCTGGTCGCACTTCGCCTGCGCCGACGAGCCGGGGCACCCTTCGATCCAGGCCCAGCTGGAGCTGTTCCGCGAGATGGTGGCGTACGCCGAGGAGCAGGGCGTCCGCCCCGAGGTGCGGCACATCGCCAACTCGCCCGCGACGCTGACCCTCCCCGAGAGCCACTTCGACCTCGTACGGACCGGGATCGCGGTCTACGGGATCTCGCCGAGCCCGGAGCTCGGCACCCCGGCCGACCTCGGACTGCGCCCGGTGATGACGCTGAGCGCCTCGCTCGCGCTGGTGAAGCACGTTCCGGCGGGCCACGGCGTGAGCTACGGCCATCACTACGTCACCCCCGGCGACACCACGCTCGGCCTGGTCCCCGTCGGCTACGCGGACGGCATCCCGCGGCACGCCTCCGGCACCGGTCCCGTCCTGGTCGGCGGCAAGTGGCGTACGGTCGCGGGCCGGGTCGCCATGGACCAGTTCGTGGTGGACCTCGGCGGTGACGAGCCGGAGCCCGGCGCTCCGGCGGTCCTGTTCGGGCCCGGCGACGGCGGCGAGCCGACCGCCGAGGACTGGGCGCGCGCGGCGGGCACGATCGCCTACGAAATCGTCACGCGCATCGGAACCCGCGTTCCACGCGTCTACGTGAATGTGAAAGAGGAACAAGGCGGGTAACACCCCTTAGCCGAACAGGTGCGCGGGGCCCGGCGAGCGGAGTGCGGCGGGCGGAACACGGCGGGCGGGAGCCGGACCGGAGCGCGCCCAGCCGAGAACCGACAGCCGGAGCGAAGAGGAGCGGGACGTGAGCGAGAGCAGCGCGGAGGTCGTCGTGAGTGCGGCCTCGGTGGCCGCCGCCTCCGCCGGGAACTGGCGCAAGGCCGGAGTGGCCGGCGCCGCGATAGGCGTGGTCGCGGCGGGCGCCGCGGCCGGAGTCGCGATCGAGCGGCTCACGGTCGGCCGCGGCATGCGCAAGAAGGCGCGCCTCGCCCTCGACTCGGCCGGCCCGTACGGCTCGCTGCGCGGGACGCCGGGCAAGGCGTACGCCGACGACGGCACCGAGCTGTACTACGAGGTCGACGAGGCCGAGCCCGAAGCCTCGCTCGCCCCGCGTCGGCGCAGGCTCTTCGGCCGCAAGGCGCCCGCCCCCGTGACCGTCGTCTTCAGCCACGGCTACTGCCTCAACCAGGACTCCTGGCACTTCCAGCGCGCCGCGCTGCGCGGTGTGGTGCGCACGGTGCACTGGGACCAGCGCAGCCACGGGCGGTCCGGGCGGGGTGTCGCCCAGCTGGAGGACCGGACGCCGGTCACCATCGACCAGCTCGGCCGGGACCTGCTGGCCGTCATCGAGGCGGCGGTGCCCGAGGGCCCGATCGTGCTCGTCGGGCACTCCATGGGCGGCATGACCGTGATGGCGCTCGCCGACCACTTCCCCGAGCTGATCCGCGACCGGGTCGTCGCCGTCGCCCTGGTCGGTACGTCGTCGGGGCGGCTCGGCGAGGTCAACTTCGGGCTGCCCGTCGCCGGCGTCAACGCCGTACGGCGCGTGCTCCCCGGCGTCCTGAAGGCGCTCGGCCAGCAGGCCGCCCTGGTGGAGCGGGGACGGCGCGCCACGGCCGATCTGTTCGCCGGGGTCATCAAGCGGTACTCGTTCGCCAGCCGTGACGTCGACCCGGCCGTCGAGCGGTTCGCCGAGCGGATGATCGAGAGCACGCCGATCGACGTGGTCGCCGAGTTCTACCCGGCGTTCACCGAACACGACAAGACCGCCGCACTCGCCCGTTTCACCGAGATGCCGGTCCTCGTCCTCGCCGGGGTCAGGGACCTGGTGACGCCGAGCGAGCACAGCGAGGCGATCGCCGACGCGTTGCCGGGCGCAGAGTTGGTACTGGTACCGGACGCGGGGCACCTGGTGATGCTGGAGCACCCGATGGTCGTCACCGACCGCCTCGCTGATCTGCTCGCCCGCACCGGGGCGATACCAACCACGGCTACCGTGGGTGGCTGTGACTCCGCCTCCTCCTGACGGAGGTGGCTTCCAGCCTTCGGCTGCGGTCCAGCCCGAACCGATCCCTCACGGGATGTGGCAAGTGTACTACGCTAAGTGAGTGACGATGGAAGACATCTCGACATCGCGCGCCTCGGCTCCGAACGGCGTCGCTGTACGGCTCACCGTCAACTCGCCCGAGCAGATGAGAGAGCTAGGCTTGCGCCTCGCCAAACTCCTGCGCGCGGGCGACCTCGTGATGCTGAACGGGGAGCTGGGCGCGGGCAAGACGACGCTGACCCGCGGACTCGGCGTGGGGCTCGGCGTCCGTGGCGCGGTCACCTCGCCGACCTTCGTCATCGCCCGCGTGCACCCCTCCCTCGGCGGCGGACCGCCCCTCGTGCACGTCGACGCGTACCGCCTGGGCGGCGGGCTCGACGAGATGGAGGACCTCGACCTCGACGTCTCGCTCTCCGACTCCGTGATCGTCGTCGAGTGGGGCGAGGGCAAGGTCGAGGAGCTGACCGAGGACCGTCTGCACCTCGTCATCCACCGGGCCGTCGGGGACGCCACCGACGAGGTGCGGCACGTGACGGTCACGGGACTCGGGCGCCGCTGGGCCGCGGCGGATCTGACCGTGCTCGCGGCCTGACCGGGGTCTTCGCGCGGCGGGCGTCTTTCGCTCGTACATTCGGCCAACGTTCCGACAGGACGTCGGCAAGATATTGCGTTCGGCGTCCCGGCCGTGGTCACATGGACATCAGTACGTAGTTAGGTCTACCTAACTGCGCCTGCCCCCGAAGCCCGAGGAGGCGTCCATGTCGGCTTCAGAGTCGGCTGCAGTGCCGGCTTCAGAACCTGACGTGCCGGCGGCGCCGCGCGCGACGGCCGGGGTGTCGATGCGGGATCTGCTGGCGGCCTGTGCCGCGGCGGAGGCGGTGTCCAGGCCGCCCCGCGAACCGCTGGCCGAGCCAGGTGTCGCCGAACGGCCCCGCAAGGCCGCCTGACGCCGGTGCGGCAGGCGTCGCTACTTGACGACGACGACCTTCGCGCCCACGGTCGCGAACGCCCACATCGCGTCGCCGTCGGCGCGTGACGCCCGGATGCCGCCGAGCTTCTTCTCGGGGTCCGGGGCTTCCGTGGAGCCGCTCACCGCGGCGCTGAAGCCGATCGCGACGCCGTTGACCAGCGTGAACCGCACGACGTGCTCGATCTGTGTTCCGTCGGACCCGGTGACCGCTCCCGCACGCGTCGTGACGGCGTAGGTGCCCGCGGCCGGGTCGACCGTGCCCGGGGTCACCTTGAAGGTGCGCTTCACCTTGTTGCCCGCCCCGACCAGCCACACCCGGTCGTCGCCGACCGAGTACACGACCCGCGCGCCGGTGCCGGACGGGGACGGCAGCGCGGTGGGGTTCTTCTTGTCCCGGGGGGCCTTCGGGGCGGACGACTTGGCCGACACGCTCGCGCTCGGCTTGCCCAGGGTGTCCGGAACGTTCGCGGACGCCTGGAAGGCGAGGAAGCCGACTGCGGCGATCGCCGCCACGGTGAGCCCGGCCACGAATCCCGAGCTGCTCCTAGCCACCTTGTGTGCCCACCTCTCGACCTTCGTACGTCCTTGCTGTGACGGTAGCAGCCGAGGGACGGGAGTCCCGGGCGGCCTTGCGCCAGGCTCCGGCGCCGTAGGCTGTTTGCGTGCTCTTGCTCGCTCTGGATACCGCCACTCCCGCCGTGACCGTCGCCCTGCACGACGGCACGTCCGTCATCGCCTCGTCGAGCCAGGTGGACGCGCGCCGGCACGGAGAGCTGCTGCTGCCGGCCGTCGACCGGGTGCTCACCGAGGCAGGCCTCAAGCTGGACGCCGTCACCGGCATCGTCGTGGGCGTCGGCCCCGGCCCGTACACGGGGCTGCGCGTCGGCCTCATGACCGCCGACACCTTCGGACTCGCCCTAGGCGTGCCCGTGCACGGCGTCTGCACCCTCGACGGGCTCGCGTACGCGGCCGACATCGAGGGGCCGTTCGTCGTCGCCACGGACGCCCGGCGCAAGGAGGTCTACTGGGCGCGGTACGCCGACCGCCGCACCCGGCTGTCGGAGCCCGCCGTGGACCGCCCCGCCGAGATCGACGCAGCGGTCACCGCGCTGCCCGCCGTCGGCGCGGGCGCGCTCCTGTACCCCGACACCTTCCCGGACGCCCGCGCTCCCGAGAACGTCTCGGCCGCCGCGCTCGCCTCCCTGGCCGCGGAGAAGCTGGCCGCCGGCGAGGAACTCGAGCCGCCCAGGCCGCTGTACCTGCGCCGCCCGGACGCCCAGGTGCCCAAGAACTACAAGGTGGTCACCCCCAAGTGACCGCCGTGCTGCGCGAGATGCGCTGGTGGGACATCGATCCCGTCCTGGAGCTGGAGAAGGAACTGTTCCCCGTGGACGCCTGGTCCCGGGGCATGTTCTGGTCCGAGCTCGCCCACTCCCGCGGACCGCAGGCGACCCGGCGCTATCTGGTCGCCTGCGACGGGGACCTGCTCGTCGGCTACGCCGGCCTCGCCGCCTCGGGAGACCTGGGCGACGTACAGACCATCGCGGTGCGGCGGGACCAGTGGGGCACCGGCCTCGGCGGCCGGCTGCTCACCGAACTGCTGCGGGCCGCGAGCGCCTTCGACTGCGCCGAGGTGATGCTCGAATGCCGCGTGGACAACGTCCGCGCGCAGAAGCTGTACGAGCGCTTCGGCTTCGAGCCCATCGGCTTCCGGCGCGGCTACTACCAGCCGGGGAACGTGGACGCCCTCGTGATGCGCCTGCACGACCCCTCCGCCTCCGTACAAGGAACAGAGACCCATGGCTGACGAACCTCTCGTCCTCGGCATCGAGACCTCCTGCGACGAGACCGGTGTCGGCATCGTCCGCGGGCACACCCTGCTCGCGGACGCGATCGCGTCGAGCGTCGACGAGCACGCGCGCTTCGGCGGGGTCGTGCCCGAGGTCGCCTCCCGGGCGCACCTGGAGGCGATGGTGCCGACCATCGACCGGGCGCTGAAGGAGGCGGGGGTGACGGCCAGGGACCTGGACGGCATCGCCGTCACCGCCGGGCCGGGGCTCGCCGGGGCGCTGCTCGTCGGGGTCTCGGCCGCGAAGGCGTACGCGTACGCGCTGGGCAAGCCGCTGTACGGCGTCAACCACCTCGCCTCCCACATCTGTGTGGACCAGCTGGAGCACGGCGCGCTGCCGGAGCCGACGATGGCCCTGCTGGTGTCCGGCGGCCACTCCTCGCTGCTGCTGTCCACCGACATCACCTCCGACGTACGGCCGATGGGCGCGACCATCGACGACGCGGCGGGCGAGGCCTTCGACAAGATCGCGCGCGTGCTGAACCTCGGCTTCCCGGGCGGCCCGGTCATCGACCGGTACGCGAAGGAGGGCGACCCGAAGGCCATCGCGTTCCCGCGCGGGCTCACCGGGCCGCGCGATCCGGCCTACGACTTCTCCTTCTCCGGTCTGAAGACCTCCGTGGCCCGCTGGATCGAGGCCAAGCGGGCGGCCGGGGAGGACGTGCCCGTGCGTGATGTGGCCGCGTCCTTCCAGGAGGCCGTGGTGGACGTGCTCACCCGCAAGGCCGTCCGCGCCTGCAAGGACGAGGGCGTCGACCACCTCATGATCGGCGGCGGCGTGGCCGCGAACTCGCGGCTGCGGGTGCTCGCCCAGGAGCGCTGCGAGGCGGCCGGGATCCGGCTCAGGGTGCCGCGTCCGAAGCTCTGCACGGACAACGGCGCGATGGTCGCCGCACTGGGCGCCGAGATGGTCGCCCGGAACCGGGCCGCCTCCGACTGGGATCTGTCGGCGGACTCGTCGCTGCCGGTGACGGACCCGCACGTGCCGGGGCGCGGGCAGGCGCATACGCACGATCACGTGCACGAGGTCGCCAAGGAGAACCTGTACTCGTGACCGTCGCGCTGATGTGGGAGGCCCGGGCCGTCACAGGCCGGGGCGAGGAACTGCTCGCCTGGGTGCGGGGGCAGGAGATCGGTGGGGAGCCGGTGCGGCGGGAGATCCTGAGGGCGCCCCAGGACCGGGTGCTCGTCATCACCTGGTGGGACGCCGCGTACGACGCCGAGCTTCCCGAACTTCCGGAGCCCGACGGTGAGTTGGTGACTCGGGCGGTGCACAGGTGGCGCTTCGAGTCGGTACACGCGCACTGACCGCCGCCCCTCGGCCGGCGTGTCTCCGGGCGGGTGGGCGGCGGTTCGCATCCCGGAGACCCGGTCACGCAGGCCGGGTCTCCGGGTTCCGGTCACGCAGGCCTGACCCGGCGACCGGAACCCGGAACGGACCGTCCCTCGGGTCAGGACACCCGCGCGACCTCGGTCTCGCAGCGCATGCGCCGGTCCGTGCCCAACTGCCGTACCGGACCTGTCAGGTTCAGCCGGGCCGTGTGGCGTACGTCCGCGCTGGAGGCGGCGAGCCGCAGTTCCAGGGCGCCCGGTTCGACGATCCGGGTGCCGGTGCGGTCGGTGAACGCGGAGAGGTCCGCGTGGAAGCGGAAGGTCACCCGGCGGGCCTCACCCGGTGCCAGGTCCAGGCGCCGGTAGCCGATCAGCCGTACGTCCGGGCGGGTCACCGAGGCCACCGGGTCGTGCAGGTACAGCTGGACGACCTCGGCGCCCGCGCGCTCACCGGTGTTGCGGACGGTCACCGACACGTCGTACGAGCCGGCGGTGCCGATCTCGGTGCCGGTCCCGGTCTCGGGAACCTCGGCAGGCTCCCAGTCGAACGACGTGTACGAGCGGCCGTGGCCGAACGGGTACAGCGGCGTCGGGTCCAGGTTGCTGACCTCGCCCGCGAGGCCCAGCGGCGGCTGGAGGTACGTCCACGGCTGGCCGCCCGGGTCGCGCGGCACGCTCACCGGCAGCTTGCCCGAAGGGCAGACCCGGCCGGAGAGCACGCCCGCCACCGCGGGGCCGCCCTCCTCGCCCGGGAAGAACGCCTGGACCACGCCGCCGAGACGGTTCTGCCAGCGGCCCAGCGCGTAGGGGCGACCGGTGAGGAGCACCAGGACCACCGGGACCCCGGTGGCGACCAGCGCGTCCAGCAACTCGCCCTGCACGCCCGGCAGGCCGAGGTCGGCCACGTCGCAGCCCTCGCCGGAGGTGCCCTGGCCGAACAGCCCGGCCCGGTCACCGAGCACCGCCACGCACACGTCTGCCTCGGCGGCCCGTGCCACCGCCTCGTCGAAGCCGGACCGGTCCGGTTCCGAGACCCCGCAGCCCTGCGCGAACGTCACCTTGGCGTCCGGCAGTTCGGCGCGCAGCGAGTCGAGCACGGTCGGTATGTCCACGCCGGCCGGCACCTCGGGGTGGTGCGTGAGCACGTGCGAGGGGAACGAGTAGCAGCCGAGCATCGCCAGGGGGTCCGCCGCGCGCGGACCGACCACCGCGATCCTGGTGTCCGGGGCCAGCGGCAGCACGCCGTCCGCGTTGTCCAGCAGGACCACCGACTCCTCGGCGAGCTTGCGGGCGAGCGCCCGGTTGCCCGCGGAGTCCAGGTCGACGGGGCGGCCGGTCTCCGGCTGCCAGTCCTCGTCCAGCAGACCGAGTTCGCACTTCTGGAGCAGCACCCGGCCGGCCGCCCGGTCGATCAGCGACTCGGGGACGGTGCCCGCGCGGACGGCGGCCACCAGCGGCTCGCCGTAGCACTTCAGCGTGGGCAGCTCGACATCGATGCCGGCCTCCAGCGCCTTGTGCGCCGCCTCGGCCTCGGTGCCGGCCACCCGGTGCAGCGTCTGGAGGAAGCCGATGCCGAAGTAGTCCGAGACCACCGTGCCGGTGAAGCCCCACTCGTCGCGCAGCAGCTCGGTCAGCAGCTGCGGGTCGGCCGACGCCGGGACGCCGTCCGTGTCGTTGTAGGCGGCCATCACCGAACGGGCGCCGCCCTCGCGCAGCGCCATCTCGAACGGCGGCAGCGTGATGTCGGAGAGCTCGCGCACCCCCGCGCGCACCGGCGCCAGGTTCCGGGCCCCGGCCGAGGCCGCGTATCCGGCGAAGTGCTTGAGCGTGGCCACGATCCCGGCCGACTCCAGGCCCCGCACATAGGCGGTGGCGACGGTGCCGACCAGGTACGGGTCCTCGCCGATCGTCTCCTCCACCCGGCCCCAGCGCAGGTCGCGGACCACGTCCAGGACCGGGGCGAGGCCCTGGTGGACGCCGACCGAGCGCAGGTCGTCGCCGATGTGCCGGCCCAGCTCCTCCACCAGCTCCGGGTCGAAGGTGGCGCCCCAGGACAGCGGGACCGGGTACGCCGTCGCCTGCCATGCCGTGAAGCCCGCCAGGCACTCCTCGTGGGCGACCGCGGGTATGCCGAAGCGGCTCGCCTCGATGATCCGGCGCTGGGCGCGGGCAAGGGCCTGCGCGCCCAGCGCCGGGTCCACGGGGGCGGTGCCGAACGAGCGGGTGAGCTGGCCGAGACCGCGGGTGATCAGCTCGTCCCAGTCGTAGTCGGAGGACATCTCGCTCTGGAGCGGGGCGACTCCGCCGCCGTCCGTGTCGGCGCCCACCCACACGCCGTACAGCTGGGCGGTCTTCTCCTCCAGGGTCATCCGGGAGAGCAGGTCGTCGACGCGGGTCGCGGCGGGCAGGGCGGGATCGCGCCAGGGAGCGGTGGTCATGGAACTCCTGTCGGGGAAAGGGGGGTTCGAGCGCCCCTGGTCGTACACGTTCACTTGCCGCCCACACCCATGAGGCCGCCGACCAGCGCGCGCCGGGCCACCAGGTACACGATGAAGATCGGGACACCGGAGAGGACGACCGAGGCGAGGATCGCGGGAATGTTCACGCCGAACTCGCTCACGTAGTTGAACAGGCCGAGGGTCAGCACCCGTGGTCCGTCGGACTGGGTGAAGATCAGCGGGAAGAGGAAGCCGTTCCAGGCTTGCAGCGCCGCGTAGATGACGACGGTGCTGATGCCGCCCTTGGACATCGGGATGACGAGCTGGAACAGCATCCGGGTGGTGGAGGCGCCGTCCAGCGCCATCGCCTCGTACATCTCCTCGGAGATGTCCCGCAGCGTGCCGGTGAGGATCAGCACCGACACCGGCATGGCGAACGCGGCCGTCGGCAGCACGATCGCGAGCAGGCTGTCGTAGAGGTTCAGCTTGGCGATCATCAGGTAGAGGGGCACCACGACGGCCTGCGCCGGGATCGCCACGCCCAGCAGGAACAGCCGGAACGCGGCCCCCGACCAGACGCTGCGGGTGCGCACGGCCACGTAGGACAGCGGGACGCACAGCACCAGGACGATCAGGACGACTCCGGCCGCCGCCAGCACCGTGTTCCACAGCAGGTGGCCGAAGCCGTTGTGCAGGACGGTGTTGTAGTTGTCCAGGGTCGGATGGGACGGCGGCTTCAGGGCGTTGTGGCCCAGCGCCTCGTCCTGGTGGGTGAGCGAGGCCGAGAACATCGCGTAGATCGGGATGATCACGACGGCCAGCCAGATCAGCGTGCCGGCGCCGGCGAGCGGGTTGGCGCGCCTGGCCCAGTGCCTGCGGCGGCGCGCGGGCCGCTCGCCCGTCGGGGTGGAGTCCGCCTTCACAGGACGCGGCAATGTGTCGTGTGACATGTCGTCACATCCCTTCCCGGGTGCTGCGCATCGCGCCGAAGCCGGACAGCTTCACCATCAGCAGGGACAACGCGGTCGCCGCGATCACCAGGAAGGAGGCGACGGCGCTCGCGTAGCCGAAGTCGTAGCTCTTGAAGCCCGCCTGGTACATCAGGTACGGCAGGATCGCCGTGTCGGTGCCGGGACCGCCCTGGGTGAGGATCAGGACCGTCTCGAAGTACGTCAGCGAACCGACGACCATCAGCACGCCGGACGTCGTCGCCGTGTTGCGCAGCTGTGGCAGCGTGATCGAGAAGAACTGCCGCAGGCGTCCGGCCCCGTCGATCGCCGCCGCCTGGTAGAGCACCTCGGGGATCTGCCGTGCTCCGCCCTGGTAGATCAGGGTGTGGAAGGGGATGAACTGCCATCCGCCGACGAACACGATCGCGAGGAACGCACCGCTGGTCGTGCCCAGGGTGTCCTTGTGGATGATGCCGAAGTTCGGGTCCAGCAGTGCGTAGAACAGCAGCGAGATCGCCGTCGACGACAGCAGGAACGGCACGAAGAAGATCGCCGACAGCACCGCGCGGTTGCGCTGCCTGCCCGCCGCCCACACGCCCAGCAGCAGCGAGATCACCGTCTGGAACGCCCAGCTCACCACGGTCAGCCCGACGGTGACCGTCAGGGACTGGGTCAGCCGGTCGTCGCTCAGCAGCTTGCGCCAGTTGGTCAGACCGGCCGGCTCCGGATCGCCCAGGCCGTTCCACCTGGTGAACGACAGGTAGAAGGCCAGGACCATCGGGGCGAGGGCGAAGAACGCGAAGAACAGGACGCCGGGGAGGGCCAGCGCCGCGCTCGGGCGGCCGGCCCTGTTGCGTCGGCCGGAGCGGGGGCGGCCCGCGTCGTTCCGCGGGCCGCCCTTGACGTGCGTCACGCTCACTTCAGCTCCTTGAGCGCCGACACGAACTGCGTCGGCGAGGACTTGCCCACGAACAGCTTGTTGACCTCGGTGAGCATCGGGGTCGACACGTCCGGGTCGACCGCCTGGTCCCAGCTCAGCGTGAACGCCGGGGCCTGCTGCACCATCTGGTACTGGAACTTGGCGAACTCCGGGTTCGGCGAGGCGTCCAGGAGGGTCGCCGCGTTCGAGGTGGCCGGGACGTCGCCGTTGGCTATGAGTTCCTTCGTGTACGCCAGGGAGGCGGAGTCCCGCAGGAAGGCGATCGCCGCGTCCTTGTTGGAGGTACGGGCGTTCACCGACCAGTAGTTGGTCGGGTTGCCGACCACGTTGCGGATGTCGCCGGCGCCGCCCTCGATCTCCGGGAAGGCGCACCAGCCCAGATTCTTCTTGGCGAAGTCGGGGAACTTGCCGAGCTGCGTGGAGTACTCCCACGAACCCATCAGGTGCATCGCGGCCTTGCCCTTGGCGAAGACCGCGGGAGCGCCGCCGTTGCCGTAACCCACCGAGCTGTAGCCCTTGCCGAAGGCGCCGTCGTCGATCAGTTCCTTGACCGTCTGGGCGGCTTTGAGGACGGCCGGGTCGCCCCAGGCGGTGGCGTCACCGTTCTTGATCTTTTCGAAGACCTGGGGACCGCCGATCCGGTCGACCAGGTACTCCAGCCACATCAGCTCGGGCCAGATGTCCGCTCCGCCCAGGGCGAACGGCGTGATGCCCGCCTTCTTCAGCTTGGTGTTGATGTCCAGCAACTGGTCCCAGGTGGTGGGCGGCTGGAGCTTGTTCTCCTCGAAGACCGTCTTGTTGTAGAAGAGGATCACGGGCTGCATGCCACGCATCGGCACGCCGTAGTTCTTGCCGTCCAGTCCGCCCGACGCCAGCACCGAGGGCAGGAAGCCGCTCTTGAGCACGGAGTCGGACGTGATGACGTCGGTCAGGTCGACGAGCTGGCCGGCCTCGCGGTAGGCCTTGATGGAGCCGCCGCCCCAGTTGAAGAACACGTCGGGGGCGTTGGGCGAGCCCATCGCCGTACGCAGCTTGGCCGGGTAGTCGGTGGCGGGCACCTTCTGCAGCTTGATCGTGCCCTTGGCCTTCTTCGCGGCGGCCGACGCGTTGAACCGGTTCACGGACTTGACCTGGATCTTCGCCGCGTCGTCACCGTAGACGAACGCGGTGAGCGTCCCGTCGGAGCCCGAGCCGCCGCCGGAGCCGCAGGCGGTGAGCCCGCCGACGGAAGCCAGGGCTGCCGTGCCCGCGCCGAGGAACCAACGTCTGCTGTAGGACTCCATAGGACGGCACCTCTCGGTAAGCGCGGAGGCTCGCCGATGAGCCCCCGCGAATGTTTCGAGTCATATTTCGAATGTTCCGGGAACGTAAGACGATCCGATGGGTCCGTCAAGGGGTCGTGCAGATATACGATCGCCGGCATGAAGCCTGGGAAGTCCGCAGAACCTCAGACGGCGACGCTGGCCGAGATCGCCCGGGAAGCCGGTGTGTCGGCTCCGACTGTTTCGAAGGTCCTCAACGGCCGCGCCGACGTCGCCCCCGCGACCCGCTCCCGCGTCGAGGAGCTGCTGCACGCGTACGGCTACCGACGCCGCCGGGCCGAGGCTTCCCGCTCGCCGCTGATCGACCTGGTCTTCCACGAACTGGAGAGCGCCTGGGCGATGGAGGTCATCCGGGGCGTGGAGAACGTCGCCCGGGAGGCCGGCCTCAGCGTGGTGCTCTCCGAGTCCGCCGGGCGGCTCACCCCCGGCCGGACCTGGGCCGACCAGGTCGCCGCCCGCCGCCCGCACGGCGTGGTCCTCGTCCTCTCGGGCCTCGACGACTCCCAGCGCGCCCTGCTGACCAGCCGATCCATCCCGTTCGTGGTGATGGACCCGGCGGGCGACCCGGGCGTCGACGTGCCCTCCATCGGCGCCACCAACTGGCAGGGCGGCCTCGCCGCCACCCGCCACCTCGTCGAGCTCGGCCACACCCGGATCGGCGCCATCAGCGGGCCGTCACGGATGATGTGCAGCCGGGCGCGGGTCGACGGCTACCGTGC
Organism: Streptomyces sp. NBC_00647; assembly: GCF_045207245.1. Lineage (NCBI taxonomy): Bacteria > Bacillati > Actinomycetota > Actinomycetes > Kitasatosporales > Streptomycetaceae > Streptomyces > Streptomyces sp. NBC_00647. The sequence goes on from NZ_CP109040.1 coordinate 6,175,492, forward strand.
GGCACTGGAGACGGCCGGGCTGCCTGTCGACCCCTCGTTGATCGCCGCCGGAGACTTCCACCACGAGGCCGGCTACCGCATCGGCCTCGAACTGCTGCGCCGCCCCGACCGGCCCACGGCCGTCTTCGCCGGCAACGACCTCCAGGCGCTCGGACTCTACGAGGCGGCCCGTGAGCTGGGGCTGCGCATCCCCGAGGACCTGAGCGTCGTCGGCTTCGACGATCTGCCGGTGGCGCGCTGGGTGGGCCCGCCCCTGACGACCGTACGACAGCCGCTGACGGAGATGGCCGAGGCGGCGGCGAAGCTGGTGCTCGACCTGGGCCGCCAGGAAAGGCCGTCGGCCGGGACGCGGATCGAGCTGGCGACGAGCCTGGTCGTACGCAGCAGCACGGGGGCGCCTCCGGCGTGAGCGGGCGTGAGCGGGTGCGGCGGGGGGCTTGAGCGGTCCGGAGTGAGCTGCGGGGCCCGGGTGCCGCTACGGGGCCGAAGTTGGCGCGGGGACGGTGTTGACGCGTGGGGCATCCCGCTCCACACTCCTCCGAAGTCAATCGGTTGTACGACCGAAACATTCGGAGGCACCCGCCATGAGAACCTCCAGAACCTCCAGAACCCTCGGAACCACTTCCTTACGACGCCGCATCGCCGCCCTGTTCACCGGCGCCATGACCGTGGGCGCACTGCTCGCTGCCGGCACGACGGCGCACGCCGCGGACACCCCGCTGCGCGATCTCGCCGCCGCCAAGGTCAAGGTCATCGGCACGGCCGTCACCGGCTCCAAACTGACCGGGACGTACGGCGACATCGCCGGGGCGCAGTTCAACTCGCTGACCCCGGGCAACGCCATGAAGTGGGGCACCGTCGAGCCCACCCGGGGCAGCTTCGACTGGGCCGAGGCCGACCGGATCGTCGCCTTCGCGCAGGCCCGCAACCAGCAGGTGCGCGGTCACACCCTGGTCTGGCACAGCCAGAACCCGAGCTGGCTCACGAACGGCACCTGGACGACCGCCGAGCTGAACGGCCTGCTCCAGGACCACATCACCACCGAAGTCACCCGCTACAAAGGCAAGCTGGCCGCCTGGGACGTGGTCAACGAACCCTTCAACGAGGACGGCACCTACCGCTCGACGCTCTGGTACAACGGCCTCGGCGCGGACTACATAGCCCAGGCGCTGACCTGGGCGCACGCCGCCGATCCGAGCGCCAAGCTCTACATCAACGACTACAACGTCGAGGGCGTCAACGCGAAGAGCACCGCCCTCTACAACCTGGTCAAATCCCTCAAGGAGCGCGGCGTCCCGATCGACGGCGTCGGCCTCCAGGCCCATCTCATCCTCGGCCAGGTGCCCGGCACCCTCCAGCAGAACATCCAGCGCTTCGCCGACCTCGGCGTCGATGTCGCGATCACGGAGCTGGACATCCGGATGCAACTCCCGTCCGACAGCACGAAACTGGCGCAGCAGGCCGCCGACTACAAGGCCGTGTTCGACGCCTGTGTCGCCGTGACCCGCTGCTACGGCGTGACCGTCTGGGGCTTCACCGACTCCGACTCCTGGATCCCGGACGTCTTCTCGGGCTACGGCGCGGCGACACCGTACGACGAGAGCTACGCGCCGAAACCGGCGTACTACGCGATCGCGACCTCGCTCGGCGGCACCTCGACACCGCCGCCCACGGGCGCGTGCACGGCGACCTACAGCGTCCAGAGCCAGTGGAACACCGGCTTCACTGGGCAGGTGCGCGTCGCGTGCTCCGGGGCCGCGCTGGCGTCCTGGAAGGTGAACTGGACGTACGGCGCGGGCCAGCGGATCACCCAGGCCTGGAACGCGACCTGCACCCAGACCGGCACGGCGGTGAGCTGCGCCAACGCCTCCTACAACGGGACCGTGCCCGACGGGGGCTCCGTGACCTTCGGGTTCAACGCCTCCTGGAGCGGGAGCAATCCGGTGCCCACGGTGACGCTGGGCTGAGGTTGTACGGCGGCCGGTGTGAGGCTGTTCTGAGAAGCGTGAGAGTTTCCGAAGAAAATCGTTTCGCGCCTCTTTCCCTAACAGTCCCCTAATAATTCGGACTTACGTTCCTCCTCGTGACGGGACACGAGGACATAGGGGACGGGGTCGGGGTCGGGCCGGTGGGCCGGCGGTCGCGGGTACTGAAGGCCGCCGGCCTCACCCTGGCGGGACTGCTGGTGCTGGGCGTCGGCACGGCGGGCTGGGCCTACTGGCATCTGAACCAGAACATCAAGAGTGTCGACATCAACAGCGCGCTCGGCGACGACCGCCCGGCGAAGGCGGTGGCGACGCCCTCGTCCCCGGCGTCCGCCTCTGCCTCCGCCTCCCCGCTTCCCAGTGGCGCCCTCAACATCCTGGTCCTCGGCTCCGACTCGCGCAGCGGCAAGGCGAACGCGAAGCTCGGCGGCGGCGACAGCTCCGGCGCCCGTTCCGACACGGCGATGGTCGTGCACATCGACGAGGGGCGCACCCGGGCGACCGTGGTGAGCATCCCCCGGGACACCCTGGTGACCCGGCCGGCCTGCCCCACCTCCTCCGGCGGGACGACGGCGGTGGCGTACAACGCGATGTTCAACAGCGCCTATTCGATCGGCGGCCCGGTCTGCGCGGTGAAGACGGTCGAGTCCCTGACCGATGTCCGCATGGACCACTACATCGAGATCGACTTCTCCGGCTTCGCGGCCCTCGTGGACGCGCTCGGCGGTGTCACGGTCACCACGGACGAGGACATCGACGACGACCAGAGCCACTTGCATCTCACCGCGGGCGAGCATCACCTCGACGGCACGAAGGCGCTGGCGCTCGCCCGCACCCGGCACGGCATAGGAGACGGCAGCGACCTGGGCCGCATAGGCCTCCAACAGAAGCTCGTGAAGGCCCTGTTGGGGCAGGTCTCGTCGGCCGGTCTGCTCACCGACCCGGCCATGCTCTACAGCGTCGCGAACGCGGTCACCGGCAGCCTGACGACGGACACCGGGCTGGACTCCCTCGGCGAGCTGATGAAACTCGGCCAGAGCCTGAAGTCCCTCTCGTCCGACGAGGTCACGACGGTGATGATGCCGGTGGTGACGGCTCCGTCGGACCGCAACAGGGTGATCGCGAACGAACCGGAGGCGAGCGACCTGTGGGCCTCGCTCAAGTAGCGATCCCCGGGCTTCGCTCACGTGACGCCACGACTCGGGTGATTCTGTCGGAGCCGGTCCGCGGGACTTGAGCTTCGGGGCTCGGGATTCGAGCCTCTTTTGCATGGAATGGGCGGGAGGTCCAACCCGCCCTCCCTCCCTTGCCGACGGCCGAAGTGCCGTCCGGGCCAGGGGATATGACTTTTCGTGATCGGGTCGCGGCGGAGCGTGGCAGGCGTGTAGCGTGCGCCGGGAAAACTTCGACCCCCGTGGGTGTTGGCGCACCGCGCGGGGGTCTGACCACGTAGATCGAAAGAGAGTCGATCCATGGCTGTCACCCAGCCTAGTGCTGCCCTGCGCCCCTCCGCCCATCCCCTGGCCAATCCGGGTTACGGAAAACGGTCGGCGCCCGACCAAACCCCACGGACGGGTCGGGGCTTCGCACATCTGCCCACCCGCGAGGCATCGATCGCGACGTACATCGACCGGCTCGCCGACGAGTCCGACCTCTCGATCAAGACCCTCGCCAAGCACGTCCCGTACGGCCAGTGCGCCCTCTCCACGGCCCTCAACAACCTTTCCGCGGCAGGCCATTTGCGCAGGGTGCGCCGCCCCGTCACCGTGGACGGCTGCCCCGCTGGGTCTGGCACACCTTCTTCTCGCGCACCGCGCACGACGACACCTGGTGGAACGCCCTTCTTGCCGGGGAGACGCCCGTGACCGAGCGTCCCGTGGCAGCGGCGGCGCGCTCGACGGCGTACAGCGCGCTGGCCCGGCTCGGTCGGATCGACGCCCGGCTGACGCTGTCGGCGGGGGAGTGCGCGGCACTGGAGGGGGAGGCCGCCGAGTGGTTCGCGCGGGGCGCGGGCGAGCCGCAGCTCGTCCAGGCGCTGACGGCGGGGCTCCCTGAGCGCGTGGCCCACGCGTACGCCTTCGTACGCGCCCGGCTCCTCGCCAAGCTGCCCCCGCGGCCCGAGCCGCAGCCACCGGCACCCCGCTACGAGGTGGTGTGCACGGCGTGCGGGGAGCCGGGCGGGGACGGTCACGCGCTGCGGGGCGGGTTGTGCGGGGTGTGCCGGGGCGGGCGGCCCGCCCTCGCGGCCGACGAGGTGCGCGCCCATGCCGGACGGCTGCGCGCCGCTCTGCGTACCGGGACCCGCACGGAGAAGGCCGAGAAAGGAGCAGGCACATGACGACCTTGCAGCACGGTCCGCCCTGACCGGGGCAGGATGGACGGGAGGAGGCGACGCCATGACCCCCAGCACGTCCGACCGGCCCCAGATGCTCGTCGAGGAGTTCGAGGAGCTCGCTCGTCACGCGCCCGAGTCGGCGCGGCTGGAATTCCTGAACGGAAAGATCGGGGTCAAGCCCATGCCGGACGGCAATCACGCTCAGATCGTCGCCTGGCTCCTCAAGCGGTGCATGCAGTACCGCCCCGAACTTTTCCTCTTCCCGGAACAAGGCCTCCAGGTCCAGGCGTATCGCAAGGGGCGCGCCCGGCCGGCCGGAGCGCTGGCGCCCGAGGAGTACTTCGCCGGAAGGGCGAGTGGTCCGAGCCCTCGGGTGTCCTGATGGTCGTCGAGGTCACCTCGCACGACCGGGACGCCGACCGGCGTGACCGGATCGAGAAGCCCGACGGATACGCGGCCGCCGGAATCCCCGTCTACCTCCTCGTCGACCGGGACACGGCCAGCGTGACCGTGCACTGCGATCCCGAGGGTGGCGTCTACCGCTCTCTCACCACCCGGGCGTTCGGAGCGGTGGTCGAGCTGCCGGATCCGGTCGGGTTCACGCTGGACACGCAGAAACTCAAGGACTTCGCCGACTGACCCGAATCCCCGGTTCCTCCGATTGATCCATCCGGGCCTGCCCGGAGAAAGGATCCAAAGAAATCCGGGGACGGTGTCGAAGCAGGTGTCTCCCGTTCGACGCACGGGTGAGAGGCAGGGGGAAGCCCCGCCTCCGAGGCACCACAGACACGAGGAGTCACCATGCCCCGCTATCTTTCGCTGGTCCAGATCGACGAGAGCACCGCGCCCGCCGAGGGGCCCAGCCCCGAGCTGATGCAGCGGATGGGCGAGCTCATCGAGGAGATCACCAAGGCGGGCGTCATGCTCGAGACCGATGGCCTGACGCCCACCGCGCAGGGCAAGCGCGTCCACTGGTCGGGTGGGCAGCTGTCCGTCACCGACGGTCCCTTCACCGAGTCCAAGGAGGTCGTCGGCGGCTACGCGATCATGCAGTGCAAGGACATGGCCGAGGCCGTGGAGTGGACCAAGCGGTTCCTGAAGGTGCACGAGGAGTTCTGGACGGTCACCTGCGAGGTGCGGGAGATCGCCGGGGGCTGAGCGGCTCCTCGGCCTGAGCGGTCTCCTTGGCCTGACGCCGCCGCGGGTGTCTGATGGTGTGCTGTGGAACAGCAGCCCACCCCAGCGCCCGCCGGCGGCGTCGACACGGCCGTCGAGACCATCTTCCGCATCGAGTCCCCCCGCATCATCGCGGGCGTCGCCCGGATCGTCCGTGACGTCGGCATCGCCGAGGAACTCGCCCAGGACGCCCTGGTCGCGGCGCTGGAGCAGTGGCCGCGGGACGGAGTGCCGGACAACCCGGGCGCCTGGCTCATGGCCACGGCCAAGCACCGGGCGATCGACCTCGTACGCCGCCGGGAGCGCTACGCGCGCAAGCTGGAGGAGGTCGGACGGGACCTCTCGCTGTCGGCACCGCACCACCTCGACGAACCCGCCGATCCGGACGACATCGACGACGACCTGCTCCGCCTGGTCTTCACCGCCTGCCATCCCGTCCTGTCCGCCGAGGCCCGCATCGCGCTCACCCTGCGGCTCCTCGGCGGTCTGACCACGCCCGAGATCGCCCGCGCCTTCCTCGTCCCGGAGGCCACGGTCGCCCAGCGCATCGTGCGGGCCAAGCGGACGCTGGCGGCCAAGGGGGTCGCCTTCGAGGTCCCGTACGGCCCCGAACGCGAAGTCCGGCTCGGGTCCGTACTGGAGGTCATCTACCTCGTCTTCAACGAGGGGTACGCGGCCACGGCGGGCGACGACCTGCTCCGTCCGGCGCTGTGCGAGGACGCGCTCCGGCTGGCCCGGGTGCTCGCCGAGCTGATGCCCAAGGAACCCGAGGTGCACGCGCTCGCCGCCCTGCTGGAGCTCCAGGAGTCCCGGGCGGCCGCGCGCACCGGGCCCGCCGGCGAACCCGTCCTCCTCAAGGACCAGAACCGCCGCCGCTGGAACCGCATGCTGATCCGCCGGGGCTTCACCGCGCTGGGCCGCTCCAGCGCCGTCGCCACCGGCAGCCCGGGGCCGTACGCGCTCCAGGCCGCCATCGCCGCCTGCCACGCGCAGGCCTACACGTACGAGGACACGGACTGGCAGCGGATCGCCACCCTGTACGGCCTGCTGGCGGCCCGCACGCCCTCCCCGGTCGTCGAGCTGAACCGCGCCGTGGCCGTCTCGATGGCCGACGGGCCCGGCCCCGCCCTGGAGATCGTCGACGCCCTCGCCGGCGAACCCGCCCTGCGCGACTATCACTTGTTGCCGAGCGTGCGCGGTGATCTGCTCGCCCGGCTCGGACGTACGGCTCTGGCGCGGGCGGAGTTCGAGCGGGCGGCCTCGCTGGCGCGCAACGAACGGGAGCGCGAACTGCTGGAGGCACGGGCGCGGGAGTGCGACTGACCCGCCGCACGGCGGCCCGTGCGGAGCCCTCTCGTAACTCTGTTCCCCCTGGTCCCTCCAGGAACTACAGTGACCCGGCTGCCATGACGCGGCTGTGAGCCTCTGGGGGAGGGGCGTCGGCCCGGCGAGTGAGCGGCAATTCGACGTTTCTGATCCATGGGGGGTCACTTTGAGCATGTTCAAGCGCCGCGGTGGTACGGCGCTCGCGACCGCGGCGGCATTCGCCGCGGCCACCTTGGCGACGGCTCCGGGTGCCGTCGCCGACGATGCCGGGCCCTGGCCGGGCACCGAGGGCAAGATCCTCGTGGACGGCCCGCTCCTGATCGATCCCGCCACGGGCAAGGCCACCGAGGTTCCCAATCAGGCCGGGTGGGACGCCGCCTGGGCGCCGGACGGCAGCCGGCTCATCACCGCCTGGAGCCAGATCTCGAGCATCAGGCCGAGCGGCGCCTCGAAGATCACCCTGCCCTGGGCGGAAGGGGTGCGGTCCAGCGCCTCGTACGAGGACCTGACCTTCTGGTGGGGCGGGCGTTACGTCGTCTTCTCGACCGGTGGCCAGCTCGCCTACGGCCCTTCCGACGGCTCGTGGGCGCCCCGCCCGCTGCTGACGGCGACCCAGGAACCGTCCACCGTCTGTGACAACGACCCGACCGTGAGCCCGACCGGTCTGGTGGCGTTCGAGCGGCGCAAGAACTACGGCTGCTACGACAACGACGGCGTCTGGGTCTACGAGTCGACGGCGAACACGGTCAAGCGGGTGCTGACCGACGCCGAGCAGCCCGCCTACTCACCGGACGGCACCAAGCTGGCGTTCGTCCGGAACGTCGACGGCGGACTGTCGCAGCTCTTCACGGCGAACGCGGACGGCACGGATGTCCGGCAGATCACCAGCGACTCCCGCGGTTACGCGAACCCGTCCTGGTCGCCCACCGGCAAGCGGATCATCTTCGACGCCCACACCTCCGGCGACAGCTCCGACGTGCACACCACCGAGTACGCGGACCTGGCCACCGGTGAGCTCACCAAGGTCGCGGATCATCCGGAGGGCAACTTCGGCCCCAACCCCAGCTGGCAGCCGCTGCGCAAGAACGGCACCGGCCGGGTCTGGGGCGCCGACACCTACGCCACCGGCACGGCCTCCTCGCGCTGGACCTGGAACACGGTCGGCGGGAGCGTGCCGGGCCTGATGGACGCCAAGGCCGCGGTGCTGATCAACCAGGACTCCGAGGCGTACTCGCTCACCGCACCCGCACTCGCCGGCAAGAAGCACGGTCCGGTGCTGATGACCCCGAAGAGCGGGCTGTCCTCCGCGACGAAGGCCGAGCTGAAGCGGGTGCTGAAGCCGGGCGCGAACGTCTACCTCATCGGCGGCACGTCCATCCTCAGCAGCGCGGTCTCCTCGCAGGTGACCGCGCTCGGCTTCACGCCGAAGCGGCTGGCGGGAACGTCCCGGTACTCGACCTCGGTCGCGGTGGCGAAGTCCGTGACCAGCGCGCCGAAGTACGTGTTCCTGGCCACCGGCACCGACTACCACTCGGCGCTCGCGGCGGCCGCCGCGGCCGGGGCGGACGGCACGAGCAGCGCGGGCAGCGTCGTCCTCAACGACGGCAACAAGCTGACCGATTCGGTGAAGGCGTACCTCAACAGCCTGAGCCCGAAGAGCACCATGATCATCACGGTGGGTGCCTCGGCGAAGTACGCGCTGACGCACACCTCCTTCTCCAAGTGGCCGTCGACGTACACGTACTACCCGATCACGGCGAGCACCAACGAGGGCACCTCCGCGGCCGTCGCCAAGTTCTGGTGGAGCGCGCCGAGCCAGGCCGCCCTCGCCTACACGAACACCTGGCGTGGCGGCGTGTCGGCCGGTGCGGCGATGAACGTCTTCGGACCCGTCCTGTGGACCTCGCGCGACACTCTGTCGAGCGAGGCCAAGAGCTATCTGCTGCGCGAGTCCGCGAGCACGCAGTTCGTGGTCGGCTTCGGCGGCAGCGGGTCGATCGCGTCGGGCGCGCTGGACACCGCGGGCGCCTCGATCAGCGCGAGCAGCAGCCAGTTCGTGTACCACCCGTACTACAACGGCCTGGAGCCCACGAGTTCGCGGCAGAGCACCTTCACGCTCCGCACGAACGGCGGTCAGGCCGCGACGGTCGTGAGGTCGGGCCCGGTCGGCGCCGAGCCGAACCTGGCACCCCTCAAGACGGTCCACCACCAGTAGACGGTGTCGCGGGTGCCCCCACCAGCATGGTCGGGGCGCCCGCCACCCGGGTCAGGAACACCGTCGCGGAGCGGGGGCCCTGCGGCTTCACCTTGCGCCGCAGCTCCTCCGGCTCGACGGCCGATCCGCGCTTCTTCACGGTCAGGACGCCGACCTCCCGCTCCCGGAGCAGCGCCTTCAACTTCTTGACGTTGAAGGGGAGTCGGTCGGTGATCTCGTACGCGGACGCGTACGGCGTCGGGCGCAGCTCGTCGGCCGTGACGTAGGCGATCGTCTCGTCGACCAGCCCGCCGTCCAGGTCCTCGGCCACCTCGGCGACGAGGTGCGCGCGGATGACGGCGCCGTCCGGCTCGTACAGATAGCGTCCGACCGCCCGTACCGCCGGATCGGGCAGCCCGCGTCCGCGCAGCTCGCGCGGGCCCGGCAGCAGGGTGGCGCGTACCAGGCCCGGCTCCGTGCCGAACCACAGGACCGCCTCCTTCACGTCGCCGCCGTCCGAGATCCACTCGGCCTCCGCCTCGGCGGGGATCGCCTCGTGCGGGATGCCGGGGGCGATCTTCAGCGCGGCGACCGGAGCCCGCAGGGCCGCCCCGACGGCCCAGGACAGCGGTGGCGAGTAGGACTCTGGGTCGAAGATCCGGCCTCGGCCGCCCCGGCGCCCCGGGTCCACGAAGACCGCGTCGTACGAAGAGGTGTCCACCTCGGTGACGTCCGTCTCGCGCACCTCGATCAGGTCCGTGAGCCCCAGCGCGTCGGCGTTCGCGCGGGCGGCGGCGGCCGTCAGCGGATCACGGTCGACGGCGAGGACGCGGATTCCGGCGCGGGCCAGCGCGATCGCGTCGCCGCCGATGCCGCAGCAGAGATCGGCGACGGACCGGACTCCCAGGGCGCGCAGCCGCTGGGCGCGGTGGACCGCCACGCTCGTCCGGGTGGACTGCTCGACCCCGTTCGGGGTGAAGAACATCCGTCCGGCGTCCTCGGCCCCGAACTTCGCCGCCGCCCGCTGCCGCAGCCGGGCCTGTCCGAGGGCCGCCGAGACCAGTTCGGCGGGGTGCTCGCGGCGCAGTCGGGTGGCGACGGCCAGCTCCTGTGCCGGTTCGGTGGCGCGGACCTCGTCGAGCAGGGCGCGGCCCTCGGCGGTGAGGAGGGAGGCGAAGGAGACGTCGTTCACCCGGCCATTGTGGGCCAGTCGGTGGACGGTGTGCTTCCGGCGGCGGTGTCGGGGCCTGGGGGAGGGCGGTGACCTGGGAGGATCCGGCTCCATGCGACCCGTGCGACAAAATGATAAAAACGGCACAAACGGGGCCGGTGCGCGCTGGGGAGTCGGCGTGCTCGCCCTCGCCCTCCTCGTCTCCGGCTGTGCCGAGACCGGCTCCGGCTCCGGCTCCGCCCCCGGTTCCGACGCCGACGCCGACGCCGCCAAGCCGGCCCACGGTCGGCAGGTCCGGCTCCAGGCGCCCCCGGCCCGCGCCCTCGACGCGTACGCCTCCCGGCTCCGGCTGGCGCAGGCCCGGCGGGTCGCCGCCGCCAAGCGCTGGGGACTCGCCGAGGTGCCGCTGACACCCCCGGCGCCGCCCGCCAGGAAGCCGGCCATCGAGGCCCGCAAGGGGTTCGAGGTCGACGGCCAGGAGGAGCTGGGGCTGCCGCCGGTCTTCACGACCGTCCCCACCAAGGACAAGGTCGTCTTCCTCACCATCGACGACGGCGAGGAGAAGGACCCCGCGTTCCTGCGGATGATGAGCGACCTGAAGATCCCGTACACCGCCTTCCTCAGCGACTACCTGGTCAAGGACGACTACGGGTACTTCCGGAAGATGCGCGACCGAGGCATCACCCTCAACAACCACACGCTGCACCACCCCTATCTGCCCGCGCTGTCCTACGCGCGGCAGAAGCGCGAGATCTGCGGCATGCAGGACGTGATGAAGAAGCAGTTCGGCAAGCGCCCGGTCCTCTTCCGCCCGCCGTACGGCAACTACGACCAGGACACCTTGCGCGCCGCCAAGTCCTGCGGCGTCGAGTACGCGCCCATCTGGAACGAGGAAGTCTTCGTCGACCACTGGGAGTACCGCGACGACGACCAGGACCTGCACCCCGGCGACATCGTCCTCACCCACTTCCGGGGCCGCGAGGACTGGAAGGGCACCATGCCCGACATGGTCCGCCGCTTCCTGAAGACGGTCACCGGCAAGGGGTACGCGGTCGCGCGCCTCGAGGACTACCTGTGAGGGTGCGGGCGGTGATCGCCGTACTGCTCGCGGCGGTGTTGCTCGGTGGCTGCGCGCAGTCCGTCGACCCCATCGAGCGGCTGGGCAAGAAGGCGGCCCAGCGGGTGCGTCCGCAGGAGACGGCGTACCGCCGCTGGGGCCTGGCCAGCCCGCTCGCCGCGCCACCGAAGGCGCCCGCCCGGACCACCGCACGCACCGCGGGTCCGGGACTGCCGCCCGTCGTGGACCATGTGCGCACCCGCGACAAGGTGGTCTTCCTGACGTACGACGACGGGGTGGAGCGCGATCCCCGGTTCGTCGACATGGTCCGCGAACTGCGGCTCCCGGTCAGCGTGTTCCTCACGGACCGTGTCATCGGGCCGGGGTACGGGCACTTCGCCCGGCTGCGCGCGGTCGGCGCGAGCGTCCAGAACCACACCCTCGACCACGCCTCCCTGCGCGGCCTGCCCTATGCCGGCCAGCGCGCCGAGATCTGCGGACAGCAGGACAAGCTCCGGCAGCGCTTCGGCATCAGGCCCCGGCTGCTGCGGCCCCCCTACGGCAGATACGACAGCACCACCCTGCGCGCCGCCGCCGACTGCGGGGTCGCCGCGATCGTCCTCGGCCGCGCCGCCGACGCCCACCGGCTCAGGCCGGGCGACATCCTCTGCGGCTTCGGCGAACCCGATCTCACGGACGCCACGGTCCGGCTGCTCCGGCGCATCCAGGCGGAGGGCTTCACGCCGGCCCGGCTGGAGAACTACCTCTAGGGGCGCCCGTTCGCCACGCTCCGGCACCTTCCGGGCCACGCCACGCCGACGCCTTTGGCACTCCGCTTGACCGAGTGCTAATCGCAGTCATAGTCTCAGGTCTGGCACTCCCCCCTGGAGAGTGCCAATAGCGACAGGAAGATCCGGCACCCGCGACGACGGATCCACCTGGTCGCCACCTCAGACAGTTAACCCCGTGAGATCTCCGAAGGGGGAGGTCGGATCGTGACGACCACCAGCTCCAAGGTTGCCATCAAGCCGCTCGAGGACCGCATTGTGGTCCAGCCGCTCGACGCCGAGCAGACCACGGCCTCTGGCCTGGTCATCCCGGACACCGCCAAGGAGAAGCCCCAGGAGGGCGTCGTCCTGGCCGTGGGCCCGGGTCGCATCGAGGACGGCAAGCGTGTCGAGCTCGACGTCGCCGTCGGCGACATCGTGCTCTACAGCAAGTACGGCGGCACCGAGGTGAAGTACAACGGCGAGGAGTACCTCGTCCTCTCGGCTCGCGACGTGCTCGCGATCATCGAGAAGTAATTCACCCGGTAAGGGCGTCCGGGGGCTTCCCCCGGACAACCCCGCACCAAGCATTGCAGTGAACTGCGCCCCTGGCCCCCGCTACCTTTGATGAACCGGGCGCTGGGGGCGCCGTTCGTTTCTCCCAAGTTTTCCGAGAGGGCTGAACCGCTCCCATGGCGAAGATCCTGAAGTTCGACGAGGACGCCCGTCGCGCCCTCGAGCGCGGCGTCAACAAGCTTGCCGACACGGTGAAGGTGACGATCGGCCCCAAGGGCCGCAACGTCGTCATCGACAAGAAGTTCGGCGCCCCCACCATCACCAACGACGGCGTGACCATCGCCCGTGAGGTCGAGGTCGAGGACCCGTTCGAGAACCTCGGTGCGCAGCTGGTGAAGGAGGTGGCGACCAAGACCAACGACATCGCGGGTGACGGTACGACCACCGCCACCGTGCTCGCCCAGGCGCTCGTGCGCGAGGGCCTGAAGAACGTCGCCGCGGGAGCCTCCCCGGCGCTGCTGAAGAAGGGCATCGACGCGGCCGTCAAGGCGGTCTCCGACGAGCTCCTCGCCACCGCGCGCCCGATCGACGAGAAGTCCGACATCGCGGCCGTCGCCGGTCTGTCCGCCCAGGACCCGCAGGTCGGCGAGCTCATCGCCGAGGCGATGGACAAGGTCGGCAAGGACGGTGTCATCACCGTCGAGGAGTCCAACACCTTCGGTCTGGAGCTGGACTTCACCGAGGGCATGGCCTTCGACAAGGGCTACCTGTCCCCGTACATGGTGTCCGACCAGGAGCGTATGGAGGCCGTCCTCGACGACCCGTACATCCTCATCCACCAGGGCAAGATCAGCTCCATCCAGGACCTGCTGCCGCTGCTGGAGAAGGTCATCCAGTCGAACGCCTCCAAGCCGCTGCTGATCATCGCCGAGGACGTCGAGGGCGAGGCCCTGTCGACCCTGGTCGTGAACAAGATCCGCGGCACGTTCAACGCCGTCGCCGTGAAGGCCCCCGGCTTCGGTGACCGTCGCAAGGCCATGCTCGGCGACATCGCCACCCTCACCGGTGGTCAGGTCATCGCCGAGGAGGTCGGCCTCAAGCTCGACCAGGTCGGCCTGGACGTGCTCGGCAGCGCCCGCCGCGTGACCGTCACCAAGGACGACACCACGATCGTCGACGGTGGCGGCAGCTCCGACGAGGTCGTCGGCCGCGTCAACCAGATCAAGGCCGAGATCGAGAACACGGACTCCGACTGGGACCGCGAGAAGCTCCAGGAGCGCCTCGCGAAGCTGGCCGGCGGCGTGTGCGTGATCAAGGTCGGCGCCGCCACCGAGGTGGAGCTCAAGGAGAAGAAGCACCGTCTGGAGGACGCCATCTCCGCGACCCGCGCCGCGGTCGAGGAGGGCATCGTCTCCGGTGGTGGCTCCGCGCTGGTCCACGCCGTCAAGGTCCTCGAGGGCAACCTCGGCAAGACCGGCGACGAGGCCACGGGTGTCGCGGTCGTCCGCCGCGCCGCCGTCGAGCCCCTGCGCTGGATCGCCGAGAACTCCGGCCTGGAGGGTTACGTCATCACCTCCAAGGTCGCCGAGCTCGACAAGGGCCAGGGCTTCAACGCCGCCACCGGCGAGTACGGCGACCTGGTCAAGGCCGGCGTCATCGACCCGGTCAAGGTCACCCGCTCCGCCCTGGAGAACGCCGCCTCCATCGCCTCCCTGCTCCTCACGACCGAGACCCTGGTCGTCGAGAAGCCGGCCGAGGACGAGGGCGACGCCGGTCACGGCGGCCACGGGCACTCCCACTGACGCACGACGTCATGAGGACGGCCGCGCCCACCGAGGCGTGACGCCGTGAAGAGGTCCCCGTTCCATCAGGAACGGGGACCTCCCTCGTTTCCGAGGCTGTTGCCCAGGGACTGTCCGTCCGGCGCGCGCGGAGCGGTCAGCCCTCCAGCGCGTCCAGCGCACCGAGCCCGGCCATCAGGCCCAGCCGGTCGTACTGCCACCAGCCCTCGACGATCTTTCCGTCCTCCCCGCACCGGAAGATGGTCGTGCCGGTCATGGAGGCCTGCTTCCCGGACGCCGGCATCCCCATGAAGTCGCCCGTGTGCGTGCCGTTCCAGGTCCACCGCGTGCAGACGCGGTCCCCCTCCGTGATCTGGTCCTCGACGGTGAACGCGAAGTCGAAGCCGCCGCGCCACATCTCGATCTCGCGCCGCACCGCGTCGAGCCCGATGGTGTCCTGCTCGTTGGCGGGATCGTGGTCGTGATAGCTCTCCGCCATCAGCCCGTTGAGCGGCCCCAGCTCACCCGGGCCCGCCAGCATGTCGAAGTACATGCGGACGTTCGTCGCGTAGAGCTGCTCGTCGCGCACCACGTCCAGGTCCGTGAACGTCGGCATCCCGTCGCAGAGCGCCACCATCTCCTGGAAGATCGTGTCGGTCTCCGGAAGCTTCGAGTTCCGCATCGCGTCTTCGTACGACGGGAACTCGACGATCTCCACGAAGTGGCTCGCGTCGGCACGGTCCTTGCCGATGACGCTGTGCGTCGCGGTCCGTTTCCCCTTGGTCTTCTCGACCCAGGTGTCCATCAGCCGGTTCATCTCGTCGAACCGACTGGTTCTACAGTCAATCAACTGTACGAATGTCATGGCGCCGCCTCCGGCCCCCTGGTCCGGTTGATTCACCCTCAATCCTCCCACCGGAGGGGCGACACCACCCACCGCACGAGACGTGCGAGCGCCTGCCGCGCGAACCGCGCGACCTGCGTGATCGCCCTTACTGGGGGCCGTACTTCCGCCCGGTCCTCGACGTGATCCCGCCCAGCAGCGCCCGTGGCGTCACCTTCACCACGCCCATCAGCGCCTTGTAACGCGGGTCCGGAATGGACAGGGTCCGGCCGCGCGCCAGATCGGCGAGTGCCGCCGCGACCAGCTTGTCGGCGTCGAGCCACATCCAGTTCGGGATGTTGTCCGTGCCCATGCCGGCCCGCTCGTGGAACTCGGTGCGCACGAAGCCGGGAGCCAGCGCCATCAACCGCACGCCGCTGCCCGCGAGATCCTTCGCCGCGCCCTGCGTGAACTGCACGACCCACGCCTTCGACGCCCCGTACGTGCCCCGCGGCACGAACGCGGCCACCGACGCGACGTTGACGACGCCGCCCCGGCCGCGCTCGCGCATCGCCTCGGTCGCCGCCGACGTCAGCCGGAGCACCGCCTCGCAGTGCACCTTGAGCATCTTCAGCTCGTCCGCCATCGAAACGTCCAGATAGCGGCCCTTGTTGCCGAAGCCGGCGTTGTTGACCAGCAGGTCGACCGGGTTCCTGCGGTCGGACAGGCGGGCGGCCACCGCTTCGATGCCCTCGTCCGTCGCCAGGTCCGCCGTGAGCACCTCCGCCTCGATGCCGTGCCGGTCGTGCAGCTCGGTCGCCTGCTCCCGCAGCCGCTTCGTGTCCCGCGCCACCAGCACGAGGTTGTGCCCGTCCGCCGCCAGCCGCCGTGCGAAGGCGGCACCGATTCCCGCGGTCGATCCCGTAATCAGAGCCGTTGTCATGGCGCAAGATTAGTGACCGGCCCGGCCGCCCGGTGGCCGGTGCCGCCCAACGTCCGACCGGGTTCCACGAGTTCTCCGCACCCCGCTCGGCCGGGGCCGGGGCGGCCCCTAACCGCCGTACTTCGCCACGTACTCCCGCGCCGCCGCCCGGCTCTCCGGGTGCAGTGCGTCGCCCGCCGCCAACAGCCTTGGCAGCAGCTCCCGTTCGGTCGTCGAGGCGCGGAACTGGATGGCGACGGTGACGTCGTGGCCGGGCCGGTGCGCGATCTCGATCGGGTCCCCGGAGCGGATCTCGCCGGGCTCGATCACCCGCAGATACGCGCCGGGCGCGCCCCGCCGCGTGAACCGCTTCACCCAGCCCTTCTCACCGAGGTGCCCCTGGAAGGTGCGGCAGGGGATCCGCCCGGAGGTGACCTCCAGGACGACCTCGGAACCGATCCGCCAGCGTTCGCCGATCAGCGCGCCGGACACGTCGAGCCCCCACGTCGTGAGGTTCTCGCCGAACACGCCGTTCGGCAGGGTCCGGCCGAGCTCGCGCTCCCAGTCGTCGAGGTCCTCGCGCGCGACCGCGTACACGGCCTGGTCGTCACCGCCGTGATGGCGCAGGTGACAGATCGCGTCCCCGGCGAGCCCGCTCCCGCCGACCCCTCTGAGGCCCGGTGCCGTCACCCGCAGCGGCCCGTCGACCGGCCGCTTGTCGATGCCGGTCACGCCCTCCGGCTGGTCCGTGTACTCGACGGCCCGCGCCCGGCCGACGTTGAGCGACAGAAGCTTCATGGCACCAAGCTAGGCGATACAGCCCAAAGCGTCGATGCGATATTTCCCGCTGCATCCAAGATTCGCTTATGCTCAAAAGGTGATCGAGGCCCGTCATCTCCGTGTCCTGCGCGCCGTCGCCACCACCGGATCCTTCTCGGCGGCGGGCCGCGAGCTGGGCTGCACCCAGCCCGCCGTCAGCCAGCAGATGAAGGCCCTGGAGTCGTCCGTGGGCACCCCCCTGCTCGTCCGGACGGGCCGCGAGATGCGCCTCACCCAGGCGGGCGAGGCCCTGGTCAAGCACGCGGCGAGCATCCTGGCCGGTCTCACCGCCGCCGAGGAGGAGGTCGCCGCGATCGCCGGTCTGCGCGCGGGCCGGGTCCGGCTGGTGTCGTTTCCCAGCGGCAGCTCCACCCTTGTCCCCACGGCTCTCGCCGCGCTGCGCGCCGCTCACCCGGGCACCCGTGTGTCCCTGGAGGAGGCCGAACCGCCCGAGTCCGTCGAGAAGCTCCGGGCCGGCGACTGCGACATCGCGCTCGCGTTCCGCTACGAGGGGGCGCCGGGCGTCGAGGAGTGGGACGACCTCGTCGTACGGCCGCTGCTGATGGACCGCCTCGTCGGCCTGGTGCCCGAGGGGCACCGGCTCGCGCGGTCGGAGTCCGTGGCGATCGGCGAGTTCGCCGGGGAGCCGTGGATCGCGGGCTGTCCGCGCTGCCGTGGCCAGCTCGTCGAGGTCTGCCGCGGTGCCGGCTTCGAGCCCCGCATCGACTTCGCCACCGACGACTATCCGGCCGTGGTCGGACTGGTGGGCGCGGGCCTCGGCGTCGCCGTCCTTCCGGAGCTCGCGATCGAGTCCGTACGCCCGAAGGGGGCGCGCACCGTGACGGTGGAGCCCGCGGTGCGCCGCGAGATCGTCGCCCTCACCCTCCCGGATCTCGCCGCGGTGCCCGCGGTGGCCGCGACGCTGGACCGGCTGGCGCGGGCGGCGGCCCGCTAGCGGCCTCTCTCCGGGGGCCACCGGCTACCGGCTACCGCGGACGCACGGCTCCCGTCGCGTCGTGAAGCGGGGGCACGCGTACGTGCCCGACGTATCTCTCCCTGCCGTGTCCGTCCCTGCCGTGTCCGTCTCCGCCGGGTACGCGTCCGCCCGGAACGCGTCCGCCCGGCACGCGGTCCCTCTGTGCCGTGTACGCGTCCACCCGGCACGCGCCGTCAGAGCAGAAACGTTCCTTCAGGTGTTCGAAGCGGGACTGCTTCCGGTGGTCGATGCCGAGACCAGTCGGTTGCGTGCCCGTCCCATGAGCTCTTCGCGCTCGTCCTCGGTCAGTCCGCCCCACACGCCGTACGGTTCGCGCACCGCCAACGCGTGTGCCGCGCACTCCGCGCGCACCGGGCATCTCATGCAGACCTCTTTGGCCGAGTTCTCACGAGCGCTCCGTGCCGCACCACGCTCGCCCTCCGGGTGGAAGAAGAGCGAGCTGTCGACCCCGCGGCAGGCCGCGAGGAGCTGCCAGTCCCAGAGGTCCGCGTTCGGACCGGGAAGGCGGGAGAAATCTGCCATTGCGTGTCCCCTTGTTGCCGTTCTGGGCTGCTCTGTGCCCACCGACCGTACATCTACGATCTAAGGAGATGAAAATATGACTCATTGCGAATCTAGCCTCAGACACCAGCAAATGGGAAGAAAACAGGCTAAATGGGGCATGGGTTGTGATGAAACGTTGAGGGTCGGCGCGCATGTCTGCACCGTGTCCGCACCCTCACGTACAGTGCCGATGACGGCCGACTGCCCCGTAACTCTTTCGAGTGACCATCGTTGAGATGGCTGAGGCGGTTGAAGGAACAAGCGCTCGGGCCGGCGGTCAGATCCGCCGGCGAGTGTCGACCGCACAGGTGACGATTCGTAACAGCCTGGAGGCTCAAGGTGACGCGCATCAGCTGCGGAGGACGGCCATGACATCCGTCCTCGTCTGCGACGACTCCCCGCTTGCCCGAGAGGCGCTCCGCCGTGCGGTCGCGACCGTGCCCGGTGTCGAGCGTGTGACGACGGCGGCCAACGGCGAGGAAGTCCTCCGCCGCTGGGGTGCCGACCGTTCGGATTTGATTCTGATGGACGTACGCATGCCCGGTTTGGGCGGCGTCGAGACGGTCAGGCGGCTGCTGTCCGCCGACCCCGGTGCGCGCATCATCATGCTCACCGTCGCCGAGGACCTGGACGGTGTGGCACTCGCCGTCGCCGCCGGCGCCCGCGGCTATCTGCACAAGGACGCCTCACGGGCGGAGCTGCGCGCCACCGTGACCCAGGCGCTCGCCGACCCCACGTGGCGACTCGCGCCGCGCAGACTGCGCTCGGCGGAGATGGGCGCGGCGCCCACGCTCACCGCGCGTGAGATCCAAGTGCTCGAGGGCATGAGCCACGGCCGCTCGAACGCGGAGATCGGCCGTGAGCTGTTCCTCTCGGAGGACACGGTCAAGACCCACGCCCGGCGGCTCTTCAAGAAGCTCGGCGCCTCGGACCGGGCGCACGCGGTCGCGCTCGGATTCCGGTGGGGCCTGGTCCGCTAGGTGAGCCGCCTCGAGGGTATGACGGAAGTAGTCCCTGCCCGCCGGACGGCGGGTGGGGCCGGGCCCTCGGAGAGAGCCTCTTCGGTGTCCGATCCCCGTTTCCCGGCGGATGCCGCATCCTTGAGGTGTGGAGTTCCTTGGGGACAAGTCGGTCGAGCGGAAGGGGAGGGCGCAGGAGATGAGTTCCGGCGCACCTGCTCATAACGCTTCGGTGCACAACTATGGACGCGGTGCCACGGACAGGACGACGCCAAGGCACCATGGACCGATGCGTGAAGACGAGACGACGGGGATCGGTGCGCTCGTCCATCGCGCGGTCGACGGCGACGAGCAGGCCACACACGACCTGCTCGCCCACGTACATCCGCTCGCGCTGCGTTACTGCCGTGCCCGTCTGTCCCGGCTTCCGGGCGACGCGCGGCACTTCGTGGAGGACCTGGCGCAGGAAGTCTGCGTCGCGGTGCTCCTCGCGCTGCCGCGCTACAAAGACACCGGGCGCCCCTTCGAGGCGTTCGTCTTCGCGATCGCCGCGCACAAGGTCGCCGACCTCCAGCGCGCCGCGATGCGTCATCCGGGGTCCACGGCCGTTCCCTCCGACGAGATGCCGGAGCGGCCCGACGACTCTCTCGGCCCGGAGGAGCGCGCGCTGCTCAGCAGTGACGCCGAATGGGCCAAGAAACTCATGGCCAATCTCCCCGAGAATCAGCGCGAGCTGCTTCTTCTGCGCATCGCGGTGGGCCTCACGGCCGAGGAGACGGGCCAGATGTTGGGAATGTCACCGGGCGCCGTCCGGGTGGCCCAGCACCGGGCGCTGAGCCGGCTGCGGGCGCTGGCGGAGCAGTAGGGATTTCGGCCGGTCGTGGTGACGCGCGGCCGGTGCGCGGTGTCCCCGCCGTACCGATCGGGGCCCGTCCGCAACGGTGTCCTCCGGTGGTGTCGACGGTCTTCTCCCGTGGTGCCCGCCGTCGCCCAGCCGGGTGGCGCGGGCTCGCTTTCCATCACGGCGGGTCCCTTTTTCCCGCGAATTTTCCCCGCGAACGGCGGGGAAGGGCGGGAACCCCGATGACGTTGCCGCTGGTCCCGGCCAGGGCGCACGGCGGGTTCCCCTCCACCACGGAGGCGGGGGCCGTCCGGCGAGACAGGACCGGGCGCGGTGGCCCCGGCGTGGCCCCGACGCCCGCTCCGGGCACGGGTCTGAACGGTGACGACATCCATCCCGTACGAACATACGAAGCCGAAGCCCACCCGCAACCGTGGAATGAGAGAGCCATGCTTCCCGTTAGCATGGACATCCGCACCGATCAAGGCCATTTGGGGAAGGTGTCATGACTGCCAACGTCGACGGAGTGCCCGCCAAATTCGCGACACTCGGGCTGACCTACGACGACGTGCTGCTGCTGCCGGGCTCGTCGGACATGGCGCCCGACCAGATCGACACCGCCTCGCACATCTCGAAGAACGTCCGGGTCAACATCCCGCTGCTGTCCGCCGCCATGGACAAGGTCACCGAGTCGCGCATGGCGATCGCGATGGCCCGCCAGGGTGGCGTCGGTGTTCTGCACCGCAACCTGTCCATCGAGGACCAGGCCAACCAGGTCGACCTGGTGAAGCGCTCCGAGTCCGGCATGGTGACCGACCCGATCACCGTGCACCCGGACGCCACGCTCGGCGAGGCCGACGCGATCTGCGCCAAGTTCCGCATCTCCGGTGTGCCGGTCACCGACGGCGGCGGCAAGCTGCTCGGCATCGTCACCAACCGTGACATGGCGTTCGAGACCGACCGCTCGCGCCAGGTGCGCGAGGTCATGACGCCGATGCCGCTGGTCACCGGCAAGGTCGGCATCTCGGGCAACGACGCGATGCAGCTGCTGCGCCGCCACAAGATCGAGAAGCTTCCGCTGGTCGACGACGCGGGCGTGCTCAAGGGCCTCATCACCGTCAAGGACTTCGTCAAGGCGGAGAAGTACCCGAACGCCGCCAAGGACGGCGAGGGCCGTCTGCTGGTCGGCGCGGCCGTCGGTGTCGCGGGCGACGCGTTCGAGCGTGCCCAGGCCCTGATCGAGGCGGGCGTCGACTTCATCGTCGTCGACACCGCGCACGGCCACTCCCGCCTGGTCGGCGACATGGTCGCCAAGATCAAGTCGAACTCCTCCGGCGTGGACGTCATCGGCGGCAACATCGCCACCCGTGACGGCGCGCAGGCGCTCATCGACGCGGGCGTCGACGGCATCAAGGTCGGCGTGGGCCCGGGCTCCATCTGTACGACCCGCGTGGTCGCCGGCATCGGCGTACCGCAGGTCACGGCCATCTACGAAGCGTCGCTCGCCGCCAAGGCGGCCGGTGTCCCGGTCATCGGCGACGGTGGCCTCCAGTACTCCGGCGACATCGCCAAGGCCCTGGTCGCGGGCGCCGACACCGTGATGCTCGGCTCGCTGCTCGCCGGCTGCGAGGAGTCCCCGGGTGAGCTGATGTTCATCAACGGCAAGCAGTTCAAGTCGTACCGCGGCATGGGCTCCCTGGGCGCCATGCAGTCCCGTGGAGAGCAGCGCTCCTTCTCCAAGGACCGCTACTTCCAGGAGGGTGTCGCCTCCGACGAGAAGCTCGTCCCCGAGGGCATCGAGGGCCAGGTGCCCTATCGCGGCCCGCTCTCCGCGGTCGTCCACCAGCTGGTCGGCGGTCTGCGTCAGTCGATGTTCTACGTCGGCGGCCGCACCGTGCCCGAGCTCCAGGACCGCGGCCGGTTCGTCCGGATCACCTCGGCGGGTCTCAAGGAGAGCCACCCGCACGACATCCAGATGACGGTCGAGGCGCCGAACTACAGCCGCAACAAGTAGTCACCCGTACACGCGAACGGGCTCCACGCGTGCGTGGAGCCCCCGGCAAGGGCGGTCCCGGAGGTTCCGGGGCCGCCCTTGCCGTAGGCGTCGGGGATACTGGGAGCGCAGAAGCGAAGACGGAAAGGCCACAACGTGACTGAGATCGAGATCGGGCGCGGCAAGCGCGGCCGCCGGGCGTACGCCTTCGACGACATCGCCGTCGTCCCGAGCCGCCGTACGCGGGACCCGAAGGAGGTCTCGATCGCCTGGCAGATCGATGCCTACCGCTTCGAGCTGCCCTTCCTGGCCGCCCCGATGGACTCGGTCGTCTCCCCGGCCACCGCGATCCGTATCGGTGAGCTGGGCGGCCTGGGCGTCCTGAACCTGGAAGGCCTCTGGACGCGGTACGACGACCCGCAGCCGCTGCTGGACGAGATCGCCGGGCTGGACTCGGAGACCGCGACCCGCCGGCTCCAGGAGATCTACGCGGCTCCCATCAAGGAGGAGCTGATCGGGCAGCGCATCAAGGAGGTGCGCGACGCAGGCGTCGTCACCGCCGCCGCCCTGTCCCCGCAGCGCACGGCGCAGTTCTCCAAGGCCGTCGTCGACGCGGGCGTGGACATCTTCGTCATCCGCGGCACGACGGTCTCGGCCGAGCACGTCTCCGGTGCCGCCGAGCCGCTGAACCTGAAGCAGTTCATCTACGAGCTCGACGTCCCGGTGATCGTCGGCGGCTGCGCCACGTACACCGCGGCGCTGCACCTGATGCGCACCGGCGCGGCCGGTGTCCTCGTCGGTTTCGGCGGCGGCGCCGCGCACACCACGCGCAATGTGCTGGGCATCCAGGTCCCGATGGCCACCGCGGTCGCGGACGTCGCCGCGGCCCGCCGTGACTACATGGACGAGTCCGGCGGCCGGTACGTGCACGTCATCGCCGACGGCGGTGTCGGCTGGTCCGGCGACCTCCCCAAGGCGATCGCCTGCGGCGCCGACTCCGTGATGATGGGCTCCCCGCTCGCGCGCGCCACCGACGCGCCCGGCCGTGGCCACCACTGGGGCATGGAGGCGGTGAACGAGGAGCTGCCGCGCGGCAAGAAGGTCGACCTCGGCACCGTCGGCACCATCGAGGAGATCCTCACCGGCCCGTCGCACATCCCCGACGGCTCGATGAACATCTTCGGCGCCCTCCGCCGTGCCATGGCCACCACCGGCTACAGCGAGCTCAAGGAGTTCCAGCGCGTCGAGGTGACGGTCGCGGACTCGCAGCACAAGCGCTAGTCCGTACGCCTGTACGTCTCCCGTACGGCCTGTACGTCTGTACGTGTGAAGGGCCCGTCCACCGAGTGGTGGACGGGCCCTTCACCCATGAGGTCGTCCGTGAGACGCCCGCGAGGGCACCGTCAGAGACCGGCCTTGCGGGTGCTCTGGAAGGCCACGTACGCCGCGACCGCGAAGAAGACGAAGGTCAGCGGGTCGGCCTCGGCCTTCCAAGCTTCCTGGACCACGTCGAGGTGGTCGAAGAAGACCTCGCTGAAGCCGACGCTGTACTGCTTGGCGATGATCATGGCCTCGCCGATCAGCTGGCCGAGGTAGATCGCGCCGACGGACAGGAGCACGGCGGCCACCGGCAGGGTCTGGCTGCGACCGCCGACGCGGCCCGCTGCGATGCCGACGAGGAAGCCGACGCCGACGGCGGCGTAACCGATCTCGTGCTTGGTGAGGCCGATGACGAGGCCGTACAGGACCGCGGAGACCACGCCGGCGCCGAGGGCGGCGACGAGACCGAGCGCGAAGTTGTTGCGCACCGGGGCGGCCGGGGCGGCCGGGGCGAAGGGGGCGACGGGGAAGCCCGGCTGGGGCGCGCCCTGCGGGACACCCTGCTGCGGGACGGGCGGCTGATCGGTGGGCGCGCCCGCGTACGGGTTGTTGTCGACCGGTGGACCGGACGGCGGCGTCGACTGACTCATGTGGTTCCCCCCAGGGATGTGGGCGCAGCTGTGGTGTGCGCGTGGGATGCGGGCACACACCTGCGGGCGCCCGGGACGTGGGCGCACGTGTGTGCGAGAGCTGCCGCACATTAGCAGTCGGGAGTGACAACCCGTGAGGGGATTTCAGGGGTCAGAGCCGGTGGGCCGCGCCGGTCGGGGTCGCTCCCCTTGTGTCCAGGAGGAGTTGGGCCTTCACGGACAGTCCTTGTAGGTCGTACGTGCGGTGCTGCTGGAGCAGGATCGTCAGGTCGGCGTGGGCCGCGGCCTCGTAGAGGGAGTCCGCGCGCGGCACGGGCCGCCCGAGGACGCTCCAGGCCGGGACGTGCGGGTCGTGATAGCTGACGGACGCGCCGAGTTCCATCAGGCGTACGGCGATCTCGTGGGCGGGAGCGCCCTGTTGATCGGCGATGTCCGCCTTGTAGGTGACGCCGAGGAGGAGCACGCGCGCGGCACGGGCGGACTTCCCGTGCTCGTTGAGCAGCGTGGCGGCGCGCTGGATGACGTACTGGGGCATGTGGTTGTTGACCTGCTGGGCGAGTTCGACCATCCGGAGCGGGCGCCCCGATGTGCCGAGGTCCTGGGCGATCCCGTGCCCGCCCATTCCCGGTCCGGGCCGGAACGCCTGGAAGCCGAACGGCTTGGTCTCCGCGCAGCGGATGACGTCCCACAGGTCCACGCCCAGGTCGTCGCAGAGCACGGCCATCTCGTTGACGAGCGCGATGTTGACGTGCCGGAAGTTGGTCTCCAGGACCTGCACGGTCTCCGCCTCGCGGGGCCCGCGCGCGCGTACGACCTTGTCGGTGAGCCGCCCGTAGAAGGCGGCGGCCGACTCGGTGCACGCCGGGGTGAGGCCGCCGATGACCTTCGGTGTGTTCGCGGGGGTGAAGTCTCGGTTGCCGGGATCGACCCGGCTGGGCGAATAGGCGAGGTGGAAATCGCGCCCCGCGCGCAGTCCGGAGCCCGCTTCGAGGAGCGGACGGAGGAATTCTTCGGTGGTGCCGGGATGTACCGCCGATTCCAGGATCACGGTGGTGTGCGGGCGCAGCTGGGCGGCCAGTGTGCGGGCGGCCGCTTCCACCTGGCCGAGGTCCAGGGTGCCGTCCGCGCCCCGCGGGGTCGGGGCGCAGATGACGGCGGTGCGTACGCGGCCCAGCTCGGCCGGGTTGGTGGCCGGCCGGAAGCCCCCCGAGAGCATCCGGCGCAGTTCTGCGGGGGTGAGGGAGCCGCCCTCCGGCCCTGTTTTGTAGCCGAGGGTGGAGATGCCGGCGGCGACGGCGGCCTGGGCCAGGGGCAGGCCGAGATGACCGAGTCCGATGACGGCGAGGTCTGCGGGCATGGAGTGGGCCGTCCTTCCCAGTAACCGATGCGGGACAGGTGCGCAAGCCCTGTGGACAGGATGGGCGAGAGCAATGTCAGACTAGGAGTAAATATGACCGATTTACGGGATTGATCGATCAAGATTCCCTGCGCGTCGCCGAGAGTTGTCCACAGGCTGCGGACGGACGGTGGCCGATGAGGGGCAAGACGGTCAGACTTTGGGCAGGGGGATGTGAGCCGGGCGTCGCCGGACAGGTGCGGCCAGCGCGACAACAGCGGGAGGCAGCGGTGAGGACAGCGACACTGGGGCCGGCGGAGCGCGCCGAGTCACTTGCGGGAATGGCCGAGGGCGAGCTGGACGTGCTGGTCGTGGGAGCGGGCGTGGTCGGCGCGGGCACCGCGCTGGACGCCGTGACACGCGGTCTGTCCACCGGCCTGGTCGAGGCGCGTGACTGGGCATCTGGCACGTCGAGCAGATCCAGCAAGCTGATCCACGGCGGTCTGCGGTATCTGGAGATGCTCGACTTCGCGCTCGTCCGTGAGGCCCTGAAGGAGCGCGGCCTGCTGCTCGAACGGCTGGCACCGCATCTGGTGAAGCCCGTCCCGTTCCTCTACCCCCTCCAGCACAAGGGCTGGGAGCGGCTGTACGCCGGCTCCGGCGTCGCGCTGTACGACGCCATGTCGATGGCCCGCGGCCACGGACGCGGACTGCCCACCCACCGTCATCTGAGCCGCCGCCACGCCCTGCGCGTCGCACCGGCCTTGAAGAAGGACGCGCTGATCGGCGCCCTGCAGTACTACGACGCGCAGATGGACGACGCCCGCTATGTGGCGACGCTGGTGCGCACGGCCGCCGCGTACGGCGCGAAGGTCGCCAACCGCGCGCGCGTCACCGGCTTTTTGCGCGAGGGCGAGCGGGTGGTCGGTGCCAAGGTGCGCGACGTCGAGGGCGGCGGCGAGTACGAGGTCCGTGCCAAGCAGGTCGTCAACGCCACGGGTGTGTGGACCGACGACACCCAGGCGATGGTCGGGGAGCGCGGCCAGTTCCACGTGCGGGCGTCCAAGGGCATCCATCTGGTCGTGCCGAAGGACCGGATCAACTCCACCACGGGTCTGATCCTGCGCACCGAGAAGTCCGTGCTCTTCGTGATCCCGTGGGGCCGCCACTGGATCATCGGCACGACCGACACCGACTGGGACCTCGACAAGGCCCACCCGGCGGCCTCCAGCGCGGACATCGACTATCTGCTGGAGCACGTGAACTCGGTGCTCTCCGTGCCGCTCTCCCGCGACGACGTCCAGGGGGTGTACGCGGGGCTGCGGCCGCTCCTGGCCGGAGAGTCGGACGCCACCAGCAAGCTGTCGCGCGAGCACACCGTGGCCCACCCGGTGCCGGGACTCGTGGTCGTGGCCGGCGGCAAGTACACGACCTACCGCGTGATGGCCAAGGACGCGGTGGACGAGGCGGTGCACGGCCTCGACCAGCGGGTCGCCGAATGCGTCACCGAGGAGACCCCGCTGGTCGGTGCCGAGGGATATCACGCGCTGTGGAACGCGCGAGCGCGGATCGCGGCCCGCACCGGACTCCATGTGGTGCGTGTGGAACACCTGTTGAACCGGTACGGGTCGCTCGCGGAGGAACTCCTCGACCTCATCGTGGAGGACCCGTCGCTCGGCGAGCCGCTGCCGGCCGCCGAGGACTATCTCCGGGCCGAGATCGTCTACGCCGCCTCGCACGAGGGCGCCCGTCACCTGGACGACGTCCTGACCCGGCGCACCCGCATCTCCATCGAGACCTTCGACCGGGGCACCCGCAGCGCCCGTGAGGCCGCCGAGCTGATGGCGCCGGTCCTCGGCTGGGACAAGGACCAGATCGAGCGCGAGGTGGAGCACTACGAGAAGCGGGTCGAGGCGGAGCGGGAGTCCCAGCGTCAGCCGGACGATCTGACGGCGGACGCGGCGCGGCTGGGCGCGCCGGACATCGTGTCGTTCTGACCGCAGGTTCCCGCTCATCTCACTCGAACGGGTGCGGTGAGCTGGGATCTTCGCTCGCGGCCCGGCCGTTCTACGGGGGGCGGGGACAGAACTCGGCGGCGAGCAGGGCCGGTTCGAGCGTCGGGTCCGTGACCCCGTCCGTGTTCACCCGGAAGGTGAGGACACGGCGTCCGTCGACGGTGGCCGCGCTGCGCACGTAGCTGCCGGAGATACGGCCGTTGTGGCCCCACACCGTGGTCCCGCACGGCAGCTCCACCGGGAACAGCCCCATGCCGTACGAGCCGTGTGCGGCGCGGGTGTCGAGCATCTCGCGCAGCCAGTGCGAGGGCAGCAGCTCGCCGCGGAGCAGGGCCGCGTAGAAGCGGTTCAGATCGGCCAGCGTGCTCACCAGCTCACCCGCCGCGCCGGCCACGCGCGGGTCGAGCTCGGTGACGTCGGAGCCGTCGGCGGCGTACGCGCGGCCGTGCGGTGCGGGAAGGGAAGCGCTGGCACCGGGGAACGAGGTGCCGGTCAGACCGAGGGGAGTGATGACGCGGCGCTCGGTCTCGGTGGCGTACGAGTCACCGGTGACCTGCTCGACGATCATCCCGAGCAACACGTAGTTGGTGTTCGAGTAGGCGAAGCGGCCCCGGTGGGCCGGGGGGTGGGTGAGCGCGATGCGTACGGCCTGAAGCGGGGTCACGGGGACGGCGCCCCGGGTGACCGAGGTGAAGTCGTGGAGGCCGCTGGTGTGGCGGAGCAGGGCACGCAGCGTGATGCGGCGGCCGTCGTTGCCCGCACCGCGCACCAGACCGGGCAGGTGGTCGTCGACGGAGTCGGACAGGGACAGCCGGTGTTCGGCGGCGAGTTGCAGGACGACCGTCGCGATGAAGGTCTTGGTGATGCTGCCGGCCCGGAAATGATCGGAACGTGACATTCCGTTTCCGGCATCGGTGAAGCGGGGACCCGACTCCTCGTCGGCCAGCAGAGCGGCGGCAGGAGCGCCGCCACGGGTCACGAGGGAGGTGAGCGCGGTGTCCGAGGCAGCGGTGACGGGGCCTTGGGAGGAGGTCGGGGTCCGCCCCGGCAGGCCGGTTTGGGCCATGCCGAGAAGCGCCAGGGACACGGGTATGGCCAGGAGTGTCCGAGGTGTCCGGGGCTGCGGCATCGGCGGGTCCTTCCTCGTCGCGGCCCATCATGGGACACGTTTCTGTGCCAGGAGTAGGGCAGGGGGGCGGACGGTGCCGGTGTGCGCGACTCCGGCCGCCGGGTGGTCGGTCTGCGCGGTGTGCGCCGGTTGGTGAGGTGTCGGCCGGGGCCCGGCGTCTCATTGGCTGAGCTGTTGCGGTTCCAGGGGCCCCCAGGGCGTTGGGCACTTGTCGGGTGAGGGACAATGAAGGCTCTGTCAGGGCGGGTTGCATGAGGGGACGCATGTCGGAGGCGGAGCGGGCGGGAGCATCCCGTCAGGACAAGAGCGAACGTCTCCTCGCCGGGCGGTACCGGCTGGGGGATGTTCTCGGCCGCGGCGGCATGGGCACGGTGTGGCGCGCGCAGGACGAGACCCTGGGCCGCACGGTCGCCGTGAAGGAGCTGCGGTTCCCGTCGGCCATCGACGAGGAGGAGAAGCGCCGGCTGATCACGCGCACGCTGCGTGAGGCCAAGGCGATCGCGCGGATCCGCAACAGCGGCGCGGTGACGGTCTTCGACGTGGTCGACGAGGACAACCGGCCGTGGATCGTGATGGAGCTCGTCGAGGGCAAGTCGCTCGCCGAGGCCATCCGCGAGGACGGCCTGCTCACGCCGAAGCGCGCCGCCGAGGTGGGCCTGGCCATCCTCGACGTGCTGCGCTCGGCGCACCGCGAGGGCATCCTGCACCGGGACGTGAAGCCGTCGAACGTGCTGATGTCCGACGACGGCCGGGTCGTGCTCACCGACTTCGGCATCGCGCAGGTGGAGGGCGACCCGTCCATCACCTCGACCGGCATGCTCGTCGGCGCGCCCTCCTACATCTCGCCGGAGCGGGCGCGCGGCCACAAGCCCGGCCCCGCGGCCGACCTGTGGTCGCTCGGCGGTCTGCTGTACGCGTCGGTGGAAGGTGTGCCGCCGTACGACAAGGGCTCGGCGATCGCGACGCTCACGGCCGTGATGACCGAGCCGGTGGAACAGCCGAAGAACGCGGGCCCGCTGGAGAACGTGATCTACGGCCTGCTCGCCAAGGACCCCGAGCAGCGGCTCGACGACGCGGGCGCCCGCGCGATGCTCAACGAAGTGCTGCGCGCGCCCGCCCCCGAGCAGTCGCTGCCGGAGCCGCCGGACGCGACGAAGGTCGTGGCCATGCCACCGGTGCCGGAAGATTCGGGCCGGCGGGGCGCGGGCGGTCGCGGTTCGGGTGCCAGGAAGGGCGAGGAGCCGGCGGAGCGGCTGCGCGGGGCGCTGCGCTCGGTGCGCAAGGCCGCGACGGCGGCCGGTGCCGCCACGGCGGCGGCCACCGCGGCGGCGACGGCCCGTGCGAAGACGGCCGGCGGCTCGGACGCCTCCCGGGCGGACGGGGACGCCGGGGCGGCCTCCCCGCGCACGGGTGCCGGGTCCGGTGGGGCTGCCGGTACGGTCGGCGGCACCTCCGTGCCGTCCGCCTCGGTGGGTTCGTCCGTGCCGCCCGCTCCGCGGAAGCCGGAGGGCCGTGACGGTGCGTCGGTGAACTCCAGTTCGGCCGGGGGTGCCGGATCTGCGGGTGCCTCCGGTGCGCGGAACGCCTCGGGTTCCGGGTGGCCGGTGGCCCCCGAGCGGCCACCGCGGCCGGCGCCGAAGGCGTCGCTGACGGATGTCGTGCCGCGCCGCACGCTGGTGATCATCGCGGTGGCCCTGGCGCTGGCCGTGCTCGGCACCGTTCTGGCCCTCACTCTCGGTGGCGGGGACGACGACGGCTCCAAGGACAGCAAGACCGGCGCCGGCAAGACGACCGCCTCCAGCGGAGCGACGTCCGGGAGCGGGAACGGCGACGACACCAAGAAGGACGACGACGACGGCACCGACACCGGTACCGACAGCGGTGACAAGTCGGGCTCCGGCTCGGATGCGGACGGGAGCGCGAACGCCTCCTCGGACGCGAGCGCGAGTGCGAACACGTCGGACGGTTCGAGTGGCGGCAAGGAGTCGGGATCGGGTTCCGGCGCCGCGAGGACGTACAAGAGCGGCCAGGGCTTCTCGATAGGGCTGCCCAAGGGATGGAAGTACCAGTCCCAGGACGCCGCGGGAGCCCGGTTCACGGGGCCCGACGGGCAGAAGCTCCTCGTCGGCTGGACGACGACGCCCAAGGACGACCCGGTCGCGGACTGGAAGAACCAGGAGCGTTACATGAACCGCTCCCAGTACTCGAGGGTGCGCATAGAAAAGGTGGACTACCGCGACTGGAACACGGCCGACTGGGAGTTCACCTATGTCGACGGTGGCACCAAGTACCGGTCGATCGACCGCGGCTTCGTCGTGAACGCGCATCAGGGGTACGCGCTGATGTACACGGCGAAGGCGTCCGCGTGGGACAGCGCTCTGCGCAAGAACACGTGGAAGACGCTGACCGAGACGTTCCAGCCGAAGTCGTGACGTACCGCTCGCCGAGGTGACGTTCCGCCACGGCAGGGAGCCCCAGATCTCGCATCACCGCTCTGCGGGTTGCCTCGGGCACGTATCGTGAGTGGTTGCGGACCGTACGAAGCCACAACGGAACGCAAGGCGAACGGAATTGACCAACCGGTCGGCTGGGGGAGGCATCGTGGACGACTATGCGGGACGGGTACTCGCCGACCGTTACCGCCTGCCCCT
This sequence comes from Streptomyces sp. NBC_00647, assembly GCF_045207245.1. Classification (NCBI taxonomy): domain Bacteria; kingdom Bacillati; phylum Actinomycetota; class Actinomycetes; order Kitasatosporales; family Streptomycetaceae; genus Streptomyces; species Streptomyces sp. NBC_00647. The sequence goes on from NZ_CP109040.1 coordinate 6,206,798, forward strand.
GCCGCCGTCCGACGAGTACGAACTCGCCGAGAGCCGGGCCTTCGACACCTACAGCGGGCAGGAAGTCCTGGTACGGCAGGTGCCGTTGCCGGAGGTCGTCGAGGCCGAGATGCTCGACGCGGACGGGCTGCCCGAAGGGTTCGTGGCCCGGGACGGCGGGGTGCGGCGGGCCTCCGCGCGGACCACGCGCCGGCCCACCGAACCAGCGGTGCTCCGCGCGATCGAGGCCGCCCAGGCCGCCGCGCAGATCCCCGACCATCCCCGCCTCGACCAGGTCTTCGACGTGTTCGCCGAGGGCGGGTCGCTCTGGATCGTGAGCGAGCTGGTGCCCGCGCGGCCGCTGGCGGCGCTGCTCGCCGACAAGCCGCTCAGCCCCTACCGCGCCGCCGAGGTCGCCGCCGACGTCCTGACCGCGCTGCGAGTCCTGCACGCGCACGGGTGGGTCCACCGGAACATCACCGTGCGCACGGTGCTCGTCTGCGACGACGGCCGCGTACTGCTGACCGGACTGGCGGCCGGTGCCGCCGAGGAAGCCCTGTGCGGGTACGACCCGGTGCCGGTGCGGGAGGACGACCTCACGAGTGAACCCGGGCAGGGTCCTGGGGCCGCCGAGGGCGGCCTCGCGCGGCCCGGCTTCGGCGGAGGCTCCGGGCGGACCGGGAACGCTGGTCCGGCCGGGCCGGACGCGGGTGCCCCTCGTGGTGCCGGCGCCGGTGGGCCGGGCGGCACGGGCGGGCGCGGTCCCGCCGGCGGCATCGGATTCGGAGGCGGTACCGCGCGCGGTGTCGCCGTGGCGGCCACGTCCGGTGCCGATGCCGAAGAGGCCCGCCGGGCGGCGATCGAGGCCCGGGCGGAGCAGGGAACACCGGTTCCGGGGACGCCCGCGGCGGGTACGGCGGGCAGGGGCCCGCGTGCTCTCGAAGCGGCAGGTCCGGCGGGGCGGGCCGTGCCGGGCGGCGGATCGGACGCGGATGGCGGATCGGACGCGGGCGGGGGAGCGGGGGGCGCCGAGAGCGACGTCCGCGCCGCGCGCGCCGGGGCCATCGCCGCGTACCGCGCGGGAGCGCGCGCCGCGGCCCGCGTCCAGGGGGAACAGCGGGGCGACCCGCTCGTGCTTCCGGCACCCCGGCCCGCGGCACCCGGCGAGCAGAACGGACAGGCCGACCAGGACAGTCCGTACGGCGTCTCCGAACACTCCCCGCAGGACCGGGCGCACGGGCAGGCGCTGCTGCCCGGTCAAGGCGGGCAGCAGCGCCCCCGCACCGCCCCTCCGGGCCAGATAGCCGACCCGTACGGAGTGGGCGCCACCTGGCACGGGGCTCAGCCACGCCCTGCCGGACCCGTCGGAGGGGACAACGGCCAAGGGCACCCCACCCTCCCCCCGGGAGCGGGCGGCACGCCGGCCATGGGGGCCACCGGGTACGAGCGCCCCGCGTCCGGGCCCGGACAGCAGCCCTTCGTCGCCGGGCACGGCGGTCGTACCGGCGTCCCGGCCCCAGGTGGGTCTCCCGACACCGGCCGGGGCCCGGACAACGGCCGGTTCACCGGCGGCTTCCAGGCTTCCGGGTACACCCAGGCACCCGGACTTCCGGGCGGTTTCACCGAGTCCGGGCACGCCCGCGGACCCGGCGCCTCCCCGGCCCCCGACCACACCCGGGTTCCCGGTATCGGGCAGGGTCCCGCCCCCGCCCCGTACAACCCCGAAGGCCGCAGCGGCGGTTGGGGCGAGCTGGTCGTCGGGGCGTCGCCGCGGCGAGGTCCCGCCACCGCGCTCGCGGCGGAGCGGGCCCGGCAGGCACGGATGGCCGTGGTCGGACCGGTGACCGAGCGCTGGGCGCCGGAACAGGCCGGGCCGGTGCACGAGAACTGGCAGCTCGCGGCTCCGATCGGACCGGCCACCGACCTGTGGGCCCTGGGCGCGCTGCTCTTCCGCGCCGTACAGGGGCACGCGCCGTATCCGGAGGAGAACACCGCCGAACTGGTGCAGCTGGTGTGCGCGGAGCCGCCCGCCTTCGCCGAGGAGTGCGGACCGCTGCGGCCCGTCGTCGAGTCGCTGCTGCGCCAGGACCCCACCGAGCGGCTCGACTTCGAGGAGCTGCGTGGCTGGCTGCGTTCCCTGGTGCGGTCCGCGCCCGAGCCCGAGGCCGGGGCGCACGTCGTGCCCGTGCCGCCCGCCGACCCGAGCCGGCTGCCGATCGTACGGCGCCGGGGCGAGCTCGTCCGCAGGCGTCGCGCCGGGCTGCCCGCGACCAGTCCGCACGCCCGCCACAAGCGCGCCAGGAAGGAGAGTTCGGCGCGGCCCCGCCGGCTGGGCCGGAATCTGCTCCTGCTGATCCTGCTCCTGCTGGCCGCGGCGGTCGCGTACGCCATGGTCTTCATGCCCAAGTCGGACCGGAGCGGCACGGGCGAGCAGCGGACCGGCGCCGCCGGACAGGCCGGACCCACCCCCGACACCGGCGGCGACGCGAAGGCGAGCAGCGAGCCACGACCCGACCAGACCTCACCGGGGCCGGACAAAAGCCCCTCGGGGAAGTCGAGTTCGACCTCCTCGCACACCAGCGCCGACCCCGATGTCGCCCAGGGCTTCACGCTCCGCAAGGACCCCGAGGGATTCCGGGTCGCCGTGGCGAGCGGCTGGGACCGTTCGCCGAAGAACGGCAGCGGCCAGATCGTCTACTCCCAGGGTGACTTCGAGCTCATCGTCGTGCCCGGGCGGGACAGTACGGCCACCTACGGCAGCGACCCGATGACCTACCAGCGGGAGAACGAGAAGGAGTTGCAGCCCTTCCGTGACTCGACCTGGGCCACCTCCAGCGGGATGCGGCGGATCGACGTGGGCGGCAAGGTGATGGCCGAGGGCCAGTTCACCTGGCAGGACTCCGCGGGGCGTTCGCTCTATGTGCGCAACCTCGCGATCCTCGTCGGCGGGCACTACCACGTGGTCCAGGTGCGCGGCCCGGATGCCGAGCGCGACGAGGTGACACGGCTCTACGAGCAGGCGTCGTCGACCTACCAAGTCACCCGCTGAACAACCCTTTTGCACACCGGACGCCGCGTTTGTGCAGGCGAGGACGTCTGAACGCCGAACGGTTCCCTCCCGTACAGGGAAGGGAGAACCGTCACAGTGCGGTCTCCGTACGACCCCGCTTGTTCCCTGGTGGGTGACCGCTCCTTAGTCTGACCCTGTCAAGACCATTGCGGGGAAACGTGAATCAGATGCAGGGCCTGCTCCTCGCGGGCCGCTACCGACTTGTCGACTCCATCGGCAGCGGTGGCATGGGCCGGGTTTGGCGCGCCCATGATGAGGTGCTGCACCGCGCGGTCGCGGTCAAGGAGCTGACCGCCGCGCTGTACGTCGCCGAGAGCGACGTCGCCCGGATGCTCGCCCGCACCCACGCCGAGGCGCGGGCCGCGGCCCGGATCAACCACTCGGCCGTCGTCACCATCCACGACGTGCTGGAGCACGACAACCGGCCGTGGATCGTCATGGAGCTGGTCGAGGGCAACTCGCTGGCCGACGAGGTCAAGGAGCAGGGGCGCCTCGAACCGGCCGAGGCGGCACGGATCGGTCTGTGGGTCCTGCGGGCCCTGCGCGCCGCGCACGCGGCGGGCGTGCTGCACCGCGACATCAAGCCCGGCAACGTCCTGCTCGGCCGCGACCGCCGGGTGCTGCTCACCGACTTCGGCATCGCCCAGATCGAGGGCGACACCACCATCACCCGCACCGGAGAGGTCGTGGGCTCGGTCGACTACCTCGCCCCGGAGCGGGTGCGCGGCCACGACCCGGGCCCGGCGTCCGACCTGTGGGCGCTCGGCGCCACGCTGTACACGGCGGTGGAGGGCAGGTCGCCGTTCCGCCGCACCTCGCCCATCGGCACCATGCAGGCCGTCGTCGAGGAGGAACCCGCCGAACCGGTCAACGCGGGTGCGCTGGGGCCCGTCCTCGCCGCGCTGCTGCGCAAGGATCCGGCCGAGCGGCCCAGCGCGGCGCAGGCGGAGCAGATGCTTACCGAGGCGGCCGCGGGACGACTGTCGAGTGCGGCGACGCAGTCGTACGCGCCGACGGGCCAGGCGGGGTACGGCACGGAGACGGGGACCCGCACCGGTACCCGCGCGCAGACGGCCGCTGCCACGCCGTATCAGCCGGTGGCGATCGTGCCCGCGCCGCCGAAGCGGCACCGCCTGCGTACGTTCGGCCTGGTCGTCGCCCTCGCGGCGATCGTCGGCGGGGGTGTCGCGGTCGCGCTGCAGCAGTTCGGCACGGGCAGCCCCGGCGGCTCCGCCTCCGCGTCGTCGACTCCGAGCGCCAGTGCCACGCCGAGCGACGGCGGCGGTCAGGGGGCGGTTCCCGCCGGTTGGGAGCAGCACGACGACCCGGTGGGCTTCAGCATCTCCCTGCCCAAGGGGTGGAAGCGGTCCGTCTCCATCGACCAGGACGGACTCCGGCAGGTCGACTACTCGCCCGACAAGGGCAAGCACCTCGTGCGGGTCGCCGTCGACACCGCGCCGGACTTCCGGACCTCGTACGAGCACATGAACAACCTGGACCAGCGGATCTCACGGCACCTGCTGGACTACAAGCAGCTGAGCCTCAAGGAGGAGCTGTTCCGCGACCTGCCGGGTGCCCGCTGGCAGTACACGTGGAACGCGCTGGCCAAGGACCCGCCGCACTACTTCCCGGGGCCTTACCGTGCGATCGACGTCGGGTACATGGCCAGTGACGGCACCGAGTACGCCATCTACGCGTCCTCGCCGGCCGACGACTGGGCCACCACCAGAAAACGGTTCGACTGGATCCTGCGGGGCTTCCAGGAGCGTTGATCCGTCCGCGTGCCGGGCAGGCGCGGGCGTTGCCGGAGACGGCCGCGCATCCGCCTGCTCCGGCCGCGGCTCAGGCGGTCGGGGGCTCAGGCGTAGTCCGTGCACGAGCGGACGATCGTGCTCCCTTCAATGACAGCCACCTGCGCGCCGATGTAGTCGAGATCATCGCCGGAGGGCGACGCGTACGTGCTGAAGGAGGTGGTCGATCCGTTTCCGTCGTATTCGGAATGCCAGGCCCACTCCGTTACCCATCCAGTGCCGCCGTCTATGGAAACGAGTCGAATGGCCACATGGTGGCCATCGGCAGCGGTGTCCTTGACCCAACCGCTGATGTCCACATGGTGGGCTGTCCAGTTGGTGAACGTGAGACTCCCCGAGGCGCCGGTCACCGAGCACGCGGCTCCGCCACTCGCCGCGCTGGCATTGGTCACCGTGGTCGTGGCGAATATGGCCACCGCCGCGACGCTCGTGACGGAAAGGCGCTTCAACGTATTTCCCATGCGGAAAAAGGTAAGGCTTCCATGATTCACATGACAGCATGATTCCGGCCGCCCGCTTTGTCCTGCATGGCGCCTATCTCTTGGCGATTTCCCCTGCCTTGTAGCTTTTTCCCAACAGGCGGTGGCCGAAAATGATCGCCCCTGGCCGTCCGGCCGACCCTGGTCGCGCACGCAGGCGAACTGGCCGAACTCGCCGGCTCCCAGGAGCGGTCGCGCGCCACCGGCTGTCCCGGGCGGCGGCATACTTGGCCGGTCGCCGCCACGGAAGGCGTTCGTCCGGTGCGGCATGATGGGGCCCATGGGGACCGAGGGGGAGAACGTCCGCGTGATCGCGGGCCGTTACCGGCTGGAGGCGAGAATCGGCCGGGGCGGCATGGGGGTCGTCTGGCGTGCCACCGACCAACTGCTCGGCCGCCAGGTCGCCGTGAAGGAACTGGCTCTCGACGACTCGCTCTCCGTCGAGGAGACCCGTCTGCAGCGTGACCGCACCCTGCGCGAGGCGCGGGCCGTCGCCCAGCTCCACCACCCGCACATCATCGTCGTCCACGACGTCGTCGTGGACGACGAACGCCCCTACATCGTCATGGAGTTGATCGACGGCGGCTCGCTCGCCGAGCGGATCTCGGCGCGTGGCCCGGTCGACGCCCGCGAGGCCGCACGTATCGGCATCGATCTGCTCGGGGCGCTGCGCCGCGCGCACGACGCCGGTGTCCTGCACCGCGACCTCAAGCCCGCCAACGTCCTCGTCGAGGCCGGCACCGACCGTGTTGTGCTCACCGACTTCGGGATCGCCCAGGTCGCGGGCGCGACGACGCTCACCGAGACCGGCGCGTTCGTCGGCTCGCCCGAGTACACGGCGCCCGAACGGATGGCCGGGGCGCGGACGGGCCCCGAGTCCGATCTGTGGTCGCTCGGCGCGCTGCTGTGCACGGTGCTGAGCGGAGCGTCGCCCTTCCGCCGCGACTCGCTCGGCGGCATCCTGCACGCGGTCGTCGTCGACGAGATCCGTCCGCCGGCCCAGGCCGCGCCGCTGCTGCCCGTCGTACGAGGGCTGTTGGAGCGTGATCCCGAGCGGCGGCTCGACGCGGCGGAGGCGGAGCGGATGCTGCGCGCCTACCGCGACACCGGCCGCACGCCGCGGCTGTCGGTCCCGTACACGCCCACGCGGCGGGACGTACCTCTGCACAGACCGGGGGCCAGGCCGCAGCCGCCCGCTTCCGGTACCGCGGCGGACGGCCCGCCCAAGCAGTCCGCACGGAGTCTCCTCGTCGCCGCCGCGCTGGTCGCGGCGATGGCCGGCGCGGCGGTGTCGGCGGCCATGCTGCTGATGAACGGCGGTGGGGACGGCAGGCCGTCCTCGTCCAGTGCGCCGGGCACGTCACGGACGCCGAGTACGTCGTCCTCGGTGTCCGGCACGCACTCGGCCCCGCCCACGAGCGCCGCGCCCACCGTCACGGTGACCCGGCGGCAGTCGCCGACCGCCACCGCGGCCCGCACGGCGCCCTCGGGATACCGCATCGCGTCGGACCCGGACGGCTTCTCGCTCGCCGTGCCCGACGGTTTCACCCGGGACCCCGAAGGGGAGCGGGTCTTCTACATGTCACCGGGGCAGACCTTCCGCCTCGGTGTCAAGCAGGCCGATCCCGAGACCGGCGGGCCGCTCGGCGTGATGCGCCGGGCGGACGCCGAGGGGCCCGCCAGCAACCCCGGGTACCGCGACGGCACGGTCGCCCGGACCACGCACGACGGACACCCGGCCGCCCTCTGGGAGTTCACCTGGGACGGCTTCACCAAGGCGGAGGGCGCACGGCACACCTACGACCTGTGCTGGGAGCAGGGCGGCCGGATGTACGACGTGTGGGTCTCGGCGCCGGTCGGGCGGGGGACGGAGGCGAAGGAGTACTTCGACGTCGCGGTGGACACCTTCGTACCCTCCTAGTGGACGCCTTCGTACCCTCATAAAGGGGAAATAAGGGATGGCGCGCGTCACGGGTCTGTGACCGGCGGGCGGCGGGACTGGATGGCGACCGGCCTGCCGCGATAGAGATGGACGCATGAGCGACAACGGGGGAGTCCCTCACGGGGGCGACGAGCCGACGAGTTTCGGTCTGCAACCGCCGAGGGCCGCGGTGCCCGGAGTACCGGCGGGGGCCCCGGCCGCCGCCGTCCCGTACCCGGGCAATCCGTATGCCACGCCCACCCGTGTCGTCCCGGACCAGCCGCAGGCTCCCGCGCCGCAGCCCGCGCCGCAGCCCGCGCCGCAGCCCGCGCCGGAACCGGGGACCGGGCGCCTCATCGGCGGGCGCTACCGCCTGCTCTCCAAGCTCGGGCACGGCGGCATGGGCACGGTGTGGCGGGCCAAGGACGAGACCGTGGACCGCGAGGTCGCCGTCAAGGAGCCGCGCGTTCCCGACCACCTTCCCGAGCGTGAACGTGCCAACGCGTACGAGCGGATGCGGCGCGAGGCGCGCGCGGCGGCGCGGCTCGACCACCCAGCGGTGGTGAGTGTGCACGACGTGGCCGTCGTGGACGGACAGCCCTGGATCGTCATGGAGCTGGTGCGGGGCCGCTCGCTCGGCGACGCCCTCCAGGAAGGCACGCTCGGCGCCCGCGAGGCCGCGCGCGTCGGTCTGGAGGTCCTCGGTGCCCTGGAGGCCGCGCACGCGGCGGGCGTCCTGCATCGTGACGTCAAGCCCGACAACGTGCTCCTCGGCCGGCACGACCGCGTCGTGCTCACCGACTTCGGAATCGCCCAGATCGAGGGCGAGACCAGCCTGACGGACACCGGCGGTTTCGTCGGCTCGCCCGAATACATCGCCCCGGAAAGAGTGCTGGGCCAGCGCCCCGGTCCCGCCTCCGACCTCTGGTCCCTCGGTGTCGTGCTCTACACCGCGACCGAGGGTGTCTCCCCCTTCCGCCGCAGCAACACGCCCGCCACGCTCCAGTCGGTCCTCAACTCCACGCCGGCCGCCCCCGGTTCGGTGGGCGGCCCGCTCGCGGAGGCGATCAACGGGCTCCTCAGCAAGGAGCCGTCCCACCGCCCCGCGGCGGCCGAGGTGCGGCGCCTCCTGGAGGAGGTCGCGCGGCCGCCGGCCCCGGCGCCCACCCAGGTCGTGCGGATCGAGGGCCCGGACGGCCCCGGAGAGTCCGGCGGCAGGGGCGTCCGGGTCGGTCGCAAGACCCTGATCGGCCTCGGAGCGGCGGTCGTCGCGGCCGCGGTGGCGGTGTGCCTGGTGATCGCGGACCCGTTCGCCGGTCCGCTGCCGGACGGCTGGCGGAAGAAGCCGGTGAAGGACGTCGCCGCGACGCTGGCGGTGCCCGTCGGCTACCAGGAGACGACGCCGGACCGGACGTCGGACAAGAAGCACTGGGTCACGTACACCGACTGGAGCGGGAGCATCTGGATCGAGCTGACCCTCGACAAGAAGTCCGAGGACGCCAACAAGGAGATCAAGGACTCCGCGCGGGCCGAGATGTACGCGGACGACGGCGAGTTCAAGGCGAGCGGCTCGTACCCCCTGAGCATGCCCGAGGGCCCGAAGACGACTCCGGACGCCAAGGCGACGTATCAGGGCAGGGAGTCCGCCGAGAACACGGTGAGGTACAGGACCACCGACAGCCAGAACCCCCGCCCCCGCGAACTCCGGCTCTTCTACTACAAGTCGAAGGCGGGCGACATGTACAAGCTCACGATCAGCTACCCGGGCGACGGTGACTTCACGGCACGGGGCCGTGAGGTCGCCGAGGCGGCGATCGCGAACCTGGACATCGACAAGCCGTGATCGACCGCGGCGGTGCCGCGCGGGCTGCCCCTGGTCGCGGTGGCCGTGGCCGCGGTCTCGTCCCCGGTGACCGGACTGTGACCGGGAAAACGATCCCTCGGTGATCGCCGGATCGACAACGCCCTGATCAGCGCGTTTGCTGCCAGTGATCACTGGCGGTGTGTGAGTACTCGGTGAAAGGCTATTACCGACGGGTACCCAAAGGGAGCGAGCAGGCATACTCTGCGGCTCATGACGGACTCGCAGGCCGCGGAGCAGGCCACGGAAAAGACCGGCGCCGACGAGACGACCGGTACCGACGCATCAGGCGTCCCCGGTGCCCTCGGCACCAACCCGCTCGCCCCCGCCCCGGCCGGCGTCCGTACCGCCGCCGATGTCGTCACCCCCGAGCTCGTCGCGCAGCTCACCAAGGGCGTGGCCGGGTCCGGGCGGACCGCCAACCACACGCCGTTCACCGGCGAGAAGCTGGCAGACGTACCCGAGTCCACCCCGGAGGACGTCGAGAAGGCGTTCGAGCGGGCCCGCGCGGCCCAGGTCGCCTGGGGCGCCACCCCCGTGCGCCGGCGCGCCGCCGTCCTGCTCCGTTTCCACGACCTCGTGCTCGCCCGGCAGGCCGAGGTGCTGGACCTGATCCAGCTGGAGACCGGCAAGGCCCGGCTGCACGCCCATGAAGAGGTCCAGGCCGTCGTGGTCGCCGCGCGGCACTACGGCCGCAAGGCGCCCGCGTACCTGCGCCCCAAGGGGCACACCGGCGCGGTCCCCACCCTCACCAAGGTCACCGAGCTGCGCCACCCGCGCGGTGTCGTCGGGCAGATCGCGCCCTGGAACTACCCGCTGGAACTGTCGGTGGGCGACGCGCTGCCGGCCTTCGTCGCGGGCAACGCCGTCGTCATGAAGCCCGACACCGAGACCTGCCTCACCGCCCTGTGGGCGCGTGACCTGCTCATCGAGGCCGGGCTGCCCGCCGAGGTCTTCCAGGTCGTCCTCGGGGACGGGCCCGTCGTCGGACCCGAGGTCGTCAAGCACGCCGACTACGTCTCCTTCACCGGATCGACCCGGACCGGCCGGGAGGTCGCCCAGGGCGCCGCCGCCCGTCTCGTCGGCGTCTCCCTCGAACTCGGCGGCAAGAACGCCATGGTGGTCCTCGAGGACGCCGACATCGACAAGGCCGCCGCGGGCGCCGTCCGCGCCTGCTTCTCCTCCGCCGGTCAACTCTGTATCTCCATAGAGCGGTTGTACGTCCACGAGTCGATCGCCGACGCGTTCGCGGAGCGGTTCGCGGCCCGCACCAGGGCCATGCGGCTCGGCACGTCCCTCGCGTACGGGGCGGACATGGGGTCGCTGGTCGGGGAACGTCAGCTGGAGACGGTGACACGGCACGTCGAGGAAGCCGTCGCCAAGGGGGCCAAGGTCCTCGCCGGCGGTGTCGCCCGGCCCGACATCGGCCCGTACTTCTTCGAGCCCACCATCCTCGACGGAGTGGAGGCCCCGATGGCCGTCTGCGCCGAGGAGACCTTCGGTCCCGTCGTCTCCCTCTACCGGTTCACGACCGAGGACGAGGTCGTCGAGCTCGCCAACGCCACGCAGTACGGCCTCAATTCGTCCGTCTGGACGAAGGACGGGCGGCGCGGTCGCGCGGTCGCGGCCCGGCTGCGGACCGGGACGGTCAACGTCAACGAGGGGTACGCACCCGCGTACGGCAGCGTCCAGTCGCCGATGGGCGGCATGAAGGACTCCGGCCTCGGCCGCCGGCACGGCTCCGAGGGCATCCTCAAGTACACCGAGGCGCAGACCGTCGCCCATCAGAGGCTGCTGCCGATGGCGCCGTCCCTCGGTATGGACGACGAGAAGTACGCGGCGTTCATGAGCCGGAGCCTCAAGGTCATGAAGGCGTTCCGGCTGCGCTAGGCACCGGCCCCGCGCGGGTCTTCGACAACGAACCACGGTTCGCAACGGTTCTCAATGAGGAGAGCGGCACGTGTCACAGGAGAGCTCTGTCCAGGAACAGCCGGACGAGGAAACGTACGACTACGACGTCATCGTCGTCGGCTCCGGTTTCGGCGGCTCCGTCACCGCGCTGCGGCTGACGGAGAAGGGATACCGCGTAGGTGTCCTCGAAGCGGGCCGGCGCTTCACCCGCGACGCGCTCCCCAAGAACTCCTGGGACATCAAGAACTACCTCTGGGCCCCGAGGCTCGGGATGTACGGCATCCAGCGCATCCATCTGCTGGGCAATGTGATGGTGCTCGCGGGAGCGGGCGTCGGCGGTGGTTCCCTGAACTACGCCAACACCCTCTACGTGCCGCCGAAGCCGTTCTTCGAGGACCCGCAGTGGAAGGACATCACCGACTGGGAAGGGGAGTTGAAGCCGTACTACGACCAGGCCCGGCGCATGCTGGGCGTGCGGCTCAACCCGACCATGACCCCGTCGGACGTGCACCTCAAGGCCGCCGCGGAGAGGATGGGGGTCGGTGACACCTTCCACATGGCGCCCGTGGGTGTCTTCTTCGGTGACGGCCAGGACGCGGACGGCCGGGCCCGGGCCGAGCCCGGCGCGGAGACCGCCGACCCGTACTTCGGCGGGGTCGGCCCCGCGCGCAAGGCCTGCACCGAGTGCGGCGAGTGCATGACCGGCTGCCGCCACGGCGCCAAGAACACCCTCAACGAGAACTACCTCTACCTCGCCGAGAAGGCGGGCGCCGTCGTCCATCCCATGACGACCGTCGTGTCCGTCACGGACGACTCGCGGGGCGGCTACGCCGTGCAGACCCTCCCGACGGACGAGCGGCGCAAGGGCAAGGGCCGGACCTTCACGGCGCACCGGGTCGTCCTCGCGGCCGGCACCTACGGCACCCAGACGCTGCTGCACCGCATGAAGGCGGGCGGCCACCTGCCGTACCTGTCGAAGAAGCTGGGCGAGCTGACCCGGACCAACTCCGAGGCCCTGGTGGGCGCGCAGACCGACAACCGGCGCTACCGGAAGGCGCACGGGACACCCAAGGCCGACTTCACCCAGGGCGTCGCGATCACCTCCTCGATCCACCCGGACGAGAACACCCACATCGAACCCGTCCGCTACGGCAAGGGCTCCAACGCGATGGGCGGCATGTCCATCCTCCAAGTCCCCTATGCGGAAGGCTCGTCGAGGGTCGCCGGGTGGCTCGTCAACGCGGCAAGGCATCCGGTGCTGGTGCTCCGTTCGCTCTCCAACCGCCGCTGGTCCGAACGCACCATCATCGGGCTGGTCATGCAGTCGCTCGACAACTCCCTGACGACGTATCTGAAGCCGAAGGGTGCCGGCAAGGGACTGTTGACGGCGCGCCAGGGGCACGGGGCGCCCAACCCCAAGCAGATCAAGGCCGCTTCGCAGGCCGCCTCCGTCCTCGCCGAGGAGATCAACGGCTTCGCGGGCAGCAATGTCGGCGAGCTGATGGGCACCCCGCTCACCGCGCACTTCCTCGGCGGCTGCCCGATCGGTGCCGGGGCGGACGAGGGCGTCATCGACCCCTACCACCGCCTCTACGGCCACCCGGGTATCTCCGTCGTCGACGGCGCCGCCGTCTCCGCGAACCTGGGCGTCAACCCGTCGCTCACCATCACCGCGCAGGCCGAGCGTGCCATGTCGTTCTGGCCCAACAAGGGCGAGGCCGATCCGCGTCCGGCGCAGGGAGCCGCGTACGAGCGCCTCAAGGCGGTGGAGCCGAGCCGGCCCGCCGTCCCCGCGGACGCCTTCGGCGCGCTGAGGCTGCCGTTCCTGGGCATGCCGACGGTGCCGCCGAAGTCGTAGCCCCGCACGAGTTCCGGCCCCGGACGCGAAGAAGGACCTGCACCCCCCTCCGAGCGCAGGTCCTTCTCTTCGTACGGGGCTGATGCCCGCGTCAGTCGTGTGCGGCCGTGTTACGCGGTGGCACCGGACTTGCGGCGACGGACGACGACCAGCGCGCCGGCACCGGCGACCACGGCGATACCGCCGGCGAGGCCGATCATCGGCAGAGCGGAGCTGGAGCCCGTCTCGGCGAGGCTGCCGTCGACCTCCGGCGTGTTGCTCTTGTCGGCGGGCTTGTCCGAGACCGGGACCTTGCCGCCTTCCTGCGGCTTGGTGCCGTCGGTGTCCGTGCCGGCCGCGACGATCTGGAACTTGTACGCGACCTCGCCGAAGCCGGTGCACTCCGCGTCGGCGTCGCCGTAGATGCTGGCGCCCAGCGAGAAGCCGGAGCCGACCGGGGCGCTGGACTTCACGTTGATGCGCAGCGGGACGTCGACCTCGTAGTCGGGCTTGAGCTCGTCGGTGTAGCCGACGAAGCCGACCGCGTAACCCTCCTCGTCGACGTTCTCCCAGGTCTTGTCGGCCGGGTTGTACGCCTGGAGCTGGACCTTCTTGCTCCGGAAGAGGTCCTCGCCCGCCTTGTCGGAGGACGCGCCGGCGAAGAAGCCGAGGTCCGTCAGGGTGGAGTCGGAGTTGTTCAGCACGTCCAGGGAGAACTTGTGCCAGCCACTGCCCGCCGCGATCTTGCCGGGCAGGCCGTTGATGGAGACCTGGACCTTGGAGTCCTCGCACTCGGAGGGCTCGGGGTCCGGGGACTCCGACTCCTCCGGCTCGGAGGAGCTCGGCGCCGGGGCCGACGCCGACGCGGAGTCGCTCGGGGCCGGGGCGGACGCGCTGGTGGACGACGATGCGGAGGAGCTGGCCGACGCGGAGTCGGACGGCTCGGGAGCGGCCTCGGACGAGCTCGGCGAAGCCGACTCGGAGGAGGAAGACTCGGACACGCTCGCGCTCGGGGTGGGGTTCTCCTCCGCGAACGCGGCCGGCGCGACCGACAGCAACGCGAGCGGGGCTATGACAGCCGTCGCAGCCGCAGTGGCCATGGCACGGCGAAGCTTCATGAAGACCTCGGAAGTCCGGAGCGCCGTGAACTCGCGGCGCGCATATGGCTTTTATGGGTGAGGCCTCCGCGTGTGGGGCGCGGGTGTGGCCGTTGGTTCTGCAGGTGTGACCGGCGAAAGCTGAGAAAGGTTGTCCTTCAACTCACGTAATTCTTATGTGGGCTGAGTCACACCCGGATCCGTCTTGTGTACGTCCGTTCGAACCGCTTAGAAATGTCCTTCGTGTCTGACAAGCAGCCCGAGGGAACCGGGGAGCCGACGGTCCCTGACGACGTGTGGGAACGCTTCGCACGCGACAGCGAACGCGACATCCGCGACTCGGCCCCCAAGGAGCCGTCCGCACGGGCGCGCATGGTGACGGAACGGCTGCGTCAGCAGGACGCGCGGGAGACCGAGCGCTCCTCCCGCCGGAACGCCCGGAAGAACACACAGCGGACCGCCCGGCCCGAGGGCTGGCGGACGGGCCCCACGTGGCGCGAGACGGACGGGCGCGCGGCCCGCCGCCGCCGGCTGTGGGCGATCATCGGGGTACCGCTCGCCCTCGCCGTGGTGGTCGTGGCGATGAAGCCCTCCCTGCTGCCCGGCGATCCCTTCGGCACCTCCGCCGACGCGTCCGCCGACCGCACCCCGCTGCCCGCCGAGACCGCGGCCCCGACCGCGCCGCCCTCCGGCACGAACAGCGGATCGCCCACCCGGGAAAGGCCGTTCGCCGGGTCGCCCGCCGAGCGCTGGGCCGACGGCGCGGCCGGCATCGTCGTCCCGAAGGCCACTGCGGTGGGGGCCCTGACCAAGGACCAGGTGGCCACCGGCCTGCGGCAGACGAAGAACCTGCTCGTGGGGGCGAACCTCGACCGGGCGACCCTGCGCGGCGCGCGTCCCGGGACGGCGATCGCCGTCCTCGACCCCAGACAGCCCGGGATGATCCACGACGTGAACCGCCGGCTGCGCGCGCCGGACAGGGAACACAACCCCCTGGCGCTCTTCAGCCGGTTCGACCCCGACGGGGCAAGCCTGGTCGGGGACGTGGTCAAGACCCGCGGCCGGATGACCTTCAAGGAGGGCAAGGACGCGTCGGTCGCCATCCACGCCGACTACACCTTCGTCTACCCGGTGTCCCCGGCCGGCGGGAAGTCGACCGTGGTGACCCGCACCATCGTGCGCCGCGTCCTCGAGATCACGCTCCTGGATCCGAGGAAGTTCCATGTCACGCCGGGCAGAGTGACCATCGCCCATTTCGCCGAGGACATCGGCAACTCCGCCTGCGACGTCTACGACGGCTTCCTGCACCCGCAGTTCGGGTCGGCCACCGCCGGCAGCGCGCCGCCGACGGGCCCGACCGTCGACCCGTACGACCGCAGCCGTGACATCCAGCACTCCGATACGTCCGACTGCGGCACGGTGTCCCGCACCTGACCGCGTCCGCGCCGCGGCGTCCAGGGACCCCGGCGTCCGCGCCCCGGCACGGCGAAGGGCCCCACGGGACGGATGTCCGCGGGGCCCTTCGCTCGTCAGCACCGACGTCAGGGCGGCGCCGATGCCTGGAGGCGGCGCCGGGGGGTGCGCCGTTGGCCAAGAGGGTGGCCGCCGGTCGTGCGCCGCGGCGCACGAGGGGCGCGCGCGTGGTGCCGACCTTTGGCGGGCCGTGTCGCGGGGGTGTGGCTCCGCGACACGGATGGAGTTGTCCGATGCTTGTCGACGAGGCTGTCCAGCACGGGACTTGGGACTGTCCCGAGGGCTGGACCGCACAGGGTGGACCTGCGGTGTGCGCTGTTCTCGCATCGTGCTGAATGGGCGACGGCCTCCGCAACCGTCGCGACACCGCTGAACAGTTTCCGCCGGACGGCCCCGGGCGTCCCCGGAGCCGACCGTTCTCTTGAGTGACCGAGCTGCTGTCCCCTGCCGTCCGGTCACAGCACCTGGAGCGAGGTCCCACGACGCACGGCACGATCCGTACGTCTCATCGCTCCAGCGGAGCCACGCGTGGTTCTTTCGGGCCCGCCCCTGGCTGACACGGACATCAGGAGAAACGAAGTCCGCGGCACCCCGGTCACGCGCCGTACGGGTGAGAGGGAATGCGTACGTGCGTACGCCGGGTACCGGGCCGCGCGTCCCGGAGGCCGTGGTCTCTCGGCCTACCCGGATCACGGGTCTCAGACGCGGCCGCGGCACAGTTCGAGGAGGGTCATGGCCAGCGAGGTGCCCGGCTTGCCGAGCGCGTCCCGGTAGTGGCCGAGGATCTCCATCTCGCGGGACAGGTTGACCCGTCGGCCGCCGGAGGTGATCCGGGCCTCCTGGATCACGGCCGAGACGGCCATCCGTTCCTGCACGAGACCGATGATCCGGTCGTCCAGGGCGTCGATGCGCTCGCGGGCACCGGTGATCACATCGGCGGCCTCGTCGGTGCGGGCGCCGGTCTTGTCGAGTACGTCGGCCATGGTGGGGCTCCTCGGTGGAAGGGGTGCCCCGGAGCGGCTCGGCCCGGAAACGGCAGACGCCCCGGGCCTTGTCGGCCCGGGGCGCCTGGGAAGTCGCTTGTCAGTTGCTCAAGCAGCACGACCATGGCAGCCGGTGGGCCGGTTGCCATAGGTAAACAGGAAGGTCGTGTGCGTGAGCATGACGGCAGTATGCACGCCCGCGGCGGCGCCGGCCAAGACGGTTCGGATGGTGAGACCCGGCGTCCGCAACCCCGTGGGCGCCGGGCCCCCCGCGGCCCCCGGTAGAATCGGCCGTACACACCCTTTTGCTCACCGCCGGAAGGCAGACCGTGCCAGAAGCGTCCCCCGCCGCCCCCGACACCGTCCTGGTCGTCGACTTCGGTGCGCAGTACGCCCAGCTCATCGCCCGTCGTGTCCGTGAGGCCCGGGTCTACAGCGAGATCGTGCCGAGCACCATGCCGGTCCAGGAGATGCTCGCCAAGAACCCGGCCGCGATCATCCTCTCCGGCGGGCCCTCGTCGGTGTACGCGGAAGGCGCCCCGCGCCTGGACCGCGAGCTCTTCGAGGCGGGCGTCCCCGTCTTCGGCATGTGCTACGGCTTCCAGCTGATGGCGACCACCCTCGGCGGCACGGTCGACAACACCGGTGCCCGCGAGTACGGCCGTACACCGCTGCACGTCTCGAAGTCCGGCTCCACCCTCTTCGAGGGCACCCCCGACGAGCAGCCGGTGTGGATGTCGCACGGCGACGCCTGCTCCGCCGCCCCCGAGGGCTTCACGGTCACGGCCTCCACGGACGTCGTCCCGGTCGCCGCCTTCGAGAACGACGAGAAGAAGCTCTACGGCGTCCAGTACCACCCCGAGGTCATGCACTCCACGCACGGCCAGCAGGTCCTGGAACACTTCCTGTACCGCGGCGCGGGTCTCACCCCGTCCTGGACGACCGGCAACGTCATCGACGAGCAGGTCGCCCTCATCCGCGAGCAGGTCGGCACCAAGCGCGCGATCTGCGGTCTGTCCGGCGGAGTGGACTCGGCGGTCGCCGCGGCCCTCGTGCAGAAGGCCATCGGAGCCCAGCTCACCTGTGTGTACGTCGACCACGGTCTGATGCGCCAGGGCGAGACCGAGCAGGTCGAGAAGGACTTCGTCGCCGCGACCGGCGTGCAGCTCAAGGTCGTGGACGCCGAGGAGCGCTTCCTCACCGCGCTCAAGGGTGTCTCGGACCCCGAGGAGAAGCGGAAGATCATCGGGCGCGAGTTCATCCGCGTCTTCGAGCAGGCCCAGGCGGACATCATCGCCGAGGCCGCCGAGGGCGAGGACGTCGCGTTCCTGGTCCAGGGCACGCTCTACCCGGACGTGGTCGAGTCCGGTGGCGGCACCGGCACCGCCAACATCAAGTCCCACCACAATGTGGGCGGCCTCCCCGAGGACCTGGAGTTCCAGCTCGTCGAGCCGCTTCGCAAGCTGTTCAAGGACGAGGTCCGGATGGTCGGCCAGGAGCTCGGCCTGCCGGACGAGATCGTCCAGCGCCAGCCGTTCCCCGGCCCCGGGCTCGGCATCCGGATCGTCGGCGAGGTCACCAAGGAGCGTCTGGACCTTCTGCGCGAGGCCGACGCCATCGCCCGCGAGGAGCTCACCGCAGCCGGTCTCGACCGGGACATCTGGCAGTGCCCGGTGGTCCTGCTCGCGGACGTCCGCAGCGTGGGCGTGCAGGGCGACGGCCGGACGTACGGCCACCCGATCGTGCTCCGTCCGGTGTCC
Source organism: Streptomyces sp. NBC_00647 (assembly GCF_045207245.1). Lineage (NCBI taxonomy): Bacteria > Bacillati > Actinomycetota > Actinomycetes > Kitasatosporales > Streptomycetaceae > Streptomyces > Streptomyces sp. NBC_00647. The sequence continues at coordinate 6,224,980 of NZ_CP109040.1, forward strand.
AGCGAGGACGCCATGACGGCCGACTGGTCGCGGCTGCCGTACGACGTCCTGGCGAAGATCTCGACGCGCATCACGAACGAGGTCGCGGACGTCAACCGCGTCGTGCTCGACGTCACGAGCAAGCCCCCGGGCACCATCGAGTGGGAGTAATCCCTTCCCGGGGGAGTCCCCCGGGGGGAGTGACCCTTCCCCTCAGGTCCGCTTGAGCGTGCGCACCGGCGCGCCGGGCTTCCAGACCTGGACGACCAGATACGTGTCGTCCTCGACATAGGTCCGCGTGACCTCCGTCAGCTCGGTGCGGAAGAGGTGGAACGGCTCCGGCGGTTCCACCTCTTTCACGTACGCGGCCTTCGCCGGGACGTCGTCGCCGACCTCCACCGCCCGCCCGCTGATCCGTACGTCGCCACCGCCCATGTCCGTGCCGGCCCCCGGGTTCGCCTGGAGCGCGAAGCGCGGGTCGCGGCGCAGGTCGAGCACCTTGAGGGAGTCCGGCATCATGCCGAGCCACAGCTCGCCGTTCAGGAAGCGCGCCTCGATGCCGGAGGTGCGGGGCGAGCCGTCCTTGCGGAGGGTCGCGAGGACGTGATGGGTGAAGACGCCGAAGCGCTGTTCGACGGTCTCGGCGAGGTCCGGTTCGGCCGTGGAGAGAGCTTCCCAGTTCATGGCCCCGAGTCTGACGCGTATACCCGACATCTCCTGTCGGGTTTTATCGGTGTCCCTCTTTGTTCCTCTTTTTTCTCTCACGGAACACCCCTGTTCTCCTGCGCTGACCCCGGGTAACTTCCGCTCCGTACCGAACACGCCAGTGCTGGAGGACATATGCACGGGCCCAATCCGCCCCTGCCCCGCCCCACCGACCAGCTGCGGTTCGCCATGCCGCCGATGCACGAATCGATGGACGACGAGCGGCAGCACCGCAAGGAGCGGCTGGCCGGCGCCCTCCGGCTGTTCGGACGGCTCGGCTTCGAGGACGGTGTCTCCGGACACATCACGGCGCGCGACCCGGAGTACAGCGACTGCTTCTGGGTCAATCCGTTCGGCATGCCGTTCAAGCACGTCACCGTGAGCGACCTGGTCATGGCCAACCAGGACGGGCAGGTGATCCAGGGCCGCTACCACGTGAACCAGGCGGCGTTCACCGTGCACTCCCAGGTCCACGCCGCCCGCCCCGACGTCGTCGCCGTCGCCCACTGCCACTCCGTGCACGGCCGCGCCCTCGCCGCCCTCGGTGATCTGCTCGACCCGATCACCCAGGAGAGCTGCGCGTTCTACGAGGATCACGCTCTGTACGACACCTATACCGGGGTCGCCGTCGACGCGGAGGAGGGCCGCAGGATCGCGTCCGCGCTGGGCAGCCGCAAGGCGCTGGTGCTGCGCAACCACGGGCTGCTGACCGTCGGGGACTCGGTGGACGCGGCGGCCTGGTGGTTCCTGTCCATGGAACGGTCGAGCCAGGTCCAGCTCACCGCGAAGGCCGCGGGCCGGCCCCTCCTCATCGACCACAAGCAGGCGGTCGCCACCCGGGAACAGCTCGGGGGTGACCTGGTGGCGTGGATCAACTACCAGCCGCTGTGGCAGGACATCAGCCGCAGCGAACCCGATCTGCTCAGCTAGGGGCTGCCGTTCGGATCACGGATCACGGATCACGGATCACGGATCACGGATCACGGATCACGGATCACGGATCACGGATCACGGATCACGGATTCGGGATCACGGATCAGGGCGCGGGACAGCGGGGGTGCGGACGGTGCTGCCGGAGTGGGTGCACGGTGCCCGGTGCGGCGCTAGAAGCCCCGCAGGACGGCCGCCTTCGTCCTGGTGAACTCCTCGTCCGTCAGGACGCCGTCACGGTGCAGCTGTCCCAACTCCCGCAGGCGGCGCAGCAGTACGTCGTGATGGTCGGACTGCCGCGGCACCACCGGGGCCGGCCGGGGACCGTCCGCGTACTCACCGGTGCGCGTGGAGGGATGCGGCAGCCGTGCCGTGACCGCGGTGGCGACCAGCGCCGTGAGCAGGTCGCGGCGGGTGCTGCCCCACAGGTCGAGGGCGTACGGGTCCTTCTCGGGCGGCAGTTTGGAGAAGACCGCCTCGTGCGTCACGAAACGCAGGAAGCCGTCCTGGTGACCGGAGTTGGGCAGCCATTCGACCTGAAGGAGATCGCCGAGGGCGATGATCCGCGGGCCCGTCGCCCGCTTGACCCGGTCCGAGGTGTCCGCCCAGTCGATGCGCACCTGCGTCCCGTCGAAGGAGACCGTGCCGTCGCTGGAACGGACGGACACCGGGACGGGCGGTCCCGCGAGCAGATACGTCTTCGCCGGTTCCTTGGGGATCTGGTCCAGGAGCAGCGCGCGGCGGATCTCCTCGGCGACGTACTCGGCCACCCCGGAGCGGTCGATGTCGACCGTCAGGCTGTAGGGGTCCGCCGTGTCGGGCAGCCGGCCCCCGGTCGCCTGAAGCAGCGGGTCGGCGCCCTCGCGCAGCCGTAGGCGCAGGCGGCCGCGCTTGCGTTCGGGTGCGTAGACGACGCCCGACACCGCCTCCAGGGGAACGGAGATCTCGCCGTACGTCTGCCGGAGCAGCGGCACGCTGCGATGCAGTCCCGGCGTGATCCTGACCGTGCTGCCGTCGAAGGCCCAGGTCCCGTCGCGCTGGATGATCTCGGCCATGGAGAAATTCTCGCAGCCGGGTCAACACGGGGTGACCGCGTTTCACCCGAGCTGACCCGACCTGACGCGTGCGCACCATGCTTCGTACGGCACAATTCGCTGTCATCACGGGGCAGTTGTCAGGCGGGTGTACGTGCTTCGCACCCTCGGGGGGTGGGGCGGGCGGGTGCTTCGGCCGGTGTGACGGTCGGGCGTACGGACGGTTCGGCCGTACGGAGTTTTCTGGGGCGGGAAGGCGGCAGTTGGCGTGGCGGTGCAGGAGGCGAGACACGGTGCGGGGCACGGTGCCGGGTCGGGTGCCGGGTCGGGCACCGGACCGGGCGGCGGACCGGGCGGCGGGCGGAGCGGTGGTCCGGGTGGCGGGCCCGGCGGAGGCCTGGGTGGCGGGTCAGGTGGCAGGTCGGGTTGCGGGTCGGGTGCGCACGAGGGTGGCTGCACGTGCGGAGACTGCCCGCACGGGGCGCGTACGGGGCACCGGCGGGCTGTCGCCGCGTTCCTCGCCAAACGTGACGCGTTGGCATCGGGGCAGGGACTGCCCGCCGCCGTCGCGCACTCCGCCTCCGCGTCCCGGCAGTGGGTCTCCGACGAACTCACCCAGTCCGCGGACCTCGTCGCCGAACGCGGCCGTATCGAGGGCGAGGCGTGGCTGGGGCGGCTGTGGCGGTACACGGCGTTCACCGTCTGGGGTGCCGTCGTCGTCCTGCTCCTCGTGCAGGCGCTCACCGCGATCGGGGCCGGCTGGACCGCGGCGCGGACGGCCGGGCTGGTCGCCGCGGTCGTCCTGGCCGGACTCCTGACGGGAGCGGCGTGGCTGCACCGGGCGCGCGGCGGGGCCCTCGCGCCGGTCATCGGCGAGGACAACCGGCTCTCCACCTCCCGTGCGGTCGCCGCCGGTTGGGTGCTGGCCGTCGTGTACGCGCTGCTCGTGCTGGTGGGGCAACTGGCGGCGGCCTCCGCGCACGGACGCCGGGACGAACTCATCGCCGGGCTCGAACTCGCCCGGGGCGCCGGTGTCGTGACCGTCGTCGCCGTGGTGTGCGGGGTCGCGGTGCTGGTGCGGAGGGTGGTCGGGCTGCGGGTGCTCGGGCAGCGGCTGCAGAAGGTGCGCGCGGGCCGGCCGCGCGCGGCCGACCTGCTGACCGATGACGCCGGGCGGGGGAGCTTCGCCGACATCCAGTACGTGGTGATCAGCGGGGTCGCTCTGGTCTTCGCGGTGGTGCGGCTGGCCCGGCGGCCGTCGCAGCTGCCGGACCTTCCGTGGGGGCTGGCGCTGCTGGTGCTGGTGTCGGCCGCGACCTACCTCGCGGGGAAGTACTCCGAGGGCGGGCGGCCGGTGGTCCTGTCCGTGGTCCGTGCCCGTGAGGCGGGCGATCTGGACGCACCCATTCGCACCGGGGACGACATCGAGATCCGGGGGGCCGGGTTCGTGCCGCCGGGGGCGCAGAGCGCGGACCGGTTGTCGCGGATGGTCGTGCGGATCGGGCCCGTGCACGTGCATGTGCCGTTGGTGCCGGTGTCCGGGGGGTTCAGCAATCCCACGGACGCGGTGCTGACGGTGCCGGTGCCGGTGGATGTGGAACCCGGGCGGGTGGAGGTGCAGGTGGTCACCGCGGCGGGGGTCGAGACGAACCGGTACGAGATCGATGTGACCGACTGAGCGGGGCGCTTGCGCCGGCGTTCCGGGTGCGGGTGCCTCTGTGGTTTCCGGTGCGGGTCCGGTGGGTGGGTCGGGGCCGTGCCGGTACATCCCAGTCCGTCGCCGTTGGATCAGACGTGAGTTCTGAACGGAGCCGCTGCTCGATCCGGGCGTAAGCGACGGACATCAGGGATGTACCGGCACGGCCCCTCCCGTGCGTGGACGGGTGCGGGTCGTACGTGGTGATGATTCGGCCCCTCCGGCGTTTGAGGAGCGGGGGCTGGGGCGGAGCCCCAGGGTGGGTCGGGTAGGGGCGGAGGGGGCGAAAGAAGGTGGGCGGCAGGTCCCCGTGCCGGGGGACAGTCCCGGGGTGATCGGGGAGGTGGGGCCAGGAAAAAAGGTTCCGGCTCTGAGCGGGGGGCCGGGTTCGTACGTATGGTCTGTTGTGGGGTCAACGGCACGCGGGTGAGAGGCGGCGGAGAGCGATGACTCACGGTATGCGGACGGATACTCACGCCCAGTATCTCGACGAGAGGCGGGACTGGCGGGAGACGGCGACCCGTTACGCCCTGTTGCCTCTGCGAGTCTTCCTGGGTGTCACCTTCATCTACGCCGGCCTCGACAAACTCACCGACAGCGCCTTCATGAAGGCCTCCGGCTCCGGCTCGATCGGCGACATGATGCGCACGGTGCGTGACTCCTCCGCGATCCCGGCCCTGGTCGACCTGTCCCTGAAGAGCCCCGTCGGCTTCGGTTACGCCATCGCCTTCGGCGAGCTGGCCGTCGGCATCGGCACCCTGATCGGACTGCTGGGCCGCCTCGCCGCACTCGGCGGCGCGCTGATCTCGCTCAGTCTGTGGCTGACCGTGAGCTGGGCCTCCGACCCGTACTACTACGGCAACGACCTCGCCTATCTGATGGCCTGGACCCCCCTCGTCCTGGCGGGCGCCTCGGTCTTCTCCGTGGACTCGGCCTTGCGAGCCCGGCGCAGGCAACGCGCCGGGGCCTACCGCTAGAAGAGCACTCCTAGGAACTCACGCCGCGCGGACCCGGGTCCGCGCGGCGTCTGCGTACGGCGTGGGTCACGGTCGCGACGGCGCCCGCCAGGCAGAGGCCGATGACGACCACGGGGATGATCGCGAACCACTCGGTCTGCCACCAGCCGGCCGCGTCCCCGGCGTAGGCGATGCCCCCGGCGGTGAGGAAGAGGCCCGCCACCAGCTTTCCGGGCTGGAACTCATGACGTGGCACGGGCCACCTCCGCCTGGCCCACGCCGACCTGGAGATCGAGGTCGAGGGTGCCGCCGTTCTTGCCGCCCGTCGCCGGAGGCAGGGTCACCTGCTTGTGCTTGCCCGGTTCCACGTCCACGTCCTTCTCGTTGTCGCCCGGCAACTGGATGTCCCCGACGCCCACGTCGATGCTGAGCCGCACGGTCACGTCCTTGGGGACGATCACCTTCAGGCGGCCCGCGCCCACCTCGGCGTCGGTCGTCACCGTCTGACCCTTGGCGAGGTCGAGGCGGCTGAGGTCGAGGGTGCCCACGCCCGTGCCCAGGTCGTAGCTCGGCCTTACGTCGGCCACGGTCGCCGGAGTCCAGTTCTTCCGCACCCATTGGGTGCTGATGTCCTTCGGCAGGGCCGCGGACGCGGCGAGGAGGCCTGCCGTGATCACGGCCAGGAAGATGGTTCCCGCGCCCGTGCGCCCGAGGAAGGCGCTGAGGGCGATGCCCAGGCCGAACACGATGAGAGCGGCGGCCAGTCCGGCCTGAAGGCTGGTGCCGAGCTTCGGGTCGTTCCAGGTCAGGCCGGTGCCGAGGCCACCCGCGAGGAGGGCGAGCAGGAAGACCCGGCCGCCGATGCGACGGGGGCCGCGCTGCTTGGGCTCCCGCTCAGCGCGCACGCCGGGGCGGGAGGTGCCGCGCGCGATGTTGAGCGCGGCAGCGACATCCCGGTCCTGGGCCTCCTGGGGGCCCCACAGATAGCCGGTGCCGCCGACGTGCGAACCGTCCTTCACTATCGGGTCGCGCCACCAGGACGGGTAGGAGGCGGGGACGGGCGGGGCCTGCGCCTCCGGCGGGGCGTCGGCGACGGCCTGGGCGGAGAGCGGGTCCGGGTCGGTGGCACTGCGGTGCTGCGACCAGTACCCCGCGCCGGCCAGCAGCAGGGACAGGACGACGGCGAACGTCAGCACGCCGCCGTTGTTGAGCATGGACAGGAACACTCCGCAGCCGACCAGCGCGAAGAGCACGGCGGCCAGGGCCTGGCCGTCGACGCGGCCGGTGAGCAGCTTGCGGACCTCGTTCTCCTCGTCCTCGTCGTACGGGACGAAGAGCCAGGCGAACCCGTAGAAGATGAGGCCGGTGCCGCCGGTTGCGGCGAGCACCGCGAGCACGATCCGGAAGATCACCGGGTCCATGTCGCACTGCCGGCCGAGCCCGGCGCACACCCCGCCCAGCATCTTCTGCCGACGGTCGCGCCGGAACCTGCGCGGCACCTCGGAGGCGGCGCCCGCCTCCCCGTGAGCGCGCGGCTCGTCACCTGGAGCGGAGCCGGAGTCCGGCTCCGCCGCCGCGTGCTGCTGATCTGTCATGCGTCCATGGTGACGGGCGGGACGGCGCCGCGGCAGTCGGGATGACCCTGGCCGAACCCTGATATCCGCCCCGAGGGGGCGGGCGGGGACCGTTCGAGCGCCGGTTTCCCGAAGATCAGGGGAGTATCGGGGGCCGACCCTGATGCTCTGGTCCGCCGGGCGTGTGACGATCGGTGCCATGCCGGAAGCCGCAGCCATGCCCGTCGACGACCCGCGGCCCCCGCGCAAGCTCTACCGCAGCAGCGACGGACGCTGGCTCGGGGGCGTGGCGCGAGGGCTCGCCGGGCATCTCGGGCTGCCCGTGGTCTGGGTGCGGCTGATGTTCGTCGGACTGTTCATGGCGGACGGGCTGGGCGCCCTGCTGTACGCCGCGTTCTGGTTCTTCGTGCCGCTCGGCGTCGGCGGCGTCGGTTCCGGCCGTACGCCGGCGTTCACCACCGAGACCTCGCCCGACGGCCGGCGCAGACTCGTGGCCCGCAAGCCGGACAAGGGGCAGATCGTCGCCCTGCTCCTCATGGTCGTCGTGGCCATGGTCTTCGTCGGCAATGTGAACCTCGGCGGCGGGACCAAGGCGTATCTGTGGCCGACCGTCCTCGTCGGCGCCGGTGTCGCCCTGGTCTGGCGCCAGGCGGACAACGCGCGCCGGGCCCGATGGGTGGAGGTCGGCCGCCGTCGCCGTACGCTCACGCTGCTGCGGTCCGCGGCGGGCGTCCTGCTCGTCACCGCCGGCGTCTCCGGGATATTCGTCCTCCAGGGCTCCGCGGCCCACCTCGGCTCGGTGCTCCAGGCGGCGCTCGCGGTCCTCGTCGGTATCGCGCTCCTCGCCGGCCCCTATCTGGTCCGCATGACCCAGGACCTCTCCGAGGAGCGCCTGATGCGCATCCGGGCGCAGGAGCGGGCCGAAGTCGCCGCCCACGTCCACGACTCGGTGCTGCACACCCTGACCCTGATCCAGCGCAACGCGGAGAACGCCAACGAGGTGCGGCGGCTGGCCCGCGCCCAGGAGCGCGATCTGCGAGCCTGGCTGTACAAGCCGGAGGGCAGCGGCAAGGACGAGGACGAGGAGCCCGACACCCTCGCGGAGGCGGTCCGCCGTCATGCCGCCGAGGTCGAGGACAAGCACGGCGTTCCCATCGAGGTCGTCGTCGTCGGCGACTGCCCGCTCGACGACCGGCTGACCGCGCAGATGCAGGCCGCGCGGGAAGCAATGGTGAACGCGGCCAAGTACGGTGGCGAGGGCGGCGCCGTACAGGTCTACGCCGAAGTCGAGGGCAGGACGGTCTTCGTGTCCGTCCGTGACCGCGGCCCCGGCTTCGACCTCGACGCGATACCCGCCGACCGCATGGGCGTCAGAGAATCGATCATCGGCCGCATGGAGCGCAACGGCGGCACGGCGCGACTGCGCGCGGTGCCGGACGGCGGCACGGAGGTCGAGCTGGAGATGGAAAGGGCGGAGAAGACGTCATGAGCGACGCGAACGAGCCTGTGGAGTCCGGCGGTTCGGCCGGAGAGACCCCCGGGGCCCCCGCGGCCGGACCGGCCGGCGCCGAGGGCGGGCGCCGGGTGCGCGTGGTGCTCGTCGACGACCACCGCATGTTCCGTACGGGGGTCCAGGCCGAGATCGGGCAGACCGAGCGGACCGGCGTCGAGGTGGTCGGCGAGGCCGCGGACGTCGATCAGGCGGTCACGGTCATCACGGCCACCCGCCCCGAGGTCGTCCTCCTCGACGTCCACCTCCCCGGTGGCGGCGGCGTCGAAGTGCTGCGCCGCTGCGCCCCGTTGATGGCCGACGCCGAGCGGCCGGTCCGTTTCCTCGCGCTGTCCGTTTCGGACGCCGCGGAGGACGTGATCGGCGTGATCCGCGGCGGCGCCCGCGGGTACGTCACCAAGACGATCACCGGCGTGGATCTGGTGGACTCCGTCTTCCGCGTCCAGGACGGCGACGCGGTCTTCTCGCCGCGTCTCGCCGGATTCGTCCTCGACGCCTTCGCCTCCACCGACGCCCCGCCGGTCGACGAGGACATGGACCGTCTCACCCAGCGCGAGCGCGAGGTCCTGCGCCTCATCGCCCGGGGGTACGCGTACAAGGAGATCGCCAAGCAGCTGTTCATCTCCGTCAAGACGGTCGAGTCGCATGTCTCGGCGGTGCTGCGGAAGCTCCAGCTGTCGAACCGGCACGAGCTGACGCGCTGGGCGACGGCGCGACGGCTGGTCTGAGCGACGCGGGGGAGTCACACCACCCGGGTGGCACCCGCGAAGGGCATCTCGTCGATCGGGGCCACCCGCACCGGTGCCGACGGATTCGGTGCGTGGATCATCTGCCCGTTGCCGACGTAGATGCCCACGTGGGTGATCCCGGCGTAGAAGAACACCAGGTCGCCGGGGCGGAGTTCGGACCGGGAGACCCGCTGGCCGGCGTTGATCTGGGCATAGGTGGTCCGGGGCAGCGAGAGGCCCGCGGAACGGTACGCGGCCTGGGCGAGTCCGGAGCAGTCGAAGGCGTCGGGCCCGGTGGCACCCCAGACGTAGGGGCTGCCGAGCTTGGCGTAGGCGTAGGAGACGGCCGCCGCCGCCCGGGAGCTGGGCGCCGCGGCGGTGGCGCCGGACGGTGCCGCCTGGACCGGTCCGCGGGCCGACGAGCGCGAGACGTGCTGCTGCTCGCCCGCGGCACCCCGCTCCGCGTACTGGGTGCGCTGCTCGGGGGTGAGCCGCGAGAGCAGCCGGCGTGCCGCGTCGAGCTTCCCGTTGATCGTCTTCTTCTGCTGCTTCAGCTCTTTCTGCCGTGACGTGAGCGAGGTCAGCTCGACCTGCGCGGCACCGCGCAACCGCTCGATCTCCCGCAGCTGTTTGCGTACCCCGGCGACGGCCGCCGACTGCCGGGTGCCGACCCGCTCGGCGAGCGCGGCCCCTTCCAGGTACTGGTCGGGGTCGTCGGAGAGCGCGAGTTGCACCGCCGGGTCGAGTCCGCCGCTGCGGTATTGCGCGGCCGCCATCGAACCCAGCGCGTCCCGCGCCGAGTTGAGCCGGTCCTGCCTGCGCGCCGCCTCGTCGCGGAGCGTGTCCAGGTGCGTCTCCGCCTTGTCGGCCTTCTCCTTGGCGCCGTTGTACTTCTCGGTGGCGGCCTCCGCCTCCTCGTACAACTTGTCGACCTTGGCCTTCACCTGCGTCGGGGACAGCTGGGGGTCGGCATGCCCGATCCCGTCGAAGCCGGTCGCCGTCGCCGCGCCCGCGAGGGCGATGGTGACTGCTGTGCGGGCCGTGTTTCCGCCGATCGAGCGCTGCTTGGTCTTGCGGTGCGCTGCCACGAGGGCCCACATCCTTCCGTACGACCGTCCTGCGAAGGCGGTCAAGCGGTGACACGTCCGGCGGCGGCTCACACAGGGGGAGCGGGGCCGCCGCCGGACCTTCTCGGCGGTGGTGTCCGACTGCCGCCCCTGGCCCGGGCGGCGGTGGGGAGCCGGTCACCTGGGGGAGGACGTTAAACCTGAAAGTGTGGCGTTGGTAACGCCATGTACGGAACTGTCCCTACTGGATCGCCTGGTGACCTTATGTGACCGAGATCCTGGCTTGCCGTCGCCGCCTTCACGCAGGGTGATGACCGATGCGACGAATCCCGGACAACCGGAGTGGCTCCGGTGTTATGGATGACACGGGATGGCCCGGTGACTAGAGGGAGGGGAGCGAAGGGGCGGGACGGGGGGGCGGGACGGAGGGGTGGCCCGGTGGGAAGAGGCGTCAAGGTGTGCGATTAGGCTCCGGCCCCATGGACGTACTCATCCATCTCTTCGTCGGCCTGCACATCATCGGCATCGCCGCGCTCCTCGGCGGCTTCCTGACCCAGATGAAGGCGATGGGCCGGGGCACCGCCCGCTTCGTCCCCGCGATGCTGCACGGCGCCCTGACCATGCTGGTCACCGGCGTCGCCCTGGTCGGGCTGAACCAGGCCGACGGCAGCACGGTCAACAACGTCAAGATCGGTGTGAAGCTGGCGCTGCTGATCGTGATCCTCGGGCTCGTCTACGTGAAGCGGGACGACGAGAAGGTGGACAAGGGCCTCTTCGGCCTCGTGGGGCTGCTGACCGTCGCGAACATCTTCATCGCCGTCCTGTGGACCTGATCAGCCCCTTCGGCCCGGGCGCCGCGGCCCTGACCGGCCCCCTCACCCCCGCACCGCGGACCTGACGGCGAGGGCGGCGCCCGCGGCGACCACGAGCCACGCCGCCACCGCGAACCACAGCAGCACCTGGCCCGGTCCCTTCAGCCAGAACACATCGAGGGCGGCCGCGACCGAGAGGGTCGACACCGCCGTCATTCCCATCGGGAAGACGGTCGACCAGCGCAATGCGTCGTACCGCGGGCGCGGCCACACCGCCTCCGTGACGAGAAGCACGCAGTAGCAGGTGAGGTCGAGCGCGAGCAGCGCGCCGGTCGTGGCGCGCAGGACGCCCTGGTCGTCGTCGTTCCACAGGTACGGGCTCCCATGGTGCGCGGCGACGAGTCTCGCCCCGGCCAGCGCCGAGATCCCGAGTGCGCCGCCCGCCACCCAGTGGTCCCCGGCGCCCCGCTTCACCTCCCACAGGTCGAAGTGCGCGAACGACACCCCGTAGAGCACGATCCCCAGCCAGAACAGCACCAGCGCGGCATGCGCGAGCCAGTCCGCGCCCACGGCCGTGGCGATCGTCGAGCCGAGGACCGAGAGTCCCTGTGTGGCCACACAGGCGAGGAACACGCCTCCCGCCATACGACGCCGCCAGTGCCGTACGACCGCCAGGAGCAGCACCGGCCAGAGCGCGCCCGACAGTGCGAGCAGGGCCTCGGCGAGTCCCTGCCACCCCAGTGCGGAGAACCGGGTGCCGAGCAAGGTGGTCGCCGCGACGGCGGTGAGCCCGGCCGGTGTGCCGGCCTGCCGCGTCCATCGCTCCCGGTCGCGTACCAGCCGGGCGGCGAAGTCCGCGGCGAGCCCGAGCCAGGCGAGGGACGCGAGGACCAGCATGATCCGGGAGAGGGTCTCGTAGCCCGTCAGTTGCAGCCCGACCGAGATGATGCCGGTCGCCATGACGGCGGCGCCGGCGGCGGGCGGCCGCTCCGCCCACCAGGCGCGGAACGAGGGAGTGTCCGGCATGTCCGGTGTATCTGGCATGCGCTCGATGCTAGGGATCCACGGGCCCGTTCCCGGTGGGGGCACGCGCGTGCGGGGCACGAAAACGCGGGGCACGCGCGCGTGGGGCCTCTCGGCTTTCACGCGCGCGTGCCCCGCGGGAGGCCTCGCTCTTGCTCCGGTCTACGCCGGGCGCACCACGCTGTGGATCGCCGAGGTGCCGTCGTAGTAGATCGACTCCTCGCGGACGTACGCCCCCGGCTTCGGCGCGTGGATCATCATGCCGTTGCCGATGTAGAGGCCCACGTGACTGATGTCGTCGTAGAAGAAGACCAGGTCACCGGGCTGGGCATCGGCGAGGGAGACCGTCGTGCCGGCGTTCACCTGGTCGTAGGTGACGCGCGGCAGGCTGACACCGGCGGCCTTCCACGCGGCCTGGGTCAGGCCCGAGCAGTCGTAGGAGTCCGGGCCGGTGGCGCCCCAGACGTACGGCTTGCCGATCTGCGTGCGGGCGAAGGTGAGCGCCTTGGCCGCCTTCGTCGCGTACGAGGAGTCGGTGGCCGTCGAGCCGGTCGTCGAGCCGGTCGTCGAGCCGGTCGTGGTGCCCGACGACTGCTGCTGGGCGGCCTTCTCGGCGGCGGCCTGCTGCCGTGCCAGCTCCGCCGCCTTGGCCGCCGCCTGCTCCTGCTTCTTCTTCTCGATCGCCGCCAGCCGCGCCTTTTCCTCGGCGTTCAGCGTCGAGAGCAGGCCGCGCGCCTCGGTGAGCTTGCGCTGCACCGTGGCCTTGGAGGTCTTGAGCGCCTTCTGCGAGGCCGTCAGCGACTGGAGGCTCTCGGTGGCCTCCGCGCGCTTCTTGGTGGTGGCGGCCTGCTCCGCGACGTAGTCGTCGACGGACGCCTTCTGGCGGGTCGTCAGACGGCTCATCAGCTGGGTCTGGTCGAAGTAGTCCTGCGGGTCGTCCGCGAGCAGCAGGGTCGCGGTGCCGGGCGTCGAGGCCCCGGTGCGGTACTGCGCGGCGGCGAACGAACCCAGCTCCTCGCGCGCGGTGTTGAGCTTCTCGGTGCGCTCGGCGACGTCGTCGAGCAGGGTGTCGACGCGCTCCTTCTGCTTGGCGGTCTTCTCCCGGGTCGCGTTGTACTTCTCGGTGGCCGTCTCGGCCTGGTGGTAGAGGTCGTTGACCTTCTTCTCGACTTCTTCGAGGCTGGGCCTGGGGTTCGCCGAGGGGGCGGCGTTCGCCGTCTGGGAGAGCAGGGCCACGGAGGTGAGGGCGGCCGTCGCGAGGGCCGGGGTCCGTATGCCTGCGATACGCGTACCCGAAGGACGCCATTTGCGGTGCGACGCCAAGAGAGGCGACTCCTTCCGTCATCCGCCTACCGAGTTAGCTGTCGGGTTCGGGCGGGTGGTTCCGGAAGGTTGCCCTACGGTCCGTGCCCCACAAGGCGGTTGGACCGATTCACCCCAAGGTCGGTGGGTCCCCGGCTCCGGCGGCCTCGTGGGCGTGCCGAACTCGGCGGAGGCCGCTCGGCCCGGCGACGTTCGCCGGTTGCGGTCGAGTGGCCTTTCCGCACGCTAGCCAACGGGTGTGGCCCGTGTGAAGGTTGATGTGCGATATGCCCGATACATTTTCGTGACCTTGACCATGTGTCCCGCCGTCAGCGACGTATTCGCGGCGATCCGTTCACATGTGGGCGCATTGGCCGCCTGCGCACGTCATGGGGGGAGTGCTCCCGAGGGAGCACTCCCTCGGGAGCACTCACCGTCGCCGCGGCGTCGCGCTTTCGGAGACCGGGCGGATGCCGACTCCGCCCCCGCCGGTCCCTCACCTGGGGTGATCGGCCGGTCATGCGCGGTCACGGGCTCCCGGGCGCCATGACCGCGAGCACGTCCGCCCCGGCACCGCGTCACGACTTCCGGTCGAGTTCCCGGGGTGGCGGCGGGCTGTCAGTGGGGCGGCCTAGACTCGGAGAGCGATGAGCAGCCTCTTTGATGACAGCTTCCTGGCGGACCTCAAGCCCTCCGCGGCCCACGAGGACGAGCACCCGCCGCCGCCCGAGGACGATCACGGACCGGAGTCGGTTCCGGACGATCTGTTCGGCGGGAAGTTCGACGCGCCGCCGAGCCGGGACGCGTACTACCGCGACGGCGCGCCCAGGCCCGTCGTGGACCCGGCGGCCCTGCTGGACGGACTGAACGAGAACCAGCGCGCGGCCGTGGTCCACTCCGGCTCCCCGCTGCTCATCGTGGCAGGCGCCGGCTCCGGCAAGACCCGTGTGCTCACCCACCGGATCGCCCATCTGCTCGGCGAGCGCAACGTCCACCCCGGCCAGATCCTCGCGATCACCTTCACGAACAAGGCCGCGGGCGAGATGAAGGAACGCGTCGAGGCGCTCGTGGGCCCGCGCGCCAACGCGATGTGGGTGATGACCTTCCACAGCGCCTGCGTCCGCATCCTGCGCCGCGAGAGCAAGCAGCTCGGATTCACCTCGTCGTTCTCGATCTACGACGCCGCCGACTCCAAGCGTCTGATGGCACTCGTCTGCCGTGATCTCGACCTCGACCCCAAGCGTTTCCCGCCGAAGTCGTTCAGCGCCAAGATCTCGAACCTGAAGAACGAGCTGATCGACGAAGAGGACTTCGCCGCCCAGGCCACCGACGGTTTCGAGAAGACCCTCGCCCAGGCGTACGCGATGTACCAGTCGCGGCTGCGCGAGGCCAACGCGCTCGACTTCGACGACCTGATCATGACCACGGTCAATCTGCTGCGCGCCTTCCCGGACGTCGCCGAGCACTACCGCCGCCGCTTCCGGCACGTCCTGGTCGACGAGTACCAGGACACGAACCACGCGCAGTACGCACTCGTGCGGGAGCTCGTCGGCACCTCCGAGCACCCCGTGGACGTGCCGCCCAGCGAGTTCGACCTGGCGCCCGCCGAGCTCTGCGTCGTGGGTGACGCCGACCAGTCGATCTACGCCTTCCGCGGCGCGACCATCCGCAACATCCTCCAGTTCGAGGAGGACTACCCGAACGCGACGACGATCCTCCTCGAGCAGAACTACCGCTCCACCCAGACGATCCTGACCGCCGCCAACGCGGTCATCGAGCGCAACGAGTCCCGCCGCCCCAAGAACCTGTGGACCAACGCGGGCGCGGGCTCGAACATCACGGGTTACGTCGCGGACACCGAGCACGACGAGGCCCAGTTCGTCGCCGACGAGATAGACCGTCTCACCGACGCGGGCGAGGCCAAGGCCGGCGACGTCGCGGTCTTCTACCGCACGAACGCGCAGTCCCGTGTCTTCGAGGAGATCTTCATCCGCGTCGGCCTGCCCTACAAGGTCGTCGGCGGCGTCCGCTTCTACGAGCGCAAGGAGGTCCGGGACGTCCTTGCGTACCTCAGGGTGCTGTCCAACCCCGAGGACTCCGTCCCGATGCGCCGCATCCTGAACGTGCCCAAGCGCGGTATCGGCGACCGTGCCGAGGCGATGATCGACGCGCTGTCGCAGCGCGAGAAGATCAGCTTCCCGCAGGCGCTGCGCCGCGTCGACGAGGCCTACGGCATGGCCGCGCGCTCCACCAACGCGGTCAAGCGGTTCAACACGCTCATGGAGGACCTGCGCACCATCGTCGAGTCCGGCGCGGGCCCGGCCACCATCCTGGAGGCGGTCCTCGAACGCACCGGCTATCTCGCCGAGTTGCAGGCCTCGACCGACCCGCAGGACGAGACCCGGATCGAGAACCTCCAGGAACTCGCCTCCGTGGCCCTGGAGTTCGAGCAGGAGACCGGTGAGGGCGAGACCACCGGCGGGCTCTCCGCGTTCCTGGAGCGGGTCGCGCTCGTCGCCGACTCCGACCAGATCCCGGACGAGGAGGACGGCAACGGCGTCATCACCCTGATGACCCTGCACACCGCCAAGGGCCTCGAATTCCCCGTGGTTTTCCTGACCGGCATGGAGGACGGCGTCTTCCCGCACATGCGCGCCCTCGGACAGGTCAAGGAGCTGGAGGAGGAGCGGCGCCTGGCGTACGTCGGCATCACCCGCGCGCGGGAGCGGCTCTACCTCACCCGGTCGTCGATGCGCAGTGCCTGGGGGCAGCCCTCGTACAACCCGCCCTCCCGCTTCCTGGAGGAGATCCCGGCGACCCATCTGGACTGGAAGCGCACGGGAGCGATGGCGCCCGTGTCGGCCGGCCCGGTCTCCGGTGTCGCCGCGTCCCTGTCCTCGTCGCGCTCGCGGTCCGCGGCCTCGGGTGCCTCCGGGTTCGCCACACGCCGCGGTGTCTCCGAGAAGCCGGTGGTCTCGCTGGCCGTCGGCGACCGGGTCACGCACGACCAGTTCGGCCTCGGCACGGTCGTCGGAGTGAAGGGGACGGGCGCGAACGCGGAGGCGACGGTCGACTTCGGAGAGCCCAAGCCGAAGCGGCTGCTCCTGCGCTACGCGCCGGTGGAGAAGTTGTAGGTCACGGGACCGGTCGCAGCACCGGGTCCATCACAGGCCCGGATCGCGGGGACCCTCGGCCGTCCGAAGACGGCCCGGGGGTCCCGGAGTCGGCCGTCGGCTCTCTCGTCGCGACAGTCGCCGCCACGCGTCGCGCGTCACGCGCTACGTGGGGTCCAGTCCGTGGCTGCGCAGCCAGGGCAGCGGGTCGATCGCCGAACCGCCGGCCGGACGGACCTCGAAGTGCAGGTGCGGGCCGGTCGAGTTGCCGGAGTTCCCGGAGAAGGCGATCTGGTCACCGGCCTTCACGGTGGTGCCGGAGGGGACTTTGTACGTGGAGAGGTGGCAGTACCACGTCTCGGTGCCGTCCATCGCGGTCACGATCATCATGTTGCCGTAGGCGCTGTTCCACTGCGTCCGGACGGTGCCGTCGGTCGCGGACATCACCGGCGTCCCGTAGGAGACGGGGAAGTCGATGCCCGTGTGCACGGACATCCAGTTGACGCCGGCCTGGCCGAAGTAGGCGCTGAGGCCCTGCTGTGCGACCGGAAGAGCGAACTTCGGACGCAGCCGCTCCTTGCGGGCCGCCGCCTCCGCCGCCTTCTTCTTCTCCGTCGCCTGCTGGGCCTTGAGGTCGATACGTTCCTGCGTGCGGCTCGCCCGGTCGGCGAAGTCGTCCGCGCCCGCGGAGAGACTCTGGAGCTGGGTGTCCAGTTTGTTGTTGGCGGCCGACGGCTTCACCGAGGTCGCGTCGGGGGCGCTGGCCGTCGTGTCCTTCGTGTCGTCCCCGCCCATCCCGCCGACGGAGGCGGCCGCGATTCCCGCGACCCCCATCACGCAGGCGGACGGCACCGCGACAGTCAGGAGAGCGGAACGTTTCGCGGGGCTGCGGCGCCGGGAACGGGAAGCTGTCCGCGACGCGGGGCGCGGGGTGATCTCTTCCATGTCGTCGAGCAGCGGCGTCTCGCGCCCCTCGTCGTACGGGTCGTACGCCTCGTAGGAGTCGTCCGGGTCGACGGAGTCCGCCGCGTCGTCGAACTCGTCCTCGTCGGAGGCGAGTTGATCATGGGCGGCCTGATCGAAGGTGGAGGTCGCCTGCTGAT
Source organism: Streptomyces sp. NBC_00647 (assembly GCF_045207245.1). NCBI lineage: Bacteria > Bacillati > Actinomycetota > Actinomycetes > Kitasatosporales > Streptomycetaceae > Streptomyces > Streptomyces sp. NBC_00647. The sequence continues at coordinate 6,242,512 of NZ_CP109040.1, forward strand.
CGAAGGGAACCGGAGCGCCCGCGTCGGACTGCTGCTCGTACGTCATGTCGAGCTGCGTGAGCTCGTGGTTGTACGACTCGGGCTCCGCGTGCTGCTCGTACGACTCGTGCTGCGGGTGCTGCTGTTCGTACTCGTGCTGCGGGTGATGCTGTTCGTACGACTCGGGCTGCGGGTGCTCGTACGCCTGGTACGCGTCCTGGCCCCCGGCGTTGTTCCACTGGGTGGCGTCGTACGCGCCCGTCTCCTGCGTCGGCGCGATCCACTGCTGGGTCCCCTCGGGCGACTGCCCGGGCTGGATCCAGACGTTCGCGTCCCACTGGCCCGAGGCGTCGGGGCCCGGGTGCTGCGCGGGGATGTCGGCGAGCTGCTGATAGCCGGCCGCCCAGGCCGTCGTCTCGTAGGCGCCGGTGTCGTAGGCGGCTTGATGCTGTGCCGCGTACGGGTCGTAGTTCAGCGTCTGTTGGGCGCCGGAGTTCCACTGCGTGGCGTCGTACGAACCGCTGCCGCCGTCCCCGCCCGGCATGTTGCCGAAGAGTGGATCGGTGTCGAAGTTCGTGGTGGCGTAGGCGCCGGTGGCGGCCGCGTTCACGCCGGAGTCGAAGGCCGTGGCGGAGTAGTCGCCGTACGCGGTGAAGTCGCCGTACTGGGCTTCTTGCGCGCCATACGGCGCGTAGAGCGCCGAGGCGGCATCGGAAGCCGGGGCCGGGGGAGTCACGATCCCCGACGGGTGACGGTCGTTCACCAACTTCTCTTTCGCCTCGACAACAGGGGCTGGCAGAGCAGTGCGGCGACTGTACCCGGCGGTATGCGGGCGCGACAATCTTCGGCAGGTTTCCCTCTCGCAGGAAACGGGCATTCGGCCGTGTTTCGGGGGAGGGTGGGCAAGGCCTTGGCCTGGCGTTCGATAAGCGTTCGAAGTGTGGGTGCCCTGGGAAGGCCTTCGGGCGGCCGTCAGGCCACCGTGAGGCCACCGGTCCGGGCGGTGGTGCGGGCTCCCGGCTCCTCGAGGTCGAGCGCCTGCCGAATCCCCGTCGCGACGGCCGGATGCACGGGCAGCGCGAGATGGCCGACTCCGCTGACACGGACGTTCTGTGCGAGCAGGTCGGGATGCTCGACGCAGGCCGTCTCCAGCGGGTCCATCAAGTGGTCGAGATCGCTCCAGAAGCTGACGAACTGCGTGCGGCAACCCGGGGCCGGCCCGGTCAGTTCCTCGATCACCGCGGAACCGGGGCGCATCTGGCGGACGATCGGGTGCGCGTTCATCACGGGGGCGACGCGGGTGCCCGAGTGCGGGGTGCCGAGCGTGACGAGGGTGCGGACGTGGGTGTCACCACCGAGGCACTGCACGTAATAACGAGCGATCAGTCCGCCGAGGCTGTGCCCGACGATGTCCACCCGCTCATGGCCCGTGCGCTCGCAGATCTCCTCGATGTGCCGGCCCAGCAGCTCCGCCGCGGTGCGGATGTCGCACGTCAGCGGCGAGTAGTTGAGGGACTCGATGTGCTGCCTGCCGTGCTGGGCGAGATTGCGGCGCAGCAGGAGGAAGACGGAGCGATTGTCGATGAAGCCGTGCAGCAGGACGACCGGGGGCTTTTCCTCGGTGGGCAGCTTGGCGGCGGCGTCGGGTGAGGGGAGCGGGGGTGCGGTGCGGCGTTCCTGGGTGATGCCTGAGGGATAGAGGAGGAGGTGCCCGGCGAGAATCGCGATCTCCAGGGCTGTTGCCTTCAGGAGGGCCACCGAGAGCCCTGCGAGCTTCGTCGGAAACAGGCGCTGACAGAGGGGGAGAAAGGGCGACGCGGCCCCGGTGACCTTCATGGCCGACCTCCTGTCGGCACGCGGCAGGACCGCTCCGTCCCCCGTGTGCCCTAGTGGAAAGCCGTGAGGTCGGTGACGGCGGTGGCCGACGGCGCGTCCGCGGCGCCCGAGACGCCGATGACGCTGTGGAGTGCCCCGCCGAGGGGTGTGGGATACGACGCCGACCCCGGCTCCGCGACCGTCCGCCGGGCTGGGTGCGCCGGCATCGTGTCGTGGCGTGGAGTCGTCCTCGTCGTCCCGCGGTCCTCTTTCCGGCGTTGCTCCCCGCTGTCGTGCCGTCGCCGATGTGCCCCGTCACCACGCTGTCCCGCTGACGACGCGGTGCTGCGGCCACCTGATCGCGGCTCTTCTTGCGCCGGCTCCGGCCTGGCCCGTACGCCGCACATTCCTTGCGGCGCCAGTGCCGCGATACGGAACCGTGCGCGGCGAACTTGTCCCAGTGTGTGATTTCCCCCTCGGTCTCCACCGCGAAACTGCCGGTTACGGGATGCTGGCGATAACGTTCGTTCACTTACCCGGGCCGACAGGGCTCGGGGCGCCTGTGCCGCTTGGCTCATCCGGTGATCCGGGGCCGTCCGGTGCGGCGAGCGGAAAAAATGTGCGATATGTGTCGATGGCCAGTAGTTGGCGGTCGACAGATGCCCGCAGATAACAGTGGGTGGTCGACAAGTGCCGCTCGGTAGTCGCCGCCGGTCTTCACCGGTCGGTGGTAGCCGACGGTGGTCGTCAGTCGGTAGTCGTAGGCATGTGTCGGCAGTCCTCGTCGGTACAGGTTGATGTAGTCGGTTCATGGAGGCAGTGATGGGTGTGGCAGCCGGTCCGATCCGCGTGGTGGTGGCCAAGCCGGGGCTCGACGGCCACGATCGCGGGGCCAAGGTGATCGCGCGGGCGCTGCGCGACGCCGGTATGGAGGTCATCTACACCGGGCTCCATCAGACCCCCGAGCAGATCGTCGACACCGCGATCCAGGAGGACGCCGACGCGATCGGCCTGTCCATCCTCTCCGGTGCCCACAACACGCTCTTCGCGGCCGTCATCGCTCTCCTCAAGGAGCGCGAGGCCGAGGACATCAAGGTCTTCGGCGGCGGCATCATCCCCGAGGCGGACATCGCTCCCCTCAAGGAGAAGGGCGTCGCGGAGATCTTCACCCCGGGCGCGACGACCACGTCGATCGTGGACTGGGTACGAGCGAACGTCCGGCAGCCGGCCGGAGCGTAACCGCCCCCGTCGGCGTGACCGTCCCGTCGGCGTGACCGCCGGGTGTCCCCACCGCCGCCGACCGGCTGGTCCGGGTGAACGGATGGTGGGGTGCCGGGCGCATCGCAGTGCCGGGCCGTCTGCGGGTGCCGGGCGGACCGGGCCCGTCCCGCCGTCCGGCTGTCCCGGGGTGCCGCCGTGCCGCGGTGCCGCGGTGCCGCCGTCCCGCCGTCCCGCGGTGCCGCCGTCCCGCGGTGCCGCCGTGCCGGGGTGCCGCCGTCCCGGGGTGCCGCCGTCCCGCCGTCCCGCCGTCCCGGGGTGCCGCCGTCCCGCCGTCCCGCCGTCCCGCCGTCCCGCCGTCCCGCCGTCCCGCGGTGCCGCCGTCCCGCCGTGCCGCCGTCCCGCGGTGCCGCCGTCCCGCGGTGCCGGGTGAGCCGAGGCGCCGGGCCGTCCATGGTGCCGGGGTCGTGCCGAGGCGCCGGGCCGTCCATGGTGCCGGGTCGTGCCGTGGTGCCGGGTCGTGCGCGGCACCACGGGCTGAGGTGCGCTGGGCTGAGGCACGAGTAGGCCGGAGCGCCGGGCGACGGGCATGGGCTGGAAGGCAGACCTGGGACCGCGGTGAGCCGATGGTGGCAGCGTCCGGACCGCGAACGCGAGCCGCGCCCGTCCCGCCGTGCCGGCGTGCTGGGTGAGCTGCGGGTGCCCGGCCGAGGCGCCGACGCCGGCCCGTCCCCCTGGGGTGGGTGAGCTGAGGCGCCGGGCCCGTCCCCACGGGGCGGGTCGGCTGAGGCGCCACGTCGGCCGAGTCGCGTCGTGGGGGGTGCAGCCGGCGGCCGGGAACCTCACGGCGGCGACAGCTCGGCGGCCATCGCCGCCCTCAGTCGCAACGTCGTCACGAGTCGCTGGAACGCCTCGGCCCAGTAGCCGCCGGCTCCCGGTACCGCGTGTTCCGACTCGTCGGGCACGGAGGTGAGGGCGTCGAGCCGACCCGCCTCCGCAGGGTCGAGGCAGCGCTCGGCCAGCCCCATCACCCCGCTGAAGCTCCAGGGGAAACTCCCCGCGTCCCGCGCGATGTCGAGCGCGTCGACGACCGCCCGCCCGAGGCTCCCCGACCAGGGCACCGCGCACACCCCGAGCAGCTGGAACGCCTCGGACAGTCCATGCGTACCGATGAACCCCGCCACCCACTCGGCCCGCTCCTCCGCGCCCAGGGTGGCGAGCAGCTTGGACCGCTCGGCCAGGGACACCGCGCCAGGCCCCCCGGCCTCGGGCGCGGAGGGTGCCCCGAGGAGCGCCCTCGACCACCCGGGATCACGCTGCCGCACCGCCGCCCGGCACCACGCCGCATGCAGCTCCCCCTGCCAGTCGTCCGCCACGGGCAGGGCCACGGTCTCTTCCGGTGACCGCCCGCCGAACCGCTCCCGCCAGGTCCCGAGCGGCGCCGCCTCGACCAACTGGCCCAGCCACCAGGACCGTTCGCCCCGGCCGACCGGGGGTTTCGGCACCACCCCGTCCCGCTCCATCCCCGCGTCGCACTCGTGGGGTGCCTCGACCACGATCACGGGCGTGCCTCGCGTACGGTCGACGGCCACGCACGAACCTGCCCTGTCCGCCATCCGCGCGGCGAGCGCCGAACCCGGCAGCGCGGACAGCAACTCGGCCGCCGTCGCCCGTACATTGCGGCTGCGGTCGGCCAGGGCCCGTTCGAGGAACGGTTCGTCCTCGGCGCACAGCCCGGACCGCAGCGAGTCGAGGAACATCAGCCGGTCCTCGGCCCGCTCCGTCGCCCAGGTCGTGACGAGCAACTCGCGTGCGGCGGAAGCATCCTTGGCCCGGACCGACGACAGCAGGGCGACCCGCTCGGCGAACAGTCCCTCCTGCCACAGCTGTTGTACGCGGTCGGCCTCGTCCGGCTCCGGCAGCCTCGCGCCGCCGCCGGGCGAGGAGCGCAGCGCGAACCGCCACTCCGGGTTCAGCCGGGCCAGCCACAGGGCCCGCGGCCCGGCGAACTCCAGCGCCGCGGGACGCAGGTCCGTGCGCCCCCGGGCCGCGTCGAGGAGTGCCGGGAGAACCCCCGGGGGCGCCGCGAATCCCCGCGCGTTCGCCAGGGTCAGCCACTGGGGCAGCAGCTCCATCAGGTCGGGCGCCGACCCCCTGCGGCCACCGCCACCCGTGCCGGGGCGGTCCGCCAGCAGCGTCGCCAGTCTGCGGGCCGCGGCGGGCGGCAGCGGGCTCCGGGGGTCCGGCGCCGCGGGCTCCGGACGGGCCGCCGCCCGCGCGGGCCGCACTCCGGCCCGCCGTCGCACGGTCTCCACGGCCGCCGCGTCCAGCAGCGCCGCCGGAGCCTGCTGCCCTGGGTGCCGCCCCGGAGGTGTACGTCGCTCGGTCCCGAGCAGCGCCACGGTGACGAGCTCCTCCCAGGAGCCGCCGACGGGCGTGCCCGCCGAAGCCGAGGTCGTGTTCATGAGCGTCCTTTCCGAACGGAGGGCATCAGCGGCGGCCGGCCGACGGCGGGGGCCGGGGTGCCGGACGTGGTGACGGCGGTCAGCACAACGGGACCGCCTCGCCCTCGCCCTGCGGCCATGCCGTCAGCGGAGTGAAGCCGCGGTGGCCGCACTCGCCGAAGACCGTGACCGGGGCACCGCCGGACAGTGCGACCAGTCGCCACAGATCGGGACGGGACCGTGAAGAAAGGGTGAGCGGGAGAGCCAACTCTCCGTCCGCATCAGCGAGTTGCCATGAATCGCCGTCCGGGATCGGGACGACCCGGCCCAGGGTGACCGGGTAGGAGTCCAGCCAGGGGTCGGCGCGCAGGGCCTCCCCGTAACAGGCGGCCGCCTCGGACGTGGTCAGGCCCGCCGGCCGTATCGCCGTGGGCGCCGGAGGAGTGAACCGCTCGCCCAGCGCCGCCCGCAACTGCCCGGCGCCGGGGTACGCGGACACCTCCGCCTCGAAGGCCAGTCCCACTGGAAGCGCCTGCTCAGGAGCCCGGCCGGCCGCGCCGTAGGAGAGGAGCAGCGCCGTGCGGCCGGACTCCGCGCCATACAGCCAGATCCTGCGGGTCGTGAGCCGTGCGTCCGCGGTGTCGTACTGCGAGAGGACCAGCCAGCGGTCGCGCACCGGCGGGCCGTCCGCCGAGCCGGACAGCCCGACGCGGGAACGGACCGTCGCGGCAAGGTCGTCCGGCAGCCGCTCGCGCCGCAGCCAGCCCTGGTCGAGGAGGTGGAGCAGCGCGCACTCCTCCAGCAGACGCACCGGCCAGCCCGGTCCCGACGACGGGATCGCGCCCAACTCCCGCACGCGCGCCGCCAGACCGGGTGCCTGCGCGTCGACCATCCGGGCCGCGGTCTCCTCCCACAGCCCGTACCCCTCCCGCTCTGCGGAGGCCAGACCGCCGCGCAGCAGGTCCGCCAGCCGCTGCTCCAACTCGGCCGCCCCCGCGGTGATCCGCTCGGCCCGGCGCTCCGCCCTGCGCCGCGCCGCCTCGGGATCACCCGGCGAGGACGCTCCAGATCCCCCGCCCGCCGTCTTCTTGTCCTCCGCGCGCTTGCGTCTTCCCTCGATCCACTGCGCGGCCCAGTCCGGCTCCTGCCCGGACGGCACCGCGCCGTCCGCGCCCGCCCAGAGCAGCAGCAGCCCCAGCGCGTGCTTGCAGGGGAACTTCCGGCTCGGACAACTGCACGTGTAGGCGGGACCCGTCGAGTCCGCGATGTCGATGGCCGTCTGATACGGCTTGCTGCCGCTTCCCCTGCACAGACCCCATACCGTCCCCTCCTCGGAATTGCCCGCCTCCGACCACGGACCGGCCGCGCCGAGCTTGCTCCCCGCCTTGCGTGACGCGGCGTCAGGCGCCAGTGCCAGCACCTGATCCGCCGTCCAGCGCACCGCCTGCTGTGTCATGCCATCGAAGGTAGGTCCCCCCACTGACAATCGATCCTCACGGCCGCGTTTGCGCAGGTCGGAGTGGATTGTCAGTGGCGTGGTGCACGGTGGAACCAGATCCGAGCCGGCCGAGCTGGAGGGGGACCGAGCCATGTCCGTGTCCGTTGAACCGACGTCCGTTCACACACCCGCGGGAGACAGGGAGGCGAGCCGGCAGAGCGAGGCGCTGCGGCCGCACGCCGAGCACGCCTTCGCCGCCGAACTCGCCGCGCTCGCCGCGCAGGACGACCGGCCCCGCCCCGCACGCTGGCTCCTGTCACCCTGGGCCGTGGCCACCTATCTGCTGGGCGGCACACTGCCGGACGGCACCGTCATCACCCCCAAGTACGTGGGGCCGCGCCGCATCGTCGAGGTCGCCGTCACCACCCTCGCCACCGACCGGGCGCTGCTCCTGCTCGGCGTGCCCGGCACCGCGAAGACCTGGGTGTCCGAGCATCTGGCCGCCGCGGTCAGCGGTGACTCGACGCTGCTCGTGCAGGGCACGGCCGGTACGCCGGAGGAGGCCATCCGGTACGGCTGGAACTACGCGCAGTTGCTCGCGCACGGGCCCAGCCGGGACGCGCTCGTGCCGAGTCCCGTCATGCGGGCCATGGCCGAGGGCATGACGGCCCGCGTCGAGGAACTGACCCGCGTGCCCGCGGACGTACAGGACAGCCTGATCACGATCCTCTCCGAAAAGACCTTGCCGATCCCGGAGTTGGGCCAGGAAGTGCAGGCCGTCCGCGGCTTCAACGTGATCGCCACGGCCAACGACCGCGACCGCGGGGTCAACGAACTGTCGAGCGCGCTGCGCCGCCGCTTCAACACGGTCGTCCTGCCGCTGCCGGAGAGCGCCGACGCCGAGGTCGACATCGTCTCGCGCCGGGTCGACCAGATCGGCCGCTCCCTCGACCTGCCCGCCGTGCCCGAGGGCATCGACGAGATCCGCCGCGTCGTCACCGTCTTCCGGGAGCTGCGCGACGGGATCACGGCCGACGGACGGACGAAACTGAAGTCGCCCAGCGGCACGCTGTCCACGGCCGAGGCGATCTCCGTCGTCACCAACGGCCTGGCTCTGGCAGCCCATTTCGGCGACGGCGTCCTGCGGGCGAGCGATGTCGCCGCGGGCATCCTCGGTGCCGTCGTCCGCGACCCGGCGGCCGACCGCGTCATCTGGCAGGAGTACCTGGAAGCGGTCGTCCGCGAGCGGGACGGATGGAAGGACTTCTACCGGGCCTGCCGCGAGGTGAGCGCATGAGCGGAGTACGGGACACCGAGCCGCCCGCGCCGCAGGGCGGGGTGACCGCCCGGGGTGCCGGGCCGCTGCTGCTCGGTGTGCGCCATCACGGGCCGGGGTCGGCGCGGGCCGTGATGGCCGCGCTGGAGGCGGCGGCTCCGCGGGTCGTCCTGATCGAGGGGCCGCCCGAGGCGGACGCACTCGTCCCACTGGCCGCCGAGAAGGACATGCGGCCCCCGGTGGCGCTCCTCGCCCATGTCGTGGACGAGCCCGGCAACTCGGCCTTCTGGCCGCTCGCCGAGTTCTCGCCGGAGTGGGTCGCGATCAGGTGGGCTCTGGAGCACGGAGTGCCGGCCCGTTTCATCGACCTCCCGGCGGCCCACACCCTGGCCTGGGGGAGGGACGGGGCGGACCCGGACCGGGACGAGCCGGGGAGCGCGCCTCCCGCCCACCCCGCCGACCCCGTGGCGGCCGGGAACCCCGACGTGCTCGGCCCGGCGGCGGATCCCGGCCGGCCGGACGAGGGCGGCGCCACGGACCGGCCCCTCGACGCGTCCGTGCGGATCGACCCCCTCGCGGTGCTCGCCGAGACAGCGGGTTACGACGACCCGGAGCGCTGGTGGGAGGACGTCGTCGAACACCGGGCCGGGACCGCGGGCGATCCGTTCGTGCCGTTCACCGTGCTGGAGGAGGCCATGCAGGCGCTGCGGGAGGCGTACGGGGTCGGGGGCCACGACCGGGACCTGGTGCGGGAGGCGTACATGCGGCTCCAGATCCGGGCGGCGCAGCGGGAGTTCGGGGACGACGTGGCCGTGGTGTGCGGTGCCTGGCACGTGCCCGCGCTGCGGCGGAGGACCACGGTCGGCGCCGACCGGGCCCTGCTCAAGGGCCTGCCGAAGGCCAAGGTCGACCTGACGTGGGTGCCCTGGACACACCGTCGGCTCTCCCGGGTCAGCGGGTACGGGGCGGGTATCGACTCGCCGGGCTGGTACGGACATCTGTTCAGCGCCCCCGACCGCCCGGTCGTACGGTGGATGACCAAGGTGGCCCGGCTGCTGCGCGACGAGGACCGGGGGGTGTCGTCCGCCCACGTCATCGAGGCCGTGCGGTTGGCCGACACACTCGCCGCGATGCGAGGCCGCCCGCTGCCCGGGCTGACCGAGACCACGGACGCCGTCCGGGCCGTGATGTGCGAGGGCTCGGACGTCCCCCTGGCGCTGGTCCGCGACCGGCTCGTGGTCGGGGATGTGCTGGGCGAGGTGCCGGAGTCCGCCCCGGCGGTGCCGTTGCAGCGGGATCTCGCGCGGTCGCAGCGGCGGCTGCGGCTCAAACCCGAGGCACTGGAAAGGGAGGTGGAGCTCGACCTGCGCAAGGAGACCGACGCGGGGCGCAGCACTTTGCTGCACCGGCTGCGGCTCCTGGGTGTCGCCTGGGGCGAGCCCACGACGTCCCGCGGCAGCACGGGCACCTTCAGAGAGACCTGGCGGCTGCGCTGGGAGCCGGAGTTGTCGGTGCGGGTCGCCGAGGCCGGCGTGTGGGGCACGACGGTTTTGGCCGCCGCGACGGCCAAGGCCGAGGCGGACGCCGTCGGCGCGCCTTCGCTGGCCGACGTCACGGCGCTCGCCGAGCGCTGCCTCCTCGCCGAACTCCCGGACGCGCTCCCCGTGGTGATGCGGGTGCTCGCCGACCGGGCCGCCCTCGACGCGGACGTGGGCCACCTCGCGCAGGCCCTGCCCGCGCTCGTCCGCTCCCTGCGCTACGGCGACGTGCGCGGCACGGACACCCACGCCCTCGCGGATGTCGCGGCCGGGCTGGCCGAGCGTGTCTTCGTCGGCCTCCCCCCGGCCTGCGCCGCCCTGGACGGCGACGCCGCCGAGGAGATGCGCCGCCACATCGACGCCGTGCACGGAGCGGTGGGGCTGCTGGCCGAGCCCGCTCCGGACGGTGGCACCGCTCCTGCCGGTGGTACCGCTTCGGCCGGTGGTACCGCTTCGGCCGGTGGCATCCGCGGGCGCTGGCACTCCGTGCTGCGGGTGCTCGCCGCGCGGGACACCGTCCCGGGGGTGGTCAGAGGGCGGGCGGTTCGACTTCTCCTCGACGAAGGGGAGTTGGCGCAGGAGGAGGCGGCGCGGCTCATGGGCCTCGTGCTGTCGCCGGGGACGGAGCCCGCCGACGCGGCCGCGTGGATCGAGGGATTCGTCGGGGGCGGCTCCGGGGGCGGCATGCTGCTCGTGCACGACGAGCGGCTGCTCGGGCTGGTGGACGCGTGGCTGACCGGGGTGCCGACGGAGGCGTTCACCGATGTGCTGCCGCTGCTGCGCCGGACCTTCTCGGCCTACGAGACGGGGGTGCGCAGGACGCTGGGCGAACTGGTGCGGCGCGGCCCGGGAGTACGGACGAGCGCCGAGGCCACCGGCTCCGGAATACCCGGGTTCGCCGCCGACCTCGACACCGAGCGCGCGGAGGCCGTGCTGCCGATGCTGAGCCTGCTGCTGGGGCTCGGCGAGCCGGGCGAGGCCGCCGACGGCGTGGACGGCCGGGCCGACGGCGGAGACGGCAGAGGTGACAGCGGAGGTGACGGCGGCGACGGTGCCGACCGGACTCATCACGACAACGACCTTGTGAGGGTGGCTCCATGACCGAGGCAGCGGTGGGCGCCGACGGCGAGCGGCTGCGGCGATGGCGGCTGGTGCTCGGCGGCGACGAGGCGGACGGCACCGGGTGCGTGCTCACCGGGCAGGACGCCGCCATGGACGGGGCGCTGGGCGCGTTGTACGGGAAAGGGAGCAAGGGACAGTCGGGGCGGGACCGTTCGGCGGGGCTCGGCGCTTCGGCGCCGTCGGTCGCGCGCTGGCTCGGCGACATCCGGACCTACTTCCCCTCGTCCGTGGTGCAGGTGATGCAGCGCGACGCCATCGACCGGCTCGGGCTCTCCGCCCTGCTCCTGGAACCCGAGATGCTGGAGGCGGTGGAGGCCGACGTGCACCTGGTGGGCACCCTCCTCTCCCTCAACAAAGCCATGCCGGAGACGACGAAGGAGACCGCGCGGGCCGTCGTGCGCAAGGTCGTCCAGGACTTGGAGAAGCGGCTCGCCACCCGCACCCGGGCCACGCTCACCGGCGCCCTCGACCGCAGTGCCCGGATCAGCAGACCCCGCCACCACGACATCGACTGGAACCGCACGATCGCGGCCAACCTGAAGCACTACCTGCCCGAGTACCGCACGATCGTGCCCGAGCGGCTGATCGGTTACGGGCGTGCCTCGCAGTCCGTGAAGAAGGAGGTCATCCTCTGCATCGACCAGTCGGGGTCGATGGCCGCGTCGGTCGTCTACGCCTCCGTGTTCGGTGCCGTGCTCGCGTCCATGCGGTCCATCGCCACCCGGCTCGTGGTCTTCGACACGGCCGTCGTCGACCTCACCGACCAGCTCGACGACCCGGTCGACGTCCTCTTCGGCACCCAGCTCGGCGGCGGCACGGACATCAACAGGGCACTCGCGTACTGCCAGTCGCAGATCACCAAGCCCGCCGACACGGTCGTCGTCCTCATCAGCGACCTCTACGAAGGCGGGATCCGCGACGAGATGCTGAAGCGGGTCGCGGCGATGAAGGCGTCGGGGGTGCAGTTCGTGACGCTGCTCGCGCTGTCCGACGAGGGGGCGCCCGCGTACGACCGCGAGCACGCGGCGGCGCTCGCGGCGCTCGACGCACCGGCGTTCGCCTGTACGCCGGATCTGTTTCCCGAGGTCATGGCGGCGGCGATCGAGAAGCGGCCGCTTCCGATACCGGACAACAGCTGAGAAGGGGCAGGAACCGGGACATGGATATCCATCGGTAACAGGGGACTTGCGCACCCTCGTCGGTCCCGTGCGAGGATCGACGCGGCCAACGGGCCCTGCCTTGCGATTCCTTGGCGGCCCGTGCCGACCCGGGCATTTCCGAGGCGTTCGCGTTCCTTCCGTTCCCTTGTGTGCCCTCGCGTCCCTTCGTACGGGAGGACCCTCCCCGTCTTGACCCAGCAATCCGCGTCGTCGGGTTCTGTTCCGCGCTTGGCGCGCGGCACGGCCGGGCGGCGTGCGCTGCGGGTGGTCCTGCTGGTGGGCGGGTTCTGCGCACTCGGGTTCGTGTGCGGAGGGCCGGCGCAGGCGGCCGACGGGGCGACGCACCCGTCTTCCGTCCGGGTCCTCGAAGCGGCCCGGACTTCGGCGGCCCGGACTTCGGTGGACCGGCTGCTGAAGCCGGCTTCGCCCACCAGGCACGCCGAGAGCGCCACCGCTTCCGTCGTGGGCCACCTCGAATCGGACCCCGAGCCCGCCCCACGCGCGGAGCCGGCCGTACGGGCCGAGCCCCCCAGCGGATCTGACCGGGTCGCACACGCCGGTCGGGCTACGCAGGCCACGCAGGTTCAGCGGGGCGCCCCGGCCGCCCAGAATGAGCCCACCGCACTTGTTGCTCCCGTCGCACCGGTCACGCACGCCGTCCCCCGCGCTCACGCCGAGCCCGGCCCTCTCGGCAGGCTCTCCGCTCGGGTCCCGCGTGTCGGCGACGGGGTCACCGATGGCGTGGGCCGCGTCCTGGGGGACGTCGCGCGGCCGGCCGGCGGACTTGTTCGGCCGGTTACCGGCGCTGCCGTACGGCCGGTCGGGGACCTGGTCGAGGCGGTGAGCAGGGGGTTGTCGAGGTCGCAGGGCGCGATGCCGTCCGTGCCGGGGCTGCCCGCTCCGCCGGGGCTTCTCCTTCCGTCGGGCCGACCCGACCGCGCGATTCCGTGCGTGCTTCCCGGCACGGGTGCGCGGCCCTCGTCCGTCCCGGGTGCGCGGCAGTCGGTGAGGGGCGTCGCCGAGCGGCCGAGCGCCACGAAGGGCGGGGGCAGGACGGGGCGGCGGTCGGACACTCCCGCCTACACCGTCCCCGCGTACCGACCGGGCAGCTTCGGGGCGGGCGGCGCGGTTGTTGTGGAGCGCCGCGTCCAGGACGTCGGACAGGTGGGGCGGGCCCCGGCCCGGCAGGCGCCTCCCGGTGATCCGAGCGGCGTGCTGGGCGGGCAGTCCGCCGTCGACAGCGCCGCGCCGAGGCACGGCGACGCGCAGGCCGTCGCTCCGAACCACCCGGTGCCGCTCCGGCTCGCGCCCGGCGCTTCGGCGGAGGTGACCCCGGCCGGGACCCGGGACCGGCACCGGGCCATTCCCGTTTTCCCCGGCTAGGGCGGGCTCCCCGCTGCCCGGCCCGGCGAGGTCTCCCTTTTCCGGCCGGCCCGGCGCGCTGTCGGGGCACGGCTCCGGTGGAGAGCGTCGGGCGCACCCGGGCGCCGAGCACACCGAGCACGCCCCCGCTCCGCACAGCACGTGCACCGCCCGGTTCGTTCGGCGCGTACGGCCCGTACACCTCGTACCGAATGCACCGTCTGTCATCGACGTACGGCGTGCGCGGCGCGCAGGACATCGGATGTCACGCGGGGACGGGCGTGTCACGCGCCGTCGTGCGACACGCCCGGCGGGGGAACGGGGTGCCGCAGATGATCGACTTCCGCAGGGTCATGGCCCGAACGGCCGAAAGCCGTCGGATCCGTCCGGCCGGACCCCTGCGGGAGGGCCGGGTGGTCCCCATTGGGGTGGGGACCACCCGCCCTGGGCCCTTCGGGGCCGTTCGAGGGGCCTCACCAGGCAAACCCCGGCCTGGTGAGGCCCCGTCCGGGCACGATCTGTGACAGGTATCACCGCTGAGGTGTGACCTGCGATTTAGGGACCCGCGTCCAGCGGCGATAACCTGCGAGACGGACATGCCGCGCGCTCGGACATCGTGTGCGCCACCCTTGTGACAGCGGACGTCACGTTGCCCTTCGCGGCACGCCCACGCATCCAACGAACCGCGAGATCACTGATAGGGACGGACGCGCGTGGACCTGTTCGAGTACCAGGCGAGGGACCTCTTCGCCAAGCACGGTGTACCGGTGCTGGCCGGTGAAGTCATTGACACGCCTGAGGCAGCCCGCGAGGCGACCGAGCGTCTTGGCGGCAAGTCCGTCGTCAAGGCCCAGGTGAAGGTCGGTGGCCGCGGCAAGGCCGGCGGCGTCAAGCTCGCCGCCACCCCGGACGAGGCCGTCGCCCGCGCGACGGACATCCTCGGCATGGACATCAAGGGCCACACGGTCCACAAGGTGATGATCGCCGAGACCGCGCCCGAGATCGTCGAGGAGTACTACGTCTCGTACCTCCTCGACCGCACGAACCGCACCTTCCTCGCCATGGCGTCCGTTCAGGGCGGCGTGGAGATCGAGGTCGTCGCGGAGGAGAACCCCGACGCCCTCGCGAAGGTGCCGGTCGACGCCAACGAAGGCGTGTCGATCGAGAAGGCCCGCGAGATCGTCGCCCAGGCGAAGTTCCCGGCCGAGGTGGCCGAGCAGGTCGCCGAGATCCTGGTGACGCTGTGGGACACCTTCATCAAGGAGGACGCCCTCCTCGTCGAGGTGAACCCGCTCGCCAAGGTCGCCTCCGGCAAGGTCATCGCCCTCGACGGCAAGGTGTCGCTGGACGAGAACGCCGAGTTCCGTCAGCCGGACCACGCCGCGCTCGAGGACAAGGAGTCGGCCAACCCGCTCGAGGCCGCCGCCAAGGCCAAGAACCTCAACTACGTCAAGCTCGACGGTGAGGTCGGCATCATCGGCAACGGCGCGGGTCTCGTCATGAGCACCCTCGACGTCGTCGCGTACGCCGGTGAGAACCACGGTGGCGTCAAGCCCGCCAACTTCCTCGACATCGGCGGCGGCGCCTCCGCCGCGGTCATGGCGAACGGCCTGGAGATCATCCTCGGCGACCCGGACGTCAAGTCCGTCTTCGTCAACGTCTTCGGCGGCATCACCGCCTGTGACGAGGTCGCCAACGGCATCGTCCAGGCGCTCCAGCTCCTCGCCGACAAGGGCGAGGAAGTCACCAAGCCGCTGGTCGTGCGTCTCGACGGCAACAACGCCGAGCTGGGTCGCCAGATCCTGTCGGACGCCAACCACCCGCTGGTCCAGCGCGTGGACACCATGGACGGCGCGGCCGACAAGGCCGCCGAGCTCGCGGCTGCGAAGTAAGGGACGAGGGACTAAACAGCCATGGCTATCTTCCTCAACAAGGACAGCAAGGTCATCGTCCAGGGCATGACCGGTGCCACGGGTATGAAGCACACCAAGCTCATGCTCGCGGACGGGACGAACATCGTCGGTGGCGTGAACCCGCGCAAGGCGGGCACGTCCGTCGACATCGACGGCAACGAGATCCCCGTCTTCGGCACGGTCGCCGAGGCCATGGAGAAGACCGGCGCCAACGTGTCCGTCCTCTTCGTGCCGCCGGCCTTCGCCAAGGCGGCCGTCGTCGAGGCGATCGACGCGGAGATCCCCCTCGCGGTCGTCATCACCGAGGGCATCGCCGTCCACGACTCCGCCGCCTTCTGGGCGTACGCGAAGTCGAAGGGCAACAAGACCCGCATCATCGGCCCGAACTGCCCCGGTCTCATCACCCCGGGCCAGTCCAACGCCGGCATCATCCCGGGCGACATCACGAAGCCGGGCCGCATCGGCCTGGTCTCGAAGTCCGGCACGCTGACGTACCAGATGATGTACGAGCTCCGTGACATCGGCTTCTCGTCCGCCGTCGGCATCGGTGGCGACCCGGTCATCGGTACGACGCACATCGACGCGCTCGCCGCGTTCGAGGCCGACCCCGACACCGACCTGATCGTCATGATCGGCGAGATCGGCGGCGACGCCGAGGAGCGTGCGGCGGACTTCATCGCGAAGAACGTGACGAAGCCGGTCGTCGGCTACGTCGCCGGCTTCACCGCGCCCGAGGGCAAGACCATGGGCCACGCCGGCGCCATCGTCTCCGGCTCCTCCGGCACGGCCGCCGCGAAGAAGGAGGCCCTCGAGGCCGCGGGCGTCAAGGTGGGCAAGACGCCGACCGAGACGGCGAAGCTCGCGCGCGAGATCCTCGCGGGCTGAGCTGCCACTCGCCTGAACGCCGGTGGGCCCGCACCCCTTGAGGGTGCGGGCCCACCGGCGTTCAGGCGTGCGGATCTCAGCGGACCTCCGGGACCATCCGCTCGGGGCCCCTCACCGTCTCGGCCTTCAGCTTGGCCCGGAGCTTCAGCTCCGCCGCGGAGAGCGGTCCGGGGGCGGCCCGGGGCGGCAGGCCGTGGATGGTCTCCGGCGGGGCGAGGGGGGCCTCGTAGTGGTCCGGGGCCGTGCGCATCGTCAGGGCGGTCACCCCGACGAGCGCGACCGTGAAGGCGATGGCCGCCCGGGTCCACTGCTGGGCGCGGCGCTCGCTGTACCAGCGGACCGTGCGGGGCTTCGCCGCGCGCAGCCGCTCCGAGCTCGCGAGCTCGGCGAGCCGCCAGTGCAGCTCCTCCGGCACGGCCAGCTCCGGCAGCCGGGCGGCGACGGCCTCGCGCGCGTGCAGCACCCGATTGGCCGCCGCGGGCGTGCTCGCCTCCGTCTCGGCCGCGGTCTCCGGCAGCCCGAGCCCGACACCGTCGTAGAGCAGCAGGGTGCGCCGGTACACGGGCGGCAGATCGAGGAGTACGTCGAGCAGCGCGCGGTCGGCGGCGCCGGCGGGCGGCGCCTCCGGGTGCCGGTAGCGCGGACGCAGCCGATGCCAGGGGGAGAGCGCGTACTCGTAGGCCGTCGCACGCACCCATCCGGCCGGGTCCCGGTCCACGGCCACCTCGGGCCAGCGGTGCCAGGCGAGTTGGAACGCGCGTTCCACGGACTCGCGGGCCAGCTCGCGCCGCCCGGTCAGCAGATAGGTCTGCCGTACGAGGGCGGGGGCGCAGAACGCGTACAGCGCGTCGAAGGCCTGAGCGGGCGTCAGTGACGGCTCCGGGAGAGTGGAGCCCTCGTCCGCGGCAGGCCGCTCCCTGCTCTCGGCAAGCCGCTCCCTCGCCGCCGCGACCCGTTCCCTGTCCGTGGCGGACCCGCCTCTCCCTTCGGGACGCTTCCTTTCCTGGGCAGAACGCTTCCCGCTTCCGCCGGCCCGTTCGTCGCCCCCGCCGGCCCGCTCCCCGCTGTCTCCGGCCCGCTCCCCGCTGTCGGCGGACCGGGTCTCGCTGTCGGCGGACCGGGTCTCGCCGTCTGTGGAGCGGGCCTCGTGCGCCGGTGTCGCCGTCGCCCCCGCTCCCACCAGTTCGGGCGAGGTCTCCTCCTGACGGGCGTTCACCTCGGCGGGGGAGTGGGCCGAATCGGCGGTGAGCAGCCTGACGTACGCTTCCCGCTTGCGGCCGCGCGGCGTCGTGCGGCCGGTCTCCCACGAGCGCACCGTCGCCCGGCTGACACCGAGCCGGGCGGCCATCTCGGTCTGGGTCAGGGACCGGTCCTCGCGCAGACGGCGGCGCTCCTTGGGCGCCGGCAGCGGGGTGGCGGGGCTCTGTGTCATGTCGGGTCCCACAGGTCGCCCCTTCGTACGAAAAAGTACATAACTGCATATTGAGCGACACATCCAAGGTTCGCCTGTTACGACGAGAAAGAGCGTGTCGTTGGGAGCATGGCGGCCGTGACCCAAATCACCGACCGCAGGCTCTCGTTGTCCCCCCTGCTCACCCGGATGCGCGACCGATCACCAGGGTTGGCGGCCGGCTTCCTTGGCGGCGCCCTCGCCGCGGGGCTCGGACTCGGCTCGTTCGCCGTCCTCGTCATGGTGCTGTGGATCAGTTCGCCGTACCCGGACAGCGGGCCGGACGGGGCGTTGCATGTCGCCGCCGCGCTCTGGCTGCTCGCGCACGGCGTGGAGTTGATCCGTACCGACACGCTGTCCGGTCTGCCGATGCCGGTGGGGGTGACGCCGCTCCTGCTGCTCGTGCTCCCGGTGTGGCTGCTGCACCGGGCGGCGCGGGAGGCGGCCGATGTCACCTCGGGGGCGTCGCCGCGTACCGCGTGGGCCGGCGTCACGGCCGGCTATCTGTCCGTCGCCTGGGCCGCCGCGCTGTACGCCTCGGGCGGAGCGTTGCGTCCCTCCTGGGCCTGGGCCGTGATCTGCCTGCCACTCCTCGCCGCGATCGCCGCGGGAGCGGGGGTCTGGACGGCGTACGGGCGTCCGTGGGGACCGGTGCCGCTCTGGGGGACGCGGGCCGTGGACGCCCTCCCGCTCGCCGGAGTGCGCCCGGTGTCCGCCGTACGCCGGCTCGCCGCCGCCGACGACCGGGTGCTCGGGGGTGCGGCGCGCGCCGCCGCCGCCGGGGTCGCGGTCCTCGTCGGAGGCGGGGCCCTGCTCGTGGCGGCGTCGCTGGTCTGGCACGGGGACACGGCCCGCGCCTCGTTCGTTCAGCTCACCGGCGGGTGGTCGGGGCGGTTCGCGGTTCTGCTGCTGTGTCTGGTCCTGGTGCCGAACGCGGCGGTGTGGGGAGCGGCGTACGGGCTCGGGCCGGGTGTCGTCCTGAGCGCCGGTCATGTCGTGGGTCCGTTGTCCGCGGCCGCTGCGGGAACGCGCGCGCCGACCGATCTGCTCCCGGCGTTCCCGCTGCTCGCGGCGGTGCCGGGGGCGGGGTCCGGGGCGCCGCCGAACTGGGCGGGCGCGCTGGTGCCGGTGGCCGCCGGGCTGACGGTGGCGTGGTTCGCGGTGAAGGCGGGGGCCGTGCGGGGGCCGGCGGGCCGGGAGGAGCCGTGGTCGCCCGGGCGGACGGTGGCCGTCGTCTCACTCGCCGCCGCAGGGTGCGGTATCGCCCTCGGCGTGCTCGCCGGGCTGGCGGGAGGACCGCTGGGGGTCGCCGCCCTGACCCACTTCGGACCCGTGTGGTGGCAGGTGGGGCCCGCCGCGGCGCTGTGGACGGCGATCGTCGGCATTCCCGTCGCGGTGGGCGTGGGGGAGTGGCGGGGCCGGGGACACAGGGTGCCGAAGCGCGCGGTTGCCCGCCGGGGCGCGCGCGGATCCGGGTGGAAGCGCCGGCTGCGGATGCCCGCCTGGATGCCGCGCCGGACGGGGGACACTCCCGCGCCGCCGGCGCCGGCGCCGCTGCCCAGGCCGACGTCGCCGTCGATGCCGGCGCCCCCTGCCCGGGCGGCGGCTGCGACTCGGGTCGACCCCGCGGTGCTGGAGTCCGTCCTAGAGGACTTCGAACCGTACGACCCCTACGACCCGTACGACCCTCTGCCGGGGGAGGCCGCGGCGGCCGCCTGGCACGAGGAGGCGTCGAGGGAGAACCGCTGGGAGGCACTGAAAGGGGCCGCCCTGCCGGCCGACCCGGCCGACCCGGAGGGTGCGGAAAACCTCGAGGACTCGGAGAACCCGGAGGGCTCAGGGGACCCGGAGAGCCCGGACGATCCGGCACACCCGGACCGAGGGTGGTCCGGAGGAGCGGAGGACTCGCGCTGAGGGCGGTCCGGAGATGCGGAGGCCTCCTGCCGGGTGGTGGTTCCCGGCAGGAGGCGCGGCGTCACTTGCCGGTGCCCAGCCAGTCGCGCAGCTCCGACGGCAGTAGGTCGTCGCAGGACTGCTTCGCGGCGTGCGTGAGGGCGTCGTTCGTGCAGGAGTAGTAGTCGCTGTAGACGAGCTGGGCGGTGAAGGTCGCGGCGACCATCACGATGGCCAGCGACGCGGTGACGATGCCGCTCACCGCGGCGGTTCTCTGGGGGCGGGCGTTCGGATCGGGCGCCGGAGCGTCCGGGTCCGGCGTGCGCGCCTTGGCGCGGAGCGCGCTGATGCCCCAGTACAGAGCGAGCGCGCCGAGCAGCAGCGCCACGTACGGCCAGCTGAAGAGGGCGAAGAAGAACGCCCACATGCCGGAGAGCAGCGCGAAACGGGCGCGGCGCTGAGCGGGGTCCGTGGGGTCCCAGCGCATGCCCGCACCGGGTCCGCCCCCGGGCCCCTCGGGACCGCCCTCACCCTTCGGCGCACCCGGCCGGTCGCCGAAACCGCCACCGTCGGAGGGGCCGGGCTGCCGGTCGCTCCACTGGCTGCCCCAGGGGGTGTACCGGGGGCCGGACTGTCCGCCCTCGCCGTCCTCGCCCGAGTCCTGGCCGTTCCCCTGTCCGTGTCCGCGCGGCTGCCACGGCCGGTCGGGTGTCCCCTCCGGCGGCGGCGCGAACGGATTGTCGTCGGTGTTCGGGGGAGCGGACGGTCCGGACGGGGGAGTGTCGGGCGCGTCGGGTCCGCGCTCGCCCGAGGGGCCGCCGCCGCTCCCACCTGCCGAGCCGCCGTTCCCGTCCGCGGAGCCGGGCCCGGCTGTGGAGCCGTCCCCGCCCGACCTCGGCGGGGTGGACGAAGGGCGCCGCTCGCGCAGCAGGAGCGGAGGGAGTCGGAGACTGCGGTCCGGCATCAGGTGAGCGTCTTCCCCTTGGTGGTTCTGGCGGGCGGCGTGTCCACACAGCTTCGCGCTCGCGACGCGCGCCCCGAGCCGGTCCTCCCCGGCTGACGCCTCGGGTCGGTCCGCCCCGGACTGACGCCCCGAGCTTCGCACTCCGGACTCGCGCCCCGAGCTTCGTACCCCCGGACACGCGCTCCGGATGTCTCCGTGGCCGTGCCGCAGGTGGTGCCGGGGCCCGTGCCCCGGCCGTTCGTTCCCGTCCCAGGTCAACGTCCCGGGTGCGCAGGGCGTTCCCCCGCGCCGGACGGTGTTCCGGGTGGATCCTCCCCAGACGCTACCTTCCGGCCTCGCCCCCGTCCCGTGGGGGCCGCCCGGTGTGCCGGTATCGTTGCTGCCGGTCGGCCGCTTCGTAGACTTCCCCGTATCCCGGGGCGCGAAGCATTCGTACGACCGTACAAGTGCTCCCCCGAGAAAGGGCCCCGTCGTGGCCAAGGCCAAGCGCCTCGTCGTGCTGGTCTCCGGATCAGGTACGAATCTGCAGGCTCTGCTCGACGCCATCGCGGAGGCGGGCTCAGCGGCCTACGGTGCCGAGATCGTGGCCGTCGGCGCCGACCGGGACGGCATCGAGGGGCTCGCGCGGGCCGCGCGTGCCGGGCTCCCGACCTTCGTGTGCAAGGTCAAGGACCACGGCAGCCGGGACGAGTGGGATCTCGCGCTCGCCGAGGCGACCGCCGCGTACGAGCCCGATCTCGTCGTGTCCGCCGGGTTCATGAAGATCGTGGGCAAGGAATTCCTCGCCCGGTTCGGCGGACGGTTCGTCAACACCCATCCCGCGCTGCTCCCCAGTTTTCCCGGCGCCCACGGCGTCCGCGACGCGCTCGCGTACGGAGCCCGGGTCACCGGCTGCACCGTCCACTTCGTCGACGACGGCGTCGACACCGGACCGATCATCGCCCAGGGCGTGGTCGAGGTCCGCAACGAGGACGACGAGAGCGCTCTGCACGAGCGCATCAAGGAAGTCGAGCGAAGGCTGCTCGTCGATGTCGTGGGGCGGCTCGCCCGCAACGGCTATCGCATTGAGGGACGAAAGGTAGTTATCCAGTGACCGCCGACAGCACAGTCACGGCCGAGAGCACCGAGGGCACCAAGCGGGTCATCCGGCGCGCGCTCGTCAGCGTGTACGACAAGACCGGTCTCGAGGAGCTGGCCCGCGGCCTGCACGCGGCCGGTGTCGAGCTCGTCTCCACCGGGTCCACCGCCGCGAAGATCGCCGCGGCCGGTGTGCCCGTCACCAAGGTGGAGGAGCTGACCGGCTTCCCCGAGTGCCTGGACGGCCGCGTCAAGACCCTGCACCCCAAGGTCCACGCCGGGATCCTCGCCGATCTGCGCCTGGAGAGCCACCGGCAGCAGCTCGCCGAGCTCGGCGTCGAGCCCTTCGACCTCGTCGTCGTCAACCTCTACCCGTTCAAGGAGACGGTGGCGTCCGGGGCGACCCCCGACGAGTGCGTCGAGCAGATCGACATCGGCGGTCCGTCGATGGTGCGCGCGGCGGCCAAGAACCACCCCTCCGTCGCCGTCGTCACCAGCCCCGGCCGCTACGACGACGTCCTCAACGCCGTCCGGAGCGGCGGCTTCGACCTGCGCACCCGCAAGCGGCTCGCCGCCGAGGCCTTCCAGCACACGGCCGCGTACGACGTCGCCGTCGCCTCCTGGTTCGCCTCCTCGTACGCCCCGGTCGACGACTCGCAGTTTCCCGACTTCCTCGGCGCCACCTGGGAGCGCGCGCACACGCTGCGCTACGGCGAGAACCCGCACCAGCCGGCCGCGCTCTACACCTCCGGCACCGGCGGTCTCGCCGAGGCCGAGCAGCTGCACGGCAAGGAGATGTCGTACAACAACTACACGGACACGGATGCCGCGCGCCGTGCCGCGTACGACCACGAGGACCCCTGCGTCGCGATCATCAAGCACGCCAACCCGTGCGGGATCGCGGTCGCGTCGAGCGTCGCCGAGGCGCACCGCAAGGCGCACGCCTGCGACCCGCTGTCCGCGTTCGGCGGTGTGATCGCGGTCAACCGGCCGGTCACCAAGGAGATGGCCGAGCAGGTCGCGGAGATCTTCACCGAGGTCATCGTCGCGCCCGAGTACGAGGACGGCGCCCTCGAGGCCCTCACGAAGAAGAAGAACATCCGCGTGCTGCGGGCCCACCAGGCCCCGGCCGCCCCCGTCGAGATCAAGCCCGTCGACGGCGGCGCGCTGCTCCAGGTCACCGACCGGCTCCAGGCCGCCGGCGACAACCCGGCGAGCTGGACGCTGGCGACCGGTGACGCCCTGAGCGAGGGCGAGCTCGACGAGCTGGCCTTCGCCTGGCGCGCCTGCCGCGCGGTGAAGTCCAACGCGATCCTGCTCGCCAAGGACGGCGCCTCCGTCGGCGTCGGCATGGGCCAGGTCAACCGCGTCGACTCCGCGAAGCTCGCGGTCGAGCGGGCCGGCGCCGAGCGCGCCCGCGGTTCATACGCCGCCTCGGACGCGTTCTTCCCGTTCCCCGACGGCCTGGAGATCCTCGCCGACGCGGGCGTCAAGGCCGTGGTCCAGCCCGGCGGCTCGGTCCGCGACGAGCTGGTCGTGGAGGCCGCGAAGAAGGCCGGTGTCACGATGTACTTCACCGGGACACGGCACTTCTTCCACTGATCCGGCAGGAAACGCGAGGGCCGTGTCCCCCCTGGTAGCGGGGTGGGACACGGCCCTCGGTGCGAACCGTCAGTAGCGCGGGCGGGCGAACCAGGCGGTGCCGCTCGACACCACCGGAGCCGCCGTGATGACAGCCGCGAAGGCGACCCAGATCAACGGGAAGATGACGGCGGAGGCCATGCCGGAGTCCAGGCCCACGAAGAGCATGATCAGGCCGACGATCCCGCCCAGCGCACCGTAGACGACGGTGGTGATGCGGACGCCCTGACCTCCCTTGCTGAACTTCACGCCCAGGGTGATCGACAGGGCCGCCAGGCCCGCCGCGATCAGGGCGATCACCACGATGACGCCCGACGCGATGTCGGCACCGTCACTGAACGCGCCGAACGGGTCGTCCGACGACGACGTGCTGTAGCGGTCCGCCGCGTCCGAGACGTCGTTGGCGATGGCGGCGAGGTAGAACCAGCCGAGCGCCGCCAGGATCTGCACCGCGGAGATGATGAACAGGAAGACGCGCGCCGTGGTCAGCAGACCCGGCATCGTCTGCGGGAACATCGGGTTGCCGCCCGGGTAGCCGGGATACGCCGGCTGCTGCGGGTAGCCGTAGCCCTGCGGGGGCACGCCGGGAGGCGCCTGCGGATAGCCGTAGCCGGGCGGGGCCTGCGGAGGGGCGGGGGGCTGCTGGGGCGGCTGCCCGTAAGGGTTGTTCGGGTCGCCGAAACTCATGGCGGGTTTTCCTCCGTTGCCTGGGGACGACGCGTGGCACGGTTCGGAGGAATTTCTACAGAGCGGTCCGTCCCCCCGGCACTGCCCGCGACACACTGTGTGCTCATCGTTCTTTAGCGGACTCTTACTTGTCCAGCGGCATTCCCTATGTGTTGTGCAAGTGCAACATCGGTGATCATGGCGGGATAC
Organism: Streptomyces sp. NBC_00647; assembly: GCF_045207245.1. NCBI lineage: Bacteria > Bacillati > Actinomycetota > Actinomycetes > Kitasatosporales > Streptomycetaceae > Streptomyces > Streptomyces sp. NBC_00647. The sequence goes on from NZ_CP109040.1 coordinate 6,266,563, forward strand.
GGGCGAATCGGGCGCTCGGCGGCCGTCGCGGCCCCGGATTGGAACCGGGACCGGGTCATCCGGGAGGATGGGGGCCATGACCGCCCAGATTCTCGATGGCAAGGCCACCGCAGCCGCGATCAAGTCCGACCTGACCGTCCGCGTGGCGGCCCTGAAGGAGAAGGGCGTCACGCCCGGCCTCGGGACGGTCCTGGTGGGGGACGACCCCGGAAGCCAGAAGTACGTCGCGGGCAAGCACCGCGACTGCGCCCAGGTGGGTATCGCCTCCATCCAGCGCGAACTGCCCGCGACCGCCACGCAGGAAGAGATCGAGGCGGTGGTCCGCGAGCTGAACGAGGACCCCGCCTGCACCGGCTACATCGTCCAGCTGCCGCTCCCCAAGGGCATCGACGAGAACCGCATCCTGGAACTCATGGACCCGGACAAGGACGCGGACGGCCTGCACCCGATGAACCTCGGGCGTCTCGTCCTCAACGAGCCCGCCCCGCTGCCCTGCACCCCGAACGGTGTCCTCACCCTCCTGCGCCGCTACGGCGTGGAGATCAAGGGCGCCGAGGTCGTGGTCGTCGGCCGCGGTGTGACCATCGGACGCCCGATGCCGCTGCTGCTGACGCGGCGCAGCGAGAACGCCACGGTGACCCAGTGCCACACCGGTACCCGTGACCTCTCCGCGCACCTCAAGCGCGCCGACATCATCGTCGCCGCCGCGGGGTCCGCGCATCTCGTCCGGGCGGAGGACGTGAAGCCGGGTGCCGCCGTCCTCGACGTCGGTGTCTCGCGCAGCGCCGAGGGCAAGATCGTCGGAGACGTCCACCCGGACGTCGCCGAGGTCGCCGCCTGGATCTCCCCGAACCCGGGCGGTGTCGGCCCGATGACCCGCGCCCAGCTGCTCGTCAACGTGGTGGAAGCGGCTGAGCGCAGTGTCGGCTGACGGCACCACCCATCAGACCGGGGACGGCGCGGCGCGCGGCGCGCGGACCGCCGGTACCGATTCGGCCGTACGGGATGCGGAGGGCGCTGTGCGTGATGCCGTCACCGGGGCGCGCGGCGAGGCGGCCGCGCGGACCCAGGCCGAGGCCGGGACCGACGTCGAGTCGTCGTCCGGGGCCGTCTCCGTCTCCGAAGCGGAAGCCGAAGCCGAAGTGGCAGTCGAAGCGGAAGCCGAAGCCGTGGCCGGCAAGCGGGACGGGGCCGAGGAACCGGCCGGGACCGAGGAACCGGCCGAGGAGACCGTGCGGGACGCCATCAGCGCGCCCGACGCCGAGGGGAAGCCACGGCGCACCACGCGGCGCTTCCCGCTGTTCACCCGGGACACGGCACGGCCCGAGGGCGGCGGCCGGGCGGCGTCCGGGGACGCCCCGGCGCCCGCGCGCCAGTGGCCCATCCTCACCGTGCTGTCGGCCGTCGCGCTCGGCCTGCTGCTCACCGCGCTCGACGTGTTCCGGGTCGGCACGATCCTGATCGGCGCCGCGCTGCTCGCGGGCGCCGTGATGCGCTGGATGCTGCCCAGCGTGGGGATGCTCGCGGTCCGCTCCCGCTTCACGGACATGCTCACGTACGGCGTCCTGGGCGCGGCCATCGTCCTGCTCGCGATGATGGCCCAGCCCCGACCGTGGCTCGAGATCCCGTTCCTCGACGACACGTTGCACTTCACGGTGCGCTGACCGCGGACCGGCTCGCGCGTCCGCGCCCGCCTGTCCGGGCGTACCGGCGGCCCGTCCTCTCCTTCGGGAGGGGGCGGGCCGTTCTGTCTCTCGGTGTGCCGGTCTCTTCGTGTGCCGCCGCCCGCCGCCTGCGTCCCGTCCCGGCGGTCGGCGCGCAGGCTCCGTCCCGGGTCCTGGCGTGACGGCGGCCCGTCCTCTCCCCCGAGTCAAGGACGGGCCGCGATCGGGCGAGTGTTCCGCCCGGGGTCAACCCTTGTGCACGGGAACGGGCCGGTTCAACAGCCGGCGGACCGCTGTGGCACGGAAGTGACCATTCCGGTACGGTCTGCGCGCCGTCCGGCAGGAACCGCCCGACTCTGGTCCCCGGAGCGGCCGTTCCGGCCGTCGGGCCCCCGTTCCGGCCCGCGGGTCTCGTGCGAGGGCGCTGACCGTTTCTGGGGCGCCTGGGGGTGCATCTGTGTTCTCGTTGTGTCGATGTCTTGACAAGTTCAGGGATGTACACCGATCTGTCACGACAGTCGGGCTAACGTGGCCAATCGGGACGGTACGGGACGTCCCGTGCGAAGAGCGGGGGTTCGACCGGTCGTACACGATGCCGGTGGAACACTGGACCGTGACCCGGCGGGCGTGCAACGGTGCATGCCCCGGCTCGAATGCTCCCGTGCGCCCCCATCCCGGGAACTGAGATCCGGACCGAGCGCATCCCTGTGGGTAGCCAGAACGGGGACTCGGCGGAGACGGGGGATGCCCCCGTCTCCGCGCGTTGCCGAGAGCTCGGGGAGCCATGCGCGGGGAAGACAGTTGTGCACGTACGGGGGGAAGAGGGGGGAAAGAATGCCTCGTTGGAAGGCCTTGCCGGATGAACTCGATCCGCAGGTCAGGGAGTTCGCCAGTCAGCTGCGACGGCTCGTCGACCGGAGCGGGCTGAGCATCGCCGCGGTGGCCGACCGCACGGGCTACAGCAAGACATCCTGGGAGCGGTACCTGAACGGCCGGCTGCTCGCGCCCAAGGGCGCGATCGTCGCGCTGGCCGAGGTGACCGGGACCAGTCCCGTGCATCTGACGACCATGTGGGAGCTGGCCGAGCGTGCCTGGAGCCGTTCGGAGATGCGCCACGACATGACGATGGAGGCGATACGGATATCCCAGGCGCGCGCCGCGCTGGGTGAGTTCGGGCCGTCTTCGGCGAAGGGGAGCGGCGGGCCGCAGCAGTCGGCCCGCAGGAGCGGCAGCGCGACCGCCGCGCCCGGTGTCGCGGCACCGAAGGCGCCGACGGTTCCCCCGGCGGTGCCTTCGGTGCCGGTGCAGCCGTCCGGGCGGGACGGGGGTGAGCCGTCGTACGGCGGCTCGTCGTCCGGGGTTTCTTCGTCCGGAGGGTCGTCCGGGGCGTCGTCGTCCGGTTCCGGTGGGGCCTCCGGCTCCTCGGCCGGTGGGGCAGGGCGTGCCGGCGTCAGCTGGGGGGCTGTCGGGTCGCCGGCCGACCGAGGCGGGCAGTTCGGTCCGGTGGCGCCGGTGGGGCCGGCTCGTGCGGCCGGGGGGCCGCCGCCGCAGGACGCGCGGCCCGTCGGTGCCGGTGCCGGTTCGGGGGCGGACAGTGCGCGGCGCAGGCGGCGGCTGACGATGTTCCTCGCCGGGGTCGTGGGTGCGCTGGTCGTGGTCGCGGCCGCCGTCTACCTCACGCAGGGCGGGGACGAGAAGGACGCGGGCGGCACGCCGAAGACGCCCGCCGCGTCCGCCAGTGTTCAGCCCGATCTGCCGCCCGGGGTGAAGTGCAGCGGGGCCTCGTGCACCGGTAAGGACCCCGAGAACATGGGCTGCGGCGGTGAACTCGCCAAGACCACCAACAGCGTGACGGTGGGGACGGCGCTGGTGGAGGTGCGGTACAGCAAGACCTGCGGGGCTGCCTGGGCCCGTGTCACGCAGGCGGCCGCGGGTGACCGGGTCGAGGTGTCGTCGGGGGCGGCGGCGAAGCAGACGGGTCTGGTGGACGCGGACGCGGACGCGTACACGCCGATGGTCGCGGTGAAGGACGCGGGGGACGCGACGGCTTGCGCGACGCTGAAGTCCGGTCAGAAGGGCTGCACGAAGTAGCGCAACGCCGGTTCCGGTTCCGGTTCTGGTTCCGGAACCGGCGTTCCGGGTGCGGGTGCCTCTGTGGTTTCCGGTGTGGGTCCGGTGGGTGGGTCGGGGCCGTGCCGGTACATCCCGGTCCGTCGCCGTTGGATCAGACGTGAGTTCTGGACGGAGCCGCTGCTCGATCCGGGCGTAAGCGACGGACATCAGGGATGTACCGGCACGGCCCCTCCCGTGCGTGGACGGGTGCGGGTCGTACGTGGTGATGATTCGGCCCCTCCGGCGTTTGAGGAGCGGGGGCTGGGGCGGGGCCCCAAGGTGGGTCGGGTAGGGGCGGAGGGGGCGAGAGAAGGTTGTTGGCCCGGGCGGAAAAATCCTCGGGTCGGGGGGATTGAGTTCGCGAGGAGGGGGCAGGCGAGCCCTACCCCCACGGGATCCGGTGTGCTCGGGGAGGGGGGAGATCCCTTCCCGTGGCCCTGGTACCCCCTTTGGCGGTCGTCGAGCTCACCCTCTCCCGGGCCCGGCGGCCGCCTACTTGGGGGATCTGTGGGGTGGGCCACACGGACCCGGACGTCCGGGGTCCCGGATGCGCGATAGCCTGACGGCGGATCTCTCTTGACGCCGAGAGATCGATCATCGGAACCTTTGATCGATCATTGCGGTGGTTGCAGGGGACGATCCTGCACCCGGGGCAGGGACGCCCCACCGCCAGCTGTCATACGGAGAACGCCATGACCCGCACTCCCGTGAACGTCACCGTCACCGGCGCTGCCGGCCAGATCGGTTACGCCCTGCTCTTCCGCATCGCCTCCGGCCAGTTGCTCGGCGCGGACGTGCCGGTCAAGCTGCGCCTCCTGGAGATCACGCCGGCGCTGAAGGCCGCCGAGGGCACCGCCATGGAGCTCGACGACTGCGCCTTCCCGCTCCTCCAGGGCATCGACATCACGGACGACCCGAACGTCGCCTTCGACGGCACCAACGTCGGCCTGCTCGTCGGCGCCCGCCCCCGTACCAAGGGCATGGAGCGCGGCGACCTCCTGTCGGCCAACGGCGGCATCTTCAAGCCGCAGGGCAAGGCCATCAACGACAACGCCGCGGACGACGTCAAGATCCTGGTCGTCGGCAACCCGGCGAACACCAACGCGCTGATCGCCCAGGCCGCCGCGCCGGACGTACCCGCCGAGCGCTTCACCGCGATGACCCGTCTGGACCACAACCGCGCGCTGACCCAGCTCGCGAAGAAGACGGGCACCACGGTCGCCGACATCAAGCGTCTGACCATCTGGGGCAACCACTCGGCCACCCAGTACCCCGACATCTTCCACGCGTCGGTCGCCGGCAAGAACGCCGCCGAGGTCGTCAACGACGAGAAGTGGCTGGCCGAGGACTTCATCCCGACCGTCGCCAAGCGCGGTGCCGCGATCATCGAGGCCCGTGGCGCGTCCTCGGCCGCCTCGGCCGCCAACGCCGCCATCGACCACGTGTACACGTGGGTCAACGGCACGGCGGACGGCGACTGGACCTCCATGGGTATCCCGTCCGACGGTTCGTACGGCGTGCCGGAGGGTCTCATCTCCTCCTTCCCCGTCACCACGAAGGACGGCCGGTACGAGATCGTCCAGGGCCTGGACATCAACGAGTTCTCGCGCACCCGCATCGACGCCTCCGTGAAGGAGCTCGAGGAGGAGCGCGAGGCGGTTCGCGGTCTCGGCCTGATCTGATCCGACAGGTTCGGCTCGGCTGAGTCGGGTCCGTCGCGGTACGCGCGATGCCCGGGTGGTGATCACCACCCGGGCATCGCCGTGTTCCGGGTCCGGCGGGGTGGGTGAGGCGTACGGAAAGTACGTATCGAACGTGTGTGCTTTGTCCTCATAAAGAGGGGTGCGGCGGGCGGAATCCTCACTATCGTCGTTACGTACGGTCCGCCGGGGGGCAAGGGCGCGGCAGAGGTTCGGCGGCGAGAGCGTCGAGATCGGTGCCGCCGGGTGCGGCCGACGGGGAGCGGGGGGTGACGGGATGGCGCAGAGATGGGACGCGGACCGTCGGCAATGGGTGGACGACGGTACGGGGCGGCCCGAGGGCGGCGGAGTCCAGGACGGTGACGGTGCCGGCGGGGCGCCGCCGGACGGGGAGCAGCAGTGGTGGGCGGCTGCCACGCAGGCGGGTTCGCCGCGGCCCGATCACTATCCGCTCGCGGCTCCCCTCCCGCCGCAGCCGACGCCGCAGCAGCCGCCCCAGCATCCATGGCCGCAGCAGCAGTCCCAGTCCTGGTCGCACCCGCAGTCGGCCCCGCAGTCCCAGCCGTGGCCCGGGGGCGGCGCGATGCCCGGCGGCGGCGGGCCGCAGCGGGCCGGTGACTCGCGGCGGCTGCTTCTGGTGATCGTGGCCGTGGCCGTTCTGGCGGGGGGTGTCGGCGGCGGGCTGTGGGCGCTGACCAGGGACGACCCGGCGGGGCACCCGGACGCCGGCCCGACCGGTCCCGCGGTGACCGTCACCGCGTCGCAGCCCGGGGGGACTCCGGACACCCTGAACACCTCCGGCAGCGAGGGCGCCTACGCCGACCCGGCCGAGACCACCGCCCCCGAGCCGTCGCCCGGGTACAGCCGGGCGACGGATCCGCTCGGCTACACCGTGGACGTGCCGGACGGCTGGGCGCGTGACGAGACGCAGGGCAAGCTGGCACCCGTCGTCACCTACACGGCCCCCGGCGGCGACCGTCGGCTCATGGTGTTCGAGGTCAAGGAGATCTCCGTGACGGAGTCCTCCGCCCAGGCGCAGGAGATCGCGGAGGGGTTCAAGGGGTACCAGTACCTCGACCGGCGGACCGGCGCCGACTGGACGGAGTTCAGCTACCGCTACGACAGCAGGCAGTACGGAGCCACCCAGACCGTCGACCACCGCTTCCAGGCCGCCGACGGCACGCCGTACGCCGTCATCGCGAGCGGTCCGACGGGCACGGACCTGACCGAGCAGCTCACGACGGCCGTGAACTCCTTCTGCCCGACCGGGTTCGACTGCACGAGCCCCTAGCGTCCGGGCGGCTTCCTCGCCCCGGCGCGGGGCAGCCGCTTCTCGAACCAGTGCGCCGCGTAGACGTTGTCGTCGTACCGCGGGATCTCCATGTATCCGCACGCCCGGTACATCGCCCGGGCCTCGGTGAGCACGGCGTGCGTGTCCAGCCGTACGACGGTGAAGTCCCGCTCGGCGGCCCGTTGTTCGAGGCCGTCGAGGATGCGGCGTCCGAGGCCGAGCCGGCGGGCCCCGGGGTGCACCCAGACATGACGGATCTCGCCCGCCCGGGGGGCGAGCCGACGCAGCGCGCCGCAGCCCACGGGGCGGCCCTCCTCGTAGGCGACGAGGAAGGCGCCCGCGTCGCCCGACACGTCGGCGGGCCGGACGAGGGTGCCCGGGTCGAAGCCCTCGGGGAAGCGTTCGTCGATGTCGGCCGCGTACGCGGCGAGACAGGCGCGGGCGTCGGGGGAGGCGCCGTCGACGGTCTCGACGCTGATGGCGGCGAGCCGGAGCAGACGGTGGGCCGTGTCGAGGGCCGCGGTCAGTTCCGCGCGCTGGGGAGCGGCGAGGCCGCCGAGCAGGCCCTCGGCCAGCCCGTTGGCCCGTCGGTTCTGCTCCTTGACCTCCACCTGGCCGGCGGCCGTGAGCTCCGCGACGCGCAGTCTGCTGTCGCCGGGATGAACGCTCACCCGGACGAGGTCCTGCCTCTCCAGGGCCCGCACCATCCGGCTCAAGTACCCGGCGTCCAGGCCGAGTCGGGCCCGGAGTTCCCGCAGGGAGGCTCCCGCGCCACCGATCTCGAACAGCAGCCGGGCCTCGCCCAGGGGGCGGTCCTGGCCGAGGTAGTGGTCGTCGAGAACGCCGATGCGCCGGGTGAAGTAGCGGTTGAACCGCCGCAGCGCCGTCACCTGGTCCGCTGACACTGGCTTCATATTCCTTTGACTTTAGTCAAAGGAAACACGACTGTCCATCGGTGTCCATCGACCGGTCTGGTCGTGTTGCGGGTGATTTGTCAGTGACCCGGCGCACTTTTGGTGACGGATTGTGCATGCAACCGGGGTCGGGGGGCAGGTGCTCACGGCTCCCGGGAGTGACACACGCGTGACACAGGGACATCGAACAGGAACGGAAGGCAACACCGATCATGGCTGGACACCAGGCAGAACAGACCATCCACGTGGGCGGCGAGTGGCGCGCGGCGCTCTCCGGCGCGACGCGCGAGATCCTCGACCCCGCCGATGCCGAGCCGTTCGCCGTGGTCGCGGAGGGTGACGAGAAGGACACGGACCTCGCCGTCGCGGCCGCCCGCCGCGCCTTCGACGAGGGCCCCTGGCCGCACACCCCCGTCGCCGACCGCGCCGCCCTGCTGCGCCGCGTCGCCGACCTCCTCGTCCGCGACCGCGAGGAACTCGGCCTGCTGGAGAGCCGGGACGCGGGCAAGACCCTGGAAGAGGGGCGCGTCGACATCGACTGCGTCGCCGACGCCTTCCGCTACTTCGCCGACCTCGTGGTGGGGGAGGGCGGCGGGCGCGTGGTGGACGCCGGGTCCTCCGACGTCCACAGCGTCGTCGTGCACGAACCCGTCGGCGTGTGCGCGCTGATCACGCCCTGGAACTATCCGCTCCTGCAGGCCAGTTGGAAGATCGCTCCGGCCCTCGCCGCCGGCAACACCTTCGTGGTCAAGCCGAGCGAGATCACCCCGCTGACCACCGTCGCGCTGCTCGGTCTGCTGGCCGAGGCCGGGCTGCCCGCCGGTGTCGCGGGCCTCGTCACGGGCCCCGGCCACACCGTCGGCGCCCGCCTCGCCGAACACCCCGACGTCGACCTCGTGTCCTTCACCGGCGGACTCACCAGCGGTACGAAGGTGGCGCGCGCCGCCGCCGACACGGTCAAGAAGGTCGCGCTCGAACTCGGCGGCAAGAACCCCAACGTCGTCTTCGCTGACGCCTGCGCCACCGAGGAAGGCTTCGACACCGCCGTCGACCAGGCCCTCAACGCCGCCTTCATCCACAGCGGCCAGGTGTGCTCGGCCGGTTCACGGCTCATCGTCGAGGAGTCCGTGCGCGAGCGCTTCGTCGCCGAACTCGCCCGCAGGGCAAGCGCGATCAGGCTCGGCCGCGGCACCGAGGACGGCGTCGAGTGCGGCCCGCTCGTCTCCGAACAGCAGCGCGACAAGACCGAGGCGTATGTCGCCTCCGCGCTGGCCGAGGGCGCCGTGCTGCGTGCCGGCGGCAAGCGGCCCGAGCCGTCCGCCACCCGGCCCGCCACCGGCTACTTCTACGAGCCGACCGTCCTCGACCAGTGCCACCGCGGCATGCGTGTCGTCCGCGAGGAGGTCTTCGGACCCGTCCTGACCGTGGAGACCTTCTCCACCGAGGACGAGGCCGTCGCCCTCGCCAACGACACCGAGTACGGCCTCGCGGGCGCCGTCTGGACCGCCGACGCCGGCCGCGCCCGCCGCGTCGCCGGCCGGCTGCGCCACGGCACCGTCTGGATCAACGACTTCCACCCCTACCTCCCACAGGCGGAGTGGGGCGGCTTCGGCAGGAGCGGCGTCGGACGCGAACTCGGCCCGGCCGGACTCGCCGAGTACCGCGAGACCAAGCACGTCTACCAGAACCTCGCGCCGAAGCCCGTGCGCTGGTTCGCCGGCTGAGACCGGCCGGCCGGTCCCGCCGGTCGGCCCGCGGGTCAACGGCCTTACGCCGGAAGCCGGTCGGCCGCCCCGCACGGGGTGACGACCCGAGCCGCCGCCCGGCGCGGGCCGTACACCGCACTCCTCTCCGTCCCCCGTCCCTGCATCGCCCTTCCTCCAACCCCTCACCGCACAAGGCACCTTGGAGTACCACTTCATGTCCCAGCACGAGAACACGTACGACTACGTCGTCATCGGCGGCGGCACGGCGGGCTCCGTGATCGCGTCCCGCCTCACCGAGAACCCCGACGTCACGGTCGCCGTCATCGAGGGCGGGCCCAGCGACGTCGGCCGCGACGACGTCCTCACCCTGCGCCGCTGGATGGGCCTGCTCGGCGGGGAACTCGACTACGACTACCCGACCACCGAGCAGCCGCGCGGCAACTCGCACATCCGGCACAGCCGCGCCCGGGTGCTCGGCGGCTGCTCGTCGCACAACACGCTGATCGCGTTCAAGCCGCTGCCGTCCGACTGGGACGAGTGGGAGGCGGCCGGTGCCAAGGGCTGGGGCGCGGTGCCGATGGAGGCGTACTACGCACGGCTCCTCAACAACATCGTCCCGGTCGACGAGAAGGACCGGAACGCCATCGCCCGCGACTTCGTGGACGCCGCGCGGTCCGCGCTCGACGTGCCGCGCGTCGAGGGCTTCAACCGGCAGCCGTTCACCGAGGGCGTCGGCTTCTTCGACCTCGCGTACCACCCGGAGAACAACAAGCGGTCGAGCGCCTCGGTGGCGTACCTGCACCCGGTGATGGACGAGCGCCCCAACCTGACGCTCCTGCTGGAGACCTGGGCGTACAAGCTGGAACTCGACGGGACCCGGGTCACGGGTGTGCACGTCCGCACGAAGGACGGCGACGAGGTCCTCGTGAGCGCGAAGAACGAGGTCCTGCTCTGCGCGGGCGCCGTCGACTCGCCGCGCCTTCTGCTGCACTCCGGCATCGGACCCGCCGGTGACCTGGAGGAGCTGGACATCCCCGTCGTGCACGATCTGCCGGGCGTCGGCGAGAACCTGCTCGACCACCCCGAGTCGGTGATCGTCTGGGAGACGAACGGGCCGATCCCGGAGAACTCCGCGATGGACTCCGACGCGGGTCTGTTCGTACGCCGCGACCCCGAACACCAGGGCCCCGACCTGATGTTCCACTTCTACCAGATCCCCTTCACGGACAACCCGGAGCGCCTCGGCTACGAACGCCCCGCGCACGGCGTCTCGATGACGCCCAACATCCCCAAGCCCCGCAGCCGCGGCCGGCTCTACCTGACCAGCTCCGACCCGGCCGTCAAACCCGCCCTCGACTTCCGGTACTTCACGGACGAGGACGACTACGACGGCCGTACCCTCGTCGACGGCATCAAGATCGCCCGCGAGATAGCCCAGGCCGAGCCGCTCGCCGGCTGGCTCAAGCGCGAGGTGTGCCCCGGCCCCGGCATCACGGACGACGAGGAACTCAGCGCGTACGCACGGCAGGTCGCGCACACCGTGTACCACCCGGCGGGCACCTGCCGGATGGGCGGGCTCTCGGACGAACTCGCTGTGGTGGACCCCGAACTGCGCGTCCGCGGCCTCGACGGCATCCGGATCGCCGACGCCTCCGTCTTCCCGACCATGCCCGCCGTGAACCCCATGATCGGGGTGCTCATGGTCGGCGAGAGGGCCGCTGACCTGATCGGGGGTGGTGCGTGATGAGTACGACCACCGACGGGAACGACACCTCCGCCACGCCCGACGGCACGACGGCCGCCACGCCCGACGGCACGGTGACCGGCGCCCGTACTGCCGCCGGTACGACAACCATGGCGCCCGGCAACGGAAAAGAGTCAGGCATGGAGACCGAGTCCGGCAGCGGAACCGAGTCCGGCATGGAGACCGAGCCTGTCTTCTCCGTGCGCAACCTGTGGAAGGTCTTCGGTCCGAAGGCCGACCGGGTCCCCGGCGACCCGGAACTCGCCGGGCTCGACGCCGCCGAACTCCGTGCCGCCACCGGCTGCACCGCCGCCGTCCGCGACGTCAGCTTCGACGTGCGCAAGGGCGAGGTCTTCGTCGTCATGGGCCTGTCCGGCTCCGGCAAGTCCACGCTGGTGCGCTGTCTCACCCGGCTGATCGAGCCCACCTCGGGCCGGCTCGCGATCGACGGCGAGGACGTCATCGCGATGGACAAGGTCCGGCTGCGCGAACTGCGCCGCCACCGCGCCGCCATGGTCTTCCAGCACTTCGGTCTGCTGCCGCACCGCTCGGTGCTCGACAACGTCGCCTACGGCCTGGAGATCCAGGGCGTCTCGCGTGAGGAACGCCGGGCGAAGGCCGCCGAGGTCGTCGCCAAGGTCGGCCTGGAGGGCATGGAGCAGCGCAGGCCCGGACAGCTGTCCGGCGGTCAGCAGCAGCGGGTCGGGCTGGCCCGCGCGCTCGCCGTCGACCCCGAGGTCCTGCTCTTCGACGAGCCGTTCAGCGCGCTCGACCCGATGATCCGGCGCGACATGCAGGAGGAGGTCGTGCGGCTGCACCGCGAGGAGGGCCGCACGATGGTCTTCATCACCCACGACCTGACCGAGGCACTGCGCCTCGGTGACCGTATCGCCCTGATGCGCGACGGCCGGATCGTCCAGCTCGGCACCCCCGAGGAGATCGTCGGCTCCCCGGCCGACGACTACGTCCGCGAGTTCGTCCGCGACGTGCCCCGTGAGCAGGTCATGACCGTGCGCACGGCCATGCGGGCCGGGGACTGCGGAGGACCGGGCCACCCCGGCGCGCTCGCCCCCGACACCGTGGTCGCCGACGCCATCAAGACCGTCTCCGGCAGCGGGCGGGCCGCCTGCGTGGTCCGGGACGGCCACTGTCTCGGCGTCGTCGACCACGAGCGGCTGCTCGCCGTCGTCGCCGGATCGGACCTGACCGCCGGCCAGGACGTACGGACCGGCTCGGACGCACGGACCGGCTCGGACGCACGGGGCGGCGCGGACCCACGCGCCGGGGCGGACCAGCGGAAGGAGGCGGTGTGATGGCCGCAGTCACCGCATCCGTTCCCCGTGCCGTCCTGCCCGCCCGCCTCCGGCACCCCGCCGTCGGCAAGCTCCTGCTGCTCGCCGTCGTCGCCGCGGTGCTCGTGCCGCTCGCCGACGCCCGCTGGTCCAGCGGCAGTTGGCCGCACGCCCTCACCGTCGATCTGACCGAACCGCTCGGCAGAGCCAGCGACTGGATCATCGACAACCGCGACAGCCATCCGCTGTTCCTGTACTTCTTCGGCTACGTCAGCAACGCCGTCGTCCTCTCCGTGCGCGGCGTCTATCTGCTGCTGCTCGCGGCAGGCTGGGCCGGAGTGACCGCCGTGGCCGCCCTCGTGGCCTGGCGCGCGGCAGGCGTGCGTCTCGCCCTCGGCACCGGCGCCGCGTTCCTCGCCTGCGGACTGCTCGGCATGTGGGTGCCCACCATGCAGACCCTCGCGGTCATGGTGGTCGCCGTTCTCGCCTCCGTCGTCCTCGGCGCCCTGCTCGGCCTCGCCGCCGGGCTCTCCGACCGCACCCACCGCGCGTTGCGCCCCGTCCTCGACACCATGCAGGTGCTCCCGGCCTTCGCGTACCTGCTGCCGGTCGTGCTGGTCTTCGGCATCGGCGTCCCGGCGGCCGTGCTCGCCACCGTCGTCTACGCCGCCCCGCCGATGGCCCGCCTCACCGCGCTCGGGCTGCGTGACGCGGACGAAGGCGTGATGGAGGCGGTCGCCTCCCTCGGCGCCACGGCCCGCCAGCGCCTGCTCACCGCCCGCCTCCCGCTGGCCCGCAAGGAACTCCTCCTCGGCCTCAACCAGACGATCATGATGGCGCTGTCCATGGCCGTCATCGCCTCCGTCATCGGCGCCGGCGGTCTCGGCGACCGCGTGTACCAGGCCCTCGCCTCCGTCGACGTGGGCGCCGCCCTCTCCGCGGGCATCCCGATCGTGCTCCTCGCCGTCGTCCTCGACCGCGTCACTGGCGCGGCGGGCGAACGCCTCGGCGAGGCCCGTACGAGCACCCCCTGGCTGTACGGGGCGGCCGCCGCGGTGGCTGTCGCGGTCGCCGGACGTCTCGTCGGCCGGCTGGACTGGCCCGACGCGTGGGCCGTCGACATCGCCGGACCGGTGAACAACGCCGTCGACTGGATGACCGACCACCTGTACTCGGGCGTCCCCTACATCGGCGGCACCGCCGACTGGGCGGGCCACTTCACCACCTGGGTCCTGGACCCCGTCCGGGGCGGCCTGCAGTGGCTGCCCTGGTGGTCGGTACTGCTGATCGTCGCCGCCCTGGCCTGGCTGATCGGCACCTGGCGCACCGCGCTCACCGCCGTTCTCGCGATGGCCACGATCGGCGTGCTGGGCGTGTGGAAGCCGTCCCTCGACACGCTCTCCCAGGTGCTCGCGGCGGTCGCCGTGACCCTGGTGCTCGGTTTCGCCGTCGGGATCGCGGCCGCGCGCAGCGAGCGGTTCGAGCGACTGCTCAGGCCCGTTCTCGACGTGTTCCAGACCATGCCGCAGTTCGTGTACCTCATCCCGGTGGTCGCACTGTTCGGCGTCGGCCGCGCACCCGCCGTCGCCGCCGCCGTGGTGTACGCGCTGCCCGCCGTCGTCCGCATCACCACCCAGGGCCTGCGCGCCGTCGACCCGGCGGCCATGGAGGCCGCCCGCTCCCTCGGCGCGACCCCCGCGCAGCAACTGCGCCAGGTCCAGCTGCCGCTGGCCCGCCCGGCGCTGCAACTCGCCGTCAACCAGGGAGTCGTTCTGGTCCTCGCCGTCGTCATCATCGGCGGCCTGGTCGGCGGTGGCGCGCTCGGCTACGACGTGGTGTTCGGCCTCGCCCAGGGCGACCTGGCCACCGGTCTGGTGGCGGGCGCCGCGATCGTCTGCCTCGGCCTGATGCTCGACCGGGTGACCCAGCCGACCGAACGCCGCGTGAGGAAGGGAGCCTGACATGCGACTCCGTACGACATCCGCGGCCGTGGCCGGTACATCGGCCCTGCTGCTGCTCACCGGCTGCGGCGCCGCCGACATGACCAAGCAGGCCTCGCCCTTCGCGAACGCCCAGGGCGCGAAGACCGTGACCCTGTCCGTGCAGTCCTGGGTCGGCGCCCAGGCCAACGTGGGCGTCGCGCAGTACCTGCTCGAACACGAGCTGGGCTACCGCGTCGACACCGTCCAGGTCGACGAGGTGCCCGCCTGGGACGCGCTCAGCCAGGGCCGCGTCGACGCGATCCTGGAGGACTGGGGCCATCCCGACCAGGAGAAGCGCTACGTCGACGACAAGAAGACGATCGCGCCCGGCGGCGACCTGGGAGTGACCGGGCACATCGGCTGGTACGTCCCGACGTACTTCGCCGAGCAGCACCCCGACGTCACGGACTGGAAGAACCTCGACAAGTACGCCGACCGGATGCGTACGCCCGAGAGCGGCGGCAAGGGCCAGCTCCTCGACGGCTCCCCGTCGTACGTCACCAACGACAAGGCCCTGGTGAACAACCTGAAGCTCGACTACCAGGTGGTGTTCGCCGGTTCGGAAGCCGCGCAGATCACGCAGATGAAGCAGTTCGCGAAGGAGAAGAAGCCCTTCCTCACGTACTGGTACTCCCCGCAGTGGCTCTTCGAGAAGGTCCCCATGACCGAGGTGAAGCTGCCCGCCTACAAGGAGGGCTGTGACGCCGACGCGGCGAAGGTCGCCTGCGCCTACCCGCACACTCCGCTGCAGAAGTACCTCAACGCCGACTTCGCGAAGACCGGCGGCAGGGCGGCCGCCTTCCTGAAGAACTTCAAGTGGACCACCGAGGACCAGAACGAGGTCTCCTTGATGATCGCCAACGACAGGCTGACGGCTCAGGAGGCGGCGAAGAAGTGGGTCGACCGCCACGCGTCGACCTGGCGGGCGTGGCTGCCGTCGTAGCCGTCGTAGCCGTCGTAGCCGTCGTAGCCGTCCTGGCCGTCCTGGCCGACGTACGGGGCGGCGGGGCGGGTGCCGGCAACAGCGGCACCCGCCCCGCGGCCTACCTCAGCTTCGCCGCGATGTCCCCCAGCGCCTCGGCCGCCCGGCGCTGCAGCCCGGGTCCGAACGTGACCCGCGTGGCCCCGAGTTCACCCAATTCGGCGGCCGGCATCCCGTCGAGCCCGGCGAACACGTTCACCGGCCCGCGGATGCCGGACCGCAGCAGCGGGAGCACGTCGGTCGGTGCCCCGATCGGATACACGCAGTCCGCCCCCGCGGCGACGTAGAGCGCGGCCCGCTCGATGACCTGATCGGGGTCTCCGTCCCCGTGCACGAAGACGTCGACACGGGCGTTGACGAAGAGCAGGTCCGCCGCCGCGCTCCGCACCTCGGCCAGCCGGTCGGCGTGCCGGGCCGCGTCCTTGAGGACCCCGCCCGCGGAGTCCTCGAGGTTGCATCCGACGGCGCCCGCCTCCAGCAACCGTTCCACCAGCTCGCCCGGCGTCAGCCCGTAGCCGTCCTCGACATCCGCCGACACCGGTACGTCGACCGCCCGGACGATCCGCGCGACGGCGGCGAACATCTCGTCGGCCGGCGTCTCCCCGTCCGCGTACCCGAGCGAGGCGGCGACCCCGGCACTCGGGGTGGCGAGCGCGGGGAATCCGGCGTCCACGAGCACCCGGGCGCTCGCGGCGTCCCAGGGCCCGGGCAGCACCAGCGGATCACCCGGCACGCGCCCGTGGTGCAGCGCCCGGAACGTCTCGGCCTTGCTCACCACCGCGTACTCCCCTCCGGGACGCGCCGGGCCGTCACTTGTACTGGCCCGCCTGGTAGTGGCCGGGCACCATGCGGCAGGTCACGCCGAACCGGTTCCAGGCGTTGATCACGGTGATCGCGGCGATCAGCTGGGCGAGGTCGGTCTCCTCGAATTGCCGGGCCGCGCGCTCGTACACGTCGTCCGGCACGAACCCTTCCGTGAGCACGGTGACGGCCTCGGTCAGCTCGATCGCCGCGATCTCCTTCTCCGTGTAGAAGTGCCGCGACTCCTCCCAGGCGCCGAGCTGCACGATCCGCTCCACGCTCTCACCCGCCGCGAGCGCGTCCTTGGTGTGCATGTCGAGGCAGAACGCGCAGTGGTTGAGCTGCGAGGCACGGATCTTCACGAGCTCCAGGAGCACGGGGTCCACCCCGCGCCGGGCCGCCGCGTCGAGCCTGACCATCGCCTTGTAGACGTCGGGGGCGAGCTTGGCCCACTCCAGCCGCGGGGCGTGCTCGGGCGCGTACCGCGCGGTCCCGGCTTCGGTCGCGCCGGTCGCGGTCGTGTCGGTCGTCGTGGTGTTCTGCGTGGTCATGTCCTGCGTCGTCATGAGATCGACCCTACGAGGGGAGTAGCCCAGGAGTATGGTCCATTTCCATGGCGAAAACATGGGCCACTCTGGGCGTCGACCTTCATGTCGAGCCGACCGGACCCGGCGTCCGCAAGGGGCTGACGGAGGCACTGCGCGAGGCGGTTCGCAGCGGCCGGCTGGCCCCCGGAACCCGGCTGCCGTCCTCACGCTCGCTCGCCACCGACCTGGGCATCGCCCGCAACACGGTCGCCGACGCCTACGCCGACCTCGTCGCCGAGGGCTGGCTCACCGCGCGCCAGGGCTCGGGCACCCGGGTCGCCGAGCGGACCGTCGTACGACCGGCGCGGGAGGCCGCCCCACGCCGCCGCGAACAGGGCGGTCCGGCCTACGACCTCGTCCCCGGCCACCCCGACCTCGCGTCCTTCCCGCGCACCGCCTGGCTCAAGGCGGCCCGCCGCGCCCTGACCGCCGCACCGCACGACGCCCTCGGCTACGGCGATCCACGCGGCCGCCCCGAACTGCGCACCGCCCTCGCGGGTTATCTCTCCCGCGCCCGGGGCGTACGCGCCGACCCGGACCACATCGTGATCTGCTCCGGCTTCTCGGACGGCCTGACGCTGCTCGGCGCGGTCCTGCGGCAGCGGGGTCTGCGTTCCATCGCCGTGGAGTCGTACGGCCTGGACGTGCACTGGAACCTCCTGCACCGATCGGGCCTGCGCACGACCCCCCTGCCGTTCGACGAACTCGGCACCGACACAAGTCGCTTGACGGGCGTACGAGCCGTTCTGCTCACGCCCGCCCACCAGTTCCCGATGGGCGTGCCGCTGCATCCGGACCGCAGGGCCGCCGTCGTCGGCTGGGCCCGCCGCACCGGGGGGCTCGTCCTGGAGGACGACTACGACGGCGAGTTCCGCTACGACCGTCAGCCCGTCGGCGCGTTGCAGGGCCTGGACCCCGAGCACGTGGTCTATCTGGGCACCGCGAGCAAGTCCCTGGCGCCCGCGCTGCGCCTGGGCTGGCTGGTCCTGCCGCCGTCCCTCGCGGACGAGGTCGTCTCGTTGAAGGGGGAGGGCGGTTGGTCCACCGGCGCGCTGGACCAGCTCACCCTGGCGGAGTTCATCACCTCGGGCGCCTACGACCGCCATGTGCGCGCCGCCCGGCTGCGCTACCGGCGCCGCCGGGACGCACTCGTCGCCGCGCTCGCCGTCCGTGCCCCCGCCGTGCACGCCACCGGTATCGCGGCGGGGCTGCACGCCGTGCTGAGACTTCCGCCCGGCACCGAGCAGTCGGTCGTCCAGGCCGCCGTCTGGCAGGGACTCGCGGTCCACGGCCTCTCCCGCCACCGCCACCCGGACGCCTCCGCCCCGCCCCAGGACGCCCTCGTCGTCGGCTACGGCACACCGCCGGACCACGCGTGGTCCGGCGCACTGGACGCGCTGTGCCGCGCGCTTCCCTGAAACGGGGACCCGATCTCGACGCGGGGTCCTGTGTCCTGTCCCGCGGAGTCCTCGGTGAGGCGGAGGGCCGGGCTTCAGTCCCGCCGAGTCCTCGGTGAGGAGGACGGCCGGGCTTCAGTCCCGCCGAGTCCTCGGCGAGACGGACGGCCCGGGCGTAGCGTCGCAGCGTTTTCGGCGAGCACGATCCGCCCCTCCGGGACTCCTGATCCCGGGATGCGCTCCGGTCGCTCTCGCCACCGGAAGCGCACCCGCGCGGCCGTCTCACACCTCCCGCGCTTCCTCCGTGTCCGGCTCTGCCGACGCCTCCGCCGACGTCTCCGGCGCCTCGCCGAACCGCGCCAGGGCCAAGGCCCCCGCCACGGCCACCGCGAAACCGAGAACCGCCAGCCAGGTCAGCCCCTCGCGGGTACGGTCGCCCAGCCACACCACCCCCACCAGCGCGGGCCCGATGGTCTCCCCGATGACCAGCCCGGCGGTGGCCGTCGTCACCGAACCCCGTTGCAGGGCCGTGGTGAGCAGCAGGAACGCCGCCCCGCCACCGATCAGCAGCGCGTACGTCGCCGGATTGGCCAGCAGCGTTCCCGGATCGAGGTCCTCGATCAGCCGCACGGCCACCTCGACCACGCCGAAGCCGAACCCGGCCCCGAGTCCCAGCGCGAGCGCCCGCCCCCGGTCGGGCAGCCGCCCGCCGAGGAGCCCCAGCACCAGGACGGCCACGGACGTCCCCAGCACCGCGTACTTCAACGTCAGGGACCCCGTTCGGTCCCCCTCCGTCCCGGACGCCAGTCCGAGCATCGCGAGCCCGGCGCACACCACCGCCACCGCGCCCCACTCGACCCGGCTCAGCCGCACATGCAGCAGCCGCGAGGCCACCACCGCGGTCACGGCCAGGCTCGCGGCGAGGGCCGCGCCGACGGCGTAGATCGGAAGCGACCGCAGCGCGATGATCTGCAGCAGGAACCCGACGCCGTCGAGGCCCAGTCCCGCCAGATAGCGCCACTGCCGCAGCGCCCGCAGCAGCAGTGCCGCCGCGCCGCCGGCCCCGCCGCCCGTCCCGTCTTCGCCCGCCGCCCGTGCGGCCATCGCCTGCAGAACCGTCGCCGTACCGAAGCAGACCGAGGCGCCGAGGGCGCAGATCATTCCAAAGAGCACGAAGTGACTGTAGGGGACGGTGCTTCTCGGGGGGTCGTCGCTGACGCGCCGTACGCGATCTCTAATCTGTTCCTCTTCAACCAAAACATGATCTGCACAGAACAAACGGGGGAACCGACATGGCAGACGTACGACGCCAACTGCGCTCGGGCACGGTCGTCCTGGGCGGTATGGGCCTCCTCGCGGCCGCGCTCACCGCCTGTTCCTCCGACCCCGACAAGCGCTGCGTCGACCGCGACAGCTACAACCTCGGCAAGGGCTACAAGGTCGTCGCCGACGAGAACTGCAAGTCCACCAACACCTCGTCCCACGGCGCCTGGTACTACGGCGGCAACAAGAAGAGCGGCTGGATCGACAGCGGCTCCTTCACCAAGTCCAGTGGCTCCGGCGGTTCGGGCGGCGGCGTCCACCGCGGCGGCTTCGGCGGCGGCAAGGGCGGCTCCGGCGGCTGACCGGCGGGCGTGTCGCCCCCCGCCCCACGGGGCCCGCCCGCGGCACACCCGCCGTGTACGCGGCACGTCCGCCGTGTGCGAGAAGCGACACGGCGCCAGGTGTTCCCCGTTGAACCACGCACGACACGCCCGCCCCACCCGCCGAACAGAGAACCGACGCACCCATGGAACGCCGCACCATCGCCCCCCGCCCCGGCTGGCAGCAGACCGTCGAGGAGCAGGGACTCGTCTACCCGCTGACCCGCCACCCCGACGACTCCCTGCGCCCCTACTGGGACGAGAGCGCCTACTACGCCTTCTCCCTTGCCGAGGTGGAGGCGCTGGAGGAGGTCGTCGAGGAACTGCACGGCATGTGCCTCGCGGCGGCCGGCCACATCGTCGAGCGAGGACGCTTCGCCGACCTCGGCATCGACGATCCGCGGGTCGCGGCGGCGGTCGCCGAGGCCTGGCACCGGCGCGCCGAACTCCCGTCCGTCTACGGCCGTTTCGACCTGCGCTACGACGGCACGGGCCCGGCGAAACTCCTCGAGTACAACGCCGACACGCCGACCTCGCTGGTCGAGGCCGCGAGCCCGCAGTGGTTCTGGATGGAGGACCGCTTCCCCGGCGCCGACCAGTGGAACTCCCTGCACGAACGCCTCGTCGCCGCCTGGAAGAAGCAGGGTGCCCTCCTTCCGCCGGGCAGCCCCCTCTACTTCGCGCACTCCGCCGCCGACGAGCTCGGCGAGGACCTGATGACGGTCGCCTACCTGAAGGAGACCGCGGAACAGGCCGGCCTCGACACGGACTGGATCTCCATGGAGGAGATCGGCTGGGACCCCCTCTCCGGGCGCTTCGTCGACAACCGGCTCGGCTTCATCCGCAGCTGCTTCAAGCTCTACCCCTGGGAGTGGCTCACCTCCGACGACTTCGCCGGCCACGTCCTGGACACCCTCGACAACGGCGGAGGCACCGGCACGACCCTGTGGATCGAGCCCGCCTGGAAGATGCTCCTCTCCAACAAGGCCCTCCTCGCCATCCTCTGGGAGCTCTACCCGGACCACCCGAACCTCCTCCCCGCCTACCTCGACGGCCCCCGCGAGCTGGCCCGGACGAACGGGTACGTCGCCAAGCCCCTCCTGGGCCGCGAGGGCGCCGGTGTGACGATCCACGAACCCGGCGCCGCCCCCGTCGTACGCGAAGAGGCCTGCTGCTACCAGGAGCTGGCACCGCTCCCGTCCTTCGACGGCAACCGTGTCGTCCTCGGCGCCTGGGTCGTCGAGGACGAGTCGGCGGGCCTCGGCATCCGGGAGTCGTCCGGCCCGATCACGGACGAGTACGCCCGCTTCCTGCCCCACGTGATCCTCTAGCCCCCGGCCCGTGCGACGGGCCCCGTCCCTACGCCCCCAGCACGGCCCGCAGCTGGGCGAGTCCCCAGTCCAGGTCCTCCTTGGAGATGACCAGGGGCGGGGCGATCCGGACGGTGACGCCGTGGGTGTCCTTGACGAGGACACCCCGGTCCATCAGCTTCTCCGAGATCTCCCGGCCCGTGCCGCGCTCCGGGGCGATGTCGATACCCGCCCACAGGCCGCGCCCGCGCACCGCGGTGACATGACCCGAGCCCTTCAACACGCCCAGCTCATGGTGCAGATGCTCACCCAGCTCGGTGGCCCGCCGCTGGTACTCGCCCGACCTCAGCATCGCGATCACCTCCAGCGCCACCGCGCAGGCCAGCGGATTCCCCCCGAACGTCGATCCGTGCTCCCCTGGCCGGAACACCCCGAGCACCTCCGCGCTCGACACCACCGCCGACACGGGCACCACCCCGCCGCCGAGCGCCTTCCCGAGGACGTACATGTCCGGCACCACACCCTCGTGCTCGCACGCGAACGTCCGTCCGGTCCGCCCCAGCCCCGACTGGATCTCGTCCGCGACGAACAGCACATCGCGCTCCAGCGTCAGCTCCCGCACGGCCGGCAGATAACCGGCCGGCGGCACGAGCACGCCCGCCTCCCCCTGGATCGGTTCGAGCAGTACGGCCACCGTGTTCTCCGTGACCGCCGCCCGCAGCGCCGTCAGGTCCCCGTACGGCACGATCTCGAATCCCGGTGTGTACGGGCCGAAGTCCGCCCGCGCCTCCGGGTCCGTCGAGAAGCTGATCACCGTCGTCGTGCGCCCGTGGAAGTTGTTGCCCGCGACCACGATCTTCGCCATCTCCGCGGGGACGCCCTTGACCCGGTACCCCCACTTGCGGGCCGTCTTCACCGCCGTCTCCACCGCCTCCGCGCCGGTGTTCATCGGCAGCACCATCTCCATGCCGCACAGCGACGCCAGCTCCCGGCAGAAGTCCGCGAACCGGTCGTGATGGAACGCCCGCGACGTCAACGTCACCCGATCCATCTGGGCCTTCGCCGCCTCGATCAGCCGCCGGTTGCCATGGCCGAAATTCAGTGCCGAGTATCCGGCCAGCATGTCGAGGAAGCGGCGCCCCTCGACATCCGTCATCCAGGCCCCGTCCGCCGTCGCCACGACGACCGGCAGCGGGTGGTAGTTGTGCGCGCTGTGCGCGTCGGCCGAGGCGATGAGTGCCTCCGTCGTCTCCTTGGCATCCATGGCGGTCACGGGATCTCCGTTCTCTGACGAGCGGCGCGGGGAGTGGCGCGGTCTTCCCCGGCACGCCGCACGGCGCGTTCTCCCCGGGCGCGGGCACGTGACGCCCGCTCGGGGACGGGCTTGTGGCCCTTTCCTATCGTCGCTCGCATGGTGGACCGGGGACCCCGGTGATCCGGCGCGCCCGGTAGGCTGACCGGCGGGGCCGTGACTGGCGCGCTGGGATGGGACCGACCATCGGGGAGCGGCACCCACGCTGTGACTTCCCGGGGGCGACCCCGGACCTCGGAACGGAGAAACAGTCCGTCCTGAGGGACCCGGAGTGTCCGGGCGAGGAGTCGTGGCAACCGAGTGCCGTGCGCCTGGGCCGACCCGTGAACGCTGAACGCCACGTCCGGAGGCCGTCATGCCAGAGCCCCTTTCCACCGAGTCCACCGCCTTCCGCAGCGCCCTCGACGTGATCCGGGCCGTGGAGCCCCGCGTCGCCGACGCCATCGGCCAGGAAATCGCCGACCAGCGCGACATGCTCAAACTGATCGCCTCCGAGAACTACGCCTCCCCGGCCACCCTCCTGGCCATGGGCAACTGGTTCAGCGACAAGTACGCCGAGGGCACCATCGGCCGCCGCTTCTACGCCGGCTGCCGCAACGTGGACACCGTCGAGGCCCTCGCCTCGGAGCACGCCCGCGAACTGTTCGGCGCCGAGCACGCCTACGCCCAGCCGCACTCCGGGATCGACGCCAACCTCGTCGCCTTCTGGGCCGTTCTCGCCGCCCGCGTCGAGGCCCCGGCACTCGCCAAGGCCGGCGTCCGCAACGTCAACGACCTCTCCGAGGCCGACTGGGCCGAACTGCGCCAGGCCTTCGGCAACCAGCGCATGCTCGGCATGTCCCTGGACGCGGGCGGCCACCTCACCCACGGCTTCCGCCCGAACATCTCAGGAAAGATGTTCGACCAGCGCTCCTACGGCACCGACCCCGCCACCGGCCTCATCGACTACGAGGCCCTGCGCATCTCCGCCCGCGAGTTCAAGCCGCTGATCATCGTCGCCGGTTACTCCGCCTACCCCCGTCTGGTGAACTTCCGCATCATGCGGGAGATCGCCGACGAGGTCGGTGCCACCCTCATGGTCGACATGGCCCACTTCGCCGGCCTGGTCGCGGGCAAGGTCCTCACCGGCGACTTCGACCCGGTCCCGCACGCCCAGATCGTCACCACCACCACGCACAAGTCGCTCCGCGGCCCGCGCGGCGGCATGGTCCTGTGCGACGAGACCCTCGCCGAGCAGGTCGACCGCGGCTGCCCGATGGTGCTCGGTGGGCCCCTTCCCCACGTCATGGCCGCCAAGGCCGTCGCGCTCGCCGAGGCCCGCCGCCCCGAGTTCCGCGACTACGCCCAGGCCGTCGTCGACAACTCCCGCGCCCTCGCCGAGGGCCTGATGCGCCGCGGCGCCACCCTGGTCACCGGCGGTACCGACAACCACCTCAACCTCATCGACGTCGCCTCCTCCTACGGTCTGACCGGCCGCCAGGCCGAGTCAGCCCTGCTCGACTCGGGCATCGTCACCAACCGCAACGCCATCCCGGCCGACCCCAACGGCGCGTGGTACACCTCCGGCATCCGCATCGGCACCCCCGCGCTGACCACCCGTGGCCTCGGCCTGACCGAGATGGACGAGATCGCCGGTCTGATCGACCGCGTCCTCACCGCGACCGAGGCCGGCACCACCGCCAAGGGCGCCCCCTCCAAGGCCCAGCACGTCCTGGACGCGAAGATCTCCGACGAGATCTCCCACCGGGCCACCGACCTGCTCACCGGCTTCCCGCTCTACCCGGAGATCGACCTCGGCTGACCCTCCGGACCGGGGCTGACCGATCCGGGGGCCCGGACCGAGGCCGGACCGGCCCCGGTCCGACCGGCCCGAGCTATTGCGCCGTCCGGTCCCTACAAGTCGATCAGCTCCTGTCGTGGCTCCCGCGGCGGCTCCGCGTCCTCACGCCGGGCCGCCGCGCGGCGTACGAACCACGGAACGCCGCCGCCGAGAGCCAGACCCACCGCGAGTCCGGGCAGCACCCACCGTGCCCGCTCCACCGCATCCGGCTCCGCCACGGCGGCCACCACCGTGGGCCGGGAACCGAACAGCCTCCCCTCCTCCGCCAATTGCCCGAACACCGAGCTCGGCGCCCGATGCCAGCGGATGTCGTCGTCCACCACGTCGGGCGAGGGATCCGAACGCACCCACGGCGTACCGTCCGGCGCGAGGAACACCTGGTCCTGGCGCTCGACGGCGACGTCGCCGCCGGGCGCCCGACTGGTCTGCGGCCAGCCCCCGACACCGGTCAGCCCCCAGATCACGGTCACCCGCACCTCCGGAAATCGGCCGAGTGTCCACGCTTCGGGCACCCTCTCGGTCCCCGTGTACCGGGGCGACAGCAGCCGCCACAGCCGTCCGAAGTCCCGCTCCTCGGCGTGCAGCGTGGTCGTCCGGCCCGTGTCACCGGCGATCACCAGGGCCATGTCCGGGCTGTCGCCCTTCCCGAGCCCCCGGGCGCCCGCCGACGCAGGGGCCCGTGCTGCGCCGAGCGTGGCCAACGCCATGGACACGAGTAACAGGACCCGCACCCCGTTCCTGATCCGTCCGACCCGGCACCTCATATGTCCCCCTCGATCCGGCCGGCACCTACACGTCCCGCAGCTCCTGTCGAGGCTCCCCCTTGTGAGGCCGTCGTATCCGGGCCAGCACGGCCCCGGCCGCCGCCCCGGGTATCGCCCACCACCAGTCGGTGCCGTCGCCGGTCGCGGCGGCGGTCCTCGTGCGGGACCGAGCGGTGGACGTGGACGTGGGCGTGGGAGACGGACCGGCATTCGTGCCCTCAGGTGTCTGCCGGGGACCGGGGCGGATTCCTCCGGCGCCCTGCGCCCTCGGCCTGCCCAGGATTCCCAGCTTCTTGAGCAGCGTCCGCACCTCGGCCGGCTGCCGGGCCTTGTGCCAGTAGCCTTCCATGGTCGTCACGTCGGTCGTGGTGTGGATCCAGACGTCCTTGCTCCACGAAGCATGCGGATAGACGCGGTCCACCCGCCAGGGCGACACGTCATGGGCCATCCACGTCACGTTGAGCTGGTGTCCGTCGGCCGCGCCGAGCCCCGGCAGCTCCACCTCGCGGCTGTCCGAGTCCGCCCCGCCCAGAAGCCGCATCAACTCGCCGTACTCCTCGTCCGAGTGGTACAGCGCGGCGCTCTCCGCGCTCTCCGGCGAGACCAACAGCACACTCGTCGGTCCGCCGGCCAGGGCGGACGGTGCCGCCAGCATCACGACCGCCAGAGCCGATACCAACACCCCTGTAGCAGTGAGCAGTTCACGAAGTCTGCGCATGGAACCCCCGAACCGGCCGGCCGATCGACGTGCGGTCCGCCCGCACGTCGTCTGTCACTTCTGGTACACCGCCCGACCGGCCGGGGTTCCCATCCGACGCCCGCGAATTCCGAGCCGTGCCCGGCGACGGCGAACCCGGCTACTTCAGCGACCTGGCGATCTCCAGTGCCCGGGTCCTCGAGGACACCCCCTCCAGCCGGAGCGTCACCTCGCCTTCGTGCATCCACAGGAGCGTGGGCCCGGCGGTCCGCTCGGAGCGGGTGAAGCGGTCGCCGTCCGCGTCGACGAGCCAGAAGCTCAGGAGATGCGGCCTCGGGAACCACAGCGCCGGATCGCCGAACTCCTCGTCTTCGTGCAGGCGCAGCCACTCCGGCGGCTCCCGGACCGTCTTGGTGAAGCCGATGTCCAGCCGCGCCGGATACGCGTCGATCCGGACCTGGTGCCCGTGCTCGCGCCAGCACAGGCTCATCAGCAGCCGTCCTCCCGGCTCGGGCGTCACGGTCACCGAGTCCGGCGCGCCGAGGGCGTCGGGCACGAGAGGCTCGAACCCGGCCCGCCGTCCGGCCTGCGCCAGGGTCAGTGAGGGCCCGGGGCAGCCCGGCACCCGTGCCCCGGCCGAGGGCACCGCCGACGGGTCGTAGCGCACCTCGACCCCGCCGAAGCCGAACCAGTCGACGACCGCCGCCCGCACCGGTGGCGTGAGCACGAGAACCGCCAGCACTCCGCACAGGCCCGCGGTGAGCGCCCGCCGGCGGGCCCGCGCCCAGCGGCGCACCGCGAGCAGCCGCGCGCGGGGCCCCTGAGTCCCGTGCTCCGGGAGCGGGATCCCCTCCCGCCGTCCGGAAGGCGTGGACGGAACCCCCATCGCGAGAATGTCCTCCAGCACCCGCTCGACCATCGACTCGTCGCCGTCGGCCCCCGGGCCGTCCAGCGACCGCCCGAGCGCCCGCAGCTCGTCCGGCAGCCGGGAGACGTCCGCACGGGCTCGCCGGGCCCGCTCGCGGCCGGACTCCGCGCCGCCGGCGCCTCCGTCGTCGTACGACTCACTCATGCTCGTCACCCCCTTCCCGAGGCTCCCGAGGTTCGAAGGCGGGCAGCAGCCGGCCCAGCTTGCGCAGGGCGCGGTTGAGCCGGGACTTCACCGTGCCGCGCGGCCAGCCCAGGGCCTGGGCCGTCTCCGGTTCGTCCATCTCCAGGAGATAGCGGTAGGTGACGACGAGGCGGTGGTCCTCGCTCAGCTGCTCCAGAGCCGCCAGCAGCGCGGAGCGCCGCTCCGACTCCAGCGCCGCGACCGCCGGGTCCGCCGATTCCGGTATCGGCGGCGCGGCCTCCGCGAGCGCCGCCTCCCGGCCGGCCAGCGTCCGCTGACGCACCGCCGTCCGCACTGTGTTCCTGGTCTCATTGGCGACGATCGACAACAACCAGGGCTTGAACGCCGAGCCGTCCCGGAAGCGCTCCAGCGAGCAGTACGCCTTGATGAAGGCCTGCTGCACCACGTCCTCCGCGTCCGCGCCCGCTCCGAGCGCCCTGGCCGCCCTGATCGCGATGCCCGTGTGGGCACGGACCAGCTCCGCGTACGCCTCCGGCTCCCCGGCGCGTACACGTGCGATCACCACGGCCTCGTCGACGACGATGCGGCCCCCCTCCCGCGTCCTCACACTCTTGCTACACCGCCCGCGGCCCATCGGTTCCCACCCGCGGCGCATCTGTTTCCGGCCAGTTCCGGAGCGGGCCCCCGTACCTGAGAGAATGGTGAGCATGGCCTCTGACAGTCCTCGCGTGCTCTCCGGAATCCAGCCCACGGCAGGCTCGTTCCACCTCGGCAACTACCTCGGCGCCGTCCGCCAGTGGGTGGCCCTCCAGGAGTCCCACGACGCGTTCTACATGGTCGTCGACCTGCACGCGATCACGATTCCGCAGGACCCCGCGGACCTGCGTGCCAACACCCGGCTCGCCGCCGCGCAGCTGCTCGCCGCCGGTCTCGACCCGGAGCGGTGCACGCTCTTCGTCCAGAGCCATGTCCCCGAGCACGCGCAGCTCGCCTGGATCATGAACTGCCTCACCGGATTCGGCGAGGCCTCCCGCATGACCCAGTTCAAGGACAAGTCGGCCAAGCAGGGCGCCGACCGCGCGAGCGTCGGCCTCTTCACGTACCCGATCCTCCAGGTCGCGGACATCCTGCTGTACCAGGCCAACGAGGTCCCGGTCGGTGAGGACCAGCGTCAGCACATCGAGCTCACGCGGGACCTGGCCGAGCGTTTCAACGGCCGCTTCGGCGAGACGTTCACGATCCCCAAGCCGTACATCCTCAAGGAGACGGCGAAGATCTTCGATCTCCAGGACCCGTCGATCAAGATGAGCAAGTCGGCCTCGACGCCGAAGGGGCTCATCAATCTGCTGGACGAGCCGAAGGCGACCGCCAAGAAGGTCAAGAGCGCGGTCACCGACACGGACACGGTCATCAGGTATGACACGCAGGGGAAACCGGGTATCAGCAATCTGCTGACCATCTACTCGACCCTCACCGGGACCGGAATCGGGGAACTGGAACAGAAGTACACCGGCAAGGGCTACGGTGCGCTGAAAACGGACCTCGCCGAGGTCATGACCGACTTCGTGACGCCGTTCCGGGAGCGCACCCAGCAGTATCTGGACGACCCGGAGACCCTCGACGCGATCCTGGCCAAGGGCGCCGAGAAGGCCCGTGCCGTCGCCGCGGAGACGCTCTCCCAGGCCTACGACAAGGTCGGATTCCTGCCCGCCAAGCACTGACGGCCGGGACCGTCACCGTATCCGCGGCCGTCCGGCCGCCCCGCGGTGCCGGTACGGCCCCCTACCACAGCCTCCTCGGCAGTCTGTACGAGACGAGCGCGACACTCGTACGGCCGCCGATTGTGGGCGATACCGCCGTACAGTCGATAGCCGGGCAGGCCGAACAACGGCCCCTGCCCGCGCAGTACCACCGCACAGCCCGGACCATCGAACAACGACAGGAGACGACGTGGGGACCGTAACGATCGGCGTGTCGATCGCGGTCCCGGAGCCTCACGGCAGCCTGCTCCAGGAGCGGCGCGCGGGCTTCGGTGACCCCGCGGCTTCCGGCATCCCCACGCACGTCACCCTGCTGCCGCCGACCGAGGTGGACGACACGGCGCTGCCCGCGATCGAGGCGCACCTCGTCGAGGTCGCGGCCGCCGGGCGCCCCTTCCCGATGCGGCTGGCCGGCACGGGCACCTTCCGCCCCCTGTCGCCCGTCGTGTACGTACGGGTGGCCGACGGCGCGGAGGCCTGCACCTGGCTGCAGAAGCAGGTCCGGGACGCCTCGGGACCCGTCGCCCGCGAGCTGCAGTTCCCGTACCACCCGCACGTCACCGTGGCGCACGGCATCGAGGACGAGGCGATGGACCGCGCCTTCGAGGCGCTCTCCGGATACGAGGCCCAGTGGCCCTGCACCGGATTCGCCCTCTACGAGCAGGGCGCCGACGGCGTGTGGCGCAAGCTCCGCGAGTTCGTCTTCGGCGGCGCCGTCGTACCCCCGCAGGCATGCGCCCCCGAGCGGGACACCACACTCCCGGCCCTCTAGGACGACCGGCCGTACGCCCCGGACCGGACCCGTACGCCCCGGCCCCGCCTCCGTGCTCACGCCTGTCCGCGGGACTCAGATCGGGAGCCGCCGGAACACCGCTCGCGGCGCGTGCCGCAGCGCCGACATGACCATCCGCAGCGCCCCCGGCACCCACACCGTCTCGGAACGCCGCCTCAGCCCCAGCTCGATCGCCGCGGCCACCGCCTCCGGAGTGGTCGACAGCGGCACCTCCGCCAGATGGGCCGTCATCCGCGTACGGACGAACCCGGGGCGTACGACCATGACATGCACGCCCGTGCCGTACAGGGCGTCGCCCAGACCCTGCGCGAAGGCGTCCAGGCCCGCCTTGCTGGAGCCGTAGATGAAGTTCGAGCGGCGGGCGCGTTCGCCGGCGACCGAGGACAGCACCACCAGGGAGCCGTGCCCCTGCGCCTGCAGCGCCCGCGCGCACACCAGGCCGGACGACACCGCGCCCGTGTAGTTGGTCTGCGCGACCCGCACCGCCGCGACCGGCTCCTTCTCGTCCACCGCTTGGTCGCCGAGCACCCCGAAGGCCATCAGCACCATGTCGATGTCGCCCTCGGTGAAGACCTTGCCGAGCACGGCCTCGTGGGACTCGGGATCGAGGGCGTCGAAGGCGACGGTACGGGCGTCCGCGCCGAGTCGGCGCAGCTGCTCGGCGGCCTCCTCCAGGGCGGGCGTCGGCCGTCCGGCGAGCCACACCGTGCGGGTGCGCCGGGTGATGAGCCGGCGCGCGGTGGCCAGCGCGATCTCCGACGTGCCGCCGAGGATCAGCAGGGACTGGGGGGTACCGAAAGCGTCCTTCATGACAGCTCCTTGAGACGGGGGAACGAAGACGGGCGGCCGGGAACGCCGGGCTACAGGCCCAGGCGGCGGGACAGGTCGGAGGTGAAGACTCCTCGGGGGTCCAACTCCTGCCGCAGGGCCCGGAACGCGCCGAGCCGCGGATACATCACGGCCAGCAGCTCGGGCCGCAGCCGCGCGTCCTTGGCGAGGTACACGCGCCCTCCGGCACCCGCCACCTCCTCGTCCAGCTCGTCGAGGAAGGCGCCCAGGCCGGGCAGGTTCGCCGGGATGTCCAGGGCGAGGGTCCAGCCGGGCACGGGGAAGGACAGCCAGCCCGGATCGCCCTCTCCGAAGCGCTTCAGGACGGCGAGGAAGGAGGGGCAGCGGCGTTCGGAGATGCGCCGCACGATCCGGCGCAGGGTCTCCTCCCGTCCGTGTCCGACGACGAACTGGTACTGGACGAAGCCGCCGCGCCCGTAGACGCGGTTCCAGTGGGGCACCCCGTCGAGGGGATGGAAGAACGCCGGGATCCGCTGGAGCTCACCGGTCCGCGCGCGGGGCGCCTTCCGGTACCAGAGCTCGTTGAAGAGGCCCACCGTCGTCCGTCCGAGGAGCCCTTCCGGTACGAAGGCGGGGGCGGCCGGCAGTTGCGAGGGGCGGAACGCCAGCGGGTGTCTGCGCGCGCGTGGGGGCAGCGAGTCCAGCGGCGCGTGATCGCCGCGGGTCAGCACCGAGCGCCCCATCCGCGCCCCGCGCGCGAGCAGATCGATCCAGGCGACCGAGTAGCGGTACCGGTGGTCGGTGGCGGTGAGGCGCGCCATCAGGTCGTCCAGATCCACCGCGCGTTCGGTGTCGACGGACATCAGGGCGGTCTCCACCGGCTGGAGGCGGACGGTCGCCGTGAGGATCACGCCGGTCAGGCCCATGCCCCCCGCCGTGGCGTCGAAGAGGGGGGTGCCGCGCCCGACCGTCCGGATCTCGCCGTCCGCGGTCAGCAGCTCGAAGGAGAGGACGTGCCGGGCGAAGGAGCCCGACACATGGTGGTTCTTGCCGTGGATGTCCGCGCCGATCGCGCCGCCCACGGTCACATAGCGGGTCCCCGGCGTCACGGGCACGAACCAGCCGAGGGGGAGCAGGACTTCCATGAGCCGGTGCAGGGACACCCCCGCGTCGCACAGGACCGTGCCGCCGCCCGCGTCGATGGCGTGGATCCGGTCCAGGCCCGTCATGTCGAGCACCGCCCCGCCCGCGTTCTGCGCGGCGTCGCCGTACGCCCGCCCGAGCCCGCGGGCGATCCCTCCGCGTGCCCCGCACTCCCGGACGGCGGACGCCGCCTCCTCGTAGGTGCGTGGGCGGACCAGACGGGCGGCGGTCGGGGCGGTGCGGCCCCAACCCGTGACGGAGACGGTGTCGGCAGGCATGACCGTGACCGTAGCGTCGGTAAGGGTGCACAACGGGGCAATCTAACCGGCCCTCACGGGTCCTCACCGAAATGGGTGATTAATGGGATGTCGTCCTAGATTGCCGTAGTTCTGTGACCGCTCCCTAGAAGAGTGGGACCACATGGACGACCTTGACGACCGTGACGACGTGGATCGGCGGCTTGACGACCATGGCCACCGCGGTGACATGGACCGACGGCCAGACGAACGTGACCACCATGGCGGCATGGATCGGCGGCTCGACGACCATGACGATCGCGACGACATGGACCGGCAGCCCGGCGACATGGACCGCCGACTCGATGACATGGACCGCCGACTCGATGACATGGACCGCGGACTCGATGACGTGGACCGTCGGCTGCTGTCCGCGTTCCACGCGTACGGCGGGGACCCACGCGTCGCGGCCGTCGCGCGCGCCCTGTCCTGGAGCGGGGAGCACGGAGCTCTCTGGCTCGCCGCGGGGCTCGCGGGGGCGGCCGTCGACCGGGAGCGACGCGGCGCGTGGTTGCGTGCGACGGCGCTCACCGCCACCGCGCACCTCGCGAGCATGGGCGTGAAACGGATCGTGCGCCGCCCGCGTCCCCCGCACGTCACGCCGCTGGTGCGCACGGCCGGGCGGCACTCCTTCCCCAGCTCGCACGCCACGTCCGCGACCGCCGCGGCGGTCGCCTACGGCGCGCTCGGCGCGTACGTCGTTCCGCCGCTCGCCGCCGCGATGTGCGTCTCGCGGCTCGTCGTCGGCGTCCACTACCCCACTGATGTCGTCGCCGGCGCGGCCCTGGGCGCCGCGGCGGCCGGACTGGGCGCCCGTTGGATCGGGGCCGGCCATGGCTGAGCGCACGGCGCTCCTGGAGCGCATCCCGGCCGCCGCCCCGCCGCCGAGGAGCCTGACCGGCGTCGTCCGGGGCCTCGTCAGGACCGCGCGTCCCCGGCAGTGGGTGAAGAACGTGCTCGTCGTGGCCGCCCCGGCCGCGGCGGGCCAGCTCTTCTCCCGGCACGCTCTCGGCCAACTGGCGCTCGTCTTCTCCCTGTTCACGGCCTGCGCCGCCTCGGTGTACCTGATCAACGACGCCCGGGACGCCGTCGCCGACCGGGCCCACCCGGTGAAGCGCCACCGCCCGGTCGCCGCTGGCCAGGTCCCCGTCCCGGTCGCGTACGCCGTCGGGGGCACCCTCGCGGTCCTCGCCGTCGCCGTAGCCGCCTGGTTCTGCTCGCCCGCCGTCTGCGCGCTGTTGACCGCGTACATCGGCATGCAGCTGGCCTACTGCGTCAGCCTGAAGCATGTGCTCGTCGTGGACCTCGTCGTCGTCACGACCGGGTTCCTGATGCGGGCGATGATCGGCGGACTGGCACTCGGCATCCCGCTCTCGCGCTGGTTCCTGATCACCACCGGCTTCGGGGCGCTCTTCATGGTCTCGGCCAAGCGGTACTCCGAAGCCGTGCAGATGGCGGGGAAGGCGGGTGCCACCCGCGCGCTGCTCACCGAGTACACGACCGGCTACCTGCGCTTCGTCTGGCAGCTGGCCGCCGGAGTCTCCGTCCTCGGCTACTGCCTGTGGGCCCTGGAGGAGGGCGGAGTACCGAGCGCCGGAGTGCTGCCGTGGCGCCAGCTGTCGATGGTCGCCTTCATCCTGGCCGTCCTGCGCTACGCCGTCTTCGCGGACCGGGGTACGGCGGGCGAGCCGGAGGACGTGGTCCTGCGCGACCGTGCGCTCGCCCTCATCGGACTGGTGTGGCTGGCGATGTACGGACTCGCGGTGGCGAACTGGTGAGCGTCACCGAGGACCGGCCCGGCTCCGGGCTCCCTGTCGTCCGCGGGGCGGCAGTCGCGGAGCCGGCCGGCCCGCGGGCCACCGCTTCGGAGCCGATCGCCCCGGGGACCCCCGACATGGCGCCGGCCGCCCCGGGGACCGCCGTCAGGGAGCAGGCGGCGGCCCCCGGGGCGATCGGACCGCGGAAGCCGTTCCTGCGCGAACTCCTCGGGTTCGCCTCGGTCGGAGTCCTCGCCTACGCCGCCGACCTGGGTCTCTTCGTCTGGCTGCGAGGCCCGGTGGGTCTGGACCCGCTGACCGCCAAGGCGCTGTCCTTCCTGGCGGGTTGCTCGGTCGCGTACGCCGGGAACGCGCTCGGCACCTACCGGCACGCGGCGGCCCGTGGCCCGCGCCAGTACGCGATCTTCTTCGCGGTGAACATCGCGGGCGCCCTCGTGCAACTGCTGTGCCTCGCGGTCAGCCACTACGGACTCGGGTTCACCTCGCAGCGCGCGGACACCGTCTCGGGCGCGGGAATCGGCATGGCGCTCGCCACTGTCCTGCGTTTTTGGGGTACCCGGTCTTTGGTTTTCCGAGGCGAGGGCAGAGTCGGATCATGGACTGGCTGAAAAAGATTCCCGGCGTGGGGCCCCTGGTCGTGCGCCTGATGGCCACGCACGCGTGGCGGTCGTACGAGCGGCTGGACCGGGTGAAGTGGACGCGGCTCGCCGCCGCGATGACCTTCATCAGCTTCGTGGCGCTTTTCCCGCTGCTGACCGTGGCCGCGGCGATCGGCGCCGCCACGCTGAGCAGCCAGCAGCAGAAGGACCTCCAGGACAAGCTCGCCGAGCAGGTGCCGGGCATCTCCGACCAGCTGGACATCAACAGCCTCGTGCAGAACGCCGGCACGATCGGGCTCATCGCGGGCGCCCTGCTGCTGGTCACCGGCATCGGCTGGGTGGGCTCGATGCGGGAGTGCCTGCGCGCGGTCTGGGAGCTGCCCGACAGCGAGGAGAACCCTCTCCTGCGCAAGCTCAAGGACGGCGGCGTACTCGTCGGACTGGGCGGCGCCGTGCTCCTCACCATCGTCGTCTCGACACTCGCGTCCACCGCGGTGGGCTGGTCGGCGCGGCACCTCGGCATCGACGAGAACGGCTGGGGGAGCGTGCTGCTGCAGGCCGTCGCCTTCGCGGTGGCCGTGCTCGCCGACTTCCTCGTCCTGCTGTACGTCCTGACCCTGCTCCCCGGTGTGGAGCCGCCCCGCCGTCGGCTGATCGTCGGGGCACTGATCGGCGCCGCCGGGTTCGAACTGCTCAAGCTGCTGCTCAGCGGCTATATGCGGGGCGTGGCGTCGAAGAGCATGTACGGCGCCTTCGGGGTGCCGATCGCGCTGCTCCTGTGGATCAACTTCACCTCGAAACTGCTCCTGTACTGCGCCGCCTGGACGGCGACGGGGAGCGAGGAGCCGGCGCGGACCGAGGAGGAGGCCGACGCGGGGGTGCGGACGGAGGCGGCGCTAGGAGCGGCGGACCCGGACGACGTGGCGGACCGGGGCGAACCGGCGGACGGGGGCGAACCGTCCGGCGCGGAGGGCCGGAGGGCCTCGGGGGCTCCGAAGAACGCGAGGGCTCCGGAGCCCCGGGGGATCAGCGGCGGCGGCGCATCAGGTCCGGCAGCGGCCAGCGGCGGTTGACCAGGAAGACGCCCGCCGCGAGAAGGACGAGGAAGCCGCCCGCGAGCCCGAGCGCGACGCCGATCCCGCTCGAACCGCCCTCCTTCGTGGCGGTGGCGGCGGCCACCGGCTTGGTGGAGGCGCTCTCGGAGCTCGCTCCGTCCGAGGCCTTCGCACCTGGCTGAGCGGTGGTGTCGACGCCCTTGGGCGGGACCAGCTCGCCCACCGGCTGGACCGTGCCCGAGGCCTTGAATCCCCAGTCGAGGAGCCGCGCGGCTTCCTTGTAGACCTCGTTGTGCTCGTCCTTCTCCGGGTTCATGACCGTGACGAGCAGCACTTTGCCGTCGCGCTCGGCGACACCCGTGAAGGTGGCGCCCGCGTTGGTGGTGTTGCCGTTCTTCACGCCGGCGATGCCCTGGTACGTGGTGACGTCGCTGTCGCCGGTCAGCAGCCGGTTGGTGTTCTGGATCTCGAAGGACTCCCGGGTGGTCTTGCCCTTCTTGTTCTTGGCCGTCGCGCCGGGGAACTTCGCCCGCACCGTCGAGCAGTACTCCCGGAAGTCCTTCTTCTGGAGCCCCGAACGGGCGAACAGCGTCAGGTCGTACGCCGACGACACCTGACGCCCGGCGTCGTAGCCGTCCGGGCTCACCACGTTCGTGTCGAGGGCCTGGAGGTCCTCGGCGTGCGCCTGCATGTCCTTGACCGTCTCGTCGACGCCGCCGTTCATCGCGGACAGCACGTGCACGGCGTCGTTGCCGGAGCGCAGGAACACACCGAGCCACAGGTCGTGGACGGTGTACGTCTCGTTCTCCTTTATGCCCACCATGCTGGAGCCCGAGCCGATGCCCGCCAGGTCGGAGGAGGCCACCTTGTGCGGGGTGGTCTTCGGGAACTTGGGCAGCACCGTGTCGGCGAAGAGCATCTTCAGGGTGCTCGCCGGGGGCAGCCGCCAGTGCGCGTTGTGAGCGGCCAGGACGTCGCCCGACTCCGCGTCGGCGACGATCCAGGAGCGGGCGGTGATGTCCTTGGGCAGGACGGGGACGCCGCTGCCGAGGTTCACCTGGTTCCCCGGCCGGCCGAGCTGCTCACCGCCGACGGTCGACATGTTCGCCGGGGGAGTGGCCGACGGCGAGGCCGTCGGGCTCTTCGCCGGGCTCGTTTCGTCCGCGGTGTCGGCGAACGCGGGCGCCGTGAGCGAGAGGGCCAACAACGTGGCGGAAGTGACCAACAAGGATCGCTTGGCGGTCTTTTTCGAGGCAGGCACGGTCGAGAAAGTACAGGGCTCGCGACGGGAAGTCCCATCACCGCTCGGGGAAGCCTCCTCGCCCCCTCCACCCCGGCGCCGGGTCACGGTCGGTGACGGCGATACTGAACGCATGAAGCTCAGCCGCCCCGTGTCCTGGTTCCTGCTCGCCTTCGGGGTGTGGAGTTGGGTCATTTGGGTCACTTTCGTAAAGAACCTGTACAAGGACGGCAGCGGGCTCGCGTTCGACGACGCGGGCGATCCGACGGCGTACTTCTGGGTGCATCTGACGCTCGCCGTCGTTTCCTTTGTCTTGGGGACGGTCGTCGGGGTCATCGGGTTGCGCGGCGTACGCGCTTTGCGCCAGACGTCATAACGGGGGATACGGCGTCATGGTCATCGTGTTCGTGCTGGTGGGTGTGGCCGTCCTGGCCGTGCTCGGTGGGTCGCACTGGTACGCCTGGAGACGGCTGGTGCGGGACACCACGGCCGGTCCCGGAGCGCTCCGCCGGGTGGGGGCGGTGGTCTTCGCCGCCGGGCCGCTGCTGATGTTCGGCG
Source organism: Streptomyces sp. NBC_00647 (assembly GCF_045207245.1). NCBI lineage: Bacteria > Bacillati > Actinomycetota > Actinomycetes > Kitasatosporales > Streptomycetaceae > Streptomyces > Streptomyces sp. NBC_00647. The sequence goes on from NZ_CP109040.1 coordinate 6,303,384, forward strand.
CCGTCGCGAGCGAGCGCGCCGGGGCTCCGTTCTGGCTCCAGCGGACGCTGGCCTGGCCCGGGTTCCTGTGGATGGCGCTGCTGCTCTACCTCGTGCTGGCGCTGCTGGCGGGGGAGTTCGTCCGGCCGGTTCTGCGCAGGCTCGGGGAACGCCGGGCAGGCGGACGGCAGGAGACCGACGGAGCGGCGTCCCCCGCCGCGGTCGGGGAGGCGGGTCCGCGCGAGAGCGTACGTGCCCGGTCCGGCGCGGCGGCGACGGGGAGAGGCGACGGCCGGGCCGGGGCACGGACCGCGACGACCGGCCTCTCCGGCACGGCGTCCTCGACGCGGCCGGTGGAACAGCCGCAACGGCCGGAACCGGCGGAACCCGCAGAACAGCCGGGACCCGTCGGGCATGTGGGCTCGGGGGAGCCGGCGGAATCGGCCGGTCCCACGGAGCCGGCCGGTCCCACGGAGCCGACAGAGCCGGCCGAGACGACCGGGGCGGTCCGCCTGCCGTCGCGTCGCCTGTTCGTCTCCCGTGTCGTGGGTGGTGCCGCCGCGGCCGTCGCGGTGGGGACCGTGGGATACGGGACGTACGGAGTACTGCGCGGGCCGTCGGTGAAGCGGGTCACCGTGCCGCTCGCCAAACTGCCCCGGTCCGCCCACGGCTTCCGGATCGCCGTCGTGAGCGACATCCACCTGGGGCCGGTGCTCGGGCGCGGGTTCGCCCAGAAGGTCGTCGACACCATCAACTCCACGCAGCCCGATCTGATCGCCGTCGTCGGTGACCTCGTCGACGGCAGCGTGAAGGATCTCGGACCGGCGGCCGCCCCTCTCGCCGGGCTGCGGGCCCGGCACGGGGCCTACTTCGTCACCGGGAACCACGAGTACTTCTCCGGAGCCGAGCAGTGGGTCCGGGAGGTGCGGGAGCTGGGGATCCACCCCCTGGAGAACGTGCGGACCGAACTGGCCGGATTCGACCTCGCCGGCGTGAACGACGTACAGGGCGAGAGCGAGGGGCAGGGGCCCGACTTCGGCAAGGCGCTCGGGGACCGGGACACGACGCGGGCCTGTGTGCTGCTCGCCCATCAGCCGGTGCAGATCCATGATGCGGTGCGGCACGGGGTCGACCTCCAGTTGTCCGGACACACGCATGGCGGGCAGCTGTGGCCGGGGAACCTCATCGCGGCCGCCGCCAATCCGACGGTCGCGGGCCTGGAGCGCTACGGCGACACGCAGTTGTACGTCTCCCGGGGTGCGGGGGCCTGGGGGCCGCCGACCCGGGTCGGCGCGCCCTCGGACATCACGGTCGTGGAGCTGGCCTCGCGAGAGGCCTGAGAGCCCGTCGCGCAACGGGCCGGCGGTGACCGTCCGGGCCGGTTCGAGGGGGGCGGGTCCGTGGGCGGCGGTCACGGCTCGCGCCGTGACCGCCGCCCACGGGCGAGCCGGTGGTGCCCTACGGGTGGGGTGTGGACCCGTACGCCGTCAGGAAGCGGTCGCGGAACGCGCTCATCTTCCACACCGGGGCGTCGTGCTCGGGCCGGAGGCCGTCCGTCCAGCCCCAGTCGGCGATCCGGTCGAGCACCTTCGGGTCCTTGGCGACGATCGAGACCGGCACGTCACGGCTGGCGTGGTCGCCGCTGACCCGGGCCATCGGCTGGTGGTCGCCGAGGAAGATCAGCACGGTGTCCTTGTCGCCGTACCGCACCAGGTAGTCGATGAGGCTGGTCACCGAGTACTGGATCGACTTGCCGTACTCCTCCTTCGACTTCTGCGAGCTGGTGATGATGTCCCCGGGCCTCTTGCCCGCCTTCTCGATGGCGTCGTAGACCGAGCCGTCACCGACCTGGTCCTGGGGCACCGTCCTGGGGATCGGCGCCCAGGGCTGGTGGCTGGAGGTCAGGATGATCGTCGACATCAGCGGCTTGTCGTGCTTCCTGCCGTGCTCCAGGCGCTCGAAGGCGGCCAGGGCGTACTGGTCGGGCATGGTCGACCAGCTGAACTTCGGTCCCTGGTAACCGAGATCGCGGGAGTCGTAGAGCTTGTCGATGCCGTAGAACTTCTGCTCGGGCCAGGCCTTCTGGACGCCCGGCATGATGCCCACGGTGTCCCAGTCGCCCGTCTTCTTGAAAGCGCCGGGCAGGGTCAGATGATCGCCCGCGGTCACCGTGCGATAGCGCTGCTGGTTGCTGACCCACAGGCCCGACAGGAACGTCGAGTGGCCGAGCCAGCTGCTGCCGCCGTACGTCGCCGAGGTGAGCCAGCCGCTCCTCGCCGCGAAGCCGGCCCGGGTCAGCTTCTCGTTCTCCGAGGTGAGCGTCGCGTCGACGCCCGGTGCGATGACCGGATCCTCGATGGCGCTGCGGCCGTAGCTCTCGATGAACGTGATCATCATGTCCTTGCCGCGCAGATCGGTGAGCAACTGGCTGGGCGGCGTGTTCGCGAAGGTGTCCTTCTTCGCGATCCTGCCGAACTCCGCCTCGTCCCGCAGCGTGTTGCGTACGCGCTTCGCCCGGTCCTGGACGACCAGCGCGGTGTGCTCGGCGGCGATGGGCACCCCGGTGAACTGCACGCCCAGCGACGCGCAGACGACCCAGGCGACGGCCAGCACGAGCGTCGTGCGCGTCGCCGTCCCGGAGTTCCGGGCCACCAGGTTGCCCAGCCGGACGACCGACGCCGTCATGAGGGCCAGTACGGCGATCACGAGCGCCACCGCCAGGACCGCGATGCCGAGCGCGCCGCCCTTGCCGAACGTGTCCTGGAGGTAGCCCTGGGCATCGCCGAGGAGCGACCAGTCGAGGACGACGTTGAAGCCCCGCCCGAGGTACTCGTGGAAGCCGACGTCTAGGACGTTCAGGACGGTCAGGACGCCCAGGCCGAGCCCGGAGAGTGCCGCCACGGCCGTGCGCGGCCTGCGGGGCAGGACGATCAGCAGGGCGGCGCCGAAGATCGCCTCCACCGGGAGACGCAGGAACTCGGCGGGCCGGAACCGGTCCGACTGGCTGGGCATGAGCAGCGCGAACAGGACGAGCGCGGCGGCGAGGACGGTCGTGACCGACGCCAGGGTGCGGGCGGCCGCGGGATGCCGGCCCCGCCATCCGCGCCATCGCCCGCGCGTCGCTCCTGACGGAGGCTCCTCTCCGCCCCCGCCCCCGTCCCCGCCTTCGACGGCCGCGTCCGGGGAGCCGGTGCCCTTCTCCGCGCGGCCTTCGGCTCCGGCCGGGACATCCTCCGCCTCCGCGCCGACCTCGACGGGCTCCTCGGTCTCGGACCTGCTCTCGGCCGGGGCCGCTTCGGCGGAGGCCTCGGCGGGAGCCCCGGCCGGGTCCTCGGCATCGGCAGGAGTGGTGTCGGCACCGGTCCCGGAAGGGGGCTTCGGTTCGGTGGGGGCTGTTTCCGGTGAGGTTCCGGCCGGGGCGGCCTCGGCCGGGAGCGAGGGGGTTCCGTCGGTCGGTGCGGCCGGGGTCGTGGCGTGGGACGCGGGTATCTCGGGGTCGGCCGCCGCCTCCCCCTCGCCCGAGGCGGCGGCGCCCTCCGCCGGGGCCGCGTCGCCGTCCGCGAGCGGCTCCGGTGCCGGCTCGTCGCGCGGTGGTGCCCCGTCCGTGTTCGGCAGCTGTCGAGAGCTCGTGTTGAACGACAACCCGGCGGTCCTTCCGTGCGAAGCGCGGTGGTGGCGTGGCGGTCCGACCGGATGAGACCGATTCCGCCCTCGTCGTGGTGTACGGCGCCGCAGCGGCCCGTGTTCAACCGGCTCGGTCAGCTTCTCCCCAAGTCCGTACCAGCAGGTCACAAAGTCCGTTCCAGCAGGTCACAGCGGTGCGAACGCGGCCGCCCCGGCCCGCACGGCAGGCTCGGCGGCGTCACCGGCCCTGAGCACCACTGTCACCCCACGGGCGTCCCCTGCCTCACGGCACCGGCGTCCCCCGCGTCACCGCACGGGCGTCCGCCGCCGGCACGCCACCGGCGTCCCCCGCGTCACCGCACCGGCGTCCCCCGCCGTCACGCCACCGGCGTCCGCCGCCGGCACCCCACCCGCGTCCCCCGCGTCACCGCACCGGCAGCGTCACCGTCACCGCCAGGCCCTCGCCGGGTGCCGTCCGTACCGCGACCGTGCCGCCGTGCGCCCGCACCACGCCCTGCACGATCGCCATGCCGAGACCGCTGCCCGCGCAGCCGCCCGCCCGGAAGAAGCGGTCGAAGATGCGCGCCGCGTCCTCTTCCGGGAGCCCGGGACCCTTGTCCGCGACACACAGCCGTACGGCACCGTCCGCGCGCTCCAGAACGAGCCGCACCGGCACGTCGTCGGGCGTGTGGGTGCGTACGTTGCCCACGAGATTGCCCAGCACCTGCCGCAGCCCCGACTCGTCGGCCTGCACGAGCAGCGTGCCGTCGGCGCCCACGGTCACCGGGCGGCCCGGCTGCTGGGCGCGCAGGTCCGCGGCCGCGTCCCGCACGAGCCGGCTCAGGTCGACGTTCCTGAAGCGCAGTTCGGGCCGCTGGTCGAGGCGGGCCAGGGTGAGCAGCTCGTCGACGAGCCGGCCCATGCGGTCGGCCTCCCCGTTCATCCGGTCCCAGGCCCGCCTGCGCTCGACGGGATCGGTCAGCATCCCCTTCTCGTACAGCTGGAGGTAGCCGCGTATCGCCGCCAGCGGGGTGCGCAGCTCGTGCGAGGCGTCCCCGACGAACCGGCGCAGCTGAGCCGCGCTGTGTTCACGCGTCCGGTAGGCCGACTCGACCTGGTGCAGCATGGAGTTGAGCGCGAGCCGCAGCTGTTCGACCTCCTGGGTCGGATGATGGCTGGAGGGCACGCGCCGGGTCAGATCGCCTTCGGCGATCGCCGACGAGGTCTCCACCATGGCCTCCAGCGGCCGCATCCGGCGGCGCACGCTGAACATCGTGAGGCACGCGAGCAGGGCCAACAGCCCGGTTCCCACGGTCAGATCGAGCTTGAGCGCCTTCGCGATGCCCTTGTGAAGTCCGTCGGTCGAGGCGGCGAACAGGACGTACGTCCCGTCGGCGAGCCGTCCCCCGGTCGCCCGGTAGTCGGCGCCGCGCACGGTGATGTCGCGCGGCTCGCTGTCGCGGGCGAGCGCGCCCGGGTCGTCGACGGCGGCCGCGAACGCGCGCTGTGTGGCGGTGGGTTCGAAGCCGGCCACCTCGATCGCCTCGCCCCGCCGGTCGACGGCCACGAAGAGCGAGTCCGGCTTCGGTGACTCGTCCACCGCGGGCCCGATCCGGTCCCGCACGAACGCGAGGGCGCTCAGCGAGTCGATCTGGCTCATGGTGAGCTGCGAAACACCCAGCGACTCCCGGGTCTTGGCGAGCTGCGCGTCCACCTGGTCGAGCAGATAGTGCCGCATCCCCATCAGGCTCACGGCGGTCGCCACCACGATGCCCAGGGCCAGCAGCCCCACGTTCGCCAGGGTCAGCTGGCCGCGCAGCGAGTGGACACCGTGCTTGAAGCGCGGGAAGCGGACCCCGGGCCGGAGGAGCAGACTCATGCGAGGCCGTACCCGACGCCCCGGCGGGTCTGGATCACCGGTGGCCCCAGCGGGTCGAGCTTGCGCCGCAGATAGCTGATGTACGTCTCCACCACGGTCGATTCGGCCGAGTGCTCGTACTGCCATACGTGGCGCAGGAGTTGCTCCTTGGGCACGATCCGCCCGCCGTTGCGGACGAGGAAGCGCAGCAGGGCGTACTCGGTGGGGGTGAGCTCGACCGTGGTGCCCGCGCGGTGGACGCTGTACGTCGTCTCGTCCAGCTCCAGATCGCCGTAGCGCAGGGGCGGGCGCTGCGGCAGGACGTCGTCGGGCCGCGTGCGGCGCAGGACGGCGGTGATCCGGGCTATGACCTCGTCGATGTTGAACGGCTTGGTGATGTAGTCGTCGCCGAAGCCGAGCGCGCCGACGATCTCGGCGGGCGCGTCCCGCGCGGTCAGGAAGACGACCGCCAACTCGGGCTGTCGCAGGCGCAGTTCGCGACCGAGAGCCCGGCCGTCGCCGTCCGGGAGCATCACGTCGAGAAGCGCCGCGTCGGGACGGGTGCGCTCGGCGAGCGCGAGTGCCTCACGGACGGTGCCCGCCGCCATCACCTCGAAGCGGTGGTAGCGCAGCGCGATGGTCAGGACGTCCGCGATGCTCGGCTCGTCCTCGACGACGAGGACGGTGGCTCCCTCGTGAGCGGTCATGCCCCCAGTATCGGCGGGGCAGCCGACGGTCGGGGCGGTTCGCGCCTTGGAGTTCCTTGAGAGTCATGGGCGGGTCGTGTCCCCGCACGCGCGCCGCCGCCAATCCTGTTGCCAGGACCTGGGGGACCGACCGACCGACTAAGGAGCGTTGAACGTGGCGGTATTGGCACGGTGGTGCTATCGGCACCGGCTGGTGGTCCTGTTGCTGTGGGTGGGCGCACTGTTCGGTCTGGGCTTCGCGGCGACCACCGCGGGCACGGACTACGCGAACGTCTTCTCCCTCCCGAACACGGACTCCAAGCGCGCGTACGACCAGATGGAGAAGGCCTTCCCGAACAGCGCGGGGGACACCGACACGGTGGTCTGGAAGGTCGACGAGGGCACGGTCAGGGACGCGTCCGTGCGTTCCCGGATCCAGCCCGTGCTGGACGAGATCGCCGGCATGAAGGGCGTGGGCCAGGTCGCGGGGCCGTACGAGGGAAAGGGAGGCGCCGCGCAGATCAGCCATGACGGCACGATCGCGTACGCGCAGATCACCTTCACGGAACAGGCGAACGCCATACCCAAGGAGCTGGTGCAGGACGTCGTCGATCTCGCGCGGGACGCAGAACGCGGCGGACTCCAGGTCGAGTTGGGCGGCCAGGCGATCCAGCGTGTCCAGGAACCGCCCACCGGGCTCGCCGAGATGGTCGGCATCCTGGCGGCGGCCGTCGTCCTCTTCCTCGCCTTCGGTTCGCTCTTCGCCATGCTGCTGCCGATCGGCATCGCGATCTTCGGCGTGGGTACGGGACTGTTCTCCACGCAGCTGCTCAGCCACGCCACGGACATCCCGGACCTGGCCCCGCTGCTGGCCACCCTGATCGGCCTGGGCGTCGGCATCGACTACGCGTTGTTCATCGTCACCCGTCACCGGCGCGGCATCCTGCGCGGCATGGCGCCCGAGGAGTCGGCCGTCGTCGCCCTCAACACCTCGGGCCGCGCGGTGCTGTTCGCCGGTGGCACGGTGTGCATCGCGCTCGCGGGCATGCTCGTGACGAACCTCCGCTTCCTGGACGGCGTGGTCATCGGCACCTCCCTCACCGTCGTGTTCAGCGTGCTCGCGGCCACCACCCTGCTGCCGGCGCTCCTCGGCCTTCTCGGCACCCGGGTGCTCAGCCGTCGCCAGCGGCGCAAACTGGCGGCGCGGGGGCCCGAACCGGAGCGGGCGAGCGGTGCCGCGGCACGCTGGTCGATGAGTGTGCAGCGCCGCCCCCGTACGATCGCCGCCGTCGCGCTGGCCGTGATGGCGATCCTCGCGATCCCGGTCCTGTCGCTGCGCCTCGGCGCCACCGACCAGGGCAACGACGACGCCACCACGACGACCCGGCAGGCGTACGACCTGCTCGCCGAGGGCTTCGGGCCCGGTTTCAACGGCCCCTTGCAGGTGGTCGTGACCGGCGGCGACACGGACGCCCTGGTGAAGAGCATCGGCGGCACCGCCGGAGTTGCCCAGGCCGCCGCGCTGCCGCCCGCGCACGGCGTGACGGTGATCCAGGTGGTGCCGAAGACGTCACCGCAGTCGGAGGAGACCGACCGGCTGATCGACACGCTGCGGGACCGGGTGATCCCGGACGCGGGGGCTCAGGCCCACGTCGGTGGCGTCACCGCCGTGTCGAAGGACTTCGCCACGATCACCGGTGACCGGCTGCCGTACTTCGTCGCCACGATCATCGGGCTCGGCTTCCTGCTCCTGCTGATCGCGTTCCGCTCCCTGGTGGTCCCGCTGACGGCCGCGCTGATGAACCTGATCGCCGCCGCCGCGTCCTTCGGCGTCCTCGTCGCGGTCTTCCAGTGGGGCTGGGGCCTGGAGCTGCTCGGCCTGGGCAAGGAGGGCCCGATCAACGCCTTCCTGCCCGTCATCATGCTGTCGCTCCTGTTCGGCCTCTCCATGGACTACCAGGTGTTCCTGGTGAGCCGCATGCACGAGGAATGGGTGCACACGAAGGACAACGCGCGCGCGGTGCGGGTCGGTCTGGCCGAGACCGGCCGGGTCATCAACTCCGCCGCCCTGATCATGGTGTGCGTCTTCCTCGCGTTCGTCCTGAGCGGCGACTCGGGAGCGGCGATGGCGGGCGTCGGCCTCGCGGCCGCGGTGGCCCTGGACGCGTTCATCCTCCGCACGGCCCTGGTGCCGGCCGCGATGCACCTGCTGGGCGACTCCAACTGGTGGCTGCCGGCGGGCCTGGAGAAGCGGCTGCCGCATCTCGCGGTGGAGCCGGCCGAGGAGCCGTCCGAGGACGCCGCTCCCGTCGAGGGCGGCGCGTCGGTCGTCCACGGCCTTGTCCGCGACGCGGAGGGTGTGCCCGTCGACGGAGCCGTCCTCACGCTGCTGTCCAAGGGCGGCCGTCAACTGGACCGTGTGACCTCGCTGGCCGACGGTTCGTACATCGTCTCGGTGCCGGCTCCGGGGACGTATCTGCTGTCGGCGACGGCCCGTTCGTACGGGGCGCGGGCCCGGCACGTGGTCGTCACGGACGAACCGCTGGTGCACGACGTGGAGCTGGCGGAGGGCGAGGTGGACGCCGACGCGGTCAACTGAGGCCGCCGGACGCGAGAACCGTCCGGGGTGAGGGGTGCCCGCCGGGCAAGGGGTGTTCGCCCGGCGGGCACCCCTCACCCCTTCTTCTTGGCCGGGTCGGGCAGTGCCTTCGTCATCCCGGGCAGGAAGTCCGTGAACAGTTCGTGCACTTCGTGGACGAGGGGCCGCAGGAGACGGAACCGGGAGAGGGAGACGCCGCGCGCGGTGAGGCGCGCGCCGCGCTCGGCGAGCCGGTAGCTGCGCTCGCGGCCCTCCGTACGGTCGAAGACCCAGTACAGGACGAGCCCCATCTGGGAGAGCCACATCAACTCGGGCAGCACGTCGCGCAGTTCTTCCGGCACCTTGGTCTTCGCCCCGGCCAGCACCTCCCGGTGGACGCTGATGGCCTCCATACGCGCGTGCTCCGACTCGGGGGAGAAGGGGCTGAGCGGACTGTCCGGGTCGGCGGCGTTCTTGAAGAACTGCACCGCGAACTCGTGGTACGGCGTGGCGATGTCCAGCCACGCCTTCAGGACGCCGCCCAGCCGGGCCTCCAGGTCAGTCTCGCGGTCCAGCACCTCGCGGACCGCCTCCTGGTGCTCGCCGGCGATCCGGTCGTAGAAGCCCTGGATCAGGTGCTCCTTGCCGGCGAAGTAGTAGTACGCGTTCCCGACGGAGACCCCGGCCTCCTTGGCGATGGCCCGCATTGTCGTCTTGTCGTACCCCCGCTCCTGGAAGAGGCGCATCGCCGTCTCCAGGATCAGGGCCCGGGTCTGCTCGCTCTTGGCGGGGCTCTTCGCCGCCTCCTTGTCCGCCGGGACGGAAGGCGCGGAGGGCTCGGAGGCACGGGAGGACTCGGAGGACCCGATGGGGCCGGGGCTGTCTGTCGGTGCTGGCACGGGACGAGCCTAACGAGTGGGAGCGGTGGAACATTCGCCGCTGTCGCAGGCGGGGGGTACGAACGTCCACCCGGCGGTCGGGTCGTAGCTCCACCCGTCGCCCCAGTGGTAAGCGCCACCGCCCCATCGTTCGGACGCCTGGGCCTCGCGCCACTTGGCGGCGGCGAGGGCCGCGCCCCTCGCCAGCCTGGCACCCGTGGGGGTGCTGAGCCGATGGGCCAGCGCCCGGTACTCGCGCAGCGCCCACAGGGTGACGACCCAGGCGGCGGCTCCCTGGTACACCTGTCCGCCGTCCCCCACCACGGTGATCTCGCTCTGGGTGGCGCGGTGATCGAGGCGCGGGAAGCGCCGCCGGGCCTCTTCGGAACCCACGGGGACGAACCGGAGCGGGACGAGCTGCGCCTGCCGGGCGAGCCAGTGCTTCAGGAAGGCGCACAGCGAGCAGCGCGCGTCGTAGAGGACGGTGAGCCCGAGGACCGGGACGCGCGCGGCGCCCCGGTCCCGGGTGGCTGAGATGCCGGCCATCGGTCTCACGCCCCGGCCACGGGGGCGATCCAGTCCGTCGGCTGCACCGGCGGCATCTGCTCCCGCTCCATGACACCCCGCCGCCGGATCTTGTTGAGCACGTACACGTTCCCCAGGTGCATGACCCCGAGCACCAGCAGGACGACGCCCAGCTTGGTCGACAGGGCTTCGAAGATCTCGCGGGCGTTGGAGATCTCGTCGCTCTGGTGCAGATAGAGCGCGACGAAGCCCAGGTTGACGAGGTAGAAGCCCACCACCAGCAGATGGTTCACCGCGTCGGCGAGCTTCTCGTTCCCGTGCAGTACGTCCGCCAGGAAGATCCGCCCGTTGTGGCTCAGCGTGCGTGCCACCCAGACCGTCAGCGCGATGCTGACCAGCAGATAGATGACGTACGCGACGACCGTGAGGTCCATGTCCCCACCCCTTCTTGAACGCGTTCAAAACGCTGTCTGGGATGAATGTAGACCTCCTTTTGAACATGTTCAAGTCGGATCTCGCGAGGGAGCCCCCGGCGCTCGCGCCGCATGCCGTCCAGAGGCGGGCGCGTGGGGGCCGCCGGGGCTACCGCTGGGCCCTGCGGGCCAGTTCGGGGCGCTTGGAGTAGTCCGTCAGGCCGATGACGTTGCCCCAGGGGTCGGCGATCTCGACGGTCCAGCCGGTGGCGCCGGAGAACGGCTCGTCGAGGGGCGTGATGCCGGCGGCGGCCAGCGAGCGGGCCGCGGCCCGGGCGTCCGCCACCTCCAGCCACAGCCGTGGCGACGCCCACGGCGGCGGCCGGTGGCTCAGCTCGTCGTCCAGTCGCAGCAGCACGCCCGGCGTCTCCTTGCCGACCTTCAGCACCGCGATGCCGGCCTCGTCGAGGCGGAAGGCCGGCGGGAACCCCGCACGCTCGTAGAAGCCCACGGCCTCGCCGAGGTTCCCGACGGGCAGCAGCACGTTGTCGAGTCCGAGAAGCTCGTATGACACGTCATCTGACATGCCATCAGATTAGGGACTGCCGGGGACGGGTGGGGCGGGCCCGACCGCGGGCCGAACATGTGATCACCCGTTGAGGGGAGTCGAGCCCGGGCACCGAGCCCGCGCCGGACCGGCGCGGGCTCGGTGCCCGGCACGTCGGGTGCGAGGGGACGGAGCTCGATGACCTGTTGTCAGTGGTGGCTCGTACTGTCGTGGGCATGGGAATGGTGATGTTCGTCGACGAGACGACCAGTGGGGACCGGGGCGCGGGCTGGGGGATCGAGATCGCCGAGGAGCGGCTCGCGTTGCGCGAGCTGATCCGGCGCCGGGTCTTCCAAGAGGTCGCCGAGTACAACGCGCGGACGCCGGGGGTGTTCCAGGGACTCGTGCAGCCGGAGGACACCGAGCGGGTGCTGAACGGCTACGCGCTGCGCACGCCCCGCCGGATAGACCCCGAGGCGCAGAGCGAGCTGGCGCTCAAGGCCTTCGCGGGGAACGGCTTTCTGGTGCTCGTCGGGGAGCGCCAGGTGACCGGCCTCGACGAGGAGATCGAGCCGGCCCTGGGCACCGAGGTCACCTTCCTCAAGCTCGTCCCGCTGGTCGGGGGATGACGATGGGCGGCACCGGGCGGTGGGGGCAGCGGATCCGTGATCGGGTGGCCGAGGGCACCATGGGAGAGCTCGCCACCGAGCTCCTCAAGATCGCCGTGGCCAACAGAAACCACTGGGGCGGGGGTTGGGACGAGGTTCTCGACGCGCTGGGGACGCTGTCCGCCGAGCAGCGGACGAGGCTGGCCGGCGCTCTGGTGGAGCGCTATCACTCGGTCGGCAGCGCATCGGTCGCCCGGCTCAACGTGCTGACCCTGCTCGGTGTCGTCTCCCGCGGTCTTCCCGAGGACCCGCTCGCCGCCGAGCGGCGGCAGTACCTCGACGGCCTCGGCCGGCAGTACGGCTACGGGTACGGGGCGCGGATGGACGTACTGGCCGAGGCCGAGCTGGCGGCCGGCCGTCCGTTGGCTCCCGCCGTCGTCGCGGCGTTCCGCCGCGCGGGCGTGGACGCCTACCACCCCGAGTACGTCGTGGAGTTGATGAAGAAGGTCACGGAACCCGTCCTCAACGTCGGTGAGGAATGGGCCGAGCAGGCCATGCAGGACGGCTCCGCCCCCGACTGGCAGGCCCTGCTGGCCCACCTGACGGCCGCCACGGCCTCCAAGCCCTCCGCCAGGTGGGACAAGCGGGCCCGCACCCTTGTCGGACCCCTCGGCGACGACAGCGTCCGCGCCGCCGCGGTGTCCTGGCTCGCCCTCGTCGGCCGCCCCCGGACCCTCCCGCTGGAGGGACCGGGGTACGGGGCGGACGTCAACACCGTCTACGACCCCTACAACGCCAACGCCCTGCGCGGCCTGGCCTGGCTGGTCTCCCTCCTGCCGCCCCACCCCGCCACCGCCCGGGCCCTCGGCGCGCTCGTCGAGACCTCCCTGAAGAAGGTCGCGGGACTCGGCCCGCGCAACCCCAAGGTCGCCAACGCCGCCGTGTTCGCGCTGTCCCGACTCGGCGGCGAGTCCGCCCTCGCCGAACTGGCCAGACTCGCCACCCGGGTGACGTACAAGAACACGGCGAAGCTCCTCGACGGCGCGCTTCAGGCGCGGGCCACCGCCCTCGGGCTGAGCCGGGAGGAGATCGAGGAACTGGCCGTCCCGGCGTACGGACTCGGCGAGGTGGGGCGAGCCCGTCACGACCTCGGAGAGGTGACCGCCCTCGTCGAGGTCCAGGGGTCACGCGCCGTGCTGAGCTGGCGCAACGCGACCGGCAAGGCCGTCAAGAGCGTGCCCGCCGCCGTGCGCCGCGACCATGCCGAGGAGCTCAAGAATCTGAAAGCCGCGGTCAAGGACATCGACAGGATGCTGTCGGCGCAGGCCGAGCGCCTGGACCGGCAGTTCCTCGCCCGGCGCACCTGGGCGTACGACACCTGGCGCGAGCGCTGCCTCGACCACCCGCTCGTCGGCACCCTCGCCCGCCGGCTCCTGTGGACCGTCGACGGCACACCGGTGGGGTTCGCGAACGGCGAGCTGTCCACCCTCACCGACGACCCGGTGAAGGGAGGCGAGGAGGTCGCCCTCTGGCACCCCGTCGAGCGTGAGCCCGCCGAGGTCGTCGCCTGGCGGGACTGGCTGGAGCGGCACGAGATCACCCAGCCCTTCAAGCAGGCCCACCGCGAGGTGTACCTCCTCACCGACGCCGAGCGCGCGACGGGCACGTACTCGAACCGCTTCGCCGCACACTTCGTGCGCCAGCACCAGTTCAACTCCCTCGCCGCCATCAGGGGTTGGCGCAACAAGCTGCGCCTCTGCGTCGACGACGAGGCGCCCCCGGCCACCCGGGAACTGCCCCGGTGGGGCCTGCGCGCCGAGTACTGGATCGAGGGCGACGGCGAGTACGGCGACGACACCACCGAGTCCGGCAGCTATCTGCGGCTGCGCACCGACCAGGTGCGCTTCTATCCGCTGGACGCCCCCGAGAACTCGGCGCACTGCTACGGCGGTGAGTACCGCATGCGACTGCGCGACGGCGAGGACCCGGTGGACCCCCTGCCCCTCACCGCGATCCCGCCCCTCGTCCTCTCCGAAGTCCTGCGCGACGTCGACCTGTTCGTCGGAGTCGCCAGTGTCGGCAACGACCCGGCCTGGCAGGACGGCGGCCCCGGCGGTCGCTTCCAGGACTACTGGACCTCGTACGGCTTCGGCGAACTGACCGAGACCGCACAGACCCGTCGCACCCTCCTCGACCGTCTGATCCCCCGCCTGGCGATAGCCGACCGCTGCTCACTGGAGGGCCGCTTCCTGCACGTGAAGGGCGAACGCCACACGTACCGGATCCACCTGGGCTCGGGCAACATCCTGATGAGCCCGAACGACCAGTACCTGTGCATCGTCCCGAAGTCCGGCACGGGAAGCCCCCAGACCGGCTATCTCCCCTTCGAGGGGGACCGGATGCTGGCGGTGATCCTCAGCAAGGCGATGCTGCTGGCGGACGATCTGCGGATCACGGATCCCGCGATCCTCAGTCAGTTGTGACCTGCAAGCGCTTCGTGGGCTGCCCACCGACTGACCCTTCATGAAGCTTCAGTACGCTGCGGGCTGATGGTGGGGAGGGGAGCCGGTGGGCCGCGTACGAACAGCCTTTGGTTTGCTGATGGTGGTGGTCGGCACGGCATGGCTGCTCGGAGGGCCCGAGGCCGTGCGATCCGGGGCGCGGCTGACGTTGGTGGCCGCGCCGTACCTGCTGATGGCTTTCGCGGTGTGGCTCATCGTCCGTACTGCCCTTCCCAAGGGCACCGCGCTGGGCCCCTTCGTCCTGCTTCTGGCCGGCGGCGGGTGGGCCCTCGCGGGGCAGGACCGGTTCGGCAGCATGTGGCAGGGCAGGGTGGTGCCTCTCGCGGTGATCGTGCTTGGTGCGCTGATCGCGCTGAGCCGCTCGACCGTGACCGCCGACGAGGTCCTGATCCCGGTTCGACGCTATGGGAGTCTGTTCATCCCGGCGGACGCGAAGCTGTTGCCGACAGAGGCCAACGTACGGCGAATCGTGGCTCGATCGGTCTTCGGGACGCTGCGTGTGGACCTTTCGGAGGCGGTGTTCCCGCAGGACTCCGACGCCGGGGAGCTCTGTGTGCTGTACGCGGACGTGACGGTGCTGTTCGGCCGGGTCGAGTTCGTGCTGGGGCCGGAGTGCGCGGTGGTTCTGGCCGGGCACATCCACACGTTCGGCACGTCGTTGGCCGAACGGGTTCCCGTGTTCGCCAACCTTCCCGCGTACGAGATGCGGACCTCCTCGGCGCTCGACCGACGTGTGGAAATCAGCCTGGTCGGTGCCGGCGGAGCGGTCCTGCTGGATCCGGCGTGACGGTCCGTCAGGGGGGTGTCGGCCGGGGCGGTGTGTTTTCCGGGTGCGTGAGAGGCTCGTCTTTGAGGCTGTCGTGATCGGCGAGGGGCTCGTTGCCGATCAGGAAGGCCGTGATGCGGCTGTTCAGCTCCCGCTCCTCGGCCGCGGTCGTCCGCAACTCGTAGTGGAGGGCGGCGGCCAGATCGAAACGGTGCACGTCGAACACCGCCTTGAGCAGCTCCTCGTGATCCTGGGCCGCCTTCTGCGCACCCCGGTAGGCGAGCGCCGAAGCCATCATGGCGGCGGGCACCACGAGAGTCCACCAGCTCAAGCGCAGGATCAGTGGCGAGGCCGCGAGCGATACGGCTCCGAACGCCAGGCACAGCGACGAGGTGACGGAGATGAGGTCGAGCTGTTCCTCGACGGCCTGACGGAACTCCGGTGCCACGGAGGGGTAGATACGGCGGTAGGCGCTCAGCACGTCGATGCCGTGACGGCGCCCGGTCCGCTCCTCCATGCTCTTGAGGGTGTTGCCGAGGGCTGTGGGCATGAGCTCGCTGTTGTCCCGGGAGTATTTGGCACCTCTGCGCCGGGCCCGTTCCACGATTCGGCCTTCTCGGGCCAACGCCCGGTGGAAGCGGGCAAGTTGGGTGAGGGACGAGGGTTCCGGCGGGAGGACGGCCCTGGTTTCTTCGAGGGCCGCCGCCCGGTCGCGGAGGCGCCGGTGCCGTTCCACGGCGAGTGGGCGGACCCGCCCGCGCAGGGAACCCTCAGGCCAGTAGCCCTCCAAGAGCTGGATCAGGGCCATTTCGAACGGCCGCAGCAGCACCCCGCCCAGGAAGATCCCCACCGCCGCGAACCCGAGCGTGACGAGTTTGTGGTCGGCGGGGAGGGCATCCCCCAGGTCCATCTCCCTACCGGGGTCGTAGGCGTGTGCTCCCACGAGAACGCTGACCGTCGTGACGACGATGGCGCCCGGTAGCACGCTCAGGAGGCTGAAGCGGTCGCCGCCGAGCGCTTTCGTCCCCGCCTGGGCGAGTCCACCGAGCATTACGCCCCCTGCTGCTTCGGCTTCACGGCAAGTACGGTCTTCACGGAGCCACCCGAGTGCCTGGGGCTGTCGCATCCCGGCTCCCTCGGGAGGAGTACGCGCGACCGCCGAGGCCGTCGCAGGCAGCCGCGGTCCCTGCAGACGTAGATATAGAGCCCGGCGGAGACGGGCTCCGGCTCGAGAGGAGCGGGCGGACCGGGCAGGTACACCGGGTGGAGTTTCCCGTGCCGGGGACATGGCCGTGGTGCGGGTTGCAGCCGCGCACGTCGTGCGAGGTCTTCCTGGCACGGGTCGACCAGACAAAGAAAGACCCATTCGCCACTGCCCTGTTCGGGGTCGGGCACACCCTTGGCGGTGCTGTCGGTTCTTCGTCTGCCGGTCGGATGCGCCACCAGGATGCGGCTGAGAACGACAAGCCGCCCCCTCAGCCCACTCATCGCGCCCCCCCAAGCCGCACGTGTGGGTCGAGTATGCCGCCAACCTCCCCCGCTGCACAGCATGTACACGGCAATGACCCCGCTCCCACCGGGGAACGGGGCCATCGCTGATGTACTGGAACGGGGTCAGAACCGCCGAGTGATCAGCGCCCTCTTGACTTCCTGGATCGCCTTCGTGACCTCGATGCCTCGGGGGCAGGCGTCCGTGCAGTTGAACGTCGTGCGGCAGCGCCACACGCCGTCCTTGTCGTTCAGGATCTCCAGGCGCTGCTCGCCCGCCTCGTCACGCGAGTCGAAGATGAAGCGGTGGGCGTTCACGATGGCCGCCGGGCCGAAGTACTGGCCGTCGTTCCAGAACACCGGGCAGGACGACGTGCACGCCGCGCACAGGATGCACTTCGTCGTGTCGTCGAACCGCTCGCGGTCCTCGGCCGACTGCAGACGCTCGCGCGTCGGCTCGTTGGTGTCCTTCGTGATGAGGAAGGGCATCACGTCGCGGTACGCCTGGAAGAACGGGTCCATGTCGACCACGAGGTCCTTCAGGACCGTCAGACCCTTGATCGCCTCGACCGTGATCGGCTTCTCAGGGTTGAGGTCCTTGATCAGCGTCTTGCATGCGAGACGGTTCTTGCCGTTGATCCGCATGGCGTCCGAGCCGCAGATGCCGTGCGCGCAGGAGCGGCGGAACGTGAGCGTGCCGTCCTGGTCCCACTTGATCTTGTGCAGCGCGTCGAGGACACGCTCCTTGGGGTCGATCTCCAGCTGGAAGTCTTCCCAGACCGCCTCGGCCGAGATCTCCGGGTTGAACCGGCGGATGCGGAATGTGGCGGTGATGTACGGGGAGTCGGCGAAACCGGGCTCGGGTGTGCCGGCCGCGTCCGCCTTGTCCAGGGTGGGAGTAGCCATCAGTACTTACGCTCCATCGGCTGGTAGCGGGTCTGGACGACCGGCTTGTAGTCGAGACGGATCGACTCGGCGCCGTCGTCGCCGACCTCGCGGTACGCCATGGTGTGGCGCATGAAGTTGACGTCGTCGCGGTTCGGGTAGTCCTCGCGGTAGTGACCGCCGCGGGACTCCTTGCGGGCGAGCGCGGAGACGGCCATGACCTCGGCCAGGTCGAGCAGGTTCCCCAGCTCGATGGCCTCGAGGAGGTCCGTGTTGAACCGCCGGCCCTTGTCCTGGATCGAGACGTTCAGGTAGCGCTCACGCAGCTCCGCGATCTTCTCGACCGCCGTCTTGATCGTCTGCTCGGTGCGGAACACCATCACGTTGGCGTCCATGCACTCCTGCAGCTCCAGGCGGATCGCGGCGACCCGCTCGGTGCCCGTGGAGTTGCGCAGGCGCTCGACCTGGGCGACGACCTGGGAGGCCGGCTCCTCGGGAAGCTCGACGTAACCGGCCTTCGCCGAGTACTCCGCGGCCGCGATGCCGGCCCGGCGTCCGAAGACGTTGATGTCGAGCAGCGAGTTGGTGCCGAGACGGTTGGCGCCGTGCACCGACACACAGGCGACCTCGCCGGCGGCGTACAGGCCCGGAACGACCGTGGTGTTGTCCGAGAGGACCTCACCCTGGACGTTCGTCGGGATGCCGCCCATGGCGTAGTGCGCGGTGGGCTGGATCGGGATCGGGTCCGTGTAGGGCTCGATGCCGAGGTAGGTGCGCGCGAACTCCGTGATGTCGGGCAGCTTGGCGTCCAGCTGCTCCGGCGGGAGGTGCGTGAGGTCGAGGTAGACGTGGTCGCCCTCGGGACCGCAGCCGCGGCCCTCGCGGATCTCCGTGTAGATGGAGCGGGACACGACGTCACGGGACGCGAGGTCCTTCATGACCGGCGCGTACTTCTCCATGAAGCGCTCGCCGTCCTTGTTGCGGAGGATGCCGCCCTCACCGCGGGCGCCCTCCGTCAGCAGGATGCCCATGCGCCAGATGCCGGTCGGGTGGAACTGGAAGAACTCCATGTCCTCCAGCGGCAGCCCGCGACGGTAGACCGCCGCCTGGCCGTCACCCGTCAGGGTGTGCGCGTTGGAGGTCACCTTGAAGAACTTGCCGGTGCCGCCGGACGCGTAGATCACGGCCTTCGCCTGGAAGACGTGGATCTCGCCGGTCGCGAGCTCGTAGGCGACGACGCCCGCCGAGTGCTTGACCCCGTCGACCTCGGTGATGAGCTGGTCCAGGACGTAGAACTCGTTGAAGAACTCCACGCCCTCCTTGACGCAGTTCTGGTACAGCGTCTGGAGGATCATGTGACCGGTGCGGTCCGCGGCGTAGCAGGACCGGCGGACCGGGGCCTCGCCGTGGTTGCGGGAGTGACCGCCGAAGCGTCGCTGGTCGATCGTCCCGTCGGGCGTCCGGTTGAACGGCAGGCCCATCTTCTCCAGGTCGAGGACCGAGTCGATGGCCTCCTTCGCCAGGATCTCGGCGGCGTCCTGGTCGACCAGGTAGTCACCGCCCTTGACCGTGTCGAAGGTGTGCCACTCCCAGTTGTCCTCTTCCACGTTGGCGAGTGCGGCGGCCATGCCGCCCTGCGCGGCGCCCGTGTGGGAACGGGTGGGGTAGAGCTTCGTCAGCACGGCGGTGCGGCTGCGCTTCGTCGCCTCGATGGCGGCGCGCATGCCGGCGCCGCCGGCGCCGACGATGACGGTGTCGTACTTGTGGATCTTCATGAGTGGTTGCCTCAGCCCCGTGCCTAGCGGATGTTCGGGTCGAAGGTGAAGATCACCAGCGTGCCCAGCAGAATCGTGAACACCGTGGCGGTGTACAGCAGGCCCTTCAGCCAGAGGCGCGTGCCCGCGCGCTCCGCGTAGTCGTTGATGACGGTACGCAGGCCGTTGGCGCCGTGCAGCATGGCGAGCCACAGCATCGCGAGGTCCCAGACCTGCCACCACGGGTTCGCCCACCGGCCGGCCACGAAGGCGAAGCCGATCTTGGACACGCCGCCGTCGAGGACGAGCTGGATGAGCAGGTGGCCGATGACCAGGACGACCAGGACGATGCCGGACAGGCGCATGAAGAGCCAGCCGTACATCTCGAAGTTGCCACGGGTGGACTTCGGGGTCTTCTTGGTGCGCTTGCGGGGGGCCTCGATGAACGGGGCCGGGTTGTCGACGCTGTACGCCGAGAACTTTCCGGCGCCCTCGACGGGGCCGATGCCGGAAGCGGCGGTGTCAGTAGTGGACATCTGCGTCAGCTCCCGAACACTTCGCGGAATGCGTGACCGAGGACGGGGTACAGGGCCCCGGCCATCAGCACGACCCAGATACCGACGACGGACCAGAGCATCTGCTTCTGGTAGCGCGGGCCCTTGGACCAGAAATCGACGGCGATGACACGCAGGCCGTTGAGCGCGTGGAAGAGGATGGCGGCGACGAGGCCGTATTCCAGCAGCGCGACGATCGGCGTCTTGTACGTGGACACGACCTTGTCGTATTGCTCAGGGGAGACACGGACGAGAGCGGTGTCCAGGACGTGTACGAACAGGAAGAAGAAGATGAGGACGCCGGTGACTCGATGAGCCACCCAGGACCACATTCCTTCCCGGCCGCGGTACAGCGTTCCAGCCGGCACGGAAGAACCCTCCGGGAGCGGGGATTGGGGCCGCGCCGGCTTCTCTGTCGGACGGGCCCGGCCGGGTACGGTCCACCGGCCCCGGCCATCGTAGCGACGTGTTGTCGGAACGCTTACAGCGGCCCTATCAATGTGATCAAACTGGCAATCAATCAGGCACGTTCGGGCTATTGCGGGCGCCTGATGTCGGCGGGTCGCGGTTCGTCGGCGAACTGGCGAACGAGTCGGGCCAGCCGGCCGCGCGCCAGTCTGCGCAGTTCGTCGGCGGTGATGACCCGTTCTTCCTCGGGGTCGTGCGTCAGCCGCGACCGTATGCCGGCGAGCACCTGGTCGAGGGCTTCGCCGGCGGCGAATCCGTCCAGACAGATGACGAACACATGCCCGAATCGACTCTCGTACGCGGCGTGCGCGGCGCTCAGCGCGGTGTGGGCGGCGGAGTACGCGCCGTCCGGGAGTGGCGTGAGCGACTCGCCGGCCAGGGCTTCGGCCACGTCGGCCGAGGTCAGGTCGTACGCCGCCTCGTCGGCCGCGGCCAGCAGGGAGCCGAGGTCTGGGTAGGGGCGGTGGTCGGCCAGGCGATGGGCCCAGCGCAGGCTGCGGCAGCAGGTGAGCAGGGAGCGGGTGACCACATCGACGGGTGCGGAGTTGAATCCGTCGAGGCGGGCCGGGGACGGCGCAGCGCTCTTCTGCTCGGGGAGGGCGACCTGGCCGGGGAGGCGTGGGAGACGGTGCGACGTCAGCGTGGGTCCTCGGCGGTGGGATGGAAACGCGCGACGTCTCGTGAGCGTGACGTGCGCGCGGTACGTGTGTTTCGGCAGGGGGAGAAGTGAAAGGTGTGCCGCTCACGCTATCGAGGTGGGTCGAGAGCTGTCCGACGGATGCCCGGATTTCACCCGCACGGGAGAGTTTCGGAGCGTGCGGTGGACGGTCGCGGTGACGGTCGGGGCAGAGTTCGCGGTGGTGCGGAGGGGTGGAGAGGTGGACTTCGCGATGGAGGAGTACACCTGGATGGGGGAACGGACCCCCGGTTGGCGACATGAGTGCGGCGCCTTGAGCGCGGCGGATGAGTGTGGCGCCATGAGCGCGGCGTCATGAGTGTGGCGGGATGAGCGCGGCGAAATGAGGGTTGCGGAGTGAGTGGTGGCAGGCGGCGGGCGCCGCGGCGGCGCACATGGCAGACCGGGCGGCCCGGCCGGGCCGGGCTCGCCGCGGGCGGTCTGGCGGTCGCCGGCGTCGTCGCGGTGGCCGTGGCGGTCTGGCCCGGCGGCGACGGGCAGCCGGCCGGGGCGCGGGTGCCTGCCGGTGACCGGTCGAAGGCCGTGACCGCCGGCGTGTCGCCCGCCGCCAGTCCCTCACCGAGCCGGAGCTACGCCCTCTCCCGGGCCCCTTCGACCATCCCCGCCGTACGGGAGCACACCGCGGCCCGCGGCCCCGGCTGGCGGCCGGCCGCCGGTGCCCGGGTGGTCGTGAACAACGACGGCCTCGCCGACGAGGGCAAGCTGCTCGCCGGTGAGCTCAAGCTGAAGTACGCGGGGAAGACGGCCGCCAAGGCCGGCGATGTCGCGCTGGGCCTCGACAAGGGAAGCGCGGGCCCGGAGTCGTACACCCTCACCGTCAAGAACGGCCGGGCCACCATCACCGGGCCCGCCGAGACCGGTGTCTTCTACGGCACACGCACCCTCAAACAAGAGGTGCACGGCGGCGGTACGGCGCCGGAGGGCGTCGTACGCGACCGGCCCGCGAAGCCGATCCGCGGGTTCATGCTGGACATCGCGCGCAAGCACTTCACGGCGGCCTGGATCGAGGACCGGGTGCGCGAGCTCGGGGACCTGAAGTACAACCAGCTCGGCCTGCACTTCTCCGACGACCAGGGTTTCCGCATCCAGTCCGACACGCACCCCGAGATCGTGTCGCAGCAGCATCTGACGAAGGCGGAGGTGCGCAGGATCCTCGCCCTCGCGGCGAGCCGGCACATCACCGTCGTGCCCGAGATCGACTCGCCGGGACACCTCGGCGCGGTCATCGCGGCGCACCCCGACCTCCAGCTGCGCAATGTGTCGGGGGTCCCCACGCGCGGCGCCGTCGACATCTCCAAGCCGGCCGCGGCGAACATCGTCGACGAGCTGCTCGACGAGTACGCGGACCTCTTCCCCGGCGCCTACTGGCACCTCGGCGGCGACGAGTACCAGGCCCTGACGGTGGCGAACCCGGCGGCGTCCTTCCCGCAGCTGGCCACCGCGGCCCGGAACACGTACGGGGCGGGCGCGAGCGTCGCCGACCTCGCGACCGGCTGGCTGAACGACCGCGCCAAGGTGATCCACGGGCACGACCGGACGGCGCGGGTCTGGAACGACGGCATCTTCAGCGGGGGCACGGTCCAGGCGAACAGCGATCTCCAGGTGGCGTACTGGACCGGCAAGGAGATCGGGGCCCGGCCGCCGGTCGCGTACCTGAGCACGGGCCGCAAGGTCATCAACTACAACGACGAGTTCCTCTACTACGTCCTCGGCGAGCCCCAGACCTTCGTCTACCCGACCGGTCAGCGCATCTACGAGCAGTGGACCCCCCTCGTCCTGCGCGGCACGACACCGGTCCCCGTGAAGTACGACCCCCAGATCCTCGGCGCGTCCTTCGCCGTCTGGTGCGACCTCGCGGGCTCGCAGACCCAGGACCAGGTCGCGGCCGGCATCCGCATGCCGCTGCGCGCCCTGACCCAGAAGCTGTGGGATCCGCGCAAGCCGGCCCTGTCCTGGACGGAGTTCAGGACGCTCGCGAACCGGCTCGGCTGAGCCGGGGCCGGCGCGTCGGGAACGGGCTGGACGCGGCGGCGCGCCGAACCGTATCTTCCGGATACTTGTTCGTATGCCGGGCGTGACCCCTGAAGAGGGGTGCGCTCGGTTTCCCGTGTCGTCACCTCGGTGACGGCGCGTCTGGGGGGTTTTCATGACCATGCCGCCACCGCAGGGACCCGTCCCGCCGCAGCCCATGCCGCAGGGGCCCGTCGCGCCCCACCTCAAGGCGCCACTGCCGCCGCTCGCGTCGCCGCACGGCGCTGCCTGGCTGCGCTCGCCGGTCGCCCTCGGAAAGGCCACCGCCGCGCTGCTCGGCCTGGTGATCGCCGCCGACCTCTTCGCGCTCTGGGCGGACAACACGATGTTCGAGGTGACGGGCGCCCTCGCGGACGGCGAGGTCGGTGACGCCGTTCAGCGGCGGGCCGGTCACGCGGACTCGCTCTACGCCGCCGCCGGGTACGCGCAGACGGCGACGCTCGTGGCGGCCGTCGTCGTCTATCTGATCTGGTTCCTGCGGGTCCGCGTCAACGCCGAGGTCTTCAACCCGTTCGGGCACACCAAGTCCCGAAACTGGGCGGGCTGGGGCTGGTTCGTCCCGGTGGTGAACCTGTGGTTCCCCCGCCGGATCATGCTGGACATCTGGGACGCGAGCGGCGCCGCCGGCGCCCGGAGCGGACACGGGCTCGTCAACACCTGGTGGACCTTCTGGATCATCGGCCTGATCGCCGACCGGGCCGGCTTCACCGCGTACCGCAAGGCCGAGACCGCCCAGGAGATCCAGGACGCCGTCGGCCAGGTCATCTTCGCCGACCTCTTCGACATCGTGGCCGCCGGCTTCGCGATCCTCGTCGTGCTGAAGCTGACCCGCATGCAGGACCTGAAGGCGCACGAGGGCCCGGGCGCGCACGGCGCCTGACGCGCGCCGATTCGTCCGTTTCGCTGGCCAACCCCCGCACCCCTGTGGTGTATTCGGCCCCAGCCGCCGAACCGACACACCCGGGGGGAACCGGTATGGGCTACTGGGGCTACTACGTCGTGGGCAGAAGCGAGGCACCGCTCGCGGAGACGATCGCGCTGGCCGGGGCGCCGGGCCTGGTGGCGCGGACCACGGCGCCCGGCGGCTGGCAGGTGTGGGAGTACGCGAGCGGCGACGGCGGGATCGGGAACATGAACGCGCTCGCCCGGGAGACCGGCGCGCCCGCCCTCTTCGGATACGTCATGGACAGCGCCTGTGTGGCCGTCGAGGCGGCGGCGCCGTCGGGCGGCGCGTGGACCACCTGTCTCGCACGGGCCGTGATGGCCGGTTACCTCGAGGGCGCCGAGGACGGACTGGGCGTCGACGACTACTTCCTGGAGCCGGCCGACGCGGCCGAGCGCGCGGTCGCCTGGGCCGCCGAGGCGGGGCGCTCCGTGGCGGTCGGGCCGCTCCTCGACGTGCTGGGAGCCGAGCCCGATCCGTTGGCCGAAAACCTGTTCTTCCAGTTCCTCGACCGGCTCGGGGTGGTCCCACTGTGACACTCCTGGACCGTTGCACGCAGTAAGGGGAAGTGCGGGCTCCGTGAGGCAAGGGCGCCCTGTCGAGGCATTTCGAGGGAGTCGTGATGAGTCTGGTGGAACTGATCGCTCAGGCGGACGAGCGAGGTCTGGCGGCGAGCGGTCTGGCTTGTTTGGATCGGTGCGTACCGCTGCTGGGCGGAGACGACGATGTCCTGCGGCCCCTGTGGGCGAGCCTCGCGGAGGCGGACACCTGGGCCGAGTGGGGAACGCGTCTGGAGCAGGCGCGCGCCAAGCTGGACGCGGAGGACCCCGAGCCGGCCGTGACCGACGAGGACCAGGCCGCCGTACTCGCCCGCCGCATGCTCGACGCCGTCCCCGCGGAGCCCTCCGGGGACGAACTCCGTGCCTGGGCGGACGCCTGCTCGGTGGCGGCGCTTCAGGTGCACCGGTTCCTCGACCACGCCGACGACGCCGAGGCCTGCGTGACGGCCCGCCGCGAGGGGCGTACGGAGGGCATGTCCCCGCTCGTGGCCGCCGAGCTGCGCCGTCAGGTCGCCATCCTGGAACTGCTCGCGGAACACGGCACGGGCGGACTGCGGCTCGCGCTGGACGCGTCGACGGAGGGGCGACGTGTGCTGCGGGCGGTGGTGTCGCGCAGGGCGCGCGGACGGGCGTAGACCGGGACGTGGGTGCGCCGGAGGCGGGGTGCGGCCCCGGCGCGCCCAAACCTGGTTCCTGCGGGGTTCGTGTGACGGTCCTGGGGCGGAGATGGCGGTCCTGGGCCGGTGTCGCGAACCCTCGTCCGAGTGGGTGACGAATCCGGCCGCCTTCACGCTCTACCGAGTGTGAACGCAACTCAAGCAACCAGGCCCTCAGCTGCGACGAAGCCCGTTCGCTGGGCGGCCGACACGGTCGCGACCATGCGCGAGGGCGCCCGGCTGCGCCTCGACTACTCGGGGCAGAGTCTGTGGCGGGTCGACCGCATGATCGAGGAGATACGCCGCGACGGCGCGCCGTACGCCGCCGTCGAGAGCGTGCTGCGCGGATTCGGGGCGTACGCCGGAGAGGTCGTCGCCCGTCAGACCGGCGCCGAGTGGTGGGAGACCGGCGGCGAACACTGGCTGCGCACGCCCGACGGGCGGCTCTGGGACCCGATCGAGGAGGCCCGCCGCTGCTACGCGGGCGACGGCTCCCTGCGGCTCCTGTGCCGGGAGGCCACGCGTTAGGGCGTGGCCGTGAAGCCTCGCCCGCCCCGCGACGCCTGGCCCGCACGGGCGCCGTGCGCGCCCCGGGCCGTTGTCCGAGGCGGCTGCACCCGCCTGTTCCCTGATCGTCGGGGCCCGCGTTCGGCGCCGAGTTCGGGAACACCACCACCGAGCCCGGCTTCGCCGGCTGGGCCGCGCACGGGGCTGCCGGGAAGCCCCGGTTCGACGTCGAGTGAGGTGAACCAGGGGCGCGGGCAAGGGGGTTACGGCCCCGTGCCCACCCGCCGCCCGGGGTCAGTGATCCGCCTGAGCCGGGTGGGTCCTCTGACGCACTGTGACATTTCCTTGGGGCCCGACGCTGATGACCATGGGGGTGTCGACGCGGCCGACCGCGTCGGCAGGACATATTCGGGCGAACTCGGTGCGAACGAGGACAGTGTTGGGCCAGGGAGGGGAACCACGCCGCGTGCAGCCGTACGACGCGGAACTGGGCGGGGCCGTGGCGCGGGCGCAGGACGGGGACGAGGCCGCCTTCGCGGTCGCGTACCGGATCGTGCAGCCCGGGCTGCTCGGCTATCTGCGCGGGATCGTCGGCGACGACGCGGAGGACGTGGCCTCCGACGCCTGGCTGGAGATCGCCCGGGATCTGGGACGGTTCCGTGGCGACGGCGCCGGGTTCCGCGGCTGGACCGCGACCATCGCCCGGCACCGGGCGCTGGACCATCTGCGCCGGCTGAAGGTACGGCCCCGGGGAACCACCCTCGAGCAGGACGTGCTGGACCTGCCCGGCAGGCACAGTACGCACGACGAGGCGTTGGAGAGCCTGTCCACGGAGTACGCCCTGGAACTGGTCGCGGGACTGCCGCGCGACCAGGCCGAGGCCGTGCTCCTGCGGGTGGTCGTCGGCCTCGACGGACCGGCTGCGGCGCGTGTGCTCGGCAAACGTCCCGGTGCGGTGCGCACCTCCGCCCACCGGGGCCTGAAGAGGCTCGCGCGCCAGCTCGGCGTCACGGGTGTGACGGATGAGAAGCCCCGGACGCTGGGGGAGTCGGGATGAGCGCGACCTCCGGCAGGCCGTCCTCGCCCGGAACGGAACCGTCGTACGGCGTACGGACGTTGGGTGACAGGGGACGGCCGGACACCGAACAGCCCTTTTTCGGCGGGCTGTTGCCGGGCGGAGCCGGGGTGCCGAAGGGCGGGACGTCGTCGTTCGGCGGTAGGTCGTCGTACGGCGAGGAGTTGTCGGGCGGAGCGGCAGGCGGAGATGGAACCGGACATGGGTGAACGGCATGGTGACGGCGGGACCCCCGACCGTCGGGTCGCGCATCCGGTGAACCCCGGGAGCGAACAGGCACCGCTGGAGACGCGCCTCGCCGCGGCGCTACGCGGCCGGGTGGCCGGCGCCGAGGCGGAGGCGCATGCCGTGGCCGCGTTCCGGGCCGCGCGGGACGGCGGCGAGCACGGCGCGCGCACCCGGCGGCGGGACGACTGGCGCCCCAGGGAACGGTGGCGGCCGAGTCGTTCGGTGCGGGTCACGTTCGCCGTGATGCTGGCCGGTCTGACCCTCGGCGGAGTCGCCGTCGCGGCGATCGGATCGTCCTCGCACGCCGACGACGACCGGGACCGGGCCGGGGACCGGCCGTCGAACGGCGTCCAGGACCGTCCCGCCGCGGCCGCGCCGTCCGCCGGTCCGGGGGCTTCCGGTGTCCCCACCCCGGGCGGCTCCGTGGCGCCCGGCCTCGCGGGCCGTCCGCCGCAGGCCCAGGACACCGAGGCCCAATGCCGTGCGTACGCGTCGGTCCGCGGCCGGGGCAACGCCCTGAACGCGACGGCCTGGCAGCGGCTCGTCACGGCCGCGGGCGGCGAGGACAAGGTCGAGGCGTACTGCGCCGAGCGGTTGGCCGAGGACACCGGGACCAAGGACGCGCAGCGGACCGGGAACGACGCGAACGACGGGAACGGCGGGAACGGCGGGACCACGGGCGGGACGCCGGCTCCGGGAGCCTCGGTGGCCACGCCGAAGCCGACGAAGGCCAAGGGCGGACGGTAGACGGGCCGGGGCCGGCGGGCGCGGCGTCCACCGGTCCTGGCGGCGCAAAGAGCGTGACCGGGAAGTGGGCGAGCCCGTTGTCGGGCGGGAGTCCGGGAGTCCGGTGGGCGCGCGGTGCGTGTCATCGCCGGTCCGGCGGCGGGCATCAGCGCCGATCACGACGGCGCGCGTCCTGCGGACGACGACGGCGTCCGTCCCTGCCGATGGCAACGGCCGGGGCCGCCACCCCCCACAGGAGAGGCCCCGACCGTCGCGCGGCACGGGCCGCGCGGCGACCCGTATTCTCTACAGCGCCGTGACTGCGTTTTGTGTCACACCTCTCTCCGTCACCATGTAGTTGCGTGTTGTACGAACATGGACGGGGAGCTGTTTCAGGCCGTAACGTTCCTTTCGCGCCGGGTGCGGAGAACGGACGACGGCAACCACGAGGGATCCGGGACCACGACTGTGTGGGTCCGGGGACCGCGACCACGTGGGACCTGAGACCAGTGCCACGTGGACCTGAGACCACGACCGTCCATCGAGGAACGACAACGGCGAGAACCCGGTCCGCGCGAGCGGTGCCGGTTGAGGCGCAAAGAGGGGCGCGGGGGTGCTGGGGGACGACGCGGAGCTGACCGCCGCGGTACTTGCTGCACAGGCCGGGGACGAGACCGCGTTCCGGACTGTGTACCGAGCGGTGCACCCACGCCTGCTCGGGTACGTGCGGACGCTGGTGGGTGAGCCGGACGCGGAGGACGTCACGTCCGAGTCCTGGCTCCAGATCGCCCGTGACCTGGAGCGGTTCAGCGGGGACGCGGACCGGTTCCGCGGCTGGGCGGCGAGGATCGCCCGCAACCGCGCCCTGGACCACATACGCATGCGTGGACGCCGCCCCGCGATCGGCGGCGACGAGACCGAGCTGACCGGCCAGGCCGCCGAGTCCGACACCGCGACCGAGGCGATCGAGGCGCTGGCGACCGACAGCACCCTCTCCCTCATCGCCCAGCTCCCGCAGGACCAGGCCGAGGCCGTCGTGCTGCGCGTCGTCGTCGGCCTCGACGCCAAGACCGCCGCCGAGACCCTCGGCAAGCGCCCCGGAGCCGTCCGCACGGCGGCGCACCGCGGCCTGAAACGGCTCGCGGAGCTGCTCGGCGCCGATCCGGAATCCGCCGGCGCACTCGACGCCGTACCCCCGCAACGAGGTTCGCGCACCCGCGCGGTGACGTCCGCCGGTGTGACGCATACGCGTTCGCGGACGCAGAAGGACATGTGATGGCCGACGAGCAGTACAGGTGGCTGGACCGCGATGCCTCGGAGCGTCTGCTGCGGGGAGAGCCGCTGGAAGCCGTCGACGCCGGTACCCGCGACCAGGTGGACCGACTCGCCGAGGCCCTCGGCGCGCTGGCCGCCGAACCCCGGCTGAGCAGCGATGAACTCCCGGGCGAGGCAGCCGCGTTGGCCGCGTTCCGCAAGGCGCGCGCAGGCGGGGACGGAGCCGCGGCGCAGGTCGGCCACCGTCGCGCGCGCCCCGGTGCGCATGCCGCTGACGCCGGTCTCGTACGTCTTGGGCGCCCCGCCGCGCACGGACGCCGGACGCGCTGGGGGCGCCCCACCCGATTCGGGCTCGCCGCGGTCCTCGCCGTCGGGATGGTCGGCGGGGTGGCCGTCGCGGCCGGAACCGGAGTGCTGCCGACGCCGTTCACCCGTGAGCACCCGGGCCCCGCAGCATCGGTCTCGGCGGTACGGACCCCTGACCGGCCGCTGGACTCGCCCTCGCCCTCGCCCGGGATCACCGGCGGCACGGGAACCGTGGTGCCGACGCCCGACGGTCCCTCCGGCGACCCGTCCGACGGCTCCTCCTCGACCGCCGTACCCGGCGCCGACGAGACGACCGACCGGCCGGGTCCCGACTCCACCGGGAGCTCCGACCGCACCCGCGAGTGGTGGGCCCGTACCCGCGCCTACTGCCGTGACGTCCTCGACGGCAAGGACCTCGACGCGGACCGCCGGCGCGCCCTGGAGCATGTGGCGGGCGGCGGCGCCCGGGTGAGGCTGTACTGCTCGGGCGTTCTCGGCCGCCAACTGGGCGGCTCGGACGACGGCCGGGACGGCGGAGAAGGTGACGGTGGCGAGACGGGGTCGGGCGGAGAGGACTCCGGCCAGGGCGACCAAGGGGATCAGGGCGGTGGTGACGGCGACGGCCACCACATAGGGCCGCGCGGCAACGACCCCCGGAGCGACGGCGGCATCACCCTCCCCTCCTCCCTGAACCCGAGGCTGACACCGCTCCTCCCGGTCAGGCCGATGAGCTCCGCGTCGGCCTCGACGCCGAGTTCGCAGAGTCCGACGCCGAGCCCGCTCGACGGCGCCCTCTCGTGAACCGCCGTTCGTCCAGGCGCTGATCGCGCCGTCGCCGTCGCCGTCGCCGTCGCCGTCCCTGCCCTCGCGCCGCCCTGCCGTCGTGCGACGGCTCCGCGGCCGCCGCACCGCCGTACGTTCGTTCGCCGCGTGTCGCGCCGTCAGCTCTCCGGCACGCTCCGGTGTGCCGCCCGTTCCCCCGCCGTCGTGCGGTCGTTCCCCGAGCGGTGTGCCGTCGGCCCCTCGACTCGCGTGTTGTCGTGCCGTCAGCTCTCCGACCAGCGCGCTCTCGTGACGGTCGCCCTCGCGCACGGTGTGCTCACGTGCTCCGGCCGACCGCGCCCCAGGGGGGCTCAGTCCTGTGACCCCTCGGCCGGAGAACCCCGGGGCACCCCGCTGACCAGCGGTTTCGTACTTCTTTCAACTTTCTTCGGTCCGGGTGTGACGTTTTCGGCACCGGTGACGCAGTAAGGGGTGAGCCGACTGGTCATCGGCCGTCGCACGGAGCCGGGGTTCCCCCCGTACCCACGGCTCTGTGCAACTGGCGCGGGTGGGACACGTTCCCCCGGTCCCGCCCGCGCCCCACTCTTCCCCGCCCCGCCTCCGCGCAGGGGTCCGTCACCAGTAGACGACGACCTTGTCGCCCGTCCGGACCTGCGCGAACAGTGCCGAGACCTTCCCCTCGTCCCGCACGTTGACGCAGCCGTGCGACGCGCCGTAGTAGCCGCGGGCCGCGAAGTCCGGGGAGTAGTGGACCGCTTGGCCGCCGCTGAAGAACATCGCGTACGGCATCGACGTGTCGTAGATCGTCGACACATGGTGGCGCGACTTGAAGTAGACGCTGAACACACCTTCGCGGGTCGGCGTGTACTGCGAGCCGAACCGCACGTCCATCTCCGAGACCGTCTTCCCGTCGATCATCCAACGCAGCGTGCGACTCGTCTTGCTGACGCACAGGACCCGGCCCGTCAGACAGCGCGGGTCGGGCTTCGCGGCCGGCTGCCCGCCGTACGGGTACAGCTCCCAGGCGGCCGGTTCGTGCGTCATCCTCCGCAGCCGCTGCCAGGTGACGGCGTCCAGTTCACCGGTGCGCGGCAGTCCCCGCTTGCCCTGGAACCCCTTCACGGCCGCGACCGTCCGGGCGTCGTACGTCCCCGTCGGCGGGGTGATCAGCCAGGCGACCTGGTGCAGCCGGGCCTGCGCCTTGCGAACGTCGTCGCCCCGGTCGCCGCGGGACCAGAGGACCTTGGCGGGGACGGGAGCCGGCGTGTCGGCCTTCCCCGTCGGGGTGGCGGCGGGCCCGTCGTCCTTGCCCTTCGAGGGAGCGGCCGGTTTGTCGTCCTTTCCGGTCGTGGTGGGGGCCGGGCCGAGCGAACCGTCGATCCGTACCGGCGGCGCCGTCTTTCCCTGCGCGTCCACGGCCTGCGCCGTGCAGCCGCTCACCGCGGCGAGCGCCGCGAGCGCGGCCAGCGATCTCTTCATGCCACTCGTACGCATCCGGACCCCTGTTCCACCCGTCCTGTCGTGCACATCGGCTCCCCGTCCCGCCGTCGTGTCACCTGAGATGCTCCCCGCGGGTGACCGGTTGCGAACCAGGCGGCATGGTGGAAGGGAACCATGAAACGGGCCCGTGAACAGGTCCCTGTGCAAGGTCCCGGCGCGGGTCCCTCCACCGGGTGCACCTCGGCCGCTACAGTCCGCCCAGGTCGGTTCCTGTCATCGGGCAGCTTCACAGGAGGCACAGCAATGACGCGCGAATCCGAGTCCGGACTGCCCATCGAACCGGTCTACGGCCCCGAGGCTCTGGACGGCTGGGACCCGGCCGAGAAGCTGGGCGCGCCGGGCGCGTACCCCTACACCCGCGGTGTCTACCCGTCGATGTACACGGGACGACCCTGGACGATGCGGCAGTACGCCGGTTTCGGCACGGCCACCGAGTCCAACGCCCGCTACAAGCAGCTGATCGCGAACGGCACGATGGGCCTGTCGGTCGCTTTCGACCTGCCCACCCAGATGGGCCACGACTCGGACGCCCCCCTCGCGCACGGCGAGGTCGGCAAGGTCGGCGTGGCGATCGACTCGGTCGACGACATGCGCGTCCTGTTCGGCGGGATCCCGCTGGACAAGGTCTCCACCTCGATGACGATCAACGCGCCCGCCGCGCTGCTGCTGCTGATGTACCAGCTCGTCGCCGAGGAACAGGGCGTCCCGGCGGACCGGTTGACGGGCACAGTCCAGAACGACGTGCTCAAGGAGTACATCGCGCGCGGGACGTACATCTTCCCGCCCAAGCCGTCGCTGCGGCTGATCGCGGACATCTTCAAGTACTGCCGGACCGAGATCCCGAAGTGGAACACGATCTCGATCTCGGGGTATCACATGGCCGAGGCGGGGGCCTCGCCCGCGCAGGAGATCGCGTTCACGCTCGCCGACGGCATCGAGTACGTCC
This sequence comes from Streptomyces sp. NBC_00647, assembly GCF_045207245.1. Lineage (NCBI taxonomy): Bacteria > Bacillati > Actinomycetota > Actinomycetes > Kitasatosporales > Streptomycetaceae > Streptomyces > Streptomyces sp. NBC_00647. The sequence goes on from NZ_CP109040.1 coordinate 6,335,750, forward strand.
GTACGGCGGTCGCGGCCGGCATGGACGTCGACGACTTCGCTCCCCGCCTCTCCTTCTTCTTCGTCGCCCGTACGACGATCCTGGAGGAGGTCGCCAAGTTCCGTGCCGCGCGCCGGATCTGGGCCCGGGTGATGCGGGACGAGTTCGGCGCGAAGGACCCCAAGTCGCTGATGCTGCGGTTCCACACCCAGACGGCGGGAGTCCAGCTGACGGCGCAGCAGCCGGAGGTGAACCTCGTCCGCGTCGCGGTCCAGGGCCTCGGCGCCGTCCTCGGCGGCACGCAGTCGCTGCACACCAACTCCTTCGACGAGGCCATCGCGCTGCCCACCGACAAGTCCGCGCGGCTGGCCCTGCGCACCCAGCAGGTGCTGGCCTACGAGACGGACGTGACGGCGACGGTCGACCCGTTCGCGGGCTCGTACGTCATCGAGAGGATGACCGACGACGTCGAGGCGGCCGCCGTCGGTCTCATGACACGGGTCGAGGACCTGGGCGGCGCGGTCGGAGCCATCGAGCACGGCTTCCAGAAGGGCGAGATCGAGCGCTCCGCCTACCGCGTCGCCCAGGAGACCGACTCCGGCGAGCGCGTCGTCGTCGGCGTCAACCGCTTCCAGCTGGACGCGGAGGAGCCCTACGAGCCGCTCCGCGTCGACCCGGCCATCGAGGCCCGGCAGGCCGAACGCCTCGCCCGGCTCCGCGCCGAGCGCGATCAGCCCGCCGTCGACGCCGCCCTCGCCGCCCTGAAGAAGGCCGCCGAGGGCACGGACAACGTCCTCCACCCGATGAAGGACGCCCTGCGCGCCCGCGCGACGGTCGGCGAGGTCTGCAACGCCCTCCGCGAGATCTGGGGCACGTATGTGCCGGCGGATGCCTTCTGACCTGGGCGATTCCTCCGTCCGGGTGAACGGAAGCGGAAGCCGCGCGCCCCCGGTTACGCTCACGAAGAGTGACCCCTGAAAAGGAGGATGCCGTGGCCGTACTGCAACACGAGCTGACGTTGAGCGAAGCCGCCGACCTGCTCTCCCGTGCACTGCCTGGGCACCGCGTGGAGATTCTGCAGGGGAGGCTCACTGTGACACCACCGCCCGACGGCTCGCATGCGCTGTCGTTGACGAAACTGGGCAGGGCCTTCGATCGAGCCGGGATCGTCGAGGCGGGGCATGAATACGTCCAGGGCGTCGGCCTCTGGCTGCCCACGTTGCCCGACGACTACGCGATCCCCGACTTCTCCATCGTCGACGAGGACTTCCGGGACGCCCTCGTCCAGAAGAACTGCTACGCCCCGAACGTCTTCCGCCTGGTCGCCGAGGTGACCTCGTCGAACTGGTCCGACGGCCTCGGTCCCAAGGTCGAGTGCTACGCCGAGGCCGGCATCCCGGTCTACGTCGTGGCCGACCGCAAGCACGACGAGGTCCTGCTGTACCGGGACCCGGTCGAGGGCAAGTACCCGTCCCCCGAGCGCTACAAGCGCGGCCGGAACGTCCCCGTGCCCGAGTCGGTCGGTGTCGTGCTCGACCTCTCCGTGGACACCCTGCTCGACGGTGACTGACCCGCGAGACGCCTCTGCCCGCTGTCGTAGCCGCGTGCGACACTCGCTCTCATGCTTGGTGTCATCGATCTCCCCACCTATCTCGCGGGTCTTGTCCTGATTGTCCTGTTGCCGGGGCCGAACTCGCTGTACGTGCTGTCCGTCGCCGCCCGCAAGGGCGTCCGTACGGGATATACCGCCGCCGCGGGTGTGTGGTGCGGGGACACCGTGCTGATGACACTGTCGGCGGCCGGTGTGGCGTCGCTGCTCCAGGCGAACGCGGTGCTGTTCAGCATCGTGAAGTACGCCGGTGCCGGATATCTGACGTGGCTGGCGGTCGGGATGCTGCGGGCCGCGTGGGCGATGTGGCGGGCCCGGCGGGAGCCGGCCGTGCGGAGCGCGGAGACCGAGGCGGAGGCCGGGGAGCGGCCCTTCCGACGGGCGCTGGTGATCAGCCTGTTCAACCCGAAGGCGATCCTGTTCTTCGTCGCCTTCTTCGTGCAGTTCGTCGACCCCGGGTATGCCTACCCGGCCCTCTCCTTCGTCGTGCTCGGTGCCTTCGCCCAGCTCGCGAGCTTCCTCTATCTGACCGCGCTGATCTTCAGCGGTACGCGGCTGGCCGCGGCCTTCCGCCGGCGCAAGCGCCTTTCCGCGGGCGCCACGACCGCCGCCGGCGCCCTCTTCCTCGGCTTCGCGGTCAAGCTCACGCTCGCCAGCGCCTGAGGCCTCCGGGGCGGATCCGGGTCAGCCGACGGTCAGACCCGCCCGGCTCGCGTACTCCGGCAGATCCCGCGTGCCGGTGCCCGCCCATCCCACATAGCCGTCGGGGCGGACGAGGAAGACCCCGGTTCCGTACCTCTCGTACGACCCGATCCGCACCGTGCGGACGCCGGGGAGCACCGGTGCTTCCGCGTCCGCGCCGACCGTGACCAGCGTCCAGTGCGGTCCCCGGAACGCGTCGAAGAGGCGTACGCCCTCCACGGTTCCGTCGGGGGCGCGGTCGCCCGCGCGCAGGGACCCGTCCGGCAGGTCCGTACGGGTCTCCACGGCGAGCGAGGAGTCGCGGTAGCCGAGTCCGAGCTGGCGGGTCGCCCCGCCGCGGCGGGCCTCGCCGCGGTGGACGCGGGTGGACAGGCCGAGCATGTCGGCGGCGACGGGGAGCCGTTCCTCCTCGTAGGTGTCGAGCAGGGACTCGGGAGCCTCGCCGCGCAGTACCGCGCCGAGCTTCCAGCCCAGGTTGTAGGCGTCCTGGACGCTGGTGTTGAGCCCCTGGCCGCCGGCCGGGGAGTGGATGTGCGCCGCGTCCCCGGCGAGGAAGACCCGCCCGGCGCGGAAGCGGTCCGCCAGCGCCGCGCGCGGCCGGAAGTCCGAGGCCCAGCGCACCTCGGTCACGGCCTCGGGCGAGAGGTGGGAGCGCGCGGCGACGGTCCCGCGGATGCCGTCGAGGGACAGGTCGACGTCCGTGCCCTCCGGGAACTGCGCCACGACCTGGAAGTCCTCCGTACCGGCCAGCGGGCAGATCGCCAGGAAGCCGCCGGTGTCCTCGCGTGGCGGGAAGACGTGCCAGTTGTCACGGTCCAGCCCGCTGATCCGTACGTCCGCCACCAGCATCGAGTCCGGATCGACGGTCTCTCCGGTCATGCCGATCCCGAGCGCGCGCCGCACCGCGGAGCGGCCACCGTCGGCGGCGACGACGTACCGCGCGCGGACCGGTGCGCCGGAGGCGAACTCCACGGTCACCCCGTTTCCGTCCCTGTCCTCGTCCCCGTTCCCGTCCCTGTTCCCCTTCCCGTCCCCGTCCTGGGTGACCGCGACGACCTCGCGGCCGAAGGCGACCTTGCCCCCGAGCTCCTCCAGCCGCGCGAAGAGGATCTCCTGCGTACGCCACTGCGGCACCATCCACGGGGCGTTGTACGGCGAGTGGTCCGTCGGCTCGGCCGGGTCGAACATCTGGTGCTCGCCCATCCGCTCGCCGTCCTGCCAGATCATCCCGACCGGATAGTCGCCGCCCGCCGCGCGGATCGCGTCGAGGACGCCGAGGTCGTCGAAGACCTCCATCGTGCGCGGCTGGATGCCCTTGCCGCGTGAGCCGGGGAACAGCGCGTCGGCCCGCTCCACCACGAGGGCGTCCACCCCGCGCCGGGCGAGATCGGCGCCGAGGGCGAGGCCGGTCGGGCCCGCGCCGACGACGAGTACGTCCACGTCCACGTTCGCGTTCACGGTCATCTCCTTAACGCTGTTAAGTTCCATGCCCCGAGCATGCCCTTAACGGCGTTAAACTGTCAAGCGTGGTTACCCAGAGACCCCAGCGATCCCCCAAGCTGGACAAGAAGCAGGTCGTCGAGACAGCCCTGCGGCTCCTCAATGAGACGGGCCTCGACGGCCTCACCCTGCGGGCCATCGCCAAGGAGCTGAACGTCCAGGCGCCCGCGCTCTACTGGCATTTCAAGAACAAGCAGGAACTGCTCGACGAGATGGCCACGGAGATGTACCGCCGGATGGTCGAGGACGCCGGGGCGGCGCCGGGCACCGGCTGGCGGGAGCGGCTGGTCGCCGCCAACCGCGGACTGCGCGCCGCCCTGCTGAGCTACCGCGACGGCGCGAAGGTCTTCAGCGGTTCACGCTTCACCGGCACCCTGCACGCGGTCGAGATGGAGCGGACGCTGCGGCTCTTCACCGAGTCGGGATTCACCCTCACCCAGGCGGTCCGCGCGACGTCCACCACGTACGTCTACACGATCGGCTTCGTCACCGAGGAGCAGGGCGTCCAGCCCCTTCCGGGCGAGCGGCGCGAGGGTTACGACCTGGACGAACGCGCCCGCCGCATGGCCGACTTCCCCCTGTCGGCCGCGGCGGGCGCGGAGATCTTCGAGGACTACGAACGGCACTTCGAGGAGGGCCTGCACCTGGTCGTCGCGGGCATCGAGGCGTGTTACGGCATCGGCTGACGCGTTACGGCCTCGGCTGAGTCGCTGTCACCGGGGCCCGCCCGGCAGCTGCGCCGTCGCGCGCCGGGAGGCGCGGGCGTTGCGTACCGCGCGCGTGAGCACCGGCGGCAGCAGGTCGGCGGCGATCCGCCGGCCGCGCCGTCGCCACGGGGCCGGAGGGGGAGCTGCCGACGGAGTCACGGCGTCCGGCCCGTCGCGCTCGACGTCGATGTCGGCGTCCCCGGTGTGGTGCCGGGAGAACGGGAACGGCGGAGCCTGCATGCCCTTGCTCTTGAGCCGGACGATCGGGTGCCCCGCCGCTTCCTGGACGCTCAGGTGGCAGTCCTCCCGCCCGCGCACCATGCTCAGCAGCTCCTTCTGGACGGCCGAGGCGTCGCCCCAGGTCCCGTACAGCTTCTGGGTGCTCAGGCAGATGGGGCGCAGCCCCCGGTTGAGGACGGCCTCCCACGCGGCCACGGAGACGCCGGGAGTGTGCTCCGAGCGGAAGTCGTCCAGGACGACGATGCCGTCGGGCATGAGGAGGTCGTGGGCGGCGCCGATGTCCCCGTGGACGTGCTCGTACAGGTGCGAGGCGTCGATGTGGACGAACCGGCAGGTGCCCGGCTCGACCTCTTCCCGCACCCGCGAGCTGGGCCCCGCGAGGACGCGGGGCAACTCGTCGTGGAAGGAGAGGTAGTTCTCCTCGAAGGCCCGCTGGGTGAGCGCGCTGTACGACTTCGTCGACTCCGCGCGGTTGGCACCGTCGGGCGCGTCGCCCTCGAAGAGGTCGCACACGGTGTACCGCTCACCGGGCTGCCGATGGTGCCCGAGGAGGATCGCGCTCTTGCCCATGTACACGCCGACCTCGACGAGGTCGCCCCTCAGGCCGGCGGATCGCTGTCGTTCCAGGTGCCAGGTGAACAGTGTCTGATCGAGAACGGGGAACCACCCGGGGACGTCGTCGAGTCGACGGGGTGATCGGATCGTGTCCTGTGCGGCAGTCATGAGGAGAGAGGGCTCCCTTGCGCGGACGGGCGAACAGACGCCCCCATCCTGTGGGGCGTCTGTGGTTCGGTCATCAACTGTTCGGCGGCTGCCCCGAAGCGCGATGAGCGAACGCGGCCCGAGATGAACTGCGGGACAAATTCAGGTTGAGCGGAGCCCGCCGCGGGAGCAAGTCGTCCCCCTCCCGAAGGCCGCCGATCCCGCACCGAACCGGCGGGCGGTCCCTCTTCCGGTTTCGCCGCACGTCCGGTTCCGCCGCCCCCTCCTCTCCGCTGCCTGCCTGCCTGCCTGCCTGCCGGACGACGGCCGCCCCCGGTCACGGGCGACCGGGGGCGGGAGCGTTCGGACGGTGGCCGGCGGTGTTCAGTCGGGGCCGGCGACGACGACGGGCACAGGGGGGGGCGGCTACCGGAGGGTCGGCTGCGGGCGTGGCTTCGCCAGTGCCCTGCGCAGCTTCGGAGTGAGCAGGTTCTCCACGTATCGGTTGAGCAGCCAGGCCAGGAGCAGCATGGTGGCGACCGTGGCCGGGAGCGTGCCGTACGAGGGGATGTGCAGGGTCTGGTGGTAGGCCTTGACGGCGACCCAGCCGAGGTGTTCGTGGACCAGGTAGAACGGGTACGTCAGCGCGCCCGCGACCGTCAGCCAGCGCCAGTTCGCCCAGTTCAGCCAGCCCAGCGCGATGGCGGCCACGGCGACATAGCCGAAGGTGACGACGAGCATGATGCCGAGGGCCGAGCGGTCGGAGAAGAACTCCGGGTTCGGGGCGTGCCACAGGCGCTGGACCGCGTAGTGCTGGCCGATCAGCCAGCTCACTCCGACGATGCCCCAGGCGTAGGCGTCACGCCGGTCTCGGTGGACGAGGTAGAGGCCGACGCCGCCGATGAAGTACGGGGCGTACTCCGGCATCAGGACCATGTTCAGGAGCGGCTCGTTCACGCCCTGCGCGATGGCAGCGGCCAGGGTCCAGCCCGCGCAGAACAGGATGACGCGCCGCCGGTTCGCCCCCGGCAGCACGATGCACAGCGCGAAGAGGGCGTAGAAGCGGACCTCCGCCCACAGGGTCCAGCACACGCCCAGCACCCGGTCGACGCCCAGCGGCTGCTGGAGCATGGTGAGGTTGAGCAGCGCGTCGCTCGGCGAGACCGCCTTGTACGCGACGGCGGGCAGGGCGAACACCGCCGTCACGATGATGATCGCCGCCCAGTACGCGGGCAGCAGGCGGGAGGCGCGGGAGGCGAAGAAGGAGCGCAGCGGACGGCCCCAGCCGCTCATGCAGATGACGAAGCCGCTGATCACGAAGAAGACCTGCACGCCCAGGCAGCCGTAGGCGAACAGCTGGTGCAGAGTGGGGAACTGATGCTTCGGAGAGCTGCCCCAGGCCCGCACCACTTCGCCGTCCCGGCCGCCGTAGTGATAACCCGCCACCATCAGGGCCGCGACCAGCCGCAGCCCGTCCAGAGCGCGCAGCCGGTTCTCCCGGCGTGCCACGGGCTTGGGCGCGGGAGAGGTCTCGGCAGGAGGCAGGACGGTACGGACCACGGTGCCGGTTGACGTCCCGCGGGCCTCCTCGGGCGTGTCGATCACAGGGTTCCCCTCAATGGGACTCAGCTGGCCCACAGCACGTTAGTCCGATAGTCGGGGATGCTTGCGTCCTGGCGAGGCCGGTTCGTCGTATCGCCCACGGGAGTTCATCTTCGTGATGCCCCCACGTTGAGGACTCTTCCGAATCGTCACAAATCGCCCTCGGTCCCGAAGTGCGGCCGAACGGGTGTCGCACGAGAAGGGGGGGCACAGGGGCGCTCGCGGCGCGCACAGGGCGCGCGAAGGGGGGTACGGGGGCGCGATCGAAGGGCGTACGCGGAGCGCCTGCCAAGTCGATCTGCGCCGTCGGGCCGCCCGGCGTCCCCGGGAGCGGGGCGCCGCGACAGCGCGGGAAGCGGGGCCGGGACGCATCCGATCGGCCCCGCGCACCCGTCCCGGTCGCCACCGTCTCAGCGGTCCGGCCTCTGCGGCTCGTGGTCGCCTCTCCGGACGCTCCCGCCCGTCAAGTCGCCATCGCCCGCAGGCTCGCGGGCCCGCTGCCAGGGCTGCTCCAGCCCGCCTCGCGGCCGGCGGCGCGCCGCTGCGGTGAGTGTGCTCGGCTCAGCGCCCCACGGCCCGCTTCAGGGAGCGCGCCCTCCGGGCGACCCGCCGAACGGTCGCGTTGCGCGGGATGAAGGCGAGTTGGGCCGGGACCGCTCCGGGCAGGGCCAGTGAGGTGAGGCGCTTGCGCTTGAAGTAGCGCCAGGTGTGCTCGGACAGATGGTTCGTCAGGTAGTTCTCGGCCGCCGGGCGCAGGTCCGGGTAGATCTTCGGCTGCATCGCGAAGCCCACGGCCTTCAGGAGCTTCGTCAGGGCCGCCACCTCCATGCCGGGGCCCTGTCCGGTGACCGCCGCGCGGTCCGACAGGTCGGGCAGCAGCGCGTCGACGATGGTCACCGGGACGCGGTTGCTGTTCTCGTACGGGGTCAGACGGTCCAGCAGCGAGCCGGTGCCGACGCGCGCGACCGGCAGGCCGTACAGCGCGGACGCCGTGAGCAGCGCCGTGGAGAAGCAGCCGACGACCAGCGCGGGACGCATCCGCTGGTAGAGCACCTCGGCGAGGACCGGGGTGTCGAGCACGGTGAGGTCCGCGCCCAGCTTCTCGGCCTCCCGTTCCAGGACGCGCGACCAGCGGGCGGGTGCGGTCGGGTGCGGCTTGAACACCACACGGGTGTGGCCGAGGGTGATCACGCCCTTCAGCATCCGTACGTGGAGGTCCTCTTCCTCCTCGGCGGTGAGGATGCCGAGCGCGGAGAGGTACTGGCCGAGCAGCAGTGCCGGTTCGTCGATGGCCGGCAGGGCGTCGCCGGTGTCCACGAGCTGGGCGAGCACCTTCACGAACGCGTCGGTGGGCACGATCTCCGGTTCGACGTCGAACTCGGTGAGCAGCAGCGGCTCGAGGCCGGGGACCAGGTCCAGATGGAGCAGCCGGGTCACGCGGGTGCCGACCAGCGGGTCGATCTTGTTACGGGTGGGGCCGTAGCTCATCAGGCCGTCGGCGTACACGGTGACGGGTGCGCCCATGAAGATCTGGGAGATGCCGAGCGCCGGGTTGACCTGGATGGACTCGACGGCCAGTTCGATGTCGTCGTCGCCGAGGTTCCAGGCGAGCCGCAGATGCCGCTCCCACAGGGGTACGTCGTCCGGCCGCGGGGCCCAGCCGCCCGGGTGGAAGGGGGAGATGGTCTCGTTCCACGAGATGACGTCGTCGAAGCGGCCGCGCAGCTGCTCGAAGCCGGGCATCTCGTCCACGCCGGGCGTCGTCTCGGGCGTCGCCGCGTTGTTGGAGACGAGCAGGATGCGCCGGTCGGCCGGTCCGAAGCTGTCGGTGTCGAGGGCCGCGGCGAGCGTGGCCGTGCCGTACAGCGTGGACGCCATGAAGATCTGGGTGGTCACGCGGCCACCCCCGCGGCGGGCGCGGGCCGTCGGCGCAGCCGGCGCAGCCGGGTGGCGCGCTGGACGTCCATCGAGTCGAGTGCCTCGTCGAGCACGCCCTGTGGCATGCGGCGCAGTGCGACGGCACTCATGGACTTCAGTTTCCGTGCCACCGCTGGCTCGAACCTTTCGATGGATCCCAGGTGATGGGAAATAATCGCGCAATAGGTGCGCACGGCTTTGGGCAGGAGTTTTTCCGCGTCCCGGTCCTCGGCGGTTTCCGCGACGACCTGGTCGAACGCGCGAATGAAATCGAGTTGGCGCACGTCCCCGATCTGAGTGAGGGAAGAGGCGACGCCACGCCGGTAGAACACGCCGAGAAGTCCCACCGTGGCGAAGGATTCGGCCTCTCGGTGGAGCTTCCAGATCCACGGCCGGTCCTCGGCCGTGCGCAGTCCGTCGGTGAAGTGGAGCAGTCCGCGGTCGACCAGCCGGCGGTGGTAGATGCCCGCCCAGGCGTAGGCGTAGTCGACGGAGGTGGACCGGTCGGAGGGCAGAATGGCGTCGCGGGGATCGAGGACGACTCCGCGGCGGCCGTGCGGAACACGGTGGACGGAGCGCGCCCGCGCGGTGCACTGGACATGGTCCGTACGGACGAAGTCGCAGCCCAGGTCCTCGATGGAGGAGAGGAGTTGTTCGTAATATCCGGGGGCGAGCCAGTCGTCCCCGTCGAGAAACGTGAGGTACTCGCCACGCGCCGTGTCGATCCCGGTGTTGCGTGCGGTGGCCAGTCCTCCGTTCTTCTCGTGTCTGACATACACCGCACCCGGGAGCTCGCGCTCCGCGCGCGCGAGGATGTCCGGTGTCTCGTCGCGCGAGCAGTCGTCGACGAGAATGAATTCGAAGTCCTGCCGTGCGTTCGCACGCAGGCTCTTCAGGGTGTCGGGCGCATATTGCTGCACGTTGTAGAACGGCACGATGACGGAGAGCTTGACCACCCCTGTGACGTTAGGGGGCGGCCCGGCATTCGTCTTTACCGTTGGTGAGATGCCAGGTGAACGACGCGTGGCGGAACCGTGAACCAAGCCGTTTTCTCGACCGATCCCTGACTGATTCGCCATTCGTCGACGCGCTGTTAACCGTTTGTTGTATTCAGGTTGGGCCGCACCTCGAAAAGGCTTCCTAGCGTCTAGGACGTGCCAGCAAGTACCACGAAGTCCCTGCGAGTGGCCGTCCTCGCGGATTCCGACACCAGGTGGAAATGGGGCTCGCTCACCGCGAACCGCGTCTCCCCGGCCGACTCGGACCTCCGCCTCGACGGATTCCTCCTGCGTGGCCGGGCCACCCCGACCGCCCGCCAGCTCGAAGAGGTCGGCGTCCGCGCGGACTCGCTCCGCGAGGTCACCGCCGTCGAGTTCCTGCGCGAGCTGGGCAAGGAGGACTGCGCCTACGACGTGGTCGTCCTCGCCCTGGTCGGCGGTGCCGTCCAAGCGGTGCTGCACGGCCTGGCCCGCGCCTGGGACGGGCGGACGAAGCGGCCCCTGGTCGTCACCGGCTACGTCGGCGTCGTCTACGAGAAGCTCGCGGACGGGCTGCTCCTGCGGCACGGCGCGGATCTCGTCCTCGCCAACTCCCGCCAGGACGCGGACCGTTTCCGGGCCGTGTACGAAGGGGTCGGCGCCGACGCCGGGTCGGTGACCGAGGTCGCGCTGCCCTTCCTCGGCGGGGCCACGTACACGGAGAACGACCCGTCCACGAAGCAAGCGGGCAGGCCCTACACGGTCGTCTTCGCCGCCCAGCCCTCCGTACCGGAGAGCCGCAAGGACCGTACGTACCTGCTGGACCGGCTGATCCGGCACGCACGGCTGCACCCGGACCGCGAGGTCCTGCTCAAGCTGCGCTCCAAGCCGGGCGAACACACCACGCACATCGAGGAGTTGCCCTACCAGAAGCTGGTGCAGAAAGCGGACCCGCCGGCCAACTTCCGCCTCGTGTACGGGCACATGGGCGAGGTCCTCGACCGCACCGACCTGCTGGTCACGATCAGCTCCACCGCCGCCCTGGAGTCCCTGCACCGGCGGGTCCCCACCGTCGTCCTCAGCGACCTCGGGGTGCGCGAGGCGCTCGGCAACCACCACTTCGTGGGCTCCGGCTGCCTCGCCTCCTGGGACCAGCTCGACGCGGGGCACCGGCCGGCGCCCGACGCGGCCTGGGTGGCCCGGCAGGGCGTCGCCGCCGACGGATCGTACGAGACCGCCTTCGACACCGCCCGGGCGCGCATCAACGAGCTGCTGGCGGCGGACGGGCTTGCGCCCCTCGCTCCCTACTACACGCCCGTCACCGCGCCCGGCTATCTGCCCGGCATCCTCGCCCGCCACCACCTCGGCCCGGACGGCAGCCCGCTGCCCGGAGCCCCCGCGGCGGACCGGGAACCCAGCCCCGTACGGCAGATCGTGCGCCGGGCCGCCCGCGGCGCCTACCGCCACGGCGTCCAGCGCGTGGCACCGGTGATCCGGCGGATGGGCGAGCTGTGAGCGCCCCGACAGCGGGCATCGCCCACCGCCCCGCCCCCCACGCCTCTCTCGCCTCCCTCGTCAAGGAGCACAGCGCATGACCAACTCAGAAGCGGGCCGAGCCGCGCCGGTGCGCCGCGTGCTCGCGGTGATCCCCGCACGCGGCGGCTCCAAGGGCGTGCCCGCGAAGAACCTCCTCCCGGTCGGCGGCGTGCCGCTGGTGGCCCGCGCGGTGCGGGAGTGCCGCGCCACCCGCCTCGTGACGGACGTCGTCGTCTCCACCGACGACCAGGCCATCGCGGCGGCCGCCCGCCAGGCCGGCGCCGAGGTCGTCCTGCGACCCGCCGCCATCGCCGGGGACACCGCCACCTCCGAGGCCGCCGTCCTGCACGCCATGGACACCCACGAGGCGCTGCACGGCTCCCCGGTCGACGTGGTGCTGCTGGTCCAGTGCACCAGCCCGTTCATCACCCGCGAGGACGTGGACGGCGTCGTCGGCGCGATCGTCGCGAACGGCGCGGACACGGCGCTGACCGTGGCCCCCTTCCACGGCTTCGTGTGGCGCGACGGCGACGACGAGGCCACGGCCGCGGTCGCCGTCGAGACCGAGCGCGCGGCCGTCGACGGCGGCTCCGACACCCTGCTCGCGGACACCGTCACCAGCGGCGGCTACGGCATCAACCACGACAAGTCCTTCCGCCCGCGCCGCCAGGACCGTCCCCAGGACCTCCTGGAGACGGGTGCCGTCTACGCCATGGAGGCGAACGGCTTCCGCGTGGCGAAGCACCGGTTCTTCGGCCGCACCGAACTCGTACGCACCGACCCGGCCCGCGTGCTGGAGATCGACGACCCGCACGACCTCGCCCGCGCCCGGGCCCTCGCGCCGCTCTTCGACGCGAACAGGCCGGGCTCGCTCCCGACCGCCGCCGACATCGACGCGGTCGTCCTCGACTTCGACGGCACCCAGACCGACGACAGGGTGCTGATCGACTCCGACGGACGGGAGTTCGTCTCCGTGCACCGCGGGGACGGCCTCGGTATCGCGGCCCTGCGCAAGAGCGGGCTGACGATGCTGATCCTGTCCACGGAACAGAACCCGGTCGTCGCCGCCCGGGCCCGGAAGCTCAAGATTCCGGTCCTGCACGGCATCGACCGGAAAGACCTCGCACTGAAGCAGTGGTGCGAGGAGCAGGGCATCGCGCCTGAGCGCGTGCTCTACGTCGGCAACGACGTCAACGACCTCCCGTGCTTCGCCCTCGTGGGCTGGCCGGTGGCGGTCGCGAGCGCCCACGACGTCGTGCGCGGCGCCGCACGCGCGGTCACCACCGTCCCCGGCGGCGACGGCGCGATCCGAGAGATCGCCAGCTGGATCCTCGGCCCTTCTCTCGACTCCCTCGACAAGTAAGGAACGTCTCACCATGAGCAACTCCCGTCTGCGCACCTTCGGTTCCAAGACCGCCGGCCCGGGCCACCCCGTGTACGTCGTCGGCGAGATCGGCATCAACCACAACGGTGAGCTCGAGAACGCCTTCAAGCTGATCGACGCCGCCGCCGAGGCCGGCTGCGACGCCGTCAAGTTCCAGAAGCGCACCCCGGAGATCTGCACCCCGCGCGACCAGTGGGACATCGAGCGGGACACCCCCTGGGGCCGCATGACCTACATCGACTACCGCCACCGCGTGGAGTTCGGTGAGGACGAGTACCGCCAGATCGACGAGTACGCCAAGAGCAAGAACATCGACTGGTTCGCCTCCCCGTGGGACACCGAGGCCGTCGCCTTCCTGGAGAAGTTCGACGTCCCGGCCCACAAGGTCGCCTCCGCCTCCCTGACCGACGACGAGCTGCTGCGCGCCCTGCGCGGCACCGGCCGCACGGTCATCCTCTCCACCGGCATGTCCACCCCGAAGCAGATCCGCCACGCGGTCGAGGTCCTCGGCAGCGACAACATCCTGATGTGCCACGCCACGTCGACCTACCCGGCGCAGGCCGAGGAGCTCAACCTCCGCGTCATCAACACCCTCCAGGCCGAGTACCCGAACGTTCCGATCGGCTACTCCGGCCACGAGACGGGCCTGCAGACCACGCTCGCCGCGGTCGCTCTCGGCGCCGCCTTCGTCGAGCGTCACATCACCCTGGACCGCGCGATGTGGGGCTCCGACCAGGCCGCCTCCGTCGAGCCGCAGGGCCTGACCCGCCTCGTCCGTGACATCCGCACCATCGAGGCCTCCCTCGGCGACGGTGTCAAGAAGGTCTACGAGTCCGAGCTCGGCCCGATGAAGAAGCTGCGCCGCGTCACAGGCGTCGTCGCCGAGGCCGAGATCGCCGCGGCCGCGGGCGAACCCGTCTCGGTCTGAACACCCTGAATTCCTTACGACGGGACGGTCGTACGTCGATGAGCCCCCGCGCCGGTTCCGCCGGCTCCCACACTCTCGCCTTCGTCGAGAGTCCGGTACAGCTCCTGAACGTGCTGGAGTGGGCGCACACACACGCCCACGGTGCCGCCGCGGCACCCGGCGCGGAGCTCACCCTCGTCGTCCTCTCGCCCAACGACCCGATGACCCGCGGTCAGCTGCGCCGGATGGCGGAGCTCGCCCGCGACGAGGGGCACACGGTCCGCTGGGAGGAGGCGCGCGGTGGCACCACGGCCCCCTTCCACACCATCGGGGGACTGGCTCCGCTGCTGCGCCGGGCCCGGCGGATCGTCATGGGGGACCCGTTCTCCCGCTATGTGCAGCTGTTGCTGACCATCACCCGGGCACAGGACCTGGTCGTGGTCGACGACGGCACGGCGACGATGGAGTTCGTCGCCCAGCTCGCCCGCGGTGAGCGCCTGGTGCGCTGGCACCGGCGCGGTGGCCGCCCCGGGCCGCGGGACGTGCTCTTCGCTCCCGTGTCCGCCTCGGCCCGCCGCCGGCTGACGCCCTCCGACCGCCGCAAGGTCGAGGTCTTCTCCTCGATGCCGATCGAATCGGCACCGGACGGCGTCCTGATCACCGCCAACGACTTCTCCTGGACCCGGGCCCGGTTCGGCCCGCCCCGCATCACCAAGGGCGCCGACCTGGTCGGCACCTCGCTCGTCGAGACGGGCGTGGTCGACCCGGACCGCTATCTGGAGGCGGTCCGCGCGCTCGCCAGGACGCACGGCGCGACCCGCTACTTCGCGCACCGCCGCGAGAGCGTCGACAAGCTGCACCGGCTGGCCGTCGAGACGGGCCTGGAGATCGTCCGCCCCGACCTGCCGCTCGAACTGATCGCCCGGCGCGGCCCCATAGGCCGGACGGTCCTGAGCTTCCCGTCCACGGTCGTGCACACGCTGCCGCTGGCCCTGGTCGGCACCGATGTGCGCGTCGCCGTCTGCGACATCGACCCCAGCTGGCTGACGGAGAACGCCTCGCCGCGGGCCCAGGGCTTCCTGTCCGGGGTCACGGGGACGGCCCGGGACGTCCACCGCCTCTCGGCGGTCTCCGCCGTCTAGAACCGGCCGCACATCCCCGTCGCGAAGGGCCCGCCACGCAGTGCCGGGCCCTTCGGGTTCCTCGCCCGGCTCCCGCGGGTCACGGAACGTGACGATCTCGTGGCGCGACGGTGACAGTTCCGGAACCCGGTCGCGGTGTTGTGAGACCGTGGAGACCACGTACGGGAATGGGCCCGGGTTCGTCGGGCGTTGTCCTGTGCACATCGGCGGGCGAACCCCGGCCGAGTGGGATCGCAGCCGGTCACCCAGGCCTGTTCAAGATCCAAACGCCCGAAGAGCCGGGCGAGTTTACCCATCCTCGAAGCCGGTCATGCGCCACGCGGCCAGATTTTCTTCCCCTAACGGGCTGAACTTTTGTTGATCGTGGGTCAGTTGGCCGCCCGATCGTCCTACCCTTCAAAGGGTGAACCAACTGATGTCCCGAGAGTCCGAGGCCGATCTCCCCGGGGAGCCGCTGCTCCCCGGCGCGCTGCCCGAGGCACTGCGCGCCGAACTCGTGGCGTTCCGTCGCGACTTGCACATGCACCCGGAGCTCGGCAATCAGGAGTTCCGCACCACCGCGGCGATCAAGGCGCGCCTGGAGCGGGCGGGCCTGGAGCCGCGCGTCCTCTCCATCGGAACCGGCCTCATCTGTGACATCGGAGACCCGGACGACGTACGCCCCGTGCTGGCCCTGCGCGCCGACATCGACGCGCTGCCCATCCCGGACACGAAGAGCGACTGCGCGTACCGCTCGACCGTGCCCGACCGGGCCCACGCCTGCGGACACGACATCCACACGGCGGTCGTCCTCGGCGCCGGTCTCGTCCTCGCGGACCTGCACGCCCAGGGGCTGCTGCCCCGGCGCGTGCGGCTGATCTTCCAGCCCGCGGAGGAGGTGCTGCCCGGCGGCGCACCGGACGCGATCGAGTCCGGTGTCCTCGAAGGCGTCGGGCGGATCGTGGGCGTGCACTGCGACCCGAGGGTCGACGCGGGGCGCATCGGACTGCGGCACGGCGCCATCACCTCGGCGTGCGACCGGCTGGAAGTATCACTCGACGGCGCGGGCGGCCACACCGCGCGCCCCCATCTGACCACCGACCTCGTCACCGCCGCCGCGCGGGTGGTGACCGACGTGCCGGCGCTCGTCGCCCGGCGCGTGGACGCCCGCAGCGGGCTCGCGGTGACCTGGGGACGCATCGAGTCGGGGCATGCCTGCAATGTGATCCCGCAGCACGCCGAGCTGTCCGGGACCATCCGCTGCCTGGACCTCGACGCCTGGCGGGCCGCGCCCGACCTGGTCCACGCGGCGATCGACGAGATCGCCAACCTCTACCGCGCCAAGTCCGAGATCAACTACATCCGGGGCGTCCCGCCGGTCGTCAACGACGGGGCCGTCACCGAGCTGCTCCGCGACGCGATGACCGCCCGGCGCGGCGCGCACTCCATCGAGGACACCGAGCAGAGCCTCGGCGGCGAGGACTTCTCCTGGTACCTGGAGCACGTGCCCGGCGCGATGGCCCGCCTGGGCGTACGCCCGCCGGGTGACCGCACCATCCGTGACCTGCACCGGGGCGACTTCGACGCGGACGAGTACGCGATCACGGTCGGCGTCGAGATGTTCACCGCGGCGGCCCTCCTGGACGAGCGGGACTGACGGCTCGGGGCGCGGCCGGTGACTCAGGTCGCGTCCCCTGATGCCTCGCAGTAGCGTGGTGCCGAGTCATTCGTCAACAGTCACTCCGTGGAGCAGGAACCACCCGCTCCGTCACGCGAGCTCCACCGGTCGGACACAGCGTGTGATGGTCGTGGTGGGTGCTGCATCCCCGAACGCACCTTTCGGTCCCATGGTTCACAAGGACGTAACCGGCCATCGGCACGAATGGATAACGGCCAGGCGGAATCCCGTTCCCTGGACGGTCTACGCGCGTTAATGTGCGCCGAACTCAGCACCCACTGCGGGGCTTTGGAGAATGGGGAACTTCAGATGCGTCGGATAGCCAGCCTGACCCGCGTCGCGGTGGGGGTCGCGTCGCTCGCACTCGCCGCCACGGCCTGCGGCGGCACCAGCAACGACAGCGGCAGCAGCAGCAACAGCAGCGACAGCAGCGGAGCCAAGGGCCTCGCCATCGCGTACGACGTCGGCGGCAAGGGCGACCAGTCCTTCAACGACGCGGCGTTCTCCGGCCTGGAGAAGGCGCAGAAGGAGTTCGGCTACAAGACGGCCGACATCGAGCCCACCGACAACGAGACGGACGCTGACAAGCAGCAGCGTCTGGAGTCGCTGGCCAAGCAGGGCTACAACCCGGTCATCGGCATCGGGTTCGCCTACGGTCCCGCGCTGGAGAAGGCCGCCGCGAAGTTCCCGAAGACCAGCTTCGGCATCGTGGACTCGGTCGTGCCGGGCAAGAACGTGGCCTCCCTGGTCTTCGCCGAGCAGGAGTCCTCGTACCTCGCCGGTGTCGCGGCCGCCAAGGCCACCAAGAGCAACACCGTCGGCTTCATCGGCGGTGTGGACGTTCCGCTGATCCACAAGTTCGAGGCCGGCTACACGCAGGGCGTCAAGGACACCAAGCCCAGCGTGAAGGTCCTCTCGCAGTACCTGACCCAGACCGCGGCGGAGGGTGGCTTCTCCAGCCCCGACAAGGGCAAGGCCGCCGCCGAGGGCCAGATCGAGAAGGGCGCCGACGTCCTCTACGCCGCGGCCGGTCTGTCCGGCCAGGGTGTCATCGAGGCCGCCGCCAAGGCGAACGTCTGGGCGATCGGCGTCGACTCCGACCAGTACAAGCAGGAAGCGCTGGCGGCGTACAAGGACCACATCCTGACCTCCGCGCTCAAGGACGTCGGCGGTGCCGTCTACACGCTGTCCAAGTCGGTCCACGACGGCAAGCCGCTGACCGGCACGCAGACCTTCGACCTCAAGGTGGACGGTGTCGGCCTCGCCGACAGCAACCCGAAGATGGCGGAGATCGCCGGTCTGACCGACGCCGTGGCCAAGGCCAAGGCGGGCATCACCGACGGCACCATCAAGGTCAAGACCGAGTAGTCGCCGTGAGCGGCGGGTGACCGCGGCGGGCCGATCCGCCGCCACCCCCGTCGACCGGGCGATCGGACGAACACGGTCGAAGTACAGCGGAACGGGCGGGCGCCCCAGGTGCCCGCCCGTTCCGCTGTCCGTTTCCGGGGTCACCCACCGCCACGGTTCCTTTGCGATCGGCACCTGCCGGGCCCGACGGCGAGTGGCGTCGGGCACAGCCGGATAACAAGGTGGACAGAAGGGGTTTTCTAGTTGGTCTACGCGCGTTAATCTGCGGCGAAGCCAGCGCCGAAGCTGAACCGTCAGGCGCTGTACGACAGGAGCAACAACACATGCGCCGGGTTACCCGCATCGCGCTCGCAGGCACTGCGACCGCCTCTCTCGCCCTCGCTCTGTCCGCCTGCGGCGGCACCTCGACCTCCAGCTCG
The DNA here is from genome assembly GCF_045207245.1 of Streptomyces sp. NBC_00647. NCBI lineage: Bacteria > Bacillati > Actinomycetota > Actinomycetes > Kitasatosporales > Streptomycetaceae > Streptomyces > Streptomyces sp. NBC_00647. The sequence continues at coordinate 6,354,098 of NZ_CP109040.1, forward strand.
TCCTCGTCGGACGCGAAGGGTGACAAGGGCCTCGCCATCGCGTACGACGTCGGCGGCAAGGGCGACCAGTCGTTCAACGACGCGGCGTTCGAGGGCCTGAAGAAGGCCAAGGGCGAGTTCAAGTACGACACCGCCGACGTCGAGCCCACCGACGGTGAGACGGACGCGGACAAGGAGCAGCGCCTGGTCTCGCTGGCCAAGCAGGGCTTCAACCCGGTCATCGGCATCGGTTACGCCTACGGCCCGGCCGTCAAGGCCGCTGCGGCGAAGTTCCCGAAGACCACCTTCGGCATCGTCGACGACTCCACCGTCGAGGCGAAGAACGTCGCGGACCTGGTCTTCTCCGAGCAGGAGGCCTCCTACCTCGCCGGCGTCACCGCCGCCAAGGCCACCAAGAGCAACGTCGTCGGCTTCGTGGGCGGCGTGGACGTTCCGCTGATCCACAAGTTCGAGGCGGGCTTCGAGCAGGGCGTCAAGGACACCAAGCCCGGCGTCAAGGTCCTTTCGCAGTACCTGACGCAGACCGCCCAGGAGGGTGGCTTCTCCAGCCCCGACAAGGGCAAGACGGCCGCCGAGGGCCAGATCGAGAAGAAGGCCGACGTCGTCTACGCCGCGGCCGGTCTGTCCGGTCAGGGTGTCATCGAGGCCGCCGCCGCCAAGAACGTGCTGGCCATCGGTGTCGACTCCGACCAGTACCAGCAGGAGGCGCTGGCGAAGTACAAGGACTCGATCCTGACCTCCGCCACCAAGGATGTCGCCAAGGCGGTCTACAACCTGGCGAAGTCGGTCGAGGACGGCAAGCCCGCGACCGGTATCGTTCGGGGCGATCTGAAGTCCGGTGAGGTCGGCCTGGCCGACTCCAACCCGGAGTTCAAGAACAACACCGCGATCCAGGACGCCGTCAAGGCCGCCCAGGAGAAGATCATCAGCGGTGCGATCAAGGTCAAGACCAGCTGACGAGCAGTACCTCAGGAGCAGCCAATGCGGTCCCGGGGAAGTTCGGGTACGTCTCTGTGCCGTCCGGCACGGAGGGGTGCCTGTTCTGCCCCGGAGTCGCTTGGTAACCGCGGGGTTACGTCCGCTCAACGGGATACGAGGAGTCTGGCTCCCCGTATCCCGTTCTCGCGGCGCGTGGCCCCTTTCGTTGCCGTAGGGGCGCTACGCGCGTAGACGACCCCCTTTCCCTCAGGAGAGTGCGCCATCAACGCGTCCAGCAGCCCTCCGGCCGGCGCGGTCAACGGTCAGGCGACCGCTGTCGAACTCGCCGGGATCACGAAGCGATTCCCTGGCGTCGTGGCCAACCACGACATCCACCTCAGCGTCCGCAAGGGCACCGTGCACGCCCTCGTCGGCGAGAACGGCGCCGGCAAGTCGACGCTGATGAAGATCCTCTACGGCATGCAGAAGCCGGACGAGGGCACCATCGCCGTCGACGGCGAGCAGGCCACCTTCTCGTCCCCCGCCGACGCCATCGCCCGCGGCATCGGCATGGTCCACCAGCACTTCATGCTGGCCGACAACCTCACCGTCCTGGAGAACGTCGTCCTGGGCAGCGAGAAGCTGTACGGCATCGGCGCGAAGGCCCGGCGCAAGATCGTGGAGCTCTCCGAGCGCTACGGCCTCGGGGTCCGTCCCGACGTCCTGGTCGAGGAGCTCGGCGTCGCCGACCGGCAGCGCGTGGAGATCCTCAAGGTCCTCTACCGCGGCGCCCGCATCCTGATCCTGGACGAGCCCACCGCCGTCCTCGTGCCGCAGGAGGTCGACTCGCTCTTCGACAACCTGCGCGAACTCAAGGCCGAGGGCCTGTCGGTCATCTTCATCTCGCACAAGCTGGGCGAGGTCCTCTCGGTCGCCGACGACATCACGGTCATCCGGCGCGGCACGACGGTCGGTACCGCCGTTCCGTCCGAGACGACCCCGCGCCAGCTCGCCGAGCTGATGGTCGGCAGCGAACTGCCGACGCCGGAGACGTCCGAATCGACGGTCACCGACCGGGCCGTGATCGAGGTCGAGGACCTGACGGTCTTCGCCAAGGGCTCGGTGTCGATGGGCAAGAGCTCGGCGAGCCTGCTCATGGACGAGGTGGCGCGCGGTGCCGTCCGGCTCGTGCTCGACCATGTCTCCTTCACCATCCACGCCGGTGAGGTGATGGGTATCGCCGGTGTCGAGGGCAACGGCCAGACCGAACTCATCGACGCGCTGATCGGCCTCAAGGGCGCCGACTCCGGTGTCATCCGCTTCGCGGGCGAGGACATCACCGGCCTGTCCACGCGCAAGCGCCGCGAGGGCGGCATCGGCTACATCCCCGAGGACCGGCACCGCCACGGCCTCCTCCTGGAAGCCCCCCTCTGGGAGAACCGCATCCTCGGCCATGTCACCGAGACGCCCAACGCCAAGGGCATCTGGATCGACATCAAGGGCGCCCAGCAGGACACCCGCCGCATCGTCGAGGAGTACGACGTGCGCACCCCCGGCATCGACGTCACCGCGGCCTCCCTGTCCGGCGGCAACCAGCAGAAGCTGATCGTCGGCCGCGAGATGAGCCACAAGCCGAAGTTCCTGATCGCCGCCCACCCCACCCGTGGTGTGGACGTCGGCGCGCAGGCGCAGATCTGGGACCAGATCCGGGCGGCGCGCCGCGAAGGACTCGCCGTCCTGCTGATCTCCGCGGACCTGGACGAGCTGATCGGCCTGTCCGACACGCTCCGGGTGATCTACAACGGCAAGCTGGTCGCGGACGCGGACCCGGCCACCATCACCCCGGAGGAACTCGGCTCGGCCATGACCGGCGCCGCCTCCGGACACCTGGAGAACGAGGAGCTCGCCGAACAGGCCGAGCTCGAAGAGCCCGCCGAGAACCCGGCAGACGCCCCGGAAGACGAGGCCCGCTGATGAAGAAGTTCGACAAGGAGCGCCTGCTCCTCGGGGTGGCCGGACCGGTCATCGCGCTCGTCGTCGCCGTGGCGCTGACCTCGGTCGTGCTGCTCGCCTCGGGCCAGAACCCGTTCGAGCCGTACACGCTGATGTTCCAGCAGGCGACGTACTCCGACATCCAGGTCCTGATCATCAACCAGGCCTCGCTGTACTACATCGCGGCGCTGGCGGTGGCCATCGGCTTCCGGATGAACCTGTTCAACATCGGTGTGGACGGCCAGTACCAGCTCGCCGCCATGATGGCCGCGATCGTCGGCGCGCACGTCGCGCTGCCGGCCGCGCTCCAGGTCCCGCTGCTCATGGTGACCGCCATCTGCACCGGCGCCCTCTGGGCCGGTATCGCCGGTGTCCTCAAGGTCACCCGCGGGGTCAGCGAGGTCGTCGCGACGATCATGCTCAACGCGATCGCGGTCTCCGTCATCTCCTACCTGTGGCTGCCCGACGTCTTCGGCGTCAAGCTCGGCAACAACAACACCACCGGCGAGATGCACAAGTCCGGCTGGGTTCCCGGCTTCGACATGGGCGATTCGGGCGAGATCTACGGTCTGGTCATCCTCGCGGTGGTCCTCGGCATCGGTTACTGGATCGTCCTCAACCGCACCCGCTTCGGCTTCGACCTGCGCGCCTCCGGCGCCTCCGAGTCCGCCGCCTCGGCCAGCGGTGTCGACCCCAAGCGCATGGTGCTCACCGCGATGCTGCTCTCCGGTGGCATCGCCGGTCTCGCGGGTCTGCCGATCCTGCTCGGCGACACCCACACCTACAGCCTGAACTTCCCGACCGGCATCGGCTTCCTCGGTATCGGTATCGCCCTGCTCGGCCGCAACAGCCCCGTGGGCATCGCCTTCGCGGCCCTGCTGTGGGCCTGGCTGGACAAGGCCTCGCCCGAGCTCGACTTCCACGGGTACGACAAGGAGATCGCGGTCATCATGCAGGGCCTGATCGTGATCGCGGTCGTCGTCTCGTACGAGGCCGTCCGCGAGTGGGGTCTGCGCCGCCAGCAGCGCCGCGTCGGCGCGGAACTCGCCGCGGGCCACGTCCTCGGCGCCACCGACAACACCAAGAAGGAGGTGGCTGGCCGATGACCACCGCAACCGACGTCAACCAGCCCACGCTGCAGCCCCCGGCTCCCCGCAGCCGCCGGATGTCGCTTCCCGTCCTCCTGCTGGTGATCGCGGGCGGCCTGGCGCTGACCTCGATCGTCCGCATGATCACCGGCGCCGACGGCATCACCAACGTCAGCCAGATGTCCACCGCGCTGGAACTGGCCGTCCCGATCGGCCTCGCCGGTCTGGGTGGTCTGTGGGCCGAGCGCTCGGGCGTCGTCAACATCGGCCTCGAAGGCATGATGATCCTCGGCACCTGGTTCGGCGCCTGGGCCGGTTACCAGTGGGGCCCGTGGACCGGCATCCTGATCGGCGTCATCGGCGGCGCCGTCGGCGGTCTGCTGCACGCGGTCATGACGGTCACCTTCAACGTCAACCACATCGTCTCCGGTGTGGCCATCAACATCCTGGCGCTCGGTGCCACCCGCTATCTCTCCCCGCTCGCCTTCGAGGGCGTCCCGGGCGGCTCGGCCAAGCAGTCCCCGCCGGTCGAGTCGCTCGGCCAGTTCACCGTGCCAGGGCTCTCCGACTGGCTCACCACCCTGAACTCCAAGGGCTGGTTCTTCGTCTCGGACATCGCGGGTCTGCTCGGCGGCCTGGTCACCGACGTCTCCTGGCTGACCCTGATCGCCATCGCGCTGATCCCCGCCACCTGGTGGATCCTGTGGCGCACCTCGTTCGGTCTGCGCCTGCGGTCCTGCGGCGAGAACCCGATCGCGGCCGAGTCGCTCGGCGTGAACGTCTACAAGTACAAGTACATCGCCGTGATCATCTCCGGTGGTCTGGCCGGTCTCGGCGGTGTCTTCCTCTCCATCGTCGCCAACCCCTTCTACCTGGAGGGCCAGACCGCCGGCCGCGGCTACATCGGTCTCGCCGCGATGATCTTCGGCAACTGGATGCCCGGCGGGCTCGCCCTCGGCGCGGTCCTGTTCGGCTACACCGACAGCCTCAACCTGCGCGGCGGCTCGGAGAACGTCCACGCCCTGCTGCTGCTCGGCGCCATCCTGCTCGCCATCGGCGCGATCTGGCTCGTGGTCAAGAAGAAGTACGTGTCCGCCGTCATCACCCTGGTCATCGGCGTCCTCGTGTTCCTCTGGTACGCCATGACCGACGAGGTGCCCAGCCAGATCGTCTCCGCCACGCCGTACGTCATCACCCTGCTCGTCCTCTCGCTCTCGGCACAGCGCCTGCGCATGCCGAAGGCGGACGGTCTGCCGTACCGGAAGGGACAGGGCAAGTGACATCCGGCGCGGAGCCCGCGGGCGTCGACTGGGAAGAGCTGCGGGAGGTGGCCTGTACGGCGATGTCCCGCGCGTACGCCCCCTACTCGGGCTACCCGGTCGGCGCCGCCGCCCGCGTCGACGACGGCCGCATCATCTCCGGCTGCAATGTCGAGAACGCCTCCTACGGCCTCGGCCTGTGCGCCGAGTGCGGTCTGGTCGCCGAGCTGCACACCACCGGCGGCGGCCGGCTGACGCACTTCACCTGCGTCGACGGGCGGGGCGAGATCCTCGTCCCGTGCGGTCGCTGCCGGCAGCTGCTCTTCGAGTTCGGCGGGCCCGAACTGCTCCTGGAGACCCCGGCCGGAATCGTGCCGCTCTCCGAGATGCTCCCGCAGGCCTTCGGCCCCGGTCATCTCACCAAGTAATGCCCCGCGGCCCCTCCTGATCGACTGATCCCAGGGAGGGGCCGCTCATCTTTTCGGAAGGAACGCCATGGCCATGGACGCCGTCTCCGTCATCCGCACCAAGCGGGACCGCGCCGAACTCAGCGATCCGCAGATCGACTGGGTCATCGACGCGTACACCCGTGGCGAGGTCGCCGACTACCAGATGGCCGCCCTCAACATGGCGATCCTGCTCAACGGCATGAACCGCCGTGAGATCGCCCGCTGGACGGCCGCGATGATCGCCTCGGGCGAGCGCATGGAGTTCTCGTCCCTGTCCCGCCCGACCGCGGACAAGCACTCCACGGGCGGCGTCGGCGACAAGATCACCCTCCCGCTGGCCCCGCTGGTCGCCGCGTGTGGTGCCGCGGTGCCGCAGCTGTCCGGGCGCGGCCTCGGCCACACCGGCGGCACCCTGGACAAGCTGGAGTCGATCCCCGGCTGGCGCGCGCTGCTGTCCAACGAGGAGATGCTGCACGTCCTCGACACCACGGGCGCGGTCATCTGCGCGGCCGGTGACGGCCTCGCCCCGGCCGACAAGAAGCTCTACGCGCTCCGCGACGTCACCGGCACGGTCGAGGCGATCCCGCTCATCGCCTCCTCGATCATGTCCAAGAAGATCGCCGAGGGCACGGGCTCGCTGGTCCTGGACGTGAAGGTCGGCTCCGGCGCCTTCATGAAGACCATCGAGGACGCCCGCGAGCTGGCCTCCACGATGGTGGGCCTCGGCACCGACCACGGGGTGAAGACCGTCGCGCTCCTCACCGACATGTCGACGCCGCTCGGCCTGACCGCGGGCAACGCGCTCGAGGTCCGCGAGTCCGTGGAGGTCCTCGCCGGCGGCGGCCCCGCCGACGTCGTCGAGCTCACCATCGCCCTGGCGCGCGAGATGCTCGACGCGGCCGGAATCAAGGACGCCGACCCGGCGAAGGCGCTCGCCGACGGCTCCGCGATGGACGTGTGGCGCCGCATGATCGCCGCTCAGGGCGGCGACCCGGACGCCGAGCTGCCCACCGCGCGCGAGACGCATGTCGTCAGCGCCCCGGCCTCCGGTGTGCTGACCCGCCTGGACGCGTACGACATCGGCATCGCCGCCTGGCGCCTGGGCGCCGGACGCGCCCGCAAGGAGGACCCGGTGCAGGCCGGCGCCGGTGTCGAGCTGCACGCCAAGCCGGGCGACACGGTGACGGCGGGCCAGCCCCTCATGACCCTCCACACGGACACCCCGGAGCGCTTCGCGTACGCGCTCCAGGGGGTCGAGGGTTCGTACGACATCGCCGCGGCGGGTACGGACTTCAAGGCCACGCCGATCGTGCTGGACCGGATCGCCTGATCGTCACGCCCGCTCCGCTCCGCGAGGGGGGACCGCCGCACTCGCGCCGGTCCCCCCTCGCGTCTCACCCGAGCACGGCCGCGACGACCACGAGCACCGGCACGGCCAGGATCGTGGAGAGCAGGATCGACTCGCGGGCCAGGGCCTCACCGACCCGGTAGCGCGAGGCGTACGTGAACAGGTTCTGCGCGGCGGGCAGGGCCGAGGTGACCACCACGTCGAGCAGCGGCGCGCCGCGCAGACCGAACACGCCGACGGCCAGCGCCCAGGCGGCCAGCGGCTGGCCCACCGACTTCAGCACGACGGACAGCAGCACCGGACCCCGGTCCGAGCCGCGGCCCGGCAGGCTGCTGCCGCACAGCGAGATCCCGAACGCCAGCAGCACCGCGGGCACCGACATGCCGCCGATCAGCTGAAGCGGATCGAGGATCGGACCGGGCACGGTCAGGCCGGCCGCCGACACCGCGACGCCGCTCAGCGAGCCGACCGCGATGGGATTGCGCAGCGGTGTGATCAGCCGCCGCCACAGCGGACCCTTCTCGCCCGCCCCGGACAGGTCGAGGACGGTCAGGGCGATCGGCGTGACCATGATCTGCTGGAACAGCAGCACGGGTGCCACCAGCGAGGCGTCGCCCAGCACGTACACGGCGATCGGGATACCGAGGTTGCCGGAGTTGACGTAACTGGAGCAGAGCGCGCCGATCGTCGTCCGGCCGAGGCCCCAGCGGCGTACGGCCCCCACCGCGACGAACACGCCGGCCGCCGCGGCGGTACTCATCGCCGTGACCAGCAGCCGGCTGGAGAAGATGACCGACAGGTCGGCCTGCGCGAGCGTCGTGAACAGCAGTGCGGGCGACGCCACGTGGAAGGCGAGCTTCGTCAGCACCTCCCGCCCGTTGTCCCCGAGGTGGCCGCGCCGTCCGATGACGTACCCGACGCCGATGACGACGGCGATGACCGCGAAGCCCGTCAGCACCCCTTGCACGGCGCCTCCTCGGCGGAGAGGAGGCCGTCGGGTATCGCGGGCGGAACTGATTCATGGGGCATGCATCCAACCCAACGGGGCGGAGCGGGCGCAGGTCAATGTGATCCTCTGCGCCGCCCGCGATGAGTTCCGTGCCCGCGGACGGTCTACTGACTGTGGATTCCGCGACACCCGCCGTACTCGTGCTGCCAGGACTCGTCACCCGCGACGAGGTGCCCCGGCTCTGCGACGACGTCCGCGCACTCCTCGAGGTGACCGGGGCCGGGGTCGTGGTCTGCGATGTCGGAGGCCTCGGACCGCCCGGCCTCACCGCCGTCGACGCCCTGGCGAGACTGGAGCTGGCGGCCCGCCGGGCCGGAGGCCGGATACGCCTGCGCGACCCGGACCCGGCCCTGCGCGCCCTACTCGACCTGGTCGGCCTCCGCTTCGAGACCTCCGACAGCTCCGGCTCCCGCGACTCCGTGAGCGCCGGCCGCTCCGGTGCCTTCGGCTCCTTCGGGTCCGTCGAGGTGGAGGGGGAGCCCGAAGAGCGGGAACCAGCGGGCCGTGTCCAGGAAACAGTGGAACCCGGTGATACGGCCCTTTGAGATCTCCAGCGCCTGCACCGCCCAGGGCGTGTAGCCGCCCGCTACCTCGTCCGGCTTGTACTGGGCGAAGCCCGGCAGGCCGTTGACCTCGACCGGGATCAGGCGCGATCCGGCGCAGGCGGCGCCCAGCGTCGTCATGAAGCCGGTGATGTCGTCCGTGCCGCGCAGCCACAGGTCGAACGGCGGCATCGTCATGATCGCGTCCTCGTGCAGGAGCGCCGTCAGGGCCGTCATGTCGTACCCCTCGAACGCCGCCACATACCGCTCCAGGAGCTTCTGCTGATCCTCGTCGAGCGGGTCCGAGGTGGCGGCCTCCGCGCCCGCTCCCTCCCTCTCGGCGAGGGTGGCGCGGGCCCGCTGGAGCGCGCTGTTGACCGACGCGACCGTGGTGCCGAGCAGCTCGGCGACCTCGCTCGCCCGCCACGCGAGCACCTCGCGCAGGATGAGCACCGCCCGCTGCTTGGGCGGCAGCTGCTGGAGGGCCGCCATGAAGGCGAGCCGCACCGACTCCTTGGCGACCGCCGCCTCCGCCGGGTCACCGGCCGCGGGCGGCAGCACACGCGCGTCGGGCATCGGCTCCAGCCAGGTGTTGTCCGGGCGGGGGGTGAGCGCCGCCTGGGCGAGCGGCGAGGGGGCCGTGAGATCCATCGGACGAGCCCTTCGGTTGCCCGCGTTGAGCATGTCCAGGCATACGTTCGTCGCGATCCGGTACAGCCAGGACCGCATCGAGGAGCGGCCCTCGAACTTGTCGTAGCTGCGCCAGGCGCGGACCATCGTGTCCTGCACCGCGTCCTCGGCCTCGAAGGACGAGCCGAGCATGCGGTAGCAGTACCCGGTCAGCTCGACCCGGTGCTTCTCCAGCCGGACATCCAGGTCTGCCGTCGTCGCCGTACCGTCGCTCATAGCCAACCCACCCCTGTGGCTGATCCGTTCCGCGCGTCGTTGCGCCAGCACTTCGGAAGCTACCGCAGCCCACTGACAATGGCGTGCGGAGCGGGGAAAGGTGCAGGTCACAGGGGGTGTGTCGGAGAGGGCTCCGGGCTCAGTGCGCCAGGACGGGCGCGCGGCGGGAGGCGGCGCGGGCCGCGTGCGAGCCGAACAGCGTGATCGAGACGACGCCCAGAACCGCGAGCAGCCCCATGGTCACCGTGCCCGCCCAGCCCCCCGCGTGGAAGGCGACCGCGCCGAGCGTGCTGCCGGCGCTGGAGCCGACGTAGTACGCGGACTGGTAGAGGGCCGACGCCTGCGCCCGCCCCTCGCGCGCGGTGTGGCTCACCGACGACGACGCCACCGCGTGGCCCGCGAAGAAGCCGGCCGTGATCAGGACCAGGCCGAGCAGGACCAGCGCCAAGGAGTCCCCGAGGGAGAGGAGCAGACCGGCGGTCGTGGTGCCGCCCGCCAGATAGAGGGAGCCGCGGCGGCCGACCCGGCCGACCAGCCGGCCCGCCGTCGACGCCGACACCGTACCGACCAGGTAGACCAGGAAGATCGAGCCCACGATGCCCTGGGGGAGGGAGAAGGGCGCCTCGCCGAGGCGGTAGCCGATGACCGTGTAGACCCCGCCGAACACCGTCATGAACAGCGCGCCGATCGCGTACAGCCGGCACAGCAGCGGGTTCGCGAGATGGCCGCGCACCGTGCGGGCCAGCACCCGCGGCCGCAGCGAGCCCTGTGCGAAGTGCCGCGGCGGCGGGAGCAGCAGCCGGAAGGCCACCGCGCAGCCCACGGCGATCAGCCCGATGGTGCCGACGGCCACCCGCCAGCCCCACTCCTGCGCGACCCAGCCGGTGATGACCCGCCCGCTCATCCCGCCGACGCTGTTGCCCGCGACGAACAGACCGATCGCGGTGATCAAGGCCTTGGGGCGGACCTCCTCCGCCAGATACGCCGTGGCCGACGCCGGAAGCCCCGCCAGCGCCGCGCCCTGCACCGCCCGCAGCGCGACCAGCGCGCCGATCGACGGCGCGAAGGGGACCAGGAGACCGACGGTGACCGCCACGGCCAGGGACGCCGTCATCAACGTACGCCGTCCGAAACGCTCCGACAGGGCGCTCATCGGGAGGACGAAGAGCGCCAGCCCGCCCGTCGCGGCCGACACCGTCCAGCTCGCCTCGCTCGCGCTCACCCCGAAGTCCGCGGAGACCAGCGGGAGCAGGGCCTGGGTGGAGTAGAGGAGCGCGAAGGTCGCGACGCCCGCGAGGAAGAGGGCGAAGCTCATCCGGCGGTAGCCGGGCCCGCCGGGGGCCATGCGGAAGTCGGTGACAGGGACGGAGGATGCGGCGCCCACGGTGGTGGACGCCTCGGTACTGGCGGAAGGCATGCCTCGAACCTAAGGACCCGTCGTTCATCCGTCCAATGCATGGAATCGCCATAATCGTTCCCATGGCGCATCAGCAGAGGTCAGAAGCTCACCTGTCACCGTTCAGTGACACAGAAGACAGCGCGAACATGTCGAGGTTGCTCGCCCCGCGCCTCGCGTACTTCGCCGGCGTGGCCCGCACCGAGCACGTCACCCGGGCCGCGCAGCAGATGCAGGTCCCGCAGTCGACGCTGTCCAGGGCCATGGTCCGGCTCGAACAGGACCTGGGCGTGGACCTGTTCACACGCCGCGGCCGGACGGTGTCGCTGACCCCCGCGGGCCGCACCTTCCTCTCTTCCGTGGAGGGGGCCCTCGCCGAGATCGAGCGGGCCGCCGACGCGGTGCGCGCGGACGCCGACCCGGCCACCGGCAAGGTCGCCTTCGGCTTTCTGCACACCATGGGCTCGGAGACGGTGCCCGGGCTGATCCGCGCCTTCCGCGCCGACCATCCGCGGGTCCGCTTCAGCCTGGTGCAGAACTACGGGGAGGCGATGCTGGAGCGGCTGCGTTCGGGCGAGTTGGACCTGTGCCTCACCTCGCCGGTGCCGGACGCGCCCGATCTGGTGGGCCGCCGCCTCGACGAGCAGAAGCTCCGCCTGGTCGTGCCGGCCGACCATCCGCTCGCCGCCCGCAAACGCATCCGCCTCGCCGAGGCGGCGGACGAGACCTTCGTGACCCTGGAACCGGGCTACGGGATGCGCCGGATCACCGACGACCTGTGCCAGGAAGCGGGGTTCCGACCGCGCATCGCGTTCGAGGGGGAGGAGGCGGAGACGCTGCGGGGTCTCGTCGCCGCCGGGCTCGGGGTCGCCCTGCTGCCGCCACCGGCCGTCGCCCGCCCGGGAGTTGTCGAGCTCACGGTCACCGCCCCACGCGCCGTCCGCGAGATCGGTGTCGCCTGGCTGGACGGCCACCCGGACACCCCGCCGGTGGCCGCCTTCAAGAAGTTCCTGCTGTCCCGACGCGGCCACCTCCTGCCCGACTGACCGCCGTAGGCAGGCCCGCTGCCCGACCGCCCGTCGTAGGCAGGCCCGCTGCCCGACCGCCCCGCTGCCCGACCGACCGCCTAGGCAGGCCAGCCGCCTGACCGACCCGCTGCCCGACCGCCGTCGACCCCGCCCGCCGGGGGAGAGCCCGCCACCGGAGCCGCTCGCCGTGGCCCGCCGTTCGGCCGACCCCGCGCCCGCTACCGCCGCAGCGACTGTCCGAAGCCCGCTGCCAGAGGCATCCGCAGGCCCAGTGGCGGTGGCGCGGCGAACGCGTCCTCGAGCGGCCGGGAGAAGGCGTGCCCGAACAGCGTGCCCAGCACGAAGTCCTGTGCGAGGGCCAGGACTTCGTGCCGGTGCTGGTGCAGCGCGTGCCCGTCCGAGTGGACCTCGAAGCGGCAGATGCCGCGGTTGGCCTTCTTGGCGCGCGCCGCGAACCGGAACGACAACTCCGGGTCGGTGCGCTGGTCGTTGGTGCCGTGCACGATCAGCACGCGCCGGCCGGCCAGCTGTTTCACCGGTTCGGGTGGCGCGGCGACGTCCTCCTCGGGCAGCCAGGGTGCCAGCGCGAGCACGGAGTTGACGGCCGTGTGTCCGCCCGCGCGCAGCGCCGCCCGGCCGCCCATGTCGATGCCGGTCAGGCACACGGGGACGTCGCCGTAGCGGCGGACGATCTCGTCCGCGGCCCAGGCCGCGTCGGCCGCGAGACGCGCCTCGCTGCCGTTCCAGCCGCGGACCCGGTAGTGCACCACGTGGACGACCAGGCCTTCGGCGCTTCCCGCGCGGGTCAGACGGCGTCCCAACGCGCGTACGGAGGCGGTCGCCATCATGGGGGAGGGTCTGCGGGACGAGGTCTCCTCGCCGCCCGGCAGCAGCAGAACAACTCCACTGACCGCCGACGGCTCAGGGCCGAGCGCCCTCCCCAGCCGGGCCCTGCGAACCGGCGTCGCTTGCTGTGCCATGACAGAACAGTGTCAGAAGCAAGGGTGTACGCCACCCGTCCGCACGGTCACCGTTACGTATCGACGGATTCGTACAACAGGAGATCTACGCGCGTAGGGGCTAGAGTGCGAAAATGACGAGCCAGATCCGGAACACCCCGAGCTCGGAACAGATCCGCCGGGCGCCCAAGGTCCTGCTGCACGACCATCTCGACGGGGGACTGCGCCCCGGCACGATCGTCGAACTCGCCCGGGAAACGGGCTACTCCAACCTCCCCGAGACCGATCCCGGCAAGCTCGGGCTCTGGTTCCGCGAGGCCGCCGACTCCGGTTCGCTGGAGCGGTACCTGGAGACCTTCGCCCACACCTGCGCCGTCATGCAGACCCGCGAGGCGCTGGTGCGGGTCGCCCGCGAGTGCGCCGAGGACCTCGCCGAGGACGGCGTCGTGTACGCCGAGGTGCGGTACGCGCCCGAGCAGCACCTGGAGGGCGGGCTCAGCCTCGAAGAGGTCGTCGAGGCGGTCAACGAGGGCTTCCGGGACGGGGAACGGCTGGCCCGGGAGAACGGCCACCGCATCCGGGTCGGCGCCCTGCTCACCGCGATGCGGCACGCGGCCCGCGCCCTGGAGATCGCCGAACTCGCCAACCGCTACCGCGATCTGGGCGTCGTCGGCTTCGACATCGCGGGCGCCGAGGCCGGGTTCCCGCCCACCCGGCACCTCGACGCCTTCGAGTACCTCAAGCGCGAGAACAACCACTTCACGATCCACGCCGGCGAGGCGTTCGGCCTGCCGTCCATCTGGCAGGCCCTCCAGTGGTGCGGCGCCGACCGGCTCGGGCACGGCGTGCGCATCATCGACGACATCGAGGTGCGGGAGGACGGCTCGGTGCAGCTCGGGCGGCTCGCGTCGTACGTCCGTGACAAGCGCATCCCGCTGGAGCTGTGCCCCAGTTCCAATCTCCAGACCGGCGCCGCCGACTCGTACGCCGCGCACCCCATCGGGCTGCTGCGGCGCCTGCACTTCCGCGCGACCGTGAACACGGACAATCGGCTGATGTCGGGAACGAGCATGAGTCAGGAATTCGAGCACCTTGTCGAGGCGTTCGGTTATTCGCTCGACGACCTGCAGTGGTTCTCGGTCAATGCTATGAAGTCAGCATTCATTCCTTTCGATGAACGACTGGCCATGATCAATGACGTGATCAAGCCCGGATATGCAGAACTGAAGTCCGAATGGCTGTTCCAGCAGACTGTCTCGACCAGCGGTTCTGTAGGAGATCAGGCCTGATCGGAGCGGGTGGAAAGCGGCCGGGTCTTCACTTCATCTCCATGACTCGGCCGCTTTTCGATGTTTGCGGAGGGCGGGTTTGCGTGTTTACGGTTTTGGACCGCTCACATCCCCATATCACCCACCCAAGGACGCATTCATAATGAAGCAGTCTGCTGCCAAGACCCTCGGCGTCGCCGCTCTCGGCGCCGCTTTCGCCGCTGCCGGCGCGGGCGCCGCGAACGCCGCCCCGGCCGTGCCGGACGCCTCCTCGGCGCTGGACACCGTCACCAGGACGCTGCCCGCCGAGAACGTCGCCAAGGCACTCCCCGGTGCCGGTGAGGCGCTCGCCCAGGGCCAGGGCGCGCTCGGCACGGGGGTCGCCGCCGCCCAGCCCGCCGCCGCGCGTCTGCTCGCCGACGGGCCGGCCGCCCCCGTCGCCGGACTGCTCGGAGGGCTGCCGGTGCAGGGTCTGCCCACGCACGGCCTGCCGCTGAACGGCATCCCGCTGGGCTGAGGCTCTCCGTAGGACCGAGGCCCCTGCCTGTCCGAGTACGGGGCTTCCGGGCCTTACGAGCGCCGGCTGGAACGAAACGCCGGTGGGGCGCACCCTCGTCGGGTGCGCCCCACCGGCGTTCGCCGTCCGTCGTCCGTCCGCCGTGTCCGCGCGGGTCACCAGGCGGTGCGGGAGGCCTTGCCCTCGGAGGGGAAGAGGATCCACAGCGCTAGGTAGAGCACGAACTGCGGGCCGGGGAGCAGGCAGGACAAGAGGAAGATGACGCGCATCGTGGTCGCGGAGGTGCCGAAGCGCCGTGCCAGCGCAGCACAGACTCCGCCGATCATGCGGCCGTTCGTGGGGCGGGCAAGGGCGGTCATGGTGGCTCCTTCGCGAACCGTCGTCGAGTGCCGGCCGGGCCGGCTTCGTCGTTCTCATCGGTGCCTTCACCGATGTCTTCAACGCTACGAGGACGAAGCGGACGAAGCGTCGCTCTACGGAGCGATCCCGACCCTGGGAATCGTCGGGGTCCGACCCTGAGCGGGGTCCTCCCGGAGCACGGCGGCGCGGTGCCGCGTCTCGGCCCTGCGACGGAGGCCGACCCTGGCCGCGGGCACGATCGCGAGATGCGCGAGGGCCACGCCGAAGGTGTTCAGGGTGATCGAGTCGATGTCCACGACCTGGCCCGGTACACCGGTCTGCAGGAGCTCTATGCCCAGCGAGAGCAGCGCGCCCGCGGTCATCGTCCGCAGGAGGGAGCCGAGGGGGGAGACGGTGAGCCTGCCACCCGCCATCGGGAGCAGGACGCCCAGCGGGGCGAGCAGGCCGAGGCCCTCGGCGAGGCGGCGGATCGCCGTCTCGGGGCCCAGCGCGAGGTCGGCTCTGATGCCCGCGAACGGCCTCAGGTTGGCGGCGCTCACCCAGGGAACGTCCAGCGGTCGCAGCGTGATCCAGGCGACGAGCGCCAGGTATGCGACAAGGAGGACACCTCCTGCCACACGGACGCGGGTGACGGCGCTGCCGCCGTCTGAACCATGACGCTGCACGCCCCCCAAGACGCGGGGTCCGGCACGATCGGTTCCGTGGCGGGGTTTTTCGACCCCGCCGCGTCACGAACCCTCGACCGCCGTCGACGCCGGCGCCTCGGTGCCGGGGGAGGCACGCACCTCGGGGGTGCACTCGTAGCTGCGCAGCGGGGCGGGGGCCGGACCGCCCAGGACGACGGTGCCGTCGTCGCGCGCGGCGGCCGAGTCGGAGAAGGTGCAGACGATCTGGCCGAGGGCCGCCGGGGTGAGGTCCTCCGGCGTGGTGCTCAGCCGGAGGGTGTCCTCGGGGTCCTGGCCGCGGGGCCCGCCGACGGTCATGCCGCCGCGTACGTCCGTCGTGTATCCGGCCTGCTGCTCGGGCGTCGACGGTGTCTCCGCGAGTTCGTCGAGCAGCGCCTGGGCCACCAGGACCCGCCGCGCGGCCTCGGCCGTACCGTCCGGGATGCGCACCGACCGGTCTACGGTCACCAGCTGCGCCGAGCAGAGCAGGAACACCTGGACGGGCACGCCGTGCGAGGTCTGGGTGGAGATGTCGGGGCCGGAGAGGGCGCAGGGCACCCGGGAGGGCGCCGGACCGAAGTCGGTCGGCACCTGCGTGGAGCGGATTCCGCACCCCGCGAGCAGCACCGCGAGCAACGGGACGGCCAGCCAGGGGCCCACCCCCGCCGACCGCGGACGCCAGGACGCGCGACGGGATCGCGGGGCCCCGCCCGCCTGCGGCCGGGTGGCCTCCGGGGTGCCGGTGGTCCGGGGCCGGCCGGTCTCCTGGGTCCGGGTGGTCCGTGGGCGGGTGGTGTCCGGGGTGCCGGTGGTACGACGGTCGGTGAAGTGTGCGGTCGTCATCCGGCGGTGCCTTCCGTGCCGTGCCCGTGCGCGGAACCGTTACGGCCCTGCGGGTCGTCGGCGAGCAGTTCCGACGCGTCCTGGGGCAGGCGCAGGGTGAAGACCGCCCCGCCCTTGGGCGCGTTCGCCGCGGTGATCTCGCCGCCGTGGATGTGCGCGTTCTCCAGGGCGATGGAGAGGCCGAGGCCGCTGCCCTCGGAACGCGGGCGGGACGCGCTGGCCTTGTAGAAACGGTCGAAGACGTGGGGCAGGACGTCCTCGGGGATGCCGGGGCCGTGGTCCTGCACCTCGATGACCAGTTCCTCGCCCTCGAGGCGTACCGACACCCGGACCGGCGAACCGCCGTGCTTGAGCGCGTTGCCGATCAGGTTCGCGAGGATCACGTCGAGGCGGCGCGGGTCGAGCCGGGCCGTCATGCCGCGCTCGGCGTCCAGGTCGACGGCGTCCAGCCAGGCGCGCGCGTCGATGCACGCGGTGATCTGGTCGGCGATGTCCACGTCGTCGAGGATGAGACGGGCGGTGCCCGCGTCGAAGCGGGTCACCTCCATCAGGTTCTCGACGAGATCGCCCAGGCGCCGGGTCTCGCTGACGACCAGCCGTACGGCCGGTTCGATCATCGGGTCGACGCTGCCGGTCTCCGCGTCCAGTTCCTCTTCGAGGATCTCGGTGACGGCGGTGATCGCGGTCAGCGGCGTACGGAGTTCGTGGGACATGTCGGCGACGAAGCGGCGCGACGCCTCGTCCCGTGCGCTCATGTCCGCGACCCGTTTCTCCAGAGACTCCGCCGTCCGGTTGAACGTCCGTGACAGATCGGCGAGTTCGTCCGTGCCGGAGACCCGCAGCCGGGTGTCCAGCTTGCCCTCGCCGAGCCGGCGGGCCGCGATGCCCAGCCGGTGGACCGGCTTGAGGACCGTGGTCGCGGCGGCCTGGGCCAGCAGCGCCGAGCCGATCAGCGCGAGCCCGGTCGCGATCCCCAGCGACCAGGCCAGCGAGTTGAGGTCCTTGGCCTCCGGCTCCAGGGACTTGAGCATGTAACCGGTCGTCGTGCCGTCGATCACCCGCGCGCCGCCCACGAGGTACGGCTTGTCGTGGTCGGTGATCCGCTGCCAGTACAAGTGGTACGCGGACTGGTTGTTCGAGGAGAGCGGCTGCTGCTTGTTCACCGCCTTCTGGAGGGACTTGGGCACGTCCTCCAGCGTGAAGGTGTCCAGCTCGGAGTTGCCGGCGATCGTCTTGCCGTTCACGTCCTCGGCGACCAGCAGCACACTGAAACGCTGGCTGCTGTCCGCCATCTGCCGCGCCGTGCGCCGGAGTTCGTCCTGCGCCGGGTGGACCGGCAGCATGCTCGCGTGGTTGCGCATCTCCTGCTGGAAGTCACGCAGCACCGCGTCCTGCGTACGCGTCAGCACGGCCTCGCGGTTGAGCCAGTACGCGATGCCCGACGCCGAGACGGCGGCGGTCAGGGCGACGAGCCCGAACACCACGACCAGGCGCAGCCGGAGACTGGTGAAGCGCAGCCCGGACAGCAGTGCCTTGCGCGCCGCGGCCCAGCCGCGGAGCTTGTCCTGCGGTTTGGTCACTGAGGATTGTCCAGCCGATAGCCGACGCCGCGCACGGTACGGATCAGGGTGGGAGAGGACGGCACGTCCTCCACCTTGGCGCGCAGCCGCTGCACACAGGCGTCGACCAGACGCGAGTCGCCCAGGTAGTCGTGCTCCCACACCAGACGCAGCAACTGCTGGCGGGACAGGGCCTGTCCGGGCCTGCGGCTCAGCTCCAGGAGCAACCGCAGCTCGGTGGGTGTCAGTTGCAGATCCTCGCCGTTCTTGGTGACCGTCATCGCGGCACGGTCGATGACCAGCGAGCCGAACGACGCGGAGTCGTTCGCCTCCCGCTCGCCGCGGCGCAGCACGGCACGGATCCGGGCGTCGAGCACCCGGCCCTGCACCGGCTTGACGACATAGTCGTCGGCGCCGGACTCCAGTCCGACCACGACGTCGATGTCGTCGCTGCGCGCGGTCAGCAGAATGATCGGCAGCTGGTCGGTGCGCCGGATGCGTCGGCACACCTCGAATCCGTCGATGCCGGGCAGCATCACATCCAGCACGATCAGGTCCGGCCGCTGCTCGCGCAGCAGCTTCAGACCGTCCTCGCCGGTGGCAGCGGTGGCCACACGGTGTCCCTGGCGCGTCAAAGAGAGCTCCAGGGCCGTGCGGATGGCGTCGTCGTCCTCGATCAGCAACAGGGAAGGCACGGTCGTCATTCTGGCCCATGTCATGGCCGCGTATCGACCGTTGGAGCGCTCCCACTCGTCTCCCGCGCGCAACGATGGTCCTCGCGGGCGGCCGGGAGGGCCCGAATGGTCATCTGCGTAGTCGTACCGCTCTTCTCTGTGATCGCGCTGTGGCGCGCCTGGGGACGGGCCCTGTGACAGGTCTGTGACAGTCGGCGGACACGGCCATGAAGTGGCCCGGGCAAGCTTTTCGACACAAGGCAGGACGCACGACGAACGAACCGAACGACCGGGACTCCACGACGGGGGGCGCGAGATGAACACGCTGCACAGCACCAGCACTAGCGCAGTAGTCACGCGGCTCCACGACGTCACCCGGGCGACGGAGAAGTCCGGAGCCGTGAGCGGGCGGGGGTGCGCTCGCGGCGCCGGGCGTCAGCACACCGTGTACATGACGGTGGTTGACGCTTTCACGGGGGAAAGCACCACGGCGCCGGCCGCCGTGGGTACGGCCGGGGGGAAGGCTCACGGGGGAGCCGCGTACGGGGAGGTCACGGGGGAGCGTCACTCCGAGGCGGGGGCAGGGGATGCCGAAGCGGCGTTCACCGCCTACGTCCAGGAGCGCCGCGCCTCCCTGTACGCAACCGCCTACCACCTGACCGGTGACCGCTTCGAGGCCGAGGACCTGCTGCAGAGCGCGCTGTTCTCGACGTACCGGGCGTGGGACCGGATCAGTGACAAGGCCGCGGTCGGCGGTTACCTCCGCCGCACCATGACCAACCTGCACATCAGCGCGTGGCGCCGCCGCAAGCTGAACGAGTACCCGACCGAGGAACTGCCGGAGACGCCCGGTGACACGGACGCCATGCGCGGCACCGAGCTGCGCGCGGTCCTGTGGCAGGCGCTGGCCCGGCTGCCCGAACTCCAGCGGACGATGCTGGTCCTCCGTTACTACGAGGGCCGCACCGACCCGGAGATCGCGGAGATCCTCGACATCAGTGTCGGCACGGTGAAGTCCAGCATCTGGCGGTCGCTCCGCCGGATGCGCGAGGACGAGGTCCTCAGCTTCGGCCGTGACGAGGAGGAGTCCTTCGGGGAGCTTGTCGCCTGAAGGTCTGGGGGGAGCGGTAACAGGTAACACGGGGGAGTCGGTTCCGGGGGGAGCCGACCACGGGGGACTGTCGGTTCCGGGGGGAGCCGACGGGAAACGGGGTCACGGGGAAACGCGGTCACGGGGAACACACCGTGCCACGGGGGACCACGGGGGAGAACGGAAGAAGGTCCAGGCGGACGGGGGTTCGCCTGGACCTCTTTTCGTTGCCCGCTCCCGGGTCCGCGCCTACGCGGCAGCCGTGCGGGGGGACGCGTGGCGTCCGGCGCCCGCGTCCTTCAGCCGGCCGAGCGCCTCGTCCCTGTCGCAGGGGTGGGCGCCGAGCGCCGCCTGGCGGGCCACGATGGAACGCTCGGCGCGCATCAGACGCCAGCCGCGACGCAGCAGGAGGAGGACCGACTTGCGGCCTTCCCTGAGATCCCGGAGAAAGCGCCGGCGGAACGTCGTCACCGGGCCGCGTGACAGGCACAGCGCGTCGGCCAGCACACCCAGCTCCCGGCAGCGCCCGACGATCTCGGCGGCGAAGATGCCCTCCGCGATGAACAGCGGGGTCCGCTCGATGTGCAGCGCCTCCCTGCCGGTACGGGCGCTCAGCGAGATGTCGTAGACGGGGACGGTCGTACGACCCGTGCGGCACAGCTCCTCGATCGCGGTGACCGCGGCGCTCTCGTCCCAGGACTGCGGGTGATCCCAGTCGATGTCCGCGCTGTCCTCCACCTGGGGCAGCGTGGGATCGGTGCCCTCCTTGTAGAAGTCGTCGAGGCGGAGCACGGGGAGGCCGGAGTCTGCCGCGAGAAGAGACTTCCCGGAGCCGGAAGGGCCGCAGAGCAGCACCACGCGGGTGGGTATCGGGGGATGGGAACCCAATTCTCTGTACCTTCTGTGACTCGACCTGGCCTCGCCGCCTGTCGGCGACGTCCGGGACATTATCCCTGCCCCGGGACCCCCGCTCCGGTCAGTGCGACGAGGCCTCCGTCACGATCCGGCGGCCGCGGGCTCCGTCGCGAACCGGACCGACGCGTCCAGCTTCCGGGCCAGTGCCTGCGCCTCCTCGGCGGTGCCCGCGCCGACCGCGATGAGCGCCACGCGGTTGCCTACGGACTGCGCGACATCCTGTCCGAGCTGTTCTCCTGCGAGGGTCTCCGTCACCCCGGCCGGGTGCACTACGTCTACCTCGGCGCCGACCGCAGCGGCTTCCGCGGCGGATTCACCATCGCCGACCAGGACCGGATCGAGATCGACTTCGCCACCCACGGGGTGACGCTGTCGCACACGGTGGACTGGCACTGATATGTCAGTTCGGCCGCACAGGCGAATCCCTCGCCCGGGCGCCCACGGGAGTGGCCGGATCAACTACTCTGCGTGTCACAACAGTTGCTCTCCGCTCCCGAAGAGGAAAACCTGATGGCGCGACACGCAGCCCAGCAGAACACCCTGGCCCGTACGACCGCGCGGATCGCCGCGGCGGTCGGCGTGGTCGCTGCCGGTGCGGCCGCGGCCTCCCCGGCCGTCGCGGACACGGCTTCCGCCCTGGACGCCGTGCGCACCCGGCCCACCTCGCTCGGCGACATCGACCCGCAGGCGGGCCTGCAGGCCCTGACCGGCACGGTGGGGTATGTCACCGGCCCCGTCGAGGGCCTCAAGCCCAACCCGCTGGCCGGCACCGGCGTGGACCCGCTCGACAACGGCGTGGGCACCCAGCTCGCCGACTTCAAGCCGCTCACCTCGCAGGCCCTGACGGGACCGCTGGCGCAGGCCCCGTCGGTGGGCAGCATTCCGGTACTGGGCCGGGCGACCGGACTCCTGCACTGAGCTCAGGACACGAGAGAGCCGCGCTCCCCCTGGACGGAGGGGAAGCGCGGCTCTCGTGTGCGCGGGGCCCCGGGGACACGGATCGGGGCCCCGACATCTCAGCGCGTCATCGCGCGGCGGGGCGGGCGGGGACGGCTCAGTAGGACGAGCCCGAGGCGCCCAGGGAGCCGGTCGGGTGCCAGACCGTCTTCGTCTCCAGGAACGCCGTGAGGCGCTCGATGCCGGGAGTGCGCGCGTAATCCACAGGCTGTGGACGAAGAACGCGCTTCAGGTTGTCCGCGGCCGCGATCTCCAGTTCCTTGGCCAGTGCCTCGTCCGCGCCCGTGAGGTCGATCGCGTTGACGTCCTGGTGCGCGGCGAGGGGAGCGGCGATCTCCGCGGTCCTGCCGGAGAGGACGTTGACGACCCCGCCCGGAAGGTCGGAGGTGGCCAGCACCTCGCCCAGCGACAGGGCCGGGAGCGGGGACTTCTCACTGGCGATGACGATCACCGTGTTGCCGGTGGCGATCACCGGGGCGATCACCGAGACCAGGCCGAGGAACGACGACTCCTGAGGGGCGAGCACGGTGACGACACCGGTCGGCTCCGGGGAGGACAGGTTGAAGTACGGTCCCGCCACCGGGTTGCCGCCGCCCACGATCTGGGCGATCTTGTCGGTCCACCCCGCGTACCAGACCCAGCGGTCGATCGCCGCGTCGACGACGGCGGCCGCCTTCGACTTCGACAGGCCCTCCGCGTCGGCCACTTCGCGGACGAACTGCTCCTTGCGGCCCTCCAGCATCTCGGCGACGCGGTAGAGGACCTGGCCACGGTTGTACGCCGTGGCGCCGGACCAGCCGCCGAACGCCTTGCGCGCGGCGACGACCGCGTCACGGGCGTCCTTGCGGCTCGACTGCGGGGCGTTCGCCAGCCACTTGCCCTTGGAGTCGCTCACCTCGTACACCCGGCCGCTCTCGGAACGCGGGAACTTGCCGCCCACGTACAGCTTGTAGGTCTTGAAGACGCTCAGACGCTGCTGCTCGGACTTCTCGGCTGCACTCATTTATCGCTCGCCCTCCGGGCTCGACGGGGCGAGGTACGCCTCCAGGCCGTGACGACCGCCCTCGCGGCCGAAGCCCGACTCCTTGTACCCGCCGAACGGCGAGGTCGGGTCGAACTTGTTGAACGTGTTGGACCAGATGACACCCGCGCGGAGCTTGCTCGCGACGGCGAGGATGCGGGAGCCCTTCTCGGTCCAGATGCCCGCGGAGAGGCCGTACGGCGAGTTGTTGGCCTTGGCGACCGCCTCGTCCGGGGTGCGGAACGTGAGGACGGACAGCACCGGGCCGAAGATCTCGTCGCGGGCGATGGTGTGCGCCTGCGTGACGTTCGTGAAGAGCGTCGGGGCGAACCAGTAGCCGGAGGAGGGCAGTTCGCACGCCGGGGACCAGCGCTCGGCACCCTCGGCCTCGCCCTGGTCGACGAGCGTGGTGATGCGGGAGAGCTGCTCGGCGGAGTTGATCGCGCCGATGTCCGTGTTCTTGTCCAGCGGGTCGCCGAGGCGCAGCGTCGACAGGCGGCGCTTGAGCGAGTCGAGCAGCTCGTCGTGGATCGACTCCTGGACCAGCAGACGGGAACCCGCGCAGCAGACCTGGCCCTGGTTGAAGAAGATGCCGCTGACGATGCCCTCGACGGCCTGGTCGATCGGGGCGTCGTCGAAGACGATGTTGGCGCCCTTGCCGCCCAGTTCGAGCGTGACCTTCTTGTGCGAGCCCGCGATCTGGCGGGCGATCGCCTTGCCGACGGCGGTGGAGCCGGTGAAGGCCACCTTGTCCACGTCCGGGTGCGCGACCAGGGCCGCGCCCGCGTCGCCGTACCCGGTAAGGATGTTGACGACGCCCTTGGGCAGGCCGGCCTGGCGGCAGATGTCCGCGAAGAACAGCGCCGACAGGGGGGTTGTCTCGGCGGGCTTCAGGACGACCGTGTTGCCGGTCGCGAGGGCCGGGGCGATCTTCCACGCCAGCATCAGCAGCGGGAAGTTCCAGGGGATGACCTGGCCCGCGACGCCCAGCGGGCGCGGGTTCGCGCCGAAGCCCGCGTGGTCGAGCTTGTCGGCCCAGCCCGCGTAGTAGAAGAAGTGCGCGGCGACCAGGGGGAGGTCCGCGTCGCGGGTCTCCTTGATCGGCTTGCCGTTGTCCAGCGTCTCCAGGACGGCCAGTTCGCGGCTGCGCTCCTGGATGATCCGCGCGATGCGGAACAGGTACTTGGCGCGCTCGGAGCCCGGCAGTGCCGACCACTTCTCGAAGGCCTTGCGGGCGGCCCTCACCGCGCGGTCGACGTCCGCCTCGCCCGCCTGGGCGATCTCGGAGAGGACCTCTTCGGTGGAGGGGGAGACGGTCTTGAAGACCTTGCCCTCGGCGGCCTCGGTGAACTCACCGTCGATGAACAGGCCGTAGGAGGGGGCGATGTCGACGACGGAGCGGGACTCGGGCGCCGGTGCGTATTCGAATGCGGAAGCCATGATGGATCAGTCCACCGTCACGTAGTCGGGGCCGGAGTAGCGGCCGGTGGCCAGCTTCTGACGCTGCATCAGCAGGTCGTTCAGGAGCGAGGACGCGCCGAAGCGGAACCAGTGGTTGTCCAGCCAGTCCTCACCCGCCGTCTCGTTCACCAGGACCAGGAACTTGATGGCGTCCTTGGTGGTGCGGATGCCGCCGGCCGGCTTCACGCCGATCTGCACCCCGGTCTGGGCACGGAAGTCGCGGACGGCCTCCAGCATCAGGAGCGTGTTCGCGGGCGTCGCGTTCACGGCCACCTTGCCGGTGGAGGTCTTGATGAAGTCGGCCCCGGCCAGCATGCCGAGCCAGCTCGCCCGCCGGATGTTGTCGTACGTCGACAGCTCGCCGGTCTCGAAGATGACCTTCAGGCGGGCGGCGCCCGAGGTCTCCTTCACGGCGACGATCTCGTCGTACACCTTCATGTAGTTGCCCGCGAGGAACGCCCCGCGGTCGATGACCATGTCGATCTCGTCGGCGCCCGCGGCGACCGCGTCGCGCACGTCGGCCAGCTTCACGGCGAGCGCGGCACGGCCCGCCGGGAAGGCGGTGGCGACGGAGGCGACCTTCACGCCGGAACCGGCGACGGCCTCCTTCGCGACGGCCACCATGTCGGGATAGACGCAGACCGCCGCCGTGGTGGGCGCCGTGCGGTCGGTCGGGTCCGGGAGTGCCGCCTTGGCGCCGAGCGCCCGGACCTTGCCCGGGGTGTCCGCGCCTTCCAGCGTCGTCAGGTCGACCATCGAGATGGCGAGGTCGATGGCGTACGCCTTCGCGGTGGTCTTGATGGAACGGGTGCCGAGCGAGGCGGCGCGCGCCTCCAGGCCGACCGCGTCGACGCCGGGCAGCCCGTGGAGGAAGCGGCGCAGCGTGCTGTCGGACGCGGTTACGTCGCCGAGTGCGTTTGCAGCAGGTGCAGAGGTGGGCATGGTCACCAGACGAGCATATCTACGCGCGTAGCGGCTGTACAGCCCAGGAGATGACCGAGGGTTTTTTTGCCCGCCGGGCCGCCTCGCGGACGGCGGGGGCCCGTGCGCTCACGTGGCGAAACGGCGGCGCGGCCGTGCGTGACGGGACGGTCCCGTCCGAGGCGGCCATAAGGGAGCTGCGCCGGGTGGGCCGTCGCCGGGCATCCCTCGGAGGGCGCTCCCCGGGGGACGCCCGGCGACGGGCGTGCGACCCGGCTGCGGGCGTGCGACCCGGCGACTGACGTGCGACCGGGCGACGGCGGGCGTGCCACCCGGCGGCGGAGGACGCTCTACCCGGCGGAGGTGGGCAGGGGGGCGCGGGCGTCGATCCGCCAGCAGGCCGCCGTGAAGCGGACCTCCGTGCCGTGGACGAACGGGTCGAACGCGGCGCGGACCGTCTCGACCACCCGAGCGCGGGTCGGTTCGTCCGTCTCGCGCAGGGCGATGCCGACCGGGCCGAACCGGCTGAAGTAGGGCACCAGCTCCGCCTCCGGCAGGACGCAGGTCGCGTCGACGGGCCGGATGTCGATCCCGGTCCAGCCGCTCTCCTCCAGCAGGCGGCGCACCCTGCCGGCGTCCGCGAGGGCGAACTGCCCGGGCGCGTCCGGCCGGCGCTCCGGAAGATGCGGCAGCAGCGGTGCCGCGGCGCGTTCGGCCGTCGTCATGAACGGGTTCTCCGCGATGTCGCGCCAGGCGATGAACCGCAGTGCCGCGTCCCCCTTCGCGGCCCGCCGCAGGTTGGCGAAGGCCCGTACCGGGTCCTCGAAGAACATGACACCGAAGCGCGAGACGACCGCGTCGAAGACCGCGGGCTCGAAGACGTGATCCTGCGCGTCGGCGCGGACGAAGGAGGCCGCCGCACCCTCCCGCAGCGCGCGGGCCCGGGCGGCTTCCACCATCGGCCCGGAGATGTCCACGCCGACACAGTGGCCCTCCGCGCCCAGCCGTCGCGCCACGGCCACCGTCGTTCCGCCGGTGCCGCAGCCGACGTCGAGCACACGGCCCCCACGCCCGGCCGGAACCGCTTCGACGAGCAGGTCCTCCAGCGGCGCGAACAACGCGTCCACCACGTCCTGGGCGTCGACCCAGGCGTTCCCGGCCGGGCCGTTCCACCGCGCCGCCTGCTCGTCGTCCGCCGTGCCGTCCGCCGTGGGGTCCGCTGTGCCGTCCACTGTGTCGTCCGCCCTCCGCATGGATGTCATGACGCCTCCCGTGCTTGCCCTGATGACGCGGAGATGACACCGTCCTACTTCAAGTCGACTTGAGGTCAAGAGGATGCCTGACCTGGACATCGCCGAAGTGGCGCGGCGCGCCGGAGTGCCCGCCTCGACCCTGCGGTTCTACGAGGAGAAGGGGCTGATCGCCCCGTCCGGCAGACGCGGCCTGCGCCGGCAGTTCGACCCCGGTGTGCTGGAACGGCTGGCGCTGATCGCGCTCGGCCGCTCCGCCGGCTTCTCGCTGGACGAGATCGCCCGCATGTTCGCGCCGGACGGGCGCCCGCGCATCGACCGTCAGGTGCTCGCCGACAAGGCCGATGAACTGGACCGCACGATCCGCGAGCTCGGGGTCCTGCGCGACTCCCTGCGGCACGCCGCCGCCTGTCCCGCGCCGAGCCACCTGGAATGCCCCACCTTCCGCCGGATCCTGGGGGCCGCCGCGTCCGGCGCGGTCACGGCGCCGGGCCGTCGGGCCGGGCGACCGCCTTCGCGACCATAGTGAGACCCCACCGAGCTCAATCGCATCGCACGCGTCGTGCACAATCGGGGCCATGACCACCCCGGACCACCAGTCACCCCATTCGGACGCCTCGCGACCCGAGGCCAGGGACCGGATCTACCGGTCGCCCGCCGGTATCGCGGGCGGCATCCTGTTGCTGATCATCGCGGGCTGGCTCGGCATCGACGGACTGATCTCCGGAACCGGCCGCACCCCCTGGCTGGCGCTCGCCGCGCTGATCCTCGTCGTCCCGCTGGTGACCGCGTTCACCCTGCGCCCCGCCGTCTACGCCAACGAGGACCGGCTGCGCATCCGCAACCCGCTCCGCGTGATCGTCCTGCCCTGGGGCAAGGTCGCCTCCCTGCGCTCGCACTACTCGAACGAGGTCGTCGACACCTCGGGCAAGAAGTTCCAGCTGTGGGCGGTGCCCGTGTCGCTGCGCGCCCGCAAGAAGGCGGCCAAGCAGCAGGCGCGGGGCACGGCGGGTCGCGGCGGCGACGGCCGTACGTCGTCGCCGGGCCGTCCGTCCCCCTTCGGCCGGGGCGCCGCCACCGACGCGCCGACCCGCCCTCAGACCGACCAGGTCATGGATGATCTCCGCACGCTGGCCGAGGCCAGGGCCACGGAGGAGAGCGCACAGGGCGAGGTCTCGGTGCGCTGGGCGTACGAGGTCATCGGCCCCGCGCTCGCGGGTGCCCTCGTCCTGGCGATCCTCCTGGCCACGGGCTGACGACCGACCTCCTTCACGGGGGCGCGCCCCTCACCGGCCCCACCGCGCTCCACCGGGGCAGGCCGGGGCCGCGCCCTTAGGGCGCGCTCGGCCAGACCAGGGCCATGTACGCGCCGCAGTACGCCGAACCGAGCACCGCGGCCGTGAGGACCAGGGTCCGGAAGCGGCGTGAGGCGCGGGCCAGATGCAGGGCCGGGGGCAGCAGCAGGGGGAAGCCGGGGAGCAGGAAGCGGGCGCGCGGGAAGTAGACGCCGCCGCTGCCGAGGACGATCAGCAGCAGGACCCCGGTGAAGACCAGCAGGGGGAGCGGTTGCCGGTCGCCCGCGGAGAGCGCGTACAGCACCACCGCCGCCATCAGGGTCACGGTCACCAGCACCAGGAACAGCTCGGGCGAGGAGTTCTGCGCCAGCACCTCCCGCATCCGGCGCACGGTCTCCGCACCGCCGTCCCACTCGTTGTGCCACAGCCTCTGTACGGCGAAGTAGCCGTCCCAGCGGCCCACACGCAGGCCCACCCAGCCGACGTACGCGAGCCAGCCGGCCGGGGCCAGGGCCGCCGCCGCGAGCGCCCGGGCGGAGAAGCCCCGGCGCAGCGACAGCAGCGCGGTCAGGGCGACGGCCGCGCCCACCGCGACACCGGTGGGCCGGGTCAGCCCCGCCAGCGACGCCAGCGAGGCGGCCCACAGCAGACGGCCGGTGAGCACCGCGTACAGCGCCCACGCGGCGAACGCCGTGAACAGCGACTCCGTGTAGCCCATCCACTGGACGAGACCCACCGGCAGGGCCGCCCACAGCACGGTCAGCAGGACACCCACGCGGCGGCCGTGCAGATGGCTGCCCACCGCGTGGACGCCCCAGGCGGCGAGGAACGAGCACACCACCGCGATCACCAGCCCGGTCGTCGCGCGCGACCCGGGGGTCAGGGCCGCGACCGCCTTGACCAGGACCGGGTAGAGCGGGAAGAAGGCCAGGTTGTTCGCGTCGAACGCGGTGCCCAGTTGACGGGCGTAGCCGTGGTCGGCGATACCGAGGTACCAGTCGGCGTCCCACCGCGTCGCCAGGATGGGCCAGACGCCGTGGTGCCGGCGGTGCGCCCAGAACGCGAGCGCGACCAGGCCGGTGAGGCGGACGGCCGCGTAGGCGAGGAGTGCGGGCGCCGCGAACCGCAGCTGGGCGCGGACCGCGGCGAGGAGGCCCGTCACGCCCGGCGCGCGCCGGACGGCTGGGACGCCCGGGACGCCGGGG
Organism: Streptomyces sp. NBC_00647; assembly: GCF_045207245.1. Classification (NCBI taxonomy): domain Bacteria; kingdom Bacillati; phylum Actinomycetota; class Actinomycetes; order Kitasatosporales; family Streptomycetaceae; genus Streptomyces; species Streptomyces sp. NBC_00647. Next base: position 6,382,993 of record NZ_CP109040.1, read on the forward strand.
ACGGTCCCGCCCGGGGCGCTTCGGGGCGGGGCGGACGTCGGCCGGGAAGCGGTCGAGGGCACGCGGCAGCTCCTGGGACTCGATGGTGCGCTACGGGTAACCGTTCCTCGGCCACCCGGCGGCGCACGGGAGTGCTGCGTCAACTGCCGCGCGGAAATCACCCATAAGGGGTTGGTGTGACGGTTCCCCGTCGTGGCGACGGGCTGACGGGGCCGCGGACGCCGCCGCCTCGCAGAGGGGCATGAGTCGGCGCCCCGCGGGGCGGCCGGACGGCGCCCTCAGGGGGCTGCCGCCCAGCACGGGGCTGCCGGAGCTGCCGTCCAGCAGGGGGCCGCCGGGGGCTGCCGCCCGGCAGGGGCCGCCGGGAGCCGTTGTCCCGCAGGCGGCGCTGTCACTCTGTGCCGCGTGCCGTCACTCTGTGTGGGGCCCGGTGCCGCTGTCCGAGTGAGGGCTGGTGCCGTCGTCCGAGCGAGGGGTCGCCGCACGCCGCCGCCCGCACAGTGGCTCCGGATGTCGTTGCATCCCCCATGAGGGACCCGGAACGCCGTCCGCCCGGCTGGAAGGCCGGGCGGAGGGGGCGTCGGTGCCGGGGGAGGCGGCGGGCGGGCCGGCTCCCCCGGGCGGGTCTCAGATGCCGGCCGCGGCCGACAGGTCCCGCTTGATCGCCGTCAGCAGCTCGGCGGCCTTCGCGTGGGCCGCCGGGAGGCCGGCGTGGTCGCCGACGGGCACCACGACCTCCAGGTAGCACTTCAGCTTGGGCTCGGTGCCGCTCGGGCGCACGATGACCCGGGCGCCGTCCAGGGTGTAGCGCAGACCGTCCGTGGGCGGCAGCGTGTCCGTGCCCTTGGTCAGGTCCTCGGCCTTGGTGATGGCCAGGCCCGCGAGCTCCGTCGGCGGCTGCTCACGCAGCCGGCGCATGGCGTTCGCGATGACCGACAGGTCCTCCACCCGGACCGAGAGCTGGTCGGTGGCGTGCAGTCCGTACGCGACGGCGATGTCGTCGAGGAGGTCGAGCAGGGTCCGCCCCCGCTCCTTGAGTTCGGAGGCCAGCTCGGTGATGAGGAGGGCGGCGGTGATGCCGTCCTTGTCGCGTACGCCGTCGGGGTCGACGCAGTAGCCGAGCGCCTCCTCGTACCCGTACCGCAGACCCTCGACGCGGGCGATCCACTTGAAACCGGTGAGCGTCTCCTCGTACGGCAGACCCGCGCCCTCGGCGATCCGGCCGAGCAGCGAGGAGGAGACGATCGACTCGGCGAAGACGCCGCGCGCGCCCCGCCGCACCAGGTGCTCGGCGAGCAGCGCGCCGACCTCGTCGCCGCGCAGCATCCGCCAGTCGGCGCCGTCCTTCACGGCCACGGCGCAGCGGTCGGCGTCCGGGTCGTTGGCGACGATCAAGTCGGGTTCCGCCGCGCGGGCCACCGCGAAGGCGAGGTCCATCGCGCCGGGCTCCTCCGGGTTGGGGAAGGCCACGGTCGGGAAGTCCGGGTCCGGCTCGGCCTGTTCGGCGACGAGCACCGGCTCCGGGAAGCCGGCCCGGGCGAAGGCCGCGAGCAGCACGTCCTTGCCGACGCCGTGCATGGCCGTGTAGACGGTGCGGGCGGTGCGCGGCGAGCCCTCGGCCAGGACGGCGTCCGTACGGGCCAGATAGGCGTCCAGGACCTCCTCGCCGAGGGTCTCCCAGCCGGAGTCGGGGCGGGGCACGTCGGCGAGCGCGCGGACCGCGTCGATCTCGGCGGCGATCTCCGCGTCCGCCGGCGGGACGATCTGCGAACCGTCGCCGAGGTAGACCTTGTAGCCGTTGTCGCGGGGCGGGTTGTGGCTGGCGGTGACCTCCACGCCCGCGACCGCGCCGAGGTGCCGTATGGCGTAGGCGAGGACGGGGGTGGGCAGCGGCCGGGGCAGGACGGCGGCGCGCAGGCCCGCGCCGATCATCACGGCAGCGGTGTCCCGGGCGAAGTCCGCGGACTTGTGGCGGGCGTCGTAGCCGATCACGACGAGTCCGCCGGTCTCGCCCTTGGCCGACAGGTACGCGGCGAGTCCGGCCGCGGCCCGGATGACCACGGAGCGGTTCATCCGCATCGGGCCCGCGCCGAGTTCACCGCGCAGGCCCGCGGTGCCGAACTGGAGGGTGCCGCTGAAGCGGGCGGCCAGCTCGGTGACGTCCCCGGCCTCGACGAGCTTGGCGAGTTCGTCACGGGTCTCCGCGTCGGGGTCCTCGGCCAGCCATGCCTTGGCCCGCGCGATGAGTTCGTCCTGCACCTCGGGTGCACCTCTCTTCGGTCGTACGGTTCCGTGCAGCCGGGTCGTTCCGCCCCCGGCGCCGGGGGCGAACACCCCCGTCGACTACAGACGATCCAGCACCTGGGTCAGGAGTGCCCCCATGCGCGCGGCCGAGTCGCGGCCCGCCTGGAGGACTTCCTCGTGGTTCAGGGGCTCGCCCGTCATGCCGGCGGCGAGGTTGGTGACGAGGGAGATGCCGAGCACCTCGGCGCCCGCCTCGCGCGCGGCGATCGCCTCGAGGGTCGTCGACATGCCCACCAGGTCCGCTCCGATGACGCGGGCCATCCGGATCTCGGCCGGCGTCTCGTAGTGCGGGCCGGGGAACTGCGCGTAGACGCCCTCCTCCAGGGAGGGGTCGACCTCCTTGCACAGCGCGCGCAGCCGCGGCGAGTACAGGTCGGTGAGGTCGACGAAGTTCGCGCCGATGATCGGCGAGGTGGCCGTCAGGTTGATGTGGTCGCTGATCAGGACGGGCTGGCCGGGGCGCATGCCCTCGCGCAGGCCGCCGCAGCCGTTGGTGAGCACGATGGTCTTGCAGCCGGCGGCGACGGCGGTGCGTACGCCGTGTGCGACGGCGGCGACGCCGCGGCCCTCGTAGTAATGGGTGCGGCCGAGGAAGACCAGGGCGCGCTTGTCACCGATCCGGTACGAGCGGATCTTGCCGCCGTGTCCCTCGACCGCCGGTGCCGGGAAGCCCGGCAGCTCGGTGACCGGGAACTCGGCCTCGGGGGAGCCGAGGGCGTCCACGGCCGGGGCCCAGCCGGAGCCCATCACGAGAGCGACGTCATGGGTCTCGGCGCCCGTGAGCTCGCGCAGGCGCGTGGCGGCGGCGTCAGCGGCGGCGTGGGGGTCGCCCTGGATGTCGTCCGGAAGAAGAGATGCGTTCACGCGCAAGAGGGTAGCTGGTCCAGGCCTACGCGCGTAGATGACGGAGCTCACGGTCTTGCGATCGTTGTCTTGTCGTTTCCGACAAGAAGGCGTCGGGAGACGGTGCCCGGACGGGGGCCGAGCCGGGCGGGAGGCCCGGAAGAACGGGGCGGAGCGGCACGCGGCGAAAGCGTGCGGCGAGGCGTGCGGCGAGGTGCCCGGCGGGAACGGGCCGGGTCGGGCCGCCGGGCGGGAAAGCGTCGCCGAGCTGGGCGGGAAGGGGTGCGGGGCGGCTGAGACCGCGCGCTCCGGCGGACCTCAGCAGGGCCGCTTGCGGAGCTCCATGACGTAGTCGTGCGGCGCCCCCGCCGACTCGGCGGCGTCCGCGAGCTCGCCGAGGTACCGTGCGGAGGGCAGTCCCCCCTCGTACCCGTTCAGTACGTAGACCCACGCGGGTTCCTCACCCTCCAGTGTGTGCACACGTACACGCATCCGGCGGTAGACGTCGAGGCCGACGCCCTCCCAGCGGTCCATGGAGTCCTCGTCCAGCGGTGCGATGTCGTACAGCGCCACGAAGACCTGGGACCGCGGTGCCTCGACGATCGTCGCGAGCGCGCCCTCCCAGCCCATGTGCTCGCCGCCGAAGGTCAGCCGCCAGCCGTTCAGCCAGCCCGTGGCGCGCAGCGGCGAATGCGGGGCGCGGCGCGTCATGAGCCGCGGGTCGAGATTGCCGGCGTACGCGGCGTAGAGCGACATGGGGTCGAGGGTACGGCAGCGAAACGTACGCCTCTCGCGTAACAAAGTGGCTCGGATGCCCCTACTCGGGCCCCCTGGGCGGAAGCACCTTGAAGCGTGCGGGACAATGGAGTACGTGACTCGGATCGTGATCATCGGTGGCGGACCCGGCGGATATGAAGCGGCGCTGGTAGCCGCGCAGCTCGGCGCGGAGGTGACCGTCGTCGACTGCGACGGTCTGGGCGGGGCGTCGGTACTCACCGACTGCGTGCCGTCGAAGACTCTTATCGCCACGGCCGAGGTGATGACGACCTTCGACTCCTCCTACGAGGAGCTGGGGATCATCGTCGCCGACGACACCCCGCCGATGGAGCAGGCGGCCAAGGTGGTCGGCGTCGACCTCGGCAAGGTCAACCGCCGGGTGAAGCGCCTGGCGCTCGCCCAGTCGCACGACATCACGGCCTCGGTGACCCGCGCCGGCGCCCGTGTCCTGCGCGGACGGGGACGGCTGGAGGGCATGCAGTCCCTGGACGGCTCCCGCAAGGTCGTCGTGAGCGCCGCGGACGGCACGGAGGAGACCCTCACCGCCGACGCCGTGCTCCTTGCCACCGGCGGGCATCCGCGCGAGCTGCCCGACGCGCAGCCCGACGGCGAGCGCATCCTGAACTGGACCCAGGTCTACGACCTCGACGAGCTGCCCGAGGAGCTCATCGTGGTCGGTTCCGGTGTCACCGGCGCCGAGTTCGCCGGCGCCTACCAGGCACTCGGCTCCCGCGTCACCCTCGTCTCCAGTCGCGACCGCGTGCTGCCGGGCGAGGACCCCGACGCCGCCGCCGTCCTGGAGGACGTCTTCCGCCGCCGCGGCATGAACGTCATGGCCCGCTCCCGCGCCGAGTCCGCCAAGCGGGTCGGCGACCGGGTCGAGGTCACGCTCTCCGACGGCCGGGTCATCAGCGGCACGCACTGCCTGATGGCCGTCGGCGCCATCCCGAACAGCACGGGGATGGGACTGGAGGAGGCCGGCGTCAGGGTCCGCGACTCCGGGCACATCTGGACGGACAGGGTCTCCCGCACGACCGCCCCGGGCGTGTACGCGGCCGGCGACGTGACCGGCGTCTTCGCCCTCGCGTCCGTCGCCGCCATGCAGGGCCGTATCGCCATGTACCACTTCCTCGGCGACGCGGTGGCCCCGCTGAACCTGAAGACGGTCTCCTCGAACGTCTTCACCGACCCGGAGATCGCCACCGTCGGCTACACCCAGGCGGACGTCGACGCGGGCAAGATCGACGCCCGGGTCGTGAAGCTGCCGCTGCTGCGCAACCCGCGCGCCAAGATGCAGGGCATCCGCGACGGCTTCGTCAAGATCTTCTGCCGTCCCGGCACCGGCATCGTGGTCGGCGGTGTGGTCGTCTCCCCGCACGCCTCGGAGCTGATCCACCCGATCTCGATCGCGGTCGACAACAATCTGACGGTCGAACAGATCGCGAACGCGTTCACCGTGTATCCGTCCCTGTCCGGCTCGATCGCCGAGGTGGCACGGCAGTTGCACACCAGGAAGACCACGAGCGAGGGCTGACGCCTCCGGCCGACTCTTCCCTGGTCACGGGGAGTCGGCGCCCATGCGCACGGCATAGGCGGGACGAGTGGGCACGTATACCACTTCGCGCCCTGCCATGCGAACAACTTCTGTTATTCGGCGCAAACTGCTGAAAGCAGACGGTCGTTGGGGTTACTGTCAGTTTCGTGTTCGCTGCAGAACGTCGCCAATTGATCCTCGAAATGGTGCGAGCGAATGGGGCCGTGTCGCTCCGTGAGCTCGCCCGCGTCGTCCAGACCTCCGAAGTGACCGTACGGCGGGACGTGCGCGCACTGGAGGCAGAAGGACTCCTCGACCGCCGGCACGGCGGTGCGGTATTGCCGGGCGGGTTCACGCGGGAGTCCGGCTTTCCGCAGAAATCGCATCTCGCGACCGCCGAGAAGACGGCCATCGCCGATCTCGCCGCGGGTCTCGTCGAAGAAGGCGAGGCCATCGTGGTGGGGGCGGGTACCACCACGCAGGAGCTGGCTCGCCGGCTCGCGCGGGTTCCCGGCCTGACCGTCGTCACCAACTCCCTGCTGGTGGCCCAGGCGCTGGCCCATGCCAACCGTGTGGAGGTCGTGATGACCGGCGGCACCCTGCGCGGTTCCAACTATGCGCTGGTCGGCTCGGGTGCGGAGCAGTCCCTCCAAGGGCTGCGCGTCTCCCGGGCGTTCATCTCCGGGAGCGGGCTGACCGCCGAACGCGGACTCTCCACGTCCAACATGCTCTCGGCGTCCGTGGACCGCGCTCTCGTCCAGGCGGCCGCGGAGGTGGTGGTCCTCGCCGACCACACCAAGCTCGGTACGGACACCATGTTCCAGACCGTGCCGACCGACCTCATCACCCGCCTGGTCACGGACGAGCCGCCCGCTCACGACGACCGTGCGGCCACCGAACTGCAGGCCCTGGCCGATCAGGGCGTACAGATCGCGGTGGCGGGGTCATCCGCTTCGGGCGGCGCCGGAGGAGATCCCCTCCCGGCGGGGCGCCAGCCGCGCCGGGACGTACCACTCCCGGGCCCGCGCCGCGGTCAGGTGGTCCCGGGCTCGGGGCCTCAGCTACGGAGCGCGACGGTGATGGGGGACCAGCCCCAGGCCGAAAGGGCACGGGTGGCCGACCTTCGACGTCGCTGAGCGGCGTCGGCGGACCTCGGGGCCGGCGGCGGGTTTCCGCGCCCGGCCCGGTCGGCTCACGGTTTCAGGCCGCGCAGGGTCAGGCTCAGCAGACGGTCGGCCAGCGCGGGGTCGTCCGGGGTCTCCTCCGCCGCCAGCGCGATCGCGTTGGTCAGCTGGAGCAGATCACCGATGGAGACGTCGGGGCGTACGGCCCCCGCCTCCTGGGCGCGGAGCAGCAGGGCGCTGCCCGCCTCGCGCATCGGGCCGCTGCACCGGGCGAGGTGTGAACCGTCGTCCCGTGAGGCCGACATGAGGGCGCGTGCGAGCCCTCGGTACTCACTCGCGTGCGTGATGATCTCGCGCAGCCAGTCCACCAGAGCGGTGCACGGCTGCGGGGCCTCCAGCAACTCACGCGAGCGGGTCAGCAGGTCGCTCACGGCTTCCTCGAAGACCGCGCTCATCAGGGCGCGCCGATTCGGGAAGTGGCGGTACAGCGTGCCGATCCCGACGCCCGCGCGCCGGGCCACGTCCTCCAGCGACGCGTCGGTGCCGTGCTCGGCGAACGCGGAACGTGCCTCGGCGAGCAGCCGCTCGTAGTTGCGACGGGCGTCCGCACGCATGACGCGCGGCGCTCCTGCACCCGGAGCGGGCCCGGAGGTCCCGGCCGGCTCCCACGCGGTCGCGCTCACCATGACGTCCACCTGCCCTCTCCCGCCGCCCGGTTGCGCTCCAGGATGCCACCGGTGGCTACCGGGCGGCCTCCCCGCGGCTGCGCGGTGGACGGCTCGAAGCATCATCGCCGGTTGCGCGGACGGCGGGTTCGAGCGCCGCCGCCGGCAGGGACGGGACCGTACGCCGTGGTCGGACGGGCGGGATCGTAGGCCGTCGTCCGCATACAGCGAAGCGCCCGGTGGACCCGCAGCTGCGGGTCCACCGGGCGCTCCGGACGGACGGGTGCGTCACCCGTCCGTGGTGCTCAGTCCTTGATCTCGCAGATGGGGGCGCCCGAAGTGACGGACGCGCCGACCTCCGCGCTCAGGCCCTTGATGGTGCCGGAGCGGTGGGCGTTGAGGGGCTGTTCCATCTTCATGGCCTCGAGGACGACGATCAGGTCGCCCTCCTTGACCTCCTGGCCCTCCTCGACGGCCACCTTGACGATGGTGCCCTGCATCGGCGAGGCCAGGGTGTCGCCCGAGGCGACCGGCCCGGACTTCTTGGCGGCGCGGCGCTTGGGCTTGGCACCCGCGGCCAGGCCGGTGCGGGCCAGCGACATGCCCAGCGAGGAGGGCAGGGAGACCTCCAGGCGCTTGCCGCCGACCTCGACGACCACGGTCTCGCGGCCGGGTTCGTCGTCGGTGTCGGTGTCGGCCGGGGCGGCGAACGCCTTGATCTCGTTGACGAACTCGGTCTCGATCCAGCGGGTGTGGACCGTGAACGGGGCGTCGGAGCCGGTGAGCTCGGGGGCGAAGGCCGGGTCGGTGACGACCGCGCGGTGGAAGGGGATGGCGGTGGCCATGCCCTCGACCTGGAACTCCGCCAGTGCGCGGGAGGCGCGCTGCAGGGCCTGTGCGCGGGTGGCTCCGGTGACGATCAGCTTGGCGAGCAGGGAGTCCCAGGCGGGGCCGATGACGCTGCCCGATTCCACGCCGGCGTCCAGGCGCACACCCGGGCCCGAGGGGGCGCGAAGGCGGTGACGGTGCCGGGGGCGGGCAGGAAGTTGCGGCCCGGGTCCTCGCCGTTGATGCGGAACTCGATGGAGTGGCCGCGCAGTTCGGGGTCGCCGTAGCCGAGTTCCTCGCCGTCGGCGATGCGGAACATCTCGCGGACCAGGTCGATGCCGGCGACCTCTTCGGTGACCGGGTGCTCGACCTGCAGACGGGTGTTGACCTCCAGGAAGGAGATCGTGCCGTCGGTGCCGACCAGGAACTCCACGGTGCCCGCGCCGACGTAGCCGGCTTCCTTCAGGATCGCCTTGGAGGAGGCGTACAGCTCGTCCACCTGCGCCTGCGACAGGAAGGGGGCGGGAGCCTCCTCGACCAGCTTCTGGTGACGGCGCTGGAGCGAGCAGTCACGGGTGGAGACCACGACCACGTTGCCGTGGGTGTCGGCCAGGCACTGCGTCTCCACGTGCCTCGGCTTGTCGAGGTAGCGCTCCACGAAGCACTCGCCCCGCCCGAACGCCGCGACCGCCTCACGCACCGCCGACTCGTACAGCTCGGGCACCTCTTCGAGGGTCCGGGCAACCTTCAGACCACGCCCGCCGCCACCGAAGGCGGCCTTGATCGCGATCGGCAGACCGTGCTCCTCGGCGAACGCCACGACCTCCTCGGCACCCGCAACCGGGTCCGGGGTACCGGCCACCAGCGGCGCACCCGCGCGCTGGGCGATGTGCCGGGCGGCGACCTTGTCACCGAGGTCCCGGATCGCCTGCGGCGGCGGGCCGATCCAGATCAGTCCCGCGTCGAGAACGGCCTGCGCGAAGTCCGCGTTCTCCGAAAGAAAGCCGTAGCCCGGATGAATGGCGTCCGCGTCCGAGTCCTTGGCGGCCTGCAGCACCTTGGCGATGTCCAGGTAACTGGTGGCCGGGGTGTCACCGCCCAATGCGAACGCTTCGTCCGCCGCACGGACATGCAGAGCGTCCCGGTCCGGTTCCGCATACACGGCAACGCTCGCGATCCCGGCATCCCGGCACGCCCGGGCCACGCGGACAGCGATTTCGCCACGGTTGGCGATGAGCACCTTGCGCACGATGGCTCCCTCCTTGAAACAAGCCGAGTTTAGGGACAGCCAACACGACGTTTCGACCCGTCCCTAGTGGTGAGCTTGCCCACACGGAGCGTGATACGAGGCTCGCCCTACCCGCGAAATCCCTTGTCGTGCCAAGGCACGTGGGAATCCCTCCCTGAACCCTAGCCCTCCGGTGTGGCCAAGGTCTCTGTGACTCCGTGCTGCGGCCCACAACGATTCTTTGTCGAGTCCCTACGAATGGCCCAACGATTCTTTGCCCTCGGCAGAACCCTTGTCCCGGGGTTTACCCGTTAGTAGCGTTCGGGATGTCTCGAACGTACTTGGGGTAACAGCACGCGGAAGTGGGTGGGGCCGGTGGTGCGCAGACCGGTGGCATGGGTGGCGGCGATCGTGCTCTTCGTGGAGGCGATAGGTATCGCACTCCTCAACTGGTTCCTGGGAGTGGTCGTCGACCGCCAGGACATGTCCCTGGCGGGGCTCGACTCCGACATGATGTCGGTGTCCTCGAAGGTCGGCGGACTGGTCTTCGGGCTCTACTTCGCGGCCTGTGCCGTGTCCGCCCTGCTGGTCGCGCTCCGCGACCGCGCGCCGGGTCTCCTCGGGCGTGTCCTGCTGGTCAGCGCCGCCGTGGTGCACGGCCTGCTCGGCGCCTTCACGGTGGGCCTGGTGGGCTGGGGCGCCTTCGCCTTCATGATGGTCGTGCTCGGCCTGATCGTGTTCACCCTCCTGGCGTACGACCGCCGGGAGACGGGCCCCGTCGACGCCGCGCCCCAGGGCGTCGGGAACGGCGGCGGTGAGGGGGAGCACGTCGACGAGGGCAAGCCCGTCGACGCGGGCGATCACGTCGACGAAGGGACGAGCGTCGACCTGGGGAAGGGTGCCGACGCGAAGAGGACCGGTGAAGCGGAAGCCGCGGTCACGCCGGCGCCCGCCCCCTCGACCACCTGACGGCCCTTCCGGCGAGCCGGGCTCACCGGACGGGCCGACCGCGCCCGGGCTCTTCCGCTCGGCTCGGCGTCCTCCCGGCCGCCTGAGCCTTCCGGGTCGATGGGCCGAGCCGCCTCGTCCGACCGACCGGCATTACGGGCGGCCCCGGGTTCCCGGCTGTCCGGCGGCTTCCCGTTCGGGTCGTTCCCGTTCCGGCCGTACGGCCGGCGGGTCCTCTCGGCCGAGCGCCCGTTGCCCGGCCGCCGGGTCGCCCCGCTGTTCTCACTTCTCCCGGGGTGTCCACAACTCCGTGATGCCGACGCCCAGTTCGGCCAGGAGCCTGCGCACCAGCGGCAGCGAGATGCCGATGACATTGCCGTGGTCGCCGTCGATGCCCTCGATGAAGGGCGCCGAGCGGCCGTCGAGGGTGAACGCGCCCGCCACGTGGAGGGGTTCGCCCGACGCGACGTACGCGGCGATCTCCGCGTCGGTCGGCTCGCCGAAGCGGACCACGGTCGAGGCGGTGGCGGACTCCCACCGCTTCTGTGTCGTGTCCCAGACGCAGTGTCCCGTCTGGAGTGTGCCCGCCCTGCCCCGCATCGCCTTCCAGCGCGCGGTGGCCTCCTCGGCGTCCGCGGGCTTGCCGAGCGCCTCGCCGTCCAGGTCCAGCACCGAGTCGCAGCCGATCACGAGCGCGCCCTGGACCTCGGGACGCGCCGCCACGACGGAGGCCTTCGCCTCGGCGAGGGCGAGGGCGAGTTCGGCGGGGGAGGGCGCGGTGATGGCGTCCTCGTCGACCCCGCTCACGATCACCTCGGGTTCGAGTCCGGCCTGCCGCAGCAGATTGAGCCGGGCGGGGGACTGTGAGGCGAGCACGAGGCGGCGGCGCGGCTGATCGGTCATGCGATCAGGGTATCGGCGCCGATCGGCCCTTGCCTCGGCCGCCGTTCACTCGAAGCGGGCGGGCCGGGGCCGTCCGGTGCCGGGCCTGGACCGGACCGGCGGGAAGCCCGGCCGTGCGGCCGCCGGGAGCGGGGTGCGCCGTCGGACGCCGGGCCGGGTCAGCGGATGCCCAGCAGGATCATCGCGACCACCATGGCCAGCGCCATGAGAACGCCCAGGCGTCGCAACATGTCCTGCATGTCGCGGAGTTCCTCGGGAGGTTCGTTCTCCGGATCGGACCACAGCATGTCGTCGATCGTGCGACGGCGGGACGGCCGGGCGCCTGAGTACGCGTACTCAACTTGAGGGCATTCTGTGTAAACGGGTCTGGGGTTTCTTTAGTGAGTCCGAGCCTGCTACCGTCGTGGGCATCGCTAAAGGAACGCCAGACCCGTTTGTGTGACAGGAGAGGGAATCGTCATGTTCACCACCGCCTGGACCGCATCGCCCCAGCTCCCCAGTGAAGGCTTCACCCCCAACTGGTCGCGCGAGGGCTTCTGGCGCCAGTCGCTCCGCCAGGTCGTCCGCCTCACCGCGGGCGGTGAACGGCTCCGCGTCCGGTTCTCCAACGCGTACGGCACCTCGCCGCTGCGCATCGCGGGTGCCACCGTCGCCCGTACGGCCCGCGGGGCGGTGGTCGAGGCGGGCTCGGTGCGGCGGCTCACCTTCCGAGGGGCCGCCTCCGCCGAGATCCCGGCGCGCGGCCACCTCGTCAGTGATCCCGCCGAACTCACCCTGGAATCACTGGAGTCGGTGACCGTCACCCTGTATTTCGACGCCGTCACGGGGCCCGCGACGTTTCACGCGCAGGCCTTCGCGACCAGTTACCGGGGCGCCGGGGACCGCCTCCGCGAACTCGCAGGAAACGGCTTCACGCAGGACACCGAATCCTGGTACTTCCTGTCCGCCGTCGAGGTCGACACGGGCGGACGCGAGGACGGGATCGCGCTCTTCGGCGACTCCGTCGCCGACGGCTTCGGCTCCACCCCGGGCGCGAACCGGCGCTGGTCCGACGCGCTCGCCGAACGCACCGGGAGGCCCGTCCTCAACGCGGGCATCGGCGGGAACCTGCTGCTCAACGACTCCGCCTGGTACGGCGAGAAGGGCATCGGCCGGCTCACCCGCGACGTCCTCGACCACCTGGGCGTGAACACACTGGTCGTACTCCAGGGTGTCAACGACATCGGGTTCAGCGAGACCGACGAACAGCCCACCTATCGGCCGGCTCCGGTGATCGAGGCCGACGAACTCATCGCCGGATACCGGACGTTGATACACGCGGCCCGCGCCCGCGGACTCCGGGTGATCGGCGCGACCCTGCTTCCCTTCGGCGGCTCCGACCACTGGGGCGAGCACGCGGCGAAGGTGAGCCACGAGGTGAACGCGTGGATCCGCGACCCGGCGCGGGGAGAGTGGGACGCGGTCGTGGACCTGAACCGCGCCCTGGCCGATCCGGCGGACCCGGACCGGCTGCACCCGGCGTACGACTTCGGCGACCACCTGCACCCCGACGACGCGGGATACACGGTGATGGCCGAAGCCGTCGCGACGGTGCTCCAGGGCGTGACCGCCCCGAGCCGCTCCTAGCCGGGCCAGTAGCTGCGGCCCCAGGTCGTCGGGCCCGGCTGCGGAAGCCGGTGCGCGGCGATGCGGGCGGGGTCGGACCAGGAGTCGCGCGACCCGGACGCGCCGGACGGGGCTGATGCCACCGCCGCGGCGCGTACACGGACCACCGCCAGTGCGGCGGCCAGCTCCTCCGGGGTCGGATTGCCCCGTACGACCTTGATCGTCATGTCTGCTCCCAGGATCCGGGTCTGTGGGGACTAGAGCGGGATGTTGCCGTGCTTCTTCGGCGGGAGGGACGCCCGCTTCGTGCGCAGCTGACGCAGGCCGCGCACGACGTGGGAGCGGGTCTGCGACGGCATGATCACGCCGTCGATGTAACCGCGCTCGGCCGCCGTGTACGGGTTCAGCAGCGTGTCCTCGTACTCCTGGATGAGGCGGGCGCGGGTGGCGTCCTGGTCCTCGGCGGCCGCGATGGTGCGGCGGTGCAGGATGTTGACCGCGCCCTGCGCGCCCATCACGGCGATCTGCGCGGTGGGCCAGGCGAGGTTGAGGTCGGCGCCCAGGTGCTTGGAGCCCATGACGTCGTACGCGCCGCCGAAGGCCTTGCGGGTGATGATCGTGATCAGCGGCACGGTCGCCTCGGCGTAGGCGTAGATCAGCTTGGCGCCGCGCCGGATGATGCCGGTGTGCTCCTGGTCGACGCCGGGGAGGAAGCCGGGCACGTCCACGAAGGTGAGGACGGGCACGTTGAACGCGTCGCAGGTCCGCACGAAGCGCGCGGCCTTCTCGCTCGCGTCGATGTCCAGACAGCCGGCGAACTGCATCGGCTGGTTGGCGACGATGCCCACCGGGTGACCCTCGACCCGGCCGAAGCCGGTGAGGATGTTCGGCGCGAAGAGCGGCTGCGTCTCGAAGAACTCGGCGTCGTCCAGGACGTGTTCGATCACCGAGTGCATGTCGTACGGCTGGTTCGCGCTGTCCGGCACGATCGTGTCCAGCTCGCGGTCCTCGTCGGTGAGGGTGAGGTCCGCCTCCTCCGGGAACACCGGGGGCTCGCTGAGGTTGTTGGACGGCAGGTACGACAGCAGCTGCTTGACGTACTCGATGGCGTCCTTCTCGTCGCCCGCCATGTGATGGGCCACGCCGGAGACGGCGTTGTGCGTGCGGGCGCCGCCCAGCTCCTCGAAGCCGACGTCCTCGCCCGTCACCGTCTTGATGACGTCAGGACCCGTGATGAACATGTGCGAGGTCTGGTCGACCATGACCGTGAAGTCGGTGATGGCGGGGGAGTACACCGCACCGCCCGCACACGGGCCGACGACCAGGCTGATCTGCGGGACGACACCCGACGCGTGCACGTTGCGGCGGAAGATCTCGCCGTACATGCCGAGCGCGCTGACGCCCTCCTGGATCCGCGCGCCGCCCGAGTCGTTGATGCCGATGACCGGGCAGCCGGTCTTCAGCGCGAAGTCCATCGCCTTCATGATCTTCTGGCCGAAGACCTCGCCGAGGGCCCCGCCGAAAACGGTGAAGTCCTGGGAGAACACGGCGATCGGGCGGCCGTCGACCGTGCCGTAGCCGGTGACCACGCCGTCGCCGTAGGGGCGGTTGTTCTCCAGCCCGAAGTCGGTCGAGCGGTGCCGCGCGAACTCGTCGAACTCGACGAAGGAACCTTCGTCCATCAGCAGTTCGATGCGCTCACGAGCCGTCAACTTGCCCTTGGCGTGCTGCTTCTCGACGGCGCGCTCCGAGCCGGCGTGCGTCGCCTCTTGGATGCGGCGCTGCAGATCCGCGAGCTTGCCCGCGGTGGTGTGGATGTCGGGGTGTTGCAGCTCTTCCGGCTCGGACATCGGGGTGCGGCTCCCTGCCTGCTCTAAGGGGACGTAAGAGTGAGGTGCTCAGAAGGGGGGCTTGCTACTCATCCGTAGCGTAGTGGCGTGCCTACCGATCGGCAGTGCGGCGTTTACCACACCTAGGGTGGGTTGCATGACGCCGCGAGATGCAGCAGACGCGAACGACAATCGGTGGTCCGACCTGGACCGTCCGCCGCTCAACGGGACCGCCCTGCGCCGGGCGCTCGTCCGTGACGACGGCTTGTGGTGCGACGTGGAGGTGGTGGAGCGCACCGGGTCCACCAACTCCGATCTGGTCGGCCTCGTCACCAAGGAGAACGCCGACGAGGGCGCGGTCCTCGTCGCCGAGGAGCAGAACGCCGGGCGGGGCCGGCTGGACCGCCAGTGGACGGCACCGGCCCGCTCCGGCCTCTTCTTCTCCGTGGTGCTGAAGCCCACCGGTGTTCCCGTCGAACGCTGGGGCTGGCTGCCGCTGCTCACCGGCGTCGCCGTGGCGACGGCGCTCTCGCGCTCCGCAGGGGTCGACATGGCACTCAAATGGCCCAACGACCTACTTGTCACCGTGGACGGTGAGGAGCGCAAGGCCGGCGGCATCCTCGCCGAGCGCGCGGGCACCGACGCGGTCGTCGTCGGCATCGGCATCAACGTCTCGCTGCGCGAGGACGAACTGCCGGTGCCGGGCGCCGGATCGCTGGCGCTGGCGGGCGCGACGACCACGGACCGTGACACCGTGCTGCGGGCCGTGCTGCGCTCCCTGGAGCAGTGGTACGAGCGCTGGCGCGCAGCGGGCGGCGACCCCGCCGCCTCCGGCCTCCAGGAGACGTACGCGGCCGGGTGCGCGACCCTCGGGCGCGAGGTGCGGGCCGAGCTGCCCGGAGGCCGGTCGATCGTCGGGGAGGCGGTGGCCGTGGACGGGGACGGGCGGCTCGTCATCGCCACGGACGAAGGCGTGCAGGAGCCGGTGGGGGCCGGAGACGTGGTGCACCTGCGGGCGGTGTGAGGCGGTGTGAGGCGGTGGGGCCGCGGTCGGGTCCGACGTGACGGGCCGACGTGGGTGCGCGGCGACGGCCGGCGGGCGGTGTGACGCGATGGGGCCGAGGGTGGTGTGACGTGGTGCGTCCGCCGGCGGTGCGACATGGTGTGCCGGAGGGCGGAACGACGTGGTGCACTCGACCTCGGCACCGTCCCCGACCTCGGTCCCGGCATCGGGAGTGAGCCAGCGCACACCTGCCGTAGAGTTGAGCGCGGTCGATACCTGACCACGGCAGATCGGAAGGGCAGCAGGCGTGACCGTCGACGACACCGGCTCCGGCACGGGTGCCCACCCCGCCCCCGACGGCGAGCCGGGCCGTACCGCCGGGCCGGTCACGGACGCGACACCCGCACGGGCCGCCGCGGACGGCGACACCCGGCAGGACGACCGTCCCGGCACCGGCCCGGAGAGCAGCCAGGACCACCGCCCGGAAGACCGCTCGGACGCGGGAACCGGCATCCGCAGGGACGACCATTCCGACGTGGGGAGCGACATCCGCAGGGACGACCGGACCGACGCACGACCGGACGTCCGGCCCGACGCCCGGCACGAGGCGAACGGCCGGGTGGACCCGCAGGCCGAGCCGGACTCCGGGGAGGACCCGCTGGCGCTGCGTCTGGAGGGGCTCATCCTCGGCGCCGAGCGTCGCTACACCCCGTTCCAGGCGGCCCGCAGCGCGGGCGTCTCCATGGAGCTGGCCTCCCGCTTCTGGCGGGCGATGGGTTTCGCCGACATCGGCCAGGCCAAGGCGCTGACCGAGGCGGACGTGCTCGCCCTGCGCCGTCTCGCCGGTCTCGTCGAGGCGGGCCTGCTGAGCGAGGCCATGGCCGTCCAGGTCGCCCGGTCCACCGGGCAGACCACCGCCCGTCTGGCCGAATGGCAGATCGATTCCTTCCTGGAGGGTCTGACCGAGCCCCCCGAACCGGGGATGACCCGCACCGAGGTCACGTACCCCCTGATCGAACTGCTCCTGCCCGAGCTGGAGGAGTTCCTCGTCTACGTCTGGCGCCGCCAGCTCGCCGCCGCCACCGGCCGGGTCGTGCAGGCGGCGGACGACGAGGAGATGGTCGACCGCCGGCTCGCCGTCGGCTTCGCGGACCTGGTCGGCTTCACCCGGCTGACGCGCCGCATGGAGGAGGAGGAGCTCGGGGAGCTCGTCGAGGCCTTCGAGACCACGGCGGCTGACCTGGTGGCGGCCCACGGGGGCCGGCTCATCAAGACCCTGGGCGACGAGGTGCTCTACTCCGCGGACGACGCCGGTGTAGCCGCCGAGATCGCGCTGCGGCTCATCGAGACGATGGCGAACGACGAGACGATGCCGGAGCTGCGCGTCGGCATCGCCTTCGGCACGGTGACCACGCGTATGGGCGACGTGTTCGGTACGACCGTGAATCTGGCGAGCCGCCTCACGTCGATAGCTCCGCGCGACGCCGTCCTCGTCGACGGCGCCTTCGCGGAGGAGCTGACCCGCACCGGGGACGCTCCGGCCTCCGAGGCGGAGGCGGCCGAGGCCGCGGCCACCGCGGAGAAGGAGGGCGAGGAACCGCCCTCGTACCGCTTCGCGCTCCAGCCGATGTGGCAGCGGCCCGTCCGCGGACTCGGCGTCATCGAACCGTGGCTGCTGGCCCGCCGGGACAACCAGACCTAGCACGGCCCCCGACCCGCCGACGCGGGCCCGGTCGACTCGAGCGGTGCACGCGCGGCGGGCGCGGGCCTGCCCGGTGCCGCCCTGCCGGGGTCGTCACTGGTGGCCGGGTGACAGCAGCCCGTTCACGCAGATGCCGACGATCGGGACGCACACGTTCGGCGGCTGATGCGACGGGGCCGGCGCGGGGGCCGTCGGGGACGGGGTGTGCCGCGGGGCCGTGGTGGTGGGAGCGGACGTCGGCGCCGGGGGCGGCGGGGTCGTGATGGCGGCCGTGGGGATGCCGGTGGTGTCCGGCGCCGTGGTGACGGGGGCGTCGCCGCGGGCCGCCGGGATCACGGCGGGGGCCGTCGGGAGCGATGTCGGGTTCGCGCTCGCCCCCGGGGTGGGAGCCAGGCTCTCCCCGCCCATCACGGCGCTCCCCGTGGCGTTCCCCGCGGCGGTCCCGGGGTGCGCGGACGGGGGCACGGCCTCGACGGTGGTGACGGCGTCGCCCGCCGTGTCCGTGTCCGTCGCCGTCGCGGCCGGCTCCGTCTCCGGGGTTCCGCCGCCCCCGGTCATCGACTCCGGCGTCATCCGGGCGAAGCTCAGCACTCCCGCCGCGAGCGCGAATCCCCCGACGGCGAAGAGCACGCGTCGAGGCCGGGGCCGGCGGTGCCGCCCCCGGACGGTACGGAGCCGGACGGGAGCGGGGTCGTTGTCGCCGGATACGTCCGCGGGCCCGTGGACGCCGGCCGATCGCGGAGCCGGAACGATCCCTCGCGCCGGAGCAGCGGGATTCCTCCCACTGTCGGCCGCCGGGGCGCCCGCCGGAGCCTTGGTCCCGGTCGTCCGGGCGCCCGCCGTGGCCCCGGTTCCCCGCGTCCGGGTGCCCGCAGTGCCCTCGGGCGTCACCACCCCGGGTACGGACCCCCAGACCTTCGCGGCCCGGTCCGGCATGGACCCGGCGTTCGCGGCCCCGGCCCCCGCGACTCCGGTCGCCGCGGCGAGGGTGTGCGGAGCACCGGACTTCGCGGCGCCGGCGGTCCTGGTCCCGGACTTCGCGGCATCGGTGGTCGCTGTGGGCAGGGTGCTTGCGGCGTGGGCGTGGAGTTCGCCCGCTTCGGCGGCGCCGGCGGTCCTGGTCCCGGACTTCGCGGCATCGGTGGTTGCTGTGGGCAGGGTGCTTGCGGCGTGGGCGTGGAGTTCGCCCGCCTCAGCGGCGCCGGCGGCCGTGGGCCCGGACTTCCCGGTACCGGTGGTCGGCCTCGGCAGGGTCCTCGTGGTCCCTGTGCCCGGGTCACCCGGCCTCGCGGCGGCGGCCGTCGGTCCGGCCTTCCCGGCACCGGCGGTCGCCGTGGCTCCGGCCGGGGCAGCCTCCGCGTTCACGCCCCCGTTCTTCGCGGGGCCGACGGTCGCGGACGTGGCGTCGCCGGTGTCGGCGGCCGGTGCCGGCCGGGTCGGCGTGGGCGCGGTCTTCGTGGCCGCCGGCGGGGTGGTCCCTGCCGCCTCGGCTCCGGGGTTCACGTGCCCGGTCCCTGCGGGGGAGGCCGTCGTGGCCCCGGCACCGACGCCGCCCGCCGTCGCGGAGTCGGTCGTCGCGGCGGATCCCGTCGGCGTCACGCCGGTCTTCGGGGCGGCCGCCTCGGCGGTTCCCGTCCTCGCGGCTCCCGTCCCCGCGGTGGCGGTCCGCACGGTGGCGGTCCGCACCGAGCCCGCGTTCAGCGCGCCGTAGGCGGTGGCGCTGAACGGCGTCGGGGCGGGCATCGCCTTGCTGAGCGGCTTGACGCGGACCCACCGGGAACCGGCCGGTGCGGCGGCCGCGGCGGTGGCCCCGGTCGCCGTGGTCGCCGTGCTCCCGGTCGTCCTGGAGCCGGACCGCGGGGGGCCCACCTTCGTGGAGAGGGACGGTGCCGAGCCCGCCGGTGGCGGGCAGCCGGGCGAGGTGCCGGGCGGAGTCGCCCCGGTCTGCCTCGGGGCCGTCGGCCACGTGGCGGTGGCGGTGGGTCGTGGGTCCGGCCGGGTGCTGCCGGCCTGCGGTGTCTCGCGGTTCGTCATGGTCGTCCCTCCCCGGTGTGCCGGCGTCCCGAATGCGCTGTGGCGGTGCGCAGGTTATGCGCGGTTTGAGGGCCGCGAACCGGAGTTGGGCGGGATGTCACTCGAACGAGGAGGTACGGGGCGAGGGGGCGGGTTTCGTCGAACGGCCTCGGCTGCGATGATCGGGGCGTCGATTGTTAACCCGCGTTAACCGGGAGGGTGTCATGGCGCAGCAAGGGGCGGAGCAGGGGACGGAGCCGGGCGAGCGGAGGTTCGGGGAGTTCGTCGCCGTACGGCGGCACGCGTACGTCGCCGAGCTCGTCCTCGACCGGCCCAAGGCGATGAACGCCGTGTCCACGGACATGGCACGTTCCATCGCCGGTGCCTGTGACGCCCTCGCCGCCGACCGGGACGTACGGGTGGTCGTGCTGACGTCCACCCACGAGCGCGCCTTCTGTGTCGGCGCCGACCTGAAGGAGCGGAACTCCTTCACGGATGCCGAGCTGGTGCGGCAGCGCCCGGTCGCGCGGGGCGCGTACACCGGTGTCCTGGAGCTGCCGATGCCGACCGTCGCCGCTGTTCACGGCTTCGCGCTGGGCGGCGGGTTCGAGCTGGCCCTGTCCTGCGATCTGATCGTGGCCGACCGCACGGCGGTCGTCGGGCTGCCAGAGGTGTCCGTCGGCGTGATCCCCGGCGGCGGCGGTACGCAGCTGCTGCCGCGCAGGGTCGGTGCCGCCCGCGCGGCCGAGCTGATCTTCTCGGCGCGGCGTCTGGAGGCGGACGAGGCACGGGAGTTGGGGCTGGTCGACGAGCTGGTGGAGGCGGGGCAGGACCGGGCCGAGGCCCTCGCCCTGGCCGCGCGGATCGCCGCGAACTCCCCGGTGGGGCTGCGCGCGGCCAAGCGCGCCCTGCGTCTCGGTCATGGACTCGACCTGCGGGCCGGCCTGGAGGTCGAGGACTCGGCCTGGCGGTCCGTCGCCTTCTCCGGGGACCGGGCCGAGGGCGTCGCCGCCTTCAACGAGAAGCGCAAGCCGGAGTGGCCGGGGGAGTAGCCCTCGCGGACGTCGCCCCGGCCCGGCCCGGCCCGGCCGCGCCCGCCCCTCCCGACCCGGACCCCTGTTCGCCATACCAATGTCCCAAATGTGCGCAAATATCCCTAGCCTGGGGTGATGGGTGAGGACAGTCGGCTGAGGGCCGTGGTGGCGCTGGCTCAGGGGATGGCGGCGGCGCACACTCCGCGGGAGTCGTGGCGGGCCGCGGCGCTCGGCGCGTGTCACGCGCTGACCGGGAGCTTCGCCGCGCTCTCCGTGTGGGAGCGTGAACTCGGCCGGCTGCGGGTCCTCGCCAACGTGGGCGACCGCGCCCCCGACGAGGACGAGTTCCCCGACGGGGAGGCCTATCCGGTGCACCAGTTCCCGGAGATCACCGAGTTCCTGCACGAGCGGTGGGCGGGCGGCGGCGAGCCCAACGCCTGGGTCGAGACCGCCGACGGCCCGGCGACCGGTCTCGCCGGGTACTGCCACCAGCGCGTGGCCGCCCTGCGCAGGCGAGGGCGCGGCTGCTGCGTCGTCGCGCCGATCGTGCTGCACGGGCGGGCGTGGGGCGAGCTCTACGTGGCACGTTCGGCCGGAGCCCCCGTCTTCGGCCCGGCCGACGCCGACTTCGCGACCGTCCTCGCCTCCGTAGTCGCCGCCGGGATCGCCCAGACCGAGCGCCTGGAGGAGGCCCGGCGCCTCGCCTACACCGACGCCCTGACCGGACTCGCCAACCGCCGGGCCGTGGACGTACGCCTCGACGAGGCCGTCGAACGGCACAAGGGCGACGGATCCGTGGTCAGCCTCGTCGTCTGCGACCTCAACGGGCTCAAGCGGGTCAACGACACCCGCGGGCACGCCGTCGGCGACCGGCTCCTGGAACGGTTCGGGTCGGTGCTCTCGCTGTGCGGGGCCATGCTTCCCGGCACCCTCGCCGCGCGGCTGGGCGGCGACGAGTTCTGTCTGGTGGCGGTGGGCCCGCCGGCCGACGAGGTGGTCCGCATCGCCGACGAACTCTGCCGCCGCGCGGCCGAGTTGGAGCTGGGGGAAGGTGTGGCGTGCGGGGTCGCCTCGACCGAGGACCCGATCGGCCCCGTGCGGTCGGCGCGCCGGCTGTTCCGGCTGGCGGACGCGGCCCAGTACCGGGCGAAGGCCGTCCGCGCCGCGAAACCCGTGGTCGCCGGGCGCGAGGGCCCCGACGATCCCGTCGTACGCCTCGCGGACGCGCCGTCTCCCACGGCGGGCGAACGCCGCAGGTTCCGGGGACGGCACGGGGGGGCCGGTCCGTGAGGCGACGCGGGCGGCCCGGCTCGGGAGGCGACGCGGGCCGCCCTGTCCGTCAGGCGGCCCGGGCCGCGCTGTCCTTCGGCGTGGCCCAGACGTCCGCTGTGACGTACGCCGAGGTAAGGGGTCAACCGGCCACCCACTAGTGACATCATCGAATTCACTGCGTACGCTCCTGAATATGGATATGCACACTGTGGTGGTGGGGACGTCCGGAGTGACCGCGTCCGACGTTCTCGCCGTGGCGCGCGACGGCGCCCGGATCGAGCTCTCCGACCAGGCGGTGGCGGCCCTCGCCGCGGCCCGCGAGATCGTGGAGGCGCTGGCCGCGAAGCCGGAGCCCGTCTACGGCGTCTCCACCGGCTTCGGCGCCCTGGCGAGCCGGCACATCAGCCCGGAGCTGCGCGCCCAGCTGCAGCGCAACATCGTCCGCTCGCACGCCGCCGGCATGGGCCCGCGGGTGGAGCGCGAGGTCGTCCGCGCGCTGATGTTCCTCCGGCTCAAGACCGTCTGCTCCGGCCACACCGGTGTGCGGCCCGAGGTCGCGCAGACCATGGCGGACATCCTGAACGCCGGCATCACCCCCGTCGTCCACGAGTACGGCTCGCTCGGCTGCTCCGGTGACCTGGCGCCCCTTTCCCACTGCGCCCTGACCCTGATGGGCGAGGGGGACGCCGAGGGTCCCGACGGTGTCGTGCGGCCCGCCGGCGAACTGCTCGCCGAGGCCGGGATCACCCCCGTCGAGCTGCGCGAGAAGGAGGGCCTCGCCCTCCTCAACGGCACCGACGGCATGCTCGGCATGCTGGTCATGGCCCTCGCCGACCTGGAGACGCTCTACAAGTCGGCCGACGTCACCGCCGCGCTGTCCCTCGAGGCACTGCTCGGCACGGACAAGGTCCTCGCCCCCGAGCTGCACGCCATCCGTCCGCACCCGGGCCAGGGTGCCAGCGCCGCCAACATGCTGGCCGTGCTGAAGGGTTCGGAGCTCACCGGCCACCACCAGGACGACGCCCCGCGCGTCCAGGACGCCTACTCCGTGCGCTGCGCCCCGCAGGTCGCGGGCGCCGGCCGGGACACCCTCGCGCACGCCCGCACGGTCGCCGAGCGTGAGCTGGCCTCCGCCGTCGACAATCCGGTCGTGCTGCCCGACGGCCGCGTCGAGTCGAACGGCAACTTCCACGGCGCCCCGGTCGCATACGTCCTCGACTTCCTCGCCATCGCCGCCGCCGACCTCGGCTCGATCGCCGAGCGCCGCACCGACCGGCTGCTCGACAAGAACCGTTCGCACGGCCTGCCGCCGTTCCTCGCGGACGACGCCGGCGTCGACTCGGGCCTGATGATCGCCCAGTACACGCAGGCCGCGCTGGTCAGCGAGATGAAGCGGCTCGCCGTACCGGCGTCCGCCGACTCCATCCCCTCCTCCGCCATGCAGGAGGACCACGTCTCCATGGGCTGGTCGGCCGCGCGCAAGCTGCGTACCGCCGTGGACAACCTGACCCGCATCGTGGCGATCGAGCTGTACGCCGCCACGCGCGCGATCGAACTGCGCGAGGGGCTGACCCCGGCCCCGGCGTCGCGGGCGGTCATCGACGCCGTGCGCGCGGCCGGCGTCCAGGGCCCCGGCCCGGACCGCTTCCTGGCGCCCGACCTGGAAGCGGCGGACGCGTTCGTGCGCGCCGGCCGTGTGGTGGCCACGGTGGAGCCGGTGACCGGTCCGCTCGCCTAGCAGCCCGTCGTACGTGGGCCGGGTGTGTTCCGGCCCACGTACCTCGCCTCGCACCCTCGCCTCAGCGTGTGCTACTGTCTCATTGATACGTTTTTGGTACCCATTTACTTTGTGCGCCTGATCGGAATCCTCCGCAGGCGCGTTTTGTTTTACCGGCATCTCCGGCATTACCCGGTGCATCTCCGGATGGGGGCCCATTACCTGTTCAGGAGAACAACATGGCTACTGGCACCGTGAAGTGGTTCAACTCGGAAAAGGGCTTCGGCTTCATCGAGCAGGACGGCGGCGGCCCCGACGTCTTCGCCCACTACTCGAACATCGCCAGCTCCGGCTTCCGTGAGCTCGTCGAGGGCCAGAAGGTCTCCTTCGAGGTCACGCAGGGCCAGAAGGGCCTGCAGGCGGAGAACATCCTCCCCGCCTAGTTCGAGGCGCGCTTTTCCAGAGCCGGGTCCCGCCCCTTCGGGTGCGGGTCCCGGCTCAGCGCTGTGACAGCTCATGCAGTCGGTGAGCGCTGTGTGTGCAGTCCGTGGGGCCCAGGAAGGAAATCCAGATCCAGCATGACTCGATCCGAACGTCCCGTCCGTAAGCGGCCGGAAAACGCACGCGCCGCACAGACCGGCGGCTCCGCGAAGAGCACCGGCCGCAACACCGGCCGGGGCGCGGGCCGCGGTGGCGCCCGCAAGGTCGCCCCGCCGCAGGAGTTCTCCCTGCCCGAGACCATTACACCCGCGCTGCCCGCCGTCGAGTCGTTCGACGCGCTGGACATGCCGGCCGCCCTGACGAAGACCCTCGCGGCCCAGGGCGTCACCGAGCCCTTCCCGATCCAGGGCGCCACCCTGCCCAACTCCCTCGCCGGGCGCGACGTGCTCGGCCGGGGACGCACAGGCTCCGGCAAGACGCTGGCCTTCGGGCTCGCCCTGCTGGCCCGCACGGCCGGTCGCCGGGCCGAGCCGAGGAACCCGCTCGCCCTCGTCCTCGTCCCCACGCGCGAGCTCGCCCAGCAGGTCGACGACGCGCTGACGCCGTACGCCACCGCGGTCAACCTCCGCGTCGCCACGGCCGTCGGCGGGATGTCGATCGGCCGGCAGGCCGGTTCGCTGCGCCGCGGTGTCGAGGTGCTCGTGGCCACCCCCGGGCGGCTCAAGGACCTCATCGAGCGGGGCGACTGCGCCCTCGGCCAGGTCTCGATCACGGTGCTCGACGAGGCCGACCAGATGGCCGACATGGGCTTCATGCCGCAGGTCGTCGCTCTGCTCAACCAGGTCGAGCCCGGCGGTCAGCGGCTGCTGTTCTCGGCCACGCTCGACAAGAACATCGACCGGCTCGTCAAGATGTTCCTCACCGACCCCGTGGTGCACTCCGTCGACCCGTCCGCGGGCGCGGTGACGACCATGGAGCACCACGTGCTGCACGTCGCCGACGAGACCGACAAGAAGGCGGTCGCCACGCGGATCGCCGCCCGTGACGGCCGGGTGATCCTCTTCGTCGACACCAAGCGCGGCGCCGACCGCTTCACCAAGCGGCTGCTCGCCAGCGGTGTCCGGGCCTCCGCCCTGCACGGCGGGCGCAGCCAGCCGCAGCGCAACCGCACCCTCGACCAGTTCAAGAACGGTCAGGTCACCGCCCTCGTCGCCACCAACGTGGCGGCCCGCGGCATCCACATCGACGACCTCGACCTCGTGGTCAACGTCGACCCGCCGACCGACCACAAGGACTACCTCCACCGCGGCGGCCGTACCGCCCGCGCCGGAGAGTCGGGCAGCGTCGTCACCCTGGTGCTCCCCGAGCAGAAGCGTGAGATGACCCGCCTGATGGCGGACGCCGGCATCACGCCGCGCACCGCCCGGGTCAAGTCCAGCGACGAGGAACTCGCCCGTCTCACCGGCGCCCGCGAGCCTTCCGGCGTGCCGGTCGTCATCGAGGTCCCGCAGCAGGCCGAGCAGCCGAAGGCGCGGCCCAAGGCGCGGCGTGCCACCGGGGGCGGGGCCAGGCGGCCGTCGGTCGCCGGTACGGCCACGCGCACGGGCGGCGGGTCGGACGGCCAGGGGCGCCAGCAGCGCGGCGGACGTCCGGTCGCGGGCGGCGCGGCGGGTGGCGCGGCCACCGGCCGCCGCACGGGCGCCGGCGGAGCGGCCGCCGGCCGACGTACGGAAGGCGGCGGCGCGAGCCGTCGTACCGAAGGCGGCGGTGGCGCGGGGCGTCGTACGGAAGGCGGTGCCGCGGGCACCGGCCGTTCCGGCGGGCGCGGGCGCGCTCCGCAGCGTGGTGGCCAGAACGGCGGCCAGACCGGTGGCGGCCGCAGGGCCGCATGACGGACCGATCGGCCTCGCCGCGGCCCCGCACCCCTTTCGGGGCGCGGGGCCGCGGCATGTGCGGTCCGGCGTCCACCCGACGCCCGTCGCATCCGCGGGGTGACACACAGCGGACGTCCCGGGACACCGGGCGGGGCGAGACGGCACTCAGACACGCCCGAGCGCTTCGGGGTCCCGGTCGCGGCACGTGACCCGTCAGTCGCCGGGCGTGGACGCCGGGTCACCGCCCGATGCTTCAGACGTCGCCGAGGAAGCCCGGGTCCACCTTGTCCAGTTTCAGGCCGAAATCCCGGTGCAGGGCAAGGAGTTCGGCCAGCGGTACCGCTCGGCGGCTCGTCGACATGAGGTCGCGCCGTGCCTCCGCCGACCACAGGAAGGGCACCACGGACAGCCCTTGCGTGCCTGTCAGGGCACCGGACTCCGCCCGCCAGCCCGGCCATCGCAGCGTGTCGTAGAAATGGTCCGTGCCCTCGCCGAGGAGCCACTGGAGCCAGGCCCCGTGGCCCACTTCGAGCGCCTCCCACTTCAGTGAGTCCGGCGCGAAGTACACGACCTCGCCGGGATGCCCGGGACGGCCCACCGCCTCCGGGTCGGCGCCGTTGAGGACGAACACCCCGCCCAGCACGTCGTGGCCGACGACGAGCCCGCCGTCCCGGGGACGCCAGGCCGGATCGAACCGCTCGGGGAACTCGTTGACCTCGGCCAGCGAGGGCAGGTCCGTCGAGCCACCGGGCAGGCCCGCGGTCAGGTCCTCGGCCGGGCTGCCGTAGATCCGCAGCCACCCGCTGTCCAGCACCACCCCACCGCAGTTGAGCACCATCCCGCCCAGCCAGGACCGCGCCGTGATCTGCAGCTGCAGCAGGCTGGCGCGGCCCAGATCGGGGTCCACCGGAAGGACTTCCATGGACACCCCGCTGGCGGCGATCGCCTTGGACAGCAGGGGCCAGGCAGGTTCCTCGACGTCGGTCAGCTCGCTCAGCTCTCGCATGGCTTCCCTGTGCTGTGGGTTGACTGTCCGGAGTCCGGTCGGTGCGCTCAGTAGGCCATCGTGCGCTCGCGGCGCACGGAATACGTCACGAATCCGGCGCCGAGGCCGAGGCAGAGCGTGCCGCCGACGAGATACGGCGTCGTATCCATGCTGCCGGTGTCGGCGAGCAGGGTCTGATCACCGTCGGACTCCGTGTCCGGCGCGGTGGCCGACTCCGCGGAGATCCGTGTCGCGGTGGTGCCTGCCGGCGCGGACGCAGGCGCCGACCCGCTCGGTGTGGGTACGTCCTGGGTCGCGTTGGCGGACGGGACGAACCACAGGGCACCCAGGAGGGTCCCCGCTGCGGTGGCGGTCAGCAACGATCGACGTGCGGCGGACACGAAATATCGATCCCCTTGTGGCGCTGGCGAATTGGCCGTGTGGGGCGATGCTAATGAAAGGCGCGGGTCGTGGGAAAGTCGCGCATCGCATGGGCCGTACGCTCCCTCTCATGAGTACCCCTGAGACATCACGGTTTGTCCGACTTCGGGTCGAACTGGTGCTGGAGATCGACGACGCCGACGCCGTCACCAAGGCCGCACTGCGTCGGATCGGCGAGGACGCGGCCATGCCGGCCGACGAGCGGTCGCACGCCGAGAGCGCAGTGACGGAAGACACGGCCGAGGCCCTCGCCTATCTCGTCGACCCGTTCGACCTGGTCAGTGAGGTGCCGGGGATCGAGCTCGCCCAGGCTTCCTGGAGCAGCGAGCCCATCGACTACGACCCCGATTCGCCGGATTGGGACCTTGACGAGGATGATGCTGACGAGGACGACGAGGAAGACGTACGCGGCTGACGCGGCCTGGGAAATTCGTGACCCCGGTCGGCAACCGCCGCCGGGGTTTTCTCGTCTCCGGAGACGCATGGACCGCCTCGCGTCACTCCCGTCCCGTTGGCCCGGACGTGGCGTGGAACACACTTTGGTAAGAAGTGGAACGGGACGAACCGGTCCTGGCGTTGGAGATTCTTACGGGGCTCTCTTGTCTTTTCGGGATTCGGCAACGATGGAGAAGCGTGTGATGACGAACAGTAAGCGGCGCAAGCGTCTGATGACCGCGTCCGCACTGCTCGGCGGGGTGCTGGTGCTCTCTGCGTGCAGCGGAGGCAACGACAAGGCCAGCTCATCGGACGGCGGCGACAGCACGTCGGCGGCCAAGGTCGACGAGGCTGCGGCCAAGAAGACCTCCGAGGCCCAGATCAAGATCACGCCCAAGGACGGCTCCGACAACGCCTCGATCAACAACGGCACGGCGGTCACGGTCAGCAAGGGCTCGCTCACGTCCGTCACGATGAAGACCGCGACCGGCACCGCCGTCGCCGGTCAGATATCGGCGGACAAGAAGAGCTGGAAGCCCCTCAACCGGCTGGAACGCGCCACCACGTACAAGATCGCCGCCGAGGCCGCCGACTCCGAGGGCCGCACCGCCCACGAGAACGCGTCGTTCACGACGGTCTCCCCGTCCAACAGCTTCATCGGCAACTTCACGCCGGAGGACGGTTCCACCGTCGGCGTCGGCATGCCGGTCTCGATCAACTTCGACAAGGCGATCACCAACAAGGCCGACGTGCAGAAGGGGATCTCCGTCTCCTCCAGCAGCGGCCAGGAGGTCGTCGGGCACTGGTTCAACGCCAACCGCCTGGACTTCCGCCCCGAGAACTACTGGACCGGCGGCTCCACCGTCACCCTCAAGCTGAACCTCGACGGCGTCGAGGGCGCGAGCGGTGTCTACGGCGTGCAGCAGAAGACGGTCACGTTCAAGGTCGGCCGCAACCAGGTCTCCATCGTCGACGCCCAGACCAAGACGATGAAGGTCACGCAGGACGGCAAGACGATCAAGACCATCCCGATCTCCGCCGGTTCGCCCGAGAACAAGACCTACCAGGGCCAGATGGTCATCTCCGAGAAGTTCAAGGAGACCCGGATGGACGGCTCGACGGTCGGCTTCAAGAAGGACGACGGCAAGGGCGAGTACGACATCAAGGACGTGCCGCACGCCATGCGGCTGTCGAACTCCGGCACCTTCATCCACGGCAACTACTGGGGTGCGAAGTCCATCTTCGGCTCCGTCAACACCAGCCACGGCTGTGTCGGCCTGTCCGACACCAAGGGCGCCAACGACGCCAACACGCCCGCCGCGTGGTTCTACAACAACACGCTTCTCGGTGACGTCGTGGTGGTCAAGAACACCGGCGACAAGACCATCGCCCCGGACAACGGCCTCAACGGCTGGAACCTGGACTGGGCGGCCTGGAAGGCCGGTTCGGCCGTCTGATCTCTGGGCGCGACCCGACGATCCGGGACCGAGGCATGATCTGACGGTCCGGGACCGAGGCACCGCCCGAGGGTCCGAGACCGAGGCACGACCCGACGCCGATGCGGCGGCGGCCCCCACGGGCCGCCGCCGCATCGGCGTTTCTCAAAGGTTTCTGGGCCCGGCCACAGCCTTCTCATCGTTCTCTTATTTCGGCCTTATGCCTTCATCACACGCCGTACCTAGCTTGCGGCCATGTTCTTCACCTACCTGAGGCGCGAACTGCGCCGCCGCAGAAAGGCGGCCCTCGTCGTCGCCTCCGGGCTCGCCCTGGGCATAGCCCTGGTCATCGTGGTCAGTTCCGTGTCCTCGGGCATGGAAAACGCCCAGGGCAAGGTCCTCCAGTCGCTGTACGGGCTGGGGACCGACATGACGGTCACCAAGGCCGCCGCGCCGGCCGCCAGTTCCAGCGACCGCCCGCGCTTCAACTTCGACGCGAGGGAGAGCGGTTCCGACAAGGAGCAGAGCAGCGACCGCGTCATGGTCCAGGGCTTCCAGACCCTGGCCTCCTCGACCGTCGCCAAGGTCGACTCCCAGAACGGCGTCGCGGACGCCGTCGGCGGACTGAGCCTCCAAGTCATCCGGGTCAACGGCCAGTTCACCCGCGGTCAGTTCCAGCAGGACCCCAACAGCGGTAACCAGCAGGGTGGTCGGGGCGGCGGTGGCGCCCAGCCCTCGCCGCAGGGAACCGTCAAGGGCGGCGGCGCCGACTTCGACGTCAACAACTACTCGGTCTACGGCACCGACGTCACCAAGCCCGCCCTGGGCCCGCTGACTTCGTCGAAGATCACCAGCGGTCGTACGTTCAAGACCTCCGAGACGAACGCCAAGGTCGTCGTCGCGGACAAGTCGTACGCCAAGGAGAAGAAGCTCAAGCTCGGTGGCACCGTCACCGTCAAGAGCGTCAAGTACAAGATCATCGGCATCGCGACGCCCGACAGCGGCGACGCGGCGGCCAACCTCTACATCCCGCTCAAGCAGGCACAGACGCTCAGCGACTCCAAGAGCAAGGTCACCACGATCTACGTCAAGGCGTCGGACTCGCAGCAGATCTCCAGCGTCAAGAGCACCATCCAGAAGAACATCTCGGACACGACGGTCACCACCTCCGCCGACCTCGCGGACACCGTCTCCGGTTCCCTGTCCACCGCCTCCGACCTCGCCTCGAACGTCGGCAAGTGGCTGTCGATCGCGGTGCTCGTGGCCGCGTTCCTGGTCGCCGGCCTGCTCACCTCCTCCGCCGTCTCCCGCCGGGTGCGCGAGTTCGGCACCCTCAAGGCGCTCGGCTGGACGTCGAGCCGGGTGACCCGTCAGGTGGTCGGCGAGGCCATCGTCAACGGCCTCGTCGGCGGCGCCCTCGGTATCGCCCTCGGCCTCGTGGGCGCCTACGTCGTCACCGAGATCAGCCCCAACCTCCAGGCACAGCTGGGGAACACGGGCGGCGGCGGCCCGGGCGGCGGTCCCGGCGGAGGCGGCTTCGGCGGCCCGGCGCGGCAGACCGCGTCCAAGGCCCTCGACGTCGCGCTCACCGCACCCGTCAGCGTCAACACCATCGTCGTCGCGGTCGCCCTGGCCGTCGCCGGCGGCCTGATCGCCGGCGCCTTCGGCGGCTGGCGGGCCTCCCGGCTGCGCCCCGCGGACGCCCTGCGCCGCGTCGAATAGGCCCCGCCCCTCACGTACTTACGTATCCCAGGAGTTGCACCATGTACGAACTCAGAGGCGTCACCAAGCGCTATACGCGGGGCAAGGAGACGATCGACGCGCTCGCCGGAATCGACCTGACGATCGGCGACGGCGACCGGCTCGTCATCCAGGGCCCCACCGGTGGCGGCAAGTCCACCCTCCTCCAGATGCTCGGCGGGCTCGACCGTCCCACGGCGGGCAGTGTCGAACTCGACGGCACCGACATGGCGAAGCTGTCCGAGGCGAAACTCACCAGGGTGCGCAGCGAGAACATCGGCTTCGTCTTCCAGAGCTTCAACCTGATCCCCACGCTCACCGCCCAGGAGAACGTCGAGACCGCGCTCGTACCGCTCGGTGTGAAGACGAAGGAACGGCGTGAACGGGCCGCCGCGGCCCTGGAGTCCGTGGGGCTCGCCGAGCGGCTCGGACATCTGCCCGCCGAACTGTCGGGCGGTCAGCAGCAGCGTGTGGCGATCGCCCGCGCCCTGGTCAAGCAGCCCAAGGTGCTGCTCGCCGACGAGCCCACCGGCAACCTCGACGAGTCCATGCGCGACGAGATCATGGACGTGCTCGAAGCCATGTGGAAGGAGCACGGGCTCACCTTCATCATGGTCACGCACGACTCCTCGATCGCGAAGAAGGCCCCGCGCGTCGCGACCATCCGCAAGGGGAAGATCACCGTCAAGGAGAACGCGGGAGCGTAGCCGGGACGGGCCGCCCCCCTCCGTCCGCGACGCGGGCGGGGATATGTGCCAGGAGCGAACGGGCCACCGGAAAGAGGGCTTCCGGTGGCCCGTTCGTGTTTGTGTGGGGGCATGACCGCTTCGACAGTCGAATACATCCGTTACCGGATTTCCGAGCAGCAGTCGGCGGAGTTCCTCGCCGCCTACACCCGGGCCGCAGTCCAGCTCGCCGCGGCTCCGCAGTGCGTCGACTACGAACTCGCGCGCTGCGAGGAGGACTTCGAGCACTTCGTCCTGAGGATCACCTGGACCTCGACGGAGGACCACGTCGAGGGCTTCCGCAACTCCGAGCTCTTCCCCGACTTCCTCGCCGAGATCCGCCCCTTCATCGGCAACATCGAGGAGATGCGCCACTACAAGCCGACGTCGGTGCGTGGCCAGGGCGCCTCCGTGCCCACGCTCTACGCCTGGGCGGGCGGCGCCGAGGCCTTCACCCGCCTCACCGAGGCCTTCTACGACAAGGTCCTCAAGGACGACCTCCTCGCGCCGGTGTTCGCGGACCTCGCCCCCGAGCACGCCGCTCATGTCGCCCTCTGGCTCGGTGAGGTCTTCGGCGGACCGCCGGCGTACTCCGAGACCCAGGGAGGCCACGGCCACATGGTCGCCAAGCACCTGGGCAAGGGCATCACGGAGGCGCAGCGCCGCCGCTGGGTCAATCTGCTCCAGGACGCGGCCGACGACGCGGGACTCCCCACCGACGCCGAGTTCCGCTCCGCCTTCCTCGCGTACACCGAGTGGGGCACGCGCCTGGCCGTCTACTTCTCCGGCCCGGACGCGAAGCCGCCGGCGGAGCAGCCCGTACCGAAGTGGACCTGGGGGGCCGCACCGCCGTACCAGCCGTGATGCCCGGCCGGGCCCTGCCGGCCGCCCCGTCGCCCCCACCGGTGCGGCGGGGCGCTCACCGGGCGACGCCCCTACCCCCCGGTGCGGTGGCGGGACGACAGCTCCCGGGGCACGGCCGCGGGGCCACGCGTACCGGGGGTGACGTCCACCGGCGGTGACGTGTACCGGGGTGACGTCCACCGGCGGTGACGGGTACCGGGGTGAGGTCCACCGGCGGTGACGCGTACCGCGGTGACGCGTGCCGGAGCGACGTCTACTGGGGTGAGGAAGTGCCCGCGCGGGTCGCGTCGGTTCCCCACGAGGCCAGCAGCCGCAGCGCCTCCGCCGAGCTCGACCCCGGCTCCGCGTGATAGGTGACCAGCGCCAGCTCGGCATCGCCGACCAGCCGGAACGACTCGAACTGCAACGCGAGGTCGCCCACCAGCGGATGCCGCAGCAGCTTCACCCCGTGGCTCTTCTCCTTCACGTCGTGCGTCGCCCACAGCCGCCGGAAGTCCTCGCTCTTCACGGACAGCTCACCGACCAGCGCGGCCAGCCGCGGATCGTCCGGATGGCAGCCCGCGTCCATGCGCAGCAGACAGACGATGTCGATCGCCTTCTGCTCCCACTCCACGAACAGGTCCCTGTACTCCGGCTTGAGGAAGACCATCCGCGCCCAGTTCCGCTCCTGCGGCGGCAGCTCCGACCAGTCCCCGAAGACGGCCGCGGCCATCCGGTTCCAGACGAGCACGTCGGAGCGCCGCCCGGTGATGTACGCGGGAACGCCGTCGAACGTGTCGAGCAGCTGACGCAGGGCACCGCGCACCTGCTGCGGCCGGGCCGCCTGCTTCTTCTTGTGCTGCTTGGGCTTCGCGAGGTGCGTGAGGTGGTTGTGCTCGGCGTCCGTCAGGCGCAGCGCCCGCGCGATCGCGTCCAGCACCTCCGCCGACACATTGCGTCCGTTGCCCTGCTCGAGGCGCGTGTAGTAGGCGACGGACACCCCGGCCAGCTGGGCCAGCTCCTCGCGGCGCAGCCCGGGCACCCGGCGGTGCCGCCCGAAGTCCGGCATGCCGACGTCCTCCGGCTTCAGCCGGGCGCGGCGGCTGCGCAGGAACTCGCTGAGCTCGGCGCGCCGGTCCAGCGGGTGAGCCGCCCCTCCGGCGGGCCCCGCAGGGGGCTGTTCATCCATCCGTCCAGTATTCACCGTCGTACGCAGGCGAGCCTGACCCCGCCAGTAGTAGGACCAGCGGACATACGCAGAGCCGTGACCTGGGTGAATCCTGAGGGAGCGGGCAGGCTGGATGCCGTGCCCGACGGAAGACAGCCGGGCACGGTCCACCCCCCTCCCG
This sequence comes from Streptomyces sp. NBC_00647, assembly GCF_045207245.1. Taxonomy (NCBI): domain Bacteria; kingdom Bacillati; phylum Actinomycetota; class Actinomycetes; order Kitasatosporales; family Streptomycetaceae; genus Streptomyces; species Streptomyces sp. NBC_00647. Next base: position 6,416,591 of record NZ_CP109040.1, read on the forward strand.
AGGAGAACCCCGGCATGACCACTGTCGCCGCGTACGCCGCTCCCGCCGCCAAGGCCCCGCTGGAGCGCACCACCATCGAGCGCCGCGAGGTCCGAGAGCACGACGTCCTCATCGACATCAAGTTCGCCGGCATCTGCCACTCCGACATCCACCAGGCCCGCGAGGGCTGGGGAGAGGCCATCTTCCCGATGGTGCCGGGCCACGAGATCGCCGGCATCGTCTCCGAGGTCGGCTCCGGCGTCACCAAGTTCAAGGTCGGCGACCGCGTGGGCGTCGGCTGTCTGGTCGACTCCTGCCGCGAGTGCGACAACTGCAAGGCCGGCCTGGAGCAGTACTGCACCGGCGGCGGCGTGGGCACGTACAACGCCGTCGGCAAGGACGGCGAGCCCACCTACGGCGGCTACTCCGAGAAGATCGTCGTCGACGAGAACTACACCCTCCACATCCCCGACGGCATCTCCCTCGACGTGGCCGCGCCGCTGCTCTGCGCCGGCATCACCACGTACTCCCCGCTCAAGCACTGGAACGCGGGCCCCGGCAAGAAGGTCGCCGTCCTCGGCATGGGCGGTCTCGGCCACATGGGCGTCAAGATCGCGCACGCGCTCGGCGCCGAGGTGACGGTCCTCTCCCAGTCGCTGCGCAAGAAGGACGACGGTCTGAAGCTCGGAGCCGACCACTACTACGCCACCAGCGACCCCGAGACCTTCAAGGAACTGCGCGGCACGTTCGACCTGATCCTCTCCACCGTCTCCGCCCCGCTGGACCTGGACGCCTACCTCGCCCTGCTGCGCACGGACGGCGCCTTCGTGAACGTGGGCGCGCCCGAGGAGCCGGTCCGCCTCAACCTCTTCTCGGTGATAGGCGGCCGCAAGACCCTCGCGGGCTCCGGCATCGGCGGTATCCAGGAGACCCAGGAGATGCTGGACTTCTGCGCCGAGCACGGCTTCGGCGCCGAGATCGAGCTGATCAGCGCCTCCGAGATCAACGAGGCCTACGAGCGGGTGCTGGCGAGCGACGTCCGCTACCGCTTCGTGATCGACACCGCCACGATCTAGCGGTCCTGGCCGATGCCGCGGTCCTGATCGGCCCGGCAGTCCTGGCCGGCCCGATGCGCATGGCCTCCGGGCGCCGTTCCCGTCGTACGACCGGAACGGCGCCTTCGTGCTGCCGCCGCCGGCCGGTCGTACGGCTGCCGGGTCCGGCCGCGGAGCCCCGGCGGCGGGGCGGACCCTCCGCGAAGGTGGCCCCTGGGGCTCGGGCGCACGCCGTCCGGGTCATGTGACCTGCGTCGATGCCCCGCGTGGGCGGACCTCGCGGAGTGGATGTCCGGGACGTCGATTACTGGATAGAGTCGCCTCCTTACGCATGGTTGTGGGGACAACCAAGGGGCCTTTCGGCTGCCGACACCCTGGGGAGGGCCTGCAGCACATGAGTCGTCGCTCTGCCGGTTTTGTCGGCGTCTGGGCCGAGGTGCAACGGCAACAGCAGCGTCAGCAGGAGCTCGAGGCCAGACGGCGGAGACAGGAAGCCCAGCAGGCGCGGGCCCACCAGCGGCGAGCCGCCCAGGAGTACCGGGAGTACCGGCAGGCGGAGGCGCGACGCCGTACCGAGGAACTGGACGCGCAGGTCGCCTCGCTGCAGGGCCTTCTCGCCTCGGGATGCCGGGCTCCCGCCTTCCGGGCCGCCTCGCTCATGCGCCCCGAGCAGATCCAGCCCTTCGCCCCGGGGCCGTTGGCGCGGCCGGTGCCCATGCCGGACATCGGCCGGTACCGGACGGAGAGCGGCTGGACCGCGAATCGCCGGGCACAGGCGCAGGCCGAATCACAGGCCCGCTTCGAGCGGGACCGGCACGCGGCCCAGGCCGCGGAGGCGCACCGGCTGCGGCAACTGGCGTCCTACCAGCGGGAGTACCAGCAGTGGGCCGATGCCCAGCTGGCGGACGTACGTCGGCACAACGCCGGTGTCGTCGACGTCTGCGAAGGGGTTCGCCGCAAGGAACCCGACTCCGTGATCGAGTACTTCTCCGCCGCCCTGTACTCCTCGTCCGCGTGGCCGGAGGGCTTTCCCCGGCAGATCGCCGCCGCCTACGACGCCGCGGCCCGGCAGTTGGTGCTCGACTGGGAACTGCCCGCCTACGGAGTCGTCCCCGAGATGAAGTCCGTCCGGTACCTCTCCGGGACCGATCAGGACAAGGAGACCCCGCGTCCGGTCACCCAGCGCCGGAGCCTGTACCGGGAGGTCCTCGCACAGTGCGCCCTGCTCGTGCTGCACGAACTCTTCGGGGCGGACGAACAGGGCGCACTCGAGTCGGTGGTCCTGAACGGCTTCGTGGACGGGCACGACCCCACGACCGGCCGGCCGGGCCACATCTTCCTCACGACGGTCATGGCCTCCCGCTCCGCGTTCCTCGAACTGCACCTGGCGCAGGTGGACGCGGGCAGCTGCCTGGCCGACGGGCTGCGCGGGCAGCTCTCGGCCCGGCCGGACCAGCTCACTCCCGTACGACCGAGCCGGCGCCCGCGAGATGTCGGCAACCGCGTCGTCGCCCATGGCGGCGACGAGGAACCGGACCTGTACGCCATGGATCCGATCGCGTTCGAGGAACTGGTCGCCGATCTCTTCCGGGCCATGGGGATGCAGGCCGTGACGACCCAGCGCTCGAACGACGGCGGCGTGGACGTCGACGCGCTCGACCCGGCACCGATCCGGGGCGGCAAGATCGTCGTGCAGGTGAAGCGCTACCGCCACACCGTGCCGCCCACCGCCGTACGCGACCTGTACGGGACGGTGCAGGACGCGGGCGCCAACAAGGGCGTGCTCGTGACGACCTCGGGGTTCGGTCCCGGCTCGCACGCCTTCGCCGACGGCAAGCCCCTGGAGCTCGTCCCGGGCCCCGAACTCGTCGACCTGCTCCACCGGCACGGCCTGCGCGGACGGCTGGGCGAGGGCGGCCGTCCGGCCGCGGCGCGGCCGGCACCGTCGGCTCCGCGGGCGTCGGATCCGGAGCCCGGGCCGCCCGACGACCACAACATCCTGGGCATGTCGTGGACCGGAAGCGTCGCCCTGGACGTCTGCGCGCTCGTCTGCCGGGGCGGCCGTGTCCTCAGCGACGATCACTTCGTCTTCTTCAACAACCCCCGGACGCCGGACGGTTCGGTGCGCGCACTGGCCGCGACGGCGCCCGACAAGGCCGCGATCCGCGTCTCCTTCGACGGGCTGCCGGCGGAGGCCGACCGCTTCGTCCTCGTGGCCGCCGTCGACCCCGAGGCCAACCCGGACGCCGACCTCTCCGGCTTCACGGACGCCGGCATCCGGCTGCTCGATCCGGGCCTGGCCGAACTGGACCGGCTCGACGTCTCCGACGGCCGGCCGGGCGAGACCGCCCTGGTACTCGGCTCCTTCCGTCGACGGGCCGACGGCGACTGGAAGTTCGTCCTCGGCGGCAGGGGCTACACGGGCGGCCTGGAGGAACTCGTGCGGGACTTCGGCATCGTGGTGGATTAGGTGCCCTCTGCACGCGATCTTTGCCGGGACATGAACGACGCCGAGCGGGAGCGGAGTTAGCGTCGTGAGCGGGGCCGTTCGGCGTCCCGGTGGGGAGCCGGGCGGGTGTCCCGGTGAGGGGTCGGTCTGGGATCGACTGGGATCGACAGGGACTGTCGGGAGTGTCGGGGGGACGCGTGAATCGTCGGGGTCGGCTCCGGGCGGGAGTGTCGGCAGGGCGTCCACCGCTGCTCCTGATCGTCGGCCTGTTCGCCGCGGGCACCGTCGTGACCTGGCTCGCGGCGATCCATGTCGGCTATGCCACGGGTCTGGCGGGCACGCCGGGTCATCTCCGGGTCGAGACCTGCGCCTGGGACCGTTCCGGAAACGGCCACCGCTATCAGCACTGCAGCGGGATCTTCCGCTCCTCCGACGGGACCGTGGTGGACCCCGATGCCACGATCGGCGCGAGTCTGCCGGTCGGCAGCTCGGTGGCGTTGCAGCGGACGGCTTCCGCCGGATACGAGCAGCCGGGTGTCGCCGCCTCGTTCGGGTGGCTGGCGGTTTCCCTGCTCGGCCTGATGGTGCTGTTCCTGGGATTTCTGTGCGCCCGCAACAGGGCGGGTGCGCGGCGGACACCCCGTGCACTGTCGGCGCTGTTCGGCGCGCTGAGCGGCGCGATGCTGCTCAGCGCGCTCGTCGGGGGAGTGGCGGGGATGGCCGGGGGATTCTGAAGGCCGGTGGCCGACGCGACAGGGGCACGACCGGGAGCGGGTGACCGCCCCTGCCGTGCCCCTGCGTCTCCGGCCGTGCTCCGGCCGCCGGCTCTCTCGCCGTGCTCCGGCCGTCGGCTCTCCTGCCGTGCTCCGGCCTCTTCGGACGGGGTGCCTAGTTCGGGTTGATGTTCCCGGCGTAGACGTTGTTCGGGGTGACGATCTCCGTGATGGCCCTGGCGAGCAGCGTGGACGGCTCCTGGCCGTCGTGCGAGGCGTCGGTGTTGAGCATGACGACGAGGGTGGCCTTCTTCGACGGCAGGTAGACGGTCACGGTCTCGTATCCCGGCAGGGAGCCGTTGTGCCCGATCCATCCGCTCGCGTTGAAGATGCCGAGGCCGTAGCTCGTTCCCGGGAAGCCGGTCGGCAGCGTCTTGAGGCGCTGTGCCTGCGTCTCGGGGCTGAGGAGGGTGCCGGTGGCGACGACCTTGGCCCAGCGGCGCAGGTCGTGCAGGTTGGAGCTCATCGCTCCGGCCGTCCAGCCCCAACTGGGGTTCCAGTCCGTGGCGTTCGCGATGCCGCCGTTGAGCGTCTGGTCGGTGTAGCCCTGCGGGTGCGGCTCGGGGAACTCGTTCCCCTTCGGGAACAGGGTGTGGCGCAGGTGGGCCGGGCGGAAGACCCGCTTGTCGAGGAAGTCGGCGATCTTGTGGCCGCTGACCTTCTCGATCACCAGGCCGAGCAGGATGAGATTGGTGTTGGAGTACTGGAACTCCGCGCCGGGCGCGAAGGTGTTCGGATGCCGGTAGCCGTACGCGAGCAGTTCCCGCGGGGTGAAGCTGCGCTGCGGGTTGCTCAGCAGGTCGTGTTCGAAGTCCGCGTCGGAGGTGTAAGGGAACAGGCCGCTGCGCATCTCGGCGAGCTGACGCAGTGTGATGTGGCGTCCGTTCGGCACGCCGCGGATGTAGTCGGAGATCGGGTCGTCCAGCCCGATCCGGTGGTCGTCGACGAGCTCGAGCAGCGCGGTGACGGTGAAGGTCTTCGTCTCGCTGCCGATCCGGATGTAGGAGTCGACCGCCATCGGCTCGCGGGTGGCGGTGTTCGCGACACCGGTCGCGCGGACGTAGTTCCCCTTGCCCGGCATCCACAGTCCGACGACCACACCGGGGATGTTCGCCTCCTGGCGGACGTCCTCGATCGCCTTGTCGAGCCGGGCGGTCAGCTCGGGGCCGAGACCGTGCCGGGGACAGTCGTCCTCGCCGTACCGGTCGGCGCCCGCCGGGCCGAGGGCCGCTGTGTGGCCCCCCGGTGCGTGGACGGCCGCGGCGGGGGTCGCTGTCATCGGGGCCAGCACGGACGCCACGAGCAGTGCTGCGGCGAACGGACGGCGGTAGGTGGTGCGTCGCATGTCGGGGCGCCTCTTCCGGGTCAAGGGAGCAGACGGCAACACCACCACCCGGCCCCGCGGCGACGACCCCTGTCCGATCTGCGTTCCGGCGAGTCCACCCGATCGGAGTTGCCGGGTTCGGCGATCCGGCCCTGACCCGGCCGCCACGGTTCCGACCGGTCAGCTGGTCCCGATCTTGCCGAACGCCGCCGCGGCGGGACGGGCCGAGCCGGGCCGACCGGGGGTGTGGTGGGTCCACGGGTTCACGACACCCTCGGGCGAGGGAGAGAGGGCCGGTGCAGTCGCTACAAGGCGTCGAACGGGGGCACGATGCGGACGATGATGATGAGTGGCGCGCGGGGGGCCACCAGGAAGTAGAACCATCCGCCGGCCGCGTCCATACGACGTAGGCCGCCCGGTCTTGGGCCGTTGCCGAGGTCACTGACGTCGATTCCCGTACTGGCGAGTTCGACGAGTTGGCCGGCCAGGCGTTCGACTTCCGCCACGACGTGGGCGGGGAGGCCGCCTGCCACGTGGTCGTGATCAGGGTCGTATTCCCAGTGCCAGTCCGGACTCACCGGGTCGAGAGACCGACGGCCGCGTGGGCTTCATCGAGAAGCCGTCCGATCTCGGCGGCGGCTTGTCGTGCCTGCGCGGCGTCGCCCGCTTCAGCGGTGTCCTCCCAGCGGCGGAAGTCTGCAGCCAGGCTGGGCTGGCGTTGGATGTGGACATAGACGGCCCACTGGGTGATGAATCGCCGGAGAGGGGCAAGATCGGAGCCCTCCCGGGACTGGTCGGCCGCTTGGTCCAGCTCACGCGTGAAGGCGGGGAGCGAGGCAGGCGCGATCTGACTGATGGCCCGCCGTAGCGTGGAAACCGTTGCAGGCGGCTGAGGGATGAGTGGTTCCTCAGCGGCTGGGGTGGTCATGGCTGCTCCCATGGGCGCGATTCTGTCCCACGCTTGAGCCTAGCGGGCAGGAGCACTTTCGCTCCGCTCGAACGAGTGAGGGAGAAGCGATTCCGCTGTCGCCCGGACCGGCCCGAGGGCGGGAGGCCGAGTGGGCCCATTCCTCATTACCGCAGGTGAGCGACCAGCTCGTCCTGGCCGGGGCGCTCCGGACTGCGACTCCGCTCGCTCTCAATCTCGGGGGCGAGTTGAGGCGTTCAACGTCCGTCGCTCGCCATCGGCTTCGGTCGACCGTGCCCGCCAGTTACGGCGGGGCCGTCGCCGCGGTCCCGTCCGCCGACCAGTCGGCTGTCGCGGTGGGCCGTGGTCGTGGAAGACGTGGAAGACGCGGAAGTCGTGGAGGCCGCGGGTGGTCAGGAGGGCGGCAGAGGCTGCTCCGTCCAGACCGTCTTGCCGTCGTGGGTGTAGCGGGTGCCCCACCGCTCCGTGAGCTGCGCGACCAGGAAGAGCCCGCGTCCGCCCTCGTCCGTGCTGAGGGCCCTTCGGAGGTGAGGGGACGTGTGGCTGGCGTCGGACACCTCACAGATCAGGGAGTGTGTACGGATGAGGCGCAGGGTGACGGGGCCGTCCGCGTACCGGTAGGCGTTGGTGACGAGCTCGCTGGCGACCAGCTCGGTGGTGAAGGCCATTTCCGACAGCCCCCATTCGGCCAGTTTCGCCGTGGTCAGTTCCCTGGCGCGGCCGGCAGCGGTCGCTTCCAGAGGCAGGTGCCAGGTGGCGAAGTTCTCCGGCGGCAGCACCCGGGTACGGGCCATGAGCAGCGCGATGTCGTCGGTGGGGCGGCGGTCCGTGGGCAGCAGCGCTTCGACCACCCCGTCGCACGTGCGCTGCAGGGCGTCGGCACTGTGGGCGAGACATTCCTCCAGGTTCTCCAGCGCGGCATCGATGTCGCCGTCGCGCGCCTCCAGGAGGCCGTCGGTGTAGAGCGTGAGCAGGCTGCCCTCAGGGAGCTCCAGGTGGTACATCTCGAACGGCAGTCCGCCCAGGCCGAGCGGCGGTCCCGCGGGCAGGTCGAGCACGGTCACCTGGCCGTCAGGCGTGGACACCAAGGGTGCCGGGTGGCCGGCGCGTGCCAGGGAGCATTGCCGGGAGACCGGATCGTAGACCGCGTAGACGCACGTGGCCCCGAGCACCTGTTCGATCGCCGACTGGTTGTCCTCGGCGTTCGTCTCCCCCTCGGCGGCCAGCAGACTGACCAGATCGTCCAGCCGGGCCACCACCTCGTCCGGTTCCAGGTCGAGGCTGGCCAGGGTGCGTACGGCGGCGCGCAGGCGCCCCATCGAGGCCGCGGCGTGGATTCCGTGGCCGACCACGTCTCCCACGACGAGGGCGACTCGGGCCCCTGACAACGGGATCACGTCGAACCAGTCACCACCGATGCCCGGTTCACCGCTCGCCGGCAGGTACCGGCAGGCCACCTCGACGGCCGGCAGGTCGGACACCGTGCCCGGCAGCAGACTGCGCTGCAGAGTCAGAGCGGCGCTCTGCTGCTGGGTGAAGCGGCGCGCGTTGTCGATACAGACGGCCGCACGCGAGGAAAACTCGTGGGCCACCGCGGCATCGTCGTCCTCGAAAGGCTCCGAATGGCGTACTCGCCACAGGCTCACTACGCCCAGTACCAGGCCGCGTGCCATCAGGGGCACCGCGATCAGGGAATGAACGCCGAGACCCAGGGCGACCTCGATCCGCCGTCGGTCCATGGCGTACCACTCGGGGCGGAGGGACAGCAGCCGTTCGAGAATCGGGCGACGCTCGGCCAGGCACCGCGCCTGCGGAGACTCCGGAAGGAGCGGGACCACGTCGCCCTCCTGGAACGGGACCCGTGGTTCTGGGGGCGAAAGGGCCACTCGCAGGAGCGCACCTGCCATGTCCAAGGGCAGTTCGTCACCCAGTGCCACCGGCTTCAGGAGGTCCACCGAGCAGTAGTCGGCCAAGCCTGAGACGGCCACCTCGGCCAGTTCCCGGGCCGTCTGCGTCACGTCCAGTGAGGTTCCGATCCGGGCGCTCGCCTCGTTCAGCAGAGTGAGCCTGCGTCGGGCCTGATAGCGCTGGGTCACGTCCTCGATCGTCTCCGCCACGCCGAGAACCCGGCCCGAAGAGTCTTCCATCCGGAACGCGGAGACGGACACCATCCGTTCCCGACCAGGAGCATGGCGTGTCCGGGCCGACTGCTCTGTGAAGATCAACGGCTCGCCGGTCTCCAGGACGTGGCGCACCCGCTCCTCGGCCGGACCCGCGTCCTCGTCGACCAGGAACTCACCGGAACGACGGCCCACCGGCGCCTCGGCTGTGATGCCGCTCGCCTTTGCGATCGCACGGTTGACCCGAATCACCTTCCTGTCCGTGCCGTGGATGGCCAGGCCGATCGGGGACCGGTGGTACAGGCCGTCCAGCAGCGCACGGTCCCGCTGCCAGGCGACCACTTCCGCGGCAGGGGCACCGACCAGGAACCACTCCTGGCGATCTCCGTCGCGGGTGATCGCGCGGGCCCGGAATCCCATCTCCACACGCCGTCCGTCGTGGTGCCGGACGGGCAGGACTCCGAACCAGCCCCCTGCCCTCATGGCGTTCACGACGACGGACCGCGCGACAGGCAGGTCACGGGTGTCGACCAGGAGGTCCCGCCACACCCGTCCGATCACTTCCTTGGCGCGGTAGCCCAGCAGCTCCTGCGCACGTGCGCTCCAGCCGACCACTGTGCCGTGATCGTCGAGCACGGCCGAAGCGGCATGCCCCAGGGCGAACGGATCCTCCGGACTCTCACTGAAATCCATCGACGGCGTCCCCATAACCACCACTTTGTCTCCGTGACTCCGATGTTCCTCCTCCCGGTCCCCGTCCGCGACTCTCCCGTTTCCTCACAGGCAGCCCTTCCGCTCGCCCGAACCGGCCAGGACGACTCGGCCGCGGCACCACCCAACGACGACGGAGGCCGGGCCGGCCCGTGCTGCCGGGTGCCCCATGGGCCGCAGCCGGTCGTCGGGGACACCGGGCCGCAAGCACGGGTCCCGTTGAAGTCTGTGAACGCGGCTTGGTGATCCAGGTCAAAGCGCTCACAGCCCTTTCCAGGGACTGTTCAAGAAGTCGACCGGACTGGCAGAGCGGCGCCCCTCACCAGCCGAGCTGGGCGCCTCCCAGCACGATGCTGCCGAGGTGTGCGGCGAGTTTCTCTGCGCGTGGAAGATCGCCCCACTTGCCGACGTGAACGAAGACGGTGGTGGTCGGCCCGCTGCGACCAGCTGACGTCGTCGCAGTTGAAGAGAACCTCCACGCCGTCGTACTTGGCAACGCCGTACGAATCCGTCTCTGTGTCGTCCGGCCACCTGCCGTGCCGGCCGATCGAGGCCATTCCCTTCCCCACGGCTCGCACGAACCGGTCCTCCACGGTGCCCGGTTGAACGTAATGCAGGACGGCCAGAGGTAGTTCCGGCTCCAGTACGGAGTCCTCTGCGGCGGAGATGTCCATGCCGAACTCCAGAAAGTCACGTGTCACCGGGTCCACCCGGGGATCGGCGTAGTCGAACTCGGCCTCGGGCAGCACCGCCGCCATCCGCCGCGCCTCCTCGACGGTCAGCAGGTCGGCCATCAGGATCACCTCGTCGTCGCGCTCCTCCAGCAGAGCCTTCAGACGCAGTGCCTGAGTCCACGCCTCGACGGCGTCGGTGGTACGGAAGACGGGATACGCCCGCGAGTTGCCCATGTGCCCCACCCTCACACGGGGCAAAAGGATGCGCTGCGAGCGGGCCTCTGTCCGGGGGTCCCGCCGGCTTCGGCCGTGGAAAGGGGTCGATCTACCTGCGGCACGATGGGCGCCGGTACCCGCACGGGGGTTGATGTCCATAGCGATGTCCATAGCCGCTCGGTCGGGATGAGGCGGCTACGGCGGAAACAGCCATTCCATCGCGGCAAGGCTCTTGTCGACGTACTTGCCTTGTTCCGTCTCGATGCCGTGTGCGAGGTCCTCGAAGACGCTGCACCTGGCATAGAACACGGCGCGCTCGCTGAGAGCCGCGAGGTCGTTGGCGTCGGTTCGATAGTTGCGGAGGGCGGCACGGGTAGCGGCGGGTCCGAGATCGCGGTAGAGCAGCCCGAAGTCGTAGGCCGGGTCGACGACGGCTGCATCGCTCCAGTCGATGACGCCGGTCACCGTCCAGGTGACCGGGTCGATGAGAACGTGCTCGATCCCCAGATCGTTGTGGGAGAACGCCGGGGTGCATCCATCGTGCGGTGGTGCGGCATCCAAGAACGCCTCGACGGGCCGGCGGTGCGCCTCCGGTACCTGCCCGGCCACCGTCACATATGTCTCCGCGGCCTCATGGCGCCACTCGGCCGGCGGCTGGTGGTCAGCGTCCACCAGATCGGCCAGCCGATCGATCGGAACAGCATGCAGCGCAGTGAGCAACTCGCCGAGCGTTGCGGCGATCGACGTGCCGTGGGCCGATCGCTGGTACCGCGGCATATCCAACAGCGGCGCACCGGGGAGTTTGTGGTAAGCCAGACATCCCTGCTCCGCGACCGTGAACGTCGGTTCGGGCACGGGCAGCGGCGAGATATCGGCGACGGCAGCAAGCACGCGGGCCTCGTGGCCCACCAGAGCGGTCCGCCGTGCCAGGTCGGGCTCCTTGCTGAAGCGCACGATCAGCTCACCGTTGACCTCGTACGCCAGGTTGTCCAGGCCCTCGCCGAGCGGCACAACGGACTCGATCCGATAGTCGATCATGTGCGCGACCACGACGCTGCGAACGTCTGCGACGCGGTCGCGGCTGCGACTGGTCATTTACCGACTTTATCAATCGGTCGCATGAGGTCGGCGGTGTTCATCGGATGGCAGCACAGGCGCCGGCCAGGCCCACAAAGGCGCGATCGGCCCTACTTCAGGGACGGAGAAGGGGCTGTGAACGCGGCTTGGTGGTCTGCTTGGTGGTCCAGGTCAAGCCGTGTTCAGAGACCCTTGCGGCTCCAGCCGAACTCCTCCCCGTCGACGTGGAGGACTGATCCCCGAAGCCTGAGTGGACAACAAGAACGCCTACTCGGTGAGTCGCGGCACCCCGTTCGTCTCGGGCTGCGCTCCCGACGGGCGGCGGTCCTCCTAAATGTGTCGAATGATTTGCGCCCTCGCTCTTTCGACCGGTGCACGGCTGAACACATGCACCCATGTCAGATGGAACAATGCCGGCGCGAAATCATCAACAGGGCTATATCAAGGTGCGCTTGATCACGCGTCAATGCCGTTGCCGTAAAACGGAGCGCCGAATTTCGCTCGGTAGCTGTGGCGGTATCGGCTCCTCTGTCAGAGGCCGGTCGGGTGGCTGGAGAGCCATTCGGGGTGCAGCGCGCGGAGTCTCTGCCGCTCCTCCGGTGTGGTGAGGATGACGTCTGCGCCGCCGTCGTAGGGATGGTGGATGCGTCGTAGTTCCGTGTCGGTGAAGAACACTTCGACGAGTGCTTCGTCCGCGACGGCGCGCAACAGGTCATCGACGCAGCCGTGTTCCCACGGGCGCCCGTCGGCGTAGAGACGTGTGTGGGTGTGGGACTCCCGGTCGGGGTCGTGCTCATCCGACTCGATCCACCAACGGATGCCGTCGGGGTGGAGTGCCGGTCGTGGTGTCGGGTAGCCGGCCGGCCCGTTCGGTGTGGTCGACCAGTCCATGGTCACCACGAACACGTCCGTGCCCGCGAACAGTTCGTCGAGGATCGTGTTGTACCTGTTCAGCACGATCGCGTACTCGTCCTGGGACTGCGGGTAGCGCTTCGAACCGGGCAGGCTGTGGAAGCGCACCCAGCGGTCCGCGTACAGGGTGCGGAACGTGTGGGCGAGGGGAGGGCCCGACGGATGCCGGTTCCTCCACTGGGAAGCCAGACGGTCAGGCGCTACGCCGGGACTCATCCGGCGGCCGGGGCCACGCTGATCGGGCAGGAGACGCCGGCCCCGGCGAGTCTGTGCTGCCGTGTGACCCGTTGGGCGCCTTGGAGGTACATGGACCTCTTCGGCGTCATACTCTCCAGCACCGAGCGACCGACGCGTCTTGGGGCATCCGACGTCGAGCGCACGAGAGATGCTGGACGGAGAACAAGGCGCGGCGTGGTATCACGACGGCTCGTCGAGGGCTTGCTCCAGGCTCAGTCTCGACTGCCCCGGTCTCGACTGCACTGCCTCGATGCGGTCACGACGGCCGTCGCCGAAGTCGTAGTGGCCCAAGGTCCAGTAGTCCGACCAGTTTTCCTTGAGTGGCTCGACGTCCATGAAGGTGGCGACGATGACCTTCTTGCCTTTGCGGAACTCGTCGACGGTTACTTTGGTTATCCCCAGGGTCATCGAGGCCGTCACGTGTTCCCACTCGCGTTCGGCGGCGTATCGGAGCGTGTGATCCCTGTAGTTCATGAACACCTTCCAAGTAGAGACCGCGACATGTCGTACTCAGTGTGATGGCGCCCGGCCCTCCGGTGCTTGCTGCGGAACCGATCCATTGGGTGGTGGCAAAGAGCTGGACCACTTGTGCACACCGTCAAGCTCGGGCAACTGCGCGGCGGAGAACTTCAGGATGAGGGCGGCTTGGAGATGAGCCTTCAGCGCGCGGTTCTCAACGTCTTCCAAGAGACGTACCGCTTGGCTGGCATCGCGCTCTGCCTTCATGTCCTGCTGTAGCTTTTCACCCTGCTTCTCCAGGTGCTTCAGTGCCGCGTCGGCTCTGCGATGGAAGAGGATGCTGATACAGCTGGTGAGCAGACCCGCGACACTGGCCGTGACCGAGGCGTACAGGTCGCCGGTCGTCTCGGCCCTGAAGATGGCCAGTCCGACACCTGTGATCAGCACGAGGCCACCGAGGGCCGAGTACGTCAGACTCACGCTGAAACTGCGGCGCGCCTGTACGAGGCCATGTGCGTAGTACTGAACCAATAGCTTGGCGAATCGCTGCTGCGACGGATCCCCAGGTGAAGGGGCGTCATTGTCCGACTCGCCCTCATCGGTGATGAGGAAGATCGCTGACTCTAGGCGATCTGCTTCTTCCTGTGTTTCGTCCTTTAGCCGTCGCTCACGCCAGTACGTGAAGAGCGGCGACAGAATCGACGCGATGGCGCCCACCAACAATGCGAGCGCCTCGCCCCCCAAGCTCCCGAACAGCATCGCACCACTTTGGCAGGCTGCCGGGTGTCCCGTCTCGGACTCTGCCCGGGCCGCTTGCGACGGTTGCCCAGCGCGTGCGAGCTACGGAAGGTCGGCGTCGGGGGCCGGCGCGACACCCGTCGGCACGGGGCGCCCCAGTTCATGGCGAACGGGGCACCTGCCTTGGCCTTCGTCCCGACGTGGCTGTGCTGTCATGCGACCCGTTGAGTCAGGCGGCAACGCCCGGTGCGAGCGCCACCAGCCCGGAGAGGAAACTGCCCAGCGCTGCGAGTGTGACGAGGGTGGCCTTGCCATCTGAGAACAGTCCGGAGCAGAACTCGCGTACTCGCCGCCGGAAGATCAGCATCTTGAGCTTCTGCCAGCGGTGCTGATGGATGTGGCAGCCCATGAGGATGCCGCTGACGTTGTTGCGGCAGCCGTCGGCTCGTCCTCTGACGGGTGCCCCACAGGTCACCGGAGCCTGGAAGACGGACCAGAGGAGAACCAAGGCGGACAGCGTGATGATCACTGCCGGGCCTGCTGCTTCATTGATCCACGCGGCGATGAGGAGGGCGCCGGCCAAGATGCCCCACCATTGTCCCAAGCCGCCGAGCCGACTGCTTCTTGCCCCCGAAGTCGCCATGCCTGTAATCGTGGCTGTGGGCGTGGTGAATCATGCAACGCGCGGACGGTATGGCCGAAAGGGGTTCCAGGGCGACTGGCGCCGCTCGGCGAGAACACCCATCACCACGCGGTCTGGCAGTGCCGTTGCCGTAGTGCCTGGCCGTCAGCAGCACAGCCGGATCAGTCGGCGCGAGCCAGTAGAACTACTGCTCTGCGGCCTCCTGAGCAAGGGTGATTTCAGTGGGGCAAGACGCCCCCGGTTCGTCCCGAAGGGGTCACTTAGCTTGACCCCCGTCCCGGCGAGCCTGTGCTGCCATGTGACCCGCCTGCTGTGCGGTCACCGGTACGGCAAGGGCTGGAGGTGCAGGTCCCGCTCGGGGTCCCACTGCACGCGAGCGGGCGCACGCTTCAACTGACGCTGCCAGGTGACTCGGTCGGGGTGCACCCCGCGGACGTAGCTGGACAGACATGCGTTGCGCAGGGCCCATTCGAAGCCGTCGCGGGTGATCTCGACAGCGAGGACGTTCTCCCGCCCTTCCTTGGCGCCCCAGCCGCAGCGGTACATCATCCACAGGAACGACGGCTTGATCCGTGTCAAGCCGTGCTCACAGACCTTTCGAGACGGGTCCACCCCATGGAAGCGACGCTGCGGAAGCCGATCGTCTCGGCAATGCCACCCAGGGCAACTTTGCCTACACTTCAGCCGCTTGACCTGCGCAGAGATGGTTGGAACGGGTTCGGATGCCGCTGGAGTCCGTCCCGTGGATCAGAAACGCTCGGGCGTGCTGACGCCGGCGCATGCCTCAGAGGGAGCGGACTTTGATCCTCAACGCCTACATGGACCATCGACGGCTTGAACTCACTTCGTGGCAGGCGACAGAGCGGGTCATCACCACGCTCGTTGAGCCAAAGCCCAACTGGCCTTACAGCAATACGACCGCGGAGTTCACCTTCGCCCACCGTCGGCAGAAAGCGGCTGCCACGGTGCCGCATTTTGACAGTTACCTGCACGCCGCCTTGAACGCAAGAACCGGCTACGGCGCTCTCAAGTGGTGTCTCACCCAGGACTCGGCGATCGTCATGGACGCTGCCATCGCGGGTCATGTCTGGCTTTCGGACAATCCCGCCCCGCCGGACCTCGACCCTGACGTCATCGCCGACCCGGGATTTCCTCTCAGGCATCACCCGCGCAGCACTCTGCCGATCAACCGTGTCCGTGCCGCCGTGGAGGAGTACTGCCGAACAGGGACCGGTCACCGGCCCACATGCATCGACTGGACTCCCGGCGACCTTGCCGGCCGCCGTCTCGATACGCCCATCGAGCGCGACTTCAGCAACTACTGCGACGATCCATGGTGCGAGATCCCAGAGCCCAAGCATCCCACCCACAACTAGCACCTGGATGAGGGCTGTGAACGCGGCTTGATGATCCACTCAAGCCTTGCCAACTGCCTGCCGCCTGCGGCCGACGTGCTCCGTCGGATCGAGCAACGGGTCGAAAATCGGTGGTCAACAGAGTCGGCCGAGCCCACGCTGTACGCCATGGAAGAACCGCTCCGCAGGATCCGCGCGCTCCACACGGCGTCCACGATCACCGTCTACCAGGCGTACCGCCCGGAGATCGGCGGACCCGCCGCCCGCAAGGGTCGTTTCCCCGCCGCGTGGAAGCCTGGCCGCATGACGTGGATTAAACCCAGTTTCATGTGGATGATGTACCGCTCCGGCTGGGGCACGAAGGAGGGGCAGGAGACCGTCCTCGCGGTCGAGATCACTCGCGACGGCTTCGACTGGGCGCTGCGTCATGCCTGCCTGTCGCATTACGTTCGCGGACTGCATCCCGATCGCGACACTTGGCAGCGTGACCTCAAGCGCGCACCGGCCCGTGTCCAGTGGGATCCCGAACGCGACCTGAACCTGCGTCCCCTGCCGTACCGCTCGCTGCAACTGGGGCTCTCGGGTGAGGCGTCGTCGCTTTACGCGAACGAGTGGATCGTGTCCATCAGCGACGTGACCCCGCTCGCCCACGAGATCCACGCACTCGTCAAGGACGGCGAACTGGACTCAGCTACCCGACTGCTCCCCCAGGAGCAGGGGTACCCCGCCAGTGCAGAATTCCTGGCCCACCTGTGTCCCTGACCGGCAATCCGGGCACAACCGCCGGCATCACCCACGGGTCACATGGCGGCACAGGTCTGTGAACGCTGCTTGATGATTCATGTCAAGCCGTGTTCACGGTCCTCTTTGCGACCGACGCACCTCGCGGGATCAACGCTGTGAAGGGCGACCACGTGGGCACTGCAGGCCGGTACAGCCCTGGAGGCTTCATGTGGCCGGTCCGAAGGCTGTCATGCCGAAGCCACCACCTCGCCGGCCATGACCTGGGGAGGGTTGGGGAGCAGTGACGCAAGGTTGTCCCGCACGAAGTCCGCAGCCCTCGAGATCGATTCCTCGGCACCGGCCTGGTCCTGGAATACGCTGGTCGAGACCATCACTCCGTCCCCGGCATCGATCCAGTAGTAGGCCACGAAGCCGGAGACCTGGCGCATGAGCGCCAGGAACCCCTCGTTCACGAGACGTGCCGCCTCGGCCGAATCGGTCACCCCTTCGTACCGCCGGACTGCTGCGTACATCGCCAAGCTCCTCACGGCGTTCTGGGTTCGTTCTCTGCTGAGACGTCGTACCCCTGCGACGGCTGCCTGGCTCCTGAGGCGTCCGGCAGTCACCTGAAGGGCCGCGTTGGGTGATCCGAACGGCGGACGCCGGCCCGGAGACGCGGCCCTGCGCATGTCTGCCACGAGACGGCATCGACGTGGAGTAGAGCAGCCTCGGGCGGTGACTGCCCGCAGCACTGAAGAGGCTGTAACGCGGCATGACGATCCATGTCATCCTGTCCCGCTTCCACGCGGCGGGGAACCGGCCGTCGCGGACGGCGGACAGGCCGATCTCCGGGGAGTACGCCTGGTAGACGGTGACCGTGGCCTCCGAGTAGGCCGCACGGATCCTGCGTTGCGGTTCTTCCATGGCGTACAGCGGGGAGTCGGCCGGTTCGCACGGCCACTGATTTTCGAATGCCCTTTGCCGCGGGGGAGAGCGCCGGCCGCAGCACCGTGCGGATTGCCGGTGCCTCGGCTCTTCAAGTACGTACGGCCTATTGCCCGTGGCCTCCGGCGCCTGAGCGATACCCGTCGGGCAAGACGCCCCCAGTCCGTCCCGAACGGGTCACTCAGCTTGACCCCCGTCCCGCCCAGCCCGCAGTACCCGTCCGGGTTTTTGCTGCCCGAAAGTCACTGCTGGTGGCAAGCCTTCCCGGCCAAACTCATGTCGTTGGCGTCATGGGTTAGGTGCTACAGGGGCATCGGTTCGAACGTTCGGCCCGGCTTGGTACCCAGCGCAACATCGCTGCAAAACGGCCTCGACGCCTACCTTGCGGCCTCCACCACCGGTGGAGCCTCTTCCGTAACCGTGCGAAGACGCGTCATGCTGAAGGCCCAAGTGGTGGTGTGGTGGGGGTGCCAGCGATGCGACCGTCGCGTCAGGAACTCATCCGTCGGCGTCGACGGAGCAGCTTTGTCGGCCGCAGCATTGAGCTAGCGGCTTTCCGGGACAACTTGGCCCGAGATCCTGAACATGACGCGTTCCAGTACCTTTTTCACGTGCATGGCCAGGCTGGTGTGGGGAAGTCGTCGCTGGTAAGGCAATGGGAGATCTTTGCACGCGAACAGGGAGCAGTGACTGCTTATCTTGACGATGACGCGCACAGTGTCATTGAGGCGATGGAATCGATCAGTGTCCAGTTCGCTCGGCAAGGAGTAGCACTCAAGAGGTTTGATAAAAAACTAGCGCTCTATTACCAGCAATGCTATGAGGAAGAAGCGGTCGCCGGCGCGAGGTTAGGTGATGCGGGGGGTAGGGCTCTCGATGCGCCGACTGTCTCCAGCACCGTGGCAGCACAGGTCTCATTGGCTGGACTGGGATTGTTGCCGGGGGTGGGTGCTGTAGCGGGTGCCATCGATCCGCAACAAGTCGCGCGTGGTACAGACCGGTTACGGATCTCAATCAGCGATCGGTTCCGCACCCACAGTGATGCCCAGCTGGTTCTGTCACCATTGCGCACACTGACACCGGTCTTCCTGGCAGATCTGGCTGACGCAGCCGAGCGGCGCCGCTGGATGGTGCTGTTTTTCGATGTCATCGAGCAGACCGGCCCTTTGCTGAACGAGTGGCTGCGTGACGTTCTGATAGCTGATGAGTACGGGGAACTACCCAACAACGTCTTGGCCGTCTTGTCTGGACAGGGCGCTCTCGAAGCCCGTTGCTGGAGAGACCACTTAGACCTCATGGCCGAGGTTCCCCTTGACGTCTTCACCGAAGAGGAGGCCCGGCGGTTGCTGGCCGCACGAGGTGTCGTCAGCGAGGAGGTCGTCCAAGTCGTCCTGCAGTTGACGGGTCGGTTGCCCGTACTGGTCGACACGCTCGCCCAAAATCGTCCCCAGAGTGTCAACGAGATCGATGATCCGTCCGACACTGCTGTCGAGCGGTTCCTGAAATGGATAAGCGACGTGCAGCAGCGGGACATAGCCCGCTCATGCTCCCTACCTCTGCACCTGGACGAAGACATCTATCGCACGATGGCGCTTGAGGCACAAGCTGATCAGTACTCCTGGCTGAGGAACCTGCCCTTTGTTTCCGGCCCGCCCGGCCGTTCCCGCTACCACGATGTGGTTCGTGCCTCCATGATCCGTCTGCATCGCACACAGTCCCCCGCGCGGTGGCGGCAGCAGCAGAACGACCTTGCTGACGTCTATCGCCAGCGCTGCCGAACATGTGAAAGTGCCCTGCCCTTCAACGCTTACTGGGATGACGCTGGGTGGCGGGAAAATAAGCTGCATGAGACGTACCACCGCCTGTGTTCCAACCCCGCTGGGGCTCTACCTGACTCGCTTCACGAGGTGGTCCTTGCCAGCGAGCATGGGGTTGCCGTAGTGCGGCGCTGGGCACAACTGCTGTTACAAGCCGGACATGACGCAGACGGTCCAGCGCTCACGGGCTGGGGACAACGCATCAGCACAGCTTCCGCAGAACCTGATGAGGCCTCCAGCATTATCGCCGTTCTTACCGAGCTGATGAGCGCATCAGAACTTCCCACCGAGGGTCGCGCACTTGCCTACACTCTCCGGGCCAACGAGCGCCGCGCCGCACGACATTACGACGAAGCACTTGATGACTATGCCACAGCTTTGGCTTTGGTCCCTGGCCTGTGTCGTGCCTTTACTGGCATCGGTGAGACCCAACGGTTGGCAGGGCGCTATGAGCAGGCCCTTGCTTCGTTCACCCGCGCCCTTGATATCATCCCGGATGACATCGATAGCATTACCCTTCGTGGATTTACCTATCTCCTTATGGGGCGGAATGAAGAAGCCCTCGCTGACTACAACCGTGCCATTGAGATTGGCCCCGATCGTTCCTGGCCAATCGCCAGCCGCGGGGAGACCTACCGTGTCATGGGGCGCTATAGCGAAGCACTCATCGATCTCACCCACGCCCTCGAACTCAGCCCCAACTACGCTTGGCCCAGGGCAAGTCGCGGTGAGGTCTATTGGCGTCTGGGGCGTTACGACGTCGCCCTCGCCGACCTTGATCGCGCCATCGGGAACAGATCGGACGATGGTTTTCTGTACTTCCGTCGCGGAGACATTTACCGAGCCATGGGCCGGTTCAGTGACGCACTCGCGGACTTTACCCGCGCTCTCGAACTGAACCCCCAAGACGCTTGGATTTTATGCAGACGTGGAGACACCTTTCGAGCCATGGGCCACTATGGCGATGCGCTCACCGATCTTTCCCGCGCCATTGAGCAGAAAACGGAGAATGGCTGGTTTCATTTGAGATACGCCATCGTGCTCCAGTTGCTGGATCGAGCTGAAGCACACCACCATTTGCAACGGGCTGTAGATATTTTCTCCCGGAAGGCATCCGTCTCGGGAGCAGGGATGGTGCATGCACGCGGAAACCTTGTGGTCGTCCACTGCGCCGCTCAGGCATGGGACAAGGCAGATGAAGAGCTCGAGCGTTTCCTGGCGTGCACTCCGAGCACATCACGCATCATTGAAGCGCTCAACGACCTAAATGACCTTCAGAGGTCGTAACACGATCTTGTTGAGGTGCCCTGGTCGGGCGTGACCGATGTGACGATTCGGCCGTTCGGGAGAGTGTGAGTACTCGGCCATGGATGGTGGATGACGACTTGTGGTTGCTGATCGAGCCGCTGCTGCCGCCCTGGCCTGAGCGATCACCGGGGCCGCGGCCGGTGGCGGACCGGCTGTGTCTGCAGGGCATCCTGTACGTCCTCCATAACGACATTGCCTGGCAACTTCTGCCGCTGGAGCTGGGGTTCGGCTCCGGACAGACCTGCTGGCGGCGTCTGGAGCGGTGGCAGCAGGCCGGGGTCTTCGACCGGCTGCACCGCATTCTGCTCGGCGAGCTGAATGCGGCCGGCGAACTCGACTGGTCCAGGGCGTGTGTGGACGGCTCCCACATCCGGGCGAAAAAGGGGGAGCCGACACCGGTCCGTCACCGGTCGACCGGCGGAAGACGGGCAGCAAGCACCACCTGATCTGTGACGGCCGTGGCACCCCGCTCAAGGTCATCATCACCGCTGCCAACGTCAACGACGTCACCCAGACCCTCGCCCTGGTTGACGGCATCCCGCCTGTGGCCGGGCGCCCCGGCCGGCCACGCCGGCGCCCCGATTCGCTGCTCGGCGACAAGGGCTACGACTCCAACCCCCACCGCGAGGAGCTGCGCAAGCGCCGGATCCTGCCGGTCATCTCCCGCAAGGGCGCACCGAACATCAAGGGCCTGGGCAAACTCCGCTACGTCGTGGAGCAGACCTTCGCCCTGCTCCACCAGTTCAAACGCCTCGCCGTCCGCTGGGAACGCCGAACCGAACTCCACGGCGCCTTCGTCTCATTGGCCTGCAGTCTCATCTGCTGGCGACGGCTTCGGAAGCCCAAGAATGACTGACCGGTGTCAGGGCAGGCCAGGCCCCAGCGGGCTGCTTCAGAGCGTTGGTACTCTCCGCATCCAGGGCGAGGTGAGGGAGATGATCGTGGGAGCAGAGCCGTCGAGTCCTCCGAGCCGCTGGTTCAGCGGAATTGGCTTTGGTGTCCTCTTCGGCGGGCTGACCGCAGTGGTGACCATTGCTGCGGTCGGGAGGGCATGGGCTGCTTGTGACATCGGCAGCAGCGCAGGAGCCAACGGCATGACTTTGCTGTTTCTTGCGCCTCTTATATGGATCGCCGCTGCGGTTCCGTGGGTGATCCTGCACAGCACCCTCGGAAGACGTCATCGCAGGACAGTCCTGATGGCAGGGCTCATCTTCACCTTGTGGTTCACCTGGTTCCTTGTCACATGGCTCGGGATGCCGGACTCCTACCCCGCCCCGTTGTGCCCGGGCAACGTCCCACCCTGGTGGCCGAGCTTCATCCCGGCATGACTCAGGCATGGCTTGTGAACGACCTTGGCACCGGCAGCGGCAGCCCACTCAGCAGTGCTCCCGACCAGCCGCTTCACGCCAGCAAGATCGTGTTACGAGCTCTCAAGGAGCTCTGACCCTCAACTCGTCGCGGATGCAGGCCCTTCAAGGACAGCTGAACGCGGTAGCAGGACCGAACGCATGACCGCGCGGCTCAAGCCGGGCAGCCCGGAATGGTCCATGGGGGCGCGTTTGATGTACGCCATCCCACGATCGTTGTCTGTCGGCCTCTTTGTCCTGGACAGGCGCTCATCCTGTGGAGGCGACCACTACCGATGGCCACCTGGGGGTCGTCGTCGCCTCCTGCGAGACCGGCTCAGTCATCTGCCTTGACCACGCCGATTGGGCAGGACACCCCGGTCCCGCCCAGCCCGCAGTACCCGTCCGGGTTTTTGCTGCCCGAGAGGTACTGCTGGTGGTAGCCCTCCGCCGGGTAGAAGGGGCGGGCTTCGGCGGGGAGGATCTCTGTGGTGATCGTGCCGTGGCCGGACCAGGTGAGGACCTTCTGGTAGGCCTCGCGGGAGGTGGTCGCCGCTTCGGCCTGGGCCGGGGTGTGGGTGTGGACGGCGGAGCGGTACTGGGTGCCCACGTCGTTGCCCTGGCGGAAGCCCTGGGTCGGGTTGTGGGACTCCCAGAAGACCTGGAGGAGCCGCTCGTACGTGATCAGCCCGGGGTCGTGGACCACACGGACCACCTCGGTGTGGCCGGTCAGGCCGGAGCAGACCTCTTCGTACGCCGGGTGCTCGGTGAAGCCGCCCTGGTAGCCGACCAGCGTCGTGTACACACCCGCCGGGAGCTGCCAGAACACGCGCTCGGCGCCCCAGAAACAGCCCATGGCGAAATCGGCGATCTCCAGGCCGTCGGGGTAGGGGCCGCGCAGCGGCGTACCGAGGACGGTGTGCCGGTCGGGGAGCGTGAAGATCGGTTCGGGGCGGCCGCGCAGCGCCTGCTCGGCGGTCGGGAGCTGAGGCGTACGGCTGTACAGGAACATGCGCTCTCCACGGGGTGCGAGGACATAGGCACGGGCCTCGGGGCCAGCGGCTCGGGGACACCAGCACACCAGCACACCGGCACCTCCGGGAGACCACGGCCTGGGCCGGGTGCGAGGGGTGGGTTTGGCGTCACCGTCCCAACGCGGTTGTGTGGACCGGCATTCCCAAGGGCGCCCCTCTCACGGTCCGCCGGAGAGGGGCGCCCTACGCGTGCGTTCGTCGCCCGCTCAGTGCGACAGCGTCGCCGGGCTTCCGCCGTTCGCCTCGTAGCCCGCCACCGCCAGGGCGCGGTATATCGCGTAGTCCGCGGCGGGATCGTGGGTCAGGGTCCAGGGCAGGGCGCCGACGTGGCCGTCGACGTGCACCAGCTGGTTCATCGCCTCGGACCAGCGCTCGCCGCGGACGAGGAAGAAGACCAGCAGGTGGCGGACGTGGGCGAGCATCGGGTCGTCGGGGCGGGCCGCGTGGACCGCGTACAGGGCGCCGTGGACGGCCTTGGTCACGACCTCGCTCTGGTAGAAGCTGCGGACCAGGTTGACCTCGGGGAGGTGCTCGAAGACCGCGAAGAGCGGCATCGCCGCGAGGAGGGAGCCCTGCGGTGCGCGTGCCGCCGCGGCCTCCGCGAACGCGTACGCCGTCTCCCGCGAGCCGTGCCACTTCTCGCACCAGTAGTGCAGGGCCGCCAGATGCGCGCCCATGTGGGAGGGCGCGCGGTCCAGGATCTTCAGCCAGAGCTTCTCGAACTCCGGCTGGGAGTAGGTCAGTCCACGGGCCACCGACAGCTCGACGATGTACGGGATCGGGTCACCGGGGGACAGCAGCGCCGCCTCGCCGCACGCGGCCCGTGCCTCCTCCATGATGATCCGGAAGTCGTCGGTCCCCGGCGTCGACGTCCGCCAGGCCTGCTGCACCAGGAACTCGGCGTGGACCGCCGCGCCGCCCGCGTCCTTGGGGGCCTCGGCGCGCCACACCCGCAGCCACTGGCCGCCGGGTGTCTCGCTGACCCCGCCGGGGCGCTGCTGAAGCTCCAGCGACGCCGCTCCCGCGAAAGCCTGGACCCGCTGCCAGCGGGTTTCTCCCTCGATCTCCGTGCCGGCCAGCAGCTGCGAGGCCGCGCGGTAGTCCTGGGTCTGCTGCACCACGTCCAGGACGTTCAGCAGATCCGCGTCCGGGCCCGGCATGCGGATGTCCAGCTCCTCCTGCCGCAGGAACCCGTAGTTCGCCGGGTCCGCGGCGTCAGGGTCCCCGGGCGAGACCAGCTGTACACCGGTGCGCCTGCGCCGGAACACCGGCAGCAGGACCAGGCTGAACATGGCCAGCGCCATCAGGACCCAGAGAATCTCCATGCCTCAAGCGAACCAGACGGGTCCGACAATTGGCCAACCGGTCCCACAACCGGTCCCACGCCGGTCCCACAACCGGTCCCACACCGGTCTCACCCTCGTTCCCACCACGGCCTCGGCATCGGGCGGCCACCGCTCCCACCACGGCCTCGGCGACGGCCCTGTCACCGCTCCCGTACTTCCGTCGCGGCCTCGGCACCGGGCGTCCGACGGGGCCCGCGGCCCGCTCCCGGCGGGGCGGGGCGTCGCCGGGAGCGGGTGTGCGCCGTCATGAACCCCGGGGGAGCACTACGCTCGGGACTCATGAGCGACAGGCACATCAGTCAGCATTTCGAGACACTCGCGATCCACGCGGGCAACACCGCCGATCCCCTCACCGGCGCGGTGGTCCCGCCGATCTACCAGGTCTCGACCTACAAGCAGGACGGCGTCGGCGGGCTGCGCGGCGGTTACGAGTACAGCCGCAGCGCCAATCCCACCAGGACCGCCCTGGAAGAGAACCTCGCCGCCCTGGAGGGCGGTCGCCGGGGCCTCGCGTTCGCGTCCGGACTGGCGGCCGAGGACTGCCTGTTGCGTACGCTGCTGAGCCCCGGCGATCACGTGGTCATCCCGAATGACGCGTACGGCGGTACTTTCCGGCTCTTCGCGAAGGTCGTCTCCCGGTGGGGCGTGGAGTGGTCGGTCGCCGACACCAGCGACCTCGAGTCGGTGCGGGCCGCCCTCACCCCGAAGACGAAGGTCATCTGGGTCGAGACACCGTCCAACCCGCTCCTCGGCATCACGGACATCGCCGCGGTCGCGCAGATCGCGCGCGAGGCGGGCGCCCGGCTCGTCGTCGACAACACCTTCGCGACGCCCTACCTCCAGCAGCCGCTGGCGCTCGGCGCGGACGTCGTCGTGCACTCCCTGACCAAGTACATGGGCGGCCACTCGGACGTCGTGGGCGGCGCCCTGATCACCGGTGACCAGGAACTCGGCGAGGAGCTGGCGTACCACCAGAACGCGATGGGCGCGGTCGCCGGGCCCTTCGACTCCTGGCTGGTGCTGCGCGGGACCAAGACGCTCTCCGTGCGCATGGACCGGCACAGCGAGAACGCGGGCCGGGTCGCCGAGATGCTCACCCGGCACGCGCGCGTGACGCGGGTTCTGTACCCCGGCCTCCCGGAGCACCCCGGTCACGAGATCGCCGCGAAGCAGATGCGGGCGTTCGGCGGCATGGTCTCGTTCCAGGTCGCGGGCGGCGAGGAGGCGGCTGTCGAGGTCTGCAACCGCGCCAAGGTGTTCACCCTCGGTGAGTCGCTGGGCGGTGTGGAGTCGCTGATCGAGCACCCGGGACGCATGACGCACGCCTCGGTGGCCGGTTCGGCGCTGGAGGTTCCCGCCGACCTCGTCCGTATCTCCGTGGGCATCGAGAACATCGACGACCTGCTCGAGGACCTTCAGCAGGCCCTGGGCTAGCGAGAACGGCCGTCCGTCCGGCCGGTCACCAGCCCGTCAGCGGTGGAGTCGTCTCGGACGGCGGCTCCACCCAGGGGCGGGCCATCGTCGCCCAGACGACGAAGGCGACGGCCGCGGCGAGCAGCAGCAGCCACAGCAGCCGCCGGGCCGCCGTCCGGCGGCGCAGCATGCGCCCTCCGCGGCGTACGGCCTCGCCGTACAGGTCGGGCGGCACCGGGGGCGGGGCCTGCTCCAGCATCCGTCGTACCGCCGCCTCGCGGTCCGGCAGGTTCATGACGATGCCACCCCCACCCTGGTGGGCGCCGGGCCGTTCGGCGGGTGCAGCAGCGTCGCCATGGCCCGGGCGCAGATCACCCGGACACGTTCCGTGGGGAGGCCGAGCAGGGCCGCCGTCTGCTCCTCGGCGACTCCCTCGTAGAGCCTGAGGACGAGGACCAGGCGTTCCTGGGGGGTGAGGCGGGCCAGGACGCTGTCCGGGGAGGGGCGCAGCCGCCCGAAGCCGCCGTACTGGTGCCAGGCGGTGCGCTGGAAGCGCACCGCCAGCTGCCGGCGGGCGCTGTCGTAGGGGTCCTCGCCGTGCAGCCGGTCCCAGGAGGCGTACGTATGGGCCAGGGCCAGCGTCAGCAGCTTCCGCGCGCGCGGGTTGGCGTCCCGGGGTTCCGCCGTGAGCAGCGTGGCGGCATGCAGCAGCCGCCCGGCCGCGCCCGCGACGAATGCCTCGAACTCCCGGGCCCGGCGGACGCTTTGGGCCGCACGCCGTTCTCGCACCACGCCTCCCCCCTGAGGGTGACCCTGAGGAACGGGCCCGCGGCCGCGTGCGGCCCGTCGCACCGTGTACGACGAGGACCCGGTCTCATATGAGGCCAGGTGCCGCCTTCCGGTCAAGAGCCCCGCGCACATGCACGCGCGCGGGGAAGGACGTGGGGGGCGCGGAGGCCCGAGGACACCGGGTCCGGCGCGGAGTTCCCGCGTGGTTCAGGAGGCGGGTTCGGACTCCGGCGCCGGCATGCCCTGGGCCGCCTGGCGGGCGGAGAGAGCGCTGTTGAAGCGCGTCAGGAGCGCGCAGAACGCCTCGCGCTCCTCCGGCGCCCATTCGTGTGTCAGCTCGGCCATCAACTGACGCCGGGAGGTACGCACTTCGTCCAGGCGGGACTGGCCGCGCGGGGACAGCTGGAGCACCACGGCGCGCCCGTCCTCGGGGTGCGAGGTGCGCTTGACGAGCCCGGTGTCGACCAGCGGGGCGACCTGCCGGGTGACGGTCGAGGAGTCGATCCCCATGCTCGCCGCGAGCGCCTTGACGCCCATCGGGCCTTCCTTGTCCAGGCGGTTGAGCAGCAGGTACGCGGCACGGTCCATGGAGTTGCGCACCTGCCCCACCCCGCCGAGCCGGGTCTGTTCCGCACGGCGCGCGAAGACCGCGACCTCGTGCTGAAGGGCTTCGAGAAGACCGGTGTCACCGACGGTCGTCATGTCCATCGACATTTCTGGTGTTGTGGGCATGGCCGGGGGCTCAATTCATGCGTGGGGAGCTGGGTTGGGGGACAGGTTACGCGGCCGGGGCGCGGGCCGTACCGGCGCTGCGCAAACCTGGTCTCGGAGCGTGGTCACCACGGGAGTGCGCCCGCGTGAACTGCGAGACTGGTGGTCATGAGCTACAGCACGGCTGACTCCTTTCCCAGCGTGACACTCGACGACGTACGCGGCGCGCAGAAGATGCTCACGGGTGTGTCGCGGGTGACCGCGATGGAGGGCAGCAGGTACCTGTCCCAGCTGGTGGGCGCGCCGGTGCAGTTCAAGTGCGAGAACCTGCAGCGGACCGGATCGTTCAAGCTGCGCGGGGCGTACGTGCGGATCGCGGGCCTGCTTCCGGAGGAGCGCGCCGCGGGTGTCGTCGCCGCGAGCGCCGGCAACCACGCGCAGGGTGTCGCGCTCGCTTCCTCGCTGCTCGGTGTGCGGTCGACCGTGTTCATGCCGACCGGAGCCCCGCTGCCGAAGGTCGCGGCCACCCGTGACTACGGCGCCGAGGTGAGGCTGCACGGGCAGGTGGTCGACGAGACCCTGGCCGCCGCGCAGGAGTACGCGGCGAGGACGGGCGCGGTGTTCATCCACCCCTTCGACCACCCCGACATCATCGCGGGCCAGGGCACGGTCGGTCTGGAGATCCTGGAGCAGTGCCCCGAGGTGCGCACGATCGTGCTGGGGGTCGGCGGCGGCGGGCTGGCGGCGGGCGTCGCCCTCGCGGTGAAGGCGCTGCGTCCGGACGTACGGATCATCGGGGTGCAGGCGGAGGGCGCGGCGGCGTACCCGCCCTCGCTGGCGGCCGGACGGCCGGTGGCGATCGAGAACCCGGCCACGATGGCCGACGGCATCAAGGTCGGCCGCCCCGGCGACGTGCCGTTCCGCCTCGTCGAGGAACTGGTCGACGAGGTCCGTACGGTCTCCGAGAACAACCTCTCCAGCGCGCTGCTGCTGTGCCTGGAGCGCGCCAAGCTGGTTGTCGAGCCGGCCGGAGCGAGCTCCGTCGCGGCGCTGCTGCGCGCTCCCGGGACCTTCGAGGGCCCGGTGGTGGCGCTGCTGTCGGGCGGCAACGTGGATCCGCTGCTGATGCAGCGCATCCTGCGGCACGGCATGGCGGCGGGCGGCCGCTACCTGGCGGTCACCCTGCGGCTCACCGACCGGCCCGGCGCCCTGGCCACACTCCTCGGGGTGTTGTCAGTGGCGGACGCTAACGTCCTCGATGTGAGCCACGTACGGACCGATCCACGGCTCGGGCTCACGGAGGTGGAGGTCGAGCTGCACCTGGAGACGAAGGGGCCCGAGCACTGCGCCGAGGTGAATCTGGCGCTGCGCGAGGCGGGGTACACGGTCATCGGCTGAGGTCGGGGCCGTCGTCACAGTCCCGGTCGTCCCGGGCAGGGAAATTTCCATTGAGCGACGCGATGCATCGCGTTAGGGTGTGCGCGTCCCGGTCGGCGCCCGAGTGGGGTCGAACCGGAAAAAAATGCTCATTGCGTAAAAAACCGAAAATCCCCAACGACGTGGAGAACTCACATGCCGGGCGCCATCTACGCCGAAGGCCTGGTGAAGACCTTCGGTGACGTAAGGGCTCTGGACGGCGTCGACCTCGATGTTCCGGAAGGCACCGTGCTCGGTCTGCTCGGGCCGAACGGCGCGGGCAAGACGACCGCGGTCCGCTGTCTCACCACCCTGCTCCGCCCCGACAGCGGCAAGGCCGTCGTCGCGGGCATCGACGTGCTCAAGGACCCCGACGCGGTACGGCGCAGGGTCGGCCTCTCCGGGCAGTTCGCGGCGGTCGACGAATACCTGACCGGCCGCGAGAACCTTCAGATGGTCGGTCAGCTCTACCAGATGAAGGCGAAGGCCGCGAAGGTCCGCGCGGGCGAGCTCCTGGAGCAGTTCAACCTCTCCGACGCCGCCGACCGCACCGCGAAGACGTACTCGGGCGGTATGCGCCGGCGCCTCGACCTGGCGGCGGCCCTGGTCGTGTCACCCCCGGTGATGTTCATGGACGAGCCGACGACCGGCCTCGACCCGCGCAACCGCCAGCAGCTGTGGGACGTCATCAAGCAGCTGGTCTCCGGCGGTACGACGCTGCTGCTGACCACCCAGTACCTCGAAGAGGCCGACCACCTCGCGCACGACATCTGCGTGGTCGACCACGGCCGGGTCATCGCCCGCGGCACCGCCGACGAGCTCAAGGCGCAGACCGGCGGCGAGCGCGTCGAGGTCGTCGTGCACGAGCGCGAGCACATCGAGACCGCCTCCGAGGTGCTGCGCGGTTTCGGAAAGGGCGAGACCACGGTCGAGGAGCACACCCGCAAGCTCACCGTGCCCGTCACCGGCGGCGCGAAGCTCCTCGCGGAGGTCATCCGCGAGCTGGACACCCGGGGCATCGAGATCGACGACATCGGCCTGCGCCGCCCCACCCTCGACGACGTCTTCCTCTCCCTCACCGGCCACGTGGCCGAGGAGAAGGCCGAGGAGGACGGCAGGCCGGCGGACGCCCGGACCGGCAAGAGCAAGAAGGAGGCCGTCAAGTGAGCGCCGTCAGCGACGCCGTGCCGGTCACGGCGCCCTCGAACCCGATCAGCCAGTCGATCCGGGATTCCCTGGTCATCGCCAAGCGGAACCTGATCAGGATGTCCCGCATCCCCGAGATGGTGATCTTCGGGCTGATCCAGCCGATCATGTTCGTGGTGCTGTTCACGTACGTCTTCGGCGGATCCATGAAGATCGGCGGCAGCACCAGCGCTGAGGCGTACACCAACTTCCTCATGGCGGGCATCTTCGCCCAGACCGTCACCTTCGCCACCGCGGGCGCCGGCGCGGGCATCGCCGACGACATGCACAAGGGCCTCATCGACCGCTTCCGGTCGCTGCCCATGGCGCGCGGAGCGGTGCTCACCGGCCGCACCCTGGCCGACCTCGTGCAGACCGCGCTGACCCTGCTCGTCCTCGCGATCGTCGCCCTGATGGTCGGCTGGCGGGTCGGCACGACCGGCAGCACCGACGCGTTCCGCGTCCTCGGAGCCTTCGGGCTGCTGCTCCTGCTGGGATACGCGTTCACCTGGATCGGCGCGCTCATCGGCCTGTCCGTGCGGACGCCCGAGGCGGCCACCTCCGGCGGGCTGATCTGGCTCTTCCCGGTCACGTTCATCTCGAACGCGTTCGTGGACACCGCCAACATGACGCCCTGGCTGCGGCACGTCGCGGACTGGAACCCGTTCAGCGCCACCGTGCAGGCCTGCCGTGTGCTGTTCGCCAACCCCGGGGTGTCGGACTCCGAGGCCTGGCCCATGCGGCACTCGATCTGGGCCTCGGTGATCTACTCCGTCCTGATCGTGCTGATCTTCCGGACGCTCGCGGTCCGCAAGTACCGCTCGGCGACGGCGTGACGCGGACACGGCTGCGGACACGGCTGCGGACACGGCCGCGGAGACGGACGCAGATGTAGACGCGGACACATGACGATGCCCCCGGCCTGTGGCCGGGGGCATCGTCGTCGTCGCTGGTCCTGGGCTCAGCCCTGGTACGGCACGGCCTTGAGGATCTTCACGGAGGCGAGCTTGCCGTTCGGCAGCTCGTACCGGGCGTCCTCGCCGACCTTCTTGCCGTTCACGCCGGAGCCCAGCGGGGACTGCGGAGAGTACGTCTCGATGTCGGAGTTCGCGTACTCCCGCGAGCCGAGCAGGAAGTCCAGGGTGTCGTCCTCGTCGCCGTCGAAGGCGATGGTGACGACCATGCCCGGTGCGACCACGCCGTCCGCCGCGGGAGCCTCGCCGACCTTGGCGTTCTCCAGGAGCTGGGTCAGCTGGCGCACACGGAGCTCCTGCTTGCCCTGCTCTTCCTTGGCCGCGTGGTACCCGCCGTTCTCGCGCAGGTCGCCCTCCTCGCGCGCGGCCGCGATCTTGGCGGCGATCTCCGTGCGCGCAGGACCAGACAGGTACTCCAGCTCGGCCCTGAGCTGGTTGTACGCCTCCTGGGTCAGCCAGGTGACGTTCTCGCTGGTCTGGGTCACAGGTGCTCCTCGTAGGTACTGGGAATACAAAGCATCGCCCTACCCAGAAGCATGTTCTCTCACGGGTGGGCGAAACCACGAGCCTAACAATTCAGCGGCTCGGAGGGGAGGACATAAGACATCAGAATTACATCAATGCAGGTCAGTCACGGGTTGCCGAGAGTGATCCCGACCGGTGTCGATGCCGTCGGACGCGGGTGGGCGCTGTCGCTCAGCCCGAGTGACAGCCGAGGAGTTCCGCCGTGGAGCCCCGGGCCGTCGTACGCAGGGTAACCACCTGGTCGACGCGTGAGGAGTCCTGGTCGAAGCGGAAGTCGGCGCGGCCCACCTCGACGCCGTCGGCGCTCTGCGAACGCAGCGTGCAGTAGCCGCTCGTCCCCGCGTCCTTGCGCACTTCCAGGTGCGCCTCGACCGCGCTGTCCGAGACCGGCTTGAAGCTGATCACCTGGGCGCTGATCTCGGTCCCGCCGATGTAGTCGTAGCCGAACCAGCCGACCACGGCGATGAGCGCGACGCCCAGGACACCACCGATGATCTTGAGCTTCCGGTCGGCGCGCTCGTCCGCGGAGCGGCCGTACCGGCCCTCGGGCAGCTGCGTGCTCGCCGTGCTCATGATCGTCCTCTCGGCTGAGGTCCGTGAGGGAGGACCCCGGAATTATTCGCCCCCCGATTCCGTCACTATAGAAGCCGCCCACAGCGCGGATTCACGCCGGGCGCCGACAGCCGACTTACTCAGGCGACAGCCGACTGACCGAGGATTGAGTCTTGACTGACCAGCTGCGACTGATGGCCGTGCACGCCCACCCCGACGACGAGTCGAGCAAGGGCGCGGCCACCATGGCGAAGTACGTGTCCGAGGGGGTGGACGTGCTGGTCGTGACCTGCACGGGCGGGGAGCGCGGCTCCATCCTCAATCCCAAGCTTCAGGGCGACAAGTACATCGAGGAGCACATCCACGAGGTACGCAAGAAGGAGATGGACGAGGCCCGCGAGATCCTCGGCGTCAAGCAGGAGTGGCTCGGCTTCGTCGACTCGGGCCTGCCCGAGGGCGACCCGCTGCCGCCGCTCCCCGAGGGCTGTTTCGCCCTGGAGGACGTCGACAAGGCGGCCGGTGAGCTGGTCAAGCAGATCCGCTCGTTCCGCCCGCAGGTGATCACCACGTACGACGAGAACGGTGGTTACCCGCACCCCGACCACATCATGACCCACAAGATCTCGATGGTGGCGTTCGAGGGCGCGACGGACACCGAGAAGTACCCGGAGTCGGAATTCGGTCCCGCGTTCGAGCCGCAGAAGCTCTACTACAACCAGGGCTTCAACCGCCCGCGCACCGAGGCGCTGCACAACGCCCTCCTGGACCGCGGCCTGGAGTCTCCGTACGGGGACTGGCTGAAGCGCTGGAGCGAGTTCGAGCGCACCGAGCGCACGCTGACCACGCATGTTCCGTGCGCGGACTTCTTCCAGATCCGTGACAAGGCGCTGATCGCGCACGCCACGCAGATCGACCCCGACGGCGGCTGGTTCAAGGTCCCCATGGACATCCAGCGGGAGGTCTGGCCGACCGAGGAGTACGAGCTCGCCAAGTCCCTCGTCGATACCTCCCTCCCCGAGGACGACCTCTTTGCGGGCATCCGCGACAATGCCTGACATGAGCGCAAGCCTGGCACTGACGCACCTCGTCCCCCTGGCCAAGGAGGTCGACGAGAACAAGGTCACCCCCGGCGTCCTCGGCTTCATCGTCTTCGCGGTGATGGCCCTGGCCGTCTGGGGCCTGATGAAGTCCATGAACCGCCACATGGGCAAGGTCACCTTCGAGCAGGACCCCGAGGACAAGGCGGCGGGTTCCGCCGGAGCTGAGCGGACCGGCTCCGGCTCCGGTGGGAAGGCCGCACCCGCGAAGGGCTGAGCGCGCGCCCGCGGGGGCATCGGCCCCCGCGGGAGCTTCGGCCGTGG
Organism: Streptomyces sp. NBC_00647; assembly: GCF_045207245.1. Taxonomy (NCBI): domain Bacteria; kingdom Bacillati; phylum Actinomycetota; class Actinomycetes; order Kitasatosporales; family Streptomycetaceae; genus Streptomyces; species Streptomyces sp. NBC_00647. The sequence continues at coordinate 6,449,686 of NZ_CP109040.1, forward strand.
CCCCTGCGAGACCTCCGGCCGTGGCCGGCCTCCGTGAGAGATACGGCAGTGGCCCGCCCTGCGGGACCCTCACCCGTGGTCGGCCCCTCCGGTGATTCCGGCCGTGGCCGGCGCTGCGGCGTGAGCGGCCCCGCTGCCCCCACCGGCCTCACGCCACCACCGGCACGCCCATCACATCGCGGGCGTGGCGTCCCGGCACCATGCCCAGGCGCCAGGCCTGCCACCCGGCGTCCAGGTCCACTCCCCGCTCCAGCAGCAGCTGATACGCCTCGATGAAGTCGTCGAGCCTGCCGTCGCGGGTCGAATGACCGGTGCGCGAGAGCTGCGACAGTTCCTCCTGGGCCACCGCGGCGCCCACCTCGTAACCACCCGGGGCCGCGTACGGGAGCAGGGTGCAACGCAGGAAACGCGCCCAGTCCTCCCCACGCCGGTCGCCGTACGAGGCGAACAGCCCGGCGGCCTCGTCGCACAGGGACAGAGCCTGCTGCGTACGGGCGTTTCCCGCGTCGACCACGGCGAGCTCCAGACACGTCCACGCCTCGCCGTGGGCCACCCCGATGCGCTGGAAGTCCGCGCGGGCGTCCACGAGGAGCTGACGGGCGAAGCCCGAATTCCTCAGCGAGCCCGTCTGCGCGGCGCGCTGGTCGCGGGTCACGCGGGCCGAGTGATGGCGGGCACAGGCCAGGCCGTAGACGTCCCGCATGCGGGAGAACATCGTCCGGGAGCGCTCCAGCTCGCGCACCGCCTGGTTCAGATTGCCGGTCTCCTCCAGCGCCTGCCCCAGGTAGTAGACCGTCCAGGCCTCGCCGCGCGCGTCCTCGTTCTCACGGTGCCGGGAGGACGCCTGGCGCAGCCCGTCGACCGCCGAGGACGGGTCGCCCTCGACGAGCCGGGCGCGGGCCAGCTGGGTGAGCGCCCACGCCTCGCCTCGGGCGTCGCGCGTACGGCCGTACAGGTCGAGTGCCTCGCGCAGCTCACGCTCGGCACGCGGCACGTCGCCCATCCGCAGACCCAGCTGACCGAGCTGGAAGTGGGCCCAGGCCTCGCCGTGCACCGAGCCGCTCTCGCGGTGCAGGACCAGCGACCGGGTGAGGAGGTCGAGGGCATGGGCGAGCCGGGACCTGTCGCGCTCGACCGCCGCCAGCGCGTGCATCGTCCAGGCGCGGTCGGCCGCCAGCTCGGGAGACGCCTGGAGGTCCATCGCCTCCTGGAGCTTCGCCGCGGCCTCGACGAGGTTGCCCTGATGGTGCAGCGTGATGCCGAGGGAGCAGAGCGCCCTGGCCGCCCCCGCGTCGTGGTGGGCCTCGAAGTAGAGGTCCACCACCGAGGCCAGGGTCGTCCGCGCTTTGTCCAGCTCGCCCAGCTGTCGGGCCGCGATGCCGGTACGCCACTGCACCGAGCGGACGAGGAGGCCCTGGTCGACGGCCTGCGTCAACTCGCTGATCTCGCCCAGGCGGTAGAGGTCGCCGCGCAGCAGGCAGTAGTCGCACAGAGCGCCCAGGAGGTGCAGCACCGCCGCCTGGTTCACCCCCTCCGCGTGCCGCAGGGCCGCCGTGATGAAGCTCGACTCGTCGTCCAGCCAGCGGAGCGCCGCGTCCAGGGAGGTGAAGCCGTGCGGTCCGAACTGGTCGGCGCGTGTCGACGTCTTGCCGTCCACCAGACGGATCACCGAGTCGGCGAGCTCCGCGTAGTTCACGATCAGGCGTTCCTGCGCGGCTGTGCGCTCCGAGGGCTCCTCCTCGTCGAGGAGGCGGGCCGCGGCGAAGGCCCGCACGAGATCGTGCAGGCGGTAGCGGCTGCCGCGCACGTGGTCGATCAGGCCCGCCCGGGAGAGCGCGGTCAGATGACGGACGGCCTCGGGCTCGTCCGTCGCGAGCAGGGACGCCGCCGCGGCCGCGCCGAGCGAGGCACGGCCGGCCAGCGCCAGCCGGCGCAGCAGCCGGCGTGCCGTGTCCGACTGGTCCGTGTAGCGCAGCCACAGCACCCGCTCCACGGGTTCCACCGGGCCGTACGCCGCGAGGTCGGTGGCCAGCTGACGGGGGGTGCGGGGGCCGAGCGAGGAGCCCGCGACGCGCAGGGCCAGCGGCAGGCCGCCGCACAACTCCCGTACCTGGTCGGCGGATTCGGCGTCGTACGGGCCGGACGTGTCCTGTGCCGCCGCGGTGAGCAGCTCCTCGGAACCCGCCGGGTCCAGCGCCTCGACGGGGAGCTGGTGCACCCAGGCGGGGAGGTCGGCGGGCAGTTCGAGGGGCTTCCGCGCGGTGACCAGGACCAGGCTCTCCGAGCGCTCGGGGACCAGGGTGCGCACCTGCTCGACGTCGCTCGCGTCCTCCAGCACGATCGTCACCGGCAGGCCCGTCAGATGCTGGTGGTACAGCTCGCTCAACCGTCTGACCTGCTGATCCTGCGAGGAGCGCTCACGGAAGAGGAGCTGCTCGCGGGGGGCGCCGAGCCGGTTCAGCAGATGGAGCAGCGCGTCACGGGTGGTGAGCGGCGGGTCGTCAGGGCTGTCGCCGCGGAGGTCCACCACGCACGCGCCGCGGAACTGGTCCTTGAGCGCGTGCGCCGCCCGGATCGCGAGCGTACTGCGGCCTGAGCCGGGCGCGCCGTGCAGCACCACGACCGTCGGCTTCGTCTCCGTGCTCGCCCGAGCCGCGTGCACCCACTGCGCCACCCGCGCCAGCTCGGCTCTCCGCCCGGTGAACGGGCCGTCCGGCTCGGGCAGTTGACCGAAGGACTGCTCGAGGACACTGCGCCGGCGGGCCGCCGCGCTCTTGTCGGTGCGCCGCAGCTGGGGCGCACCCTGCTTGGCGCCGGTGGAGGCGTTGAGGACGCGCTGCTGGTCGAGGAACGGACGGATGCCCCGCACTTCCAGGGCCGTCAGCCACTGCAGACGCAGTTGCTCGTGGCCGCCGGGCTGCCCCAGGGCGCCGGCCCGGCGGCTCGCGGCGGGCACGTGCGAGGCCGTCACCTTCAGAACGGTGGCCGCGGCGCCCGCCACGGCCACCGTCGCGCCGGTGCCGACGGCCGTGCCCGCGCCGGTACCGAGGGCCAGGTCGGCGACGACGGCCGCGAGGGCGCCGACGGCCGCCACCAGCAAGGGAGTTCCGGCGCCCTCGCGCGCATAGCGCTGCCCGAAGGTCTGCCGGCCCTCCTCCGACGCGTCCAGGGCCCGGGTGTACGCCGTGTATTCCTCGGCGGCCGTCTCCGCCATCGCGTCGAGCGCGGCCCGCGCCCGCGACAGCATCACACCGCCGTCCACCCGCCCTCCGGAGCGACGCACCTCCTCCTCGACGGCCCGGGCCAACAGCCGCTCGGCCTCCGCCCGATGGCTGTCCCGCATGTCACGTCCCCCTCCGGCAGCAACTCCTTGGCCTATGAGTGTCCTTCGGGGAGGACGCGAACGCGAGAGGGCCGACGATCATTGCCGTCGGTCACGTCCGCCGGCCGGCCCGGAGCCCGCGCTTTCAGAGGCACGGGGGCCCGTCCTGTACTTCGCGCGGGGCGCGCCCCTTGGAGAGGGCGAGGAAGACACAGGCGCAGGCGAGCGCGGCCTCCGCCACCGCGCAGGCCAGGGCCTGGACGAGAGGGGCGCCCGGCTGCGCGGTGGTTATGTCGAACCAGGCGTCGAGCACCGCGACTGCGGCCGTCGCCGAAGCGGTCAGCCGGGCGTGCGGATCGCCGCGCAGCCCCAGCACGGCGGTGGCCGCGCAGCCCGCCGCCATCAGCACGTCGAGTCCCACCCAGGCCACCTGCCAGTTCCGCACCTCGGTGCTCGCCGGGAGCGTACGCACGAGGAGCACCATCCATGGCACGAGCGCCACGGCGGTGACGCCGAGCAGCACGAGAGCCCAGTTGCCTTGCATGACAGCACGATTCGTCCGCATGCCTCCACGATAGGATCACAGAGGAAATTCTGCAAAGAAAATTCTGCAGAATTTGTTCTGCAGGTTGGCGGGCCGGGGATACCGTGGTCGTATGCCCGACCCCGAGCTGACCAGCCTCGAACGCACCGCCCTGTACAAGTCCCTCGGCAACCCGCTGCGCCGCCGCATCCTCGACTACCTCGGCCGGCACGGCGAGGCGAACTCGACCGTGCTCGCCAGGGAACTCGGCGAGAGCTCCGGCACGACCAGCTATCACCTGCGCAAGCTGGCGGACCAGCGCCTCATCGAGGAGATCGCGGAGAAGTCGGGCGGCCGTGAACGCTGGTGGCGGGCGCTGCCGTTCCGTCACACCACGCCCGATCCGGCCACGATGACCCCCGAGGAGTTCGCCGCCGTCGAGGGCGTGGCGCGCCTGAAGATCGAGATGGACACCGGGCTGTACCTCCGGGCCCACAAGGAGTACGCGGGTCCCGAGGGGTGGGCCCAGGTCCAGCGAGCCGGCAACTGGATGACCAAGGACGAACTCCTGGACTTCGTACAGGAATACCGGGCGCTCCTCGACCGGTACGGCCACCCTCGTGAAGATGCCCCCGAAGGGGCACGCCCGGTGCATCTGCGCTTCTTCGCCGTCCCGGACGCCGTGGGAGAGTGGAAGGGTGAACCGACTGGCCCATGAGACGTCCCCGTATCTGCTCCAGCACGCCGACAACCCCGTCCAGTGGTGGCCCTGGTCGACCGAGGCCTTCGACGAGGCCCGGGCGAGCAACAGACCCGTTCTGCTGAGCGTCGGGTACAGCAGTTGCCACTGGTGCCACGTCATGGCGCACGAATCCTTCGAGGACGACGCGACAGCCGCGTATCTGAACGAGCACTTCGTCAGCATCAAGGTCGACCGGGAGGAGCGCCCCGACGTCGACGCCGTCTACATGGAGGCGGTGCAGGCGGCGACCGGTCAGGGTGGCTGGCCGATGACCGTGTTCCTCACCCCGGATGCCGAGCCCTTCTACTTCGGGACCTATTTCCCGCCCGAGCCCCGTCACGGCATGCCGTCCTTCCGGCAGGTGCTGGAGGGCGTGTCCGGCGCCTGGACCGACCGGCGGGACGAGGTCGCCGAGGTCGCGGGGAAGATCACGCGGGATCTGGCCGAGCGGGAGATGTCCTTCGGGGACAGTCAGGTGCCGGGCGAGGAGGAACTGGCCGGAGCGCTGCTCGGGCTCACCCGGGAGTACGACGCCGCGCGCGGCGGTTTCGGCGGAGCGCCCAAGTTCCCGCCGTCCATGGTGATCGAGTTCCTGCTGCGCCACCACGCGCGGACCGGCTCCGAGGGCGCGCTGCAGATGGCGGTCGACACCTGTGAGCGGATGGCGCGCGGTGGCCTCTACGACCAGCTCGGCGGCGGCTTCGCCCGGTACTCCGTCGACCGCGAGTGGGTAGTCCCGCATTTCGAAAAAATGCTCTATGACAACGCCCTGCTCTGCCGCGTCTACGCCCATCTCTGGCGTTCCACCGGATCCGAACTCGCCCGGCGGGTCGCTCTGGAGACCGCCGACTTCATGGTGCGCGAACTCCGCACCAACGAGGGCGGGTTCGCCTCCGCTCTCGACGCGGACAGTGACGACGGCACCGGCCGGCATGTCGAGGGCGCGTACTACGTGTGGACGCCCGCGCAGTTGCGTGAGGTGCTCGGGGACGCGGACGCCGAGCTCGCCGCCCGGTACTTCGGGGTCACCGAGGAGGGCACCTTCGAGGAAGGTGCCTCCGTGCTCCAACTGCCGCAGCAGGACGGGTTCGTCGACGCGGAGAAGGTCGCCTCCGTACGGGAGCGGCTGCTCGCGGCACGGGCCGGGCGGCCCGCGCCCGGACGCGACGACAAGGTGGTCGCCGCCTGGAACGGGCTCGCGGTGGCCGCCCTCGCGGAGACGGGCGCCTATTTCGACCGCCCCGATCTGGTGGAGGCCGCGATCGGCGCCGCCGACCTCCTCGTACGGCTGCACATGGACGACCGGGCGCGGCTGGCCCGTACCAGCAAGGACGGCCGGGCCGGTGCCCACGCCGGGGTGCTGGAGGACTACGCGGACGTCGCCGAGGGCTTCCTCGCGCTGGCCTCCGTCACCGGGGAAGGGGTCTGGCTGGAATTCGCCGGGTTCCTGCTCGACCACGTCCTGGCACAGTTCACGGACGCGGAGTCGGGTGCGCTGTACGACACGGCGGCCGACGCCGAGCGGTTGATCCGCCGTCCGCAGGACCCCACCGACAACGCCACGCCCTCGGGGTGGAGCGCGGCGGCCGGAGCGCTGCTGTCGTACGGCGCGCAGACCGGTGCGGAGCCTCATCGCACCGCCGCGGAAAGGGCGTTGGGTGTCGTGAAGGCGCTGGGGCCGCGGGCTCCCCGCTTCATCGGGTGGGGGCTCGCGGTGGCCGAGGCGCTGCTCGACGGTCCGCGGGAGGTCGCGGTGGTGGGGGAGGGGAGTGATCCGGCCACAACGGCCTTGCGGCGCGCGGCCCTTCTGGGGACCGCGCCGGGTGCCGTCGTGGCGGTGGGGGCGCCGGAGAGTGACGAGCTGCCGCTGCTTTCCGGCCGACCTCTGGTGGACGGCAAGCCGGCCGCGTACGTCTGCCGTAACTTCGCGTGCGACGCCCCGACGACCGATCCCGACCGACTTCGCACGGCTCTGAACGGCCGAAACGCGTGACTACCAACCGGTTCAAACGCCCCTAGAGCCCTGATTGTTCAGCAAGTCGACCGAGTGTGATGAAACACGCTCTTCACCAGAAGATTCTTTGTGCTTCACAGATCACCCATAGTCTCTGCACGGGGTCGCGACAGGTGTAACGCACTGTCGCGACTGGGGGTTTTTGGGGATCTGGGGGGATCTGTTGCTCACGTCTGTCTTCATCGCTGCCGTTTCTCTGGCGCTCTTCTGGATGGCGGCCTTCACCTTGTGGTGGCAGATGCACGCGTGGCGTACGCCCGAAGTGCTCGCTTCCACCCGCTTCAGCAGTCCGGACGGGGGTGAGAGCCTGTCCTTCTCGCTGCTGCTGCCCGCACGGCACGAGCAGGCGGTGCTCGATCACACCATCCAGCGACTGCTGGAATCCAGCCACACCGACTTCGAGATCATCGTGATCGTGGGGCACGACGACCCGGACACCGCCGCGGTGGCCCGGAGTGCCGAGGCACGCGATCCACGCGTGCGGGTCGTCGTCGACCATCACGAGAAGAAGAACAAGCCGAAGGCCATGAACACGGCCCTGCCGCACTGCCGCGGCGATGTGGTCGGGGTCTTCGACGCCGAGGACCAGGTGCATCCGGAGCTGCTCGCCCACGTCGACCACGCGTTCCGCACGACGGAGGCGGATGTCGTCCAGGGCGGGGTGCAGCTCATCAACTTCCACTCCAGCTGGTACAGCCTGCGCAACTGCCTGGAGTACTTCTTCTGGTTCCGCTCGCGCCTTCATCTGCATGCGCAGAAAGGGTTCATCCCTCTCGGCGGCAACACCGTCTTCGTACGGACGACGGTGTTGCGGGAAGCCGACGGCTGGGACCCCGACTGCCTCGCGGAGGACTGCGATCTGGGCGTCCGGCTGTCCAGTGTCGGCAAGAAGGTCGTCGTCGCGTACGACTCCGACATGGTGACCAAGGAGGAGACGCCCGGCTCCTTGATGTCGCTGCTCAAGCAGCGCACCCGATGGAACCAGGGCTTCCTTCAGGTCTACCGCAAGCGCGACTGGAAGCAACTGCCGGGCTTCGGGCAGCGGTTGCTCGCCCGCTACACGCTGATGACGCCGTATCTCCAGGCGGTCTCCGGTGTGATCATCCCGCTCAACGTGGCGGTCGCGCTCTTCCTCGACGTGCCCGTCGGGATCGCCTTCATCACGTTCCTGCCCGCCGTGACCGCTCTGGTCACCTTCGTCTTCGAGCTTGTCGGACTGCACGACTTCGGTAAGCAGTACGGGCTTCGGGTCCGCTTCGTGCACTACCTGAAGCTCGTCGTCGGCGGCCCCTTCTATCAGGTGCTGCTCGCGGGTGCCGCCGTACGCGCCGTCTGGCGTGAACAACGGGGGCGCAACGACTGGGAGTTGACCAGTCATGTCGGCGCGCATCTCACCGAAGTGATCCGAGAGGACGTTCCTGCGTGACCTCCACCCTTCCCGCGGCGACCACACCCACGGTCCCCGCGCAGCGGCCTCCTGCGCCCAAAATCGTCCCGACGTCCTCTCCGGCCTCGCGTTTTCGCAGCTCGCGTTCCGATCTGATCCTGTGCGCGGTGCTGCTCGCGGCGATCCTCGTCGTGCAGGGCTGGAACATCGCGGCCTACCCGACCCTCAGCGACGACGAGGGCACCTACCTCGCCCAGGCCTGGGCCGTCCAGCAGGGCAAGGGCCTGGCCCACTACACGTACTGGTACGACCATCCGCCGCTCGGCTGGATCCAGATAGCCCTGCTGACCTGGATACCCGCGCACATCAGCCCCTCGCTGATGACCGTCGGCTCGATGCGCTTCGCGATGCTCGTGGTCAGCGCGGTGAGCGCGGTCCTGCTGTACGTCCTCGCGCGCCGGCTGTCGCTGCCGCGCTGGGCGGCCGGCCTGGCGATGGTCCTCTTCGGGCTCTCCCCGCTCTCGGTCGTGCTCCAGCGGGAGATCTTCCTCGACAACATCGCGGTGATGTGGACGCTGCTCGCGTTCTGCCTGGCCGCCTCGCCGAGCCGTCATCTCTGGCACCACTTCGGCGCGGGCCTCGCGGCCGCCACCGCGGTGCTGACCAAGGAGACGATGCTGGTCATCCTTCCCGCGCTGTTCATCACGATGTGGCGGCACAGCCATCGGGACACGCGCAAGTTCGCGATCACCGGCGCCGTCACCGCGTGCGTCCTGATCGGCACCGCGTACCCGCTCTTCGCCCTGCTGAAGGGCGAGTTGTTCCCGGGCGGCGGACACGTCTCGCTCTGGGAGGGCATCACCTACCAGATGAGCCGTCCCGGCTCCGGGTTCATCCTGGAGAGAGGCACCGGCTCGTACGGCGTCCTGCAGTCCTGGCTGTACTACGACCGGGTCCTGCCGCTCGGCGGACTCGCGGGCGCCCTGCTCCTGCTGGTCACCTTCCGCTGGTCGGTGACCGCGCGCGCCCTGGCCGGACCGGCGCTCACCGTGGCGGTCCTCGCCCTGGTGGCCCTGCGCCCGAACGGCTACCTGCCCGCGATGTACGTCATCCAGGCCCTTCCCTTCCTCGCCCTCGTCCTCGCCGGAGGCACCGCGAGCGTCGCCCACGCGGTGCTGCGCAGACGGCGGACCGACGAGGAGAAGACGTATGTGACGTGGGGGCGCCGCGGGCTGGCGGCGGTGCTCGTGGTGGCGGCCGGCGCCTATGTCGTGCCCCACTGGTACGACGGTGATCGCACGGCCGTGACAGCCGACGCCAACGCCCCCTACCGGGCGGCCTCTTCATGGCTGAAGACCGAGGTGAAGAACCCGGAGGACACGCGGGTCCTGGTCGACGACGCGCTCTGGCTCGACCTCGTGCACGACGGCTACCGGCCGGGCCTCGGCGCCATCTGGTTCTACAAGGCCGACCTCGACCCCGCGGTCACCAAGACGATGCCGCGCGGCTGGAAGGACCTCGACTACGTGGTCGCCTCCCCGACGGTACGGCGCGACGCGGTGGACCTGCCCAACGTGAAGGCCGCGATCGAGCACTCCACGGCGGTCGCCACCTTCGGCAGGGGCGAGGACCGCATCGAGATCCGGCGGATCGACGACACCACCGTCAGCACCGATACCACCACCACGGCCCGTTCCGGAGGCAGTCGATGAGCAGCTTCGAGAGCACTGTCCCGGACGAACTGGGCGACCCGGCGGTACGCGCCGTCGAGGTCCCGGAGCCCGGTGCCGTCACCATCGTCGTACCGACGTTCAACGAGGCGGCGAACATACGGGAGTTGCTGCACCAGATCACCGAGTCGGTGCCGGCGCGGCTGCCCTGTGAGGTGGTCTTCGTGGACGACTCCACGGACGACACCCCCGAGGTGATCCGCGAGGCCGCGCAGGACTGCCCGTTCCCGGTGACCGTGCTGCACCGCGAGGTGCCCGAGGGCGGGCTCGGCGGCGCGGTCGTGGAGGGGCTGAAGGCGGCGAGTTCCGACTGGATCGTCGTGATGGACGGGGACTGCCAGCATCCGCCGTCCCTGGTACCGGAGTTGGTCGCCTCCGGCGAGCGGGCGCACGCGGGCCTCGTGGTCGCCAGCCGGTACATCAAGGGCGGCAGCCGCGAAGGACTCGCGGGCGGCTATCGCATCGCCGTGTCGCGGGGGGCGACCTGGCTGACCAAGACGCTGTTCCCGCGCAAGCTGCGCGGCATCAGCGACCCGATGAGCGGGTTCTTCGCGATCCGCCGCAGCGCGGTCACCGCCGAGGTCCTGCAGCCGCTCGGCTACAAGATCCTGCTCGAACTGGCCGTGCGGAGCCGTCCCCGTCAGGTCACCGAGGTGCCCTTCGTCTTCCAGGACCGTTTCGCGGGCGAGTCCAAGTCGACCGCGCAGGAGGGCTTCCGGTTCCTGCGCCACCTCGTCGGGCTGCGCACCGCCTCGCCGGTCGCCCGCATGGTGGTCTTCGGGCTGATCGGCGCCACCGGCTTCGTGCCGAACCTGCTCGGCCTGTACGCGCTCACCGCCGCCGGAGTGCACTACGTCCCGGCGGAGATCCTCGCCAACCAGCTGGGCGTGGCCTGGAACTTCCTGCTCATCGAGCATCTGCTGTTCCGTGAGCGTCGCAAGCACCGCAGCCGGTGGGACCGCGTGGGCCGGTTCGCGCTGCTCGCCAACGCCGATCTGGTGCTGCGCATCCCGCTGATCGCGCTCTTCGTCCACCGCCTCGGCATGGGTGCCCTGTCCGCCACGGCGCTGGCCCTGGTGACGACCTTCGTTCTGCGCTTCGTCGGGACCGAAGCGCTGGTCTATCTGCCGCGCCGCACCAGCCAGAGCGGGCGCGAGAGCCGCACAGCGAGGAGAACCGCGTGAAATTCCGGGTGAGACCACGTCGGAGAACCGCCCTGCTGGCCGTGACGGGCCTGGCCGCCGGGCTGCTGCTCGTGTCACCGCAGCCCGCGTCCGCCGTCAACCTGATCACGAACCCGGGCTTCGAGACCGCCGGCACGGACGGCATGCCGTCCTGCTGGGAGAAGTCCGGCTGGGGCGACAACGACTTCAGCTTCGCGACCGTGACCGACGCCCATTCCGGCTCCAAGGCCATGAAGGTGACGCTGACCCGCCGGGTCGACGGCGACCGCAAGGCGCTGATCACCGAGTCCGCCGCGTGCGCGCCGGTGGTCACCGTGGGCAAGCAGTACGACCTCGGGCTCTACTACAAGACGACGACGCCCGACGCGGCGATCACGCTCTTCCGGCACGACACCACGGCGGGCTGGCAGTACTGGACCGACCTCAAGACCCTGGACATGGCGGCGGCCTGGACGCAGGCGACGGTGCGCACTCCGGCCGTCCCGGCGGGCACCGACCGCATCACCTGGGGTGTGTCCGTGTACGGCACGGGCTCCGCGACGACCGACGACTACACGATGGAGCAGGTCTCCGACCCCGTGCCGCCGGCCACCTGTACGGGAACGGCCGAGGAGTGCGCGAACGGGAAGTGGACGGTCCTGCCCACGCAGAACCCGGTGCGCTCCATGCACTCCGTCGTCCTCAACAACGGCAAGGTGCTGCTGATCGCGGGTTCCGGGAACAGCGAGGAGAACTTCGACGCGGGCACGTTCACGTCGGCGGTCTACAACCCGGCGACCGGCTCGTACAAGGTGATCCCCACGCCCAAGGACATGTTCTGTGCCGGGCACGTCCAGCTCGCCGACGGGCGGGTGCTGGTGATGAGCGGCAACAAGGCCTTCCCGGTGGCGGGCGGGCACGGGTACGAGGGGTACAAGGACTCGTACATCTTCGACCCGGTCACCGAGACGTACAGCAGGACGAACGACCTGAACGACGGCCACTGGTATCCGTCGGCCACCGAGCTGGGCAACGGTGACATCATCTCGTTCGGCGGTCTGCGCGAGGACTCCTCGGGTTCGGTGACCGCCGAGCGGTGGTCGAACGCCCAGCAGCAGTGGCTGCCGCTGTGGCAGGTCAACCAGACGTGGTCGTTCTGGGGCCTGTACCCGTCGATGATCCTGATGCAGGACGGCCGGCTCTTCTACTCGGGCAGCCATGTCTTCGGCGACGGCACCCCGGGCACCGGCTCGGCGATCTACGACTACGACGCCAACACCACGACCGCGGTCCCCGGTCTGCAGAACAAGGACGAACGCGACCAGTCGGCGAGCGTGCTGCTGCCTCCCGCGCAGGACCAGAAGGTCCTGACCCTCGGCGGCGGCAACATCGACTCGAACCCGGCCGCGAACCGGCTCACCGACATCATCGACCTCAAGGCCGCCAGCCCGGCGTACACGGTGGGCCCGCAGATCCCGCAGGGCACGGTGGACCTCGGCAACGGCAAGGTGGCGCAGACCGGCGCCCAGGGGAAGATGTACGTCTCCGCCGTCCTGCTGCCCGACGGCAAGGTCCTGGAGACGGGTGGCGGACTGCACAACCGCGCCGATCCCGTCTACGAGGCGTCGATCTTCGACCCCGCGACCTCGACGTTCGACCCGGTGACCGCCGACCCGCAGGCGCGTGGCTACCACTCCTCCGCGTTCCTGCTGCCCGACGGCCGGGTGATGGCCACCGGTGACAATCCGGGCAACGGAACCTGGAACCACAACGTGTCCATCTACACCCCGCCGTACCTCCTCAAGGGCACCCGCCCGACGATCACTTCGGTGATCGACAACGAGTGGGTGTACGGGGACACGCAGCGCATCACCGTCGACCGGCCCATCGTGAAGGCGGAGTTGATCCGGCCCGCCGCGGTGACGCACTCGTCCGACCCCAATCAGCGGTTCGTGGACCTGCCGCTGAGCGTGGACGGCAACAACGTCGACCTCAATGTGACGAGCAACCCCAACATGGCGCCGCCCGGCTGGTACATGCTCTTCGCGGTCGACGCCAACGGCGTTCCCTCGGTGGCCAAGTGGGTGCATCTCCAGGGGCCGTCCGCGCTCGCCGGGGACACCGCCTCGGCGCATGTCCACTCGTTCGCCGACTCCCTGGAGGGCACCGTCACGGAGCCGGGAAGGAAGCGGACCTCCCAGAAGGTGTCCACGACCATCTCGGGCTGCGACCGCCACTACGGCACGATCAACGTCTGTGTGCCGACGGTCTTCCCGGACGGAGTGAAGAAGACGACGGTCTCACGCTGCGCGTGGCTGAAGAAGAACGACTACGGGCGGCTGCGGATCAACGGAAAGGACGATCCGCTCGGACTCGATCCCAGCAAGGACGGACTGGCCTGCGGAAAGAAGGATCTGATCAAGCGGTAGGTCCGGAGTCCGGGCTGTGGGCCGGGGATGACTCCGGCCGACGGTCCGTCAGGTCCCGAACTCCGCGAGGGCGCGCTCCACGACTGTTTCCAGCCGGTCGTGGTGCGCGCCCTTCCAGTAGGCGCGCCCGCACTCCGCGCACTGGGCGAAGACGTCGTACGACCGCTCGGTGCCGCTCTCCAGTTGGTCCGCGACCTGCTGCTTGGTGGCCTTCTCGAGCAGGCCGTTGCACGCGGTGCAGCGCGTCCAGGGCTTCAGTTCGGGTGCGAACCGGCCCAGTACGTCCCGGAGTTGGTCGTCGGGGCGGGTGCTGTAGACGAAGCCGCCCGCCCACAGTTCACGGCGTCGCAGCAGTCCGCGGTCGCGGCTGAGCAGCACGCGCCGCTCGGCCGCCGAGCGGGCGGCGAGGGCCGGGTCTCCGATGTCGGTGGACTCGTACGCCGTGTCGACGCCGAGGAGGCGCATACGGCGGGCGAGGGTGCCGAGATGGACGTCGAGGAGGAAGCGCAGGGGTGCGCCGGGGACCCGCTGCGGGCGTTCGACCGGGCGGACCCGCACGGACTCGCCCGCGGCCGGGATGTGCGAGAAGGGCACGTCGCGTCCGTCCACGACCAGCGTGCCGACCTCGGTCAGCGGAACGCCGAGCGACTCGACGACATGACCGAGGGTGGAGGAGCCGTCGGTGCCGACGGGGGTGACTCCCGCGCGGCGGGCGTGCGGGACGAACAGCCCCAGTTCGGGGGCGAATTCGATGTGGATCTCCGGTCCGTTCACGTGGTCAGGATGTCATGCGGGATGCGCCCCGGGCCTCCGGGTTTCCCGGCGGGAGGCCGTGCTCCAGGACGTTCACGGCGCGCTCGACGAGGTCGGCGAAGTCGTCCTGGTGGCCGTGGTCGGCCCAGTACAGGGAGGTCTCCATCAGCCCCCCGATCAGGGACATCGCGAACACGCGGACCTCCAGGCTGTCCGGGTCCCGGCCGACGCGCTCCCCGATGGCCCGGCTCAGCAGCCGCCCGGTGACGGACGCGCTCTCCATCATCCGGGAACGCACCGCGGGGACCTCGACCATCAGCCGTGTCCGGAGCCGGCTGACCTCCGGGTCCTCGGAGTCGTTGAGGCCGATGGCCTTGCTGAGCACATGGCGCAGGGAGTCGAACCACGGCTCGTCCGCGGGGCGCTCCCGCAGTTCCTGTTCCAGGAGCGGGTCGTACTCGTCCGTGAGGACGATGTCCTCCTTGGTCGGGAAGTAGCGGAACACCGTGGACGGGGAGACCTCGGCCGCCTCCGCGATCTGCTCGATCGTCGTCGCGTCGTACCCCTGCTCCCCGATCAGCCGGTACGTCGCCTCGCGGATCGCGATGCGGGTCTTGATCTTCTTCCGCTCGCGGAGCCCGGGCTGGGGCTCCGTGGCGGGAGTGGAACTCTGTGCGGTGGCGGCCATGGTCCTCATTGTCCGGCATCCGCCGGGGCCGGGGCCATGTCGGTGTCCACCTCCGGTCCGGGGGCGGACTGCCGGGGGTTGGGCAGCAGGGCCGCCGCCAGCAGGGCGGTGACCAGGGCCGCGATCCCGCTGACCAGCAGGACCAGGTCCATGCCGTGGATGTAGGCGGCGTTCGCGGAGGCGGCGAGGGTGGGGTCGCCGAGCCGGTCGGCGACCACCTGGGCGCCGACCACCGAGTCGGCGGCGACGTCCGCGGCGGCGCGGGGCAGCGCGGAGGTGTCGAGGCGGTCGGCGTAGGTGCCCGCCAGCAGGGAGCCGAGCAGGGCGATGCCGATCGCGCTGCCCACCTGGCGGACCGTCATCAGCAGTCCGGAGCCGCTGCCGGCCCGGTCGCGGGGGAGCGCGCCGAGGGCGGCGGACATCGCGGGCACCACGGCGAAGCCGAAGCCGAGCCCGGCGACGGACAGCCACAGGGCGGTGACGCCGTACCCGTCGTCGACGGTCGTGCGGCTGCCGAGGAACGCGGCGAAGGAGAGGACGACGAGACCGGCGCTGATCACCGCGCGCGCCCCGAACCGGGCGAGCAGCGGCTGAGCGCCCCTGGAGGCGATCAGCAGTCCGCCCATCATCGGCAGCATCCGCACGCCGGTCGCGAGCGCGTCGTGTCCGAGGACCGCCTGGAGGTACTGCGGCAGCACGAACATCAGGCCGGACAGGACGAACATGACGAGCGTCGCGGCGAGGGTGTTGAGCAGGAAGCCGCGCTGGGCGAGCAGGGAGAGATCCAGCATCGGGCGGGGGCTGCGGCGTTCGCGGAGGACGAGCAGCGCGATCAGGGCGACGGAGGCGGCGAAGCAGCCGAGGACGAGCGGGTCGCCCCAGCCGCGGGTCGGGGCCTCGATGATGGCGTAGATCAGGACGCTGAGGCCGACCGCGGTGAGCGCGGTGGAGACGGCGTCGACCTTGGGCGAGGCGGGGTCGCGGGTCTCGGGGAGCAGGAAGGCGCAGGCGATGACGCCGATGGCGGCCATCGGCACGTTGACCAGGAAGACCGAGCCCCACCAGAAGTGGTCCAGCAGCCAGCCGCCGATGATCGGGCCGAGCGGCAGACCGAGCGCCGAGGCGGCGGAGACGGCTCCGACCGCCTTGGTGCGCTCGTCGGGTCCGAACAGCGAGGGCAGGACGGCCAGCGCGAGCGGCATCACCAGCGCGCCGCCGACACCCATCAGAGCGCGGGCGGCGATCACCCAGGTGACGTCGTCGACGAGGGCGCCGACCAGGGAGCCGGCGAGGAAGACCCCGAGGCCGGTGATGAGCATGCGGCGCCGGCCGAAGCGGTCGCCGAGCAGGCCCGCCGGGAGCATCAGGGCGGCGAAGACGACGACGTACGCGTCCGCCATCCACTGCTGCTCCCCGGTGGACGCGCCCAGGTCCCGGGCCATCGTCGGCAGCGCCACGTTGAGGATCGTCATGTCGAAGCCGAGGACGAGCATGCTCGCGACCAGCGCCCCGAGGGCCCACCAGCGCTGGGGGTGCCCCCGCTCGAACGAAGTCGGGAGTGGGGGAGGGTCGTGCCGAACGGCGTCGTCGTGCGCGGAAGTCTCCATGAATTGAGAGTAACTCTCAAAAGATGGATGCTGTCAATCCAGTGGGACTTTCAGTTCGTGGCGGACGGTTCGTCGCCGTGCCGGAAACGCACAGTGGCCGCGGCTTGGGAGCCGCGGCCACTGGAAGAAGGAAGGGGAGGGGAGGGTCAGCCGTGCTGGTAGGCCACCAGCGAGATGCCGACGTAGTGCACGATGAACGCCGCGAGAGTGAGGGAGTGGAAGACCTCGTGGAATCCGAACCAGCGCGGTGACGGGTTGGGGCGCTTGATTCCGTAGATCACTCCACCCGCGCTGTAGAGCAGGCCGCCGACGATCACCAGGACGAGGACGGCGATGCCCCCCGTCCGCATGAAGTCGGGGAGGAAGAAGACGGCCGCCCAGCCCATCGCGATGTAGCAGGGCGTGTAGAGCCAGCGCGGGGCACCGACCCAGAACACCCGGAAGATGATGCCCGCCGCCGCGGCGGCCCAGATGCTCCACAGGAGCCACTGCCCCTTGGCCTCGGGCAGCAGCAGCATGGTCAGCGGCGTGTAGGTGCCCGCGATGATCAGGAAGATGTTCGCGTGGTCGAGTCTGCGCAGGACGCCGTCCATCCGCGGGCTCCAGTTGCCGCGGTGGTAGAGGGCGCTCACTCCGAACAGGAGGCAGGCCGTCAGGGCGAAGATTCCGCAGGCGATGCGACCGCGGGTCGAGGTCGCCAGCGCGGTGAGGATCAGTCCGGAGACGAGGACGGCCGGGAACATGCCGAGGTGCAGCCAGCCGCGGAGCTTGGGCTTGATCTCTTCCGACAAGGAGTGCGCGACAGACGCGTGGCCGGCGGCCGGCGTGTCCGTGGGCGCGTCGGGGACGGACGCAGTCATGGGCCGCATCGTACCTACGGAACCGTAAGTTACGTGTCAGTCCCGCGTAAGCACGCCGCAATAGTGGCCATGGTCTCACGCGGGTGGCCGGACGTCGCGGGGTACCGGCGGTGAACCCGGAGCGAGCGGGGGGAAACCTCCCGGCAAGTGGCGATGCTCACTCCGCTCAGGTGTGAGGCCCTCTGGACATATGCGCGGCTCAGTCGGATCATCAAATGAGTGCGGTCGGCACCGGATGAGCGCCAGGGGTTCCATCACCGTGAAGCATCCGGGTCGCAGCCCCCACGGGGCACCAAAACAAAAACCCTCATTTAGGAGCAATCGTGGCGCGCGACATCGCGGCTCCCGTCCCGACCAACCACAAGGAACTGATCTCGTGGGTCAACGAGATCGCCGAACTGACCCAGCCGGACAGCGTGGTCTGGTGTGACGGATCCGAGGCCGAGTACGAGCGCCTGAGCGAGGAGCTCGTCCGCAAGGGCACCTTCAAGAAGCTCGACCCGATCAAGCGCCCCAACTCGTACTACGCCGCTTCCGACCCGACCGATGTCGCGCGGGTCGAGGACCGGACGTTCATCTGCTCCGAGAAGGAAGAGGACGCGGGCCCGACCAACCACTGGAAGGCCCCCGCCGAGATGCGGGAGATCTTCCAGGGCCAGGGCGGCGAGGGCGGCGTGTTCCGCGGCTCGATGAAGGGCCGGACGATGTACGTCGTCCCGTTCTGCATGGGCCCGCTCGGCTCGGACCTCTCCGCGATCGGCGTCGAGATCACCGACTCCGCCTACGTCGCCGTGTCGATGCGCACCATGACCCGCATGGGACAGCCCGTCCTGGACGAGCTCGGCAACGACGGCTTCTTCGTGCGTGCAGTGCACACGCTCGGAGCGCCGCTGGCCGAGGGCGAGGCGGACGTGCCGTGGCCGTGCAACTCCACGAAGTACATCTCGCACTTCCCGGAGACCCGCGAGATCTGGTCGTACGGCTCCGGCTACGGCGGCAACGCGCTCCTCGGCAAGAAGTGCTACGCCCTGCGCATCGCCTCCGTGATGGCGCGCGACGAGGGCTGGCTCGCCGAGCACATGCTGATCCTCAAACTGACGCCGCCGCAGGGCGAGTCGAAGTACGTCGCCGCCGCCTTCCCGAGCGCCTGCGGCAAGACGAACCTCGCGATGCTGGAGCCCACGATCTCCGGCTGGACGGTCGAGACGATCGGTGACGACATCGCCTGGATGCGGTTCGGCGAGGACGGCCAGCTGTACGCGATCAACCCCGAGGCCGGCTTCTTCGGCGTCGCGCCCGGCACCGGTGAGCACACCAACGCCAACGCGATGAAGACGCTGTGGGGCAACTCCGTCTTCACCAACGTCGCGCTCACCGACGACAACGACATCTGGTGGGAGGGCATGACGGAGGAGACTCCGGCACACCTGACCGACTGGAAGGGCAACGACTGGACCCCGGAGTCCGCCACGCCCGCCGCGCACCCCAACGCCCGCTTCACCACGCCCGCCTCGCAGTGCCCGATCATCGCGCCCGAGTGGGAGGACCCCAGGGGCGTGCCGATCTCGGCGATCCTCTTCGGTGGCCGCCGCGCCACGGCCGTGCCGCTGGTGACGGAGTCCTTCGACTGGAACCACGGTGTCTTCCTCGGCGCGAACGTGGCCTCCGAGAAGACCGCCGCCGCCGAGGGCAAGGTCGGCGAGCTGCGTCGCGACCCCTTCGCCATGCTGCCGTTCTGCGGCTACAACATGGGCGACTACATGGGCCACTGGGTCGACGTCGCCAAGGACAAGGACCAGGCGAAGCTCCCGAAGATCTACTACGTGAACTGGTTCCGCAAGAACGACGCGGGCAAGTTCGTGTGGCCCGGCTTCGGCGAGAACAGCCGCGTCCTGAAGTGGATCGTCGAGCGCCTCGACGGCAAGGCCGAGGGCGTCGAGACCCCGATCGGCGTCCTGCCGACCCGAGAGTCCCTCGACACCGACGGTCTCGAACTGGCCGAGTCAGACCTCGACTTCCTGCTCACGGTCGACAAGGAGGTCTGGCGCGAGGAGGCCGCCCTGGTCCCCGAGCACCTCAACACCTTCGGTGAGCACACGCCCAAGGAACTGTGGGACGAGTACCGCGCGCTGGTGCAGCGCCTGGGCTGACGCCCCCTGTGGCTCCGCGGCCGATCTGTGTTGCCCTGACCTGCGACCGTTGCGGAGGTCGGCCGCGGTGACAGCACCCCGCCGGGGTCCCGCGCACATCTGTGCGGGACCCCGGCTTTTTCGTCCCCTCCGCCCCTGCCCGTGCCGGAACGGCTGAAAAAGCGGGGATTTCGCGGGACACTCCTGACATCCTGCAGTGGACCCCGAAATGAGGTGGGCGGGGTGCGTACGCCTGTCAGTGACCCCATGAAGATCGGTCCCTACCGCATCGTGGGGCGGCTCGGCTCCGGCGGCATGGGATGGGTGTATCTCGGCCGGTCGCCCTCCGGGCGCGAGGTCGCGGTGAAGGTGGTGCGGCCCGAACTCGCGGCGGAGGGCGAGTTCCGGGAGCGCTTCGCGCGCGAGGTCGCGGCTGCACGGGTGGTCAGCGGCGCGTACACCGCGGCCGTCGTCGACGCCGACACCGAGGCCGAACTGCCCTGGCTGGCCACCCTGTACGTGCCCGGCCCCTCGCTCGCCGAGGCGGTCCACACCGACGGGCCCCTGCCCGAGCCGCAGGTACGGCGGCTCGGTGCCGGCCTGGTCGAGGCGCTCCAGGCCATCCACGCCGCCCGCGTGGTGCACCGCGATCTCAAACCGGCGAACGTGCTCCTCGCCTCCGACGGGCCGCGTGTCATCGACTTCGGGATCTCCCGCGTCGACGGCGCCCCCGGCCTCACCCAGGTCGGCGTCGTCGTCGGTACCCCGCCCTTCATGTCGCCCGAGCAGATCAAGGGAGCCGCGGTGGGCCCGCCCAGCGACGTCTTCTCCCTCGGCGGGGTCCTTGTGTACGCCCTCACCGGGCGCCCTCCGCACGGCAGCGGAGAGGCCGTGCGCTACCGGGTCGTCCTCGCCGAACCCGAACTAGACGGCATATCCGGGCCGATGCGGGAACTGATCGCGCGCTGCCTGGCCAAGCGGCCCGAGGAGCGGCCTCAACTGGACGATCTCCTGGCCGGGTTGCTGGAGCAGGAGCCCCGGCAGGCGGCCTGGCCGCCGCCCACGGTGGCCCACAGCATCAAGGCGCGCACCCGGGACCTGATGAAGCGCCGCAAGGAGAGCAGCAGCGTGTCCGTCCCCTCTTGTCTGCTGTCGCACGCCCAGGCGCTGCTCGACGCCGGTCTGACCGACGCGATGGTCGCCGAGGCGGTGGGCCGTGGCGACGTCTGAGTCCCTTTCCGGCCGGGGCCACGAGATTCTGGAAATCGGCACGCACTGGCGGCAGTTGGTGCAGAACTGGGTGACCAGACGGAATTACCACACCGCGACCGACACCGTTTCCGTCTCCATGCAATTCGACCTGGAGGAAACGGGGCGGATGGTCACCGTGCGCTTCATGACGACCAAGAGACTGCTGGTCGCCTTCGCGACCGACGGGCATTATCTGCGCCGGGACCAACTCGCCGTCGCCGCGGCCGCGTCGAACGCGTGGAATACCGAACAACTGAACCCGATGCTGTCCGTGTGGGACGTACGGGGCCCGCGCCCTTGTCTCGCAGGGGTGTGCGACCTTCCCCTGACCTGTCGCATGACGCAAACGGATTTCGATGCTTTGGCCAGCGATTGGGTGGAACGGGCGAGACAGATGTTCACCCGCTGCCATCAGGTGTTCGAGTTGTAGAAGATATGCCTGTTGCGTGACTCAAAGCCTTACAAAGGCGCGCCGGGTTCCGCCACTATGGGCAAGTGCTTTTCAGGGCCGCGGGGGTGCTGCTTTGGGCCACGGGGGGTTGTCGATGCGGCGTTGGCTTTCTTCGATCGTGTTTTCCGGAGTGCTGGTCGCACTGGCTCCGGCGGCGGCCTCGGCGGCCGACGAAACGTGCGGCGTGCACTTCGACCAGCTGCTCACGTGCTGGTCCCGGTCGATCGGCAAGGGGACGGTTCACGTCACCCTCGACCGGGAACTGCCGCTCGACGGTGATGCGGGGAAACGCAAGGACGCCGAGCGGACCGTGATGGCACAGCGCTCGGCACTCGTGGTCGAGGTGCCGCCCGGTGTCCGGACCGGAGAGGGCGGAACTGCACTCCTCATGCTGGCGGACCCGAAGACGAGGGTCGTCGCGAAGGGCGCCGTCATCGACCCGCTGGCGCCGGAAACCCTGACCGAGCTGGACGGCATCGGAGCGTGCGTGTCCAAGGAGGGCAAGGACACCTGCGCCCCGCTCCGCGAGGGCCGTTCCCCGAAGGGCCGCGACCTCATCACCGCGAGCCTGGCCGTCGACCTCGACCAGCACACGTACACCGTCTCCGGCTCCCAGGACCCGCCATCCGTCACGCCGAGTCCCACCGGGACCACCTCCTCCGGCAAGGACGACCAGAAAGGGAAGACCGAGAAGGCCGTCACCCCGGCCCCGGGACCAGGCCCCGACCCGGTCGCCGAATCCGGCTGGGACACCGCCACCCAGGTGCTCGCCGTCCTCTGCGCCGTACTCGTCCTCCTCCTCGGGCTGCTCCTCTTCCTGATCCGCCGTTCCTCCCACGCCGTCGGCACCCTGTCCCGGCGCGCGCTCGCCGCGCCGGGCGTCGGCGCCGTGCCGACCGTCGCGGCGCCGCGCACCCGGGCGCCCGACGAGGCCACCACCCGTCTCAGGGTCACGCCGACACCGCGTCACGGACGGCGGGTCGGCAACGTACCGGGACCCGTCAGGGCCGCCGTCGTCCGCACCGAACTGCACCCGCAGGGCTATGTCGAGGTCGACCACGTGCTGTACCGGGCCGTGTGGGCCGAGCCGGGACGCCCGCCGCCCGCACCCGGCGGACTCGTCGACGTCACCGACGCACGGGAACGGGACTCCGACGTCCTCTACGCGTTTCCGCCGACCACCGGACGGCACGCCAAAGCCGGCCGGCCCTGAGACCAGGAGAGATCCCCATGCACAGCGAATACCCGCCCACCCTGCCGGCGGAGTACGCCGACATCGAGTTCGAGAACAACGCCCAGCGGCTGCCGCTCGTGCTCTGTCTCGACATCTCGAGCTCCATGGCGGGTCAGCCCATCCAGACGCTCAACAACGCGCTCGCCGAGTGGACCCGGGAACTGCACGACGACGTCAGCCTCAGCTACAGCGTCGAGGTCGCCGTGGTCACCTTCGGCGGCAACGGCGTAGCGGCCTGGCGCGGGCCCCAGCTCCTCGCCCCGCGCGCCCCGGTGAGCCCCTTCGTGCCCGCGCACATGTTCCAGCCGCCGCGGCTCGCCGCCGCCGGGGTCACCCTGATGACCGAGGCCCTCGAACTGTCCATGCACATCGTCGCCGCCCGCAAGGCCGAGCTGCGCGCCTCCGGACTCCAGTACTACCGGCCGCAGATCTGTCTGGTCACCGACGGACTGCCGACCGACGCCACCGGCCATCTCACCGACACCTGGCACCGGTTGATCCCGGTGCTCGCGGACGAGCAGCGGGCCCGCCGCTTCCGGCTGTACGCGATCGGCGTCGGCGGGATCACGGACAGGGGCGAGCAGGTGCTCCGGGCGTTCGCGCCGAAGTTCAACGCCCGGCTGCAGGGATTCCCGTTCCGGGAGCTGCTCCAGATGATGTCCGCGAGTGCCAACGCCGAGCAGAAGGGCGCGGGCGACGAGGTCTTCGAGAAGATCTTCAGCCAGTTCAAGACGCAGCGCCCGGCCTGGGAATCGTGACCGACGACCGGATGGGATTCCTGACTGATGACCGGAGTCGACGAGCGGGAGACGCCGTGGCGGATCCACGGCATGAGTGTCGAGGGCTACCGGCACCGCCGCCAGGGGCTGCCCTGCCAGGACGCCTGCGCGTACGCGGTGACGGCGTCCGTGGCGGTCCTCGCGGTCGCGGACGGCGCGGGCAGCAGACCGCGCTCCGAGGAGGGCTCGCGCCTCGCGGTCGAGCTGGCCGCCGAGCACTTCGCGCGCCGGGCCGCCACCGCGGCGGACCGCCGTCCCGGTGAGGCCGTGCACGAGCTGCTGGAGGACGCCTTCCACGACGTCTGCAAGGTGTTCCTGGACCGGACGGGTGCCGACGCGGCGGATTTCGCGACGACGCTCACCGTGGTCGTGCTCGCACGGGGCTGGCTCGGCCATCTGACCGTGGGCGACGGCTTCGTCGTCCTGCGGGCCGGTACGGAGGACGGCGAGCGGCAGTTCCATCTGCTGCCGCAGCCGGCGGCGGCCAGCGAGTACAGCAACGAGACGGTCTTCCTGACGTCGCCGGACGCGGCCCGCTGGGTGCACACCGACTGTGTGTCCGACGAGGGGATCGACGGGGTGCTGCTGTCCACCGACGGGCTGGCGCAGGCCGCGCTCAACCGTTCCGGAGGCGGCGCGCTGTCCCCGAACGCGTCGTTCGCGGAGGCCGTCTTCCGCTCCCTCGACGTTCCCGGTCCGGTGAGCGAGGCCGCCCACGAGGGCCTCGCGACCCTGCTCCGGTCGGACCGGCTCACCGCCCTCAACGCCGACGACAAGACCCTGCTGCGGGCCGTGCTCAAGGCGCGCCCATGAGCGGCCTCACCGTGTTCCTGGACGGCAAGCCGGTCACCCTCGCCGAACTGCCCCTCAAGGGCGGCGGCCAGGCGGCCGTCTTCCCCGTCGTCGGCGACGACGGCATCGTCGTCAAGCTGTACCGCGAACCCCCGGGCCCCGAGCAGGAGCGCCGGCTGACGCGGATGCTGACCATGTCCCCGCTCGCGGCCCGCCCCACCGACGCCTCCCAGCCGCCCGAACTGGCCTGGCCGACCGCCCTCGCCCGCGGCTCCCAGGGCGAGTTCCTCGGCTACGCCATGCGCCGCTTCGGCGAACCCCAGCACGTCCAGCTGATCGGCCTGTTCACCCGGGCCCAGCGCCTCAAGCTCTTCGCCGACCGGGCGGACTGGCGCTTTCTGCTCGGCGTCGCCTGGAACCTCGCCTTCATGACCGCCCGCATGCACTACGACAACCTCGTCATCGGCGACTTCTCCAGCAGCAACGTCGTCGTCGACGCCAACGGCTTCGTCACCTTCCTCGACTGCGACTCCATCGCCTTCGACGACCCGGTGACCGGGGAGCTCTTCCCCTGCCTGATGCACACCACCGACTACTCGTCCCCCGAGCGGCAGGCCGGCGGCCCCGCCACCCGCGCCACCGACGACTTCGCCCTCGCGGTCCTCGTCTACCAGCTGCTGACCGCGGGCAACCACCCCTTCGGCGGTGTCCCGCACGACAGCGCCTCCGAGTCGACGGTCAAGGACAACATCGCCGCCAGCTGCTCGTACGTCGTGCGCCCCGAGCGGGTCGTCATCCCGCGCGGCACCATCGACCCCTCCGTGCTCCCGCCCGAACTCCTCGCCCTGGCCCGCTCCGCCTTCGGCCCCGGCGTGCACGACCCCGCCACCCGGCCCCCGGCCGAGGCGTGGCTGCGCGCCCTGGACAAGGAGCGCGCGCTGGTGCGGGTCTGTCCGGGCCGCCCGCTGCACGCGTTCGGCTCGCATCTGACCGCGTGCCCCTGGTGCACCCGGGCGGCGCTCACCGGGCACGACGTGTTCAACGGGCCCGCCGCGGTGCCGGCGCAGGGCGCGCCGCCGCAGACACCGGCGCAGGGTGAGCCCTGGCCCGCGGCGCTGAAGGTGGCGCTGCTCGTCCTGGTGGTCGTGATCCTGGTGGTGATCGCGGCGAGCGCGTGATCGGCGGTCATGACGAGCGGCGGTCATGGCGAGCGGCCGCGGTCACCGCCGGGGCCGCCGGCACCGGGGAACGCCGCGTTCACTGCGAGCGGCCGCGGTCCTCCAGGTACCGGGTGTGCGACTCCTGGCGGCGTGCCTCCGTTTCCCGCAGGGCCGCCGCGAGCCGCTCCGACTCCTCGTGCAGCAGGCCGAGCTGACGTTCCAGGTGGCGCTCCGGGGGTTCGGCACCGGGGGTCAGGCGGGTCCACCACCGGGTGCGGACGAAGGTGTCGACCGCCTCGGGGATGTCCTGCCGTACGGCGCGCGACAGGGCGTGCACGCCTTCCGGGTCCTGGGCGAGGACCTCGGCGACCCAGCCGGGATCGAGCAGGGCGGCGAGGACCTCGGTCAGCTCGGTGAGCCGGCCCGCGGCCGCAGGAGGCAGTTCGACGCCGTCCAGGTACTCCCGCAGCTTGCCGAAGTCAGCCCGGAGTTGCTCGAGTTGGGCCGAGGGGTCCGGGAAGTCGGGAAGGGCGGGGCGTTCCGGCGGGGCGATCAGCGCGCCCGCGCCGTACAGACCCGCGACGACGACCGGCCAGTACGGACCGGCCACCCCGGCGAAGGTCAGCGCGAGTCCGGCGATCCCGCAGGCGCTGCCGGTCAGGTTCTTGCGGGACTCGAGGAAGCCGAGGAGCCTACTGGTAGCCACGGATCTCCTCGAAGGCGCCGTCGAGCGAGCCCTTCCGGGCATCGAAGAGACGGCCGCCGGTCAGGTCGGCGATGTGCTGGAGCTCGCGGCGGTCGGAGTCGCCGAACAGGATGGGGAACACGGGGATCCGGCGCTGGCCGCCCGGCAGCCGGCCGTAGAAGGCGTCGAAGTCGGACGGGCCCGCGCCCCTGGTGTTCTCGCCGTCCGTCATCAGCACGATCGAGGTGAACGTGTCCTCGTCGGCGCCCAGATGCTCGTACGCCTTCTCCAGCGAGGTGTAGATCGCGGTGTCGCCGTCGGCGCTCAGCGTGCGGGTGTCCTCGCGGATCGCGTCGAGCCCGGCCTTCGGGTTCTCGGGGCGGACGACGTGCGTGCGGACGCTCTTGACCTCCGAGCCGAACGGCATGAAGGTCACTTCCTCGCGGTCGCGGAAGTCGCCGGTCAGATCGCCGAGCGCCTTCTTCAGCCGGTCGAGGCGGTCGCCGTCCATCGAGCCCGAGGTGTCGAGGACGTAGACCGTCCTGGACGGCCGGCGCAGTTTGTTCTCGTAGGAGTCGAGGAGCCGGTCGGCGACGGACCGGCTTCCCGGGAAGGGGAGTTCACGCCGTCGTCCGGTGTCGAGGCCGGCCGCCGGGGCGACGGAGGCGACGACCGGGCGGCGGTGTGTCTGCTCGGTGATCCGCTTCTGGGTGGCGGGCGCGCGCAGGGCCTCGGCAAGGCGCCGGACGGTCTCGCGGGTGTCCTTGGAGGAAGCTGCCAGGGAGGAGAGCGGATAGTCGGCGGTCACCACGCCGTCACGCGGGCGGATGACCGTCAGGCCCTTCACCGTCGTGAGGACGGACTCGTAGTTGAGCAGGGCGTCCACGGTGCCGCGGCGCTCGTAGGCGGTGGCCAGCCAGCCCGACGAACCCGACGTCAGCTTCTGCCCCTTGAAGAACTCCCGCAGGTGCGGCGTCGCCTTGTCCACGTCGGCGTCCGTGAGCGCCGACTGGGCGCCGGACAGTCCGGAGGCCACCGAGATCAGTGTGGAGAAACCGGAGTTGGAGCGCGCCGGATCGGTCATGCCGTACGTCAGCTTTCCGTCCGTCACGGCCTTCTCCACCTGCGACCAGGTGACGTCGTCCGGCTTCCAGCCGAGGCCGCTCACCGTCGCCGGCTTGACGCCGATGGCCACCGGGCTCGACATGACCGGCGTCTCCGAGACGACCTTCCTCGCGGCGTCGGGGCGCAGGTGCAGAAAGGTGTTGGAGGAGAGCCACAGGGCGTCGAACCTGTTGTCCGCCGAGCCCCGCGCGATCAGGTCCACGGCGGCGAGCGTGCCCATGTAGGTGGGCTCGACCGTGATGCCGGTGTCCCGCCTGATCGTCTCCAGCACCGGCTTCATGTCGGAGAGTTCGCTGGAGGCGAGGACGCGGAGGGTGCCGGGCTCGGGGGCGGCGGCGTCGGGCTTCCGCTCCTCCTGGCCGGCCGTGCACGCGGTGACCGCGAGCAGGGCCACGACGGCGCAGGCCGTCCGTCGGACCGCTCTCATCCGAGCCCGCCTTCCAGGGCGCCCTGCGAACGGCTGCGCTCCAGGTAGGCACCGGCGTGCCGGAGTTCGGCGGTCAGGGACTCCACGGTCGCGGCCATCGTCTCGGTCGCCTGCACCTTGTAGGTGTCGATGGCGTCCAGGGTGCGGTAGATCTGCTGGAAGGCGTTGCGGAGGGTCTCAGCGCCGACGGCCGGGTCGGCGGCGATGCGCTGGATTTCGCCGCTCTGGGTGGCGAGCATCTCGGCGTTGCCGCGAATGAGGTCCTCGGTCGTGCCGCGCAGGGCGTTGACCTGGTCGACGACCTTGCGCTGGTTGTCGAGCGCGGAGGCGAGCATCACCGAGATGCGCAGCGCGGAGACCGTGGTGGTGGCCGCGCGGTCGACGCCCTTGATGAGTTCCTCGTTGTTGCGCCGGACCACGTCCATCGCCAGATAGCCCTGGGCGCACACCGCGAGCTGGGTGAGCAGGTCCTGGTGCTTCTGCCGGACCGGGAAGAGCACGTCGGAGCGGAGCGTGTCGGCCTGCGTGGGGTCCGCGGCGTCGACGCCCGCGATGTGGTCCTCGACCGCGGTGTCCAGTGCCTGGGTCAGGACGACGTACTCCTGGAGCTTGCCCATCGTCTCCCAGAGCCGGACGCGTTCGGTCTGCAGTGCCGCGTTGTCCCGGCGCAGTTCGTCCTGGCCGCCGCGCAGCGAGCCGATGATCTTGTTCAACGTGCCTTGTGCGGAGGCGTACTTGGCGACGTGGTCGCGCAGTCTGTTGCCGCCCGGCAGCTTGGACAGGAACTTCCGCCCCTTGCTCGCGGACAGCTCCCGCGGATCCAGGTCCTCGACCACGCGCCGGAGTTCGACGAGCGAGCCCGCGACGTGCGACTGGGCGTCCTCGCCCTTGGAGGGAAGACTGCGGATCGTCCGCTCCAGCATGCGGTTCGACTGGGCGGCGGCGCCGCGCATCTCGTTCGACCCCAGCCCGGCGATCTCCCCGACCTTGCCCGCGAATTCGGGCGAGCGGGCGTCCAGGTGGGCGAGTCCGCCGACGTACTCCGCGGCGCGCCGCGCCATCTCGTCCTGCGTACCCGGGTCGACGGGGACGAGTCCGCCGGCCTTCTCGCGGGGCACGGGGGCGACGGCCTCGGGAGGCGTGAGGGTGAATGTCTCTTCGGTGGTCATGTGCGCTTCCCCCTAGTTCCCGGCCCGGCGCGCCATCTCGTGCAGCACCTTGGAGGCGGGCACGGGCGCCTGCCGGACGCCGGTCAGCTTCTGATTGAGATACGTGGCGTGGGCCGCGGTGGCCGCCGTGAACTCGCCGGTGGCGCCCTGCGGCCGGAACCCGTGCCGGACGGCGAGCTTGCGCAACTCCGGGTCGTTGCTGAGGAGTTCACCCAGAGCTCGGCCCTCGGGCGTGAGCGGTACGACCGTGTGGTCGCTGTTCGCCGTGGTGTCCGGGTAGAGGACCGTGAGGTCGCCGGTGTCCTGGCCCTCGGCGAGGAGGGCGGCGACCTGCGACTCGTAGACGAGGACGAGCGGATTGCCGGCGCCGCTGACGAAGTCCCGGAACTCCGCGTCGGTACTGGACTGCTGGGCGCCCTGGACGCTGATGAGCCGGTGCATCAGGGGCGCGGTGCGGTCGACGGCGGCGTGGTCGGCGGCGACGCGCCCGCCGTCGGCGACGTAGGAGGCGGCGGCGAGGTAGAGGGCGCCGGAGTTGGAGGTCTCCGGGTCGGTGCTGGCGATGTACAGCGTGCCGGTCAGTTCACCGTGCGCCTCGGCGCCCTTGAGCTGCTGCCAGGTCCGGTCGTGCCGGGCCGCGTCCAGATAGGCGGCCATCCTCAGCGTGCCGGTGTTCTTGTCGAGGGTGGCCAGTCCGTTCGCGGCGAGGACCTCGGCCGCGCTGCGGTGGGCCACCACCACGAGGGGCGAGTAGAAGGGCCGGGGCAGCGGTCGGCGCGCGTGGTACTTGTCCGCGAGCTCGTCCGCCGGTGCCTGGCTGGAGGGGAAGGCGAAGTCGTACCCCTTGAGGTCGAGGCCCTCCATGGCCCACGACCCGGAGGTCTCCGTCTTCACGGTGTATCCCTCGGCAGCGAGGGCCTTCACCACGTCGGGGTCGGCGAAGAACTCCGCCTTCTCCGAACCGATCACTCCTTGCACGGTCTTCGTTGCCGTGCTCTTGTCCTGACCAGTGCGGCCTGCGACGACGGCTGCTGCCACTCCGCCGATCAACAGGACCGCCAGGACGATTCCTGCGATGCGTCTCACGCCTGGAGCGTGCACCTCGGAATCCAACGTTCCCGGTCTCGGGGGGTGAACACGGGGTGACCACCGGGTCCCGGTACGCAACCGGAGGGAGGACCGCCGCTACGCGGGTGCGTGGCGCGGCGTGGAGGGCGTACGCGGTGTGTGTGGCACCCGGTCCGCACGTCGCTGCGGGAGCGCGCGGACCGGGGCCGTACGAGGGGCCTCGGGCTCGGGGGCCGGGGCTCAGCGGGTGGCCAGCTCGCGGGGTTCGACGGCCAGGGCGTGCGCGTCCATGCGCTGGGCGGACAGGATCGCGGCGGCCGTGTCGGCGCGGGAGGCCGCGACGACGAGGGCACGGCCCGCGAGGGCGTGGGCGCGACGGTGAAGGGTCACGAGGCGGGACGCGTGGGGCGCCGAGGCAGCCGGGGCGCGGACCGGTGCGGAGCCGCCGCGCAGCCGTGTCACCTGCTCGGTGAGCCGGTCGGCGCCGGCGTCCAGGTCCGCGGACGGTGCGAGCGCGCGGATCTCGTCCGTCACGGCGAGCAGTGCCGCGAGGTGACCGGCGAGCTGGATGTCCAGCTCCTCCTCGCGCGACCGGTGGGGGAAGTCGGAGGAAGGGGCGCCGGCCATCGTGTGGACCGACTTCGTGCGGATCGGTTCGTACATGGGATGGCCTCCTGTGCCTGACAGGAAGCCATCCTAGCTTGGATTTCGTCTAAAGTTGAGCCGGTTCGCGGAATGGGTCGCGACGCGTACACACGGTGAGCGCGTCCCGCGCCGCCCGCGGGCGTCACGGCTGGCTGTAGCCGTCCAAGAACGTGCCGATCCGGGTCACCGCGTCCGTCAGATCCCCGACCGTCGGCAGGGTGACCACCCGGAAGTGGTCCGCCTCGGGCCAGTTGAAGCCCGTCCCCTGGACGACCATGATCTTCTCGCGGCGCAGCAGGTCGAGCACCATCTGCCGGTCGTCCTTGATCTTGAAGACCTTCGGGTCGAGACGCGGGAAGAGGTACAGCGCCCCCTTCGGCTTCACGCAGGTCACACCGGGGATCTGCGTCAGCAGCTCGTGCGCGACGTCCCGCTGCTCCTTCAGGCGCCCGCCCGGCAGGACCAGGTCGCTGATCGTCTGCCGCCCGCTGAGTGCCGCCACCACTCCGTGCTGCCCCGGCATGTTCGCGCACAGGCGCATGTTCGCGAGGATCGTCAGTCCCTCGATGTAGGACTCCGCGTGCGCGCGTGGCCCCGAGATCGACATCCAGCCGACGCGGTAGCCCGCCACGCGGTACGCCTTCGACATGCCGTTGAACGTGAGGGTGAGCAGATCCGGGGCGATCTTGGCGGTCGCGGTGTGCGTGGCGTCGTCGTAGAGGATCTTGTCGTAGATCTCGTCGGAGCAGACCAGCAGGTTGTGCCGCCGGGCGATGTCCGTGAGCCCCCGGAGCATGGCTTCGTCGTACACCGCGCCGGTCGGGTTGTTCGGGTTGATGATGACGATCGCCTTGGTGCGGTCGGTGACCTTCCGCTCCACGTCCGCGAGGTCCGGCATCCAGTCGGACTGCTCGTCGCAGCGGTAGTGCACGGCCGTGCCGCCGGACAGGGAGACCGCCGCGGTCCACAAGGGGTAGTCCGGGGCCGGTACGAGCACCTCGTCGCCGTCGTCCAGCAGGCCCTGCATCGCCATCACGATGAGCTCGGAGACGCCGTTGCCGATGAAGACGTGCTCGACGTCGGTCTCGATGCCGAGGGTCTGGTTGTGCATCACGACCGCGCGGCGGGCGGCGAGCAGGCCCTTGGCGTCGCCGTAGCCGTGCGCCGAGGAGACGTTGCGGAGGATGTCCTCGAGGATCTCGGGCGGACACTCGAACCCGAAGGCTGCCGGGTTGCCCGTGTTGAGCTTGAGGATGCGGTGGCCGGCCGCTTCGAGCCGCATCGCCTCCTCAAGAACCGGACCCCGGATCTCGTAGCAGACGTTGGCGAGCTTCGTGGACTGGATCACCTGCATGTCCGTGAGCTTACGGCCGTGTAACGCACACCGGGGCGTGTTTTTCACCACGTGAGACGTGACGGTTCGGACCTCTTTGTCTGCTCGCTACTCCGAAAGCCCTGGTGGTCCCTAGAATGCGCGATCATGTCCTGGCAGTCCGGCGATTCCGAAGCCCGGCCGAAGGTGTACCTCCCGCAGAGCGACGGGGAGACTCCTCCGGCCTATGAGGCGTACACCGATCCGGCCGAGGCGCACGGCTGGCGGAAGGCGTACGCGGACGGCGGCGACACCGCCGTTCTCGACGCCGTGCCCGGGGACGGCGCCGTCCCCGGCGGGGCGGCCGGGCGGCAGGAGCGGCTGCAGCGCCGTCGGCGTGCCCGGATGACCCGCCGGCTGGTCGTGGCCGGGGGCGCGGCGTGCGCCGTCGTCCTCGGCGTCGTCGTCGTGGGGGCGCTCGACTCCGGGGCGCCCGACGGGACGGGCGGCACGCCCGTGGGGACGTCCGGGCCCGTGCGCCTCGCGACGGGGCCCGTGCAGTCGCCCGAGGAGTCCGCCGACGCCACGTCCGCGCAGCCGTCGGCCGGCCGGTCGGCGACCGCGTCCGACGCTGCCTCGACCGGCGTCTCGGGGAGCGCGTCCCCGGGCGCGACCACGACCGCCGGGGGCACCTCCACGGCCCCCGCGACCTCCGCGCCCCCCGCGTCCTCCGCGCCCCCGGCCTCCACGTCCCCCACCGCCTCGGCCACGGGTGGCACCAATGGCGGCCGCGGGCAGGGGCACGGGCGCGGGCACGGGGGCTGAAGGCACCCCGACCGGCAGCCGGTCCGCGTGGGCGCCGGCCGGGCCGCCCGCCAACGGCGTACCGGGGGGTGCCGGGGCTCGCCTCCGTCGTCGGGTGCGACCGGTCGGCGCCGGGGCCGACCGGGCTGCCGCGGGATCTGCCGCCGACCGGGTCGGCGTTCATGGAGAAGATCTGCCGGACCGGCTGACGGGTGCCGGTCCCGGCGCTCGCCGAGGTCCGCGCGTACGTCGACGAGAGCGCCCCGGCGCTCCGGCGTCGAGGACCTGCTCGGGGATCACCTCGCCGAGCTGACCGCCCTGCGCTCCGCCCGCAACCCGCGCCGGATCAACGGGCTCGTCGACGGCTTCGGCCTCACCGGCAGCGCCACCCCGAACCGCGAGGCCCGCGCCGGGGCGCTCGACGCGTGGGCCGCCACGAGCGGCGCGCTGCCCTTCCGCTGCGCCCGGAGGCGTACGAACAGGCCGCCCTCCAGGCCGGAAACCGCTCCTTGTCCGTCTTTCCCTCCCCCCTCACAATGCACATGACAAACAATGGCCGGAAGACCTCCGGTCAACGGAAGGCGACCGGATGACCTTCGGTCGCCCCAAGTCGCAAGAGGGGACCCCCACATGAGAAAGCCTCTCGTCGCCGCTCTCTTCGCCCTGGTGATGACCGGGGCGGGCGCGGCACCCGCGGTCGCCGCATCCGCGCCCGAGTCCACCCCCACGCACGTGTCGGCCAAGGCCGCCCCGGCCCGCACCGAGACGGCGCCCACGCTCCAGGCCGTCAGCCTGGCCGGGACCGTCGCGCTCAGCAACTGCTCCGGCTCGGTCGTCCGCTTCCCCAACTCGGCGGACACCGACCCGGCGCTCGTGCTCTCCAACGGCCACTGCCTGGAGACCGGCTTCCCGGACCCCGGTGAGGTGATCGTCGGCCAGGCGTCCAGCCGGACCTTCAGTCTGCTCAACTCGGCGGGCACCAAGGTCGCGACCCTGCGCGCCAGTAAGGTCGCGTACTCGACGATGACCGACACGGACATCACGATCTACCAGCTCACCAGCACCTACGCGACCATCAAGAACTCGTACGGCATCAGCGCGCTGACCGTGCAGAACACGCACCCGACCGCCGGCACCGCCATCACCGTGGCCTCCGGCTACTGGAAGCGGCTCTACAACTGCAGCATCGACGGCTTCGTGTACCGCCTCAAGGAGGGCGACTGGACCTGGAAGGACTCGGTCCGCTACACCTCCGCCTGCAACACCATCGGCGGCACCTCGGGCTCGCCGGTCGTCGACCAGTCCACCGGCAAGGTCGTCGCCGTCAACAACACCGGCAACGAGGACGGCGAGCGCTGCACGGTGAACAACCCGTGCGAGGTCGACGCGAGCGGCAACGTCACCGTCCGCGAGGGCATCAACTACGCCGAGGAGACCTACCAGATACCGGCCTGCTTCACGACCGGCAACAAGCTCGACCTGACCGCGAGCGGGTGTGTCCTGCCCAAGCCGTAGTGCCGCGGGAGGGCGGGCGGTCACGCCGTGCGGCGGACCGCCCGTCCCGCCAGTACGTCCGTTCTGCGCCCGTCCTCCACGACGAATCGGCCGTCGATCAGGACGTGCGGAATGCCGGTGGGCAGGGTGCGCGGCGCCGCGAAGGTCGACCCCGCCGCGACCGTCGCCGGGTCGAAGAGGACCAGATCGGCGCGGTACCCCTCACGGACGAGTCCGCGGTCGGGCAGCCGCAGCCGGGCCGCCGGGCGGCCGGTGAGATGGGCGACGCACTCCTCCAGCGAGAGGACGCCCAACTCCCTCACGTACCGGCCGAGATAGTGCGGGAAGGTGCCGTACGCGCGCGGGTGCGGTTTGTCGCCGCGCAGGATGCCGTCGGAGCCGCCGGTGTGCACGGGGTGCCGCATGATCGCCCGGACGTTCTCCTCGTGGCCGACGTGCTGCAGGATCGTCGGGCCGAGACGGTCCTCGATCAGCAGACGGCGGGCGGTGGTCCAGGGGGCCTCGCCGCGCAGGTCGGCGGATTCCCGGACGGTGCGGCCGACGTACGACCCGAGGTCCGGGTCGGACACCCCGGAGATCTCGATCGTGTCCCACTCGATGGGGACACCGTGGCAGCCGTCGGCGCCCACGACCTCCATGTGGTGCCGGACGCGTTCGGCGGTCGCGTCGTCCCGCAGCCGGGCGAGAACCGCCTCCGGTCCGCCCTCGCCCGCCCAGCTCGGCAGCATCGCCACGAGGGTGGTGCACCCCGGGGTGTACGGATAGGTGTCCAGGGTGATGTCCGCACCCTCCGCCAGCGCCTTGTCCAGCAGGGCGAGGAGATCCGGGGCCTTCCCCTCGTTCACGCCGAAGTTCATGGTGGCGTGGGCGAGATGGAGCGGGCAGCCGGCCTCTCGGGTGAGGGCCACCATCTCCTCGTACGCCTCCAGGGCGCCCGCCCCGTAGGAGCGGTGATGCGGGCAGTAGTAGCCACCGTGCTCCGCCACCACCTCGCACAGGGCGGTGAGTTCGGCGTCCTTGGCGTACATCCCGGGCGTGTAGGTCAGTCCGGAGGACATGCCGACCGCGCCCTCCCGCAGCCCGTCCGCGACCAACCCCCGCATCCGGTCCAGCTCCCGGGGGGTCGCCGCGCGGTCCTCCCAGCCGACGGCGAGCATGCGGACGGTGCCCTGCGGGACGAGGTAGGCGGCGTTCACCGCGATGCCCTCGCCGTCGAACCCGTGGTCGAGACGGTCCAGGTACTCGCCCACGGAGCGCCAGGTGAAATCGATGTCGTCGCCGTGGCCGTTCCAGCCGGTGATCGTCCGCCGGACCTCGGCGAGCGTACGGTCGTCGACCGGGGCGTACGACAGGCCGTCCTGGCCGATGACTTCGAGGGTCACGCCCTGGGCGGCCTTCGCGCTGTGGTCCGGGTCCCGCAGCAGCGCGAGGTCGCTGTGCGCGTGCATGTCGATGAAGCCGGGGGAGAGGACGAGACCCTCGGCGTCCAGCTCGCGGGTGCCGCGCGGCCGCTGGCAGCCGGCCGCCGCGGCCTCCTTGACGATCGCGACGATCCGGCCGCCCTTGACGGCCACGTCGGCGCGGTAGGTGGCGGCGCCGCTGCCGTCGGCGACGTCCACGTCCTGGATGACCAGGTCGGCGTGATCCATGGGGCGTCTCCGGCTTCTAGAAGAACGTGCGGACGTAGTCGACGACCGTGCCGTCCGCCTCGACCAGCGGGATCAGCTGCCACTTGTCGAAGGACGTGCACGGGTGGGACAGGCCCATGCCGAGCCAGTCACCGACCTCCAGGTCCGCCTCCGGTGCCGTGCGCAGCCAGGCGTGCTGGTCGGAGAGCCCGCTGACCTCGATGCCGGCCGCGGGGCGCTCGACCCCGTCCCGGCGCACGACCTGGGCGAAGGGGAGGTCGAGGTCGTGGGCCGCGTCCCGCTTGCCCGCGTTGCTGAAGGCCTGCTCGGCGGAGGGCCGGGAGACGACCTGCGACCAGAGGCGGAACGCCGGGTGCAGGGCGCCCTCCTCCGGGACGCGGGCGAACGGGGTCAGCTTGCGGTAGTGGCCGTCGTCGTGCGAGACGTACGCGCCCGACCGGAGCAACTTCAGGACGGGCAGCGAGAGTTCCGGGATCTCCGCGAAGACATCGGCGACCGCGTCGAACCAGGCGCTGCCGCCCGCGCTGACGACGACCTCGTCGAGGCCCTTGAAGCGTCCGGCGCCGTCGAACTCCGCCGCGAGCGCGGTCAGCCGCCGCAGCCAGGCGTGCACCCGCCCGGGATCCGCGTCCGGGACCTCGCCCTCGTATCCCGCGACGCCGACCAGCCGGAGCGTCGCCGTCGCCGCCACCGCGTCCGCGACCGCCGCGCACTGCGCCTCCGTACGCACGCCGGTGCGGGCGCCCTCGCCGGCGGCGAGCTCGACGACCACGTCCACCGGGCGGGCGCTGCCGCGCAGCGCCGCGTCCATCAGCTCCACACCGCGCACCGAGTCGACGTAACAGATGAACCGGAAGCCGGGGTCCCCGGCCAGCTCGGCGGCGATCCACCGCAGGGCCGCCGCGTCGACGAGTTCGTTCGCCAGGAAGATCCGGTCGATGCCGAACTCCCGTGCCACGCGCACCTGGTGGGGGACCGCGAGGGTGATGCCCCAGGCGCCGCGCTCGATCTGCCGCCAGAACAGCTGAGGCGCCATGGACGTCTTGCCGTGCGGGGCGAACGCGAGGCCGTGCCGGGTGGCGTACGTCTCCATGAGTTCGAGGTTGTGGGTCAGGCGCTCGGCGGAGAGGGCGAGGACGGGGGTGGTGAAGCCGTCCGTGAAGAGGTTGCGGCGCTGGGCGGCCAACTCGCCGACGCTCAGGCCGTCCGCGTCCGGGGGCAGGCCCTTGAAACGGTGGTCGACGCGGTCCGCCGCGAGAGCGGCCAGCGGTGCGGCGGCGGTGTCGGCGCTCATGGGGCCTCCTTGGTCTGCCCGGACGCGTTGCGCACTGTGCAACGCTCATTGCGTATGTCGCTTACTGCTGTCTAACATCCCAGCCAACGCAGGGTCAACGGTGCCGTTCGCCGCCGTCGGCCGCCAGAGCGAGGAGCCCCGACCATCGTGACCAGCAACGGACCCGCAGGTGCCGCGTCCTCCGACGCCGACATCGACACCGTCGAGGTGGTGGCGCTCGGCGAGTCCATGGTCACCTTCCTGCCCACCCGGGCCGGACGCCTCGCCGACGTGCCGTCGTTCGAGCGCGGCATCGGCGGCGCCGAGTCCAACGTGGCGTGCGTGCTCGCCCGTGCCGGCCACTCCGCGCGCTGGGTCGGCAGGGTCGGCGCCGACGGGTTCGGCGACCACCTGGTGGAGGCGATCGCCGCGTACGGCGTCGACACCTCCGCCGTACGCCGCGACCCCGAGCGCCCGACCGGCGTCTACTTCCGCACCGCGGGCGACCGGGCGACCGCCGCCCACGAAGTCGCCTACTACCGGGCCGGATCCGCCGCCTCCGCCATGACCGCACGGAACGTGGACCTGGCCGCCGCCCGCTCCGGCCGCGTGCTGCACCTGTCCGGCATCACCGCCGCGCTCTCCGACGACTGCCTCGCCCTGATGCGCGAACTGACGGCCCCACGGCCCGGCCGCCCCCTCGTCTCCTTCGACGTCAACCACCGCCCGGGACTGTGGCGCGACCCCGAGGGACCGCGCGTCCTGCTCGACCTCGCGCGCGGCGCCGACATCGTCTTCGTCGGGGACGACGAGGCCCGCGCGGCCTGGGGGCTGCACGGGGCCCGCGCGATCCGCGAGGCCCTGCCCGAACCGGACGTCCTGGTCGTCAAGTACGGCAAGGGCGGCGCCGTCGTGTTCGACAAGGACGTCCCCGAGGGGACCGAGGACGCCACCGGCACCGCCACCTTTGTCCGTGCCCTGCGCGTCGACGTCGTCGCGGCCGTCGGAGCCGGCGACGCCTTCGCCGCCGGGTTCCTCTCCGCCACCCTCCGCGGCCTCCCCGTCCGCGACCGGCTGCGCCACGGCCACCTGATGGCCGCTGCCGCCCTCACCGTGCCCGGCGACCTCGCCGAGCCACCCGCCCGCGGGCACGCCGACCGGCTGGCCGCTCTCGACGACCGCGCGTGGGAGACACTTCGACTCGGCCCCGGCTGGACCGAAGCCGACGCACGGGCCGCCGAGGAGGTACGCACGCCATGAGCCAGACCGTCGACCGAGCGCTGAGCATCCTGCCCCTGCTCGCCGAGGGCCCCGCCGACCTCGGACAGGTCGCCGACCGCCTCGGCGTCCACAAGTCCACCGCGCTCCGCCTGCTGCGCACCCTGCACGAGCACGGCCTGGTCTACCGCCAGTCCGACCAGCGCTACCGCCTCGGAGCCCGCCTCTTCGCCCTCGCCCAGGAGGCCGTCGAGAACCTCGACGTCCGCGAGATCGCGCACCCCCACCTCGTCCGCCTCAACGAACAGTGCGGACACACCGTCCACCTCGCCGTCCACGAGGAGAACGAGGTCCTCTACATCGACAAGGTGGAGAGCCGCTACCCGGTGCGCATGTACTCGCGGATCGGGAAGCCCGTCGCCATCACCGTCGCGGCCGTGGCCAAACTGCTCCTCGCCGACCTGCCCGAGGCCGAGCGCCGCGCCCTCGCCGACAAGCTCGACTACCCCATGTACACAGCCCGTTCGACCCCCAGCGCCCCCGCCTTCCTGAAGGAGCTGGCGACGGTACGCGACCAGGGCTGGGCCACCGACCTCGGTGGCCACGAGGAATCCATCAACTGCGTCGCGGCCCCCATCCGCGGCGCCGACGGACGCGTCTGTGCCGCCATGTCGGTCTCCGCGCCCAACGTCGTCGTCACCGCCGACGAACTGCTCACCCTGCTCCCGCTGGTGCGCCGTACGGCTGACGCCATCAGCCGCGACTACTCCGGCAAAGCCCCCACGAAGGAAGCACCGAAGGAATGATCACCGCATGACCGACAAGATCGCCCTCACCCCGAAGACCCACACCACCCCGCCCGCCAGGTTCTCGCACGGCGTGAAGAAGGGGAACATCCTCCAGGTGGCCGGCCAGGTCGGCTTCCTGCCCGCCGAGGAGGGCAAGCCCCCGACGCCCGCCGGACCGACCCTGCGCGAGCAGACGCTGCAGACCCTCGCCAACGTCAAGGCGATCCTCGAGGAGGGCGGCTCCGGCTGGGACGACGCCATGATGATCCGCGTCTACCTCACGGACGTCGGCCACTTCGCCGAGATGAACGAGATCTACAACCAGTACTTCGAGGACCAGGGCCTCACCGCGCCCCCCGCCGCCCGCACGACGGTCTACGTCGGCCTGCCGGCCGGACTCCTCGTCGAGATCGACGTACTCGCCGTTCTCGGCTGACGTCCGCTCTCCGGGAGGACGTCCTCCCGCCGGGCTGACGTCCTCTCCCCGGGCCGACGCCCGATCACCTCCCGCACCTCGTACGTCGTCACGGTGCGGCACCCGCCGAATCCGGGGTGCCGCACCGCGATTCGCCCTGCCCGAAAGCCCGATGGACTTACGAAAACGAGGCCCCCCGACATGTCGTCGTATCCGCTCGCAGCGACAGCCCCGGCCCCGGAGACACCACCCCACACCGGTGGTCTCCTGCTCCTTCTCGACGGCACGGCCGGACTGCTCACGGTCGCCGCCCTCGGAATCGCGCTCCTCCTCTTCCTGATCATCAAGGCCAGGCTCCAGCCGTTCGTCGCCCTGCTCGCCGTCTCCATAGCCGTCGGCCTCGCCGCCGGGCTCTCGGTCACGGAACTGTTCGGCACGGTCCAGAAGTCCACCGCGGTGTCGGTCATCGAGACGGGCATGGGCGGCATCCTCGGCCATGTCGCGATCATCATCGGCCTGGGCACCATGCTCGGGGCGATCCTCGAAGTCAGCGGCGGCGCCGAGGTGCTGGCGTCCCGGCTGCTCAACCTCTTCGGCGAGAAGAGGGCCCCGCTCGCCATGGGCCTGACCGGCCTGATCTTCGGCATCCCGGTCTTCTTCGACGTCGGCATCTTCGTCCTCGCGCCGCTCGTCTACGCCGCCGCCAAACGCTCCGGCAAGTCGATCCTGCTCTACTGCCTGCCGCTGCTCGCCGGCCTGTCGATGACCCACGCCTTCCTGCCGCCGCACCCCGGCCCGGTCGCCGCCGCGGGCCTGCTGCACGTCCAGCTCGGCTGGGTCATCCTCATGGGCATCGTCTGCGGCATCCCCGCCGTGCTGGCCGCCTGGGTCTACTCCGCCTGGATCGGCAAGCGGATCTTCGTCCCCGTACCGCAGGACATGGTCGAGGCGGCCGCCGAGGCCAAGCTGGCCGTCATCGAGGAACAGCGCGCCGCGGGCACCCTCCGGCCGGGCGGAGCCGGGAGCGCGGAGGAAGGCGCCGAGCCGCAGGAGAAGCCGGTGCCGCTCGGCACGGTCCTCGGCATCATCGGTACGCCCCTGGTGCTGATCCTCGCGGCCACCTTCTCCTCGATCGCCCTCGATCCGTCCACCCCGCGCTCGGTCATCGAGTTCTTCGGCAGCCCCTTCGTGGCCCTCACGATCGCCCTGATCCTCGCCTACTACCTGCTCGGCATCCGGCGCGGCTGGTCCCGCAAGTCCCTGGAGACCGTGTCGACTTCGTCCCTGAAGCCGGTCGGCAACATCCTGCTGGTGGTCGGCGCGGGCGGCATCTTCGGCGCCGTGCTGAAGGCGAGCGGAGTCGCCCAGGCCCTCTCGGACACCTTCAACGACGTCGGCCTCCCGGTGATCTTCCTGGCCTACCTGATCTCCCTGGTCCTGCGGGTCGCCCAGGGCTCGGCGACGGTCGCGATCGTCACCACGGCCGGCATCGTCGCCCCGTTGCTCGTCGAGGGAGACCACTCCCAGGCCTTCGTCGCCCTGGTCATCATGGCGATCTCGGCGGGCTCCATCTTCGCCTCGCACGTCAACGACGGCGGCTTCTGGATGGTGGCCAAGTACTTCGGCATCAGCGAGCGCGACACCCTCAGGACCTGGACCGTTCTGGAGTCCGTGCTGTCCGTCGCGGGGTTCGTCGTGGCCGCCGCGGTGAGCCTCTTCGTGTAACAGAGGCATAGCTAAGTAGGGGCTGGCTGTGTCCGACACAGGATCTTCGACCATACTTCCCGCTGTGGAGCAGCGCATAGGTTCGAAGAGCCAGCCCCTGGACGCCGCCGCGGTGAACCCGGCGTACATCCCCGGGCTTACGTCACCCGTGCCGGCGGAGCCGAAGGACGCGGTCGAGGAGACCGAGGAGGGCGCCGCCGAGGGGACCGTCTCCGACGA
Source organism: Streptomyces sp. NBC_00647 (assembly GCF_045207245.1). Classification (NCBI taxonomy): domain Bacteria; kingdom Bacillati; phylum Actinomycetota; class Actinomycetes; order Kitasatosporales; family Streptomycetaceae; genus Streptomyces; species Streptomyces sp. NBC_00647. The sequence goes on from NZ_CP109040.1 coordinate 6,490,737, forward strand.
GTCGGCCCCCGGCGACGCGGCGTCCGACGAGGCGCCCGCCGCCGAGACCCCGAAGGAGCCCGCGTCCGAAGAGGAATCCGACTCCGGGACGGAACAGGAGTCCCGGACGGAACCGGAATCCGGTGCCGACCCCGACGATCCAGTCTTCGAGGCCTCCGACCGGCGCGCCTCGGTCACGGCCGACCACAGCGGCGTACGCCTGCGCCTGGACGACCAGGAGGCGGAGTTCCGCTGGGACGAGATCGGCGCCGTCGAGACGGAGTCGCCGCGCTTCGGCAAGCGGTTCACCGTCACGGTGCACACGCCGGACCGTCGCTGGTATCCCCTCGAGATCGAGGCGAGCGCCCGGTCACGCTTCAAGGAGTGGGAGGAACAGCTCGACGCCGTCCTGGACGCCTACTTCGAGGACGGCGACGACGCGGCGGAAGCTGAGGACGCCACGTCTGCCGAGGTGTCCGAGGCATCCGAGGTGTCCGAGGAACTCGAGGTGTCCGGCGCGGCCGAGACGTCGGAAGCATCCGGGGCGACGGATGCTTCCGATGCTTCGGAGGCGTCCGATTCCGAGGCACCCGCTTCGGAAGCGTCCGCTTCCGACGCGTCCGGGACGAAGGACAAGGGCGAGAAGCCGTAGCCGGTACGGGGAACCGCGCGCCCGGTCACGCGGGGCGCGCGGTTCCCCGGTCACCGACCGGCCTGCCTCCTAGGAGCAGTACTGGGCCGCCTTGCCGATGGACCGGTACATGCAGTCGGCGTTCTCCAGGAGTTGGAGCACCGCGTCCCGGTTCCTGGACGTCTCCCGCTCGATGACCTCGTCGGGCGGGTAGAAGCCGCCGCCGGAGCTGGACGACGGATACATCTCGAAGGTGTAGTCGAAGATCTTCTGGGAGCCCCAGAGGTAGTCGTCGATCGATCCGTCCGTGATGTACAGGTCACTGGCCTGTTCGGCCGTGTAGCCGTTGCTGGCGGCCATCTTCTGGCCGACGGTCTTGAAGGCGTTGTAGTCGTCCGCCGTCATCCCCGTGGCGGTGTCGGAGTAGGTGTACCCGAACGGCCACAGCACCAGCTCGCTGTAGGTGTGGAAGTCGATGCCGGCCTTGATCTGCTGCTTGCCGCCGACGACCCGGCCACGCACGAAGTCGGCGACCACCTTCACCTCGGGAGCCGACTCGGCCGACGTTCCGCGGTAGGTCTCCGAGGACGTCGAGCCCGAAGAGCCGCCGCAGCAGCCCCACTTGTAGTTCCAGTTGCGGTTCAGGTCCGTACCGACGTACGAGGAGCCGGAGTTGGGCTGGCGGTTCTTGCGCCACGAGCGGTAGGAGCCGCTCGCGATGTCGTACTCGCCGCCGTCCGGGTTGAGGTCCGGGACGAGCCAGATCTCGCGGTTGTTCACCATGCTGGTGACGCGGGAGTCGCTGCCGTAGCCGGCCCCGAGTTCACGCAGCAGATACAGCGCCATCTCCACCGTGAGGTGCTCGCGGGCGTGCTGGTGGAAGGTGAGGAGGACCTCGGGTTCGTTCTCGTCGGTCGCGACGTTGTCGCTGACCTTGATCGCGACGATGTCCCGGCCCTGGTACGACTTGCCGATCACCCTCTTGCTCATGATGCTCGGGTAGGCCGCGAGACGCTGGTCGATCTCCGCGTTCGCCTCCGCGTAGTTGTGGTACTTCGCGTCCGCCGTCGGGAAGTCGAAGAGGCGCACGTCGGAGGCGCCCGCGGCGCGGTCGGGCGCCGAGCCCAGCAGGGAGACGTCGTAGCCCTGCCGGCGCAGCTTGCTGATCTGGTCCGCGCGGCCCGAGACGACGACGGTCTCCTCGTCGGCCTCGTCCACGGTGACCCCGGACTGCTGGATCGCCGTACGCGACACGGGAGTCGAGCTCTGGTGGATCTCGTACTGCCTGATGTCGTCGGCCGAGGGTGTGGGAGCCTTCGCTCCGCTCGCCGTGGCGTCGGTGGCGGTGGCGGTGAGGGGAGCGGCGAGGGCGAGGGCCGCGAGGACGGCCAGAGCGGCGCCGCGCCGGCCGCCTCTGCTCCTGCCGTCGGTGCTGCCGCGGGCGCTGCCGCGTATGCGAAGTCGCATGAAGTCTCCTTGTTTCTCCAGGAATTCCGGGATCTCCGGAATGTGGGGAGTGGAGCGGGGGGTGGTCCATGGCGACGTGCCTGGTGCGGGTGTGGCGCTCATGGTGGGCCCATGGCATGAGCAGGTCAAGGCGTGTCAAAGGGCCGGTGGCGTGAATCGGCCGTGATCCGGCTGTGAGCGGGGTGCGGGTCGGGGTGTGCGGGCGTGGCGGGGGCGGGCCTGGCCAGGGCGCCGCCGAGGCCCGGGCCGCGGTACCTCCTGCGACCGCCCTGCGTGGATCGCGTGGCGATCGGCGTACGCGCCCTTGTGCCGCACTCGCCCTTTGCGCTTTCTTGAATCGCATGACGGAGACCAGTGGGAAGTCAGCGTCAGGGGAGACCGCAGCGACCGTCTTCCGCCCCCGCAAGTCCAGTTGGAAGTACATCGGGCCCGGCATCGTGGTCGCCGCGACCGGTGTCGGAGCCGGTGACCTCGTCGCGACCCTCATCGCGGGCAGCAGCTTCGGCTACACCCTCCTCTGGGCCGCCGTGATCGGCTGCCTGGTCAAGATCTCGCTGGCCGAGGCGGCCGGCCGCTGGCATCTGTCCACCGGGCGCACGCTCTTCGACGGCTGGGCGAGCCTGGGCCGGTGGACCACGTACTTCTTCGTCGTGTACGTGGTCCTCTGGGGCTTCGTCTACGGCGCCGCCGCGATGTCGTCGAGCGCGCTGCCGCTCCAGGCGCTGTTCCCCGGCGTCATGGACCTCGAGTGGTGGGGCATCGCCTGCGGACTGGTCGGCCTGGTCTTCGTGTGGTTCAACAAGTACGAGGTCTTCGAGAAGGTCATGACGGTCCTGGTCGGCGTCATGTTCGTGGTGACGGTGTACCTGGCGATCCGGGTCACCCCGAACCTGCCGGACGCGTTCGCGGGCCTGCTCCCCGTCCTGCCCGACGAGAAGGACTCCGTCCTCAACACACTCGGCCTGATCGGCGGCGTCGGCGGCACCATCACGCTCGCCGCCTACGGCTACTGGGTCAACGCCAAAGGCTGGACCGACACCGGCTGGATGAAGGTCATGCGGCTCGACAACCGCGTCGCCTACGTCACCACGGGCATCTTCGTGGTCGCGATGCTCTTCGTCGGTGCGGAACTGCTCCACTCCTCCCAGGTGGCCATCGCGAGCGGCGACAAGGGTCTGCTCCAGCTCAGTGACATCCTCGCGGCCGAATACGGCACGGCCACCGCGAAGTTCTTCCTGATCGGCTTCTTCGCCACGTCCTTCACCTCGCTGATCGGCGTCTGGCACGGCGTGAGCCTGATGTTCGCCGACTTCGTGGCGCACTACCGCGGCGGGCCGGCGAGGGGCGAGGAAGTCGCCTCGGGGCGGCGTGACAAGTCCTGGGCCTTCCGCGCGTACCTTCTCTGGCTGACCTTCCCGCCGATCGTGCTCCTCTTCCAGGGGCAGCCGTTCCGCCTGGTGATCCTCTACGGAGTCCTGGGCGCGGCCTTCCTCCCCTTCCTCGCCCTGACCCTCCTCCGGCTCCTCAACTCCTCCCGCACACCCCGGGAATGGCGCAACGGGCTCCTGAGCAACGCCATGCTCGTGATCGCGGGCGTCCTGTTCCTGGTCCTGTGTGCCAAACAGGTATGGGACCAGCCGTGGTCGGAGTTCTTCTGAGCGGGTGCGGGTGCGGGTGCGGGTGCGGCTGCGGGAGCGCGGCGTCGGCCGCGTCACCGGACCCTTCCGCCGTGCGGTCCTGGAAGACCGCCGCCCCCGCTCGTCGCGGCTGCGGCGAACGGAGGCGGAGTGGAACAGGCGGGGAGCGGGGACGGAACTACAGCGCGTGCACGTGGGGGCCCACCGCGTTCGACCAGGCGTTGCCTGCCGAGGCGTCCCAGTTCGTCGACCAGGTCATCGCGCCGCGCAGGGCGGGGTAGGACTTGGAGGGCTTGAAGGAACCGCAGTTGGTGAGCTTGGTCAGGCAGTCGAGGGCGTTGTTCACGATCGTCGGGGAGACATAGCCGCTGCCCGCGCCGCTGGTGGAGGCGGGGAGGCCGAGGCCGACCTGGGACGGGGCGAGGCCGCCCTCCAGCTGGATGCAGGCGAGCGCCGTCAGGAAGTCGACCGAGCCCTGCGAGTAGACCTTGCCGTCGCAGCCGAGCATCGAACCGCTGTTGTAGTACTGCATGTTGACGACGGTGAGGATGTCCTTGATGTTCAGCGCGGTCTGGAAGTAGGCGTTCGACGTGGACTGCATGTCGATCGTCTGCGGGGCCATCGTGATGACGAGGGACGAGCCGGCCTTCGCGGACAGGGACCGCAGCGCCTGTGACATGTAGGTCGCGTTGAGGCCGTTCTCCAGGTCGATGTCGACGCCGTCGAAGCCGTAGGTCTGCATCAGGGAGTAGACGGAGTTGGCGAAGTTCGTGGCCGACGCCGAGTCGCTCACGGAGACGGTGCCGTTCTGGCCGCCGATCGAGATGATGACCTTCTTGCCCGCGGCCTGCTTGGCCTTGATGTCGGCCTTGAACTGGTCGACTGTGTACCCGCCGAGCCCGGCCGAGTCGAGGGTGAAGCTCACCGCGCCCGGCGTGCTCGTGGCGTCGGCGAAGGCGACGGCGATGATGTCGTACTGCGACTGGACGGCGGAGATCTTCTGGACGGTCGCGCCGTTGTTGAAGTTCTGCCAGTAGCCCGTCACGGCGTGCGCGGGCACGCTTCCGCCGCCCCCGCCGCCCGAGGACGCGGTCGTCGTCCCGGTGACGGCCGACGACTTCGCCGACTCACCGGCCGAGTTGGTCGCCGTGACCTGGAAGGAGTACGAGGTGGAGGCGGCGAGCCCCGAGACGGTCGCGGAGGTCCCGGTCACCGACTGGACCTTGGAGCCGCCCTGGTAGACGTTGTAGCCGGTCGCGCCCGACACCGTGTTCCAGGCCAGGGAGACGGACGACGAGGTCGTGGAGGGCACGGAGAGTCCGGCCGGGGTCGCCGGGACCGTCGGGGCCGGGTCGCCGCCACCGCCGCCGTCGGGGCCGAACACCGAGAGATCGTCGGCGAAGTAGGCGGCCTGTCCGTACCAGCCGTGCGTGTAGACCGTCACCGACGTCGTCGAGGCACCGGTGGTGAAGGTGGTCGTCAGCTGCTTCCAGGAGGAGGAGTCGGGCGTCCACGTCGACACGTCCGTCGTCCCCGTGCCGGTGGCCCCGAGATAGGCGTAGCCGCCCTGCACCCAAGCACTCAGCGTGTACGTCGAGTTGGGCTTGACGGCGACGGACTGGGTGCATTTGGCGTTGTCCTGCCCCGCGGGCGCGCCCTTCAGCGCGGCCGCGCCGCCGTGCACCGGCGAGGAGACGGTCGCACCGCTGCTCGCCGAACACGTCCAGTTGCTCAGGCCGGACTCGTAGCCGCCGTTCCTGGCGTTGTTGACGTCGGCGGCCTGGGCCTGGCCGGCCAGGCCGGTGAGGGAGAGGACGGATGCGGTGACGGCGGCGGCGAGGGCTCCCGCCCATCTCCGCCTGGGCATACGGGTGACGCGGTCCACTGGGTCCTCCGGGAAGAGGTGGGGGAGGGGGAACGGAACGGTGGCCACCGCCGGTGGATACAAGTTGGTCCAGACCAATCCGGTTGTCAAGACCTCTGGAGTTCTCAACACCCTTACCGGGGAGTTGAGTTGCCATCACCCCGGTTCACTCTCCGTTGATCACGCCCGCACCTTCGGTGAGATGATCTCGGGGATTCGGTGTTGAGCGGGCCATGCCGTGGATATGGTGCTGATGCAAGAGGACGTCACAGTGACGATCTGCGGCCGTTTGTGGTCGTCCGTGACGCTCCATGGCGATAAAAGGGGCGATCTGAGGCGGTGGTTGACCACCCCGCCACAGCGAACGGGGTGTGTGCAGCGTGCCGACCGCGATAGCCGTCACCAGTCCCGATCTGGTGCTCCCACCGCACGACCGGCAGACCCCGCCGGCGGTCGTCCAGCCGCTCGACACCCTGGAGAACTCCCTCACCGGGATGCACGCGCTCATCGAGCAGCACGGGTATGTCATCGCCCTGTACCCGTCCTCCGTCGAGGGCGCCGTCACCCGGCGGCTCCACACCGTCCGCTCCGTCCTGGAGAGCGACCGCATCGCGCTGCTCGGCATCGACCTGCCACCGCTCGGAATCGCCCTGCTGGCCCAGCAGTTGCGTCAGCTCTCCGTCTGCGACTTCAGCCCCGGCGTGCTCGCCTCCGCCGCCCGGCTGCTCGCCCACTACATCTACGCGGGCGCCCTGCTCGGCTCCGTCGCCAAGCTCGACCGGGTCCCGGTCTCGCTGAAGTCGCACGCCAAGTCATGGGTCCCGGGCGCCCAGTTCGCCGTACTCGCCAATCCGCGGCCCGAACTGATCAGAGTCGGTCAGGAGGAGCTGCCCGGACCGGAGTTCGGCACCCGGCTGCTCTGGGCCGCGGGCCAGCCGCCCTCCGACTGGGTCACCGAGACCCTCGCCCCCGGCTGGCGTGTCCAGGGTGTCGCGACCGTCCCGCTGCCCGAGGAATCGGCCCGCTGGTGGGGGACGTCGCGGCTCGTCGAATTCGCCGCCGGCCTGTACGACGTCTCCGTCCTCTACCAGCTCGTCTCGTCCGTCCGGCGGGAGGAGTGTCACTGGTGCGGCCTCGAACTCATCGGTGACCGCTGCGGGTTCTGTGCCGCGCCCCTGCCACCGCCCTCCGCACAGGAGCTTCCGGCCACCGTCGTCCGGGCAGCCTCTTCGGTACGCGCTCTGCCCCGAGGCGCCACATAGGCCCTCGGGCACATCTGAACAGCACCAGGCACGACCGCTCGACCCCGCCGTCCGCCGTAGATCGAGGTTGTCCGGAACATGCTGCATCACCCCGGGGGACACCCCCCGGCTCCCCGGCAGGAAAGACAGCTCGGTCCAGTCCCCGGTACCGCCCCACGAGGTGAGATTCAGTGAACTCGCGCCAGCGCCGCGGCGTCATCCTGCTGGTCCTCTCGGTCCTGTGCGCCCTCGGCGCCTTCGCCGGAGTCCTCTCGGTGATCCGCGACGTGAACTCCAAGGTCGGCCCGGAGGTCACGGCGTACCGCCTGAAGAACGACATCGCGCCCTACAAGGAGCTGTCGGCCGACCAGTTCGAGAAGATCTCGATGCCCGAGCGGTGGCTGTCGTCCACCGCCGTCACCAGCCTCTCCCAGATCCGCGGCAAGATCGCCGTCACCCAGCTGGAGAAGGGCTCGCTGCTCCAGGCCGACATGATCGTCGAGCGGCCCCGACTGGCCGCCGGGCAGCAGGAGATCGCCATCATGATCGACGCGGCGACGGGTGTCGCGGGCAAGATCAACCCCGGCTCGCGGGTCAACATCTACGCCACGTTCAAGGCCGAGAACGACAAGGGCACCGACCAGTCCAAGGTGATCGTCGAGAACGCGCGCGTCATCGACGTCGGCAAGCTCACCGCCCTCGACCCCGGCCAGTCCAGCTCCGACCGGCGCAACAACGCCAACCAGGCCGTCCCGATCACCTTCGCTCTCGGCACCGCCGACGCCCAACGTGTCGCGTACGCCGAGTCGTTCGCCGAACATGTCCGGCTCGCCCTGGTCGCGGGCGGCTCCGACGCGGCCGTCGCGCCCGGCGACCGTACGTACACCCTCGACGAGGACAAGTAGGAGGCCGCGCATGAGGTCCATGCCCACGGGGCGGTGCCGAGGGTCCCTCACGAGGCCGAGGCGTACGAGGCCGACGTGTACGGGTCCGGACCGCCGGCCGGCGACGCCGACGCACCGGACGTACGACGGCCGGGGCCGAGCGCCCGTCGCCCGGCCGGCCGGCGGGCTCCCGGGCCCGTGGGCCGGAGCGGAGCGGCGGGTCGGTGGGGCGCCGGGCCGGTGGCCCGGAGTACGGCGGACCCGCGGAGCACTGGACCGAGGCCCTGGCATACGGCAGGCGGGCGGGCCGCCGGGCCGGTGGGCCGGAGCGGGGCGGCGCGTTCGTGGGGCGCCGGGCCCAGGAACCGGTGCGCGGCACATGGGTGAGGGGCTGGGCCGATGACCGTCCGCATTCTTCCCGCCGTCGGCGACATCGACTCGGCCCGCGCGCTCACCACCCTGCTGAGCCAGCTCGCCGACACCGAACCCGCGCCGCCCGTACCCGACTCGACGGCCCTGCTCGACACCCTCGCGCGCCTCGCCGCCGAGTCCCTCGACGAGCTCCCCGAAGTGGTCCTGGTCCATGAACGCATAGGTCCCGTACCGGCGTTGGACCTGATCCGCGACCTCGTGATGCGCTTCCCCGCCGTCGGGGTGGTCCTCATCACCGCCGACACCAGCACCGGCGTCCTCACCGCCGCCATGGACTCCGGCGCCCGCGGCATCATCGGCCTGCCCCTCGGCTACGACGCCCTCGCCGAACGCGTCCAGGCAGCCGCCGCCTGGTCCGCCGGGATGCGCCGCCATCTGCACAGCGGCGCGCCCGAGCTGTACGCGGGCCCCGGCGGTACCGTCGTCACGGTGACCGGCGCGAAGGGCGGCGTCGGAGCGACCGTCACGGCGGTCCAACTCGCCCTCGCCGCACGGGCGTCCGGCCACGATGTGGCCCTGGTCGACCTGGACCTCCAGTCCGGGGACGTGGCGTCGTACCTCGACGTGCAGTTCCGCCGCTCGGTGGCCGACCTGGCGGCCATCAGCGACATCAACCCGCGCGTCCTCCAGGACGCCGTCTACACCCACGACAGCGGTGTCGCCCTGCTGCTCGCCCCCGGCGAGGGCGAACGGGGCGAGGAGGTCACCGACCGCGTGGCCCGGCAGGTCCTCGGCGCGCTGCGCTCCCGTCACGACGTGGTGGTCGTCGACTGCGGCTCCCAGATGAACTCGGCCACCGCGGCGGCCGTGGAGATGGCCGACCAGGCCCTGCTCCTCGTCACCCCCGACGTGATCGCCGTCCGCGCCGCCAAGCGCATGGTCCGCATGTGGGACCGCCTCCAGATCCGCAAGGCGGAGGAGACCACGACGGTCGTGAACCGCTTCGCCCGCGGTACGGAGATCCAGCCGTCCCTCGTCGAACGCGTCACCGGCACCAAGGTCGCCCGCTCCGCGGTCCCCGCCGCCTTCAAGGAACTCCAGTCGGTCGTCGACGCGGGGCGGCTCCAGGACCTGGACGCCCGCTCGACCGTCAAACAGGCCCTGTGGGCGCTGGCCGGCGAGCTGGGTCTCGTGGTCCCCCAGGAAGGCGGGGCCGGCGGCAGGCGCCGTAAGGCGTCCGCGTCGGACCGGGGCGCGCTCGCACTGCGGCGACGGGGCGGCGACCGGGGAGCGGTCACCCTCGAATTCGCCGGGATGTTCCCGCTGTTGCTCGTCGTCATGACGATCCTGTGGCAGGCCGTGCTGTACGGCTACTCGTACTCGCTGGCCGGGAACGCGGCGGACGAGGCGGCACGGGCCGCCACCGCGGCGTACGCGGTGAACGGCGACGTCACGGGCGCGTGCGCCGCGGCGGGGAACGAGCATCTGCCGGGGGCCTGGAGCGGCGCCGACATCGACTGCGGTCCGGCCGGCTCCGTCATGAGGGCCACCGTCGAGGTCGACGTCCCGCTGTTCTTCCCTGGCTTCGACGCCGGCTTCCACGTACAGGGCACCGCGGGCGCGGCACTGGAGGGGGACGACGGATGAGGACGCACCTCCGGCGCCCGTCCCGTGCCAGGCACGGGTCCGGTGCCACGAGCGGGCTTCGTGCCGGGCGACGGTCCGGTGCCACGAACGGATCCAGTCCCGCGCCCCGACCCGGTTCGACGAGCGGATGCCGCGCCGCGCACGGGTCCGGCGCCACGAGATTCCTCCATGCCGTGACCGGTCGCCGGGTCGTGGCCCGGCACCGCGCCACGACCGGGCTCCGCCCCTCGGGCGGGTTCCGTGCCGCGCGTCGGCCCCGGGGCGACCGGGGTGTCTCCATCCTGGAGTTCACCGGGTTCCTGCCCATCCTGCTGCTCATCGGGATGGCGGCGATCCAGCTCGGCCTCATCGGGTACGGCGTCAGCCAGGCCGGTTCCGGGGCGCGCGCCGCCGCGCGGGTCCAGTCACAGGGAGGCGACGGCGCGGCGGCGGGGCAGGCCGCCGTGAGCGGATGGCTCAACCCGAGCGTGACGCCCGGGGGAGGGCCCGACCTGACCACCGCCACCGTCCAGGTCACCGTCCCCGGGGTCATCCCCCTGCTCGGCCCCTACACCGTGACCCGCCACGCCACCATGCCCACCGACGACTGACCGGGAGGAGCCGAGACCATGAGCCTGCGTTCCCGTATCGCCGCCCCCGACGAGGGGGGACCCGCCCGTGAGGACGGACACCTCGTCGCCGTCTACCGCGCGAAACTCCTCGAAGAGATCGATCTCGCCGAGATGTCCAGCCTGGCCGCGGCCGAACGCCGGGTCCGTCTCGAACGCGTCCTCGGCCACATCATCAGCCGCGAGGGCCCGGTCCTCTCCACCGCGGAGCGCTCCCAGCTGATCCGCCGGGTGGTCGACGAGGCCCTCGGGCTCGGCGTCCTCGAACCGCTCCTCGCCGACGCCTCGATCACCGAGATCATGGTCAACGGCCCGGACTCGATCTTCGTGGAACGGGCCGGCCGCGTCGAACAGCTGCCGCTCCGCTTCGCGTCCAGCGAGCAGCTCATGCAGACCATCGAACGCATCGTCTCGACGGTCAACCGCCGCGTCGACGAGTCCAATCCGATGGTCGACGCCCGCCTGCCCACCGGCGAGCGCGTCAACGTCATCATCCCGCCGCTCGCCCTGACCGGCCCCACCCTCACCATCCGCCGCTTCCCGCGCGCCTACACGCTCCCGGAACTGATCGGCCTCGGTTCGCTCGACGAGCAGATGCTCATGCTGCTCGCGGCCTTCGTCCGGGCCCGCTTCAACGTCATCGTCAGCGGCGGCACCGGCAGCGGCAAGACCACCCTGCTGAACGCGCTCTCCGGGCTGATCCCGTCGCACGAGCGCATCATCACGATCGAGGACTCCGCCGAGCTCCAGCTCCAGCAGGAGCACGTCATCCGCCTGGAGTCCCGCCCCCCGAACGTGGAGGGCAAGGGCCAGATCACCATCCGCGACCTGGTCCGCAACTCCCTGCGCATGCGCCCCGACCGCATCATCGTCGGCGAGGTCCGCGGCGGCGAGACCCTCGACATGCTCCAGGCCATGTCGACCGGCCACGACGGCTCGCTCGCCACCGTCCACGCGAACTCCGCCGAGGACGCCCTCATGCGTCTGCAGACCCTCGGCTCGATGTCCGAGGTCCAGATCCCCTTCGAGGCGCTCAAGGACCAGATCAACTCCGCCGTCGACGTCGTCGTCCAGTTGTCCCGGCACGCCGACGGCTCCCGCAAGGTCACCGAGGTCGCGCTGCTCGTCTCGCACGGCCGCGAACAGTTCCGGGTCACCCCCGTCACCCGGTTCGTGCCCCGCCCGGTCGGCCCCGACCGCGTCGTCCGGGGCCACTTCGAGCACCTCCCGCTGCCGCGCTCGGTAGCGGAGAAGCTGTACGTCGCCAACGAGCCGCCGCCGCCCGCCTTCGGTGTCGCCGAGGCCATCGACGTACTCAACACGCGGCAGGCCATCGGATGACGCCGCCCAGCTTCGAGCCGCCCACCTCCGAGCCGCCCACCTCCGAAGGGAGGCAGCCGTGAACGACCCCGCCCTCCTCGCCCTCGGCGGGACCGTCCTCGGCGGCACACTCGCCGTCGCGGGCGTGCACTCCTACGCCTCGGGCCGCGCCCAGCGGCAGGCGCTCGTCGACCGCCTCGCCGGCGGCGGCCCGCTGCGCACGGCGTCCGGCCGGGTACGCCGCTTCGCGGGCATCGACCGCCGACTGCGCCGCACCCGCCTCGGCCGCACGATCCAGCTGCGCCTGTCGGCCACCGGACTCGACCTGACGGCGGGGGAGTTCTTCACCTACGTCACGGCCGTGGTCGTCGCCCTGTGGCTGATCGCCGCCGCGACGCTCGCCCCGTTCTTCGGTCCGATCGCCGCCGTTCTCGGGGTGTGGAGCGCGGCCGTCTTCCTCAACTGGCAGCGGCAGAAGCGCATCGAGGCCTTCATCAACCAACTCCCCGACGTGGCCCGCCTGCTGGCCAACGCGACGGCGGCGGGCCTGGCCCTGCGTACGGCACTCGCCATGGCGGCGGAGGAGCTGGAGGCTCCGGCGGGCGAGGAGCTCGCCCATGTGGCGGACCAGTTGATGCTGGGCCGCACCATCGACGACGCCCTCGGCGAGCTCTCCGAGCGACTCCCCTCCCGCGAGCTGATCGTCCTCGTCACCACCCTCGTACTCGCCAACAAGGCGGGCGGTTCCGTGGTCAGCTCCCTGCGCAACCTCACCCAGACCCTGGAGGACCGCAAGGAGACCCGCCGTGAGGTCCGCACCATGCTCTCCGAGGTCAACGCGACCGCCTTCACGGTCCCCTTCCTCGGCATCGGCTCCCTGGTCCTGATCAACTCCTCGAACGAGGGAGCCCTCGCCCGCGTCACCGGCTCCCCGCTCGGCCAGGGGCTGGTCCTGCTCGCTCTCGGCCTCTACACCGTGGGCTTTTTCGTCATCCGCCGGCTCGGCAAGATCGAAGTGTGAGGGAGGGATCACGTTGCTGCCGCTGCTGCTCGCCGTCCTGATGGGCGCGGCCGTCGCGGGCGTCCTCCTGGGCGTCCGGATGATCCGCGCCGACGTCAAACTCCCCAGCGACGTCCAGCTCGCCCTGGAGGTCGGCGGCACCCGGGTCTCCACGGCGGACTCCGCCGTCGACCGTCTCGGCATGCGCTTCGCGCCGACCGTCCTGCGCCTGATGGGCCCCCGGCGGGTGGACGCCAAACGCCGCCGCATCGACATGGCGGGCAACCCCGGCGGCCTGACCCTGAACCGCTACGCGGCCCGCCGCGCGGTGTACGGCATCTTCGGCGTCGTCCTCGGTCTGGTCTTCCTCTCGAACGGCCGGCTCCTGTTCGCCGTGCTCACCCTCGCCTTCGGCCTGGTCGCCGCGGACGCCCTGATCTGGCAGGCGGTCCGCGAGCGCAAGGAGGTCATCGACCGCACCCTGCCCGACTTCCTCGACGTCCTCGCGGTCGTCGTCTCGGCGGGCCTCGGCTTCCGCCAGGCCCTGGACCGCGTCGCGGAGAAGTACGAGGGGCCCTGGGCCGACGAGCTGCGCATCACCCTGCGCCAGATGGACATGGGCGTCAGCCGCCGCCAGGCCTTCGACGAACTCCGCAGGCGCAACTCCTCCGAGCAGGTTGCCCAGTTCGTGTCGGCTCTCCAACAGGGCGAGGAACTCGGCTCCCCGATCGCCGAGACCCTCATCCAGCTGGCGACGGACATGCGCCGCACCGACGCCCAGAACGCCCGCCGCCGTGCCGCCAAGACCATCCCCAAGGCCACGATGGTCACCCTCGTCTTCATGCTCCCGGCGACGATGATCCTGATCGCGACCGGCATGTTCCTGGGCTCGGGGACGAACTTCGGCTCGATCCTGGGGCGCTGATGGACGCCGACCCGCGCCGCTCCGGGCGCGCCGGCCACACGGTCCGACGGTGGTGCTCGCTGCTCGGGCGGAACCGCGAACGGCCCACCGGCTACCTCGCGGACGACGCCCCCGCCCCCGGCGGCATCCGCCTCCAGCTCAACGCCCTCCAGGCGCTGTGCCGTCAGGCCTTCGCCGTCCGCCTCGCGGCCATCGCGATCGGTGCCCCCTTCGCGATGACGAACGCGACGGACGGCCTGGCCCGCTACGCCGTCCTCGCCGCGGCCGTCCTCGGCGTCATGGGCTCCTACGCCATGCTCAGGGACTGGGACCGGTTCGGCCCCCGCCTCCTCGCCCACCCGACCCTGATGGCCCTCGACCTCACCTTCGGCGCGGTCCTGCTCCTCACCGCGTCCCCGGCCTCCCCCCTCGCCTACGCCACCGTCTGTACCCCGCTCCTGTCGGGCCTGCTGTACGGCTGGCGCGGCGCGGGCGTCTTCACCGGACTCCAGCTCATCGTCCTGCTCACGGTCTTCAGGGCCTGGGAACACCGGCCGGGCGCGGGCGCCAACACCCTTCTCGTCGCGGGCTTCTGCATCGGCGCCGGCATCATCGGCGTCACCCTGCGCAATCTGATGTTCCGCTTCGGCACGGCCAGCCAGGCGCTGTCCGAGGCGACCAGCAGGCTCGCCGTCGCGGAGGCCGTGGAGTCCGAACGGGCCCGCCTGGCACGGGAGATGCACGACTCGGTGGCCAAGACGCTGCACGGCCTCGCGCTGGCCGCGGAAGCCCTGGCCGTCACGGCGGACGGCGCGGACCCGGCGGCACTCAAACGCCAGGCGACGGTCGTGGCCGACGCGGCGCGCCTCGCCGCCACGGAGTCCCGCACCCTCCTGACGGACCTGCGGCGCCATACGGACCTGACCGCCCCCGACACCGACCTTCTCCCCGAACTCCGCCGCATGACGGCCGGCTTCGAGACCCGCACCGGTCTCCCCGCGGCCGTACGGCACCATGGAGCGGACCTCGTCCTTCCCTGCACCACGGCCCACCACGTCCTGGCGATCGTCTCCGAGGCCCTGGAGAACGCCCACCGCCACGCGGGTGCGAGCGCGGTGACGGTCGAACTCCACCTGTCGGCACACGAGTTCGCGCTGTGGGTGCGGGACGACGGAGTCGGACTGCCGACGACGGCGACTCCCGTCGCGCTGGCCGCCTGGACGAGATCCGGCCATTTCGGCCTGCTCGGCATGACGGAACGGGCCGCATGCGTCGGCGGCCTGATCGCACTGGACCGATCCCCGCAAGGGGGCACCGAGGTCCGTCTGACTCTCCCGCTCCCGTCGGCCGCCCTTCCCTCTTCCCTCACTCCCCAAGAGGAGGCCGCACATGCCTGACCAGGCACTTTCCGGCCCGCCCCTGCGTGTCCTCGTGGCCGACGACAACCCGGTCGTACGGGCCGGCCTGGGCGCGCTGCTGGACGCGCACCCCGACATCACGGTCGTCGCGGCGGCGCGGGACGGCGGGGAGGCGCTGACCTGCGCCGCCCGCCTCACCCCGGACGTGGTCCTCCTCGACGTCCGCATGCCCGGCACGGACGGACTCACCGCGCTGCCCGAACTGTCCAGGATCGCCCCGGTGATGATGCTGACATACAGCCGCGAACCCGAGGTCGTGGCGGAAGCCCTGCGCAAAGGCGCCTCCGGCTATCTCGTGCATGGCGAGTTCACGGCGGCCGAACTGATCGCCGCGGTGCGGGACGTCCGCCAGGGACGCCCGACTGTCCCGGATTCACTCGGAGTTTCGTACCAACCGCCCTCTCCCTCTTCGCATCTGCAATCAACTGTGTCACAGTCGTCGGAGGCTCGGCCCGTACCCGCGGCGGGACTTCACCGCCGCGCTCTCCATCAGCCCGATTTCGGCCTGAGTTCAAGGGAGGTGGAGGTGATGGACCTCATCGCCGCCGGCATGAACAACCGCCAGATCGCCGCCACCTGCTTCATCACCGAGAAGACCGTCAAGAACCACATCAACCGTATCTTCGCGAAGCTGCACAGTTCTTCGCGCAGCGAAGCGATCGCCCACTGGCTGGGCACGGCCCATGGGGGGTGGAGCCGATGACTCCACGGCCCGGAAGTTGGGCCCCTGGGCCCACCCGGAGTAGGCGACTTCTCACGTACGGTGCTCGGGTCGTTAGTGGCGTCGGGTGGGAGGGCAGTGCTGATGAGCAGGTTCACCGTGTGGACACGAACCGTGGTCTCCCGCATGCGGGGCACGAACCGGGACGCGGGAGCGGGGTTCGTGGAGTACGCGGGCCTGATGATCATCATTGCGGGGATCTTCACGTTGATCGACAGCCTCGGACTGGACGGGCTGATCTCGACAGCCATCCTCAACGCCGTGACGGACGTCATCGGCGGCTGACCCTCGTACGAGCGCGGAGCGACCGGGGGCAGACCCTCCCCATCTACATCTGGCTGACGGTGATTCTGCTGTTCGCCGCGCTCGCCTTCTTCGCCTTCGCCCAAGCAGCGTCCGCCCGCAATGGAGCTCAATCCGCGGCGGACGCTGCCGCGTTGGCGGCTGCACAGGATTTCCGGGACGAAGTGATCGACCGCCTGGCGGGTGCCGTCGGCGAGGAAGACGACTGGCTGGACTGGCTGGACGGCGATCAGGAGGCCGACGGGGCCGGGGCGGACGCCGCGGCTCAGCAGTTGGCCGCCGCCAACGACTCCAGCCTCCAGGGCGTGCAGTTCGTCAGGAAGAACGGCTATCCCGGGTACCAGGCCGACATCCAGACCAACTACACCGTCGGCGACTCGATCATCCCTGGCACCGAGGGCATGCATGCCAAGGCCCATGCCGTCGCGGTGATTCAGCCGCGCTGCGATTTCGATCCGGACGCGGATCCCGAGAAGCCCGTCGAACTCGACTGCGACGGGGAGATCGTGAACATCGACCCCGGAGACTTCAACCCGGACGACCTACCGGACGCGTCGGTGCTCTTCTCCGTGCACCTGGCCGAGTGAGAGGAAGCCGTACCGATGGACTTTCGGCACACCAGGAAGGGCCGTACGGCTCTGAGCGCGGTGGCGATCACGGCTGGGCTGCTCCTCACGGTGGCCGGTTGCGGCGGGGGAGGTGACGGGGAATCCGACAAGGGGGCTTCGTCCCCATCGGCTCCCACCAAGAGCAGCAGCCGTGGTGGCGGCAAGGCGGAGACGCAGACGCCGGAGACCGACGCGGTGCTCGCGGAGGTCAAGGGCGAGAACGGACTCACGCTCACGGTCACGTCCGCCAAGCGTGACCAGGGGGGCTTCGTGACCGTCGAAGGGACGGTCACGAACAACACGGACAACACGTGGATCGCGGCGAACTGGCGTGGCGACGAGCGTGAGTTGTCCAAGAACGGGGCGTCCATCGCCGGCGCCAACCTGATCGACCAAAAGGGCAAGAAGAAGTACTTCATCCTCCGGGACACCTCGGGCCGCTGCCTGTGCACACAGTTCACCGGTGGCGTCCGTCAGGGCGCGACCGCCCAGTGGTTCGCCCAATTCCCCGCACCCCCCGCCGACACCACCGCCGTCGACTTCCAGGTCGGCTCGATGCCACCCGCCTCCATCGAGATCTCCGAGGGCTGAGCCATGGCCCTCCCGACCCGCGGCGCCGCGACGACGTTCACGGCCCTCGCCGTGCTGATCACCCTCGGACTTCCGGGTCCCGCGTACGCGGACGACGACGACCCCAGCGCCCCGCCCGGCAGCGTCACCACCTCCCCGCCTCCCGATGTCGACGCCAACAGCCCCGGGCTCAAGCTCGCCGACGGCGCGACGCTGGCGCCCGCCAAGGTGCTGGACATCAAGTCGGTCGTGGAGGACCTGGGGGGCGAGGAGCGCCGGGAGGACACCAACTCGGACGTGACGTTCGCGCTCCAGGCGGAGGTTCTCTTCCCGAAGGACAGCTCGAAACTGAACCCGGACGCCCAGTCCCGTATCCAGGCGATCGCGGACGAGATCAAGGCCCAGAACGCGACGACCGTCCGCGTCTTCGGCTTCACCGACAACCTCGGCTCGTACGCGCACGGCCTGACCCTCTCCAAGAAGCGCGCGGAGCAGGTGCACGACCGGCTGGCCGCCGCGCTCGGCTCCACGGACATCACCTTCGAGGTGCGGGGGTACAGCGAGGACTACCCGATCGCCGACAACACCTCCGAACAGGGCCGTCGCAAGAACCGCCGCGTCGAGGTGACCTTCCCGAGGGGCTCGGCCGCAGGAGACAAGGCCTGACGCGCGCGTCACCTTCTCCGGTGCCGGGCCGCCTGGCAGCATGCCCCCGACGAATTGGTCGCGCACGAGGTCGGTGGAGTCCGTCATGAGGAAGATCGTGTTGATGTCGTCGGTGTCCCTCGACGGATTCATCGAAGGCCCGAACAAGGAGATCGACTGGCACCGGGTCGACGGGGAGCTGCACCAGCACTTCAATGACGAGGTCAGGGGTTTCGGCGCCCTGCTCTCCGGACGGGTGACGCACGAGCTGATGGCCGCGTACTGGCCGACGGCCGACAAGGACCCGCAGAGCAGCCCGGAGGAGGTCGAGTTCGCCAGGATCTGGCGGAACATGCCCAAGGTGGTGTTCTCGCGGACGCTCCAGCACGCCGAGTGGCACACCACCGTCGTGAGGGAGGTCGTGCCCGAGGAGATCAGGGCG
Organism: Streptomyces sp. NBC_00647; assembly: GCF_045207245.1. Classification (NCBI taxonomy): domain Bacteria; kingdom Bacillati; phylum Actinomycetota; class Actinomycetes; order Kitasatosporales; family Streptomycetaceae; genus Streptomyces; species Streptomyces sp. NBC_00647. Next base: position 6,508,998 of record NZ_CP109040.1, read on the forward strand.
CTCAAAGGACAGTCGGGCGGTGACCTCGCACTCAGTGGTGCCGATCTCGCCGCGGAGTTCCTGCGGCACGACCTCGTGGACGAGATCAGGGTGTACGTGCACCCCGTACTCATCGGGCGCGGCAAGCCGCTCTTCGCCGAGTCCGATGCCCCGACCGATCTCCGCCTCATCGAGACCCGGCGTTTCGGGAACGGCGTGGTGCTCCTGCGCTACGAGCGCGACAGAACCGCCGACACCTCCGACGCCACCGGCAAGGCCGACACGACCGAGGCCACCGGCAGCGCAGACACCGCGGGCACCCATGACGCGTAAAACGGTTGTCCGTGCACGGCGGCGTCGATAGGAAGGCGGCATGACGTCACTCGGTGTTGTCTTCCGGCCGCAACTGCCTCCCGAGCGACTGCGCGCCGTGGCGCGCGAGGCGGAGGAGGCGGGTCTCGAGGAGCTGTGGCTGTGGGAGGACTGCTTCCTCGAAGGAGGCGTCTCGGCCGCCGCGGCCGCACTCGCCTGGACCGAGCGGCTCAAAGTGGGCGTGGGCCTGCTGCCCGTCCCGCTGCGGAACGTCGCCGTCACCGCGATGGAGGCCGCCACCCTGCACCGGCTGTTCCCCGGGCGGGCCGTCCTCGCGGTCGGCCACGGCGTACAGGAGTGGATGGAGCAGGTCGGAGCGCGGGCCGAGTCGCCCGTGACCCTGCTGCGTGAGCATCTCGACGCGCTGCGCGCCCTGTTGCGCGGCGAACGCGTGACCACCGACGGGCGGTACGTGAAGCTCGACGGCGTCGCCCTCGACTGGCCGCCCGCCGAGGCGCCCGAAGTCCTCACCGGCGCCACCGGGCCCCGCACGCTCCGGCTCGCCGGCGAGGCCGCCGACGGCACCGTCCTCACCGCCTCGACCACCCTCGACGGGGTACGGCGGGCCCGCCGGCTCATCGACGAGGGACGGCAGGCGGCGGGACGGACGTCCGGACACCACCGGGTGGTCGTCTATCTGCACACCGCCACCGGTGCCGACGCGGCCGCCCGACTGCGCGCCGAGCTCGAGGCCAATGGCGAGAACCCCGTGCCGGAACACGGTGTCGCGGGCGACGCGGAGTCCGTGGCCGAGGCCGTCCGGCGTCTCGCGGAGGCCGGCGCCGACACGGTGGTCCTCCAGCCCACCGCGGACGAGCCGGACCCCGAGGGGTTCGTACGGTTCGCAGCCGGACAGGTGCGCCCACTGCTCCGCCGGGACGCGTCCGGTCGGTGACGGTCCGGCACGACGGAGGAGACCGACCGGACGGCCAACCGGTCGTCCCGGCTGGTCGGACCGGTTGGTCAGCCTGGCCGTCAGCCCGGTTGTTCAGCCCGGTTGTTCAGTCCGGCCGGTCAGCCCAGTCGATCAGCCCGGCCGGTGATCCCCCGTTCCCCCGTCGATCAGCTCCCGCACGATGTCCATGTGGCCCGCGTGCCGTGCCGTCTCCTCGATCATGTGGACCAGCACCCAGCGCAACGAGACCGTCCGGCCGTTCCCCGTCGTGCCCACGTCCTCGAGCGACCGCTCGGTGACGGTCCGGTCGGCGGCGGTGCGGGCGCGGCCGTAGAACGCGACGATCTCCTCCGTCGTCTCGTCCTGACCCGCGCTCATGTCCTCGTCGGAGAAGGGGTCGAACCACAGCGGCTCGACCTCGCGGCCGAAGGCCGAGCAGAACCAGCCGTACTCGACGGACGCGAGGTGCTTCACCAGCCCGAGCAGGTTGGTGCCGGACGGGGTCATCACCCGTCTGACCTGCTCGTCGTCCAGGCCCTGGAGCTTCCACAGCACGGCGTCCCGATGCCGGTCGAGACTGGCGTGCAGGGTCTCCTTCTCGCCGTCGGTGTACGGCGTCGGCGCGGCTCCCGGATTCGTCGTCATGCCCGGAAAGTAGCAGCGGCCACTGACATCACCCGCCCGGGAAAATTGCGTCGCCCGCGACCACGTCCGTTGCGAGAATCACCCCATGACCACCGCGCGCACCTTCGAAGACCTCGTCACCGAAGCCGAGACGGCGTCCGTCGACGGCTGGGACTTCTCCTGGTTCGAGGGCCGGGCCACCGAGGAGCGGCCCTCGTGGGGGTACGCGCGGGCGATGGGGGAGCGGCTTGGCCGCGCGAGCGGCGCCCTCGACATCCAGACGGGCGGCGGTGAAGTCCTGAACTCCGCCCCGAAGCTGCCCGCGCTCACCGTCGCCACCGAGGGCTGGCCGCCGAACATCGCGAAGGCCACCGCCCTGCTCCACCCCCGGGGCGCCGTGGTGGTCGCCTCCCTGGAGGACGCGCCGCTGCCCTTCGCGGCCGGCGCCTTCGACCTGGTCACCAGCCGGCACCCGGTGGCGACGTACTGGGACGAGATCGCTCGCGTGCTGTGCCCCGGCGGCACCTACTTCTCCCAGCAGATCGGCCCCGCGAGCGTCTTCGAACTCGTCGAGTACTTCCTCGGCCCGCAGCCGGACGAGGTCAAGAACGGCCGCGACCCGGGCCGCGCCCGCGCCGCCGCCGAGGCCGCCGGGCTCGACGTCGTCGATCTGCGCTCGGAGCGGCTGCGCATGGAGTTCCACGACATCGGCGCAGTCGTCCACTTCCTGCGCAAGGTGATCTGGATGGTCCCGGGCTTCACCGTCGACGCGTACCGGCAAAGGCTCAGGGCCCTGCACGAACAGATCGAGACGGAGGGCCCGTTCGTCGCCCACAGCACCCGTTTCCTGATCGAGGCACGCAAGCCCCGGGGGACCCGAGACGCGGAGGTCTAACCACCACGCAGGTCCCGGAGGTCCGCGGACCCGCAGGCCCGGCAGCCGAGCACGCCGGGGAGGACCGGAGACCCGCCCCCGCCGTCACCCGAGCGCGTCCGCCCGTCGCGCATGCACATCCGCCCCCCCCACACGCATGTACATCCGCCCCCCACACGCATGCACATCCGCCCCCCCACACGCATGCACATCCGCCCCCCACACGCATGCACATCCGCCGTCACGCATGCGGTCCCGACGTCACCTTCCCCACCACCAACTCCGGTTTCGCCTCCAGGATTTCGCCCACCCGGTCCACCTGCCGTGCCAGCTCTTTCTCCTGTGCCGCCGTCAGCCGTACCAACGGCTCCACGGTGACCGTCGTACGGCGCCCGCTGCGTCGCTGGTGCCAGACCCCCGACACCACGCCGTCGATGAGCACCACGGGATGGTTCCCCGCCTGCCCGCCGGCCAGCGCCCGCTCGTAGGCGGCCCCGGGGAACAGCAGTTCACGCGGGTGGCAGCCGATGCCGTACGCGTCGAAGTACGGCAACAGCCGGACCCCGCGCGCCGGTTCGCCCGGGAATTCCGTGTCGCCCGCCGCCACCCACGCCGGTTGGCCCGCGAAGTCGACCTCCTCGATCTCCCCGGCGTCGGCCAGCGTCGCGCACAGGTCGCGGGCCCAGCCCCGGGGTGCCGCCGCCCACTGGGCGAAGTGCGCCGCCGTCGCCGGACCGTAGGCGCGCAGATACCGGCGTACGAGCAGGGAGAGCGCCTCGTCGGCGGCCATCGGCCGGAAGTGCGGAGGCCGGGTGTACGTCACCTTGCGGCCCCGGTTGGGGCCGAGGCACAGGGCGCCCCGCTGGCCCGCCCGGTGCATCACCTGCCGCCAGCGCGGCCACATCCCCTGGAACGCGGGCATCACCAGGTCCCCGGCCCACGGTCCGCTGCGCGCCAAGACCGCCTCGCTGAGTTCGTCGATGGTCAGCGAGGTGCCGGCCAGGGCGTCGGCGATCGCGGCGACGACCTCGTCGGCCTGTGCCGCGGTCATCCGGGCATCCTTCGCGAACGGGCTCGGACCGGTCGGAATCGCCGTCAGGGCGGCGGTCCAGAAGGAGAGTCCGGCGGTCGGCAGCAGATGCAGGGTGCCGCGCGGGCCGTACGTCTTCACCAGCGAGCACTCCTCCCACAGCGCCGCTCGGACGTCCGCCCGGGTCACGCCCTCGGCCCGTACGCCCACCGACACCTCGGCCGCCGACAGCACCTGCGCGTGGGCGCCGAGCATCGCGCCGACCACCTCGGCGACCAGTGTCCCGGCCCGCGCGGGAACGGACAGGAACTGCCGTTCCAGGCGCCGGGCGCTCGCCTCGTCCCATGTGATCCTCAAGGTCATACGGCCGACGCTAGAGGGGAATGAGGTCAGTTCCTGTCCGCTGTGCGGATTCTCGGGGAGGGGTGCCGCGCGGGCGGGCGGGGTGATCGGTACCCCCGCGAGACGATTGACCGAAAACATCCCAATGAGGGGTGCTCGGCGTGAGATGTCCGTCCGGATGACGGACGGGAGCCGGGTGTGCCCCGGAGGGTCCGCGGCACATCTCCACGGGTTTTCCACATCGTTATCGAGAGTGGGTCGCCTAGTTCGTTCGGCTCACGTAAGTTCAGACCAAGGTAATTCGCGTCAGCAAAGCTGCGCGTGTGGCACCGCGCAGAGGAGGGGGCTGCGCGGTGCTGCCTTCATGCGGTGACGTGCTGTCAGCCGTCCTGGACCGCGATCCGCACCCCGCGCCGCACGCCCCACCGCTCCATCGCACCGGCCTCCGCCTCCAGGACCTGCCGGGCCCGCGGTCGCGGCAGCCCCAGCCGGCCCGGACGCATCGTGCGCACCGTCAGGACCCGCGACGTCCGGTCCAGATAGGCGACGTCGATCGCGAACCGCATCCCCAGGGTGTGCACCGAGTTCGCCGGTCTCAGCAGCAGCGCGCCCTCGATCCCGTCCCGCCCGAGCAGTCCGCGCCGCCTGGAGCGCGCCGTCGCGGCGAGCTCCAGGGGTACCGGCTCGCCCGCCCCCTCCGTCGTGTCCGTCGTGAACGTGGCCATGGGTGCGAAGTTAGCGGCGGCGTCAAGCGGGAGCGCGCCACGCGCGTCACTCTCCCGGAGTACCTCGGGACAAGTCGGCGCCACGCCCCACAAGGGGGCGCAGACCCATTGGATCTCCATCGATCCTCCGCGATTCCCTTTGAATCAGCTGCGATTCGGCCATGATCACACCCGGAATCGATGGTTCCGTGCTCATCGCGGCGTTGTCGGGCGACTCCGGAGAGTAGTTGTGGCACGCGGATGCACGCAGCATCACTTACGAAGGGTTATGGTGGAAACCCCCCCTCGGGCCGGTCCGTCTCCCCCCCACGGACCGGCCCGTTTTTTGTGCCCGCGACGCCCGGTCCGGCGGGCGCCCCCGTGCGCCCCCGGACCCGGCCGCCTCGCGTGGCGGGGTGTTCCGGTGACTCAGCGGCGTCCGGCCCAGATGTTCGTGCCCGGCGTCGACACCGCGAACGTGTCGATCTCCTTCAGCTCCTCGTCCGTGAGCTTCGGGGCCGCCAGTGCCGCCACGTTCTCCTCCAGCTGCCTCACGCTGGACGCGCCGATCAGGGCGGAGGTCATCCGCTCGTCGCGCAGCACCCAGGTGAGGGCGAGCTGGGCAAGGGACTGACCGCGCCGGGCCGCGATGTCGTTCAGCCCGTTCAGCCGGCGTACGACGTCGTGGCTCAGCAGGTCCGGGTCCAGCGACTTGCCCTGGGTGGCGCGCGAGCCCTCCGGGACGCCCTGGAGGTACTTGCCCGTCAGCAGGCCCTGCGCGAGCGGCACGAAGGAGATGCAGCCCATCCCGGCCGCCTCCAGCGTGTCGAGCAGGCTGTCGTCTTCGGTCCAGCGGTTGATCATCGAGTACGAGGGCTGGTGGATGAGCGGACGGACCCCCATCGAGGTGAGGATCCGGGCCGCCTCGGCCGTCTGCTCACTGGTGTACGAGGAGACGCCGACGTACAGGGCCTTGCCCTGCTGGACGGCGGACGCGAGCGCGCCCATCGTTTCCTCCAGCGGGGTGTCCGGGTCGAAGCGGTGCGAGTAGAAGATGTCGACGTGGTCGACGCCCATCCGCCGCAGCGAGGCGTCCAGGGAGGACAGCAGATACTTGCGGGAGCCCCACTCGCCGTAGGGGCCGGGGTGCATGAGGTAGCCCGCCTTGGTCGAGATGACCAGTTCGTCCCGATAGGGGGCGAAGTCCTGCTTCAGCAGCGTGCCGAAGTTGAGCTCCGACGAGCCGGCCGGCGGCCCGTAGTTGTTGGCGAGGTCGAAGTGCGTCACGCCGAGGTCGAAGGCGCGGCGCAGGATCGCGCGCTGGGAGTCCAGCGAGCGGTCGTCGCCGAAGTTGTGCCACAGGCCGAGCGAGATCGCGGGCAGCTTGAGGCCGCTGCGTCCCGAGCGCCGGTATTCCATGGTGTCGTACCGCTCCGTCGCGGCCCGGTACAGAGAGGGGTCGTTCATGGGAGCGAACCTATGTCAGGGTGCAGAGGCCCCACGGGAGCCCTCGCGTCTCACAGCGGTAGGCTTCGCCCCGGGGGACCGCCATATGGACAGGGACTGTGCTCGGGCGCGTCTGTCCGATTCGCACGGAGGGGCTGACAACACGTGACCTTGCGCGACAACCTGCGCCGCCTGCTGGTCAGGTTCTATGCACGCAGGGTGGAAGGCCACCTCGATCACGACCAGGTGCCCAAGCACATCGGCGTCATCATGGACGGCAACCGCCGTTGGGCGAAGGCGGCGGGCTCCACCACCGCCCAGGGCCACCGGGCCGGCGCCGACAAGATCGGGGAATTCCTCGGCTGGTGCTCCGAGACCGATGTCGAGGTCGTCACCCTGTGGCTGCTGTCCACCGACAACTTCGACCGCCCGCAGGAGGAACTCGGCCCGCTGCTCGGCATCATCGAGGGCGTCGTCCGCACCCTCGCCGCAGACGGCCGCTGGCGGGTGCACCACGTCGGCACCCGGGACATCCTGCCCTCCGCGATGCAGTCGGCCCTCAAGGAGGCCGAGGAGGCCACCGCGCATGTCGAGGGGATAGTCGTCAACGTCGCCATCGGCTACGGCGGCCGCCAGGAGATCGCCGACGCCGTGCGCTCGATGATCCTCGACGCCGCCGACAAGGGCACCTCGATGGAGGACCTCGCGGACCGCGTCGACGTCGACCTCATCGGCAAGCACCTCTACACCGGCGCCCAGCCCGATCCGGACCTGGTGATCCGCACCAGCGGCGAGCAGCGGCTGTCCGGATTCATGCTCTGGCAGACCGCTCACTCCGAGTACTACTTCTGCGAAGTCTTCTGGCCCGCCTTCCGCAAGGTCGACTTCCTGCGTGCCCTGCGTGACTACGCGGCGCGACACCGTCGTTACGGAGGCTGAATTCCGGGGTGCCCCGTGTCACCCGGGGCACCCTGTGGGGACGTACGTCATCGGGAGTTAACGAACGCGCCGTCATATGCCGTGGCATGGCTTGGCTCGTTCGAGGGCATAAGCCTTGCAGGTCGACACCCGAACCACGGGTGTCGGATCTCAGCGGACGGCACGGGGCCGTCCGCCCGGGAGGCCCTTTGCACCAGCCCGACCGTGCGGTCAGTACGGACGAAGCGGAGGGCCGGTTTTCGGCCCGCGCATCGGTGCCCGAGACCGGTCCAGATCTCCTTCGTCGCTCCCCGACCTCATCCGAGGGGGTACGTCCTTCCGTGGTGACCAGCACAAAGCGCCATAAGCCAGACCGGCGCACCTATGTTCTCGACACCAGCGTCCTGCTGGCCGACCCCAATGCCCTGAGCCGCTTCGACGAGCATGAAGTGGTGCTCCCGATCGTCGTGGTCACGGAGCTGGAGGCCAAGCGGCACCATCCCGAACTCGGCTACTTCGCCCGGCAGGCACTGCGCCTGCTCGACGAGTTCCGGGTCCGGCACGGCCGCCTCGACTCCCCGATTCCCGTCGGGGACCTCGGCGGGACGGTACGCGTCGAGCTCAATCACTCGGACCCCAGCGTCCTGCCCAGCGGGTATCGCCTGGGGGACAACGACTCCCGCATCCTCGCGGTCGCCCGCAACCTGGCGGCCGAGGGGTACGACGTCACCGTCGTCTCGAAGGACCTGCCGCTCAGGATCAAGGCGTCCTCCGTGGGTCTCCTCGCCGAGGAGTACCGCGCGGAGCTCGCCATCACGGGCTCCTCCGGATGGACCGGAATGTCCGAACTGACCCTGCCCGGCGAGCAGGTGGACCTCCTCTTCGAGGAGGGACACGTGTACGTCCCGGAAGCGGCCGGTCTGCCCGTGCACACGGGCCTGACGATCCAGTCGGAGCGCGGCAAGGCCCTCGGCCGTGTCACCTCCGAGGGCAACGTCCGGCTCGTACGCGGCGACCGTGAGGCGTTCGGCATCAAGGGCCGCAGCGCCGAGCAGCGCATCGCGCTCGATCTGCTGCTCGACCCGGACATCGGGATCGTGTCGATGGGCGGCCGGGCCGGCACCGGCAAGTCCGCACTGGCGCTCTGCGCGGGCCTGGAGGCCGTCCTCGAACGCCGCCAGCACCAGAAGGTGATGGTCTTCCGGCCGCTGTACGCGGTGGGCGGGCAGGAACTCGGCTATCTGCCCGGCTCCGAGTCCGAGAAGATGAGCCCCTGGGCCCAGGCGGTCTTCGACACGCTCTCCGCGGTCACCAGCCGCGAGGTCATCGAGGAGGTCACCGCGCGCGGCATGCTGGAGGTTCTGCCGCTCACGCACATCCGTGGCCGCTCGCTCCACGACGCGTTCGTGATCGTGGACGAGGCCCAGTCCCTGGAGCGGAATGTCCTGCTGACGGTTCTGTCCCGGATCGGCGCCAATTCGCGGGTCGTTCTGACCCACGATGTGGCGCAAAGGGACAATCTGCGTGTCGGGCGCTATGACGGAGTGGTCGCCGTCGTGGAGAAGTTGAAGGGCCATCCGCTCTTCGCGCACGTCACGCTGAATCGTTCCGAGAGGTCCCAGATTGCGGCACTCGTGACCGAAATGCTGGAGGACGGGCAGATCTGATCCCGACTGTCCCCACCTGGTCAAACGGTGGTGGATACACGCTGGTTGGCGCCGTCCGGCAAAGGCGAAGAGCCTAGCCGGGCGGCGTCCTGCTGCGCCCAGGTTTCCGGGAAACGGCTGGGGCAAACGAGGTGTGAGCTTTCACACGCGACGCGGAATTGCCTTGCTGCGTCGGGATACGGCTAGAGTCTCACTCCTGTCAGGCCCCGCATACGACACAGTTGTACCCCCAGCGGTACGGCAACACCGGAACCTCAGAACTCCATAGAGCCGTCGTATGCCGCCCGCGCACCACGCGGCGCTCCCCGAGCGGGAGTTGCCCACCGGGCCCGTGTCTCCCGTGACCCCGCAGTTGGGAGGCCAGCGCCGAGGGGCACGATTGCGTCCGCGAGGGTCACCTAAGCGGGCGATGCTGGAAGGAAACCGTGTGAGCCGGATTTCGGTCCGGGGATTCGCAGTGGCTTCGGCCACCGCGGTCACCGCTGTCGGAAGCGTCGTCGGAGTTGCCTCGGGCAGCACCGCCCAGCCCTCGAACGACGCCGAGGCGACGGCAAGCGACTCGACCCTCCTCGCAGACATACCTGCGGGCCAGCAGGCCCAGGTGCAGACCGCGTCCCTGACGCAGCAGGCCGATGCCCAGGCCATCGCCGCGGACGCCAGCGCCAAGAAGGACGCGGAGGAAGCCGCCCGCAAGCAGGCGGCCGACAACGCCGTCGCGAAGCAGAAGGCTGCCGAGGAGAAGGCCGAGAAGGAAGCCAAGGCGCGCAAGGAGGCTGCCGCGGAAGCGGCCAGCCGCTCGGCGACGCGTGACGCCTCCAGCTTCTCCGTCCAGTCCTCGTACACCGTCGCCCAGATCCAGGCGATGGCGCGCCAGATGGTCCCGAGCGGTCAGTTCCAGTGCTTCAGCAACATCGTGAATCACGAGTCGAGCTGGAACTACAAGGCGGTCAACGCCTCCTCGGGTGCCTACGGTCTCTTCCAGGCCCTGCCCGGCTCCAAGATGTCGTCCGTCGGCTCCGACTGGCAGACGAACCCGGCCACGCAGATCAAGTGGGGCCTCAACTACATGAACAGCCGGTACGGCAGTCCTTGTGACGCCTGGTCGTTCTGGCAGGCCAACAACTGGTACTGAGCTCCACGCCGTACGCCGGCCGCTCAACCTTCCGAAGCCCCTCCCCGTCATAGGGGGAGGGGCTTCGGCCATGTACGGTCGGACCCGACGACTCCAGGGGGGAGTGGTGGGGAGCAACGGGGGAAAAGGACGCATCATGTCGCGAGTACCAGGGTGGCTCGGCCGGCTCGGCGCCGGACTCACCGAGCTGGGGGAGCGGTTGGACGAACGCCGCGCCGAGGTCGAGCTGGAGTCACAGGGCTCCCTCGACGACGAGGGTGTCCCCGAGGGGCGTACGCTCCTCGACGCATCCGGCGCCCCGGAGGCTCCCGAGCCCCCGGAGGACCTGGTGACGGACGCGGAGCCGTCCGCGCTCCCGGTCCAGCGCCCCTCCGAGGAGACGGCCACGACCGCCGCGTACGTGCTGACGCACCAGCGCCCCGACCCCGCGCTCGCCGTGCCGTGGGGGGTGCGCGTCGCCGCCGAGGCCGGCTGGCGGCTGCTCATCCTCGCGGGCACCGTCTGGGTGCTGATGCGGGTGATCAGCGCCGTGCAGCTGGTGGTGCTGGCCTTCGTGAGCGCGCTGCTCATCACCGCGCTGCTCCAGCCGACCGTGGCCCGGCTGACGCGTTACGGCGTGCCGCGCGGGCTCGCCACCGCGCTCACCGCGATTCTCGGCTTCGTCATCATGGGACTGGTCGGCTGGTTCGTGGTCTGGCAGGTCCAGGAGAACATCGACAACCTCTCCGGCCAGATCCAGGACGGCATCGACGAGCTGCGCAAGTGGCTCCTCAAGGGCCCGTTCCATGTGACGGACAAGCAGATCAACGAGATCGCCAAGAACCTCCGCGAGGCGATCGGCGCCAACACGGATCAGATCACCTCGGCGGGCCTGCAGGGTGTGACGGTGATCGTCGAGGCCCTCACCGGCATCCTGCTCACGATGTTCTCGACCCTCTTCCTGCTCTACGACGGCAAGCGGATCTGGGAGTGGTCGCTCAAGCTCGTTCCTGCCGCCGCCCGGACCGGGGTCGCGGGCGCGGGTCCGCGCGCGTGGCGCACGCTCACGGCGTACGTCCGCGGCACGGTGATCGTCGCTCTGATCGACGCGATCTTCATCGGCCTGGGCATCTACTTCCTCGATGTCCCCATGGCCGTGCCGCTCGCCGTCTTCATCTTCCTCGGCGCGTTCATCCCGCTGGTGGGCGCGGTGATCTCCGGGGCGCTCGCGGTGGTGGTCGCGCTGGTGACGCAGGGCGTCTTCACCGCCCTCATGACCCTCGCGGTGGTCCTCGCCGTCCAGCAGATCGAGGGTCACATCCTCCAGCCGTTCATCCTGGGCCGCGCGGTCCGGGTCCACCCTCTCGCGGTGGTCCTCTCGGTCGCCGCGGGCGGCATGATCGCCGGCATCGGCGGAGCCGTCGTCGCGGTGCCGCTGGTCGCGGTGACCAACACGGTGGTCACGTACTTGCGTTCGTACGCCCATGAAGCGGGCCTGCGCCACGCCCCGGAGCCGCGGGGCGCCACCGCCCTGGACGCGTCGCCGGCCGACCGGCGCCTGACGCCGTAGCGGGTCCGCCCCCCGTTCGCGCGGTCGCCGTGCCCGGTCGAGGGGAGCGGCCGACCGCACCGGCCCCGGGCCGGCCCGGAGGACGAGAACGCCCAGGGCCCCGCCCACCGCACAGGTGGACGGGGCCCTGAAGGTTCGGGCGCGTTCGGGCACGCCCGGCGCGAGGGACTAGTCGGCGAGAACGGCCTCGGCGTCCAGCGTGGCGGCGACCGCCTGGAGGACGGCCGCGATCTTGAACGCCTCCTGGATCGTCTCCCGGTCGACGCCCGCCTTGCGGAGCACCTGCTCGTGGGAGTCGAGGCACTGCCCGCAGCCGTTGACGGCGGAGACGGCGAGCGACCACAGCTCGAAGTCGACCTTCTCCACGCCCGGGTTGCCGATGACGTTCATCCGCAGACCGGCGCGCAGCGTCCCGTACTCCGGGTCGGAGAGCAGGTGCCGCGTGCGGTAGAAGACGTTGTTCATCGCCATGATCGCGGCGGCCGACTTGGCGGCCGTGTACGCCTCGGGAGAGAGCCGGTCCTTCGCCTCGGGCTCCAGCTCACGCAGCACGCGCGGCGACCGCGACGCGATCGCGCAGGCCAGCACGGTGCCCCACAGCTGCTGCTGCGGGAGGTCGCTGTTGCCGATCACCGAACCGAGGTTCAGGCGCAGGTCCTTGGCGTAGTCCGGTATGGCGGACTTCAGTTCGTCGAGGGCCATGGAAGGTCACTCACCGGCCAGCAGGGCGACCGGGTCGAGGGTGGTCTCGCCCTTGGTCCAGTTGCACGGGCAGAGCTCGTCCGTCTGGAGAGCGTCCAGGACCCGCAGGACCTCCTTGGGGTTACGGCCGACGGAGCCGGCGGTCACCATGGAGAACTGGATCTCGTTGTTCTGGTCGACGATGAAGACGGCGCGCTTGGCGAAGCCGTCCTCGCCCTCGATGCCGAGGTCACGCATGAGCTCGTGCTTCGAGTCGGCCATCATCGGGAAGGGCAGGTCCCGCAGGTCGTCGTGGTCCTTGCGCCAGGCGTGGTGCACGAACTCGGAGTCGCCGGAGAAGCCGAGGACCTGGGCGTCACGGTCGGCGAACTCGTCGTTCAGCTTGCCGAAAGCGGCGATCTCGGTGGGGCACACGAAGGTGAAGTCCTTGGGCCACGCGAAGACGATCTTCCACTTGCCCTCGTAGGTCTTGTGGTTGATCTCCTCGAACTCCTGGCCCTTCTCCAGCGAGACGCAGGCGGTCAGGTCGAACTCGGGGAACTTGTCACCGACAGTGAGCACGCGCTCTCCTTGCAGCGAGGGGTCGCCCCTTTTGAGGGCTTTTCCCTTGGGTTGGACGAACTTGATGTTGGCACAGGCTGCATTGATTCGGGAAATAGCTACACTCGGTCGTGTTGATCGGGTGGGACTATCAGTCACCTTCGGTGATATCGACTCGAAGTGAGAGGAGCAGCCATGGCGAGCCCCATCGGCGGCACCGGCGGCGCGGGCGCGTCGGTCTCCCCCCTCGGCAGAGCGGGATCCGGCAGGGCGGGGGCCGGCGGCAGGGCGGGCGGGAAGGGGAACGGGCGCCGTCAGCCCAGCCTCGCGCAGTTGCGCGCCTTCGCCGCCGTGGCCGAGCATCTGCACTTCCGTGACGCGGCCGCCGCGATCGGCATGAGCCAGCCCGCGCTGTCCGGCGCGGTCTCCGCTCTGGAGGAGATCCTCGGGGTGACCCTGCTGGAGCGTACGACCCGCAAGGTGCTCCTCTCGCCGGCCGGTGAGCGTCTCGCCGTACGCGCCAAGGCGGTGCTGGACGAGGTCGGCGCGCTGATGGAAGAGGCGGAGGCCGTGCGCGCGCCGTTCACCGGGGCCCTGCGCCTCGGAGTCATCCCCACGGTCGCCCCCTACCTCCTGCCCACCGTCCTGCGGCTCGTCCACGACCGATATCCCGACCTCGACCTCCAGGTGCACGAGGAGCAGACGGCCAGCCTGCTGGAGGGCCTCACGGTCGGGCGGCTCGACCTGCTGCTGCTCGCGGTACCCCTCGGCATGCCCGGCGTCACCGAACTCCCGCTGTTCGACGAGGACTTCGTGCTGGTGACCCCGCTCGACCACTGGCTCGGCGGCCGGGAGGGCATTCCGCGCGAGGCGCTGCGCGAACTCCGTCTCCTGCTGCTCGACGAGGGCCACTGCCTGCGCGACCAGGCCCTGGACATCTGCCGTGAGGCCGGCCGCGCGGACGCCCCCGTCACGACCACCGCCGCGGGCCTGTCGACCCTCGTCCAGCTGGTCGCCGGCGGTCTCGGCGTGACACTGCTGCCGCGCACCGCCGTCAAGGTGGAGGCGACCCGCAGCAACCAGCTCCTCACCGGATACTTCGCGGATCCGGCGCCCACTCGGCGGATCGCGCTCGCCATGAGGGCGGGCGCCGCGCGGGGCCCGGAGTACCAGGCACTGGCGGAGGCGCTGCGGGAGGCCCTGCGCCCTCTGCCTGTACGGGTGTTGGGTCCGGAAGCCTGAACCGCCGCGCATAGTCGGTCATTCGAACGACTGATGAAGCACCTCGGCAGGCGGGAAATTTCAACTTCCGTCAGGTAGTGCGACTCTCGCTGAGACATGCGCCCCGGCTGATACACATACCCCCTCAGAGTGAAAAGTCAGGCGTCAGTGCGAAGCGCCGGAAGTTCCAAGGGGAGTGATGTCGGGCATTCGGGATTCCCTTGGCAGGGTCGGATACGACCTGCTGTCGCGCGCGCTGAGCGAATGCCAGGGCACTCGGGCGACGGGGAAACTACGGGTGTCCGGAAGGCCCGGGGGAGTCTTCCATCTCCGGGACGGCTGTGTCGTCGCCGTCGAGAGTCCGGGCGCACCCGGACCCGAGGCGCGGCTGCTGCGCTCCGGCCGCGTCAGCGGCGAGCAGTGGGCCGAACTGCTCCGGGAGTCCGGAGGCACCCGCTGGCCGGAGGCCGGGCTCGTCGCACACGGCTACGCGGGGGCCGCTCAGCTCCGGGTCGTCTGCATGATGGCGATGCAGGACGCGGCGTTCGCCGTCGTGGCCGGTGACGTGGAGGCCTGCGACCCCCTGGACGCCGCCTTCGAGCCGTACGCGCCGGTCGCCCTGGGGGAGGCGCCGGGACGGTTGCTGCAGGACGCGGCGAGGAAGCTGGCGGCCGTCGCCGCCCTGCCGCAGCCCGTACGGCCGGACCGCGAACGCCCTGTTCCCGCCGCCGTTCCGGACGAGATACGTGAGCAACTCCCCGCTCAGCAGCAGGAGTTATTGGCCCACGCGGACGGCCGGCGGACCGCCCGCGACATCGCCTTCGCGACCGGCCTCGGCGCCTACACCGTGACGGTGGGGATGGCCCGCATGCTCGGCGAGGGCCTGCTGGAGCTGCCGGACGAGCCCGATTCCGCCGCCCCGGTCACCGTGCGGATCCCACCGACGGGAGCGCTCCGGCAGCGACCGCCGGCCGCCGCATCCGCCATGGACCCCATGGTGTTCTCGGCCCTGGCCTCCGCTGTGGCCGACGGGGAGAGCCCGGCGCCGGAGCCCCGGCAGCTCCCCGGCCTGCTTCCCGAGGCGACCGCACCGTCCCTGCCCCGCCGCGAGCCCGGCGTGAACGCGCCGTCCCTGCCCCGCCGTGAGCCCGGCGCGAGCGGAATCACCGAAACTCTCGTCCCCGAAAGGGCCGGGGCGAGCTGGAAAGGGTTCTTCCGTCTCCGGCACCGCATCTGGACCCCGGATTCCGGTGCCTGAAACCGCATGCCTGCCATCGATCGAATGCACCCCATTATCAGGGAGTTGATTACATGAATCACGAGGCACTGGCGAGGGAAATGAGAGGCCTCCGAGAACAAGTCCCCGGAATCACCGATACGGCGGTGGCCGCCGCCGACGGAATGCTGATCGCGGCGGACACCGCCGACGCCATCGACCCGGAGAGCCTCGCCGCGATCGCCGCCGCGGGCCTCGGCATCGCGCGCCGCGCGACCGCCGTGACCGGCCGGGGCACGTTCCGCCAGACCGTGACGTACGGCAGCCAGGGCCTCGCGGCCTTCTACGCCGTCGGGGACACGGCGCTGATGATCGTCCTGGGTGACGAGGGCATCGACCTCGAACGGCTCCACGAGCGGACCCGGCCGGCCCTCGGCCGCATCGAGTCGATCCTCACGGGTGCCGACCCCGGCCCGCTCGTCGGAGCCATGACCGAAACCGCGACCGAAGGGGTATGACGACATGGCCAGCAAGCGAATGACGCCGGGGTTCTCCGACCAGATCATGGGTCTGGTCAAGTCACTGCGCACCGACGCGCCGGACTGCGTCGCCTCCGGAGCCGTCGACATGTCGACCGGAATGCTGCTCTCGTACGAGACCGTCGACAACCATCCGCCGGAGGTCCTGGACCTGCTCGCGGGCGCGACCCTCGACCTGTTCCAGGGGCGCACGGTCCAGATGATCGAGGACGTCTTCAAAGAACGTCGCGGCATCGAGTCGGACCAGCATTTCTTCCAGGAGATCCTGGTCAACAGCGACAACCTCACCCATCTGTTCGTGCGGATGAACGACCAGCAGGACGTGGTCGCCGTCGTGGTCTGCCGCAAGGCGGTCAACGTGGGCATGCTCTTCGCCCAAGTCCGGCGCGTGGTACGGGAGTACAGCATGTGAACGCGAACCGGTGGCCCTCCCTGGGCGGGGAGGGCCACCGGCGGTGGCGAGCACGACGAGGACGGCGTCCTACTCCGTACGCAGCCCGTCCGGCCGCATCAGACGGATCAGCGGCGGCAGGCTGAGCAGCGTCACCAGGATCACGACTCCCGCGCCGATGCCGGTCATCGACAGCACGCTCGCCCAGTCCACGCTCACCGCGGTGTCCGTCATCCGCAGCAGGACCGTGCCGAGGGTGAGCCCCACGATCGACGCGAGGAGGAGCCCCAGGGCGATCGGGATCGCGGTCTGCCACAGCACCGACGTGCTCAGCGTGCGGCGCCGGGTACCGAAGGCGACCAGCGCCGACAGCAGCTTCTTGCGCTCGCGCAGCTGCTCCAGCTGGGAGACCAGCAGGCTCGCGCCGATCAGCACGAGAACACAGGTCGCACCGACGAAGAGCCCGGTACGGATGGACGTGAACTTCCCGGACTGGGTCGTCGCCGTCCACGTGCTGGCGTCGGCCAGCGGATCGACGCGCGCCGCGCTGTTGCGGACGAGTTCACGGACGTCCGGCACCGACTCGTCGAGCTGGAGATAGACCGTCGCGCGCACGGTGGACGCGGCCTTTGCGGGCAGCGCGCCGGTCGTGAAGAGGAAGCCGCCGCGCTCGTCGCCCGACGGGTCCTCGCGGGAGCCCGCCCGCTTGATGTCCTTCGGTACCGTCCAGGGGATCTCCTCACCCTTGAAGGAGGAGCCGTAGGACGGGTCGAGGTAGAGCCTGGTGCCGGCCTTGCCCAGTGCCGCGGTGTCGGTGTCCCACTTGGAGTTCGGCACCGCGAAGACGTCGCCGTCCTTGCAGGAGGGCAGCCGGGCCGCCTCCCGCAGGGCCGCGCAGTCGCCGACCGTCACGGTCGACTGGCGCTCGGGCTCGTCGCGCCCGTCACCCAGGCTGCTCCGCCCGAGGGCCGTCGTGTGCGTGACCCCCCTGGTCCCGGACAACTGCCGGACGGCTTCGTCCGTCGGCACCTTGTCCGGCACGTCCATGGACATCTGGGCCCGGGTGAGGTCGTTCTTGTTGACCTTGGTGTAGTCGCCGTCGACCCCGGCGAACAGCATCTGCAGGGCTATCGCGCCGGCCACCGCCACCGCGATGCCGTTGACCATGCGGGCCGCCGTGCCGCTGCTCAGCTGAAGCCTGCGGACCGCCAGTTGCCAGGCGACGCCACCGGAGTTCAGCCGGGCGACGACCGCCTCGACGACCCAGGGCAGCAGCGCCGTGATGCCGACCAGCAGCAGCATGACGCCGCCGACGACGAGGTACTGGTTGAAGTCCCCGTTGGTCCGCCCCTGCCCGATCATCGGGTAGAGCATCGCGAGGCCGCCCAGCGGCAGCAGCAGCCGCCACCAGAGCCGGCGCCGCGAGGGGCGAGCGGTCCGCACCACTCCGAGCGGCTCGATGACGACGCCGCGCAGCGCGAAGAGTGTCACCGCGACCGCGGCGGCGGGGACCGCGAGGGCCACCAGCGCCACCAGGGCGGGCGCGGGATTGAGGTCGCTCGGGAAGACACTGATCCTGAAGAGCATGATCATGCCCGCGAGCTGACGTCCGATCAGGAAGAACCCGGCACCGAGGACCAGTCCGACCAGGGCTCCGGCCAGCGCCTCGCCGGCCGCGATCCGCCGGGCCATCCGCCCGTCCGCGCCGACCAGCCTCAGCGCCGCCAGCCGGCGGTCGCGCCGCTCGCCACCGAACCGTACGGCCGCGGCGATGAAGACGCCGACCGGCATCAGCAGCACCACGAAGACGATCAGCACCAGCAACAGCAGGACGGGGTCCATCGCCTCGGACTGCCCGGTGGCGCCGAAGGCGTCGATGCGCTCGAGGCGGCCGGTGGTCGTTTCGGTCGCGTTCAGGTCGTCGGCGCCCGCGTAGTAGGCGAGTTCGTGCGGATCGATGAGCCCGCTGTCGGCGATCGTGCCGCTGACGTGATAGGCGAGCCGCTCACGCAGGAGCTTGGCCTCGGGAGACTTCAGGAGCCGGTCCAGAGCCGGTGAGACGACCATGTCACCGACCGCCGGGAAGGCGGACACACCGGGCGGCAACGGCGCCCGGGGTCCCTCGGGTTGGAGCACCCTGCCGCGTACGTCCTCGTCGTGGAAGGTGGTGTCCGAGGTCGCGACGAGCAGCGTGCGGTCGGACTTCTTCTTGACCGTCGAGCTGTACGTCATGTCGCTGCGGACGCGCTCCCGGTCGTGCCGGGAGGCCAGCGCGCTAGGGAGCGCCGTGGTGAGCAGCAGCAGCGCCACCCCGAGTCCGACCCCGACGGCCGTCAGCAGGACCCGCACCCAGGCCTCACGGCCCCCGGTCAGCGCGAACCTGGCGCCCATGCCGAGGTCGCGGGACCACTGACGGGCACTCATACGATCCGCTCCATGTCCTTGGACCGGCCGTCCCGTACGACGATCTCGCGGTCCGAGTACGCGGCCACCCGTGCTTCGTGCGTGACGAGCACGACGGCGGCGTTCGTCGAGCGGGCCGCGTCGGTCAGCAGCTGCATCACGCGCTCCCCGTTGAGGGAGTCGAGCGCGCCGGTCGGCTCGTCGGCGAACAGCACCCGCGGGTCGGTGACCAGTGAGCGGGCGACCGCCACGCGCTGTCCCTGTCCGCCGGAGACCTCGCCGGGCCGCTTGCCCTTGAGGTCGTCGACCTCCAGCTTCTCCATCCAGGACAGCGCGACGCGCTCGGCGTCCTTGCGGCCCTTGCCGTTCAGCCGCAGCGGCAGCGCGACGTTCTCCACGCAGGTCAGCTCCGGTACGAGCTGGCCGAACTGGAAGACGAACCCGAACTCGGAGCGGCGCAGCGCACTGCGCTGGGCGTCGTTCATCGTCGCCATCTCGCGGCCGTTGTACGTGATCGAGCCGGAGTCGGGTGTGACGATCCCGGCGAGGCAGTGCAGCAGGGTGGACTTGCCGGAGCCGGAGGGACCCATCACGGCGACGACCTCGCCGGGGTGGATGGAGAACTCGGCGCCGTCCAGCGCGGTGGTCGGGCCGTACGCCTTGCGCAGCTCCGAGGCGGTGAGCAGGGAGCCCTCCGGAGGGGTCATCGAGGTCATCGGACCGTCACCGCCTCGGCGAGCTTGTCGAGGCGCGCGGCGGTCAGTTCCAGCCAGCGCAGATCGGCCTCCAGGTGGAAGAGGGCGTGGTCGCAGATCAGCTGGTCGGCCAGGTCGCCCTTGCGCTTGCGTTCGGTCAGCATGCGCATCATGCGCAGATGCTCCGAACGCTGGGTGTCGAGGAGCTCGCTCGCGTCGCGGTGCGTCAGCAGGGCGAGGACGATCTTCGTGTACAGGGTCGACTGGAGGTACGGCTCGGGCTTCTCGGGCGTCGCGAGCCAGCGCTCCACGTCGGTGATCCCGGCTTCGGTGATCGCGTACCGCTTGCGCTCGGGCCCGTCGCCCGCCTCGATCCCGTCGACCTCGACGAGCCCGTTCTTGAGCAGCCGCGACATCGTCGAGTAGACCTGGCCGTAGTGCAGCGGCCGGTCGTGACCGAACTTCTCGTCGAAGGCCCGCTTCAGGTCGTAACCGTGGCGCGGCCCGGACTCCAGGAGCCCTAGGAGGGTGTGACCGATGGACATGCGGAGCACTCTACACAGTGCGTATACATGGTGTGTATACGCGCCGCGTATAGGTCATGACGGAGGGGGAGGAGAGGAGGGCCGGAGAGGGAGACCCGGCTGGTCACGGCCGTTTGTCACGGTTCTGAACCAGCCGTCCCGCCGCCCGAGGACGGGCGCGGGGCGCGAGCCCCGGACGCCCAGGGCCGGTCGGGGCGGTGGTGCGCGAAAGGACGTGCCCTAGGCCTCCGGGCCCTCCGGCTCCCCGGCGGCCGGCGGCCGTCCGCGGCGGGGAATGGGGCCCGTCCCGCCGGGCAGCCGGCCGGCCTCGGCGAGCGCGCGGCGCAGCAGGAACTCGATCTGCGCGTTGGCCGACCGCAGTTCGTCGCCCGCCCAGCGAGCCAGAGCCTCGTACACCAGCGGATCGAGCCGCAGCAGCACCTGCTTGCGCTGCTGCTGCGGCCGACGCGGCGGTGTCCCCTCCGAAGGAGCCGTCACTGGTAGAGGGACCCCGTGTTCAGAACGGGCTGGGCCGCGCGGTCCCCGCACAGCACGACCATCAGATTCGACACCATCGCCGCCTTCCGCTCGGAGTCCAGCTCCACGATGTCGCGCTCGGTGATCCGGGCGATCGCCGCCTCGACCATGCCGACCGCGCCGTCCACGATCTGCCGCCGCGCCGCGACGACCGCTCCGGCCTGCTGGCGCTGGAGCATCGCCGAGGCGATCTCGGGAGCGTACGCGAGATGCGTGAAGCGCGACTCGATGATCCGCACGCCGGCCGTCTCCACGCGCGCGTGCAGTTCGACGGCGAGCTTCTCGGTGATCTCCTCGGCGTTGCCGCGCAGCGACAGGCCGTCCTCGTCATGAGCGTCGTACGGGTACTCGATGGCGATGTGGCGCACGGCCGCCTCGGTCTGGGTGGCGACGAACTCCAGGAAGTTGTCCACCTCGAAGGACGCCTGCGCGGTGTCCCGCACGTTCCACACCACGACCGCGGCGAGCTCGATCGGGTTGCCGTAGGCGTCGTTGACCTTGAGGACGGCGGTCTCGTGGTTGCGCACGCGCGTCGAGATCTTGGTCCGGGACGTCAGGGGGTTGACCCAGCGCAGCCCGTCCTGCCGGATGGTGCCCCGGTAGCGCCCGAAGAGCTGGACCACCCGGGCCTCGCCGGGCGCGACGGTGTTCAGCCCGCACATCGCGAAGAACGCGGCGATGCCGACCAGCACGCCGGTGGTGATCAGTGCGGCCTGGGCGCCGCCGGTGTGGACCACCGCGCCGCCGACGGCGCACAGCGCGGCGCCGAGGAGCAGTCCGAGAAGGCCGAGGAGAAGTGCGAGCCCCCCGCCGATGCTGTGCGCGGCGAACTCCCGGACGCGGGGCGCAGGCATCTCGGGCCCGTCACCCGCTGTCCCGAGGGCGGATACGCCCGGGACGGGTGAGGGGTCGTGGGAATGGTGTGACGACATGGTCGGTCCCCCGTTTCGTACGGCATAGCTTCTGTCTATCTAAGTGATATCACTTTACCCGCCGCGCAACCTTCTACCCCTCCCGCTCGTCGGTTTCTTTGGGGCCCGTGCGTAAGGCGTGCTGATTGTCACGTCCGGAAAAGACCGGATCGGCTGCCCTTTGTCATAGCGCGCGGTGTTAGCTTTCTGAGCTGACCTGAGCGACGAACTTGTGTGCCACACGAGAGTGAAGCGGAGCGGATCGACCCATGGGACGAGCTGAAGAGAGACGAGCGCGGCAGGCGCAGGGCCGCCGCGCGGCGCCCCAGAGCTCGTCGGGGCATCAGGCTGCGGGCCCCGGGGCCGGCGCGCAGGCGGGCGGCAAGGCCAAGCGCACCGGCATACGCAGGTTCGTGAACTGGAAGTCGGTCCTCGGGACCTTCCTCGGCGTCTGCCTGCTCGGCATGGGCGCGTTCATCGTGCTGTACATGGTCGTGTCCGTGCCCGAGGGCAACGCGGCCGCGAAGCGGCAGAGCAACATCTACAAGTACAGCAACGGCGACCTCCTCGGGCGCACCGGCAAGGTCAACCGAGAGATAGTCGACCTGTCCAAGGTGCCCCAGGGCGTCCAGAAGACCTTCGTCGCCGCCGAGAACAAGTCGTTCTACAAGGACTCGGGCGTCGACCTCAAGGGCACCGCCCGAGGTCTGATCAACACCCTCTCCGGCAAGGGCAAGCAGGGTGGTTCGACGATCACCCAGCAGTACGTCAAGAACTACTACCTCAGCCAGGACCAGACCGTCACGCGCAAGCTGAAGGAACTGGTCATCTCGTTGAAGGTGGACCGCAAGAAGTCCAAGGACGACATCCTCGCGGGCTACATCAACACCAGCTACTACGGCCGCAACGCGTACGGCATCCAGGCGGCGGCGCAGGCCTACTACCAGGTCGACGCCAGCAAGCTCAAGGTCGAGCAGGGCGCCTACCTCGCCTCGCTGCTCCAGGCTCCGAGCCAGTACGACTGGGCGGTCGCCTCGAAGACCGGCAAGAGGCTGGTCGAGGCCCGCTGGAACTACACCCTCGACAACATGGTCGAGCAGGGCTGGCTCGACTCGGGCAAGCGCGCGGGCATGAAGTTCCCGGTTCCCAAGGACCCGAAGGGCGCCCCCGGCATGGAGGGTCAGACCGGCTATCTGGTGTTCCAGGCCGAGGCCGAGCTGGCCAAGCAGCTCGTCGCCCAGGGCACCGCGGCCGACCTGGACGACGCCCACGCCCTCATCGACGCGGGCGGCTGGACCATCACGCTCAACATCGACAAGAAGAAGCAGACCCTGCTGGAGAAGACGGTCAAGCAGCAGCTCACCAGCAAGCTGGACCCGAAGAAGCGCAAGGTCGACGCCAACATCCAGGCCGGTGCCGTGTCGGTCGACCCCAAGACCGGCAAGGTCCTCGCGATGTACGGCGGCACGGACTACTTGAAGCACTACTTCAACAACGCGACACGCCGGGACTACCAGGCCGCGTCCACGTTCAAGCCGCTGATCCTCGCGGCCGCCCTCGCCGAGGAGGCCACGACGCGCTCCGGCAGGCCGATCGCCGCGAACACGATCTACGACGGCACCAGCCGCCGCCCCGTCGTGGGCAGCAGCATCGCCTTCGCGCCGCCGAACGAGGACGAGCACAACTACGGCCCCGTCACCGTGCAGACCGCGATGAACAAGTCCATCAACTCCGTCTTCGCGCAGATGGGCGTCGACGTCGGCATGGACGAGGTGCTGAAGGTCGCCGGCGAGCTCGGCATGAACACCAAGGGACTCCAGCCGGTGCCCGCGCAGACCCTCGGCTCCATGGGCGCCAGCCCGCTGGAGATGGCAGGCGTCTACGCCACGCTCGACAACCACGGCAAGAAGGTCACCCCGGCGATCGTCGCCTCGGCCGTGCACAAGGACCGTACGGTCCAGATGCCGGACCCGACCGGCGAGCGGGTCATCAGCGAGGAGGCCGCCGACACGGTCACCTCGGTGCTGACCGGCGTGGTCGACGACGGTACGGCCCGGGTCTCGGTGCGGGACAACCCGAACCGCAACGGCCAGCAGGTCGCCGGCAAGACCGGTACGTCCGACAACAACAAGTCGGCCTGGTTCACCGGCTACACGCCGAACCTCGTCACCTCGGTCCTGCTGTTCGGCCAGGACGCGAAGACCCAGAACCAGGTCTCGATGAAGGGCGCCACGGGCCTCGTCGAGGAGGGCGGCCGTGTCAATGGCGGTGGCTTCCCGGCGAAGATCTGGGCGGCGTACACCTTCCGGGCGATGGGCGGCAAGGTCAGCGAGTTCGACCTGAACACCACGTCGGGCGCGGCGGTGGAGCCGACCGACCTCCCCACCGCCACCGAGTCACCGTCCAGCACGCCGTCGTCGACGCCCACCACCGAGGAACCGTCGTCGGAGCCGCCCACCACCAGCAGCCCGCCGACCCCCACGGACGAGCCCACGACGACCGAGCCGACGACGACGACCCCGTCCACGCCGGCGGAGACGGCCACCGACGGCATTCCGGACAATCCGTTCGACCAGAACAACCGTCAGTAGCGCATGAGCGCGTAGGAGTCGGCAGCGCTTGAGCACGCAAGAGGGGGCACCCGGAACTCCGGGTGCCCCCTCCGCGCGTCTTCGCGTCTTCGCGTCTTCGGGCCTTCCGGCCGGGTCAGTCGCCGTTGACGCTGTGCGCGATCCGGTCGCCGATCTCCTTGTCCACGTTGCGCCAGTACTGGATGGCGCGGTCCAGGACCGGGCGGGTCACGCCGGCCTGGAGATGGCCGCTCACGTTCCCCACCAGACGGTCGCGAGCCGCGTCGTCGAGAACCTGGCGCACCATCGTGCCCGCCTGGCCCCAGTCGTCGTCCTCGCGGTGCGGCTTGTACGCCTCGCGCACCAGCTCACCGGCGGTCTGCCAGCTCGCGGGGTCACCGAACCGCCCGTAGTCGGCCGCCGGGCCGCCGTAGGAGTTGGGCGCGTAGGGACGGGCCGCGTTCGACGCCTCGTAGCGCATCGGGCCGTCCTTGGCGTACGAGTTCACCGGGGAGTGCGGCCGGTTGGGCGGCAGCTGGGTGTAGTTGGGGCCGATCCGGTACCGGTGGGTGTCGGGGTACGAGAACAGCCGGCCCAGCAGCATCTTGTCCGGCGAGGGCCCGATGCCGGGCACCAGGTTCGAGGGCTCGAAGGCGGCCTGCTCGATGTGGATGAAGTAGTCCTCGGGGTTCTTGTCAAGGACCATGCGCCCCACGTCGATCAGCGGGTAGTCCCCGTGCGGCCAGACCTTGGTCAGGTCGAAGGGGTTGAACCGGTAGTCCGCCGCGTCCTCGAACGGCATGATCTGGACCTTCAGCGTCCAGCTCGGCGCGTTCCCGGAATCGATCGACCCGTACAGATCCTGGCGGTGCACGTCCGGGTCCGTCCCCGCCAGCTCGTCGGCCTCAGCCTGGGTGAGGAACTCGACGCCCTGGTCGGTCTTGAAGTGGTACTTCACCCAGAACCGCTCACCGGCGCCGTTGATCCACATGTAGGTGTGGGAGCTGTAGCCGTTCATGTGGCGGTACGTCTTCGGGAGGCCCCGGTCGCCCATCAGCCAGGTCACCTGGTGCGCCGACTCGGGTGAGAGGGTCCAGAAGTCCCACTGCATGTCGTGGTCGCGCAGACCCGTCGCCGGGTGGCGCTTCTGCGAGCGGATGAAGTCCTGGAACTTGATCGTGTCACGGACGAAGAAGACCGGGGTGTTGTTGCCCACCATGTCGTAATTGCCGTGCTCGGTGTAGAACTTCAGCGCGAAACCGCGCGGGTCGCGCCAGGTGTCGGGTGAGCCCTGCTCGCCCGCCACGGTCGAGAAGCGGGCCAGCATCTCGGTGCGCCTGCCCGGCTGGAACAGGTCCGCCCTGGTGAACTGGCTGACGTCGTTGGTGACTTCGAAGAATCCGTACGCGCCACTGCCCTTGGCGTGCACCACCCGCTCGGGGACCCGCTCCCGGTTGAACTGCGCCATCTTCTCGATGAGGTAGTGGTCCTGGAGCAGGATCGGGCCGTCGGGTCCGACGGTGAGCGAGTGTTCGTCGCTCTCCACCGGAATCCCGACGTTGTTCGTGGTGTACGGAGCCTTCCGGGATGCCTGCGTCACGAGCGTCCTCCCGTCGGAGATGAGGTCGTCAGGTCGCTTCGCTCACCCCAGCAGTCAACGCCGCCGACACCATGTCGGCAACATGGGGACGGGGTCCCGCACCGGCACGGTTCGGTGCCGGGCCGGCCCGGCACCGGTTCAACGCCGGCCCGCGAGGGCGAGGCCGGACGAGTACCCGGTCAGCTCCGGTTCAATTCGAACCAGACGACCTTTCCCGTGCTCAGCCGGGTCGCCCCCCACCGCCTCGCCAGCCGGTTCACCAGGAACAGCCCGCGACCGCCCTCGTCCGTGGCCCGCGCCTGCCGCAGCCGCGGCAGCTGAGGCACGTCGTCACCGACCTCGCAACGCAGGACGTCCGTCCGCAGCAGCCGCAGCGTCACCGGCCGCGACGCGTACCGCACCGCGTTCGTCACGACCTCGCTGACCAGCAGCTCCACGGAGTCGGTCATGTCCTCCATGCCCCAGCGGGCCAGCGCCCGCCGGGCCAGGCGCCGGGCCCGGCCCGGCGCCGCGTCCTCCGGCTCCAGGAACCAGTACGCGACATCGCTCGGCGCGATCCCGTCGAACCGCGCCGCGAGCAGCGCGATGTCGTCGTCCCGGTCACCCGGACCGAGCATGTCCAGCACCTCGTCGCACAGCGCTTCCAGCGGCGGCGGATGATCGGGCCCGGTCAGCGCCGCGACCGCGGCGAGCTTCTCCCGCAGCTGCTCTATGCCGGTCCAGACGTCCCTGAGCCGCGACTCGACCAGCCCGTCGGTGTACAGCAGCAGCGTCGCCCCGGCCGGCGCGTCCAGCTCCACCGCCTCGAAGTCGACCCCGCCCACACCGATCGGAGCGCCCGGCGGCACCCGCAGTACCTCGGCCCGCCCGCCCAGATGCAGCAGCACCGGCGGCGGATGGCCCGCGTTGGCGATGGTGATCCGGTGCGACACCGGGTCGTAGACGGCGTACAGGCAGGTCGCCATGCGGTCGGTGCCGAGCCGCTGCGCCTGCTCGTCGAGATGGTGCAGCACCTCCTGCGGCGGCAGATCCAGCCCCGCGAGGGTCTGCGCCGTCGTCCGCAGCTGGCCCATGATCGCCGCCGACGTCATGGAGTGGCCCATCACGTCACCGACGACCAGGGCGACACGGCTGCCCGGCAGCGGGATCGCGTCGTACCAGTCGCCGCCCACCCGCGCCGTCTCGGCGGCCGGCAGATAGCGGGACGCGAGCCGTACCCCCGTGGGCCGCGGCAGCGTCTCGGGCAGCATCGTCCGCTGGAGCTCGTCGGCGATGTACGCCTCACGGCCGTACAGCACCGCCTTGTCGATGCCGAGCGCGCTGTGCGTGGCGAGCTGGGCGGCGACCAGCAGATCGTCCGCCTCGAAGGCGAGACGCTCCGGACGGCGCAGGAACAGCGCCGCGCCGATCACCCGGCGCCGGCCGCGCAGCGGGGCGAGGATCGCCCGCTGCCCGCTCGGGACCGGCAGATCGTCGCCGAGCAGCTCGGGCAGCGCCGCCCGGGCGGCCGGCGCGTCCGCGAACACCGGCCGCACCCCGCGCAGCACCTCGGCGAGGGCGCCGCCGGGACGCACCTCGCACAGCTCGGCCGTCATCGCCGACAGCTCACTGGGCTCCGGCCGCAGCACGGACAGGAAACCGCTCTCGGTGTCCCGCTCCTCGGGAATCCGGTCGGTACGCCGCAGCCGCAGCACGAGAGGACCCGTCGGCCGCTCGTCGCCCACCGGCAGCGGGTCGCGCAGATAGACGAGGATCGCGTCCGAGAAGGTCGGCACGGTGGCCCGGCAGAGCCCCATCACGATCTCGTCGAGGTCGATGCCCCGGGCGATCCGCCGGGTCGCGGCGCCCACGAAGCGCAGCCGGTCCCCGTCGCGCCGCATCGGCATCGGACCGCCCTGCGGCAGGCTCTGCCCGGTACGGCGCTCCTTGCCGCCGGAGGTCCGCGAGGAACGGGCCTGCTCGGCGTCCGGCTGGATCGGGATGCTCTCCGGCGCGGGGCGCGGGCGGTGCGGATCGGGCTCGGTCGCCGACGGCTGGGAGTGCTCCGGGCCGGGGCCGGGAGAGGCGGGCGGGGGTGTGGGCGCGTCCGTGCCGGAGGACGCGGACACGCCGGCGTCCGGGGACGCCTTGCCGCCGGCCTTGCCGCGCTTGCCGCGCGGCGCGGCCGTACCCGAACTCCTCGGGGCGTCGCCCGTGCGTGCCTGTACCGGTAACGCTCCGGACCCCGGCAGCTGGGACGGCTGCTCCGGGGTACGCAGGAGCGCCCCGCGAGGGTCCGCGGGGGCGGGCGGCCGGCCGGCGCCGCTCTGCCGGCGCTCGTGCGAGGTGGGGTGCTCCGTCACGCGTGTCGAGTCCATCCGTCCGGGGCTGCGCGCCGTGCGTGCAGTTCGTCCCGCAGCCCCGATACCCGGAATGTGTGCCCCAGGAACGGATTCTGCGCGTCGTCAGGGCCGGGACCGACGGCAAGGGCCGCCGTAGCCCGGCACGGTACGGCCCGCGGACGGCCGGAAACGACCCGTGCCGACAGGAGGCCGGTGGCCGAAGCCCCCGCCCGCACGGCCGTGGTGGCGAGCCCGCGCGGTGCGACCGGTCCCTGGCCGGCCACGCCGCCGTACGCCTCGTACCCCTCGCTCACGTCCTGCCGCCCCTCGGTGACATATGGTCAAGCTCGGCTCATCCTGCGGGAGTTGTTGCTGCCGTGCGCCCTTGCGGAAGACGATCCTACGGTTGTACCACGGGGGCGCATCAAGGGTCTCATGAGGACACGTGCGCGGGCGTACGGTCCCAGTCATCCGGCAGAACGGGAACCGGCCAGCCCGGATCGGGCCTCCAGTGCTGCCATCCGTCCGAGAACGGCGCGCCCCACGCGCGGATCACCTCCACCGCCGACCACCCCGCCTCCCGTACGCGTGCCGCCAGTTGAGCATCCATCAGACCGGCCCGTTGCGCCATCGCGAACTCGTCCTCGTCGAGCCAGCGCCAACTGCGGTCCGGGTGGACCGAGATGTCGAGGAAGTGATCCTCGGAGTCCACCCCGCCCGCCCAACGGGTCAGCGGAGCCTCCAGATTCACGTACCAGTTCTTGAAACGCCAGCCCGGCTCCCAGAACAGCCACACCGACCAGGCGTCGCCCGGGCGCGCCAGCTTCAGCACCCCGGTCCCGAACCAGCGGTCGCGCCGGACCGTGCGCGGCTTGGTGTAGCGCGACTCCAGCGGCTCCCCGTGCACCGGCGAACCGTCGGCGAGCACAGGCTTCACGCATTCCGTGCCCGGCGCCATCCATACCGCGAGCAGTTCGGCGTCGTCGCGTGCGACCGTCACGGGACGGCAGATGTGGACGCGCTCACCGGCGTTCTCCCGGTACCGCCACAGGATCTGGCTCCCGGGCTCCCAGTACGCCGCCGACCCGCCCTCTTCCGCCCGCCTCACCGCTCCACCCTCTGCCATGACCAGATATTAGGTGCCCCAGGCATGCGACGCTGCGGCGCGCGTCACGGTTCCCGCGATCGGGGACCTGCTGTTACGGAGCCGTCATCAGGCGTTTTTCCACGGATGCGGGCCGTTACGGGCGCGTCATCCGCAGGACATCCAGCGCTTCGTCCAACTGTTCCAGGGTCAGGTCTCCGCGCTCCACGTACCCGGACTCCAGCACCACCTGGCGAATCGTCTTCCGCTCCGCGAGCGCCTTCTTGGCGACCTTGGCGGCCTCCTCGTACCCGATGTACTTGTTCAGCGGTGTCACCACGGACGGCGACGACTCCGCGTACTCGCGCGCCCGCTCCCGGTGGGCGACGATTCCGTCCACCGTGCGGTCGGCGAGCAGCCGCGAGACGTTGGCGAGCAGCCGGACCGACTCCAGGACGTTCTTGGCGATCACCGGCAGCATGACGTTCAGTTCGAAGTTCCCCGCCGCGCCCGCCGTGGCGACGGTCGCGTCGTTCCCGGTGACCTGCGCGGCGACCATCAGCACCGCCTCGGGGATCACCGGGTTCACCTTGCCCGGCATGATCGAGGATCCCGGCTGGAGATCCGGGAGGCTGATCTCGGCCAGTCCGGTGCGCGGCCCGGAGGCCATCCACCGCAGATCGTTCGCGATCTTGGTCAGCCCGACCGCGATGGTCCTGAGCTGACCGCTCGTCTCCACGATCCCGTCGCGCGCCCCCTGCGCCTCGAAATGGTCGCGGGCCTCGGTCAGCGGCAGCCCGGTCGACCGCGCCACCTCCGCGATCACCGCGGCGGAGAACCCGGGCGGGGTGTTGATCCCCGTCCCCACGGCCGTGCCGCCGAGCGGCAGTTCGGCCAGGCGCGGCAGCGAGGCCCGGAGCCGCTCGACCCCGTAGCGCACCTGGGCCGCGTACCCCCCGAACTCCTGCCCGAGGGTCACCGGCGTCGCGTCCATGAGATGGGTGCGCCCCGACTTCACCACGTCGGCGAACTCTTCCGACTTGCGGCCGAGGGCGGCCGCGAGGTGCTCCAGCGCGGGCACCAGGTCCCGGGTCACGGCGGCGGTCGCGGCGATGTGGATCGAGGACGGGAACACGTCGTTGCTCGACTGCGACGCGTTCACGTGGTCGTTGGGGTGGACGTCCCGGCCCAGCCGCTCGGTCGCGAGCGTGGCGATGACCTCGTTGGTGTTCATGTTGGAGGACGTCCCGGAGCCCGTCTGGAAGACGTCGACCGGGAATTGCGCGTCCCAGCGCCCCTCGGCGACCTCCGCGGCCGCCTCCTGGACCGCCTCCGCGACATCCTTGTCGATCACGCCCAGCTCGCCGTTCACCTTCGCGGCGGCCGCCTTGATCCGGGCGAGGGCCTCGATGTGCGCGCGCTCGAGGCGCTGCCCCGAGATCGGGAAGTTCTCCACGGCACGCTGCGTCTGCGCCCGCCATTTCGCCTCCGCGGGCACCCGCACCTCGCCCATGGAGTCGTGCTCGATCCGGTACGCGCCTTCGCCCTGGCCATCTGTCATCGGTGACACCTCCATGGGGGACAGCATCCCGGAGCCCGCGGCTGTTCCCGCCCGGCGCGCGCGAAGCCGTTGGTCCGTGCGGCCCAGTGCCGGCGGGGCCGCGACGAACGAACGGCCGCCTTGCCGGCGGCCGTTCGCAGGACACGGAGGGCTTCGCGCAGGGCACCCCGTACGACGTCACCCGTACGGCGCGGCACGCGGCACCCGTACGACGTCACCCAGGACGTCGTACGGGCCCGCACTACGCCAGTCCGGGGCCCCGCACCGGGATCGAGGTGAAGGTCGGGGCGGGGGCGGGATCCTGGAAGAAGTCGTTGCCCTTGTCGTCGACGACGATGAAGGCCGGGAAGTCCTCGACCTCGATCTTCCAGACGGCCTCCATGCCGAGCTCCTCGTACTCGACGACCTCGACCTTCTTGATGCAGTCCTGGGCGAGGCGGGCGGCCGGGCCGCCGATGGAGCCGAGGTAGAACCCGCCGTGCGTGTCGCAGGCGTCCGTGACCTGCTTGCTGCGGTTGCCCTTGGCCAGCATCACCTTGGAGCCGCCCGCCGCCTGGAACTGCTCGACGTAGGAGTCCATGCGGCCGGCGGTCGTCGGGCCGAAGGAGCCGGAAGCGTAGCCCGCGGGCGTCTTGGCCGGGCCCGCGTAGTACACCGGGTGGTCCTTCAGGTACTGCGGCATCTCCTCGCCCGCGTCCAGCCGCTCCTTGATCTTGGCGTGCGCGATGTCGCGCGCCACGACGAGCGGGCCGGAGAGCGAGAGCCGGGTCTTGACCGGGTACTTCGTCAGCGCGGCGAGGATGTCGTCCATCGGCTGGTTGAGGTCGATCTTCACGACGTCGCCGGCCTCGTCGAGATGCTCGTCCGTGGTCTCCGGCAGGAAGCGCGCGGGGTCGGTCTCCAGCTGCTCCAGGAAGACGCCCTCGGCGGTGATCTTCGCGACGGCCTGGCGGTCGGCCGAGCAGGAGACGGCGATCGCGACCGGGCAGGACGCGCCGTGGCGGGGCAGGCGCACCACGCGCACGTCGTGGCAGAAGTACTTGCCGCCGAACTGCGCGCCGATGCCGATCTTCTGGGTCAGCTCGAAGACCTTCTCCTCCAGCTCCTTGTCCCGGAAGCC
Source organism: Streptomyces sp. NBC_00647 (assembly GCF_045207245.1). NCBI lineage: Bacteria > Bacillati > Actinomycetota > Actinomycetes > Kitasatosporales > Streptomycetaceae > Streptomyces > Streptomyces sp. NBC_00647. The sequence goes on from NZ_CP109040.1 coordinate 6,540,465, forward strand.
GTGCCCGAGCTCGGAGCCCTCGGACGGGATCTCGTCCAGGTAGTGCGCGGAGGCGTACTTCGCCGTCTTCAGGGCGTACTCGGCGCTCGTGCCGCCGACGACGATCGCCAGGTGGTACGGCGGGCAGGCGGCCGTTCCGAGGGAACGGATCTTCTCCTCCAGGAACTTCATCATGGAGCCCTCGTTGAGGACCGCCTTCGTCTCCTGGTAGAGGAACGACTTGTTGGCGGAGCCGCCGCCCTTGGCCATGAACAGGAACTTGTAGGCGCCGCCGTCGGTGGCGTACAGCTCGATCTGCGCCGGCAGGTTCGAGCCCGTGTTCTTCTCGTCCCACATGGTCAGCGGGGCCATCTGCGAATAGCGCAGGTTCAGGTTCTTGTACGCGTCGTAGATGCCGCGCGAGAGGGCGGCCTCGTCGCCGCCCTCGGTGAGCACGTTCTGGCCGCGCTTGCCCATGACGATCGCCGTGCCGGTGTCCTGGCACATGGGGAGGACGCCGGCCGCCGCGATGTTCGCGTTCTTCAGCAGGTCCAGGGCGACGAACTTGTCGTTCGCCGAGGCCTCCGGGTCGTCGATGATGCGGCGCAGCTGGGCGAGGTGCGCCGGCCGCAGGTAGTGCTGGATGTCGTGGATGGCCTCCGTGGCGAGCTTGCGCAGCGCCTCCGGCTCCACCTTGAGGAACGTGCGCCCGTCGGCCTCGAAGGTGGAGACACCCTCGGAGGTCACCAGCCGGTACGGGGTGGTGTCCTCTCCCTGGGGGAGCAGATCGGTGTACGCGAACTCAGGCATCTCGCCCATTCCTCACTCGACAGACAGCTTTGGGGCTCGTTCGCCTCGGGCGCGCCCCTTCGGCTCACTCGCCGGAGGCCGGCCTTCATTGGCAGCGTCCACCAGCGTAGAACCTGACAGGGACGCCGAGGTTGTGAGGTAAGGCTCAGTTCGGACACCGGACCGACGGCCCGGACGGACGGAGGGTTTTCCACAGGCGCCGCGCGGGGGGTAGTCGCGATCTATCGCGTTTGGGTACGCTGCTGTCGTGGACCTTCAAAAGCACCCCGACGCGACCCCCGCCACGGCGGCGAAGCCGGCCGAGCTGCGTGCCTCCGACGCCGACCGCGACCGGATCACCGACATCCTGCGCGAGGCCCTCGCCGAGGGGCGCCTGACCCCGGAGGAGCACGCCGAGCGGGTGGAGGGAGTGCTGGCCACCAAGACGGTGGGCGAGCTCGACCAGTTCGTCCGGGACCTGCCCGCCGCCCACACCGGCCGCGCGACCTCGGCGTACGGTTCGGCGCCCAACCGCCCCACCCAGGGCGAGATCCCCGCCGAGGCCGACGACAACGTGGTGGCGGTCTTCAGCGCCGCCGTCCGCAAGGGCCGCTGGCGGGCGGGCCGCCGCATCCACGCGTACGCGGTCTTCGGCAGTGTGGAGATCGACCTGAGCGAGGCGATCTTCGAGTACCAGCAGGTCGTGATCAAGGCGGTCTCCGTCTTCGGAAACGTCGAGGTCCGTGTCCCGGAGAATGTCTCGCTGCGGGGCAACGGCGGCGGTGTGCTGGGCAACTTCGAGGTGGACACGCTCGATTCGGGCGACCCCGACGCACCCGTGGTCTACGTCGACGGCTTCGCCGTCCTCGGGAACGTCGAGGCGAGGCCCAAGCGCGGCAAGCTGATCGCGGACATCCTCGACCGGGTCACGAGCCGGGTGAACGACCGCGTGGCCGACCGGGTGGACCGGAGTCTGCGCAAGCACCTGGATCGTTGACGCCCGGGAACGGATCGGCGGCGGAGCGCGGTGGTCCGGGTCCGGACGATCGATCACGCGGGAGAAGGCCCGGGCTTCGGAACACAGTGCATAGGCGCGCGCACAGCGGGTAGGCCTTGCTGCATCGTCTCTTGGAGGGCGCAGCGGAACTTTCCGCGGTGCCCGGCACGCTCGCGAAGCCGTCGTCAGGAGTAGACCGTGCTGCAACCGCCGCATCAGTCCCTGCAGGTAGCTGCCGTTCCGGCCCAGCGGGCGCCAGTGCGGGACAGGGATCAGGAAGCGCCATGGCACACCGAGGCGGTGTGCCGGCGTGACGAAGCCGGCCTGTTCTTCGCCCCCTCCAAGGAGCCGACCGCCTCCCGGCTCTCCCGTGAGGAGGCCGCCAAGCGCGTCTGCGCCCGCTGTCCCGTCATGGTCGAGTGCCGCGAACACGCGCTGCTGCAACCCGAGCCGTACGGCGTCTGGGGCGGCCTCACCGCCGCCGAGCGCCGTGTCGTGCTCGCCAGGCGCCGCCGCCGCGACCTGGAACTCAAGAAGGCGCGGGGGCCGATAGCCGCGGCCGGCTGACACCCGCGTACGGAAAAGGGGCGCCCCTCCGCACAAGGGGCGCCCCTTCCGCGCCTTCGAAGGCGCCCGGCCCGTTCGGCCGGTGGTCCTACTTGGCGCGGTCGAAGTCGATCGCGCTGTACGCGCGCAGCTTGCTGAGCCGGTGCTCCGACGTGATCTGGCGGACCGTTCCGGACTTGGACCGCATCACGATCGACTCGGTCGTCGCGGTCTCGGAGCGGTAGCGCACCCCGCGCAGCAGTTCGCCGTCGGTGATGCCGGTCGCGACGAAGAAGACGTTCTCGCCGGAGACCAGGTCGTTCGTGGTCAGGACGCGGTCGAGGTCGTGCCCGGCGTCGACCGCCCGCTGCCGCTCCTCGTCGTCCTTCGGCCACAGCTTGCCCTGGATGGTGCCGCCGAGACACTTGACCGCACAGGCCGAGATGATGCCCTCGGGCGTGCCGCCGATGCCGAGCAGCAGATCGATGCCGGTGCCCTCGCGCAGCGCGAGGATCGAGCCCGCGACATCGCCGTCGGAGATCAGCTTGATGCGCGCGCCGGTCTCCCGGATCTCCTTGATGATGCCGTCGTGGCGCGGCCGGTCGAGGATGACGACGGTGACGTCCTCGGGCGTGACCCGCTTCGCCTTGGCGACCCGGCGGATGTTCACCGACACGGGCGCGTTGATGTCGACGAAGTCGGCGGCTTCCGGGCCGGTGACCAGCTTGTCCATGTAGAAGACCGCGGACGGGTCGAACATGGTGCCGCGGTCGGCGGCGGCGAGCACGGCGATCGCGTTCGTCATGCCCTTGGCGGTGAGCGTCGTCCCGTCGATCGGGTCGACGGCGATGTCGCACTCGGGGCCGGTCCCGTCGCCCACGCGCTCCCCGTTGAAGAGCATCGGGGCCTCGTCCTTCTCTCCTTCGCCGATGACGACGACGCCGTTCATCGAGACGGTGGAGACAAGGGTTCGCATGGCCCGGACGGCGGCGCCGTCGGCGCCGTTCTTGTCGCCGCGGCCGACCCAGCGGCCCGCGGCCATCGCGGCGGCCTCGGTGACGCGGACGAGTTCGAGGGCGAGGTTACGGTCGGGGGCTTCCGACGGTACTTCGAGTTCTGACGGCAGATGATGCTCGGTCATCGACACGCACCTTTCTGATACGACGACGGCCGGATGAGGGTGATGACCCCGACTCTATCGCCAGACTTGAAAAATGAGCAGGGGGCCCCACGGATGAGCAGGCCAGGGCACCTGCGACGATAGGGCCGTGGCAGGTATGAAAGGCAAGCAGTCGGTCCGGGACATGATTCTCTCCCTGGGCCTCATCGGGCTCATGGCGGGCGTTATCTACATCTTCATCCCGCACGACGCATCAGAGCCCGATCTCAAGCGTGTCGACTACAGGGTCGAGCTGCTCACGGCTCGCCGCGCGGCGAGTTATCCCGTGGCGGCGCCCGAGGGTCTGCCGACGGCGTGGAAGCCGACCTCGGTGCGGTACGACGGCAGCGAGTTCGACGTGTGGCACCTGGGCTACCAGGCCCCCGACGGTCAGTACGTGGCGGTCGAGCAGTCCACTCAGCGGCCGGCCGTGTTCATCGACTCGGCGAGCCAGGGCGCGCGGCAGACCAAGGCCACCCAGCGCATCGGCGACCAGACCTGGCAGCGCTACGAGGGGGACCACTACGACGCCCTCGTCCTCAAGGGCAAGGGCTCGACGACCGTGGTGACCGGCACCGGCTCGTTCGGCACGCTCGCGAAGATGGCGCAGGCCCTGAAGACCTCGTAGGCACCCCGCGTACGGATGTACGAGAAGGGCCCCCGGCGGTGATGCCGGGGGCCCTTCTCGTGCTGGTGCGGAATCGACCGGTTGTTCCGGCGGTGCCGGTGGTCGAACCGGTGATCAGACGGTCGTGATGACCTGGTCGGCGTCCAGGCGCGGGGAGCGCGGGAACCAGGCGTCCTCGCCCGGCTTGCCGATGTTGACGATCATCAGCGGGGTGTGGTCGTCGTCCAGGAACTCCTTCTGGACGCCGGCGAGGTCGGCGCCGGTCATCGGACCCGCGGCGAGGCCGGCGGCGCGGACGCCGATGATGAAGTACGCGGCCTGGAGCGCGGCGTTCAGCGCGGCGGCACCCTCACGGGCCGGGCGCTCGGAGAAGAAGAGGTCCTTGGCGGCCGGGAAGTGGGGGAGGAGCGCCGGCAGCTCCTCGTGGAACTCGTTGTCCGCGGAGAGGATCGCGACCAGCGGGGCGGCGGCGGTCTTCGCCTGGTTGCCCTCGGCGAGGTGCTGCACCAGGCGCTCACGGGCTTCCGGGGAGCGGACCAGGGTGATGCGCAGCGGCGACTGGTTGAAGGCGGTCGGGCCGAACTTGACCAGGTCGTAGATCGCCTGCACCTGCTCGTCGGTCACCGGCTCGTCGGTGAACGTGTTCGCCGTGCGGGCCTCGCGGAACAGCAGGTCCTGAGCGGTGGGGTCAAGGACGAGAGACATGAAGAACCTTCTCGGTGCGTGCGGTGGATCCCGGGGGATCTGTTGGCGAGAACGACACTACGACGGGAAGGTTTAAAGTTCAACCAAAAGCGGGGTATGGTGATCCGCTTCACAGGTCAGAGGGTGCGAGGAGAGGGCTTCGGTTCTCCCGGCACGCAGGACGACGGCGGCCGGCCCCACCGGGGCCGGCCGCCGTCGTCGTCGGTCGTTACTCGGAATCCGAGCCGGTGCCGGTGTCCTCCTGCCGCGACTCCGACTCCTCCTCGGCCAGGGCCGCGTCCAGGCGCGCCCGCGCGCCCTCCAGCCAGCGCCGGCACACCTTGGCCAGCTCCTCGCCCCGCTCCCAGAGCGCCAGGGACTCCTCGAGGGTCGTACCCCCCGCCTCCAGGCGGCGTACGACCTCGATCAGCTCGTCCCGCGCCTGCTCGTACCCGAGCGCCTCGTCCACCTTGCTGGTCATGCGCCCACCCTATGCATCGACTCGAACCGTGAATTCACCCTCGGCGACCCGCGCCCGCAGCGTCTCGTCCGCCACGACCTCGGCCGGGTCCCGGACCACATGACCGTCGGCCTTCTGCAGCACCGCGTACCCCCGCTGGAGGGTCGCCGCGGGGGAGAGGGCCACCACGCGCGCGTGCGTGTGCGTCAGCTCCGAGTCCGCGCGGTCCAGGAGATGCCCGAGGGTGCGCCGCCCCCGGTCGAGCAGCGCGGCGACCTGGTCCGCCCGCTCGTCGATCATCCGGTGCGGATCCTCTATCGAGGGCCGGGCCAGCGCGTGCGCGAGGCCCCGCTCCTCGCGGTCGATGAACGACATGACGCAGCGCCGCGCGCGGTCCCGCAGGAACCGCACCCGCTCGTACTCCTCGCCGACATCCGGCACGACCTTCTTGGCCGCGTCGGTCGGTGTGGACGCCCGCAGGTCGGCCACATGGTCCAGAAGCGGGTTGTCGGGCTCGTGCCCGATGGCCGACACGACGGGCGTACGGCAGGCCGCGACCGCCCGGACGAGCTGCTCGTCGGAGAACGGCAGCAGATCCTCCACGCTGCCGCCGCCGCGCGCCACGATGATCACGTCGACCTCGTCGAGCGCGTCCAGGTCCTTCACCGCCTGCACGACCTGCGGGACGGCGTGGACGCCCTGCACGGCGACATTGCGCACCTCGAAGCGGACGGCGGGCCAGCGGTGCCGCGCGTTCTCCAGCACGTCCCGCTCGGCCGCCGACGCGCGCCCGCACACCAGCCCGATGAGCTGCGGCAGGAACGGCAGCGGCTTCTTCCGCTCGGCCGCGAACAGTCCCTCGCCCGCCAGCGACTTCTTCAGCTGCTCCAGCCGGGCGAGGAGCTCGCCCACCCCCACCGGCTTGATCTCGGCGGCCCGCAGGGACAGCTGCCCACGCGGCGCGTACCACTCAGGCTTGGCGTGGACCACCACCCGGGCGCCCTCGCTCACCACGTCGGCGACGGCGTCGAAGACCTGCCGGTAGCAGGTCACGCTCACCGAGATGTCGTACGACGGGTCGCGCAGCGTCAGGAAGACGACCCCCGCGCCGGGGCGCCGCGACAACTGGGTGATCTGCCCCTCGACCCACACCGCGCCGAGCCGGTCGATCCATCCCCCGATGAGCCGGGACACCTCGCCGACGGGCAGCGGAGCGTCCGCGGACGTGTTGAGAGCCATGCGCCCGAGCGTAGTGGCCACCACCGACAACGCCTGCACCCCCGGACCGGGCCCGGGCGGCCCGGTCTCCGGCACCCCCGGCCGGCGTTACCCGGCCTCCGGGCCCGGCAGGCGCCACCCGGTCTCCGGCCCGGCCGGCCCGGCCGGCGTTACGCGGTCTCGGGTCCGGTCCGCCCGGCAGGCGTTACCCGGTCTCCGGTCCGGTTCGCCCCCGTTGGGCGAGGAGCACCACCAGGCCCACCGCCAGCCAGACGAGGCCCACCACCTGGGCCGTACCCGAGGCCTCGACCATCACCGCGACGGTGATCGCCGCGCCCAGCACGGGGACGAGGACGTGCCGCCACCACACCACCGGCCCGCCCAGGTGACGTACGGCGAACCAGCCCACCACGGACGCGTGCAGCAGGGTGAACGCGGTCAGCGCGCCGATGTCGACCACCGAGACCAGCTTGTCGAGGCCGTCGTCGCGGCGCGCCGCCCAGACCGCGGCGACCAGAGTGATCACCGCAGCACACGACAGGGCCGCCCGCGGCACCCCGGAGTCGGTCCGCGCCAGCGCCCGCGGCAGCCTCCGGTCCCGGGCCATCGCGAAGACGAGACGCCCGGCCGCGGCCTGCCCGGCCAGCGCGGCGAAAGCCGCCCCGATCGCCTTGCTGACCGCCACCAGGTTGTGCAGCCACGAGCCGACGGACACGTCCACGGCGTCGTAGAAGGCCGGACCCTGCTTCGCGGGGTCGGCGGCGAGCTGCGCGGACGACAGCGGCTCCAGCAGCGACGCCAGATAGGTCTGCGCCACGAACAGCACACCCGCCAGCGCCAGACAGAACAGGACCGCGCGGGCCACCTTCTCCGAACCGCCCGTCACCTCCTCGGCGAAGGAGGCGATGGCGTCGAAGCCCAGAAAGGAGAGGACGGCGACCGAGACGGCGCCGATGACCGCCGACAGCGCGAACGCGCCCTGTGTGCCGTCACCCGACAGCGGGGACAGCCAGTCGCGGTGCGCGCCGTCGCGCGCGAGCATCACGACCGCCGACACGACGAAGACAAGAAGGACCACGATCTCCATCGCGAGCACCAGAAAGCCGACCCGCGCCGCGGTGCGGACGCCCCAGAGGTTGAGGAACGTCGTGACGACGACGGCGAGCGCGGTCCACACCCACCGGGAGACCTCCGGGACCAGGGAGTTCATCGCGATCCCGGAGAACAGGTAGGCCACCGCCGGAATGAGCAGATAGTCCAGCATCACCATCCACCCGGCGACGAACCCGGCCTCCTTCCCGAGCCCCGCGCGCGCGTAGGCGAACACCGAGCCCGCCTGCGGGACCACCCGGACCATCTGCGCGTAGCTGAACGCGGTGAACGCCATGGCGACCGTCGCGACGACGTAGACCAGCGCGACCGCCCCGTGCGACTTCGCGTCCAGCGTCCCGAAGACCCCGACCGGCGCCATCGGGGCGATGAACAGCAGCCCGTAGACGACCAGATCCCGGAAGCCGAGGCTGCGCCGGAGTCCGTGCTTCGCCGCGCCCGAGCCGGCGGTGGTCTGCGTGTCGGACATCGTGCCTCCCGAGGGTCGCGCCCGGCCCCACCCCTCCGGCTCCCCACAGTCTCTCCAAGGAGGCGATCTTTGACCTGCCGGGCGCGGCCTTACGATGGGGGCATGACTGCTTCGCCTGGCCGCCGTGTCCTGCTCGCCGCCCCCCGGGGCTACTGCGCGGGCGTGGACCGTGCCGTGATCGCCGTCGAGAAGGCCCTCGAGCAGTACGGGGCCCCGATCTATGTCCGCCACGAGATCGTCCACAACAAGTACGTCGTGCAGACCCTGGAGAAGAAGGGCGCGATCTTCGTCGAGCAGACGGCGGAGGTCCCCGAGGGGTCCATCGTCATGTTCTCGGCGCACGGCGTCGCCCCCGTCGTCCACGACGAGGCCGCGAAGGGCAAGCTCGCGACCATCGACGCGACGTGCCCGCTGGTCACCAAGGTCCACAAGGAAGCCGTCCGGTTCGCGAACGACGACTTCGACATCCTCCTGATCGGCCACGAGGGCCACGAGGAGGTCATCGGCACCTCCGGCGAGGCCCCCGACCACATCACGCTGGTCGACGGCCCCGAGGACGTCGCCAAGGTCGAGGTCCGCGACCCCTCCAGGGTCGTCTGGCTCTCCCAGACCACCCTCTCGGTCGACGAGACGATGGAGACGGTCGACGCCCTGAAGGAGAAGTTCCCGCAGCTCATCTCCCCGCCGAGCGACGACATCTGCTACGCCACGCAGAACCGCCAGCTCGCCGTGAAGCAGATGGGCGCGGAGGCCGAGCTGGTGATCGTGGTCGGATCGCGCAACTCCTCCAACTCCGTGCGGCTGGTCGAGGTCGCCAAGCTCGCCGGCTCCCGCGAGGCCTACCTCGTGGACTTCGCCGACGAGATCGAGGAGGCGTGGCTGGAGGGCGTGAGCACGGTCGGCGTCACCTCCGGCGCCTCCGTGCCCGAGATCCTCGTCGAGCAGGTCCTGGAGTGGCTGTCCCGGCGCGGCTTCGAGGACGTCGAGCTCGTCAAGGCCGCCGAGGAGTCCATCACCTTCTCGCTGCCCAAGGAACTGCGCCGCGATCTGCGCGCGGAGGCGGCGGCCCTGGTGGAGCGGCGCACGGGCGTCACGCCCGGGAAGTGACCGTCAGTCGTACGACGTAACGTAGGGCCATGCAGATCTTCGGTGTGGACATTGGCGGATCCGGGATCAAGGGTGCCCCTGTGGACCTTGACCGCGGGGACCTGGCGGCGGAGCGCTTCAAGGTGCTCACCCCGCAACCCGCGACACCCGACGCGGTGGCCGACGGCGTGAAGGACGTCATCGGCCACTTCGGCTGGACGGGTCCCGTGGGCATCACGTTCCCGGGCGTGGTGACCGGTGGGTCCACGATCCGTACGGCGGCCAATGTCGACAAGGACTGGATCGACACCGACGCGCGCGCGTTGCTGAGCGAGCGGCTGGGCGGCCTCCCGGTGACCGTGCTGAACGACGCGGACGCGGCGGGCGTCGCCGAGATGCAGTTCGGCGCGGGCCGCGACCGTCAGGGCACGGTCATCCTGCTCACCTTCGGCACCGGCATCGGCAGTGCCCTCTTCATCGACGGCGAACTGGTCCCGAACACCGAGCTGGGCCACCTGGAACTGAACGGCCACGACGCGGAGAAGCGGGCCTCCACCAAGGCCAAGGACGACCACGAGCTGACCTGGGAGCACTGGGCGCGCCGCGTCACGAAGTACCTCGCCCACGTCGAGATGCTCTTCTCCCCGGAACTGTTCATCATCGGCGGCGGTGTCAGCCGTAAGGCCGAGAAGTTCCTGCCGCTGATCGAGGACATCAAGGCGGAGATCGTCCCGGCCCAGCTCCAGAACAACGCGGGGATCGTGGGCGCGGCGATGCGCGCGGTGAAGCTCGCGCAGTAGCCGCGACACCGCCCGCGAGGGGACGGGAACCCGAGGCGGGACGGGAACCCGAACCCGAGCGGGACGGGAATCCGCAGCGGAACGAGGGGTCAGCGGGGCTGCCTGCCGCCCGGCAGGCTGCCGCGCGCCTGGGCCCGCCGTCGGGCGGCCCGGCGGCTCATCAGGCGGACCTTGCGGGCGGTCACGACGAGGCCCGCGGCCAGCGTCCCGCCGTACAGCCAGCCCGCCTGGAGGGCGAGGGCGGTGACCAGCCCCATGAAGCTGCCGCTGACGCCGCCGCCGCTGTCGTCGGCGATCGGCAGCAGCCCGAAGGTGAAGGCGATCGGCACGATCACGGGGGCGGTCACCAGGTCACCGGGCCGCACCCACAGCGCGGTCAGTACGCACACGGGCAGGAACAGCACCCCGTAGACCGTCAGGGATCCCCCGAACAGCAGCTGGTCGAGGCAGGCCAGCGCGAACATCGACGCCCCGCAGAACAATCCGCCGCCGAGCCCGGTCAGCCGGGGATTCGGCATCCGCCGCGCCTCCCGCACGCCCGCGGGCGCGGGCCGCCGCGACACCGGGGCGGCCCTTCTCGCACCGTCGCCCGCGGCCCGCCCGCCCTGTGCCGGAACGGGTGCACCGCGTCGCGGTCTGTACTGAGGGGGACGCGTCCTGTGTTGCTCCACTGGACCAACTTAGGTCGTTTTATGTGTGGAATGGCTCTTCGGACACGCCGGAGGCCGGCGGAAGGCAGGCCATGGAAAGAGCTTGGCCATGCGTTCGATACCTCGCCGGTACGGGCCGGACCACGCCGTAGACTGGTGGATCGGCCCGCTCTCCTGGAGGGCCTTTCGCCCATCCTCTCGTACGGGAAGTCGCAACGTGTCGCTCACGATCGGAATCGTCGGTCTGCCCAATGTCGGCAAGTCGACCATGTTCAACGCCCTGACCAAGAACGACGTGCTCGCGGCCAACTACCCGTTCGCCACGATCGAGCCGAACGTCGGTGTGGTCGGCGTCCCGGACGCCCGTCTCACCAAGCTGGCCGAGATCTTCTCCTCGCAGAAGATCCTCCCGGCGACCGTCGACTTCGTCGACATCGCGGGCATTGTGAAGGGTGCCTCGGAGGGTGAGGGCCTGGGCAACAAGTTCCTCGCGAACATCCGCGAGTCGGACGCGATCTGCCAGGTCATCCGCGCCTTCAAGGACGAGAACGTCGTGCACGTCGACGGCAAGGTCTCGCCCAAGGACGACATCGAGACGATCAACACCGAGCTGATCCTCGCCGACCTCCAGACGATCGAGAAGGTCCTGCCGCGCCTCCAGCGGGAGTCGCGCATCAAGAAGGACATCGGCCCGAAGGTCGCGGCGGTCGAGGCGGCGCAGGCGATCCTGGAGAAGGGCGACACCCTCTTCTCCGCGGGCATCGTCCAGGGCTCCGGCAACGAGGAGCTGCTGCACGACCTGCACCTGCTCACCACCAAGCCGTTCCTGTACGTCTTCAACGTCGACGAGGACGAGCTGGTCGACGACGACTTCAAGGCCGAGCAGCGTGCCCTGGTCGCCCCCGCCGAGGCGATCTTCCTCAACGCCAAGCTCGAGGCGGACCTCGCCGAGCTCGAGGAGGAGGACGCGAAGGAACTCCTGGAGTCGGTCGGCGTCCAGGAGCCCGGCATGGCGACCCTCGCCCGCGTCGGCTTCAACACCCTCGGCCTGCAGACCTACCTGACGGCAGGCCCCAAGGAATCCCGCGCCTGGACGATCAAGAAGGGCGCCACCGCCCCCGAGGCCGCCGGTGTCATCCACACCGACTTCCAGAAGGGCTTCATCAAGGCCGAGGTCATCTCCTTCGCGGACCTGGTCGAGACGGGCTCGGTCGCCGAGGCCCGCGCCAAGGGCAAGGCCCGCATGGAGGGCAAGGACTACGTCATGCAGGACGGCGACGTGGTGGAGTTCCGCTTCAACGTGTGAGCGGATGCCATGGCGTCACGTTGGTGGCATGGCGGACCTGCAGTGCAGACAGGGCCCGACTCTTCGGAGTCGGGCCCTGTGCCTTTTCGTTCAACAGCAGGCTCAGTGAAGTAAGATTGAATCTACGTAAGAATCTATCTACGTTAGCTGCCCTGGGGTGTGTCATGGAGTTCCAAGGCCGGGCCGGAGATCTCGAACTGCTGGCGGAGCAGTACCGGACAGTGGCAGAGGGCGCCGGGGCCACCCGAGGGCGCGCTGTGATCATGACGGGCCGGCGCCGGGTGGGGAAGTCGCGACTGGCTCAGGAGTTCTGTGACCGCTCCGAAGCGCCGTACGCGGTGTTCCAGGCCACCCGGGGGCGTAACCCCGTGGCGGAGCGTGCCGAATTTGCCGCGACGCTCGCGCAGTCGCTCCTGCCGGGGGCGGAGCTGGTCGCCGGCCTTCAGGCCCAGGACTGGAATCAGGCCCTGCGCTCGTTGGCTCTCGCGGTACCCGATGACACACCCAGCGTCGTGGTGATCGACGAAGTGCCCTGGCTGGTGGAGCAGGATCAGGAATTCGAGGGCGCACTCCAAACCGTCTGGGACCGTTATCTGTCTTCAAAACCCATGCTTCTGCTGCTGGTCGGCAGTGACACATCGGTGATGGAGGCACTGCAGTCGTACGGACGCCCGTTCTTCGGGCGCGCGGCCAAAATGACCGTTCACCCCCTGAACCTGGCCGATGTGCAAGCCATGACAGAGCTCGATGCCGCAGAGGCCGTCGACGCCCAATTGATCACAGGCGGATTCCCCGAGATTGTGCAGTCGTGGCGGCCGGGAATGGGGCGCGCGGACTTCTTGCGAGCGGCGTTCGCCAATCCACTCTCGCCCCTGCTGGTGGCCGGCGAGCTGTCATTGCTGGGGGAATTCCCCGAGGCTTCGCACTCACGGGCGGTACTGGAAGCGGTCGGGAGCGGTGAGCGCACGTTCAGCGCGATCGCAGCCCAGGCCGGCGGCGCCGGCGCACTCCCGTCCGGCACGCTCTCGCCGCTGCTCGCGTTGCTGCAGACCAAGCGGGTCCTGGCCGCTGACCTCCCCCTGTCGGGCAAGCCGGACAGCAAGAACAAGCGCTACCGGATCGCCGACCCCTATCTGCGGTTCTGGCTGGCCTTCCTGGCGCGAGCGATCCCCCTCATCGAGCGAGGCCGCGGCGACTTGGCATGGGAACGCATCGAGCGGTCATGGAGCACCTGGCGCGGTCGAGCGGTCGAGCCCTTGATCCGTGAGTCCTTGCTGCGGCTGATGCCCAATGACGAGTGGCCCGAGACAGAGGCCATCGGCGGTTGGTGGAACCGTCGGAACAACCCCGAGATCGACCTGGTCGGTGCGGACCGCGAGCCGGCGGCCCGGAAGGTGCAGTTCGTCGGGTCGGTCAAGTGGCTGGAGACCCAGCGATTCGGCCGTCATGAGTACGACACCCTGGTACGTGACATGCTCGCTGTCCCCGGCGCCTCCCCGGATACTCCACTGGTCGCTGTCTCCCGCTGTGGAGTGGTCGATGACTTGCCGCTCACCGCGCACTGGGGGCCGGAGGATCTCGTGCGGGCGTGGCAGCCCCGCTAGCCGAGGATCGGCGATGTGACAACGGCGGCCGCCGGTACCGTCCGGACCGCATTCCCGCCGGCTTCGGGTTCTGCCGCGGCGCGACGCCGCTCGGACACGCGGCGAAGGTACGGGGTCGGCCCTTCTGCTGTTCGGATGTTCAGATGCCGCGCACCCAGGCCACGGTGAACGGGGTCTCCGGTGTGCCCGGTCCCATCGGGCCGCCCTTGTCGAACTGGGAGCGGACGACGAGGGTGCGGCCGCCGCGGCGCACCAGCGTGGTCGGGATCTGGAGCGCGGGATCGGTGACGCTGCGCTCCAGGCGGGCGGCGAGGCCGTCCGCCGACAGGCGCCAGCGGGTGATCGTGTCGGTCTTGTTGAGGGCGGCCCACAAGGTGTCGCCGACCAGCTCCAGGCCGTCGCCGTTCGCCAAGTCGCCGCCGTGCAGGGCGACGTGGCGGATCGCGCCGGTTTTGAGGTCCACCCGGTAGAGGGCGCCCCCGGTCATGTCGACGGTGAACAGGCAGCGGTCCCCGGCGACGATGCCGTTCAGGGTGTAGGTGCCGGCCGGGTGCGGGGCCAGGACGCCGCCGAAGTCGTAGGCGGGGGTGAGGACGGCCCGGCCGCCGTGGGCCGCGGCCCGGGCGCGCTGGGCCGGTGTCACCCGGTAGACGACCTCCCGCACGCTGTCCGTCAGATACGCGCTGCCGTCCGAGGCGATCGCCAGGTCGTTGACGAAGCGGGGCGCGTCACCGGGTACGTCGAAGCGGGCCAGCAGGGCGCGGGTGCGGACGTCGTAGACGGCGACCCCGGCCGTCGAGTCGGTCACCCAGAGGCGGCCGGACTCGTCGACCTTCAGCCCGTTGGCGGTGTTCCGGCCGTCCGCGCCCGCGGGCAGGAAGGTCTCGGCCACGCGGTGTCCGGGCCTCGCGCGGTAGACGGCGCCCGTGGTGTACGAGCCCACGTACAGCGTCCCCGTGCGCGGGTCGGCGGCGAGGCCCTCGGGATAGGCGCGGTCGTCGGGGAGTTCGAAGGCGGTGGAGATACGAGGAGTGGGCTCATGGGGAGGGGAGACGCGAGGTGTGGCGCTCGCGGACGGTGTGCCCGCGGTGGTCGTCGCGAGGGCGGCGACGGTCGCGGCGGTGGCGCTCAGGAAGGTGCGGCGCTGGATCGAACGGGACACGACGGAACCTCTCGGTCTGCTGCTGGGGCGTCGACGAGCGGGAAGGGCGGAGCTGAGCCGAGCCATGCCGGGCTCAGCTGTGCAGGGCTCAGCCGTGCCGGGCTGAGCCCGGCACAAGGCGATGAGTGCGAATCTAAGTTAGAGCTCTAATGCTCGTCAATGTCTTTATGAGAGAGTGAGGGCTCATCGTCGTATCGCCCGTACGATCCGCGACTACGATGCGGAGATGACGTCCATGCCCGTGTCCGAGCGCCTCGGCTCCCATCTCAAGCGGGCCGAGCAGGCCCTCGGCGCGACGAAGGCCGCGGTGCTCAAACCGGCGGGCGTGACCGTCGCCCAGTACGCGGCGCTGCTCCACCTCAGCGAGAACCCCGGCATCTCGGCCGCCGCGCTGGCCCGGCTCTGCCTGGTCACGCCGCCGACCATGAACACGGTCCTGAACAACCTCCAGGACCGCGGCCTGATCGAGCGCACCCCGCACGCCTGGCACAAGAACGTCCTGGAGACCCGGCTCACCGACGAGGGCACGGCCGCGCTCGCCGACGCCGACGCCCGCGCCGTACGGGTCGAGCGCGCCCTGGCCGCCGAGTTCACCGCCGAGGAGCGCGAGACGCTCGCCGCCCTGCTCGGCCGGTGCGTCACGCTGCTGGAGCGGGAACGCCCCTAGTCCGGAGGTTCCCGCTCAGGGATTCGCACCCTGGGATTCCCGCACAAGGCTTCCGGCACAAGGCTTCCCGCACAGGGGCTTTCCGCACAGGGCTTTCCGCACAGGGATCCCCGCGGAGGTCAGTCGTGGACCATCCCCGTCTTCAAGCCCGCCCCGCACAGCGGCACCACGGCCTCCCGTTGCCCGAGGGCGCCCTCACGGACCGCCGCCCAGCAGGCCACCCCCGTGGACTCCACATACAGCCCCCGTCCCGCCAGATCCGTCTGCGCGTGCCGGATCTGGTCCTCCGTCACCGTCAGGAACGCGCCCCCGGAGGCGCGTACCGCGCGCAGGATCTGGCGGGCCCGGGGCGGGTTCGGGATCGCGATGCCCTCCGCGAACGTGGGCGCCATGGGGGTGACGCCGACGAGTTCGTCGGCGCCCTCGGACCAGGCGCGGGCCAGCGGGGCGACCGCGGCGGACTGGACGGCGTAGAGGGCGGGCCGGCGGTCGATCAGCCCGGCCGCGTGCAGTTCGGCCACCGCGAGGGCGGCGCCGAGGAGCAGCGTGCCGTTGCCGACCGGCACCACGACGACGTCCGGCAGACGTCCGCCGAGGTCCTCCCAGAGTTCGTGGACGTACGTCTTCGTGCCGTGCAGGAAGTACGGGTTGAAGACGTGCGAGG
Source organism: Streptomyces sp. NBC_00647 (assembly GCF_045207245.1). Lineage (NCBI taxonomy): Bacteria > Bacillati > Actinomycetota > Actinomycetes > Kitasatosporales > Streptomycetaceae > Streptomyces > Streptomyces sp. NBC_00647. Next base: position 6,556,443 of record NZ_CP109040.1, read on the forward strand.
CGTAGAAGACCCCTTCCTCGTCGGCGGCTTCGCGGGCCGCGGCCGCCGTCGCCTCGCGGTCGCCCTCGACCACCCGAAGCCGCGCCCCGTGCGCCTCGATCTGCTCCAGCTTCTTCGCGGAGGTGCCCTCGGGGACGTACACCGTGCAGGGCAGTCCCGCCCGCGCGCAGTACGCCGCGATCGCCGTGCCCGCGTTGCCGCTGCTGTCCGCGAGTACCTGCCGGGGCCGGAGCCGCAGTGCCAGCTCGGCCAGCAGTACGGCTCCGCGGTCCTTGAACGACAGCGTCGGCATCAGGAAGTCGAGCTTCGCGGAGACGCCCTCGCGGAGGGTGACCAGAGGCGTGCGGCCCTCGCCGAGGCTGACCGTGGGTGCGGCCAGCGGCAGGCACTCCGCGTACCGCCACAGCGAGTTCACCCGCCCGGCGAGGGAGGTGCGAGGAGCCGGAGTCGGCGCGAAGTCGAGATCGAGCGGGCCGCGGCAGACCGGGCAGCACCAGGCGAGCGAGCCGGCCGGGACACGGGTGCCGTCCGTCGGGCAGAAGCAGTCCGGCAGTGGAGTCATAGGCGCAGGTTAGACGCGAGGCCGGGTGACGGAGCGTCACTGTCGCGCGACGGCAGGCGTGTTACGGCGCCGCCGTCCTGGACGCGGCCACCTCAGGCGCCTGCCGCGCCCGGGTACTCTCCACGGCCACGGCACGCACCGGCCCCGACCGGCGTCCGCCCCGCCCGCCTGTGCCTGTTGTTCCGATGCTCTCCGCCGTCCGGTGGCCCGTCCGTCGCCCCGACAGCCCCGGAGGCGACCTCCGTCACGCCCCGGGTCGTGCCGCGCTTACGATGCGCGCAGCCATCCGGCAGTCGTACGAAGGTTCCACCGCGCGTGGATGAGGAGCAAGGGAACTCGTGGCCATACCCCCGCCGCCCGGGCCGCAGCAGCCAGAGGGGCCGTACCCGCCGCCAGGGACGCCACCGGGCGCTCAGGGGACGCCCGGCGCCTTCCCGCCTCCGTATCCGCATGCTCCGGATCCCCGAGGTCCCTACCAGGAAGGCCCGTACCGGCAGTCCCCTTACGGGCCCCCGTACCGGACCTGGGGTCAGGGCTACTCCCCGTACAACCGGCCGGTGCCCGTCAACGGACTCGCGATCGCGGCGCTGGTGCTCGGCATTCTCTGCTTCGTGCCCGCCGTCGGGCTGGTGCTCGGGATCGTGGCGCTCGTCCAGATCAAGAAGCGCGGGGAGCGCGGCAAGGGCATGGCCGTGGGCGGCATGGTGATGTCGTCGATCGGGATCGGGCTGCTCGCGCTCGTCGTCGCCACGGGGGGCGCGCGAGATTTCTGGGACGGCTTCCGGGGCGCGGCGAACGACTCGGGAGGCGCCGCGTTCTCGCTGGAGGTGGGCGAGTGCTTCGACTCGCTCAACGGCTCCCTGAGGGGCCTGGCGTTCGATGTCGACAAGGTGCCGTGCTCGGGCGGGCATGACGCCGAGGTGTTCGCGGAATTCGCGATGGGCGACGGCGACTACCCGGGGGACAGTGCGCTCGCCGATGAGGCCGACCGGCGGTGTTACAGGGAACAGAGCGGCTACGCGATGGACTCCTGGGCCGTCCCGGACAACGTCGACGTGTACTCCTTCACGCCGACGTCGCAGAGCTGGCGCCGTGGCGATCGCGAGGTCAGCTGTCTGTTCGGGAACACCGACGAGAGGGGCAGCCTGACGGGCTCCCTGCGCAACGACCAGCTGACGCTGGACCCCGACCAGTACTCCTATCTGAGCTCGGCGCGGGCCATCAACAACGTGCTGGCCGGGGCGCCCGAGGCGGAGTCCGTCGAGGACGATCTGCCCGGCTACAAGAAATGGGCGGCCAGTGTCTCGGAGATTGTGGCGTGGCAGGCGGACGGGCTGCCCGTCCGCACGTTCGCGCCGGCCGCGCGTGGACCGGTCGCCGCCCTGGTCAAGGACATGGCCCTCTCGGCGAAGGAGTGGGCGAAGGCCGCGGACGCGCCGGACGCGGACACCTTCTACACGCACTACGAGAAGGCCGTGAAACTCATCGACCCCAGGAAGACGGTCACCACCCGCAAAGCTCTGGGGCTCGCCACCACCCCGCCGAAGTACGACGAGGGTGACGCCAGTGGTGGCGGTGGTGAAGACGGCGCCGGAATCGAGGTGTGACGGCGGCCATAGCGGGGAGAAAGTGCCTGCGTAAAGCCCTCGGGGCACTCACGTCATCACATCGAGTGATTCTCTGGCCTTCGCTTGCATGGCACAACCCACGGTTGCCACGCTGTTGCTGTCTGTACAACCTGATGGGAGCGGCCAAGTGACTTTCGGTGAGCAGCCGGCGTACTTGCGTGTCGCGGGTGATCTCCGCAAGAAGATCGTCGACGGCTCGCTGCCACCGCACACCCGCCTTCCCTCGCAGGCCAGAATCCGCGAGGAGTACGGCGTCTCCGACACGGTCGCCCTGGAGGCGCGCAAGGTGCTGATGGCCGAGGGCCTGGTCGAGGGCCGCTCCGGTTCGGGCACCTATGTGCGGGAGAGGCCGGTGCCGCGCCGCGTGGCCCGCTCCGGATACCGGCCGGACAGCGGCGCCACACCCTTCCGTCAGGAGCAGGCCGATCTCGCCGTGCGCGGCACCTGGGAGTCCCACAGCCGGCAGGTCGAGGCGAGCGGCGCGATCGCCGAGCGGCTGGCCATCCAGCCGGGCGACCGCGCGATGTGCACGAACTACGTCTTCCGGGACGGCGGCGAGGCGATGATGCTCTCCACGTCCTGGGAGCCGCTCGCCGTCACCGGGCGCACGCCGGTGATGCTCCCCGAGGAGGGCCCGCTCGGCGGTATGGGTGTCGTCGAGCGCATGGCGGCCATCGACGTGATCGTGGACAACGTCACCGAGGAGGTCGGCGCGCGCCCCGGCCTCGCCGAGGAACTCCTCGCGCTGGGCGGCGTGCCCGGGCACGTGGTCGTCGTCATCCAGCGGACCTTCTACGCCTCGGGCCGTCCTGTGGAGACGGCGGACGTGGTGGTCCCGGCCGACCGGTACCGGATCGCCTACCACCTGCCGGTGAAGTGACCGCACGTCACCTTCGGGAGGCGCGGCGGCCGGGCTCCGGGCGGACGCCCTGACCGGCCGCCCCGGGTCGGACCACCGGCCGTCCGTCCCGGCGGCCTGTCCCGCTCGCCTGTCCAGGCCTGGGGCACGGTCCGGGCGTTGAGGCGCGGCACGGGGGTCCGCGCCTCAACGTGACCGCCCGGGTGCCCGGTTGGAATCTGGCCTTTCTCAAGTGGCGGGCCGAGAAACGACTTCGCCCTGTTCGCGAGCGCGCGGAGACCGATGGGCGGCGTGTTCGACGGCGTGCGCCCCCTGGGTCGGTGTCGCCTACTGGCCGGTTGCGTACCTCTTTGTGAAAAGCCGTATTCGCTGCGTGAAGGTTAGGCGTAGGCTCGGGCATATGCGTATTGCGGTTTCGTTGGCGTGCGGGGTTCGGCGGGGGCCCGGGGCGGGAAGTGGAGGGGCTGGATGAACGACGGCACGATCACTCTTCCCTGGCTCGTCATACGACAGGACGACAACGGCAATCGCTATCGCGTGGGCAGGTACGCGACCCGCGCCGAGGCTCAGAAGATCGCGGACAGCCTCGACGACCGCGGGCACAAACAGCTCTACTGGGTCGAGCGGATCGGGCAGAACGGAACTCGGTGATCCGCCCCGCCCGGGACCCCGCCCCGCTCCCGTAGGCTCCGGCGCATGACGGAACGGATCGTCGTGGTCGGAGCTGCCCTGGTGCGCGGTGGGCGCCTGCTCGCCGCCCGCCGCAGCGCGCCCCCCGACCTCGCGGGGCGCTGGGAACTGCCGGGCGGCAAGGTCGAGCAGGGCGAGACCCCCGAGCGCGCCCTCGTGCGCGAGCTGCGCGAAGAACTCGGTGTCGAGGCGGAGGTGCTGGAGCGCGTCCCCGGCGAATGGCCCCTGAAGCGGGGATACGTCCTGGTGGTGTGGGCAGCCCGGCTGCTCCCCGGCTCGGCCGAACCCCGGCCCCTGGAGGACCACGACGAACTGCGCTGGCTGGCCCCCGAAGAGATCTGGGACGTGGACTGGCTGGACCAGGACGTGGGGGCGGTCAAGGGCGCACTGCCGTGGCTCGACGCGGGCGCGTGATGAGCCGGGTGGGGAGTTCGTACGCCGTTCGCGCCACAGTGTGCCCCCCGGTGCGGTAAAGCATCACGGATATCGGGTATGTGCCCATTAATCCCACGAAACCGGACATCGGTGGGTTCCTGGTCTGGGAAGTGATCGGCTTGATCGACACCGAAGGCGACTGCGCGGAGTGGACCTTTCCCGCGGAGCCGGGTGCCGTCCGCACCGCCCGTGCCGTCGTCCGGGGGCAGCTGCACGCATGGGAACTCGACTCCCTCGGCGACATCGCCGCACTGCTGGTCAGTGAACTGGTGACGAACTCGCTGCGTCACGCGACGGGCCCGATCGGCGTCCGTCTCGTACGTCCTGAGGACGTGACGGGCGCTCTCCGCGTCGAGGTCTCCGACCCGCTGCCGGACCCGCCCCGCGAACGGGCCGCCGACGCCTCGGACGAGAGCGGCCGCGGACTCCAGCTCGTGGCCGGCTCGTGCAGACGCTGGGGCACCCGGCCCGGAGACAACGGCAAGACCGTCTGGTTCGAACTGGCTGTTCCGGGCTGAGACGCGGAGGGTTCGGATGCCCGTGCGACACCTGGCCGGATCAGGTCGTCGACGGGTGTCGGATTCTTTGATTCGACGGGGCGCCACCTGGTTAGAAGACTGGGAGTATGTCGCGGCCGGTCCAAAAACCATCGGGACCGTGCTGTGATCGTGAACACCGTGTCGTGCGGCGCCGTAGTGCTGGATACTGCGGGCAGCCGCCCCCGGTGACCGGTGCCGGACGCGGTGAGCTGGAGGGGACGGTTCGCGTGAGCGAGATACCAGCGAAGGCCACGGAGTCCGAGGACCCGTCGGGCGGCGCGAGGGCTGATGCGGCGGGCGATGTCGCGCGCACGGTTCCCGGCGAGGACGCGGGCGACGCCACGGGCGAGGAGTCGGGCGAGGGGACGGGCGGTACCGCGGCCGACCTGGTGGGTGACGCGGCCGGCGAGGTGCCGGGTGACGCGATGTGGCAGAGCAGCCCGCCCGGTTCGATCTACGACTACATCAAGGTCGCCTCCTTCTCCATCGGCGCCGACGGGCTGGTGGACCAGTGGAGTCTGCGGGCCGAGCAGATCTTCGGCATCTCCGCTGAGCGTGCCGTCGGCATGGACCCCATCGAGGCGTTCGTCACCGCCGACCGACGGGAGTTCGGTCAGCGGAAGATGGCGGAGATCCTGGACGGCCGCGAGTGGACCGGTCTGGTGCCCTTCCGGGCGCCCGCCTCCGAAGAGGCAGGTGAGAGCGTCGACGACGTGGCCGATGGCCTCGCCGAGGTCTATGTGATGCCCACCGTGACCGAGGACGGTGAGCGGGCCGCCGTATGCATCGTCGTGGATGTCCGCACCCTGCGCAGCATGGAGACGGACCTCGCCGCCTCGCAGGCGATTTTCGGTCAATCTCCGTTCGGTTTCCTGCTGATCGACACGGACCTTCGGGTTCGCCGCGCCAACCAGCGGTTCGCCTCGATCTTCGGCGGCAGCGTCGACGACCACCGCGGCAAGGGCGTCCACGACTATCTCCCGCGCGCGGAGGCCGAGCGCGTGACGGCGATCCTGCGCCGGGTCCTGGAGACCGGCGACTCGATCACGGACATGCACGTCACCGGATATGCGCCGGGTTCCGAGGAGCGCCGGCACTGGTCCGTCAACCTCTACCGGGTGCACGGCGGAAGCGGCCGCCCCATCGGTATCGCCTGGCTCGGAACCGACATCACCGCCCGCCGTGCCGCCGCCCGTGAAGCGGCCGCCGCACGACGGAATCTCGCCCTTCTGAACGAGGCGGGCGCCCGCATAGGCAACTCCCTCGACCTGGAGACCACCGCACGCGAACTCCTCGACGTCGTGGTCCCCGGCTTCTGCGACCTCGCGACGGTCGACCTGTACCAGGGTCTGCTGGCCGGCGACGAGACCCCGCCGGGCCTCGCGGACGGCAGTGCCGAACTCCGCCGGGTCGCGTTCGCCAGCGCCGTCTCCGACGCGCCGTTCGTCGGCGGTCCGGCACCCGTCGCCGTCGGCGCCGTCCACCACTACCCGTTCAACTCGCCCTGCGCGGACGCCCTGCGCACCGCCCGGCCGCAGCACATCCCCGCCGAAGAGGGCGGCCTCATCCAGTCCACGCTCGCGGTCCCGATGGTCGCCCACGACACGGTGGTGGGCCTCGCCCAGTTCTCCCGTACGAAGGGCAGCGAGCCGTTCGGGGAACGCGACCGCGCGCTGGCGGTGGAGCTGGCCGCCCGCGCGGCCGTCTGCATCGACAACGCGCGCCTGTACCGCCGCGAGCACGAACGCGCCCTGATACTGCAACGGTCCCTGCTGCCTCCGGGCGACCCGGAGGCCTCCGGCCTCGACATCGCGTGCCGCTATCTGCCGGGCAACGCGGCGACGGAGGTCGGCGGCGACTGGTTCGACGTCATCGAGCTCCCCGGCCACCGCACGGCGCTCGTGGTGGGAGACGTGATGGGCCGCGGGCTGCGCGCCGCGGTGGCGATGGGTGAACTCCGCACCGCTGTACGCACCTTGGCCCTGCTCGATCTCGAACCCGCCGAAGTCCTCTCGGCACTGGACGAGATCGCGCGCGGACTCGGCACCCCCGGAGGTGTCCAGCAGGCCACCCGTACGGCCCGCCAGCCCCGCGACGCCGACCTCTCCGAGGTGTACCTCGCGACCTGCGTGTACGCCGTCTACGACTCCGTGACCCGCCGCTGCACCTTCGCCAACGCGGGCCATCTGCCCCCCGTCCTGGTCGAGCCCGGCGAGACCGCGCTGATGCTCGACGTGCCGCCCGGGATGCCGCTCGGGGTGGGCGGCGAGCCCTTCGAGGAGGTGGAGGTCGAACTACCCGAAGGTGCGCTGTTGGCGCTCTACACGGATGGACTGGTCGAATCGCGCGACCACCCCCTCGACGAGGGACTGCAAGCCTTCGTGGGCGCCCTCACCGACCCCTCCAGTCCGCTGGAGGACGTCTGCGACCACGTCCTCAACACCCTCGACACCCACCACGGCGAGGACGACATCGCCCTGCTCATGGCACGCGTCCAGGGGCTGCCCGCCGACTCCGTCGGTGACTGGACCCTGCCGCGCGAGCCGCGCAGCGTGGGGCGGGCCCGCGAGTACGCGCGCACCCAACTCGTCGCCTGGGACCTGGAGCCGCTCGTCGACACGACGGAACTGCTGGTCAGTGAGCTGGTGACCAACGCCCTGCGGTACGGCGAGGGCGAGATCAGACTGCGGCTGCTCCTCGACCGCACCCTCGTCTGCGAGGTCTGGGACGCCGGCCTCGTCCAGCCGCGCCGCCGCCGCGCCCGCGACACCGACGAGGGCGGGCGGGGCCTGCAGCTCGTCGGCCTCCTTTCCGCCGGGTGGGGCTCCCGCCGGACCCCGCGCGGGAAGACCGTGTGGTTCGAACTCCCGCTGCCGGACGGGGAGACAGGGCTCGCCGACCCGGCCGAGGCGTTGCTGAGCCTGTTCTGAGGGCGACCGTGCGCAGGGCGGGAGGCCGGTCGAGGAGGAAGCCGGTCGCCGGCGTCAGGTGAACGACGCCGCCCGGCGGCCCCGGGTGTGCGGGCCGCCGTAGCTCACCGGGCCCTCACCGTCGCCCAGGAGGATCCCGCCGAGCACCGCGCCGCCCGCTCCCGCGCCCCCGTGACCGCCCGCGGGGTTGCCGTACGCCCGTACGTCCCGCTCGGCGAGCCGCCGCGCCTGCCGTGCGAGCTCATCGGCCCGCCGCACCTCGGAGAGAGCGGTGGCCTCCGGCCCGAGCAGGCGTTCCGCCTCGGCCAGCCGGGTGCGGGCCTCGCTGCCGACGGCCCCGCGGTGCGTGCCGATGAAGTCCGCCGCTCCGGCGAGCGCGCTGCGGGCGGGGAGAAGCGCGTGGGCGCGCCCGTCGGGAACGTCGCCGCCCCCGTCCCCGGAGAGGACCGCACCCGCCTCCACCACCCGGCGCAGCACGTCCAGCGGATCGTACGGCCCGGCCGCCATCGTGTGACGCACCCCGGAGAGCAGCGCCTCGGTACGCCCGAACTGCCCGACCAGGTCCCCGGAACCGGCGCCGGAACCGGCAGCGGATCCGACACCGGATGCGGCGCCTTCGCGTGATCCCACGCGGGCCCCGGGTCCGGTTCCGGGTCCGGAATCGGCGTCGGCGTCGGCGTCGGCCCCAGGGCCAGCCCCGGAGTCAGGTCCGGCATTGGGAAGGGCACCGGGAGCGGCATCGGGAGCGGCACCGTCAGGGATGTGGTGGGAGTCCGGTCGGTGTCCGTGCGCGGCACCGGTTCTCCCGGTCGGCGGGAGCCCCCGGGCCGCTTCCAGGACGCCCTCCACCGCCGCGAGAGCCAGGGGCAACCTCGCTGCCGCGGAGGCCAGTTCGCCCGCCAAGCGATCCACGCCGTTCACCAGGACGGCGGCCTGCTCCACCGCTCCCTCCGCCGCTCGCAGATGGGCGGCCGCTCTCGCACTGTCGCCCCGGTCCGCGTACTGCCGCGCCTGGTTGAGATGGAGGGTGGTGAACACGAGCCGGTCCTTGGCCTGTTCGACGTCGCCGGCGACCGGGAGCGTCGCGGCGGGGGCGTACCGCTCGTGGAGACCGGCGAGCGTGGTCTCGGCGGCCGGGGTGCGCGCGGCGAGTTCCCGGAAGCGGGTCCCGGCGGACTCCAGGGCGGCCGCCGCGTTCCGCTCCAGCGCCCGGAGCTGGTCGAAGCCCGGCGCCGCCGCGTCCAGCCGCCGCCCGGCGTCCCGGCACCGGGCGACGATCTCCTCCAGAGCGCCCCTGTCGTCGCCGTCGCCCACGCCTGACTCGTCGAGGTGTTGGCGCAGCCGGAAGGCCGCGGCGAGTTCGGCTTCCGCGTACGTCAGCGCGTCCACGTACGGTTCGACCGCGTCGGCTGCCGAGCGGGCCGCGGAGAGGCGGAGTTCCTCGGTGCCGGTGCGGACGCAGTCGTCGATGTCGACGAGCAACTTCCGTGCCTGTCGGTCGAGTTCGTGGAGGGGGATCAGCCCGTGGTCGTCGCCGCCGGGTGTCGTGCGTGTCGCGGCCCGCCGTCTGCGGCGCGTGTAGGCGTACGCCGCCAGCGCGCCCGCGGCGCCGACCGCGACCAGGGGCGGTACGAGATCGCCGGTCGTCGTTCCGTCGTCCGGGGCGGCGTTGTCAGGGGCGGTCACGTCCGCACTCCGCGCCACGGTGGCCGAACCGTCGGCTCCCGCCCATGCCAGGGGCAGCACCAGCCACCCCACCGCGACCAGCCCCCCGAGCACGGCATGCGCGACCCGCACGGCTATGTGCGACGGGGCCCGGCGCGACCGGCTTCGACTCAGGGACGACGTCACATTTGGGAGCGTATGGCCGCTCGGGCGCCCCCGCGACCGGGATACGGGGAGGTGGGGGCGCCTAAGGTACGGGAGATACGCGGGCATACGGGAGGGGCGCGGGGGATGGACACGGGACGTCAGGACGAGTCGAGGAATCCGACAGAGACGGCACCGGACACGCGGCACGCGAACACACCACCCGAGCCGCCCACCGCCGAAGAGCAGCCGACGCCCACTGCCGAAGAGCAGCCGACGGCCACCGCCGAAGAGCAGCCGACGCCCACTGCCGAAGAGCAGCCGACGGCCACGACCGGAGAACAGTCGACGGCCACGACCGAAGAGGTGCCGGCGGTCATCGCCGAGGAGGCGCCGGCGAAGGTCGGTGACTCCGCTGTTCGTACCGGTCTGCGCCGGCTCGCGCGGGGCTGGCGGCACCCACGGCTGCGGCTGCCGAAGCGTGTCGCCCTCGGGCTGGTGCTCGTCCTGCTGCTTCCCGCCCTCGCCGCGGGAATCGCCCTCCGGGTGAACTACGCGGGCGATCCGGCTCCCGGGACGCAGACCCGGAACCGGGACGCGCTCTGGCTCGGGCATGCCTGGGTGGACGGCCGGAAGGGCGAGGCGGACATCGACGCGCTGGCGGAGCGCCTGCGGGGGAGCGGCATCCGGGACCTGTACGTGCACGCCGGGCCGCTGGAGCACGACGGCTCGCTGCCGGCGACGGCGTATCCGTCCGCGGGTTGGCTGGTCCAGGCGGTGCACCGGCGCCTGGACGGCGTACGGGTCCAGGCCTGGCTGGGCGACAAGCTGGCGAGCGAGGGGCCGGACGGGCTGCGACTGGAGCGGGCCGGGACGCGCGACGCCGTCGTGCGGTCGGCCGGGCAGGTCCTCGACGCAGGCTTCGACGGCGTCCACTTCGACCTGGAGCCCCTCCACTCGGGCGACGCCCACTACCTCTCGCTCCTCGACGACCTGCACGGGCTCACCCGTGCCCGGCACGTCCCGCTCTCCGTCGCCTCCCACCAGATCGACCCGCTCCCGGCCCTCCACTCGGCGGCCGGAACCCTCACCGGCCACCCCAAGTGGTGGTCCCAGTCGTACTTCGGGCAGGTGGCCCGCCGGGTCGACCAGATCGCCGTCATGTCGTACGACACCGGCATGCCGCTCCAGAGCCTGTACGGCGGCTACGTCGCCCAGCAGACCTCCCTCGCCCTGGAGGTCACCCCCGAGTCGACCGACCTGCTGATGGGCCTGCCGTTCTTCCACGATGACACCGTCGGCCACCACGCCTACGCCGAGACGGTCGAGGCGGCCGTACGCGGAACCCGCCTCGGCCTCTCCCGGACGGACCGCGCCCGCGAGCGCTTCGGAGTGGCCCTGTACGTGGATTTCGCCGCCACGGAGACCGACTGGACGGCGTACCGCGAAGGATGGGTGCGCGAGGGATGACCGCGACTGCCCCGCGTGCCATGATCGGGAAGCGCGCTGTCGCCGGTGCGCCTGGGGGAACGAGGGGTCGATGCACTGGTATCTCGTGGGGTTCGCCGTGCTGGTCGTCACCGCGCAGGCCGGACTCGGGATCGCGGCCATCACGCTGGAATGGGTGCCGCCGTGGCTCCGCCTCCGGGTCCTGCGGCCGAAGCTGTGGGGAGGGGGAGCGCTGGCGGGGGCCGTGGGCATGTCCCTGTTCCTGTTCCTGGGACCGTTCCACGGGCCCGACGCCGACCTGACGGTCTACGCCCTGGGCGGGATCGCCCTGTTCATCGCGAGCCTGGTGTTCCAGACGCTGGGGCAGCGCCCGGGCCGCGAGGCCGTCCCGCCGGACACCCGACTGCGCTGACAGGCGGACAGGACGTGCCGTGGCGGCAGCGCGCGCTGTGACGGCAGCACGCGCTGCGGTGGCCGGACACGCGACGTCGGCCGGACGCGCGACACCGGCCGGACGCGCGACACCGGCCGGACGCGCGGCAACAGGGAGACGGCGCTCGGCCCTCGCCTACGTCCGCCGCCTGCCGATCTTCGATCCCAGCCACACGACCGGGTCGTACTTGCGGTCGACGGCCCGTTCCTTCAAGGGGATCAGCGCGTTGTCCGTGATCTTGATGCCCTCGGGGCAGACCTCCGTGCAGCACTTGGTGATGTTGCAGTAGCCGAGGCCGTGTTCGTCCTGCGCCGTGCGTTTGCGGTCGAGGCCGGAGTCCTCCGCCGCGTCCAGCGGGTGCATGTCCAGTTCCGCCACCCGCATCAGGAAGCGCGGTCCGGCGAACGCCGGCTTGTTCTCCTCGTGGTCACGGACGACATGGCAGGTGTCCTGGCACAGGAAGCACTCGATGCACTTGCGGAACTCCTGCGACCGGTCGACGTCCTCCTGCATCATCCGGTACTCACCGGGCCCGACACCGGCGGGCGGCACGAAGGCGGGAACCTCCCGCGCCTTGTCGTAGTTGAAGCCGACGTCGGTCACCAGATCCCGTACGACCGGGAACGCGCGCAGCGGTGTGACGGTGATCGTCTCCTCGCGGGTGAACACCGACATCCGCGTCATGCACATCAGCCGCGGCCGGCCGTTGATCTCGGCCGAGCACGAACCGCACTTGCCCGCCTTGCAGTTCCAGCGCACCGCGAGATCGGGGGTCTGGGTCGCCTGGAGCCGGTGGATGATGTCCAGCACCACCTCGCCGTCGTTGACCTCGACGTCGAAGTCCAGCAGGCCGCCGCCCTTCACATCCCCGCGCCACACCTTGAAGCGGGCCTCGTAGCTGCTCACGCGTACCGAGCCTCCTCGTACCGCTCCTGCTCGTACCACTCCATGCGGCTGCTCACTCGTACAGCTCCTCTTCGGCGAGGTACTTGACCAGCTCCTCCTTCTCGAAGAGGGCGAGCAGGTCGGGGCGGATGGGCTGGGTGGTCTCGTTCACCAGGTCGATCTGTCCGGCCACCGGGTCGGTGGCCGCCAATCCGCCGGTGGGGTCGGTCAGCCGGCACAGGAGGTTGATCCGCCGCCAGGAGCGCTCCATCGCCGGGTGGTCCTCGCGGGTGTGCCCGCCGCGCGACTCCGTGCGCTCCAGCGCCGCCCGTGCCACGCACTCGCTGACCAGGAGCATGTTGCGCAGGTCCAGGGAGAGGTGCCAGCCCGGGTTGAACTGACGATGTCCCTCCACACCGGCCCGGCGCGCCCGCACCCGCAGCTCGGCGAGTTTCTCCAGGGCCTGTTCCATCTCGGCCTCGCGGCGGATGATGCCGACCAGGTCGTTCATGGTCTGCTGGAGCTCCTGGTGCAGGGTGTACGGGTTCTCCGGCGGGCGCGCACCGGTGGCCTGAGCGCCGTCGGCCGAAGCGGCGGGGGCGGATTCCGGTCCCTCGGCGGAGAAGGGCCGCAGCGCCTCTGCGGCGGCCGCGTCGATCTGGGTGTCGTCCAGGGGCGGGCGGGCGCCGTCCCCGGTGAGTCCGACCGAGTACTCCGCCGCGTGCCACCCGGCCCGGCGCCCGAACACCAGCAGGTCGGAGAGGGAGTTGCCGCCCAGCCGGTTGGAGCCGTGCATGCCGCCCGCGACCTCGCCGGCCGCGAACAGCCCGGGAACACCGCGAGCCGCCGCCGTGTCCGATTCGACCGCGATGCCGCCCATGACGTAGTGGCAGGTGGGCCCGACCTCCATGGCCTCCGCCGTGATGTCGACGTCGGCCAGCTCCTTGAACTGGTGGTACATGGAGGGCAGTCGGCGCTTGATCACCTCGGCGGGCATCCGGGTCGAGACGTCGAGGAAGACGCCGCCGTGGGGCGATCCGCGGCCCTCTTTCACCTCGGAGTTGATCGCCCGCGCGACCTCGTCGCGCGGCAGCAGCTCCGGAGGACGCCGGTTGTGGTCCGGGTCCTCGTACCAGCGGTCGCCCTCCTCCTCCGACTGCGCGTACTTCTCCTTGAAGACGTCGGGGATGTAGTCGAACATGAACCGCTTGCCGTCGGAGTTCCGGAGGACTCCGCCGTCGCCGCGCACCGACTCGGTGACGAGGATGCCCTTGACCGACGGCGGCCAGACCATGCCCGTCGGATGGAACTGCACGAACTCCATGTTGAGCAGTGGTGCCCCGGCGAGGAGCGCCAGCGCGTGCCCGTCGCCCGTGTACTCCCACGAGTTGGACGTCACCTTGAAGGACTTGCCGATGCCGCCGGTGGCGATCACGACGGAGGGCGCTTCGAGGACGAAGAAGCGGCCGGACTCACGTTCGTAGCAGAAGGCCCCGGAGACGCGCTGCCCGTCCTTCAACACCCGTGTGACGGTGCACTCCTGATAGACCTTCAGGCGTGACTCGTAGTCACCGGTCTCCTTCATGTCCTCCTGCTGGAGGGACACGATCTTCTGCTGGAGCGTGCGGATCAGCTCGAGTCCGGTGCGGTCGCCGACGTGGGCGAGGCGCGGGTACTCGTGGCCGCCGAAGTTGCGCTGAGAGATCCGCCCGTCCTTCGTGCGGTCGAAGAGCGCGCCCCAGGTCTCCAGCTCCCATACCCGGTCCGGGGCTTCCCGGGCGTGCAGTTCGGCCATCCGCCACTGGTTGAGGAACTTGCCGCCGCGCATGGTGTCACGGAAGTGGACCTGCCAGTTGTCGCCGGAGTTCACATTGCCCATGGCGGCCGCGATGCCGCCCTCGGCCATCACCGTGTGGGCCTTGCCGAACAGCGACTTGCAGATCACCGCCGTACGGGCGCCGCGCTCGCGTGCCTCGATCGCGGCGCGCAGTCCGGCGCCACCGGCACCGACCACGACGACGTCCCACTCCTGTCGGTCGACCACGGACATCAGAGGGCTCCACCCAATCTAGAAGAAGCGCGGATCGTCGAAGGCGCCGGACGCGACCAGGTACACGTAGAAGTCGGCGAGCGCCACGCTCACCAACGACGCCCAGGCCAGCAGCATGTGACGGGCGTTCAGCTTCCCGACCCACTGCCACATCCGGTAGCGCACGGGATGTTTGGAGAAGTGCTTGAGCTTCCCGCCCACGATGTGCCGGCAGGAGTGGCAGGAGAGGGTGTACGCCCAGATCAGCGTGATGTTGACCAGGAACACCAGCGTGCCGAGGCCCATGTGGCCCCAGTTGTAGTGCTCGTCGCGGAAGGAGAGCACGGTGTCGTACGTGAGGATGCCCGCGACGACGAGGGCCGCGTAGAAGAAGTACCGGTGGATGTTCTGCAGGATCAGCGGGAAGCGGGTCTCGCCGGTGTACTTCTTGTGCGGCTCGGCCACCGCGCAGGCCGGCGGGCTCGCCCAGAAGCCCCGGTAGTAGGCCTTGCGGTAGTAGTAGCAGGTCAGCCGGAAACCGAGCGGGAAGATCAGGATGATGATCGCGGGGGAGATGCCCCACCAGCTCCCGAACAGATCCGTGTTCGGCCCGGCGCGCATGGTTTCGCACCGCTCCGCCAGACAGGGCGAGTAGAACGGCGAGACGTACGGCGCCGCGTAGTAGTGCGTGTCCGAGAAGGCCCGCCAGGTCGAGTACACGACGAAGGCCAGCAACCCGGCCGCGGTGGCGGCGGGCGCCAGCCACCAGCGGTCGGTCCGCAGATGCGGGGCGGCGATCGCGGCGCGCGTACCGGTTCGTACACCGCCGCTGTTCAGATGGGGTTCCGTACCAGTGGCCAACTTCGCACTCCGGTCGGGTTCGGGGGCGCGCCGGTGTCGAGGGCGCTCAGTGGGAGGGACCGTGGTGCGCGCCGAGACCCTCGTCGTCGGAATCGGTCCACAGGGAGCTGTCGTAGGGGGTGTCGGAGATGGACACCAGATCCGGCCGCCGGCCGGACGCGGGTCCCGCCGGTCCGGACGCGGCCGGGAGCCGGGAGGAGCCCGCGGTGGCCTCGCGCAGCAGCGCGACGCTCTCGCGCAGGTGGTCGGCGTCGGCGCGCACGCGGCGCATCTCCAGACCGGCGCCCATCTGCTGTTCCAGGCGCCGCACCGACCGCTGCAGATCGTCGAGGCAGCGCTGGACTGACGTCAGGTCGTCGTGCACGGACATGACTTGCCCTCACTTCCGCGGGCCCTGCGGCCCCAGGCGGCAACGTTCATGCGCCTGCGAGTGTTGCGCGTCACACGTACCCCTGTGAAGGCGTGTGCACGGATTGAGGGCTCGCACGCTCCAGAACGCGCCTCGCGCGCCGTCCGTTTTCCCGGCGCGCCGTCCGTCCTCGCCGCGCGCCGTCGGTTCTCCCCGTGCGCCCGGAGCGGCGCGGGGAAAGCGCGCGACGGGGCCCCACGTGGCCACGGGCGCGGCACGGCGGCCGCATCACAGGCCCGGCAAGGGCGCGGCGCGGGCCGGGCCCCGGGTGAGAGGCCCCGGATTGCGCCGCACGGGTGGGGTTCCGGATGTCCGTCGCCGTGTCGCCGCTTCCGTCCGGCCGCGCTCCCCTTCAGTGGGGCCATACATCAGATCAGCTCCATATACGGCCAAACGTGATCGGCAGCAGACCTGCCCCACGCAGCGGAGCGTCCCCCGGAGGTTGCAGTGATGTCCCACGACGGCGTCGGACTGCGCGCGGTGATGCGCTCGGCCGCATTCCTCACCGCGGGCGTGCTCGCGGTACCCGCCCTGGCCGCGTGCAGCGCGGAGGACGAGGCGGACAGGCCCGCGGCAGCGCAGGACTTCGCGCCCGCGTCCCGTGACCAGATCGCCGACGGCGGCACCCTGCGCTGGGCCGTGGACGCCGTACCGGAGACGCTGAACGCGTTCCAGGCGGACGCCGACGCCGGGACCTCCCGTGTCGCCGGCGCCGTACTGCCGTCGATGTACCGGCTCGACGCGAACGGGCGGCCGCAGATCAACCCCGACTACCTGGAATCGGCGAAGGTCGTCGACACCGAGCCCAAGCAGGTCGTGCTGTACAAGCTCAACCAGCAGGCCGTGTGGAGCGACGGACGCGAGATCGGGGCCGCCGACTTCGCCGCCCAGTGGCGTGCCCTGTCCGGCAAGGACTCCGCGTACTGGACGGCCCGCAACGCCGGCTACGACCGCATCGAGAAGATCGAGCGGGGCAAGAACAACCTGGAGGTCCGCGTCACGTTCCGCCGGCCCTATGCCGACTGGAAGGCGCTGTTCTCGCCGCTGTACCCGAAGGACGTCATGGGGACCGCGGACTCCTTCAACGACGGCGCGCGACGCAAGCTCAAGGTCACCGCGGGGCCCTTCGCGGTGAAGAAGGTCGACCGCAAGGCCGGCAAGGTCAGCCTCACGCGCAATCCGCGCTGGTGGGGCCGCCCCGGCAAGCTCGCCGAGATCGACCTGGTGGCCGTCGCCCGTGACAAGCGGGCCACCGCGCTCGCCGACGGCAAGCTCGATCTGGCCGAGATCGATCCCGCGGAGGCCGAGCGCATCACCCTCGCCGCCCGGCACAAGGACGGTGCCCCGTTGCAGGGGGCCTCCGCGCCGGAGGGGACGCACACGGCGGGTGCCAAGGGCGAGAAGGACAAGTCCTCGGAGACGAAGGACAAGTCCTCGGAGAAGAGCGAGAAGAGCGAGAAGAGCGAGAAGAGCAAGGCCGCGGAGGAGGACGGGAAGGCCCGGGCGGACGAGAGCGAGGGCGAGGACGAGGGGGAGAAGAGCGAGAAGGACACGGCAGGCGCGAAGGGCAGCGAGGCAAAGGCCAAGGAGGCCCGCCGGCAGTCGGCGCTGAGCGACTTCGTGGTCCGCAAGTCCCTCGAACCCGCCTTCACCCAGCTCGCCCTCAACGGCTCCGAGGGCCCCCTCGCCGACGAACGCGTCCGTCGCGCGGTGGCCCGCGCCCTGGACCGCAAGGAACTCGCCCGGATCGTCCTCCAGCCGCTCGGCCTGCCCGCCGAGCCGGTCGGCAGCCATCTCGCCCTCATCGGCCAGGAGGCGTACGCCGACAACAGCGGCGCCCTCGGCGACCAGGACACCGCCGAGGCACGGGCGCTGCTCGCGGACGCCGGGTGGGTGCCGGGCGGGCCGGTCAAGGAGCAGAAGAAGACCGAGAAGGCGGCCGGGTCCAAGGGCAGGAAGGGGGACACCGACGACAGCCCGGGCGACGGCGGGACGTACATCGTCGGTGAGGACGACAAGCCGTCCGAGGCCGACCGGGAGCTGCGACAGGACCCCAGGGAACACACCGGGAAGCAGGAGCAGCAGGCCGGCGCGAGGTCGGGCACGCACACGGACGAGCAGGCCGCCAGGCAGCTGGACAGCAAGCAGTACGCCAAGCAGGGCGGGGTTCCGGGGGCGTACGCGCCCAAGGGGACGGCCGCTCCGGCGGGCGCGGCGGCCAATGCCCTCGCCAAGGACGGCAAGCCGCTGTCGCTCCGCTTCGTCCTGCCCTCCGGGCCGGGCTCGGAGTCGCTGCGCGCCGTCGCCGACCGGATCGCGCGGACGCTCCGGGGCATCGGTATCCGTACGGACATCTCGAAGGTCTCCGACGAGAGCTATTTCACGGACCACATCGCCTCGGGCCAGTACGACCTGGCGCTCTACTCGTGGCCCGCCTCCGCCTTCCCGGCCACCGACGCCCGCCCGATCTACGCCAAGCCCGTTCCGGCGGCCGACGGATCGCTGAGTGTCGAGCAGAACTACACCCGCGTCGGCACCGACCAGGTCGACCAACTGTTCGATCAGGCTCTGTCCACCCTGGACGCGGACGAGGAGCGCTCCCTCGTCCGCAAGGCGGACGCCCGCATCTGGGCCGCGGCCGGCTCCATCCCCCTGTACCAGCGACCCCAGCTCACGGCGGCGCGCAAGGACGTCGTGAACGCCGGAGCCTTCGGTTTCCAGACCCCGGTGTACGAGGACATGGGCTTCCTGAAGAAGGGTGCGCACCCCTCGGCGAGCCCGTCGAAGAGCGGGTGACCCTCGGGTGAACGGCCGGGGCCCGCCTCGTGGCGGGCCCCCGCCGACTCGGGGCCGCGTGGCCCTGCGGAGGCCGCCTCCGTCCGGGCCACGTACCATGGGGTAAGGCCGTGGCGTGTTCAGCCCGGCAGGCCCCGCGCTGCGGAGGCCGTCCACTCACTCCGGGAGAAGCGCCTCAATATGGCCACGCGCCACGACATCCGCAACGTCGCCATCGTCGCCCACGTCGACCACGGCAAGACCACTCTGGTCGACGCCATGCTCAAGCAGGCCGGTGCCTTCGCCGCGCACGCCGCCGAGTCGCTCGACGACCGCATGATGGATTCGAACGACCTGGAACGTGAGAAGGGCATCACGATCCTGGCGAAGAACACGGCGGTCAAGTACCACCCGAAGGATGGCGGCGACGTCATCACGATCAACATCATCGACACCCCCGGCCACGCCGACTTCGGTGGTGAGGTCGAGCGCGGTCTGTCGATGGTGGACGCGGTCGTCCTGCTCGTCGACGCCTCCGAGGGCCCGCTGCCCCAGACGCGCTTCGTGCTGCGCAAGGCGCTGCAGGCCCGCCTGCCCGTCATCCTGTGCATCAACAAGACGGACCGCCCCGACTCGCGCATCGACGAGGTCGTGAACGAGGCGTACGACCTCTTCCTCGACCTGGACGCCGACGAGGAGCAGATCGAGTTCCCGATCGTCTACGCGTGTGCGCGTGACGGCGTGGCCTCGCTGACCAAGCCGGAGGACGGCACCGTCCCGGCCGACAGCGACAGCCTGGAGCCGTTCTTCACCACGATCCTGGAGTCCGTCCCGGCCCCGTCCTTCGACGAGTCCGCGCCGCTCCAGGCCCACGTGACCAACCTGGACGCCGACAACTTCCTCGGCCGTATCGCGCTGCTCCGCGTCGAGCAGGGCGAGCTGCGCAAGGGCCAGACCGTCACGTGGATCAAGCGCGACGGCACGATGTCCAACGTGCGCATCACCGAGCTGCTGATGACCGAGGCGCTCACCCGTAAGCCCGCCGAGGTGGCCGGCCCCGGTGACATCTGCGCCGTCGCCGGTATCCCGGACATCATGATCGGCGAGACCCTCGCCGACCCCGAGAACCCGATCGCGCTGCCGCTGATCACGGTCGACGAGCCGGCGATCTCCATGACCATCGGCACGAACACCTCGCCGCTGGTCGGCCGCGGTGGCACGGGCAAGGGCGCGGAGGCCAAGTCCGCGGTCAAGGACCGCAAGGTCACCGCCCGCCAGGTCAAGGACCGCCTCGACCGCGAACTGGTCGGTAACGTCTCCCTCCGTGTGCTCGACACCGAGCGCCCGGACGCCTGGGAGGTCCAGGGCCGTGGTGAGCTCGCGCTCGCCATCCTGGTCGAGCAGATGCGCCGCGAGGGCTTCGAGCTGACCATCGGCAAGCCGCAGGTCGTCACCCAGGTCATCGACGGCAAGGTCCACGAGCCGGTCGAGCGCATGACGATCGACGTCCCCGAGGAGCACATGGGCGCGGTCACGCAGCTCATGGGCGTCCGCAAGGGCCGCATGGACAACATGTCGAACCACGGCTCCGGCTGGGTCCGCCTGGAGTTCGTCGTCCCGTCCCGCGGCCTCATCGGCTTCCGGACCGAGTTCCTGACCGGTACGCGCGGTACGGGCATCGCCCACTCCATCCACGAGGGCCACGAGCCGTGGTTCGGCACGCTGACGACCCGTAACAACGGTTCGCTGGTCGCCGACCGCGCGGGCGCCGTCACCGCGTTTGCGATGACGAACCTCCAGGAGCGCGGTGTGCTGTTCACCGACCCCGGCACCGAGGTGTACGAGGGCATGATCGTCGGCGAGAACTCGCGCGCCGACGACATGGACGTGAACATCACCAAGGAGAAGAAGCTCACCAACATGCGGTCCGCCGCCGCCGACTCGTTCGAGGCGATCGTCCCGCCGCGCAAGCTCTCCCTGGAGCAGTCCCTCGAGTTCTGCCGCGACGACGAGTGCGTCGAGGTGACCCCGGAGGCCGTTCGCATCCGCAAGGTCGTTCTCGACCAGAAGGAGCGCGGTCGCTCCGCCAGCCGCGCCAAGCACGGCTGATCCACCGGCCTGGCCGGCTGATTCACCGGCAACCGAGCCCGGGTGCCCCCAAGCATGGGGGAACCCGGGCTTTTTGCAACCCGTTTTCCGCCCTTCCATGTCCGAAATGCGGAGCCTCCCGACCGATAGGCATGTAACACGTCCGTTTCGCGGGCTTCTCCCGCAGATCATTTTGTCCAGATTTTGGAAGATGTACGCGCCAGCTGTGATGGAACCGAGACCTAAAGGCTGTGGTCGGTTATCTGGCTCATGTCAGATAGTTAGCCGCGTAACGCTCGGGTCAATGGGTCATGCGCTGTGGGGACAGTGCCGACTCACGAGCACAGTGGGGTGTTTGATCCTCCGTCAGGGGTGTCGGAGGTCAATCAGAAGCCCCTCCTGTCCGTGCAACGGTTGAGTCATGAGGAGGCACCAGATGCCAACTACGCGTGTTCATCTGCGAGTTGTCGCAATAAGCGCTCTGGCGCGCAGCGACCGCTAGGCATACGTCTCTCCTGATCCGCATGGTCCGAACGCGGCTGCCCTACCCTGTGGCGGCCGTGGACTCGGCGCACCCATGAAATGGACGAATCATGACGAGTCCGATCGAGATCGAGGGCGCGGAAGCCTCCCCCCAGGTCGACGAACCGGCCGCAAAGAAATCTTCCGACGCGTCGGGAAAGCTGGAGGGCCGATCGCCCGGCCAGCTGATGTGGCGCCGGTTCAAACGCGACCGCAGCGGTGTCGTCTCCGCGTACATCGTGATCTTCTTCTTCCTGATCGCCGCGCTCGCTCCGCTGATCTCGAAGCTCTACGGCAAGGACCCGTACACCCTGTACGGGCAGGACGACCCCACGCTCCTGAACGACTTCAACATGCCGGCGGGCCCCAACGGCGGCATCACGTCGGAGCACTGGTTCGGGATCGAACCCACCCTCGGGCGCGATGTGTTCATGCAGCTCCTGTACGGCATGCGCACCTCGCTGTTCACGGCGCTCGCGGCCACGGTCGCGATGGTGATCATGGGGGTGCTGATCGGCCTGGTCGGCGGCTACTTCGGCGGCAAGGTCGACTACTGGCTCGGCCGGCTCACGGACTTCCTGCTCGCGTTCCCGCAGCAGCTGTTCATGATCGCGTCGATGCCCGTGATCACCGCGGTGTTCGTCGCCCCCGACGAGGAGACGCCCACCTACATCCACGCGCTCGCGATCATCGGAGTGCTGTGGTTCCTCGGCTGGATGGGCCTCGCCCGGCTGATCCGGGCGGTCGCCCTCTCGCTGCGTGAGCGGGAGTTCGTCGAGGCCGCGAGGGTCGCGGGCGCCTCTCCCTGGCGGATCATCCGCAAGGAACTGCTGCCGAACCTCGTCACACCGATCCTGGTGCAGGGCACGTACATGCTGCCGAGCACCATCCTGTCGGTCGCGTTTCTCTCATTCGTCGGCGTCGGCTACACCGAACCGACCCCCGACTGGGGCCGGATGTTCGCCATCGGGTCGGACATCTACGAACTGGACCCGGTCTACATGTTCTTCCCGGGTGTCGCCATGGTCGTTTTCGTCGTGGCGTTCAACCTCCTCGGTGACTCGGTCCGGGACGCATTCGATCCCAAGACGGGCCGCTGACCCGAGCGCGGTAGGCCGCTGCCACCCGGGAGCCGGCACGACCGGCCGTGCACTGTCAGGCAGCACCAGTGGATCACTGATCACAACTCACAGGCAGGTGGACTCGACTCCATGAGCATCCTCAGTTCCCGCAGAGGGCGGACCGCCGTCGTCGCGGTCGCGGCCGGCGCCCTGGCGCTGGCAGGCTGCAGCAGCAATGACAGCGGCAACGGCAACGGCAAGAGCAAGGGCAAGAAGGAAGCCGCGGCCCAGTCCGCGGCGGTGAAGATGGGCACCGCGGCGGACTCGACGGGTCCCGCCGAGGAGGTCACGGGCGCCAAGCCCGGCGGCACCATCCAGGTCTACGAGGAGGACGACTTCTCGCACCTCGACCCGGGCCAGATCTACGTCAGCGACGCCGGCCTGCTCTCCAAGCTCATCTTCCGCGGTCTGACCACCTACAAGGAGGACGACAAGGGCGGTCTCACCGTCGTCGGCGACCTCGCGACCGACCCGGGCAAGCTCTCGGACGGCGGCAAGACCTGGACGTACACGCTGAAGGACGGCATCAAGGACGAGAACGGTCATGTGATCGACTCGGCCGACATCCGGCACACCTTCGAGCGGCTCTACGACCCGCTGATCACGGACGGCCCGTCGTTCATCCAGCAGTGGCTGTCCGGCACGGGCACCGCCTACCGCAAGGCCTACGCGGGTCCGTTCAAGGGCAAGCACCTCCCGGACACCGTCCTCGCGACCCCGGACGACAAGACGATCGTCTTCCACTTCAAGGAGGCGCAGCCCGACCTGCCGCAGGCCCTGGCCATGGCCGGTTACTCCGTCGTCCCCGAGAAGACGGACACCAAGGCGAAGTACGACACCAAGCCGGTCGCCGTCGGCCCGTACAAGATCTCGGAGTTCAAGGCCGGCAAGAGCGTCAAGCTGGTCAAGAACGCCAACTGGGACCCGAAGTCGGACGCCATGCGTCACCAGTACGTCGACGGGTTCAACATCGAGATCAACCACGACGACGAGGACCAGACCAAGACGATCCTCGCCGACCGCGGCGACGCCAAGAACTCCATCATGATGACCGGCCAGGTCGCCACGACCCAGGTCCAGAAGGTCGTCTCCAACCCCGCGGCCATGAAGCGCACGATCCAGGGCTACGCCCCGTACGTGTGGCAGATGAACTTCAACATGGACCGCATCAAGGACAAGAAGCTCCGCGACGCGATCACCTACGCGATGCCGTCCACCGCGATGTACAAGACGGACGGCGGCGCGTACGGCGGCGAGGTCGCCAACAGCCTGATGTCGCCCACCACTCCGGGCTACCAGAAGGACTACGACCCCTTCGACCGGTCCAAGAAGCCCAACGGTGACATCGAGAAGGCCAAGAAGCTGATCGAGGAAGCCGGCGCCAAGGGCAAGAAGATCGTCTACGCCTACGCCAACACCCCGGTCCGCCAGCAGCAGGCCGTCCTCGTCGAGAACGCCCTGGGCAAGATCGGCCTGGACGTCCAGAAGAAGGAGATCGACGCCGCCACCTGGTACGAGCAGGTCGGCAAGGTCCAGAACGGCTTCGACATCTACATGACCGGCTGGGGCCAGGACTGGCCCTCCGCCGCCACCGTCTTCCCGCCGCTGTACGACGGCAAGCAGATCCAGGACGGTGCGTCGAACTACGCGCACATCAACGACGACCACGTGAACTCCGAGATCCAGCGGATCCTGAAGATCACCGACACCGCCGAGGCCACCAAGGCCTGGACCGCGCTCAACCAGTACATCAGCGAGAAGATCAACCCGGCCGCGCCGATCTACTACACCAAGACGTTCCAGATCGCCGGTACCAACGTGGGTGGCCTGCGCTACTCCACGGTGACCAGCTACACCGACCCGACCCGGGTCTTCCTCAAGAGCTGACGACCCTCCCGGGGCGCACTGCGCGCAGTGCGCCCCGGGCGCTCCTGTCCCTGGCCGCCGTCCTGAGAGCAGCGTTCCGCCATGCTTCGATTCCTCCTTCGCCGGACGTTCGGCGCGGTGCTCATCCTTCTGCTGATCAGCGCCTTCACGTTCTTCATGTACTACGCGATCCCCCAGGACCCGGCCACGCTCGCGTGCGGCAAGAACTGCACCCCGGACGCGCTGGCGATCATCCACAAGAACCTGGGGCTCGACCAGCCGATCCCGGTGCAGTACTGGAAGTTCCTCGTCGGCATCTTCGCCGGACGCGACTTCGCGGTGGGCCATTGCCCGGCCCCCTGTTTCGGCGTCTCCTTCCGCGACCAGCAGATGGTCTGGGACACGATCATGGACCGCTTCCCGCTGACGCTGTCCCTCACGATCGGTGGCCTGATCGTCTTCCTCATCGTCGGCCTCGGCACCGGCATGATCGCCGCCCGCTACCGGGGAACCTGGCTCGACAAGGTCTTCAGCTCCCTCTCGCTCGTGCTGAGCTCGTTCCAGATCTACTTCCTCGGCCCGATCGTTCTCGGCATCTTCGTCTACAGCACCGGCTGGCTCGACAAGCCCAAGTACGTGCCGATCTCGGAGAATCCGGGCCAGTGGTTCATGGGCCTGCTGATCCCCTGGATCGTCATGTCCGTGATCTTCACCGCCAACTACACACGTATGGCGCGCTCGACGATGATCGAGCAGCTCCAGGAGGAGCATGTGCGCGCCGCCCGCGCGAAGGGCATGGCCGGCCGGTACGTCTTCTTCCGGTACGCCTGGCGCGGCTCCCTCATTCCCATCCTCACCATTCTCGGCATGGACCTCTCCGCCCTCCTCGGCGGTGCCGTGGTCACCGAGTTCACCTTCGGACTCGCCGGAATCGGCCGGCTGGCGGTGGAATCCGTCGTCGGCAAGGACCTGCCGAAGCTCATGGGCGTGATGCTCTTCAGCGCCGCGTTCATCCTTCTGCTCAACGTCATCGTGGACGCCCTGTACGCCGTGATCGACCCCCGCGTACGTCTGTCGTAGTGCCTGTCGCGCCCTGGGAGAAACCGCAGTGACCACACTCACCAAGCCGGAGGACGCCCCGGCTCCCACCGGATCCGACGCGTTCCTGTCGGTCCGCGATCTGCATGTGCGGTTCTCCACGGAGGACGGCGTCGTCAAAGCGGTCGACGGCCTCTCCTTCGACCTCGAACGCGGTACGACGCTCGGCATCGTCGGCGAGTCCGGGTCCGGGAAGTCCGTCACCAACCTGACCGTCCTCGGTCTGCACAGCCCGCTGAACACGCAGATCGAGGGCGAGATCGTCCTCGACGGCAAGGAACTCGTCACCGCCACCGAGGCCGAGCTGGAACGGCTGCGCGGCAACAAGATGGCGATGATCTTCCAGGACGCGCTGACCGCCCTGTCGCCGTACCACACCGTGGGGCGGCAGATCGGCGAGCCGTTCCGCAAGCACACCGGGGCCTCCAAGAGGGAGGCGAGGGACCGGGCCATCGAGATGCTGGGGAAGGTCGGCATCCCGCACCCCAAACAGCGTGTGGACGACTACCCCCACCAGTTCTCGGGCGGTATGCGGCAGCGCGCGATGATCGCGATGTCCCTCGTCTGCAACCCGGACCTGCTGATCGCCGACGAGCCGACCACCGCCCTGGACGTGACCGTCCAGGCGCAGATCCTCGACCTCCTCAAGGACCTCCAGCAGGAGTTCGGCTCCGCGATCATCATGATCACCCATGACCTCGGTGTGGTCGCGAACATGGCCGACGACCTGCTCGTCATGTACGCCGGCCGGGCCGTGGAACGCGGCACCGTCCGCGAGGTGCTCAAGGCGCCCCAACACCCCTACACCTGGGGTCTCCTGGGGTCCATGCCGCGCCTGACGGCGGACGTCGACGAGCCGCTCACGCCCATCCCGGGCGCGCCTCCTTCGCTGCTCAACCCGCCCTCGGGGTGCCCGTTCCATCCGCGGTGCACCTTCCGGAACGAGGTCGAGGGCTCCGACCGGTGTGTGGACGTCCGGCCCGAACTGCCCACGGGACGCGGCGCGGCCTGCCATCTGACCCTGGATCAAAAGAGCCGCATCTTCACCGAGACGATCCGACCCAGGCTGGGCTGAGGGGACTGACTGTGAGCGACGAGAAAACCACGGTCGTGGCCGACCCGATCCCCGCTCAGCGGGACGGGCACCCGGCCGAACCGCTGCTGCGGGTGCGTGACCTGAAGAAGTACTTCCCGGTGAAGGGCGGCTTCCCGATCCGCCGCACGGTCGGCGCCGTACAGGCCGTCGACGGCGTGTCCTTCGACGTCTTCCCCGGTGAGAGTCTCGGCCTGGTCGGCGAGTCGGGCTGCGGGAAGTCCACCACGGGACGGCTGCTGACCCGGCTCATGGAGCCGACGGAGGGCACGATCTCGTACCGCGGGAAGGACATCACCCGCTCCACCCGGCGCCAGCTGGCACCGATCCGCTCCGAGATCCAGATGATCTTCCAGGACCCGTACGCCTCGCTGAACCCGAGGCAGACGGTCGGCACGATCATCTCCTCCCCGATGGAGATCAACGGCGTCAATCCGCCCGGCGGCCGTGAGGCCCGGGTGCGCGAGCTGCTGGAGACGGTCGGCCTCAACCCGGAACACTACAACCGCTTCCCGCACGAGTTCTCCGGCGGTCAGCGCCAGCGCATCGGTGTGGCGCGGGCGTTGGCGCTCTCGCCGAAGCTGATCGTGGCCGACGAGCCGGTCTCGGCCCTCGACGTCTCCATCCAGGCGCAGGTCGTGAACCTGCTCCAGGAGGTCCAGCGGGAGATGGGCATCGCGTTCGTCTTCATCGCCCACGACCTGGCGATCGTGCGGCACTTCTCGCAGCGCGTCGCGGTCATGTACCTCGGCAAGATCGTCGAGATCGCCGACCGCGCGTCGCTGTACACCGGGCCGCGGCACCCCTACACCCACGCCCTGATGTCGGCCGTCCCCGACGCGGACATCGACGCCGAGAAGAAGGAACGCATCCGCCTGCAGGGCGATGTGCCGTCCCCCATCTCGCCGCCGTCGGGCTGCCGCTTCCGCACCCGCTGCTGGAAGGCGCAGGACAAGTGCGCGCAGGAGGAGCCCCCGCTCGTCCAGCTGTCGGGCAACGCCGACGGCCACTTGACGGCCTGCCACTTCCCGGAGGACCCGACCATCGAGGCGCGGGCGGAGGACATCGTGCTGGACCCGGCGCTGGCGGCGCTGGAGAAGGGCGACGACTAGAACGACCCGCGGTACGGGCCCACGCGCACGGTCTGCCGTGCGGGTGGGCCCGTCGCGTCGGCCCGCGCTCCCGGGTCCGCCACCCCGCCGGTGCGCGGGCCTGTCCGTTCAGGCGGGCCCGCTGCCGCGGGGTGCGTGCCCGCTGCCGCGGTGCGGGCCCGCACTCCGCGTCAAGCCGGGCCGGCGACGGTGATGATCTCGGGGGCGGTGGGGGAGAGCGGCTCCCGTCCCCAGTCCCCGTACTGCTCGCGCACGACGAATCCGGCCTCGCCGAGGAACCCGCCCAAGGCCTCCGCCGCCAGGAACCTCAGAGTGCTGCGACTGACTCGCGGCCGCTCCCAGCGCGGGTGCTCGAACGTCTCGCTGAACGTCACGCGGTCCCCGAGCACCGGCGTCTCGACCTCGTGCCGGACCCGTACGGCATCCCCGTGCGCGTCGCTCACGACCCTCGCCCGCTCGGGCCTCCAGGCCTCCCACGGCCGGACGGCGGGATTGCGCGTCTCGAAGACGAACCGGCCGCCGTCGGCGAGAGCCTGGCGTACGGCGGCCAGCGCGGAGCGCACCTCCTCGTCGTGGACGAGCACCTGAAACGCGTGTCCGGTCATCACGACGAGGTCGAACTCCCGCTCCCAGCGCGCCGATCCGAGATCCCCGAGCACCCACTCGCCGGCGGTCCGCCGGCGCGCCTGCACCAGCATGGCCGCGGCGGGATCGAGCCCGCACAACCGCCCCTCGTGACCGGCCTCCCGGGCCCGTGCCAGCAGCCGCCCCGTCCCGCACCCGACGTCGAGCACGGACCGCGCGGACATCACCAGGTCCAGGTAGAAGTCGTCGCTCGGACCCCATGGATTCAGCGTGTCGTACAGGGCGGCGAGAGAGACATCACTGAACGAACGATCAGCCATCGCAGCAGTCTCTCAGCCCGCGGCGCCGCTCGAACCGCTGATCGGTAAGGAATCGGTCGAGCAAGTGCGAGAAAAAGGTGACAGGTTGAACGAACCGAACAGGAGCCCGGGACGAGGGCTCCGGCACCGCTCGCGAGAATCGGGACGAGATGCTGCATCACATCGAGCTGTGGGTGCCTGACCTGGGGCGGGCGGTGCGCTCCTGGGGCTGGCTGCTGGAGCGGCTCGGGTACGTGCCGTACCAGGACTGGCCGGACGGCCGGAGCTGGCGGCTGGGGGACACCTACCTCGTGTTCGAGCAGTCCCCGGCCCTGACCGGGGACCGTCACGACCGGCTGCGCCCCGGGCTCAACCACCTCGCCTTCCGCATCGAGAGCCGAGCCGAGCTCGACACCCTGGTCGAGGAGGCACCCGGCTTCGGCTGGACACTCCTGTTCCCGGAACGTCATCCCTACGCGGGCGGCCCCGAGCACTGCGCCGCCTACCTGGAGAACACCGACGGCTTCGAGGCCGAGATCGTGGTCAAGGGAGTCAGCGGATGATCCGGCCGCGGAGCATGATGCGCCGGGGGTGGCGGAGGACGGCGGGTTCCTCGCGGGGGTCCGCGTCGTAGACCGTGATGTCGGCCGGGGCGCCCTCGGCCACCGCGGGCAGGCCGAGGAAGGCACGGGCGGTCCGACTGGCCGCGCCGACCGCGGTCCCGGTTCCGGAGGCCGCGTACGACTCCGTCGGGCAGCACGGTTCCGCGCAGGTGGGAGGCCATGGCGCGACAGTCCGGCGGTGGCCGGCGTTCCCGGGCAAGTGGCCCTGCCCGGGGCGCCGTTAATCGCTCGACACCGGACGGGCCGACCGGGATGCTTCATCCCGATGACTTCACAGACACGAACGGACACGCCTTCCGCGTGGGACGAGCGCACCCAGCTGACCACCTTCCTCGACTACGCCCGCGCCACCGCCCGCGCCAAGTGCGAGGGTGTCTCGGCGGAGGACGCCGTCAAGGCCCCGCTGCCCGGGTCCCCTCTGATGACCCTCAGCGGGCTCATCAACCACCTGCGCTGGGTCGAGTACTACTGGTTCCAGGTGGTCTTCCTGGGCGAGGAGGACGAGGGGCCCTGGACGGACGAGGACCCTGACCGCGAGATGCGCATCGCCGTCGACGTCCCGCTGCCCCAGCTCCTCGAGGAGTACGAGGAACAGAGCGCCCGTTACCGCAAGTTGGTGGCCGGGAACGACCTCGACACCAAGGCCGAGCGCACGGGCGGCGGCGGCCGTCGGGTCGACCTCCGCTGGATCGTCCTCCACCTCGTCGAGGAGACGTCCCGCCACAACGGTCACCTCGACATCCTGCGCGAACTGGCCGACGGCCGGACGGGCGACTAGACCATGGGAGACGCAGGGGTGTCGAACCTCACCATCCGCACCATCACCTTCGACTGCACCGGTGACCCGTACGATCTCGGGCTGTTCTGGAGCGAGTTGCTGGGCCGCCCGCTCGCCGACGACGACAAGCCCGGTGACCCGGAGGCGGTGATCGTGGACCCGTCGGGTGGTCCGACCCTTCTGTTCGTGCGCGTCGAGGAGGGCAAGACGGCCAAGAACCGCGTCCACCTCGACCTGCAGCCGCACGGCCGCACCCGGGCCGCGGAGGTCGAGCGGGCGGTGGCCCTCGGCGCCCGCCGGTTCGCGGACCACACCCGCCCGGACGGCGGCGGCTGGGTCGTCCTCACGGACCCCGAGGGCAACGAATTCTGTGTGGAGCGCGGGGAATTGGGTTAACGGGAGATCCTGGGGCCGACGCCGCCGCCCCTTTCCCGGACCGGCAACGGCGAAGGCCCGCACCCGAGAGGGTGCGGGCCTTCGTTCCCCTGAAACTGACGTTCATGGGCTCGGGTCAATGGGCCGGTGAAAGTCGGTTCCGGAAGGGGGCGGCTGACGAAAAGGGGTGTGTCAGACCGCCGCCTCGGGGTCCTTGGCGAGACGCTGGGCCGGGATGGTCTCCCGCGTCTCCGGGTAGTGGCACGCCGTCAGGTGGCCGTCGCTGCTGCCCGAGATCTGCACCAGCGGCGGAGCCTCGGTCGCGCACTTGTCCGTCGCCTTCCAGCAACGGGTGCGGAAACGGCAGCCCGACGGCGGGTTGAGCGGGGACGGCACGTCACCGGTGAGCAGGATGCGCTCGCGGGCCGGGACGTCGTCCGCGGTGGCCTCGGGAACGGCGGACATCAGCGCACGCGTGTACGGGTGCCGCGGGTTGTCGTACAGGTCCTCGCGGTTGGCGATCTCGACGATCTTGCCGAGGTACATCACCGCGACGCGCTGCGAGAAGTGCCGCACGATCGCGAGGTCGTGGGCGATGAACAGGAACGCGATGCCCAGGTCCCGCTGGAGGTCCTGGAGCAGGTTCACGACCTGCGCCTGGATGGAGACGTCGAGGGCCGAGACCGGCTCGTCCGCCACGATCAGCTTCGGCTCCAGGGCCAGCGCGCGGGCCACGCCGATGCGCTGGCGCTGACCGCCGGAGAACTCGTGCGGGAAGCGGTTGAAGTGCTCGGGGTTGAGGCCGACCGTCTCCAGGAGTTCGCGGACGCGCTTCTCCTGGCCGCCGGGCGGGTTGATCCCGTTGATCTCCATCGGGCCCGCGATGATCTTGCCGACCGTCTGCCGCGGGTTCAGCGAGGCGTACGGGTCCTGGAAGATCATCTGGATCTCGGAGCGGACCGGCGCCAGCTGCTTGCGGTTGGCGTGCGTGATGTCCTGGCCGCGATAGTTGATCTTGCCGCCGGTGGGCTCGAGCAGGCGCGTGATCAGCCGGCCCGTCGTCGACTTGCCACAGCCGGACTCGCCGACCAGGCCGAGGCTCTCGCCCTCGGCGACCTGGAAGTCGAGACCGTCCACGGCCTGGACCGCGCCGATCTTCCGCTTGAAGGGGAAGCCGCCCATCACCGGGAAGTGCTTGGTCAGTCCGGTGACGTCCAGGAGGGGGTTCGTGTTGCTCATGATCGTGAAGTCCCGTCTCAGTTACGTCAGTGCGACCGGGTCGCGGCGTAGTCGGCGAAGAAGTCGCGGCGCTGGTCCGCCGTGAGGTGGCAGGCGGCCCCGCGCCCGTCCGTGACCTGGAGCGGCGGCTGCTCGGTGGAGCAGAGACCGCCCGCGATCTTCTCCGTGAAGGTGCACCGCGGGTGGAAGCGGCAGCCGGTCGGCGGGTTGAGGAGGGAGGGCGGCGAGCCGGGGATGGGCGACAGAGGCACGTCGACCGGTCCGTCCAGGCTCGGCATCGAGCCCAGCAGGCCCCAGGTGTAGGGGTGCTGCGGCTCGCGCAGCACCTCCTTCTTGGTGCCCCGCTCCACGCACCGGCCGCCGTACATCACCAGCACGTCGTCCGCGATGTCGGCGATGACGCCGAGGTCGTGGGTGATGAAGATGATCGCCGTGCCGAACTCCTGCTGGAGGTCCTTGAGCAGGTCCATGATCTGGGCCTGCACGGTCACGTCGAGCGCCGTGGTCGGCTCGTCCGCGATCAGCAGCTCGGGGTCGCAGACCAGGGCCATCGCGATCATCGCGCGCTGGCGCATACCGCCGGAGAACTGGTGCGGGTAGTCGTCCACGCGGACGTCCGGCTGCGGGATGCCGACACGCTTGAGCATCTCGATCGCCCGCGCCCGGGCCTCCTTCTTGGAGGCCCCGGTGTGCTTGCGGTACGTCTCACCGATCTGCTTGCCGATGGTGTGGTACGGCGACAGCGAGGCCAGCGCGTCCTGGAAGATCATCGCCATCTTGTTGCCGCGCAGCCGCTCGAGCTCCCGCTCGGAGGCGGTCAGCAGCTCCTTGCCGTCGAGCAGGATCTCGCCGTCGATGGCGGTGCGGTCGCGGTCGTGCAGGCCGAGGATCGTCAGGTTCGTGACGGACTTGCCCGAGCCCGACTCGCCCACGATGCCGAGCGTCTTGCCCTTGGCCAGGTCGAAGGTGAGACCGTCGACGGCCTTGACGACGCCGTCTTCGGTGGAGAAGTGGACCTTCAGATCCCTGACGGACAGGAAGGGCTGCTGATCGGTGCTCGTCACGGGGACGCTCCTGGGGGGTGATGCGAGGGGTAGCTTGCGGGTCGGCGGGTGGACGGCGGCGGGGCGCCGGGGTCAGGCGAGCCGGATCCGCGGGTCGATGAAGGCGTAGACGGCGTCCACGATGATGTTGAAGAAGACGATCGCCCCGGACGCGACCATGGTCACGGCCAGCAGCATCGGCAGGTCGTTCGCCTCGACGGCGCTCACGGCGAGCTTGCCGATGCCCTGGAGGCTGAAGACCGACTCGGTGATGATGGCGCCGCCGATCAGGGTGCCCAGGTCGATGCCGAAGATCGTGACGATCGGGCCCATCGCTCCGCGCCAGGCGAAGCGGAAGAACACGGAGCGCCGGGACAGTCCCTTGGCGCGCGCCGTCCGCACGTAGTCCTCGCTGAGCTGCTCCACCAGCTGGGAGCGCGTCATACGGGTGTAGTTGGCGGTGAAGATGATGGACAGCGTCAGCCAGGGCAGCAGCAGACCACTGGCCCAGGCGGCCGGGTTGTCGGTGAACGGCGTGTACGACGGCTGCTCGAGGATGCCGAGCTGCTGGACCAGGAAGTACATCGCGATGTAGCCGACGAAGTAGATCTGCAGCGACGAGCCGATCAGCGAGAACGAGCTGGCGATCTTGTCGGCCGCCTTGCCCTGCTTGACCGCGGCGATCATGCCGGAGCCCACACCGAGGATGAGGAAGAAGACCGAGGCGCCGAGCGCGAGGGAGATCGTCGTCGGCATCCGGTCCATGATCGTGCCGAGGACGGGCTCGCGGTTGGTGAAGGAGAAGCCGAGGCAGGGAGCGTTGCAGTTGCCCAGGCCACCGTAGTCACGGCCGGCGAAGATGCCCACCAGCCAGTGCCAGTACTGCACCGGCAGCGGGTCGGCGATCCCGAGGTTCACCCTGACCTGCTCCAGGAGGTCCTTGGTGCAGACCTTTCCGCACGCCATACGGGCTGGGTCACGCGGGATCGCGTAGAAGAGCATGAAGGTGACGGCGCTGATGATCAGCAGAATCACAAGTGCGCCGATGACACGGCGGACTAGAAAACGGAACATGTGGCGTGACTTTCCGGACGGGGCGCCGTCGCCGGGGTGTGGGGAGCGTATGAGGGGGGCCGGGGCGGCGGTGGCCGCCGCCCCGGAGGGGGATCACGTCGGGGCCGCGGTGGTCGCCGCGGCCCCGATGCTGGATCAGGCCTTCGCGGCGTAGACCTTGCCCAGCGCGATGCAGGTGTTGCCGGAGTCGTAGATCACGCCGCCGACCTTGGAGCCGTGGAAGTAGTTGCGGATCGGGTTGTAGTCCGGAACCACCGCGGCGGTGCGCATGATCTGCTCGTCGATGTCGCCCCACATGGTGGCGGCCTTCTTCGCGTCGGGCTCGATCGTGGCGGCGGCGATCGCCTTGTCCACGCTCGTGTCCTTCAGCTGCGGCCAGTTGACGCCACCGTCGGCGATCTGGCTGCTGTCGAAGCAGGGCTGGATGACCGCGTAACCGGCCGGCCAGTCCGGGCCCCAGCCGGCGGCGAACATGTCGTACTCGTTGTCGAGCTGGCCGATCTGGCTGTAGAAGGAGGTCTTGTCGACCTGCTTCACGACCGGGGTGAAGCCGGCCTTGGTCAGCGCGGTCTTGATCGCGACGGCCTGCTTGACGGCATTGTCCGACTGCTGCATCGCGACGACGATGCGCTGGCCCGACTTGCCGGCCTCCTTGAGAAGGGACTTGGCCTTCTCGGGGTCACCCATGGGCTTCGTCTTCTTCTCGTAGAGGTCGAAGTCCTTGTGGCCCGGGGTGAGGGGGCTGATGATCGTGGTCGCGGTCGCCGTGGAGAGCGAGCCACCGCGGATCTGCTGGAGCTGCTTCGACGGCCACGCGAAGTTGAGCGCCTGGCGCACCTTGGCGTCGGTGACGCGCTTGGTGTTGATCGCGAAGTAGTAGCAGGTGGTGTCGACCTGGGTCAGGACGCGCTTCTTGAAGGTCGGGTTCGTCAGCACCTTCTGGATGCGCTCGGGGGCGACCTCGTTGAGCAGCGACAGCGTGAACTGGTCGTTGCCCTTGTCGGCGATGTAGCGGTCCGTGGAGGCCAGCGACTGGAAGCCGAACTGGAACTCGAACTTGTCCGGGTACGCGTTGCGCAGCGGGTCCGTCTCGGCCACCCAGTGCGTGTTGCGGACCAGCGACGCCGACTTGCCGATGCTGCGGCTGGCGATCTTGTACGGGCCGCAGGAGAGCGGGTGCTTGTCGTACTTCTCCTTGGTGTCGTGCTTCTTGGGCACGATGGAGAAGCCGCGCATGGCCAGCATGAAGTTGAAGTCGGCGTGGGCCTCCTTCAGCTTGAACGTGATGGTCTTGCCGTCGACCTCGATGGAGTCGAGGTGCTTGCCGCCGTAGGGGCCCTTGTACTTGTCGCCGCCGACGAGCCAGCCCTGCGGGTAACGCGGACCCTGGGTGACGAACGAGGCGAAGAGGCGCTCGAAGGTGTGGCGCACGTCCGCGATGGTGACGTCGGCGCCGTCCTCCCACTTCACGTTGTCCTTCAGCGTGAAGGACCAGGTCTTGCCGCCGTCGGCCACGGTGCCGGCGTCCGTGGCGAGGTCACCCACGAGCGTGGTGCCGCCCTTGGAGTCGACCTTGTAGCCGGTCAGGCCGCGCAGGAACAGGACCGAGCAGGCGCCCTCGTACGAGGAGTAGAGCTGCGCCGGGTCCAGGTGGTCCCAGTCGATCTGGTCCAGCGTGTAGATCGTGCCGCCCTTGACCGCGCCGGGGACCTCGGGGGCCGCACCGGTGGAGTCGGCCTTGGTGCCGACGGCGATGGTGGCGGCCTTGGCCTTGTCCACGGACGGAGCCTTGTTGCTGCTGCTCCCGCCTCCGTTGCCGCTGCTGCAGGCGCTCAGGACCGTGGTGGCACCGGCGGCCACACCAGTGGCTATGAGGAAGTTTCTGCGGGAAAAGGACATGGCTTACCTGCCTAGTGGTGGGTGAGTGAGAGACGGGTAACCAGCCGGACGACTACGACCGGGTCTGGGGGTGGAAGTCAGCGCTTGGACTTCGGGTCGAGTGCGTCGCGGACCGAGTCTCCGAGCAGGTTGAAGGCGAGGACGAAGATGACCATCGAAACGCCCGGGAAGATCATGAAGGTGATGTCTTCCGTGTAGAAGCCGGCACCGCGCTGGATCATGACGCCCCAGTCCGGGGTCGGGTCCTGGATGCCCACGTTGAGGAAGGCGAGGCCCGCCTCGGCCGTGACGTACGCCGGCAGCATGAGGGTGGACTGGATCAGGATCGGCGTCCACAGGTTGGGCAGCAGCTCCTTGAAGACGATGCGGCGCGAGGACGCGCCGGTCACCTTCGCCGCCTCGACGAACTCGCGCTCCCGCAGGCCGAGGACCTGGCCGCGCAGCAGTCGTGCGATGGAGGCCCAGCCGAAGGCGGAGAGGACGAGGATCAGGCAGGTGGCCCGCAGCCAGGTCGGGACATCTTCGTTGAAGGGCACGAAGAGCGCGTAGACCACCGGCATGAAGGCGATGAAGAACAAGGTCGACGGGAACGACAGCAGGATGTCGATGACCCGGCCGACGAAGTAGTCCGTCTTGCCGCCGAGGTATCCCGCGGTGATGCCGATCACCACACCGATCACGGTGGTCAGCAGCGTGGCGGCGGTGGCGATCATCAGCGAGGTGCGGATGCCGTAGAGCAGGAACGTGAAGACGTCGCGGCCCAGCTGGGGCTCGATGCCGAACCAGAAGTTGCCGTCGATGCCGCCGTTGGGCTTCATCGGGAAGGCGAAGTCGTTCAGCAGGCCGTCGGTCTCCTGGCCGTACTGCTCGTACGGGTTCTTCCCGTAGAGCTTCGCTATCAGCGGTGCGCAGATAGCGATCACGAAGAAGAAAATCACCACGTAGGCGGATATGACGCCGGTGCGGTCGCGCTTGAACCGCTTCCAGGCGAGTCGTCCCGGGGAGCGACTCTCCGAGCCCTTGGGGTTGATGGACGGAGCCGGGATCTTGCCGGTCTCGTCGGTCACCTCAAGCGGGGCGGCCGCGGAAGGAGTAGGGGGGGTCATGGTGCTCCAGGCCCGAGGGGGTCAAGGGCTCCGCAGGGCGCTCCCTACGGGCTACGCCGGACTTTTTCAACGCAATTCATGCAAGGTCAATAAAATCTCGGTCGCCTTGGCGTTGTCTTTACTTTCTTTGCCTGGACTTGACCTCAGCGTAACTACGCGTGTAGCGCACTGTGGCCGTTCCGTGTCCAGATTCGGGCCAACTTCGCGAAACGGGCAATGAGTTCGATAACCGGACGGCGGAGTCTCGGAATGCGTACATCTCGTGCACTGGAATCAACAGTTCCGTATCGAACCGCGAAGATCTGTTGCGTCGGCTCCCAAGATCCTTTGACGGAGTGTCCGGAGTACCCCCTTCCGGATGGATCGACACCCGGAAGGGTGGGGTGAATGTGCGATGCGCCCCATATGGACGGATATTGGGCCCTAAAGGCACAGCGCACCGGGAGCCGGACGCACGACCCCGGCGCCAGCGGCACAGCGCACTCTTGAGGAGGCACTCCATGCGTGGAGCCACGCACGCCAAATGGGCCGCATGTGCGGCGGCGGTAGCCCTGGTGGCGACCGCCTGCGGGGGCGGAGGGAGTGACAGCGGCGGCGGCAGCGGCTCCGGCACCGTCAGTGCCTCCTGGGGCGACCCGCAGAACCCGCTGGAACCGGCCAACACCAATGAGGTGCAGGGCGGCAAGGTCCTCGACATGATCTTCCGCGGCCTGAAGCGGTACAACGCCGAGACCGGTGCCGCCGAGGACATGCTCGCCCAGAAGATCGACACCTCCGACTCGCAGAACTTCACGATCACGATCAAGGACGGCTGGAAGTTCAGCAACGGAGAGGCCGTCACCGCCCAGTCCTTCGTCGACGCCTGGAACTACGGCGCCAGTCTGAAGAACAACCAGAAGAACGCCTACTTCTTCGGGTACATCGAGGGCTACGACAAGGTGCACCCCGAGACCGGCAGCCAGAGCGCCGACACGCTCTCCGGGCTCAAGGTCACCGGCACGAACACCTTCACCGTCAAGCTCAACCAGAAGTTCTCGACCTTCCCGGACACCCTCGGCTACTCGGCCTACTCGCCGCTGCCCAAGGCGTTCTTCGACGACCACGCGGCGTGGGTGAAGAAGCCCATCGGCAACGGCCCGTACACCATCGACTCGTACACCAAGGGCTCGCAGATGGCCCTGGTGAAATGGGACGACTACCCCGGTGACGACAAGGCGCAGAACGGCGGCGTGACCCTCAAGGTCTACACGGACAACAACACCGCCTACAACGACCTCCTGGCCGGCAACCTCGACCTCGTCGACGACGTGCCCGCGGCTCAGCTCAAGAACGCCAAGAGCGACCTGAACGGCCGGTACATCAACACCCCGGCCGGCATCATCCAGACCCTCGCCTTCCCCTTCTACGACCCGAAGTGGGACACGAGCGGCGCGACGAAGGTCCGCCAGGGCCTGTCGATGGCGATCAACCGCCAGCAGATCACCGACACGATCTTCCAGAAGACGCGGACACCCGCGACCGACTGGACCTCACCGGTGCTCGGCAAGGACGGCGGCTTCCAGGACGGCCTGTGCGGCGACTCCTGCAAGTACAACCCGACCGAGGCCAAGAAGCTGGTCGAGGAGGGCGGTGGTCTGCCCGGCGGCCAGGTCAAGATCTCCTACAACGCGGACACGGGCTCCCACAAGGAGTGGGTCGACGCCGTCTGCAACTCCATCAACAACGCCCTCGGCAACGACAAGGCCTGCGTCGGCAACCCGATCGGCACCTTCGCCGACTTCCGCAACCAGATCGGGCAGCACAAGATGCCCGGTCCGTTCCGGGCCGGCTGGCAGATGGACTACCCGCTGATCCAGAACTTCCTCCAGCCGCTGTACTACACGAACGCCTCGTCCAACGACGGCCAGTGGTCGAACAAGGACTTCGACAACCTCGTCGACCAGGCGAACGCCGAGACCGACACCAGCAAGGCCATCAAGCTCTTCCAGCAGGCCGAAGGGGTCGTGCGGGACAACATGGCCGCCATCCCGCTCTGGTACCAGAACGGCAGCGCCGGCTACTCGGACAAGGTCTCGAACGTGGCGCTCAACCAGTTCAGCGTCCCGGTCTACAACGAGATCACCGTCAACTGAGCCGCCCGGGGCGGGTCCGTCACAGCGGCCCGCCCCTCTATCCCCGGAGCACTCATGGGACGGTACGTCATCCGGCGTCTGCTGCAGATGATCCCGGTCTTCATCGGCGCCACCATGCTCATCTTCGTGATGGTGAACGTGATGGGCGACCCCATCGCGGGCCTGTGCGGCGACCGGCAGTGCGACCCCGCCACGGCCGCCCAGCTGCGCAAGGACTTCGGCCTCGACAAGCCCCTGTGGCAGCAGTACCTGACCTACCTCGGCCACATCTTCACCGGTGACTTCGGCACCGCGTTCAACGGACAGCCGGTCACCGAGCTGATGGCCTCCGCCTTCCCGGTCACCATCCGGCTCACGATCGTCGCGATCTTCTTCGAGATCGTCATCGGCATCACGCTCGGCGTCATCACCGGTCTGCACCGCGGCCGGCCCGTCGACACCGGCGTCCTGCTGCTCACCCTCGTGGTCATCTCCGTGCCGACCTTCGTCACCGGTCTGCTGGCCCAGCTGGTGCTCGGCGTCCAATGGCACTGGATCGAACCGTCGGTCTCCGGGGAAGCAACCTTCGGCGAGCTGATCGTGCCGGGCCTGGTGCTGGCCTCGGTCTCCCTCGCGTACGTGACCCGCCTGACCCGGACCTCCATCGCGGAGAACAAACGGTCCGACTATGTCCGTACGGCCGTCGCCAAGGGGCTGCCGCGGCGCCGGGTGACCATCCGGCACCTGCTGCGCAACTCGCTGATCCCCGTCGTCACCTTCATCGGCACCGACATCGGCGCGCTGATGGGCGGCGCGATCGTCACCGAGCGGATCTTCAACATCCACGGGGTCGGTTACCAGATCTACCAGGGGGTCGTGCGCCAGAACACCCAGACGGTCGTCGGCTTCGTGACCATCCTCGTCCTCATCTTCATGGTCGCCAACCTGCTCGTCGACCTCCTGTACGCCGTACTCGACCCGAGGATCCGCTATGCCTGAGCAGCCGCCGTACGAGGAAGAGCCACATCACGGGCCGGAGGGGCCGCCGCCGGAGGACCTCGCCATCGCCCCGACCGGCTTCGGAGGCACGATGGACCTCGGGACGAGCGAGGCGGAGACCCTGGAGAAGACGCCGGGAGGACCGGAGGGCACGGGTCCCCAGGAGAAGCCGCGCTCCCTGTGGTCCGACGCCTGGCGGGACCTGCGCCGCAACCCCGTCTTCATCATCGCCGGACTCGTCATCGTCTTCCTGGTCGTCATCTCGATCTGGCCCTCGCTGATCACCTCACAGAGCCCGCTCCAGTGCGACCTCTCCAAGGCCCAGGAGGGCTCGCAGTCCGGACACCCCTTCGGCTACGACGGGCAGGGCTGCGACGTCTACACCCGGACCGTGTACGGGACCCGCGTCTCGATCAGCGTCGGTGTGCTCGCCACGCTCGGGGTCGCGCTCCTCGGCTCGCTCCTCGGCGGTCTGGCAGGTTTCTACGGCGGGATGGGCGACTCGGTCCTGTCCCGGATCACCGACATCTTCTTCGCGATCCCCGTCGTGCTCGGCGGTCTGGTCCTCCTCTCCGTGGTGACCAGCAACACCATCTGGCCGGTCGTCGGGTTCATGGTGCTGCTCGGCTGGCCGCAGATCTCCCGCATCGCGCGCGGCTCCGTCATCACAACCAAGGAGAACGACTACGTCCAGGCGGCCCGCGCCCTCGGCGCCTCCAACTCCCGGCTGATGCTGCGCCACATCACCCCGAACGCGGTTGCGCCGGTGATCGTCGTGGCGACCATCGCCCTCGGTACCTACATCTCGCTGGAGGCGACGCTCTCGTACCTGGGCGTCGGTCTGAAGCCCCCGACGGTCAGCTGGGGCATCGACATCTCCTCGGCGTCCGCGTACATCCGCCAGGCCCCGCACATGCTGCTGTGGCCGGCCGGCGCGCTCGCGATCACCGTGCTCGCGTTCATCATGCTCGGCGACGCTGTGCGCGACGCCCTCGACCCGAAGCTGAGGTGACCGCCGTGCTGCTCGAAGTGCGCGATCTGCACGTGGAGTTCAGGACCAGGGACGGAGTCGCCAAGGCCGTCAACGGGGTCAACTACAGCGTCGACGAGGGCGAGACACTCGCCGTGCTCGGCGAGTCCGGCTCCGGCAAGTCGGTGACGGCCCAGGCCGTGATGGGCATCCTCGACATGCCGCCCGGGAAGATCACCGGCGGCGAGATCCTCTTCCAGGGCAAGGACCTGCTGAAGTTCAAGGAGGAGGAGCGGCGCAAGGTGCGGGGCGCCGAGATGGCGATGATCTTCCAGGACGCGCTGTCGTCCCTGAACCCCGTGATCAGCGTCGGCGACCAGCTCGGCGAGATGTTCACCGTGCACCGCGGGATGTCGCGCAAGGAAGCCCGCGCCAAGGCGATCGAACTGATGGAGCATGTGCGCATCCCGGCCGCCGCCGAGCGCGTGCGCGACTATCCGCACCAGTTCTCCGGCGGTATGCGCCAGCGCATCATGATCGCCATGGCGCTGGCCCTGGAACCCGCCCTGATCATCGCCGACGAACCGACCACCGCGCTCGACGTGACCGTGCAGGCCCAGGTCATGGACCTGCTCGCCGAGCTGCAGCGCGAGCTCAACATGGGACTCATCCTCATCACCCACGACCTCGGCGTGGTCGCGGACGTCGCCGACCGGATCGCGGTGATGTACGCGGGCCGGATCGTGGAGACGGCACCGGTCCACGACATCTACAAGGCGCCCGCCCACCCCTATACGAGGGGGCTCCTGGACTCGATCCCCCGGCTCGACCAGAAGGGCCAGGAGCTGTACGCGATCAAGGGACTGCCGCCCAACCTGATGCACATCCCGCCCGGCTGCGCCTTCAATCCGCGCTGCCCGATGGCCCAGGACATCTGCCGCACCGAGGTGCCGCCGCTCGCGGAGGTCGACGCGGACCGCCGGAGCGCCTGCTTCTTCTGGAGGGAGTGCCTCGATGACACAAGCAGCAAGTGAGCCGCTGCTGGAGGTCAGCGGACTGGTCAAGCACTACCCGCTCACCCAGGGAATCCTGTTCAAGAAACAGGTCGGCGCGGTCAAGGCCGTCGACGGCGTCGACTTCCACCTCGGCCACGGCGAGACCCTCGGCATCGTCGGCGAGTCCGGCTGCGGCAAGTCGACGGTCGCCAAGATGCTGGTCAACCTGGAGAAGCCGACCGAGGGGACGATCAAGTACAAGGGCGAGGACATCACCCGGCTGTCGGGCAAGGCGCTGAAGGCCGTACGCCGCAACATCCAGATGGTCTTCCAGGACCCGTACACCTCCCTCAACCCCCGGATGACCGTCGGCGACATCATCGGGGAGCCGTACGACATCCATCCCGAGGTCGCGCCCAAGGGCGACCGGCGGGGCAGGGTCCAGGACCTGCTGGACGTGGTCGGGCTCAACCCGGAGTACATCAACCGCTATCCGCACCAGTTCTCCGGCGGCCAGCGCCAGCGCATCGGCATCGCGCGGGGTCTCGCGCTGCGGCCCGAGATCATCGTCGCCGACGAGCCGGTCTCCGCGCTCGACGTCTCCGTGCAGGCACAGGTCATCAACCTGCTGGACCGGCTCCAGGCCGAGTTCAATCTCAGCTACGTGTTCATCGCGCACGACCTGTCGATCGTGCGGCACATCTCCGACCGGGTCGGGGTCATGTACCTGGGCCGGATCGTGGAGACCGGCAAGGACGTCGAGATCTACGACCATCCGACGCACCCCTACACCCAGGCGCTGCTGTCCGCCGTGCCCGTGCCGGACCCGGAGGCCCGGGAGCACCGGGAGCGGATCATCCTCACCGGGGACGTGCCCTCGCCCGCGCACATCCCGTCCGGCTGCCGGTTCCGCACCCGCTGCTGGAAGGCGCAGGAGCGCTGCACGCTGGAGGTGCCGCTGCTCGCGGTGCCGGCCGAGTTCCGGCTCTCCGCCGGTCCGACCGCCCACGACTCGGCCTGTCACTTCGCGGAGGAGAAGCAGGTCGTCCCCCCGGAGGAGCCCTCCGACGGGGTGGCATAACACCACAAATATGAGCAAACTTCGTTAACACACAGGCAACTTGGCGGAAGCGGTACCGATATACGGACGCGCCAAGGTGAACACCGTACGGCCGTGCGGGTGCCGTAAACGAGCCGGGGTGCGCCATGTCACCCCGGCTCGTTGCTGCCCTTCGCGCCTGAGCCGGCGCCGCTCTCGCGGAGCCGGCCGGCGTTGCGTCGCGGTCGCTGGATCGATGGTTGCCGCGCTTCGCGGAGTGCTGTCGCTCAGCTCAGACCGAGAGAGCGCCGCAGGAAGTCCACCTGAAGCAGGAGCAGGTTCTCGGCGACCTGTTCCTGGGGAGTCATGTGCGTGACTCCGGACAGCGGCAGCACCTCGTGCGGGCGGCCGGCGGCCAGCAGAGCCGAGGACAGCCGCAGGGCGTGCGCCACCACGACGTTGTCGTCCGCGAGGCCGTGCACGATCATCAGCGGCCGGTGCGGCCCGGTGGGCGCGGAGAGCCCCTCGTCGGTGACCAGTGAGCTCTTCGCGTACGCCGCGGGGCTCGCGGCCGGATCGCCGAGGTACCGCTCCGTGTAGTGGGTGTCGTACAGCCGCCAGTCGGCGACCGGGGCGCCCGCGATGCCCGCGTGGAAGACGTCGGGGCGGCGCAGCACGGCGAGCCCCGCGAGCCAGCCGCCGTACGACCAGCCGCGGATCGCGAC
Organism: Streptomyces sp. NBC_00647; assembly: GCF_045207245.1. NCBI lineage: Bacteria > Bacillati > Actinomycetota > Actinomycetes > Kitasatosporales > Streptomycetaceae > Streptomyces > Streptomyces sp. NBC_00647. The sequence goes on from NZ_CP109040.1 coordinate 6,599,496, forward strand.
CCGGGACAGGTCGAGCGGGAACCGCTCCGCGAGACCGTGCAGCGCCTCGACCTGGTCGTCGAGGGAGAGCGTGAGGTCGTCGCGGATCGCCTTCTCCCAGGCGGGGGAGCGCCCCGGGGTGCCGCGGCCGTCGGCGACGACCACCGCGAAGCCCTGGTCGGCGAACCACTGCGAGGTGAGGTGCGCGTTGTGCGCCGCCAGCACCCGGGGGCCGTGCGGACCGCCGTAGGGGTCCAGCAGGACCGGTAGGGGAGTGTCGCCGTCGTAGTCAGTAGGCATAAGCACGGCGCATGGGATTTTCTGTGCGCCCCCCTGTGTGAGCGTCACGCGCGGGGACAATCCGGGATGTTCGGCGTACGAGGGGATGGTCGCCACCCGCTCCCAGCCTCCGGCCCGGGGGACCCCCGCCTTCCTTCGGTCGCCTTCCCGCAGCACCTGTACCTGGGCGCCCGCCTGGTCGAGCACCGACGACACGAGCACGGTCACGCCCCCGGCGCGCACCGCCGAGTGCACCCCGGGCTCCTGCGACAGGCGCTCCAGCCCGAGTTCGTTCACGCGGTACACGTGTACCTCGCCGGTCTCCGGCGCGGCCGCGGCCGCGCCCGCCGAGGCCGCGACCAGCACATCGTCGGCCGAGACGTCGAGCACCGCCCGGACGTGCAACTGGGCCCCGGTCAGCGGGCGTTCACCGAACGCCAGGACCCGTGCACCGCCCTCGTCGGCGATCCGCACGAGCTGTCCGTCGGGGCTCCAGCAGGGCACTCCGGGGAAAAGATCCAGCCAAGTTGGATCTTCGTCGGCGTGCACCATCCGGGTCGTCCCGGAGTCCGGGTCCACGGCCAGGAACAGCTGGCTGCGCTGGTCCCGCGCCTGCACCAGAAGCAGCGGAGCACCCGCCGCTGACCAGTGCACATGCGCCAGATACGGATAACGCGCGCGGTCCCAGCGGACCTCCGTGCGCACCCGGTCGAGCCCGATCACGAAGAGCCGCACCTCCGCGTTGGCGCTGCCCGCCACCGGGTAGGCGACCCGCTGCGGATCGGCTTCCGGATGCGCCGGATCGGAGATCCACCAGCGCTGCACGGGCGTGTCGTCGACCCGCGCCACGAGCAGCCGGTCCCCCTCCGGCGACCACCAGAATCCGCGCGAACGCCCCATCTCCTCGGCCGCGATGAACTCGGCCAACCCGTAGGAAACCGACCCTGGTTCCGCCGAGGGTTCGGGTTCCGCGAGCGCCCGGTCGTCGTCGCCCTCCGCCCCGACGACCCTCAGCGCGCCCCCGGCGACGTATGCCACGAGCCGGCCGTCGGGGGAGGGGCGCGGGTCGATCACCGGTCCGGGGACCGTGAGTTCACGCGCCGTGCCGGCTCGCAGCTCCGCCGTGAAGAGCCGCCCTGACAAGGCGAAAGAGGCCAACTCGGCGGCTGTGTCCGTGGCATATCCGACGATCCCCGCGCCGCCCTCGCGGCTGCGCTCGCGGCGCGCCCGCTCCTCCGGGGAGAGGCGCTCGCCGGCGCCGCCGAGCAGTGCCGCGGGGTCGGCCGCGACCCGTTCCTGGCCCTCCGCCACATCGAGGACCCACAGCTGATTCGCCCTCTCCGTACCGGAGGAGGACCGCAGGAACACCACACGGGAACCGTCGGGGGACACGGTGAACGCGCGCGGCGCGCCGGAGGTGAACCGCTGCGTGCGGGCGTACCGGCGCGGGAAGGAGAGAGGCTCGTTCGTCATCCCCCGACCATATTGGCCATGCGCCCCCTTGTGCGGCCGTGCGCCGATCGATGCGCGCGTACGGATAGTTATGATCACTAGCGCTGCGTGGGTAAGAACCTGCTGGCTGCTGTATGGATTTACAGACCCCCCATGTCCGGTCCCGTACCGGACCCCGAGTCCCTGGGACCTTTGGAGGTGAGCCGCCGTGGCACTCTCGATTTCGGCGGTGGTGCTGCTGGCGATCATCGTCTTTCTTCTGATCAAGAAGTCAGGACTGAAAGGCGGGCACGCGGTCGTATGCATGCTGCTCGGCTTCTATCTCGCCTCCTCGACGGTCGCACCCACGATCAGCGAGCTGACCACGAACATCGCGGGGATGATCGGCAGCATCAAGTTCTGATCCCCGCCCGGACCGGGGACGGGGCGGGCGCCTCGTAGGGTGGGTTCCATGACGGAACTGCCCGACCGGCGTCTGCTCCTGGTGCACGCGCATCCGGACGACGAGTCGATCAACAATGGCGCGACCATGGCCAGATACGCGGCCGAGGGCGCTCATGTGACGCTGGTGACCTGCACCCTCGGCGAGGAGGGTGAGGTCATTCCGCCCGAACTCGCCCATCTCGCCCCCGATCGCGAGGGCGGACTGGGTCCGTACCGGACCGGTGAGCTGAGCGCCGCCATGAAGGAACTGGGCGTCGCCGACCACCGCTTCCTGGGCGGAGCCGGGCGGTTCCGTGACTCCGGGATGATGGGCGTCGAGCAGAACCACCGCCCGGGTGCCTTCTGGTCCGCGGACCTCGACGAGGCCGCCGACTGCCTGGTCGAGGTGATCCGCGAGGTGCGCCCCCAGGTGCTCGTCACCTACGACCCCGATGGGGGTTATGGGCACCCGGACCACATCCAGACCCACCGCGTGGCCGTGCGCGCCGCCGAGCTGGCCGCTGATCCCACCCACCGCCAGGATCTCGGCGACGCGTGGCGGATCACCAAGACCTACTGGAACCGGGTGCCGCGCCCGGTGGCCGAGGAGGCGTTCGCGCTTCTGCGCGAGGCCCTCCCCGAGCTGCCGTTCGACCGGTCGGCCGCGATCGACGACGTACCGGGCGTGGTCGACGAGGCGACCATCACCACCGAGGTCGACGGCACCGCGTACGCCGCCGCCAAGGCCGCCGCGATGCGGGCGCACGCCACCCAGATCACCGTGGACGGCCCCTGGTTCGTCCTCTCGAACGAGCTGGCGCAGCCGCTCTTCACCACCGAGTACTACGAGTTGGTCGACGCCCCGCGTCCCGCGACGCGGGAGACGGACCTGTTCCAGGGCATCCCGGGCATCCAGGACATCGAGAGGAACGGCCGGTGACGGACGCGGGCAAGGCGGCCACTCGGACAGGGGCGGGTCTGTGATGAGTACGAACGGACGGCGCGGCGGCGGAAGTGCGCTCGCCCAGCCACTGACACGGCCCTCGGGCGGGCGGATCGCCGCCTACCTGGGTCTCTTCCTGCTCGGAGCGTTGGTCGGGGTCGCCGGGGCGCTGGTGGAGTCCGGCTTGTTCCCCCTCGGGCTGCTGCTGGCGCTGGCGGGCGCCGCCGGACTCTTCCTGGGCGGAGCGCGGGCCACAGCGTCCCGGGCCGGGGCCGTCGCCCCGGCGGCCGGCTGGATGGTCGCCGTCGTCCTGCTCACCGCCAGTCGCCCGGAAGGGGACTTCCTCTTCGGCGCGGGAGTTGTTTCGTACCTCTTCCTGCTCGGAGGCATGGCCGTGGCTGTGATGTGCGCCACGCTCGGGCAGGGGCGGCAACCGGGCGCCTCCGGTGCCCGACTTGGCAAGTGACGTACCACTTCGCCGTATCCGTCAGGTGCGGGTCCGGTGCGAGATTCCTTCGCGGGCGAGGTTTGCGGGCCGGACATGGCCAGTATGGTGGTGCGCGCCGCCGAGCTGCCCGAGATGAGGTCGAGTAAACGGGCGGCGGAGCCAACCGGGAGAACCTGCCTTGAGTCGTGAAACTGACAGTTCGTCCTCCGGGCCCAACGGGCGCGGTGGAGCCGCGTACCCGTCGGGGACGCCGCCGTACGGGACCCCCATGGCTTCCGAAGGCGGCGCCGACGCGGGCCGATCGGCCGCCGGCAAGCCGCCGGAGGAGCGCAAGACCGAGACCACACTGACGACACGGATCCGGATCAACATCCCTGGATCGCGGCCCATCCCGCCCGTGGTCGTCCGTACCCCCGTCGCCGGCACCGACGCGCCCTCCGAGGGCGGCGACGGCGCGAACACGGGCGCACAGGCGCCGCGCGGCGGCGGTTCGCCCGCGGGCGCCTCCGCCACGACGGCCACCACCCCGGCCCCGTCCGCACCGGCACCCGCGCCCGTGGACCAGCCCGGCCCGGCCGAGGAGAAGACGAGCGACTGGTTCGCGCCACGCAAGTCCGGCGCGCCCAAGGGCGGTCCGGGAGGCGGGTCGACCAACGGGGCGGGCCTGCCGGGCGGTTCGGCCTCCCCCGCTCCCTCGGGCGCGTCGAACGGCTCGGGTCCCGCGGGGACACCGGGCACGGGACGGCCCGCGCCGTCCAACGGCGCCGGTCCGCTGGGCATCACCGGTGGTGTGCGGCCCGGCGGTACGAACGGTGCCGGGCTCCCCGGTGCCACCGGTGCCGGACCCGTGGCACCCGGTCACGGCGGCGGCACGGGCTCCTTCGACGTCTCCGGGGCGCTGCGCGACACCGGCTCGTTCCCGGCCATAGGTTCGTCCGGCGGAACCGGCGAACCGCGCCGCGACGACCTCCCGTACTTCTCCGAGGGCGGCCGGGGCGGCCCGGCCGGTCCGACCGGCGGTCCCGCCACCGGCGACGGCCCGATGGTGCCTCCGGCCGGCCCCGGCGCGGCTCCCGGCAGCCTGGCCGCGACACCGGGCTCCGCCCCCGGCAACCCGAACGCGGGCGCGGGATATCCCGGCGCCGGAACGGGCCCGCGCGGCGGTCTCAGCGACGACACCGCGATCCTCACCCCGCAGAAGCCGGCGCCCGACCCGGGGCCCGGCGGCTACGGCGCCCCCGCGGACAACGTCTCCGGGCACACCCTGACCAGCGGTATCCCCGTCGTTTCACCCAGCCAGAACTTCTCGTTCGACGCGGGCACGCGCAACGAGGGACCCAGGTCCCACACACCGCCGAAGCTGCCCGAACCGGTCCAGCAGCCGCCCGCCTCGTCGAAGCAGGCGAAGAAGAAAAAGGGCCGCAACAAGCCGGCGCTCCTCGGCGCCCTCGCCGTCGTCCTCGTCGGCGGCGCCTACGGCGCGGGCCTGCTCATGAACCACTCGGACGTGCCCAAGGGCACCACCGTGCTCGGCGTCGACATCGGCGGCGGCACCCGCGACGACGCCGTCAAGAAGCTCGACGACGCCTTCGGCGACCGCACGAACAAGGCCCTGACGCTGTCCGTCGACGGCGACACGGTGCAGCTCAAGCCCGACCAGGCCGGACTCCAGCTGGACAGTCAGGCCACCGTCCGCGCCGCCGCAGGCAGCGACTACAACCCGGTCTCGGTGATCGGCTCGCTGTTCGGCCAGGAGCGCGTGGTCGCGCCCGTGATGCCGGTCGACGAGGAGAAGCTCCAGGCCGCCCTGGAGCGCGCCGCGAGCGGCTCCGGGTCGGCGACCGACGGCACCATCAAGTTCAGCCCGGGCAAGGCCGTCGCCGTCTACGGCAAGGCGGGCAAGGGCATCGACGTCGCGTCCTCGACACAGGCCGTCAAGGACGCCTACCTCGCCCAGGTCGGGACCGACGCGACCACTCCGGTGAAGGTCGCCACCACGACCCGCCAGCCGACGGTCACCAAGGCCGAGGTGGACCGGAAGATGTCGACGTTCGCGACGGTCGCCATGTCGGCGAACATCACCGTCCGCACGGACGCCACCCACCTCATCGCCTTCAGTCCGCAGAAGTCCATCTGGAAGTTCCTGAGCGTCCAGCCGGTCGAGGGCAAGCTCGTCGAGCGCTACGACCTGAAGGTGCTCCAGGAGCTGTACGGCCACGCCTTCGACGGTGTGACGGTCACCAAGGGCGACGGCAGCAAGAAGGCCGTGAGCCCGCAGGAAGTGGCCTCCGCCGTGGGCCGGGCGCTGGTCGGGAAGACGGCCGCCGCACGCGACGTGACCATCCCCACCGACCCCAACTAGCGGGCGCACCACGCGCGTCGAGGGCATCCGGCCAGGTTCTCACCGGCCGGGTGCCCTCTCGCCGTTCCGTGGAGGGCCGCCGCCGGGCACGGTCGCCCGCCGCCGACATGACATCTGTCATCCGCGACCGAGGACACAGCGCACTGCCGCGGGCACCCTCCTCGCGGCCACGATGGATCACATGACAACGACTGCGGCGACCACCACCACACCGGTGGTCGGGTTCGAATCGGTGACCAAGGCCTACGGGAGCGTCCGGGCCGTGGACGGGCTGACGCTCGAACTGCACCCGGGCGAGACCGTCGCCCTCCTGGGTCCCAACGGGGCGGGCAAGTCGACCACGCTGGACCTGCTGCTCGGCCTCAAGAACGCCGACAGCGGGACGGTCCGGGTGTTCGGCACCGGCCCGCGCGAGGCGATCGTCGCCGGCCGGGTGGGCGCCATGCTGCAGAGCGGCGGGCTGATGGACGAGGTCACCGTCGGCGAACTCGTGAAACTCGCCTGCGATCTGCACCCGAAGCCGTACCGCGCCACCGACGTCCTCGCCCGCGCCGGCATCGGCCAGATCGCCGACCGCAGGGTCGACAAGCTCTCGGGCGGCCAGGCACAGCGCGTCCGGTTCGCCCTCGCCACGGCGGGCGACAGCGACCTGATCGTCCTCGACGAGCCCACCACCGGCATGGACGTCTCCGCCCGGCAGGCGTTCTGGGCCACCATGCGCGAGCAGGCCGACCAGGGCCGCACGGTCCTGTTCGCCACGCACTACCTGGAGGAGGCCGACGCCATAGCGGACCGCGTCCTCGTCCTGCACCGGGGACGCCTGCTGGCCGACGGCACCGCCGCCGAGATCAAGGCCAAGGCCGGCGCCCGCCGCGTCGCCTTCGACCTGGAGGGCCCCATCGACGAGGCCCCGCTGCGCGCGCTGCCCTTCCTCACCTCCATCGACGTGTCCGGGCAGACCGTCCGCATCCAGTCCTCCGACGCGGACGCCACCGTGCACGCGCTGTACGGGCTCGGCGTCTACCCGCGCAACCTCGAAGTCGCCGGGCTCGGTCTCGAGCAGGCCTTCGTCGCCATCACCGAGGCCGAAGAGGCCAACCGCACCGCGGCCGCCGAGGCCGACCGCACCGCCGCCGAGGAGGCGACGTCCAAGTGAACAGTCTCATCAAGCTGGAGATCACCCGCGCCCTGCGCAACAAGAAGTTCCTGTTCTTCTCCGTGGTCTACCCCTCGGCCCTGTTCCTGCTGATCGCGGGCAGCGCCGACAGCACCACCGAGGTGGACGGAACCGGCCTCACCCTGCCGACCTTCTTCATGGTCTCCATGGCCTCCTTCGGGGCCCTGACCGCCGTTCTCATGGGCAACAGCGAACGCATCGCGAAGGAGCGGGAGAGCGGCTGGGTACGGCAGTTGAGGCTCACCACGCTGCCGGGCCGCGGCTACGTCCTCGCCAAGACGGCCGGCGCCGCCGTGATCAGCCTGCCGTCGATCGTGATCGTCTTCGTGGTCGCCGCGGCCGTGAAGGACGTACGCCTGGACGCCTGGCAGTGGCTCGCGCTCACCGGCGTGATCTGGGCCGGCAGCCTGGTCTTCGCCGCGCTCGGCGTCGCCATCGGCTATCTGGCCAGCGGTGACGCGGTCCGGCCGATCACGATGATCATCTACTTCGGCCTGTCGATGCTCGGTGGCCTCTGGATGCCCACGACCACCTTCCCCGACTGGCTGCAGAACATCGCGAAGTGGCTGCCCACGCACGCGTACGCTGCCCTGGGGCAGGCCATCGAACTGGGCGACGCCCCGCACGCGAAGGACATCGCCATCCTCGCCGTCTCCTTCGCCCTCTTCGCGGGCGGCGCGGCATGGCTGTACCGGAAGGACACGCTGAAGGCGTGAGTGCCATGACGGAAGACCCGGTGCCCGACGAGGCCCGCACGGACCGGCTGGTGCGGATGGGAGAGTCCCCCCGCAACGTCCGCGAGGCCCTGCGCAAGTCGGCGTGGATCGTCATCTGGCTGGTGTTCCTCAGCTCGCCGGTCCACGACCTCGCCTCCGGCAACCACACGCCCGCGGCCACCGCGGCCGGCTGGCTCGGCCTCGCGGCCTTCGTCGCGATCTATCTGACGCTCGTCTTCCGGAACATGGGCAGGGCCTTCGCGGGCACCCTGGCCGTCTCCTCCCTCGTCCTCGCCCTCGGCGCGCTCGCCGTCGTGCTGTGCCTGACGCTCGGCCCGCCCTGGCTCGGCCTGTTCGTGTACGTCTCGGTCGCCTGCGGGACGACGTTCCCGCTGCGGGTGTCGTACTGGACCATCCCGCTGACCGCCGTCGTGATGCTGCTCGTCGGCCTGCACGGCGGCGAGCGGGACGCGCGCAACCTCGTCCTGCTCGTCGTCCTGATCGGCTTCGCGATGACCGGCGTACGGCAGCTGGTCCGTACGACGGTGGAGCTGCGCAAGGCACGGGCCACCGTCGCCCAGCTCGCCGCGAACGAGGAGCGCCTGCGCCTCGCCAGGGACCTGCACGACCTGCTCGGCCACTCCCTCTCGCTGATCACCCTGAAGAGCGAGCTGGCCGGGCGGATGCTCCCGGACCATCCCGGCAAGGCGGCCCAGCAGGTCGCCGACATCGAGCAGGTGAGCCGCCAGGCCCTGGTCGACGTACGCGAGGCGGTCACCGGCTACCGGCGGCCCCGGCTGGCCGGTGAACTCGCGGGCGCCCAGGTCGCCTTGACCGCGGCGGGCGTCATCGCCGACCTGCCGGCCGAACCCGACGTCGAGGGTGTCCCCGAGGAGAGCGAGTCCACGCTGGCCTGGGCCCTGCGCGAGGCGATCACCAACGTCGTACGGCACAGCGGCGCCCGGCGCTGCGTCGTGACACTCGTCCGGCGCCAGACTCTGGACGGCCCCGTGCTCGAACTGTCGGTGGAGGACGACGGCTCGGGCGGTTCCTCCGGCGCCGCCGCCGGCAACGGACTGACGGGACTGACCGAACGCCTGGAGCAGGCGGGCGGATCGCTGGAGGCGGGTCGTGTCCGGCACGGATTCCGGCTGGTCGCACGGGCGCCGCTCGCCGGCGGCCGAGCCCCTGTGGGCGCGGCGGACGACCCCGTAGGATCCGGTGCATGAGCCGCACGATCAAGGTCCTCCTCGCCGAGGACCAGTCGATGGTCCGCGAGGCGCTGGCCGCCCTGCTGGGACTGGAGCCGGACATCGAGGTGGTCGTCCAAGTGGCCCGCGGCGACGAGGTACTGGCGGCGGCCCGCGCCCATGACGTGGACGTGGCGCTCCTCGACATCGAGATGCCGGGCATGACGGGCATAGAGGCCGCGGCCGCACTCCACAAGGAGTTCCCCGCCCTCAAGCTGATCGTCCTCACGACCTTCGGCCGCCCCGGCTATCTGCGCAGCGCCATGGAGTCCGGTGCCGACGCCTTCCTGGTCAAGGATGCTCCGGCGGCCCAACTCGCCCAAGCGGTACGCAAGGTGCTGGCGGGCGAGCGCGTGATCGACCCCACGCTGGCCGCGGCCGCGCTGGCGGAGGGCGCCAACCCGCTCACCGACCGCGAACGCGAGATCCTCCGTGCCGCCGCCGACGGCTCCACCAACGCCGAACTGGCCACCGCCCTCCACCTCTCCCAGGGCACGGTCCGCAACTACCTCTCCACGGCCATCCAGAAACTGGCGGTCCGCAACCGGGCGGAGGCGGTACGGATCGCGCGGGAGAAGGGGTGGCTGTGAGGGGAGCCGTGGGCTCCTGGCACGGCTCCGGGCGGGTCACGCGCGGAACCCGGCGTACGCGCGTCAGTTGAGCATCGCCCGTGCCGCGTGGGCCTGTCGGCGTACGCGGTCGGCGGCCGGTTCGTCGACGCCCGCCACCACGTCCGCGTACGCGTCCAGTTCGGCGGCACCGCTGAGGAAGTCCCCTCGCTGGACGAGGAGTTGGGCGCGGTCGTAGCGCAGCCGCGCTGGGTGCGAGGGAAGTTGGAGGGACAGCTCCACCGACCACAGGGCCACGTCGGAGCGTTCGGGCCGGGCGGCGGCCCAGGCACGGATGTTGTTCAGGATGCGCAGGACGACGTCGAGCGGGTCGGCGGGGGAGAGCATCGACGGGTCGAGCGGGGCGCCGGTGGCCCCGGCGACGAGCAGCTCGGCGTCGGAGCCGGTCAGGACGCGCCCGCCGTCGAAGGGATCGGCGAGCACCTGCTCCTCGGGCGGGCCGAAGCCCACCACGAAGTGACCGGGCAGCGCGACCCCGTAGACCGGTGCGCCGGCCCGTCGCGCGACCTCCATCCACACCACCGAGAGCAGGATGGGCAGCCCACGCCGCCGGCGCAGCACCGCGTGCAGCAGGGAGGACTCCAGCCGCTGGTAGTCGCCCGGTGACCCCCGGTATCCACAGCGCCCGCCGAGGAGTTCGGACAGGGCGCTCGCCCAGGCGCGGGGGCCGCCCGGACGGAAGGGCAGCCGGCCGGCCAGCCCGTCCAGCTCGACCTGCGCCGCGTCCATGCCCGCCTCGTCCAGCGTCCCGTCCGCCGCGGCGCCCACCAGCAGGCACAGCACCGCCGGATCGGGCCGCTCGGCCCGTGCCTCGTCGGCGAACCGCCGCCGTACTTCGTCGGCTCGCTCCGGGTCCGGTGGCTGAGGGGAACGCATAGCTGGCTCGTGCCCCGTCACGTCGATCGATAGCGGTCGTCGCCGGACACCTTTTGCGTCCGCGGCGCGCGGTAGTGGTGGTAGGCGTGATGCGCCCCGAATCCCATGCCCGCGTACAGCTCCCGTGCCCCGGTGTTGTCCGCCTCCACCTGGAGCCAGGCCGCCGAGGCGCCCTCGTCCAGGGCGCGGCGGGCCAGCGCGGCCATGACGGCGGTGGCGAGGCCCTTGCGGCGGTGGGCCGGGTCGACCTCGACGGCGGCGAATCCGGCCCAGCGGCCGTCCACCACGCAGCGCCCGATCGCGGCCGGAGCCGCGCCCTGGGCGCCGGGCACGGTCGCGAACCACACCGAGGGACCGCTGCCCAGCACCTTCAGGGCCACGTCGCTCAGGCCCTTGCGCTGGTAGCGGCCGAGCCACGCCTCGTCGGCCGTGCGGGAGAGCAGGACCCCGGGTGCCTCCCGGTCCCCGATCGGCGCGAGCGCGCCGGTCCACAGTTCGGCCGTCACCTCACGCGCCCAGTCACGCGCCTCCAGCTCGGCGCACAACAGCTCCTGGGTGCCCTCGGCGCCTGTCGCGGTCTGGATGTAGGCGGGCAGGCCACGGGCCGCGTACCAGTCCCGTACGCGGGTCAGCGCCTGGTCGAGCAACACGCCCGGGTCGCCCAGCGGAAGCGCGGAGTTGGCGCGTCGGGTGAACCCGCCCGCCGCCCGCAGCTCCCATGCGCCGAGCCGCTCGCTCTCCACCGGCCGCCAGGCCCGCGCGGCGACCCGAGCCAGCTCCTCGTACGAGGCCGCGGGCCCGCGCCGCCGAGCCGGGGCGGAGGGCACGACCTTGCCCGCGACCAGCGAGGATTCCGCGATCCGGACACTCTCGCCGGTCCGTCGTGTGATCAGCAGCACACCGTTGTCCCACGATGTGAGAACTCCGACCGTGTCGGTGAACTTCCCGCCCGTGTCTCCGTCGTCGATCATGCGTCGTACCGAGACACGTTTTCCCACGTCAGCAGCGGTGATACGGACCTCCAGGCGGCCGGATGCAGAGATTTCCACAGGTCAGTTCACCCCTCCTGTTCGGATCATGCCCAAGAACGGAGATACTAGGGGCGGGCATCGACGACGCCGCGCTCCCGCGCGCCAGGCGGCGGAGCCTACGGAGGCCCGCCAGCGCCCTATCGAGGAGGAACGACAGCGTGACCTACGTCATCGCGCAGCCTTGTGTCGACGTCAAGGACAAGGCGTGCATCGAGGAGTGCCCGGTCGACTGCATCTACGAGGGCTCCCGGTCCTTGTACATCCACCCGGACGAATGCGTCGACTGCGGAGCCTGTGAGCCGGTGTGCCCGGTCGAGGCGATCTTCTACGAAGACGACACTCCGGAAGAGTGGAAGGACTACTACAAGGCGAACGTCGAGTTCTTCGACGAGCTCGGCTCGCCCGGCGGCGCCAGCAAGCTCGGTCTGATCGAGCGCGACCACCCCTTCATCGCAGCGCTCCCGCCGCAGAACCAGTAAGCGGCCCGCTGGGGGTCCCTCCCAGCGGTAGCTGGGGGAGCGCCGCCTCGGTCCCGTACGGCCTGATCGCTCCGATCGCCTTACGGGACCGAGGCGTTTTGCCGTGTCAGCCCGTGCGGCATCCGTGCAGCAGCCCGTGTCCGCCTGTACGGGCCGTACGTACGAGAAAGTGAGCCCGATCCCGTGTCCGCAGTCTCCGACCGGCTTCCCACCTTCCCCTGGGACAAGCTGGAGCCCTACAAGGCGACCGCCGCCGCTCACCCGGGCGGCATCGTCGACCTGTCCGTCGGCACCCCGGTCGACCCGGTGCCCGAGCTGATCCAGAAAGCTCTGGTCGCGGCCGCGGACTCGCCCGGCTATCCCACGGTGTGGGGCACGCCCGAGCTGCGGGACGCGCTCACCGGCTGGGTGGAGCGACGGCTCGGCGCACGGGACGTCACCCACCGCCACGTCCTGCCGATCGTCGGCTCCAAGGAACTGGTCGCCTGGCTGCCGACCCAGCTCGGCCTCGGCCCCGGCGACAAGGTCGCGTACCCGCGCCTCGCGTACCCGACGTACGAGGTCGGAGCGCGGCTCGCGCGGGCGGACCACGTGGTCTACGACGACCCGACGGAGCTGGACCCGACGGGCCTGAAGCTGCTGTGGCTGAACTCCCCGTCCAACCCGACCGGCAAGGTCCTGTCCGCCGCGGACCTCACCCGGATCGTCGCCTGGGCCCGCGAGCACGGCATCCTCGTCTTCTCGGACGAGTGCTACCTCGAGCTGGGCTGGGAGGCCGACCCGGTCTCGGTACTGCACCCGGACGTCTGCGGCGGCTCCTACGAGGGGATCGTCTCGGTCCACTCGCTCTCCAAGCGCTCGAACCTGGCCGGCTACCGCGCCGCGTTCCTCGCGGGCGACCCCGCCGTGCTCGGCGAACTCCTCGCGATCCGCAAGCACGGCGGCATGATGACCTCCGCGCCGACCCAGGCCGCCGTGGTCGCCGCCCTCTCGGACGACACCCACGTCCGCGAACAGCGCGAGCGCTACGCCGCCCGCCGCACCGCGCTGCGCGACGCCCTGCTGGACCACGGCTTCCGGATCGAGCACAGCGAGGCGAGCCTCTATCTCTGGGCCACCCGGGACGAGTCCTGCTGGTCCACGGTCGCCCACCTGGCCGACCTGGGCATCCTGGTGGCCCCCGGCGACTTCTACGGCGAGGCGGGAGAGAAGTTCGTCCGCGTGGCCCTCACCGCCTCGGACGAGCGCGTCGCGGCGGCGGTCGAACGCCTCCGGCGGGCACCGTCGGCCCAGTAGTACGAAACGGGGGTCCGGGGAACTCGCTTCCCCGGACCCCCGTCGCCGCCCGCGTCCGCCGGGCCCCGCGTCCGGGGCGTCGGCGCTACGGCGGTGCCTAGCCCAGCGGCAGGCCCTTCAGCGGGAGCTGCTCCGTCGGCAGCCCGCCCTTGGTCACGGTGTCCGTCGGCAGGCTGCCGCCGGTCGCGGTCTTCGCGGTGTCGCCGAGGAGGCCACCGGCCTGCCCGGCGGCGTCCCCGGCCACCTTCTGCGCGGCCGGCGTCGCCTTCTTGGCGACCTTCCCGCCGGTCTTGCCCGCGGCCGGCACGGACTTCTTGACCGCGTCGCCGCCGGACTTGCCGGCGATCCCGGCGACGTTCCGCGCCGCTCCGTCGACGGTGTTGCCGACGTTCGCCCCGTCCAGGGCGGTCAGCCCGCCGAGGCTGGGGGCGGCCGGCAGTTCGGCCGCCGCGCAGGCGGAGCCGGCCGCACCGACCACGGGCGCCGCTCCGGCTGCGACGAGCAGCACGACACGGGCGATCCGGCGGGTCAGGGGGAGGGACATGTTGCTCCTTATGACGGGAGAGAACGGGGAAGTGTCCGACCGTGCCCGGGAGCCGACCGGCTGGCTGCCGACCGACCGCGTCACCGTCCGCTGAGCCTCTGCGGTGATCGTTCCGGGCTCGGACGCAGTGACTACCGCTCGAAGTCCACGAAGGTTGCGGTGGCCCGACGCAAAGAGTTGGTAATGCGTCGCATTATCGGTTGTGGATAAAAACGGGCAAACAATACCCGGACGTGTATCCCGCCGAATCCCTGCGGCCCTTTGTTCTCAAGGGATTTCCCGGATGCGGGAGTGAGTGCGCGCAAGCCCGTGCCCGTCACCGGCCCCCGAGGGCCCGTCCCCCCAACGGGTGAGGGTCCGTACTACTGAGCAGTGACGATACGGACCTCGGCCGCGGCCTTCCCCCCGGCCGCACCGCCCTTGTCGTCGGCCGTGCGCCACGTGCCCTCCGAGGTCCCCGCGGTCCACTCGCGCCCCGCGTACGACACCCGCTCGATGTGCAGGGCCGAGGAGTTGGCCACGGCCCAGTGCGCCAGCTCCCAGCCACGGCGGACCACCCCGGCCCCGGCGGTGGAGTCCTCGCGCACGGGGACCGTCACGGTCCGGTCGCCGGCCCTCGGCGAGGCCGGGGCGACAGGGGCCGGCGACGCGGAGGAACCGTTGGCGTCCACGGTGGCGCCCGCCTCCTGGAGCACATCGCGCCCGAAGTCCCGCGCGAGCGCGGCCCGCACCGGGGCGGCACCGCCCGCCGGGGTCGCGTCCGGGCGTCCCTCGCAGGTCAGCGTGGCCGCCGCGCGGCCGGTCAGGGCGGCGGCGAGCAGCGTGGCGTCCGGCTCGTGCTTCGCGTACGCCTGCGGATAGCCGCTGCGCTGCACGCGCTGCGCGGCGACGGTGAGGGGCAGCCGCGAATAGCCGGGCACCTTGGCCAGATGCTCGTAGAAGATGCCCGCCGCGTACGTCGGGTCCATGATCTGCTTCGTCGTGCCCCAGCCCTGCGAGGGCCGCTGCTGGAACAGGCCGAGGGAGTCCCGGTCGCCGTGCTGGATGTTGCGCAGTCCCGACTCCTGGAGAGCCGTCGCGAGGGCGATCGCCACCGCGCGCTCGGGCATCCGGCGGGAGGTGCCGACCGCCGAGATCGTCGCCGCGTTCACCGCCTGCTCGGGTGTGAACTCGTACGACGCGCCGTCGCCCTTGCCGGAGACGACCTTGCACCGGGGCGCGCCGGTGCCGCCCGTGAGGTACTGCACGCCGAGATAGCCCGCGAGGGCGAGCAGGACCATGACGGCCCCGCCGAAGCGGAGGAGGCGACCGCGGCGCCGGACAGGAGTGGGGGACGGCTCTGGCACGCGTACAAGGTACTGGAGACCGCTGTCGGCGGACCGTGGGGCTGTGGACGACGGGAGCGCCGCCGGGGGATACGACCGCATCCGGCTGCTTTCGGGACCCCCAGGCCGGGCGCGCTAGGGTCGTCGGCATGGCCGACACCCCGCTTGACCTCACCCTGGACGCAGCCGAGCTCACCGCGCAGCTCGTCGACTTCCCCTCGGAGAGCGGCAACGAGAAGCCGCTCGCGGACGCCGTGGAGGCCGCCCTGCGCGCCCTGCCGCATCTGACGGTCGACCGGTACGGCAACAACGTCGTGGCGCGCACGAACCTGGGCCGCGCCGAGCGGGTCGTCCTCGCCGGCCACATCGACACGGTGCCCATCGCGGACAACGTGCCCTCGCGCCTCGACGTGGACGGCGTGCTGTGGGGCTGCGGCACCTGCGACATGAAGTCGGGCGTCGCGGTGCAGCTCCGTGTCGCGGCCACCGTGCCCGAGCCCAACCGGGACCTCACCTTCGTCTTCTACGACAACGAAGAGGTCGCGGCCCACCTGAACGGGCTGAAGCATGTGTCCGAAGCCCACCCCGAATGGCTGCAGGGCGACTTCGCCGTCCTCCTGGAGCCCTCCGACGGGCAGGTCGAGGGAGGCTGCCAGGGAACGCTGCGGGTGCTGCTGAAGACCAAGGGCGAACGGGCCCACTCCGCCCGCAGCTGGATGGGTTCGAACGCGATCCACGCGGCCTCCCCGATCCTGGCCGCGCTGGCCGCGTACGAGCCGCGCTACCCGGTGATCGACGGCCTGGAGTACCGCGAGGGCCTGAACGCGGTGGGCATCTCGGGCGGTGTCGCGGGCAATGTCATCCCCGACGAGTGCGTCGTCACGGTCAATTTCCGCTACGCGCCCGACCGCACCGAGGAGGAGGCGATCGAGCACGTCCGCGAGGTCTTCGCCGACTGCGGCGTGGACGAGTTCGTCGTCGACGACCACAGCGGTGCCGCTCTTCCCGGCCTCTCCCACCCGGCCGCCGCCGCCTTCATCGAGGCGGTCGGGGGCACCCCGCAGCCCAAGTACGGCTGGACGGACGTCTCCCGTTTCAGCCGGCTCGGCGTTCCGGCGGTCAACTACGGCCCCGGGAACCCGCACCTGGCTCACAAGCGGGACGAGCGGGTGGAGACAGCCAAGATCATCGCGGGTGAGGAGCGGCTGCGCGCCTGGCTCACCGCCTGAGGCGTCCCGTTGGCGGTTCATGGCGGACATGCCCACGTCCCCCCGCCGTAACCAGCGGAGATCTACCCTGGGGCGGAACGACCTTCCCCCGCTCCGGCCTCGGCCGGGGCGGGGGAGATCCGTACGCGGAGGGAGTGGACATGGCTACTGGCAACCCGGAGGGCAAGAAGCGGCCACCGGAGGAGCAGCGGCTGGGCCCGGTGCTGCGCAGGCGGGATCAGGTGCAGGCGAGCACGACGGATCAGCGGCTGCTGGACGAGCGGGCCCCGTCGGACTGGGTGCACACCGACCCCTGGCGCGTTCTGCGCATCCAGTCGGAGTTCATCGAGGGCTTCGGCACCCTGGCCGAACTGCCGCCCGCCATCAGCGTGTTCGGCTCGGCCAGGACCAAGCCGGGCTCGCCGGAGTACGAGACGGGCGTACAGCTCGGCCGCATGCTCGTGGAGGCCGGCTGGGCCGTCATCACCGGCGGTGGGCCGGGCGCCATGGAGGCGGCGAACAAGGGCGCCTGCGAGGCCAAGGGCATCTCCGTCGGCCTCGGCATCGAGCTCCCCTTCGAGCAGGGGCTGAACCAGTACGTCGACATCGGCCTGAACTTCCGGTACTTCTTCGTCCGGAAAATGATGTTCGTGAAGTACGCACAGGGCTTCGTGGTCCTGCCCGGCGGCCTCGGCACCCTCGACGAACTCTTCGAGGCGCTCACCCTGGTCCAGACCCAGAAGGTCACCCGCTTCCCCATCGTGCTGTTCGGCACGGAGTACTGGGGCGGCCTCGTCGACTGGCTCAAGAACACCCTGATCGCCCAGGGCAAGGCCTCGGAGAAGGACCTGCTCCTGTTCCACATCACGGACGACGTGGACGAGGCGGTGGCGCTGGTGTCGAAGGAGGCCGGCCGCTAGAACCGGTCCGGTCTCTCCTTCGGCAGGGGAGCGGCCGCCCTTCGGCAGGGGAGCGGCCGCGGGGCCGGCAGGGACTGACGACGGGCGGCGGAGGGCTGAGACGGCGGCCCCTCCGCCGCCCGTCCACGCGGGGGCCCCACGTCGACCCGCGCACCGCCCCGGCGCCCTCGCGCGGGGTCTGCCTTACGGCCCCATGGACGCGGTCCGTCCGCTACGCCAGCCCTCGCCGGGCCACCGTCGGCGGCCTGTGCCCGGCGATCGACGCCACCATGTCCAGCACCTGACGCGTCTCCGCGACCTCGTGGACGCGATACACCTGCGCCCCCAGCCACGCCGAGACGGCGGTCGTCGCCAGAGTCCCGACGACCCGCTCCTTGACCGGCCGGTCGAGCGTCTCGCCCACGAAGTCCTTGTTGGAGAGGGAGACGAGAACCGGCCACCCCGTGGAGACCATCTCTCCCAGCCGCCGCGTCGCCTCCAGGCTGTGCCGGGTGTTCTTCCCGAAGTCGTGCCCGGGATCGATCAGCACCGACTCGCGGGGCACCCCCAGGGCGACCGCGCGCTCCGCCAGACCGAGCGTGACCCGCAGGATGTCGGCCATCACGTCGTCGTACGCGACCCGGTGCGGGCGCGTCCGCGGCTCCGACTCCCCGGCATGCGTGCACACCAGCCCCACCCGGTAACGGGCGGCCACCTCCGCCAGGCGCGGATCGACCCCGCCCCAGGCGTCGTTGAGCACATCGGCACCGGCCTCGCAGACCGCCTCGCCGACCTCGTGCCGCCAGGTGTCGACGCTGATGATCACGTCGGGGAAACGGCGGCGCACCTCGGCGACGAAGCCGACCGTCCGGCGCGCCTCCTCCTCCGCCGTCACCTCTTCGCCCGGCCCGGCCTTGACCCCGCCGATGTCGATGATGGCGGCGCCCTCGGACACCGCCTGCTCCACGCGAGCGAGGGCGGGCTCGTCGCGGAAGGTGGCTCCTTGGTCGTAGAAGGAGTCCGGGGTCCGGTTCACGATCGCCATGATCACCGGTTCGTGCGCGTCGAATTCACGCCTGCCCAGCCTGAGCATCCCCTATGACCTCTCCCAGTAAGTGCCGCTGATGAGCCGCCTGCGACCCTAACTGCCAGACTCGCATGGCACGATCGGAGCCTGACACTTGCAGCGTCAGACCGCTTTCGTCAGCATCAGTACTTTCGCGCCGGCGCGACCCGCGCCGGCACCAGAGCGTGGGGACCTCAGCGATGTTCATGTTCTTGTTCCTGGTCGTCGCGCTCGCCGTCGTGGTCGCCGCGGTCACCCTGTCCGTGGTGGGCGGCGGCGAGAGCACCCCCCTTCCCGACGCCGAGCCCGAGATCCTGCGGGATCCGCTTCCGTACGACCGCCCGGTGCAGCGCGGTGACGTGGACGCGCTGCGCTTCCCCGTCGCCGTGCGCGGCTACCGCATGGCGGACGTCGACGACGCCCTCGGCCGGCTGGGCGCCGAGATCGGCGAGCGGGACGCCCGGATCGCCGACCTGGAGACCGCGCTCGCCGGAGCCCGCGCGGCGAGCCACACCACCTCGCTGCGCAAGCACCCGGAGGACGGGCAGTGAGTGACGCGCTGGCCGGACCCGACGGCGCCCTGCGCTGCCCCTGGGCGCTGTCCACCGAGGACTACGTGGCCTACCACGACGAGGAGTGGGGCCGGGCGGTCCACGGCGACGACGCCCTCTACGAGCGCCTGTGCCTGGAAGCCTTCCAGTCGGGGCTGTCCTGGATCACCATCCTGCGCCGCCGGTCCGGTTTCCGCGCGGCCTTCGCGGACTTCGAGATCGCCAAGGTCGCGACGTTCACGGAGGCCGACGAGGAGCGCCTGCTCGCCGACCCGGGGATCATCCGCAACGGCGCCAAGATCCGTGCGACCGTCGCCAACGCGCGCGTGCTGGCCGACTGGTCCCCGGGCGAGCTGGACGAGCTGATCTGGTCCTTCGCCCCCGACCCCGCCGCCCGTCCGGCGCCGACGAAGCTCTCGGACGTCCCGGCCGTCACCGACGAGTCGACCGCCCTCTCCAAGGCCCTCAAGAAGCGCGGCATCCGCTTCGTGGGCCCGACGACGGCGTACGCCCTGATGCAGGCGTGCGGCCTGGTGAACGACCATCTGGCGGACTGCGCGGTGCGCGACGCCCCGTGACCGGTGGCGCCCTCCCGGGAGCGCAGGGAGCGGCGCCGGGGGCCACGGGGACGCGCGAGGAGCGGCGCCCCGGCCGGAGGAGCACAGGGGCGACGCGGGCCACGAGGGACACGGGGAGCCGCGCCACCGGCCGCGGCGCCCGCTCCCGGACCGTCAGCGTCCCAGGTACTTCGGCTTCTCCTTGT
Organism: Streptomyces sp. NBC_00647; assembly: GCF_045207245.1. Classification (NCBI taxonomy): domain Bacteria; kingdom Bacillati; phylum Actinomycetota; class Actinomycetes; order Kitasatosporales; family Streptomycetaceae; genus Streptomyces; species Streptomyces sp. NBC_00647. The sequence continues at coordinate 6,619,192 of NZ_CP109040.1, forward strand.
TCACGAACGCCTGGACCGCGATGGTGTGGTCCTCGGAGGCACCCGCTCGCGCCTGGAGCTCGTCCTCCTTCTCCAGGGTCTCGTCCAGCGAGTGGGTGAGCCCGAACGCGAGGGACTCCTTCAGCGCGGCGTACGCCAGCGTCGGCCCCGAGGCCAGTGCCCGCGCCACCTTCTCCGCCTCGGCGTGCAGTTCGGCGGCCGGAACCAGCCGGTTCGCGATCCCCAGCTCGTACGCCTGCTGCGCGCTGATGCTGCGCGGGAAGAGCAGCAGGTCGGCGGCGCGGCTCGGGCCGACGACCCGGGGCAGCGTCCAGGAGATGCCCGAGTCGGCGGTCAGCGCGACGCCGGCGAAGGACGTGTTGAAGGCGGCGGTGTCGGCGACGACGCGATAGTCCGCGGCGAGCGCGAAACCGAAGCCGGCCCCGGCCGCGACGCCGTTGACCCCGGCCACCACGGGCTTCGCGGCGCCGGTCAGCGCCCGCACGATGGGGTTGTAGTGCTCGCGCACGGTGCTCATGGTCAGGCCCGACCCCGACTGCTTGTCGGCGGCCAGCAGCCCGATGTGCTCCTTGAGGTCCTGCCCGACGCAGAACGCCCGGTCCCCGGCGGCGGTCAGCAGGATCGCCCGCACGGCGTCGTCCGACGCGGCCGCCTGCGCCGCGTCCCGGAAGGCGACCTTGGTCTCGGTGTTCATCGCGTTCATCGCCTCGGGGCGGTTCAGCGTGATGGTCGCGAGTCCGTCGCTCACCTCGTAGAGCACGGTGTCGGCCATGGTGGGTCCCCTCCGGTGTCGCGGCTCCGTCGTACCGGGCGGTACGTCCTGTGTCAGATGACAGCATGGCGGAGATCACCGGCGGTGGCGCGGGGCCGACATGTGACCTGCGTCAAAGAATTCCGAGCCGCGGAAGTCCATGCGGCGGCGCAGTATCGCAGCCACATCGCCGAATTGAGTGGTTTTGCTCAAGCGCGTTGCGCAAGCGATGCCGACTGATGTTGGTCATCGGGTCCTGAGATGCGGGATAATGGCCTGGAAGCAATGTGTTCGATGCCGGTGACGTGTGTCCTATGAGAGGACGTGCGTGCCCTCCGAGGGGGCCGTCGGCGACGATGAGCTGGTTTCAGGAAGGGGAACGAGCATGGCGGCCATGAAGCCGCGGACGGGCGATGGCCCGCTCGAGGTGACCAAGGAGGGGCGGGGCATCGTCATGCGCGTTCCGCTCGAAGGCGGCGGTCGGCTCGTCGTCGAGCTGACCCCTGACGAGGCTGACGCGCTCGGCGACGCCCTCAAGAAGGTCGTCGGCTGACGCGGAACGCGCCCTTACCTCTTCGGCTTCCCCGGTACCGCACATGGTGCCGGGGAAGCCGCTTTTCCGGGGTGCGGGGACGGCCGCGCCGCTTGTCCGGCAGCGATCGGCAGAGGCGTACTGCCTGGTCAGCGGCGTGCGACGGGAAAGGCTCCGGGCGGCTGGGTCAGCGCTTGACCGCGCACAGCAGGCCGTCGCCCACCGGCAGGAGCGAGGGCACCAGCTCCTGGCTCTCGCGCACCGCGCGCAGCAGTTCGCGCAGCCGGCCCACTTCCGCGGGCTGCGGTCCCGCGTCCACGGTGCGGCCGTCCGCGAAGACGCCCTCGAAGACGACGAGCCCGCCCGGACGCAGCAGGCGCAACGATTCAGCGAGGTAGTCGAGGCACTCCAGCCGGTCGCCGTCGCAGAAGACGAGGTCGTAACCGGCGTCGGCGAGACGGGGCAGGACGTCGAGCGCGCGGCCCGGGATGAAGCGGGCGCGATTGCTGGCGAAACCGGCGGCGCGGAAGGCCTGGCGGGCGAACTGCTGGCGCTCCGGCTCCGGATCCACCGTGGTCAGTACCCCGTCCGGCCGCATGCCGTGCAGAAGATGAATTCCGGAGACGCCGGTCCCGGTCCCGATCTCCGCGACCGCTTTCGCGTCCACGGTGGCGGCGAGCAGGCACAGCGCGGCGCCCGTGCCGGGCGACACCGAGCGCAGGCCTGCCTCGCGGGCCCGGTCCCGGGCCCAGCGCACCGCCTCGTCCTCGGCGACAAAGGCGTCGGCGAACGCCCAGCTCGTCTGCCGGTTGCCGGTAATGACCCTCTCCTGTCCCCGTGGTTGCCTGGTCGTGACTGTATCCGTTGGTGCTGGGAACCCGCGGATGGGACCGGGCGTTTAGAGGGGTGGGGGAACCGAGCGGGGGGAAGTCGATGGACCAGTACACGGGACGGGACCGCGGGCAGGTGCTGACGCACCCATATGAGCCCGTATCAAATTCCCGTAAAACCGCTTATCCGGAGCTAACGGGCGAGGTGGCTATGGTGGGGGCTCCACTGGACACCACCAGAGCCGACAGGGGAGGTGCGGCTGCGCCTGTGGATCGGGGAGGGGTGCTGAGGCGCCTACTCAGATCAGCCGGTGAGCCGAAATCCGTGACCGACAACGCTGACCAGTCCCACGCTGCTGCCCCTGTGCAGACCGCGACGTTCACCACCGACGCGGAGTCGCAGCCGTGGACTCCGCCCACGTGGGAGGAGATCGTCAGCACCCACAGCGGCCGCGTCTACCGCCTCGCGTACCGCCTCACGGGCAACCAGCACGACGCCGAGGACCTCACCCAGGAAGTCTTCGTCCGCGTCTTCCGCTCGCTGTCGACGTACACACCCGGCACCTTCGAGGGCTGGCTGCACCGCATCACCACGAACCTTTTCCTCGACATGGTGCGGCGCAAGCAGCGCATCCGCTTCGACGCCCTCGGCGACGACGCGGCCGAGCGCCTGCCCAGCCGGGAGCCCTCCCCGCAGCAGGTCTTCAACGACGCGCACTTCGATGCCGACGTCCAGCAGGCGCTGGACACCCTCGCACCCGAGTTCCGTGCCGCCGTCGTCCTCTGCGACATCGAGGGACTGTCCTACGAGGAGATCGCCGCGACCCTGGGCGTCAAGCTCGGCACGGTCCGCTCCCGGATCCACCGCGGCCGTTCGCAGCTGCGCAAAGCCCTGGCTCACCGGTCTCCCGAGGCCCGCGCCGAGCGACGCTCGTTCGCGGCCCGTGTGCCCGTGCTGGGGGGAGGGGGCGCGACCGCGTGAGTGGATCCCGTCCCACCCCTGCCGAGCAGCACCTCGGAGACCGGCTGTCCGCCCTGGTGGACGGAGAGCTCGGTCATGAGTCGCGCGACCGCGTCCTGGCCCACCTCGCCACCTGTGCGAAGTGCAAGGCCGAGGCCGACGCGCAGCGCCGACTGAAGAACGTCTTCGCGGAAGTGGCCCCGCCACCCCCCTCCGAAAGCTTCCTGGCCCGTCTCCAGGGGCTTCCCGGCGGAGGCGACTCCGACAGCTCGCGGCTGGGCGGAGGAACCTTCGGCGGCGGACTTCCCGGCGGCTCCTCGGGCACCGGCATGCCCGGCGTCTTCGGAATGCGGGGCACCCAGTCCTTCGGATACGTGCCGACCGGACCGCACGCCGATGTACTGCCGCCCTCACCGGGCCGCGGCTTCCGTATCCATGACGTCAGCCGTCACGAGGCCGAGCGGTCGGCCTCACGCGGACTGCGGTTCGCCTTCGCCGCGGCGGGCGCGGTGTCGCTGGCCGCCGTCGCGCTCGGCGGGGTGTCCACCGGAATGCCGGGGGACACCGCGGACGCCCGCGGGGGATCCGGCGCCGGAAGCAATGTGACGCCGTCCCGCTCCCAGGGCGCGGGGGCCGCCGCGGCTCCCGAGTCGCAGCGCCGCCGGTCCGTCGGACCGCTGCTCGCCCAGGGCGAGCGGGCGCTCGGCAATGGTCCGGTGGCGCCGACCGAGGTGTCCGCCCCGCTGCTGCCCGGAGTCCCCGCTCCGGCGGGCCGCGGCCAGGAGGCCATGCACGCGCTGACGACACCGGTGGTGGCCGGTGCCGCCGCGATGTCCCCACTGATACGTCCGCTCACCGACGCCCGGCCGCTCGCGCTGACCTCGTGGCCCGCCGACCCGGACGTCACGACCCCGGGACTGCTCGCCGCCCCCGCCGCCACACCGTCCCCCACTTCCTCCTCGTCCCCCACCTCTCGTACCGCCCACTGACCCCGCCCTCTGCGCTGCGGCCCGTGAACCTGGTTGAATCCGGGGTGGGCCGCGTCCGCGGGAGGGATCACGGGCGTGGGGTCGACAAGTCTGCGGTGACCGTCGGCGAGTTGTGCCGCGGGCCAGGTGTGGGGAGAGCATGGACGAGGGCAAGCCCACAAAGGCGAAGTGGTGGGGCCGGCCCCGGCCGCAGGGCACGGGAGCCGATTCCGGAACCGGGGGCGGAGCTCCCGTTCCCGGGGAGGGTGACCGCGCCCGGGACGGCGACGGGGACTTCGAGCTGGCCCGCCCCGCGGGGATTTCCGGTCCGGCCGAAGGAACGGCCTCCACCGCGTCCGCTTTCCCTGTCGGCCTCCACAACGATGCCGACGGCGGCGACGCGGGCGACGGCGACTTCGAGCTGGAGCGGCCCGCTCCGCGGCGCCCCGAGCCCCTGCACGCCCCCGACCCCTACAGCACCCCGCCCTACGGCCGTCCAGGCCCCTGGGCGCCCGCCCCGCCGGTCCAGCACCCGACGGCCGCGCTCACGCAGGACACGCAGGCGCAGGGCGCGCACGCGCCGGGTTCCCGGGCGGAGGCGGCCACCCCCGCCCACGGAACGCACCTCGCCGGGGGAGTCCCGGCCCAGAGCGCGCCCTTCGACGCCGTGCCGCAGGACGTGCCGCCCCCGGCGCCCGCCGGACAGGGACTCCCGCACGTGCCGGAGTCCGCCGCGTCCGCCGCGCCCGACCCCTGGCAGAACTACGATCCCTGGGCCGCGCCCGGCCCCCTCCAGCAGATCGGGGTCGGCGTGCCCACCGCGGCGCAGCGGCGCAAGCGGACCAGGAAGGCCCTGGTGCTCGGGGCCGTCGCGCTCGCGCTGGTGTCCGGGGGAGTGGGCGGCGCCGCGGGGGCGTATCTGGAGCGCAACGGAGGGCTGACCGACGTAGAGCTGCCGCAGGCATCCAAGGAGGCCCCGGGGCGCGCCCCGGACAGCGTGGCCGGGATCGCGGCGCACGCGCTGCCCAGCGTCGTCACCCTCCATGTGCGCGGAAGCGAGGAGGAGGGCACCGGTACCGGATTCGTGCTCGACGGCCGGGGACACATCCTCACCAACAACCATGTGATCGAACCGGCCGGCGGCAGCGGCGAGATATCCGTGACGTTCAGCGGCGGTGAGACCGCGAAGGCCGAGGTCGTCGGGCACGACAGCGGCTACGACCTCGCGGTGGTGAAGGTCTCGGGCGTCCGCGGTCTCGCACCGATGCCGCTGGGCAACTCGGACAACGTCCAGGTCGGCGACCCCGTCGTCGCCATCGGCGCGCCCTTCGACCTCGCCAACACCGTCACCTCCGGGATCATCAGCGCCAAGGAGCGGCCCATCACGGCGGGCGGCGAGAAGGGCGACGGGACCGACGTCTCCTATGTGGACGCCCTGCAGACCGACGCGCCCATCAACCCCGGCAACTCGGGCGGGCCCCTGCTCGACACGCGGGCCCGCGTGATCGGCATCAACAGCGCCATCCGCTCCGCCGACAGCGGCTCCGGCCTGGGGAGCGGTCAGGCCGGTTCCATCGGGCTCGGCTTCGCCATCCCCGTCAACCAGGCCAAGCGGGTCGCCGAAGAACTGATCAACACCGGCAGCGCCACCCACCCTGTGATCGGTGTCACGCTCGACATGGAGTACGGCGGCGACGGCGCGCGGGTCACCGCCAAGGCCGCCGGGGGCGGTCCGGCCGTCAGCGCGGGCGGTCCCGGTGCGAAGGCGGGCATCAAGGCGGGCGACGTCATCACCGAGGTCGACGGCCTGCGTGTCCACTCCGGCGAGGAACTCATCGTGAAGACCCGCGCCCACCGCCCCGGCGACCGGCTCCGGCTGACGCTCCGGCGCGGCGGCGCGGAGAAGACGGTCACCCTGGTCCTCGGTTCCGCGAACGGCGACTGAGAGCTGTGCGACACGGCCCGGGAGTGACACGAACCTCACAGCCGAGCGCGATGTCGCAGCTCCGGACGGCAAACAACACGGAAAACCAGCGGTGCGGAGGAAGTCGGAAGCCCCGGGACAGTTCCGGACGGACAGGAACGCCGGGTACCGTTGGACCCGGCCCGGACCACGGAACACTCCCGAGGGCCGAGGACCGAGGACATCGCAAGGAGCTACCAGGTGTTCAATGACATAGGACCGCTTGAGCTGGTGACGCTCGTCGTCCTCGCCGTGCTCGTCTTCGGTCCCGAGAAGCTCCCGAAGATGATTCAGGACGTCACGCGCACGATTCGCAAGATCCGTGAGTTCTCGGAGAGCGCCAAGGCGGACATCCGCGATGAACTCGGCCCGGAGTTCAAGGACTTCGAGTTCGAGGACCTCAACCCCAAGACGTTCATCCGCAAGCGGCTGGACAATGACGAGCTGGGGCTCAAGGAGATCCGTAACGGCTTCGACCTGAAGAAGGAGATGGCCGACGTCACGGACGCGGTGCACGGCCGCGAGTCGGACTCCTCCGCGTCCTCCGACGGCCCGGCCGGTGGCTCCGTCGACATGACGAAGAAGCGCGAGAAGCTCGCCGCGGACGAGCGCCCGCCCTACGACGCCGACGCCACCTGAGCCGTACGGCCCCGCTCAGCCGTACGGACTGCCGCTACGGCCCCGCTGAGCCGTACGGAGTACCGCGGCGGCCCGCCGCGCGAACCGTGCGCGGTCAGGGATCCGCGGCCCTCGCGGGTCGCGCGCGCCTGCCCGCGTCAGGCCTCGTAACGCGGCCCCGCACGGCCCGGGAACGTGTCCCTCCGCGGTGTGCCGACACGTCCCGCGCGGCTCGAATCCGCCGCGCACACGCCCCACGCGCCGGGCGCTTTCGCGGCTGTTCGGAGCGGTATGGCTATGCTGCCCAGTTGTTGTGCGGACCGACAAGGACGCCCGAGGGGGGCGGGCCACCCGGTCCGACGAGAGCGAGGAGGCGTCCGGCAGATGGAGACGACAAGTCGGGTAGGCGCGCAGGCGCCGGCCGCGGAGGGCGGACAACAGGTCCCCTCCGCCCGGCGTACGGTCGACGGCTACCTGCTGGCGCCCTTCCCCTGGTACGGCCTCGACGAGGCCTTCACGGGGCCGCGCTGGCTGATGCAGGTGGGTACCTCGGCGGACGGTGCCGTCGAGCACGGTTCGATCGGGCACGGTGACGAGCCGACGGTGCGCGGTGAGTCGACCGAGGACAAGGAGCGGTTCGCGGTGGTGGTCACCGTCGCCGCCAGCCCGGTGCGCCGCAGCGCGGACGGCACGGGCCTGCTGGAGGCCACCTCGGTGTCCTCGGCGGCGTGGCTCGCCGGTGTGGGGCTGCTGTCCTTCACCTGGCCCGGCCAGATGGACCACGCCCGGCGCGACGACTGGCTGGACCAGCAGACCGAGACCGCGTGGGTGCTGGCCGACGACCTGGACGGTCAGGACTGGTCCACCCTGTCCCTCCCCGTGGACGGCGTCCCGACGACCTTCCACTACCGCGAGTCCGAGTTCGGCTGGGTCCTCGCGGGTTCCACCCAGGAAGGCGTCCACGTGGGCGCGTACGGCCGGGGAATGAGCGCGTACGGGCTGGGCTTCGCGATGATCAAGGACATCGCGACGTACGCCTAGGAGCGGCCCTGACAGGTGCTACGAGGAAGGGGGCGCCGTCCGCACGGACGGCGCCCCCTCCTTCGTACGGGTAGCGCGGGAACTTCGCGGGGAAGTCCTAGAACTTGTTGCGCGGGGTGATGCCCAGCGACATGCCCGACAGGCCGCGCTGGCGGCCGCCCAGCTTGCCCGCGATGGCGCGCAGGGCCGAGCCGGCGGGGGAGTCGGGGTCGGTCAGGACCACCGGCTTGCCCTCGTCACCGCCCTCGCGGAGGCGGACGTCGATCGGGATGGAGCCGAGGACCGGGACGGTCGCGCCGGTGGTGCGGGTCAGCCCGTCGGCGACCGACTGGCCGCCGCCCGTGCCGAACACGTCGACCATCTCGCCGCAGTGCGGGCAGGGCAGCCCCGACATGTTCTCGACGACACCCACGATCTTCTGGTGGGTCTGCACGGCGATGGAGCCGGCCCGCTCGGCCACCTCGGCCGCCGCCTGCTGCGGGGTCGTGACGACCAGGATCTCGGCGTTCGGGACGAGCTGCGCGACGGAGATCGCGATGTCGCCGGTGCCCGGCGGGAGGTCGAGGAGCAGGACGTCCAGGTCACCCCAGTACACGTCCGCCAGGAACTGCTGGAGAGCGCGGTGCAGCATCGGGCCGCGCCAGACCACCGGTGCGTTGCCCGGGGTGAACATGCCGATGGAGATGACCTTCACGCCGTGCGCGGACGGCGGCATGATCATGTTCTCGACCTGGGTCGGCTTGCCGTCCGCGCCGAGCATGCGCGGCACCGAGTGGCCGTAGATGTCGGCGTCCACGACACCGACCTTGAGTCCGTCGGCGGCCATCGCCGCCGCCAGGTTCACGGTGACCGAGGACTTGCCTACGCCGCCCTTGCCGGAGGCCACCGCGTACACGCGGGTCAGCGAGCCGGGCTTGGCGAAGGGCACCTCGCGCTCGGCCGTGCCGCCCTTCAGCGCGGTCGCCAGTTCGCGGCGCTGTTCGTCGCTCATCACGTCGAGCTCGACCTCGACAGCGGTGACGCCCTCGACCCGCGAGACCGCCTCCGTCACCCGCTGGGTGATCGTGTCGCGCATCGGGCAGCCGGAGACCGTCAGGTACACGGCGACCGCGACCACGCCATCCGCGCCGATCTGTACCGATTTGACCATCCCCAGTTCGGTGATGGGTCGGTTGATCTCGGGGTCGTTCACCGTCGCCAGTGCTTCACGCACCGCGTCTTCCGTAGCCATAGGGACGATGGTACGGCGCTCCCCAGGGGACCCGGAAAGCCCTGTCACCGGTCGTCTACGTCACGTCCGTGCGACCGTTCCGCCGGGAATACGACCCGGTCGTCCCCGTGGCCGTCGGGATGGCGGTCCTCCAGCTCCTTGAACAGGTCCTGGAGCTCGGAGCGGATCCAGTCGCGGGTGGCCACCTCGCCGAGGCCCATCCGCAGCGCGGCGATCTCGCGGGTGAGGTACTCGGTGTCGGCGATGGAGCGCTCGTTCTGCTTGCGGTCCTGTTCGAGGTTGACCCGGTCGCGGTCGTCCTGCCGGTTCTGCGCGAGCAGGATCAGCGGGGCGGCGTAGGAGGCCTGGAGCGACAGCATCAGGGTCAGGAAGATGAACGGGTAGTTGTCGAAGCGCAGGCCGCCCGGCGCGAAGATGTTCCACACCACCCACAGGATGATGACGACCGTCATCCAGACGATGAACCGTCCGGTGCCGAGGAAACGGGCGATGCGCTCCGAGAGCCGTCCGAAGGCCTCCGGGTCCCACTCGGGCAGCAGTCTGCGCCGCGGCGGCTTCGGCTGGTCCAGCCGGGTGCGCGGCCGGGGGGCCGCCGTGGCCCCACTGGCGACCCGCTCACGGGCCTCACGCTCAGGCGCCATGGCGGTCTCCTCCGCCCGACGGGCCGTCCGGCCCCCGGCGGACGTCCTCGGGGCCGTGAGAGTCCTCGTGGGCCTCTTCACGGCCGTCCCCGTGGGTGCTCTCGTGCATGCTCTCGTGCACACCCTCGTCCAGGTGGAACTCCGTCTCCCGCCAGTCCTCGGGCAGCATGTGGTCCAGCACGTCGTCCACGGTCACCGCCCCGAGCAGCGAGCCGCTCTCGTCGACGACGGGAGCCGCGACCATGTCGTACGTCGCGAAGAACCCGGCGACCACGGGCAGCTCGTCCTCCGGGGCCAGTGGCTGGAGGTCGTCGTCGACGAGCGAGCCGACCAGGGTGAACGGCGGATCGCGCAGCAGCCGCTGGAAGTGCACCGCCCCCAGATACTTGCCCGTCGGCGTCTCGTCCGGCGGGCGGCACACGTACACCTGGGCGGCGAGCGCGGGGGAGAGGTCGGGGTCGCGGACCCGGGCGAGCGCTTCGGCGACGGTCGCGTCGGCGCGCAGCACGATGGGCTCGGTGGTCATGAGCCCGCCCGCCGTCCGTTCCGCGTACGCCATCAGCCGCCGGACGTCCGCCGCCTCGCCGGGCCGCATCAGCGTCAGCAGCCGCTCCACGTCCTCGGTCGGCAGCTCGGCGAGCAGGTCGGCCGCGTCGTCCGGGTCCATCGCCTCCAGGACGTCGGCCGCGCGCTCCTCCTTGAGCTTGCCGAGGATCTCGATCTGGTCGTCCTCGGGCAGTTCCTCGAGCACGTCGGCGAGACGGTCGTCGTCGAGCGCGGCGGCCACCTCGCCGCGCCGCTTCGGCGACAGGTGGTGCAGCACGTTCGCGAGGTCGGCCGGGCGCAGCTGCTCGAAGGTGGCGAGCAGGCTCTCCGCGCCCTGTCCGTGCTCCTCCAGGGAGAACCCGGTGACGGAGGACCAGTCGACCGTCATCGTCTCGCCCTTGGAGCGCCGGAAGGCGCCGCTGCGCCCCTTGCGCACGAAGACGCGGCCGATCTCCCAGTCCCTGCGGGCCGGCAGCTGCTGGACCGACACGTCCAGGACGGTCACCTCCTCGCCGGTCTCGACGAGCGTGACGAGCCGGTCGAGCAGTTCGCCGAAGACGAGCCGTTCGGTGGGCCGCTGCTCGAAGCGGCGCACGTTCAGGACGCCGGTCGTGATGACCTGGCCGGACTCGATGCCGGTCACCCGGGTCATGGGCAGGAAGATCCGGCGGCGAGTGGACAGTTCGACGACGAGGCCGAGCAGCCGGGGAGGCCGCCGTCCGACGCGCAGCATGGCGACGAGGTCCCGCACCCGGCCCACCTGGTCGCCGTTCGGGTCGAAGACGGCGACGCCGGCCAGATGCGAGACGAAGATCCGGGGGGCGCCTGCGGCCATGCCCGCGCCTCCTTCGCTTCGAAGCGTTATGTGCCGTTCTGTCCGCTCGGGTGGGCTTCAGGCTAGCCCGTCCCGGTCGGATACGCCCTGGTGGGCGGTCCGGACGGACTGCCTCCGTCGGGAGGGGGCGGCACCGGTACGCTGCCGTACGCCGTTGAGGACCGCGCACGAGAGGCAGCCCCACCTGTGACTGCAATTCCCCAGGGCCGTACCCGCAGATCCGTGACGGTGACCGCGATGTGCGCACTGGCCCTGACAGGGACGGCGCTGACGGGGTGCGGCAGTGAGGACCCGGACGCGGGCACGAACGGGGTCGGCAAGCTGCCCGCCGCCACCATCCAGGCGAAGACGAAGAAGGCGGCCGAGGACGCGAAGACCGTACGGCTGTCCGGGACCGTCGTCTCGAACGGGACCACGTACACCCTCGACATGCGCCTCAAGTCCGACGGCGGGACCGGCTCGGTCACCTCGAAGGGGGCCAGTTTCCGGCTGCTGCGCGTCGGTGAGCACCTCTTCCTCAAGGCGAACGCCGAGTTCTGGGCCCATCAGGACGGCAAGAGCGGCGGCAAGCCGGCGGACACCGCCGCGGCGGACAAGCTGGAGGGCATGTACGTGAAGGTGCCGACCGGTGACCCCGCGTACAAGCGCTTCAGCGGCTTCACCGACAAGGACGTCCTGCTCGGCGGGCTGCTCAGTCTGCACGGCGACCTCGCCACGGACGGCCACCACGAGGAGTCCGGCGTCCGCACCATCCGCATCACCGGCGACAAGGGCTCGGGCGGCACCCTGGACGTCTCGCTGCAGGGGACCCCGTATCCGCTCCTCCTGTCCCGCGCGGGCAACGCCGGCACCCTCCGGCTGACCGACTGGGGCAAGGACTTCGCGCTGGCGGAGCCGTCCAGGAAGGAGACGGTCGATTACGGGCAGCAGCTGCCCACGTCCTAGTACTGGGTGATCAAGCGTCGGATTTCGGCGAGGCTGTAGGCAATGTAGTAAGAGATCTGCTCGGGCCGGCTGACGCTGCGGCGGGCGAGAACCCAGTGCCGGCGGTCCTCACGGTGCCAGGGGCGGACCTCGACACGAGCCCCCTCGTAGATTCTGCCTTGGGCCCCGGCGCCACGGGAACGGCGCTTCCACTTCTGATCCCGCAACCGGTCCAGCTCCGGACGGCGCCGAGGGTTGCGCCGGCGCGGGACGGTACCCGGCGGCACGTGCACGGACGTGCGGGGGACGACAGGAGCCCGCACCCCTGGCGGGTGCGGGCTCCTGTGACGGGAAGGGGAGCGTCAGTTGGCGGCGTTGGCTCCGAAGTACGGGGAGGCGTCCGTCGAGACGCCGACCGAGGACGGGGCGATGGAGCGCGCGCCGGTCGTGGTGATCCGCGTGCCGTCGGAGGGCAGGTACACCAGCGAGCCGTTGCCGGCGTTCTCGCCGAACGCGCCGACGGTCAGGTCCGCCCTGCCGTCGCCCGTGACGTCGGTGAGCTTCACCTCTCCGCCGAACCGGTCGCCCTTCTCGTCCGTGCCGGGCACACCGGCCGTGGACTGGGCGAAGTACTGGTACCCCGACATGGTGTTCACACCCGAGGCGGAGCCGTACAGCACGGTGACCGCGCCCGTGTCGACCACGCTGCCCAGGTTCTCACCGGGGGCGCCGACCACCAGGTCCGTCATGCCGTCGCCGTTGATGTCGCCGAGGGACAGCTCGCCGCCGAACCAGTCGCCGCGCTCGGAGGAGCCGGGCACGTTGCCGCTGTTCTGGGTGACCGCGACCGTGGCGGCCGGGCCGGCGGCGGAACCGTAGACGATGTGCACCTTGCCGCCTGTGGTGGACTCGGGCACGGTCGGGCCGCCGTCGTCGGCCGGGTCCCAGTTCTGGCCGGTGGCGATGTCGCCGAAGCCGTCGCCGTTGATGTCGCCGATTCCGGTGATGAGCCCGCTCTTCATTTCGCGTGCCAGGCCCGAGTCCAGGCCGGAGGCCGTGCCGGGCACGTACCAGTTGCTGTAGTAGCCGACGTCGCCGCCGTCCCGGTAACCGTCGACGACCAGGTCCGTGCGCTTGTCGCCGTTGACGTCGCCCGCGGCGAGCATGAGCGTGCCGGCCTCGCCGCCGGCGAGGATGTCCGTGGTCAGCGAGTAGCGGCCGCCGTAGGTGCCCGCCTTGGTGATGCCGCCCTTGAAGACGTACACCCGGTTCGACGAGGAGCCGACCGCGAGGTCCTCCGTGCCGTCCCCGTCGAAGTCGCCCGCGGCCAGCGCGCGGCCCCAGCGGTCGTGCGACGAGGGCGCCGCGTCCTTGACCGTCGTCGCGCCGGACAGGCCGCGCGCCGAACCCCACACGATGGCGACGGTGCCGCCGTCGGTGTCGCCGTCCACGTCCTCGTGCTGCGCGGCGGCCGCGAGGTCGTCGTAGCCGTCGCCGTTGAAGTCGCCGTAGGCGCTGACCCAGCCGAAGCCGTCCTCGGTCTCGGCGCTGCCGGGCACACCGGCGGTGTTCTGGCTGATCGTGGCGCGCTTCGTGGACGTCACGCCGCTCGCCGAGCCGTACAGGGCGACGATCTGGCCGGCGCCCTTCTTGCCGCCGACGGTGGACGAGCCGGCGGAGTACGCCACGTCTCCGTAGCCGTCGTTGTTGAAGTCCGCCACCGGGTGCTGGACGGAGTCGGCCGCCGTCGCCGTCACGGCCGTGAAGGAGAGCAGACCACCCGTCAGCGCGGCAGCGGTCGCCGTCGCGAGGGTCAGTCGCAGATGCTTGTGCATGCGGGGTCTCCTCTGCATGCGGGAGCGCCTCTCGGGCGCTCCCCGTCAATTGGGTGCGTTCCGGCAGTGTTCGCCCGGAGTTCTCCGGGGCGCCACCGGCGGTTGGCGATCAGGAGACCGTCCGGACGGGGCGGGGGTTGTACGCGGGACCCCGGAATTCTTCGCCGATTCACGTGTCCGGTGCGGCGATCGGGGCGTACTGGACGCAACCGGACACCATGCGCCCGGTGCGCCACCGCTCCTCGAAGCAGGAGTGCGGCCCGGACGACTACCAGGTGCGCCGCTGTCCCGGCCGGCACCGCCACATGACCCTCGCGACGGCCGCCCACGCCTGCCTCACCCTTCTGCGGGCCCGAGACCTGGACGTGGAGAAAGCAGAAACGGATCCTCCCAGCTCATCCACTACAGCCTCGCCGAAATCCGACGCTTGATCATCCGCCTCACCCATCGACACCCGGCCCCGATCGACCACATCCTCCACTGGTCGACCTGGCGCCGCAGACGCCGACGCCAAGCCCGCATCAGCCACTACAAACGACGCGGACACAGCCCATGAGAGCCGCCCAGCAATCAGAACAAGAACCGTTGCAGTACCAGCCCCCGCGCGGCCCGGTGAGCGCTCCGCGGCGGCTCGGACCCACAGCCTCGGCGGCTCGGACCCACGGCCTCGGCGGCGCGCCCCGAACGACGGCTGCCAGGCTCTGTTCGCCCTAGCGGCGCTTGCGCTTCTTCATCAGCAGGCGGGGCAGCGCCGCCGGAATCGGCAGACGGGTGGTCGCCGGGGTCGGCACCGGCCGCTCGGCGAGCGAACCCTCGGGCAGCTCGGCCGTCCCGCCCGTCGGCTCGAGACGCAGCACCCGGCACTCGCGCGCCCAGCGCTCCGGCATGGCCTCGCCGTCGTGGGCGTTCAGCCGCTTGCCCTTGAGTTCACCGACGGCGGCTTCCCACGCGGGGGTGTTCTCGGCGAGCTCCACGACCGTGGCGGACCAGGAGACGAGCCGTCCGCCCTTGTCCTTGCTGCGGACGGTGACCACCGCGAAGCCCCCGTCGATCAGCCCCGGCAGCGGCTGCTCGCCGGGCCCGTCGCCGACCACGCAGGCCGCGCCCTCGTGCCACACGTGCCACAGCGCCTGAGCGGGCACCTCGTGCGCCGGAGCGGGGAGCGCCGGCGTGGCGGCGCCCCGCACCCAGATCAGCCCGGACTTCTTGGTGGCCTCCTCGACGAGGGCCTGGTCGAGCAGCTCTTGCGTCATGGGGCCAAGCCTATCCAGCCCGCCCTAGAGCCAGCCGTTGCGCTTCAGGATGCGGTGGATCGAGAGACAGAGGCCGACCGTGATGCCCATGACCACCGGGTAGCCGTAGCGTGCGTGCAGCTCGGGCATGTGCTCGAAGTTCATGCCGTACACGCCACAGACCATCGTCGGTACGGCGATGATCGCGGCCCACGAGGTGATCTTGCGCATGTCCTCGTTCTGCGCCACGGAGGCCTGCGCGAGGTTGGCCTGGAGGATCGAGTTGAGCAGTTCGTCGAAGCCGAGGACCTGCTCCTGCACGCGCGCGAGGTGGTCGGCGACGTCGCGGAAGTACTTCTGGATGTCGGGGTCGATCAGCCGCATCGGGCGCTCGCTGAGCAGCTGCATGGGGCGCAGCAGCGGCGACACCGCCCGCTTGAACTCCAGCACCTCGCGCTTGAGCTGGTAGATCTGCCCGGCGTCCGTGCCGCGCGGGCTGCCCTTGCGGCCCGGCGAGAACACCTCGGTCTCGACCTCGTCGATGTCGTCCTGCACGGCGTCCGCGACCGCGATGTAGCCGTCGACGACATGGTCGGCGATCGCGTGCAGCACGGCCGAGGGGCCCTTGGCGAGCAGCTCGGGGTCGTCCTGCAGCCGGTGCCGCAGGGCGCGCAGCGAGCCCTGTCCACCGTGCCGGACGGTGATGAAGAAGTCCCGTCCGGTGAAGCACATGACCTCGCCGGTCTCGACGATCTCGCTGGTCGCCGTCAGCCGGTCGTGCTCGACGTAGTGGATGGTCTTGAAGACGGTGAAGAGGGAGTCGTCGTAGCGCTCCAGCTTGGGCCGCTGGTGGGCCTGGACGGCGTCCTCGACGGCCAGCGGGTGCAGCCCGAACTCCCCGGCGATGACGGCGAATTCGTCCTCGGTGGGCTCGTGCAGGCCGATCCACACGAAGCCGCCGTCGCGCCGCACCTGGCGCATCGCCTCGTGCGGCGTGAGCGGCGTGCGCGTCTCGACGCGGGCACCGTCGCGGTAGACGGCGCAGTCGACCACGGCCGACGGGGTGCCGGGGTCACGGGTGGTGTCGTACGAGCCACTGTCCTTGCGCAGCGAGGGGCGGGGGCGGACCGCGGCGCGCAGGTCTCGGATCATCGACATGGCGGGCTCCTTTTCGCAACGGAGGCGGCCGGCGACGGTTGGAACTACCCGGAATGGGGACGTCCAGACTGCGGATGTTTGGCACGTCCACAAAGCGGGGAGCACCGCACCGTCGCGGTGGCAGCTTCGCTGTTGATTCAGATCGGACAGATCAGGGGTTCAGATCGGACAGATCAGGCGGAAACGAAGCGCTCTTCCGTGGTGCACCGGGCAACGCTGACACGTATGCACACGTTTGCGGGAGGCGGCAGCCGGCAAGGCTGAAAAACCAGCGGAACCAGCTACGAACTCAGCGACCGGAAGAGCGGGTGGTACTGCACGGTCGACTTCGGTCCATTGCAGCCCCACCTCCTCCGGTCGGTCCCCCATGAGGGACGATCCATCCCCCGAAGGGGAGTCTGTCTCCCTCCGAAGGGGAGTCAGATCAGTCTCAGTGCGTCGGAGCCCGGGAGCAACTCCCCCAGCGCCAAGAGGGCCTGGGTGGTGCCTCCACTGTGCGCTGCTCCGACCAGCGGCCAAGACTATCAGCGCACCGATACGTCAAGTCCCCGCTTTGCGCGTTGTTGACCAGGGGTCCGGTGCGCCGCCGCGCAGTTGACGCGGCCTATGCTCGGTCCATGGCTGATGTTCTTCCTCTGGTCGAGGCCCGTTTGCGCTCCGCGCTGGGCGAACCCGACGCGCGGGCCGCGGTCACCTTCCTGGGCACCGACCGCATCGAGGTGCTGCGTTTCACGGAGGGCGACATCGTCCGCTACGCCACGCTCGGCATGTCCGCCCAGCCGATGGCGGACCCCACCGCCGTGCTCGCCGACCCGGTGAAGGGCCCGCGCGCCGAGTTGGTCCTCTCGGTCCGGCCGGGCGGCGCCGACACCGACAAGGTGCTCCGGCCGCTGGCCGTGCTCGGAGCCTCACCCCAGGTCGAGGGCCTGGTCGTGGCCCCGGGCGCCTCGCTCGACGTGGGCGAACCCCTGTGGCCCGGCGCGCCGTTCACCTCCGTCCTGGTCGCGGAGTCCGGCGGTCTGGTGGAGGACCTGGAACTGGACGAGCCCGCCGACCCCGTACGGTTCCTGCCGCTGCTCCCCATGACGCCCAACGAGGCCGCCTGGAAGCGCGTGCACGGCGCCTCCGCCCTTCAGGAGCGCTGGCTGAACAGCGGTACGGACCTGCGCGATCCGCTGCGCAAGTCCGTACCGCTGGACTGACCGACTTTCGGGCACCCGGCCCGACAGGGCGTCAGATCCGGTTCCTGAAGCGTCAGTTGGCGAAGACCGTGACGCCGTCCTCGGTGGCGTGGGCCGGCTCGAGTTCCTCGGCCTCGGAGGTGAGCGCCTCGCGCCGTACGAAGACCACCGCCGCGCCCAGCAGCGCGGTGACCGCGGCGACCACGAACGGGATGTGGATGTCGCTCCACTCCTCGATCTTCGGCGCGAAGTACGGCGCCGCCGCGGCCGCGAACCAGCGCACGAAGTTGTAGCCGGCGCTCGCCACGGGGCGCGGCGCGTCCGAGACTCCGAGGGCCAGCTCCGTGTAGACCGTGTTGTTCACGCCGATGAAGGCGCCGGACAGGATCGTGCAGACGACGGCGGTGGTGTGGTCGCCGTACCCGAGGACGAGCACGTCGGCGGCGAGCAGCACCAGGGAGCCGCCCAGCACCTTCAGTGAGCCGAACCGGGCCTGCATGCGCGGCGCGACGATCACCGAGAACACCGCGAGCAGCACGCCCCAGCAGAAGAACACCGCGCCGGACTTGTACGGGGTCATGTTCAGTACGAACGGGGTGAAGGCCAGCACGGTGAAGAACGTGTAGTTGTAGAAGAACGCGGACGTCGCCGCGGAGGCCAGACCTCCGTGGCCGAGGGCGCGCAGCGGGTCCAGGAGCGAGGTCTTGCGCGCGGGCTTCGGCTGCTCCTTCAGGAACGCCGTGATGCACAGGAAGCCGATCGCCATGAGGAACGCGGTGCCGAAGAACGGGTAGCGCCAGCTGGCGTCACCGAGCAGCGCTCCCAGCAGGGGCCCGCAGGCCATGCCGAGGCCGAGCGCCGACTCGTACAGCAGGATCGCCGCCGCGCTGCCGCCGGCCGCCGCGCCGACGATGACGGCGAGCGCGGTGGAGACGAACAGCGCGTTGCCGAGGCCCCAGCCCGCCCGGAAGCCGACGAGTTCGCCGACGGACCCCGAGGTGCCGGCGAGTCCGGCGAAGACCACGACGAGCGCGAGTCCGAGCAGCAGGGTCTTGCGGCCGCCGATCCGGCTGGAGACGAAGCCGGTCACCAGCATCGCGACGGCGGTGATCAGGAAGTACGAGGTGAAGAGCAGGGACACCTGGCTGGTCGAGGCGTCGAGCCCCTTGGCGATGGACGGCAGGATCGGGTCGACGAGCCCGATGCCCATGAAGGCGACGACGGATGCCCCGGCAGTCGCCCAGACGGCCCTCGGCTGGCGCAGGATGCCGCCGGCGCCGGCGTCGAACGTGTCCCCCTCCGCGGGGCCTTCCGTGCTGCTGATCATGCCCGCTCCTTCGCTGTGCACCGACTGGATCGTTGGCGTATACATACAATAAGTTAGATGAGCTAATTAATGCAAGATGCATCTAGTTTTTGGTGTGGCAGGCGCACGGCGGACGGGTGATCGTCCTTGACGCGGCGAAGGACGGGGAGGACCGTTGGGCCCTATGAGGGGCGAACCCAGTTGCCCGAAGTGTGGTGGCCGGGTCAGGGCTCCCGGCCTCTTTGCCGACTCCTGGCAGTGCGATGTGCACGGCACGGTGCATCCGCTGCAGCCCGTGATCCCGCCCAGCGTCGAGGCCCTCGGTGTGGTCGTGCACCGCGCCCGGGTACCGGTGTGGATGCCGTGGCCGCTGCCGGTCGGCTGGCTGTTCACCGGGGCGGCGTTCGCGGGGGACGACCGCAGTGGTGGCAGGGCCACCGTCATCGCCTGCTCCGGTCCCGGCCCGCTCGGCGGCATGGGTGAACTGATCCTGGTCGCCGAGGAACTCGGCGTCGGCCTCGGCGCCCGGTACGCGGGCATCGAGGGGCCCGATCCCGGCCCGTACATGAGCGTCGAGAAACCGCCTCAGGCAAAGGTTCTCGCGGCCGGCCGGCCCACCCCGCTCTGGCACGTCTCCAGCTCCCCCGACGATCGCGCCGTCTTCGCGGGCGAGGCGCGCGGGCTGTGGCTGTGGGCCGTCGTCTGGCCCGAACAGACCGGACTGCTGATGTACGACGAACTGGTCCTGACGGATCTGCGCGACGCGGGCGCGGAGGTGGACCTGCTGCCGTGCGGCGCCTTGTCCCCGCGCATCCTGGAGCCGTAGGGCCGCGCCGGGCCGTGACGGTCCCGCTCCGCCGGGCCGCAGGCCTCTGCCGGGTCCTGTCGTGTACGGATGCCCGGTTCTCGGAAGGCCGGGTCCGGGTCCGATGGGTGCCGAGGTGGGCGGATGTCGCGTCCGGTGAATGCCGGGTTCGAGGGGGGTCGGGTTCGGGGGTGCCGGATGCCGGGTGGTCTGGTGAGCGCCGGAGTCGGCGGGATGTCGGGGTTCGGCTGTCGGTCCGGTGAGGCGTGTAGGGGGCACTCGGGCGGTTCGGGTGTGACGGAGGGGTGTCGGATTCCCGTTATCCTTGAGCGTCCCCGTCCGTCCCGTCACCCCTGGAGTCCGCGTAGTGCGCATCGACCTGCACGCCCACTCCACCGCTTCCGACGGCACGGACACCCCGGCCGAGCTGGTGCGCAACGCTGCCGCCGCCGGTCTGGACGTCGTCGCGCTCACCGACCACGACACCACCCGCGGGTACGCCGAGGCCACCGCCGCGCTGCCCGAGGGTCTCACCCTCGTCACCGGCGCCGAACTCTCGTGCCGGATCGACGGCATCAGCATGCACATGCTGGCCTACCTCTTCGACCCCGAGGAGCCCGCACTGCTCGCCGAGCGCGAGCTGGTGCGGGACGACCGGGTGCCGCGCGCCCAGGGCATGATCGCCAGGCTTCGGGAACTCGGCGTGCCGATCACCTGGGAACAGGTGGCGCGTATCGCGGGCGACGGATCGGTCGGACGCCCGCACGTCGCCTCCGCGCTGGTCGAGCTGGGTGTCGTCGGCAGCGTCTCCGACGCCTTCACCGGGGAATGGCTCGCCGACGGCGGTCGCGCCTACGTCCCCAAGCACGAGACCGACCCCTTCGAGGCGATCCGGCTGGTCAAGGGAGCCGGGGGCGTCACCGTCTTCGCGCACCCCGCCGCCGCCAAGCGGGGCCGTACCGTGCCGGAGTCGGCGATCGCGGAGCTCGCCGCCGCGGGACTCGACGGCATCGAGGTCGACCACATGGACCACGAGCCGGCCACCCGGGCACGGCTGCGCGGTCTGGCCTCCGAGATGGGGCTGCTGGTCACGGGCTCGTCCGACTACCACGGCAGCCGCAAGACCTGTGTGCTCGGGGAGTTCACGACCGACCCCGAGGTCTACGGGGAGATCACCCGCCGGGCCACCGGGGCGTTCCCGGTGCCGGGCGCAGGCGGAGCCTGAATCCCCGGACGTTCCACGCCGGGCCGGTCTCGTCGGGCCTGTGCCGACGGGTCGGCGCCATGAGGCCGTCTGTGCGGGCCGGGTCCGTTTCGTCGGGGGCCGTGCCGTCGAGCTCCGGCCGTCGGGCGCCTCCGTCGGTTCCGCATCCGCCGGGTTCGCGCCATGCGGCCCGTACGGGCCGGGTCCGTGCCAGTGAGGCTTGAGCCCGGCGGGCGGCGCGCGGACTGACGCCTCCGCCCGGTCGGGACGGAAGTCCTGGCCGGCGCCATGGCTGAGGGCCGGCGCCCTGCGTGCCGGGCCGCGCTCGCGCCGGTCGCCGCACCGGAGCGTACTCACCCGGGGGCGTACGTCCCGCCCCGCGCTCGGCCGGAACCGCGTTCACCGGCCCGTTCCCAGGCACCCGGCACCGCCGGTCGTGCCTCCTCGTTCCGTCCCGCGGAACCACTGCCCACAACGGTGGCCGGAAGACCCGCCCACCGCCTCTCACCACCTCGCAAGGCTTCCCTTCACCATGTTCGACGTCGCCGTCTTCGGCTCCCTCTTCCTCACGCTCTTCGTCATCATGGATCCCCCCGGGATCACCCCGATCTTCCTGGCGCTCACCGCCGGCCGCCCCGCCAGGGTGCAGCGGCGCATGGCCTTCCAGGCGGTCTGTGTCGCCGGTGGCGTCATCGTCGTCTTCGGGCTCCTCGGGCATCAGATCCTGGACTACCTGCACGTCTCCGTGCCCGCGCTGATGATCGCGGGCGGACTGCTGCTCCTGCTCATCGCCCTCGACCTGCTGACCGGCAAGACCGACGAGCCGAAGCAGACCAAGGACGTCAACGTCGCCCTCGTGCCCCTGGGCATGCCGCTGCTCGCCGGGCCCGGCGCGATCGTGTCCGTGATCCTCGCGGTGCAGAAGGCCGACACCGTCGCCACCCAGGTCTCGGTGTGGACGGCCATCCTGGCGATCCATGTCGTGCTCTGGATCGTGATGCGTTACTCGCTGCTGATCATCCGTGTCATCAAGGACGGCGGCGTGGTGCTGGTGACCCGGCTCGCGGGCATGATGCTCTCCGCCATCGCGGTGCAGCAGATCATCAACGGCGTCACGCAGGTGATCCAGGGGAGCTGACGGCTCCCAGGACACGCAGAGCCCCGTACGGCACGGATGCCGTACGGGGCTCTGAAGTCTGAAAACGTCCGCGTCCTGCAACGCCCCTGGGCGCTACGAGGCGGGTCCTCGTATTACGAAGCGGACGTGTCGGCCGGGCGGATCCACAGTCGCTGCCCGATGGCGGCGGCCTGCTGAACGATCCGGTTGACGGAGGCGGCGTCCACGACAGTGCTGTCCACGGGCGTGCCGTCGACATCGTCGAGTCGCATGATTTCGAAGCGCATGGGCTTCTCCCTTCGTCTGGTCATCCTCCTGAGGAGAACTACTTGTGCGGAGAGCGAGTCATCGGTGTCTCGCTTCCGTAAGTAGCCAACGGGATGCGTGTTACAAACATTCCCTACGCTAAGGAAATTTTTCGAGAACCTAATTACTGACGGGTAAGCAGGTTGGCGGAGACTGAACGGCGCCAGTTGTGTTCGCAGCGTGACCGCCGGGACAATGGAATCGATGAACGACGACCACGCGGCCCTCGCCGCCCGCATCGACCGCACGAACGAGCTGCTCCAGCGGATGCTCGCCGAGGTCGCGAAGACACCCTCCACCCACGCGATCTTCGTCGACGCCGGATATCTGTACGCGGCCGCGGGACGGCTCGTCGCCGGCACGGAGGACCGCCGTTCGTTCGACCTGGACACCGAGGGCCTCATCGAGGCGCTCATCGACCGGGCCCGCACGATCTTCGCCGACAGCCGGCTGCTGCGCGTCTACTGGTACGACGGCGCGCGGCGCCGTATCCACACCGCGGAGCAGCAGTCGATCGCCGAACTCCCGGACGTGAAGGTCCGGTTGGGCAACCTGAACGCCAACAACCAGCAGAAGGGCGTCGATTCGCTCATCAGGTCCGACCTGGAGTCCCTCGCCCGGCACCGCGCCATCAGCGACGCGGCGCTGCTCGGCGGTGACGAGGACCTCGTCTCCGCGGTCGAGGCGGCGCAGGGCTACGGCGCCCGGGTCCACCTCTGGGGCATCGAGGCGCCCGAGGGCCGCAACCAGGCCGAGCCGCTGCTCTGGGAGGTCGACAGTCAGCGGACATTCGACCTCGACTTCTTCAAGCCGTACGTGGCCAGGCGGACCGCCCAGTCGTACGACCCGACGGCGACGGCCCGGCCCGCACGGGAGGACGTGCGTTTCGTGGGCGCGCAGATCGCCGCCAAGTGGCTGGCCGCACGGGGCAGGGAATCCCTGGTGGAGCTGCTGCCCGGGCACCCGTACCTCCCCGGCTCGGTCGACCAGGACCTGCTGGTCGAGGCCGAGGGGCTGCTCCAGTACTCCCTGCGCGGCCAGTCGGACCTGCGCCGCGCCCTGCGGGACGGCTTCTGGGAGCACCTGCAGGCGCAGTACTAGCGATCCCGGCAGCTCTGGTGGTCCCAGGAATCTCACGAATCCCTGGCGGTCCGGGGAGTCTCCGGCGGTCCTAGGAGCCCCGGCTGGCCCCGACCGCCCCGGCCACCCGGGCAGTCCTGACAGTCCTGGCGTTCGTGGCGCTAGCGGGCTGTGCTGTCCCAGAACCCGGCCAGAGCGCGGGCGGTCTCGAGCGGCTGGTCGGCGTTGGGGGAGTGCTCCGCGCCCTCGACGACCGTGCGGCGGGCGTCCAGCCGTACGGCCATCGTGTCCAGCAGGGACACCGGCCAGGTGTCGTCGCGCTCGCCGGAGATGACGTGCTTCGGGAGGGGGACGGCGACCAGTTCGGCCACGCGGTCCGGCTCGACGCACAGCTGACGGCCCGTGGCGACCAGTTGGGCGGGGCTGTTGCCGAGCCAGCGGCGGCGCAGGTCGGCGAGGTCGTCGAGCCCCGCGTCCAGCCCGCCCGTGTCGGTCTCCTCGGGCGGCTCCATCGCCCGTATCGCCTCCCAGACCTCGGCCATGCTCATCACGGTGAGCGCGTCCCGCAACAACTTGACGCGCTGCTGCTGGGCCGTGGAGATCTGGGCGGGGCCGGAGGCCATGAGCGTCAGCGAGACGAACGGCGAGGAGTCGACCAGCACCGCCGCGCGGGCGATCTGGCCGCCGAGCGAGTGCCCCAGGAGGTGCACCGGGGTGCCGAGCGCGGCGGCCTGCGCGAGCACGTCCTGCGCCAACTCGCTCTGCGCGTAGGCGGTTTCGTCGTCCCGGGGCCCTTCGCTCTCGAACTGTCCGCGCCCGTCCACGGCCACCGTCCGGTATCCCGCCGCGGCCAGGGGAGCGTGCAGCGCGATGAAGTCCTCCTTGCTCCCGGTGAACCCCGGCAGCAGCAACGCTGTCCCCTTGGGCTGCCCGTCCGGGGCGCCGTCGAGCACGGCGAACTCGCCGCGCGAGGTCGGCAGACGGTAGGCGCGGACACCGGCGGGCGGGACGAACGTGTAGGGCCTGCTCATGCGGAGGAGGCTATCGGGCGGGGAAGACGGACGCTCGGCGGGAGGGGCGGTCCGGGGGAGCACGGGAGATCTCGCCACGGGACAGGCCTCGCCACGGGGCAGGACCCCGGGGCGAGGCCTCGCTCTCCTCCGGTGCGGTCCCCGCGGGAGGCCGGGTCAGGCCTCGCCCACCCCGGGTTCCCGGCCCCGCCTCCCGCCGGAACAGGCGGGGCCGGGAGCGGGTGGGAACGCCGATGGCCCGGCCCCACCGGAGTGGGACCGGGCCATCGGACGGGAGATCAGCTCTCCGAAGGCTCCGCGGCGACAGCCTTGCGGGTGCGTCGGCGGGTGGCGGGCTTCGCGTCGCCCTCCTCGGCGGCCTGGGCCGGGATGTCGGCGTCGGCGACGGCCTTGCGGGTCCGGCGGCGGACGGGCTTGGCCTCGGCGGCTTCGGCCGTGTCCGTGACGGTGCTCGCGGCCTTGGCCCGCGTACGGCGCGGCTTGGTCTCGGCGACCTCGGTGGCAGCGGCCTCGACGGTGTCGACCACGGCCTCCGCGGCCTTGCGGGTGCGTCGGCGGGTGGCGGGCTTCGCGTCGCCCTCCTCGGCGGCCTGGGCCGGGATGTCGGCGTCGGCGACGGCCTTGCGGGTCCGGCGGCGGACGGGCTTGGCCTCGGTCGCCTCGGCGGCCTCGGCCGTGTCCGTGACGGTGCTCGCGGCCTTGGCCCGCGTACGGCGCGGCTTGGTCTCGGCGACCTCGGTGGCGGCGGCCTCGACGGTGTCGACCACGGCCTCCGCGGCCTTACGGGTCCGGCGCCGCACGGGCTTGGCCGGAGTCTCGGTGACCTCGGCGGCCTCGGTGACCGTCTCGGCGGCGGGCGCCGTCTCGACGGCCTTGCGGGTCCGACGGCGGGCCGGCTGGGCCGGAGCCTCGGCGGCGATCTCGGCGGCGACGTTCTCGACCACCGCCTCGGCGGCGGTCACCGCCGCCTCCGCCGTCTCGACGACGGTGTCGGCGGTCCTGCGGTTCCGGCGACGACGCGGCTTGGCCGGCTCGTCTGCGGTGCCCTCGGCCGTCGCCACGGCGGCCTCGGCGGCCTCGGTCACCGGGGTGGCCACGGCAGCGGCCGCCACCGGCTCGGAGCCGGCTCCACCACGGGTACGCCGACGGCGGCGAGGCGTGCGGGGCTCGGTGGCCTCGACGGACGCGGGAGCGTCCGTGGCGGCCTCGGGCGACGTGGACGGGGTCGTGGACGTCTCGTCCAGCGGCGCACCGTTGCGCGTACGGCGGCGCTGGCGCGGTGTGCGCGGCGAGCGCTCACGCTCGCGCTCGGGGGCCGACGGCGCCGCCGAACGGCCACCGCGGCCACGCGGACCGCCACGGCCACCGGTCTCGCCCAGGTCCTCGACCACTTCGGCCGAGAGGCCGGCGCGGGTGCGCTCGGAACGCGGCAGGACACCCTTGGTGCCGGCCGGGATCTTCAGCTCCTCGAAGAGGTGCGGGGACGTGGAGTACGTCTCCGGCGGGTTGCCGAAGCCGAGGTCCAGCGCCTTGTTGATCAGCTGCCAGCGCGGGATGTCGTCCCAGTCGACGAGGGTGATCGCGATGCCCTTGGCACCCGCGCGGCCGGTACGGCCGATGCGGTGCAGGTACGTCTTCTCGTCCTCGGGGGACTGGTAGTTGATGACGTGGGTGACACCCTCGACGTCGATGCCGCGGGCGGCCACGTCGGTGCAGACGAGGACGTCGACCTTGCCGTTGCGGAAGGCGCGCAGCGCCTGCTCGCGGGCGCCCTGGCCGAGGTCGCCGTGGACCGCGCCGGAGGCGAAACCGCGCTGCTGGAGCTGGTCGGCGAGGTCGGCCGCCGTGCGCTTGGTGCGGCAGAAGACCATGGCCAGGCCCCGGCCGTCGGCCTGCAGTATGCGGGCGACCAGCTCGGGCTTGTCCATGTTGTGCGCGCGGTAGACGAACTGCTCGGTGTTGCGCACCGTCGCGCCCTCGTCGTCCGGCGAGGTGGCACGGATGTGCGTGGGCTGCGACATGTAGCGGCGCGCGAGACCGATGACCGCGCCCGGCATGGTCGCCGAGAACAGCATCGTCTGACGGCGGGCCGGCAGCATGTTCATGATCTTCTCGACGTCGGGCAGGAAGCCCAGGTCGAGCATCTCGTCGGCCTCGTCGAGGACGAGCGCCTTGACGTGCTTGAGGTTGAGCTTCTTCTGGCCCGCGAGGTCCAGCAGGCGCCCCGGGGTGCCGACGATGACGTCGACGCCCTTCTTCAGGGCCTCCACCTGGGGCTCGTACGCCCGGCCGCCGTAGATGGCGAGAACGCGTACGTTGCGGACCTTGCCCGCGGTCAGCAGGTCGTTGGTCACCTGGGTGCACAGCTCGCGCGTCGGGACGACGACGAGGGCCTGCGGGGCGTCGGTCAGCTGCTCGGGCTTGGCCCGGCCCGCCTCGACGTCCGCGGGGACGGTGACGCGCTCGAGGAGCGGAAGGCCGAAGCCCAGCGTCTTGCCGGTGCCGGTCTTGGCCTGGCCGATGACGTCGGTGCCGGAAAGGGCAACGGGGAGCGTCATCTCCTGGATGGGGAAGGGCGTGATGATGCCGACGGCCTCGAGGGCTTCGGCGGTCTCAGGAAGGATTCCGAGGTCTCGGAAAGTCGTAGTCAGGGTGCTGCCTCTTCTGTGTACGCGGTGCGAGGCGAGCGCGGGGGTCGTGTCGGGACCGTGCCGGGGACGTCGGCCGCTCTTGACGGGCGGGCCGAGTGGCATGGGACCACTGCCGACGCTCGAGCTCTCGTGCCGCTGAGGGTTCCCTCCGGATGTCGTACGCAATGTGCCGTACCGACGTGGAGGGCTGTCGGGTCGGAGCCGATCGGGCCACCGACCGGGCATCCTCATTCGTGCGGCCCGTCGAATACTCGCCGGGCGCATTACCACCATACCCCGGAATCACGCACATGCGATGGCCGATTTGGTCACGTAGTCGTCGTCACACTGGTTGACCAGGGACTTCCCTCGTGCTGTGAGCGGGCTATTGTGCGCTTCATGACGACGCCTGACAACGCCGCTGAGAAGCCCGCCGAAGCCCCCGCCGACACCGCTCCCGCAGCCACCGGAGTAGCCGCGCAGGACTGGGACACGGCCTCGGCCGACCCGCAGTACCGGGCCGCCGTCGTGGACCTGCTCGGGGCGCTCGCGTACGGCGAGCTCGCGGCGTTCGAGCGGCTCGCGGAGGACGCCAAGCTGGCGCCCACGCTCAGCGACAAGGCGGAACTGGCGAAGATGGCGTCGGCCGAGTTCCACCACTTCGAGCAGCTACGGGACCGGCTCGCCGCGGTCGGCGCGGAGCCGACGCAGGCCATGGAGCCGTTCGTCGCCGCGCTCGACGGCTTCCACAAGCAGACGGCTCCCTCGGACTGGCTCGAAGGGCTCGTCAAGGCGTACGTCGGCGACTCGATCGCCAGTGACTTCTACCGTGAGGTCGCGGCCCGCCTCGACTCGGACACCCGCGGGCTCGTCCTCGGCGTCCTCGACGACACCGGTCACGCCGGCTTCGCCATCGAGAAGGTGCGCGCCGCGATCGACGCCGACCCGCGGGTGGGGGGCCGGCTCGCGCTGTGGGCGCGACGGCTGATGGGCGAGGCCCTGTCCCAGTCGCAGCGCGTGGTCGCCGACCGTGACGCCCTGTCGACGATGCTCGTGGGCGGCGTCGCGGACGGCTTCGACCTCGCCGAGGTGGGCCGGATGTTCTCCCGGATCACCGAGGCGCACACCAAGCGGATGGCCGCACTGGGCCTCGCGGCCTAGAACCTGCGTCGCGGCTCGGAGTCTGGCCCACGGCCCAGGACCTGCCCGGGGGTGAGCCCTCGGGCGCGGTCCGGGAGAAGTCCTAGCCGCGCGGTTCGCGGTCGCGGGAGCGCGGTCTGCGGAACGGGCTACGCGGTCGCCGAGCGGCGTCGAAAACGTTCCTCCGGACGGAGCAGCAGCGACAGCAGCGCCGCGGAGACGGCCGCCGCGCCGAGCAGGATGACCAGCCAATGGCCGGAGCCCAGGGCCGTGTGCGTCAGGAAGGCGCCGAACAGGGCTCCTGCCACGCCGGTCGAAAGGACCAGGCTGCGGGCGGGCAGGCGGTGGGGCAGGCGGTAGTCCGCCGCCCACGCCAGCGCGAGACCGAGCAGCGCTGAGCCGAGCGCTTCCAAGAACATGGTGACGGTCCCTCCCGCACGGCCGGGGCAAATCGGTCGTAGCCGGTCCTACCCCTGACGTGCGGAACGCAATCCTCCTCCGTGCTTGTCCTGTGCTCCATCTGTGGACGTGACGCGGGGAGGCGAGGCCGGGCGTGGGGCGGGCGGCATCGAGCGCGGAGTGGTACGCGAAGGGCCCGGTGACGATGTCACCGGGCCCTTCGCGTACCACTCCGTTGCCCTACAGAGCGCTGAATCCGACCTTGCGCTGCGTGGGCTCGCCGAGCTCCACGTACGCCAGCCTGTCGGCCGGAACCAGGACCTTGCGGCCGTGGTCGTCCACGAGGCTCAGCAGCTGCGACTTGCCGGCCAGCGCCTCGGACACCGCGCGCTCGACCTCTTCCGGGGTCTGACCGCTCTCCAGAACGATCTCGCGGGGCGCGTGCTGCACGCCGATCTTGACCTCCACGGCTTTGTCCCTCCGACGGTCAGTCATGTGCGCGTTCGTACGCGCCGTACGCAGCACACATTAGCCCGGTGAGGGGAGGTGCACGCTCCGCCAGGGAACGCCAGGAGCGAACAGCCGACGGGAACAAAGAAGCGGCCGAGGGGTACGCCCCCCGGCCGCCTTCTCCGTGTCAGTGGTGATCGGTGCCGTGCAGCGGGAAACCCGCGATGCCCCGCCAGGCGAGCGAGGTCAGCAGCTGGACCGCCTGGTCGCGCGGGACACTGCGGTCGCTGTGCAGCCAGGAACGGGCCACCACCTGGGCCAGGCCGCCGAGGCCCGAGGCGAGAAGCATCGACTCGGCACGCGAGAGACCGGTGTCCTCCGCGATGACGTCGCAGATCGCCTCGGCGCACTCGTGCGTCACCTTGTCGACGCGCTCGCGCACCGCCGGCTCATTGGTCAGGTCCGACTCGAAGACCAGCCGGAAAGCTCCGCCGTCGTCCTCGACGTACGCGAAGTAGGCGTCCATCGTCGCGCGGACGCGCAGGGCGTTGTCCGTCGTCGACGCGAGCGCCGCCCGCACCGCGAGGAGCAGCGACTCGCAGTGCTGGTCCAGCAGGGCGAGGTACAGATCGAGCTTGCCCGGGAAGTGCTGGTAGAGAACCGGCTTGCTGACGCCCGCGCGCTCGGCGATGTCGTCCATGGCGGCCGAGTGATACCCCTGCGCAACGAATACTTCCTGGGCGGCGCCGAGGAGCTGGTTGCGTCGGGCACGGCGCGGCAGGCGAGTGCCCCGCGGGCGTGCTGCCTCTGTCTGCTCGATGGCTGTCACGCCGCCTCCCAAAATTGTCCACGTGCGGTGTGCGCCGCGCCGCCATCGTACTTTTCGGTAACCGTGCTGTGTGCGGTGCGAGCGCAGAATTTCACGGACCGGACGCCGACGGCGGCGGCGCACAGTGTGCCGAAGGGGACGAGCTGGGCACCAGGCCGTCCCGACGGCCTTGATCAGCGGTGTCGCGTCACCGGTAGTCGTCCTCGTTCAGCCGGACGACCCGGGCCTGCTCGGCGAGATCCCCCTCATCGGCGTTGAGGGGGTCGCCCGGGGGTTCCGGGTCGACATCGTCCGCGGGATCCAGCTCGGCGGACTGCTCGGCGGTGTCGGCCTCCGGGGCCTCCGCGCCGAGGATTTCCCGGAACTGGTCATCGAATGTCCCGGGGTCTGTCGGGTCGACTGTCATGGTTCCTCTTCCCGAACGGGTACGAGCGCGCTCCTGATGTGCGTACGAGTGCCCTCGTTCGAAGCCTAGGAGACACGCGATCCGGACGCTATGCGATCCGGTCGCCATCTGTGACGGCGAACACATGAGCCCCCGCGTGATCGTCTCGTAACATTGCGGCATGTCTTCGACCGAACTCCCGCCCGCGCCGGCCGCGACCGTCCTGCCCCGGGTCGGCGCCGTCAGGGTCGCGGACGGGGAGCGACTGCGATCGGTAGGGCTGCCCGGCATCACCCTGACGGTCCGGTCGAGACCGCCGTCGCGCGAGGGACTGCCGGCCGCGCTGTACGTGCACGGCCTGGGCGGTTCCTCGCAGAACTGGTCGGCGCTGATGCCGCTGCTCGACGGGCTCGTGGACAGCGAGGCCCTCGATCTGCCGGGCTTCGGCGACTCGCCGCCACCGGACGACGGCGACTACTCGGTCACCGGACACGCGCGCGCCGTCATCCGCTATCTCGACGCGTCCGGGCGCGGGCCCGTGCACCTTTTCGGCAACTCGCTCGGCGGAGCGGTCACCACGCGCGTCGCGGCCGTCCGGCCGGATCTCGTCCGGACGCTCACGCTGGTCTCGCCCGCGCTGCCCGAGATCCGCGCCCAGCGCACCGCGTGGCCGACCGCGCTGCTCGCGCTGCCCGGGGTGGCGGGACTGTTCACCCGGCTCACCAGGGACTGGACCGCCGAGCAGCGTGTACGGGGGGTGACGGCCCTCTGTTACGGCGATCCCGGCATCGTGACGCCCGAGGGGTTCCGCCACGCGGTCGAGGAGATGGAACGGCGACTCGCCCTCCCCTATTTCTGGGACGCGATGGCACGCTCCGCGCGCGGGGTCGTGAACGCTTACACGCTGGGCGGACAGCACGGACTGTGGCGTCAGGCCGAGCGGGTGCTCGCCCCGACGCTGCTCGTCTACGGCGGCCGCGACCAACTCGTCGGCTACCGTATGGCGCAGCGCGCGGCCCGTGCCTTCCGTGACTCCCGGCTGTTGTCCCTGCCGGACGCGGGGCACGTCGCCATGATGGAGTATCCGGAAACGGTGGCCACCGCCTTCCGCGAACTCCTGGCGGACCTGGGAGAGTTGACCTCCTCGGCGGCAGTCGGCGCGGAGAGCTGAGGCAGGAAGTGGGACGACACAGTCGTCGGGGGCGGGCCGAGAAGCCGGACACCTCGCGTACGCGAGCGGTTCCGGCGGCGGAGGCGGCACCCGCCCCGGCGCCGGGGCCGGATCGCGCCCGCCGCGCGGCGGCCCGGCCGACCGGCCCCCTGGGCCCCTACCCGCCCGCGGGCGGGTCCCCGCAGCGGGGCGCGCCGCGTTTCGACGAGGGGACGCCGGCGCACGGGTTCCCCCGGATGGCGGACGGCACTCCCGCGCGCGGAGTGCCGCGTTACGACGACGGCACCCCGGCACGTGGAGTGCCGCGTCTGCCGGACGGGACGCCGGCGCACGGGTTCCCTCGGACGGCGGAGGGCACTCCCGCGCGCGGGGTGCCTCGATACACGGACGGGACTCCCGCACACGGCGTCCCGCGTTTTGACGACGGCACCCCGGCACATGGGGTGCCGCGTTTTTTCGACGGGACCCCGGCGCATGGGGTGCCGCGTCTTCCCGACGGGACCCCGGCGCATGGGGTGCCGCGTCTTCCCGACGGGACGCCGGCGCACGGGATGCCGCGTCTTCCCGACGGGACCCCCGCTCACGGGATGCCCCGGGTGCGGGGCGGGCATCCCGAGCAGCGTGAACCGGGCGGTGGCTGGGGGGAGTCCAGGGCCGGTGAAGCTCCTCAGGGCGCTCCCGCCGGACCACGCGTCCCCCGGCAGCGTCAGGAGCACGCGGCGGCTCCCCGGCAGGCGTACGTCGACGCGTTCGACCTCGGAGCGGAGGAGAGCGACGACCTGTTCGCGTCGGGCGGCGGCGTTCCGGGGCGGACAGCGAATTCCCGGGCCGCCGACCCCTACGGCTCCGTCACCGACTGGGACACCGGGTCCGTCGAGACCGGTGAGCCTTCGCTGCCGGAGACCGAGGAACAGGCCGACGGCAAGGCCCGCAAGGGCTGGGCGTTCACCGGGATCGCGGCGGCCGCCGTCACCACCGTGCTCGCCGTGGTCGTGGCCGGACAGGTCGCGTCGGGACAGCACGACGCCGGCGCTCGGACGCAGGCCGCCGACGACGGCGGCGGCCGGGCGACCCAGGACTCCGCCTCGCGCGGGGACGACCGGCCGACCCAGTCGGGGGTACCGAACGTGGCCGCGGCGCCCCTGACGTACGACCAGCGGATGGCCAGGACGTACCCCCTCGGCGCGAAGCTCAAGGCGTCGGGGAAGTTCGACGCGGTGCCCGGAGTCGCCGAGGCGCCGGGCAAGGGGCGCAAGTACACCTACCGCGTCGACATCGAGAAGGGCCTCGGCCTCGACGGCGAGCTCTTCGCCGAGGCCGTGCAGAAGACCCTGAACGACCAGCGGAGTTGGGCTCACGGCGGCGCCCGTACCTTCGAGCGGATCCACTCCGGGAAACCTGACTTCGTCATCACGCTGGCGAGCCCGGGCACCACCGCCGAGTGGTGCGCCAAGTCGGGGCTCGACACCACGGAGGACAACGTCTCGTGCGACTCCGCGTCCACCGAGCGCGTCATGATCAACGCCTACCGCTGGGCCCAGGGCTCCACGACCTACGGTGACAAGATTCACGCCTACCGGCAGATGCTGATCAACCACGAGGTCGGCCACCGGCTCGGATTCGGGCACGTCACCTGCGACAAGGACGGCGAGCTCGCCCCGGTCATGCAGCAGCAGACCAAGTTCCTCGACCACGACGGAATCCACTGCCTCGCCAACCCCTGGGCCTATCCCGGGAGTTGACAGGGGGCGTCCGGGCCACGTTGACACGCGCCGAAAGATCGTTCATATTTTTCCGCATGTCGCCCCGTCACGCCTCCGCACGCGCCGCCCTTGAGCTGGCGCTCATCGGCGTGACCGCGCTCTGCGTGGCCGACATTCTCTGTCGCTGACGCCCGCCCCCGGCGAGTGCGTCGCTTTCCTCCCGTCTTGTTCCGTGCGCCCCGAATCTCTCCGATTCGGCGTGCCGGTGCCTCTTTCGATCCGGTCGGACACCGACGCCTGACGCCCTGGGCGAGCTCCGCGCTCTTCCGTCTCACCCCGCGTCAATCCGTCTCAGTGTTCGAGCCATTCCGAGAGGTCGTCTTCCGATGCGTCATCCGTCCCTCATAGCGCGCCGCGTGGCCGCGGCATCCGTCAGCCTGGTCGTGGCAGCGGGCGCCGCCGCCTGCGGTCCGGAGGACAACGATGCCAAGAGCTCCGGTGGCGACTCGCGGCCCCACATGGGCGGCACGCTCACCGTCCTGAACTCCAATCCGCAGTCGGACTTCGACCCCGCGCGGCTCTACACCTCCGGCGGCGGCAACGTGCCCTCGCTCGTCTTCCGTGGGCTCACCACCCGCAACCGCGAGGACGGGGCCGCCGGCGCCGAGGTCGTGCCGGACCTGGCCACCGACACCGGCCGCCCGAGCAAGAACGCGACCGTGTGGACGTACACCCTGAAGAAGGGCCTCAAGTTCGAGGACGGCACGCCGATCACCTCCGCCGACATCAAGTACGGCATCGAGCGCTCCTTCGCGGCCGAACTCTCCGGGGGCGCGCCGTATCTGCGCGACTGGCTGATCGGCGGGGCCGACTACCAGGGCCCCTACAAGGACAAGAAGGGCCTCGACTCGATCGAGACTCCGGACGAGCTGACCATCGTCTTCCACCTGAACAAGCCCGAGGGCGAGTTCCCCTACCTGGCCACGCAGACGCAGTTCACTCCCGTCCCGAAGGCCAAGGACAAGGGCACGAAGTACGAGGAGCACCCGGTCTCCTCGGGTCCGTACAAGGTCGTCAAGAACGAGAACGACGGCGAGCGCCTCACCCTGGAGCGCAACACGTACTGGTCCGCGTCGACCGACGCCGAGCGCAAGGCCTACCCGGACAGCATCGACGTACGGTCCGGCCTGGACTCGTCGGTGATCAACCAGCGGCTGTCCTCCTCCCAGGGCGCGGACGCCACCGCCGTCACCACGGACACCAACCTCGGCCCCGCCGAGCTCGCCAAGGTGACGGGGGACAAGGAGCTGGCCTCGCGCGTCGGCACCGGGCACTTCGGCTACACCAACTACATCGCCTTCAACCCGAAGGTGAAGCCGTTCGACGACCCGAAGGTGCGCCAGGCGATCTCCTACGCCATCGACCGCAGCTCGGTGATCAACGCCGCGGGCGGCTCGTCGCTCGCGGAGCCCGCGACGACGTACCTGCCGAACCAGAAGTCCTTCGGCTACGCGCCGTACGACCTCTTCCCGGCGGGCGAGTCCGGCAACGCGGCCAAGGCCAAGGAGCTGCTGGCCCAGGCGGGCCACAAGAACGGCCTGACCGTCACGCTCACGCACTCCAACAGCAAGGACTTCGAGACCAGCCCGGAGATCGCGACCGCCATCCAGGACGCGCTCAAGAAGGCCGGCATCACCGTCAAGCTCCAGGGCCTCGAGGACAACGACTACAGCGACAAGATCCACAGCGCGAAGACCGAGCCGGGCTTCTTCCTCGCCCACTGGGGTGCCGACTGGCCCTCCGGCGGTCCCTTCCTGGCCCCGATCTTCGACGGCCGGCAGATCGTCAAGGACGGCGCCAACTTCAACACCGGCTTCCTCGACGACAAGTCGGTCAACGACGAGATCGACGCGATCAACAAGCTGACCGACCTCGACGAGGCCGCCAAGCGCTGGGGGGCGCTGGACAAGAAGATCGGTGAGCAGGCGCTGACCGTGCCGCTGTTCCACCCCGTCTACAAGCGCCTGTACGGCAAGAGCGTCAAGAACATCGTGATCAGCGACTGGACCGGCGTTCTGGACATCTCCCAGGTCTCGGTGAAGTAGCGCCGTGAGCGAGGCACTTCTCGCCTCCCCGGCCCCTGCGGCGGACTCGTCCGCCGCAGGGGCCTCGGGGGCCCGTCAGTTCTGGCGGCGGCTGCGTGCGCAGCGCGCCGCCCTCGTCGCCGGCGCCGTCGTCGCACTGCTCGTCCTGGTCGCGCTCGCCGCACCGCTGCTCACGGCGATCGAGGGCCAGGACCCCACCACCTACCACCCCTCGCTGGTGGACTCCGCACGCGGCGGCGTCCCCGTCGGCCCGCTCGGAGGCATCGGCGCCGGCCACTGGCTCGGCGTCGAACCGCAGACCGGCCGCGACCTCTTCGCCCGCCTCGTGTACGGCGCCCGGGTCTCCCTCGGCGTCGCCCTCGCGGCGACCCTGGTGCAGGTCCTCATCGCCGTCGTGGTGGGCGTGTCGGCCGCGCTCGGGAACCGATGGGTCGATCAACTGCTGAGCCGCGTCACCGAGATCATCGTCGCGATGCCGCTGATGATCATGTCGTTGGCACTGCTGGCCATCGTGCCGAGCAGCTTCCCGCGTCCCGTCCTGGTCGCCCTCGTCATCGGACTGATCGCCTGGGGCACCCTCGCGAAGATCGTGCGCGCGCAGACGCTCACGCTCAAGCAGCTGGACTACGTCGCCGCCGCGCGGCTCAGTGGCTGGGGCACCTCGCGCATCGCCCGACGCGAGCTGCTGCCGGGCCTCGCCGCCCCGCTCATCACGTACTCCGCGCTCCTCGTGCCGATGAACATCGGTGTCGAGGCGGCCCTGTCGTTCCTCGGCGTCGGTGTGAAGCCCCCGACGCCGTCCTGGGGACAGATGCTGACCGCCGCCGACGTCTGGTACCAGGCCGCGCCGCAGTACCTGCTGCTGCCCGCGGGCGCCCTGTTCGTCACCGTCCTCTCCCTCACCGTCCTGGGCGACGGCGTGCGCACCGCCCTCGACCCGCGCGCGGCTTCACGTCTGCGCGTCGGCACGGGGCGCAGGGGCGAGGCCAAGGCGGACGCGGGCGGGACCGCCGCGGGAGCCGCCGCGTCCCAGGCAGGCGCGTCCCAGGCCGCCGCGTCCCAGGCCGGCGAGGGTGTGGGCCTGCCGGGGCAGGGCGCGGGTCCGGACCGGCCGGGTGCGCCTTCCGCCGAGACCGGGGAGGCCAAGGCATGAGCGGCTTCGGCGGTTTCGTCCTGCGTCGTGCCCTCGGCACCGCGGTCACCCTCTTCGCCATCTCGGTGATCATCTACGTCGTCTTCTACGCCACACCCGGCAACGTCGCCCAGATCACCTGCGGCCCGCGCTGCTCACCCCTCCAAGTGCACCAGGTCGCCGAGCAGTTGCATCTCGGAGACCCGCTGTACGTGCGGTACTGGCACTTCCTGGAGGGCCTCTTCGTCGGCCAGGACTACTCGACGGGCACCTCCGTCCAGCACTGCTCGGCACCCTGCCTCGGGCTGTCGTACCAGACCGACCAGCAGGTCACACAGCTGATCCTGACGAAGCTGCCGGTCAGCCTCTCGCTGGTGTTCGGCGCGATGGTCGTCTGGCTCGTGCTCGGCGTCGGCACCGGCGTCCTCTCGGCGTGGCGGCGCGGCCGGCTCAGCGAGCGGGTGCTGACCGGCATCACGCTGGCCGGAACGGCGACGCCCGTCTTCGTCATCGGCCTGATCCTGATGATCGTCGTCTGCGGCCAGCTCCAACTGCTGCCCTTCCCGCAGTACGTGAACTTCTCCGACGACCCCGAGCAGTGGGCGTGGAACCTGTTGCTCCCCTGGCTCTCGCTCGCCCTCGTCGAAGCCGCCGCGTTCGCCCGGCTGACCAGGGCCTCGATGCTGGAGACGCTGGCCGAGGACCACATCCGGACCTTCCGGGCGTACGGCGTCGGCGAGCGGTCGATCATCGGACGGCACGCCGTACGGGGAGCACTCGCCTCGATCATCGCGCTGAACGCCAACACCTTCGGGTCGGCGGTCGGCGGCGCGGTGCTCACCGAGACGCTCTTCGGACTGCCCGGCATCGGCCAGGAGCTGGTGCACGCGGTGAACGTCGTCGACCTTCCCGTGGTCGTCGGCATGGTCCTGGTCATCGGCTTCTTCGTGGTCATCGCCAACGCCGTCGCGGACGTGCTCTACGCGGTGGCCGACCGACGGGTGGTGCTGACATGAGCGACTCCTCCAAGACCCCTTCCACCGCCCCGTCACGGGCTTCTTCACCACCCCTTTCCGCCGCCCCCGCGGCGGCCTCCTCTCCGGCTTCTCTGGTCGAAGTGAGCGATCTCGTCGTCGACTTCGGGGGTCTGCGGGCCGTCGACGGGCTCTCCTTCCGGCTGGAGAAGGGTGCCGCCCTCGGCCTGGTCGGCGAGTCCGGCTCGGGCAAGTCCACCGTGGCATCCGCCCTGTTGGCGCTGCACCGGGGCACCGGAGCGCGCGTCGGCGGCACGGTCCGCGTGGCCGGTGTGGACGTACAGCGGGCATCCGACGACGAACTGCGTCGGCTGCGCGGCGGAAAGGCCGCCATGGTCTTCCAGGACCCGCTGTCGTCCCTCGACCCGTACTACGCGGTCGGCGACCAGATCGCCGAGGTGTACCGGGTGCACACCAAGGCATCCCGGCGAGCGGCACGCGCGCGTGCGGTGCGGGTACTGGACCGCGTCGGCATTCCCGACGCGGCCCGCCGGTCCCGGTCGCGCCCGCACGAGTTCAGCGGCGGTATGCGCCAGCGCGCCCTCATCGCCATGGCCCTGGCCTGCGAACCCGAGCTCCTGATCGCCGACGAGCCGACCACGGCCCTCGACGTGACCGTCCAGGCCCAGATCCTCGACCTCCTGCACACCCTGCGGCAGGAGACCGGGACGGGACTGCTGCTGGTCACCCATGACGTCGGGGTCGCGGCCGAGAGCGTCGACGAGATCCTGGTGATGCGGCACGGACGCGCGGTCGAGCACGGGCGGGTCGACGCCGTCCTCGGCGCGCCCCGGGAGCCGTACACCCGGGAGCTCCTCGGCGCCGTCCCTCGCGTCGACACACCTCGCGCGGCCGGGCGCGGCGGGAGCGCGCACGCGGCCGAGGGGTCCGGTCCGGTCGAGGTTCTCCCCCCGGACGACGTCGTTCTCGAAGCGGTCGGGCTCCGGCGGGAGTTCGGGCGCGGGAAGCAGCGGTTCGCGGCCGTCGACGACGTGTCTCTCGCTGTCCGCCGGGGCGAGACCCTCGGCATCGTCGGTGAGAGCGGCAGCGGGAAGACGACCCTGGGAAGGATGCTGGTGGGGCTCCTGGAGCCCACGACCGGTGTGGTCCGCCACGAGGGACGCGAACAGTCCGGCGTCCGTCCCTCGGTGCAGATGGTCTTCCAGGACCCGGTGTCCTCCCTCAACCCCCGCCGCAGCGTGGGCGAGTCCATCGCCGATCCGCTGCGGGCGCGCGGCGAGAGGGATGAGAAGCGCGTTCGCGGGCGGGTACGGGAACTGCTGGAGCGCGTGGGGCTCGAAGGGACGCACTACGACCGCTACCCGCACGAGTTCAGCGGCGGACAGCGCCAGCGGGTCGGCATCGCCCGGGCCCTCGCCGCCGAGCCGCGCGCCATCGTGTGCGACGAGCCGGTCTCCGCGCTCGACGTCACCACGCAGGCCCAAGTGGTCGCCCTGCTGGGCGAGTTGCAGCGGGAACTCGGACTGGCGCTGGTCTTCGTGGCCCACGATCTCGCGGTCGTGCGGCAGGTCAGCGACCGGGTGGCCGTGATGCGGCGCGGCCGGCTCGTGGAGCACGGTCCCGCCGACGAGGTGTACGAGAACCCGCGGGACCCGTACACCCGGCAGCTGCTGGCCGCCGTACCGGCACTCGATCCGGCGGTCGCGGCGCGTCGCCGGGCGGAACGCGAGGAACTGTCCCTGGCGTGACCCGATCGTGGGCCCGAGCCCAGCGAAACGTGACTGCTTGAACTCGTAGCGCGACAAAACGCTGTCCGCGCGGGAAAGTTACGACCGTTCACCCCTTTTGGTGGTGCGATGGACAACCGTCCGTCGCACCACCGCCTTGTCCGCATACGTTCGTCCCGCTGCGAGCCACCGGGTCAACGGCGGCTCCTCATACGGGAGATCGGGGGTGTGCTCGTGCGCATCGGACTGCTGACGGAGGGTGGCTATCCGTATGTGAGCGGTGACGCCAGGCTCTGGTGCGACCGGCTCGTACGGGGGCTCGGGCAGCACGAGTTCGACATCTACGCGCTCAGCCGCACCGAGCGCCAGGAGGACGAGGGCTGGATCCGGCTGCCGCCCCAGGTCGGCCGCGTACACACGGCACCGCTGTGGACGGCGCAGAGCGACGGGGTGGTGTACGGGCGACGGGCG
Organism: Streptomyces sp. NBC_00647; assembly: GCF_045207245.1. Classification (NCBI taxonomy): domain Bacteria; kingdom Bacillati; phylum Actinomycetota; class Actinomycetes; order Kitasatosporales; family Streptomycetaceae; genus Streptomyces; species Streptomyces sp. NBC_00647. The sequence continues at coordinate 6,658,425 of NZ_CP109040.1, forward strand.
CGGCGCCGGTTCGCCGAGGCGTACGGGGAACTGGCGGCGGCGGTGTGCGCGGGGCCGGAGGTCGTGGGCGCGGAGGTGCCGGGGGAGGGGGCGGCGTCCGCCGGTGTTGTGGCGGACCGTTTCGCCGGAGCGCTGTACGGGCTGGCCGAACTCGCCCGGGACGAAGCCGGGCTGGTCGGCGCCCTGCGCTCCGAGAGCGCCGTGCGTGCCCTGGAACGCGCCTGTCGTGCGCCCGGCGCACTCCGTACGGCCCGTACCGCCCGCGTACCCGATCTGCTCACCGTCGCCGCGCACATCGAGCGCGCCCTGCGCCCCCTCTCACTGGACTGGTACGGGGACGACGGGCTCGGCTCGGTCGACCTCTGCCACGCCGCCTCCGGCGGAACGGCGGCCCTGCCCGGCCTCCTCACCCGGCATTTCTTCGGCGTCCCCCTGCTGGTCACCGAGTACGGCGTGCAGCTTCGGGCGCACTACCTGGCCGCCGCGACCGTCGAAGAGACCCCCGCCGTCCGGGCGCTGCTCGCCGCGTTCCACGGCGGGCTCACCGCCGAGGTCTACCGCGCGGCCACGCTCATCACGCCCGGCAACGCGCACGCCCGCCGCTGGCAGGAGCGCTGCGGCGCCGACCGCGCCAAGCTGCGCACCGTCTACCCCGGCATGGAGGCCGAGCGCTTCGCGGAGGTCGGGGAGAGCGTGGAGGGCAGCCGGTGCGCGGACCCCGACGCGCTGGTGTGGGTCGGCCGCATCGAACCGGCCAAGGACCTGATCTCCCTGCTGCACTCCTTCGCCGAGATCCGCAAGGAGGAGCCGAAGACCCGCCTGCGGATCGTCGGCGCCCCCGCCGACGGCCCGGACGGCGCGACCTATCTGGCCCACTGCAAGGCCCTGGCCGCGCAGCTCTTCCCCGACGAGGCGGAGGGCGCGCACGCGGTCGGCGACAACCCGGTGTCCTTCGAGGAGATCGGCGGCCCGGAGATCCCGAGCCTCGCCGAGGCCTACGCCTCCGGAGCCCTGGTCGTCCTCTCCAGCGTCGTCGAGGGCTTCCCGATCAGCCTTGTCGAGGCCATGTTCTGCGGCCGCGCCACCGTCTCCACGGATGTGGGCGCGGTCGTCGAGGTCATCGGCGGTACGGGACTGGTGGTGCCGCCGCGCAATCCGCGGGCGCTCGCGGAGGCGTGCGTGGCCCTGCTGCGCGACCCGGAGCGCCGTGAACGTCTGGGCGCGGCCGCCCGGGCACGCGCTCTCGAACTCTTCACCGTCGAGCAGAACATCACGGCATTTCACGGCATTTACCTCGAGATCGTCTCGCACTCCCCGGTGAGTCGGGTACTGGTGGACGACGAGGGGGAGCCGTTGCCCTTCGGCGTCCCCGCCGAGGCCCACGTGCCCGGCTGCTGGACCGAGTCCCGCCTCATGACCGCGGGCCGACCGCGCTGGGCGGAGGGCGCACCGGTACGAGCCACTGTGCCCGTGCCCGTACCTGTGCCCGTGCCCGTACCTGTGCCCGTGCCCGTACCTGTGCCCGTGCCCGTTGCCGTTTCTGTGGGGGAGGGCGCGTGACCATCGACAGTGGCGGACCCGGCGCCCCGAGCGGGCTCGACGACCTCACGGACCCGGACCGGCCCGCGACACCGACGGGCTCCCGCATCTGGGACGAGCGGTCCGAGACGTGGCTCGTGGCGGACGAGACGGACGGACGGGCCACGGGTGCGGGGGAGGGGACTGCCGTCGGGACCGGAACGGACCTGGCGGATCTGGCGGGTGACTCCCTCGCGGCGGACGGGCCGGGCCCCGACGCCGGCCCCGACCGACTCCTTGGCGCGGGTCGCGGAGCCGCCCCCCGTCCCGGTGCGGCTGCCGGGGGTGCCGACCGCGCCGACGGCTCGCCGGGTGCGCGCAGGCCCACCGGACGCCGCGGCGCGGCGGACCCCGTGAAGGCGCTGATACACCGGCACCGCGAGCTCTGCGAGCGGGCCGTGGACCCGCTGGAGATCGCGGCGGGGCTGGAGGCGCACGGGGTGACCGACCGGACCGCCGCCCGCTTCCGGCACCGGGACGTCTTCTCGCTCGCCGAGGAGATGTACGCGCGCGTTCCGCGCGACGGGGAGTCCGTGCCCCGCACCGAGACTCCGGGCCGCCCCGGCACGCGCGCCTCCTGGGCGGCGCTCGCCCTGGTGCCGGGCGCCCTCGGCGCGGCCGTCGTCGCCGGGGTGCGGCTCACCGAGGGTCAGCCGCGCCTCGCCGTCGCCGCGTTCGGCACCCTGGCCATGACGCTGGGCCTGCATGCCGCCGTCCGGCGGGGTCCCCTGAGTACCCGGCACCGCACGGCGAGCGCCACCCGCGCGGGGACATGCTGGCTCATCGCGTACGCCCTCGCCGGTGACGGACTGCTGAGCGCCGGCCTCGACGGCGGCCCGGACGGCCCCTGGCCCCTGGCCGTCGCGCCCGTGCTGGCCCTCGCCCTGGGCTGCGCCCCGGCGGCCTGGTGCGCCCATCTCTTCGTCGCCCGCGCCCGCCTCCGGCTGAACGCGAGCCGAGGCCTGGAGGAGTTCGCCTCCTCGGTGCGACCCCTGCTCCTCGGAACGTTCGGCCTCTTCCTGTGCGCACTGGGCGGGCTGCTCGCGCTGTGCGGGACGGCACTGAACGAGTCGCCCGCCTACGCCGGAGCCGGTGCCCTCGGCGCCCTGTTCCTGCTCGCGCGGCTGCTGACCGCACGCGGCTTCACCCAGGCCCCGGCCATCGCGCTCGCCGCTGCCGGCGCGGCGGAGGCCATCGCCCTCGCCACGGTCTTCGCCGCCCGCCTGCCCGGCTGTTCGTTCCTGGCCGTCCCCGTCGAGGGCCTCGTCGGCGCGGGAGGACCCGGCGCCGTACCGGCCCTGGCGTGCGGGGCGGGCGCCCTCGTCCTTCTCGTCCACGCGACCCGCACCCTGACCCGCGCCTCGGCCCACGCCCTGCCCTGCGAGGCCCCATGAGCCGCGATCCGCGCCCCGACGCTCCGAGCACGGCGGCCCGGTCGACCGGGGCCGCCCGGAACCGGCCCACGACGCCCCCACCGCCGTGAGCCCTCCCCGGCGTCCGGGACAGCCTCCCGGATCCGGGCCCCCTTCTCCCGCGGGGCCGACACCGCGGGCCCTCTCCCCGACCTACGGCATCACCCGAAGGAGACAGTCAGATGATCACCTCCCGAACCGGAGAATCCGCCCCGGGAGCCGCCCGATGAGGGTCCTGCTGATCGGAGCCAACGGTTACCTCGGCCGCTTCGTCGCCGACAGACTGCTGGCCGACCCGGCCGTGCAGCTCACCGCGCTCGGCCGGGGCGACGACGCCGACGTACGGTTCGACCTCGCCTCGGGCAGCCCCGGCGCGCTCACCCGCTTCCTGGACGCGGTGCACCCCGGAGTCGTCATCAACTGCGCGGGCGCCACCCGCGGCGGCGCCCGCGAACTGACCCGGCACAACACCGTCGCCGTCGCCACCGTCTGCGAGGCCCTGCGGCGCAGCGGCTGCGGGGCCCGGCTCGTCCAGATCGGCTGCGGCGCCGAGTACGGGCCCAGCCAGCCCGGCTCCTCCACCGCCGAGGACGCCGTGCCGCGCCCGGGCGGCCCGTACGGGGTGAGCAAACTCGCCGCGACCGAACTCGTCCTCGGCTCCGGCCTGGACGCCGTGGTGCTCCGCGTCTTCTCACCCGCGGGACCCGGCACCCCCGCCGGATCCCCGCTCGGCCGGCTCGCCGAGGCACTGCGCCGTGCCATGCAGGCCAGCGACGGCGAGCTCAAGCTCGGCGGTCTCGGCGTCCAGCGCGATTTCATCGACGTCCGTGATGTCGCCCGCGCCGTCCACGCCGCCTCCCTCTCCGCCGCACAGGGCGTGATCAACATCGGCTCGGGCCGTGCCGTGCGCCTCCGGGACGCCGCCGCCGTCCTCGCACGCGTGGCCGGCTACAGCGGCACCCTGCACGAACTCGACGGCCCGCCCGGCTCGTCCATGAGGGCGTCCATCGGTCACCCCCGTCCCGAGCCCGACCACGGGGCCCCGGTCGCGTACCCCTACCCGGACGGCTGCGGCAGCTGGCAGCAGGCCGATGTGCGCACCGCACGCGACCGGCTCGGCTGGCGGCCCCGGATCAACCTCGAGGAATCCCTCGCGGACATCTGGATGGAGGCGGCATGTCGTATCTGACCAGCACCGCGACCGGCAGTGCGAGCACCGATCTAGGACTCGGCTTCGGCATCCCCGGCTATGCGCACCCCCTCGTCGCGCCCGTGGAGTGGGACGAACTCACCCGCCCCGGCACCCCCTTGCACTGGGTCGTCCTGAACGTGGACAACGGTCCCGGCACCCGCCCCGACCCGCGCTGCCTGGAGGCCTCGGGACGGCTGCGCAACGCGGGTGTCCGGGTGCTGGGGCTCCTGGACACCACCTACGGCGCACGCGCCTTCGGCGAGGTGATGTCCGATGCGCGGCGCTACCTCGACTGGTATCAGGCCGACGGATTCCTCCTCGGCCGCTGCCCCGGGGAGCGCGCCGCGCTCCCCGGGATCCGCCGCACGGTCGACGCGCTCCGCGCGCTCCGTGACGGTGCCCACATCGTGCTGGGTCACGGCACCCACCCGCACCCGGGATATGCCGAGAACGCCGACCAGCTGGTGACCTTCTCAGGACCCTGGACCGAGTACCGCTGGTCGCAGGTCGCCGAGTGGACCGCCGACCATCCCCCGGAGCGCTTCTGTCACTTCGTGCACGGTGTGCCGCGCGGGCACCTGGACGAGGCGTTGCGCATCGCCCGCTGGCAGGGCGCCTCGACGATCTACTTCACCGACCGCTCGGATCACGGAGGGACGGCCGACCCCTGGGAGTCGATGCCCGGCTACTGGGACGAGATCGTCTCGCGGATCGGAACGGGTGTCTCGGAATGAAGAAGGGCGTGGCAGTGTTACGCGGAGAACAACTGTAGTGATTGACCGACCAACGGAGTCCCCGTGTCGCTGCCACCCCTGGTCGAGCCAGCCTCTGAGCTCACCGTAGACGAGGTCCGCAGGTACTCCCGCCACCTGATCATCCCCGATGTGGGCATGGACGGGCAGAAGCGGCTGAAGAACGCCAAGGTGCTGTGTGTGGGCGCCGGCGGCCTCGGATCGCCGGCGCTGATGTACCTGGCCGCGGCCGGCGTCGGCACGCTCGGCATCGTGGAGTTCGACGAGGTCGACGAGTCGAACCTGCAGCGCCAGATCATCCACAGCCAGGCTGACATCGGCCGTTCCAAGGCCGCGTCGGCGCGCGATTCCGTACTGGGCATCAACCCGTACGTGAACGTGGTCCTTCACGAAGAGCGGCTCGAGGCCGAGAACGTGATGGACATCTTCAGCCAGTACGACCTGATCGTCGACGGCACGGACAACTTCGCGACCCGCTACCTGGTCAACGACGCGTGCGTGCTGCTCAACAAGCCGTACGTGTGGGGCTCGATCTACCGCTTCGACGGCCAGGCCTCCGTGTTCTGGTCCGAGCACGGCCCGTGCTACCGCTGCCTCTACCCGGAGCCCCCGCCGCCGGGCATGGTCCCCTCCTGCGCCGAGGGCGGTGTCCTCGGCGTGCTGTGCGCGTCGATCGGCTCCATCCAGGTCAACGAGGCGATCAAGCTCCTCGCCGGCATCGGTGAGCCGCTCGTCGGCCGCCTGATGATCTACGACGCCCTGGAGATGACGTACCGCCAGGTGAAGGTCCGCAAGGACCCGAACTGCGCGGTCTGCGGTGAGAACCCGACCGTCACCGAACTCATCGACTACGAGGCCTTCTGCGGCGTCGTGTCCGAGGAGGCGCAGGAGGCGGCCGCCGGCTCGACGATCACTCCCAAGCAGCTCAAGGAGTGGATCGACGACGGCGAGAACATCGAGATCATCGATGTCCGCGAGATCAACGAGTACGAGATCGTCTCGATCCCCGGTGCCAAGCTGATCCCGAAGAACGAGTTCCTCATGGGCACCGCCCTGGAGACCCTGCCGCAGGACAAGAAGATCGTCCTGCACTGCAAGACGGGTGTCCGCAGCGCGGAGGTCCTCGCCGTCCTGAAGTCCGCCGGTTTCTCCGACGCGGTGCACGTCGGCGGCGGTGTGATCGGCTGGGTCCACCAGATCGAGCCCGAGAAGCCGGTGTACTGACCGACTGCTCGACCCGCTCTTCCGATGGCGGGGGTTTCGCGAACCGGGTGTTCGCGAGACCCCCGCCGTCGTCATGAACAGACCTTGCCGTCCTTCGGCACCGTCCCGTCCAGCAGATAGCTGTTCACGGTCGAGTCGACGCAGTCGCTCCCGCTCCCGTAGGCGCCATGGCCCTCGCCCTTCCAGGTGAGCTCCACGCCCACACCCTTGCCGAGCTCGTCCGCCATCCTGCGGGCGCCCTCGTAGGGTGTCGCCGGGTCCCCGGTGTTGCCGACGATCAGGACGGGCTCGGCTCCCGGCGCACTCACCTCGGGGGTGTCGTACTGACCGGCCACCGGCCAGTCGTGGCACCAGCCCGCCGTGTCCCAGCCCATGAAGTCGCCGAAGACGGGCGAGATCTTCTCGAACTCGGGCAGCCGCTTCCTCGTCTCCTCGGGAGTCGGTCGCTGCTTGTCGTCCAAGCACGATATGACCCGTTGGGAATGCGTCGTCGTGCCGTAGTGCCCCGAGGAGTCACGTTCGTTGTAGCCGTCGGCGAGCGTCAGCAGCTCCGAACCGTCCCCGTTCCCGGCCGCCTTGAGGGCGCTGGTGAGGCTCGGCCAGCCCTGCTTGCTGTACAGCGGGAGCACGATGCCGGTGAGAGCCAGGGACTGGCTGAGCTTGCGCCCGCTGCTGGTGGGCAGCGGCTTCGCGTCGATCCGCTTCAGCAGGTCCGCGATCTTCCGGGAGCCCTGCTTCGGGTCCTGGCCGGTGGACTTGAGGTAGTCGTCCAGGGCGCGCTGGAAGCCGAGCGTCTGGTTCTTGGCGTGGCCCACGGCGTCGGCGCCCGGGTCGACGACCGCGTCGAGCACCAGGCGGCCCACGTTCTTCGGGAACAAGTGGGCGTACACGCCGCCCAGTTCGGTGCCGTACGAGATGCCGAAGTAGTGCATCCGGCGGTCGCCGAGGACCTGGCGCATCAGGTCCATGTCGCGGGCCGTGTCGGTCGTCGAGACGTGGGCCATCAGCTTGCCGGCGGCCTTCGCACAGCCCTTGCCGAAGTCCGTGGCGTCCTTGAAGTACGCCGCTTCCTCGGCCGCGTCGTCCGGTGTGGCGTCCAGGGACTCCGAGGCCTGGATGGCCTTGTCGCCACGGCACCGCACGCCTTCGCTGGCGGCCACCCCGCGCGGGTCCCAGCTCACCAGGTCGTACCGGTCGTGGAGCGAGCTGACGACGCTCTCGTACGACGGCAGTGTGGAGACGCCCGAGCCGCCGGGGCCGCCGAAGTTGAACAGGAGCGAGCCGATGCGCTTGCCCTGGGCGCCGGTCGCCTTCGAGCGGACGAGCGCGAGGCCGATCGTCTCGCCGCCCGGCTTCGCGTAGTCCAGCGGCACCTTGAGCGTCGCGCACTGCCAACCGCTCCCGGGCGCGGGGGAGTCCGAAGTGGCTTTGCAGCGGCCCCAGTCGAGCTTCTGCGAGGTGAGCGAGGCCGGCAGTCCGGGCGACCCGCCGGAAGACGGCGCGGTGGCCGACGGTGGTCCGTCGCCGTTCTTGCCCTCGTCCTTGCCGTCGCCGGACGAGCCCCCGCTGCAGCCGGCCACCAGCAACGCGGCGGCGGCAGCGGCCGTCCACCGTGCGAAACGTGTCATGAGCGTCCCCCCTTGCCCGTGGTCCGCCCGAAGTCGCGGATCACATGCAGGCAATAGTAGGCGGCGGCCGCCGACCGCCGCCGAGACCTGTGGATAACGCTCTGACCTGCAACTTTCTAGGAACAGACGGTACCGGCCGACGGCACCTTGCCCTGCAGCAGATAGCCGTTCACCGCGCCCTGCACGCACTTGTTCTTGCTGTCGTACGCTCCGTGCCCCTGGCCCTTGTACGTCAGCTCGACACCGACACCCCCGCCGAGCGCGCCCACCATCGCACGGGCGCCCTCGTACGGCGTGGCGGGGTCGCCGGTGTTGCCGACCACGAGGATCGGTGCCGATCCGGGGGCGCTGACGTCCGGGTGGTCGGCCGCTCCCGCCACGGCCCAGTCGGTGCAACTGACCATGCCCCAGGCCAGATAGTCCCCGAACAGCGGAGAGGCGGCCCGGAACTCCGGAACCTTGGACCGCACGTAGTCCGCGGTGTAACGCGGCTTGTCGTCGGCGCAGTTGATGGAGACGTTCGCCGCGGTGATGTTGCTGTACTGGCCGTTCTCGCTGCGCCCGTTCATCGAGTCCGACAGCAGCATCAGCACCCTGCCGTCGCCGTCGTACGCCTGCTGGAGTCCCTCCGTCAGGTACTCCCAGAAGTCCTTGGAGTACAGCGACTGCGCGATGCCACTGGTCGCGGCGGTCTGGGTGAGTTCGCGGGGGAAGACGCCGGGGATCGGCTTGGTCTCGAGGCCCTTCAGCAGTCCGGCGATGCGGTCCTTGACGTCCTGCGGGGTGTCGCCGATGGGGCAGTCCTCCACCTTCGAGGTGCAGTCCTCGGCGAAGTTGTCGAGCGCGAGCTGGAAGCCCTTGGCCTGTCCGAGGGAGCTCTGCTCCGGGTTCTGGGTCGGGTCGACGACCCCGTCGAAGACGGCGCGGCCCACGTTCTTGGGGAACAAGTGGGCGTAGACCCCGCCCAGTTCGGTGCCGTACGAGATGCCGAAGTAGTGCAGCTTGTCGTCGCCGAGCACTTGCCGCATCAGGTCCATGTCGCGGGCCGCGTCCGTGGTGCGCACATGGGGGAGGACCTTGCCGGAGTTCTTCTCGCACGCCCCGTTGAACGTCCGGGTGTTCTGCAGGAGCTCCTGCTGTTCGGCGGTGTCGTCCGGAGTGGCGTCCTGCTGGAAGTATTCGTCGAGCTGCCGGTCGTTCTCGCACTTCACGCCCGCGCTGCGGCCGACACCGCGCGGGTCGAAACTCACCAGGTCGTAACGCGTGCGCAGCGCGGCGTAGTCCTTTCCGAAGGCGGGCAGGGTGGTGACGCCCGAGCCGCCGGGGCCGCCGAAGTTGAAGATGAGCGAGCCGATGCGCTTGCTCGCCTCGCCGCTCGTCTTCGCCCGGATCAGCGCGAGCCCGATCGTGTCGCCCTTGGGCTCGGCCCAGTCGAGGGGCACCTTCAAGGTGGCGCACTGCCACTCCGTACCGCCCGGCAGGGGAGAGGGGGCGCTGCCTCCGCCTTCTGACTCGGACGGTGCCGGGCACTCCTTCCAGTTCAGCTTCTGCGCCGTCAGATCCTCGTCCTTGGCGTCACCGCTGCAGCCGGACACGCACGAGGTCAGCAGGACGGCGGTGGCGGTCAGGGCAGCGGCGCGCAGCTGAGGCGGGTTCGGCATGTTCCCCATCCTGCGGGCGCGCGGGGTGGGGCGCTCGGGGCACGAGCCGTGTGGGTGAGGGCGCACCGCGGGGCTCGTACCCGCCGGGCGGAGGGCAGGGATACAGCGGTCCGGCCGCGGTGGGCCGGACCGCGCTCGAGGCGGTTCTGGGCGGGTGGGCCGAGCCGCGGACTGCCCGTCCACCGGTCCTCGCGCGGACCGTCAGAGCGCGCCCTTGCGCGTCAGATGGTTGAAGAACAGCCATCCGGGCAGCACCGGAATCCACAGCGTCAGCAGCCGGTACAGCAGCACCGCGGGCGCCGCGACCTCCTTGGGGAGCCCGACGGCGATCAGGCCGACGGTGAGGGTCGCCTCGACCGCGCCGATACCACCGGGGGTCGGCGCCGCCGAACCCAGCGCGTTGCCGGCGAGGAAGACGACGGCGACGCTGGCGAGGCTGAGGGAGGTCGTCTCCTCGTTGCCGAACGCGCGGATCGACGCGTCCAGGCACATCACGAAGCAGGCGGTCAGCAGCAGCATGCCGCCGATGCCGGTGATGAGCTTCTGCGGCCGCTGCAGCACGTCGAGCATGCGCGGTACGACGCCCGCGAACAGCGACCGCACGCGCGTGGAGACGAACTTGCGCAGCAGCGGCACCGACGTCACCACGAGGACGAGTACCGCGACGGTCAGCAGACCCGCGATGACCGTACGGGACGGCGACAGGGACGGCGTCTTCTCCGTACCGGTCAGATAGCCGAAGGAGAGCAGCATCAGGATGTGACAGCCGAGCCCGAACAGCTGCGACGCGCCGACGCTCGCCACCGCGAGTCCGGGCCGCACACCGGCACGCTGCAGGAAACGCGTGTTGAGGGCGACGCCGCCGACCGCGGCGGGCGCCACGATCTTCACGAACGAACCGGCGACCTGCGCGGCCACGGTCCGAAGGAAAGGCACCCGCTCCGGTACGAAGCCCAGCAGGCTCATCGCCGCCGCGAAGTAGCTCAGCGCCGAGAACAGCACGGCCGCGGCGACCCAGCCCCATTCGGCGCTGTCGAAAAGGGTGCCGAACGGGGTGTGGGTCAGCTGCGTGAGCAGGAAGTAGGCGCCGATGGCACCGGCGATGAAACTGATCAGTGTGCGCGGCCGGATGCGCTCCAGGCGGGCCGGTTCGACGGGGGCCTGCGGTCTGATCAGCAGCACCTGGTGGCGGATCTGGGTGAGCAGATCCTCCTCGCGCGCCTCCTCCAGAGCGTCGTCGATGGCCCGCTTCTCGGCTCGCTGCTCGGCGCGTACGGCCTTCTTGCCGGGCTTCTCCGGCGCGGGCGCGGCCGCTTCCCGCGCCTCCTCGGCGCGGTCGAGCTTGGCCTGGTGCGAGGCCTCCAGCACCGCATCGCGTTCGCGCTGCGAGCGCTCCCGGGCGAGTTTGCGCAGCGTCGCGCGCGTGGAGCGGGTCAGCGCGATCGGCTGGAGCAGGGGCAGGCAGTCCGCGACCGCGTCCGGGCCGAGCACGCCGACGGCTGACGCCACCGCCCGCTCGGCGCCCACGCGCAGCCCGAGGGTGGTCACCAGCTGGGCGATGTCCATGCGCAGCAGCAGATCGCCGGCCGCGATCTCGCCGCCGCGCAGGTCGGTGAGGATCACCGTGCCGGAACGATCCACCAGAATCGCGTCGCCCGCGAGCCGGCGGTGCGCGATGCGCCGGGACTGCAGCGCCTGTACCTGGTGCCAGGTGTCGCGCAGCAGATCGTCGGTGATGAGCTCGTCGGGCAGCGAGTCGAGGGTGCGTCCGCCGGTGTGCTCGTACACGAGTATCACGGCGTCGGGGCCCAGCTCGGACGTCGCGATCAGCTTGGGCGCGTTGGCCCCGGCCGCGATGGCCGCGTACGCGAGCAGGGCTTCCTGCTCCAGGGCCTGGCGCAGTGACTGGAGACTGCGGCGCGTGGTGATGCCGCGCAGCGTCAGACGGCGCCAGACACGGTAGAAGAAGCCCTGTGCCTGCTGCTCGCGGTCGACGACCGTGACGTCCAGAGGTGGACCGTCCTCCAGAGTGACGAAATAGCGTCGGCCCCGGTCGCCGCTCTCCGCGGTCTCCGGAGCCTCTTCGCGGGCCGCGCTGACCGGGTGGAAGCCGACGTGCCGAAGGCCCGCCATCAGTGTCCGTCCGGTGGGCCGCACGTTCGGTGAGCCGACCGCGTACAGCGTCCCGTAGGCGACGGTCCAGCCGATCAGCACCGTCAGGATGATCGAGAACGGGGTCGTGTAGCCGGTCACCAGCATGGAGAAGGCGTCGAGGAGCAGGACGACCCAGAGCACCCCGCGCCAGCGCGGTCTGCGGGACATGCCGACGGCCGTCATATAGGCGATGACCGGTGCCAGATAGCCGTGCACCGGGTCGGTCAGGGCGTGGATGTCACCCGGCGACGGCTGGGTGAGCGCCTCCTGGATGGAGTCCGGGGCGCCCTTCGCGACCCAGAGGTCCGTGGCGAGTGTCACTCCGTGCGCGAGGACCGCGGCGAGGACGCCGTCGGCGATGCGCAGTCCGTCCCGCTTGATCAGTCGCTCGATGGCGAAAGCAACCGGTACGAGAAGGATCGCGATGCTGGAGGCCAGCCCCGCGATCTTGATCAGCAGGTCGGGCGCCTGCCCGGTGCCCTTGTTGATGTCCTGTTCGAGGCCCGAGGTGGTGCCGTGCGCGAACGCGGCGATGGCGAGCAGCACCACGATCGCGAGAACGCCGACCAGGAGCCGCATCAGGTCGGACGGGCGGTGCACGCGCGCGGGGAGCAGCGGTTCGTCGCCTTCGACCTCGTCGGCGTGCGCCTCGTCGGCACAGTCGGCGTCCCGCTTGGCCTGCGGCTTCTCGTCCCTGTGCGTCCAAGTCGCTGATTCGTGGGTCCTAGGAGGGGATTCCTCGCCCTCGTCGGCAGCGGTTTCGTTCGGCTCGGCGGCGGACTCGTTCGCCCCGCCGTCCGCGTCCTTCTCGTCGACGCCGGTGTCCGGGCGTGACGAGGACGCGGAGGTGCCCTCCGCGTCTTCGGGGTGCACGCCCTGCTGCCTCATGGTCTCTTCTTGATCTCGTATCACCAGTCACCGCCCGCACGATGGTGGCATGCCCGACCGACACACGGGGGCATCAGGGTGCAAATGCGGGGCGCGCAGTCCGCCCCGGGCGTCTCTCCGGGGCGGGGGATACGCACAGTCGCGGCCGCGTCACGTTGTCGGTGGGGTGGGGCAGGATGGGGCGGATGAGCGAGGAGAGCCTTCCGGCGGATGCCCTGCCGGAGTACGCGGAGCGGGTCCTTGAGGTCGCCGAGCTGATCCCGCCCGGGCGCGTCATGACGTACGGCGACGTCGCCGAATGGCTGGAAGAGGGCGGTCCGCGCCAGGTGGGCCGGGTGATGGCCCTCTACGGAGGAGCGGTTCCGTGGTGGCGTGTCATACGCGCCGACGGTGTGCTGCTCCCCGGCCACGAGCTGGACGCGCTGGCCCACTACCGCGCGGAGGGCACGCCTCTGAGGGAGGCGGGCCGGGCCTCCGAGGGGCATCTGCCACGCGTCGACATGAGACGGGCGCGATGGGACGGCGGCGAACGCGCGGAAGGTCACACCTGACAGCTTCCGGCATTCACGGGGCGGAAGGGGAAACTGGAGCCCGTACGAGGGAAACGAGGCACATCCGTGACATGCCGTACGTTCGTGATGCGGGGGACGCACGTGGCGTGAGGGATGAACCGGAAGCCCTCCTTCCGTGAACGGTACCGGCGTAGCGTCGTCGGCGCGCGTCTCCCTCATCCCGCGGTCACCGCCCTCCACGCGCGGCAGTCCGCCAACCAGTACGACCACCAGGACCGGCGAACCACGTGAGCTCCACTTCTTCCACCAGGCGCCCGACGCACCCCCCGGTGCGTCAGGGGGCCCGCGGCGCGTACCGGCTGGTGCGCACTCCGCCGGCGCAGGTGGATCCCCCTCGTCTTGACGCAGGACAGCGCGCGGTGGTTGACCACGCGAGCGGTCCCCTGCTGGTGCTCGCCGGTCCCGGTACGGGCAAGACGACCACGCTCGTCGAATCCGTGGCCGCCCGTATCGCACGCGACGGCGACCCGGAACGCATCCTGGTGCTCACGTTCAGCCGGAAAGCGGCCGTCGAACTGCGCGACCGTATGGCGCTGCGGATAGGGGCCGCCCGGGCCCCTCAGGCCACCACGTTCCACTCCTTCTGCTACGCCCTGGTCCGCGCCCACCAGGACAGCGACCTCTTCGTGGAGCCGCTGCGACTGCTGTCCGGTCCCGAGCAGGACGTGGCCGTGCGCGGGCTGCTCGCGGGCCAGCCCGACCTGGAGCGGCTGGGCCTCGCCCATGTGAGCTGGCCGGACGACCTGCGCGCCTGCCTGACCACGCGCGGCTTCGCCGACGAGGTCCGGGCGGTCCTCGCCCGCAGCCGGGAACTCGGGCTCGGCCCCGACGCCCTGGAGGCCTTCGCGCGGCGCATCGGCCGCCCGGACTGGGGCGCGGCGGCCGCCTTCCTCGCCGAGTACCTCGACGTCCTCGACATGCAGGGGGTCCTCGACTACGCGGAACTGGTCCACCGCGCGGTGCTCCTCGCCCGGCGCCCCGAGGTCTCCGCACGGCTCGCGGCGCAGTACGACGCCGTCTACGTGGACGAGTACCAGGACACCGACCCCGCTCAGGTGCGGTTGCTGCACGCCCTCGCCGGCGGCGGGCGCACCCTTGTCGCCTTCGGCGATCCCGACCAGTCGATCTACGCCTTCCGGGGCGCCGACGTGAACGGCATCCTGGACTTCCCCGACGCCTTCCCGCGCGCGAACGGCCGTCCGGCCCCGGTCGAGGTACTCCGGACGTCCCGTCGCTCGGGCGCCGCCCTGCTGGAGGCCACCCGCCGCCTCACCCAGCGCATGCCGCTGACCCGCCTGCCGGCGGAGAAGGTCCGCGCCCATCGCGAGCTGTCCCCGGTGCGGGACGGGGGACACGCCGAGGTCTACACGTACCCGACGTCCGGCACGGAGCTCGACAACATCGCGGACATCCTGCGCCGCGCCCACCTGGAGGACGGCGTTCCCTGGGGCGAGATGGCCGTCCTGGTGCGCGCCGGTTCCCGGACGATCCCCACGATCCGGCGGGCGCTCACGTCCGCGGGCGTGCCCCTCGACATCGACGGCGACGACCTGCCCCTGCGGCACGAACCCGCGGTCGCGCCGCTGCTGACGGCGCTGCGGGCGGTGGCCCGTGCCGAGTCGGGAGCGGACGGGGGGAGCGGTGCCGCCGCCGAGCCGCCTGCCGACGCGCCCGGCGAAGCTGATCCGCCGGAGGCCACCGAGGCCACCGAGGGCTTCGAGGGCTCTGAGAGCGAGGATGCGCCGGAGGCCGCCGCAGCTCCCGAGACCGCTGCAGCTCCCAAGGCTCCCGATGAGCCGGAGGCTGCCGTGCACGGCGCGTGCTGGCTCGACACCGAGACAGCGCTCACCCTCCTCGCCTCGCCGCTCGCGAGCATGGACGCCGCCGACCTGAGGCGCCTGGGACGGGCGCTGCGCGAGGAGGAGCGCGCCGGCGGAAACCTCGTACCGCCGCCGTCCGACGACCTGCTCGCCCGCGCGCTGGCCGAGCCGGAGCGGCTCGTCGCGCACGATCCGGCGTACGCCCGGGGAGCCCAGCGACTCGGCGCGCTGCTGCGCAAGGCGCGTGAGCGTCTCGCGGGTGGCGGGACGGCCGAGGAGGCCCTCTGGGACCTGTGGGAGGGCACACCGTGGCCGCAGCGCCTGGAGCGGGCCGCCCGGCGCGGCGGCGCGGCCGGGCGCAACGCCGACCGGGACCTCGACGCCGTGTGCGCGCTGTTCGCGACCGCCGGGCGCGCGGAGGAGCGCACGGGAGGCCGTGGCGCCCTGAACTTCCTGGAGGAGATCGACGCCGAGGACATCGCGGCGGACACCCTCACCCGCAGGGCCGTCCGCCCCGATGCCGTACGCCTGATGACGGCGCACCGCTCCAAGGGCCTGGAGTGGCGCCTCGTCGTCGTGGCGGGTGTCCAGGAGGGCCTGTGGCCGGACCTGCGCCGCCGCGGTTCCCTGCTGGAGGCCGACCGCATCGGGAGGGACGGGCTGGCCGAACCCCTCACGCCCGGGGCACTCCTCTCCGAAGAGCGCCGGCTGTTCTACGTGGCCGCCACGCGCGCGCGTGAACGCCTCGTCGTGACCGCCGTGAAGGCGCCCGCCGACGACGGTGACCAGCCCTCCCGCTTCCTCACCGAACTCGGCGTCGAACCCAAGGACGTGACCGGCCGGCCGCGCCGCCCCCTGTCCGTCGCCGCCCTGGTCGCCGAGCTGCGCGCCACCACGGTCGACCCGCGCGTCTCGGAGAGCCTCCGGCAGGCCGCGGCGGTCCGCCTCGCCCGGCTCGCGGCGCTCGCCGACGAGGACGGCCGCCCGCTGGTCCCCTCCGCGCACCCCTACCGCTGGTGGGGCATGTACGAGCCGACGGAGAGCAAGATCCCGCTGCGCGACCGCGACCAGCCCGTCGTGCTCTCCGGAAGCGCTCTCGATCAACTCGCCAACACCTGTGCCCTGCAGTGGTTCCTCGGACGGGAGGTGAAGGCCGACGCGCCCGCGACAGCCGCCCAGGGCTTCGGCAACGTGGTGCACGTCCTCGCCGACGAGGTCGCGTCCGGACGCACCCCGGCCGACCTGGCCGTCCTCATGGAGCGACTCGACTCCGTGTGGAACGCGCTCGCCTTCGACGCGCCCTGGAAGTCCGCGCAGGAGAAGGAGCACGCGCGCGTGGCGCTCGAACGCTTCCTGAAGTGGCACGTCATGGACCGCACCGGCCGCACGCCGGTGGCCAGCGAGCACGACTTCGACGTGACCCTCGAAGCGGGTTCCTACGAGGTACGCATCCGCGGCTCCATGGACCGCGTCGAGGCGGACTCCGAGGGCCGCGCCTACGTCGTCGACTTCAAGACCGGCAAACAGGCGCCGAGCGCCGCCGAGGTGACCCACCACCCGCAGCTCGCCGTCTATCAGCTCGCCGTCGGGGAAGGCGCGGTCGACGACGCCTTCGACGGCGTACGCCCCGAACCGGGCGGTGCCGAACTCGTCCAGCTCCGCCAGGGAGCCGCCAAGAAGAACGGCGGCGAGACCCTGCCCAAGGTGCAGGCGCAGGAGCCGCTGGAGGGCGAGTGGGTCGGCGACCTCCTGGCGAACGCCGCCGGCAAGGTCCTCGACGAACGGTTCTCGCCGACGACGGGACAGCACTGCACGCACTGCTCGTTCCAGGCGTCCTGCAGTGCCCGGCCGGAGGGACGGCAGGTCGTCGAGTGACGGGTCCCGGAGCGGGCACGGGGCGGGGCCGGTCTCCGGGGCCCTGCCGTTCTGCGGGTGCCGTGGCGTTCGCCGGGTCGCGTGACGTTCGCCGGGCAGCGCCGGTCCGGGCGGGCCGGATGGCGTGATGTCACCGACGTGACGTACGGCACCACCCGTGCTGACCAGCGGTTCTTCCGCTCCGGGAGCCGATGTGGCCACCGCTGTCAGCGGGCGCCGCTAGCCTCTGCGACATGCCCGCCCGTATCACCGACCCCGAGCAGCTCAAGGAGCTCCTCGGCATCCCGTTCACCCCGGAGCAGACGGAGTGCATCACAGCACCGCCCGCCCCGCAGGTGATCGTGGCCGGAGCCGGTTCGGGCAAGACCACGGTGATGGCGGCACGCGTGGTCTGGCTGGTCGGCACCGGACAGGTCGCCCCCGAGCAGGTCCTCGGCCTGACGTTCACCAACAAGGCGGCGGGCGAACTCGCCGAGCGCGTCGGCAAGGCGCTGGTCAAGGCGGGCGTCACCGACCCGGACGTCATCGACCCCGACAACCCGCCGGGCGAGCCGGTCATCTCCACGTACCACGCCTTCGCCGGCCGCCTGCTCACCGACCACGGCCTGCGCATCGGGCTCGAACCGACGTCCCGTCTGCTCGCCGACGCCACCCGCTACCAGCTCGCCGCCCGCGTGCTGCGCGAGGCGCCGGGTCCCTATCCGGCGCTGACCCGATCCTTCCCGGACCTGGTCGGTGACCTCCTGACCCTCGACTCCGAGCTCGCCGAACACCTCGTACGGGCAGAAGACCTGCGCGCCTACGACGCCGGACTGCTCCGCACCCTGGAGAGCGCCAGACTCACCAACGCGGACCTGCGCAAGGTCCCCGAGGCCGCCGCCGCCCGGCGTGAACTCGCCGAGCTGGTGGGCCGCTACCGCGCGGCCAAACGCGAACGCGACCTCCTCGACTTCGGCGACCAGATCGCCCTCTCCGCCACCCTGGCCCGCACCCGTCCCGAGGTCGGGGAGATTCTGCGCGACGAGTTCCGGGTCGTCCTGCTGGACGAGTACCAGGACACGTCGGTGGCCCAGCGCGTCCTGCTCGCCGGACTGTTCGGCGGCGGCACGGGGCACCCCGTGACAGCGGTGGGCGACCCCTGCCAGGCGATCTACGGCTGGCGCGGCGCCTCCGTGGCCAACCTCGACGACTTCCCCGAGCACTTCGCGCGCCCCGACGGCCGCCCCGCGACCCGCCAGTCGCTCAGTGAGAACCGCCGCAGCGGTGGCCGCCTCCTCGACCTCGCCAACGGCCTCGCGGAGCCGCTGCGCGCCATGCACGCGGGCGTGGAGGCCCTCCGGCCCGCCCCCGGAGCCGAGCGGGACGGCCTGGTGCGCTGCGCGCTGCTGCGCACCCACGCCGAGGAGATCGCCTGGCTCGCCGACTCGATCGCCCATCTCGTACGCACCGGGAAGGCACCCGCCGAGATCGCCGTCCTGTGCCGCACCGCCACCGACTTCGCCGAGATCCAGGGCGCACTCGTCGCCCGCGACATCCCCGTGGAGGTGGTGGGTCTCTCCGGTCTGCTGCACCTGCCCGAGGTGGCCGACCTCGTCGCCGTCTGCGAGGTCCTCCAGGACCCGGGGGCGAACGCCTCCCTCGTCCGGCTGCTCACCGGGCCGCGCTGGCGGATCGGCCCGCGCGATCTCGCCCTCCTCGGGCGCCGCGCCCGTCTGCTCGTGTCCCACGCGCGCGTGGGGGCCGACGACGACCCGGACCGCCGGCTCGCCGCGGCCGTCGAGGGGGTCGACCCGGCCGAGGTGATATCGCTCGCGGACGCCCTCGACACCTTCCTGGAGACGCCCATCGACGCCGCCGGGGACGACGACGGGCTGCCCTTCTCGCCGGACGCGCGCGTGCGGTTCGCCCGGCTCGCCGCCGAGCTGCGCGACCTGCGCCGCTCGCTGGCCGACCCCCTGATGGACGTCCTGCACCGCGTGCTCGCCGTCACCGGACTGGAGGTCGAGCTCTCGGCGTCCCCGCACGCCCTGGCCGCCCGCCGCCGCGAGACCCTGTCGAACTTCCTGGACGTCGCCGCGTCCTTCGCCTCCGGTGACGGCGAGGCGAGCCTGCTGGCCTTCCTCGGCTTCCTGCGCACCGCCGCGCAGTACGAGAAGGGTCTGGACAACGCCCTGCCCGGCGGCGAGAACACCGTCAAGGTGCTCACCGCGCACAAGTCCAAGGGCCTGGAATGGGACGTGGTCGCCGTCCCCGGCCTCGTCAACGGCACCTTTCCCAGCAGTCAGGGCCGCGAGAAATGGACGGCCCAGGGCAAGGTCCTGCCGCACGAGCTGCGCGGCGACGCCGACACGCTGCCCGACATCGAGGCCTGGGACGCGAGGGGCGTCAAGGCCTTCCACGAGGCGATGAAGGAGCACCAGCACACCGAGGAGCTGCGCCTCGGGTACGTCACGTTCACCCGCCCCCGCTCGCTCCTGCTCGGCTCCGGCCACTGGTGGGGCCCTTCCCAGAAGCGGCCGCGCGGTCCCTCGGCCTTCCTGCACGCCCTGTACGACCACTGCGCGGCCGGACTCGGCGAGATCGAGGTCTGGGCGGACGAACCGGCGGAGGACGAGGAGAACCCGGCCCTGCACGAGGCGGCCGCCGACCACGCCTGGCCGCTCCCGCTCGACGACACCGCCCTCGCCCGGCGCCGCGCGGCGGCGGAGACCGTACTCGCCCACCTGGAGCGGGTCGCCTCCCACGAGGAGGTCCACCCGGGAGCCCGCGGCCTCCGGCCCGCCGCCCACGACCCCGGCGCGTACGACGACCCGGAGTGGCCGCCTCCGCCGGAGGACGACGGCCCGCCCTACGACGAGGACGACCTCCCCGAAGACGTCTTCTCCGAATTCTCCGAAGGCGACCTTCCCGAGGACGCGTTCCCGGAGGGCGACCTCGCGGAGACCGCCCTCTCCGGGAGCGACGACTCCGACTGGGACTCCTGGACGACGGACCGACCGGGGGACCGCCCCGCCGATCACCGGAGCGGACGCCCGACGGTCCCGCACCAGGCCCAGGGCCCGGCCCCGGCCGGCCGGCCGCGCCCCCGGGAGACCGGGAGCGGTCGCCTCACGCCCGAAGAGGCACGCACCCTCGCCTCCTGGGACCGTGACCTGGACGCGCTGACCGGAGAGCTCCTGCGCGCCCGCGCGAGCGTCACCGACGTACCCCTGCCCGCGTCGCTCACCGCCTCCCAGCTGCTGCGCCTGGCCGACGACCCGGACGGCTTCGCACAGGAGCTCGCCCGTCCCATGCCGCGCCCCCCGCAGCCCGCCGCGCGCCGGGGCACGCGCTTCCACGCCTGGGTGGAGTCCCGCTTCGAAGAGCTGCGGCTTCCGATGCTCGAGCCCGAGGAGCTGCCGGGCGGCGAGGCGGAGATCGCCGACGAGCGGGACCTGGAGGCACTGAAGGACGCCTTCGAACGCTCTCCCTACGCGCACCGCACTCCGTACCGCGTCGAGGCCCCCTTCCAGCTCGCGATCGCCGGCAGGGTCGTCCGCGGCCGGATCGACGCCGTCTACAGGAAGGACGACGGCGACGGGACGACGTACGAGATCGTCGACTGGAAGACCAGCCACACGCGCACCGCCGACCCTCTGCAGCTCGCGCTGTACCGACTGGCCTGGGCCGAGCAGCAGGGCGTGCCGCTGGAATCCGTCACGGCCGCGTTCCTGTACGTCCGCGGCGGCGAGGTCGTACGACCGGACGGGCTCCCGGACCGCGCCGCACTGGAGCGGCTGCTCACGGAGGACCCGGCGCGCCCGCGGGACGAGGCTCCCGGCGAACCGCCGGACGAACGCGCCTCTGTGGGCGGATAGGCTCATGAACATGAGCAAGCCCGTTGACAACGCCGTCAGCACCGTCCGCGCATACATCGAGACCCACAGGGCCGCCTTCCTCGACGACCTCGCCGAGTGGCTGCGCATCCCCTCGGTCTCCGCTCAGCCCGACCACGCGGCGGACGTGGCACGCAGCGCCGACTGGCTCGCCGCCGAACTCCGGGCGACCGGCTTCCCGACCAGCGAGATCTGGCCGACCGCGGGCGCCCCGGCCGTCTTCGCCGAGTGGCCCTCCGAGGACCCCGACGCGCCCACGGTCCTCGTCTACGGGCACCACGACGTGCAGCCGGCCGCCCGCGAGGACGGCTGGGACACCGAGCCCTTCGAGCCGGTGATCCGCGGCAATCGCCTCCACGCGCGCGGGGCCGCCGACGACAAGGGCCAGGTGTTCTTCCACACACTCGGCGTCCGGGCCCACCTCGCCGCCACCGGGCGCACCACCCCGGCCGTGCATCTCAAGCTGCTGATCGAGGGCGAGGAGGAGTCCGGCTCCCCGCACTTCCGCGACCTCGTCGAACAGCACGCGGAGCGGCTCGCGGCCGACGCCGTGATCGTCTCCGACACCGGCATGTGGTCCGAGGACACTCCCACGGTCTGTACCGGCATGCGCGGCCTCGCCGAATGCGAGATCGAGCTCCACGGGCCCGACCAGGACATCCACTCCGGATCGTTCGGCGGCGCCGTGCCCAACCCGGCCACCGCGGCCGCCCGCCTGGTCGCCGCCCTGCACGACGAGCACGCGCGCGTGGCCGTCCCCGGCTTCTACGAAGGCATCACCGAGCTCACCGACCGCGAGCGCGAACTCTTCGCCGAGCTGCCCTTCGACGAGGAGCGGTGGCTGCGCACGGCCAGGTCGACCGCCACCCACGGAGAGGCAGGGCACACCACCCTCGAGCGCGTCTGGGCCCGCCCGACCGCCGAGGTCAACGGCATCGGCGGCGGCTACCAGGGCCCCGGCAGCAAGACGATCATCCCGTCCTCGGCCCTGGTGAAGCTCTCCTTCCGGCTGGTCGCCGGACAGGACCCGGACCACATCGAGAAGGCCGTACGCGCCTGGGCGGCCGAGCAGGTACCCGACGGCATCCGGCACGAGATCACGTTCGGCGCGGCCACGCGCCCGTGCCTGACGCCACTGGACCACCCCGCCCTGCAGTCCGTCGTACGTGCCATGGGCCGCGCCTTCGAGCAGCCGATCCGCTTCACCCGCGAAGGCGGCTCGGGACCGGCGGCCGACCTCCAGGAAGTCCTCGGCGCCCCGGTGCTCTTCCTGGGTATTTCCGTTCCCTCCGACGGCTGGCACGCCCCCAACGAGAAGGTCGAACTCGATCTCCTCATGAAGGGCGTCGAAACGACCGCCTACCTGTGGGGCGACCTGGCCGAGAACTGGCGCGAGACACACTGAACAAGCCGATCGAGACCCTCAAGAGCGCACCGCACGCCCGTCCCGCTGAACCGCCCGCCGAAATAACCGTTCCACCGGGGGAGTTGGAAGCACCCGTGACCACCTGGACCGACCACAGCGCCGACCGTCCCATCTCGCTCACCGCGCCGAGCGGCATCGACCGGGCCGCCCACCACCGGCTCGACGAGGCCTGGCTCGCGGCGGCGTGGAGCCACCCCACGACCCGCGCCTTCGTGGTCTCCGGCGGTCAGGTGCTCATCGACGAGACGGCCGACGGCACCACCGAACTGCTGATGACGCCCTCGTTCGAGGCCCCGCTCACCGAGGCACACCGCTATTTCCTGGGCACGGACGACGACGGGGTGAGCTATTTCGCGCTCCAGAAGGACGCGCTCCCCGGCCGCATCGACCAGTCCGCCCGCCCCGCGGGCCTGCGCGAGGCCGGTCTCCTGCTGTCCCCGCGCGACGCCGGTCTGATGGTGCACGCGGTCGCGCTGGAGAACTGGCAGCGACTGCACCGCTTCTGCTCCCGCTGCGGTGAGCGCACGGTCATCGCGGCCGCCGGTCACATCCGCCGCTGCCCCGCCTGCGGTGCCGAGCACTACCCGCGCACCGACCCGGCCGTGATCATGGCCGTCACCGACGACGAGGACCGCATCCTGCTCGGCCGCCAGGTGCACTGGCCCGAGGGCCGCTTCTCCACGCTCGCGGGCTTCGTCGAGCCCGGCGAGTCGATCGAGCAGTCCGTGCGCCGCGAGGTCTTCGAGGAGGTGGGCGTCACGGTCGGCGAGGTCGACTACGTCGCCAGCCAGCCCTGGCCGTTCCCCTCCAGCCTCATGCTGGGCTTCAGAGCCCGCGCCACCTCGTCGGAGATCGACGTCGACGGCGAGGAGATCGAGGAAGCCCGCTGGTTCTCCCGGGACGACCTGCGGGCCGCGTTCGAGTCCGGGGAGGTGCTGCCTCCCTACGGAATCTCGATCGCGGCCCGCCTGATCGAACTCTGGTACGGCAAGCCCCTGCCGACGCGGGGGCACATCGCCTGACGTCGGTCAGACGCCGATCTTCTGCTTGACCTGCGCGAGCGAAGGGTTCGTGAGCGTCGAACCGTCCGGGAAAAGAACGGTGGGGACCGTCTGGTTCCCGCCGTTCGCCTTCTCGACGAACGCCGCGGAGTGCGGGTCCTGCTCGATGTTGATCTCGTTGTACGTGATGCCCTCGCGGTCCATCTGGCTCTTGAGCCGACGGCAGTAGCCGCACCACGTGGTGCTGTACATCGTCACAGTGCCCTGCATGTCTAATGCGCTCCTTCACGGCTTCGGGTGCGTGGTCGCTGCCAGTGGAACGCAGGTCACCCGGTCACCATTCCCATGGGGGGTATCGGACGCGCCCGCCGGGACGTGACGCTCGCCGCACCGGTCCGCACCGCAGGTGCGACGGCCGCCGTGGGGGATCGCCGCGACCCCCGGGGGATGGCCGAGATGCGACCCTCGTCGCGCGCGGGCGGACGTGACGCTCGTCGCACGGAGGCATGGTGCTCGCCGCACCGAGACCTGACGCTTGCCCCATTGATACGACTGCAGACACCTCCCTGTGGACAACAGGCTCATCCGTCTCCGCCGACCTGGCAGCATGGCGGGGTGACAGCAGCAACGCACTCCACCCTCTTCCCGCAGGTTCCGGACACGGCCGACGCGGTGCTCGACGGGCTCGACCCCGAGCAGCGCGAGGTCGCCACCGCCCTGCACGGTCCGGTGTGTGTGCTCGCCGGCGCCGGTACGGGCAAGACGCGCGCGATCACCCACCGCATCGCCTACGGGGTGCGCGCGGGGATCCTCCAGCCCTCCAGCGTGCTCGCGGTCACCTTCACCAACCGGGCCGCGGGCGAGATGCGCGGCCGCCTGCGCCAGCTCGGCGCCGGAGGAGTCCAGGCCCGCACCTTCCACTCCGCCGCGCTGCGCCAGCTTCAGTACTTCTGGCCGAAAGCCGTCGGTGGCAGTCTGCCCCGGCTCGTGGACCGCAAGATCCAGCTCGTCGCGGACGCGGCGGCCGCCTGCCGTATCCGCCTCGACCGAGGGGAGCTGCGGGACGTCACCGGCGAGATCGAGTGGTCCAAGGTCACCCAGACGATCCCCGCCGACTACTTCGCGGCCGCCGCGCGGGCCGGCCGCGAAGCCCCCCGGGACCCGGCCGAGATCGCCCAGATCTACTCGGCCTACGAGGACCTCAAGCGCGACCGCGGGGTCATCGACTTCGAGGACGTCCTGCTGCTGACGGTCGCCGTCCTGCAGGACCGCCACGACATCGCCGAGCAGGTCCGCTCCCAGTACCAGCACTTCGTGGTCGACGAGTACCAGGACGTCAGCCCGCTCCAGCAGCGGCTCCTGGAGCTGTGGCTCGGCGAGCGGGACAGCCTCTGCGTGGTCGGTGACGCCAGCCAGACGATCTACTCGTTCACCGGTGCAACTCCGGACCACCTGCTCGACTTCCGCACGCGCCACCCCGGAGCCACCGTCGTCAAGCTCGTCCGCGACTACCGCTCCTCGCCCCAGGTCGTCCACCTCGCCAACGGCCTGCTCTCCCAGGCCCGCGGACGCGCCGCCGACCACCGACTGGAACTGATCTCCCAGCGTCCCCCGGGCGCCGAGCCCGTCTACGCCGAGTACACGGACGAGCCCGCCGAGGCCGAGGGCGCCGCCCGCCGCATCCGCGACCTCGTCGCCTCGGGCGTCCCCGCCGGTGAGATCGCGATCCTGTTCCGCACGAACTCCCAGTCCGAGATCTACGAGCAGGCCCTCGCCGACGCCGGTGTGCCCTACCAGCTCCGCGGCGCCGAGCGGTTCTTCGACCGCCCCGAGGTGCGCAAGGCGGGCGCGGCCCTGCGCGCCGCGGCCCGCTTCGGCGGCAACGACTCGTTGCTCGACGATGTCGTCGACCTGCCCTCGCAGGTCCGGGCGGTGCTCTCGGGCGAAGGCTGGACCAGCAAGCCCCCGGCCGGCTCCGGCGCCGTCAGAGAGCGCTGGGAATCGCTGGCCGCCCTGGTGAACCTCGCGCAGGATTTCGCGACCGCGAAGCCCGGCGCGACGCTCGGCGACCTGGTGGCCGAGCTGGACGAACGCGCGAGTGCTCAGCACGCGCCGACGGTGCAGGGCGTCACCCTCGCCTCCCTGCACTCCGCCAAGGGCCTGGAGTGGGACGTCGTCTTCCTGGTCGGTGTGGCCGAGGGCATGATGCCGATCACCTACGCAAAGACCGACGAGCAGATCGAGGAGGAACGCCGCCTCCTCTACGTCGGTGTCACCCGCGCCAGAGAGCACCTCTTCGTCTCCTGGGCCCTGTCCCGCTCGCCCGGCGGACGCGCGGGCCGACGCCCCAGCCGGTTCCTGGACGGTCTGCGTCCCGGCTCCGTCGCCACGGCGGGCCGCGGCGGTGGCGGCGCCTCGGGAGGCATCGAGCGCGGCGCCGGAAGCAGCGGCGTCACCGCCGTCCGGCGCACCGGCCGGACCCCGGCGCGCTGCCGGGTCTGCGGCCGGACGCTCACCGACGCCGGTGAGATGAAGCTGATGCGCTGCGAGGGCTGCCCCTCCGACATGGACGAGGGTCTCTACGAGCGGTTGCGGGAGTGGCGCGCGGTGCAGGCGCGGCGCAGCGGGCAGCCCGCGTTCTGCGTCTTCACCGACAAGACGCTGATGGCGATCGCGGAGACGGCGCCGGACGACGAGGGCGAGCTCGCGCGGATCCCCGGGGTCGGCGTGCGCAAACTCAACCGCTTCGGAGCCGAAGTTCTGGCCATCTGCGCAGGTGGCGAGGTCGAGGGGGACGGCGAGGGCGATTGATTCAAACTCGTCGAAAAAATAGTTTGCGCATGCCCCAGCAATCCCCATAGGTTCTTAACCACGGCAGCAGCGGCCTTCTCCAAGGCCCTGGTTCCGTGCTGTACTTAATAACCGTCGGACCGGCTCGCACCGGTCCCCCAAGACGCCGAGAGGAGGCGATTCCAGTGATCAGCATCAACACCAGCTTCATCAACACCGTGAAAATGACCGATCGCTCGGTCGTCGTCTCCACGTGCATGCTCGGCGTCTCAAACCTGGGCACCGGTCTGTCCGGCATTCCTGCCGCCCGGCCGGCGACCTCCGTGTCTCTCTCGGGTCTTCCCGTCAGTGAGCGCAATGAGCGACCGACCCAGGCACTGGAAGCGGCAGTAGTGGCAGAGGCGCATGCCTATGCCTTTGCGGCAGCCGGTGCCGGATCCCTGAAGCAGACGAAGCAGCAGCACACGATGTGGGCCTTCCGTGGGCCTGAACCCTGGAGTGATCCAGCCTGATTCTCGATCAGGCCGGCGCCTTCAGGGCCGCGGAACCCCACCCGGGATCCGCGGCCCTTCTGTTTGTTCCCGACCGGGGACAGCGGAGCGAAGGGGCCTCGGGACAAGAAAAGAACCCGGTACCAGCCGCCAACCGGCCAACCCGGCCGGCACGACCAGACGAGGAAGACGAACCGTGCAACTCGAAGCGCACGCCCCGTCCGTACCGCCTTCCGAAACGATCCCCCCGCCCGGCCTCACGGAGGACTCCACCTTGATCCCGCTCACTGCGCTCACCGCGCTCGACGACGCCATCGAGAACCTCGGCGTACCCGTCCCCTGCCGCTCCTACGACCCGGAGGTCTTCTTCGCCGAGTCGCCGGCCGACGTCGAGTACGCCAAGTCCCTCTGCCGTACCTGCCCGCTGATGGAGGCCTGCCTCGCCGGCGCCAAGGAGCGGCGTGAGCCCTGGGGCGTCTGGGGCGGCGAGCTCTTCGTCCAGGGTGTTGTCGTGGCCCGCAAGCGGCCGCGTGGCCGCCCGCGCAAGAACCCGGTTGCGGCATGAACATCCGAGGAACGATCGACCGCCCCCTGACGCACGACCCCAAGAAGCAGGCCCCGATGAAGCCGTCCACGAGCGAGCCCGCAGGTTCCGCGACCCCAGACTTCACCCCCACCGACGCGAACGACTCGCGTCAGAACAGGACCCGAGAGATGCAACTCATCCCAGAAGCCTTGGCTCGTGCCCATATGCACGAGCGACTGCACCAGGCCGAGCAGGAACGCCGGGCCGTGCGCCTGGCGACCGCTCGCCGCATGCAGCGCAGGGCCGAGCGCGCTTCGATGCGAGCCCGGCGCGCGCTGGCCATGGCGGTCATGCAGTAGTCGACGCACGTCGTCTCAGCAGCCGCAGCAGTCGCAGACATGAAATCCCGCGGGGGTCGGTCCGTTCGGACCGGCCCCCGCGGTGCGTTGCGCCGGGCGAACCGCCGATCGCGGCGATATCGTCGCCCGAGTGACGAGTCTTCCCGAAGACAGTGACAGCACCGGTTCCTCACCGCGGTCCGACGCGGGAGAAGCCCAGAAGATCGTGTGCGCCCACTGCGGCACGACGGCCGACGGCCCCCTGCCGACCTGGACCTGCTCCGTCGAGAACGGCACCCGTCGCTACTTCTGCGACAACTGCGCCCGCAGCAACCTCAGAGCGATCGAGGGCCGTCTCGACTCGGCCTGGTGGTAGACGCGCCCCGAGGGAGCAGGGTCCGCCGGCGATCCGGTGCGACAACTGCCCGCCCGTGGGCCGCGCCCGAGGCGTGAGCTCACGCCTCGGCGGCCGCCACCTCTTCGTCCAGCTCCTCGTCCTCAAGCTCCTCCTCCGGCACGAACCCCGGCAGCCACTCCTCCAGTTCGTCGCGCAGGCGGACCGTCGCACCGAGCTGGCACAGCACACCGATGGTGCTGAGGGTCACACGGTGTATGAGGAGGTACGCCGGCGGCAGATTCAACTGCCGGCCCAACTGGTGGGCGGGGGAGCGAGGGTCGGCGATGCGGGCGGCCTGGCTGCGCATCCAGCCACGGGTGAAGGTGAACTCGTCCGCCTGGGCCGGTTCGATGATCGGCAGCAGGTAGTCCAGGACCGCGTCGGGTTCGAGCTCTATCGACTCCTTGACGAAGCCTTCCTCGCAGAGCAGTTCGTAGACCGACTCGGCGTCACCGTCCAGGGTCATGCGGAGGGAATCGCCGATCGGCTGGGGCAGGCCGCCGGGAAGCCGGTCCACCGTGCCGAAGTCCAGGACCCCCAGGCGCCAGCCGCTCTTGCCGTCCGGCAGGAGACGGAAGTTGCCCGGGTGCGGATCCGCGTGCAGCAGGCCGGTGCGGGCGGGGCCGGAGAAGAGGAACCGGGCCAGCAGTTGGCCGGCGCGGTTCCGCTGCTCCTGCGTGCCGTCGGTGATCACCTCCGACAGCGGCACCCCGTCGATCCACTCGGTCACCAGGACCTGCTCGCACTGGTGGACCACCGCCGGCACCATGACGTCCGGATCGTCCGCGAACTCCTCGGCGTGCGCCGCCTGGGCCTGCGCCTCCAGGTCGTAGTCGAGTTCCTCCGAGACCCGGTCGCGCAGCTCCGTGATGAGCGGCTTGATGTCCATTCCGGGGATCAGGGGACCGAGGAGCCGGGCGAACCGGCCGAGTTGGGTCAGATCGGAGAGGAGAGCCTCGCCCGCCCCCGGATACTGCACCTTGACGGCGACTTCACGCCCGTCGTGCCACACCGCCCGGTGCACCTGACCGATCGAGGCCGCTGCGGACGGCTTGTCCTCGAACTCCGTGAACAGCTCGGTCCAGTCCGCGCCGAGCCTCTCCTCCAGCACGGAGTGGACCGTGCTGGTCGGCATGGGGGGAGCGGCGTCCTGGAGCTTCGTCAGCGCCGCCCGATAGGGGCCCGCGACCTCCTCCGGCAGTGCCGACTCGAAGACGGACATCGCCTGCCCGAACTTCATCGCACCGCCCTTCAGCTCCCCGAGCACCTTGAAGAGCTGCTCGGCCGTCCGCTGCTGAAGCTCGCGGCCCACGATCTCGGCTGACATCCCGCCGATCCGCTTCCCGAGTCCCCAGGTCGCACGCCCGGCGAAGCCGAGCGGTAGCGCGGCCAGTTTGGCAGTACGGGTGACTGCCTTCCGGGGAAGATCAGACATGCGCCCTCCAAGTCCCAGCAAGCCGTGTCGCGTGCGGCTGTTGCCCCGCCATTGTCTCGTGCCCTTCGCCGTCCTCGGGGGTCCGCTCCCCTTTTGTTTTCTCCGCCGTCCCGCAGGGACAGCCGGGATGCGCCCGGACCGGCTTCGCGTGCCAGTCGCATCCGGGCAGCGAGGCCTCCCAACGGGCCCCCGCGCTGGAGGGCTGATCTCCGTCCAGGAAGGCGAGCGCGTGGCTCGCGGCGAGTGCGGCGACCGCCGAGGCCAGGGCGAGATCGCATGCGGCCACTCGGCGCTGCTGCCCTGAGCGCCACTGCGCGACCAGACGTGGCCAGGTCGGATCCCGGTCGGTGCGCTGCTGGTCCAGACAGCCGGCGCAGCCGGTGTCGCCCGGCAGCACCAAGGGGCCCACGATCCCGGTCGCCTCGACCACGCCCGCGTAGAGGTGGGGTGTCCCCGAGGTGATCAGGCTCTCGGCCGACACCGGGTCCGGCGCGTGGACGCCGAGGCCGTCCCGGGGAGTGATGACCACCAGGGACAGTCCGCGGGTCTCCTCGTCCTCCCTCTCCTTGGAGGAGGCCCGGGGCGGACGGTCCGGGGCCGCTCGGCGCACCGCCCGCCGCGCGGCGTCCTCCCTGCGCTCACCGATGGACTCGACGGGAAGGCCGCCCGGCGCCACGTCCCACGGCTCGACGCGGCCGAGGTCACGCACCTCGACCTCGCCCACACCGGCGCCCGCGAGCAGCGCTGCCAGGACGGCCCCCACCCGGCCGGCGCCCCGCACCTGCACGCGCAGACAGCGGCGGGCGGCCAGACGCTCGACGGCCCCGCCCGGCCGGCGAGCGACGAGGGAGAGGGAGGCGAGGTCGGACCGCAGCCGGTCCATGACCTCCTGCTTCTCACGCAACGCGTCCGCGGCCGGGCCGCCTCCGGTCGCGTCGTCCAGCAGACCCGACCGGGCCAGCCGGTCCACCAGTCCGTCGACATGGCCGTCCGGCAGGCCCATCTCGCGGCCCTGCTCGCGCAGCAGCGGCATTCCGCGTGTCCCGTCGAGCAGCTCGAGGAAGCTGCCTGTCGCCGTGTCCATCGGGCCCAGCACCATCGCGTGCGCCGGTGCCATTCCGAACTGCACGGTGTTGAGATCCCGCCAGCCGCGCCGCAGCGCGGGCTTCACGATCGGATGCATGACCTACCCCCGTAGACCGTAGAACGTCCCCGTATGTCCGCGGTACGACTGCCGCACGGCGGACCGATCGCCAGCATGCCCGTCCGCGTCGAGCCCCGCCGAAAGTTGTCCACAGGCGGCACCGTTCGTCGTACAAATCAAACGCGCGGAGTGCGGATCGGCATCGAACCGTCCCGGGGGCGGGACTTCCCCCATGTGCAGCGGGTAACGTCGGGGCGTGCCCGCCGACCCACTGCACAGCGCCGCAAAATCCAAGCGCAGCACGACGAGCCCGCCGCCGAGCGGTTCGGGGGCGAGCGCGATCGAGGTCCGCAGGAGCGCCCGACGGCGCAGAACAGTCTCCGCGTACCGCGAGGGCGATCGCACCGTCGTGCTCATCCCCGCCCGCATGTCCGAGGCGGAGGAGCAGCGCTGGGTGACCGTCATGCTCGACAAACTGGCCGCCCAGGAAAGCAAACGGGTGCTCGGCGACACCGAGCTGGCCGAGCGAGCCGAGCGGCTGTCGGCCCAGTACTTCGAGGGCCGCGCCCGGCCCTCGTCGGTGCGCTGGGTCACCAACCAGAACACCCGCTGGGGCTCGTGCACCCCGTCCGAGGGCAGCATCCGTCTGTCGCACCGGCTGCAGGGCATGCCCGAGTACGTCGTCGACTACGTCCTTCTCCACGAGCTCGCCCACCTGCTCGTCCCCGGGCACGGGCCGCGTTTCTGGCGGCTCCTGGAGGCCTATCCGCGTACCGAACGGGCGCGCGGATATCTCGAAGGCGTCGTCGCCGCCGACCGGCTGCCCCACCTCCCGGCCACGCGCGACGAGTAGGGGCGGGCCCGCCCCGCCGCGGGCGCGATTGTGTACCGGGTCTGTACCGGCTTCGTCCACTTCCGGACTTTGCCGTTAGCCTGACGCGACGCACTCGCATCGGGATGGGGGACGGTCGTTACGCATGGCCAGGGAATTCCAACGCGGCCACAAGGCCAAGATCAGTGACCTCACCGCGGGCACAGATCTGTACGTAGGTGTGCAGATCACCGGCCCCGGGCTGACCTTCGACATCAGTTGCTTCGGGCTGGACGCCGACGAACGGCTGTCGGACGACCGGTACTTCGTCTTCTTCAACCAGCCGAAGTCCCCCGAGGAGTCCATTCAGCTGCTCGGCGCACAGTCGGGTGACACGGAGTCCTTCCGGGTCACCCTCGACCGGATTCCGGCGCAGATCCAGAAGCTGTCCTTCACGGCGACGCTCGACGGTGCCGGACAGATGTCGCAGATCGCCCCCGGATACCTCCGTGTCGTCGCGGGCGGCGAGGAGGTGGCCCGCTACGCCTTCAGCGGCGCGGAGTTCTCCACCGAACGTGCCGTGATGCTGGGCGACTTCTACCTCAAGGACGTCTGGCGGTTCGCCGCCGTGGGGCAGGGCTTCGACGGCGGCCTCGACGCGCTGCTGCAGAACTTCGGCGGCGAGGTCGCCGAGGAGGAGCCCGCGGCTCCGCAGCCGCAGTCCGGCGCGGCTCCGTCCTTCGCGCCGCCGGCCCAGGCCACCGCGCCGCCCACGTTCGGCGCTCCGGCGGTACCAGCCCCGGCCCCCGCCGCCCAGGGCTTCGCGCCGCCGCCCGGTGCCACTTCGCCCGCTCACGCGCCCTCCGTGCACGCCGCTCCCACCATCGTGGGGCCGCTGCACACCCCGCCGGGCGGTATTGTTCCGCCGCCGGGCCCCGCGCCGTACGCGCAGCCGCCCGGCCCGCCCGGCCCGCCCGGTCCGCCGCCCGGCCAGACGGCTCCGATGCCGCCCGGATACGGGCAGCAGGCGCCGACGGCACCCCCCGGATACGGGCAGCAGCCGCAGTTCGGGCAGGTCCCGGGCCAGCCCGGTGCCCCCTCCCCGTACGGCGCGCCCCAGGGTGCGCCGCAGGGCGGGGCCGGTGTGGCCGCCGCGCTCGGTGCTTTCAAGGAGACGCCCACCGGTCAGCGGTGGACTCCGCAGAACAAGAAGCTCATCCGCGTCGATCTCGGCATCGGCGGTCAGCCCGTGCTGGCCCGTCAGGGCAGCATGGTGCTGTACCAGGGCAAGGTCGACTTCAGCTACAAGGGCGCCGGGTTCGCCGGCCGGATCGTGGGCAACGCGACCGGCCAGGAGATGCAGCTGATGCGCTGTACCGGTCAGGGCCAGGTGTTCTTCGCCGAGAACGCCACCCATGTGCACCCGATCGAACTCCAGGGGGACGCGATCTGTGTCTCTGCGGAGAACGTCCTCGCCTTCGACGAGTCCCTCCAGTACGAGGTCCGCCGCATCGAGGGGCACGGCAT
The DNA here is from genome assembly GCF_045207245.1 of Streptomyces sp. NBC_00647. Taxonomy (NCBI): domain Bacteria; kingdom Bacillati; phylum Actinomycetota; class Actinomycetes; order Kitasatosporales; family Streptomycetaceae; genus Streptomyces; species Streptomyces sp. NBC_00647. Next base: position 6,690,942 of record NZ_CP109040.1, read on the forward strand.
CCCCGGGGGCGCGCTGTTCACGATGCAGTTCCAGGGGACCGGCACCATCGTCGTCAAGACGCACGGCGCTCCGGTCGTGCTTCCGGTGACACCCACGACGTTCGCCGACTGCAACGCCGTCGTCGCCTGGTCCGCCGCCGCGCAGGTGATCGTCTCCAGCCAGGTGAGGATGCGCCGGAACGCCTACGCCGGCGACACCGGCGAGAGCGTGAACCTCCAGTTCCGTGCCGCGCCGGGCAATTTCGTCGTCGTCCAGCCGTACGAGGTCTGAGGGAGCCCGTCATGAACCAGCCATTCGCGGGCTTTGCCCCGACACCCGTCACCACGCGCATGGAGAACCACGGCAATCACATGCTGAAGGTCGCCATGCAGACCGGGAACGACCTCCTCGCGCGCGTGGGGTCGATGGTCGCCTACGAAGGGTTCGTCCAGTACGAGCCCAATCCGCCCGCCGTCCGCCAGATCGCACGCGACTGGATGACCGGGGAGGGCGCTCCCCTCATGAAGTGCTCCGGCGACGGCCTGCTCTACCTCGCCGACTACGGGGCGAACGTCGTCGTCATCAACCTCAACGGGGACGCGATCTCCGTCAACGCGACGAATCTGCTCGCCTTCGACGCTCACCTCACGTGGGGCGTGGAGCGCGTGAAGGGGCTCGCCAAGTTCGCCGGACAGGGTCTGTGGAACACCAAGATCTCCGGTCAGGGCTGGGTCGCGCTGACGTCCCGGGGCAAGCCGATCGTCGTCGACTGCGGCGGCGGTGAGGACGAGACGTACGTCGACCCGGACGCGCTCGTCGCCTGGTCCCCGAACCTCAAGGTGAAGGGCAAGCGCAGCTTCAAGGCGCAGTCGCTGATCGGACGCGGCAGCGGCGAGGCGTACCAGATGGCGTTCTCCGGGCAGGGCATCGTCGTCGTCCAGCCCAGCGAGGACAGCACCGACCGCCTTCGAGTCCGGGGCTGAGGGGGAGCAGGACACCATGCAGAGCCCGCTTTTCGGCTACAACGAGCAGCAGACCCAGGACCGCTACAGCCTGCAGAACTCGCAGATGCTGCGCGTCGTCCTGGAGGGTCACGACGACATCCTCGCCCGCAAGGGCACCATGGTCGCGTACCAGGGTCTCGTCGAGTTCGACGCCGAGTACCAGAACAACGGCCAGCGCCGCTCGCGTGCGCACACCGGCGAGGGCCTCGACCTGATGCGCTGCCACGGGCAGGGCACGGTCTACCTCGCCAACCTCGGCCAGCACGTGCACGTGGTCGACATCGAGCAGGACGGCCTCACCGTCGACAGCAGCTATGTGCTGGCGATGGACTCCGGTCTGCACCACGAGGTCATCGCCGTGGACAGCCAGTACGGCATCTCCGGTTCCGGCAAGTACCAGCTCAACATCACGGGACGCGGCAAGGTCGCGCTGATGACCTCCGGGATGCCGCTGATGATGCAGGTCACACCGGACAAGTACGTCAACTGCGACGCCGACGCGATCGTCGCGTGGTCCACCGGTCTGCGGGTGCAGATGCAGGCCCAGACCCACTCCTCCGGAGTGTGGCGGCGCCGCGGCAACACCGGTGAGGGCTGGGAGCTCAGCTTCATGGGCAGCGGTTACGCGCTCATCCAGCCCAGCGAACTCCTGCCGCCGCAGAACGCGGTGATCGGCCAGGGGGTGCGCGCCCAGTACGGCATGGGCCAGCACGGCGCCCACGCGCAGAACCAGGGCAACGTCTGGAGTTGACCGTACGGCCGTTCGGGAAATGACGGCCCGCGAGCAGACGTAAGGGGCGACCGCCCATGGCGGTCGCCCCTTACACGTCGGTCGGTCGCCTCGCGGCGGTCACAGCCGTGCGCGGGCCCCTTCCAGCAGACGTACGACCGAGTCGTCGGCCACCTCGGCGACCTCGTCGTACGCGAACCAGCGCAGGTCGAGGGACTCGTCGCTGATGGCCTCGACGGCGTCGACCGGGGCGAGGGCGGCGTACTGGACGTCCAGATGCCAGTGGCACGGCGCCGGGATGGCGTGCCGGTCCAGGGTCACGGGGCCGCCGGGCGCCAGGGTCAGACCCTGGATGCCCGACTCCTCGGTCGCCTCGCGCAGGGCCGCCTCGGCCAGGGTCGAGTCGCCCGGCTCGCAGTGACCGCCCATCTGGAGCCACATCTGGAGCTTGCGGTGCAGCGTCAGCAGAACGCGGCCCCGCGTCGGGTCGATCACCAGGGCGCTCGCCGTGACGTGCCCGGCGTGGCACGACTTCCACATGCCGTCCGGATGCTCGGACAGATGGTCGAGATAGACCTGGCGCAGCTCGTCCTGGTCCTCGTGGTTCTTCAGCACGAGGACCGCGTCGTCGTACAGGCTCACTCGGTGCCGTCGCCCTTGTCGGTGTCCTCGGAGTCGTCGTCCTTCTTCAGGTTCGGCTTCTCGGTGGCGGTGCCGCTCGCGGCCTCGCCGAGCATCTTGTCGAGCTCGGAGAAGTCCAGGTGCTCGCGGTGGACGAAGCCGTCCGGGTCGTCCAGGTCGGACGCGGTCGGCAGCATGTCCGGGTGGGCCCACAGGCCGTCCCGGCCGTCCACACCGCGCGCGTCGGTGAGGGAGGCCCACAGCCGCGAGGCGTCCCGCAGTCGGCGCGGGCGCAGCTGGAGGCCGATCAGCGTGGCGAACGTCTGCTCGGCGGGACCGCCCGTGGCGCGGCGGCGGCGCAGTGTCTCGCGCAGCGCGTCGGCCGACGAGAGCCGCGGCTTGGCCGCCGAGTGGACGACCGCGTCCACCCAGCCCTCGACCAGCGCGAGCGCCGTCTCCAGGCGGGCCAGCGCGGCCTTCTGCTCCGGCGTGTCCTCCGGCTGGAACATGCCCTGCTGGAGGGCCTGCTGAAGCTCCTCCGGGTTCTGCGGGTCGAACTGGCCGACCACGTCCTCCAGCTTCGCGGTGTCGACCTTGATCCCGCGCGCGTACCCCTCGACAGCGCCGAACAGGTGGGAGCGCAGCCACGGCACGTGCGCGAAGAGGCGCTGGTGGGCGGCCTCGCGCAGGGCGAGGTAGAGCCGCACCTCCTCCTGGGGGACGCTCAGGTCCTTGCCGAACGACTCGATGTTCAGCGGCAGCAGCGCGGCCTTGCCGGCCGGGCCGAGCGGCAGACCGATGTCGGACGAGCCGACGACCTCGCCCGCGAGCACGCCCACGGCCTGTCCGATCTGCGTGCCGAACATGGCGCCGCCCATGGACCGCATCATGCCGATGAGCGGGCCCGCCATGGCCTGCATCTCCTCCGGCAGGACGTCGCCCATGGCCGCGCCGACACGCTCGGCGACCGGGTCCACGAGCTCCTTCCACACGGGCAGGGTCGCCTCGACCCACTCCGCCCGGCTCCACGCCAGCGCGGAGCCCGCGCCGGAGGGCAGGGAGGTCGCGTCGTCCAGCCACAGATCGGCCAGCCGCACGGCCTCCTCGACCGCCAGCCGCTCGGCGGGGCCGACGCTCGCGTCCTTGGTGCCGTCAGAGGTGCCCTGGGCGACCGTCTGCCGGGCAATCTGCTTGGCCATGTCCCAATTCACCGGACCACCCTCGTACGAGAGCATCTGGCCCAGTTGCTGGAACGCGGCGCCCAGGTCGTTGGGGTTCATGGAACCGAACATGGCTGCGAGCGGATTGTCGGCTCCGGGGCCACCGGCTCCGGGCAGCCCGAAACCGAACGGTCCCTGACCACCACCGCCCTGCTGGTCCTTCTTCTTGCCCTCGTCGCCGTTCTCCGGCTCCTCCGGCGGAAGGCCGAATCCGAATGGGGTGTCACTCACGGGATTCCTCGGCTGGTAAGGCCGCCGGTTCGTTCCGACGGCGGCTGCCCACAACACCACCCAGCGTAGACACCTGAACCCGATCGGGCCTCGGTGCTTCGCCGACTCGTCGCCTGCGGCAGGATGGATGCCACCTGGTACGGGCGCGTCACGCGCGTCCATACTGAAGACAACCGCTGGAGACGCCCGGTGAGTTCCCCAGATCCGCAGGTTCGCGCAGCGCGAAACCACTCAACCAGCCCAGCCTCGCGCGGCCCCGTCGTCGCGGTCACCGGCGCCGCGGCCGGTGTGGGTGCTCTGCTCACCGAGCGGCTGGCCGCCAGCGAGGAGATCAAGCAGGTCGTCGCGATCGACGAGCGGCGCGGCGAGTGCGCCGACGCCCAGTGGCACATCCTGGACGTCCGCGACCCGGCGATCGCCGAGAAGCTGCGCGGCGCGGACGTCGTGGTGCATCTCGCGCTCGACCTCGATCTGGAGACGGACGCGGCGGCCCGGACGGCGTACAACGTCCGGGGGACGCAGACCGTGCTCACCGCCGCCGCGGCGGCCGGGGTCCACCGTGTCGTGCTGTGCACCTCGGCGATGGTCTACGGGGCGCTGCCCGACAACGAGCTGCCCCTCGCCGAGGACGCCGAACTGCGGGCGACGGCCGAGGCGACGGGGGTCGGTGACCTCCTGGAGATCGAGCGGCTCGCGCGTCGTGCCCCGCGGGCGCACCCGGGCCTGAACGTGACCGTCGTACGGCCCGGGGTACTGGTCGGCGGCGGCACCGACACCGCGCTGACCAGGTACTTCGAGTCTCCCCGGCTGCTGGTCGTGGCGGGGTCGAGGCCCGCCTGGCAGTTCTGCCACGTCGAGGATCTGTGCAGCGCGCTGGAGTACGCGGTCGTCGAGAAGGTGGAGGGCGAGCTGGCCGTCGGCTGCGACGGGTGGCTGGAGCAGGAGGAGGTGGAGGAGCTGAGCGGGATCCGGCGGATGGAACTGCCGTCCGCGGTCGCGCTGGGCGCCGCCGCCCGGCTTCACCGGATCGGGCTCACTCCCTCGCCCGCGGGGGACCTCGCCTACACGATGTACCCCTGGGTGGTGAGCGGGAGCCGGCTGCACGACGCCGGATGGCGGCCGCAGTGGACCAACGAGGAGGTCCTGGCGCAGCTGCTGGAGGAGGTTGCCGGGCGGCACACGGTGGTGGGCCGGCGGCTGGGACGCAAGGACGCGACCGCGGCGGGCGCGGCCGGCGCGACGGTGGCCCTGCTCGGCGCGGCCGCGGTGGTCCGGCGCGCGCGGAAGGCCCGTCGTCGGATCTGAGGCCACGGCCGTGCGATGCCGTGGCGGTCTGCGGTCTGCGGTCTGCGGTCTGCGGTCTGCGGTCTCCGGACTGCGGTCTGCGGCCCGGCGCGGCGTGCGGCGGCGGGACGTGCGGGAGGGTGACGGCGCGGCGAGGGTCGCACGGTCCGGGCCGGTTCCGGGGCTGCGGGCCTGTTCCGGGCCGTGCCGTGGGGTCGGCCCGCCCTGTGGGCCGGGCGGGGCCGGGCTGTGGAGCCGAGTCCGTCGGAACGGTCACGGACCGGTCTGCGCCGTTGAGCCTTGTGGGTGTCGGTCACGGTCCGAGCCGGGGGATCACGTCCCGGGGGCCGGTGCCGGGCCTCACTGCGAAGGCCGGTCCGCTCCGGGGGCCGGGCAGGGGCCGGCTTGAGTGACGGGCCCCGGGCGGGGAGCGAAGGCGAGCGTCGTGCGCGTCACGGACGGGCTCGTGGAGTCGGGGCCGGCACTGTAGGAGGCTCCAAAGCCGTACGCGTGCGTGCCGGGTGAAAACCGTATTCCACGCTGTCGGCGGGGTGCGGCACGATGGAGCCATGGCACCTACCTATGACCATCCCGGTGAGCAGGCCGCGCAGGATCCGATCCGGCTGCTCGCGATCCGCGACGAACCGCTCTCCCTGGACGAGGTCTTCAAGGCCGTGGGCGACGACGCCGCAGGGGGGACCGCGTTGTTCGTGGGGACCGTGCGCAATCACGACGGAGGCGCCGACGTCGACGAGCTGGGGTACTCGTGCCACCCCAGTGCCGAGGCGGAGATGCGGCGGGTCGCGGAGAAGGTGGTCGCCGCGTATCCGGTGCGGGCGCTGGCGGCCGTTCACCGGGTGGGTGACCTGGTCGTCGGGGACCTGGCCGTCGTTGTCGCCGTGTCGTGCGCGCACCGGGGCGAGGCCTTCGAGGCCTGCCGCAAGCTCATCGACGATCTCAAGCACGAGGTGCCGATCTGGAAGCACCAGAAGTTCTCCGACGGGTCGCAGGAGTGGGTCGGCGCCTGCTGAGACGGGCGGGATTCTCCGCCGCTGAGGACCGGCCTGTTTCGCCCTCCTCTTCCGGTTGCGTAACCGGGGCCCTGCCGTGAGCGTTAACACTGCGGATGGTTAATCTGCTGATCAGTCAGTTGCGGTCGCTCATGGGGTTGGGAGGTCGACATGGCGGCGCTTGCCTGGTTGCTGATTCCGTTTATGGCCGCGATCGGTGCCGGACTGTGGGGCAGTTGGGCCGGCCGGAATCGCAAGGCCGCGGGAGACGGTGTCGAGCTCGCCGGATACACGCGCTTCCGTGAGGCCATGGAGCGCTCCGACGTCCGGGAGAAGTCCCCCTCCGACGCGGTGTGAGATCCCCGGTCCGCCTCCGCGGCCGTGCGGTGCCCGCGGGTGCGCGGCCGAGGCGGTCCGAGGTTCCCGGCAGGCATCGCGCGGAACGCTTCGGGCCCCTGTCGGAAAGCGGGCGACCGTGCCTCGTGGGCGGGCTCGGGCAGCACCACGTACGGACGGCCCCGACGGTGCGCTTACAGCACCGTCCCGTACTGTCGTTCCATGCCACGCCGCACCGCGACGATGCTCGCCTCCACTCTGATCCTGATCGCGCTCCTGTGCGCGGGAGTGTTCATCAAAGTGCCGTACTCGGAGATGTCACCGGGTCCCACGGTGAACACACTGGGTGACCACGACGGCGAGCCGGTGCTGCAGATCTCCGGGCGCAAGACGTATCCGACGACCGGGCACCTGAACATGACCACGGTCCGGGTCACCAGCGCCGACTACAACATGAACCTCGTCGAGGCCGTGTACGGATGGCTGGCGCACGACAACAAGATCGTGCCGCACGACACCCTCTACCCGGACGGCAAGACCGAGGAGCAGTCGACGCAGGAGAACGCCGAGGAGTTCAGCCAGTCCCAGGAGAGCGCCAAGGTGGCCGCCCTGAAGGAACTGGACATCCCGGTGAAGTCCTGGGTGATCGTCTCCACCGTCCTCAAGGGCTCCCCGGCCGAAGGACGGCTGCACGCCGGTGACGTCATCAAGGCCGTCGACGGAACGACGGTGAAGGCGCCCGACGACGTCGCGAAGCTGGTCACCAAGCACAAGCCCGGTGACAAGGTCGCCTTCACGATCGTGCCCGCCAAGGAACAGGCCGCCGCCGAGAAGGAGAACACGACGGCGACCGGGACCAAGCAAGTGACGATCACCACGGCCAAGTCCGACGACAGCGGCAGCGACCGCGCCATCGTCGGGATCTCGGCCGGGACCGACCACACGTTCCCGTTCACCGTCGACATCAAGCTCGCCGACGTCGGCGGCCCGAGCGCGGGTCTGATGTTCGCGCTCGGCATCGTGGACAAGCTCACTCCGGGGAACCTCACCGGAGGCAAGTTCGTGGCGGGCACCGGCACCATCGACGACGACGGCAAGGTCGGCCCGATCGGTGGCATCGAGATGAAGACCGTCGGCGCGCGCGACAAGGGCGCCCAGTACTTCCTGACGCCCAAGGACAACTGCGCGGCCGCGGCCAAGGACACCCCCAGCGGGCTCACGCTCGTCAAGGTCGACACCATCGACGACGCGATGGGCGCCCTCAAGGACATCAGCGCGGGCCGGACCTCCGACCTGCCCACGTGCGCCACCAAGGGCTGACGGACACCGCTTTTCCGCGGACGGGGGCGCCTCTCGGCACGAGGGGCGCCCTCAGCCACGTACGACAGCCGGTCAGTCCGCGAACGTCGCCGACAGCGCCTCCGCGAGGCCCGGTACCAGGCCGCCTCCCGTCAGCACCTCCGTCGACGCGTCCTTCTCGCGCAGCCGCAGCGCGGAGTCGCGGGTGCCGTCACGCAGGACGCCGACCGTCATCCGTACCTCCTGACGGTCCGGGTGCGCGGCGACCCACTGCGTGAGCTTCTTTCCGCTGAGACCCTCCGGGACCGAGGCCTCCGCGGACGGCGGCAGCATCAGCCGCTCCACCGTGAGCGCGCAGCCGACCACGGCGTCGGGCCAGGCGATCGTGCCGAGGAACTCGTCCAGCGGCTTTCCGGCAGGGATCTCGTCCTGCTCGATGGGGGTGAGACCGATGGTCGCCTGCTCGTCCTCCAGGCCGAGCTGGGCGGCGAGGCCGGGTTCCTGGACCCGCAGCCGTGCGGTGTCTACGAGGGCGAAGAGGCGAGCGGGCTGGTCCCAGCCGAGGCCGGAGGCGTACTCGTCGATCTCGAGTACGGCCCGGGTGAGCGGGTTCGCTGCCATGGGAGTGTTGGACATGGTCACAATCCTGCCTCGTTCGTACCCGGAATCGGGAACCGAGTAAAGCGTGAGTAAGTTGCATAGATGAGGCTCCTCGATCACGGAGCCTTACGGACGGCCACCGACACGGGGGCCTGACGGATCAACAGCGACTTCGAGGTGCGCACCTTGGCTTTCCAGATGCCGGACCGCGGCGGAGGCCCGTCGGGGCCACGGATCAGAGTGGGCCGACCGTCCCGGCGTGTCCGGACCCTGCTCATGACACTGGGCGTGCTGGCCGTGCTGGCCATGACGTTCGTCATGTTCGCGGGGTTCTGGACGGACTGGCTCTGGTACCGATCGGTTCACTACTCGTCGGTCTTCACCACCACGCTGTGGACCAAGATAGGGCTCTTCTTCGTCTTCGGTCTGCTGATGGCGGCCGCGGTGGGCTTCAACATCTGGCTGGCACACCGGCTGCGCCCGCCGCTGAGCGCCATGTCGATGGAGCAGCAGAGCCTCGACCGGTACCGCATGGGCATCGCGCCCTACAAGAGGTGGCTGCTGCTCGCGATCACGTCCCTGGTGGGGCTGATCGCCGGCGCGTCCGCCTCGGGCCAGTGGCGCACGTGGCTGATGTGGGTGAACGGAGTGCCCTTCCACCAGAAGGACCCCCAGTTCCACCTCGACGTCTCGTTCTACGCCTTCGACCTGCCCTGGTACCGGTTCCTGCTCGGCTTCGGCTTCGCCGCCGCGGTTCTCTCGCTGATCGCGGCCGCGCTCACGCACTACCTGTACGGCGGTCTGCGGATCACCAGCCCGGGAGCGCGTGCCACGGCCGCGGCCACCGGACACCTCTCGGTGCTTCTCGGCCTCTTCGTCGCCCTGAAGGCGGTCGCCTACTGGCTCGACCGGTACGGGCTCGCGGTGAAGTCCAGTGACTTCAAGGCGACCGGAAACTGGACGGGCCTGAGGTACGTCGACGCGAACGCCTATCTGCCCGCCAAGACGATCCTGTTCTGCATCGCCGTCATCTGCGCGCTGCTCTTCTTCGCCACGCTGTGGCGGCGCACCTGGCAGCTGCCCGTCATCGGCTTCGGTCTGATGGTGCTCTCGGCGATCCTCATCGGCGGTCTGTACCCCGCGATCGTCCAGAAGTTCCAGGTCCAGCCGAACGAGCAGGCCAAGGAATCGCCGTACGTCGAGAAGAACCTCAAGGCGACCCGCGAGGCGTACGGGATCGACGGCACCGACGTGCAGAACTACCCGGGGCTGAGCGACACCAAGGACAAGGCCAAGCTCCGCTCCGACGCCGACACCGCCGCCAGCATCCGGCTGATGGACCCGAACATCGTGTCGCCGACGTTCCAGCAGCTCCAGCAGGTGCGGAACTACTACGGCTTCCCGTCGAACCTGGACGTCGACCGGTACACCAAGGACGGCAAGGACCAGGACACGGTCATCGGTCTGCGCGAGCTGAACCTCGCGGGCATCCCCAAGAACAACTGGATCAACGACCACTTCCGGTACACGCACGGATACGGCGCCGTCGCGGCCAAGGGCACCACGGCCGACGACGAGGGTCGACCGGTCTTCACCGAGTACGACCTGCCGTCCAAGGGCGACCTGGGCTCGTACCAGCAGCAGATCTACTACGGCGAGAAGACCACCCAGTACTCGATCGTCGGCGGTCCCCAGAAGGAGATCGACTACTCCGACGACAGCGGTGAGAAGACCACCAGCTACAAGGGCAAGAGCGGCATCAGCCTCTCCAGCCCGGTCAACCGCGCCGCGTACGCGGTGGCGTTCGGCGAGCCGCAGATCCTGTACTCGGGCGCGATCGGCGAGGGTTCGCGGATTCTCTACAACCGCACGCCCAAGGAGCGGGTCGAGGCGGTGGCCCCCTGGCTGACCATCGACGGTGACGCCTATCCGGCGGTCGTCGACGGAAAGATCCAGTGGATCGTCGACGCGTACACCACCACCAACGGCTATCCGTACGCCTCGCGCACCACGCTCGGCGACACCACGGCGGACTCGCTGACGGCGGCCAACAACCAGCGTGCGGTGGTGGCCCAGCAGAACCAGGTCAACTACATCCGCAACTCGGTGAAGGCGACCGTCGACGCGTACACCGGCGACGTCAAGCTCTACCAGTGGGACACCGAGGACCCGGTCCTGAAGACCTGGATGAAGGCGTTCCCGAACACGGTGAAGGCGAAGAGTTCGATCTCGCCGGCGCTGATGGCTCATCTGCGGTATCCGCAGGACCTGTTCAAGGTCCAGCGTGAACTGCTCACCCGCTACCACGTGAAGGACGCCCAGACGTTCCTGAGCGGCAGCGAGGTGTGGCAGGTCCCGGACGACCCGACCAACAGGTCAGGCAGCGCGGTGCCGCCGTACTACCTGAGCATGAAGCTGCCGGGGAAGACGTCACAGGCGTTCTCGCTGACGACGACGATGACACCGAACGGCCGTGACAACCTGAGCGCCTTCGTGTCGGTCAACGCCGAGGCGGGGACACCCGGTTACGGCAAGATCAACATTCTGAAACTGCCGACCGGCAGAACGGTCGACGGACCGAAACGGGTGCAGAGCCAGTTCAACTCCGAGCCGTCCATCGCCGAGTCCATCAGGCTCCTCAGAGGCGGCGACTCGGAGGTCGAGTACGGCAACCTGCTGACCGTGCCGCTCGACGACGGACTGCTCTACGTGGAACCGGTCTACGTCCGCGGTGGCGATCTCAAGTACCCACTGCTGCGCAAGGTGTTGGTGACGTACGGAGGCAGCACCGCGTTCGAGGACACCTTGGACAAGGCGCTCAACGTGGTCTTCGGGGCGGAGAGTTCGACCACGCCGCCACCCGACGAGGGCACCAAGAATCCGCCCACGTCCAGCAACCCGACGGTCCAGGACGCGCTCGACGACGCCCAGAAGGCCTTCGACCAGGGGCAGGAAGCCCTCAAGAAGGGCGACTGGAAGGCGTACGGCGAGGCGCAGAAGGATCTTGAGGACGCGCTGAAGCGGGCCGAGGACGCACAGGCCAAGGCCGGCGGCAACGCGGGCGCCGACAAGACGACCGACAAGACGACCGACAAGTCGGCGGACAAGTCGGCGGACAAGAACGCCGACAAGAGCAGCAGCCCCAGCAGCAGCCCGAGCAGCGAGAAGAGCCCAGGAAGCGGCTGATCAGGAGCCACCCCGCGCCGTGGTACGGTTGCAACACAACGGCGCGGGGTGGAGCAGCTCGGTAGCTCGCTGGGCTCATAACCCAGAGGTCGCAGGTTCAAATCCTGTCCCCGCTACTGAAGTCGAAGGCCCGGATCCAGATCATGGATCCGGGCCTTCGACGTGTGTGACGCCACGCCGGGGCGCCCCGGTGACCTGGCGACTCGTGTGAAGTGCTGCGACATGCGAGGGGAGTTGGGCGATCTGTGTTTGACTTGTCTCTCTGTGGGCATGTCGACAAAACGCTGAAGTGACCTCACTGGCTGCGGTATACCAGGTGTACCCAGGTTGCAGGTGGTGCGACGATGGACGTTATGGGGGACAAGGCAACTCTGTTGGATACAGGGCGGTTTGCGCAGCCTGCCGACTTTGTGCAGCCTGCGGATCTCACGCAGCCTTCCGACCGGGACGAGACCGGCGAGGCTGCCGAGGAGGCGCGCCAGTGGTCGGCCGCCGAAGCCGGCGACGTCGAGGCGATGAGCGTCCTCGGAGCCCTGTTGCTGCGCCGCGGTGATCTCGACGCGGCCGAACCCCACTTGCGCGCGGCCACCGCCGCCGGTGACCGCGCGGCCGCCAACAATCTGGGTGTCCTCCTCCATCAGCGCGGATACGCGGAGGAGGCCGCCGGGTGGTGGCGGATCGCCGCCGTCGCCGGTAGCGCTGCCGCCGCGCACGCGCTCGGCCGGTACCACCGCGAGCGCGGCGACGAGCCCGCCGCCGAGTACTGGCTGCGCCAGTCCGCCGAGCAGGGCCACGCCCTCGGCGCGTACGCGCTCGCCGATCTGCTGGAGCACCGCAGTGACGTGGGGGCCGAGCAGTGGATGCGGGCCGCCGCCGAGCGAGGGCACCGCGAGGCCGCGTACCGGCTGGCCCGCACGCTTGACCGCAAGGCCCTGGACTCGGGTGAGGCCGTGGGTGACAACGGTGTCATCGGTGCCGCGGGCGAGGACGCCGAGCAGTGGTACCGGCAGGCCGCCGCGCGCGGGCACCGGAGGGCCGCGCTGCACCTCGGGGCGATCCTGGAGAAGCGGGGCCACCTCAAGGAGGCCGGGCGCTGGTATCTGACGTCCGCCAAGGACGGGGAGGCGCGTGCCGCGTGCGCCCTCGGGTTCCTGCTGCGCGACGCCGGGGACCCCGAGAGCGCCGCCGTCTGGTGGCTGAGGGCCGCGCAGGACGGGGACGGGAACGCCGCCAACGCGCTGGGCGCACAGCACGCCGAGCGCGGTGAGACGCAGACCGCCGAGCGGTGGTACCGGGCCGCGATGGACGCGGGGGATGTGAACGGGGCGTACAACCTCGGACTGCTCTGCGCCGAGCAGGGGCGGACCGCGCAGGCCGAGCAGTGGTACCGCAGGGCCGCTTACGCCGGTCATCGGGAGGCCGCGAACGCTCTGGCGATCCTGCTGCTCCAGGTCGGCGACGCGGCCGGAGCCGAGCCGTGGTTCTCCAAGGCGGCGGAGGCCGGGAGCGTGGACGCCGCGTTCAACCTCGGCATCCTGCACGCCGGACGTGCCACCGACAGCGATGACGCCGCCGCGCTGCGGTGGTATGAGCGGGCGGCCGCCGCCGGGCACACGGAGGCGGCGCTCCAGGTCGCCATCGCCCGGCTGCGGGAGGGCGACGAGCCGGCGGCGGAGCGGCATCTGCGGTGCGCCGCGGGAGCGGGCAGCGCCGAGGCCGCGTACAGGCTGGCCGCGGTGCTCGACGCCCGTCGGCCACCGGCGCCCGCGCACGAACTCGGGGAGCCCGCGCAGGAGAAGAGCGAGTGCGAGGAGTGGTACGAGCGGGCGGCGTCCCAGGGGCACCGGCGTGCGCAGGTGCGGGTCGGGATGCTGGCCGCGGCGCGGGGCGACGTGGTGGAGGCGGCCCGCTGGTACCGCGAGGCCGCCGAGGCCGGGTCGCGCAACGGCGCCTTCAACCTCGGGCTGCTGCTGGCCCGGGAGGGGAGCGAGCCGGAGGCGGCGCTGTGGTGGACCCGCGCGGCCGACGCGGGACACGGGCGGGCGGCCCTTCGGCTGGCGCTGGTGTACGCGCGGCGCGGGGAGCTGGCGGAAGGGCAGCGCTGGGCCGACCGGGCCGTGTCCCTGGGACCGGCGGAGGTCTCCGAACGGGCGGCGCGGCTGCGTGACGCCCTGCGGGAGGAACTGTCCGCGTGAGGCGCGGCGGGCGGCGCTCGCGGGGCTCGGCCAGGGCCCTGTCCGGCCTGAGACCCGGGCCGGGCTCCGTTCCGACGTGAGCGCGTCGGCCATGCCCGGCCAGGGCGCCGGGGTCCGGATCGGCGTGGGCGCGTCGGGCGCGCCCTCGGCCGGGCCGGGGTCAGGGCCTGCTCCGGCTTGAGCGTGTGGGCCTCCGCTTCGGCTCCGGCGTGCCGGTGGCCGTCTCGGCCGGGGCAGGCCAAGGCCCCCAGAACTGCCTGCCGGAGTGTTCGATCAAGGGATTTGCGCTGGCCACAGAGTTGACGTACTGTTCAGTTCATCGACGCGGGGTGGAGCAGCTCGGTAGCTCGCTGGGCTCATAACCCAGAGGTCGCAGGTTCAAATCCTGTCCCCGCTACTGAAGGCCGAGGGCCGGAATCCGAAAGGGTTCCGGCCCTCGGTGTATTCCCGGACCGCGGAGCGGAAGCGCTCCGGCGAACGGCGAACGGCGAAGTCGAAGTCGAACGGCGTGCAGCGCACAGCGAATGGCGCACAGCGCACAGCGGAAAGCCCCGGCGCGCGTCGCGTGCCGGGGCTTTCATGTGCGTGCTTCTATGCCGCCGTTGCCGCCGCGCAGTTCGGGCAGACGCCGCGGTACGTCACCTCGACGTCCGAGACCGTGAAGCCGAAGCGCTCCGAGTCGGGGAGGTCGGTGAGCGGGTTGCCGATCGGGTGGACGTCGCGGATCGCGCCGCACTGGGCGCAGACCAGATGGTGGTGCGGCCGGTGCGCGTTCGGGTCGTACCGCTTGGCGCGCTTGTCCGTGGCGACTTCCAGCACCTCGCCGAGCGAGACCAGCTCACCCAGCGTGTTGTAGACGGTCGCCCGGGAGATCTCGGGCAGCTTGGCCACGGCCCGGGCGTGCACCTCGTCGGCCGTCAGATGGACGTGATCGCCGTCGAGGACCTCGGCCACGACACGTCGCTGCGCGGTCATCCGCCATCCACGTCCGCGCAGTCGTTCCAACAGGTCACTCATACAGGTCAGCGTAACAGCAGGTGAACCAGATCCCGAACGGGTGTGACTTTAGAAGCTGGATTGACTTAGACATTGTCTAATGTAGGGTCTGGTTCGTATTGCCGAGGGCCGGACCGGCCTGGACGACGCTGGAGGCGCACGTGACGCAGGGACCGCTTACGACGGAGGCCGGTGCGCCGGTCGCCGACAACCAGAACAGCGAGACCGCGGGTGTCGGCGGCCCCGTCCTCGTACAGGACCAGCACCTGCTGGAGAAGCTCGCGCACTTCAACCGGGAGCGCATTCCGGAGCGGGTCGTCCACGCGCGCGGTGCCGCCGCGTACGGCACCTTCACGGTGACCCGGGATGTCTCGCGGTGGACCCGCGCCGCGTTCCTCTCCGAGGTCGGCAAGCGGACCGAGACCTTCCTGCGCTTCTCGACGGTGGCGGGGAACCTCGGATCCGCGGACGCCGTACGGGACCCCCGCGGCTTCGCGCTGAAGTTCTACACCGAGGAGGGCAACTACGACCTCGTCGGCAACAACACCCCGGTGTTCTTCATCAAGGACGCCATCAAGTTCCCCGACTTCATCCACACGCAGAAGCGCGACCCGTACACGGGCTCCCAGGAGGCCGACAACGTGTGGGACTTCTGGGGGCTGAGCCCGGAGAGTACCCACCAGGTGACCTGGCTCTTCGGTGACCGGGGGATCCCCGCCTCCTACCGGCACCTCAACGGGTACGGCTCGCACACCTACCAGTGGAACAACGAGGCCGGCGAGGTCTTCTGGGTCAAGTACCACTTCAAGACCGACCAGGGCATCAAGAACCTCACCCCGGCCGAGGCCGGCCGGCTCGCCGGTGAGGACCCTGACTCCCACCAGCGCGACCTGCGCGAGGCCATCGAGCGCGGTGACTTCCCGTCCTGGACCGTGCAGGTGCAGATCATGCCGGCGGCCGAGGCGGCGGACTACCGCTTCAACCCGTTCGACCTCACCAAGGTGTGGCCGCACGAGGACTATCCGCCGATCGAGATCGGCAGGCTGGAGCTCGACCGCAACCCGGAGAACATCTTCGCCGAGGTCGAGCAGAGCATTTTTTCCCCGGCGCACTTCGTTCCGGGGATCGGGCCCTCGCCCGACAAGATGCTCCAGGGGCGGCTGTTCGCGTACGGGGACGCGCACCGCTACCGCGTCGGGATCAACGCCGACCATCTGCCGGTGAACCGCCCGCACGCCACCGAGGCGCGCACCCACGCGCGCGACGGCTTCCTGTACGACGGCCGCCACAAGGGCGCGAAGAACTACGAGCCGAACAGCTTCGGCGGCCCCTTCCAGACGGACCGGCCGCTGTGGCAGCCGGTCGCGGTCACCGGTGGCACCGGTGGCACCGCGGCCCCGGTCCACTCCGAGGACGACGACTTCGTGCAGGCGGGCAACCTCTACCGCCTGATGTCCGAGGACGAGAAGGGCCGGCTGATCGAGAACCTGGCGGGCTTCATCGCCAAGGTCTCCCGTGACGACATCGCCGAGCGCGCGATCGACAACTTCCGCCGGGCTGACGGTGACTTCGGGAAGCGACTGGAGGCCGCGGTACGGGCCCTGCGGGGCTGACCGCGGCTGACGGGGCTGACGGGGGTGCCTGCCTGCGGCGGGTGACGGGGTCGGAGTCCCGGGGGCAACCCGGGGCTCCGACCCGCTCGTGTGCTCAGGCCGGTACGTTCTGCCGCGCGGGCGCCCAGCAGCGGATGATGTCGCGCACCGAGACGATGCCGACCGGGCCGCTGCCGTCGAGCACGATCAGGTGCCGGAAGCCGCCGTGCGACATCGCGGACGCGGCCTCCTCCAAGGTCCAGGAGGATGCCGCGAAGACGACGTCGGTGGTGGTGTGGCTGCCTGCGGTCTCGGAGTCCGGGTTCTGGCCGTGGGCGAGGGAGTTGAGGATGTCGCGCTCGGTGAGGATGCCGAGGCCGGAGGAGTCCTCGTCGAGGACCACCGCCGCGCCGACGTGGCGTGCGGACATCAGGCGGGCCGCCTGGCGGAGCGTGTGTGCCGGGCCGATGGTGAGGACCACCGTGCTCATGGCGTCGCGAACGAGCATGGGCTGGAGCCACCTCCTTGGTGATCCGCCGGCTCCTCGGCTCCATGGCGGAGCGCAAAGAGAAGCGGTTCACAAGTTCACAAGTGGGGGAGCTCTCAGGGTCGCAGTTAAAGGGAGGGTCAACAAGGGGGCGTGTGCCGTGAGTTCGGGGGCGCCCGAGGGTTACTCAGCAGCCCCGGGTCGGCCGGTGCTGCTCACACGGCACACTGGTCCCGGCGGTATCGAACGCTTCGGCCGGGGGGTACGGCACCACTTCGTCTCCCGGGCCGGTATGCGCCACGTGCCCGTGAGGCGAGATCCGGTCTCCCGGGCCGGTATGCGCCACGTGCCCGTGAGGCGAGATCCCGTCTCCCGGGCCGGTATGTGCCGCGCGCCCGTGAGGCCGGATTCCGATCACGACATGCCGAACTCCATGACCAGGCTCCCGGTCCGCGCCTCCTCGTTCGTGATCTTCTTCTTCTCGTGCCAACCGACCTTCACCGCGTACGAGTTCGAACCGTCCGGCACCCCCCGCACGGCGATCGGGAAGGTGCACTTCGCGAAGGCGTCGTAGGCGCCGCTTCCGAGCGTCCCGGTCGCGACGACCCGGCCTGCCGAGTCGAAGACGGTCACCAGCGCACCCTTGTCGAGGTCGCCGAAGTCAGGGTCGCCGCTGCAAGGCCCCGAGGCTCCTGAGCTGCCCCCGATCTGCACCTGCCCCACCAGCGTGAATGTCCGGTCGTCCCCGGACCCGGAGAGATTCCATGCCAGGGCGACGGCACCCGAACCGATCACGAGCCCGGCCACCACCGACGCCGCCACGGCGCCCCACAAGCGATTCCCCCGTGGGGGCTGTGCCGGTGCCGGTGCCGACGGTGACGTGGCCGGAGTTGATCTCTCGGCGAGCGTTTCATCAGACATATCCGCAGCATGGCATCGAGCGGCACCACCGTGCGTCACAGTCACATCACGGCCACCGTGCGTACGTCCGTCACCCGGCCCGGCAGGACCGGACCGGCCCGGGGTTCGCCGGCCCGGTCGGCGGCCGTCGGCCTTCTCGCGGCGGCCCCCCGGGAAGAAGGCCGCACAACGCGCAACGGCCGGGCCCGGGTTGACCGGGCGTCACTAGTACCGCTGGTTGAGATAGCCCAGCATCTCGTCGTGGAGCAGGCCGTTCGACGCGGCCGCGTTGCCGCTGTGCGGGCCGGGGCGTCCGTCGAGGCCGGTGAAGGAGCCGCCCGCCTCGGTCACCACGATCGCGGTCGCCGCCATGTCCCAGAGCGACAGCTCGGGTTCGGCGCAGATGTCCACGGAGCCCTCGGCGACCATCATGTAGGGCCAGAAGTCGCCGTAACCGCGGGTGCGCCAGACCGCCTTCGTGAGGTCGAGGAAGCCGTCGAGGCGGCCCTGGTCCTCCCAGCCGGACAGCGAGGAGTACGCGAAGGACGCGTCGCCCATCCGCGAGACGCTGGAGACCCGCAGACGGCTCGCCGAGGACAGGCTGCGGCCGGTGAAGGCGCCGTGCCCCTTCGCCGCCCACCAGCGACGGCCGAGCGCGGGGGCGGAGACGACGCCGACGACCGGCTGGTAGCCGCCCTCGCCCGCCTCCATCAGGGAGATGAGGGTGGCCCAGACGGGGACACCGCGGACGTAGTTCTTGGTGCCGTCGATCGGGTCGATGACCCAGCGGCGCGGGCCCGTGCCCTCGATGCCGTACTCCTCGCCGAGGATCGCGTCGCGCGGCCTGGCCCGCTGGAGCTGGCCGCGGATGAGTTCCTCGGCGGCCTTGTCCGCCTCGCTCACCGGCGTCATGTCCGGCTTGGTCTCGACCTTCAGGTCGAGCGCCTTGAACCGGTCCATCGTCGCGGCGTCGGCGGCGTCCGCCAGGACATGGGCGAGGCGCAGGTCATCGCGATAGTCGGGCATGGGTGAACCGTATCTGCCCGCGTCGGGACGGGGCTACACAGGACGGGGATCATCGTGGGGCCGGCGGCCCGGTGGTCGCGCCGGGCGCTTCCGCCGGGGACGGCGGAGGGGGCTTGCGTCCGGGGCCCGGATGCGTGCGGGTGCGTGCGCGCGCCCTTCGGAGCCGCCGCGAACCCTTGACAGTGCTTCCGTACGCGTCAAATCTTGCTGCAGAGTCGCTCGCCCCAGGGAGGCGATGATGCCCGCAGCTCGAGAATCCCTCTTGGACGCCGCCTACACGGCGCTCGTGCGCCGGGCGTGGTCCGCGGTGCGGATGGTCGATGTGGCCGCCGTGGCCGGGGTGTCACGCCAGACGCTGTACAACGAGTTCGGGAGCAAGGACGGGCTCGCGCGTGCCCTCGTACGGCGGGAGGCCGACGCGTATCTCGCCGGGGTGGACCGGGCCCTGGCCGCCCATACGGACGCGCGGGAGCGGTTGGTCGCGGCCGCCGAATGGACCGCCTCGGCGGCGCGCAGCAACGCGCTGGTGCGGGCGATGCTGACCGGGTGCTGGGGTGAGCGGCTGCCCTCGCCCGCGCTGTCCGCCGTGCCCTCGTCGTCGGTGGTTCCCGCGCAGCGGCGGGCCGACGGGCCGTTGCCCTCGCCCACCGACTTCGTGGCGCTGGTCCGTGACCGAGCGGTCGCCGCCCTCGCCATGTCCAGGGCGGACACCCCCGAGGTCACACGGGCGTGCGAACTGGTGGTCCGGCTCGCGCTGTCGTGGGTCGTGGCGCCGCCCGCGCGGGGAGGGGTCACGGAGCTGGTCAAGACCGCCCTGGCGCCGTCCCAGCGGCTCGGGGTCTGAGGGCCCGGTGCGCGTGATCAGTGCGCCGATCCCGACAGCTGGAGCCCGATGACGCCGATGATGACCAGGCTGATCGAGACGATCTTGAGGACGGAGACCAGGTCGTCGAGGAAGATCATGCCGTAGATGGCGGTGCCCGCCGCGCCGATGCCGGTCCACACCGCGTAGGCCGGACCGACGTCGAGCTTCTTCAGGGAGAGCGTCAGCAGACCGAAGCTGCCGAGGGCGAAGATGCAGAAGGCGACGGTGGGCCAGAGTCTGGTGAAGCCGTGCGAGAGCTTCAGACAGACGGCGAAGCCGGTTTCGAGCAGCCCCGCCACAACGACCAGCAGCCACGCCATGTCGTGTCCTCCCTCATCCGCACGTCGACTGCTTCGGCCGGCCCGGATCCGGCTCGGTGCGATTATGCATTCACCGGCCGGGAGAAGCCCTTACCGACGGCGGGCGCACGCAAACACGGGAGACGTCAGTCGCCCTCGCGGCGTTCCCGCGTGGCCAGCAGCCGGCGCAGCGAGTACAGCCGCTGCGGGTCCGCGTGACCGTCCGCCACCCACTGGTCGAGAGCGCAGTCCGGCTCGTCGTGACTGCACGCGCGGGGGCAGCCCTCGGTGCCGGGTACGAGGTCGGGGAAGGCGTGGATGACCCGGGACGGGTCGACGTGGTTCAGGCCGAAGGACCGGACACCGGGGGTGTCGACGAGCCACCCGCCGGCACTGCCCGCCAGCGGCAGGGCGAGCGCCGAGGTGGTGGTGTGCCGGCCGCGGCCGGTGACCGCGTTGACATGACCGGTCGTCCGGCGCTGCTCGGGCGGCACCAGCGCGTTCACCAGGGTCGTCTTGCCGACGCCCGAGTGACCGACGAACGCCGTGATCCTGCCGACCAGTTGCTCACGCACCAGGTCGGCGGCGGCCTCGCTCTGCAGCTCGTCGCGGCTGGTCACCACGTACGGGATGTCCAAGGCGCCGTACAGCTCCAGGAACTTGTCCGGCGGGGCCAGGTCCGACTTCGTGAGCACGAGCAGCGGGGTCAGGCCGCCGTCGAAGGCAGCCACCAGACAGCGGTCGATCAGACGGGGGCGCGGCTCGGGGTCGGCGAGGGCGGTGACGATGGCGAGCTGGTCGGCGTTGGCGACGACCACGCGCTCGTACGGATCGTCGTCGTCGGCCGTGCGGCGCAGTACCGAACCGCGCGGCTCGATGCGGACGATGCGGGCGAGGGTGTCCTTCTCGCCGGACAGGTCGCCGACGATGGCCACCCGGTCGCCGACGACGGCGGCCTTGCGGCCCAGTTCGCGGGCCTTCATCGCCATCACGACGCGGTCCTCGACGAGGCAGGTGAGCCGGCCCCGGTCGACCGTGAGGACCATGCCCTCGACGGCTTCCTCGTGTTTGGGGCGGATGTTCGTACGCGGACGGTTGCCCTTGCGGTTCGGCCGCTGGCGGATGTCGTCCTCGTCGGTGTTCTTGTTGTAACGGCGCATGATCCAGGTCCGCCCGTCAGTTCCCGAGCATTCCGGTCCACAGGTCGGGGAAGTCCGGCAGGGTCTTCGCCGTCGTCGCCACGTTCTCGATCTGGACGCCTTCCACCGCCAGCCCGAGGATCGCGCCGGCCGTCGCCATGCGGTGGTCGTCGTAGGTGTGGAAGATGCCGCCGTGCAGTCGCCGCGGCCGGATGTGCAGGCCGTCGGCGGTCTCGGTGACGTCGCCGCCGAGTTCGTTGATCTCCTTGGTGAGCGCGGCCAGCCGGTCCGTCTCGTGCAGACGCAGATGGGCCACGCCGCGGAGCGTGGAGGGGGAGTCGGCGAGCGCCGCGACCGCCGCGATGCCCGGGGTCAGTTCACCGACCTCTCCCAGGTCCACGTCGATACCGTGGATCGCACCCGAACCGGTGAACTCCAGTCCGCTCTCGGTCAGTTCGCAGGAACCGCCCATCTCGGTGAAGATCTCCCGCAGCCGGTCGCCGGGCTGGGTGGTGTGCGCGGGCCAGTCGGGGATGACGACCGTGCCGCCGGTCACCAGCGCCGCCGCCAGGAACGGCTGGGCGTTCGACAGATCCGGTTCGATGATCAGGTCGCGGCCGAGCAGCGCGCCCGGCGTCACCCGCCAGACGTTCGGCTCGCCGCCCGACTCCGGGGTGTCCACCTGGGCGCCGACCGCGCGCAGCATGTCGACGGTCATCCGGATGTGCGGCATGGACGGGAGCGTCGAGCCGGTGTGCCGGACCTCGACGCCCTGGTTGAACCGCGGGCCGGAGAGCAGCAGGGCGGACACGAACTGGGAGGACGACGACGCGTCGATCTCCACCGGGCCGCCGTCCAGGGCGCCCCCGCCGTGCACCGTCAGCGGCAGCGCGCCGCGGGCGTCGTCGTCGATGCGGGCGCCGAGCAGGCGCAGGGCGTCGATCACGCCGTTCAGCGGACGCTCGTACGACCGGGGGTCGCCGTCGAACCGGATGGGGCCGTCCGCGAGCGCGGCGACCGGAGGCAGGAAGCGCATCACGGTGCCCGCGTTGCCGACGTCGACGGTGGCCGGGCCGCGCAGGCCCGAGGGGATGACCCGCCAGGCCTCGCCGGAGGCTTCCGGGCCCCCCGCGACCGTCGAGCTGGAGGCGACCGTCTCCTCGATGCCCACGCCCATCGCGCGCAGCGCGCCGGCCATCAGCAGGGTGTCGCGGGAACGCAGCGGGCGGCGCAGCCACCCCGGCTCGGAGGCCAGCGCGGCGAGCACGAGAGCGCGGTTGGTGACCGACTTGGACCCCGGCACGTGGACCGTCGCGTCGACGGCTCCGCTTGCGTGCGGGGCGGGCCAGAGGGCGGTGTGGGCGGGGTTCACGGTCATGCGCCCCACTTTAGTGGCAGGGCGCCGGGCAGCCGCGGGTCCGTCACGCCCGGCGGCGCTCGCGCGAGGTGGCCGGGCGCGGCGCGTCGCCGGAGGCCCGCCGACGGCTGCGGCCCAGCTCAAGGACTCTGGGGCCGCAGTGTGCGGCTCACACATCGAGGAGCCAGCGCCCGCCGCCCATCAGGGAGCACAGCGACACGGCGTGGAAGAGGAACAGCCAGAGCCCGGCGGGTACGTGCGTCAGTCGTGACAGCTGGTCGGCGTCCGAGTCGCCCGCGTTGCCCCGCATCCGCTTGGCCTGGAGTTCGAAGGCCGGGCGGACGCCGCCGAGGAGCAGGAACCACACCACGGCGTACGCGAACGCGGCCTGCACCTGGGGTCCGGCGAGCCAGGAGACCAGCAGGAAGGTGCCGCCGGTGAGGATCACGGTGAGCGCGCCGTACGCGTTGCGGATCATGACCAGCATGGCTATCAGCAGGGCCGTGGCCAGCCACAGCAGCAGGGTGATGTGACCCGCGCCGAGCAGCGCGGCGCCGCCGAGGCCGAGCAGCGGGGGAGCGGTATAGCCCGCCGCCGCCGTGAGGATCATGCCGAGGCCGGTCGGCTTGCCGCGGCTGACCGTGAGGCCGCTGGTGTCGGAGTGCAGCCGGATGCCGCTGAGGCTGCGCCCGGTGAGCAGGGCGACCAGGCCGTGGCCGCCCTCGTGCGCGATGGTGATGGCGTTGCGGGAGACGCGCCAGACGGGGTGCGGGACGATCGCCGCGAGGGCCGCGACCATGGTGGCGATCACCACCCACAGGTCGGGGTCCGGCTGCGTGCCGAAGACCTCGTCCCAGAGGGAGGCGAGCGAGGCCAGCGAGGTCGATGCGGTGCTGTCCATTGTCGGCGGTGGCTCCCTCTCGTAACGCGGAATCTGGCAGTGTGGCACGTATGTGCGGACGGTATGCAGCCAGTCGTGGACCCGAGGATCTCGCAGGAATCTTTGAGATCGAGAAGTGGGACGGCGCGGAGACCCTGGCGCCCGACTACAACGTGGCCCCGACGAAGGAGGTCTACGTCGTCCTCGACCGTCCTGTGAAGGACGCGGACAGCCCGCGGCCGGTTCGCCAGCTGCGCAGACTCAAGTGGGGACTCGTCCCGTCCTGGGCCAAGACACCCGAGGGCGGCGCCCGGATGATCAACGCCCGCTCGGAGACGGTGCACGAGAAGCCCTCGTACCGCCGGGCCTTCACCGGCCGGCGCTGCATCATCCCCGCCGACGGCTACTACGAGTGGGTCACCGGCAGCGCCGAACGCGATCTGGAGGTCGAGGGCAGGAAGAAGCGGCCGCGCAAGCAGCCGTACTTCGTGACGCCCGAGGACGGCTCGGTCTTCGCGATGGCGGGACTGTACGAGTTCTGGCGGGACCGGACGCTCCCGGACGAGCATCCGCTGGCCTGGTGGGTGACCTGCTCGGTCATCACGACCGAGGCGGAGACGACCCCGCTCGCGGCCGCCCCGGCCGAGGGCCCGCACGCGCTGGCCGACATCCACCCCCGGATGCCCCTGATGCTCACGCCCGACCGCTGGGACAGCTGGCTCGACCCGGCCGCCACGGACCCGGACGGCCTCCGTGACCTGCTCGCGCCGCCGCCCACCGGACTGTTGCGCGCCTACCCCGTCTCCACCGCGGTCAGCAATGTCCGCAACAACGGACCGGAGCTGCTGAAGGAGCTGGAGGGGCCCGAGGAGGGCACACTCTTCTGACGTGACCGAGATCAGCAACGCGATCGAGACGATCGAGACGGACGCCGGCACGGCCCGCGTCACCTGGCACCGGGCGCGGCGGGCGCGGCTCGTCCTCGCCGCGAGCCACGGCGCGGGCGGCGGCATCGAGGCCCGGGACCTGCGGGCGCTCGCCGAGGTGCTGCCCGCCCACGGAGTGAGCGTCGCGCTCGTCGAGCAGCCCTGGCGGGTGGCCGGGAAGAAGGTGGCGCCGGCGCC
Source organism: Streptomyces sp. NBC_00647 (assembly GCF_045207245.1). Classification (NCBI taxonomy): domain Bacteria; kingdom Bacillati; phylum Actinomycetota; class Actinomycetes; order Kitasatosporales; family Streptomycetaceae; genus Streptomyces; species Streptomyces sp. NBC_00647. The sequence goes on from NZ_CP109040.1 coordinate 6,715,303, forward strand.
GAGGACGCTGGACGTGGGATGGCGGGGGGTGTGGCCGGTGCTGGCGAAACCGGGGCTCCCCGTGGTCTCCGGCGGCCGCAGCGCGGGGGCCCGCGTCGCGTGCAGGACAGCGACCGAACTCGGGGCCGCCGCCGTCCTCGCGCTCAGCTTCCCGCTGCACCCGCCGGGCAAGCCCGAGAAGTCCCGCGCCGACGAGCTGCTCGGCGCGGGGGTGCCCACGCTCGTCGTCCAGGGCGGCAACGACCCGTTCGGGAAGCCGGAGGAGTTCCCGCCGGGCGCGTACGAGCTGATCGAGGTGCCCTTCGGCGATCACGGCTTCGCCGTCCCGAAGCGGGCTCCGCTCGGCCAGGAGGAGGCGCTGAAGGTCGTCACGGACGGTGTCGTGCGGTGGGCCGCGTCACTCGGGTGACGGCCGGGAATGCAGAGTGACGGACTTCTGTTGTGCCGATCAGACAGCACGGAGCGTGCTGGACCGTTCGTACGAGAGGAAGTCCGCCGCATGGGTTCGACCTTCTGCCCGAGCCGCAGCAGCCGCGCTGACCTGGACTGGACGGTGCTGCACGCGGGCAAGAACGCCCCGATTCGGGCGGCGGGCGGGCATGATGTTCGTCTATCCTCCGATTCCAGTGGGACCGGTCTCGGTGCCACTACATCGCTGGAGGAGGTGGGTCCGGTCACTGGGACCGACGCAGGGACCGAACACGGCCAGGCGGAGCAGCCCGAGGGCCAGGGCAAGAGCACGGAGTCGTCCGCCGAGCGCACCGCGCGCTTCGAGCGGGACGCGCTCGAATTCCTCGACCAGATGTACTCGGCCGCCCTGCGCATGACGCGCAACCCGGCCGACGCCGAGGACCTGGTGCAGGAGACGTACGCCAAGGCGTACGCGTCCTTCCACCAGTTCCGCGAGGGCACCAACCTCAAGGCGTGGCTGTACCGCATTCTCACCAACACCTTCATCAACTCGTACCGCAAGAAGCAGCGCGAACCCCAGCGCAGTGCGGCCGAGGAGATCGAGGACTGGCAGCTGGCGCGTGCCGAGTCGCACATGTCGACAGGCCTCCGTTCCGCCGAGTCGCAGGCGCTCGACCACCTGCCCGATTCGGACGTCAAGGAAGCGCTGCAGGCGATCCCCGAGGAATTCCGCATCGCCGTCTATCTCGCGGACGTAGAGGGCTTTGCGTACAAGGAGATCGCGGACATCATGGGGACACCCATCGGTACGGTGATGTCCCGGCTGCACCGGGGTCGTCGCCAACTGCGCGGCATGCTGGAGGACTACGCCCGTGACCGCGGGCTGGTCCCCGCCGGCGCCGGAGAGTCGAACGAAGCGAAAGGCTCGGGCTCATGAGCTGCGGAGAGCCGCACGAGACGGATTGCAGTGAGGTACTCGATCATCTCTACGAGTTCCTCGATCATGAGATGCCGGACGCGGACTGCACCAAGTTCGAGGTCCACTTCGAAGAGTGCTCCCCGTGTCTGGAGAAGTACGGCCTCGAACAGGCTGTCAAGAAGCTGGTCAAGCGGTGCTGCGGCCATGACGACGTGCCCACGGATCTGCGGGCCAAGGTCATGGGCCGCATCGATCTGATCCGCTCCGGTCAGACCGTGCCCGAGCACGACGTGACCGCGACGGCACAGGAGTCCTGACCTCCCGGCCGACCACCGGCCCTCCGGCGCGAGGGCCGGTCTCCGTCTCCGGCGAAGACCCTTCGTTTATCACCCGAACGTGCTAATCCGCGGGCTCAGAGCCCGCGGATTCGTTCATACCCGTCCCCGCCCCCTTCCTCCCGTCCTAGGCTCCGAAGCCTGAGCTCAGGGGAGGTACGGGGGAGGTACGAGGATGGGTTCGGTTCCGGCGTGGGCCCGCGTGTACGTGGCCTGTGTCGTTCTCATGGCGCTCGCCTGCCTCGCGCCCCTGCCGCATCTCCGCGTCTCCTGGTGGATCGTCGCGCTGCTCGCCGTGCTGTACGCGGGCTGCGAGCGCGTCACGCTGCCGCCCCGGCCGCGCGGCGCCGGTGCGCCCGGCGGCGCGTCCCTCCAGGGGATGGGCACCTTCCTCCCCGTGCTGCTGGCCGGTGCCTTTCTGCTGCCGCCGTCCGCCGCCGCGCTCGTCGCCCTGCCCGGGGCGTTGCTCGCCCGGGTCGAAGCGCGGCCGCGCGGCCCGCGCCGGGTCTGGCGCGCGGCCCAGCTCGCCGTCGCCGTCTGGGCGGCCTCGCGGGTGCACGGGGCGCTCGGCGGCCGGGACGCGGTGGTCACGCCCGACTTCCCTTACGCGCTGGTGCCCGCGGGGGCCGCCGTGCTCACCTTCTGCGCCGTGCTCACCGTCCTCGACGGCGGAATCCTGGCGCTGGCCGAGCGGGCGCCGGCGCGTGGTGCCTGGCGCGGCCTCTTCGCGCGCTCGCTGGCACCCGTCGCCGTGCACGGGCTCGCCGGGCTGATGATGGCGGTGCTGTGGCGCAGTCCCTACGGACCCGTCGCCGCGCTGCTCGTCCTGCTGCCCATGTACGTGTCCTGCTGGGTCTTCGCCCAGTACCACCGCGAACGAGCCGCCCACCAGGCCACCATCCGCGCCCTCGTCCAGGCCGTCGACATCAAGGACGGCTACACCCGCGGGCACAGCGAGCGGGTCGGCCAGGCGTCCGTCATGATCGCCCGTGAACTGGGCATGGACGACGAGCGCGTCGAGGGGCTCCGGTTCGCCGGGATCCTGCACGACGTCGGCAAACTCGGCGTCCCCACGCGGCTGCTGCGCAAGGATGGCCCGCTGACCCCCGAGGAGCGGCGGGTCATCGAACTGCATCCCGAGTACGGGCACGAGATGGTCCGGGGCATCGGGTTCCTCGGCGAGGCCCGCTCGGCGATCCTGCACCACCACGAGCGGCTGGACGGGAGCGGATATCCGTACGGGCTGGCGGGGGCGCAGATCCCCGAGTTCGCCCGGGTGGTGGCCGTTGCCGACGCGTTCGACGCGATGACGTCGACCCGGTCCTACCGCAGGGCCAGACCCGTGCCGGTGGCCCTCGAGGAGCTCGAGCGGTGCGCGGGGGCGCAGTTCGACCCCCGGATGGTGGGGGCGCTGGTGCGGGCGCTCGGCCGGCACGGCTGGCGTCCCGCGGTCACCGCGGACGTCGGCCCGTCCGTCCTGCCCGGCCCCGGCAAGCCGCCGACGCGTCCGTCCGGCACGGTCGGGCGGAGGTCGCCGTGAGCACCGCCGCCCCACGGCACGGACTCTCGGCCCGCGCCGCCCGTCTCCCGTCGGCCGGAACAACGCCCGCCGCGCTCACCGCGGTGCGCGCGCTCGCCCTCCTCCTCGCGGTTCTCGCCCTCGGGGTCACCCTCTGGGACGGACTCGACGAACGCGGCACCGCGCTGGCCTTCGGCGTTCTCATCGCCGTCGGCGAGCTCGCCCGGTGGAGCGGGACCGAGGAACGGGAGTCGGCGCCCCTCGGGGCCGCCGGAGCCCTCGCGTACGCGCTGCTCGGCGAGAACGCCGGGCACCGCACCGATCACGGCGTCCTCCAGGTCGTCGCCGTCGTCGTGGCGGCGGCGCTGATCGGCTGCATTCCGCATGTGGCGCGGGGACGCGGGCCCACGGTCGACCACCTCGCGCGTCGCGTCCTCACCGTCGCCTTCGCCGCCGTCTGCTTCCAACCGCTCTACAACCAGGGCAGATTGCTGGACGGGGGCGGTCCGGCCCACGCTCTGCTGCTCGTCGCGCTGCTCGTGCTCACCACCCTGTGGGACGCCGTGCTCGCGGCGGCGACGGCCCATGTGCGGACCCGGTGGCCGTTCGGGCCGCTGCTGCGCGACGAACTGCGGGCCACGCTCGGGATCGGGTCGGCCGTGTGCGCGACGGGGGCCGTCATGTCGCTCGCGGTCGCGGTGGTCGGGCTCTGGGCGCTGCCCGTCTTCTCGCTGCCGCTGCTGCTCACCCAGCTGTCCTTCCGGCGGTACGCCGCCGTGCGGGTCACCTACCGGCAGACGATCGCCTCCCTCGCGCGCGCGACCGAGGTCGCCGGGTACACACCGGCCGGGCACGCCCGGCGCGTGGCCGCGCTCAGCCGGGCCGTGGGCCGGGAGCTGGGCCTTTCCGAGCCCGATCTCACCGTCCTGGAGTACGCGGCGCTGATGCACGACATCGGACAGCTCAGCCTGGTCGACCCGGTGCCGGCCGGCGCCACCGCCGTGCTCCCGGCGGGCGAGCAGCGGAGGATCGCGCTGCTCGGCGGCGCCGTCGTACGGCAGACCGGGGTGGACGCCGAGGTCGCCGTGGTGGTGGAGCGGCAGGCGGACCCCTACCGGGAGCAGCCTGTCACCGCGCGCATCGTCCGGACTGTGAACGCATACGAGGAGATGGCCCGGGAAGCAGGGCCCGGAGGGCCGCTGACGGCCCTGGAGAAGTTGCGGCTGGCCACTGCCCACGACTATCAGCCAGAGGTTGTGGAGTCACTCGCCCGGGTCCTGTCCCGACCCGGTCTGACCTTGCCCTGGGCTGGGTAACCCATGGGTAATGAGCGGCCGTCCGACGGTCCGTGGTTGGATGCGAGGAAGAGGGTGTTCGGGGGCATGGGCCAGCCCGGGGCTGCACTGCCTTCAAGGGACTCTTCAAAGGACCGGCAGGCGGGAAACGCAAGGAACTGGCAGGCGGGAATCGTGAGGATCTTCGGCAAGGGACGACACCGGCCCTCCGCCTCATGGCGGCAGGCCACCGACCGTGCGTTCACGCTGATCGGCGACGGCCGCTACGAGGACGCGGGAGCGCTGCTGACGCGTGCCGCGGACCTGGAGCCCTGGCTGTCCGAGTCCTGGTTCAACCTGGCGCTGCTGCACAAGTTCCGGCACGACTGGGAGCAGGCGCGGGCGGCGGGACTGCGGGCCGTCGCTCTGCTCGACCGGGAGACCGGCGCACCTGACTGGTGGAACGTGGGGATCGCGGCCACCGCTCTCCAGGACTGGCCGCTGGCCCGCCGTTCCTGGCAGGCGTACGGACTGCGGGTGCCCGGAGGTGCCGCCGTCTCCGGTGAGCCGGTGGGCATGGACCTCGGCAGCGCGGCCGTCCGGCTGTCGCCGGAGGGCGAGGCCGAGGTGGTGTGGGGGCGCAGGCTGGATCCCGCCCGCGTCGAGGTGCTGTCGATCCCGCTGCCGTCCTCCGGACGCCGCTGGGGCGAGGTCGTGCTGCACGACGGTGTCCCGCACGGCGAGCGGACCACCGCCGCGGGGCACGCCTACCCGGTCTTCGACGAGATCGAGCTGTGGGCCCCCTCTCCGGTGCCCACCTGGGTCGTCCTGCTGGAAGCGGCCACCGAGGACGACCGGGACGCGCTGGAGCAGCTCGCCGCCGACGCCGGTTTCGCCGCGGAGGACTGGTCGTCGTCCGTACGGCTGCTGTGCCGGATGTGCTCGGAGTCCCGGATGCCGTCCGACGAGGGCGACGAGGAACACCTCGACCCGCACGACCACAGTGAGCCGGGGCACCCGGGTCCGCTCGGTCATCGCACCGACGGGCAGCTCTGGGTCCCGGAGCGGGAGTGCGGCCTCGCGGCGCCCGCCTCGCTGGTGCGCGGCCTGCTCGACGGCTGGGTCGCGGACAGCCCGGACTCCCGTGACTGGCGGGATCTGGAAGAGGTCTGCTGAGTACACCTTTAGGCTGTACTCGCAGAATTTACCGAGGTCTGAGGAAGGCGTACGTCGTCATGGCGCAGCAGGACACCGATCAGCAGCACGTGGGCGTGCTCCCCGTGGACGACGACGGCTTCGTCATCGACACCGAGGACACCGAGGAGCGCGAGGCGGCCTACCACGAGCGCGGCACCTCGCGGCCGATCACCGTGGTCGGGAACCCGGTTCTGCACAAGGAGTGCAAGGACGTCACCGACTTCGGGGACGAGCTGGAGCAGTTGGTCGCCGACATGTTCGCGAGTCAGCGCACCGCCGAGGGCGTGGGCCTGGCCGCCAACCAGATCGGCGTCGACCTGAAGGTCTTCGTCTACGACTGCCAGGACGACCAGGGCACCCGGCACGTCGGTGTGGTCTGCAACCCGAAGCTGGTCGACCTGCCCGCCGACCAGCGCCAGCTGGACGAGAGCAACGAGGGCTGCCTCTCCGTGCCGACCGCGTACGCGCCGCTCGCCCGCCCCGACTACGCCGAGGTCACCGGGCAGGACGAGAAGGGCAACCCGATCAGGGTGCGTGGCACGGGCTACTTCGCGCGCTGCCTCCAGCACGAGACGGACCACCTGTACGGCTACCTGTACATCGACCGGCTCTCCAAGCGCGAGCGCAAGGACGCGCTGCGGCAGATGGCCGAGAACGAGCCGCGCTACGCGACCGTGGCGAACGACTGAACCACCACGTCGCCGGTCGCCCCGGACGGCTGTGACGCATTTTGACAGGCGGGACGCACGACCCCTCGTGGGTCTGCTCGAACGGTGCCTGGTCGGGTGAACGCCCTGACCAGGCACCGTTCGCATGTACGTCGCACGTTCGATCCCTTGTGCTCCTTCAATGATCCGGATCCAGTCACACAAGGGGAGATTCTCGGCACGCTGAGGTAGTCAGTGGGCCAAATCCGTTCCCAGAACGGTCAGTTGTAGTGCTGAATGGGAAGTGCGGGGATACGCAACGGCGCACGCCCGGCACAGGTGGAGGGGTGTGGCGTCAACAGGCGGCTGAGAGGGGTTTGTTCGTGCGTGCTTTCTCATACGGCTCTTCATCGACAGCGATCGCGGTACCACCGGCGCTCTCTCTCCCGGTGATCGAGTCCGAGTTTCCCCGTCAACTGCACCCGTATTGGCCCAGGCTCCAGGAGAAGACCCGGACCTGGCTCCTCGAAAAGCGACTGATGTCCGCGGACAAGGTCGAAGAATATGCCGACGGCCTGTGCTACACGGACCTCATGGCGGGCTACTACATTGGTGCCCCCGACGAGGTCATGCAGGCGATAGCGGACTACAGCGCGTGGTTCTTCGTCTGGGACGACCGCCACGACCGCGATGTCGTCCACGGCCGGGTGGACGCCTGGCGGAGGCTCAGGTCGCAGCTTCACGCGGCCCTCGACGCCCCCAGGGACCATCTGCACCACCAGGATCCCCTGGTGGCGGGGTTCGCGGACAGCATGGTGCGGCTGTACTCGTTCCTCGGCGAGAACTGGAACAAGCGGTTCGCGCTCCACTTCCACGCGGTGATCGAGGCGTACGACCGGGAGTTCCGGAACCGTACCTCCGGCACCGTCCCCACGGTGGGGGAATACCTCGAACTCCGCCGGCTCACTTTTGCGCACTGGATCTGGACCGACCTTCTGGAACCGAGTGCGGGTCAGGAAATCCCCAACGAAGTGCGGTTGCATCCCGCATTTCACCGGGCGGCACTGCTCAGTCAGGAATTCGCGGCCTGGTACAACGACCTCTGTTCGCTGCCCAAGGAAATAGCGGGCGACGAGGTCCATAATCTCGGAATCAGTCTCATTCATCATCAGGGGCTGACGCTCGAAGAGGCCGTCACCGAAGTGAGGCGGCGGATCGAGGAATGCATCGAACAATTCCTCATCACCGAGAAGGACGTATTGAGGCTCGCCGACACTCTCGCGGACGGCACCGTGCGAGGAAAAGAGACCAGTGCCGCCGTAAGGGCGTGCCTCGGAAATATGCGGAACTGGTTCAGCTCTGTGTACTGGTTCCACCACGAGTCGGGCCGGTACATGGTCGACAGCTGGGACGACCGCTCCACACCCCCGTACGTCAACAACGAAGCGGCAGGTGAGAAATGACCGTCGAGTCGGTACGACCCGAGGTGCCCGAGGTGCGGGCGCTGTCCGTCCCGCCCATCGCCGGAGGCGGGGTGCCCGGTCTCGGGCACGGCTGGAAGCTGGTGCGCGACCCGCTGGGCTTCCTCGCCCAGCTGCGCGACCACGGCGATGTCGTGCGGCTCAGGATGGGCCCCAAGACGGTGTACGCCGTCACCACCCCCGCGCTCACCGGGGCGCTGGCGCTCAGCCCCGACTACGAGATCGGCGGCCCCCTGTGGGAGTCGCTCGAAGGGCTGCTGGGCAAGCAGGGCGTCGCCACGGCCAACGGGCCGCAGCACCGGCGCCAGCGGCGGACCATTCAGCCCGCGTTCCGGCTCGACATCATCCCCGAGTACGGCCCGATCATGGAGGAGGAGGCGCGCGCGTTCGCGGCGCGCTGGGAGCAGGGGACGGCCGTCGACTGCACCTCCGAGTCGTTCCGCGTCGCCGTCCGCGTCGCCGCCCGCTGCCTGCTGCGCGGCCGGTTCATGGACGAGCGTGCCGAACGGCTGAGCCTCGCCCTCGCCACCGTGTTCCGCGGCATGTACCGGCGCATGGTCATACCCGCGGGGCCGCTCTATCGGCTCCCGCTTCCTTCGATGCGCGCATTCGACCGGGCATTGGCCGATTTGCATGCGCTCGTCGACGAGATCATCGACGAGCGACGGGCATCTGGTCAAAAGCCGGACGATTTGCTGACGGCATTGCTGGAAGCGAAGAACGACGATGGCGACCCCATCGACGAACAGGAGATCCACGACCAAGTCGTCGCGATACTCACCCCAGGCAGCGAAACCATCGCGTCCACGATCATGTGGCTGCTCCAAGTCCTGACGGAACATCCGGAACAGGCGGACAAGGTGGCCGAAGAGGTCCGAACCCTCGCCGGAGACCGGCCCGTCGGATTCGACGACGTGCGGAAGCTGTCGCATACGAACAATGTCGTCGTCGAGGCGATGCGTTTGCGCCCCGCCGTATGGATATTGACGCGGCGAGCGGTGACCGAAACCGAGCTGGGTGGCTATCGCATTCCGGCCGGTGCCGACATCATCTACAGTCCGTACGCGATCCAGCGCGACCCGCGGTCGTACCAGGAGCACCTGGATTTCGATCCCGACCGCTGGCTTCCGGAACGCTCCAAGGACATCCCGAAGTACGCGATGCGCCCGTTCAGCGTCGGCAACCGCAAGTGCCCGAGTGACCACTTCTCGATGGCGCTGCTCAGCCTGGTCACCGCGACCGTGGCGTCCCGGTGGCGCTTCGAGCCGGTGTCCGGGTCCAACGACACGACCCGCGTCGGTATCACCCTGCGGCCCAACGAGCTGCGGCTGAAGGCCCGTCCCCGCTGAGGCGGTCGGGTGCCCGGCCCGGCCGGTGTCCGACCCGCACGTCTACCGGCGCACGTTCAGGCCGCCTTCGGGCCCCTGAACGTGCGCCGGTACGCCTGCGGAGTCGTCCCCAGACTCCGTACGAACTGATGGCGCAGCGCCGCCGCGTTGCCGAAGCCGGCACGGCCCGCGATCGCGTCCATCGTCTCGTCGGTGGCCTCCAGCAACTCCTGTACCAGCAGGACCCGTTGACGCAGGATCCAGCGGTACGGCGTGGTCCCCGTCTCCTGCTGGAAGCGGCGTGCGAAGGTGCGCGGCGCCATATGCGCACGCGCCGCGAGCTGTTCGACGGTCGTCTCCTCGTCGAGGTGTTGCTGCATCCACACCAGCACCTCGCCGACCGTGTCGCACCGTGAGCGGGGAAGGGGCCGCTCGATGTACTGGGCCTGGCCGCCGTCGCGGTGCGGCGGCACCACCATGCGGCGGGCGATGGTGTTGGCCACCTCGGGGCCCTGCTCCTTGCGGACGATGTGCAGACAGGCGTCGATGCCGGCGGCGGTGCCGGCCGAGGTGATCACCGGGTCCTCGTCCACGTACAGGACGTCCGGCTCGATGATCGCCCGCGGGTACTGCCGGGCCAGCTCGTCGACGTGCTGCCAGTGCACGGCGCAGCGCCTGCCGTCCAGGAGCCCGGCCGCGCCGAGCGCGAAGACGCCGGAGCAGACGCTGAGCACCCGGGCCCCGCGGTCCACCGCACGGCGCAGCGCCGCGAGCAGTTCGGGCGGATAGCCGCGTACGGCGTAGGTGTCGCCGGCGGGCACGACCACCAGGTCGGCCTCTTCGAGCCGGTCGAGACCGTACGGAGTGGAGACCGTGAACCCGGGGACGTGGGTGCCGAGCGTCGGCCCTTCGGCGGACGCGACCGCGAACTCGTAGACGGGCAAGCCCTCGTCGCTACGGTCGAGGCCGAACACCTCGCAGACGACGCCGAGTTCGAAGGGATGCACGCCGTCGAGCAGGACGGCCGCCACGTTGTTCAGCATGCCCCCAGTGTGCCGTGGAAGTGGCAGTAATTCGAGGGTCTGCGGCAGTTCTGCCACTGACGGTAAGGAGTCATCGACGTGACACTAGTGTCATGAACTCAGCGATGGAGAACCTCGTCGGAATCCTGGCCGTTCTCGCGATCTTCACGGCCGTGACGCTCCCCTCCCTGATCGGGCTCGCGCGCGAGCGGCGCGTGGACCGTCAGCTCAGGGCGGCCGCCGGCCCCCGCCAGGAGGCCGGGCGGCCGCCGCGGCCTCACTCCTTCGTCACCACCACGGTGACCGCCCACTCCTGAAGCCCGTCGCAGGAGACCCGGGCCGGATCACTCGGACACATCGGCCGGGACGACGTCAGCCGGACCGTTCCCGGCGAGACCGCCTTGTAGGCGGCGGAGGCGTCGCCCGGCTGGAGGACGATGCCGCTGTTGGTGGCCTCCAGCCCGCTGCCGGCCGCCTTGACGGGCGCCCAGGGTTTGCGCGTGGTGCCGTCCAGCGAGACACGGATCGTCTCGCCGGGTGCCAGACAGTACGTGTCGCCGGTGTCGGCGGCGCCGAGCTCCGCCTTCGCCGTGGCGCAGTCCCGGGGGGACGCGGTGGGCGACGGCGACACGGTGCCGCTGCCGCCCGCGTCGCCTCCGCTCTGCGTGCCGCAGCCCGCGAGGAGCAGGATCAGGGCGCTGAGGGCGATGGTCCGGGTGTGGGTCGTTCGACGCATGGGGTGGCCTCCTTGCGGGTTGGACGTACCACCGGCGGATCAGGATCCCTCTCCACGGGACAGGGCCCCGGCCGCCGATGGCGGCCGGGGCCCTGTCACCCGTCACCCGGTCGTCGCGGCGGTGCCGGCCGTGACCGGACCGTCCGGAGGACGAGCGGTCAGAAGTCCTCGTCGAGGTCGACCGTGCCCTCCACCGCGACCTGGTACGCGGACGGCCGGCGCTCGAAGAAGTTGGTCAGCTCCTGGACGCCCTGGAGCTCCATGAAGGAGAACGGGTTCTCGGAGCCGTACACCGGCGCGAAGCCCAGCCGCTGGAGGCGCTGGTCGGCGACGCACTCCAGGTACTGCCGCATCGAGTCGGTGTTCATGCCGGGCAGACCCTCGCCGCACAGGTCACGGCCGAACTGCAGCTCCGCCTCGACGGCCTCGCGCAGCATGTCGGTCACCTGCTCCTGGAGCCGGTCGTCGAAGAGCTCCGGCTCCTCCTTGCGGACGGTGTCGACGACCTCGAAGGCGAAGCTCATGTGCATCGTCTCGTCGCGGAACACCCAGTTGGTGCCGGTCGCCAGGCCGTGCAGCAGACCCCGGCTGCGGAACCAGTAGACGTACGCGAAGGCCCCGTAGAAGAAGAGCCCCTCGATGCACGCGGCGAAGCAGATGAGGTTGAGCAGGAAGCGGCGGCGGTCGGCCTGGGTCTCCAGCCGGTCCAGCTTCTCCACCGAGTCCATCCACTTGAAGCAGAACTGCGCCTTCTCGCGGATGGAGGGGATGCTCTCGACCGCCGCGAAGGCCGCGGTGCGGTCCTCGGGGTCGGGCAGGTAGGTGTCGAGCAGCGTCAGATAGAACTGGACGTGCACGGCCTCCTCGAAGAGCTGACGGCTCAGGTAGAGCCGCGCCTCGGGGGAGTTGATGTGCTTGTACAGCGTCAGCACGAGGTTGTTCGACACGATCGAGTCGCCCGTCGCGAAGAACGCGACCAGCCGCCCGATCATGTGCTGCTCGCCCGGCGTCAGCTTCGCGAGGTCGGCGACGTCCGAGTGGAGGTCGACCTCCTCGACGGTCCAGGTGTTCTTGATCGCGTCCCGGTAGCGCTCGTAGAAGTCGGGGTAGCGCATGGGGCGGAGAGTCAGTTCGAAGCCCGGGTCGAGCAGGTTTTTCTCGGACGCGGCCTTCTCGGACGCGGCCTTCTCGGTGGTGGTGTCGCTCATTACTGGCAGGCCTCGCAGGACTCGGGGTTTTCCAGGGAGCAGGCGACGGCGTCGGGGTCGGCGACCTGCTGGACGGGGATGGTCTTCTCGGGCTGCGCCTGGGCCTGGGCCGCGCGGGCGATGCGCGTCGCGGGACGGGACCGCAGGTAGTACGTCGTCTTGAGGCCCGACTTCCAGGCGTAGGAGTACATCGAGGAGAGCTTGCCGATGGTCGGCGTCTCCAGGAACAGGTTCAGCGACTGGGCCTGGTCCAGGAACGGGGTCCGGGCGGCGGCCATGTCGATCAGGCCGCGCTGCGGGATCTCCCACGCCGTGCGGTACAGGTCGCGGACGTCCTGCGGGACCCAGGTGAAGCCCTGCACCGAGCCGCTGGACTCGCGCAGTGCCTCACGGGTCTGCGCGTCCCACACGCCGAGCTTCTTCAGCTCGGCCACCAGGTAGGAGTTGACCTGGAGGAACTCGCCGGAGAGCGTCTCGCGCTTGAACAGGTTCGACACCTGCGGCTCGATGCACTCGTACACACCCGCGATGGACGCGATGGTGGCGGTCGGCGCGATGGCGAGGAGCAGCGAGTTGCGCATGCCGACCGCCGCGATCCGCTGCCGCAGGGCGGCCCAGCGCTCCGGCCAGTTCAGCTCGACGTCGAAGTGGTCCGGGTGCAGCACTCCACGGGCGGTACGGGTCTTCTCCCAGGCGGGGAGCGGGCCGTTGCGCTCGGCGAGGTCCGCGGAGGCCTCGTAGGAGGCGAGCATGATGCGCTCGGCGATCCGGGTGGACAGGGCGCGGGCCTCGGGCGAGTCGAAGGGCAGGCGCAGCTTGAAGAAGACGTCCTGGAGGCCCATCGCGCCGAGGCCGACCGGACGCCACTTGGCGTTGGAGCGGCCCGCCTGCTCGGTCGGGTAGAAGTTGATGTCCACGACACGGTCGAGGAAGGTCACCGCGGTGCGGACGGTCTCGTCGAGCCGCTCCCAGTCGATGTCCTGACCGACCACGAACGCGCCCAGGTTGACCGAGCCCAGGTTGCAGACCGCCGTCTCCCCGTCGTCCGTGACCTCGAGGATCTCGGTGCACAGATTCGAGGAGTGGACGGTGTGGCCGGGCTCCGCCGTCTGGTTGGCGGTGCGGTTGGCGGCGTCCTTGAAGGTCATCCAGCCGTTGCCGGTCTGCGCGAGGGTGCGCATCATGCGGCCGTACAGGTCGCGGGCCGGGATGGTCTTCTTGGCGAGGCCCGCCTCCTCGGCCTTGCGGTAGGCCGCGTCGAACGCGTCGCCCCACAGATCGACCAGTTCCGGCACGTCGGCGGGGGAGAAGAGCGACCAGACGCCGTCCTCGTTCACCCGGCGCATGAACTCGTCCGGGATCCAGTGCGCGAGGTTCAGGTTGTGCGTACGCCGGGCGTCCTCACCGGTGTTGTCGCGCAGCTCCAGGAACTCCTCGATGTCGGAGTGCCAGGTCTCCAGGTACACCGCGGCCGCGCCCTTGCGCCGGCCGCCCTGGTTCACCGCGGCGACCGAGGCGTCGAGCGTCTTGAGGAACGGGACGATGCCGTTGGAGTGCCCGTTGGTGCCGCGGATCAGCGAACCGCGCGAGCGGATACGGGAGTAGGACAGGCCGATGCCGCCCGCGTGCTTAGACAGGCGCGCCACCTGGTGGTAGCGGTCGTAGATGGAGTCCAGCTCGTCCAGCGGGGAGTCGAGGAGGTAGCAGGACGACATCTGCGGGTGCCGCGTACCGGAGTTGAAGAGCGTGGGGGAGGAGGGGAGGTAGTCCAGGCGGCTCATGAGCCGGTAGAGCGCGGCGACTTCGTCCACCGAGCGGACCGTGTCGTCCTCGGCGAGGCCGGAGGCCACCCGGAGCATGAAGTGCTGGGGCGTCTCGACGACGCTGCGGGTGATCGGGTGCCGGAGCAGATAGCGGCTGTGCAGCGTACGCAGCCCGAAGTAGCCGAAGCGGTCGTCGCCCTCGGAGTCGATCAGCGCGTCGAGACGGGCCGTGTGCAGCCGGACGAACTCGGCCGTGCGGTCGGCGATCAGGCCCTCGCGGTGGCCGACGGCGACCGACTCGGAGAAGGTCGTGACGCCCTGGGAGGCGGCCTCCGCGGCGATGCTGATCGTGAGCAGGCGGGCGGCCAGCCGGGAGTAGGCGGGGTCCTCGGAGATGAGCCCTGCGGCCGCCTCGGTGGCCAGTTCGCGCAGCTCGGCCTCGTCGGCGCGGGCGGACCGGCCGCGCAGCGCCGCGGCGGCGACCCGGCCGGGGTCGGCGTCGGGGAGGTCGGCGGTGAGATCCGTCAGGGTCCGCAGCAGCGCGGTTCCGGGACCGTCGGTCTCCACCGGGGCCTGCTGCGCGGTCACTGAAGCCGGATCGGCTGGCGCGATGGTCACGTGGGGCTCTCCCTCGCTCGGCACGGGGCCTTGCGGGGAGGCACGGGGCACACGGGAGCGCTTCTGGGCAGCAGCGCACCGCGTCCACCGGCCCATTCCGCGAGGCCCGGACGTCGTCGGCACCCGGGCCGGACGGCCGGGGTGCGCTGTCGGCAGGTCCTCGGACTGACGCGAGCGCGGTCGCGTGGGTACGCGAACACACACAAGTACACCGTTGCGGGACAGTTCCGGATTCGCACCGGATTCCCCTGCGGTGACAGCGACCATGAGCATACATCTTGTGCCGGGCTCCGGGAGTACCCCCACATGTTGTGTCGGGTCGGCATCGGAGAGCGCTACGGAGTGTGCTGGAGCGTCAACTCGTAGGTGAGCGGCCGGAGGTCGTCGGGCCGCGTACGAGGGCCTCGTCGCGCCCGCCCGGCACGGCGACGGGCCGCCGGATTCCCTCCCGGCGGCCCGTCGTCCGTGGTGCGTGACCTGTGGCTAGTGGCTCGCGCCCGCCGTGGCCGGGGGGAGCTCCGTCTCGACGCCGGGGTCTCCCGCGTCGGCCGTGTAGTCCCCGGGCGACGTCTCGTCGATGCCGTCGGGAGCCTTGAACGCCCGCAGGGCGAAGGTGAGGACGACGGACACGGCCACGTTCAGGAGGAACGCCGTCAGGCCGATGTAGCCGATCTCCCCGATGCCGGGGATCTCCTTCGAGCTGCCGCCGAAGTGCTTCTGGGTCGGCGACGCCACCCCGTAGGCGGCGATCGTGCCGTAGAGCATGCCGACCGCCCAGCCGCCGAGCAGCGCCCAGCGGTGGAACCAGCGGGTGAACAGGCCGCCGACGAGCGCCGGGAACGTCTGCAGGATCCAGATGCCGCCGAGCAACTGGAAGTTGATCGCGACGGTCTTGTCCATGGTCAGGACGAAGACCAGCGCGCCCACCTTCACCAGGAGCGAGACCAGCTTGGAGACCTGGGTCTCCTGCCGCGGGGTCGCGTCCGGCTTGATGAAGTCCTTGTAGATGTTGCGGGTGAAGAGGTTCGCGGCCGCGATGGACATGATGGCCGCCGGGACGAGTGCCCCGATGCCGATGGCGGCGAAGGCCACGCCCGCGAACCAGTCCGGGAACATGTTCTCGAAGAGCTGGGGGATCGCGAGCTGTCCGTTCTGCACCTTCACGCCGGCCGCGATCGCCATGAACCCGAGCAGGGCGAGCAGGCCCAGCATCAGCGAGTACAGCGGCAGGATCGTGGTGTTGCGCCGGATCACCTCCCGGCTGCGGCTGGACAGCGTCGCGGTGATCGAGTGCGGATACATGAACAGCGCCAGCGCCGAGCCGAGCGCGAGGGTGGCGTACGTCCACTGGCCCGCCTCGGCGGGGACGAGCCCGCCGGCGCCCGCGGCCGTGTACTTGTCGCTCGCCGCCTTGAAGATCTCGTCGAAGCCGCCCAGCTTGATCGGGATGTAGATGATGGCCACCGCGATCACGATGTAGATCAGGGTGTCCTTCACGAACGCGATCAGGGCGGGGGCCCGCAGGCCCGAGGAGTAGGTGTACGCGGCCAGCACGCCGAAGGCGATGAGGAGCGGCAGGTCCTTGACGAACCAGTTGGTGCTCTCGCCGCCGCCCACGCCCATCACGTCGAGGACGGCCTGGATGCCGACCAGCTGGAGCGCGATGTACGGCATGGTGGCCAGGATGCCGGTGACGGCCACGGCGAGGGACAGGCCCTTGGAGCCGTAGCGGCCGCGCACGAAGTCCGAGGTCGTCACATAGCCGTGCTTGTGGGAGACCGACCAGAGGCGGGGCAGGAAGGTGAAGATCAGCGGGTAGACCAGGATCGTGTACGGCACGGCGAAGAAGCCGGCCGCGCCCGCCGCGTAGATCGCCGCCGGTACGGCGACGAAGGTGTACGCCGTGTAGAGGTCGCCGCCGAGCAGGAACCAGGTCACCCAGGTGCCGAAGGACCGGCCGCCCAGGCCCCATTCGTCGAGGCTGTGTTCGTTGTCGGCCCTGCGCCAGCGCGCGGCCAGGAAGCCCATGACCGTGACGGCCAGGAAGAAGAAGACGAAGACGCCGAGGGCGACGCCGTTCACACCGTCGTTCATGCTCCGGCACCTCCCTTCGCGGAGGCGCGGGCCCGCTGGTCACGCTTCCACAGCTGGAACGCGGTCACCGTCAGCGCCGTGGAGAGGACCACCCACAGCATCTGGTACCAGTAGAAGAACGGGATGCCGATGAAGGCCGGGTCGGTCTTGGCGTAGGAACCGACCCACAGCATCGCGACGAAGGGCGCGAGCAGACACAGGGCGATCACCGCACGGACCGGTGTCACCACCGGTGGTTTCACTTCGGGCAGGTCTGACATGGGTCGGCTCCGTCCCCTCATCGATCACCTGGGTAACGCGCAGGCAATCTAGGCGACGGTTCCGCTTTAGGGAACCCCCCGTCGGACGGCGGGTGTGGAGGGTTCGTGAGGGTGCGCGCGGGGCCCCTCATCAGGAGCGGAACCCCTCGGGGGGGTACGGATCCTGACGGCCCGTCCGGGCCCGCGCGCCACCCCGCGCGGATCAGTCCTGCGGGCGCTTGAGGCGGGCGACGAACTTGTACCGGTCTCCCCGGTACACCGACCGCACCCACTCCACCGGCTCGCCCTGCCGGTCGATCGAGTGGCGGGAGAGCATCAGCATGGGCAGGCCCACATCGGTGCCGAGCAGTCCGGCCTCGCGCGGGGTCGCCAGCGAGGTCTCGATGGTCTCCTCGGCCTCGGCGAGATGGACGTCGTAGACCTCGGCGAGCGCGGTGTAGAGAGAGGTGTACTTGACGAGCGACCTGCGCAGGGCGGGGAAGCGCTTGGCGGAGAGGTGGGTCGTCTCGATGGCCATCGGCTCGCCGCTCGCGAGGCGCAGCCGCTCGATGCGCAGCACCCGGCCGCCGGCCGAGATGTCGAGCAGGCCGGCGAGGGCGTCGTCCGCCGTGATGTAGCCGATGTCCAGCAGCTGCGAGGTGGGTTCGAGGCCCTGGGCGCGCATGTCCTCGGTGTACGAGGTCAGTTGGAGCGCCTGGGAGACCTTCGGTTTGGCGACGAAGGTGCCCTTGCCCTGGATGCGTTCGAGGCGGCCCTCGACGACCAGCTCCTGAAGGGCCTGCCGCACCGTGGTGCGCGAGGTGTCGAACTCGGCGGCGAGGGTCCGCTCGGGCGGTACCGGCGTACCGGGCGGCAGTGTCTCCGTCATGTCGAGCAGGTGCTTCTTGAGGCGGTAGTACTTGGGCACGCGCGCGGTACGGATGGGCGCCCCACCCTCGTTCTCCGCACTGCTGACGTCGGTGCTCATGCTCTGCCTTCCCGGCTCCGGATGCCGAAGCGACCGACCTACCGTCGGCCACGGCTCACATCGTGGCACGGCTTGACGTGCGAGTGTCCCCCGCACGCTCCGTGATCCCCTCTATATACCGTCGACGTACCCGTTGGTCTAGTCCATCGCGCGCAGACGGCCGCGTGGGCGACTCCGCGGGCGGCCCTTCCGTGGGCCCTGAACAGGCCCACTGTTTATGCCGCTTACCTACTTAAAGGTCCTTGCATATGTAGGTCCCATAACGGACGACTGGACGGGCTTACACACCCTTGACACCCCTCTAGGTCTAGGCCAAGCTCCCCGTACTGGTCTACACCATTGGTCCAGTCCCGGCCCCACGGGCGGTACACGGCGTTATGTCACCGCGGGGAGCAGGGGGGTTTGTGGCATCCCTGAGGAGGGTGGCGTGAAGCGCAAGCTGATAGCCGCGATCGGTATCGCGGGCATGATGTTCTCCATCGCGGCGTGCGGGAACGACGACAAGTCCGGGGGGTCGGACAAGGGCGCGGACGCCAAGGAGCTGACCGTCTGGCTCACGGTCGACGCGCAGAACAACTGGCCCGAGCTGGTCAAGGCGGCCGACGCGGCGATCAAGGCGAAGCACCCCGGCATCAAGATCAACCACGAGTACTACGGCTGGCCGGACAAGAACACCAAGCTCGACGCCGTCCTCGCCACCGACAAGGCGCCCGACGTGGTCGAGATGGGCAACACCGAGATGCTCGGCTACATGGTCAAGGGCGCCTTCGCTCCCCTGGACACGGCCAAGTTCGAGAACTCGGACGCCTGGCTGGACGGCCTCAAGGCCTCCGTGACGTACGACGGCAAGACCTACGGCGTGCCGTACTACGCCGGTGGCCGCGTCGGCAACTGGCGCAAGGACCTCGCCGCCTCCGTCGGCGTGAAGACCCCGCCGAAGACGTACAAGGAGCTCACCTCCGCCCTGGACAAGATCCAGAAGAAGCAGGGTGACAAGTTCAGCGCCTGGTACCAGCCCACCCGCGACTGGTACGCGGCGATGTCCTTCGTCTACGACGCCGGCGGCTCCATCGCGAAGGAGGAGGGCGGCCAGTGGAAGGCCAACCTCTCCTCGCCCGAGTCGGTCAAGGGCCTCACCGAGTTCAAGAACGTCGTCGACACCTACATGCACGGCGACAAGACCAAGGACGAGTCCGACCGCTACATCGTCTACGGCCAGGGCAAGTCCGGCATGATCTTCGGCGCCGCCTGGGAGGGCGCGACCGCCGAGGACCCGAAGAGCGACAAGACCGGCAAGCTCAAGGGCAACCTCGAGAACTTCGTGATGCCCGGCCCGTCCGGCAAGAACCTCCCGGTCTTCCTGGGCGGCTCCGACCTCGCCGTCCCGGTGAAGTCGAAGGCGCAGGCCGTCGCCGCCGAGTGGATCAACGCGTTCACCGGCGCCAAGGGCCAGAAGGGCCTGATGGGCAAGGGCAACCTGCCCAACAACAAGACCGACCTCGCCACCCTGAAGAACGACCCGGCGACGGTCGTCCCGGCCACCGCGGCCGAGTCCAACTGGTTCGTCCCGATGGCGCCGGGCTGGGGCCAGGTCGAGAAGGCCCAGGTCCTGCAGACCATGCTGCAGAGCATCGGTACCGGCAAGAAGTCGGTCGAGGACGCCGCGAAGGAAGCGGACGCCAAGATCGACAAGGTCATCAACACCAAGTGACCTGAGCGCGGGGCCCCGTCGGTCCTCCTTCGCGGAGGGGCGGGGCCCTGCCTCCCGTACGGCCCGGCCCGGGGCTCGTCCCCGCGGCGCCCGGCCGTACGGGCCTTCGCTTTCGTACGACCTGAGGGACCGCTGAGGAGCGCGCGATGAGTGCCGCAGACACGACCACCCCCGCCAAGGTGCCGCCTCCGCGGCAGGCACCGCCACCGGCCGTCCCCAAGGCGCCACGCGTCAAGCGGACCTCGGGCAGGACGGCGGCCCCCTGGGCCCTGCTCGCCCCGTGCCTGCTGATCCTCGCGCTGGTCCTCGGCTATCCGCTGGTGCGCCTGGTCACGCTCTCCTTCCAGAAGTTCGGGCAGTCCCAGCTCTGGGGCTTCCAGCCGGCCGAGTCGGTCGGCTTCGACAACTTCTCCAAGGTGCTCGGGGACGGCGAGTTCTGGGCGGTGGTCGTCCGGACGATCTTCTTCGCCGGCGGGGCCGTCGTCTTCACGATGGTCATCGGCATGCTGATCGCGCTGCTCCTCCAGCGGGTCTCGGGCTGGGTCAAGACGCTCATCAACATCGTGCTGGTGGCGAGCTGGGGCATGCCCATCATCGTGGCCACCACGGTCTTCAAGTGGCTCTTCGACTCCGACTACGGCGTTTTCAACGCGCTGCTCAGCAAGCTCCCCGGCGTCGACATGATCGGCCACAACTGGTTCGCGAGCGGCCCGCAGGGCCTGACCGTGATCATGCTCCTGGTCGTCTGGGGCGCGGTGCCGTTCGTCGTCATCACGCTCAGCGCGGGACTCACCCAGGTGCCCGCGGAGCTGGAGGAGGCCGCACGGCTCGACGGCGCGGGCGCCTGGGGCGTCTTCCGCTATGTGACGCTGCCGATCCTCAAGCCGATCATCGTGATGCTCACGACCCTCTCCGTCATCTGGGACATGGGTGTCTTCCCGCAGGTCTTCGTCATGCGCAACGGACACCCCGAGGCCGAGTTCCAACTGCTCACCACGTACTCGTACGACCGCGCCTTCGTCGTCAACGACTACGCGCAGGGATCGGCGATCGCCCTGCTGACCGTGCTGCTGCTGCTGGGCGTGGTCGCCGTGTACATGCGTCAGATGCTGAAGATCGGAGAGGTCGAATGAGCGCCGTCGCCACGCCCGGGCGTGCGTCCGCCGCGGGGCGGAAGTCCTCCGGGCCCCGCAAGTCCAAGCTCGGCTGGAACCTGCTCGGCCTGCTGGTCTTCCTCACCGCGGGCTTCCCCGTCTACTGGATGTTCAACACGGCCTTCAAGCCGGCCAAGGACGCCATCGACCCCGACCCGAGCCTGTTCCCGACGGGGCTGACGCTCGACAACTTCCGCCGCGCGCTGGACATCGCCGACTTCTGGGGCCCGGTGGGCCGCAGCCTCGTCGTGTCGCTCGCCGTGGTCGTGATCGGCATCGTGGTGGGGATGCTGGCCGCGCTGGCCATCTCCCGCTTCGCCTTCCGCGGCCGCAAGGTCGTGATCGTCGGCATCCTCGCGGTCCAGATGGTCCCGCTGGTCGCCATGATCATCCCGGTCTTCCTGCTGCTGAACGACCTCGACCAGTACGACAAGCTCTCCGGTCTGATCATCACGTATCTGACCTTCATCCTCCCCTTCACGGTGTGGACGCTGCGCGGCTTCATCGTCAACATCCCGAAGGAGCTGGAGGAGGCGGCGATGGTCGACGGGTGCAGCCGCACGGGCGCCTTCATCCGCGTGGTCTTCCCGCTGCTGGCTCCCGGCATGGTCGCGACGTCCGTCTACGCCTTCATCCAGGCGTGGAACGAATACCTCTACGCCCTGATGCTGATGAGCCAGAAGAACCAGACCGCCACCGTCTGGCTCGGCAATTTCACCACCAAGCACGGAACCGAGTACGCCCCGATGATGGCCGGATCCACCATGATGGCCGTGCCGATCGTCGTCCTGTTCCTCCTTGTCCAGCGCAAGATGGCCGCGGGTCTGACCGCGGGCGCCGTGAAGGGATAACCCTCCCGATGACGACATTCGCCAGTGGTACCACTGCGTCCAATTCAAAGGACGGCCTGACGCGCGACGCCCTCACCGTGCTGCAGCCCGGCTTCACCGGGACCACGGCGCCGGACTGGCTGCTCCGCCGTCTCGGTGAAGGCCTCGCCTCCGTCGGCCTGTTCGGCCGCAACATCGCCTCGCCCGAGCAACTGGCCGCCCTGACGGCCCAGTTGCGCGTCGAACGCGACGACGTCCTCGTCGCCATCGACGAGGAGGGCGGCGACGTCACCCGCCTGGAGGTGCGCACGGGTTCGTCCTTCCCGGGCAATCACGCGCTGGGCGCCGTCGACGACGTGTCGCTCACCGAGGACGTCGCCCGCGAACTCGGCCGCCGGCTGGCCGCGTGCGGAGTGAACCTCAACTGGGCGCCGTCCGCCGACGTGAACTCCAACCCCTCCAACCCGGTCATCGGCGTACGGTCCTTCGGCGCCGACACCGACCTGGTGGCCCGGCACACGGCCGCCTACGTCACCGGCCTCCAGGCCGCCGGCGTCGCCGCCTGCACCAAGCACTTCCCCGGCCACGGGGACACCGCGGTGGACTCCCACCACGCCCTGCCCCGCATCGACGCGGACCTGTCGGTCCTCCAGTCGCGCGAGCTCGTCCCGTTCCGGGCCGCGATCGCCGCGGGCAGCCGTGCCGTGATGAGCGCGCACATCCTCGTCCCGGCCCTGGACCCGGACCGCCCGGCCACCCTCTCCCGCCGCATCCTCACGGGCCTGCTGCGCGAGGAACTCGGCTACGACGGCCTCATCGTCACCGACGGCATGGAGATGCAGGCCATCTCCGCGACGTACGGCATCGAGCGGGGCAGCGTGCTGGCCATCGCGGCCGGAGCGGACGCCATCTGCGTCGGCGGCGGACTGGCGGACGACGACACCGTGCGCCGCCTCCGCGACGCCCTGGTCTCCGCCGTCCGTGCCGGCGAACTCCCCGAGGAACGCCTCGCGGACGCGGCGAACCGGGTGCGGGCGCTGGCCGAGTGGACGGCCACGGCCTCCGCGGTCTCCGGGACCGCCACGGCCACCTCCGGCGCGACG
This sequence comes from Streptomyces sp. NBC_00647, assembly GCF_045207245.1. Taxonomy (NCBI): domain Bacteria; kingdom Bacillati; phylum Actinomycetota; class Actinomycetes; order Kitasatosporales; family Streptomycetaceae; genus Streptomyces; species Streptomyces sp. NBC_00647. Next base: position 6,737,880 of record NZ_CP109040.1, read on the forward strand.
GCCGGGACCGCGGCCGGAGCGACCCCGGCCGGGCCGCGCGCCGTGGTGACCGGCGGGAGCGCCACCGCCCCCGAGGCGCACCACACGAATGGCTTGAACGGTTCGAACGCTTCGAACGCCACGAGCGCCTCGAACGGCACGGGCGGTTCGAACGCTTCGAACGGCTCGGGCGGCTCGCTCGGTACGAGTGGCTCGAACGGCACGGGCGGAGCCGTCGATGTCGGCCTGGTCGCCGCCCGGCGCGCGCTCACCGTGACCCGCTCGGCGTCGTACACACCGCTCACCGGCGCCCCCTTCGTCGCCGCGCTCACCCCGGTCGCGAACATCGCCGTCGGTGACGAGACCCCCTGGGGGGTGGCCGCCGAGCTGGCCCGGCTGCTCCCCGGCACCGAGACCGGCAGCTTCACCGGCGAGGACGCGGGCTCCTCGGCCCTCGCCGCCGCCGGGAGCCGCCCGGTCGTCGCCGTGGTCCGGGACGAACACCGTCACCCCTGGATGGCGGCCGCCCTCGACTCGCTCCTCGCCGCCCGCCCGGACAGCGTTGTCGTCGAGATGGGTGTCCCCCAGTCGGCGCCCCGCGGCGCCCTCCACATCGCCACCCACGGCGCCGCACGGGTCTGCGGCCAGGCGGCGGCCGAGGTCATCGCGGGGGAGTAGGACGCAGGGCCCCTCGGGCCCGACATGCCGGTGCCCGGCCTCCCCTGGGGAGGCCGGGCACCGGCATGTGTACGTCGACCGACCGGCGGGCTCTAGATGCCCTGCCAGTCCGGCTTGGCGGCGAACGTGTGGCGGAAGTAGTCCCCGAGCTTCAGCTTGGACGCGGCGGCGTCGTCGACGACCACGGTCGCGTGCGGGTGCAACTGCAACGCCGACGCCGGGCAGACCGCCGCGACCGGCCCCTCGACCGTCGCCGCCACGGCGTCCGCCTTGCCCTCGCCGGTCGCGAGCAGCACCAGGTGCCGCGCCTCCAGGATCGTGCCGATGCCCTGCGTGATGACGTGGTGCGGCACCTGCTCGATGTCGCCGTCGAAGAACCGGGCGTTGTCCACCCGGGTCTGCTCGGTCAGCGTCTTGATCCGGGTCCGCGAGGCGAGCGAGGAGCACGGCTCGTTGAAGCCGATGTGCCCGTCCGTCCCGATCCCCAGCAACTGGAGGTCGACCCCGCCGGCGGCGGTCAGTGCCTTGTCGTACGCCTCGCACGCGGCCTGGACGTCCGTCGCGGTGCCGTCGGGCCCCATGAACGCGCCCATGCCGAGGCCCAGCGGTTCGAGCACCTCACGGCGCAGCACGGAGCGGTAGGACTCGGGGTGCTCGGCCGGCAGCCCCACGTACTCGTCGAGCTGCGCGATGCGCGCCTGTGAGGCGTCCACGGCACCGGAACCCACTCGGGCCGCCAGCGCCTCGTAGATGGGCAGCGGCGTCGAGCCGGTGGCCACGCCGAGCAGGGCGTCGGGCTTGCGCCTGAGCAGTTCCGCCATGGCCTGGGCGATCAGCTCGCCGCCTGCCTTGGCGTCCGGGACGATGACAACTTCCACGCTGGGCCTGCCGATCTGGAGAGGGGACTCAGGGGACTCAACTGGAACCCGAAGGGCATGTGGTATAGACCAATCTAGCAGAGCGTCACCCTTCCGTCGCCCCGCCGGGCCAGGGCGCGCTTCCATTGCACCCCGGGGAAGGGGGCCCGCGCGTCCGGACCGCCCCGGACGTGCTCATCCGGTAACTCCCCCCGTTCGGGAACCGAAGCGGGATAGTCTGATGGGTGCTTCTGGTGTTGGATAAGCGGACAACAAAGAGCATCAGCGGGCGCACGGGCTGCGGACACATGGACGCGGGACCATGGTCTAGTCCACAATGCTTTGAGAAACTGAACAAGCCTCCGTCTTCCCCGCACAGGAAGGCGGACCGAGGAACCGGCGCTCTCTGCCCTGACTGCTCCGGCTCCTCTCCTCGGCCGACCGGGACCGCACACCCCACGGCCGATGTTGCTCCGGGCTGCGGTGCCGGGAGGGTTGAGGGTCCCTCCCAGGCGCCGCGGCCCGCGGGTGTTTCCGGGGCCCTGCGGCGCCCCTGGGGGCCCCACGCGGGTGGCTGATTTCGGGACCTGTCGGATCCTCCGGGTACGCTCGCACACGTGCCCTCCATGAACGACCTCGTACGCCAGCACACCGCCCTCGGTGATTCCGATCTCGAGTGGCTGCATCTGCTGGTCTCGGAGTGGCAGTTGCTCTCCGACCTCTCCTTCGCCGACCTCGTGCTGTGGGTTCCCACGCGCGACGGCACCCGCTATGTCTCGGTCGCGCAGATGCGCCCCAACACGGGGCCCACCTCGTACCAGGACGACATGGTCGGCCATCTCGTCCCGCGCGGCCGCCGCCCCCTGCTGGACGCGGCGCTCGACGAGGGCCGGATCGTGCGCGAGGGCGACCCCGAGTGGCGCGAGGAGGTCCCGGTCCGGGTCGAGTCCATTCCCGTACGCCGCGAGGGCCGTGTCCTCGGCGTCATCGCCCGCAACACCAACCTGCTCACGGTGCGCACCCCGAGCCGCCTCGAACTGACGTATCTGCAGAGCGCCTCCGACCTCGCGCAGATGATCGCCGCCGGCTCCTTCCCGTTCCCCGACCAGCAGGTCGACATGGACGCCTCGCCGCGGGTCGGCGACGGACTGATCCGCCTCGACGCGGACGGCATCGTCCAGTACGCCTCACCGAACGCGCTCTCCGCGTACCACCGGCTGGGCCTGGCCGCCGACCTGGTGGGCTGCAACCTCGGATCCACGACCGCCGAACTCGCCCCGTCCCGGGGTCCGGTGGACGAGGCGCTGTCCAAGGTCGCCAGCGGCTGGGCGCCCCGCGAGTTCGAGATCGAGAGTGCCGAAGGCGTGATCCAGCTGCGCGCGATCCCGCTCAAGCCCAAGGGAACCCGCGTCGGTTCCCTCGTCCTGCTCCGTGACGTCACCGAACTGCGCCGCCGCGAGCGCGAGTTGATCACCAAGGACGCCACCATCCGGGAGATCCACCACCGGGTGAAGAACAACCTCCAGACGGTGGCTGCCCTGCTGCGTCTCCAGGCCCGCCGCATCGACTCGGACAGCGGCCGGGAAGCCCTGGAGGAAGCCGTGCGCAGGGTCGGTTCGATCGCGATCGTGCACGAGACGCTCTCCCAGAACCTGGACGAGCGGGTGGAGTTCGACGAGATCGCCGACCGGGTGCTCGCCATGGTCGCCGAGATCTCACCCGGAAAGGTCACCGGCCGGCGCACCGGACGCTTCGGCATCCTGGACGCCGAGGTCGCGACCCCTCTCTCCATGGTCCTCACCGAGATCCTCCAGAACGCGCTGGAGCACGGCTTCCGCGAGGGCGACCGGGGCACTGTCGAGGTCTCCGCGGTGCGCGGCGGCACCTCCAAGGACGCCCGCCTGCTGGTCACCGTCCAGGACGACGGGGTCGGACTGCCCGAGGGCTTCGACCCGCACCGCTCGGGCAACCTCGGCCTGCAGATCGTACGGACGCTGGTGGAGGGCGAGTTGGGCGGCACCTTCGACATGGTGGCCGCTCCGGAGCGCGGCACCCAGGTGCTCCTGGACATCCCGGTGGTCGTACCCAAGTAGCGGGGGGACAAATGCCCGCACAAGTGGCCGACGGGCAGGGGTAGTCGATGCCCATGGATGCCCGTCACTCACTGTGACCGACGCCGGACGCCAGGGGCGCCGGACGCGAACAGCAATGAGCCCCGGACCACCAGGTGGTCCGGGGCTGAAAGCTCGTTGCATCAAGCGCATCGGGGTACTGCGCGCTGCGGCTCGGGGGCGGGAGTTGCGTACTCGCTGTACGCGCCGCCAAGCTCAGGCTCGTGCGGGGTGGAACGTCAGGCGGTGGCCTGACGAGCTCGGTTGCGGGCGGCACGGCGCTTCATTGCGCGGCGCTCGTCCTCGCTGAGGCCACCCCAGACGCCGGAGTCCTGGCCGGACTCGAGCGCCCACTGCAGGCACTGCTCCATGACGGGGCAGCGGCGGCAGACGGCCTTGGCTTCCTCGATCTGCAGCAGCGCAGGACCGGTGTTGCCGATGGGGAAGAAGAGCTCGGGGTCTTCCTCGCGGCAAACGGCGTTGTGACGCCAGTCCATGGCTGCTACCTCTCCTTGGTATTACATGCACGTTGCTTGTGAATGTGAACGCTTTCACGAATCCCTCAACAAGTGAAGGGCCGACAACCAGACGGACTGGTGTGGTCCTGTGATTTGAGGAGGGGTTCCGGTGCTCTGTGGGGCCGATGTTGCGGGCCGTCCCGAGCGCCACGTAGAGACTCGCAAACCTCAGCGGCGGATACAACCCCTTCCAGAAAGTTTTTTTTGATTCCTCGGTGTCGGCTGAGTCACAGCCGTACTTCCATGGGGTGGACCCTGGTCTAAACGTTCGAGTGAAAGGAGTTTGGCCCCTTCCGCTCACACAATCACACGCAGTGCACGGCGTACGCCTGTGAACGTCACGCTAGTACGCAGTCCGAGATGGTCGCCGTCCATCTGAAGGGGCAGTGGCACCTTCGAATGCAAGGTGAAGTCCGTCAGGTCATGCAGAGAGACGGCGTGCTTGCCCTGGGGGCCGCGTTCGGGGGACGAAGTGAGCAACTGGGTGGCATACCGGGCAACCGAGGCCGTCGACATGCGGCTGAGGGCGAGTACGTCGAGTCCGGTATCGAACGAGGCCTTAGGCGCCGCGTACACCGGACGATTGCCGAGAAACGTCCACGGCGCGGTGTTGCAGATGATCGACAGGACCAGATCGGTGACCGGGTCCGCGCCGGGACGCTCCAGCGTGATCGTTCCGTGCCGGCGGTGAGGTTCGTCCAAAAACTGGCGTACCACTTGGCGGAGATACAGCGCATGGGTGGAGCGCCGACCGCGTTCGCGCTGCTGTTCGACCCGCCCCACCACCCCCGCGTCGAAGCCGAGACCGGCGCAGAAGGTGAACCAGCGGGAGGGTACGGCCTCGTCCTCCGTGCCGGGAGTCCCCGCGGCGAGGCCGAGGCCTACCGTGCGCTCGCGCTCCTCGCGCAGCGCGTCCAGCAGGGCGCCGGTCGCCTCCACGGCGTCGTTCGGCAGGCCGAGGGCGCGGGCGAAGACATTGGTGGAACCGCCGGGGACCACGGCGAGGCGGGGGAGGTTTTCCGGGTCGGGGCCCCGGTGGAGAAGACCGTTCACGACCTCGTTGACCGTGCCGTCCCCGCCGAGGGCCACGACCAGGTCTATGTCGTCGCTGTCCGCGGCCTGCCTGCCGAGGTCCCGGGCGTGCCCGCGGTACTCGGTGGTGACCGCCTCCAGCTTCATCTCACTGGCCAGCGCGTGGATCAAGACGTCACGCGTCCGCGCACTTGTGGTGGTTGCTGCCGGATTGACCACGAGAAGTGCGCGCATGCGAAGCAGCGTACCTACTGGGTGGTACTCGGCCCAGACCGAGGTAGGGATCGAGTAAGAGGTTCCGGGGTCAGCAGGGACGCGGCGACGGACCGGCGCGAGCCCCGGGACCGGGCCGTAGGCGGCCCCCGGGGCACCGGGCGGCCCGGGGGTGACGGCTACTCTTCAGGAGTGAGCCGTGAGCAGAATCCCACCCCCGACGCCCCCCTCGCCGAACCCCGTCCCGGGCGGCTGACCGCCGCGGCGGCGCTGGCCGCGCTGGAGGGGACCGCCCTCGTGGCGGGCGGTGTCTGCGTCCTCGTACTCGGACTCACGGGCGACCCCGACAGCCGGCAGCAGGCCGTCACCGGCGGCGTCACGCTGATCGTGCTCGCGCTGCTGCCGCTGCTCGCCGCGCGCGGACTGCTGCTGCGCCGCAGCTGGAGCCGGGGCCCGGCCGTCATCACCCAGATCATGGCGCTGCCGGTCGCCTACACCCTGCTCCAGGCCGACAGTGTCGCGATCCCCGCCGGCATCGCCCTCGCGGCCGTCGCGGTGGCGAGCCTGGTGCTGCTGCTGAACCCGGCAACGACACGGGCCCTCGGCATCCGAGGGCCCGGCGGCGACGTACAGGACGAGAAGTAGGCGGGTCTCACTCCTCGACGAGGAGTTTCTCCCGCAGCTGGGCGAGAGTGCGGGCGAGCAGTCGCGAGACGTGCATCTGCGAGATGCCGACCTCCTGCGCGATCTGCGACTGCGTCATGTTGCCGAAGAAGCGAAGCAGCAGGATCCGCTTCTCCCGGGGAGGCAGGTCCTCCAGGAGCGGCTTCAGCGACTCCCGGTACTCGACGCCCTCCAGTGCCTCGTCCTCGGCGCCCAGGGTGTCCGCGACGGCCGGGGACTCGTCGTCCGTGTCGGGGACGTCCAGGGACAGCGTGGAGTACGCGTTGGCGGACTCCAGGCCCTCCAGGACCTCCTCCTCCGAGATGGCCAGCTTCTCGGCCAGCTCGTGAACCGTCGGTGAGCGGCCGTGCAGCTGGGAGAGCTCCGCGGTCGCCGTGGTCAGAGCCAGCCGCAGCTCCTGGAGGCGACGCGGGACGCGCACCGCCCAGCCCTTGTCGCGGAAGTGCCGCTTGATCTCGCCGACCACCGTCGGGGTCGCGTACGTCGAGAACTCGACGCCGCGCTCCGGGTCGAACCGGTCGACCGACTTGATCAGCCCGATCGTCGCGACCTGGGTGAGGTCGTCCAGCGGCTCACCGCGGTTGCGGAAGCGGCGCGCGAGGTGCTCGACGAGCGGCAGATGCATGCGGACCAGCTGATTGCGCAGCTCCGCGTACTCGGCGCTGCCGTCCTGCAGCTTGCGCAGCTCGATGAACATCGCCCGGGCCCCGCTGCGGTCGTGGGGATCGTGCTGGATGTGCTGGGCGCTCGGCCCGTGCTGGATCGGCTGGGCGCTCGGCCCGTGCTGCGCGCCCTGCACGTTCTGCTCCGCGTTTCGCTCGTGCTCGCTCATAGTCCCGCCCGTCACCATTCCCCGAGCTCGCGGCTCTTCCCCCATGTCCTCGGCTGCGCTCGAACCGGGGGGACCTCCCCGGACGGGGGAGGAGACCCCCAGCTGCGCTGCGGCTGCCGAGGAGACGCCGTTCTCCGGATGCGGCCGGGCCTGTTCGGGGATGCCGTCGACGCCGTCCGCCGTGTGCCGCGGCCCGCCCGGGCCGTCGGCGCGCTCCGCGGGAGGCTCCCGTGTGCCGCGCTCTTCGTCACGCACCGGCCCGTCCCCGTTCCTCACGCCGGCCCGGGTCCCGCGCCGCGCTGTTTGTAGAGGCTGATCGAAACGGTCTTGTCCTCGGCGACGGTGGAGTCGACCTTGCCCGCGAGGGCGGACAGGACGGTCCACGCGAAAGTGTCACGTGACGGAGCGTGACCGTCCGTGGTCGGCGCCGAGACCGTGACCTCCAGTGAGTCGTCGATGAGCCGGAAGACACAACTGAGCACCGAACCGGGGACGGCCTGCTGCAGCAGGATCGCGCAGGCCTCGTCCACCGCGATGCGCAGGTCCTCGATCTCGTCGAGGGTGAAGTCCAAACGGGCTGCCAGCCCGGCCGTGGCCGTGCGCAGTACCGACAGGTAGGCACCCGCGGCCGGCAGCCGGACTTCCACGAAGTCCTTCGTCGCGGGCTCGCCTGCGATCTGGGACACCCTCACCTCCATGGTGGTACAAGCTCATTCGAGCTCTTTCGGGGGCCGAGGGTCGCCCCCCGGGGTAACGCGCTACGTCGTTCAGCGGTGACGCTACCGCGCTCCCGACTTTCCTGTCCTGGGGACCCCGCCCCTTGCTGTCACTCATAGTAAGCCTATGAGTACGGACAGTGGCTAGGGGTCTGCGGCCCCAAATAGGAAGAGCGCGCGCCGGGTTGACGTACCCAGACGTCAGACGGTCGAACCGTCCGGATCCTGAGTCACACGCGCACGTGATCCACGGCTCAGACGAGTACGTGGTCCACGAAACACCAACGCCAGTTCTCCCCCGGCTCGAACGTGCGCATGATCGGATGCCCGGTGTCCTTGTGGTGCCCGGTCGCGTGCCGCAGCGGTGAGGAGTCGCAACAGGCGAGATGCCCGCACTCCAGGCACAGCCGGAGCTGCACCGGGTGGGTGCCGGCCGCCACGCACTCCTGGCAGGTCTCGCTCCGGGGCTCGGGTTCGGGCTGCGGCAGCGCGTCGGCGTGCGTGCACTGTTTCATGATTGCCAGGTTACGTCGGGCGTGCGGAATGCCGCGCGAAAATGAGGGCGGGCGAAGACGATGCACGTGTTGCCACTGTTGTTGCTGGTCGCGGGGAGCGCGGCGGTCGCCGGCGTCGCCCGCCGTACTCCGGTTCCGGCGCCCCTGCTGCTCGTCACCGTGGGCCTGATCGTCTCGTACATCCCCGGGGTGCCCCCGTACGAACTCGACCCCGAAGTCGTCCTCCCGCTGCTGCTGCCCCCGCTGCTGTACACGGCGGCCACCGACAGCTCCTACCTCGACCTGAGGGCCCAGCTGAGGCCGGTCGCGCTCCTGTCCGTGGGCTACGTCCTCTTCGCGACCCTCGTGGTCGGCTGGGTCGCCTATCTGCTCGTGCCGAGCCTGCCGCTGACCGCGGCCCTGGTGCTCGGCGCGGTCGTCGCGCCGCCGGACGCGGTGGCCGCGACGGCGGTGGCGCGCCGGGTGGGGCTGCCCTCTCGGATCACCACCATCCTGCAGGGCGAGTCCCTGGTGAACGACGCGACCGCGATCACCGCCTACAAGGTGGCGCTCGCCGCGGCGGTCGGCGAGGGCGCGACCTGGGCGGGCGGCGTCCGCGAGTTCCTGCTCGCGGCGGTCGGCGGGGTGTTCGTCGGACTCGTCCTGATGATCCCCATCCACTGGCTGCGCACCCACATGAACGAAGCGCTCCTGCAGAACACCCTCTCCCTGCTGATCCCCTTCGTCGCCTACGGCGTCGCCGAGCAGTTCAACGCCTCCGGGGTGCTCGCGGTCGTCGTCGTCGCGCTCTACCTCGGACACCGCTCCTGGGAGGTGGACTTCGCGACCCGGCTCCAGGAGGAGGCGGTCTGGAAGATGGTCGCGTTCATCCTGGAGTCCGCGGTGTTCGCGCTGATCGGTTTGCAGCTGCCCGTCGTCCTGAAGGGCCTCGGGGCGTACGAGGGCACGACCGCCGCCTGGTACGCGATCGCCCTCTTCCTCGTCGTCGTCGCGGCGCGCTTCGTGTGGGTCTACCCCGCCACCTTCCTGCCCCGCATCTTCTCGGCGCGCATCCGCGAACGCGAGGACAACCCCACCTGGAAGGCGCCGTTCGTCATCGGCTGGGCCGGCATGCGCGGCGTCGTCTCACTCGCCATCGCCTTCTCCATCCCGCTCACCGTGCACGGCGGCGACGACTTCCCCGACCGCAACCTGATCCTCTTCCTGACCTTCACCACCGTCATCGGCACCCTGGTCGTGCAGGGCCTGACGCTGCCCCCGCTGATCCGGCTGCTGAAACTTCCGGGCCGCGACACCCAGGCCGAGACGCTCGCCGAGGCCAACGCCCAGGCACAGGCCTCCCGCGCCGCCGAGCAGCGCCTCGACGAACTCCTCGCCGACGAGCGCAACGCGCTGCCCCCGCCGCTCGCCGAACGCCTGCGCACCGTCCTGGAGCGGCGCCGCAACGCCGTCTGGGAGCGCCTCGGCGCGGTCAACCCGGTCACCGGCGAGACCGCCGACGACACCTACCGCCGCCTCTCCCGCGAGATGATCGGCGCCGAGCGCGAGGTCTTCGTCAAGCTGCGCGACTACCGCTACATCGACGACGAGATGCTGCGCACGCTGCTGCGCCGACTGGACCTGGAGGAGGCGGCGGCCTACCGGGAGGCGGCCTGAGGCGCGGCTCCCGCGGCGGGGAACGGCGCTCCGGTGATCACCGCCGCCACCGTCGTGCCCCGCGGGAACGCGCCCTCCTCGGCGAGGGCGACAAGTCCGTACAGCATCTTGGCGACATAGAGACGTTCGACCGGCAGCCCGTGGCGCTGCTCGAAGTCCTCGGCGAAGGCGTCGAGTTCGGGAGTGGTGCGGGCGTAGCCGCCGAAGTGGAATCGGTGGTCGAGGGACCAGGTTCCGCGCCGGGCGCCGAAGGCGGCCGTCTGCAGGGCCCTCGTGTCGGCGTCGAGGAACCCGCCTCCGACGACCGCGACACCGAGGGCGCGCCGGCCGAGTGCGAGGCCCGCGGCCAGGCCCGCGAGGGTGCCGCCGGTACCGCAGGCGACGGCGGCCACGTCGATGTCGCCGTGGTCGCGCAGTTCCTCGCCGAGCGCCCGGCAGCCGCGTACGGCGAGGGCGTTGCTGCCGCCCTCGGGCACCACGTACGCGTCCTCGGTGTCCGTCGAGCCCAGGATCCCGGCCAGCGTCCGCGGCTCCGTCTTGTGGCGATAGGTCGACCTGTCGACGAAGTGCAGACGCATGCCGTCGGCGGCGCAGCGGGCGAGCGAGAGGTTGAGGGGGCGGTCCGCCAGCTCCTGGCCGCGGACCACGCCGAGGGTGGGCAGGCCCAGCAGGCGGCCGGCCGCGGCGGTGGCGCGCAGATGGTTCGAGTACGCCCCGCCGAAGGTGACCAGGGTGCGGCCCGCCGCCGCTTCGAGGTTCGGCGTCAGCTTGCGCCACTTGTTGCCGATCAGCTCCGGGTGGATCAGATCGTCCCGCTTCAGCAGCAGACGGACGCCGTGGCGCGCGAAGCGCGCGTCCACGGCCTCCCGGACCGGCGACGGAAGCCGCGGCCGGGGTCCGGCCGGGCCGAGCGCTCGGGGCATGCCCGGCGCGCCGTGGGCGGCGGCGGGATCCGGGGCGTCGGGGCTGGTCACGCTCTCATTGTCGGACACCTGTCCGGGGAGGGCCGGACACCGGGGTGACCCGCGGTGTCGGCCGCTCCCGGAAGCCGGCTGCCGAGAGCGGTCCGGGGTTCAGCCCGTAGGAGCCCCCGGGCGTTCGCTCACTTCAGCAGCTCGCGGACGCGCCCCCGCAGGAAGCTCATCGTGAATCCGCGCGGGTCCACCTTCCCGGGCTGCCATTCCAGGTGGCCGATGACCGAGCGTTCCGTCCAGCCGTAGTGCCGGCAGATCGCGGCGGAGACCTTGGCGATGGCGTCGAGCTGCGCCTCGGGCCACGGGTCCTTGCCGTCGCCGAGGTTCTCGCACTCGAAGCCGTAGAAGTGGCGGTTGCCGTCGGTGTTCGCCTCGTTGTCGTGCGGGAGCGCCTTCTCGGCGATCACCGCGCGCAGCACGTCGTCGTCGCCGAGGCCCGCGTGGTTGGCCCGGCCGTAGCCGACCAGGTGGAGGGCACCGTCCTTGGTGATGACACCGTGGCACAGCGGCCCCGGCAGGTCCCCGTGGCCCTCGCGGCAGATCCCGACCGTTCGCTCGGTGCCAGAGGTCACCGTGTGGTGGATCATCACGCCGTGCACCGGCCCCCACGGGCCCTTGTGATTGCGGTTGTGATGCTTCCAGTCGCCGACCTCGACGACATGGACGCCTTCCTCCCTGATCCGGTCGAGGAAGCTGCCCGCGGACATGGGCGAGGCCATGGCCGCCTCCTTCGCGCTGCGCGCCGGCCACCTTGCGCGGCCGTCTCGTATCGCAGCTTGTATCGCCGGCCGGGCCGCCGGACCCACTCGTTCGCACGGCGTGCGAGCCGATCCGGTCAGTCGCGGAGGAACCGGTCAGGACCGGAGGAAAGCATCTCCGCGGCGGCGGCACGGTTCGCGGGCGTCCGAAGAGGCCCGGTCCCGGAGTTTCCCGGCCGGCGGGAGGCGATCGCTGGACAGAATCGCCCTCTCTGCCCAGGTCCGGGGTGATCCATTCCCCCTCATTCGTGTAATAGCACCAGCACACTCCGTGATGGAAGGCTTGCTCTGCAAGATCAGTGCACGACCGGGAGGGCAATTTTCATGTCGGTAGGCGAAGAGGTCCGCGCGGAGCAGAACCGTCCGCAGCAGAGTCTCGGCACATCAGCCGCGCGGAACCTGGCCACCACCACCAAGTCCGCGCCACAGATGCAGGAGATCAGCTCACGGTGGCTGCTGCGCATGCTTCCGTGGGTGAACGTGCAAGGTGGCACGTACCGCGTGAACCGGCGGCTCAGTTACTCCGTGGGCGACGGTCGCGTCACGTTCGTCAAGACCGGCGACCGTGTCCAGGTGATCCCCGCGGAGCTAGGAGAACTGTCCGTACTGCGGTCGTACGAGGATCTGGAAGTGCTGGGCGAGCTCGCCCAGCGGTGCCAGCAGCGGGAGTTCGTCCCGGGGGATGTGCTGGCCTCGTTCGGCAGCCAGGCCGACGAGGTGTTCCTGCTGGCGCACGGAAAGGTCGAGAAGATCGGCACCGGCCCCTACGGGGACGACGCGGTGCTCGGTGTCCTCGCCGACGGCGCGTACTTCGGCGAGCAGGCGCTCATCGACCCGGAGGCCATCTGGGAGTACACGGCCCGCGCGGTGACGGCGGTCACCGTGCTCGCGCTGCCCCGCCAGGACCTCGAACAGGTGGCGGAGCGCTCCGAGTCACTGCGGGAGCACCTCCAGGAACTGCGCGCGATTCCCTCGCAGCGCACCAACAAGTACGGCGAGAAGGAGATCGACCTCGCGGCCGGCCACACCGGTGAATCGGATATCCCGGGCACGTTCGTGGACTACGAGGCCACCCCGCGCGAGTACGAACTGAGCATCGCCCAGACGGTCCTGCGCCTGCACACGCGTGTGGCCGACCTCTACAACCAGCCGATGAACCAGACCGAGCAGCAGCTGCGGCTCACCGTGGAGGCGTTGAAGGAGCGCCAGGAGCACGAGCTCATCAACAACCGCGAGTTCGGCATGCTCAACAACTGCGAGTACGACCAGCGGCTCCAGCCGCACGACGGCGTACCGAGCCCCGACGACATGGACGAACTGCTCAGCCGCCGCCGCGGCACCAAGCTGCTCCTCGCCCACCCCCGCGCGATCTCCGCGTTCGGCCGTGAACTGAACAAGCGCGGACTCGTCCCCGAGACCATCGAGATGGGCGGCAACCGCATTCCGACCTGGCGCGGGGTGCCGATCTTCCCGTGCAACAAGATCCCGGTCAGCGACGCCCGTACGACCTCGATCATCGCCATGCGTACCGGCGAGGCCGAGCAGGGAGTGGTCGGGCTCCAGCAGGCGGGCCTCCCGGACGAGATCGAGCCGAGCCTGTCGGTGCGCTTCATGGGCATCAACGAACAGGCGATCATCTCCTACCTGGTGACGGCGTACTACTCGGCCGCGGTGCTCGTGCCGGACGCCCTCGGCATCCTGGAGAACGTCGAGATCGGCCGCTGGCGGTGACGTTCCGCGAAGCGGAGCCCGTCGTGTTCCCCTCCCTCGGGGCGGGAACACGACGGGGGTGCGCGCCCGGCGGCCGTTGCGAGGCGACCGTCGGCGGACCGTCCGGTGCGATCGCGCAGGTGACCGCATGACGACGAAGACGCAGCAGGGTCCGGCCGGAATTCCGAACGGGCGGCGCCCGGCAGGGCCTCCGGACAGGCGAAGCGCCGGCGGGAGACCCATGGGAAGGCAGGGTGCGCCGAACCCGCTCGACGTGCAGGAGGCGGCGGGCATCCTGGAGCGCGCCCGGGCGTCCGTCGACCCCGAACTGCGCGGCGCGATCGACTCGCTGCCGGGCTCGATGCGCAGGATCGCGCTGTACCACTTCGGCTGGGAGCAGGCGGACGGCACTCCGGCGGCGGGGAACGCCGGCAAGGCCATCCGGCCCGCGCTCGTGCTGACCGCGGTCCAGGCGCTCGGCGGACAGCACGCGACGGCCGTACGCGCGGCCGCCGCGGTGGAGCTGATCCACAACTTCACCTTGCTGCACGACGACGTGATGGACCGGGACACCACCCGCAGACACCGCCCCACCGCGTGGACCGTGTTCGGCGACGCCGACGCGATCCTCGCCGGGGACGCCCTGCAGGCGCTGGCCCAGCGGCTGCTCGCAGAGGACCCGCACCCCGCGTCATCGGCTGCCGCCGCGCGGCTCGCGGGCTGCGTCGTCGAACTGTGCGCGGGACAGCACACGGACACGGCCATGGAGCGGCTCGGCCCCGGCGAGGTCACCCTCGACGCGTGCCTGGCCATGGCCGAGGCGAAGACGGGCGCCCTGCTCGGCAGCGCCTGTGCCATCGGGGGGTTGTACGCGGGGGCGGACGCCGAGGACGTCGAGGCGCTCGACGCGTTCGGCCGGGAGGCCGGGCTCGCCTTCCAGCTGATCGACGACGTGATCGGGATCTGGGGGGACCCGAGCCGCACCGGCAAACCGGCCGGGGCGGACCTCGCCGCCCGCAAGAAGTCGCTGCCCGTGGTCGCAGCACTCACCTCGGGCAGCCCGGCGGCCGCGGAGCTGGCCGAGTTGTACGCGGCGCCTTACCGGGAAGGAGATATGGAGCGCACGGCGCTCGCCGTCGAGCGGGCGGGCGGGCGCGACTGGGCGCAGGTCCAGGCGGCCGACCGGATGGCCCGGGCGATGCACGAACTGTCCCGGGCGGTCCCCGACCCCGAGGCGGCGGGAGGCCTCCTCGCCCTCGCCGAGTTCGTCACCCGGCGCAGCAGCTGACCGGCCCGGCCGGTCGAAGACCCGGAGCCCGGGCACCGTACGGCACCTGACATCCGTACGGTGCCGGGCTCCGGAGAGCGGGCCCCGCACATCCCCACGGTGTGCGGGGCCCGCGCCTTCGCGCGTGCCGGACCGAGCGGCCGCCGGAGTCCGCGCGCCGCGCCGCACACCCCGTGGGCCCCGCGCGCCCGGTCTCCCGGGCGCGCGTGCCCGGGAGACCGGGCACCGGACATCGGGCCGCCCCCACCCCCGGGCACCCGGGTCGGTCCGCCGGCTCCGGGGAGATTAGGCTCAACCGCCGTACGGTCAAGGCCGGTTGGGGCGAAGGGCGGGGAAGGTCATGGGTGTGGCGATACGGGTGGCGGGCGAGGCGGACCGGGAGCTGGTCGTCCGGCTGCTGGACAAGGCGTTCCACGACGATCCGGTGAGCCACTGGGTCTTCCCGGACCCGGCGCACCGCCGTGTGACGCACCCCAAGCTGATGGCGGCGTTCACCGACGTGGTCCTCGCCGAGGGGCGGGTGGACCTGGCCGAGGACGGTTCGGCGTGCGCCCTGTGGCTGTCCCTCCCCGACGGCGATCACGGGGACGCGACGGAGGGCGACGGTGAGGACGAGGACGGCCCCGCGCAGCTTCGCGCGGCTGTCGACCCGGACAACGAACGCGTCGAGCTGATCGGCCGGCTGACGGCGGACGTCCACCCCGTGGGGCGCGCCCACGCGTACCTGTGGATGATCGGGGTGGCGCCGGAGCGCCAGGGTGAGGGGCTCGGCAGCGCGCTCATCGGGTCGGTTCTCGAACGCTGCGACAGCGAGGGCCTGGCCGCGTATCTGGAAGCGAGCAACGACCGCAGCCGCGCCCTGTACGAACGGCTCGGCTTCGTGTTCACGGGCCGCCCCCTCGACCTGCCGGACGGCCCGCGGATGTGGCCGATGTGGCGAGACCCGCGCCCCGGTCGCCGGGCCCAGCAGTAGGTCCTGGCCCGCCTCGGTCGCCGGGCTGCCCCAGACCTTGATCCCGGCCCGCCGCGCCCCGGTCGCCGGGCCCAGCTCTAGATCCCTGCCCGGCACAGTCGCCGGGCCGAGCCCTGGATCCCGCCCCGCCCCGCCCCGCCCCGCCCCGCCGCGCCGCGGTCGCCGGGCCCAGCTCTAGATCCCTGCCCTCCCCGGTCGCCGAGCCCGGCACTGGATCCCGGCTCGGCCCGCCCCCGGCGATCTGGAGACCCGGACCCGGACCTCGTCCCGGAGGCCTAGG
Organism: Streptomyces sp. NBC_00647; assembly: GCF_045207245.1. Lineage (NCBI taxonomy): Bacteria > Bacillati > Actinomycetota > Actinomycetes > Kitasatosporales > Streptomycetaceae > Streptomyces > Streptomyces sp. NBC_00647. The sequence goes on from NZ_CP109040.1 coordinate 6,753,654, forward strand.
CCTCCGGGACGATCGTCGTCACGATCCTTTCGAGCAGGGCGTCCGGTACGGCGACGCCCGGCAGGGTCTCGTCCAGCACCCCGGGCAGGGTCAGGTGTTCCAGGAGCAGCCCGAGCACCGCGAGGTAGAGGACGACCACGGTCTCGTCGCCGCCAGGCAGCCCCGCGTCCCGGTGGAACTCCATGGCCTGGTCCAGGTCGCCGCGCACCGACGCGGTGTACGAGGTGCGCAGGGACGGGCGGCGGGTGGCCTCCAGGCGCATCTCGAAAAGGGCGAGATACCCCGTGCGGTCACGGGTCGCGCGGCTCAGCAGGTCCCGCATGAAGTCCAGGACCAGGGCCCGGTTCCGGGGGCCCTTCAGCAGATCGGCCAGGACCGCCGGGTCCGGGGCCAGGCGCTGGTGGAGGTGGGCGTCGATCTGGTTGAGCAGATCGTCGCGGTCGGTGAAGTAGTTCGACGCGGTGCCCACCGGGACGGCGGCCCCGGCGTCCACCGCGCGGAACGTCAGCCCGCGGGCCCCCTCCCGCGCCAGCACCGCCACGGCGGCGTCGACGAGAGCGGCTCTGCGCTCGATGTTCCTTGCCATACGGGCCTCCTCCGCGTCGGTCGTCGGGACATTCTCCGGGACCGGGCCGCGAAATCCCTTGCAACCACTACAGGTGAAGCACTATAACTGACGTGGTTCGGCGGAAGCCGTTCAAGAAGACGCTGCCTACGAGAAGAGATCCGCTTGCGCAAGCTCACCTATTTCGTCGCCTGCTCGATCGACGGCTTCATCGGCGACCCCGCCGGAGACGCACAGGCGTTCATGCCGTTCGTCGACGAGGAGTTCCTCACCTTCCTCAAGGCGGAGTACCCGGAGACCCTGTCGACGCCGGGCCGCGTGGCCCTCGGCCTCGACGACCTGAAGAACCGGGTGTTCGACACGGTCGTCCAGGGCCGTGCCAGCTACGACGTGGCGCTGGACATCGGAGTCACCAGCCCCTACGCGCATCTGCGCCAGTACGTCGCTTCCCGGAGCCTCGCCGGGTCGCCCGACCCGCAGGTGCGGATCGTCGCGGACGACATCCTCGGGGCGGTCCGCGAACTCAAGTCGGAGGACAGTGAGTTCGGCATCTACCTGTGCGGCGGCTCGCGGCTCGCCGGCGCGCTGATCGACGAGGTGGACGAACTGGTCATCAAGACGTACCCCGTCGTCCTCGGCTCCGGAATGCCGATGTTCGGCTCCGGGTTCGACATCACCGAGTTCACCCTCGACGTGGTTCGGGTGTTCGGGAACGGGGTGCTCGTGCGGACGTACCGCAGGAAGCGCTGAGTCCGCCGCCGCCCTACCCTGAAGGCATGGGCACCGATGAGCATGCATGTCCCGTCTGCGGGCAACCGGTCGCCACGGTGGTGCACCGGTACAAGACCCTGGGCGCCTGGGTCCCCAAATGGGGCCCCGGCCCCTGCCGGAACCCGGAGTGCGAGGCGTACGCCGACGCGCCCGGGCACGAACACCTCCCGCCGGCGGAGCCCGGGCCCGGGCACGACCTGCCGGAAGAGCCCGCCGGAAAATCCTGACGCGCCGGACGCCGCGGTGTAGAGAAGCGCGTGCCGGCTCCGACGTCCCCAGTGAGAGCCGCCCGGCACGGGTGGCCCGAACCGAGGAAGCCGAAGGAGCGGACTCATGAAGTACCTGGTGATGGTGCAGGGCACACAGGCCGACTACGAGAGCATGCGGGGCAAGGCGAGCGCCCAGGCACCGGTCTGGAGCGAGCAGGAACTGCAGGCCATGTACGCCTACATGGGCGCGATCAGCGACGACCTCTCCGAATCGGGTGAACTGGTCGACGCGCAGGGGCTGGTCGAACCCGCGCAGACCCGCCTGGTGAGCAGGGGGCCCGACGGCAAGGCCGTGATCACCGACGGCCCGTACAGCGAGACCAAGGAGCTGATGGCCGGCTACTGGGTGGTCGACTGCGCGAGCCTGGAGCGGGTCACCGAGATCGCCGAGCGCGTCACCCGCTGCCCGGGCCCCGAGGGCCTCACCGAGTACCCGGTGGTCATCCGGCGCATCCAGGACGGTGCCGGGGACATCTGAGCGGGATGAGAGGCACGACCGAGGCCGAGGACCTGCTGCGCCGCCACGCGCCGCAGGTCCTCGGCGCGCTCGTCCGCCGCTACGGGCACTTCGACGCCGCCGAGGACGCCGTGCAGGAGGCGCTGCTCGCGGCCGCCGGGCAGTGGCCCGCGAAGGGCGTGCCGGACAACCCGCGCGGATGGCTGATCAAGGTCGCCTCGCGACGGCTCGTCGACGCCCTGCGCGCGGAGGAGTCGCGGCGGCTGCGGGAGGAGAAGGCGGCGGCGCTGACGCCGCGGGACGCGTTCACGGCACCGCCGCCGGGCGCGGACCGTGCCCCGTCGGAGGACGACACGCTCTCCCTCCTCTTCCTGTGCTGCCACCCCGATCTGCCCCCGGCCGGGCAGATCGCGCTCACCCTGCGCGCGGTGGGCGGTCTGACCACGGCGGAGATCGCACGGGCGTACCTGGTGCCCGAGGCGACCATGGCGCAACGGATCAGCCGGGCCAAGCAGCGGGTGCGGGGGGTGGGTTTCGGCCGCCCCGACCACTGGGAGGAACGGCTGCCATCCGTCCTCCACACCCTCTACCTGATCTTCAACGAGGGCTATACGGCGACCTCCGGAACCGCGCTCCAACGGGCCGAACTCGCCCGCGAGGCCATCCGGTTGGCCCGCACGGTGCACCGGCTGCTGCCCGAGGACGGCGAGGTGACCGGCCTGCTCGCGCTGATGCTGCTGACCGACGCCCGGCGCGCCGCGCGGACCGGAGCGTACGGAGAGCTCGTTCCCCTCGACGAGCAGGACCGCGACCGCTGGGACAAGGCGGCGATCGGGGAGGGCGTGGCCCTGGTGACGGAGGCGCTGACGCGGGGTCCGGCGGGCCCCTACGCGCTCCGGGCCGCGATCGCCGCGGTCCACGACGAGGCGCCCTCGGCCGAGGCGACGGACTGGGCCGAGATCCTCGGCCTCTACGACATCCTCGTCCTCCGGGTCCCCGGCCCCGTCGAACGCCTCAACCGCACGGTCGCCATGGCCATGGTGCACGGCCCGCGCGCCGCCCTCGCCGAACTCGACCGACTGGAGGGGGTGTCGGCCGCGGGACACCGGCTTGAGGCGGTCCGCGCCCATCTGCTGGAGCGCGCGGGGGACATGGCCGGTGCCCGGGCCGCCTACGCGGCGGCGGCCGGCCAGACCCTCAGCCTCCCCGAACGGCGTTATCTGGAGGCGCGGGCGGCCCGGCTGAGGCCATAGCGTTGGCCCCATGTCCGAACCCCTGTTGCACCTGACCGAGCGCTCCCTCTGGGACGCGGCCCGCGCGTCGGGCACCTTCGAGATGTCCACCCGCGGCCGGACCCTCCAGGAGGAGGGCTTCATCCACTGCTCGCTGCGCCACCAGCTCCCCGCCGTGGCCGCCATGCTGTACGGCTCCTACACCGGACCCGACGAGCTCGTGGTCCTCGTCGTCGACGCCGAACGGCTGGACGTGCCCGTCCGGTTCGAGGCGATGGCGCCCGGCGGCGAGGAGTTCCCGCACATCTACGGGCCGATCCCGGCGGACGCCGTCGCGGACGTGGAGGTCTGGGACAGGGGCGGGGCGGCTTCGGCGTGACCGCGGCGGGGGGACGACGTCGAACATGGCGGTGGATTCTGGTGGTGTGGGCGGTCGTCGTCGTCGCGGGCGGCGTCCTCACGCTCTGGCTCCAGGACGCGGCGGAGCCGCCACCGCCCGCCGGCTGGTACCGCTCCGGGGAGGACGGCCGCGACGCCCCGGCACCGCTGCTCTCCTCCGACGTCTCGGAGCCCCCCTGCCCCGAGGCGCAGGACGGGCGGCCCGTCCTCTGTGCGGTCGCGACCGGGTTCGCGGACACTCCCTAGGGCAGGCTGCCCGTGCTGGGATCGCGGCCGGTCAGGCAGTAGACGCCGCCGGCCGGGTCCCGCATCACCGTCCAGCGCGCACCCCGGCCGACCGGCGTTGCCCCGAGGCCCTCGTGGTGGGCCCGGACCGTCTCGACGTCCGAGCAGGCGAGATCGAGGTGGGCGGAGGTGGGGCGGCCGGTGCCGAGGCGCTGCAGCAGGATGCGGAGCGGCAGCCCGGCGGGCGGCTTGATCAGGTGGAACTCGGGGAGCGCGCCGGGGTGGGACTCCCACCCGGTGAGCTCGCTCCAGAAGGCGATCTCGGCGGCGTACACGCCCGGTGCCAGGTCGATGGTCACCTGGTCGAGCCGGCTCGTCGCGCCGCCCGGTCCCTCGACCACGGGTGGCCGCGCGGACTCCCCCTGCCAGGGCACCGCGCAGAACAACTGTCCGCCGGGCGAACGGAGTACGGCCCACCCGTCATGGCCGGAGACCACCTCGGCACCCAGCCGCCGAGCCGACTCCACCAGCGCCGGCACATCCTCGACGGCGAGGTCGAGATGAGCGCCCCCGGTTCCGTCCGCGACACCCTGCGCCTTCACGCACGCGTCGGCCCCGCCGGGCAGCAGCGTCACGAACTCGCCCTGATCGCCGCGCGGTTCGGACAGCGTTGTCTCCGTGACCGAGGTCCAGAAGTCGAGAGCGGCGCCGAAGTCCCGGCCGGGCCGGTCGACGAAGGCGTAGGTCCACCGGACGGGTGGCGTGGTCATGGGTGATCTCCCTGCCGGACGGGCGGTACGGCTCGTACCGTCTCCTGTCCGATCAGGGCGCGCAACGACGTTTTCATCCGCGAGACGAACGCGTCCCGGACCTCGGGGGAGAGGAGGTCGAGCGAGAGATAGGGGTTGAGGTCCTCCAGCTCGACGAGGAGCAGTTCACCGCCGGGGGCCCGGCAGGCGTCCACGCGCTGGATGCCGTACGCGATGTCGTTCCAGTCGACGAAGCGCTGCGCGAACTCCCGGTCCCCGGGCGTCGGTTCGTACGGCTCCAGGGCCCACCGCCGCTCCGGGTCGGGCGCGTACAGGGCGTACTGGAGAGTGCGGTCCACGAAGTAGAACGACACCTCGTAGCGGAAGTCGATGCGTGGCTGGACGAGGATGTCGCCGAACGGCAGCCCGGCGAGCCTCTCGCGCGGCACGAACTCCAGGCCGATGGAGTCCGCGCCCTGCTTCGGCTTCACCGCGTAGGTGTGGGCCTCGGGCAGCAGGTCCAGGTCCCGTGCGCTGTCGACGGTGGGGATGACCGGGAATCCGGCGGCGGTCAGCTCCAGCAGGTACCCCTTGCCGGTCATGTCCCCCTTGCCCGACAGCTGGTTGTAGACCCGGACACCGTCCGCGAGGGCCTGCTCCCGGAACGCGTCGTACGCGGCCTGGTAGTGCAGGACCGGCCCGCTGTTGCGTACGACCACGGCGTCGAAGACGGACATCAGCGCGGCCGCGTCCAGCGGATGGCACACGGCGATGTCGAACTCCTCGCGCAGCCCTGAGGTCAAGGCGATGTCTTCGTCGCAGTACCGCCGCCCCTTGGCCGGATAGGCCAGGTCGCTGACGTACAGGATGCGAGGGCGCGCGGACGGCACGGGTGACTCCTCGTAGGCGCTCGGACGGTTCACCCCGCGGGGAGCACGGCGCCCGCGGACCACATGGACGTAGTGTCCCTCCCGCGCGATTCCGGCCGTCCGGCACCCCCGGGTGCCCGCGGGCACCCGAGAACGACGGACGGCGCGGCGCCACCCGGCGCGGCGGCGACCGGGCCGGGCGCTGTCCGGATCAGCCGGTGCGGTGCTTCTCCGCGAAGCGCAGGAGGTTGCCCGCCGGGTCGCGGAAGGCGCAGTCCCGCAGGCCGTAGGGCTGGTCCATGGGTTCCTGGATGACCTCGGCGCCCGAGGAGCGGACGCGCTCGAAGAGCTCGTCGCAGTCGGTGGTCGAGAAGATCACACCGCGCAGCATCCCCTTGGCCAGCAGCTCGGCCATGGCCTGCTTGTCCGCGGGAGAGGCGTCCGGGTCCGCGGCCGGGGGCTCCAGGACGATCTCCACGTCCGGCTGGAGCGGCGAGCCGACCGTGACCCACCGCATGCCCTCGAACCCGACGTCACCCCGGACCTCCAGGCCCAGCACGTCACGGTAGAAGGCGAGCGCCTTGTCGTGGTCGTCGACGGAGATGAAGCACTGGGAGAGTTTCAGATCCATGCGTCCAACCTAGGCCTTGTCCGGCGGCTCATGCCCGGGACTCGGGGGGCGGGCGACCCGGCTTTTTCCGTGGCCGGAACCGCCCGGGACACGCCCTAGAGGCGCGTGCCCGGTTCCGCTTCGGGGTTGCGGTGACGGGCCGGGCGGGTCATGCGGCGCGCCACGCAGGACGGAATGGGGGCGCCGTGGTCGTGCGGGCGGGCGCGGTAGGCGCTCGGGGTCTCGCCCACCAGCTCCGTGAACCGCGAGCTGAACGATCCGAGCGACGTACAGCCCACCGCGAAGCACACCTCGGTCACCGTCATGTCGCCTCGCCGCAGCAGAGCCTTGGCCCGCTCTATCCGGCGGGTCATCAGGTAGGTGTACGGCGTCTCGCCGAAGGCCTCCCGGAAACTGCGCTGGAAGTGCCCGGGCGACATCAGCGCGGCGCGCGCGAGCGTGGCCATGTCCAACGGCTCCGCGTAGTCGCGGTTCATCCGGTCGCGGGCCTGGCGCAACCGGACCAGGTCTTCGAGGAGTCTGGGATTGCCCACAGCACCAGAATGGCACGCGCCACCGACAACAGGGCCCGGAACGCCCCGGACCCACGATCGACAGCGCGCCGTCCTCCGGGGGATCACTGACCCGGAGGACGGCGACGGTCCTTCGTACGCGGGGGAGGTGTCCCTGCCGTCAGGCGGCGAGGACCTTGGCCTTGGCCGTCTCGAACTCCTCGGCCGTGATGTGGCCGTGGGTCTTGAGATCCGCGAGCTTGGCCAGTTCGTCGGCCTTGCCGGTGGTCCCGGCGGTCTCACGGATGTAGGAGTTCATGTCCTCCTGGTTCCGCTGCATGCGCTTCATCTCGCGCTCACCCATTCCGCGGCCCCGTGCGATCAGGTACACGAAGATGCCCAGGAACGGCACGATGACGACGAAGACGCACCAGCCCGCCTTGCCCCAGCCGCTCAGCTCGTCGTCTCGGAAGACATCCCCGATGACGCGGAAGAGCAGCATGAACCAGAGGATCCAGAGGAAGAACCACATCATGCTCCAGAAGACGTTCAGCAGGGGGTAGTCCGCTGCCAGATTGAGCGTCGAGCCGTTCATGGTCGAACTCCTGTCGGTTGTGCGACATCTCCGCGAGCGTTGCCTTGGTGCGGATCGAACTGTCGCCGGGCGCCGGGTCGCGATCTCGGGGATTCCGCCCGGGCCCGTCCAGCGGGGGGTCACGGCCGTTCAGCAGGGCCTGGCGGATCGGTGCGCAGAGCGCGGGGGTGTGGCGGACGGTGCGGCGGAGTCCGCCGGCGGACAGATGCTCGAAGGCGGGGGGCGAGCAGGGCCGCCCGAACACACGGGGCACGCCGTGAGGACGTCGTCCGGTGTGACCGGCGTGATCGGTGCGACGTTCGGGACGTCGTCCGGGAGCGGCAGCGGCCGCAGGGACGGCGCGGACCGGGCCCCCGCGGGCCACGACGGCGCGAAGGACGGTTCGGGGTCATCGGGGCCTCGGCGGACCGGCCCGGGGCGCGGCACGCCCGGCACGGGCCGGATCTGCCGCTGGATGCAGGCCATGAGCGGTGCCCTCTCTGACGCGAGACGTCTTGCTTCGGCTCCAGAGTGCGGTCATCCCCCGCCTCGCCGCCTCACCCCCCGCGGGTGAGCTCTCGGATCCGTTGCCGCGGGCTCCCCGGCGACCGGCCGGCCGGGTCCGGGGCTCCTGGCCGACCGGCTCATCCTTCGTCCCGGCGCTCCTGCTCGAGAGCGTCCCGCAGCCGGGAGAAACGGGCGCCGAGCTCCTCGTCCACCCAGGCCAGCCGCCGGGTGAGCAGCGCTTCGCCGCGGTCGTGGCCCGCGCTGAGCAGGTCCTCCAGGAGCGCGCGGAGGCGGATGAGCACCGACGGGGAGTTCCGGGCGGCAGGGATCACATCGTCCAGAGCGGTCCGCAGGAAGTCCTCCCAGGCCGGCAGCGGGACGACCACGCGCAGGACGCCCGAGCGGTCGGCGACCTCGCGCGACCGGGCCGGTGCCGGCCGGCGCAGCAGATCCTCCATGGCGTCCAGGGCCTGGACCGCCGTGGCGGGGTCGTTGACCGCGGGGGACAGCGCCCTGAGCGCGATGTCGGCGAGCAGCCGGAACGCGAGTCCGGGGTCCTGGTCGAAGACGCGTTCGGCGCCGGTCTCCAGGCCGCGCAGGACGGCGGAGCCGGGCAGTTCGCCGTCATACACCTCGGCGACGGTGGTGCCGTGCTGCAGCGTGGTGCCGGGGGTCACCCGTAGTACGACGACGGCGTTCGCCGCCCGTGCCGCGCCCGCCAGCAGGTCCACGTCCACGCGTTGCAGCACCGCGGCGGCCTTCGGCCAGCAGACCGCGGACCGGGGCCCGCCCGGACCTGCCGGACCTGCCGGACCTCTCGGGCCCTGGGCATCTCCCGGACCACGCGTACCTCCCGGATCTCCCGAGCCACGCATATCTCCAGGGCCGCTCGTGTACAGGACGTCGAGGTTGTGCCGGCCCCGCTCGGTGATGGAGCCGAGCACCGGGGCCAGCTGGATCGCGGCGACGGCCTTCAGCAGGAGGGTGCGCAGCAGCGTCAGCAGCAGGAGCAGCAGGACGCCCGCGCTGATCGGGACGACCACCGAGACCTCGTCGCGGTTGGCGATGGTCAGGGCGGCGGTGGCGCAGAAGACGGTCAGCCCGACGGCGAAGGCGAACGTCCGCCACACGATCGGCGCGTCCCGGAAGAGGGTGAGGCGTGGCGTGAACGTCGTGGCCGCCCACTGCACCACCAGGAACAGCACGGAGAAGATGACGGTGGCCGCGCCCAGCACCCCGAAACCGGTCGCGAGCAGCATCTCCGCCACCGGGCGGGAGGGCAGCACGGGTCCCCGGGTGAACTCCGGGACGACGAGCCCGAGGCCCAGTCCGACGGCGATGAACACCAGTTGGAGGAGGCCCGCGCGCAACCGCCGTCTCCGGCGGAAAGCGGAGTGGCCGGTGCGGACGGAGCCGCCGTGACCGGCGGAGCGGACCCCCATCAAGCCCGGGGCGCCGGAGGACCCGGGGCCGGATGCGCCACGGGCGGTGCGCCCGAGTGGGACGTTCGTGCGCGAGCCCTCGCGGCGTACGGGGCGCCCGAGCCGGGGCGCGGAACGTGGCCGGCGGTTCGGGGCGACGGGTGACGGGTGACGGTCTGCCGTGCGCGGGGTGGCGGTGGTACGGCCGCGAGGGCACCCCGGTCGACCGGCGCGCGAGCGTTCATCGGACATCCTCCGGGGCGGTACCGGGGCCCACGGAGCGCGGACCCGCCCCTCAAGGCTCGCCCTCGGGACGAGCACTCGCATCACCCGCCGAAGGTGAGCCCCCCGCCCCGGGTGGCGCCCTGAGCCCCCTCACCTTTTTCGGGCGCGGTACGGCCCCGGAAGGCGCGGACCGGTGCGCACCGCACGGCCTGACGACCGAAGGGCCGGCCGGGTGGAGGGCGGAGCGCCGCGGCGCCGGAGAGCGGACCACGACGCGCGGGCGGAGAGTGGAGTGGGGTGAGCGGGAGTCTCCTGAGGTGGGCGGATGTCGCCCGCACCGGGGGATGCGCCATCGGTGCGCGGGGGCCGACGATGGCAGGGGAATGCAGCGGACCCCGTGCCCCGGCCCCGAGGGAAGTGCTCGTATGCGCTACGAATTCCGCATCGCCGGCATCGTTTCGGACACGCTCGCCTCGGCCTTTTCCGAACTCGAGAAGGTGCGTACGAAGGAACAGACCCTGTTCTTCGGCACCGTGATCGACGACGCCCATCTGTATGGACTGCTCACCCGGTTCCAGGCACTGGGCCTGCGAGTGATCGAGATGCGCCAGCTGCCCGTATGACGGCAGAACGCACCCGGTCCGCGGGACACCGTCTCAGGCGTCCCGCGGACCGGGTGCGGACAACTGGGCGACGCGACCCGCGAAAACACGGGTCGGACGGCCCGGACGAACGGTCAGGCCTTCTTGGTCTCCCAGAAGATCTTGTCGATCTGGGCGATGTAGTCCAGCGCCTTCTGGCCCGTCGCCGGGTCGGTGGACGCCTTCGCGGCCGAGAGGGCCTTGAGCGCGTCGTTGACCAGCTGGTGCAGCTCCGGGTACTTCTCGAAGTGCGGGGGCTTGAAGTAGTCGCTCCAGAGCACCGACACGTGGTGCTTGGCGAGCTCGGCGCGCTGCTCCTTGATGACGGTGGCGCGAGCCTGGAAGTGAGGGTCGTCGTTACCGGCCATCTTGTCCTGGACGGCCTTCACCGACTCCGCCTCGATGCGGGCCTGGGCCGGGTCGTACACACCGCAGGGCAGGTCGCAGTGCGCGCTGACCTTGACCTTGGGGGCAAACAGGCGGGAAAGCATTGAGCTGTCCTTCCTCGTGATCGTCTTCTCAGGTGGGACATTACTCCGTAGGAGACGGGTTTTCGCGAGTGCCCCCATGGGCTTAGGACAAAAGTCCAGGGTCAAACTGGGACTGGTGGAGGATAGGACCGGGGAGGTGCCGGTGATGCCGGAGCTGTCGCAGGAGAGCGAGCGGGGGAGGGCCCTGCTGCCGTTCGGGGCGGCGGAGGTGACGGGCCCGTCCATGGTGCCCACGCTCCAGCACGGGGATCGCCTCGTCGTGCAATGGGGGGCGCGGGTGGGGCCGGGTGACGTCGTCGTCCTGCGGCATCCGTTCCAGCAGGACCTGCTCGTCGTGAAGCGGATCGCGGAGCGGCGCGAGGGCGGCTGGTGGGTCCTCGGGGACAACGCGTACGCGGGCGGGGACAGCACCGACTACGGAACCGTTCCCGAGGAACTCGTCCTCGGGAAGGTGCGGTTCCGCTACCGGCCGCCGAAGTCGGGTCAGCGTTCGCCGTTCGCCGTCGCCCGCTGGGTGCTGGCGGCCGCCAGGCCGGTGCTCTCCGCCCGGTCCGCCTCCAGGCGCTTGCGGGCCCGGTAGGCCGCCACGTTGGCGCGGGTCGCGCAGCGGTCCGAGCAGTAGCGGCGGGAGCGGTTGGTCGAGGTGTCGAGGTAGGCGTTGCGGCACGGGGCGGCCTCGCACAGGCCGAGGCGGTCCACGCCGTACTCGGTCAGATGGAAGGCCAGGCCCATCGCCGCGATCGCCGCGTAGCCCGCGGTCGCGTTCGAGGGGTGGTCCGCCAGATGCATGTGCCACAGCGGGCGGTCGTCGTCGTCGCGGTGGTCGTGCCCCGAGATCTGCGGGCTCACCGGGAACTCGAGGAGCAGGGAGTTCAGCAGGTCCACCGCGAGCGTCTCCTCGCCGGTGTCCGCCGCCTCGAAGACCGCGCGCAGCCGCCCCCGTACGGAACGGAAGCGGGTGACGTCCGCCTCCGCGGCCCGGCGGGCCGCCGAGGAGTTGCCGGCGAAGAGATCACGGACGGCCTCGACCGAGGTCAGCGCGTCCTTGCCCCGGGCCGGTTCCTCGCTGTTGACGAGCCGGACGGCATAGTCCGAGTAATAGGCCAGTTCCACTTGTAGTCCTTACGGAGGCGCTCTATCGTCGTGACGGCGGTCGGGTAACAGATGATCGTGGTTACAGGGTATTACGTAGTCGACTGGAGGAGGGGCTTTCATGGCCATCGGCACCGGAACCGACTGGCATGCCTGGCAGCGGAGCTGGGACCGGCAGCAGGAGGGCTACATGCCGGACCGCGAGGACCGCTTCCGGGTGATGCTCGACATGGTCGAGGCCCTGGTCGGACCCACGCCCCGCGTCCTGGACCTCGCCTGCGGAACCGGCACCGTCACCGACCGGCTGCTCGCCCGCCTCCCCGGAGCCACCAGCACCGGCGTCGACCTCGACCCCGCCCTCCTCACCATCGCCGAGGGCACCTTCGCGGGCGACGACCGGGTCTCCTTCGTCACGGCCGACCTCAAGGACCCGCGGTGGCGCGCCGCGCTCCCGTACGACACGTACGACGCCGTGCTGACCGCCACGGCCCTGCACTGGCTGCACAGCGAACCCCTCGCCGACCTGTACGGCCAGATCGCCGAACTCGTCCGCGACGGCGGTGTGTTCATGAACGCGGACCACATGATCGACGCGTCGACGCCCCGGATCAACGCGGCCGAGCGCGCCCAGCGGCACGCCCGCATGGATCAGGTGAGGAAGGACGGCGCCCTCGACTGGGCCGAATGGTGGGAGGTGGCCGCCCAGGACCCCGTCCTCGCCGAGCCCACCGCGCGCCGCTTCGAGATCTACGGCGAGCACGCCGACGGCGACACCCCGTCCGCCGACTGGCACGCGCGCGTCCTGCGCGAGAAGGGCTTCGGGGAGGCCCGTCCGGTGTGGCGTTCCCCCTCGGACGCGCTGGTTCTCGCGCTCAAGTAGCCCCCGCGCGCGCCCTGTCGAGGCGGTACGGAGAAAGTCCGTGGGGGCATGCGGAAGGGGCGGTACGGGAGACCCGTACCGCCCCTTGCTTCCCAGCGCTCAGGAGTGCCGACGTCCCGGTCAGAGGACCTTCGACAGGAACGACTTCGTGCGCTCGTGCTGCGGGTCCGTCAGGACGTCACGCGGGTTGCCGGACTCGACCACCACACCGCCGTCCATGAAGACCAGGCTGTCGCCGACCTCGCGGGCGAAGCCCATCTCGTGCGTGACGACGACCATCGTCATGCCGGACTCGGCGAGGTCGCGCATGACGTCGAGGACGTCACCGACCAGCTCCGGGTCCAGGGCCGAGGTCGGCTCGTCGAAGAGCATCAGCTTCGGGTCCATCGCCAGCGCGCGGGCGATGGCCACACGCTGCTGCTGGCCGCCGGACAGCTGCGAGGGGTAGCTCTTCGCCTTGTCGCCCAGGCCGACACGCTCCAGCAGCTCCATCGCGCGGTTCTGGGCATCCGACTTCTTGGTGCCCTTGACCTGGATCGGCGCTTCCATGATGTTCTCGGCGGCCGTCATGTGCGGGAACAGGTTGAAGCGCTGGAAGACCATGCCGATGTCCCGGCGCTTCAGAGCGACTTCGCTGTCCTTGAGCTCGTAGAGCTTGTCGCCCTTCTGGCGGTAGCCGACCAGGTCGCCGTCGACGTACAGCCGGCCGGCGTTGACCTTCTCGAGGTGGTTGATGCACCGGAGGAAGGTCGACTTGCCGGAGCCGGACGGGCCGATCAGGCAGAACACCTCACCGGTGTTCACCTCCAGGTTGATGCCCTTGAGGACCTCCACCAGACCGAAGGACTTGTGGACGCCCTCCGCCTTCACCATCGCGGTCATGCCTTGCCCCTTTCACTGCCGAGCCCCAGCATGTTCGCCTTGATCTTGTGGAAGAGGGTCGGCGGCAGGCTGCGACTGGAGCCGCGGGCGTAGTAGCGCTCCAGGTAGTACTGGAAGACGCTGAACACGCTGGTCATGGCCAGGTACCAGATGGAGGCGACGAACAGCATCTCCATCACGGCGTACGACGTGGAGCCGATCGCCGACGTGGAGCGCAGCAGCTCGTTGTACGTGACCGCGTACACCAGCGACGAGGTCTTCAGCATGTTGATGAACTCGTTGCCGGTCGGCGGCACGATCACACGCATCGCCTGCGGGATCACGATCCGGCGCAGCGCCTTGGCGTGGCTCATGCCCAGGGCCTGCGCGGCCTCCGTCTGACCCTCGTCGACGGCCAGCAGGCCGGCGCGGCAGATCTCGGCCATGTACGCGGCCTCGTTCAGACCGAGACCCAGCAGGGCGCACATGAACGGAGTCATGACGTCCGTCATCTCGTTCTTGTAGATCGGGCCGAGATTCAGAACGGGGAAGATCAGTGCCAGGTTGAACCAGAGCAGCAGCTGGACGTACACCGGCGTTCCGCGGAAGAACCAGATGTACAGCCAGGCGACCGTGCTGGTCACCGGGTTCTTCGAGAGCCGCATCACCGCGAGGACGATGCCCAGCACCACGCCCACGATCATGGCGAGCACGCTGATCAGCAGCGTGCGGCCGGCGCCCTGGACGACACTGGACACGAAGAGCTGGTCGGCGACCGTGCTCCACTGGATGTCGCCCTGCGCGAAGGCGAGGACCAGCGCGACAAGAAGCGCGAGGACGATGACGCCGCTGATCCACCGGCCCCAGTGCCTGACGGGGATCGCCTTGATGGCTTCCGGGGACGGCCCGGATGCCCCGCTCTTGGACACCGTGTCGCCCGGGGGCGGAGTGTCCGAGGGGGACTTGTCGAGTTTGTCAGTCACGTGACTGCCCTTCAGTGGTGCGCTCGGCTTACTTGCCGCCGTTGATCGCGGACTGCTCGATCGCGCCGGACTGGGCGCCCCACTTCTCCAGCACCTTCTGGTACGAGCCGTCCTTGATGATCGCGTCGACGGCTTCCTTCAGCGCGTCACGGAGCTCGGTGTTCTTCTTGCTGAGGACGATGCCGAACGGGCCGGCGTCGTACTGCTTGTTGATGACCTCGAAGGCCTTGCCGCCGTCGGCCTTGTTGGCCAGGTCGACCGCCACCGGGTAGTCGTTGATGCCGGCCACCGCGCCGCCGGACTTCACACGGGTCTGGGCCTCGGTGTCGTTGTCGAACGACTCGATGTTGAGGGCCTTCTTGCCGCCGTCCGTGCACTTCTTGGACTGGTCCTTGAGGGCCGTCTCGTACGTCGTGCCGCGCTGCACGGCGACCGTCTTGCCACAGAGGTCCTCGAGGCCCTTGATGCCCTCGGGGTTGCCCTTCTTCACGTAGATCGCCGTACCGGCCGTGAAGTAGTCGACGAAGTCGACGCCCTCGCCGAGCTTCTTGCCCTTGTCGTCCAGGCCTTCCTGGCGCTGCTTGTTGTCCGTGATGGACGACATCGCGATGTCGTAGCGGCCGGAGTTGACGGCCGTGATCAGGCCGTCGAAGGAGCCCGAGGTGAACGTGAACTTCACGCCGAGCTGCTTGCCCAGCGCGTCGGCCAGGTCGGGGTCGACGCCGACGATCTTGCCGCCGTCGATCGACTCCATGGGGGCGTACTCGGCGTTCGTGCCGACCTTGATGACGCCCGCGTCCTGGATCTTCTTGGGCAGCTTGGAGAACAGCGGAGCGCTGTTGGACTTGGCGGACTCCGTGGAGCTGCCGCCGCCATCGCTCGTCTGGTCACCGCAGCCGGTGAGGATCAGCGCGCCGGCGACCGCGATCGCGCCGACCGCTGCTATCCGGGACTGAGCGGTGGTACGACGGGTGGTGCGTGCGGTCATGAGGGTTCCTCCGGCGGATGAGGGAGTAGCCGATAGGTCGACGGAAACACACACCTTCGAGTGTCGCGACCTCGTGTAATGACGGCATCTTGCCATTCGGACTGCGGCATTCAGGGTGCCCGCTATGTCAAAATCGGATAACGGGTGATCCCCGAACCGCTACCCGCCGGTACGGCGAGGCCGGATCTTGTGCGGGAATCCCTCCTTCCGGCCGGAAGATCTTCGGTGTATCGCGCGATACGAACGGCCGCTACGCCGCACTCGCGACCGAAAGGGCACATGTCCTGATGTGTCAATGGATCAAGGCATGTGTCATCTCACCGATGTGTGATCTTGGCGTTATGGACTCGTCCTCGACATGGTCCGTCGGGTAAGAAGGTTCTTTACACCCCTCATCCGGGGCTCAGGGCGCGTGTGCGGCGCGCCCGTCGCGCACCGCCCGTACGCAACCACGGCGGCAGGGCCTGCGCGGTGCCCGCCCACCCCTCAACCAGGAGTGGTCACCCTCAAACAATGAAGACTTAAGGGGTAAAACAAAGTGGCAGCGGAGATCGTCAATCCTCGCAGCGACAGCAGTACGGATCACGAAGGCGGGGCCGAGCCCCTCGATGCCTTCGACCCGGCTTTCGCGCTGCACCGCGGCGGCAAGATGGCTGTGCAAGCCACGGTGCCCGTCCGCAACAAGGACGACCTGTCCCTGGCTTACACGCCCGGCGTCGCGAAGGTGTGCAGCGCGATCGCCGAGCAGCCGGAACTCGTCCATGACTACACGTGGAAGTCGTCCGTGGTCGCTGTGGTGACCGACGGCACGGCAGTGCTCGGGCTCGGTGACATCGGCCCGGAGGCCTCGCTCCCCGTCATGGAGGGCAAGGCCATCCTGTTCAAGCAGTTCGGTGGCGTGGACGCGGTGCCGATCGCGCTCGCGTGCACCGGCGTCGACGAGATCGTCGAGACGGTGGTCCGGCTCGCTCCCTCCTTCGGCGGCATCAACCTGGAGGACATCTCGGCACCCCGGTGCTTCGAGATCGAGCGGAAGCTCCAGGAGCGCCTGGACATTCCCGTCTTCCACGACGACCAGCACGGGACAGCGGTCGTCACCCTCGCGGCCCTGCGGAACGCCGCCAGGCTGACCGGGCGCTCGCTCGGCGACCTGCGCGCGGTGATCTCCGGCGCGGGCGCGGCCGGTATCGCCATCGCCAAGTTCCTGCTGGAAGCGGGCCTCGGCGATGTCGCGGTCGCCGACCGCAAGGGCGTCGTCTCGCGCGACCGGGACGACCTGACGGACGTCAAGCGGGAGCTGGCGGAGATCACCAACAGGGCCGGGATCTCCGGTTCGCTGGAGACGGCGCTCGCGGGCGCCGACGTCTTCATCGGCGTCTCCGGCGGTACGGTGCCGGAGCCGGCCGTCGCCTCGATGGCGGAGGGGGCCTTCGTCTTCGCGATGGCCAACCCGAACCCCGAGGTGCACCCCGACATCGCCCACAAGTACGCGGCCGTCGTCGCGACCGGGCGGTCGGACTTCCCGAACCAGATCAACAACGTGCTGGCCTTCCCGGGGATCTTCGCCGGTGCGCTCCAGGTCCGGGCCTCCCGGATCACCGAGGGCATGAAGATCGCCGCCGCCGACGCGCTGGCCGCGGTCGTCGGGGACGACCTCGCCGCGGACTACGTCATTCCCTCGCCGTTCGACGAGCGGGTGGCTCCGGCGGTGACCGCGGCGGTGGCCGCGGCCGCCCGTGCGGAGGGCGTCGCCCGTCGCTGACGTGGTGCGCCGCGCTTGGCCCCGCCGGGATGGTTCCGGCGGGGCCATTTCTTTACCTGGGGGAGCATCCGGACGGGTGGTTCCTCGCATCCGGCGCTGGAAAGTCACAGCCCGTCCGGCGTTCGAGGACGAGGCCGTCAGGCCGAAGGGGGGTCCGGGGCGGCAGCCCCTGGGGCCGGGACGGGGAGGGGCGGAGGGGGCGGAGGGAGGCGAAGGAACCTGTCGCGTTGCGGCCTCGCGTGGTGCGCCTCGCACAGGGGCTGCGGGACGTGTCACACGGAGAGGCGGTTCCCCCGGCCGGGGGCGGAGCCTATCGTCAAGGTCATGTTCGCTGCCTATGCCGCCCGAATCGACCGTGACCAGCCGCTGAACGGCCTGGAGTTGGGGGAGCGTCCGGCCCCCGAACAGAGGCCGGGCTGGACGACCGTGAACGTACGGGCCGCCTCCCTCAATCACCACGACCTGTGGTCACTGCGCGGCGTCGGCCTCGCCGAGGACAAGCTGCCGATGATCCTCGGCTGCGACGCCGCCGGGATCGACGAGGACGGCAACGAGGTCGTCCTGCACTCGGTCATCGGCCAGAGCGGGCACGGGGTCGGTCCCAAGGAGCCCCGGTCCATCCTCACCGAGCGCTACCAGGGCACCTTCGCCGAGCAGGTCTCCGTACCGGCGTGGAACGTCCTGCCGAAGCCCAGGGAGCTGTCCTTCGAGGAGGCCGCCTGTCTGCCGACCGCCTGGCTGACGGCGTACCGCATGCTGTTCACCAACGCCGGGGTACGGCCGGGCGACTCCGTGCTCGTGCAGGGTGCGGGCGGAGGGGTGGCCACCGCCGCGATCGTGCTCGGGAAGGCCGCCGGGCTGCGGGTCTTCGCCACCAGCCGCGACGAGGCCAAGCGGAAGCGGGCGCTCGAACTCGGTGCCGTCGAGGCGCTGGAGTCCGGGGCGCGGCTGCCGCAGCGGGTGGACGCCGTCATCGAGACGGTCGGCGCCGCCACCTGGTCGCACTCGGTCAAGTCGCTGCGTCCCGGCGGCACCGTCGTCATCTCGGGTGCCACCAGCGGTGACCGGCCCTCGCACGCCGAACTGACGCGGATCTTCTTCCTCGAGCTCAAGGTGGTCGGCTCCACCATGGGGACGAAGGACGAGCTGGAGGATCTGCTGGCGTTCTGCGCGGCCACCGGTGTGCGGCCCGTCATCGACGAGGTGCTTCCGCTCGACCGGGCCCGGGAGGGGTTCGAGCGACTGGAGTCCGGCGACCAGTTCGGCAAGATCGTGCTGACCGCGGGCTGATGCCCCGGGCCGCGCGGACGCGCGGCCGACGCCCCCGGGTGAGTCCGTCGCCGGCCGGCTTCGGAGAAGTGTCGTGTTGCGGCGGGTCCGGATTTCCGGGCCCGCCGTTTCCTGTGTCCTGGCCGTGGTGCGCGCCCGTCCCCGGCGCGGGTGTCAATGTTGGTTGACATGGAAGTGGTGTCAACGTAAGTTGACACCATGACCGAAGCAACGGATCTTGCCGAGCGCGCGGGTGATCGCGATCCGCGGGTCGGGCTGCGAGCGGTCTCCGCGCTGCGGAGGCTGCTGGAGCAGTTGGAAGCGGTACAGGTGCGCAGTGCGCGCAATCAGGGCTGGTCGTGGCAGGAGATCGCCGCGGAACTCGGAGTGAGCAGGCAGGCCGTGCACAAGAAGTACGGGAGGCAGTGATGTTCGAACGCTTCACGAAGGATGCGCGTGCCGTCGTCGAGGACGCGGTGTCGCACTCCGAGCGGTTCGGGGCCGAGACCGTCGAGGAGGAGCACCTGTTGCTGGCCCTCCTCGACCGGGAGGGCAGCCGGGGTTCTTTCGCTCTGACGTCGCTCGGGGCGGCGGGGGTCCGGGAGTCGCTGGAGCGGGACCTCGCCGAGGCGCGCCGCCGGGGCGGGCTGTCGCGCGCCGACGCGGACGCCCTCTCCGGGCTCGGGATCGACCTGTCCGAGATCGTCTCCCGGATCGAGGAGGCGCACGGGGAGGGGGCGTTGGAGTCGGGCAAGCGCGGCGGGAACGGCCGACGGTCCTGGCGCCGGCCCTTCGGGCAGGGGGCGAAGGATGTCCTGACGCGGGCCCTGCGGGTCGCTCTCTCCCGACGGGACCGCCACATCGGGGACGAGCACCTTCTGCTGGCGATCACCCTTCGGGGCGGGGTCGCAGGCGAGGTGCTGGCCGATCACGGCGTCACCTACCGGTCGGTGACCCGGGTGCTGTACGGGGAGGGCGGCGTGGCCGAGGCCGGGTGAGGCGAGGTCCGTGCCGCACGGCCGGCGCAGGTCCGTACGGCCCGGCGAGGTGAGGTCTTCGCCCGTCGATGAGATCCGTGGAGGTCGGCGGGCGCCGGCGAAAGCCGGTCCGTGCGGGTCCGCGCCGGTCAGTGCCCGAGGGGGCCGGCGGGGGTCGGCGGGGGCTGTGTCCACAGTCCCCGCCGACTCGTGCGGCCCCCGGGAGGGCGTGCCGGAAGGGCTACGGCCGCTTGCTCCGCAGGGTCGATCCGATGTGGGCCGCCGCCGCCGACAAGTGACGGCGGATGTCCCGGAGTTGGTCCTCCGAGACCCCGTGGTCACGGGACGCGTCACGGATGTCGTCGCGGAAGCGGTCCAGCAGGCGATCCAGATCGCGGCCGGGATTGCCGGTGGAGTCCTCGTGGGCCCAGGCCGGTTCGTACGCGGCGGGGAAGTCCTCCGGGGTGGTCGTGTACTCCGGCTCCGCGGGCGCTCCGGAAGCGGTGCGGCCGAAGCCGAACTCCTTGCCGAAGTCCTTTCCCAGGTCCTTGCCGAAGTTCTTTCCGAAGTCGCCGAACTCCTTGGCCAGTTCGGTCAGTCCCTCGCGGACGCCCGTCGGCCAGTCGCCTCGCGCGAAGTGGTCCTGGACCTGGTCCTGGACGTGCTTGGCCATCCGCTGCATCTCCGCCTGGGCCTGGGCGCGGGCCCTCTCCTGAGCCTCCTTGGCCTGGCGGCGGGCGCGCTGCGCCTCGTCGCGGGCGCGACGGCTCTCGTCCTTCGCTCGGCGGGCCTGCTCCTTCCACTCCTGCCGGACGCGTCGCATCTCCTCCTTCGCCGCCCGCCACGACTCCTTGTCCTGGTAGTCGTCGGGGCCGGACTCGCCGGGCGAGGCGTCGTGCCGATTCGCCCCGGCGCCGCCCTTGGATCCGCGCCGGGCCTCCGTGGCCGCCGCCCGCATCTCGCGGCGCAGGTCACCGGCCGCACCCCGGACATCCGCGCGGATCTCCGCCGCGAGCTCGGCGACCGACTCGCGGATCTCCAGCTCCAGGTCGGCCAGCTCGCCGCTGCGGTCGGCCAGTTCGGCGCGGCCCGCGTCGGTGATCGCGTACACCTTGCGGCCGCCCTCGGAGGTGTGCGTGACCAGTCCCTCGGCCTCCAGCTTCGCCAGCCGGGGGTAGACGGTGCCCGCCGAGGGTGCGTACAGGCCCTGGAAACGCTCCTCCAGGAGGCGGATCACCTCGTACCCGTGGCGCGGCGCCTCGTCCAGCAGCTTGAGGAGATAGAGGCGCAGTCGGCCGTGGGCGAAGACGGGAGCCATCTCAGAGCACCTTCTTGTCGGTCGGGGTGTCGGCCGGCCGGCCTTCGGCGGCATCGTCTCCGACGGTGTCACTCGCTGTGCCGCCAGCCGTGTCGCTCGCCGTGTCGCCGGTGGCGTGGACCGCGGTGTCGACGGGGGCGGTCGGCGGGGCCGCGTCCCGGGGTTCCGGAGCCTCGTCGTACGGCTCGTCCTCCGCCGGGGGCCTGCGCAGCAGGGCGATGGAGCCCGAGACGGTCACCGCCTTCAGCCTGCCGTTGCCCGCGCCGAGGCGGCCGGTGATCTTCTTGGCGCCCCACTGGCCGTTGACCCGCAGGTCCTCGAAGGCGCTGGAGACGGTGCCGCTCGCGGTGTTGGCCTCCACCTCGGCGTCCGCCGGGTGGGGGAGCCGGATGGCGATCTCGCCCGAGACGTTCGACAGCTGGACGTCGGTGGGTGCGCCCGTGGAGTCCAGGTCCACGATCATCGAGCCGCTCACCGATTCGGCCCGCACGGAGGAGCCTGAGCCCTCGACGACGGTCAGGTCGCCGGAGACCGAGTGGAAGCGGAGGTCGCCCGTGACGGCCTGGGCCTCCAGGTTCCCGGAGACGGTGTCCACCCGAACGGGGCCGGCGACCCGGACGAGGGTCGTGTCGCCGGTGACGCCCTTCACCTCGACCCGCCCGTCCACCCCGGAGACCACGGCGGCGGCGCCGACGACGCCCACCTCGACGCGCGTGCCGGTCGGGACGGCCAGCGAGACCACCGCCGCACGGCGCCAGCCCTTGCGGTCCAGCCACTTGAGGAAGCCCTTCCAGGGAAGGTCCTCGTAGGCCACCGTGAGCGTGCCGCCCTCCTGGGTCACCTGGAGCGGCGGGCCCTCCAGCTCGGAGACCTCCAGCCGGGCGGAACCCTCGTCGGTCCCTACGACGTTCACTGTTCCGTTGACGACGCGTACGCGCAGTGTCGTCACGGGGTCGTCGAAGGAGAGCTTCTTCGGCTCTGCCACGGACCACTCGGACATGGTGCAGACCTCCTCGACCGGACCGGACCCGCACGCGAATCCGAACTCGACGCGCCATATCGCGTCTTCCGCTATTCACGATATATCGCGGATGCGTAAAGTCAAGACACCCGTTCTGGGGATCACCGATGCGTTGATGTGGGTAAATCGCCCTAAAGTGGGGCTATGTCGACTGCCTCCGGCGAGTCCCGGGACGAGCACCCGGTCCAGGCCCCCGGCGCCCTGCTCCTCTGCCGGGCCCGTCCCGAGTCGGTCGGTCCCGCCGCCCAGTTGCTGCGCGAGCGGATGCTGCTCGCCGGTGCGGGTCCCGAGTGGAGCGTGCTGGTCCCCGAGGGCAGGCCCTGGCAGCACGGCGAGGAACCCGTCGACCGGGTGCTCGGCGGCTGGGCCGCGGCGCTCGCCGTCGGCGCCCCCTGGCCCGTCCTCGCCCTGTGGTGGGACATCGACCGCAGCGGCTTCACCCTGGCCTCGGGTTTCCGCCGCACCGTGGGCTACGAATGGCTGGCGAACGGCACCCCGGTCGGCGAGGACGAGGCGATGCGCACGTTCGCCGCACGCCTCGGCCTCGACCCGGTGCTCGACATGCAGTCCCTGGAACCGTTGACGCAGCCCGATCCGGCGGCCGACGCCCCCGCGCGCGTGAGCGGGCTGCTCGCGGTCCTCACGCGCGCGGGGCTGGCGCTTCCGGCCGGGCTCGAGCCCGGCCGCTCCGCGGACCGGCTCCGCGACGCGGCCCGGATCCGGCCCGACGCCGAGCAGATCGAGTGGACCGGCTGGCGTGCCGCCGTCGGCGCCGAACTCGACGTCGTGGAGAGCGGCGGCCTCGGGCCCTGGCTGCGCGGCCCGAGGGCGCGCACCCTCGCCGCGGCCCAGTTGGTCGTCGGCCTCCCGCTCACCGCCTGGGGCGTACGCCGCCGCAGCGCCGGCTGGATCGTCGCCGGCACGGTCCTGATGCTCCGCGGCGCCCTCGGCCTGGCGTACGACCGTCTGCGCGCCTTCGACTGACGCGACCGCAGTCCCCCTGGAGAGGGCCCGCTTTCCCGGGATCGAGCCGCCTCTGCGCCGGGGACAGGTGCCCTGCCGCGCAAGCTCGGGCCCTGCCGGACAGGCCTTGGCCTGGACGCCTGGCCACGCAGGCTCGGACGCCTGGCCACGCAGGCTCGGACGCCTGGCCACGCAGGCTCGGACGGCACCCGGTCACACCGGCGCCCGGCCACACCGGCTCCCGGACGCCCTCGCCCGGAGGGATCCGGACGCCCGGCACCCCACCCCGAAGATCAGCGCCGGAGCGTCTACTCCTCGTCCTCGTCCTCGTCGTCCAGCCGGGCCAGCCAGGTCGCCAGCCGCTCCACCGGTACCTCGAAGTCCGGGTTGAGGTCGACGAACGTACGCAGCTGCTCGGCGAGCCACTCGAAGGTGACCTCTTCCTCGCCGCGCCGCTTCTCAAGTTCCTCGATGCCGCGGTCGGTGAAGTACATGGCTGGTGCTCCGTCGGTGAAAGGGAAGGGAAACGCTGGACAAAAGGATAGGCGGGGGCGCGGGGCTCCCGGAGGGCCTCCGGGGTGGGTGACGCGGTGAAAGGGAACCGGCCTGCGCACGAACCGCCGCACAGACCGGAGACCCGGCCCCTCGAGAGGGAACCGGGTCTCCGACGCCGTACAGGCGATGCGTACCGCCGTGCCGCGGGCCTAGGCCTCGAACACCTCACGCACCAGCTGCTCCTGCTCCGCCTGGTGCCGCTTCGCGGAACCCACGGCGGGCGAGGAGGAGTGCGGACGCGAGATGCGGCGCAGGCGCTCGCCGTGCGGGACGTCGGCGCCGACCGCCAGGTCCAGGTGGTCGATCAGGTTGAGCGCGATGAACGGCCAGGCGCCCTGGTTCGCCGGCTCCTCCTGGGCCCACAGGTACTTCTCGGCGTTCGGGTACTTGGCGATCTCCGCCTGGAGCTCGGCACCCGGCAGCGGGTACAGGCGCTCGATACGGATGATCGCCGTGTCCGTGCTGCCGCGCTTCTTCCGCTCGGCCTCCAGGTCGTAGTACAGCTTGCCGGCGCAGAACACGACCTTGCGCACGGCGGCCGCGTCGACCGAGTCGTCGCCGATGACCGGACGGAACTGACCCGACGTGAACTCCTCCGCCTTCGAGGCCGCCGCCTTGAGGCGCAGCATCGACTTCGGGGTGAAGACCACCAGCGGCTTGTGGTGCGGGTTGTGCACCTGCCACCGCAGGAGGTGGAAGTAGTTCGACGGGGACGTCGGCTGGGCGACCGTCATGTTGTTCTGCGCGCACAGCTGGAGGAAGCGCTCGATGCGGGCCGAGGAGTGGTCCGGGCCCTGGCCCTCGTAGCCGTGCGGGAGCAGCAGGGTGACGCCGGACGTCTGGCCCCACTTCTGCTCGGCGGCCGAGATGTACTCGTCGACGACCGTCTGGGCGCCGTTGACGAAGTCGCCGAACTGCGCCTCCCACATCACCAGCGCGTCCGGGCGGGCCAGCGAGTAGCCGTACTCGAAGCCCATGACCGCGTACTCGGAGAGCAGCGAGTCGTAGACGTTCAGGCGGGCCTGCTCGTCCGAGAGGTACTGGAGCGGGGTGTAGTCCTCGCCCGTGACCCGGTCGATCAGCACCGCGTGACGCTGGCCGAAGGTGCCGCGGCGCGAGTCCTGGCCGGACAGCCGGACCGGCGTGCCCTCCAGGAGCAGCGAACCGATGGCGAGGGTCTCGCCCATGCCCCAGTCGATCGTGCCGTCCTCGATCATCGACGCACGGCGCTGGAGCTGCGGGAGCAGCCGCGGGTGCACGGTGACGTTGTCCGGGATGTTGACCTGGGACTCGGCGATCCGCTTCACGATCTCCTGGGAGACCGCGGTGGACACGGCGACCGGGAACTCGGCCTGGACGTCCGGGACGTGAGCCTCGGGCGCCTGCGCGACGGCCTCGCGGACCTCGGTGAAGACCTTCTCCAGCTGGCCCTGGAAGTCCTGCAGCGCCTGCTCGGCCTCTTCGAGGGTGATGTCGCCGCGACCGATCAGGGACTCGGTGTAGAGCTTGCGCACCGAGCGCTTCTTGTCGATCAGGTCGTACATCAGCGGCTGCGTGAACGCCGGGTTGTCGGACTCGTTGTGTCCGCGGCGGCGGTAGCAGATGAGGTCGATCACGACGTCCTTGTTGAACGCCTGGCGGAACTCGAACGCCAGCCGCGCGACGCGGACGACGGCCTCGGGGTCGTCACCGTTCACGTGGAAGATCGGCGCCTCGATCATGCGGGCCACGTCGGTGGCGTACATGGAGGAGCGCGACGATTCCGGGGCGGCGGTGAAGCCGACCTGGTTGTTGATGACGATGTGGACCGTGCCGCCCGTGCGGTAGCCGCGCAGCTGCGACATGTTGAGCGTCTCGGCGACCACACCCTGGCCGGCGAAGGCCGCGTCACCGTGCAGGGCGACGGGCAGGACGGTGAAGTCCGTGCCGCCCTTGTTGATGATGTCCTGCCGGGCGCGGACGATGCCCTCGATGACCGGGTCGACCGTCTCGAGGTGGGACGGGTTGGCGGCCAGCGCGACCTTGATCTGCTCGCCGTCCAGGCCGGTGAAGGTGCCCTGGGCGCCCAGGTGGTACTTCACGTCGCCGGAGCCGTGCATCGACTTCGGGTCGAGGTTGCCCTCGAACTCGCGGAAGATCTGCGCGTACGACTTGCCGACGATGTTCGCGAGGACGTTCAGGCGGCCGCGGTGGGCCATGCCGATGACGACCTCGTCCAGGCGGGACTCCGCGGCGCTGTCGATGACGGCGTCCAGGAGCGGGATGACGGACTCGCCGCCCTCCAGGGAGAAGCGCTTCTGGCCGACGTACTTCGTCTGCAGGAAGGTCTCGAAGGCCTCCGCCGCGTTCAGACGGCGCAGGATGCGCAGCTGCTCCTCGCGCTCCGGCTTGGTGTGCGGGCGCTCGATGCGGTCCTGGATCCACTTGCGCTGCTTCGGGTCCTGGATGTGCATGAACTCGATGCCGGTGGTGCGGCAGTACGAGTCGCGCAGCACACCGAGGATGTCGCGCAGCTTCATCAGGGACTTGCCCGCGAAGCCGCCGACGGCGAACTCGCGCTCCAGGTCCCAGAGCGTGAGGCCGTGCTCGGTGATGTCCAGGTCGGGGTGCTTGCGCTGGCGGTACTCCAGCGGGTCGGTGTCGGCCATGACGTGGCCGCGGACCCGGTAGGAGTGGATCAGCTCGAAGACCCGGGCGGCCTTCGTGACGTCGTCGTCGTGCGAGGCGTCGATGTCCTTGAGCCAGCGGACCGGCTCGTAGGGAATCCGCAGCGACTCGAAGACCTCGTCGTAGAAGCCGGTCTCGCCGAGCAGGGAGTTCGCCACGACGCGCAGGAACTCGCCGGAGGCCGCGCCCTGGATGACCCGGTGGTCGTAGGTCGACGTGAGCGTCATGACCTTGGCGATGCCGAGCTTGTTCAGGGTGTCCTGGGAGGTGCCCTGGAACTCCGCCGGGTAGTCCATCGAGCCGACGCCCATGATGACCGACTGTCCGGGCATCAGGCGCGGGACCGAGTGGACGGTGCCGAGGCCGCCGGGGTTGGTCAGGGAGACCGTGACACCGGTGAAGTCGTCCATCGTCAGCTTGCCGTCACGGGCGCGGCGGACGATGTCCTCGTAGGCCTGCCAGAACTCGAAGAAGTTCAGCGTCTCGGCCTTCTTGATGCCCGCGACGACCAGCTGGCGGTCACCGTTGGGCTTCACCAGGTCGATGGCGAGGCCGAAGTTGACGTGCGGCGGCTTGACGAGGGTGGGCTTCCCGTCCTTCTCCGCGTAGTGCCAGTTCATCGACGGCATGGCCTTGATGGCCTGCACCATCGCGTAGCCGATGAGGTGGGTGAAGGAGATCTTCCCGCCCCGGGCGCGCTTCAGGTGGTTGTTGATGACGATGCGGTTGTCGAAGAGCAGCTTCACCGGGACCGCGCGCACGGACGTGGCCGTGGGCAGCTCCAGCGAGGCGTTCATGTTCTTCGCGACGGCACCGGCGGGACCGCGCAGGGTGACGTACTCGGGGCCCTCGGGCGCCTCGGTGGCCGGTGCGGCCTTCGGCTGCGCGGCGGCCGGAGCGGCCTTCGCGGGAGCCGGGGCGGCAGCGGCGGGCTTCGGGGCCGCGGGAGCGGCGGCCGGAGCGGGCGCGGCCTGGGGAGGAGCCTGGCGAGCCGCGGGCGCCACGGGGGCGGCCGGCGCGGCAGGCGCGGACGTGGTGGTCCCTGCGGCCCCCGCGGCCGCAGTACCCGCCGGACCCGAGGCGGCGGGTACTGCGGCCGCGCCGGGCTTGTAATCGGCGAAGAAGTCCCACCAGGCTCGGTCTACCGAATTCGGGTCCTGGAGGTACTGCTGATAGATCTCGTCGACGAGCCACTCGTTGGCACCGAAGGCGGCCGCGGGGTTCTTCCCGGCGGCTTGGTCATCGGTCGAGATGCTCGAGTTACTGGGGGACTGTGGCGACACGGCGGCAACCGCCCTCTTCCGCTTCACAAGGTGATGGACAGCGGGAATAAAGGCTACGCCTCCCTGGCCGAGAAGGTCAGGCCGGGCCCGTCCAACGTCGCGCAAGTCACATCGGAATCCGTGTTTCGGCTGTGGAAATGGCGGGAAACAAGCGGGGTTCCGCTTCGGAATGGGTACGTCGACCGGGGGGCACGGCGTGACTCACGCGGCCCTGTGCCTGATCACACGTGTACGCCGGCGGCTACAGCGATGGATCTTGCGGCTCCGGTTCGAACTTTACGTCAACTTGGCAGAGAAGGGAGTCCCGGAAGGATGACCTGGATCCGGCAGCCCCGCTGGGATTCGGCCACGCCGATGCGTCCGCCGTGCAGATCGACCGCCCAGCGGGCGATGGCCAGGCCCAGTCCCGTACCGCCGTCGCTGCCCGGACCGTGCGGCGCGGGCACCCCGCCCCGGTTGAACCGCTCGAAGACGCGGTGCCACTCCGACTTCGGAATGCCGGGCCCCTCGTCCAGGACCTCCAGGGCCAGCGACTCGGGGTAGGCGCCGCGTCGCGCCTTCACGGTCACCCGGCCGTGCGGCGGGCTGTGCTTGACGGCGTTGTCGATGAGATTCGCCACGACCTGGTGGATCCGCTCCGGGTCCGCGTGCGCGGTCAGCTCCGGCGGGGACACGTCGAGGTGCAGATGGACGTCCGTGCGGGTGTGGCTGCCGGAGCCCGAGGCGATGTCCGCGCGCGCGGAGGCGACCATGTTGGCCTCCTTCAGCACACCGGACAGATAGGGCCACACCTCGAAGCGGCGCCTGCGCAGCGGCACGACGCCGTTGTCCAGCCGGGACAGGTCGAGGAGGGTCTCCACCAGCCGTCCGAGCCGCTCCGTCTGCTTCAGCGCCGTGCGCATCGTCTCGGGGTCGGCCGCCGAGACACCGTCCACGACGTTCTCCAGGACCGCGCGCAGGCCCGCGATGGGGGTGCGCAGCTCGTGCGAGACATTCGCCACGAGTTCCTTGCGCTGGCGGTCCTGCGCCTCCAGCTCGTCGGCCATGAGGTTGATCGTCTGGGCCAGGTCGCCCAGCTCGTCCCGCCGGTCGTCACGCACCCGCCGGGTGTAGTCGCCGTGCGAGATGGAGCGGGCCACGGCGTTCATCTCGTCCAGCGGCGCGGTGAGCGAGTGCGCCACGAACTGCGTGATCAGCAGGGTGGCGATCATCGAGAAGACCGTGATGAAGCGGAGCTCCGTCTTGGTGTGCACCGCGATCATCGACAGACCCGTGGTGATGAGTACGGAGATGACGACCAGCGCGCCCAGCTTGGTCTTGATCGAGAAGGGCCGTACACCGCCCCAGGGGCCCGCGCTCCTGCGCTCCCCGGACGCGCGCTCGCCGAGCCCGCGTCCTCTCTCTCCGAGTCCGCTCATCACATCAGCCCCTCACGCAGGTCCCGATCACGCAGGTCCCGACGTTCCGACGGAGCCCCGGCTCAGGGAGTCGGGGTCTCGAGTGCGTAGCCCACGCCGTGCACCGTACGGATCCGCTCGGCACCGATCTTGCGACGCAGCGCCTTGATGTGGCTGTCGACGGTCCGGGTACCGGAGGCGTCCGCCCAGTCCCACACCTCGGCGAGCAGCTGCTCGCGCGAGAGTACGGCACGCGGGGTGTTCGCGAGGCAGACGAGGAGATCGAACTCTGTGGGAGTGAGGTGCACGTCCTCGCTGCGCACCCGCACCCGGCGCTGCGCGTGGTCGATCTCCAGCTCACCGAGGCGCAGGATGCCGCTGCGCGGCGTGGAGGCCGCGACCACCGCGCGCTCGACCCTGCGGAGCAGGACGTGCACGCGAGCGGCCAGCTCACGCATCGAGAAGGGCTTGGTCATGTAGTCGTCGGCGCCGACGCCGAGCCCGACCAGCATGTCGGTCTCGTCGTCGCGCGCGGTGAGCATCAGTACCGGCACCGGGCGGGCGGCCTGCACACGGCGGCAGACCTCCAGGCCGTCGAAGCCGGGCAGCATGATGTCGAGGATCAGCAGATCGGGCTGCCAGGCCTCGGCGGTGTCGACGGCGGCCGGACCGTCGCCCGCGGTTTGCACGAGGAATCCCTCGGCTCTCAGGCGGGCCGCGATGGCGTCGACGATCGTCGGGTCGTCCTCGACGACCAATACCCGGCGCTGAGCGCCCTGGGTCGCCGCCGTGCCGTTCTGGGAGGTGTGTGTCTGCTCCATCGCCCGCCCCTGAAGTGTGCTTTCCGGAATCCGTGGGGTGATCCCATGACTGCGCTTGACGCTTGAATGATCCGCGTCAGGCAAGCAGGGTACGGGCAGTCACCGTGCCTCGGCTATCCAGGCCTTACCCCGAGATGCACGACGTCGGGAACGCCCCGGGCAACAGGGATCTCTTCGGTACGGATCCGCTGGAATCCGGCATTCCGCAAGGATCCTTCAAATTCCGGAGAGGGCTGTGCCGACCACACGGCGAGCACGCCGCCCGGCTTCAACGTCCTTGCGCAGCCTGCGAGTCCGGACGCCCCGTAGAGGCCCGCGTTGCCCTCGGTGACGGTCCAGCCGGGTCCGTTGTCGATGTCGAGGCACAGCGCGTCGAACGTGTCGGAGATCTCATTGACGTACTCGACGAGATCGGACTCGACGATCTCCGTGCGCGGGTCGGTGAGCGCCCGGGCCGAGAGTCCGGCGAGCGGGCCGTCCCGGTGCCAGTCGATGACGGCCCGCTCGCGCTCGACCACCGTGATGTGCCCCCAGCGGGGGTCGGCGGCCGCGTGCGCGAGCGAGAAGCCGACGCCGAGCCCGCCGATCAGCAGACTCGGCTCCGGGCGCCCGTCCAGGGCGTCGTACGCCGCGTCCACGAGCAGTCGCTCGGAACGCCCGTCGGACGTGTCCATCAGAAAGCACCCGTTGGCGATGATCTGCAGCAGCGCGCCGTGGCGCCGCAACACGACCTCGCCGTACGGGCCCTGGCGGCGGTCGATGACCACAGGGATGTCGTACGAGGCAGTCATGGCGCCATCCTGGCAGTTTCACCGGAACGGGTGGCCAGGATTTCGCCCGGGGCCCGGCCCCCAGGGTCCGGCCCCGGGCGGTGCGAGGCGGGATCAGGCGCCCCGCGGTCACCTGCGTTCGGGGTTGACGCACACCAGTGTGGGGACCGCGTTCAGTGGCGGCAGGATGTCCTTCGGCTCGTCCTCGGGGAGGGCGGGCGAGCCGGCGGGGAGGAAGGAAGCGAAGAGCCCGGGAGGCAGCCGGAGGTCGGCCGGCTTCGGCGGCTTCCGGGACGGGCCGGTCGCTGTCCTTCGGGTTCATGTCCAGTTGTCCGGCCGGCTCCTTCTCGGCCTTCGGCCCGGGCCCGCTCCGAGGCCTGCGCGAGGGCGCCTGCCCCTCGAAGGGCCGCGGGCGGGGCCCGCTAGTTGGAGAGCGACCCGTTCTGGGCGTCGGACGCGGACTGCCAGGCCTGCATGCCCGCTCGGGACGCCTCCTTGGCCTGCTGCCACTTGATGGCCGCCTGCTGGGCCGGGGTCACGTCCATGTCGCGGATCAGGCGCCGGCCTGCGGAGAACACGGCGACGGCCGCGATGACCATGCCGGTGCACGCCACTACGGCACCGGTCACGGTGAGCACGGCGCCGGTGGTGACGAGCCGGCTGTCGATGTCGATCGTGTGCTGGGAGTGGTGATGGTTCATGACTCCACCTTCCAACGGCAGGCGGCCACCTCGCATCCCGATCAACAGCTCGAGCGGCCGGGTGACCCGCGTCGTGTGACGTGCGGTCCTGGTGGCGCGCGAGGAGGCGACCGGCGACCGGAGCCCCCTGCTACGTGCTGACCTTCGCCCCTGCCACCCGCCGCGCACCGGTCGGCTCACCACCCGAGCCCGACCCTGGCCACGGGGGAGACCCGCACCACCGACTCCTCTGTTCCGGAGAGACGTGCGTACGCCGTTCGAGGAATCCGGCGCTAGGACCGGTCCCCGACGAAGTGCCCGCTCGCCAGCGGTGCCTCCACCCGCCACCCCAGTGACTCGTACAGTGCCCGCCCCTCCGGTGTCCCCGCCAGCACTCCCGTCTCGGCGCCCTGGTCCGCGGCGGCCCGGGTGAGGGTCCGCATCACGAAGCGGCCGAGCCCCCGTCGCCGGTGCTCCGCCGACGTCTCTATCTGGTCCACGACCGCCGTCCCGCCCGTGGGGGCGATCTGGCCGCGGGCCGCCCAGGAGCCGTCCGACGCCGTGACCAGGGCGCGCGTGACGCCACCGCGGGTCCAGGTGCGCAGCCGGTAGCCGACGGGCAGGCCACCGTCCGAGGCGGCGCTCCCGGTGTCGGTCAGGGGCACGGACATCAGATAGCCGGGCTCAGGGTCGATCCACCAGCCCGCGCCGAGCCAGGGCCGGACGGCCGAGGGTTCGGCGAAGACCTTGAGCCAGACCCCGGCCGCGGTCACCGCGTCCGCGACCTTCCGGACCGAGGCCTCCTCGACCCGGTCGTTCGTCGCCCCGAGGACATGCCGCGTCACGTGCCCCTTCTGCCCGACATCGATGGTGTACCCCCATCCCTCGACGACGGGCGGCGCCGCCCCGCGCGAGACGACCCATCCGTCCACCCAGGCCCGCACGATCCTGTCCACGCTGCCCCCCTGCGCCCGCTTCCGGTTCATGTAATGGTCACTACGTGATGTTAGCCATTACCCACCTGGTGATGATGCCAGGGCGGCCCGGCGTCGCGCCACCCCCTTGGCCGGTGCCCGGGCGGCGGCTTCCCGCTCGACCGGACCGGCCCCGGACCGCTGATGACCAGCGGAGATGCTGGCGGGTCGCGGTCGATCGGAAGTGATCGCTCAGAGCGAACAGTCCCAGGGGAACATTGGGCGGCCTCCGTGCATTGAGTCGGCATAGCTCAACTTGACTGCCGAAGGGGAGATCATGGCTTCGACGTCCGCATCACTCACCCTGCCCGTGTTGCCGCTCGACGACGAGGTCGTGCTGCCCGGGATGGTGGTTCCGCTGGATCTGAACGACACCGATGTGCGTGCCGCGGTGGAGGCTGCTCAGGCCGCCGCCCGTTCAACGCCCGGCAAGCCTCAGGTACTCCTGGTGCCACGCATCGACGGGACCTACGCGAGCACCGGAGTGCTCGGCACCGTCGAGCAGGTCGGCCGGCTGGCCGACGGCGACCCGGGCGCGCTGATCCGCGGGCGCGGGCGCGTGAAGGTCGGCGCGGGGACCACCGGTCCCGGTGCCGCACTCTGGGTCGAGGGCACCCGGATCGAGGAGACCCTCCCCGACCCCCTGCCCGGCCGGGTCGCCGACCTGGTGAAGGAATACAAGGCCCTGGCCACCAGCTGGCTGCGCAAGCGCGCCGCCTGGCAGGTCGTGGACAGGGTGCAGCAGATCGACGATGTCTCCGCCCTTGCCGACAATTCCGGTTACTCACCGTTCCTGACCGTCCAGCAGAAGGTCGAGCTGCTGGAGACCGCCGACCCCGTGGCCCGGCTGAAGCTCGCCACCGAGCAGCTCCGTGAGCATCTCGCCGAGCAGGATGTCGCCGAGTCGATCGCCAAGGACGTCCAGGAGGGCGTCGACAAGCAGCAGCGCGAGTTCCTGCTGCGGCGCCAGCTGGAAGCCGTACGCAAGGAACTGCGCGACCTCAAGGGCGAGGACGGCGAGGACGAGTCCGACGACTACCGCGCCCGCGTCGAGGCCGCCGATCTTCCGGAGAACGTCCGTGAGGCCGCTCTCAAGGAGGTCGAGAAGCTGGAGCGGTCCAGTGACCAGTCGCCCGAGGGCAGCTGGATCAGGACCTGGCTCGACACCGTCCTGGAACTGCCGTGGAACGAGCGGACCGAGGACGCGTACGACATCCAGGGCGCCCAGTCCGTGCTCGACGCCGAGCACGCCGGTCTGGAGGACGTGAAGGAGCGCATCACCGAGTACCTCGCCGTGCGCAAGCGGCGCTCCGAGCGCGGTCTCGGAGTCGTCGGAGGCCGGCGCGGCGGTGCCGTGCTCGCGCTCGTCGGCCCGCCCGGCGTCGGCAAGACCTCGCTCGGCGAGTCCGTCGCGCACGCCATGGGCCGCAAGTTCGTCCGTGTCGCCCTCGGCGGCGTACGGGACGAGGCCGAGATCCGCGGCCACCGCCGTACGTACGTCGGCGCGCTGCCCGGCCGGATCGTCCGCGCCATCAAGGAGGCCGGGTCGATGAACCCGGTGGTCCTGCTCGACGAGATCGACAAGGTCGGCTCCGACTTCAGGGGCGACCCGGCGGCGGCGCTGCTCGAAGTCCTCGACCCGGCGCAGAACCACACCTTCCGTGACCACTACCTGGAAGTCGAACTCGACCTCTCCGACGTCGTGTTCCTGGCCACGGCCAATGTGCTCGAAGCCATCCCGGAGGCCCTGCTCGACCGCATGGAGCTGGTCCGCCTCGACGGCTACACCGAGGACGAGAAGGTCGTCATCGCCCGGGACCACCTGCTGCCGCGTCAGCTGGAGCGGGCCGGTCTCGAGAAGGACGAGGTCGTCCTCGCGGAGAGCGCGCTGCGCAAGCTCGCCGGGGAGTACACCCGGGAAGCGGGCGTGCGCAATCTGGAGCGGGGCATCGCCCGGCTGCTGCGCAAGGTCGCGGCCCAGCACGAACTGGGCGAGCGGGAGCTGCCGTTCACGGTGACCGACGCCGACCTGCGCGGGCTCATCGGGCGCCCGCACCACGTGCCCGAGTCCGCTCAGGACCCGGCCGAGCGCCGTACGGCGGTGCCCGGTGTCGCCACCGGTCTGGCCGTCACCGGCGCGGGCGGTGACGTCCTCTACGTGGAGGCGTCGCTGGCCGACCCGGAGACGGGCGCTGCGGGTCTGACCCTCACCGGTCAGCTGGGCGACGTGATGAAGGAGTCGGCACAGATCGCGCTCTCCTTCCTGCGCTCGCACGGCGCGGAGCTCGAACTGCCCGTCGGCGACCTGAAGGACCGGGGTGCGCACATCCACTTCCCGGCGGGCGCCGTCCCCAAGGACGGGCCGAGCGCGGGCGTCACGATGACGACCGCCCTGGCGTCGCTCCTGTCGGGCCGGCTGGTCCGCACCGACGTGGCCATGACCGGCGAGGTCTCGCTGACCGGCCGTGTCCTGCCCATCGGCGGCGTGAAGCAGAAGCTGCTCGCCGCGCACCGGGCGGGTGTCACGACCGTGATCATCCCGAAGCGCAACGAGGCCGATCTGGACGACGTCCCGGCCGAGGTCCTGGACAAGCTCGACGTCCACGCCGTCACGGACGTCCGCCAGGTCCTGGAGCTGGCACTGGCGCCGGCGACGAACGGCGCCGTGCCGGAGGTTCCGGTAGCGGCGTGACGGACGCTGCCGGAAGGGAAGGCCCGGGTCCCGTGAGGGAGGCCCGGGCCTTCGCCGTACGTCAGGCGCGTGCGCGCCGCGTCAGGTGCCCGCGCCGCTCGTCCTGTGCGGGTCAGCCGTTGGCGAGGGCCGCCACGCGGTCGAGGGCGCCGTTGAACTTGTCGTGGTCCCCGACCGTCGGGCCGGACGAGGTGTACTGCCACATCGTGTAGAACCCCCAGCCCGCCGGGAGCGTCCCCGGATCGGAGGCGTAGCGCGCGATCCACAGCGGGTTGGCGGAGGCGAAGCCGCCGTAGTTGCCGGTGCACTGGGTCCACCAGGTGGTGGCCGTGTAGATCACCGCGTCCCGCCCGGTGCGGGCCTTGTACTGGGCGAGGAAGCTGCTGATCCAGCTGACCATCGCGCTCTGTGTCTTGCCGTAGCAGGCGGCCCCGTACGGGTTCCACTCGATGTCGAGGACGCCGGGCAGGGTCTTGCCGTCCCTGGACCAGCCGCCGCCGTGGTCGACGAAGTAGTTGGCCTGGGTGGCGCCGGTCGTGGTGTCCGGGGTCGCGAAGTGGTACGAGCCGCGGATCATGCCGACGTTGTACGCGCCGTTGTACTGCTGGGCGAAGTACGGGTTCGTGTAGTACGTCCCCTCGGTCGCCTTGGTGTAGGCCCACCTGACCCCGCTGCTCCACAGCGTCGACCAGGCGACGTTGCCCTGGTGGCCGGAGACGTCCACGCCTTCCGTCTGGGTGGCGTCACCGGTGGACGGCGTGCCGTCCTGGCCGTCGTGGGCGATGACCCCGATGCCCATCCGGGCGGAACCCCGGGCGGGGGTGTCGGCGGCGGAGGCGGGGAGGGAGTAGAGGAGGGTGAAGGCGGCGAGCAGGGTTCCTACCGCGAGCACGCGCAGGCGGTGGGCCGTTCCGGATCTGTGCACGGGCATGTGCGTGCCTCCGAAGGGCGATGGAACTCCGGAGGGGCTCGGTGGAGCTCGCCGGAGCTCGGTGGGGGGAGAGTGCGGGCACGCGTGCCGAAGGGGGGATCAGGTCGTCCTTGCACTGGGGTGGCGTGCGCATGCCAGCAGATAAGTGTCTGATAAAGAAGCTACGCACGTAGACGACGGCGTGGGAAGAGGGGCCGGAGGCTGCCGTTGGTCTACGCCTGCGAAATACTGGCGGAGCTGCGGCAACGGCGAGTTCTGGCAGAAACTTTCAGGATCGGGAAACCGGGTCAGGGGTGCTGACGTGCACGAGCACGGAAACGACGGCGGACGTCCGGTCGAATCCGACGTGTCGGGAAATGGTGTGGACCGGCCCGCGACGCACGGCGGCGCGGAGCGCGAGTTCCTTTCCCTGGAACGCGAGTTGACCGTGTTCCTGCGCCGCGCCCGCGCCAACCAGGGGGAGATGGCCCGCGAGGTCCATCCGGACCTGGAGTCCGCCGCGTACGGACTGCTCGTCCGCCTCGAGGAGTGCGGCCGGCAGCGCGCCACCGAACTCGCCGCCTACATCGGCGTCGGCAAGGCCACCATGTCCCGGCAGCTGCGCGCCCTGGAGGAGTTGGGCCTCGTGGCGCGCGAACCCGACCCCGCGGACGGCCGTGCCTGGCTCGTCCACCTCACCGAGGAGGGCCGCGGCCGCGTCACCAGCGTCCGCGAGGCCCGCCGCGCCCGCTACGTCAGCCAACTCGCCCACTGGGACCAGAACGAGGTCGCGGAACTCGCCAGGCTGCTGCACCAGCTGAACCTCGGCATGGAGAAGTAGCCCGGCCGGCCGCCGTACCCGTCCTCTCACGGCTCCCCGTATCCCCTCACAGCTCCACGAACACCACCGTCGCGTCGTCGTGCTTCTTGCCCCGCCGCGGACACGACCCCTCCGGCGCGTCCGCGCGTTCCAGGCCCCGGACGCGCTCGACGAGGGCGGGGGACCCCTCCGTGCGCACGAGGGCGAACAGATCGGCCCAGTCGCCCCTGTGGAACCGCTCCACCCAGCGGGTGGCGCCGTCCGTGAGGGCCGCCAGGGCGCGGACGGAGGCGCGGGGGAGTGTGCCCGTCACCGCGCGGGAGGCCACCGAGGGGTCCGCGGCCGCCGTGAAGAAGCCGCCCTCCCTGTTGCGGACCGTGGCGTCCGCGACGGCGTCCGTGGCGAGCGAGGTGCGGGGGAGGCGGGAGAGGCGGTCGTCCAGCAGAGCGGTCACCTCACCGGTGGGGGATTCCACCAGCAGGGCCGAGTCCGAGAGCACCAAGTACTCGACGCCGGACGGGGACCACCGTGCGAGGACGACGGTTGCCTGGGGTGTGCGCGGGTGAGAAAGGTCACAGGTGGCGGCGTGCGCGGCGGCCACCCGGCCGATCGCCTGCGACAGGACCTCCGGCAGCGGCAAATCCCCCTGTGAAACGGACAGTTCGGTCAGTGCCCCGCCGAGCCGCGCGGCGAACCAGGCGACCGGATGAACACAGCCGTAGTCGCCCCGAGGAGGTGTCACCCCGTCCAGCACCACCAGTGAACCGCCCTGTCCTGAAGCGGGAAGTCCGACCGATGCGAAGTCCTCATTGGGGCGGTCCGGGTCACCGGGCTCCGAGACGAGTTCAGTGCGCATCCCGTCAGTCTGCACGAGCCCTTCACAAGGTCCCCGAGACGGCGGCAACGGTCGCACGATCGTGCGGACCAGCAGCTCAGGCGCCAGGTTTGGCATGGAATGATCGACTCCGGCAACACGTGGCGGCGCATACTGCCAAAGCGCGTCCCCGACGTCCAACCGGCCCGCCGCGCAAGCCCCTCGCGCGCGCCCCGGAAACTTGCCCGCCAACTCCCCTCCGATGTTCACTCCTTCGGGTGGCGGGTCAGATGATGCGGGACCACTGCCCACCGGCACTGGGAGGGTCGGGAGCCGTACCGGGCGTACGCCGCGATTGACGGGACGTCACCCGGGCCCCAAATGGGTACACGAGTCAGGAATGCGAGCACCGGTGCAGAAGACGCGGCCGAGGCGCACAGGCAAGAAGACGGCCTCCAACTCCACAGAGGGTGGCGCCGTCGGCGACGCCACCGACTCCACGGGCCGGGGCAGGACCGCCCACGTACGCAACCGGCTGATCGTGGCCGTGGCGGTCGTCGCGGCCGCCATCGCCGGAGCCGGCGCGCCCACGGTGCTGTCCGCCTCGCAACAACTGAACGACTCCCAGAACCTGGTGACGCTCTCCCAGCGCACCCAGCAGGCGCTGACCCTCGCGCACTCGCTGGCCGACGAGCGCGACGACGTCACCTCGTACGTCGCCGCCGGCCGGCCCAAGGCCAAGGCGCCCTCCGAACAGCGCAGCGCCCGCGTCGACCGGCAGGTCGACGAACTGCGCGCCGACGACGACGCCCCCGCCGCGCTGCTCGAGGACCTCGACAGCATCGCGGCCCTCAGGCGAGCGGCGCTCACCGGGAAGAGCACCGCCCTGGAAACGCACCGGGCGTACTCCGAGGCCATCACCGAACTCCATGCCCTCGCCGAGGACCTGGCCGACCGGACGCCGCTGCGCGCGGGCTCCGGCGCACACGCCCTCGCCGAACTGGACACCGCCGTCCAGCAGTCCGCCGCCGCCCGCGGACTGCTCCTCGCGGCCCTCGGTATCCCGCGCACCACCCAGACCGTCATCGACCCCATCACCGGTCTGGCGACGACCACGACCACCTCCTCGGACGCCGACACCAAGCAGCGCGACGCGCTGAGCGCCGCCGCCCAGCAGGCCCGCCTCCGCTCCGACGCGGCCGTCGCCGACTTCCGGGAGACCGCGCCCAAGAAGGCCGTGGCGTCCTACGACTCCACCGTCACCGGCCCCGACGTCGCCTCCGCCGACAAGTACCTGGCGAGCCTCACCGGCCAGCCGAAGCTCTCCGGCTCAGCGCTCGACACCGGCACCAAGAAGCTGGACGCCGCGCTGTCCGCCCGGATCGAGCTGATGCGCGGGGCCGAGGCCTCCCTCAACGACCACCGCACCAAGGACCTCGAACTGCTGCGGGACGACGACGTCACCGCGCTGGAGATCCGCATCACCGCCCTCGGTGTGCTGCTGCTCGTCGCGGTCGGCGTCGCGATGGCCATGGCCCGCAGTCTCACCCGGCCGCTCGCCGTCCTGCGCCTCGGCTCGGCCCGGCTCGCGGCCGACCCGGGCTCCCAGGAACCGGTCAAGTTCACCGGCCGCAACGACGAGTTCGCCCAGGTCGTCCGCTCCGTCAACGCGCTGCACACGCACGCCGCCACGCTCCACGAGCGGATCGGCACCCTCGAAGGCGACCGCAAGCACCTCATCGGCCAGCGTCAGCTGATGGCCGACGAGCGCGACAAACTGCGCGGCGAACTCGCCGAGGCGGCAACCCACTTGCAGCAGGTGCGCGGCACCATCCACAGCACCTTCGTCAACCTCGCGCTGCGCACCCTCGGCCTCGTGGAGCGCCAGCTCGGCGTCATCGAGGGCCTGGAGGACCGCGAGCAGGACCCGGACCGCCTCGCCACCCTCTTCAAGCTCGACCACTTCGCCACCGTCATGCGGCGGCACAGCGAGAACCTCCTCGTCCTCGCGGGCGCCGAGCACGTCCAGCACCACGCGGGCCCCGTGCCGCTCGTCGATGTCGTACGGGCCGCGGTCAGCGAGATCGAGCGCTACGAGCGGGTGCGGATCGCCGCGCTGCCCCCGCACGCGCACCTCGCCGGATTCGCCGCCGACGACCTCAGCCACCTGGTGGCCGAACTCCTGGAGAACGCCACCTCGTTCTCGCCGCCCGACGTGCCCGTCGAGGTCTCCGGCTGGCTGCTCGAGAGCGGCGAGGTGATGCTCTCCGTGCAGGACGAGGGCATCGGCATGACCGACGAGCGGATGAGTCACCTCAACGCCCGCCTCGACGAGTTCGACCCGGAGGACACCTACGACCAGGAGAGCGGCGAGGGGCTCGGGCTCGGCCTGTACGTGGTGGCCCGGCTCGCCCACCGGCACGGCGTACGGGCGCAGTTGCGCGAGCAGAAGCAGGGCGGTGTGGCCGCCGTGGTCGTCCTCCCGAAGGCACTGCTGGCAGCCGCGCCCGCGTCCACCGTCCCCGCCACCACCCGGGTCGTCGGCGGCGCCCCCCAGGTCGCCCTGCCCGGCGCCGACGCCGAGGCCAACTCCAATGTCCTGCGTGGTCGTTCGGTGCGCGCCGGATCCGCGTCGGTCCCGGCCGGCGACGAGGACCCGCTGATCGCGGCGGCCCAGGCGGCCGTACGGGACGCCGGACCCGAGGCGGACCCGGTTCCCGGGCAGGCACCCGTGACCGCGCCCGAGCGGGCCGCGCAGACCCCGGTCATCCCGGCGCCCCGCGAGCCCCAGCCGGCCGCCGGGCCGGAGACCGAACTCACGCCCGAGACCACGATGGAGCTGCTCCTCCCGGACCTCGCGTCGGACGCCTCCGGTACGGGAACTCCCGCATCCGAGTCCCCGGCACAGGGATCCCCGGCATCGGGGTCTCCCGCACCCGAGTCTCCGCCACGGGATTTCTCGGCAGCAGGGTCTGCGGCCCGCGACTTCTCGGCGTCGGGTTCTCAGACACAGGGAACCTTGGCATCGGAGACTCCGGCGCAGGGATCCCCGGCATCGGGGTCTCCCGCACCCGAGTCCCCGGCGCAGGGGGGCTCGGCACCGGGATCCCCCGTAGGTGAGGCCCTCGTACCGGAAGCTCCCGGACCGGGGGCTCCGGCGGCCGGGGCTCCCGCGGCGGAGGTCTCCGAGCCGGACTCTCCCGTGGCGGCGACCACCACGGGGACGGCACCCAGGCCCGACTCCGGGCCCGTGGCCGTACCCGCCCCCGGAGCCCCCGAGTCGGACCCCGGCCTCGCCGGACCCGCACCGGTCTTCGCCCAGGCGGCCGCGGACCTCGGCGAGCCGGCTCCCGACTCCGCCGCGGACGCCCCCGCCGAGCGCGCTCCGGTGCCGGACCCGCGCGCAGAGGCCACCACCGACCCCTACGCCATCGGCCCCGACAGCCACGAGCGCGCGCCCGACGATCACCCCCGGGTCACCGACAAGGGCCTGCCCAAGCGGACGCCGAAGATCTCCGCCCCCGCCGCCGCCCCGCGGCCGCGCGTGGGCGGCGTCGACGCCGATGCCCTGCGCCGCAGGCTGGGCGGCTTCCACCGGGGCGCCATCGAGGGCCGTCGTGACGTGGAGGCGGAGATCGCCGACCGGACGGCGGAGACCCCCACGCCCGACGGGCCGGCACCGTCGGAACCCGTGGCCGCCGCACACGCTCCCGCAGGACACGCGCCCACGGCGCAGCGGCTCAACGCACAGGTCGTAGAAGCATCGGGGGGCACAGTCGAGGAGGCAAGCAGTTGACCGCGACCAGTACCTTCGGCCTGAGCAGCGAAGCACGTAACCTGCACTGGCTGCTGACCAATCTCGTCGAGGAGGTGCCGGGCCTCCTGTCGGTCGCGGTCGTCTCCTCCGACGGCCTGCTGCTGCTCTCCTCCGACCCCGGCCGCAACGCCGAGGCGCGGACGGCCGACAGCACCAGGCCCACCGGCCCCAAGGGTTCCGCCGCGGACCTCGCCACCATCGTCTCCGGCATCGGCAGCCTCACCATCGGTGCCGCCAAGCTGATGGACGGCGGCGGCGTCAAGCAGACCATGGTCGCGATGGACGAGGGCAGTCTGTTCGTCATGGCGATCAGCGACGGCTCGCTGCTCGGCGTGCACGGCTCCCCGGACTGCGACATGAGCGTGGTGGCGTACCACATGGCGCTCTTCGTCGGCCGTGCCGGACACGTCCTGACCCCCGAGCTGCGCATCGAGCTCCGAAAATCCCTCGAGGCCGCGGCGATCGGGAGTACCCGATGACCGTGTCGAACGGCGTGTCGAAGCTCCCCGTCCGCGGCGGCGACCGCAAGCCCGCCCGGGTGCGCCCGTACTCGCTCACCGGTGGACGGACGCGCTTCGGGCACGTCCTGCTGGTGGAGACCTTCGTGGCCGCGCTGGAGGCCCCGCAGGAGCGCAAGGAGCTGACGAACGGCTCGCTCACCCACCGGGTGATGCCCGAGATGCGGGCCATCGTCGAACTCTGCCGCCGGATGCGCACGGTGGCCGAGATCGCCGCCCTCCTCAGGATGCCGCTCGGAGTGGTCCGGGTGCTGCTGAGCGACCTGGCGGACCAGGGAAAGATCCGTGTGTACGGAACAGGTCACGGCCCGGGACAGCCGGACCGCGCTCTGCTGGAAAGGGTGCTGAGTGGACTCCGTCGTCTCTGACGCCGAACCTGGCGTCGCCCCTCTCCTCGACGACGAGGAGAATCTGCAGGCCTGGCAGACGGACCGCACGCGCGCGCCGATCGCGACCAAGATCGTGGTGGCCGGCGGCTTCGGCGTCGGCAAGACCACGCTCGTCACCTCCGTCTCGGAGATCACGCCTCTCCAGACGGAGGCGCTGATGACCCGGGCGAGCGAGGACACCGACGACCTCACGGGTACGCCGGAGAAGCTGACCACCACCGTGGCCATGGACTTCGGCCGCATCACGCTCGACGACGACCTGGTGCTCTACCTCTTCGGTACGCCGGGCCAGCAGCGGTTCTGGTTCATGTGGGACGACCTGGTGCGTGGCGCGATCGGTGCGGTGGTCCTCGCCGACACCCGCCGTCTCTCGGACTGCTTCCCGGCACTCGACTACTTCGAGAGCTGCGGACTGCCGTACGTCGTCGCCGTCAACCACTTCGACGGCAGTGACCGGTTCGAGCCGGACGACGTGCGCGAAGCCCTCACGGTTCCTCCGCACATACCTGTCATGATCATGGACGCGCGCCGCCGGATCTCGGTCGTCGAGACCCTGCTCGCCCTGGTCGGTCACGCGCTCGAAGTCAGCCCCGAATAGGGACGCCCAAGTCCTAGGAGAAGCAACCCGCATGCGGAAGATACTCGTCGTCGGAGCCGGTCAGTCCGGACTCCAGCTCGCCCTCGGCCTCCAGTCGCAGGGGTACGAGGTCACCCTGATGTCGAACCGGACGGCGGACGAGATCCGGTCCGGCCGGGTCATGTCGACGCAGTGCATGTTCGACACGGCACTCCAGTACGAGCGTGATCTCCAGCTGAACTTCTGGGAGTCGCAGGCCCCGAAGATCGAAGGGCTCGGCGTCTCGGTCGCGGCCCCCGGCTCCTTCGACCCGGGCCCCTCGCAGCGCGCCATCGACTGGGTCGGCAAGCTCGACGGGTACGCGCAGTCGGTCGACCAGCGGGTCAAGATGGCCGGCTGGATGGAGACGTTCGCGCAGCGCGGCGGCCAGCTGGTCATCCACGGCGCGGCGGTCTCCGACCTCGACTACTTCTCCCGCGCCTACGACCTGGTCCTCGTCTCGGCGGGCAAGGGCGAACTCGTCTCGATGTTCGGCCGCGACGCCTCCCGCTCCCCGTACACCGAGCCGCAGCGCGCCCTCGCGGTGGCCTACGTGCACGGCCTCGGCCCGCGTCCGGAGCACCCCGACTACGACGCGGTCCGCTGCAACCTGGTGCCCGGTGTCGGTGAGCTCTTCATCATGCCGACCCTCACCACCTCGGGACGCGCCGACATCCTCTTCTGGGAGGGCATACCCGGCGGCCCGCTCGACGTCTTCAACGGCGTGAAGGACCCCGCCGAGCACCTCTCCCTGACCCTGGAACTCATGGAGCGGTTCACGCCCTGGGAGTACGCGCGGGCCACCAACGTCGAACTGACCGACGCGGGCGGCACGTTGTCCGGGCGGTACGCCCCCACTGTCCGCAACCCGATCGGCCGCCTCCCCGGCGGTGGGCTGGTCCTCGGTGTCGCCGACGTCGTCGTGGCCAACGACCCGATCACCGGCCAGGGCTCCAACTCGGCCTCCAAGTGCGCCGCCGCCTACCTCGCCTCGATCGTCGAGCAGGGCGACAAGCCCTTCGACGAGGAGTGGATGCAGGCGACGTTCGACCGCTACTGGGACACCGCGCAGCACGTCACCAAGTGGACCAACGCGATGCTGGGCGTCCCGCCGGAGCACGTCCTCAACCTGATCGGCGCCGCGGGTCAACTCCCGCCGGTCGCCGACCGATTCGCCAACGGCTTCAACAACCCGGCCGACTTCGAGAACTTCTTCTTCGAGCCGGAGAAGACGGCCGCGTACCTGGCGTCGGTCACCAGGGCCTGACGGTCGTCCGACCTGCGGTCCGGCCGTCATGGCCGGTCGTTGCCGGTCGGCTTCGGTCACCCCCCGGACGGCCCTCGGAGGGCCCGGCTCCACCCGAACATCGCGACATCAGAGGCCCGGACATCCTGTCCGGGCCTCTTCGCCTTGCGTGGAGGCCGCCCGCACCGGCCTGACGGGCCGGCGCAACGCGCTGCGCGGGTGTGTCCGGCCGGGATGCATGATGGCTGCTCGCGGCAGGCATCGGCCTGGCGCCCGCCGGCCGGACGGCGCCTCCGCCGTTCCCTGTGACGCGGATCACGGGAACCCGGTGTGCGTGGATCGTCAGTTAATGAAGGTGAGCACTGACATGCGTACCCGGATACGGGCCGGGGATCCGAGCGCGTTCGCCGAGCTGTACGACAGCTACGCACGCGCCGTCTACAACCACGCCTTCCGCCTCACCGCCGACTGGTCCGCGGCGGAGGACGTGATGGCCGAGACCTTCATGGAGGCGTGGCGGCTGCGTGACCGGGTCGACGCCGAGGGCGGCAGCCTGCGGCCGTGGCTGCTCGGCGTGGCGATCAACGTCGCCCGTGGCCACCATCGCAGCAACCGGCGCTACCGGGCGGCGGCGAACGCCGCCGCGGAGGCCGAGACGGCGCTGCCCGACCACGCCGACGAGGTGGCGGGCCGGCTCGACGACCGACGGCGTATCGCCGCCGCCCTGCGCGCGCTCGCCGCCCTGCGCAGACCCGAGCGCGAGGTCCTGACGCTGTGCC
This sequence comes from Streptomyces sp. NBC_00647, assembly GCF_045207245.1. Taxonomy (NCBI): domain Bacteria; kingdom Bacillati; phylum Actinomycetota; class Actinomycetes; order Kitasatosporales; family Streptomycetaceae; genus Streptomyces; species Streptomyces sp. NBC_00647. The sequence continues at coordinate 6,798,033 of NZ_CP109040.1, forward strand.
TCTGGGAGGGGCTGGAGTACACGGCCGCGGCCGAGGCGCTCGGCATCGCCGTCGGGACGGTGCGCTCCCGTCTCTCCCGCGCACGCGCCAAGCTGCGCAAGCTCACCGAGGCCGAACTCGGCGGCCAACTCGACGCCCGGGCGGCGCCGGTCCCGTACACGGACCACCGCGCCGAAGAACGCGCGGGAAAACCCGTACGAGGAAATCGGGAACTCGGCCGGCCGGATCGACAGACAAGAGGAGAACACATCCACTCGATCCGGCCCGTATCGGAAGGAAATCGATGAAAGCGACCCAGTCCCGGCAGAGTCCGGCCGAGTGGGAGGAGAGCGCGCCTCTCCTCCCGCAGACTGCGCGCGATCTCCCGGCGGGCCGTCACCAGTTCCACAAGGAGCGTTTGATGGCCCACATCCAGCAGGACACCCAGCGGGACGCGAACACCACGAAGGCCGCCCCCGCCCTGCCGAAGCCCCGAGGTCTCCGCCTGCTGCGTCCGGCGTTCGTGCTGCCCGCGATGGCTGTGGCCGGCGCGGTCGTCGCCGGAACGCTGCTGATCGACAGCGGCGTGCACAGCGATGGTCTCGCCACCGGACCCGCGGCGGTCGTCCCCGTCGGCGCCACGACCACCAAGGGCCTGCCGCAGCTGATCGACCAGGTCTCCCTGGCGGCGGCCGAGGAGACCCACCCCACGGTCGGGCCCGGTCAGTACGTCTACATCGAGTCCCAGGATTCCGGCACCTTCGTGAAGACGGCCGGCGACGACAGCAGCCTCGCCAGCTACGCGCTGCACCGGCGCCAGATCTGGCAGTCCGCCGACGGCACCAAGGGCTGGCTGATCGACGCGGCCGTCAACGACAGCGCCGAGGGCGAGACGCTGAGCCTGCCCGACGAGCAGGGCAACACCCCCGAGGCCGGCCTGAACCACCCGTCGTACGACTTCCTGGCCGGGCTGACCACCGACCCCGACGAGCTGCTGAAGGTGATCTACAAGGAGACCGCGGGGCAGGGCAACACCCCCGACCAGGAGGCGTTCACCACGATCGGTGACCTGCTCGGCGAGAGCTACCCGCCCGCGAAGCTCTACCCGGCCCTGTTCAAGGCCGCCGCGAAGATCCCGGGCGTGGTCGTGGTGAACGACGCCAAGGACGCGCTCGGCCGCTCGGGCGTCGCGGTGGCGCGGCTGGACGAGACCAGCGGCGAACGCGAGGAGTGGATCTTCGACAAGAAGACCCACGTCTTCCTCGGCGAGCGGACCGTGCAGGTCAAGTCGGTCACGCAGGACGGCGTCGTCATCAAGCCCGGCACCGTCCGCGGCATCAGCGCCATCACCGAGCGCGCGATCGTCGACGGCATGAAGCAGACCCCCGAGCAGAAGGGCTGAGGTCCCGGTCGACAAGGCCCGTCCGGCGGAGCGACAGCCCCTAGTCGCAGCCGGGCGGGTTCTTCTCGGCCGGCACGAACTGGAGGGTGGGCATGCCCGCCGCGTCGAAGTCGGCGGTGTCCGGGCCGATCAGGGTCATGTAGCCGGAGAGCGTCTGGCTGTACCGCGGAGCACGTTCCCCCTTGACCTGCTCGACGCCGGGGAAGACCGTGTCGAGCGTCCACCAACGGCCTCCGAACTTGACCCACTTGATCCCGCAGTGCGTATAGATGTCGTACGGGTACGGCTTGTGCTGCACGGGCTTGGCCGGACCCTCCTTCCAATGGCCCGCCTCGGGGGTGCGGGCGGGCAGGGTGGGGCCGTGGTAGCCCTCGGCGGCCGGGGTGTCGGTCAGGGACGAGCAGCCGGTGAGCAACAGCCCGGCGCTCAGGAGCAGGGTGGCGGCTCGGCGCGATGTCTTCATGGTCCCAGGACGCCCGGGGTTCACGTTCCGTTCGGTCCCGCGGGCTTCCGGCCGCGCCGGCCCCGGGCGGAGCAGCCCCTACCTCGCGCCGGTCGCCGGCGTCGCGGAGGCGTAGCCCTCGTCGGATCCCGCCGTGGCGCCCTCGGGGAGCTTCGGCGGCGTGTACTGCCCCAGGGGCGACCCGTCCGGATCCGGACGCACCGCGCCCAGCAGCGGGTTCGCCGCGATGGGAGACACCTTGATCTTCGACCCGGGCCGCGGCGCCTGCACCACCATTCCGTCGCCCAGGTAGAGGGCGACGTGCGTGGCCTCGGGGAAGTAGATCACCAGATCGCCGGGACGCAGCTCGTTCAGCGGGATCCTCGGGAGCCGGGCCCACTGCTCCTGGCTGGTGCGGGGGATGGGACGGCCGGCCCGCTCCCAGGCCTGCGACGTCAGTCCCGAGCAGTCGTAGGCCGCCGGACCCTCGGCGCCCCACTCGTACGGCTTCCCGATCTGCTCGACGGCGTAGCGCAGCGCCTCCTCGCCCTCCCGCGACGGCGGCCGCACGCTGCTGAGCGCGCCGGACGCCATGATCTTCTTCTGGGCCGTGGCCGTCCCCGACTTCACGAACCTGTCCAGCTCGGCGAGCTGCTCCGCGGTCAGTGAGGCGAGCAGCTTCTGGACGTCGTCGAGCCGCTCGCGCACCGCGTCCCGCTCCTTCTTCTGCCGTTCGGCGAGGGAGAGCTGACCGTCCAGCGCCTTCCGGGCAGCGCGCGCGAGCACGTCGATCCGCCGCTCGCTGCCCGTCACCCGCTGCACGGTCTCGGCCCGCTCCAGCGACAGCTGTCCGATCAGATGCCCCTGATCGAGGGCGTGCTGCGGATCCCGGGCGAGCAGCAGCCGTACGTACGTGGAGATCTCGCCGCTGCTCTGGTACTGCTGTCGGGCCAGGCGCCCCGCGGCGCCGCGGCTGTCGTGCAGGGAGAGGCGGGCCCTGGCGAGTCCGGCGTCGAGCCTGCCGACCTCCGCGCGCTTCTTCTTCAGCTTCTCGGCGGTCCCGTTGTACGTCTCGGTGGCGCGTTCGGCGTCCCGGTACAGCCGCTGAAGATCCGTCAGCAGCGAGGCGACGGACCGCTGGGCATCGGCTCCGGACCCCGGGCCGGGCTCCGGGACGGCCATCGCGGGCGCGGGCGAGAGCAGCATCCCGGCCGCCACCGCCCCCGTACAGACCAGACGCAGAAGCCTTGCTGACACGTCATCACCTCCGGTGCCGGGGTGGTCCGTCCACCACCCGTCTCGCACCGGCAGGATGGGGCGACCGCGGCCCGGGCGCGCGCCGGGTGACCGCTTCGGCCCAAGAAGGTCACTCGTCGGCGTTGCCGTCCGGCGTGGCGCCGCTCCTGCCCCGGCTGCCGTGCGTCCCCGAGGACCAGGGCCACTTGAACCGGCGTTCCGACGCGTCGGCCTCGGGGTCGTACTCGTACTTCCACCCCTGATGGAGCCCGAGCCGCTTGCTGGTGGCCGCCTGGACGCGCCGGTAGACCAGCACGGTGGGCTTCCCGCCGTTCGCGTCGGGCACCGGGATCCGGTACGTCTTCGGCGGGTGACCGGTGATCCCGAGCAGGACCGGCAGGACGCGGCCGTCCAGCGGGCCGCCGACAAAGGGGGTGTCTTCGCTCTTCACCGGACCAGTGTCACAGCAGGTGGGCCGCATCCCCGACAACGGGCAGCACCCGGCGGACCAGTGCCCCCACGATGCCGTCGGGGCTCTCCATCGCGAGCGAGGCCCGGACCACCGCCGCGGTCTGCGGATCGCGCCCCGCACTCGCCACGAGCGCGGCCACGAACTGCTCGACGAGCCAGTCCCGCAGCTCGTCCAGCGGGGGTTCCTTGTCCTCGTCGAGCCAGATCAGCGAGGCGGCCTCCACGGCCGTGATCCACATCCGTACGGTCATCCGCAGCCGGGGCCCGGGATCCTTCACCGCCAGATGATCGAGAATGTGCTCCGCCGCCGCCCTGCGGACCCCGTCGACTATGGCCGTGGTCCGTGAGGTCTCGATGACGCTGCCGCCCTGCAGCAGTGCGCTGAACCCGGCGTCGTGCTGGTCCACGAACGCGAGGTACCGGTCCAGGGCCCGGGAGAGCCGCTCGGTGAGCGGCCCCTCCGGAGGCTCCGCGAAGCAGTGCTCCAGCTCCTCGGCGGCGGACCGCAGGGCAGCCTCGTACAACTGCTGCTTGCCGCCCGGGAAGTACCGGTACACGAGCGGCCGCGACACCCCGGCCGCCTCCGCCACATCGTCCAGCGAGACCTCCTCGGGCACCCGCTGAGCGAACAGGGACAGCGCGGCTTCGAGCAGCTGACTGCGCCGCTCCTCGACGCTGAGCCGACGGTATGCGGGGGGAGGAGCCTGCGAGGTCATGTCGGGCAGCGTAACCGCCCGCCGTCCTGGGCAGCCCGGCACCGAACCCGCGGGAGCCGCTCAGGCCAGCAGCCCCGAGGACTTCCACAGCCGGCGCCCGGCCCCCCGCAGCACCCCGATGTCGTCCAGGAAGTCCGTCAGCCGCCCGGCCCCGGTCTGCATCACTTCCCGGCGGTGTCCACTGGCCTTGACCTGCGCCAGGGCCTCGCGCTTGTCGAGGCCGACGTTCGTGTAGACCTCGGGGTTGACGAAGGCCACCGAGAAGATGCGGGCGAACTCGCCCGACGTGATCCGGGTGAACTCCTGGGACCACCGCGGCGCCGTGACCATCTGCCGCCGCAGCTCCTCCCGGGCGTACCGGACGTGTCGCGCCTCCTCCACGACGTGGATCCGCGTGACACCCCGGACGAGGGTCTGCACCCGCTCGTCCGGGAACGTGAGCCGCTGCATCCAGTCGAGGATCTCCTCACCGAGCAGCGTCGCCGTGAAGGAACCCGGCGTGGTCGAGATGGTCTTGAAGAGCCGGCCCAGGTTGAGATGCGCCCGGCTCACCGGGTAGTACGGCGTGCCCCCGCGGGTGATCAGCCGGGCGAACATCTTCGAGTGCCGGCACTCGTCCTCGATCTCGGTCAGCGCGTACCGCACGTGCGCGCTCGTCGCCGCCTTGTCGTAGATGTGCCGCACCAGCAGCTGCATCAGGATGATCTCGAACCAGATGCCCAGCGACGCCAGCGCGGCGGCCTCGTGCTGGGAGAGGGCGATCCTCTGCTCCTCGCTCATCCGCCGCCACAGCGGGGTGTCGTACAGCGACACCAGCTCGGGCGGCCAGAACCACTTGCCCTCTTCGAAGGGCGCGTCCCAGTCGAGCTCCTTGTCGGGGTCGAAGGAGTGCTTGGCGGACGAGTCGAGGAGGCGCTCGGCCACCTGCTCCCGGTCCTTGAGCAGACCGAGCGCGTCACGGAGCACATCGGCTTCGGGCACCGTCGTCATGGCTGTTCCCACCTCGTCGTACGGGATCGCTTCAGGAGTTACCGGCGGTCACCACTTATGAGACTGCTTGTCAGCAAGCTCGTCAATCCCTTGTGCCGGACTTGTTGACGACGCGTCTACCCCGTGTGAGCCTGCGAGGTATGCCGACGCATGAGCTGTACGCCACGGACTCGGGAGATCCCCTCTGGCAGGTACCGGCCTCGGGGGCAGCGCGCTTCAGCTGGGAGTACGACGACGGTCGTGACCGGCTGCTCGCCCTCTACCAGAAGGGCAAGGACAAACAGTGGGACGGCCAGAAGCGCATCGACTGGGGTCTGGAGGTCGACCCCCTCGATCCGCTCGGCACCCCCGACGAGGCCATGACCCTGTACGGCACCCCGTACTGGGCGAGGATGACCGACCGGGACAAGGGTGAACTGCGCAAGCACTACGCCTCCTGGCAGTTCAGCCAGTTCCTGCACGGCGAACAGGGAGCCATGGTCTGCGCGGCGCGGATCGTCGAATCGGTCCCCGACCTGGACGCCAAGTTCTACTCGGCCACCCAGGTCATGGACGAGGCCCGGCACGCGGAGGTCTACGCCCGCTTCCTGCACGAGAAGATCGGCATGCTCTACCCGATCAACGACAACCTCCAGTCCCTCCTCGGCGACACCCTGCGCGATTCCCGCTGGGACATGCCCTACCTGGGCATGCAGGTCCTGATCGAAGGCCTGGCCCTGGCCGCCTTCGGGATGATCAGGGACACCACCGACAAGCCGCTGCCGAAGCAGATCCTGGCCTATGTGATGCAGGACGAGGCGCGGCATGTCGCCTTCGGCCGCATGGCCCTGCGCGACTACTACAAACAGCTCTCCGACGCCGAACTGCGCGAGCGCGAGGAATTCGTCATCGAGGGCTGCTACTTGATGCGGGACCGGCTGCGCGGCGTCGAGGTCCTGGAGAACTTCGGCATCCCGAAAGCGGCGGCCGAGGAGTACAGCGAGCAGTCCGAATTCCTGCACCTCTTCCGCCAGTTGCTCTTCAGCCGCATCGTCCCCTGCGTCAAGGACATCGGCCTGTGGGGCAAACGCCTCCAGCAGGCCTACGTCGACATGGGCGTCTTCGACATGGGCAACTCCAACCTGGACCTCCTGATGGCCCAGGACGAGGAGATCGCCGAAAGGCTGGACGCGGAACGGTTCGCCACGGAGGAACGGGAACGTGTCGCGGAGGTCGAGGAGATGATCGAGGAGGGGGCTCCGTAGAGGCCCGGAGCGGTCCAGGGCGCGGTGCCCGGGCCGGTCGCCGTGCCGCGGCCGCGCGTTGCCGGGAAGGCGTCCTGAAACGGCTCCCCGGCTCGGCGCCCGGGGGAGTCTAGGCCGTGGCCGGGGCCAGCGGCGGGAAGGGCGTCCGCAGGGTGAACGCGTCCTGTGTGGGCCCGTGTTCACGCAGACGCAGCAGGCGGGACTCGGCCTCCGCGACCGTCGGGCGGTGGCCGGCCGGGACCCACCACAGCACCGCCATGGCCTCCTCCAGACGCTCGAACCACTCCCGGCGTCGCGCCAGCAGCTCACGGTGCCGGCCCTGGTACATGAACGCCGTCAGCGCGTCCGTGTCGCGCCAGGTGGACATGTTGATGATCAGCCATTCGTCGCCGAGGACGGGAACGTCCGTGGCGTTGCCGGAGTCGCTCTGCAGTCGCCAGACGAATCCGTCCGCCGCGTCCGCGACGGCGTTCACGGGGTCGAGGGCTTCGACGAAGTCCTTCAACAGGGGTGATTCCAAAGGTGCTTTGAGGCGGCCGATGTTGACCTGGGCGAGCTCGTACGAGGCTGTCGACAGAGTCATGACCGAACGTTAGGTCGGCCGGGGCGGCGGCCACACCCCCGTCTCACGCAGTGAGAGAACGCCCCCTGGCCCACCAGGCCGACCATCTCCTCACCAACCCCCTGGCCATCCCCGCGCCGGCCCCCTGGCCATCCCCTCACCCACCCCGTCGCGACCCCAGCACCGCCTCCATCACCGCCCGCGCGATCGGCCCCGCGAACCCGCCCCCGGTGATGTCCCCCCGGTCCGCCGCCGCGTCCTCCACGACGACCGCGACGGCCACCGCGGGCTCCATGGAGTCGTCGGCCCGCGCCCAGGAGATGAACCAGGCGTACGGGGTGCCGGAGTTGCCGATGCCGTGCTGGGCGGTGCCGGTCTTTCCGCCGACGGTGGCGCCGGGAATGGCGGCCACGGTTCCCGTGCCGTCCTCCACCACGTCGGTCATCAGCTCGCGCATGCGCTGCGCCGTCGACGGGCTCATCGCCTGGTGGAGGGTCCGCGGTCCGGTCGTGGCCAGCGTCCCGCCACCCCGTGTGGTCGTCCTCTCCACCAGGTAGGGCGTCTTGACCGTGCCGTCCCCCGCCACGGCCGCCGAGATCATCGCCATCTGCAGCGGAGTCGCGCGGGTGTCGAACTGGCCGATGGAGGAGAGCGCCAGCTGCGCCTTGTCGAGCCGCAGGTCGAAATTGCTGGGCGCCACCGAGAAGGGGATGCGCAGCTTGCGGTCGTTGAAGCCGAAGTCCGCCGCCGTCCTCGTCATGGCGTCGAGCCCGACGTCGACGCCCAGTTTCGCGAAGACCGTGTTGCAGGACCAGGTGAAGGCGTACCGCAGGGAGGCGTCCTCGCAGCCCTCGATCTCGTTCGTGAGCCTCGTCGTGGTGCCGGGGAGCCGGTAGGGGTTCGGCGACCTGCTCGGCTCGTCCACGTCGCTCACCACGCCCGCGTCCAGCGCCGCCGCGGCGGTCACCACCTTGAACGTCGACCCCGGCGGATACGTCTGCCGGATCGCCCGGTTGAGCATCGGCTTGGCGGCCTCGCCGTTCAGCCGCTCCCACGCCTTCGACGCGGTCGGCCCCGTCCCGGACAGGTCCCCGGGATCGTACGACGGAGTGGAGACCAGTGCCAGGATCCGGCCGGTCGACGGCTCGATCGCGGCGACCGCACCCCGCCGGGAGCCGAGCCCCTCGAAGGCCGCGCGCTGCGCCGCCGCGTCGAGCGTGGTGACGACTTCGCCGCCCGGGTTCCGCGCCCGGGTGACGTCGTTCAGCAGCGGAAACGGGGCGAGCATCGGGTCGGCGCCGGACAGGATGCCGTCCTCGGTGCTCTCCAGCAGCGTCGTCCCGTACAACTGCGAGGCGAAGCCGGTGACGGACGCGTACAACGGGCCGTCCCGGTAGGTCCGTTCGTAGCGGAGCTGCTCGCCGGTGTCCTTGGAGCCGGTGACCGTGCGGCCGTCGACGACGATGTCGCCGCGGGGCTGGCCGTAACGGGCGATCGCCTGACGGCGGTTGGCGGGGTTGTGGTCGTGCGACGGGGCCTGGACGACCTGGACGCGGGCGGCGTTGACCAGGAGGGCGACCAGCAGCACGGCGCACAGTCCCATGGCCCGGCGGATGTATTTGGTCATGGCGCCGGTGTCCCGTCGTACTGACCGCGGGCGCAGTCGCTGATCCGGATCAGCAGCGCCACGATGATCCAGTTGGTGACGACCGAGGAGCCGCCCTGGGCGAGGAAGGGCATCGCCATGCCGGTCAGCGGGATCAGGCCGGTCACGCCACCCGCGATGACGAAGACCTGGAGGGCCACGATCGAGGCGAGGCCGATCGCGAGAAGCCGGCCGAAGGGGTCGCGCAGGGCGAGCCCCGCACGGTATCCGCGCTCCACGAGGAGGGCGTAGAGGAGGAAGATCGCGGACAGGCCGACCAGTCCGAGCTCCTCGCCCGCGGTCGCCAGGATGAAGTCGGACTTGGCGGCGAAGCCGATGAGGATCGAGTGGCCGAGCCCGAGGCCGGTGCCGAGCATCCCGCCGGCCGCGAACGCGAAGAGGGACTGGGCGAGTTGATTGGGGCCCCGGCCCGCGGTGATCGACGCGAAGGGGTCCAGCCAGTCCTGCACCCGGCTGTGCACATGCGGCTCCAGCCGGCCGACGGCGATCGCGCCGACACAGGCCAGCAGCAGCCCGACCGCGATCCAGCCGGTGCGGCCGGTGGCGACGTACAGCAGGATCACGAACAGGCCGAAGAAGAGCAGCGAGGTCCCGAGATCCCGCTCCAGGACCAGGACCAGCACGCTGAGCAGCCAGATCGCCACGATCGGGCCGAGGACACGGCCGGTGGGCAGCTGGAGCCGGCGGAACCGCCAGATCTGGCGGCCGCTGTAGGCGAGCGCGTTGCGGTTGGCGGCGAGGTAGCCGGCGAAGAAGACCGCGAGCAGTACCTTCGCGAACTCGCCCGGCTGGATGGAGAATCCGGCGATCCGGATCCAGATGCGGGCGCCGTTCACCGCCGGGAAGAAGATCGGCAGGACGAGCAGGGCGAGCGCGCAGACCACCGAAACGTAGGTGTAGCGCTGGAGGACGCGGTGGTCGCGCAGGAAGAGCACGGCGACGATGAAGAACGCGACTCCGAGCGTCGACCAGATCAGCTGGATGGGCGCCGCCTGGTCGGCCGGGGTCTCCAGGTCGAGCCGGTAGATCAGCACCAGGCCCAGGCCGTTGAGGAGGACGGCGATGGGCAGCAGCAGCGGATCGGCGTAGGGGGCCCGGAGGCGCACGGCGACGTGGGCGAGCAGCGCGAGCACGCCGAGCCCGGCGCCGTAACCGGCGGCGCCGGGCGGGACGGTGCCGTTCTTGGCGAGGCCGACAGCGCAGTAGCCGTACACGCAGAGCAGGACGGCGACGACGATGAGGGTGAACTCGATGCCACGGCGCCTGGGCAGGCGTTCGGCGGGAGGAGCCGGGTCCGCCGTAACGGCCGTTCCGGACATTCCGGGCTGGATCATGTCCGGAACGTAGCAAGCGGGCGACCCGATGTCCCGTCATGCGATGACGAACAGGCCGTTCCGGTTCGTCGTGTCAGCACCAGCGGGGGGACGGGCCGATGTTGTCGATGTAGCGCGCGGCGCCCCAGGCCCAGGTGCCGTCCGTGAGGAGGTACCAGAGAGGGTTGCCCTGGACGTTCTGGCCCGAGGTCTTGCAGTAGATGGAGACGGTCTCGCCGTACCGCGCGACGCGGATCAACTGACTGCCGCGGGTCGGGGCGCTGCGCAGGGCCAGCCCGTCGCGGGCGGTGATCCTGCCCCTGTACAGGCGCGGGTCGTTCTGGTTGTTGTTGCCGGTCGCCGGTTCGCGGCCGTCGCCCCCGCCACCGTTGTTCCAGGTCTGGCCGTTCCCGCCGCCACCGTTGTTCCAGGTCTGGCCGTTCCCGCCGCCACCGTTGTTCCAGGTCTGGCCGCCGTCGCCGCCACCACCGTTGTTCTGGCCGTCACCGCCGCCACCGCCGTTGTTCCAGGTCTGGCCGGTGCCGCCGTCACCGCCGCCACCGGTGCCCTGTTGGGCGCCGTCCCCGCCGGTGCCGCCGTTGTTCCATGTTGTCTGGCCGTCACCCCCGCCACCGGTGCCCTGCTGGGCGCCGTCCCCGCCGGTGCCGCCGTTGTTCCAGGTCTGGCCGGTGCCGCCGTCACCGCCGCCGTTGCTCCACTCCTGGGTGCCACCGCTTCCGGAGCCCCCATCGCCGTCGGCGAGGGCGGGGGTGGCCGCGGCGAGGGCGACGAGGCTGCCGGCGGCGAGCGTTATACCGATTCGGGTGTACGTGGATCGCAGGGACATGGGGGGCTCCTCCGGAAAGGGGGTGAACCTGACTTATCGCCACATTAGGATCGGGAGCCGGAGAGCGCAGTTCACACTCCGCCATCGGAGACGCCGGGCTCCTCCCACCCGCCCTGAGGGAGCGTCAGCGTCGCCACCGCTCCGCCGTCCGGGGCGTTGGCGAACGTCAGGCGTGCGCCCAGCACCTGCGCCTGGCCGAGCGCGATGGTCAGGCCGAGGCCGTGGCCCTTCGAACCGCCGTCGGTCCGGAAACGCTGCGGCCCGTGCTCCACGAGGTAGCCCGGATAGCCGTCCCCGTGGTCCCGGACGGTGACGACCGGGCCGTCCAGGGTCAGGACCACCGGCCCCCTGCCGTGCCTGTGGGCGTTGGCCACCAGATTCCCGAGCACCCGCTCCAGCCGGCGCCGGTCGGTCTCGACCCGCGCACCCCGCACCACCCGGACCGCCGTGTCGGTCCCCGACGCACGCACCACCCGCTCGGCCAGCGGCGCCAACGGCTCCGAGTCCAGCTCCAGACGCTCGCTGCGGGCGTCCAGGCGGGAGATCTCCAGAAGGTCCTCGGTGAGGGTGCGCAGCGCGGCCACCCGGTCGCGCACCAGCTCCGTCGGCCGCCCCGGCGGGAGCAGTTCGGCCGCCGCGTGCAGCCCGGTCAGCGGAGTGCGCAGCTCGTGCGCCACATCGGCGGTGAACCGCTGCTCGCTCAGCAGCTTGCCCTGCAACGACGACGCCATCGTGTCGAGGGCGCCGGCGACCGCGGCCACCTCGTCCTGCGGCCGCCTCGGATCCTGGGCGCGCGGGTCGTCGACGCGCGCGTCCAGGTCGCCTCCGCTGATCCGGCGCGCCACCCGCGCCGTCGCGTGCAGCCGACGGGTCACCCGTGTCACCGCGAACGCCCCCACCAGCAGCGTCACGCCGATCGCCAGCGCCGACGACCACACGATCGCCCGGTCCAGCGCGTCGATGGTGTGCGCGCCCTGGGCGTAGTCGTACTGGACGGCAAGCGCGCGTCCACCGTCGGCGGGCCCGGCCGCCCACATCGTGGGGTGCGTGTCGTGCTCGCCGACCATCGAACCGCGCTTCCCGTCCACCGCCAGCTGCCGCAGTCGCGCGGGCAGCCCGGGAGGGTCGAGGCCCGCGCCCGGCGGCAGCCGGTCTCCCGCCTCGTAGGCCGCCGTGACGTCGGTGAGCCGGTCCAGCGCGCGGCCGCGCGCCTCGCCGACGGTCTGGTCGGTCACCGAGACATGCACGAGGACGCCCAGCAGGGCGGCCAGACCGCAGCACATCACCGCGATGAACGCGGCCGCCTTCCAGGTCAGGGTGGCGGTCCACCGCGGCAGGCGCGGGGGCCGCCTCATGAGCCCTCTCATGAGCCGCTCGCGGACGGGGAGAGCGTGGGTGAGACGGAGAGCGAGGGGGTGACGGAGGGGAGGCCGACGGTGTGGGCCGGCCCGGCGGTGTCGCCGGTCCGATCCGCAGGATCTCGTCGCGGGCCGCCAGCATCGCGTCCTGGTGCGGATCCCAGGACCAGACCGTACGGAACTTGTATCCCGGCAGGGTCGAGGGCGAGCGGATGATCACGTCACGGCCCGCGAGCTCCACGCTGACCACGCTGTCCGAGGTGCCCATGACCTGCACCAGCCGGTGGCGCAGGAACGCGTACACCCGTACCGCCAACTGGTGGGCGGGGAAACGGATGCCGAGCACCATGTCGTCCTTCCCGTCGCCCGTGAGATCCCGGTAGTACGCCTGGAGGACCGGGCATTTCCCGCCCCGCGTGCCGCCCTCCCCGCAGTCCTCGAGCTGCCGGACCGTCTGGGCGTACATCGCGTGCGGCCCGCTGTAGTCGTCGGGATGGGCGGCGACCTCGGCGCGCACCACGGCCACCGGATCGACCTCGTGGATGTCGTCGCCGGGAGCCGTGACGCCCTTGACGGTCTCGGTGTCCGCCTCGCCGTAGTCGATCGCGGGCGTCGAGGCGGGCGGCAGCTGCGGCCACAGTCTGGTCGGGCCGACGGCGGTGGGGGTCGCGCCCGCGTCGCGCGGAGCGCCGGAGTCGCCGCAGCCCGCCAGGGACGCCGCCAGCACGGCGGCGACGGCGGCGCCGAGGACGGCGCGTCGGGGGCCGCCCGTCCCGCGCGCGAGGCGGCTGTGGATCACTGCGCTCCTGTGTCCGGGCCGCCCCGTGCGCGATGCGCTGCCGCGCCGCTACCGCACGAGATCGGCGAAGGAAGTGCTGCCGTCGGCGCGGTGGCCGTTCACGAGGGCCCCGCGCCGGGCCATCGGGCACGGCTCGGGACGACCGGCCGTCGCCTCGTACACCTTATTCACACAGAAGTGCCTATTCACACAGAAGTCCTTTTTGTTCACCCAGGTCCTGGTCATGCGCCCGAGCGCTCCTACTCCGCGAGTTCCTCGAGGAGGCGTGCCGTGGTGAGCCCGGCCCGCAGGTACTCCACGAAGAGTTCGTTGTGCAGCGCCCAGGGCGAGCGCCGGGCCCTGATCAGCTCTATCGCGTCGTCGGTGGTGTGCCCCGCGAGGACGAGCGCGTGCGCGACGACCAGCCCCGAGCGGTTGTAGCCGTGGTAGCAGCGGACGAGCACCCGGCGCCCGTCCTCCAGAGCGTCGTCCGCGGCCCGCGCGAGCCGCATGACCCCCGTGAGCTGCGTACCGTCCAACGGTCCGTCCGGTATCGGCCACACATAGTGTTCGACCCCCGGGTCGGGCCCGTGCCCCGGCAGCCGCAGCAGCGTCAGGACCAGGTCGAACTCATCGCGTACGACGGCGGATTCGGTCTGCCCCGAACGCCCCGCGAACTCGTGGCCGCCCATCCACAGGCCGGGCACGATCTCGCTCCATGGGCTGTCCGGGGACGGAACATCCGGATACTTCCTGCGAGTCCGCAACGGGGCCTCCCACCCAACTCCCCCAACTGCTCCCAAAGGTAACCGGGTTCTTGCCCCTGGAGCACCCCGCCTGTTCCCATGGTCGTGGGGTGATGGTGCATGAACGGACTGCGCGTCATACCGGCCTGGCGCCACGGACAGGAGCGCCTGTACGTGTGCCTGACCGACGGGAGGAACGTCGCCTGGTACGACCGTGAGGCGGCCCGGGTCAACCTGCTCAGCGAGGACCGGCGTGAGGACGTGCTCGACGTGCTGGGCCCGTTCCTGACCGGCCCGGTGACGGTCGGGCCGCCCCCCGTCCCCACCCCGGCCGAACTGGCCCGGCTGACACTCCACCCGGACGACGACCTCGCGCCGAACCGGCCCGGCGAGGCCCTGCTGATCGCCCTCGACCGCGACCCGGGCCCGGCGCGCCGGCTGCGCCCCGACCCGCGCCGCCACGCGCTCGCCGCCGAGGAGATCGTCGGCGCGGCCCTCGACCGGCTGGAGGAGGGCGGCTGGCACACCCTGCACTCGATCCCGCTCCCGGGCGGAGACCGCGTCCATCACCTGGCGATCGGCCCCGCCGGCCTCTTCTGCGTCCACGCGCTGTACGCCCGCAAGCAGCGCGTCCGGGTCGCCCACCCGATGGTCGCCGTCGGACGCCGCGAACCGCACCCGCTGCTCCGCCGGGTCCGCGCGGGCGCCGACCGCGCGTCCCATGCCCTGACGGCCGAGGTCCACGCCGTCCTCGCCGTGGTCGGCCCCGCCGGCCTGGACGCGCCCGCGCCACCGCGCGGGGTCCGCGTCCTGCGGGACACCGACCTCGCGGGCCTCGCCCGGCTCGGCGGGGTGCTCAAGCCGGCGGACGTGGAGGCCCTGCACGCGATGGCCCGGGACCGGCACACCTGGCAACGGGTATGAGCCGTACGCGTACGCTCCGTGAGGCCTCCCCGTACGCGTACGCTCCGTGAGCCTCCGCCGGGGCGTTCAGGGCAGCGGGCTCGCGCGGTCCGGGTCGAACAGCGGGGCCAGCAGGTCGCCGAACTCCCGCACGCGGGATGCGATGTCCGGTGCCCGGAAGACCAGCCGGTCCGGTGTCCCGCACGCCTCGACCTCGTCCCAGGTCACGGGCGCCGAGACCGTGGGCTCCGCCCGCGCCCTGAGCGTGTAGGGGGTGGCCGTCGTCTTGCGGCCGGCGTTCTGGCTCCAGTCGACGAACACCTTCCCGGGCCGCAGGCTCCGTGTCATCCGGTGCACGACCTGTCGGGGCAGCGCCTTCTCCGCCTCCACGGCCAGTTCCTTCGCGTATGCGCTGACATCGGCGGAGGGGGTCGGCGCGACGGCGGCCAGCAGATGCAGCCCCTTCGACCCGGACGACTTCGCGTACGCCTCGATCCCGTCGCCGGCCAGCCGCTCGCGCAGCCACAACGCCACCTCGCAGCACTCCACGACCGTCGCCGGCGCCCCCGGATCGAGGTCGAAGACGATCCGGTCGGCGATCCCGGGTGTGCCGATCGTCCACTGCGGCGTGTGGAACTCGGTCACGAGGTTCGCCGCCCACATGAGCGAGGCCAGGTCCTGGACGAGGACCATGCGCGCGGGCCCCTCGGTGCGCGGCACCTCGGCCGTTCTGACCCAGGCGGGCGTACCGGGCGGCACGTTCTTGGTGAAGAAGAGCTGCCCGTCCGGCCCGTCGGGATACCGGAGGAAGGAGACCGGCCGGTCACGCAGATGGGGGAGCAGTACGTCCGCCACGGTGGCGTAGTAGTGCAGCACCTCGCCCTTGGTGAAGCCGGTGGCCGGATGGAGGACCTTCTCCAGGTTGGTGAGCGCGAGCCTTCTGCCCTCCACCTCCGTGATCGGCGTCATACGATGAGAATCCCACGAAAAAGGCATGAAAACGGCTCAAAGTGATCGGAAGGGTGCTGCACGTGCGATCCATCTGGAACGGCGCCATCTCCTTCGGCCTGGTCAGCATCCCCATCAAGGTCGTGAACGCCACCGAGAGCCACTCGATCTCCTTCCGCCAGATCCACCTCGACGACGGCGGCCGCATCCGCTATCGCAAGGTCTGCGAGCTGGAGGACAGCGAGGTCTCGACGGCGGAGATCGGCAAGGCCTACGAGGACGCGGACGGCACACTGATCCCGATCACGGACGAGGATCTGGCATCGCTCCCGATCCCGACCGCCCGGACGATCGAGATCGTGGCCTTCGTCCCGGCCGACCGGATCGACCCGCTCCAGATGGACACGGCGTACTACCTTTCCGCGAACGGCGTTCCGGCCGCCAAGCCGTACGTCCTGCTGCGCGAGGCCCTCAAGCGCAGCCAGAAGGTCGCGGTGGCGAAATTCGCGCTGCGCGGGCGGGAGCGGCTCGGCATGCTGCGCGTCGTCGGCGACGTGATCGCCATGCACGGCCTGCTCTGGCCGGACGAGATCCGGGCCACCGACGAGGTCGCCCCGGACGCCGACGTCACCGTCCGCGACAAGGAACTCGACCTGGCCGACGCCCTGATGGACACGCTCGGCGAGGTCGACCTCGCGGACCTGCACGACGACTACCGCGAAGCCGTGGAGGAACTCGTCACGGCCAAGGCCGAGGGTCACGAGGCACCCGCCGCCCCCTCCGGGGAGAAGTCCGGCGGCAAGGTGCTGGACCTGATGGCCGCCCTGGAGAAGAGCGTGCGCGCGGCCAAGGAGTCGCGGGGCGAGGAGACCGACGAGGCCGAGGAGACCACCGGGACCGGCGAGGACGCCGAGGTCACCCACATGCCGGCCCGCAAGTCCGCCACCCGCGGACCGGCCCGTACGGCGCCCAAGGAGGTCGGCGGGAAGAAGACGACGTCCACGGCGAAGAAGGCGGCGGCCAAGAAGACCGCGGCGAAGAAGTCGACAGCGAGGAAGTCGACGGCGAAGGAGTCCACCGCCAAGACGACAGCCAAGACGACCGCCAAAACGACAGCCAAGACGGCCGACGGTGGCACCGCGAAGTCGACCGGCGGCACGGCCGGCTCCCGGACGTCGGCCAAGAAGACCGCCGCCAAGAAGACGACCACGAAGAAGTCGGCACCGCGTAAGCGGGCGTCCGCGTAACGCCCGGTGCCGGGTGCGGGCTGTCGGGTGCCGGTGCCGGGTAAGCGAGTGTCCGGCGCTCGACGCCCGTGCAGTTGCCGGTCTCCGGTGGTCTTGGGGGAGCGGGATGGGGCTCGGGCGCTCGGGATGAGGCTCGGTGCCCGGTGCCTTCCGGCGGTACAGGCCCCTGCGACTGCCTCTTCCCGTTCCAGGAGGGGCCGGAGGGTGCCCACTGCGGAGCAGGACGCGAGGACGGGCGAGGCCGCGTCGTGCGGGGCGAGCGGGTCACGCCATGCTGGAGGGCGACCGGATGACGCTACGTTGGAGGACGGCCGGGTCACGTCATGCCGGAGGGTGACCGGCTACGCCACGCTGGAGGACGAACAGTGACAGAGCCGCCCGCGACTATCGTCCGTGCCTGCCTGCGCGACGGCTCGGGCGGCAGCCCCACGGCGGTGGTGCTGGAGGATACGCCGCTGAGCCTGAGTGACGCGGAACGGCGCCGGGTGGCGGTGGAGTCGGGTACGTCGCACGCCGTCTTCGTCCGCGTGCACCCCGGCGAGACCCGCGAACCGATCGTGGACCTGCGATTCTTCACCGCGGAGGGGGAGTTGCCGGCCTGCGGCCACGGAACGGTCGCCGCACTGGCGTACCTCGCGTCGCGCGACGGCGCCCCCGCGCCCCGCAGGGCCACCTTGCGGACATCGACACGCGTCTTCGACGGCTGGTCCGAACCGCGTGGCGTCCACGTCGCCGCCGCTTTCGACCCCGGCCCGGTCGACCTGCGCGAGCCGACCGAAACCGAACGCGGCCTCGCCCTGTCCGCCTTGGGCATGGTGCCCGAAGAGCCCGACGACTCCGGCTCGAAGGTCCGCGTGGCCGCATTGGGAAGGGAACGGCTCCTGGTGCCCGTTCCCGACCGCACGACCCTCGCCGCGCTGACCCCGGACTTCGACCGACTCCGCGACGCCTGCGACCGCTTCGGCCTGCTGGGTGCGTACGTCTACTCCCCGCCGTCGCCCTCCGGTTCCCTGGCGGCCCGTATGTTCGCCCCGTCCATCGGCGTCCCGGAGGACATCGCCAACGCCAACAGCAGCGCCTGCCTCGCCGCACACCTGGCCGGACAGGGCACCGCCGAGCTCACCATCGACATGGGCGACGCACTCGGCAACCCCGCCACGATCAGCGCGACGGCATACTCCTCCGGCGACCAGGGACAACGGATCCGACTGGGAGGAACGGCGTGCGTCGACCAGGAGAGGAACGCGTCCGAGGCCTAGCCGTACGGTGCGGGGCCGGCCGGGACCGACGGGCGACGCCGGACCGACGGGCGATGGACCGAAGAACTGACGGACAACGAACTGACGGACAACGAACTGACGGACAACGAACTGACGAGCCGACGGGTACGGATCGCCCGGCCGCCCCCGAGGCCAAAACGGCTCCAGGAGACGGCCGCCCGCAGTTACAGAAGCCCTCGGGCGCTGCGCACGCGGTACTCAGTCGTCATCGCCCCCGCTGCCCCCGCCACCGCTGCTGCGACCGCGCTTGCCGGAACGGCTCAGCACTTCGCCGGCCGCGATGGTCACGACCGCCACGACGCGCACCCAACGGCGGCCATCGCCTCTGGCATCCAGGTACACGCACACGCATCCCACGATGACGAGCAGCAGAATCCCAAGCAGCACAACGACGGTCACGGATCTCCCCCTGATGGTTCGCGCCTCGATCTTCTCAGTAAGAGGCGGCGCCGGGACCAGCGGTTGCAGGGGGCCGAAGGATGCCTGCTCGCATGCTTCAACACTCGGGCGCTCGCTTCTCGGGCGCTCGGCCGCTCGGGCAGTCCGTCTGGGGGTAGCCCGTTCCGAGGGCGTTCTCCTCGATCGCGCAGCGTTCGCGTCGCCTCGACGCGGATGCCGCCATCCCGCTCATGCAGCGGAAGTCGCCATGGATGCCCCAACCGCAGCGGCATCCGCGTCACCCTCCAGCACGCGATGGACGATCGCTTCTCGGGTCGCCTCCGTACACTGACGGGCATGGCATGCCGCATCAGTGAGTTGGTCATCGACGCCGCCGATCCCGACCGGCTGGCCGTGTTCTGGAGCGAGGTCCTCGGCTACGTCGAACTCGGCCGGGAGGACGACGGAAGCATCGAGATCGGGCCGCCCGACGTCGGCTTCGGGGGCCTGCAGCCCACCCTCATCCTCAGCCCCAGCAGCGCCCCGCGGACCGGGAAACTCCGGCTGCACATCGACGTCAACGCCACCGACCGCGACCAGGACGCCGAGCTGGAACGGCTGCTCGCCCTCGGCGCCAGACCCGCCGACGTCGGCCAGACCGGCGCCGAGAACTGGCACGTCCTGGCCGACCCGGAAGGCAACGAATTCTGCCTCCTGCACACCCGGCTCCAGCCCCTCTGACCCACCCGCCGTGCCACCAAGCCGCGGACCGTCCGAGCGAGACCGGGTCTCACTCGTCGCTGTCGGCGCCCGAACTCGCGCTTGAGCCCGCCAGGTCCATGGCCGACCGACCACGAACACGGCGACGGCGGACCTCTGTGTAGATCCATCCCACCCCGAAAGGGAAGCACCGGCAACGGAGTTGCTCGCGGAGCCGCAGGACATCTCATCGAGTACCGGACACTCAAGTGTCTGAAACGCCCGACGTACTCCCGCGTACGGCAGCAGCGCACCTCCTCGCGCCAGTCCGAACGCCGACGTGTCTCGCGGGCTACGAGTCGGCACGAATCGGCCAGTGCGACTGCCAGGCGGGTCTGGTGTGACGGCTGCTGGACTGCTCACCGGTACCACGTCTGCCTACGGTGGATGTACGCGGTCAAGTGCTACGAAAAAGATCTTCGGTCGGCCAGACACACGTACTGCACCGGGGACTGCCGGGAGTATCGGCACACAGATGGCAACTGCCATGCCCACACAGCAGGCAGGACACCAGGGACACCCCCTGGAGGTCACCGAAATGACCAAGAAGGGGGCCGAAGCGCAGAAGCTCCGGCAGTGTGGGAGATGCAAGCCATAGGCCGGTAGGTCGGTGAGGACAGGAGCCGGGCGGACCTGGACGCTCCCCATCCGCCAGGACCTGGCGACCGAGTGCCGACGAACGTGTTGTGCTGCACAAGGAGTAGACGTGGCGACCGAGACTTTCAGCATCGACAAGCGGCCTTTGCGGGATCTGCTGCGGCAGGTCGAGGCGGGGAAGATCCAGTTGCCTGAGTTCCAGCGTGGCTGGGTCTGGCCCTGGCCCAACATTGCGAGTCTGCTGGCCTCGGTGTCCCTCAACTACCCGATCGGGACCGTGATGCTGCTTGAGGGCGGCGGGGACGTCCGGTTCAAGTACAGGCCGATCGAGGGGGCGCTCCCGGGCGAGCAAGTGCAACCGGAGTCGCTGGTCCTCGACGGTCAGCAGCGGCTCACTTCGCTCTTCCAGTCGCTTGCGATGGACAGCCCGGTAGAAACCCAGGACGAGCGCAAGCGCCGGGTGGGCGGCTGGTTCTACGTCGACATGGTCAAGGCACTCGACGAGAACGAGGACCGTGAGGACGCGATCCGTCTCATCCCTCCGTCGCGCAAGGTGGTCAACTTCCGAGGTGAGGTCCTGGAGGATTATTCGACACGGGAGTTGGAGTACCAGCACCGCGTCTTCCCGCTGCGATGTCTCTTCGACAACTCCTGGGGCGACGGCTTCGCCCGCCACTGGGGTTTCGCACCGGATGCGATGGAACTCTGGTACGGATTCCGGGACGGCTTCATCCGTTCATTCGACCTGTACCACTTCCCGGTCATCGAACTCGGCAAGGGAACCCCACGTCAGGCAGTTTGCCAGGTCTTCGAGAAGGTCAACACGGGCGGAGTCACCCTCACCGTCTTCGAGTTGCTGACAGCGACGTACGCTGCCGACGAGTTCGATCTGCGGCGTCACTGGAATGAGTGCCGTTCTGCCTGGGAGGCCCCCGAATACGCCATCCTGAGGGACGTCTCCAACACCGACTTCCTCCAGGCGGTCACTCTCCTCGCCACCGCCGAGCGGCGGCGACGAGAGGAAGAGGCCGGCACGGACGAAGAGCGCCTGCCGCGTATCGGCTGCAAGCGCAAGGACATGCTCGTGCTCAGCCTGGAGGACTACCGGCGATACGCACCCGACGTCGTCGCCGGCTTCAAGGCCGCCGCCAAATTTCTGCGCCAGCAGTTCGTCTTCGATACGCGTTTCCTTCCGTACGGCACACAACTGATCCCGCTGGCCGCAATCTTCGCCCTCGCCGGCAAGGACTCGGAGACCGCGGGTGCGCAGGAGAAACTGGCTCGCTGGTACTGGTGCGGAGTGTTCGGTGAGCTGTACGGCGGTACGACCGAGACCCGGTTCAACCTCGACCTCCCCGACGTCGTTGACTGGATTCACGGGTCGACGCACGAACCTCGTACGGTCACACAGGCGCAATTCGCGGCGAGCCGCCTGCTGACCCTGCGGACCCGGCAAAGCGCCGCGTACAAGGGCATCTACGCGCTCCTGCTCAAGGCGGGCGCCGCGGACTGGCGGACGGGGGAAAAGGCGGAGGTCAACGTCTACTTCGACGAGGCGATGGACATCCATCACATCTTCCCGCAGGTCTGGTGCCAGAAGAACGGTTACGAGCGCTCCGTCTACAACTCCATTGTCAACAAGGCGCCGTTGACAGCACGCACCAACCGGATCATCGGCGGCCACGCACCGTCCGAGTATCTGCAGCGGCTCGCGAAGGCGGCCGAGACCAGTCCGGAGGGCGTCGAGCAGCGCATCAGAACACACCTCGCGGACCCCGGACTGATGCGGGCCGACGACTTCGACGTCTTCTTCGAAGAACGGCGAAAGGTGCTTCAGGGACACATCGCCGCAGCGATGGGCAAGCCGGTGGTTGACGACCACATCCCGGGTCAGCGGCCTGAAGCGGCGATCCGGGCTGCGGAGAACGGTCTGGAAGCCGGCGTCTCAGTTCCTGTGGAGTCGTAACGCCCCGGTCCGTGGCCGAACGCCAAGCATGTGCCGCCGTGGGACGGCCCTTGCGAAGGAAGCCGGTCCGTCGCAGAACGACCGGCCCGAGCTGGAAAAGGGGCCGACCGCGCACGACTGCGGGGAGGACCAGCGGTGGGTGCCGGCCGGGGTGATCGCGAGGCGCTTCCATGTCCGCTTCGGCCAGGCGCAGACCTGGCACACCCTGCACCGGATGGGCTGGATGGTGCAGGTGTCCATACGCTGGTCTGCTGAACGCGAGGACGACGTCGGGGCCACCTGGATCAGGGAAGCCTGGCCCCGGGTGGAAAGACGGGGGACGGACCAGGACGCGTGGCTGTGCTTCGCGGACGTTTCGGCGGCCGGATGCTCCGGCCGCCGAAATAGACACGACACCTGGTGGCCACGCGGTCGTACGCCCCGCGGCACGGTCAGGGCCGCGGGCTCGGGACGCACCTCGCTCGCCGGCCTGGTCTGCCGCAGGTCGGGCCGGCGCACCCGGCCGGGCTCCCGGATGCTGGTGCACCACGGCCGCAAGGGTGAGAAGAAGGGCTTTCGGGAGAGGGACTTCGCGATCTCAACGGACGGCAGGACGTCGCCAGCCGGCACATCGAGGACCTGCTTCGCGAGGACGAGTGACTGAGGGCACGACCCTGCGGTCACCACCTCCGTACCCACCGGCTTCTCAGCCGCCTTCGGCCTGTGCCACCGCCGCCGGTGCGCCCGTCGACGTGCCGACCGCGCATGCCGGCTGGGGCGCGCCGATACCTGGCCGCCGGTCCTGCCTTTGCCGCGAATGACAGGTTGCGAGCTCGCGGAAATCTGGTCATGGTCGCTGAAGGTGATCAATTGATCACGCAACGCGATCTGGAGAAGAAATGCTCAGACGTCAACTAAGCGCCGTGGCCGTGACTGTGTCGATTGCGGCTGTGCTCGGCATGGGAAGCGCGGCAAGCGCGGAACCCCAGGTGTCCATCCCCTGTGACGTCACCGCGCTCAACAATGCGATCGTCGCCGCGAACAACAACACCGGACCGCACACCATCCGGCTCGCGCCCAAATGCGTCTACAACGTCACAACCCCCGCGTCCACAGGCGGGCTCGGCGCAAACGCCCTGCCGCAGATCACAGGCACCGTCACCCTGCTGGGTCACAACACCACCATCCGACGGGACCCCGACGCCTCCGACGCCTTCCGCATCGCGCAGATCGACGGTCCCAACGGGCGCCTGACCGTGGACGGTGTCACGGCGACCGGTGGCGGCTACCTCGATTACGCCGGCACCTACCTGCCCACCGACGGAGGGACGCTCATCCTCCGGCACAGCACGGTGACCAACAGCACGGCAAACCAAGGGGGCGCCATTTTCGTCAACCAGGGCAGCACCCTCGAAGTCCATGACAGCGTTCTGCGGGACAGCGCGGCACAGCGGGGAGGCGCCATCTACAACGGGCCGCGCAGCACCACCCTGCTCGACAACACCAAAGTGGAGCGGAATCAGGCTACGCAACTTGGGGGTGGCATCTTCACCGCCGGGGCCTCTCTGACCATCAAGAAGTCGTACATCGGCGGCAATCGCGCTTTCGAGCAGGGCGGCGGAATCTACAACGACCGCGCCCCGATGGACATCTCCTCGACGACCATCGCCGACAATCGCGCGGGCCAGATGGGCGGCGGTATCGCCAACGACGGCACCAGCACGCTGACGAAAACAGTGGTGCAGCACAACACCGCCCTCAACGGCGGCGGCATCTGGCAAGCGCCGTCCCCCAGCGTCCTGAACCTCGTCAACAGCCGGATCGTCGACAACACCCCCAACAACTGCCGGCCGGTCGGCTCGGTCCCCGGCTGTACGTCCTGACCGCGGAGCGGGCGCATCGACGGTGCGGCCCTTGGTGATCGGTGATCCGGGGGAGAGGGTGGAGGAAGCGGAGGAGCGGGCCTCGCTCTTTGCGCCCAACGGCCTGGGCCGATGCCTCAAGATCCCCTCCACACGTCATCCACAGACCTCGGCACAGAGCTGCCTCGGGCTGCATCTGCCTGCACATACGCGAAGACCCCGGCCTCAGCGTTTCCGCTGGTGACGGGGTCTTTGGGCACCTCATAAGGGGTGCCCCCGGCAGGATTCGAACCTGCGCACACGGCTCCGGAGCCCAGGTGAGACCGCAGGGCCTTCGCTGCTCTGACCTGCAGCGGAGGCTCCGATCGGGCGAGCGCTGAGTAAGGTCATTACGCCCCTATTACGCGGGCGGCCTGTTGGGCGGTCGGTGCGGGCCGTATGGTCGAAGCATGATCTCGGGCAGCGGCGAGGGAACGGGCGGCGGCGGCACGGAGTTCACGGCGGAGGGCTTGGAGCCAGTCCTCCGGGAGGCATGCGCGACCGCCGGACTAGACCACCGCGGGGCCGAGTTGCTGCGGCTTGGATCGAATGCGGTCTACCGCCTTGTGTCGTTACCCGTCATCGTCCGCATCGCGCGTGATCCGGCGGTTGAAGCGGAGATGGCACGGGCCGTGGGTGTGGCGCGGTGGCTTGAGGCGCAGGACTTCCCGGCCACGCGTGTGCCGGCATCCATCGCCCAACCGCTCGTCGTCGGCGGCCTGGTGGTCACTTTCTGGGAGAGCGTCCAGGAGAGCGAGGAGTACGCGACGGTCGGTGAGCTGGCTGACCTCGTACGCCGCTTGCACTGGCTCGAAGAGCCTGAGTTCCTGGGGTTGCCGTACTTCGATCCGCTGGCCAAGCTGGCGGCGTCGCTCGAAGGGCTCGACGGCATCGCGGGGGAGGACCGGACGTTCCTGGAGGAGCGAGCGGCGAGGCTTGCCAAGGATTACGACCGGCTGGACTTCGTTCTTCCCTTCGGCATGATCCATGGTGACGCCAGTATCGGGAACATCCTCCGCCATCGGGACGGGCACGCTGTGCTCATCGACCTGGACGGCTTCGCCCTCGCGCCGCGTGAGTGGGACCTGATTCAGACGGCGATCTTCTACGACCGGTACGGCTGGCACACCAAGGCGGAGTACGCCGAGTTCGTGCACCGGTACGGCTTCGACCTGATGAACTGGCCGGGCTACGAGATGCTCGCTGACCTACGCGAGCTGATGATGATTGCCTGGCTCGGCCACCAGGTCGCGACGAGCGAGCGGTCTGCCGCCGAATTTGCTCGGCGAATGCGGTCTCTCCGCACAGGAGAGGGTCGAGACGAGTGGGAACCGATCTGAACGAGCGGCGATCTGTGCTCAGACACCGACGTGATCGACTGAGGCAATCCACAGCCTGTGCTCTCTGACCTGCTCAGCGAATGCCTGGACGCCCGGACTGTCGTCGACCGCTGAGAGGTTCTGCCGGAACTCGGCCAGGTAACTGACGCATCGTGCCGACTTGAGCTGTTCGCCCAGGTCAAGCGCATCGACTGCCACGCGGCAAGCCTCCTCGACGTCCCCGGCACGTAGGTGGGCGTCGGCGAGAACCATGGTCGCGAAGAAGTCGCTCCGTACATGGCTGCCGCTCATCGCGTTCTCGGCGTGGGCGACGGCTTGCCGGGCGCTGTTGACGTCGCGGAAGCAGTGGGCTGCCTCCGCGGCAAGCTCGGCTTCGTCGAAGTAGCTGATCCATTCGGGCTCGTCGTCGTTGTTCCGGCCCTCCAGTGCTTTCGTGGCGGCGCTCAAGGCGGCTTCGCAGGCTCGTACGTCCCCGGTGCGGGCAAGCGCGCGGGCCTCCATGGCGTGGAACTGGGCCCGAAGCGTGGGTGTGGCCACCGGAGAGATGCCCATGAGAGCCGCACGGGCGAGCGTCGCGGCCTGCGTGTAGCGACCGAGGAATGTCGCCTGGTGGCTCATGGCCGACAGAATGCTTCCGGCGAGCCGGCGGTCGTTGGCGTCCTGGGCCAAGCGGAGAGCCTGGAGGAAATACCGCTGTGCCAAGCCGTGGCGGCAGGCGTCGTAGGACATCCAACCGGCCAGGAGTGTTGCTTCCGCCGTGGTGGAGAGCAGGGCTCGGCCGACCTGCTCGGTGTACTGGCCGCGGAGGAGCGGCGCGACTTCGGTGCTGAGGTACTGGATCGCCGCGTGCCGTGCGTGGTCGCCGCCGAACCGGTCGTCCAGTTCGGCGAACATGTCCGCGGTGGTCTTGATGGCGGCTACGTCTCCGAGACCGACGCGGATTCCATCCTGGCGCTGCCGGGGAACGGTCGGCTCGGGCGCCACGAGCCACCGGAGGGACGCTTCGTTCCATGCGGGCTCGGACGGCTCGGCCTGTAAGAGGGGCTCGTACCGGTTGAGATCGGCACGCCAGAGCTGGCCGACTGCCTCGATTGCGTCGTCGGGGCTCGCTGGATAGCTGGCGTCCATGAGCGACGTATCCCGTCCGCCCTCGTGGTTCAGCCCGAGTTCGGCCGCGCTGAGGCCGTATGCCTCGCACAGGAGAGGCCCGTAGAAGTCGTCAGGAACGCTGTGGCCGTTCTCCCAACTGGCAATACGCCGCTTGACGCTGGCGTCCGCCGGGAGCTGGTGCCCACGGCGGGCCGCAGCCTGACGCAGTTCC
The DNA here is from genome assembly GCF_045207245.1 of Streptomyces sp. NBC_00647. Taxonomy (NCBI): domain Bacteria; kingdom Bacillati; phylum Actinomycetota; class Actinomycetes; order Kitasatosporales; family Streptomycetaceae; genus Streptomyces; species Streptomyces sp. NBC_00647. The sequence goes on from NZ_CP109040.1 coordinate 6,824,402, forward strand.
CGCACCAACCGCGGCTGACTCCACCCGCGATTCGTACGGGCCTGCCGTAAGCGAACGCTGGTCGATTCCATCGAAGACGTAACCGTCCTCTCCCACGGGATGAACTGCTGCGACCACTGGGGCGCACGACTCTGATGCCTACGACCGAATGTACGCGCGGTTCATGTCCGGATGCTCCAAGTAGTCGCAGATCGGCGGCGATTGAGCCAAGACAGGGGATGACGCGTCCACGCGCGACGCGTCATCCCCCGTCACCTCTCGTCATCTGCCCTGGCCAGGGTGGCGAACGTGAGTCTGGAGGCCGAGCGGCATTGCGGCCGCGACTGAGACTGACCGAGGTGAGATGACGTGCAGAGGATGACCACCAGGGGCATCGAATGGCTCTCTGCGGCGGCCGACGATCCGGCCGCCTGCCGGGCGACCTGGGCGGACGACCCACGCGCACTGTACGTGCTCGCGGCAGGCCGGTTCTTTGACGTGGTGACGGTCGACCAGCGGGTCGGCATGGAAGTCTTCGACCAACTTCTGCGCCGGGGGCTTCCGTTCGGTCCCGTGGTACTCGACCAGAAGGCCCGGCGAGTGGGCTTCTTCCTTGGCTCGCGGAGTGAGGAGACCTTCTCTCACCATCTCGCTCAGGAAGTGGGAGCTCCGCCGCCGTATCGCTACCTGAGTCAAGGCTCGGTGGTCGTCGTCCCTGGCCCCATGCCCCTGACCGGTGACCGCTACCAGTGGCTTCGGGCTCCCACCCGGCGGCCCATCGTCAACCCGCTCCGTCCGGTCGCCCTCGCGACCATGCTGATCGCCTCCGCCGAGCTGCTTGCCCGTGTGGACAGCTACAGCGAGCGCTACCCCTCTGCCGCCGACTTCGCACTCCGGGGCTTCGAGAGGACGACGACAGATGCGGGATGACGCCGTCCGGCGGCATGACGCCGCTACTTGGTCGCCCTTGGACAGCGACGATTGGTATGCCGCGCGGGACGCTACGACCGCTCTCCGCGATGCCCTGCTTCGTGCTGGTCTGGAGAAGGACTTTCCTTACCTGCGTGCCGACTTGAACGCCTTCGGGCACGGCTTAGTCGAGTTGGGTCGGGTTTCGCCGGCCACCGCGGAACGTCTGGCGGAACTGCTGCGGCTGGCCCTGGCCTCAGTGTCGCAACGCCTTGAAGAGAGCGGCGACGGTGTCGCCGAACACGATGCAGGAGAGGACTGACGTCATGACCGACCGACGGGGAGTCGTCGCCAAACGCGCCGAGAACCTGATGCCCGGCGTGCCCTACGTCCGCGGCTGGGCACAGGCCCGTCGCAGCGCAGACACCCTGGCTTCTGAACTGACCTCCCTGGGACTGGAATCGGATTTCCCCGGCCTCACGGCCGACGTGAACGTCTCGGGCGACGGCCTGGTACACCTCGGAATCGTCCGGCCCGAAGCGGCGCTGATACTGGCCGAGCTGATCGTGTCGGGCCTCGCGTCGGAGATGCCGATGAGGACCGAGACGCTGCCGCAAGAGGCGGGGGACTCCCGACTCAACGCGTAGGCCTGACTACTTCGCCTCAGAGACCCCGGTCGCTCGCGGTTCGAGCAGGCTCCCGCGACCGGCTGGCACGGCCCCGCACGTCGCCGTTCCCCCGACGGCTGATGTGCGGGGCTCTCTGTTGCGCGCGCTGTACCTCATTGCCTACTTGTCTGCCACTTCGGCCGGGACCGGCGCCCCAGCGCCGCAGCCCGGACGAAGCGGCAGACCAACACGGGCTGTGAGTGCTGGCAGGCCTTCTGGAGGCCCCACAGGAGGAGTCGTTGACCTGGGGCGCTGCGGCATTTGGGGGCGATGCGAGAGCTGACCAGGGCGAACGGCCGGGCGAGGGCGGCGTCGGGGTTCTTCGGCTTGCACTTCTTGGATCGCTGACCTGGGCGTATGAATCGGTTAGGCATTTCTGGATCTGTGGTGATGGCGGTGAGACCGCCACCACCACAGACCTCCTAGCTCACTACCTATGGTTGTGCGTCCAGCGGATGAGTTCCCTTACGAGGTCCAGCACAGCCCGCCGCCGCTCTGATGAAAGAAACGGAAACGTAAGCCACGCAGGGGCCGAGAGCAGCACGACGGACAGCACCGGCAGCACTCGCAACGATACGATGTGGATGACCTTTTCGCTTAGGGGTCTCGATGGCGTTCCTTCGCTGAGGGCTAGCTGTCACGTGGGCTTTCACGCCAGTGGCATATGACTACCGCGCCATCGAAGGATTTTTTTATAGAGACCCCTGCCCGCGCCTGTGAATGGGCGCGGGAAGGTATCGGGGGAGGGGCTGGAGCCCTACCGCATTACGGGCCATGAAAGCGGAGGCTGGTACCCGCAATCAAGACCCTCCAGAATCGAACATAAATTCGCTGAACTTTAGATCGATACAGATATATGTGATCTTGAATCAGGAAATTGCCGAATCTCACTCGCGTTCAGAGATGAAGGCAATCAGGTGGAAGGCGCTGGCTCCGTCATGGATTCGGGCGGGTCTTCTTGCCCTAGCCGGTCCGTGACGACGGCCGGGACCCTCAGCTTGGGAAGCTCGTGTGGTCTAGGGGTGGCTGCCCGGCTGACCTGCCGTGGAGTAGCGGCGTCGCCTGGTTGGCTGCCGACGCTGTGTCCGGTGCTCCCCGTTGTTCCCCACACAATCTGGCACAGGTCTGGCACGGACCTCTCCAAGCGCTTCCTGGCTAGAGACCGCAGGGGGCACCTACGTGTGGCAGTGAGCCTCAGCAGTGAAGACTCTTGCGGATCTCAAGAGGCTGGCCAGAACGTCTCGGCACCCCAGAAGCGGTTTCGGCCAATATGAATCATCCGGAGGCGTTGCGCACATTGTCGCGTTTGCGGTCTGGCGCTTCTTGCTGTCCACCGTGAGGATGCCCGCCTATCAGTGAGCGGGGGAGCGGGATGTCGATCGGGTGGGGTCTGCGTGCTCGGGGGAGGGCGCGGACGGATGAGGCCGACTGGCCTGCTGTTCCGGTTCAAGCGAACTGTGCTGCCGCTGGAGCCAACCGACCCGCGGAGGTCGATCCCACATCGTCCGAGGTGACGCGGTTCCTGTGTCAGGCGGTCTACGCGCGCCCGGATCGCGTGAAGCCCTTGAAGGCGTGGTGGCGCAAGATCCGAGGCAAGCAGAGTGCGCCGGAGAAGCCGCGTCGCAGCACTCGGAGACCCATCTATCTGGAGGGGAGCGACGATTGCCCTCCGTTGGGAGAGCCGAGCGCGCAATGGGTCGTCGACCATGTGCTGCACGGGCCGCCGCTGCCGGTGCCGTCGTACGGGTTCGACCTCGTCCCAGTCATGGCGCACAGCCTTCGCGCCCGAAGGCGCCGGTGGATGCGGCGTGCGTGCGTCCTGTTGCTGTCCGTGCTGGCCGCGTATATGGCGCCGTGGGCCGCTGCGATCTGGGCTGCTGCAGTACTTGTCGCCCTGGCCGTGCGGTGGGTTGTCTTCCGTGCGGCCCGAAAGGGCAAACTGACCCGGCTGGCGCGCTTCCCGCGGCTGCCTTACGCCGTGCTGCTGATGCCGTGGCTGCTGGCGCTTCTGCCATACGATCCCGCCGGCAGCGAGGTGTGGAAGCTGCGGCTCGGACTGGCCCTGCTGCCCTTCGCTCTGCTGGTCATGGCCGCACTTGTGTGCGCTGGTGATCGGCTCGCGGCGAGGGCTGCGCTCGCTGTGCTGGTGCGGGAGGGCGCCTCGTCCGAACACTTGCCGTGGACTGCGCCGAAGGCCAACCTCAGGATGGCCGAGATCGGGAAGGATCAGACGCGGACCGAACTGCCGTACGACACCTTGGAACGCTTCGTGGGCGCCGGGCGTGATGTCTGGGGAGCAGCGCGCATCAACATTCCCCTGAAGCCCAAGGACTCTGAAGAGTCGGTCAAGCCGTTCGGAGAAGCGGAACTCCTGCGACGAGTGGGTACCGCGCTGAATGAATTGGGCCGTGGCGCCCGGGAGATCACTGACCCACTTCCGGGATTCTCCATGAAGCACGTGAATGGCCTTCCGTCAGCCCTGTGGCTGCAGCGGATCCGCGAGACGACGGTAGAGCAGCCCGACCTGCGAGGTCTCGGGCGCAGATCACCCTCCGGCATGCCGGTGCGGCTGTATCTGCGGGCGCAGTGCATCAGCTGGGACGGGCAGGTCGTGGTTAGCGTGTTCGTGCATGCTGCGCTGGAGGCTGGTGAGCTGCGGCTGACCGTGCGTCCGCAGGTGATGACGCCCCTCTACAACGAACTGCGGGTGACCGCGGCGCCCGTCAAGAAGCGCGGAATGCGCCTGCTCGGCTGGCTTGCCACGCACTCGCTCCTTGACGCCACCGCTGGCCCCGTGGCGTTGTGGAGGCTGGTCGCCCGCCTCGGAGAGAAGACCGAAGGGCGTGCCGAGGAAGCGGATCCCGTGAGCCTGCGCGACCGGTACTCGACTGAAGAAGTCAGCGACATGCACCAGAGCGACGACGCCAAGCGGCACGTCGTGTTGATGCAGTCCTGTGTGTTCCGGACCGTTGCCACTTATCTCGATGAGCAGGGGATCGACTTGGCCGCGTACGAACGGCAGGTAGCCACCGTGACCAACAACATCCTGATCTACGGGGACAACAACGCCCCCATCCAAAACGTTGTCGGTAGTGGCAATAGCGGTATAGGCCAGGACAACAAGACCCAAGGAGGCAAGTGATGGTTGTGGGACGGCGTCGCCCCGAGCCGGACCCGGGCCACGGCTCGGGCATCAGCATCGGCGGCAGCAACAACGCACCGCTTCAGAACGTCGTGGGACAAAACATCTCCAACATCCATCAGTCTGCTTCGGTGCAAGGCACTGTCGATATCGACGCGGTGCGTGGTCTCCTCGCGTCGTTCCGCTCGGACATCAACCGGAACGAGGTGGACTTGCAGAACACCACGGTGCTGCGCGCGATGGCGGACACCGTCGACACCGCGCTCGCGGCCTCTGATGCGCCGCAGGTCGGCACACTGCGTGGGATCGCGCAGGCGCTGCCCGCGCTAGTCGTCGGCACCGCAGTCCAGCAAGGGGGTGAGGCCCTCGCCAATGCCATTGGCGGACTGCTGAGTTGAGCCGACTTGGCCCTTGAGCTGGCTTGGGGCCTCGTTGCAGCACGCCTCTAGCTGGCGGTGTCACTGGCAGGTTCATTTTCAGGCCCGTTGATTGGAGGGCCACTGCCTCTCTGCTCTGTCACACAGCGCCGGTCGCACGGCCGCACTCGACTGACGGCCAGCACCTTCGAGGCACCCCGTCTGAGCCTCAGCCGACGGCAGTCAGCCACGACGGCGGGTGCGCCGACCGATCACGCACGCGTATGCATCGCTGCACCCCCGCGGGCTTCAGCCACGCCGTCGGTGCCGTCGACCAGAGCAAGCCGTGACGGCCGGCCCATGACGACAGTGCCTGAGCCATCAGCTTGGGAAGCTGCGGGCATTTGCAGCGGGTTCGTTTCCTGACCTGGGCGAACAGTCTGGGTGCTGCCCCGCTGGCCTCGGCGGCTTTCACCGCGGTTCCCCGCTGCTCCCCGCTCGATCTGCTGCGCTTGTGGTGCGTCCGTGATCACCCGCGCTAGACCCGATGTCACCTGAACACACAGACGACGCGCCCATAGTTTTCGATCTGCTGTTGTTGTTCGTCTGGGCGAGGTGCGTGCTCGTCGTCTCCGCACCTGAGGATTGTTCCGTCGTCTCCCTCAAATACGGAGACAACGCCTCCGTGATGGCTGCAGGCTCCTTGGCGGCCGATGGAGTCTGATGGCCATCCGTCTGCGCACTCGTAACCCTGACCGGTCCAGCGAACTGGCATGTACGTGACGGGTGGTGGTCCAGAGCCGACCGGCCGATCCGCGTCATCATCGTTCCACCCGCTGAGTTGGGCGGTGATCGGGAGGACGACGAAGATCCCTACGCTGACAAGGCCTGCCACGGAGTAGGCAACCACCCGAGCGACCCGCCACGCGCGACTCTCGACGAGCCTTTGCAAGAGACTGCGCATGGAAGACTTCTAGCGCAGCCAGGGGCTGCGGTGGGCTTCTTCGCCAACATCGACGGCAACCCTCCATCGCCTCAAGCGGCGTGCTGCCGGTCGTCGTGTCTGGCATCCCGAAGGCCCACCAACACGCATTCCAACTGTGTTGATGGGGTCTTGGGCCGCGTTCGGGGACGTTCACCTGCGTTCATGAGCGGCTGGTCGGCTTGGGGGAGTGGGCTTGTGGTCTCGTCTGAACATCCGTGAACGGTGGTGAATGAGACGGAAACTGAGACGGTGGCGATTGGCCGGTCGCGTGCTCCTGCCCAGGTGAGCGCTCAGAGATGGCTCGCCAACGCGGTCTCGGCTTCGGCGCGGGTTGGGGGCGAGGCGTGCCGCCGAAGGTGCGTCTGGGTTGTCCTGCGCCACTGGATCTTGACCGTTTGCCATCGGACTTTGACGGACGCGAGTTTGTGTCATCGGAGTTTGATCACCGCAGGTCAGCGACTCAGCGCACCGAAGGTGCATTGAGTCGCTGACCTGCACTTATGTGCAGTTCCTCGTAAACATGTAGGTCAGAGCCTTGCGATCGTCATGCAGGCTGCTCGATTTGTGGGGACGGGGGGTCAGGAAGGCTTGACCGCCGAGACCGGGGTGACGGTCACCTTGTTGTCGCACTCGGCCCACCACCCGTCGTTCAGGGCGACCTGGTGCTTCCCGGAGTGCGGCAGCCCGATGACCATCGTCGGATACGCCGCCGGGGTCTTGCCCGACACGCAGTAGCCGTCGCCCTCCCCCTGGACCTGGACGAAGGTCAGCTTCACCCACGCCTTGCCGTGCGGCCGGACCGTCACGGTGGCCGCCCTGCCGGTGGGGGTGACCTTGAGCGGGGTGTTGTGGGCGGGGGAGCCGTTGCCGGCGCCCGCGACCGTCGGATGGCCCTTCAGGAGGCACGTCTTCCGGGAGACGTTGGTGAACTGCACGACCGCCGCCCCGGTCCCGGTCCCGACGGGCGGGTGGGCGGCCTGCCAGGCGCTGACCTGGAGGGCGGAGGCCGGGCAGGCGGGCGGCGGGGTAGAGGTAGTGGTGGTGCTCGCCGCCATGGCGGTGCCGGGCAGGATGCCGGTCACCGCCGCCGCGACGGCCGTGACCGCCGTCGTCGCCAGAGCCGCCCTGCGAATGCCGTTGCTGTGACGCATGTTGTCGTCCCCCTGAGTCGTCTCGTCCGCGGGTTTCGGTCGTCGGTTGTTGCCCCGCGGTACGCGTGGTCGTGGTGCGTGAGTGCAGATAGGGCGGGAGAGCGGCAGGGTTCCGTGCGGCGACTACTTGTGACGGAACGGTGACGACGGGCTGCACCTGTGCAGATGGCCGTTGCTGACACACCGAAGGCAACACGCCTTGGAAACAGGGGCGATGCGGCCACTCGATGTGCACCCGTCACGCTCTCAGCTTGGGAAGCTGAGGTGATTTAGGGCCTTCTGAGGGGCTGACCTGGGGTGGAAGGACGTCGACGCCTGATGGCGGGTTCCTCGATTCCCCGGTGTTCCCCGCGGCTCCCCGTACGATCTGGCACGCGGATGGCACGACCTCTTCGTCCCGAACTCTCGGCTGGGAGGTCGTTGAGGTCTGGTGGGCTGGTCAGTCAGCCATCGACGGTTGTCGGCGGTCGGCTGAGGTCACGGCGGTTGCTGTACTTCGCTGCTGTACCGCAACGGCCGGTGCGGGAGGATGGTGTGGTGGTCGTCGAAGCCCACTGGGACCTCGCCAGCGGATGACAGGCTAGAACCACGTGCCAAATATAGAGCCTTGGGTCACACTGTTGCCTGTTATACGTTCATACAGGTTAATCGCCTGATCCTCTGTGAGTGCGCAAACGAAGTCGCACACTGATCTTGCACGCCGATTTTCGTCACTTCGAGAAAATCCGCTGATCTGTTCGTGCTTCACCATGCGGTCATAGATATCATCTAGGAGTGCAGGGACCGGATGATTTGGCTCCACTCTTCCGTTTCGGTGACTCGAAAACATCTCCATCAAATCGTCGAATAGACACGCGATGATCTTTTTTTGGCCATGCTGCACCATAGCCAACCCAGGACGCATGATGACGTAGAAGAAGGTCAACTCCTTGATGACCTCGACCTGATATTCGGCCACGTCATCGATATTCAGCTCCCAGTTGCCGTCCACCTCAACCGGGGTGATCGCGAAACGGAACAGGTTAAGTAGATCATGCTGGAATCGATCTAGTATCTTTCGATCGTCCCGTGTATCTCTCCATTTACGGTCCGGCATGATTCGCTTAAGCTCCGTATATTGTTGACTGAAGGCGTCCTCGTCAAACCGGTCGTACCCATCCTTCCCTCTGCGCGATCGAGCGAAGTCCATGAATTCGCTTGAACACTCGTTGTGCAGTAGATGCAGGGGCATGAGGCCGCCCCGGAAGTAGTCATAAAGGTCATGTGCTACATAGGAAATATCGTCCGCCCAATCCATCAGGACTGCGGCGAGGCTGCGCCTTCCCGCTACCTCTTCTCCTTCGCGGGCGAAGTCAAAGTCGTGCTGCTCGCTCTCATAGACCCCCCATTTACTTCCCTTTTGCCGGTAAGGCCATTGCAGATCTGCAGAATCAGACTTCTCTTCTCCTTTGTATCTCGGGTACTTCAGCACACCGTTAAGGGATGCCCTAGTGAGATTCAATCCGTGGTCTACGTGCGCATGAACTGCGAGTTTGGTGATAGCTCGAAACGTCTGCGCGTTTCCCTCAAACCCACCATACTTAGACATCTTGGTTTGGAGTACTGCCTCAGCTGTATGCCCAAATGGAGGATGACCGATGTCGTGGGCCAGACCGGCAGACTCAACAATGTCAGGGAATCCTATAGGACCTCCCGGAACATTTTCAGCAAAGTCACTGTGCTTCATGCATAGATACTGGGCTATGCGTCGCCCAACCTGGGCAACCTTCAGGCTGTGCGTCAGCCTATTGTGCAATAGGTGGAGTTCCCTGACTGCGGCTACCTGCGTCACTCCGGCCAAGCGCCGAAACGCAGAGGAGTACAATATTCGATCACGATCGCGCTCGAATGGTGTGCGTGGATCGTGATCCAAGGGCATGCCATACCTTCGCTCTTCGTGAAACTTGGCACTTCTGTTAACGGGCATGGCTACCTCCATCAGTTCATTCAAGTCTCGCGCTCTCGTCGAAATGACGCCACAGGTAAACCAGCTTCATTACTCCGATCGGGTGAAGAGGGCTCTGTGACAGTCTCCTGGGGTGCGTTATCGGTGCCGAAGCGGGATAATGCCATGATTCATGGAAAAGATCACAGGTCAGGGTTATGAAGCGGAACCGATCGTGATCCATTCGGGGGGCTCTGACCAGCCTTGCATCGGGTGGCTTGTGATACTTCGACGCCGTACCCGGCCGCGGCGAGTTGATCGTCATCAAGCAAGCCGAATTGACCTCGGCCGAGCAACTCCATCGGTACAGCTGGGAAGACCTGGAAGACGAGCTGGGCTTCTTGACAGACCAAGCGATATCTGAAGAGGACCCGCTGGAGACCATCTCGGCCGAAGAGTTCCAGCGGGTGTGGACTTACAACGGCTAACACAATGAGGTGGATCAGTCCTGATGGCCGTGTCCGGGGCCGCTACGACGTCACTCAGCTGATCCCTCTGCTCGATGCGATCCCGTGCTGCTAGGGAACCCGGAACCTCGCGCACGCTGGCCCGCGCTGTGTGAGCGAGCCACACTCGTCCTGGATTCCGTCGCCCGCATTGAGGGCCATGATGCTGATGCCTGCGGCCTGTGGTGGAAGGGACATCGGCATACTGACCTGCTGCTCGACCACGCCCTTGTCGTTGGGTCTGAGCTCACTTGAGTAGGCATCGACCGACTCACCAACAGGCTCGGACAAGTCGGCCCTGACAGCGTTTACAAACACGTCAATGCTGGCCCCCGTCTCGACGCCGTCAGCATGAACATCGAAACTTAATTTTAGATTGGACCGAGGGCCGTCGACTTTGATGTTGGTGATGGTCGGCCGCCCGTTTCCCCCAGCAGCCTTGGCCGCGCCGATAACCGCCACGCTCAGTGCCACCATATAGAGAATCACCCCGAGAATGAGTACAACGGTCTCCCACAGGTTGCCCCGCCGTGTGGGGTGGACGAGCAGAGCCACAATGCTGCAGACGATCGCGAGGATGGCGCAGAGCGAGGCCACATAGATGGGCCACGAGTCGTTGTTGAGGGCAACGAACACGACGTCGCTGCTGAGGCCAAGCAGGGTCATGACGCCGGCAACGGCGACGAGGGCGCCAGCCAGGATCTTGGCAACATCGTCCAGGCGCTTCCCGATCCTGGCCTGGATCTCTTCGTGCGTCGGGCCAGGTTCTTCTTCGCTGCCCCTTGGTACCCGGCTCATTGCGCTCCTCCTGACCGCAGGCTCTGGGCGGTGAGCCGGGGTCGTCCGGCTGGCGTCCGGCCCTAGTGGAGACGCTAGGTTCGCGCGAGAACCTCAGCGACCCGGGGTTGGGCCGAACAGAGGAACGATTAGTACAACGGCTAACACAATGAGCTGAGTTGTCGCTGGGTGATCAGGCAGCAGGCGAGTTTGAGGAACGCCTCGTGGATGTCGGCCCTGCGTTCCCATCGGATGCGCAGGCGTCGGAAGCCGTGCAGCCAGGCGAAGGTGCGCTCGACCACCCACCGGTAGGTACCCAGCCCGGTGCCGTGCCGGGTGCCGCGGCGGGCGATGGCCGGGACGATGCCGCGATCGCGGACCTGGTCGCGGTAGATGTCGTGGTCGTAGCCGCGGTCGGCGAACAGCGAGTCGGGCTTGCGGCGCGGACGACCCACCCGGCCGCGGACGGTCGGGATCGCATCGAGTAGCGGGATCAGTTGGGTGACGTCGTTGCGGTTGCCGCCGGTCAGCAGGACCGCGAGCGGGGTGCCGTGCCCGTCGGTGATCAAGTGGTGCTTCGAGCCGGCCCGGCCCCGGTCGACCGGCGACGGGCCCGTGTGCTGCCCCCTTTTAGCGCCCGGACGTGGGAGGAGTCGACCACACAGCGAGACCAGTCCAGCCGTAAGGCCGCGTTCAGCTCAGCAAGCAGGACCTCGTGCAGCCGCTGCCAGACACTGGCCTCGTTCCAGTCCCGCAGCCTGCGCCAGCACGTCATGCCCGAGCCGAAGCCCAGCTCCTTGGGCAGGTACTCCCACTGGATCCCCGTGTGCAACACGTACAGGATCCCGCACAGCACCTCCCGGTCCGGCAACGGCTTGCGGCCCGGATACCGAAAGCGTCGCTCGCGCTGCGGAAGCAGCGGCTCCAAGCGGTCCCACAGTTCATCCGACACGATCCACGGTGACGTACCCACACCGGAACGAACGCTCAACTCCCGCCCCGGACACGGTCACCAGGACTGATCCACCTCATTGTGTTAGCCGTTGTTAGTGAGCGGACGACAACCACTCTAGGAGAGAGGCTGGGGAGTGGGGTCGCTGACCTGGAGCTTCGACGCCTGGTTGGGTTGGCGAGAACTCAACCGCGAGACACCCCTGTTGACCGTGGCTGACCACTGCATCTGGCACGGCAGTGGCAGAACCTCAGCCGACGACAGTCAGCCACGATGGCGGTGCGCCGACCGAGCACGCACGCGTGTGCCTGCCTGAACCCCTACCGGCCTCAGCCACGGGGGCTTCGTCCCGTCGGGCTTGGCTGCTTTCACCGTGATTCCCGTTGTTCCCCGCCCGATCTGGTGCGCTTGTGGTGCGCGCATCCGTCATCCCCGCTTCGGCCGTACCTACCGCTTCTGCGCCCTGTAGCGCTTCATCTGCGCAGTGATCCGTGCAGGATCCGCCTGACCGTTCAGCTCGGCCACGAGATCGTCAGGACACAACTCATAGAGATCCCCCCACCATCGACGTCCTCGGTTGTCCCAGATCCGTATCCGCCTGGCACACCCCGGGCTACGTAGCGTCTCCTACTCACAGTTCCCCCGTTCCCGCTGTGCTTCCGTATGTGCCCGCTGGCACGATGACCTCGTGACTGACCTCGGGCGCATAGCGACAGAGATCATGGCGTACTACCGAGCACTCGATGAGGGGGCCACCCTGCGGCACCACTTCCGCCACGCCGACGAGGAGGGCGGCTTGTGGTACTTCGAGGCCGCACCCGACCGCGGCGAGTTGGTCACCATCAGGCAAGCCGAGTTGACTCCGGCCGGCCGACTCCACCGGTACAGCTGGGAGCACTTGGAGGACGAGCACGGCTTCCTGACGGACCAAACGATCGACCTGGAAGAGGAGCCGCTGGAAGCCGTCCCGGCCGAAGTGTTCCAGCGGGTGTGGGCTCAGTGACAGGGGCGGACAACCACTTTAGGAGAGAGGCTGGGGATCTCGCGCCTGAGCTGCGACTTCGATGGCTGAGGTAGCGGGCGGGTACTCGACCGCGGAGCACCGGTGTTGACCGTGACTGACCCCTGCATCTGGCACGGTAGTGGCACGAACCCCAGCCGACGAAAGTCAGCCACGACGGCGGGCGCGCCAACCGACCAGGCGCGGGTGTGTCTCGCTGCACCCCCGCCGGCCTCAGCCACGCTATTGGCTTGTGTCGTCGACCAGAGACAGACGTGACGGCCGCCCGTGACGAGATCCACCAGGCACGTTGTACGTCTAGATGTCAGGCCGGAAGCCTTGCTGTTCTAGATGGGTTGTTGTTTGACCTGTGGCGGAGTGAAGTTCGCTAGTGGTCGATCGCTGGCGCGGTCCCCTGGTGTTCTCCCGAAATTATGGTTTTGCCCCGATCGCAAGCCGGAAACCGATACTCGCCTTGGCGTCGCCAACTACCGTCGCCGTTTTGGAACAGTGGAAATCTTCTGGCTCTCGATCAAGGAAACCTCCACCACACACAACAATGTACTCGCTGCGGGCATATACTCTGATATCCGAAACCCATTCGCGTGCATTTCCACTCATGTCGGAAACCCCGTAAGGGCTGTCTCCGGCAGGCGAGAATCGGGTTACGGGGGCTGTACTTCGTGACTTGTGGTGACAGCGCTTCGGATCCCATTCATTTCCCCAAGGGAAGATCCTGTGATCCTCTCCCTGCGCGGCCTTCTTCCACTCTGCTGCCGCGGGTAGACGATAAGGAACACCAAGCTCCGAACTGAGCCATGTGCAGTACCCCCTTGCTGCCGCCCAGGTTACCCAGACGACAGGATGGTCTGCGATCTTTTCGGATGGATGGTCCCCGCCCCAGTGCTTCGGAGGGCGGCGTCCTGAAGCTACTACGTAATAGTAAAAGTCTTGATTGGTTACGGGATATCGGCTGATCTCAAAGTCAGGGAAGTCCCTCCCTGGGATTTTGATCAGCTGCGGGCCTTTAATGTGTCGCTCAATTATTTTTGGAGAAAAGTCCAGAGGGTGTCCATTGGAATCGGATGATGCAGATGGCGAAGCCGTCTGAGCAGACAGTTCATATGTGCCTTCCAGGAGCGAAAGGGCGGCTCCGGAGACTCGCTTGCTGTCGTCATCCGCACATGCCTTGAGGGCGTTACGCGCTGCTTCAGTGATGTCAAGATGCTCACTGTTCAGTAGCGAGCCGAGTTCTTCTACAGCGCCAAAACGGATGCCAACAAAGGGACTTTCTAGAGCCACTTGCAACTCCACTGGAAGAGATGGTGGAGCGATAGAGTACCGGGCTACAATGACTTTTCCTTTGACATCCAAGGCCCATTTCTGCGGTTGCTGGGATCGATTCTCTGACACTACGTGATCGTAGATATAACTATAGAGCTCGTCGATATCTACCTCTCCATCTTGGTTTATATCCGCGTCACCAGTTTTAAGCCCCTGCACCAACACTCTGGTGAAAACAGAACCAACGCCTTGCCCGGTTAGATCGTCACCCTCAAATGCGTACTGCATTGCGTCCGAGGCGGTGAGTACTACTCGACCCTGCCCTCCCAACCGCTCTGCCGTGTGCATGGCGGAATCGGCCTTTGCCGCCATGCCTCGGGTAAATGCGCCACTATGGCAGCAGTCAAGTAGTACTACCTGGGTGCGCGTGACGCACTCGTTCATCATTTCGCCGATGAACTGCGCGGACACTGCTGTCGATTGAAGAAACCTGCGTTCGGTATCTGGCATGGCAAAGTACAGTTGCCCGCGAAAATCCTTCAGCCCGTGTCCTGAGAAATAGAAAAGCAGCAGATCGTCCCGACGTCGTGCCGAATAGAATTCCTCCACAGCTCGCCGCACTTTGTGGGAGGGCTCGTTAACGATGGTCCGCACCTCAAAGCCGCCAACCTCTGGCGAGCTCAACACTTCCGCCAAAGCCTGGACGTCGGCCTGCGGGCCCCGCAACTGCCTCAGCCCTGGGTCTTTGAAATTGTCCGCTGCAATGACTAGCGCAAATCTACCGCCAGTATTTTTTTCAGCCATGGCGCTTGATGAATGCTTCTACCAGTTGCTGGCGTTCCGCCTCGGTTGCTCCCGGCAAGGTGATCGAATCGCCGTCGATTTCTAGTACAACTGCCGTTTCCTCGCGCTGTCGTGCCAGCCAACTACTCACCGATGTGATCAGCGTGGTAAGCACGCCACCTGAGGCAGCCAAAGTGATAACCAACGTCTCCCAGAGTTGTAGGTCTCCGGGCTTCGTCCCGTCTGGCGCTCGTCGAGTGTTCGGCTGCACGTCATCTGCCGCTCCCTCGAGAATCTCCTCTCTCAACCTGAGAGCCGTCTCCTCGATCTCCCTGTCATCCGCCGTCGCGCCGAGGCAGAGCCGAGCGATCACTTCAACACTCACGCCTACTCCTCTCCTGATTCTGTTTTCACGATACCTTTTGAGTCTGCGATGACGTCGATTTTGGCACGTGATACCCCGTAAGCACTGCAGAGAGTTTGGTAAACGAGTTCAGCTACAACGGTGTACCTATTTTGCTACGCTATGCGCGAGGATCAATTGTCATGCAGTCGGATGTGCCACACAGGGTAATCGGTCACTTGGTGTTGTGGGGATCGTTTGGCGTGATTCCGCGAGGTCCGTGGAGCTGACCGCCCAACCGCGACGTAGCTCTATTCCAGTATCAGGTGCCTGGTTGCTGTGCGCGCGGCTCGGGCGCCGGCCGGGCTGGAGCGGGACGGAGGCAGGAGCGCAGGCCCGGCCGGGGGCCGGGTCGCGCGCGGGGAGCGGAGCGAGCCGCCTTGAACCAGTAGAGAAAGTCTGAGCCAACTGGGCGTCTGCTACAGCCTGAAGGAGAGCTCCAAGTCGTCGCCTGGGAGGTGGAACTCCTCCAGTGCGAGCGGCTTCTCTGCCGCGGTGAGTGTTACGCGGATGATGTGGAGCAGCGGGACGCCTTCAGGGAGGCGGAGGGCCTGGGCCTGGTCCGGGAGGGGCATGCGGGTGCGGATGTACTCCGTGAAGTGGAGTTCATGGCCCAGGTCGGCGAGCGCTGCGTAGAGCTCCGGGGCCGGCGGGGGCGCTTCCTCTTCGTACTTCGTGTCGATCAGCACGGAGAACGGCACGTACGTGCGGTGGAGTTGGCGGAGGCGGCCGTTGTCGGCGCTCTGCAGCGCGTCGTACGTGAACATCGGCTCGCCCGGCGGGATGCGCAACAGGTCGGCGAGTGCGAGCGGGGCATCCGTGCGGGTGGCCACCGGGGGTTCCGCATTGGCCCAACGGATGCCGTCGGCCTCGACGTAGCCTCCGTCTGGCGTGCGGCGGATGCCGCGCGGGCGCGTGTGGCTGGGGCGGGTCTGGGGTGAGCGGGCGAAGGTGCCCCGTCCCATGATGACCTCGACGAGACCGGATGCCCGCAGCTCGGTCAGACCCTGACGGACCGTAGGGCGCGTCACGCCGAACTGCTTGGCCAGTGTTTCCTCGGAGGGGAGCGGCTGGCCGGCGGGGTACGTGCCGTTCAGGATGCCTTCGCGCAGGTACTCGGCGATCTGCCGGTACTTCGGCTGCGTGTTCTGTGGCGGCATGCAGGCCCTCCGTGGCCGTGATTCCCGATCAGCTGTGCGCCGTCGTGGACGGCTTGTGCGTTGCGGTGAACAGCGTCCCTCATCCCAAGACGGTTGACAACCCGTACTACGGGTGGTCACTCTGGATTCCGAACCCGTAGTACGGGTTGTAAAGCAACCCGAAGGATCGGCCTTCGGGTGCGATGGATGAGGAGTCCAAACAAGTGGCAAGCCTTCCGATCGACACCGCGAAGTTCACGGGGATCATCTGTGCCGTTCCCCCCGCTCCGCGGATCGCGAACCGTGAGACCGGTCAGCTCCGCGTTGACCGTGACACGGGCAAGACCGTGTACCAGGTCGGCCTGTGCCTGATGTCGGGCGCGTCCGCCGACGTCGTCACTGTGAACGTCCCCGGTGAGCCCAGCGGCGTGCAGCTCGGCATGCCCGTGGCTGTACGGGACTTGGTGGCCACGCCGTGGGAGAACGACGGCCGGCACGGCGTCGCCTTCCGCGCGGCGGAGATCCGGCCCCTGAACGCTCCGGCTCCGTCCGGGAAGGGGGCCGCGCAGTGATGATCCTGGCCTCCACCGCTTCGGCCGGGACGACCTGGCCGAGCTCGTTCCTGGTGGTGGCCGCAGTGCTGGTGTCGGGCCTGCTTCTCGCAGGCCCGGCCCTGCACCGCCGCTACCCCGTTGCCTGGTGGCTCTTAGTCGGGCTCCCGGTCGCATGCTGTCGCGTCATCCGTACGTGGCGGCCGTTGATGGCCGGGTGCGGTCTGGCTGTGAGTCGCCGTCCTGCTCTGACCGTCGTGTCCGGGCTCGTCGGCAAGGGGGCGCCACCCCCTCAGCCGTTGGTGCCCCGGTTCGGGTTCATACGGCCGACGGCCGGCGGCTTCTGGCTACTAGCGCGTCTTCTTCCGGGCCAAGTGCCCAACGACTTCGTCAAAGCGGCGCCCGCCATGGCTGAAGCCTGGGGGATGCACGCCGTCCGGGTCGCTCCCCAGAAGCCGGGAACGGTCCGCATCACGGCCTCCGTCACTGACCCGCTGGCGTACCCGCGCATACCGAAACAGCGTGAGCCCGTGCACCTTCTCCGCGTTGCGGTCGGGGCACTGGAGACCGGCGCCGCCTGGGTGATCGACCTGCGTCGCATACCGCACTGGCTGATCGTCGGCGCCACCCGCTCTGGGAAGTCCACGCTGATCAACGCGCTCGTGGCGGGCCTGGCTCCGCAACCCGTCGCCCTGGTCGGCGTCGACTGCAAGGGCGGCATGGAACTGTCGCTGTACGAACCGCGGTTATCGGCGCTCGCGACCAACCGTGAGCAAGCCGTCAGGCTCCTGGCCGCGCTGGTCGATCTCACCCTCGACCGCATGACCGCCTGCCGTGCGGCTCGCGTTCGGAACATCTGGGGCCTCCCGGAACAGGAGCGGCCGGTCCCGGTGGTCGTCATCGTCGACGAGATCGCGGAACTGTTCCTCATCGCGAGCAGGAACGAGAAAGACGAAGCGCACGCGGCCGGTACGGCGCTGATCCGGCTCGCCCAACTCGGCGCGGCACTCGGCGTCTTCCTCGTCGTCGCTGGCCAACGCGTCGGATCCGACCTGGGGCCCGGAGTCACAGCCCTACGCGCCCAGCTCGGCGGGCGAGTCTGCCACCGCGTCGCCGACCCCGGCACAGCGGAGATGGCCCTCGGTGACCTCAATCCGGACGCGCACAAAGCAGCGCAGGCGATCACGCCGGAACAAGCCGGTACCGCGGTGCTGGCCTCCGGCGACGGCTGGGAACGCGCCCGCTCCCACCTGATCACCGAAGCGGACGCGGAAGCCATCGCAGCCGAGTACGCGCACCTCACCCCGCACCTTCCCGAACTGCTGGACGCGAAGTGAAGGGGGTCCACCGTGCTCGTGTCTGTCTCGGCGGTGCTGCTGCTCGGACTGCTCATCTGGTTCCTGCTGCGCATCCGCTACCTGCGCTGGGCCGACCTGCTGCTCTGCTCGGCCTTCGGTTTCCTGCTCGCCCGGACGATGGCCGCGCCCCTCGTGGCCACGGTTCTCGCCGGCCTGGGCGCCTTCCTCGGAGGGCTCCGCTTCTGACCCATCCCGCACGGCCTCAGCTGAACAACACCCGCACAACGGGCTCCCGACGGGGCGCGAAGTCGCCAAACCCGACCCCGTCAGGAACCCACTCCATCCGCCACGTGAGCAGTGAAAGGAGCACCCTCACTTTGTCCACCGCGCATCGTCCGCGCAAATCCCCTCCGCTCGAATGCGAGCTGCGGGACAGAGAACAGCCGACCTGCGTCGGACGGGAACAGGTCGTTCTCGTCGGACTCGACGGCTTCGAACGCTGGCTCTGCCCGGCGCACGCTGCCGCCCTCTGGCTCACCGATCCGACACTTCGCTTCAGCGCAAAGACTCGACCTCAAGGGATCTCTGCCGTCATGTGGCAGGCGTTCGGCGGCGGTGGCCGTCAATGACCAAGCCTTCCCCGACTGTCCCGAAGGACGTCTCCGCGCTGATCGACAGGGCCGGAGAGCCGGGCTTCGCGGCCTGGCGACGCCAGATCATCCGTCTCGGCGGCTGCACCAACCCGATTCACCTCGTCGGCACCGCCACGGTCGTGGACTCATCGACCGGCGAGGCCCTGCTCTCGTACGACTCGAACGTCTACGGCGGCCGACTGCTCACCCAATGCGGCAACCGCCGGGCGACGGTCTGCCCGACCTGCGCCCGCATCTACCAGGCGGACACGTACCAACTGATCCGTGCCGGACTGGTCGGCGGCAAGAACGTGGGGGAGGAAGTCGGTGGCCACCCTCGGGTGTTCGCGACGCTCACCGCTCCTGGCTTCGGCCCGGTCCACACTCGTCGGGAGCGCGACGGCCGCGTACGGGCCTGCCGACCCCGCAAGTCTGGGGCGCTCTGTCCGCACGGATCGCCGGCCGGGTGCCACGCACGGCACGCGGACGACGACCCGCAGCTCGGGGAGCCTCTCTGCCCGCGCTGCTACGACTACGCCGGAGCTGTGCTCTGGCAGGCACAATCAGGTGGGCTCTGGCACCGCTTCGTCCTGGAGCTGCGCCGCAAGATCTCCCGGACGGCTGGGCTCTCCCGCGGGGAGTTCAGCGAGAGCGCCCGGCTGTCGTACGCCAAGGTCGCCGAGTACCAACGGCGCGGACTGGTCCACTTCCATGCCGTCATCCGCCTCGACGGCCGGGAGGGGGCCAACTCGACTCCGCCGGGCTGGGCCACGACTGCCCTGCTTTCGGAGGCTGTCCGCGGTGCTGCCGAGAGGGTGCGGCTCCTGGCTCCCGGACCGGACATCGTCGGCCCGCGTTTGCTGCGGTTCGGGCAGCAGATCGACGTACGTCCTATCTTCGCCTTCGGAGCGGGGGAGCGGCTGACCTCGTCGGCCGTGGCCGGTTACATCGCCAAGTACGCGACGAAGGGGGCCGAGACAGCAGGCGCGGTGGATGGCCGTATCCATGGGCCTCGGGATTTTGTCCTGTTGCCCGTACGCGCCCACGTGCTCCGCATGATCGGTACGTGCTGGTGGCTCGGTGGTCTGCCCGACTTCGAGCCGCTCGGCTTACGGCGCTGGGCGCACATGCTCGGATACGGCGGCCACTTCTCCAGCAAGTCGCGCCGCTACTCCACCACCCTGACCGCACTCCGGCAGGCCCGCGCAGAACATCGCGCGGAGGAGCAGCGAACCGCCCTCGGCATCGACTTGAGGTCAACCGTCACGGTTGGTCAGTGGCGCTATGCCGGGCGCGGCTACTCGCCGGAGGCGGCGCTCCTTGCTGCCTCTGTCCGGGAGGGCGGTGCTTCCCATGGTGCGTGACAACCGTGCGAAGCCGGCCGAACTGCTCACCGTGAGGCAGGTCCTCGACGAGCTGGGCGGCATCTCCCGGCGAACCTTCTATCGCTGGCGGGAGCTCCGCATCGCCCCGGCCTGCATACGGCTGCCGAACGGCGAGTTGCGGGTCCGGCGAGACGTGCTCAGCAGCTGGTTGGAAGAGCGGGCGGAGGGGGTGGCGTCGTGAAGTCCTACAAGGCTTCCGTCTGGAAGCTGTCGGTCAACAAGACCACCAAGAAGCCGACTTACCTCGTGCGTTGGGTGGTCGACAGTCAGCCGTTCAGTGAGTCGCACAAGACCAAGGCGCTGGCCGATCGCTTCCGGGCCAAGCTGGTGCGGGCATTGGACAAGGGCGAGCCGTTCGACACGGTGACGGGTCTGCCCGACTCCCTGCGCGGTGGGAAGGCGGCTCTGTCCTTCCTCGACTTGGCGATCAAGTACGTCGATGCCCGGTGGTCGGAGGCATCTGCCAAGCATCGGGACAGCATGACCGATGCCTTGGCGACGGTCGTTCCCGTCCTCGTCAAGCCGGGACGGGGGCGGCCGGCCCCGGAGGCGTTGCGTCGCGCTCTCCGTTCGTACGTCCTGCCTCTGCCCCGCAGGGACCGGGAGCGGCCGGAGGAGATCGCCTCGGCTGTCCGCTGGATCGAGAAAGCGTCGCTTCCGGTCGGAGAGTTGCAAGAGATCGCCCGTGTCCATGAGCTGATCGACGGACTGGGGCGGAGGCTGGATGGCAAACCTGCGGCGACGCAGACGTATCGGCGTAGACGGGCTGTGGTCTTCAACGCGCTCGAATACGCGGTGGAGCTGGAGCACCTCACGTCCAACCCGCTGAGTCGGGTCCGGCGCAAGCGTGGCAAGCGCGCGGTACAGGAAGTCGACCGGCGCGTGGTGGTCAATCCGCGGCAGGCTCGGGAGTTGCTGACCGCGCTCACTTATGTGGGCGGCTTCGAGCGGGCAAGTGGCCGGAGGCTACGGGCGTTCTTTGGATGCCTGTACTACGCGGCCATGCGGCCGGGCGAGGCACTCGGGCTCCGGCGATCCGACTGCACGCTTCCGGCGTCGGGCTGGGGACGTATCGAGCTGGCGGAGACGCGTCCCTCGGCGGGGAAGGCGTGGACCGACTCCGGCGAGGCGCATGACCGGCGGGGGCTGAAGCAGCGGGCCCAGGGCGAGGTGCGCATCGTGCCGATTCCACCTCCGCTGGTGCGACTACTGCGCGAGCACCTGAAGGAGTTCGGCACGGCGAAGGAGGGCCGGCTCTTCTCCAGTGAGCGGGGCAACGTGATCGCAGCCTCCTCGTACTCGCGTGCGTGGAAGCAGGCGCGGGAACTCGCCCTCGTCCCCGATCAAGTGGCCTCGGTCCTCGCCTTCCGGCCGTACGACCTGCGTCACGCGGGCGTCTCCCAGTGGCTCAACTCCGGTGTCCCGGCCCCGGAGGTCGCCGCACGCGCGGGCCACTCGGTGGACGTCCTTCTGAAGATCTATGCCAAGTGCATCGACGGCCAGGAGCAGGAGATGAACGACCGGATCATGCAGGGATTGGGGGAGGAGGACGACACCACAGACTGATCAACCGCACGCCTGGCGAATGCGAGCCCCGGACTGGGAACGGTCCGGGGCTCGCGCCCGTCCACGTATGGTCCACAGAGCTTCGTTCGGAGGTGGGGCGCAGGCCCTCTGACCTGCCGCGAAGCCCTTCAAGATCAACACGTCATTACAACGTGATCACTGGCAAACGGCTGCTTTCGGCGGCGTCCGCCTGCGCATGACTGTAGATACGCGAAGACCCCGGCCTCAGCGTTTCCGCTGGTGACGGGGTCTTTAGGCACCTCATAAGGGGTGCCCCCGGCAGGATTCGAACCTGCGCACACGGCTCCGGAGGCCGTTGCTCTATCCCCTGAGCTACGGGGGCGTGTCGGGCGCTTTGTGTGCGGCGACGGGTAGAACCCTACCAGCTCTTTCCGGGGTGATCGCCACGTGTTTTGGTCGCGGCGGGTGGCGTTGTGGGGAGTGGGGGAGCGCTCGCGGGAGTGGGGCTGTGGCTGCCGTGGGTGACGGGGTCCGCACGGGGTGGAAGTGGGGAAAACCCGGACGCGGCGGTGGGCGCGCACCTACTCTCGAGTTGTGCCAGGCGCGTCCGGCCGAGTGCTTGTTGTGGACGACAACAAGGTCATCCGGCAGCTGATCAGGGTCAATCTCGAGCTGGAGGGTCTCGAGGTCGTGACCGCGGCTGACGGTGCCGAGTGTCTGGACGTCGTCCACCAGGTTCGGCCCGATGTCGTCACACTCGATGTCGTGATGCCTCGGCTCGACGGACTGCGAACCGCCGCTCGGCTGCGTGCTGATCCCCGGACGCGGAGTCTTCCCATCGCCATCGTCAGCGCCTGCACTCAGTACGAGGTAGAGAGCGGGCTCGACGTCGGTGTCGACGCCTTTCTCGCCAAACCCTTCGAGCCCTCCGAACTCGTGCGGCTCGTGCGGCAGTTGATGGAGCGGCGTGAGGTGGGCGGTGGTGTCGTGGGCGGCGCCGTCGAGGAGACCGAGGGTGCGGGACGCACCGGTCATTGAGTCCGACCCTGGGGGTTGGTCGTCTTGGCGCCCCGATCAGATGGTCAGGCCGGCCCGACTCGCGTGGAGCAACCCGGTCGCTGGGCTGTGCTTGACCCGCAAATCGATGAGGCTCGTCCCCTTCCTCTGGCGCCCCTCCGTCGCCGAGGGTGTAATGCCGGGCCTGGAGGGCGTTTACGGTGAGCGCCTGGCCTCGGAGCACGGCGCCCCACCTGCCGAGTTGTGCCGGACCGGCTGATTGCTGAGATGTGCCCGCTCGCTCTGGCACCGAGGGGCGAGCGGCGGGCGGGGGCGGCGTTCCGATCAGTCCCCGTCTCGGCATCCAACCTCCCGGGATCCGACCTCCCCCGATCCGGCCTCCCGGAACCCGACCTCCCGGTGTCCGGCCGGCCTGGGTGTCCAGCGCCCGTTCCCTTCGTCCTGTATCCCGCTTCCCCTTCACCCTGTATCCCGCTCCGCGCAGTCAGCCGTTGAGCTCAGCGCACGCTCCCCTCGGCCTACGGCCCATGCCGGACCCGCCGATCACTGAGATGCGCCTGTAGTCCACCCCGAAAGGCCCCCTGACACCCGCCCCGCCCACTCCCCTCCCGTCCACATCCCGGACCATCGCCCAAACTGGCTCGCTTACCCACCCCCCTCCTCCCCTAGGCTTGTCCCGTGACTCCCGTCGAGCTCTCCCGTACCGTGCTGCGCGCGGTGCGTCGTGCTGTCGACGTGGGGGAACTGTCCGTCTCCGTTCCCGCGAGCGCTGCGGTCACCCCGCCCGGGCCGGGCGGATGTGGGGACTACGCGACGAACATCGCGCTGCGGCTGGCCGGTCCGGCCAAGCTGCCGGCCCGGGAGGTCGCCGGCGTTCTTCGGCCGCACATCGCGGATGCCCCCGGTGTCGCCGACGTGGTCGTCACCGGACCGGGTTTCCTCAACATCACCCTCGGGGGTGGAGCGTCCGCCGCCCTGGTGGAAGAGATCCTGGAGCAGGGGACCCGGTACGGGCACGGTGACACCCTCACCGGGCAGGTCGTCGAGCTGCGCGTGCCCTACGACACCCGGGCCGAGGTCGTCGCCGACACCCTCGTACGGATCGTCGCCACCCAGGGCGGGCGCGCCGAGGTCCGCCACGCCGAGCCCGTGAACCTGCGGCCCGTGCCCGCGCCGGAGAACCCCGCCCCGCTCGGCCTCGACGCCGCCCGCTGGGCGCTGCTTCACCCGGCGCCCCACGATCGGCCCCGGATCAGCGCCGACCACCTTCTCCAGCGCGAGAGCAACCCTCTCTTCCGCGTCCGCTACGCCCACGCCCGCACCCGGGCCCTCCGCCGTAACGCCGCCACCCTCGGTTTCACGCGTGCCCCGGCCCCGCTGGGGGCGCACCCTGCGGACCGCCCCACGGACGGTCCCGTCGTCCACACCGGCGCCCTCACCGACGCTCGCCGCCCACACGCTTCCACCAGGACCTCCGCCCCCGCGACCCCCGCCCCTGGGACCTCCGCCCCCGCGACCCCCGCCCCCGGCACCCCCACCCCCGGCACCCTCGTCCTCCCCACCCCTCCCCACGAAGCCGAGCTCCTCGTCGCTCTCGCCGAGTATCCGCATGTCCTGCGGGTCGCCGCGCGGGATCGGGCGCCTGATCGGGTGGCGCGGCATCTTGTCGTCACCGCGGACGCTCTTCTCGGTTTCCAGCATGTCGTGCTGCCGTTCGGCGACGAGAAACCCTCGGCCGCCCACCGTGCCCGGCTCGCGCTCGCCGAAGCCGCCGGGACGGTGCTGGCCGGTGGCCTGTCCCTGCTCGGCATCAGCGCACCCGAACATCTCTGATCACCAGATGACACAGATGACACAGCAGAAAGCTCTACAGACATGAGTCGTTCCGCACACCCCGCCGGGCCCCGTCACGCCGATGTCCTCACCGAGGGCCACTACAGCGCGCCGCCCGCCGACCTCAACGCCCTCGACCCGAAGGTGTGGTCGCACACCGTCAGCCGTACGGGCGACGGTGTCGTGAGCGTCGGAGGGCTCGAAGTCACCGCGCTCGCCGAGGAGTTCGGCACGCCGGCGTACTTCGTCGACGAGACGGACTTCCGGGAGCGGGCGCGGGCCTGGCGCACCGCGTTCGGGCACGACGCCGACGTCTTCTACGCGGGCAAGGCCTTCCTGTCGCGCGCCGTCGTGCGGTGGCTGCACGAGGAGGGGCTCAACCTGGACGTGTGCTCCGGGGGTGAGCTGGCGACCGCGCTCTCCGCCGGGATGCCCGCCGACCGCATCGCCTTCCACGGCAACAACAAGTCCGAGGACGAGATCCGTACGGCCATCGAGACCGGCGTCGGGCGGATCGTGCTCGACTCCTTCCAGGAGATCGTGCGGGTGGCCCACATCGCGCAGTCCCTCGGCAAGCGGCAGCGGGTGCAGATCCGGGTGACGGTGGGCGTGGAGGCGCACACCCACGAGTTCATCGCGACGGCGCACGAGGACCAGAAGTTCGGGATCGCGCTCGCCGACGGTCAGGCCGCCGAGGCCGTACGGCGGGCGCTCGCGCTCGACGCGCTCGATCTGGTGGGGATCCACTCGCACATCGGGTCGCAGATCTTCGACATGGCCGGGTTCGAGGTCGCCGCCCGACGGGTCGTCGCGCTGCTGGCCGCGGTGCGCGACGAGCACGGCGTCGAGCTGCCCGAGATCGACCTCGGCGGTGGCCTCGGTATCGCGTACACCAGCGACGACGACCCCCGCGAGCCGCACGAGATCGCGAAGGCGCTGAGCGAGATCGTGACGCGCGAGTGCGAGGCCGCGAAGCTGCGTACGCCGCGGATCTCCGTGGAGCCGGGGCGCGCCATCGTCGGCCCGACCGCGTTCACGCTGTACGAGGTCGGCACCATCAAGCCGCTCGACGGTCTGCGGACGTACGTCTCGGTGGACGGGGGCATGTCCGACAACATCCGGACCGCGCTGTACGACGCCGAGTACAGCGTCGCCCTCGTCTCGCGCACCTCGGACGCCGAGCCGATGCTGGTGCGCGTCGTCGGCAAGCACTGCGAGAGCGGTGACATCGTCGTGAAGGACGCCTTCCTGCCCGCCGACCTGGCCCCGGGCGACCTCATCGCCGTCCCGGCGACGGGCGCGTACTGCCGGTCCATGGCGAGCAACTACAACCACGCGCTGCGCCCGCCGGTCGTCGCGGTGAAGGACGGCGCGGCGCGGGTGATCGTCCGCCGCGAGACGGAGGAGGACCTCCTGCGTCTCGACGTGGGGTGAGGGAGTGAGGGGTGAGGCGCCAGAGGCACGGGCGTGACGCCAGATGCTCCAGTTGCACGGGCGTGACGCCAGATGCTGGGGTGTGGCGCCGGATGCCTCGGGTGTGATGTCGGTTGCCCGTTTGTGACGGCGGGTGCCTGGTGGTGACGGCGGGCGATCGGAGGTACCCGCGTTTAACGGGCGGAAGATCTCCTGTCGTCACCTAGCAGAAAAATGAAATAGACGTCTCACGATCCGGACGAAGGGTAGAAACTCCCGTCCGGTGAGTGAGACTGGTCCAACCGAAGACGGTATGAGGAAACGAGGTCGGATGATGCGTACGCGTCCGCTGAAGGTGGCGCTGCTGGGCTGCGGGGTTGTCGGCTCAGAGGTGGCGCGCATCATGACGACGCACGCCGACGACCTCGCGGCCAGGATCGGAGCCCCCGTCGAGCTGGCGGGCGTGGCCGTCCGCCGGCCCTCCCGGGTGCGCGAGGGCATCGACCCCGATCTCGTCACCACCGACGCCACCGCCCTCGTCAAGCGCGGGGACATCGACGTCGTCGTCGAGGTCATCGGCGGCATCGAGCCCGCCCGTACGCTGATCACCACCGCGTTCGAGCACGGCGCCTCCGTCGTCTCCGCGAACAAGGCCCTGCTCGCCCAGGACGGTGCCGCCCTGCACGCGGCGGCGCAGCAGCACGGCAGGGACCTCTATTACGAGGCCGCCGTGGCCGGTGCCATCCCGCTGATCCGGCCGCTGCGCGAGTCCCTCGCCGGCGACAAGATCAACCGGGTGATGGGCATCGTCAACGGCACCACCAACTTCATCCTCGACAAGATGGACTCCACGGGGGCCGGTTACCAGGAGGCCCTCGACGAGGCCACCGCGCTCGGGTACGCCGAGGCCGACCCGACCGCCGACGTCGAGGGCTTCGACGCCGCCGCCAAGGCCGCCATCCTCGCCGGGATCGCCTTCCACACGCGGGTGCGCCTCGACGACGTCTACCGCGAGGGCATGACCGAGGTCACCGCCGCCGACTTCGCCTCGGCGAAGGAGATGGGCTGCACCATCAAGCTGCTCGCCCTGTGCGAGCGGGCCGCCGACGGGGGATCGGTGACCGCGCGCGTGCATCCCGCGATGATCCCGCTGACCCACCCGCTGGCCTCCGTGCGCGGCGCGTACAACGCCGTGTTCGTCGAGTCGGACGCCGCCGGTCAGCTGATGTTCTACGGTCCGGGCGCGGGCGGCGCCCCGACCGCCTCCGCCGTCCTCGGCGACCTGGTGGCCGTCTGCCGCAACAGGCTCGGCGGTGCCACCGGGCCCGGCGACTCCGCGTACACCCAGCTGCCCGTCTCGCCCATGGGCGAGGTCGTCACGCGCTACCACATCAGCCTCGACGTGGCCGACAAACCTGGCGTTCTCGCTCAGGTCGCCACCGTCTTCGCCGAGCACGGGGTGTCCATCGATACCGTGCGTCAGTCGGGCAAGGACGGCGAGGCCTCCCTCGTCGTCGTCACTCATCGTGCGTCCGACGCGTCCCTGAACGGGACCGTCGAGGCGCTGCGCAGCCTCGACACCGTGCGGGGTGTCGCCAGCATCATGCGGGTTGAAGGAGAGTAACCAGCAATGACCCACCAGTGGCGCGGAATCATCGAGGAGTACCGGGACCGGCTTCCGGTGTCCGACAGCACGCAGGTCGTGTCGCTCCGTGAGGGCGGCACGCCGCTCGTGCCCGCGCAGGTGCTCTCCGAGCGCACGGGCTGCGAGGTCCACCTCAAGGTGGAGGGTGCCAACCCGACCGGGTCCTTCAAGGACCGCGGTATGACCATGGCCATCACCCGGGCGAAGGAGGAGGGCGCGAAGGCCGTCATCTGCGCCTCCACCGGCAACACCTCGGCGAGCGCGGCCGCTTACGCCGTGCGCGCCGGGATGGTCTGCGCCGTCCTCGTGCCGCAGGGCAAGATCGCGCTCGGCAAGATGGGCCAGGCCCTCATCCACGGCGCCAAGATCCTCCAGGTCGACGGCAACTTCGACGACTGTCTGACGCTGGCGCGCTCGCTGTCCGACAACTACCCGGTGGCGCTGGTCAATTCGGTCAACCCGGTGCGCATCGAGGGCCAGAAGACCGCCGCCTTCGAGATCGTGGACATGCTCGGCGACGCGCCCGACATCCATGTCCTTCCGGTGGGCAACGCGGGCAACATCACCGCGTACTGGAAGGGGTACACGGAGTACGCCGCCGACGGCATCGCCCGGCACACCCCGCGCATGTGGGGGTTCCAGGCGTCCGGTTCGGCGCCGATCGTGCGCGGCGAGGTCGTCAAGGACCCGTCGACGATCGCCACCGCGATCCGGATCGGCAACCCGGCCTCGTGGAAGTTCGCGCTGGCCGCGCGGGACGAGTCGGGCGGCTTCATCGACGAGGTGACGGACCGTGAGATCCTGCGCGCCTACCGGCTGTTGGCCGCTCAGGAGGGTGTCTTCGTCGAGCCCGCGTCCGCCGCGTCCGTCGCCGGTCTGCTGAAGGCCGCCGAGCAGGGCAAGGTCGACCCGGGGCAGCGCATCGTCTGCACCGTGACCGGAAACGGTCTCAAGGACCCCGACTGGGCCGTCGCGGGCGCCCCGCAGCCGGTCACGGTCCCGGTGGACGCGGCGACGGCGGCGGAGCGGCTCGGACTGGCGTAAAACCGCCAGGCGTGAACCCGCCAGGCGGGGCCGGCCGGCGCCGTCGGGCATGGCGGAACGCGCCGAACATGGCAGAACGCGCCGAAGGCGGGCGGAAAACCGTCGGAAAGCAGACGGAATCCGCCCGCCCTCCGGAGGGTTGCCCCACGGCGACCCGCCGGGGGGTGCACGGGGGGCTTACGACACGCATCGTGCGCCTCCTGTGCGCCCTATGTCGCCACAGAACCTTCCTTCGATAGGCTGTACCGAACCCGCCCGCCGCATATGCCGCGGTGCCGCGCCGTCCTTGCGGCCTCCGGGTCCTCGTGCCCGTCTGTCGCAGTCAGTTCATGTCGCAGTTCTTCGAAAATCTCGTACATCACGCAGCTCAAGGAGAGTCATCGAGCGATGGCCGGTCCAGCGTTCCGCGCCGCCGCCGTCCGGGTGCGCGTCCCCGCCACCAGCGCCAACCTCGGCCCGGGCTTCGACGCCTTCGGCCTGTCACTGGGGCTGTACGACGACGTGGTCGTCCGGGTGGCCGACTCCGGGCTGCACATCGACATCGCGGGTGAGGGCAGCGAGACGCTGCCGCGCGACGAGAACCATCTCCTCGTACGTTCCCTGCGCACCGCCTTCGATCTGCTGGGCGGACAGCCGCGCGGCCTCGAGATCGTCTGCGCCAACCGCATTCCGCACGGCCGGGGTCTCGGCTCCTCCTCCGCCGCCATCTGCGCCGGCATCGTCGCCGCCCGCGCGGTGACGATAGGCGGGGACAGCAGGCTCGACGACACCGCGCTCCTCGAGCTCGCGACCGAGATCGAGGGGCACCCCGACAACGTCGCGGCCTGTCTGCTCGGCGGTTTCACGCTCTCCTGGATGGAGTCCGGCGCCGCGCGGGCGATCAGGATGGAGCCCGCCGATTCCATCGTTCCGGTGGTCTTCGTGCCCGGGAAGCCCGTGCTCACCGAGACCGCGCGCGGCCTGCTGCCGCGCACTGTTCCGCACGTCGACGCCGCCGCCAACGCGGGGCGCGCCGCCCTGCTCGTCGAGGCCCTGACCCGGCGCCCCGAGCTGCTGCTGCCCGCGACCGAGGACCGGCTGCACCAGGAATACCGTGCTCCGGCGATGCCCGAGAGCGCGGCTCTCGTGGAGCGCCTGCGCGCCGACGGCATCCCGGCGGTGATCTCCGGCGCGGGACCCACGGTCCTCGCGCTGGCGGACCGGGCGTCGGCCGACAAGGTGGCCGATCTCGCAGGTCAGAGCTGGGCCGCCAACCGTCTGGACCTCGACGCCCAGGGGGCGTGCGTGTTGCCGCTCGCACCTGTCGGGGTCAATTGACGACGCACGGTTGCCGGATTTGGAGAGGGGGAATGTTTGTTGGATCCGGTAGTGTTAACCTCAAGTCTGCACCCGACCCCACCATGGCGAGGTGCTTCGCGTCCCCGTCCGGGACACCCATTCTTCCGGGAGCCTCCCAAACTGCTTTGTGCCTTGCATTGGGTGCTATGCGCTGAGCAGTGCTGAGCACGCTCCGGAACCGGCGTGACCGAGCCGATGACACCGAACCTCAGTGCCACGGCTCCGGAATCGTCATCACCAGATATGTCTTCCGCCGCTTTGGCGGACCACCGCCCCGGCACGGTCCACATAGCAAGGACCAAAGCCGGACAGCACAACCGGTCGCCGAGCCAGACAGGCCGACGTCCGCTCCAGGGAAGGACCCTTCGTGAGCGACACCACCGATCTGATGGGCGCACGTGTCGAGGAGACCGCTGCCGCGCCCGCCACGGACGCCTCCGCGCCTGCCACCGGTGCCGGCTCCAGGCGACGCCGCGGTACCGGCCTCGAAGGCATGGTGCTGGCCGAGCTGCAGCAGGTCGCATCCGGCCTCGGAATCAGGGGCACCGCGCGTATGCGCAAGAGCCAGCTGATCGAGGTCATCAAGGAGGCGCAGGCGGGAGGGGGTGCTCCGGCCAAGTCGGCATCCGACGACGCCGCCGAGACCAAGCCGAAGCGCCGGACCACCTCGAAGGCCCGCACGAGCGACGAGGCCGCCTCCCCGGCCGAGACGAAGGCCGAGAAGGTCGCCGCCGAGAAGGCCGTGGCCCAGCAGCAGATCGAGATCCCCGGCCAGCCGGCCGGCGGCCCCTCCCGCACGAGCGACGCCGAGCGCGGGGGAGACGACGCCCCCGCCGAGCGCCGCCGTCGCCGTGCCACCGCCGACGCGGGCAGCCCCGAGACGGTCACCGCCGAGGCGAAGAGCGAGCCGAAGGCCGAGGCGCAGCCGCAGGGCGACGCCGAGGGTGCCGACGGCCGCCGTGAGCGCCGTGAGCGCCGTGACCGCGACCGGGGCGGCCGTGACCGCGACCGCCGCGGCAACAAGGGCGACGAGCAGCAGGGCGGCCAGGGCGGCGGGCAGCAGCGCCCGGACCGTCAGGAGCGCCAGGACCGTCCGGACCGTCAGCAGCAGGGCGGCGGCCGTCAGGACCGCCAGCAGACGCGCGACAGCGGACCGCGTGACAACGGACCGCGCGACAACGGTCCGCAGGACGACGACGATTTCGAGGGCGGCCGCCGCGGCCGGCGCGGCCGTTACCGGGACCGCCGTGGGCGCCGTGGACGCGACGAGATCGCCGAGCCGCAGGTCGCCGACGACGACGTGCTGATCCCCGTCGCGGGCATCCTCGACATCCTCGACAACTACGCGTTCATCCGTACGTCGGGCTACCTGCCGGGTCCCAACGACGTCTACGTCTCTCTCGCCCAGGTCCGCAAGAACGGCCTGCGCAAGGGTGACCACGTCACCGGCGCGGTCCGTCAGCCCAAGGACGGCGAGCGCCGCGAGAAGTTCAACGCGCTCGTGCGCCTGGACTCGACCAACGGCATGGCCCCCGACTCCGGGCGCGGGCGACCGGAGTTCAACAAGCTGACGCCGCTGTACCCGCAGGACCGGCTCCGCCTGGAGACCGACCCGGGTGTGCTGACGACCCGGATCATCGACCTCGTCGCACCGATCGGCAAGGGCCAGCGCGGTCTGATCGTGGCCCCGCCGAAGACCGGCAAGACCATGATCATGCAGGCGATCGCCAACGCGATCACGCACAACAACCCCGAGTGCCACCTGATGGTCGTCCTGGTCGACGAGCGTCCGGAAGAGGTCACCGACATGCAGCGGTCGGTGAAGGGCGAGGTCATCTCCTCGACCTTCGACCGCCCGGCCGAGGACCACACCACGGTCGCCGAGCTCGCCATCGAGCGTGCCAAGCGTCTGGTGGAGCTGGGCCACGACGTCGTCGTGCTGCTCGACTCGATCACGCGTCTGGGCCGTGCGTACAACCTCGCCGCCCCGGCCTCCGGCCGCATCCTGTCCGGTGGTGTCGACTCGACCGCGCTGTACCCGCCGAAGCGCTTCTTCGGTGCCGCGCGCAACATCGAGGACGGCGGCTCGCTGACCATCCTGGCCACCGCGCTCGTCGACACCGGCTCGCGCATGGACGAGGTCATCTTCGAGGAGTTCAAGGGCACCGGCAACGCCGAGCTCAAGCTCGACCGGAAGCTCGCCGACAAGCGCGTGTTCCCGGCGGTGGACGTCGACGCGTCCGGTACCCGTAAGGAAGAGCTGCTGCTCGGCAGCGACGAGCTCGCCATCACCTGGAAGCTGCGCCGCGTGCTCCACGCGCTCGACCAGCAGCAGGCGATCGAGCTGCTGCTCGACAAGATGAAGCAGACGAAGTCGAACGCCGAGTTCCTGCTCCAGATCCAGAAGACGACGCCGTCGCCGGGCAACAGCAACGACTGAGTCCTCAGGGCAAGAACCACCAGGGACCGCCCCCGTCACGCACGTGACGGGGGCGGTCCTTTGTGCTGCCCGGGACACGTGTACGATCGCGCCCTTGAACTTCTGCTGAAGCAGATCTGAACTCTTGACTCTGAGGGGGGACTTGAGTGGATACGTCCACGTCCGGAGGCGGTCGGCACAGACGCCGTATACGGATCGCCGTGCCGGTCGCCGCAGCCGGCCTCGCCGCCGCGGTCGCCGGTGCGCTTCTGATGTCGTCCGCGAACGCCGCGCCCAGCACGACGCCGCCCACTCCGACCGTGCGGCCCGCCCACTCGACGCCGTCCCTGGCCGAGCTGGAGAAGCGTGTGGCGGGGGCCGTCGCCGGTGACGACATCGCGGGCCGGACGACCCAGAAGTCGTCGCTGAGCGCCGGTACGAGCACGGCGAAGATCGACCCGAAGATCATCGGCGGCACCACGACCAGCATCAGCACGGCCCCGTTCATGGCCCAGCTCTGGTACTACGACGAGGCCAACGAGATCGGCTTCTTCTGCGGTGGCTCGGTCGTGTCGCCGACGAAGATCCTCACCGCCGCGCACTGCGTCAAGGGCTACGACTGGAAGGCCAACGGCGCCGTCATCACCGGCACCTCGCAGCTGGCGAGCGGCAGCACTCTGCCGGAAGGGGCCACGGTCAGCGCTCCTTGGCGGCAGTGGAACCACCCGTCGTACAGCTCGACGACCATCGACAACGACATCGCGGTCATCACGCTGGCGAACCCCGTTTCCGCCAAGCCGATCCGCATGACGACGTCCGGTGACACCGCGTCGTACGCGTCCGGCACCAAGGCGACGCTCTACGGCTGGGGCCGCACCAGCTCCACCACCGACGACATCTCCGACACGTTGAAGACGGCCACGCTGCCGATCAACTCGGACAGCACGTGCAACACGGCCATGCAGTCGGTCCTCGGTGAGGACGACTTCATCGAGGGCCACATGGTCTGCGCGGGCACCAAGGCGACCGGCACCGACACCGGCACCACCACCGCCTGCAACGGTGACTCCGGCGGCCCGCTGATCGTCAACGGGCGCATCGTCGGCGTCGTCTCCTGGGGTGTCGAGGACTGCGTCAAGAAGGGCGCGTACAGCGTCTTCTCGAAGGTCAGCACCTACGTCGGTGCCGCCTACCCGCGTGTCGAGGACACCAACCTGAGCGGCGACCACAAGGCCGACCTGTGGGTCCGTAACGCGTCGACCAAGACGGGCTACTCCAAGGACTCCAAGGGCACCTCGTTCGCCGCGCGCGTGTCGTGGGGCGGCTGGGACGGCGTCAACGTCGTCCTCCAGACCGACCTGAACCGTGACGGCTACCAGGACCTCGTGGTGCGCGACAGCGGCAGCGGAGACGTCTACTGGATGCACTACCTGAGGTCGATCGACGACTGGGCCACCGACAAGATCTTCAGCAGCTGGGGTACCCGTCAGCGCATCATCGCGCCGGGTGACCTCAACGGCGACGGCCTGCCCGACATGCTCTCCGTCGACTCCTCCGGAGTGATGTGGCAGTACCCGGGCAAGGGCAACGGCACCTTCTCGTCGCGTGTCCAGGTCAGCACCGGCTGGAGCCAGTACAACTCGGTGCGCGGGCACGGCGACTTCACCGGTGACGGCAAGGCCGACCTGATCGCGCGCAGCAAGACCGGCTCGTACGTCTACCTGTACAAGGGCACCGGCAAGACCGGCAGCGGAGCCTTCTCCACCCGCATCAAGGTGCGCACGTGGAGCAGCTACAACGCCTTCGACGCCGTCGGTGACGTGACCGGCGACGGCAAGGCCGACTTCCTGGCCCGCACGTCCGGCGGCACGCTGTACCTGTACCCGGGTACCGGCAAGGCCACCAGCGAGATCTTCGCCACGCGGATCTCGGTCGGCACCGGTTTCCAGGAGTACGACATCTTCGGCTGACACCGCAGGTGAGCGGGCATTTCCCGGTCTCGCCGAACACGCAGCGTGCCCATCGCGTTACGCGGTGGGCACGCTGCGTTGTGCAACCCTTTCCCGGGTTTCCCAGTCTGACCGTACGGAGTGACCATGGAGCGGTACGCCTCGTCACGACCGGATGGGCCTAGCCCTGATAGCTGGGGGTAACCGACCGCAAAGGAAACCGAGGAGCACATGCCTGCCGAGAGCACGCCGGAGCCCGCCATACCGGGCGACCCCGGCAACAGCACCCCGTCCCGGGCCAAGGGCCGTCGCCGCAAGACCCGCAGCACGCGGAGCAAGGCCCTGCTCGTCACGGCCTGGACCGCGGCGGGCGTCGTGGTGCTCGGCGGTACCGGAGCCGGCTACCTGTACTTCAAGCTCAACGGCAACCTCAAGAACGTCGACATCAACCAGGCGCTCGGCAGCGAACGGCCCACGAAGGTCGACAACGGCTCCGAGAACATCCTGGTCCTCGGCTCCGACAGCCGCTCCGGCGGCAACAAGAAGCTGGGCGGCGGCACCGACGACGGCAGCGCCCGCTCCGACACCGCGATGATCGTCCACGTGTACAAGGGCCACAAGAAGGCCAGCGTGGTCTCCATCCCCCGCGACACCCTCATCGAGCGGCCGTCCTGCGTCGACGCGGAGGGCACCCGTCACGACGCGGCCTCCGGCGTGATGTTCAACTCCGCCTACTCCACCGGCGGCGCCGCCTGCGCGGTGAAGACCGTCGAGTCCGTCACCGGCATCCGCATGGACCACTACCTCGAGGTCGACTTCAGCGGCTTCCAGAAGCTGATCGACGACCTCGGCGGCGTCACGGTCACCACGACCAAGGACATCAAGGACCCCGAGAGCCATCTGAACCTGACGGCCGGATCGCACGAACTCAACGGCAAGCAGGCACTCGGCCTGGTCCGCACCCGGCACGGCGTCGGCGACGGCTCCGACCTCGGCCGCATCCAGCTCCAGCAGGCGTTCATGAAGGCGCTCGTCGACCAGGTCAAGCACATCGGGATCCTGTCCAGCCCGAAAAAGCTGTACGACCTCGCCGACACCGCGACCAAGACGGTCACCACCGACTCCGACATCGGCACCGTCGCCGACCTCGCCTCCTTCGCGAGCGGCCTCAAGGGCATCAGCTCGTCCCACATGACCATGGTGACGATGCCGGTCCAGTACGACAGCGCCGACGCCAACCGCGTCCTGGTCGACAAGGACAAGGCCGCGCTGGTCTGGAAGGCGCTGAAGGACGACCGGCCGATCCCGAAGGCGGCCACCAAGGGCACCGCCACCGGCACCGCGAAGGGCGTCGTCAGCCCCGGCTGACCTGCCCGCGGAGCCCCTGGGAATAGATCGTCGCGTCCCCCCGTTTTGGGGGATACGGCCAGTGCTGGCAGACTGGTACGTCGGTCCCGGTTCACGCACCCGCATCCCGCGGCGGCGACCCGGCGCCCTCCCGAATCTAGGAGACACCTTGAAGCGCGACATCCACCCCGAGTACGTCGAGACGCAGGTCAGCTGCACCTGTGGCGCGTCGTTCACCACGCGGAGCACGATCTCCAGCGGCGCCATCCGCGCCGAGGTCTGCTCCGAGTGCCACCCGTTCTACACGGGCAAGCAGAAGATCCTCGACACCGGTGGCCGTGTGGCCCGCTTCGAGGCCCGCTTCGGCAAGGCTGCAGCTGCCAACAAGTAGCGAGCCCACAGCGCCGGTCTCCGGTGTCCCCTGCACGGGGACGCCGGGACCGGCGCTTTGCGGTCCAGCCCCCGCCCCCAGGCCCTCGAACCCGTTCGAGCAGGGGGACCCCCACGCCGTACCTACGTCCCCGAGCCCGTCATGGAGCGGGGGACAGTCCATTGGAGCCGGAGATGTTCGAGGCGGTCGAGGAACTGATCGGCGAGCACGCCGATCTGGAGAAGAAGCTCGCTGACCCGTCGGTGCACGCCGACCAGGCCAACGCGCGCAAGCTCAACAAGCGCTACGCCGAGCTGACCCCGATCGTCGCGACGTACCGCTCCTGGAAGCAGACCGGGGACGACATCGGGACGGCGAAGGAGTTCGCCGCCGACGACCCCGACTTCGCGGCCGAGGTCAAGGACCTGGAGAAGCAGCGCGAGGAGCTCACCGAGAAGCTCCGCCTGCTGCTGGTCCCGCGCGACCCGAGCGACGACAAGGACGTCATCCTGGAGATCAAGGCGGGCGCCGGAGGCGACGAGTCCGCCCTGTTCGCCGGTGACCTGCTGCGCATGTACCTGCGCTACGCCGAGCGCGTCGGCTGGAAGACCGAGCTCATCGACGCCACCGAGTCCGAGCTCGGCGGCTACAAGGACGTCCAGGTCGCGGTGAAGACCAAGGGCGGCCAGGGTGCCACCGAGCCCGGCCAGGGCGTCTGGGCCCGGCTGAAGTACGAGGGCGGTGTGCACCGCGTGCAGCGGGTGCCCTCGACCGAGTCGCAGGGCCGCATCCACACCTCCGCCGCCGGTGTGCTCGTCACGCCCGAGGCCGAGGAGGTCGACGTCGAGATCCACGCGAACGATCTCCGTATCGACGTCTACCGCTCCTCGGGCCCCGGCGGCCAGTCCGTCAACACGACCGACTCCGCGGTGCGCATCACGCACATTCCCACCGGAGTCGTCGCTTCCTGCCAGAACGAGAAGAGCCAGCTGCAGAACAAGGAGCAGGCGATGCGTATCCTGCGCTCCAGGCTCCTCGCGGCGGCGCAGGAGGAAGCGGAGCGGGAGGCCGCGGACGCCCGCCGCAGCCAGGTCCGCACCGTCGACCGCTCCGAGAAGATCCGTACGTACAACTTCCCGGAGAATCGCATCTCGGACCACCGCGTCGGCTTCAAGGCGTACAACTTGGACCAGGTCCTCGACGGAGAGCTCGACGCCGTCATCCAGGCCTGCGTCGACGCGGACTCGGCCGCCAAGCTCGCCAACGCATAACAGCAAACGACAACAGCTCAGCCCCGGAGGACCAGCGTGAACCTGCTGCTCGCGGAAGTGGCCCAGGCCACCCAGCGGCTGGCCGACGCCGGCGTGCCCTCGCCGCGCAACGACGCGGAGGAGCTCGCCGCCTTCGTGCACGGCGTGAAGCGGGGCGAGCTGCACAGTGTCAAGGACACGGACTTCGACGCCCGCTACTGGGAGGTGACCGCGCGCCGCGAGGCCCGCGAGCCGCTCCAGCACATCACCGGGCGCGCCTACTTCCGCTACCTCGAACTCCAGGTGGGGCCGGGCGTGTTCGTCCCCCGCCCGGAGACCGAGTCGGTGGTCGGCTGGGCCATAGACGCCGTCCGCGCGATGGACGTCGTCGAACCGCTGATCGTCGACCTGTGCACCGGATCGGGCGCCATCGCGCTCGCCCTCGCGCAGGAGGTCCCGCGCTCCCGTGTGCACGCCGTGGAGCTGTCCGAGGACGCCCTGCGGTGGACGCGCAAGAACGTCGAGGGGTCCAGGGTCGACCTGCGCCAGGGAGACGCCCTCGCGGCCTTCCCCGACCTCGACGGCCAGGTCGACCTGGTGATCTCCAACCCTCCGTACATCCCGCTCACCGAGTGGGAGTACGTGCAGCCGGAGGCCCGGGACTACGACCCCGAACTCGCCCTCTTCTCGGGGGAGGACGGACTCGACCTCATCCGCGGCATCGAGCGCACCGCGCACCGCCTGCTGCGCCCCGGCGGCGTCGTCGTCATCGAGCACGCCGACACCCAGGGCGGCCAGGTGCCGTGGATCTTCACCGAGGAGCGGGGCTGGGCCGACGCGGCCGACCACCCGGACCTCAACAACCGGCCGCGGTTCGCGACCGCCCGCAAGGCGATGCCGTGAGCACCGCCCAGGGTGTTCCGGCGCACCGCGCCGTCGTGTGCGCGCGCATCGCGTTTCCCCGCACCCCCAGCCAGCAGTACGTGTATGAGGAGGCCCGCTAAATGGCACGGCGATACGACACCAACGACGCGACCGACCGCACCACAGGTCTGCGTGAGGCAGCGTCCGCCGTCCGCCGTGGCGAACTGGTGGTCCTCCCGACGGACACCGTCTACGGCATCGGTGCCGACGCCTTCACCTCCGAGGCCGTCGCCGACCTGCTGGACGCCAAGGGCCGGGGCCGCAACATGCCCACCCCTGTCCTCATCGGCTCCCCGAACACCCTGCACGGCCTCGTCACGGACTTCTCCGAGATGGCCTGGGAGCTCGTCGACGCGTTCTGGCCGGGCGCCCTGACGCTCGTCGCCAAGCACCAGCCGTCCCTCCAGTGGGACCTCGGGGACACCCGGGGCACGGTGGCGATCCGCATGCCGCTGCACCCCGTCGCCATCGAGTTGCTCACGGAGGTCGGCCCGATGGCCGTCTCCTCCGCCAACCTCACGGGCCACCCCGCGCCGGAGGACTGCGACGCCGCGCAGGACATGCTCGGCGACTCCGTCTCGGTCTACCTGGACGGCGGTCCGACCCCGGGCAACGTGCCCTCCTCCATCGTCGACGTGACCGGCAAGGTGCCCGTGCTGCTGCGCGCGGGCGCACTGTCGGCGGAGGAGCTCCGGAAGGTCGTACCCGACCTCGAGGTGGCGAATTGACAGCCCCTGACGCGGGGCGTGGATGGATAGGCACGGGGATCACGGGGACCGGTGGGTCCCCCAGGGGGTCCTTCCGCATCCTCCACGTCAGCACCGGCAATGTGTGCCGCTCGCCGATCACCGAGCGGCTGACGCGGCATGCCCTGGCGGACCGGCTCGGCGACCCCCTGTGGGGCGGCCTCATCGTGGAGAGCGCCGGCACCTGGGGCCATGAGGGCGCGCCCATGGAGGCCAACGCCGAGACCGTCCTCGCCGACTTCGGCGCGGACCCCTCCGGCTTCGTCGGGCGCGAGCTGCTCGACGACCACGTCATCCGCGCCGACCTGGTCCTGACGGCCACCCGCGACCACCGCGCCCAGGTCATCTCCATGGGCCACTCGGCGGGCCTGCGCACCTTCACCCTGAAGGAGTTCACCCGCCTGGTCCGCGCCATAGACACGGCGACCCTGCCGCCCCTCCAGGACGGCGTGGTCGAACGCGCCGTCGCCCTGGTGCGGGCCGCCGCGGCACTGCGCGGCTGGCTGCTGGCCCCGACCGCGGAGGCCGACGAGGTCTACGACCCCTACGGGGCGCCGCTGCCGTTCTTCCGGTCCATCGGGGACGAGATCAACGAGGCACTGGATCCGGTCGTCACCGCTCTGACAGGGGTACCCGCTCGGACGTGACACCGGGCGTCCCACCGGTCCCGGTTCTACATTGGACCTAAGCGTCCCCGCCGAGGCCCGGAGTCCACCATGCCGGTCGCAACCACGCTCGAAGCGGATGTCCTGAGCCGTCAGGACCCCGAGCTCGCCGAGATCCTGCTCGGTGAGCTGGACCGGCAGTCGACCACGCTGCAGTTGATCGCGGCCGAGAACTTCACCTCGCCCGCCGTGCTGGCCGCGCTCGGCTCGCCGCTGGCGAACAAGTACGCCGAGGGGTATCCCGGCGCCCGCCACCACGGCGGCTGCGAGATCGTCGACGTCGCCGAGCGTGTCGCCATCGACCGCGCCAAAGCCCTCTTCGGCGCCGATCACGCCAACGTCCAGTCCCACTCGGGGAGTTCGGCCGTCCTCGCGGCGTACGCCGCCCTGCTGCGTCCCGGTGACACCGTGCTGGCGATGGGCCTGCCCTTCGGCGGCCATCTGACCCACGGGTCGCCCGCGAACTTCTCCGGCCGCTGGTTCGACTTCGTCGGCTACGGGGTCGAGGCCGAATCCGGGCTCATCGACTACGAGCAGGTGCGCACCCTGGCCCGCGCCCGTCGGCCCAAGGCCATCGTCTGCGGATCGATCTCCTACCCCCGGCACATCGACTACGCGCTCTTCCGGGAGATCGCTGACGAGGTCGGCGCCTATCTCATCGCGGACGCCGCCCACCCCATCGGGCTCGTCGCGGGGGGAGCGGCGCCCAATCCGGTGCCGTACGCCGATGTCGTGTGCGCGACGACCCACAAGGTGCTCCGCGGACCGCGCGGCGGCATGATCCTGTGCGGGAGCCAGCTGGCGGAGCGCGTCGACCGGGCCGTCTTCCCGTTCACCCAGGGCGGTGCGCAGATGCACACCATCGCGGCCAAGGCCGTCGCGTTCGGCGAGGCGGCGACCCCGGCGTTCACGGGGTACGCCCATCAGGTGGTCGCGAACGCGCGGGTGCTGGCCGAGGGGCTGGCCGCGGAGGGGCTCGTGATCACCACGGGCGGCACCGACACCCATCTGCTGGCCGCGGATCCGGCGCCGCTCGGTGTCGAGGGGCGCACCGCGCGTGGCCGGCTCGCCGCCGCCGGTATGGTCCTCGACACCTGTGCGCTGCCTCACGGTGACGCCCGAGGTCTGCGGCTCGGCACCGCGGCGCTGACCACGCAGGGGATGGGGGAGGCGGAGATGGCACGGGTCGCCGCGCTGTTCGCGGGGGTGCTGCGGGAGGAGATCGACGGCAGGACAGCGCGTGAGGAAGTGCGGGAGCTGACGGGAAGATTTCCGCCTTATCCGGACTGATCGGGGGTACGCGTACCGGGCTGCACAGCCACTCGTGCAACCATCGTCGCTACCTGGAAGTCCTCAACCGTATGCGTGCATCGCTAGGGTGTGGGGCTGTGATGGCCAGCGAGACCTGTGGGGAAGCCCGTGCGTGAATACCTGCTGACGCTCTGCATCACGGCCGCGGTGACGTATCTGCTGACAGGGCCGGTACGGAAATTCGCGATCGTGGCCGGAGCCATGCCGGAAATCCGGGCGCGCGACGTGCACCGTGAACCCACGCCGAGGCTCGGCGGCATCGCGATGTTCTTCGGACTGTGCGCCGGCCTGCTGGTCGCCGATCACCTGACGAACCTCAACGCGGTCTTCTCGAACTCCAACGAACCGCGCGCCCTGCTCTCCGGAGCGGCCCTGATCTGGCTGATCGGCGTGCTGGACGACAAGTTCGAGATCGACGCCCTGATCAAGCTGGGCGGCCAGATGATCGCCGCGGGTGTGATGGTCGTCCAGGGTCTGACGATCCTGTGGCTGCCGATCCCCGGGGTCGGGCTGGTCGCGCTGACCCAGTGGCAGGGCACGCTGCTGACGGTGGCGCTCGTCGTCATCACCATCAACGCGGTCAACTTCGTGGACGGCCTCGACGGACTGGCCGCCGGCATGGTGTGCATCGCGTCCGCCGCGTTCTTCCTGTACGCCTACCGGATCTGGTACTCGTACGGCATCGAGGCGGCCGCCCCGGCGACGCTGTTCGCGGCGATCCTGATGGGCATGTGCCTGGGCTTCCTGCCGCACAACATGCACCCCGCGCGGATCTTCATGGGCGACTCCGGGTCGATGCTCATCGGGCTCGTGCTGGCCGCCGGCGCGATCTCCATCACCGGGCAGATCGACCCCGACGTGATGAACCTCTTCTCCGGTTCCGAGCGCAACACCGTGCACCAGACGGTGCCGGTGTTCATCCCGCTGCTGCTGCCGCTGACGATCATCGCGATCCCGGCCGCCGACCTGGTGCTCGCCATCGTGCGGCGCACCTGGCGCGGGCAGTCGCCGTTCGCCGCCGACCGGGGCCATCTGCACCACCGCCTCCTGGAGGTCGGCCACTCGCACAGCCGGGCCGTCCTGATCATGTACTTCTGGTCGGCGCTGATCTCCTTCGGCGCCCTCGCGTACTCGGTCAACTCCGGGGCCATGTGGAGCGTGCTCGTCATCGCGGCGCTCAGCGCCGTCGGGCTCGTGCTGCTCCTGCTGCCGCGCTTCACGCCGCGCGCCCCGCGCTGGGCCGAGCACCTCGTCCCGCCGCGCTACCGCCGTCGCAGGGCCGCCGCGGCGGCCGGGGCGGCGGTGTCCGTCACCCACGAGACGGCGGGCGCCGACGGGCCGGACGAGGCGCGTGAGCACCGTGCTCCGGTGGCCGCCGGAGTCTCAGGAGTCAACGGAGCGACGGCGATTGGTACCCGTTCGCGACTCCTGGACCGGCGTGAGGCCGAGTCCTCGCGCTGACGCGAAGGTAAGAATCTGACTAACGCGTGACCAAATCGTGGGGTAGCAAAGCATCCCAATACCAGACAAGTTGGTTCTCGGGATGCACAGACGCGCGCCTTCACTCTCATGTGTGACAGTTGGCACACCACCAGGTAAAGACCTCATCAAATAGTTTGTGATACGGTTCACGAGAACCCAGGGCAGAGCCGAAGGACCCCAGTACGACGGTCCCTTGGCGTGAGGTTCTCTCTCGGCCCGGGTCTACGCTCGTCCATGACGACACGCCCCCCTTAGCAAGCGGAGTTGCCGCCATGCCGTCCAATGACGCCCGGATTCTCCTTCAGGCCGCTGTGCCCACAGCTGCCGTCGGCGCGATTGCCGCCGTCGTCAGTGGTGTGGTCGCCGGCGGCAAGGGAGCGATCGGGGCGGTCGTCGCGACGCTGGTCGTGCTCCTCTTCATGGGGCTCGGGCTCTACGTTCTGCAGCGCACTGCCAAATCGCTTCCGCACCTGTTCCAGGCGATGGGCCTCTTGCTCTACACGGCGCAGATTCTTCTGCTGTTCATCTTTGTCGCCGCGTTCAAGAACACATCGCTGTTCAACCCCAAGGCCTTCGCGCTCACCCTGGTCGCCACCACTCTCGTGTGGATCGGCGCACAGGCGCGTGCCCAGATGAAGGCCAAGGTTCTTTACGTCGAACCGGACTCCTCGAAGGGCGACAAGCCCGAAAAGAAGGGCCACTCGTCGTGAGGGGTAGGGCCGGGATAAGTGGGCCGAAGAGATCCTGCTATCGTCCGGTGCCAACTGCGGCATCGCGGGCGCGGGCATCTGAGCTGACGCCTGCTCAATCGCGAGGCTTGATGCCCCACAGCCGCCCCCACATCCGTAACACCAGTCCAGTGCCGAACCGCGGCCGTGCGCCGCGCCGACACAACGAGGTTGCCGTACCTATGCGCCACGCTGAAGGAGCCCGCGGTGAGTGCTGACCCGACGCAGGTGCTCGCCTTCGAGACCGACTGCCACATCTTCGACGGCTGTGGCTTCCCGGCTCCCGGCCTGCACTCGTTCCTGTTCGAGCCCCTCTGGGGCGACGCGGACAGCAACCTGTACTTCAACAAGACGATGCTCCTGGCGCTGCTCGGCTCGGTTATCGTCGTCGGCTTCTTCTGGGCCGCCTTCCGTAAGCCGAAGGTCGTCCCGGGCAAGCTGCAGATGGTCGCCGAGGCCGGCTACGACTTCATCCGCCGCGGCGTCGTCTACGAGACGATCGGCAAGAAGGAAGGCGAGAAGTACGTACCCCTGGTCGTCTCGCTGTTCTTCTTCATCTGGATGATGAACCTCTGGTCGATCATTCCGGTCGCGCAGTTCCCGGTCACGGCGATCATCGCCTACCCCGCGGTTCTCGCCCTGATCGTCTACATCGTCTGGGTGTCCCTGACGTTCAAGCGCCACGGATTCGTCGGAGCGTTCAAGAACTTCAGCGGCTACGACAAGTCGCTGGGCCCGGTTCTCCCACTGGCCATGTTCATCGAGCTGCTCTCCAACCTGATCGTCCGGCCGTTCACGCACGCGGTGCGACTCTTCGCGAACATGTTCGCGGGTCACACCCTGCTGCTGCTGTTCACGATCGCGTCCTGGTACCTGCTCAACGGCTTCGGGATCGCCTACGCCGGCGTCTCGTTCGTCATGGTCATCGTCATGACGGCCTTCGAGCTGTTCATCCAGGCCCTGCAGGCGTACGTGTTCGTGCTGCTGACCTGCACCTTCATCCAGGGCGCGCTGGCCGAGCACCACTGAGCGCCCGTCCTCTCGACCCCGCAGTCGTCCGGTGGCCAACCCCCACCGGTCCGTAAAGAAAAGGAAGAACTGGCATGTCCCAGACCCTTGCCGCTGTCTCCGGCTCGCTCGGCTCGATCGGTTACGGCCTCGCGGCCATCGGCCCCGGCGTCGGCGTCGGCATCATCTTCGGTAACGGCACCCAGGCGCTCGCCCGTCAGCCTGAGGCCGCCGGTCTGATCCGCGCCAACCAGATCCTCGGCTTCGCCTTCTGTGAGGCGCTCGCCCTCATCGGTCTGGTCATGCCGTTCGTCTACGGCACCTGATCCACCCGATCAGCGACAGCCCACTAGACGAAAGGCACTGACATGAGCCACTTGCTCATTCTGGCGGCCGAGGAGAAGGAAAACCCTCTCATCCCGCCGATCCCCGAGCTTGTCATCGGCCTGCTCGCCTTCGTC
Organism: Streptomyces sp. NBC_00647; assembly: GCF_045207245.1. Lineage (NCBI taxonomy): Bacteria > Bacillati > Actinomycetota > Actinomycetes > Kitasatosporales > Streptomycetaceae > Streptomyces > Streptomyces sp. NBC_00647. The sequence goes on from NZ_CP109040.1 coordinate 6,868,703, forward strand.
ATCGTCTTCGGTTTCCTGGCCTGGAAGCTTCTCCCGAACATCAACAAGGTTCTGGAGCAGCGTCGCGAGGCCATCGAGGGCGGTATCGAAAAGGCCGAGGCCGCGCAGACCGAGGCCCAGAGCGTTCTCGAGCAGTACAAGGCTCAGCTCGCCGAGGCCCGTCACGAGGCCGCGCGCCTGCGCCAGGAAGCCACGGAGCAGGGCGCCACGCTCATCGCCGAGATGCGCGCGGAAGGCCAGCGGCAGCGCGAGGAAATCGTCGCCGCCGGTCACACGCAGATCGAGGCCGACCGCAAGGCCGCCGCTCAGGCGCTGCGCCAGGACGTCGGCCACCTGGCCACCGACCTGGCCGGCAAGCTGGTCGGCGAGTCCCTCGAGGACCACGCCCGGCAGAGCCGCGTCATCGACCGTTTCCTCTCCGAGCTTGAGGAGAAGGCCGAGGCGACTCGATGACTGCACACGGAGCGAGCCGCGAGGCAACCGCAGCCGCACGTGAGCGTCTCGACGCGCTGACGGACTCGACGTCCGTGGACGTGGCACAGCTCGCCGACGAGCTGGCCGCGGTCACCGCGCTGCTCCACCGCGAGGTGTCGCTGCGTCGGGTCCTCACCGACCCGGCGCAGTCCGGCGAGGCCAAGGCCGAGCTGGTCCAGCGTCTGATCGGCGCCCAGGTGGGCGGCACCGCCGCCGACCTGGTGTCCGGCATGGTGCGTTCCCGCTGGTCGCAGCCCCGCGACCTGGTGGACGCCCTCGAGGAGCTCACCGCCACCGCCGACCTCACGGCGGCACAGCGGACGGGCGCGCTCGACAACGTCGAGGACGAGCTGTTCCGCTTCGGCCGGATCGTCGCCTCGAGCACCGAGCTGCGCGCCGCGCTGACCGACCGGGCCGCCACCACGGCGGCCAAGAGCGAGCTGCTGCGCAGCCTGCTCGGCGGCCGGGCCGACGTGACGACCGAGCGTCTGGTGACGCGCCTTGTGACCGCGCCTCGCGGACGTAGCCTGGAAGCGGGACTCGAGTCCCTGTCCAGGCTCGCCGCCGAGCGCCGCAACCGCATGGTCGCCGTGGTCACCTCGGCGGTGCCGCTGAGTGACGGACAGAAGCAGCGCCTCGGCGCCGCTCTGGCGAAGCTCTACGGCCGCCCGATGCACCTCAACCTCGACGTGGACCCCGATGTCCTCGGCGGGATCCGGGTGCAGGTCGGCGACGAGGTCATCAACGGTTCCCTCGCGGACCGTCTCGAGGACGCCGCCCGCCGCATGGCGAGCTAGTAATCCCATAAGCAGTACGCAATTACGGCCCATGTTGGGCCGTGCAGAGGATTCACCTCTCATAGGGGGGAGTCCCCATCCCCCCAAGTGAAACTTCGGGCCCAACAAGGAGAGCAGGGAACCCAGATGGCGGAGCTCACGATCCGGCCGGAGGAGATCCGGGACGCGCTGGAGAACTTTGTCCAGTCGTACCAGCCGGACGCGGCCTCGCGCGAGGAGGTCGGTACGGTCACCGTCGCCGGCGACGGTATCGCCAAGATCGAGGGTCTGCCCTCGGCCATGGCCAACGAACTGCTGAAGTTCGAGGACGGCACCCTCGGCCTCGCGCTGAACCTGGAAGAGCGCGAGATCGGCGCGGTCGTCCTCGGCGAGTTCAGCGGCGTTGAAGAGGGCCAGCCGGTGCAGCGCACCGGTGAGGTGCTGTCCGTCGCCGTGGGCGAGGGCTACCTCGGCCGCGTCGTCGACCCGCTCGGCAACCCGATCGACGGCCTCGGCGAGATCGAGACCACCGGCCGCCGCGCCCTCGAGCTGCAGGCCCCGGGCGTCATGGTCCGCAAGTCGGTGCACGAGCCGATGGAGACCGGCTACAAGGCCGTCGACGCGATGACCCCGATCGGCCGTGGCCAGCGTCAGCTGATCATCGGTGACCGTCAGACCGGCAAGACCGCGCTGGCCGTCGACACGATCATCAACCAGCGCGACAACTGGCGCTCGGGCGACACCAAGAAGCAGGTCCGCTGCATCTACGTCGCCATCGGTCAGAAGGGCTCGACCATCGCCTCCGTGCGTGGCGCCCTCGAAGAGGCCGGCGCGCTCGAGTACACGACCATCGTCGCCGCCCCGGCGTCCGACCCGGCCGGCTTCAAGTACCTGGCGCCGTACACCGGTTCGGCCATCGGTCAGCAGTGGATGTACGAGGGCAAGCACGTCCTCATCATCTTCGACGACCTCTCGAAGCAGGCCGACGCCTACCGCGCCGTGTCCCTGCTGCTCCGCCGTCCGCCGGGGCGCGAGGCCTACCCCGGTGACGTCTTCTACCTGCACTCCCGTCTGCTGGAGCGCTGCGCGAAGCTCTCCGACGACCTGGGCGCCGGTTCGATGACGGGTCTGCCGATCGTCGAGACCAAGGCGAACGACGTGTCGGCGTTCATCCCGACCAACGTCATCTCCATCACCGACGGCCAGTGCTTCCTGGAGTCCGACCTGTTCAACGCCGGTCAGCGTCCGGCCCTGAACGTCGGTATCTCGGTCTCCCGTGTCGGTGGCTCCGCCCAGCACAAGGCGATGAAGCAGGTCTCCGGCCGGCTCCGCCTCGACCTCGCCCAGTACCGCGAGCTGGAGGCGTTCGCCGCCTTCGGTTCCGACCTGGACGCCGCGTCGAAGTCGCAGCTGGAGCGCGGTCAGCGTCTGGTCGAGCTGCTCAAGCAGGCTCAGTACCAGCCGATGCCGACCGAGGACCAGGTCGTCTCCGTGTGGGCCGGTACCACCGGCAAGATGGACGACGTACCGGTCGCCGACGTCCGCCGCTTCGAGAAGGAGCTCCTGGAGTACCTGCACCGCAAGGAGCAGGGCCTCATGACCTCCATCAAGGAGGGCGGGAAGATGTCGGACGACACCCTCACCGCCATCGCGGACTCGATCGTGGACTTCAAGAAGCAGTTCGAGACCTCGGACGGGAAGCTTCTCGGCGAGGACGCTCCGGCCGCTGCCAAGTGACGTAAGGAAGGGACCTGACTCATGGGAGCCCAGCTCCGGGTCTACAAGCGTCGCATCCGATCCGTCACCGCGACCAAGAAGATCACCAAGGCGATGGAGATGATCGCCGCCTCGCGCGTCGTCAAGGCGCAGCGCAAGGTGGCGGCCTCCGCGCCGTACGCGACCGAGCTCACCCGCGCGGTCACGGCGGTCGGCACCGGCTCGAACACCAAGCACCCGCTGACGACGGAGGCGGAGACGGCGACCCGTGCCGCGGTGCTGCTCCTCACGAGCGACCGCGGACTGGCCGGCGCCTTCAACTCCAACGCCATCAAGGCGGCGGAGCTGCTGACCGCCCGTCTTGAGGCCGAGGGCAAGGAGGTCGACACGTACATCGTCGGCCGCCGCGGTCTGGCCCACTACAACTTCCGCGAGCGCAAGGTCGCGGAGTCGTGGTCGGGCTTCACCGACGAGCCCACCTACGCGGACGCGAAGAAGGTCGCGGGTCCGCTGATCGAGGCGATCGAGAAGGAGACGGCGGAGGGCGGCGTGGACGAACTCCACATCGTCTACACCGAGTTCGTCTCGATGATGACGCAGTCGGCCATCGACGGCCGCCTGCTGCCGCTTCGCCTCGAAGAGGTGGCGGAGGAAGCGCCCAAGGGCGAGATCCTTCCGCTGTTCGAGTTCGAGCCGTCGGCGGAGGACGTCCTTGACGCCCTGCTGCCGCGCTACGTCGAGAGCCGTATCTACAACGCGCTGCTCCAGTCGGCTGCTTCCAAGCACGCCGCCACGCGCCGCGCGATGAAGTCGGCCACCGACAACGCGGGAGACCTGATCACTACGCTCTCCCGACTTGCCAATGCGGCCCGCCAGGCCGAAATCACCCAGGAAATCAGCGAGATCGTCGGTGGCTCCGCAGCCCTTGCCGACGCGACCGCGGGGAGTGACAAGTAATGACGACGACTTCTGAGACGGCCGTTGCCACGGGCCGCGTCGCCCGGGTCATCGGCCCGGTCGTCGACGTGGAGTTCCCCGTCGACGCGATGCCGGACATCTACAACGCCCTTCACGTCGAGGTGGCCGACCCGGCCAACGCCGGCGAGAAGAAGACGCTGACCCTGGAAGTCGCCCAGCACCTGGGTGACGGCATGGTCCGCACGATCTCCATGCAGCCCACCGACGGTCTGGTCCGCCAGGCCGCGGTCTCCGACACGGGTAACGGCATCACCGTCCCCGTCGGCGACTTCACCAAGGGCAAGGTGTTCAACACCCTCGGTGACGTGCTGAACAGCGAAGAGAAGTACTCGGGCGAGCGCTGGTCCATCCACCGCAAGGCCCCGCGCTTCGACGAGCTCGAGTCGAAGACCGAGATGTTCGAGACCGGCGTCAAGGTCATCGACCTTCTCACCCCGTACGTCAAGGGTGGAAAGATCGGTCTGTTCGGTGGTGCCGGTGTCGGCAAGACGGTGCTCATCCAGGAGATGATCTACCGCGTCGCCAACAACCACGACGGTGTCTCCGTGTTCGCCGGTGTCGGTGAGCGCACCCGTGAGGGCAACGACCTCATCGAGGAGATGTCCGAGTCCGGCGTCATCGACAAGACGGCGCTTGTCTTCGGCCAGATGGACGAGCCCCCGGGCACCCGTCTGCGCGTGGCCCTCGCGGGTCTGACCATGGCGGAGTACTTCCGCGATGTGCAGAAGCAGGACGTGCTGTTCTTCATCGACAACATCTTCCGCTTCACGCAGGCCGGTTCCGAGGTCTCGACCCTGCTCGGCCGTATGCCCTCCGCGGTGGGTTACCAGCCGAACCTGGCCGACGAGATGGGTCTCCTCCAGGAGCGCATCACCTCGACCCGTGGTCACTCGATCACCTCGATGCAGGCGATCTACGTCCCCGCGGACGACCTGACCGACCCGGCCCCGGCCACCACGTTCGCCCACCTCGACGCGACGACGGTTCTCTCCCGTCCGATCTCCGAGAAGGGCATCTACCCGGCCGTGGACCCGCTGGACTCCACGTCCCGCATCCTGGACCCCCGCTACATCGCGGCGGACCACTACGCGGCCGCGATGCGCGTCAAGTCGGTCCTTCAGAAGTACAAGGACCTTCAGGACATCATCGCGATCCTCGGTATCGACGAGCTGGGCGAGGAGGACAAGCTCACCGTCCACCGTGCCCGTCGCGTGGAGCGCTTCCTGTCCCAGAACACCCACGTCGCCAAGCAGTTCACCGGCGTCGACGGGTCGGACGTCCCGCTGGACGAGTCGATCGCGGCCTTCAACGCGATCATCGACGGCGAGTACGACCACTTCCCGGAGCAGGCGTTCTTCCTGTGCGGTGGCATTGAGGACCTCAAGGCCAACGCCAAGGAGCTCGGCGTCTCCTGAACCTCGTGTTCTGAGTGAGGGGGGCGCGGCCGCGCCTCGCGGGGTGCGGTCCGTCCCCCTCCGTACGCCTACTAGACTTTGACCCAACACCCGGCAGCAACGCCGGGTGGTGACCCGAGGAGCCCACCTTGGCTGCTGAGCTGCACGTCGAGCTCGTCGCCGCGGACCGTAGTGTCTGGTCCGGCGAGGCCACCCTGGTCGTCGCGCGTACCACGTCCGGCGACATCGGCGTCATGCCCGGTCACCAGCCGCTGCTCGGTGTGCTGGAGTCGGGCCCGGTGACCATCCGTACGAGTGATGGTGAAACGGTCATCGCCGCGGTGCACGGCGGTTTCATCTCATTCGCTGACAACAAGCTGTCGCTGCTGGCCGAGATCGCCGAGCTGTCGGACGAGATCGATGTCCAGCGTGCGGAGCGGGCGCTCGAGCGCGCGAAGTCGGACGCGGACGCGTCCGCCGAGCGCCGCGCGGACGTCCGCCTGCGTGCGGTGGCGACCCGCTGACCATCGGTGCGACCCCGGGCTTTTAGGCACTGGGGACGCACTGTGTGAAGCTTTGCCTCAGCCGCGGCTGGGACCGGATCACTCCGGCCCTGGCCGCGGCTGAGGCAAATCCGGAAGTTTTTCCTTTTCCGTTACCTAGGAGACGAGGAGGTCGGTGTCGATGGTCCTCGCTCTGACTGTGTGCGGAATCGTAGTGGCGCTCGTGGTGGTGGGGCTGTTCGTCTTCGGCCTCCGCCGCCGGCTGATCCAGCGTTCCGGCGGAACGTTCGACTGCAGTCTGCGCTGGGACGTCCCCGAGAAGGGCGACCTCAGCGGCAAGGGCTGGAGCTACGGGGTCGCCCGCTACAACGGCGACCGCATCGAGTGGTACCGCGTCTTCTCCTACGCCCCCCGCCCGCGCCGCGTCCTGGAACGATCGGCGATCGAGGTGGCGGGCCGCCGTGCCGCGGAGGGCGAGGAGGAGCTCGCGCTGCTTTCCGACGCGATCATCCTCGCCTGTCTCCATCGCGGGACGCGCCTCGAGCTGGCGATGAGCGAGGACGCGCTGACGGGATTCCTCGCCTGGCTGGAGGCGGCTCCGCCCGGGCAAAGGGTGAACGTCGCCTGACCCTGCGGCCGGCCGGCGATGTCGGGTGAGCAGAAAAAGAACGCCGCGGACAGACCCGGAGGTCTGCCCGCGGCGTTCGTGCGGGGTGGGGCGGGTCAGTTCAGGCCGGTGTTGATGGCGCTGACCAGTTCACCGTTGCTGGTGTCGCCGCTGAACTCCCAGAAGAACGCGCCGCCGAGACCCTGGGTCTTGGCCCACGCCATCTTCGTTCCGATGGTGGTCGGGGTGTCGTACGACCACCAGTTGCTGCCGCAGTGGGCGTACGCCGTGCCGGCGATGGTGCCGGTGACGGGGCAGGACGTCTTGAGGACCTTGTAGTCCTCGTTGCCCGGCTCGTACGTTCCCGGCGCGGGACCGGTGGCGGTGCCGCCCGGGGCGTCCTGGGTGACGCCGGTCCAGCCGCGCCCGTAGAAGCCGATGCCGATCAGCAGCTTGCTGGCAGGCACCCCCTTGGACTTGAACTTGGCGATCGCGTCGGCCGTGGTGAACCCGGCCTGCGGGATGCCGCTGTACGAGGTGAGCGGGGAGTGCGGGGCGGTCGGGCCGTCCGCGTCGAAGGCGCCGAAGAAGTCGTACGTCATCACGTTGTACCAGTCGACGTACTGCGCGGCGCCCGCGTAGTCGGCGGCGTCGACCTTTCCGCCCGAGGTGCCGTCGGCCGTGGTGGCGGCGGTGACCAGGTTGCTCGTGCCGAACTTGGCGCGCAGGGCCTGCATGAGGTTCTTGTAGGCCGCGGCACCGCTGGTGTCGCAGGTCAGGCCGCAGGCGTTCGGGTACTCCCAGTCGATGTCGATGCCGTCGAAGACATCGGCCCAGCGCGGGTCCTCGACCAGGTCGTAGCAGGACTGCGCGAAGGCCGCCGGGTTCTTGGCCGCCTCACCGAAGCCGCCGGACCAGGTCCAGCCGCCGAAGGACCACAGCACCTTGATGTTCGGGTACTTGGCCTTCAGCTCACGCAGCTGGTTGAAGTTGCCGCGCAGCGGCTGGTCCCACGTGTCGGCGACGCCGCTGACCGACTGGTCGGCGGTGAAGGCCTTGTCGTAGTCGGCGTAGGAGTCGCCGATCGCGCACTTGCCGCCGGTGACGTTGCCGAAGGCGTAGTTGATGTGCGTGATCTTCGCGGCCGAGCCGGACGTCACCAGGTTCTTGACGTTGTAGTTGCGGCCGTAGATGCCCCACTCGGTGAAGTAGCCGAGCTTGACGGCGTTGCCGGTGGGCGGCGGGTTGGTGCCGCCACCGGTGGTGTGGACCGCGACCGCGCCGCTGACCGGGCCGGTCTGGTCGGCGGTGTCACGGGCCTGGACGGTGTACGAGTAGTCGGTGCCGGCGGTCAGGCCGGTGTCCGTGTACGAGGTCGTCGTCACGGTCGCGACCTTGGCGCCGCCACGCAGGACGTCGTAGTTCTTGACGCCCTTGTCGTCGGTGGCCGCGCTCCAGGAGAGCTTCACCGAGGTGTCGGTGATGGAGGAGGCGCTGGGGGTGCCGGGCGCAGAGGGCGGGTTGTCACCGGGGACGGTGGGGCCGCCGTCACAACTGCCGCCGTTCAGGGTGCAGTTGCTGGGGGAGCCGGAGCCCGCGCCATTGAATCCGAAGGAGACGGAGGCGCCTGCGGCGAGGCTGCCGTTCCAGGACTTGTTCTTGGCGGTCCAGTGGGTGCCGGAGTTGGTGACGTCCGCGTCCCAGGCCGAGGTGACGGAGGTTCCGGAGGGGAAGTCCCACTCGATCGTCCACGAACTGATGGCGGTGGTACCGGTGTTCTTGACGGTCCACTTGCCCTCGAAGCCGGTGCCCCAGTCCTGGGTCTTGGCGTACGTGGCGGTGGCGGTGGTGGCGGCCTGGGCGGGGCCCGCGAGGCCGACCAGGGCGGCGAGGGGGAGGAGCAGGGTGGTGAGCCCCGCCACGGTTCTGTGTCTGGCTCTCTGCCGGAAGCGCATGACGCCTCTCCTCTTTCGTCTGTTGCCTCGGGGGTGCCGCAGGGGGTGGGGGACCGCGACCGTGCTCGGCCCGTGGGGGGCGTGCGCGCGCTCGCGCTCCGGCCGGCGACGCGCTCCCTGGGCTGGGGGTGTCGTGGGCATGTCTAAGCGCAGTGGGGCGAGAATAGAAAGGTCTGGACCACAGGTCAATAGGTCTGGACCAGTGCGTCCAGTTCGGTTCAGATCCCCAACTCCTGTGCGAGGACCGCAGCTTGGACCCGACTGCGCAGTTCCAGCTTGCCCAGCAGTCGGCTGACGTGCGTCTTCACCGTCGCTTCCGCCATCTCGAGCCGCTGCGCGATCTCCGCGTTCGACAGCCCTTCACCCAGACAGGAAAGAACCTCGCGCTCGCGCCGGGTCAGCGCGTCCAGGGCAGCCGGATCGGCGGTCGGCTCCCGTACGGGCTTCGCCGCGAACTCGGCGATCAGCCGGCGTGTGACGGCCGGCGCGATCAGGCCCTCGCCGCGCGCCACCGTCCGAACGGCCTCCAGCAGAGCCCGCGCGTCGGTGTTCTTCAGCAGGAAGCCGGACGCGCCCGCGCGCAGCGCCCCGAAGACGTACTCGTCGAGATCGAAGGTGGTCAGCACGAGGACGTCGGCGAGCCGCTCGGCGACCACCTGCCGGGTGGCGGACACCCCGTCCAGGCGCGGCATCTGCACATCCATCAGGACGAGATCGGGCCGGAGTTCGCGTGCGAGGGCCACCGCCCGCTCCCCGTCCGCCGCCTCACCGACCACCTCGATGTCGGGCGCGCTGCGCAGGATGAGGACGAGTCCGGCGCGTACCGCGGACTGGTCCTCGGCGACGAGGACACGGATCATGCTTCTTCTCCTCGGGTGACGGGTTCTCCCCGGGTGAGGGGCAGAGCGGCGCGGACGGTCCAGGTCCGGCCGGCGGGGGAGTCGCCGGGGCCCGCCTCGAAGGTGCCCCCGAGGAGCGTGGCCCGCTCCCGCATCCCGACGAGACCGGCTCCCGAACCGGGGGCGCGCGGGCCGTCCCGGTCGCCGTAGGGACTGGTGATCCGCACGGTCAGCGCGTCGTCCGCCCGGATGAGCGCGACGGTCACCCGGCCCGGTGCGGCGTGCTTGAGGGCGTTGGTCAGGGACTCCTGGACGATCCGGTACGCGGCGAGCTCGACCGGCGCCGGCAGCCGCTCCCCGTGCGCCGCCTCCAGCGTCACGTCGAGCCCGTTGGTACGGGCGCCCGCGAGCAGCGCTTCGAGACCGTCGAGCGTGGGCGCCGCCGCGGGCTCCCGGTCGCCGCTGTCGTCGCGCAGGATGCCGATCAGCCGCCGCATCTCGGCGAGGCCCTCGACGCTGTTCTCCCGGATGACGGCGAGGGCGTCCTGCGAGGTCCTCGGGTCGTCGAGCGAGAGCGCGGCCGTGGAGTGGATGGCGATCGCCGAGAGATGGTTGGCGACCATGTCGTGCAACTCCCGTGCCATCCGGGCGCGTTCGGCCGTGACGGCCTGGGTCCGGTCGATCTCGGCGAGCAGGGCGGTCTGTTCGGCGCGCAGCCGCTCGGCGTCGGCGGTGTCACGGTGGTTGCGGACGATCCAGCCGGTGGCGGCGGGGGTGAACGTCACCAGGCCGGTGAACGCTCCGATCAGCAGTCCCTCGGCTCTGTGCCAGGCGGCGACCGGCCACACCGTGGCGATCACCGTGACCAGCCCGGTGATCCGCGGGATGCGCCGGGCCGAACCGGGCGATCCGTACAGCACGGCCGCGTACACCAGGTCCGTGAACATCACGACGGTGGCGAGGTTGCCCCGCGTCAGCAGGTCCCCGACCAGGGCCAGGGTGCCGGTCAGCAGGGCGGTGCGCGGGCGGGAACGGCGTAACAGCTCGCAGCCGGACATCACGGCCAGCGGGACGAGCACCGCCCAGCCCTGGTCGACACGCGCGAGCGCGTCGTCCGCGGTGCGGCTGTACAGGCCGACGCCCCACAGACAGAGTCCGCCGAGCAGCCCGCCCACCGCGATGCGGACGTCGTCGCGGTGCGGGCGGGGGAGTCGCGGGGCCATGCACCCATCCAACACGGCGGTCGGCGCCCCGGCCTCCCCGTCACGGGTGACCTGCCACTGCATCGAAAGTCGCAGTCGGGCCTCGTCATCGCCGACGACGTAACGGGCGGCCGTGCCCGCGAGCCTGGAGCGGTGAGCGAGAGGAGCGAACCGTGGTCGTCGGACTGATCATCGCCTGCGAGGTGGGCTTCTGGGTGCTGCTGGCGGCGGGCCTCGCCGTCCGCTACCTGCTGAACCGGCGCCGTACCGGTGCGGCGCTGCTGCTGTGCGAGCCCGTCCTCGAACTGGTCCTCTTCGCGGTGACGGCGGTCGATCTCAGGAACGGCGCCGAACCGGGCTGGGAACACGGCCTGGCCGCGCTGTACATCGGCTTCACCGTCTCCTACGGCCCCTACACGGTCCGCCGGCTCGACGGGTACGCCGCCCACCGCCTCGCGGGCGGCCCGCGCCCGCCGGGGCCGCCCCGCCACGGCATGGCCCGCGCCGCCCATGAAGGCCGGCTCTGGCTGCGCACGGTGTTCGCGGCCGCCGTCGCCTGCGCCCTGCTGGAGGGCGCCGTCCGGTACGTCGGCGACGGCGCCACGGAGTCGCTGCGCGGCTTCCAGTGGACGGCCCTGCGCGCGGCCGCGATCCACGGGGTGATCGCCCTGACGTATCTGCTGTGGCCCAAGAGAGCACCGGCGGGCGAGCGGGAGCCGGTGCGGCGCGTCACGAAGGGCTGAGGACGGGGGACGCACGCGCCACGTGCGTCCCCCGTCCTGTGCCGGCTAGCGCTCCCCGCCCGGGACCCACAGCACGTCGCCCACGTCCTTGTTCGCCGTGCGCGCCAGGATGAACAGAAGGTCGGAGAGCCGGTTGAGGTAGGTGGCGGTGAGCGGGTTCATCGCCTCTCCGTGGACCTCCAGCGCCGCCCAGGTGGAGCGCTCGGCGCGGCGTACGACCGTGCACGCCTGGTGGAGGAGGGCCGCGCCGGTGGTGCCGCCGGGCAGGATGAAGGAGCGGAGCTTCTCCAGCCGCTCGTTGAAGAGGTCGCAGTCCGCCTCGAGCTTGTCGATGTAGAACTGCTCCACGCGCAGTGGCGGGTACTTCGGGTCCTCGACCACCGGCGTCGACAGGTCCGCACCCACGTCGAACAGGTCGTTCTGGACGCGGGTGAGGACCTGGACGACCTCCGCCTCCAGGCCGCCCAGCGCGATCGCCGTACCGATCACCGCGTTCGCCTCGTTGGCGTCGGCGTAGGCCGAGATCCGCAGATCGGTCTTGGCGACCCTGCTCATGTCACCGAGGGCGGTGGTGCCCTGGTCGCCGGTCCGGGTGTAGATGCGCGTCAGATTGACCATGGGGTCAGCCTAGTTAGGCCCCGGCCCTCCGGAAGACCCGTGTGCCCACTGTCACGGCGAGCGCGGCGAGGGAGAGGGCCACCAGCACGCCGTACAGCATGTGCGCGGTGGCGTACGAGCCGACGTAGGCGTCCCGCACCGCGTCCACCAGATAGCGGAACGGCATCAGGTGCGAGAGGACGTCCAGCCAGCCGGGGGCCAGGGTCATCGGCAGCATCAGGCCGGACAGCAGCATGGACGGCATGGTCAGCGCGTTGACGGCGGGTCCGAACTCCTGGGGCGTACGGACCTTCAGGGCGAGGGCGTAGGAGAGCGAGGCGAGCGAGAGGGTCAGCAGGGCGACGAACGCGAAGCCGATCAGGACGCCGGCGAGCGGCGCGCGCAGGCCCATCACCAGCGCCGCCAGGACGAGCAGCACCGCCTGGAGGACGAACACGGCGGCGTCCCGCAGCACACGGCCGAGCAGCAGCGCGAGGCGGCTCACGGGGGTGACCCGCATCCGCTCCACGATGCCCAGGTTCTTCTCGATGATGATCGTGAAGCCCGCGAACGCGGCTCCGAACAGGCCGAGTTGGAGCAGCAGCCCGGGGACCAGGACCTGCCAGGACGTGCCCCGGGCGCCGAGCGGCAGCTCGGTCAGGAGCGGGCCGAAGAAGAGCAGATGGAGCAGCGGCATCAGGACGCCGAAGAGCATCGCGAAGCGGGAACGCAGGGTCTGCCGGGCGTAGCGCCCGAAGATCAGCGCGGTGTCGTGGAGAAGCATCGGTCGCTACGTCCTATACGGCTACGGGGGCGGAGCCGGCCGGCTCGGGGCCGCGGCCGGTGATGGTGAGGAACGTGTCCTGGAGGCTCGCGTCGAGGGAGCCGCCGTGGGCCAGCTTCAGCGCGGCGGGCGTCCCGTCGGCGACGACCACGCCCCGGTCGACGATCACCAGCCGGTCGGCGAGCGCGTCCGCCTCGTCGAGGTAGTGGGTGGTCAGGAAGACGGTGGTGCCGAACGTGTCGCGCAGCCGGCGGACGAGGTCCCAGAGGTCGGCACGGCTGCCGGGGTCGAGGCCGGTCGTCGGTTCGTCGAGGAAGAGCACCGGGGGACGGTGGGTGAGGCCGAGCGCGATGTCGAGGCGCCGCCGCTGTCCCCCGGAGAGCGCGGCTGTTCGCCGGTCGAGCAGCTCGGTGAGGCCGAGCTCGTGCGCCAGCTCCTCGGCCCGCTCCACCGCCCGCGGTCTCGGCAGGCGGTAGAGCCGTCCCTGGGTGACGAGTTCCTCCCGCACCGTCACGTGCGGGTCGACGCCGCCCGACTGGGCCACGTAGCCGCAGGCCCGGCGTACTCCGGCCGGATCGGTGACCAGGTCGCAGCCCGCGACGGTGGCCGCGCCGCCGGTGGGCGCGAGCAGGGTGGTGAGCATTCGGAGCGTGGTGGTCTTGCCCGCGCCGTTCGGGCCGAGGAAGCCGAGGATCTCGCCGGGGCGCACCGTGAGGTCGATGCCGCGCACCGCCTCCACCGGGCCGCGCTTGGTCCGGAAGGTGCGGGCCAGACCGGCCGTACTGATGATTGGCATGCCGCCAAGAAAAACAGAGTCCCTGTAATTTTGCAATGACTCCAAGATTTCAGGCTGTCCAGCGAAAGCTACGATGCGGACATGGCTGAGGGACTCAGGGAACGGAAGAAGCGGCAGACCAGGCAGTACATCTCCGATGTCGCCACGGGACTGTTCCTGGAGCGGGGCTTCGACGCGGTGACGGTCGCGGAGGTCGCGGACGCCGCGAACGTCTCCGTGAACACCGTCTACAACTACTTCCCGGCCAAGGAGGACCTCTTCCTCGACCGCTCCATGGGTGTCGTCGACCGACTGGCCCGCTGGGTGCGCGGCCGGCCGAAGGGCGAGTCGGCCGCCGCCGCCGTCCTGCGCGAACTGCGCGAGGAGGTCGAGGCGGTTTCGCCCCGACTCGGCCTGATGGTGGGTTATGCCCGCTTCATGCAGGTCATCCACGAGGCTCCCGCGCTCCGTTCGCGGCTGTGGGCGATCGGGCAGGAGATTCTGGTCAACCTGGAGGAGGCGCTGCGCGAGGAGACGGGCGCGCCGCCCGAGGACTCGCTGCCGGGCCTCGTCGCCGGCCAGATCAACTGGGTGCACCAGACCGTGATGTCGGCCATCGGCCGCGAGATGATGGCCGGTCGAAAACCGGACGAAGTGTCACGAGAGATCCTCGTGCTCCTCGACGACATGGAGGACCTGTTGAGCCGGAAGGTCCTCAACTACGCCGTACGGGCGGTCGAATGACCGGCGTCGGTGTGACGTCCGTCAGATGAGACGTGACGCGCATTACTTACCGGTCACACAGGCCCTCACGGGCGCTAGGGTCCGCCGAAAGAGCCAACTCGAGCAGTGGATTAAGGGGAGTCGGAGTGGCACGGAAGCTTGCCGTCATCGGAGCCGGACTCATGGGGTCCGGCATTGCCCAGGTCTCCGCACAGGCGGGCTGGGACGTCGTCCTGCGCGATGTCACCGACGAGGCACTGAACCGTGGCCTCGACGGCATCAAGGCCTCGTACGACAAGTTCGTGAGCAAGGGCAAGCTGGAAGCCGCGGACGCGGAGGCGGCACTCGCGCGCATCACGGCGACCACCGATCTGGACGCGGCCGCCGACACGGACATCGTCGTCGAGGCGGTCTTCGAGAAGCTCGAGGTCAAGCACGAGATCTTCCAGGCCCTCGACAAGATCGTCCGTCCGGACACCGTGCTCGCCTCCAACACCTCCGCGATCCCGATCACCAAGATCGCGGCGGCCACCGAGCGCCCGGAGCGGGTCGTCGGCGTGCACTTCTTCTCGCCGGTGCCGATGATGCAGCTCGTCGAGCTGGTCCGCGGTTACAAGACGAGCGACGAAACGCTCGCCACCGCGCGGGAGTTCAGCGAGTCCGTCGGCAAGACCTGCATCGTCGTGAACCGTGACGTCGCCGGTTTCGTGACCACCCGTCTCATCTCGGCCCTCGTCGTCGAGGCGACGAAGCTGTACGAGTCGGGCGTCGCCACCGCCGAGGACATCGACCTCGCCTGCCGGCTGGGCTTCGGCCACGCCATGGGTCCCCTGGCCACCGCCGACCTCACGGGCGTCGACATCCTGCTGCACGCCACCGGCAACATCTACACCGAGACCCAGGACGAGAAGTTCGCGCCGCCGGAGCTGATGCGCCGGATGGTTGACGCCGGTGACATCGGGCGCAAGAGCGGGCAGGGCTTCTACAAGCACTGAATGATCACGCGGCGACCGGAAACCGGTCGCCGCATCCGTCACGGAAGCCGCACGCGCCTCTCGGGTGTCACCCCATGAGGTGAATTCGGTATCGGTTCGCTTACAGACGGCAACCTCTGCGGCCCTCAGGCAGTCAGACCATGCACAACATGCAGACGCGAAGACGCGGAAACAGACACACGCGGAGTTACGAGACGCATTCTCGGGGAGCGCATATGTACATCAGGGGCGACCACGCCGAGCTGGTCGTCGGGGGCCGCCTCGACGTACGCAGCGCGGCGGACGCCCGTACGGTCCTGCACTCGGCCGTCGACGACGGAGCCGGCGACCTGGTGCTGGACCTGTCCGAGCTGGACTCCTGGGACGCCACCGGCCTCGGTGTCATCATGGGAGCCCACCGACGCGCCGGGCGGTGCGGCCGACGGCTCGTGCTGCGCGGCGTACCACCACAGATGCAGCGCCTGCTGGTGGCCACCCGGCTGCACCGGATCCTGGCGATCGAGGGTGGTATCGGGGTCGAGTCCCTGCCCCGTGTGTGATCCGAGCGCGCGCCCCGCTCGCTCCGCGTGTGCGACCGCGTACGCGCCCTGACCGGCGTACGAAGCGCACCACGTGCACAATCCTCACGAAGCTGTGACGGTTCGGACGGCGCGGTACCCCGCCTGTTCGGAGATACTGTGCGAAGGTTTAGGGTTCGGCTGCCCGCCGACCGAAACCCTACGAGCGGGCACCGGACCAGAAGCGACAGAGCGGTGTGCAGCAAGGCCGGGAGGGCATCGGCACACGACGCTTTTGGGGGGCTTGGAACATGGACCCGAACAACCGGGATTCCGAAGAGTAC
Organism: Streptomyces sp. NBC_00647; assembly: GCF_045207245.1. Taxonomy (NCBI): domain Bacteria; kingdom Bacillati; phylum Actinomycetota; class Actinomycetes; order Kitasatosporales; family Streptomycetaceae; genus Streptomyces; species Streptomyces sp. NBC_00647. The sequence continues at coordinate 6,884,605 of NZ_CP109040.1, forward strand.
GGTCGTGACGACGACGGCCAGGCGCCTCGCCCGCGCCCGCCGCGCGACCCACTGGCCGCCGACCTGAGCCAGCACAAGCCCGTGCTCGCCCGCACGGTCCAGCTCGTCACAGGCGACTTCCTGCTCACGGTCAACCCCGTCGACGGCAGCGAGATAGAGAACTGCCCGCCGCACGAGCGACCGCAGCCGCCGGTCAGGCACGCCGCCGCCGAACGCGCCGAACTGGCCCGCGCGGCCCGGCCGCCCGTTCCGGCCGGCCCGGCACAGCCCCGGCTGCCGCTCCTGGAACGCCAGGAGGACCGCGAGCGGCTCGTACGCCTCCTCGCGCGCGGGCGCTCGGTGCGGCTCACCGGCCCGTCCGGCTCCGGCCGGACCGTCCTGCTCGACGCCGTCGCCGACGACTGCGCGGACCTCGCCCCCGACGGCGTGATCCGTCTCTCCGGCTACCGGCGCACGGCGAGCGACCTGCTGCACGACCTCTTCACCGCCGTCTACGAAGCCCCGCTGTACCGCCCGGACCACGACGAACTGCTCCGGCTCGTCCACGAGATCGGCGCGGTCGTCGTCCTCGACGACGCGGAGATCGGCGGCAGCGCGCTCGACGAGCTCCTCGACGCCACCCCCGAGTGCGCCTTCGTGATCGCCGCCACCCCCGACATCCCGGCCCCGTCCGCCGACGCGGGCCTCGAAGAGGTCGTCCTCGGCGGCCTCGACCGCAGCGGCGGTCTCGAACTGCTGGAGCGCGCCGTCGGGCGCGTCCTGACCGAGGACGAGTCGAACTGGGCGGGCGACCTCTGGTTCGAGTCCGAGGGACTGCCCCTGCGCTTCATGCAGGCCGGAGCGCTGCTGCGGCAGCGCGACCGGCTACAGGCCGGCGAGGAGGCCTTCGACGAGTACGGCGTCTTCCAGGAGGTCCCGGTCGACGCGCCCTTCGAGGCCGGCGACGGCCACGACGTGCCGCTGCCGTCCCTCGCCGAAGGTGCCGCGCCCGCCGCGCTGCTCGCCTCCCGGCTGAGCGACTCGGCGCGCGCCACCCTGCGCTTCGCCGTCGCGCTCGGCGGCGAGGTGCCCCACCAGGCCCACCTGCCCGCGCTCGTGGGCGACACCCACGCCGACGCCGCGCTCGCCGAACTGGCGGGCTGCGCGCTGGTCTCCCCGGTCGGCTCCCGCTACCGGCTCGCCGCCGGAGTGCAGGCCCAGCTGGAGGCGTCCGGGTACGCGGACACCCTCCAGGACCAGGCGCTGGCCGCCGCCCGGCACTACACCTGGTGGGCCGGGCACCCCTCGGTCACCCCGGAGCGGGTCTGCGCCGAGGCCGACGCGCTGCTCGCCGCCCTGAACGTGCTCGTCCCGGTCACCACCGCCCCGCTGGACGAGCAGGACGAGACCGTCACCGTCCAGCTGGCCCGCACGGCCGCGCCCGCCTTCGCCGCGGGACAGCACTGGAGCGCCTGGGAGCGCGCCCTGCGCTTCGGCGCCGAGGCCTCCCGGCTGTCCGGCGAGGTCGGTGAACAGGCCTACTTCCACCACGAGTTGGGGATCCTCGCGCTCTGCGGCGGCCAGCTGGACCGGTCCCGCACCGATCTGGAGGCCTCCATCGCCCTGCGGGGCGCCCTCGCCGACAAGCGCGGCACCACCGCCGGCCGCCGCGCCCTCGCGCTGGTCGCCGACCGCTCCGGAACCCTGCACATCGTCGGCGGGCGCACCCCGGCGGGCGAAGAGGTGCCCGACGCGCGCCACGAGGAGTCGATGTCGCCGCCCGGCGGTGTACCGGCCGCCTTCCCCCGGACCGACCCGTCCGGCGACGGTGTGACGGTGCTCGCCGCCGGTCCCGGCACCCCCGGGACGAAGCGGCAGGGGGTCGCGGGCCGACTCGTCACCGGCACCCGGCGCAATCTGGTGGCCGCGGGCGCCGGTGCGCTCCTGGTCGCCGTCCTGGGCACCGTGGTGACCCTCGGCGCGACCTCGGACCACAGCAACGACACCCCGTCCGAGAAGGTCGGTGTCAACCCGTCGGCCACCCAGGGCAGCCAGGACGACAGCCTGGGCGCGGACAAGGCGAAGAAGGGCGACGACTCCGCCACCGGCGCCGTGGCCACGCCCACCGATCCGGGGCCCGACGGCTCGTACGGGACCTCGGACGATCCGACGCCCCCGGCCGGCCAGGAGCCGTCCGCCGGCCCGAGCGGGACGCACACGTCGGGCAAGCCCTCGAAGTCGCCGTCCAAGTCCCCCTCGAAGTCGCCGACGACCAAGCCGTCGTCGTCCCCCACGAGGTCGCCGAGCGGTTCGCCGTCCTCGTCCCCCACGAAGTCGCCGTCGGGTTCGCCGTCCACGTCTCCGTCGGCCAGCACCTCGACGAGTCCGTCCACCTCGGACTCCGCGAGCGGCCCCGTGCCGAGCAGCGCGTCGGCGAGTGGGCCGGAGAACAGCGGGCCGGCGAGCGGCGGCATCGTCACGTCGCCGGACGGCGCGCTGATCTGACCGCCCGGGCGGTGAGCCGACCGTACGAGACGGGAGAGGGCCGGGTCCGGTGACGGACCCGGCCCTCTCCCGCGCCGGTCGTACATGGCGCCGGAGCGGGCCCGGCGGCCGTCGTGCGGGCCGCGGAGCCCGCGGACCCTCGTGGTGGGGTCAGAACAACCGGAGCTTGTCGTCCTCGATGCCGCGCAGGGCGTCGTAGTCCAGGACCGCGCAGCCGATGCCGCGGTCGGTGGCGAGCACGCGGGCCTGCGGCTTGATCTCCTGGGCGGCGAAGATGCCGCGGACCGGCGCGAGGTGCGGGTCGCGGTTCAACAGCTCCAGGTAGCGCGTGAGTTGCTCCACGCCGTCGATCTCGCCGCGTCGCTTGATCTCCACGGCGACGGTCCGGCCCTCGGCGTCCCGGCACAGGATGTCGACCGGACCGATGGCCGTCATGTACTCACGGCGGATGAGGGAGTAGCCCTCGCCGAGCGTCTCGATGCGGTCGGCGAGCAGTTCCTGAAGGTGTGCTTCCACGCCGTCCTTGATCAGGCCGGGGTCCACACCGAGTTCGTGCGAGGAGTCGTGGAGGATCTCCTCCATCGTGATGATGAGCTTCTCGCCCGCCTTGTTGATGACGGTCCAGGTGCCTTCCTCGTCGCCGGCCCCCTCCTTCAGCGTGCAGGGCGGCGACATCCAGTTGAGGGGCTTGTAGGCCCGGTCGTCCGCGTGGATCGAGACGCTTCCGTCCGCCTTCACGAGGATGAGGCGAGGGGCCGACGGGAGATGGGCGGTGAGCCGGCCCGCGTAGTCCACGGAACAGCGGGCAATGACGAGACGCATGGTCGGCAACGCTACTCGACCGGCGGTGGTGCACGCGATTCTCCCGCCCGACCCGGTGGCCCCACCCGACGGAGAAGCAATGGTTCGCCCCTTTTGTGCTCTCGTCTCCCATCGTGACGCGCGACCGGTGTTTTCGCGGGTCACCCCATTGATCCTGAAGGTTCCCTGTTCGGTCGTGGCTGATTGTCGGCCTACTAGGCGTTCGCTATGTGCGCATTCTCCTGGTGCCGTTACCTGGCGATGCTTACCGTATGAACGGGAGGTCGCGATGCGTGTACTCAGCGTGTTCGATATCGCGAATTCCCCATCCCTGTCCGGCAACCCCCGAGGTATGGGGGTGCGAGAGGAGAACCCATGTCGCTCGACGTCTCACCGGCCCTACTCCAACAGGCCGAGCGAGGCGAGGTCGATGAAGCTGAATTCGTCGACTGCGTCCGGACCTCCCTGCCCTACGCATGGGAGATGATCAGCTCCCTGGTGGCCCAGCTGAAGGTGGACGGCGGCAACTTCGCCGACAACCAGACGCCCCCGCCGGACGAGCAGGCACGTGGCCAGCTGCTGCGTGCGCTCGCGAGTGACGCGATACGCGGCGCGCTGCAGCGGCACTTCGGAGTGCGGCTGGCCTTCCAGAACTGCCACCGGGTGGCGGTGTTCCCGCTGGACGACTCGGTGGACGACACGCTGGCACGCTTCACCTCGGTTCGCAGTCAGCTGCTGAACCAGTCCCCGGAATTCAGGGACTGCTGACGCACTGATGCCGCATTGCTTGCCGCTCCGTACGCGGGAGGTGCATTGGTACTGGGGCGGCAAGCTCCCCGCGTGTCCGGCCCGCTGGGCCGGACTTCGCGCCCTCACCCGAGGTGGGGCAGCACCTCGGCCCCGAGCCGTCGTACGTTCTCCTCGGTCGCCGCCAGGTCGCCCGATCCCTCGACGAGCAGGGCGAAACGCGAGATGCCGGTCCGCTCCGAGGTCGCCGCGAGCCGGTCCGCGCACAGCCGCGGCGTGCCCACCGGGTGCAGCCCGCAGAGCAGTTCGGTGTACGCCACCGGGTCCCGCATCGAGCGGGGGCGGCCGTCGACCGTCACATGGGCGTCCAGGCCCTGCTTCAGCCAGCCCGGCATCGCCTTGACGAGCGTCTCGACGGCGTCGGTGCGGCGGTCCGCGATCTGGCAGACACCGGCGGAGACATGGGAGGCCGCGAGGATCTCGTCCGTCGGGCGGCCCGCCGCGCGCGCGTGCTGCCGCCACAGCGCGACCATTTCGGCCTTCTCCTCGTCCCCGACGTGCATGCCGAGGAGCATCGGCAGCCCGCGCTCGGCGGCGAGCCGAACACTCGCCGGTGAGGTGCACGCGACGACGACCTCGGGACCCGGAGCGCCGCTCAGCGACTCCGAGGGGCGCGGGACGACGGGGACCTCACGGAACGAGAACCGCTCGGAGGTGCCGGCGACGGACGGCTCGCGCAGCCATTGCATCAGCAGATCGAGCGATTCCGGGAACCCTTGTTCGTATGCGGCGAGGCCCGCGCCGAAGACCTCCAGATCGACCCAGGGGCCGCCGCGTCCGACGCCCAGCGAGAACCGTCCGCCGGACATCATGTGCAGCAGTGCGGCTTGCTCGCCGAGCGCCACGGGGTGCACGGTGGGCAGCACGCTGACCGCCGTGCCGACGCGGATCCGGCTGGTGCGGCCGAGCAGATACGCGGCGAGTGTGACGGCCGACGGGCATGTCCCGTACGGAACGAAGTGGTGCTCGGCCAGCCAGACGGTGTCGAGCCCGGCCTCCTCGGCGGCCTCGGCCGACCGCGCCGCGCGGTGCAGGGCCTCCCCCTGGCCCTGTCCAGGGAACTGGGCGGCCAGTACAAAGCTTCCAACGTGCATCGAACTTCCTGCTTCCTCGGCTCCGACAAGGAGCTCCCCCGCCCGGCATAACCGCGTGACACGTGCCGAAGACACGGCCTTGCGGAGAGATTTGCGGATTGTCTGGGAATTGGGCTGTCCGATGGGGGATCTGGGCGGGCCGGCGGAGTACGCGTACCCCTGTGCGCGCCGCGTAGGCTGGACGTGAACCCTGCTCCCTGTATAGCTCCGTGAGGTGTCCCTTGTCCCCGCGTCGCAACCGTCCGAAGGACGCCGGATCGTCCGGCAGGAGCGGCGGGGAGGACCCGTCGGACCGTTACGGCGGCTGGCAGTCCACGGAGAGCTGGCAGGGCGAGGAGTGGAGCGTGCGCCATGTGGCGGGCGCGAGCGCGCAGGGCAAGACCTACCGCTGCCCCGGCTGCGACCAGTTGATCCCGTCAGGGGTTCCGCATGTGGTGGCCTGGCCGGAGCACTCGGGCGTCGACGAGCGGCGCCACTGGCACAAGGCCTGCTGGAACGCGAAGGACCGCCGCACCTCGCGGGTGCAGCGGTCCCGTAACGCGCCCAGGTTCTAGGCGACTTCGGACGGTCCGGCCTCAGGCCGTCCGGACGTGGTCGTCACACGTCCCGGCGCTCCAGGAGCACGAAGGCGCCGACGACCGCCGCCGCCGTCACTCCGGCGAGCAGGCCGAGCTGCGCGCTGCCGTTGCCGCTCTCCGTGTCCAGCCGGAAGACGTGGGCGAGGGCGTTGGGGGCGTTGTACTCCTGCATCTTCTCGCCGATCGTCCGCAGGCTCTCGGACATCATCAGGAACGCGGGCATGATCGCGGGCACCAGCACGACGCCGAGCATCGTGGTGATCGCGCCCGCCGAGTGACGCAGCATCGAGCCCACCGCGAGGGCGAGCACGCCGAGCAGGGAGACGTACAGCGCGCCCATCACGACGGTGCCGCCCCAGGCGACCTGGGAGGCGTCGTCGGAGGCGTCGCTGTGCATCCCCTCGGTGAACAGGCCGACGAGCCCGATCGCGAACGCCGAGACGCTGAACGCCACCGCGAAGAAGATGACCAGCTTGGCGGTGAGCACCCGGTGCCGCTGCGGCGAGGCCGTGAACGTCGTCCGGATCATGCCCGTGCCGTACTCGGAGGAGACCACCAGCACGCCCAGCGTGATCAGGCAGATCTGCCCGAGCATCAGGCCGAAGAACGCCGGGATCGTGTACGGGACGTCGCCGAAGTCCTCGTTCGTGGTCTGCACGGCGACCAGGAAGCCGATGCCGACCACCAGGAGCAGGAAGATCCCGAGCGTCCACAGCGTGGAGCGCACCGACTTGATCTTCGTCCACTCGGAGTGGAGCGCGTGCCCGAGGTGGGTGCGGGTGACGGGGATCGGCGAGGTGTACGAAGCTCCGGGCGGCGCCTGCCAGTCGGGGGCAGCGGCGGCCTGCTGCGGCATCGGGGGCTGGGGCGTGCTCATCGGGCGTCCTCGGGCTTGGTCAGGTCGGCGGCGGGCGCGGGGGCCGGGGCGGGAGCGGCGGCGGTGGGCGCCGGGGGGCCCGCGGGGGCCTGGGGGGCCGCGTGGGCGTACGGGTTGACGTCCGCGCCGGGGGCGACCGGAGCGCCGTACGGGCCCGGCAGGGCCGCGCCAGGGGCCGCGGGAGCGCCGTACGGGCCGGCCTGCGGCTGGCCCTGCGGCATGGCGAAGGGCTGCCCGCCCTGCTGGGGCGGCGGCGGCGCGTACCAGCCCGGCTGGCCCTGGCCCGCCACCGGCATCTGCGGCGGGGGCATGGCGCCCGGCGGCAGCTGCTGCTGGAGCCCGGCCTTCTGGTCGATGGTCGAGCGGTAGTCGACGGCGCCCTGCGTCATCCGCATGTACGCCTCCTCCAGCGAGGCCTGGTGCGGCGACAGCTCCCACAGGCGGACGTCGGCGGAGTGCGCGAGGTCGCTGATGCGGGAGAGCGGCAGCCCGGTGATGCGCAGCGCGCCGTCCTGCTCGGGCAGCACCTGTCCGCCCGCCTCGGTCAGCGCGGCGGTCAGCTTCTCGCGCTGCTGCGGCTCGGTGTCCGGCGTGCGCACCCGGGCGAAGTCGGCCGAGTTGTGCGAGATGAATTCCTTGATGCTCTGGTCGGCGAGCAGCTGGCCGCGGCCGATCACGATGAGGTGGTCGGCGGTCAGCGCCATCTCGCTCATCAGGTGCGAGGAGACGAAGACCGTACGGCCCTCCGCCGCGAGGGACTTCATCAGGTTGCGCACCCAGAGGATGCCCTCGGGGTCGAGGCCGTTGACCGGTTCGTCGAAGAGCAGTACCTGGGGGTCGCCGAGGAGCGCGGCGGCGATGCCGAGGCGCTGGCCCATGCCGAGGGAGAAGCCCTTGGAGCGCTTTTTGGCCACGTCCTGGAGGCCCACGACGCCGAGCACCTCGTCCACGCGGCGGGCCGGGATGCCCGACAGCTGGGCCAGGCACAGCAGGTGGTTGCGGGCGTGCCGGCCACCGTGCACGGCCTTGGCGTCGAGGAGTGCGCCGACCTGGCGGGGAGCGTTCTGCAGCTTGCGGTACGGGTGGCCGCCGATCGTCACCCGCCCGGCGGTGGGGTTGTCGAGGCCGAGGATCATGCGCATCGTCGTCGACTTGCCCGAGCCGTTGGGCCCGAGGAAACCGGTGACGGCACCCGGCCGCACCTGGAAGGAAAGGTTGTACACGGCTGTCTTGGCGCCGTAGCGCTTCGTCAGGCCGACTGCCTCGATCATTCTCCGCACCCATCGAAAGGTTCAGGACGTCGGGGCGCACGCCCCCGTAAGGGTTAGGAGGATAACCGGGCGCTGACGGTTCCACTCAAGAGAGAGTAAAACCGCGCCCGGCAGGCCGGGGAAAGATCCAGTAAGGGGCGGGATTTCGTACGCGTGTCCTGTCAGGTACTCGTCGTTCCTGGTCAGGCCGGAAAGGGAATGGGCGCCCACCTGATCACCGGGGAATGCTCAGGGCGGGTGCGGCAGGGAATCGTCGAGCGGCGGCAGGTCGTCGTACAGGCGCAGTTCGGCCGACTCGTCGACGTACGGCAGGAAGTCGGTCTGCGGCAGCACCCAGCCCTCCTGGCCGAAGATCAGCGTGCCCTTCTCGCGCAGCGACCGGTCGGCCCCGGCCTCGCGCACCCAGGACGCGGGGTCGGGTCCGAGCAGCTCGCGCAGCCGTGCGGAGGCGGCGAGCAGGGAGGCGAGCAGCTCGGACTGGTCGCCTCCGCCCTGGCGGGGCCGCCCGGTCTCCGGCTCCGCGAGCACGCCGTGCGCGCTGAAGTAGATGTACGCGCCGCCGAGCCGTTCCCCGGAGGGCATCGTCATCGTGAACTCGTCGCCGGGGAGTATCGCCCGCCGGTAGTCCGGGAACTCGGTGTCGTCGACGGCCTTGAGCTGGGTCGAGTCCAGCCAGGTCACCACGAGCGTCGTCTCGGCGGTCCGGTCCACGTACGGCGTCCCGGCCACGTAGCCCGCCGGACTGATGTGCCCCGAGCAGCCCACGGCGATCCCGCCCACCCGCACCGGAATCATCGGCACCGTCGCCGGGATGCCGAGCCGGGTCAGCTTGTGGGCGACCTGCCCGGGGGAGGCGTTCGAGCCGACGGCGATGACCGGGTGGCGCCGCCCGGTGCCGACCTGGCCCAGGTCGGCGAGGGCTTCGTCGAGTCGCTGCTGTTCCTGGCGCTCCTCCACGTACCACTCGCCGAGCCGCAGCGGCCGGACGTCGAGCTGGAGCAGCTCACCGCCGGTCAGCAGGGACGGCTCGGTGGTCGGCCGGCCGGGATAGGTGAGGGGCTTCTTCGCGGGCACGTCGTCCAGGCCCAGCGCCTCGAGGCTTCGGTCCTTCGTCGTCACGGTGACGCCCTTCGGGGGTGGTCGCGCGAATACGGGCACAGCCTTTCACGCGAGTTGTACCCGGGGCGGGTCCCGGTCTCCCCCGGCCGAGCCGGGTTGGCCCTGACCGACACCGGGAATCATGCTCTCCCCATTGTACGAGTGGGGCGAAGTCGGCTACGGGGGAAGCAAGTTGAGCTCGATGTGGCGCGGGGCAGGGCGGGGTGGAGGACCCGGACGGGGACGGGCGCATCCGCGCTATCGCACGTCCGTACGCTGGTGGATGGCGGGACGCACCGTCCACGCGCTGCTCCTGATGGCGCTGGGCGCGCTGGCCGGACTCTCGGTGGTCGTGGCGGCGGCGTGGACGCTGACGGAGCACTCGCCGCGTTCGATGGCGGAGCGGTTCTCGAACGAGGAGCGGCTCTTCGACCTCAGCCTGACCGTGCTGCGGGCCTGTGTCGGCACGGACAATCTCGAACCCGAACCGGACAGCACCGCTCACCAACTGCTGGCCACGCTCGCCTCCGTCACCGGCTCGCTGGTACCCGCGGTGCTGCTCGGCATCGTCCTGATCAAGATGTTCGCGCTGCGGCCCTTCGTCTGGCGGCGGCGGGCCAGCATCTCGCACGCCTGGACCGCCGACTTCCCGGGCTACTCGCGGCAGCACGCGGACAGCGACGACGCCATCATCGCCGTCCGGTTCTACAACCGCTTCGACAATCTGTCCGTCGTCGACCTGCGGGCCCGCGCGCATCTGCGCTACCTGGAGCGCTCCCCGCACGACGGCAGCCTCGTCATCTACAAGCAGTGGCTGAGGGTCCTGGACGCGAAGGGCGAGCCGGCCGAGGAGCGGAGCTGGCTCGCGGTCGAGCGCGGTGCGCCCTTCACGGTGTGGATACCGGTCGAGGCGCCGGTGACCGGCCTGCCGTTCCGCAGGATCCAGGGCAAGGACCTGTCCGGCTCGCACGGCGTGAAGCTGCTCGTCCGGCTGACCGCCCGGACCGTCGGGCTCGGCACCGAGGTCGCCGACGAGCGCTGGTTCGACCTGGAGGCCGGGGACTTCGAGCTCGGCCGTTTCGTGCCGCTCCAGCCGGACCTCGACCAGGACGTGTGGCGCTGGGACGGCTGGTCCGACTTCGACGGTCTCATCCCTCCCCGGCCGAACGGCGACGAGCCCGGCCGGCCGGCCCGGCCCTGACGCCCAGGCCGCAGGCCTAGGGGCTGAGCATCTCCGTCATGGGCGACTGCGGCGGGATCAGGCCCGGCAGCAGCCAGGGCTGGAAGAGGCTCAGTACCGCGAGTACGAGGAAGGCGGCCCCGACGACCTGTGAGAAGACGGGGCCCAGCCGCCAGAGCTTCTCCACGAAGATCACCACGGCCACCGCGGCCATCGCCAGGACGTTCATGACGCCCAGCGGGACGAGCACGACCATCAGCCCCCAGCAGCAGCCCACGCAGTACGCCCCGTGGTGCGCCCCGACCCGCAGATCGCGGGCCCGGGGCCGGAGACCCGCGTAGCGCGCGAGCTGGCCCATCGGGCTCCGGCAGTGCCGCAGGCAGAGGTCCTTCCACGGGCCGAACTGGTACAGCCCGGCGACCAGGAAGGCCCCGGCGCCGATCCAGCGCCCGGCGCCCGGGTGCTCGTCCACCAGGGCCCCGGTCCCGGCGAAGAGCCCGTAGGCGATCAGGCCGAAGACCGTCCAGGCCAGCAGGTACCCGCCGACGAACTGGGCGGTACGAGCCACCCGTACGACTCCCGTGGGCGACTGGCGCCCGATGGCCCGCGCCCAGGTGAGGGCCACCGGGGCCACCGACGGGAACATCATGGCGATCATCATGACCAGCCACAGCAGCAGGAACAGCGGGACGCCCATACCCATGGTTCCCGGCTCGACCCCCATGTCACGGGCCTGGTCGACCACCAGCACCCAGGCGAGGAGGGCGATCGCCGCCATCACGGACCAGGCGAACGCCAGCTGCCGGGCCGACAGTAGATTCGCCGGACGCAGAGGGGGTGACAGGGCCTTCCGGTCGAGGCGCACACCTCCAGCAGATCACGGCGGACCTGCGCGTGCGCGCGGGAAAGCGTGTACGCGGAAAGCACCTCCCCCGGGTGACCCCTGCGGTGGGACAATCGGGATATATCCGTACGACCCGGGCGTGGGCCGGTGATGGCTCCCGGGGGTTCGCCGTCCTCCCGAGACCGACGTCCCGGCACGGTCACGAGGAGGCAGGGAGATGTCCGAGACGACGGCGACCGTTCCCCGGTGGCATGCGGCGGGCGACTGGTTCGACACCTGCAAGTGCAACGTGCCCTGCCCCTGCTCGTTCGCGCAGTTGCCCACCCACGGCGACTGCGACGGCATCCTGGCCTGGCACATCCGCGAGGGCCGTTACGGTGACGTACGGCTGGACGGCCTGAACGTGCTGATGGTGGCCTCGTTCGTCGGCAACATCTGGGCCGAGCACTCGGACACGTACGCCGCGGTCTTCGTCGACGAGCGCGCCGACGAACCCCAGCGCGAGGCGCTTCAGATGATCTTCGGTGGGCAGGCGGGCAGTTGGCCGGCCCAGATGGTGAGCATGATGGGCGCCGAAATGCGCGGCATGGAGTTCGCCCCCATCGAGGTCGAGGTCGCCGACGACCTCGCGAGCTGGCGGGCCCTGGTACCGGGCCGGGTCGAGGCGAGCGCGGTCGCGCTCACCGGACCCACGACCCCGGAGGGTGCGCGCGTCCAGTCGACCAACCTGCCGGGTGCGGAGACCGGACCGGGCCAGGTCGCGACCTGGGGCCGCTCGACGGCGGACCGCGCCGATGCTCACGGCTTCCTGTGGAGCCGCGAAGGCCGGTCCAGCAAGCACATCACCTTCGACTGGACCGGGCCCGACTAGCCAGGCCGTCTCTTTCGGATACGCCGCCCGCGGTGCCCGGGGGCACCTCCCAGCGGTAGCCGGGGGAGCGCCGCGGGTCAGGCAAGATCCGCAAGAGAGGGCTCAGGCGTCCCTCTTCTTCAGCAGCGTGTAGCCGCCGATCAGGGCCAGGGCCACCCACAGCACCATGATTCCGAGGCCGCCCCAGGGACCGTACGGGGTGTCGTCCAGGGGAGTCACCACCCGCAAGATTCTGCTGCCGGCCTGGTCGGGGAGGTAGCGGCCGACCTTCTTCGTCGCGGACACCGCGCCCAGGATGTTGGAGATCAGGAAGAAGAACGGCATCAGGATGCCGAGCGAGAGCATCGGACTGCGCAGCATCGCCGCGACACCCATCGAGAAGACGGCGATGAGCGTCATGTAGAGCCCCCCGCCGATCACCGCGCGCAGGACACCCGGATCGCTGATCGACGCCCTGTGCGTGCCGAGCACGGCCTGGCCCAGGAAGAAGGTGATGAAGCTGGTGATCATGCCGACGACGAGGGCGAGACCGGCCGCCACCGCGACCTTGCTGAAGAGGAACGTGCCGCGTTGCGGGACCGCCGCGAGCGAGGTCCGGATCATGCCGGTGCTGTACTCGTTGCCCACCACCAGCACGCCGAAGACGATCATCGCGAGCTGGCCGAGGCTCATGCCCGCGAAGCTGATGAACGTCGGGTCGAAGGAGAGCTGGTCCCTCGTGCTCATCTTGTCCCACTCGTTCTTGGACAGGAGCGAGATGAGGATGCCCAGGGCGATCGTGACGACCGCCGCGAGGCTCAGCGTCCACACCGTGGACGCCACGGAGCGGATCTTGGTCCACTCGGACTTGAGGACCTGGGTGGCCGCCATCGTCAGCCCTTCTTCCAGTCGCCGCCCCATTGCGGGGCGGTGGGCGGGCTCTGCGGATTCTGCGGGCCCGGCGGGATCGGCGGGATCGACGGACTCGGCGCGTCGGAGTGCGCGTGGTACTCCACCGACTCCGCGGTCAGCTGCATGAACGCCTCCTCCAGCGAGGCCTGCTGGGGGCTCAGCTCATGCAGCACGATCTGGTGCCGCGCGGCCAGCTCACCGATGTGCTCCGGCTTGCCGTCGTCCACCTCGAGGGCGCCGCTGCCCGTCTGTACGACGGTGATCCCCGCGCCCCGCAGCACGTCGAGCAGCCGCTCGCGCTGAGGGGAACGGATACGGACGTACGAGCGCGAGTTCTGCTGGATGAAATCGGCCATCGAGGTGTCGGCGAGCAGCCTGCCCTGGCCGATGACGACGAGGTGGTCGGCGGTCAGCGCCATCTCGCTCATGAGGTGGGAGGAGACGAAGACCGTACGGCCCTGGGCCGCGAGGGACTTCATCAGATTGCGGATCCAGTGGATGCCCTCGGGGTCGAGGCCGTTGACCGGCTCGTCGAACATCAGGATCCGCGGGTCGCCGAGGAGCGCGCCCGCGATGCCGAGCCGCTGGCCCATGCCCAGCGAGAACCCCTTCGCCTTCTTCCTCGCGACCGGGGTGAGGCCCACCGTGTCGAGGACCTCGTGCACGCGCGCCTTGGGGATGCCGTTGCTCTGGGCGAGGCAGAGGAGGTGGTTGAAGGCGCTGCGGCCGCCGTGCATGGCCTTGGCGTCCAGCAGGGCGCCGATGTACTTCAGCGGGTCCTTGAGGTGGTCGTAGTGCTCTCCGTCGATCCGTACGTCGCCCGACGTGGGACGGTCGAGCCCGAGCATCATCCGCATCGTCGTGGACTTCCCGGCGCCGTTGGGGCCGAGGAAGCCGGTCACGATGCCCGGTCTGACGGCGAAGGTGAGGTTGTTGACCGCCACCTTCTCGCCGTACCGCTTGGTCAGCCCCTCGAGCTCGATCATGCGGCCACGCTAAGACGGCCCCCTGGGGCCTGCCACTTGAGCGGGGAGACGGTCGAGAGGCTCGTCACGGGGGTGCCGCCGCGGCGCGGAGGCACCCCTCGGAAGGGGAAGCGGTGGGCCGGACGACACGACAGGGCGCGCTCCGGGCGGAAGGGCCTGACGGTACGACAGGACCCCGCACCCTCCGAAGGGGGAGCGGGCCCTGGTGTCGGACTGCGCGGTTACCGGGACTGCTGCGCCGGAACCCCACGCGAGATCGGCTCGTCCTCGGCCGGGCCGGTCGCGGCGGCCACCGCGGCACCCGTGAGCGTCGCGAGCATCTCGCGGACGTTCGTGAGCTGCGCGTTGATCGAGTCGCGGCGGTTGGTGAGGGCGGCCAGCTCGCGCTCGGACTCCGAGCGGATCCGGTCGGCCTTGGCGTTCGCGTCGGCCACGATGTCCTCGGCCTGCCGCTGAGCCGTCTCCACCGTCTGGCGGGCGCGGCGCTCGGCGTCCGTGCGCAGCTTCTCGGCCTCCAGGCGGAGCTGCTCCGCGCGGTGCTCGATCTCCGCGAGGCGCTTCTCGGCCTTGGCCTGGCGCGACGCCAGGTCGCGCTCGGACTGCTCGCGGCGCTTGGCGAGGTTCGTCTCGAAGTCGGCGGCGGCCTGGGCGGCCTTGGCACGGGTCTCCTCGAAGAGGGCGTCCGCCTCCTCGCGCTTGGACTGGGCGTCCTTCTGCGCCTCGGAGCGCAGCTGAGAGGCGTCGCTCTTGGCCTTCTCGACGATCCGGACGCCCTCGTCCTCCGCCTTGGACTTGCGGTCCGCAGCGAACGATTCTGCGTCGTTGCGCACCTGCTGGGCGGCCGACTCGGCGAGCTCACGGTGCTGCTCGGACGCGCGACGGGCCTCCTCGCGCAGGTCCTTGGCCTCCTCCTCGGCGAGGCGGAGGATCTTCTCGACGCGCGCGCCGAGACCGGCGTACGACGGCTCCGCGTCGCTGACCTGGGCCTGGGCGTTCTGCGTTTCGAGATGGAGTTCTTCGATGCGCTTTTCGAGGGCGGTGATACGGGCCAGAGCGCTGTCACGGTCGGAGACGAGCTTAGAAATGCGTTCGTCCACCTGAGCGCGGTCGTATCCACGCCGCACAAGCTCGAAGCCGTAGGGGGAAGTGTCGCTCATGGGGTTCCTGTCGAATGAGACCGGTGAGGTGATAGGGGAATCCTAGGGGTCAATGCGGTGTGTCATCGAGCGGATACGTGTTTGATCTGGAGAATGACACTCCTTTTGGGTGGCTAGCTGTCGGATGGCTTGCCAGAGCCTGTGACAAAGGTCCCTTTTAGGTACGGAACCTGTGCATCTGGCTAGCCCTCCGACGTCTTGCCACCCGAACGGGTGGAACCCGCGGCGGCCCCCGCCTTCACCCCGCCGTCCTTGGCACCCGGCGCCTCGAAGGACTCCAACGCCTCCAGGACATCCTGGACACGGGAGATCTCCGCGTTGATGTCCTCGCGCCGGCGGACCAGCACCTCCAGGTCGCGCTTGCCCTCCTCGACGGCGGCCTTCGCCTCCTGGATGGCCTCGGACCTGATCTTCTCGGCCTCGCCGATGACCGAGGACTTCTTCTGCTCGGCCTCCTTGAGGAGTCCTTCGGCCTTGCGCACGGCGGCGATACGGACCTTGCTCGCCTCGGAGTTCGCCTCCGCCACCAGGTCCTTGGCCTTCGCCTCGGCCTCGGCGAGCTGGTCCTCGGCGGCCTTGATGAGCGCGTCGCACCGGTCGCCCGCGTTCTTCATCGCCTCGGACGACTCACGGCGGGCCCGCTCGTGCAGATCCTCGATCTCCGAGGTGATGCGGTCCCGCAGCTCCTCGGCGCGCTCCCTGATCGCCGTGGCGTCCCGGCGCGCGCCGACCAGCAGCCCGTCCGCGTCCGTACGGGCCCGCTCAACCAGGGTGTTGCCCTCGACCGTCGCCTCCGAGACGAGCCGCTCGGCCTCGCCCCGCGCCACGCCGACCATCGTGTCGGCCTGCGACTCGGCGTCGGCCGTCGTCTTCTGGGCGCTCTGCTGCGCCTCGGAGAGCAGCTTGTCCGCCTCGGACGCCGTCTCGGAGATGAGCGTGTCGACCTGCTCGGCCGCCTCGGAGCGCCGCTTGTTGGCCTCCTTGCGGGCCTCGTCCAGCGTGCGCTCGGCCTCCTCGCGCGCCGACGACGTCAGCCGCTCGGCCTCCTCGGCCGCCCGCGTCCTGACGCGCTCGGCCTCGCTACGGATCCGCTCCGCGTGCTGCTGCGCGGAACCGACCGTCTCGGCGGCCTCGGCACGCAGCCGCTCCGCGTCACCGGTCGCGTCCGAGATGAGCTGCTCGGCCTTGGCCACGGACTCGGTACGGACCCGCTCGGCCTCGGCCGCGGTCTCGGTCCCGAGCCGCTCGGCCTCCGCCGTCGCCTCCGTGATGAGGGTGTCCACCTGCGCGGCCGCGTCCGAACGGATCCGGTTCGCGTCCTCCCGGGCGTCCGCACGGGTGCGCGAGGCGTCCTGGTCGGCGTTCGCGATCGCGTCCGACGCCTCGGTGCGCACCCGCTGGGCGTGGTCGGCGGCGTCCGAACGCAGTCGCTCCGACTCCGCGATCGCCTCGGCGACCGTGCGCTCCGCGAGGGAGCTCGCGGCCTCCGTCTCCTCGGCCGCCTCCCGCCGCACCCGCGACGCGTCCTCGGACGCCCGCTCGCGCTCGGCGTACGCGTCGGCGCGGACCCGGTCCGCCTCCTCCTGCGCCTCGGTCCGCGTACGGTCCGCCACGTGCTCGGCGGCCGAGCGCAGCCCGGTGATCTCCTCCTGCGCCTGCTCGTGCAGCCCCGCCACCGAGTCCCGCACCTGCTGCGCGGTCTGCTCGGCGTTGGAGACCATCTCGGTCGCGCGCCGGTCGGCCTCCTCGACCAGCCGTACGGCCTCGGTCTGGGCCTCCTCGACCCGCTTGCGCGCGGAGGCGAGGAGTTCCTCGCTCTGCTCGCGGGCCCGCTCACGCTCCTGGTCGGCCTCCTGGCGCGCCGAACCGAGGGTCTCCTCGGCCTCGCGGCGGCGCCGTGCGGCCTCCTCCTGGGCGGCGGCCAGCGTCTCGGCACCCTCGGCCGCCAGACGCTCGGCCGCGGCCTGCGCCTCGCTCCGCACCCGGTCGGCGCTGTCCTGGGCCTCCGACTTCAGGCGCTCGGCCTCCGCCGCCGCCTCCGAACGCAGCCGTACGGCGATGGTCTCGCCCTCGGCGCGGGACGCCGAAGCGTCCGCCGCGGCCTCGTTGCGCAGCCGCTCGGCCTCCGTCTCGGCCTGCGCCCGGAGCGTACGGAGCCGCTCGGCGGCCTCCGAACGCAGCCGGTCGGTCTCCTCGGCGGCCTCGCGACGGATCCGCTCGGCCTCGGCGCGCGCGTCCGTCAGCGCCGTCTCGGCGGCGGTGAGACGCTCCTCCGCCTCCGTGTGCAGCCGGGCCAGTCCCTCGGCGGCCTCGGCCTGACGGGCCGCTATGGCCCGCTCGGTCTCCTCGCGCTGCCGCTCGGCGGCCCGCTCCGCGTCGGCCGCGATCGTCTCGGCCTGCTCGACGGCCTCCGCGCGGTGCCGCTCGGCCTCCGCGCGGGTCCGCTCCAGCGTCTCCTCGGCCTGCCTGCGCAGGGTCGTGGCGCGCTCGATGGCCTCGGTGCGGACCTTCTCGCTGTCCGCCGTGGCGGCCTGGCGCAGCTCGTCCGCGTCCGCCTTCGCCTTGGCGAGCAGCTCCTCGGCGGTCCGCGCCGCCTCCTCGATCTGCTGGACGGCCTCGCGCCGGGCCTCGGCGCGGATGCGCTCGCCCTCGGCGACGGCGTCCGAGCGCAGCTGCTCGGCGTCACCGCGCAGCCGGCGGGCCTCCTCCTGGAGCTCGACGGTCTTGGCGCGGTACTCCTTGGTGTCGTCCTTCGCCGTGCCCTTGAGCTGCTCGGCGATGTCGTGCGCCTCGGCGCGCAGCCGGTCGGCCTCGGTCTCCGCCTCGGTGCGGATCCGCTCGGCCTCCTCGGACGCCGCCTTCGTGGTCCTCTTGGCCTCCTCGGACGCCCGGTTGAGCACGTCCTCGGCGGTACGGGCGGCCTTGGCGAGCTGGGAGGCGGTCTCCTCGGCGGTGAGGCTGCGCGCGCTCTCCTCGGCCTCCGCGACGATCGTCTCGGCCTTGCTGCGGGCGTCCGCGACGATCTGCTCGGCCTCGGACTTGGTGGTCTCGGCCTCCTTGGTGGCCTCGCTGACCAGCCGGGCGACCTGCTCCTTCGCCGTCCGCGTGCGCTGCTCGTTGACCGACTCGGCGCCGGAGAGCGTCTTGGCCGCGGCTTCCTTGGCCTCGTTGAGGACCTTGTCCGCCTCGGCCTGCGCCTCGCGCAGCGCGGTCTCGGCGGCGCTCATCCGCTGCTCGGCGGCCCGGCTCAGCTCGGTGGCCTGGCGCCGGGCGTTGTCCGAATCGTTCGCCGTGGAGCTGCGCAGCTGCTCGGCGTGGTCGGTGGCCTCCTGGGCCTGCGTCGACGCGGCGTTCAGCAGCCGCTCGGCGTCCGTGCGGGCCCGGCGCAGCAGCGCCTCGGCCTCGGCGCGGGCCGACTCGGCGTCGTTGGTGAGCCGCTGGCGCGCCTCGGCGGCGACGCGCTCGGCCTCCGTGCGGGCCGCGGCCAGCGCCTGCTCGGCCTCGGCACGCGACTCCTCCAGGAGACGGCGGGCCTGTGACTCGGAGCGGGCGCGCAGCTGCTCCGCCCACGCCACGTTCTCGTTGACGTGCGATTCGACGGTCTGCCGGCGTTCGGCCAGCTCCTGGTCGAGCTGCTGGCGACGGGTGACCGCCTCCTGGTGCAGCTCCGCCTGGAGCCGGGCGGCCTGCTCGGCGTGCTCCTGGAGGATGCGCTGGGTCTGTGCCCGGGCCTGGCTGATCTCGCGCTCGGCGTCGGTGCGCAGCTGATCGGCCTGCATCTGGGCATTACGGAGCAGCTGCTCGGCCTGATAGCCGATGTCGGCCCCGTCGTAGGCAGGACGGGTCGCCAGACTGCGGCGCGCCTCGTGCAGCTTGGCGCGCAGCACCTCGACCTGATAGCCGAGGTCCTCGGCGTGCTGGACGGCCTTCTCCCGCTCGGTCTTCAGCCGCTCCATCTCGGCCTCGAACCGAGAGAGGTGGTCGACGTCAGCCGCCGGCTCTCGCTCCTGGCGTTCGTAGCCCCGCACTGCGCGGTCCCATCCGTCCCCTGGTCGCAAGTAATTCCGAACGAGCACCGTCCATCCGCCGAACGGGGCCCCCGGGGAATGGTGTCAGATCAACGGCGGAGCACGGGCTGCTGCCCCGACGCTCGCCCCCCGAAACCTGGACCCCGGCCCTTGGTCCTGCGCGCCGGAAGGCGTCAGGACCGCGGCCGTCTCCCGCGAAAGGTGACGGCCGCCCCCAACCCTACCGGCCCAGATATACGGAGGTCAGTGCTCAGGTGACTCAACCGCCGCCGAAGTGACCAGTTCTGTCAGGACTCCGTGGCAATCCTTGGGGTGGAGGAAAGTGATCCGGGACCCCATGGAACCGGTCCGGGGCTCGTCGTAGAGCACTCGGACGCCCTTGTTCCGGATGTCCGCGGCGTCACCGTCGACATCCGCGGTGCCGAAGGCGATGTGGTGCACGCCCTCGCCGTTCTTGGCCAGCCACTTCCCGACGGCGGAGTCCTCGCGGGTGGGTTCGAGCAGCTGGAGGTAGGAGGCGCCGCCGTCGGACGTCTCGTTGATCTTGAGCATGGCCTCCCGGACACCCTGCTCCTCGTTTACCTCGGAGTGGAAGACTTCGAAGCCGTACGTCGCACGGTAGAACTCAACAGTCTTGTCGAGGTCGAAACAGGCGATCCCGATGTGGTCGATTCGCGTCAGCATCTAGTCAGTGCAGCGCTCCCGGCGTGGTTACGCAACGTGCGCGCGATCACACTGCGGGCCGGATGACGGGTGGCCTACCGCTCAGTACATTCTCAGTAAACCCTCGTTCACTCCTCGGCTGTGCAAGCCGGTAAGGGGATCGCACCTCATGTCTGGAACGAACAGCAGTACCTCGGTGATCGTCGCGGGCGCCCGAACGCCCATGGGGCGGTTGCTGGGCTCGCTGAAGTCCTTCTCCGGGGCCGACCTCGGCGGCTTCGCGATCAAGGCCGCCCTCGACCGTGCGGGCATCGGCGGCGACCAGGTGCAGTACGTGATCATGGGCCAGGTGCTCCAGGCCGGGGCAGGGCAGATCCCGGCACGCCAGGCCGCCGTCAAGGCGGGCATCCCGATGAGCGTCCCGGCCCTCACCATCAACAAGGTGTGCCTCTCCGGCCTCGACGCCATCGCCCTCGCGGACCAGCTGATCCGCGCCGGCGAGTTCGACATCGTGGTCGCCGGCGGCCAGGAGTCCATGACGAACGCCCCGCACCTGCTCCCGAAGTCCCGCGAGGGCTACAAGTACGGCGCGATCGAAATGCTCGACGCGATGGCGTACGACGGTCTGACGGACGCCTTCGAGAACATCGCCATGGGCGAGTCCACGGAGAAGCACAACACCCGTCTCGGGATCCAGCGCCCGGAGCAGGACGAGATCGCCGCCCTCTCCCACCAGCGCGCGGCCGCCGCCCAGAAGAACGGCATCTTCGAGGCGGAGATCACACCCGTCGAGATCCCGCAGCGCAAGGGCGAGCCCGTCGTCTTCAGCAAGGACGAGGGCATCCGCGCCGAGACGACCGCCGAGTCGCTCGGCAAGCTGCGTCCCGCCTTCGCCAAGGACGGCACCATCACCGCCGGCACCTCGTCCCAGATCTCGGACGGCGCCGCCGCCGTGGTCGTGATGAGCAAGGCCAAGGCGCTGGAGCTGGGTCTGGAGTGGATCGCGGAGATCGGCGCCCACGGCAACGTGGCGGGGCCGGACAACTCCCTCCAGTCGCAGCCCTCGAACGCGATCCTGCACGCCCTGAAGAAGGAGGGCCTGGAGGTCGAGGACCTCGACCTGATCGAGATCAACGAGGCCTTCGCGGCGGTCGCCGTCCAGTCAATGAAGGACCTCGGGGTGTCCACGGAAAAGGTGAACGTCAACGGCGGCGCCATCGCCCTCGGCCACCCGATCGGCATGTCCGGCGCGCGGGTCGTCCTGCACCTCGCCCTCGAGCTGAAGCGGCGCGGCGGCGGCGTGGGCGCGGCCGCCCTGTGCGGCGGCGGCGGTCAGGGCGACGCGCTGATCGTGCGGGTGGCCAAGGCCTGACCCGCGTTCGACCGACGACCTCTCGTGAACGGAGCTGTGATGCAGGACGTCTCCTCGCTGGTGACCCAGGCCAGAGAAGGACGGCCGCGGGCCGTGGCCCGGCTGATCTCCCTGGTGGAGGGTGCGGCACCGCAGCTCCGTGAGGTCATGGCGGCGCTCGCGCCGCTGACCGGCAACGCGTACGTGGTGGGCCTCACCGGCTCGCCCGGCGTCGGCAAGTCGACCTCGACGTCTGCCCTGGTGACCGCCTACCGGCGCCAGGGCAAGCGGGTCGGCGTGCTGGCCGTCGACCCGTCCTCGCCCTTCTCCGGGGGCGCGCTCCTCGGCGACCGCGTCCGGATGTCCGACCACGCCTCGGACCCGGGCGTCTACATCCGCTCGATGGCGACGCGCGGCCACCTGGGCGGACTGGCCTGGTCGGCCCCCCAGGCGATCCGCGTCCTGGACGCGGCGGGCTGCGACGTGATCCTGGTGGAGACGGTGGGCGTCGGCCAGTCGGAGGTGGAGATCGCCTCCCAGGCCGACACCTCCGTCGTCCTCCTCGCCCCCGGCATGGGCGACGGCATCCAGGCGGCCAAGGCCGGAATCCTGGAGATCGGCGACGTGTACGTCGTCAACAAGGCCGACCGCGACGGCGCCGACGCCACCGCCCGCGAGCTCAACCACATGCTGGGCCTCGGTGAGTCCCGGGGTCCCGGGGACTGGCGCCCGCCGATCGTCAAGACGGTGGCCGCGCGCGGCGAGGGCATCGACGAGGTCGTCGAGGCCCTGGAGAAGCACCGGGCGTGGATGGAGGAGCATGGCGTGCTGGCCGAGCGCCGGCTCGCCCGGGCGTCCCAGGAGGTCGAGACGATCGCCGTCACCGCACTGCGCCGGCGCATCGGCGACCTCCACGGAGACCGCCGCCTGAGCGCCCTCGCGGAGCGCATCGTGGCGGGCGAACTGGACCCCTACCGGGCCGCGGACTCGCTGGTCGAGGGCCTCACGGAGGCCTGAGCGACGCCGTACCCGGCAGCGCGTACCGCGCGCTCCGGGGCTGATCCCGCGCGGCTCTCGGCCGTCGTACGCGAAGGGCGCCCGTTCCCTCCTGGAACGGGCGCCCTTCGCGCTGTCCGCCCTGAACCGGGACCCGCCGGGCCGACCGTGCGGTGCGCAGCGGGGTTCGGGAAAACGCCTGGCCGACTCCCCGCGCCCGCTGTTACGTTGAGCGGCATGTTCCTCCTCCTGGCATAGGGCCCGCCCAGGCCCGCGACGCACGGACGGCACTCCGGCCGTGGCGTCGCGGCACTCCGGCGACCCTGTCCCGTCTCGCAGTTGAGGACTCCTTCCATGTCTGCGTCACCCTCGCGGCCGTCCTACGCCGCGCTCTTCCGCATTCCCCATGCCCGCCGCACCTTCGTCGCGGCCATGACCGGCCGCCTGTCGTACGGCGTCGTCTCGCTGGCCATGATGCTCACCACCACCCGCGCCACCGGGTCGTACGCCGTGGCCGGCACGGTCATGGCCCTGTTCGGCGCGACGAGTGTGTTCCTGTCGCCCGCGCGAGCGGCGCTGATCGACCGGCACGGCGCCCGCCGTGCCCTGATCCCCATGGCCTCGCTCTACGCGGGCCTGCTCGCGGCCTTCACGGCCACGGCCTGGCGGCCCGGCGCACCGGCCGCGGCGATCGGCGCGCTGGCGGTAGCCGCGGGCGCCTGCACCCCGCCGCTCGGCCCCACGATGCGTGCCGTCTGGGGCGAAGTGGTCCAGGACGAACGGCTGTTGCAGCGTGCCTACAGTCTGGACGGTGTCGTGGAGGAGATCCTCTTCGTCTCCGGGCCGCTGCTCGTCGGCGCGGTCGTGCAGGCGGCGCCGCCGGCCGCCGCGGTCGCGCTGAGCGCACTGCTGGTGTGGTCGGGAACCCTGGCGTTCGTCCTCTCCCCGGTCGTGGCGGGCGTCCGTCCGGCCGCGACGAAGGCGGCGCACGGCGGCCGCCGGTGGCGGGGCGGACGTGCCCTCGCCCAGCCCGTCGTCGTCGCGCTCGGCGTCGGACTGTCCCTGGGCGCCGTCGACCTCCTGGTCATGGCGTTCGCCGAGCAACGTCATCACGGAGCGGGCGTGGTGGCCTGGGCGCTCGCCGCACTGTCGCTGGGCAGCGCGCTGGGCGGCCTGCTGAACGGCGCGGTCGACTGGCGGATGTCCCCGGGCGTACGGCTGCCCGCGTTGGCCGCGGGTCTCGGCCTCGCCCTGTTCGCCGCCGCCCTCGCGCCGGGCCTCGCCACCCTGACCCTGGCCGTCGCCTGCGCCGGATTCTTCGTCGCCCCGGCCCTGACGACGTCCTACCTGATCGCCGACGCGGCCGCCCCGACCGGCTTCCGCATCCAGGCCGGCGCCTGGGTCAACACCGCGGTGAACGCGGGGAGTTCCGGTGGCGCCGCCGGTGCGGGCCTGCTGGTGGGCCGGGTGCCCCTGGGCTGGTGCTTCGCGCTCTCCGGCGCGGTGGCGCTGGCGGCGGGCCTGATCGCGCTGCGGACCCCGCCGAGAGCGCCCGTACCGGCGGGCGGGACCGCCCCGGCCGAGGCCGAGCCGAGCAGCGTCTGACCGCCGCGCTCATCGTGGCTTCCTGCGGGGGTGACGTGCGGGCGGAGCGGCCCGTGCGGTGCCGCACCTGCACCCGCATACGGGTGGGGCGCTCGCGGATGCCGGGCACCACCGGCCGGGCGGGCAGCGTCCATCGGTGGCCGCCCCCTGCCGGGAGGGCCGCCCCGTGAGGAGGGCGGCGTCGGCAGGACCGCACCCGGAGCACAGGCGGCACCCGCGGGGCGGAGCGGCGGGCCGGGCGCGCACGATGTCCGTGCGCATCGTGCACATCGTGCGCATCGTGCGCGCTCGGCCTGGCTCGGCCCGGCTCGGCTCGGCTCGGCTCGGCTCAGCTCGGCCTGGCCCGGCTCGGCCTGGCCCGGCTCGGCCTGGCCCGGCTCGGCCTGGCTCGGCCCGGCTCGGCTCGGCTCGGCTCAGCTCGGCCTGGCCCGGCTCGGCCTGGCCCGGCTCGGCCTGGCTCGGCCCGGCTCGGCTCGGCTCGGCCTGGCCCGGCTCGGCCTGGCCCGGCTCGGCCTGGCCCGGCTCGGCCTGGCCCGGCTCGGCCTGGCCCGGCTCGGCCTGGCTCGGCCTGGCTCGGCCTGGCTCGGCCTGGCTCGGCCCGGCCCGGCCCGGCCCGTCCGGTCAGTCGTCGTCCGACCCCCGCTCCGGTCCGTCGTCCGACCCGTGCCCCGCGCCGTGGTGCGACGTGTGTCCGGCCCCGTCGTCCGAGCCGTGCACCGTCCGGTCGTCCGAGCCGCGTGCCGTCCGCTCGTCGGACACGTCGTGCGACCTGTCGTCCGATCCGTGGTCCGGTGTGATGCGGCCGGTGCGGAGGTCGATCCGCCACTCCTGCTCGATGCCGTTCGGCGTCAGGGTCTCCACGTCCCAGGCGTGTGTCCCGTCGTCGACGTCGATCGAGGTGACCGTGCCCTCGGCCGCGGCGGTCCGGGCGGCCTCGGCCAACGAGACGGACGTGCCCGTGAGCGTCGCCCGTATCCGGGCGGTGTCGTCCTCGTGCCCGGTCCGGGAGCCGAGCACCTTGCCGGTGGACGGGCCGACCCGGACGTCGTGCCGGGCGCCGGCCGGGTCGATGATCTCGACCTCCCAGATCACGGCGCCGTGCTCGTCGTCCAGTTCGGCGCCGACGGCGGTGCCCGGCGTGTGCGCCAGCGCGTGGGCGACGGCGTCCGCCGCCGTCAGGGTCGACCGGCCGGCCGCGCTCGTTCCCGCGCTCGTGGCCGTGGCCGCGGGCGAGGGCGATGCGGTGCGTCCGGCATCCGGGGTGTCCCGGGCGTCGTCCGTCCCCGGCTGTACGCTCGACCGTTTCGCCGGTGCCGTCGCGTCGTCCCCCGTGACGGCCAGGGCCGTCGCCGTGCCTCCGGCGATCAGGGTCGCGGCCGCGACCGTGGCGATGACGATGTTGCGCTTCATGGAGATCCTCCCGTTGTCCACTGGTTTCAGCTGCTTCGTCCAGGACGTTCCGCTGGTGCGCTTCGACGGGGACCAATCTGAGGGACGGACGCTGAAGGCAGCCTGAAGAAACCTGAAGGCGTCTTCAGGTTCGGTTTGCGACCCTGTGCCCATGCGCCTGTTGATCGTGGAGGACGAGAAGCGGCTCGCCCTGTCGCTCGCGAGGGGTCTGAGGGCCGAGGGCTACGCCGTGGACGTCGTGCACGACGGGCTCGAAGGCCTGCACCGGGCCTCCGAGGGACACCACGACCTCGTCGTTCTCGACATCATGCTGCCCGGCATGAACGGCTACCGTGTCTGCGCCGCGCTCAGGTCCGCCGGGCACGACGTCCCGATCCTGATGCTCACCGCCAAGGACGGCGAGTACGACGAGGCCGAGGGGCTCGACACCGGCGCCGACGACTATCTGACGAAGCCCTTCTCCTATGTGGTGCTCGTCGCCCGTATCAAGGCGCTGCTGCGGCGACGCGGGCAGGCCGGGGCCTCTCCCGTGCGTGTCCTCGGCCGCATGGAGGTCGACACCGCCGCCCGGCGCGTGCTGCGTGACGGGGACGAAGTCGCGCTCACCACCAAGGAGTTCTCCGTCCTCGAACATCTGGTGCTGCGGGCCGGCGAGGTCGTCTCCAAGGCCGAGATCCTCGAACACGTCTGGGACTTCGCCTACGACGGCGACCCCAACATCGTCGAGGTCTACGTCAGCGCGCTGCGCCGCAAACTCGGCGCCGAGACGATCCGGACCGTGCGCGGGGCCGGCTACCGCCTGGACGCACGGTGAGGCGCCTGTTCGGGTCCGTACGTGCCAGGGCGACCCTCGCCGCCACCGTCGTGGTCGCCGTCGCCCTCGCCGCCGCGGGCGCCGCCGTGCTCCTCTCGCTCCGAGCCGATCTCGTCGACCAGGCGGACGCCCAGGCCGACTCGGCGGCCCGTCACGTGGCCTCGCAGCTGGCCGCGGGCATCGCCTACGGGGACCTGGAGCTCGGCGACGCCGAGGAGCACCCGGTGCAGGTGGCCGAGGAGGAGGGACGGCTGGTCGCCGCGAGCGAGGACCTGGAGAGCGTCGACGGCACGGGGATCGCCGCGGTGCGGCCGGACCCGGTCGCGAGCCTGAGTCCGAGCGCGAGCCCGGTCCCGTCCGCGACCGCCCAGGACGACGACGGCGGGGACGACGACGGCGGGGACGACGACGGCGGGGACGACGACGGTGAGGACGACAACCACGGCAGGCGGAGCGGCCGGGGCGGCGGCAGCGGGAAGAGCGGTGGCGGGGACGACGCCGCGCGGGACGACGACGATCCCGCGGTGGGGCAGATCTCCGAGGACGTGCGCAACAGCCAGGGGACCGCCACCGTCGACGGCGACACCGCGGCGTACCGGTTCGCGGCCGTCGAGGTCACCACCCCCCAGGACGTCACCCTCACCGTGCGGGCGGGCGCCCCGCTCGCCGCCGAACAGGGAGCCGTCCGGACCGCCCTGACGGCGATGCTGATCGGCCTGCCGCTCCTCCTGGCGACGGTGGCGGGGGTGACCTGGCGGGTGACCCGGCGCGCCCTGCGTCCCGTCGAGGGGATCCGCGGCGAGATGGCCGCCATCACCGCCTCGCAGGACCTCGCGCGGCGCGTGCCCGTTCCCGCCGCGCACGACGAGGTCGCCCGGCTGGCCCGGACCACGAACGAGACGCTGGCCGCGCTGGAGGCCTCGGTGGAGCGGCAGCGCCGGTTCGTCGCCGACGCCTCGCACGAACTGCGCAGCCCCATCGCCTCGCTGCGGACCCAGCTCGAGGTGGGCGCCGCCCATCCGGAGCTGCTGGACGTGGCGGGCGCGGTCGAGGACACCGTACGACTGCAACGGCTGGCCGCGGACCTGCTGTTGCTCGCCAGGCTGGACGCGGGGGAGCGGCCGGTGGACGGACGCTTCGATCTGGGGGTCCTCGCGGCGGAGGAGGGTGAACGCAGGGCCGGGGTCGCGGTCGCGGCCGAGGACGCCCTGGAGGTGTCCGGGTCCCGGGGGCAGGTGGGGCGGCTGCTGGCCAATCTGCTGGACAACGCGCTGCGGCATGCCCGGGAACGGGTCGAGGTGCGGGTGCGCGGCGACGGCGCGTGGGCGGTGCTGACCGTCGCCGACGACGGGGACGGGATCCCCGCCGGTCAGCGCGATCGGGTCTTCGAGCGGTTCGTGCGGCTGGACGACGCCCGCAGCCGGGACGACGGCGGAGCCGGTCTCGGCCTCGCCATCGCCCGGGATGTAGCCGTGCGGCACGGCGGGACGCTCACGGTCGGTGAGGCGCCCGCCGGCGGAGCGCTCTTCGAGCTCCGGCTGCCGCGCCGGGCCTCCTGACGGGGGCTACGGCTTGCCGCGCTGTCCCAGCAGGTGCTCGGCGATCGGCCGCAGCGACTTGTGCAGGTCCTCCAGCGCCTCAGGTGACAGCAGATCGATGAAGTGCCTCCGTACGGACGCCACATGGTGCGGCGAGACCTTCTTCATCGTCTCCATGCCGTGCTCGGTGAGGACCGCGTACAGCCCTCGCCGGTCGGACTCGCAGTTCTCCCGGCGCACCAGATCCGCGTTCTCCATGCGGGTGATCTGGTGCGAGAGGCGGCTCTTGGACTGGAGGGTGGCGGATGCCAGGTCGCTCATCCGCATGCGTACGCCCTCCGACTCGGAGAGGTTCACCAGAATCTCGTAGTCGTTCATCGTCAGCCCGAACGGCTGAAGATCCCTTTCGAGCTGGTACGTCAACAGCCTGTTGACCTCCAGGTGGGTGCGCCAGGCGCACTGCTCTGCATCGGTCAGCCAGCGCGTGGCCGTCTCGGTCTCCATATGTGAAGTCTACCTAAAATGTTGAAAGGCGAACTAGTGAGGGGTGGTGTGACTGCGCGCACGCGTTCGATGTCACACTCCGCAGACTACCGCTCACAGCCCGAAGCGACGCTGGAGGTCCCCCAGCTGTCCGGGAAGGCGCGGTGCGCCGGCTTGCTGCCCGTGCTGACCGGGCACCCCTCCCGCGCCGGGTACTCCGGCCTGGTGCGGGACCGCCCCCGTGGCCTGCTCCGCCATCAGGATCTCGGTGGACTGGAGCAGCACCGTGCCCGCCCCCACGAACTCGAACTGGTGCTCCTCCCCGGAAGCCCCTCCGAGGCCCGTCATCGCACGTAGACCGCCCATCACGCCGGTCATGTACCCGTGGTCGTAGTGGTGGCACGGGGACGGGCAGTCCGCCCATCCGACCAGGGCCTGCGGGTCCACCCGGATCGGGGGTTCCATGAACACCACCGGACCGTTGGATGCGGCCACGAACTTGCCGGTTCCGATCAGTGTCAGAAACCCCGGCACGATCGATTGCTTCAGTGCCAGACTTGGCTGAAAAGCGAGCAAGTTGCCGGAGCGAATGGTCAGGTTGCCCTCGTCCAAGTCGTACGAATTCACGTCGAAGGCCCGGTCGGCGAGGAGCATCTTGCCCGAACCCTCCGCCACGACCCAGTCGCTTGCGTGCAGAGGCGAATGGAACGACGTACGGACAAGTCGGTCCAGACGGCCGTGCCCGATGCCGTTGAACTCCATCGACCCGTAGTAGGCGATCATCTTGCCCTTCTGCAGGAACCACTGGCTCCCCTTGAGCTCCACGCAGAAGGTGTAGTTGTTGACGTTGTCGTCGACCGGCAGCGACATCGGATCGTGGATCACCGGGCCGCCCGGGGCTCCGTACCCGCTCACAGCTTCTCCTCCGAGGCCTGGACGTACACCGAACCGCTTCCGCTCAGCTCCAGCTGGAACCCCTCACCCGAGCCGCGGCCCACCATGTCGCGCCAGCCCAGCGCCGTGGACAGCTTGTTGCGCACGTCGCCGTGGTGCGCCACGTACGCCTGCGGGTCGACGTGCACCGCCCGCTGCGGAGTGATCGGGACCTCGAAGACACCGCCGTGCGCCATGACGGCCACCGCGCCGTGCCCCTTGAGCGTGGTCGTGAAGAGCCCCTGGCCCGTCACCTGGCCCCGCACCATGCCCATCACGCCGCCCTGCGAGCCCAGGAACATCGTGCCCTGCTCCAGCGTCCCGTCGAAGGCCAGCAGCCGGTCCGCCTCGACGTACAAGGTGTCACCGGTGAGGCTGATCACCTGGATGTGGTGGCCGCCGTGCCCGAAGAGCACCGTGCCCGCGCCCTCGACGGTCATCAGGGGAGTGGCCTCGTTGGCCAGCCGGCGGCCGATCATCGACATCACACCGCCCTGCCCGCCCTGCATGTTGGGCGTGAACGACACCTCGCCCTTGTACGCGAGCATCGCCCCGCGCTGACTGAACAGCCGTTGGCCCGGCACCACCGTCGCCTCGACCATCTTCGAATTCACCTCGCGGAACGGCATGTCACACATCCCCCGCGATCGTGTTGCGCTCGCTGGGCTGGACGTAGACCAGCCCGTCGCCCTCGAAGCGCATCTGGAACGCCTCGCCGCCGCCTTCGCCGATCAGCGTGCGGAACGTCACACCGGACTGCAGTGACTGCCGCACATTGCCCTGATGCGCGATGTACGCCCCCGGATCGACCGTCAGCGGGTACTGGGAACTGACGCGCAGCACCACCGCGGGACCGTCCGACATGATCGCTGCCTGGCCGTGGCCCTCGACGGTGGTCGTGAACAGACCGTTGCCCTGTGAGGCGCCGCGCAGCCCCGTGAACGTCGTACCCGTGCGCAGACCGGCGTCCGTCGCGAGCAGATTGCTCGACTCCACGTACAGCTTGTCCCCCTGAAGACCCACCAGATTGATCTCCGAGGCCCGGTCCGCGAACCAGCACGTGCCGTGCCCCTTCACCTCCATCATCGTCATCTGCTCACCGGTGAGGCGCCGGGTCACCATCCCCCGTATCCCCTCACCGCCTCCGCTGAGCTTCTTGAAGGCCATCTGGCCGTCGTACGCGACCATGGAGCCGTTCTTCGCCTTCACGGCGTCCCCGGTCATGTCGACGGCCAGCACCTTGCTGCCTTGAAGTCGAAACATCGCCACGCTGTGAAGGTAGCCGCAGCGCCGGACGGCCGACAGAGCCTCCGGGCGGATGTCACCCCTGAGACGACCCCGAGGGCCCCGGGCCCGGGATCCCGCGCTCCGGATGCCACAATGGCCGGGACGCTTGTGCTTGCGTTCACAAAGCAGCGTTCCCCCCGACAGCGAAACTCCCACCGAAGGTGACCCGTGGACATAAAGACCGCCACCGCACTCCGCCGCCTCCGCCTGGTCTCGGCCCCCGAAGCCGTTTCCTTCCTGCTGCTGCTCGTCTGCTCGGTGCTGAAGCGGACCACGGAGTTCAACGCCGTGCCCGTCATGGGCGCGATCCACGGTGTCCTCTTCATCCTGTACGTGATCTTCTGGGCGGACGCCTGGAACCGGGCCCGGTGGAGCGCACGCACCGGCGTCCTCTACTTCGCCCTCTCCGTCCTGCCCACCGGCGGCTTCTTCGCCGAGCGCAAGCTCAAGCTCGAGGCCGAGGACGCGGTCATCGCGTCCCGCGCCCGCAAGGAAGGGGTCGTGAACGCGTGATCGTCGCCTTTTCCGTGACACCGCTCGGTGTCGGCGAGGACGTGGGGGAGTACGTCGCCGACGCCGTCCGGGTCGTCCGTGAATCGGGCCTGCCCAACCGCACCGACGCGATGTTCACCACGATCGAAGGTCCCTGGGACGAGGTGATGGCCGTCGTCAAGCGTGCCGTCGCCGTCGTCGAGGAACGCGCGCCCCGCGTCTCGGTCGTCCTCAAGGCGGACATCCGCCCCGGCGTGACGGACGGTCTCACCTCCAAGGTCGAGACGGTGGAACGACACCTGTCGGCGTGATCCCCGGGCGCGGAGCCCGCACCCGAGAACCCCGGTCCCCTGGACCGGGGTTTTTCGCGCCCGGACCGTGACGGGGGCCGCGGTGACGGCGGTGACGGCGCCTCAGGTACGAAAGACCACTCGCCCGCACGCCCCGGGTACCCCTTCGGACGCGCCCCGTTCGACACGTCAGGAAAACTCCACTTATGTGTGGGTACCAGCCAGAACGATCACCTGACACGTTCAACCACTGGAGGGCGATGTGCGGCCCGAGGGCTACGACTACGACACCTACAGCCGACTCGCCGGACCTCTGACCCAGCCTTCGTCCGGTACGGCCTACCGGGTGCAGTACACCAAGCTCCTGTCGCGCGAACCCCACCGAATACGAGCCGTCCTGCTGATGACGCTCGCGCCCCTCCTCACCGGCGCGCTCCTCGTCTATCTCGTCTGGCCCACCCACTGGGTGGAGCGCGAGGGCGGCGAGCGATGGCTGATCGGCCTCGACGTCACCATGCTCATAGCCATCGGTCTGATCGAGCTGTTCATGGTCGTCAACGTCATGAGCATCGCCCACGCGACGATGGTCGCGAGCGACCCCGTTCCCGTCGTCCCCGCACAGGCGACCCGGGTCGCCTTCCTCACCACCTACGTCCCGGGAAAGGAACCCCTCGCCACGGTCCGCGCCACGCTCGAAGGCGCGGTCGGGATCACCCATACCGGCCCCCTCGACATCTGGCTCCTCGACGAGGGCGACGACGAGCGGGCCAGGGCCCTGTGCGCCGAACTCGGGGTGCGGCACTTCACCCGCAACGGAGTGCCCGAGTGGAACCGCCCCGAAGGGAGGCACAAGGCCCGCACCAAGCACGGCAACTACAACGCGTGGCTCGCCCTCCACGGTCACGCGTACGACTTCCTCGCCTCGGTCGACACCGACCACGTCCCGCTGCCGGGCTTCCTCGAGCGCATGATGGGCTACTTCCGGGACCCCGACGTGGCGTTCGTCGTCGGCCCCCAGGTGTACGGGAACTACGAGAACCCCGTCACCAAGGCCGCCGAGTCCCAGCAGTTCCTCTTCCACGCCCTGATCCAGCGGGCCGGCAACCGCTACCGCGCGCCCATGTTCGTCGGCACCAACAACGTCGTGCGCATCGCGGCCCTCAAGCAGATCGGGGGGCTGTACGACTCCATCACCGAGGACATGGCCACCGGGTTCGAGCTGCACCTGCACCGGAACCCGAGGACGGGCCGGCACTGGCGGTCCGTCTACACACCCGACGTCCTCGCCGTCGGTGAGGGGCCCTCCTCCTGGACCGACTTCTTCACCCAGCAGATGCGCTGGTCGCGCGGCACCTACGAGACCCTGCTCAAGCAGTACTGGAAGGCGCCGTTCACCATGCCCTCCGGCCGGCTGTTCTCGTACACCCTGATGCTCGTCTACTACCCGATGACGGCCGTCAACTGGCTGCTGGGCATCCTCAGCTGCTTCCTGTTCCTCTGGTTCGGGGCCTCCGGCACACAGGTCACGGCCTCCGTGTGGCTGATGCTCTACAGCGACGCCGCCGCCCTCCAGATCGGCCTGTACCTGTGGAACCGGCGCCACAACGTCTCGCCGCACGAACCCGAGGGGTCCGGCGGCCTGGCCGGCATGGCGATGTCGGCCCTGTCGGCCCCCATCTATCTGAAGTCGCTGGGCGAGGCCCTGCTCCGGCGCCCCAGCCGCTTCGTCGTCACCCCCAAGGGCGGCGACGCCAGCCCCGACCGGCTCCGGACCTTCCGCATCCACCTCGG
The DNA here is from genome assembly GCF_045207245.1 of Streptomyces sp. NBC_00647. Classification (NCBI taxonomy): domain Bacteria; kingdom Bacillati; phylum Actinomycetota; class Actinomycetes; order Kitasatosporales; family Streptomycetaceae; genus Streptomyces; species Streptomyces sp. NBC_00647. The sequence continues at coordinate 6,917,225 of NZ_CP109040.1, forward strand.
CTGGGCCGGACTCCTCGCCGTCTCGCTCGGCGCGTCTGTGGTCCTCGGGCACACCCACGCGGCCATGCGGACCTGGGCGCTGCTGGCCATGGCGATCTCCCTCGCACCGGTCGCGGTGTGGGGCCGCACCCTCGTCGGGGAGCGCCGGACCCGGCCGACACGGCGCGCCCCCGCCCGGGTTCCCGACAGCCACGAAGCGGCACCGGCCGCGGGCGGCACCTCCATCACGGTCACCGGCTCCACGACAGGAGGGACCTAGACCATGGCGTACCGGCCCTCGAAGAAGACGAAGAAGACGGTGCTCGGCATCGCGGGAATCGCCGTCCTCGCGGGACTCAACGCCCCTGCGGCGCTCGGTTTCGCCGACGAGCAGTACTACGAGTACAAGATCTCCCGGCCCGCCTACAAGGCGAAGTACGGCTCCTGGAGCCAGATCGACATCCCCGAGCGCTACCGCACCAACGCGATCCACGCGGCCCTGCTGCACACCGGGAAGGTGCTCATCGTCGCCGGGTCGGGCAACGAACAGAAGAAGTTCGACAAGGGGTCCTTCGACACCGTCCTGTGGGACCCGAGGACGGACACCTTCAAGAAGGTCCCCACCCCGGACGACTTCTTCTGCTCCGGACACGCCCAGCTCCCCGACGGCCGCATGCTCGTGGCCGGCGGCACCGCCCGCTACGAACGGCTGGACGGCGAGGTCGGGCGGGCCGGCGGCGGCATGCGCGTGAAGAACGAGAACCCCGACAAGGCCGTCGTCCTCAAGAAGGGCACCGTCTTCCGCTCACCCGCCGGTGTCGACTACACCAGCAGGTTCGACGTGACGATCCCGAGGGCCCGGCGGAACCAGATCATCACCTACGACCGGGCCGGCGTCATGCAGCCCTGGAAGACCAAGGTCACCGCCGGTGAGGCCCGCGTCTTCGTGGAGGCCGAGGAGGAGGGGCCCGGGTCCGTCACCGACCGGCAGGCCCAGTACGAGATCGTCGGTCTGCGGGGCGAGGACGCCGTCAACACGTACGGCCTCTCGGAGAGGATCACCCTGGAGAAGCAGGACTTCCAGGGCATCAGGGCCGCCTACGAGTTCGACCCGAAGGCCGAGAAGTACATCCCCGTCGACCCGATGGACAAGGCCCGCTGGTACCCGACCCTCGTCGGACTCGACGACGGACGGGTCCTCGCCGTCTCCGGCCTCGACGACGTCGGGGTCATCGACCCCGGCGACAACGAGATCTACGACCCGAGGACCAAGAAGTGGAGTCCCGGTCCCCAGCGCTACTTCCCCACCTACCCGGCGCTCTTCCTCACCAAGGGCGGCAAACTCTTCTACCCGGCCTCCAACGCCGGATACGGACCCGCCGACCGGGGCCGCGAGGCGGGCCTGTGGGACCTGAGGACCAACACCTTCGAAAAGGTGCCCGGGCTGCGGGACGCCGACGAGACGGAGACCTCCGCCTCGCTCCTGCTCCCGCCCGCCCAGGACCAGAAAGTGATGATCCTCGGCGGCGGAGGTGTCGGCGAGTCCAAGAAGTCCACCCGGCGCACCGCCGTCGTCGACCTCAAGAAGGACAGCCCGGCCTTCCAGGACGGACCCGATCTTCCCCAGGGCACGCGCTATCTGAACAGCGTGATCATGCCGGACGACTCCGTCTTCACGACCAACGGCTCCGAGGACTACCGCGGCCGCAGCGCCAGCAACATCCTCAAGGCGCAGTTCTACGACCCCAAGGGCAATGTCTTCCATGAGGCGGCGTCACCGCGGGTGGGCCGCAACTACCACTCCGAGGCGCTGCTCCTGCCCGACGGCCGCGTCGCCACCTTCGGCTCCGACCCGCTCTTCGACGACCAGCGGAACACCAAACTGGGCCACTTCGAACAGCGCATGGAGGTCTTCACCCCGCCCGCCCTGCACAGGAACGGCAAGAACCGTCCGGTGCTGGGCCACGGGCCCGAAGTGCTCGACCAAAGCCACCGGGCGACCTTCGCCACCGACCGTCCGGAACGGGTCGCCAAGGCCCGGCTGATGCGCCCCAGCGCCGTCACCCACACCACGGACGTCGAGCAGCGGTCGATCGAGCTGGGGCTGACGAAGACCGGGAACTCGGTCACCGTCGACGTGCCGAGGGACCCCACGCTGGTGCCTCCCGGCTGGTACATGCTCTTCGTGACGGACGACCAGGGAACGCCGTCCGAGGCGAAGTGGATCCAGGTCACGTGACGGAGTTGCGCGCCAGCTCCAGGGCGTAGTCCGGCCACCACTGTCCGGCCGCCGGTCCGCCCCCGCACGGTCCGTCGGACTCGCCCGGCCGCTTGATCCACAGGTAGGCGTCGAGGGCCGGCTCCCCGGTGGTGGTGGTCGGCGGGGTGCCCAGTGCCCGGCCGGGCGGGTTGCACCAGACGCCCTCCAGCGGGCCGTTGCCGTTGCGGCTGGTGTCGACGACGAAGTGCTTGCCGCCGAGTCGTCCGGAGAGGCCGAGTCCGTACTGCTTGGCGGTGGTGTCCGTCTGGAAGTTGGAGACGTTGAGCGAGAAGCCGTCGGCGTTCGCGATACCGGCGCGTGCCAGGGGTTCGACCAGCTGCCCGGAATCGCGGATCCAGGCCGGGTTCCCGGCGTCCAGGTACACCCTGGTGCGCGGCTGGCGCTTCAGCCGTGTGATCGCCTCGTTCAGCAACTGCTCGCGCTCGGCGTGGTACTCGACAGGCGTGCAGCCGTCCACGATGTGCGCGATCGCGTCCGGTTCCAGGATCACCAGGGCCCGGCTGTCGCCGAGGGCGTCGGCGAACAGGCCGATCCACCGCCGGTAGGCGTCCGCGTCCGCCGCTCCGCCCGCCGAGTGCTGGCCGCAGTCCCGGTGCGGGATGTCGTACGCCACGAACAGCGCCGTTCGCCCCTCCCGGGTCGCGGACGCGGTCGCCGAGCGGACCGCCGGGCCCGGATCGGTCTCACCGGCCGGCCACAGCGCGACGGGCTCGTCCGCGATCCGCTTCAGCAGAGCGGCGTCCTGGGCACGGCCCTGCCGCTGCCACAGCTGGATCTGCTGCGCCGCGGGGCCGGTCGGGTCGACCCAGAAGGGGGAGCGGGCGGCGGCGCCCCTCTGCTGCGAGGCGGCGCCGACGACGGAGGCCTCGGCGACCTCGGGCGCGGGCGAGCAGCCCGCCACGAGCCCGAGCACCGCGAGTGCCGCGAGGGTGTGGATCAGCCGGGGCATGCTGCTCCCTTGCGCGAAGGTGACGACCAGTCACCAATCGTTGCACAATCGGACATTGCGGCAGGGAAGCGGCGTGGCGTGGTGAGCGTCCCCGGGTCAGTCGCCGCCCGAGGCCAGCGCGATCCCGAGCGGCGTCCGCTCGTACAGCACCTGGTGCCCGTACCGGCGCGAGACGAGCAGACCCGCGTCGCGCAGGGCGGCGAGATGCGCGGAGACCGACGACGGCGCGAGACGCAGCCGGTGGGCGAGGGCCGTCGTGGTGCCCGGCTCGTCGAGCGCGGTGAGCACGGCGGCCCGGCCGCGCCCGAGCAGCCGGACGAGCGCGTCGGGAGCGCGGTCCGTCGGCTCGGCCCACAGGCCGCCGATGCCGCGTGCCGGGTAGACGAGCGTCGGCTGCCAGGGAGGTTCGAAGCCGCTGATCACGTCCGGCCAGGAGAAGACGCTCGGCATCAGGACCAGGCCCTGTCCGGACAGGTGCCGTTCGTGCCGGCCCCCGACCTCGACGGTCAGGGTGTGGGAGCGCCAGCCGAACCGCCCGTCGATCTCCGGCAGCAGTCCGCCGAGGCCGGTCTGCGCGAGCCGCCGCGAGTGGAAGGCGATGTCGGCCTCCAGCAGGGCGCGCAGCCGGGGCCAGTCGGGTTCGACGAGGGTGTGCCAGGCCAGTTCCAGCAGGTCGGTCAGTTCCCGAACCATGCGCACCGGATCGGCCAGCAGGGCCCGGCCGTGCGGTGAGGCCAGCGCACCCGGAGTGTCGGCGAGGGAGCGCGCGCTCTCCTCGCGGGCCACCTCGGGATCGGCCGAGCGCACCGCGGCGATCTCCTCCTCGAAGGTGGCCGCCGGACCGAGCGGAGGCGGGCCGAGCCAGTCGGGGGAGTATCCGCGCTGTGGCATCAGCAGCCAGAGCGGCGCGAGGTCGAGCCCGGCGGCCGCCGCGCGCATGCGGCGCAGCCAGTGCGCGTGATACCCGTACCGGGCGGGCCGGTTGAGCGTACGGACCGCCTCCTGCGTCTCCCACAGCGGCGACACCGCGAAGCGGCAGTTGAGGAGGTCGTCCTCCCCGAAGTGCAGCAGTGACGGCATGACGCGACCCCAGAAGATTCGGCTGACACCGAAACTCTACGGCGCCCGCAGCGCGTCCGGGCACGCTGTCGCCCATGCCAGAAGCAGAGAAGAAGGGCACGACGGCGGTGCCCGCGCCGGCGCGCCCCGCGCAGAACGCCCCGAAGAGCACCCCGGAGACAGCCCCGCCGCCCACCGGCTACGGGCCCGTCTTCGCCGTGCCCGAGTTCCGTGCCGTCTTCGCCGCGCACGCGTTCTCGCTGCTCGGCCTCGTCGTCAGCGAGATCGCGCTCTCCGTCCTCGTCTACGACCTGACGGGCTCCCCGCTGTTGAGCGCCCTGACGTTCGCGCTCGGCTTTCTGCCCTATCTGGTCGGCGGGACCCTGCTCGCGGGCGTCGCGGACCGCTTCCCGGCCCGCCGGGTCCTGGTGGTGTGCGATCTGGTGTGCGCGGGATGTGTGGCCGTGATGGTCGTGCCGGGCGCGCCCATCGCGGTGCTGCTCGCGATGCGGGCCGCGCTCGCCCTGGTCGCTCCGGTCTTCCAGGGGACACGGACGGCGACCCTCGCCGACGTCCTGGGCGACGGCGAACTGTTCGTGCTCGGCCGCTCCCTGCTGCGGATCGTGTCGCAGAGCGCGCTGCTGGCCGGCTTCGGGGCGGGCGGGCTGCTGCTCACCGTCGTGTCGCCCCGCCACGCGCTCCTCGTCACGGTCTGCACGTTCCTGGTCTCCGCCGTGCTGCTGCGGTTCGGCACCCGGCGGCGGCCCGCGCGGGCGCACCGGGGACAGGCGCTCGTACGGGACTCCCTCGGTGGCGCCCGTCAGGTGCTCGCCGATCGCCGGATCCGCGTGCTGCTCCTCCTGTTCTGGGTGCCGCCGATGTTCGCGGTCGCCCCGGAGGCGCTGGCGGCGCCGTACGCCGACGGCATCGGGGCCGGTTCGACCGGGCTCGGTCTGCTGATGTGCGCGCTGCCGGTCGGCACGATCGCGGGGGAGCTGTTCGCGGGTTCGCGGCTGCGGCCGGCCACCCGGAACCGGCTCACGCTCCCGCTGGTCTGCGTGACACTGCTGCCCTACGCCGGCTACGCCCTGCGGCCCGGTCTCGGCTGGTCGCTGGTCCTGCTGGTGCTCGCCGGTGCCGGATCGGCGTACACCCTCGGCCTGGACCAGTGGTTCGTGCGGGCGGTGCCGGACGAACTGCTCGGGCGCGCGATGACGTTGAACTCGGCCGGTCTGATGACGGTTCAGGGGCTGGGGATGGCGTTGTCGGGGGTGGTGGCGGAGTTCGCCGGTGCGCGGGCGACGGTCGTGGGCGCGGGCGTGCTGGGGACCGCGGTCTGTGGGGGCCTGGCGGTGGCGGCGCGGCGTGCCGAACGGGCGGAAGGGCAGGGAGAGATGCGGGGTGCGGGGTGAGGCCCGGGAGGTACGGGGACCGGGCCGGCCGAGGGGGTCCCGCTCCCGGCCGTCGCGGGGGCGGATACCGAAACGCGAGACGGGGCTGACCACGATGTGACCGGCCGGTAAGGTCTTTGGCGTGCCGAAGCCGCTCAGTCTTGCCTTCGATCCCATCGCCCGCGCCGACGAACACTGGAAGCAGCGCTGGGGTTCCGTGCCGTCCATGGCCGCGATCACCTCGATCATGCGGGCCCACCAGATCCTGCTGGCCGAGGTGGACGCGGTCGTCAAGCCGTACGGACTGACCTTCGCGCGCTACGAGGCCTTGGTGCTCCTCACCTTCTCCAAGGCGGGCGAGCTCCCGATGTCCAAGATCGGTGAACGGCTGATGGTGCATCCGACGTCCGTCACCAACACGGTGGACCGGCTGGTGCGGTCGGGACTCGTCGACAAGCGCCCGAACCCCAACGACGGGCGGGGCACCCTCGCCTCCATCACGGACAAGGGCCGCGAGGTCTGCGACGCGGCCACCCGCGACCTGATGGCGATGGACTTCGGACTCGGGGTCTACGACGCCGAGGAGTGCGGGGAGATCTTCGCGATGCTGCGGCCCCTGCGGGTCGCCGCGCACGACTTCGACAGCGAGTAGTCCGGCGCCCGGTGGGGCGACGCGGGCCCGGGGCGGGCGGCGGGGCGCGGGGGCGCGCGAAGATCGCGCAAAAGGGGTCGTTACCCTCGTAGCCATGAAGAAGAGCGTGCTGACCCGCTACCGCGTCATGGCCTACGTCACCGGCGTGCTGCTGGTCCTGCTGTGCCTCGGCATGATCGCCAAGTACGGCCTGGGCGTCGACGGCGCCGCGGACTTCACCCGTGTCGTCGCCATCGCGCACGGCTGGCTGTACGTCCTGTACCTGATTTTCGCCTTCGACCTGGGTTCCAAGGCGAAGTGGCCGGTCGGCAAGCAGCTCTGGGTGCTGCTGGCGGGCACGATTCCCACGGCCGCCTTCTTCGTGGAGCGCCGCATCAGCCAGGAGCTGGAATCCCAGGTCGCGGAGGGTTCTCCCGCGGTCGCCAAGGCCTGACCCGAAACCGCCGTACGGGACCGTGCGGCGGTTTGCCATCGACATTTACTAGGACGTCCTAGTAAATTCGAGGGTATGGACGCTCACGCCATCGAGGAAGGCCGCCGACGCTGGCAGGCCCGCTATGACGCTTCGCGCAAGCGCGAGGCCGACTTCACCACGCTCTCCGGTGATCCGGTGGAGCCGGTGTACGGTCCCCGGCCCGGGGACAACTACGACGGCTTCGAGCGGATCGGCTGGCCCGGCGAGTACCCCTACACGCGCGGGCTCTACGCCACCGGCTACCGAGGGCGTACGTGGACCATCCGGCAGTTCGCCGGATTCGGCAACGCCGAGCAGACCAACGAGCGCTACAAGAAGATCCTCGCCAACGGCGGCGGGGGCCTCTCCGTGGCCTTCGACATGCCCACCCTGATGGGCCGCGACTCGGACGACCGCCGTTCGCTCGGCGAGGTCGGGCACTGCGGTGTCGCGATCGACTCGGCGGCCGACATGGAGGTCCTCTTCCAGGACATCCCGCTCGGTGACGTCACGACGTCGATGACCATCAGCGGGCCCGCGGTGCCGGTCTTCTGCATGTACCTGGTGGCCGCCGAGCGCCAGGGCATCGACCCCTCCGTGCTGAACGGCACCCTCCAGACCGACATCTTCAAGGAGTACATCGCCCAGAAGGAGTGGCTCTTCCAGCCCGAGCCGCACCTGCGCCTCATCGGCGACCTGATGGAGCACTGCGCCGAGAAGATCCCCGCGTACAAGCCGCTGTCCGTCTCCGGGTACCACATCCGCGAAGCGGGCTCCACGGCCGCGCAGGAGCTCGCCTACACGCTGGCGGACGGCTTCGGCTACGTGGAGCTGGGACTCTCCCGCGGGCTCGACGTGAACGTCTTCGCCCCCGGTCTCTCCTTCTTCTTCGACGCGCACGTCGACTTCTTCGAGGAGATCGCCAAGTTCCGTGCGGCCCGCCGCATCTGGGCCCGCTGGATGCGGGACGTGTACGGCGCCACCTCCGAGAAGGCGCAGTGGCTGCGCTTCCACACGCAGACCGCCGGAGTCTCGCTGACGGCCCAGCAGCCGTACAACAACGTCGTGCGTACCGCCGTGGAGGCGCTCGCGGCGGTCCTCGGCGGCACCAACTCGCTGCACACCAACGCCCTGGACGAGACGCTCGCCCTGCCGTCCGAGCAGGCCGCGGAGATCGCCCTGCGGACCCAGCAGGTGCTCATGGAGGAGACCGGCGTCGCCAACGTCGCCGACCCGCTCGGCGGTTCCTGGTACGTCGAGCAGCTCACGGACCGGATCGAGGCCGACGCGGAGAAGATCTTCGAGCAGATCAGGGAGCGCGGACTGCGGGCGCACCCCGACGGGCAGCACCCCATCGGTCCCATCACCTCCGGGATCCTGCGCGGGATCGAGGACGGGTGGTTCACCGGGGAGATCGCCGAGTCGGCGTTCCAGTACCAGCGGTCGGTCGAGAAGGGCGACAAGCGGGTCGTCGGCGTCAACGTCCACCACGGGTCCGTGACCGGCGATCTGGAGATCCTCCGGGTCAGCCACGAGGTGGAGCGCGAGCAGGTGCGGGAGCTGGCCTCGCGCAAGGAAGGCCGTGACGAGGCCGCCGTGCGCGGCGCGCTGGACGCCATGCTGGCGGCCGCGCGCGACGGCTCGAACATGATCGCCCCCATGCTGGAGGCGGTCCGCGCCGAGGCGACGCTGGGGGAGATCTGCGGTGTCCTCCGCGACGAGTGGGGGGTGTACACGGAGCCGGCGGGCTTCTGAGCCGAGAGACGCCCCTCGCGCACTCCCGCAGCCCCGCAGGGCCCCTGCCGGCGCCTCCGGGAGCCCGGGCGTCTTTGGTGGCCCCGTAGCCCCGTAGCCCCGTGGCCCCGTAGCCCCTGCCCGTCCCGCGTCCGGGGCCTCTGCCCCGGGACCGGCCCCGAACGCCCGGGAGCCGGCGCCCTCGCGGGCGGCGGGGGCCGGACGCGTTCAGCCCTCGGCGGTCGCTCCGGTCAGGCCGAGGAGCAGGATCCGCGTGAACGAGCGCACCCACTCCTCGTCCGCGGGTTCCGCGCTGACCAGGGTGCGATGGACCACCGCTCCGGCGACCACGTCGAAGATCAGGTCGGCGGTGCGGGCGGCGGCCGCCGGGTCCGTCTCCGGGGGGAGTTCGCCCCGGGCCTGGGCGCGGGCGCGGCCCTCCATGACCAGGCGCTTCTGGCGGTCGACGATGGAGGTGCGGATGCGTTCGCGCAGCGGTTCGTCGCGGGTGGACTCCGCCACCACGGCCATCAGCGCCGTCTTCGCCTCCGGGCGGTCCAGGATCGCCGCGAACTGGAGCACCACACCCTCGATGTCGGCGGCCAGACTGCCCCGGTCGGGGAGTTCCAGCTCGTCGAAGAGGACGGCCACCGCGTCGACGACGAGCTCGTTCTTGCCCGCCCAGCGGCGGTAGAGGGTCGTTTTGGCCACCCCGGCGAGGGTCGCCACGTACCCCAACGTCAGTTTGGACCAGCCCAGTTCGACCAGCGCGGCGCGTGTCGCCTCCAGGATCGCGGCGTCCGCGGCGGCGCTGCGGGGGCGGCCCGTGCGGGCGGCCGAGGAGCGACATTGCATGTCAGTGACCATATCCGGCCCCTTCACCGTCGATATCCGGCGGTTCTGTGAAGCCGTGAGGGAGATCACCGGAAGACGGCACACGGGCAGGTCTCCGTACAGTTACGCTACGACTCGTAGCGAAAGCTCGACCGCGGCGACAACCGCACAGGCGTCAGGTGGGGACCCGGCGCCGAACAGGCCTGACAGGGCCTGGCTTTCACAACGCTTTTCACACGTGCGCGAGGAAGGGGGAGGATGTACTCATGCAGCCACGGAACATGTCCATGAGCGGAGTCGTCGACCTCGCCGCGGTGAAGGCGGCCCAGGAGGCCAAGTCGAAGGCGGAGCAGTCGCGCGCCGAAGCGGCCAGGCAGGGCGGCGGAGGCGGGGCCGTGACTCCCGCGAGCCTTGTCATCGACGTCGACGAGGCGGGATTCGAGCAGGATGTCCTGCAGCGCTCCACCGAGGTGCCGGTCGTCATCGACTTCTGGGCCGAGTGGTGCGAGCCCTGCAAGCAGCTGAGCCCGGTCCTCGAGCGGCTGGCCGTCGAGTACAACGGGCGGTTCGTGCTCGCCAAGATCGACGTCGACGCCAATCAGATGCTGATGCAGCAGTTCGGGGTCCAGGGGATTCCGGCCGTTTTCGCGGTGGTGGCCGGTCAGGCCCTGCCGCTCTTCCAGGGGGCCGCCGCCGAGGCGCAGATCCGCGGGACCCTCGACCAGCTCGTGCAGGTCGCCGAGCAGCGCTTCGGTCTGACCGGTCTGACGGTCGACGGGGACGCCGAACCGGGCGGGGTCACCGAGCCCGAGATGCCGGCCGGACCGTACGACGCGCTGCTGGAGGCCGCCGTACAGGCGCTGGACGCGGGCGACTTCGGCGGTGCCGTCCAGGCCTACAAGAACGTCCTGGCCGACGACCCGGGCAACATGGAGGCCAAACTGGGCCTGGCCCAGGCCGAGTTGCTCCAGCGGGTGCAGGGTCTCGATCCGCAGCAGGTGCGCAAGGACGCCGCCGAGAAGCCCGGTGACGTGCAGGCGCAGATCGCGGGAGCCGACCTGGACCTGGTCGGAGGCCACGTCGAGGACGCCTTCGGGCGGCTCATCGACACGGTGCGGCGCACGGCGGGCGACGACCGGGACGCCGTACGGCTCCGGCTGTTGGAGCTCTTCGAGGTGGTCGGGGCCGACGACCCGCGCGTCGTCGCGGCGCGCAGGGCGCTGGCCAGGGCCCTGTTCTGACCTGTCGCTAAACGCCAGGGCCTGTGATGCCCAGGTGAAAGATTGGCTGACAGAGGGGCAAGTGGCCGCGCTTTACCAAAACTTGGTAAACGCGGCCGCTGTTACTCGTAGTAAGTCGAGGGCGTTGAACTGTCTGGTTCCGTCCATCAATAAACCGTTGTGTCACCCCTCGTGGCACCACCCTGCGTCGCCACCCGATACCGACGGGTCGTTGTTCGGTTATCCGGCCGTTACTAGCCAGTAACGAACCCCCTTGTGCGCGCGGCGAGAATGCACCACGATCGGCGACGCTCGGTCCATTCCCGCACCCCCGACAGCCAATCGGGTCGGCGGACTTTCTGGGTCCCCACCGAGTAGGGCCGACGGCAGTGCGGTCGGTTCTTGGGCAGGGGGGTCTTTGCCGTCCGGCAGAGCCTGTCCAGCAGGTTGTGCGTGATGTGTGTCAGGCGCGACCAGTGGTTGTCGCTCGGGGGTGATCGCCGGTGATTCAGGTGCAATCGCACTTTTGGGTACAGGCGCTCTCCTTCCCGAGGACGTAGCACTTCTCCCATCCCTGCCCGGCTGAGCCGCCGCAACGTGGCAGTCAGGGCCAGGAGATGTACGTCCGAGAAGGAGGAAATATGGAGTCCCAGGTGCGTGGCGGAACCAGATGGAAGCGGTTCGCGGTCGTGATGGTGCCCAGCGTGGCCGCGACGGCTGCGATAGGTGTCGCCCTCGCGCAGGGCGCTCTCGCCGCATCGTTCAGCGTTTCCGGTCAGTCGTTCAAGGTGTCGGCCGACCGGCTCGACGGTACGGGCTTTGCGCAGTACGGAGCCATCGACTCGGGTTACACCCTCAAGGGTGACAAGACGGCTCACCCCGTCGCGGTCTCGGCGTTCAAGAGCGCCAAGATCACCAACATGTGCCAGTCGGTCGTCACCCCGGACGTCCCGTTCTTCGGTTCCGTCAGCCTCGTGCTGAAGGCCGGCGGCAACGGTACGCCGGTCGAGGCTGACAACCTGTACATCGACGTCGAGGACCTCGAGGCCAACGCGACGTTCCGCGGCATCGACATCGGTGTCGCCGCCAAGGACACCGCCAAGGGTCCGGGCATGAAGGGCGGCGGCGAGCAGGCCAACCCCTACGGGTTCGCCCAGCAGGCCGAGTCGGCCACGCTGACCGACGTGAAGCAGACGGCGTGGGCGACCACCGCCGGCACGTTCAAGCTCAGCGGTCTGAAGATGTCGGTCAAGGCCGGCGTCAAGGAGTGCTACTAAGCACCCCTGGGGCGGGCGAGGAGGCTCAGGCCGCTTCGCCCGCCCCGCTCCGCACGCCGTACGCGGAGCACTCAACGCGTACTTCTCACAGCAAAGCCGTTCCAGGGAGCTGTTTCCATGAGCGCCGAGACTCCTGCCGCGCCCGGCCAGAACGATGAGCACTACCTTCAGGTGTTCCGGCGGAACTTCCGCAACTGGAGGAGCGACCGCCCGTTCTGGGCCGGTCTGTTCATCGTGTTCGGCGGTTTTCCGATCGCCTACTTCCCGTACGCGAACCTTCAGCTCGGCCACCTGACACTGGCGATGTCCACCACCGCCGGCGCCGGTTCCCTGATCATCGGCGTACTCCTCATCGTCCTCGGGATCAGCCTCTGGTTCCAGAAGCACGTACGGACGTTCGCGGGTGTCGCGGCGATCCTCCTCGCGCTGGTGTCCCTCCCGGTGTCCAACCTGGGCGGATTCCTGGTCGGCTTCCTGTTCGCCATGATCGGCGGAGCCATGGCGGTCTCCTGGGTTCCGGGCGAGCCCGTCGAGGAGCTCGTCGCGCCGGAGTCTCTCGACGAGGGAGACGAGCCGGCCGAGCCGGCGGCTCCCCCCGTCGACTTCGGCAAGCCGGCGGACGCTGTGGGCGACCCGAACGATCTGTCAGGAACGAGCCCGAGCAACGGGGCGAACGGGAGGCACAGTGCCGGCTGACGAGGTGACCCACGGGACTGATGTGGACGAGTCCCGTGTGAGAACCGGGCCGCGACACGCGGCCCCCAGGAAGCCGCTGTTCACCAGGTTCCAGATGCCCGCCGGCAAGGCGATAGCCATAGCGGCGATGCCGACGGCGGTGCTCATGGGAATGGGCCTCACCCCGACGCTCGCCCAGGCCGAGGACCACTCCACGTCCCGGAGTCTCACGGCCGACGAGTACCAGGCGTGCGTCGAGGCCGTGACCGGTTCCGAGGACGGCAAGGACGCGTCGGACACGGCGTCGCCCTCCGCCTCGGCGAGCGCGAGCGAGTCGTCCGACGAGGCCACACCGACCCCCTCCGCGTCGTCGGGCTCCACGGAGCCGGGCAAGGACTCTTCGTCGGATTCAGGTTCCGACGACAAGACCGAGCCCGCCCCCTCGGCGTCGTCCTCCTCCGCGAGCACGTCGGACAAGGCGGCGGACAGCGCGGCCACGCCGACTCCCTCGGCGTCGGAGAGCAGCAAGAACCCGCTCGACCCGCTGGGCGTCGGCGACGCCATCAAGGACATCCTCACGCCCGACGAGACGGCGAGCTCGACACCCACGCCGTCCGCCTCGGCGAGCGCGAGCGAGGACGCGGCCGCGTCCGACGGCGAGAGCGCCTCGGACACCGTCAAGGACACGACCGACAAGGCCGTCGACACCGTCGAGAAGACCGTCAAGGACACCACCGACGCGGCCTCGAAGGCGGCCTCGGACACCACCGAGACGGTCAAGGACGCGGCGGACGACGCGGTCACCGCCACGCCCAGCCCCTCCGCGAGCGCCACCACGGACGCCTCGGACTGCCCGGTCGCGACCGACGACGAGGGCGGCGTCGACAACCCGGTCACCCTGCCCGACGACCCCTGGTACCTCAACGCCAGCTCCCTGCTCCTCAAGGGCGCCGACTACCAGGGCATAGTCAAGGTGCGGACGGCCAACGGCAGCGTCAAGAAGGTTCTGAAGTACGTCATCTCCGACGGCACCGACATCGGGGACCTGCACCAGACGGTGGACGACAAGCAGGCCGGCAAGACCTACCACGTGCAGGCTGCCAAGGGCTCGACGTCCACCATCCGTGACGGCAAGACGATCATGTATACGGAGAGCATCTCCGGGAACCTGCTCGGGCTCATCCCGATCACGTTCGACCCGGAGAACCCCCCGCCGCTGAACATCCCGCTGATCTACTTCACCAAGGTGAAGGTCGTTCAGGCCGGTCAGTTCGGTGGCACCCTGACCGTCCCCGGACTGCACCAGTACACGACCGGCTGAGTCGTCCAGAGCCCGTCCGGGAGCCGCACAGACGCTGAGGGCGCCCCCTGTTCGCAGGGGGCGCCCTCAGCGGCGTACGGCGGGCCTGGATCAGGCGTGGCCGGCCTCGCCCAGGTGGTGCACCCGGACCATGTTGGTGGTGCCGGGGACGCCGGGGGGCGAACCGGCGGTCATCACGACGACGTCGCCCTCGTTGAACCGCTTGAGCTTCTGCAGCTCGTGGTCGACCAGTTCGACCATCTCGTCGGTGCTGTTCACGAACGGCACGACGTGCGACTCGACGCCCCAGCTCAGCGTGAGCTGGTTGCGGGTGCCCTCGTCCGTGGTGAACGCCAGGATCGGCTGCGAGGCGCGGTAACGGGAGAGCCGGCGGGCGGTGTCACCGGACTTGGTGAAGGCCACCAGACCCTTGCCGCCGAGGAAGTCGGCGATCTCGCAGGCGGCGCGGGCGACCGAACCGCCCTGCGTGCGCGGCTTCTTGCCCGGGACCAGCGGCTGCAGGCCCTTGGAGAGGAGCTCCTCCTCGGCCGCGACGACGATCTTCGACATCGTCTTCACGGTCTCGATCGGGTACGCGCCCACGCTGGACTCGGCCGACAGCATGACCGCGTCCGCGCCGTCCAGGATCGCGTTGGCCACGTCGGAGGCCTCGGCGCGCGTCGGACGGGAGTTGGTGATCATCGACTCCATCATCTGGGTCGCGACGATCACCGGCTTGGCGTTGCGGCGGCACAGCTCCACGAGGCGCTTCTGCACCATCGGCACCCGCTCCAGCGGGTACTCGACGGCGAGGTCGCCACGGGCCACCATGACGGCGTCGAACGCCGCGACGACGCCCTCCATGTTGTCGACCGCCTGCGGCTTCTCCACCTTGGCGATGACGGGGACGCGGCGGCCCTCCTCGTCCATCACCTTGTGGACGTCGTTCACGTCGTTGGCGTCACGCACGAAGGACAGCGCCACCATGTCGCAGCCCATCCGCAGGGCGAAGCGCAGGTCCTCGACGTCCTTCTCCGACAGCGCCGGCACGTTCACGGCCGCGCCGGGCAGGTTGATGCCCTTGTGGTCGGAGATCACGCCGCCCTCGATGACGACCGTCTTGACCCGGGGGCCGTCGATCTCGACGACCCGCAGCTCGACGTTGCCGTCGTTGATGAGGATCTGGTCGCCCTTGGAGACGTCACCGGGCAGACCCTTGTAGGTCGTGCCACAGATCTGCTTGTCACCCGGCACGTCCTCGGCCGTGATGACGAACTCGTCGCCACGCTCCAGCTCGACGGGGCCTTCGGCGAAGGTCTCCAGGCGGATCTTCGGGCCCTGCAGGTCGGCGAGCACACCGATGGCGACACCGGTCTCGGCCGAGGCGGCCCGGACACGGTCGTAGCGGCCCTGGTGCTCGGCGTGGGAACCGTGGCTGAAATTGAATCGGGCCACATTCATGCCGGCCTGGATCAGGGCGACCAGCTTCTCGTGGGAGTCGACCGCGGGGCCGAGAGTACAGACGATTTTCGAACGGCGCATGGGGCGATCCTATCGGTTTGTTTCGCTACGGAATATTCCGTCTGGTGGAAGATACAAATGGGCGGGCGGCCGCTCAGGCGTGGCTCTCCGGCCCGCTCAGGCAGTGCCCTTTCCGACCAGCGCATACGTCTGTGTGGCGATCTCCAGTTCCTCGTCCGTCGGCACCACGGCGACCGCGACCCGCGCGTACGGCGGTGAGACGATCCGGGGCTCACCGCCCCGCACGGCGTTCAGGTCGCCGTCGACCACGAGCCCCAGTTCCTCCAGGCCCGCGATCGCGGCCTCGCGCACCGGGGCGGCGTTCTCGCCCACTCCGGCGGTGAAGGCGACGGCGTCCACCCGGCCGAGGACCGCGTAGTAGGCGCCGATGTACTTCTTCAGGCGGTGGATGTAGATGTCGAAGGCGAGCCGGGCCCGTTCGTCCCCCTCGTCGACACGGCGGCGGATCTCCCGCATGTCGTTGTCGCCGCACAGACCGATCAGGCCGCTCTTCTTGTTGAGCAGCGTGTCGATCTCGTCCGTGGACATCTTGCCGACGCGCTCCAGATGGAAGATGACGGCCGGATCCACGTCGCCGGAGCGTGTTCCCATCACCAGCCCCTCCAGCGGAGTGAGCCCCATCGAGGTGTCCACGCACCGCCCGCCCCTGACCGCCGACGCCGAGGCCCCGTTGCCCAGGTGCAGGACGATGACGTTGACCTCCTCGGGCGCCTTGCCGAGGAGCTCGGCGGTCGCGCGGGAGACATAGGCGTGCGAGGTGCCGTGGAAGCCGTACCGGCGGATGCGGTGTTCGTCGGCGGTCGCCACGTCGATCGCGTAGCGCGCGGCCGCCTCCGGCATCGTCGTGTGGAACGCCGTGTCGAAGACCGCCACCTGGGGGAGGTCGGGGCGCAGCGCCATCGCGGTGCGGATGCCCGTGAGGTTCGCCGGGTTGTGCAGCGGCGCCACCGGGATCAGCCGCTCGATCTCCGCGAGGACCGTCTCGTCGATCACGGTCGGTTCGGTGAAGGACCTCCCGCCGTGCACCACCCGGTGGCCGATCGCGGCCAGTTCGGGGGAGTCCAGGCCGAGTGCGTCCACCGCCAGCTCCGCGGCCACCGCCTTCAGCGCGGCCTCGTGGCCGGCGAACTCGGCGGTTCTCTCGCGGGTCTCACCCGTCGTCAGGGCGGTGTGCCGCAGCAGAGAGCTTCCCTCACCGATGCGCTCCACCAGACCGACCGCGAGCCGTGAGCTGTCGCGCATGTCGAGCAACTGGTACTTCACCGACGAGGAACCGGAGTTGAGGACGAGGACACGCGTGGCCCGCGGGGAGCCGGGCTCGTCCGGCAGGGCGACGGAGGGGGACGGGTGGGCGCTCACTGCTGGGATGCCTTCTGGTCGGGGGCCTGGGACTGGATCGCCGTGATGGCGACCGTGTTGACGATGTCCTGGACGAGCGCGCCGCGGGACAGGTCGTTGACGGGCTTGCGGAGCCCCTGGAGCACCGGGCCGACGGCGATCGCGCCGGCCGAACGCTGCACGGCCTTGTACGTGTTGTTGCCGGTGTTGAGATCGGGGAAGATCAGCACGGACGCCTGCCCGGCGACCTCCGACTCCGGCAGCTTGGTCGCAGCGACCGACGGCTCGACGGCGGCGTCGTACTGGATGGGCCCCTCGATCCTCAGGTCGCCGCGGCGTTGCCGCACCAGCTCGGTCGCCTCGCGCACCTTGTCGACGTCGGCGCCCGAACCCGAGGTGCCCGTCGAGTACGACAGCATCGCGATCCGCGGCTCCACACCGAACTGCTCCGCGGTGGCGGCCGACGAGATGGCGATGTCGCAGAGCTGCTCGGCGTCCGGGTCGGGGTTCACCGCGCAGTCGCCGTAGACCAGGACCTTGTCGGCCAGGCACATGAAGAAGACGGACGAGACGATCCTCGATTCCGGCCTGGTCTTGATGATCTCGAACGCGGGCCGGATGGTCGCGGCCGTCGAGTGCACGGCCCCCGACACCATGCCGTCGGCGAGGCCCTCCTGCACCATCAGCGTCCCGAAGTAGTTCACGTCCGCGACCACGTCGTAGGCCAGCTCGACCGTCACTCCCTTGTGGGCACGCAGCTCGGCGTACTTCTCGGCGAAGGAGTCCCGCAGCGGCGAGGTCTGCGGGTCGACGATCTGGGTGGCGCTGATGTCGATGCCGAGGTCGGCGGCCTTCTTGCGGATCTGGTCGACCGGTCCGAGCAGGGTCAGATCGCAGACACCCCGGCGCAGCAGCACCTCGGCGGCGTGCAGGACGCGCTCCTCGGTGCCCTCGGGCAGCACGACACGGCGCCGGTCCGAGCGGGCCTGCTCCAGCAGCTTGTGCTCGAACATCATCGGGGTGAGCCGGTCGCTGCTGGGCGCGGAGACCCGCTTGAGCAGGTCGGTGGTGTCCACGTACCGCTCGAACAGACCGAGCGCGGTCTCCGCCTTGCGGGGCGTGGCCGCGTTCAGCTTGCCCTCCATGGCGAAGAGCGCGGTCGCGGTGGGGAAGGAGTTCCCGGCCACCGAGACGACCGGGGTGCCGGGCGCGAGGCGGGCCGCCAGCGTCAGGATCTCGGTGCTGGGCCGCTCGTCCAGGGTGAGCAGGATGCCGGCTATGGGCGGGGTGCCCGCGCTGTGTGCGGCGAGCGTGCCGATCACCAGGTCGGCGCGGTCCCCCGGGGTGACCACGAGACATCCCGGGGTCAGCGCCTGAAGGAAGTTCGGCAGCATCGCGCCGCCGAAGACGAAGTCGAGCGCGTCGCGGGCGAGCCCCGCGTCGTCGCCGAGAAGCACCTTGCCGCCGAGCGCGTGGGTGATCTGCGCGACGGTGGGAGCGGAGAGCGCGGGCTCGTCCGGAAGGACGTAACAGGGCACCGGGAGACGGGAGTCGAGCCGCTCCAGGATCTCCGTCCGGTCCTCCGGGGCCACCCGGTTCACCACCATGGCGAGGACGTCGCACCCGAGCCCGTCGTAGGCGCGATAGGCGTTGCGCGCCTCGGAGCGCACCGACTCGGCATTCTGGCCCCGGCCGCCGACCACCGGGATCACGGACGCGGCGAACTCGTTCGCCAGGCGGGCGTTGAGCGCCAGCTCGTCGGGGACCTGGGTGCCGGCGAAGTCGGTGCCGAGGACGAGGACGACGTCGTAGTCGCGGGCGACCAGGTGGAACCGGTCGACGAGCGTGGACACCAGCTCGTCGGTGCCCTGCTCGGCCTGGAGCGCGGACGCCTCGTGGTAGTCCATGCCGTACACCGTCGCCGGGTCCTGCGCCAGCCGGTAGCGGGCCCGCAGCAACTCGAAGAGCCGGTCCGGACCGTCGTGCACGAGCGGACGGAACACCCCCACCCGGTCGACCTGGCGGGTCAGGAGCTCCATGACCCCCAGCTCGACGACCTGGCGGCCGTCACCTCGGTCGATCCCGGTCACGTACACGCTGCGCGTCACGCGTGCTCTCCATCCGTCTCGTCGCCAGGCGGTTTTCTGGGCTCGGAAAAGGGCCCACCAACGTGAGCAGAACCCTCTTGACAATACCTCCGGCGCTGGCTAGGACGCCCGCCAGGGCAACGTCCTGGTCGGGAGGGAGCGGCGCTCCGGCCCGCCCGGCGGCCCTCCGGCGGGCGCCCGCCGGAGGGAATCGGCGGGGCACCTCGGGCCATGAAACAATCGGACTGGCTCACACGAATCAGCAGGGAGCAGGAGACACAGCACGATGCGCATCGGAGTTCTCACCGCAGGCGGCGACTGCCCTGGCCTGAACGCAGTGATCCGGTCGGTCGTGCACCGAGCGGTCACCAACTTCGGGGACGAGGTCATCGGCTTCGAGGACGGCTACGCCGGGCTCCTCGACGGCCACTACCGCACCCTCGACCTCAACGCGGTCAGCGGCATCCTCGCCCGCGGCGGCACCATCCTCGGCTCCTCCCGGCTGCAGCGCGACCGGCTCCGCGAGGCCTGCGAGAACGCCCAGGACATGGCCCGCGAATTCGGCATCGACGTGCTCATCCCGATCGGCGGCGAGGGCACCCTCACGGCGGCGCGCATGCTGTCGGAGGCGGGCCTGCCGGTGGTCGGCGTGCCGAAGACGATCGACAACGACATCTCCGCGACGGACCGCACCTTCGGCTTCGACACCGCCGTCGGCGTCGCCACGGAGGCCATGGACCGTCTGAAGACGACCGCCGAGTCGCACCAGCGCGTGATGGTCGTCGAGGTCATGGGCCGGCACGCGGGCTGGATCGCCCTCGAGTCCGGCATGGCGGCCGGAGCCCACGGCATCTGCCTGCCCGAGCGTCCCTTCGACCCGTCCGACCTCGTCGCGATGGTCGAGGAGCGCTTCGCGCGCGGCAAGCGGTTCGCCGTCATCTGCGTCGCCGAGGGCGCGCACCCCGCCGAGGGCACCATGGACTACGGCCACGGCGCGATCGACAAGTTCGGCCACGAGCGCTTCCAGGGCATCGGCACCGCCCTCGCGTACGAGCTGGAGCGCCGCCTCGGCAAGGAGGCCAAGCCGGTCATCCTCGGCCACATCCAGCGCGGCGGCACGCCGACCGCGTACGACCGCGTCCTCGCCACCCGCTTCGGATGGCACGCCGTCGAGGCCGCGCACCGCGGCGACTTCGGCAAGATGACCGCGCTGCGCGGCACGGACATCGAGATGGTGCCGCTCGCGGACGCGACCACCGAGCTGAAGACGGTGCCGAAGGACCGGATGGACGAGGCGGAGTCGGTCTTCTAGTCCGCCGTCCCCTCGGGGACCAGGGCCCCCGGCCGGACGCCGTGGCCGTGGTCCGACGCCCGGCCGGGCGTCGGACCACGGCCACGAGCCCCGCTCTCAGTACGTACTTCTGTGGACCGCCGACCAGAAGTGGTCGACGACCCGGTCGAGGTACTCCCGGCCGGACTCGCCGGAACCGGTCGCGGCCGCACCGCCGCCCCAGTTCAGCGTCGCGACCATCTGCCCCTGGTAGTCGGTGTGCATCTCCTCCAGCGCGGTCTCCAGGAGGTTCCGGTCCAGGGGCACCATCTTCGCGACCGGGCGCACATAGGCCTGCCAGCGCGTCGTCACGGCACTGCGCAGCAGGTCGCCGAGCCGGGCGTCGCGGCCCGTCACGGTGATGAAGTCGGGCAGTGAGAGTTCGAGGACGTCGGCGAGCGCGGTGGACTGCCGCTCGTTGCCGCGCCAGGCGCCGGCCTCCTCCATCCGCTGGTAGGCGAGGAGTTCGAGCCCGACTGCGCGTGCCACGTCCTCCTGGGCGAGATCGCGGGCGACGCGGTGTTCGCGCAAGGTGCGCGGGGCACCTATGAGTTCACCCGGTGAGCACCACAACACGCCTGCGAGGGCCGTGAGTTCCGGGCTGCTCGGCGCGGTGACGCCGCGCTCCCAGGCGGTGACGAGATCGGGTGTGACGTACGGCAGCCCGTACGAGGCTCTGAGTCCGTACGCGACATGCTCGGGCCCCATTCCGAGCGCTGCCCGCAGTCTCCGGGCGGCGGGGGCGTTGAACGGCGGGGTGGGCTGTTGGGCTTGCGGTCGGTGCACGCGCACAAAGTATGGGTCCGGGG
Source organism: Streptomyces sp. NBC_00647 (assembly GCF_045207245.1). Taxonomy (NCBI): domain Bacteria; kingdom Bacillati; phylum Actinomycetota; class Actinomycetes; order Kitasatosporales; family Streptomycetaceae; genus Streptomyces; species Streptomyces sp. NBC_00647. The sequence goes on from NZ_CP109040.1 coordinate 6,938,136, forward strand.
CTGCGGTGACTACGGTCTGTTCGGCCACAATCACGGATTGTAGGAACATACGGTTTCGGCCTCGGCCTTGAATTCGCCGTGCCGGAAGCGGCGCTCACCCCTTGACGGCCCCGCCGAGGGCGAACCCCCCGCCCAGCCGCCGGGCCACCAGCACGTACAGCAGGATCACGGGCGTCGAGTAGATCACCGAGAACGCGGCCAGCTGCCCGTAGACCACCGATCCCCGGTTCCCGAAGAACTCGTTGATGCTCACCGACGCCGGCATCTGGTCCGGAGTGAGCAGCAGCATGAACGGGACGAAGAAGTTCCCCCACATCATCACGAACGAGAAGACCGTCACCACGGCCACGCCCGGGCCCATCAGCGGCAGCACGATCCGTACCAGGGACTGCAGCGACGACGCCCCGTCCGTCCAGGCCGCCTCCTCCAGCTCCTTCGGTACGCCGTCCATGAAGTTCTTCATCAGCCAGATGGCGAAGGGCAGTTGGGAGGCGCCGAAGAAGAAGACCGTGCCCTGCACGGTGTCGATGAGATTCACCCGCACGAACAGGGCGTACACCGGCACCATGATCGCCGTGATCGGCAGGCTCGTCGCGAAGAGGATCGTCAGCAGGAAGGGGCGGTTCAGTCGGGACCGGAAGCGGGAGAGGGGGTAGGCCGCGAGGGCCGCGCACACCACCGTCAGGGCGGTGCCGCCGCCGCACAGGACCAGGCTGTTCAGCAGGGGCGTGAAGGTGATGTCCGGTTTCAGTACGGCGTCGAAGTTCGCCAGCGTCACGCCGTCCGGCACCTTCACCCTCAGGTCCGCGTGCGCGTCCAGGGAGGACAGGACCACCCAGGCCAGCGGGAGCACGAACGCCGCCGCCACCGCCAGCAGGCCCGCGTCCGCGGCCAGGCGCCGGCCGGAGCGGCGGGACCGGAGCGTCGCGCCGCGCGTCGGCAGGGCCATCTCACACCTCCGTCCGCAGTAGCCGCATGTAGACCAGCGAGAACAGCGAGCCGACCACCAGGAGCAGCAGCGCCACCGCCGTGCCGTACCCGATCATGCTTTTCTGGAAGGCCTGTTCGTACATGAACAGCGGCAGGGTCTGGCTGCGGCCTCCCGGACCGCCCCGCGTCATCACCCAGATCAGCCCGAACACCGACAGCGTCTGAAGGGTGTTGAGCATCAGGTTGGTGCCGATCGAGCGGCGGATCATCGGCAGCGTGATGTGCCACATCCGCCGCCAGCCGCCCGCCCCGTCCACCTCCGCCGCCTCGGTGATCTCCTTCGGGATCTCGCCCAGCGCCGCCGAGTAGACCAGCATCGAGAAGGCCGTGCCCCGCCACACGTTGGCGAACGACACCGCCAGGATCGGCAGCGTGAACATCCAGTTCTGGGAAGGGAGATGCAGCCATTCCAGGATGGCGTTCAGGGTTCCTTCGCGGCGGAAGAAGGCGTACAGCAGGAAGCCGGCGACCACCTCCGGCAGCACCCACGCCGTGATGACGACCGCGCCGACCAGGGTGCGCACCGGCTTCGACGCCCGCTGCATCAGCGCGGCCAGGGCGAGGCCCAGGGTGTTCTGGCCGACCAGCGACGACAGCACCGTGAACACCAGCGTCAGCCATACGGCGTTGATGAAGGCGTCGTCCCTGAACGCCCTGCGGAAGTTGTCGAAGCCGACGAACGACGCGTGCGCCTGGCCCGTCAACTGGAGGTCGGTGAAGGCGATGTAGGCGCAGTAGGCGATCGGCCCCGCGAGGAAGAGGAGCAGCAGGACGACGGCGGGGGCGAGGGGGAGGGTCCGGGTGAGAGAGCGCAGGAGGCCTCCCCGGCGCGGGGAGGCGACCCTGGTCCTCGGCGCCCGGACCGGCGAGGACGCCGTCTTGGTGGTGACGCTCACTTGCGGATCACCTTGTTGTCGGTGGCCGTCCTCAGTTCCTCGTCGTAGTCGGCGGCCGCCTTGTCGACGGAGCTGTCGCCCGTCGTCACGCTCTCCATCGCCTCCTGGATGGCGGTCGAGACCTTCGGGTACGCCGGGTAGGCGGGCCGGTAGTGCGTGCTGGCGACCAGGTCCGTGAAGAACTCGATGCCGGGCTGCGCCTTCACGTAGGCCGGGTCGGCCGCGACGTCCTTGCGGACGGCGATACCGGAGTTGGCGATGTACCACTTCTGGGCGTTCGCCTTCGTCTGCATGGTCTTGACGAAGGTGAAGGCCAGGTCGGGGTTGGACGCCTTGGAGGGGATCGACCAGGTCCAGCCGCCGGACATGCTGACCTTGCCGGGGGCCTGGCCGTGCTGGGTGGGCATGGGGGCCAGACCGAGCTTCTGCGACCACTGGGGCCACTCGTGACCCGAGCCCTTCAGCCAGTCCTGCGGGAGCCAGCTGCCGTCGAGGTCGATGCCGAGCTTGCCCTCGGGCAGCAGCTCACCGCGGACGCTGGTCGCGAAGTTCGGGTCGAGGGCGTCGGCGACGTCGGGGCCGAGCTTCTCCTTGTAGACCGTCTCCACGAAGGTCAGGGCGTCCTTGAAGCCCTGACCGCCGGCGATCCACTTCTTGGACGCGGAGTCGTACAGCGGATCCGCCGTGCCGTCGCCGGTCCCGTACAGCAGCATCTCGAAGCCCTGCATCGTGGCGGCCTCGCCCGCGGGTTTGCCCGTGTACACGTTCAGCGGGGTGACGCCGGGAACCTTCTTCTTGATGGTGCGGGCGGCCGTGAGGACGTCGTCCCAGGTCTTCGGCCGCCAGTCGGCCGGCAGCCCCGCCTTGGCGAAAATGCCCTTGTCGAACCAGAGCCCGCGGGTGTCCGTCCCGTCCGGGACGCCGTACGTCTTCCCGTCCTGCGCCTTGGCCGCCGCCTTCGCGGTGTCGATGAACTGGCCCCAGTCGGACCACTTGTCCAGATACGGGTCGAGCGGCTTCAAGTACCCGCTCGTGATGTCCGAGTTGATGAGGAACGTGTCCTCGTAGACCAGGTCGGGCGCCGTCTTGGGCGACCTCAGCATCTGCTGGAGCTTGGTGTAGTACTCGGAGTCCGGGGCCTTGATCGGGACGAGTTCGACCTTCTTCCCCGGGTTCGCCTTCTCGAACTGCTTCTTCATCTCGCCCAGGTAGGTGTCCATCACCCGGACCGAGTTGTCCGTCGACTGCTTGAACGACACCTTCACGGTGTCCGGATCGCTCCCGGATCCGGAGCCGCACGCGGTGAGCGTGGTGGCCGTGAGCAGTGTCGCGAGGAGAAGTGGGGCGGCGGTGGGGCGCACGGGCAGGACCTCCTACGGACCGACATCGTTGTCGTTCGAGCCGAGTTGTCTGCCCGCCGAACGTTAGAGATGTGCGGATGTCAGGTCAATGACCGTGCAGCGGCTTTGAGTTGGGCGCCCTGACGGGGCTCCCGCGGCGAGCTGATCGAGGTCCTCCGAGCCCCTCGCGGGTCAGCCCTTCACCCAGCGGTACTGCAACTCCGGCCGCCCGACCGTCCCGTACTGCGGAGCGCGCGCCGCCCGGCCCGACTCCACCAGGTGCTCCAGATAGCGCCGGGCGGTGATCCGGGAGATGCCGACGGCCTCGGCGACCTTGGCCGCCGTCAGGCCGTCGGCGCAGTCCCGGAGGGTGACGGTCACGCGCTCCAGGGTCGGCGCGCTCAGGCCCTTGGGCAGCGCGGCCGGTCCCGGAGCGCGCAGGGCTGCCAGCGCGCGGTCCACCTCGTCCTGGCCGCTCGCCTCGCCGGCCGCCGCGCGGAACTCGGCGTACCGGATCAGCCGGTCGCGCAGGGTGGCGAAGGTGAACGGCTTCAGCACGTACTGGACGACCCCGAGCGACACCCCCTCCCGCACGACCGCCAGATCCCGCGCGGACGTCACCGCTATGACGTCCGCGTGATAGCCGGCGGCGCGCAGGGAGCGGGCGAGCTGGAGTCCGTGCACGTCCGGCAGATGCAGGTCGAGCAGCAGCAGGTCCACCGGCGTACGGTCCAGCGCGCGGCGCGCCTCCGCACCCGTGCGGGCCTTGCCGACCGCCGTGAAGCCGGGTACCCGGCCGACGTACATGACGTGCGCGTCGGCCGCGACGGGGTCGTCCTCGACGACGAGCACGCGGATCGGATCGGTCATACGGCGCCTCCAGGCACAGCGGACTCGGACGGCGGGGCGGACCGGCCCGGCGGGACAGCCGGGGGCAGCGGCAGGCGCACCTCGAACTCCGCCCCGCCGTCGGTTCCTTCACGGACCTCCAGCGTGCCCGCGTGACGGTTCACGGTCTGACGGGCGAGGGCCAGGCCGAGGCCGCGGCCGCCGGGGCCCGCCGGTTTCGTGGACCAGCCGCGCTGGAAGACCTGCTCCGCGTGGGCGGGGTCCACCCCGGAGCCGGTGTCGGCGACCCGCAGGACCAGGACGGATGCGTCGGTGAACGCCGTCACCGTGACCCGTGCGCCCGTAGTGCCCTGCGCCGCGTCCATCGCGTTGTCGATCAGATTGCCGAGGACGGTGACCAGGTCGCGCGCGGAGAGCGAGGCCGGGAGCAGCCCGTCGTCGATGCCGCTGTCCTCGGAGACCACGAGCTCCACTCCGCGCTCGTTCGCCTGCGCGGCCTTGCCCAGCAGCAGCGCGGCGAGGACCGGTTCGCTGACCGCGGAGATCACCTCGTCGGTGAGGGTCTGCGCCAGTTCCAGCTCCGCGGTGGCGAAGTCGACGGCCTCCTCGGCGCGGCCCAGTTCGATGAGGGAGACCATCGTGTGCAGGCGGTTCGCCGCCTCGTGCGCCTGCGAGCGCAGCGCCTGGGTGAAGCCGCGCTCCGAGTCCAGCTCGCCGGTCAGTGCCTGGAGTTCGGTCACATCGCGCAGGGTGACGACCGTGCCGCGGCGCTCGCCGCCGGACACCGGGGTGGTGTTCACGACCAGTACGCGCGCGTCCGTCAGGTGGACCTCGTCCACACGGGGCTCCGCCGACAGGAGCGCGCCCGTCAGCGGCGCGGGCAGCCCGAGTTCGGCCACCGAACGGCCGACCACGTCGTCCGTGACGCCGAGCAGTTCCCGCCCGCCGTCGTTCATCAGCGCCACCCGGAACTGCCCGTCCAGCATCAGCAGCCCCTCACGCACGGCGTGCAGCGCGGCCTGGTGGTAGTCGTGCATACGGCTCAGCTCGGCCGCGTTCATGCCGTGGGTGGAGCGGCGCAGCCGGGCGTTGATGACGTAGGTGCCGATACCCCCCAGCAGCAGCGCGCACGCCGCGACCCCGATCAGGGCCGTCACCTGGTCCTGGACGCGTTTGGTGATCGCCTCGACCTTGATGCCGGCGCTGACCAGGCCGATGGTCCGCCCGTCGACCCGGATCGGGGTGACGGCGCGCACGGAGGGGCCGAGGCTGCCCGTGTACGTCTCGGTGAAGGACCTGCCCTCCAGAGCGGGGCCGATGTTCCCGAGGAAGTGCTTGCCTATCAGCTTCTCCTCGGGGTGCGTCCAGCGGATGCCCCGCGGATTCATGATCGTCACGAAGTCGACCCCGGTGTCCCGCTGCACCCGGAGGGCGTACGGCTGGAGGTCCTCGGTGGGGTTCGCGGTGCCGATGGCCTCGTGGACGGACGGGGCGTCCGCGACCGAGCGGGTGACCGCCATGGCCTGACGGCCGGCCGCCTCCTCGACCTGGCCCCGGTCGCTGACGTAGCTGAACAGCGCGTACCCGGCGACGAGGACCGCGATCAGTACCGCCTGCATGCCGAAGAGCTGGCCGGCGAGGCTGCGGGGACGCGGGACACGGGGGAGGCGCATGCCGTTCAGTGTGCCTCCCCCGGGCGGGAGCCCTTCCGGGGGAGCGTGAACTCAATGAACGGAAGGGTGACCGCCCTCACACGCCGGGAGATAGTCCCCTCATCCCCGGGAGCCCACGCCTCCCGGATCCCCCGGGACGCGAGCCGCACTCCGGGGTTCCGCCGGACGTGAGCCGCACGCCGGATGATGCCGATGACGTCGTCAAGGAGGGCAGCCGTGGCCAGCACGCCGCAAACGGCACCTGCCGCACCCGCCGCCAAGCGGGACCGCACGCACTATCTGTACATCGCCGTGATCGGCGCCGTGATCCTCGGTATCGCCGTGGGTCTGATCGCCCCCGACTTCGCGGTCGAGCTGAAGCCCATCGGTACGGGCTTCGTGAACCTGATCAAGATGATGATCTCCCCGATCATCTTCTGCACGATCGTGCTGGGCATCGGCTCGGTCCGCAAGGCCGCCAAGGTCGGCGCCGTCGGCGGTATCGCGCTCGGCTACTTCCTGGTGATGTCGCTGGTCGCGCTGGCGATCGGCCTGGTCGTCGGCAACATCCTGGAGCCGGGCAGCAGCCTGGCGATGACCGACGCGGTCAAGGAGGCCGGTCAGGGGCAGGTGTCGGCGGAGGCGCTGCCGCCGGTCGACTTCGTGCTCTCGATCATCCCGACCACGATGGTCTCGGCGTTCACCGAGGGCCAGGTCCTGCAGACCCTGCTCGTCGCGCTGCTCACCGGGTTCGCGCTCCAGGCCATGGGGTCGGCCGGGCAGCCGGTCCTGCGCGGTGTGGAGCACATCCAGCGGCTCGTCTTCCGGGTCCTCGCCATGGTCATGTGGGCGGCCCCGCTCGGCGCCTTCGGCGCCATCGCCGCCGTCACGGGTTCCGCCGGCCTGGACGCGCTCAAGAGCCTCGCCGTGCTGATGCTCGGCTTCTACGTCACCTGCTTCCTGTTCGTCTTCGTCGTGCTCGGCACGCTGCTGCGCGTGGTGACGGGCCTGAACATCCTGACGTTCCTGAAGTACCTGGGCCGGGAGTTCCTGCTGATCCTGTCCACCTCCTCCTCCGAGTCCGCCCTGCCGCGGCTCATCGCGAAGATGGAGCACCTGGGAGTCGGCAAGCCGGTGGTCGGCATCACCGTCCCGACCGGCTACTCCTTCAACCTCGACGGCACGATGATCTACATGACCATGGCCTCGCTCTACATCGCCGACGCGATGGGCACGCCGATGTCGATCGGGGAGCAGATCCCGCTCCTGCTCTTCCTCCTCGTCGCGTCCAAGGGTGCGGCGGGCGTCAGCGGGGCGGGTCTCGCCACCCTGGCCGGCGGCCTCCAGTCGCACAAGCCCGCCCTGGTGGACGGCGTCGGCCTCATCGTCGGCATCGACCGCTTCATGAGTGAGGCACGCGCCCTGACGAACTTCGCGGGCAACGCCGTGGCCACGGTCCTGATCGGTACCTGGACGAAGGAGATCGACCGGGAACGGGTGGCCAAGGTCCTCGCCGGACAGCTGCCCTTCGACGAGAAGACCCTGCTGGATGACGCCGGCACCGCCGACGTGCACGCGGACGTGCCGGAGCAGGGCGGCGAGAAGGAGCCGGTGAAGGCGTAGGAGCGTCGGCCCCGCGAGGGGTCGGCGGGCGCGGAGCGCGGTGCGCACGACGCCCGCGCGCTGCGTCGGACGGTGCTTGCTTCTGTGCCGGACGAGGCCCGTGCCCTGCGGCCGGGCGGTGCTCGCTTCCTGCGCTGGACGAGGCCCGTGCCGTTCGCCGGGCGGTGCTCGCTTCCTGTGCCGGACGAGGCCCGTGCCCTGCGGCCGGGCGGTGCTCGCTTCCTGCGCTGGACGAGGCCCGTGCCGTTCGCCGGGCGGTGCTCGCTTCCTGTGCCGGACGAGGCCCGTGCCCTGCGCTGGACGGTGCTTGCTTCTGTGCTGGACGAGGCCCGTGCCCTGCTCTGGACGAAGCCCGCGCCCTTCGCCGGGCGGTGCTCGCTTCCCGTGGGTGGGCGCGTGACGCGCCGCCCCTGAGACGCCGGGCGGTCGGGTCTCCCCCACAGGCCTGGCCGTCCGGTGCACCGCTGAGGCGACCGGGTTCTCGGAGGACCTGAACCCTCCGAGGACTCAGTCGCTCAGCTTCGCCACCAGTGCGGTGGCGTGCGAGGCGGGTACGCCCGCCGCGGTCAGCATGGTGACCGCGGCGGAGCGGCCCGCCTCCTCCGCTGCCAGGAGCCCGTCGTTCACCGCCTCCATCAGGGCGAACAGGGTCTGCTCGTGGACGTACGCCAGTGCCCGCGGGGGCAGCGGGGACGCGAAGACGCCCTGTTCGAGGCCGCGCCGAAGGATCTCCGCGCAGGCCTCCCGGACCGGCGTGAGGCGCTCGCGGATGCCCTGCAGGGTGACACTGCGCTGGGCGAGGGCGACCAGCAGCCGGTAACGGTCGGCGATCTCCCAGACGGCGAGGGTCGAGCGGGCCAGGGACTCGGCCGGGTCCGCGACCCCTTCGCGGCCCGCGGCGTGCGCCGCCGCGACCGCCGCCACGGCCTCGTCGGTCAGGGTGCCGACCAGTGCCTCGCGGCTGGGGAAGTGCCCGTACACCGTGCGCCGTACGACACCCGCCGCGCGAGCGATCTGGTCCATGGACGCGTCGGGATCGCGCAGCAGTTCGGCGAGCGCGACGTCGAGAATGCGGCGGCGGTTCACATCGGCGCGGCTCGGGCTACCCGTGGTCATGGCTGCCATTCTGCCCGCCCCTCGGGCGGCCACCCGTCCCGCGGTCATGGGGTCTCCACCTCCTTCGTCATGGGTCTCCACCTTCTGCGTTTGCACAGTGCTGTGCAATCTCGTACATTGCACAGGGTTGTGCAATTGCACTCCGTTGTGCAAGTTCTGGTGCGGACGGATCTCCGTACCCGTCGATCGAGGAAGGCGACCGTAGCCATGCGTCTCGTCATGAACGAGCCGGTCGAGAGGATGGACCGGCCCTACGCCCGGCGCTGGTGGGCGCTGCTGGTGCTCTGCCTGAGCCTGCTGATCATCGTGATGGCGAACACCGCCCTCACGGTCGCGGCTCCCGACATGACCAAGGACCTCGGCCTGTCCAGCGCCGACCTGCAATGGGTCATCGACGGATACACCGTCCCGTACGCCGCGCTGATGCTGCTGCTCGGCGCCATCGGCGACAAGTACAGCCGCCGCGGCGCGCTCATCCTCGGGCTCGTCGTCTTCGGCGGCGGCGCGATCGCCGGTTCGCTCGTCGGCAGTTCCGCCGGGGTCATCGCGGCCCGCGCCGTCATGGGCGTCGGCGCCGCGCTGATCATGCCGGCCACGCTCTCCCTGCTCGCCGCGACCTTCCCGCGCGCCGAACGGGCCAAGGCGATCGTCCTGTGGACCGCCACCGCCGGCCTGGCCATCGCCGCCGGTCCGCTGGTCGCGGGCGCCCTCCTGGAGCACCACGGCTGGTCGTCCACGTTCCTGATCAACGTGCCGATCGCCGCCCTCGCCATCGTCGGCGCGCTCGTCCTCGTACCGCCGTCCAAGGCCGCCCACCACAACCGCATCGACTACGTCGGCGGACTGCTCTCCGTCGTCTGGATCGGCTCGCTGGTCTACATGATCATCGAAGGCCCGCACTTCGGCTGGGGTGCGAAGGCCGTGACCGCCGCGGTGGTCGCCGGGGCCGGGCTGGTCCTCTTCGTCCTGTGGGAGCTGCGCCACCCGCGCCCGGTCGTCGACGTACGCCGCTTCGCCCACCGCCGCTTCGCCGGTTCGAACCTCGCCGTCGCCCTGTTCTTCCTGGCCGTCTTCGGCGCCTTCTACTACCTCACCCAGCACCTCCAGTTCGTCCTCGGCTACGACGCGCTGGACACCGGCGTACGGATGCTGCCGCTCGCAGGCGCCGTCTTCGTGGGCTCGGCGCTCACCGGGTACCTCACCCCGCGCATCGGCATGAAGTTCACGGTGGCCGCGGGCATGGTCGGCGGTACGACGGCGCTGGCGCTGCTCACCCGGGTGGACGCCGCCTCGGCGTACGGCGACCTCGTCCTGCCCCTCGTCATCCTCGGCCTCGCCATCGGGCTCGCGCTGTCGCCCTGCACGGACGCCATCATGGGCGCGTTCCCCGAGGCCGAACTGGGCGTCGGCGGCGCGGTCAACGACACCTCGCTGGAGCTCGGCGGCTCGCTCGGCATCGCCATCCTCGGCTCGGTGCTGGCCGGTTCGTACTCCTCGCACCTGGCGGACGCGACCGCGGGCAGCGAGCTCCCCGCGGGCGCCCTGGCCACGGCCCAGGACTCGGTGGGCGCCGGATACGCCGTCGCCCAGGGCATCGGCGACAAGGCCCGCGTGCTCGGCGAACAGGCCGCACAGACGGCCAACGCCGAGCAGGCGGCCCAGTTGAAGGCGCAGGCCGGTCAACTCGCCGACGGAGCACGGCAGATGACGGACGCGGTCGGCTCGTCCTTCTCGGACGCGGTGGCGCACACCAGCCTCGTCGGAGCGGTGATCCTGGGCGTGGGCACGGTGCTGGTGGCCGTCCTGCTGCCACGCAAGGGGCGCACGGGAGCCGAGGCCGCGCCCGAGCGTGAGACGGACAAGGGCGCCGAGAAGCGGGCCGGGGGCGCGGCCGAGGACCGGACCGGTGGTCAGGCCGACAGCGGGACCGGGGATGAGACCGGGACCGAAACCGGGGCCGGGGCCGGGGCCGAAGGTGGCGCCGAGGCGGGGGCGGAAGCTGCGGCCGCTACGGAGACGCGCGCCGTGGTCGGTGCGGACGTTCCGGTGGATGCCGAGGTGCCGTCGGAGGAGACCGTGTCCGCGGGAAAGACGACCCGCTGACCCCTGACCCACCCCGCCGCCCGGCCGCCCGGAACCGTGACCCGCGGGCCGCCGTCTCGTAGAACATGTGCACTACCGTGCCGTGCCGGACCGACCGGCACGGCACGACACGTTCTGCGGAGGACACCGAGCATGAAGATCGACTGGGACCGGCGTACGTGCGCACGGCGCGGCCATGTGACGTACGCGCCCGACGAGCGGGTGCTGCGGGAGCGGCTGCGCGCCGAGACGGGCCTCGGCGAGGCCTGGCGCTGTCTGTGCTGCGGCGACTTCGCGCTGGGCGATCCGCACGGCACGGGCCCCGCGGGCGAGGCGCCGCTCGTGCCCCGCGGCAAGGTGCTCCGCGATCTGTTCATCCTGCGCTTCCTGGCGATCGAGCGGGCCGTGCGCGGGGTGTTCATCGTGCTGGTCGCGGCCGCCGTGTGGAAGTTCAGCAACAGCCAGGACGCGGTGCGCCGTCTCTTCGACGAATACCTCGACGTCCTCAGGCCGGTCTTCCGGCACTTCCACTACGACCTCGACCACTCGCCCGTGGTCGGCACCATCCAGAAGACCTTCGGCTACAAGCACTCCACACTGCTGCTGGTCGCTGTCCTGCTGCTGGTGTACGCGCTCATCGAGATCGTCGAGGCGGTCGGGCTCTGGTACGCCAAGCGCTGGGCGGAGTACCTCACGGTCGTCGCCACCGCGGCGTTCCTTCCGCTCGAGATCTACGAACTCACCGAGCACATCAGCTGGTTGAAGATCGCCACGCTGGTCCTGAACATTCTCGCCGTCCTCTACATCGCCCTCACCAAGCGGCTGTTCGGCCTGCGCGGCGGGCACAGGGCGTTCGAGGCGGAGCGGCAGAGCGCGTCGCTCCTGGAAGTGGAGGAGTCGGCCGGGGTCCTGGTGTGACCCCCGGCCCGACGCCCGGCTCAGGGTCCGGTGAGGGGCGGGCGCGGGTGGTCCGTCGCCGTGTCCAGGCGGGCCAGGTCCGCCGGGCTCAGCAGCAGGTCCGCGGCCCCCGCCGAGTCCCGGGCGGTCTCCGGGCGGCTGGCGCCCGGGATCGGGATCACAGTGGGGGAGCGGGCCGACAGCCAGGCGAGACAGACCTGTTGAGGGCTCACGCCCCGCTCCCGGGCCACCGCGTGGAACGCCTCGAGCCCCTCACGGGAACCGTCCGGGGAGCCGCTGCCTGACGGGCCGTCCAGGGAACTGCGGGAGATGCCTCCCAGCGGGCTCCACGGCAGGAAGGCGAGACCCAGCTCGGCACAGAGGAGCAGTTCGGCGTCGCCGTCCCGTACCGCGGGGGAGTACCGGTTCTGGACGGAGGCCAGACGGTCGCCGAGGATCGCGTGGGCCCGGCGGATCTGGTCGGTGGTGGTGTTGGAGATGCCGGCCAGCCGGATCGTGCCCGCGTCGAGAAGGTCACGCAGCGCGCCGACCGAGTCCTCGAAGGGGACGGCGGGATCGGGCTTGTGCAACTGGTAGAGGCCGATCGCCTCCAGGCCCAGCCGCTTCAGGGAGGCCTCGGCCGCCGCCTTGAGATGACGCGGGGAGCCGTTCACCGTCCATGTGCCGTCGGCCGGTCTGCCGCGCCCGCCCTTGGTGGTCACCAGGACGTCCGCCGTGTCACCGCCGTACGTAGCCAGGGCGCGGGCCACGAGCCGTTCGTTGTGGCCGGGCTCGTCGCCGGGCAGGTGATACGAGTCCGCCGTGTCGAGGAGGGTGACGCCCGCGTCGAGGGCGGCGTGCACCGTGGCCAGGGCCCGCGCCTCGTCCGGACGGCCCTCGATGGACAGCGGCATCACGCCGAGCCCGATGGCGCTCACTCGCAGGCCGCCAAGTGTGCGACAGCGCATGTCAGTTGTCCTTTCCGAGGGTCTCGGCCACGGCGCGCGGGAGCCATGCCCGCGCGTCACCGAAGGGGAAACCGAGCTCGGTGGCCCGGGAGTTGTCCATGCCGTAGGAACGGCTGAAGGAGAAGGGGGAGGTCTCGCCCACCTCGACGGCCCGCAGGAGCGTCCTGCCGTCCGGGAGGTGCGCGACGATCGCCTCGCACAGCTCCCCCGTGGTCAGGGTTCCGTGGGAGGCCGCGTTGACCGGGCCGGTGAAGTCCTCGCCCACCGTCCAGAACAGGAAGTCGGCGATCTCCTCGACGTGGATGTACGTCGCCGGGTGGTTCACCGGGGGCACGGCGATCGGCTCGCCGGCGCGGATACGGTCGGCGTAGTGCTGCAGACGCCCGGTGAAGTCGTCGTCCCCGCCCAGCACATGGGCGACGCGCACGGCCACGTACGGGAAGCCGGGGTCGGCCGCGAACACCGCCTCGGCCTGCCGCTTGCCCTCCCCGTAGTGCGCGTCGAGGAACCCCGCGTCGTCCCACGGGAGGCCGGGATCGACGGCGACCGTACGAGGATCCACGGCCCCCTCGCCGACCGGAGCCGCCGTGTCCTCGTACTCGTACACCTCGACGGTGGACGTCATCACATACCGGCGCGTGCGCCCCGCGAAGACCCGGCGCGCGATCTCCGCCTGCCGCGGTGTGTAGCAGACCTGGTCGACGACGACGTCGAAAGTCCGTGAACCCAGCGCCTTTTCCAGGGAGTTCTCGTCATTGCGGTCGGCGACCAGATGAATGGTCCCGGCGGGCGGTGCCGACGAGCCGCGATTGATGACGGTGACCCGGTCTCCCGCGGCCGTCAGCCGGTCGATGAGACGCTTTCCGAAATACCGGTTTCCGCCGATCACGCAGATCTCTCGCACATCGCCCTCCCCTATTCCCGCGCACCCGCCACCGGGCGTTCGCGGTTCCTCGGCCTGTGGTCATAATTCTCCCGTCGCAGGGGACAGGTCTGAAGGGGGAGACATGGGAGATCCGGCCGTCGCACCGAAAGAACCACGGCAGCCGCGCGCCGTCTCCGGCGAAACGTCGGTGGCCTTCGACGCGCTGGACCGGCAGATCCTGGAGCTGCTCCAGAGCGACGGCCGCATCAAGCTGAGCGAGCTCGGCCGCCGGGTCCGGCTGAGCCCGGCGGCGGTCGCGGAGCGGGTGCGCCGGCTGGAGACGACGGGCGCGATCACCGGATACGGCGCCCGGGTGTCGGCACCACGTCTCGGCTACGGCATCCAGGCCTTCATCCGCGTCAATCCGCACGGCGGCTACACGCTCAAGCACCCGCGGACCCTGGAACTGCTGGCCCGCCCCGAGATCACCGAGGTCCACCACGTCGTCGGCGAGGACTGCTGGATCCTCAAGGTCGCGGTCGAGGACACGATCCATCTGGAGGACGTCCTGGAGCAGACCTCCGCGCTGGGGCGGACGACGACCTCGATCGTGCTGTCGTCACCGGTGGAACGGAAGCCGCTGCTGCCGCGCACCGCCCGCTGAACCGGCCGCCCGCGGACGCTTGCCTTGACGTCGGCGTCAAGGATTACCGTCGAGGCATGCGAATCGGCGAGCTGGCGGAACGAGCCGGGACGACCACGCGGACTCTGCGCTACTACGAGTCGCGGGGGCTGCTGCCCGCGCGGCGGGGCGAGAACGGGTACCGGACGTACGACGAGCACGACCTGCGGCTGCTGCGGCAGATCAGGACGTTGCAGGACTTCGGGTTCGACCTGGAGGAGACGCGGCCCTTCGTGGAGTGTCTGCGGGCCGGGCATCCCGAGGGCGACTCGTGCCCGGCGTCCCTCGACGTCTACCGCCGCAAGCTCGGCGAGCTCGACGGGCTGATCGACGAGCTGCGGTCGGTGCGCGCACAGGTCGGCGAGCAGCTGGCGCGGGCCGAACGGGCGCGCGACGAGCTGGCGGCCGACGCGGAGGTTCCGGGCGGTCCGGAACCCGTATGCGAACTGGGAGGGCGGACGCGGTGATCAAGGCGGCAGGTGTGGCCGAGGTGACGGACGCGGACTTCGGAGCGGAGGTGATCGGGGCGGATCTGCCCGTGCTGGTGGAGTTCACGGCCGACTGGTGCCCGCCGTGCCGGCAGATGGGACCTGTGCTCAGCGAGCTGGCCTTCGAGGAGGCCGACCGGTTCAAGGTGGTCCAGCTGGACGTGGACACCAATCCGGAGACGACGCTGGCGTACGGCGTGCTCTCGATGCCGACGTTCATGGTTTTCCGCGGCGGTGAGCCCGTGAAGTCGATGGTGGGCGCGCGGCCCAAGCGACGGCTGCTCCAGGAGCTGTCCGACGTGCTCTGACCCCACCCGGCATACAAAAAAGCCCCTGGGCAATTGCGCCCGGGGGATTTCTTTGCGTATATTCGATGATTCGCGACTTCAAGGGGACCGAGTCGCGGAGAAGTTCAGTAGGCAGAGTATATCTGGGCGGGAGTGGAATTGTCAAACAAGGGATCGCACACGGAATTCCCCGACGATGAACTGCGAAGCGAGCAGGAATTCATCGACGGGCTGTACGCGCGGGTGGACGCCCTGCGCGGTGTCACCGAGGCCTCCGTCGAGGACGCGCTCGCCCAGGGCAACACCCCCATGCAGGCCCGGCTCGAACGGGACGTCCTGGTCGCCGAGCGCTCGGGTCTGCTGGCCGCGCTGAACGCCGTGGACGGTTCGCTCTGCTTCGGCCGGATCGACCTGTCCCCGGACCAGGGGGCGTCGTCCGCCGGCGTCACCCACCACATCGGCCGGATCGGCATCCGCGCCGACGACACCGAGCACACCCCGATCCTCATCGACTGGCGGGCCCCGGTCGCCCGCCCCTTCTACCTGGCCACCGGACACACCCCGATGGGCCTGCGCCGCCGGCGGCACATCACCACCGAGGGCCGGTACGTCACCGGCCTGCACGACGAGATCCTCGACCTCGCCGACCGCGAACGCACCGGCCACGAGGACCCGACCGGCGACGCCGTGCTCCTCGCCGCGCTCAACTCGGCCCGCACCGGCCGCATGGGCGACATCGTGCAGACCATCCAGGCCGAACAGGACCGGATCATCCGCGCGCCGCACCGGGGCATCATGGTCGTCGAAGGCGGCCCCGGCACCGGCAAGACCGCCGTCGCCCTGCACCGCGCCGCGTACCTGCTGTACGAACACCGGGAACTGCTCGCCAAGCGGGCCGTCCTGATCGTCGGCCCGAACCCGGCCTTCCTCGGCTACATCGGCGAGGTGCTGCCCTCGCTCGGCGAGACCGGTGTGCTGCTCTCGACCGTCGGCGAACTCTTCCCCGGCGTCCACGCCACGGCCCTCGACACGCCGGAGGCCGCCGCCGTGAAGGGGCGCGCCGGGATGGCCGAGGTCCTCGCCGAGGTCGTCCGGGACCGCCAGGCGCTCCCCGACCCGGTGATCGCGATCGAGCACGACCGGGACATCCTGATGCTCGACGCGGGCCTCGTCCAGGTCGCCCGGGACCGCACCCGCGCGGCCGACCTGCCCCACAACGTCGCCCGCGAGCACTTCGAGGGCCACATCCTCAACACGCTCACCGACATGCTCGCCGAACGCATCGGCACGGACCCCTTCGACGGCTCGAACCTCCTCGACCCGAGCGACATCACCCAGATCCGCGACGAACTCGCCGAGAACCCCGAAGTCCGGTCCGCCGTCGACCAGTTGTGGCCGAGGCTGACGCCACAGCGACTGGTCGCCGACTTCCTGGCGGACCCGCGGGGCTACCTCCCGGACGAGGACGCGGCCGTCATCCGCCGCCCGCTGACCCGAGCCGGGGACTGGACCGGCGCGGACGTGCCCCTTCTCGACGAGGCCGCCGAACTGCTGGGCGAGGACGACCGGGTCGCCCGGGCGCTCGCCGACCAGGAACGCCGTACCCAGATCGCGTACGCGCAGGGCGTGCTGGACGTGTCCTACGCCTCGCGGACGTACGAGTTCGAGGACAAGGACGAGGAGGACTCCGAGATCCTGTCCGCGCACAACATCATCGACGCCGAGCGGATGGCCGAACGGCACGAGGAGGACGACCACCGCAGCGCCGCCGAGCGCGCCGCCGCCGACCGGACCTGGGCCTTCGGCCACATCATCGTCGACGAGGCGCAGGAGCTGTCGCCGATGGCGTGGCGGCTGCTGATGCGGCGCAGCCCCACGCGTTCCATGACGCTCGTCGGCGACCCCGCGCAGACGGCGGAGGCGGCGGGGGTCGGCTCGTGGGAGGAGATCCTCTCCCCGTACGTCGAGGACCGCTGGGAGCACACCCGGCTCGGCGTCAACTACCGCACCCCGTCCGAGATCATGGACGTCGCCGCCGGTGTGGTGCGGGCCGAGCGCCCCGGCTTCGAGCCGCCGCGATCCGTCCGCTCCACCGGGGTGCGCCCCTGGGCGCGGGACGCCGGGGACGACCTGCCCGGCACGGTCGCCAAGGCCGTCGCCGAGCTGACCCCGGCCGAGGGACGGCTCGCGGTGATCGCGCCGCGTGCCCTGCACGGCGGGCTCGCCGCCCGGCTGGACGGGGTGACGGCGGGCCAGGAGCCGGACCTCACCCGCACGGTGGTGCTCCTCGACCCCCGGCAGGCCAAGGGGCTGGAATTCGACTCCGTGCTGGTGGTCGAGCCCGCGTCGTACGGGACGAGCGACCTGTATGTGGCGCTGACCCGGGCCACCCAGACCCTGGGCCTCGTGCACACCGGGGAACTGCCCGCGTCGCTGCGGGGCGCCGGGCTGGAGTGACGGGTGCCCGCCGCCCCGGCCTTCCCCCGTGGGCGCCCCCGGGAAGGCCGGGACTCCGCGTCGACAGGCGCTAGGCGGGGCGCAGCCACACCGTCGCGAGCGGTGGCAGAGTCAGCTGGATGCTGGCCGGACGGCCGTGCCAGCCCTGGGGTTCCGGTTTGACGGGGTCGGGGTTGGTGACGTCGCTGCCGCCGTAGCGGAGGGCGTCGGTGTTGAGGATCTCGTGCCAGGCGGGGATGTCCTCGGGGACGCCGAGGCGGTAGTTGTGGCGGACGGCGGGGGAGAAGTGGGAGACGGCGAGCAGGGGGGTGCCGTCAGCGGCGTGGCGCAGGAAGGCGAAGACGTTGTCGTCGGCGGAGTCCCCGGTGATCCAGGCGAAGCCGGCGGGGTCGGTGTCGCGTTCCCAGAGCGCGGCTTCGTGCTGGTAGGTGGTGTTGAGGTCGCGGACGAGGTCGCGGACGCCGCGGTGGTCGGGTTCGGCGCCGTAGGCGGGGTCGAGGAGCCACCAGTCCGGGCCGTGGGCCTCCGACCATTCGGCACCCTGGGCGAACTCCTGGCCCATGAAGAGGAGTTGCTTGCCGGGGTGGGCCCACATGAAGGCGAGGTAGGCGCGCAGATTGGCGCGTTGCTGCCACCAGTCGCCGGGCATCTTGGAGACCAGTGAGCGTTTGCCGTGCACCACCTCGTCGTGGGAGATGGGCAGGACGTAGTTCTCGCTGTAGGCGTACACCATCGAGAACGTCATCTCGTCGTGGTGGTACTTGCGGTGGACCGGCTCGTGGGACACATAGTCCAGCGAGTCGTGCATCCAGCCCATGTTCCACTTCAGCCCGAAACCCAGACCGCCGAAGCCGCCGGGACCGACGTGATGCGTGGCCCGGGTGACGCCGTCCCAGGCGGTGGACTCCTCGGCGATGGTGACCACGCCGGGATTGCGGCGGTACACCGTGGCGTTCATCTCCTGGAGGAACGCCACCGCGTCGAGGTTCTCGCGCCCCCCGTGTTCGTTGGGGACCCACTGCCCGGGTTCGCGGGAGTAGTCGAGGTAGAGCATGGAGGCGACGGCGTCGACGCGCAGGCCGTCGATGTGGAACTCCTCGCACCAGTAGGTAGCGTTGGCGACGAGGAAGTTGCGGACCTCGCGGCGGCCGTAGTCGAACTCGAGGGTGCCCCAGTCGGGGTGGTCGGCGCGGAGCGGGTCGGCGTGTTCGTACAGCGGGCGTCCGTCGAATTCGGCGAGGGCCCAGTCGTCGCGGGGGAAGTGGGCGGGTACCCAGTCCATGAGGACACCGATGCCGGCTCGGTGGAGCGCGTCGACGAGGTGCTTGAAGTCGTCGGGCGTGCCCAGACGTGCGGTCGGGGCGTAGAAGCCCGTGACCTGGTAGCCCCAGGAACCGCCGAAGGGGTGCTCGGCGACAGGCATCAGTTCGACGTGGGTGAAGCCGAGGTCGGATACGTAGGCGGGGAGCTGGTCAGCGAGCTGACGATAGGTCAGGCCCGGCCGCCAGGACGGCAGATGCACCTCGTACACGGAGAACGGCGCCTCGTGGGCGGGCCGGGCCGCCCTCCTCGCCATCCAGTCCGCGTCCTGCCACACATGGTGGGACGCGTGGACGATCGAGGACGTGCTGGGCGGGGCCTCGGTGCGGCGGGCCATCGGATCGGCTCGCTGGGTGCGGGAACCGTCGGGGCGCGTGATGTCGAACTTGTAGAGCTCGCCCTCGCCGATCGCCGGCACGAACAGCTCCCACACCCCGGAGGAGCCGAGCGACCGCATCGGATATCCCGTGCTGTCCCAGAAGTTGAAGGTGCCGGCCAGCCGGACACCCAGCGCGTTCGGGGCCCACACGGTGAAGCGCGTTCCGGCGACGCCCTGTTGCTCCATCGGTTCGGCGCCGAGCGCCCGCCACAGCTCCTCGTGCCGGCCCTCGCCGAGCAGATGCAGGTCCAGGTCGCCCAGCGTCGGCAGGAAGCGGTAGGCGTCCTCGGTCTCCAGCACCGTCCCCTCGTACGCCACGAGCAGCCGGTACGACTCCGGGACCGCGCGCAGCGGCAGCAGTCCCGAGAAGAAGCCGTCCCCGTCGTCGCGCAGTTCGGCGCGCAGGTCGTCCGTGACGACGGTGACCCCGAGCGCGTACGGGCGGAAGGCCCGGAAGGCGACGCCGCCCGGCACCGTATGGGCGCCCAGCACTCCGTGCGGATCGTGGTGCGTACCGGCGAGCAGTCGCTGCCGGTCCGCCGGGCCGACACCGGCGAGGACGGGAGACATGCCGCCGGCGAGGGGACCGCTCTCGGCCGGTACGGGACCTGTCCCGGCCGGCGGGGCACCGCTCTCGTCCGGTCCGATACCGTTCGCGCCCGGTATGGGATCTGTCCCGGTCACCGCGGGACCGGTCTCGCCGACCGCGGGAGCGTTCTCGCCGACGGCGGGCTCCGGGATCTTCGCCACGGCCGTCACCGCCTTCCCCGTGGCCTTCCTCGTGGCCTTCTTCGGGGCCTTTTTCGCGGCGGACTTCTTGCCGGCCGTGGCCTTCACGGCCGCCGGTTTCCCCTCGGCCGCTTTCTTGACCGCTGCTTTCTCGGCCGTCGTCTTCTCGGCGGCAGCCGGATTCTTCGCGCCGTTCTTCTTCGGACTGTCGTCGGACGGGGGGCGGGGCGTCACGGGCAGGGCCTCCTCGGGAGGGTGAGCTGGGGAACGGCGGGGGGAGATCAGAGCGACGCGGCCAGCCGCCGTACCGCCGCCAGGGGAACCGGCAGCCAGTCCGGGCGGTGCCGGGCCTCGTACACGACCTCGTACACCGCCTTGTCCGTCTCGAAGGCGCGCAGCAGGACGGGGTCCGTGCGCGGGTCGAGGCCGCTGACCTCCGCGTATCCGGTGCAGTACGCGGCCCGGCACGTGTCGGCCCAGCCGGACACCAGCGGGACGGGGGTCCCCCCTGCCCCGGTGGAGGCGAGAGCCCCGGGGACGGAGTGGGCCGCGTAGTCGAAGGAGCGGAGCATGCCCGCGACGTCGCGCGCCGGGGGCTGGGGCATACGGCGCTCGGCGAGCGGCTTGGACGGCTCGCCCTCGAAGTCGATGAGCGACCATTCCCCGTCGGGGGAGCGCAGGCACTGGCCGAGATGCAGATCGCCGTGGATGCGCTGAGCCGTCCAGGTGTGGCCCTCGGCGGCCAGATCGGCCAGCGCCTCGAACGCGGTCCGCAGGCCGCGGGCATGGGGCCGTAACGCGGGTACCGCCTGCGCGGCGGCGTCCAGCCGCTCGGTCATGCCGTCGACGAGAGGCCGCATCTGCGTGTGGCCCAGTGTGACCGTGGGCAGCGAACGGGCGAGGGCCGTGTGCACCTCGGCGGTGGCCCGGCCCAGCGCCCGCGCCTCCGCGGAGAAGTCCTCGCCCTTGGCCAGCTCGCGCAGCGCGAGTTCCCAGCCGTCGGCCGCGCCCTGCACGAACGGCTGGAGCACGCCGAGCACACAGGTCTCCGCGTCGAGGTCCGCGAGCATCCAGGCCGCGGGGGCCGGGACCCGCGCGCAGCCCTCCCGGGCCAGCGTCAGCGGAAGCTCCAGATCGGGGTTGACCCCGGGGACGATCCGGCGCAGCACCTTCAGGATGAACGTATCCCCGTAGACGATCGACGAGTTGGACTGCTCCGCCGTCACCAGGCGCGGCACCAGATCCTTCCGTATCTCCTGGCGCGGATCGCGCTCGAAGCGCAGGTCACCGACACGGGCCCCGCTGCGCAGGGCTTCCAGGAGGACACCGGCGGGGCGCGGGTCGTGCAGCGCCTCGTACACCGTCCGGCCGGCCAGCGGCCCCTCCTTGGGATGCCCGATCAGCGCGGGCGCGAGCCGTGG
The DNA here is from genome assembly GCF_045207245.1 of Streptomyces sp. NBC_00647. NCBI lineage: Bacteria > Bacillati > Actinomycetota > Actinomycetes > Kitasatosporales > Streptomycetaceae > Streptomyces > Streptomyces sp. NBC_00647. The sequence continues at coordinate 6,959,177 of NZ_CP109040.1, forward strand.
CGGCAGCGCCTCGCGCACGCCGATCAGCAACTGGTAGCAGTCGCCGGGACGGGAGGTGGCGCCCGGTGCCGGAGTGCGCGGCTGATGGGCGCGTACGAGCAGATGGATCAGGCCCAACTGGGCTGTGGGCGGCAGCAGTTCCACCGCGGCCACCAGTGAGAATCCGGTGACCGGACGCCCTTTGCCCGCGAACCAGCGCTGCCGGGGCAGCCATTCCCGCAGCAGTGGATCGAGTGACGCGAGCAACTCGGGGCGTGCGACCGGGGCCGTGGCAGAGTGGGTTGCGGCTTCCGACATGGCGTCGCGTCCTTTCCCCAGTGACCCGGGGTCCCGGATACCGGGCGAGTCGGGGTGTTAGTGATGCGTGCCCAGGGCGGGGCGGGGGAAACCGCCCCGCCGCCAGGGTTCTAGACGGCGTCCTTGCGGAGCCGGAACCAGTAGAAGCCGTGACCGGCGAGGGTCAGCAAGTACGGCAGTTCCCCGATGGCCGGGAATCGCACGCCGCCGATCAGCTCGACCGGGTGTCTGCCGTTGAACTCGCGCAGATCCAGCTCGGTGGGCTGCGCGAAACGGGAGAAGTTGTGCACACACAGGACGAGATCGTCGTCCCCTTCGCCCTCGCTCGACGGGGCTTCGCGCAGGAAGGCGAGGACGGCGGGGTTGGAGGAGGGGAGTTCGGTGTAGGAGCCGAGTCCGAAGGCCTTGTTCTGTTTGCGGATCTCGATCATGCGGCGGGTCCAGTGCAGCAGCGAGGAGGGCGACGACATGGACGCCTCGACGTTGGTGACCTGGTAGCCGTAGACGGGGTCCATGATCGTGGGCAGGAAGAGGCGGCCGGGGTCGCTGGAGGAGAATCCGGCGTTGCGGTCGGGGGTCCACTGCATGGGGGTGCGGACGGCGTCGCGGTCGCCGAGCCAGATGTTGTCGCCCATGCCGATCTCGTCGCCGTAGTAGAGGATCGGTGAGCCGGGCAGGGACAGCAGCAGGGCGGTGAAGAGTTCGATCTGGTTGCGGTCGTTGTCCAGCAGTGGGGCGAGGCGGCGGCGGATGCCGATGTTGGCGCGCATGCGCGGGTCTTTGGCGTATTCCGCGTACATGTAGTCGCGTTCTTCGTCGGTGACCATTTCGAGGGTGAGCTCGTCGTGGTTGCGCAGGAAGATGCCCCATTGGCAGTTCGACGGGATCGCGGGGGTCTTGGCGAGGATTTCGGAGACGGGGTAGCGGGACTCGCGGCGGACGGCCATGAAGATGCGGGGCATGACGGGGAAGTGGAACGCCATGTGGCATTCGTCGCCGCCGGAGGGGAAGTCGCCGAAGTAGTCGACGACGTCCTCGGGCCACTGGTTCGCTTCGGCCAGCAGCACCGTGTCCGGATAGTGCGTGTCGATCTCCTTGCGGACCCGCTTCAGGAACTCGTGCGTTGCCGGAAGGTTTTCGCAGTTGGTTCCCTCGACCTGGTACAGATACGGCACCGCGTCCAGCCGGAAGCCGTCGATCCCCAGGTCCAGCCAGAACCGCAGCGCGGAGACGATCTCCTCCTGGACGGCGGGGTTCTCGTAGTTGAGGTCGGGCTGGTGGGAGAAGAAGCGGTGCCAGTAGTACTGCTTGCGGACCGGGTCGAAGGTCCAGTTGGAGGCCTCGGTGTCGACGAAGATGATCCGGGCGTCCTGGTACTGCTTGTCGTCGTCGGCCCATACGTAGTAGTCGCCGTAGGGTCCGTCGGGGTGGGTGCGGGACTCCTGGAACCACGGGTGCTGGTCGCTGGTGTGGTTCATGACGAAGTCGATGATGACGCGCATGCCGCGCTGGTGGGCGGCGTCGACGAACTCGACGAAGTCGGCGAGGTCGCCGAACTCGGGGAGGACGGCGGTGTAGTCGGAGACGTCGTAGCCGCCGTCGCGGAGCGGTGACTTGAAGAACGGGGGCAGCCACAGGCAGTCGACGCCGAGCCATTGGAGGTAGTCGAGCTTGGCGGTCAGGCCCTTGAGGTCGCCGATGCCGTCGCCGTTGCTGTCCTGGAAGGAGCGGACCAGGACCTCGTAGAAGACGGCGCGTTTGAACCACTCGGGATCGCGGTCCTTGGCCGGGGTGTCCTCGAACGTATCCGGGACGGGCTCATTGACGATCATGTGGTGGGTGACCCTCCGATCTGCGGTGAGGACGGTCGCAGGACGGTGAGGATGTGCGCGGGCCGGTGTCCCGGCTCCAGTCGCACATAGTTGGTCCTGCCCCAGGTGTAGGTCTCGCCGGTGAGCTCGTCGCGCACCGGCACGGACTCATGCCAGTCCAGGCCGAGTTGCGGCATGTCCAACGAGATCGTGGCCTCCTGGGTGTGGTGGGGGTCGAGGTTGACCACCACCACAACCGTGTTCGAACCGCGCGCGTCCGTGACGGACTTCGAGTAGGCGATCACCGCCTCCTGGTCGGCGTGGTGGAAGTGCAGATCACGCAGTCGGCGCAGAGCGGGACTGCGCCGCCTGACCGCGTTGAGCGCGCTCACCAACGGCGCGATGCTCAGGCCGTCCCGCTCCGCCGACTCCCAGTCCCGTGGCCGTAGTTGGTACTTCTCGGAGTGCAGATACTCCTCGCTGCCCTCGCGCAGCGGGACGTTCTCGCAGAGTTCGAAGCCGCTGTAGATGCCCCAGGTGGGGGAGAGGGTGGCGGCGAGCACCGCGCGCAGCTCGAAGGCGGGCCGGCCTCCCCGCTGGAGGAACTCGTGCAGGATGTCAGGGGTGTTGACGAAGAAGTTGGGCCGCATGCAGGCGGCCGCCTCGCCGGACAGTTCGGTGAGGTACTCCGTCAGTTCCTGCTTGGTGTTGCGCCAGGTGAAGTACGTGTACGACTGCTGGAAGCCCACCGCCCCCAGCGTGCGCATCATCGCCGGGCGGGTGAACGCCTCGGCGAGGAAGATCACGTCGGGGTCGGTCCCGTTGATCTCCGCGATGACCTGTTCCCAGAAGACGACCGGTTTGGTGTGCGGGTTGTCGACGCGGAAGATCCGGACACCGTGGTCCATCCAGAAGCGCAGCACCCGTACGGTCTCGCGGACCAGGCCCGGCATGTCCTTGTCGAAGGCGATGGGGTAGATGTCCTGGTACTTCTTCGGCGGGTTCTCGGCGTAGGCGATCGTGCCGTCGGGGCGGTGGTGGAACCACTCGGGGTGCTTCTCCACCCAGGGGTGGTCGGGGGAGCACTGGAGGGCGAAGTCGAGGGCGATCTCCAGCTTCAGGGAGGCGGCCCGGCGGACGAAGGCGTCGAAGTCCTCGAGGGTGCCCAGGTCGGGGTGGATCGCGTCGTGGCCGCCCTCGGGGGAGCCGATGGCCCAGGGCACGCCGACGTCCTCGGGCGTGGCGGACAGGGTGTTGTCCGGTCCCTTGCGGTAGGTGGTGCCGATGGGGTGGATCGGCGGGAGGTAGACGACGTCGAAGCCCATCTCCGCGATCGCGGGAAGGCGTTCGGCGGCGGTACGGAACGTGCCGTGCGCGGGCGGATCCAGCTGCCCGCTCTCCGAACGCGGGAAGAACTCGTACCAGGCGCCGTACAGCGCCCGCTCCCGCTCCACCAGCAGCGGCAACGGCTCGGACGACGTCACCAGGTCGCGCAGCGGGTGCCGCGCCAGCACCTCGTCCACCTCGGGGGTGAGGGCGGCGGCGAGACGGGAGGCGACGGGCCGGCCGGTGTCGCGCAACGCGTCGACGGCGGCGAGGACCGTGTCCCTGAGGCGCTTGCTCCTCGGGCCCTTCGGCAGGGCGGCGACCGCCCGCTCGTACAGCAGGGCGCCCTCCTCCAGCACCAGCTCCGTGTCCGTGCCGGCCGGGATCTTGATCCCCGCGTGATGCCGCCAGGTGGTGATCGGATCCCCCCACGCCTCCACCGTGTACGTCCAGCGGCCCTCCTTGGCGGCGCTCACCGTGGCGCCCCAGCGGTCGGTGCCGGGGGCGAGCTCGCGCATCGGCGCCCACGGGCCGGGGTGGCCGTCCGGGTCGCGCAGGACCACGTTCGCGGCGACCGCGTCATGGCCCTCGCGGAAGACCGTGGCCGAGACCTCGAACTCCTCGTCCACCACCGCCTTCGCGGGACGGCGCCCGTGCTGCACGACCGGGCGGACGTCGAGGACGGGGATGCGCCCGACTGCCGTCGCCGCGGTGACGGCGGGGGCTGCCGGGGCATCGGCGGTGCGCGTGGCGGGGACGGCGGCCCGGCCCTTCTTGGGGGCGGACCTGTCTGCCTTCGGAACGGAGCCGCCCGTCCTGGGCTTCGTCTTGGGTTTGGTAGCGGCGGCGCGGGGGGCCGACGTGCCGGGATCGGGCGTGCCGGCATCGGACGTGGCGGGAGCGGAGGTGTCGGTGCCCGGGGCGGTGGCGACGGCCGCGTCGGTGGCGGCCGGGCTGCCGCCGCCCGGGGCGGCGGAGGGTTTCTCCGGGGTACGGGGACGGGCCTCGGCCTTGCGTGTTCGGGGGGTCTCGGGGGTGGTCGTCGTGGGTGGCGACGTGTGGTGCGTGGCGGGCATGACCGCTCCTGTCCGCGTCAACGTGGGTGGGCGGATGAGGGTGTGGGGAGGTGGGGCCTGCGGGTGTACCGGGGGAGCCTTCCCACCCTATGCGGGTGAGCATTCCGGCACTTTGTTAACTACTCACGCGTATGTCTACACACAAGACCGGCCTCGTCCCGGGCAGGCGAGGCCGGTGCGGTGTGGCCGAATCACCCTGGTTGTACCAGCGTTCCACCTGGGTCAGCCGACGTGCAGGAGTTTGTTCGGTGAACCCGGGCCGACGCCCGACAGCTTTCCCGAGGACGCCTGCTTCACCAGCGCTTTCGCCACCTGGGCCGGTGTGGCCCGTGGATGACCCGCCAGATACAGCGCGGCCGCGCCGGCGGCGTGCGGGCTCGCCATCGACGTGCCGGAATACGTCGCTTTCGCCGTGTCGCCGGTGTACGAAGTCGACGTGATCGCGACCCCCGGCGCGAAGAGGTCGAGCGCCGACCCGGTGTTCGAGAAGCTCGCCCGCGCGTCGGTCCGGTCGCTCGCGCCCACCGTGACGGCCTGGGCGACCCGGGCCGGGGAGTAGAACGAGGCCGGCAGACCTTCGTTGCCCGCCGCGACCGTGTAGGTCACACCGGAGGCGATGGAGTTGCGGACGGCCGCGTCCAACTGGGTGTTGGCGTACCCGCCCAGACTGAGGTTGGCCACGGCCGGCTTCCGCGCGTGCCGGGTGACCCAGTCGATGCCGGCGATGACCTGGGCGGTGGAACCGGCCCCCTGGTCGTCGAGGACACGGACGGCGACGACCCTGGCCTTCTTGGCGACGCCGTACGCGGTGCCCGCGACGGTTCCGGCCACATGGGTGCCGTGGCCGTTGCCGTCCCGCGCGGTTCTGTCGTCGTCGACGAAGTCCCAGCCGTCGGCCGCCCGGCCCCCGAAGTCCCGGTGGGTGACGCGGACGCCGGTGTCGATGACGTACACGGTCACCCCCGAGCCCGCCTGTCCCGGTGCCGTGTAGCGCTTGTCGAGCGACGGGCCCGGCTGGTCGATCCGGTCCAGGCCCCACGAGGGCGGGTTTCTCTGGACACCGTCGAGCGCCACCCGGGTGTCCTGGACGACCGAGGCCACGCGGGGATCCGCGGCGAGCCGTCCGGCCTGTCTCTCCTCGGCCCGCACGGCGAACCCGTTGAGGACCGTGCCGTACGTGTGGCTGATTCTCGCCCCGTACCGCTCGGCGATACCCGTGCCCGCCGGAGACGGAGCCCGCGTACCCCCTTTGAGCGTCACGATGTAGCTCCCGCTGACGGAGCCCGGGAGACCGGCTCCGCGTATCCGCCCCTCCGGGGCCGCCTGCGCGGGCGGGGCGATGGCCGAAAGCACCGCGGCCGTCGTGACCGCGGTGAGACCCGCCGCCCAGCGCAGACGCCATTTCCTCGTCCGTGCCATGACTGGAGTTCCCCTCCTCAAGTCGACGTACGCAGGCCGGAGCCGACCGCTCTGGGCAGGGCCCGGCCGTACGTCACCTGGCGAGCCTCTCGTGCGGCGCGAAGCACCACAAGGCCGCCCAGGAGGGCGGAATCGGCCATACCGCCCACGGGTCTGTCCATGGCCGGCCATGGGTGTCCGTGAAGGTTGCGTCGATTTCTCGCCGACGTAACGCGGCTTCGCGCCGATGTAACCCGGCTTCGCGCCGATGTCACCCGGTCGATCCGGATCCGGGGTCGTGCCGCGATGCGCCGTGTCGCGAAGGCACCCTCGCCGCTACCGTCGTGGGTGACGAAGGCCGCACAACGCCGTGCGTCCCTCTGCCGCGTACGTCCTCCGTGAAGGTGGAACTCGTGAAGGCGATCCGCAGATTCACCGTCCGACCCGTTCTCCCCGACGTCCTTCACCCGCTCAGTGACCTGGCACGCAACCTGCGCTGGTCCTGGCATGCCGAGACCCGCGACCTCTTCCAGTCCGTCGACCCGGAGCGCTGGGCCGCGTCCGGCGGCGACCCCGTACGCCTGCTCGGCAGCGTGTCGGCCGGACGGCTCACGGAGCTCACGCAGGACAGCCGGTTCCTGCGCCGTCTCGGCGAGGTCTCCGACGACCTGCGGGAGTACGTGACCGGTGACCGCTGGTACCAGACACAGACCTCCGACCTGCCCGCCGCCATCGCCTACTTCTCGCCCGAGTTCGGCATCACGGCCGCGCTGCCGCAGTACTCCGGTGGCCTCGGCATCCTCGCCGGTGACCATCTCAAGGCGGCCAGCGACCTCGGTGCCCCGCTGATCGGCGTGGGCCTGCTCTACCGGCACGGCTACTTCCGCCAGTCCCTGTCCCGCGACGGCTGGCAGCAGGAGCACTATCCGGTCCTCGACCCCAACGAACTGCCCGTGGTGCCCCTGCGCGACGACGACGGCACGCCCGCCCAGGTCTCCCTCGCCCTGCCCGGCGGCCGCGCGCTGCACGCCAGGGTCTGGCTGGCCCAGGTCGGCCGTGTCCCGCTGCTCATGCTCGACTCCGACGTCGAGGAGAACGACCTCGGCGAACGCGGAGTCACCGACCGGCTGTACGGCGGCGGCAGCGAGCACCGGCTGCTCCAGGAGATGCTGCTCGGTATAGGAGGGGTGCGCGCGGTCCGGACGTACTGCCGTCTGACCGGGCATCCCCAGCCCGAGGTGTTCCACACCAACGAGGGGCACGCGGGGTTCCTCGGCCTGGAGCGGATCGCCGAACTCGCCGACGAGGGGCTGGACTTCGCGTCCTCGCTGGAGGCGGTCAGGGCCGGCACGGTCTTCACCACCCACACCCCGGTACCCGCCGGCATCGACCGCTTCGACCGGGAGCTGGTCGCCCGCCACTTCGGCCCCGACGCCGAACTCCCGCGCATCGACGTGGGGCGCATCCTCGCCCTCGGCATGGAGACCTACGCCGGAGGCGAGCCGAACCTCTTCAACATGGCCGTGATGGGCCTGCGGCTCGGCCAGCGGGCGAACGGGGTCTCGCTGCTGCACGGCCAGGTCAGCCGGGAGATGTTCTCCGGGCTCTGGCCGGGCTTCGACCCCGAGGAGGTGCCGATCACCTCGGTCACCAACGGCGTCCACGCGCCGACCTGGGTGGCGCCCGAGGTCTTCCGCCTCGGCGCCCGGCAGATCGGCGCGCAGCGCACCGAGGACGCGCTGACCGTCGGCGGCTCGGACCGGTGGGACGCGGTGGCCGAGATCGCCGACGAGGAGATCTGGGACCTGCGACGGGTGCTGCGGGAACAACTGGTGCTGGAGGTGCGGGACCGGCTCCGGGCCTCCTGGCGCCAGCGGGGCGCCGGTACGGCCGAACTCGGCTGGATCGACGGAGTACTGGACCCCGACGTGCTCACCATCGGCTTCGCGCGCCGGGTCCCCTCGTACAAACGGCTGACCCTCATGCTGCGCGACCGCGACCGGCTCATGGACCTGCTGCTGCACGCCGAGCGGCCGGTCCAGATCGTGGTGGCGGGCAAGGCCCACCCAGCCGACGACGGCGGGAAGCGGCTGATCCAGGAACTGGTCAAATTCGCCGACGACCCCCGGGTGCGCCACCGGATCGTCTTCCTGCCCGACTACGGCATGGCAATGGCACAGAAGCTGTACCCGGGCTGCGACATCTGGCTCAACAACCCGCTGCGCCCGCTGGAGGCGTGCGGCACGAGCGGTATGAAGGCGGCGCTCAACGGCTGCCTCAACCTCTCCGTCCTGGACGGCTGGTGGGACGAGTGGTTCCAGCCCGACTTCGGCTGGGCGATCCCGACCGCGGACGGCACCGCGACCGACGACGACCGCCGTGACGAGCTGGAGGCCGGAGCCCTCTACGACCTCCTCGAACAGCGGGTGGCCCCCCGCTTCTACGACCGGGGTCAGCACGGTCTGCCCGACCGCTGGATCGAGATGGTCCGTCAGACGCTGACCCACCTCGGCCCGAAGGTCCTGGCCGGCCGGATGGTGCGCGAGTACGTGGAGCGCCTGTACGCCCCCGCCGCCCAGGCCCACCGGTCCCTCACCGCCGAGACGGCCCGCGAACTGGCCGCCTGGAAGTCACGGGTCCGCGCCGCCTGGCCGGATGTCACCGTCGACCATGTCGAGGCGTCCTCGGCCACCACGACCGCCGAACTCGGCACCACCCTGTCGCTGCGCGTGCGCGTCGGCCTCGGCGACCTCGCCCCCGACGACGTGGAGGTCCAGGCGGTCGCCGGCCGCGTCGACACCGACGACCGCATCGGCGACGCGGTCTGTGTCCCGCTGAAACCGGCCGGCGGCCCCGACCTCGAGGGCCGCTGGGTGTACGAGGGCCCGCTGTCCCTCGACCGCACCGGCCCCTTCGGCTACACGGTCCGCATCCTGCCGACCCACCGCCTTCTGGCCTCCAGCGCAGAACTCGGCCTGCTGGCGGTGCCTTCGGAGGAGATGGGGGAGGGAGCGGGTCTGCTGATGCGGTGACGGACGCCCCGCGACGGGATCTGTCGGCGCCGACCGCGCACACGGTCGGCGCCGACTTCTTCTTGCCGTTGACTTGTCGGAAACACGGCGGTCGGAGGGGCGATGTTCCGCACGTTCATCGAGACGGATTCTTTGGAGCGGGCGAGCTCCGGCGCGATCTGGGGGAATGTCTGGCACGAGATGGACGGCATGCATTTTCCGCACGGGGGATGGAACGACATGATCGTGCCGTACGTGACCGCCCTGGCGGAGGGGGTCTGCGAGGCCCTGTCCGGCGGGAAGGCCGAGGTGGACTTCTTCGACGGTCCGCTCGGGGTCGAGATGCTGCCCGTGGGGCCAAGGATCCGGATCGTGGCGATCGTGCCGGAAGGGTCTCCCGGCCTTGCTCCGTGCTGCACGGGACGCGCCGACTTGGCGGCCGACGTGCTGAAGCAGGGGGAACTGCTGCTCGACGCCTGTGAGCAGCGGGGCTGGAGCCTTGACAACGATGTTCGCCGACTGGGACTCGTTCTGGGGTGGCTGCGCGAAGACCTCCCGCCGGTATGAGCCGGGACAGCCCTCGGCTGCCGCCGCCAGGGGTACCGCGCCGGCCGGGCCGCGACGCCTACTCCTCCAGCCCCGCGCACAACCGCCGCAGCACCTTCCCGCACCGCTGGGCGTAGGCGTGCTGGAGGCCTCTCGTCGCGGCGCCGCCCGCGCGGGCGTACCACTTGACCGCGCGGCTGAAGGCCGTGATCGTCAGCCAGACGGTGCCGTCGCCGGTACGGGAGACGACGAAGGCTTCCTCGCCGCACTCGGGATGTCCGGACAGGGTTCCGTAGGCCCAGGCGGTGCGGCGGGGTTCCTCCGCCGTCCAGACCACGCGGCAGGGGGCCTTGATCGGGCCGAGGCCGACGGTGACGTCGACGCCCGGGGCCGCCTTGTCGGCGTCGGAGACCATGCCGATACCCATGGCCCGGTGCAGCTCCCAGGTCATCAGGGCGTCGGAGGCGCGCCGGAAGACGGCCTCGCCCTCGCCGATCCGGAAGCGGACATGCAGTCGGTGGAAGCCCGGCGGGCAGCGGTCCTCGCGGGTCGCGCCCACGTCCTCGTACGTGTAGGGCATGGGGGCAAGAGTAAGGCGGCACCCGGGTCTGTCCTTGCCCGGGTGCCGCCTCTGTTCGACTACGCGCCTGCTAGCTGACGTTGACCGCGGACCAGGCGGCGGCCACCGTCTTGTACTCCGTGCTCGTGGAGCCGTACAGGGCCGACGCCGCGGAGAGCGTGGCCGTGCGGGCGCCCGCGTACTTGGTCGTCGACGTCATGTAGGTCGTCAGCGCCTTGTACCAGATCTGCAGCGCCTTGGCCCGGCCGATGCCGGTGACCGTGGTGCCGTTGGACGTCGGGGAGTTGTAGCTGACCCCGTTGATCGTCTTCGAACCGCTGCCCTCCGAGAGGAGGTAGAAGAAGTGGTTCGCGACGCCGGACGAGTAGTGCACGTCCAGGCTGCCGACGCTGGAGGACCAGTAGTTGGCGGAGCCGCCGTCCTTGCTGGGCTGGTCCATGTAGCGCAGCGGGGTGCCGTCGCCGTTGATGTTGATCTTCTCGCCGATGAGGTAGTCACCCACGTCGGAGGAGTTCGCCGCGGCGAACTCGACGCCCGTGCCGAAGATGTCGGACGTCGCCTCGTTCAGACCGCCGGACTCGCCCGAGTAGTTCAGGCCCGCGGTGTTGGCGGTGACGCCGTGGCTCATCTCGTGGCCGGCCACGTCCAGCGAGGTCAGCGGGTGCGTGTTGCCCGAGCCGTCGCCGTACGTCATGCAGAAGCAGCTGTCGTCCCAGAACGCGTTGACGTACGCGTTGCCGTAGTGGACCCGGGAGTAGGCCGCGACGCCGTTGTTCTTGATGCCGCTGCGGCCGAAGGTGTTCTTGTAGAAGTCCCAGGTCGCCTGCGCGCCGTAGGCGGCGTCGACGGCCGCGGTCTGGTCGGTGGTCGAGCTGGAGGCCGCGCCGGTGCCCCAGACGTCGTCAGCGTCGGTGAACAGCGTGCCCGCGGAGGAGCTGGTGGTGTGCGACTTGTTGTACGTCTTGTGGCTGCCGCGGGTGCCGTCGGTCAGCTGGTACGTCGAGCCCGACAGGGTCGTGTTCAGGGTGACCGTGCCCGAGTAGAGGCTCTTGCCGGTGCCGGTCTCGATGCCCTGGTACTCGTAGAGCTTCTTGCCGGTGGCCGCGTCGGTGATGACGTGCAGCTCGTTGGGGGTGCCGTCGTCCTGGAGGCCGCCGACGACGGTCTCGTAGGCGAGGGTCGGCTTGCCGGTGGCGGCCCAGATCACCTTGCGGGGCGCCTTGTCGGCGGTGGTCTTCTCCGAGCCGGCGGTCTTGGCCGCGGTGAGGGCCTGCTTCTCGGCCTTCGCGGTCGTGACCAGCGGCTTGAGCGAGGCGACCTTGATGGCCGTCTTCGTCGCCTTCGTCACGCCCTCGGTCTTGCCGGCCTTGGTCTCGTGGACGACGAGGTCGCCGCCGAGGACCGGAAGTCCGTTGTAGGTGCGCTCGTAGCGGGTGTGGACGGTGCCGTCGGCGTCCTTGACGACGTCTCTGACGACCAGCTTCTCCTTGGCACCGAGGCCTATCTGCTGGGCCGTCTCCGCCGTGGCGGCGTCGGCCTTCTGGATGAGCGCGGTGCGCGCGGAGTTGGAGAGCAGGACGGGCGAACCGGCGAGGGGGGTGGTCTTGCCGGACGAGAGCGCCGCGGTCTGGGCGGCGGCACCGGTGGTCAGACCGGTGGTGAGCAGGGCTCCGGCCGCGACTGCGGTGGCGATGGCCAGAGTGGTGCGCTTGTGACGCGCGTAGAGGGGAGTCACGCAAGCTCCTTCTTGTGGGGGCGTCCGTACGGCGTGGGGTGGCCGGAGGGACGATGGTGAAGTTGCGGTGCGGGTGAGCCGTGCGGTGGAAGCGTGCCATCCCAGGCGCGTACATGTCAGGAGCCCATAAAGACCTTGGCCGAAAATCGTCGTTCAGGTGAACAGTCGGGTGACCGGGCGCCTCGTCGGCCGCCGTCAAGGGAGGGTCAAAGCAAACCTCCTTGAGGGCAAAAGAGGGCGCCGCCCCGGGGAGTCGAACCTCCGGGGCGGCGCCCTGGCGCACTGTCTTCCTGCGGACTTCCGCCGCGGTCTACGGGAAGGTCAGCTTCCAGCTGTTGATGTAGCCGGTGTCCTGGGCCGCCTGGTCCTGGACCTTCAGTTTCCAGGTCCCGTTGGCGACTTCGGAGGACGCGTTGACCGTGTAGGTCGCGTTCACGTTGTCCGCCGAGTCGGACCCGCTGAAGTTCTTCAGGCGGTACGTCGAGCCGTCGGGGGCCACCAGATCGATCACCAGGTCACCGCGCCAGGTGTGCACGATGTCCACGGAGACCGCGAGGTTCGACGGGGCGTTGCCGGTACGGCCGCTGACCGTGACCGACGAGGTGACCGCCGCGCCGTTGTCCGGAATCGATACGTCGGTCGTGTTCTCGAACGACGTACCGCCACCGCCGCCACCGCCCGGACGTGAACCGACGTTCACGGCCGCCCAGGCGTTCTGCACCGCCGTGTACTCGGCGCTCGTCGTGCCGTACAGCTCACCCGCCGCCGCGAGCGTGCCGGTGCGGGCCGCCGCGTAGTTGGTGGTCGAGACGAACTTGGTGGTGAGCGCGCGGTACCAGATCTGCAGCGCCTTGTCGCGGCCGATGCCGGTGACCGGAAGCCCGTCGGAGGTGGGCGAGTTGTAGCTGACGCCGTTGATGACCTTGGCGCCGCTGCCCTCGCTCAGCAGGTAGAAGAAGTGGTTCGCGACGCCGGACGAGTAGTGCACGTCGACGTTGCCGACACCGGAGTACCAGGAGTCCTTGGAGCCGCCGTCCTTGCTCGGCTTGTCCATGTAGCGCAGCGGGGTGCCGTCGCCGTTGATGTCGATCTTCTCGCCGATGAGGTAGTCGCCCACGTCGGAGGAGTTGTTGGCGTAGAACTCGACGCCGGTGCCGAAGATGTCGGAGGTCGCCTCGTTCAGACCGCCGGACTCACCGGAGTAGTTCAGGCCCGCGGTGTTGGAGGTGACGCCGTGGCTCATCTCGTGGCCGGCCACGTCCAGCGCCGTCAGCGGGTCGGCGTTCCCGGACCCGTCGCCGTACGTCATGCAGAAGCAGCCGTCGTCCCAGAACGCGTTGACGTACGAGTTGCCGTAGTGGACGCGCGAGTACGCTCCCACGCCGTTGTTCTTGATGCCGCTGCGGCCGAAGGTGTTCTTGTAGAAGTCCCAGGTCTCCGCGGCGCCGTAGTGCGCGTCGGCGCCGGCCGTCGCGGCGTTCGACGTGGTGCCGTTGCCCCAGGTGTCGCTCGTCTGCGAGAACAGGGTGCCGGTGCCCGAGGTCCCGTGGTTCAGGTTGTACGTCTTGTGGGCGCCGCGCGCACCGTCGTTCAGCGTGTAGGCGGAGCCCGACTGTGTGGTCGTCAGGGTCACCTGGCCGCTGTACTGGGTGTTGCCGATGCCGTTCTTGATGCCCTGCCACGAGTAGAGCTTCTTGCCGGTGACGGCGTCCGTGATGACGTGCAGCTCGTTGGGGGTGCCGTCGTCCTGGAGGCCGCCGACGACGGTCTCGTAGGCGAGGGCCGGCTTGCCGCTCGCCGCCCAGATCACCTTGCGGGGCGCGCGGTCGGCGGAGGTGCTCTTCGAACCGGCGGCCTTGGCGGCGGACAGGGCCTGCTTCTCCGCCGTGGCGGCGGCGACCGTCGGCTTCAGGCCGGCGACCTTGAGGGCGGCCTTGGTGGCCTTGTAGACGTGCCCGGTCTTCCCGGACTTGGCGGTGTCGACCACCAGGTCGCCGCCGAGGACCGGCAGTCCTTCGTACGTCCGCTCGTAGCGGGTGTGGACGGTGCCGTCGTGGTCCTTGATGACGTCACGGGCGACGAGGCTCTCGCCGGCGGCGAGGCCCAGGTCCTTGGCGGTGGCCGCCTTGGCCGAGTTGGCGTCGCGTATCAGCTCGGCGCGCTGCGAGGCGGTGAGCTTCATGGCGACGGCGCCCGGGTTGACCTTGCCCGACCGGGGGGCCTGTTCGGGGGCGGCGCTCGCGGCGCCCGACTGGACGGCCGCGGCCAGCAGGGCGGAGACGCCGACGAGGGCGACACCGGCGATGCGGCGCTTGGTGATGTGGGAGGTGCGTCTGTGGGGAGAACTGCTGCTCAACACTGACTCCTTCTGCATGGCCGCGGGTCGCGCGGCCAGGGGAGACCGGACGATGGGTGACCCGTCCGGGCAGAACTGGGCGTACGCGGAACCAGGTGCATGGGGTCGTTCGGCACGACACAGCGGACGTAGCTGTGAGGTTGCTGTGAAGTAGCCGAGGGAAGAGTGGCAGGGGATGACGCTTTCTGTCAGGACCGCGTCAGCACATTGGCCGGAAACGGTCCGTTGACCGGGGCGCCATGTTCGGTAAACGAACTGTCCTCCGGGCCGTGTGCCGATCTTCCGTCGGGTGTGAGGAGGAATTCGCTCCTCGGACACGCGCCGGGAACCGCGCCGCAACGGTCGGTCCCCTCGCGCAGGGCGTCCGCGAGGGGACCGGATCCCCGCCGACCTGCGGGGAGTCGAGGACCTGTGGCGCGCGTGCCGCGCCGGCCGTCCGGCCGGCGACAGGGCTCACACCGTGACGACGACCTTCGCCCGGGCGTGCTCCACTTCCAGGTAGCGGATCGCTTCCGGCACCTCGCCCAGGGACGCGTACGTCCGGTCGACGACCGGGGCGACCTTTCCGGATTCGACCAGTTCCCGCAGGGTTGCGAGGTTCTCCCCGGACCGCGTCGCCGAGAAGGTGAGGATCCGCCGGCCGACGAAGCGCGACAGCGCCGGGCCCCTCAGGATGAGCCCCATCGGCCCGAAGAGGCTGCCGCCCTCGGACACCCCGCCGCCGGACAGCACGAGCGTCCCCGTGGGCGCCAGCGCGCGCAGGAACGAGGTCAGGGAGCGGTTGCCCACCAGGTCGAACACGACGTCGTAGCGCCGCCCCTCACGGGTGAAGTCCACCGTGGCGTAGTCGATGACGCGGTCCGCGCCCAGCGACCGCACCAGGTCCGCGTTCCGCGCGCTGCACACGCCGGTCACCTCCGCGCCGTACGCCTTGGCGATCTGCACGGCGAAGGTGCCGACGCCGCCCGACGCGCCGTTGACGAGCACCCGCAGCCCGGGCCGCAGCGGAGCCACGTCGCGCAGCCCGATGAGGGCGGTGTTCCCCGCCAGCGGCAGCGCGGCCGCCTGCTCGAAGGTCAGACCCGCCGGCTTCGTCTCCACCACGTCCTCCGGCGCGCACACGTACTCGGCGAACGCCCCGTCGGCCTCGCCGAACACCTCGTCCCCGGGACGCAGCCGCTTCACGTCGGCGCCGACCGCCTCGACCCGCCCCGCGAAGTCCCGCCCCAGGATCTTCTGCCGGGGCCGGCGGACACCGAAGGCCAGCCGGGCCATGTACGGATCGCCACGCAGGTGATGCCAGTCGTACGCGTTGAGGGAGACCGCCTCCACCCGCACCAGCACCTGGTTCCCGGTCGGTACCGGCCTGTCGAACTCCCGCAGCTCCAACGCGTCGGAAGAGCCGTACCGGTCCTGGGCGATCGCTTTCATGGGAACTCCGTAAAGCACCTCTGAGGTGCGGAAGTTGATCGACTGGCCGGAGGAGCGCCACTGCTTGCGAGGCTAGCCGGGCACCCGGTTCACGGGAATCGGGGACAAGCCCTAGGGGACCCCGGCGAGGGGCGGAGTCCCCCGTTCAGCCGTCGGCGGGCCGGCGCTCCCCGTGCCACGACCGCCACAGCGCCGCGTAGGCGCCGTCGGCCGCCACCAGGTCCTCGTGCGTGCCCAGTTCGGTCAGACGGCCGCCCTCCATCACCGCCACCCGGTCGGCGTCGTGCGCCGTGTGCAGCCGGTGGGCGATGGCGATCACGGTGCGGCCTTCGAGGACGGCGGCCAGCGCGCGCTCCGTGTGCCGGGCGGTCGTCGGGTCGAGGAGCGCCGTGGCCTCGTCGAGGATCAGGGTGTGCGGGTCCGCCAGCACCACCCGGGCCAGCGCCAGTTGCTGGGCGCGTGAACCGTCGACACGGAGGGCCTCGGGACCCAGCTCGGTGTCCAGCCCGTCCGGGAGCTCCGCCGCCCAGTCGTCGGCGCCGACCGCTGCCAGCGCGGCCCACAACTCGGCGTCCCCGGCGGCGGGTTCGGCGATGAGCAGGTTGTCGCGGACCGTGCCGAGGAACACATGGTGCTCCTGGGTGACGAGGACGACCTGCCGGCGCAGCTGTTCGGGGTCGAGGTCGACGACCGGTACCCGCCCGACCGTCACCGTTCCGCTGCCCGGCGCGTCGACTCCCGCCAGCAGTCTGCTCAGGGTGGTCTTCCCGGCGCCGGATGGCCCCACGACGGCCAGTCGCTCCCCGGGTCGCACCGTCAGGTCGACCCCGCGCAGCACCTCGCCGCCGCGGTCGTACGCGTACCGCACGCCGGTGACGTCGATGCGGTCGTCCACCGGCGCGGGCGAACCGGCCGGGACGGCGCGCGGTGCGCGGGCCAGGCCCTCCACGCGGGCGAACGAGGCGCCGCTGCTCTGCAGTTGCTCGACCTGGTTCAGGATCTGGTCGAGCGGCTCGGCGAGCCGGTGCAGATAGAGCGTCGCGGCGACCACCGTGCCGAGGCTCAGGGTGCCCCGGGCGTGCAGCGCGCCGCCCACCAGGAGCACGGCGACCACCGGGACGACGTAGGAGATCTCCACGGCCGGGAAGAACACACTGCGCAGGAACAGGGTCCGCATCCGGCTGACCCGCGAGACCTCCAGCGCGTCCCGGCTCGCCCCGATCCGGCGCTCGCCCAGCCCGAACGCCTCCACCGTGCGGGCGCCGGACGCGGTGGCCGCCAGGATCTCGGCGACCTCGGACGTGGCGGCGCCCTCGGCGAGATAGGCGGTGCGCGCCCGGCGCAGATACCAGCGCAGCGCGAACCCGATACCGGCCAGGCCCAGCACCCCGCAGCAGCCGAGCAGCGGGTCGATGGCGAACACGGCGACGAGGACGAAAAGGGCCTGAGCGCCGGAGGTCATCAGCTGCGGGCCCGTGTCGCGGAGCGTGTTGCCCACCACCGTGACGTCCGCGGTGCCGCGCGCCGTCAGATCGCCGGTGCCCGCCCGCTCCACGATCGACGCGGGCAGCGTCAGCGTCCGCTCCACGAACTCCTCCCGCACCCGCGCGAGGGTCCGCTCCCCGAACCGGTGCCCCACGTAACGGGCCCAGCGTGCCAGCAGCAGCTGGGCCACCGCGGACACGAGGATGACGAGTGCGGGCCCGTCCACCGCCTCCACCCCGGCGCCGCTCCGTACGTCGTCGATCATCCGGCCGAGCAGCCAGGGGCCGACCAGGCCGGCCGCGGCGGCCAGCGCGTTGAGACCGAGCACGGCGGCGAACACCCGCCCGTCCGCCCGGATCAGCCGTCCCGCCGCCCGCCGCACATCGGCCCGTCCGGCGACCGGCAGACGGCCGCTCACGACATGACCTCCTCGTCCGCGTCGGCCGCCGGGTCCGCTTCCGTCGCCGGGGCCGCGTACGTCACCGGGTCTGCCTCGGCCCTCACTCCGGCGTCCGCCGCCGGGTGGGTGTCCGTGTCCATACCTGCCTGCGCCTCCATGCCTGCGTGCGTCTCCGGGCCCGGGTGCGTCTCCGGGCCCGCGTCGGTGTCCGGCTCCATGTCACGGGCCACCAGGTCCCGGTAGCCCGGTTCCGTTCTGAGGAGTTCGCGGTGGGTGCCCGTGGCCGCGGTCTTGCCGTCGACCAGGAAGCAGACGGTGTCCGCGCGGTCCAGCACGAGCGGCGACGTGCTGGTCACGACGGTCGTACGGCCCGAGCGGGCGGCGCGCAGCCGGGTCGCGACGGCCGCCTCGGTGTGGGCGTCGAGCGCGGAGGTCGGTTCGAGGGCGAGCAGCACCTCCGGGTCGGCGAGAAGCGCGCGCACGAGCCGCACCCGTTGCCGCTGCCCGCCGGACAGGCTGCGGCCCTGCGCGTCGACGGGGGAGTCGAGACCGCCCGGCAGGCCGAGGACGATGTCGTCGGCGGCGGCCGTGCGCACGGCCCGGGCGACGGTCCCCTCGTCGGGGTTCCGCCGTCCTCGGACCAGTTCGCGCAGGGTGCCCGCGAACAGGTCGGCCTCGTTGTCGGCGACCAGGATCCGCTCGCGCACCTGGGGCAGGGCGACCTCGTCCAGGCGTACGCCGCCCCAGGTCACGTCCGACGCGGCGTACCGGCCGAGCCGGTCGACCACGGCCTCCGACTCCGCGGGGCGGGCTCCGGCCAGCGCGGTCAGCTTCCCCGGGACCACCCGGACCCCGGACTCCGGATCGTGCAGCACGGCCGGGAACCCCGGGGCGTCCAGCGCGTCGGACGGACCGGCGAGGGGCTCCAGGGAAAGGAACCGTACGACGCGCCGGGCGGCGACCACGCCCCGGGAGAGTTCGTAGGCGCAGTCGATGAAGAAGTACACCGGCAGGACGAGGACCGCGACATACCCGTACACGGAGACCAACTCGCCGATGCTGATGGCTCCTTGAGCGGCCAGCCGGGCCGCGATCCAGGTCACCACGGCCAGGAAGAGGGTCGGCAGTCCCATGCCCAGTGCCTGGATCCAGCTGGTGACCGCGCCGACGCGGTACCCCTGTTCGCGCAGCTCCTGCGAGTCGCGGCGGAACGCGTCAGCGAACAGCCCTTTGCCGCCGAGCCCGTTCAGGACGCGCAGACCACCCGCGAGATCGCCGATCCGTGCCGTCAGCACGGCCTGCCGCTCGCGGTACCCCGTCTCGGTCCCCTGGAGCCGGCCCATCAGCGGCCCGACGAGAACGGCGATCAACGGCACCCCGAGCAGGATCACCACGGACAGCGTCACCGAGACCGGCAGCAGCAGGGCGGCGACCACGGCGTAGGTGACGACCGCGGCCAGACCGGGCCCGACGACGGTCAGCGACGTGCTGATCGTCTGCACGTCGCCGACGCCGACCGTGACGACCTCTCCGGCCCCGATCTGCCGCGAGAGCGCCGCGCCGAGCCGGGCCGCGTGCTCGACCACGACCTTGACCGTACGGAAGTTGGCGTCCATCCGGACCTTGGTCATCGTGCGGTGCCGTACGACGCCGAGCCAGGCGTTGAACACGCCCGCCCCCAGTACGGCGGCCGTCCAGCCGGCCAGCGCCGTCCCGTCGCTCGGCTCCAGACCGTCGTCGATCGCCCGGGACAGCAGATATGGAGTCAGCGCCATGAGCCCCATCCACACGGTGGCGACCACCGCGCCCGTCAGCGAGCGGCCCGCCTGCCGGGTGACCAGCCACCACAGATACCGCCAGCCGCCCCGGCGGTCCGGTGTTCCCGGATCCGCGTACGCGTCGATCATCCGTCCCCTTCGCCTGCCGGACCGCCGTTCGGCCCCTCCACGGTCATACGAGACTGTCGCGCCATGCCCGGTGCAGGTCCGCGAACCGCCCGGTGCCCGCGACGAGTTCGGCGGGCGTGCCGTCCTCGACGATCCGCCCGTGCTCCATCACCAGCACCCGGTCGGCGATCTCCACCGTCGACAGCCGGTGCGCGATGACCACCGCCGTACGGCCCCGCAGCACCGTCGACATCGCGCGCTGCACGGCCCGTTCACCCGGGATGTCCAGCGAACTGGTCGCCTCGTCGAGGATCAGGACGGCCGGGTCGGCCAGCAACGCCCGTGCGAAGGCGACCAGTTGGCGCTGACCGGCGGAGATCCGGCCGCCGCGCTTGCGGACGTCCGTGTCGTAGCCGTCGGGCAGGGCGTCGATGAAGTCGTGCGCGCCGATCGCCTTCGCGGCCTGCTCGATCTCCTCACGGGACGCCTCGGGACGGCCGATCGCGATGTTCTCGGCGACCGTGCCCGAGAACAGGAAGGCCTCCTGGGTCACCATCACCACCCCGCGCCGCAGCTCCGGCACCGACAGGTCGCGCAGATCGACGCCGTCGAGCAGGACCCGTCCGTCGGAGGGGTCGTAGAACCGGGCGAGGAGCTTGGCCAGCGTCGACTTGCCGGCGCCGGTCGAGCCGACCACGGCCACCGTCTGACCGGCGGGCAGTGTGAGCGAGAAGGCCGGCAGGACCTCCCCGCCGGTGCGGTACGCGAAGCGGACCTCGTCGAAGACGACCTCGCGTCCGGGGTGTTCGGAGGCGAGCGCCGGCAGCTGCCGCGGCACGGAAGGCTCCGGCACGGACGGCTTCTGGGCCAGCAGACCGGCGATCTTCTCCAGCGAGGCCGCCGCGGACTGGTAGGAGTTCAGGAACATGCCGAGACGGTCGATCGGGTCGTAGAGCCGGCGCAGATAGAGGACCGCCGCCGCGAGCACTCCGAGCGCCAGCGAACCCGAGGCCACCCGGTAGGAGCCCCACAGCACCATGCCCGCGACCGCCGTGTTGGCGACGAGACGGGAGCCGATGACATAGCGGGCCATCTCCAGCAGGGCGTCGCCGTTCGTCTTCTCGTGCCGCCGGTTGAGCACCCGGAAGTCCGCTTCGTTGGCGGCTTCCCGGCGGAACGCGCGCACCGGCCGGATGCCGTTCATCGTCTCCGCGAACTTCACGATCACCGCGGCGATCGTCGTCGAGCGGACGGCGAAGATCCGGCCCGCGCGGTGCTGGTAGCGGCGGATCAGCAGATACAGCGGCACGAAGGAGACCACCGCGACCGCGCCCAGGCCGGCGTCGAGCCAGAGCAGCATCGCCGAGATGTAGACGAAGGACAGGATGACCGTGACGAGTTCCTGGAGGCCCTCGCTGAGGAGTTCGCGCAGCGACTCGACGTCCGTCGTGGAGCGGGAGATCAGCCGGCCGGACGTGTAGCGCTCGTGGAAGTCGATGCTGAGCGCCTGGGCGTGCCGGAAGATCCGGCCGCGCAGGTCGAGCAGCACGTCCTGGTTGACCCGGGCCGAGGCGGTGATGAACGCGTACTGAAGACCGCCCGAGGCCGCCGAGCACAGCAGATAGGCGACGCCGACGGCGATCAGCGGCCCGTGGTCGTCCTGGCGGAACGCGGGCACGGCGCGGTCGATGGCGTACGCCACCAGCAGCGGGCCCGCCTGCACCGCGGCCTGCTGGAGCAGCAGCAGGACGGTGGTCACGGCCACCCGGGCCCTGAGCGGGGCGAGCAGCGAGCGCAGCAGTGTCGCGGTCGCGCCCGGGGGAGTGGGGAGGGCGTCGCGGTCGAAGGGGTCCTGATACGGCTCGGGTTCTCCGGCCGCCCGGCCCTTCCCCCGCCCGCCGCCCGGTTCCTCCTCCGGGCGCTCGTCCGGTCTCCCGGTCGATCCCCCGTACGGTTCCTCGTTCGGGTCCTTGCCCGGCGCGGTGGCCGTGGGCGCCGCCGTCATCGGCCGTCCTCCTCTGCACCCGACATCAGGTGGGCGTACTCGGCGTGCGTGCGCAGCAGTTCGTGGTGGGTGCCGACCGCCGCGACACGGCCGCCGGAGAGCAGGGCCACGCGGTCGGCCAGCAGGACGGTGGACGGGCGGTGCGCCACGATCAGCGCGGTCGTCTCCGCCAGCACCCGGCGCAGGGCGGCCTCGACCGCCGCCTCGGTGTGCACGTCCAGCGCCGACAGCGGGTCGTCGAGCACCAGGAAGCGGGGCCGGCCGACCACCGCGCGGGCCAGCGCGAGCCGCTGCCGCTGCCCGCCGGAGAGGCTGAGACCCTGCTCGCCGACCTGCGTCGCCGTGCCCTGGGGCAGCGCGTGCGTGAAGTCGGCCTGCGCGACGGCGAGGGCACGGTCCAGCTCCGCCCGGCCGGCGGTCTCCGCCGCGCCCATGAGGACGTTCTCGCCGACGGTGGCCGAAAAGAGGGTGGGCTCCTCGAAGGCGACGGCGACGAGCTCGCGCAGCTCCTCGCGCGGCATCCCGGTGATGTCCCGGCCGTCCAGGGTGATCCGGCCGGACGTCACCTCGTGCAGGCGGGGGACGAGCGCGGTGAGCGTGGTCTTGCCGGTGCCGGTGGCGCCGACGAGGGCCATGCTCTCGCCGGGGCGGATGTGCAGATCGATGTGGACCAGGACGGGCGGCGTGTCCGCGGGGGCGTCGGGGTAGCGGAACTCGACACCGTGGAACCGCAGTCCGCCGTCGGCCTCCGGTGCACCGGTCGCGGACACGGGTCCGGCCAGGGGCGCGGCGGCGGACGTCACGGGGACCGGCTCGCGGTCCGTCGTGGCGGTGGTGGCCGGTCCCGGCTCCTGGGCGGGTGCGGACGTGCCGGACCGCGCCGGTGCCGGTTCCCGGGCGGGGCCCGGGACGACGGCCGACTCCGGGGTCGCGTCCATGACCTCGAAGTACCGCTCGGTGGCCGTCGCCGCCTCCTGGCTCATCGCGAGGAGGAAGCCGATGGAGTCGACGGGCCAGCGCAGGGCGAGCGCGGTCGACAGGAACGCGACCAGCGTGCCGGCGGAGAGGTGGCCGTCGGCGACCTGGACCGTGCCGAGGACGAGGGCGGCGCCGATGGCGAATTCGGGCAGCGTGACGATGACGGCCCAGATGGAGGCGAGCAGCCGGGCCTTGACGAGCTCCGTGCCGCGCAGCGTCCGGGACAGGTCGCGGAAGGCGCGCGCCTGGCTGCGATGGCGTCCGAACCCCTTGATGATCCGGATGCCGAGCACGCTCTCCTCGACCACCGTCGTCAGGTCACCGACCTGGTCCTGCGCCCGTCGCGCCACCTCCGAGTAGCGTCGCTCGAAGAGCCAGCAGACGATCATCACAGGGACGGCGGGGGCGAGCAGTACCAGCCCGAGGGTCCATTCCTGGGCCAGCATGATGGCGATGCCCGCGGAAATCGTCACGGCGTTCACCAGCAGGAAGGTCAGCGGGAACGCCAGGAACATGCGGACCAGCATCAGATCGGTGGTTCCCCGGGACAACAGCTGGCCCGAGGCCCAGCGGTCGTGGAACGCGACCGGCAGACGTTGCAGATGCCGGTACAGATCGGCCCGCATCGCCGCCTCGACCCCGGCCAGCGGCCGTGCCACCAGCCACCGGCGCAGCCCGAACAGACCGGCCTCGGCGATACCGAGGAGCAGCAGAAACAGGGCCCCGAGCCATACGCCCGCCGGATCGTGCCCGGCGACCGGACCGTCCACCATCCACTTCAGGATCAGCGGGAACACCAGCGCCATGCAGGACGCGACCACCGCGACGAACGCCGCGCCGAACAGCCGCGCCCGCACCGGCCGTACATACGGCCACAGGCGCAGCAGGCTGCGTACGGTCGAACGGTCGGGGTGGTCCTGGGCGGCTGCATCTGGTGGTGTGGGCATCAGGGGCGAGCCTACGTTTCACCACTGACAGTGCCCACCGAGTTTTCGGCGCACCTGAATCGTTCGAGGGCCCGTGAGCGGCCGGCGACCGGCCCGTGAGCGGCCTGCGGCGGTCCCGCGGCCGGCACCGGGCCGGGCGGGCGGGGGATCCGACCGGACCGCTCTCAGCAGACCTTCAGCAGCAGTACGGACCGCGGCGGCACCGTGATCGCCGTCCCCGCCCGGTGCACGACCCCGGGTGCCTCGGACTGTTCCTCCCGCGAGGTGTCCACGACCACCTCGTAGCGCGCGGCCCAGGGAGCGCCCGGCAGGTCGAAGGAGGCCGGCCGGTCCCCGGCGTGCAGCACGGCGAGGAAGCTGTCGTCGACGACCGGTGTGCCCCGGGCGTCACGGCCGGGGATGTCCCGGCCGGACAGATACATGCCGAGGGTCGCGGCGGGCGCGTACCAGTCCCGTTCCGTCATCTCGGTGCCCCGCGCGGTGAACCAGGCCAGGTCCCGCAGTCCGTCGGCCGAATGGGCCCGTCCGGAGAAGAACGCCCGGCGGCGCAGCACGGGATGCTCGTGCCGCAGCGCGATCAGGCGCGACGTCAGCTCGAACAGCGCCCGCCAGCCCGGGTCGTCCAGCTGGGACCAGTCGACCCAGCTGATCTCGTTGTCCTGGCAGTAGGCGTTGTTGTTGCCCCGCTGGGTCCGCCCGAACTCGTCCCCGGCGACCAGCATCGGCACCCCGGTCGACAGCAGCAGCGTCGTCAGCAGATTCCTCAACTGGCGCCGCCGCAGAGCCTGTACGCGCTCGTCCTCGCTCTCGCCCTCCGTCCCGCCGTTCCACGCCCGGTTGTCGTCGGTGCCGTCCCGGTTGCCCTCGCCGTTGGCCTCGTTGTGCTTGCGCTCGTAGGACACGAGGTCCCGCAGGGTGAAGCCGTCGTGCGCGGTCACGAAGTTGACGGAGGCGTACGGGCGCCGTCCGCCCCAGGCGTACAGGTCGCTCGACCCGGACAGGCGGTAGCCCAGATCCCGTACGTCGGGCAGCGCACCGCGCCAGAAGTCCCGGACGGCGTTGCGGTAGCGGTCGTTCCACTCCGTCCACAGGGGCGGGAACGCGCCCACCTGGTAGCCGCCGGAACCGACGTCCCACGGCTCGGCGATCAGCTTGACCCGGCGCAGTACGGGATCCTGCGCGATGACGGCGAGGAACGGCGACAGCATGTCGACGTCGTGCATGGACCGGGCCAGGGCGGCGGCCAGGTCGAAGCGGAAGCCGTCGACGCCCATCTCGGTCACCCAGTAGCGCAGCGAGTCCGTGATCAGCCGCAGGACCTGCGGCTGCACGACGTGCAGGGTGTTGCCGCACCCCGTGTAGTCCGCGTAGCGGCGGGCGTCCGACTGGAGCCGGTAGTAGCCGCGGTTGTCGATGCCGCGCAGCGACAGCATCGGGCCGAGTTCGCCTGCCTCCGCGGTGTGGTTGTAGACCACGTCGAGGATGACCTCGATCCCGGCCGCGTGCAGCGCGCGCACCATCCGTTTGAACTCGCCGACCTGCTGGCCGGTCGTGCCGGAGGCGGCGTAGCCGGCGTGCGGGGCGAAATAGCCGATCGAGTTGTAGCCCCAGTAGTTCTTCAGGCCCCGGCGCAGCAGATGGTCCTCGTGGGCGAACTGGTGCACCGGCAGCAGCTCCACCGCCGTCACCCCGAGGTTCACCAGGTGCTCGACCGCGGCCGGGTGCGCAAGGCCCGCGTACGTGCCGCGCAGGTCCTCGGGAATCCCCGGGTGCAGACGGGTGAATCCGCGGACGTGCAGTTCGTAGATGACCGAGTCCGCCCACGGGGTCTTCGGGCGGTGGTCGTCCGACCAGTCGTCGTCGTCCTGGACGACGACGCCCTTGGGGACGAAGGGTGCCGAGTCGCGGTCGTCGCGCACGGTGTCGGCGACCTGCTGCTGGGGCCAGTCCCGGACGTGTCCGTACACCTCCGGCGGCAGACTGAAGTCGCCGTCCACTGCACGGGCGTACGGGTCGAGGAGCAGCTTCGCGGGGTTCCAGCGGGCGCCGGTCCACGGGTCCCAGCGGCCGTGCACCCGGAAGCCGTAACGGCGGCCGGGGAGCACTCCGGGGACGAAGCCGTGCCAGATCTCGTGGGTGAGTTCGGTGAGCGGGACGCGCGTCTCGGCGCCTCCCTCGTCGAAGAGGCACAGGTCGACGGCCTCCGCGCCGCCCGCCCACAGGGCGAAGTTGGTGCCCGTCGTGCCGTCGGGCCCGACCCGGAAGCGTGCTCCGAGCGGAGTCGGGGCACCCGGCCACGCGGAGACGGGGGGCGCCGCCGGGCGCCGTGCGCCGTTCAGCGCGGGAGCGGCCGGCTGCGCCGCCGGCTCCGTGGACGGCGGTGCGGCGGCGGACTGCCCCACCGGGTCCACGGCGGTCTGCGCGGGCAGCCCGCCGCCCGCGGCGCGTCCCTCGTGGACCGCCTCCTGCTCGGGTGCGCTCGACACCGGTCAGCCTCCCACGGCTCGTGGAACGACAGGAAAAAGGGTGCACGGCGTCCCGGCCGCAGCTCCTTGTCGCGTCGTCCTCCCCACTGTTCTGCCCAGAGCGTGGCTCGCACTCACGTTTCCCCGGAGGGGCGGCGTCGTTGGGTCCCTTGTGAAGCACGTACAGACGCGCGCGCGGCGCGCAGGGGCCGCGCTGGCCGCCGTACTGACCTGGGCCGGCCTGCTGGCCGGAGCCTCCGGCTGTACCTCCGACGGGATCTCGAAAGGGATCGGTGAGGCGTTCGGCAAACCACGGTCGCCCGAGGACGTCATCCACGTCTCGCCCGACGACAAGACCAAGGGCGTACGCCCGCAGGAGACGATGCAGGTACGGGTGCCCAGCGGGCGCCTGGAGTCCGTGAAGGTCGTCAAGTCCCAGGACGCGCAGGAGTCCCCGGTGCCGGGGCACATCACCGCCGACGGGCTGACGTGGAAGCCGGACGACGCGCGGCTCGCGCTGGCCGCCAAGTACACGGTCGACGCGGTGGCCCTGGACGGGCAGGGGCGGCGCTCGGCACGGCACACCACGTTCACCACGGCCGTCCCCGACGAGCGGTTCATCGGATACGTCACGCCGGAGAACCGGTCCACCGTCGGCACCGGCATGATCGTCTCCCTCGAGTTCAACCGCGAGATCGAGAACCAGGCCGCAGTCGAGCGCGCCATCCACGTCCGGGCCCGGCCGGCGGTCACGATCCGCGCGCACTGGTTCGGCAACGGCCGCGTCGACTTCCGCCCCGAGGGGTACTGGAAGCCGGGCACGAAGGTCACCGTCGCTCTGCGGCTGCGCGACGTCGAAGCGGCACCGGGTGTGTACGGACTCCAGTCCAAGACCTTCTCGTTCACGGTCGGCCGCAGCCAGCACTCCCTCGTCGACGCCCGCGCGCACACCATGGAGGTACGCCGCGACGGCAACCTCCTCGCCACGGTGCCGATCACGGCCGGGGCGCCCAAGACGACGACGTACAACGGGAAGATGGTCGTCACGGAGATGCTCGAGGTGACCCGGATGAACAGCCGCACGGTCGGTTTCGGCGGCGAGTACAACATCCCGGACGTGCCGCACGCGATGCGCCTGACCGACTCCGGAACCTTCCTGCACGGCAACTACTGGGCGCCGGACGCCTTCGGCAACACCAATGTGAGCCACGGCTGCGTGGGCCTGCGGGACGTGAAGGGCGGCAGCTCGGCCACCCCGGCCGGCTGGTTCTTCGACCGCAGCCTCATCGGGGACGTCATCGAGGTCGTCCACAGCAAGGACAAGAAGGTCGCCGCCGACAACGGGCTCGGCGGCTGGAACATGGGCTGGAAAGCATGGAAAGCGGGTGGGGCGGTGAACTAACCCGATATACGGGTATGCGCACTATGGACTCCAGTCGCGCCCCGTACGGCCGAAGTTGGGACTGAACGGTGACCTTCCCGGGGATCCATCGCTCCAGGTCGTGTGATTAATTAGCGCGATACGCGCGTGGGACGCGCTGGAGTGCGGGCCTGATCAGGCCGTGCGAGGGGAGAACAGCTTTGAACGGGCGACCGATATCGGGGGCGTCGGTTGGCGCGCGGACACACACGAGCAAGGGAATTCTGGCACTGCTGCTGGGAGTTCTGCTGCTCGCCGTGACCGCCTGCGGCGGGGGAGGGAGTTCGGACCAGGAGTCCGGCTCGGGTGACGGCAAGGGCAAGGGCTCCAGCGCCACGGCGGACACCAAGTCCTCGCAGGCCGTGGTGACCATCGCCCCGAAGGACGGCGCCGCCGACGTGAAGACCAGCGGTGCCCTCAAGGTCACCGCGGCCAAGGGCAAGCTGACCGAGGTCGAGGTCAAGGACACCAAGGGCAACGCGGTCGAGGGCAGCATCACGGACGAGGGCGCCACCTGGACGCCCTCCACCCACCTCGCCGCGGCCACCAAGTACAAGGTCCACGCGGTGGCCAAGGACTCCGGCGGCCGTGAGGCGGCCGAGGAGTCCGCGTTCACCACGCTGACCCCGAAGAACACCTTCGTCGGCATCTACACGCCCGAGGACGGCTCCAAGGTCGGTGTCGGGATGCCGTTCACGATCCACTTCACCCGTGGCATCACGCACCCCGAGGACGTCGAGAAGGCCATCACCTTCAAGACCGAGCCGGCCGTCGACGTCCAGGGTCACTGGTTCGGCAACGACCGCCTCGACTTCCGCCCCGAGGAGTACTGGGCGGCCGGCACGAAGGTCACCGTCTCCTTCAACCTCGACGGCGTCGAGGGCCGTCCGGGCGTCTACGGCAAGCAGGCCAGGACGGTGAAGTTCACGATCGGCCGCAGCCAGGTCAGCACCGTCGACGCCAAGAAGCACAAGATGGTCGTCAAGCGTGACGGCAAGGTCCTCAAGACCATCCCGATCACCACGGGCAAGCCGGGCTACGACACCTGGAACGGCCAGATGGTCATCAGCGAGCGCCTCAAGGTGACCCGCATGAACGGCGAGACGGTCGGCTACGGCGGCGAGTACGACATCAAGGACGTGCCGCACGCCCAGCGCCTGACCAACTCGGGAACGTTCATCCACGGCAACTACTGGGGTGGCGGCGCCTTCGGCAACTACAACGCCAGCCACGGCTGCATCGGCCTGCGCGATGTGCGCGGCGGCTACGACGGCAAGGTGCCGTCGGCCTGGTTCTTCGACAACTCGATGATCGGCGACGTGGTGGTCGTGAAGAACTCCAACGACAAGACGGTCGCCCCGGACAACGGCCTCAACGGCTGGAACATGTCCTGGTCGGACTGGACCAAGTAACCGGTCTTCGCAACGGTCCTCGGCGGGCCGGGTGTGCTGTGACTCAGCACACCCGGCCCGTTGGCGTTAACGGCCACTAACCTGATCCCATGACTGTGCATCTCGAAGTGGCCGAAGGCGTGGGAACCATCCGCCTGGACCGCCCTCCCATGAACGCCCTGGACGTCGCGACGCAGGACCGTCTCAAGGAGCTCGCCGAGGAGGCCACGGCCCGGG
Organism: Streptomyces sp. NBC_00647; assembly: GCF_045207245.1. Lineage (NCBI taxonomy): Bacteria > Bacillati > Actinomycetota > Actinomycetes > Kitasatosporales > Streptomycetaceae > Streptomyces > Streptomyces sp. NBC_00647. The sequence continues at coordinate 6,987,958 of NZ_CP109040.1, forward strand.
CGGACGTCCGCGCCGTGGTGCTGTACGGCGGGGAGAAGGTGTTCGCGGCGGGCGCGGACATCAAGGAGATGCAGGCCATGGACCACGCGGCGATGGTCGTGCGGTCCCGGGCGCTGCAGGAGTCCTTCACCGCCGTCGCCCGCATCCCGAAGCCGGTCGTCGCCGCCGTCACCGGATACGCCCTCGGCGGAGGCTGCGAACTGGCCCTCTGTGCCGACTTCCGCATCGCCGCGGACAACGCCAAGCTGGGCCAGCCGGAGATCCTGCTCGGCCTGATCCCCGGTGCGGGCGGCACCCAGCGGCTGTCCCGGCTGGTCGGCCCCTCCAAGGCCAAGGACCTCATCTTCACCGGCCGTATGGTCAAGGCCGACGAGGCCCTCACGCTCGGCCTGGTCGACCGGGTCGTCCCCGCCGCCGAGGTGTACACCGCCGCGCACGCCTGGGCCGCCCGGCTCGCGCAGGGCCCGGCGATCGCACTGCGCGCCGCGAAGGAATCGATCGACGCGGGCCTGGAGACGGACATCGAGACCGGACTGACCATCGAGCGGAACTGGTTCGCGGGCCTGTTCGCGACGGAGGACCGGGAGCGGGGCATGCGGAGCTTCGTGGAGGAGGGACCCGGCAAGGCGAAGTTCCTCTGATCAACTCGCAGTTGACGCGATGTCTTACCCGGCGTCCCCCGATGCGACGGTTTATGTCAGCCTTAAGGCAGCCTTAAGCCCACCTTGTCGGGGGGCTTTGGCGATTGCCCTCGACCGGCCTGTTCCGGCAGGTCGGAAGGGCTGCCGTCACCCCCGAACTGCCTCCGGCATATGCCGATCGGAACGTTCGGAATGTCGTGTTCCGGGGGGCGTATTCCTCCGGAACGGCCCCGAAGGGAGCTCTTGGCGGCCATGATGGGGGGCATGGCGGGGCTGGAGGGTATCGAACAGCCGCGGCGGCACGGAAGTGCGACCGCGGCGCGCTGGACGCCTGCGGTCGAGGACGAACGGGCGCTCAAGGCATTGGAGTTGTTCGGCAATCCGGCCGAGGCGGAGGTTCCGTTGCCGTCCCGCCCGGAGTCCGCGGCCACCGCGCGGCGGCTCGCCCAGGTCGTGGTCCTGCGGAACTGGGGCCTGTCCCCGAAGATGACGGAGGACGCGGTCTTACTCGTCTCCGAACTCGTCGGCAACGCCGTACGTCATACCGGCGCCCGCGTCTTCGGACTCCGTATGCGCCGCCGCCGCGGCTGGATCCGTATCGAGGTCCGTGACCCCTCCCGCGGCCTTCCCTGTCTCATGCCGGTCCAGGAAACGGACCTGAGCGGCCGGGGCCTCTTCCTCGTCGACAAGCTCTCCGACCGCTGGGGCGTCGACCTGCTGCCCCGCGGCAAGACCACCTGGTTCGAAATGCGCGTCGCCGAACGCTGAACCGTCTCGCCGACGGCCGAACCCTCTCTCCGTACGCGGAACCCTCTCGCCGTACGCGGAACCCTCTCTCCGTACGCCGAACCCTCTCTCCGTACGCGGAAACCCCGGCCGCGTGGCAGCCGGGGCTTCTGGGGTGTCGCGGAACGAATTGGGGTGTGAACCGCGCCACCGGCGACAACCAGGGCCCGGGTCAATGGGTGGAGGTCGCGACGTCGACTATCGCAGACCCGGCCGACTGATCCAAAAGCGGGGGATCTTGCTCCGCTCACGGGCCCCGCCCGGACTCGCGCGCCCCCGCGCCCGGCGGTGCGAAGCGACCCGCACCACCACCCGGCCGGACCAATCGCCGGTTTTTCGGTCGATTCACCCTTAAATGGTCCGGTGACCACGCCCGCCGAAGACCACGCAGCCCCCGCCCCGCCCCGGCGCGCGGCCCTGCTCACGGGACTCGCGCTCACCGCAGGAACGCTCACCGCCGGAGTCACCGCAGGCTGCTCCACTCCTCGAGCCACCCACCCCCGCCCTCTCACCACACCCCCGGCCGCACCCTCCGCCGCCGCGACCGGCGGAGCCCCCGCACTCGCCCCCGCCCCGCGCCGCTACCCCGCCCAGCCCGCGGAAATCACCCACGGCTCCCGCACCCGACCGTCCAGAGTGGCCCTCACCTTCCACGGTCAGGGCGACCCCGCCGTCGCCGACTCGCTGCTCGGCGAGGCCGAGAAGGCCGGCGCCCGGGTCACCGTCCTCGCCGTCGGCACCTGGCTGGACGAGCACCCGGGCCTCGCCCGCCGCATCCTCGACGGCGGCCACGACCTCGGCAATCACACCCTCCGTCACCTCGACATCAACGCCATGTCGCGGACGGACGCGGCGGCGGAGATCCAGGGCTGCGCGGACCGCCTGAAGCGGCTCACCGGCTCGATCGGCACCTGGTTCCGGCCGTCCCGCAGCCCCCGGGCCTCCCCGCTGGTAGCCCGCCTCGCCCGCGAAGCGGGCTACCCGCACACGCTCTCCTACGACGTCGACTCCCTCGACTACACCTCGCCGGGAGCCACCGCCGTCACCCGCAACGTCCTGGCCGGAGTCGGCCCCGGCTCCATCGTGAGCCTGCACTTCGGCTACGCCGACACGGTCGCCGCCCTCCCCGCCCTCCTGCACGAACTCGACCGCCGCGGCCTGCGCGCGGTCACCACCACGGAGCTGCTGAGCTGATGCTGACGCCATCCTCCCCCCTGCACCGCGTGCTGACCGCCGGCGCCGCCCTCACCACGCTCGCCGTCCTCGCGGGCTGCGGCGCCCCCTCCCGGGACCACGCCGACGAAGCCCTCGGCAGCAAGGCCGCCGTCCAGCCCGCCCCGGCGAAGAAGAAGACGGTCCAGGGCCTGCCCGGCATGCCCCCGTTGCTGGACCCGACGGACGTCTACGCCGCCGACCGGCCGAACCGGCTCTCCCCGGTGGTCAAGGACTTCCCGTCCCGCGTCTATGTGCCCAACACCAACTCCAACACTGTTTCGGTGATCGACCCGAAGACGTACCGGGTCATCGAGACGATCCCGGTCGGGGCTCAGCCCCAACACGTCGTCCCCTCCTGGGACATGAAGACCCTGTGGGTCAACAACGACAAGGGCAACACCCTCACGCCCATCGACCCGAAGACCGGCAGGGCGGGCAAGCCGGTCGACGTGCACGACCCGTACAACCTCTACTTCACGCCCAACGGCAAGTACGCCGTCGTGATGGCCTCCCTCGACCGCGAACTCGTCTTCCGCGACGCGCACACCATGAAGCGCGTCAAGACGGAACCGGTGAGCTGCTACGGCGTCAACCACGCCGACTTCTCCCCGGACGGCCGCTACTTCATCGTGTCCTGCGAGTTCAGCGGCGAACTCCTCAAGGTCGACACCGAGCGGATGAAGGTGATCGGCCAGCAGAAGCTGCCGTTCCACGGAGCGATGCCGCAGGACGTGAAGATCTCCCCGGACGGCAAGAAGTTCTACATCGCCGACATGATGGCCGACGGGGTGTGGGTCCTGGACGGCGACAAGTTCACCCAGCCCACGCTCCTGCACACCGGCAAGGGCACGCACGGCCTCTACGTCAGCCGGGACTCGCGCGAGATGTACATCTCCAACCGCGGCGAGGGCACCATCTCCATTTTCGACTTCACTCAGGACCGTCTCACCAAGAAGTGGCGCCTGCCAACCGGGGGCAGCCCCGACATGGGCGGCGTCTCGGCGGACGGCAAGGTTCTGTGGCTCTCCGGCCGCTACAACGCGGAGGTGTACGCCATCGACACCCGCACCGGCGTCCAGCTCGCCCGTATCCCCGTCGGCAGCGGTCCCCACGGCCTCGCCGTGTACCCCCAGCCCGGCCGCTACTCGCTCGGCCACACCGGCATCTTCCGCTAGGACGGAGCCTGTTGAATGCCACGGCTGACACGCCGTCGTACGGGTGACGGTCCATGGCCCGTCGCCGCGGAACCGCGATCGTGCTCCCCATGATCACAACTCGCCCGCGGCGGCGGGCCGCTGCCGTCGCCCTGTCCCTCGCGGCCGTTCTCGCGACGACCGCCGCGACGCCCGCCGCTCCCGCGCCCGGGGCGGCCGCGCCCGTCTGCCCTCAGTTCGCCGACCCGCTCAAGGCCGCCGCCGACCGTCGCGTGGACGTCGACCGCATCACGCCGCAACCGGTCTGGCGCAAGACCTGCGGCACCCTGTACCGCGCCGACACCCGCGGCCCGGCGACCGTCTTCGAGCAGGGTTTCTACCCGAAGGACGTCGTCGCCGGGCAGTACGACATCGAGAGCCACGTCCTGGCCGACCAGCCCTCGCCGTACGTGTCGACGACGTACGACCACGACCTCTACAAGACCTCGGACAAGTCCGGCTTCCACTACTACATCGACGCTCCCGGCGGTGTGGACGTCAACAAGACCGTCGGCGACACGCACCGCCGGGCCGGCCAGGTGGAGGTCGCGTTTCCCGGCGGGATCGCGCGCCAGTACGTCATCGGCGTCTGTCCGGTCGACACGAGGACCAGGACCGAGATCATGAGCGACTGCGTGAGCAACCCGAACTACGAGCCCTGGCACTGACGGTCCGCCACGGGCACGCAGGCGTCAGTACGCCCTGAGATCAGTACGCCCTGAGATCAGTACGCCCAGAGGTCAGTACGCGCTGAGGTCAGTACGCGCTGAGCAGCGCCTCCGCTCCGACGGGACGGTAACCGGCCGACTGGAACGCCCGCAGACTGCGGGCGTTCCCCGGCGACACCTGCGCCCAGACCGGCTCGTCGGCGAGGTGGAGCGCCGCCGACGCGAGCGCCCGGCCCAGCCCCCGGTGCCGTACCTCCTCGTCCACCTCGACCGCGATCTCCAGGCGGTCCCCGATCCCGCGCCCGAGGACGAGGACCCCGCCGTCCGCCGCCCACGCCCGCACGCCGTCGCGCCGCTTGCGGGACCCGGCGACCCGGGGATGACCGGGGTCGTCGAGCTCCGTGAGCGCGAGGCCCGGCGGGCCGGGGAGCGGCGTGCCGACGGACAGCAGGTCGATCGTGTCGTTCGACCGCCCCGTCCGCTCCATGAACGCGGCGAGGAACCGGGGATTCATGGTGGCGGCGAGCGCGTCGCAGGGGACGGCCTCCAGCGCCGCGCGCACCCACCCCTCGTCCTCGTCGGTGAAGACGACGGAGTGCGCGGTGAAGGCGAGGACCCCGGCGTCGCGGGGGGAGTGCTGGGGTACGACGGTGGTGGCGCCGTCGGGCGGCGGGAAGACGCCACGGGCCGCCGCGTCCAGAATGTCGCGCAGAGTGCCGGGCATGACCGTCCCTCACCGCTTGAGTCTCCACCGACTGGAAGGCCCAGACTCGCAGACATGATCGAAGACGGCACCGGCCTTTTCACCATCGGGCGCCTGGCCCGCAGCACCGGCCTGTCCGTCCGCACCATCCGCTACTGGTCGGACGAGGGCGCGTTGCCCCCGGTGGCACGGTCCGCGGGCGGCTACCGCCTCTACGACGCCGGGTCCGTGGCCCGCCTGGAGCTGATCCGCACCCTGCGCGAGCTCGGGCTGGGGCTCGACGCCGTGCGCCGGGTGCTGGCGGGCGAGACGACGGTGGCGGAGGTGGCGGCCGCGCACGTGGCCGCGCTGGACGCGCAGATCAGGTCGCTGAAGGTGACCCGGGCGGTGCTGTCGACCGTGGCGCGACGCGGCTCGACCGCGGAGGAGATGACACTCATGAACAAGCTGGCGCGGCTCTCGGCCGCCGAACGCGGGCGGATCATCGACGACTTCATGGAGGAGACCTTCGGAGGCCTGGACACCGCGGACCCCGACATCCGTACCCGGATGCGGTTCAACATCGGTGATCTGCCGGACGATCCGTCCCCCGAGCAGGTGGACGCCTGGGTGGAGCTGGCCGAGCTGATCCAGGACCGGGGCTTCCGCGCCCGGATGCGCGCGATGATCGAGTTCAACGCGGCGGACCGGGGGCCGGACGTGGCACCGGGCACGTCCCTGTGGTTCATGAGCCGGCTGGTGCAGCTGGCGGGCGAGGCGCTGGAGCGGGGCGTCGACCCCGCGTCGCCGGAGGCGGACACGGTGCTGAGCGGGCTCCTCGGCGACGCCGACCGGGCCGCCGTGCTGACGCGCATGGAGTCCGCGGCACACGCCGAGATGGCCCGCTTCCGGGAACTGAGCGCGCTGGTCCGCGGCCTGGAGCCGCTCTCGGCGCACCGCGAGGAGTTCGCCTGGGTGGTCGCCGCACTGCGCGCTCGCGCGGACCGTTAATGTGACCTCCGTACACAAGGCAGCAACGCACGCAGTGATGCACGACGAAGGGGCGGATCGGTGGCCGACATCGAGGAAGCACGCAAGCAGTTCGAGCGGATCGATACGGACGGTGACGGGTTCATCACCGCAGCCGAGTTCAAGTCCGCTCTCGCCCAGGGCGGCGACTGGAACGTCACCGAGTCGGTGGCGGAGGCCGTCATCGCCAGCCGCGACCTCAACGGCGACAAGCTCCTCTCGTTCGACGAGTTCTGGGCCCACCTGAACAAGTGACGTCTGCCGAAGGGGCGTCCACCGGTCATCCGGCGGGCGCCCCTTCGGCGTGCACGGTCACCCGGACGCGGCACGTCCCGGAATAGGGCGTCCGCCTCCGGGGTTGGTGATGCCCATCAGGAGCATCAACCCCGGAAGGGTCTGTCTCTCATGAAGATCGGCATCATCGGCGCGGGCAACATCGGCGGCAACCTCACCCGGCGGTTCACCGCCGTCGGTCACGAGGTCTCCGTCGCCAACTCCCGCGGCCCCCACACGCTCACCGAGCTCGCCGAAGAGACCGGGGCGACCCCCGTCACGGTCGAGGAGGCGGCACGGGGCGCCGACGTCGTGATCGTCACGATCCCGCTCAAGGCCGTGCCGAACCTGCCGGACGGCATCCTGGACGGGGCCGCCGAGGGCGCCGCCGTCATCGACACCGGCAACTACTACCCCCAGCAGCGCGACGGCAGGATCGCCGGGATCGAGGACGACGGCCTCACCGAGAGCCGCTGGACCGCCCGGCAGATCGGCCACACGGTCGTCAAGGCCTTCAACGGCACCTACGCCCAGGACATCCTGGACCGCGCCCGTCCGGCCGGTGCCCCCGACCGCATGGCCCTCCCGGTGGCCGGCGACGACGAGGCGGCGAAGCGGCGCGTGCGCGACCTGATCGACGAGATCGGCTTCGACACCGTCGACGCCGGCGGCCTCGACGACTCCTGGCGCCAGCAGCCCGGGACCCCCGTCTACGGTCTCCAGGAAGGCGTCGACGCGGTGACGAAGGCGCTGGCGGAGGCGTCCCCGGAGCGCACGCCCGACTTCCGCGGATAACCGCCGCGGCCCTGCGGCTGCCGACCCCGTACACGGGCCGGCGGCAGCAGGGAGGTCAGACGATCTCGAGGGGCCGGTGCGGCCCGTCCGGAAGTTCCACCACTACGCCGTCGCCGGGCCGCACCACTCCGCCGACGAGGACGACGCTCATGATCCCGGACCTGAACCGGATCTTCCCGTCCTCGCCCCGCCCGACGACCTGCTTCAGGAGCCCCTTCTCGAAGGTGTCGATCTGGGCACAGGGGTTCCGCAGCCCGGTCACCTCGACGACGGCCGCCGCCCCGAGGCGCAGCCGCGTCCCCGTGGGCAGCCCCAGCAGGTCTATCCCCCGGGTGGTGACGTTCTCCCCGAGCTGACCGGCCGCGACCTCGAAACCGGCCTCCCGCACCTCGGCGAACAGCTCCTCGTGGATGAGGTGCACCTGCCGCAGGTTCACCTGCGAGGGGTCCTTCTCCATCCGGAAGCGGTGCTTGACCGTCGTCCCGGCGTGCACGTCCCCCTCCACGCCGAGTCCGGCGAGCAGGGTGACGCTCGCCCGGTTCGGCTTGGTGAACGAGTACGTCCCGCTGCTGCTGACCGCCGTGACCGTCCCACCCATGTGATCGCTCCCCGTTCGCCCGGCGGCTGGTCGCGCCGGTGACCAGCGGAATCGTAGAGCCTGTTCCCGGAGCCTGTCTCAGGGGCGGGGACGGGAGCGCTGCCGTTGGCCCCTAGGCCACGGAGAGCGGCTCGGCCGCCGGGATCTCGGGAGCGTGGGGGTAGGCGGCCGACCGGTGCTGGAAGGAGAGGATCTTCGGGTTCTGGACGACCCCGTCGCGGATCTCGATGGCCTTGGCGACCGTGATGTCGGCGTCCCATGCCGCGGGGCCGCTCATGACCTTGCGCAGGTAGGGAAGGAGCGCCTCGCTGATCTCCCAGGTGGCGGAGTTCCACAGGTGGGACGGGCTGTGATCCACCGCGTAGTAGTGGCAGCCCGACCCCACCATGGGCATGGGGTCGCCGAAGGTGGTCGGGCGGGCCCACGCGAAGCCCATGCCCTCGTCGCAGGCGACGTCGATGAAGAAGGTCCCCGGCCGGAACAGGGCGAGTTCCTCGTCGGTGACGAACATGAGCGGCGCGTCGGTGTCCTGGAGGACGCAGTTGACGATGATGTCGAACCCCGCCAGATACTCCGCCAGCGGCACGGAACCGGCCGCGGTGACGGCCTGCAGGCGCGACGGATCGTCCTCCTGCTCCTGGAAGTGCCCCATCACGACCGAGGGCATCGGCGAGGCCACCGCCGCGGCGGCGCGCTGGGTGAGCACCGTGACGTCGGAAACGCCCATGGCGCCCAGACCCGTGACCGCTCCACGCGCCGTGGCGCCGAAGCTGATGACCGCCGCGCGCAGGCGGCGTCCGTAGCTGCCGGTCAGCCCGCCGAGCTGCAGGGCGTGCAGCACCGAGCAGTAGCCCGCGAGCTCATTGTTCTTGTGGAACACATGGACGCTGAAGGCGCCCGTGGAGGTCCAGTGGTTCATGGCTTCCCAGGCGATCAGGGTCAGCCGCCGGTCGATGCCGATCTGCGTCATCTTCTCGTCCTGCACGCAGTGCGGCCATCCCCAGAGCACCTGACCCTCGCGCAGCTCGGCGATGTCGTCGTGCATGGGCTTGGGCAGCAGCATGATGTCGCACTCGGCGAGGAGCTGCTCGCGGGTGCGCAGGCCGGCCACCAGCGGTCGCAGCGCGTCGTCGGCGACGCCGAACCGTTGGCCGTAGCCGTGTTCGAGGAAGATCTTCTCGCGGATGTCCGGGGCTATCCGGTCGAGGTGGCGAGGGTGCAGGGGCAGACGGAACTCGTTCTCCTTGCGGGAGGAGGCGAGTACTCCGAGACTCATCAGACTCATGTGGGGCGGCTCATCTCTGGCCGGACGCGATGTGCTCCGGCCTTGCCGTTCCCCGAGGGCGACGCCGAAATGGATGACGGCGTGCGAGGTGCGCTCGGTACGGCCAACCGTACTCCGGTCCCGGGCGCGGATCGCCCGGCGTCACGTCCGAGCCCGACGGGTCCGCCGGTCCCCGGGACCGGGGCGCGGGGCGCTCGCGTGGCCTCCGGCGTCGACGCCCTCTAGGCGCTGCCGGCCCACGCGCGCAGCGCGGCCTTGCTCGCGAAGTCCGCGACGTCCTTGTCCACCCGCTCGTCGGTGTACTGGTGGAATCGCCACTTCGCCTGGATGCGGGGTTCTCCCGCGGTGACGTAGTCGGCGATCCAGAGGCCGTCGCCGGCGTACGCGGTGGTGTCGACGTTCAGCCAGAAGTTCCGGTTGGCGTAGAGCAGCACGCGGTGGTCCGGGCGGAGTTCCTTCACCTTGCGGATGAAGCGGTCCTTCTCCGCGTTGCTCGCGTGGGTTCCGTCGCCCGTGGTCTCCCAGTCGACGGCGAGCAGGTCGCCCGCCTTCTCGGGGGCCTTGCTCAGGAAGTACGCGGCCTGGGCGGTGATGTTGCCCGGCCACAGGAAGTGGTAGAAGCCCACGACACAGCCCGCGTCGCGGGCCGTCTTCACCTGCGCGGTGAGCTTCGGATTGACGTACGAGCGGCCTTCCGTCGCCTTGACGAAGACGAAGGAGAGGCCGGCGGTGCTGTACGCGGACGACTGGTAGGCGCTGACGTCGATGCCTCGCAGCATGGATGGAGCCTCCGTGCGTGGGGGGACGGCCGTGTGGGGTGATGGCCGGTGTCCGTGGGGAACAACCACCTTTCAACTGCCCCCACTTCGCCCGCTCCACCCTCGCACGGGTGTCCGGCGCGCACGGCCCGCTCCTCCCGGGGCCGGGCCGCCCTCAGGCGGCCGGCACCCCCGTGGACCGGGTCAGGGCTTGCTCGTCAGCACTCGATGATGTTGACCGCGAGGCCGCCCCGGGCCGTCTCCTTGTACTTCACGCTCATGTCGGCGCCGGTCTCCTTCATGGTCTTGATGACCTTGTCGAGGGAGACCAAGTGGGAGCCGTCGCCGCGCATGGACATCCTGGCCGCCGTGACGGCCTTCACCGCGGCCATGCCGTTGCGCTCGATGCAGGGGATCTGGACCAGGCCGCCGACCGGGTCGCAGGTCAGGCCGAGGTTGTGCTCCATGCCGATCTCGGCGGCGTTCTCGACCTGCTCGGGGCTTCCGCCGAGCACCTCGGCGAGCGCGCCGGCCGCCATCGAGCAGGCGGAGCCGACCTCGCCCTGACAGCCGACCTCGGCGCCCGAGATGGAGGCGTTCTCCTTGAAGAGCATGCCGATGGCTCCGGCCGCGAGCAGGAACCGTACGACACCCTCCTCGTCGGCGCCCGGCACGAAGTTGATGTAGTAGTGCAGGACCGCCGGGATGATGCCCGCCGCGCCGTTGGTCGGGGCGGTGACCACGCGTCCGCCCGCCGCGTTCTCCTCGTTGACCGCCATCGCGTAGAGGGTGATCCACTCCATCGCGTGGGCCAGCGGGTCGCCCTCGGCGCGCAGCTGGCGGGCCGAGTGGGCGGCGCGGCGGCGGACCCTGAGGCCGCCCGGCAGGATGCCCTCGCGGGCCATGCCGCGCGAGACGCACGCCTGCATCACACGCCAGATGGCGAGGAGCCCTTCGCGGATCTCCTCCTCGGTGCGCCAGGCCCGCTCGTTCTCCAGCATCAGGGCGGAGATCGACAGGCCGGTCTCCTTCGTCAGCCGCAGCAGCTCGTCGCCCGTGCGGAACGGGTACTTCAGGACCGTGTCGTCGAGCTTGATGCGGTCCTCGCCGACCGCGTCCTCGTCGACCACGAAGCCGCCGCCGACGGAGTAGTACGTCTTCTCCAGGACGAGCCCGCCCGAGGCGTCGTAGGCGAAGATCGTCATGCCGTTCGCGTGGTACGGCAGGGCCTTGCGGCGGTGCAGGACGAGGTCGTCGTCGAAGGAGAAGTCGATCTCGTGCTCGCCGAGCAGGTTGATCCGCCCCGAGGACTTGATCCGCTCGACGCGCTCGTCGGCGCCCTCCACGTCCACCGTCCGGGGCGAGGCGCCCTCCAGGCCGAGCAGCACAGCCTTGGGGGTGCCGTGGCCGTGGCCGGTCGCGCCCAGGGAGCCGTACAGCTCGGCGCGTATCGCCGTGACCGGGGCCAGCAGGTCTTCATTGCGCAGCCGCCGGGCGAACATGCGCGCGGCGCGCATCGGGCCCACCGTGTGGGAGCTGGACGGGCCGATGCCGATCGAGAACAGGTCGAAGACCGAGATGGCCACGGGAACTCCTTGCTGGTTTCGCCGGACGCCGTTGTCCGACGGAGGTGGTGCGGGACTGCATGGAACGGGGCACCGCGCTCTGCTTCCAGTGTGCGCGGTGCCCCGGACGTCCGTACGAAAAGTACCGTACGGACGAAAACGTACGACAAATAGCGTACGAAACTACTTCAGGCCGGGGTACAACGGGTGCTTGTCGGCCAGAGCGGACACCCTCGTCTTCAGGGCCTCCTCGTCGTACGACGGCTTCAGCGCCTCGGCGATGATGTCCGCGACCTCGGTGAAGTCCTCGGCCGTGAAGCCGCGGGTGGCGAGGGCGGGCGTGCCGATGCGCAGGCCGGAGGTGACCATCGGCGGGCGGGGGTCGTTCGGGATGGCGTTGCGGTTGACCGTGATGCCGACCTCGTGGAGGCGGTCCTCGGCCTGCTGCCCGTCCAGCTCGGAGTTGCGCAGGTCGACCAGGACCAGGTGCACGTCCGTGCCCCCGGACAGGACGTCCACGCCCACGGCCTTCACGTCGTCCTGGACCAGACGCTCGGCCAGGATGCGCGCGCCGTCCAGCGTGCGCTGCTGGCGCTCCTTGAAGTCGTCGGAGGCGGCGACCTTGAAGGAGACGGCCTTGGCGGCGATCACGTGCTCCAGCGGACCGCCCTGCTGACCGGGGAAGACCGCGGAGTTGATCTTCTTGGCCAGCTCGGCCGTCGAGAGGATCACGCCACCGCGGGGACCGCCGAGGGTCTTGTGGGTGGTCGTCGTGACGACGTGGGCGTGCGGCACCGGGTTCGGGTGCAGCCCCGCGGCCACCAGGCCGGCGAAGTGCGCCATGTCGACCATGAGGTACGCGCCGACCTCGTCGGCGATGCGGCGGAACTCGGCGAAGTCCAGCTGTCGCGGGTAGGCGGACCAGCCGGCCACGATCAGCTTCGGCCGGGACTCCTTGGCGAGGCGCTCGACCTCGGCCATGTCGACCTGACCGGTCTCGTCGCTCACGTGGTAGGCGACCACGTTGTAGAGCTTGCCGGAGAAGTTGATCTTCATGCCGTGGGTGAGGTGCCCGCCGTGCGCGAGGTTCAGACCCATGATCGTGTCGCCCGGCTTGAGCAGCGCGAACATCGCGGCAGCGTTGGCCTGGGCGCCCGAGTGCGGCTGCACATTGGCGTGCTCGGCGCCGAACAGCGCCTTGACGCGGTCGATGGCGATCTGCTCGACCACGTCGACGTGCTCGCAGCCGCCGTAGTAGCGGCGGCCCGGGTAACCCTCGGCGTACTTGTTGGTCAGGACCGAGCCCTGTGCCTCCATGACCGCGACCGGAGCGAAGTTCTCCGAGGCGATCATCTCCAGGGTGGACTGCTGACGGTGCAGCTCGGCGTCGACGGCGGCGGCGACGTCCGGGTCCAGCTCGTGAAGCGGGGTGTTCAGAAGCGACATGCGGTGACTCCTCAGCCGGCGGTGAAGGCGGTGTACTCGTCGGCGGACATCAGGTCCTCGGGCTGGTCCGTGACGCGGACCTTGAACAGCCAGCCGCCCTCGAAGGGCGCGGAGTTCACCAGCGACGGGTCGTCCACCACGTCCTGGTTGGCCTCGACGACCTCGCCGTCGACCGGGGAGTACAGGTCGCTGACCGACTTGGTCGACTCCAGCTCGCCGCAGGACTCGCCCGCGGTGACCGTGTCACCGACCTCGGGGAGCTGGGCGTAGACGACATCGCCGAGCGCGTTGGCCGCGAACTCGGTGATGCCGACCGTCGCGACGCCGTCCTCGGCGACGGACAGCCACTCGTGCTCCTTGCTGTAGCGCAGCTGCTGGGGGTTGCTCATGGCCTGAATTCTCCTGTACGCGGGGGAGTGCTGATGAAGGGAAGCGTGGGTGACCCGGGCAGATGTGCCCAGGGTCACTTCGGACGCGCGACGGGGTCGGCGGTCACGGCCGGCGCCCGGCGGGCGTCCGTGTCATGTCCGGCCTGTGCGGACCAGTGTCACTTCTGGCGCTTGTAGAACGGCAGCGCCACGACCTCGTACGGTTCGTGGGTGCCCCGGATGTCCACGCCGACACCGGCGGTGCCCGGCGCCGCGTGCGCGGCGTCGACGTACGCCATCGCGATCGGCTTGCCCAGCGTGGGGGAGGGGGCGCCGGAGGTGATCTCGCCGATCACCTTGCCGTCGGCGACCACGGGATACCCGGCGCGCGGCACGCGACGGCCCTCGGCGATCAGCCCGACCAGCACGCGCGGCGGCTCGGAAGCGGCACGTTCGGCGGCTTCGGTCAGGGCCTCGCGCCCCACGAAGTCGCCTTCCTTCTCGAACTTCACGACCCGCCCGAGGCCGGCGTCGAAGGGGGTCAGCGCGGTGGTCAGCTCGTGCCCGTACAGCGGCATGCCCGCCTCCAGGCGCAGCGTGTCGCGGCACGACAGACCGCAGGGGACCAGCCCGGCCGGGGTGCCCGCGTCGGTCAGCGCCTGCCACACCTTCTCGGCGTCGGCGGGGGCCACGAACAGCTCGAAGCCGTCCTCGCCGGTGTAGCCGGTGCGGGCGATCAGGGCCGGAACGCCGGCCACCGTGCCCGGCAGGCCCGCGTAGTACTTCAGACCGTCGAGGTCCGCGTCGGTGACCGCCTTGAGGATGCCGGGGGACTCGGGCCCCTGCACCGCGATCAGCGCGTAGGCGTCACGGTCGTCGCGCACGACCGCGTCGAAACCGGCGGCGCGCTCGGTCAGGGCGTCCAGCACCACCTGGGCGTTGGAGGCGTTGGCGACGACCATGTAGTGAGAAGACCCGGCCTCGTGCTCGGCGAGCCGGTAGACGATCAGGTCGTCCAGGATGCCGCCGTCCTCCTGGCAGATCATGGTGTAGCGGGCGCGGCCGATGCCGACGGTGGCGATGTTGCCGACCAGCGCGTGGTTCAGGAGAGCCGCCGCCTCAGGGCCGGTGACGGTGATCTCGCCCATGTGGGAGAGATCGAAGAGGCCGGCCTTCGTACGGACGGCGAGGTGCTCGTCGCGCTCGGAACCGTAGCGCAGGGGCATGTCCCAGCCTGCGAAGTCGGTCATCGTCGCGCCGAGCGAGCGATGCAGGGCATCGAGCGCGGTGTGACGGGGTGCGTTGCTGCTCATCGGTCTGGCTCCCAAGGCATGACGGCGAGGTCGTTCCTCCCCATCTGTCATCGGAACCTGAGAGGTTCATCAGTACCCCACGAAATGGTGGTCCTGACTTGCACCTTGGGTGGAGCCACTGGTCAGCGGCCCGCTTTTCAGATGTGCCTCGCCCGCGCGGTAACGGGGCCTGAGAGATTCAAGGGAGGGACTTGCTCCTTCGGCGCCCGGGTACACGTACCCAGGACTCTCCCGCGCGGATTCAAGCGGCCGGTATGCAGTTGGCGCGGCCATCATTGCACGCGCTGTCCGATCCCGGCAGTCCGCCATCTGTAACCGGCCTGTGGCAGTCCACGCACCGAAACAGGAAGCGCCGGGCATTGCCTTCTCTTTACACTCGACGGGGATGGGACTCCACATCCATGGGGAGGACGGTCACGGTGAACAGGACCAGGGCGTACGCGACGACCTCGGGTCTCGCGCTGCCGGAGCAGCCCGGCGCGACGGCCAGGGAGGCGTGCGGCCCGCTTCCGGCGGTCGTCGTCCGCGACCTCCGCGACCGGGCGGGCCACAGCCCGCACGGTCTCCGCTTCGGGGCGGAAGACCTCGTCGTGGTCACAGGACTGCCCGGCAGCGGCAAGTCGACGCTGATGCGGCGGGCCGTGAAGGGCGCGCGCATCGACTCGCAGGACACCCGCGACCGCTGGGACGGCGGGATGGCCCGCCTGCTGCCCTACGCGGTCTACCGCCCCCTCGTCCGCCTCTCGCACTACGCCGGCCTGCGCCGCGCGCTGCGCGGCGGCGGCGGAGTCGTGGTCCACGACTGCGGCACGCAGGCCTGGGTGCGCCGCTGGCTCGCCCGCGAGGCCCGGCGCCGGGGCGGCGCACTGCACCTGCTGCTGCTCGACGTCACGCCGGACACCGCCCTGGACGGCCAGCGCGAGCGCGGCCGGGGCGTCTCGCGCTACGCCTTCGCGCGCCATCGCGGCGCGATCACCCGGCTGCTGCGTTCCGTCGAGAAGGGCGGCCTGCCCGAGGGCTGCGGTTCGGCGGTGCTCATCGACCGGGACGCGGCGGACGTGCTGCGACGGATCGACTTCGGCCACTGACCGGTCGCGGCGGCCCATTAACCTTTCCAGCCGGAACAGTGGTTCGAAGCAGGCGGTAGACAGATGGACTTCCCGGCACAGGCGCACCCCCACCCGCACGGCGGTTGGCCCGGCAACGAGCTCGAGGAGGTGCTGTCCGCCTCCCTCGGCGTTCCCGCGGGGCCCTCGTCGGGCGCCCGTATCGTCGAGGTGCTCGGGCGCAGCTTCGTCTGGGTGCCGCTGCCCAACGGCGGCGGCCCGCAGAGCGGCCCGCTCGATCTGCCCACGATGGAGCTCGGGGGCCAGGTGTACGTCCCCGTCTTCAGCTCCGAGGAGCAGTTCCGCCAGGTCACCGGCGGACACATGGCGTACACGATCGCGCCCGCCGTGGAGTTCGCCCGCGGACTTCCGCCACAGGTCGGCATCGCGGTCAACCCGGACGGCGTGGTCGGCGTACCGCTGCCGCCGATGGCCGTCGCCGAGCTGTGCCGGGCCGGGCGGACCCCGCTGGACGGGTCGGCCAGCGGTGGCCGGGTGCGGCTCTTCGAGCCCGACTGGCAGGAGGAGCCGATGGACTTCCTCGCCGCTGCCTCGGCCGAGTTCGCCGGGACCGGCGTCGTCCTGAGCGCCCGCCGCTGTCTGGCCAGCATCGAGGGTGACGATCCGGTCATGTTCATCGGCGTCGAACTCTCGCTCTGGGAGGGCGAGGCCCGCACGCTTCCCCTCGACGCCCTCGGCCGTGCCCTCGGTCGCGTCCCGATGAACATTCCGGTGAACCTGGTTCTCCTCGACGTGACGCAGGACCCGGTCGGCGACTGGATGCGGGCCCAGGTGCGCCCCTTCTACCAGCACGGTCACTGAACGGCACCGTCGCGAGGGCGCGCGGGGGACCGTGCGCACGGCCGCCGACGGTCCGCGGCTTCCCCCGCGCGGTGCGTCTCGGCTCTCGGCTGCTTCCCCCGGCGGAGCGCGATCGCCGCATAAGCTGGTTTCATGGCCCGGTCGAGGTGTTGACGCACGTGCGTCACCGGTACCTCGGGCGTAATGGATGAGTTCGTCGTGAATTGTTCGCGAAGGGGCGGTTGAGGGTGAGCGCGTCGGGCACGGCCGCGGCCGGGCAGGTCGAGCACATGCTGCGCCAGGTGACGCCCGGGCGTTACGACGCCTACGAGGCGCTCCTTCGCGCGCTCGCGACGCCGTCGTCCGGCCAGGTATGGATGCTCCTGTGGCACGGCCAGTCCGGCTCCCCGGACGCCCAGTACGGGAACATGCAGGTGGACGGCTTCGGGTACGCGCCCTGCGTCACCTCCGCCCAGGAACTCTCGGCCAGCGGCTGGAACCGCTCGTACGAGGTGGTGGACGGGCTGGACGTCGCCCGCACCCTGTACCCCGACCACTTCGGTCTCTGGCTCAACCCGCACGCCCCAGGCGGCGGCCTCGGCATCCCCTGGCTGGATCTGCGCCGGATCGCCACGGGCCTGGAGCGGCAGCCCGCCGGCCCGCTCCGGCTCTCCGAGCCCGGCATCGAGATCCCGCAGTTCTACGCCCTGCTCACCCAGAACGCCCATCTCACCCCGGCCGTACGCTCGTTGCGGCGTGCCTGGGTCCAGCCCACGCTCGGGGCGCCGTATCTCGCCATCGGCCTTGACGTGTACGACACTTCGCCGCCCGCCGTCGACTCGGTGCGGGCGATGATGCAGCAGTCCATCGGCGCTGTTCCGGACGGGCTGCCGGTCTCCACCGTGGCGATGTCGGACGAGTTCGACCCGGTCGCGATGTGGCTGCGTGCCAACGCCCGGCCGTTCTACGACCGTGAGGCGCACGCGGCTCCCGCGCAGGCGCCGATGGCGGGCGGCTACGGCTATCCCCCGGCCCGCGGCGGCTACTGAGAGCGTCCCGTATCCCGGACCTGTGGAACGGCCGTGCGAGTGCGGCTGGCATCATGACCTTGTGCATGACCCTTCTGTGTCGTGCACACCATGCTGCTGACCTGCGGGGGAGCAGGCGCATGGGTTGATTGTCCCGATTTGGTGCTACTTCGCACTGAATGGGCCTTGATGAGTCTTTGTAGCCCAATTGCCCGTCGTCCGGCTCGCGTTACCCACTGTTCGGATAACGGAATCCCCCAACAAGCATCACGGTTGCGCATACTTTCTCCACGAGGCCTGGCACGTGATCGTGGCGGCACTGAAGACTCGCCCATCAGACACGGGGTCATCGATCCTGTGAGCGAGTGCAAGTCGAATCATCTGCCGGGTCATCGGACCGCACCATCTGCGGTCAACTTCCCGGCGAGCAAGTGAACCAAGCCGCAGACAGCGGCAGGCGTAGGCCGGTCACCACCGGCGAGAGGGGTCGGGTCACTGTGACCGCACCGATCGAGACCACCGCGACGGCGTCGGAAGCGCAGCCAGAGGCTGTGCTTGCCGGAGTCGGCAAGGGGCAGATCGAGGGCCGTTCCCTGGGACAGATCGCCTGGACGCGCTTCAAGCGCGACAAGGTGGCGGTCGCCGGCGGTGTCATCGTCATACTGCTCGTCCTGATGGCCATCCTCGCCCGGCCCATCCAGTCGATGCTCGGGCTTGACGCGAACGCGTTCAACCAGGACCTGATCGACGCCAACACCTCGCTGCCCAAGGGCGGGATGGGCGGCATGAGCGTGGACCACCCGCTCGGTGTGGACCCGAAGTTCGGCCGTGACCTCGCCACCCGCCTCCTGGAGGGCTCCTGGGTGTCGCTGGTCGTCGCCTTCGGCGCGACCATCCTGTCGAACGTGATCGGCGCGATCCTCGGCGTCGTCGCGGGCTTCTACGGCGGGCGGGTCGACGCGATCATCAGCCGCCTGATGGACACCTTCCTCGCCTTCCCCCTCCTGCTCTTCGCGATCGCCATCTCCGCCACCCTGCAGGGCGGCGCGTTCGGTCTCGAAGGGCTCCCGCTCCACCTGAGCGTGCTGATCTTCGTGATCGGCTTCTTCAACTGGCCCTACCTGGGCCGGATCGTCCGAGGCCAGACGCTCGCCCTGCGTGAGCGGGAATTCGTGGACGCCTCCCGGGGCATGGGCGCCAAGGGCCCGTACATCCTGTTCCGGGAGCTGCTGCCCAACCTGGTCGGCCCGATCATCGTCTACTCGACGCTGCTCATCCCGACCAACATTCTCTTCGAGGCGTCCCTGAGCTTCCTCGGGGTCGGCATCCAGCCCCCGCAGGCGTCGTGGGGCGGCATGCTCCGTGAAGCGGTCACCTACTACGAGGTCGACCCGCAGTTCATGATCGTGCCCGGCCTCGCCATCTTCGTGACCGTCCTCGCCTTCAACCTGCTGGGCGACGGTCTCCGCGACGCTCTCGACCCGCGCAGTCGCTGATGCCTGACGCGTACCGAGAGAACACCAAGTTTCCGACAATGGAGGGGAACCCGCCCATCATGCGAAGGTCAGCGCTGGCCGCTATTGCGGCCATCGGCTCCGCGAGTCTGCTTGTTGCAGGCTGCAGCAAGGCCGATGACAACAAGAACACCGACAACACGAAGTCAGCTGGGGCCAACGCAGCGACCAAGGACGTCGTCAACGCCTCCACCAAGAAGGGGGGCACGGTCACGTACGAGTACTCGGACGTGCCGGACTCCTTCGACCCGGGCAACACGTACTACGCGTACATGTACAACCTCAGCCGGCTGTACGCCCGCCCGTTGATGACGTTCCAGCCCGGCGCCGGCGAGAAGGGCAACACCCTTGTCCCGGACCTCGCGGCCAGCGCGGGTGTCCCGAGCGACGGCGGCAAGACCTGGACGTACAAGCTGCGTACGGGTCTGAAGTACCAGGACGGCACCGCGATCACGTCCAAGGACGTCAAGTACGCGGTCGAGCGCTCCAACTTCGCGCGTGACGTGCTCTCCCTCGGCCCGAACTACTTCCAGCAGTTCCTCGTGGGCGGCGACAAGTACAAGGGTCCCTACAAGGACAAGAGCGGCAAGGGCCTCTCCTCCATCGAGACCCCGGACGACACCACGGTCGTCTTCCACCTGAAGACCGCCTTCCAGGAGTTCGACTACCTGGTCGCCTCGCCGCAGACGGCGCCGGTCCCGCAGGCCAAGGACAACGGCGTCGACTACGTCAAGAACATCGTGTCCTCGGGCTCGTACAAGTTCGACAGCTACGCCGACGGCAAGCAGGCCGTCCTCGTGCGCAACGAGAACTGGGACGCGAAGTCCGACCCGCTGCGCAAGCAGTACCCGGACAAGATCGTCGTCAAGCTGAAGGTCGCCGCCGAGACGATCGACAAGGACGTCCTCGCGGGCGACGCGATCGACCTCGGTGGTGGCGGTGTCCAGGCCGCGACCCAGGCCCAGCTGCTCAGCTCGGCCGACAAGAAGGCCAACACGGACAACACCTACGGTGGCCGTCTCGTCTACATGGCGATCAACACCAAGGTGAAGCCGTTCAACAACGTCGCGTGCCGCAAGGCCGTGCAGTTCGCGATCGACAAGGTCTCGGTGCAGACCGCCGAGGGCGGCCCGATCCGTGGCGACATCGCCTCCACGGTTCTCCCGCCGGACATCCCGGGCTACGCCAAGTCGGACGTCTACGCCTCCACCGACAGCAAGGGTGACGCGGCCAAGGCCAAGGACCAGCTGAAGGCCTGTGGCAAGTCGACCATCAGCACGAACATCTCCGCGCGCAGCGACCGCCCGCAGGAGATCGACGCTGCCACGGCGATCATCGCGTCGCTGAAGAAGGCCGGCATCAACGCCACCCTGAAGCAGTACCCGTCGGGCAAGTACTTCACCGACTACGCGGGTGTCCCGAAGTTCACCGAGAAGCAGAACATCGGCCTGATCATGATGCAGTGGGGTGCCGACTGGCCCTCCGGCTACGGCTTCCTGCAGCAGATCCTGAACGGCTCCGCGATCGGCGACTCGGGTAACACCAACCTGTCGCAGTACGACAACAAGGACGTCAACGCCCTCCTCGAGAAGGCGATCGGTACGGAGGACAACGCCGCGCGCAACGGCCTGTACACCGAGATCGACAAGAAGACCATGGACGACGCCGTCCTCGTGCCGCTGACCTACTTCAAGGTTCTGCTGGCCCGCCCGCAGTACGCGACCAACCTGGTCTCCACGGCGGCCTTCAGCGGTCAGTACGACTACCTCAACATCGGCACCACGAAGAAGTAGCAGCCCCGGAAGGCAGGTGAAGGCATTGGTGCCCGCGGGCCTAACGGCCCGCGGGCACCAGCGCCGATCCCCGTGATCTCGTACATCCTCCGTCGGACGGCAGCGGCAGTGATCCTGCTCCTGGTCGTCTCCGCGGTCACCTTCGCCATCTTCTTCCTGCTGCCAAGACTGGTAGGCCAGTCCGCCGACCAGCTCGCGCAGCAGTACATCGGGAAGAGCCCCACGAAGGCCGACATTCTCGCGGTCAAGCACAACCTCGGTCTGGACCAGCCCGTCTACGTCCAGTACTGGCACTTCATCAAGGGGATCGTGGTCGGCGCCACCTATGATCTGGGTCCCACCACGGCGCACTGTGACGCGCCGTGCTTCGGGTACTCCTTCAAGACCCACCAGGCGGTCTGGCCGGAGCTCACCTCCCGTATTCCGGTGACTCTCTCGCTCGCCGCGGGTGCTGCCGTGCTGTGGCTGGTGTCCGGTGTGACGATCGGTGTGATCTCGGCGCTCAAGCCGCGCTCGCTCTTCGACCGCGCCTTCATGGGCATCGCGCTCGCCGGTGTCTCGCTGCCCATGTTCTTCACGGGTAGCCTCGCGCTGCTGCTCTTCACCATCCAGTGGCCGATCTTCGGCCGTACCTACGTCCCGTTCACCGAGAACCCCGCGGAGTGGGCCAACACCCTCTTCCCCGCATGGTGTTCTCTCGCGCTCCTGTACTCCGCCATCTACGCGCGGCTCACCCGCTCGGGCATGATGGAGACGATGAACGAGGACTTCATCCGCACGGCCCGTGCCAAGGGCCTGCCCGAGGGCAGGGTCGTGGTCCGGCACGGACTGCGCGCCGCCCTCACCCCGATCATCACCGTCTTCGGCATGGACCTCGGTCTGCTGCTCGGCGGTGCCGTGATCACCGAATCCGTGTTCTCCCTGCACGGTGTCGGCCAGTACGCGGTGCAGGGCATCACCGACAACGACCTGCCGCTCATTCTCGGCGTGACCCTCCTCGCCGCGTTCTTCGTCGTCGTAGCAAATCTCCTGGTGGACCTGTTGTATGCCGCCGCTGACCCGCGGGTGAGGCTCTCGTGACCGAACTGTCCAAGACTGACGCCGCGGTCGGCGAGCCCGTCTCCTCGACCTCGAACGCTGCCAGGCCGTTCCTCGACGTACGCGACCTCAGGGTGCACTTCCCGACCGACGACGGTCTGGTCAAGTCCGTCGACGGGCTGACCTTCTCGGTGGAGAAGGGCAAGACCCTCTGCATCGTGGGTGAGTCGGGCTCCGGCAAGTCCGTCACCTCGCTGGCGGTCATGGGCCTGCACCGGCTCGGCGCTCGCGGCAAGAACGTCCAGATGTCCGGCGAGATCTGGCTGGACGGCCAGGAACTGGTGAACGCCGACCCGGACGCGGTGCGCAGGCTCCGCGGCCGCGAGATGGCGATGATCTTCCAGGACCCGCTGTCCGCGATGCACCCGTACTACACGATCGGCAACCAGATCGTGGAGGCGTACCGCGTCCACCACAAGGTCAGCAAGAAGATCGCCCGCAAGCGGGCGATCGAGATGCTCGACCGGGTGGGTATTCCGGAGCCGGCCAAGCGCGTCGACAGCTACCCGCACGAATTCTCCGGCGGTATGCGGCAGCGCGCGATGATCGCCATGGCGCTCGTCAACAACCCCGAGCTGCTCATCGCGGACGAGCCGACGACCGCCCTCGACGTCACCGTCCAGGCGCAGATCCTCGACCTCATCCGCGATCTGCAGAAGGAGTTCGGCTCCGCGGTCGTCCTGATCACCCATGACCTGGGTGTGGTCGCCGAGATCGCCGACGAGGTGCTGGTGATGTACGGCGGCCGGTGCGTGGAGCGCGGCTCCGTCGACCGGATCTTCGAGCAGCCGCAGCACCCCTACACCTGGGGTCTGCTCGGCTCGATGCCCCGTATCGACCGCGAGACGTCCGACCGGCTCATCCCGGTCAAGGGCCAGCCGCCGAGCCTCATCAACGTCCCCTCGGGCTGCGCCTTCCACCCGCGCTGCCCGTACGCGGACCTGCCCAAGGGCGATGTCACCCGCACCGTGCGCCCCGAACTGCAGCTGATCGGCAGCGGTCACTACACCGCCTGCCACCTCTCGCAGGAGGACCGCACGCGGATCTGGACCGAAGAGATTGCGCCGAAGCTGTGAGTGAGACGAACAAGACGGACGGCGCGGGTCCGGTGATCCCGCAGCAGGCAGCGGCCCCCGAGCACCGCGCGAAGTCCTCGGAGAACCGTGAGGTTCTGCTCCGGGTCCAGGGGCTGCAGAAGCACTTCCCCATCCGGAAGGGCGTTCTCCAGCGTCAGGTCGGCGCGGTCAAGGCCGTCGACGGCATCGACTTCGAGGTCCGCAAGGGCGAGACGCTCGGCGTCGTCGGCGAGTCCGGCTGCGGCAAGTCGACCATGGGCCGGGTCATCACCCGGCTCCAGGACCCGACCGGCGGCTCCATCGAGTTCGAGGGTCAGGACATCACCCGGCTGGGCGCCTCGAAGATGCGCCCGCTGCGCCGGGACATCCAGATGATCTTCCAGGACCCGTACGGGTCGCTGAACCCCCGTCACACCATCGGCTCGATCGTCTCGGCGCCGTTCCGGCTCCAGAACGTGGAGCCCGAGGGCGGGGTGAAGAAGGAGGTCCAGCGGCTCCTGGAGCTGGTGGGTCTGAGCCCCGAGCACTTCAACCGCTACCCGCACGAGTTCTCCGGCGGTCAGCGCCAGCGCATCGGCATCGCCCGCGCGCTCGCCCTGAAGCCGAAGCTCGTCGTGGCGGACGAGCCGGTCTCGGCCCTCGACGTGTCGATCCAGGCGCAGGTCGTGAACCTGATGGACGACCTGCAGTCCGAGCTCGGTCTGACGTACGTGATCATCGCGCACGACCTCTCCGTCGTCCGCCATGTCTCGGACCGCATCGCGGTGATGTACCTCGGCAAGATCGTCGAGCTCGCCGACCGCAGCTCGCTGTACGAGGCGCCGATGCACCCGTACACCAAGGCCCTGATGTCGGCCGTGCCGGTGCCGGACCCCAAGCGCCGGGGTGCCAAGAGCGAGCGGATCCTGCTCAAGGGTGACGTTCCCTCGCCGATCGCGCCGCCGAGCGGCTGCCGCTTCCACACCCGGTGCTGGAAGGCCACGCAGATCTGCAAGACGACCGAGCCGCCGCTCATCGAGCTGAAGCCCGGTCAGCAGGTCGCCTGCCACCACCCGGAGAACGCCGCGGACCAGGCGCCGCAGGACGTCGTCCTGCTGTCGGCGGCGCGGGAAGCGGTGGAGCTGGTCTCCGCCGTGAAGTCCGCCGAGGTGTCGGGCGAGGCTCCGGCCGAGGTCGCCGCCACCGGTGAGGAGACCGGCGAGGCCGGCTCCGCGTCGGACTCCGCGGTTGCGGAAGCCGATCGTCAGGAGTCAACCGGCAAGTAGGCCGTGACGACTTGGCAAAGTCATGAGCATGCTCGAACGGGAGAGTGCAGAGTCCTGCGTGTCCGTCTGATCGGAAACGATCGGCACACGTACGAAAGGGACGCTGATGGCACTCTCCCGTTCGGCACGTTTAGGGGCCCTCGCGACCGCGATGGCCTCCTTCTGTCTCATCGCCGCCTCCTCCGCCCCCACCCCGGGCGCCGACGGCATCGGTGACGCCTACTTCCCCCAGCTCGGCAACGGCGGCTTCGACGCCCGCCACTACGCCCTCGATGTGGCGTACAACCCGGACACCGACCGCCTCGACGGCCGTACGACCCTCACCGCCCGCGCCGGCCAGAACCTCTCCGCCTTCGACCTGGACCTCCAGAAGCTGGACGTCACGAAGGTCGAAGTGAACGGCAGACGAGCCCACTTCACGCGCGAGGGCGACGAGATCCACATCACCCCGCGCGGTGTGCTGGCCAAGGGCAAGACCTTCACGGTCACCGTCACCTACGGCGGAGTACCCGAAGCGCTGAGCGGCCCGATCGTGTTCGGCTCCGACTACGGGTGGATGAAGACCTCCGACGGCGTCTTCGTCGCCTGCGAGCCCAACGCCGCCTCCACCTGGTTCCCCTCCAGCGACCACCCGTCCGACAAGGCGACCTACGACATCCGCATCACGGCGCCCAAGGGTCTGACCGCGGTCTCCAACGGGCGCCTGATATCGACCCGGAACCGGGGCGGCAGCACGGTCGCGCACTGGCGTGAGAGCAGGCCCATGGCCACCTACCTCGCCACGGCGACCATCGGGAAGTTCGACGTGAAGACCGGCAGGACCCCCGCCGGGACACCGATCTACGTCGCCGTCGACCCGGTGCTCGCCAACAGCAACAGCGTCGACGTGTACGGCGTCACCGCCGAGGCCACCGACTACTGGTCGCAGGTCTTCGGCCCGTACCCGTTCGAGGAGACCGGTGCGATCGTCGACGACATGCCGCAGGCCGGCTTCTCGCTGGAGGTGCAGTCGAAGCCCGCGTACTCGGCGGTGCGCTCGGAGTCGACCATCGTGCACGAGCTGGCCCACCAGTGGTTCGGCGACTCCGTCTCGGTGGACCGCTGGAAGGACATCTGGCTGAACGAGGGCTTCGCGACCTACGCCCAGTGGC
Organism: Streptomyces sp. NBC_00647; assembly: GCF_045207245.1. Lineage (NCBI taxonomy): Bacteria > Bacillati > Actinomycetota > Actinomycetes > Kitasatosporales > Streptomycetaceae > Streptomyces > Streptomyces sp. NBC_00647. Next base: position 7,013,405 of record NZ_CP109040.1, read on the forward strand.
TGTGGTCCGAGCACAAGGGCATCCGCTCGGCGCACGACTCGTTCGTCGCCGGGTACGACGCGCGGCCCGCGGACTCCGCCTTCTGGCAGATCACGGTCGCCGATCCGCAGCGGGACACGATGTTCGCCTCGGCGGTCTACCAGCGCGGCGCGATGACCCTCCAGATGCTGCGCGAACGCATCGGCGACACCGCCTTCTTCAAGCTGCTCCCCGCGTGGACGAAGCTGCACCGGTACGGCGACGCCAGTACCGCCGACTTCATCGCCCTCGCCGAGCGGATCTCCGGCCGCCAGCTCGACGACCTCTTCCAGACCTGGCTGTTCACCACAGGCAAGCCAGCCGTCTAGACCTTCCTTCGTAAGGCGCACACCCCGCGACAGGTGAGAATGTGGGGGTGTTCCAGCATCTGTTCAGCCCCTCCGTCCAGCACACGCTCGATCTGATCGGCATCTTCGTCTTCGCGATCTCCGGCGCTCTGCTGGCCGTCCGCAAGAACTTCGACGTCTTCGGCATCGCCGTCCTCGCGGAGATCACCGCGCTGGGCGGAGGGCTGCTGCGCGACATCATCATCGGCGCGGTACCCCCGGCGGCCTTCACGGACCTGGGGTACTTCACCACGCCGATCGTCGCCGCCCTGCTCGTGTTCTTCCTGCACCCTCAGGTGGAGCGCATCCAGGTCGGCGTGAACGTCTTCGACGCGGCCGGGCTCGGACTGTTCTGTGTCACCGGCACGGTGAAGGCGTACGACTACGGGCTCGGTCTGACCGCTTCCGCCGCCCTCGGCCTCGCGACGGCCGTGGGCGGCGGTGTGCTGCGGGACGTCCTCGCCAACGAAGTGCCCTCGCTGCTGCGCTGGGACCGCGACCTCTACGCGGTGCCCGCGATCGTCGGAGCCACGATGGTGGTGCTCTGCATCCGCTACGACGTGCTCACCCCGTTCACCAGCGGCCTCGCCGTGGTCACGGCCTTCGTGCTGCGGCTGTTCGCGATGCGGTACCACTGGCGAGCTCCGCGCGCGTGGAACCGCCGCTCGACGGTGAGCGAGGAAGGGACCCCGTGACCCGGTCGGCCGTGCCGAACGGGTCTGCCGTGTCCACCAGGCCGGACCTTCCCGGGGTGTCGGTCGTGCCCTCCGTCTCGTCCGGGTCGACCGTGGTGCCGGTGTCCGTGCCGGTGCCGGTGCCATCGGTGAACCGCTGTGTCAGCCAGCGGAACACCTCCGGCAGCTGTGGACGCCACAGCCCCATGTCGTGGCCGCCCGCGGTGCGCGGCAGCAGCACCACGTCCACGCTCGTCGGCGGCTTGGCGATCGCCTGGACCTGAGCGCCCGCCTCGTAGCCGTCGCCGGACTCGCCGGAGAAGTAGAGCGCGATCCGGGGCGGGACGCGGTCGGCGCGCAGCAGCAGCAGGGGATTGTTCCGCACGCGCAGCTCGGCGCTCCGCCCGGCGAGTGAACTGCTTTCGCCCTTCGGGTCGTTGTAGCCGGACATGCTCACCGCAGCCCGGTATCGGTCGGGGTGGGCGACGGCCAGCTTGGTGGCGCAGTGCGCCCCTGCCGAGTACCCGGCCGTCGCCCAGCCGTCCGGGGCGGCCTCGGCGCGGAAGTTGTCCGTGACCATCCTCGGCACGTCGATGCTGAGCCAGCTCTCCGCGTTCACCGTGCCCGGGATGTTCGCGCACCCGGTGTCCGCCCGGGCCAGCAGGTTGGTGCGCGGCGCGACCAGGATGAATGGCGCGACCCGCCCGTCGCGCATCATCGGCAGCAACTGCTCGTGCACCTTGAGCGATCCGAACCACGCCTTCGCGGAGCCCGGGTAGCCCGGCAGCAGTTCCACCACGGGGAACTTCCGGTGGCGGTAGGCGGGTTCGTCGTACTGCGGCGGCAGCCAGACGTAGACCTCCGCGTTCACCCCGGACACCCGCCCCCTCAGGTCGGTGACGCGCACTCCGCCGGCCTGCCGCATCCGCCGTCCGTCGGCCGGCCGGAAGGTCTGCCGCACCTTGGGCAGGCTCTCCGGCGCGATCCCTCCGGCGCCGTCCGGCCCGAGGTCGGCGGCCCGCTCGACATGGTCGCCGGTCCCGAGAAGGTCGGCCCAGTCGTCGTACAGGCTGTTGGCGTTGTTCACGAGGACGAAGACCAGGCTGACGGCCGTGCCCTGGACCAACAGCAGCATCAGGAGCCTGGCCGCGCCGCGCACGGGCGCCGGCCCGGGGACGCGGGACCACAGGGCCAGGGGCAGCACGAGGGCGACGGCACACAGCGCGACCGCGGTCAGGAGGAACGGAGTCCCGGTGAGGCTCATGTCCTGTCAGAGGAGAAGTCGGACCGATTGGTCACGGGTGATTGCGGACACTTGACGAGAAATGGCCGAATACTCACCCGGTTGGATGGGGCGGCGGGTGGTCACGCATCGGAAACAAGTGAAAGCTACCGCTTAGTAATTTCCTGTTGTACCGTTCACGTATGCCAGAAGCAGCTTCGGTACAGGCCGTACGGGCCACGATCGGCGACAGCGAGTTCGACCGGGACACCGCCGTCACCCTGCGCGAGGCCGGCGTCTACGACGTCGACCTCTCCGCCGGGTGGACGATCATCAGCGCCGTCAACGGCGGCTATCTGCTGGCCGTCCTCGGCCGCGCGCTCGCCGACGCCCTCCCGCACTCCGATCCGTTCACGATCTCCGCGCACTATCTGACCGCGTCCCAGCCGGGCCCCGCCGTCATCCGCACGGACGTCGTACGCACCGGCCGGACGCTGTCGACCGGACAGGCGTCCCTCTTCCAGTACGACGACGAGGGCCGCGAGATCGAGCGGATCCGCGTGCTCGCCTCGTACGGCGATCTCGACACGCTGCCCGACGACGTCCGGACGACCGCGCTGCCGCCCGCGATCCCGCCGATGGACCAGTGCTTCGGTCCGCAGGACGCGCCCGCCCCGATCCCCGGCAGCTCGGCGATCACCGACCGGCTGTTCCTCAAGCTCGACCCCGCGACCCTGGGCTGGGCGCTCGGCGCGCCGTCCGGGAAGGGCGAGATGCGCTCGTGGTTCGGACTCGCCGACGGCCGCGACGCGGACCCGCTGTCGCTGCTCCTCGCGGTCGACGCGCTGCCGCCGACGGCCTTCGAGATCGGGCTGTCCGGCTGGGTGCCGACCGTCGAGCTGACCGTGCACGTGCGTTCCCGCCCCGCACCCGGCCCGCTGCGGGTCTCGATCACCACCCGCAACCTCGCCGGGGGCTTCCTGGAGGAGGACGCGGAGGTGTGGGACAGTGCCGACCGGCTGGTCGCGCAGTCCCGCCAACTCGCCCGAGCACGCCTCCGCTGACGGCCACCAGCGCCCGCGGGTACACGCGGGCACGCCTCCGCCGACCGGCTGGGCCGGGTCCGGTGGTTCGTGCGGGCTTGACTCCGCTGACCGGCTGCCCGGGGTCCGGTGTTCGTGCAGGCACGGCTTGGCTGAACTGCTGGGCCGGGTCCGGTGGTTCGTGCGGGCGTGACTCCGCTGACCGGCTGCCCGGGGTCCGGTGTTCGTGCAGGCACGGCTTGGCTGAACTGCTGGGCCGGGTCCGGTGGTTCGTGCGGGCGTGACTCCGCTGACCGGCTGCCCGGGGGCCGGTGTTCGTGCAGGCACGGCTTGGCTGAACTGCTGGGCCGGGTCCGGTGGTTCGTGCGGGCGTGACTCCGCTGACCGGCTGCCCGGGGGCCGGTGTTCGTGCAGGCACGGCTTCGCTGAACTGCTGGGCCAGGCCCGGTGGTTCGCGCTGGCGCGGGTCCGCTGATGGGGAACCCGCGCTCGTGAGTTCACGCGGGCACGCCTCCGCCGACCGGCTGGGCCAGGTCCGGTGGTTTCGCGCGGGCGCGGTTCGGCTGGTGGGCCACCCGCGCCCGCGGGTTCACGCGGGTGCGGCTCCGTCGACTGGCTGGGCCAGGTCCGCGGGTTCACGTGGGCGCGGCTCCGTCGGTCCGCCGACCGCCTTCTTCGTCCGGCCCCGGCGGCGTCCGTCCCCGCCGGTGACCGGTTGCGCCCGGCGGCGGAGCCGGGGCCCGTCAGACGGTCACCAGTGGCCGACGGCCCGTCCAGGCCGCCAGCCGCTCGTAGACGTCGGCCCCTCCGGGGGCCGGCACCACCGCGCCGAAGGGCAGCTCGGGGTCCTCGCGTCCCTCGTCGGGCAGTACGCGGCCGGCGATCGCGAGCGCGAACTCGGCCAGTTCCGGATCGAGTTCGAGCGGCCGGCCGAGGGCCTCGGAGAGGTCCCAGGTGTGGGTGACCGCCTCCATCACGTACCCCGCGAGGGCGATGCGTCCGGGGGCCTCGCCCCAGGGCACCCGCACCGACGCCTCCAGCCGGGCGTCGTCCGCCCACGCCCGGGCGACCTCCGCCGCGGCCTCGTCGTACGCGGCGCTCCAGCCGTCGTCCGGCACGCCGTCGACGAACGGCCGCACCGCGAGCCCGTCCCCGCCCGCCCCGATCACGGCGATCCGCCGGGTGCCGCCCACGATGTGCGACAGCAACACGCGTACGTCGAACTCGGCGCACGGGGTGGCGCCGGCCAGCTGTTCCGGCCGGACGGTCCCGATCAGTGACGCGATCTGCTCGGCGGCGCGGGTGTACAGGGGGCGGGGGTCCATGGCGTTCATGACTGACCTCTTCCGTGTCTCGGTGTGCCCTCACCCTCGCCGCATAACCTGACAGTTTCCGTCAACATTTGCGGCGGCCCTCGGCGGGCGCGATCCTGGGCGCGTGAAGTCCGACCGCCTGCTCTCGATCCTCCTGCTGCTCCAGACCCGCGGCCGCGTCCCGGCGCACGAGCTCGCCGACCGGCTGGAGGTGTCGGTGCGCACCATCTACCGGGACATCGAGGCGCTGTCCGCCTCCGGCGTCCCGGTCTACGCCGAGCGCGGGCGGCACGGCGGCATCGAGCTGCTCGCCGGATTCCGTACGGACGTCACGGGACTGACCGCGGACGAGTCACGTGCGCTGTTCATCCTCGCGGCGCAGGGCGCGCACGCGGCTCTCGGCCTCGACGAGGCGCTCGGCTCCGCGCTGCGCAAGGTGATGGCCGCGCTGCCCGCACCCTTCCGGCCGGCCGCCGAGGTCACCAGCAGGCGCGTCCTCGTCGATGCCACCCGGTGGAAGGGCGGGCCCCGACGGGCCGTCGACCTCGACGTGTTGCAGGACGCGGTCTTCACCGACCGCCGGCTGCGGCTGCGCTACCGGCACGGCGGGGAGACCGAACCGCGCACCTACACCGTCGACCCGTACGGGCTCGTCTCCAAGGCCGGTGTCTGGTATCTGGTCGCCGACCGGCGCGGCACCCCGCGGCTGTTCCGTGCCGACCGGGTCCGCGCGGCCACCCTCCTGCCGGAGCCGGTGCGGCGCCGGCCGGGCGTCGAACTCGCCGACGTCTGGGAGGTATTGCGCCGCCAGGTCGAGGAGCGGCCGGGGGCTCTCGACGTCACGGTTCGGGTACGGCGTTCCCGCCTCGACATGTTCGCGCGCCTCAACGCGGCCACCCTCGCGGAGCTGCCCGAGGACGACGGCGCGAGCGAGTGGGTGACCGCGCGCCTTTCCCTCGGCTCGGTCCGTGAGGCCCGCACGCTGCTGGCCTTCGGAGACGCCGTGGAGGTCCTCGCGCCCGCCGAGGTGCGGCAGGAACTGGCGGCGACAGCGGCGGCCATCAGCGCGGTGTACGAAGGGGGTTGAGCCCGATGCGGCGAGGGCGCCGCACAGCAAAGCACAGCCGCCGCACAGCGCGGCCCTACGTGGATCTGGTGCTCTGGCCCCCGCTCGTCCGGCTTTCCTCAGCCGGTCCACGTGACCTGACCGGGAGTTGCCCCATGAACCGTCGTGCACGACTCGTCCCCGTCGTCGCCCTCCTCGCGCTCTCGCCCCTGCTGGCGGCCTGCGGCTCCGGTGACTCGTCGTCCTCGAACAGCAAGACCTCCGACGGCCAGAACTGCACGCGTCCCTCCGGGATGCCGAGCGGTGCCTCCGGACGCCCCAGCGGCATGCCCTCGGGCATGCCCTCACGTTCGGGCGCCCCGTCGGGCATGCCCACCGGGAAGGCGCCCTCCGGCAACCCCTCGGGCATTCCGAGCGGCGCTCCCGGCGGCGGCATGGGCGGCGGCCAGGGCGGCTGCGGTGGTCCGGGCGGCGGCCAGATGGGGCAGGGGCAGGCGCAGTCACCCGCGCAGGGCTGACGCATCGGGAGACCGGCCTGCGGGTTGCGGTCGCCAGGGCTGCGGTCGCCAGGGCGGGGTGAGGCAGGGCGGGGCGGGGCCGTGTGTGGCGTGGCCGGGCTCCGCCCCGCCCCTCCCCGCCCCTCCCTGTCCCGGCCGGTCGTCGCGGTCAGCCGAGCCAGTGACGGCGGCCGATGCTGATCAGCCGCATCTGACGGCTCGCCATCCGGGCCACCCGCTCGCGCTCCGCCTCGGAGCCGTCCAGCGCCTCCAGGAACGCCGAGGCCGCCATCAGCATGTGGTCGACGTACAGACCCGCGAGCATCAGCAGATCGTCGTCGTTCCATCCCTGCGACTCGGGGTGCTCGGCGAGCGCGTCCTTCACTTCCTCGGCGAACCGGGCCAGTTGCTCGCGGATCGCGTCCCGCACCGGCTGGACCCCGCCGTGCCGCTCGCGCGCGATGAAGCGGACGTGCGCCGGGTGCGTCCCCACGTGATGGGCGATCAGCTCCACGGCACGGGCGATGCGTTCGTCGCTGTCGCCGGCCGCGGACACCGTGTCCTCGATCATCGGGTGCAGGCTGCCGAGCGCCTCCTCGACCAGGGCCACCCCGAGATCCGCCGTCGAGCGGAAGTGCCGGTAGAAGGCCGTCGGGGCGACTCCGACGGCACGGGTGACCTCGCGCAGACCCAGGCTGCTCAGGCTCTGGTCCTCCAGAAGCCCCAACGCGGCGTCCAGCAGCGCCTGTCGGGTCTTCTGCTTCTGCGCCTGGCGGATGCCGAGAGTGTGACTCATGCCATGCAGTTAACAACTGTTCTCTGGAATTTTAAAGCCGTCGGAGGCGCTAGACTCGGAAGTCAGTGAACAACTGTTACTACAACCGTTCACTGAGTCGTCAAGTCCCGGAAACATCCGTGCCTCACCGTCGAGGCACCGGACGGTCCGGGACCGGACTACGAGACTTCTTCGAGAGGCACCTCATGCTGTTCCTCGTCGCCGCACTCCTGCTGCTCGGCGTCGTCATGGGCTCCGTGGCGCACGCGCCGCTGCCCGTGACCCTCGTCGCCGCAGCCGTCATCGGCGTCTGGCTGGTCGTCTTCGCGCTGCGTGAGCGCAACACCCGCCGACGCCACCCCTCCGTCAACTGACCTCTGGTCCCGCAGCATTGCCGACCGGCCGTTGGTCCCACACCTTCACCGACTGACCGTTGGGAGCTGACTCACCTCATGGAACTCACCACGCGCACCACCGGCACGACTCGCACCGCTCGCACCACGGGAACCGCCCGTCCCGCCGAGGCCGCCCGCGCCACGCGCCGGACCGCCGTCCGGGACGCGGACGGCATGGCCGTGGCCGCCTTCATCCTCGGCCTCCTCGGCCTCCTGGTGCTGAACGTCTTCCTCGGCCCCATCGCCATCGCCCTCGCCTCCGTCGCGCTGTGGCGCGGCACGGCCCGCCGCGGCCGCGCCTTCCTCGGCCTCGGCCTGGGCGTCGCCGACCTGGTCGTCCTGGTCGCCTTCATGCAGTTCGACAGCACGGTGTCCTGGAGCTTCTGAGGCCGGGGCCGACTACCGGGGCGCCGGCGCGGGCGCCCGCGGGACGGAGCCGGAGGCGCCGCGTAGGCGGGGTGTCCCGTGCGCCGATCGAGGGCCCGCGCGGAGCCGGGAAGCGCGCCGCGACCCCGCCCGCGAGCCGGGGCGGGGCGTCACGCCGGTGGGGGCCGAGGCAGGGGGAGAGCGGGCCCGTAGAATCGGGCCCACCATGGCTTACCTCGACCACGCCGCGACCACCCCGATGCTTCCCGAGGCGGCAGAGGCTCTGACCGCCCGACTGAGCGTCACGGGCAACGCCTCCTCCCTCCACGCCGCCGGCCGCTCTGCCCGGAGGACGGTCGAGGAAGCCCGTGAGACCCTGGCGGACGCCCTGGGCGCCCGTCCCAGCGAGGTGGTCTTCACCTCCGGCGGCACCGAGGCCGACAACCTCGCGGTGAAGGGCCTGTACTGGTCCCGCCGAGACGCCGACCCCGCCCGTACCCGCGTCCTCGCGAGCCCCGTCGAGCACCACGCCGTCCTCGACGCGGTCCACTGGCTCGGCGAGCACGAGGGCGCCACGGTCGAGTACCTGCCCGTCGACGCGTACGGCCGCGTCCACCCCGACGCCCTGCGCGAGGCCATCGCCCGCAACCCCGACGACGTCGCCCTCGCCACCGTCATGTGGGCCAACAACGAGATCGGCACCGTCATGCCGGTCCGCGAACTGGCCGATGTCGCTGCCGAGTTCGGCGTCCCGCTGCACGCGGACGCCGTCCAGGCCTTCGGTCAGATCCCCGTCGACTTCGCCGCCTCGGGCCTCGCCGCGATGACCGTGTCCGGCCACAAGATCGGCGGTCCCTACGGGATCGGCGCGCTGCTTCTCGGCCGCGAGTACACCCCCGTACCCGTCCTGCACGGCGGCGGCCAGGAGCGCCATGTCCGCTCCGGCACACTCGACGTGCCCGCGATCGCCTCCTTCGCGGTCGCCGGACGGCTGGCCGCGGAGCAGCGTGAGTGGTTCGCCCGCGAGATCGGCGCCCTGCGGGACACCCTGGTCGACGCCGTCCGCAAGGCCGTGCCCGACGTGATCCTCGGCGGCGACCCGGCACCGGGCGGCCGGCTGCCCGCCAACGCGCACTTCACGTTCCCGGGCTGTGAGGGCGACTCGCTGCTCCTGCTGCTCGACGCGCAGGGCATCGAGTGCTCCACCGGCTCGGCGTGCACGGCGGGCGTGGCCCAGCCGAGCCATGTCCTGCTCGCCACCGGCACCGCCCCGGACCTCGCCCGGGGCACCCTGCGCTTCTCGCTCGGTCACACCTCCACGGAGGAGGACGTCGCGGCGGTGACGCGCGTGATCGGCCCGGCGGTGGAACGGGCGCGCACGGCGGGCCTCACCTAGGCGGACGCCGTCCGGGCCCGTCGTACGAGCCGCAGATACCGGTCCCAGTCCCAGAGCCGTCCGGGATCCGTGTGGTCCGTGCCCGGTACTTCCACGTGCCCGATGATGTGATCGCGGTCCACGGGGATGTCGTACCGCCCGCATATCCCGGCCGTCAGCCGTGCCGAAGCCGCGTACATCGCGTCCGTGAACGACGAGGCCCGATCGACGAAGCCCTCGTGCTCGATGCCGACACTGCGCTCGTTGTACTCGCGGTTCCCCGCGTGGAACGCGACGTCGAGCTCGCGGATCATCTGCGTGACGTGACCGTCCTTGCGGACGATGTAGTGCGCGGCCGCCCCGTGCCCCGGGTCCTGGAAGACCTTCACCGCGCTCGCGAAGCTGCCCTGGGTGACATGGATGACCACCCGGTCTATCGAGTAGTCGTCGGGACGGTCGGCCCGCCGCCAGTTCGCCGCCGACGCCGCCACCCACTGCGCGCCCCGGAAGTCCACCGCGCCCGCGACCCGCGACTTCTCCACGCCCGGCAGCCGCCACCACAGGTGCGACAGCTTCTCCCGGGCGATCCCGGCCACGCTCACGGCCGCCACCGCGCCGCCGATGAGCAGCACCCGGCGCCCGACCGGCTGGTCCGCGTCCTTGGCTCCCGCCCCGGACCTACGGCCCTGTGGCTTCCCCTTTTTCTCCCCCATGCGATCTTCAACGGATACTCGCGGGCTCCGGTTCCCGCGGCCCCGTACTCTGGAGGGGTTATGACTGACACCTCGCAGCGCCCCCTCCGCGTCCTCGCCGCCATGTCGGGCGGAGTGGACTCCGCCGTAGCCGCCGCCCGTGCCGCCGAGGCCGGGCACGACGTGACGGGCGTGCACCTCGCCCTCTCGGCGAACCCGCAATCGTTCCGGACCGGCGCGCGTGGCTGTTGCACCATCGAGGACTCGCGCGACGCCCGCCGCGCGGCCGACGTCATCGGCATCCCCTTCTACGTCTGGGACCTCGCCGAGCGCTTCCGCGAGGACGTGGTCGAGGACTTCGTCGCCGAGTACGAGGCGGGCCGCACCCCGAACCCGTGCCTGCGCTGCAACGAGAAGATCAAGTTCGCCGCCCTGCTCGACAAGGCGCTCGCGCTCGGCTTCGACGCGGTCTGCACCGGCCACTACGCGCAGGTGACGATCCGCGAGGACGGCACGCGCGAGCTGCACCGCGCCTCCGACATGGCCAAGGACCAGTCGTACGTCCTCGGCGTCCTGGACGACCGCCAGCTCGCCCACGCCTTGTTCCCGCTCGGAGACACGGTCACCACGAAGGACGAGATCCGCGCCGAGGCCGAGCGCCGCGGCCTGGCCGTGGCCAAGAAGCCGGACTCGCACGACATCTGCTTCATCGCCGACGGCGACACCCAGGGCTTCCTGGCGAACCGCCTGGGCAAGGCGGAGGGCGACATCGTCGACGAGGCCGGAGCGGTCATCGGCTCCCACGAGGGTGCGTTCGGCTTCACGATCGGCCAGCGCAAGGGGCTGCGCATCGGCACCCCGGCCGCCGACGGCAAGCCGCGCTACGTCCTCGACATCTCGCCGGTGAACAACACGGTGACGGTCGGCCCGGCCGCCTCCCTGGACGTGTCCGCCCTGACCGCGATCAAGCCCCGCTGGTGCGGCGCGGCCCCGACGGGTCCCGGCACCTACACCGCCCAGCTCCGCGCCCACGGCGGCGAGACCGAGGTGCACGCCGAGCTGGTCGACGGCTCCCTGGAGGTCCAATTCACCGAGCCGGTGCGCGGCGTGGCCCCGGGCCAGGCGATCGTGCTGTACGAGGGCACACGCGTGGTCGGTTCGGCGACGATCGCGGCGACCACGCGCGCGACGGCGGACGTCTAGGACCAGGTCCGGCGGCCGATACGTCGAGGACCAGGTCCGCCGGCCGAAGGGCGTCGTCCGGATCACCGCGGACCGGCGTGATCCGAACGGCATCCCCTAGCCCTTCTTCCCGAAGAACTCCGCCAGCACCGGCGCGAGCACCTGGGGATCCACCATGTGGGTCTGGCCCTCCAGCGTGCGGTACGAGCCGACCGGTGCCGCCTCCGCGACGGTCCGCGCCGCCGCCCGCATCCACTCGGGGCTCGCGTCGCCCGCGATCGAGAGCACCGGGACGGTGACGGCGGCCAGCCGCTCGTGGGGCACCCGGCCGTCGCCCATCGCGGCGTTGTCGTACGCCAGGGTCGGTGCGATGGCCTCCATGCCGGGCCAGGCGTGGGACATGCGCACTCCGGAGATCATCTGCGGGGGCGTGCCGACGAGCGTCATGAACAGCTCGACGGCGTCGCCCCGCCGGTCCTGTCCGAGCAGCTCGGTCAGCCGCTCGGTGTACTCGGCACGTCCCTTGGCGGCCCCTTCGTCGGTGGCGAACGGCGTCTCGTAGACCGCGACTTCGCGGACGGGCAGCCCGCTCGCCGTCGCCTCCAGGGCCAGCGCGCCGCCCGACGAGATGCCGTAGAGCGCCGCGTCGCCCCCGAAGGCGTCGATCAGTGCGGCGATGTCCTCGACCTCGCGGTCGACCGCGAAGGGCGCGGTGTCGCCGCTGTCGCCGCGGCCCCGCCGGTCGTAGGTGACGGCGCCGAAGCGGTCCGAGAGGGCCTGGGCGAGGGGCGCCAGCGTGGCACCCGTGCACATGGCGCCGCCCACCAGGACGACCGTCGGGCCGTCACCGTAGCGTTCGTACGCGATGGGGGTGCCGTCGCGCGAGATCGTCTTCTTGTCCATGCCTGTAGAGACTGCCGGGCGACCGGGAACTCATCGCGTCACCACGCCCGCGTGCGCCCCGAACTCAGGACAGGTCCACTTCGTAGAAGCAGAGGTGGTCCTTGATCCCGGCGACGTCGGGCTTGGGGTCGGGGTAGGCCCAGACGAGATCTGCCGCGTCGGGGCGCGACCAGTAGGACGCGGTGCCCTTGAACGGGCAGTACGTGTGGGTGTCGGAGGGTGCCAGCAGATCCAGCCGGACGTCCTCGGGCGGGAGGTAGTAACGCACCGGACAGCCGGTCTCGCGCAGCACCAGGGGGCGGTCGCTCTCCGCCAGGACCTGGCCGCCGTGCACGACGCGGACATGCTGGGTGCCCTGCTCGATGGTGATCGTGTGTCCTTCAGCCATACCGGGAAAGCGCTCGCGGGCCCCGAATCGTTCCCGCGTACGGTGAAAGCATGAACATCTGTGTCTTCCTCTCCGCCGCCGACCTCGACGACCGCTACACGCGCCCCGCACGGGAGTTCGCCGAACTCCTCGGCAAGGGCGGCCACACCCTGGTCTGGGGAGGTTCCGACGTCGGGCTGATGAAGGTGGTCGCCGACGGTGTGCAGGAGGCCGGCGGGCGCCTGGTGGGTGTCTCCGTGGACTTCCTGGCCGCCAAGGCCCGCCCGGACGCCGACGAGATGGTCGTCGCCCGTGACCTGGCCGAGCGCAAGGCGCTGCTCCTGGCGAAGGCCGACGCGGTGGTCGTCATGGTCGGCGGCACCGGGACCCTCGACGAGGCGACCGAGATCCTGGAGCTGAAGAAGCACGGGAAGACCGAGAAGCCCGTGGTCCTGCTGAACACGGCGGGCTTCTACGACGGCCTCAAGGAGCAGTTCCGCCGTATGGACGCCGAGGGCTTCCTGCCGCGACCGCTCACCGACCTGGTGTTCTTCGCCGAGGAGCCGGTGGGGGCGCTGGCCTACCTGGAGGAGAGCTTCGGCACCCGGTGAGGCGGCGGCACCCGGTTCGGGGCCGGCATCCGGTGATGCGAGCATGGCGTCCATGCCTACACATGTGATCACCGGGGCCGGTTCCGGCATCGGCGCGGCCGTCGCCCGCCGTCTGCACGCGCGCGGGGACGAACTCGTGCTCCACGCGCGCGACGCCGGTCGCGCCAGGGAACTGGCCGCCGCGTTCCCCGGGGCGAAGACCCTGGTCGGCGATCTGGCGGACCCCGACAAGCTCTCCTGGGCGTTCTCGCACCAGTCGCTCCCCGGCCGCGTCGACTCCCTGCTGCACATCGCGGGCGTGGTCGACCTCGGCCCGGTCGGCGAGCTGACCCCGAAGTCCTGGCGCCATCAGCTCAACGTCAACCTGATCGCTCCCGCCGAGCTGACCCGCCACTTCCTGCCCCAGCTGCGCATGGCCCAGGGACACGTGGTCTTCGTGAACTCCGGCGCCGGCCTGAACGCCCACGCCGACTGGTCCGCCTACGCCGCCTCCAAGCACGGCCTGAAGGCCCTCGCCGACTCCCTGCGGCACGAGGAGCACGGGAACGGGGTCCGGGTGACCTCCGTCTACCCCGGCCGCACCGCCAGCCCCATGCAGGCCAAGGTCCACCAGCAGGAGGGCAAGGAGTACGACGCGGCGAAGTGGATCGACCCCGAGTCGGTGGCGACGACGATCCTGATGGCGCTCGACCTGCCCGGGGACGCCGAGGTCAACGATCTGACGGTGCGCCCGGGCGGCTGACCTCCCCGTGGGATTCCGTAGGCTTCCGGGGTGAGCGAAAACAGCGAGTTCAGGTTCGGTTCCGCCACCGGGGTCGGGTCCATGCCGGGCGGTGACGCGCGGGAGGCCGCGAAGACCGTCACCGGTTCCCTCGACGACTTCCCGTTCCTCGCCGAACTGCCCGCGCGGGGGCCCGGGGCGGACATGATCGGCCGGACCGCGGGGATGCTCGTCGAGCTGTACGCGCGCGTGGAGCCCAGCGGCTGGCGGTTCGGGGACCGGCCGGGCCGGGACACCAAGCGGGCCAGGTCGTGGCTGGGCGAGGACCTCGACGCCCTGGAGGAGTTCACCCAGGGGTACGAGGGGCCGCTGAAGGTGCAGGCCGTCGGGCCCTGGACCCTGGCCGCCGCGCTGGAACTGAGGAACGGCGAGTCCGCCCTCTCCGACCGGGGCGCCTGCCGCGACCTCGCGGGATCACTCGCCGAAGGACTGCGCCTCCACCTCGAAGACGTACGCCGCCGGATTCCCGGGGCCGAGATCGTCCTGCAGCTCGACGAACCCTCCCTCGTCGCCGTGCTCCGCGGCCAGGTGCCGACCGCCAGCGGCTACCGCACCCACCGCGCCGTGGACCGCCAGGTCGCCGAGGCGACGCTCCGGGACGTCGTCGGGGTGCACGGAGGCGGTCCTGTCGTGGTCCACTCCTGCGCACCGGACGTCCCCTTCGCCCTGCTGCGCCGGGCGGGCGTGGCGGCGGTCTCCTTCGACTTCTCGCTCCTCACCGAGCGTGACGACGATGCCATCGGCGAAGCGGCCGAAGCGGGTACGCGTCTGTTCGCCGGTGTCATCCCCGGCGTGGACGTCCCATTGTCGGACCCTGCCGGTAGCGTCATGGGTGTCAGGACGCTGTGGCGCAGGCTGGGGCTGCGGCCGGGTCTTCTCGCGGAGGCGGTCACGCTCACTCCGTCGTGCGGGCTCGCGGGGGCTTCTCCCGACTTCGCGCGCAGGGCGCTGGCCCACTGCGTCCGGGCTGCGAGATCCCTCGCGGACAACCCTGAGTAACGGGAGGACACAACGGTGGCCGGCGAAAAGCACGCAGAGCCCACATCGGTACCCGCCGAGGCACGGGAGAGGCACGCGCAGCTCGCCGAGCAGATCGAGGAGCACCGCGTCCGGTACTACGCGAAGGACGCTCCCGTCATCAGCGACGCGGAGTTCGACACGCTCCTGCGCTCCCTGGAGGCCCTGGAGGACGAGTACCCCGAGCTGCGCACACCGGACTCGCCGACCCAGAAGGTCGCCGTCGAGTACGAGACCGACCTCGACGAGGTCGAGCACCGCGAGCGCATGCTCTCCCTCGACAACGTCTTCGACGACGCGGGGCTCGCCGCCTGGGCCGCCCGGGTGGCCAAGGACGTGGGCTCGTCCGGCTACCACTTCCTGTGCGAGCTCAAGGTCGACGGCCTCGCCGTGAACCTGACGTACGAGGACGGCAGGCTCACCCGCGCGGCCACCCGGGGCACGGGCCGGACGGGCGAGGACATCACCCCCAATGTCATGACGATCGCGGAGATTCCGCACCGCCTGAAGGGCGATCACGTCCCTGCGCTCGTCGAGATCCGCGGCGAGGTCTATTTCCCGATGGAGGCGTTCGAGGGCCTCAACGCACGTCGCGTGGCGGCGGGGGAGAAGCCGTACGCCAACCCCCGGAACTCCGCCGCCGGTTCGCTGCGCCAGAAGGATCCCGAGGTCACGGCGACGCTGCCGCTCCACATGGTCGTCCACGGCATCGGTGCCCTGGAGGGCTTCGAGGGCCTCGGCCGTCTCTCCGAGGCCTACGGCCTGCTGCACACGTGGGGGCTGCCGACCACGCGGTACGCCAAGGTGGTCGACGACCTCGACGGCGTACGGGAGTTCATCGCCTACTACGGGGAGAACCGCCACGCCGTGGAGCACGAGATCGACGGCGTGGTCGTCAAGCTCGACGAGATCCCCCTCCAGGGCCGGCTCGGCTCCACCGCGCGCGCACCGCGCTGGGCGATCGCCTGGAAGTACGCGCCCGAAGAGGTCAACACCAAGCTCGTCAACATCCGCGTCGGCGTGGGCCGTACGGGCCGGGTCACGCCGTACGCGCAGGTCGAGCCGGTCACGGTCGCGGGCTCCGAGGTCGAGTTCGCCACCCTGCACAACCAGGACGTGGTGAAGGCCAAGGGCGTCCTCATCGGGGACACGGTGGTGCTGCGCAAGGCCGGTGACGTCATCCCGGAGATCCTCGGCCCGGTCGCCGACCTGCGCGACGGCAGCGAGCGGGAGTTCGTGATGCCGGCCGAGTGCCCCGAGTGCGGGACGGCGCTGCGGCCCATGAAGGAGGGCGACGTCGACCTGCGCTGCCCGAACGCGCGCGCGTGCCCGGCCCAGTTGAGAGAGCGCGTCTCCTACCTCGCGGGCCGGGAATGCCTGGACATCGAGCACTTCGGCGAGGTGGCGGCGGCCGCGCTCACCCGCCCGCTGGAGCCGGCCGACCCGCCCCTGGCCGACGAGGGCGACCTGTTCGGCCTGACGGTGGAGAAGCTGCTGCCCATCAAGGCGTACGTCCTCGACCAGGACAGCGGTCTGCCGAAGCGTGACCCGAAGACCGGCGAGGAGAAGGTCGTCACGGTCTTCGCCAACCAGAAGGGCGAGCCCAAGAAGAACACCCTCTCCCTGCTGGAGAACATCGAGGCCGCCAAGCAGCGCCCGTTGGCGCGGTTCCTCAACGGAATGTCCATCCGGCATGTCGGCCCGGTCGCGGCCGAGGCGCTGGCCCGCGAGTTCCGCTCCGTGGAGCGGATCGAGGAGGCCACCGAGGAGGAGCTCGCCACCACCGACGGCGTAGGGCCGATCATCGCCGCCTCGCTCAAGGAGTGGTTCGCCGAGGACTGGCACCGCGAGATCATCCGCAAGTGGAGGGCCGCCGGAGTCCGGATGGAGGACGAGGGTGCAGGCGAGGACGAGGGGCCCCGCCCGCTCGAAGGGCTGACCGTCGTCGTCACGGGAACACTCGAACACCACACGCGGGACGGCGCGAAGGAGGAGCTGCAGAGCCGTGGAGCAAAAGTGACTGGTTCTGTTTCGAAGAAGACATCCTTCGTCGTCGTGGGCGACAATCCTGGCTCGAAGTACGACAAGGCGATGCAGTTGAAGGTTCCGGTCCTCAACGAGGAGGGCTTCGCCGTCCTGCTCGGACAAGGACCGGACGCCGCGGCGGAAGTCGCGCTTCCGATCGAGGAATAGCGGTTGAAGGTCACCCGTTCGGCGCATATCAGTTTCATACGGGTGGCCAGGTCGCATTCGGGCAACCGTCGCCGACCGCTGCCCGTGGAAGCCTTCCGCGGCCTACTGTTGAGGTGTGCGCCTGCCGTGCCCGGCTGCGGTCGGCGCATCCCCTGCTCCGCACGAGCCAGGGGAACGGTTTTTCGACGCGGCACCGTTTGCAGTTGTCGCCGGCAACGGACCGCGTGGCGTGGGCACCGCCGGCAGTGAGAGGGACGGGAATGGAACCGACCGAGAGCGCCGCCCCCGAACCACGGCCGCGCCTGCGCCGGATGACCGGCGCGTGGCTGGCAGGCCTGCGGACGGGGCGGCCTTCGGAGCGCCCCGCCCCGAGCGGGCTCGGTGCCGCACCGCTCTCCGCTCCCACCCTCGCCGGCGTCGGCCGGCTCACGGCCGAGCGAGGCACCGGACTGCCCGGCAGCCAGGACTCCGAACGCCACATGTCCTGGCCCGCACTGCCGTCGGCGGTCGTGGTCACCGCCGCGTTCGTCCTGGGCGCCGGTTTCTACCGGGCGTTCAGCGGCCACCACGCCCTCTTCCCGTGCGGCGCCGTCGGCTGGTCGCTGGCGCTGCTGACCGGCATCATCGTCGGCCACCTGGTCGCCCTCGGCCGCGCCCGCTGGTGGGGCGGCACAGGCTCCGGCGCGGCACTCACCCTCGCGGTCCTGCTGCTCTACGGCTGGGTCCCCGCCGGCATGGTCAGCCTGACTGTCGTCGTCCTGGTCGGCATGGCCCGCCGCAACCGCTGGCGGCAGGGCGTACTGCACGGCGCGGTCGACATCCTCGGCATCGGCGCCGGAGCCCTGGTCCTCGCGTCGTTCGGGCGGTTCCCGAGCGTCGAGACGCCCTGGGACCCCGAGACCTGGACCTTCTACGCCGCCCCTCAAGTGGTCCTGGTCGCGGGCGCCTATCTCGCCGTCACCCGCGCCCTGCTCTGGTACCTGCACGCGCCGCGCGGCGGCGGCCTGCCCACCGTCGCCCGTACGGCCCTGGTCAGACAAGGGCTCGTCGCCGTGGCGCTGCTCGGCATCGCGCCGCTGGTCTGCGTCGTCGCGATGGCCCAGCCGATGCTGCTGCCCCTGTTCTCGATCCCGCTGATCGCCCTCGACTCCACCCTGTGGATAGCCCGCGCACGGGCCGAGGAGCAACTGCGCGACCCACTGACCGGGCTGCCCAACCGTCAGTGGCTGCTGGAGCGCACCTGGACGGCCCTGGACGACGCCGAGCGCATCGGCGCACGCTCCGCCCTGATGCTGATCGACCTGGACCGCTTCCGTTCGGTGAACGACACACTGGGGCATCTCGCCGGTGACCGCCTGCTCCTCCAGATAGCCGACAGGCTGCGGCTCGCACTGCCGCGCGGGGCGGAGGCCGCGCGGCTCGGCGGGGACGAGTTCGCCGTCTTACTGCCGGTCGCGGACTCCACCACGTCGGCCACGCGGGTCGCCCGCAATCTGGTCGCCGCCCTCGGCTCGCCGCTCGACCTCGACGGACTCACCCTCGTCCTGGAGGCCAGCGCCGGGCTTGCCGTCTTCCCCGACCACGCGCTCGACGCGGAGGGGCTGCTGCGTCGGGCGGACGTCGCGATGTACCAGGCGAAGCGGGACCGCACGGGCGTGGAGGTGTACGAGTCCAAGCGGGACTCCAACACCCCCGACCGGCTCGGCCTGCTGGGCGACCTGCGCCGGGCCCTGGACGCCGGCGACGTCGAACTGCACTACCAGCCCAAGGTCCGCTTCGACGGACAGGTGGCCGGACTCGAGGCACTGGTCCGCTGGGTGCACCCCGAGCGCGGCAAGGTACCGCCGGACGAGTTCATCGCCATCGCCGAGTCGTCCGGGCTGATGCCGCACCTCACCGAGTACGTCCTGGAGACGGCCCTCGCGCAGGTCGCGCGCTGGCGGGCCCAGGGCCTCTTCGTGCCGGTCGCGGTGAACGTGTCGCCGCGCGACGTGCACACACCGGGGTTCGCCGGATCCGTCGCCGCGCGTCTGGCCCGTCACGGAGTCCCCGCGGGAGCGCTCCAACTGGAGATAACGGAGCACGTGCTCCTGGAGGACCCCCAGCGCGCCGCCGACACCCTGGCAGCTCTCACCGGGCACGGCGTGAAGATGTCGCTGGACGACTTCGGCACCGGCTACTCCTCCCTGGTCCATCTGCGCAGGCTCCCGGTCAGCGAGCTGAAGATCGACCGTTCGTTCGTCGCACGGCTCGCCGTGGACACCGAGGACGCCGAGATCGTGCGCTGCACCGTCGACCTCGCGCATTCGCTGGGTCTTCTCGTCGTGGCGGAGGGCGTCGAGGACGACGAGACGTGGGAGCGGCTGCGTGACCTGGGCTGCGACGCGGTCCAGGGGTGGCTGGTCGCCGCGGCGATGCCTCCGGAGGAGGCCACGGCGTGGCTGCTGGCCCGCGGGTCCCGCGGCTGGCAGCGCCCGCGAGCCGCCCTTCCCGCCGCCGAGTAGCTCTGGTCCGGCCCGCGGCCGGATGCCTCCCTCCCACCCACCCACCCACCCACGCACCACCCGTGACGGTCTTCCGACAGGACCGGCCCACTCTGGTGCCTTCCCGCCGCAGGCGTCGTGCGGTGGGGAGGCGTCGTGCGGTGCGGAGGGGGCAGGCCGCAGACGCGGCCTCCCGCGCCCCTCCGGCGCGGCGGACGCCGACGGCGAGAGGCCCCGGGGGAGAGCTCACCTGTCCGGAGACAGTCACGGGTGGTGCGCGGGGGAGACAGGCGGCCGGAGGCCGGGGAGTCGGTCGGCCGATCGCCGCCGACGGTGGGACGGCCGAACGGGAGGGCTCGGCTTGCCGGGAGACGGTGAACGGGTGGTGCCTGGGTGGGAGGCGTCCGGCCGGAGGCCGGGGAGCCGGTTTGCCCGGGGCTGTGGGTGTCCACCGGCAAACCCGGGCGCGGGCATCGGCCCGAGCCCCATAGGATTGGGCCAAACCACACACACTCACCCCAGAGGATCGCTGCATGCCTGGCATCACGCGCGAGGAGGTCGCCCACCTCGCACGGCTGGCGCGTCTGGAGCTGAAGGGCGAAGAGCTCGATCACTTCGCCGGCCAGCTCGACGACATCATCGGCGCGGTCGCCCGCGTCAGCGAGGTCGCCGACCAAGACGTACCGCCGACCTCTCATCCGCTGCCGCTGACGAACGTCATGCGCGTGGACGAGGTCCGTCCGTCGCTCACCCCCGAGCAGGCGCTCTCCGGCGCCCCGGCCCAGGAGCAGCGGCGTTTCAAGGTGCCGCAGATCCTGGGGGAGGACTAATCACCATGACGGACACCAACGTCAACATCATCAAGCTCACCGCGGCCGAGATCGCCGAGAAGATCGCGGCGGGCGAGCTGACCGCCGTCGAGGTCACCGAGGCCCACCTCGCCCGGATCGAGGCCGTCGACGAGAAGGTGCACGCCTTCCTGCACGTCGACCGTGAGGGCGCCCTCGCCCAGGCGCGCGCCGTGGACGCCAAGCGGGAGGCCGGCGAGAAGCTCGGCCCGCTCGCCGGTGTGCCCCTCGCGCTCAAGGACATCTTCACCACCGAGGGCATCCCGACCACGGTCGGTTCCAAGATCCTCGAAGGCTGGATCCCGCCGTACGACGCGACCCTCACCAAGCGGCTGAAGGCCGCCGACGTCGTCATCCTCGGCAAGACCAACATGGACGAGTTCGCCATGGGGTCCTCCACCGAGAACAGCGCGTACGGTCCGACCGGCAACCCGTGGGACCTCACCCGCATCCCCGGCGGCTCGGGCGGCGGCTCCTCCGCGGCTCTCGCCTCCTACCAGGCGCCCCTCGCGATCGGCACCGACACCGGCGGCTCCATCCGCCAGCCGGCGGCCGTCACCGGCACGGTCGGCGTCAAGCCGACGTACGGCGCGGTCTCCCGCTTCGGCATGGTGGCGTTCTCCAGCTCCCTCGACCAGGGCGGCCCCTGCGCCCGTACGGTCCTCGACGCCGCCCTGCTGCACGAGGTCATCGCCGGGCACGACCCGCTCGACTCGACCTCCATCGACGCGCCGGTCCCGCCGGTCGTCGAGGCAGCCCGCAACGGCAGCGTCACGGGCATGCGGGTCGGTGTCGTCAAGCAGTTCCGCGGCGAGGGCTACCAGGCCGGTGTCGTGCAGCGCTTCGACGAGGCCGTCGCCGTGCTCAAGGAGCTCGGCGCCGAGATCGTCGAGCTGGACTGCCCGTCCTTCGACCTGGCGCTCTCCGCGTACTACCTGATCGCCCCGTCCGAGTGCTCGAGCAACCTCGCCCGCTTCGACGGCCTGCGCTACGGCCTCCGTACGGGTGACGACGGCACGCACTCCGCCGAGGAGGTCACCGCCCTCACCCGTGAGGCCGGCTTCGGCCCCGAGGTCAAGCGCCGCATCATGCTCGGCACGTACGCGCTCAGCTCCGGCTACTACGACGCGTACTACGGCAGCGCCCAGAAGGTCCGTACGCTCATCACGCGTGACTTCGAGAAGGCGTTCGAGCAGGTCGACGTGATCGTCTCCCCGACCACGCCCACCACCGCCTTCCCGATCGGCGAGCGCGCCGACGACCCGATGGCGATGTACCTCGCGGACCTGTGCACCATCCCGACCAACCTGGCCGGCAACTCCGCCATGTCGCTGCCCTGCGGTCTCGCGCCGGAGGACAACCTCCCGGTCGGTCTGCAGATCATCGCCCCGGCCCTGAAGGACGACCGTCTGTACAAGGTCGGCGCCGCCGTCGAGGCCGCCTTCGTGGAAAAGTGGGGGCACCCGCTGCTTGAGGAGGCTCCGTCGCTGTGAGCAAGGCAATGTCCAAGGCCAAGGGTTTCAAGAAGTCCAAGTCCGGCACGTATCTGTCCATCGCGGGCACGGCATTCGGTGCGTTCGGTGTCGCGAAGCAGGTCAAGAAGGCCCGCAACGAACACGACACGCTGCGCCTCATCGACGCGGCCGTGTCCGCCGCCGCCATCGTCACCGGCCTCGCCATCCTCTACCGGGAGCTCAAGCGCCTGGGCGACGACGACGTCCTGCTGGGCTGAGAGGGAAGTTTTCACCGTGACCACCACGATCGACCTGGTGTCGTACGAGGACGCACTCGCTTCCTACGACCCCGTCATGGGCCTCGAGGTCCATGTCGAACTCGGCACCAAGACGAAGATGTTCTGCGGCTGTTCGACCGAGCTGGGCGCCGAGCCCAACTCGCAGACCTGCCCGACCTGCCTCGGCATGCCCGGCGCCCTCCCGGTCGTCAACGCGACCGGTGTCGAGTCCGCCATCAAGATCGGCCTCGCGCTGCACTGCGAGATCGCCGAATGGTGCCGCTTCGCCCGGAAGAACTACTTCTATCCGGACATGCCGAAGAACTTCCAGACCTCCCAGTACGACGAGCCGATCGCCTTCAACGGCTATCTGGACGTCCAGCTGGAGGACGGCGAGGTCTTCCGCGTGGAGATCGAGCGCGCCCACATGGAGGAGGACACCGGTAAGTCGCTGCACGTCGGCGGTGCCACCGGCCGTATCCACGGCGCCTCGCACTCGCTGCTCGACTACAACCGGGCGGGCATCCCCCTCATCGAGATCGTCACCAAGCCGATCGAGGGCGCGGGCGAGCGTGCTCCCGAGGTCGCCAAGGCGTACGTCGCCGAGCTGCGCGAGCTCATCAAGGCGCTCGGTGTCTCCGAAGCCCGTATGGAGCAGGGTCAGATGCGCTGCGACGTGAACCTGTCGCTGCGCCCGCACGGCCGTGAGAAGTTCGGCACGCGCTCCGAGACGAAGAACGTCAACTCCCTGCGTTCCGTCGAGCGTGCCGCCCGCTTCGAGATCCAGCGCCACGCCGCGGTGCTGAACTCCGGCGGCACGATCATCCAGGAGACCCGCCACTTCCACGAGGACACCGGGTCCACGACCTCGGGCCGCGTGAAGGAGGAGGCCGAGGACTACCGGTACTTCCCGGAGCCCGACCTCGTCCCCGTCGCCCCGTCCCGTGAGTGGGTAGAGGAGCTGCGCGCCGGACTGCCCGAGCAGCCGCTGGCCCGCCGCAACCGGCTGCGTGAGGAGTGGGGCGTGAACGCCCACGACATGCAGTCGATCCTCAACGCCGGTGCCATCGACTCGATCGTCGCCACGATCGAGGCCGGTGCCGACTCCGCCTCCGCCCGCAAGTGGTGGATGGGCGAGCTGGCGCGCAGCGCCAACGAGTCGGGCAAGGCCCTGGAGGACCTGCCGATCACCCCGGCGCAGGTCGCCCGGGTGGCCGAGCTGGTCACCGCGGGCGATCTGAACGACAAGCTCGCCCGTCAGGTCATCGAAGGCGTCCTCGCCGGCGAGGGCACCCCGGACGAGGTCGTCGACAAGCGCGGCCTGAAGGTCGTCTCGGACGAGGGTGCGCTGACCGCCGCCGTCGACGAGGCCATCGCCGGGAACCCGGGCGTCGCCGACAAGATCCGCGGCGGCAAGGTCCAGGCCGTCGGCGCGCTCGTCGGCGCGGTCATGAAGGCCACCCGCGGCCAGGCCGACGCGGCTCGCGTCAAGGAGCTCATCCTGGAGAAGCTGGGCGTCGGCGAAGGCTGAGGTCCGGGTTTTCCCACATCCCAGGGGGTGCATCGCAACCGATGCACCCCCTGGGGTCTGTGTCGGCGCTCTCAGGCGCACGCGCTACGCTCCCGCGCCATGAGTGGAACCACTGACTCCGAGACGCGCGATCACCAGGACCGGCACCAGGACCATGACCAGGGCGTGGACCGGGACCAGGACGAGGACCCGGGCGAGGGTCAGGTCCAGAGCGAGGACGGCGACGAGGGCCACGACGAGGACGAGGGACTGGATCAAGAGGTCCGGCGGGCCCGCTGGACGGCGGTCGGGTCGGGAGCGCTGCTGACCGTCGCGGGGCTCGCGGCGTCGGCGCTGCGCTCCACCGGTTCCGGGACCGCCCTCATACCCGTCTCCTATGCCTTCGGGGCCGCCGTGTGCGCCGTCGCGTCGGTCCTGGGGGCCCGGGGCCGCACCCGGCGCGCCCTGTGGCTGATGATCGCGGGCGTGATGGTCATGGCTGTGGGTGACCAGTTCGACTGAGCGATGACGGGCGGGGCGACAGAGTCCAAGGGAATGTCCTGTGAGGTGAGTCGCAGTCCTGTGAGTAAGCCCACGAATGCGACAAATGATCACTTCCTGCTGTAAGAGTGATGACGCATTAGTCATGCGTTCTTTGCGGGCAGTTCCCGATAAAGATCCACAAATCCCCCAGGGAGCTCGTCCGTGGCAGCCCTCGCACGTTGGTGTGTCCAGCACCGCCTCGTCGCCGTTCTGCTCTGGCTCGCGGCCTTCGGCGGTGTGAGCGCCGCCGCCGTCGTGACGGGCTCCGCCTACTCGAACGACTACGAGGCCCCGGGCACCGAATCGGGCCGCGCCACCCAGCTCCTGGCGGACGGTTTCCCCGGCCTCGGCGGCGACAGCGACACCGTTGTCTGGCACACCAGCCCCGGCACGGTGCGCTCCGCGGACGTCGAGCAGTCGATGACCCGCGCCCTGGACAAGATCGAGAAGCTCCCCGGAGTGGCCTCCGTCGACAGCCCGTACCAGCGCCACGGGACGGAGGGGATCAGCGCGGACGGCCGGACGGCGTACGCGACCGTCACCTTCGCCGACCGGGCCGAGAACCTCGACAAGGGCGAGGTCCAGGCCGTCGTCGACACGGCGAAGGCCGCCGAGGCCAAGGGGCTCGACGTGGAGCTGGGCGGCACCGCCGTCTCCCTCACCAAATCGTCCGGCGGCCACGTCGCCGAGATCGTCGGTGTGGCCGTCGCCGCCGTGGTCCTCTTCCTTGCGTTCGGCTCCCTCGCCGCCTCCATGCTGCCCATCGCCACCGCCCTGATCGGCGTGGGCACGGCGTACGCCGGAATCGTGCTCCTCGGCCACGCCATGACCGTCGCCGACTTCGCCCCCATGCTCGGCATGCTGGTCGGGCTCGGCGTCGGCATCGACTACGCGCTGTTCATCGTGACCCGGCACCGTCGCGGCCTCAAACGCGGGCTGCCGGTGGCCGAGGCGGCGCAGAACGCCGTCGCCACCACCGGACGGGCGGTGGTCTTCGCCGGCGCCACCGTCTGCATCGCCCTGCTCGGCATGCTCATCCTGCGGCTCGGCTTCCTCAACGGCGTCGCGATCGCGGCCTCCCTGACCGTCGTCCTCACCGTCGCGGCCTCCGTGACCCTGCTGCCCGCGCTGCTCTCCTTCATCGGTCCCCGCGCTCTGAGCCGCCGGGAGCGGCGGCGACTGGAGGAGCACGGACCCGCGCCGGAAGTGGCCACCGGGTTCGCCGCCCGCTGGTCCGCCTTCGTGGAACGCCACCCCAAGCTGCTCGGTGCCGTGGCCGTCGTCGTGATGGCGCTGCTCGCCCTGCCCACGTTCTCGCTCCACCTCGGCACCTCCGACCAGGGCAACGACCCGAAGGCGGCGACCACACGGCAGGCCTACGACCTCATCGGGGAGGGCTTCGGACCCGGCGTGAACGGGCCCCTGACCCTCGTCACCAAGGTCGGCGGCGCCGAGGACCGGCTCGCCCTGGACAACCTGGACGCCACGCTCCGGGCCACCGAGGGCGTCGCCTCGGCGGCCCCGGTGACGTACAACTCCGCCGGTGACACCGCCTTCCTCACCGTCGTCCCGGCCTCCGCGCCGCAGTCCCAGAAGACCAGCGACCTCGTCGACCGGCTGCGCACCGACGTCCTGCCGCGCGCCGAGTCGGGCACGGCCATCGATGTGCAGGTCGGCGGGGTGACGGCGAGCTACGACGACTTCGCGGACGTCATCGTCGGCAAGCTCCCGCTCTTCGTCGGCGTCGTGATCAGCCTCGGCTGCGTCCTGCTGCTGCTCGCGTTCCGTTCGATCGGCATCCCCCTCAAGGCCGCGGTGATGAACATCGCCGCCGTGGCCGCCGCCTTCGGAGTCGTCGTCGCGATCTTCCAGTGGGGCTGGGGGAGCGAACTGCTCGGCCTCGGCCGCGCGGGCCCGATCGAGCCCTTCCTGCCCGTGATCATGGTGTCCGTGCTCTTCGGGCTCTCGATGGACTACCAGGTGTTCCTGGTCAGCCGGATGTACGAGGAGTGGCTGGAGACCGGTGACAACCGGCGAGCCGTGCGGGTCGGTCTCGCCGAGACCAGCCGGGTGATCAACTCTGCCGCGGTCATCATGATCTCGGTCTTCCTCGCCTTCGTGCTCAGCGGCGACCGGGTCATCGCGATGTTCGGCATCGCCCTCGCCGCCGCCGTCGCCCTCGACGCCTTCATCCTGCGGACGCTGCTGGTCCCCGCCCTCATGCACCTGCTCGGCGGCGCCAACTGGTGGCTGCCCGGCTGGCTCGACCGGCGGCTGCCGCGCATCAGCATCGAACCGCCCGAGTGCCGTGCCGCGCATGAGAGGCTGGCCGAGGCGACGGACGCCGAGGCGGCGGACGTCCTGGACGGCGCGGACGCGGCGAACGCCGAGGTGGCGGACGTACTGGCGAAGGAGCGGTAGAGGGATGTACGCGATATCTCTGGGTGACGACGGAGCGGAACTGCGGCCGCTGGAGCCGTGGCACGCCGAGGAGTTCCTCGCGCACCTGGACCGGGGGCGCGAGTTCATCGGACAGTTCATCCCCTTCGGGTCCCAGTCCACGGACGTGCCGTCCGCGCGGGCACACCTCCAGAGGTACGCCGACATGCGCGCCGCCGACACCGGGTCCCTGCACGGACTGTGGCTGGACGGGAAGCTCGTCGGCGGGGTGCTCTTCCTGAACTTCGACGCGGAGGACGCCAACTGCGAGGTCGGCTGCTGGCTGGAACCCGCCGCCTCCGGGCGCGGTCTGGTCACGCGCGCGATGCGGGTGCTCATCGACTGGGCCGTCGAGCACCGCGGAATCCACCGCGTGGAGTGGGTCGCCGCGGCGGGGAACGTCCCGAGCCTGAACGTGGCCCGGCGGCTCGGCATGAGCCAGGACGGCGTGCTCCGGGAGAAGCACCCCTATCGCGGGGTCCGGCACGACCTCGAAGTGTGGTCCGTACTCGCGCCCGAGTGGCGTGCGGCACGCGAGCGTGCCGCTCACAAGGACCATTAAGGAACCTCTCAGAGAGCGTCCGTACGGTGCGGGTCATGGGAACCAAGACAGTTGACGAGGCCGGAGCCGAGACCGGCTCCGAGGCGAAGCGCGACGAGCAGACGGTGGACATCACCAAGACCGGGACGTCCGCGGACGACGGCACCGAGACCGAGGCCTACGCCACGGAGCCGGACGACGAGCAGGACGAGGACGACGAGGCCCCCGCGGACGGCGACGACACCGCCGAGGCCGGTCAGGCCGCCGGTGTCGGCCAGGGTGCCGCCGCCGTGGTGTCCGCCGGACTCGGTGTGGTGTCGCTGACCGGCAGCTGGGTCGCCACCGTCGCCGCCGCGCGCGAGACCCTGGTCGGCCAGCTCCAGACCTCGTCGAACGCGAGCGTCGCCACGCAGGTCAAGGAGGTCTACGGCGATGCCTGGGCGACCACCGCGCTGATCGGCGGCCTCTTCGCGCTGGCCGCGCTGATCGTCGGCGTCGTCGTCCTCGTCCGGCCCGCGTTCGGTGTCCCCGGCAAGCCGCAGGCCGCCTGGATCAAGTCGGTCGCCTGGGCGGGCGTCTCGCTCGGCGTCGTGGGTCTGGTCCTCGCCGTCGCCAAGTACTCCGACCTCATCCTCGGACTGCCCTCCACCAGCTGAATCCCGACGACTCTGAGGGGCCTTAGGGCCGGCGTAAGTACCTTGCCGCCGCCCTAAGGCCCTTCGCGTGCGCAAGATGCGGAACTCTCCCGATGTGGCGCACCCCCCTTGGAGACGAAGGTTGAGGCATCGCACCGAGCGAGGCCGAAACCGACTCTTCACGAGGGGTACGAGATGTTCGAGTACGAGCTTCAGCAGATCCGGTCCGCGGAACTCATCCGTGAGGCCCAGAACTACCGGCTCGTCAAGGAGGCCCTGCGCGGCCGCCGAGCGGCCCGGCGCACGGACTCCCGCCGGTCGGCGCACGACGACACGGAGGGGCAGGCCCATAGCCACCGCCCCCGCCGGCACCGGTTCGCCCGCGTCGCGTGAGCGCCGGGGCACCTGTGGACGGCCGCACGGCAGTCGGCCGTCCACAGGCTGTGCGGGAAGGCGGCCGTCCGGGGGGCGGCCGCCTCCTTCCCGTCGGCCGGCCGGCCGACGGGGCACTGATCGCCCTCCCGATAACCGGTGCCGCACTGTCGGACCCCTGTGCCATGCTCGGGCCCGTGGAGACCAGGTCCGTCAGCCCGGTGTTCGTCGGACGCGCCGACGAACTCGGAGTGCTGAGCGGCGCGCTCTCCCGTGCCGCCGAGGGAGAACCACAGGCGTTGCTGCTCGGTGGCGAGGCCGGAGTCGGGAAGACCCGTCTCCTGGAGGAGTTCGCCACCGCCGCCGCCCGCGAGGGCGCCGTCGTCGCCTGCGGCGGCTGCGTCGAGATCGGCGCCGACGGCCTCCCCTTCGCACCGTTCTCCACCGCCCTGCGCGCCCTGCGCCGCACCCTCCCCGACGAGCTCGCCGCCGCGGCCGCCGGACAGGAGGAGGAACTCGCCCGCCTGCTGCCGGAGCTCGCGGAGACGACCCGGGGACGGCAGTACGAGGAAGAGGGCATGGCCCGCCTCTTCGAGCTCACCGCCCGCCTCCTCGAACGGATCGCGGCGGACCGCACGGTCGTGGTCGTCCTCGAAGACCTGCACTGGGCCGACGCCTCCACCCGTCATCTGCTCGCCTACCTCTTCCGTACGCTCCGCACCGGCCGTCTCGTGGTGATCGCCACCTATCGCGCCGACGACATCCACCGCCGCCACCCGCTGCGCCCGCTGCTCGCCGAACTCGACCGCCTCCGCACGGTCCGACGCATCGACCTGGGCCGTTTCAGCCGGGCCGAGGTCGGCCGTCAGATCGCCGGAATCCTCGCCCGCGAGCCCGACCCCGCCCAGGTCGACGAGATCTTCGCCCGCTCCGACGGCAACGCGTTCTTCGTCGAGGAACTCGCCGTCGCCGCCCACGAAGGCAGTCGTACGGGGCTCACGGACTCCCTGCGCGACCTGCTCCTCGTCCGCGTCGAAGGGCTGCCGGAGAGCGCCCAGCGGGTCGCCCGGATCGTCGCCGAGGGCGGCTGCACCGTCGAGTACCCCCTGCTCGCCGCCGTGGCACGGCTCGCCGAGGACGACCTCATCGAGGCACTGCGGGCCTGCGTCGGCGCCAACATCCTGCTCGCCTCGCCCGGCGGCGACGGCTACCGCTTCCGCCACTCCCTGGTCCGCGAGGCGGTCAGTGACGACCTGCTGCCCGGTGAGCGCTCCCGCTTCAACCGCCGCTACGCCGAGGCCCTGGAAGCCGACCCGGCACTCGTAGCGGCCGACGAGCGCGTGACCCGCCTGGCCAGCTACTGGTACCACGCCCACGACGCCGCCAAGGCCCTGCCCGCGGTCCTCGACGCCTCCGTCGAAGCCCGCCGCCGGCACGCCCACTCCGAGCAACTGCGGCTTCTGGAGCGGGCGATGGAGCTCTGGGAGGTGGCCCCCGACGCCGTACGGGCCGAACTGCGCCCCATCGACTACGTGGAGGCCTATCCTCCGGTCGGCTGCGACCCCGAGACCGCGCCCCTGCACTACCTCGACCTGATGGCCGAGGCCGCCGTCGCCGGCCGGCTCTGCGGGGAGCGTGAGCGCGCCCTGAAGACGACCAAGCGGGCGCTGCATCTCCTGGAGGACGAGGGCGACCCGCTGCGTGCCGCGTGGTTCTGGATCCAGCGCTCCCGGCTCGTCCAGGCCCAGGTCCGCGGCGACGGCTGGAAGGAACTCGCCACCGCACAGGACCTGGTGCGCGGTCTGCCGCCCTCCGAGGTGCACGCCGAGGTCCTGTCCATGGTCGCCGCCTGGTGCATGCTCCACGAACCGGGCCACGGCGCCCTCTCCGCGGCCGAGCGCGCCGTGGAGTACGCGCACATGGTGGGCGCCCGGGACACGGAGCTGAACGCCCGGCTCACCCTCGGCGGCCTGATGGTCGACGCGGGGGACGTCGAGGCGGGGCTCGCGGAGATGTACCAGGTCAGGGAACAGGCGAACCGGAAGGGCGCCGCCTACGTCGTGGGCCGTCTGCACATCAACCTGCCCTCCCATCTGGAGTCGGTCGGCCGCTCCCGCGAGGCCGTCGCGATCCTGCGCGACGGCGTCGAACTCGCCTGCAGGAACGGCCTTCTGGACACCCAGGCCTGGGTCTGGGGCAACCTCTCCGAATCGCTGTTCGCGCTCGGCCAGTGGGACGACGCCGTCGAAGCCGCGCGCAACGCGCTGGGCATCGGACTCAGCGGCAAGTCCTCCGGCGTGGGCGCGGCCCGCCTCGCGCCCGTCGCCCTCGCCCGCGGCGACCTCATCGAGACGGGACGTCAACTGGCCGCCGCACGGGGCCACTTCGGCACCCACGATCCGATGCCCCAGCATTCCCTGCCGCTGCTGGGCACCACCATCGGCCTCGCCGCCGGCGAGGGCCGCCTCCTCGACGCCCGCAGCGCCCTGGAGCAGGCCCTGGACGCGGGCTTCCCGCCCGGCACCCAGCGCTACGCCTGGCCGCTGCTCCTGGCCGCCGCCACCGCGGAGGCCGACGCCCGCGGTCTCCCCGTCGCCGGACCCGGCCGCGCCCGGGCCCTGGAGCGCATCCGCACGGCCGCGAAGACCCTGGCCACGGGAGCGCCCATCTGGGTCGCCCACGCCGACTGGGTCCGCGCCGAACTCCAGCGGGCCGAGGGCGTGAGCACCCCGGACCAGTGGTTCGAGGTGGTCAGCGACCTCGAACCACTGGAGCGCCCCTACGACCTCGCCCGGGTCCGCCTCCGCCTCGCCGAGGCCCTGCTCCTCACCGGGGCGGACGACGACGAGCGCGTCCGCGCCACGGAACTCCTCCGGCTGGCCCGCGCCGCCGCCGACCACCTCGGCGCCCGCCCGCTCGCCGACGCCGTCGCCCTGCTCGCCCAGCGCGCACGCCTCACGCTGGAGCACGCCCCCGAACGGTCCGGTGCCGCATCCGCCGACCCCGCGGTCGCACTCGGCCTCACCAGCCGTGAGCGCGACGTCCTGCGCCTCGTCGCGGCCGGCCGCAGCAACCGCCAGATCGCCGAGGAGCTCTTCATCTCCCCGAAGACGGCCAGCGTCCATGTCTCGAACATTCTGGCCAAGCTGGACGTCTCAGGACGGGGGGAGGCGGCGGCCCTGGCCCACAGGCTGCGGCTCTTCCCGCCCGAGACACCCGCTGCCCGGGCGGCGGGCTGAGGTCTACGCTGCGAGGATCCCGGGAAGAGGGGAGGCGTCGTGTTCAACATGTTCGAGGAGCTCTTCGCGCCAGGCCGCAAGCACACGAACGACGAACGCAAGCGGCTGGAACTGTCCCGCGTGGACGTGAACGACGGAGACCCTGGCCGCGGCCCGATAGACCTCGCCTCGGGCAAGGTGGTCGTACGGGTACCGGGCCAGGAGCACCGGCCTGCTCATCAGCCGGAGCCCGAACCGGATTCCCACCTCGACCCTGAGCCCGAACCGGATTCCGGCGTCGATCCCGATCCCGAGCCCCAGCCCGATCCCGAGCTGGAGCCGAATCCCCGCGTCGATCCCGAGCCCGAAACCTAGCCCGCATCGGATACCCAGCCGGAGCCGGGATCGGACCCTGGGCCGACGCAGGCCCCGGAGCCCCGAAGGCCCCGTAGCGCTCTGTCCCCTCTCCTCTACTTCACCTGCACTTCCAGAAGCAGGTCGTCGCCCTTCGTGGGGCTGCCGCGGCCGTCGGTCTCGCTCGTGGTCAGCCAGAGTCTGTCGCCGCCCGCGGAGACGACCGTGCGGAGGCGGCCGTACTTGCCCTTCAGGAAGGCCTCGGGGTCCGCGGACGTCTTGGTGCCGTTCAACGGGATGCGCCACAGCCGCTCGCCCTTGAGCCCTGCCATCCACAGGGACCCCTCGGCGTACGCGATCCCGCTCGGAGAGGCGTCGTCGGTGTGCCACTGGGCGACCGGGTCGTGGTACTTGGCGTTGTCGCCGATGCCTTCCACCACCGGCCAGCCGTAGTTGTCGCCCGGCTTGATCTGGTTCAGCTCGTCCCAGGTGTCCTGGCCGAACTCGGAGGCCCACAGCCGCTGTTTGTCGTCCCAGGCGAGGCCCTGGACATTGCGATGCCCGTACGAGTACACGACCGAGTCGTCGAACGGATTGCCGGGCGCGGGCTCGCCCTCCGGCGTCATCCGCAGGATCTTGCCGCCCAGCGCCTTCTTGTCCTGCGCCTGACCCCGGTCACCCGTCTCGCCCGCTCCCGCGTACAGCATCTTGTCCGGGCCGAACGCGATCCGGCCGCCGTTGTGGATCATTCCCTTGGGGATGCCCCGGAATATCGTGTCCGGTGCGCCCAGCTGCTCGCCGGACGGCTTCCGCTCGTCGTACAGCATGCGGACGATGCGGTTGTCGGAGG
This sequence comes from Streptomyces sp. NBC_00647, assembly GCF_045207245.1. Lineage (NCBI taxonomy): Bacteria > Bacillati > Actinomycetota > Actinomycetes > Kitasatosporales > Streptomycetaceae > Streptomyces > Streptomyces sp. NBC_00647. The sequence continues at coordinate 7,045,767 of NZ_CP109040.1, forward strand.
CCGTGGTCAGATAGGCGTAGATCATGTGGTCGGAGGCGTAGCCGGGGGAGAGCGCGATGCCCAGGAGGCCGCCCTCGCCGGCGGCTGCCACCCCGGGGACCTCGCCCAGTACGGTCTTCTTGCCGGTCTTCTCGTCGATCCGGGTGATCGTCCCCTTGTCGCGCGAGGAGACCAGCAGTCCGCCCTCGGGCAGCGGTGCGAGGCCCCAGGGGGAGTCCAGATCCTCGGTGACGGTGCGCAGGACCTTCACCGAGCCCTTCGCGGGCGGTGTCTCCTCGGGGGAGGCGCTCCGGGAGGACGACGACTGCGGCGGCGTACTCCCGAGGCCCGGGAACGCGCCCGAGCCGTCCGAGCCCCCTTCGTCGCCGGAGGAACAGCCTGCCGTCATCAGAAGCGCTGCCGTCGCCAACACGGCTGTCACTGCTCGAACCTGCACCATCAGTGTCCCTTCGACGCGGCGGTCCTACAGTTCATACACCGCTCGCGTTCCACGGGTTCCCGATCACGGACGGGCAATCCGCACCGGGATCCGGAAGCGGCGGCACGGAACAGCCGCTCAGTCCCAGGATCCCAGCGCCCCCGGCAGCCCCGCCACCTCCGCGAGGTCCTCCGCCGTCAGCCGCAGGCCGGCCGCCCCCGCGTTCTCGGTGACCCAGCGCTCCCGCTTGGCCCCCGGCACCGGAACCACGTGCGGCCCCTGCGCCAGGACCCACGCGAGCGCCACCTGCGCGGGCGTGACGGGACGGCCGCCGCCCCCGTGACGCCGGGCGATGCGCCGCAGACCCACGACGACGGGCTGGTTCGCGGCCATCATCTCGGCGGTGAAACGGGGATGGCGGGCCCGCACGTCGTCGGGCTCGAAGCCCTCGCCGGGGGTCAGCGTGCCGGTCAGGAAGCCGTTGCCGAGCGGCATCGCGGCGAGGAACCCGACGCCGCGCGCCGCACACCACGGCAGCAGCGCGTCCAGCGCCTCCGTCGACCACACCGACAGCTCGGCCTGCACGGCGCTCACCGGGAAGACCTGCTGCACCCGCTCCAGCTGCCGGATCGTTCCGTCGTGCAGCCGCGCCCCCGAGCGGCGGGCGGACCGGGCGCCCACCGCGCACAGCCCGAGCGAGCGCACCTTCCCGGCCGAGACGAGTTCGGCCATCGCGCCCCAGGTCTCCTCGACCGGTACCTCCGGGTCCGCGCGGTGCAGCTGATAGAGATCGATCACGTCCGTCTGGAGCCGGCGCAGCGAAGCGTCGCACGCGCGCTTCACATAGCCGGGGCGGCCGTTGGCCACAATGTGCTGGTCGCCCACCAGCAGGCCGACCTTGGTCGACACGAAGGCCTCGGAGCGCCGCTCCTTGAGCACCCGCCCAAGGAGCAGTTCATTGGTGAAGGGGCCGTACATGTCGGCCGTGTCGAGCAGCGTCGAGCCCCGGTCGAGCGCCGCGTGCACCGCTCGCAGCGACTCCTCGCCGCGCTGCCGCGACCCGGTGTAGGCCCAGCTCATCGGCATGCATCCGAGCCCGACCGCCCCGACATCGAGTGCCGCGGCCCCGATCGTTCTGCGCTCCACCTGGCCGTAATCCTCCTCGTGCTGGCACCCCAACCTAACCTCTGCGCGCATGGGCACCTGGCATAGCCTCCTGACCATGACTTCCGATGTGTGGCTTCCCTTTCACGCCGACGAGATCGACGGACTCCCCGAAGGCCTCAACTACCGCTTCTGGGACGGCGACCAGGAGTTTCCCGCGGATCCGGCCGACTGCGCGTTCTACGTCGTGCCGTACATGAAGCCGCCCGCCGTCTCGCAGCGTCCGATGTCCGAAATGACGTCGGTCCGGGTCGTGCAGACGCTCTCCGCCGGCGTCGACCACGTCCTGCCGAGTGTCAAGTCCCTTCGTCCCGGCGTGGTGTTGTGCAACGCACGCGGGGTGCACGAGGCGAGCACGGGAGAGCTCACCCTCGCCCTGGTCCTCGCCTCGCTGCGCGGGATCCCCGACTTCGTGCGGGGCCAGGACAAGGAGGAGTGGCGCTCGGGGTTCCGTCCCTCGCTGGCCGACAAGTCCGTCCTCATCGTGGGCTACGGGTCGATCGGGTCCGCCATCGAGGACCGGCTCGCGCCGTTCGAGCTCGCGCGGGTGGAGCGCGTCGCGCGCTCCGCTCGCGCCACGGAGCGCGGTCCCGTGCGCCCCCTCACGGAACTGCCTTCCCTGCTCCCCGAATTCGACATCGTCGTGCTGTCCACGCCGCTCACGGAGAGCACCCGTGGCCTGGTGAACGCCGACTTCCTGTCCCGGATGAAGGACGGTGCGCTCCTCGTGAACGTGGCCCGCGGCCCCGTCGTCGACACCAAGGCGCTCCTCGCCGAGCTGGAGAGCGGGCGCATCACCGCGGCCCTCGACGTCACCGACCCTGAACCGCTGCCCCAGGGACACCCGTTGTGGCACGCGCCCGGCGTGCTCATCAGCCCCCATGTCGGCGGCCCCACCTCGGCGTTCTGGCCGCGCGCCAAGCGGCTGCTGGCGGACCAGCTGACTCTCTTCGTGAACCGCGAGCCGCTGCGGAACGTGGTCCTTACCACCGGCACTTGAGCAACGCCCCGTTCGCTCTCCGTCCGCTTCGGGCACCCTCCGCAGTTCCCCGAATGCGGGCGGTACCGGCATAGTCCCTGGTCGTCACGGAGCGTAGAGGAACTATGTCCCTGAGTGACGAGACTGGTGTATCGTCCCGACAGGGGCTGCGCCGCGCACCGTTCGGCGCCGGGGACGGACATTGAGACTGCGAGGGGGGCGACGGGCGATGCACGGCCTATGGACCAACGATCCGACGCGGCGGGGCCGCCGCCGACGGCCCTGGCGCGCGACCACGCACAGACGCGGCCACGGCGGCCATCACCACCGCAGGCACGGAGGCCGCCGGAGGCATGCGCACCCGGCGCACCGGGATCAGCGGGACCCCGGGGTACGGACCGGGTGGGCCCGGTGAGCTCCCCAGGGGCGCTGCTGACCCGTCGGCCGGTCTTCGACGGCGGGACGGGCCTGTTCTCGCAACTCGTGCTGGCCCTGGTGTGCGCGGGATACGCCGTCGGTTCCGCGCTCGGCTGGGGCTCCGTGAGTCTCGCGTTGGTCATGGGCGACTTCGGTCTGAGCGTCGCGGCGGGCACCGCGGCGGTGTCCTGCTTCCTCTACGCCCGTCATCGCCGCAGCCGCTTTCGACCCGCGTGGCTGCTCTTCGCGCTCTCCTCGGTGATGGCCTCGCTCGGGAATCTGGTCTGGGGGTGGTACGAGGTCGTCCTCGACCGCCCTGTCCCCAGCCCGAGTTACGCCGATCTGTTCTTCCTCTGCTTCGCGCCGCCCGCCATCGTGGGACTGCTGGTGCTCGCCAAGAGGCCCGTCACCAAGGCGGGTTGGGTGTGCCTCGCGCTGGACGCCTGGCTGATCGGCGGCTCGCTGCTCACGCTGTCCTGGAGCCTGGCGCTCGCCCAGGCCGCGAAGTTCGACGGGCCGAGCGTCGCGCACACCGCGCTGTCGCTGGCGTACCCGCTGCTGGACATCGCGCTGGTCAGCATGGTGCTCGCGCTGCACTTCCGCCGATCGTCGGTGAACAGGTCGGCGGTGAACACCGCGATCGGGGCGCTCGCCCTGACCGTCATGTGCGACGCCCTGTTCACCTCGCCCCTCCTGCACAACAACTACCGCTCGGGTCAGCTCCTCGACGCGGGCTGGTTCGCCGGCTCGCTGCTTCTCGCGTACGCCCCCTGGGTCGTCACCCGGCACGGGCACTCCGACCCGGACACCGACGAGCAGGGATCGGACGGGCACGCGCGCGTGGTGCACGAGCACATCCCCGGACAGCGCCAGGAGGGCCGGCACGGCCCCCCGGGGAGCCACGCGCCGCACGAACCCCAGGAGCCTCGGGCGTCGCACGGATCACCGGGGGGTCCGCAGGGTCCCGGGTCCCGCGGGCGTCAGGGGGAGCACGGGCCGGAGGAACATCCGTACGAGCGACAGCCGGGCGGGCAGGCACACGGGAACCCCCAGGGTCCGGGGCAGCGCCGATACCCGGCGACGCGTCCCATCAGCGGTTCCCTGGCCGCGCTGACGCCCTATCTGGCCGCCGCCGTCTGCACGTTGGGGATCCTCTACAACATCCTGAACGGGCGCAATGTGGACCGCGTGGTGCTCGTCACCGCCGGCCTCGTCGTGCTCGCCCTCGTGGTGCGCCAGGGCATCATGCTGCTCGACAACATCACCCTCACCCAGGAGCTGGCCCAGAAGGAGAACCACTTCCGCTCCCTGGTGCAGGGCTCCAGCGACGTCATCATGATCGCCGCTCCGAACGGCATCCTGAGGTACGTCAGCCCGGCCGCCGCCGGGGTCTACGGCCGCGACGCCGAGGAACTCGTCGGCTCCGAGCTCGCCTCCCTCATCCACCCCGAGGACCTCGGCTGCGTGGTCCACGAAGTGCGGCGGTTCCTCGCGGCCAGTCACGCCGAGGAGCCCACCACCCGCATCGAGTGCCGTTTCCGGTCCGGGGACGGCGGCTGGCTCAACGTGGAGTCCACCGTCAACCGGCACCACGGCGGCCTCATCTTCAACAGCCGTGACGTGACCGAACGGGTGCGGCTCCAGGCGCAGTTGCAGCACAACGCCGAACACGACCCGCTCACCGACCTGCCCAACCGCGCGCTGTTCACCCGGCGCGTCCAGCAGGCCCTGTCCGGACGCCGCTCCTCCGACCGGGGTACCGCCGTCCTCTTCATCGACCTCGACGGCTTCAAGGCCGTCAACGACACGATCGGGCACCAGGCCGGCGACGAACTGCTCGTCCAGGCCGCCCGCAGACTCCAGGACTCGGTGCGGCACGGCGACACCGCCGCCCGGCTGGGCGGAGACGAGTTCGCGGCCCTCATCGTCGGCGACGGCGGCCGCGACCGTACCGCCCGTGAGCAGCAGATACTGGAACTCGCCGACCGTCTGCGGATCAGGCTCTCCCAGCCGTACTGCATCGACGGCAACGATGTCCGGGTCGCCGCGTCCATCGGAGTCGGCTTCGCCGAACCCGGCCTGGGTGCGGGGGAGTTGCTGCGCAACGCCGACCTCGCCATGTACCGCGCCAAGGCGGCCGGAAAGGGCCGTGTCGAGCTGTACGCACCCCAGATGCAGCAGGACGTGGTCCGCAAGGCGGAACTGGCGACCCGGCTGCGCTCCGCGCTCCAGGACGGCGAGTTCGCCCTGCTGCACCAGCCCGTGGTGTCGCTGGAGAACGGCCGGATCGCCTCGGTCACCGCGCAGGCGCGCTGGCGTTCCTCCCAGGGAGTGCTCTTCACGCCCGCCGAGTTCCTGCGCGTCGCCGAGGACAGCGACAGGACCGCCGAACTGGGCCGCTGGATGCTCGACGAGGCCGTCGAGCAGGCGGCCGAGCGGACCGCCGCGGGCGTCGCGGTGCCGGTCGCGGTCAGGATGACGGCCCGGCGTCTGCTGGACCGGTCGATGCCGCTGGGCTCCGTGGAGTCCCTGCTCACCCGGCACGGGCTCGCCTCGGGCGGTCTGATCGTCGAGCTGTCCGACACCGACCCCCGCGTCTCCCTGGACGAGCTGGAGCGCCGGCTGAACGCGCTCAGGCGCCTGGGTGTGCGGATCGCCCTGGACGGCTTCGGCAGCGGCTACGCGGCGATCACGGCGCTCCGGCGGCTCCCCGTCGACGTACTGCGGCTCGACAGGAGTCTTGTCGAGGGAGTCGTCGAGTCCGCCCGGTTGCACAAGATCACCAGCGGCCTGCTGCGGATCGCCACCGATCTGGGGCTGCAGTCCGTGGCCGACGGGGTGGACCTTCCGGAACAGGTCGTCGCCCTGCGCGCGATGGGCTGCACCCACGGCCAGGGCATGGCGTTCTCCGGACCGCTGGACGAGTACCGACTGCGCAGGGCGCTCTCTTCCGGACATTTTCCGGTGCCCAACGGCCCGGCCGAGCCCGTGTTCGCGGGCGGTGGCGGCGCGGGGGTGTATACGAGTGGTGTGCCCGTTGTTCTGAGGGGTGGAACAGCCCTCCGCTCACATAATGAGACTCCCGTCCCACCCACTTGACAGTCGGTGCGTGCCGGGGGGAGGGTCAATGCCATGCGCACCCGAATTCTCGTACTTGGAAAGCGCGTCGGCTGAAGCTAGGTGGTCACCGGAAAGGTCCGGAACACCCAGCGACCGCACCCGGCGCGCTCCCCTCGCTTGCCTCACGGCACGAGGGGTTTTTTGTTGCACAGGCACCAGTCGTACATCGCACAAAAGTCGCAAAAACCCTCAGCATCGAGAAGAGAATGCCGATGACCGAGCAGGCCACCGGGGCCCACCATCCGCAGCCGCGGCCCCGTTCCGGAGGACACCAGTCCGCCCCCGAGCACGTCACGGGTGCGCAGTCCCTCATCCGCTCGCTCGAGGAGGTCGGGGCCGAGACGGTATTCGGTATCCCCGGCGGTGCGATCCTTCCGGCGTACGACCCGCTGATGGACTCCCGCCGTGTGCGGCACGTGCTCGTGCGGCACGAGCAGGGCGCCGGCCACGCGGCCACCGGATACGCCCAGGCCACCGGCAAGGTCGGCGTCTGCATGGCGACCAGCGGCCCCGGAGCGACCAACCTGGTCACGCCGATCGCCGACGCCCACATGGACTCGGTGCCGCTCGTGGCGATCACCGGACAGGTCGCGTCCAAGGCGATCGGCACGGACGCCTTCCAGGAGGCGGACATCGTCGGCATCACGATGCCGATCACCAAGCACAACTTCCTGGTGACCAAGGCCGAGGACATCCCGCGGACGATCGCGGAGGCCTTCCACATCGCCTCCACCGGCCGCCCGGGCCCGGTCCTCGTCGACATCGCCAAGGACGCCCTCCAGGCGCGGACCACCTTCCAGTGGCCGCCCACCCAGGACCTGCCCGGCTACCGCCCGGTGACCAAGCCGCACGCCAAGCAGATCCGCGAGGCCGCCAAGCTGCTCACCCAGGCGAAGCGACCGGTGCTGTACGTCGGCGGCGGCGTCCTCAAGGCGCACGCCACCGCCGAGCTGAAGGTCCTCGCAGAACTCACCGGAGCGCCCGTCACCACCACGCTGATGGCGCTCGGCGCGTTCCCCGACAGCCACCCGCTGCACGTGGGAATGCCGGGCATGCACGGTTCGGTCACCGCCGTCACCGCGCTGCAGAAGGCCGACCTGATCGTCGCCCTCGGAGCCCGCTTCGACGACCGCGTCACCGGCAAGCTGGACAGCTTCGCCCCGTTCGCCAAGATCGTCCACGCCGACATCGACCCGGCCGAGATCGGCAAGAACCGCGCCGCCGACGTGCCGATCGTCGGAGACGCCCGCGAGGTCATCGCCGACCTGGTCCAGGCGGTGCAGAAGGAGCACGGCGAGGGCAACACCGGCGACTACACCGCCTGGTGGAACGACCTCAACCGCTGGCGCGAGACGTACCCGCTCGGCTACGAGCAGCCCGACAACGGCTCGCTGTCGCCGCAGCAGGTCATCGAGCGCATCGGGCAGCTCGCCCCGGAGGGCACGATCTTCGCGGCGGGCGTCGGCCAGCACCAGATGTGGGCCGCGCACTACATCCAGTACGAGCAGCCCTCGACCTGGCTGAACTCCGGCGGCGCCGGAACCATGGGCTACGCGGTCCCGGCCGCGATGGGCGCCAAGGCCGGACAGCCGGACCGCACGGTCTGGGCGGTCGACGGCGACGGCTGCTTCCAGATGACCAACCAGGAACTCACGACCTGCGCCCTGAACAACATCCCGATCAAGGTCGCCATCATCAACAACGGCGCCCTCGGGATGGTCCGCCAGTGGCAGACCCTCTTCTACAACCAGCGCTACTCCAACACCGTGCTGCACAGCGGTCCGGACGCCGACGGCAAGCAGCCGAGCGCCGGCACCCGCGTCCCCGACTTCGTCAAGCTGTCGGAGGCCATGGGCTGCTACGCCATCCGCTGCGAGTCCCCGGACGACCTCGACAAGGTGATCGAGGAGGCGAACTCGATCAACGACCGTCCGGTCGTGGTCGACTTCATCGTCCACGAAGACGCGATGGTGTGGCCGATGGTCGCCGCCGGCACCTCCAACGACGAGGTCATGTTCGCCCGGGACGTCCGCCCCGACTTCGGCGACAACGAAGACGACTGAGAGAGAGCCGAGTCAGACCCATGAGCAAGCACACCCTCTCCGTCCTCGTCGAGAACAAGCCCGGTGTCCTCGCCCGGATCACCGCCCTGTTCTCCCGGCGCGGCTTCAACATCGACTCCCTCGCCGTCGGTGTCACCGAGCACCCCGAGATCTCCCGCATCACCATCGTGGTGAACGTGATCGAGGAACTCCCGCTCGAACAGGTCACCAAGCAGCTCAACAAGCTCGTCAACGTCTTGAAGATCGTCGAGCTGGAGCCCGGTTCCGCCGTTCAGCGGGAACTCGTTCTGGTGAAGGTGCGCGCCGACAACGAGACGCGCTCCCAGATCGTCGAGATCGTCCAGCTCTTCCGCGCCAAGACCGTCGACGTCTCCCCGGAGGCCGTCACCATCGAGGCCACCGGCGGCGCCGACAAGCTGGAGGCCATGCTCAAGATGCTGGAGCCGTACGGCATCAAGGAGCTCGTCCAGTCCGGCACGATCGCGATCGGGCGCGGGGCGCGTTCGATCACGGACCGGTCGCTGCGCGCACTGGACCGGTCGGCCTAAGTCAGGAAAGCGTCGGTACGCGGGCGGGCGGCGACCACCGTCCGCCCGTATACCGAGACCCGAAAACTTCCCTTCCCCCGCCCGCCGTACGGTGGGACGCAACACCGGAAATACCGGAAAACAAGGAGAACCCCAGTGGCCGAGCTGTTCTACGACGACGACGCCGACCTGTCCATCATCCAGGGCCGCAAGGTCGCGGTCATCGGCTACGGCAGCCAGGGCCACGCCCACGCGCTGTCGCTGCGCGACTCGGGTGTCGACGTCCGCGTCGGTCTGCACGAGGGCTCCAAGTCCAAGGCGAAGGCCGAGGAGCAGGGCCTGCGCGTGGTGACGCCGTCGGAGGCCGCGGCCGAGGCCGACGTCATCATGATCCTGGTGCCGGACCCGATCCAGTCCCAGGTCTACGAGGAGTCCATCAAGGACAACCTCAACGACGGCGACGCGCTGTTCTTCGGCCACGGCCTGAACATCCGCTACGGCTTCATCAAGCCCCCGGCCGGCATCGACGTCTGCATGGTCGCCCCCAAGGGCCCGGGCCACCTCGTGCGCCGCCAGTACGAGGAGGGTCGCGGCGTTCCCTGCATCGCGGCCGTCGAGCAGGACGCGACCGGCAACGCCTTCGCCCTCACCCTCTCGTACGCCAAGGCCATCGGCGGCACCCGCGCCGGCGTCATCAAGACGACCTTCACCGAGGAGACCGAGACCGACCTGTTCGGTGAGCAGGCCGTCCTCTGCGGTGGCACCGCCGCCCTGGTCAAGGCCGGTTTCGAGACGCTGACCGAGGCCGGCTACCAGCCGGAGATCGCGTACTTCGAGTGCCTGCACGAGCTGAAGCTCATCGTCGACCTCATGTACGAGGGCGGCCTGGAGAAGATGCGCTGGTCCGTCTCCGAGACCGCCGAGTGGGGCGACTACATCACCGGCCCGCGCATCATCACGGACGCCACCAAGGCCGAGATGAAGAAGGTCCTCGCCGAGATCCAGGACGGCACGTTCGCCCGTAACTGGATGGACGAGTACCACTCGGGTCTGAAGAAGTACAACGAGTACAAGACCCAGGACGAGAACCACCTCCTGGAGACCACCGGCAAGGAGCTGCGCAAGCTCATGTCGTGGGTGAACGACGACGAGGCGTAAGCCGTACGACGGGGGGCCGGGGCGGCATGCTCCGGCCCCTTCGCCGAACCGCGGGTAACGCCCGTGGACACGGTGTTGGACATCCCGTCCAGCCACGGACGGGTGATCCTTCCGCGGAGGCGCAGGACGACCTCGGCGGCGCCACTACACTGCTCCACATCAACAACGCGTCAGGCCCACAGCGTCGTGCGTCTTCCACGCGGCTCAAGCGACCCCCCAAGAAGTGCAGGCACGCCCCGGGGCCGCTACAAACCCTCCACCGCCTGCGGCCGTCGGGACGGCCGTCCGCATTGGACTTGTGAGGACTCACGTGAGCTCGAAACCTGTCGTACTCATCGCTGAAGAGCTGTCGCCCGCGACCGTAGACGCCCTGGGCCCGGACTTCGAGATCCGGCATGTGAACGGCGCGGACCGCGCCGAGCTGCTGCCGGCCATCGCCGACGTCGACGCCATTCTGATCCGCTCGGCCACCAAGGTCGACGCCGAGGCCGTCGCCGCCGCCAAGAAGCTGAAGGTCGTCGCACGAGCCGGCGTCGGCCTGGACAACGTCGACGTCTCCGCCGCCACCAAGGCCGGCGTCATGGTCGTCAACGCCCCCACCTCCAACATCGTGACCGCGGCCGAGCTGGCCTGCGGTCTCCTCCTCGCCACCGCGCGCCACATCCCGCAGGCCAACACGGCCCTGAAGAACGGCGAGTGGAAGCGCAGCAAGTACACCGGTGTCGAGCTCGCCGAGAAGACCCTCGGTGTCGTCGGCCTCGGCCGCATCGGCGCGCTCGTCGCGCAGCGCATGTCCGCGTTCGGCATGAAGGTCGTCGCCTACGACCCGTACATCCAGCCCGCGCGGGCCGCGCAGATGGGCGTCAAGATCCTCACCCTCGACGAGCTGCTCGAGGTCTCGGACTTCATCACCGTGCACCTGCCCAAGACCCCCGAGACCCTCGGTCTCATCGGTCACGAGGCGCTGCACAAGGTCAAGCCGACGGTGCGCATCGTCAACGCCGCGCGCGGCGGGATCGTCGACGAGGAGGCGCTGTACGCGGCGCTCAAGGAGGGCCGCGTCGCCGGCGCCGGCCTCGACGTGTACGCGAAGGAGCCCTGCACGGACTCCCCGCTGTTCGAGCTCGACGAGGTCGTCTGCACCCCGCACCTCGGCGCCTCCACGGACGAGGCGCAGGAGAAGGCGGGCATCTCCGTCGCGCGCTCGGTGCGCCTCGCCCTCGCCGGTGAGCTCGTCCCCGACGCGGTCAACGTCCAGGGCGGCGTCATCGCCGAGGACGTCAAGCCCGGTCTGCCGCTCGCCGAGAAGCTCGGCCGCATCTTCACCGCCCTCGTCGGCGAGGTCGCGGTCCGCCTCGACGTCGAGGTGTACGGCGAGATCACCCAGCACGACGTGAAGGTGCTCGAACTCTCCGCGCTCAAGGGCGTGTTCGAGGACGTCGTCGACGAGACGGTCTCGTACGTCAACGCCCCGCTGTTCGCGCAGGAGCGCGGCGTCGAGGTCCGTCTGACCACGAGCTCGGAGTCCCCCGACCACCGCAACGTGGTCACCGTGCGCGGCACGCTCGGCGACGGCCAGGAGGTCTCGGTCTCCGGCACGCTGGCCGGCCCGAAGCACCTGCAGAAGATCGTCGCCGTCGGCGAGTACGACGTGGACCTCGCGCTCGCCGACCACATGGTCGTGCTGAGCTACGAGGACCGTCCCGGCGTGGTCGGCACCGTCGGCCGCATCCTCGGCGAGTCCGGCATCAACATCGCCGGCATGCAGGTCGCCCGCGCTGCCGTCGGTGGCGAGGCCCTCGCGGTCCTCACCGTCGACGACACGGTGCCGCAGGGCGTCCTCACCGAGCTCTCCGACGAGATCGGCGCGACGTCGGCGCGATCGGTGAACCTCGTCTGAGGTTCTCCCGCGACGCTTCCGTCACGTGAGCACAGGGCCGGGACACCCGAGGGTGTCCCGGCCCTCGCGCGTCCTGCGCCGCCTCACGCGGACGGTGTCGTCTCCGGCTCGATCAGGCCCTCGCGATAGGCGATGGCCACGGCCTCGGTACGGCTCGCCGCGCCCAGTTTGCCCAGGATGTTGGAGACATGGACGCTCGCGGTCTTGCCGGTGATGAACAGTTCCTCACCGATCTGGCGGTTGGTGCGCCCCCGGCCGAGCAGCCGCAGCACATCGCTCTCCCGGGCGGTGAGCGCGGCGATGCGCTCCCCGGCGGCGGGTGACCCGGCGAGGCGACCGCGCCGGATGAGCGCGTCCAGGGCCTCGCACAGCGGCACCGCACCGAGGCGCAGGGCGGTCTCACGGGCCGCGCGGGCCTGTTCGGCGGCCTCCTCCCGGCGGCCGGCCGCGAGGAGGGCTTCCGCGAGCCGCCTCCTGCTGCGGGCCAGCTCGTACGGATCGCCGTAGCCGAACGCCGTCACGGCCCGCTCCCAGGCCGCGACGTCCGGACCGGTGCGGGCGCGCAGCCCCTCCGCCTCGGCGCGGGCGAGCCAGGCCAGTCCCTCGGGTCCCTGCTCGGTGGCGTCCCCGCTCTGGGCCGCCGTGCCCCGGGCCAGCTCCACCAGCTCGGACGCGGTGTCCGCCCAGCGGTCGGCGCCCGTCGGGTCGCCGGACCGGCGGGACTCCTCGGCCGTGTCCGCGACCGCGGACAGGGCGAGCGCGGCGAGCCGCACCACGACGGGGGGCCGGTCGGTGCCCGAGACGTCCGTGAGGGCATCGGCCGCGGTGTGCAGCCGCCGTACGGACTCCTCGGCGTCGCCGCGCAGCGCCGCCCCGTCGGTCAGCACGATGCTCGCGACGAGCGTCGCCATCCAGTCGAACGGCCGGTCGAGCAGTGCGCGGGCCCCGGTGACCGCCGCGTCGTGCTCGCCGCGGGCCAGAGCGACGTACAGGGCGGGGCCCGTCGCGAACCCGCCCGCCGACGGCAGCAGTTCGGAGTCCTCGGCGGCGGCTCGCGCGCACTCGTCCCAGCGGCCCAGCGTGTAGAGCACCAGGGACTGGAGATAGCGCAGCTCCAGGGCGTACGGAGAGGAGAGGAGACCGGCGCGGCGGGCACGGCCGAGGCCGTCGTCCAGCCAGGTCAGGCACTCGTCCAGGTCGCCGGATTCGTAGCACCCGATGGCGAGGTTGAACAGTGCCCGCATCTCCACCGGGAGGTTCCCCGCGCCGCGGGCCAGTTCGCGGGCCCGGCTCAGCCGGTCGCGGCCCTTCGGGGTGCGCCGGTTGTGCGCGTCCATGCCGACCAGAGAGATCGTCAGGTCGGCCTGGGCGTCGACCAGTCCGAGCCGCTCGGCGGTGGCCAGCGCCTGCCGGGCGACCCGCTCCGCGTCCTCGTCCCGTCCCACATAGCGGGCGGCCATGACATGGGTCGCGGCCGCCCACACCCAGGTGTACGAGGGCGGCTCGGCGGGGATCATCGCGAGCGCCTCGCTGCTGTACGTGAACGCGGCCTTCAGGCTGTCGATCCGCATCAGATGGCCCGCGAGGGTGTACCGCACCCGGGCGGCGAGCTCGGAGTCGGCGTCCGAGCCGGCCCGGGCGAGCGCGTCGCGGGTGAGGTGGACCGCGCGATGGGACTCGCCGGCGCGGGCGGCTGCCGCCGAGGCACGCAGGGTGAGGGCGACCGTGCCGCCCTCGGGGCGGGCGGCGGCGTCCACCGCGGGCCACAGTTCGAGCGCGGTCTCCAGATGGCGCAGCTCCTCGGCGGGCGCGCCGACGCCCTGGGCGTGGTCGGCGGCTTCGAGGGAGGCGGTGAGCGCGTCGGCCAGGTCGTGGCTCTCGCGCGAGTGATGGGCGCGCTCCGCCGCGTTCTTCGCCGAACGGGCTTTCCCCGCGAGGAGTTTGGCGAACAGCCCGTGCAGCCGGACCCGCTCGCCGGGCAGCAGGTCCGCGTACACGGCCTCCCGGGTGAGCGCGTGCCGGAACGAGTACGTCGCGTCGCCACCGGGCAGCAGCAGCTGGTGGCCGACGGCCTCCCGCAGCGCCGACTCCAGCTCGTCCTGCGGCAGTTGTACGGCGTCACGCAGCAGGTCGTGCTCGACGCGGCGCCCCGCGACGGCCGCCGTGCGCAGCACCTGCTGGGCGGTCTCGGAGAGTTGCTCGATGCGGATGAGGAGGACGTCGGCCAGTCCGCTGGGCATGGCGGGGGAGCCGGGGCCGTCGTCACCGGGCAGCGCGGCGAGCAACTCCTCGGCGTAGAAGGCGTTGCCCTCGGCGCGGTCGACGATGCGGCGGACCGTGGTGTCGGAGACGGGGCCGGTGCGCAGCGCGCGCACGAGCCGGGCCACGTCGGCGTCGGCCATCGGCCGCAGCTCCAGCCGGTCGACGGCGGGCAGCCGGATCAGCTCGGCGAGCAGGGGGCGCAGCGGGTGGCGGCGGTGCAGGTCGTCCGCGCGGTACGAGGCGAAGACGGCCAGGCGGCGGGCGGGGCCGCCGGGCGCGGGCCGCTGGAGGACGCCCCGGCTGAGCAGGAAACGGAGCAGGTCGCGGGAGGACTGGTCCGCCCAGTGGAGGTCTTCGAGGATCAGCAGGAGCGGGGCGACATCGGACAGGTCGGCGAGGAGAAGCGCGATGCCCTCGAAGAGCTGGAGGCGGCTGCCGGGGTCCGGTGCGGTGCCGGCGCCCGATCCGCCGCCGGTCAGCCGGTGCACCGCCGGGTGGGCCGCGAGGGCCGGGGCGAAGCGGTCGTCGGCGGCCAGGGCACCGAGGATCTCCGTGAACGGGAGGTACGGCAGGCCCACGTCTCCGAGGTCCACGCAGTGGCCGGTCACGACCGTCATCCCGGCGGCTGCGGCGTGCGCCGCGGCTTCCGTGAGCGTGCGGGTCTTGCCGACGCCGGCGTCTCCGGCCACCAGGACGGCACGGGGGTCGCCGTCCATGGCCCGCTCCAGCACGCCGGTGAGCCGGGCGAGTTCGTCCCCCCGGCCGATGAACGGCGTACCGAATGTCTGTGCCACGACACCCATCCTGGCACGCTCCACCGACAACTCCCCGGTGCCGGCCTCCCGGGGACCCGTTCCGTACTGGCCCCCTCGGCCGAGTCCGCGCCCGCGCCACCCCGACGCCCCTGTCGCGCCCGGACGCCGAGCGGTGCCGGGCGCCGCACCCGTGCCGATGCGGGGCGGGCCGGCACGACGGACGGGTTCCCCCCCGGCGTGCCGGGGGCGGCGGCCGGAGTTTCGACCCGTGCCGATGCCGGGCGGGCCGGAGTCGTCCGGCCCGCCCGGTGGGTGGGTGGGTGCGGGCGTCGGCCGCCCGGCGGGTGGGTGTCAGGCCGTCGCCTGCTCGGGGGCCACCGCTTCCGGTGCCTCCTCGGTCTCGCGCACCGGCACCTTGCGCAGGGTGGCGCCGGCGAGCGCCGCGGCGCCCAGCAGGAGGATCACGCCCGCGATCGCCGCCGCCTGCATGCCGTTGGTGAACGCCTCCCGTGCGGCCCGCGCCAGGGCCTGGCCCGCGTCGCCCGGCAGGTGTCCGGCCACGGCGAGCGCGCCGCCCAGCGTCTCGTGGGCCGCGGTGGGGACGCCGGCCGGGATGTCCTGGCGGTAGACCGCCGTACCGATGGAGCCCAGGACGGCCATGCCGAGGGCGCCGCCGAACTCGGCACCGGTCTCCAGCAGGGAGGAGGCCGAGCCCGCGTTGCCGACGGGGACGGTGCCGAGGGCCAGGTCCATCATCTGCGACATCACGGTGACGATGCCGGCGGCGAGGACGCCCGCGCCGGCCAGCACGAGCCACAGGGAGTCGGTGCCGGCGAGGGTCAGCAGGCCGTAACCGCAGGCGGCGGTCACGAAGCCGCCGGAGACGACATGGGCGCGGTCCACGCCCTTCTGCACGAGCTGCGCGGAGACCGGTGCGGCCACTCCGACCAGGACGGTGGGGAGCAGGGCCCACAGGGCGGCCTCCATGGAGCTCTTGCCGAGCACCGACTGGAGGTACTGGGTGGTGAAGTACGCCGAGCCCAGCATGCCGAACGAGGCGATCAGGTTGAGCACGACGGCGGGCGCGAAGCCGCGGCCGCGGAACAGGGCGGGGGAGATCAGCGGGGACTTCGCGGTGCGCTGGCGGTGGACGAACAGGGCGGCGAAGACCAGTCCGACGAGGACCGAGACGACGTACTCGGTCTTCCAGCCCTCGGACGGGATCTCCTTGATGCCGTAGATCACGGGCAGCACGGCGGCCATGGACAGCGGCACGCTGAGCAGGTCGAAGCGGCCGGGCTCCGGGTTCCTGGACTCGGGGAGCAGGATCGGGCCGAGGACCAGCAGCAGCACCATGGCGGGCAGGTTGACGAGGAAGACCGAGCCCCACCAGAAGTACTGGACGAGGACACCGCTCATCACCGAACCGAGCGCGATACCACCGGTCATGACGCCGGACCACATGCCGATGGCCTTCGCGCGCTGGCCGGGGTCCGTGAACATCGTGCGGATGATCGCCATCGTCGACGGCATCAGGGTCGCGCCGCCGATGCCGAGGACCGCGCGGGCCGCGATCAGCATCTCGGCGCTGTTCGCGTAGGCCGCGAGCACCGAGGCGGTGCCGAAGGCGGCGGCGCCGAACAGGAGCAGCTTGCGGCGCCCGATGCGGTCACCTAGCGAGCCCATCGTCATCAGCAGCCCGGCGAGCACGAACGCGTAGATGTCGAAGATCCACAGCTGCTGGGTCCCGCTCGGCTCCAGGTCCGCGCTGATCGAGGGGATCGCGAAGTAGAGGACCGAGACATCCATCGAGACCAGGAGCAGCGGAAGCATCAGCACGCCGAGGGCGGTCCATTCACGGCGGCCGGCCAGCGCGCCGGGGGCGCCGGAGGTGGGTGTCGTGCTCGTCGGGTTCGTCATGGCAGGGACTGTACGCACGTCTTAAACGCCTGTCTAGTACGAGCGTTTAATACGCCCGTCCTTGACGTTCGTATGGGACGGTTGTCTGAATTCCGGGTACGCTGGCCGGCATGGGACACCGTGAGGATCTGCTCGAAGGCGCCAAGCGCTGCCTGCTGGAGAAGGGCTTCGTGCGCACCACGGCGCGCGACATCGTCAAGGAGTCGGGGACGAATCTGGCGTCCATCGGCTACCACTACGGGTCTAAGGACGCACTGCTCACGCAGGCCTTCGTGGAGCTGATCCAGGAGTGGGGCGAGAAGTTCGACCCGGAGTCGGCGCGCGAGGTCGAGCCCGGGGGCTCCGTGGAGCGTTTCCGCAGTGTGTGGGCGCGGATGCTGGAGTCCTTCGAGGACTTCCGGCCCCTGTGGGCGGCCAGCATGGAGATCGCGACGCAGGGGGACCGGGTGCCGGAGCTGCGGGACCTGATGGCGAAGGCCCAGATCGAGGGACGGTCCGGGCTGGTCGCGATGTTCACCGGGCGGGACGAGGAGACGCTCGACGAGGCGACGGTGAAGTCGCTCGGCGGCTTCTATCAGGCGCTGCTCAACGGCCTGATGGTGCAGTGGCTCTTCGACCCGGCGAGCGCGTCCACGGCCGACGAACTCACCGACGGGCTGCGCCGCGTGATCGACGGGGCGCGCGAGGCGAAGTGAGCCCGGCCGGCCGCGCGGCGGGCTTCCGTGAGGCCGGCCTCCGGGCGGCGCGGCGAACCTCCGCGCGGCGGGCCTCCGCGCGGCGAACCTCAGCGCGGCGAACCTCCGCGCGGTGGTCGTCCCCGAGGCCACCGCCCGCTCGCGCACCCGGTGGTCATGTGCCCATCGGGCCGCTCGCGCACCCGGTCGTCATGCGCCCGGTCGTCATGCGCCCGATCGGGCCGCTCGCCCACCCGGTCGTCATGCGCCCGCCGGACCGGCCGGGCACCCCTTGGGGGCGGGGGTGCGCAGGTCCCGGACGGCCGGGACCAGCGCCACCAGCATCAACGCGCCGGTGATGGCGAAGGCGGCAGCGTAGCCCGCCGGTCCGGCCAGGGTGCCGAAGCCGACCGCGCCGACGCCCATGCCACCGTCGTACGCCAGATTCCACAGCGCGCTGACCGTGCCGTAGCCGGAGGCCGGGACCCGTGCGTACATCAGGGTCAGGGTCGCGTTCTGGGCGATGCCGAAGCCGACGCCGAAGACGGCCACCCCGGCCACGACGGCGACCGGGCTCCCGGTGAACGCGGTGATCAGCATGCCGCCGGCCGACAGGAGCAGGCTTGGCAGCACGAGCCGCGCCGGTCCGTGCCGGTCGCCGTACCGGCCCGCCGCCCAACGGGCCGCGGTCGATGCGGCGGGCTGCGTGAAGAGGGCCACCGCGACGACCCCGGAAGCGGCGGCGGGGACCGCCAGCGGCAGGAAGGTGACGATGATCCCGGTGGCCAGGGCGGTGGTCGCGAAGACGATCGCGGGCCGGGCCAGGGCGCCGGTCCGCAGGGCGGCCACCATCCCCACCGGCTTCTCCGACGTCGCCTCCCGGTCGGGCAGGCCCGGCACCGACGCGACGGCGGCCAGCGCGGCCACGCCCGCGGCGACGGCGACCGGGGTGCAGCCCACGTGCGCGGCCAGCCACACGCCCAGGGGCAGGGCGATCAGCGACGGTACCCCGGAGACCACGCCCACCAGCGCCAGACCCTCACCCCGCCGTTCGGCCGGGATCAGCGAGGCGGTGAGCGCGCCGCCCGCCACCAGCGTGAGCGCGAAACCGAGGCCGCGGACCAGGCAGACCAGCACGATCCACGCCAGGGAGTGCGAGACGGTGAGGACGAGGGCGGGCGCGCCGAGCAGGGCGAGGCCGGCGATCAGCGCCACGCGGTATCCGTAGCGCGCCACGAAGCGGGGAGCGGCGAGTTCGCCGAGGACCGTGGACAGCATCAGGGCACCGGTGGCCGGGCCCGCGCCCGAAGCCGTGGCGTACGCGGGGACGACCGAGAGCAGCAGGAAGAAGCTCACCGAGGCGCCGATCATGCTCACGAAGCGGAGCATCAGGGGCCGGGTGAGCAGCGGCGGCCGGGCGGCGGACCCGCAGGCCGGAGCCGTCACTGTCGTCGGAGCCGCCGTAACGGACACCTGATCCGACGGAGCGGGCCTGGCAGGCACGACAGAAGTGGTCGGCGCGGGCGCGGGCGCCGGGGCTGGGGCCGGGGCCGGTGAGGGCATCGCGTCCGGACCCGTACTCGCGTCCGGACCCGTAGCCGTCCTCGCGTCCGGACTCGGAGCCGGGCTCGGAGCCGCTCTCGCATCCGGACCCACATCCGGGCTCGGAGCCGGGCTCACATCCGGACCCACATCCGGACTCGGAGCCGGACCCGTAGCCGGACTCGGAGTCGTCCGGGGCGGCTGCGGCATCGAGGGAGTCGTCATGGGGACGACGTTAGAATCCGGCCGGACCGCCGGTAAGCTCCAATTTCATGCCTCCGCAGTGGGCCGGTCTGTCGCCCGAGCTGCTGCTGTCCGTCGACCGGGACAGCGGCGAGCAGCTCCGCGCCCAGCTGGAGCGGCAGGTCCGCGACGCGATCCGCACCGGCCGCCTCGGCGCCGGTGAGCGCCTTCCGTCCTCCCGTGAACTCGCCCGCGAGCTCGGTCTGTCGCGCGGCCTCGTCCAGGACTGCTACGCCCAACTCCAGTCGGAGGGCTATCTGGTGACCCGCGTCGGTTCCGCCACGCGGGTCGCGGCGGGAGCCCATGTGCCGCCCGGGCCCGCCTCCCCGGACCCGGCCGCCCCGCGCCTGATCGCGGACTTCCGGCACGGCGTACCGGACTTGGGAAGCTTCCCGCTCGCCGACTGGCTCTGGGCGACGCGCGAGGCGGGCCGCGCCATGCCGACGGCGGATCTGGACTACGGGGACCCGCGCGGGAGTTCGGTGCTGCGCGAGGTCGTGGCCGGCTATCTGCGCCGGGTACGGGCGGCCGCGGCCGACCCCGAGCGGATCGTCGTCTGCTCCGGCTACGCGCAGGGGCTCGGGCTGACGCTGCGCAGCCTGGCGCTCGCCGGTGTGCGAGTGGTGGCGTACGAGGATCCGGGCGGTCCCGCCACCGCGTCGGCCGCCGCCGGGGCCGCGGGACTGACGGCCGTGCCTGTGCCGGTGGACGAGGACGGCATCGACGTACGGGCCCTCGACGCGACCGGAGCCCGCGCCGTCATCGTCACCCCGGCGCACCAGTGGCCCACCGGGGTCGTCCTCGCCCCCGCGCGCCGGCTCGCCCTCATCGAGTGGGCGACGCGGCGGGACGCGTACGTCATCGAGGACGACTACGACGCCGAGTTCCGCTACGACCGGGAGCCGGTGGGCGCGCTCCAGGGGCTGGCCGCGGACCGGGTGGTCTCGATCGGCACCGTCAGCAAGTCGCTCGCCCCGGCGCTGCGCATCGGCTGGCTGCTGTGCCCGCCCGCGCTCGCCGTCCCGGTCGCGGAGGCCAAGCGGCTCACCGACCGCGGCTCCCCGACCCTGGACCAGCTCGCCCTCGCGAAGCTGATCGAGTCCGGCCGCTACGACCGCCACCTGCGCCGGATGCGCACCGTCTACGCGGCCCGGCGCACGGCCCTGGTCACCGCGCTCGCCACGCACGCTCCGGAGATCCGGCTCACCGGACTGGCCGCCGGGTTCCACGCGGTCCTGCACCTGGCGGCGACGGCCGACGAACGGTCCGTCGTCGCCGCGGCCCGGGATCGCTCCGTCGGCCTGTACGGCATGAGTGCCTGCCGCTCCGGCCACGCGTCGACACCGGCCCAACTGGTGCTCGGCTTCGGCGATGTGGGGGAGCGGGCGATCGCCGAGGGGATGGCGGCGGTCGGTGATCTGCTGACACCGGACGCGAGGCCGGCCGGTCGGTCCTGAGGTGGCGGCACGGGACGAGCCCGAGCCCTTCCGGAGATCGAGGGGCCCCGCGAGCTAGAGCCGCGCGCCCTTCAGCGCCATGTGCAGCAGGAGCCGGTCCTCGCCGTCGTCCAGGTCGAGGCCTGTGAGCTGTTCCACCCGGGACAGGCGGTAGTAGAGCGTCTGGCGGTGGATGCCCAACTCGGCGGCCGTGCGGCCGGCCTGGCCCGCCCGGTCGAGGAACACCTCGGCGGTGCGCGCGAGTTCGCTGTGCGCCGGTGCCAACAGGGCGCGTACGACGGGGTCGTGAGCCACCTCCCGGGGCAAGGCGGTGAGGAGCCGGAAGGGGCCGATGGCCCCCCACTCGGCGACCGGGCCGAGCCGGGGTTCGGCCAGCACCGCACGCGCGGCGGCGGCCGCCTCGTGCCAGGCGGCCCCCAGTTCCCCGAGTCCCACCCGGGCCCCGGCGATCCCGGCAGCCGCCGTCCCGCCGTGGGAAGCGGCTCCCGCGGCGGCGCCCGGGGAAGCGGCTCCCGGGGCGCCGTGGGAGGAGGCGGCTGCCACCGTCCCGCCAGGGAGTCCGGAGACGTCCGAGGCACTGGCACCGCCGGGAGACGCGGACGTCGAAGCGGCGCCCTTCCGGGCCGGTCCCGCCGCACCGCCCGGACGGCCGGACCCGGTGGACCCGGCCGCGCCGCGCCCGCCCGCCGCCTCCCGCACGAACCGGGCGGCCGCCGTGAGCGCGGGCGTCAGTACGTCCGGCGAACGCAGCCGGACCAGCAGGGCCAGGCTCTGGCCCGTCGAGCCCCAGGGGATGGTGCACAGCGCGGTCGCGCCCGGCACCGTACGGGCGGAAGGTGCGTCGTCCGGGTCGGCCGAGGGCCACGGCGCCACGCACACCACCGTGTGCAGTCCGTCGCCGCGCGGGCCGAGTGCCGTGCGCAGCTCCGCCACCGCCATGTCGCGCTGCCAGCCGCGCTCGGCGGTCAGGACGGCGCGCAGCTCGCGGGTGAGATCCGCGCCGGCCTGCGCCTCGTCCGCGAGCAGGGCGCCGATGCGGGAGGCCACCTGCATGGCGGCGGTCAGCTGGGCGTCGGTGGGACCCGGGTCGTCGTCCAGCAGCCAGACGTAGCCGAGGACGATGCCCCGATGGCGCACCGGGAGACAGATCCGCCCTCGGTAGACGCCGGCCTCCGGGGTCGGCGGGATGCGGACGGGCCCGGTGGCGCGGGTGATGCCGAAGCCCTCGAACCAGGTGCGGACCGCCGTGGTGGAGCGGCGGGTGAGGATCGAGCGGGTGCGCACGGGGTCGAGGGCGGAGGGATCGAGGTCGCCCTCGCTGTCGTACGCGCCGAAGGCGATCAGCTCGAAATCACGGTTCTCCAGCGTCGCGGGGACGCCGAGGAGCGCCGAGATCTCGTCGACCAGCTCTTGGTAGTCGCCTCTGTATTCACCGCTCACCCGGGCATTCTCGCGCATTTCCGCGAGCCCTTCATACATATGTCTGAGATCCGGGGCACGGATGCGTGACAGCTGTCGATGGCCGAGGATCGGAGAGATCCTTAGGTTTCACGGTGGTTCTCCGTGCCGTACCCGAATCGTCGGGATTCGGCCTCCTGCTGGCTTCGTTGTGGAGGTGCCCCGTGCTGGGTCCCGTGATTCTCGCCGCCTCGCGCAGCGACAAGATGCGCCGTCTGATCTCGGCGGCCCCGGTGACCAAGCCGGTCGTCGACCGGTTCATCCCCGGTGAGACCGTCGACCAGGTCGTCCCGATCATCCAGGACCTCACGGGCAAGGGCCTGGAAGTCACGATGGACGTCGTCGGCGAGGACATCACGACCCCCGAGCAGTCGTACGCGGCCCGTGACGCGTATCTGGAACTCATCGAGCGGCTGAAGCAGCTGGACCTCGGCACCAAGGCCGAGATGTCGATCAAGCTGTCGATGTTCGGACAGGCGCTGGAGGGTGGCCATGAGCTGGCCCTCGCGAACGTCCGCCCGGTCGTCGAGGCCGCCGCCGCCATCGGTACCACCGTCACGCTGGACGCCGAGGACCACACCACGCTCGACTCGATGTTCGCCATCCACGAGGAGCTGCGGAAGGACTTCCCGCAGACCGGCTGTGTGATCCAGGCCTACCTCTTCCGCACCGAGGCCGACGCCCGCCGCCTCGCCGAGAGCGGCAGCCGCGTCCGTCTGGTGAAGGGCGCCTACAAGGAGCCCGCCGAGGTCGCGTACCAGCAGAAGGCCGAGACCGACAAGGCGTACGTCCGCATCCTGAAGATCCTGATGGAGGGCGAGGGGTACCCGATGATCGGGTCCCACGACCCGCGCCTGATCTCCATCGCCCAGGAGCTCGCCCGCACAGCCGGGCGCAAACTGGACGAGTACGAGTTCCAGATGCTCTACGGCATCCGCAGCGACGAGCACCTGCGGCTCGCCGCCGAGGGCCACCGCATGCGCGTCTACACCGCGTACGGCACCGACTGGTACGGCTACTTCATGCGTCGCCTGGCGGAGAAGCCGGCCAACCTGCTCTTCTTCGCCCGCTCGATCCTCACCAAGGGCTGAGACCGAACCACCCGCTCGACTCAAGGAGTTACGGAAAAAATGGACGCTGTGACCCAGGTCCCCACCCCCGTCAACGAGCCGGTGCACGGCTACGCCCCCGGCTCGGCCGAGCGTGTCCGCCTCGAGGCCAAGCTCAAGGAGCTGGCCGAGAACCCGATCGACCTGCCGATGACCATCGGCGGCGAGCGGCGCATGGGCGGCGGCGACCGTTTCGACGTCGTGCAGCCGCACAACCACAAGGCGCGCATCGGCACCTACGCCAACGCCACGCAGGCGGACGCCCAGGACGCCGTCGACGCGGCCCTCGCCGCCGCTCCCGCCTGGCGCGCGATGGCCTTCGACGACCGCGCCGCGATCATTCTGCGCGCCGCCGAGCTGCTGGCCGGTCCCTGGCGCGAGACGCTGGCCGCCTCCACCATGCTCGGCCAGTCGAAGACCGCCCAGCAGGCCGAGATCGACACCCCCTGCGAGCTCGTCGACTTCTGGCGCTTCAACGTCCACTACGCCCGCCAGATCCTCGCCGAGCAGCCGCCGGCGAACTCCCCGGGCGTGTGGAACCGGATGGACCACCGTCCGCTGGAGGGCTTCGTCTACGCGATCACGCCCTTCAACTTCACGGCGATCGCGGGCAACCTGCCCACCGCTCCGGCGCTCATGGGCAACGTCGTCGTGTGGAAGCCGTCCCCGACGCAGACCCACGCCGCCGTGCTGCTGATGCAGCTCCTGGAGGAGGCGGGCCTGCCCAAGGGCGTCATCAACCTCGTCACCGGTGACGGCATCGAGGTCTCCAAGGTCGCCCTGGAGCACCGCGACCTCGCCGGCATCCACTTCACCGGCTCGACCAAGACCTTCCAGTACCTGTGGAAGACGGTCGGCAACAACATCGAGAAGTACCGCTCCTACCCGCGTCTGGTCGGCGAGACCGGCGGCAAGGACTTCGTGGTCGCCCACCCGTCGGCCGACCGCGCGGTCCTCAAGACCGCCCTGACCCGCGGTTCCTTCGAGTACCAGGGCCAGAAGTGCTCGGCGAGCTCCCGCGCCTACATCCCGGCCTCCATCTGGAACTCCGGTTTCAAGGAGGAGTTCGCGGCCGAGGTCGACTACCTGACCATGGGTGACGTCACCGACCTGTCGAACTTCATCGGCGCGGTCATCGACGAGCGGTCCTTCGCCAAGAACAAGGCGGCCATCGACCGCGCGAAGGCCGACCCGACCTGCACGATCGTCGCGGGCGGCTCGTACGACGACTCCGTCGGCTACTTCGTGCGCCCGACCGTCGTCGAGTGCTCGGACCCGGAGAACGAGGTCTTCACGACCGAGTACTTCGGCCCCTTCCTCGCCGTGCACGTCTACGAGGACGACAAGTACGACGAGATGCTGACCCAGATGGAGTCGGCATCCGACTACGCGCTCACCGGCGCGGTCATCTCCGGCGACCGCGCGGCGGCCGCGTACACGATGGAGAAGCTCCGCTACGCGGCGGGCAACTTCTACATCAACGACAAGTCGACCGGCGCCGTCGTCGGCCAGCAGCCCTTCGGCGGCGGCCGTGCCTCCGGCACCAACGACAAGGCGGGCGCCCCGCAGAACCTGATGCGCTGGACGCTGACCCGCGCCATCAAGGAGACGCTGGTTCCGCCGACCGACTACGGCTACCCGCACATGGGCTGACAGCCGAACGCGGCCGCCGGCCCCCGGGCCGGCCGCCCGTCACCCACTCCGCCCCCGCCCCACGGTCTCCCCCGTCCGTGGAGCGGGGGCGGTTCCAGTTCCCGGCCCCGCGGAGCTATCCGGGCAACTCCGTCCGCTCCCACCACTCGTACACGGGCAGCCTGCCCTCCGGCGAGTCCGCGTGACGCGGGGTCGGCCTGAAGTGTTCGTATCCACCGCGCAACTCGATCTTCACGTCCGATCCGGGGTCCGGGGCCGGGACGATCCGTTCGGGCAGATCGTCCGGGCCGCCCTCAAGCAGTGCTCTGGTCGTGTCGTTCATGCCGTCACCGTTTCCCGTTGCCGGAGCCCGATGTGGCATGCCGCGCCGAGGATCAGCCGTGCGGGTGATGCGCTTCGCGGCCGTCGGCCGTCGCGCCGCGGTCGAGGAAGTCCCGGACGAGGGCCGCGATCTGGTCCGCGTGCGTCTCCAGGGCGAAGTGCCCCGTGGGGAGCAGATGGATCTCCGCGTCCGGGAGGTCGCGGCGGAAGGCGAGCGCGCCTTCCGGGACGAAGATCTCGTCGCCGCCTCCCCAGACGGCCAGGAGCGGGACCTGGCTGGTGCGGAAGTACTCCTGGAACGCCGGGTAGAGCGCGAAGTTGGAGCCGTAGTCGCCGATCAGGTCGAGCTGGATCTCCGGCTGGCCGGGGCGGGCCATCAGGGCCGCGTCGTGCTCGTAGGCGTCGGGGCTGACCAGCGTCGGGTCCGGCACGCCGGTCAGGTACTGCCACTGGATGCCGTCCGGGCCGCTGATGGCGCGGACCGGCGCCTCGGTCTCGGGTGTGCGCTCCGCGATCAGTGCAAGGACCGGAGCCCAGGCGTCCGCGCCCAGCCCCTCCTCGTACGCGTTGCCGTTCTGCGTGATGATCGCGGTCACCCGATCGGGGTGCGCGAGCGCGAGGCGCAGACCGATCGGGGCGCCGTAGTCCTGGATGTAGAGCGCGTATTCCTTGAGGCCGAGCTGCTCGGTGAACTCTTCGGTGATCTCGGCCAGCCGGTCGAAGGAGTACGGGAAGTCGGCGGCCGCGGGGGCGTCCGAGCGGCCGAAGCCGAGGTGGTCGGGGGCGACCAGGTGGTAGCGGTCGGCGAGCAGCGGCAGCAGGTCCCGGAACATGTGCGAGCTGCTCGGGAAGCCGTGCAGGAGGAGCAGGACGGGCGCGTCCGAGGGGCCGGCCTCGCGGTAGGCGATCCGGTGGCCGCGGACGGTGGTGGTGCGGTGGTGGACCGGGTGGCTGCTCATGATCGGATCCCCTAACCCCTGAAAGTGTCTTTGGCGGTGAAGGCAGTCCATCATGTGGCTTCCTAACCGGTCAAGTAGTTTTTAAGGGTTAGGCGTCGGTGTGCGGTTGCCGTCGCCCCCGGGGCGGCGCGGTGAGAGGGCTGGGATTCCTGGCCCCCGTGTGAATACTGGCCGGATGGCCACCCGACTGCGGACCGCCCACACCGCGGACCTCGCCCCCGCCGAACTCCGCGCCGCCCGTGCCCTGTTGGAGGACGCCTTCGACGGGGACTTCAGGGACGAGGACTGGGACCACGGACTCGGCGGAATGCACGTCCTGGTGCATGACGGCCGGGGCCTCGCGGCGCACGGCTCGGTGATCCAGCGGCGCGTCCTGCACCGCGGCCGCTCGCTGCGCGTCGGATACGTGGAGGCGGTCGGCGTTCGCGCGGACGTGCGGCGCACAGGGCTCGGCGGGCGCGTGATGGCGGAGGTGGAACGGATCATCGAGAGCGCCTACGGGCTCGGCGCGCTCTCCGCGAGCGAGGACGGGGCCGCCCTGTACGCGGTCCGGGGCTGGCAGCTCTGGCCCGGCCGCGTCTGCGTCCTGGCCCCGGACGGTGTCGTCCGCCTCCCCGAGGAGGAGGGCATCACCTTCGTCCGTCCCGGCGCGGCCGTGGGCCCCCTCGACCCGGAGCACGAGCTGGTCTTCGACTGGCGGGACGGCGACGTGCTCTGACCGGAGCGGGTGCCGGCGGAGCGCCTGTCGTACCGGCCGGTCCACCTCGGTCGCTTCACCGCGGCCGGTCCACCGGGGTCCGTCGGCGCCGCGGTGGACCGGCGCCGCCGTGGGTCGGCCGCGGCACGCCGCGCCCCGGTCAGCCGGTCGCGGGGGACCCGTCCACGGCGGGGCCGGTCTCCCCGGCCACGCGGGTGAGTGCCCCACGGAGCCACCGGTGCGCCGGATCGGTGTCCAGCCGCACGTGCCACGCCTGCGCCGACACGACCTCCGGCAGGTCCAGCGGAATCTCCAGGACCACGAGCGGCATCGCCCGGCACGCCTCGGTCGCGACCTCCGAGGGGACCAGGGCCAGTGCGTCGGTGCGCAGGGCGAAGAAGCAGGCCGCGCCGTAGGTGGGGGCGGTGGCCAGGACGTCGCGGCTCAGGCCGAGTTCGGCGAGACGTTCGTCCACCACGCTGCGCGTGCGGCCGCGCCGGGTGACCGTGATGTGGGGCAGTGCGGCGAAGCGGGCGGCGGTCAACGGGCCCTGGGCGAACGGGGCGTCGGCGCGCGCGACGGCCACGTACCGGTGAACCCTGAGGGCGGCGCTGCGCACGTCGTGCGGCAGTTCCTCCGGCAACTCGCCCACGTCCAGGTCGACATGGGTGCGCAGGTCCGCCGGGTCCTCGTCGCCCTCCGGCAGCAGCCGCAGTCGCACGCCGGGTGCCTCCCGCGCCGCCAGTTCCAGCAGCGGGGCACCCAGGGACATCGCGACCCCGTCGTTCGTGCGGATCCTGAACTCCCTCCGCAGGGTCGCGAGTTCGATGTCGCGGGGCGGGTGGAGGGCGGCCACGGCGGCCGCGAGCGCCGCCTGTACCCCGGGCTGCATCTCCCGCGCGCGGGGCGTGAGGGTCAGGCCCCGGCCCGACGGGACGAGGAGCGGGTCGCCGACGACCCGGCGCAGCCGGCCCAGGGTGCGGCTCATCGCCGAGGGGGACACGCTCAGTTCGGCCGCCGCGCCCGCGACGCCGCCCGCGCGCAGAAGGGCGTCGAGAGCGGGGAGCAGGTTCATGTCCGGGAGGGGGGACGCCCCGTCCCGCGCGGGAGGAGCTGGGCGTGAATGCTGCATGGGGCGCAATGCTACGTGAAGCAATCGGACCTTGTGTGCAGGAGTGGTCCACCCCGAATCTGGATCCATGATGGATTCGCGTCAGCGCGGCACCGCGCTGCTGGTCGCGGGCTGCTTCTTCATGGAGATGCTGGACGGCACGATCGTGTCGACGGCCGCCCCGCAGATAGCCGCCGACCTGCACACCACACCCGCCTCGGTCGGCCTGGTCGTGACGGCCTACCTCGTCACCCTCGCCGTCCTCGTCCCTCTCTCCGGCTGGCTCACCGCCCGCTTCGGTCCGCGCCGCGTCCTCCTCGCCGCGATCACGGTCTTCACCCTCGCCTCGCTGGCCTGCGCCCTCGCGCCCGGCCTCGGCGTCCTCGTCGTGACCCGGGTCCTCCAGGGCGCGGGCGGCGCGATGATGGTGCCGGTCGGCCGGCTCGTCGTGGTCGCCGGGATCGACAAGCGGGATCTCCCGCGCGCGGTCGCCTACATCGTGTGGCCGGGCCTCGCCGCCCCGGTCGTCGCGCCGCTGCTCGGCGGCGTGATCACCACGTACGCCTCCTGGCACTGGATCTTCCTCCTGAACGTGCCGCTCGGGGTGCTCGCCCTGCTCGTCGCCCGCCGGCTCATCGCGCCGGGCACGCCGGGCGGAGCGCCGCCGCTCGACGTGCCCGGCATGCTGCTCACCTGCGTCGGTCTCGCCGCCCTGACCTGGACCGCGCATCTGGTGTCCGCAGACCGGAGCGGCCCGGCGGAGACGGCCGTGGCCGGTGCCGTCGCGGTCGTGGCCCTGGCGGCGGCCGTACGCCATCTGCTGCGCACCGCACATCCGCTGGTCAACCTGCGCACCCTGGACGTCCCGTCCTTCCGGGCCGCGGCGCTCGACGGCTCCCTCTACATGGCGGTCGTCTCCGCCCTCCCCTTCCTGCTGCCCCTGCTCTTCCAGGAGGTCTTCGGGTGGAGTGCGGTGAAGTCGGGCGCCGTGATCCTGTTCGTCTTCGTGGGCAACATCGGCATCAAGCCGGCGACGACGTATCTGATCAACCGGTTCGGATTCCGGCCGCTGCTCGTCGTCTCGACCCTGGGGCTCGCCGTGACCACCGCGGGCTGCGCGCTGTTCACGGCGGCGACGCCGGTCGCGGTGATCGGGGTCGTCGTGGCCGTCGGCGGTGTCGCCCGTTCGGTCGGACTCAGCGGCTACGCGACGATCGCGTTCAGCGAGACGGGGGAGGAGCGGCTGCGCGACGCGAACGCCCTCTTCGCGACCTCGCACCAACTGGCCGCGGGGCTCGGGATCGCGATCGCCACCGTCGCGCTGCGCGGGGGCGAGGCCCTGACGGGCGGAGCGCGGCCGCCGTACGCCGTCGCGTTCGTGGTGCTGGGCGCGCTGTGCCTGCTGCCGACGGTGGGAGCCCTGCGGCTGCACCCCGGGGCGGGTGACGCCGTCCGGACCGTCGTCCCTGGTCGGAGCGGTGTGACGCAATCCGCCGTCTCAGATAGTAGGAAGTCCGAGTAATTGTGGAGACAGATGCCCGGTCCTCGCCTAGTTTTGTAGGAGCCGAACGTCTCGCTCGACCAAGCGAATGGCGGTCGTGAGCCGGAGCCCCTGGCAGGCAACCCCTGCGGCACCGCTCCCCGCCCCTTCCGGCGTCTCGTAAATCCCTCACCGCACTTCCGGCCGCCCGTGTGGGCTTCGCCGGAGGCAAGGAGTCGATTCATCATGGCCGAGACGACCGTCCGCCGAGTCCGTCACCTCTCCCGTACGAGCAGCGAGTCCGACCGCAAGAACGCCGCCGCGGCGCTCCAGCGTGCCCTGGACCGCAGGGACAACGGCGGCGCGACGGGCCACTGAGGCCCGCCGCCCCTTCCGACCGGGAGCCGCACCCGCAGGGGTGCGGCGCGGGGTCACGCCCCGCGCCGCACCTCGACGTGCTGAGTCGCGCCGCGCTCAGCTCCCGCGCCGCACCTCGAAGTGGTCGATGCGCTCGCCGCTCTGTGCGAGCGCCGACACCTTGAGCCGGGGCGAGGAGCCGGCCTCCGCCTCCACCGAGAGGAAGGAGAAGCCGGTGTACCGCACCCGCGACCACTCCACGGTGTCCGCCTTCTGCCGCTGCGACTTCGTCCAGTGGAAGGTCTCGACGGACTCGCGGCGCGTGACCTTCCCCTCGAAGCTGTCCTTGACCCCGGCGGGGAACCGGTAGAGGCTCTTGCCCGCCCCGCCCGCCGTGACGTACACGATCCCGTCCCGGGTCGGATCGGTCGAGGCGCCCACCGGCACCTGCTTGCCCACCCTGCCGCCCTTGATGGCGTCGGTGCGCTCGTACACATGGTTGTGTCCGTTGATCACCAGGTCCACCTGGTGCTTGGCGAACAGCGGGACCCAGGCGTCGCGCACACCCCCGTCGGAGGCGTGCGTCGACGTCGAGTAGGCGCAGTGGTGGAAGAAGACGACGATGAAGTCGACCTGTCCGCGCAGCTCCCCGAGCCGCTTGTCGAGCCAGGCCGTCTGCCTGCCGCCCGAGTAGCCCTTGTTGGCGGGGATCTCGTACGACACGTCGTTGGCGTCCAGCGCGACGACGCCGACGTTGCCGTAGACGAAGGAGTAGACGCCCGGCGCGTGCGCGGAGTCGAAGCCGTTGCCGGGGAGCGTCCAGCGGGCGGACTGGCCGCCGTAGCCGTTCGGCGAGTACCAGGCCTCCATGTCGTGGTTGCCGGTCGTCACCATCCACGGCACCGACTTCGCGACGGTCTCGGTCTGCTTGAGGAACAGGTCCCACGCGCCCGGGTCGTAGATGTCCGAGTCCTCGCCGTGCCCGGTCCCGTCCGCATAGCAGATGTCGCCCGCGTGCAGGTGGAAGGCCGGGCCGCGGCCGAGGAGCACCTTGTCGTTGGCGAGCGCGTCGGGCGTGACGCCCTGGTCGCCGAAGGCGGTGAACACGAACTTCTCGGGGTGCGCGGGCGCCGTGCGGAAGCGGCCGATCGTGGAGTGCCGCGCCTTGCTCGCCGGGTCGAAGCCCTCGTGGCCGACGCCGTAGTAGTACGTCGTCCCGGGGCGCAGCCGGTCGAGGGCCGCGTGCACGTAGTACTGGTCCAGCGCCATCCGCTGTCCGGCGACTCCCGGTGTGCGCAGGTGGCGGACCTCGGCCTCGATCCTGCGGCTCAGCGACCAGGGCGTCGGGCCCACCCGGATGAACGGCTTCCTGACCGCGAACGGCACCTGCCAGGAGACCCGCATCTGGGTCTTCGGATCCGCGCCGAAGGCGAGGTGGCGGCCGAACGGCGTGACGGCGGAGCCGGACACGCGGCCGGTGGCCGGGTGCGGCGACGAGCCGGCCGCCGTCCGTGCGGGGGCCTCGGTGCCCGAGGCGCAGCCGGTCAGCAGCCCGCCGCCCGCGAAGGCGCCCGTGAAGGCGCTCGCCGCCACGAGCGCGCGGCGCCGTGTGAACTTCGTCCGCAGGTATTCGTACTGCTCGGCCATGCTCATGTCGCGTGCGAGCTCGAGCGGAATGCCGACGTCGGGGACGGGGAGTCCGGGGGGAGTCCCCCTGGAGGCAGCGGTCATGTCTGGAAACTTCCCAGCGTGCGCCGACAGCCGTCGTACGTACGGGTGAACATGGGTCGAAGGGTAGGAGTTCTCCGGCACCGACTTGTCCGTATGGCGGACATAGCGTGTCATCCCATGGGACAAGGAGTACGGTGCCGACATGTCTCGCAGCATCGATCTCGCAGTGATCCCCGGTGACGGCATCGGCCAGGAAGTCGTGGCCCAGGGGCTCAAAGTCCTCTCCGGCGTCCTTCCGCAGGACGTGAAGCTGGAGACCAAGGAATTCGACTTCGGCGCCCGGCGCTACCACGCCACCGGTGAGACCCTCACCGACGCCGACCTCGACGCCCTGAAGCCGCACGACGCCATCCTGCTCGGTGCGATCGGTGACCCCTCGGTCCCGTCGGGCGTTCTGGAGCGCGGCTTCCTGCTCAAGCTCCGCTTCGCGTTCGACCACCACGTCAACCTGCGTCCCTCGAAGCTCCTCCCGGGTGTCGAGACCCCGCTCGCCGGTCAGCCCGAGATCGACTTCGTGGTGGTCCGTGAGGGCACCGAGGGTCCGTACACCGGCAACGGCGGCACCATCCGCAAGGGCACTCCGCACGAGGTCGCCACCGAGGTCTCCGTCAACACGGCGTTCGGTGTCGAGCGTGTCGTCCGTGACGCCTTCGCCCGTGCGCAGGCCCGTCCGCGCAAGAAGCTGACGCTGGTCCACAAGAACAACGTGCTGACCTTCGCGGGCCACCTCTGGACCAACGTCTTCAACAAGGTGGCCGAGGAGTTCCCCGAGGTCACCACCGACTACATCCACGTGGACGCGGCGACGATCTACCTCGTCACGCAGCCCGAGCGCTTCGACGTGATCGTCACCGACAACCTCTTCGGCGACATCATCACCGACCTCGCCGCGGCCGTCTCCGGCGGCATCGGCGTCGCCGCCTCCGGCAACATCAACCCGAGCGGCGAGTTCCCCTCGATGTTCGAGCCCGTGCACGGCTCGGCGCCCGACATCGCGGGCCAGGGCAAGGCCGACCCCAGCGCCACGGTCCTGTCCGTCGCCCTTCTGCTGCGTCACCTCGGTTACGAGGCAGAGGCCGCCCGCATCGAGGACGCGGTGTCCGCAGATCTCGCCGAGCGGGTCGGCAAGCCCGCCCGCAGCACCGAGGAAATCGGCGACGCGCTGGCCCTGCGAGTAGCCGGCTGACCCGCCGCTCCGCCTACGTTCCGTAGCAGCCGCCGGGTCGCATCCGCACCCGGCGGCTTTTGCTATGCCCTCGCCGGGTGCCACCATCAACCCCTGGGCAATCCCCTGGGCCGTATTCACACCGTTTCGTCCACGGTCCTCCGCGCGCGATAATCGAACGCGGAGCCGCGGAATGAGGGAATGCTCGGACGTCCTATCACTGGCCACTGGCAGTGCGGGCGTGAGCGCGGCCCGTCACATACAACCGGTGAAGGACAAAACCACTCATGACGCAGCCCACGATCGAGCTCAAGCCGTCCGCCAGCCCGCTCTCCGCCGCCGAGCGCGAGGCGATCCTGGTCAACCCCGGGTTCGGCCGGCACTTCACCGATCACATGGTGACCATCAAGTGGACGGAGGGCCGCGGCTGGCACGACGGCCAGCTCGTTCCGTACGGCCCGCTCTCCCTCGACCCGGCGAACATGACCCTGCACTACGCGCAGGAGATCTTCGAGGGACTCAAGGCCTACCGCCGGCCCGACGGCTCCGTCGCCACCTTCCGGCCCGACAAGAACGCCAAGCGCTTCCAGGCCTCCGCCCGCCGGCTCGGCATGCCCGAGCTGCCGGTGGAGACCTTCATCGAGGCCTGTGACGCGCTGGTCCGCCAGGACCGCGACTGGGTCCCCGCGCACGGCGGCGAGGAGTCCCTCTACCTGCGCCCCTTCATGATCGCGACCGAGGTCGGCCTCGGCGTGAAGCCCGCCAACGAGTACCTCTTCCTCGTCATCGCCTCGCCCGCAGGTGCCTACTTCGCGGGCGGCGTGAAGCCGGTGTCGATCTGGCTCTCCGAGGACCGCGTCCGCGCCGTTCCCGGTGGCATGGGCGACGCCAAGACGGGCGGCAACTACGCCGCCTCGCTCCTCGCCCAGAAGGAGGCCGCCGCCAAGGGCTGCGACCAGGTCTGCTACCTCGACGCGGTCGAGCACAAGTGGATCGAGGAACTCGGCGGCATGAACCTGTACTTCGTGTACGGCGACAGGATCGTCACCCCGTCCCTCACCGGCTCCATCCTGGAGGGCGTCACCCGCGACTCCCTGCTGACCGTCGCCCGCGACCTCGGCTACACCGCCGAGGAGGGCCGCGTCTCCATCGACCAGTGGCAGACCGACGCCGAGAACGGCACCCTCACCGAGGTCTTCGCCTGCGGCACGGCCGCCGTCATCACCCCCGTCGGCACGGTCAAGCGCACCGGCACCGAGTGGCGGCAGTCCGGCGGCGAGCCCGGCGAGGTCACCCTCCGACTCCGTGAGGCCCTGCTCGACATCCAGCGCGGCATCACCGAGGACAAGCACGGCTGGATGCACCCGCTGGGCTAGCACACCGACGCGTGGCCGGTCCTCCTCTTGCCAACTGGCGTGCGGGGACCGGCTGTTCGTTCGACGCGTAGCGCTTCCGTGACACGGGTATCCACTGATTCCACGGGGGGAGCGTGTCCTCCTGTGTGCCCGCACGGGTCACGGAGGGAGCGCAGGTGAGCGCAAGGTCGCCGCTGTCACGGCCGCGCTGGCTGGTGCGTACCCTGCGCACCCCACGCCGTCCGCAGAGCCTCACGGTCCTCGCGCTGCTCGCCGCCGTCGCAGCGCTGCTGCTCTGGAGCAGCTCGCGGATGGACAACTACGAGGAGAATCTCGCCCTCAACCTCGGCACCGACATCGTCGGCGTCGTCGTCACCGTCTTCGTGATCGGCCCGCTGATCAGCCGCGCCCAGGAGGGCCGGGTCCGCGAACACACCCGGCTGGACTACGAGTGGTTCAGCGCGCAGGTCTACGGCTCGACCTCGAACGTCAAGGTCCTCGACACCTTCTCCAGCGTCTTCGGCCCGCAGTTCTCCGAGCGTCTGTTCCGGGGCATCAAGGCGGCCACCGCGCACGGTGCCCGCGTGCAGATCCTGCTCCTGGAGCCCGACTCCCTGGCGGTCATCCTGCGCGGCCGTGAACTGGGCGAACGGAGCGCCGACATCCGCCGCGACATCATGCGCAACCTGCGCACCCTGGACCGGTTCGCGCGCAGGCTCGACGAGGACTGCCGTCAGCTCCTCGAAGTACGCCTGTGCTCCACGTCCCCCGGAGTGACCCTCTACCGCTGGGACGACCGCTCCCTGGTCTCCTTCCTCACCGTCGGCCGCCTCTCCGGCGAAGGCGTCCAGCTCGAAGTCGCCGTCCGTTCCCCGCTCGGTGTCTTCGTCGAACAGCGCTTCGACGAGCTGTGGCAGCAGAGCAAGCCGATGGAACGGTTCACCCATCTGCCGGTGACCCTGGTCGACGCGACCGACGGGCGCCGGGAGTTCAGCTGCCGCTTCGTCCTCGTGGACGACTGCCTGTACGTCGCCGGGCACGACCTCGTCTCGTACATGGCACGCCATCGGTTGGATCAACTGTCCGCGCACAGTGAGGCCTTGAGCGCGCCCGGAGCGCACGAACTGGTCGTGGTGGACGACGAAAGTGAGCTGCACGGGCTGCTCATCCAGCACTTCGCGGAGAAGTACGATGCGTCGGCGACCGCTTTCGTCGAATTGCGGCCGCCGGCTCTCGTCACGGAATAGAGGCCCTGGCACCCGATGAGTTCAGCGCTCCACCCGGCTCCGGACGTGAGCCCCCGATCCGCGCACACGGGCCCTCGCTTCCGTGCCTTCACACCCCGTGACCTGGACGGCCTGCTCCAGCGCGTGTCACTGGCGCCCGCCGAGCGGCTCGCCCTGCGGGCGGTGGCGGCCGTCCTGCCGTTCCGAACGAACAGCTTCGTGGTCGACGAGTTGATCGACTGGTCGGCCGTGCCCGAGGACCCGATCTTCCGCCTGACGTTCCCGCAGGCCGGGATGCTGCCCGAGCCCGACCTCAAGCAGATGGCGGACCTGCTCGCCCAGGAGGCTCCGAAGGCCGACGTCCTGCGCGCGGCCCACGAGATCCGGATGAGGCTCAACCCGCATCCCTCCGGCCAGCTCGACGCCAACGTCCCCGTGCACGAGGGCCTGCGCCTGACCGGTCTCCAGCACAAGTACCCGGAGACGGTGCTGATCTTCCCGCGCCAGGGGCAGAGCTGCCACGCCTACTGCACGTACTGCTTCCGCTGGCCCCAGTTCGTCGGCGAGTCCGACCTGCGCATCGCCACCGACGACATCGCCACCACGTCCGCCTATCTGCGCGCCCACCCCGAGGTCACGAGCGCGCTCATCACCGGCGGCGACCCGATGGTGATGAGCACCGAGGTGCTGCGCCGGTACGTCGAACCGCTCCTGGAGATCGACACGATCCGCTCGATCCGGATCGGCACCAAGGCGCTGGCCTTCTGGCCGTACCGCTTCCTCACCGACCGCGACGCCGACGAGCTGCTGCGTCTGCTGGAGAAGGTGGTGGCGAGCGGCCGTCACCTCGCGCTGATGGCCCACTTCACGCATCCCCAGGAACTGCGGCCCCCGGCCGTGCGCGCGGCGATGAGCCGGGTGCGCGACACGGGTGCCGTGATCCGCTGTCAGGGGCCGCTGGTCAAGGGGATCAACGACAGCGCCGGGGCGTGGGCCGAGCTGTGGAACGAGACGACGGCGCTGGGGGCGGTGCCCTACTACCAGTTCGTGGAGCGGGACACCGGCCCGCAGGGCTACTTCGGGGTGCCGCTCGCCCGCGGCCACCAGATCTTCCGTGACGCCTACGCCCAGGTGTCCGGGCTCGCGCGGACCGTGCGCGGCCCGGTCATGTCGGCGATGCCGGGCAAGGTCTGCGTGGACGGGACGGCGGAGGTGGCCGGCCAGAAGGTCTTCGTGCTCCACCTCATCCAGGCCCGCGATCCGGACCTGGTGGGCCGCCCGTTCTTCGCCGAGTACGACGAGCGCGCCACCTGGTTCAGCGACCTAAAGCCCGCTTTCGGCGCGAGCCGTTTCCTGCCCGGTCTCGATCCCGTCTGACGCCTGCTCGGGTGAGAGCGCCAGGTACACGATGCCGCCGACCAGCCCCGACAGGACGAAACTGCAGTCCACCCCGCCCGTGAGGGACAGCAGCGGCCCCTCGTACGACGGCAGGGAGACGGCCAGGAGACCGACGAGAGCGCCGAGGGCCCAGGCCGCCGTGGCCCGGAGGTTCCAGCCGGCCCGGTACCAGTAGATCCCGCCGTGGGAGCGGCGGTTGAAGACCTGGAGGGCGTCGGGGTCGTAGACGCCGCGGCAGCGGACGAAGCCGATCAGCGTGATGACCGCCCACGGGGTGCCGATCGCGGTCAGCAGCAGGACGAAGGACGTCATCGCGGACTGGGCGTTCCAGGCGTAGTGGCCGACGAACACGCAGAGCATGGCGACGACGGCGACCGCGCAGGTGGCGCGGGCGCGCGAGGCGCGGGGCAGGATCGCGTCGAGGTCGAGGCCCATCGAGTAGAGCATCAGACCGGCGTTGCCCACCGAGCCCGCTGAGGCGGCCAGCAGCAGCGGGACCAGGTACCAGGCGGGGGACGCGGACACCAGCGGGCCCGCGTAGTCCAGGGCCGCGTGGGCCGCGTACGCCGTGAAGGTGCCGAAGAGCTGGGGGACCAGCAGACCGGCGATCAGACCGAGCCAGGTGGCGTGCAGGACCGTAGGGGAGGAATGGCGGGCGGGGGAGATGTAGCGCGTGTAGTCGCCGAGCAGCGTGATGAACGCGATCGGGCCCGACAGACCGGCCGCCACCGCGGCGAGCAGCCAGGTCGGCCAGAACGAGCCGAGCAGATAGCCGCCGGCCTCCGGGAGCGCCGCGGTGGTGAAGTGCGGGGCGTACGCGATCACGCCGACCACCAGCAGGGCCGTCATGCCGACCGCGAGGGCGCGGGACATGGCGAGCAGCACACGGTAGCCGTAGACGGCGCCCGCGACGGTGGCGGCGGCCAGCAGCGCGTACACGACGGCGTACGACAGTCCGCTCGCCTCCAGTCCGAAGAGGCGGCCGAGGACGCTCACCATCACGTCCCCGCCGATCCACACGGTCAGCGCGGTGTAGCCGAGCGCGAGAAGCAGACCGACGACCGAGCCGACCAGCCGTCCCCGTACGCCGAACTGCGCGCCGGAGGAGGTGGAGAGGTTCGTGCCCGTCCGCAGGGACACCAGGGCCAGCGGCGCGGTGAGCGCGGTGCCGACGACCGTGCCTGCCACGATCGCGCTGACCGAGGACCACCAGTCGAGTCCGAAGGAGGGCGGCAGCCAGCCGAAGATGATCACTCCGAGGCACAGGTTGGAGCCGAGCAGGATCGACACCAGGTCGCGCGGTCCGCTGGTGCGTTCCTCGTCGGGGATGGTGTCGACTCCGCGCTGTTCGATCGGCATGGCTGGTCTCCTTTGACGGCCGCCTGGCAGTGGTGCGGGAAGCACCAGGTGTTAGAGCGACGTTCAATGTGGCGTCTCCGACGGTTGCCCGTCAATGTTTCCCATCCATGAATCCGGCGTTTAGAGTGATGCTCTAAACGGAGGAAGGCGAGGAGGTGTCGTGGCGTGAGACTGACCCCAACGGAGCGTGACCGACTGCTGCTGTTCTCGGCCGCCGAGCTGGCCCGGGCCCGCAAGGCGCGCGGACTGCGGCTCAACGTGCCGGAGGCCACCGCCCTGATCGCGGACACCGTCTGCGAGGCCGCCCGCGACGGCAGGCGGCTGGCGGAGGCCATCGAGGCCGCCCGGTCCGTCCTCGGCCCCGACGACGTCCTGCCCGGCGTCGCGGACGTCGTCACCGAGGTGCACGTCGAGGCCGTCTTCGACGACGGCTCCCGGCTCGCGGTCGTCTCCGGCCCCATCGGCGGCGGACTCGGCGACCGGGCCCCGGGCGCGCTGCTGCCGGCGCCCGCGCACACCGAGCCCGCGGCGGTTCTGCGGCTGACGGTCACCAACACCGCGACCGTGCCCGTCTCCGTGACCTCCCACTTCCACTTCTTCGAGGCCAACCCGCGGCTCGACTTCGACCGTGCCGCCGTCTACGGGATGCGGCTAGCCGTGCCCGCGGGGTCCTCCGTCCGCTTCGGTCCCGGCGAGAGTGCCGAGGTCGGATTCGTGCCGATCGGGGGCGAACGGATCGCGATCGGCTTCGCCGGTCTGGTCGACGGCCCCCTGGACGCGCCCGGAGCCAAGGAAGAGGCCCTGCGCAGGGCCGCCGCCTGCGGATACCTCGGAACCGAAGGAGCCGGCCGATGAGCATCGACCCCCATGCCTACGCCGCCACCCACGGTCCCCGGGCCGGCGACCGGGTCCGGCTCGGCGACTCCGGGTTGACCATCCGTGTCGAGTCCGACGCCCAGCTCCCCGGCGACGAGTTCCTCGCCGGATTCGGCAAGACCGCCCGCGACGGACTGCACCTCAAGGCCGCCGCCGTCCGGGACACCTGCGACGTCGTGATCAGCAACGTGGTGGTGATCGACGCCGTCCAGGGCATCCGCAAGGTGTCCATCGGCATCCGCGAGGGCCGGATCTGCTCGATCGGGCGGGCCGGCAACCCCGACACCCTCGACGGCGTCGACGTCGTGGTCGGCACCGGCACCTCCATCGTCTCCGGCGAGGGACTCATCGCCACCGCCGGAGCCGTCGACACCCACGTCCACCTGCTCTCGCCGCGCATCATGGAAGCCTCGCTCGCCTCCGGTGTCACCACGATCATCGGCCAGGAGTTCGGGCCGGTGTGGGGCGTCGGCGTCAACTCGCCCTGGGCGCTGCGGCACGCCTTCGGCGCCTTCGACGCCTGGCCCGTCAACATCGGCTTCCTGGGCCGGGGTTCGTCCTCCGACGGCGCACCGCTGATCGAGGCGCTCGCCGAGGGCGGCGCGAGCGGCTTCAAGGTGCACGAGGACATGGGCGCCCACACCCGCGCGCTCGACACCGCGCTGCGCGTCGCCGAGGAGCACGACGTCCAAGTGGCCCTGCACAGCGACGGGCTGAACGAGTGTCTGTCCGTCGAGGACACCCTCAGAGTGCTCGAAGGGCGCACCATCCACGCCTTCCACATCGAGGGCTGCGGCGGCGGACACGTGCCCAACGTCCTGAAGATGGCGGGCGTCCCGAACGTCATCGGCTCGTCCACCAACCCGACCCTGCCCTTCGGCCGGGACGCGGTCGCCGAGCACTACGGCATGATCGTCTCCGTCCACGACCTGAAGACCGACCTGCCCGGCGACGCCGCCATGGCCCGCGACCGCATCCGCTCCGGGACCATGGGCGCCGAGGACGTGCTGCACGACCTGGGCGCGATCGGCATCACCTCCTCGGACGCCCAGGGCATGGGCCGCGCCGGGGAGACGGTGCGCCGGACCTTCGCCATGGCCGGGAAGATGAAGGCCCAGTTCGGCGCCCCCGAGGACCACGACAACGAACGCGTCCTGCGCTACATGGCCAAGCTGACGATCAACCCGGCCATCGCGCACGGGCTTTCCCACGAGGTCGGCTCCATCGAGACCGGCAAGCTCGCCGACATCGTGCTGTGGCGCCCCGAGTACTTCGGCGCCAAGCCGCAGCTCGTGCTGAAGTCCGGCTTCCCGGCGTACGGCGTCGTCGGCGACCCCAACGCCGCCACCGACACCTGTGAACCCCTGCTCCTCGGGCCGCAGTTCGGGGCGCACGGCGCGACCCCCGCCGAGATCTCGGTGGCCTTCGTCGCGCAGGCCGCGCTCGACCAGGGCAACGACACCATGCCGACCCGCCGCCGCCGCGTCGCGGTCCGCGGCACCCGCGGCATCGGCCCCGCCGACCTGCGCCTCAACTCCCGTACCGGAGCGGTCGACGTGGACCAGCGCACCGGTCTGGTCACCCTCGACGGCGACCCGCTGCGCTCCGAACCCGCCGACTCGGTCTCCCTCAACCGTCTGTACTTCCTGTAATCGACACAGCCTGAAAGGATCACCGATGTCTGCTGCCGCCGACGGCTTCCGTATGCCCGCCGAATGGACCCCGCACGAACGCACCTGGATGGCGTGGCCGGGCCCCAACCCCACCTTCGACAACCCGGAGGACCTCGCCGAGTCGCGCGCGGCCTGGGCGGCGGTGGCCCGCGTGGTGCGCCGCTTCGAACCGGTCACCGTGGTGTGCGGCCCGGGCCAGTCCGCACCGGCCGCCGAACTCCTCGGCCCCGGCATCGACACCGTCGAGCGGGAACTCGACGACGCCTGGATGCGCGACATCGGCCCCACCTTCCTCACCGACGGACAGGGCGGACTCGCCGCCGTGGACTGGACGTTCAACGGCTGGGGCGCCCAGGCCTGGGCCCGCTGGGAGCACGACGCGAAGATCGGCGCCGAGGTCGCGCACCTGGCGGGGGCGAAGACGTACGCCTCACGGCTGGTGAACGAGGGCGGCGCGATCCATGTCGACGGCGAGGGCACCGTGCTGCTCACCGAGACCGTGCAGCTCGGCCCGGAGCGCAACCCCGGCTGGACCCGCGAGCAGGTCGAGACGGAGATCCACGCCCAGCTCGGCACCAGCAAGGCGATCTGGCTGCCGCGCGGCCTGACCGGCGACTACCCCCCGTACGGATTCGGCACGCTCGGCCATGTCGACATCGTCGCCGCCTTCGCCCGGCCCGGCGTGATCGTCGCGCACTCCCAGCAGGACCCGGCGCACCCCGACCACGAGGTCAGCCAAGAGGTCATCGGGCGGCTCAAGGCGCAGACCGACGCCCGCGGTCGCCGCATCGAGGTCGTCGAGGTCCCGGCCCCGACGGCCCTGGAGGCCGACGGCCACTGGGCCGACTACTCCTACATCAACCACTACCTCTGCAACGGCGGCGTCGTCCTCTGCGGCTTCGACGACCCGCGCGACGAGATCGCGGCGGGCATCTTCCGCCGGCTCTTCCCCGAGCGGACCGTGACGCTGGTGGACGCACGTACGATCTTCGCGGGCGGCGGTGGCATCCACTGCATCACCCAGCAGCAGCCGAAGGTCTGAAAACGGGAGTCACGGATGGCCGGTGCGCGGAAGAACGCGCCACCGCGCGAGGAGGTCCTCGCCGTCGCCATGGAGATGATCGCCGAGCGCGGTCTGGAGAAGCTCACCATGGCGGCACTCGGCCGTGAGGTCGGCATGAGCAGTGGCCATCTCCTCTACTACTTCCACTCCAAGGACGAGCTGCTGCTGCGCACCCTGGAGTGGAGCGAGGGCCGCCTCGGCGCCGAGCGGGGCCGGCTGCTCGCCGCGCGCGGGACCGCCCGCGAGCGCCTCGACGCCTACGTCGACCTGTACGTCCCCGACGGCCACCGCGACCCGCACTGGACGCTCTGGCTGGAGGTCTGGAACCGCTCGCAGAACGCGGACGACGACGCCCGGGAACGGCAGGTCGCCATCGAGGGCGCCTGGCACCGGGATCTCGTCGCCCTGCTCGCCGAGGGCGTCTCGCGCGGCGAGTTCCGCGCCGTCGACCCGGACCGCTTCGGCGCCCGGCTGCGAGCCCTGCTCGACGGCTTCTCCATCCATGTGGCGATCGGCCTCCGCGGCACCGGCCGCGACCAGGTCATCTCCCACGTAAGAGAGTTCCTCGACGCGTCGCTGGGCTGAACGGCGCTCGCGGACAGCCGTCCGGACGCCTGGGCAAGGCCCGGCGGGGGTGAGCGGCTCTCCGGCGCGGCGGCCCGGCACGGCCGTGCCGTCGTCCTCTCCTCCACCGCCGGGCATCCGCTGCCCGGCGGCACCTTCGGGTCGCGGACGTGTTCGCCGTACATCCGCGCTGACCATGTAGCCCAGTGCTCGCATCCTGAGACACCCCGTGAGCAAGGGGCCGGTATGTGCCAGACTGCCCCCGTGCTCTCGTTCGCCACGATTATTGGCAGCAGGCGCGCCGGTCCGCAGTGACCGCCACGTACGACCAGGTACGGGCGGACACCGTCGTTCTCGACCCGCGCGCAGACCTCTCGCACCCGCGAGGGGTTTTTCGCATTTCTGGCCCACCTTCAGCCGGGAGCGCAGCGCGAGGGATCATTGGGGGACGGTGGAGCCGGTCATTCCGGTAGACCGAGATTCAATACAGGAGCCTTGAGACCATGACGGAAACCAGCGAGCTCGACGATGCTTTCCACGTCTTCGACACGACGCTGCGCGACGGCGCGCAGCGCGAGGGCATCAACCTCACCGTGGCGGACAAGCTGGCCATCACGCGGCA
Source organism: Streptomyces sp. NBC_00647 (assembly GCF_045207245.1). Classification (NCBI taxonomy): domain Bacteria; kingdom Bacillati; phylum Actinomycetota; class Actinomycetes; order Kitasatosporales; family Streptomycetaceae; genus Streptomyces; species Streptomyces sp. NBC_00647. The sequence goes on from NZ_CP109040.1 coordinate 7,088,543, forward strand.
CCTGGACGACTTCGGGGTGGGCTTCATCGAGGGCGGGTGGCCCGGCGCCAACCCCCGCGACACCGAGTTCTTCGCCCGCGCCCGGCAGGAGATCGACTTCAAGCACGCCCAGCTCGTGGCCTTCGGAGCGACCCGCCGGGCCGGTGGCAAGGCCTCGGAGGACCCGCAGGTCAAGGCACTCCTGGACTCGGGGGCCGCGGTGATCACCCTGGTCGCCAAGTCCCACGACCGGCACGTCGAGCTGGCTCTGCGCACCACGCTCGACGAGAACCTGGAGATGGTCCGCGACACCGTCTCCTACCTGCGCTCCCAGGGCCGCCGCGTCTTCGTCGACTGCGAGCACTTTTTCGACGGCTACCGCGCGAACCCCGGGTACGCCAAGGCGGTCGTCAGCGCCGCCGCGGAGGCCGGCGCCGACGTCGTGGTCCTGTGCGACACCAACGGGGGCATGCTCCCGGCACAGGTCCAGGCCGTCGTCGCCACCGTCCTCGCGGACACCGGCGCCCGGCTCGGCATCCACGCCCAGGACGACACGGGCTGCGCCGTCGCCAACACGCTGGCGGCGGTCGACGCGGGCGCCACCCACGTCCAGTGCACGGCCAACGGCTACGGCGAGCGGGTCGGCAACTCCAACCTGTTCCCCGTCGTCGCCGCCCTGGAGCTGAAGTACGGCAAGAAGGTGCTCCCCGAGGGCGCGCTGCGGGAGATGACCAGGATCTCGCACGCGATCGCGGAGGTCGTCAACCTCACGCCCTCCACCCATCAGCCGTACGTGGGAGTGTCGGCGTTCGCCCACAAGGCGGGCCTGCACGCCTCGGCGATCAAGGTCGACCCGGACCTGTACCAGCACATCGACCCCGAGCAGGTCGGCAACACCATGCGGATGCTGGTCTCCGACATGGCGGGCCGGGCCTCGATCGAGCTCAAGGGCAAGGAACTGGGCGTCGACATCAGCGACGACCGCGAACTGGTCGGCCGCGTCGTCGAGCGGGTCAAGGAACGTGAGCTCAAGGGCTACACGTACGAGGCCGCCGACGCGAGCTTCGAACTCCTGCTGCGCGCCGAGGCCGAGGGCAAGGCCCGTTCGTACTTCGAGGTCGAGTCCTGGCGGGCCATCGTCGAGGACCGCCCCGACGGCAGCCACGCCAACGAGGCCACGGTCAAGCTTTTCGCCAAGGGCGAGCGCATCGTCGCCACCGCCGAGGGCAACGGCCCGGTCAACGCCCTCGACCGCGCTCTGCGGGTGGCCCTGGAGACGCTCTACCCCCAGCTCGCCAAGCTGGAGCTGGTCGACTACAAGGTCCGCATCCTGGAGGGCAAGCACGGCACGTCCTCCACCACCCGCGTCCTCATCTCCACCTCCGACGGCACGGGGGAGTGGTCCACGGTCGGCGTGGCGGAGAACGTCATCGCCGCGTCCTGGCAGGCCCTGGAGGACGCGTACACCTTCGGGCTGCTGCGCGCGGGCGTCGAGCCGGCCGCGTAGGCCCGCCTCAGCAGGAGTCCTCGGCGAGCCTCTCGAACTCGCCGAGGCTCCTCGCCCGGTCGTCGGCCCACACCTGGCCGGGCTTCAGCGTGGCGAGGTCCGCCGCGCGGAAGGTGACGGTGCCGGTGTACTCGTTGTTGAACTCGGCTTTCCCGAAGCCGAGTCGGTACGTGTAGTCCGGCACCAGCCGCTGCTGTCCCGAGGCGCGGGCCCGCCACGCGGACAGCGGTGAGAAGAGCGGGAACTCGGCGCGGGTGCCGTGCCGCTTGCCCGGCACCTTCCAGCCGGAACGGTTCCGGCCGGAGTCCGTGCCGGCCGGCGCCCCGACGAGCGAGAGCCCCCGGATCAGGTCGTCACCGCAGGGCCGCAGGACCGCCCGCGGTGCCCCTTCCGTATCCAGGCGTACGGCGGCCAGCGGCCGTATCTCCGGCCCGCACCCGCCGAGCAGCAGACACCCGGCCACCACACCCACAACCGCCACTACGGCACGTTTCATGTCCCGCCCCCCGGTCGAGGGCGGGACACGACCCGCCCTACTGCAAGTGCCACTTCTGGTTTGCGGCCCCCGTGCACGACCAGATCTGTGCCCGTGCGCCGTTCGCCGACGAGTTGTCCGTGACGTCCAGGCACTTGTTCGCCGCCGTATTCACCACATCACCGGTGGCGGAGTTGTACGACCACCGCTGTGCGGCGGTTCCGTTGCAGTCGTACAACTGCACCTTCGCGCCGTCGGCCGTCGACCCCGACGTGACGTCGAGGCACTTCCCGAGCGAGCGCACCGATCCGTCTGTCTGGACGGTCCAGGACTGCGCGGCGGACCCGTTGCAGTCGTAGAGCTGCACCGCCGCGCCGTTGGCGGTCGAACCGCCCGCCACGTCCAGGCACTTGCCGGCCAGCCCGACGAACGCCCCCGACTGGCTGCCCCCGCCCGACTGCGTCCCGGACCAGGTGAACGTCGCCGAGGTCTTGCCCGGCAGGGAGTAAGTGGCGTGCTGGGAGCCCCAGTTGACGGTGATGGTCTTCGCGGCCGAGCCGTCGTTGTAGGCGATCAGCGCCTTCGACCCGTCCGGGTTGCGCCAGGCGACGTTCGGGACGGCCGACGACGCCGTGGAGGCGATCCGCTGTGCCCCGGGCCGGACGAACTTCGTCAGGTGCCCCATCGTGTAGTACTCGACCGTGTAGTCGACCGTCCCGCTCGCCCCGTCCCCGTTGTGCACGGTGATCAGCCCGGTGCAGGTGCCGCAACCCCCGTTGTGAGGGCCCTTGTTCTGGTCCACGGCGAGCGACCACTTGGTCACCGACTTCGCCCAGTTGCGGGTGTAGTCGACGATGTTGAGCATGTCCTCGCGCTGCTGGTTCGCGATCCAGGTGCCGCCGGAGTGCTCGGTGCCGAAGGCGTCGAGGCCCGGGTACTGGTTGTGCACGCTCGTCTGCTTGGCGATGTCACCGCCGTACCCGTGCCAGGCGATCCCGCCGAAGTTCGGGTGCGAGCGGACCGCCGCGTCGTCGACGGTCCCCGCGGCGTAGGAGTCGTACACGTCCCAGTTCCAGTCGTGGGCGAGCACCTTGGTGGACAGGCCGGCCGCCTGGAGTCTGGGCAGCAGCTCGCTCTTCGTGAAGTAGGCGAGCCCCGAGCCGTTCCAGCTCATCGACGGGTAGCCCGAACAGCAGGTCGGCTCGTTCTGCGCGGTGACGTACGAGACGGGGACGCCCTGATCCCGGTACGCCTGAAGGTACTTCACGAAGTACGCGGCGTACGCGCCGTAGTTCTCCGCCTTCAGCCAGCCGCCGTTGAGCTGCCCGCTGTCCTTCATCCAGGCGGGGGCCGTCCAGGGGGATGCCATCACCGTCAGGGAGGGGTTGAGCTGGAGTGCCTGTCTGGTCAGCGGCACCACGTCGGCCAGGTCGTGCGCGATGGAGAACTGCGTGAGGTTCGGGTCGCTCTGCCCGGCCGGCACGTCGTCGTAGGTGTAGCCGAAGCGCGCGAGGTCCGAGGCGCCCATCGGATTGCGCAGGAAGGACAGTCCGATCCCGTCCGTCGGGGAGAACAGCTTGCGCATCGTCGCGTCGCGGGTGCTCTGCGACAGGGCGCCGCTGCTGTTCATCAGCCACGCCGCGGTGTCCGTGAAGGACGCGCCGCCGCCGGTGAAGGTCTGGTACCGGGTGTTCTCGTCGACGGTGATGTTCTCGCCGCTGCCGCCGCTGCCCGACTGGAAGGCGAACGGAGCCTGGGCCTGGAGGCCGCGGACGACATGGCGTCCGCCGGCGTCGTCCGTCGTCGTCAGATAGGCGGTGACCTGTTCGCCCGCGGCGTGCGCGGGCGCGGCCGCCGTGAATCCCGCGGTGGTGAGCAGCCCGGCGACGATCAGCCGGACCGCCCGAGTGGATCTCCTGGTGGATCTCCTCATGGAGCGCCGCCCTTCTGGAGGTGGGGGTGGGAGGCGTGCGAGGCGTGAGTAAATGACGGCCACGGACCCGCGTCAAGGGGTCGCGCGTTCACAGGCTGAAGGAACAACTGCACTGATCCGGCCGTGACTTGGGTGTGTACCGGTTCTGACGTGAAGTCTTGACGGGTTGCCGGGGCGCCAGTTAACTCACGCCGTGATCTAAGTCGTAAGACGTCAAGAGCCGTCAGAAGTCGCGTGAGAGTCGAGGGGGGACCCCATGACCAGGCTCGATCGGAATTCCGTACGAAGAACCGCTCTGCTGGCCGGTGCCGCGCTGATCGCCGGACTGCTTCCGCTCGCGTCGGCGGGAACGGCGGCGGCCGACGATCCCGCACCCGTCCCGGTCGACCGCTTCGAGGGCGAGGTGCCCTTCGCGAGCCAGCCCGCCGAGGGCATCTTCACCTGGGGCGGCGACAGTGACGACCCGCCCCGACTGGCCCTGACCGAAAGGACCGACGCGCCCGAGGGGGCCAAGGTCCTCACCGGCGACTACGACATCAGCGGCTACGGAGGCTTCACCCACGACTACGCGGCGGACCAGCCGGCCCACGACTGGTCCGCGCACAAGGGCATCCGCTTCTGGTGGGACGGCCGCGACAACGCCAAGAAGATCGCTTTCGAGATCAAGGACGGCGGCGCCAACGGCGAGGCCTCCGAGCTGTGGACGACCTCCTTCACCGACGACTTCACCGGCTGGAAACAGATCGAGATCCCCTTCACCGACTTCGTCTATCGCACGGACTACCAGCCCGTCGGCGGCATCGACCAGGTCCTCGGCCTGAACCAGATGTGGGGATACGCCCTCACCCTCCCGGTCGGCGTCCAGGGGCGGTTCGCCATGGACGACGTCGAGCTGTACGGCAGGGCCGACCAGTCCCTGCGCGCCTCCGTCACCACCGACGCCGCCGTCCACACGGTGAAGGAGGGCTCCGCGGCCGCCGTGAAGGTCTCCGTGGCAACCACCGGCGCCGCCCCGATCGACGAGCCCGTGACCGTCGGATACGAGAGCGCGGGCGGCTCCGCCGAGCCGGGCAAGGACTACACCCCGGTCAAGGGCGAGATCACCTTCCCCGCGGGCACGGCGTCCGGCACGAGCCGCACCATCAAGATCCCGACCCTGCGCGACCGGTCCGCCGAAGCGGCCGAGACGATCCCCCTCAAGCTCACGGTGACCGGCGCCAAGGCTCCCACCGAGACCCCGCAGGTCGTCATCGACGCCCACGGACTCCCGTACCTCGATCCGAAACTGCCCGTGAAGAAGCGGGTCGCCGACCTCGTCTCCCGGATGTCCCTGGAGGAGAAGGCCGGGCAGATGACCCAGGCGGAGCGCGGAGCGATCGGCACGGGCGGTGACATCGCCGCCTACGACCTCGGCTCACTGCTCTCCGGCGGCGGCTCCACGCCGACCCCCAACACCGCCGCCGCCTGGGCGAAGATGATCGACGGCTACCAACTCCGGTCGCAGGCGACGCGGTTCCAGATCCCGCTGATCTACGGCGTGGACGCGGTGCACGGCCACAACAACCTCACCGGTGCCACGGTCATGCCCCACAACATCGGCATCGGCGCCACCCGTGACCCCCGGCTCGCGGAGCGGACCGGCGCGGTGACCGCCGCCGAGGTCCGCGCCACCGGCATCCCCTGGGACTTCGCGCCCTGCCTGTGCGTGACCCGCGACGAGCGCTGGGGCCGTTCCTACGAGTCCTTCGGCGAGGACCCGGCGCTCGTCGAGTCCATGGAGACGGTCGTCCGGGGTCTCCAGGGCGCCGCCGACGGCAAGGACCTGAAGGACGACGACAAGGTCCTCGCCACCGCCAAGCACTTCGTCGGCGACGGCGGCACCGGGTACGGCACGTCCACGACGGGCTCGTACACCATCGACCAGGGCGTCACCAAGGTCACCCGGCAGCAGCTGGAGGCCGTGCACCTGGCCCCGTACCAGTCGGCGGTCGACCGCGGCGTCGGCTCGGTCATGCCGTCCTACTCCTCGCTGGACATCGTCGGCGACGGCCAGGGCCCGGTGAAGATGCATGCCCGCGCCGACATGATCAACGGCGTGCTCAAGGGCCGGATGGGCTTCGACGGCTTCGTGATCAGTGACTGGAACGCCATCGACCAGCTCCCCGGCGACTACGCGTCCCACGTCCGCAGCTCGGTCAACGCGGGTGTGGACATGATGATGGTGCCGTACTCGTACAAGGACTTCCGCACGACGCTCATGGACGAGGCGAAGGCCGGTCGCGTCAGCGAGCGGCGGATCGACGACGCCGTGGCGCGCATCCTCACGCAGAAGTTCAAGCTGGGCCTCTTCGAGAAGCCGTACGCGGACACGAGCGGCGCTTCGGAGATCGGCTCGGCCGCGCACCGGGCCGTGGCGCGGCAGGCGGCGGCCGAGTCCCAGGTCCTGCTGAAGAACGCGGACGGTGTACTGCCGCTGAGGAAGTCGCAGAAGGTGTACGTCGCGGGTTCCAACGCCGACGACATCGGCAACCAGACCGGCGGCTGGACCATCACCTGGCAGGGCTCGTCCGGGAACATCACCCAGGGCACGACGATCCTCCAGGGCATGCGCAAGGCCGGCGGTGACGTCACGTACTCGAAGGACGCCTCCGCCCCGACCGGCGGCTACGACGTCGGTGTGGTCGTCGTCGGCGAGACCCCGTACGCGGAGGGCGTCGGAGATGTCGGCAACGGCAACGACCTGGAGCTGACCGCGGCCGACAGGGCGGCCGTCGACAAGGTGTGCGCGGCCATGAAGTGCGCGGTGCTGATCGTCTCGGGCCGTCCGCAGCTCATCGGCGACCGCCTCGGCGCCGTCGACGCGCTCGTCGCCTCCTGGCTGCCGGGCACGGAGGGCGACGGCGTCGCGGACGTCCTCTACGGGCGGCGCGCCTTCACCGGGCAGCTTCCGGTCACCTGGCCCAAGACGGAGTCGCAGCTGCCGATCAACGTCGGTGACGCGTCCTACGACCCGCAGTTCCCGTACGGGTGGGGTCTGACGACGCTCACGAAGACACCGGGCGGTGGCACCGCCACCCTGCGGACGCTCGCCCTGGTCGCCTCGGCGGCGGAGCGGTCCGGCGCCGACGAGGTCGCCCGCACGGCCGTGACGAAGGCCCGTCTGCTCGTCCAGCAGAAGATCGGCTCGTCGGTCACCGCGGCCTCGGCGAAGCCCTTCGCGGACGCGGACCATCTCCTGCTGACCGGCCACTACGCGCAGGCGGTGGCCAAGCTGACGGAGGCGTACCGAGCCGGGTGAGGCACCCGGGACAGTGAAGCGCCGGCCGGGGCTGAGCATCAGCCCCGGCCGGCGCGCGTGGTAAGCCGCCACCTTCCCGATGCCCAGTTTTGTTCTGTTTCAGGTAGCTTCGAAGGCATGAGGGTCGCACGCACCCGAGGACTTCCGGGCCTGTTGGTCGCACTGGCGCTCGCGGCCCTGGCGGCGCTGTGGTTCCCGGCGCCCCGGGCCCACGCGGCCACCGACGTCTCCACCGTCGCGGCGGCCCTTCGCGAGAGCCCTGTCTACGTGGACCCGGCCGCCTCCGCCCAGCTCTCGGCGCCGGAGGCCGACGCTCTCGCCGCCAAGATCAAGAAGGCGGACAAGCCCGTCTTCGTCGCCGTGCTCCCCGCGGACTTCCCCACCCAGAACCTCTTCCAGAACCTGCGCACCGCCACCGGGATCACCGGCCTCTACGAGGTCAGGCTCGGTGACCGCTTCGACGCCCGCGCCGACTCCGCGGTGATGTCCCGCTCCGCGGTGCAGAACCTCGTCACCAGCGTCCAGGGCGTGAAGGACGCGAACACCCAGCTGAACGACTTCACGGACCGCGCCCTCACCAACATCCGCGGTTCGGCCCCCGCGAGCTGGGGCGGCGGCACGGGCGACGGAGGCGTCTCCACGGGCGCGCTGGTCGCGGTCGGCGTGGTGGCCCTCGTCGGCGGCGCGGGCGCGTACACGGTCGTACGCCGCAACCGGCGCCGCAAGGAGGAGGAGCAGCGGGCCGCGCTCGACAGGCTCCGCGTGGTCGTGGACGAGGACATCACCGCCTTCGGCGAGGAACTGGACCGTCTCGACTTCCACCCCGCGGAGGCGGGCGCCGACGACGCGATGCGCGCCGACTACGAACGCGCCCTGGACGCCTACGAGCAGGCGAAGTCCTTCATGGCCGCGGCCCAGCGCCCCGAGGACGTACGCGGTGTCACGCAGTCCCTGGAGGAGGGCCGCTTCTCCCTCGCCGTGCTGGCCGCGCGCCGCGAGGGCCGCCCGGTCCCCGAGCGCCGCGCGCCCTGCTTCTTCGACCCCCGGCACGGCCCGTCGGTCGCCGACGCGGCGTGGACGCCCGCCGGGGGCGCGTCCCGTGAGGTCCCGGTCTGCAAGGCGGACTGGATCCGTCTCGCCGACGGCGAGGACCCGGCGGTCCGCGAGGTCGAGACGGAGTACGGCCGCCGCCCGTACTGGGACGCGGGCCCGGCGTACGGCCCCTGGGCGGGCGGCTACTTCGGCGGCGGCCTGCTGCCCGGCCTTCTCGTCGGCACCGTGCTCGGCAGCATGATGGCGAGCCCCTCGTACGGGGCCGCCTACGGCACCGGGTACGGCGACTTCGGCGGCGGTTACGACGGCGGCGACGTCTCCGGTGCCGACTTCGACGCGGGCGACTTCGGCGGCGGCTTCGGGGGCGGCGGGGGAGGCGACTTCGGTGGCGGCGGAGACTTCGGCGGGGGCTTCTGAGGGAGCTTGAGCTTCCGAGGAGGCGGGGAGCCCGCCCCGGTCCCCGGGGAGGCGTCCGCTCCGGTCCCCGGGGAGGCGCCAGGCTCAGGACCTCCGGCTCAGGACCTCCGGCTCAGGGCCTCCGGCTCAGGGCCTCCGGCTCAGGGCCTCCGGCTCAGGGCCTCCGGCTCAGGGCCTCCGGCTCAGGGCCTCCGGCTCCGGACCTCCGGCTCCAGGCCTCGGCCCTACGCGTCCATGGCTCAAGACCTCGGCTCTACGCGTCCGGCAGCGCCAGCCAGTCGTGCCAGGACAGATCGCGGCCGATGAACCGAGGCCGCTGGAAGGGCCAGGCCTCGGCGATCCACCGCGGCACGAGCAGATCCAGGTCCCGCTCCAGCGCCGTACCGACCCGCTCGTCCACCACCCACCACGAGATCTCGGCGTCGGCGCCCGCCTTCTCCGGCGGGTCGATGTAGACACAGCCGTACTCGGTGGTGCCGGCGGTGTCGAACAGCACGTAGTTGAAGGACTGGTGGGCGGCGATCTCCGCCTCGTGCCGCTCCAGGTCCTTCAGATTCGCCTCGTACGTCATCGTCGCCGAGGGCCAGCCCCACGCCTCGCCGAAGATCGACCACAGCCGCTCCCGCGACCCCATGACGGTCGGATAGTCGACGGCGGCGTCGGCCCCGGTGATCGGACGCAGATGGCATCCGCCGGGCACCTCGACGCGTGACGGATGGACGAAATCGGTGGGAAGCCAGCTCATACCCGGAGGTTAACGACCGGACCGTCGCCGCGCACCGGGTTAATCGCGGCCCGTGGACCGCCGCGGCGCCGAGTTCCTGTGTGCGGGGAACTCGGCGCCGGGGAAAGGTACTTGGCCGTGCGGTGGCGCTACTTGGCGGTGCCCTGCCGGTGGCCCGTGACCTTGGCGATCCAGGTGAGGAAATCGCCCGGGTCGACGTTCGAGCCGTGGCCCTCGTCCCAGTAGTAGAAGTGGTCCACGTCGTCGCCCAGATTCCGCGCCGCGGCCGCGAGGTTCGCCGAGACCGTCAGCGAGGTGTCGGAGTCCTTGGTACCGAGACGGATCCACCAGTGCCTGGAGCGGCCCGGGTTGTGCCGCTGGAGGTGGTACATCGGGTTCATCAGGTTCAGCTTCTCGGGGATGTCGCTCTCGAGCCGCTTGCCGGTCACGCCGGTGGTGTCGTTCTTCAGGCCGTACGCCGTGAAATGACGGGCCTCCACCTGGTCCTTGCCGAACTCGTTGTTCTCGCCCGCGGAGAGGTCGAAGGCGTCGAAGGCCGGCGTCGTCTTCTTGCGGGCGCCCACGTGGGTCAGGAAGTCCTCCCACGTGAACGTCGCTTTGCCGCCGGACCAGGTGATGAAGGGGTTGGCGGCCAGATAGGTCGCGCGGTCCGCGTCCGAAAGGTCCGTGAGGTACTTGCCGGCCGAGGGCTCCAGATACGTCGTGACCAGGTAGGCGTCGAGGTTGCGGGCGTTCAGCGGGCCGAAGCCGTTCGGACCGCGCAGTTTCAGGCCGGCCTGGTACTCGGCGAACTGCGACCGGAGCGCCTTGGAGACGGTCTGGTCGACGACCTTGCCGGTGCTCGCGGTGACGTTGGTGCCCCAGTTCCACTCGTAGGCGCCGTCGGCGTGCTCCAGGTCGGTGATCGGGCACCAGGCACCGGTCGCGAAGATCGCGTCGCTCGCGTCGGCGGCGCCGAGCTCCTTCAGGTAGGAGTCGTAGATGCGGCTGTCGCCGGACGCGCCCAGCAGCGACGACAGCGCGCCGCCCGCGCTGGTGCCGGTGGACACGATCCGGTCGGTGTCGCCGGGGATGACGCCCTTGTTGGCGCGGACGTAGCGCACCGCGGCCTTGAGGTCGACGATCGCGGCGGGCGCGGTGCCGTAGTAGACATGGTCCGCGTCGGTGAGCGTACGGCCGCGTGCGCCCGGTTCCACGACGACGTAGCCCGCCGCGAGGCCCAGCTTGCCGAGGTTGACCATGCCGCCCTGGGCGTTCACCATCGCGTTGCCGCCGGACTGGACCTCGCCGGTCCCGCCGCTCGCGGACGCCGAGGCGCTCGCGGACGCGGAAGGGCCGCCGGTACCGCCGCCGGGTCCGCCGGTCATGCCCGCGCCGCCCACGCCGGTGGCGTCCGCCACGGACGAGGGCATGTAGCCGCCGACCGAGTTGGCGAAGACGATGGGCGCGTCGGTCGCGTCCACGGCGGTGCCGTCGATCGAGACGGGGACGCTGACGTTCAGGCTCTGGTACTTCGCGTCCACCGGGTTCGCGACATAGGTGAGGGCCTTCCAGAAGTGGTAGACCACCTCGCGGTCCTTGCCGCCGGCATCCGTGATGGTCGTCGTCAGTTCGGTGTAGGCGTCCTTGTCGAAGACCAGGGTGCCCGCCGATTTCGCGGTGGACGTGCCGGTCGCGTTCGCGTTCAGGGCGAAGCCGCCGGCCGCCGCGATTCCAGCGGTCGCTCCGATGCCCAGACCACGGTCCTGCGCTTCACTGCCCTGTGCTTCACTGAGATTTCTCCCCTTCGCGCATCTTCGTCTTCGCGGCACATTCGATCTGCCGGCGCCCTGTTCGCTCTTGTTCCGCGAACGTAATTCGCTGTCCGCAAAAGTGTCAACAATTCTGTTGAGTTCATTGTGAACACTCATGATTCTCAGCGGACTCACAGAGAACGCGGCGGAATTCGGGCTCCTTGAGGACAGGAATCGACCTGAAGAAGTCCTAGCGTTCCTCCATGGCCGACATCGAGGGGACAGAGAGCGCGTCAGGGATCGAGACCTTCGCGGACGCGGACCGGCTGGACGCGTGGCTGACGGTCCACGCGGGACACCGCTCCGCCGTGTGGGTGAAGATCGCGAAGAAGGGGACCGGCCTGGTCTCCGTGAGCGCGGCGGACGTCAACGACGTGGCGCTCTGCCACGGCTGGATCACCGGTCACCGCAAGGGGTTCGACGACGCGTACTTCCTCCAGCGGATCACCCCACGCCGGCCGGGCAGCCTGTGGTCGTCGGTGAACGTGCGGCGGGTCGAGGAGCTCACCGCGGCCGGGCGCATGCGGCCCGGCGGCCTGGCGGAGGTCGAGGCCGCGCGGGCGGACGGCAGAAGGGCGGCCGCGTACGCGTCGCAGAGCGAGGCCACGGTGCCGGACGATCTCGCCGCGGCGCTGCGGGAGAACCCGCGGGCCCGGCGGTTCTTCGACGGCCTCGGCAGGACCGATCGGTACCTGGCCGTGGTGGGCCTGCTGAGGGCACGCACGCCGGAGACCAGAGCCGCGCGCCTGCGGGCGGTGATCGGTGAACTGGAGGCGGGGCGTCGGGTGACGTGACGGCACGTGGACGGCGGAGCGCCGGCCGCGGGGCCGCGGACACCCGCCCTCGCGTGCCGGGACGCCGGAGCGCCCGCCCTCTCCGTAAGGGGAGCAGGAGGGCGGGCGCGCTCGGGGTGTCGCCGGAGCGAACGGTTCGGCCGGCGCGGGCGCCGACGGGAGCCGACGGCTCAGCCGGCGTTCTTGATCGCCGAGATGTCGAAGTTCAGCTTGATCTTGTCGGAGACGAGGACGCCACCGGTCTCCAGGGCCGCGTTCCAGGTGAGGCCCCACTCGGAGCGCAGGATCTCGGCCTTGCCCTCGAAGCCCACGCGCTCGTTGCCGAACGGGTCCTTCGCGGCGCCGTTGAACTCCAGGTCGATGGAGATCTGCTTGGTGGTGCCGAGGATCTCCAGGTCGCCGGTGATCCGGTAGTCGTCGCCGCCCAGGGCCTCCGCCTTGACGGAGCGGAAGGTCATCGCCGGGAACTCGTCGGTCTTGAAGAAGTCGGCGCTCTTCAGGTGACCGTCGCGGTCCGCGGACCCGGTGTCGATGCTGTCCATCTTGACGTCGAGGGTGGCCGTCGACCTGGCCGGGTCGCCGCCGTCCAGGTGCAGCGTGCCCTCGAAGTCGTTGAACTTGCCCTTGACGTTCGTGACCATCGCGTGCCGCGCCACGAAGCCGATCGTCGAGTGCGCCGGGTCGATGGTGTAGTCGCCGGTCAGCGCGGCCAGGTCCGGGTTGACGGCGGTGGCCGTCGCGGTGGCCGAGGACTCGGCGGTGTCGGTGGTCTTGCGGCCGAAGATGCCCATGACGTGCTCCTTGGGGGGACGGGCCGCGGTCCGGTTCCGAGCCACGGCGTCAATCTGTTGAATGTTCAACGAGCTCAACAAGGGCAACCGTAGACCTATTCCGTTCAAGTTTCAACATCATCCGGAGCGTGCTTCCTGCGTCACGGTGGGTCACCTCTGTCCGCCCTCTGGCGGACGCGCGTAGAACTCGGGCACCATCTGCGTGCACCCCCTGCACAGCCGCCCCACAGGAAGCACGGCCGTACGTCCGTACGGCCGCCCGACGGTCCTCCGCAGGAAAGGTCCCCCCATATGAAGTTCAGGTCCGCGCTGACCGCTCTCGCCCTCGTCGTGGCCCCCGGTGTCGCCGTCGTCGGCACCGCCACCGACGCCTTCGCCGTCACCAAGATCAGTCACGCCACCGCGACCTCGATGTTCCGCCAGGTCGGCGTCACCTGGTCCTCCTCCGGTGGCTGCTCCGACCGCAACAACTCCACCTGTACGTCGTTCGAGCAGCTCAACCTCGCCACCGCGCAGGGCGCCCAGACGCTCAAGGGGTCCAGCGGCTGCGCGCTCAACATCACCGGCGGCACCGAGACCGGCCACGCCGGCGGTACGTACTCGCACTGGAACGGCTACAAGCTCGACTACGGCAAGAACACCTGCGTCACCGCCTACATCAAGAACAACTTCACCTACATTGGCCTGCGCGGCGACGGCGCCCCGCAGTACAAGTCCGGCGCCGGCAACATCTACGCCGACGAGGGCAACCACTGGGACGTCCTCTACTACAACTGCGGCGGCTGCTGATCCGTCGCCACGGGGTGCGCGGACCCTCGAACGGAGGTCCGCGTCACCCTGGCGATGGCATGTGCCTCACGTGAATGTGAGGTGGCTCTCGGCCGAGGAGTTTGTGTGATCTCTACAAGCTCAGGCCCCTCTGAGCAGTCAGATCGCCTGCATGTGGTGGCGGTTCTGTTCAGGGGTACCAGGAAAACGGTCCGGAGACTGTGCAGAGTCGACGGGCCTCTTTCCTTGGTGGACTTCGTAAGGTCACTACATGACCGTTTTGGACGAGGCCGACACCGCAACCTCCACGAGCCCCACAGGCGAACCGACGGACGCGCGCGGACGTGTGGCGGAACTGCACGCCATCCGTGCGGAAGCGCTGCGGGGCCCCAGCGAGAAGGCGACCGCGGCGCAGCACGCCAAGGGCAAGCTGACCGCCCGGGAGCGCATCGAGCTGCTGCTGGACGCGGGCTCGTTCCAGGAGGTCGAGCAGCTGCGCCGGCACCGGGCGACCGGGTTCGGCCTGGAGGCCAAGAAGCCGTACACCGACGGTGTCATCACCGGCTGGGGCACGGTCGAGGGCCGCACGGTCTTCGTGTACGCCCATGACTTCCGCATCTTCGGCGGCGCGCTGGGCGAGGCCCACGCCACGAAGATCCACAAGATCATGGACATGGCCATCGCGGCCGGCGCGCCCCTGGTGTCCCTGAACGACGGCGCGGGCGCCCGGATCCAGGAGGGCGTCTCCGCCCTCGCCGGCTACGGCGGCATCTTCCAGCGCAACACCAAGGCTTCCGGTGTCATCCCGCAGATCTCGGTGATGCTCGGCCCGTGCGCGGGCGGCGCGGCCTACAGCCCGGCGCTGACCGACTTCGTCTTCATGGTCCGCGAGACCTCGCAGATGTTCATCACCGGACCCGACGTGGTCAAGGCGGTGACGGGCGAGGAGATCACCCAGAACGGCCTGGGCGGCGCCGACGTCCACGCGGAGACCTCCGGCGTCTGCCACTTCGCGTACGACGACGAGGAGACCTGCATCGCCGAGGTGCGCTACCTCCTGTCGATGCTCCCGCAGAACAACCGCGAGAACCCGCCGCGCGCCGAGTCCGCGGACCCGGCCGACCGCCGCAGCGAGGTGCTGCTGGACCTGGTCCCGGCCGACGGCAACCGCCCGTACGACATGACCAAGGTCATCGAGGAGCTCGTCGACGACGGCGACTACCTGGAGGTCCACGAGCGCTGGGCCCGCAACATCATCTGCGCGCTGGCCCGTCTCGACGGCATGGTCGTCGGCATCGTGGCCAACCAGCCGCAGAGCCTCGCCGGTGTGCTCGACATCGAGGCATCCGAAAAAGCTGCACGCTTTGTCCAGATGTGTGACGCTTTCAATATCCCGATCATCACGTTGCTGGACGTGCCTGGGTTCCTCCCGGGCGTCGACCAGGAGCACGGCGGGATCATCCGGCACGGCGCGAAGCTGCTGTACGCGTACTGCAACGCGACGGTGCCGCGGATCTCTCTCATCCTGCGCAAGGCGTACGGAGGTGCCTACATCGTCATGGACAGCCAGTCCATCGGGGCCGACCTCACCTACGCCTGGCCCACGAACGAGATCGCCGTGATGGGCGCCGAAGGTGCCGCCAACGTCATCTTCCGCCGTCAGATCGCCGATGCCGTCGATCCCGAGGCGATGCGCGTCCGCATGGTCAAGGAGTACAAGGCCGAGCTGATGCACCCCTACTACGCCGCGGAGCGCGGTCTGGTCGACGACGTCATCGACCCCGCGGACACCCGCGAGGTCCTGATCAAGTCGCTCGCGATGCTGCACACGAAGCACGCGGACCTGCCCTCCCGCAAGCACGGCAACCCCCCGCAGTAACCCTGCGGATCCTCCGCGGTACCCCCGCGGAAACCTCTCTCATGGAGACTGAAACCTATGAGCACCCCTGACATCCGCGTCGAGAAGGGCCACGCCGAGCCCGAGGAGGTCGCCGCCATCACGGCCATCCTCCTGGCCCGCGCCGCCGCTGCTCCCACTGATGCCGCTCCTGCCCACCGCGCCCACCGCAAGGCAGGCTGGCGCCGCCTGGAGCGCGAGCCCGGCTTCCGGGCCCCGCACAGCTGGCACTGAGTGTTCTGACGCCGACAGCCCCGTCCTCCTGCTGGAGGGCGGGGCTGAGGTGTGTCCGGAGGGCACCGCGGCCCTCCGGCGCGAACAGGGGGCGTTCCGGCGGGCGTTCGGGGACACGGGGTCACCCCGCCGCTCAACGCGGCTGTACGGGGCAGGAGTTCGCTCGGGAGCCGTCGCGGCGTACCGGGCGGGAACGGTGGGGAGACGGACAACGGCCCCCGCTTATCCGGGAGGAGAAGCGGGGGCCGTTGCCTCGGAGGCGGAATGCGCTAGCGCAGGCGCGCCATCAGCGCGTGCTCGACCAGCGTGATCAGCGCCGACTTCGCGTCCGCGCGGTGGCGGGCGTCCGTCGTGATGATCGGGGCGTCCGGACCGATCTGGAGGGCCTCGCGGACTTCCTCGGGGTTGTACGGCTGGTTGCCGTCGAAGCCGTTGAGGGCGATGACGAACGGCAGGCCGCTGTTCTCGAAGTAGTCGACCGCGGGGAAGCAGTCGGCGAGACGCCGGGTGTCCACCAGCACGATGGCGCCGATGGCGCCGCGGACCAGGTCGTCCCACATGAACCAGAAGCGGTCCTGGCCCGGCGTACCGAAGAGGTACAGGATCAGGTCCTGGTCGAGGGTGATACGGCCGAAGTCCATGGCGACGGTCGTCGTCGTCTTGTCTCCGGTGTGCGTGAGGTCGTCGATGCCCGCCGAGGCGGACGTCATGACGGCCTCGGTACGCAGCGGGTTGATCTCCGAGACGGCGCCGACGAACGTGGTCTTGCCCACGCCGAAGCCGCCCGCCACCACGATCTTCGCGGACGTGGTGGAGCGGGAAGGCCCTCCGCTAGAGCTTGCGAAGTCCACTGAGCACCCTTTCGAGCAATGTCACGGCTGGCTGGCCGCCGGCGCTCTCGTCGCCGCCGGGCTGATGAATGGCGACCAGGCCCGCTTCCGCCAAGTCGGCGACGAGGATCCTGGCGACGCCGAGAGGGATGGTCAGCAGGGCCGAGATTTCGGCCACCGACTTGATCTCCCGGCAGAGGTTGCAGATGCGCTGATGTTCGGGCAACTGGCCCTGCATCTGGTGCGGCTGCGCGGTGGTGTGCACCAGTGCCTCGATGGCGAGCTGGTAGCGGGGCCTGGTGCGGCCACCCGTCATGGCGTACGGACGCACCAAGGGGTTGTTCGACGAGCCCGCGGGCGACGGCTCGGGTGAGCGCCGCTGCGGTTGTACGGGCTGGATACGCGGTGCCGACGGCTGGTCGTACGGCGACGGCCCGGGACCCTGCGGACCCTGGGGCGGGTACGGCTGCCGTCGCTGGCTGGGCGCGGAGGGAAAGTTGTACCGGTTCGGGTCCTGCGGACCGTCGCCCTGGCCGCCCTGCCCCTGGCCGGGGCCGTACGACCAGTTGCCCGAAGACGAACCGCCTGGGGGTGTTACCACTTTCTCCTCCTCCGACTGTGCCGGGCACCCATCACTGTGGGACCGCGTCCCGAAACCTTACGGCCACGGGACGCGAATTCGCACCGTCTGTCTGCTAGTTGAGAAGGCTGCCCTGGAGCTCCGCCCGAAGGTCCGGAGTCAGGACCGTGCCCGCACGGTCCACCAGAAGCGCCATCTCGTACCCAATGAGACCGATGTCCGCCTCGGGGTGTGCAAGTACCGCGAGTGACGAACCATCGGAAACGGACATGATGAAGAGGAATCCTCGCTCCATCTCCACAACCGTCTGGTTCACGTGGCCGCCCTCGAAGATGCGGGAAGCACCCGCGGTCAACGAGGTGAGACCGGACGCGACGGCCGCCAGCTGGTCGGCGCGGTCGCGGGGAAAGCCTTCGGACATAGCCAGAAGGAGTCCGTCGGCGGAGACCACCACCGTGTGCGACACCCCGGGGGTGTTGTCCACGAAATTGGTGATCAACCAGTTCAGGTTCTGTGCCGCCTGGCTCATCGGGCTCACACTAACGCTCCTGGTTGTAGGTGCTGTCAGAACCGAAGCCCTGACCGTTCGTCTCAGTACCTGCATTGCGTCCCCGCTCCACGCCGCGGCGCAGGTTGCTCAGCCTGCCCCGGACGTCCTCAGGAGCGCGGGAGACCTGGGGGCCGCCCTGGGGGGTCGATTCCGCGGTTCCCTCGACCAGGTTGGCCTTGGGCACCCGCCGCGGCAGACCGGACGGGGTGACCCCGCCCGCCTTGGGCTTCTTGAGCGACTCGGCGCGCTGCCAGCGGTCGTCATTGGACGAGCGCCAGTCGCCGCCCGTGTTCCCGGAGGGAGCCGGCGCCGCCTGCTCCCTCGACTGATCCACGGGGCGCCCGCCGTTGCCGTTGCCGCCCGCGGTGGATCCGCGGCGGGGCAGTCCGGCGTCGGTCAGCGTGTGGGGGGCCGAGGGGGCCGGTCCCGGACGGTTGAAGCCTACGCGGTCCTGCTCACTCACGTCAGCGGCCTGCGACGATTCCGGTTCCGGAGCGTACTCGGATCGATACGCGCCCTGGTACGCGTCCTGCTGCGGCCAGTCGTCCTGGTAGGACGGCTCTTCGAAGTTCGACCGCGTCTCCGGGGCGCCGCCGCCCATGCCCGCGCGATCCTGCTGGACCGGCTCCGCATAGGAGGGTTCGGGGTAGCCACCGGTGGACGGGAAGTACGCCTCGTCATACGCAGCCTGCTGCGGCTCCTCGTACGACGTCTGCTGGTCGTACGTGGTCTGCTGCTCCTCGTGCACGCCCTGTCCGCCGTCGTACGCCGTCGGGCCGCCGTTGAAGGACGGCTGTCCGTTGTCGTAGGCGGGCTGCTGGGCGTCGAAGCCGTCCACGTAGCCCTGGGGGCCCTCGATGGCCTCCATGCCCTGCGCCTGGGCCTCCAGGGCCGCACGGCGCTCCTCGCGCATCAGCGAGCGGCCGACCGGGTCGAGGTCGCGGATGTCGTCCGGAACCTCGTAACGGCTGTCGTCGAAGCCGAGGTCCGCGGCGGTCAGCACAGGCTGCTGCTGCTGCGGGACCCCGAAGTCCTCGCCCTGGAACGAGTGCTGCTCGGGAATGATCTGGGACACGGTGAACTCGTCGCGCATCGGCTGGTGCTCGCCGCCGCCACCGTGGGTGATCGCGTCGGGAAGCATGACCAGCGAGGTGGTACCGGCCTGCTCGCCGGAGGGGCGCAGCTGGACACGGACGCCGTGCCGGTCGGACAGCCGGCCGACCACGAAGAGGCCCATGCGCTGCGAGATCGCGGCGTCCACGGTCGGCGGGTTGGCCAGCTTGTGGTTGATGTCCGCGAAGTCCTCGGCGGTGAGGCCGATGCCCTTGTCGTGGATCTCGACCATGATGCGGCCGTCGGGGAGACGGGTCGCGGTGACGCGGACCTTGGTCTGCGGGGAGGAGAACGTGGTCGCGTTCTCCAGGAGCTCGGCGAGCAGGTGCACGAGGTCGGTCACGGCGCGGCCGTGGATCTCGGCCTCCGGGACGCCCGAGAGCTCGATGCGCTCGTACTGCTCCACCTCGGAGGAGGCGGCGCGCAGCACGTCGACCAGCGGGACCGGCTGGTCCCAGCGGCGGCCGGGCTCCTCGCCGGCGAGGACCAGGAGGTTCTCGCCGTTGCGGCGCATACGGGTCGCGAGGTGGTCCAGGCGGAAGAGGTTCTCCAGCTGGTCCGGGTCGGCCTCGTTGTTCTCCAGGTCGGTGATCAGGGTCAGCTGGCCCTCGATCAGAGACTGGTTGCGGCGCGACAGGTTGGTGAAGATCGCGTTGATGTTGCCTCGCAGGAGAGCCTGCTCGGCGGCCAGTCGTACGGCCTCGCGGTGGACCTGGTCGAAGGCGCGGGCGACTTCGCCGATCTCGTCCGTGGTGGTGATCGGGATGGGCTGCACGCGGGTGTCGACCCGGCCGGGGTCGGTGCGCGAGAGCTGGTCGACCAGCATCGGCAGGCGCTGCTCGGCGACGTTGAAGGCCGCGTTGCGCAGCTGGCGCATCGCGCGGCTCATCTGGCGGGCCACCATGCCGGCCAGGATGAACGCGGCGAGCAGGGCGACCACGACGATGGCGCCGGTGATGAAGGCGTCGGTCTGGGCGGCGTCGGAGATGTCCGAGGCCTCGGACACCGCCTTGTCGGAGAGGTCCGACTCGATCTGACGGTAGGCGTCGTACTTGGCGGTGTTGACCGCCCACCAGTTCTGCGGGGTGACGCCCTTCGCGGTGAGCGCGGCGCGGTCGGTCTCCAGCGGGGACTTGAGCTTCGCGAGCTCGGTGACCATGCCGGTGTTGCCCGGCGGCGGCGGCACGTAGTTCGGGTCCGCGGACGCCGCCTGCTTGGCCTGGTCCGTCAGGTCGGCCTTGATCTTCGCCTGGGCCGCGCCGAGCTTCGTGGCGTCGTCCTCGGTGCCACCACCGAGGTACTCCTCGATCGCGATGCCTTCGAGGTAGGCGTACGAGGAGAGGGCGACCCGCTGGCTGGCGAGGCTGCTCAGACCGGGGCCCGGCTTGATCAGCATGTGCATGCCGATGGACCGCTCCAGCGACAGCGCGGCCTTGGACAGCGAGATCGCGTAGACCGTACGGCCGTAGCTGGTGATGTTTCCGGTGCCCAGACCGAGCTCGTTGGCGAACTCCATCAGCGGGTGCTGGATCTGGAGGTAGCCCTCCTCGGTCTTCACACCGTCGAGCTTGCTGGAGTACGCGAGCTTGCGCAGGGTCACCAGGCCGGGCTCGACCTTGCGGAAGACGTCGAGGCGTCGTTCCAGGCCGGCCGTCTTCGGCATGTTCTGAGCGGCCTCGTCGAAGGCGTCGGCCGCTTCGTCCGTCTGCCTGCGCGCCTTGATGACGTCGGCGTCCTTCTCGCCCTTGCCGGCCAGCATCGGGGCCGCGCTGACGTCCCGCTCGACGAACAGCTTGTCGCCGTAGGTCAGGGCCGCCTGGACCAGACGCGCCGTCTTCTCGGCGTCCTGGGCCTCCTGCCAGGTGTCGATCGAGCTCTTCACCTGGAAGCCGCCCATGACCAGGCCGACGATCACGGGTATGAGCAGGATCGCGTTCAGCCTCGTCGGCACGCGCCAGTTGCGCGGGGAGAGACGGCCGCCGCTCGGCGCGGGCGCCGGCATGGGCTCCGGGCCGGGCACTTGTGCGGGCGCCGCTCCGCGCGGCGGCGGGGTGAAGTTGCCCCGTGCCGACGGCTCGGGACCGTTCATGCTTCGCCTCACTCGACCAACAACCTCTCGGCGTCGGCACCTACGTTGTGCCGCGGTATCTACCAGCGCCCTTGACTACTGGGCAGTTCAGCGCATTCCAGCACGTCAGGCGGCGCCCTTCCAAACACTCGGAATCGAGGATTCCGAGTGGCACCGACCACAGATAAAACGGTCATAAAGAGCGAGCCCCGCCAAAAGGCGGGGCTTTCATGAGCGCAGCGGCATCGGGTGACCGCGATGCGTGGCGGGGTCGGTGAAATTCTCTGTCGAAACGTTATGAACACTGTGGCCGACCGTGTCAAACGACACAGCCGGCTCCAATGCGTCTACGACAACTTCCATAGGGAGCCGTCGACTTGGCCGCTAACGCAGCCGGGCCATCAGGGCGTGCTCGACCAGCGTGATCAGAGCGCTCTTCGCATCTGCACGGTGTCGGGCGTCCGTCGTGATGATCGGAGCGTCCGGACCGATCTGAAGAGCCTCGCGGACTTCCTCGGGGTTGTACGGCTGGTGACCGTCGAAGCCGTTGAGGGCGATGACGAACGGCAGGCCGCTGTTCTCGAAGTAGTCGACCGCGGGGAAGCAGTCGGCGAGACGCCGGGTGTCCACCAGGACCACCGCGCCGATGGCGCCGCGGACCAGGTCGTCCCACATGAACCAGAAGCGGTCCTGACCCGGCGTACCGAAGAGGTACAGGATCAGGTCCTGGTCGAGGGTGATACGGCCGAAGTCCATGGCCACCGTGGTGGTGGTCTTGTCCCCGGTGTGGGTGAGGTCGTCGATCCCCGCCGAGGCGGAGGTCATGACGGCCTCGGTACGCAGCGGGTTGATCTCCGAGACGGCACCCACGAACGTGGTCTTGCCGACACCGAAGCCACCCGCTACGACGATCTTCGCGGAGGTGGTCGCCCGGCCTCCGTCAGAGCTTGCGAAGTCCACTGAGCACCCTTTCGAGCAAAGTCACGTCCGGCGCGCCGCCGTTGTTCTCATCGCCGCCAGGCTGGTGAATGGCGACGAGTCCGGCCTCCGCGAGGTCCGCGACGAGGATCCTGGCCACACCGAGAGGCATGGACAGGAGGGCCGAAACCTCGGCCACCGACTTCACTTCCCGGCACAGGTGGCAGATGCGCTGGTGTTCGGGGAGCAGCCCCATCAGCTGGGCCGGATCGGCCGTGGTGCTGATCAGTGCCTCTATGGCGAGTTGGTACCGCGGCCGGGTCCGGCCGCCGGTCATCGCGTACGGACGTACCAGCGGCTGGTCGCCCTCGTCCCCGTACGGCTCAGCGTACGGATCATGAGAGGCGGTGGGCGGGGTCATGAATCCTCCGGGCGGGACAGCAAGTCGGTCAGTCGTGCCGTCTGTTGGGGCCGGTGGGGGGATTGTGGCGGCCGGACGGTGATTTCGTGGCGTGTCTGGATCCGGCGGCGGTCAGTGAAGCAGACTGCCTTGTAGTTCGGCGCGCAGGTCCGGAGTGAGGACGGCGCCCGCACGGTCGACGAGCAGTGCCATCTCGTAGCCGACGAGACCGATGTCGCACTCCGGGTGGGAGAGGACCGCGAGGGATGATCCGTCCGAGACGGACATCAGGAAGAGGAAGCCGCGCTCCATCTCCACGACCGTCTGGGCCACCGCCCCGCCCTCGAAGATCCGGGAGGCCCCGGCCGTCAGCGAGGTGAGTCCGGAGGCCACGGCCGCCAGTTGGTCGGCGCGGTCGCGGGGGAAGCCTTCGGACATTGCCAGAAGGAGTCCGTCGGCGGACACGACGACGGTGTGGGACACCCCGGGGGTGTTGTCCACAAAGTTGGTGATCAACCAGTTTAGGTTCTGTGCCGCCTGGCTCATCGGGCTCAACTAACGCTCCTGCTGGTGAGTGGGGCTGGGGAAGCTGCCGGTCTGGCCGTTGGGAGCGGCCTGTCGACCTTGCTGAATGCCCCTACGGAGGTTGGTCAGCCGGCCTCGTACGTCATCAGGCGCACGAGAGACCTGCGGACCGCTTTGGTGCTGTTGCTGCTGTGCCGTACCCGCGACGAGGTTGGCTCGCGGGACGCGGCGCGGCAGGCCGGAGGTGGTGACCCCGCCCGCCGACGGTTTACGGGCGCGCTCCGCCTGCTTGACGAGATCGTCGTTGGGAGAGCTGCGCCACGAGGCAGTGGCCGGTGCGGCGGCCGGCCGCTGCTGCGGAGCCGGGGGAGTCTGCGGCTGCTGGGGGACAACCTGCGCCGATCCCTGGGAACCGTTGTTCTGGGGAGCGCCGTTGACGGGAGCACCACCGTCCGCCTGACCGTGGAACCAGTTGGTCTCCAGCGTGTCGAACAGCGGGGTACGGCCGTCACCGGGGCCCGAGGCCGGCGGAAGCGCCTCGGGCTCCTGCGAGCGTACGGGCGGCTGCGGGGTGCCCGGCCGCTCGTACTGCCCGGTGGACGAAGAGTTCTGGCCGTTGCCGTAGCCGGGCATCGGGAACTGTCCGGTGGACGTGGGGTCCTGGGACGTTCCGTAGCCAGGCTGGGCGAACTGGCCGGTGGACGACGGGTCCTGGGAGGCGCCGTAGCCCTGGGTGGAGAACTGCCCCGTGCCGGCCGGGTTGTGGCCGACGGAGGACGGGTTGCCGGGACCGTAGCTGTCCGGGCGCTGGTACTGGCCGGTGTGCTGGCCGTTGTTCTGCGGCGCACTCGCGCCGGGGCGCGGGGCGTCGAAGTCGGGACGGGCGAACTCCGAAGTGGAGGCGGGGCCCTGGCGGTCGTCGATCCGCGGCATCCGCGAGGTGGCGTCGGGGTCCTCGTGACCGCGCGGGGTGTCGAGGGCCGAACGCGGCACCGGCGGCTGAGCGTTGTCGTCGCTCCAGCTCGGCGTGCGGGAACCGTTGTTGCCACCGGGCAGCTCGGCACGCGCACCACCGCGTCCCGGAAGCTGCGGCCGGCGACGGCTGCCCTTGCCGCTCGTCGGTGCCTGCGGCGGCGTGGCGGCCGCGGGGCCGCTGTCGCCGAAGGCGTTCTGACGGCCGCCGGACGTGTCACCGAAGGCGTTCTGGGAGCCGGATCCGTTGCCGAAGCCCTGCTGCGGCGAGCCGTTCTGGCCCTGGTAGCCCTGCGGGCTCTGGCCGAAGGCACCCGTACCGGCACCGGCCGGAGCGGGCCTGCCCTGCTGACCGGCACCCTGACCACCCTGCGGACCACGCGCACCGCCGGGAGCACCCGGGCGACCGCCCTGGTTGCTCGTGGGCAGTGCGGCCCGCGGACCCTGGCCCGCGCCGACCTGCCCGCGCTGCGGCGGGGCACCGAGCGGTCCACCGGGGGCACCGGCGCCGAGCGAGGGACCGCCCTGCGAGCCGTTGCCCCGGCGAGCCGCGGCCACACCGGCCGAAGCCTGCGCGGCGGTGGGGCCGCCGACGCCCGGAGCACCCTGGCCCGGCTTGTTCGGCATGGGCTTCTTGCCGCCCTGGGCGACGTCCACGGGCAGCATGACCAGCGCGGTCGTACCACCGGAGTCGGACGGGCGCAGCTGGATGCGGATGCCGTGACGCTGCGACAGACGACCGACCACGAACAGACCCATGCGGCGGGAGACCGAGACGTCCACGGTGGGCGGTGCGGCGAGCCGCTCGTTGATCGCGGCGAGGTCCTCGGGGGACAGACCGATACCGGTGTCGTGGATCTCGATCAGCACCCGGCCGTCGGGCAGGGCGTGACCGGTGACCTTGACCTTGGTCTGCGGCGAGGAGAACGAGGTGGCGTTCTCGAGCAGCTCTGCGAGCAGGTGCACGAGGTCGTTGACCACGCGGCCGGCGACTTCGGTCGTCGGGACCGAGGAGAGCTCGATGCGCTCGTACTGCTCCACCTCGGAGGCGGCGGCGCGGAGGACGTCGACCAGCGGGACCGGACGGGTCCAGCGGCGGCCGGGCTCTTCACCGGCGAGGACCAGGAGGTTCTCACCGTTACGGCGCATGCGGGTCGCGAGGTGGTCGAGCTTGAACAGCGAGGAGAGCTGGTCGGGGTCGGCCTCGCGGGACTCCAGCTCGGATATGAGCGAGAGCTGACGCTGGATAAGACCCTGGGAACGGCGCGAGAGGTTGGTGAACATCGCGTTGACGTTGCCTCGCAGAAGGGCCTGCTCGGCGGCGAGGCGGACGGCCTCGCGGTGCACGTCGTCGAAGGCCGCGGCCACCTGGCCGATCTCGTCCCGGGAGTGCACACCGACCGACTCGACGGAGGTGTCGACGTCCTGCGGGTCCGACTCCGAGAGCTGCTTGACCAGCTCGGGCAGGCGTTCCTGGGCGACCTTGGTCGCGGTGTCCTGCAGGCGGCGCAGCGAGCGGATCATGGACCGGGCCACGACGAAGGCGCCGACGAGCGAGACGCCGAGGACGAGCAGGATCAGCACACCGGAGATGATGGCTTCACTCTGGGACTCGTTGCGCAGCTGACGGGCCTTCTGCTCCATCTCGCCGAGCAGCGTGGTCTCGATCGTCGACATCTTGTCGATCTTGGCCGAGTCGTCGTCGACCCAGTCCTTGTACGACTGCTTGTCCTGCGTCTTCAGACCGTCCCGGCCGCTCAGCACGCGCGTGGCGTACTTGTCGGCGGCCTGGATGGTCGGGTTGTCGACCTCGATGGGCTTGAGCAGGTCAGCGCTGCCGTCGCCGTAGATGTTCTTGAAGCCGCCGATCTCGGACGCCTGGCTCGCCAGCGCCGACTGCGCGTACAGCTGGTCGTTCTTGGAGAGCGTTCCGAAGACCGTCGGGCGCTCGGGCAGCGCGGCGGCGATGACGGCACGCTGGACGGACGCGTACTCCTTGGCGGAGGAGAAGGCCGACAGTGCGCGGGTGCGCTGGATCATCTCCGGGTTGCTGGTCGCCTCGGCCATGTCCTGGGACAGCGCGAGGAGCCCGGTGATCAGGCGGTGGTACGCCTCGACCGTCTGCGTCGAGTTCTCGGGGTCGTTGTAGGCGTCGCTGCGGATCTGAACGAGCTTGTTCAGCTCGCTCGCGATACCGACGAGGCTGTCGCGGACACCGGACAGCTGGCCGTCGGCCGTGGCGTCGTCGATGTCCTGCGTGCCCTGGAGGAAGTGCTTCTTGGCGAGGTCGGTGTCCTCGCGCACGCCCTTGACCGTGTAGTCGTTGGCCGGGGCGCCGTGCGCCAGCGGGCCGGCCGACTGGTCACGCTCCTCCTGGAGCGCGACCGCGAGCTCGGTCGCCTGCTTGGTCATCTCGGTCAGCAGCTTCATGTTGTCGAGCTGCTGAATGCTGTCCATCGACTGGTTGATGCGGAGCGCACCCAGCGAGGTCGCGGCGACCACGGGGAGAGCCAGCAGCGAGACCAGTCGCGTCGAGATGCGCCAGTTCCGCAGAGCTACGCGCGAGCCGTGGCTCGGGGTGCTCGTCGGCTTGGCGGCCGGTGTGGTGGCGGGAGCCTTGGGCTTCGCGCCGGCGCGAGCGGAGTGTTCACCGCTGCCGCCGACCTCTGCCGGTCCCGGGTTCTGGGCGTGCTGGGGCGAGGAACCGCGGTCGGTCCCGCCGCGCGGCTCCGGCTCCGCCGAAGCGCTGCCATCCCTCTTGAAACGTCCCTGCACTAGCGTCGCAACCTCTGGACCAGGCGCCCCTCCGCTGGAACGGCGGGGCGGTGTCGGCGTTGTACAAAGGCGCAGTTGCGCCTCTTTGATGTGGTCTGAGTGACCGGCGCAGGTTCCCCCTTCCCGCCGCCACTCGGCGCTGCGTTGCGCCCCTGCGCGCCGGATTCGTGATTCCGCGGCGGTCCGTGGAATTCCAGCACAGTGCAGGATCTCCAACAAGGGCCGAGTACCAGGCTGTGACCTCCGTGACACCATGTGAGGGGGGCGTCACGAGGCGTGTAAGGGGATCTCGTACATATCGGACGTATGCCAACGAGCCGATGGTGCATATACCGTGTCCCAGTCGCCATGATCAGGAGCGGAATGGTTGCTTCAGTGGAGCAATGTCCGTTTGGTCGGCCGGGGTTGGGGGTCGTAGTTGACCGGTTTGTCCCTCGGTGAGTGAGGAAACTCACACATCGATCATGGCGTCTTCACGGCATCGCCCGGGAATTGCATGTTTAGCCTGACGCTTTACAGGGATGGCGAATCCGACAACCCGCGCCCATCCGGGGCTCTTCAGGCTCCACCGGACGCCCAGGACGACAAGGTCGAGTACAACGGTGAAGACGACGATGATGTTCCGCAACATAGCCAACCCGCGACGCACGACGCTGGCGCACCTCGAGGACGCCGACGCCCTGCAGACGCCGGAGCGGCCGGAACACTCGGTCGACCTTCCCCTCCAGACCGCCAACCCCCGCCGTACCGTCCTGATGGACATCCCGGTCGCGGTCGCCGCCGGGGAGTGAGCGCGCCGACCGGAGCGGGGCCGCGCCGGGCGCGCGGCCCCGCCGGTCGTTCACGGCCCTGACAAGAGCGCGGCGTCCGCCGCACCGGGCCGGAGTCCACCGCACCGGGCCGGCGCCCCGCC
Organism: Streptomyces sp. NBC_00647; assembly: GCF_045207245.1. NCBI lineage: Bacteria > Bacillati > Actinomycetota > Actinomycetes > Kitasatosporales > Streptomycetaceae > Streptomyces > Streptomyces sp. NBC_00647. Next base: position 7,115,871 of record NZ_CP109040.1, read on the forward strand.
GCTCACCGTCCCGGCCGATATGCGCGAAGCTCGCGCCCCTTGCCGCGTTAGCCTGGAGCGTCAGACTCCAGCCAGCTCAGTGAGGGGCGCAAGGATCCCGTGCGCATCGCCAGATTCTCCATCGACGGCAACGTCGCTTTCGGCGCGGTCGAGGGCGACAAGCCGGACGAACTCGTCCTCGACATCATCAAGGGCATCCCGTTCGCGGACTTCGAGCTCTCCGGTACGAAGGTCCCGCTGAGCAAGGTCCGGCTGCTGCCGCCGGTGCTCCCCAACAAGGTCGTGGCCTTCGGCCGCAACTACGCGGAGCACGCCAAGGAACTCGGCAACGAGGTGCCCGACGCCCCGTTCGCCTTCTTCAAGCCGTCGACCTCCGTGGTCGGCCCCGGCGACCCGATCCAGTACCCCTCCTTCTCCAGCGAGCTGCACCACGAGGCCGAGCTCGCGGTCGTCATCGGCCGCATGTGCCGCGAGGTCCCGCGCGAGCGCGTCAAGGACGTCATCCTGGGCTACACCTGCGCCAACGACGTCACCGCCCGCGACGTCCAGAAGCGCGAGAAGCAGTGGGCCCGGGCCAAGGGCTTCGACAGCTCCTGCCCGCTCGGCCCCTGGGTGGAGACGGATCTCGACCCCGCCGACCTCACGATCCAGTGCACGGTCAACGGGCAGCAGCGGCAGCTCGGCCGCACCAGCGAGATGATCCACTCCATCGAGGACCTGATCGTCAACATCACCGAGGCCATGACGCTGCTCCCCGGCGACGTGATCCTCACCGGCACCCCGGCTGGGGTCGGCCCCCTGAACGTCGGCGACGAGGTCGCCGTCACCATCGAAGGCATCGGCACTCTCACCAACAAGGTGATCAAGCGTGGCTAACGCGACCGTCCGCGTACGTTTCTGTCCGTCCCCGACCGGCAACCCCCACGTGGGCCTGGTCCGCACCGCCCTGTTCAACTGGGCGTTCGCCCGGCACAACGAAGGCACCCTGGTCTTCCGCATCGAGGACACCGACGCGGCCCGCGACTCCGAGGAGTCGTACGACCAGCTGCTCGACTCGATGCGCTGGCTCGGCTTCGACTGGGACGAGGGCCCCGAGATCGGCGGCCCGCACGCGCCGTACCGCCAGTCGCAGCGCATGGACATCTATCAGGATGTCGCCCGCAAGCTGCTGGACGCGGGCCGCGCGTACCCCTGCTACTGCTCGACCGAGGAACTGGACGCCCGCCGTGACGCCGCCCGCGCCGCCGGCAAGCCCTCCGGCTACGACGGCCACTGCCGCGACCTCTCCGCCGAGCAGAAGGCCGCGTACGAGGCCGAGGGCCGCAAGCCGATCGTCCGCTTCCGGATGCCCGACGAGGCGATCACCTTCGACGACCTGGTCCGCGGCGAGATCACGTACCTCCCGGAGAACGTCCCGGACTACGGCATCGTCCGTGCCAACGGCGCGCCGCTCTACACCCTGGTCAACCCGGTCGACGACGCCCTGATGGAGATCACCCACGTCCTGCGCGGCGAGGACCTGCTCTCCTCCACCCCGCGGCAGATCGCCCTCTACAAGGCGCTGACCGAGCTGGGCATCGCCAAGGAGACCCCGGCCTTCGGCCACCTCCCGTACGTGATGGGCGAGGGCAACAAGAAGCTCTCCAAGCGCGACCCGGAGTCCTCGCTCAACCTCTACAGGGAGCGCGGGTTCCTCCCCGAGGGCCTGCTGAACTACCTGTCCCTGCTCGGCTGGTCGCTCGCGGCGGACCGCGACATCTTCTCCATCGACGAGATGGTCGCCGCCTTCGACGTCACGGACGTCAACCCGAACCCGGCCCGGTTCGACCTGAAGAAGTGCGAGGCGATCAACGCCGACCACATCCGCATGCTCGACGTGAAGGACTTCACCGAGCGCTGCGCCCCCTGGCTGCGCGCCCCCTTCGCCCCCTGGGCGCCGGAGGACTTCGACGAGGCGAAGTGGCAGGCGATCGCCCCGCACGCCCAGTCGCGGATGAAGGTCCTCTCCGAGATCACGGACAACGTCGACTTCCTGTTCCTGCCGGAGCCGGCCGTCGACGAGGCCTCCTGGACGAAGGCCATGAAGGAGGGCAGCGACGCCCTGCTCCGCACGGCCCGCGAGAAGCTGGACGCGGCCGACTGGTCCTCCCCGGAGTCCCTCAAGGAGGCCGTCCTGGCCGCCGGTGAGCAGCACGGACTCAAGCTCGGCAAGGCCCAGGCCCCGGTGCGCGTCGCCGTCACCGGCCGCACGGTCGGCCTCCCGCTCTTCGAGTCCCTGGAGATCCTGGGCAAGGAAGAGACGCTGGCCCGCGTCGACGCCGCGCTGGAGCGGCTCGCCGCGTAGCCAGAAGGTGTACGCGCCGAGGGGGCGGTGTCCGTTTCGGGCACCGCCCCCTCGGCGCGCACCGACCGGTCACCCGGAGTACCTGCGCACCCCCGGACGACGGCGCCCCCGGCCCGGCACCTGGCAGGTCACCGCGGACCCGCGTGAGGGCGAGGGTCCCTTCCTCGGGCCGACCGGTACGACCACGACCGGCCGAGGGACAGCTGCCCGGGCCCGGGGATACGGTCGGTCCATGAGCATCGACGCCGTGGTCTGGGACATCGACGACACGATCTTCGACTACACAGCCGCCGACCGGGCGGGCATGCGCGACCACCTCGTGGCCGAGGGCCTGCTCGACGGACACCCCTCCGTCGAGCAGGCCCTCGCGCGCTGGCGGGAGATCACCGACGCGCAGTGGGTGAGGTTCTCGGCCGGTGAGACGGACTGGCAGGGCCAGCGCCGGGAGCGCGTCAGGGTGTTCCTGGGGGAGCCGCTGAGCGACAGCGAGGCCGACGCGTGGTTCGAGCGGTACGTCACACACTACGAAGGCGCCTGGGCCCTCTTCCCCGACGTCCTGCCCGTCCTGGACAGCCTCGTCGCCAGCCACCGGCACGCGGTCCTGTCCAACTCCAGCCTCCTCGTGCAGGACCGCAAGCTACGCGTCCTCGGTGTGCGCGACCGCTTCGAGGCGATCCTGTGCGCCGCCGAACTCGGCGTCTCCAAGCCCGCCGCGGCCGCCTTCCACGCGGCCTGCGAGGCCCTGGACCTGCCGCCGCACCGGGTCGCCTACGTCGGCGACCACCCGGAGATCGACGGACGCGGCGCCGCCGAGGCGGGCCTGCTCTCCGTCTGGATCGACCGGGGCGGCGCGCACCCCGCGTCCGGCGGTCCGCCGACGGGTCCGCACCGCATCTCGTCGCTGGCCGAACTCCCCGCCCTGCTCGGCGCCGATACCCGTTTTGGAGCGCCGTCCACCTTCGGGTAATGTTCTTTCTGCGCCGCCGGGAGCGGGCCGAAAGGCCGGGACTCGGAGGCGCTAGCTAAAACAAGATCCCCCTACGGGGTTGCGTTTCAGTGGCCTATGGTGTAATTGGCAGCACGACGGTTTCTGGTTCCGTTAGTCTAGGTTCGAGTCCTGGTAGGCCAGCTCGCAGAGCTCATCTGCAACCGCGGAGACCAGCTCCGCAAAGCCCCCGTTGTGTAGCGGCCTAGCACGCTGCCCTCTCAAGGCAGTAGCGCCGGTTCGAATCCGGTCGGGGGTACAGATCCTTCCCAGGGGGACAGTCCGGGTCGCACCCGCTGACTCTCATGCAGGATCGCTAGGGCCCCCGTTGTGTAGCGGCCTAGCACGCCGCCCTCTCAAGGCGGTAGCGCCGGTTCGAATCCGGTCGGGGGTACTGGTCTAAACCACCATGGGCTATGGTGTAATTGGCAACACTACGGTTTCTGGTACCGTCATTCTAGGTTCGAGTCCTGGTAGCCCAGCTCGGTTCTGCGGAAACGCATGATCCAAGGCCCCCGTTGTGTAGCGGCCTAGCACGCCGCCCTCTCAAGGCGGTAGCGCCGGTTCGAATCCGGTCGGGGGTACGTAGTTCGAAAGGGTCTCCACTTCGGTGGGGGCCCTTTCGGCGTTCCGGGATCAACTCGGCGTACCGAGCCATGAGTTCGGTCACGCGGGAAAAGGGCGCGGGGTGCGCGGGCCTCTGGGCCGGCACACCCCGCGTACGGGACGGCGCGCATCGGGGAGGGCCTGCCGCGGCGTTGAGGCCGGCCCGTCCCGTCGCGCGGGAGAGGAGAGAAGGTCAGCCGGTGCGGCGCAGGGCCTCGGAGAGACGGCCGGCGGCGTCGATGACCGCCTGGGCGTGCATCCGGCCCGGGTGACGGGTCAGGCGCTCGATCGGTCCGGAGACCGAGACGGCGGCCACGACACGGTTCGAGGGCCCGCGGACCGGCGCGGAGACGGACGCCACGCCCGGCTCGCGCTCCCCGATCGACTGGGCCCAGCCCCGGCGCCGTACTCCCGACAGGGCGGTGGCGGTGAAGCGGGCGCCCTGCAGACCGCGGTGCAGCCGCTCCGGCTCTTCCCAGGCCATCAGGATCTGGGCGGAGGAGCCGGCCTTCATGGTGAGGGTGGATCCGACCGGGACGGTGTCCCGCAGGCCGGACAGGCGCTCCGCCGCGGCGACGCAGATGCGCATGTCGCCCTGGCGGCGGTAGAGCTGCGCGCTCTCGCCCGTGATGTCCCGCAGATGCGTGAGCACCGGGCCCGCCGTCGCGAGGAGACGGTCCTCACCGGCGGCCGCGGCCAGCTCGGCGAGGCGGGGCCCGAGAATGAAACGGCCCTGCATGTCGCGCGCCACCATACGGTGGTGTTCAAGTGCCACGGCGAGGCGATGTGCCGTGGGTCGTGCCAGTCCGGTCGCCGCGACCAGGCCCGCGAGGGTGGCCGGACCGGACTCCAGAGCGCTCAGGACAAGGGCTGCCTTGTCCAGAACGCCGACGCCGCTACTGTTGTCCATGAAACGATACTCGCGTCTCACTCTGTGAAACGCAAGTTCAATTTCCGGTGGAACGCGCCACCCTTGTAGACACAGCGGCCCGCGAACCAACGGGTCCGGCGGACGACGTCCGGTACGAGGGGTACGAACGTCCACCGCCCCGGAAATCTCTAGTTGGGCCGGCGCCACACAAGCCGGCCGGAGGGAAAGCGATGGGTAGGACACTCGCGGAGAAGGTCTGGGACGACCATGTCGTCCGGCGCGCCGAGGGCGAGCCCGACCTCCTCTTCATCGATCTGCACCTGCTGCACGAGGTGACCAGCCCGCAGGCCTTCGACGGTCTGCGTCAGGCGGGGCGCCCGGTGCGCCGCCTCGACCTCACCATCGCCACCGAGGATCACAACACCCCGACCCTCGACATCGACAAGCCCATCGCGGACCCGGTCTCCCGCGTCCAGCTGGAGACACTGCGCAAGAACGCCGCCGAGTTCGGCGTACGGCTGCACTCGCTGGGCGACGTCGAGCAGGGCGTCGTGCACGTGGTGGGACCGCAGCTGGGTCTGACCCAGCCGGGCACCACCGTGGTCTGCGGCGACTCGCACACCTCCACACACGGTGCCTTCGGCGCCCTGGCGTTCGGCATCGGCACCTCGCAGGTCGAGCATGTGCTGGCCACCCAGACGCTGCCGCTGGCCCGCCCGAAGACCATGGCCATCACGATCGACGGCGAACTGCCCGACGGCGTCACCGCGAAGGACCTGATCCTGGCGATCATCGCCAAGATCGGCACCGGCGGCGGCCAGGGCTACATCCTGGAATACCGCGGCTCCGCCATCGAGAAGCTCTCGATGGAGGCCCGGATGACCATCTGCAACATGTCGATCGAGGCCGGCGCCCGCGCGGGCATGATCGCCCCCGACGAGACCACCTTCGCGTATCTCAAGGGCCGTGCCCACGCCCCCGAGGGCGAGGACTGGGAGGCCGCGGTCGCATACTGGAAGACCCTGAAGTCCGACGACGACGCCGTATTCGACGCTGAGGTCGTCATCGACGCCGCCTCCCTGTCGCCGTTCGTCACCTGGGGCACCAACCCCGGCCAGGGCGCGCCGCTTTCGGCGAACGTCCCCGACCCGGCTTCGTACGAAGACGCTTCGGAGCGCCACGCCGCCGAAAAGGCCCTGGAATACATGGGGTTGACCGCCGGACAGCCGCTGCGCGACATCAAGGTCGACACCGTCTTCGTAGGTTCGTGCACCAACGGCCGCATCGAGGACCTGCGGGCGGCCGCCTCGATCGTCGAGGGCCGCAAAGTCGCCGACGGCGTACGGATGCTGGTCGTCCCCGGCTCCGCGCGGGTCGGTCTGCAGGCCGTCTCCGAGGGCCTGGACGTGGTCTTCAAGGAGGCCGGCGCCGAATGGCGGCACGCGGGCTGCTCGATGTGTCTGGGCATGAACCCCGACCAGCTGGCGCCAGGTGAGCGCTCCGCGTCCACCTCCAACCGCAACTTCGAGGGCAGGCAGGGCAAGGGCGGCCGTACGCACCTGGTCTCGCCGCAGGTCGCCGCCGCGTCGGCGGTCCTCGGCCACCTGGCCTCCCCGGCCGACCTGTCCGACGCCCCTGTGCCCGCTGGAGTCTGAGAGTCATGGAAGCATTCACCACGCACACCGGCCGGGCCGTCCCGCTGCGCCGCAGCAACGTGGACACCGACCAGATCATCCCCGCCCACTGGCTCAAGAAGGTGACCAGGGACGGCTTCGAGGACGGTCTCTTCGAGGCCTGGCGCAAGGACGCGTCCTTCATCCTCAACCAGCCCGAGCGCAAGGGCGCCACGGTTCTGGTCGCGGGCCCCGACTTCGGTACGGGCTCCTCCCGCGAGCACGCCGTCTGGGCGCTCCAGAACTACGGCTTCAAGGCCGTCGTCTCGTCCCGGTTCGCCGACATCTTCCGCGGCAACTCGCTCAAGAACGGCCTGCTCACGGTGGTTCTGGAGCAGAAGATCGTGGACGCGCTCCAGGAGCTGTCGGAGAAGGACCCGCAGGCCGAGATCACGGTCGACCTCGAGGCCCGCGAGGTGCGCGCCGAGGGCATCACCGCCCCCTTCGAGCTCGACGAGAACGCCCGCTGGCGGCTGCTGAACGGCCTGGACGACATCTCCATCACCCTCCAGAACGAGGGCGACATCGCGGCGTACGAGAGCAAGCGGCCGTCGCACAAGCCCAAGACGCTGCAAGTCTGACGCGCGGGCCGCGTCGCGGCCGTGGCAAGACTGATTTCAGCCACCGCAACACCCCTCTGTACCCCCAATCGTGGACGGTTGGGGGTACAGCTGTGTCTGCCCCCGGAAGGCTCCGGGGCACCCCGGAGATGGCGGTCAACTCCCCTAGTTACAGGGGATGTTGCCTGGGTACACGCACATGGGCGTCGCTTCCGGCCGGGGTGCTCAGCAGGCCTTGGGAGGACGGCAGTTACCCCCTGCGCAGGCGACAACTCGCCCCAGATGGCACAATCTGTGCATGGAACACGACGGCCAACTCGAGCTCTACGTGGCAGTCGCGGCCCAACTCAAGGAAGCGCACACAAGAGTGCGCGCACTGCAAGTCCCGGAGGGCGTACGGATGGCGCTGACCCGGAAGCTGCTGGTCATTACGGCCGTGGCCAAGCACGATCTCGCCGATGCGACAAGGCGGCTGGAGCGGTTCACCACCGACCTCGACGAGGGTCGATTCCTCGAAGGGGAACGCTGAGGAACTCCTCTGCGGCCCGAGTTCGTTGCGGCACAAGGGTGATTAGCCCGTTTCGTGTTTGATTTGCGGTATATATCTGCCTAACGTGCGAAAAAGCTTGAACGCATTCGTTCGGGCAATGTCTCCGAAGGGGAAGACGTGAACAAGGCGCAGCTCGTAGAAGCGATTGCCGACAAGGTCGGCGGGCGTCAGCAGGCCGCCGACGCGGTCGACGCGGTACTGGACGCCATCGTCCGTGCGGTTGTCGGCGGAGACCGGGTCTCGGTCACCGGCTTCGGTTCCTTCGAGAAGGTTGACCGTCCCGCTCGTTACGCCCGCAACCCGCAGACGGGTGAGCGTGTCCGGGTCAAGAAGACCTCCGTGCCCCGCTTCCGCGCGGGCCAGGGCTTCAAGGACCTGGTGAGCGGCTCGAAGAAGCTCCCGAAGAACGATGTCGCGGTCAAGAAGGCCCCGAAGGGCAGCCTCTCCGGCGGAGCTTCGGCCACGGTGAAGAAGGCCGCGGCCAAGAAGGCCACCACCGCCAAGAAGGCGACCACCAGGAAGACCGCGGCGGCGAAGAAGACGGTCGCGAAGAAGACCACCGCCGCAGCGAAGAAGACCACGGCGAAGAAGACGACCGCGAAGAAGACCACCGCGGCCGCCAAGAAGACCGCGGCGAAGACGACCGCGGCCAAGAAGACGACGGCCAAGAAGGCCCCGGCGAAGAAGGCCACCGCCAAGAAGGCCCCCGCCAAGAAGTCGACGGCTCGCAAGACCACCGCCAAGAAGGCCACCGCCCGCTAGAAGCCGGGCGCAGGGGCACCTCACGCGTCGGGCCGGGCTCCCACCGGGAGCCCGGCCCGCGGCGTGTTCAGAACGTCTGCAGGGTGATCAGGGTGATCCGGCGCCCCTCACCCTCCCCTTCGGTCTCGATCCGCACGCGCTGCCCGGGCCGCAGCAGCCGCAGTCCGCCGGCTTCGAACGCCGCCCCGTCGAAGGGCACCGGAGTACCGTCGTCGAGCAGCACCTGTCCGCTGCGGGTCTCGGGGTCGTACGTGTACGAGGTCGCCTGCATGGGGGCAGCCTACTGACCCCGCCGCGCCGAGCGCCGGGCGAGGGACGCGGGTGACGCCGGGCCTCACGGAACGGGTCGGGACGCGCCGGAAGTGCCGGGAAGTCCGGGCCGGCCACGGACGGCCCAGTGGTGGGACATCAGCACACGGACAGAACATCGGTCCGCGGCCAGGGAACCGCCCCCTCCGGCGTACCCGCCCTTTCCTGAGAACCCGCCCCCTCCTGCGTACCCGCCCCTCCAGGGAACCCGCGCCCCCTCACGCGAACCGGCCCGCTCCCGGTGACCGGGGTCCTGCCCGGGAACCTACTGCCCGGGAATCAGCAGCCGTGCCGCCGCCGCGGCCGTGCGCGGCCCCACGCCGAGGGTCAGCGCTGCCCGCAGATCGTCCCGGGTGTCCACGTCCTGGCGTACCGATTGCACCGCGTCGAGGCGGAGTTCCGCGGCTCCCGACGCGCGATGGCGGGCGCGGGAATCGCCGCCGAAAGCGGGCAGCAATTCCAGGCCCGGGGAAGCGGCCAGGAGAGTGGTGCCGATTGCAGCCGCATCGGCCAGAAAAGCGCGCGGGAATTCGGCGGCGGCGGCCAGTACCCGGGCCAATTCCAAAGGCCGCAGAGCGGGCAGATCGGCGTTCAGGGCCGCAACGGCACTTTCGGGATCCCGGGACCGTACGACCCCCGCTCCGTGCGCCAGCGCCGCGTTGAGACCGCCTCCCGGTTCGTCCGCGACGATGCGCGCGCCCAGCGCGGACAGCTCCCGCCCGGCCAGGGCGTCGCCCGTGACGACCGCCACATCCCGGACCGCGGCGCAGGCCAGCGCCGCTGCCACGGTGTCCTGCGCGAACGCGAGGGCGAGGCCGGGGCGCAGAACGTCGGAAGCCGTGTCCGCCAGCCTGCTCTTGGCCCGGGCCAAAGGTTTGAGGGGTACGACCACAGTCCACCGCACGAGCGCTCCGCCCTCTCCAGTCACGCCTTATTGTGACCCGGTCGCCCTGGCGGTCCGGACGCCGGGGCGTACGGTGTTCTCGACAGACAGGCGGCCTGGAGCGACACTTGTGCGGCCCCCCAGGCTCTAGAGGAAGGTGTCCGCGTGCCCCGCCGCAGAATCGGCTTCTGGTACCGCTTCGCAGCGGTTCTCTGCAAACCGCCGCTGGTGCTTCTGATCAAGCGGGACTGGCGCGGAATGGAGAACATTCCGGCCGAGGGCGGATTTATCACCGCGGTGAACCACAATTCCCATGTGGACCCGTTCGCGTATGCGCACTACCAGTACAACACCGGGCGTGTTCCGCGCTTCCTGGCGAAGGCCGGTCTTTTCAAGAAGGGATTCGTCGGCGCCGCGATGCGCGGCACCGGACAGATTCCCGTCTACCGCGAGAGCACCGACGCGCTGAGCGCGTTCCGGGCCGCGATCGACGCCGTGGAACGCGGTGAGTGCGTCGCGTTCTACCCCGAGGGCACGCTCACCCGGGACCCCGACGGCTGGCCGATGACCGGCAAGACCGGTGCGGCGAGGGTCGCCCTGCAGACCAAGTGCCCGGTGATTCCGGTCGCCCAGTGGGGCGCCAACGAACTGCTGCCCCCGTACGCCAAGAAGCCCGACATCCTTCCGCGCAAGACCCACCGGGTGCTCGCGGGCCCGCCGGTGGACCTCTCGCGCTTCTACGACCGGGAGATGAACCCGGACCTCCTGAAGGAGGCCACCGAGGTCATCATGGCCGCCGTCACCGTGCAGCTGGAGCTGATCCGCGGTGAGAAGGCGCCCGAGAACGTGTACGACCCGCGCGAGGTGCGCATCGCGCAGCGCCGCAAGGCCGCGGCCAAGTCAAAAGCACAGCAGGAAGAGGGGCAGGGCACGTGAGCAAGCCGGTCAGGGCGGCCGTCTTCGGGACCGGATCGTGGGGTACGGCCTTCGGCATGGTGCTGGCCGACGCGGGGTGCGACGTCACCCTGTGGGCGCGCCGCCCCGAACTCGCCGACGCGGTCAACTCCACGCGGATGAACCCGGACTACCTCCCGGGCATCGAACTGCCCGAGAACCTGCGGGCCACCGCCGACCCGGCCGAGGCCGCGCGCGGCGCCGACTTCACCGTGCTCGCCGTGCCCTCCCAGACCCTGCGCGGGAACCTCGCGGAGTGGGTGCCGCTGCTCGCCCCGGACACCGTGCTCGTCTCGCTCATGAAGGGCGTCGAACTCGGCACCGTGAAGCGGATGAGCGAGGTCATCGAGGAGGTCGCCAAGGTCTCCGCGGACCGCGTCGCCGTCGTCACCGGCCCCAACCTCGCCAAGGAGATCGCCCAGCGGATGCCCGCCGCCGCGGTCGTCGCCTGCCGGGACGAGGCCGTGGGCCGGCGCATCCAGGCCGCCTGCCACACGCCGTACTTCCGCCCGTACACGAACACCGACGTGGTGGGCTGCGAACTCGGCGGCGCCGTCAAGAACGTGATCGGTCTCGCCGTGGGCATCGCCGACGGCATGGGCCTGGGCGACAACGCCAAGGGCTCGCTCATCACCCGCGGCCTCGCCGAGACCACCCGGCTCGGACTCGTCATGGGCGCGGACCCGATGACGTTCTCCGGCCTCGCGGGCCTCGGCGACCTCGCCGCGACCTGCTCCTCGCCGCTCTCCCGCAACCACACCTTCGGCATCAACCTCGGCAGGGGCATGACCCTCCAGGAGACCATCGCGGTCACCCGGCAGACCGCAGAGGGCGTCAAGTCCTGCGAGTCCGTGCTGGATCTGGCCCGCAGGCACGGCGTCGACATGCCGATCACGGAGACCGTCGTCAGCATCGTCCACGAGGGCAAGCCGCCGGTGGTCGCCCTCAAGGAGCTGATGTCGCGCAGCGCGAAGCCCGAACGCCGCTGATCCGGCCCCGCCGGAGGGCCGCGTGGGCGACGCTCCGCAACGGTGCGTACGACGCTGAGCAACGGCCGCCGTGGGGCGCTGACTCACCGCCGTACCACCGGGTACTCTCAACCCGATATGAGCACCGAGAACCTCTCCCAGAACCCTGAGCAGCCGCCTCGCAAGCCGCGCGTGGCCGTCGTCTTCGGCGGCCGCAGCTCCGAACACGGGATCTCCGTGGTCACGGCCGGCGCCGTCCTCAGCGCGATCGACCGTACGAAGTACGACGTCCTGCCGATCGGCATCACCCAGGACGGCCGTTGGGCGCTCACCGCGGACGAGCCGGAACGCATGGCGATCGTCGACCGCAAGCAGCCCAGCGTCGACCAGCTCGCCGAGTCCCGCGAGGGCGGCGTGGTGCTCCCCGTCGACCCGGCCAACCGCGAAGTCGTCTACAGCGAACCCGGTTCGGTTCCCAAGGCGCTCGGCGAGGTCGACGTCGTCTTCCCGATGCTGCACGGCCCGTACGGCGAGGACGGCACCCTCCAGGGCCTGCTGGAACTGTCCGGGGTCCCCTACGTCGGCTCGGGCGTGCTCGCCTCGGCCGTCGGCCAGGACAAGGACTACATGAAGCGGGTGTTCACCTCGTTCGGCCTGAAGGTGGGCCCGTACGTGGTGATCCGGCCGCGCGAGTGGCAGCAGGACGAGTCCGCGGCCCGCAAGAAGATCGTCGACTTCGCGGGCGAGCACGGCTGGCCGCTGTTCGTGAAGCCCGCGCGCGCGGGCTCCTCCTTCGGCATCACCAAGGTCGACGACCTCTCGGGTCTCGACGAGGCGATCGCGGAGGCCCAGCGGCACGACCCGAAGATCATCGTGGAGGCGCTGCTGCGCGGCCGCGAGATCGAGTGCGGTGTCCTGGAGTTCGAGGACGGGCCACGTGCCTCGGTGCCCGCGGAGATCCCGCCCGTGCAGGCGCACGCCTTCTACGACTTCGAGGCCAAGTACATCGACTCGGCCGACGGGATCGTGCCCGCGCCGCTCACCGAGGAGCAGACCGCCGAGGTCCGCCGCCTGGCCGTCGAGGCCTTCGAGGCCGCGTCCTGCGAGGGCCTGGTCCGCGCGGACTTCTTCCTCACCGAGGACGGCGAGTTCGTGATCAACGAGATCAACACGATGCCGGGCTTCACGCCGATCTCCATGTACCCGCGGATGTGGCAGGAGACGGGCGTCGGCTACTCGGAGCTTGTCGACCGCCTGGTGCAGGCGGCGCTGCGACGCTCCACGGGGCTGCGCTGAGCATCCCGCAGGACACCGCTGTCAGGAGGCGATCCCCTTGGGGATCGCCTTCTTGACGGAGGCGGCCAGATCGACGAGCACCCCGGAGACATCGGTGCTCCCGGGCACCGTGACCTGGACGTAGGCCAGACGCGAAGCGGTGGTGAGGCGGGTCGTTCCGTCGGCCTGCTTCTCCATCAGCCAGTCGACGCCGTTCACACCGCCGCCGACCGCCTTCGGGTCGTCGCCGTTCGCCACCTTCGGGTCGACCATCTTCGGCGGCCGCTCGACACCGCAGCGCAGTATGATCGCCGGGCTTCCCCAGCCCGCGGTCAGCGCGGACCGGGGCTCCGGGTCCTCGCGGCTGTGGCCGTCCAACGTCCGCGGCAGCGCCTTGTCCAGGTTCTGGCACAGCTCGGTGACCTTCGTGTCCGGACTCGGAACCGCGACGGACGCGCTGTCGTCTGCTGAGGAGCAGCCCGCGATCGCGATCAGCGTCGCGAGAGCGGGCAGCCCGAGGAGAGCGGTGCGCCGGTGACGGAAGAAGTTCACCGGCCAAGGGTAGACGGGGGCTACAGGTGCACGACCGGGCAGGTCAGGGTTCGGGTGATGCCGTCCACTTGCTGGACCTTGGCGACCACCATGCGACCGAGGTCGTCGACGGTGTCGGCCTGGGCGCGCACGATGACGTCGTACGGTCCTGTCACGTCCTCGGCCTGGATCACCCCCGGGATCTTGCTGATCGTCTCGGCGACGGTCGACGCTTTGCCGACCTCCGTCTGGATCAGGATGTACGCCTGTACCACGGAACCTCCAGGGCGGCCACGAGGATCATGTGGGGAAAAGGAACGCCACGGTATCGCGTTGCCGCTCGCCGCGGGGAGACCCGCGGTGACTGGGGCTTGCGCGCCGGGGTGCACGGACTGCACAAGTTGACGGTCAACTCGACCGTACCGACTACGGAGACGGCTCGCGACCGGGCACGAGCAGCGACAGAGGGAGCACGACGATCATGAAGGGCACCGTGGGCGAGTTGGGGGAGTTCGGGCTCATCCGAGAGCTCACCTCGCGTCTCACCACCACCCCGGCGGTCCGGGTCGGCCCCGGCGACGACGCCGCGGTGGTGGCCGCGCCGGACCGCAGGGTCGTGGCGAGCACCGACATCCTCCTCGAGGGACGGCACTTCCGCCGCGACTGGTCCACCGCGTACGACGTCGGACGCAAGGCGGCCGCGCAGAACCTCGCGGACATCGCCGCGATGGGCGCCGTGCCGACCGCGCTGCTGCTCGGCCTGGTCGTACCCGCCGAGCTCCCGGCCACCTGGCCCTCCGAGCTGATGGACGGGCTGCGCGACGAGTGCCAGGTCGCCGGCGCGGCCGTGGTCGGCGGGGATGTCGTACGGGGCGAGACCATCACGATCGCGATCACCGCGCTCGGCGATCTGCGCAACCACGAGCCGGTCACCCGGGCCGGAGCACAGCCCGGTGACGTCGTCGCCGTGACCGGCTGGCTGGGCTGGTCCGCGGCCGGGTTCGCGGTGCTCTCCCGGGGCTTCCGCTCGCCGCGGGCCTTCGTGGAGGCCCACCGCCGTCCCGAACCGCCGTACCACGCGGGTCCGGCCGCCGCCGGGCTCGGCGCGACCTCGATGACGGACGTCAGCGACGGGCTGATCGCCGACCTCGGCCACATCGCCGAGGCGAGCAAGGTGCGCATCGACGTCCGCTCCGGGGACATCGACATCCCCTCCCAGATGAACGACATCGGTCAGGCCGTCGGCGTCGACCCCATCCAGTGGGTGCTCACCGGCGGCGAGGACCACGCGATCGTCGCGACGTTCCCGCCGGACGTGAAGCTCCCCGCGCGCTGGAAGGTGATCGGCGAGGTCCTCAACCCCTCGGCGCTGCCCCAGGTCACCGTGGACGGCGCCCCCTGGACGAGCAAGGGCGGCTGGGACCACTTCGGGGACATCGAGTCCTGAGGCCGTCGCGCCGGGTGGGCCGCCGGTGGCCGACGTGCCGTCCGGCGGACGCACTTAGGGGCTCGGGGGGCGAAAGGGCGGCATCATTCGGCCCGGTGGACCGTTCGCGGCGGAACTCCACCGGACAGTGGCCGAGTTGTCCGCTGCCGCCGGGCCCACACGGGTGGGGCCCGGCCCGCGAAGGACCACGCCCGGGTCCGTGGCTCACGGACGCGGATAGTCCCGCAGCTCGATGCCGGTCGCGGCCTTCTCGGTGAGCTTCTTGAAGAAGCCCGCGAGCAGCCGTGAGCTCAGCAGCCGGTACACGAGGTCGCGGCTGCGGATCCTGCGCTCGGTCGCCGGTGCGAAGAAGGGGCCCGCGTTCCCGGAGATCTTCTGGCAGCCCTTGGCGAAGTCCCGGATCCGTGTCTCGTACTCGGCGAACGCGGTGCGGTGGTCGCCGTCCGCCAGCGCCAGTTCACCGGCCAGGACGTGGGCCGCGACGATCGCGACGCCGGTCCCCATGCCGCCCATGGTGGCGCCGTACCCGGCGTCCCCGAGCAGCGCCACCCGCCCCCGGACGAGCCGGTCGACGTGGATCTGGGCGATGGCGTCGAAGTACAGGGCGTCGGTCTCCTCCAGGGCCTTGAGGACACGCGGGGCCTCCCAGCCCATCCCGGCGAACCGCTCGGCCAGGATCCGCTTCTGCGCGACCACGTCACGCCGGTCGAACTCCAGCTTCTCGGACCGGAAGACGAGCAGCGCGCCCGCACGGTCCGGATCGCCGTCGTAGTTGCCGATGGCGACCGCCCGGCCCGGCTCGCTGTACAGACGGCCGGCACGGTCCAGGCCCAGGTCGTTCGGGACGCCGAACCCCGCCACGTAGTGGTCCAGGAAGCGCAGGTGGCGGGACTCGTCGCCGAACACCAGACGCCGGGTGAGGGAGTGCAGTCCGTCGGCGCCCACGACGAGGTCGAAGCGGCGGGGCGCGCCGTGCTCGAAGGTCACGTCGACGCCCTCGGGGGACTCCTCGAGCGTGGCGATCGAGTCACCGAAGACGTACTCGACGCGGTCCGCGGTGCGCTCGTACATGATCCGGGCCAGATCGCCGCGCAGGATCTCCACGTCACCGCTCATCATCTCCGCCGGCAGGGCGACCCGCGGGGTGCCGTCCGCGTCGACGACGGTCTGCCCGCCCATGCGGGTCTGCCGGGCGTGGATCTCGTCCCAGATGCCCATCGAGGTCAGC
The DNA here is from genome assembly GCF_045207245.1 of Streptomyces sp. NBC_00647. Taxonomy (NCBI): domain Bacteria; kingdom Bacillati; phylum Actinomycetota; class Actinomycetes; order Kitasatosporales; family Streptomycetaceae; genus Streptomyces; species Streptomyces sp. NBC_00647. The sequence continues at coordinate 7,131,817 of NZ_CP109040.1, forward strand.
ACGGTCCGGTGCACATGGCCACGGAAGTCGACCGCGAACCCGCCCTCACGCAGATCGGGTGCCTTCTCCACGACGGTGACACGGGCGCCGTACCGGGCGAGACCGAGGGCGAGGGCGGGTCCGGCGATGCTGGCGCCGGAGATCAGGACGTGAAGGTGGGCGAGCCTGCCGGTGGGGGTGTCCTTCGGGTTCTTCGTCATGGCCGGACCTTCGCCCCCGGCGCTGACCGTGCCCCTACCGTTCGCTGACCGCCGCCGCCCCGAGCCTCCGTCCCTCCCGGAAGGCCTTGTCGTACGCCTCCGGGGAGAGCTGCTCTCGTACGCCCTCCCTCGTACGGACGATCTCGGGGTCGCCGTCGGCCGCGCAGCCCCGCAGGGCGACGGCCGCGCCGAGCAGGACGGCCGCCCGCGCGGGAGACCCGGCGACGGCGGCCGACGCCTCGGCGACGTCCGCGAGTTCGAGCCCCCCGTGCACCTCGTGGGCGAGGGTGCCTGCCTGGGCGAACCGGTCACGGGCCTCGCCCGCACGCCCCTCGGCGAGGGCGGTGCGGCCCAGCCCGATGAGGATCCGCACGGACTCGCCGACGCTGAACCAGTTCCCCGCGCACGCCTCCAGGGCGCTTTCGTAGTGCACGCGCGCGTGTGCCGTCTCCCCGCGGAGCCTGGCCGTGTCGCCGAGGCCGCGACGGGCGGCCGCGACCTTGTCCGCCGCGCCTGCCGTACGGGCCAGGGAGGCGGCGTGTGTGTAGTGCGCGGCCGCCCCTTCGAGGTCCCCGAGACGCAGCAGGACGGTCGCCCGGCGCTGCAACAGGTCGCCGGTCTCCTCCGAAGCCGCCAGCGCCCGTACGTAGGTCAGGGCCTCGTCGATCAGCCCCAGGGCACGCCGGTGCTCGCCGCGCACGTCGGCCAGCAGGGCCAGCCAGTCGAGGCAGTTGGCCAGGCCCCAGCGGCACCCGGTGGCCCGGAATCCGGTCACCCCCCGGGCGAACGCCGCCTCGGCCGCCTCGGGCCGTCCGGCGAACATCTTCTGGAGGCCGTCGCCGAGCTCCAGCAGGGCCAGCCCCCAGGGCGCGTCGCCGACCTGGCGGCGCACCTGGTCACCGGTGACGCGGCGCGGCCCGTCCGCGACGGACCACAGCACGAGGGCGAAGGGCAGGCGCAGAGGCCCGGCCAGGGTGCCGGACAGGACGGCGGCTCGGTCCAGGCGCTCCCGCGCGCCGGGATCCTCGCCGTCGCCGGAGACGGTGTTGATCAGGCACAGGACGTACTCCTCCGTCAGCCCCCGCGGAGGAGAGTCGCCGAGGGCCGCCAGCAGCGCGTGAGCGAGCGGCACCTGCGCGCCGTGCAGCCCGCGCAGACGCCAGAACCAGGACAGGGCGGCCATGAGGAGCAGCGCCCGTCGCGGGTCGGTGCGGACGAGATGGCGCAGGGCCGCGTCCAGGTTTCGGAGCTCCGCGCTCAGCCGGTCCAGCCAGGGGAGCTGTCCGCCGTCCCGCAGACGCGGTTCCGCCTCTTCGGCCAGGCCGAGGAAGTACCCGGCGTGCGCGTCCCGCAGCCGGTCCTCCTCCCCGGCGCTCACCAGGTGCTCGGCGGCGAACGCGCGGATGGTCTCCAGCATCCGGTAGCGCCCGTCTCCGGACTCCAGCAGTGACTTCTCCACCAGGGAGGCCAGCAGGTCCTCGGGATACGGCACGGCGCACACGGCCTCCACCGCCGCGAGGGTGGCGCCCCCGGAGAACACCGTCAGCCGCCGGGCCAGCTGCCGTTCCTCGTCGTCCAGCAGGTCCCAGCTCCACTCCACGACCGCCCGCAGCGTGCGATGCCGGGGCGCCTTGGTCCGGTCGCCCCGCGAGAGCACGCGGAAGCGGTCGCCGAGACGGTCGGCGAGTTCGTCGGGGGTGAGGGTGCGCAGCCGGGCCGCGGCCAGTTCGACGGCCAGCGGCAGCCCGTCGAGCGCGGCACAGATACCGGCGACGCGCGCGTGCCCCTCGAAGCCGGGCCGCACGGCCGCCGCCCGGTCGAGGAACAGCCGCTCCGCCGCCTCCGGGGGCAGCGGCGGCACCGGGCACAGCACCTCTCCCGTGATCCCCAGCGACTCCCGGCCGGTCGCGAGGATCCGTACGCCGGGGCACGCGCCGAGCAGCAGGGAGGCCACCCGGGCCGCCTCCTCGACCAGGTGCTCGCAGTTGTCCAGCACCAGCAGCAGCTCACGGTCCTCCAGCGCCGCGAGGAGCCGCAGCGTGGTGTCGTTCGCCGGCGTACGGAATCCCTCGCGGACGCCGAGTGCGGTGAGGACGGCGTACGGGATCCGGGAGCCGTCGGTGAGGTCGGCCAGCTCGACGACACAGACGTCCGCGTACGTGCCGGTGCTCGCCGCCTCGATCGCGAGGCGGGTCTTTCCGGCTCCGCCCGGTCCGGTGAGCGTCACCAGGCGGAACTCCGCGACGAGAGTCCGGACCCGCCGGAGTTCCGTGTCGCGGCCGATGAACCGGGTGAGCTGGGCCGGCACGCGCCGCCGGGCCGGCTCCGCGCCGTGGAGCAACTCCAGGTGGAGTGCGGACAATTCGGGCGAGGGGTCGGTGCCGAGCTCGTCGGCGAGGGTGCGCCGGGCCTCCTCGTACACCGTGAGCGCCTCGGCGGGCCGCCCGCCGGCGTGCAGGGCCCGCATCAGCTGTCCGTAGAGCCGCTCGCTCAGTGGATGTGACGTGATCCTCTCGCGCAGCTCGGGTACGAGCTCCGGGCCGCCGCCGAGCGCGAGGTCGGCGTCGACGCGGTCCAGGAACGCGGTGAGCCGCAGTTCGTCGAGCCGGGCGACCTGGGCGTGCGCGTCGGGGAGATCGGTGAGGGCCGGGCCCCGCCAGAGGGCGAGCGCCTCCCGGAGCAGGTCCGCCGCGACCGGGTGATCGCCGGCTGTGAGGGCGGTGCGCCCGTCGCGGGCCAGGCGCTCGAAGCGGTGGGCGTCCACGGAGTCGGGGGAGACGTCGATGCGGTAACCGGTCGGGGTGGCCTCGATCTCCGGAGGGGTGCCGAGCCGTTTGCGCAGCCGGGAGATCTGGGACTGGAGGGCGTTGGCGGCTCCGGCCGGCGGCTCGGAACCGTACAGACCGTCGGTCAGGCGCTCCGTGGAGACCGTCCGCCCCGCGTGGAGGAGGAGCAGGCTCAGCAGGGCACGGGGCCGCGGACCGCCGGGGTCCAGCGGGCAGCCGTCCTCGGTACGGATGTCGAGGGGGCCCAGGATGCCGAAGCGCATTGGGCAGATTCTGGCAGCCGGCGGAACGCCCCTGCCAGGGGGAGAGGCGCGGCGGATGACGGCGGCGCGTGAGGGCAGCAAAAAACCCGCCCACCGTGAGGTGGACGGGCTCAGTGCAAACGAACCAGCAGTGGCCGCGCGCTAGCGGTTGTCAGCGCGTGACCTTGCCGGCCTTGATGCACGAGGTGCAAGCGTTCACGCGCTTCGGCGTCCCGCCCACCACGGTACGGACGCGCTGGATGTTGGGGTTCCAGCGACGCGGTGTACGGCGGTGCGAGTGCGAGATGTTGTTGCCGAAGCCCGGCCCCTTGCCGCAGACGTCGCAGTTGGCAGCCACGGGTCACTCCAAAGACTTCAGATGCACTTACGGTTGATCCCGGCATGCCGAGAATCAAGATCTAGGATCTGAGTGGCGGTGCCAGGGGGATGGCCCGATCGGATCGGGCAACTGGAGCAGCATACAACGACTGCGTCCGGAGAACGAAACTACCATGTCCGGCCGGGCTCGCATTCCGCCCTCCTCAGGGACCCCTACCGGCAGTAACCCTTTCTGGGTCTACGCTGCGTCCCACGTCCGGCAGCTCAAGGAGGCGCAGGTGCCGCAGGTACCGCAGACATTCGATGCTCTCGCGGTGCGCACCTGGTGCGGGCTCGCGCTGGAGGCCCTGGGCCGCGCGCGCGAGGAGATCGACGCGATCAATGTCTATCCGGTCGCCGACGGGGACACCGGGACGAATCTGTATCTGACGGTGGAGTCCGCGGCGGCGGCGGTCGAGGCGGTCTTCGCCGGGTACGAGGCGGTGGGCCGGGACGGGACGTCCGTGGCGGCGGCCGGACGGCCCTCTCTGGCCGATGCCGCGCGGGCGATGGCGCACGGAGCGCTGATCGGGGCCCGGGGCAACTCCGGAACCATCCTCGCGCAGCTGCTGCGCGGCATGGCACAGGTCCTCGCCGCCGACAGCGAGACCGCTCACACCGACGGCCGGGGCATGCGCCTCGCCCTGCGGAACGCCGCCGACTCCGCGCGAACGGCCGTCGCGCACCCCGTCGAGGGCACGGTCCTCACCGTCGCCTCGGCCGCCGCCGACGCGGCTTCCGACGCCGAGGGGGACTGCGGCGCGGTCGCGCTCGTGGCCTACGAGGGAGCGTGCGCGGCGCTCACCGCGACCACCGGGCAGCTCGCCGTCCTGGAGCGCGCCGGTGTGGTCGACGCGGGCGGGCGGGGACTCGTGGCGGTGCTCGCGGCGCTGGTGGAGACGTTCACGGGGGAGGCGCCGAGGACCCACGGCCGCGGGCAGGAGACCGTTGCCGGGGGCAAGGGAGTGGTCGGCACGGCGGGCATCCCCGGTGCCGGAACCGCCGACATCCGGGACGCCCGTTCCGGAGCCCTCGGAGCCCCCGAGGCGGCGACGGGTGGGAGTCCCGGTTCGCGTGTGCACGGGGCCGACGAGCGGGATGCGGCCACCGACGACGGGGCGGACGCCTGTGCGGACGGGGCGGCGGAGGACGGCCATCCCGCCTTCGAGGTGATCTATCTCCTGGAGGCCGAGGACGCCGCCGTGGACCGGCTGCGGGAGCGGCTCGACGGACTCGGCGACTCCCTCGTCGTGGTCGGCGGCGACGGACTGTGGAACGTCCATGTGCACGTGGACGACGCGGGCGCCGCCGTCGAGGCGGGGGTCGAGGCGGGGCGGCCGTACCGCATCCGGATCACCCACTTCGGGCTCGGTGACGTCCACACCGGAGCCGGGGACGGGCGTCTGCCCCGGGAGCGGGCGCAGCGCGCCGTCGTGGCCGTCGTGCCCGGCGAGGGCCTGGCGGGGCTGTACACGGAGGCCGGGGCGACCACCGTGCTGGCGCGGCCGGGGGAGCCGCCCGCCAGCGGGGAGCTCGTGGAGGCCGTACGGCGTGCCCACGCGCGTGAGGTGGTGCTGCTGCCCAACGACGCCGACCTGCGGCACACCGCCGCGGCGGCCGCCGAACAGGCCCGCGCCGAGGGTGTCCGGGTCGCGCTGATCCCGACCCGCTCCGCCGTGCAGGGCATCGCGGCGCTGGCCGTGCACGAACCGGAGCGCCGCTTCGACGAGGATGTCGTCGCGATGACCTCGGCGGCGGGCGCCACGCGCTATGCCGAGGTCGCCGTCGCCGAGCGGCAGTCCTGGACCATGGCCGGCATCTGCCAGGCCGGGGACGTCCTCGGCCTCATCGACGGCGACGTCGCCGTCATCGGCGCCGACCTGACCACCACGGCCGAGACCGTCCTCGACCGCATGCTCGCCGCCGGTGGCGAGATGGTCACGCTCGTCCTCGGCGACGAGGCCCCCGACACCATCGCCGCGCACCTCGAATCCCGCGTACGGGAGTCGTACCTGGCGGTGGACACCGTGGTGTACCGGGGCGGGCGCCAGGGCGCGCTGCTGCTGATCGGGGTCGAGTAGCGGCCGCGGGACGCCGCCAGGCGGCCGGTGACCGGAGCAGGTCTCCGGCCGGATGACCACGACACGTCGAGCGGGCTGATCAGACGCTCGCGGGAGCCGGGGTCCGGTGGGGGATCTCCTTGGTCCCGGCGGTCCGGTGGGCGCGTTCGACGGCCTGCCCCCAGTACGTTCCGGCGACCATGAGCCCGGCACCGAGAGCGGTGAGGAACGTGAGGTGTTCGCCGCCCAGGCCGATGCCGACCGCGACGGCCCAGACCGGTTCGGTGCCCAGCAGCAGACTGGCCCGGCTGGCGGAACCGCGCTGCACCGCCCAGGTCTGGGCGAGGAAGGCGAACACGCTGCAGAACAGCGCGAGATAGACGAGTTGCGCCCAGCCCGCCGCGTCGATCCCGCCCGGTGCCGGCAGGGTGCCGGCGACGGGCACCGCGAACAGGACGGTGCCGACGACCGTCTGCACCGTCGTGACGTGCAAGGGCCGTACGGAGCGACGGGCGGTGAGCCGTCCCACGAGGGCGACGTGGGCCGCGCGGACCAGTGCGGCGGCGAGCATCAGCAGGTCACCGATCCGGGGCGAGTGGAAGCCGCTGCCGGACATCAGGAGCCCGACGGCGAGGAGACACAGGCCGGTGGCGGCGAAGTAGCGCGGGGGCAGCCCCCTCCCGCCGGCCGTGCGGTCCAGCAGAGGGGTGATGACGACGGTGAGGCTGATGATCAGGCCCGCGTTCGCCGCGCTGGTGTGCGCGACACCGTAGGTCTCCAGCACCAGGACGGCTGCCTGCGTGACGCCCAGCACCGCCCCCACACCGAGCTCGTCGCGGGTGAAGCGCCGGGTTCGGCGACGGGCGGCGACGAGGGCGAGGCAGGCGACGGCCGAGATGCCGTACCGCGCGAACAGGACGAGCAGGACGGGGAGCGCCGAAGTGGCGGTCTTCGCGGCCAGGTAGCTGGAACCCCAGACGGCGGCGACAAGGAGGAGCACTGCGTCAGTGCTGCGGACTCGGGACACGCCCCACACGCTTCCCCACATCGACCATGAAGCCCAGAGCGAAGTTCTTCAACAGCTTTTAAGCATCACTACAATGACCGGGTGAACGAGCGGCAACTGCGGATCTTGCGGGAACTCGGTGAGCTGGGAAGTGTCACCGCCGTGGCGGAGGCGCTGCTGATGACACCCTCGGCGATCTCGCAGCAACTCCGGCTGCTGCAGCGGTCGATCCCCGTCCCGCTCACCGAACGCGACGGACGGCGGCTGGCGCTGACCGACGCCGGGCGGGCGCTGGCCGGTGCGGCGATCGAGGTGGAGACCGCCCTCGCCCGGGCACGGCACACGGTCGACGAGTTCGTCGACGAGCCGGCCGGAGACGTGTCGGTGGCGGCCTTCCACAGCGCGGCCTCCACGTTCTTCCCGGTCCTGCTGCGCGGCCGGGGCCCTGGGGACCCGCGGCTCCTGCTCGCCGACGAGGACGTCGCGCAGGACCACTTCCCCCGGCTGACGCGGGACTACGACCTCGTACTCGCCCATCACCTCGCGCAGGCACCGCCCTGGCCGCGGACCGTCACCGCCACCACGCTGCTGCGCGAACCGCTCGACGTCGCCCTGCCCGCCGACCACCCGCTGGCCCGGCACGAGCGCCTGACCCCGCGTGATGTCGCGGGCCGGCCCTGGATCACCGTGCACGACGGCTTCCCGCTGATGGCCACCATCGACGCCATCGCGACCGCCGCGAACCGGCGGCTCGACATCGTCCACCGCATCAACGAATTCGCGGTCGTCGCGGAGACGGTCGCCGCGGGGGGCGGGCTCGCCCTGATGCCCCGCTGGACCACGCGCCCCCATCCCGCCCTGGTCCTCAGACCCCTCAGCGGGGTCCACGCCGTACGGCGCATCGACGTGCTCCACCGCCCCGAACGCGTGGCACGGAAGGCCGTGCGGACGGTGCTCGAGGAACTGCGCCGCGCCGCCGAGGCGATCCGCGGCGGCGACGAGGACACCGACGCCGCCGGAACTTCCACCGCCGGTCCACCGTAGTCCTGGCCCGAGGTCCGCGATCCCGGAACGGCGCGGACACGGGCGGCAGGGCCGACGACATGGATTTCGGGCGCGGCCGGGCTCTCCGTCGCCGGTCGGTCGTGAGACCTGGGGCGAGGTCCGTGACGGTGGAAACCCGCGGACCTGGTCGGCCGGGGCGGCGATGTGGATTCCGGATGGATTTCGGCGCGGCCGGGCTCTCCGTCGCCGGTCGGTCGTGAGACCTGGGGCGAGGTCCGTGACGGTGGAAACCCGCGGACCTGGTCGGCCGGGGCGGCGATGTGGATTCCGGCGCTGCCGGGACCTCCGCGCCGCGCACTCTGATGGCGGGGGCGCGCAGACCCGGCGCCCCCGCACCGCTCAGGCCTTGTCGGCCCTCTCCATGAGCTCCAGCATCCGCTCGGCCTCGGTCCGCCGCGCCTTGGCGGTCTCCCCGTCAAGCCGTGCGCACACGGCGAGGACAGCTCGTGCACGCGTCGCCGCGGCCTCGTGCCGTCCCAGGTCGGCCTCCAGTCGGCCGGCCGCCAGCTCGGCACCCGTCCGGGCGTCGAGCAGGGCGTCCCCGAGGGAGTCGAACACGGGGATCGCCCGGGTGACGTGCCCGAGGGCCTCCTCGAACGCGTCCCGCGCGGCGGCCTCCTCCGCGTCGTCCGGCACGGATCGGGCCACCAGATCCCCGAACTGGCGGTAGGTGTGCCCGAGTTCGGCGACGATACGGCGACGCGTGTCCTCGTCCCCGGCCTCGCGCCCGTGTCCGTGCTCGTCCCCGATCCCCGGCCCGGTTCCGCTCCCGGCTTCGTCCCCGTCCTCGGGCGGGCCGTCCGGTGAGCCCGCGGCCGACGCCCGGGCCTTCACCGCCGACTCGCACTCCAGGACCGCCGCTCCCATCAGCTCCCGCGCCCCGTCGAGACCCCCGTCCAGCCGGGCCGCGGCCCACGCGCGGGCCCGGAGCGCCCGGACCAGGCCGTGGACGTTGCCCAGCTCGCGCCAGAGGTCGCCCGCACGGGCGTACGCCTGATCCGCCTGGGCGGTCAGTCCGGCGTGCCCGAGGGCCTCGGCCGCGAGGTGCGCCAGCATCGCGTGGTCGCGCTGCTCGGGCCAGTGCCGGGCGATGTCCGCGGCGCGCAGCCAGTGCTCGGCCGCCTCGCGGTGTTCGCCGAGCTCGGTGAGGCAGTCGCCGAGCCACCAGCGCGTCTGCACGATCGCGCCGTCGCCGTGCATGTCGCCGGTCAGATCGGGCAGCGCCGACTCCAGGATCTCGGCGGCCTCCGCCCATCGCCCCCGGCGGAGCAGGAAACCACCGAGCTGGTGACGGGCCCAGGCCCCGAGCGTGGCGGCCTCGCCCGCTTCGTCGGCCCAGTGCGCGGACTCCAGGGCGTGTTCCGAGGCGGGGCCGAACCGTCCGGTCGCGGCGAGGATCTCGGCGAGCCGGAGATGCAACTGGGCATGGCCGGTCGGCTCCAGGTAGGAACCTCCGTGCTCCAGCGCCGCGCGCGCCGACCGCTCCGCCGCCTCCAGGTCGCCGAGGTGCATCGCGATCCCGGCGAGCCGGGAGTCGTACTCGACGGCGAACCACGGCAGCCCCGCCGCCACGAACCCCTCGACGGCGCGCGAGAGCAGTTCGGCGGCCGCCTCGGCGTCGTCGGCGCGCGCCGCGAGCTCCCCGAGCATCGCGTACGCCTCGGCGGCCCGCGAGGCCAGTGCCACATCGTCCCCGGCATGCGGCTCCGCGAGCGCCAGCAGCTCCCGCGCGGCCTCCTCCGCGGCGACCATGACGTCGCCCTCCGAGTCGGTGGCGGTGCCGCTGCCCGAGAGGGGCTCGCCCTCGGCGCCGGCCTCCAGCTCGTCCACCCGGTGCATCAGCGTCCGCGCCCGTCCCACCAGGACGGACGCCGTCTGCGACACCTCCGTCGCGCCCTCCGCGAAGAGGACCAGCACCCGCTCGCGCAGCTCCGCGACGGTGTCCAGGGCCCCCGCGGCCCCTCCGGACAGCGCGTGGACGTACGCGGCGCGGGTACGGGCCGCCAGCGCCTCGCCGGGGTCGCCCGCCTCGGCGTACAGCTCGGCTGCCCGGTGGAACAGGTCGACGCCCCCCGGCCCGCGTCCCATCGCCGCGTGATCGGCGATCTCCGCACGGTCGCGGACGTCCAGCTCGTGGCCCTCGGAGGCGCGCGAGACCGCCGCCCACGCCTCCACCGCGTCCGGGCTCCGGCGCGCCGAGAGCCCGCGGGCCTCGACGAGCAGCTCGGACAGGCCCGGCCCGGCGGCCCCGGCCGCCTCGGCGCCCGCCTGCGACAGGGGCGCCGCAGCCGTCGACGGTGCGTGACGCGCGGTGCCTTGGGGGCGCGACGAGCGCACACCCAGGGGCAGCCGGTCGACGAGCGGCGGATGATCCATGCGCGCACGGGCGCGCTCGCTGACATACGACGTGCCGTTGCGGGCGTCGAACCGCTCGGCCAGCGCGAGCGCCTCCCCACGCGCGTGCACGGCGAGTTCTCCAGCGGTCCACCCGCGACCGATGGGCCCGGGAACCGTCCGCTCGCCGAGCCCGAGGGCGGTCAGGCGGTCCATCGTGAGCGCCACGACCGCCATGAAGTCCAGCTTGCTGCGCGGGTCCCCGGAGTCCGTGAAGTAGGCCGGGCGCTCCGCTAGCAGTTCCAGGGCGCGTGCCTCGTTGCCGGTGAGGGCGCAGAACTCCACATGGTCCGCGTACGCGCCGCGCATGCTCTCCATCGCGCGCACCAGCCGGAAACCCCGCAGATGGTGGGCGCGCGCCTCGTCGGCGCGCCCCAGGCGCAGCAGCGGCAGCAGGGAGGACGCGAGGACGGTGTGCGGCTCGTGGGCGCACGTGTACTCGCCCTCCAGGACCGGCGCCCACAGCTCCAGTGCCTCCGGGTCCGCGCCGCGCACCGCACGCCACCACCCCTGCCCGTGCAGCTCGCACGCGTGGCAGTCGGCCATGGAGTCGCGGTCCGCGGCCAGCCAGGCGGCGTACGCGCGCTCGGCGCGCTCCACATCGCCCAGGTGGGCGGCGACACTGAACTCGGCGCTGCGCACGGCCCGTTCGGAGTGGCCGGCCAGACGGTAGCGGTGCTCCATCTCGCCGAGCCACTTCTCTATGGAGGCGAGCGGAACGTGCGGCTGGTCGAGCATGCCCGCCGACATCCACTTGAAGACCCAGTGCAGGGAGTGGATCTCGAACTCGTCGAAGTCCTCGGGCCGCTCGTCCCACATGCGCAGCAGCCGAGCGAAGGGGACGAACATCTTCCCCTTCTCGGAGCTGTAGTTGTAGACCTTCAGCTGGTGCCCGAGCGCCTCGATGACGGCGAGCGGGATGTTCAGCTTCTCCGCCTCCACGAGCAGCTGCTCCGCGCGCGCGTTGCGGCCCGGCCCCTCCGGCTGCTCGTAGTTGTCCGCCATCGCCCGGCGCAGCGTGTCGAAGTCCATGGCCGGGTTCATCGGCGGTCGTCCTTTCCGGGGTCGGGGTGGGTGGCCCACTCCAGGAGGCCGATGAAGGCGCGGTTGAGGAGCGCCGAGTCCGCGGGCCGCAGCGGACGCTGGGCCATCAGCAGGGCCTGTCCGTAGAGGGACTCGGTGGCGGTGCCGATCAGGTCCGGATCACTGAGGGAACTGATCCTGCGGATCAGCGGGTTGAGATGGTTGAGGACCAGCCGCGCGCGAGGGGTGCTGCCGCGCAGCGAGCCGAGAATGCCCGCCCACAGGTCGTCCGCCTGCTCCTCGGCCTCCGCGCGTGCCTGCTCGTGGCGGGCCGCCCGGTCGTCCAGATGCAGGGCGGGCACCGACAAGGGGTGGAAGGCGCGCAGGACCACATCGCAGTTCAGCGGGTCGAGCCGGGCCCGCGCGGCCCCCAGGAAGGCCGACAGGGCCAGCTCCTCGGCCGGGTCCACGGTGTCCAGGTGAGCCGTCACGGTGTCCGCGTCCAGCTCCGAGACGACCGTCCCCGGGCGCACGGCAGGCAACGCCTCGATCAGCTCGCTGTCGTACGTGTAACCGCCGTTGACGACCCCGACGCCCTGGGCGGAGGCGATCGGCGCGACCTGCCGGTACTCCTCCACGGTCCGCGTGAAGTGCACCACCGGGTGCCGCTGCGCGAACTCCTCCAGGGACAGCCGTCCGTCGGTCGTCTCGAAGGGCAGCCACGGCAGCATCGTGCGCAGCATCTCCGCGTCGTGCCGCGCCAGCGACTTCACGCCCAGGTGGTGCACCGACAGGAACGCGGCCAGCCGCTCCGGATCGCCCGCCGCGAGCCCCGTCAGCCACGACCGGATGCGCTCGCCCAGCGCCTCCCGTACGGCGGCGAGGGTCTCGTCCTCGTACAGCGACTCGCGGGACGCGGTGGGCCGCAGGCTGTCCGTGTCGAGGACGCACCGCACGAAGAACGCCCAGTCGGGCAGCAGCTGTTCGGCCCGCTCGGTGAGCAGCATGCCCTTCAGGTGCACGCGGTGGCTCGCGCGCTGGGCGGGACTGACCGCCGACGGCAGGACGTAGGCCACGCCCCGGACGCCAGCGAGCGGCACGTCCAGGTCGATCGAGTCCAGCGGAGTGAAGCCGAACAGGTCGTGGCAGTGCCGGGCCAGGGCGACCCTTCGGGTCATCGGGCTCGGATAGGGCCGGTCCCAGGGCGCGGGAAGGTCCGCGATCGGCTCGTCGCCGACCCGTACGTCGTACGGCAGCAGCGCGCCGAAGTCACGCGCAAGCGACCGGACCCGCTCCTCGCTCAGCCACTCGCCGGCTCCGGCGCGCGCCACCAGGTGCACGGTGGTGCCGGGTTCGGCGCGCGCCTCGTGCGGCAGGGTGCGCACGGTGTACGAGCCGTCGTCGGCGGCCGTCCACTCGACGGGCGCCGCGTCGGGCGTCCGCGCGCTGCGGCTGACGACCCGGATGCGCTCGGCGACGACGAAACACGCCAGCAACCCGATGCCGAACTGGCCGAGGAAGTCCGAACGCACCGACTCCAGGCCGTCGTTCCGCTTGGAACTGCGGCCGATCGTGGCCAGCAGGCTGTGCACGTCGGACTCGGCGAGCCCGACGCCGGAGTCCTCCACGCGCAGGGCGCCGCCCTCGGCGTACAGGCGCACCGTGGCAGGGGCGTCCGGCTGCTCGGCGCGCCGCGCGGTGATCGCGTCGACGGCGTTCTGCAGCAGTTCGCGCAGATAGACCTTGGGACTGGAGTAGAGGTGATGGGAGAGCAGGTCCACCAGACCGCGCAGGTCGACCTGGAACGTATGAGGTGACGGGGATGCCTGGGACGGCTGTGAGGTCTGGGAGTCCATCGTCGCTGCGCCGGTGGGTGGGGGGACGTGCGACGGCGCGGGGTCGGGCGGTCCCGGGGGACGGTGACCGCGATGAGGGCCGGAGCGCGTCATCCTAGGCCCGGAACGAGCCGTCTGACCAGCGGATTTCCAGGACGTATACGGCAATGTCAGTGCTGTGGTGTGCAATGGATCTCGTGCCCGTGCTCGAAGAACCACTGAAGAAGGCGCTCGGTCCCGCCACCGCGAAGGTGATGGCCGAGCACCTCGGCCTGCACACCGTCGGCGACCTGCTGCACCACTATCCCCGCAGATACGAGGAGCGCGGGCAGCTCACCCACCTCGCCGACCTGCCGATGGACGAGCACGTGACCGTGGTCGCCCAGGTCGCCGACGCGCGCCTGCACACGTTCGCCTCGTCCAAGGCGCCCCGCGGCAAGGGCCAGCGCCTCGAAGTCACGATCACGGACGGCAGCGGCCGCCTCCAGCTGGTCTTCTTCGGGAACGGCGTGCACAAGCCCCACAAGGACCTGCTGCCCGGTACCCGCGCGATGTTCTCCGGCAAGGTCTCCGTCTTCAACCGCCGCCTCCAGCTGGCGCACCCGGCGTACGAACTGCTGCGCGGCGAGGGCGACGAGGCGGTGGAGAGCGTCGACAGCTGGGCGGGCGCCCTCATCCCGATCTACCCGGCCACCGCCAAGCTGGAGTCCTGGAAGATCGCCAAGTCCGTGCAGACCGTGCTGCCGAATGCCCAGGAGGCGGTCGACCCCCTCCCGGACTCGCTGCGGGACGGCCGCGGCCTGGTCACGCTCCCCGAGGCCCTCCTCAAGATCCACCGTCCGCACACCAAGGCGGACATCCACGACGCCCGCGCCCGCCTCAAGTGGGACGAGGCCTTCGTCCTCCAGGTCGCCCTGGCCCGCCGCCGCCACGCCGACGCCCAGCTCCCCGCCGTCGCCCGCGTCCCCGCACCGGACGGCCTGCTCACCGCCTTCGACGCCAAGCTCCCCTTCACCCTCACCGAGGGCCAGCGGAAGGTCTCCAAGGAGATCTTCGACGGCCTCGCCACCGAACACCCGATGCACCGGCTGCTCCAGGGGGAAGTGGGTTCGGGCAAGACGATGGTCGCCCTGCGCGCCATGCTCGCCGTGGTCGACGCGGGCGGGCAGGCCGCGATGCTCGCGCCCACCGAAGTGCTCGCCCAGCAGCACCACCGGTCGGTCACCGAGATGATGGGCGAGCTGGCCGAGGGCGGCATGCTCGGCGGGGCCGAGCACTCGACGAAGGTCGTGCTGCTCACCGGCTCCATGGGGGCGGCGGGCCGACGCCAGGCGCTGCTCGACCTGGTCACCGGCGAGGCAGGGATCGTGATCGGCACGCACGCGCTGATCGAGGACAAGGTGCAGTTCCACGACCTGGGCCTGGTCGTGGTCGACGAGCAGCACCGCTTCGGTGTCGAGCAGCGCGACGCCCTGCGGGGCAAGGGCAAGCAGCCTCCGCACCTCCTGGTGATGACCGCCACGCCCATCCCGCGCACGGTCGCGATGACGGTCTTCGGCGACCTGGAGACCTCCGTACTCGACCAGCTCCCCGCCGGGCGCTCCCCGATCGCCAGCCATGTCGTCCCGGCCGCCGACAAACCGCACTTCCTCACGCGCGCGTGGGAGCGCGTGCGTGAGGAAGTGGAGAACGGCCATCAGGCGTACGTCGTCTGTCCCCGCATCGGTGACGAGGACGACGACCCGAAGAAGGGCGGCAAGAAGAAGTCCCCCGAGGACGAGGCCGAGAAGCGCCCGCCGCTGGCCGTCCTCGACGTCGCCGCCCAGCTCGCCAAGGGCCCTCTGCAGGGGCTCAAGATCGAAGTCCTGCACGGCCGCATGCATCCGGACGACAAGGACGCCGTCATGCGCCGTTTCGCCGCGGGCGAGACACAGGTCCTGGTCGCGACGACCGTGATCGAGGTCGGGGTGAACGTCCCGAACGCCACCGCCATGGTGATCATGGACGCCGACCGGTTCGGCGTCTCCCAGCTCCACCAGCTGCGCGGCCGCGTCGGCCGTGGTTCCGCCGCCGGGCTCTGCCTCCTGGTCTCCGAGATGCCCGAGGCGAGCCCGGCCCGCCAGCGGCTGACCGCGGTGGCCTCGACCCTGGACGGCTTCGAGCTCTCCCGCATCGACCTCGAACAGCGCCGCGAGGGCGATGTCCTCGGCCAGGCCCAGTCCGGTGTCCGCTCCTCCCTGCGCATGCTCGCCGTCATCGACGACGAGGAGATCATCGCGGAGGCCCGCGAGGAGGCCACCACGGTCGTCGCCGCGGACCCGGACCTCGAGGGCTTCCCCGGTCTGCGCACCGCCCTGGACGCCCTCCTGGACGAGGAACGCGAGCAGTACCTGGACAAGGGCTGAGCGGCGGAGCCCGGCCGGCGGCTGAGAGACTGGGAGGAACCGACACACCCCCAGCGCAAAGGACCCTCATGACCCGCGTGATCGCCGGCCGCGCCGGTGGACGCCGTCTGGCCGTCCCGCCGGGCACCGGCACCCGCCCCACCTCCGACCGGGCGCGCGAGGGCCTTTTCTCCACCTGGCAGTCCCTGCTCGGCGGCCCGCTGGAGGGCGAGCGCGTGCTCGACCTCTACGCCGGCTCGGGCGCCGTCGGTCTGGAGGCGCTCAGCCGCGGCGCCGGACACACTCTGCTCGTCGAGGCGGACGCCCGCGCGGCCAAGGTCATCCGCGACAACGTGAAGTCGCTCGGCCTGCCGGGCGCCGAGGTCAGATCGGGCAAAGCGGAGCAGATCGTCCGGACGGCGGCGCCCCAGACACCGTACGACCTGGCCTTCCTGGACCCTCCGTACGCCGTCTCGGACGACGATCTTCGCGAGATTCTGCTCACACTCCGGACCGGGGGCTGGCTCGCGGACGATGCGCTCGTCACCGTGGAGCGCAGCACCAGAGGCGGTGAATTCGGCTGGCCGGACGGTTTCGAGGCCGTCAGGGCCCGTCGTTACGGCGAGGGCACGTTTTGGTACGGTCGCGCCGCCTCAACGTGCGAAGACGCACGATGACCGGACCGGAGAGCGAGGGACCACTGTTGCGCCGCGCCGTCTGTCCGGGGTCATTCGACCCCATCACCAATGGACATCTCGACATCATCGCCCGCGCCTCCCGGCTGTACGACGTCGTGCACGTCGTGGTGATGATCAATCAGTCGAAGAAGGGCCTGTTCACGGTCGACGAGCGGATCGAGCTGATCCGCGAGGTCACGGCCGAGTTCGGCAATGTCCAGGTCGAGGCCTACCACGGCCTCCTCGTCGACTACTGCAAGCAGCGGGACATCCCGGCCATCGTCAAGGGTCTGCGCGCGGTCAGCGACTTCGACTACGAACTCCAGATGGCTCAGATGAACAACGGCCTCTCGGGTGTCGAGACCCTGTTCATCCCGACCAGCCCCACCTACAGCTTCCTCTCCTCGTCCCTGGTGAAGGAAGTCGCGAACTGGGGCGGCGACATCTCCCACCTGGTGCCGCCGGTGGTACTGGAGTCGCTCAAGGAGCGGCTGGGCCAGGACTGAGCCCCTGACAGCCCGTCACCCGGTGTCGGGCGGGGCAGGAGTGGTCGTACAGTCGACCCGTCCGTCTCCATCACAGCTGTAGAGAGTGGCGAGCACACGGTGGACGTGCAGAAGAAGCTCGACGAGATCGTCGCTACGGTCGGCGGTGCCCGTTCCATGCCCATGTCGGCCTCGTGCGTGGTCAACCGCGCCGAGCTGCTCTCGATGCTGGAAGAGGTGCGCCAGGCGCTGCCCGGATCCCTGGCCCAGGCGCAGGAGCTGATCGGCGGCCGCGAGCAGATGGTCGAGCAGGCCCGTCAGGAGGCCGAGCGGATCATCGAGACCGCGCATGCCGAGCGCGGCTCCCTGATCTCCGACACCGAGGTCGCCCGCCGCTCGCAGAACGAGGCGGACCGCATCCTCGCCGAGTCCCGCCAGGAGGCCGAGGAGATCCGTGCGGAGGCCGACGACTACGTCGACTCCAAGCTCGCCAACTTCGAGGTCGTCCTCACCAAGACCCTCGGCTCCGTCGGCCGCGGCCGCGAGAAGCTCCTCGGCACCGGCCCCGGCGTCGACGAGCAGGGGTACGAGGACGAGGACGCCCCCGAGCGCAGCCACGACCCGGAGACCCTGCGCCGCAACGCCGACGAATACGTCGACGTCAAGCTCGGCGCCTTCGAGGCCGTGCTCGCCAAGACCCTGGAGGCCGTCGGCCGCGGCCGGCAGAAGCTGCACGGCCGGATCGCCAGCGACGACCTCGGCGACCTGAGCGCGTTCGGGGACGACGGAACGCCCGGCATGCACACCAGCGACTCCGACTACCTGGCCGGCCTCGCGGAGCTCTCAGACACCCCGGAGCAGCCCGCCCAGACCCCGGAGGCGGCCCCTCAGCCGTCCTACGGGCAGCAGCAGGAGGCGTACGCCTACCAGCAGCAGGCCGATCCGTACGGCTATCAGCAGCAGTACGCCCAGCAGCAGGCCGACCCGTACGGCTACCAGCAGGCCGACCCGTACGCCGCCTATCAGCAGCAGGGTTACGACCAGCAGCCGGCGTACGACCAGAACCAGCAGCAGGCCTACGCCCAGCAGCAGGCCCACGCCATGGACCAGCAGGCGCAGTCGCTCGACGAGACCAGCCTCTTCGACACCAGCATGATCAGCGCGGAGCAGCTGAGGGCGTACGAGCAGGGGCGCGGCGGCCACTGACCACGGGGTCAGGAGGGGCGCGCATCCGCGGGCGGGACCGGGGGCGCGCACCGGATTGGGCCGTGAGCGAAAGGTCCAGTATCCTGGCTCTTCGGTCGCGTGTACGTCCGCGATCAGCGCTGCCCGAGGGAGACCGAGGGTGGCGTCCCTTGAGTTCGAAGATCGAAAGCAGGAATGGCTCTGAACGCCCGCCTCGACCACCGCAATCCTCTCGTGTTCGACACACACGAGCTGGGGCGGCGTCCTGGCGCGCTCCAGCGCCTGACCCGCACGATCGACGCCCCGAGGGATCTCGGTATCCAGGGTGTCATCGGAGTGCCGGAAGGCGCCCCGGTGGAGCTTGAACTCCGTCTGGAGTCGGTCATGGAAGGGGTGCTTGTCACAGGCACCGCCCGTGCATCGGCCAAGGGGGAGTGCGTAAGGTGTCTGGAGCCGCTTGAGCAGGTGCTCGAAGCGGATTTCCAGGAGATGTTCTCGTACCCTGACGCCGACGACCGGGGCCGCCCCAAGGCGGAGCCGGTCGACGACGCCGAGGAAGACGAGGACACTCTCTTTCTCGAGGACGGCTTGTTCGACCTCGAACCCGTGCTGCGTGATGCGGTGGTGCTTTCACTGCCGATGCAGCCGGTGTGCCAGGACGACTGCCCCGGCCTGTGCTCCCAGTGCGGAGCCCGGCTCGCGGACGACCCGGACCACCACCATGACGCCGTCGACATCCGTTGGGCGGCACTGCAGGGACTCGCCGGTTCACTCGAAGATGGCGAGAAGGACGAGATGAGCGGCGGCGCGCTTCCATCAGCGCACGCCGACGAGAAGCAGGAGAAGTAGCCGTGGCTGTTCCGAAGCGGAAGATGTCGCGCAGCAACACGCGCCACCGCCGGTCGCAGTGGAAGGCTGCGGTCCCCACCCTGGTTGCGTGCGAGCGCTGCCACGAGCCCAAGCTGCAGCACATCGCGTGCCCGGCTTGCGGCACCTATAACAAGCGCCAGGTCCTCGAGGTCTGAGCGGCTGGTGAGAGGTCTGATGTCTGACGCCAAGGCGGATACAAACGCCAAGAAAAAGGCGGACAACACAGCCTCGTCCCACACGCTTCTGGAAGGGCGGCTCGGCTACAAGCTCGAGTCCGCCCTTCTGGTGCGTGCGCTGACCCATCGTTCCTACGCGTACGAGAACGGCGGTCTGCCGACCAACGAGCGTCTGGAGTTCCTCGGGGACTCCGTACTGGGCCTCGTGGTCACGGACACGCTGTACCGCACCCACCCCGACCTGCCCGAGGGCCAGCTGGCCAAGTTGCGGGCCGCGGTGGTCAATTCTCGTGCGTTGGCGGAAGTGGGCCGCGGCCTCGAACTCGGCTCCTTCATCCGGCTCGGCCGGGGCGAGGAAGGCACGGGAGGCCGGGACAAGGCGTCCATCCTCGCCGACACCCTTGAAGCGGTGATCGGCGCCGTCTATCTCGACCAGGGTCTGGAAGCGGCGGGCGAACTCGTCCACCGGCTCTTCGACCCGTTGATCGAGAAGTCCTCGAATCTGGGTGCCGGCCTGGACTGGAAGACCAGTCTCCAGGAACTCACGGCGACCGAGGGGCTCGGAGTACCCGAGTACCTGGTCTCGGAGACCGGACCGGACCACGAGAAGACCTTTACTGCTGCCGCCCGCGTCGGAGGCGTCTCGTACGGCACCGGCACCGGCCGCAGCAAGAAGGAGGCTGAGCAGCAGGCCGCGGAGTCCGCGTGGCGTGCCATCCGCTCGGCCGCGGACGAACGCGCGAAGTCGGCCCAGGCCGCCGAACAGGCGGCTCGTGCCGCCCAGCAGGCGGCTCAGGACGTCGAGGGGACCGCCGACACCCCCTCGACGCCGACCACCGACACGGCCACGGCCTGAATCCTTCACCCGAAGTACCGCGGTACCGGACCCCGCCGCAGCGCACGCGCGCCGCGGCGGGGTCCGCGCGTTGCCGCCCGCCGGGCGGGACCGGACCGAACGCGGGGAGGGGCCGAACTCCTCGGCCGCAGAGCCCTCTTCGAGCGATGTACCCTTCCGGCATCGCCCCTCAGCCAGCCCCTCCGGAGGAGTCCCGTGCCCGAGTTGCCCGAGGTCGAAGTCGTGCGGCGGGGCTTGGAGCGCTGGGTCACCGGCCGGGTCGTGAAGACCGTCGAGGTGCGCCATCCGCGGGCCGTGCGGCGGCACTTGGCGGGACCGGACGGCTTCGCGAAGTCGCTGGCCGGGCAGCGGATCGGTGCGGCGATGCGCCGCGGCAAGTACCTGTGGCTGCCGCTCGACGACTCCCCGTACTCCGTGCTCGCGCACCTCGGTATGAGCGGCCAGCTCCTCGTGCAGCCGGAGGGCGCCACGGAGGAGAAGCACCTGCGTATCCGGGTCCGTTTCGAGGACGCCCTGGGCACCGAGCTGCGCTTCGTCGACCAGCGCACCTTCGGCGGGCTGTCCCTGCACGAGAACACCCCGGACGGTCTTCCCGACGTCATCGCGCACATCGCCCGCGACCCGCTCGACCCCCTCTTCGACGACGCCGCGTTCCACACGGCCCTGCGGGCCCGCCGTACGACGATCAAACGCGCGCTGCTCGACCAGTCGCTGATCAGCGGTGTCGGGAACATCTACGCGGACGAGGCGCTCTGGCGCTCCAAGCTGCACTACGAACGCCCGGCCGGGACCATGACCCGGCCGCGCACCGCCGAGCTCCTCGGCCACGTCCGCGACGTCATGAACGACGCGCTCTCCGCGGGCGGCACGAGTTTCGACAGCCTGTACGTCAACGTCAACGGTGAGTCGGGCTACTTCGACCGCTCGCTCGACGCGTACGGGCGCGAGGGCGAGCCCTGCCGCCGCTGCGGGACGCCGATGCGCCGACGGGCCTGGATGAACCGCTCCAGCTACTTCTGCCCGCGCTGCCAGCGGGCACCCCGCCCGGGAGCCTGACCCCGGGCGCTGCGGGAGTCCCGTTTTCCTTAGACCTCGCGCGTCTCGTCGTAGCGCCCCCGGGCCTCCAGCACGTCGTCCATGTGGCCCTCGACGAACGAGATGAGGGTCCGCAGCCGCTCGGCGACCTCGCGGCCGAGCGGCGTGAGGGTGTAGTCGACGCGCGGCGGGTTCGTGGGCTGTGCGTCGCGGTGGACCAGACCGTCGCGCTCCAGCGCGTGCAGGGTCTGGGAGAGCATCTTCTCGCTGACGCCGTCGACCCGGCGGCGCAGTTCGTTGAACCGGAACGTGCCGTCGTACAGCGCTCCCAGTGTGAGCGAGCCCCAGCGACCGGTGACGTGCTCCAGCGTGCCCCGGGAGGGGCAACTGCGGGCGAACACGTTGTACGCGAGGTCCTTGCCGCCGACGCACGCGGTGTTCTCGTCGCGGGCGGCGCGCTCCGTGGTCTGCGCGGGGGATTCCATGCGAACAGCATACTCAGGCACAGCGTTACCTGGGAGGTTGCGCTAACTTCTGGTTAGTGCTTTCCTTTCGGTATCTCCGGTGAGCAGCGCATACGTCGCTACCCCCGTTTCCGTCCCTTGAGGAGTACGTACCGTGACGACCCCTGTTGTCTCCATCGCCTACCACTCCGGCTACGGCCACACCGCGGTGCTCGCGGAGGCCGTGCGCTCCGGTGCGCTCGAGGCCGGTGCCCAGGTGCACCTGATCAAGGTCGACGAGATCACCGACGCGCAGTGGGAGCAGCTCGACGCCTCGGACGCCGTCGTCTTCGGTTCGCCGACCTACATGGGCACCGCGTCCGGTGCCTTCCATGTCTTCGCCGAGGCGTCCTCGAAGCGATGGTTCGGGCAGGACTGGAAGGACAAGCTCGCCGCCGGCTTCACCAACTCCGGTTCCAAGAGCGGCGACAAGCTGCACACCCTCCAGTTCTTCCAGATCCTCGCCGCGCAGCACGGCATGAACTGGGTCAACCTCGGTCTGCACCCCGGCTGGAACAACAGCGACGGCTCCGAGCACGACCTCAACCGCCTCGGCGTCTTCGCCGGCGCCGCCGCCCAGACCAACGTCGACGAGGGTCCCGAGGCCGTCCACAAGGCCGACATCGCGACCGCCGAGCACCTCGGCCGCCGGATCGCGGAGGCGGCCCGGGTCTTCACCCTGGGGCGTGCGGCCGTGGCCCAGGTGGCCGCGTAGAGGTCGTGCGGGGCCACTGGCCCGCGTGCGGGGCCACTGGCCCCGCACGCGAGTCACGGATCGCCGGCTTCATCCACTCGCTCGGTACCGCCAGGGGGCTCGCCGAGGGCGGCGCGAACCCAGTCGTGAGTGCTTCCGGGATCGAGGGCGCCGAGAAAGTCCTGGAGCGAGCCGTCCCAGCTTCGTCCTGCGCGGTCGGCGGCGGCTGCGACGACCAGGTGCCGCGTCTCTCGGTCCTTGCAACGGACCAGCGTGATGGCCGCGTCGCTGCCGGCTTCGTCGAGGATCTGGTGGGCTTGGTGGGCATCCGCCCGTAGGTGTCCTTGACGCACGTGCGCGGCGTGGGCCTCGCCCTTGGCCCCCTTCAAGATCGACCGGAGTCCCATGAGTCCGACCGTCCATGCGAGCGAGACAGACATCAGGGCGTAAGTGAGATCGTTGGCTGTCATCACGCGAGACTGTGTCACCTTCAGTGATCCGTCGGTGTTGCCTCTGATGACGACAGCGGTCGTTCCGCCCTTGCGGGCCTTCCTTCGAAAAGCCCGCCCGAGCGATGCCAGCATGCGTTCGGCGTCTCGGTGTCCGTCGAAGCTGGCGATGACCACCGATTCCTGCCCAGATTCCACGACCGAGTCGGGGTCGGAGGTCATGTGCGTATCCTCCGCGGATGAGTGACCGAATCAAGACCTGACTACCGGGCACGACCGCGCCTGCTCGGGGCGGGGCCCACCGCTCCATACCAACACGTATCGAGCGATGGCGCAGCCGTGGAGTGCGGCAATGGAGCCGAACGGTCCGTCGCATTCCGACCATGATTCGGGCACGGGCGCGAACGCAGCCTCGGACCTGCGCCCGTCGGTTCTTCGCGTCCGACGGATCGGCATCGGTATGATCAACTGACGGCCGTGGAGATGGACTTGGGGCGGGATCCCCGTGACCGATGTCGAGGAGCCGGGACACGACCTCAGGCCGAGAAATCCGCCTGACGCCCGGTTGCCGTACGTGCAGCCGCATCCGTGACTTCTCCGGCGCGCCGCCCCCTCCCGGTCGCACATCGTTGCGCACGATCAAGGAGGGGGAATCATGCGTCGTTTCATCGGACTGCTGGCAGCGCTGTGCGCTCTGCTGGCAGGGGTCAACGCACTGACGGTCATGCCGGCCAGTGCGTCGGAGATCTCCGAGGACGCCGATGCCGTCAGCAAGTCGGCAGGTCAGAAGTGGGCGCTCAAGACCGTAGTGACCGGTAAGTACGTGTCCGTCGGCATGAACGAGACCGACGAAAAGCTTGAGTGGAGCCTGCGGGCGCAGGGCAGCGCTCCGAAGAAGTGGGAACTTTTCACGCTTCACACCAATCACGCCGCCAACACGATCGGCATGCGGTTCATTGCCACAGGCCTCTTCGCGTCCTCGGAGTTCTCGGACGCCGACCCGCGGACGGGGATGCTCCGTGCACGTGGTGCCCGGCTGGGGCAGTGGCAGCAGTTCTACCCGGAGTACCTGAGCGACGCTCCGCCGTCCGGATCCCCGCAGGGCTCCGTCGTGGTGGCCCTCGGGGCGAAGGAAGCAGAGACGGACACGACGGTGAAGTACGTGTCCGCCGACCTCAGCGCGTCGGGCGACGGACTGCTGCGTTCCCGCGCATCGAAGATCGGCTCCTGGGAGAAGTTCGTCCTGGAGCCCGTCGCGAACGAGGAGGGATCGGCCGACGAGTGGGAGGTGCCGCCGGCCGTCGTCGCGGCACCTGCCGACAAGGTCGACGTGATGACCTGGAATGTCTGCGCGAACGCCAAGCAGTGCACGTGGAGCGGCGGACTGGCCGGCTACGAGGAGCTGACCGACGGGATCCAGGCCCGGCTGCGCAATCCGGGCAACAACGAGATGCCGGACGTGATCTTCTTCCAGGAGTTCTGCGAGAAGCACGCCAAGCGCGTCGAGTGGATGCTGGAGAAGCCCGTCCTGGAGGGCGGTACCGGGCGCGGCTGGGATGTCCGGTTCGCGCCCATTCACCAGCAGGGGGACAGCGGGCCACTGGTCCAGAAGCAGTGTTCCGTCACCGACAAGAACGGCCAGCCCGTCGCCGACCGCGGCGCCTACGGTGTGGCCATAGCCGTCCCGGACACCAACACCTGGTACAAGCGCTACGACCTGCCCTCCCCGTCGTACGAGAAGCGCACGGCCGTCTGTGCCGTCATGCCGGCCCAGGCCCTCGCCGCCTGCTCGGCGCACCTCAGCTCGGGCTACAAGGACGACGATCCCGACGGAACGAACCGCATCAAGCAGGCACAGAAGATCGTCGAGATCACCAGGACGTACGAGGACCGGGGCTACCGGGTCGTCTTCGGGGGCGACTTCAACCTCGTTCCGCCGTATCCCGAAGCCGATAAGGAGCACGGGGGCCCGAGCACGGCACTGAACGTGGTCTACGACAGGTATCAGGAGTGCGGGCAGTCGGGCGACCCGGATGCGTTGCGCACCGGCAAGCCGACGGCCAACGGGGTCGACGGGCATCCCACCAGGAAGCTGGACTACATCTTCTCGCCCAAGAACGCACCCATCTCCGACTGCACAGTCTCCGCGACCACGGGGAACTCGGATCACTGGACCTTGTACGGCAGCGTGCATCTGCCGACCGGATGACCTGACCACCCGGAACGCCGGTCCGGCCGGGCGCGGGCACCGCGGCCGGCCGGACGGCGGCTCAGATACACGGATCAGGACGTCGGGACGCGGGGCCCGTCGGCGCCGCGGCGGTCGGCCGGCCCTGGCCACAGGGCCATCACCGGTACGGCAGGCCAAAGCGTCGTGGTCGAAAAAGCCTGACCTGTAGGGCAGTCGAATCCCTTTCCGTACCCGTCTTTACGGGGGAACGAGGGAGGGCACCATCCATGAACGCCGACGAGGAACGCCAGTTCCGCGAGTTTGTGGCGGCGCGGTCGAGATCGCTGCTGCAGACGGCCTACCTGCTGACCGGGGACTGGGAGCAGGGCCGTGACCTGCTCCAGACCGCGCTTGCCTCCACCGCTCGGCGTTGGTCGCACCTGCGCGACCGGCAGCAGCCGGAGATCTATGTGCGCCGGGCGCTCTACCACGCCCAGGTGGACCGCTTCCGACTGCTCAGCTGGGGTCGGGAGACGGTCACCGACACCCTGCCGGAGCAGCCGTCCGCGCAGACCGCCGACTGGGCCGACACCGTGGTCCAGCGGCAGGACATCATGGCCGCGCTGCGGCGGCTGCCCAAGCGCCAGCGTGCGGTGATCGTGCTGCGCTATTTCGAGGACCGGCCGGACTCCGAGATCGCCGCGATTCTGGGCGTCGCCCAGGGGACGGTCCGCAGCCAGACCCACAAGGCCCTCCTCTCCCTGCGCACCACCTTGGCCGCAGCGGGGCCGTCGGCCGCCGCCTCTTCCACTGCCTCCGGAAGGGGCGTCATCGCATGAACGACTCGACCGAACACCCGCTGCACGAAACGTTGTTGCACGACACCCTGCACGCCCAGGTCCGGGAGAGCGGCGGTGATGCCGCCGGTCCCTATCTGGTCGGCCTGGCCGACGGTGCCTTGCACGTCGCCCGGCGGCGGCAGCGGCTGGCCCGGGCCGGGGCCGGCATCGCCGCGGCCGCCGTGGTCGCCACCGCCTGGGTGGCCGTCGCGGACGGTGCGAGCCGGCACGCGCACGAAGTTCAGCCCGCCGTGGGGGGCACGGGGAACACCGAGGAGGCGGCCCTGATGTCCATCCTGCCGGTCACCTCTTCCACGGAGCACGCCTGCGCCCCGGGCAGCGGCGGCTACACCGTGCACGCGAGCGCGAGCCACCCGGCGTTCTGTATCCGCACCGACCGGGCCAGGGGCATGACCGACGTCCGAGTCGCCTCCGCGAAGGCCGGCAAAAGCGCAGGCGACGGCACCTGGAACGTCGAGGTGACCCTCGGCTCCGCCGACCGGACCCGGTTCGCCGCCCTCACCGGCTCCATCGCCGAGGCCCCGTTCCCGCGCAACGAATTCGCCGTCGTCATCGACGGCAAGCTCTGGGGCAACCCCTCCGTGACCTCCTCGATCACCGGCGGCCGTCTCGAAATCGTCGGGGCCTTCGTCGGCGACCTCACCAGCGCCACCGCCCACGACCTCGCCCACCGGCTGGATACCGGCCGCGAGGAGTGACGGGCCGGGTCTCCCGCACGCGGTCGCGCAGGCGGTCGACGTGGTTCCCCTGCGCGCCGCCCGGTCGGGCACGCAGGGGGCACGGGGGCTGACGTCTCGATGGACGACGTGGCTCGCTACGGCGACGCCGGCAGCGTCGCCCACCGGCCGACCGGCCATGCGACGACGAAAGCCCGGCCGATGACTTGGTCCTCGTCGACGGTGCCACCGCCGGGCAGGTTCTGGTGGTACCGGGAGTCCGAAGAGTCCTGGCGATGGTCACCCATCACCCAGATCTTCCCGCTGGGCACCTTGACCGGCCCGAACGGCTTGTCACCGCAAGGGGTGTTGCCGGGGTAGATGTACGGTTCGTCCAGCGCCTTCCCGTTGACCTTCACAGGGCCGCTCCCCGAGCATTCCACGGTGTCGCCGCCAATCGCGATCACCCGCTTGATCAGGTCCTTCTCGTCCGCCGACGGCATCAGGCCGACGAAGCTGAGAACCTTCTGCACCGCGTTCGGCTCCTCGGCCTTCCCAGGGAGCCAGCCGCCCGGGTCGTGGAAGACCACGACCTCCCCGCGCTGTGGCTCGGACCCGAACCACGGCGTCAGCTTGTCGACCAGCACGCGGTCGCCGGCCTGCAGTGTGTTCTGCATGGAGTCGGACGGGATCGAGAATGCCTGCACGAAGAACGTCTTGATGACCAGCGCGAGCAGCAACGCGATGCCTAGGAGGATCGGCAGCTCCTTCCAGAAGGAGCGCGTCTTCCGTCGGCCCTCGCCCGTCATTCCGTCGTCGGTGTCCTCGTCCCCGGATCTCGACCGTGCGCCAGCGACAAGATCTTTCACAACCACGCCTCCCACCCCTGCGCCCGGCTCCGGGCGTACCGTCCGAAGTGGTCCCTCGTGTGCACAGCACCGGGCCCACCACAGTCACAACGAGCGGGAGTTCCCGGATCCCCGAGCTCTCTATCGGATGCCGGAGGCGGCCGGACCTGCTCCGCCGCGGACGGTGACCCCGAACCGGGTCCGCATCCGTCGCAGCTCCCACAGAGACACGGCGGTCACCGACAGCGGCCCGCCCAGCAGGGAGCAGAACTGGAAGACCGGCGGGCCCTCCGGCATGCCACTGTCGATCAGGTTGAAGACCACGAGCACCCACACCAGCACTCCGGTGAGCACGGGCGGCAGCATCGGGTGGACGTGGGCGGTGTTGAAGGCACTGCGGGCGGAGTACAGCGACGCCAGGAGGAAGAAGGGGAAACCCCACACCATCACGGCCAGCGACAGGAGGAGCATCACATAGACGAACCAGTCCTTCCTGTCCCCGACGGCGACCTGGGAGGTCGTGTACAGGACACCGGCGATGACGAGCACCGTCAGCAGGTACCAGCCGACCGCCTTGAGCGGTGCATGGAGCCGGGAGCGCAGATGCGGGCGCAGGTGCGAGGGTGCGTAGAGGATGAAGCCGAGGATGACCAGCGGACCGGTGCAGAGCAGCAGAACCGGGGTGATGATCATGTTGGCGACGCCTTCGGTCGCCGCGTTCTCCCAGCGGTCGGCATCCACGCCGTAGACCAGGACCAGCGCGAGGGCGGCGACGACGCCGAGCACCGTGCGGGCGACCTGGACGCGGTCCACGGTGCGGTCCTCGATCCGGCCGTCGCCCTCCTGAACGAAGAGGCGGGTAGCGGCGCGGTGCGCCGAGCGGAGGAGGAGGCTGACGAGGAACGGGAGAGAGAGGAACCACAGGCGGCTGCGGCGTCGCTGCGGACGAGCGGGCGTCGGGGCCGGCCGGCCGTAGGGGTACGGGTTCTGAGGTGGATACGGGTGCGGCGCGGGCGGACCGTAGGGATCGCCGGCAGGCGGTGGCCCGTAGGGGTTGTTGGCCGGCGGCCCGGGAGGACCCCAGGCCTGGCCGCCCGGTCCGTTGCCGCCGGGTTGCCCCGATCTCGGACCCGGCCCCCATCCCCCGCTTGCCATGTCTCATCCCCCGTTCGTCTGCGGCCAGTTGCCGTGCCGCGCGGCGACACCGCGGCAGTTTAGTGGCTCATGGGTCGCGTTTCCCCGGGGTCGTTGTGTGGACCCTGGGGGTCTTCCGGGGAGACAGCCGTATGCGGCCCGCGTCAGATCGAGGTCCTCGGCCTGGCTGTGGACGACGTGGGGTGTGGATGACGTGGACTTCCTTGGGGGAGTGGTGCACGTCGTACGGCAGGTCACGCTGTCTTGGAAGCCGCTCGGCGGCCCGCCGGTCACGGCGTCGCTGGTCTTCACCGGGTCCAGGGTGCTACCGCTGGACCGGAACAGCTTCAACGACCGCGCAGGGCGGTCGGCGCGTCGAGACCGCGCGCGTCGAGACCGGGCGGGACAACGGCATGCACGCGGCGCGGCGCTGCTACGCGGCGGTCGTGCTGGACGCGCGGGAGGGCATCAGGGCTGTCGATGAGTATCTGGGGCACCACGACCCCGGCTTCACGCTGCGGACGTACACGTACACGCGCCTGATGCCGTCGGGCGGGACTCGAACCCGGGCCGCCGTGGATGGTGTCTTCAGCGATGAAGAACCCACGGGACGGCCCGGACACGGCCCAGGAAGGCGCTCAGCCCTCCGGCCGGCTCAGTAGCCGAAGTCCTGCGTCCACCAAGGGCCGCCCGAGCCGAAGTGGGCTCCGACGCCGAGGGTCTTGAAGTCGCAGTTCAGGATGTTGGCCTTGTGGCCGGGGCTGTTCATCCAGGCTTCCATGACGGCGGCTGCGTCGGCCTGGCCGCGGGCTATGTTCTCGCCGCCGAGGCTGGTGATCCCGGCCTTCGCCGCACGGTCCCAGGGGCTGAGCCCGCTCGGGTCGGTGTGGTCGAAGAAGTCCCGCGACGCCATGTCCTCGCTGAACGTCTGGGCCAGGTCCGACAGGGCGCTGTTCGCGGCCACCGGGCTGCAACCGACCTTGGCACGCTCGTCGTTGACGAGCTTGAGCACCTCGGCTTCGGCGGCGGCCTCCGCGGAGACGGTCACCGGGGCCTTGTCGGAGGGCGCCTTGGTGGCGTTCTTGGAAGGCTTCGGGGCCTTCGGCGCCTTCGTCTTGCCGTTGGCGTTGCCGTTCGCGTTGCCGTTGTTGTTCTTGGTCGGCTCGGCGCTCGGCTCCTCCGACGGCTCCTTCGTGGTCGGCGCGGTCGACGGCGACGTCGTCGAGGGGGCGGTCGAGGGAGTGCCGGCGCGATCGGCGCCGCGGCTCGTCGACGTGTCCTCGCGGGAGTCGGCGCTGCCCGAGGTGCCGCCCTGCTGGGTGTCCACGCTGGACGGCGAGCTCGCGGCCTGCACGTTGTCGGACTTGTTGCCGCCACCGCCGAGCGCGTAGTTGTCGCTGCCGGGCAGTACACCGGCCGCGACGGCGACGGTGCCGAGGGCCACGGCCGCCGAGACGCCGAGCAGGCCCGAGCGGACGGGGGTCGCACCCTTCCTCTTGCGGTGCGAGCGGGCGGATGCCGCGGACGGGAGATCGGCGACGGCCGCGTAGCCGTACAGGTTCTCCGGACCGTAGCTTTCCGTGTGGGCCCCGTTCGTATCTGTGACCCCGGTGGCGCGCCCTGTGGCGGCGCGGCCGGCGTCGGAGCGTCGGTGGCGTCCCATCTGTTGGGCCTTCCTCGATCTTGCGTCAGCGATCCTCACACGAACCTCACCCGAAAGAGTGAGTTTCTTATGAGACTCATTGGGTCGGGACGGTACCCCATGGCGCAAGGGGAGGAAGTGCTCCGCGAGACATTGTCCGGTTAGCGTGCACCCATGAACGAGGTTGCACGGCTGGTCGTCTGGGTACGCGGACGCGTCCAGGGCGTGGGTTTCCGCTGGTTTACGCGGGCCAAGGCACTGGAGATCGGCGGGCTGAGTGGTTTTGCTCTCAATTTGGACGACGGACGCGTCCAGGTCGTCGCGGAGGGCTCCCGGGCCGGCTGTCAACACCTGCTCGACTGGCTCCAGGGGAACGACACGCCCGGGCGGGTGGACGGAGTCACTGAGATCTGGGACACGCCCCGGGGGAGCTACGACGGCTTCGCCATCCGGTGACGGTGACGGCCCCGATGCCCCGGACCGACGCCATGGCGTATGCCACCGGCACCCCTCCGTAGCAGAAACGGCCTGGTGGTTGCCAAGAACGGCTCGAAGTGGCAGGCTCCCGAGGTAACGATGATCTCGACGCCCTGAGGGTCCCGCAGGAGTCGCAGCGCCCCGTCCCCGGAGCCGCGCGACAGTGGGTTGCCCACCGATACGGGGCGTGATCGTGTTGACCGTCAAACTTTTTGGTGAGACGCTGAAAGCCCCGCGCACCTTAGCTGTTTGGCATGTGGAACGGCAGCAGGACATCAGCAGTGTCAAGCATCGCGGGTGCGATTCCCTCACGACCCACACCGCTTCGGTCGGTCACTCAGTGTGGAGGACCATCCATCATGGCAAAGGCGCTTCTCGGTTACGTCGGCGGTTCCGACCCGCGACTCATTGCCGAGATGCGACGGCTCCAGCAGCGCGTACAGGACCTCGAATCCGAGCTCGTACGGATTCAGGCCGAGAACGACGCGCTCGCGGCTGCCGCTTCTCACGACTCGCTTCTCGAGAGCATCGACGTACCCCAGGCGGAGCCTGCGCTCACCTGATCACTGCACCGCACTACGACAGCAGTGGTTGGGCGGCCCGAATCAACCGCTAAGTTGTCAGATTTGCAAGGGACGCCCTCAGGCGTCCCTTCTTTCTTTCCCCCGCGACCCTTCCACTCTCTTTAACGTCTGGTCTGCCCTGCGCGTTCATGGGCGAAACCGCGCGTTCATGGAGTGAGACCGGCCCGAAAGGTAGAGTCCAGCGGCGTGCACCTCAAGGCCCTGACCCTGCGCGGGTTCAAGTCGTTCGCCTCGGCGACCACGCTGCGGTTCGAGCCGGGAATCACCTGTGTCGTGGGCCCCAACGGTTCGGGCAAGTCCAACGTCGTGGACGCGCTCAGCTGGGTCATGGGCGAGCAGGGGGCCAAGTCGCTGCGCGGCGGCAAGATGGAGGACGTCATCTTCGCCGGCACCACCGGGCGCCCGCCGCTCGGCCGTGCCGAGGTCTCCCTCACCATCGACAACTCCGACGGCGCCCTGCCCATCGAGTACGCCGAGGTCACCATCACGCGGATCATGTTCCGCAACGGCGGCAGCGAGTACCAGATCAACGGCGACACCTGCCGGCTGCTCGACATCCAGGAGCTGTTGTCCGACTCCGGCATCGGCCGCGAGATGCACGTCATCGTGGGTCAGGGCCAGCTCGACTCCGTCCTGCACGCCGACCCGATGGGCCGCCGCGCCTTCATCGAGGAGGCGGCGGGAGTCCTCAAGCACCGCAAGCGCAAGGAGAAGGCGCTCCGGAAGCTGGACGCCATGAAGGCGAACCTCGCCCGCGTCCAGGACCTCACCGACGAACTGCGGCGCCAGCTGAAGCCGCTCGGCAGGCAGGCCGCGGTGGCACGCCGCGCCGCCGTCATCCAGGCCGACCTGCGCGACGCCCGGCTGCGCCTCCTCGCCGACGACCTCGTACGACTGCGCGGGGCACTCCAGTCCGAGATCGCCGACGAGGCCGCGCTCAAGCAGCGCAAGGAATCCGCCGAGGCCGAGCTGAAGAAGGCACTCCAGCGGGAGGCCCTGCTGGAGGACGAGGTGCGGCAGCTGACGCCGCGCCTCCAGCGCGCCCAGCAGACCTGGTACGAACTCTCCCAGCTGGCCGAGCGGGTGCGCGGCACGATCTCGCTGGCGGACGCGCGCGTGAAGAGCGCCACCTCGGTGCCCGCCGAGGAACGCCGCGGACGCGACCCCGAGGACATGGAGCGCGAGGCCGCCCGCATCCGTGAGCAGGAGGCCGAACTCGAAGCGGCCCTGGAGGCGGCCGAGCATGCCCTGGAGGACACCGTCGCGCACCGCGCCGAACTGGAGCGCGAACTCACCGTCGAGGAGCGCCGCCTCAAGGACGTGGCCCGTGCCATCGCCGACCGCCGCGAGGGCCTCGCCCGCCTCAACGGCCAGGTCAACGCCGCCCGTTCACGCGCCGCCTCCGCGCAGGCCGAGATCGACCGGCTCGCCGCCTCCCGCGACGAGGCCCAGGAGCGCGCGGTCACGGCGCAGGAGGAGTACGAGCAGCTGAAGGCCGAGGTCGACGGCCTCGACGCGGGCGACGCCGACCTCGCCGACCAGCACGAGGCGGCCAAGCGGGCCCTGTCCGACGCGGAGGCCGCGCTGAGCGCTGCCCGCGAGGCGGCCACCGCGGCCGAACGCAGGCGGGCGGCCACCCAGGCCCGCCACGAGGCACTGGCCCTCGGCCTGCGGCGCAAGGACGGCACGGGAGCGCTGCTCGGTGCCAAGGACCGGCTCACCGGGGTGCTGGGTCCCGCCGCCGAACTGCTGTCGGTCACCCCGGGCTTCGAGGTCGCGCTCGCCGCCGCGTTCGGCGCCGCGGCCGACGCCATCGCGGTCACCACCCCCGCCTCGGCTGCGGAGGCCATCCGCCTGCTGCGCAAGCAGGACGCGGGCCGGGCGTCGCTGTTGCTCTCCGGAGCACCCGAAGAGTTTCCCGCCGGCGCCGGACCGGCGGGCGACGCCTCCGTCGGCGTACCCCCGCAGGACCGGGACCGGGACCGGGAGCGTGACCAGGGCCGGGACCGGGACCAGGACCGGGACCGGAGCGACGGGCCTCCCTACGCCGCCGATCTCGTCCGGGGGCCCGCCGAGCTGATGCCCGCCGTACGGCGGCTGCTGCGCGGGATCGTCGTCGTCGGGACCCTCGAGGACGCCGAGGATCTCGTCTACGCGCGGCCCGGGCTCACCGCGGTGACCGCCGAGGGTGATCTGCTCGGGGCACATTTCGCGCACGGCGGGTCCGCCGGGGCGCCCAGCCTGCTCGAGGTGCAGGCCTCCGTGGACGAGGCGGCGGCCGAGCTCGAGGAACTGGCCGTGCGCTGCGACGAGTTGACCGAGGCGCAGGGGCTGGCGACGGAGCTGCGCACGGAGCGGGCCGCGCTCGTCGAGGAGCTGGGGGAGCGCCGCCGGGCCGCCGAGCGGGAGAAGTCGTCGGTCGCCCAGCAGCTCGGGCGGCTGGCCGGGCAGGCGCGAGGCGCCGCGGGCGAGGCGGAGCGGAGCACCGCGGCCGCCGCCCGCGCGCAGGACGCGCTCGACCGGGCCGTGGTGGAGGCCGAGGAGCTGGCCGAACGGCTCGCCGTGGCCGAGGAGATGCCCGTCGAGGAGGAACCCGACACCTCGGTACGGGACCGGCTCGCCGCCGACGGCGCCAACGCGCGCCAGACGGAGATGGAGGCCCGGCTCCAGGTGCGGACGCACGAGGAGCGGGTCAAGGGACTCGCCGGACGGGCCGACTCGCTCGACCGGGGAGCCCGCGCCGAACGCGAGGCCCGCGCGCGTGCCGAACAGCGCCGGGCACGGCTCCGCCACGAGGCGGCCGTCGCCGAGGCCGTCGCCTCCGGCGCGCGGCAGCTGCTCGCGCATGTCGAGGTCTCGCTCGCCCGGGCCGACGAGGAGCGTGTCGCCGCCGACAGTGCCAAGGCCCGCCGTGAGCAGGAGCTCGTGGCCGCGCGTGGCCAGGGCCGTGATCTCAAGGACGAGCTCGACAAGCTCACGGACTCGGTGCACCGGGGCGAGGTGCTCGGCGCGGAGAAGCGGCTGCGCATAGAGCAGCTCGAGGCGAAGGCGCTGGACGAACACGGCGTCGAACCGGCGGGACTCGTCGCGGACTACGGCCCCGATCAGCTCGTACCGCCCTCGCTGCCCGCCGAGGGCGAGGAGCTGCCCGAGGACCCGGAGCATCCGCGCAACCAGCCCCGGCGGTTCCACCGCGCCGAGCAGGAGAAGCGGCTCAAGTCGGCCGAACGGGCGTACCAGCAGCTCGGCAAGGTCAATCCGCTCGCCCTGGAGGAGTTCGCCGCGCTGGAGGAGCGCCACAAGTTCCTCAGTGAGCAGCTGGAGGACCTCAAGAAGACGCGCACCGACCTCCTCCAGGTGATCAAGGAGGTCGACGAGCGCGTCGAGCAGGTCTTCACCGAGGCGTACCGGGACACCGCCCGCGAGTTCGAGGGCGTCTTCAGCCGGCTGTTCCCGGGAGGGGACGGGCGGCTCATCCTGACCGATCCCGACAACATGCTCACCACCGGTGTCGACGTGGAGGCCAGGCCGCCGGGCAAGAAGGTCAAGCGGCTCAGCCTGCTCTCCGGCGGCGAGCGGTCGCTGACCGCCGTCGCGCTGCTCGTGTCGATCTTCAAGGCGCGCCCCAGCCCGTTCTATGTGATGGACGAGGTCGAGGCGGCGCTCGACGACACCAACCTTCAGCGGCTGATCCGGATCATGCAGGAGCTGCAGGAGGCCTCCCAGCTGATCGTGATCACTCACCAGAAGCGCACGATGGAGGTCGCCGACGCGCTGTACGGCGTCTCCATGCAGGGTGACGGCGTCTCGAAGGTCATCAGCCAGCGCCTGCGCTGACGCCCCGGGCTTGCCCGCAAGACGGGTCCTGTGGGTCCTGCGGGCCCTGCCGGTCCTTAAGGCTCCTCCGGCTCCGGGAGGCCCTCGCCCTCGCCCTCGTCGGCGAGTTCGGCGATCACCTCGGCGTGGCAGCGCTCGGGGACGCACCAGCAGCCGAGCCGGTGGCCGCGCAGAGCGGGGAGGCGGGCCAGCAGCTCCGGACGGGCCAGGAGATACGCGCGGTACATCTCGACGACCTCGTCCCGGGTGCCGTCGCGGCCGGGACGGAAGGGGCTCGCCAGCGGAGAACCGGCCAGGTGCCAGCCGCCCCGGTGCATGGCGCGGCCGACGTACACGACATCGGCGTACGCGGGATCGTCGCGGTGGCCTTTGAGGTTGACGACCGTCGTGGGCGGCATGGTCGGATACTCGCCGCTCGGGCGGGTACGAGCAAGGCGAACACGGCGTACGGCGCGCTCCCGCGGGCCCGGCCTCCGTGTTCCGCGTGTCACACCCGGGTGCTCCGTCCGGGAGGCGCGGGCCGGGACAGCCGTCGCGGTCGGCGCCCGTGCCGGACCTCTCGGTGGCCCCGGCCGCCGGCGCGGCCGGTTCACGAAGACGCCAACACGCCGCGGATTCCGCGGAGTCGGCGCATCGGAGGGACGACGGGACCCGGAGCGCAGAGTGACCCTCGCTAGGCCATCCGGTCATACGACGTTCAAGACTTGAACACAACTACGTCACATCGGAGGCCGAAACTCACAGCAAACTAATTATTGACTTCGAAACTTGAAGGCATAGTCTCTCCAGCGTTGCTTTTACCTTCAGGTGGTGGGCGGCGTGAACATGTGCGCCACTGGTACCACCCGCGAAGGGTTTCGCCCCCCACCCCCGGCAGCGAGGCCGGTGGCCCGAGGAGTTTTACGTGACCAGCGCAGCGCAGGCACCTAAGTCAGAAGCCAGGTCGGCTCACCCCGAACATCTCGGGCACGTCATCTTCATCGCGGCGGCGGCCGCCATGGGCGGCTTCCTGTTCGGCTACGACAGTGCCGTCATCAACGGCGCCGTCGAGGCCATCCGGAGCCGCTACGACATCGGCTCCGCGGCCCTGGCCCAGGTCATCGCCATCGCGCTGATCGGCTGTGCCGTCGGTGCCGCGGTCGCCGGCCGCATGGCCGACCGCATCGGACGCATCCGCTGCATGCAGATCTCCGCGACGCTCTTCACCATCAGCGCCGTCGGCTCGGCGCTGCCCTTCGCGCTGTGGGACCTCGCCTTCTGGCGCATCGTCGGCGGATTCGCCATCGGCATGGCCTCCGTCATCGGCCCCGCCTACATCGCCGAGGTCTCCCCGGCCGCGTACCGCGGACGGCTCGGCTCGTTCCAGCAGGCCGCGATCGTCGTCGGCATCGCCATCTCGCAGCTCGTCAACTACGCCATCCTGAACGCCGCCGACGGCGATCAGCGGGGCGAGCTCCTGGGCGTGGAAGCCTGGCAGGTCATGCTCGGCGTCATGGTCATCCCGGCCGTCCTCTACGGTCTGCTCTCCTTCGTCATCCCCGAGTCGCCGCGTTTCCTGCTCGAGGTCGGCCGCAGGGACCGTGCCCGTGAGGTGCTCAAGGAGGTCGAGGGCGACAAGATCGACCTGGACGCCCGTGTCGCCGAGATCGAGCACGCCATGAAGCGCGAGCACAAGTCGACCTTCAAGGACCTGCTCGGCGGGACCGTTTTCTTCAAGCCGATCGTCTGGGTCGGTATCGGCCTCTCGGTCTTCCAGCAGTTCGTCGGCATCAACATCGCGTTCTACTACTCCGCGACGCTGTGGCAGTCGGTCGGCGTCGACCCGACGGACTCGTTCTTCTACTCGTTCACCACCTCGATCATCAACATCATCGGCACCGTGATCGCCATGATCTTCGTGGACCGCATCGGCCGTAAGCCGCTCGCCCTCATCGGCTCGGTGGGTATGGCCATCGGTCTCGGGCTGGAGGCCTGGGCCTTCTCTTTCGACCTGGTCGACGGCAAGCTGCCCGCCACCCAGGGCTGGGTGGCCCTGATCGCCGCCCACGTCTTCGTCCTCTTCTTCGCCCTCTCCTGGGGTGTCGTGGTCTGGGTCTTCCTGGGCGAGATGTTCCCGAACCACATCCGCGCCGCCGCGCTCGGTGTCGCCGCCTCCGCGCAGTGGATCGCCAACTGGGCCATCACCGCGAGCTTCCCGTCGCTGGCCGACTGGAACCTGTCCGGCACCTATGTGATCTACACGTGCTTCGCCGTGCTCTCCATCCCCTTCGTGCTCAAGTTCGTCAAGGAGACGAAGGGCAAGACCCTGGAGGAGATGGGCTGACCGCCCGTGCCACCGGCGGCTCCCCCACGGGCCCCGGTGGCTCCCCGGAACTCGGGGAGAAGGGCCAAGTCCCCGCTGCCCCTCTCCCCGTACTCGTCAAGAGGGCGTGCTGCCCCGGCCCGGACCGTGAGGTCGATCGAGCCGGGGCAGCACGCTTTCGCAGAACAGCTGCAGACTGCGCCAGCCCTCGTCGACGGGCATTCCGCCGGACAGCGGATGCAGGACGAGGCTGTCGAGGCCCTGCGCCACGCACTGGTCGGGCGTGAGGATGCGGTAGACGCCCTCGGCGCGCAGCTCCTCGACGGTCGTGGCCGCCGACTTCACCGCCGAGCGGATCTCCCCCGACTGCCAGGACGCGTAGGTCCGCGCCTCGTGCAGGAAGTGGGAGCCGTACTCGGCCCAGGCCCGGTCCGGGTCCTCCGCGATGTGCAGCAACGGCGTCTCGGCGGCGGGCATCATCGTCCAGCCCTCGGTGCCGTACTCGGTGAGCCGCTCCTTGTAGTAGGCCTCCAGCTCGGGCAGGTGCGCGCTCGGGAAGAACGGCAGCCCGAGCCGGGCGGCCCGCCTGGCCGCGGCCCTGGAGGAGCCGCCCACCAGCAGCAGGGGGTGCGGATCCGAGAACGGGCGCGGGGTGACCCGTACCGTGCGGCCCCGATACGTGAATTCCTCGCCGGTCCACGCCTTCAGCACCGTCTCCAGGAGCTCGTCCTGGAGTTCGCCGCGCCGCTTCCAGTCCACGTCGAACAGCGCGTACTCCTCGGGCCGGTAGCCGATGCCGGCCACGGTCACCAGCCGCCCGCCGCTGAGCAGGTCGAGTACGGCGATGTCCTCGGCGAGACGCAGCGGGTCGTGCAGCGGGCCGATGACCGCCGAGACGGTGACCGCGAGATGCCGGGTCGCCCCGAAGACCGCGCCCGCGAAGGCGAACGGCGAGGGCAGCCAGTTGTTGGCCGCACCGTGATGCTCCTCGGTCTGCACGGTGGTGATCCCGCGGTCGTCGGCGTACGTGGCCATCTCGACGGCCGCCTTGTAGCGGGCACTCAGCGAGGCGGGGGTGGCGTCGGGTTCGACGAGGTTGAAGCGCACGACCGTTACGGGCATGGGGAGCCCCCCTTCGTGTGTGGAGGGGGACGGTAGCTGACGGTGCGTCAGACATCCATAGCCGCGGAACGCTTTCGCGGGCGGTGGCACGGGTGCCGCCGCGGGCCGGGCGGCACGGCGCGGCGGCGAGGGTGCGCCACGGTCGACGGCAAGGGCAGTGTCCACTCCCGGGTACGGTGCGCGCACCCCCACGCCCCGTGAGCTCGAGCGACACGGGGGAGGGTTGTGACTCCGCCCTCGAGGCTTCCCGCAGACGCGTCCGGGCGGCGGACCGGCCCGGCCCGCGGGGCACGCGGCCCCGCACGGGCAGCGGCTGGCCGGACGCGAGGTCACGCATACTGGACGGGTTATGGAAACCATCATCCTTGCTGTAGTCATCGCCGTGGTGGTGATCGGCGCGCTCGGTGGGCTCGTCGTCGGCAGTCGCAAGCGGAAGCAGCTGCCCCCGCCGCCCCCGGCCGCCCCCGACATCACCGCCCCTCCGGCCGAACCGCACGTCGGCGACGAGGCCGAGACGCCGCGCGACGAACCACGCCGCACGATCGAGGAGGTGGATCTTCCCGATCGCTCGGCCGCCACGCCGGTCGTCGTCGAGGAACCGGCCGCCCCCGCGATCGAGATCCCGGAACCGACCGCGGGCCGCCTGGTGCGCCTGCGCACCCGGCTCTCCCGCTCGCAGAACGCGCTCGGCAAGGGGCTGCTCACGCTGCTCTCGCGCGAGCACCTCGACGAGGACACCTGGGAGGAGATCGAGGACACGCTGCTCGTCGCCGACGTCGGCGTGCAGCCCACCCAGGAGCTGGTCGAGCGGCTGCGCGAGCGGGTGAAGGTGCTCGGCACGCGGACGCCGGACGAGCTGCGCGCCCTGCTGCGCGAAGAGCTGCTCCTGCTGCTCGTCCCGGAGTTCGACCGCGAGGTCAAGACCGACTCGAACCTCGACACCCCGGGCATCGTGATGGTCGTCGGCGTCAACGGCACCGGCAAGACCACCACCACCGGCAAGCTCGCGCGCGTGCTCGTCGCCGACGGCAAGAACGTCGTGCTGGGTGCCGCCGACACCTTCCGCGCCGCCGCCGCCGACCAGCTCCAGACCTGGGGCGAGCGTGTGGGTGCCCGCACCGTCCGTGGCCCCGAGGGCGGAGACCCCGCCTCGATCGCGTTCGACGCGGTCAAGGAGGGCATCGAGGAGGGCGCGGACGTCGTCCTCATCGACACCGCCGGCCGGCTCCACACCAAGACCGGCCTCATGGACGAGCTCGGCAAGGTCAAGCGCGTCGTCGAGAAGCACGCGCCGCTCGACGAGGTGCTTCTCGTCCTCGACGCGACCACCGGCCAGAACGGCCTGGTCCAGGCGCGTGTGTTCGCCGAGGTCGTGGAGATCACCGGCATCGTGCTGACCAAGCTCGACGGTACGGCGAAGGGCGGCATCGTCATCGCGGTGCAGCGTGAGCTGGGCGTCCCGGTGAAGCTGGTGGGGCTCGGCGAGGGCGCGGACGACCTGGCGCCGTTCGAGCCGGAGGCGTTCGTTGACGCCCTTATCGGCGAGTGACCACCCGCGTGAACGCGTAGGTGCCCGAAGAAGCGCCCGTCCCCACGACACTGTCGGGGACGGGCGCTTCTTCATGTGACGTTCGTGGTGTTCGTGGTGTTCGTGGCGTCGACGCCGTCGGCCCGTGAGGCGGCGGGCGAGGTGACGGACGGGCCGGTGCGGCGAGGCTCAGGCCCGTGAACGGTGGGCCACGTACGCGAGCGTGCCCAGCAGCAGCCGGGCCGGCGGCGGCTTCGTCGCGGAGTCGAGGGCGGGGGAGCGCAGCCAGCGGACCGGGCCGAGTCCCGCGCGGTCGGAGGGCGGGGCGGTGATGAAGGAACCGGGACCCAGGCCGTACAGATCGAGGGACGGGTCGTCCCAGCCCATCCGGTAGAGCAGTTCGGGAAGCTCGGCGGCGGACCCGGGGGAGACGAAGAAGTGGGCGCGGCCGTCGGGTGTGGCCGTGACCGGGCCGAGAGGGAGGCCCATGCGCTCCAGGCGGACCAGCGCGCGGCGCCCGGCGGGCTCGGCGACCTCGATCACGTCGAACGCCCGGCCGACCCGCAGCATCACCGCGGCGCCCGGGAACTCGGACCAGAGGCCGGTCGCCTCGTCCAGTGTCGCGCCGGCCGGGATCGTCGGGGCGAAGCCCAGGGGGTGCGCACCCGGTGCCGCGCAGTCGCCCCTGCCGCACGAGCACACCCCCGCGGCGGCCCTGGCGCCCGGGACCACGTCCCATCCCCAGAGTCCGGTGAATTCTGCGACGGCTGTGCTCTCCGACGAGCGGCCGCGGCGACGAGTGCCGGTCCGGATGTCGCGCATCGCCCGACTGCTGCCGATCGTGAAGCCCATGCCCCCTCCAACGGGTCCGATGCGCCGGTGGTTACGTGACGAAACCGGATCGTCACCCTCTGTTCCTGACTGCCCGGTTTCGCGCGATCCAGGCGGCGCCTTGTGGTGCACCGGGTGGTGCGCTCGGCTCCGTGCGCCCCGGCGTACACCGTTCCGCCCATCACCGGCCCTCCTGTGTCAAGTCAATCGCGAGCAGGGCGAACGGAGTTCATTCGAAGGGGTGGCGAATGGTGGCGTTTCACGGATCGCCATGGCTGAGGCGTGATCGTAGGATTACTTTGAGTACACGAGTCCGGGGCTGTTTGTACTCGTGGGTATGCCAAGGGCAAGTCGGCTTACCGTTCGAAGGGTGGGAACTGCCGGACGCGGGGCCGTATTTACCGGCATTCTGATAGGGCTTGGCGCAGAGCGGCGGCAAGTGGTCTCAGAGAGTGGGGGCGTTCCAGTGGGCGGCAACGGCGGAGGCGGGACGAACGCTGACAAGCGCCCCAACGAGCTGCTCGGCTCGTGGTTCGTGCGCAGCGGCTGGTCGAAGGGCGAACTCGCGCGCCAAGTGAACCGCCGGGCCCGCCAGTTGGGGGCCAACCACATTTCCACGGACACCTCGCGGGTGCGCCGCTGGCTGGACGGCGAGAACCCGCGCGAGCCGATCCCGCGGATCCTGTCCGAGCTGTTCTCCGAGCGGTTCGGCTGTGTCGTCGCCGTGGAGGACCTCGGTCTGCGCGCCGCCCACCAGGCACCCTCCGTGTCGGGTATCGACCTGCCGTGGACGGGCCCCCAGACCGTCGCGCTGATCAGTGAATACTCGCGCAGCGACCTGATGTTGGCGCGGCGCGGCTTCCTCGGCAGTTCGCTGGCCCTCGCCGCGGGTCCCGCCCTCGTCGAGCCCATGCAGCGCTGGCTCGTCCCCACGCCCCTGGCGCCGCAGGAGGAGCCCGAACCCCCGGCCTCGGCGCGCCGCGGCGGCCGGCTCTCCAAGCCGGAGCTGGACCTCCTGGAGTCCACCACCGCGATGTTCCGTCAGTGGGACGCCCAGTGCGGCGGCGGACTGCGCCGCAAGGCGGTCGTCGGCCAGTTGCACGAGGTGACGGACCTGCTCCAGGAGCCGCAGCCCGCCGCCACCGGCAAGCTGCTGTTCAAGGTCGCCGCCGAACTGGCCGAGCTGGCAGGCTGGATGAGCTACGACGTGGGCCTCCAGCCCACCGCCCAGAAGTACTTCGTGCTCGCCCTGCACGCCTCGAAGGAGGCCGGCGACAAGCCGCTCGGCTCGTACATCCTCTCCAGCATGAGCCGCCAGATGATTCATCTCGGGCGGCCCGACGACGCGTTGGAACTGATCCATCTCGCGCAGTACGGCAGCCGCGACTGCGCGAGCCCTCGCACCCAGTCGATGCTGTATGCGATGGAGGCCCGCGCCTACGCCAACATGGGCCAGCCCGGAAAGTGCAAGCGGGCCGTCCGGATGGCCGAGGACACCTTCGCCGACGTGCACGAGTGGGACGACCCGGATCCCGACTGGATCCGCTTCTTCTCCAAGGCCGAGCTGTACGGCGAGAACTCGCACTCCTATCGTGACCTCGCCTATGTCGCCGGCCGCAGCCCCACGTACGCCTCCATGGCCGAGCCGCTGATGCAGGAGGCCGTCGACCGTTTCGGCAAGGATCCCGAGCACCAGCGTTCGTACGCACTCAACCTCATCGGCATGGCCACCGTGCACCTGCTGCAGCGTGAGCCCGAGCGGAGTGCGGTCCTGGCCAAGGAAGCGCTGAGGATCGGCAAGAAGGTGCGCTCGGAGCGCGTCAACACTCGTATCCGAAAGACCGTCGATGCCGCGGTCCGCGATTTCGGGGACCTCGCCGAGGTCATCGACCTCACCGACCAGCTGGCCGTCGACCTGCCCGAGACCGCGGAAGCGGTCTGACCCGGGGCCGCGAAGGCGGCCCCGCCCCGTACCCCGGCCGCGGCCGGTCGTCCCGAACTGCCCGACTCGGCTCCCCCATGCCAGGTCATCGGACGACCAGCCGTGGCCGGTTCCGTTGTGTGCCCCTCGGCCGGCGCCGCTCGCGAGGACGTGGCTGGTCAGTGCGGGGACGGCTCACCCGGTGGCCGCGGTCGACCGCGCCCGGGGCGCCGCGACGGCCCCTGCCGATGATTGCGTCACGATAACGATCGGTTCGACCACTATCCGGCAGTTCATGAATGCGTAACACACAGAGCGCCTTCGTCACTGGTGCGAAACATCGAGGGGCTTCCACGGAAACGGCGCTGCGCCAATCTCATGGCGCATAACCGGCC
Source organism: Streptomyces sp. NBC_00647 (assembly GCF_045207245.1). Lineage (NCBI taxonomy): Bacteria > Bacillati > Actinomycetota > Actinomycetes > Kitasatosporales > Streptomycetaceae > Streptomyces > Streptomyces sp. NBC_00647. The sequence goes on from NZ_CP109040.1 coordinate 7,174,427, forward strand.
CACCCCTCACGACCACTCAGGCTTCGCCCGCACGGGGCCGTACCAACGACGAGGAGACGCCGATGGCACCAGCCATCACCCTTGCCGCAGAGGCACCCAAGCTTTCTGCCGCCAACACAGGGTTCATGCTCATCTGTTCCGCCCTGGTGCTCATCATGACGCCCGGCCTCGCCTTCTTCTACGGAGGCATGGTCCGCGTCAAGAGCACCCTCAACATGCTGATGATGAGTTTCATCAGCATGGGGATCATCACCATCCTGTGGGTGCTGTACGGCTTCTCCCTCGCCTTCGGCACGGACAAGGGATCGTTCATCGGCTGGACCTCTGACTGGGTCGGCCTCAGCAACATCGGCCTGACGGAGCTGTGGGACGGGTACACCATCCCGGTCTTCGTCTTCATGGTCTTCCAGCTGATGTTCGCGATCATCACGCCCGCGCTGATAAGCGGTGCTCTCGCTGACCGCGTGAAGTTCACCGCGTGGTCGCTCTTCATCGCGCTGTGGGCCACGGTCGTCTACTTCCCGGTCGCCCACTGGGTGTGGGGCGCTGGCGGCTGGGCCTTCGAGCTGGGTGTGATCGACTTCGCCGGTGGTACGGCGGTCCACATCAACGCGGGCGCCGCGGCGCTCGGCGTGATCCTGGTCATCGGCAAGCGCGTCGGCTTCAAGAAGGACCCGATGCGCCCGCACAGCCTCCCGCTGGTGATGCTCGGCTCCGGTCTGCTGTGGTTCGGCTGGTTCGGATTCAACGCGGGCTCGTGGCTCGGCAACGACGACGGCGTCGGCGCGCTGATGTTCGTCAACACGCAGATCGCCACCGCGGCCGCCATGCTGGCCTGGCTCGCCTACGAGAAGATCCGGCACGGCGCGTTCACCACGCTGGGCGCGGCTTCCGGCGCGGTCGCGGGTCTGGTCGCCATCACCCCGTCCGGCGGTGCGGTCTCCCCGCTCGGCGCGATCGCGGTCGGAGCCATCGCCGGTGTCCTGTGCGCCATGGCCGTGGGCCTGAAGTACAGGTTCGGCTACGACGACTCCCTGGACGTCGTCGGAGTCCACCTGGTCGGCGGTGTCATCGGCTCCCTGCTGATCGGCTTCTTCGCCAGCGGCAAGGGCCAGTCCACGGTCGAGGGCCTCTTCTACGGCGGCGGTCTGACCCAGTTCTGGAAGCAGTGCGCGGGCGTCTTCGCCGTCCTCGGCTACTCCCTCGTCGTCTCCGCCATCCTCGCCTTCCTCATCGACAAGACCATGGGCATGCGGGTCACCGAGGACGAGGAGATCGCCGGCATCGACCAGGCCGAGCACGCCGAGACCGCATACGACTTCAGCGGTGCCGGCGGCGGCTCCGCCCGGACCGCCGTGCCCGCCCCGGCCGACACGGATGCCAAGAAGGTGGACGCATGAAGCTCATCACCGCCGTCGTGAAGCCTCACCGGCTCGACGAGATCAAGGAGGCCCTGCAGGCCTTCGGGGTTCACGGACTGACGGTCACCGAAGCCAGCGGCTACGGTCGGCAGCGGGGACACACCGAGGTCTACCGCGGCGCCGAGTACACGGTCGACCTCGTCCCCAAGATCCGCATCGAGGTGCTGGTCGAGGACGACGACGCCGAACAGCTCATCGACGTCGTCGTGAAGGCGGCCCGTACCGGCAAGATCGGTGACGGCAAGGTGTGGTCCATCCCGGTCGATACGGCCGTCCGGGTCCGGACCGGCGAGCGCGGCCCGGACGCACTCTGACCGGATCGGCCCGCAGAAGAAGAAAGACAGGAGTCGCTGGGTGACGAGCACGGACACGCGAGTGGAAGCAGAGGACTCGGGACCCAGCGGCTACGCGGCGGCCCGGCTGCGCCTCCTCCAGGAGGGGGCGCGGTCCGGGCCGCCGCGCCGTGCCGCCCTCGCCGAACTGACGGACGACTGGCTGACCGGCCTGTTCACCGCCGGATCCGAGGGCATGCGCGGGGTCTCCCTCGTCGCCGTCGGCGGCTACGGCCGCGGTGAGCTCTCCCCCCGAAGCGACCTCGACCTGCTCCTCCTGCACGACGGCGGCGACTCCGGCGCCGTCGCCTCCCTCGCCGACCGCATCTGGTACCCCGTCTGGGATCTGGGCCTCGACCTCGACCACTCGGTCCGCACACCCGCGGAGGCCCGCAAGACCGCCGCCGACGACCTCAAGGCCCAGCTCGGCCTCCTCGACGCCCGCCACCTCGCGGGCGATCTCGGTCTCACCGCCGGATTGCGTACGGCCGTCCTCGCCGACTGGCGCAACCAGGCCCCGAAGCGTCTGCCCGAACTCCAGGAGCTGTGCGCGGAGCGCGCCGAGCGCCAGGGCGAACTCCAGTACCTCCTCGAACCGGACCTGAAGGAAGCGCGCGGCGGGCTGCGCGACGCCACCGCACTGCGCGCCGTCGCCGCGTCCTGGCTCGCGGACGCGCCCCGCGAGGGCCTGACCGACGCACGCCGCAGGCTCCTCGACGTCCGAGACGCCCTGCACCTCGCCACCGGACGCGCCACCGACCGCCTCGCGCTCCAGGAACAGGACCAGGTCGCCGCCGAACTCGGTCTGCTGGACGCCGACACGCTGCTGCGCCAGGTCTACGAGGCCGCGCGCGTCGTGTCGTACGCCAGTGACGTCACCTGGCGCGAAGTGGGGCGTGTCCTGCGATCGCGTGCCGTACGTCCGCGGCTGCGCGCCATGCTGGGCGGCGGCAAGCCGACCACCGAGCGATCCCCCCTCGCCGAGGGCGTGGTCGAGCAGGACGGCGAGGTGGTGCTCGCCCGCGCCGCCCGTCCCGAGCGCGACCCGGTGCTGCCGTTGCGCGCGGCGGCAGCGGCCGCGCAGGCGGATCTCCCCCTGTCCCTGCACGCCGTACGGCGCATGGCCGCCGCCGCGCGCCCTCTCCCCACGCCCTGGCCGGCGGAGGCGCGCCAGCAGCTCGTCACCCTCCTCGGCTCGGGCAGCCCGACCATCGAGGTCTGGGAGGCGCTGGAGGCGGAAGGACTGATCACCCGGCTGCTGCCCGACTGGGAGCGGGTGCGCTGCCGGCCGCAGCGCAACGCCGTCCACATCTGGACCGTCGACCGCCACCTCATCGAGACGGCCGTCCGTGCCTCGGAACTGACCCGCCGCGTGGGCCGTCCCGACCTCCTTCTCGTCGCGGCCCTGCTGCACGACATCGGCAAGGGCTGGCCCGGCGACCACTCCGTGGCCGGCGAGATCATCGCCCGTGACGTGGCCGCCCGGATCGGCTTCGACCGCGTGGACGTGGCGGTGCTCGCCACGCTCGTACGCCACCATCTGCTGCTCATCGACACCGCGACCCGGCGTGACCTGGAGGACCCGGCCACCGTCCGCTCGGTCGCCGAGGCCGTCGGATCGCAGGGCACCCTGGAACTGCTGCACGCGCTCACCGAGGCGGACGCGCTGGCCACCGGGCCCGCCGCCTGGTCCTCCTGGCGCGGCTCTCTCGTCACCGACCTGGTCAAACGGGTCTCGGCCGTGCTCGCCGGGGACACCCCCGACGAGCCCGAGGCCGCCGCGCCGACCGCCGAACAGGAACGGCTCGCGATCGAGGCGTTCCGCACGGGCGGTCCCGTCCTGGCGCTGCGCGCGCAGACGGAGCCGGTCGACGCCGACGCCGAGGCGGAATCCGTCCCCCAGGACCCGGAGCCGCTGGGTGTGGAACTTCTCATCGCGGTCCCGGACCAGCCGGGCGTGCTCCCCGCGGTGGCCGGCGTCCTCGCCATGCACCGGCTGACCGTCCGCACCGCCGAGCTGCGCGCCCTGGACCTGCCCGACGGGGTCGAGGGCTCGGTCCTGCTGCTCAACTGGCGGGTCGCCGCCGAGTACGGCTCCCTGCCGCAGGCCGCCCGCCTGCGCGCCGACCTCGTACGCGCCCTCGACGGTTCCCTCGACATCGCGGCGCGCCTCGCCGAACGCGACGCCGCCTACCCGCGCCGCCGCGGAACGATCGCGCCGCCGCCCCGTGTGACAGTGGCCCCGGCCGCCTCGCGGCACGCCACGGTCATCGAGGTCCGCGCCCACGACGCCCCGGGCCTGCTGCACCGCATCGGGCGGGCCCTGGAGAAGGCGCACGTCCGGGTACGCAGCATGCATGTCTCCACGCTCGGCGCGAACGCCGTGGACGCCTTCTACGTGACCGGCACGAAGGGGGCGCCCCTGCCGGGCGCGGAGGCGGCCTCGGTGGCCCGTGCGCTGGAGGAGGCGCTGCGGGAATGAAGCGGTGCCGACCGTCCCGTACAGCTGGTCGTGAGGGTGCCATAGGTCTCTCGTATGAACGCGGTGGAGACCCCACCGCACGCGGCCGGATACCCTGGAGGGCGATTCCCATCGCCCCCGACCCCTGAGGACCGACGAGCGCCGTGTTCGATACTCTCTCCGATCGCCTCTCAGCGACGTTCAAGAACCTGCGGGGCAAGGGCCGACTGTCCGAAGCCGACATCGACGCCACCGCACGCGAGATCCGTATCGCGCTCCTCGAAGCCGACGTGGCCCTGCCTGTCGTGCGGACTTTCATCAAGAACGTCAAGGAGCGCGCACTCGGTGTCGAGGTCTCCAAGGCGCTGAACCCCGCCCAGCAGGTTCTGAAGATCGTGAACGACGAGCTCGTCACGATCCTCGGCGGGGAGACCCGCCGCCTCCGCTTCGCCAAGAACCCGCCCACCGTGATCATGCTCGCGGGTCTCCAGGGTGCGGGCAAGACCACGCTCGCCGGAAAGCTCGGCAAGTGGCTCAAGGACCAGGGGCACTCCCCGCTCCTCGTCGCCGCCGACCTCCAGCGCCCGAACGCGGTGAACCAGCTCAGCGTGGTCGCCGAGCGCGCGGGCGTCGCCGTCTACGCCCCCGAGCCGGGCAACGGCGTCGGCGACCCGGTCAAGGTCGCCAAGGACTCCATGGAGTTCGCGAAGACCAAGGTCCACGACATCGTGATCGTGGACACCGCCGGCCGCCTCGGCATCGACCAGGAGCTGATGCAGCAGGCCGCGGACATCCGCGACGCCGTCAGCCCCGACGAGATCCTCTTCGTCGTCGACGCGATGATCGGCCAGGACGCGGTCAACACGGCCGAGTCCTTCCGTGACGGCGTCGGCTTCGACGGCGTGGTGCTCTCCAAGCTCGACGGTGACGCCCGCGGTGGTGCGGCCCTGTCGATCGCCTCGGTCACCGGCAAGCCGATCATGTTCGCGTCGAACGGCGAGAAGCTCGACGACTTCGACGCCTTCCACCCGGACCGGATGGCCTCCCGCATCCTCGACATGGGTGACCTGCTCACCCTGATCGAGCAGGCGGAGAAGACGTTCAGCCAAGAAGAGGCCGAGAAGATGGCCTCCAAGCTGGCGTCCAAGAAGGGCCAGGACTTCACCCTGGACGACTTCCTGGCCCAGATGGAGCAGGTCCGGAAGATGGGCAGCATCAGCAAGCTGCTCGGCATGCTCCCGGGCATGGGCCAGATCAAGGACCAGATCAACAATCTCGACGAGCGCGACGTCGACCGCACGGCCGCCATCATCAAGTCGATGACGCCGGCCGAGCGCCAGGAGCCGACGATCATCAACGGCTCGCGCCGCGCCCGTATCGCCAAGGGTTCCGGTGTCGAGGTCAGCGCGGTCAAGGGCCTGGTCGAGCGCTTCTTCGAGGCCCGCAAGATGATGTCCCGCATGGCCCAGGGCGGCGGGATGCCGGGCATGCCCGGAATGCCGGGCATGGGTGGCGGCCCCGGCCGCACCAAGAAGAAGCAGAAGCAGGCCAAGGGCAAGCAGCGCTCCGGCAACCCGATGAAGCGCAAGCAGCAGGAGGAAGAGGAGGCTGCCCGCCGCGAGGCCGGTGCCCAGGGCGGCAACGCCTTCGGCCTTCCTCAGCAGGGCGCCCAGGAGGACTTCGAGCTGCCGGACGAGTTCAAGAAATTCATGGGCTGACATCGCGTCCCGTACGGGAGCGCTTCAGCGACGCCCACTGGGGGCGCCCCTCACCGGAGGGGCGCCCCCAGTGGCGTGAGCGCGGGTGCCGCCGTCCGCCATATGTCGTAACGTCACCATATGGGCAACCCCGTACCGCCGCGCAAGGCACCTGATCAGCCGTGGCGTACCGAGGGCACGCCACCCGAGTCGACACCGCCTTCGGGTGGCCGGCGGAAGCTGCCCGGCGGCTGGTGGAGCCTGGCCCTGGCCGCTCTCGTGGTGTTCCTGGTCGCGAACCTGGTGCTCTCCTTCTACAACCAGGGCGACGAGCCGACGATCTCGTACACGGAGTTCAGCAGACAGGTGACCGACGGCAACGTCACCAAGATCTACTCCAAGGGCGACGCGATCCAGGGGCAGCTCAAGAACTCCCAGGAGAACCCCGACGGCGACGGGAAATACACCAAGTTCAAGACCCAGCGCCCGGTCTTCGCGGACGACAAGCTCTGGGAGAACCTGCAGGCGCACGACGTCACGGTGACCGCCTCGCCGGTCGTCCAGGAGCGCAGCTTCCTCTTCAATCTGCTGATCTCGCTCGCCCCGATGCTCCTGCTCGTCGTCCTGTGGATCTTCATCGCCCGCAGGATGGGCTCCGGCATGGGCGGCGCCGGCGGCATGCTCGGCCGCAAGACACCCCCCAAGCCGGTCGAACTCGTGCCCGGCGGCAAGCGCACGACGTTCGCCGACGTGGCCGGCATCGACGAGGTCGCCGGTGAACTCAACGACGTCGTGGACTTCCTCAAGAACCCCGACGCGTACCGCAGGATGGGCGCCAAGATGCCGCGCGGTGTGCTGCTGGCGGGGCCGCCCGGCACGGGAAAGACCCTGCTCGCGCGGGCGGTCGCGGGGGAGGCGGGGGTCCCGTTCTTCTCCGCCTCCGCCTCCGAGTTCATCGAGATGATCGTGGGCGTCGGCGCCTCGCGCGTGCGCGAGCTGTTCGCCGAGGCCCGCAAAGTGGCCCCGTCGATCATCTTCATCGACGAGATCGACACCATCGGGCGGGCGCGGTCGGGCGGCTCCGGCATGGGCGGCCACGACGAGCGCGAGCAGACGCTGAACCAGATCCTCACCGAGATGGACGGCTTCTCCGGCTCGGAGGGCGTCATCGTCATCGCCGCCACCAACCGCGCGGACATCCTGGACCCGGCGCTCACCCGCCCCGGCCGCTTCGACCGCGTCGTCAACGTCTCGCCCCCCGACCGCGGCGGCCGTGAGGCGATCCTGGAGATCCACACCCGCGACATCCCGCTCGCCCCCGGCGTGGACCTGACCCAGGTGGCCCGTACGACCCCGGGCATGACCGGCGCAGACCTCGCCAACCTCGCCAACGAGGCGGCCCTCCTCGCCGTCAAGCGCAAGCAGCAGGAGGTGACCCAGGGCGACCTGTCCGAAGCGCTCGAAAAGGTACAGCTCGGCGCCGAGCGCTCCCTGGTCATGCCCTACGAGGAACGCCGCCGCACCGCCTACCACGAGAGCGGACACGCGCTCCTCGGCATGCTGCGGCCCGGCGCCGACCCGGTCCGCAAGATCACCATCGTCCCGCGCGGCCGCGCCCTCGGCGTCACCCTCTCGACGCCGGACGCGGACCGGTACGCCTACACCGAGGAGTACCTGCGCGGCCGCATCATCGGCGCCCTCGGCGGAATGGCCGCCGAACACGTCGTCTACGACGTCATCACCACGGGCTCGGAGAACGACCTCGAACAGGTCACGAACATCGTCCGCGGCATGGTCGCCCGCTGGGGCATGAGCGAACGCGTCGGCCGGCTGTCCGCCCTGCCCAGCGACGCCCAGCAGGCCTACGGCCTCTCGGCCGCCCCGGGCACCCTCGACTCGATCGACCACGAGATGCGCCGCATCGTCGACGAGTGCTACGAGGAGGCCTGCCTGAAACTCCGCGAACACCGAGGACAACTGGACGCCCTGGCGAAGGCGCTCCTCGCCAACGAGACCCTGGAAGAGGCGGAGGCCTACCGGATCGCCGGAGTACCCCGTGCGGCGAAGGAAGCGTGATCCCTCAGACCGTACGGGCGATCAGATACCGGAACACGTTCGGCATCCAGACCGTCCCGTCCCGCCGCAGATGCGGATGCAGCGCCTCGGCCACTTCCTTGTCGACCTGGGCCTGATCGGTCGCGTCGACCGCGGCGTCGAAGAGACCCGTGGACAGCAGCCCTCGCACGGCACTGTCCACATCGGCGTATCCGAAGGGACAGGCCACCCGACCTGAGCCGTCCGGCCGCAGCCCGGCCCGCTGGGCCACCTCCTCCAGGTCGTCCCGGCGGGCGGCACGCAGGCAGACCGCACCGCGCAGGGGGTCGGCCAGTTTGGTGGCCACCCGCAGCACGGCCGAGGTGCTGCACCGTTCCGGTGGCCCCCACCCGACCAGCACCACGGGCGTTCCGCGGCCGGTGAGCGGTGCCGCCTCCGCGAGCAGCGAACCGAGTCCCTCGGAGTCTCCGGACACGCAGCCGATCGGCTCGAACGCGGTCGCCAGGTTGTAGGCCGGCGCTCCCGCCACGGCCGCGTCCCCGGGGGAGCCGGCCACGAGCCGGTGGCCGCGCGGGGGTGTGCTCCCTCCCTCAGGCAGCAGACGCTCGCGTGCGAAGGCCAGCCGTTCGGGCGACGAGGAGTCGACACCCGTGACCGCGGCGCCGCGGGAGGCCGCCATGAGCAGGGCGAGCCCCGCCCCGCAGCCGAGCCCGAGCAGCCGCGTCCCGCCGCCCACTTCGAGCCGCTCGTAGACGGCCTCGTAGAGCGGCACCAGCATCCGCTCCTGGATCTCGGCCCAGTCACGCGCGCGTGCACCCCGGTCCGCGCGGGGCGCTGGACCCGCATGAGGAAGGTGCTGCCGCACGAGCGTAGGTGTCATCGAAAGTGCCCCAATCCGCCGAGAGTTGCCGCCGGGCCTGTTCCTTCGCCCCCGCGCACGAGGCCCGCACTCCCCCCGTATGTCAGGTAACTCCGCACTCGACGTGCCGTCCAGGGGTTGCGGGGTCCCGTTTGTGCGCGGGCCGCAAAGGGCGCGAGAATTCACATTCCGGCAACGTGGGCCCGTACGATCGCCGCATGGCAAAGGCACCCGTTCTCACGCCCCAGGCGGACGATTTCCCGCGCTGGTACCAGGACTTGATCAACAAGGCCGAGCTCGCCGACAACGGGCCGGTGCGCGGCACCATGGTCATCCGGCCGTACGGGTACGGGCTGTGGGAGCGGATGCAGCAGGAGATGGACGCCCGTATCAAGGAAGCGGGCGCCCAGAACGCGTACTTCCCGCTGTTCATCCCGCAGTCGTACCTGACCCGGGAGGCGGAGCACGTCGAGGGGTTCGCCCCCGAGCTCGCGGTGGTCACGCACGGCGGCGGCAAGGAGCTGGAGGAGCCGGTCGTCGTCCGCCCCACCTCCGAGACGATCATCAACGACTACTTCTCCAAGTGGGTGCAGAGCTACCGCGATCTGCCGCTCCTGATCAACCAGTGGGCGAACGTGGTCCGTTGGGAGATGCGCCCGCGGGTGTTCCTCCGAACGACTGAATTTCTCTGGCAGGAGGGCCACACCGCCCACGCCACCTACGAGGACGCCCGGGACTATGCCGCGCACATCCACAAGGAGGTGTACGCCGACTTCATGGTCGATGTCCTCGGCATCGACGTCGTCCTTGGCCGGAAGACGGCGAGCGAGCGGTTCGCGGGTGCCATCAACACCCTCACCCTCGAAGCCATGATGGGCGACGGCAAGGCGCTCCAGATGGGCACCAGCCACGAGCTGGGGCAGAACTTCGCGAAGGCGTTCAACACCCAGTACCTGTCCAAGGAGGGCAGACAGGAGCTCGTCTGGCAGACCTCCTGGGGGTCCTCGACCCGCATGGTGGGTGGCCTGATCATGTCGCACGGTGATGACAGAGGGTTGCGGGTGCCGCCTCGGCTCGCCCCGGTACAGGTCGTCGTCCTCGCGATCAAGGGGGACGAAGCGGTTCTGGCCAAGGTCCGCGAGATCGGCGACCGGCTGAAGGCGGCGGGTGTACGGGTCCAGGTCGACGACCGCACGGACACCCCCTTCGGGCGCCGCGCCGTCGACTGGGAACTCAAGGGCGTCCCCGCGCGCGTCGAGGTCGGCCCCCGTGACCTGGAGAGTGGCACCGCGATGCTGGTCCGCCGTATCCCCGGGGGCAAGGAGCCCGTGGCCGTCGACGCACTGGCGGCACTGCTCCCCGGCATCCTCGAGGAGGACCAGGCGCTGCTCCTGAGGCAGTCGCGCGAGCGCCGCGAGTCCCGCACGTCGGACGTCTCGACGATCGACGCGGCCGTGGAGGCCGCCGTGGCGGGCGGCTGGGCGCGCATTCCGTGGGCCGACCTCGGCGAAGAGGGCGAGGCCAGGCTCGCCGAGCACGCGGTGACCGTACGGTGTCTGGTCGCGGAGGACGGGTCGGTGCCCGGCGCCGACGACGCACCCGGTAACGTCGCCGTCGTCGCCCGCGCCTACTGAGCGGGCCCGAGGGCGGCCGAAACACCTCTTGCGCATCTGCCGACCACAGGCGCCCCGGAGCGCGGAGACCGTCTACGTGCCGGGGCGTACGTGTGCCTACGTACCGCCTTGGTAGGAGCTGTGACGCTTCTCCGCAGATCAGCGCACCCGCCCTCGTCAGGACGCATCAGTGGCAACTGACGGGTACGTGCAAATTATTTGGGATGCCCCGGAATAGGAACACAGGGGCACCCCCGCTCGTTGTCATTACGTGAGCACGACACCACCTGTTCTCGCCGCAGAGCTGGCAGGGGCGTGGGCCGACATTCAGCGGCACCACCCCGAACTGCCCGATCTTGCCGCGCCAGAGTCCCTGATCGGAGAATCGTCGTCCGCCTGCGGACACGAGCTCTCCTTCGAACGACTGCTTCATGAAGCAGTCCACGGCATCGCCGCCGCCCGCGGAGTCCGCGACACCTCGCGCGCCGGCCGGTATCACAACCGCAGGTTCCTCGCGATCGCCGAGGAGCTGGGCCTCGACCACCCCGAGGAGCCGCATCCCAGCAGTGGCTTCTCGCTGGTCACGCTCAACCCCGAGGCGAAGCGCCGCTACCGCCCGACGATCGAGCGGCTCCAGCGCGCGCTGAAGGCGCACTCGGCCGCCACCGCCGCCGACACCGCCCGCTCGTTCCGCGGCCCGGCCGCCCGCCACGGTTCCTCCGGGGGAGGCGTCCGCGTCAAGGCCGTCTGCGACTGCGGGCGCAACGTGCGCGTGGTCCCCTCGGTCCTCGCGCAGGCGCCGATCGTGTGCGGAGGGTGCGGCAAGCCCTTCCGGATTCCGGAGGTGGTCGGGGCGGCCGCGGGCTGAGGTGCGTGCGACACCGGCGTCTCGTGGGTGCCGGACGAGTACGCGCGGCCCGTGAGCAGTCGTGCCTCCCCCGCCTCCTTCGGGGCAGTGGGGGATTTCAGGAAGCACGAGTGCGCGCGGGCCACACCTCGCCGGTGCCCGGCGTCGCCGGTCCACGCGGGCCCATGGCTGACGGGCACCCGGAACGCCGGGTGCCCGTCAGCCATGGGCCCGCGCACCCTCGGTCCGGCCGGTCCGCAGGATGTGGCAGAATGGCTAGCTGTACTCGACAGCCGCATAGGACCCCTCTCTCCTCCGGCTGACGCGTCCATCGGACACTCGGGTACCGCAACCCCACGCGGCCATCTCGTCGTGTCCAACCCCGTCAAGACCAGGAGACACCACTTCCGTGGCAGTCAAGATCAAGCTGAAGCGTCTGGGCAAGATCCGTTCGCCTCACTACCGCATCGTCGTCGCCGACTCCCGTACCCGCCGTGACGGCAGGGCCATCGAGGAGATCGGTCTGTACCACCCGGTGCAGAACCCTTCGCGCATCGAGGTCGACTCGGACCGTGCGCAGTACTGGCTGGGTGTCGGCGCGCAGCCGACCGAGCCCGTGCTCGCCATCCTGAAGCTGACCGGCGACTGGCAGAAGTTCAAGGGCCTGCCGGCCCCGGCTCCGCTGCTCGTTGCCGAGCCGAAGGCCGCGCGCCCGCTGTTCGACGCCCTCGGTGGCGACGACGCGAGCAAGGGTGAGGCCATCACCCAGAAGAAGAAGGCTGAGAAGAAGGACGAGGCTCCGGCCGAGTCCGAGTCGACCGAGGCCTGAGCATGCTCGAGGAGGCTCTCGAGCACCTCGTGAAGGGCATCGTCGACAACCCCGACGATGTGCAGGTCGCTTCGCGTGACCTGCGCCGCGGGCGCGTTCTCGAGGTCCGGGTCCACCCCGACGACCTCGGCAAGGTGATCGGCCGCAACGGCCGCACCGCACGCGCTCTGCGCACCGTCGTGGGCGCCATCGGCGGCCGCGGTGTCCGCGTCGACCTCGTCGACGTGGATCACGTCCGCTGACGTAACAGGCAGCACCGGCTCGGGCCGGGGAGGGCTTACGAGCCGTCCCCGGCCCGTAGTCGTCTGCGAACCCTCGCAGACGGCCACGGACCGCGTGGATCCCCGCGCACCCGCGGGCGTCCGCGCACCCGCAGTCGTCCATGAAGCATGGCCGTCGGCACACGACAGGAGATCAAGCACAGTGCAGCTGGTAGTCGCTCGCGTCGGCCGCGCCCACGGCATCAAGGGCGAGGTCACCGTGGAGGTCCGCACCGACGAGCCGGAGCTCAGGCTCGGGCCCGGTGCCGTCCTGCTCACCGATCCGGCCTCCACCGGACCGCTGACCATCGAGACGGGCCGCGTCCACAGCGGCCGTCTTCTGCTGCGCTTCGCAGGCGTACGGGACCGCAACGCCGCCGAGGCGCTGCGCAACACCCTGCTGATCGCCGAGGTCGACCCGGAGGAGACGCCGGAGGACCCGGACGAGTACTACGACCACCAGCTGATGGACCTGGACGTCGTCACCAAGGACGGCGCCGAGGTCGGCCGCATCACCGAGATCTCGCACCTGCCTTCCCAGGACCTGTTCGTGGTGGAGCGCGCGGACGGGACCGAGGTGCTGATCCCGTTCGTGGAGGAGATCGTCGTCGAGATCGACCTCGAGGAGCAGCGGGCCGTCATCGACCCGCCGCCCGGGCTGATCGACGACCAGGCGGAGGTCGTCTCCTCCCGGGACGCGGAGGACGGCTCCGCCGGGAGCGACGACGAGGACGCCGCGGGGGCCGACGCCTGATGCGGCTCGACGTGGTCACGATCTTCCCCGAGTACCTGGAGCCCCTGAACGTCTCACTCGTGGGCAAGGCACGCGCGCGTGGACAGCTGAACGTGCACGTGCACGATCTCCGGGAGTGGACGTACGACCGTCACAACACGGTCGACGACACCCCCTACGGCGGTGGACCGGGCATGGTCATGAAGACCGAGCCCTGGGGCGACGCCCTGGACTCCGCCCTGGCGGACGGCTACGAGACGGGCTCCCACGGGCCCGTCCTGGTGGTTCCCACCCCCAGCGGACGCCCCTTCACCCAGGAACTCGCCGTCGAGCTCTCCGAGCGCCCCTGGCTGGTCTTCGCTCCGGCGCGTTACGAGGGCATCGACCGCCGGGTCATCGACGAGTACGCGACGAGGATGCCCGTCTACGAGGTGTCCATCGGCGACTACGTCCTCGCCGGGGGTGAGGCGGCAGTCCTCGTCGTCACCGAGGCCGTGGCCCGGCTGCTGCCGGGGGTCCTCGGCAACGCCGAGTCGCACCGGGACGACTCCTTCGCTCCCGGGGCCATGGCCAACCTCCTGGAGGGCCCGGTGTACACCAAGCCCCCGCAGTGGCGCGGCCGTGAGATCCCCGAGGTGCTGGTCAGCGGCCACCATGGGAAGATCGCCCGATGGCGGCGCGACGAGGCCCTGCGCCGCACCACGGCGAACCGGCCCGACCTCATCGAGCGCTGCGACCCCTCCGCCTTCGACAAGAAGGACCGCGAGATGCTCTCGATCCTGGGCTGGCAGCCGGGTCCCGACGGCCGATTTTGGCGCAGGCCCGAGGGCATGGAAGAATAGGCCGCTGCTCTACGTCGTCCGGCGTGCGCCCCTGCCACAGGGGGACACGACGCCCGTCCCGACGAGGCAGCATCATCTTCGAACCACTCTCCCGTTGATGACCTGTGGCATCAGCGAAGGAAGCAGACAAAATGTCTCACCTGCTCGACACTGTCGACAGCGCGTCGCTGCGCACCGACGTCCCGGCCTTCCGCCCGGGTGACACCGTCAACGTCCACGTCCGCGTCATCGAGGGCAACCGCTCCCGTGTGCAGCAGTTCAAGGGCGTAGTCATCCGTCGCCAGGGTGCCGGTGTCCGTGAGACCTTCACGGTCCGCAAGGTCTCGTTCTCCGTCGGCGTCGAGCGCACCTTCCCGGTGCACACCCCGATCGTCGAGAAGATCGAGCTCGTCACCCGCGGTGACGTGCGTCGCGCCAAGCTGTACTACCTCCGTGAGCTGCGCGGCAAGGCCGCGAAGATCAAGGAGAAGCGCGACAACTGACCTCGCGCCGCCGCGGCGAGCCGCCGGCGACCGAGCCAGTAAGAAGGCGTCACATGGAGGCCGGATAGCATCTGGCCCCGATGGACACCGAAGCACAGCATGTGGAGCGCGACCGCTCCTCCCGCCCTTCCGCTTCCGAGGAGATCTCGGACACAGCGGGGCCGGAGGGGCGGTCGCGTTCTGCGTTCGCCGACCGCGTCGCCGACTGGCTCCCCGGGGGCCGGATCACCTTGACTGTGCTGGTCTGTCTGGTATTTCTGCTGCTGGTCAGCCGCTTCGTGATGCAGCCGTTCGAAATTCCCAGCGGCTCCATGGAGTCCGGATTGAGGATCGGGGACCGCGTTCTCGTAAATAAGTTGGCGTACCGTTTCGGTTCCGAGCCGCAGCGGGGCGATGTCGTCGTGTTCGACGGCACTGGTTATTTCGGGAACGCGGACTACGTCAAACGCGTCGTCGGAGTAGGGGGAGACCACGTGGTCTGCTGCGACAAGGAGGGGAGACTCGAAGTGAACGGCCGATCGGTCGACGAGTCGACATTTCTCCATCGGGGTGACAGCCCGTCCGACGCGCCCTTCGACATCGTCGTGCCCGAGGGCTCCCTCTTCCTGTTGGGCGATCACCGCAGCCGTTCCCGCGACTCCCGTGACCATCTGGGCTCGCCCGGCGGTGGCATGGTCCCCGTCGGCGACGTCATCGGCAGGGCCGACTGGATCGCCTGGCCGGCGGGCCACTGGACCCGGCTGACGCGCCCCGACGCCTATGCGCGGGTGCCCGCCGCCGGAGGTGCCCATGGGTAACCGCGGACGGGCGCGCGGGGTCTCCGCCAGCGCCGCCGACAACCTGCTGCCCACCGGCTCCCGGCGCGCCTCCGGAGGCGCCGCCCGGCCGAGCCGGGTCGAGCGGCGCAAGCTCGCCCGCAAGATCAAGCGGCGCAGGCGGCGCTCGACCGTCAAGGAGATACCCCTCCTCGTCGGCGTGGCCGTGCTGATAGCCCTGGTCCTCAAGACCTTCCTGGTGCAGGCCTTCGTGATCCCGTCGGGCTCCATGGAGAACACGATCCAGATCGGCGACCGCGTCCTGGTGGACAAGTTCACCCCGTGGTTCGGCTCCGAGCCCAAGCGCGGTGACGTCGTCGTCTTCAAGGACCCCGGAGGCTGGCTCACCGCCGAGGAGACCAAGAAGAAGGACGACCCCGTGGTCGTCAAGCAGTTCAAGCAGGGGCTGACCTTCATCGGCCTGCTGCCGTCCGACAACGAGAAGGACCTGATCAAGCGGGTCGTCGGGGTCGGCGGCGACACGGTCAAGTGCTGCGACGCACAGGGCCGGGTGACCGTGAACGGCACCCCCCTGACCGAGCCCTACATCTACGCCGGCGACAAACCGTCGGACTTCTCCTTCGAGGTGAAGGTGCCCGAGGGCCGCCTGTTCGTACTGGGCGACCACCGGGGCAACTCCGCCGACTCCCGTTATCACCGGACCGACAAGTTCAGCGGCACCGTCTCGCAGAAGTCGATCGTCGGCCGGGCCATGATCATCGGATGGCCCATCGGTCACTGGACACGTCTGCAGGAGCCGAGCACCTTCTCGACGGTGGCCGACGCGCCTGGAGGGTCGACCTCCGCTCTCTCTCTGTCGCATAGGGTGGCCCCTGCGGATCCAGACGGATTGATCCCGCTCCCGAGCCCTGCGGAACTCCCGCTCGTTATGGGAGTGGTGGGCCTGCGCCGAATACGGCGCGGGCGGCGGCACGGAGTGAGGAGTGGATGTGGGGGATGTGGCGGTCGGCGCACGGTCCGGACACGAAGGTCCGGAAGGTCAGCCGGAGCGACCCGACGATGCGGCTGCCCCTGCCGTAGAGGACGGTTCGGGTTCCGGGAGTGGCTCCGAGGACGGGGACGCCTCGACCGGGCGCGCCGAGCGGAAGCCGAAATCCTCGAAACAGCGCTCGTTCTGGAAGGAACTGCCGATCCTGATCGGCATCGCCCTGGTGCTCGCGCTGCTCATCAAGACGTTCCTGGTGCAGGCGTTCTCGATCCCCTCGGACTCGATGCAGAACACCCTCCAGCAGGGTGACCGCGTCCTGGTCGACAAGCTGACCCCGTGGTTCGGCTCGGAGCCGGAGCGCGGCGAGGTCGTCGTCTTCCACGACCCGGACAACTGGCTGGCGGGCGAGCCCACGGCCAACCCGAACGCCCTGCAGACGTTCCTCAGCTGGATCGGCCTGATGCCGTCCGCGGAGGAGAAGGACCTCATCAAGCGGGTCATCGGCGTCGGCGGCGACACGGTCCAGTGCAAGGGCACCGGCCCGCTGACGGTCAACGGCAAGGCCCTGAACGAGGACGCGTACGTGTACGCGGGCAACACCCCGTGCAGCCAGGACGAGGACGGCGGCCAGTTCAAGGTCAAGGTTCCCGAGGGCATGATCTGGGTGATGGGCGACCACCGCCAGAACTCGCGGGACTCGCGCTACAACCAGGCGGACAAGCACCACGGCATGGTGCCGGTGAACGAGGTCGTCGGCCGTGCCATCGTCAAGGCCTGGCCCATCAACCGCTGGGGCACCCTCCCGGTCCCGGACACCTTCGACCAGCCCGGCCTGAACGACCAGGCGGCCGCGGCGATCAGCTCGCCGGGTGCCGTGGCCCTCGTGGGCGCGGTGCCGCTCGTGCTGGTGCGACGCAAGCGCAAGGCGTCCAAGGACGACTGAGACACCTCTCGGCCTTCGGGGCCGGCCGGTCCGGATTCCTCCGGACCGGCCGGCCCCGCTCGTTTCCGGGGAGCGCGGGCGTTCGGACGGGCGGATCGGGCAGACGGACGGGCGGACGGCGGGTGGCCGGCACAAGTCCCGCACATTCCGTTCCACGGTGGTGATCGCGATACGGGCCATGGGCTGACCCCGGACCGTACCCCCGGGTAAGGTGCGGACCCATGGGTGGCGAGAACGCAATACGTACGGCCCCGCGCAGCGGTGGCGCAGGCAAGGGCCCGGTGGGCAGCAAGGCCGGACAGCGGCTGTCCGGACTGGCCGTCGCGCTGGGGCTGGTGCTGTTCCTCGGCGGATTCGCCTGGGGAGCGGTGGTCTATCTGCCGTACACCGTCCCCACGAGTTCGATGTCCCCGACGATCAACGTCGGCGACCGTGTGCTGGCCCAGCGCATCGACGGGAGCGACATCCGCCGGGGCGACGTCGTCGTCTTCAAGGACAAGACGTGGGTCACCGGCACGTCGGTGGTCAAGCGCGTGGTCGCGATCGGCGGCGACACGGTCTCCTGCTGCACCAAGGGCAAGCTGACCGTCAACGGCAAGCAGATCGACGAACCGTATCTGTCCAAGGGAAGCCTCGCCGAGATCACGGACTTCCCGTCCGTGAAGGTTCCGAAGGGTCGGCTGTTCCTGCTCGGTGACGAGCGGCAGGGCTCCCTGGACTCCACGGCGCATCTCACGGACGCGGCCGGCGGCACCGTGGCGGTCGGCGCGGTGACGGCCCGGGTCGACGCCGTCGCCTGGCCGATGAACGGCATGCTCGAGCGCCCGACCGGCTTCGAGACGCTCGGCGCCCTGTCCCAGCCGGGACCGCTCCGTACGATCGTCGCCCTGGTGATCGCCGGCGCCGTGCTCGTGCTGGGCGGCGCGGCCTACGGGCCCGTCGCCAAGAGGGTGGGCCGTTCCCGTGCGCGCACGGAGCCCGCCGGTGCCCGCTGAGGCGACGGACGGGGGCGAGGACGCCTATCGAGGCGGCCTGCGCAAGGTCGCCCGGGTCGTCCTGCTCGACCCGCGGGACCGCGTCCTGCTGCTGCACGGTCACGAGCCGGACGATCCCTCGGACGACTGGTGGTTCACGCCGGGCGGCGGTCTGGAGGGCGACGAGACCCGGGAGCAGGCCGCTCTGCGGGAACTCGTGGAGGAGACCGGTATCACAGAGGTCGAACTGGGCCCGGTGCTGTGGCGGCGGATCTGCTCGTTCCCGTTCGCGGGGCGGCGCTGGGACCAGGACGAGTGGTACTTCCTCGCCCGTACGACCCAGACGGCCACGGCCGCCGCGGGGCTGACGGACCTGGAGCGGCGCAGCGTCGCCGGAGCGCGCTGGTGGACGTGCCGGGAACTGACCGAGGCACATGAGACGGTGTATCCGACCAAGCTCGCCGAGCTGCTGCGCAGGGTGCTCGACGAGGGCCCCCCGGCCACGCCCGAGGTCCTCGACACGGAAATCGTCTAGGGGCTCTCGGGGCTGGCGCACAATAGGGGGACGCACGGCTGAAGGGGAACATGCCATGAGCGCCGAGGACCTCGAGAAGTACGAGACCGAGATGGAGCTGAAGCTCTATCGGGAGTACCGCGATGTCGTCGGTCTGTTCAAATATGTGATCGAGACCGAACGGCGCTTCTACCTCACCAACGACTACGAGATGCAGGTGCACTCGGTCCAGGGTGAGGTGTTTTTCGAGGTGTCCATGGCGGACGCCTGGGTGTGGGACATGTACCGGCCCGCCCGCTTCGTGAAACAGGTACGCGTCCTGACATTCAAGGACGTGAACATCGAGGAACTGAACAAGAGCGATCTGGAACTGCCGGGCGGCTGAAGTCCGGACGGCCGGACCGCGGGCTGAGGGTTCAGGGAGGGGCAGGGTCCCCCGGCCGACGGCTTCTCCCGGCGGCCGACGGCGAGCGGTGATCGCGTGAATGGCTCGAGCGGGTGACGGAGATTTCCACAATCACCCGCTCGTCCACCAAGATCCAATAGCTGGGTGACGTGGCCTCAGTGTCGGTGCCGGAGGTGGTGCCGACATGAAGACATCCGAGGCACGCAAGGCACTGGGCGCGTACGGCGAGGAGCTGGCCGCACGACGCCTGACCGAGACCGGCATGACGGTCCTGGCACGCAACTGGCGCTGCGGCAGGACCGGCGAGATCGACATCGTGGCCCGGGACGGCGACGCGCTGGTCGTCTGCGAGGTCAAGACCCGCAGGGCGGGCGCGTTCCAGCACCCGATGGCGGCCGTCACACCGGCGAAGGCCCAGCGGCTGCGCGGCCTGGCCGAACGCTGGCTCCAGGAACACGGGGGAGCCCCACCGGGCGGTGTCCGCATCGACCTGATCGGCGTCGTCCTCCCCGAGCGCGGCGCACCCCTGGTCGAGCACGCGCGGGGGGTGGCCTGATGGGGTTCGCGCGTACGTGTTCGGTCGCCCTGGTGGGCGTGGAGGGCGTCGTCGTCGAGGTCCAGGCGGACCTGGAGCCGGGGATCGCGGCCTTCACACTGGTGGGGCTCCCCGACAAGAGCCTGACGGAGAGCCGCGACCGGGTCCGGGCCGCGGTGGTCAATTCCGGTGCGTCCTGGCCGCAGAAGAAGCTGACGGTGGGGCTGAGTCCGGCCTCCGTGCCCAAGGGAGGTTCGGGCTTCGACCTCGCCGTGGCCTGCGCGGTGCTGGGCGCCTCCGAGCGGATCGATCCCCGTGTGCTCGCCGACATCGTGATGATCGGGGAGCTGGGGCTCGACGGCAGGGTGCGGCCGGTCCGGGGCATCCTGCCGGCCGTGCTCGCCGCGGCGGACGCCGGATACGAGCAGGTGGTGGTGCCGGAGTGCGCGGCGGCCGAGGCCTCACTGGTGCCGGGCGTCTCGGTGCTCGGGGTCCGCAGCCTGCGTCAGCTGATCGCGGTGCTCGCGGACGAACCGGTGCCCGAGGAGGATCCCGACGAGCAGGGCCGCCCGGACCCCCTGCTGGCCGGCCTGCGCGTGCCGGGTACGGGCGAGGCCACCGGCCTGTGCGGCATCGCCGTGCCGGAGCACGACCGGGACCACGACCTCGGCGACGTGGTCGGCCAGCTGTCGGCACGCACCGCGATGGAGGTCGCGGCGGCAGGAGGCCATCACGTCTTCCTCCAAGGACCGCCCGGCGCGGGCAAGACGATGCTGGCCGAGCGGATGCCGTCGCTCATGCCACGGCTGTCCCGGCAGGAATCCCTGGAGGTGACCGCGATCCACTCCGTCGCCGGCCTGCTGCCACCGGGCAAACCGATGGTGGACATCGCGCCCTACTGCGCACCCCACCATTCCGCGACCATGCAGTCGCTCGTCGGCGGCGGCAAGGGACTCGCGCGGCCCGGCGCGGTGTCCCTGTCGCACCGCGGGGTGCTCTTCCTCGACGAGGCACCGGAATTCAGCGGCTTCGCGCTCGACGCCCTGCGGCAGCCGCTGGAAGCCGGGCACGTGGTGATCGCGCGCAGCGCCGGTGTCGTGCGGTTCCCCGCGAAGTTCCTGATGGTGCTGGCCGCCAACCCCTGCCCCTGTGGCCGTTTCAGCACGACGAACGACTACTGCGAGTGCCCGCCCTCCGCCATCCGCCGCTACCAGGCGAGGCTCTCCGGACCCCTGCTCGACCGGGTCGATCTGCGCGTCGAGGTCGAGCCGGTCACCCGAGCCGAACTCACCGCACGCGGCGCGCGCGGCGAGTCGACCAAGACGGTCGCGGACCGGGTGCGGGCCGCCCGCGAGCGAGCCGCCGCGCGCCTGACGGGAACCCCCTGGCTCACCAACAGCGAGGTGCCGGGACGCGAGCTGCGCGGGCGCTGGCAGGCGCAGCCGGGAGCGATGGACGAGGCCGAGCGGGGCCTGGAGCGCGGGCTGCTGACGGCCCGCGGCCTGGACCGGGTGCTCCGTGTCGCGTGGACGGTCGCGGACCTGTCGGGGCACGACCGGCCCGACGCCGGGGACGTCGCCCTGGCCCTCCAGCTGCGCACCGGTATCCCGCGCGGGGTACCGATGGCGATCGGCTCGCCGGCATGACGGACGACGAGCGCAGGGCCCGCGTCACGCTCTCCCGGGTCGTCGAACCGGGCGACGAGGTCTGCGGGCGCTGGCTCCGGGAGGTCGGGGCCCGGGAGGCGGTCCGGTGGCTTTACGGGGACGAGGGGCAGCCCCGGGGAATGACCGACAAGCGGTGGGCGGGGCTGAGGGCCCGGGCGGGGCGTGCCGACCCGGAGCGCGACCTCGCCCTCGCCCGGGACGCAGGGGTGCGGTTCATCTGTCCCGGTGAATCCGAATGGCCCGCGCAGCTCGACGACCTGGGAGACGCCCGGCCCGTCGGACTGTGGGTGCGGGGGCGGGCCGCCCTGCGGATATGGGCCCTGAGGTCCGTCGCCGTCGTCGGCGCCCGGGCCTGCACCGAGTACGGCGCGCACATGGCGGCCACCCTCGGCGCCGGGCTCGCGGAGCGGGGCTGGGTGGTGGTGTCCGGCGGTGCGTACGGCATCGACGGTGCCGCGCACCGGGGCGCCCTCGGGGCGGGCGGCGCCACCGTCGCCGTGCTCGCCTGCGGTGTCGACCGGCCCTACCCGCGCGGACACACCCAGTTGATCACCAGGATCGCGGAACAGGGACTCGTGGTGGGGGAGTTGCCGCCCGGCGAGCATCCGACGCCGAGCAGATTCATCCTCAGGAACCGGGTCATCGCGGCGCTCACCCGGGGCACCGTGGTCGTCGAGGCGGCGTACCGCAGCGGAGCGCTGGTCACGGCCCGCTCGGCGCAGCGTCTGGGGCGGTTCACGATGGGCGTGCCGGGACCCGCCACCAGCGGACTCTCCGCGGGGGTGCACGAACTGCTGCGCGGGGAAGCCGTCCTGGTCTCCGACGCCGCGGAAGTCGCCGAGATGGTCGGCGACATGGGCGAGCTGGCGCCGGACCGGCGCGGACCCGTGCTGCCGCGCGACCTGCTGCACCCGGGTGCGGGACGCGTCCTGGCCGCCCTGCCGGCGCGGGGCTCCGCGGAGGCCCCGGAGATCGCCCGGAGAGCGGCGACCACCGCGGACGACGCGGTCGGGAGACTGTACGAACTCCGAGCACTTGGTTTCGTCGAACGACACGGCGACGGCTGGAAGTTGACACGCCAGGCGATGATCTCCGTCCGCGGTGATCGGGAGCCATGCTGACCGAGCGTGTTCGGCCGTCCGGGGGAACGCCGACACCCTTGGGAATACCTGCAGTTGGCCGCCCCTGGCGGTCACGCAGGGCAACCGTCACGACTCCGCGGAACGCGCCGGGGAAAGTCTTCGCGTGCGGGTGACAGCCCGCTCTTCGCGCACTGCGACAGCCCAGTCACGCTACGCTCACAAGGATCCGAAGCAGGCACGCGATCTCGGCATGACGCCGACAGGACACCCAGTCACTCCACAGTTCACGGCAGAACGGCACAAGGCGACGCATGCCCCAGCACACCTCCGGGTCCGACCGGACGGCGATCCCGCCAGCCGCCCGCGACGGCGGCAGCGTGCGACCGCCCGCGCCCTCGACGCTCGACGAGCTGTGGCGGTCGTACAAGTCGACCGGCGACGAGCGGCTGCGGGAGCAGCTGATCCTGCACTACTCGCCGTTGGTGAAGTACGTGGCGGGCCGGGTCAGCGTGGGTCTGCCGGCCAACGTCGAACAGGCGGACTTCGTCTCGTCGGGGGTGTTCGGGCTGATCGACGCGATCGAGAAGTTCGACATCGAGCGGGAGATCAAGTTCGAGACGTACGCGATCACCCGCATCCGCGGCGCGATGATCGACGAATTGCGGGCGCTGGACTGGATCCCCCGGTCGGTGCGGCAGAAGGCGCGCAATGTGGAGCGCGCCTACGCGACGCTGGAGGCCCGGCTGAGGCGCACCCCCTCGGAGGGTGAGGTGGCCGCGGAGATGGGCATCGGGGTGGAGGAACTCCACGCGGTGTTCAGCCAGTTGTCCCTGGCCAACGTGGTCGCGCTGGAGGAACTGCTGCACGTGGGCGGCGAGGGCGGCGACCGGCTGAGCCTGATGGACACGCTGGAGGACACCGCCGCCGACGATCCGGTCGAGGTGGCGGAGGACCGGGAGCTGCGGAGGCTTCTGGCGCGGGCGATCAACACGCTGCCCGACCGGGAGAAAACCGTGGTCACGCTCTACTACTACGAAGGGCTCACCCTCGCGGAGATCGGCAATGTGCTCGGGGTGACCGAGAGCCGGGTGAGTCAGATCCACACCAAGTCGGTGCTCCAGCTCCGCGCCAAGCTGGCCAGTTTCGGCCGCTGAGCCGGGCGCCGGCGTGGCCTCGCCCGGCAGGCGCGGGTGCTGCCGCCCGGCTGGGCGCGGGTGCCGGCGTGGTGCCGCCCGGCTCGGTGTGGGTCCTGCCGTGGTGCCGTTCCGCCCTGGCACCCCGGGCTGCGGAGACGGACGCCACCGCGGTCGGCTGGGTCGAGTGGCTCCCGTCCGCGGCGGCGCGTCCGTACAGTGGTTGACGTGCCAAGGATTCGAGCGGCCTCCGTGGCCGAGCACCGGTCGATGCAGCGAGCCGCCCTGCTGGACGCTGCGCGGTCCCTGTTGTCCGAGGGCGGGACGGAAGCGCTGACCTTCCCGGCGCTCGCGGAGCGCACGGGACTCGCGCGTTCTTCTGTCTACGAGTACTTCCGGTCCAGGGCGGCCGTCGTCGAGGAACTGTGCGAGGTCGACTTTCCCGTCTGGGCGGCCGAGGTGTCGGCTGCGATGGCGGCGGCGGACGGCCCCGAGGGGAAGGTCGAGGCGTACGTACGCCGGCAGCTTGCCCTGGTCGGGGACCGGCGGCACCGGGCCGTGGTCGCCATCTCCGCGAGCGAACTCGACGCGGGTGCCCGGGAGAAGATCCGCGCCGCGCACGGCGGGCTGGTCACGATGATCGGCGAGGCGCTCGGCGCGTTGGGGCACGCCGAGCCGCGGCTGGCCGCGATGCTTCTCCAGGGTGTGGTGGACGCCGCGGTGCGGCGCATCGAAATGGGGGCCGCCGAGGACCCCTCGGCGATCACGGAGGCGGCCGTCGCGATGGCCCTGCGAGGCGTCCGGGGCTGAGTCCCGCCGGTCGTGTGCGGGGCTGAGCCCCGTCGGGCCGGAGCGGCCCTCCCGTTCCCGGGCTGATGGAGTGGCCCTTCCGGCTCCCGGGCTGGTGGAGCGGCCATCCCGTTCCCCGAGCTGGTGGAAGCGGCCTTTCCTGCTCTCCGGTCCGAGTCCGTGGGGGTCACGGAGTAGTGGCCCGTGCCTCCTGGCGCTCCTGGCGTCCTGGTCCGCGTTCGCCGCCTTCCCGCCCCTGGCGTGTGTTCGGGGACCCGACGGGGTTCCGGCGCGGATCTCCTGGTCCTCATGCCGCTGCCCACGTATCCGTTGCTCTGGGGTTCCGGGCCGTGGGTCAGGGCCGTGGGTCAGGGCCGTGCGTCGCTCTCGGCGAGCGGCAGAAGGCGGGACGGGCCCCTGATCAGGAGCCACGGCGGGAGCAGGGACAGCGGGTTCAGGTAGGTCCTGCCTCTGAGCAGCCCCCAGTGCAGACAGGCAGTCGGCCCGCAGTGGGCGTCCCCCGACTCCACGGTGCCCAGTACCTCGCCCGCGAGGACCTCGTCGCCCTTGCGTACCGATGCCCGCACCGGACCGTACGTCGTCCGCAGCGGGGGCGCTCCCGTGTCCGACAGCTCCACCGAGACCACCCCACGGCCCGCGACCCGGCCGGCGAAGGAGACCCGGCCGGGTGCGACGGCACGCACCGGAGTGCCGGGGACGGCCGCGAGGTCGACACCGCGATGACCCCGGGAGTAGGCCGTCTCCGGGGGTTCCCAGCCCCGTACGACGGACGGGCGGACACCCACGGGCCAGGCGCGGGCGACCGCAGGGACGGAGGGGTCGGCCGCCGGCGGAACGGCTGAGTCGGCCGCCGCCGGGAAAGCCGAGTCGGCTCCCGGCGGGAGAGCGGCGTCCGCTCGGGGCGGGACGGTGGAGCCCGCGCCCGGCACGGTGGCCGGGGGCGGGGGCGGGGGCGGGGGCGGGGGTGGGGGCGGGGGTGCGGGGCCACTCCCATGGACCAGGGCCGAGGGGGCCATGGCCGAGTGGACCAGGGCCGAGGGAGGCAGGGCGCCCAGGACGGTCAGGGTCAGGCCCAGGAGCAGGCCCGGCCAGGTACGCGCACATCGGTTCACTCGCATGCGAGAACGGTCCCGCATCGAGCGGATCATGGCCTGGATCTGTGGAGTACCGGCCGGTTGTGGACAGCGGCGTCACCCGGCCCCTCTCGGGTCCCGTACACTTCTGATGGCGATTCGGGTCACCGAGTCGACTTCGCACGCCCCGGCACCTGGTCGTCACCGACCGGTGTCAGCGCCTCTCGGTCCTTTGTGGCAAGGCGCATCGCGGGCGTCAGGCGCGTGTGCCGTCCGGCACACGCGGTACAACCGAGAACACCGAGGAGAACGGCCATGGCCGTCGTCACGATGCGGGAGCTGCTGGAAAGCGGCGTCCACTTCGGTCACCAGACCCGTCGTTGGAACCCGAAGATGAAGCGCTTCATCTTCACGGAGCGCAACGGCATCTACATCATCGACCTGCTCCAGTCGCTGTCGTACATCGACCGCGCCTACGAGTTCGTCAAGGAGACCGTCGCCCACGGCGGCACGGTCATGTTCGTCGGCACGAAGAAGCAGGCGCAGGAGGCCATCGCCGAGCAGGCCACCCGCGTCGGCATGCCCTACGTCAACCAGCGCTGGCTGGGCGGCATGCTCACCAACTTCTCGACCGTCTACAAGCGTCTGCAGCGCCTCAAGGAGCTCGAGCAGATCGACTTCGAGGACGTCGCCGCCTCCGGTCTCACCAAGAAGGAGCTTCTCGTGCTCTCGCGCGAGAAGGCCAAGCTGGAGAAGACCCTCGGTGGTATCCGCGAGATGCAGAAGGTGCCCAGCGCCGTCTGGATCGTGGACACCAAGAAGGAGCACATCGCGGTCGGCGAGGCCCGGAAGCTCAACATCCCGGTCGTCGCCATCCTCGACACCAACTGTGACCCCGACGAGGTCGACTACAAGATCCCGGGCAACGACGACGCGATCCGCTCCGTCACCCTGCTCACCCGCGTGATCGCCGACGCCGTCGCCGAGGGCCTCATCTCCCGCTCCGGTGCCGGTAAGGCCGCGGGTGACAAGGCCGCGGGCGAGCCGCTCGCCGCGTGGGAGCGTGACCTGCTCGAGGGCGAGAAGAAGGCCGACGAGCCCGAGGTCCAGACCTCCGCCGAGACGGAGAAGGTCGCCGACGCCGAGCAGGCCGAGGTTCCGGCCGCCGAGGCCGAGGCTGTCGAGGCGCCCGCCGCCGAGGCCCCCGCCGCCGAGGCGCCGGCCACGGACGCCGAGCAGGCCTGACCCCTCACCCTTTCGGGTTTGTGAACGGCGGGGGCCCACAAAGCCCCCGCCGTTCGTCCCGTAGATCTTCAGACTTCGAGAGAGATTCCAGGAATCATGGCGAACTACACCGCCGCCGACGTCAAGAAGCTCCGTGAGCTCACCGGCGCCGGCATGATGGACTGCAAGAAGGCGCTGGACGAGGCCGACGGCAGCGTCGACAAGGCCGTCGAGGCTCTGCGCATCAAGGGCCAGAAGGGCGTCGCCAAGCGCGAGGGCCGCTCCGCCGAGAACGGCGCCGTGGTCTCCATCATCGCTGACGACAACACCTCCGGTGTCCTGGTCGAGCTGAAGTGCGAGACGGACTTCGTCGCCAAGGGCGAGAAGTTCCAGGCCGTCGCCAACCAGATCGCCCAGCACGTCGCCGCGACCTCCCCGGCGGACATCGCCGCGCTCCTCGGCTCCGAGATCGAGCCGGGCAAGACGGTTCAGGCGTTCGTCGACGAGGCCAACGCCAACCTGGGCGAGAAGATCGTCCTGGACCGCTTCGCCCAGTTCTCCGGCGCGTTCGTGGCCGCGTACATGCACCGCACCATGCCCGACCTGCCCCCGCAGATCGGTGTTCTGGTCGAGCTGGACAAGGCCGACGCCGACCTCGCCAAGGGCATCGCGCAGCACATCGCCGCCTTCGCGCCGAAGTACCTCTCCCGTGAGGACGTCCCGGCCGAGGTCGTCGAGACCGAGCGTCGCGTCGCCGAGGAGACCACCCGCGCCGAGGGCAAGCCCGAGGCCGCCCTCCCCAAGATCGTCGAGGGTCGCGTCAACGGCTTCTTCAAGGAGGCCACCCTCCTCGGTCAGCCGTACGCGCTCGACAACAAGAAGTCCGTCCAGAAGGTTCTGGACGAGGCCGGTGTCACCCTGAAGCGCTTCTCGCGCATCAAGGTCGGCATCTGAGTCCGTACGGCGATCGACGCGCGACCCCGATAGGGTCGACAGCAGTCGTCCGCGTACGCCGGCACCCACGCGCGGGTGCCGGACGACAGCAGATCTGACGAGGAGGCCATTGCCGAGCATGGGATGCGAACAACACCCCACCGGCAATGGCCTTCTTCGTATGTGCACCATGAGGAGATCTCCATGACCACCACCCAGGCCGGCAAGGGCGATAAGACCGACGACGGCAAAGGCGCGGGACGCTTTCTGCTGAAGCTTTCCGGCGAGGCGTTCGCCGGCGGCGGCGGACTGGGCGTCGATCCCGACGTGGTGCACAAGATCGCCCGCGAGATCGCGGCCGTCGTGCGCGGCGGTGCCCAGATCGCCGTCGTCATCGGCGGCGGCAACTTCTTCCGCGGGGCCGAACTCCAGCAGCGCGGCATGGACCGGGCGCGCTCCGACTACATGGGCATGCTCGGCACGGTCATGAACTGCCTCGCTCTCCAGGACTTCCTGGAGAAGGAGGGCATCGACAGCCGCGTCCAGACCGCCATCACCATGGGCCAGGTCGCGGAGCCGTACATCCCGCTGCGCGGCGTGCGGCACCTGGAGAAGGGCCGTGTGGTCATCTTCGGCGCCGGTATGGGCATGCCGTACTTCTCCACCGACACCACGGCCGCCCAGCGCGCCCTGGAGATCGACGCCGAGGCGCTCCTCATGGGCAAGAACGGCGTGGACGGTGTCTACGACTCCGACCCGAAGACCAACCCCGAGGCCGTCAAGTTCGACTCGCTCAGCTACGGCGAGGTCATCACCCGGGACCTAAAGGTCGCCGACATGACCGCCATCACGCTGTGCCGGGACAACAAGCTGCCGATCCTGGTCTTCGAGCTCCTGGCGGAGGGCAATATCGCGCGGGCGGTCAAGGGTGAGAAGATCGGCACACTCGTGGGCGACCAGAGCGGCCGCGCCTGACGGGGAACGCTCCGGACCGGGCACCAGTCCCGGTCCAGGACGGACCCTGACCGGGGGATGGACAATGTCCTGCCGGTCCGGAACCGTGCAGTAATAAGACGCGACGCAGCCGGCCGCCGACCCCGACGAGGAAACAGCTGCCGGGCCTACTCAAGACACGCAGGAGCAAGTGGTGATCGAAGAGACCCTCCTCGAGGCCGAGGAGAAGATGGAGAAGGCCGTCGTGGTCGCCAAGGAGGACTTCGCCGCGATCCGCACCGGCCGTGCGCACCCGGCGATGTTCAACAAGATCGTGGCCGACTACTACGGCGCGCTGACGCCGATCAACCAGCTGGCTTCGTTCTCCGTGCCGGAGCCGCGCATGGCCGTGGTGACCCCGTTCGACAAGAGCGCGCTGCGCAACATCGAGCAGGCGATCCGCGACTCCGACCTGGGCGTCAACCCCAGCAACGACGGCAACATCATCCGGGTGACCTTCCCTGAGCTGACGGAAGAGCGCCGCAAGGACTACATCAAGGTCGCGCGGACCAAGGGCGAGGACGCCAAGGTCTCGATCCGCGCCGTGCGCCGCAAGGCCAAGGACGCTCTCGACAAGCTCGTCAAGGACAAGGAGTCCGGCGAGGACGAGGTCCGTCGCGCGGAGAAGGAGCTCGACGACACCACGGCGAAGTACGTCGCCCAGGTGGACGAGCTCCTGAAGCACAAGGAAGCGGAGCTGCTCGAGGTCTGATGAACGACTCTTCCTGGGGGGCGCCGCCACAAGCCGGGTACTGGGGGCCGTCCGAGCAGGGACCTGTCCAGGGGGCAACCCCGGCGGTTCCCACGTACGATGCGCATGACGCGCAGCACACTCGGCCCATGCCCACCGTGCCCGACGTACCCGCAGACGGCGGAGACCAGGATGACGACAGGGGGGCCGCTCGGCTGAGCGGCCCTTCGGTCCGCGACGAGACACCGACGACGGCGCCCTACGGGGAGCCGTCACACAACCCGCAGAGTCCGCAGGAGCCCATGCCCAGCGCCGCCCCCCAGCCCGCCCCCGCACCTCAGAAGAAGAGTGCGGGACGCGACCTGGGCGCGGCCATAGGAGTGGGCGTCGGGCTCGGAGCGGTGATCGTCGCGTCGTTGTTCGTCGTCAAGGCCGTCTTCATCGGCGTGATAGCGGTCGCCGTGGTGGTGGGGCTCTGGGAGCTCACCTCACGGCTGGAGGAGCGCAAGGGCATCAAGGCGCCCCTCGTGCCGCTGGCGCTCGGCGGGGCCGCCATGGTCGTCGCCGGATACGTGCGCGGTGCCGAGGGCGCGTGGGTCGCCATGGCGCTCACCGCACTGGCCGTCCTGGTCTGGCGGATGACGGAACCGCCCGAGGGCTACCTCAGGGACGTCACGGCGGGGGTCTTCGCGGCCTTCTACGTGCCGTTCCTGGCGACCTTCGTGGCCATGATGCTCACGGCCGACGACGGCCCGCGCCGCGTGCTGACCTTCCTGCTTCTGACGGTGGTCAGCGACACGGGCGCGTACGCCGTCGGCTGGCGCTTCGGCAAGCACAAGCTGGCGCCGCGGATCAGCCCCGGAAAGACCCGTGAGGGTCTGTTCGGAGCGGTCACCTTCGCGATGGCGGCGGGCGCGCTGTGCATGCAGTACCTGATCGACGACGGCACCTGGTGGCAGGGTCTGATCCTCGGCCTCGCGGTCGCGGCCAGCGCCACGCTCGGTGACCTCGGCGAGTCCATGATCAAGCGGGACCTCGGCATCAAGGACATGGGCACCCTGCTGCCGGGCCACGGCGGCATCATGGACCGTCTGGACTCCTTGCTCCCGACGGCTCCGGTGGTCTGGCTGCTGCTCGTGCTCTTCGTCGGATCCGGCTGACCGGCGCTCTCCCGCACCAAGCCGCGTCGCATCCAGCCGCTCCGCACGCCGCTATTCGCTGCACAGCTATTCCGTGCACAGCTATTCCGTGCACAGCTACGACACCACCCCTTCGGGTCATCTGATCACCGCACCGTGATCCATGTGACCGGGAGGGGTGGTGTCGTATTCGTGCGGCCGGCCGTCCTGCCATTCCACCCAGCGCGGGTCGTCCAGGAGATCCCCCGCGTCCGGGAGGCCCGCGCGGCGCAGGAACTCGACCAGATCGGCGTCGCTGTGGGCGATGCCGGCGTTCCGGGCGCGGATCGTCACCCGGCGGCCGCCGGTTCCCCCCGCGCGCTGGACGACGATGGGTGCGCCGCACCCGTCCTCGGGCTGTGTGTGTTCGTCGTTCACAGGACACCCAGATCCGTGTCGGGGCGGCAGTACGGGCATGCCGTGACGCCGTCTTCGGTGAGCGCCCTGAGGGCCTGCTCGCGTGCCAGTGGTTTCGTGTTCTTTCCCGCCATGCCGCAGTCGCCCGTGTGGACGGCGTCGGGGGTGGCCTTGTCGCCGCCCGCACGCCGCAACGCGAGCTTCCATCCGCGGGGCGGTGGGGGCAAGGTGCGGGCAGCACGGGTGGCCATGACTTCTTGCCGCTCCAGTTCGGCGATGGTGTCGTCGGTGCGGCGCAGTTGCCAGAGCAGCCATGCGCGGACGCTGCGCAGGTGCTCCAGGCGGGACACTGATTCGTACACGTATTCGATTCTAGGGCTTGGTGTGACGTCGCGGCAGCATCCTGCCCATGTCACTGCCGCTGTCGGCGGCGCCAGAGGGGTGGCTGTTGGGGCCGGAGCCGGGGTTCAGGCCGGAGCGCGAACTGGAATCGGGGGCGAGATCGTGGCTCCGGCTCCGGCTCCGGCTGCTGCTGTGGCTCCGGCTGTGGCTGGGGCCCGAGCGTGAGCCTGTCGTCGGCGGCGGCGGACCTGGAACGCGTGGAGTGGAGCTTCCCGTCGCGGGAGGGGTGAGACGCAGGTCACATTCCGTCGTGTCACATCGTGGGGAGTCGTTCCGTCGAAGAGGTGTAACCACGAACGACGACACAGGAGCCCATCATGGAAGCTCGGTTGAACCTCTTCGCCAGCCCGGTCGCGGCCAAGTTCACCAGGCACATCGTCGCCGCGGGCAAGGCGCTCGACGACTCGGGTCTGCCGGCCGCGACGCAGGAACTGGTGAAGCTGCGCGCCAGCCAGATCAATGGCTGCGGGTTCTGCACCGACATGCACACCAAGGACGCCACCGCCGCGGGCGAGACCTCGGTGCGTCTCAACCTGGTCGCGGCCTGGCGCGAGGCCACGGTGTTCACCGACGCCGAGCGCGCCGCCCTGGAGCTGACGGAGCAGGGCACCCGCATCGCCGACGCGGCCGGCGGGGTCACGGACGAGTGCTGGGCGAACGCCGCCAAGTACTACGACGAGGAGCAGCTCGCCGCGCTGGTGTGCTGCATCGCCATCATCAACGCGTTCAACCGCGGGAACGTCATCGTCCAGCAGCCCGCCGGCGGCTACCAGCCCGGCCAGTTCGCGTAGCCCGCGACCGCTCGGGCCGTCCGGGTCTGCTCGGGACCGCCGGGGGACCTGTCCGAGCCGACGGCGGTGGCTGCGGTCGCGCGCTCCGGGCGCCTTTCGCGGGGGCTCGGGGCGGCGGCCGGCACCACTTGCCCCTGCGTCGGCGGCTGCACTGCTCGCCGGGTTGCTCGCCGTCCAGAGATCGTCAGGCGGATCGCCCCTCGCGTGGTCTCTGTCCAGCGGGGGGCGCCGTGCGCGGTGGTAGTGGGGGGCGGCGCCCATCGGCTCTGCCCTCCCGTTCAGGCTCTGCCGGCCTCGTGGAAGCTGTCTGCCCCGAACCCTTCCCAGTCGACGGTCATGGCGTCCTCCGTCAGCCCGTAGACCCGCCCCACCGTCCGGTCGGTGTTGCCGTCGGCGCACTTGAGTCTGACGACATACAGGCCGTCCTCTTTGGAAACCCTGCCCCGGCAGTAGTGCTTGCCGGCCACTTCGGCCCGCCAGCCATCGTCGATGCTGAGCCTGGCTCTGTCTCCGGTGTCGAACCCGGAGGTGAGAGAGATCCAGATACCGGGGAGTGTGGCATCGGCGTTGCCGCTGGTGTCCTCGGTGCCGGGCTGGTCGGCCGCGCCGAGGGAGCTTGCCGTCGCCGTCGCCGTCGCCGTCGGCGTAGGCCTCGAGGAGGACTTCGCTCCCTCGGACTCCGTACCGCCGCATCCGGACAAGACGACGCCTGCCGCCAGGACCACCCCGGCGGCCTTGTGTATCCGCTTGATCACGTCACCCCTTGGAAGAACCAGCGGTAGGACCCGCTCCAGGGCGAGTGCGCTGGTCAGGGCGCGCTGAGGCTATCAACACGCCACGCGCCGCATCGGCGTCGGAGGCCATGGGGAACACCGGGGAAGGCTTCCGGCCCATACGGCTCCGCTTCCCCCCGCTCGGGTCCGACCCGCGCAGGTGATCCTCCGGCCTGGGTCCGGCCGTCCGCGCGAAGCCGGAATGCTGTCACCGGTAGGGGCCGGGAAGCGGTGACTGCCCCGCGACCTCGAACGTGGGGGAGCCATCCGCGGCTACCGTGCCGTCGTCGATCCGGCCGCCGTCGGCCTGGACTTCGAAACCCTCGTCTTCGCCACCCTGCGCTGGGAGGACCCCGACACCGTCACCGCTTTCGAGGAAGCCGTGACGGCCATCCCGCACGTCATCCAGGCCCAGCGCCTCTTCGGTGAACCGGACTACCTCCTGCGCATCGCGACCGCCGACCTGGTCGCTTACCAGCAGCTCTACGACCAGCAGCTGGCCAGGCTGCCCGGCGTCCAGCGACTGACCTCCACCCTTGTCATGAAGAACGTCATCGACGACCGCCCTCTGCCTGAGCTGCAGTGATGAGCCGCCGCCGGGAGACGGGGCGCTCCGCTGGGATTCGGCACGCTGAGCCAAGTGCTGTGGGGGTCACAGGCTGTGGGCGATGGGGTGCAGTGGTTCGTACAGCGGGAGTTCGGCGCCGCTGGGGAGCCGGATCGCAGTCAGTCTGCCCCAGCGCTGTTCGCTGACCGGGCGGGTGATCTCGACGCCCTGTGCGCGGAACTCGCCGAGCTGGGCATCAAGGTCGTCGCACATCAGGAAGAACTCGTGCTGGGGCGGCCCGTCGGTCGGGTGCACGGCCACCTCGGCCGGGGGCAGCTTGAAGATGAGCCAGCCGCCGCCCGCGTCGACGCCGGGAAAGTCGAGGACGTCACGGAGGAAGGCGCGGTCCGCCTCGGCGTCCTGGCTGTAGAGGATGACATGTGCACCGCTGATCATGGCTGGCTCCTGCCCCGTCGACGTGCTCGCGGTCCTGTCCTCGGCATCCTGGCACGCCCAGGTCCAGGAAGACCTTCGGCTGCGTTCGACGACACGACGACTGAGGTGCATGGCAGCGGACATCGTCGTGGCGGGGCGGGGCCGGTAGATCGGCCGGGGCGGTCACCCGGGTTCGCAGTCGGCCGGCGCGGTGACCGGTGAGCGGCGGCGGGAACGGCCACGGACCCGCACGATCGGCGTGACCGCCCCCACCCCACTGTGGCCTGGGCCGGTGGTATTGATCTGCGACACTGGAAGGGTTATGCCGAAGCCCGGAGAACTCACCTTTGTCGCGCCGCGCGGAGCCAAGAAGCCGCCGCGGCACCTTGCCGATCTCACGCCTGCCGAGCGCAAAGAGGCGGTTGCCGCGATCGGTGAGAAGCCGTTTCGCGCCAAGCAGCTCTCGCAGCACTACTTCGCCCGGTACGCGCACGACCCCGCCGAGTGGACGGACATCCCGGCCGCCTCGCGCGGCAAGCTCCAGGAGGCGCTGCTTCCCGAGCTGATGACGGTCGTACGGCATCTGTCGACCGACCAGGACACCACGCGCAAGACCCTGTGGCGGCTCTTCGACGGCACGCTCGTCGAGTCCGTGCTGATGCGTTACCCGGACCGGGTGACCATGTGCATCAGCTCGCAGGCGGGCTGTGGAATGAACTGCCCGTTCTGCGCCACCGGGCAGGCCGGCCTCGACCGGAACCTGTCGACCGGCGAGATCGTGCACCAGATCGTCGACGGTATGCGGGCGCTGCGCGACGGCGAGATCCCCGGGGGTCCCGCGCGGCTGAGCAACATCGTCTTCATGGGCATGGGTGAGCCGCTCGCCAACTACAAGCGTGTGGTCGGGGCGATCCGGGCCCTCACCGACCCCGAGCCGGACGGGCTCGGGCTCTCGCAGCGCGGTATCACCGTGTCGACGGTCGGGCTGGTCCCCGCCATCAACCGGTTCTCCGACGAGGGCTTCAAGTGCCGGCTCGCGATCTCCCTGCATGCCCCGGACGACGAGCTGCGCGACACCCTCGTCCCCGTGAACACGCGGTGGAAGGTGCGCGAGGTGCTGGACGCCGGATGGGAGTACGCGGACAGGTCCGGGCGGCGCCTGTCCATCGAGTACGCGATGATCCGCGACATCAACGATCAGGCGTGGCGTGGTGACCGGCTCGGGCGGATGCTCAAGGGCAGGCCCGTGCATGTCAACCTCATCCCGCTGAACCCGACCCCGGGTTCGAAGTGGACCGCCTCGCGGCCCGAGGACGAGAAGGCGTTCGTCGAGGCGATCGCCGCCCATGGCGTGACGGTGACCGTCCGGGACACCCGTGGCCAGGAGATCGACGGAGCGTGTGGTCAGCTCGCCGCGACCGAGCGGTAGTCTGAGCCGCGTCAGTATCTCTTCGTATTCCGACATCTTCATATTCCGACAGGGGAGCGCCACAGCGCTGAGAGTGCGGGACAGCCCGCAGACCCTCTGAACCTTGCCCAGGTCATTCTGGGTAGGAAGTTCGGTCGTTACTCAAGCTGTTGCGCCCTGCCCGGGACCGTCAGAGGCCCTGGGCAGGGCCGCGTCTCTTCCTGGTCACCCAGGAGGAATCAGTGAGCATCACCAACAGGCGGTTCGCGGCCCTGGCCGTCGGGCTCGGCCTCGTCACGCTGCCGGCACTGTCCGCGTGCGACTCGTCCGACGCCGCAGGCTCGGGCGAACCGAAGACGATCACGCTCGTCAGCCACGACTCGTTCGTCGTGTCGAAGAGCGTGCTCAAGGACTTCGAGAAGCAGTCCGGGTACAAGGTCCGGGTCCTCAAGGACGGCGACGCCGGGCAGGCCGTCAACAAGGCCATCCTGACCAAGGACAACCCGCAGGGCGACGTCTTCTTCGGCGTCGACAACACCCTGCTCTCCCGCGCGCTCGACAACGGGCTGTTCCAGCCGTACGTGGCCAAGGGCGCGGATCTGGTCCTGCCCGAGTACCGGACCGACCAGGACAAGCACCGGGTCACGCCCATCGACTCGGGCGACATCTGCGTCAACTACGACAAGGCGTACTTCAGCGAGCACAAGCTGAAGCCGCCGCAGTCCTTCGACGACCTGGTCAAGCCCGCGTACAAGGACCTCCTCGTCACCGAGAACGCCTCCACGTCCTCGCCCGGCCTCGGCTTCCTGCTCGGGTCCGCCGCGCACTACGGCGACAAGGGCTGGGAGGGCTACTGGAAGAAGCTCAAGGCCAACGGCGTGAAGGTCGTGGACGGCTGGGAGCAGGCCTACAACGAGGAGTTCTCGGGGTCCGCCGGCGGCAAGAAGGCCAAGGGCGACCGGCCGCTCGTCGTCTCGTACGCCTCCTCGCCGCCCGCCGAGGTCATCTACGCCGACCCGAAGCCCACCACCGCTCCGACCGGTGTCGCGACCGGCACCTGCTTCCGGCAGGTCGAGTACGCGGGTCTGCTCAGCAACGCCGAGAACGCCAAGGGCGGCAAGGCGCTCCTCGACTTCATGCTCACCAAGGAGTTCCAGGACGACATGCCGCTCAACATGTTCGTCTACCCGGTGCGCGAGGCCGCGCAGGTGCCGCCGGAGTTCACGCAGTACGGTCCGCCGGCCAAGGACCCCGAGACCCTGGCCCCCGAGAAGATCGCCGCCGAACGCGACCAGTGGGTCAAGTCGTGGACCTCGCTCGTACTGAAGTAGCCGAGGGAGCGGGCCGAGCCGACGGGACCGGCGGAGCTCCGCGAAAGGCCCGTGGGCGGAACGCGGCGCGGCTCGGCCTGATGGCCCTGCCCGTCGCGTTCTTCGCCGTCTTCTTCGCCTACCCCGTCATCGCGATCGTCTCGCGCGGGCTCCACACGGACGGCGGCTGGCAGCTGGACCGGATCTGGGAGGTGCCGGCCCAGTCCGACATCCGGCACGTGCTGTGGTTCACCACCTGGCAGGCGCTCGCTTCGACGGTGCTCACGCTGCTGGTGGCGCTCCCCGGCGCGTATGTCTTCGCGCGCTTCGATTTCCGGGGCAAGCAGATCCTCCGGGCCGTGGTGACCGTGCCCTTCGTGCTGCCCACCGTGGTCGTCGGCACGGCGTTCCTCGCGCTGGTCGGCCGCGGCGGGCTGCTCGACGAGCTGTGGGGCGTGCGCCTCGACACCACGGTGTGGGCGATCCTGCTCGCGCACGTCTTCTTCAACTACGCGGTCGTCGTACGGACCGTCGGCGGACTCTGGTCGCAGCTCGACCCGCGCCAGGAGGAGGCCGCGCGCGTGCTCGGCGCCTCGCGCTTCGCGGCGTGGCGCAGGGTGGCGCTGCCGGCGCTCGGGCCGGCCGTCGCCGCGGCGGCCCTCATGGTCTTCCTCTTCACCTTCACCTCGTTCGGTGTGGTGCAGATCCTCGGCGGCCCCACCTTCTCGACCCTCGAGGTCGAGATCTACCGGCAGACCTCCGAGATCTTCGACCTCACGACGGCGGCGGTGCTGACGATCGTCCAGTTCGTGGCGGTGGGCGCGATCCTCGCCGTACACGCCGCGACCGTACGCCGACGGGAGACCGCCCTGCGTCTGGTGGCCCCGGAGACGACCGCGCGCCGGCCGCGCGGGGCCGGGCAGTGGGCGCTGCTCGCGGGGGTGCTGGC
The DNA here is from genome assembly GCF_045207245.1 of Streptomyces sp. NBC_00647. Taxonomy (NCBI): domain Bacteria; kingdom Bacillati; phylum Actinomycetota; class Actinomycetes; order Kitasatosporales; family Streptomycetaceae; genus Streptomyces; species Streptomyces sp. NBC_00647. Next base: position 7,211,750 of record NZ_CP109040.1, read on the forward strand.
GAGCATCGGCGTCCTCCTCGTGCTGCCGCTCGCGGTCCTCGTCCAGCGCTCCCTCGACGCCCCGGGATTCGGTTACTACCGGGCGCTGGCCGACGACGACGGAGGCGTCTTCCTCGTCGCCCCGATCGAGGCGATCGGCAACTCGCTGGAGTACGCGCTCGCCGCCACCGCCATCGCCGTGCTGATCGGCGGTCTGGCGGCGGCGGCCCTCACCCGGCGCGCGGGCCGGCTGATGCGGGGCTTCGACGCCCTGCTGATGCTGCCGCTCGGTGTTTCCGCGGTGACCGTGGGCTTCGGGTTCCTGATCGCCCTGGACGAGCCGCCCCTCGACCTGCGCGCGAGCTGGATCCTGGTGCCGCTGGCGCAGGCGCTGGTGGGTGTCCCCTTCGTCGTACGGACGATGCTGCCCGTGCTGCGCGCGGTGGACGGGCGGCTGCGGGAGGCCGCGGCCGTGCTCGGGGCCTCGCCGTGGCGGGTGTGGCGCGAGGTCGATCTGCCGATGGTGCGGCGGGCGCTGTTGATCGCGGCCGGATTCGCCTTCGCCGTCTCCCTCGGGGAGTTCGGGGCGACGGTCTTCATCGCACGGCCCGACAACCCCACGCTGCCGGTCGCCGTGGCCCGGCTGCTCGGACGGGCGGGCGATCTCAACTACGGCCAGGCGATGGCCCTTTCGACGATTCTGATGGTGGTGTGCGCGGTGGCGCTGCTGTTGTTGGAGCGGATGCGGACCGACCGGACCGGGGAGTTCTAGATGCTGCTGAGCCTGCAGGGCGCGACCGTACGCTTCGGTGGCCGGGCCGTGCTCGACGCCGTCGACCTCGATGTCGCCGAGCACGAGATCGTGTGCGTGCTCGGGCCGAGCGGCAGCGGCAAGTCCACGCTGCTGCGGACGGTGGCCGGACTGCAGGCCCTGGACGCGGGCCACGTGCTGCTGGACGGACAGGACCAGGCGGGCGTTCCCGCGCACAAGCGGGGCGTCGGCCTGATGTTCCAGGACCATCAGCTCTTCCCGCAGCGGGACGTGGGCGGCAACGTGGCCTTCGGGCTGCGGATGCGCGGCACGTCGAGAAGCGGACAGACGGCCCGGGTGGGGGAGTTGCTGGACCTGGTCGGACTGCCCGGAGCCCGCGACCGCGCCGTCGCCTCCCTCTCCGGGGGCGAGCAGCAGCGCGTCGCGCTGGCCCGCGCCCTGGCGCCCCGCCCCCGCCTGCTGATGCTCGACGAACCGCTCGGGCAGTTGGACCGCTCGCTGCGCGAACGGCTTGTCGTCGAACTCCGCGGCCTCTTCGGCGAGTTGGGGACCACGGTGCTCGCCGTCACCCACGACCAGGGCGAGGCCTTCGCGCTCGCCGACCGGGTCGTGGTGATGCGCGACGGGCGGATCGCCCAGTCCGGTACGCCACTTGAGGTCTGGCAGCGTCCCGCGGACGCGTTCGTGGCCCGCTTCCTCGGCTTCGACAACGTGGTCGAGGCGACGGTGAGCGCGGCGGCCGCCGACACCCCGTGGGGCAAGGTCCCGGTGCCCGAGGGTGCCCCCCAGGGACCGGGCACGCTCCTCGTACGGCCCGCCGGTGTACGGCTCGTGGCCCCGGCGGACGGGCTGCGCTGCACGGTCGCCGCACGCACCTTCCGGGGCACCCACGTCGCCGTACAGCTCCAGCCGCGGGACGCGCCCCGGCTGGAGGCGGCATGCGCGCTGCGGGACGCTCCGGAGCCCGGGGACGTGGTCGGGGTGGAGTTCGACGCCGCCGAGATCGTCGTGCTCGGGCCGTAGTACGCCGGGATCGTCGTGCCCGGGAGAGAGGCGCGGGGCAGAGGGCGGTCGGCCGTCCGGCCGGAGGCGCTGTCCGGCCGCTGTGCCCGGACAGCCGTGTGGCCCGCCCCCGTTGAGGAGGCGGGCCACACGGTCGTACGGGATACGGGTCAGCCGGCCTTCGAGGCGCCGCGGCGGCGCATGCCGAAGAAGACCGCTCCGCCACCGACGACGACGAGCGCACCGGCGATACCGGCGATCATCGGGGTGTTGGAGTCCGCGCCGGTCTCGGCGAGGTTGGACTCACCGGCCGCCGCGGACGGCTGGTTGTCACCCGGCGTCGCCGGGGCAGCGCTGCTCTCCGAGTCCGACGGGGTCGCCGAGTCGGACGGCGTCTCCGAGCCGGAGGGGGTCTCCGACGGCTCCGGGCTGTCCGAAGGCGACGGGGACTCCGACTTCGTGGTGCAGGCCTCGGACGGCGCCGTCGTGATAGGCGAGACGTCCGCGTCGACGAGCTTGGGAACCGTGATGTGGACCCGGTACTTGGCTCCGGGAGCCCAGTCCTCCGAGAACGTGACGGTGGCACCCTCGCGGCTGCCGGTGACCGTCTTGGAGCCGACCTGCCGCTCGTCGGCGCCGTTCGACTCGAGGTAGACCGTGACGGTGGCTTCCTTGGCGGAGGCGTCCGTGTCGGTCACGGTGATGATGCCCTTCCCGTCGTCGCAGGAAGCGGCGGCCGAGAAGTCACGGATGTTGCAAGCGAGCGCGTTGCCGGCGATGCCGAGCGTGAGCGCGGCGGAGGCGGAAGCAACGCCGAGGATTCGCACGGTACGTGCGGTGCGTCGAGATATGGACACGATTGCCCTTCACAGGTTGCGCAACTGCGGGGGGTGTCGGGGGATTTGCTGCGATTCATTCCGTGGCAACAGCACCCCCAGGAGTTTCACAGGTTTATAAGCGCCACCTAAGTGCTGTCAATGCATATGCCCTGCCTCGCCGTTGGCTTTGCCGAGTCATTAACCGCCGAGGTGTTTGAGTGCTTCCGGAGCGTCATCAACACGGTCGACGAGCGCGATCCGCGACTCCATCGCACGCTCCCGCGCCAACGCCCTGAGCAGCGGCCAGGCCGGATACCTCTCGGTCCAGTGCGCACGGTCCACCAGGACCATGGGGGTGGGCTCGCCCCTCGACCCGTAGTAGTTCGGGGTCGCGTTGTCGAAGATCTCCTGTACGGTCCCGGCGGCGCCCGGCAAGAAGACGACCCCCGCGTTCGAGCGAGCCAGCAGCCCGTCCTCGCGGGTCGCGTTGGCGAAGTACTTCGCCATGTGCGCGGCGAAGGCGTTCGGCGGCTCGTGCCCGTAGAACCAGGTGGGGATGCCGACCGAGGGGCCACCCGACGGCCAGCGCTCCCGCACCTCGAACGCGGCGCGCGCCCAGTCGGTGATGGACGGGGTGAACGAGGGGACGGCCGCCAGGACGTGCAGCGCCTCGTCGAGCATGCCGTCGTCGAAGGGAGCCGCGTACGCGCCGAGGTTCGCCGCCTCCATGGCGCCCGGACCGCCGCCGGTGGCGACCGTCAGGCCGGAGCGCGCGAGCTCCCGGCCGAGCCGCGCGGCCCCCGCGTACGCCTCCGTGCCCCGTGCCATCGCATGGCCGCCCATCACGCCGACCACCCGTGCGCCGACGAGGAGTTCGTCGAGGGCGTCCGACACGGAGTCGTCGTGCACCGCGCGCACCATCGAGGCGAAGATGTCGCCGTCGGCCTTGGTCTGCTGGAACCAGGCGTACGCACGGGCGTCGGGTGTCGCCTCGTACCCCGCGTCGAGCGAGGCGAAGAGCTCGTCGGGGGAGTAGAGACAGCCCCGGTAGGGATCGAGGGGCAGCCCCGGTACGGGCGGGAAGACGAGGGCGCCCGAGGCCCGGACACCGGCGGCGGCCTCGGCCTCCATCGGGCAGCCCAGGAACACGGCACCCGTGGTGTCCACGGAGAGCAGTTCCTTCGTACGGCGCGTCAGGTCGACCGCCTGGACACGGAACCCGGCGAGCGTGGCGCCGGCCGAGACGACCTCGTCGAACTCGGTGAGGGATTCGATCTCACGGTCATGGGATGCGTGGAGGGGAGTCGGCTGCACGCGGCCATGCTAGGGGTGCCGTTCGGAGGACACCCGGGGTTCGCGGTACCCGGCACGACACTTCGCGGTGACGTCGCATCACCCGAACGCACCCGCAACGCGGGTGACACCGTGCCGGGCGACGCCACGGGACGCCGGGACCGTGCGGGGGCCGGGCCGGGTTCCCGGAGACCGACGTCACGAGGCCGGCGCGCGGACCCCCGTACCGCGCACCGGCCCCGGGAGCTGAACCGGGACGGCCGGACTCAGCCCTGGACCGCCGTCGGGTCCATCCACATGACCTCCCAGGTGTGGCCGTCCGGGTCGTCGAAGGCGCGGCCGTACATGAAGCCCTGGTCCTGCGTGTCGCCGGTCGCCGAGCCGCCCGCGGCGATCGCGCCGTCGACCAGCTCGTCGACCTTCTCGCGGCTCTCGGCGCTCAGGCACAGCAGCACTTCGCTGGTCTTGGTCGCGTCCGCGATCTGCTTCTTGGTGAAGTCCGCGTAGCGCTGCTTGCTGAGCATCATCGCGATGATCGTGTCGCTGATCACCACACAGGCGCAGTCGTCGGTGGAGAACTGCGGGTTGATCGTGTAGCCGAGCTCCGTGAAGAACTTCTTCGAGGTGTCCACGTCGGACACCGGCAGGTTCACGAAGATCATCTGCTGGTACATGTGAGGGTCTCCCGTCAGTGTTGTGCCGTTCGCAGGGATAGACCGGGGGTCCGTCCGGAACTCATCGCCCGGCACGGACCCAATTCCGCCGCGATCGCGTGGACCGGTCCGTGGACGGATCAGCGGGTCAAGGGGAGCGCGGCCAGCTCGGCGACCGTCCAGGTCAGCGGGGCGAACACGGCGAACAGCGCGCCGACGCGCAGGGCCGCGGCGCCGCGCAGCGTCGCGGTGGGCGCGCCCAGCCGCAGCAGGGCCGCCGTGGTGTCCGCCCGCTCCTGCTTCGCCTCGACGGCGGCGGTCGCCAGCGTCAGCAGCGTGCACCCGGCGACCAGCAGGGCCCCGAGGGTGGTCAGCGGCCCGAACGCGGGCCGGGAACCGGTGTACAGCGTCGTCATGGCGAACCCGCCCGACGCCACCGCGCACACCACGCCCAGCGGCTGCCCGATGCGCCGCGCCTCCGCCTGGAGCACCCGCCCGGCCAGCAGGCGCAGCGCGCCGGGGCGTACGGCCTGGAGCAGCCGCCCGCACAGATAGGTGATCGCGGGCCCCGCGAGGGCCAGACCGACCGCCGTCAGCACCCAGCCGAGCACCACCCCGGCCGGACCGCCGACGAAACCGCCGGGCAGCGCGAGCGCCGGCGCGGGTCCCGACCGGCTCGCGTACGTCTCCACGGCCAGTCCGGCCGCCAGCGTGGCCGCGCCCCAGGGGAGCCCGTTCGGCGAGGTCTCCGGCGGCGGCAGCCGACGGGCGTCGGTCTCGGCGGCCGGCCGCCGGTCCTGGTGTGCCTGCGCGTGGTCGGCACCCTCGTACGAGGCCGGTGTCCCGGAGGGCCCTTGGGTGACGGCGGCCGAACGGTCCTGCGCACCCACCCTCTGCGTGGTGTTCCCCTGCGCCGTGTTCCCGTCGGTCCCGCGAGGGGTGTCCTCGCCGGCGAGCGCCTCGGCCGTCCAGTGGAAGTCGGGGCCGTCGGCGTCCGCGGCGGCGTCCGGGGTACGGGGGCGGGGCTCCGGCGGGGCCGTGGCCCCGGTGTCCGCCTCCGCGTCCTCGAATCCGTCGGCCGTGCCGGTTCCGGCGGAGGCCGCGGGTGCGCCGCGCCGGCCGCCCGTGTGCTGTCCACCCCGCGCGGGACCGCGCGGGGGAGCGGTCGCGACCGCGTTCTGCCGTGCCGACATCCAGGTGCGGCCGTACGCCCAGGCGGTGCGCCGCGGTCCGCTGTGCCGGGGGCGCAGGACCAGGGCGGCCGCGCCCGAGGCCGCGATCGGCACCAGGGCGAGCAGCGTCAGGGCCGCCGGCAGGGGCAGGGACTGGCCGGCGGCGAGGAACTCCGCCGCCGCGCCGTCGAACGGGATGCCGGTCAGGTCGCCGCGCAGGTGGAGGAAGAGGAGCAGGGCGAGCAGCGAGCCGAGGAGGGTGGACAGGGCCGTGGTGGCGGCGGAGATCGCCATCAGCCGGCCCGGGCCGAGGCCGATGGCGGAGAGGCCGGCCCGGGGGCGCGTGCCGGGGTCGGTGCGGGCCACCGCGACGGCGAAATAGACCGTGGCGGCGACGGGGGCGACGCACCAGGCCAGGCGCAGCGCGCCGGCGGCCGAGGCGTCCGGATGGCTCATCGCGTATCCCAGCGTGCACAGCAGCAGGAACCCGGTGCCCGCGGAGGCGGTGGCGACCAGGAGCCGGCCGAGCTGGACGAGGGGGTTGCCCCTGCGGGCTAGACGGAGAGCGAGCACGCGGCCCGGCCTTCCGCCTCGGCGACCGGGGGCAGGTGGACGGTGTTCACACGCCGTCCGTCGAGCAGCGACACCGTACGGTCGGCGAGCGCCGCCGTGTCCGCGTCGTGGGTGGCGAGGACGACGGTGATGCCGTGCGAGCGCGCCGCCGTGGTGAGCGTACGCAGCACATGGGCGCGGTCGGCGCGGTGCAGCGGGGCCGTCGGCTCGTCGGCGAACAGCACGGTGGGGGTGGGGGCGAGGGCGCGGGCGATGGCGACGCGCTGCCGCTCGGCCATGAGCAGGGCGTGCGGGCGTTTGCGGGCGCAGCCGCCGATGTCGAGGCGCTCCAGCCACTCCAGGGCGGCGGTCTTGGCGGCCCGGCGGGCCCAGCCGCGCAGCATCAGCGGGAGGGCGGCGTTCTCCCAGGCGTTCAGCTCTGGGACCAGGGACGGGACCGGATCGATCCAGCCGAACCGGTCGCGGCGCAGCCGCTCCCGGGTGAGCGGGCCCATGGTGTGGACGGGCGAGCTGTTGAACCAGACCTCGCCCTGCTGCGGCAGCAGCTGGCCGGACAGGCACTGCAGGAGGGTCGTCTTGCCGCTGCCGCGCGGGCCGCCGACGGCGAGGATCTCGCCCTCACGGACGCCGAGCGAGACACCGCTGAGCGCGGGCGAGCCGTTGTGCTTGACGTGCAGGGCGCGTGCCCAGAGCACGTCGTTGTCAGGCGGGGCCACCATCGCGTACACCTCGTTCAGATCTGATGTGCCGTGCCCGGCGACCTCTTCGAGGTCGCTCGGTCCCCCGGACGGGGGAACGAAGGCAGGGCCGATCGGTCACTGCGCACGCTAGGGAGTCGGGGCCGGGAGGCCGGACAGCACGCGGCCCCGGGCCGCCCATTCTCACTCGAACGGGCGCCACCGGGGCCGGTGTTGATCAGTCCGGCGAAGGCCGGAGCCCGCCGACGGCAGATCGGCGGAGCCGGGCCCGCGACCGATGATCCGAGGTGCGGGATCCGAGGTGCGGGATCCGAGGTGCGGGATCAGCAGCGCGGGATCGGATCAGGGGCGCGGGATCAGAGCTTGGTCCACGCCTCCGTCAGGACCTGACGGACGATCCCCTCGATCTCGTCGAAGGTCGACTGGTCGGAGATCAGCGGCGGCGACAGCTGGATGACCGGGTCACCGCGGTCGTCGGCGCGGCAGTAGAGGCCGTACTCGAAGAGCTTCTTGGAGACGAAGCCGTAGAGCACGCGCTCCGACTCCTCGTCCGTGAAGGTCTCCTTGGTGGCCTTGTCCTTCACCAGCTCGATGCCGTAGAAGAAGCCGTTGCCGCGGACGTCGCCGACGATCGGCAGGTCGTGCAGCTTCTGCAGGGTCTGCAGGAAGTTGGCCTCGTTGTCCAGCACGTGCTGGTTCAGGCCCTCACGCTCGAAGATGTCGAGGTTGGTGAGCGCCACGGCCGCGGAGACCGGGTGGCCGCCGAACGTGTAGCCGTGCAGGAAGGTGTTGTCGCCCTTGTAGAACGGCTCGGCGACGCGGTCGGAGACGATGCACGCGCCGATCGGGGAGTAGCCCGAGGTCATGCCCTTGGCGCAGGTGATCATGTCCGGTACGTAGCCGAACTTGTCGCAGCCGAACATCGTGCCGAGGCGGCCGAAGGCGCAGATGACCTCGTCCGAGACCAGCAGCACGTCGTACTGGTCGCAGATCTCGCGCACGCGCTGGAAGTAGCCGGGCGGCGGCGGGAAGCAGCCGCCGGCGTTCTGCACCGGCTCCAGGAAGACCGCGGCGACGGTCTCCGGGCCCTCGAAGAGGATCTCCTGCTCGATCTGGTCGGCGGCCCAGCGGCCGTAGGCCTCGGGGTCGTCGCCGAAGAGCGGGGCGCGGTAGATGTTGGTGTTGGGGACCTTGTGGGCACCCGGGACCAGCGGCTCGAAGGGAGCCTTCAGGGCCGGCAGGCCGGTGATGGACAGGGCGCCCTGCGGGGTGCCGTGGTAGGCGACCGCACGCGAGATGACCTTGTACTTGGTCGGCTTGCCCTGCAGCTTGAAGTACTGCTTGGCCAGCTTCCACGCGGTCTCGACGGCCTCGCCGCCACCGGTGGTGAAGAACACCTTGTTCAGGTCGCCCGGCGCGTGGTGCGCGAGGCGCTCGGCCAGCTCGATGGCCTTGGGGTGGGCGTAGGACCACACCGGGAAGAAGGCCAGCTCCTGGGCCTGCTTGAAGGCCGTCTCGGCCAGCTCGGTGCGGCCGTGGCCGGCCTGGACCACGAACAGGCCCGCGAGACCGTCGAGGTAGCGCTTGCCCTTGTCGTCGTAGATGTAGGTGCCCTCACCACGGACGATGGTGGGAACGGGCGCGTTCTCGTACGAGGACATGCGGGTGAAGTGCATCCACAGGTGGTCGTACGCGGTCTTGCTGAGGTCCTTGGTGCTCACGGCTATCGGGTTCCCCACATGTAGGTCTGCTTCTTGAGCTTCAGGTAGACGAAGCTCTCGGTGGAGCGCACCCCGGGCAGGGCCCGGATGCGTTTGTTGATGACGTCCAGCAGGTGGTCGTCGTCCTCGCAGACGATCTCGGCGAGGATGTCGAACGAGCCCGCGGTCATCACCACGTACTCGACTTCCGACATGGCAGTCAGTGCTTCGGCCACCGGGTCGAGGTCGCCCTCCACGTTGACGCCGACCATCGCCTGCCGGCGGAATCCCACGGTGAGCGGGTCCGTGACGGCGACGATCTGCATGACACCCTGGTCGAGCAGCTTCTGGACGCGCTGGCGCACCGCCGCCTCGGAGAGGCCCACGGCCTTGCCGATCGCGGCGTACGGGCGGCGTCCGTCCTGCTGAAGCTGCTCGATGATGGCGAGGGAGACGGCATCCAACTGGGGACTGCCGTTCCTGGACTCGCGGGAGTCCCTTGGTTCCGCGCTTCGACTGGCCACGAGCTCACTGTGCACGACGTCTCGATAGTTCCGCAAGCATGCGGCGATGAAATTCGTTGTTTACGGGTACGTGTCTTGCGGATTTCGCAGTTCTGAGCGGCGCGGGGGTGTTGAAAACGTCGAGCCACGGATTAGGGTGGGGTCTCAGGCATCTCAGGTACTGGACACCTGGGTCGTTGGACATCCGACAGGAGGGCCGGGCAGTGAGCACCGAGCTGCGTCGTCTGCGCAATTACATCGACGGAGAGTTCCGCGATGCCGCCGATGGACGGACCACGGAGGTGGTCAACCCCGCGAACGGCGAGGCGTACGCGACCGCGCCGCTCTCCGGCCAGGCGGACGTCGACGCCGCGATGGCGGCCGCCGCCGCGGCCTTCCCGGCCTGGCGCGACCAGACGCCCTCCGAGCGCCAGAAGGCCCTCCTGAAGATCGCGGACGCGTTCGAGGAGCGGGCCGAGGAGCTCATCGCGGCCGAGGTGGAGAACACCGGCAAGCCGATCGGACTGACCCGGTCCGAGGAGATCCCGCCGATGGTCGACCAGATCCGCTTCTTCGCGGGTGCCGCCCGCATGCTCGAGGGCCGCTCGGCCGGCGAGTACATGGAGGGCATGACCTCGATCATCCGCCGCGAACCGATCGGCGTCTGCGCCCAGGTCGCGCCGTGGAACTACCCGATGATGATGGCGGTGTGGAAGTTCGCCCCGGCCCTCGCCGCGGGCAACACGGTCGTCCTGAAGCCGTCGGACACCACCCCGGCCTCCACGGTCCTGATCGCCGACATCATCGGCGGCATCCTGCCCAAGGGCGTCTTCAACGTCCTCTGCGGCGACCGCGACACCGGCCGCGCGATGGTCGAGCACCCGACCCCGGCGATGGCGTCCATCACCGGCTCGGTCCGCGCGGGCATCTCGGTCGCCGAGTCCGCGTCCAAGGACGTCAAGCGCGTCCACCTGGAGCTCGGCGGCAAGGCCCCGGTCGTCGTCTTCGAGGACACCGACATCGCCAAGGCGGTCGAGGACATCTCGGTCGCGGGCTTCTTCAACGCCGGCCAGGACTGTACGGCCGCCACCCGCGTCCTCGTCCAGGAGTCCATCCACGACGAGTTCGTCACCGCGCTCGCCAAGGCCGCCGCGGAGACGAAGACCGGGCAGCCGGACGACGAGGACGTGCTCTACGGCCCGCTGAACAATCCGAACCAGCTCAAGCAGGTCGCCGGGTTCATCGAGCGCCTGCCCGCCCACGCCAAGGTCGAGGCGGGCGGCAAGCAGGTCGGCGACAAGGGCTACTTCTACGCCGCGACCGTCGTTTCCGGCCTCAAGCAGGACGACGAGATCATCCAGAACGAGGTCTTCGGCCCGGTCATCACCGTCCAGTCCTTCTCGGACGAGGCCCAGGCCATCGAGTGGGCCAACGGCGTCGACTTCGCCCTCGCCTCCTCGGTGTGGACCAAGGACCACGGCCGCGCGATGCGTCTGTCCAAGTCCCTCGACTTCGGCTGCGTGTGGATCAACACCCACATCCCGCTGGTCGCCGAGATGCCGCACGGCGGCTTCAAGAAGTCCGGCTACGGCAAGGACCTCTCCGCGTACGGCTTCGACGACTACACGCGCATCAAGCACGTGATGACGTCGCTCGACGGCTGACCGCGAACCGACCGCCGGGCTACGGCGGGTCGACCGCGCGTCGAGCGTGAACCACGTGGCCCCGGACGGGAGTCGATCCCGTCCGGGGCCACGCTGTTCCCCCTCCGCGCAGGCTCAGGCGCTCTCGATCGAGCTGGAGAACGAGGGCAGGTCGGGTGCGCCCGGCTCGCCCTTCTCCGTGTGGAGGCGGGGCGGCAGCTTGACCGAGCCGCCGCCGGAGCCGGTGCCGTGTTCGCCGCCGGGCTTGCCCGGGACGGGCAGCGGAGGCAGGCCGGTCCCCGACGAGAAGGTGATGCCGGCCTTCTTCAGGATCGGCGCGCACGCCTTCACGGCGGCCCGGTAGCTCTTCGACGTCGGGTCGAACCCCTTGCTCGCCCTCATCCTCACCTCGAACCGGATGTGGCCCTGCCGGTCCTTCGAGGCGTGGAAGTCCGGGAAGACCTTCTGGCCATGGCCGCGCATGCAGGCCGCGAACGCGTCGTCGGCGGTGTTCACATCGCCGGGCGCGTGCGCGGTCGGCCGGTAGGCGATGGCCGGCGGGGCTCCCTTGGGCGGCTCGGTGGTCCTGGCGTGCGACGGGTACTGGGCCGTCACGGCCGTCGCGGTCGGCACCGTGGACTCGCCGGAGGCCGAGGCCGCCGACGCGCTGACGGTCCCGAGCGTGGCGGCCGAGATCAGGGCGCAGACCAGGGCGAGTCGTTGTGGCCGGGTGGCCAGTGCGCGCATGGGGTTCCTCCATGGAGTGGGCGGCGTCGCCGCCGAGCGGATGCGGTGGCGCACCGATGCGCCGTGCCGTCACGCGTCGCGCCGTGACGGGCTGTCGTGCGGTGCGCCGTGTCGTGCTGGGCTCCAGACAAGCCCGGCGGCGGTTACGGCGCGGGAACGGCCGTCCTTATCGGGACGCAACAGGAGCGGCGTTCGGCCGGGTGAACGGGGGCTGCCGCTCGGCCCGGCAGGCAGCGAAGGGGGAACGGGGTTCGGCAGTGGCGCGTCGGGCGGGCCGTCAGTGGTGCGGTGGGCGGGGCCGTCAGTGGCGGCGAGGTGCGCGGGTCCGGCGGCGGCAGGGGAACGGGGTGCCCGCACAGGGGGCGCTTATCTCCGTGTAACCGTCGGACCGCCACACTGACCGCCATGCGTGTGCTGGTGGTCGAGGACCATGAAGAGCTCGCCGAGACGCTGGCAGCCGGGCTGCGCCGCGAGGGCATGGCGGTCGATCTCGCGCTGGACGGGCCCACGGCGCTGGAACGCGCCGGTGTCAACGCCTACGACGTCGTGGTGCTCGACCGCGATCTGCCCGGCGTCCACGGCGACCAGGTGTGCCGGACGCTGGCCGCGGGCGGCAGCCGGGCGAGGGTGCTGATGCTCACCGCGTCCGGCACGGTGGCCGACCGCGTCATGGGGCTCGGCCTCGGAGCCGACGACTATCTGCCGAAGCCGTTCGCCTTCGCCGAACTCGTCGCGCGTGTACGGGCGTTGGCGCGGCGTGCGCAGCCCGCGCTGCCTCCTGTCCTGGTCCGCGGAGAGCTGCGGCTCGACCCGGCGCGACGACAGGCGACCCGGGGCGGTTCGGGGCTCGCCCTCAGTCCGAAGGAGTTCGCCGTGCTCGAACTCCTGCTGGCCGCGCAGGGCGCCGTGGTCTCCACCGAGGAACTCCTGGAGCGGGCCTGGGACGAGGCGGCCGACCCCTTCAGCCAGACCGTGAAGGTCACCGTCAGCCGCCTTCGCCGCAAACTGGGGGAGCCGCCGCTGATCGCGACGGTGGACCGGGCGGGGTATCGGATCGCATGACGGACCTGTCCGGCGGCCCGAACCGGCCGGCTCCGTACGGCGTGCGGTGGCAGCTGGCTCCGCGCAGCATTCGCTGGCGGCTGACCCTGCTCTACAGCGCGCTGTTCATGGTGGCGGGGGCGGCGTTGCTCGGCTTCACCTACCTGCTCGCGTCGCGGTCCAAGCCGTCGACGGCCGTCGGCTCGAGCGTGGAGTCGGGGCTGCCGGCGGGCAGCGGCTTCCCCAGCCCCGATCCGCCGACGCTGACGATGTACGCCGAGGCCCTGCGCGCCGATCAACTGCACCAGTTGCTGGTCGAGGCGGGCATCGCTCTCGCCGTGATGACGGTCGCCTCCGTGGCCCTCGGCCGGCTGATGGCCGGACGTGTCCTCGCACCCCTGCGCACGATGACCGCCGCCGCCCGGCGTATCTCCGCCGACAACCTCCGGCAGCGGCTGGCGGTGCCGGGCCCCGAGGACGAACTCAAGGCGATGGCGGACACCTTCGACGACGTACTGGGGCGACTGGAGGGCGCGTTCGAGGCGCAGAAGCAGTTCGTGGCCAACGCCTCGCACGAACTGCGCACCCCGCTCACGCTCCAGCAGGCGATCGTGGACGTCGCCCTCGCCGACCCCGGTGCGTCCGTGGAGAGTCTGCGGGCCGCGTGCCTTCGCGTGCGCGCGGCCGGACAGGAGCAGGCGCGGCTCATCGACGCCCTGCTGACACTCGCGCGCAGTCAACGGGGGCTTCAGCGGAGCGAGTTCGTCGACCTCGCGGAGATGGTGCGGGGGCGGTTGCCGGACGGTGCGGTGGTGGCCGGCGGCTCCGCCGACAGCACGGGGTCGTCCGGTGGGGTCGAGGGTGGGGAGGGGGCGTCCGGTGGGGGCGAGGACGGTGAGGTGCCGTCCCGTGGGACCGGGGAGCGCTGTGAGACCGGGGACGGTTGTGGGACCGAGGACGGTCGTGGGACCGGGGACGGTGAGGTGCCGTCCTCCGGGGGCGAGGACGGCGGGGTTTCGTCCGGTGGGGGCGAGGACCGTGGGCCGCGGGTGCGGGCCGACCTCGACTTCGCGCCCGTCCTGGGTGATCCGCAGCTGATCGAGCGGCTGGTCGTCAACCTCACGGACAACGCCGTACGGCACAACAGCCCGGAAAACGGGGAGAGCTGGGTTCGTCTGTGGACCGGGACCGAGGAGGGGCGGCCCGTGCTGCGGATCGACAACACCGGCCCGGTGATCCCGCGCGACCAGGTGGCCGGACTCTTCCAGCCGTTCCGGCGCCTGGGTGCGGAACGGACCCATACGCACCCTCGGCCCCGCCCGCGAGGGAAGGGCCACCAGCGGGACGGCCTGGGCCTCGGCCTGTCCATCGTCACGGCCGTCGCCACCGCTCACGGCGGCACGGTCGAGGCGTGGCCCCGTCCGCAGGGCGGCCTGACGGTGAGGGTCACGTTCCCACCGTGCGCACCGCCCGTCACCCGGCCGGTGTCGGCCGACGGGCACGCGTCCCGGCCGGGGCCGGGGCCGGCCGACGGTCCGGCGTCCGTGCGACCGGCCGACAGGAGTGCTCCCCGTACGCGGCCGACCGAGGGGCCCGCTTGCTCCGCGAGCCCGGGCGGCGCGCACCCGCCCGGGGCCTTCGGAACGCCCGGGAACTGATCGACAGGGTGTCGGGTCGGCGGGCGAGTGCTCGACGCAGCGTCCATTGTCCGCACCCGGCGCGGGTGGGCATGCTTCGAGCGTGCCAGTGAATCGGAAGACCTCGCCCCTGTCCCGCCGGTCCCTGCTGCGCGCCCTGGGCGGCGGTGCCGCGCTCGGAGCCCTGGCGGGGTGCGGGGTGCCGGCGGCGTACGTGGGACCCGGCGACCGGGCCGGAGCCGACCTCTCCGCCACGGACAAGCGGCTGACCTGGGCGAACTGGCCGCTGTACATCGACACCGATGACGACGACACGACCAGCAGGCCGACGCTGGAGGCCTTCGAGAAGCGCACCGGGATCTCCGTCGACTACATCGAGGAGATCAACGACAACGACGAGTTCTTCGGCAAGATCAGCCCGTCCCTGATGAACCATCAGCGGACGGGCCGGGACCTCATCGTCATCAGCGACTGGATGTGCGCCCGCTTCGTCCGGCTCGGCTGGGTCCAGGAGATGGACCGGGCCAAGCAGCCGAACGTCACCAAGTACCTGGACCCACTGCTGAGTTCGCCCGCCTTCGACCCCGGCCGCAAGTCGTCGGTGCCCTGGCAGTCGGGGATCACCGGCATCGCGTACAACCGCCGCAAGGTCGGCCGCGAGATCAAGCACGTGTCCGACCTGTGGGCCGACGACCTCAAGGGCCGGGTCACGCTGCTCTCCGGCCTGGACGAGGCGTTCGCGCTGCTCATGCAGGGCAACGGGGTCGACATCACGAAGTGGCGCGCGGACGACTTCCACCGGGTGTGCGATCAGGTCGAGAAGCACGTGAGCACCGGTCGGATCCGCCGCTTCACCGGCAACGACTACATCAAGGACCTCTCCAGCGGGGACGTCCTGGCCTGCCAGGCCTACTCGGGCGACGTGATCCAGCTCCAGGCCGACGATCCCGACATCCGTTTCGTCGTCCCGGAGGAGGGCGCCGAGTTGTGGGCCGAGTCGCTGATGATCCCCAACCTGGCCCGGCACAAGGCCAACGCGGAGAAGCTCATCGACTACTACTACGAGCCCGAGGTCGCCGCCGAGCTGGCCGCCTGGGTCAACTACGTCTGTCCGGTCCCCGCCGCGCAGGACGTCCTCGCCTCCTCCAAGGACAAGGACACCGCGGCCCTCGCCGAGGACCCCCTGATCTTTCCCGACGCGACCATGCGCAAGCGCCTCGCGATCGCCCGCGACATCACCTCCACCGAACGTACGGAGTTCGCCAAGCGCTGGAACGCGATCGCGGGGCTGTGATCGGCGGTCAGCTGTCTTATGACGAGGCGTGAATCCTTGCTCCGGCGCGGATGGCGGGGGTCGGGGGACCTCGCGCCGGATGGCGGTCACGTACCGCGCAGGGCGCCGTGGCGTGACCGGAGCCGTCGGCCAGGGCCCGCGGGGCCGTCCGTCGCGTCCTCGGCCGGAGCGCCGTTCCGTCGCGTCATCGCGACGCCCACGAGGACCACGGCCATGCCCAGCACCACCCGGACGCTGAGGTGTTCGCCCAGGACGGCCACGCCGAGGAGAACGGAGACCACCGGCAGCAGGTAGCCGACCACGGCCGCGCTGGTGGCGCCCTCGTCATTGATGATCCGGTAGGTGAGGTGGAACGTGATCGCGGTGCAGAAGACTCCGAGAACGACGGCCGCGACCAGGACGACCGGGCCGGGGTCGATCGGCTTCAGGCCGCCGATCGGCATCGTGACGGCGGTCAGTCCGCTCGCGGCGACGAGTTGGGCGGCGGAGAGGGAGATGGTGGGGGTGCCCTTACGGACCAGGGTGCGACCCATGTACGTGAACGCGACGGCGTAGCTGGCGGCCGCGCCGAGGATGGCGAGCGCGCCCCAGCCGATGGCCCCGGTCGTCTCCCAGGGGGCGAAGATGATGACCGTGCCGGCGAAACCGAGCAGAAGACCCGTCAGGCGGACGGGACGGAGCCCGCGTTCCGAGCCCAGGGCGAGACCGAGCGCGATCGACCAGAGGGGAGTCGTGGAGTTCAGGACTCCGGCGAGACCCGAGTCGACGGTCTGCTGGCCCAGGCTGAACAGCGCGAACGGGAGCGCGTTGCAGAAGAAGGCCGCGACGACGATGTGGCGCCAGACGGTGACGCCACGAGGCATGCTCCGGCCCGTCGCGTAGCAGGCGACGGTGAGGACGAGCGCGCCGAGGACACAGCGGATGAACGTGACCTGGAGCGGGGAGAGCCCGCGCAGCGCCAGTTCGATCCAGAGGAAGGTCGAGCCCCACAGCAGAGCGAGCACGGCCACCCGCGCACCGCCCCGCAGACTCCGTGTACCGCTGCTCACGATGGCTTTCCTCGATTCGGTCGATGTCTCGCTCGGTGGTCGGTTCCGCGGTCGGTCCGGCGGGCCCCTCGGTCCCGGTCCTTCGAAGGTGCCTCAGTCAAGCTTTGAGGACAAGCGAATGGTTCTACCCATTCTGTTAAGCTGTGCTACATGCTTGACGTGAGGCGACTGCAGGTCCTGCGCGCGGTGGTCACCAGCGGCACGGTCACCGCTGCCGCGGCCCACCTCGGCTACACACCGTCCGCCGTCAGTCAGCAGGTGGCGGCGCTGGAGAAGCAGGCCGGCACGGCGCTGCTCGAACGGGTGGGCCGCGGGGTGCGGCCCACCGCCGCAGGCCTGCTGCTCACCGAGCACGCGGCCCTGATCGGCTCTGCGGTCGCCCAGGCGGAGACCGCCCTCGCCGACCTCCGCGCGGGACGCACCGGACGCCTGGCGGTCCGCTACTTCGCCACAGCGGGGTCCACGTTGGTGGCCCCCGCCCTGGCCCGGCTGCGTGCCGAGCACCCCGGCGTCCGTGTCGACCTTCAACTCGCCGACCCGGAGGACCCGTTCCAGGAAGTCGCACGAGGCCGGGCCGACCTGGCCGTGGTCGTCCAGGCGCGTGACCGTGCCGGCGACGGCTTCCGGCTCGTCCACCTCCTCGACGACCCCTACGCCGCCGTACTGCCCCTCGGTCATCCGCTCGCCGACGAGGAGATCATCGACCTGAGCGCGCTGTCCGGCGAGCAGTGGGTCGGCAGCGAGCCGCCCGGGCCCTGCCTGGAACCGGTGATCGACTCCTGTGCGGCGGCCGGTTTCAGTCCCGACTTCGTCATCCAGAGCGAGGATTACGCCACCGCTCAGGGCTTTGTCGCGGCCGGTCTCGGTGTCGGCCTGATGCCGCGGCTGGGGCTGCGCAGCCGGCACCCCGGCGTCGTCGTACGCCCGGTCCGCAACCCCGAGCCGGTCCGGGTGATCTCGGCGGCCGCACGGGAGATCGCCTTCGAGCAGCCCGCCCTGCGCGGTCTGCTGGACGCGCTGCGCGACGCGGCCACCACCGCCGACCCCTCCGACGGCCCCGGGTCGGACTGACCGCGTCAGGAGGGCTGCCTCCGCGTCCGCGCCTCGGAGCGGCCCGCTACGCCTCGCGCAGCAGAGCCCGTGCCGCCCGGCGCGCTCCGGCCGGATACGGCAGCCCTCCGGCCAGTGACTCGGCCCGCTTCAGTTCCTCCACGCCCTCCCGGGTCCGCGCGAGCCGGGACAGGGACGTCCCGAGAGCGATCCGCGCCTCCACCTCGGCGAGCCGTTCTCCGGTGCGCTGGGTCCGGGCCACCTCGGTGCCGGCGATCCGCAGCGCGGCCTCGGCCCGCCCTGACAGGAGTTCCGCCCAGGCCACCAGCACGGGCGCGTCGTCGGCATGTCCGTCCAGGGCGTTCAGCGCCTCGTCCGGACGGCGTGCGTGCAGCGCGAGTTCGGCGCGGGCCGTGCGTACCTCGTGCTCGGCCTGCCGGTCCCCGAGCGCGGTGGCGACCGTTTCGGCGCGGTCCAGGAGCGCCGTGGCCTCCGCCGTCTCGTCCAGGAACACCCGCACCCGCGCCAGGGTCGTGAGCGCGTACGGAAGGCACCAGGCGTCGTACGCCTCCGCGCCCGCCACGGCTTGTTCGGCGAGAGCCCGGGCAGGCTCGGGCTCTTCGAGCAGCAGCCGGAGTTCGGCGAGGTTCGCCCGCTCGAACGCGGCGGCGGTCGGATCACCGGACCGTTCGGCGAGGCCGAGCGCGCGGGTCCCGATCTCGACGGCCTCGCCCAACCGGCCGGCTCGCCGCGCGTTCTCGCGCAGGGTCGACAGGACCGAGCCGAGCAGCGTCGGATCCCCGTACGCCTCGGCCGGTGCCAGAGCCTGGTCGCCGGCTTCGCGTGCCTGGTCGAAGCGGCCGGCGAGTCCGAGGTTGGTGGCTTGCAGGGCGAAGGCGCGAGCCGCGAGCCCCTGCCCCCGCAGGCCCGGCACGTTCCGTGCGGCGGTCAGGGCGTGCCGGGCGGCTTCCGCGCCGGCCCCGTAGCGTCCCTGGACGCAGCGGATGAGGGACAGGGCGAGGAAGTGGGCGGCAGCCGGTTCCGGCGCGGTGTCCGCCGTGACCGGATGCTCCCGCAGCGTTCGGCGACCGGAACCGGGGACGCTCGTCTTGACGAGTGTCTCGGCGAGCAGCGCCGCGGCGAGGACCGCGTCGTCGTGGTCGCCGCGCCGCTCGAACTCGGCCAGGGCGAGCCGCAGAGCGTCGGCCGCCTGCTCGAAGTGGCCCATTCTCCGCAGGACATGGGCGTGCGCGAGCCGGGCGCGGGCCGCGTCGACGTCCAGCCGGGCCACCAGGTCGCGGTAGTAGCGGTCGGCGGTGTCGTTGGCGTACAGGGCCGCGGCCCGCTCGGCCGCCCGGCGCAGGTACTCGGCCGCGCGCGGGTCATCGGCGCGCGCGAAATGGGAGGCGAGCGCGTCGACGGCATCGGGCCGGCGCCGCCGCACCGCTTGTGCGAACGCGGCGTGCAGCTGTCTGCGGCGGACCACGGCCAGCTGTTCGTAGCAGGTCAGCCGGACCAGCGGATGCCGGAAGGCCACCCCTTCCTCGGACCGCCCGGCCACCACGACGTGTCGTTCCTCGACGAGCGAGGCCGCGATGGCCTGCTCCAGGGCATCGGCCGCGGCGGCGCCGGACACCGGTGGCCGCAGACCGTGTTCGGCGACGTCGAGCAGCTCGGACAGTGCGGCGTCGCCCCCGGCCACGGAGAGCGCCTCGACGATGCGGCGTGCGTCCGGGGCGAGCCGTACGAGCCGGTCGGCCACCAGTTCCCGTACGCCCTCGGGGGCGTGGTCGCCCGGGACCCCGTCGGCCGGGCCGCGAGCGAGTTCGAGGGCGAACAGCGGGTTGCCGAGGGAGAGTTCCCACACACGATGGATCCGGTCGTCGCCCGGCGCGTCCGCAGCCGCGTCGCGCACCACCGCCAGGCATGCCTCTTTGTCGAGCCGTCCCAACTCCCGCCGTACGGCCAGACGTTGGCGCAGCAGCGACGCCACGACCGAGCGGCGCGTATCGCCCTCGGGGAGTTCTTCCTCGCGATACGTCGCCAGAAACCGCAGCGCCGTGCCCCGCTCCACGGCCCGCCGGGCCAGATGGCCGAGCAGTTGGTACGAGCCGGTGTCGGCGGCGTGCAGATCGTCGAGGACCATCAGCACCGGGCGCACCGCGGCCAGGTCGCCGAGCAGCGCCGCGCTCGCCCGGAACAGCCGGTCCCGCTCCTCCTCGGGACTGCGCTCACCGGTCGCTCCCACCTGCCCCAGCGACGGCAGGAACGAGGCCAGTTCGGGATATTCGGCGCCGACCCGGGCGCGCTCGGCCGCACTGTGCCCGGCGAGCCATCCCTCCAGCGCCTCCGCGAAGGCCCCGTACGGTGTGTGCCCCTCGGCGTCCCGGCCGCCGCCCCACAGCACGGCGGTACCGGCCGAGGTGGCCCGCCGCGCCACCTCGGCGACCAGGCGGGTCTTGCCCACGCCCGCCTCGCCGGTGAGGAGCGTGACCGGCGGGCCGTCCGCCGAGAGGAGCCGTTCGAGCACGGCGTCACGGCCCCGCAGCACGGGCGCGCCACGGGCGGTCCGCAGCGGGGCCGGGAGCAGGGGCGTGGCGGGGACGGGGGCGGGGGCCGCGGCCAGCGCGAGCCGGTGCAGCCGCTCCGTCTCCGGCCCCGGCCGTACGCCGAGTTCGGTGTCGAGCGTGTCGCGGCACACGTGGTACTGATGGACGGCTCGCCGACGGAGCCCCTGGCGCAGCCAGGCGTCGATGAGGAAGCGGTGGGCCATCTCCTCGGCGGGGCTGACGGCGAGGACCTGCTCGGCGAACGCGGCCGCGTCGGCCGGGGCACCCCGCTCCAGGTGCTCGCCGGCGAGCCGGAGCAGCAGTTGTTCGCGCAGAAGTGTGAGCCGGGCGCGCCGGTCGTCGGCCCAGCGCGCGTAGCGGTCCTCCGGGAGCACCTCGCCGGTGAACCGGTCCAGGGCGCCGGTCAGTTCACCGATCCCGCCGTCGGCGAGGGCCGCGCGGGCCGACGTCTCGGCCTCGTCGGCGTCGATCCACACGGTCGCGGGGTCGAGCTGGAGGAGCCCCCCGTCGGAGACGAGGTACGAGGAGGAGGCGCGCGGCGCGAGTTCGGGTTCGAGGGCGTGGCGCGCGGCGTGCAGGGCGACCCGCAGACTGCCCGCGGCGGCATGCGGATCGGCGTCGGGCCAGCAGACGGCCATCGCCTGTTCGCGGTGCAGGCGGTGCGCGGGCGACACGGCGAGGAGTTTCACCAGGGCCTGGGCGCTGGGCCGGGGCCACCGTTCGGCGAGTGCGGGGCCGCCGTCCCGGGTGGCCCGAAAACCGTTGAAAAGGTGCAGCCGGAGCAGCGGGGCGGACGGGGTCGTGCGGTGGGGCGGCTGCTGCGGACTCATCAGGGCGCCACTGTAGCCGAGCGTGCCGAGGACCCCCCGGGCGTGTGCCCGGGGGGTCCTCGGCCGACCCGATCCGACCCGACCCGACCCGGCAGGCTCAGGTCAGGTCAGGTCAGGTCACGTCAGGTCACGTCAGGTCGAGCAGGTTCCGTACGACCTCAGGAGAGCTTGTACGTGGTGACCTGGTGGATGGCGTTGTTCGGCAGGTAGTAGCGGCCGCCGAACTCCTCGGCCGTCCGGTCGACGCCGTTGTAGTCGCCCGTGAGCGAGAGCGCCTCGTCGACCCCGTCGCCGTCCAGGTCGGCGGCGAGGTAGTCGCGCGCACCCATGATGGTCGCGCTTCCGACGCCGTTCGCCCAGGTGTCGGCGGACTCGAAGATGCTCGGGTCCCACAGGTAGAGCCCGCCCTCGACACCGGCGACCAGCAGCTTGCGGCCGCCGGGACCGGTCAGGAAGCCGCCGCCGTAGGACTGCGGCAGCACCCCGGCCTTGGAGTCCACGCCGTCGGCCTCGTACCGCCGGAACGAGGCCGTGCCTCCCTCGTACAGCACACCCTTGTCGGTGAAGTAGCTGAAGTGCGTCCACAGGCCGCCCGCGTAGCCGGAGTGCAGCACCTCACCGGTGCGGCCGTCGCGGATCTCGAAGTAGTTCCGCGGGCTGAGGGATTCGGCACCGTTGATCTCGAGCGGGGCGGTGACGTTCCACTGGTAGACGACCGCGTGCCCGTCCGCGTACGGGATGTCCTCGGACGCGAGGATGCCGTCGTTCGGGGTGGCGGTACCGACGCCGCCGACCGCCTCCGCGGGGGCCTTCGGCGCCACGTCCCAGCGGACCCTGCCGTTCTTGGCGTCGAGCGCGACGGCGTCGGTCACCGCGTCGGTCCGCTGGTACGCGTTGAGGCTCGCGTAGGCCGCGTAGACCTTGCCGTCGTTCACGGACGGGTCGGTGAAGCGCACGTCGCCGGCGCTCTTGGGCGCGCTGTACGTCCACAGGGCGTGGCCGTCGCCGTGGTAGGCGCGCAGGGCGTCGGTCGGGACGAGGATGTCCAGCTCGCCGTCCCCGTTCAGGTCGGCCAGCTCGGCCGAGCGCACGTACTGGCCCGCGCCGCCCTCGATGGTGGCGAGGATCTTGCCCGTCCTGCCGTCGAGGACGACCACGGCGGTGTCGGCCGCGACGACGATCTCCGGCCTGCCGTCGCCGTCGACGTCACCGGTCTCGATGTCGTGCACCGCGCCCGGCACGGTGGCCTGCCACAGCTTCTCGGGCTTGCCGCCCACCAGCGACGGACCGGAGTAGGCCCACACGCCGTCGGACGAACCGGCCATGACGACGTCCTTCTTGCCGTCCTTGTCCAGGTCGGTGGCCTTGGCGTACGCGATGTCGCCCATCAGCGGCGTCACGTCCTCGGCCTTGCCGCTGCCGAGCTTGAACGTGCGGATGTTCTCCGCCTGGTCGACGACCCGCACGTGTGTGCCCCGGTCGTCGCTGA
This sequence comes from Streptomyces sp. NBC_00647, assembly GCF_045207245.1. NCBI lineage: Bacteria > Bacillati > Actinomycetota > Actinomycetes > Kitasatosporales > Streptomycetaceae > Streptomyces > Streptomyces sp. NBC_00647. The sequence goes on from NZ_CP109040.1 coordinate 7,234,263, forward strand.
AGACGTCCTGGTACATCGGGGCGGCGGCGATGCCCTTCTGCTGCCACTTGATGTCGCCCTTGGCGGAGTAGACCGTCAAGGACGCGTACCGTCCGCCTCCGGGGTTGTTCGCCCCGTTGATCTCGCGGTCGTCCTGGGCGGAGGTGACCAGCTTGCCGTCGGCCACCTGCAGCCGCCAGACGCTCGCCGCGTCCTTGGAGTTGTCGGCGTCGCGCTTGACCGTGCTCGACCACAGCAGCGTGTCGGGGTCGGTGCCGTCGAGCACGCGCACGGTGCTGGCGTTGACCCAGTAGCCCTCGTCGAGCGAGGACTCGGCGACCGCGTACTCCTCGCCGTCCTTCGCGGTGAGGTCACCGACCGTCAGCGCGGTGGGCAGGACGTTGTCCCGGGTCTCCAGCGTGGCGCGGTGACCGGTTTTCACGTCGTAGGAGGCGACCTCGTAGCGCACGGCGTCCGTCGCGTCCCGCTGCTCCAGCGCGACGATCCGCTCGCGACCCGCGTCCAGGCGCAGCTGACGGCCGTAGAGCGCGCTGTCGGTCTGCCAGTCCACCGAGCCGTCCGCCGTGTCGAGCACGAGGGTGCGGCCGCGCCCGTCGACACCGGTGGCCTTGGCCAGGTTCCAGGTGAGGGCGACCTTGCCCTTGCCCAGGTCCTGGATGTCGCCCCAGTTGCCCTTGCGGGCCTCCCCGGTGTCGTACGTCCAGGTCTGTGCCGGGGTCAGCACGCCGTCCGCGGAGGAGAAGCGGATGCCGGTCAGGGTCATCGTGGCGGCGGCCGGGACCTTGGAGTCGCCGCTCATCCGCGGTGCGTCGGCGACCAGCAGGGTGCCCTCGACGATCTTGACCATGGAGGCGCGGTTGTACAGCTTCGACCACACGGTCCTGCCGGTCTTGCCGTTGAGGACCGTCACGAACGTGCCCGTGGTCAGCGACGACCCCGGCGAGGTGAACGGACGCGGGTACGGCGTCGTGCCGACCTGCGCCGAGAAGACCACGTCCGGGACGCCGTCGCCGGTCAGGTCTCCGGTGGAGTATCCGTTGTCCGAGTTGGCGGAGAACGGCGAGACCGCGTTGTAGCCCATCAGGATCTGCGCCGGGTACGGCTCGGTCCGCCACGGCTGCGTCGGCTTGACCTGCCAGTCCGTGAAGAAGGAGCTGCTGGTGCGCGCCCACACCTCGCTGCCGTCGGCCGTGTGCCGCTGCACGTAGCCCATGCTGTTGACGGTGAAGTAGTCGCCGTTCTTGCCGACGGGCACGGTGGCGCCCATGCCGCGCACGCCTTCCAGCGTGGAGGCACCGGTGAGCGTGACCTTGGTGGTCGGGTCGACGTCGGCGGAGGCGCCGTCGAGCTGGGAGCCGCTGCCGGTGTCCGTGCCGGAGCCGGAGCCGGTGTCCGTGCCGGTGCCGTCGTCGGCGGGCTTCGGGGCGTCGTCGGACTTCGGGCTGACCGTGCTCGTGCCGGTGGCGTCGGCGTACGGGTCGAGGCTGACATGGGCGGCCAGCGTCTCGGCCTCGGCACCGGTCAGCTTCATGGCCGAGCCGCTGTCGTCGGCGGCCAGGGCCTGCGGGCTCACGCTCAGGCACAGGCCCGCCGCGACCAGGGCGGAGGCGAGGCGCAGGGCCCGCCGGGACTGGGGGGCTCTCATCACTTGGCTCCCTGCGCGAAGCGGACGGCGGTGCCGTCGGCGATCACGGACTGGTTGTAGGAGTACTGGAGGGCGTCGGTGCCGGACTGGTTCGCGATGCCGACGGTGGCGCCCGCGCCCTTGTCGGCGACCGACTGGTACTGGACGGTCACGGAGCCGGTCGCCTCGTCGAAGACGACCTCGAAGGAGGAGCGGCCCGAAGTGCCGTTGGCGTAGGCGGCGTTGTTCCAGACGACGGCGAACCGGCGGCTGCCCGTGGTGCCGGTCGTGGCGGTCTGCACCGACGACTTCTTGTCGAGGGTCAGGTCGTCCCACAGCGGGGCGATGATGCCCTTGACGCTGTTCGCGCCGGTCGTCGGCAGCGCGGTGTTGCTGTAGTCGCCGACGCGCGAGGACAGGAAATCGACCAGGCCGTCGGTGGTGACGGAGGCGGAGGAGTACGAGACCCCGTACAGGCTCACCGCGAAGGGCAGCGCGACGCTCGCGGAGTCCTCGTCACCGGTCAGCGAGACCTTCTTGGAGCCGGCGATCCAGGAGTACGCGGCCGGGGCGCAGCTGTTGCCGGAGCTGTCGGTGCGGGCCGGGACCCGGACGTCCTTGGCCAGGTCGGCGGAGGCGACGGTGGCGGTACCGGTGTAGACGCCGTTGCACAGGACCGGCGCCGCGGGCTTCACCGTCAGGCCGTAGGTGCCCTCGGCGACCTTCGCGAAGCTGTAGGTGCCCTTGGCGTCGGTGGTGACGGCGGCGACCGGGGAGCCGGTCAACTCGACCGTGGCACCCGCGAGCGCCTTTCCGGAGACGTCGAGCACGGTGCCGGCGACCTTGTGGGAGGCCACCGCTGTCAGCGCGAAGTCCTGGGTGAGGGCCTGGTTCTCGGTGACCGTGACACCGGTGGCCGAGCCGGTCGCGTAGCCGTAACCGCTGTACGCGAAGGCGTACGTGCCTGCCGGCAGGGCGATGCGGTACGTGCCGTCGGCGGCGGTGGTGACGGTGCGGACGTCGCCGCCGGTACCGGTGGCCGAGACGGTGATGTTGGCGAGGGCCGCGCCGGTCGCCTTGTCGGTGGCCTTGCCGGTGACGGTGGCCGCGGTGTGCGGGGCCAGGTCCACGGAGGCGAGGATGTCGAGCTTGCCCTGACCCCACACGTTGTTCATGCCGGCGGTGCCGCCGCAGTGGGTGTCGTCGACGTCGCGCGCGCCCTGGTCGAGCAGCGCACGGGTCTCGTCGATCTTGCCGATCAGCGAGGGGGCCGCCGACCACAGCAGCGCGACGGCGCCCGCGACGTGCGGTGTCGCCATGGACGTACCGGATATGGCGTTGTACGACGAACCGGGCCACGTGGACCGGACGTTGACGCCCGGCGCCGAGATGTTCGGCTTCATCGAGCCGTCGACCAGCGAGGGGCCGAAGCCGGAGAACGAGGCGATCGTGCCGGCGGAGTCGTAGGCGCCGACGCCGTAGGACGGGGCCTGCGAGCCGGGGGCGTGCGCGGTGGAGCAGGTCTTGCCGTCACCGTCGTTGCCGGCCGCGAACGCCTCGAAGATGCCGGCGGCGTTCCACGCCTCGACGATGTCCTGGTAGAACGTCGTGTCGCCGCCGCCCCAGGAGTTGTTGACGATGTTCGGCGCGAGGTCCGGGCGCGGGTTCTGACCGTTGTGGTCGGTGGGCGCGAGGATCCACTGTCCGGCCGCGAGCAGCGACGCGTCCGAGCAGGAGGAGGACTCGCAGCCCTTGGCGGCTATCCACTTGGCGTTCGGCGCGACACCGATGCCGTTCCTGCCGACCATCGTGCCCATCGTGTGGGTGCCGTGGCCGTTGTTGTCGCAGGGGACGCCACTGGTGCCGCACTGGCCGGTCGGGTCGTACCAGTTGTAGTCGTGCGTGAAGGAGCCGTCGCCGTTGTTGCCCCGGTACTGGGCGACCAGGTCGGGGTGGTTGTACTGCACGCCCGAGTCGACGTTGGCGATGACGATGCCTTCGCCGCGGTCGTCGTACTGCTTCCACACGTCGTCGGCGCCGATGTCGGCGACGCCCCACTCGGGGGTGTCGTCACCGCTCGCCGAGGAGTCCGTGCGCGACGTGGTGATCTCGCTGTCGGCCGTCTCGACGCTGTCGAGCTTGTAGTGCTGCTCCTTGACGATCGACGCGACGTCCGAACGCCTCGCCAGCTCGTTCACGAGGTCCTGGTCACCGGTGACCTGGACCGCGTTCGCGATCCAGTAGTCCTGGTGGCCGATCCTCTTCCTGTCCAGGAAGGACGTGAGGGAGGCCTGGCTGTCGGCGGCGTTCGCGCGCAGCTCCTTGAAGGCGGCCCTGGCCCTCGCGGCGTGCGTCTTCTGCTTCTTGGCGCCGGACAGGGCCGCCTGGTCCTTCAGGAGGACGAAGAACGTCGCGTCACCGCCCTTGGCCACGGCGGCGGTGAGTGTGGAGTCGACCTCGGCCGACGGGGCGGTGTCGGCGGCGAGCGCGGGTGTCGACGCGGTCAGCAGGGCGGTCGCGGTGAAGGCGGCCGCCGCCCAGACGGCGCGTCTGCGCCGGGGCGGTTGGGGCAGGTGCATCTGGGGTGCTCCTCCAGGAACGGTACGGGGGAGCTCGGACGCTAGGCAGCCGCCGTTACTCGGGCATTACAGGGTTCGACCCGGCCGTACAACTGCCCGCTTTCCAGGGCGAACCAGGTCATGTGCCCCCATACGGTCGCGTCAACACCGCAGACGAACGGGGGAGATTGACACCAGGACGGACGCGGACGGCCGCCGGCGCAGCCCAGTTCCCGCATGGCGCGGCTTCCGCACTGCGGCTTTGCCGTCTCTTTACAACCCCGTCCGCCGCCGGCTCGTCTCTCCGCTCGATCCGTAACCGGCCCGCCGTTCCGAGCGGCGGGCCGACCGACGAAAGAGAGCGATTCATGCGCCGAACCGTCTTCAGTGCCACGGCACTCGCGTGCACCGCCGTGCTGGTGGGCACGGTGCCCGCGTTCGCCGACGGGACGTCCCCGAGCCCCACGAGCCGTCCGAGTGTCACGGCCGCGCCGGCCCCGGCGAGCTCCGCCGCGACGCGTACGCCCACCGCCGCCCCGAGCGCCGAACCGACGCGGGTGCCGTCCCCCGGACAGGTCTCCGTGCGGCCGAGCGGAGCGCCCGACACCGGTGTGGTGCCGACGGCGAACTCCGCCGGGCAGGGCGGGCTGATCGGGGGGAGCGCCGCGGCGGTGTTCGTCGTCGGAGGCGCGGCCGTCCTCGTCGTACGCCGCCGGCGGGCGACCGGGGCATGACGCCTCTCTCCAGGCGCGCGTTCGTCACCACGGCCGCGGCCGCGCTGCTCGTGGGCTGCGGCGGCCACCCGGCCGCCCCGCCCGGCGGGAAACCCGCGACCGCAGGGCCCGGCGGCGCGTCCACGGCCGCACGGCCGGCCGCGAAGCCGGCGCGTGCGCTCGGGCGTTCGGTCCCGGTCCGTCTTCGGATACCGGCCATCGGGGTCGACACCCCGCTGATCCGGCTCGGACTGGCCCCGGACGGCAGCGTGCGGGTGCCCCCGATCGCGGCGCACGACCGGGCCGGCTGGTACCGGAACTCGCCGACGCCCGGCCAGAAGGGCCCGTCGGTGATCCTCGGTCACGTCACGGTCGGCTCGTACGGCGACGGCGTCTTCCGTCACCTCGCGCGGCTGCGCCACGGCGACCGGATCGTGGCGCGCCTGGAGAACGGCAGGTCGGCGGAGTTCGCCGTCAGCGCCGTACGCACGGTCGCCAAGGCCGACTTCCCGGCCGACGCGGTCTACGGCGACGTGGACCGCCCGGAGCTGCGGCTCATCACCTGCGGAGGTCCCCGCTCCGGAAGCGGTTACCGCGACAACGTGATCGTGTTCGCGGCGCTGAGCTCCGCGAGTCCCTGACGGGCGTCCGGCCGTCCGTCGGGGCGCCGGGTGGCCGTTCCGCCCGCGCGACCGTCGCGTTCCCCGTCGCAGCCTCCGGGTCCCCCGCGGACGCGGAGGCGGGATCCTGGGCCGATGGACCGTACGCCCTCGGCCCGGGATCCTTCCCTTCGAGTCCTGTCACGACCATGGAGAGTGTTGAAAGGGTCCCGTGAGAAGGCGGCGTCCGAGCTGTTCGCCGCCCTCTATCCGCGCCTCGCCGGCTGGTGCCGCCGTCTCGTCGACGACGACGAGACGGCCCACGAGATCGCCTCGGAGGCGTTCACCCGGCTCTGGTCCCGCTGGACCTCCGTGGCCGAGCCGCGGGGGTTCCTCTACGTCACCGCGGCCAACCTCGTCCGGGACCACTGGCGCAAGCTGGAGCGGGAACGCAGGGCCGTGCGCCGGGCCACCACCGAGGCCGTCGTCGGCCCGCCCAACGAGCAGGCCGATCCGTCCGTACGTCTGCTCGTGCAGTCGCTGCCCGAACGGCTGCGCGTCCCGATCCTGCTGCACTACTACGCTGACATGCCGATCCGGGAGGTGTCCGTGCTGACCGGGCGCAAGGAAGGCACCGTCAAGGCCGATCTCCACGCGGCCCGCGAACTGCTCCGCGCCCACCTGAGGAGAAGTCTTGATCACACACTCTGACGACGGTCCGGACTTCGACGCCGAGGACCCGCTCGCCGTCATCATGCGGCCCCCCTCCGACTACCTGGGTCCACCGCCGGGCCGCTACGAGGCGATCCGCCGGGGTGCCGCCCGCCGCCGGCTGCTGCGCGCCGCGGCCGGAGCCGGCCTGGCCTGTGCCGTCGGTGTCCTGGTCGCGCTGCCGCTCCGGTCGGCGGCACCGGAGTCGCCCGTGTCCCCGGTGGTTCCGCTGGCCCCGCCGCCCGCGAGCAGTCCGTCGGCCGAGCCCACGCCGTCGGTGTCGCCCGGGCGCGTCAGCCCCCGGCCCAGCGCGACCGGCCGCTCCGACCGGACCTCGGCGCCGAGCACCGCGCCCGGCTCCACCGGACCGACCCGCTCGCCGGCGCGCACCGGATCGCCGTCGGCGACGCCCACCTCCGTGTCCGTCGAGCCGTCCGCCGTCCGGACCGGGGCGAACCCCACCCCGTCGAGGGCGGTCCAGCGCTAGGCGGGTGGCGCGAGCGACAAGGCCTCCGGCCGGTTCTCCGGCCACCCATAAAGCGGACCTTGATCACCCATAAGTCAGCCTTATGAGGTCATAGCCCCGACCCGCCTACTGACTTAGGTTTGCCTCAGTTTAGGCTTCCCGTCGAGTCCCCTGCCCCTGCTCGAAGGGAATCTGATCATGCCTCGCCCTCTGCGGGTAGCCATTGTCGGAGCCGGCCCCGCCGGAATCTACGCCGCCGACGCGCTGCTGAAATCCGCAGTGGCCGCCGAGCCCGGCGTGTCCATCGACCTGTTCGAGCGGATGCCGGCCCCGTTCGGTCTCATCCGGTACGGCGTCGCCCCCGATCATCCCCGGATCAAGGGCATCATCACCGCCCTGCACCAGGTGCTCGACAAGCCGCAGATCCGTCTCTTCGGCAACGTCGACTACCCGAGGGACATCAGCCTCGACGATCTGCGCGCCTTCTACGACGCGGTGATCTTCTCCACGGGCGCCACGGCCGACCGGGCCCTCGACATTCCCGGCATCGACCTCGACGGCTCGTACGGCGCGGCGGACTTCGTCTCCTGGTACGACGGTCACCCGGACGTTCCGCGCACCTGGCCGCTGGAGGCGGAGAAGGTCGCCGTCCTCGGCGTCGGCAATGTGGCGCTGGACGTGGCCCGCATCCTCGCCAAGACCGCGGACGAGCTGCTGCCCACCGAGATCCCGCCGAACGTCCACGAGGGCCTCAAGGCCAACAAGGCGCTCGAGGTCCACGTCTTCGGCCGCCGCGGTCCGGCGCAGGCGAAGTTCAGCCCGATGGAGCTGCGCGAGCTGGACCACTCGCCGAACATCGAGGTCATCGTCGACCCCGAGGACATCGACTACGACGAGGGTTCGATCGCCACCCGGCGCGGCAACAAGCAGGCCGACATGGTCGCCAAGACCCTGGAGAACTGGGCCATCCGCGACGCAGGCGACCGCCCGCACAAGCTGTTCCTGCACTTCTTCGAGTCGCCGACCGAGATCCTCGGCGAGAACGGCGAGGTCGTCGGCCTGCGCACCGAGCGCACCGCCCTCGACGGCACCGGGAACGTCAAGGGCACGGGCGAGTTCAAGGACTGGGACGTCACCGCGGTCTACCGCGCCGTGGGCTACCTCTCCGACAGCCTGCCGAAGCTGCCCTGGGACGTCGACTCGGGCACGGTGCCGGACGCCGCCGGCCGTGTGCTGGAGGACTCCGGCGAACACCTGCGGTCCACGTACGTCACCGGCTGGATCCGACGCGGTCCCATCGGTCTGATCGGTCACACCAAGGGCGACGCCAACGAGACGGTCGCCAGCCTGCTCGACGACCACGCCAACGGCCGTCTGGGCGTCCCCTCTTCGCCCGAACCGGCCGCCGTGGACGCCTTCCTCGGCGAGCGGGACGTGCGTTTCACCACGTGGGACGGCTGGTACCGGCTGGACGCCGCGGAGAAGGCGCTCGGTGAACCGCAGGGCCGCGAGCGCGTGAAGATCGTCGAGCGCGAGGACATGCTGCGGGAGAGCGGCGCCTGAGTCGTCGGAGCCCCGGGCGGGGCGGTTTTGAACACGTTCAAGTCGGGGCGTAGGCTCCAGGCATGAGCGACAGAGCCGCCCTGCTCAAGGGCATCCGTGCGTGGCTTGTCTTTTTCGTCGTCAGCCTGGTGCTCAGTGGCGCCACGGCCTTCCCGCTGGTGCACGAACTCCACTGGACCGAGGACCTGTTGCGGTCCCTGTCCGTGTCGGAGCACCTGCCCGCCCTGATGGACTGGATCGAGCGGGTGCGGCACGGCCTCGACGACGCCGACTCCCAGTACCCCTTCCTGCTCTACGGAACGGACTGGCTGGCGTTCGCCCACCTGGTGATCGCGGTCGCCTTCTACGGTCCGTACCGCGATCCGGTCCGCAACATCTGGGTCGTCGAGTTCGGGATGATCGCCTGCGCCGGCATCGTCCCGCTGGCCCTGATCTGCGGACCGATACGCGGAATCCCCTTCTGGTGGACGGTCGTCGACATGTCCTTCGGGATCTTCGGGGTGATCCCCCTCTATGTCGTACGGAAGAGGATCAAGCGCCTGGAGGCGCTCACCCCGGAGCGTGCGACCGCTCCGGTGCCCGCTACTTGAGGGCCGCCGACGCGATCCGCTGGGCGACCTTGTTCATCGACTCGCCCTTGGCGTCGGTGGAGTTGACCGAGAACACCAGGATGCGGGACAGGTCCCGGGTGGCCACCACGACCGCGCTGTAGCCGTAACGGGCGCCCGACTTGAGCCAGTACACCTCGCCCCCGTACGCGAAGCGCTGGAGTCCGGCGCTCATGTCGGCGCCCTCGATGCCCGAGGGCAGGGTGAACATCTCCTCCAACTGCCGTGCCGGGACCAGGTCGCCCCTGAACAGACGCCTGATCAGACGCTCCAGGTCCGCCGTCGTGGAGATCATGTCGCCGGCCGCCCAGGGGTCCGCCTGGTTCCAGTCGGTGACGTCCACGAACGTCGTCGTGCCGTCCGGCTGCGGCACCGCCTGGTAACCATGGTTGTGCGGCCCGTGGATGCGCGGGTCGGTGCCGGGGAAGTACGTGTGGCGCATCCCGGCGGGCCGGAGGATCCGCCGGTCCGCCTCGTGCGCGTACGAGCGGCCGGTCACCTTCTCGATCAGCAGGCCCAGGATCGTGTAGTTGATGTTCAGGTAGTGCTGCCGGGTGCCCGGCGCGAACTCCGGTCCCTTCGCCACCGCCGAGGCCACGACCTCGCGCGGCGTGAGGGTGTCGAAGCGGTGCGCGTAGACGTCCTCGAAGTCGTCGCCGAAGCCGTCACCGGCCTGGATGCCACTCGTGTGGTTGAGCAACTGCCGTACGGTGACGGGCTCGAAGCCGGCCGGCAGCAGCCCGGGGAGGTACTTCTGCACCGGAGTCCCCAGCCCCACCCTGCGCTCGGCCGCGAGTTGGAGGACGACCGCGGCCGTGACGACCTTCGTCGTGGAACCGGCCCGGAAGCGGGCCTCGGGATCGGCCGCGCGCCCGCTCTCCAGGTCGTGCACCCCCGCGCTGCCGCGCCAGGTGCCGTCGGTGCCCCCGACCCGTACGAGCGCCGCCGTCGCGTCAGCGTCCGGGAGTCCGGCCAGCGCGGCGCGCAGCGCGTCGGCGTCGGGTGCGGCGGTCCGTGCCGACGACGTGGTGGGGGAGGCGGACGCCGGGGCGCCCAGTGGTCCGGCCGCGAGACCGAGAGCGAGGGCGGCGGCGAGGGCGACTACAGGGCGGCGTAAGGACATTGAGTGCTCCTGAGGGCGGTGAGCTGGAAGCGGACTCCCGTCATCCTCAGGCCCCGCGCGATCCTCCGGATCCTCACCGAGCAGGGCGCCGTCCCCGGTATCCGGGCGAGGGTCGCCCCTAAGGGACGACCGGACCACCCCGCCCGGTCCCGGCGCCGCCGCCGTGCCCGACCGGCCGCGGCACGGGTCCGGCGTTGCCCTTTCGACGCACCGCCGCGCCCGGTCCGCAGAGGGCTTCACCCGACGTTGCCGCGTCCGGTCCGCAGAGGGCTTCGCCCGACGTTGCCGCGTCCGGTCCGCCGACGGGGCACCCGCCGCGTCCGGTCTGCGGACCGCGGACCGCAGACCGCAGACCGCAGACCGCAGACCGCAGACCGCAGACCGCGGTCCGCGGTCCGCCGTCCGTCATCGGCGCAGCCCTGCGGGTCCTCCGGCTCAGTCCCTGCGCAGGGCGGTCAGTGCGTCGATGCGGTTGGTCGTGATCGAGTCGACCCCCACGTCGAGCAGCCGGCGCATCGAGCGACGGGTGTCCGGGGTCCACACGGAGAGCAGGTGGCCGTCGCGGTGGACGCGGGCCGCGAGATCCCGGTGCACCAGACTGAAGCGGTAGTTGAGCCAGCGCGGCCGTACGGCGTCGAGCAGCGCCGGGCGCGGCGGTGCCAGGGTCGTCCAGGTCAGCGCGATCTCCGCGGACGGGTCGACGGCCCGCACCGCGAGCATGGCGGGTGCCGCGGCGCAGTAGTACACCCGCTCCTCCGCCCCGCACGCCCGCACCACGTCCACGACCTCGCGTACGACCCCCGCGTCCACCGCTCCCGGCAGATCGATCATGACCCGTGTGTCGCCGGTCGCCTCCAGGGCCTCCGCCAGCGTCGGCACCCCGCCCGCCGTGAGCCCGCGCACCTCGTCGCAGGAGAGCGAGCCCAGCGGCCGGTCGTGGTCCCACAGGCGCTTGAGCGTCTCGTCGTGCAGCAGTACGGGTACGCGGTCGCGGGTCAGCCGTACGTCGATCTCGATGGCGTCCGCGCCCTGGTGGAGCGCGGAACGCAACGAGTCGATCGTGTTCTCCCGGGCGCGGTAGGGGTCGCCGCGGTGGGCGACTGCGATCACGGTGCGCATGTGCCCATTGTGCTGGGTCGGATCTGCTGGGTCAGAGCGCGAGCCAGGTCGCGGTGTAGGTGTCGATCTCCGCGGCGATCTTCGCCTTGCCGGCCTCGTCGAGGAACGACGCCGCCACCGCGTTCTTGGCGAGCGCCGCGAGCCCCTGCTCCTCGAGGCCGAGGAGGCGGGAGGCGACCGCGTACTCGGAGTTGAGGTTGGTGCCGAACATCGGCGGGTCGTCGGAGTTGACGGTGACCGTCACCCCGGCCGCCACGAAGTCCTTGACGGGGTGCTCTTCGAGGGTGCGTACCGCGCGGGTGGCGATGTTCGAGGTCGGGCAGACCTCCAGGGCGATGCCGTGCTCGGCGAGATGGGCGAGCAGCCTCGGGTCCCCGGCGGAGCTGGTGCCGTGGCCGATGCGCTCGGCGCCCAGGAAGTTCAGCGCGTCCCAGACCGTCTCCGGGCCCGTCGTCTCACCGGCATGCGGCACCGACCGCAGTCCCGCGGCGCGGGCACGGTCGAAGTACGGCTTGAACTGCGGCCTCGGCACGCCGACTTCGGGTCCGCCGAGTCCGAAGGAGACGAGCCCCTCCGGCCGCAGCCGGTCGTCGGTCGCGAGCCGCACGGTCTCCTCGGCCGCCTCGAGTCCGGCCTCGCCCGGAATGTCGAAGCACCAGCGCAGGACGACACCGAGTTCCTTCTCGGCGGCCTTTCGGGCGTCCTCGATCGCCTCCATGAAGGCGAGCTCGTCGATCCCGCGCCGCGTGGAGGACCACGGAGTGATCGTCAGCTCGGCGTAGCGCACCTGCTGGCGGGCCATGTCCCGTGCGACCTCGTACGTCAGCAGCCGTACGTCCTCGGGGGTCCGGATGAGGTCGACGACGGACAGGTACACCTGGATGAAGTGGGCGAAGTCCGTGAACGTGAAGTAGTCCGCGAGCGCCTCGGGGTCGGTCGGCACCCGGGAGTCGGGGTGGCGGGCGGCGAGGGCGGACACGATGCGCGGGGAGGCGGAGCCGACGTGGTGGACGTGCAGTTCGGCCTTGGGCAGTCCGGCGATGAAGGAGTGCAGGTCGTGGAGGTCGTCGCGTGCGGTGATGTGCTCGGTCAAGGGGTTCCTCCCCGGAACGGCGTCTCCGGGCCGTGCTCGGCGGGACGCGGGTGATCGGCTGATCGATGACTCGGGGAATCATCGTAGGCGGCGGCCCACCGCCGTGCGGGCCCGGCGTGTCCGGCCTGGGCCGTCGTGCCGGGGAGATCCGCCGGCCGCGCCCGGGCCGTAGCATGACCGAACGTACGACAGAGGGGACCTCGCGCATGTCCGACGACGCCCAGAGGCCGAATGCGCCACGCGACGCGGGCGCGTGGGCTCCGCCGGGCGAGGGGCACGCGTCGAGCGCGCCGGGCGACGGGAACCCGACGTCCACACGGAACGGGTCCCCCGCGGTGGACGCCGCGCCGAGCGCGGAGCCCAGGGACGCGATACCCGAGCCCGCGGACGCGATGCCAGAGCCGACCGGGGCGATACCCGAGCCCGGGGACGCGATGCCAGAGCCGACCGGGGCGATACCCGAGCCCGGGGACGGGATGCCAGAGCCGACCGGGGCGATACCCGAGCCCGGGGACGCGATGCCAGAGCCGACCGGGGCGATACCCGAGCCCGGGGACGCGATACCCGAGCCGACCGGGGCGATACCCGAGCCCGGGGACGCGATACCCGGAGCAGACCGTGCACACGCCGACGCCCCGGACCCCGCGGCGCCTCCGGCGGACAGCGGTCCGGATTCCGCGCCGGCGCAGAGCGCGCGGTGGGTGGACAGCGCGTTCGGTGACGGGCCGAAGGGTGGTGACGTGCCGAAGGGTTCCGTGCCCGGGCAGGGCACCCCGCCCTTTGCGGCCCCTGCATCCGCCCCCGCTGCCCGGGTCTCCCTCGGGAAGCCCGCCGTCGGCCGGGACTCCGAGCCCAACCCCTGGGCGCCGCTCGAGGAGGAGACCCATTCCTGGGCGCCGCCCGAAGGGCGCGCTTCGTCCACGGGGAGTGCCCTGGGGAGTGCCACGCCGCCTCCGGTGTACGGCCTGCCGACGATCACCTCGTTCCCCGGCGCGCCGGTGCCGCCCGGCCCCGGAAGCCTCGGCGGCCCCTCCCTGGACAACCCCTTCGCAGCGCCGGGGGCCCACACCCCGTATCCGCAGCCCGCTCCCGGCGAGCACGTCCCCCCGCCGCCGATCGCCCCCGACGGCCCGGGGCGGCTCCCGTACGGCTACGGCTACCCCCAGTACGGCGCCGCCCCTGCGGGTTTCGCCCACCCGGGCGCACCGGGCTACGGCTGGCCCTTGATGCAGCCCATGCCGAGCAATGGGATGGGGACCGCCGGTCTGGTGCTGGGCATCATCGCGGCGGTGCTGTTCTGTGTGTGGCCGTTGGCGATCGTGCTGGGCATCCTCGCCGTGATCTTCGGTCTGATCGGCCGGGGGAAGGCACGCCGGGGTGAGGCGACGAATCCAGGGCAGGCGCTGGCCGGGGTCATCTGCGGAGCCGTCGGCGTCGCGCTCGCCATCGCGCTGCTCGTCATCATCATCGTCGCGCCGGACGACAACGGCGGCGAGGACTCGGGCGGCGACTACGGCTTCTCCACCTCTCTGGTGACGCACAGCCGATAGCCAGCGGCGGCTGTGCCGGGAGCCTGTGTCAGGCGGCTGTCGGTGGTTCGTCGCCCGCGGCAGCCTTTCCCCGGTCTCCGGGGTGGCGCAGGGCGCAGAGGAACCCGACGGCCAGTGCGACGGCCATGGCGTAGAAGACCCACTGGTTGGCCTCGGCGAAGTCCATCCGCACGCTCGGCATCGTCTCGCGCATGACCTCGGCGGTGGCGCCGCCGCCGGTGGGCTGCTGCGCGTCGGCGTTGCCCGTGACCGCCTCGGCGATGTCCTTGGCCACTTCGTTGGCCTCGGCCGAGGTCAGGCCCCGGGAGCGGAGCGTCGACACGATGTTGTCCGTCATGTTGTGGGTGAGGATGGTCCCGAAGACGGCCAGGCCCACACTCGCCGCGTAGTTGCGCACGGTCTGCGTGATCCCGGTGACCTCGCCGTACGAGGCTCCGATGGACCGGTTGACGGCATCCGTGGAAGCGGGCGCCAGGATGAAACCGATGCCCGCGCCCGCGAGAGCCACGTAGGGCCACTGGTCGTGCATGGACAGGTCGGTCAGCTTGCCCGCCCAGAGAGCGAATCCGACGGCGCCCAGGGCGGTGCCGATCTTCATGGCCGGCCGCGCGCCCCGCTTGTCCAGCATCCGGCCGCCCCATTGGGAGGCGATCGCGAAGCCGGCGAAGAAGTAGAGCAGGTAGAGCGCGGCCTGGTTGGGCGATGCGCTCAGGGAGACCTGTGCGTACACCGAGGCGAAGAAGAAGACCGGTACGAAGGCGAGCATGGCGAAGAAGAGCACCAGGGAGTCCACGGTGAACGCCTTGTCCCGGAAGACCGCCAGGTTGACCAGCGGGTGACGTCTGCCTCCCTCGTAGCGCCAGAAGAGGACCAGCACCGCCAGGCCGCCCGCGATGCAGCCCCAGGTCGCAGCGCTGTCCCAGCCCCAGGCCGCGGCCTGCTGGAAACCGAGCACGCTCAGGCCCATGCCCACCGCGATCAGCAGGGCTCCGACGCCGTCCAGCGACTCGTCGCGCCGCCGGTCGGGAATGCGCGCCATCACCGTCAGGACGAGGGCCACGACGGCGACGGGCACATTGACCCAGAAGATCGCTCTCCAGGTCCACGCCGTGAGCCAGCCGCCCAGCAACGGGCCGATGGCCGTCAGCGCCCCGGACAGCCCGAAGAACAACGCCAGCGCCCGGCCGCGCCGGTCCACCGGGAACACGGCCACGACCACGGCGAGGGCCGCGGGGAAGAGGAGAGCGGCCCCCAGTCCCTGCGTCGCCCGGAAAGTGATCAGCCAGGTCTGTGCGAAGTCCCCCTTCGGCACGCATCCGCAGAGCACCGACGAGATGACGAACACCAGGGTCCCGGCCACGACGACACGGCGTGGTCCCAGCAGGTCCGCCAGACGCCCGCCGAGGGCGAAGAACGCGGCCAGCGACAGCAGGTAGGCGTTCACCACCCATTGCATTCCGGAGGCCGACAGCCCCAGCTCGCGGACGATGTCCGGAGCCGCGATGGAGACGATCGTCTGGTCGATGAACGTCATCGACACCGCGAAGAGCATGGCCGCGAGGGCCAGTGACTGGTGCGGGGCGCGGGGCGCCTGGGGCGCGGCTTCGTCACGCGCTACGGAGGTGCGACTCACACGGACAGTTTCGGGTGGTCAGGGCGCCTGCGCATCCGCAGAGTGGCGGCGGGCTCGGAGGGCTTGGAGGTCACGGCAGGCGCGGAGGGCACGGCGGGCTCGGAGGTCCCGGCGGTCCCGGGAAGGCGCCCCCCGGGCGGGGCCCCGGGGGCGGGTGGCCCCCGGACCCCGGTGTCACCGGAGCCGTCCGGGCAGGGCGTGAGTGTCAGCCCCGGCCCCGGGGCGCCCCCCGCGGCTACCGCAGCCGGTCGCGTGCCTCCATCAGGGCGAAGCCCAGGAGGTTGGGTCCCTGCCAGCGGCGGGGATCCGAAGCCCCGTCGTCGGTCGCGGCGAGGCCGATGCCCCAGATCCGGTCCATGGGGCTCGCCTCCACCAGGACGCGCCCGCCCGTGCCCAGCAGGAACGCCCGCAGACCGGGGTGGGCGGCGAACTTGTGGACGCTTCCCTCGACGACGATCTCGAACCGCTCGCGCTCCCACACGGCGTTGTCGAAGTCGCGCACCAGTCGCCCGGCCTTCTTGGCGAGCGCGGGGTTCGGAGCCTCGATCGCCTGCCGCTCGGCCTCCGCGTCGCCGAAGAGGCGTGCCTTGGAGGCCATCATCCAGTGCTCCGCCGTCGCGTAGGTGACACCTTCGACCACGAAGGGTGACGGCCACCACTGGCTGAGACAGCTCGGTCCCACCTGGCCGTCGGGCCGCGGGCGGTGCCCCCAGAAGTGCAGGTACTTCACTCGCGTCCCCGACTGAACCGCACTGACCAGTGCTTCCCGCGTATCGATCTTCCCCATGCACGCCACTGTGGCACGCACCACTGACATTCCGTCCCGCCTTTTCCAGAAGGACTCGACACCTGGTCGAAGGATTCCGTCGCGTAACCAAAAGGCAACAACGGAATCACTTGTTGGAGTCCCTTTGCTCTGTCAGGATCGGCACTCAAATCGAGCTGGAGCTACGCCCACCCCCGTCCCGACGGGGAGGACGGCGGAGGAGAGCGACATGCACAATCCGGGCCATCGCTTCCAGGCGCAGGACCGCCTCGCGGACGGCGCGCAGTACATCGGAGGCCGCCTGACCAAGGGCACCTCCGGCCGCACGCACGCGGTCGTGGACCCCGCCACCGGCGAAGAGGTGTACACATACGAGCTGGCGAGCACCGCCGACGTGGACGCGGCCGTCGCGGCCGCCCGCGCGGCGTTCCCCGGCTGGGCGGGCGCCACCCCGGGCGATCGCTCCGACGCCCTGCACCGCTTCGCCGCCGTGCTCGCGGAGCGCGCCGAGGAGTTCGCCCAGGCCGAGTCGCTGCAGTGCGGAAAGCCCCTCAAGCTGACCCGCGAGTTCGACGTGCCGGGGACCATCGACAACACCGCCTTCTTCGCGGGCGCCGCCCGGCATCTGCAGGGCCAGTCGGCCGGTGAGTACTCCGGCGACCACACCTCGTACGTACGCCGGGAACCCATCGGTGTGGTCGGTTCCATCGCGCCGTGGAACTATCCGCTCCAGATGGCCGCCTGGAAGATCCTCCCGGCGATCGCGGCCGGCAACACGATCGTGCTGAAGCCCGCGGAGCTGACCCCGCTCACCTCCCTGTTGTTCGCCGAGGCGGCCACGCACGCGGGAATCCCGGACGGGGTCATCAACATCGTCACGGGTCTCGGCAAGGAGGCCGGTGAGCACCTCGTCGGGCACCCCGACGTCGCCATGACCTCCTTCACCGGGTCGACCGCCGTCGGCAAGCGCGTCGCGGAGATCGCCACCTCGACCGTCAAGCGCCTCCACCTGGAGCTCGGCGGCAAGGCCCCCTTCCTCGTCTTCGACGACGCGGATCTGGAGGCCGCCGTGCACGGCGCGGTCGCCGGTTCGCTCATCAACACCGGCCAGGACTGCACGGCCGCCACGCGCGCGTACGTGCAAAGGCCGCTCTACGAAGCGTTCGTGGAGCGCACGGGTGCCCTGATGGCGAGCGTCCGCGTGGGCGACCCCTTCGCGCCCGGCACCGACCTCGGCCCGCTGATCTCGCACGCCCAGCGCGACCGCGTCGCCGGATTCGTCGACCGGGCCCGCGGCTACGCGCGCGTGGTCACCGGCGGTGAGGCCCCACAGGGAGAGCTCAAGAGCGGCGCGTACTATGCGCCCACGCTCGTCGCCGACGCCGGGCAGGACAGCGAGATCGTGCAGGCCGAGATCTTCGGCCCGGTGCTCGTCGTGCTCCCCTTCGACACCGACGACGAGGGCATCGCGCTGGCCAACGACACCCCGTACGGACTCGCCGCCTCCGCCTGGAGCCGCGACGTCTACCGTGCCAACCGCGCGACCCGCGAGATCAAGGCGGGCTGCGTCTGGGTCAACGATCACATTCCGATCATCAGCGAGATGCCGCACGGGGGCTACAAGGCGTCCGGCTTCGGCAAGGACATGTCTGCCTACTCCTTCGAGGAGTACACGCAGATCAAGCACGTCATGTTCGACAACACCGCGGTCGCCAGGAAGGACTGGCACCGCACGGTCTTCGGGGACCGGCCGTAGCCGATCGACCGGCTACGGCCCTGTGGCAGACCAGGCCGCGACCACGGCCGCGACCCTCTCGAAAGGGCACCAGAGCATGGAGCAGTACGAGCCCGAACGCCTGTCCCCGGTTCAACTGGCCGCCTTGCGGCGCAGCTTCCGGAACGGCAGGGCCTCCCTCACCCGTCGGTCACTGCTGCGCGCCTCGGCGGGCGGCGCGCTCGCCGTCGGCGGGCTCGGGACGCTGAGCGCCTGCGGTATCCCCGCGGCCGGCAAGCCCCAGGGCAGCGTCTCGTCCGAGGACCACTCGGCCAAGGAGAAGACGATCAACTTCTCCAACTGGACCGAGTACATGGACGTCGACGACAGCGAGAAGCACCACCCCACGCTCGACACGTTCACCGAGCGGACCGGTATCAAGGTCAAGTACACCGAGGACATCAACGACAACGTCGAGTTCTTCGGCAAGATCAAGCCGCAGCTCGCGGCGGGCCAGGACACCGGGCGCGACATGATCGTCGTCACCGACTGGCTGGCCGCGCGGCTGATCCGCTTCGGCTGGGTGCAGAAGCTCGACCCGGCGAACCTTCCGCACGCGTACACGAACCTGTCCGCCCAGTTCCGCAACCCCGACTGGGACCCCGGCCGTGCCTACTCCTATCCCTGGCAGGGCATCTCGACCGTCATCGCCTACAACAAGAAGGCGCTCGACGGGGTCGAGGTCAGGTCCGTCTCCGATCTGCTCGACAACCCCAAGCTCAAGGGGCGCGTCGGCTTCCTCTCGGAGATGCGCGACAGCATCGGCATGACGCTGCTCGACATGGGCAAGGACCCGGTCAAGTTCACCGACGACGACTTCGACGCGGCGATCGCCCGCCTCCAGAAGGCCGTCGACAAGGGTCAGATACGCCGCTTCACCGGCAACGACTACACGTCCGACCTCACCAAGGGCGACCTCGCGGCCTGTCTCGCCTGGGCCGGCGACGTCGTCCAGCTCAAGGCGGACAGCCCGGACGTCGACTTCCTCATCCCGGACAGCGGCTACCTGACGTCCACGGACAACATGCTGGTCCCCAACAAGGCACGTCACAAGACGAACGCCGAGCGGCTCATGGACTACTACTACGAGCCCGAGCCCGCCGCGGAACTCGCCGCCTACATCAACTACGTCTGCCCGGTCGACGGGGTGAAGCCCTACCTCGCGAAGATCGACAACGACGCGGCGACCAATCCGCTGATCATTCCTGACAAGGCCATGGCCGCGAAGTCCCACGCCTTCCGCTCGTTGAGCCAGAAGGAAGAGACGGCCTACGAAGAGAAGTTCGCGAAGCTCACAGGGGCGTGACCACCATGACGAACGAAAACAGCGGCGACGTCCGCCTCTCCGGGATCAGCAAGACGTACGGCGCCTTCACGGCCGTGCACCCCCTCGACCTGACCGTGCCGCAGGGCTCGTTCTTCGCCCTCCTCGGGGCGTCGGGCTGCGGCAAGACCACCACCCTGCGGATGATCGCCGGCCTGGAGGAGCCCAGCTCGGGCACCGTCTCGCTCGGCGAGCAGGACGTGACGAACCTGCCGCCCTACAAGCGGCCGGTGAACACGGTCTTCCAGTCGTACGCCCTCTTCCCGCACCTCGACATCTTCGAGAACGTCGCCTTCGGCCTGCGCCGGCGCGGCATCAAGTCGGTGAAGAAGCAGGTCGAGGACATGCTCGAGCTCGTACAGCTCGGTGAGCAGGCGCGCAAGAAGCCGCACCAGCTCTCCGGCGGCCAGCAGCAGCGGGTCGCCGTGGCCCGCGCGCTGATCAACCACCCCAAGGTGCTGCTCCTCGACGAGCCGCTCGGCGCCCTCGACCTCAAGCTGCGCCGCCAGATGCAGCTGGAGCTCAAGCGCATCCAGACCGAGGTCGGCATCACCTTCATCCATGTCACGCACGACCAGGAGGAGGCCATGACCATGGCCGACACGGTCGCCGTGATGAACGCGGGCCGCGTCGAGCAGCTGGGCGCGCCCGCCGACCTCTACGAGAACCCGAACACCACCTTCGTCGCCAACTTCCTCGGCACCTCCAACCTCATCGAGGCCGAGGTCGACTCCCGGAGCGGCGACGAGATCGTGCTCAGGGCGGGCGGCGGCAAGCTGGTGCTCCCCGGGGCGCGCTGTTCCGCCCCCGCCACGACCGGCGGCAAGGTCCTGGTCGGTGTCCGCCCGGAGAAGATCTCCCTCACGCACGCCGACGACGCGGGCGAGATACCCGCCGGCCGCAACCGGATCACCGGCAAGATCGCCGACTCCAGCTTCATCGGTGTCTCCACCCAGTACGTCATCGACAGCGCCGTCTGTCCCGAGTTCGAGGTCTACGCCCAGAACATCGACCGGGACTCCCGGCTCGTCCCCGGTGCGGACGTCGTCCTGCACTGGAGCCCGGAGCACACCTTCGGTCTCGACGCCGCCCAGGACATCGACGCGGGCGTCGAAACGGCCGAGGAGGAGGCCGCCTGATGGCCACCGTCACCGAGGTGGAGGCGCCACCGATCGCGCCGAAGTCCGCCGGGAAGCCGCCCAGAAAGCGCGGCCGTCTCGTCCCGTACTGGCTGCTGCTGCCCGGGCTCCTGTGGCTCGTCGTCTTCTTCGCGCTGCCGATGGTCTACCAGGCCTCCACGTCCGTGCAGACGGGATCGCTGGAGGAGGGCTTCAAGGTCACCTGGCACTTCCAGACGTACTGGGACGCGCTCACCGACTACTGGCCGCAGTTCCTGCGCTCCGTGCTCTACGCCGGCGCCGCGACGGTCCTGTGTCTGGTGCTCGGGTACCCGCTCGCGTATCTGATCGCGTTCCGCGCGGGCCGCTGGCGCAACCTGATCATGATCCTGGTGATCGCGCCGTTCTTCACCAGCTTCCTGATCCGCACGCTCGCCTGGAAGACGATCCTCGCGGACGGCGGCCCGGTCGTCGGCGCCCTGAACTCGCTGCACGTCCTGGACGTCACGAGCTGGCTCGGCTTCACGTCAGGGGACCGCGTCCTCGCCACCCCGCTCGCGGTGGTCTGCGGACTCACGTACAACTTCCTGCCGTTCATGGTCCTGCCGCTCTACACCTCGCTGGAGCGGATCGACGGACGGCTGCACGAGGCGGCGGGCGACCTGTACGCGCGGCCGATCACCACCTTCCGCAAGGTGACGTTCCCGCTGTCGATGCCCGGTGTGGTCTCGGGGACGCTGCTGACCTTCATCCCCGCCAGCGGTGACTACGTGAACGCCGACCTGCTCGGCTCCACCGACACCCGGATGGTCGGCAATGTCATCCAGACCCAGTTCCTGCGGATTCTCGACTATCCGACGGCCGCGGCGCTCTCCTTCATTCTCATGGCCGCGATCCTCATCATGGTCACGCTCTACATCCGCAAGTCCGGGACGGAGGATCTGGTTTAAATGGCCTTCGTGAACTGGCTCAAGCGCCATCTCGTCGTCATCGCCGGCCTGGTGACGCTCGGATATCTGCTGCTGCCCAACATCGTCGTCACGGTGTTCTCCTTCAACAAACCGAAGGGGCGCTTCAATTACGAATGGCAGCAGTTCTCGACGGACGCCTGGCGCGATCCGTGCGGGGTCGCCGACATGTGCGGCTCGCTCTCGCTCAGCCTCCAGATCGCCCTCTGGGCGACCGTCGGAGCCACCGTCCTCGGCACGATGATCGCCTTCGCGCTGGTCCGCTACCGCTTCCGCGCGCGCGGCACCGTGAACTCGCTGATCTTCCTGCCGATGGCGATGCCCGAGGTCGTCATGGCCGCGTCGCTGCTCACCCTGTTCCTCAACATGGGTGCTCAGCTGGGCTTCTGGACGATTCTGATCGCCCACATCATGTTCTGTCTCAGCTTCGTCGTGACGGCCGTCAAGGCCCGTGTCATGTCGATGGACCCGCGGCTGGAGCAGGCGGCCCAGGACCTGTACGCCGGTCCCGCGCAGACCTTCCTGCGCGTCACCCTGCCCATCGCGGCCCCCGGAATCGCCGCGGGCGCGCTGCTCGCCTTCGCGCTCTCCTTCGACGATTTCATCATCACCAATTTCAACGCGGGCTCGACCGTCACGTTCCCCATGTTCGTCTGGGGTTCGGCACAGCGCGGAACACCCGTTCAGATCAACGTCATCGGTACGGCCATGTTCCTCGTCGCCGTACTGTTCGTCCTGGCCGGAATGGTCGTCGGGAATCGCCGTAACAGGCAAAAGGCATAACGCTCGAAAACCCTCGTAGGGAGTTGGAAATCATGGCCCCAAGCGCCATGACCCGTGGTAATCAGTGGACGAAGTCTCTCTCCGACGCCCAGCCGGTCTCGTACTGGCTGGACGACCCCGGCAAACCCCGCCCGGAGCCGGCGCTCACCGGCGCCGAGACGTGCGACCTGCTCGTCGTCGGCGGCGGCTACAGCGGACTGTGGACCGCGCTGATCGCCAAGGAGCGCGACCCCGGGCGGGATGTCGTCCTGGTGGAGGGCCGTGAGGTGGGCTGGGCCGCCTCCGGCCGCAACGGCGGCTTCTGTGCCGCCTCCCTCACCCACGGTCTGTCCAACGGGCTCACCCGCTGGCCGGACGAGATCAGGAAGCTGGAGGAGCTGGGCGCCCGCAACCTCGACGAGATCGAGGCGGCCGTCGCCCGCTACTCCCTCGACTGCGACTTCGAGCGCAGCGGCGAGATCGACGTCGCCACCGAGCCGCACCAGGCTGCCGAACTGCGTGACTGGCACCAGGAACTGGAGCGCGAGGGTCTCGCCGACGGCATCGAGTTCCTCGACACCGAGGCCGTACGGGAACAGGTCGACTCGCCGACCTTCCTGGCCGGGCTGCACGACCGCCGCGGTGTCGCCATGCTCCATCCGGCCAAGCTGGCCTGGGGCCTGAAGCGGGCGTGCGTGGAGCTCGGGGTGCGGGTGTACGAGCACACGCCCGCCCTCGCCCTGAAGCCGTCCGGCGCCGGCATGGCCGTCCGCACGCCGTACGGATCGGTCCGCGCCCGCCGGGTGGCCCTCGGCACCAATATCTTCCCGAACCTGGTCAAACGCGTCCGCCCGTACACCGTCCCGGTCTACGACTACGCGCTGATGACCGAGCCGCTCACCGCCGACCAGCTGGCGTCCGTCGGCTGGAAGAACCGCCAGGGTCTCGGCGACTCGGCCAACCAGTTCCACTACTTCCGGCTGTCGGCGGACAACCGCATCCTGTGGGGCGGTTACGACGCGATCTACCCGTACGGCGGCCGGATGCGCGCCGAGTACGACGACCGCCCCGAGACCTACGCCAAGCTTGCCGAGCACTTCTTCACCTGCTTCCCGCAGCTGGAGGGTGTCCGTTTCTCCCACGCCTGGGGCGGCGCGATCGACACCTGCTCGCGCTTCTCGGCGTTCTTCGGCAGCGCCCACGGGGGCAAAGTCGCTTACGCGGCGGGCTATACGGGCCTCGGCGTGGGCGCCACCCGGTTCGGCGCCGACGTGATGCTCGACCTGCTGGCGGGGGAACGCACCGAACGCACCGAGCTGGAGATGGTCCGCCGCAAGCCGCTGCCGTTCCCGCCCGAGCCCTTCGCCTGGACCGGCATCGCGCTCACCAAGTGGTCGCTGGCACGGGCGGACACGCACGGCGGCCGGCGCAATCTGTGGCTGAAGACGATGGACCGGCTGGGCCTCGGCTTCGACAGCTGAGCGGCGTGTGATCCCGGACCTGATCCACGGGCGTACGCCCACCACCGCCGGTGTGACCCGGTCCACTGCCAACTGGTGGCCCGAACCCGCGTAATGCCCGGCCCGAACCTCCCTCTCCTCTGTGACGCGACCAGCGTCGACACGAGAGGGAGGTTCCGTCATGACAGGGCCCAAGGCGGCGGTCGAGTGGCTGACATCCGTGGCTCCGGATCCCGAGGCCTGCCGCTGGGAGTGGGAGCGCAATCCCCTCGGGATCGCGCTGCTGCCGGCGGGGAGGGCCTGGGACGTACTCATCCTGCCGGGCGAGCTCGGCTATCCCACGCTCGACGTGCTGACCCGGGTGATCGACCAACCCGGGCCGGTGCTCGTCGACTTCGGCGACGCCCGGATGGGGTTCTTCGTGCCCGCGGGCACCGCGGCCCGGTGGCTCGGGACGGGGGTGCGCACCGCGGGCGCCGGCACCTGGATCGTGGTGCCCTACCCGGGACGGTCGACCGGCGGGGTCCGGTGGCTGGTCCCGCCGGACGGCTCGGGCACGCTCACGGACCCGGCCCTGCTCGAACTGGCCATGCACGAGGCCGCGGCGGGCCTGGCCGGCAACGAGGACCGGCAACGGTGAGGGGGCCGGGCCCGGCGGCCGTCCGGAGCCGGTTACCTGTCGGAGGTCTTGACAAGCGAATTGGTCTGGACCAAGTTGGGCGCGCTCCATCCTCCCATCCCCCCATGCCCGGAGGCAGTTGTGGACCGGACCGGACACGACAGACCGTTCGCCCGTCGTCATCGAAGGCTTCTCGCCGTGTGCACGGCCACCGCCCTGGCCCTGCCCGGCCTCGTCACGCTCTCGTCGGCCGCCCGTGCGGCCGACGCGGACCTCGCCAGGAACGGCGGGTTCGAGTCGGGCCTGGACGGCTGGACCTGCACGGCGGGCAGCACCGTCAACTCCCCTGTTCACGGCGGCAGTTCGGCGCTGAAGGCGACCCCGGCCGGCAACGACTTCGCGCAGTGCTCGCAGACCGTGACCGTGAAACCCGACGCGCAGTACACCCTCTCCGGCTACGTCCGCGGCAGCTATGTCTACCTCGGCGCGACCGGCACCGGCACGACCGACGTCAGCACCTGGACCCAGTCCGCGGCCGACTGGCAGCAGCTGAGCACCACCTTCCGGACCGGCGCCGCCACCACCAAGGTCACGATCTACACGCACGGCTGGTACGGCACCGGCACGTACTACGCCGACGACCTCTCGCTGACCGGCCCCGGCGTCGACGCCGGACAGCCGCCGGCCGTGCCCACCGGACTGAAGGTCGGCACCGTCGGCTCCTCGTCCGTCGGCCTGTCCTGGACGGCGGTGGCGGGCGCGACCGGCTACGCCGTCTACCGCGACGGAGTCAAGGTCCAGACGGCCACCGGCACCTCGACGACCGTGAGCGGTCTGACGGCCTCCACGGCGTACTCCTTCCAGGTCACGGCGACGAACGACGCGGGCGAGTCGGCCAAGTCGGCGACGGTGACCGCGACGACGTCCGCGGGTTCGGGCGGCGGCGGTTCCTCGGACCTTCCCACCCACGCCCTGGTCGGCTACCTCCACGCGAGCTTCGCCAACGGCGCGGGCTACACACGCATGGCCGACGTGCCGGACAGCTGGGACGTCATCGACCTGGCCTTCGGTGAACCGACTTCCACCACCTCGGGCGACATCCGCTTCACCCGCTGCCCGGTCACGGAGTGCCCGACGGTGGAGAGCGACGCCGACTTCAAGGCCGCGATCAAGGCCAAGCAGGCGGCGGGCAAGAAGGTGCTGATCTCGATCGGCGGCCAGAACGGCCAGGTCCAGCTGACGACCGCGGCCGCCCGCGACACCTTCGTCTCCTCGGTCTCGAAGATCATCGACACCTACGGCCTGGACGGCCTGGACATCGACTTCGAGGGTCACTCGCTCTCCCTGGACGCGAGCGACACCGACTTCAAGAACCCGACCACCCCGGTGGTCGTCAACCTCATCTCGGCGCTGAAGACCCTGAAGGCCAAGTACGGCTCGAAGTTCGTCCTGAGCATGGCCCCGGAGACCTTCTTCGTCCAGCTCGGTTACCAGTACTACGGCACCGGGAAGTGGGGCGGCCAGGACCCGCGTGCCGGCGCCTACCTCCCCGTGATCCACGCCCTGCGCGACGACCTGACCCTGCTGCACGTCCAGGACTACAACTCCGGCTCGATCATGGGCCTCGACAACCAGTACCACTCCATGGGCGGCGCCGACTTCCACATCGCGATGACCGACATGCTCCTGACGGGCTTCCCGGTCGCGGGAGACGCGGGCAACGTCTTCCCGCCCCTGCGCCCCGACCAGATAGCCGTCGGCATGCCCGCCACCACCAACGCCGGCAACGGCTATGTGTCCCCGGCCGAGGTCACCAAGACGCTCGACTGCCTCACGAAGAAGACCAACTGCGGTTCGTACGCCACCCACGGCACCTGGCCGGGCCTGCGCGGCCTCATGACCTGGTCGGTCAACTGGGACCGGTTCGGCGGCTGGGAGTTCTCTCGCAACTTCGACGCGTACTTCGGCTGAGGAAGAGCCACAGGGAGTACAGCAGCACCGCGCAGAGGCACCAACTGGCCACCACGTCCAGTGGCCAGTGGTAGCCGCGCCGGACCAGGCCGAAGGCCACGCACGCGTTCAGGATCACGCAGACGGCCAGTACCGCGCGGCGGGCGCCCGCGGTGCCGAGCAGCGGAAGGAGGAGCAGCGCCGCGGCGCCGTACGCGATGGCGGCGGTCGCGGTGTGCCCCGAGGGATAGAAGCCGGTGCCGGGCCCCATGACCGGGGGGCCCGGGCGGGCGACGAGTTCCTTCAGCGGCACGATCAGCGCGGGGACGACGGCCATCAGTACCGCGGCGGCGGCTGGCGGCAGCCACCATCGGTCCAGACCGGCGGCGCGCCGCCGCCACGCGACGTATCCCAGCGTCAGGGCGAGGACCGGAACCGCCACCTGGACGTTGCCCAGATCGGCGAGCAACTCGGAGAGCCGGTCCGGGTGGACGACGGCGCCGCTCAGCCGCTCGTCCAGGCCCAGGAGCGGGCCGTCCGCCACGACCTGCCAGGTGATGAAAACGAAGCCGAGGGCGAGCAGGCCGAACAGGAGGGGCACGGGTGGCATGGGGGACAGCCTGTCAGAACAGGTCCGGCCGTCCGGTACGGGCTGCGCCGGCTCTGAGCAGCGACGGGTCCGCGAAGAGGAAGAAAGAAAAAAGAAGAAGGAGGGTCGGCCGCCCCGGAACAGGGGGGGTGGTTCCGAGGCGGCCGTCCGGACCGGAATGCCGCGCGCCCCGGGGGGTTTGGGGCGGGCGACTGTCCGATCGGTGAGGAGAACCGAAGCCGGAAGCTCCGGGTGTGTGCGCGAGGGCACGACCAGGGCGAAGCTGGGGAGGCCTCGACCCGGTGCCACCCACAGTCCCCTGTGGGCGAGGTGTATCTCTGATCTGGTTAGAACCTACGGCAGGGGGTGCGGCTCCGACAGGCGGAATCGCGTCCCGTCATGCACCTCGCACACCTTCTTCACACGCTCCGACCCGGAACGCCGCAGCACCGGAACCAAGCGGAATCCGCCGTGGCGGTGTCCCGCGTTCCGGTGCTGCGGCGACGCGGATGTCAGATGCGGGAGAAGGCCTGCTCGATGATGTCGAGGCCCTCGTTGAGGAGGTCCTCGCCGATGACCAGCGGCGGCAGGAAGCGGAGGACGTTGCCGTAGGTGCCACAGGTCAGGACCAGCAGGCCCTCCTGGTGGCAGGCCTTGGCGAGCGCGCCCGCCGCCTCCGGGTTCGGCTCCTTGGTGGCGGCGTCCTTGACCAGCTCGATCGCGATCATGGCGCCGCGTCCGCGGACCTCGCCGATGATGTCGAACTTCTCGGCCATGGCACCGAGGCGGGTCTTCATGACCGACTCGATGTGCTTGGCCTTGGCGTTGAGGTCGAGCTCCTTCATCGTCTCGATCGCGCCGAGCGCACCGGCGCAGGCCACCGGGTTGCCGCCGTAGGTGCCGCCCAGGCCGCCGGAGTGCGCGGCGTCCATGATCTCGGCGCGGCCCGTCACGGCGGCGAGCGGCAGACCGCCCGCGATGCCCTTGGCGGTGGTGATCAGGTCCGGGACGATGCCCTCGTCCTCGCAGGCGAACCACTGGCCGGTGCGGCAGAAGCCGGACTGGATCTCGTCCGCGACGAAGACGATGCCGTTGTCCTTGGCGAACTGGCTGATGGCCGGCAGGAAGCCCTTCGCGGGCTCGATGAAGCCGCCCTCGCCGAGCAGCGGCTCGATGATGATCGCGGCGACGTTGTCGGCGCCGATCTGCTTGTTGATCATGTCGATGGCCTGGGCGGACGCCTCGGCGCCGGCGTTCTCCGGGCCCGTCAGCCAGCGGTAGCCGTAGGCGACCGGCACGCGGTAGACCTCGGGCGCGAACGGGCCGAAGCCGTTCTTGTACGGCATGTTCTTGGCGGTCAGTGCCATCGTGAGGTTCGTCCGGCCGTGGTAGCCGTGGTCGAAGACGACGACGGCCTGGCGCTTGGTGTACGCACGGGCGATCTTGACGGCGTTCTCGACGGCCTCGGCGCCCGAGTTGAACAGCGCGGACTTCTTGGCGTGGTCGCCCGGGGTCAGCTCGGCGAGCGCCTCGGCGACGGCGACGTAGCCCTCGTACGGCGTGACCATGAAACAGGTGTGGGTGAAGTCCTGGAGCTGCGCGGAGGCGCGGCGCACGACGGCCTCGGCGCTCGCGCCGACCGACGTCACGGCGATGCCGGAGCCGAAGTCGATGAGCCGGTTGCCGTCGACGTCCTCGATGATCCCGCCGCCGGCGCGCGTGGTGAAGACAGGGAGCACCGACCCCACACCGGCCGCGACCACGGCGGTGCGTCGGGCCTGCAGCTCCTGCGACTTCGGGCCGGGGATGGCGGTGACGACGCGGCGCTCCTGCGGAAGTGCGGTCATGAGGGGCTCCCTGATGATCTTGCGAACCGGACGGTCCCCGGCGAACGCGGGGTGGTCCGGGCGGGGGTGTTTTCGGACGCTTGCCTTCTTTCTTCGCAGGCTAGGGCCGAGGGCGGGGGGTCGGCATGCTCCATGTGGGCGTTGTCGGAGGAATCGGTTGTCCGCGGTGGACATAGAGGGGCGGAGGACCGCCCGCTCCGGCCCCGGAGCGGGCCCGGCCGCGTAAACGGTGAACTCGCCCCGCAGGGGCACTAGATTGACTCGCGGACGACGCACGGATCGGCTGGTCAGGGGGCAAGGGCGATGGACAGCGACGGGACCCAGGACGCGCGGGGCACACATGCCAATCCTGTGCCGCGTCCGGCAGGGCCGCCGGACGGGGCGGCGGCGCCGGGACCGCCGTCCGCTCCGCCCCGGCCCGCACGGGCGCCCGGGGTGCCTCCGCTGCCCGACGGGTCGGCGTTCGTGGACTGGGTGCGCGCGCCCCGGCCGGACGCGGCACTCGGCGTGTGGCGGTTCGGGCACCGGCCGCGCCCGGAGGAGGAGCCCGAGCGGATTCCGGCCCGGCAGCTGCTGAGCGGTGCCGTGATCGCCTTCCTCGTGGGATGGCTGATCTGGTCACTGCTGTGGAACGGCTACCTGGGGGGCTGGTGGGTCCTGCCCCTCGAACTGTTCACCCCGGACTCCTGGCGGCACAGCGACGACCGTGTCGGAAGCGCGTTCTTCCTCTGGTACGGCTACTACACGCTGATCGCCCTCATCATCATGATCGGCGTCGGGCGTCTGGGCCGTTGGAGTGAGGTCTGGCGCCGCTGGGGGCTTCCCGCGTGGCGGCGGGCCGCGCCGGTGAGCGAACGCCCGCCCGCCCCCGAGGACGACCCCGTCCAGTGGAACCAGCTCCGCGCGGCCGGTGGTGTCGACGCCGCCGACCGGCTCGCCGCCGAGGCCCGCTCCGGACTGATGCGCGACGTCGACCACGCCCGGATCGCGCGGGCCTGGCAGGGCGTACGCAGCGGGCGGCACAGCCTCGCCACCTTCACCGGGGCGGTGCTGAAGGACGGCTCCGCCGCCTGCCTGCACCCTTCCGGGGAGCGCGACCTGCCCGGGCGGCTCGCGCGCCACGACCTCGTCACCGGGCAGGTACGGCTCGGCACGACCGCCGACGACGCGCGCAATCCCTACGCCTACCGCGGCACCGGACTCGCCCTCGGACCCGAGCTGCTGGGCACCTCGCTGCTCGCCGTCGGGCCCCCCGGATCCGGCAAGACCGGCAGCGTCGTCTGGCCGCTCGCCGAGTCGCTGTGCCTGCACGCCCTCGCCGGGCGGGCCGCCGTGGTCGTGGTCGGTGCGGCGGGCGCCGGGCTCGGGCCCGTCGACGCGTACGACGTGGTCGTACGGATCGGGAATCCCGAGTCCGTGTACGACCTGGACCTGTACGGCGGTACCACCGACCCCGACGAGGCCGCGGCCGTGCTCGCCGAGGCACTCGTCGGTGATCTCGCCGACCCGCACCCCGGCGGCGACAGCCGGCGGTCCACCACCGTGCTCGCCCAGCTGCTCGGGCCCTTCCAGGCCGTCCACGGCAGGTTCCCGTCCGTGCCCGAGCTGCGGCAGCTGCTCGACGGAGCCCCCGGACCCCTCGGCGCGCTCCGCAGCGGCCTCGAGGACACCGGCCAGGAATCGCTGCTGCGGGAACTCGACGCCCGCGAGCGGCAGTTGGGGCACCCGGGGGACGTCGGAGAGGTGCTCGCCGACCGGGTCGCGCTGCTCGACCGGCCGGCGTTCGCCGGCTTCTTCGACACCTCGGGGCAGTCGCGGCCCTTCTCACTGCGCGCCCTCGACCATCCGGTGCGGGTCCGGATCGATCTGCCGGCCCGCGGCCACGCCGACGCCTCCCGGATTCTCGCGCGGCTGGTGCTCGCGCAGTTCACGGCCAGCGTCGCGGTACGCGAGGACCGGTCGCTGTTCGCCTGCCTCGTCCTCGACGACGCGAGCGGCGTCGTGACCCCCGAGGCCGTACGGGGCATCCAGCGGCTGCGGTCCGGCAACGCGGGAGCGGTCCTGACGCTGCGCACCCTCGACGACGCCCCCCGGCCGCTGCGCAGCCCGCTGCTCGGGGCCATCGGCTGCCGGATGGCCCTGTCCGGGCTCACCCCCTGGGACGGGCAGGACTTCGCCGAGGTCTGGGGCAAGGAATGGATCGAGGCGCGTGACGTCACCGACCGGCAGATCATCGCCGAGACGCCCGCCGGCAAGGCCGTGCACATGCTGCGCCGGGTGATCACCGGCAACGCGCCGACCGCGCGGGCCGTCACCGTGCGTCAGGTCGAGCGGGAGCGCTGGTCCGCGTCCGAACTGGCCCACGGGGTGCCGCCGGGGCACGCGGTGCTGTCGCTGACCAGCGTGAAGGGCGAGCACGCGCCCCCGCTGCTGGTGGACCTGCGGGGCTGAACGGAGCCGGTCGGAACGCGCCGCCGGGCGGTCGGTCCCGCCTCCCGGGACCTCGCCGACGGGACGCGTGGACACCGGGACCCGCTGACCAGGACGTATGGACAGGACCACACGCGGCGACCGTACGGTGAGGCAGAATCGACACAGGCCGTTCATACGCGGCGGACAAAAGATCACAGAGATCACACAGACCTGAAGGCCTCATGCCCCCCACGCTCGCCTCGCTCGTCCACCACTCCGCGCTCAAGCTCACGGTGCGCGCGGGCGAGGAGCGCCTGGACGTGCCCGTCCGCTGGGCACACGTCAGTGAGCTCGCGGACCCCGTGCCGTACATGGAGGGCGGGGAACTGCTGCTGATCACCGCGCTCAAGCTGGACGCGGACGATCCCGAGGTCATGCGGCGCTATGTGAAGCGGCTGGCCGGTGCCGGAGTCGTCGGGCTGGGCTTCGCCGTCGGGGTCAACTACGAGGAGATCCCGAAGGCGCTCGTCGACGCGGCCGAGGAGGAGGGGCTGCCCCTCCTCGAAGTGCCCCGGCGCACCCCCTTCCTCGCCATCAGCAAGGCGGTGTCCGCCGCCATCGCGGCGGATCAGTACCGGGCCGTCACCGCCGGATTCGCGGCACAGCGCGAACTCACCAAACAGGCGCTGAGCGACGGGCCGGAGGGACTGCTCGCCGCGCTCGCCGGACAGGTCGACGGATGGGCGGCGCTCTACGACGCGTCCGGCGCCGTCGTCGCCACCGCGCCGGACTGGGCGGGCCGCCGCGCCGCGCGGCTCACCCCGGACGTGGAGCGGCTGCGGGAGCGGCCGGCGCCCGCGAGCTCGGTGGTGGGCGGGGAGGACCGCGTCGAACTCCACTCCCTCGGAACGGGACGCAGGCCGCGCGCCGCGCTCGCCGTCGGGACCGCCGGAGCCCTCGGCACCGCCGAGCGTTACGCCGTGCACTCGGCGATCGCCCTGCTGACGCTCACCACCGAGCGGTCGCGATCCCTGCACGCCGCCGAGCAGCGGATCGGGGCGGCCGTGCTCGGAATGCTGCTCGCCGGGGAACCCGACCACGCCCGGGCCGTCGCCGGTGACCTCTACGGCGAACTGCTCGACGCGCCCTTCCGGCTGATCATCGCCGAGTCGGTGTCCGCCTCGGCCGGGCGGGCGCACGCCGACGGGCACGCGCGCGTGGGGGCCGCCGCGCCCGCGAAGACCCCGGTCGCCGTGCCCGACGTCAACGGCGATCCGCTGGGCGGCCTCGCCGAGGTCGTCGAATCCGCCGCCGCGCGTGCCGGGGAGTCCGTGCTCGTCGTGCCCGACGGGGAGCGGCTGGTCGTCCTCGCCGTGGACGGGGGCGCCGCGGTCGCCGCCTGCGGGGACTACGCCGTGGTGCTGGAGGCGGCGCGGACCGCCCCGCGCGAGCAGCCCGCCGGGGCCACCGGGGACGAGGACGAACTCGTCGTCGGGCTCTCGGCACCCGCCGGTCCGATCGCCGCCCGTGCCGCCTACAAGCAGGCCGAACAGGCCCTGTCCGTCGCCCGGCGGCGGGGCCGGTTCCTCGTCGAGCACGAGGAGCTGGCCGCCGGGTCCGTGCTGCCGCTGCTCGCGGACGACGCGGTGCGGGCCTTCGCGGACGGGCTCCTGCGGGCGCTCCACGAACACGACGCCACCGGACGCGGAGACCTGGTCGCCTCGCTGCGGGCCTGGCTGTCGCGCCACGGCCAGTGGGACGCGGCGGCCGCCGACCTGGGGGTGCACCGGCACACACTGCGCTACCGGATGCGCAGGGTCGAGGAGATCCTCGGACGCTCACTCGACGACGCGGACGTCCGCATGGAACTCTGGCTGGCCCTGAAGGCCACGACCGCACCGGGGGAGTGAGCCCGGCCCGCCGCGGACGCATTCCTGAACCCTGGCCGGCTAGGACAGGGGCGAGGCGCTCGGCACGGGACACGGCGACCCCGGCCTTCGGATACGGATCACCGGGCGATCAGGCCAATCCGGCGTACCCCGCTCCCCGACTGCTACGCGCCGGACAAACGACCCGCGGTGGTCCCGGCCCTACCGTGGACGGGAAAGCGCAAGACCACCAGAAACACCCCTCGACATGGAAGGGCCGGGACTCGCACATGACTTCCCCCCACGCCTTCTGGCTCGCCGGCCGCCAGGCCACCGGTGAGACCACGTTCGACGTCACCTCGCCGTGGGACGGCCGGGTCGTCGGTCAGGTCAGCGTGCCCACCGAGGCGCAGGTCGAGGAGGCCGTGGCCGCGGCCCACGCCGTGCGGGACGAGTTCGCCGCCACGCCGGCCCACGTGCGCGCCGCCGCCCTCGATCACGTCTCGCGCCGCCTCGCCGAGCGCACCGAGGAGATCGCGCAGCTCATCTCCGCCGAGAACGGCAAGCCGATCAAGTGGGCCCGTGGCGAGGTCGGCCGCGCGGTGTCCGTGTTCCGGTTCGCCGCGGAGGAGGCCCGCCGTTTCAACGGCGGCGAGGCCCAGCGCCTCGACACCGACGCGGGCGGTCAGGGCCGGCTCGCCCTCACGCGCCGCTTCCCCAAGGGTGTCGTCCTCGGTATCGCGCCCTTCAACTTCCCGCTGAACCTGTGCGCCCACAAGGTCGCCCCGGCCATCGCCGCGGGTGCCCCGATCATCCTGAAGCCGGCGCCCGCGACCCCGCTCTCCGGACTGATCATCGGTGACCTGCTGGCGGAGACCGACCTTCCGGCCGGTTCGTGGAGCATCCTGCCGGTCGCCAACGAGCGGATGCCCGCCCTGGTCCAGGACGAGCGGCTTCCGGTCATCTCCTTCACCGGGTCCGAGACGGTCGGTTACGCGATCATGGACTCGGTGCCGCGCAAGCACTGCACCCTGGAGCTGGGCGGCAACGGCGCGGCCGTCGTCCTCGCCGACTTCGCGAGCGACGCGGACCTGGACTGGGCCGCGACCCGCATCGCGACCTTCTCCAACTACCAGGGCGGCCAGTCCTGCATCTCGGTGCAGCGCGTGATCGCGGACGCGTCGGTGTACGAGCGGCTGCTGCCGCGCATCGTCGCCGCCGTCGAGGCGCAGGTCACCGGCGACCCGTCCGACGACACGACGGACGTCGGCCCGCTGGTCAGCGAGGCCGCCGCCCAGCGCGTCGAGTCCTGGGTGGACGAGGCCGTCGCGGCCGGCGCCACGCTGCTCACCGGCGGCAAGCGGGACGGTGCCTCCTACGCGCCGACCGTGCTCGCCGACGTGCCGGCCGATGTCACGATCTCCTGCGAGGAGGTCTTCGGGCCGGTCCTCACCGTGCAGAGGGTGGAGGGCGAGGCCGCCGCGTTCGCCGCCGCCAACAACTCCAAGTACGGCCTGCAGACAGGTGTGTTCACGCACGACCTGCAGACCGCCTTCCGTGCCCACCGCGCGCTGGAGGTGGGCGGTGTCGTGATCGGCGACGTGCCGTCCTACCGCGCCGACCAGATGCCGTACGGCGGTGCGAAGCAGTCCGGTGTCGGCCGCGAGGGCGTCAAGTTCGCGATGGACGACTACACCTACGAGCGTGTGCTGGTGCTCACGGGTCTTGCCCTCTGACGGCGGACCTTCCCGAAGCCGACGGCCCGAGCCCGCTGTGCGGGGGCTCGGGCCGTCGGCGTATCGGGACCTGACCCCGTCGCGGGAAGGCTCCGGCCGTCGCGCCACAGCAAGGCTTCGGCCGTCGGCATGCCGGGACATGACCGAAAACGGCATGTCTAGTGACAATCGTTTTCAGATAACGTCACCGATGAAGGGGCCCGGCACCGATGCCTTCCGGTGCCGGACCCCTGCGCCGCCTCCTCCGGACCCTCAGCCGGAGAAGCCGACGTGCGCGAGCCGTATTGGGCCGCGCAGTCTGAGGTGGACGTCGTGCACACCGTCGGCGCTGAACGCCGTGGCGACGGTGCGGTAGTCGTAGGCCCCCCGCGTCGCGACCCGCGGGAGTTCGGCGACCGGCGGGCCGCCGTTCAGGGAGAGTTCCACGACACCCTCGCCCGCCGCCTCTGCGGTGATCCGAGTGGCGCCCTCGCCGAAGTCGCAGCCCCGGTAGACGAGTTCGCCCGTGCCGCCGTCCACCGGGGTCACCGCGTCGCCCGCCGTCTTCGTACGGTCGACGATGACGGTGTCCCGCTGTTCGTCGAAGTCGGCCGCGTCCAGGCCGCGTTCGCGGACCGGGCGGGGCGCACCCGGCTCGCCCTCGAGCTCGACGGTCGCGCTGAGCCGGATGTCCTCGCTGGACGCGCCGACCAGCAGCTCGTACGCGCCCGCCTCCAGGCGTCGGCGGCCGTGCGCCACGTCCCAGAACTCGAGGTCCGAGAGGGGGAGTTCGAAAGAGATCACCGTCGAGGCGCCAGGAGCGAGCCGGAACCTGTGGTGTCCCGCCAGCTCGCGGCGCGGGCGGGGCACGGACGGGGCGACCGCGCGGGTGTAGAGCTGGACCACCTCGTCGGCGGTCACCGCCGAGGTGTTGGTGACGGTGCAGGAGACCGTCAACGCGTCGGCGTTCCGCCCGACCTGGAGATCCGCGTAGGCGAACGAGGCGTACGACAGGCCGTGTCCGAAGGGGAACAGGGGAGTGCCCTCGAAGTAGAGATAGGTCTGCCGGCTGCCGATCACGTCGTAGTCGAACAGGCGGGGCAGGTCGTCGTCCCCGGCGTACCAGGTCTGCGGGAGGCGGCCCGCGGGTGAGACGTCACCGGCGAGGACGCGGGCCAGCGCGGTGCCGGCCGCCTGGCCGCCGTGCGCGGTCCACAGCACGGCGGGCAGCTCGGCGTGGTCGACCGCGTACGGGTAGGCGGAGACCAGGGCCAGCGCCGTGTCCGGGTTCGCCGCGCGGGCGGCGCGCAGCAACCGCTCCTGATGAGCGGGCAGCCGCAGCGTCGTACGGTCCTCGGTCTCACGGCCGTTGATGTGCGGGTCGTTGCCCGCGACGACGACGACCACGTCGGCCGAGGCGGCGGCCCGGGCCACCGCGTCCTCGCCGCGCTCGCCGAACTCCAGCTCGAAGATCTCGGCGTTCCCGGGCTCCTCCTCGGCAACCTTCACGCCGTCGGCGGCGACAGAGACGTACCTGCCCGTCCCCAGGTGCTTCAGGAGGTGGCCGTTCTCATGGGATGCGGAGGGTTCCAGGCGGAAGGTCTCCTGGACGACCCAGCCGCCCGGCTGGTCGGCGGAGGCGCGGACGAAGCCGTCGTCGGCGACCGAGAGGAACCGGCCGTCGGGGGCCCGCAGGGTGAGGACGCCCTCGCCCCAGTCGATCAGCGCCAGCTCGGTGCCGACGGTGTCGGCCGTCAGCGGGTGCAGGTCCGTGCGGCCCGCGAGCAGGGCCGGGTCGAGGGCGCCTTCGGCCCCGCGCGTCCCACCGGACCCGCCGTCGTCGGCGGGCACCGCGAGGTACCCGCCGGACGACGTCCGCAGGCGTACGCGGTCCACGCCCTCGGCGAAGTCCACGCGCTCGGCGCCGAAGCGCTCGTACAGGCCCTCCAGCGGGGTCGAGCGGTGGATCAGCGTGCCGCTGTACCAGTCGAGCTTGCACTCGTCGGCGAGCAGGCCGACGACGGCGACGCGGACGCCGGGGCCGAGCGGCAGCAGACCGTCGTTCTTGAGGAGGACGACCGCCTGCTCCGCTGCCTCCCGGGCGAGTGCGCGGTGGGCGGGCGTGTCGAAGTCCTTGGTGTCGGCGTACGGGTCGAGGTGCGGGTCGAACTCGCCCAGCCGGAAGCGCACGGAGAGCTGGCGGCGGACCGCCGCGTCGATGTCGGCCTCGCTCAGCAGGCCCCGCTCCAGGGCGCCCCGGACGCGCTCGGCGATCCGCGAGCCGTCCGTGCCGTGGTCGGTGAAGCTGTCGACGCCGGCGCGGAGCGCCGCGGCGGTGGCCTCCTCGTGGGTGTCGAAATAGTGCTCGGAGTCGACCAGGTTGGAGGGCGCGCCCGCGTCCGAGCACACCAGCATCTCCTGGCCGGTCCAGGTGCGCAGGTGCTCGCGCAGATACGGCGAGACGTGGTTGGGGCGGCCGTTGACCAGGTTGTACGCGGGCATCACGCCGGCGACCGCGCCGGCCTCGACGGTCTCGCGGAAGGCGCGCAGATCGTACTCGTGCAGCACGCGCGGGCGGACGGACGAGGACGAAGTGTCCCTGCTCGTCTCGTTGTTGTGCGCGAGCCAGTGCTTGAGGACGGGCGCCGTACGCCAATAGGCCGGATGGCCGCCGCGCAGCCCGCGGGTGTACGCGGTGGCGATGGCGGAGGTGAGCCCCGGGTCCTCCGAGTAGCCCTCCTCGTTGCGGCCCCACAGCGGGTGGCGGAGCAGATTGACCGTGGGGGACCAGACGTTGAGGCCCACGCGGTCGTCGAGGGCGCGCATCGCGCGGACCTCCGCGGAGACGGCCTCGCCGATCCGGCGCACGAGAGCTTCGTTCCAGGTCGCGCCGAGCCCGACGGCCTGCGGGAACACCGTCGCCGGACCCATCCAGGCGACCCCGTGCAGCGCCTCCTGGCCGGTGCGGAAGGCCCGCACCCCGAGTCGCTCCACGGCGGGCGCGAACTGGTGCAGGAACGCGATCCGTTCGTCGAGGGTGAGCCGCGCCAGCAGGTCGTCGATGCGCTTCGCGAACGGCAGGCTCGCGTCGCGGAAAGGCGGCATGGGTGGCGTCTGTGCGGTCACGTGGCGATCCCTTTGCGATGGAGCGGCGAGAGGCACTTTCGAAGCGCTTCGATGCTCGATCGAACGAGGGGTGGGTGTCAAGACACCCGGGCGCAACAACTCCGTTTCCCGGCAGTGATGTCAAGTGCCAGGCGGAAGAGCCTGGTTGGGTGACCCCTCCGAGGAATCTTGGGATCGACCCTTGTGCACCCCCAGGCGTTCACTTAACCTCGCAGCAACATCGAAGCGCTTCGACTGTGGGGCTTCCCTCTCGGAGGGCACAGTCCTCCGATGACCGCTTCGGCTCAGCCGGATCCACTCAAGACACCGCAGCCGACGGCCCCACCGCCGGGTGTCCTGCTGTGCGCCATGAAGGGTTGACGCAATGACGCCGAACTCCGCCACCTCCGCCCCCAGCCGGAGAAGCTTCCTCGCCTCCACGGCGGTCGCAGCGGCCGCCGTGGCCGGCGGAATGCCCCTGCTCGCCGCCTGCGGCGGCGGACAGGACGGCAAGAAGGACGGCACCACCTCGGGGAAGGACGCCCAGAAGATCCTTCCGACGTTCGTGGCGTCGAGCGTCGTCACGCCCGACCTTCCGTCGAAGAACGGATCGGCGGCGGGCTTCACCGCGGCGATCGACCTGACCGCGCTGAAGACGTCCGTCCCGAAGAAGCTGGGCGGCGGCAGCGACCTGAAGATCATGTCGCCGTTCTGGGGCAGCCCGCCGGCCGGCGACAACGCGTACTACACGGCCATGAACGAGGCCATCGGCGTCAGGGCCACCTGGCAGAACCAGGACGGCAACACCTACGACGAGAAGCTGGGCGCGATCCTCGCCTCCAGCGACATCCCGGACGTGGTGGTCGTCCCGGGCTGGAACCTGAACGGCAAGATACCCAGCGCCATCAACGCCAAGTTCGCCGACCTCGGGCCGTACCTGTCCGGCGACAAGGTCAAGGACTATCCGAACCTCGCGGCCGTACCGACCGACGCCTGGCAGCGTTCCATCTTCGGCGGCCAGTTGCGCGCGATCCCGATGCCGGCCTCCTACGTCACGAACATCGCGCCCTTCTACCGCAAGGACATCTTCGCCAAGAAGGGCTACACCCTGCCCAAGTCGCCCGACGAGTTCCTGTCCTGGGCGAAGGAGGCCACCGACGCCAAGGCCAAGGTGTGGGCCTGCGACGACCTCAAGTGGACGGCCTTCAACATCTACGGCGTCCTCAACGGCAGTGACAAGGCGCTGTGGTGGGACCTCCGGGACGGCAAGCTGGTCAACCGGATCGAGACCGACGAGTACCTCGAAGCCCTGGAGTGGACGCGCAAGCTGTACGCGGCGGGCGTCGTCCACCCCGACGCCCGGGCCGTCAAGGGTGACGCGTCCAACCGATTCACCGCGGGCCAGTCCCTCGTCTTCAACGGCGACCTGTCCTACTGGTACGGCTCGACGGCCGAACAGCGCACCCAGAAGACGGACTTCGAGATGGGCGCGTTCGACATCTTCGGCCCCGACGGCGGTGACCCCACGCTCTGGGCCACCCAGCCCGCGGGCATCTTCACCTTCGTCAGCAAGAAGGCGTCCAAGCGGCAGATCAAGGACTTCCTCGCGCTCGCCGACTTCTGCGCGGCGCCGTACGGCACCAAGGAGTACATGCTCACGGTGTACGGCGTCGAAGGCACCGACTACACGCTCAAGGACGGCCTCCCCACCAAGACCACCAAGGGCACCAACGAGGTCAACGGCGCCTACGACTACACCGGTGACCCGGCCGCCTACCTCGCCCACCCCGATCTGCCGGAGATCGCCAAGCTCCAGGTCGAGTGGCAGCAGCGCATGGGCGCCTTCACCAAGAAGTCCTCCTTCTACGGCCTGACGATCACCGAGCCCAACCGGTGGACCAACCTCGCCAACGACTTCGAGCAGCTGGAGGACGACATCGTCCGGGGCCGCAAGAAGGTCGGCGACATGCAGCAGGCCGTCGCGGACTGGAAGCAGAAGGGCGGCGACGACCTGCGCGCCTGGTACAAGAAGCTGCTCGACGACAACGGCTCCGCGGCCAAGTGACCCAGGGCTGAGGCAAGGAGAAGGCCGTGTCGAACAGCACGGTGCCTCGGAGCAGGGCCGGGGCACAGGCGGGCAAGAGGAGCCCGGACGGGAGTCCGCCGGACCGCGCCGCAGGGCGCGCCGCCCGGCGGAGGGCAGGCCGGCGGACCGGACAGGGCGCCGGAAAGCTGAGCTTCCGGCTGCGGTTCCGACGCGACCGCACCCTGATCCTGATGACCCTGCCGGCTGTCGCGTTGGTCCTCGTCTTCACCTACATACCGGTCCTGGGCAATGTCGTCGCCTTCCAGGACTACGACCCGTATCTGAGCGACAACGGCTTCGTCGCGATGTTCGAGAGCCCCTGGACCGGCCTGGAGAACTTCCAGCGGATCTTCGCGGACTCGGCCTTCTGGCACGCCGTCCAGAACACCTTCGTGCTGTTCTTCCTCCAACTGGTGCTGTACTTCCCGATCCCGGTCCTGCTCGCGCTGCTCATCAACAGCGTGGTCAGGCCCCGGGTCCGGGCGGTCGCCCAGGCGGTCATGTACCTCCCGCACTTCTTCTCCTGGGTCCTCGTCGTCACCGTCTTCCAGCAGATCTTCGGCGGGGCGGGCATCATCGCGCAGACCCTGCGCCAACACGGGCACCAGGGCATCGACCTGATGACCGACCCGGGGATCTTCAAGTTCCTGGTGACGGCCGAGGGCGTCTGGAAGGACGCGGGCTGGGGCATCATCGTCTTCCTCGCGGCCCTGTCGGCCGTCTCGCCCGACCTGTACGAGGCCGCCGCCATGGACGGAGCCGGGCGCTGGCGGCGGATGTGGCACGTCACGCTGCCCGCCCTGCGCCCGGTGATCGCCCTGCTCCTGGTCCTGCGTGTCGGCGACGCGCTCACCGTCGGCTTCGAGCAACTCCTGCTCCAGCGCGACTCGGTGGGCCCCGGCGCCTCCGAGGTCCTCGACACCTACGTGTGGTGGAACGGCATCCGCAACCAGGACTTCGGATACGCGGCAGCCGCCGGACTCGTCAAGGGTGTCGTCGGCCTGGGGCTCGTCCTGACCGCCAACAAGGTCGCCCATCTCATGGGTGAGCAGGGGGTGTACAAGAAATGACCGCCGTGACGTACGAACCGCGTGACAAACCCGGCCGCTGGTCGGCGCCGCCCCGGCCGCCCTGGGAGGAGGAGCCGTCGAAGGCCGGCCTCGCGGGCAAGGGGCTGATCCTCACCCTGGCCGCCCTCGCGATCCTCTTCCCGCTCTGGATCGTCATCGTCACCAGCCTCCAGTCGAAGAAGACCATCGACGCGGCGGGCGGCCTGGTGGTCATCCCCAAGGGCGTCACCTTCATCGCCTACCAGGAGCTGCTCACCGGCGGCCAGGTGCAGCGCGCCGCGCTCGTCAGCGTCGGCGTGACCCTGGTCGGCACCCTGTTCAGCATGGCGGTCTCGGTCCTGTGCGCCTACGGGCTCTCACGCATCGGGTCGCTCGGCCACCGCTGGTTCCTGATGCTGCTGCTCGCCACGATGTTCTTCGGCGCCGGACTCATCCCCACCTATCTGCTGGTGCAGGCCCTCGGCCTCACCGACAGCTACCTTGCGCTGATCCTCCCCAGCGCGGTCAGCGTCTTCAACATCCTGGTGCTGCGCGCGTTCTTCATGGGCATCTCGCCCGAACTCGTCGACAGCGCCCGCATCGACGGCGCCGGCGAGTGGCGCGTCCTGTGGCAGATCGTGATGCCGCTCTCCCGCGCGGTCCTCGCGGTGATCTCGCTGTTCTACGCGGTCGGCTACTGGAGCGCCTGGTTCAACGCCTCCATCTACCTGACCGACCAGGACATGATGCCGCTCCAGAACGTCATGATCCAGCTGGTGCAGAAGCAGGAGCGTCCCGTCGGACTCGCCACACAGATCAACACCGGCCAACTGTCGCCGCTCGCCATCCAGATGGCCGTCATGGTGATGGCGCTGCTGCCGGTGGCGGTCCTCTCGCCCTTCGTCCAGCGGCACTTCAAGAAGGGCATGCTCACCGGGGCAGTCAAGGGCTGACCCCGGCCGCCCCCGTGCCCCTCGCTCCGCCGCACCCCTCCGCTCGCCGCGGCCGACCTGCTCCTGACCAGCGGTCGGCCGCGGCGGTCCACTCCCCCCGATCGAGGTAGGTCATGCGCACGCCCAGCGGAACCGGTCCTGAGTCCGGGCGGCCGACTCTGAGCGACGCCACCTGGGGACGCATCCTCTTCGGGGGCGACTACAACCCCGAGCAGTGGCCCGAGGAGACCTGGCACGAGGACGTACGCCTCATGAAGGAGGCCGGCGTCAACTCCGTCACCCTCGGCGTCTTCTCCTGGGCCAAGCTGGAACCACGCCCGGGAGCAAGGGAGTTCGGCTGGCTGGACCGGCTGATGGACCTGATGCACGAGAACGGCATCGGCGTCGTGCTCGCCACCCCCACCTCCGCGCCACCCCCCTGGATGGGACGGCTGCACCCCGAGACGCTGCCCCGGGACGAGGACGGCCGCACCGAATGGTGGGGCTCCCGGCAGCACTTCTCGCACTCCAGCGCCGTCTACCGCCGCTGTGCCGCCGCCATCACCGAGGACCTGGCGGCCCGCTACGCGAACCACCCCGCTCTCACGATGTGGCACATCAACAACGAGTACTGCACCTTCGACTACGGCGACGAGGCGGCCGCCGCCTTCCGCCGCTGGCTCCAGGACCGGTACGGCACCCTCGAAGCCCTCAACACGGCCTGGGGAACGGCCTTCTGGAGCCAGGGATACGACGGCTGGCCCGAGGTGCTGCCGCCGCGTCACGCGCACTACATGAAGAACCCGACGCATGTGCTCGACTTCAAGCGGTTCACCTCCGACATGCTCCTGGAGTGTTACACCGCCGAGCGGGACATCGTCCGCCGCCACAGCCCGCGTATACCGGTGACCAGCAACTTCATGCCGATGTGGGCCGGCCAGGACGCCTGGCGGTGGGCCGCCGAGGAGGATGTCGTCTCGGTCGACCTCTATCCGGACCCGCGCGACCCCCTCGGCGCGCAGAACGGCGCGCTCGTCCAGGACATGACGCGCTCCCAGGCCGCGGGCGGACCCTGGATGCTCATGGAACAGGCGGCCGGAGCGGTCAACTGGCGCGGTGTGAACCACCCCAAGCCGCGCGGCCTCAACCGACTGTGGTCGCTCCAGGCCGTGGCGCGCGGCGCCGACGCCGTCTGCTACTTCCAGTGGCGGCAGTCCCGGCAGGGTGCGGAGAAGTTCCACTCGGGGATGATCGGCCACGCGGGGGAGCGGGGCAGGACCTTCCAGGAGATCAAGGAGATCGGCGCCGAACTCGCGCGGATCAGCGCCCATGTGACGGGTGGTCATGTCCTTTCGGACATTGCGATCCTGCACGACTGGAACTCCTGGTGGGCGGGAGCGCAGGACGGCCGGCTGTCCTCGGAGGCCGACTACGCGGAGGTCGTACGGGCCTGGCACCGCGCCCTGTGGGAGGCCCATCTCACCACCGCGTTCGCGCATCCCGAGCACGACCTCTCCGCCTACCGGATGGTCGTCGTGCCCCAGCTGTACCTGCTCACGGACGCGGCGA
This sequence comes from Streptomyces sp. NBC_00647, assembly GCF_045207245.1. Lineage (NCBI taxonomy): Bacteria > Bacillati > Actinomycetota > Actinomycetes > Kitasatosporales > Streptomycetaceae > Streptomyces > Streptomyces sp. NBC_00647. The sequence goes on from NZ_CP109040.1 coordinate 7,277,536, forward strand.
TCGACAACCTCCTCGCCTACGCGCGATCGGGCGGGACGCTCGTCTGCGGCTTCCTCACCGGCGTCGCCGACGAGGACGACCGGGTACGGCCGGGCGGCATGGACGAGCGGCTGCGCGAGCTGTTCGGCATCCGCACGCTGCACGAGTGGTGGCCGCTGGACGCGGGAGAGACCGTGGCGTGCGACGGCTTCGCGGGCACGCTCTGGTCCGAGGAGATCGAGCCGGACGGGACAGGGGCCGTCGAGACCCGTTACAGGGGCGGCGAGCTGGAAGGACTGCCGGCCGTGCTCCGCAAGGGCACCGCCCGGTACCTCTCCACCCTTCCCGAACCGGCGGCCCTGCGTGAACTGCTGGCCGGCGCGGCGCACGGCGCGGGCGTCCGGCCGGTGCTCGACGGACTGCCCGACCGGGTCGAGGCCGTCCGGCGCGGCGATCTGCTCTTCCTGCTCAACCATGGGCGCGACGCGGTGACCGTCGAGATCCCGGGCAGCCACCGCGACCTGCTCGGCGGAACTGCCTTCACCGACTCCGTACGACTGGAGCGCCACGGAGCGGTGGTGCTCGCCCGATGACGGACCACGTCCGCGCCGACGGCGCCCCCCGTGGCGACGCCCGCGGCGAAGACACTGCCACCGCCGCCACCCGGACGGACGGCGCCCGTACCGCGGCCCCCGTCCACGGCACCTGGGAACCCCGGCCCGCCGCCCGCTGGGAGGACGCTTTCCTGAGCGGGAACGGCACACACGGCGCCATGGTGTTCGGCGATCCGAACGACGATCGGTTGATCGTCAACCATCACCGCCTGATCCGTCCGAACGGCAGCGCGGACGCCCGCCCGCCCGAGCTCGCCGACCGCCTCACCGACGTACAGGACCGACTGCTGGCCGGAGACGTGACCGCCGGGGAGGACTTCACCGACGGACGGCCGCTGCTGTGGGTGCAGCCCTTCCACCCCGGCTTCCAGGTGCGGCTGAGCCGCCCGGCCGTGCGGTGGCGCGCCTACCGGCGGGAGGCGGACTTCAGCACCGGCGTCGTCCGCGCCCTGTGCGACGACCGGCGCAGCGAGGTCTTCGTCTCACGAGCCGACGACGTGATCGCGCAGTACGTGACCGCCCCCGATCTCACCCTCGACGTGACGCTGGACCACCGGCTGCCGGGCGCGCCGGCCGACCTCGCGGTGGGACACGGAGCCGTCCTCACCCCCGAGGGCGCCCTCCTCACCCTGCGCGCCCGCTATCCGGCCGCTGACCTGGGGTACACAGGGGTCACGCTCCTCGTCACCGACGGCCGGACCCGTCCCGCCCTCCCCGGCGTACGGGTCCGGGGCGCCCGCTCGATGCTGCTGCTCACCCGGGTGCGCCGGCACCCGGGGGAACCGGACGTTCTCGCCGAGGCCCGCGCGCTGCGGGAACTGCTGCCCGAGGCCGGCCATGCCGAGGACGTCGCCGAGCGTGCCTACGCCCACCTGCTCGCCCGCCACACCGCCCTGCACGGGGCCGCCTACCTCCGAGTCACCCTCGACCTGCACGCCGACCCTTCCGAACGGGCCCTTCCCGGCTCGGAACTGGTCCGGCGCCCGAAGAGCCCCGCCCTCCTGGAACGGCTCTTCGCGGCCGGCCGCCACCACCTGCTGTCCTCGGCCGGGACGCTGCCGCCCCGGCTGACCGGGCTCTGGACCGGCGACTGGGACACCGCCTGGTCCGGGGCGTTCACCACGGACGCCAACCTCAATCTGCAGACCGCCTCGGCCGCCGCGGCCGCGCTCCCCGAGGTCACCGAGGCTCATGCCGCCCTGATCCAGGACCAGTTGCCCGACTGGCGGGACAACGCCCGGGCGGTCTTCGGCGCACGCGGTGTCGTGGCCCCCGCCCACACCGACGGAGAGTCCGGCCACATCTATCACCTCAGCCGCGCCTACCCGCTGCACGTGTGGACCGCAGGCGCCGACTGGCTGCTCAAGCCCCTCGTGGACCACGACGAGACCTGCGGCCGACGCGACCCGCGCCTCGCCGTCGCACTCGCCGAAGCGGCCCGCTTCTACGAGGACTTCCTGACCCGGACCGACGACGACGGCCACCTGGTGATCGTGCCGTCGTACTCCCCGGAGAACCGTCCCGCGAACGCCGGATGGATCACCGTCAACGCCGCCATGGATGTCTCGGCGGCCCGGCACGCCCTGCGCACGGCCGCCTCGTACCACCCGGGACCCGACGCGGAGCGCTGGCGCGCGCTCGCCGACCGGCTGCCGCCGCACCGGATCAACGCCGAGGGCGCGCTGGCCGAGTGGGCCTGGCCCGGACTCGACGACAGCTACGACCACCGGCACCTCAGCCACCTCTACGGGGTCTGGCCGCTCGACGAGATCAACCCGTACGACACCCCCGAGCTCGCCGCCGCGGCCCATCGGGCCCTCGAACTGCGGGGCGCCGAGAACGACTCGGCGCACGGTCACCTCCACCACGCCCTGGTGGCCGCCCGGCTCGGGGACGCGGAACGCGTGGCGGGCGCTCTCGACAACGTCCTGGCCGGTGACTTCTTCCACGTCTCCCTGATGAGCGGCCACTACCCGAACCGGCACGTCTACAACGCCGACGCGGCCCACACACTGCCCGCCGTGCTCATCGAGGCGCTGATCCACTCCACGCCGGAGCGGCTCGTCCTGCTCCCCGCGCTGCCGGCCGCCCTCCCGAGTGGCGAACTCCGCGGCATCCGGACGAGGTTCGGCGCCGAGGCCGACCTCACCTGGACCCCCGACGGTGCCACGGCCGTCCTGCGACCGGGCCGCACCTGCCGCATCGAACTCCGGACTTCCGCCGGCGCGCGACCGCTCTCCCTGAGCGCCGGAGAAGACCGCGTCCTCACCCTGGGGCCGCGGTAGACCCCCGCACTTCCCCCCACCCATGGAAGGGACACCCATGGCACTTCGCGCACTGAACAGGATCACCAAGGCTCTCGTCGCCCCCGCGCTGGCGCTCGGCGCGACGATCGGCCTCGCCTCGGCCCCCGCCCAGGCCGCCGTCTGGTCCTCCTGCGACCAGTGGGGCAACACCACGCTGAACGGTTACACGCTCTACAACAACATCTGGGGCTCCGGCGCGGGCAGCCAGTGTGTCTGGGCCAACTCCGGCACCAACTGGGGAGTCTGGGCCGACCACCCCGACACCGGCGGCATCAAGTCCTACCCCAACTCCAAGAAGTACGTCGGCAAGACGATCGGGGGGCTGTCCTCCCTCACCAGCACCTACAACGTCACCGTCCCGTCGTCCGGCGCGTACAACACCTCGTACGACATCTGGGACACCGACTACGACTACGAGACCATGCTCTGGGTCAACTACAACGGTGCCGTCGGCGCGCTCGGCACCTCGCAGGGCACGCTCACGCTGAACGGCAACACCTGGACCGTCTACAAGGGCAACAACGGCGCGAACGAGGTCTTCTCGTTCCTGCGCACCTCGGACTCCACGTCCGGCACCGTCAACATCCTCCCGATCATGAGGTGGATCGCGAACACCAAGGGCTGGATGTCCAGCGCCGAGACCATCGGCGACGTGCAGTTCGGCTTCGAGATCACCTCGTCCGCGGGCGGTCTCGACTTCGTCGCCAACAACCTGACGGTCAGCAGCAGCTGATCACCGCGTGACAGTGCGGCCCGGCCCCTCCCGGAGCCGGGCCGCACCCGGCTATTCGGCCACCGGCAGGCTCGCCCCGTCCCGCAGGAAGAGAGGGATCCGGTCCAGCGGCGCCTCGACCGTCACGGACGCGCCCCCTTCGTACGTCTTCCCGGTCCACGCGTCCGTCCAGCGGGCGCCCGCCGGGAGGTACGCCGTACGGGCCGTCGCGCCCGCGGTCAGGACCGGCGCGACGAGCAGGTCCGGGCCGAAGAGATAGGCGTCGTCCACCGACCAGGCCGCCTGATCGCCCGGGAACTCCAGGAACAGCGGGCGCATCACCGGCAGCCCCTCCTCGTGGGCCTCCCGCATGACGTCCAGCACGTACGGCTTCAGGCGCTCGCGCAGCCGGAGGTACCTCTCCATGATCGTGCCGGCCTCCTCGCCGTACGACCAGACCTCGTTCGGGCCGCCGGTCATGTCGGGACCGAGCGGCAGGCCCGGGTCGCGGAAGCCGTGCAGCCGCATCAGCGGGGACAGCGCGCCGAACTGGAACCAGCGGACCATGACTTCGCGGTACGCCGGGTCGTCCGGGTCGCCGCCGTGGAAGCCGCCGATGTCGGTGTTCCACCAGGGGATGCCGGACAGCGCGGTGTTGAGGCCCGCGGCGATCTGGCGGCGCAGGGTCGCGAAGTCGGTCCCGATGTCGCCGGACCACAGGGCGGCCCCGTAGCGCTGACTGCCCGCCCAGGCAGAGCGGTTGAGGGAGACGATCTCGGTCTCCCCGGCCGCGAGCAGGCCCTCGTAGAAGGTGCGGGCGTTCTCGCGCGGGTACAGGTTGCCGACCTCGAGACCCGGGCCCGCGTGGTAGCGCAGGTTCTCGGAGAAGCCCGGCTTCAGCTCCGGCTCGCAGGCGTCCAGCCAGAAGGCCGAGATGCCGTACGGATCGAGGTAGTTGTCCTTCACCCGTGACCACAGGAAGTCGCGCGCCTCGGGGTTCGTGGCGTCGTAGAAGGCCACCTGGACGGTGGAGGCGACCTGCTTGTCCGGCCAGTCGGCGTGCGCCATCGGTCCGTACTCGGTGCCGATGAAGTAGCCCCGCTGCTCCATGAGCTGGTGGTTCTCGGAGAGCGGGGAGACAGACGGCCAGACCGACACGACCAGCTTGACGCCGAGTGCGGCGAGTTCGGCCTGGAGGGCGGCCGGGTCGGGCCACTCGGCCGGGTCGAACTTCCAGTCGCCGAGGTGGGTCCAGTGGAAGAAGTCGCAGACGATGACGGACAACGGCAGGCCCCGGCGCTTGTACTCCCGTGCCACGTCGAGGAGTTCGTCCTGAGTGCGGTAGCGCAGCTTGCACTGCCAGAATCCGGCCGCCCACTCGGGCAGCATCGGCGTACGCCCGGTCGCCGCGCTGTAGCGGCGCTGGGCGTCGGCCGGAGTGCCCGCGGTGATCCAGTAGTCGATCTGGCGGGCCGAGTCGGCGACCCAGCGGGTGCCGTTGCCCGCGAGCTCCACCCGCCCGATGGCCGGGCTGTTCCACAGGAGCGTGTAGCCGCGGCTGGAGGTGAGCACCGGAATGGTGACCTCGGCGTTGCGCTGGATCAGGTCCAGAACCGCGCCCTTCTGGTCGAACAGGCCGTGCTGGTGCTGCCCGAGCCCGTACAGCTTCTCGCCGTCGTACGCGGCGAAGCGCTGCTCCAGACGGTGGTGGCCGTTGCCGGTCGGGGTGTAGAGCCGAGGGCCGGGCCACCAGAAGTGGGCGCGTTCCTCGGCGAGGAGCTCACCGCCGTCGTCGGTGCGGGTGAAGCGGACGAGTCCCTCGGCGCTCACCTCGGCGGTCAGCGCGCCGACGGTCAACCGGCCCTCGCCGTCGCGGAGTTCGAGCGTTCTCTCGGTGGCCTGCCGTTCGTCGAGCAGGGCTCCGGGAAGGCCTTCGAGCACGGGACCCCCGAGACGGGCGCGGACCCGGACCGCGTCGGGGCCCCAGGGTTCGATCCTGAGGGTCTCGGTGCGACCGCTCCACTCCAGCGCGCCGTCCCGCTCACGGAACGTGCCGACGGTCGGGGAGGACTGCGCGAGGCTGACCTGAGGCTGGTTTTCGGCAGGCTGATTCACGTGGTGTGCTCCTGAAGGAGTGCAGACATGAAGGAGTTGCGGACAGGGAGGTGCCCGGGAAGGGGCGCGAAGGCACGAGGAGGCGCCCTGGCAGGGGACACGGAGGTGCGAAGAGGGGCCCGCAGAAGGGCCCCGGGTCAGGGAGAAAGGGCCCTGGAGCAGGGAGAGGGCGAGGCGTTGTGGTGGGTCAGGGAGAAGGGGTCCTGGTCAGGGAGCGGCGGGCGCCGGACCCGTGCTCGCCCTGACCGTCAACTCCGGTGCGATCAGCACGACTTCGTCCTTGCCGTGCCCTTCGAGCTTGGCGATCAGATGCTCGACTGCGTGCCGGCCCATCTCCTGTGCGGGGATGGCGACCGAGGTCAGCCGCACCGAGGCCTGGGTCGCGACCTGGTCCGGGCAGATCGCGATCACCGACACGTCCTCGGGCACCGCACGGCCCTTCTGGCGCAGCAGCGCGAGCAGGGGTTCGACCGCCGACTCGTTCTGGACGACGAAGCCCGTGGTGCCCGGGCGCTCGTCGAGGATGCGGGCGAGGGTGAGGGCCATCGCGTCGTAGCCGCCCTCGCAGGGGCGGTGCAGTACGCGCAGGCCCAGCTCCCGCGAACGGGAACGGAGACCGTCGAGCGTGCGTTCGGCGAAGCCGGTGTGCCGCTCGTAGACGGCGGGCGCCTCGCCGATGACAGCGATGTCACGGTGACCGAGCATCGCCAGATGCTCGGCGCACAGTGCGCCCGTCGCTCCGAAGTCGAGGTCGACGCAGGTCAGGCCCGTGGTGACGGCGGGGAGGCCGATGAGCACGGACGGCTGGTCACTCTCGCGCAGCAACGGCAGCCGCTCGTCGTCGAGTTCGACGTCCATCAGGATCATCGCGTCGGCGAGCCCGCTGCCCGTGACCCGGCGTACCGCGTCGGGCCCCTCCTCGCCGGTGAGCAGCAGGACGTCGTACCCGTGGGTCCGGGCGTTCGTGGCCACCGCGATGGCGATCTCCATCATCACGGGTACGTACATGTCGGTGCGGAGCGGAACCATCAGCGCGATGATGTTGGACCGGCTGCTCGCCAGGGCCCGGGCGCCCGCGTTCGGGTGGTAGCCGAGCTCCTGGATGCTCCGCTCGACCCGCTGCCGGGTGCCCGCGGAGATGGACCGCTTGCCGCTGAGGACATAGCTCACCGTGCTCGCCGAGACTCCGGCGTGCTGGGCGACCTCGGCGAGGGTGACCATCCAGCTCTCCAAGCTTTGTGAAGCGCTTCGACAGTGCGCGTGGTGCGGATAGGGGCGAGTGAGGGTGGCTCGACCCTAGCCCGGTGGCGGTGGAGTGTCCATAGGTTGTCGAAGCGCTTCGACAGCGAAATTCCTGAACGCGGTTCGGCACCCTCGTGAGCGTGCGTCGGCCCCCTGACCGGCGTACACAGACCGTCCCCCGGAAGGAACCTTCGGCGCAATACCGTCGACGTGCCTGTCCGAGGAGGCGGGGCCTGGTGAGGGCCCGGGCGAGGGGTGGTGCCGGCCCGCGTTCCGGCGGGCGCCCATGGGGCCGAACGCTGCGCGAGGACTGGTGGGGTCACCCGGAATCAGGTAAATACGATCGAGTAGAACCGGTCGGTAACGAACAGCCCCATGATCCCTATTCGCGGCGAGGTGAGCCTCATGTCCGCAACACCCCACCAGCCCACAGTCACCGAACGCGAGGCCCGGCAGGTCGCCGAGGCCGCGCGCGAACAGGACTGGCAGAAGCCCAGCTTCGCCAAGGAGCTGTTCCTCGGCCGCTTCCGGCTCGACCTGATCCATCCGCACCCGCTCCCGCCCGACGAGGACACCCAGCGCGGCGAGGAGTTCCTGGCCAAACTGCGCGACTTCTGCGAGACGAAGATCGACTCCGCCCGGATCGAGCGGGAGGCGCGCATTCCCGACGAGACCATCAACGGGCTCAAGGAACTCGGCGCCCTCGGCATGAAGATCGACACCAAGTACGGGGGGCTCGGCCTCACCCAGGTGTACTACAACAAGGCCCTCGCCCTGGTCGGCTCCGTGAACCCGGCGATCGGCGCGCTGCTCTCCGCCCATCAGTCGATCGGCGTACCGCAGCCGCTGAAACTCTTCGGCACCCAGGAGCAGCGGGACACCTTCCTGCCGCGCTGCGCCCGCACCGACATCTCCGCCTTCCTGCTCACCGAGCCGGACGTCGGCTCCGACCCGGCGCGGCTCGCCACGACCGCCGTGCCCGAAGGGGACGACTACGTCCTCGACGGGGTGAAGCTGTGGACGACCAACGGCGTCGTCGCGGACCTCCTCGTCGTCATGGCGCGCGTTCCGAAGTCCGAGGGCCACAAGGGCGGCATCACGGCCTTCGTGGTGGAAGCCGCCTCGGAGGGCGTGACGGTCGAGCACCGCAACGCGTTCATGGGCCTGCGCGGCCTGGAGAACGGCGTCACCCGCTTCCACCAGGTGCGGGTGCCGGCCGCGAACCGCATCGGACCCGAGGGGGCGGGCCTGAAGATCGCCCTCACCACCCTCAACACCGGCCGCCTCTCGCTGCCCGCCATGTGCGTGGGCGCGGGCAAGTGGTGCCTGAAGATCGCCCGCGAGTGGTCGGCGGCGCGCGAGCAGTGGGGCAAGCCGGTCGCCTTCCACGAAGCAGTCGGCACCAAGATCTCCTTCATCGCGGCCACCACCTTCGCCCTCGAGGCCGTCCTCGACCTGTCGTCGCAGATGGCCGACGAGAACCGCAACGACATCCGCATCGAGGCCGCCCTCGCCAAGCTGTACGGCTCCGAGATGGCCTGCCTGATGGCCGACGAACTGGTCCAGATCCGCGGCGGACGCGGGTTCGAGACGGCCGCGTCGCTGGCGGCCCGCGGCGAGCGCGCCGTCCCCGCCGAACAGGTCCTGCGCGACCTGCGCATCAACCGCATCTTCGAGGGCTCCACGGAGATCATGCATCTGCTGATCGCCCGGGAGGCCGTCGACGCCCATCTCAAGGTGGCCGGTGACCTCATCGACCCCGACAAGACCCTCTCGGACAAGGCGAAGGCGGGCGCGAACGCCGGTGTCTTCTACGCCAAGTGGCTGCCGAAACTGGTCGCCGGAGCCGGTCAACTCCCGCGCTCGTTCAACGAGTTCCACCACGAAGTGGACCTCTCCCCGCACCTTCGGTACGTCGAACGCAGCGCACGCAAGCTCGCCAGGTCCACCTTCTACGCGATGTCGCGCTGGCAAGGGCGTATGGAGACCAAGCAGGGCTTCCTGGGCCGGATCGTCGACATCGGCGCCGAGCTCTTCGCGATGAGCGCGGCCTGCGTGCGGGCCGAACTCCTACGCACCACGGGAGACCACGGGCGCGAGGCCTACCAGCTCGCCGACGCCTTCTGCCGTCAGTCCCGCATCCGCGTCGAGGAACTCTTCGGACGCCTGTGGACCAACACCGACGACCTCGACGCCAAGGTGGTCAAGGGCGTTCTGTCGGGCACCTACACCTGGCTGGAGGAAGGCGTCCTCGACCCGTCCGGCGACGGCCCCTGGATCGCCGACGCGACCCCCGGCGCGAGCAAACTGGAGAACGTCCACCGGCCCATTCGCTGACCTTTCCCGGTCATGGACAACGGTCCCGTTCGCCCTTCCGCTGCTTGCCGCACCGCAGCCGTGCGTCAACAATGAAGGGAACGGCGAACGGGAACGGCGGATACGCCGAGGAGTCGGGGAAGAACACAGCCACGGCGTTTCCGCACACCTCGCGAATCAGCAGGGTGACCCTGTTCTCCAGCGGGCCGATCGCTGGACAGGGATGCTCATGGACGCCGTTCGGCCGCGCCGAAGTGCGAGGACTCCCATGTCAGGAAAAGGTCTCGACGCCATCACCGGCAGGATCATGCGCGCGGGCGAGGGCCGGATGCTGCGCCGCCTCGAGCACCTCGCCGCGCAGGTCGGCTCCCTGGAGGAGGAGTTCAAGGCGCTGACCGACGAGGAACTCCAGGCCCTCACACCGGAGTTCAAGGAGCGCCACGCCGCCGGTGAGAGCCTCGACGACCTGCTGCCCGAGACCTTCGCCGCGATGCGCGAGGCGTCCCGCCGCGTCCTCGGCATGCGCCACTTCGACGTACAGATCATGGGCGGAGCCGCGCTCCACCTCGGCTACATCGCCGAGATGCAGACCGGCGAGGGAAAGACCCTCGTCGGCACCCTCCCTGTCTATCTGAACGCCCTCACCGGAAAGGGTGTCCACCTCGTCACGGTCAACGACTACCTGGCCCGGCGCGACGCCGAGTGGATGGGGCGCGCGTACCGCTTCCTGGGGCTGACCGTCGGCGTCCTCGAGACGGAGTCGACCCCCGCCGAACGGCGCGCCCAGTACGCCTGCGACATCACCTACGGCACCAACACCGAGTTCGGCTTCGACTACCTCCGCGACAACATGGCCTGGTCCAAGGACGAACTCGTCCAGCGCGGACACCATTTTGCGATCGTCGACGAAGCGGACTCGATCCTCATCGACGAGGCGCGCACCCCGCTGATCATCTCCGGTCCGGCCGACCAGCCGACGCACTGGTACGAGGCCTTCGCCGCGTTCGCGCGGCACATGGAGGGCGTACGCGTACAGGAGGAGCAGTTCACCACGCCGTCCGACAAGGACCGCCTCGCCGGACTGCGGATCCGGCACGACTACGAGTACGACCCGAAGAAGCGCACCGTGGCGATCCTGGACCGCGGCGTCGAGTACCTCCAGGACCAGCTCGGCATCGACAGCCTCTACGAGTCCGACCACACCCCGCTGATCGGGCACCTCAACAATGCCCTCAAGGCCAAGGAGCACTTCAAGAAGGACAAGGACTACGTCGTCGTGGACGGCGAGGTGCTCATCGTCGACGAGCACACCGGCCGCATCCTGGCCGGCCGGCGCTACAACGAAGGTCTGCACCAGGCCATCGAGGCCAAGGAAGGCGTCACGGTCAAGGACGAGAACCAGACCCTCGCCACGATCACCCTCCAGAACTTCTTCCGCCTCTACGGCAAACTCGCCGGCATGACCGGCACCGCCATGACCGAGGCGGCCGAGTTCCACCAGATCTACCAGCTGCACGTCGTGCCGATCCCCACCAACCGGCCCATGGTCCGGATCGACGACCCCGACCAGATCTACCGGACCGAGGAGGCGAAGTACGCCGCGATCATCGCCGACATCGCCGAGAAGCACGAGCTCGGCCGGCCCGTCCTGGTCGGCACCACCTCGGTCGAGAAGTCGGAGGTGCTCTCCGCACGGCTCGGAAGGCAGGGGATACGGCACGAGGTCCTCAACGCCAAGAACCACCGGCGCGAGGCCCAGATCGTCGCCCAGGCGGGACGCCGGGGCGCCGTCACCGTCGCCACCAACATGGCCGGCCGCGGCACCGACATCATGCTCGGCGGCAACCCGGAGGCCATGGCCCTCGCCGAGACCGGCGAGGACGCGGACCCGGAGGAGAGGCGCGGTGTACTCGACCGGATCACCACCTCGGTCGAGGCCGAGCACGAGGCGGTCAAGGAACTCGGCGGGCTCTATGTGCTCGGCACCGAGCGCCATGAGTCACGGCGCATCGACAACCAGCTGCGCGGCCGCTCGGGCCGGCAGGGCGACCCAGGCGCCTCCCGCTTCTACCTCTCGCTGGAGGACGACCTGATGCGCCTCTTCCGGGCCAACGTCGTCGACCGCGTGATGGCCATGGCGAACGTCCCCGACGACGTACCCATCGAGAACAAGATGGTCACCCGGGCCATCGCCTCCGCCCAGGCACAGCTGGAGCAGCAGCACTTCGAGTCCCGCAAGGACGTCCTCAAGTTCGACGAGGTCCTCAACCGGCAGCGCACGCTCATCTACGCCGAACGCCGCCGCGTTCTCGACGGCGAGGACCTGCGCGAACAGATCGTCCACTTCATGGAGGACACCGTCCGGGAGTACGTCGAGCAGGAGACCGGCGAGGGCTTCGGGGAGGAATGGGACCTGGAGCGGCTGTGGGGCGCGCTCGGACAGCTGTACCCCGTCGGGATCACCGTCGAGGAGCTGGAGGACCGCGAGGGCGGCCGCGACAACCTGACCACCGAGCTGATCGTCGAGACGGTCACCGACGACATCCGCACCCGCTACGAGGAGCGCGAGGCGGAACTCGGCCCCGGGACCCTGCGCGATCTGGAGCGCCTCGTCGTCCTCTCCGTCCTCGACCGCAAGTGGCGCGAGCACCTCTACGAGATGGACTACCTGCGCGACGGCATCGGCCTGCGCTGGACACTCGGCCGCGAGCCGATCATCGAGTACGAGCGGGAGGGCTTCGACATGTACGGGGCCATGACCGACGCGATCAAGGAGGAGTCCGTCGGCTACGTCTTCAACCTCGACGCCGCGGCCCCGGCCCCCGGGTCCCTCGAACGCCGCGACCGCGCCGGCGGCCTCACCTTCACCGCGCCGACGCTCGACACGGCGGACGGCGTGGCCGAGGGCGCGTTCGCCCGAACAGAGGATTCCGCGACCCCGCCGGCCGCCCCCGAACCCTCGGCCGGCCCGCCGGCCCGGGGCCGCACCCGGCCGCCGCGGTCCGGAGCCGGGCGCCGCCGCAAGCGCTGACCTGCGGATCAGTACGGCGCCCGGTCACGCCGGAACCCCGCCGGGGCGCACCCGCCCGCAGCCGCCCGTGCGGAGCGTCGCCCTCTCGCGCGAGCCCCTCGGCACGGCCGAGCTCCAGGAATCGGGGGCGCGGCGACGGGAATGGGGGACGCCCTGTCCTTCCGCGCACGCGATGCGGCCACAATGGGGGGATGAGCGACAGTCCAGCCCCCCTCGCTGATCCGCATCTCGTCTTCGATCCCGTGGACGGAGTCCGGGATGTGGTGATCCTCGGATCCACCGGCTCGATCGGCACCCAGGCCATCGACCTCGTGCTGCGCAACCCCGACCGGTTCAGGGTCACCGCGCTCTCCGCCGCCGGCGGCAGGGTCGCCCTGCTCGCCGAGCAGGCCCACCGGCTGCGGGTGCGGACGGTCGCCGTCGCGCGCGAGGACGCCGTCCCGGCGCTCAGGGAGGCCCTCGCGGACCGGTACGGCCCCGGCGAACCCCTTCCCGAGATCCTCGCCGGAGCCGAGGCGGCCACCCAGGTCGCCGCCTCCGACTGCCACACCGTCCTGAACGGCATCACCGGTTCCATCGGCCTCGCGCCCACCCTCGCCGCCCTGGAGGCGGGCCGCACCCTCGCGCTCGCCAACAAGGAGTCGCTCATCGTCGGCGGCCCGCTGGTGAAGGCGCTGGCCAAGCCGGGTCAGATCATCCCCGTCGACTCCGAGCACGCCGCCCTGTTCCAGGCGCTGGCCTCCGGCACCCGTGCGGACGTGCGCAAACTCGTCGTGACCGCCTCCGGTGGCCCGTTCCGCGGCCGTACCAAGGCCGAACTGGCGGACGTGGCACCCGCCGACGCCCTCGCCCACCCCACCTGGGCCATGGGCCCGGTCATCACGATCAACTCCGCGACCCTGGTCAACAAGGGACTGGAAGTCATCGAGGCCCACCTCCTCTACGACATTCCCTTCGAACGGATTGAGGTGGTCGTGCACCCGCAGTCGTATGTCCACTCGATGGTGGAATTCACGGACGGCTCGACGATCGCCCAGGCGACACCCCCGGACATGCGGGGGCCCATCGCCATCGGGCTCGGCTGGCCCGAGCGGGTCCCGGACGCGGCGCCCGCCTTCGACTGGACGAAGGCGTCGACCTGGGAGTTCTTCCCGCTCGACAACGACGCGTTCCCGTCGGTGGGGCTCGCCCGGCACGTGGGGCAGCTCGCGGGTACGGCCCCGGCGGTGTTCAATGCCGCCAACGAGGAATGCGTGGACGCGTTCCTGAACGGCACCCTGCCGTTCAACGGGATCATGGAGACCGTCACCCGGGTCGTCGAGGAACACGGCACACCGCGTACGGGAACTTCTCTGACGGTCGCGGACGTCCTCGAAGCGGAGACCTGGGCGCGCGCCCGGGCCCGTGAACTCACGGCACAGACGACAACCGCGGAGGCTCGTGCATGACGACCTTGATGATGATCCTCGGCATAGTCGTCTTCGTGGTCGGCCTGCTCATCTCGATCGCGTGGCACGAGCTGGGACATCTGTCGACGGCCAAGCTCTTCGGCATCCGGGTGCCGCAGTACATGGTCGGCTTCGGCCCGACCATCTGGTCACGCAAGAAGGGCGACACCGAGTACGGCATCAAGGCCGTCCCGCTCGGCGGCTACATCCGCATGATCGGCATGTTCCCGCCCGGCCCGGACGGCCGGATCGAGGCCCGCTCGACATCCCCCTTCCGGGGCATGATCGAGGACGCCCGGTCGGCCGCCTTCGAGGAGCTGAAGCCCGGCGACGAGACCCGCCTCTTCTACACGCGCAAGCCGTGGAAGCGCGTGATCGTGATGTTCGCCGGTCCCTTCATGAACCTCGTCCTCGCCGTCGTGATCTTCCTCGGCGTGATGATGACGTTCGGCGTCCAGGCCCAGACCACCACGGTCGGCAAGGTCTCGGACTGTGTCATCGAGCAGAGCGAGAACCGGTCGAAGTGCGCGAAGGGCGACGAGGCCGCGCCCGCCAAGGCCGCGGGCCTCAAGGGCGGCGACAAGATCGTCGCGTTCGACGGCAAGGCGGTCGCGGACTGGGCGGCCCTCCAGGACGACATCCGGGCCAACCCCGGCAAGGACGTCACGATCACCGTCGAGCGCAAGGGGCAGCAGGTCGACCTGAAGGCCCACCTGATCAAGAACCAGGTGAGCAAGACCGACGGCAACGGCGGCTATGTCGAGGGCAAGTACGTGTACGCCGGCTTCCTCGGCTTCACGCCCGCCACCGGCATCGTCCAGCAGTCCTTCGGACAGTCCGTGGAACGCATGGGCGACATGATGCAGAACGGCGTCGAGTCCCTGGTGGCGCTGCCCGCCAAGGTCCCCGACCTGTGGGACGCGGCCTTCGGCGACGGCCCACGCAAGGCCGACTCCCCGATGGGCGTGGTCGGCGCGGCCCGCATCGGCGGCGACGTCTTCACGCTGGACATCCCGGCATCGCAGCAGGTCGCGATGATGCTGCTGCTGGTCGCCGGGTTCAACCTCTCCCTGTTCCTGTTCAACATGCTCCCGCTGCTCCCGCTCGACGGCGGGCACATCGCGGGCGCGCTGTGGGAGTCGCTGCGGCGGAACACGGCGAAGGTGCTGAAGCGGCCCGACCCGGGCCCCTTCGACGTGGCGAAGCTGATGCCGGTGGCCTACGTGGTGGCCGGAATCTTCGTCTGCTTCACGGTCCTCGTGCTCATCGCCGACGTGGTCAACCCGGTGAAGATCTCCTAGCAGGACCGCGTTGAAGGCGGCCGGGCACTCTGCGTGTCCGGCCGCCTTCCATCGAGTGGGTTTAGGGGCGGGGGCGTGATGTGCTCGGCCGTGCGCCCATACCGTAATCTCGAAGCCTGGAGCCCACGATTCCGGGACCTTGATCCACAACTTGGGGTTGCACAGCAGATGACTGCGATTTCTCTCGGCATGCCGTCCGTTCCGACCAAGCTGGCCGAGCGCCGCAAGACCCGGCAGATCCAGGTCGGGACCGTGGCCGTGGGTGGAGACGCACCCGTCTCGGTGCAGTCGATGACGACCACGCGTACGTCGGACATCGGCGCCACGCTTCAGCAGATCGCCGAGCTGACCGCGTCCGGCTGCCAGATCGTGCGCGTCGCCTGTCCCACCCAGGACGACGCCGACGCGCTCGCCACGATCGCCAAGAAGTCCCAGATCCCGGTCATCGCGGACATCCACTTCCAGCCGAAGTACGTCTTCGCCGCGATCGACGCCGGCTGTGCGGCCGTCCGCGTCAACCCCGGCAACATCAAGCAGTTCGACGACCAGGTCAAGGAGATCGCGCGGGCCGCGAACGACACCGGCACCCCGATCCGGATCGGCGTCAACGCGGGCTCGCTCGACAAGCGCCTGCTCCAGAAGTACGGCAAGGCGACGCCTGAGGCGCTCGTCGAGTCCGCGCTCTGGGAGGCCTCCCTCTTCGAGGAACACGACTTCCGCGACATCAAGATCTCGGTCAAGCACAACGACCCGGTCGTCATGGTGAACGCCTACCGCCAGCTGGCCGCCGCCTGCGACTACCCGCTGCACCTCGGCGTGACCGAGGCCGGCCCCGCCTTCCAGGGCACCATCAAGTCCGCCGTCGCCTTCGGCGCCCTGCTCTCCGAGGGCATCGGCGACACCATCCGCGTCTCCCTGTCGGCCCCGCCGGTCGAGGAGGTCAAGGTCGGCCTGCAGATCCTGGAGTCGCTGAACCTCAAGCAGCGCGGCCTGGAGATCGTCTCCTGCCCGTCCTGCGGGCGCGCCCAGGTCGACGTCTACAAGCTGGCCGAGGAAGTCACCGCCGGTCTCACCGGCATGGAGGTCCCGCTGCGCGTCGCCGTCATGGGCTGCGTCGTGAACGGCCCGGGCGAGGCCCGCGAGGCCGACCTCGGTGTGGCCTCCGGCAACGGCAAGGGCCAGATCTTCGTCAAGGGCGAGGTCATCAAGACCGTCCCCGAGTCGAAGATCGTGGAGACCCTGATCGAAGAGGCGATGAAGCTCGCCGAGCAGATGGAGGCCGAGGGCATCGCCTCCGGCGAGCCCACGATCTCGGTAGCGGGCTGACCACATCGGAACCCCGCCCCTCGACCCCACCCAGGTGGAACCGAGGAGCGCGGGGAACCACGTGAGCAACCCCCGCGCACCGGCGGCCCGGGCGACCGCGCCCGGTCCCGGTCCGGTGGCCCGGCGGGGGCGGTGAAGCGGCCCCGGTCGGAACTCCGGCCGGGCGGAGCCATCAGGGGCGCGGGGAACTGCGCGAGCAACCCCCGCGCACCCGCGGCCGGGCGGCGGAGCCCGGCCCCGGCCGTCCGCCGGACCCCCGTGCAAGGGGCGGCGGGGCACAACCTCTCCGGGTACAGTGCGGAAATCAGCAGATCCCAGGGTGAGGCCCCCGCACGTGTTGACCCAGACCACCACCAGGGTCCTCGAACCGAGTGACCTGGACGCCGCGCTCGCCGTCCTCGGCCGCGAGCCGGTGGCGAACGCTTTCGTCGCTTCCCGCGTACACGTCGCGGGGCTCGACCCATGGCGGCTCGGCGGCGAGATGTGGGGCTGGTACGAGGACGGCATGCTGCAGTCCCTCTGCTACGCGGGCGCCAACCTCGTCCCGATCTGCGCCACCCCGCGCGCCGTGCGCGGCTTCGCCGACCGGGCCCGCCGGGGCGGCCGCCGCTGCTCCTCGATCGTCGGCCCCGCCGACCCCACCGCCCAGCTGTGGCGGCTGCTCGAACCGAGCTGGGGCCCCGCCCGCGAGGTCCGCGCCCACCAGCCGCTGATGGTCACCGACCGGCTGCCCGCCGACATCACCCCGGATCCGTTCGTCCGCCGCATCCGCAAGGACGAGATGGAGACGATCATGCCGGCGTGCGTGGCGATGTTCACCGAGGAGGTCGGCGTCTCGCCGATGGCCGGTGACGGCGGTCTGCTCTACCAGGCCCGGGTGGCCGAACTCGTCGGTTCGGGCCGGTCCTTCGCCCGCCTCGACCAGGACGGCAAGGTCGTCTTCAAGGCCGAGATCGGCGCCGCGACGACCCAGGCCTGCCAGATCCAGGGCGTGTGGGTGGCCCCCGAGTACCGCGGCAGGGGAGTCGCGGCCCCCGGCATGGCGGCCGTCCTGCGCTACGCCCTCGCCGATGTCGCCCCGGTCGCCAGCCTCTACGTCAACGACTTCAACACGGCGGCGCGCGCGACGTACCGCCGGGTCGGGTTCCAAGAGGTCGGCGCGTTCATGAGTGTCCTGTTCTGACGCCCGGCGCAGGCCCCGCGGGACCTCACATGTCCCGCTGTCCGCCAGGTAGTCTCCCGGCATGCTGCGCTTCCCCGGTCAGGGCCACCGCGACTCCGACGACGTGGTCATCGGCCCGCTGGATCTCGCCGCGCGCGTCGACGAGGCGCTCGCCGTGCAGGCGCTCGCCTTCGGGCTCGGCGCCGACGAGATCGCCGTACGACGTCAGATCGTGCTGCGCCACGTCACCTACCCGGGAGCCCACGCGCTCGGCGCGACCACCGTCGACGGACGGCTCGTCGGCTTCGTCTACGGCATGCCCAACGACCGCGCGCACTGGTGGTCCACCGTCGTCGAACCGTATCTGCGCAGCCAGGGCCACGACGGCTGGCTCGACGACTCCTTCGTGATCACCGAACTGCACGTCCACCCCCGCTTCCAGAACCGGGGTGTCGGCCGCGCCCTGATCACCGCCATCACCGACACCGCGGCCGAACCCCGCTCGATCCTGTCCGCGATCGACTTCGACAGCCCGGCCCGCGGCCTCTACCGCTCCCTCGGCTACGAGGACCTCGCACGGCAGGTCCTGTTCCCCAGCGCGCCCAAGCCGTACGCCGTGATGGGCGCCCCGCTCCCGCTGCGCCACCGCTAATGGATTTCCGGGGACGGGCGCTGCCCGGCTAACCTCCTGGCATCACCCTTACGCAGCAGGAGTCGAGAATCATGGCCCAGGTCCAGCGCATGTCCCGTTTGATGGTCAAGACATTGCGTGACGACCCCGCGGATGCCGAGACGCTCAGCCACAAGCTGCTCGTCCGCGCCGGCTACGTGCGGCGCAACGCCGCGGGCATCTGGACCTGGCTGCCGCTCGGCAAGAAGGTCCTCGACAACATCTCCCGGGTGGTCCGCGAGGAGATGGACGCGATCGGCGCCCAGGAGGTCCTCCTGCCGGCCCTGCTGCCCAAGGAGCCCTACGAGGCCTCGGCACGCTGGGAGGAGTACGGCGACCTCCTCTTCCGTCTCAAGGACCGCAAGGGCGCGGAGTACCTGCTCGGCCCGACGCACGAGGAGATCTTCACCCTGGTGGTGAAGGACCAGGTGGCGTCGTACAAGGACCTGCCGGTCATGCTCTACCAGATCCAGACGAAGTACCGCGACGAGGCCCGTCCGCGCTCCGGCGTGCTGCGCGGCCGTGAGTTCCAGATGAAGGACTCGTACTCCTTCGACATCACGGACGAGGGTCTCGCCGAGTCCTACGGGCTGCACCGCGAGGCCTACCAGAAGATCTTCGCGCGCATCGGCCTCGACTACCGCATCGTGTCCGCCGTCTCCGGCGCCATGGGCGGCTCGGCCTCCGAGGAGTTCCTCGCGCCCGCCGCCGCCGGCGAGGACACCTTCGTGGACTGCCCGGCCTGTGACTACGCCGCCAACACGGAGGCCGTGACCTTCAAGCTCACGCCCGTCTCCGAGGAGCACGGCCCGGTCGAGGAGCTGGACACTCCCGACACCCCGACCATCGAGACGCTCGCCGAGCACCTCGGCGTGCCCGCCTCCGCGACCCTGAAGAACCTGCTGGTCAAGGTCGACGGCGAGATCGTGGCGGTGGGGGTCCCCGGCGACCGCGAGGTCGACCTCGGCAAGCTGGGCGAGCACCTCGCCCCGGCCGTCGTCGAGCTCGTCACGGCCGAGGACTTCGAGGGCCGGGAGGATCTCGTACGCGGCTACGTGGGCCCGCAGGGCCTGGAGAAGGTCCGCTACATCGCCGACCCGCGCGTCGCCCCCGGCACGGCCTGGATCACCGGCGCCAACAAGATCAACACGCACGCGAAGAACGTCGTGGCCGGCCGCGACTTCGAGGTCGACGACTACTTCGACGTCGTCGTGGTGGAAGAGGGCGACCCCTGTCCGGCGTGCGGCACCGGCCTCAAGATGGACCGTGCCATCGAGATCGGCCACATCTTCCAGCTCGGCCGCAAGTACGCCGACACCTTCGGCCTCGACGTTCTCGGCCAGCAGGGCAAGCCGGTCCGCGTGACCATGGGCTCCTACGGCATCGGAGTCTCCCGCGCGGTCGCCGCGTTGGCCGAGCAGTCGGCCGACGACCAGGGCCTGTGCTGGCCCAAGGAGATCGCTCCCGCCGACGTGCACGTGGTCGCCGCGGGCAAGGCCCTGCAGACCGAGCTGGCGCTCGACGTGTCCGAGAAGCTGGGCGCCGCCGGTGTCCGCGTCCTGGTCGACGACCGTGCCGGCGTCTCCCCGGGCGTGAAGTTCACCGACGCGGAGCTCATCGGCGTACCGACGATCCTGGTCGCCGGCCGCCGCTCGGCCGAGGGCGTCGTGGAGCTGAAGGACCGCCGCACCGGTGAGCGCGAGGAGCTGACCGTCGAAGAGGCGATCGCCCGCCTGACGGCGTAGCCGTTCCGACGGGCGGCGCCCGCCGGCCTCCTCCGAGGCCGGTGGGCGCCGCCCGTCGTTTCCGCTCACGGGGGTTTCCGCCCGCGTGCGATGCGAGAGAACGTCCTGCGCGCCGTACGCCGTGCGGTGGAGCCTGCCGCGGCGGGCAGCGGGCGGCGGGCGTGCCCCCGCGGCGGTCCGCCGGGTCCCGGCGTCGACGCCTCGCCGGACCACTCGTCCGCGAACGCCTCTCTGGGTCGTCAGCCGTCAGCCGTGGGCCTGTCGGCCCGTCCGCTCCGCCCCCCCGTCCGCCCCGGCCGTCCATCCGCGGCCCGGCGTCTTCCGGCGGCTTCGCCGCGTCCACCTCGGCTCCACCTCGGCTCCGCCGGGCGAGGGCCGCTGTCCGGCCCGGAGTTCGTCACGACGTGCCGAGATCGTCGAACTGGCCGCCGCAGGGCGGTGGTCGACGCCGGAGGCGCTCGCCACGACGCTCGCCACGATGGTCGCTCTCCTCGAACTCGTCATCGCCGAGCGGTGGCCGGCGCTAGAGCCAGTCGGCGAACTCCAGGAGCAGTTCGGCGTCCCGGAGCCTGCCGACGCGGCGCGCCCGGACTCCCGACTCGACCGCGCGGAACAGCGTCCAGCCGCGCAGCCGCTCCTGGTCCACCTCCAGCGATTCGGCGAGCCGTTTGACCCGGCGCCGGGTGATCGACGGTCCCGAGGGCGACGCGATGAGATCCTCCACCCGGTCGCGGACCAGCCGGGCGAGGTCGAACGCGCACTCGCCGACCACCGGGTCCGGTCCCACGGCCAGCCAGGGCGCGCGTTCCCCGGCGAGCACCTTGCTCTGCCGGAAGGTGCCGTGCAGCAGCCGTGCCTCGGGCGGCCCGGCCAGCAGCTCGTCACGGGCCGCGAGTGCCGCGTCGACCAGGGTGCCGACCTCGGCCCCGGCGTCGGCACCGGCCGTGGCCCGCATCGCCTCGGCCTGCCGCCCGGTCCGTTCCGCGACGGTCTCGAAGACGTGGCCGGCGGGCGGCTCGACCCACAACCGCCGCAGCGTCCCCGCCGCCTCCAGCAGGGCCTTCGCCTCGGGCAGGGACCGCACGGACAGGTCCGGTTGCAGTCGCTCGAGCAGTAGGACACCGTGGGTGTCGCCGGGGTTGAGAAGCCGGACCGCGCCGCGGCCGTCCCAGTGGGCGAGCGCGGCCCGCTCGCTCTCCGGACGCGCCCGCTCGGGCGCCAGTTTCAGCACGGCGGGCGTCCCGTCGGTCCGCCGCACCAGGAGGACCAGACTGCTGCGGCCACCCGGTGCCTGTACCCGCTCCACGGTCAACTCGCGCTGATCGACGGCCTGTCGGGCCAGCTCGGGCAGCTTCTCCAGCCACTCGTCGGCCCCCTCCGACCCGGTCCGCCGGGTCTCGCCGAGCGCCCGAAGAAGGCGCTGCGGCGGTTCGAAGGCCATGCGCGAGTCCATGCGCGAGATGTTTCCTTTCAGGTCGCGTTACGCCGGCGAGGACGCCGTGGCGGACGGCGTGCCCGCCCGCTCGGCGAGCCCAGGGAAGGCTACGCTCTCGCCGCTCCAGCGCACCGCGCGGACCGCCGCTTCCCGCAGCGCCCCGGCCGCCGAGCGCCGCCGGTCGCCCGTGGCGGCGCGTACGAGGTCGGAGTACACGGCGGCCACCCGCTCCTCCAGCTCGGCCGCGAACCGTACGGCCGTGGCGGAGCCCGTCACCGGGAACGGCAGCACGTACGCGGCCGACGCGGCCTCGGGCGTCCCGCCCAGGTCCCGCACCGCCCGCGCCAGTTCGTCCCGGCGGGCCCGATGGGCGTCGTACGCCGAACGGGCGTCCGCCCGCCGGGCCTCACCGATCCGGCCGCCGACGACGCCGTAGCCGTAGACGGCCGCGTGCTCGGCGGCCAACGCGGCCTGCAGAGCTTTGAGTTCGGCTTCCTCGGTCCTGTTCCGCTTGCTCACTTCGCCGCCTTCGTCAGCAGAAACGCGTGGGCCGCCCCGGCCGCCGCCACCGAGGCGAGCAGCCTGGCCAGCTCGCCGGGAACCTCCACCAGGGCCTGTGTCCGCTCGTCCGCCAGCGCGAGCTCGGCGGAGGCGAGGTCGGCGAGCGCGTCCTTCGGACGGTCCGCGACGCCGGGGGAGGCGCTCGCCGACGCGGAAGCCGACGCCGAAGCCGATCCGGACGCCGAAGCGGATGCGGACGCCGGGTCCGGCGCCGAGGGCGACGAGGAGGCCGACGCTCCGCCGCTGCCGGCCCCGAACGCCTTCGCGTGCCGGACGGCCTCCGCCCGCAGCGGGGCCAGCCGTTCCTCCAGGCCGGGATGGGCGGCGATCACCGCGGTGTACCGGCCGGCCAGCGTCATGCTGTCGCGGGCCGCACGCGCGCGTGCCCGGTCCGCGGCCGAGGGGCTGCCGCCCGTCGTGTCACTGGACGGCTCGGGAGTGGAACAGCCCGCGAGCGCGAAGGTGCCCGCGGCGGCCGCGAGCAGGGTCCTTCGGCGCGGACCCGACGGGGTGCGCGACGGCAGGGGGAACGACACGGCAGACGTCCTCGGAGGGCTCGTACGAATGTATGGGCGAGCTGCCCGTGATCACGGTACCCGCGCATCGGCCGATCACCGCCCAGCGGCTCTCTCCCATCTGTCTCCGGCGCGATTTCACGGACGCCCTCCGGGAGGAGTCGGGGCAGGCGCACCCGTCCCGGTGGACGGCAACACCCTCCGCGACCGGATACCCTTTGACCTGACACGCGACCAACCCACAACAGCACACGCGGCCGAGGAGTCACCCGGATGAGCACGACCCAGAGCGAGAGGCTGCGAGAACTCCTGGATCCGCTCGTGACCTCCCAGGGCCTCGATCTGGAAGAGATCGAAGTGGAGTCCGTAGGCCGCAAGCGTGTTCTGCGCGTCGTCGTGGACTCGGACGAGGGTGCCGACCTGGACGCGATCGCCGATGTGAGCCGCGCGCTCTCGGCGAAGCTCGACGAGACGGACGCGATGGGTGCGGGTGAATACACCCTCGAGGTCGGAACCCCCGGTGCCGAGCGCGAGCTCAAGGAGCACCGCCATTACGTACGCGCCACCGACCGCCTGGTGAAGTTCCAGCTGGCGGAAGGCGGCGAACTGCTCGCCCGGATCCTGCTGGTCGAGGACGACGGCCTCGATGTCGAAGTGCCGGGTGTGAAGGGGCGCAAGCCCACCGCCAAGCGTCTCGCCTTCGAGGACATCGCCAAGGCCCGCGTCCAGGTCGAGTTCAGCCGCAAGGACAAGAAGGAAGAGGAGGCGTAGCCGTGGACATCGACATGAGTGCCCTGCGGGGTTTGGTACGGGAGAAGGAGATCTCCTTCGACCTGCTGGTCGAGGCGATCGAGTCGGCCCTCCTCATCGCCTACCACCGCACCGAGGGAAGCCGCCGGCGTGCGCGCGTGAAACTCGACCGGGAGACCGGTCATGTGACCGTGTGGGCGAAGGAGGATCCCGAGGATCTGGAGGAGGGGCAGGAGGCGCGCGAGTTCGACGACACCCCGTCGGGGTTCGGCCGGATCGCCGCGACCACCGCCAAGCAGGTCATCCTGCAGCGCCTGCGTGACGCCGAGGACGACGCGACCCTCGGCGAGTACGCGGGCCGTGAGGGCGACATCGTGACCGGCGTGGTCCAGCAGGGCCGCGACCCGAAGAACGTGCTCGTCGACATCGGCAAGCTGGAGGCCATCCTGCCGGTGCAGGAGCAGGTCCCCGGTGAGAACTATGAGCACGGCCTGCGCCTGCGCTCGTACGTCGTACGGGTGGCGAAGGGTGTCCGCGGTCCGTCCGTGACCCTTTCCCGTACGCACCCCAACCTCGTGAAGAAGCTCTTCGCGCTCGAGGTGCCGGAGATCGCCGACGGTTCCGTCGAGATCGCGGCCATCGCCCGCGAGGCCGGCCACCGCACGAAGATCGCCGTCCGGTCCACCCGCAGCGGTCTGAACGCCAAGGGCGCCTGCATCGGCCCCATGGGCGGCCGGGTCCGCAATGTGATGGCCGAACTGAACGGCGAGAAGATCGACATCGTCGACTGGTCGGACGATCCGGCCGACATGGTGGCGAACGCGCTCTCCCCGGCCCGCGTCTCCAAGGTCGAGGTCGTCGACCTCGCGGCCCGGTCCGCGCGCGTGACGGTTCCCGACTACCAGCTGTCGCTGGCGATCGGCAAGGAGGGCCAGAACGCCCGCCTCGCCGCCCGCCTCACGGGCTGGCGGATCGACATCCGTCCGGACACCGAGCAGCCCGCCGAGCAGCGCGGCGAGTAGTCCGGGGAATAGATCCGAGCCGTAGATCGCTTACATCACGACAACAACCGTTCGATTTTTGCCCCAAAGGGGTGAGGTCGGTACGGGGAGGTAGACTTAAGAGTGTCTGGCCGGACGCGAGCCCGCGCATGCCCTGAACGCACCTGTGTGGGGTGCCGGGAGCGAGCGGCCAAGAGAGACTTGCTGCGCATCGTGGCGGTCGAGGGCGAATGCGCCCCCGATCATCGCGGTACGCTGCCCGGCCGGGGTGCGTACGTGCACCCCGCCCTGGTCTGTCTCGATCTGGCGGTCCGCCGCCGGGCGATCCCACGGGCGCTGCGCGCCCCGGGACCGCTCGACACCGAGGCGCTGCGCCTCTACGTCGAGCAGGCAAACCCGTAAGAAGCGTCGTGCGGAACCCCCGTGCGGCCCTGGTATTCCGCGAGTTGGAAGTAGGTCGAGATTGCGATGAGCACTCGATGAGCACGCGATGAGTACGCCCATGAAGTAGCGACGGTCCGGACGCAGACCCGGACCTAAAAGGAGCGAAGTGGCTAAGGTCCGGGTATACGAACTCGCCAAGGAGTTCGGCGTGGAGAGCAAGGTCGTCATGGCCAAGCTCCAAGAACTCGGTGAATTCGTCCGTTCGGCGTCCTCGACGATCGAGGCCCCCGTCGTACGCAAACTGACAGATGCCCTCCAGCAGGGCAACGGTGGCGGCAAGCCCGCCCCCCGCAAGGCTGCCCCGGCCAAGCCGGGCGCCCCCTCTCCGGCGCAGGCTGCCCGTCCGGCCGCCCCGCGCCCGCCGGCCCCGAAGCCGGCCGCGGCCGAGAAGCCCGCGGCTGCTCCGGTCACCCCGGCCGCTGCGGGTCCGCGCCCGACTCCGGGTCCCAAGCCGGCTCCGAAGCCCGCTCCGGCGGCTCCGGCTCCGGTCGCGGCCGAGTTCACCGCGCCCCCGTCGGCGCCGTCGACCCCCTCGGCTCCCGCCGCGGGTCCCCGTCCGGGCGCCCCGCGTCCCGCCGGTCAGGCTCCGCGTCCCGGTGCCCGTCCGGCCGGTGGTCCCGGTCAGGGTGGTCAGGGTCGTGGCGACCGTCCCGAGCGTGGCGAGCGTCCCGAGCGCGGCGACCGTCAGGGCGCCCCGCGTCCCGGCGGCCAGGCTCCGCGTCCCGGTGCCCGTCCGGCCGGTCCCCGTCCGGGCAACAACCCGTTCACCTCTGGTGGCTCCACCGGCATGGCGCGTCCGCAGACGCCCCGTCCGGGCGGTGCCCCGCGTCCCGGTGGCGCCGGTGCCCCCGGCGGCCCGCGTCCGCAGGGCGCAGGCGGCCAGGACCGTGCTCCCCGTCCCCAGGGCGGTCCCGGCGGCGCTCCGCGTCCGCAGGGCGGTCCGGGCGGTGCCCGTCCCACTCCGGGCGGCATGCCCCGTCCGCAGGCTCCGCGTCCCGGCGGCGGTCCGGGCGGTAACCGTCCGAACCCCGGCATGATGCCTCAGCGTCCGGCCGCGGGCAGCCCCCGTCCCGGTGGCGGCCCCGGTGGCCGTGGTCCCGGTGGCGGCGGCGGTCGTCCCGGTGGTCCCGGTGGCGGCGGCGGTCGTCCGGGTGGCGGCGGCTTCGCCGGTCGTCCCGGTGGCGGCGGTGGCGGTTTCGCCGGTCGTCCGGCCGGTCCCGGTGGTGGCGGCGGCGGCTTCGCCGGTCGTCCCGGTGGTCCGGGTGGTGGCGGCGGTGGCCGTCCCGGCTTCGGCGGTCGTCCGGGTGGTCCCGGTGGCCGTGGTGGCACACAGGGTGCGTTCGGCCGTCCCGGCGGTCCCGCGCGTCGTGGTCGCAAGTCGAAGCGGCAGAGGCGCCAGGAGTACGAGGCCATGCAGGCCCCGTCGGTCGGCGGTGTGATGCTGCCTCGTGGCAACGGACAGTCCGTCCGTCTGTCCCGCGGTGCGTCCCTCACCGACTTCGCGGAGAAGATCGGCGCCAACCCGGCGTCGCTCGTCGGCGTGATGATGAACCTCGGCGAGATGGTCACTGCCACGCAGTCCGTCTCCGACGAGACGCTGAAGCTCCTCGCGGACGAGATGAACTTCGTCCTCGAGATCGTCAGCCCCGAGGAGGAGGACCGCGAGCTGCTCGAGTCCTTCGACATCGAGTTCGGCGAGGACGAGGGCGACGAGGACGACCTCGTGGTCCGTCCGCCGGTCGTGACCGTCATGGGTCACGTCGACCACGGTAAGACCCGCCTTCTCGACACCATCCGCAAGACGAACGTCGTCGCGGGCGAGGCCGGCGGTATCACGCAGCACATCGGTGCGTACCAGGTCGCGACCGAGGTCAACGGTGAAGAGCGCAGGATCACCTTCATCGACACCCCTGGTCACGAGGCGTTCACCGCCATGCGTGCCCGTGGTGCCAAGTCGACCGACATCGCGATCCTCGTGGTGGCGGCCAACGACGGCGTGATGCCCCAGACGATCGAGGCGCTGAACCACGCCAAGGCGGCCGACGTGCCGATCGTGGTCGCGGTCAACAAGATCGACGTCGAGGGTGCCGACCCGACGAAGGTGCGCGGTCAGCTCACCGAGTTCGGTCTGGTGGCCGAGGAGTACGGCGGCGACACGATGTTCGTCGACATCTCCGCCAAGCAGGGCCTCAACATCGAGAGCCTGCTGGAGGCCGTGGTCCTGACCGCGGACGCCTCGCTCGACCTGCGGGCCAACCCGGAGCAGGACGCGCAGGGTATTGCGATCGAGTCCCACCTCGACCGCGGCCGCGGTGCCGTTTCGACGGTCCTGGTCCAGCGCGGCACGCTGCGCATCGGCGACACGATGGTGGTCGGCGACGCGTACGGCCGTGTCCGGGCGATGCTCGACGACAACGGCAACAACGTCGAGGAAGCGGGTCCGTCGACCCCCGTCCTGGTCCTGGGTCTCACCAACGTCCCGGGCGCCGGCGACAACTTCCTGGTTGTCGACGAGGACCGCACGGCGCGTCAGATCGCCGAGAAGCGCGCGGCGCGTGAGCGCAACGCCAACTTCGCCCGCCGGGGTGTCCGGTTCTCCCTGGAGAACCTGGACGAGGCCCTCAAGGCCGGTCTGGTGCAGGAACTCAACCTCATCATCAAGGGCGACGCGTCCGGTTCGGTGGAGGCTCTCGAGTCCTCGCTGCTCCAGCTCGACGTCGGCGAAGAGGTCGACATCCGTGTCCTGCACCGCGGTGTGGGTGCGGTCACCGAGTCCGACATCAACCTGGCGACCGGCTCCGACGCGATCGTCATCGGCTTCAACGTCCGCGCTGCGGGCCGCGCGGCGCAGATGGCGGAGCGCGAGGGCGTCGACGTCCGGTACTACTCGGTGATCTACCAGGCCATCGAGGAGATCGAGGCGGCCCTGAAGGGCATGCTGAAGCCGGAGTACGAGGAGGTCGAGCTCGGCACGGCGGAGATCCGCGAGGTCTTCAAGTCGTCCAAGCTGGGCAACATCGCCGGTGTCCTGGTTCGCTCGGGCGAGGTCAAGCGCAACACCAAGGCGCGCCTCATCCGCGACGGCAAGGTCATCGCGGAGAGCCTCAACATCTCCGGGCTGCGTCGCTTCAAGGACGACGTCACCGAGATCCGCGAAGGGTTCGAGGGCGGTATCAACCTCGGCAACTTCAACGACATCAAGGTCGACGACGTCATCGCGACGTACGAGATGCGCGAGAAGCCGCGCTCGTAAAGCGGTTCCCAGGCTGGCCGGCGGTGAGCAGTCACCGCCGGCCAGCCTGGCCGTTTACCAGCTCACGCAATTCCCCGCGTCCCTCTTCGGGGGCGCGGGGAAACGCGTGACCGGCCCCGGCCGGCGAACGACCCGGGGGCCCGGAAACCCCGTCGAGCGAGCCGACGGTTCGTTGTACGGTTCTGATGTCCCTGCCAAGCGCATTGGCAGGCCATCTATCCCGTACCGGCGGGACATCCGGTTACACATGTATGTGGGGACGCTGTCCTTCGATCTGCTCCTCGGCGATGTCCACTCGCTGAAGGAGAAACGCTCTCTCGTCCGGCCGATCGTCGCCGAACTCCAGCGGAAGTACGCGGTGAGTGCCGCCGAGACGGGCAATCAGGACCTTCACCGCAGGGCAGAGATCGGCCTGGCGGTGGTCTCCGGGGACACGACGCACCTGACCGACGTGCTGGACCGGTGCGAACGGCTGGTCGCGGCGCGGCCGGAGGTGGAACTGCTGTCGGTACGACGCAGACTCCACACAGACGAAGACTGACGAAACAAGCAAGGCGAAGAAGGAGACGGACCAGTGGCCGACAACGCGCGGGCGAAGAGGCTGGCGGACCTCATCCGAGAGGTGGTGGCCCAGAAGCTGCAGCGTGGGATCAAGGACCCGCGGCTCGGCACTCACGTCACCATCACGGACACCCGGGTCACCGGGGACCTCCGGGAGGCCACCGTCTTCTACACGGTGTACGGGGACGACGAGCAGCGTGCCGAGGCGGCCGCGGGACTGGAGAGCGCCAAGGGCGTGCTCCGCTCGGCCGTCGGCGCCGCGGCGGGCGTGAAGTTCACGCCGACGCTGACGTTCGTCGCGGACGCCCTGCCGGACACCGCCAAGACCATCGAGGACCTGCTCGACAAGGCACGGGCCTCGGACGCGAAGGTGCGCGAGGTCTCGGCCGGCGCCGCCTTCGCGGGTGACGCGGACCCGTACAAGAAGCCGGACGAGGACGACGAGGACGACGCGGCGGAATGACGCAGAAGCCCAAGACGCCCGACGGGCTTGTCATTGTCGACAAGCCGTCGGGCTTCACTTCGCACGACGTGGTCGCCAAGATGCGCGGGATCGCCAGGACGCGCCGGGTCGGCCACGCAGGCACCCTCGACCCGATGGCGACGGGTGTGCTCGTCCTCGGCGTCGAGAAGGCCACCAAGCTCCTCGGTCACCTCGCGCTCACCGAGAAGGAGTACCTCGGCACGATCCGGCTCGGCCAGAACACGCTGACCGACGACGCCGAGGGCGACATCACCTCCTCGGCGGACGCCTCCGGCGTGAAGCGCGACGCGATCGACGCCGGGGTCGCCAAGCTGACCGGCGCCATCATGCAGGTGCCGTCCAAGGTCAGCGCCATCAAGATCGACGGCGTGCGCTCGTACAAGAGGGCGCGTGAGGGCGAGGAGTTCGAGATCCCGGCCCGCCCGGTGACCATCTCGTCCTTCGCGGTGTACGACATCCGTGACGCCGTCGCCGAGGACGGCACCCCGGTGCTGGACCTGGTCGTCTCCGTCGTCTGCTCGTCCGGGACGTACATCCGGGCGCTCGCCCGCGATCTCGGTGCGGACCTGGGCGTCGGCGGTCACCTCACCGCCCTGCGCCGCACCCGCGTCGGCCCCTACAAGCTGGACTCCGCGCGCACCCTCGACCAGCTCCAGGAGGAGCTGACCGTGATGCCGATCGCGGAGGCGGCCGCGGCCGCCTTCCCGCGCTGGGACGTGGACACCAAGCGGGCCCGGCTGCTGCTGAACGGTGTCCGGCTCGAGATGCCCGAGGAGTACGCGGGCAAGGGCACCGTGGCGGTGTTCGACCCCGAGGGGCAGTTCCTCGCGCTGGTCGAGGAGCAGAAGGGCAAGGCGAAGAGCCTCGCGGTCTTCGGCTGAGTTCCCCGCGCGGACGCCGGCTGCGAAGGCCGTGCGGCGGCCGGGCGGACACTCCGCCCGTGGAGCGGCGATCACGGGGTCTCGTGCCCGCCGCTCCACGGTCCCCCCTCGGTTCCCCCACCCAAGGTGTATCCATCCGACCTCCCGTATTCACCCCATCGGGCGGGCGCTCGGAGTGAACCGAGGGAGTAGAAGGGGGCGCGTTCGCCACACGATCTGTCCCGCTGATCACCTCGCCCCTACCGTCGGAAGCAGGAGCGCGGCGGGGAGGTTCGAGCATGGCGGGACGAGGCCCGCGGACCGGGAACGAAGAGGCGGCGGACGACGCCGGACAGCTGGCGGACGAAGCCCTGGTACGCGTCTGCGACCTGGCGGGGCGCCCACGCGGCACGGGTTTCGCGGCCGACCACCACGGCACCGTGATCACCAGCCACGAGGCCGTCGACGGCCTGGCCCGACTCGTCCTGCACGCCTCGGACGACCGCACCTGCGTCGTCACCGACGACGCCGTCACGCTCCTGCCCGACGTCGGTCTGGCCCTCGTACGCACCGAAGGTCTCGGCCTCGGCCCGCTCCCCGTCACCGTGCGGGACCGGGTCGAGACCGGTACGTACGTCCGGATCGCGGCGGGCGGCTGGCGCGAGGCGCGGGTGCTGGGCTCCTCCGCCGTGACGTACACGGCCACCGACCGCTTCCATCTCCTGGGCGACGCACTGGAGTTGGCGATCGGAACCGCGGGCGCGGACGCGCTCCGGCTGGGCGGCGGAGCGGCCGGGGGACCGGTCCTCGACGCCGGCACCGGCGCCGTGGTGGCGGTCGTCGGCACCGCCCTGCTGCCCCGGGCCCTGGACGGCACCGCGCCGGGGGAGACCCCGGCCGGCCATCGGGCCCCCGGCTTCGCCGTCCCCCTGCGGGGCGTCACGGGGCCGCTCGCCGAACTGCTGGCCCGCAACGCGGCGACCGTGCCCGCCTACGGCGCCGATCTGAATCTCGCGGGCGCGCTGGAGCTCACCGCGACCTCGGTCGGATCGGACGGACCCCGTCCACCGGCCCCGGCCGGGAGCGCGGGCACGGACCACGGACCCGTCGAACGAGCCGAGGTCATCAGGGAGTTCACCGCCTTCGAGGCAGGACCGGCCGCGGTCCTCGGACTCGTCGGACCGCCCGGCAGCGGCCGTACGACGGAACTGGCCGCCCTCGCCGCCCGCCGCCTGCGGGGCGCGGAACCGGCCCCCACCCTGTGGCTGCGCGGCGCCGACCTCCTCGCCGACGACAGCTCGGTGGCGGACGCGGCGGCACGTGCCCTGGAGCGCGCCGGGCGGATCGTGGCGGCGTCGCGGCAGAGCCCCGGGGAGAGGGGAAGCGAGGCCGCGCGGCGGCCGGCGGACGCGGATGTGCTGCCTCCCCAGGGATACGGCGGGGAACTCGGCGACATCGGGCCCGACCGGCTGGCCCGGCTGGCGCGCGCCGTCGGCCGGCCGTTGCTGCTCCTTCTCGACGGTCCCGAGGAGATGCCGCCCGAGCTCGCCCACCGGCTCTCCGCCTGGACCGGGGGAACGGCGGCCTGGCTGGGCGAGACCGGGGCACGCCTCGTGGTCGGGTGCCGGGCGGAGCACTGGGAGCGGGCCGGGGCGGGATTTCCCGCGGAGCTGCTGCACCGGCCGGCCGGCCCGTCGTCGGCGTACCCGGGAGGACGGCCGTCGCCGGACGCGGACGGGTCCCTGCCCGCCTGTGTGCGGCTCGGCGATCTGACCGAGGAGGAGGCTCTGCGGGCGCGGTCCCGGGCCGGGATCCCCGAGGGCCTTCTCGCGCCGGCCGACGCCCGCCATCCGCTGATGCTGCGACTGCTCTCCGAAGTTCGGGCCACGCTGCCCGAGCCACCGGCCGCGCCGCTCGGCCGTGACGACGTGTTCGCCGCCCATCTCGACCTGATGTGCCTGCGCGTCGCCGTTCGGCTGGCCGCGGCGAACGGACTGCGCGGCACCGCCGTCCGCCGCCTCGCCGCCCGGGTCTCCGGCCAGGTGCACGAGGCCGCGCGACGCTGCCTCGGCCCCGGGCAGGGCGAACTGGACCGGGCGTCCTTCGAATCCGTCTTTCCTTGGGGCCCCGCCCCGGGACGCCGTCTCGCGGGCATCACCGGATGGGCGTCCGCCGTGCTCGCCGAAGGGCTCCTCGTTCCCGCGGGCGACGGTTACCGCTTCGCCCACGAGGAGCTCGCCGACTGGATCCAGGGCACCCACCTCGACCTGGACGCGGCGCTGCACAGCCTGGTCCACCGGAGGCGCGCCGCACCCGACACCGACTCCGCCGGCACGGGGCCCATCGCATCGAGCCGTCGTCACGCCCGCCGCTCCCGGACCACGGCGCCGGACTCCGCGGCGGACGTCCTTCCCGTCCCCCGTCACCGCATCGGACCCGTCGTGGAGACCCTGCTCCTGCTGGCCCGTCAACAGGGCACCGCGGAACTGAGCCTCCGTCTGGAGGATCTCGTCCACGCGGTGGACGAGCTGCTGCCACGGGCGCAGGACCCGCTCGACGCCCCCCTCTGGTGGGCCGGTCACCTCTGCTCCACCGTCCTGCTCCGGGTGCCCGACGCGACCCCGTACCTCGGTGTGCTGCGGCTGCTCACCGAGCGGATCGTGGCCTGGCGGGAGCAGGGGAGGGCCGTTCCCGCGGAGTTCGGTCCGGCCTTCTGGGCGGCCCTGCCCGTACCGGACACGGAACGCTTCGACCTGCTCAGGCGCCTGGTGACCGCCGACCCCCGCCGAGTCCCCGGGGCCGAGCCCCCGCGCCCCGGCGAGGCCTGCACCGCCCCGCGCTACCTCGACACCGTCTCGCGACTCCTCGCCGCCGACCCCGTCGCCGTGCACCGCCACCTCACCCGCTGGTTCGACGACGAGCGACCCCTGCCCGCGACCCCGCACGCGACCGTGGCGACGGCCGCGCAGGCACTGCTGTACGCGCACCGGCGGCGGGCCCTGGACGATCTGGCCGAGGCCCTGGTGGCCTGCGCGCACCGGCGGGGCGACGAGCTGCTGGCCGTCCTGGCCGAGGAGGAGCCGTCGGCGGTGTGCCGGGCGGTGGACCGGTGGGCGCACGACGAACAGCCGGCGCGGCGGGTGGCCGCGGTCGCCTACGGCCTGCGGGCGGCCCCGTTCGTGGGGACCCGGGCCGACCGCGAGCTGCTGCGCTACGCCGCCTTCGCCCTGCTCGCCCGCCCGGCCGACTGCACGCTGCACGGCGGGGCGCTCGGCATCCTCGTACGGGACCCGCTCACGCGCGCCCGCTATCTGCCGCAGGCCCTGGAACGCTTCGCGGACGGCGACCCACGGCTGCCCCCGAGCGCACCGGCCGCCGCGCTCACCACCCATCCGGAGCCCGTGCTCGCCGCCTTCCGCGACCGGCTGCGGCGGCCCGGCCCCGACACCGCCGAGCTGCTGCGGACCCTCGCCGACGCCACCACACCGGCGCTGGCCCGCCGTGTCGCCGCGACGATGCGGGAGGCCCTGGAGCTGTGCCCCGGTGCCGCCGTAGACCTGGCCGCCTACGTGGACCGGCGCCTCGACCACGGGAGTGCCACCGACGCCGTGCTGTTTCTCCTGGTCAGCGGCCTGCTGGAAGGGTGTGCCGCATCGCTGCGGGCGGCGCTCGCCCAGGTCCTCGCGGCACCAGGCGGCAAGGCGTCGGCCTCGTCGCGGCGCGAGCTGCTCGACCTGCTGCTGGCGCACGAACGGGATCCGGTCGTGCTCGAAACCGTCCTGAGGGCCGCCGCAGACGGTGCCGACCGGCGGGGCGAGGAGCCCACCCGCGAGCTGGTGCACCGGGTCGGCCTCCTCCTCGTCCGCACACCGGCCGGGGCCACCGGCTTCGACCGCGGCCTCGTCGACCTGGCCCGGCGCGTCCCGGGCTTCGCCGCCCTGGTCGCCCGCTGGCTGAGCGGCACCCCCGAGGAGTGGTCCTGCGTGGTCGGCCCCAGCACCCGCCGCATGATCGAGAACCTGGCCGGGGCAGGGGTTCCCGTCTGAACCACGCCCGCCACGGCACTCCGTGGCGCTGAGCAATACGTCACAGCCCGATGCCGATGCAAGCCGAGCGCACACGGCATGGCACCCTTAGAGCTGCGAATGAGGCAATCACGGACACGGGTTCGACAAGGAGCGGTCACAGTGCAGCGCTGGCGTGGCTTGGAGGACATCCCCGAGGACTGGGGGCGCAGCGTCGTCACCATCGGTTCCTACGACGGGGTGCACCGCGGACACCAGCTGATCATCCGGCATGCCGTGGACCGCGCCCGCGAGCTGGGCGTTCCCTCCGTCGTGGTCACCTTCGACCCGCACCCCAGTGAGGTGGTGCGCCCCGGCAGCCACCCCCCGCTGCTCGCCCCGCACCACCGGCGCGCCGAACTGATGGCCGACCTGGGCGTGGACGCGCTGCTCATCCTGCCCTTCACCACCGAGTTCTCGAAGCTGTCGCCCGCCGATTTCGTGGCGAAGGTGCTGGTCGACAAGCTGCACGCCAAGGCCGTCGTCGAGGGCCCCAACTTCCGCTTCGGCCACAAGGCCGCGGGCAACGTCGGCTTCCTGCGCGAGCAGGGGGAGACGTACGACTTCGAGGTCGAGGTCGTGGATCTCTACGTGTCCGGCGAGGCGGGCGGCGGCGAGCCGTTCTCCTCCACGCTCACCCGGCGGCTCGTCGCCGAGGGAGATGTCGAGGGCGCGCGCGAGATCCTCGGGCGCCCGCACCGCGTCGAGGGCATCGTCGTCCGCGGCGCCCAGCGCGGCCGCGAGCTCGGCTTCCCCACGGCGAACGTCGAGACCCTCCCGCACACCGCGATTCCCGCCGACGGCGTGTACGCGGGCTGGCTGCACGTCCAGGGCGAGGCCATGCCCGCCGCGATCTCCGTCGGCACGAACCCGCAGTTCGACGGCACCGAGCGCACGGTGGAGGCGTACGCCATCGACCGCGTGGGCCTCGACCTCTACGGTCTGCACGTCGCCGTCGACTTCCTCGCCTTCGTCCGCGGCCAGGCCAGGTTCGAGTCCATCGAGGCTCTGCTGGAAGCCATCGGCGACGATGTGAAGCGCTCACGTGAACTGATCGAGGCGTACGACGGGGAGTAGACCTCCGCGTCCCGTTCCGCTGGGCTGTCGCTGGTCGCTGGTCGCTGGTCGCTGGTCGGTGCCGGTGCCGGTGCCGTGCCCGTGTCCGTGCCGTTCAGCGTCCGCGCTCCGGGATTCCGCTGTCCCGCACGGCCGCTCGTTCGCGGGCATTCTCCCCGAACGGCCGGTCCCGGCCGGGTCGTTCGCGGGTGGCGCGCTCCGGTGTACGAGGACGGGGGCGCCCGCTGCCTTCGCCGGCTCCGGCCGCCCCTCGGCCGCGCTCAGCCGTCGACGCGCACCGCCCGTGCCCAGTGGCACGCCACCTGCGTTCCGCCGCCGCCGTCCAGCACCTCCAGGTCCTTGCTCCGGCAGGCGTCCGCCACGCCCGCCCGTTCGGCCTCACCGCTCGCCAGGATCTGACAGCGGGCGTGGAACCGGCAGCCTCCGGGGATGCGGGAGGGGTCCGGGGGCTCGCCGCTCAGCACGACGGGATCGCCCGGGGCTTCCGGAAGGACGGACAACAGTGCCTGGGTGTACGGGTGCTGAGGTGCCGTCAGGACCTGTTCGACCGCTCCGGTCTCCACGATGCGGCCCAGGTACATCACCGCGACGCGGTCGGCGATGTTCCACGCCAGGCCCAGATCGTGGGTCACCACCAGGGCGGACAGGCCGAGTTCGTCACGCAGCCGCAGGAGCAGCGCGAGGATCTCACCGCGCACCGAGGCGTCGAGGGAGGCCACCGGCTCGTCGGCGACGATGAGTTCGGGCTCCAGGACGAGCGCGCCGGCGATGACGACGCGCTGGCGCTGGCCGCCGGACAGCTCGTGCGGGTAGCGCAGGAAGAAGCGCTCCGGAGGGCGCAGGCCCGCCCTGGACAGGGCCTCGGCGACCGCCGCCCGTTCGTCGCCGCCGTACCGGTGGATGCGCAGGCCCTCGGCCACCGCGTCGTAGACCGTGTGCCGGGGGTTCAGCGAACCGCTGGGGTCCTGGAGGACCAGCTGGACGCGCTTTCGGTACGCCTTCAGGGCGCGTGAGGAGTAGTCCAGCGCCTTGCCGTCGAAGGTGACACCGCCGCCGGTCGGCGGGACCAGGCCGAGGAGCGAGCGGGCCAGCGTCGTCTTGCCGCAGCCCGACTCGCCGACCAGGGCGACGATCTCACCGGGCCGGATGTCGAGGTCGACGCCGTCGACGGCACGGGCACGGGCGGCGCCCTGCCGGCCGGGGAAGGAGACGTGCAGGCCCTCGGCGCGCAGCAGCGGCCCGGTCGTCACGGGGGTTGTCGTCATGGAGTGCTCCTGACCGGTTCCGTGCCCACGGTCGTGCCCGCGTGGACACAGGCCGCCCAACGTCCCGCTCCCGCGTCCCGCAGCACCTGGTCCTCCGTCGCGCACACGTCCAGTGCCACCGGGCAGCGCGGGTGGAAGGTGCAGCCGGACGGCAGCGCCGACGGGTCCGGCGGATCGCCGGGCAGCCCGCGCGGAGCGAAACGCGACGCCGCGTCGCCGATGCGCGGGAACGCCGCCGAGAGGGCTTTGCCGTACGGATGCCGGGCGTCGTCGTAGACCTGCCGGGCGGGCCCCTCCTCGACCACGCGGCCCGCGTACATCACCGCGAGCCGGTCACAGGTGTCGGCCAGCACGGCGAGGTCGTGGCTGATCATGACGAGCCCCACCTCCTGCTCGCTGACGAGCTGCTGGATCAGACGGAGGATCTGCGCCTGGATCATCACGTCGAGCGCGGTCGTCGGTTCGTCGGCGATGACCAGCCAGGGGTCGCACGCCAACGCCATGGCGATCATGACGCGCTGGCGCTGGCCGCCGGAGAGCTCGTGCGGATAGGCGTCCGCGCGGGCGGCCGGGAGTCCCACCTGTTCGAGCAGTTCGCCGGTCTTCTTCCGCGCGCCCGCAGGGGTCGCCTTCTTGTGGAGCAGGATCGGCTCGGCGATCTGGTCGCCGACGCGGTGCACGGCGTTCAACGAGTGCATCGCGCCCTGGAAGACGATGGACGCGCCCGCCCAGCGCACCGCCCGCACCCGCCCCCACTTCATCTTCAGCACGTCCTCTCCGGCGAGGAGGATCTCCCCGCTGGTGCGGGTGCCCGCGGGCAGCAGTCGCAGCAGCGCCAGCGCCAGGGTGGACTTGCCGCAGCCGGACTCGCCCGCGATGCCGAGCTTCTGGCCCGCGTCGAGCGAGAGATCCACCCCGCGCACCGCGGCGGCGCCGCCCGGGTACGTCACGTCGAGGTTCCTGACCTCCAGCAGCCGCTGCCGGCTCGACGTGCTCGGAGCACTCGGAGTTCCCTCGGTCGCCGTGCTCAACGCGCCACCCCCAGCTTCGGGTTGAGGACCGACTCGACCGCGCGCCCGCACAGCGTGAACGCCAGCGCGACCACCGCGATCGCGACACCCGGCGGCACCAGGTACCACCACTTGCCCGCGCTGACCGCGCCTGCCTCGCGCGCGTCCTGGAGCAGCCCGCCCCACGACACGACGGTCGGATCGCCGAGGCCGAGGAACGCGAGCGTCGCCTCCGCGAGGATCGCCGAGGAGATGATGAGCGTCGTCTGGGCCAGGACCAGCGGCATCACATTGGGCAGCACATGGCGGGACATGATGTGCCAGTGGCCGCCACCGAGCGCCTTGGCCCGCTCGATGTACGGCCGCGACTCCACCGCGAGGGTCTGCGCGCGCACCAGCCGGGCCGTCGTGGGCCAGGTGGTGACACCGATCGCCAGGATGATCGTGCCCAGGGAGCGGGTCATCACGGTCGCCAGCGCGATGGCGAGGACCAGCGTCGGCATCACCAGGAACCAGTCCGTGATCCGCATCAGGACGGTCGCGTACCAGCCGCGGAAGTGCCCGGCGGTGATCCCGATCAGCGCCCCGATCGCCACCGACAGCACGGCGGCGAGCAGTCCGACCAGCAGTGAGACACGGGCGCCCCACACCACCAGACCGAGCAGATTCCGGCCGAACTGGTCGGTGCCGAGGGGGAATTCGGCGCTCGGGCTCTCCAGCGGGTCGCCCGGCGCGCTGGTCACGCTCTGCACGTCGGAACCCACCGTCAGTGGCGCGGTCACCGCGATCAGCGCGAAGAGGCCGAGGGCGGCGAGCCCGAAGACGCCCGCCCGGTGGGTGCGGTACTGCTTCCAGAAACGGGCGGCGGAGCGACGGCGGCGCTGCCACGCGAGGGTGCGCGGACCCGGCTGGGCCACCCGCGGGGGTGTTTCGGCCGTCATCGGCCCGTCCGGCTCGGTCGTGGTCATCGGCCCACCCGTGGGTCCAGCAGCGGATAGATCAGGTCGGCCAGCGTGTTCATCACGATCACCGCTGCCGCGAAGACGAAGAACAGCCCCTGCACCAGCGGCAGATCGGGCACGCTCAGCGCCTGGTAGAAGAGCCCGCCGAGACCGGGCCAGGAGAAGACGGTCTCCACGAGGATCACGCCCGCGACCGTCCGGCCGAGGTTGATGAAGATCAGCGTGACCGTGGGCAGCAGCGCGTTGGGCACGGCGTGCCGACGGCGTACGAGGTCGTCCCGCAGCCCCTTGGCGCGGGCCGTGGTCAGATAGTCGCTGCCCATCTCGTCGAGCAGCGCCGAGCGCGTGACCAGCAGGGTCTGCCCGTACTCGACCGCGACCAGCGTCACCACCGGCAGGACCAGATGGTGGGCGACGTCGAGGACGTACGCGAAGCCCTCCTCGCCCCCCGATTCCATGCCGCCGGTCGGGAACAGACCGGGGATCGGGCCCATGCCCACCGAGAAGACGATGATGAGCAGCAGCCCCAGCCAGAAGGACGGGATCGAGTACAGCGTCAGCGCCAGACCGGTGTTGAAGCGGTCGCTCTTCCCGCCGTTGCGCCATGCGGAGCGGGTGCCGATGAAGATGCCGAGCGCCGTGTAGAGGACGAACGCCGTCCCGGTGAGCAGAAGGGTGTTGGGCAGCGCCTCGGTGATCTTGTCTATGACGGGGGCGCGGAACTGGTAGGAGGTGCCGAGATCGCCGGTGAGCGCCTTGCCGCAGTAGTCGGTGAACTGCTCCCACATGGGCAGATCGAGCCCGAACTCCTTGCGGTAGTTGGCTAGTTGTTCGGCGGATACCTGGCGGCCGCCGGTCATGTACTTGACCGGGTCGCCGGGGATGAGTCGGAAGAGGAAGAAGCTGGTGACGAGGACGGCGAGCAGGGAGACGGCCGCGCCGCCCAACTTGCCCGCCACATAACGCGGGTAGGCGGTCCGGGTGCGCGCCCTCGTACCGCGGACCGACGGCCCGGCCGCTGCCGGACCGCCGGTCGCCTCGACCAGCGAGGGTGTTGCCTCAGCGGTCATGAACTACTCATTCGCTCGTACGTTCATCGGGACCCCGCGGATGTTCGTGCGGGGTGCCCTCGGGTGCGGTGCGTGCGCTACTCACGGTCCTCGGCCGTCGAGCGGCGGCGCATCGCGAAGAACACACCGGCCCCCAGGAGGACGGCGACGCCCGCGACGATGCCGATGATGACCCCCGTCGAGTCCGAACCGTCGGAGGACGCACCGTCGGAGCCCGCCGGAACCGCCGACCACCAGCTCCAGTAACCGTCCTGGCCGTAGATGTTGCCCGCGGCCTTCGGCATCGTCTCGATCGACTTGATCTGATCGGTGCGATAGGCCTCGACCGCGTTCGGGTACGCCATGACGTTCATGTACCCCGTGTCGTACAGCCGCGACTCCATCTGCTTGACGAGGTCCGTCCGCTTGGTGGTGTCGTACTCGGCGAGCTGCTGGTCGTACAGCTCGTCGTACTTCTTGTCGCAGATGAAGTTGTCCGTCGCGCCCGTGTCCTTGGCCGTGGCGGGCAGGGCGGCGCAGGTGTGGATCGACAGGACGAAGTCGGGGTCCGGGTTGACGGACCAGCCGTCGAAGGCGAGGTCGTACGTGCCGGCCAGCCAGGGGTCGGTCACGTTGTCCAGGCAGTTGAGCGTGACCCCGATGCCCAGCTTCCCGAACCACTCCTTCACGTACTGCCCGACCGCCTTGTCGTTCGGGTCGGTCGCGTGGCACAGGATCCGGTAGTTGATGGGCTTGCCGTTCTTCTCGACGCGCTTGCCGTCGCCGTTCTTCTTGTAGCCCGCCTGGTCGAGGAGTTTCGCCGCCTTCGCCGGGTCGTACGCCATCGTCTGGCTCGCCGACGGCTTCCAGAAGTACGTCGAGAACCGCGGCGGGATGTAGCCCTCGCCCGCGACGGCGTGCCCCTGGAAGACCTTGTCGATCAGCGTCTGCCGGTCGATCGAGAGGAACAGCGCCTGGCGGACCTTCTGGTTCAGCAGCGACTCGGCGCCGTCACCGAAGCGCTTGCCGTCCTTGGCCTGGGCGCCGGGGTTGGTGGCCAGGGCGTAGAAGCGGCGCCCCGGGGCGTCGTTGACCTTGATGTTCCGCTCGGACTCGAGCGCGGCCGACTGCGCCGGAGTCAGACCGGAGACGAAGGACACCTCGCCCTTCTGCAGCGCCGCGACGGCCGCGTCCCCGTCCTTGTAGTACTTGAACACCAGCTCGTCGAACTTGGGCGCCCCGCGCCAGAAGCTCTTGTTGGGCTTCAGACGTACGTAACTGTCGGCCTTGTAGTCCGTCAGGACGAACGGTCCGTTGCCGACGATCGGGAAGCTCTTGTCGTTGTTGAACTTGGAGAAGTCGCCGACCTTCTCCCATACGTGCTTCGGCACGATCGGCACATCGAGCGCGGCCATCGTGGCCTGCGGCTTCTTCAGCTCGATCACCAGCTGGGTGGCGCTCGGCGCGGTGACCTTCTTGAAGTTGGCGACGAAGCTGCCGTTGGCGGTGGCCGCGCCGTCGTCGGTCATCATCTTGTTGAACGTCCACGCCGCGTCCTCGGCGGTGGCCCGCTGTCCGTCCGACCACGTGGAGTTGGAGCGGATCGTGTACGTCCAGGTCAGCTTGTCCGCGGACGGCTCCCACTTGGTGGCGAGGCCCGGGATCGCGTGGTTGTCCGCCGGGTCGTAGTTGGTCAGGTACTCGTACATGAGCCGGTGGATGCTCGTACTGACGAGCCGCGACGCCAGGAAGGGGCTCAGCGAGTCGACGCTCTGCGCGACCGCGACGGTGAGGACCTTCTTGCTCTCCTTGGCCTGAGCCTGTTGCGGCGCCGGATTGAGAGGGGTCGCGAGACCGGCGGAGAGGGTGAGGGCGGCGACCCCTGCGGCGGCGACGAGCCGGGGGCGCAGCAGGCCTCTGTGGTGCTGATCTTGTGTGTTCATGGGTCGGTGACCTCGCGTCATCGCTTGCACAGAGATGGCTGGTTGAACGACGTGATCGGGCTGGCGCCGGCGGGTTGATGTGTGTGTCTACCAGCGCTCGTCTGCGCGAGTCAACGGCGCATGAACCCCATGTGGCCTGCGGAAATAACGAGTTGACGCGAATTTTTCGCTCATTGGTTCAGACCGGTGAAGCACCGCAGGTGACGGCCTGACGGCTTCTGACGTCCCTGGACACGCACTGCTGCCGTCCGGGAAACGCGAAGGCCCGCACCGTCGGTGAACGGTGCGGGCCTTCGCGGGAAATCGGTCCTCGATGGGGCCGATCGGGTTACTGCCGCGGGGGTGCCGGAGGCGGCGGGGTCTGAGCCTGGTCCGGCTGGTAGGGCTGACCCGGCTGCGGATACGCCTGCCCGGGCGCCGGATAGCCCTGCCCCGGCGCTTGCGGATAGGGCTGCCCGGGCTGCTGCTGCGGGTAGGGCTGACCCGGCTGGGCGTACGGCTGCCCGGGCTGCGGCTGCTGCGGAGCCTCACCCGGCGCGGGGTACCCCGGAGCCGGCTGTCCGGGCACCTGCTGTCCGGGCACGTACTGGCCGGGAACGTACTGGCCCGGCATCGGCGGCGCGGCCACCGGCGGCGGGTTGCCGTCGTTCGTCCACAGTCCGTGCGACTGCTGGTGCCGCGCGATGTCCTCGGCGACCATCGCGGAGAGGTTGAAGTACGCCTCCCGCACCTTGGGCCGCATCATGTCGAGGTCGACCTCGGCACCCGCGGAGAGGTGCTCGTCGAACGGCACGACCACGACACCGCGGCAGCGCGTCTCGAAGTGGCTGACGATGTCGTCCACCTTGATCATCTTGCCGGTCTCGCGCACGCCGGAGATCACGGTGATCGACCGCGAGACGAGGTCCGCGTAGCCGTGCGCCGACAGCCAGTCCAGAGTCGTGCTGGCGCTGCTCGCCCCGTCCACCGACGGCGTCGAGATGATGATGAGCTGGTCGGCGAGGTCGAGCACCCCGCGCATGGCGCTGTACAGCAGACCCGTGCCGGAGTCGGTCAGGATGATCGGGTACTGCTTGCCGAGGACGTCGATCGCGCGCCGGTAGTCCTCGTCGTTGAACGCGGTGGACACGGCCGGGTCGACGTCGTTGGCGATGATCTCCAGCCCGGAGGGCGCCTGGGAGGTGAAACGCCGGATGTCCATGTACGAGTTGATGTACGGGATCGCCTGCACGAGGTCACGAATGGTGGCGCCGGTCTCGCGACGCACCCGGCGGCCGAGTGTGCCGGCGTCCGGGTTGGCGTCGATGGCGAGGATCTTGTCCTGCCGTTCGGTGGCGAGCGTGGAGCCGAGCGCGGTGGTCGTGGTCGTCTTGCCGACACCGCCCTTGAGGCTGATGACGGCGATCCGGTAGCAGGAGAGCACCGGAGTCCGGATCAGCTCCAACTTCCGCTGCCGCTCGGCCTCTTCCTTCTTCCCGCCCAGCTTGAAACGCGACGACGCGGCGGCCGGGCGACCACTCTTGGCCTTCTGCTTCTTGTTGTTGAGCAGCCGGTCGGAAGACAGCTCCACCGCCGCGGTGTACCCGAGCGGGGCCGCACCGGGATTCACGGGCTGCCGCTGATCGTGCCGCACGGGCTGCGGCCAGGCGGTGCCCGTCCGCGGGTCGACGGGCGCCGTGGGCTGCTGCTGCACGGGCTGCGGGCCCGGCTGGTGCGGAGGCTGCGGCTGGGCCGGCGCCGGGGGCTGCGGCTGCGCGAGGTCGTAACCGGGCTGCGGGGCAGGCGAGTCGGCCGTCGGCTGCGGGAATCCGTAGCCCTGCTGCGGGACCGGAGCGGGAGCCGGTGCGCTCGGCGGTACGGCGTTCGGCGCGGGCGCGGGGGGCTGCGGGAACCCGTAACCGGGAGCCTGTGGGGCGCCCGGGTAGGGGGGTCGCTGGTCCTGGGGCGCGGTGTTCTGCTGCGGGAATCCGTAGCCCGGGGCGGGCGGAGCGGGCGGCTGCTGACCGGGAGCGGGGGCATCCTGCTGCGGGAACCCGTACCCCGACGCCTGGGCGGGCGGGGCGGCCGGAGCGGGGGCGGGCGTGCCGGGCCGCGGGAAGCCGTAGCTGCCCTGCGGAGCGGACGCCGGGTCCGGAGTGCCGGGCTGGGGGAACCCGTAGTGCCCCTGCTGCGGCGGATTCGGTACGGGCGCCTCGGCGACCGGGGCAGGCGGTACCGACGGCTGAGCCTGCGGCGGAGCGGACACGGAGCTCTCGGCCGCGGCGGGCTGCACGGGTGCGGGCCCCTGCGGCGAACCCGCGGAGACGGGCACACCCGGCGAGGGCCAGGCCGACGGCACGGGCTGCGGCGCGGGGGGCTGGAAGGGCTGGCCGGGCGCGGGTGCCTGTGCGGCGGGGGGCTGGAAGGGCTGGCCGGGCGCGGGTGCCTGTGCGGCGGGGGGCTGGAAAGGCTGACCGGGCGCCGGTGCGGTGGGGGCCTGCTGCGGCGGTGCCTGGTGCGGCACCTGGCTCTGCGCGGCCGGTGCGGGCTCCGTGGAGGCGGGCCACTGCGGGGCCGGTGCGGGCGCCGCGGGCTGGTAGGCGGGCGGCAAGGGCGGCAGTCCACCCTGCGGCAGCGGCGGCGGAGCCCAGGCGGGGGGAGTGTCCTGCACGTCCCCCGGCTCCTCGGTCAGGACCGCGGGCACCGCGTCCTGGGGCTCGTCCTGCTCGGGGACGGCGTCCTGCGGTTCCCCGACGAGGGATTCTCCCCGCAGCGGCACCGCGTCCTGGATGGAGTCCTGCGATCCGAGCTCGTCGGCCTCATGGGTCGCACGGTCCGTGCCGGTCTCGTCGTCCGTGGAACGCGGCCCCACGGCATCGGCACCGGCATCGGTGACCTCGGCCTGGGCGGAGGCGGCGATCGGTTCCCCGGACTCGGCACCCGGGGACGCGACCACCGCGTCGGCCGCGGCGGCGCGGTCCGCCGCCTGCGCGTCGGTCACGCCCGCCCGCTGGGAG
The DNA here is from genome assembly GCF_045207245.1 of Streptomyces sp. NBC_00647. Lineage (NCBI taxonomy): Bacteria > Bacillati > Actinomycetota > Actinomycetes > Kitasatosporales > Streptomycetaceae > Streptomyces > Streptomyces sp. NBC_00647. The sequence continues at coordinate 7,321,733 of NZ_CP109040.1, forward strand.
GAGGCGGCCTCCAGCGACTGGTAGGCGAGCACGGGATCAATGACGGGCTCGGGCTCGGGCGTGGCCACCGGCTCCGGGACGATCACGGGCGGGACCACGGGCTGCTGCTGAGCCTCGGCACCGGGCTGGACCTCGGCACCGGGCTGGACCTCGGCACCTGGCTGAACCTCGGCACCTGGCTGAACCTCGGGATTGAGCTCGGCCACGGCCACCGGCACGCTCGGGGCCCCGGCCGCTGTCTCTGCCTCTGTCTCGGCCTCTGTCTCGTCCTGGACGTCCGACGACGCGTCGCCGGCGCCACTGTCTCCGCCCTCGCCTCCGGACTCGGCGCCGCCCTCGGCAACGGACACGGCCTCCGCCGCGCCATCGGCCTCCGAGACCGCCTGGGCCTCCGGGCCCTCGATGTCCGCGCCGGTCGTTGTCGCAGCCGCGGGAGTATCCGTCGGCACATCCGAGGGTTCTTCCGAAAGCGCATCCGCAGGCGCGGGCCCGGTGACCTCCGAGGCCGACCGTTCCGCGATCTCACGCTTCAGGGCGACAGCGGAGAACCGCATGGTCGCGCCGCTCTCCAGGTCTCCGTTCCCGGAATCCGGTTCGTCGGAAGGGGCGTTGGACGGGGTGACCGACGTGGCGTCCGGCACAGCGGGCTCGGTGACCGGTGCCGGGGGAGCGGGCGGCGTCCACTGCGTCTGGAATCCGCCCGCGGGAAGGTCGGGAAGAGCGGTCGGGCCACCGGCGTCAGCGACAGGCGCCAGGGCCGGAGCCTGCGGCTGCGCGACGGGGGACTGTGCGACGGGCGGCCGGACGGCCTCGGGGTCGCCAACGGGCTCCGCGCCGACCGCGGCAGCCGCCGAACCGTCCGAAGCCGTCAGGCTGTCCGAGGCCGTAGAGGCACCCGAAGCCGTCGAGTCCGCCGAGCCTTCCGGGTCCCCCGAATCGCTCGATGCCCGCGATCCGCCCGTATCCCCCGAATCCCCGGAACCGCCCGAGGCGTTCTGCGTGTACCAGGCGGGCGGCGCGTAGTCGATGGTGAACTCGCCCGTCGTCTCGACGGCGGACTCGGCGTCGGACTGGTCATCGCCGGGCGTGGCCCAGCCCCCGCGGATCCCGTCCCGATCGCTGTTCACAATTCCTCCTGGTGTGGTCGAGCACCCTCAAGCCGTGCCGGGGCGACCGTCTACTTGTCGTCCATGGACGTCCTTGGACGACCGAAGCCGCCCGAAGTCCGTGCGAGGTTGTCCGAATTGACCCGGCTCCCCCTGGAACACGAGCCACCCGTCCACGGGTTCTGGCGTCGCGCCCGGTCCCAGCCTAATCACCCTGACTGTCCGTGGGGCAGGCCTGTCCACCCACCCGCGACCGCCCGCAACGTCACACCCTGCCCAGAAGTGGCGTACGCACGCTCATCATTGACCCTCAAAGCGGACAAACAGCGCCATCGAGAGGGTCACTTGTCGCCTGTGGGCGAGCGGCCGACGGGGCAAGAGCCGTGAGGCGCACAGGGGCAGGCGGCTGCGGGCAGGGAAAGAGGAAGGAGCAGGCGAACGGAGCAGGCGAACGGAGAAGGCGGACGGAGAGGGCGAACGGAGAAGGCAGACGGAGAAGGCGGACAGAGACATAAGGGGCCGGCGCGGAGAACCTCTCCGCGCCGGCCCCACAGTTCCCGGCGTTCCGCGGCCCGCGATCCCCGGTCGGCCGGCGATGCCGGTCCGCTCACGATGTCCGGCGGCCGTGCGGCTCGGTCGGCGCCTGCCCACCCGCGACGCCCGGTCGCGTCCGTACGCCCATGTGCCCGGTCGGCCGGTGACAGCCGGCCGCCCCGACGCCTCGCTACTCCGCCGGCGGACCGCCCACGCGCGGCGCGGGCTCCAGGTCGAACTCCCCGTCCCGGGCACCCAGCACGAAGGCCCGCCATTCCGCCTCCGTGTACCGGAGGACCGTCCCGGGGTCGAGCGACGACCGCATGGCCACCGCGCCCCCGGGCAGATAGGCGATCTCGACCCGCTCCTCGTGCTCCTCCGTACCCGGTGCGCTCTGCCATGCGACGTCCGAGATGTCCAGGGCGTAGAGCTCGTCCTTCTCCCGCTCCTTGCGCGCCTTGACGTCCTTGTCCGCTTCCTCGGCCATGTTCAGCCGGCCCCTTCCCCACGTACGAATGACCTCTGCGGCGTCACCCTAGTGGCCTGGACCACGCCGACCGGGAAGCTTCCGCGACCCTGGCAGACGCATCCGGCCAGGCTGGTACCCTGTGTAACGGCCGTTTGTGTACGCACCCCCGGAGCGCCGCTCTGGAGGCCGCGCCCAGCGGATCCCCGCCTTCCGAGTCACGGAAGCTCCCCTGAGAATTCGACCAGGGGCACTCGGTGGCAGACACGAGACTACAAGGAGTAAGCGTGCCGCTCGACGCCGCTACGAAGAAGCAGCTCATCAGCGAGTTCGGTCAGAAGGAGGGCGACACCGGCTCCCCCGAGGTCCAGGTCGCCATGCTCTCGCGCCGGATCTCGGACCTGACCGAGCACCTCAAGACCCACAAGCACGACCACCACTCCCGCCGTGGTCTTCTGATCCTGGTCGGCCAGCGTCGCCGCCTGCTTCAGTACCTGGCCAAGAAGGACATCCAGCGCTTCCGTGCGCTGGTCGACCGCCTGGGCATCCGTCGTGGTGCGGCCGGCGGCGCCAAGTAAGACGCCGTGAAGGGAGCGGTTCCCACTTCTTGGGAGCCGCTCCTTTTGCTGTATGTGCTGCCGCACGCGCTCTCTACGTGCGGAGTGTCACCGACGCTTTGTAGTGTGGTAGCACAACGCAATACGCAGGAAACAGCACGTACGAACACAGCGTGATGACGCCGTACCCGCCGGGTAGGGCATCTCACGACAACGAACGAGGAGATGCGCGCCTCGCCGCCGCCGGTCCTCGGTAGTGGCCCCCGGGCGAAAGAGCCCCGGGTGCTTCGATCGAAGACCGGCCCGCACCAGAAGGAGCGCCTCTCCGCCACCGTCCCCCTGCCACACGGGCAGGACGGGACGAAGACGAGGAGAAAACGCTAGTGGAGAACGAGACCCACTACGCCGAGGCCGTTATCGACAACGGTTCCTTCGGCACCCGCACCATCCGCTTCGAGACGGGCAGGCTGGCCAGGCAGGCCGCCGGCTCCGCCGTCGCGTACCTGGACGACGACACCATGGTGCTGTCGGCCACCACCGCTTCCAAGAAGCCCAAGGACCAGCTCGACTTCTTCCCCCTGACGGTGGACGTCGAGGAGCGGATGTACGCCGCCGGCAAGATCCCCGGCAGCTTCTTCCGCCGTGAGGGCCGTCCCTCCGAGGACGCGATCCTCACCTGTCGCCTGATCGACCGCCCGCTGCGTCCGTCCTTCAAGAAGGGCCTTCGCAACGAGATCCAGGTCGTCGCGACGATCATGGCCCTCAACCCCGACCACCTGTACGACGTCGTGGCGATCAACGCCGCGTCCGCGTCCACGCAGCTGGCCGGTCTGCCCTTCTCCGGCCCGGTCGGCGGCGTCCGCGTCGCGCTGATCAACGGCCAGTGGGTCGCGTTCCCGACGCACACCGAGCTCGAGGACGCCGTCTTCGACATGGTCGTCGCCGGTCGCGTCCTGGAGGACGGCGACGTCGCGATCATGATGGTCGAGGCCGAGGCCACCGACAAGACGATCACGCTCGTCCAGGGTGGCGCCGAGGCGCCGACCGAGGAGGTCGTGGCCGCCGGCCTCGACGCCGCGAAGCCCTTCATCAAGGTCCTGTGCAAGGCGCAGTCGGACCTCGCCGCGAAGGCCGCCAAGCCGACCGGCGAGTTCCCGATCTTCCTGGACTACCAGGACGACGTCTTCGAGGCCCTCACCGCCGCGGTCAAGAGCGAGCTCGCCCAGGCGCTCACCATCGCCGGCAAGCAGGACCGCGAGGCCGAGCTGGACCGCGTCAAGGAGATCGCCGCCGAGAAGCTGCTCCCGCAGTTCGAGGGTCGCGAGAAGGAGATCTCCGCCGCGTACCGCGCGCTGACCAAGAAGCTGGTCCGCGAGCGCGTCATCAAGGACAAGGTCCGCATCGACGGCCGCGGCGTCACGGACATCCGTACGCTGGCCGCCGAGGTCGAGGCCATCCCGCGCGTGCACGGCTCGGCGCTGTTCGAGCGTGGCGAGACCCAGATCCTGGGCGTCACCACCCTGAACATGCTCCGTATGGAGCAGCAGCTGGACACCCTCTCCCCGGTGACCCGCAAGCGCTACATGCACAACTACAACTTCCCGCCGTACTCCGTCGGTGAGACGGGCCGCGTCGGCTCCCCGAAGCGTCGCGAGATCGGCCACGGCGCGCTCGCCGAGCGCGCGATCGTGCCGGTCCTGCCGACCCGCGAGGAGTTCCCCTACGCGATCCGTCAGGTGTCCGAGGCCCTCGGCTCCAACGGCTCGACGTCCATGGGCTCGGTCTGCGCCTCCACCATGTCGCTGCTCAACGCCGGTGTGCCGCTCAAGGCCCCCGTCGCGGGTATCGCCATGGGTCTGATCTCCCAGGAGATCGACGGCCAGACGCACTACGTCGCCCTCACCGACATCCTCGGTGCGGAGGACGCCTTCGGCGACATGGACTTCAAGGTCGCCGGCACCAAGGAGTTCGTGACCGCCCTCCAGCTCGACACGAAGCTGGACGGCATCCCCGCCTCCGTCCTGGCTGCGGCCCTCAAGCAGGCCCGCGACGCCCGCCTCCACATCCTCGACGTGATGATGGAAGCGATCGACACGCCGGACGAGATGTCCCCGAACGCCCCGCGGATCATCACGGTCAAGATCCCCGTGGACAAGATCGGTGAGGTCATCGGCCCCAAGGGCAAGATGATCAACCAGATCCAGGAGGACACCGGCGCCGACATCACGATCGAGGACGACGGCACCATCTACATCGGTGCCCAGCAGGGCTCGCAGGCCGAGGCCGCGCGCGCCACGATCAACTCGATCGCCAACCCGACCATGCCGGAGGTCGGCGAGCGCTACCTGGGCACCGTCGTGAAGACGACGACCTTCGGTGCGTTCGTGTCGCTGCTCCCGGGCAAGGACGGTCTGCTGCACATCTCGCAGATCCGCAAGCTCGCCGGCGGCAAGCGCGTGGAGAACGTCGAGGACGTCGTCGGCGTGGGCTCCAAGGTCCAGGTCGAGATCGCCGAGATCGACTCCCGCGGCAAGCTCTCCCTGATCCCCGTGATCGAGGGCGAAGGCGACGATGAGAAGAAGGACGACACCGACAAGTGACGTCGAGTAGCTCCACGACGACGGCCCGCACCTCTTCGGAGGCGCGGGCCGTCGCCCGTACCCAAACCCTGATCAAGGGCGCGAACGGCATCGGTACGGTCCGCAAGACCACCCTCCCCGGCGGCCTGCGCATCGTCACCGAGACGCTCCCCTCCGTGCGCTCCGCCACGTTCGGCATCTGGGCGCACGTGGGCTCCCGCGACGAGACGCCGTCCCTGAACGGCGCCACGCACTATCTGGAGCACCTGCTCTTCAAGGGCACGAACCGCAGGTCCGCCCTGGACATCTCCTCGGCGATCGACGCGGTCGGCGGCGAGATGAACGCGTTCACGGCCAAGGAGTACACGTGCTACTACGCACGCGTGCTCGACACCGACCTGCCCCTGGCCATCGACGTCGTCTGCGACATGCTGACCGGCTCGCTCATCCTCGAGGACGACGTCAACGTCGAGCGCGGCGCGATCCTCGAAGAGATCGCGATGACCGAGGACGACCCGGGCGACTGTGTGCACGACCTGTTCGCGCACACCATGCTCGGCGACACCCCCCTCGGCCGTCCGGTCCTCGGCACGGTCAACACGGTCAACGCCCTCACCGCGGACCGCATCCGCCGCTTCTACAAGAAGCACTACGACCCGACGCACCTCGTCGTGGCCTGCGCGGGCAACGTCGACCACAACAAGGTCGTACGCCAGGTCCGTGCCGCCTTCGAGAAGGCCGGCGCCTTCAAGAACGCCGAGGCGGCACCCATCGCCCCGCGCGACGGCCGGCGCAGCATCCGCACCGCGGGCCGCGTCGAACTGCTCGGCCGCAAGACCGAGCAGGCCCATGTCGTCCTCGGCATGCCGGGCCTTGCCCGCACCGACGACCGCCGCTGGGCCCTGGGCGTGCTGAACACCGCCCTCGGCGGCGGCATGTCCTCGCGCCTGTTCCAGGAGGTCCGCGAGAAGCGCGGCCTGGCCTACAGCGTGTACTCGTACACCTCGGGCTTCGCCGACTGCGGTCTCTTCGGCGTCTACGCGGGCTGCCGCCCGAGCCAGGTCCACGACGTCCTCAAGCTCTGCCGCGACGAGCTCGACCAGGTCGCCGAGCACGGCCTCTCGGACGACGAGATCGGCCGCGCCATCGGCCAGCTCCAGGGCTCCACGGTCCTCGGCCTGGAGGACACCGGCGCGCTGATGAACCGGATCGGCAAGAGTGAGCTGTGCTGGGGCGAGCAGATGTCGGTCGACGACATGCTGGCCCGGATAGCGTCGGTCACCCCGGACGAGGTCCGCTCGATCGCCCGGGACGTCCTCGGACAGCGGCCCTCGCTGGCGGTCATCGGCCCGGTCAAGGACAAGCAGGCGTCCCGGCTGCACGACGCGGTCGCGTAAATCCCGTCTCGAATCCCGTCTCGTTAAGGAACGAAGCAATGAGCAAGCTGCGCGTGGCGGTCCTCGGTGCCAAGGGCCGGATCGGAGCCGAGGCGGTACGAGCCGTCGAGGCCGCCGAGGACATGGAGCTGGTGGCCGCGCTGGGCCGCGGCGACAAGCTGGAGACGCTGGTCGACGCGGGGGCGCAGGTCGTCGTCGAGCTGACCACGCCCGCCTCGGTGATGGGCAACCTCGACTTCTGCGTCCGGCACGGCATCCACGCCGTGGTCGGTACGACCGGCTGGACCGAGGAGCGCCTCGCGCAGCTCGGCACCTCGCTGGCGGCCTCCCCGGAGACGGGCGTGCTCATCGCGCCCAACTTCTCCATCGGGGCCGTGCTGACGATGAAGTTCGCCGAGGTCGCCGCGCCGTACTTCGAGTCCGTCGAGGTCGTCGAACTGCACCACCCGAACAAGGTGGACGCCCCCAGCGGCACCGCCACGCGCACCGCCCAGCTCATCGCGGCGGCCCGGGAGCGCGCGGGCAGCGCCCCGCAGCCCGACGCCACGGTGACCGCCCTGGACGGCGCCCGCGGCGCCGACGTCGACGGCGTGCCGGTGCACGCGGTCCGCCTGCGCGGCCTCCTCGCCCACCAGGAGGTCCTGCTCGGCGGCGAGGGCGAGACCCTGACCATCCGCCACGACTCCCTCCACCACAGCAGCTTCATGCCGGGCATCCTGCTCGGCGCCCGCCGCGTGGTGACCACCCCGGGCCTCACCTTCGGCCTGGAACACTTCCTGGACCTCGGCTGAGCCGGGGGACGTACAAGAGTTAGCCGGCAGACATGCGCGCGAAGATCACCTATGCCATCACGGCCGCCGTCCTGGTCGTCTATTTCGTCCTGGTCGGCAGCCGGGGTGTGCTCCTCATCCAGCACGGCACCCTGATCACCGTCACCTTCGGTGTCGCGGTGCTCATCCTGCCGGTCATCGGTGTCTGGTTCCTCTGGATGAACACCCAGTTCGTCCGGAAGGCCAACCGGCTCGCCGCCGTGCTCGACGCCGAGGGAGGTCTGCCTCCGGACGAGCTGAGGCGCACCGAGGGCGGCCGCATCGACCGCGACTCGGCCGACGAGGTCTTCGCCCGCCGCAAGGCCGAGACCGAGGACGCCCCCAACGACTGGCGCAGCTGGTTCCGCCTCGCGATCGCCTACCACGACGCCCGCGACACCCCGCGCGCACGCAAGGCCATGCAGCGGGCCATCGCCCTCCACGAGGGCCGGACGCTGGAAGCCTGACCGAGGTCGTACGACGAAGGGGCCGGACCGCGCTGAGCGGACCGGCCCCTTCGTCGTCGAAGCCGTGTGCGGAGATCCGCCGAGGCGGGAGTCTCAGACCCGGTGGTACTCGTCGGCCCACACCTCGACGGCGTCCGCCGCCCGGTCGAAGGCCTCCGTACGCGCCAGGAAGTCGGCGTTGTGCGTGGTCATCAGGGGCGGCACGTCCCCGGGCGCACGATCGCCGCGTACGAGCGTCAGGGCCTGTCCCTGAACCGTGCGGGGCAACCCCAGCCAGCGCACCGGCTGCTGCACCGTGCGCACCGCCACGACCTGCTCCCACGGAGTCGTGTGCGTGACCAAGAAGCCCACCCTGCGCAGCCCTCGGGCGCTGACCCACACACCCACGCGCAGCAGCCGCAGCGCGCACAGTATGGCGGCCGCCGCCCCGGCCATACAGGCCCCGGCGGCCGGCAGCGTCCCGGCCACGGCGATGATCACGGCCGCGACGAGCACGAACGAGGCGAGCAGCAGGATGAGCGCGGCCGCGCCCACCCGCCACGGGCCGGGCCGGTAGGGGCGCCGCCAGCGGTCGCGGTCGTCGAAGGGCAGCGCGACATCCTCCGCCGCCTCGTCAAAGACGCGGTCCGCCGTCAGGAAGGGCAGGGGCACGACTGATCCTCACTCAATCCACGCATGGGCTGTGCCCGGTGAGGTTATCGAGCCGGATGCCGGCTCACCACCCTTGGGGGTCCGGAAGAGTCAGCGGCCGTCCGAAGCCTGGGAACCCTGCGTCTGCGCAGGTGACTGATCCTGTGAGAGGGCGGGCATCCCGAGGATCAGGGACCCGGCGATCCCGGCGATCACGGTGAGGCCGATGAGCCACCGGCCGGTTATCTGCCCGGCGGAGGGCCGCTCGCGCGGCGGGGGAGCGACATTGCTGCGGAACTGGTCGGCTTCGGCGATGAAGGCGAACGGGACGGGCTCGCGCCGACGGAACATGGGCGGTGCTTCTCCTCTGAGGGCTCGCGAGGACACGACGGTCCGGCGACAAAGTGACTCGAACTCATCATTCTCACTCATACAGACGGTCGAATGGTCCAAGAGGTGCCCAGATTCTCCGAATTCGCAGAAGTTCGCAGGCGAATGTCGCGGCACGGCACCGAACGCCCCGTTGTCAGTGCCGGGCCGTAGAGTGGTCGCCGCCCGAGCCAGCGATGGGAAGGACCCTCCGCACCGTGACCGACACCTCAGCCGACGACCTCAAGCCCAGCTTCCGCAGCGATGTCACCGTCGAGCTGATCAAGCACACGGCCTCCGACGCCGACGTGCTGTTCGCCGCCCGTGTCTCCACTGCCGGGGAGCAGTCGCTTGAAGAGCTGCAGAAGGACCCGGAGCGCTCCAAGGGCCTGATCAACTACCTGATGCGGGACCGGCACGGCAGCCCCTTCGAGCACAACTCGATGACCTTCTTCATCAGCGCCCCGATCTTCGTCTTCCGCGAGTTCATGAGGCACCGCGTGGGCTGGTCGTACAACGAGGAATCGGGCCGCTACAGGGAGCTGGAGCCGGTCTTCTACGTCCCGGACGCCTCCCGGAAGCTGGTCCAGGAGGGCCGCCCCGGCAAGTACGTGTTCGTCGAGGGCACGCAGGCGCAGCAGGAGCTCACGGGCCGTGTGATGGAGGACTCCTACCGCCAGGCGTACGCGTCCTACCAGGAGATGCTCGCCGCCGGTGTGGCCCGCGAGGTGGCCCGCGCCGTGCTCCCGGTCGGCCTCTTCTCCTCGATGTACGCCACGTGCAACGCGCGCTCCCTGATGCACTTCCTCGGCCTGCGCACCCAGCACGAGCTCGCCAAGGTCCCGTCCTTCCCGCAGCGGGAGATCGAGATGGTCGGCGAGAAGATGGAGGCGGAGTGGGCCAGGCTCATGCCGCTCACGTACGCGGCCTACAACGCCAACGGGCGCGTGGCGCCGTAACGCGCCCCAGCGCACCGGTCCGGCACAGATGTACGGATCAGCCGAGTGAAGTGTCCGTATTGCGGCATTTCGCGAAGTTCATCTAGCCTGATCAAACGGACCCGGCACTGCTTGAACCCCCGAGCAGGCAGTGCCGGGTTCCACCTTTGTCATGCTTTGTCGTGTCCCCCGAGGGCAGACCCCGCGTTGAGCAGCGAGTAGCGTATTACCCATGGCTCCGACCTCCACTCCGCAGACCCCCTTCGGGCGGGTCCTCACCGCCATGGTCACGCCCTTCACGGCGGACGGCGCACTCGACCTCGACGGCGCTCAGCGGCTCGCCACCCACCTGGTGGACGCAGGCAACGACGGCCTGATCATCAACGGCACCACCGGTGAGTCCCCGACCACCAGCAACGCGGAGAAATCGGAGCTCGTACGCGCCGTGCTGGAGGCGGTGGGCGACCGCGCCCACATCGTCGCCGGCGTCGGCACGAACGACACCCGCCACAGCATCGAGCTGGCCCGCGACGCCGAGAAGACCGGCGCACACGGCCTGCTCACCGTGACGCCGTACTACAACAAGCCCCCGCAGGAGGGCCTGTACCGGCACTTCTCGGCCATCGCCGACGCGACCGAACTGCCGGTCATGCTCTACGACATCCCCGGCCGCAGCGGCGTCCCGATCAACACCGAAACCCTGGTGCGGCTTGCCGAGCACCCGCGTATCGTCGCCAACAAGGACGCCAAGGGGGACCTGGGCCGCGCCAGCTGGGCCATCGCCCGCTCCGGCCTCGCCTGGTACTCCGGCGACGACATGCTGAACCTGCCGCTGCTCTCCGTCGGCGCGGTGGGCTTCGTCTCCGTCGTGGGCCACGTCGTCACCCCGGAACTGCGCGCGATGCTCGACGCGTACATCTCGGGCGACGTCCAGAAGGCCACCGAGATCCACCAGAAGCTGTTGCCCGTCTTCACCGGCATGTTCCGCACCCAGGGCGTCATGACGACCAAGGCCGCGCTCGCCCTCCAGGGCCTGCCCGCCGGTCCGCTGCGCGCCCCGATGGTCGAACTGTCCCCCGAGGAGACCACGCAGCTCAAGATCGATCTTGGTGCCGGCGGGGTAGAGCTCTAACCACAGACTTCACAACTGAATACGCAAGACCCGCAGGCCGTCGGCCTGCACCCCACACAGACAACTGCTACTGCACGAACGTCACGCGCGCCACGTGCCTTGCCAGGTACGTGGCGCGCGTGGTGAGGAGAGTCTTTTGAGTCATCCGCATCCTGAACTCGGCGCACCGCCGGTCCTCCCGAAGGGCGGCCTCCGGGTCACCCCGCTCGGCGGCCTCGGCGAGATCGGCCGGAACATGACGGTCTTCGAGTACGGCGGCCGCCTGCTGATCGTCGACTGCGGAGTGCTCTTCCCCGAGGAGGAGCAGCCCGGAATCGACCTGATCCTGCCGGACTTCACGTCCATCAGGGATCGCCTCGACGACATCGAGGGCATCGTGCTCACGCACGGCCACGAGGACCACATCGGCGGCGTCCCGTACCTCCTGCGCGAGAAGCCGGACATCCCGCTGATCGGCTCCAAGCTGACCCTCGCCCTCATCGAGGCGAAGCTCCAGGAGCACCGCATCCGGCCCTACACGCTCGAGGTGGCCGAAGGCCACCGTGAGCGCATCGGCCCCTTCGACTGCGAGTTCGTCGCGGTCAACCACTCCATCCCGGACGCCCTCGCGGTCGCCATCCGCACCCCCGCGGGCATGGTCGTCCACACCGGCGACTTCAAGATGGACCAGCTCCCGCTGGACGGCCGCCTCACGGACCTGCACGCGTTCGCGCGCCTGAGCGAAGAAGGCATCGACCTCCTTCTCTCGGACTCCACGAACGCGGAGGTCCCGGGTTTCGTCCCGCCCGAGCGCGACATCTCGAACGTGCTGCGCCAGGTCTTCGCCGGCGCCAGCAAGCGGATCATCGTGGCGAGCTTCGCCAGCCACGTCCACCGCATCCAGCAGATCCTCGACACCGCCCACGAGTACGGCCGCAGGGTCGCCTTCGTCGGTCGCTCGATGGTCCGCAACATGGGCATCGCACGAGACCTCGGCTATCTGAAGGTCCCGCCGGGCCTGGTGGTCGACGTCAAGACGCTCGACGACCTCCCGGATCACGAGATCGTCCTCGTCTGTACGGGCTCCCAGGGCGAGCCGATGGCCGCCCTCTCCCGGATGGCGAACCGCGACCACCAGATCCGGATCGTCCAGGGCGACACGGTGATCCTGGCGTCGTCCCTGATCCCGGGCAACGAGAACGCGGTCTACCGCGTCATCAACGGCCTGACCCGCTGGGGCGCGAACGTCGTCCACAAGGGCAACGCCAAGGTGCACGTCTCCGGACACGCCTCCGCGGGCGAGCTGCTGTACTTCTACAACATCTGCAAGCCGCGCAACCTGATGCCGGTTCACGGCGAATGGCGCCACCTGAGGGCCAACGCCGAGCTCGGAGCCCTGACCGGCGTCCCGCACGACCGCATCGTGATCGCCGAGGACGGCGTCGTCGTCGACCTGATCGAGGGCAAGGCGAAGATCTCCGGCAAGGTCCAGGCGGGGTACGTGTACGTCGACGGCCTCTCGGTCGGTGACGTCGGTGAGCCCGCGCTCAAGGACCGCAAGATCCTCGGCGACGAGGGCATCATCTCGGTCTTCGTGGTGATGGACTCCAGCACGGGCAAGCTGACGGGCGGCCCGCACGTGCAGGCACGCGGCTCCGGCATCGATGATTCCGCCTTCGCCGATGTCATCCCGAAGGTCACGGAGGTCCTGGAGCGGTCCGCTCAGGACGGCGTGGTCGAGCCCCACCAGCTGCAGCAACTCATCCGCCGCACGCTGGGCAAGTGGGTCTCCGACAACTACCGACGGCGCCCGATGATCCTCCCGGTCGTCGTCGAGGTCTGACCCCGACAAGCGCCAACCAGGAGCGGGGCGCCTCGATTTGCATCGGGGAGCCCCGCTCCAGTACGTTTACGTCTCCGCCTGAACGGGAACCCGGCACCTTCGTGCGCCGGAACCAGTCCCCGACGGGGGCGGGAATTCCGACTCAGACATTCTGATAAAGTCGGAGCCGCTGGAAAGGGAAACGCGAAAGCGGATTACCTGGAAGGCAACCGAGGAAATCAGGCCCGAAAGGTTCTGATAGAGTCGGACTCGCCGGAAAGGGAAACGCGAAAACGGGAACCTGGAAAGCACCGAGGAAATCGGATACGGAAACGGTCTGATAGAGTCGGAAACGCAAGACCGAAGGGAAGCGCCCGGAGGAAAGCCCGAGAGGGTGAGTACAAAGGAAGCGTCCGTTCCTTGAGAACTCAACAGCGTGCCAAAAATCAACGCCAGATATGTTGATACCCCGTCTCCGGCCGATCGGTCGGGACGAGGTTCCTTTGAAAAAGTCCTGTCCCCTTGGGGGCAGGCGCATCAGCGAGGACGCTGTGAACGCCGGTCCTATTCCGACCGGTTGTTCCGCTCTCATGATGTTTCACCGGATTACCGGTAAACATTCACGGAGAGTTTGATCCTGGCTCAGGACGAACGCTGGCGGCGTGCTTAACACATGCAAGTCGAACGATGAAGCCCTTCGGGGTGGATTAGTGGCGAACGGGTGAGTAACACGTGGGCAATCTGCCCTTCACTCTGGGACAAGCCCTGGAAACGGGGTCTAATACCGGATAACACTCCTGCCTGCATGGGCGGGGGTTAAAAGCTCCGGCGGTGAAGGATGAGCCCGCGGCCTATCAGCTTGTTGGTGAGGTAGTGGCTCACCAAGGCGACGACGGGTAGCCGGCCTGAGAGGGCGACCGGCCACACTGGGACTGAGACACGGCCCAGACTCCTACGGGAGGCAGCAGTGGGGAATATTGCACAATGGGCGAAAGCCTGATGCAGCGACGCCGCGTGAGGGATGACGGCCTTCGGGTTGTAAACCTCTTTCAGCAGGGAAGAAGCGAAAGTGACGGTACCTGCAGAAGAAGCGCCGGCTAACTACGTGCCAGCAGCCGCGGTAATACGTAGGGCGCAAGCGTTGTCCGGAATTATTGGGCGTAAAGAGCTCGTAGGCGGCTTGTCACGTCGGTTGTGAAAGCCCGGGGCTTAACCCCGGGTCTGCAGTCGATACGGGCAGGCTAGAGTGTGGTAGGGGAGATCGGAATTCCTGGTGTAGCGGTGAAATGCGCAGATATCAGGAGGAACACCGGTGGCGAAGGCGGATCTCTGGGCCATTACTGACGCTGAGGAGCGAAAGCGTGGGGAGCGAACAGGATTAGATACCCTGGTAGTCCACGCCGTAAACGGTGGGAACTAGGTGTTGGCGACATTCCACGTCGTCGGTGCCGCAGCTAACGCATTAAGTTCCCCGCCTGGGGAGTACGGCCGCAAGGCTAAAACTCAAAGGAATTGACGGGGGCCCGCACAAGCAGCGGAGCATGTGGCTTAATTCGACGCAACGCGAAGAACCTTACCAAGGCTTGACATACACCGGAAAGCATTAGAGATAGTGCCCCCCTTGTGGTCGGTGTACAGGTGGTGCATGGCTGTCGTCAGCTCGTGTCGTGAGATGTTGGGTTAAGTCCCGCAACGAGCGCAACCCTTGTTCTGTGTTGCCAGCATGCCCTTCGGGGTGATGGGGACTCACAGGAGACTGCCGGGGTCAACTCGGAGGAAGGTGGGGACGACGTCAAGTCATCATGCCCCTTATGTCTTGGGCTGCACACGTGCTACAATGGCAGGTACAAAGAGCTGCGAAGCCGCGAGGCGGAGCGAATCTCAAAAAGCCTGTCTCAGTTCGGATTGGGGTCTGCAACTCGACCCCATGAAGTCGGAGTTGCTAGTAATCGCAGATCAGCATTGCTGCGGTGAATACGTTCCCGGGCCTTGTACACACCGCCCGTCACGTCACGAAAGTCGGTAACACCCGAAGCCGGTGGCCCAACCCCTTGTGGGAGGGAGCTGTCGAAGGTGGGACTGGCGATTGGGACGAAGTCGTAACAAGGTAGCCGTACCGGAAGGTGCGGCTGGATCACCTCCTTTCTAAGGAGCACTTCTTACCGATCCCTCCGGGGTGAGGTCAGAGGCCAGAACACCGGCGAATGTCCGGTGCTGGTTGCTCATGGGTGGAACGTTGATTATTCGGCACTCTCAGTCATCTCGGGCTGCAAGTACTGTTCTTCGGAGCGTGGAAAGCTGATCATGAGTGGCGAGGGTGTCGGGCACGCTGTTGGGTGTCTGAAGGTACGGCCGAATGTTGGCTGCCTTCAGTGCCGGCCCCAGTGCACTCGAACTACTGGTTCGGGGTGATGGGTGGTTGGTCGTTGTTTGAGAACTGCACAGTGGACGCGAGCATCTGTGGCCAAGTTTTTAAGGGCGCACGGTGGATGCCTTGGCACCAGGAACCGATGAAGGACGTGGGAGGCCACGATAGTCCCCGGGGAGCCGTCAACCAGGCTTTGATCCGGGGGTTTCCGAATGGGGAAACCCGGCAGTCGTCATGGGCTGTCACCCACTGCTGAACACATAGGCAGTGTGGAGGGAACGCGGGGAAGTGAAACATCTCAGTACCCGCAGGAAGAGAAAACAACCGTGATTCCGGGAGTAGTGGCGAGCGAAACCGGATGAGGCCAAACCTTGTATGTGTGAGACCCGGCAGGGGTTGCATGCAAGGGGTTGTGGGATCTCTCTTTCACAGTCTGCCGGCTGTGAGGCGAGTCAGAAACCGTTGATGTAGGCGAAGGACATGCGAAAGGTCCGGCGTAGAGGGTAAGACCCCCGTAGTCGAAACATCAACGGCTCGTTTGAGAGACACCCAAGTAGCACGGGGCCCGAGAAATCCCGTGTGAATCTGGCGGGACCACCCGCTAAGCCTAAATATTCCCTGGTGACCGATAGCGGATAGTACCGTGAGGGAATGGTGAAAAGTACCGCGGGAGCGGAGTGAAATAGTACCTGAAACCGTGTGCCTACAAGCCGTGGGAGCGTCGCGCATTGAGTTTACTCAATGCGTCGTGACTGCGTGCCTTTTGAAGAATGAGCCTGCGAGTTTGCGGTGCGTTGCGAGGTTAACCCGTGTGGGGAAGCCGTAGCGAAAGCGAGTCCGAATAGGGCGATTCAGTAGCGCGCTCAAGACCCGAAGCGGAGTGATCTAGCCATGGGCAGGTTGAAGCGGCTGTAAGAGGTCGTGGAGGACCGAACCCACCAGGGTTGAAAACCTGGGGGATGACCTGTGGTTAGGGGTGAAAGGCCAATCAAACTCCGTGATAGCTGGTTCTCCCCGAAATGCATTTAGGTGCAGCGTCGTGTGTTTCTTGCCGGAGGTAGAGCACTGGATAGGCGATGGGCCCTACCGGGTTACTGACCTTAGCCAAACTCCGAATGCCGGTAAGTGAGAGCGCGGCAGTGAGACTGTGGGGGATAAGCTCCATGGTCGAGAGGGAAACAGCCCAGAGCATCGACTAAGGCCCCTAAGCGTACGCTAAGTGGGAAAGGATGTGGAGTCGCACAGACAACCAGGAGGTTGGCTTAGAAGCAGCCACCCTTGAAAGAGTGCGTAATAGCTCACTGGTCTAGTGATTCCGCGCCGACAATGTAGCGGGGCTCAAGCGTACCGCCGAAGTCGTGTCATTGCAGCAATAGGGCCAACGCCCGCTGTGATGGGTAGGGGAGCGTCGTGTGCCGGGTGAAGCCGCGCCGGAAGGCAGTGGTGGACGGTTCACGAGTGAGAATGCAGGCATGAGTAGCGATACACACGTGAGAAACGTGTGCGCCGATTGACTAAGGGTTCCTGGGTCAAGCTGATCTGCCCAGGGTAAGTCGGGACCTAAGGCGAGGCCGACAGGCGTAGTCGATGGATAACCGGTTGATATTCCGGTACCCGCTGTGAAGCGTCAAACATTGAACCAGGCGATGCTAAGTCCGTGAAGCCGCCCCGGAGCCTTCGGGCAAAGGGGAGTGGTGGAGCCGACGGACCAGACCTGCAGTAGGTGAGTGATGGGGTGACGCAGGAAGGTAGTCCATCCCGGGCGGTGGTTGTCCCGGGGTAAGGGTGTAGGCCGTGTGATAGGCAAATCCGTCACACATCAAGGCTGAGACCTGATGCCGAGCCGATTGTGGTGAAGTGGATGATCCTATGCTGTCGAGAAAAGCCTCTAGCGAGTTTCATGGCGGCCCGTACCCTAAACCGACTCAGGTGGTCAGGTAGAGAATACCGAGGCGTTCGGGTGAACTATGGTTAAGGAACTCGGCAAAATGCCCCCGTAACTTCGGGAGAAGGGGGCCATCACTGGTGATCCGATTTACTCGGTGAGCTGGGGGTGGCCGCAGAGACCAGCGAGAAGCGACTGTTTACTAAAAACACAGGTCCGTGCGAAGCCGTAAGGCGATGTATACGGACTGACGCCTGCCCGGTGCTGGAACGTTAAGGGGACCGGTTAGTCACTCTTCGGGGTGGCGAAGCTGAGAACTTAAGCGCCAGTAAACGGCGGTGGTAACTATAACCATCCTAAGGTAGCGAAATTCCTTGTCGGGTAAGTTCCGACCTGCACGAATGGCGTAACGACTTCTCGACTGTCTCAACCATAGGCCCGGTGAAATTGCACTACGAGTAAAGATGCTCGTTTCGCGCAGCAGGACGGAAAGACCCCGGGACCTTTACTACAGTTTGATATTGGTGTTCGGTTCGGCTTGTGTAGGATAGGTGGGAGACTGTGAAGTGCGGGCGCCAGCCCGTGTGGAGTCGCCGTTGAAATACCACTCTGGTCGTGCTGGATGTCTAACCTGGGTCCGTGATCCGGATCAGGGACAGTGTCTGATGGGTAGTTTAACTGGGGCGGTTGCCTCCTAAAGAGTAACGGAGGCGCCCAAAGGTTCCCTCAGCCTGGTTGGTAATCAGGTGTTGAGTGTAAGTGCACAAGGGAGCTTGACTGTGAGACCGACGGGTCGAGCAGGGACGAAAGTCGGGACTAGTGATCCGGCGGTGGCTTGTGGAAGCGCCGTCGCTCAACGGATAAAAGGTACCCCGGGGATAACAGGCTGATCTTCCCCAAGAGTCCATATCGACGGGATGGTTTGGCACCTCGATGTCGGCTCGTCGCATCCTGGGGCTGGAGTCGGTCCCAAGGGTTGGGCTGTTCGCCCATTAAAGCGGTACGCGAGCTGGGTTTAGAACGTCGTGAGACAGTTCGGTCCCTATCCGCTGTGCGCGTAGGAATATTGAGAAGGGCTGTCCCTAGTACGAGAGGACCGGGACGGACGAACCTCTGGTGTGCCAGTTGTCCTGCCAAGGGCATGGCTGGTTGGCTACGTTCGGGAGGGATAACCGCTGAAAGCATCTAAGCGGGAAGCCTGCTTCGAGATGAGTATTCCCACCCCCTTGAGGGGTTAAGGCTCCCAGTAGACGACTGGGTTGATAGGCCAGATCTGGAAGGCGGGCAACCGCTGGAGGTGACTGGTACTAATAGGCCGAGGGCTTGTCCTCAGTTGCTCGCGTCCACTGTGTTGGTTCTGAAACCACGAACAACCGTCGTAGCTATGCCACGGCTCCGGTTGACAGTTTCATAGTGTTTCGGTGGTCATAGCGTGAGGGAAACGCCCGGTTACATTCCGAACCCGGAAGCTAAGCCTCACAGCGCCGATGGTACTGCAGGGGGGACCCTGTGGGAGAGTAGGACGCCGCCGAACAAATATTGGAGAGCTGGTCCCTGAACTTCGGTTCAGGGACCAGCTCTTTTTTGTTTTGCGTCACTTGCAGTTCACGTTGCGCGACAAATATCCACAGCATGAGTACTGCTGCAATGCTCAGGGCCGCGGGCGTCGGAGCCGGTGACGAGGTCATCGTGCCGGCCTTCGGGAACGTGGAGGTCGCCGAAGCCGTGACCCTGGCCGGCGCCACGGTCGTCTTCGCCGACATAGACCCGTTGACGTACTGCCTCGACCCTCGGGCGATCGAGGCCGCCGTAACACCCCGGTCCGCGGCGGTCGTTGTCGTGCACCGCTTCGGACGGACGGCCGACATGGTGCGGCTGCGGGAGATCGGACAGCGGCACGGGCTGCTGGTGCTGGAACAGGGTGAGTCCGAAGAGCCGTACGACGAGGTCGCGCAGCGCAGGCAGCGGGCCGCCTACCTCGACGGACGGCTGAGCGGCGTACGGACACCGGACAGCGGTGACGGCCACACCTACCAGCAGTACGTCGTGCGGGTGCCGGGCAATGGACGGCCGGACCGGGACGCGTTCGCACGTGCCGTGCGGGCCAGGGGAGTTGAGTGCCGGGTGCCGGTGAAGACGCCGGTCCACCGCATGCCCGGGTTCCGACGGGACGTACACCTTCCCGAGACCGAGCGGGCCGCGGACGAGACTCTTGCGCTGCCTGTGGACGGGACGTTGACGAAGCGGGAGATGCAGCGGATCGTCTCCGCGTGCAACGCGCTCGGCGGATTGCTGCAGCCGGCCTTCTGATCCGGCCGAATCGGTCGGTGGCCGGACTGGTTGGGAGCACGGTTCGGTTCGGGGTATGATCTATTTCGTTGCCGCGAGGGAAACCTCAAAGGTGACAGGCCCCCCTAGCTCAGTCGGCAGAGCGTCTCCATGGTAAGGAGAAGGTCAACGGTTCGATTCCGTTGGGGGGCTCCAGCAGAAAAGGCCTCCGCCCTTGTGGGCGGGGGCCTTTCGCATGTCCGGGGCCGACGGGACCTCAGTCCGTCTGGAGGCCGGGAACACGCATCGCCAGGATCGCCATGTCGTCCGACGGGGCGTCGGAGGCGAAGCGTTCCACCGCGCGCATGATGCGCGCGGCGACGGCGCCGGCCGTCAGACCCGTACACGTGGTGAGGACGTCCGCGAGGCCGTCGTCACCGAGCATGCGGGTGCCCTCACGGCGTTCCGTGACGCCGTCCGTGACGCAGAGCAGGACGTCCCCCGGATCCAGCGTGACCGTCTGCTCGTACAGTTCGAGGTCCTCCATGACACCGAGGAGCGGCTGCGGCTCGGCCGCGGGTTCGACCGTGCCGTCCTGGCGCAGGCGCAGCGGCAGCGGGTGGCCGGCGCAGACGACCTTCAGGAGGGCGCTGCCGTCCTCCTGCGGCCACAACTCGCCGTAGAGGAGGGTCAGGAAGCGGCTGCGGGCGCCCTCGTCGAGGATCGCGGAGTTCAGCCGCTCCAGGACCGCGGGGCCGCCGTAGCCCTCGCGGGCCAGCAGGCGGAGTGCGTGCCGGGCCAGGCCGGTGACCGCCGCCGCCTCCGGGCCCGTACCGCAGACGTCGCCGATGGCGAAGCCGTACGCGCCGTCACGGATCGGGAAGAGGTCGTAGAAGTCGCCGCCGACCTCGTTGCCCTCGCCTGCCGCTCGGTAGATGACCTCGACCTCGACGCCCTCGATCTGGGGGAGTTCGGGGGGCAGGAGGCTGCGCTGGAGCGACTGGCTGATAGCCGTGCGCTCCGAGTACAGACGGGCGTTGTCCAGGGCGAGGGCCGCTCGCCGGGAGAGGTCCTCGGCCAGCTCCAGGATCTCCTGGCGGAAGTGCTCGTCCGACGGCTTGCCGAGGGTCAGCATGCCGATCACGCGGTTGCGGGCCACCAGGGGGAGGACGACGGTCTCGCCGCCGACCGCCGCGGCCGTCGCCAGCGTCGTACCGATGCCGGAGGTCATCGAGGCCTGCTCGCCGCGGCCCAGGCTGCGCATGGAGGTCCTCAGGGCCGCCTCGTGGGCCGCCGCGGCGGGTGCCGACCAGACGCGGGCGCCCGGGGTCGGCACCGGGTCAGGCGGGGCGATCTTCGAGAGCAACGCCTTGAGGCCGTCGATGCGTTCCTCGTCCTCGTGCAGGACGTACGAGAGGTACGGCTCGGAGGCCTGGTCGGCGATCGTGTAGACGGCGCACCAGGTGGCCAGGGTCGGAACCGTCATCTGGGCCATGAGGGCGAGCGTCTGGTCGCGGTCCAGGGTGCCGGCGAGCAGGTCGGAGGCCTCGACGAGGAAGGACAGCGAGCCGCGGCGCAGGCGTTCCAGCTCGCCCAGGCGGGCCGATTCCACGGCCAGGGCGATGCGGTCGGCGGCGAACTGGAGGCGCAGGGCCTCCTCGTTCGAGTAGCGGCCGGGCGACTCGGCCGCGACGCCGAGGGAGCCGGTGAGGCGTCCCTCCACCTTCAGCGGGACCGTGACGACCGAGCGCATGCCGGTACCGCCGAGGAGCGGTACGGCGCCGGGGACGACCGTCAGGTCCTCGTGGACGGCGGGCATCCTGGCCGAGCCGTAGCGTCCGGGGCCCGCTTCGACGGGGACGCGGGCGAAGCGCTGGCGCGCGGAGGGCAGGCCCGTGGAGGCGCGCACCTCCAACTCCGTTTCGTCGTCGGTCGCCAGGAGCAGGAAGGCGGAGTCGCCGTCGAGCATGTCGCGGGCGCGCTCCACCGTGCGCTGGAGCAGGCCGTCGAGGTCGTCCGGGGCCGGCGAACCGATGAAGACCTCGAACGGGTCCGTGGCCTGGCCCTCGGCGTTGCCGCCCGAGTCGGAGGCGGGCAGGCGCAACGGGGTCTGCAGGACGGCGCGTTCGTGGTCGCGTACCAGGAGGCAGACCGTGGAGGGTTCGCCACCGGTGTCGCGGACCCGCAGGTGCGAGGCGTACACGGGCGTTACGCGGCCGTCGGCGCAGCGGATGCCGTAGCTGCCTTCCCAGCGGGAGAGTTGGAGGGCCTCGACGATGCCGGTGCTGGTGCCGGGGGTGTGCGGCCAGGCCGCGAAGTCGGTGAGCGGCTTGCCGGTGACCTGCTCGGCCGCGTAGCCGAAGAGTTCCTCGGCGTCTTCGTTCCAGGCGTTGATGGAGCCGGTGCGGTCGATCTGGACGACCGCCACGCGCACGCGGCCGTCGGCCAGCGGGAGCAGGTGGGCGGGGAGCGCGGGGCCGGCGGCGCGGGTGCCGACCGCTCGCTCGGGGAGTTCGAGCTGGAACCAGACCTGCTTGTGGGTGGGTGTGTACTCGACACCCCAGCGCCCGGCCAGGGCCGCGCAGAGCTGGAGGCCGCGGCCGCCCTCGCGGTCGGGGCTGCCCATGTTGATGGCCGTCCCCTGGAGTGGGATCTCGCGTTCCGGGTAGTGATCCGCCACCTCGATGCGTACGCCGTCGTCGCTGCGCAGACACAGAACGTCGGCGGAGGTGCCCGCGTGCACGACGGCATTGGTGACCAGTTCGCTCGTCAGGACGACGGCGTCGTCGACGATGTCGGCGAAGCCCCAGCCCTGGAGAGTGTCCCGGACGAACGAGCGAGCGGTCGCGACGGACCGCCCCACGGGCTCGAAACTGGCGGCCGCGCGCGCGGTGATCACAGAACTCCTCGTCCGGCTGTCGGCATGCGGGGTTCCGTGGCCGACCCGCTCCTGCGTGGGCAGAGCGTGGTTCCCTGTCGGCCGGGGATCCTGAGGCGTTCCCCCAGGATGCAGTCCGGTGGTCATGGTGCGGTGCCCCTCCGATGCCTGCCCGCTCGTACTCGTGCCACCGCCCAGGCCGGACGGGACCGGCACGGCTGGACAGCCGCATGCAAGGTTACTTACCTTCGCCGCCCCTGCGGATGCCGGTCACCGGTGTTTCCGTCCTGAAGAGTTCGGTGTTCTTGTTCGGACAGGTGTATGTGGTCGCGTCCGGCCAGGGCCGGGCCGCCGTCCCGATGGTGTGCGGACGATGTGCGAAGCTGCCGAACTGTTATGGCCTGGTTCAGCCGGGGTGAAACACTGGGCAGGCTCCAGGAGAAGGTCCGGGCAGGTCGAGTGCCTCCTCTGCACACCGAGCAGAAGTACCCGAGTACGCCGAGCAGTATTGGTCGACCCTTGCGGGAGGGACACAGTGGAGTCTGGCGCAGCGACGCGGGGCAGTAGGACGCGCGCGAAAGGCGGACAGTCCCTGAAGAGCGGGCGCACACCGCGCAATGGCACCACCGAGGTGGACACGGCGGCCCTGAACCGGTTGCTGGCGGCCCTGGTGTCCATGCGGGACGGCAACTTCCGCAAGCGGCTCACCGTTTCCGGTGATGGCGTGATGTCCGAGATCTCGGCGGTCTTCAACGAGGTCGCCGACCGGAATCTGCATCTGACGGGTGAGCTGTCGCGGGTGCGGCGCGTGGTGGGTCGTGACGGAAAGCTCACGGAGCGGCTGGAGACGGGTACCTGCGAGGGGTCCTGGGCGGCCGCGATCGACGCTTCCAACGCGCTGGTCGACGATCTCGTACGACCCGTCTCCGAGGTCGGCCGGGTACTGTCCGCTGTCGCGGAGGGCGATCTGTCGCCGCGGATGGATCTGCGCGCGCAGGCCGCGGACGGCAACGGTCATCCGCTGCGCGGTGAGTTCCTGAAGGTCGGGCGGACCGTCAACAATCTGGTCGACCAGTTGTCGACCTTCACCGACGAGGTCACGCGGGTGGCCAGCGAGGTGGGTACCGAGGGCAAGCTGGGCGGGCAGGCCCGGGTGCGCGGTATGTCCGGTTCGTGGAAGGACCTCACGGACTCGGTCAACACGATGGCGTACCGGCTCACCGCCCAGGTGCGTGACATCGCTCTCGTGACGACGGCCGTCGCCAAGGGTGACCTGTCGCGGAAGGTCACGGTTCACGTGGCCGGCGAGATGCTGGAGCTGAAGAACACCGTCAACACGATGGTCGACCAGCTGTCCTCCTTCTCCTCCGAGGTGACGCGCGTCGCCCGTGAGGTGGGTACCGAGGGCGAGCTGGGCGGCCAGGCGCAGGTGCCCGGTGTGGACGGCGTGTGGAAGGACCTCACCGATTCGGTGAACCTCATGGCCGGCAACCTCACGGCCCAGGTGCGTGGGATCGCGCAGGTGACCACGGCGGTCGCGAGTGGTGACCTCTCGCAGAAGGTGACCGTGTCGGCGCGCGGCGAGGTCGCGCAGCTCGCCGAGACGATCAACCAGATGACCGAGACGCTGCGGACGTTCGCCGACGAGGTCACCCGTGTCGCCAACGAGGTCGGTGGCGAGGGCCGGCTCGGTGGTCAGGCGAACGTGCCGGGAGCGGCGGGAACGTGGAAGGACCTGACGGACTCGGTCAACACGGTCTTCAGGAACCTCACGACCCAGGTGCGTGACATCGCCGCGGTGACGACGGCGGTGGCCAACGGTGATCTGTCGCAGAAGGTCAGCGTCGAGGTCGCGGGCGAGATGCTGGAGCTGAAGAACACTGTCAACACGATGGTCGACCAGCTGTCGTCGTTCGGTGTCGAGGTCACGCGGGTGGCGCGCGAGGTCGGCGTCGAGGGTGAACTGGGCGGCCAGGCGCAGGTTCCGGGGGTGGCGGGTACCTGGAAGGACCTCACGGACTCCGTCAACACGGCGTTCCAGAACCTGACGGGCCAGGTGCGCAACATCGCCCAGGTGACCACGGCGGTCGCCAACGGCGATCTGTCGCAGAAGGTCACCGTCGACGTGTCCGGCGAGATGCTCCAGCTGAAGAACACCGTCAACACGATGGTGGACCAGCTGTCGAGCTTCGCCGACCAGGTGACCCGGATGGCCCGTGACGTGGGTACGGAGGGCCGCCTCGGCGGTCAGGCCCGTGTGGACGGTGTGTCCGGCACCTGGAAGGAACTCACCGACTCCGTCAACTTCATGGCGGGGAACCTGACTTCGCAGGTACGGCAGATCGCTCAGGTCACCACGGCGGTGGCTCGGGGTGACCTGTCGCAGAAGATCGACGTGGACGCGCGCGGCGAGATCCTGGAGCTGAAGAACACCATCAACACGATGGTCGACCAGCTCTCCGCGTTCGCCGACCAGGTGACGCGGGTGGCCCGCGAGGTGGGTACGGAGGGCCGCCTCGGCGGTCAGGCGCAGGTGCCCGGCGTCGCCGGTGTGTGGCGCGACCTGACCGACTCGGTGAACGGCATGGCCGGCAACCTCACCGCGCAGGTGCGCAACATCGCGCAGGTCGCGACCGCGGTGGCCCGGGGTGACCTGTCGCAGAAGATCGACGTGGACGCGCGCGGCGAGATCCTGGAGCTGAAGAACACCCTCAACACGATGGTCGACCAGCTCTCGAACTTCGCCGAGCAGGTGACCCGGGTGGCCCGTGAGGTGGGTACGGAGGGCCGCCTCGGCGGTCAGGCCGAGGTGCAGGGTGTCTCCGGCACCTGGAAGGACCTCACCCAGTCCGTGAACTTCATGGCCAACAACCTGACCATTCAGGTGCGCAACATCGCCGAGGTCACGACCGCGGTCGCCATGGGAGACCTGTCCAAGAAGATCACCGTCGACGCCAAGGGCGAGATCCTCGAACTGGTCACCACCGTCAACACGATGGTCGACCAGCTGTCGTCGTTCGCCGAGCAGGTGACCCGGGTGGCCCGCGAGGTGGGCACCGAGGGCCAGTTGGGCGGTCAGGCGCGGGTGCCCGGGGTCACGGGCATCTGGAAGGACCTGAGCGACAACGTCAACCTGATGGCCTACAACCTGACCATGCAGGTGCGGAACATCTCGCAGGTGGCGGCGGCGGTCGCCAACGGTGACCTGACCCGGACGGTGACGATCGAGGCGCGCGGCGAGGTCGCGCAGCTCGCCGACACCTTCAACACCATGGTGAAGACGCTGAGTTCGTTCGCCGAGCAGGTCACCAAGGTGGCCCGCGAGGTGGGTACGGACGGCATCCTCGGCGGTCAGGCACACGTCCCGGGAGTCGCCGGCACGTGGAAGGACCTCACCGAGTCGGTGAACGGGATGGCGTCCAACCTGACCGGTCAGGTGCGCAACATCGCGATGGTCACCACGGCCATCGCCAAGGGCGACCTGACCAAGAAGATCGACATCGACGCGCGCGGCGAGATCCTGGAACTCAAGACGACCATCAACACGATGGTCGACCAGCTCTCGTCGTTCGCCGAGGAGGTCACCCGAGTGGCCCGCGAGGTGGGCACGGAGGGGCAGCTGGGAGGTCAGGCGCGCGTACGCGACGTCGACGGCACCTGGCGCGACCTCACCGAGTCGGTGAACGAGATGGCCGGGAACCTGACCCGGCAGGTGCGGGCCATCGCGCGCGTGGCGACCGCGGTGACCCGCGGCGACCTGAACCTGAAGATCGACGTGGACGCCTCCGGCGAGATCCAGGAACTTCAGGACTACATCAACAAGATGATCGCCAACCTGCGCGACACCACCATCGCCAACAAGGAGCAGGACTGGCTGAAGGGCAACCTGGCCCGGATCTCCGCCCTGATGCAGGGCCGCCGCGATCTCGACGACGTGGCCTCGCTGATCATGAGCGAGCTGACGCCGGTCGTCTCGGCCCAGCACGGCGCGTTCTTCCTCTCGATGCCTCTGGTCGACGGCAAGGACGCGGGCACCGAGGACGAGGAGGCGTACGAGCTGCGCATGCTCGGGTCCTACGGCTACTCGATGGGCTCCATGCCGACGTCGTTCCGCCCGGGTGAGGCACTGATCGGGACAGCGGCCCAGGAGAAGCGCACGATCCTCGTGGAGAACGCGCCGAGTGGCTACCTGAAGATCTCCTCCGGTCTCGGCGAGGCGCCTCCGGCGCAGGTCATCGTGCTTCCGGTGCTCTTCGAGGGGACCGTGCTCGGCGTCATCGAGCTGGCGTCCTTCACGCCGTTCACGCAGATCCA
Organism: Streptomyces sp. NBC_00647; assembly: GCF_045207245.1. Taxonomy (NCBI): domain Bacteria; kingdom Bacillati; phylum Actinomycetota; class Actinomycetes; order Kitasatosporales; family Streptomycetaceae; genus Streptomyces; species Streptomyces sp. NBC_00647. The sequence continues at coordinate 7,348,231 of NZ_CP109040.1, forward strand.
GCGGGACTTCCTGAACCAGATCGCCGAGATGATCGCGACGAGCGTCAACACCATCTCCGTCAACACCAAGACGGAGGTGCTGCTCCGGCAGTCGCAGGAGCTCACCGAGCAACTGCGGGAGCGTTCGGCGGAGTTGGAGAATCGGCAGAAGGCGCTCCAGGACTCGAACGCGGAACTGGAGGAGAAGGCCGAGCTGCTGGCCCAGCAGAACCGCGACATCGAGGTCAAGAACACCGAGATCGAGGAGGCGCGGCAGGTCCTGGAGGAGCGCGCCGAACAGCTCGCGGTCTCCATGCGCTACAAGAGCGAGTTCCTGGCGAACATGTCGCACGAGCTGCGGACACCGCTCAACTCCCTGCTGATCCTGGCCAAGCTGCTCGCCGACAACGCGGACACGAATCTCACGCCGAAGCAGGTCGAGTTCGCCGAGACGATCCACGGCGCGGGTTCCGACCTGCTCCAGCTGATCAACGACATCCTCGACCTGTCGAAGGTCGAGGCGGGCAAGATGGACGTGTCGCCGACCCGTATCGCGCTCGTCCAGCTCGTCGACTACGTGGAGGCGACGTTCCGCCCGCTGACCGCGGAGAAGGGGCTCGACTTCTCCGTACGGGTCTCGCCGGAACTGCCCGCCACGCTGCACACCGACGAACAGCGCCTGCTCCAGGTGCTGCGCAACCTGCTCTCCAACGCGGTGAAGTTCACCGACTCCGGAGCGGTCGAGCTGGTGATCCGGCCCGCCGGGGCGGATGTGCCGGTGGCCATCCGTGAGCAGCTTCTGGAGTCGGGGTCGCTGCGGGACGCGGACGCCGATCTGATCGCGTTCTCCGTGACCGACACCGGTATCGGGATCGCCGCCAGCAAGATGCGGGTGATCTTCGAGGCGTTCAAGCAGGCCGACGGTACGACGAGTCGCAAGTACGGCGGTACGGGTCTGGGCCTCTCCATCTCGCGGGAGATCGCCCGGCTGCTGGGCGGCGAGATCCACGCGCAGAGCGAGCCGGGCCGCGGCTCCACCTTCACGCTGTATTTGCCGCTGCACCCCAGCGAACTGCCGCCGCAGGGCTACGGGCAGCTCGCTCCGGCGCTGGAGGCGGGGGAGTTGCTGGCCTCCGAGGCGGAGCTGCAGGACATGGGGATGCCGGCCGAGGTGAAGTCGTACCAGGAGACGCAGAACGGTCCCGCCGCGCTCTTCAGGAGGCGCCGCAGGGCGCTGCCCACGGCCGAGCAGCGCGGCGCCGTCCCCGGGCAGCCGGACGATGCCGCGGGCGTGGCTCAGGAGCCGTGGGCGGCCGCGGGTCAGCAGGACGCGGGACCGCAGCAGCGCCAGGGCATCCGGTTCGAGGGCGAGAAGGTGCTGATCGTCGATGACGACATCCGCAATGTCTTCGCGCTGACCAGCGTCCTCGAGCAGCACGGACTGTCGGTGCTGTACGCCGAGAACGGCCGCGAGGGCATCGAAGTCCTGGAGCAGCACGACGATGTGACGGTCGTTCTGATGGACATCATGATGCCCGAGATGGACGGCTATGCCACGACCACGGCGATCCGGCGGATGCCGCAGTTCGCGGGGCTGCCGATCATCGCGCTCACGGCGAAGGCCATGAAGGGCGACCGGGAGAAGGCGATCGAGTCGGGCGCCTCCGACTATGTGACCAAGCCGGTCGATCCCGATCACCTGCTCTCCGTGATGGCGCAGTGGATGCGTGAGGGGTGACACACTCGGAAGTGGTGACACGGGCCGTCGCGCGGTGCCGGACACGGGGACACCGTGCGGCAGGGCGGTCCGGCGTCGGATAACCGACTGTGCCCGAAGCCGTGTAGAAGCGCGGGATACGGGGAACCTTCTGGTCTCCCGCCGCGTTTCTGCTACGTGCACAGTGACATCGCGGTGACAGGGTGTGGCGACAGGCGGGGTGCAGCTACCATGACCGGCACAAGGACGGGCGGCGCAAGGGAGTCGTCCCCTGGGGCGGCGCCCGGTGCTTCCCCAAGTCCTGCGGACAGGGGAGGCCCCATGCCGGGGCGAGGAGGGCGGGCCATGGTGCAGAAGGCCAAGATCCTCCTGGTCGATGACCGGCCGGAGAATCTGCTGGCGCTGGAGGCGATTCTCTCGGCGCTCGATCAGACACTGGTGCGGGCATCGTCCGGGGAGGAAGCGCTCAAGGCGCTGCTCACGGACGACTTCGCGGTCATTCTGCTGGATGTCCAGATGCCGGGCATGGACGGCTTCGAAACGGCCGCGCACATCAAGCGGCGGGAGCGGACCCGGGACATCCCGATCATCTTCCTCACCGCGATCAACCACGGCCCGCATCACACCTTCCGGGGTTACGCGGCCGGCGCGGTGGACTACATCTCCAAGCCGTTCGACCCGTGGGTGCTGCGCGCGAAGGTCTCCGTCTTCGTCGAGCTCTACATGAAGAACTGCCAACTCCGGGAGCAGGCGGCCCTGCTGAGGCTCCAGCTGGAGGGTGGCGGCAAGGCGGCGCTCGGCGACGCCAAGGAGCCCGCCGGACTCCTCGCCGAACTCTCGGCGCGGCTCGCGGCCGTCGAGGAGCAGGCGGAGGCGCTGTCCAAGCAGCTCGACGACGACTCCGCCGACGCGGCGGCGGTGGCGACCGCGGCCCATCTCGAACGCAAACTCACCGGACTGCGCAGGGCGCTTGACGCACTGGAGCCGGGCACGGGGAGCGGGGCACCCTCGGTGCCGTCGCAGAGCTGACGCCCCCGCGGACGCGTCCGGTGCCGTGCAACGGCATGAGGAAGCGTCAGTTCCGGTCCCTGGCAAGGGCGACACGAACGAGTGAAGCTCGGGATCCCCCCTGTTCGAGCGAAGTCGAGAACTTGGGGGAAGGCACACGTGTCCGCTGTCGTCTCCACCGGTAACCTCACACACATGGCCTCACGTCAGTCCGCAGCCAAGAAGCCGCCCGCGAAGAAGGCGGCCGCTCCGACGAAGGCTCCGGCGAAGAAGGCCCCCGCGAAAAAGGCAGCCGCCAAGAAGGCGCCTGCCAAGAGGGCCGCGGCGAAGAAGCCCGCTCCCGCGCCGGCGCCCAACCCGACCGCGGGCGTGTACAGACTCGTACGCGCCCTGTGGCTGGGACTCGCTCATGCCGTCGGAGCCACCTTCCGCGGCATAGGGCGGGGCGCCAAGGGGCTCGACCCGGCGCACCGCAAGGACGGACTCGCGCTCCTGCTGCTCGGCCTCGGGCTGATCGTCGCGGCGGGTACCTGGTCCAATCTGCGCGGCCCCGTCGGCGACCTCGTCGAGATACTGGTCACCGGTGCCTTCGGCCGTCTCGACCTTCTCGTCCCGATACTCCTCGGCGTCATCGCGGCCCGGCTCATCCGGCACCCCGAGCAGCCCGATGCGAACGGCCGCATCGTGATCGGCCTGTCCGCGCTCGTGATCGGCGTGCTCGGGCAGGTGCACATCGCGTGCGGGGCGCCCGCGCGCAGCGACGGCATGCAGGCGATAAGGGATGCCGGCGGGCTCATCGGCTGGGGTGCGTCCACCCCGCTGACGTACACGATGGGCGACGTCCTCGCGGTACCGCTCCTCGTACTGCTCACGATCTTCGGGCTGCTCGTCGTCACGGCGACCCCGGTCAACGCGATTCCGCAGCGGCTGCGGCTGCTCGGCCAGAAGCTCGGCATCGTCCAGGCCGACTTCGACGAGGACGCGTTCGTCGAGGACGAGGAGCGCTACGACGAGCAGTGGCGCGACGGGCTTCCGGCGAGCTCCCGCAGGCGCCCGCGCGCCCCCGAGGCGTACGACCCCGACAGCGCCGAGCAGGAGGCGCTCACCCGGCGCCGGAGCCGCCCCAGGCGCCCCGGCGCGCAGCAGCCCGACATGAACCGGCCGATGGACGCCGTGGACGTCGCCGCGGCGGCCGCCGCCGCCCTGGACGGTGCCGTGCTGCACGGCATGCCCCCCTCGCCCCTGGTCGCCGATCTGACGCAGGGCGTCAGCGTCGAGCGTGACGGGTACGAGGAGACGACGCCGGTACCGGCCGCCCGCCCCAAGGCCGTACCGGGTGCCAAGCGGCCCAAGCAGGAGGCGCCGGCGGTCGAGTCCGTCGTGCCCGACCTGACCAAGTCCGCGCCCGACGCCCCGCGCGAGCTGCCCCCGCGCGCGGAGCAGCTCCAGCTCTCCGGGGACATCACCTACTCGTTGCCCTCGCTCGATCTCCTGGAGCGGGGCGGCCCGGGCAAGACGCGCAGCGCCGCCAACGACGCGGTGGTGGCCTCCCTCCAGAACGTCTTCAGGGAGTTCAAGGTCGACGCCGCCGTCACCGGCTTCACGCGCGGACCGACGGTCACCCGCTACGAGGTCGAGCTCGGCCCCGCCGTGAAGGTCGAGCGGATCACGGCGCTCACGAAGAACATCGCGTACGCGGTCGCCAGCCCCGACGTGCGGATCATCAGCCCGATCCCCGGCAAGTCCGCGGTCGGCATCGAGATCCCCAACACCGACCGCGAGATGGTCAACCTCGGTGACGTGCTGCGGCTCGCGGACGCGGCGGAGGACGACCATCCGATGCTGGTCGCGCTCGGCAAGGACGTCGAGGGCGGCTATGTGATGGCCAACCTGGCGAAGATGCCGCACGTCCTCGTCGCCGGAGCCACCGGTTCCGGCAAGTCGTCGTGCATCAACTGCCTGATCACCTCCGTCATGGTCCGGGCGACCCCCGAGGACGTGCGGATGGTCCTCGTCGACCCCAAGCGCGTCGAGCTGACCGCGTACGAGGGCATCCCGCACCTGATCACGCCGATCATCACCAACCCGAAGCGGGCCGCCGAGGCACTGCAGTGGGTCGTACGGGAGATGGACCTGCGCTACGACGACCTCGCGGCGTTCGGGTTCCGGCACATCGACGACTTCAACGAGGCCATCAGGAACGGCAAGGTCAAGCTGCCCGAGGGCAGTGAGCGCGAGCTGAGCCCGTACCCGTACCTCCTGGTGATCGTCGACGAGCTCGCCGACCTGATGATGGTCGCGCCGCGCGACGTCGAGGACGCGATCGTGCGCATCACCCAGCTCGCGCGCGCGGCCGGCATCCACCTGGTGCTCGCCACGCAGCGGCCGTCCGTGGACGTCGTCACCGGTCTGATCAAGGCCAACGTGCCCTCCCGGCTCGCCTTCGCCACCTCGTCCCTCGCGGACTCGCGCGTCATCCTCGACCAGCCCGGCGCCGAGAAGCTGATCGGCAAGGGCGACGGACTCTTCCTGCCGATGGGGGCCAACAAGCCCACGCGTATGCAGGGTGCCTTCGTCACCGAGGACGAGGTCGCGGTGATCGTGCAGCACTGCAAGGATCAGATGGCGCCCGTCTTCCGGGACGACGTCACCGTGGGCACCAAGCAGAAGAAGGAGATCGACGAGGACATCGGCGACGACCTCGATCTGCTGTGCGCGGCCGCCGAACTCGTCGTCACCTCGCAGTTCGGGTCCACCTCGATGCTCCAGCGCAAGCTGCGCGTCGGCTTCGCAAAGGCCGGCCGGCTGATGGACCTCATGGAGTCGCGCGGGATCGTCGGGCCCAGTGAGGGTTCGAAGGCTCGTGACGTGCTCGTGAAGGCCGATGAGCTGGATGGAGTGTTGGCCGTGATTCGCGGGGAAGCAGAAGCGTAGAGATTTCGGCGGAGGGCGACGGGAGAGGCCGTTCAGGGCGCGGTGAGCATGTGGCGGGTCGCTCAGGGAGTGGGCGGCTCGCCGGCGGATGGCGGAACGTCATGTTCCGCCCCAGGCTGATATGGGAACGTGACTCACCCGTAAGGAGTCGGCGGGCAACCGTTTCTCTTCGCCGCACGTCAAGTTGAGCGACGGGACGCCAACATGTCCCGGCATCAGGATGACCGGCCATTCTGATGGCGTACAAAGTCCTACCGCCCGGTTGCCCCACCCTTTCGTACCCCCCCTAGACTGAACTTCCAGCACAGGTGGCTACACGCTCGAAAGGCGCCCCCGTGTCCATCGTCAACTCCCCTGACGGCAACTCACCCGAAGACGAGCGTCCGTTCGAAGACGACCGTACGGCCGAGCGGCTCTCGATCGGCCGTGCCCTCCAGCAGGCACGCATCGAGGCCGGTCTGACCGTCGACGACGTCAGCAACGCCACCCGCGTCCGTATCACCATCATTCATGCCATCGAACAGGACGACTTCGCCCCGTGTGGTGGCGACGTCTACGCCCGCGGGCACATCCGGACCGTGGCCCGCGCCGTCCGGCTCGATCCGGCCCCGCTGCTCACGCAGTACGACGCCGACCACGGCGGACGTCCCGCGCCGACGCCCGCCGCCCCGCTCTTCGAGGCGGAGCGCATCCGTCCCGAGCGGCGCGGACCGAACTGGACGGCCGCCATGGTCGCCGCGATCGTCGCGGTGATCGGCTTCGTCGGGTTCACCGCGGTCAAGGGCGGCGACAGCGACGACGGCTCGAAGACTCAGGTCGCCGAGGGGTCCACGCCGACCACCAAGAAGTCCGCCTCGCCCAGCACGGCCGCCAGCAAGCCCGCCGACCCGAAGCCCGAGCCCTCCGACAGCGCCATCGCGGCCGCCCCGCAGGACAAGGTGACCGTCCAGGTCAGCGCAGCGGACGGACGCAGCTGGATCTCCGCCAAGGACCACAACGGGCGGATGCTCTTCGACGGACTCCTGAAGCAGGGCGAGTCCAAGACCTTCCAGGACAGCTCCAAGATCAACCTCATCCTGGGGGACGCCGGCGCCATCCAGCTGTACGTCAACGGCAAGAAGATCGACGACGACTTCCAGCCGGGCGCCGTCGAGCGTCTGACGTACACGAAGGGCGACCCGCAGGTCGGCTAGGGGTCCGAAGGAACAAGCCGGTACGGGGTTGGCCAAGATCGGCCAACCCCGTCGACGTGGGCTGTCGGTGAGACAAAGTAGTCTTGAGCCCATGCCTGAACGCCGTACCGTCGCACTTGTCACTCTTGGCTGCGCCCGTAACGAGGTGGACTCGGAGGAGCTCGCAGGCCGCTTGGAGGCGGACGGCTGGCAACTCGTGGAGGACGCCGAGGAAGCGGACGTAGCCGTCGTCAACACCTGTGGCTTCGTCGAAGCAGCCAAGAAGGACTCCGTCGACGCCCTCCTCGAAGCCAATGATCTCAAGGGACACGGCAGAACCCAGGCCGTCGTGGCAGTGGGCTGCATGGCCGAGCGGTACGGCAAGGAACTCGCCGAAGCGCTTCCCGAGGCCGACGGCGTGCTCGGCTTCGACGACTACGCCGACATCTCCGACCGCCTCCAGACCATCCTGAACGGCGGCATCCACGCCTCCCACACCCCGCGGGACCGGCGCAAGCTGCTGCCGATCAGCCCGGCCGAGCGGCAGAGCGCCGGCGAGGAAGTGGCCCTTCCCGGCCACGGCGCCCCCTCGGACCTCCCCGAAGGCGTCGCCCCGGTCTCCGGCCCCCGCGCGCCCCTGCGCCGCCGCCTGGACGGATCACCGGTCGCCTCCGTGAAGCTGGCCTCCGGCTGCGACCGCCGCTGCTCCTTCTGTGCCATCCCCTCCTTCCGCGGCTCGTTCATCTCGCGCCGCCCCAGCGACGTCCTGAACGAGGCCCGCTGGCTCGCCGAGCAGGGCGTCAAGGAAGTGATGCTCGTCTCGGAGAACAACACCTCGTACGGCAAGGACCTGGGTGACATCCGTCTCCTCGAGACGATGCTGCCCGAGCTGGCCGAGATCGACGGCATCGAGCGCGTGCGCGTCAGCTACCTGCAGCCCGCCGAGATGCGCCCGGGACTCATCGACGTCCTGACGTCGACGCCGAACATCGCGCCCTACTTCGACCTGTCCTTCCAGCACTCCGCGCCCGACGTGCTCCGCTCGATGCGCCGCTTCGGCGACACCGACCGGTTCCTGGAACTGCTCGACACCATCCGCTCCAAGGCCCCGCAGGCCGGTGTGCGCTCCAACTTCATCGTGGGCTTCCCCGGTGAGAGCGAGGCCGACCTCGCGGAGCTGGAGCGCTTCCTCACGGGCGCCCGCCTCGACGCGATCGGTGTCTTCGGGTACTCCGACGAGGACGGCACCGAAGCGGCGACCTACGAGAACAAGCTGGACGAGGACGTCGTCGCCGAGCGCCTCGCTCGCGTCTCCCGGCTCGCCGAGGAACTGGTCGCCCAGCGCGCCGAGGAGCGTGTGGGCGAGACCGTGCACGTGCTGGTGGAGTCCCTCGGCGACGACGAGGACGGGGCGTACGGCCGCGCCGCGCACCAGGCACCGGAGACGGACGGCCAGGTGCTGTTCACGAGCGGCGAGGGTCTGACCGTCGGCCGTATCGTCGAGGCCAAGGTGGTCGGTACGGAAGGTGTCGACCTGGTGGCCGAGCCGCTGCTCCTCGGCTCGCTCGCGTGTACTGAGGAGGCGGCCAGATGACCGGAGTCCCGGCATCCGCGGCAGGCGGCTCCCCCGGCGCCAAAGGTGCGACGGGCGCTCCCGGCGCATCCGGTGCTCCGGGGGACGCGAAGCCGGCCCGGGGCGGGAAGCTGGGCGCCGCGGCCGTCAACCAGGCCAGCCTCTGGAACATCGCCAACATCCTGACCATGATCCGGCTCGTCCTCGTGCCGGGCTTCGTGGCGCTGATGCTGGCCGACGGCGGATACGACCCCGCCATGCGCGCCTGGGCGTGGGCGGCCTTCGCCGTCGCCATGATCACCGACATCTTCGACGGTCACCTGGCACGCACGTACAACCTCGTCACCGACTTCGGGAAGATCGCCGACCCCATCGCCGACAAGGCGATCATGGGCGCGGCGCTGATCTGTCTGTCCGCCCTCGGCGATCTGCCCTGGTGGGTCACCTTCGTGATCCTCGGACGGGAGCTCGGCGTCACCCTGCTCCGCTTCATCGTGATCCGCTACGGGGTCATCCCGGCGAGCCGCGGCGGCAAGCTCAAGACGCTGGCCCAGGGCACGGCCGTCGGCATGTACATCCTGGCGCTGACGGGGGCCCTGGCCACTCTGAGGTTCTGGGTGATGGCCGTCGCGGTCATCCTGACCGTGGTCACCGGGCTCGACTATGTGAGACAGGCCATTGTGCTGCGCAGGCGAGGAATCGCCGAGCGGCGGGCGGCCGCCGCGGAGGCCGAGCGGTGAGTTCCGCGGCCACTGAAGTGGTGCGACTACTCACGGTGAGGGGCGAGACGCTCGCTGTCGCCGAGTCGCTCACCGGTGGTCTGGTGGCGGCGGAGATCACCGCGGTGCCGGGTGCCTCGAAGGTCTTCCGGGGGTCGGTGACCGCGTACGCCACCGAACTGAAGAACGAACTGCTGGGCGTCGACGCCACTCTCCTGGCCGAGCGCGGTGCGGTGGATCCGCAGGTCGCGGCGGAGATGGCGACCGGAGTGCGCAAGGCGCTGGGCGCGGACTGGGGGATCTCGACCACCGGCGTCGCCGGTCCGGACCCCCAGGACGGACAGCCGGTCGGCACGGTCTACGTGGCCGTCGAAGGGCCCCCCGGGTCAAATTTCCTGACCGCTCGTGGCGGGAAAGTGGCGCCGCTGCGGTTGAACGGCGACCGGGCGGAAATCCGTATGGAGAGTGTACGCAGCGTACTCGCGCTGCTCCTCCAGGAGCTCGCGGGCGAACAGACCGGGAATGAGCGGGCACAGGATACGGAACAGAACGGGGGGTTTTGATGTTTGCAGCCCTGAGTGAACACGACATCGCTCCCCGCACGGCCGCGGCGCAAGGCGGTACGGTGGGGCGTGAAGGATGCGGCTACGCGGTCCGAGGAGGGAGCCACCGATGATTCTGCTCCGTCGCCTGCTGGGTGACGTGCTGCGTCGGCAGCGCCAGCGCCAGGGCCGTACTCTGCGCGAAGTCTCCTCGTCCGCCCGAGTTTCACTCGGCTATCTCTCCGAGGTGGAGCGGGGGCAGAAGGAGGCATCCTCCGAGCTGCTCTCCGCGATCTGCGACGCGCTGGACGTACGGATGTCCGAGCTCATGCGGGAAGTGAGCGACGAGCTCGCCCTCGCCGAGCTGGCACAGTCGGCTGCGGCCACCGAACCGGTGCCCGCACCGGTTCGTCGCCCGATGCTCAATTCCGTATCGGTGACCGGTGTGCCACCGGAACGGGTCACGATCAAGGCGCCTGCCGAGGCGGTCGACGTCGTCGCCGCCTGACGCCCACCAGCTCGCTTCCATGGGCTGAGCACGCGTATCGAAAGCCCCGGCCGGGGCTCTCCAGGGAGACCTGGAGGGGTCCGGCCGGGGCTTTCGCGTTGCACGGGGCCCTGCCGGTCGCCGACGGTTCCCTTTTCCCTTATGGGTCCATTTGCCGGTATCCGGCGTGGCCTCCATGGTGGAGGTGCGGCGAAGCCGGCCGGGCGTTGCCGCGGTGAATCGGAGGATGTGGATGTACGTCGTGAAGAGCTCCCTGTCCGACGCGGACCTGAAGACCGTCGCCGAGGCGCTGCAGGGCGCCCTGGTCGACCTCGTGGACCTCTCGCTCGTGGCGAAGCAGGTCCACTGGAACGTGGTGGGGCCCCGCTTCCGTTCCGTCCACCTCCAGCTCGACGAGGTCGTGGACACGGCGCGACTGCACTCCGACACCGTGGCGGAGCGGGCCTCGACCCTGGGCGTGCCGCCGGACGGGCGGGCCGCGACGGTGGCGTCGAGCAGCGGTATCGGAGCGACGCCCGAGGGCTGGATCAAGGACGGCGACGCCGTGCGGGCACTCGTGGAGGCGCTGGGCGCGGTGATCACACGGATGCGGGAGCGGGTGGCCGCCACCGGTGACCCCGATCCGGTGAGCCAGGACATCTTCATCGGGATCACGGCCGACCTCGAGAAGCATCACTGGATGTTCCAGGCGGAGAACGGGTGACGGCCGGGGAGCCGTTCCGCCCCGGCCCCTTCCGTGCGCCGTCGGTGTGCCCTGCTCGCGCTTGATGTCGGCGGCCCGTCACCGGGCCGGAGGAGGGTGCCATGCCAGGGCGAATAGTGCGCCGGGGGGCTGCCCTGGTGCTCGGCGCGCTGTGGTGGTGCAGCGTGCTCCGGCTCGCGCTGGCGCCCGATGCCGGGGTGCTCGAAGGGGCGGTCGCGGCGGGCGGATGGGGGCTCAGCCTGCTGCCGGTGCACTGTGTCCCGAAGTCCCGGGCGGTAGGCGCCGTGGGGTCGGACCGTTGGCGGGCCTACTGGGGGGAGGTCCGGCGTCGACGCGGGAGCGGTGGGGGACGTGCTTCGGGGGTGGGCTAGGGGCCGGTGGGGCGCGGTGGGTTCCGTGGGGGAGGGGCGATCGTGGGCGCATCGGTGTGAGCGCTGGGGTGAGCCGGCGGTCGGGGGCGTGCGGGCGGGGGTTCTCGTGGGCGAGGCCGGTGTACGGGACGGCGGGAGGCCGGCTACCAGGGCATGGCGACGCCGCCGTTGGGGCGCAGGATCTGGCCCGTGGTGAACGCCGAGGCGTCCGAGGCGAGGTGCAGCACGGCGTGCGCGATGTCCTCGGGTTCGCCGACACGGCCCAGCGGTGAGAGGCGTGCCATGAACGCCTCCGTGTGTGCCTGCTTCTCGCCGTGACGATCGGTCATGGGGGTTCGGATCCAGCCGGGCGCCACGGCGTTGACGCGAATACCGTGCGGGCCGACCTCGGTCGCCAGCGTCTTCGTCAGCTGGACGACGGCGGCCTTGGCCGCGCTGTAGCAGAGCAGGCCGGGGCCGCCGCTGTCGATCGCGCCCGAGGCCATCGTGATGATGCTGCCCCGGGCGCTGTTCGCGATCATGGAGCGCGCCGCCTCCTGGCAGGGGTACAGCACGCCCTTGAAGTTGACGCTCAGCACCCGGTCGAGATCCTCGTCCAGGGTTTCCAGGACCGGGCTGCTGTGCATGATCCCGGCGATCGCCGCCATGACGTCGACACGTCCGCACGACGCCACGGCCTGCTGGATCTGGGCGCGGTCGGTGACGTCGAGCGGGTGGGTACGGGCGGTGCCGCCCTGGCCCTTGATCAGCGTCGCCGTCTCGTGCAGCCCCTGCTCGTCGATGTCCGCGCAGTGAAGGGTGGCGCCCGCCTCCGCGAGCAGGAGCGCGGAGGCGCGGCCGATGCCGCCGGCCGCGCCGGTGACGAATGCCGTGCGCCCGGTCAGGTCGTACGCGGGGAGGGCCATGAGGTGACGGTACGAGGGTTTCTGACGGGCCGTCAATTATCTGTACGGACTTGATGCGCCGTCGCGTGAGCCCGATGCCTGTCTCTAGCGGTGCCGTTGGTCCGGCGTCGGGGACTCGTAGCCGGTGGGTCGGTACTCCGGGGTGGTGTGGTGGCCGCCGGGTGGCGGGGCGGGGCCCGTCTGGCATCGAGGGCACCAGTACGTGGGGCGTTCGCGGGAACCGTCGCCCTGGTTCGCCGAGCGGATCCGCGTCCCGCAGCGCAGACAGGGGCGAGAGGCGCGGCCGTACACGAAGAGGTTCTGCTCGCGGCGCCCCGTGGTGACGCGGGCCGGACGGTCGCGGTTGAACTCCAGCAACTTCTTGGCGAGCACCGGCAGCTGGACGGCGAGATCGGTGGGCAGGGCGCCGACGGGGAGCCACGGGGTGACGCCGAGCAGGAAGCACAGCTCGCTCTTGTAGACGTTGCCGATGCCGGCGAGATTCCGCTGGTCGAGGAGGGCCTCGCCGAGGGGGCGGTCGGGATCGCGAAGGAGGTTCGCCAGGGCCGTGCCCGGGTCCCAGTCCGGACCCAGGAGGTCGGGGCCGAGGTGACCGACCGCTCGGGCCTCGTCGGTGGTGCGGAGCAGCTCCAGTACGGGCAGCCGGTACCCGACCGCCGTGCGGTCCGTCGTGCCGAGGATGACCCGGATCTGGTGTGCCGGACCGCCGCTCCAGCGCCGGCCGGTCTCGTACACCTTCCACGAACCGTCCATCCGCAGATGCGAGTGCAGGGTCAGACCGCCCTCGATCCGGGTGAGGAGGTGCTTGCCGCGCGGGGTGACGTCCAGGACGGCGCGACCGGTGAGGTCCGCCGTGGCGTGCTGGGGCACCCGCAGGTCGGAACGGGTCAGCACCTGGCCCGCGAGGGCGACGTGCAGCCGCCTCGCGGCCTGCCAGACAGTGTCTCCTTCGGGCATGACTCCAGGGTGGCACGCGTGGGTGGAGCTCGGGGTGGACGCTTCGGCCGGGGACCGGTTCTCACGCGCGCAGGCGTAGTCCGCGTGGTGTGGCGATGAACCCCGCTCCCTCCAGGAGGGTGCCGAGGGGCGAGGTGAGGGCCGAGGCGCCGTTGACGCGCTCGACGGTGACCGTGCCGAGCGAACCCGCGCGGGCGGCAGCGGCCAGGGCTTCCGCCGCGGCACGCAGGCGCGGGTCCTCCGAGACCGACCTGTCCGGGTCCGTGGGCCAGGCGAGCAGGGTCTTGCCGCCGCGTTCCATGTAGAGAACCAGCTCGCCGTCCACCAGGACGACCAGGGAACCTGCCTTGCGGCCCGGCTTGTGGCCCGCCTCGGTCGGGGGCTCGGGCCAGGAGAGGGCCGCTCCGTAGGCGTTCGCGGGGTCGGCGGCGGCCAGTACGACGGCCGGGGAGGCCGTACGGGAACGGGCGCCCGGGAAACCCGGGTTGCCGGGATAGCCGGAGCCGTTCGTCGGGTACGGCGAGCCGTTGCGGTGGGGCGGGGTGTTCTGGCGGTGGGGGGCGTCGGGGTAGCGGGAGCCGGCCGGGAAGGCGGAGTCGGCGGAGAAGGTGTGGCCGTCGCCGTCGCCGTCGCCGTCGCCGAAGTCGGGGTCGCCGATGCCCGCTTCGTGTCCATCGGGACCGGGCGTACCGGAGGGATTCCGGAAATCCTCGGCGCCCGGGAACGCCGAGAGGTCAGGGAACCCGGGGAGGTCCGCGGGGCCGAGGGCGAAACCCCGTCCGCTCGTCGAGCCGCGGTCGTCAGGGAAACCGTGAGCGCCGGGGGAGTTGTCCATGAGGGCCGGGTCGGGCAGGGCGTCGCCCCGGTCCCGGGCGTTCGCCGCGGCACGGAGGCGGTCCACCGCGCCGTCCATCGCGAACTGGGCGGCACCGAGACCCTCGACCACATACCCGCGCCGCGCCTGGCCGCTGTCCTCGAAGGCCGACAGGATGCGGTACACCGCCGAGAAGCCGCCCTCGACGCCCTCCGCGGCCACGGCACCCCGGGTCACCACGCCGTGCCGGTCGAGCAGGGTGCGGGCCAGGGCGTGGGCACGCACGGTGGGGTCGGGCTCCCGCTCGGGCAACAGGGACCAGCGGCCCGCCACCGTGGGAGGGCCGGTACGCGACTGGGGGCGCGCGCCTCCCGTGAGAGAGCCGTAGCGCCCGCGAGGCACCGCGCGCTTGGCACGGTGCGCCGTGGACCCCGCGGTGCGGCCCGAACCCAGGAGCGAGCGCATCGGTGCGAGCGTGTCGTTCGTGAGGCGCCCGGACCAGGCCAGGTCCCAGATCGCGTCCGCGAGTTGCGGATCGGTGGCGTCGGGATGAGTCGTGGCGCGGACCTGGTCGGCGATCTGGCGGAAGAAGAGGCCGTAGCCCCCGGAGAGCGTGTCGAGGACCGACTGGTGAAGCGCGGTCGGCTCCAGGGGGTGCGCGGCGGGAAGGAGCAGGGGGGCGGCGTCCGCCAGATACAACGAGACCCAGCCGTCCTTGCCCGGCAGCGAACCCGCTCCGGCCCAGATCACCTCCCCGGCGGCCGTGAGCTCGTCGAGCAGCGCGGGCGTGTAACCGGCGACCCGGGAGGGCAGGACGAGCTTCTCCAACGCCGACGCCGGCACGGACGCGCCCTGCAACTGCTCGACGGCGCGCACCAGTCCGTCGACGCCGCGCAGCCCGTGACCACTGCCCACGTGTTGCCACTGCGGCAGGAACTGGGCGAGCGCGGCGGGTGGCACCGGCTCGAGTTCATGACGCAGCGCCGCGAGCGAACGGCGGCGCAGCCTGCGCAGCACCGTCGCGTCGCACCACTCCTGGCCGATGCCCGCCGGATGGAACTCCCCTTGGACGACACGGCCGTTCGCGGCGAGCCGGTGCAGTGCGCCGTCGGTGACGGCCGTGCCGAGGCCGAAACGGGCGGCGGCCGTCGTGGAGGTGAACGGTCCGTGGGTGCGGGCGAACCGGGCGAGGAGATCGCCGAGCGGATCCTTGACCGGTTCGGTGAAGGCTTCCGGGACACCGACGGGAAGCGCCGTGCCGAGCGCGTCGCGCAGCCGGCCGGCGTCCTCGATGGCGGCCCAGTGGTCGGCCCCGGCGATCCGGACCTTGATGGCGCGGCGGGCGCCGGCCAGCTCCTGGGCCCACTGCGGCCTCGCGCCCCGCTCGGCCAACTCGGCGTCGGTGAGAGGTCCCAGCAGACGCAGGAGGTCGGCGACACCCTCCACGTCCTTGATACGGCGGTCTTCGGTGAGCCACTGGAGTTCGCGCTCCAGCTCGGTCAGGACGTCGGCGTCGAGGAGCTCGCGCAGCTCGGCCTGGCCCAGGAGCTCGGCCAGCAGACGTGAGTCCAGCGACAGCGCCGCGGCCCGCCGCTCGGCGAGGGGCGAGTCGCCCTCGTACAGGAACTGGGCGACGTATCCGAAGAGCAGGGAGCGGGCGAAGGGGGAGGGCTCGGGTGTGGTGACCTCGACGAGCCGCACCTTGCGGGACTCGATGTCGCCCATGAGCTCGGTGAGGCCCGGGACGTCGAAGACGTCCTGGAGGCATTCGCGCACCGCCTCCAGGACGATCGGGAACGAACCGAATTCGCTGGCCACCTGGAGCAGTTGAGCGGCGCGCTGCCGCTGCTGCCACAGGGGAGTGCGCTTGCCGGGGTTGCGGCGCGGGAGGAGCAGGGCGCGGGCGGCGCACTCACGGAAGCGGGCGGCGAAGAGAGCCGAGCCGCCGACCTGGTCCGTGACGATCTGATGGACCTCGCCCTTGTCGAAGGCGACGTCCGCCGCGCCGATCGGTGCCTGCTCCGCGTCCCACTCCGTGCCCGCCTTCGTGGGCGCCTGGTCGAGCAGGTCCAGCCCCATCAGGTCGGCGTCGGGCAGCCGCAGCACGATGCCGTCGTCGGCGTGCATGACCTGGGCGTCCATGCCGTACCGCTCGGAGAGCTTGGCACCCAGGGCGAGAGCCCAGGGGGCGTGGACCTGGGCACCGAAGGGGGAGTGCACGACGACCCGCCAGTCGCCCAGCTCGTCGCGGAAGCGTTCGACGACGATCGTGCGGTCGTCCGGGATGTGACCGCAGGCCTCGCGCTGTTCGGCGAGGTACGCCAGGACGTTCTCGGCGGCCCAGGCGTCGAGGCCCGCGGCGAGCAGGCGGAGGCGGGCGTCGTCCTTGGGGAGCGAGCCGACCTCGCGGAGGAAGGCGCCCACCGCGCGCCCCAGTTCGAGCGGACGTCCGAGCTGGTCGCCCTTCCAGAAGGGCAGCCTGCCGGGGACACCGGGCGCCGGGGAGACGAGGACCCGGTCCCGGGTGATGTCCTCGATGCGCCAGGAGCTGGTGCCGAGCGTGAAGACGTCACCCACGCGGGACTCGTAGACCATCTCCTCGTCGAGCTCACCGACCCGGCCGCCGCCCTTCTTGGGATCGGCCCCCGCCAGGAAGACCCCGAAGAGCCCGCGGTCGGGAATGGTGCCCCCGGAGGTGACGGCGAGACGCTGGGCGCCGGGGCGGCCGGTCACCGTACCCGCGACGCGGTCCCACACCACGCGGGGCCTGAGTTCCGCGAAGGCGTCGGACGGATAGCGGCCCGCGAGCATGTCGAGCACGGCCGTGAACGCCGACTCCGGGAGGGCCGCGAAGGGGGCCGCCCGGCGGACCGTGGTGAGCAGGTCGTCGACCTGCCAGGTGTCGAGCGCGGTCATGGCGACGAGCTGCTGGGCCAGCACGTCGAGAGGATTGGCGGGGATCCGGAGGGACTCGATGGAGCCCGTGCGCATGCGCTCGGTGACCACGGCCGCCTGCACCAGGTCGCCCCGGTACTTCGGGAAGACGACGCCGGTGGAGACCGCGCCGACCTGGTGACCCGCGCGCCCCACGCGCTGGAGCCCCGACGCCACGGACGGCGGGGACTCGACCTGGATGACGAGATCGACCGCGCCCATGTCGATGCCCAGCTCGAGGCTGGAGGTGGCGACCACGGCGGGGAGACGGCCGGCCTTCAGGTCCTCCTCGACCTGGGCCCGCTGCTCCTTGGAGACCGAGCCGTGGTGGGCCCGGGCGATAACGGGCGGCGCCCCCTGAGCCGCGCCCGAGCCACCCATCAACTGGGCCGGGGCATGCGCCTCGTCGAGAGGCTCGCCGGTCGCCCTCTCGTACGCGATCTCGTTGAGCCGGTTGCACAGACGCTCCGCCAGGCGACGCGAGTTGGCGAACACGATGGTCGAGCGGTGGGACTGGACGAGGTCGGTGATCCGCTCCTCGACGTGCGGCCAGATGGAGGGCTTCTCCGCGCCCTCCTTGCCGTCGGCGGCCGGGGATCCGCCCAGCTCGCCCAGGTCCTCCACCGGGACGACCACGGAGAGGTCGAACTCCTTGCCGGACGGTGGCTGGACGATCTCCACCTTGCGCTGGGGCGAGAGATAGCGCGCCACCTCGTCCACGGGACGCACCGTCGCCGAGAGGCCGATACGCCGGGCGGGCTTCGGCAACAGCTCGTCGAGGCGCTCCAGAGTGAGCGCGAGGTGGGCCCCGCGCTTGGTGCCGGCGACCGCGTGCACCTCGTCCAGGATCACCGTCTCGATGCCCGTCAGCGCGTCGCGTGTGGCCGATGTCAGCATCAGGAACAGCGACTCGGGGGTCGTGATCAGGATGTCCGGCGGGCGGGTGGCCAGCGCCCGGCGCTCGGCGGGCGGGGTGTCGCCGGAGCGGATCCCCACCTTCACCTCCGGCTCCGGGAGGCCGAGCCGCACGGACTCCTGCCGGATGCCGGTCAGCGGGCTGCGCAGATTCCGCTCCACGTCGACCGCGAGCGCCTTGAGCGGTGACACGTACAGAACCCGGCAGCGCTTCCTCGGGTCCGCGGGCGGCGGCGTCGAGGCCAGCTGGTCGAGCGCGGCGAGGAACGCGGCCAGGGTCTTGCCGGAACCGGTGGGGGCGACGACCAGCACGTCCGAGCCCGCACCGATGGCCGCCCACGCCCCGGCCTGGGCCGCGGTGGGCGCGGAAAAGGCCCCCGTGAACCAGCCGCGGGTCGCGGGGGAGAAGCCGTCGAGAGCTCGGTGCGCGGAGCTGACCATGCGTCCATCCTGCACCCGGCCACTGACAATCGCTCTGACCTGCGAGAACACCTCGGCGGGGCGAGGCGGGGCGAGGCGGGGCGGGGCGGGGCGAGGTGAGGTGAGGCGGGAGGGGGCGAGGTGGGGCGAGGCGGGAGGGGGCGAGGTGAGGTGAGGCGGGACGGGGAGAGTCGGGGGCGGGGCGAGGTGTGTCGGGCTCGGGGCGGGGAGGGGCGGGCGCTTCGGCGGTGGGTCCTGGCGCGGTGGCGGAGAATGAGGAGGTGGCAGGTTCGGGGCAGGAGCGGGCACGGCACTGGCAGTACGCGGAGCTGCCCGGCGTCGATCTGCTGCGCGCCCGCTACGTCGAGAAGATCTTCGTGCGGCACACCCACGAGAACTTCGTGATCGCCGCCATCACCGAGGGCGTCGAGGTCTTCCACCACGGCGGCGCCGATCAGTACGCCGGCCCGGGTTCCCTGGCACTCGTCAACCCCGACACCCCGCACACCGGGCGCGCGGGCGTTCCCGAGGGCTGGAGGTACGGCGCGGTGTACCCCTCGCCGGACATGGTGGCCGAGATCGCCGCCGAGACGACCACCCTTCGCGGCACCCCCGGATTCACCCGTCCGGTACTCGACGATCCCTACGCCGCGGGCCTGGTCCACCAGGTGCTCCGGGCCGCCGAGGAAGGCAACGCGCTGGCCGCCGACACCCTGCTGCGCGTCGCGGTGACCCGGCTGCTGCGCCTGAACGGAGGTCCGCTGCCGCAGCGGGCCGTGCGCACCGCCGGCGGCCGGCTCGCCGCACGCGCGCGTGGCGTGCTGGAGGAACGGATGGCCGAGCCGCCGACCCTGGAACGGCTGGCAGCCGACCTCGGCACCAGCTCGTTCGCGTTGCTGCGCGCGTTCCGGGACGCCTATGGGATGCCGCCCCACACCTGGCTGACCGACGCGCGCGTGCGCCGGGCACGACACCTCCTGGACGCCGGTTCCGCTCCCGCCGAGGCGGCCGTCGCCGTCGGCTTCACCGACCAGCCGCACCTCAACCGGCATTTCACCCGGATCGTGGGCGTCCCCCCGGGCGCCTACCAGCGCGAGCGCAAGAACGTACAAGACGTTGCGGGCGGTCTCCTCGTACCGTCCGGTGCGTGGCAGAACAGACAGCTCTCGCAGACATACGCAGTGAAGAAGGCGGAAAACCCGACGCCGCCGTCATCCGCGACGCCCTTGGAGTCGGGGTCGCCGTCGGACTGTCCGGTTTCGCCTTCGGGGTGACCTCCGCCGGCAGCGGGCTCTCCCTGCTGCAGACCTGTGCGCTCAGCCTCCTGGTGTTCACCGGGGCGTCGCAGTTCGCGCTCGTGGGGGCCCTCGCGGCCGGGGGCAACCCGCTCACCGCCGCAGCGGGCGCGTTCTTCCTCGGGGTCCGCAACGCCTTTTACGGTCTGCGTCTGTCACAGCTCCTCGCCCTCCCGCGCGCGGTGCGTCCGTTCGCCGCGCAGTGGGTGATCGACGAGACGACGGCCGTCGCGCTCGCCCAGCCCACCCGCCGCAGCGTCCGCCTCGGCTTCACCGTCACCGGCCTGTCCCTGTACCTGCTGTGGAACCTCACCACGCTGCTCGGCGCGGCGGGGGCCGAGGCCATCGGCGACACCGACGCCTGGGGCCTGGACGCCGCCGGGCCCGCCGTGTTCCTGGCGCTGCTCGCGCCGATGCTGAAGAGCACCACAGAACGTGCCGTCGCGGGAATCGCCGTCCTTCTGGGGCTGGGTCTGCTGCCCGTGCTGCCTGCCGGAGTCCCCGTGCTGGTGGCCGCCCTGGCCGCCCCCGCCGTTCTCTACGTGACGGGCCGCCGCGGTGCGCCCACCACCGCCGACGCGCCCACCGGCGGGCCGCACGAGGTACCGCCCGGCTCACCCGGGAAGACACCGGCCGGGGCACCGAACGACGTATCAGGGGAAGACCGTTGAACATCTGGATCGCCATCGGCGTCACCGCCGTCGGCTGCTACGCCGTCAAACTCATCGGTCTGCTGATCCCCGCCGGCGTACTGGAGCGGCCGCTCGTGCAGCGCCTCGCCGCTCTGCTGCCCGTCGCCCTCCTGGCCGCCCTCACGGCCCAGCAGACCTTCGCCGACGGGCGCGTCCTCGTCGTCGACGCGAAGGCCGCTGGGCTCGCGGCGGCCGCTGTCGCGCTGATCCTGCGCGCCCCGTTCCTGCTGGTGGTCGCCGCGGCCGTGGTGGTGACGGCCGGCGTCCGCGCGATGACAGGCTGACATCTGGCCGGACACCCGGGCGCCCCCGCTCGGCACCCGGATCGGCGGTGCCCGGCACCCGACCTCCAGGGCCCGGCACCCGGGCGCCCCCGCTCGGCACCCCGGCCCGCCGTGGCCTCAGTCGATGGGCCGGCCGTACGCCCGGAGCGTGCGCAGTGCCTCGATCGTCACCATGGGGCGGCACTCCAGGGCGGTGCCCGGTGCCCACTGGCGCCATCGGATCGGCCACCCGCCGTCCTCCTGCTGCTCGTCCGCGAGGTGGTCGAGCGAGCGCGCCATCTCGTCGTCGGTGAACCACGCGCGCGCGAGCGATCCCGGAGTCCGCGCGTAGTCGTGCGGGAAGTGGTGCTCACCCGGCGCGTACCCGGGCGCGACCGGGTACGCCTCCAGGCGCCCGGGGTCCAGCGCGGCGAGCCGGTGCTCACGGACGAGGCGGCCCAGCCGGTCGGCGCTCGCCTCCGCGCGCGGGCGGTCCGCCGCGGAGTCCAGGAAGGCGACCGCCGCCTCGATCTCGTACGGATGGGACTTCTCCAGGGACTCGACCGCCTGCCAGCAGAAGTCGGTGGCCCGGAAGAGCCAGGCGTGCCACACCTCGTTGCGGTGGAGCAGACCCACCACCGGGCCGGTGGCGAGGAGTTCGCTCGGCGGATCGTCGACGACCGGCACGAAGGGAGCCGTCGGATAGCCGCGCTGGCTGGGATGGATCGCGGGCAGCGCGCCGTCCGCCGTCGACACGGAGGTCAGATAGCGGCACACACGCTCCACGCGCTGGCCGCCGCAGCGTCCGATCGAGTCGAGTACGCGCAGCGCGTGCCCGGTGTGCAGCGGCTGGCTGACAGGGCCGCGCAGATCGGGTTCGAGCGCGTGTCCGTACCCTTCGTCGTCGTTGCGGTAGGCGGCCAGCGCGGTCTCCACCGCGTCGGCGTCGCCGTCGAGGAAGTGGTACGCGAAGCGGCGTTGCTCCAGCACGCGCGCGGTGAGCCAGACGAAGTCCTCGGCGCGCGCGACCGGGGAGGGCGACGGGGGCGTCTGGGGGAGTGGGGATGCTCCTGTTTCGGCCATGCGTCAGACCGTAGGGCGGAAAGCGGTCTCGGCAGGCGGTCCCCGGCCAGGGCCCACTCTCAGGGGCGGGATACTGGTGTCATGCGGTTGACGGTTTTCTGGCAGCGAATGGCGGATCACTTCGGCGCGGGGTACGCGGAGACCTTCGCGCGCGATCATGTGATGACGGAACTCGGCGGGCGTACGGTCCACGAGGCGCTGAACGCGGGCTGGGAGGCCAAGGACGTGTGGCGTGTGGTGTGCGCGACCATGAACGTTCCGAGCGAAAACCGCTGACGGGACCGAAGACCCGGGGCACGTGGATCCATTGTCGGTGGCGTGGGCCAGACTTGCTCCGTGGCCCCGACTGACGAGAACACGCAGGTAGACCAGCAGACATCACCGCTCGGCACCACGCCCCCCGACCCGCCGGGCGGGGGCGCCGCCGGGCAGGCCGCGCGCATGCCGCGCTGGCTGCCGCGCGCCATGGTGCTCGCCCTCGCGCTCATCGCCGTGTTCCAGCTGGGCAGTTGGGCGTTCCACCAGCTCACCGGCCTGCTGATCAATATCCTGATCTCGTTCTTCCTGGCGCTCGCGATAGAACCCGCGGTCAGCTGGATGGCCTCACGGGGCGTCCGCAGGGGACTGGCCGCCTTCCTCGTCTTCCTCGGCTCGCTGATCGTGATCGCCGGGTTCGTCACCCTGCTCGGCTCGATGCTCGCGGGCCAGATCATCAAGATGGTCGAGGGTTTCCCGGACTACCTCGACTCGGTCATCAACTGGATCAACACGCACTTTCACACCGACCTGCGACGGGTCGACATCCAGGACAGCCTGCTGCACTCCGACTGGCTGCGGAAGTACGTCCAGAACAGCGCCACCGGCGTCCTGGACGTGTCCGGGCAGGTCCTGGGCGGACTCTTCCAGCTGCTGACGATCTCGCTGTTCTCGTTCTACTTCGCCGCCGACGGACCGCGGCTGCGGCGCGCGCTGTGCTCGGTGCTGCCGCCGGTCCGGCAGGCCGAGGTGCTGCGCGCCTGGGAGATCGCCGTCGACAAGACCGGCGGCTATCTGTACTCACGCGGTCTGATGGCGCTGATCTCGGGCATCGCGCACTACATCCTGCTGGAGGCGCTGGGCGTGCCCTACGCGCCCGTGCTGGGCGTGTGGGTGGGCGTGGTCTCCCAGTTCATCCCGACCATCGGCACCTATCTGGCGGGTGCCCTGCCGATGCTGATCGCGTTCACGATCGACCCCTGGTACGCGCTGTGGGTGCTCATCTTCGTCGTGGTCTACCAGCAGTTCGAGAACTACGTGCTGCAGCCCAAGCTGACCTCCAAGACGGTGGACATCCACCCCGCGGTCGCCTTCGGGTCCGTCATCGCGGGCACCGCGCTCCTCGGCGCCGTCGGCGCCCTGATCGCCATCCCCGCCGTCGCCACCCTGCAGGCGTTCCTGGGGGCGTATGTGAAGCGGTACGACGTCACGGACGACCCGCGGGTGCACGGGCACCGCACGCGCAGCTCGGCCGGATTCGTCGCCGGCGTGCGGCGGCTGTTCGGCCGGTGACGTTCACCAGGTGAGGACCGCCAGGACACCGGCGGCGACGACGGCCGTCGCGTAGCAGCCGACGGCCCCGTACATGACCCGCTGTGCGGCCCTGTCGCTCCAGCCGGTGCGCGACAGCAGCCAGGCCAGCGCGGGCAGCACCAGAACGGCGTGCAGGCTCACTCCGTGCAGCGGCTTGAGCGGAGCCGTCGAGTGGTACGCGGCCTCCTGGTGGCCGGTCCGGGTGAGGACGACCCCGCGCGCGATCATCGCGGCGCCCGAGGCCAGCGCGACGAGCAGGATCGCGAACCCGGAGCGCACGGCGAGCGGCATGCCCACAGGGCCCGCGGGCCGGCTCCGGAAGGAGGCCACGGCGAACACGGTCAGCAGCACGACCAGAACCCCGCCGCCCACCGCGAGCATCATGGACACCGCCGTGTCGAAGCCGGTCTCCATGTCGAGGTGCGAGGGCACCCGGCGCCACGCCTGGAGGGTGATGCCGCCGACCTCCACCACACAGTCCGCGGCGAACACGACGAGCAGAGCGGTGCGCAGCCTCGCCCCGACGCGCACGTACAACGTGACCCACGTGATCGCGATCAGCGTCAGCCCGAAGGAAAGCCCGAAGGTGACGGGCTTGCGCCAGGAGACGGGACCGTCCCAGGGGCCGCCGTCGACGGCGAAGACCAGCAGATGCAGGCATCCCGAGAGGACGAGCAGGGCGCCCGTCGCGCAGCAGAGCCACTCGGCCGGCCGGAGCGAGGGCTCGGGCCGCATCAGGGGGCGGGCCGTCGTCGGAGGCCTGGTCCTCGTCGTTCGCATGACCCACAGCGTGCCGGGCGGGCGGGGCGCCGTCGTCGTACGGCCGGAGGAACCGGCGGTACGCCCGGGAGAGTAGCCCGCGGCCGGGACGGGCGCCGGGACGTCCGCCGAGACAGGTGCGCGGCCCGGTCCGGCGGGACATTCGGGGCGTTGTCGGAGTGTGAACGTAGTCTCGGAGGTGCCGCGTGGTGCGCTTGACACGAAAATCGAACATCCATTCTTATGGAAGTTCCGGCGGAGGTCTCGACAGGTATTTCGGCATGGTTTCGACGGAGATGTGCCCGAGTTATCCACAGGCCGGACGGGCGTCGGGGCGCATTGTCAGTGGCAGGCGTTAGCGTCTTTGACGTGAAGCGATCGACTCAAGCAAACCGGGTGGAACCCATGGCAGGAACCGACCGCGAGAAGGCGCTCGACGCCGCGCTCGCGCAGATTGAACGGCAGTTCGGCAAGGGCGCCGTGATGCGCCTGGGCGAGCGGCCGAATGAGCCCATCGAGGTCATCCCCACCGGGTCGACCGCGCTCGACGTCGCCCTCGGCGTCGGCGGGCTCCCGCGCGGCCGCGTGGTCGAGGTCTACGGCCCGGAGTCCTCCGGTAAGACGACCCTGACCCTGCACGCGGTGGCGAACGCGCAGAAGGCCGGCGGCCAGGTGGCCTTCGTGGACGCCGAGCACGCCCTCGACCCCGAGTACGCGAAGAAGCTCGGCGTCGACATCGACAACCTGATCCTGTCGCAGCCGGACAACGGCGAGCAGGCCCTGGAGATCGTGGACATGCTGGTCCGCTCCGGCGCGCTCGACCTCATCGTCATCGACTCCGTCGCCGCCCTGGTGCCGCGCGCGGAGATCGAGGGCGAGATGGGCGACTCGCACGTGGGTCTGCAGGCCCGTCTGATGAGCCAGGCCCTGCGGAAGATCACCAGCGCGCTCAACCAGTCGAAGACCACCGCGATCTTCATCAACCAGCTCCGCGAGAAGATCGGCGTGATGTTCGGCTCGCCGGAGACCACGACGGGTGGCCGGGCGCTGAAGTTCTACGCCTCGGTGCGACTCGACATCCGCCGCATCGAGACGCTGAAGGACGGCACCGACGCGGTCGGCAACCGTACGCGCGTCAAGGTCGTCAAGAACAAGGTCGCGCCGCCGTTCAAGCAGGCCGAGTTCGACATCCTGTACGGGCACGGCATCAGCCGCGAGGGCGGCCTGATCGACATGGGCGTGGAGCACGGCTTCGTCCGCAAGGCCGGTGCCTGGTACACGTACGAGGGCGACCAGCTCGGCCAGGGCAAGGAGAACGCGCGCAACTTCCTGAAGGACAACCCCGACCTCGCCAACGAGATCGAGAAGAAGATCCTGGAGAAGCTGGGCGTCGGTGTGAAGAAGACCGAGGAGCCCACCGCCGTGCCGGGCGCGGACGCTGCGGTCTCGGCTGCCCCGGACGACGCCGCGAAGACGGTGCCCGCTCCGGCTGCCAAGGCCACCAAGTCCAGGGCCGCGGCGGCCAAGAGCTAGTCCATGACACGACGAACCGACTGGGCCGAGTACGCCTACCCCCCCGCCTCCGAGGGGCCGGGGCAGGGGTACGGCGGGGGAGACAGCGGCCCGGCCGGAGACGGTGACAGCTCGTACGACGGCGTCGGGGGGTACGGCGGCGCGTCGTACGGCGCCGGTGACGGGCTCCATGGCGCGGACGGCTTCTACGCCGTCGATCCGGACGACGGTGATCCGGACGGCGGCGGTTCGACGGGCGGTGACGCGCGGCGGGGTGACGGTCTGCCGGGCGGTCGCGGTTCGCCGGGCGCGGCCTCCCGGCGTGGTGGACGCGGTGAGGGCGGACCGCGTGGTGGACGAGGGCGTCGGAGGCGGGGCGGTTTCGGTGAGCCGTCCGGCGACCCGCAGGACGGAGGCACCTCCTCCTCGTCGAGGGCCGAGAAGGGGGAGTCCCCGGGGGACCCGGCTGAGCGGGCGCGAGCGATCTGTCTGCGCCTGCTCACCGGGACCCCGCGCACACGGAAGCAGCTCGCGGACGCGTTGCGCAAGCGCGAGATCCCGGACGAGGTGGCGGACGCGGTGCTGTCACGGTTCGAGGAGGTCGGGCTGATCAACGACGGCGCCTTCGCGGACGCCTGGGTGGAGTCCCGGCACCACGGCCGCGGGCTGGCCAGGCGGGCACTCGCTCAGGAGCTGCGGACCAAAGGTGTGGAGCCGACGCTGATCGACGAGGCCGTAGGACAGCTGGACTCCGATCAGGAGGAGGCGACCGCCCGTGAGCTGGTCGCCCGCAAGCTGCGCTCCACACGTGGACTCGACCGCGACAAGCGGCTGAGGCGCCTCGCGGGCATGCTCGCCCGCAAGGGCTACTCCCAGGGCATGGCCCTGCGCGTGGTCCGCCAGGCGCTGGAAGAAGAGGGCGAGGACACGGAAGGGCTCGGGGACGAGGGGTTCTGACCCCACGGGCTTCCGCATGAGGGCGGTTCGAGGCACCGGGGCGACCCGGGGTGCCGGGGCAGTGGTGTCCGATCACGGGCCCTGAACACGGTGGACGCGCGGGGGCGCCGATCGCGTTCAGGGCCCGCACGCATGCCCGGAGGCATGTCCTGACGTCAACTCCCCTTGGCCGAGGTGGGGTTAACCCCCGGTCGAAGACGCCTGGTCACCGCAGTGCACAGACATCTGTGCACAGACGACTGTGTACGCATGGCACAGGAACCCCGGGCGCGGGAGACAGCACCACCGAAGGGGCCGCACGCTCCCACCGAACTCTCCGCTCCCACCGAACTCTCCGACCTCGCCGCGCTCAAGGTCCTCGCCCAGCCCCGTCGGCAGCGCATCCTGCAGCACCTCACCCTGCACGGCCCGGCCACCTCGGCGACCCTCGCCCGTGAGCTCGGACTCAACACCGGAGCCACCAGCTACCACCTGCGCGAACTCGCACGCCATGGGTTCGTCGAGGAACAGGCCGCGGCGGAGGGGCACGGCCGGGAGCGCTGGTGGCGGGCGGTTCCCGGTGACCGGCGCTTCCCGCCGCGCAGCCGGCAGAGCCCCGAGATGCGTCTCGTCATGGACGAGTTGAACCATCACGCGTACGCCGCCGACCTCGAACTCTTCGAGCAGGCGCAGCTGCGGGCCGGCGCGGGCGAGGACCCCTGGGCCGACGCCTTCCCCTACTCGCGCGGCAGTGTCCGGCTCACGCTCCCCGAACTCCGCGCGTTCTTCGAGGAGTACATCGCGCTCCTCAACCGCTACAAGCGCCCGGACACCGACACCCCGCCCGGAGCACGCACCGTACTCACCCGGTTCCTGGCCCTCCCGGCCCCCGACGCCGCACCTGTGAGCGAGTCGGCGCCCCGCGGCAGAGAGCCCCACGACAGAAGAGAACTCCACGACAGAGAGCCCCACAACAGAAGAGAGAGCGACCCGACATGATGCTGCGCTACGCCCTGAAGACCGTCCGGGCCCGCAAGGGCGGCTTCCTCGGCGCCTTTGTCGCCCTGATGTGCGCGGCCGCCCTCATCACCGCCTGCGGCACCCTCCTGGAGACCGGCCTGCGCGGCACGATCCGCACCGAGCGCTATGCCGCGGCGCCGGTCGTGGTCTCCGCCGACCAGAACGTCCACCGGACGACCGTCAAGCACAAGAAGGGCAAGACCAAGGTCAAGCACAAGGCGAAACCGATCGCGGAACGGGCATGGCTCGCGGACGACCTCGCCGCCCGCCTGCGCCGCGTGCCCGGCGTGGACCGGGTCGTCCCCGAACTGACCTTCCTGGCGCAGCCGTTGACCTCCGCCGCGACCGTCGAGAAGGACCGGCCCGCCTACGGTCACGCGTGGGCGTCCGCCGCGCTGACCCCGTACAGGATCGTCACCGGTACCGCGCCCGAGGCCGACACCGACCTTGTCCTCGACCGTCGCTTCGCCGAGCGCGCCCGTCTGCGGCCCGGCGACCGGCTCACCGTCCAGTCGACACAGGCACCGCGCACCTACCGGATCAGCGGGATCGCCGCGCCCGCCACCGATGTGCGCCACCAGACCTCACTCTTCTTCTCCACCGCCGAGGCCACGCGGCTGGCCGCGCACCCCGGGCAGGTCACCGCCTTCGGGGTGCTGCCCGACAGCGGCACGGACATCACCGATGTCGGGCAGGCCGTGGCCGGGGCGCTGAACGGAACCACCGCACAGGTCAGCACGGGCGACGACCGTGGACCGGTCGAGTTCCTGGACGCGGCCGCCGCCAGGATCGAACTGGTCAGCATGGGCGGCGCGATGGGCGGCACCTCGCTGCTCGTGGCCGTCCTGGTGGTGGTCGGCACCTTCGCGCTCTCGGTCCGCCAGCGCCATCGCGAACTCGCCCTGCTGCGCGCCATCGCGGCCACCTCCGGACAGATCCGCACACTCCTGGGCCGGGAGGCCTTGATCGTGGGCGCCGCCGCCGGCGTCATCGGCGCACTCGCGGGACTGCCGCTGGGGGGTTGGCTGCACAGCCGGTTCGTCGCCATCGGTGCCGTCCCTGCCACGCTTCAGCACACGGTCAGCGTCTTCCCTCTGTTCGCCGCCGTCGCCGCCACCCTGCTCGGCGCCTGGGCCGCCGCGCGTATCTCGTGCCGTCGCGTCGCTCGCATTCGCCCGGCCGAGGCACTGGCCGAAGCCCGGGTCGAGCGCGCCCGCCCGGCCTGGGGACGAGTCCTCGCCGGTCTCGCGCTGCTCGCCGGGGGAGCCGTCCTCGTCGCCGTGCTCAGCGTGCTGCGCACCGAACCCGCCTCGACTCCCGTGACCTTCCTGGCCGTCGTGGTCCTCGCCGGTGCCGTCGCACTGCTCGGACCGCTGCTGGTCCGGGCCACCGCGGCCCTGCTCGCGGGCCCGCTGCGGCTGTCCGGACCCGGGGGACGGCTCGCCCGCGCCAACCTCCGCGGAAACGCGGCCCGCATGGCTTCCGTCGTCACTCCCCTCACCCTCCTCATCGGCATGACCTGCACGGTTCTCTTCGTTCAGCCGACCCTCGGGAACGCGGCCCGTGCCCAGGCGCGCGACGGCATCCGCGCCGACTGGGTGCTCGCCGCCCAGGGACCCGGAGTCCCGTCCGAAGCCGCCCGTCTGCTGCGTACGCGGCACGACGTGGTCACCGAGGTCGTCCGGACGACCGTCCGCGTGGGCCTGGACAAATACGCGGCCCAGGGCGTCACTCCGGCCGGGCTGTCCCGCACCTGGGACCCGGACGTCACCGCGGGCTCCCTGAAGAACCTTGGGAAGAGCACCGTCGCCGTCAGTGAACTCGCCGCGGACCGGCTCCACTTGAAGCCCGGAAGCGCGCTGAGTCTCACCCTGGGTGACGGCGTGCCCGCCCGCCTCACGGTCGCCGCCGTCTACGCCAGGGGCCTGGGCTTCGGCGACCTCACCCTCGCCCACGACCTGGTCGCCCGCCATGTCGACAACCCACTCGCCACCTCCGTCCTGGTCGGCACGGCCCGCACACAGACACAACTCGCGACTACGCTCCGTGAGTTCCCGGCCGTGCGTGTTCTCGCTCCGGTCCGGACGGAATCGATCCAGGCCGAGCGTCGGCAGGCGAACGCCGAGGTGAACCTCCTCGCCATGGGCCTGGTTCTCGCCTTCACCGCCATCGCCGTCGTCAACACGCTCGCCATGTCCGTCTCCGAGCGGGTCCGCGAGTTCGCGATGCTCCGCCTCGCCGGAGCGACCCGCCGCCAGGTGCTGCGCATGCTGCGGACCGAGGCGCTGTCGGTGCTGCTGCTCGCGACGACGCTCGGCAGCGGTATCGCCCTCGCCGTCCTGACCGCGTTCAGCGTCGGCATGACGGGCGGCGCCGCCCCCGTGCTCACCCCACTCGTCCACGGGACGGTCGTCGGGCTCGCCGGACTGCTCGTCCTGGTCGCGACAGCCCTGCCCGGCCGTGCGGCCCTGAGGACGCGGCCCGTCACGGTGGCCACCGCCCAGGAGTGACAGGTGAGGGGCAGCACGCAAGAGTGGGCGCCCCTTACCTCAAGGGGCGCCCGGCCGTGCTCGACCGGCGGTCAGTCCTCCGCGTCGGCCGCCGTCACCGGAAGTCCGGCACTCTTCCACGCCTGGAAGCCGCCGACCATATCGGTGGCCCGGTGCAGCCCCAGCCGGCGCAGGGACTCGGCGGCGAGGCTCGACGCGTATCCCTCGTTGCAGAACAGCACGACCCGCAGGTCATGGCTCGTGGCCTCCGGGGCGCGGTGGCTGCCCGTGGGGTCGAGCCGCCACTCCAGTTCGTTGCGCTCCACCACGAGGGCGCCGGGGATGAGGCCGTCGCGCTCGCGCAGGGCGGCATACCGGGTGTCGACCAGAAGCGCTTCGCCGGCCCGCACCGCCTCGAACGCCTCCTCGGCCTCCACCCGGTCCAGGCCCGCGCGGACCTGCTCCAGCAAGGCGTCGATGCCCACGGGCTGCCGGGTGCTCACTGCCAGTCCTCCGGACGTTCGACGTGCTCCAGACGCAGGAGCAGGCCCGTACGGCTGTAGCGGCGGATCTGCGGGAGTGGCGGGTAGTAGGCGTGGACCGAGATCGCGTGCTCCTCGGTGGACTCGTTGAGCACCTCGTGCACGTGATGGCGGCCGAAGGCGCGGCCGGTACCCGCGGGCAGCCTCCGCTGCCGGTCGATCTCTTCGGTGAGTTCAAGGGTCTTCCAGCCGGCGGCGGGCAGCCGGGCGGCGAGTGAGTTCTCCTTGAGTTCGCCCGACGCCGTGAGGAAGGCGCCCACCGATTCGGCGTGGTCGTGCCAGCCGGTTCCGGTCCCGGGCGGCCAGCCGATGAGCCAGGCCTCACTGCCGCCGGGGCCTTCGAGCCGCACCCAGGTGCGGCCCTCGGGGTCGAGGGGGAGCGAGGCGATCAACGCGGTGTCGGCCGCCGTACGGCGTACGAAGGCGAGCAGGTCGGCCTGCGTGGGGGTACGGGGGGAGGCGGTGACAGGGGCAGACATGGAGACAGAGGGTGACACAGACACTCGGACCGTCCTGAGGGTTCGCGAGAGGGGCGCGCGGTGGCACGAGAGCGGCGCGCGGGGAGAAAGGATGCGAAGTCAGAAGGACGGACGACACACGCAGCCCGCATAGCGGACGAGGTCCATATGGACCCTCCGCCACAGGCGCACACAGGTGTCGGTCACGATCCGGAGTACACCATGGTGGCGCAGACCGGTCAACTCACCGTCACTATGTGGACGATGGAGGTCCGAGGAGCTGGGAAACCCCCAGCTCGGACGGCTACTGATCGTTCAACTGCTTACTCAGTGTTCAACTGCTGCCCGCGGTCGCCGTCGCCTCGGCCGCGGTCTCCGCCGGTCCGCCGAGGGCCGCCTCGGCCGCCTCGTACAGGTCGGCCGGGCGGACTCCGGCGAGCGCGGTGACCAGGTGTCCGTCGGGGCGGACCAGGAGAACGGTGTGCGCGGCCGCACCCGGGTAGCTCTCCGCGACGAGCAGTTCGGCGGGGTGCGGCAACGCGGTCACGGCGGCGGCGAGCCGGGGCATGATGCCGGCCGTCACCCAGTGCTTGCGCTCCCACACCCCCGTACCCGGAGCGATCAGCACGACGAGCAGGACACCGCGCCCGAGCCGCTCCCGCAGCGGTACGAACGAGCCGTCCTCAGCGGTCACCCGCACATCGACGACCGGTGCGCCGGGCTCGGTGCCGACGGGGGCGTGCGACTCGGCGTGCGGGGGTGCCAGAGGTGAGTCGGGGTACGCCCCCGGCGCGCCCAGTGGTCCGCGACCCAGGTGGCCGTCCGTGAGCAACGCGTCGTGACCACGGGCCGACCCGGGGACGTAGGCGCGCAGGCCGCCACCGCCCCGCAGCAGAGGCAGTGCCTGATCGGCGGCGCGCAGCCGGGCGGCGACCACGGCGCGCCGCTCCGCCTGATAGCTGTCGAGGAGCGCCTTGTGCGGGCCGTGATGCCAGGCGAGCGCCAGTTTCCAGGCGAGGTTGTCGGCGTCCCGCAGCCCTTCGTCCAGGCCCTGGGTGCCGAGAGCGCCGAGCAGATGGGCCGCGTCCCCGGCGAGGAAGACCCGGCCGACGCGCCAACGGCGGGCCAGACGGTGGTGGACGGTGTGGACGCCGGTGTCGAGCAGTTCGTACGCGGGTGTGGTGCCCCCGCTCCAGCCGCCGAGGGTCTCCCGGACCCGGGCCACCAGCAGGTCGGGCGTGACCAGGTCCTTGCCCGGGGGCAGCAGCCAGTCCAGGCGCCACACGTCCTCGGCGAGGGGACGAGCGGTCACCTCGTCGACCGAGGGGCCGGACGTCCGCCATGGCGGCGTCCGGTGCAGCAACGCCTCACCTGGCCAGGGAAGTTCCGTACGCAGGGCCGCCACGGCGTGCCGCTCGACGGCGGTACGCCCGGGGAAGCGGATGTCCTGGAGCTTGCGCACGGTCGAGCGCGGTCCGTCGCAGCCGA
The DNA here is from genome assembly GCF_045207245.1 of Streptomyces sp. NBC_00647. Lineage (NCBI taxonomy): Bacteria > Bacillati > Actinomycetota > Actinomycetes > Kitasatosporales > Streptomycetaceae > Streptomyces > Streptomyces sp. NBC_00647. Next base: position 7,380,508 of record NZ_CP109040.1, read on the forward strand.
CCAGGTAACTGCCGCGCCACCAGGTGCCCTTGGGTCCCCGGGTGTGCGCCGTGACCCCCGATGTCTCCTGCTCGACGGAGTCGAGGCGGCTGTGCACGGCGACCTTGATGAGCCGCTCGTGGATGATGGCCTCGCGCAGGGCGCCGGTCAGCGCGTGCTGGGCGATGTGCAGCGGGGCGGTGAACTCCTCGCCGTCGGCCGGGATTCCCGCGCTCCGGGAGTCGGCGGTGCTCCTCGAGCGCTCCACGCTCCAGGAACTCTCCGCGCCGAAAGCGATCTCGCGCATCACCTGCTTGCGCCGCATCGACCGCCATCCGGCCCAACGGAAGCCGGCGTCGTCGAGGGGCAGTCCCGTCAGCCGTTCGACGAGCGCCACGGTGTCCTCGCGCAGCACCACGGTCCGCGCGAGCCGCTGTTCGTCCTTGCCCGGCCCCTCGTCGAGGACCACGGAGGGGACCTCCTGGCGGGCCAGCGCAAGGGCGAGCGTGAGCCCCACGGGCCCTGCTCCGACGATGATCACCGGGTCCACGACGCGGTGCCCCCTGCCCGGAGCTGTGTCCTGAGGGACGTACGGGAACAGGCAGGTGGAGCGGGGTGCACGATCACAGAACGTATGCAACCCATTGCCGCTGCTTGCGTCAAGTGACGGGGGGCAGTGGCGATCATGCCACTGCCCCCCGTCGGTCAAAACGATCGGCCGTTCTTCGGACGATGCGTCAGATGCCGCCCCCGCCCGCGCCCGTCGCCGCGGTACCGGCGATCGACGCGTCGTTCGGAGAGAGCACCGCGCCGGTCGTCTTCTTGCCGCGCCGCAGCCTGCCTTCCAGCCAGGAGGCGAAGCTGGTGATCGCGAAGTTCACCACGATGAAGATGACGGCGACCACGATGAAGCTCGGGATGACGTTGGCGTAGTTGGCGGCGAGCGTGCTCCGCGCGGTGAGGAGTTCCGAGTATCCGATCATCACGCCGCCCAGCGCGGTGTCCTTCACGATGACGACGAGCTGGCCGACGATCGCCGGGAGCATCACGGTGACCGACTGCGGCAGCAGGATGCTGGTCATCGTCTGGCCCTTGCGCAGACCGATCGCGTACGCGGCCTCCGTCTGCCCCTTGGGAAGCGCGAGGATGCCGGCCCGTACGACCTCGGCGAGGACCGCGGCGTTGTAGAGCACCAGACCGGTGACGACCGCGTAGAACGGACGGTCCTCGCTGGGGATGTTCCCGGACTTGGCGTAGAGCTCGTTCGCGAACAGCATGAGCAGCAGGACCGGGATCGACCGGAAGAACTCGACCACGGCACCCGCCGGAACACGCACCCAGCGGTGGTCGGACATGCGCGCGATGCCGAAGAAGGCGCCCAGCGGCAGGGCGATCACCACGCTGAGCGCGGCCGCCTTCAGCGTGCCGAGAAGACCCGGCCACAGATACGTGCTCCAGGCGTCCGCCGTGGTGAACGGCTCCCACAGGTCCCACTTCAGCTGGCCCTTGTCGTCCATCGCCGTCCAGATCCACCACAGGAACAGGGCGAGCAGGACGAAGAAGACCACCGAGAGGAGCAGATTGCGGCGCTTGGCCCGGGGACCGGGAGCGTCGTAGAGGACGGAGGTCATCGCTTCACCGCCAGTCGCTTGCCCAGCCAGCCGAGAATGAGGCCGGTGGGGAGGGTCAGGACCACGAACCCGAAGGCGAAGAACGCGGCGATGAGGACCGTCTGGGCCTCGTTCTCGATCATCGTCTTCATCAGGCTGGCGGCCTCGGCCACGCCGATGGCGGCGGCCACGGTCGTGTTCTTGGTCAGCGCGATCAGCACGTTCGCCAGCGGGACGATGACGGAACGGAACGCCTGCGGCAGCACGACGAGCCGGAGGGTCTGGCTGAAGCTCAGTCCGATCGCGCGGGCCGCCTCGGCCTGCCCGACCGGCACGGTGTTGATGCCGGAGCGCAGCGCCTCGCAGACGAAGGCCGCGTGATAGCCGATGAGACTGAGGACCGCGAGCCGGAAACCCTGGAGATCGAAGTTGTCGGGCGCGCCCAGCGTGACACCGAAGATGTCCGCGAGACCGAGCGAGCTGAAGACGATGATGACGGTCAGCGGGATGTTCCGGACGATGTTCACGTAGGCGGTGCCGAAGCCGCGCATGAGCGGGACCGGGCTGACCCGCATCGCGGCCAGCAGGGTGCCCAGGACCAGGGAGCCGAGGGCGGAGAAGACGGTGAGTTTCACCGTCGTCCAGAACGCCCCTAGGACGTCATAACCTTGAAGAAAGTCGAACACGATCTCCCGCGCTTCCGGGTGGTGGCGTACTGGCGGACGCGGTGTGCCGCCGCCGTGATCGCGTCGGGCGGCGGCACACCTGCGGAACCCCGCGTGGACCCCCGGGTTCCTGCGTTGCCCGGGGGTCCCTGCGTTGGCTGGTGATCTCCGGACTACGAGACGATCACGCCGACCTTCGGGGCGGGCTCGTACTTGTACTGCGCCGGGCCGAAGTTCTTCTCGACCGCCGTCTTCCAGGCGCCGTCGGCCACCATCTTCGTCAGCGCGGCGTTGATCTTCTTCTCCAGCTCGGTGTCGCCCTTCTTGATGCCGACGCCGTAGTTCTCGTTGCTGAGCTTGAGCCCGGCGAGCTTGAACTGACCCTTGTACTTGTCCTGCGCGGCGAAGCCCGCGAGGATCGAGTCGTCGGTGGTCACCGCGTCCACGGCGCCGCTCTGCAGGCCCGCGATGCACTCCGAGTAGCCGCTGTACTGACGCAGGTTCGCCTTCGGGGCGATGGTGTCCTTGATGTTCTGCGCCGAGGTCGAGCCGGTCACGGAGCAGAGCTTCTTGCCGTTGAGGTCCGTGCCCTTGGAGATGTTCGAGTCGGCCTTGACGAGCAGGTCCTGGTGGGCCAGGAGGTACGGGCCGGCGAAGTCGACCTTCTGCTTGCGCTCGTCGGTGATCGAGTAGGTGGCCGCGATGAACTTCACGTCGCCGCGGGCGAGCGCGTTCTCACGGTCGGCGCTCTTCGTCTCGACGAACTCGATCTGGTCGGGCTTGTAACCGAGCTGCTTGGCCACGTAGGTCGCGACGTCCACGTCGAAACCGGCGAAGGAACCGTCGGGCTGCTTGAGGCCGAGACCGGGCTGGTCGTACTTGATGCCGACCTTGATCTTGCCGCCGCCGGAGGACGAGGACCCGCTGTCGTTCTTGTCGTCCGAACCGCACGCGGTGGCGGTCGCGGCGAGAGCGAGTACGGCTGCCGAGGCGGCGGCTGCCTTGCGGAGCTTCATGAGGAACATCCTTTGAGTGATGAAGAACTATGGGCCGTCGACGGGCGGGTGACGTGAGGAGTCCCCCACGCGCGGGGTCGTCAGGGATCCCCACGCGCGGGGACGTCAGTGGTGCAGGATCTTCGAGAGGAAGTCCTTGGCACGGTCGCTGCGCGGGTTGCTGAAGAACTGGTCCGGCACAGCCTCTTCGACGATGCGGCCGTCGGCCATGAAGACGACGCGGTTGGCAGCCGAACGAGCGAACCCCATCTCGTGGGTGACGACGATCATGGTCATGCCGTCCCGGGCCAGCTGCTGCATGACTTCGAGGACCTCGTTGATCATCTCGGGGTCCAGCGCGGAGGTCGGCTCGTCGAAGAGCATGACCTTGGGGTCCATCGCCAGCGCCCGCGCGATCGCGACGCGCTGCTGCTGGCCGCCCGACAGCTGTGCGGGGTACTTGTCGGCCTGCGTGCCGACACCGACGCGGTCGAGCAGCGCGCGGGCCTTCTCCTCCGCCGCCTTCTTGTCGGTCTTGCGGACCTTGATCTGCCCCAGCATCACGTTCTCGAGCACGGTCTTGTGCGCGAAGAGGTTGAAGGACTGGAAGACCATGCCCACATCGGCCCGGAGCCGGGCCAGCCCCTTGCCCTCCTGGGGCAGCGGCTTGCCGTCGATCGAGATGTCACCCGAATCGATCGTCTCCAGGCGGTTGATGGTGCGGCACAGCGTGGACTTTCCGGACCCGGAGGGCCCGATGACCACGACGACCTCACCACGGGTGATCGTCAGGTCGATGTCCTGGAGCACGTGCAACGCGCCGAAGTGCTTGTTGACGCTCTTCAGGACAACCAGTTCGTCGGTCGCGGGCATGGCGTCCTTGACCACCGATACGTCGGTCATCGCTTTCGGGCTCCGTCCTCGTCGGTTTCGGAGGACAGTAGTAACGCCGTACGACCAGCGTCATTACATCTGAGGGGAACTTGAGCATCACGATCCGGCAGCAATCGGACACGTGTCGTAGCGGACCGTACAAATGCGCGTACCGGCTGGGTAACGGAAGCTCCGCGCAACCCGAAGCCTCTTGACGCCGTCCTTGTCCATCGGCGTGACTTCCTTGGTGCACGCGAGCGTGCACCGCGTTCTACACGCAGACATCGTACGACCTAGGAACCGGAGGGGGCCGGAATGAGACTGCTCCTCGTCGAGGACGACAATCACGTCGCCGCTGCCCTGTCCGCGGTGCTGGCACGGCACGGTTTCGACGTCACGCACGCCCGCAGCGGCGAGGAGGCCCTGCAGGCGCTGGTCCCGGAGAGCGACGGCTTCGGTGTCGTCCTGCTCGACCTGGGACTGCCCGACCAGGACGGTTACGAGGTCTGCGGCAAGATCCGCAAGCGGACCGCCACCCCGGTGATCATGGTCACCGCGCGCGCGGACGTACGGTCCCGCATCCACGGCCTCAACCTCGGCGCCGACGACTACGTGGTGAAGCCCTACGACACCGGGGAACTGCTCGCCCGGATCCACGCCGTCAGCCGGCGCAGCGTCCACGACGACGCGGCGGCCCCCGGCGAGACCCTGCTGCGCCTCGGCTCCGTACACATCGAACTCCCCAACCGCCAGGTCACCGTGGACGGTTCGACGGTCCAGCTGACCCGCAAGGAGTTCGACCTGCTCGCCCTGCTCGCCCAGCGCCCCGGAGTGGTGTTCCGCCGGGAGCAGATCATCAGCGAGGTGTGGCGCACCAGCTGGGAAGGAACCGGGCGCACCCTGGAGGTGCACGTCGCGTCGCTGCGCTCCAAACTGCGCATGCCGGCGCTGATCGAGACCGTACGCGGCGTCGGGTACCGGCTCGTCGCCCCGGCTTCGTAGCGGGCACGGGTGCGCACACGTCTCCTTCCGCTGCTCATCGTCCTGATGGCAGCCGTCCTGCTCGCGCTCGGCATCCCGCTCGCGGTGAGTGTCGCGGCGGCCCAGCAGCAGCGCGTGGTCGTCGACCGCATCGACGACACCGCGCGCTTCGCGGCCCTCGCCCAGTACGTCACCGACGCCTCCGGCGGTTCCCAGGGGGGCTTCCCGGACGAACGCGGCGAAACCCTGCGGACCGAACTCACCCGCTACTTCGAGGTGTACGGCATCCGGGCCGGCGTCTTCTACCGCAACCGCACGCCCATGGCCAACGCCCCGGAAACCTGGCGTGTGCCCGGGACGGGAGTGGCCCGCGACGCCTTCAACGAGGCGCTCGTCAGCCGCCGCAGCCACGACCCGGAGCAGGTCTGGCCCTGGCAGCGCCACCGGCTCGTCGTCGCGTCCCCGGTCATCAGGGACGGTGACGTCGTCGCCGTCGTCGTCACCGACTCGCCCACCGGGCAGATGCGCTCCAAGACCCTGCACGGCTGGCTGATCATCGGCGCGGGCGAGATCGCCGCGATGCTCCTCGCGCTCGGTGCCGCGCTGCGCCTCACCGGCTGGGTGCTCAGGCCCGTGCGCGTCCTCGACGCCACCACCCACGACATCGCGACCGGCCGGCTGAAGTCCCGGGTCGCGCCCGCCGGCGGACCGCCCGAACTCCAGCGCCTGGCCCGGTCTTTCAACGAGATGGCGGACAACGTCGAGGACGTGCTGGAGCAGCAGCGCGCCTTCGTCGCCGACGCCTCGCACCAGCTGCGCAACCCGCTCTCGGCGCTGCTTCTGCGCATCGAGCTCCTCGCTCTCGAACTCCCCGAGGACAACCAGGAGATCGCCTCGGTCCGCACCGAGGGCAAGCGCCTCACCCAGGTGCTCGACGATCTGCTCGACCTGGCGCTCGCCGAGCACGCCGAAGCCGATGTGCGGCTCACCGACATCGGCGAGCTGGCCGCCGAGCGCGTGGCGTCCTGGGAGCCGGTCGCCGAGAGCAGGGGCGTACGACTGGCGGGGACCTGCCCGCCCACCACCGCGTGGGCCGACCCCGTCACCCTGTCCAGCGCCCTGGACGCGGTGATCGACAACGCGGTCAAGTTCACACCCGAGGGGGAGAGCGTCGAGGTGACCGTCGCGTCGAACGGCGAGTCCTCGACCATCGTGGTCACCGACGGCGGCCCCGGCCTCGGCGACGAGGACCTGGCCCGCATCGGCGACCGCTTCTGGCGCAGCGCGGTCCACCAGAACGTCAAGGGCTCGGGCCTCGGCCTCTCCATCTCGCGGGCCCTGCTCGCCGCGGGCGGCGGCTCCATCGCGTACGACCACCACGAGCCGCACGGCCTGCGGGTGACGGTGACGGTGCCCAGGTCGGGTCCTGCGGCCTGAGGGACCGTGCGGGGCGCCGCTCCGCGGGACGGCCCGTGCCGGAACCGGGCGGCTCCACGGATGCGGCAGGAGGCGGCGCCGGGGTCACGGCGCCGCGGGTCAGGGCTTGATCGACCGGTAGTAGCGGCTTGCGCCGTCGTGCAGGGGCAGCGGGTCCGTGTAGATCGCCGTGCGCAGGTCCACCAGCTGGGCCGCGTGCACCACACCGCCGATCCGGTCGCGGCTCGTGATCACCGTGCGGGTGAGCTCCTCGGTGAGCTTCGCGTCCGCGTCCTCACGGGTGATCAGGTAGTTGGCCACGGCCAGGGTCTGCACGGGGGAGCCGCGCTGCGCCTCGGGGTAGGCGTCGGCGGGCATCTGGGCGGACCGGTAATAGCGGGAGGCGCCGCCCTGCTCGTGCAGTTTCTTGACGAGGTCGCCGCCGATCGGCACCAGCCTGATGTCGTCGGCCTTGGCGAGGTCCACCACGGCGCTCGTCGGCAGGCCGCCCGACCAGAAGAAGGCGTCGATCTTGTGTTCCTTGAGCAGGCCGGGCATGGTCGCGATGCCGTCGTCGAGGGGCTCGATGTCCGTGTCGGGGTCCAGCCCCGCCGCCTCGAGCACATGGTTCGCGATCAGCCGCACCCCGGAACCGCTCGGTCCGAGGGCGACCCTCCGGCCCTTCAGGTCCGCCACGGACCGCACGGACGACGAGCGCGGGACCACCAGGTGCACATAGTCGTCGTAGAGCCGTGAGCAACCGCGCAGCCGGCCCGATCCCGGCTTGTTCTGGAGGATGTACGTCTCCACGGCGTCGGCCGCCGCGATGGTGAAGTCGGCCTCGCCCGTGGCCACGCGCCGGACGTTCTGCTGCGATCCGTCGCTCTTCTTCAGCTGGACGTCCAGGTTCGGCAGGTCCTTGGCGATGGCGCTCTGGAGGAGCTTGCCGTACATCTGGTAGACCCCGGTCCGGGTGCCCGTGCTGAAGGTGATCGTCCCGCTCGGGGCCTCCTCGCTCAGCGGCAGCAGCCACCACAGCAGCAGGCCGACGACCGTGAGAGCGGTCGCCGAGCCGAACAGCGCGCGGCGCCGGCCGATACGGGGGAGTGCCTGGAACATGCGCGCGATCCTGCCAGTCCGGGGGCGGTCCTGACCAGGGCGGGACTCACAAGGGGGTTCCGGCGGATCGATAGGCTCGTCGGATGCAGCCGTCTTCCCCGTCACAGGTCGCGCCTTCCGCCACTCCGCTGCCTTCCCCGGCCGCCGCCGAGTCCGGCGCCGCCCCTTCGCCCGCCTCCCTGGTCCGTGCGTTCCATCTCGCCTTCGGCCTCGAGGTCCGCGACACCCCGGCCGAGGTCTCCCCGAAGCTCGCCGCGCACCGCGGCGAACTGCTGGCCGAGGAGGCGGCCGAGGTCGCCGAGGTCGCGGTCGGCGGCCCGCTCGACCGGCTGGCGCACGAGCTCGCCGACGTCGTGTACGTGGCGTACGGAACGGCTCTCGTCCACGGGATCGACCTCGACGCGGTGATCGCCGAGATCCACCGCTCCAACATGACGAAGCTGGGCCCCGACGGCCATATCGCCCGCAGGGCCGACGGCAAGGTCCTCAAGGGCGAGCACTACAGGGCCCCGGATGTGTCGGAGGTCCTGCGGCGGCAGGGGTGGAGCGCCCCGGACGCCTAGCGCGTGTCCGCGGCACCCGGGGGAGCGGCGGCTGCCGCTCTCCCGCCTCCAGGCCGGCCGCCCCTGTTGGCCGCCTCTGCCGGTCGGCCGACCCGCACCCTTCCGGTACCGCCGACCGGCTTGCTAGCTTGCGCCCCTTCGCCCCTTCGCCCCTTCGCCCCTTCGGGCTGGCCACCAGGAACCGCAGGGCCGTCGGCACCTCGGGGTGTCCACCAGCGACGACCAGGAGAGCGCATGAACGAGCCGGCCGAACTCGATCTGCCCGTCGAGGGCGGAACGCTCCGTGTCCTGCGGTTCGGGCGGGGGCCGCGGACAGCCCTCGCGGCGCACGGCATCACCGCGTCCGGGATGGCCTTCGGTGCCATGGCCCGTCGACTCCCCGACGAATGGACCCTGTTCGCGCCCGACCTGAGGGGGCGCGGCGGCAGCGCCGGCACCCCCGGCGATTACGGCCTCGACCGGCACGCCACGGACCTGTGCCGCCTCGCGGAGGACCTGGGCGCGGGCCGGCCCGTCGCCCTGACCGGGCACTCGATGGGCGCGTACATCGCGCTGCGCGCGGCGGCGCGACGGCCGGAGCTGTTCGACCGGCTGCTGCTCGTCGACGGCGGCCTGCCCCTCCCCGTGCCGCCCGGCGCCGACCTCGACGCCGTCCTGGACGTCACCCTCGGCCCCGCGCTGGCCCGCCTCGGCCGGACCTTCGCGACCGACCAGGACTACGTCGACTTCTTCCGCGCGCATCCGGCGCTCGGCCCCGACTGGAACGCGGACATCGAGACGTACGTGCGCTACGACCTCACGGGGCCCCGGGGCGCCCGGCGTTCCAAGGCGCGCGAGGAGGCCGTACGGCACGACGGGCGGGATCTGCTGGCCTCCGCCGACCTGTTCGCCGCCGACCTCACGCGGCTGTCCGTCCCGGCTCGGCTGCTGCACGCGCCGCTCGGGCTGCTCGGGCAGGAGCCGCCGATGCTGCGGGCGGCCGAGGTCCAGCACTGGACCGGCAGGTCCCCGGGCCTGCCCGCCGAGCTGATCGCGGGCACCAACCACTACACGATCCTGCTGGGAGCCGCCGCGAAGACGGTCGCGGAGCGGCTCGTCGCGCTGATCGAGTGATCATGACTCCGCGGCAGGTCAGGAGCGGTCCGGGCGGTCCGTGGATCTCCGGGCAGCGCACGGGCCGCGGCTCCGGCGTCCGGACGTACTCCAGGCACCGCCTACCCTTGTCACATGAGCAGCGGCGACCGGAGTCAGGCAGTGGACGTTCAGGAATCGAAGACGTATGAAGTGCGCACCTACGGGTGTCAGATGAACGTCCATGACTCCGAACGGCTCTCCGGGCTCCTCGAGGACGCCGGTTATGTGAAGGCGCCCGCGGGCTCGGACGGCGACGCGGACGTCGTCGTCTTCAACACCTGCGCCGTACGGGAGAACGCCGACAACAAGCTCTACGGCAACCTCGGCCGCCTCGCCCCGATGAAGACGAAGCGTCCGGGCATGCAGATCGCCGTCGGCGGCTGCCTCGCCCAGAAGGACCGCGACACCATCGTGAAGCGGGCGCCCTGGGTGGACGTCGTCTTCGGCACGCACAACATCGGCAAGCTGCCGGTCCTCCTGGAGCGCGCCCGCGTCCAGGAAGAGGCGCAGGTCGAGATCGCCGAGTCCCTGGAGGCCTTCCCCTCCACCCTGCCGACCCGCCGCGAGAGCGCGTACGCGGCCTGGGTGTCGATCTCCGTCGGCTGCAACAACACCTGCACCTTCTGCATCGTCCCGGCGCTGCGCGGCAAGGAGAGGGACCGCCGGACCGGCGACATCCTGGCCGAGATCGAGGCCCTGGTCGGCGAGGGCGTCTCGGAGATCACCCTGCTCGGCCAGAACGTCAACGCGTACGGCAGCGACATCGGCGACCGTGAGGCCTTCAGCAAGCTGCTGCGCGCCTGCGGGCAGATCGAGGGCCTGGAGCGGGTCCGCTTCACCTCGCCGCACCCGCGCGACTTCACCGACGACGTGATCGCCGCCATGGCCGAGACCCCGAACGTGATGCCGCAGCTGCACATGCCGATGCAGTCCGGATCGGACACCGTGCTGAAGGCGATGCGCCGCTCGTACCGCCAGGACCGCTTCCTGGGGATCATCGAGAAGGTCCGGGCCGCCATCCCGGACGCGGCGATCACCACCGACATCATCGTGGGCTTCCCCGGTGAGACGGAGGAGGACTTCGAGCAGACCCTGCACGCGGTCCGCGAGGCCCGCTTCTCGGCGGCCTTCACCTTCCAGTACTCCAAGCGCCCCGGCACTCCGGCGGCCACCATGGAGGGGCAGATCCCCAAGGAGGTCGTCCAGGCGCGCTACGAGCGTCTCGTCGCCCTCCAGGAGGAGATCTCCTGGGGCGAGAACAAGAAGCAGGTCGGCCGCACCCTGGAGCTGATGGTCGCCGAGGGGGAGGGCCGTAAGGACGGCGCCACCCACCGGCTGTCCGGCCGCGCCCCCGACAACCGGCTGGTCCACTTCACCAAGCCCGACGAAGAGGTCCGCCCCGGCGACGTGGTCACCGTCGAGATCACCTACGCCGCCCCGCACCACCTGCTCGCCGAGGGCGCCGTCCTGGACGTGCGCCGCACGCGCGCGGGGGACGCCTGGGAGAAGCGCAACGCCGCCGAGGCCGCCAAGCCGGCGGGCGTCATGCTCGGCCTGCCGAGGATCGGCGCCCCCGAGCCGCTCCCGGTCGCCGCGGGCAGCGGCTGCGGCTGCGACTGACCGACCGGCCGACTGAGGGGGCGACGCCGGCCGGGACAGCAAGCCGACGCTGGCCGGGACAGCAGGCCGACACGGGCTTGGGCAGCAGGCCGACGCCGGCCGGGACGGCAGGCCGACGGGCGCCGGCGGAACCTGAGTGGGGCCGGGGCGGATCGTCGGTCGGCACCGTTACGCTGCGGATCATGCTTGTAGCCGCCGCAGTCTGCCCCTGCCCTCCGCTGCTCGTCCCCGACGTCGCCGCCGGCGCGGCACCCGAGCTGGACGCCGCCCGCGCGGCCTGCACGGACGCGCTGGGCGTGCTCGCCGCGTCACGCCCCGACCTGCTGGTGGTCGTCGGCCCCGCCGAACAGAGCGGTCGCGGCCCGCATCCGGAGGGCACCCGCGGCTCCTTCAACGGCTTCGGGGTCGATCTCGACCTGCGTCTCGGTCGCCCGGCCGCGGCCGCCGCGGGCCCCGACGCCTCGGACCGCGGACTGCCGCCCTCCCTCGCCGTCGCCGCCTGGCTGCTGGAGCGCACCGGCTGGTCCGACGCCCCGGTGGAGGGGCTCGGAGTGGGGGAACCTCTGGAGGCCGAGCGATGTATCCAGGCGGGGGAGCACATCGCCGGGCGGGCTGTGCGGGTGGCGCTGCTGGTGATGGGTGACGCCAGCGCGTGCAGGACGGTCAAGGCGCCGGGCTATCTCGACGAGCGCGCGGCGGGCTTCGACGCGGAGGTCGCGCGTGCGCTCGGAACCGCGGACGTGGCGGCCCTCAAGACACTGGACACCGCTCTGGCCCACGAGCTGAAGGCCGCGGGGCGCGCCCCCTGGCAGGTCCTCGCCGGCGCGGCCGAGGGCGCGGGGCTCGGCGGCGCCCTGCTCTACGACGACGCCCCGTACGGAGTGGGGTACCTGGTTGCGGCCTGGTCCTAGAGGTCGCGCCGGGAAAGCCGTGGCGCGTTGAGCCGTACGAGCGAGAGGACGGCCGCGGCACGAACGCGCCGCCCGGCGGCGTCGCAGCTGCCGTCGCTCGCGCCCGCCGCCGTGCCCGGCGTTGTCCCGCGGCTCCCGTCGCTCAGGCTTCCGGCGTGCGCGCGTTGCTGACGCCGTCCGCCGTGCTCGCGTCGCATGCGCCGTCCGCCGTGCCCGCGTCGCTTGCGCCGTCCTAGTCCGCTGTCGGTCGCGTCCGCCGTGCCCGCACGGGGCCGGACACGGCGGACGGCCGGAAGCCCGAGGGCTTCGCGGCCGTCCGCCGATCTGTGGGTCGTTCAGGATGTCCGAGGCGGCGTCGGCATGTCGGGTGGGGGCGTGGTCCCGCCACCGTCCTTGTGCGCGAGGCGGTCCATGGCGTCCTTGGCCTTGCCCGTGCCCGTCTGGATCTTGCCGCTGTACTTGTGCTTGGTCTTCTCGTCGACCACCTTCGCGGCCTTGTCGAGGCCGTGGGTGACCTTGTGCCCGTGCTGCTGCGCGAGCCCGGAGACCTTGTCCTTGGCGGGCTCCAGCTTGGCTTTCAGATTGTCCATCAGACCCATGGTTCGCCTTCCCTCGCGGGACAGTTATGTGCGGGCGCCCTCGCCGGCCTCGTTGTCGGCGGCCCGTTCGGCGGTCTGCTGCTTGGGGATGTCGACGTCCTCCGCGGTGTCGGTCCCGGCGGTCCCCGCCGTCGCCTCGCCCTCGTTCTCGGACGAACCCTCTGCCGCCGGCTCCGCCTCGGTGCCGTCCGGCTGTGCGGCGGTCTCCACCTCGGCGGGTGACGCCTCCTCCGTAGCCTTTGACCTCCGGAGAAGTCGTGCAAAAACGCCCATATCCACTCCATACGTTACTCGTGAGGGCGAAATCCCGTGTCGCCCGGTGCGTCCCATTGCGTCGCCCGGGTCACCGGTTCACGGAACCGGCGGCTGGAACCTCGCATCAGGCAACGAACCCGGACCCACGGCGTCACGTAGCTCGTTGGAGGAGAGGGCCGGGGGTTTGCGAGACTGGGACCGTGAGTAGCACACCCCCCGCCCCCCGGGTCATCGCCGTCGTCGGACCGACCGCCGCAGGAAAGTCCGATCTGGGCGTTTTCCTCGCCAGGCGTCTCGGAGGCGAGGTCGTCAACGCCGACTCGATGCAGTTGTACCGAGGGATGGACATCGGCACCGCCAAGCTGACGCCCGACGAGCGCGGCGGCGTCCCGCACCACCTCCTGGACATCTGGGACGTGACGGTCACCGCCAGCGTCGCCGAGTACCAGCGGCTCGCCCGCGCCCGCATCGACGCGCTGCTCGCCGAGGGGCGCTGGCCGATCCTGGTGGGCGGCTCCGGGCTGTACGTCCGAGGGGCCGTCGACAACCTGGAGTTCCCCGGCACCGACCCCGAGGTGCGGGCCCGCCTGGAGGAGGAGCTCACCCTGCGCGGCTCCGGAGCGCTGCACGCGCGGCTCGCGATGGCCGACCCCGAGGCCGCCCACGCGATCCTGCCCAGCAACGGCCGCCGTATCGTCCGGGCCCTCGAGGTGATCGAGATCACCGGCAAGCCCTTCACCGCCAATCTGCCCGGCCACGACTCCGTGTACGACACCCTCCAGATCGGTGTCGATGTGGCGCGCCCCGAGCTCGACGAGCGCATCGCACGCCGCGTGGACCGGATGTGGGAGGCCGGGCTCGTGGACGAAGTGCGCACCCTGGAGGCGCACGGCCTGCGCGCGGGGCGCACGGCGTCACGTGCCCTCGGATACCAGCAGGTCCTCGCGGCGCTCGCCGGGGAGTGCACCGATGCCGAGGCCCGCGCCGAGACCGTTCGCGCCACCAAGCGCTTCGCGCGCCGTCAGGATTCGTGGTTCCGGCGCGACCCGCGGGTGCATTGGCTCAGTGGGGCTGCGGCGGATCTCACAGAACTCCCGGAGCTCGCACTGGCGTTGGTTGAACGACCGGTCACAGCCTGATCACGTCATTGCATCGGGACGCTCCGGCCGTCATCCGGGCCTCCGGCGCCGTGCCATCATCGAGCTTCGATCGACCAGTGAAGTCCGAGTTGGGAGGGCGCGTGGCGATGGAGGCCGGCCCTCGCGACACTGCACGAGGCACTGAGTACGGTGCTGATCCGGACGGAGTCCGACTGAGCATCGATCCGGACGCCGATCCCGGCGTCGAGCCGGAGCTGGACGGAGAGCGCCTGAGCTCCGACGGCCCCGAGGAGACCCCCGACGGGGTGATCGCCGACGGCCCCGGTCCCGGCGAGATGTCCCCGGAGGTCGAGGTCGAGCTGCGCCCGCAGCGCCGACTGCGCATCTGGCAGCTCGCGCCCATCGTGGCGCTGGCCGCGACCGGCTCACTGATGTTCGCCTTCCCCCTGGCCTTCGAGTTCGGTGACGGCGGTGCCGTGGTCGCCATGCTCGGGCTGCTGATCTGCTCGTGCGCCGCCGGCTGGGGCATGATGGCCGCCCGCCGGGTCGGTTACTCCCTGCCCGGCTTCCCGCCGCGCGGCTCCGGCCGCCGCCCGGACTGGCGTGTGGTGATCGCGTACGTCGTGGTCGTCGCCGCGGTGGCGGTGCTCGCCGTGTGGCGCGTGGCCCGGCTGCGCTGACTCCGCGGGCCCGGTCCGCCGGGTCGCGGGCCCGATCCCGGGCACCCGCCCGACGTGGACGTGCGTGTCGTACCGACCCCCGCCCCGCGCCGCCCGGACTGTCGTGCCGACCCCGTACGATCGAGGGATGAGCACGCGGATCGCCTTCCTCAAGGGTCACGGGACCGAGAACGACTTCGTGATCGTCCCGGACCCGGAGAACGTCATCGACCTGCCCCCGGCCGCTGTCGCCGCGCTGTGCGACCGCCGCGCGGGCATCGGTGGCGACGGTCTGCTGCACGTCGTACGGTCCGCCGCGCACCCCGAGGCCCAGCACATGGCGGCCGAGGCGGAGTGGTTCATGGACTACCGCAACGGCGACGGCTCGGTCGCCGAGATGTGCGGCAACGGAGTGCGTGTGTTCGCCCGCTACCTCCAGCGCGCCGGGTATGTGGTCGAAGGAGATGCGGCCGTCGCCACGCGCGGGGGTGTGAAGACCGTGCACGTCGCCAAGAACGGAGACGTCACCGTCGGCATGGGCAAGGCACTCCTCCCCGGGGGAGAAGTGACGGTGAGCGTCGGCGAGCGCAGCTGGCCCGCCCGCAACGTGAACATGGGCAACCCGCACGCCGTCGCCTTCGTGGACGACCTCGCGCACGCCGGCGATCTGTACACGCCTCCGCCGTTCACCCCCGAGTCCGCGTACCCGGACGGGGTCAATGTCGAGTTCGTGGTCGACCGGGGGCCGGGCCATGTCGCCCTGCGGGTCCACGAGCGCGGTTCCGGAGAGACCCGCTCCTGCGGGACGGGCGCGTGCGCCGTGGCCGTCGCCGCGGCCCGCCGCGACAACGCCGACCCCGCCGTGACCGGCACCCCGGCGACGTACACCGTCGACGTGCCCGGCGGACGTCTGGTGATCACCGAGCGCGCGGACGGCGAGATCGAGATGACGGGCCCCGCGGTGATCCTCGCCGAGGGCGAGATCGACGCCGAGTGGCTGGAAGCCGCGCGACGCTGAGCCGCGCGGCCGGGGACGGGCGCGCCCCGTCCCCTATTGGTGCGACCTATCGGTGCGACGTCATTGGTGCGACGCCGTACGTCCGTGCCGTCCCTTCCGAAAGTTCGAAACCGTAAACCCCAAAACCTTCGCTCGAATGGGTGATCCGTTTCACGCTCGGCGAGAGGCGGTCAACCGGGCGTGGTGGGCTCGGTAGCATCAAGCACCGGCACGGACGGGGGACCGACACGATCCCCTGAGCCGAGTACGCCATGGGGCACCCGTCCGCCGGTCTTACGCAGCCGGAGGTGCCCATGAGTGCGGAGGCGACGAATCCCGCGACGCCAGGCCCTGCAATGCCCGCCCCCGAGCGCTCGCCCTCGCTGGAGCCGGGGGTGACCCCGGCGCACCGCAGGAAGGCGCGTCCCCGGATCGACCTGCGCCGCCTGGGGCGGGCCGCACTGCTCGGGCCCGCGACCCGTGACCGGCTGCCGGACGCCATCGGGCATGTGGCCGAGGCGCACCGCGCCCACCACCCCGACGCCAAACTCGAGCCCCTGCGCCGGGCGTACGTGCTCGCGGAGTCCTCGCACCGCGGCCAGATGCGCAAGAGCGGCGAGCCGTACATCACGCACCCCCTCGCCGTGACGCTGATCCTCGCCGAACTGGGCGCCGAGACCACGACGTTGACCGCCTCCCTGCTCCACGACACCGTCGAGGACACGGAAGTGACACTGGATCAGGTGCGGGAGGAATTCGGCGACGAGGTCTGCTATCTCGTCGACGGCGTCACCAAGTTGGAGAAGGTCGACTACGGCGCCGCCGCCGAACCGGAGACGTTCCGGAAGATGCTGGTCGCGACGGGCAACGACGTCCGGGTGATGTCGATCAAACTCGCGGACCGGCTGCACAACATGCGGACCCTCGGGGTCATGCGACCCGAGAAACAGGCGCGGATCGCCAAAGTGACCCGGGACGTGCTGATCCCGCTCGCCGAGCGCCTCGGTGTGCAGGCGCTCAAGACCGAGCTGGAAGACCTCGTCTTCGCGATCCTGCACCCCGAGGAGTACGAGCACACGCGGGAGCTCATCGCCGAGAACGCCGGCCGCGGCGACGACCCTCTCGCGGAGATCGCGGAGGAGGTGCGCGTGGTCCTGCGCGACGCCGGCATCCAGGCCGAAGTCCTCATAAGGCCACGGCACTTCGTCTCCGTGCACCGCGTGTCGCGCAAGCGCGGCCCGATGCGCGGCGCCGACTTCGGACGCCTCCTGGTGCTCGTGAACGAGGACGCCGACTGCTACGGCGTCCTCGGCGAACTGCACACCTGTCTCACCCCGGTGGTCTCGGAGTTCAAGGACTTCATCGCCGTCCCCAAGTTCAACCTGTACCAGTCGCTGCACACGGCCGTGACCCGCGGCGACGGCCAGGTCGCCGAAGTCCTCATCCGCACGCACCAGATGCACAAGGTGGCCGAGGCCGGAGTCATCGCGCTCGGCAATCCCTACGCATCGCCGTCGGAGGAACAGCCGGACGGCGGCGGGGACCGCCCCTTCGACGGCGAGCGTGCCGACCCCACCCGTCCCGGCTGGCTCTCCCGGCTGCTCGACTGGCAACAGGGCGCCCCGGACCCGGACACGTTCTGGTCGACACTCCGCGAAGACCTCGCCCAGGACCGCGAGATCACCGTGTTCCGCGCCGACGGAGGCTCGCTGGGCCTTCCGGAGGGCGCCAGTTGCGTCGACGCGGCCTACGCGCAGTACGGCGAGGACGCGCACGCCTGCATCGGAGCCCGCGTCAACGGCCGTCTGGCGACGCTCAGTACGGTCCTGAAGGACGGCGACACCGTTCAGCTCCTCATGGGCCAGGACCCCGCCTCCGAGCCGTCCAGGGAGTGGCTGGAGCACGCGCACACGGCCGCTGCGCGGATCGCCATCCAGCGCTGGATGGCCACGCATCCCGCACCCGGCGACGAGGAGACGTCCGGGACCTCCGCCACGAGCCCCAGGCCGCCGATCGAGGCCCCGGCCCGCCCCACCGAGGCGCAGGTCGCCCGCCCCGCGAGCGCCGTCGCCGACCCGCCCGGCGCGTCCGTACGCATGGCCGGCTGCTGTACGCCCGTACCGCCCGACGAGGTGACCGGCTTCGCCGTCCGCGGGGGAGTGGTCACCGTGCACCGCGTGGAGTGCGCCGGAGCCGCGCGTATGAAGAGCGCGGGACGCGCGGAGGTCGGTGTGCGCTGGGGGGACACCTCCGAGTGCCGCGTCACCCTGGTCGCCGAATCCTTCGGACGCCCGCATCTGCTCGCCGACCTCACCGAAGCCATCGCGGCGGAGGGGGTCGCCGTCGTCTCGGCGACCGTCGAACCGCCCAGCCAGCAGCGGGTACGCCACACCTACACGCTCCAACTCCCGGACGCGGCGCGCCTCCAGGCCCTGATGCGCGCGATGCGCAATGTGCCCGGCGTGTACGACGTGAGCCGGGCCCAGCATCCGGCGGCGGCGGCGCAGTAGACACCGGGTGCCGGGCGCCCCGCGTCGGCCGCCGGCCCCGATGAGCCTCCTTGCGGACCCGTTCGGGTGGGCCGGGCGCGAGTCGCCACCGCGGGACCCGCGCGCGCTGGTAGCGGTGGTCCATGCCGCTCAACCCCACCCCCACGCCCGTACGCCCGAGGAGCCGCCGTGTCACGTCGGCCCTGCTCGCCTCGGCCGTCTCCGTCTGTCTGATCGCCGCGAGCGCCCCGGACCCGGCCTTGCCCCTGGGAGTGGGTGACCGGCTCTTCCCCACCCTCGGCAACCCCGGCTACGACGTCGAGTCGTACGACCTCGACTTCACCTACCCCGGTACCAACGACAAGCCGCTCAAGGCCGTCACCACGATCGACGCCCTGACCACCGCTTCGCTCGACCGCGTCAATCTCGACTTCGCGCACGGAACGGTGCGGTCGGTCGAGGTCAACGGGGTGTCCGCCGATTTCGTGAGTGCCGGTGACGACCTGGTCGTGACGCCCGCCGAACCGCTGTCCGCCGGGAGCCCGCTGCGTATCACCGTGCGTCACACCAGCGATCCGGTCAGTGCGAAGGACCAGGACGGCGGCTGGGTGCGGACCAAGGACGGGCTCGCGATGGCCAACCAGGCCGATGCCGCACATCTGGTCTTCCCGTGCAACGACCACCCCTCCGACAAGGCGATGTTCACCATCCACGTCACGGCGCCCGAGGGGTACACGGCCGTGGCCAACGGTCTGCCCGAGGGCACCCACCGGGCCCGCGGGTCCACGACCTGGACGTATCGCACCGAGCACCCCATGGCCACCGAGCTGACGCAGGTGTCCATCGGCCGCTCCAGCGTGCTGCACCGCGCGGGGCCGCACGGCCTGCCCGTACGCGATGTCGTCCCCGCCGCCGACCGTGCGGCGCTCGAACCGTGGCTCTGGAAGACCCCCGACCAGATCGCCTGGATGGAGGGCAAGGTCGGGCGCTACCCCTTCGAGACGTACGGGTTGCTGATGGCCCAGGCGCAGACCGGCTTCGAGCTGGAGACGCAGACGCTCTCGCTCTTCGAGAAGGACCTCTTCACCGAGCCCGCCTACCCGAAGTGGTACGTCGAGTCGATCATGGTGCACGAGCTGTCCCACCAGTGGTTCGGCGACAGCGTCAGCCCCCGCACCTGGTCCGACCTGTGGCTCAACGAAGGGCACGCCACCTGGTACGAGGCCCTGTACGCCGAGGAGAGGGCGAACAAGCCGATGGTGGCCCGGATGAAGGCCGCCTACCGCCTGTCCGACTCCTGGCGCGCCGCCGGCGGACCGCCCGCGGCGCCCAAGGGACCCAAGCCCGGCCACAAGATCAGCATCTTCCGGCCGAACGTGTACGACGGCGCGGCCCTGGCCCTGTACGCGCTGCGGCAGGAGATCGGGCGCCCGGCCTTCGAACGCCTGGAGCGGACCTGGGTGAGCGTCAACCGCGACGGCGTGGCCTCGACGGCCGACTTCGTGGACCTCGCCTCCGCCGTCGCCGCACGCGATCTGAGCGGGTTCTTCAAGGCGTGGCTCTATGCCGGGAAGACACCGCCGATGCCGGGACACCCGGACTGGAAGAGCGACGCCCCCAAGGCGCGCAAGCACGCGTGAGGCGGCGGGCCCGCGGGCGCGTGCATCGAGGGGACCCGGATCGCACCGGCACCCCTGGAGCGCGGTGCCCGCGGGTGCGCGGCCACTCCGGGAGCGCGAGGCCTGCGGGTGCGCGGCGGGCCCGATAAGTAACGTGACGAGACGGGCCGTACCGTGCGACCATCTTCGAGCCGGCGGCGCGGCCCCCTTCGGAGGGTTGGCCCGGCCGGAACCGGGAATCTCCCGGTGACCTCGGGCGTTGTTCTCTATGGCGGACGGCATTCGTCGGCCCGATGTTCTCCCAGCTACGTAAGGATCCAATGACCTCCTCTTCTTCCCCTTCCCAGGACGCGCAGAATCCCGCGCAGAACTACCCCGAAGGTCTTCGGGCCGATGCCCTGATGGAAGAGGACGTCGCCTGGAGCCACGAGATCGACGGAGACCGGGACGGCGAGCAGTTCGACCGCTCCGAGCGCGCGGCACTGCGCCGCGTGGCGGGCCTCTCCACCGAGCTCGAGGACGTCACCGAGGTCGAGTACCGACAGCTCCGCCTGGAGCGCGTCGTCCTCGTTGGTGTCTGGACCTCGGGAACCATTCAGGACGCGGACAACTCGCTGGCCGAGCTGGCCGCCCTCGCGGAGACCGCGGGAGCGCTCGTGCTCGACGGCGTCGTCCAGCGCCGCGACAAGCCCGACGCGGCCACGTACATCGGTTCCGGCAAGGCCATGGAGCTCCGGGACATCGTGATCGAGACCGGTGCCGACACCGTGATCTGTGACGGTGAGCTGAGCCCCGGCCAGCTGATCCACCTCGAGGACGTCGTCAAGGTCAAGGTCATCGACCGTACGGCCCTGATCCTCGACATCTTCGCCCAGCACGCCAAGTCCCGAGAGGGCAAGGCGCAGGTCGCGCTCGCGCAGATGCAGTACATGCTGCCCAGGCTGCGCGGCTGGGGTCAGTCGCTGTCCCGTCAGATGGGCGGCGGCAAGGGCGGCGGTCTCGCCACCCGTGGTCCCGGTGAGACCAAGATCGAGACGGACCGGCGCCGTATCCGCGAGAAGATGGCGAAGATGCGCCGGGAGATCGCGGACATGAAGACGGGCCGCGAGATCAAGCGCCAGGAGCGCCGCCGCAACAAGGTGCCCTCGGTCGCCATCGCCGGTTACACCAACGCCGGCAAGTCGTCCCTGCTCAACCGCCTCACGGGCGCGGGCGTCCTCGTCGAGAACGCCCTGTTCGCGACCCTCGACCCGACCGTGCGCCGGGCCGAGACTCCGAGCGGGCGGCTGTACACGCTGGTCGACACGGTCGGTTTTGTACGCCACCTGCCGCACCACCTGGTCGAGGCGTTCCGCTCCACGATGGAGGAGGTCGGCGACTCCGACCTGATCCTGCACGTGGTGGACGGTTCGCACCCGGCTCCGGAGGAGCAGCTGGCGGCGGTGCGCGAGGTCATCCGTGACGTCGGCGCGACCAAGGTGCCCGAGATCGTCGTGATCAACAAGGCGGACGCGGCGGACCCGCTGGTGCTCCAGCGGCTGATGCGGAACGAGAAGCGTTCCATCGCGGTCTCGGCCCGTACCGGCCAGGGCATGGACGAACTGCTCGCACTGATCGACAACGAGCTGCCGCGCCCCAAGGTCGAGATCGAGGCGCTCGTCCCGTACACGCACGGCCAGCTGGTCGCCCGCGCCCACACCGAGGGCGAGGTGATCTCCGAGGAGCACACCGCGGAGGGCACGCTGCTCAAGCTGCGGGTCCACGAGGAACTGGCGGCGGATCTCGCACCGTACGTCGCGGCGCCCGCGCTCCGATAGGAGCGTCCGCCCGGCGACTGCTCCGGCGGGAAAATCCGCCCGGCGACTTCATCCGTGCCGGATGTCCGAAGGCCCGTCCCCTGTCGAGGGGGCGGGCCTTCGCCATGGGCCTTCGCTTTGGGCGTGCGCCCGTGTCCGGGGGAGCGTCTCCATGGACGGCGCCTGTGACGCGGGCGCGCCGTCGGTGAGGTGGGCGCCGTCCGTGAGGTGCGGGTGCCTACCGGCCGTCGTACTCCTCGTTCATCCGCTCGTAGAGCGCCTGGGCACCCTTGGCCAGCCGTGGTCCCGCGAGCCAGGTGCTGCCGGCCGGGCCGATCGAGGTGTTCGAGACGAGTTCGGTCCTGCCGTCGACGACCCGGAACCAGCCGCCGCCGGACGAACGGCCCCACCGTCTTGAGGAACGCATGGTGGTGTGACCCCCGTTGAAGCTCAGTGTCCGTGCTTGCCGGGCGTGGAGCGGCTCTGTGGGGTTCCGCCCGGACGCGGCACCCCGCTCCGCCCGCCCGGCCAAGAACGAACGGCGGTGGACCGGTGACGCATCGCGCGCACCGTCCCACCGCCGTCCGTCCGAACCTTGTTACGTCGTCGGCGTCACTGCCCGGCGAACTTCCCGCTCACCGAGTCGTACACGCCCTTGGCCACATCGCCCAGCCGCGGACCCGCCAGCCAGCCGAACTTGACCGGGCCGATCGAGGTGTTGGACACCAGCGCCGGCTTGCCGTCCGAGCCCGCGGCCACCCAGCCGCCGCCCGAGGAACCGCCGGTCATGGTGCAGCCGATGCGGTACATCGTCGGGTCGGCCTGCGCGATCGACAGCCGTCCCGGCCGGTCGGTGCACTGGTACAGCTTCTGGCCGTCGAACGGCGCCGCGGCCGGATAGCCGGTCGCCGTGATGCTCGAGACCTTGGGCACGGCCGGAGCGTTGAAGTTCACCGGCAGCGCCGAACCCACCGTCTCCTCCAGCGACTTGCCGTCGCTGCCCTTCTCCGGCGTCACGTGCAGCACGGCGAAATCGTACGAGGCGCCCTGGCCGCCCGTGGTGCCGCCCTGCTCGATCCACTGGTCCGAGGTCTGCGCCCAGTCGCTCCACCAGACGCCGTAGGGAGCGACCTCCTGCCGCGGGGCGTTCTCCATCTGCGCCGCCGTCTTGCCGGAGTCGTTGTACGAGGGCACGAAGGCGATGTTGCGGAACCAGCCGCCCTTCTTGCCGGCGTGCACGCAGTGGCCCGCGGTCCACACCAGGTTCGACTTGCCCGGGTGCGCCGGGTCCTCGACCACCGTCGCCGAGCAGACCATCGTGCCCTCGGGGGAGTCGAAGAACACCTTGCCCGCCTCGGGCACGCTGGCGTGGTACGCCGTCTTCACGGCCTGCGCCGTCACCGGGGCCGGCTCCGGGTCGGTGACGCCCTGGTCACCGGTGAGGTCGGCGTCGTCGACGCCCTTGTTCTTGTCGGGGTCGTCGGCGCCGCGCATCCGGTCCGGGTCCCAGAGGTCCTTGATGATCGGGTTGATGAAGTCGTCGGCCTCGCGCAGCCAGTCGTCCTTGTCCCAGTTCTTCCAGTCGCCGTCCCTCCACTTGTCGACATCGATGCCGTGCTCTTTGAGCTTGTTCTTGATGTCGTCCGGGATCTGGATCTTTCCGTCGCCGCCCTGGGACGCGGAGGCGCTCGCCTGACCGCTCGCTGTGTCGTCGCCCGAGCCGCAGGCGGTGGCGGTCAGTGTCAGGGCCACGGTGAGGCCGACGGCGGCCAGCACGGGGGACGTTCTGCGGCGCGCGCTCCTGCCTCGACGAGCGGCGAAGGGCGGGCGTATGGATCGCATGGTGTAACTCCCCCTGAGCGTATGGGAACTAGGTGGTGCGTAGGCGGGTGCCGAGCGGTTCGTTCGGTAGGACCGAACGGCACCAAAGACTATGCGGTCGCTGTGGGGGACGTCCGACGGAACGGCAACGGTTCAGCTACGGGGGGGGCCGGTCGGCCAACCTCCTGGGAACGTCTCCCCGGCGGCGCGGGACATGGCACGCCCCCGGTGTCCGGGGGTCCGGATCCCTGGAGCGCAACGACCTCGAGAACTCCTGGCCGGGAGCGGCCGTTCGAGCAGGCGTTCGCCCAACGCGGCGATCACTGTCCGAGCCCGTGGAGAAAGGGGAGGGCCCCGGAGATCGGGCCGGGGCGGCAGCGGTTTCGGCATGGCAAGGAACTTCGAATTCACCCGCTTCCCAACGCGAGCAGCGTCGTTGGTACGTACGGGGGGCCTGACGCCTGCGTTCGGAACCTCTTGCCAACTCGCCTCTGGACAGCGGGAGGACCTGAAGTCGTGGCCGTGACCGATTCAGCGGTGGTGCCGGTGGAGGCGCCCGGGGAATCCCAGGGGGCGCGGGACGGTGATGCCGCAGCGAGCGAGGGAGCGCGCGCGGCGCACGAGGGGATCCTGCGGCGCCAGTCGGCGCGCGAATCGGCGGCACGGACCTACGCGCGTGCCCTGCCGATCGTCCCCGTGCGGGCACGCGGGCTGACGATCGAGGGCGCCGACGGCCGCCGCTACCTCGACTGCCTCTCCGGCGCCGGGACCCTGGCCCTCGGACACAACCATCCCGTCGTCCTGGAGGCGATCAGGAAGGTCCTCGACTCAGGGGCGCCGCTGCAGGTCCTGGACCTCGCGACACCGGTCAAGGACGCCTTCACCACGGAACTCTTCCGCACCCTCCCCCCGCGCTTCGCCGAGCGCGCCCGGGTCCAGTTCTGCGGACCGGCCGGGACGGACGCCGTGGAGGCCGCGTTCAAACTGGTGCGCGCGGCCACCGGCCGCACCGGCATGCTCGCCTTCACCGGCGCCTACCACGGGATGACCGCCGGCGCGCTCGAGGCCTCCGGCGGCGCGACCCACGCACGCGTCGCGCGCCTCCCCTATCCGCAGGACTACCGCTGCCCGTTCGGCGTCGGCGGCGACCGCGGTGCCGAACTCTCCGCGCGCTGGACGGAATCCCTCCTCGACGATCCCAAGTCGGGCGTACCGCTCCCCGCAGGGATGATCCTCGAATCCGTCCAGGGCGAGGGCGGGGTGATCCCGGCACCGGACGCCTGGATGCGGCGGATGCGCGAGATCACGGAGGCCCGGTCCGTCCCGCTGATCGTGGACGAGGTCCAGACGGGAGTGGGCCGGACCGGCACCTTCTGGGCGGTGGAACACAGCGGGGTCACCCCGGACGTGATGGTCCTGTCCAAGGCCATCGGCGGCAGCCTGCCGCTGGCCGTCGTCGTCTACCGCGAGGACCTCGACGTCTGGCAACCCGGCGCCCACGCCGGCACGTTCCGAGGCAACCAACTGGCCATGGCCGCCGGCACGGCCACCCTCGCCCACGTCCGAGAGAACGGCCTCGCCGAACGCGCCGCCACCGTCGGGGCTCACATGCTGAACCAACTCCGGGGCCTCGCGGCGGAGTTCCCCTGCATCGGCGACGTACGCGGCCGCGGCCTCATGATCGGCCTCGAACTCGTGGACCCCGAAGGCCCACCGAGTCCCGCCCCTGACGGCCCGCGCCCCGCCGCCCCCGAACTCGCCGCGGCCGTCCAGCGAGAGTGCCTGCGCCGAGGCCTCATCGTCGAACTCGGAGGCCGTCGTTCGAGCGTCGTGCGTCTCCTTCCTCCCCTGACGATCAGCGACGAACAGACGTCCGCCGTGCTCGACCGGCTCGCGGACGCGGTGAAGGCGGTGGCACAGGGAGACCGACGACTCGGCAGGGACGGGACACGGGCCACCGACGGTTCGCGGTGACGGTCTGAACGGCACGCCATCGGCCGTACGACCTAGGGCGGACCGTGCTGGACCCCCTGGTCGGCAGCGGGCACGGCCTGGCGAACGCTCGTCGGCGATGGATCACAGCCCCAGCTGGCTGCCGTCCCTACCAGTACCCCACCCGCGGTCCTCACCGGTACCCCGTCAATTCCCCCCACAACAACCGACCAGGAACGTTAAGACCCCGACGCGACCCAGTACCGCCCAGGTTCGTCGCCGCACGAGCCCGAACGACCTTCAAGGAACTCTCGTGAACGCCACCCCCGCCCCCGACAGCCCTCCCCCCGCGTATGAGCGAGCGGCCCGCGGCACCTCGACCCCGCACCTGTCCGGAGCGGAGTCGGTTCCCCGGCAGAAGGAGGGTGACCGGGCGCCCGAGCGCCCGCACGAGCCCGGCGTCGACCTGTTGGATCACCCCGACACCCGGACGGCGGCGCAGGCCGCGGCGGTCGAGAACCTGCTGCGCTGCTGGGTACGGGAGAACAACCTCTCCGCCCCCGACGACGGCACCCTTCGCATCGCGCTGCCGGCCAGCGGCGCCGCCCTGCTCGTCCCCGTCCGGCACTGGTCCGCTTCCGGCTGGCACCGCTTCGGCCTTCCCCGCCTCGCCGACGCTCCCGACGAGGCACCGGCCGCCGACGCGGTGACGGTCGCGGCCCTCTTCGCACGGCAGACGGCCGCCGGAGCGCCGACCGCGGGCACGACCCTCCAGGCGCCCACCGCCGAGCGGGCGGGAGCCGCGCCGTGCCACCGCGAAGCCGGGCACTCGGACGACCCGGCCGGTGCGGGCGCCGACCTCGTCGGCCGCGTCGCCGACTCGGTGCGCCGCACCGCCGTGTTCATCAGGGACCGCAGGGAACACCCCGACGACACACCCGAGCTGTTCCTCGCCGCGGAGCAGGCACTCCTCCTCGGCCACCCGCTGCACCCGACACCCAAGGGACGCGACGGCCTCTCCGACACCGAAGGACGGTTCTACTCACCCGAGTTGCGCGGCTCCTTCCCCCTGCACTGGATGGCGGTCGCCCCCTCGGTGCTCGCGGCCGACTCGGCGTGGACGGAGCGCGGCCGCCCCGTATCGGCGGAGCAATTGACGAGGCGGCTGGCCGGTACCGACCTGACGCTTCCCGACGGCTACGCCGCTGCACTGCCGCTGCACCCCTGGCAGATGCGCGAGATCCAGCACCGCCCCGACATCGCGGCCCTCCTGGACGCCGGGCTGCTCCAGGCCCTCGGGCCGCGGGGTACGGCGTGGCACCCCACCTCCTCCGTCCGCACCGTCTACCGCACCGGCGCCCCCGCGATGCTGAAGCTCTCGCTGGGCCTGCGCATCACCAACTCCCGTCGTGAGAACCTCCGCAAGGAACTCCACCGGGGCGTGGAGGTCCACCGCCTGCTGCGCGGCGGCCTGTTCAAGCAGTGGCAGGCCGTCCACCCCGGCTTCGACATCGTCCGCGACCCGGCCTGGCTCGCCGTCGACGGCCCGGACGGCAACCCGCTTCCCGGGCTCGACGTGATGATCCGCCACAACCCGTTCGGCCCGACGGACGACATCGGCTGCGTCGCGGGACTGGTCTCACCACGCCCGCACGCCCGACTCGGCACGCCCGACCCGGCAGGGCGCGGCCCCCGCATGCGGTCCCGGCTCAGCGAGGTCGTCACACGCCTCGCCGGCCGCACCGGCCGCCCGCGCGGCGCCGTCGCCACCGAGTGGTTCCTGCGCTACCTCGAAGCCGTCGTACGCCCCGTGCTCTGGCTGGACAGCGAGGCGGGCATCGCGCTGGAGGCGCACCAGCAGAACACCCTTCTCCTGCTGGACGCGGAAGGCTGGCCCACGGGCGGCCGCTACCGGGACAACCAGGGCTACTACTTCCGCGAGTCCCGGCGCGCGGAACTCGACGCCCGGCTGCCCGGCATCGGGACGCACAGCGACACCTTCGTCTCCGACGAGGTCACCGACGAACGCTTCGCCTACTACCTCGGCATCAACAACGTGCTCGGCCTCATCGGTGCGTTCGGCTCCCAACAGCTCGCCGACGAGAGGCTGTTGCTCGCCGCGTTCCGGCGCTTCCTCACCGACGTCGTCACCGGCCCGTCCCGGCTGCGGTCGCCTCTGCCCGCCCTCCTGCTCGACTCACCCGTCCTGCGCTGCAAGGCCAACCTGCTGACCCGGCTGCACGGCCTCGACGAACTCGTCGGTCCGGTCGACACCCAGTCCGTCTACGTCACCATCTCCAACCCCCTTCATTCCTGAGGAACATGCCCCACCCCGCCTTCTGAGAGGAGCGTCGTCGTGCTTCCCACCGACGCGAGCACCGACGCCGGCACCGCCCGCGCCACCCGACCCGTCCCCGGAGCCGCCCCCGGTCCCGTATCCCTCACGGACCCCGGTGCGGACCGCGGCGCCGGCACGGACAGCGAGGACACGCTCGACCTGCGCCTCCCCGATGAGCTGATCGCTCTGTTCGCCGGGGACGGCGGGGGCAACGAGGCTCGGGAGGGGACCGTCGGGGACGACCTTCTCGACCGTGTCGGCGGTTGGGGGCCGATCGCGACACCCGCGGGCGTCTTTCATCTCGTCCCCGCGCGCACCGAGCGCGATCTCCCGCTCATCACGCGCTGGATGAACGACCCCGCCGTCGCGGCATTCTGGGAGCTGGCGGGATCCGAGTCCGTCGTCGAGGAGCATCTGCGCCGGCAGATCGACGGTGACGGACGCAGCGTTCCATGCCTCGGGACGCTGGACGGCACCCCGATGAGCTACTGGGAGATCTACCGCGCGGATCTTGATCCCCTGGCACGCCACTACCCCGCCCGACCGCACGACACCGGAATCCACCTCCTCATCGGTGATGTCGTCAACCGCGGGCACGGGCTCGGCTCCACCCTGCTCCGAGCCGTCGCCGACCACGTACTCGAGAAGCGCCCCTCGTGCGCTCGTGTCGTCGCGGAACCCGATCTTCGCAACACCCCCTCCGTGTCCGCATTCCTCAGCGCCGGCTTCCGGTTCTCCGCCGAGGTCGATCTGCCCGACAAGCGCGCAGCCCTCATGGTCCGAGACCGGGCCCTGCGCGATCTGTCGTAGAGCCGTCACTCTTGGTACACCGCTCGTCCCGATTCGGTTCCCTGTCGAGGAGTTCCCGTGTCGATTCCATCCGCCACCCCGGCCGCCGGAGAGACGCCCGCCCTCTACGACCCACCCGAGCTGCGCGCGGACCGCTGGGAGCAGGCCGGCCGTCGCCTGCTCGCGAAGATGATCGGCGAGTTCGCGTACGAGGGGATCATCGAGCCGGAGCCGGAGCCGGAGCCGGAGCCGGAGCCGGAGCCGGCCTCGACTCCGGCTTCGGCTTCGGCCTCGGACCAGCCCTCCGCGTCGGCCTCGGACCAGCCCTCCGCGTGGTCCTCGGCGTCGGTCCCGGTCCCGCCCCCGGCCCCGATCTCGGCCTCATCTCCGACCTCGACCTCGGCCCCGGCGGCACCCCAAGCCTCGCCACCGCACCCGACCTCGGCCGCGTTCTCCGCCCCGCCCTCCGCCCCGCGCGCGGCTCCCCCCGGCACCCCCAGTGCCCCGTACACACTCCGACTCGACGCGGGCGGCACTGTGTCCTTCCGCGCCCGCCGTACCGCGTACGGCAGTTGGCGGGTGGACCCCGACTCCCTCGCCCTCAGGGACGGGGACGCGGAGCGCCGGCCTTTCAGCGACCCCGTCGGCTTCCTCACGCGCGCCCGCGGCACGCTGGGGCTCGACGGGGCGACGCTCGGGCACGGCATCCGTGAGCTGAGTACGACGCTCGCCGCGGATGCACGCCTCGACCACGAAGCCCTCACCGCCGCCGAGCTGGCCGACCTGGGATACGCGGAACTGGAGGGCCACCAGACCGGCCACCCGTGGATCGTCCTCAACAAGGGCCGCCTCGGCTTCTCCGCGCGGGACGCCGGGCACTGGGCACCGGAGGCCCGCAGGGCGACACCCCTTCCGTGGATCGCGGTACACACCGGGCTCGCCACCTACCGCGGTGTCGGCGGTCTCGACACGGCGGACCGCCTGTACGAGCGCGAACTGGCCACCGCCACACGGGAGTCCTTCGACGGGGTGCTCCGCGCGCGCGGGCTCGCCCCGGAGTCGTACCTCTATCTGCCCGTGCACCCCTGGCAGTGGGACGACGTCGTCCTGCCCCTCTTCGCTCCTCACATCGCCACGGACGCGATCGTGCCGCTGCACTCGGACGGCGATCTACGCCTGGCCCAGCAGTCCGTCCGCACGTTCGTCAACGTGTCGCGTCCGGAACGGCACACCGTGAAACTGCCGCTGTCCGTCCTCAACACCCTGGTGTGGCGCGGGCTTCCGACCCAGCGAACGCTCGCCGCGCCCGCCGTCACCACCTGGATGCACTCCCTGCGCGAGGCCGATCCCTTCCTGCGGGACACCTGCGGGGTGATCCTGCTCGGCGAGGTCGCCTCCGTGACCGTGGGACATCCGGTGTACGACGCGCTCCCCGAGGTGCCCTATCAGTACAGGGAACTGCTCGGTGCGATCTGGCGCGAGCCGGTCTCCCGCCACCTGGCACCCGGTGAACGCGCCCGCACCCTGGCAGCCCTTCTGCACACCGACCTGGCGGGCCGCTCCTTCACCGCCCAGCTGGTGGCCCGCTCCGGACTCGCCCCGACGGCCTGGCTGCGCCGTCTCTTCGCCGTGCTCCTGCCACCGCTGCTGCACTTCCTCTATCAGTACGGCACGGTCTTCAGTCCCCATGGCGAGAACGCGATCGTCGTCTTCGACGACCACGACGTCCCCGTGCGGCTCGCGGTGAAGGACTTCGTCGACGACATCAACGTGAGTGCGGAACCACTGCCCGAGCACGCCTCCATGCCGGACGAGGTGCGGCGGGTGCTGCTGACCGAGCCGCCGGCTTTCTTGATCCAGTTCATCCACTCCGCGCTGTTCGTAGGAGTGTTCCGCTATCTCGCGCCGCTCTGCGAGGAGCACCTTGGTGTTCCTGAGGATGAATTCTGGTCCCTCGTACGAGGGGAGATCATCCGCCACCAGACACGTTTCCCCGAGCTCAAGGACCGTCACGAGATGTTCGACCTGCTCACCCCGCGTATCGAGCGGCTGTGCCTGAACCGCAACCGGCTGCACCTGGACGGTTACCGCGATCGCCCGGTGCGCCCGCACGCCGCCGTCCACGGCACCGTCCCGAACCCACTTCACCAGCCGTGATGACCCGGCCCGCACGCGGCTTGATCACGCCTTCGGTTCCGGCCTTGATCGCTCGGTTGTCAGTGGCGCCCCGTAGGCTGGCAGCGCTATGACAAAGCCCTCACTCCCCGAACTCCTGCATGCTGCCGTCACTGCCGTCGGCGGTACGGAGCGCCCTGGCCAGGTGACCATGGCCGAAGCGGTCGCCGGTGCCATCGACGACAGTTCCCACCTGCTGGTGCAGGCGGGCACCGGTACCGGAAAGTCGCTCGGCTACCTGGTGCCCGCGCTCGCGCACGGGGAGCGGGTGGTCGTCGCGACCGCCACCCTGGCGCTCCAGCGGCAGCTCGTGGAGCGGGACCTGCCACGCACCGTCGACGCGCTGCACCCCCTGCTGCGCCGCCGCCCAGAGTTCGCGATGCTGAAGGGCCGGTCGAACTACCTGTGCCTGCACCGCCTGCACGAGGGCGTGCCGCAGGACGAGGAGGAGGGCCTCTTCGACCAGTTCGAGGCGGCCGCGCCCACCAGTAAGCTGGGCCAGGACCTGGTTCGGCTGCGCGACTGGTCGGACGAGACCGAGACCGGTGACCGGGACGACCTCACACCGGGTGTCTCCGACCGGGCCTGGGGCCAGGTGTCGGTGTCGTCCCGGGAGTGCCTCGGCGCCACCAAGTGCGCCTACGGAGCGGAGTGTTTCGCCGAGATGGCCCGCGAGCGAGCCAAGCTCGCGGAGGTCGTCGTCACCAATCACGCGCTGCTCGCGATCGACGCCATCGAGGGCGCGCCGGTCCTTCCGCAGCACGAGGTGCTGATCGTCGACGAGGCCCACGAGCTGGTCTCCAGGGTCACCGGCGTCGCCACCGGCGAGCTCACGCCCGGACAGGTCAACCGCGCCGTGCGCCGCGCCGCGAAGCTCGCCAACGAGAAGGCCGCCGACCAGCTCCAGACCGCCGCCGAGGGCTTCGAGCGTCTGATGGAGCTGGCTCTGCCCGGACGCCTGGAGGAGATCCCCGAGGATCTGGGGTACGCGCTGATGGCCCTGCGCGACGCCGCCCGCACGGTGATCACGGCCATCGGCTCCACCCGCGACAAGTCCGTCCAGGACGAGGACGCGGTGCGCAAACAGGCGCTGGCGTCCGTGGAGGCCGTGCACGCCGTGGCGGAGCGCATCGCCAACGGCTCCGAATGGGACGTCGTCTGGTACGAGCGGCACGACCGCTTCGGAGCCTCGCTCCGGGTCGCTCCGATGAACGTGTCCGGGCTCCTCAGGGAGAAGCTGTTCGCCGACCGCTCCGTCGTCCTGACGTCCGCGACCCTCAAGCTCGGCGGTGACTTCAACGGCGTGGGAGCGTCGATGGGGCTCGCCCCGGAGGGGACGGAAGGAGAGGACCTTCCCCAGTGGAAGGGCGTCGACGTCGGCTCGCCCTTCGACTACCCCAAGCAGGGCATCCTGTACGTCGCCAAGCATCTGTCGCGCCCCGCCCGGGACGCCGACCGCGGCGACATGCTGGACGAGCTCACCGAGCTGATCCAGGCCGCCGGTGGTCGTACGCTCGGCCTGTTCTCCTCGATGCGCGCGGCTCAGCTCGCGGCCGAGGAGCTGCGGACCCGCATCCCCGAGTACCCGATCCTGCTCCAGGGCGAGGAGACGCTCGGCGAGCTGATCAAGAACTTCGCGGCCGACCCGAAGACCTGCCTCTTCGGCACGCTCTCGCTCTGGCAGGGCGTGGACGTGCCGGGTACCAGCTGTCAGCTGGTCGTCATGGACAAGATCCCCTTCCCCCGCCCCGACGACCCGCTCATGAGCGCCCGCCAGAAGGCGGTCGAGGACAACGGGGGCAATGGCTTCATGGCCGTCGCCGCCACCCACGCCGCGCTCCTCATGGCCCAGGGCGCCGGCCGCCTCGTCCGGGCTTCCGGGGACCGGGGCGTGGTCGCCGTGCTGGACCAGCGTCTGGCCACGGCTCGCTACGGCAGCTATCTGAAGGCCTCGCTGCCCGACTTCTGGTACACCACGGACCGCAATCAGGTCCGTCGATCCCTCGCCGCGATCGACGAGAAGGCGAGGGCGGTCGAGGAGACGGCAGGGCAGGCCGACGAGCCCGCGAGTGAGGCGGAGGACGCGTAGCGCCCTGGCCGGCCCATGGCCCCCTGGACCTGGTACACGAGTCGCACGGAGCCCGAGCCCCGTGGCCACGAGCCACGGGGAGCTTTCGACCGCGTGTCCAGGAGCCGTGTGGAGCCTTGGACCCGCGTGTCCAGGAGCCGCGCGGAGCCCTGGACCGCGTGGCCATGAGCCACGGGGAGCATTGGACCGCGTGTCCAGGAGCCGCGTGGAACCCCCTGGCCCGGGCTGCCTATGAGGCGTATGGAACCCTGGGACCCCACAGCCGAAGGACCAGTGGAGTCCGTTCAAGGCCCCCGGCCAGAGAACGCACAGGACCCCGGAACCGGCGCAGTTGGTTCCGGGGCCCGGTCAGGGGCGGGGGCGGGGGTCCGCCCGTCGCGGTGTCACACCCGACGCAGTACAGCCACTACCTTGCCGAGGATGGTCGCCTCGTCACCGGGGATCGGCTGGTACGCGGAGTTGTGCGGCAGCAGCCACACGTGTCCGTCCTCGCGCTTGAAGCGCTTCACCGTGGCTTCGCCGTCGAGCATCGCGGCGACGATGTCGCCGTTCTCGGCGACCGGCTGGCGGCGGACCGTCACCCAGTCCCCGTCACAGATGGCCGCCTCGATCATCGAGTCACCGACGACCTTCAGGACGAACAGCTCTCCGTCGCCGACCAGCTGGCGGGGGAGAGGGAAAACGTCCTCGACCGATTCCTCGGCGAGGATCGGGCCACCGGCGGCGATACGGCCGACGAGCGGCACATAGGACGCGGCCGGCTTGCCCGCCGTGTCCGTGGGCTGCACCGACGACTGGTCGGAACCCCGCACCTCGTACGCACGCGGGCGGTGCGGGTCTCGGCGCAGGAAGCCCTTGCGCTCCAGTGCCATGAGCTGATGCGCGACCGAGGAGGTGCTGGAAAGGCCGACGGCCTGACCGATCTCCCGCATCGACGGCGGGTAGCCGCGCCGCTGCACGGAGTCCCGGATCACCTCGATCACCCGGCGCTGCCGGTCCGTGAGTCCCGAGCTGTCGGCCCGGATGCCTGGAGGTCGGCCAGGCAGGGAGCGCTTGGGCCCCTCATGATTCGCGGCTTCGTTCATCGCATGCACCGGCTCGAGTCGGCCCTGGGAGCGCTCCTGGGCAGTGATGGTGGCGCTGTCTGCGGTGGTGGTCACGTCGGCCCCTCTCGATGGTCTCCCTGCTGGACAACGGTAGTTGCTTTCGAAAGGTTGCGCCAAACACACGTTCGAGTGAAAAAACGTGGATTGCCTGTCGCGATCATGTGTCTGGGTGTATGGCTGGCAACGCGCCTCGCGGACAAAGGGGCTTATTGCTGTACCCTTCACCGCCGAGGCGGCAGCCGTGCCGACCGACCTGGGCCGCCGTCCAGTCTGCCATTCGATGGCCGACCAGCCGGGAACCGGCCCCCTTCCGTGCGTCGCCCACGCTATCCCCGCGTGTCCGGGATGGGTATGCCTGTGCGGCACGTGCCCTTACGTGCACGACACGCGGGTCGTGGGCGAATTCACGAGCCAAGCCCCACATCTAGTGGTTGGATTGCGGCGGCATCCCAGAAGTTGTGGTCCCTCGGTCTTCGGACCCCCGGGTATCGCCTATGCTTGAGGCTGCTTCGAGGGGCCTGGGAGGTCCCGAGAGGCCTCTGAGTCGTGCTGTGAAGGAGGGTTGGAGCCATGCACTGTCCCTTCTGCAGGCACCCCGACAGCCGCGTCGTCGACAGTCGTACGACCGACGACGGCACGTCGATCCGCAGGCGCCGCCAGTGCCCCGACTGCTCCCGTCGTTTCACGACCGTGGAGACGTGCTCGCTGATGGTGGTGAAGCGCTCCGGCGTGACCGAGCCCTTCAGCCGGATCAAGGTCATCAACGGCGTGCGCAAGGCCTGCCAGGGGCGGCCGGTCACCGAGGACGCGCTCGCCCAGCTCGGCCAGCGGGTCGAAGAGGCCGTGCGAGCCACCGGAAGCGCCGAACTGACCACCCATGACGTGGGGCTGGCCATACTCGGACCCTTGCAGGAACTCGACCTC
This sequence comes from Streptomyces sp. NBC_00647, assembly GCF_045207245.1. Taxonomy (NCBI): domain Bacteria; kingdom Bacillati; phylum Actinomycetota; class Actinomycetes; order Kitasatosporales; family Streptomycetaceae; genus Streptomyces; species Streptomyces sp. NBC_00647. Next base: position 7,415,062 of record NZ_CP109040.1, read on the forward strand.
GTGGCCTACATGAGGTTCGCGTCCGTGTACCGGGCCTTCGACTCGCTCGACGACTTCGAAGCCGCCATCGCGGAGCTCAGGCAGGTGAATCAGCGCCCCGCCGCGGACGACGACGACCCGGACGTGGTGCGCCAGGAGAACGATCACGGGCCCGCGGGGACCGCGGAGGTTCCCGTGCCCGCCACCGCCGCCGACTGACAGCGGGCCGGCCCCTCCAGGGCGTCCGGCCCCGCCCACGGCGGCGACCACAGACTTGCTGCGCAAGGCCGCGTCAGCGCCACACGCAGCATCAGACACAGACCGTGCCACGGGAAGTTCGCGGCACTTCAGCGCGTTTTAGCCTGTTACAGGGAGGCGGCAATGACAGAGACGGCGAGCGGTCCGGCACGGGGTTCCCGCGCAAAGAGCGGAGCCAAGGCCAGCAAGGGACTGCGCATCGAGCGCATCCACACCACCCCCGGCGTGCATCCGTACGACGAGGTGGAGTGGGAGCGCCGTGACGTCGTCATGACCAACTGGCGCGACGGCTCGGTCAACTTCGAGCAGCGTGGCGTCGAGTTCCCCGGCTTCTGGTCGGTGAACGCGGTCAACATCGTCACCAGCAAGTACTTCCGCGGTGCGGTCGGCACCCCGCAGCGCGAGGTGAGCCTCAAGCAGCTCATCGACCGCATCGTGAAGACGTACCGGAAGGCCGGCGAGGACTTCAAGTACTTCTCCTCGCCCGCCGACGCCGAGATCTTCGAGCACGAGCTGGCGTACGCCCTCCTGCACCAGATCTTCAGCTTCAACAGCCCTGTCTGGTTCAACGTCGGGACGCCGCAGCCCCAGCAGGTCTCCGCCTGCTTCATCCTGGCCGTCGACGACTCCATGGAGTCGATCCTCGACTGGTACAAGGAAGAGGGCATGATCTTCAAGGGCGGCTCCGGTGCCGGCCTGAACCTCTCCCGCATCCGCTCCTCCAAGGAGCTCCTCTCCTCGGGCGGCAACGCCTCGGGTCCCGTCTCCTTCATGCGCGGTGCCGACGCCTCCGCAGGAACGATCAAGTCGGGCGGCGCCACCCGCCGTGCGGCCAAGATGGTCATCCTCGACGTCGACCACCCCGACATCGAGGACTTCATCGAGACCAAGGTCAAGGAGGAGGAGAAGATCCGCGCCCTCCGTGACGCGGGCTTCGACATGGACCTGGGCGGCGACGACATCACGTCCGTCCAGTACCAGAACGCCAACAACTCGGTCCGTGTGAACGACACGTTCATGAAGGCGGTCGAGGAAGGCGGCAAGTTCGGCCTCACCTCGCGCATGACCGGCGAGGTCATCGAGGAGGTCGACGCCAAGTCGCTCTTCCGCAAGATGGCCGAGGCCGCGTGGGCCTGCGCCGACCCGGGCATCCAGTACGACGACACGATCAACCACTGGCACACGTGCCCGGAGTCCGGCCGTATCAACGGCTCGAACCCGTGCAGCGAGTACATGCACCTGGACAACACGTCCTGCAACCTCGCCTCGCTGAACCTGATGAAGTTCCTCAAGGACGACGGCAAGGGCCGCCAGTCCTTCGAGATCGAGCGCTTCGCCAAGGTCGTCGAGCTGGTCATCACCGCGATGGACATCTCCATCTGCTTCGCCGACTTCCCGACGGAGAAGATCGGCGAGAACACCCGCGCCTTCCGCCAGCTGGGCATCGGCTACGCCAACCTCGGCGCCCTGCTGATGGCGACCGGTCACGCGTACGACTCCGACGGCGGCCGCGCGCTCGCCGGCGCCATCACCTCCCTGATGACGGGTACGTCGTACAAGCGTTCCGCCGAGCTCGCCGCGGTCGTCGGCCCGTACGACGGCTACGCCCGTAACGCGCAGCCCCACCAGCGCGTCATGAAGCAGCACGCCGACGCCAACACCACGGCCGTCCGCGTGGACGACCTGGACACCCCCATCTGGGCCGCCGCCACGGAGGCCTGGCAGGACGTGGTCCGCCTCGGCGAGAAGAACGGCTTCCGCAACGCGCAGGCGTCCGTCATCGCCCCGACCGGCACCATCGGTCTCGCGATGTCCTGCGACACCACCGGCCTTGAGCCCGACCTCGCGCTGGTCAAGTTCAAGAAGCTGGTCGGCGGCGGCTCGATGCAGATCGTCAACGGCACCGTGCCGCAGGCTCTGCGCCGCCTGGGTTACCAGGAGGAGCAGATCGAGGCGGTCGTCGCCCACATCGCCGAGAACGGCAATGTCGTCGACGCCCCGGGCCTCAAGCACGAGCACTACGAGGTCTTCGACTGCGCCATGGGCGAGCGCTCCATCTCCGCGATGGGCCACGTCCGCATGATGGCCGCGATCCAGCCGTGGATCTCCGGCGCGCTCTCCAAGACGGTCAACCTGCCGGAGACGGCGACCGTCGAGGACGTCGAAGAGGTCTACTTCGAGGCGTGGAAGATGGGCGTCAAGGCGCTCGCGATCTACCGCGACAACTGCAAGGTCGGCCAGCCCCTCTCCGCGAAGACCAAGGAGAAGGAAAAGGTCGAGGTCACGGCGAAGGCCGAGGACACCATCCGTACCGCGGTCGAGAAGGTCGTCGAGTACCGTCCGGTCCGCAAGCGTCTCCCCAAGGGCCGTCCCGGCATCACCACCTCCTTCACGGTGGGCGGCGCCGAGGGCTACATGACCGCCAACTCCTACCCGGACGACGGTCTCGGCGAGGTCTTCCTGAAGATGTCGAAGCAGGGTTCCACCCTCGCGGGCATGATGGACGCCTTCTCGATCGCCGTCTCGGTCGGTCTGCAGTACGGCGTCCCCCTGGAGACGTACGTCTCGAAGTTCACCAACATGCGCTTCGAGCCGGCCGGCATGACGGACGACCCGGACGTGCGGATGGCGCAGTCGATCGTCGACTACATCTTCCGCCGCCTGGCGCTGGACTTCCTGCCCTTCGAGACGCGCTCCGCGCTCGGCATCCACTCCGCCGAGGAGCGCCAGCGCCACCTGGAGACGGGCTCCTACGAGCCCTCCGACGACGAGGTCGACGTCGAGGGTCTGGCCCAGTCCGCGCCCCGCGCGCAGGAGCTGAAGGCCGTCGCGGCCCCCAAGGTCGAGGCCGTGCCGGCCGAGCCCGCCCCGCGGCAGGTCCACACCAGCGCCGAGCTGGTGGAGATGCAGCTGGGCATCCAGGCCGATGCCCCGCTGTGCTTCTCCTGCGGCACGAAGATGCAGCGGGCCGGTTCCTGCTACATCTGCGAGGGTTGCGGTTCGACCAGCGGTTGCAGCTGACACCGAGCGCCTGTCGGGCGTGACGTAGCCGGTCAGGGCGGTGTGGTCGACATTCGACCGCACCGCCCTTGGCGTTCGAGTTCCCCGCGAAACGATCACCGGTTAGTCTCCCTCCGCGCGCATGGGGCGCGATGGGGAGAGTGGGGGACATGACCGACGGTGCGGCCGGTTCGAAGAACGGCGCCGGCGCAGGGTCCCAGGCCGTCTCCGCGGTGCTGATGGTCGCGTTGGTGGCCGCGAGCATCTGGCTCCTGGCGCAGGTCCTCCCACAGAACAGCGGTGCTGCCAGCGGACCGGCCATCTGCTCGAAGGAGGACAGCAGGCTGCCGGCGAAATACGTCTCCGGAGAGCAACTCTGCGAAGCACTGAACCGCAAGGACCTGCCGGCCCTGCTCGGGACGCCGGACGAACACGCGGAGACCGCCTCCGGAAGCGGGGGCTACTTCACTGTGGCCGGTGACACCAGGATCGCCAGTCCCGAAGCGAACGTCACGCTCACGTCCTACTCCGTGAAGCTCTCGGCCTCCTACGACCGGCTCTCCGTAGCCCAGTGGGTCGATCTGCTGGGCGCGTCCGCGGAGCCGAGGACGATCCTGGGCCACCCGGCGGTCCTCTACTCGGACCGGACCGTCGCCCTCACCCTCGGTTCCGGCAAGGCGGACGCCGGTCCCGGCGGCACGGCCCGCCGCCTGGTGGTCGCCAAGGACGCGAAGGACGGCGGTGGTGCCTTCGAGGTCGTCATCTGGCGGCAGGACGACGTGACGCCGGACGACGCGGCCCTCCTCCGGGTCGCCGAGGCCGTGCTGCCGACGCTCCCGGGCTGGACCAACGGCTGAGAAGCCGCTGGCCGTGCCGCCCTTCGGTCTTTTCGCGCTGCTACGGAGAGCCTTTTCGCGGTCCTACGGAGAGCGCTGTTTCGAAAAGGCGGTTCCACGGGGGCCTGTTTCGCGGAGGCGGTCATGCGGGGGCCCTGCGCGACGGTGGTCGGGCGGGGTGCGCGACACGGGCTCCGGGGGAGCGCGCTTCACGCCTCCTGCGGGCTGCCCATGACCCTGGCGAAGGTCGCCGGGTCCGTGTCGTAGCCGTGGATGCCGGGATGGAACGTCCACTCCCCGGAGTGGTCGCGTACGAACTCCCCGATGGTCGCGGCCGTCGCGCCCAGGACATCGCCGAAGTCGCCCTCGGTCAGGACGGTGTAGCCCTCGCGCAGGCGGAAGCCGGGATTGAGGACGCCGACGAACGTCTTCGGTCCGGTGCGCTGCTGGATGAGCACGCCGACCACCACGCGCCCGTAGCGGCTGTCCAGGCGGTCGAGCTCGAGGGTCATGACCTCGTCCCAGCCGAAGCCCTTGCCGTCCTTGCTGTCGCGGTTCAGATAGATGGTGCCGTCCGGCGAGCGGCTGCCGAAATACACCACGTAGTCCGGGTTCCCCTGGGGTGCGGACGCCAGATAGGTCGCCGCGATGATGTCGAGGTCGGTCGCGGGCTCACCTACGGGACTCGGATCCCACTTCACTGCCAACTCGGCCTTGCGGATGCCCTTGTTGAGACCGTTCACCGGATTTTCCCTCCCCGTTCTTCAGCAATCACCGGCCCAACTGCCCTGAGAGCATGGCCGGTTGTCCATCGTGCCACGCGCGCCGGGGGGCTCGCGCGGATCCACTGCGCCGGAGAGTGACCGGCGCCACGTTCCGTGGCCTTACGATGGCGCGGTGCTGGTCAAGTGGATTCGCTGCACCGTGGTCGATCGCCGCGGTTTCGAACGGGGGCAGCGAAAGTGGGCGGGGCTTCTGGGGGAGCCGGGATTCCGGGGACAGGGCGGAGGATGGAGTGTGGGGCGGTCCGGCGTCGCGCACATCTTCGCCTTCTGGGAGAGCCGTGCCTTCTACGACTCCTTCATGGCCCGGTCCCATGACCGGCTCGCCGCCGCGCAGTCGGGCACGTTCAAGGACTCCCAGGTCAAACTGTTCGACTACCGCTTCGATGTGAAGACCGGCTTCGAGCCGCGCTTCACGGACGCCGACGTGGTGCGGGTCGCGCACTGCCGTGTCCACGAGGACCGCGCCGAGCACTTCGCCCTGATGCAGGAGAAGGTCTGGAACCCCGCGATGGCGGGTTCGCCCGGCATGGTACGGGGCCTGTTCGGCGAGGCGCCCGGCAGCGAGTTCCTGGTCCTGTCCATGTGGAAGTCGGCCGCCGAGCACGGCAAGTACCGCGCCGAACGGGTGGAGAGGCTGGCGCTGCGCGCCCAGATCGAGGCCGACATAGCCGCCCTGGCGGGGGACATCGTGCAGCTGGAACCCGGCTGGATCGTCTGACGGCAGGCGGGCACCGAGTCGGCCCTGATGTGCAGGAACGGTGTGACATGCGCCGTATAGGGCCGGTACGACTGCTCGATCCGCGCCGATACGATCTAGGGTCTTGGCATGGCACGACCACGGCGCATCGTCCTTGTCCGGCACGGCGAGTCGGTGGGCAATGCCGATGACACCGTGTACGAACGCGAGCCCGACCACGCTCTGGCGCTCACCGAGACGGGGTGGCAACAGGCGGAGGACACCGGCAAACGGCTGCGCGACGTCTTCGGCCGGGAGCGCGTAAGCGTTTACGTCTCCCCGTACCGTCGCACCCACGAGACGTTCCGAGCGTTTCACCTCGACCCCGGGCAGGTCCGGGTGCGCGAGGAGCCGCGACTGCGGGAGCAGGACTGGGGCAACTGGCAGGACCGTGACGACGTACGTCTCCAGAAGGCCTATCGCGACGCGTACGGGCACTTCTTCTACCGGTTCGCGCAGGGTGAGTCCGGTGCCGACGTGTACGACCGGGTCGGCGGCTTCCTGGAGAGCCTGTACCGGAGCTTCGAGGCCCCCGACCATCCGCCGAACGTGCTCCTGGTGACCCACGGCCTGGCCATGCGGTTGTTCTGCATGCGCTGGTTCCACTGGACGGTCGCCGAGTTCGAATCGCTCTCGAACCCGGGGAACGGCGAGGTGCGGATGCTCGTTCTGGGGGAGGACGGCAGATACACCCTTGATCGTCCCTTCGAGCAATGGCGTGATCCGGAACCGTACGGGGTCACCGGATAGAGTGGCAGGGCGATGATCGCTGACTCCTCTCCCGACGGGCGCCTCGACCGCGCCCTGGCCAGCCTGCGCGGACTCGCGGTGGGGGACGCGCTGGGCTCGCAGTTCTTCGTGCCCGCGAACTACCCGCTGCTGAAGCGCCGAGAGCTGCCGCCGCGCCCCTGGCAGTGGACCGACGACACCGAGATGGCCTGCTCGGTGGTCGCGGTCCTGGCCGCACGCCACCGCATCGACCAGGACGAACTGGCCCGTTCCTTCGCCGGCCACCACGACTTCGACCGGGGCTACGGCCCCGCGGTCAGCCGGCTGCTGCGGCAGATCCGGGAGGGCGGCGACTGGCGCGAGCTGGCATCCGCCCTCTTCAAGGGACAGGGCTCCTGGGGCAACGGCGCGGCGATGCGGATCGCCCCCCTCGGGGCCTGGTACGCCGACGACCCGGAGCAGGCGACCCACCAGGCGGAGATCTCCGCCTATCCCACGCACCAGCACCGTGAGGCCGTGGTCGGGGCCATGGCCGTCGCCGCGGCCGCCGCGCTGGCCGCCGACCCGGCGGGCCCGCCGAGCGCCGAGGCCCTGCTCGACGGCGTGATCGCGCTCGTGCCGCGCAGCGCCGTGGGCGCCGGATTGCGGCGCGCCCGGGACATGCTCGACTACGGGGACGCAGCGACCGTCGCAGCCGTACTGGGCTGCGGACGGCGTACGTCGGCCCACGACACGGTTCCCTTCGCCCTCTGGTCGGCCGCCCGCGCCCTGGGCGACTACGAAGAAGGCTTCTGGACCACCGCCCAGGTCGGCGGCGACGTGGACACGACCTGCTCCATCGTGGGCGGCGTGGTCGCCTCGGGGAAGGCCGGAACGCCGCCCGCGGCGTGGCTGGATGCCACGGAGGCGCTGCCGGAATGGGTGCCGGGACCCGCCTACGGGCGTTCGGCCGGCGACGCGTAGGCCGTACGACGTACGTGCCAAACGGAGGGCTCCCCGGGCCATTGAGCTGTGGCCCGGCGGGCTGAGGTGCACGGGCGGTGCCGCGGGCGTCCCTCGGGAGGCATCGGAAGGCGTCACGTCGGCCGCCTCGGCAGGGCCGGGCGCCATGCTGTGTCACAGGCTTGCTACAGCCCCGCTGCCCCACCGTGAGCCCCGTTGCCCGTGGGTACCCTGTGCGCCACGCCGCCCGTTGATCATCGCGGGCGTGTGCCGACGAGATACCGGTCGGCAGCCTCCCCGCCTCGACGGCGCGCTGCGGGCTGCCCGGAGGCCGGCTGGGAGGGGATCCCGTGCCCGACATACCGTCCACGCCCGAGCCGAGAGACGGGGCGCCGGCGAAGCCGAAGAGCCCGGAGGCGAGCAAGGAGGTTCCGGAGGCCGAGCAGAGGCTTCCGGAGGGAGCGGCGCCGGAGGATTCCACGGATCCGACCGGACCGGGATCGACGGGGCGGCCCGGCCCCGAGCCCGGCCCCATGGGGAAGACGGCCGGACCGGGCGCCGGGGAGGAGCCCGGGGACACGGCAGAGCGCGCGGACGAGGGCGAGCTCGTGGGCCGTGCCGCCGGGGAGACCGGCGAGGACGTCGCCGAGGAGCCCGAGCCCGCGGGCCTGGTCACCCGAGAGGTCGGCGGGGACGAGGAGCCCGAGGAGCGGGCCCCCCGAGCGGCCGACGCGGACGTGACGCCCCGGGCGCCCGGCGCCCGAAGGGCCGACGGGGAGGTGAGGCCCCCGGCGCAGGCCGCTCGAGTGGGCGGCGCGAGCACCGACTGGGCGCCCCTGCCGCCCGCCCACGGCTCTTGGGCGGCCGATCTTCAGGTCACGCCGCCCGCCCCGGTGCGTACGCCCACGCTGTGGGCCGTGCTCGCGACCGGAGTACTGAGCATGCTGCTCCTGGACGACGGTCTGGCGATCAACCTTCTGCTCGTCGCGATACCCGCCTCGCTCGCCGCGTACTTCGCGGGCCGGGCCGCGGGGCGCCGCACGCGCGCGTGGACCCTCGTCTGGGGCGTCGGCGGCATCGGTCTGCTGAGCGTGCCCGCTCTGCGGGACGCGGACTGGCCGTCGTTCCTCGCTGTCGTGACCGCGATCGCGCTCGGGTCGCTCGCGCTGCACGGCGGACGCACCTGGCCCGCGGTCCTGCTGGGCCCCATCGGCGTGTTCAACTCCGTGGTCACCGGCCCCGCCTGGGGCTGGCGTGGGCTGCGGGAACGATTCGGCGGTGCCCGTCGCAGCGTGGGTGTCGGGCTGCGCGCGCTCGTGGTGACCGCGGTCCTGCTGCTGGTCTTCGGGGCGCTGTTCGCCGGGGCCGACGCGGCTTTCGCGAATCTGCTCGGCGACCTGGTGCCGGACACCTCCGTCTCCGGTGGCCCCTTGCATTTCGTGCTCCTGGTGGTCGGCCTGGTCGGGGCGCTGGCCGCGGCCCACACGGCAGCCGCGCCGACGCAGTGGGACCGGGTCGTGGTGCCCGCCGGGCGTCCTCGCAACCGCGTCGAGTGGGCCCTGCCGCTGATCGTGCTCGTCGTGCTCTTCGCGGCCTTCAACGCCGTCCAGCTCGCGGTCCTCTTCGGCGGATACGACGCCGTACTGGACAAGACCGGTCAGACGTACGCCGAATACGCGCGGCAGGGCTTCTGGCAGCTGCTGCTCGTCACGCTGCTGACCCTGCTCGTCGTGGTGTTCGCGCTGCGCTGGGCGCCGCGGGACGACGCGAGCGACAAGAAGCTGGTGCGGGGTGTGCTGGGAACTCTCTGCGGCCTGGCGCTCGTTGTCGTGGCATCCGCTGTGCGACGTATGGACATGTATGTGGAGGCCTACGGGCTGACCCGGCTGCGGTTGTCGGTGGTGGCCGGGGAGCTGTGGCTGGGTCTGGTCATCGCGCTGATCATGGCGGCCGGGGTGTGGGGCGCTCGCTGGCTGCCCCGCGTCGTCGCCGCCAGTGCGGCGGCCGGCGTGCTCGCGTTCGGGCTGATGTCGCCGGACGGTCTGATCGCCGAGCGCAATGTCCAGCGGTACGAGGACACGGGCAAATTCGACCTCGAGTACGCGCGGGACCTGTCGGCCGATGCCGTGCCCGCCCTCGACAAGCTCGAGGAGCCGATGCGCTCCTGCGCCCTGGGTTCGATCGCCGATGACCTGGGCAAGGACGACACACCCTGGTACGCGACCAGTTGGGGCGCGGCCCGAGCGAGGGACATCCTCCGCGACCGCCCGCCGGCCGCGTCCGCCGACTGGAGTACGTGCAGCGACCTGGCGCGCGACCTCATGTACCGCTGAGACGCCTCCCGTCGGCCTGGGCCCTTGGACGTTGGGTCGGGTGCGTGCGCGCGCATCGCCGTGCACCCCGTCCGACGCGGGTGCCCCTGCTTCGACAGGGGTGCCCGCCCTCGGCTTCTTGCCGTGGACGGCCGGACCGTGTTCGCCGTCGGTCTCCCCGACCACGGCGCGGCCGTCCGCGGCTCCGGCCTCAGCCCGCGGCGGGTCCCGCCGTGCCGGCCAGGGCGTCCAGGTCGCTCTTGCGGACCCTGATCACCAGTGCCGCGGTGATCAGCGCGAGCAGGGCCATCGCCACCGCCGGTACGAAAGCGGTCGAGATGCCTTGAGCGAGCACTTCGTGGCCCCAAGGAGCAGGCAGCTGGTGGGTCTTGGCGAACTCCGCCTTCTGCTCGGCCGAGCCGTCCGCCAGGAACTTCGGCATCTGCTTCTCCGCCTCGTCGCGACCGGCGGAACCGAAGACCGTGGTGAGGATGGCGAGCCCGAGGGAACCGCCGACCTGCTGTGTGACGTTGAGCAGGCCGGATGCCGCGCCCGCCTCGTGCTGGGCGACACCGGAGACCGCGGTCACCGTCAGCGTCACGAAGTTCAGGCCCATGCCGAAGCCGAACAGCAGCATCGGACCGAGGACTCCGCCGGCGTACGAGCTGTCGGGGCTGATGAAGGTCAGCCAGCCGAGCCCGAGGGCGACGAGTGTGGATCCGGTGATCATGAACGGCTTGGGACCCAGCACCGGCAGGAACCGCTGCGAAAGACCCGCTCCGACCGCGATCGCGACCGTCACCGGCAGGAAGGCCACACCGGCCGAGATCGGGCTGTACCCCAGGACGTTCTGCACGAAGAGCACGATGTAGAAGAACATGCCGAACATCGCGGCCGCGAGGCTCAGCATGATCACGTACGTGCCCGAGCGGTTGCGGTCGGCGAACATCCTCAGCGGGGTGATGGGCTCGGCTGCCCGCGTCTCGATGGCTGCGAAGGCCAGCAGCAGGGCGACGGCCGCGACGAACGACCCGATCGTGAGGCTGTCCCGCCAGCCCGCCTCGGCGGCGCGGATGAACCCGTACACCAGCGACGCCATGCCGGCCGTCGAGGTGAGCGCGCCCGCGACGTCGAAACGTCCTGGGTGGCGTTCGGACTCGTTGATGTACAGCGGCGCGAGGACGGCGATCAGGATGCCGATGGGTACGTTGACGAAGAGGACCCACCGCCAGTCGAGCCACTCCGTGAGCATGCCGCCGGCGAGCAGACCGATGGCGCCACCACCCGCGGAGACCGTCGCGAAGACCGCGAACGCCCGGTTCCTCTCCGGGCCCTCGGGGAACGTGGTGGTGATCAGGGCCAGCGACGTCGGTGACGCGATGGCGCCACCGACCCCCTGCAGGGCGCGCGCCGCCAGCAACTGCCAGGGTTCCTGGGCGAGTCCGCCGAGCAGCGAGGCGAAGGTGAACAGCAGGATGCCGGCCATGAAGACCCGGCGCCGACCCAGGATGTCACCGGCCCGCGCACCGAGGAGCAGCAGGCCACCGAAGGTGAGGGTGTATGAGCTGATCACCCATGTCAGGTCGGTCGTACTGAAGGCGAGGGCGTCTTGAATGTGCGGGAGTGCGATATTCACAATCGTCGCGTCGAGTACCACCATGAGTTGGCAGGCCGCGATGACGGTGAGCGCGATGCCGGGATGCCCCTCCCGGCGGGCCGCACCCGGCTTGGTGTCCTTAATCAACTGAGAGGTTGTCACTATGCTTCCCCCACAAGTGCGTTAGTGAACGCTCGCGTTCACTGTCGCGTCAACGGTAGTGAGTCCCCGACAGTGAACGCAAGCGTTCACTCAAGTTGCTGCCCGCGGACGTCAACTCGATCGCTCCTCCCCACGACAGCTCGAACTCCCCGAATTTCGCTCCCCTGTACGACGGAGACACTCTGATGGTTACTTCGCGTTGGACGGCCGCCCCCGCTCAGGCGGCCTCCTCGCGCCGGCGCGGTGCCGTGCTCGAGCGCGCGATCCTGGAAGCCGCGCTGGATCAGCTCGGCACGGTCGGCTGGAACGGCCTCACCATGGAAGGTGTGGCCGCGCGTGCCCAGACCGGCAAGGCCGCGGTCTACCGCCGCTGGCCGTCCAAGGAGGATCTGGTCGCGGACGCGCTCCAGGCCGGGCTGCCGAACCAGGCGGAGGCTCCCGACCTCGGCGGCGTCCGGGAGGACCTGCTGGAACTGTGCCGACGAGTACGCGCGGCGATGTTCTCGCAGACAGGGCTCGCGCTTCGCTCGGTGCTTCACGAATGCGATGTGAACCAGGCGGAGCGTTTCAACCAGGTGATCCTCGGCGGGGTCGTCGAACCCACCATGGGGCTGCTGCGTGAGGTCATTCATCGAGGTATCGACCGTGGTGAGGTGCATCCCGATGCCGCGAACTCGTACGTCTTCGACGCCGTCCCGGCGATGATGATGTACCGCTCCAAGGTGTGCGCGAGCGAATGGAGCGACCAGGACCTCCAGGAGATGATCGACCAGCTGATGGTGCCGCTGCTGCGCGGGAGGGGTGCCTGACCGGCTCCGGCGCGGGCTCCCCGGCCGCCCGGGGAACCTGGGTGTCGCGCGGGGCTCCGGGCGGCGTAGTCTGAGGGCGCCATGCCGTACGAACCACCCACCCACACTGTCGAGCGCTCCCTCCGCGCCACGACCGGAGCGAAGGTCATTGCCGGTGTCGACGAGGTGGGGCGCGGTGCCTGGGCCGGTCCCGTCACCGTCTGCGCCGCCGTCACCGGACTGCGCCGACCGCCCGAAGGCCTCACCGACTCCAAGCTCCTGACCGTCAAGCGCCGGACCGCGCTCGCCGTGGTGTTGGAGAAATGGGTGACGTCGTACGCCCTCGGGCACGCCTCCCCGGAGGAGATCGACCAGCTGGGGATGACGGCCGCCCTGCGCCTCGCGGCCGGACGCGCCCTGGAGGCCTTGCCGGTCCGCCCCGACGCGGTCATCCTCGACGGGAAGCACGACTATCTCGGAGCTCCCTGGCAGGTCCGCACGGTGATCAAGGGCGACCAGTCCTGCATCGCCGTCGCGGCGGCCTCGGTGATCGCCAAGGTTCAGCGCGACAAAATGATGGCCGAACTGGGTGTCGACCATGCAGACTTCGGTTTTGCGGCCAACGCCGGGTACCCGTCGCCGGTCCACAAAGCCGCGCTGGAGGAGCGGGGCCCCACCCCGTACCACCGGTTGTCGTGGGCGTATCTTGATGCGCTGCCCCAGTGGCGGCACCTCAAGAAGGTCCGCAGCTGGGCGGACGGAAACGTTCCGGAGATCGAGGGCCAGCTCGGCTTCGATTTCTGACAATTCCGTTCGCACTCATGTGCCACCCGCCGACGCGAGCCGCACCGGCGTTTGATAGATATCAGCTCATGCCTCTCATTCCCGAGGAGCCTCAGATTCACGAGAGTGCCCAGGGTCCCCGCGTCACTCCGGCCAGTGGCCGCACCGCGCCGACCCCCCGCCCTGTACCCGGTCCCCGTCCCGCGGCTCCGCCGCGTCCCGGCCGTCCGGGTCCTGTCCGGCCGATGCCGGCCCAACGCACCCCGCGTGAGCCGGTAGTGGCCACGCCGGGACCGTCCGCCAAGGCGGCCGCACCCGCTGCCGTCACCCCGCAGATCCAGCTCGTCCCGGCCTCGGCCGAGGGTGCGCTGGACGCCGCTGAAGAAGCCGTCGACCTGTTGCTGGAGTCGGGCCGAGCCCCCGGTGAGGTGCTGGTGATCACCACCGGCGATCCGCACCCGTGGGCCGCGCACGAACTCTCCTTCGGTGAGGCCGCGTACTGGGCGCAGCACGACGCCGGCGACGACGTCTTCTACGCCGACGCCTCCGCCGCAGGCCGGGCCGTGTCCCGCCCCGTGGTCGTGGTCGCGGTCAACGGCGGCTCCGGCGAAGTGCTCGTCACCGCCCTGCCCCTCGCCCTCGGCCGGGCCGGTGCCCTGCTGATCGTCTGCGGCGACCCGCAGCAGATCAACTCGGTTCTGGGCGCGGGCGTCTGAGCGCGTTCCGGACCTGGTCCGGAACGCGTTCGGCGGGACGCTGAGGGTGCCGCCGCGGCGGCACCTGCACGGCGAGCGCTTTCGCGTACCCGCAACGCGTCCACACGCGCGGGGCGTTCCGTCCTTCGCTGCCCGTGTGGCGCGAGGGGCCCGGTGCGGATTCCGGCGCCTGTCTGCGGGGTTCCCCGCTCCGGGTGCGGTGCCACCGGGATGGCGATCGATCGCGTTCCCTGTTCACCGTGGCGTGTGGCATGTGTACGCCAGTCGGCGTGTGTTCCGGTTGCTCGGCGGGCTCCGTCGCGTGATCGAGGGCTTGCGTGCGCCCGACATCCACGCCGCGCTTCCGTGGCGTTCGCGCGAGGGAGCGTCACGCCCTCGGATCGGGCTCGTCGGACGTGTGCGGCCCGCCTTCCCCCGGGGGCGGGCCGGTGTCCCCTGAGACTCGGCCGCGTCTCAGCGGGCGGCCGCCCGGCGCATGATCTCCGACGCGGCGCCTCCGGTGCGGGGCAGGGGCGGCAGCACCTCGCCCGCGAAGAACTCCGGTGTCGAGTCGGAGTTGGGGCGGCGTCCGCCGCGGCCCTCGCCGAGAACCTGCCAGCCGTCACGCGTCAGGGTGATGTACGCCCCGCACCGCAGTCCATGGAGCGTGCAGGCATCCCGCAGTCCCCACATCCACGCCCCGTCCTCCTCCGTCCAACGCGCGTCGCCGTCCCGGCAGTACAGCAGCACGGCCGTACGCACGGGGGAACGCCGCCGCAGGTCGTGCGGGATGACCCGGCGCAGCTGCGCGAGCAGCGAGTTGCGGAACATCCAGCCGTCGGCCGGTGCGGAACGCCGGGTGAAGGACGCGCTCGCCATGAGCCGTTCCTCCGGATCGAGCACGGCCACGATCGCGGTGGACGGTCTGGGCCGGTGCCGAGCGTGCAGTCCGCTGACGACCTCACGGGGATCGCGCAGAAGCGGAATTCCGGCCGAGGCCCATTCGGCGGGTTCGAGCATGCGGGCCAGTGGGTTGGCGGAAGCGGCGGACAGGTCGGGAGACGTCGACATGGATGCCGCCGAGGACGGAGCGAATCCGAAGGTCACGGTCCTCCCTTCGGCTACGTGCCCATACAGCGGGCGGGGTCGGACTTGGGGGAATGGCACGCCGCAGCAGAGCCCTACCGGACCACGGGCGAACCGTGCGGGGAGCGGAGCTCAATTCTTCCTGTCGAACTGGGTTGCGGCAACGAGCAATTGGGGCCACGGACCGTTTTCGGGCGATTAGCGTCCTATATACCTGCCCAGTGTTCCGAATCGCGACACGCGATTCACGCTTGTACGGCGAGGACCAGCGGCAACACCGCCTGAGCACCCGCTCTGCGGAGCATCCGCGAGGCCACCGCCAGCGTCCAGCCCGTCTCCGTGGCGTCGTCCACCAGCAGAATCGGACCACCTGCCGCTGCCAGGGCGTCGGCCAGGCGCGGAGGCACGGACAACGAGCCGTCCAGAGCCTTCAGCCGCTGGGCGCTGTTGCTCCGGGAGATCTGTGAGACCTCGCCGACATACTCCACGGATCCCAGCAGCGGCAGCCGGCCGATCTCCGCGATCCGCGCGCCGAGCGACTGGATCAGCTGAGGCCGCGAGCGCGAGGCCACGGTCACCACGCCGACCGGGCGCGGCTGCGCGTCGGGCTGTCCGGAGGCCCAGCCGCCCGGCCCCTTCGCCCAGTCGGCGAGGACGCCGACCACGGCCTTGGCGACATCGTCCGGAATGGGCCCGTCCGGTGCCTGCGGGGCGAGCATCGGCCGC
Source organism: Streptomyces sp. NBC_00647 (assembly GCF_045207245.1). Classification (NCBI taxonomy): domain Bacteria; kingdom Bacillati; phylum Actinomycetota; class Actinomycetes; order Kitasatosporales; family Streptomycetaceae; genus Streptomyces; species Streptomyces sp. NBC_00647. The sequence goes on from NZ_CP109040.1 coordinate 7,430,476, forward strand.
AGCCGGTTGCCCCATCCGATGTCCGAGAGCCGTCCCAGGGCCCGCCCCGGAGCGGCCTGTTCGCCGACCGGGATACGTCCCTTCAGGTCGACGCCGACCGCCGGCAGCCCGGTCGGCCACATCTTCCGGGGCTCGACATCGACGCCCGCCCGGTCCAGCTCGCCGTTCGCCGCGTCCAGCGCGGCGGAGGACACCGCCGCCTGGAAACGGCCGCCCGCGCAGTTGTCGCAGCGCCCGCACCGTACGGCTCCCTCGTCGTCCAGCTGCCGCCGCAGGAACTCCATACGACAGCCGGTCGTCGAGACGTAGTCCCGCATCGCCTGCTGCTCCGTCGCCCGCTGCTTGGCCACCCAGGCGTAGCGCTCGGTGTCGTACGTCCAGGGCGAGCCCGTGGAGATCCAGCCGCCCTTGACCCGGTGCACGGCTCCATCCACGTCGAGCACCTTGAGCATGGTCTCCAGGCGGGACCTGCGCAGCTCCACGAGTGGTTCGAGCGCGGGCAGCGAGAGCGGCCGCTCGGCCCGTGCCAGCACGTCCAGGGTGCGCCGCACCTGCTCCTCCGGAGGGAAGGCGATCGAGGCGAAGTACTCCCAGATCGCCTGGTCCTCCTTGCCCGGCAGGAGCAGCACCTCCGCGTGTTCCACACCGCGTCCCGCGCGTCCCACCTGCTGGTAGTAGGCGATGGGGGAGGAGGGGGAGCCCAGGTGCACCACGAATCCCAGGTCGGGCTTGTCGAAGCCCATGCCCAGTGCCGACGTGGCGATCAGTGCCTTGACGCGATTGGCGAGCAGGTCCTCCTCGGCCTGCTGGCGGTCCGCGTTCTCGGTCTTCCCGGTGTACGACGCCACGGTGTATCCGCTCTGCCGCAGGAACGCGGTGACCTCCTCGGCCGCGGCCACGGTGAGCGTGTAGATGATGCCGGAGCCCGGGAGGTCGTTCAGATGCTCGGCGAGCCAGGCCATCCGGTGCGCGGCGTCCGGCAGGCGCAGCACGCCGAGGCTCAGGCTCTCCCGGTCCAGCGGCCCGCGCAGGACCAGGGCGTCGGTGCTGGCTCCGGTGCCCAGCTGTTCGGCGACGTCGGCCGTCACACGCGCGTTGGCCGTCGCGGTGGTGGCCAGCACCGGGACGCCGGGCGGGAGGTCGGCGAGCATGGTGCGCAGGCGTCGGTAGTCCGGCCGGAAGTCGTGTCCCCAGTCGGAGATGCAGTGCGCCTCGTCGACCACCAGGAGGCCGGTGGCCGCGGCCAGCTTGGGCAGCACCTGGTCGCGGAAGTCGGGATTGTTCAGCCGCTCCGGACTCACCAGGAGAACATCGACCTCGCTCGCCGCCACTTCGGCCTGGATCGTCTCCCACTCCTCCGTGTTGGACGAGTTGATCGTCCGCGCGCGGATTCCGGCGCGGGCCGCCGCCTCCACCTGGTTGCGCATCAGCGCGAGAAGCGGGGAGACGATCACCGTGGGCCCGGCGCCCCGCTGGCGCAACAGCGCCGTCGCGACGAAGTACACCGCGGACTTGCCCCAGCCGGTGCGCTGGACGACCAGCGCCCGGCGCTTGTCGGCCACCAGCGCCTCGATGGCGCGCCACTGGTCCTCGCGCAGCCGGGCCTCGCCCGCCCCGACGAGGCGGGCCAGGACGGCATCGGCCGCGGCCCGCAGGTCTTCGCGGGCTGCGTCGTGTGCGTTGTCGGTGGCTGCGGGTCGCGGGTCTTCGTTGGTCATGGCTCCATGCAACCCGATGGGTCGGACAAAGCGCGAACGAGCCCGTCGAGCTGTGGACAAGTTCTGGCGTGATCATGGTGATGGTTATCCACAGGCCGAACCGGAATTTCGTGATCCGCGGGATGGTCACCGCATGACGAATCACGACGAAGCGGCCGGCAGGTCCGGCGAAGAGAACATCGGCGCGGTCGGCGGACGCGACGGGAACCGCGGGCGCGATCGATCCGGTGGCGAGGGCGATCACGGCGGCCGGAGCGGGGCCGGCGGCCACACCGGCGACGGGTGGAGCGGCACGGGCCGCCGATCCGGACCCGAGCGCGGGGACCGGCGGGGCCGTCAGGCCGAGCCGCGGGTCCCTGGCGGTGCCGTCCCTGGCGGCCGGCACCACGGGGGTGGCGCGAGTCTGGCCGGCGATGCCCGGCACGGGGGCGTCGCAGGCGCGGAACACCAGGTGACTCTGCGTACCCCGGCAGAGCTGGCCGACGCACTGCCCTATCTCCTCGGGTACCGGCCTGAGGACAGCATCGTGCTGGTCGCCCTGCACGACCGGGAGCGCCGGGGGCGGTTCGGGGGCCGGGCCCGCCTCGGCATCCCCGCCCACGCGGAGGACTGGCCGTCCGTCTCGGACCAGCTCGCGCAGGGTCTGGTGAAGGGCAGCGAGCGGCGAGGCGCCCGCCCCGAGAGCATGGTCGCGTACCTCTGCCAGGAACCCGGAAAGGGTGAATCGGGGCGGGAGGTCATGGAACGCCTGCGCCCGCTCGCGCAGCTGCTGCGGACGGCCTGCGGGCGCCTCGACGTTCCGGTGATCGAGGCTCTCTGCATCTCGGACGGCCGCTTCTGGTCGTACACCTGCCCGGGTCAGGGGTGCTGCCCGGCCGAAGGCACACCGATGGGGCTGCCCGGCACGTCCGTCCTCGCCGCCGCCGCGACGTACGCGGGCCTGCAGGTGCGCGGATCCCTGAAAGACCTGACGGCCAGGCTCGTTCCCTGGGAGACCGGCGACGCGCTGGGCCAAGAGGTGGCGCTCGACACGGCCAGCATGGCCCTCGTACCGAGGATCCTGGAGGACGACAGCCGCGCGGAGGTGGCCGAGGAGGCCCTCGCACTGGCCCGGCGGATCAGGGACCGGCTGGCCGACGCTCCCCCCGTGTCCGGAACACGTCCGGCGGACCTCCGCGACGACGGACTCCTGGAGAACGACGAGGCCGCCACTCTGATCCTCGGCCTCCAGGACCGCACGACCCGTGACCGTGCCGCGCAGTGGATGGAGGGTGAGGAGGCAGGCCCGGCGCTGCGGCTCTGGCGAGCACTGGCCCGCCGCTGTGTCGGCCCCTACCGCGAGCATGCCGCGGCGCCCCTCACCCTCGCGGGATGGGTCGCCTGGTCCATGGGCGACGAGCTGGAGGCACGAGAAGCGCTCGCCATGGCGCTCGGTGCCGACCCCGACTATCTGTTCGCCCGTCTGCTCCACCAGGCGTGCAATGAAGGCCTGGATCCGGAATCCGTTCGGCGTTGCCTGCGCGCGGAGCGTACGGGCCGTGGCTCGACGCAGGCGGAGCGGTCGACCGATTCCGGCGCTCCGCTCGGAGCGGGAGACCCGACGTGCGCATCCCTCGCGCCGGACACCCGTCCCTCGACGCCGGCCGCTCGGCGTCGCCGCCGGACCCGGCCGAACGCGAACGGCGGAAGCCGCCCGGGCCGACGCGGCCCCGGGTCCGTGAGCGCCCAGGGACGCCGCCCCGCCCACGACGCCTCGCAGGTCGGCGACGGACAGGGGTGAGCGCCGGAGGGGGCGGGCGGGCGGTCGGGTGCGGCGCGGGGCGAGAGGGGGTGGCGTGGTGCGGGGGGGAGGACGGGTGAGTGGCTGGGGCACAGCAAGGGCAGGCGGGCCGAGGCTGGGGTGGAGCTGTGCCCGCCCACCGGGCTGAGGCCGGAGAGGGGGCAGGTCTGCTCAGTGGACCGAGGCCGGGGTCGAGGCAGGCCAGCCGCCACTGGGCCGAGGCCGGGGTGGAGGCAGGCCGTCCCACTGGGCCCGCGGCCGGAATGGAAACCGGCCTGCTCGCTCGGCCGAGGTTGGACGTGACGCATGTCGTCCCGGGGGAAAGCGGCGTCCCGGTCCAGCCCCTGCCTGCGGGCCCCCTTCCGGCGACGGCATCACCCTCGGTGCGGCCGGCGTCCGCTCGAGGGGTGGCTGTCAGGCCCTCGGCCGCCCCACCGCCATTCGGTCGGCTTCCCGGGGCAAGGCGTGACCCCGGGCAGGGCTACCCCGTTCACCTGAGTGGCGGATTCCGTGGCCGGGTTTGCGCCGTCGTAACACCCCCGGACCCTGCCCCGCGGAGTCCCGACCCGAAGCCGAACGCGCTCCAGGCGCACCGAGCGCGGAGGAAGCCACCCATGCCCATGCCCCATCCGTCCTCGGCCCCCGACGGCGGCCGTCCGCCCGGGCGCGAACCCGCCCAGCCCGTCAGACAGAGGGGCGCCCCGGAGCCCCCACGAACGGGCTGGGACACCGGCACGCCCTTCGTCCCGGCGGGGCGCGGCCCCGGCGTTGCCCAGACGTCCCTTCCCGTCCCGGGACCAACGGCGGAACTGCCGCCCGCCCACACCTCCCTGATCTGTGTCGCTCTCCCAGGACTGGTGATCTCCACGGAGGAGGGACAACTGAACGGCCGCGGGCTGGAGGGTTTCTACCGCGCGGGTCGACGCGTGCTGTCCCGCTGCCAGGTGCGGGTCGCCGGCCGGGAACCGCTCGCCATGCAGGCCCGCATGCTCGCGGCCGACCGAGCCCGCTTCGTGGGCACCGTGCGGGCCTCCCGCGATGTCGGCCCGGATCCGGACGTGGTCGTCGAAAGAACACGCCATGCGGACGGCGTCGAGCGGATCACCCTGCGGAGCTCGGCCCCTCGAACACTGCGTCTGCCCGTCGAGGTCGCCCTCGGGACGGATCTCGCGGAACTGGGCGCGGTCGCCTCGGGCCGAGCCGGGCCCGAGCTGCCGGCCAGCGTCCACGCCTCCGGCCTGCGCTGGTCCAGTGCCACAGGGCACGCGACCGTGACCGCCGACCCGCCGCCCAACGACGCCCTGGCCTCGGCCGGACTGCTGCGCTGGGAACTCGAGCTGCCGCCGGGCGGCACCCTCAGCGTGGAACTGCGCGTCCGGCCGGACGGCCAAGGGCCGATCAGGGCGGTGGGTCGCGGCGCCGCGAGCCCGTTCGCCCAGGCCCGGGCAGTGAGCGACGTGCCGGGAGTCGAAGCACTCCTGCGCACCTGCGTCGAGGACCTCGGGGCCCTGCTGCTCCGCGACTCCCGGCATCCCGCCGACACCCACCTGGCGGCCGGAGCCCCATGGCGCTGCGGGCTGGCGCCGGCCGAGGCCCTGGCCGCGGCCCGGATGACGTTGCCGCTCGGTACACGGCTCGCCGCGGGCACTCTGCGGACCCTCGCCCGCACCCAACTCGCCGGTCCGGGACCGCGCTCCGGACTGATCCCGGGACCGCTCCGGGACGGTGGGCCGCACCTTCCGCCGAGTTGCACGGCCACCGAGGCGACGCTGCTCTTCCCCGTGCTCCTCGCGGAGGCCCGGCTCTGGGGGCTGGCCGAGCAGGAGGTCGAGGAACTGATGCCCGCGGCCGAGCGGTGTCTGGACTGGCTGCGGACCACGGCCGGCGACGGCACGTATCTGCCCGACCCGCAGCCGGGCGGACCGTTTCGCTGCGAGACGCAGGCACACGCACACCGTGCGGCGCTGCTCGGCGCCGATCTGCTCGACGCGCACGGCCGGACCGGTGGCACGGGGCTGCGCGAGTGGGCCCAGGCGTTGCGGACGGCGTTCCGCGACGACTTCTGGCTCGAGGACCGGGGCGGTGGCAGACCGGCCGCCGCCCGCACCGCGGACGGGCGCCTCGTGCCCCAGCTCGGTTCGAGTGCCTCCCATCTCCTCGACACAGGTCTGCTGGGCTCCGGACAACTGGCCCCCGGTCTGCTCGACAAGGTGCGGACCGAACAGCTCGCGCGGCTGCTCGGCGGCCCGGCGATGGACTCGGGCTGGGGATTGCGCAGCCTGGGAGCGAAGGAGGCGGCGTACAACCCGTTCGGCCATCGCAGCGGGGCCGTGCGCGTTCATGAGACGGCCGTCGCCGTCACGGGGCTCGCCGCCGCGGGCTATGAGAAGGAGGCCGCCTCGCTGCTGCGGGGCGTGCTGGCGGCGGCCGAGTCGTTCGGCAACCGACTGCCCGAGATGTACGCGGGCGAGCAGCGCACACAGGGGAGCGCCCCGCTTCCCCATCCGGCGGCCTCGAGGCCAGCGGCCATCTCCGCGGCGGCCGGCGTGCTGCTGCTCAGCTCACTGGCCGGGATCCGCCCCGATGTGCCCGCACGGACCGTGACCCTGCGCCCGTTCCGCGATGCGCCACTGGGCGAGATCGCTCTCACGGGCCTGCGGATCTCGGGCGCGCCCTTCTCCGTACGCGTCAGCAGACTCGGTGTCGCGATGGTCGAGGAGGCGGACGGCGGACTGCAGTTGGGGATGTGACGTCGTGGGACGCGTCTCGGAGCGGGCGTCCCCGGTCGTGGAGTGCCGTACCGGACGCGAGTCGATCAACCATGGACGGAGCCGCCGAAGGAGGTGTTTATCGTCAGGCAGACGACTATGATCGCGGCATGCCCTACGACCCGTCAGCCTTTCCGCCCTTCGCCGTGACCGTGGACCTGGTCGTGCTGACCGTACGCCGTCATGCCCTCTGCGCGTTGGCGGTACGGCGGGGCGAGCAGCCGTTCCAGGGGCGATGGGCGCTGCCCGGCGGCTTCGTACGGACCGACGAGGATCTCGCCCAGGCCGCGGCACGTGAGCTGGCAGAGGAGACGGGCCTGCGGGCCCACGACCCCTCCGTGCCCGTACAGGACAACGGCGCGCACCTCGAGCAGCTCGCGACCTACGGCGACCCCAAGCGTGACCCCCGGATGCGGGTGGTCAGCGTCGCGCATCTCGCGCTGGCCCCCGACCTGCCCGCGCCCAGGGCGGGCGGCGACGCGAACAGTGCGCGCTGGGCGCCGGTCGAGGAGCTGCTGCAACAGGGCGGGTACGGCCGGGACGGGGAGCAGGCGGCGCCCCTCGCCTTCGACCACGCCCAGATCCTCTCGGACGGCGTGGAGCGCGCCCGATCCAAGATCGAGTACTCGTCCCTGGCGACCGCCTTCTGCCCGACCGAGTTCACGGTGGGCGAGCTGCGCCGTGTCTATGAAGCGGTCTGGGGCGTGGCGCTCGACCCGCGCAACTTCCACCGCAAGGTGACGGGCACACCGGGCTTCCTGGTGCCCACAGGAGGCACGACCACGCGCCAGGGCGGCCGCCCGGCCCAGTTGTTCCGCGCGGGCGGCGCCACACTGCTCAACCCGCCGATGCTGCGCCCCGAGGTCTGACGAGGGCGGCGAACACGCTTCTGGGCCCCGGGAGCCTCCGCATGGTCGCGAGAGTCGTGAGGCCCGCCCGAGGCGAGCCGCAAGGTGCCCGGAATTTCGGAAATGTCGCGCTATCTTGCTTCGAGTGATCCAGGCCATCGGATTGACCAGCAACACCCGCAAGGCGCGTCCGCCCGCCGTCGACGACGTGTCCTTCGAGGCGCGCGCTGGCCACGTCACAGCGCTCCTCGGAGCCCCGGGCGCGGGCAAGACGACGGCGCTGAAGCTCATGCTCGAACTCCAACAGGGCCGCGGGGTCACCTACTTCCGTGGTCGGCCGCTGCACCGGATCGCCCATCCCTCACGCGAGGTCGGCGTGCTCATGGGCGAGGTGCCGGGCCATCCCGCGCGCACGGTCCGCGGTCAACTCCGCATGCTGTGCGCCGCCGCCGGCGTGCCCGTGCGTCGCGCCGACGAAGTGCTCGAGGTGGTCGGGCTCGTCAGCCTCCGCGACGAGCGCCTGGGCACACTCTCCCGCGGCATGGACCGTCGACTCGGACTGGCCTGCGTGCTCCTGTCCGACCCGCACACCCTCGTGCTCGACGATCCGGCGGACGGCCTGTGCGCCAGAGAACGCCGCTGGCTGCACGGGATTCTGCGCGCACACGCGACACAGGGCGGCACGGTGCTGTTCGCCACGGACGATCCCAAGGAGGCCGCGCGAACCGCCGACCGGGTCGTCACGCTGGAGCAGGGCCGCCTTGTCGCCGACCAGGAGGCGGCGGACTTCGCCCGCACCCGGCTCCGGCCGCGGGTCGCCGTCCGCAGCCCGCACGCCGCCCGGCTCGGCTCCCTGCTGACCAAGGAGGCCCGCACGGCGCAGCGCTCCGTCGAAGTCGTGCGCGAGGAGGGCAACCGGCTCTCGGTGTACGGCAGCACCTGCGCCGACATCGGTGAGATCGCCTTCCGGCACGGCATCCTCGTACACCAACTCGCCGACGAGACGGGCGATATGGGGCCCGCGCCGACCCCCACCGCCGAAGAGGGCGAGCACCGGACCGAGGAGCCCCCCTCCGAGACGGCGGACGCGAACCACCTCTCCCCCCTCCCGCCGCCCATCTCCGTACGCCAGGCCCCGAGCCCGCTGCGTCCTCTGCGGTACGAACTGCGCAGAGCGGCCGGTGTCGGCACCGGCTACCTCACGGCGGCCGCCGTTCTCGTCACCTCGGCCCTCCTGGCCGTCCTTCTGGCCAGAATCGGTCACACACCCCAGCCGCGCCTGCTGGCGGCGTGGCCGCGGGAACTCCCCCTGCCGCCCGCCGCGCTCGGCGCCGGGCTGCTGGGTGCCGTCGCCTTCGGCGAGGAGTTCCGCCACCCCGCCCTGGCCACGGACCGCGGCACCGTCCCGCGCCGCCTGGGACTGCTGACCGCCAAGCTCCTCGTCGCCTCGGGCACCGCGCTGATGCTGGCGTTCCTCACGGTGGGATGCGACCTCGAAGTGCTCTACCTCGTCTACGGACGGGAGCTCACCGGAGTTCCGTCGGACTGGCTTTCGCTGAGCGCGAGTTGGCTCGGCCTCGTGGTGGGCTGTGCGTGGGCGGGCGTGCTGGCGGCGGGCATCTTCCGGTCCACCGCCGCCGGGCTCGCGGCGGTGCTCGCCGTGCCGATCGTCGTCGTACCCCTCGTACAAAAGGTCTTGCAGGGGCCGTCTGTGCGGACGGCGGCCGGGTTCCCGGAGCGGCTTCGGGAACTGGTCCTCATGCAGTGGCCGTTCGGTGGGGAGCGCTACCTGGCGGCGGGTGTGCGGGTGCTCGCCCAACCCGTGGGCGGAGCGCTGATGTTGTCGCTGGCCGCTCTGCTCTGCACATATCTGCTCACGACCCTGCGGAGCCGGGTCCGATGACGACTGTCCGCACCCTTCCGTTCCTCCTGTGCGCACAACTCCCCGAAGAACGCCCATTTCTTTCCGATAAGGCGTCAATTGCGACGGGGTGAGCGATCACCCTTTCGTGTGCTTTTCACCAAAGACCTCAAGGGAGTTGGAGTCGGCGCCGACAAAAGACCCGTGAGTACCCTTGCGCAGACCATGATGACCGCCGCCCGTTCCTCAGACTCCGGCCTGGCCGGACCGGGCGAACTCGACCGTTACCCCTATGCCGACGCCCCCGGCGTCGACCGCGTGGGCGCCCCTGTGTGGGAGAGCGCCGAGCCGGAGCTCGGCCGCGTCGGCCGACGCGCCGCGGGCAGCCGCGGACGCGGACTGCACGGCCAACTCGTCCAGCAGCTCGGCCAGATGATCGTCTCCGGAGACCTCGGCGCGGACCGTCCGCTCGTCCCCGAGGAGATCGGCCAGCGGTTCGAGGTCTCCCGGACCGTCGTCCGTGAGTCGCTCCGCGTCCTGGAGGCCAAGGGGCTGGTCAGCGCCCGCCCGAACGTCGGCACACGCGTGCGTCCCGTCAGTGACTGGAACCTTCTCGACCCGGACATCATCGAGTGGCGGGCCTTCGGGCCGCAGCGGGACGACCAGCGGCGTGAGCTGGGCGAGCTCCGGTGGACCATCGAGCCGCTCGCCGCTCGCCTCGCGGCCGGACACGGGCGTGAGGAGATCCAGCAGCGGCTCGGCGACATGGTCGAGATCATGGGCCACGCCATGGCTCAGGGCGACGCCCTCACGTTCTCGCGGGCCGACGCCGAGTTCCACTCCCTGCTGATCCAGCTCGCGGGCAACCGGATGCTGGAGCACCTCTCCGGGATCGTCTCGGCGGCCCTCCAGGTTTCCGGCAGCCCGGTCACCGGCTGTGACCGGCCGAACGAAGCCTCGCTGGGACACCACGCCCGCATCGTCGACGCCCTCGCGGCTGCCGACGGTGCCGCGGCCGAGACGGCCATGCGGCAGCTGCTCACCGTCCACCCCGAGGTGGAGCGTGTCGTGCCCGCGCCGCGCGAGCACTGATCGCGCACCGAGGGTGACGCGGTCCGGAGTGTGTGCGCGTCCGTGGCATCGCCAGGCCGGCGAACCGTCGCACGTCGGGACCCCATCGAATCCTTCGTGGATTCGGCGGGGTCCCGACGGTGCGACGGGGTGGCGGATCATGACCTGACCTGGTCTGACAGGATCTGTCGTCTTTTGAACACTTACGGGGTGTGACTCGGGCCACGCAGATTGGGCGTAACGCTCTTCGGGGCAGCGCGATGACCTAAGAGGTGATAGCCGAGGAGGGAATACAGACGCCGTGTCCGGCGCTGTGAATCTTCCCGGCCCCCGCCCGCGCCGTCGGCCCATCCCCAGTCGGCGGTCGTCGGTACCTGTCCGTAACGGACGGGGCCGGAAGCCGTTTTCCTACGTTCCGAGAGGTTGTTCGTGTCGGCCAGCACATCCCGTACGCTCCCGCCCGAGATCGCCGAGTCCGTCTCTGTCATGGCGCTCATCGAGCGGGGAAAGGCTGAGGGGCAGATCGCCGGCGATGACGTGCGTCGGGCCTTCGAAGCTGACCAGATTCCGGCCACTCAGTGGAAGAACGTACTGCGCAGCCTCAACCAGATCCTCGAGGAAGAGGGTGTGACGCTGATGGTCAGTGCCGCGGAGCCCAAGCGCACCCGAAAGAGCGTCGCAGCGAAGAGTCCGGCCAAGCGCACCGCCACCAAGACCGTGGCGGCCAAGACGGTGACCGCGAAGAAGGCCACCGCCACCGCGGCTCCGGCTGCCCTCGCCGACGATTCGGCTGAGGACGCGTCCGCCGGCAAGGCCGCCGCCAAGAAGACGGTCGCCAAGAAGGCCGTCGCCAAGAAGACGGTCGCCAAGAAGACGGCGGCCAAGAAGACGAGCGCCAAGAAGGACGACGCCGAGCTCGTCGACGACGAGGCGACCGAGGAGACCCCGGCCAAGGCCGGCGGCGAGGAGCCCACCGAGGACGGCGCCCAGGGCTTCGTCCTGTCCGACGAGGACGAGGACGACGCGCCCGCGCAGCAGGTCGCCGCCGCCGGTGCCACCGCCGACCCGGTCAAGGACTACCTCAAGCAGATCGGCAAGGTCCCGCTGCTCAACGCCGAGCAGGAGGTCGAGCTCGCCAAGCGCATCGAGGCCGGTCTGTTCGCCGAGGACAAGCTGGCCAACGCCGACAAGCTCGCTCCCAAGCTCAAGCGCGAGCTGGAGATCATCGCCGAGGACGGCCGGCGCGCCAAGAACCACCTCCTGGAGGCCAACCTCCGTCTGGTGGTCTCCCTGGCCAAGCGCTACACCGGTCGCGGCATGCTCTTCCTGGACCTCATCCAGGAGGGCAACCTCGGTCTGATCCGCGCGGTCGAGAAGTTCGACTACACCAAGGGCTACAAGTTCTCGACGTACGCCACCTGGTGGATTCGTCAGGCGATCACGCGCGCCATGGCCGACCAGGCCCGCACCATCCGTATCCCGGTGCACATGGTCGAGGTCATCAACAAGCTCGCGCGCGTGCAGCGTCAGATGCTCCAGGACCTGGGCCGTGAGCCCACCCCGGAGGAGCTGGCCAAGGAGCTCGACATGACCCCTGAGAAGGTCATCGAGGTCCAGAAGTACGGCCGTGAGCCCATTTCGCTGCACACCCCGCTGGGCGAGGACGGTGACAGCGAGTTCGGTGACCTCATCGAGGACTCCGAGGCCGTCGTCCCGGCCGACGCGGTCAGCTTCACGCTCCTCCAGGAGCAGCTGCACTCCGTTCTCGACACCCTGTCCGAGCGCGAGGCGGGCGTCGTCTCGATGCGCTTCGGCCTCACCGACGGTCAGCCGAAGACCCTCGACGAGATCGGCAAGGTCTACGGCGTGACCCGAGAGCGGATCCGCCAGATCGAGTCCAAGACCATGTCGAAGCTGCGTCACCCGTCGCGCTCCCAGGTGCTGCGCGACTACCTCGACTAGGCCTCGGCCGCACATCATTCGAGGGCCCGACTCCCGGTGGGGGTCGGGCCCTCGACGTATGCGCGGAATGCGCGTCCGCACTCACTGGATCACTCTGGGTTTCCACGACCGTCCCAGAGTGAGGAGCGCGCATGCGCCGTCCCTACGTCCCGGTGCTGGCCCTCGCGGCCGCCGCAGCGTTGATACCGCTGACGAACTCCGTACCGGCGGCCGCCGACAGCGTTGTCATCGGAAGTCACCCGGTCGAGATCTCCGAGAGTCCGTGGACGGTGGCACTGTCCAGCCGTGACCGGTTCGGGGGTACACGAGGGGGCCAGTTCTGCGGAGGAGTGGTTGTCGGTCCGACCACGGTCCTGACCGCGGCCCACTGCCTGGGTGACGATGTGCTGGGAGCGCCGCCGCGCCAGGCACGCGACCTGAAGGTCATCTCCGGGCGCGGGGACCTCCTGTCCAGTGACGGCAAGGAGATCCCTGTCAGCGACGTCTGGGTCAATCCGCACTACGACAGCGATACGAACGCCGGGGATTTCGGTGTTCTGACGCTCGCCGAGCCGCTGCCCGCCGCGTCCGTGATCCGTATGGCGCCCTCCGAGGACCCGGCGTACGAGCCGGGGACCGCCGCCGTGGTCTACGGCTGGGGCGACATGACGGGTGGCGGCGACTACGCGCGCAGCCTGCGGGCCGCGGACGTTCACGTGCTGCCCGACGCCTCGTGCGAGCGGGCCTATCCCGGCAGTGCGAGCGGGACGTACGACGCGGAGTCCATGGTGTGCGCCGGGGAGCCGACGGGCGGCCGTGACGCCTGTCAGGGGGACAGCGGCGGGCCGCTGGTCGCCCAGGGGCGCCTCATCGGCCTGGTGTCGTGGGGGAGCGGCTGTGGACGCGCCGACAGCCCGGGTGTCTACACGCGGGTCTCGGAAGCCGTCCAGGCGCTGGGTGCGCGCCGCTGACCGCTTCCGGCGATGCGGTACGAGTGTGGCGGTCACTCCCTGTGCCCAGGGTGTGACCGCCCACTCACCGGCCTGTCGCCGGCACCCGCTCGTCGTTGATGCGAAGGTCAGTGTTCTTCGTCGTTGACGCTTTCCGGAACGGACGTCAGCCGCTCCGTCTCGTCCTGTATCTCAGCGGCGATCTTCTTGAGTTCCGGCTCGAACTTGCGACCGTGGTGGGCGCAGAAGAGCAGTTCTCCGCCGCTCAGGAGGACGACGCGCAGATATGCCTGGGCGCCGCAACGGTCGCAGCGGTCAGCGGCCGTCAGCGGGCTCGCGGGGGTCAGAACAGTAGTCACGTCGCCTCTTCTCTAGCTCGACGAGCTGTCGTACCAGGGTCAACATCCAACCAGGCCGAAAACGTTCCCGCTCGCGGCTTTTCCTCGAAATTTTCTTTCGAGCCGGTTGCTGCTGCCGGTTGGCGGCGAATGAGCCGTATTGCGTGTCTTCGTGTCTGTACGGGTTCGCGCTGTCTGTCGGGTGTCGGTCCTCCCGGCTGGATTGCCGGTTGTTGATGAGGACGTGCCCGGAGCCTAAATGGTTCATGCCTGGAAGGGAACGTGATATGTACTTCACTCCATCGAGGGATCGAACACCCATGCGATCCTGGACTAGTGTTGGTTTAGTGCGAGGGTGGCGTTACAACGGCTCTACCAGGCCTCGGTACCCTCTGAGCGGCGACCGAAGCCGGGCCCTTGCCCAAAAGGGTCCCCCCTGAAATTCAGCGAGGAGCGAACCGCGTGACCGCCGAGACGTCCGTGCCGTCCACAGCGCTGCTGACCGGAGCAGACCGGGACGGTTCCAACTACACCGCGCGGCACCTGCTCGTCCTTGAGGGGCTCGAGGCAGTGCGCAAGCGCCCGGGCATGTACATCGGGTCGACCGACAGCCGTGGCCTGATGCACTGCCTCTGGGAGATCATCGACAACTCCGTGGACGAGGCCCTCGGGGGCTACTGCGACCACATCGACGTGACCCTGCACGACGACGGCTCCGTCGAGGTGCGGGACAACGGCCGTGGCATCCCCGTCGACGTGGAGCCCAAGACCGGCCTCTCCGGCATCGAGGTCGTCATGACCAAGCTGCACGCCGGCGGAAAGTTCGGCGGCGGCTCGTACGCGGCCTCCGGTGGTCTGCACGGGGTGGGCGCATCCGTGGTGAACGCGCTCTCCGCCCGTCTGGACGTCGAGGTGGACCGCAGTGGGAACACCCACGCCGTGAGCTTCCGCCGAGGCACGCCGGGAGCCTTCAGGGCCGACGGCCCCGATGCCGCCTTCGACGCGGCGAGCGGGCTGCGCAAGCTCAAGCGGATCCCGAAGACCCGCACCGGCACGCGCGTGCGCTACTGGGCCGACCGCCAGATCTTCCTCAAGGACGCCAAGCTCTCCCTGGAGCACCTCCACCAGCGTGCCCGCCAGACGGCCTTCCTGGTGCCGGGCCTGACCATCGTCGTCCGTGACGAATTCGGGCTGGGCGAGGGTGGCAGCAAGGGCGAGGAGTCGTTCCGCTTCGATGGCGGAATCAGCGAGTTCTGCGAGTACCTGGCCGCCGACAAGCCGGTCTGCGACGTCCTCCGGTTCTCCGGGCAGGGGACCTTCAAGGAGACCGTCCCGGTCCTGGACGAGCACGGGCAGATGACTCCGACCGAGGTCACCCGTGAGCTCGGCGTCGATGTCGCGCTGCGCTGGGGCACCGGTTACGACACGAACCTGAAGTCGTTCGTGAACATCATCGCCACGCCCAAGGGCGGTACCCATGTCGCCGGCTTCGAGCAGGCCGTCGCCAAGACGATGAACGAGGTCCTGCGCGTCAAGAAGCTGCTGCGGGTCGCCGAGGACGACATCGTCAAGGACGACGCGCTGGAGGGCCTCACGGCCGTCGTCACGGTGCGTCTCGCCGAGCCGCAGTTCGAGGGGCAGACCAAGGAGGTCCTCGGTACCTCGGCTGCCCGCCGCATCGTGACGAACGTGGTGACCAAGGAGCTCAAGGCGTTCCTGACCACCACGAAGCGGGACGCCGCCGCGCAGGCGCGCGTCGTCATGGAGAAGGCCGTCGCCGCCGCTCGTACGAGGATCGCCGCCCGTCAGCACAAGGACGCGCAGCGCCGGAAGACGGCCCTGGAGTCCTCCTCGCTGCCCGCCAAGCTCGCCGACTGCCGCAGCGACGACGTGGAGCGCAGCGAGCTGTTCATCGTCGAGGGAGACTCCGCGCTGGGTACGGCGAAGCTGGCCCGGAACTCCGAGTTCCAGGCGCTCCTGCCGATTCGCGGCAAGATCCTCAACGTTCAGAAGGCGTCCGTGACGGACATGCTGAAGAACGCCGAGTGCGGTGCGATCATCCAGGTCATAGGGGCGGGTTCCGGGCGGACCTTCGACATCGACGCGGCGCGTTACGGGAAGATCATTCTTCTCGTCGACGCCGATGTGGACGGCGCGCACATCCGGATTCTGCTGCTGACGCTGTTCCAGCGCTACATGCGGCCCATGGTCGAGGCCGGGCGGGTGTTCGCGGCGGTTCCGCCGCTGCACCGGATCGAGCTGAGTCAGCCCAAGAAGGGGCAGGACAAGTACGTGTACACGTACTCGGACCGTGAGCTGCGGGAGACGGTGCTGGAGCTGCAGCGCAAGGGTGTGCGCTACAAGGACTCGATCCAGCGTTACAAGGGCCTCGGCGAGATGGATGCCGATCAGCTGGCCGAGACGACGATGGATCCCCGGTTCCGGACGCTGCGCCGGATCAACATCTCCGACCTGGACGCATCCGAGCAGGTGTTCGATCTGCTGATGGGGAACGATGTGGCTCCGCGCAAGGAGTTCATCTCGAGCTCGGCTGCGACGCTGGACCGGTCGCGGATCGACGCATAGCCCTCCGGGGTTTTCGCGGCGCCGGTTCTATGTGGGTCGGGGCCGTGCCGGTACATCCCTGCCCGTCGCCGCTGGATCAGACGTGAGTTCTGACGCGAGCCGCTGCTCGATCCGGGCGTAAGCGACGGACATCAGGGATGTACCGGCACGGCCCCTTCCGTGCGCTGTCCACTGCGGGTGAGTGGGGGTGTTCGGGTGCGGCACCTGCCGTGCGTGTGGTTCAGCCCCTCCGGTGTTTGAGGAGCGAGGTTCGGGGCCGGAGCCCCAGGGGGTAGGGGCGGAAGGGGCGACAGGCGCTTGGGGGTGGCGGCCCGGGCCGGTGCTGGTGCTTGGGCGGGAGGCTCCACCCCTGGGTGGAGGGGTGGGGGAGTGGGAGATCCACCCACGATCCACCCGGGCTCCGATCTGCTGAGGGCGCGATTTCCGTAGCGTCGTTGGTGTCGGCAGCGCTCGCTGCGGACACCCGCTCCCCGCTGACGGAGGCCGTGCATGTCCGGGCTCATCAATACCGTGGTGATCTGCGCCGTTGCCGTTCTGGTGATCGCGCGCCAGTTCAGTGCGCGCCGGATCGACACGGACAGGCGCTGGTGGATCGTGCCCGTCGTTCTCGCCTTCATGGCACTGCGTGGCCCCGGGGTGATCGACCCCCACCACGAGGTCGAGGCGTCCCTCCTGCTGGGCACCGAGCTGCTGATAGGTCTCGCCGTCGGAGCCGGCTGGGGGTGGACGACCCGGATATGGACGGAGCCGGACGGCGCCGTGTGGAGCCGGAGCACCAAGGTCGCAGGTGTCATTTGGGTCGCGGGCATCTGTCTGCGCCTCGGTCTGTTCGGCATCGGTGTCCTGCTCGGTGTGCACCAGGACTCCTCCGCCCTGTTGCTCGGCCTGGCGGCCACCCTGCTGGTCCGTTCCGGGCTGGTGGCGTGGAGGGCGCGGTCCCTGCGGCCGGCAGCGCACGAGCGGGGTCCGGCGTACGAGCGGGGTCCGGCGTACGGTGACGGCGTGGCGTGGGCCTGGCGGAAGGAGCGCGTGTGACGGACACCGCCTGGACGCGCTGGCCCTCCCGGGAGGCCCTCTCCCGAGTGGGCGTGCACAAGGCCCGCCGCCTGCTCACCCGGGTGTCGCGCGCCATCGCCCTCGTCGTGATCGTCGCTACGACGCTCACGAACACGGAGCTGCACGGTTGGGCCCTCGCCGGAGGAGCCGCGGGAATCGTGGTGTGCGGGTTCCTCGCCTGGGGGTTCTGGCGCACCACGCTGGAGCATCGCCTGCTGCCGTCTCTGGGGCTGCTCGCCCTGCTGCTGACGACCGCGGCGGTGGGGCAGGGGGTGGGTTTCCGGATTCCGGCGCTCGTCCTGTGGTGCGGGTGCGCCGTCAGCGCCATCGAACGGCTGCCGCTCGCGGCGGCGCTGCCCGCCACCGCGGTGGCACTGAGCGCGTACGCGGCGGTCAACGACGATGTATGGCTGACCACGGCGGCCACCACCGTGGGGCTGGCTCTCGCGGGGTATGTGCTGCGTCTCGACGCGGAGGCGCGGGGGAGCGCGCAGCGGCTGCTGACGCAGGAGCGCGCGGCCCGGGCGGCCGAGACGGAGTCGGCGGCGCTCGCGGAACGCGCGAGGATCGCGCGGGAGATCCATGACGTGCTGGCGCACAGTCTCTCGGCGCAGCTCGTGCATCTGGAGGCGGCGAGGCTGCTCATCGAGAGCGGAGCGGACCGGGAGACGATCCTCGAACGGGTCGTGGCGGCACGGGGAATGGCCCGTGACGGGCTCGCGGAGACCCGGCAGGCTCTCTCCGCGCTCCGGGGCGAGATGTCTCCGCTGGAGGACTTCCTCGGCGAACTCGTGACCGCCGCCGACGGCGCCGATGTCACCGTGACGGGTGAACGTCAGTTGCTTCCGGCGGAGGCCTCCCAGGCGGTGCGCAGAGTGGCGCAGGAGGCGCTGACGAACGTGCGCAAGCACGCTCCGGGCGCCATGGTCCACATCCGGCTGGACTACGGCCGGCACGAAGTGACGCTGGACGTACGGGACTCGGGGGGAAGGCCGGGCGAACTCAGCGGGTCGGGCGCCGGGTACGGTCTGCTGGGCATGCGGGAGCGTGCAGAGCTGCTGGGCGGCTCGCTGGATGCCGGGCCGGGCGAGGAGGGGTTCGTGGTGACGTTGAAGGTGCCGGTATGACCGAGCGGGAGGAAGGCAGGAAGCCGGCGCGGGTTGTGGTCGCGGACGATCAGACGGTCGTGCGCGAGGGCATCGTGATGTTGCTGGGACTGCTGCCGGGGATCGAGGTCGTCGGAGCGGCCGGTGACGGGGACGAGGCGGTGGAGCGGGTGGCCGAGCTTGCTCCGGACGTCGTGCTGATGGACCTGCGCATGCCCCGCTGCGACGGGGTCGAGGCGACGCGGCGCATCCGTGCCGAGTACCCCGGGACGCAGGTCGTCGTGCTCACGACGTTCGCGGACGACGAGTCCTTGTTTCCCGCGCTCCGAGCCGGGGCCCGCGGATATCTGACCAAGGACGCGGGAGGCGACGAGATCGTGCGGGCCGTGGAAAGCGTGCTTTCCGGGGACGCGGGGCTCTCGCCGAGCATCCAGCGGCGGCTGCTGGAGCGGCTGTCGGAACCCGGACCCGAGCCCGGCCCGCCGGCGGAGGCGCCGGACGGCCTCACCTCGCGCGAGACCGAGGTGCTCCTGCTGATCGCCGAGGGTCTCAGCAATCAGGAGATCGCCCGCAGGCTGCATGTGTCCACGGCCACCGTGAAGACCCACATCAACAATCTCTTCGCCAAGACCGGCCTCAAGGACCGTGCTCAAGCGGTTCGTTACGCCTATGGGAAGGGTCTCGTACGGCCGCCGGCGGGATGACGTCACCTGATGGGGTGAAGAGCGCGGAGAGAAGAGTCCGGGATCTTCCCGATCTGCCCATCCTTGGGCACGCGGCCGAAACGGGTCGCGGACAAGGAGAGTTCGGTGGACAAGCACGACGGCGGCGGCAATGGGGAGGTCCGGTTCGACGACCCCTGGTACGACGCGCTCGCTTCCGGCTGGGGCGAGTTGGACGGCACGGGCGCGCTCGCTCCCGCCGTGCCGGCCGCCCGCTCGGGGCACGACGGACGGACGGGCGGGGCGGCCGACGTCTATCTGGAGGTGCAGCGCAGTGCCGCCTTCCAGGAAGTGCGCGGCCGGTACCGCAGGTTCGTGATTCCGGCCATCGCCGTCTTCTTCACCTGGTACGTGGGATATGTGGTGACCGCGACGACAGCGCCGGGGTTCATGGCGCGGCCCGTCGTCGGTGTGGTGAACGTGGCTCTGCTCGCGGGGCTCGGGCAGTTCCTCACGACGTTCCTGCTCACGTGGGCGTACGCACGGCACGCTCGGCTGCGCAGAGACCGGGCCGCACTGGATCTGCGCTGGGACACCCAGGAGCTGACGCGGAACGCCAGGGGTGGTGAGCGGTGAGCGGCAACCATCAGACGCTGGCGCTGCTGCTGTTCAGCGCGTTTGTCGCGGTGACGCTGGCGATCACGACGTGGGTGAGTCGCAACCGGCATGGTTCGGCGGAGGAGTTTTATGTCGGCGGGCGGTTGTTCTCCCCGATGGAGAATGGTTTTGCCATTTCCGGGGACTACATGTCGGCCGCTTCCTTCCTCGGTGTGACGGGACTCATCTCGCTGTACGGCTACGACGGGTTGCTGTACGTCGTGGGATTTCTGGTGGCCTGGCTGGTCGTTCTGTTCCTGGTCGCCGAACTGGTGCGCAACTGCGGCCGGTTCACGCTCGCCGACGTCGTCGCGGCTCGAATGGACGAGCGTCCGGTGCGGATCGCGGCCGGAACTTCTTCGGTGATGGTGTCCGTTCTCTATCTGGTGGCACAGATGGTGGGTGCGGGCAGCCTGGTCTCGCTGCTGCTGGGAGGCACGAGCGAGGCGGCCCGAAACTGGACGGTGATCGGTGTCGGCGCGCTCATGGTGATCTACGTGTCGATGGGAGGGATGCGGGCGACCACCTGGATCCAGATCGTCAAGGCCGTTCTACTGCTGAGCGGGGCCGTCGTGCTCACCGTGATGGTCCTGATGCGGTTCCACGGGGACGTCAACGAACTGCTGCGTTCGGCTGCGGGGCGCAGCGGTCACGGCAAGGCGTTCCTCGCACCGGGGTTGAGGTACGGCGGTGACTGGACCTCGCGCTTCGACTTCATGAGCCTCGGGCTCGCGCTGGTGCTCGGTACCGCGGGACTGCCGCACATCCTGTCGCGCTTCTACACGGTGCCGACGGCGCGCGCCGCTCGGCGCTCGGTGGTGTGGTCGATCGGGCTCATCGGCGGCTTCTACCTGATGACGATCGTGCTGGGCTTCGGCGCGGCCGCCATCGTCGGTCCGGAGGCGGTGCGCGGATCGAACGCCGCGGGGAACACGGCGGTTCCGTTGCTCGCCCTCGACCTGGGCGGCGGTGTCAATTCGACAGGGGGAACAGTCCTGTTCGCGATCGTCGCCGCCATCGCCTTCGCCACCATTCTCGCGGTCGTCGCCGGGATCACCCTCGCGTCCTCGGCCGCCGTGGCCCATGACCTGTACGCCTCGATGCGTCGCCGCCACGCGAAGCCGCACAGCGAGGTCGCCGTGGCGCGTACCGCGTCGGTCGGTATCGGCGTGATCGCCATCGCCCTGGGCCTCCTCGCCCGTGATCTCAACGTGGCCTTCCTGGTGGGCCTCGCCTTCGCGGTCGCCGCGTCCGCGAACCTGCCGGTGCTGCTGTACTCCCTGTTCTGGAGGTCTTTCACGACGCGGGGTGCCGTATGGGCCGTATACGGCGGCCTGGGTCCGGCACTGTTGCTCGTGCTGCTGTCACCGGTGGTGTCGGGGAGCCCGGAGTCGCTGTTCCCGGGCGTGGACTTCCAGTTCTTCCCGCTCCAGAACCCGGGCCTTGTCTCGATTCCCCTGGGCTTCCTCGCGGGCTGGCTCGGCACCGTGACCTCGGCGGAGCCGCCGGACGAGGCCAAGCACGCCGAGATCGAGGTCCGCGCGCTCACGGGCGCCGGGGCCGTCTGAGGGCGTCCTGAGCGGCGTGGGCGGCCACCCTGGACCGTTGCAGGGGTGGTCACCTGCGCCGTAGCCGCCGTAGCCGCCGTAGCCGCCGTCCAGGACACGGGCCTCGCACGGGCCCGTGTCGGCGTGCAACGCAGCGGACGCGCACGCCACGGACGTACGGGACAGGTGCGCGCGAGCATTCGGCTTACGAGCCATGGACGTGCGATCCATGGACGTACGAGCGGTTCACGGGCGCGTCAGGGGTACGGGTTCAAGGGGCCACCCACGCGTAGCGGTGTTCCGGGCGTCCCGTGTCGCCGTACTTGAGGGACAGGCGCAATCGTCCCGCCTGTTCCAGGTGGCGTAGATAGCGCTGGGCGGTGGATCGGCTGAGGCCGGTCTCGGCGGCCACCTCGTGGGCCGACAGCGGCTGATTCGCGTGGTGCAGGACATCGCAGATCAGGTCCGTCGTCGGCTCCGAGTGGCCGCTGGGCAGGCCGGGGGAGGACGGTGCCGGCCCGGTGCGCAGGGCGCCGAAGATCCGGTCGACCTGTTCCTGGCCCGCCGCACCGCGGCCGCCGACGCGGTCGACGGTGCGGCGCAGCGCGGCGTAGGAGTCGAGGCGGGTGCGCAGGGCCGTGAAGGTGAACGGCTTGACCAGATAGTGCAGGGCACCCAGGCGCATCGCGGCCTGCACGGTGGCCACATCACTGGCCGCGGTGATCATGATGACGTCGGTGCCGTGACCGTGTTCGCGCATCCTGTGGACGAGTTCGAGGCCGGTCCGGTCCGGCAGATAGTGGTCGAGCAGCACCAGGTCGACGGGCGCTCGTTCGACGGCGGCCAGCGCCTGGGCGGCACTGTGCGCGCGGGCGGCCACCCGGAATCCGGGAACCTTCCCCACGTACCTCGCGTTGATCTCGGCGACGCGGAAGTCGTCGTCCACGACCAGGACGTCAATCATCGGGCCTCTTTCCCTCAAGGCCTGGGCGAACGTTGCGCCCGTGTTTCGGCTCCGCTGTTGTAGCGCGAGCAAAACGAGCACAACAGACTCTTGCGAGCAGAAGAATGCCTTGCGCCCAGAAGACTGATGCTGTGGCCCGCGCCACATCTACGGTCCCGGGCCATGAGCACAGACACCAGTCCCGCCATCGAGCTGCGGGGCGCGAGCAAGATCTTCAAGACCCCGTCGGGGGGTTTGCACACGGCTGTCAGGGAGCTTGACCTGACCATCGGCCGGGGTGAGTTCGTGGCCGTCGTCGGACCCACCGGTTGCGGGAAGTCCACCACGCTGACCCTGGTCAGCGGTCTTGAGGAGCCCACCGAGGGCGAGGTCCTCGTCTCCGGGGAGCCGGTCGCCGGCGTCGGCGACAAGGTCGGCTTCGTCTTCCAGCAGGACGCCACCTTCCCCTGGCGTACGGTCCTGTCCAATGTGATGGCCGGGCCCCGCTTCCGCGGCGTACCCAAGGCGGAGGCGAAGCTTCGGGCCCGGGAATGGCTCGCCCGGGTCGGGCTCACGGCCTTCGAGGACCGCTATCCGCACCAGCTCTCCGGCGGCCAGCGCAAGCGCGTCGCCCTCGCCGCGACCTTCGTCAACGACCCCGAGATCCTGCTGATGGACGAGCCCTTCTCGGCGCTCGACGTGCAGACACGGGCGCTGATGTCCGACGAACTGCTCGAACTGTGGGAAGGCACGGGCGCTTCGGTCGTCTTCGTCACCCACGACCTGGAGGAGTCCATCGCGCTCGCCGACAGGGTCGTCGTGATGACCGCGGGCCCCGCCACCGTGAAGCAGGTCTTCGACATCGATCTGCCGCGCCCTCGCAAGGTCGAATCGGTACGCCTGGAGCCGCGGTTCATCGAGATCTACCGCGAGATCTGGGAATCCCTCGGCGAAGAGGTCCGCATCACCCGCGAGAGGGGTGCCGCTCATGTCGCCTGAGGTTCTCGACACCGCGGTCGTCGACACGGCCAAGACCCCGGGCCGCGCGCACTCCCGCGCCCGTGCCGCCCGCAAGCGCAAGATCGTGGTGGGCGCAGCCCGGGTGCTGCTCCTGGTCGCCGTGCTCGGTCTGTGGGAGGTGCTCTCGCGGGCCAAGGTCATCGACCCGTTCAACTTCTCGATGCCCTCGAAGATCTGGGATCAGATCCACACCTGGGTGATGCACGGGACCGCGCTCGGCTCTCTGGGCGAGCAGATCTGGTACACGCTTCACGAGGCGCTGCTCGGCTGGGTCATCGGTGTGGTCGCCGGTGTGATCTTCGGTATCGCGCTGGGCCGGATCGCCTTGCTCGCCGACGTCCTTGGTCCATACATCAAGGTGCTCAACTCCATACCAAGGATCGTCCTTGCTCCCATCTTCGTGATCTGGTTCGGGCTCGGCCCTGCCTCCAAGGTCGCCTCCGCCGTGGTGCTCGTCTTCTTCCCGGTGTTCTTCAACGCCTTCCAGGGCGCCAGGGAGGTCGACCGCAACCTGGTGGCCAACGCCCGGATCCTCGGCGCGAGCGATCGCCGGGTGACCCTTCAGGTCGTGATCCCGTCCGCCACCTCGTGGATCTTCACCAGCCTCCATGTCAGCTTCGGCTTCGCGCTCATCGGCGCGATCGTCGGCGAGTACATCGGCGCCACCAAGGGCATCGGCCTGCTCGTCGCGCAGTCGCAGGGCACCTTCAACGCGGCCGGTGTGTACGCCGCGATGGTCATCCTTGCCGTCGTCGCCCTGCTCGCCGAAGGACTGCTGACCTTCGCCGAACGCCGCATCTTCCGCTGGAAGCCGTCGGAGTCCGACCGCTGATCCCTCCCGTGCGCAGACACGAATCCCTCCGTACGCAGGCCTGAAGCCGCGAGCACGCAGGCAGGAACCCGCGAGCACGCAGGCACGGACCCGCCCGTACGCAGTCGTGACTCCGTCGTACGCACGCACGAACCCGCTTACCCGCTCCCGTGCGCTCACGGCCCAGCCGTGCGAACGCATTTGCTCCTTCCTCCACTCACAAGGACGTGAACCACCATGCGCAAGACCGCCAGATACTCCGCGCTGGCAGCCGCCGGTCTGCTCGCTCTCACCTCGCTCACCGCCTGTGCCAATGACGCGGCGAGCACTACGGCCGACTCCGGCAGTGGCGGGGGCGGTGGCAAGGGGGAGCACGTCAAGATCATGGTCGGCGGCCTGGACAAGGTCATCTACCTGCCGGCGATGCTCACGCAGCGGCTCGGCTACTTCCAGGACGAGGGCCTGGATGTCGAACTCCTCAGTGAGCCCGCGGGTGTCCAGGCCGAGACGGCCCTTGTGTCGGGACAGGTGCAGGGCGCCGTCGGCTTCTACGACCACACGCTCGACCTGCAGACCAAGGGCAAGGCCGTCGAGTCCGTCGTGCAGTTCTCGCACGCCCCGGGTGAGGTCGAGATCGTCTCGAACAAGCGGGCGGGCGACATCACTTCACCGAAGGACTTCAAGGGCAGGAAACTCGGCGTCACCGGCCTCGGCTCGTCGACCGACTTCCTCACGAAGTACCTCGCGGTCAAGAACGGCGTGCGGGTCAGCGAGTTCACGCCGGTCGCCGTCGGTGCCGGACCGACCTTCATCTCGGCCCTCCAGAAGGGCGCCATCGACGGCGGCATGACGACGGATCCCACCGTCGCCACGGTCATGGAGAAGAAGCTCGGCAAGGTGCTCATCGACATGCGGACACCCGAGGGCTCGCAGGAGGCGCTCGGCGGGCCGTACCCCTCGTCCAGCCTCTACATGCAGACGGACTGGGTCAACGGTCACAAGGAGACGGTCCAGAAGCTGGCGAACGCCTTCGTGAAGACCCTTCAGTGGATGTCCACCCACAGCGCCTCCGACATCGCCGCCAAGATGCCCGCCGACTACTCCCAGGGCAACAAGACGCTGTACGCCGGGGCGATCAAGAGCACGCTGCCGATGTTCACCGACGACGGCGTGATGCCGGAGAACGGTCCCGAGACCGTCGAGAGGGTCCTCAAGGCGTTCAACCCCAACATCAAGAACGCCGATGTCGACCTGAGCAAGACGTACACCACGGAGTTCGTCAAGAAGGCCGCCGGCTGACCCCGCCCAGCGACCATGCGCTGAGCTCTCCCGGCGTGTGTACGACTGCTCCGTCGCGCGTACGACTGTCCTCCCCCGGCAGTCGTACGTGCGACCGGTGCGACCGTCGCCCCGCCCGGCCGGACTGTCCTCAGGCGAGGGTCGCCCAGACGTAGCGATGCTCCGGGCGGCCCGCGTCGCCGTATTTGAGGGTCAGCCTGGCCCTCCCGGTGCGCTCCAGGAGCTTCAGATAGCGCTGCGCGGTCTGCCGGCTCAGGCCGGTCTCCTCCGCGATCTCCTGGGCCGACAGCGGGCCCTCGGCGCCGAGCAGGGCGCGCCTGACGAGATCGGCGGTCGGCGGGGAGTGGCCCTTCGGCAGATGGGGCTCGGCGCGTGCCGAGAGGGCCCCGAAGATCCGGTCCACCTCGGACTGTTCGGCCTCCCCGCCGCCGTCGAGGGTGCGTCGAAGATCCGCGTACGCCTCCAGCTTGGCGCGCAGCCCGGCGAACGCGAACGGCTTGACCAGGTACTGGAGCGCGCCCTGCCGCAGCGCAGCCTGTACGGTCGAGACGTCACGGGCCGCGGTCACCATGATCACGTCGGTCTGGTGGCCTCGTCGGCGCATCTCCTGGACGACCGCGAGACCCGTCTCGTCCGGCAGGTAATGGTCCATGAGGACCAGATCCAGGTGCGGCAGGGCCTCCATCAGGCGCAGCGCCTCGGCGGCGCTGTGCGCCTCGCCCGCGGTGTGGAAGCCCGGCACCTTCTCGACATAGGCGGCGTTGACGCGAGCGACCCGTGCGTCGTCGTCCACGACCAGGACCTCGATCATCGCGACTCCTCCTCGACGTTCCTGGCGTCCTCTGCGTTCCTGGCGTCTCCGGCGTTCCTGGTGTCTCCGGTGGCGGCGGGGCCGGCATCGGGAGTCTGCCGAGACGGGAGCCGTCGTACGACTCCTGGTTCCTGACCAGGGATGGTGAAGAGCCCGTCCACCGACGCGAGCCCGTTCCGCGCCACGCCCCCGTCCTCCTGCGCGAGCGCCGGCTCCGTCAGCGCCTCCGGCAGGACGACCGTGAACTCCGCCCCTCCGCCGTCCGCGTCGGCCACCTCGGCGCTCCCGCCCTGCCGCTCGGCGAGCCGCCGCACCAGGGAGAGGCCGATTCCGCGCTTGCCGTGTGCCGGGGGCTTCTTGGTGCTCCAGCCGTCCGTGAAGATCAGCTCCCGCCGTTCCTGTGGGATGCCGGGCCCGGTGTCCCGTACCCGCAGCACGGCGGTACGTCCCTCGGTGCGCAATTCGACCTCCACGCGCGCGTGGGGCGTGCCCGCGACGGCGTCCAGGGCGTTGTCGACGAGGTTCCCGACGACCGTGACGAGGCCTCGAGGGTCGATCAACCGATCGGGCAGCAGCGTCCCGTCCGAGATCCACAGCGCCACGCCACGTTCGGCCGCCACGGTCGCCTTGCCGACCAGCAGGGCGGCGAGCAGCGGATCGTGGATCTTCTCGGTGACCTGCTCCGCGGTGACCCTGTGGTCGCCGACCACCTCTCCGACGAACTCCACGGCGTCGTCGTACATCTCCAGTTCGAGAAGCCCCAGCAGCGTGTGCATGCGATTGGCGTGCTCATGGTCCTGCGCGCGCAAGGCGTCGATCAGGCCCCGCGTGGAATCGAGCTCCCGGCCGAGCTGCTCCAGTTCGGTCCGGTCACGCAATGTGGCGACGGCGCCACCGTCCTCGGTGGGCATCCGGTTGGCGACCAGGACGCGCTGGCCGCGGACGGTGAGCAGGTCCGTGCCGGTGACGCGTCCGGCCAGCACATCGGTCGTCCGGCCGGGACCCAGCGCGTCGTCGAGCGGCTGTCCGATGGCCTCGGAGCCGACCCCCAGCAGCCGCTGCGCCTCGTCGTTCAGAAGGCGTACGCGACCGCCGCGGTCCAGGGCGACCACGCCCTCACGGATGCCGTGCAGCATCGCCTCCCGCTCCTCCAGCAGGGCCGAGATATCGGAGAAGGCCAGGTCACGGGTCTGCCGCTGGACCCTGCGGGAGATCAGGTAGGCGGCCAGCGCGCCGACGGCCATGGCCCCGCCCGCGTACGCGAACAGCCCGGGGATCGCGTCGATCAACCGTGCCCGGACGCTGTCGTACTCGATGCCCACCGAGACCGCGCCGATGATTCTGTGGTCGGCGTCCCGCAGCGGCACCTTGCCCCGTGCGGAGCGGCCCAGCGTTCCGGTGTCGATCTCCATGACGTCCTTGCCGGCCAGAGCCAGGCTAGGGCTCGTCGAGACCGGTTTGCCGATCGCCGCGGGGTCCCTGTGAGACCAGCGGATGCCCCGCATGTCCATCACGACGACATAGTCGGCCCCGCTCGCCTTCCGTATCCGCTCGGCCTCGACCTGCACGGGGCCGGTCGTGGAGGGGAGGGTCCAACGGAGGTCCACGGCGATCTGCGGCTGCGCCGCCGTGGTCTGCGCGATCGCGAGGGCACGCCGCATGGCCTGGTCGTCCAGCTGCGCGCTCAGCGGTGCCAGGAACAGGCCGGTGGCGAGCACGGCGACTCCCGCCGCGATCGCGATCTGCATCAGCAGCACCTGCGAGAAGACCCGCCGCGGCATACCGAGGCGCAGTCGTCGTGCGGGCGGAGTGGGGCTCATGCCCAAGACGGTACGGGGGCGTGCGCGCTCCCCCGAAGGGACTGTGGCGTGGATCTCCTGGTCAGGGGTGGATCTCCTGATCGATGGGTGACGCGGTCGGGCGCTCGCCGGACCGGCCGCGGGGGAGCCAGGGCGTCGCCGATCGGGCGGAGGGAACCGGTGACGGTCCGGCTCGGGATCGACGGGGGGACCCGGGTCCTCAGCAGGCCACAGGGGCAGCCGTCTTCTCCAGCTGGCGTACGGCCACCACGTCCATCCGAGCGGGTGAACCCAGTGCCGAGCCACAGCTCTCCGGGCGGGGCGGCAGCGAGGCCCCCCGCGCGACGATGACACGCCACAGACGGCCGTCGGCATGGGCGACGGTCACCTCCCATCGTGGAGCGGTGCCGTCCGTGCGCACCACCGTCAGGACGCCGGCGGCGTGCTCCCCCGAAGCCGTCCGTACGGCCAGCTCGGCCGCCTGGCCGGGGCGTTCCCAGGCGGAGTTCCCGCGGCAGCCCTCGGTGACGACACGGCCCTCCCGGACACCTTGGAGGGTCTCCTTGACGGCGTGGGCCTCGGCGCGGCCGTACGCGTACCCGTAAGGCAGGACGAGCACCGTGGGCGAGAAGCGATGACCGCCCAGATGGGTGACCTCCCAGGCGCCGTTCACGCCGGAGGCGGCCAGTTCCGCCGCCAAGGGGCGTCCGAGCAGGGCGCAGCAGCGGTCGCGCTTGCCGTTGGTGCAGACGAGGGCGAGCGGATCGTTCCTGTGGGGCCGCCCCTGGAGAACCTCGTCGAAGGAGCGTGGATCACCCGCGCCGAGTGCGGTGAAGTCGAGGTCGAGCACCTGCTCGGGATCACGTGTCATGGCGGAGTGCAGCCATACGTTTCCCGGAGTGGTGTGGGCCGCGTACACATGTCTCTCGGCGGGCGTACCGCAGTCGGCGTGGCGTCCGGGACGGCGGATGAGCGCGATCCGCACCCCGGTGCCCTGGGCGGCCGCTTCGAGGGCACGGCCGACCGTGGGATCCAGGTGGCTCGAAGTGAGCGCCTGGGCACCCCAGGGTCCGGGCTGCTCGATCAGCAGCCATGTCCTCGCGGTGGCCGCGGTCCCCGCGAGGGGCTCGTCGAGGTGCCGCGACGCGGTCGTGCACGTACTCACAGAGGTGAGCCTAACCTGACTTCGCCCAGGGCGACTTCCCGCCGTGTACCCGGGGGCGCCTCAGGGGTGGTCCGGGCGCGCGGCGGAGCGGGGGAAGCGGGGCATTGCAGGGCGTGGGGGAGTGCGCGCGGGGTGAGCGCGCTGGGCGCCCTGCCCAGGGCCGCCCCGCGCGCTGTCTGCGTACGGCGTCTAGCGGGGGAGCGGCTGCGGCGGACGCTCGCCCACGTAGTGCCCGCTCGGTCGCATCCGCAGGGGGCGCTCCCCGTACTCCTCCAGGGTGTGGGCGATCCAGCCCGCGGTCCGGGCGACAGCGAAGATCGTCTCTCCCGCGGAGGCCGGCATGCCGGAGGAGACGGTGAAGACGGCCAGGGCGAGGTCGACATTGGCGTGCAGGGGCGCGTGACGGGCCGTGGTCGTCACCACGTCCCGGGCCGCCGCCAGAGCGGGCGCGGCACCGGGCACCTCCTCCAGGAGAGCGAACAGGGCACGCGCGCGTGGATCTTCGCCGGGGTAGAGCCGATGGCCGAGTCCGGGAACACGGCGTCCGGCGCGCAGCTCGTCGGCGACCACGGGAGCGGCGGTGCCCTGGTCCAGTACGTCGAGCAGCAGGCGGTGCGCGAGCCCGCTGGCGGCTCCGTGCAGGGGTCCTTCGAGGACGCCGAGGCCCGCCGACACGGCCGCGTACGCGTGGGCGCGGGCCGACGCCGCGACCCGGACCGCCAGCGTCGAAGCGGCCAGGTCGTGGTCCACGAGCAGCCCGAGTGCCGTGTCCAGCACGCGCAGTGACGCGTCGTCGGCCGGGCGCCCGGTGAGCCGGGCCCACAGGCGATGAGCCAGCGGGCCCTCGTCACGGTGGTCGTGGCGTACGGGAGGAAGCGCGGCGACGAGGGTGGGGATCAGGGTGCGCCCGGTGCCGAGCACGGCGCCCTCGGAGAGGTCGAAGCGCAGGGGGTCGGCCGCCGCGGCGGCGATCGCCGCGACGCGCAGCCGGTCGGTCGGGCCGCTGTGCTCGGGCAGCGCGTCGACGCTGCGCCGGGCGACGGCCACGGACGCCTCCGGGGCCGTGAACGTGACACCGGGGCGGAGCTCGCCGGTCCACAGCCATTCGGCGATCTCTTCGTAGGAGTACCGTGCGGCCAGTTCCGTCGCGTCGACGCCCCGGAAGTAGTACCGGTCCTTGTCGATCAGGGTGATGCGGGTACGGACGGACAGCTCGCCACTGCCGCTCGAACTGCCGCCGCCCTCACGCCTGTTGCGCCGCGCGAGCGCCTCCACCTCCTTGGTGTCGAACGTGCTCCCGCGCCCTCCCGGTTCCCGCCGGCTGCTGAGCTGACCGCGGCTCACATAGGCGTACACGGTCTCAGGCTTCACACCGAGCAGTTCGGCGGTCTCCTTGGTGCTGAGCCGTCGACCCTCGTGCGCTGGCGTTGCCGCCTCTCGATCCCTCATGAGCGCCACCGTATCTGTGGATCATTGTATTGATTGGATCAATATTGACAGCTACACAGTCAAGCATGGACAGTCGAATCAAGTCCAGGGAGGAAACATGCCGATCAACCGGGCCGCGTCCACCTCTGTCGATGTACCGCGAGGACTCGCGGGCGTCGTCGTCACCGACACCGAACTGGGTGACGTCAGAGGGCTGGAGGGCTTCTACCACTACCGCCAGTACTCGGCCGTCGACCTCGCGCAGCGCCGCGGCTTCGAGGACGTCTGGCATCTGCTGGCCCACGGTGAGCTGCCCGACGAGACTCGCCGTGCCGCCTTCGTCGCGCGGACGGCGGGTCTGCGCGGACTGCCGCACGAGGTGCGCGCCGCTCTGCCCGCGATCGCGGCGGCGGCCGGGCTGTCGGGACCGCTCGCCGGGCTGCGCACCGCGTTGTCGCTGCTCGGAGCCTCGCTGGGGTTCCGTCCGGTGTACGACATCGACGCCGAGCGGCGTCGCGACGACGGCCTCGCGGCGACGGCCGCCGTGCCGACGCTGCTCACCGCGCTGTACCGGCTCGGGCAGGGGATGGAACCGGTGGAGCCGCGCGAGGACCTGGGGTACGCCGCCAACTACCTGTACATGTTGACGGGTTCCGAGCCGGACGCTGCCCGTGCTCGTGCCGTTGAGCAATATCTCATCTCAACCATTGACCACGGATTCAATGCATCAACGTTCACTGCGCGGGTGATCGCGTCGACCGGCGCGGATGTGGCGGCCTGCCTCGTGGGTGCGGTCGGGGCCCTCTCCGGCCCTCTCCACGGCGGTGCTCCCAGTCGTGCCCTGGACACGCTCGACGCGATCGGGACCCCCGACCGTATCGACCCCTGGATTCGCGAACGCGTCCTCGCCGGCGATCGCATCATGGGCTTCGGACACCCCGTGTACCGCACGGAGGATCCGCGTTCGCGCATGCTCCGCGGCATAGCCCAGGGGTTCGGCGGGCCGCTCGTCGACTTCGCCGTCGACGTGGAACGACGGGTGGAGGCGATCCTGGCCGAACTCAAGCCGGGCCGCGAGTTGCACACCAATGTCGAGTTCTACGCCGGCGTGGTCATGGAACTCTGCGGGCTGCCCCGCGAGATGTTCACGCCCACGTTCGCCGCCGCCCGGGTGGTCGGCTGGAGCGCCAACATCCTGGAACAGGCGGAGGACTCGAAGATCATCCGCCCGGCGGCCCGGTATGTGGGACCTGTTCCGCCGGTGGCGGTGCCCGCGCTCGGCTGAACGGGCAAGAACGGGCTCGGCACCAAGGTGGTGCCGAGCCCGGGTGTGACGTCAGGTGCTCCGAAACCCTGCCGCTACGCGCGGGGGATGTCTCTCCTGGCCTGGACGAGCGTCTCGCGCGTGATGACCACGATGCGCTCGTCGTCGGCTCGTGCGGCGTCGGGTGGGAGCTCTGGCTCGAGCTCCTCGGTGGCCTCGCGCCCGATGACGGCGAAGTTGCCGTCGCTGAGCTCGAAGATGTCGGGACAGGACTGGCCGGTCGCGCTGCCTCGTGCACGGGGAGAGGCACCGATCCGACGGACGACAGTCGTCATTGTCTCGGCCTTTCGTGCGGTGACCGTGAGGTCATGGTGTGGGTCGTCCCGTGGTTGCCCACCGGACAGGGTCGGGCGGGCAAACCGGGGCTACCGAGGGCAAAGCGCACGTACAGCGATGTGATGATGTGCCGTACTCGCGTGAGAGTACGGCCTTCGGTCACCTATACGTCGGGAATATCTGCCTTCGCGTGAATAAGGGTTTCGCGGGACACTACAACGATTCTTTCGTAGTCTGCCCGGGATGCGTCAGGGGGAAGATCGGCGTCGAGAGTCTCGGTGACATCTGTTCCGATCACAGCGAACCTGCCGTCGGACAGTTCGAAAATGTCTGGGCAATTGGCACCGGACGTACTTCCTCGCATGCTCGGAGGAGTGCCAATCCGACGGATGATGTGGCTCACTGTTCTTGATTCCCTTTGATCTCGAGGTGGGCTGGCCTGCGCGCTGTTGCTGCGCGGCACGATGCTGCCCTGTGGGGCGGCGACCTCGGACCGGGCGGCGTGGAGCGACGGTTCGGTGGGGATCGACCCAAACGTAATAGCGCAGTACTCAACCCTGTTGGCATCTAAAAAACGCGCGGGTTATGTGTTCGTTATCGCCCGAAGGTGTGATCCGCCCGTCAGGGTGGCGCGGGTGAACGCATTTGCGCCGGAGTGTGGCGAGCGAAGGGCGCTACTCGCTCGGCGGCTCACCCACGACCCACCACTCCTCCGTGTCTGTTTCCTCCAGCTGCGCGAGGAGGTCTTCGACCATAAGTCCGATTTTGGCTTCTTCGGATGTACTGATGAGACTTGCTCGATGAGGGCGTGTTGCGTACCAGTACTCGCGGAAGATCGGGTGCTGGAGCCATCCGCGGGCGAAGCCGAAGAATTCCTCGCGGGTCATGTTGCCCATGCGGTAGTAGCAGAGCGCGTTGGTGTACAAGGCGTTGGTGAAGAGGAACTGGCGCTGTTTCCTCGCGGAGACGGTCCCCTCGTACACGTCCAGCACCTCGGCCAGTTCGGGATCGTCCATGGCTTTGCTCAGCAGCTCCCAGTGAAGCCGCTGTTGGTGGGCGAGATTGGCCTGCCGCTGGGTCTGAGCGGCCTGTTCGAGCTGCTCGATCCGCGCGTGCAACGCGTCGAGCGTCGTTCGCTGCGCGACCAGGGTGGTGGCGGCCCCTGTCAGCAGGCCGACCGCCGCCGCGGCGGCGGAGCTCAACCCACGCACTTTCAACTTCCGTGTGGCCATGTCAACCCCCGAATCAGGCGACCGTCCGCCGGTCGTCGGTGGGGCGACAGGGAGCGGACCGGCGAGCGGTTGGCGGCGCGCTTGCCGCCCCCCAGTGTTGCCGAGCGGCTCTGATCGGCAGGGAGGCGGAGAGGAGGCGCACGGAGGGATGTGTGGGTCGCGTTCACCGGCGCCATGTCCAACGTGTGCCCCGCGAGCGCCGCTAACAATCGTTCACTTCGGGGCGTTTCCCCCCACTCGTATGCTTGGTCGGCATTCATTCACCGCGTGAGCGCCGGTCCCGTGAGCCGGTGCGCGCACAGGTTCAGAGAGGGCGCATGGTGAGTCAGTCGAGTTCCCGGCAGGTCCCGGTCATCGTTCTCGCCGGCTTCCTGGGCTCCGGCAAGACCACGCTGCTCAACCATCTCCTGCACCGCAGCGGCGGCAGCCGTATCGGAGCCGTCGTCAACGACTTCGGCGCGATCGAGATCGACGCGATGGCGGTGGCCGGAGCGCTCGGTGACTCCACCGTGTCGCTCGGCAACGGGTGTCTGTGCTGTGCGGTCGATGTCGGCGAGCTTGATCAATATCTGGATCGGCTCGCTCAACCTTCTGCCCGTATCGACGTCATCGTCATCGAGGCGAGCGGGCTCGCCGAGCCCCAGGAACTCGTGCGCATGGTCCTCGCGAGCGAGCATCCGGGCATCGTCTACGGAGGGCTCGTCGAGGTCGTCGACGCCGCCGAGTTCGCCGGCACACGCGAGAAGCACCCCGAGATCGACCGGCACCTCGCCCTGGCCGACCTCGTCGTCGTCAACAAGATCGACCGGGCCCGCGACGGCGAAGGTGTGCTGCGCGTCGTCCGGGAGCTCGCCGACCGCGCCGCGGTCGTCCCCGCCACCTACGGCCGCGTCGACCCGGAGTTCCTCTTCGACTGCAGGCCGAGCGAGGAACGTGTCGGACAGCTGTCCTTCGACGATCTCCACGATCACGAGGAGGACGGCCCGGGCGCGAGCGGCGGCCACGGGGAGCGCGGGCACTCCGGTCATCTGCACTCCGCCTACGAATCCCTCTCCTTCACCTCCGAAGTACCCCTGGGGCCACGGCGGTTGATGGCCTTCCTCGACAGCAGGCCCGAAGGGCTCTACCGGATCAAGGGGTACGTCGACTTCGGCGTCCAGGACGCCCGCAACCGGTACGCGGTGCACGCCGTCGGACGGTTCCTGCGCTTCTATCCGGAGCCCTGGACCGGTGCGGACGGGCGGCTCACCCAGCTCGTCCTCATCGGCTCCGGAATCGACGCGGTGGCGCTGGCCAAAGAGCTCGAGGCGTGCAAAGAGGACGCCCCGCACGCCGATGAACACAGCATGTGGGGCGTCCTCCGCTACGTACAGGAGCCGAGCCCGGAGGGCTGACCCGGACTACACCGGGCCCGCCACCACCGACACCGGCTTGCCCAGCGAGATGCCCGAGCCGTCCCGGCGCGGGTCGATCTCCGGCAGGTCGACGGGCATGCCGGTCTTCTGCGCCGCGCGCCCCGGCGTCGGACCGGCCCAGGCCAGCGACAGGCAGTCCTCGCCCTTCAGGAACCGCTGGCAGCGGACACCGCCCGTGGCGCGGCCCTTGCGCGGGTACTGGTCGAAGGGAGTCAGCTTGGCCGTGGTCTGGACGGAGTCGTCCAGCGTCCCGCGCGAACCCGCCACCGTGAACACCACCGCGTCGACCGCCGGGTCGACGGCCGTGAAGGAGATCACCTTCGCGCCGTCGGTCAGCTTGATGCCGGCCATGCCTCCCGCGGCACGGCCCTGCGGGCGGACCTGCGAAGCCTGGTAGCGCAGCAACTGGGCGTCGTCCGTGATGAAGACCAGGTCCTCCTCGCCGGTGCGCAGCTCGACCGCGCCGACGATCCGGTCGCCGTCCTTGAGGGTGATGACCTCCAACTCCTCCTTGTTCGAGGGGTAGTCGGGCACCACACGCTTGACGACACCCTGCTCCGTGCCGATGGCCAGACCCGGCGACGTCTCGTCGAGCGTCGCCAGACAGATCACCGTCTCGTCCGGCTCCAGGGAGGACAGGAACTCCGAGACCGGAGCGCCGCCGGAGAGGTTGGGCGCCGACGCCGTCTCGGGCAGCCGCGGGAGGTCGATCACGTTCAGGCGGAGGAGGCGGCCCAGCGAGGTGACGGCGCCGATCTCGCCGCGTGCCGTCGCGGGCACCGCGGAGACGATCACATCGTGCTTGGTGCGCTTGGCGTCCGGGTCCTCCCCGAAGGGATCACCGGTCGCCGTACGCGCCAGCAGGCCCGTCGAGGACAGCAGCACGCGGCACGGGTCGTCGGCGACCTGGAGCGAGACCGTCGCGGCGGGGCTGCCGGCGGACTCCAGGAGCACCGTGCGCCGGTCGGTGCCGAACTTCTTGGCCACCGCGGCCAGTTCGCCGGAGACCAGCTTGCGCAGCTCCGCGTCCGAGTCCAGGATGCCGGTCAGCTCGTCGATCTCGCCGTTGAGCCGGTCGCGCTCCGACTCCAGCTCGATGCGGTCGAACCGGGTGAGGCGGCGCAGCGGCGTGTCCAGGATGTACTGCGTCTGGATCTCGGAGAGCGAGAAGTGCTCGATCAGGCGTTCCTTGGCCTGCGCCGAGTTGTCACTGGAGCGGATGAGACGGATGACCTCGTCGATGTCCAGGAGGGCGACGAGGAGACCCTCGACCAGGTGCAGCCGGTCGCGCTTCTTGGTGCGGCGGAACTCGCTGCGGCGGCGCACGACGTCGAAGCGGTGGTCGAGGTAGACCTCCAGCAGCTCCTTGAGGCCCAGGGTGAGCGGCTGGCCGTCCACCAGGGCCACGTTGTTGATGCCGAAGGACTCCTCCATCGGCGTCAGCTTGTAGAGCTGTTCGAGGACCGCCTCCGGCACGAAGCCGTTCTTGATCTCGATGACCAGGCGCAGTCCGTGCGCGCGGTCGGTGAGGTCCTTGACGTCGGCGATGCCCTGGAGCTTCTTCGCGCCGACCAGGTCCTTGATCTTGGCGATCACCTTCTCCGGGCCGACGGTGAAGGGCAGTTCGGTGACGACGAGGCCCTTGCGGCGCGCCGTGACGTCCTCCACCGACACCGTGGCGCGGATCTTGAAGGTGCCGCGGCCCGTCTCGTACGCGTCCCTGATCCCGGAGAGGCCGACGATCCGGCCGCCGGTGGGCAGGTCGGGGCCCGGGACGTGCTTCATCAGCGTCTCGAGGTCGGCGCCCGGGTACCGGATGAGGTGACGGGCGGCGGCGATGACCTCGCCGAGGTTGTGCGGCGGCATGTTGGTCGCCATGCCGACAGCGATGCCCGACGAGCCGTTGACCAGCAGATTCGGGAAGGCGGCGGGCAGGGCCACCGGCTCCCGCTCCTGGCCGTCGTAGTTGGGCGTGAAGTCGACGGTGTCCTCGTCGATGGACTCGGTCATGAGCGACGTGGCGTCGGCCATCCGGGCCTCGGTGTACCGCATCGCGGCCGGCGGGTCGTCGTTGCCGAGCGATCCGAAGTTGCCGTGGCCGTCGACCAGGGGCAGACGCATGGAGAAGGGCTGCGCCAGACGCACCAGCGCGTCGTAGATGGACGCGTCGCCGTGCGGGTGGAGCTTACCCATGACCTCGCCGACGAC
The DNA here is from genome assembly GCF_045207245.1 of Streptomyces sp. NBC_00647. NCBI lineage: Bacteria > Bacillati > Actinomycetota > Actinomycetes > Kitasatosporales > Streptomycetaceae > Streptomyces > Streptomyces sp. NBC_00647. Next base: position 7,467,096 of record NZ_CP109040.1, read on the forward strand.
GCGGGCGCACTTCACGTAGCCGCGGTCGGGGCGCAGGCCCATCTCGTTCATCTGGTACACGATGCGGCGGTGCACCGGCTTGAGGCCGTCTCGGGCGTCCGGCAGGGCTCGCGAGTAGATGACCGAGTACGCGTATTCGAGGAAGGAGCCCTGCATCTCGTCCACGACGTCGATGTCGAGGATCTTCTCCTCGTACGAGTCGTCGGGCGGCGGGGTCTTCGTGCTGCGGCGGGCCATCGCTGCTGCGGCTCCTTCACAGTCTCTGCCGGGGCATGAACGGGTTCTGACGCGCACCATTGTGGACCGCCCCACTGACAACCCGGACCGCGACCCGTCCGTAGCGCCCCCGCGGCGCGCTCCCCGGGCGCCGCCGAGACGGCTCCCGAGCGGCCCCCGGACCCGGTACGCGGCGGCTTCCGGGCCCCTTCGCGGTGGTTCTCGGAGGGTTCTTCGGGGTGTGTCAGGGACACGCGTAAGTCTCGCTCTCGGCGTACGAGGTGCGGGAACTTCGCCAGCCGTCCGCGCGCTTGCATACAGTGGCAGGACCGACAGGAATGACGCAGTTCCGCGATCGAAGGGACGTACATGCCCATGGGTCACACGGCCACAGCTGAGGCAGGCTCCGGCGGCCTGACAGCGACCGAGCACCGCCTGGCCAACGGCCTGCGCGTGGTGCTCTCCGAGGACCATCTGACCCCGGTCGCGGCGGTGTGCCTCTGGTACGACGTCGGCTCGCGCCACGAGGTCAAGGGCCGGACCGGACTCGCCCACCTCTTCGAGCACCTGATGTTCCAGGGCTCCAAGCAGGTCCACGGCAACGGTCACTTCGAACTCGTGCAGGGCGCCGGCGGCTCGCTCAACGGCACGACGAGCTTCGAACGCACCAACTACTTCGAGACCATGCCCACCCACCAGCTGGAGCTCGCCCTCTGGCTGGAGGCCGACCGCATGGGTTCGCTGCTCGCGGCCCTGGACGACGAGTCCATGGAGAACCAGCGCGACGTCGTGAAGAACGAGCGCCGGCAGCGCTACGACAACGTCCCGTACGGCACCGCGTTCGAGAAGCTCACCGCGCTCTCGTACCCCGAGGGCCACCCGTACCACCACACCCCGATCGGGTCGATGGCGGACCTGGACGCGGCCACCCTGGAGGACGCCCGCGCGTTCTTCCGCACGTACTACGCGCCCAACAACGCGGTGCTGTCGGTCGTCGGGGACATCGACCCGGAGCAGACGCTCGCCTGGGTCGAGAAGTACTTCGGTTCCATCCCCGGACACGACGGCAAGGCCGCCCCGCGTGACGGCTCGCTGCCCGACACCATCGGCGAGCAGCTGCGCGAGGTCGTCGAGGAAGAGGTCCCGGCACGCGCCCTGATGGCCGCCTACCGGCTCCCGGAGGACGGCACGCGCGCGGCCGACGCGGCCGACCTCGCGCTCACCGTTCTCGGCGGCGGCGAGTCCTCCCGCCTCTACAACCGGCTCGTACGCCGTGACCGCACCGCCGTCGCGGCCGGCTTCGGCCTGCTGCGCCTCGCCGGAGCGCCCTCCCTGGGCTGGCTGGACGTGAAGACGTCCGGCGACGTCGAGGTCCCGGTCATCGAGGCCGCCGTCGACGAGGAGCTCGCCCGGTTCGCCGCGGAGGGCCCCACGGCCGAGGAAATGGAGCGCGCGCAGGCCCAGTTGGAGCGCGAGTGGCTGGACCGGCTCGGCACCGTCGCGGGCCGCGCCGACGAACTGTGCCGGTACGCCGTCCTGTTCGGCGACCCGCAGCTCGCCCTGACCGCCGTGCAGCGCGTTCTCGACGTCACCGCGGAGGAGGTCCAGGAGGTCGCCAAGGCCCGCCTGCGCCCCGACAACCGCGCGGTGCTCGTCTACGAGCCGACCGCACCCGAACCGACCGACGCCGCTGACGAGACCGACGAGGAGGCGGCGAAGTGACCGAGCTCGCCACCATGGACTTCCATCCGCAGCCCCAGGCCGGCAGCCCCAAGCCGTGGGCCTTTCCCGCCCCCGAGCGCGGCACCCTGGACAACGGCCTGACCGTGCTGCGCTGCCATCGCCCCGGCCAGCAGGTCGTCGCCGTCGAGGTGATCCTCGCCGCGCCGCTGGAGGCCGAGCCCACGGGCCTGGACGGCATCGCCACGATCATGGCGCGTGCGTTCTCCGAGGGCACCGACAAGCACTCGGCCGAGGACTTCGCCGCCGAGCTCGAGCGCTGCGGCGCCACGCTCGACGCGCACGCCGACCACCCCGGCGTACGCCTGTCCCTCGAAGTGCCCGTCTCGCGCCTGGCCAAGGCGCTCGGCCTGCTCAGTGACGCCCTGCGGGCACCGGCGTTCGCGGACAGCGAGGTCGAGCGGCTGGTGCGCAACCGGCTCGACGAGATCCCGCACGAGACGGCCAACCCGGCCCGTCGTGCGGCCAAGGAGCTCTCCAAGGAGCTGTTCCCGGCGAGCGCGCGCATGTCGCGCCCGCGCCAGGGCACCGAGGAGACCGTCCAGAAGATCGACTCGGCGGCCGTACGCGCCTTCTACGAGAAGCACGTGCGCCCCGCGACGGCCACCGCCGTCGTGGTCGGCGACCTGACCGGCGTCGACCTCGACGAACTGCTGGGCGACACGCTCGGCTCCTGGACCGGTTCGTCCGCCGAGCCGCGTCCCGTGCCGCCGGTGAACGCCGACGACACCGGCCGCGTGATCATCGTCGACCGCCCGGGCGCCGTCCAGACGCAGTTGCTCATCGGCCGTGTCGGCGCCGACCGGCACGACCGCGTGTGGCCCGCCCAGGTGCTCGGCACGTACTGCCTCGGCGGCACCCTCACCTCGCGCCTCGACCGAGTCCTGCGCGAGGAGAAGGGCTACACCTACGGTGTGCGGGCGTTCGGTCAGGTCCTGCGCGCCGCGCCGGACGGCACGGGCGTCGCGATGCTCGCCATCAGCGGCTCCGTGGACACCCCGAACACCGGTCCGGCGCTCGACGACCTGTGGAAGGTGCTGCGCACCCTCGCGGCCGAGGGGCTGACCGACGCCGAGCGGGACATCGCCGTGCAGAACCTGGTGGGCGTGGCGCCCCTCAAGTTCGAGACGGCGGGGGCTGTCGCGAGCACGCTCGCCGACCAGGTCGAGCAGTACCTGCCGGACGACTACCAGTCGACGCTCTATCAGCAACTGGCCGCCACCGGCACCGTGGAGGCCACCGCGGCCGCCGTGAGCGCGTTCCCGACGGACCGTCTGGTGACTGTCCTGGTCGGCGACGCGGCGCAGATCGAGGAGCCCGTCAAGGCTCTCGGAATCGGTGAAGTCAGCGTGGTGGCCGCCGAGTAGAGCCCGCGCGACGAGGGGGCCCTGGTGACTGAAGAGTCACCAGGGCCCTCTTTTACCCGGACGCCGTCCCCGAGATGTCCGTATTGGTATGGAGGTTGCCCTTCTGCCCTGTGGGATGCGCTACAAAAACCGTGATCTGTTTGTTGTTCGAACGACACCCCGTTTAGCGTCTGTCCGACTGTTCGTCAGGCAGTGCGCCGCGCCCGCGGCACCGGACAGTCATCGCCGAGTCCCCGCGTGGCGCGAGCCATGGGGAGCCGGGGACCCACACGTAGTCCCTGGGGTGAATCGGACGCCCTCCCTGAGGGGGTCCGTAGGAGACCTTCCTGCTCCGAACCCGTCAGCTAACCCGGTAGGCGAGAGGGAAGGAAAGGACCAGCCCCTACATGGCGTTCACCTGTGGCACCGGGAAGCATCGTCGTCCGAACCGGGTGCACAGCACGACCACGAGCGCCGTCGGCGTCGCGGCACTGACCACCACCGGTGTCATCGGAACCCTGGCCGCCCCCGCCTTCGCCGCGGAATCCTCCGTCGAGCAGACCGGGCTGACCCAGGCCATCACCATCGGCGACTCGGTCGCCGACCAGATCGACGCCCAGGCCTTCGCGCAGCAGCGCGCCGCGGACGAGGCCGCCGCGCGGAAGCTGGCCGAGCAGACCGCCCGCAAGCACGCCGCCGAGCAGGCCGCGAAGGCTCGCGAGGACAAGGAGCGCGCCGCCCGCGCGGCCGAGCGCAAGCGCCTGAACACCTTCGTCATGCCGATCACCGGTTCGTACGTCTCCACCGGCTACCAGGCCAGCAGCAGCCTCTGGTCCTCCGGCAGCCACACCGGCGTCGACTTCCACGCCGCGTCCGGCACCTCGGTCCACGCCGTCGGCTCCGGCACGGTCGTCACGGCCGGCTGGGGTGGCGCCTACGGCAATCAAGTCGTGATCAAGATGCACGACGGCACGTACACCATGTACGGCCACCTCTCGTCCATCGGCGTGTCCGTCGGCCAGACGGTCACTCCGGGGCAGCAGATCGCTCTCTCCGGGGACACCGGCAACACCACCGGACCGCACCTTCACTTCGAGGCCCGCACGACCGCCGAGTACGGCTCGGACATGGACCCGGTCGCGTACCTGCGTTCGCACGGCGTCAACGTCTGACGACCGCTTCGCCGCTTCTCCACCGCTTTCGATGCCCCGGCTCACCGAGCCGGGGCATCATCGTTTCCGGAGGCCGTCTGTCCAAAAAATATCCATGGATTCAGGCCTGCCATCGGAAATTCCGGCTTCCTGCAATAGAGTCACTGAACAAGCGTCAATCGATGGCGTTTCGCGGGGATTAAAGCGGAGGTCCGGTCATGCGTATTCCGGCGCACTCGGTATGCACGGCGATCCGTGACGACATTGTCGCGGGTGTCTACGAGCGTGGCGGCCGGCTGACCGAGGAACTGCTCGCGCGGCGCTACGGCGTCTCGCGCGTCCCCGTGCGCGAGGCTCTGCGCACGCTGGAGGCCGAGGGCTTCGTGGTCACCCGCCGGCACGCGGGCGCGTGCGTCGCGGAACCCACCGAGCAGGAGGCGGCGGACCTCCTGGAGATGCGCATGCTGCTGGAGCCGCTGGGTGCCGCGCGGGCCGCCCAGCGGCGCACGGAGGCCCACCTCAAGGTGCTCCGGGGCCTGGTCAGGCTGGGGCAGGAGCGTTCCAGGAGGGGCCACAGCGAGGATCTGCGCTCCCTGGGCGGCTGGTTCCACGAGACGCTCGCACAGGCGTCCGGCAGCCCGGCGCTGACCTCCACGCTCGCCCAGCTGCGACACAAGATCGCCTGGATGTACTCGGTGGAGGCGCCGGCCAACCCCGCGGAGTCCTGGGCGGAGCACGGCGGCATCGTGGACGCGGTCGCCCGCGGCGACAGTGAGCGGGCTCGCGCGATCACGGCCCTGCACGCCGAACGTGCGACGTCCGCGCACCGGCTCCGCTTTCCTGGGGGCGGAGATCGGCCAGAGCGTGTGAGAACTTCGCAACATCCCGTAAACATGACGGGCCCGCGTCATTAACACGGGCGCCGTATACAAAGAGGGATATTCGGCAGGGGCCTATTTCTGATGCCCTTTTGTTCGCGTGCCAGGAATTCAGGCGCGCGCTATTCTCGTGGCCGCACGGCGCGGGTCGCTCGTGCCACCGGAGAATTCCTGAACGAGGTACGGAAAACGGCCGAGCCGCGCCACCCGGAGATGAGGGGTGGCGCGGCTCGGCCGTACGTGTCCTGGGTGCCTTGTGGGCTCAGACGGTCTCGGGGAGCTCGTCGAGCCCCTCGGCGACGAGCCTCGCCAGGCGGTCGAGAGCGGCGTCCGCGCCCTCGGCGTCCGACGCGAGGACGATCTCCTCGCCGCCCTGGGCTCCCAGGCCGAGGACCGCGAGCATGGAGGCCGCGTTGACGGGGTTGCCGTCGGCCTTGGCGATCGTCACGGGGATGCCGGAGGCCGTGGTGGCCCGGACGAAGATGGAGGCGGGGCGGGCGTGGAGGCCCTCGTTCCAGCCGACGTTGACGCGGCGCTCAGCCATGTGATGCTGCCCTTCGGGTGTTCCGGGTTGTCTAGACCAGTGTCCCATATCGTGAAGCGTGCCCGGACGGTCCCTGGTCCGTCCGCGGCGACGGCGGACCGCGGCTCGCTCCGGCGTCCGTCTCCTCAGACTGCCTCGCGCCGTTGTCGTACGCGAGCCGTACTCTGGGGCCCATGCAGACCTCGTCGGACCGGCACGAGTACCCCGCTCACTGGGAGGCCGACGTGGTGCTGCGTGACGGCGGCACCGCGCGCATCAGGCCCATCACGGTGGACGACGCCGAGCGCCTGGTCAGCTTCTACGAGCAGGTGTCCGACGAGTCGAAGTACTACCGCTTCTTCGCGCCGTATCCGCGCCTGTCCGCCAAGGACGTCCACCGGTTCACCCACCACGACTTCGTGGACCGGGTGGGTCTCGCGGCCACGGTGGGCGGCGAGTTCATCGCCACCGTGCGCTTCGACCGGATCGACGCCGACGGCCGGCCCGCGTCCTCGCCCGCCGACGAGGCCGAGGTCGCCTTCCTCGTGCAGGACGCCCATCAGGGCCGCGGCGTCGCCTCGGCCCTGCTCGAACACATCGCGGCCGTGGCCCGCGAGCGCGACATCCGCCGCTTCGCCGCCGAGGTGCTGCCCGCCAACAACAAGATGATCAAGGTGTTCACGGACGCCGGGTACACCCAGAAGCGCAGCTTCGAGGACGGCGTCGTACGCCTGGAGTTCGACCTCGAACCCACCGACCGGTCGCTCGCCGTGCAGCGCGCGCGGGAGCAGCGCGCCGAGGCCCGGTCCGTGAAGCGGCTGCTCGCCCCCGGCTCGGTCGCCGTCGTCGGAGCCGGGCGGACACCCGGTGGTGTCGGCCGCAGCGTCCTCGACAACCTGCGCGCAGCCGGGTTCACCGGGCGCCTGTACGCCGTGAACACGGCCCTCCAGGAGAAGGAACTCGACGGAGTCCCGGCCCACCGCTCCATCCGGGACATCGCCGAGCCCGTCGACCTCGCAGTCGTCGCCGTGCCCGCCGAGTACGTCCCCGAGGTCGTCACGGAATGCGGCGAACACGGGGTGCAGGGACTCGTGGTGGTCTCCGCCGGGTACGCCGAGAGCGGCCCCGAAGGACGCGAGCGCCAGCGCGAACTCGTGCGTCACGCGCGCACGTACGGGATGCGCATCATCGGGCCCAATGCTTTCGGAGTCATCAACACCTCCCCCGAGGTGCGGCTGAACGCCTCGCTCGCCCCCCAGATGCCCCGCCCGGGCCGGATCGGCCTGTTCGCGCAGTCCGGTGCCATCGGTATCGCCCTGCTGTCCCGGCTGCACCGGCGCGGCGGCGGCGTCACGGGCGTGACCGGCGTGTCGACCTTCATCTCCTCCGGGAACCGGGCGGACGTGTCGGGCAACGACGTCCTTCAGTACTGGTACGACGACCCGGACACCGACGTCGCCCTGATGTACCTCGAATCCATCGGCAACCCGCGCAAGTTCACCCGCCTCGCGCGGCGGACGGCGGCCGCGAAGCCGCTGGTCGTGGTCCAGGGGGCGCGGCACGGCGGGGCCGCTCCCCAGGGGCACGCCGTACGGGCCACCCGGCTGCCGCACACCACCGTGTCCGCGCTGCTGCGCCAGGCCGGAGTGATCCGGGTGGACACGATCACCGAACTCGTCGACGCGGGCCTCCTGCTGGCGCGCCAGCCGCTCCCCAGGGGACCCCGGGTGGCGATCCTCGGGAACTCCGAGTCGCTGGGGCTTCTGACGTACGACGCGTGTCTCGCCGAAGGGCTCAGGCCCCTGCCGCCGCGGGACCTGACCACGGCGGCCTCGGCGGAGGACTTCCACCGGGCCCTGGCGGAGGCCCTCGCCGACGACGGCTGCGACTCCGTGGTCGTGACGGCCATACCGGCGGTGGGGGAGACCTCGGCCGCCGACGCGGCGCTCGCCGAGGCACTCCGGTCCTCCGCGGCGGCGGCTCCGGCGAAACCCGTTCTCGTGGTGCACGTCGAGCTGGGCGGGCTCGCCGAGGCCCTTTCCGCCGCCGCGAGCACCGCTCCGCAGGCCGCCGAGACGGGACCCGGCGCGGCGCCCGGCGCCCGGTTCCACCCCGCCGACCTCTCACCCGCCACGGTGAGCGCCGTTGCCGCGTCGGACTCCCGGCTCATCCCCGCCTACCCCGCCGCCGAGCGTGCCGTCCGTGCCCTCGCCGAAGCCGTCAAGTACGCCCAGTGGCGCCTGGACGCCGGCGAGCCCGGCAAGGTGCCCGAGTACGAGGACATCGACGAAAAGGGAGCGGCGCGACTGATCGACGACCTCCTCGCGCGCGGGGAGGGGCTGACGCTCGGCGGCGAGGAGACGGGAGCGCTGCTCGGGCGGTACGGCATCGACGTACACCGTTCCCTGCCCGCCCCCACACCGGACGAGGCCGTGGCGGCCGCGCGCTCCATCGGTTACCCCGTGGCCCTCAAGACCACCGCCCCGCACCTGCGGCACCGCGCCGACCTGGGCGGCGTACGGCTGGACCTGGCGGACGAGGAGCAACTGCGCCGGGCGTACACGGAGTTGACCGAGCTGTTCGGGCCGCCGACGGTGCTGCGCCCGGTCGTGCAGGGGATGGCGCCGCGCGGCGTCGACACGGTCGTCCGCGCGGTGATCGACCCCGCGGCCGGGGCGGTGCTCTCCTTCGGGCTCGCCGGAGCCGCCTCCGAACTGCTCGGGGACACGGCGCACCGGCTGATTCCGGTCACCGACCGGGACGCGACCTCACTGGTCCGGTCGATCCGGACGGCACCGCTCCTGTTCGGCTGGCGGGGCTCCGCGCCGGTCGACACGGCGGCCCTCGAAGAGCTCATGCTGCGGGTGTCCCGGCTGGTCGACGACCACCCCGAGGTCGTCGCGGTCTCGCTGGAGCCGGTCGTGGTCGCCCCGACCGGTCTGAGCGTGCTGGGCGCCACGGTACGACTGGCCCGCGCCCCGCTCCGGGACGACCTCGGCCCCCGGACACTGCCGGTCGTCTGAGTGGTCTGAGTGGTCTGAGCTTCTGAGCTGTCCGGGGCGTCCGTGCCGTCCGAGGGGGACTGCCTCCCGGGAGGCATGCGCTGGCGGCCCGGCCCGGTCCGGCCCGGCACACCTGTCGTCGCCCGAGCGGTGCCGCCCGGGAGTCCTCGCCCCGGACGTCCGCCCGCGTCCCGGGTTCCGCCCCGGGCGTCCGCCGGCCGTCCGGCTCTCCGGTCCCGGCCGCGTCGCCGCCGTCGCCGTACGCAGGTCCTCCCGGTCGCCGTCCCCGATTCGATCTGTTCCGTCCACGACAGACCGCCGCGAGCGGTGCCTCGCAGTCAGTGGGCCCCCGTAGGATGGACGACATGGCCAAGACCAGTACGACGACCCAGGGGCTGCGAGCGGCGATCGAGCGCAGCGGCTACTACCCGGCCCTCGTGGCCGAGGCGGTGGAGGCCGCGATCGGCGGCGAGACCATCCGGTCGTACCTGGTCCACCAGGAGACGACGTTCGACGCGAACGAGGTGCGTCGGCACGTCACCGTGCTCGTCCTCACCGGCAACCGCTTCATCGTCAGCCACACCGACGAGCAGAACGCGGACACCACGTCCCCGACGCCGTACGCCACGACCTCCACGGAGTCGGTCAAGCTCGGCCGGATCTCGTCGGTGGTCGTCAGCCGCGTCGTCGCGAACCCCGAGTCGTACACGCCGGGCACCCTGCCCCGCGAGGTGGTCCTGACCATCGGCTGGGGCGCCGTCTCCCGCATCGACCTGGAGCCGGCCGCCTGCGGTGACCCCAACTGCGAAGCCGATCACGGCTACACGGGCAACTCGACGGCCGACGACCTGAGCCTGCGCGTCAGCGAGGCCGGGGACGGCCCGGAGACCGTCCGCCAGGCCCTGGCCTTCGCGCAGTCCCTCTCCGAAGCGACCGCGGACACGACCCGCTGATGGCCCTGCCCACCTGGGACCACCCGGAACCGCTCGCCATCAGCTCCGCGCCCGTCCCCGAGTACGGCGCCGGCTCGCTGGCCGATCTGCTGCCCACGCTCGCCGCGGGCATGTCCGTGCCCGGCGCGAGAGCCGCCATACCGGAGCTGGCCGCAGCCGACCGGAACTGCGTGTTCCTGATCGACGGGCTGGGCTGGGAGCAGCTCAGGGCCCACCCGGACGAGGCACCCTTCATGACGTCGCTCCTGGCGTCCTCGCGGGGCGGTACAGGCCGCCCGATCACCGCGGGCTACCCGGCCACCACCGCGACCTCCCTCGCCTCCGTCGGCACCGGCCTGCCCCCGGGCGCGCACGGCCTGCCCGGCTACACCGCGCGCAACCCCGCCACCGGCGACCTGATGAACCAGCTCCGCTGGAACCCGTGGACCGATCCGCGCGCCTGGCAGCCCTACCCCACGATCTTCCAGCTGGCGGACGCGGCGGGTGTGCACACCGCCCAGGTCTCCTCGCCCACCTTCCAGAACACACCGCTGACGAAGATCGCGCTCAGCGGCGGGACGTTCCACGGCCGGCTGACCGGCGAGGAGCGCATGGACTTCGCGGCCGAGCAACTGGCCGCCGGGGACCGCTCCTTGGTCTACACGTACTACGCGGAGGTGGATGGCAAGGGCCACCGCTTCGGTGTCGACTCGGACCCCTGGCGCGGCCAGCTGATGTACGTCGACCGCCTGGTCCAGCGCCTCGCGGAGCAGCTGCCGCCGCGCACCTCGCTGTACGTCACCGCCGACCACGGCATGATCGACATCCCGTTCGACGAACAGCACCGCATCGACTTCGACGAGGACTGGGAGCTGCGCGCCGGGGTCGCCCTGCTGGGCGGCGAGGGCCGCGCCCGCCATGTGTACGCGGTCCCGGGCGCCGAGGCCGACGTGCTGACCTGCTGGCGCGAGGTCCTCGGCGAGCAGTTCTGGATCGCCTCCCGAGACGAGGCGATCGAGGCGGGCTGGTTCGGCCCGCAGGTCGACGAGCGGGTGTACGGCCGGCTGGGTGACGTCATCGCGGCCGCCCGGGACGACGTCCTGATCATCGCGTCCGAGCGGGAGCCGAAGGAGTCGGCGATGGTCGGCAACCACGGTTCGATGACCCCCGTCGAGCAACTGGTGCCGCTCCTCCAAGTACGCTCCTGACGCCCTTCCGTCCTTCTCCCTGCCTCCGTTGCCGAAAGGTGCTCAACTCCCCATGCCCGAGCTGGTGTTCTTCTCCGGAACGATGGACTGCGGGAAGTCCACGCTGGCTCTCCAGATCGAGCACAACCGCTCGGCGCGGGGTCTGCAGGGCATGATCTTCACGCGCGACGACCGCGCGGGCGAGGGCAAACTCTCCTCGCGTCTCGGCCTGGTCACCGACGCGGTCGAGGTGGCGGACGACCAGGACCTGTACGCCTACCTGGTCGACCATCTCTCCCAGGGTGGCCGGGCGGACTATGTGATCGCGGACGAGGCCCAGTTCCTGGCCCCCCGGCAGATCGACCAGCTGGCCCGCGTGGTGGACGACCTGGGAGTCGACGTCTTCGCCTTCGGGATCACCACCGACTTCCGCTCCAAGCTCTTCCCGGGCTCCCAACGCCTCGTCGAACTGGCGGACCGGGTCGAGGTCCTCCAGGTGGAGGCCCTGTGCTGGTGCGGCGCCCGCGCCACGCACAACGCCCGCACCGTGGGCGGCGAGATGGTCGTCGAAGGCGCCCAGGTCGTCGTCGGCGACGTCAACCAGCCCGACGTCGGCTACGAGGTCCTGTGCCGCAGGCACCACCGTCGCCGTATGACGGCCGCCACGGCCCACGCGAGCGCCCTGTCACCCGACGTCCTGCCGATCGCCTCGGCCTGAGGCACCTTTCCCCGGTCCGACGCCCGGCCCCGACGCCTTGGCGCCCGGCCCGGGGCCGGCCCATCGGGTACGCCGGCTCACCGCGTCACGTGACGGCATGGATCAGGGAGAACGTCGCGCCCTCCGGATCCGCCACGGTCGCCACACGGCCGTACGGGGAGTCGTGAGCCGGTTCGACGAGGTGCCCGCCGAGTTCCGTGACGCGGCGGACGGCCTCGTCCACGTCGGCGGCCTCGAAGTACGTCAGCCAGTGCGGACCGCGGTCGCGGGGCAAGGTGTTCCCGACCCCGTGCACACCCGCCACCGGGCGGCCGTCGATGTGCAGGGTCACGTAGTCGAAGTCGGGCGAGACGGTCGGCTCCAGTTCGTAGCCGAAGACCCCCTGGTAGAACTTGACGACACTCTGGGTGTCGCGCGTCACGAGCTCGTTCCACACCGGGGTGCCCGGCACACCGGTGATCTCCGTGCCGGGGTGGGCCACCACCTGCCAGATGCCGAAGACGGCGCCCGACGTGTCGGAGGCGATCGCCAGACGGCCGGCCTCGGCCGCGTCGAGCGGTCCCACGCCCACGGTTCCGCCGCTGAGCCGTACCGTCTCGGCGGTCTGGTCCACGTCCGCCGACGCGAAGTACGGCGTCCAGGCGATGGGCAGGTGCCGGTCGGGCGGCAACTGGCCGATCCCGGCCACCTCGTGGCCGTCGAGCAGCGCACGCGCGTACGGGCCGAGCTGCTGTGGGCCAGGCTGGAACTCCCAGCCGAACAGCGCTCCGTAGAAGTCCTGGGTCGCGGCCATCTCATGCACCATCAGGCTCACCCAACAGGGCGTGCCGGGCATGTGCCGAGCGTGCGTGGTGCCGTTCGGGCCGGCCGATTCCCGTGCCTCGGTCATCGTCACTCTCTTCTCGGCCCCTCGCGGTGGCCGGTCACCTTCCGCCTGCGAACACGCGTACTCAGTCGCGTGCGTGCACGCCCCGTGCCGATGTTCGCACCACCGGTCGCGCCGCGCGTCCCGGCCGCGCCGCCGTTCGGCGGCCCGCGGCGGGAGGATGCGCGATATGCCGTTTCTCATCCGTTTCGGAGTGATTGCCGCGTGGTGTCCATCGGTTGTACAGCATGTGCCCGATCCCATACGCCTGGTGATCGGACCTGTCCGGCGGAGCAGAGTAGCCGGACATGGACGACGCGGCCACCCCGTGCGCAAGGATGGTGGCCATGAACGCCATCATCACCGCACCCGAGCTCGCGAGCGACCTGGCGGGCCCGAACCCGCCGGTGCTCCTCGACATCCGCTGGCAGTTGGGCGGCCCCAACCTGCGCTCCGAGTACGAGAACGCGCACATCCCGGGTGCCGTCTTCGTCGATCTGGATTCCGAACTCGCTGGTCCGGCCGGTGCGGCGGGACGCCATCCGCTTCCCGGCGCCGAGGTCTTCGGCGCGGCGATGCGGGCCGCGGGAGTGTCCGAGAACCGTGACGTGGTCGTGTACGACGGAGGGCAGGGCTGGGCCGCCGCGCGTGCCTGGTGGCTACTCGGCTATTCGGGTCATCCGTCGGTACGCGTGCTTGACGGCGGGTTCGCCGCCTGGAGCGGTCCGGTGTCCTCGGAGGTCCCCTCGCCGGCGCCCGGAACGTTCGTACCGGCGCCCGGCGCCCGGCCGTTGCTCGACGCGGACGGGGCCGCCGCACTCGCCCGTACCGGGCTGCTGCTCGATGCCCGCGCGGGTGAGCGGTACCGGGGCGAGGTCGAGCCGATCGATCCGGTCGGTGGGCACATCCCGGGCGCCGTCTCCGCGCCGACCGCCGAGAACGTCACCGAGGACGGACGGTTCCTGCCGCCGGCCGAACTCGGCGACCGCTTCAGGTCCCTCGGCGTGACCCCCGCGTCCGAGGTCGGCGTCTACTGCGGCTCCGGTGTCTCGGGGGCCCATGAGGTGCTGGCCCTCGCCGTGGCGGGCATTCCCGCGGCTTTGTACGCGGGTTCGTGGTCGGAGTGGTCCCAGGACGGCGACCGCCCCGTCGCGGTGGGCCCCGACCCGCAGTGACGGCCCGGGGCTCCGGGTCCGCCGCGCCGGGCGCGCCCGGCTGCCCCGCCGCCGGGTGTAAGAGGAAGGGGCCCGCACCGGATCGGCGCGGGCCCCTTCCTCGTACACCTGACTAGTCCTGCTTCTTCCGTCGTGTGCCGAAGACGATCTCGTCCCAGCTCGGGACCGCCGCTCTGCGGCCCGGGCGGACGCCATCCGCCTCGGCCTGACGGTCGGTCGCGCCGACCAGCCGGTCGCGATGGCTGCCGACCGAGCGAGGCATCAGCACGTCCGCGTACGCGGAACCGGCACCGGCCGAGGCGGCGGGAGCCGGGGGCTCCTCCGCCTCGGGCTCGTCGACGGGCTCCTCGGCGGGCCGCTCGGTGGTGGCGGGCCGCTCGGGGACGACCATGTCGCCCCGGAAGCTGGGCACAGCCTCCAGGAGACTGGTCAGCGAGTCCCGGTCCTCGGCCTCCTCGGCCGGTTCCGGGGGTGGCGGGGGAAGGCTCGGCCGCTCCATCTGCCGGTCCAGGGCGCGGTCCAGCGGACGGTCGCGGGGCAGCCTGGCGATCCGCGGCACGAACGGGAAGCTCGGCTCGGGTGCCGCGAGGTCCTCGGACTCCCCGATCAGTGAGCGCGCCTCGTCGTCGACGGCCTGGACGAGCCGCCGGGGCGGGTCGTAGGTCCAGCTCGCGGCGTGCGGTTCACCCGCGACCCGGTAGACCAGCAGGACTTCCCAGGTGCCGTCGTCGCGGCGCCACGAGTCCCACTGGACGGTGTCCTTCTCGGCGCCCCGGATCAGCAGCCGCTCCTGGACGGCCTCGCCGAGCTGGGGTCCGGCGTTCTCTCCGGGGCGGCGGACGGGAGTCTTCCTGGCGCGCTCGGCCATGAAGGCGCGCTCGGCCAGCACGGGTCCCTCGAAGCGACGTACGCGATCGACGGGGATTCCGGCGAGCTGTGCGACTTCCTCCGCGGAAGCGCCGGCACGTATACGCGCCTGGATGTCTCGGGGGCGGAGATGGCTCTCCACCTCGATCTCGATCTGGCCGAGGCGGGGACGGTCGCCGCGTACGGCGGCGCGCAGACGCTCGTCAATCGGAAGCGTGTACTCCGTACTGTCCGCAGCCTTCAGCACCAGCCGTGTGCCGTCGTTAGAGACGGCCACGACACGCAGTTCGGGCATGGGGACCTCCCGGGTGGTGCCTGCCGACGTCACGTGCGTCGCTGCTTCCGCTAGTCGAGTGTGGCCTGCCCGGGTGCAGCCTGCCACAACCTTGCCGAGTTGCCCGGCGTGTCGGGCACGGGCCCGGGGTCGCCGTTATGGCACGGTTACCTGTTCGCAACGCTAAGTGACGAACTCCATCACCCTGTGCAACGAGCCCCCTCCCGGCGGTCCTGCAAGGCCCCGGACACCCTGGCGGGAGTCCGGACCCAGGGCTCGCAACAGTACTCCATTCGGGCCACATGCGTGGATCGGCACGCCGCCCAACTTCGAGCGGGGGGTGCTAGTTGGCCGTTCTCGGCCCCGTTCCGGGGATCATGGAACGTGGCGCACTTCACGTAATCGGCAGAAACGGAACTAATCGTTTCGCCTGTACGTCCCCTTCTCGTGCGATCGGTCGATCAAGTACGGGAAAGGCAGACAAGGTCCGGGAATGCGTGAGAAGCCTGAAGTCGGCGGCGAGGAGCCGGGTGCCGACGTGGAGCCGAGGAAGAAGCGGGTGGACCTGAGCGTCCCTCAAGTGGCCGGCAGCGCGGTGGCCGCGGTGGTCGCCGCGAAACTCGCCTCGTACTTCGGCGTCTACGGGACGATCCTGGGCGCGGGACTGGTCAGCGCCATCGCCACCTGCGGAGGAACACTCTTCCAGCACTTCTTCAGGCGCACCGGCGAACAGATACGTGACGTGACGGTTCAGCCGAAACCGAAGCCCCGCCAGATGCCCGGTACCCCAGGCGAGTTCACCGAGGGGACCGTCTACCGCGCACGGGTCAGGAGCTGGAAGCGGCCGCTGGTCGCGACCGCCCTCGTCTTCGGCGTCACGATGGCCGGAATCACGACGTTCGAAATGGTCTCGGGGCGCAGCTTCAGCGGCGACGCCACGAGCACGACGGTCGGCGACGCCTTCAAGGGGCACACCGCCGGCTCGGGAAGCCCGGAGCGCGGCACGGGACCCTCGACCGGGTCGTCGCCTTCCACGGCCCCGGCCGGCCCTGAGCAGTCGTCCCCGTCCGCCGGCAGCGGCGGCTCGGGGGACCTGGACGGCGGGAGCGGAAGCCGCGGGGACGCGACGGCGGAGCCGACGCCCGGTGACGGCGCGTCCTCGGAACCGGATGCCGGGGCCGGCGCCCCGACTCCCGCACCCAGCGCGACCGCTACGACCCCAGAACCCTCCGCAAGTAGTCATTCGCAAAGCGCCGATCCGGATCGAGCCGATCCCTCAGCGCCGTGAACTCGCCGAAGCGCGGATAGACCTTGGTGAAGTACTCGGCGTCGCGCGTGTGCACCTTGCCCCAGTGCGGCCGCCCCTCGTGCGCGGTGAAGATCCGCTCGGCCGCGGTGAAGTACGCCTGATAGGGGGTCCCTTTGAACATGTGAACGGCGATGTACGCGCTCTCCCGCCCGGACGCCGTGGACAGGGTGATGTCGTCGGCGGGCGCGGTCCGGACCTCCACGGGGAAGCTGACCCGCAGGGACGAGCGGTCGACCATCGACTTCAGCTCGCGCAGCGTCTCGACGAGGGCCTCGCGCGGCACGGCGTACTCCATCTCCACGAAACGCACGCGGCGCGGAGAGGTGAAGACCTCGTACGGAATGTCGGTGTAGGTGCGCGCGGACAGCGCGCGGCTGGACAGTCTCGCGATCGACGGGACGGCGGCGGGTACGGCTCGGCCGAGCAGATTGGCCACCTGGAAGACGCCGTTGGAGAGGAACTCGTCCTCGATCCAGCCGCGGATCGGCCCCACCGGCTTCTCGGGGCCCGCGCTGCGGTTGTTGCGCTTGGTGTTGCAGTTGCCCGTGTGCGGGAACCAGTAGAACTCGAAGTGCTCGTTCTCGGTGAAGAGTTCCTCGAAGTCGGCGGTGACCCTGTCGAAGGTCATCGGCTCCTCGCGGGCCGTGAGCAGGAAGACGGGCTCCACGGAGAAGGTGATCGCGGTGACGATCCCCAGGGCGCCGATCCCTATTCGGGCCGCCGCGAAGACCTCCGGGTTCTCGTGCTCGGAACAGGACAGCACCGAGCCGTCCGCCGTCACCAGTTCGAGGCCCTTGATCTGCGCGGCGATCGAGGCCGAGTCGCGTCCGGTGCCGTGCGTTCCGGTGCTGGTCGCCCCCGAAACGGTCTGCTCCATGATGTCGCCCATGTTCGTGAGCGACAGGCCCTCACGCGCGAGCGCCATGTTGAGTCTCTTGAGCGGGGTGCCCGCCTCGACCGTGACCGTCATGGCCGTACGGTCGATCTTGCGGATGCCGGTCAACAGTTGAGGGCGGATCAATACGCCGTCGGTCGCGGCGGCCGCCGTGAAGGAGTGCCCGGTCCCGACGGCCTTCACCGTCAGGCCGTCCTCGGCCGCCTTCCGCACGGCGGCGGAGAGTTCGTCGACCGAGGCAGGGGTGACCTCCCGTACGGGACGGGCAGTGACATTCCCCGCCCAGTTACGCCACGTGCCGCTCTTCCCGCTCGCTGTGGTGCTCATGAGACCCTCCCCGCTGCGGAACCGGCCTGCTGAGCCGGCGATACCCGAGGAAACCGACCGCGACCGCGACGGCTCCGGACACCGCCGGAACCCCGTACCCGGCCTCGGCGCCGGCGGAGTCGATCACCCAGCCGGCCACGGAGGAGCCGAGCGCGACTCCGACCGCGAGTCCGGTGCTCACCCAGGTCATGCCTTCGGTCAGTTTCGCGCGAGGTACGTGCTGTTCGATGAGGGACATCGTCGTGATCATCGTGGGAGCGATGGAGAGGCCCGCTACGAACAGCGCCACGGCCAGGAACGGCAGGTTTCCGACCAGTAGGAGGGGGATCATACTCACGGCCATCGCGCATATGCCCAGCAGCCACCTGCGTTCGGGCGCCCCCTTGAAGTGCAGCAGTCCGAAGACGGCTCCCGCGAGACAGGAGCCCGCCGCGTAGAGGGCCAGGACGACGCTCGCCGCGCCCTTGTGGCCCTGCTCCTCGGCGAAGGCCACGGTGACCACGTCGACGGCTCCGAAGATCGTCCCGGTCGCGACGAACGTGGCCACCAGGACCTGGAGTCCGGCCGAGCGGAGCGCCGAACCTCCGGCGTGCTGCCCGCGCGGATGCGGCTCGGGCTCGGTGGCGCGCTGGGAGGTCAGCCAGAAGACCCCGGCCGCCAGGAAGCAGGCGGCGAGCAGCGGTCCGGCCTCCGGGAACCACACCGTGGACAGGCCGATGGAGATGATCGGCCCGAAGATGAAGCAGATCTCGTCCACCACGGACTCCAGGGAGTACGCGGTGTGCAGCTGCGGGGTGCCACCGTAGAGAGCCGCCCAGCGGGCCCGGACCATCGCGCCGACGCTCGGGACGCAGCCGATACCGGCCGCGCACACGAACAGCACCCAGTCCGGCCACTCGAAGTGCGCGGCGACCAGCAGTCCGGCGGCCGCCGTGAGCGCGAAGAGCGTCACCGGGCGCAGGACCCGCCGCTGTCCGTGCCGGTCCACCATCCGCGAGACCTGCGGACCCATCGCCGCGGCCGCCAGCGCGATGGTCGCCGACAAGGCGCCCGCGAGGCCGTACCGCCCGGTCAGCTGGGAGATCATCGTGACCACGCCGATGCCCATCATGGACAGCGGCATCCTGCCGAGCAGGCCCGCGGCGGAGAAGCCCTTGGAGCCTGGGGCGGCGAAGAGGGCGCGGTACGGGCTGGGCACGGGGGTCTCCGTCGGCTCGGCTCGGCCCCGCCCGGTCACCACGGGCGGCCCGAACTTCGGTAAGGCGTGAAGCTGGCCGATACAGCTTACGGGTTAGGTGACCCTAAACGCACGCCTCCGTGCCCCCCTCCGCACGCCCTCGCACCCACCCGAAGGCATGTCCCGACACCCCCGGCCGTGCGTCCCCACCGTCGCCGCCTCCCTTCGCCGCCCCGCCGTTTCTCGCATGTCACTGGCGGGTGGCAGGATCGGACGCATGCCAGAAGCGCTCGATGCCACCCCCTACGACGCCCTGCTCCTGCTCTCGTTCGGCGGTCCCGAAGGCCGGGACGAAGTGGTCCCGTTCCTGGAGAACGTGACGCGGGGCAGGGGTATCCCCAAGGAACGGCTCAAGGAGGTGGGGCAGCACTACTTCCTGTTCGACGGGATCAGCCCCATCAACGACCAGAACCGCGCCCTGCTCGACGCGCTGCGCAAGGACTTCGCGGAGCACGGACTGGATCTGCCCGTCTACTGGGGCAACCGGAACTGGGCGCCGTACCTGACCGACGCGCTGCGCGAGATGGTCGCCGACGGGCGGCGCCGGATCCTCGTGCTGGCCACCAGCGCGTACGCCTCGTACTCGGGCTGCCGGCAGTACCGCGAGGACCTGGCCGGGGCACTGGCCGTGCTGGAGGGGGAGGGGCTGGAGCCGCCGAGGATCGACAAGCTGCGGCACTACTTCAACCATCCCGGGTTCGTGGAGCCGATGACCGAGGGTGTTCTGCGGTCGCTGGCGGAGCTGCCCGAGGAGGTCCGTGCCGACGCGCATCTGACGTTCACCACGCACTCGATCCCGGTCGCCGCGGCGGACACCTCCGGCCCGGTCGAGGGCCACGGGGACGGCGGCGCGTACGTCCGGCAGCATCTGGACGTGGCCCGGCTGATCGCGGAGGCGGTGCGGGAGGAGACGGGGACCGCCCACCCGTGGAAGCTCGTCTACCAGTCGCGGTCCGGGGCCCCGCACATTCCGTGGCTCGAGCCGGACATCTGCGACCACCTGGAGGAGCTGCACGGGACCGGGGTGGCGGCGGCGGTGATGGTGCCGATCGGATTCGTCTCGGACCACATGGAGGTCCTGTACGACCTCGACACCGAGGCGACCGCTAAGGCGGCGGAGCTGGGTCTGCCGGTGCGCCGTTCGGCCACGGTGGGCTCCGACCCCCGCTTCGCCGCGGCAGTCCGTGACCTGGTGCTGGAGCGCGCCGCGGCCGAGAGCGGCCGACGGGTGACACCGTGTGCCCTGGGCGCGCTGGGCGCGAGTCATGACCTGTGCCCGGTGGGCTGCTGTCCGGCCCGTACGCCCAAGCCCGCCGCCGCGGGCGCCGACAGCCCCTACGCATGAGGAGCCCCGTGACCGAGCCTCTGCACACCGAACTGCTCCAGCTCGCACACGAGGCCGCCCGCCGCGCGGGCGTGCTGCTGCGCGACGGCCGTCCGGCGGACCTCGCGGTCGCCGCGACCAAGTCCAGCCCGATCGACGTCGTCACCGAGATGGACATCGCCGCCGAGAAGCTGATCACCACGCTGATCGCGGAGCACCGCCCCCGCGACGGTTTCCTCGGCGAGGAAGGCTCCGCCAGCGAGGGCACCAGTGGCATCCGCTGGATCGTCGACCCGCTCGACGGAACGGTCAACTACCTGTACGGGCTGCCGACCTGGGCGGTGTCCATCGCGGCCGAGCAGGACGGCGAGACCGTCGTGGGCGTCGTGGCGGCACCGATGCGCGGTGAGACGTACCACGCGGTGCGCGGCCGGGGTGCCCGGGCCACCGGCGCCTGGGTCGGCGAACGCCGGCTGGCCTGCCGTCCGTCGCCGTCGCTCGACCAGGCACTCGTCTCGACCGGTTTCAACTACGTGACCGAGGTCAAGACCCATCAGGCGGACGTGGCCCAGCGGCTGATCCCGCTGGTGCGTGACATCCGGCGCTCCGGCTCGGCCGCGGTCGACCTGTGCGACGTCGCGGCCGGCCGCCTCGACGGCTACTACGAGCGGGGCCTGCACCCCTGGGACCTCGCGGCGGGGGACCTGATCGCCCGGGAAGCGGGCGCGGTGACCGGTGGACGCCCCGGAGAGCGCCCCACAGGCGAACTCGTGGTGGCGGCCTCCCCGGGCGTCTTCGAGCCCCTCCAGCGGCTCCTGGAGGACTTCGGGGCCTGGCACGACTGACGGCTGCCGGCGGAAGGCGAGCAGCGGCCGGCGGAGGACGGAAGAGGACGGAAACGGAGCGGGGCCCCGGTACTGGATCGATACCGGGGCCCCGCTCTCGTACGTACTGATCAGACGCGCGTCGCGCCGACCTCCACACCGTGCTCGGCGGCGAGGCGGTGCAGGTCGTCCAGCTCGGCCTGCTCGACCTCCGCGAGGAAGTCGTCGCCTGTTTCGCGAGCCCGCGTCAGGTCGGACTCGGTCGCCCTTATGCGCTGCAGAAGTCCTGCGGTGAATGCGTCCATGCTGCGCCCCCTCGTCCTGGGTCGTGGGTCGGGTGGCACGGGGGTGTGCCGATCGGAAGGGGCGATCACGTCTCTGTCGGGTGCCCAGCGCTGCCCAGGCTGGGCGGCGACGGTGCCGGACACCCACGCCCGCTCTGCGGAAGCGGTTGGACGTACCACAAGGTGGCTTGCCACATGCAGAGCGTGATCGCGGGGTGTAAAGCCGTCCTCCCCCCGCTCTCTTCCGTGGAAACCTCAACCCGGCGAGAAAATCTGGCATTCCCGGTCCCCTGCACGGGCTTACCGGGCGCCTCCCCCGTCTTACAGCCGGTTTATGGCCGAAAAGGGCAGGATGGAGCTCTCATCCGTGACAGACCTGCCCGCGTGGTGCCCTGAAGCGTGCCCCGCCGGTGGACAGAGGAAGGACTAGCGACGTGCGCGTACTCGTCGTCGAGGACGAGCAACTGCTCGCCGATGCGGTGGCCACCGGACTGCGCCGGGAGGCCATGGCCGTCGACGTCGTGTACGACGGCGCCGCCGCGCTGGAGCGCATCGGGGTCAACGACTATGACGTGGTCGTCCTCGACCGCGACCTCCCGCTCGTGCACGGCGACGACGTCTGCCGCAAGATCGTCGAACTCGGCCTGCCCACGCGCGTGCTGATGCTGACCGCTTCCGGCGACGTCAGCGACCGTGTCGAGGGCCTGGAGATCGGCGCCGACGACTACCTCCCCAAGCCGTTCGCCTTCAGCGAGCTGACCGCACGCGTGCGTGCCCTCGGGCGTCGTACGAGTGTGCCGCTGCCGCCGGTCCTGGAGCGTGCGGGGATCAAGCTCGACCCCAACCGCCGCGAGGTCTTCCGCGACGGCAAGGAGGTCCAGCTCGCCCCCAAGGAGTTCGCCGTCCTGGAGGTGCTGCTCCGCAGCGAGGGCGCCGTCGTCTCCGCGGAGCAGCTCCTGGAGAAGGCCTGGGACGAGAACACGGACCCGTTCACCAATGTCGTGCGCGTGACCGTCATGACGCTGCGCCGCAAACTCGGCGAGCCCGCTGTGATCGTCACCGTGCCCGGCTCCGGCTACAGGATCTGATCCCGTCGTGGCCACCACCCCCGCGCCGCCCACGGCGCCTCCGAAGCCCACCTGGGACCCGCAGCCCGAGCCCCCGTTCCCGTGGCTGCGCCCGACCATCCGCATACGTCTCACGCTGCTCTACGGCGGCATGTTCCTGATCGCCGGCATCCTGCTGCTGTCGATCATCTACCTGCTCGCGGCACAGGCGCTGAACGTGGGCAGCGAGCTCCCCTTCAAGATCGTCTCGGGGCAGGTCGGCAGCAGCACCTGCAACCTCCCGTCGCGTTCCTCGTCGGACGAGATCAACAAGGCGCTCTACGACTGCGTGAACCAGCAGCGCCAGCACGCCTTGGACGACCTGCTCAGCCGCTCGCTGCTGGCCCTGCTCGGTCTCGCGATCATCGCCTTCGCGTTCGGCTTCGCGATGGCCGGACGCGTGCTCTCGCCGCTCGGCCACATCACCCGCACCGCGCGCGCGGTGGCCGGCTCCGACCTGTCCCGGCGGATCGAGCTGGACGGCCCGGACGACGAGCTGAAGGAGCTCGCGGACACCTTCGACGACATGCTGGAGCGGTTGCAGCGGGCCTTCACCGCCCAGCAGCGGTTCGTCGGGAACGCCTCGCACGAACTGCGGACGCCGCTCGCGATCAATCGCACCCTCCTGGAGGTGCACCTCTCGGGACCGGGGGTGCCGACGGAGATGCAACAGCTGGGCAAGACGCTGCTCGCCACGAACGAGCGCAGTGAGCAGCTCGTCGAGGGGCTGCTGCTGCTCGCCCGCAGCGACAACCAGATCGTCGAGCGCAAACCCGTGGACCTCGCCGAGGTCGCCTCGCAGGCCATCGACCAGGTGCACGCCGAGGCGGAGGCCAAGGGCGTGAAGATCCGCGGGCAGCGGGCTCCGGTGGTCGTCCAGGGCAACGGCGTCCTCCTGGAGCGGATCGCGCTGAACCTCGTCCAGAACGCCGTCCGGTACAACGTGCCGAAGGACGGCTGGGTCGAGGTCACGACCGAGGTGCAGCACGGCCGGGCGGTCCTGGAGGTGTCGAACACGGGACCGATGGTTCCCGCGTACGAGGTCGACAATCTTTTCGAGCCCTTCCGGCGGCTGCGTACGGAGCGCACGGGCAGCGACAAGGGCGTGGGTCTCGGCCTGTCGATCGCCCGGTCGGTGGCCCGCGCTCACGGGGGTCACATCGTCGCTCAGCCCCGAGAAGGGGGTGGGCTCGTGATGCGCGTCACCCTTCCCATCTGAGACCATGTCGCGGACACGCGAGGATGTTCGCTTTGCGCGGAATTTTCTGGTCACCCTCTCGAGTGACCCGTGTGTGATCGATCACAAGGGCGATATTGGGCCCATCCACTCTCCGTGATCATGCAAGCTGTCGGAAAGCCGGGAAAATCCGGGTTTTCGGGGGTCTTGATCACGGGAAGTACACGGTGGGACGCCTTTGAAGTGCGGCCACAGGACCGTGTACGGTCCGCATCGCCATCCAAGCCGATCACTCTTGATGAGTCCGGTTGGGTGTCGATTGAGTAACAGACCTTGATGTGAGGCAAAATCTCCGCCTCGGGTCGGGCACAAGTCCGGCCTCTCACGCGTTACGTGCGCTGGAGACACCGAAGACACCCAGAGGGGGAGAGCGACAATGGCAACGGATTACGACACCCCACGCAAGACCGACGACGACGTCGACTCGGACAGCCTTGAAGAACTGAAGGCTCGCCGGAACGACAAGTCGACGTCGTCCGTCGATGTAGACGAGTTCGAGGCCGCAGAAGGCCTGGAGCTGCCCGGCGCGG
The DNA here is from genome assembly GCF_045207245.1 of Streptomyces sp. NBC_00647. Taxonomy (NCBI): domain Bacteria; kingdom Bacillati; phylum Actinomycetota; class Actinomycetes; order Kitasatosporales; family Streptomycetaceae; genus Streptomyces; species Streptomyces sp. NBC_00647. The sequence continues at coordinate 7,491,043 of NZ_CP109040.1, forward strand.
ACCTCTCGAACGAGGAGCTGGCCGTCCGGGTGCTGCCCAAGCAGCAGGACGAGTTCACTTGCATGAGCTGCTTCCTGGTGCACCACCGCAGCCAGCTGGCCCGCGAGAAGAACGGTCAGCCGATCTGCCGCGACTGCGACTGAGGCAGGGTCGGCCGTGACAGGCTCGGCCTTTCCTTGGAAGCGCCGCCGACCCTCCGGGGCGGCGGACGAAGGGCCCTACGAGGGCCCTGAAGGCGTGCGTGACGACGAGCGGGGCTCTTCCGAACAGGGATCAGCCTCGCTCGACCGAGCGGGCGCCACAGACGGCCTGACGGCCTCCACGGACACGCCCGCGCCCGCCCCCAGGCGTCGCGCGGCGGTTGTCCGGGCGGGGGTCACGAAAGGCGTCCACACGAGCGGCGTGCGGGTCAGGTCGGGCCTGGCGTACGTCGTCGACCGCATCATCGACATCGCCCCGCGGGTTCCCGTCCGGGACCTCGCCACTCTCCGCAAGCAGTTCCCTGGCCTCGGCCCCGAACAACTCGCGGACAAACTCGTCGCGGGCGCCGCCGCCGCGACGTCCACCGTCGGCGCCGGGATCGGCGCCGCCGCGATGCTGCCGGTGCCGCCCGCCATGCCCACGGAGCTGGCGGCCGAGATCACCGCCGTCGCCGCGATCGAGCTCAAGCTGGTCGCCGAACTCCACGAGGTCTACGGCCTGCGGCCGCCGGGCAACCTCAAGCAGCGCAGTACCGCGTATCTGCACTCCTGGTCGGGCGAGCGCGGCATCGACGTGGCCAAGCCCGTGACGATCAACGCCGCGCTGGGCGGCCAGATGAAGCGCGAGCTGCGCCAGCAGATCATGAAGAGAACGATTCGGGACCTGCCCAACCTGATCCCGTTCATGGTCGGCGCGGCGGTCGGGGCGGTGATGAACCGCCGCGACACCAAACGCGTGGCGGGGCACATCCGCAAGGACCTGCGCAAGATGCAGGTGCCGTGGGACGCGCTCCCGGAACTGCCGCCCCTGGAGACGCCGACGGATCCGCTGCGGATCGGGGAGATTCCCGGAGACCTGGGGCGCTGAGGCCGCCCGCGCGGTCGGCGCCCGCCACCGGCTGTCCGCACTCGGCTGTCCGCACTCGGCTGTCCGCACTCGGCTGTCCGCACTCGGCGGACCGCTGCCTTGGTCGTGCCCGGGTCCCGCACCGCAGGACGGCGAAGGAGCCGGAGTCCGGCCGGCCCTGGACGGTCACCGCACGCCGCCTCTCCGGCGCGAGCCCGGCTGTCGCGTGGTTCGGCGGGACACGAGCGGCGGTGACGGCGCCCCCCGGCAGGCCCCCCGCAGGCGCGGCGCCCCGCCGCGGCGCCCGGCCGGGAGGTTGCGCCAGGAGGTCGCGCTCGGGTGAGCAGGGGATAGCCGCGCTCGGGTGAGCAGAGGATGGCCGTGCTCGGGTGGCGCGACGACCGACGCGCGGCGACGTGCCCTGCCCACCCATGCCGGCAAGGCGCGCTCCGCGCCCTACGGCCCGATCCGGGCGACAGTCCCTAGCTGTCCGCGGGCCGGGCCGAAGCCCGTACCGCCTCCAGGGCGGCCACCAGGCGCTCCGGCTCCCGCGTCGACAGATACAGGTAGGGCGTCGGGTCCGCCGGATCCGTGACCTGGACCCGCAGCGCCGTGGGAATGTACGAGCGCAGCAGCATGAACGCACGGGTGTCAGCCTTGTGCGTGCGCCAGGCGCGCGCCTCCTCCTGGTCCAGGATCTCCGCGTCACCGAGGGCCGCGACCGGGATCCGGGCGTCGCCCGCGATCAGCGAGTCACCGACCACGCGGATGCGGATCGATCCGTAGGCGCTCGCCGCGACCGCCGCGACCGCGGTGCCGCCGACCAGCGCCCCCAGCGTCGGCAGCGTGCCGAACGGGAGGAAGACCAGGGCCATCGCGAGCCCGACCAGGAAGCTGATCACCCACCACGACCGGGGTGCGGTGAGGCGTTCTTCGTACGGGGAGGCGGAGAGCTGCATGAAGCCAAGCTTGGCACGGTGCGAAGACTTGGTGGACTCGCGGGTAAGGTCAGCGGCTGTGAGTGGTACTTCCGCAGCTCTGACGCCTCCCGCCGACGCCGTCGCGCCGGTGCGGCACCCCGACGCGCCCGCCCCCGGAGAGCTCCTCGGAGCACACTACGAACAGTGCTTCGGGTGCGGTGGGGGGCAGCCCCACGGACTCCATCTGGAGGCCCGAGCGGGCGAGGGCGTCCGGATCACGGCGGAGTTCACCGTGCGGCCCGTCCATCAGGGCGCCCCCGGTCTCGCGCACGGCGGCGTCCTCGCCACCGCGCTCGACGAGACCCTCGGCTCCCTGAACTGGCTGCTGCGGACGATCGCCGTGACGGGACGCCTGGAGACCGACTTCCGCCGCCCCGTGCCCGTCGGCACCGTGCTGTATCTGGAGGCCGAGGTCACCGCGGTGGCCGGCCGGAAGATCTTCTGCACCGCCACCGGGCGGATCGGCGGCCCCGACGGGCCCGTCGCCGTCCACGCCGACGCCCTCTTCGTCGAGGTGAAGGTCGACCACTTCATCGACAACGGCCGCCCGGAGGAGATCCGGGCCGCCATGAGCGACCCGGACCAGATCCGGCGAGCGCGTGCCTTCGAGGTGAACCCGTGACCCGCAATCCCGGGGCCCGTGAGCCCCGTCAAGACGTCGACGTGCTGATCAGGCGCGTCGACCCGGACGTCCCCCTTCCCGAGTACGCGCACCCCGGTGACGCGGGAGCCGATCTGCGCACCACCGAGAGTCGCGAGCTGAAGCCCGGTGAACGGGCCGTGCTGCCGACGGGAGTGTCCATCGCGCTGCCCGAGGGGTACGCGGCCTTCGTGCACCCGCGTTCCGGCCTCGCCGCCCGCTGCGGCGTCGCTCTGGTGAATGCCCCGGGGACGGTTGATGCCGGGTACCGTGGGGAGATCAAGGTGATCGTGGTGAATCTCGACCCGCACGAGTCGGTGCGGTTCGAGCGCTTCGACCGGATTGCTCAACTGGTCGTCCAGCAAGTCGAGAAGGTTCGCTTCCATGAGGTCGCGGAGCTTCCCGACTCGGCGCGGGCCGCAGGGGGCTTCGGGTCCACCGGCGGTCATGCCGCCGTGGACAGCACAACGGGTGGGAATCGATACGCTTCGGTCGTATCCGACCGGGAAGGACAGTGACGTGTTCGGACGTCGCAAGAAGGGCAGTGCCGCCGAGGACGCGGCGGGCGAGGCCGAGCAGGTCGTCGACGGCGTCGACACTGAGGCGGACGAGGAGCGCGAGCGCGTGAGGCTCGAACCCGAGCCGCGCCCCGATGGGCCCTGGGACAGCACTGAGGTCCGTGACCCCGCCGAGGGCCGCGTGGACCTGGGCGGTCTTTTCGTGCCCGGAGTCGACGGCATGGAGCTGCGGGTCGAGGTCGCGGGCGACGCGATCGTCGCGGCGACCGTCGTCCTCAACGACAGCGCCGTGCAGCTCCAGGCCTTCGCCGCTCCCAAGCGCGAGGGCATCTGGGGCGAGGTGCGCGAGGAGATCGCCTCCGGGATCACCCAGCAGGGCGGTGTCATCGACGAGGTCGAGGGCCCGCTGGGCTGGGAGCTGCGGGCGCAGGTTCCGGTACAGCTGCCGGACGGCACAGGCGGTTTCCAGGTCGTGCGGTTCGTCGGCGTGGACGGCCCCCGCTGGTTCCTGCGCGGAGTGATCTCCGGGCAGGGCGCGGTGCAGCCGCAGGCCGCGGGTCTGCTGGAGCAGATCTTCCGGGACACGGTCGTCGTCCGCGGTGAGGGCCCGATGGCCCCCCGCGACCCGATCGTCCTGAAGCTGCCGAACGACGCGCAGATGGTCCCCGAGGGTGTTCAGCAGGAAGAGCAGGGTGGCTCCCGCTTCTCCGGCGGCATGGGACAGCTGCAGCGCGGACCGGAGATCACCGAAGTCCGCTGATCGGACATCGACCGGTCGGACATCGGCTGGTCGGACATCAGGAGGGCCGCACCCCCAGGGGTGCGGCCCTTTCCTGTGTTCGCCGCCTTCTTTTCCCTGCGCGCCGGTACGCGTTCTCCGACGGACTGGTTCGCCGGGGCGGCCCGTCGTAGCCGGGTTCTTGTACGTGAACGGCAGTTGAGCAGCGGGTCTTTCTTCAGGCCTTGACGGAAACCTGGTCCATACCTATGGTCACCCGCCAGCGCACGTGTTCAGCATCCCATGCGTAGTTCACATACAAGAACGGATGGCTCTGCATGTCCGACACCCCCACTCGGCATCGCCGCAGACGGCGCCCGGCCCTCCTCGTCACCGTCGCCGCCGCGACCGCCGCGCTCGTGGGCACCCTCCTGTCCTGGCCCGGCGCGCACCCGGCCGACGCGGCGCCCGCCACTTTCGTCCACCCCGGAGTCACGGTCTCCAAGGGCCAGTTGGATTTCGCCCGCACCAAGGTCCTGGCCGGCGCCCAGCCCTGGAAGGGTGCCTACGACCAGATGCTGGCGAGCAAGTACGCCTCGCTCACGCGCACCCCCACACCCCGCGCGACCGTCGAGTGCGGCTCGTACTCCAACCCCAACTACGGCTGCACGGACGAGCGCGAGGACGCGATAGCCGCGTACACCGACGCCCTCGCCTGGTACGTCACGCGCGACGAGCGGTACGCGAAGAAGTCGATCGAGCTGATGGACGCCTGGTCGGCGGTGATCAAGGACCACACCAACAGCAACGCGCCCCTGCAGACCGGCTGGGCGGGCTCCTCCTGGCCCAAGGCCGCCGAGATCATCAAGTACACGTACACCGGCACGTGGGCGAACTCCGGCCGCTTCGCGACCATGCTGCGCGACGTGTACCTCCCCGAGATCATCAACGGCTCCAATTCCAACGGGAACTGGGAACTGTCGATGATGGAGGCCGCGGTCGGGATCTCCGTCTTCCTGGAGGACAAGACGTCGTACGACAAGGCCATGGCGAAGTTCCGGACGCGTACGGCGGCGTACGTCTACCTCTCCACCGACGGGTCCGTGCCGAAGACCGTGCCGAGCCAGAACCTCGACACCACCGCGAAGATCGTCAGCTACTGGCAGGGACAGTCCACCTTCGTCACCGGGCTCACCCAGGAGACCTGCCGCGACTTCACCCACACCGGATACGGCATCTCGGCCATCTCGCACATCGCCGAGACCAGCCGTATCCAGGGGCAGGACCTGTACGGCACCGATGTCGGCGAACGGCTGCGCCAGGCGCTCGGCTTCCAGTCGAAGTACCAGCTGGGCACGGCGGCGCCGAGCTGGCTGTGCGGCGGCTCGCTGAACCTCGGGCTCGGACCGGTCACCGAGGTCGGCCACAACGCCCTGCACAATCGTCTGGGCATCGCGATGACCAACACCCAGACGCTCACCCTGCAGAACCGCCCGGCGGGCAGCAACAACCTGTTCGTGGCGTGGGAGACGCTGACGCACGGCGACAATCCCGCGTGAACCGAAACAGGGGTCCCGTCCGATGAACCATTGAGGGACCGGGCGTCCGGTCGCGATACTGACGCCCGGTCCACGGGGGATCACGGGGAGGGAACAGAACATGAGCCAGGTCGTCACCGGCACCGACACCATGGTGCGCGTCGAGAACGTCCATCGTTCGTACGGCACCGGAGCCGCCGCCGTGCACGCGCTGCGCGGAGTCTCCTTCGACGTTCCGCGCGGAGAACTCGTCGCCCTCAAGGGGCGCTCCGGATCGGGCAAGACCACGCTGCTCAATCTCGTCGGCGGGCTCGACGAACCGGACGAGGGACGCGTTCTCGTCGACGGCCTCGACCTCTCGGCCCTCGACGAGAACGGTCTGCTGGGCCTGCGCCGCGACCGCATCGGCTTCGTCTTCCAGTCCTTCGGTCTCATCCCCATCCTGACCGCCGCGGAGAACGTCGGGGTGCCGCTGCGGCTGCGCCGGGCCGAAGCACGCGAGCGCGAGGAGCGCGTCGAGCTGCTGCTCTCGCTCGTCGGCCTCGCCGACCACGCGGCGCAGCGGCCCGGGGAGTTGTCCGGCGGTCAGCAGCAGCGGGTGGCCATAGCCCGCGCCCTCGCCAACAACCCGGCCCTGCTCATAGCCGACGAGCCCACCGGCCAGCTGGACGCGGAGACCGGTCACGCCGTGATGGAGCTGCTGCGCGCCGTCGTCCGCAGCGAGCAGGTGACGGCGCTGGTCGCCACGCACGACGCGACCCTGCTCGACCTGGCCGACCGCGTGCTGGAGCTGAGCGACGGGGAGATCGTCGAACACTGAGGCCGCGGGGCGCCGCGGGGCCCGTGCGAGGTGGCGCGGGGCCGTGCGACGTCGCGTGAGGCCGTGGCGGGCATCAGGGTTGCGTCAAAGACGTCCCCCGAGCGCCTTCTCGTCCGTTTCGCCGGGATTCCTGGCCGTAAGGTCGACGCTGCGTACACAGTGGTGACAGGAAGACAATAGGGCTCATGGGACGCGGCAAGCTTCGGATCTACCTCGGTGCGGCACCCGGCGTCGGCAAGACGTACGCGATGCTCTCCGAGGCGCACCGTCGCGTCGAACGCGGGACGGACTGCGTGGTGGCGTTCGTCGAGCACCATCACCGGCCGCGCACCGAGGTGATGCTGCACGGTCTGGAGCAGGTGCCCCGCAGGGAGCTGGAGTACCGGGGCGGCCTCTTCACCGAGATGGACGTCGACGCCGTGCTGCAGCGCGCCCCTGCCGTCGCCCTGGTGGACGAACTGGCGCACACCAACGTGCCCGGCTCCCGCAACGACAAGCGCTGGCAGGACGTGGAGGAACTGCTCTCCGCCGGCATCGATGTCGTCTCCACCGTCAACATCCAGCACCTGGAGTCACTCGGTGATGTCGTCGAGTCGATAACGGGCGTACGGCAGCGCGAGACCGTGCCGGACGAGGTGGTGCGACGGGCGGACCAGATCGAGCTGGTCGACATGTCGCCGCCCGCGCTGCGCCGCCGGATGGCCCACGGCAACATCTACAAGTCCGACAAGGTCGACGCGGCCCTGTCCAACTACTTCCGGCCGGGCAATCTCACGGCCCTGCGCGAGCTCGCCCTGCTGTGGGTCGCCGACCGGGTCGACGAATACCTGACCGAGTACCGCAGCGAGCACCGCGTCTCCAAGATCTGGGGCTCCCGGGAGCGGATCGTCGTCGGGCTGACCGGCGGTCCGGAGGGGCGGACGCTGATCCGGCGGGCCGCGCGGCTCGCCGAGAAGGGCGCGGGCGGCGAGGTCATGGCCGTCTACATCGCCCGCAGCGACGGGCTCACCTCCGCCTCCCCGAAGGAACTGGCCGTCCAGCGGACCCTGGCCGAGGACCTCGGCGGCACGTTCCACCATGTGGTCGGGGACGACATACCCGCCTCCCTCCTGGACTTCGCACGCGGCGTCAACGCCACCCAGATCGTGCTCGGCTCCTCCCGCCGCAAGACCTGGCAGTACATCTTCGGGCCGGGTGTCGGCGCCACGGTCGCCCGGGAATCCGGCCCCGACCTGGACGTCCACATCGTCACCCACGAAGAGGTCGCCAAGGGGCGCGGTCTGCCGGTGGCGCGCGGGGCACGGCTCGGGCGTTCCCGGATCATCTGGGGCTGGCTCGTCGGCATGGGCGGCCCGGTGGTGCTGGCGCTGCTGCTGAACACCATCGATCTCGGCCTCGCCAACGACATGCTGCTGTTCCTGGCGGTGACCGTCGCGGCTGCCCTGCTCGGCGGTCTTCTGCCGGCCCTCGCCTCGGCGGCCTTCGGCTCCCTGCTGCTGAACTACTTCTACACACCGCCCCTGCACCGGCTGACGATCGCCGATCCGAAGAACATCGTCGCCATCGTGATCTTCGTGGGTGTCGCCGTCTCCGTGGCGTCGGTGGTGGACCTCGCGGCCCGCCGCACCCACCAAGCGGCGCGGCTGCGGGCCGAATCGGAGATCCTCTCCTTCCTGGCGGGCAGCGTGCTGCGCGGCGAGACCAGCCTGGAGGCCTTGCTGGAGCGCGTCCGCGAGACCTTCGGGATGGAGTCGGTCGCGCTCCTGGAACGCGTGAGCGATGTCGACCCGTGGACGTGCGCGGGCAGTGTCGGACCGGCGCCCTCGCTCCGCCCCGACGCCGCCGACGTCGACATGCCGGTCGGCGACCACATGGCGCTCGCCCTGTCCGGACGGGTGCTGCCCGCCTCCGACCGCAGGGTGCTGGCCGCGTTCGCGGCGCAGGCCGCGGTGGTCCTGGACCGGCAGCGCCTCCAGCACGAGGCCGACCAGGCCAAGGAACTGGCCGAGGGCAACCGCATCCGCACCGCCCTTCTCGCAGCCGTCAGCCACGACCTGCGCACCCCGCTCGCCGGGATCAAGGCGTCGGTGTCGTCCCTGCGCTCCGACGACGTGGCCTGGTCCGAGGAGGACCGGGCCGAACTCCTCGAAGGCATCGAGGACGGCGCCGACCGCCTCGACCACCTGGTGGGCAACCTGCTGGACATGTCTCGGCTCCAGACGGGCACCGTCACCCCGCTGATCCGCGAGATCGACCTCGACGAGGTCGTCCCGATGGCCCTCGGGGGCGTCCCCGAGGACAGCGTGGACCTGGAGATCCCGGAAAGCCTGCCGATGGTCGCCGTCGACGCCGGGCTTCTGGAGCGCGCCGTCGCCAACCTCGTCGAGAACGCCGTCAAGTACAGCCCCCTCGACGAACGCGTCCTGGTCGCCGCGAGCGCCATCGCCGACCGCGTGGAGGTACGCGTCGTGGACCGCGGTCCCGGCGTGCCGGACGACGCCAAGGACCGTATATTCGCGCCCTTCCAGCGCTACGGGGACGCCCCGCGCGGCACCGGCGTGGGCCTCGGCCTCGCGGTCGCCCGCGGCTTCGCCGAGGCGATGGGCGGCACCCTCAACGCCGAGGACACCCCCGGCGGCGGACTCACCATGGTGCTCACGGTGCGGGCGGTGGACCGCCGGTCCGACCCGGCCGCCCGCATAGCAGTCGCAGAAAGGCAGGCCTCATGACCCGGGTCCTCGTGGTCGACGACGAGCCGCAGATCACCCGAGCCCTCGTGATCAACCTGAAGGCACGCAAGTACGAGGTGGACGCGGCCCCCGACGGGGCCACCGCGCTCCAGCTCGCCGCCGCCCGCCACCCCGACGTCGTCGTGCTCGACCTCGGCCTGCCCGACATGGACGGCGTCGAGGTGATCAAGGGGCTGCGGGGCTGGACCCGGGTGCCGATCCTGGTGCTGTCCGCCCGGCACTCCTCCGACGAGAAGGTCGAGGCGCTCGACGCGGGCGCCGACGACTACGTCACCAAGCCCTTCGGCATGGACGAACTGCTCGCACGGCTGCGCGCCGCCGTCCGCCGCGCGGAACCCACCGGGGCCGGCGAGGACGACGTGATCGTGGAGACCGCGGGGTTCACCGTCGACCTGGCGGCGAAGAAGGTGCAACGGGACGGGCGGGACGTCCGCCTCACCCCCACGGAGTGGCATCTGGTGGAGGTCCTGGTCCGCAACACGGGCCGCCTGGTCAGCCAGAAGCAGCTGCTCCAGGAGGTGTGGGGGCCGTCGTACGGGACGGAGACGAACTACCTGCGGGTCTACATGGCCCAGCTGCGCCGCAAGCTGGAGGCGGACCCCTCGCACCCCAAGCACTTCATCACCGAGCCGGGGATGGGCTACCGGTTCGAGAGGTGACGCGCGTCATCCGTCCGGGGCGCGCCGCCCGCGCGGTCCGGGTGACGCGTGGGGAGTGGTCCGGGTGATGTGTGAGGAGGGGCCATGGTGACGGCGCGTGCCCCCGGTTCGAGGGGTGGTGCGAGTGCCGGATCGCGGGGGAGTCGTCCCCCGGTTCGGGTAGGGGTGCCGCGGGTACGTAGGTGTCAGGGCCCCCCGGTACGCTTTCGGTATGAGTGCTGTTCCTCGTTCCGAAAAGCCGGCGGGCCGGTTCCGGCGCATGATGGACCGGCTCTCCTCGTCCCAGGAGGACCTGGAGTCCGAGGAGCTGCGGGAGGACACCGACACCGCGGGCTGTACCCGTATCGGTGACTGCCACGACCGACAGATCGTCACGGTTACTGGTACCTTGCGCACGGTCACTCTGCGGCCGCGGGCCGGTGTCCCGGCTCTGGAGGCCGAGCTGTTCGACGGCTCGGCCGCCCTGGACGTGGTCTGGCTCGGCCGCCGCTCCATCATCGGCATCGAGCCCGGGCGCAAGCTGATCGCATCGGGCCGTATCTCGATGAGCCGGGGCCGTAGGGTGTTGTTCAATCCGAAATACGAACTCAGACCGCTCGGACGGGAGTAGCCGGTGACGTCGCTCGACAAGCCGACCGAAGACGCCCAGCAGGATTCCAGGGCGGTGACCGAGGCCGCACTCTTCGAGGCCTTCGGCGGCGTGCGCGGCATGGTCGAGACCGTGATGCCCGGCCTGCTCTTCGTCACCATCTTCACGATCAACAAGGATCTGCACTGGTCGGCGATCGCCGCCCTCGCCGTCTCCCTGCTGCTCGTCGCGGTCCGCCTGGTCCGGCGCGACACCGTGAAGCACGCCTTCAGCGGTGTCTTCGGCGTCGCCTTCGGTGTGGTCTTCGCGATGATGACGGGCAACGCGAAGGACTTCTATCTGCCGGGCATGCTCTACACGCTCGGCCTCGCCGTCGCCTACATCGTCACGACCCTTGTGGGTGTCCCGCTGATCGGCCTGATCCTCGGCCCGGTCTTCAAGGAGAACCTCTCCTGGCGCACCCGCAACCCCGGCCGGAAGAAGGCGTACTCCAAGGCCAGTTGGGCCTGGGGTCTGATCCTGCTCGCCAAGTGCGCGGTGCTCTTCCCGCTGTACTGGTGGGCCGACACCACCCAGTTCGGCTGGGTGCTGATCGCCCTCAAGATCCCGCCCTTCCTGCTCGCCGTCTGGCTCACCTGGGTCTTCCTGGCCAAGGCGCCGCCGCCCATCGACGTGTTCGCGGAGATGGAGGCCGAGGAGCAGGCGGAGAAGGAGCGCAAGGCCGTCCTCGCGAAGGAGCGCGGCGAGACCCCGGCCCCGGCCCGGCACCGCCGCGAGGCGTAGAGGTCCTCGGCCGTCCGGTACGAAAGGGCGCCGGCTCAGCTCCGCGCCCGACGTCACCGGCCCGCGGACCAGCCGCTTCCCACGCAGGGCGCCGTGACCGGCGTACAACGCCGTGAACCTCGTACGACGCCGTGACCCGCGTACGACGAAGGGGCCGGCTAGCTCGTCGCGTCGTCGCGGCGCACCGACAGCAGGTCCTCCAGCTGCTCCTCACGGGCCTGGGCGGCCACGAAGAGGAGTTCGTCGCCGGCCTCCAGGGAATCCTCCCGGGAGGGCGTGAGCACGCGGGTGCCGCGGATGATCGTCACCAGCGAGGTGTCCTCCGGCCACTCGACGTCGCCGACGGTCGTGCCGGCCAGGGCGGACTCCGGCGGCAGGGTCAGCTCGACGAGGTTGGCGTCGCCGTGGCTGAAGCGGAGCAGCCGAACCAGGTCGCCGACGCTGACGGCCTCCTCGACGAGGGCCGACATCAGACGCGGGGTGGAGACGGCGACGTCAACGCCCCAGGACTCGTTGAACAGCCACTCGTTCTTGGGGTTGTTGACGCGGGCGACGACCCGCGGGACCCCGTACTCGGTCTTCGCGAGCAGGGAGACGACGAGGTTGACCTTGTCGTCTCCCGTGGCCGCGATGACCACGTTGCAGCGCTGGAGCGCGGCCTCGTCCAGGGAGGTGATCTCGCAGGCGTCGGCGAGCAGCCACTCCGCCTGCGGGACGCGCTCGACCGAGATGGCGGTCGGCGCCTTGTCGATCAGCAGGATCTCGTGGCCGTTCTCCAGCAGTTCGCCCGCGATCGAGCGGCCCACGGCACCGGCACCGGCAATGGCGACCCTCATCAGTGACCGGCCTCCTCTTCAGGTCCCTTGGCGAACGACGCCTCGACCTTGTCCACCTCGTCGGTGCGCATCATCACGTGCACCAGGTCGCCCTCCTGCAGCACCGTCTGCGAGGTGGGCAGAACCGCCTCACCCAGCCGGGTGAGGAAGGCGACGCGTACGCCCGTCTCCTCCTGGAGGCGGCTGATCTTGTGGCCGACCCAGGTGGCGGAGGCGTGCACCTCGGCGAGCTGTACACCGCCCGTGGGGTCGCGCCACAGCGGCTCGGAGCCCGAAGGCAGCAGTCGGCGGAGCATCTGGTCGGCCGTCCAGCGGACGGTGGCGACGGTCGGAATACCCAGGCGCTGGTAGACCTCGGCGCGGCGCGGGTCGTAGATGCGCGCCGCGACGTTCTCGACGCCGAACATCTCGCGGGCCACCCGGGCGGCGATGATGTTCGAGTTGTCACCGCTGGAGACCGCCGCGAACGCGCCCGCCTCCTCGATGCCCGCCTCGCGCAGGGTGTCCTGGTCGAAGCCGACTCCGGTGACACGACGGCCGCCGAACCCGGAGCCCAGCCGACGGAAGGCGGTGGGGTCCTGGTCGATCACAGCGACCGTGTGCCCCTGTTGCTCCAAGTTCTGGGCTAGAGCGGAACCCACTCTTCCGCAGCCCATGATGACGATGTGCACGACCGTCCTTCCGCATATGAATGGTTACGGCTCAGGCTAAACAGGGTCTCAGACCGCCGCCCAAGCTACACACGCGCGGTCACCCAGGGGCACCCCTGTGCACGTTCGCCTGCGGTTTTTCCTGGCACGTCCGGGGAGCGGCGGTGAACGGAGGGTTCAACGCCGTGTGATGCTGCGAACACTGGCGAGCGTCAGGATTCCGAGGCCGACAAGTCCGACGGTGGCGCCGATGAGCTCCGCGGACAGGTGCATGGGTCCTCCAGGGCGGTCGGGGGCGGGGGTTTTGTCATATAGACACGTGGACCTCCGGGACGACGGAATCCGCAACCGGAGCCCACCCCGTTTTCACCCGGAGAGCAGATGACGGCCCTAAGCGGGACGGCGGGTGGGCGATTGCCAGTTCGAACCCCTACGATTCCCTGTTGTGTCCAAACTGACCGACGTGCCCAAGCGGATCCTGATCGGGCGCGCACTGCGCAGTGACCGGCTGGGCGAAACGCTCCTGCCGAAGCGCATCGCCCTCCCCGTCTTCGCATCCGACCCGCTCTCCTCCGTGGCGTACGCGCCCGGAGAAGTTCTGCTGGTCCTTTCCATCGCGGGTGTGTCGGCCTACCACTTCAGCCCCTGGATCGCGCTCGCGGTCGTCGTGCTGATGTTCACGGTGGTCGCGTCCTACCGCCAGAACGTGCACGCGTACCCGAGTGGTGGCGGCGACTACGAGGTGGCCAACACCAATCTCGGTCCGCGGGCCGGCCTCACCGTCGCGAGCGCGCTGCTCGTCGACTACGTCCTCACCGTCGCCGTCTCCATCGCCTCCGGCATCGAGAACCTCGGCTCGGCGGTTCCCTTCGTGGTGGAGCACAAGGTCGCCTGCGCCGTCGGGGTCATCGTGCTGCTCACGCTGATGAACCTGCGCGGGGTCAAGGAGTCCGGAAACTTCTTCGCGATCCCGACGTACGTCTTCGTGTCGGGCGTCTTCATCATGATCGCGTGGGGCGCCTTCCGCGGACTCGTGCTCGGCGACACCATGCTGGCGCCCACCGCCGACTACCACATCAAGGCCGAGCACCAGGGGCTCGCGGGCTTCGCCCTCGTCTTCCTGCTGCTGCGCGCCTTCTCGTCCGGCTGTGCGGCGCTCACCGGCGTCGAGGCGATCTCCAACGGGGTCCCCGCCTTCCGCAAGCCGAAGTCCAAGAACGCCGCGACCACGCTCGCGATGATGGGCCTGCTCGCCGTCACCATGTTCTGCGGCATCATCGCCCTGGCCATGACCACCAAGGTGCGCATGGCGGAGAACCCCGCCACGGACCTGATCCACAACGGCGTGGCGGTCGGTGCCGACTACGTCCAGAACCCGGTGATCTCCCAGGTCGCCGAGGCCGTGTTCGGCAAGGACAGCTTCCTGTTCATCGTGCTGGCCGCCGCCACCGCGCTCGTCCTGTTCCTGGCCGCGAACACCGCGTACAACGGCTTCCCGCTGCTCGGTTCGATCCTCGCCCAGGACCGCTACCTGCCGCGCCAGCTGCACACCCGCGGCGACCGCCTGGCCTTCTCGAACGGCATCGTGCTCCTGGCCGGCGCCGCGAGCATGCTCGTCATCATCTACGGGGCCGACTCGACGCGCCTGATCCAGCTCTACATCGTCGGCGTCTTCGTCTCCTTCACGCTCAGCCAGATCGGCATGGTCCGCCACTGGAACCGCCACCTGGCCGGCGAGACCGACCAGGCCAAGCGGCGCCACATGGTCCGCTCCCGGGCGATCAACGCCTTCGGCGCCTTCTTCACCGGGCTGGTCCTGGTCGTCGTCCTCGTCACCAAGTTCACGCACGGCGCCTGGGTCGCCCTGCTCGGCATGGTGATCTTCTACGCGACGATGACCGCGATCCGTAAGCACTACGACCGCGTCTCCGAGGAGCTCGCCGCCCCCGAGGGACCGTCCGACGACAGTGTCCGCCCCTCCCGCGTCCACTCCGTCGTGCTGGTCTCCAAGATCCACCGCCCGGCGCTGCGCGCCCTCGCCTACGCCAAGCTGCTGCGCTCCGACACCCTCGAAGCGCTCAGCGTCAACGTCGACCCGGCCGAGACCAAGACCCTGCGCGACGAATGGGAACGGCGCGGCATCGACGTACCGCTGAAGGTCCTCGACTCGCCCTACCGCGAGATCACCCGGCCGGTCATCGAGTATGTGAAGGGCCTGCGCAAGGAGTCGCCGCGCGACGCGGTGTCCGTGATCATCCCCGAGTACGTGGTCGGCCACTGGTACGAGCACCTGCTGCACAACCAGAGCGCCCTGCGCCTCAAGGGCCGGCTGCTGTTCACGCCCGGCGTCATGGTGACCTCCGTGCCCTACCAGCTGGAGTCCTCCGAGGCCGCGAAGCTGCGTGCCCGCAAGCGGCAGGACTGGAACGCGCCGGGTGCGGTGCGCCGCGGACCGGCCCACGAGCGGCCGAAGGAGCCCACCTCCAAGAATTGACGGGCGCGGGAAGCCCTCCGGAAGCACGTAGACTGGTGGGCTGTTGTCCAGCCGTTTCCCCCTTCTCATCTGGAGTCACCCCACCATGCAGGCAGAACCGAAGAAGTCGCTGGTGGGGGACGAGTACGAGGTCGAGATCGGCCCCGTGGCGCACGGCGGGCACTGCATCGCCCGGACGGACGAGGGCCAGGTCCTCTTCGTCCGGCACACGTTGCCCGGTGAGCGCGTCGTCGCCCGGGTGACCGAGGGCGAGGAAGGGGCGCGGTTCCTGCGCGCCGACGCCGTGCGGGTCATCGACGCGTCCAAGGACCGCGTCGAGGCGCCCTGCCCCTACGCGGGCCCCGGCCGCTGCGGCGGCTGCGACTGGCAGCACGCCAAGCCCGGCGCGCAGCGCCGTCTCAAGGGCGAGGTCATCGCCGAGCAGTTGCAGCGCCTCGCGGGCCTCACGCCCGAGGAGGCGGGCTGGGACGGCACGGTGATGCCGGCCGAGGGCGACAAGCTGCCCGCGGGCGAGGTCCCGGCCTGGCGCACGCGCGTGCAGTACGCGGTCGACCCGGACGGCAACGCCGGTCTGCGCCGCCACCGCTCGCACGAGGTCGAGCCGGTCGAGCGCTGCATGATCGCCGCCGAGGGCATCACCGAACTCGGCATCGAGGAGCGCGACTGGTCCGGCATGGCCGCCGTCGAGGCGATCGCCGCGACGGGCTCCCAGGACCGCATGGTCATCCTCGAGCCCCGCCCCGGCGCCCGCCTCCCGCTCGTCGAGCTCGACAAGCCGGTCTCCGTGATGCGGGTCGCCGAACAGGACGGCGGCATCCACCGCGTCCACGGCCGCGCGTTCGTGCGCGAGCGCGCCGACGGCCGCACCTACCGGGTCGGCAGCGGCGGCTTCTGGCAGGTCCACCCGATGGCCGCCGACACCCTCGTCAAGGCGGTCATGCAGGGTCTGCTGCCGCGCAAGGGCGACATGGCGCTCGACCTGTACTGCGGCGTCGGCCTCTTCGCGGGCGCCCTCGCGGACAGGATCGGCGACCAGGGCGCGGTCCTCGGCATCGAGTCCGGCAAGCGCGCGGTGGAGGACGCCCGGCACAACCTCGCCGCGTTCGACCGCGTCCGCATCGAACAGGGCAAGGTCGAGGCGGTCCTCCCGCGCACCGGCATCTCCGAGGTCGACCTCATCGTCCTGGACCCGCCCCGCGCGGGCGCCGGCAAGAAGACGGTCGAACACCTGTCGGCGCTGGGCGCGCGAAAGATCGCCTACGTGGCCTGCGACCCGGCGGCCCTGGCCCGGGACATCGCCTACTTCCGCGACGGGGGATACAAGGTGCGGACGCTGCGGGCGTTCGACCTTTTCCCGATGACGCACCACGTGGAGTGCGTGGCGATTCTGGAGCCGGTGAAGAAGGACGCCTGACCCGCAGGTTCGGGGGTGTGGGCTATGCGGTGTGGGCGTTACGGGCGGTATGGGGAGCCGTTCGTCGGCGTCGGCCCACTCACCGGCCCGGTGATGCAGCCCGCCGCTGAAGCAGGTCTTCAGACGGTCGGCGGGTGAGCGGTCGTAGCGAGGGATCCTGATCCAGGTGTGTTTTCGGCATCGGCGAGTCCTTCGTCGTGAGGGTGTGAGCCGTTGATCCGTCCGGTCCTGTTCGGTGAGCCACTTCCTCCCCGATCCTTGAGTCAGAAGGAACGGCGCGCATCGAAGTCCCTGCAGAAGGGGGCGATGGTCCGCCACGGTGAGACGATCACTCGCCAGGCGGTCCAGCCTGTCCACAAGGTCCGCTGCGCGCTGCTCCACCAGGTTGGTAGTGCCTCACTGTCAGGCATCGTCCCCGGGTAGCGCCGAGAGGAACGCGTCGATGTCCTGACGGACGTAGCGCGAGACGTCGGTCAGGACGGCGACGGTTTCCTTGAGTTCGTGAGCCAGCTCCGGGGCGGCGGCCCAGACCTCTGGCTTTCTGGTGATGACCGCGTACAGGAGGTCATCGTCGAACCAGCCGCCCTCGGCTTGCTTAGGCGCGGTGTCCCGCAGAATCTCCACGGCCAGGGGCAGCAGCCAGGGCAGCCCCTCGTCCTGCCCGATCAGCCGGGCCAGTTCGTGCGGCTCCAGAGTTGCGGCCGGCCGACGCCGCAGCTCGTACACGTTCCGGACCATGGGGGTCGTGTCGGCAGGAGGAACCGGCCAGCGCAGGCCCTCCAGCTCCTCAAGGGAGCTGCCGCGGTCGAAGTCTTTCGGCATCGTCGGGTCCTCTCGTGCTCCGCCGCTGCGGCGCGGAGGCGTTCCTTCTGGAGTGTGTCTGTGGATGGTGCGTCTGTGCCTTTGCGCGACCGCACTGATCAGGGTACGGATCGGCGTCATCCGCAGCCGCCGTCACCCGTGACCGATGGACTTCAGGAAGCGGTTCAGCCGTTCGAGCTCGACGCAGCCCCGGTCGTCCGGCGCACGATCTGCCCGAGTTCGTCGAGGGCGAAGTGCGTCGTCAGACCGAGGGAGTTGGTGCGGGAGACGAGTCGTCCTGCCGCGTCGTGCCGGTAGCCGATCGTGCGATCGTCGAAGTCGGTCTCCGAGAACGGGCGTCCGGCCTTGTCGTGGGTGTACTTCCAGTTCAGGCCTTGGGCGTTGGTGACCTGGGATGCGTTGTAGTCGTAGCGGGTCACGACTCCGTCAGGGGCCGCGACATGGGTGAGGCTGCCGCGCTCGTCGTTACTCTCTGCGCCACTGGGCGCCGTCCTCGCCCGTGACCGTCGCCGGCAGCCCGAGTTCGTTGTACGTGGCGGTCGTGCCCAGTCCGTCGGGGCGGGTCACCGACACCACCCGTCCCCGCTCGTCGTACTGATAGCGGGTGGTGTGCCCGAGCGGATCGACGAGCGCGGTCAGACGCAGGTCCTGGTCCCACTCCTGGCTGGTGACATGGCCGAGAGGGTCCGTCACCCGGGTGGTGCGCGTCGCGTCCTCGTAAGTGAGGGCGTAGGCCAGGGCTTCGCCCGTGCAGCCGGTGGCCACGACCCGGCCGGACTCGTCGTAGGCGTACCAGTACGTGGTGCCGTTGCGGTCAGTCCAGGAGGTGAGGCGACCACGGCGGAGGCGCCGCCCTTTTCTGTGACTCGTTCGCGGCAACACCTTTCCGATGACGCACCACGTGGAGTGCGTGGCGATTCTGGAGCCGGTGAAGAAGGACGTCTGACCCGCGACCTGCCGGTGAAGAAGGACGCCTGACCCGCGGCTCTGCCGGTGAAGAGGCTGGTCCGGGGCGCACTTCCCGCTGTTCCCGGGAGCGTCGGCTCGGCTCGCTCGATGCGGAGCAATCCGAGCCGGTGCACAGCGGGCGGCCGAGCGCACGTGATCAGTCGCGGCGGATCAGTTCCGGGTCGATGCGCCGTCCTACGAGCGGGAGAGTGCCGAGGGCGGACACGGCCGCCACGCCGGCTGCCGCGAGCGCGAGCACCGGGGTGCCGGCGAAGTCCCAGTAGATCTCGCTGCCCCCGGTGATCAGATAGCAGGACTCGGCGACCTTGCCCGTCACGAGCGCCAGCGCGAGCCCGATGCTCAGGGGGAGCACGACCTGCACGCACTGCACGGCTCGCATCGTCCGGGCCCGGGCTCCGATCAGCGTGACGGCGGTGACCTGTGGTCGCCGCTCCACCGCCCGGTCGGTCGCCGAGACGACGAAGGCCGCGGTCCCTATGACCAGACCCATGATCATGCCGACGGCGAGCAAGGTCTCGAGGGCGGCGATCTGCTGGAGGCCTTCGATGTTCACGCCGACGGGTTCGACCTCGATGGTCGGGGCGACCGCGGCGATACCGTCGAGGACCTTGCGGACCTCGTCGTGGTCGGAGCTGCTGGTGAGGACGTACCGCGCCCCTTCGGGGCGGGCCGTGGCGGGCAGTGCCGACGGCGGGATGAGCACGTCCGCCGAGCGGACCGCCGACGGGTCGTACGCGCTGTAGGCGACGGTGTCGTGCGGAAGTCTGATGTTCAGGGTCCTGCCACGACCGCCCTCCGGTACGCGGAAGGGGAGGATGTCACCAGGGCGCGCGCCCTGACCGGTGCCCGCGTTCGGGTCACTGAGCCGCATCACCTTGCCGTCCACGCAGCCCTCGGAGTGGCGTACCAGCTTGGTCAGCTGGCCGCAGGTGGCGACGACGGCGCTGACCGAGGGCTGGCCGGCGGAACCATCGGGTTCGGTCCAGGAGTCCATCGTCACGGCGTGTGCGCGTACCCCCGGCAGGGAGGCCATTTCGTGCTGTTGTCGCGCGGTGAGCGATGACAGGGGGATGGCGTAGTCCTGCACGGGAGCGGACGGCCGGGTGACCTGCTCCAGCTGGATCAGGACGCCTTGAGCGAGCGAGGCGGAGAAGACGAGCAGCACGAGGCCGGTGACGACCCGCATGGTGCTGCCAGGCTCGACCTCGTTGCGGCGCATCGCCAGGTTCAGGGTGAGGGACTGGGTGGTTCGGGCCAGCCGGCGGGCGAGGGCGTAGGAGATCAGAGGCAGCGTCAGTATCAACCCCAGGCCCGTCAGCAGAATGCCTGCCGGCATCAGGAGCGCGTTCCGGCCGAGGCTGTTGGCGGGGTGTTCGGTGAAGCCGGTGGCGCAGTAGCCGACGACGATGCCGAGGCCGGTCACCAGGAGCAGGCCGCCCCACTTGGCGGGGCGCTTGGGAGCGGCGGTGCGGCGTACCGCCAGTGGGCTGGCCGCGGCGTCGCGTGCGCTCGCCCGGCCGACGAACCAGGCGAAGAGCGGGCAGCCGATCAGACAGACGCCGATGGTCGTCGCGGACAGAGCGCCATCGGCCGGGTACCACCTCAGACTGGGCAGTCCGGTCCGGGCCATCACCTGGTTGAGGACCCAGTACTCGCCCAGGCCGAGAACCGCGCCGAGCAGGGCCGCGACGACGGTTTCGGCGGCGTTGACGCGCTGGGTGCCCTTGGTGCTCAGGCCCAGCAGACGCAGGGAGGCGAGGCGGCGGTTCCGGCTGGCGGCGGAGAGCCGGGCACAGACGGAGAGGAAGATGCCGAGGGGGAGCAGGACCAGTGATCCCAGGGCGAAGCGGATGTAGGCCAGGGTCGAGGGTTCGACGGCGGGGAAGGGCGCGTAGCTGTATCCCCAGCCCTTCAGGGCGCGGCCCTCGTCGGCGATCTCGTGGCGTGTGGTCCCGATGTAGGCGAACAGCTCGTCGGGGTGGGCGAGACCTGTCGCGCCGATCAGACCCTTCTCGTGACCTGGCAGGAGTCCCTTGACCGCGGGCTGGTCACGCAGCAGGTCGTGTACGCGGGGGGAGAGGAACACCTCGCCAGGGTCCGGGAGTTCCTTCAGCCCGGGCGGGGCCGTGTCGGTGTTCTCGACCCCCTTGGCGATGAACACCCGGGTGAACGCCTTCGAACCGTACGGGTCGGTGCGCTGGAGCAGCAGGGTGGCACCGGCGGGCCGTGCGGAAGAGGTCTGCGGCTGTCGTGCGGCGGCCCGGCCGTCGTGTGCGTCGAGGATCTGCGGGATGGTGAGGACGAGGGCGAGGCAGCAGACCCCGAGGGACCCGCCGACCGCCATGAGGAAGAAACCTGTGCGGTTGCCGCGGCCGGACCCGAAGAGCAGGCGCAGACCGAGCCGGAACTCCCTCACGCGGCCCTCCCGGGGGTGAGGAACCCGTCGGACATCGTGTAGTGACTGTCGGCCTGCGCGGCGACGGCGGGGTCATGGGTGACCAGGATGACCGCCGTGCCCTGGGAGCGCGCCAGGCCGAGGAACTCCCGCAGTACGGCGGATGCGTTGGCGGTGTCCAGGGACCCGGTCGGCTCGTCGGCGAACACGACGTCCGGGCGGTGGACCAGGGCCCGTGCGACGGCGACGCGTTGGCTCTGGCCGCCCGACACCTGGGACGGGCGGCGCTCGCGCAGTTCGCCGAGCCCCAGCCGGGTGAGGACCTCGCCGGCAGCCGCGAGCGCGGGCCGCTTGCGCTGCCCGGCCAGGCGCAGTGGCAGGGCGGTGTTCTCCTCGATGGTCAGCTCGGGGAGCAGTTCGCCGTACTGGAAGACGAAACCGAAGCGTTCACGGCGCAGCGTGCTGATCTCGTCGTCGGTGAGATCACCGAGTGACTGCCCTTCGAACCGCACCTGTCCGCGCGCGGGAGGCAGCACTCCCGCGAGGCAGTACAGCAGCGAGGACTTGCCCGAACCGCTCTGTCCGGTGATGGCCGCGACCTCCCCCCGGGAGACCGAGAGGTGGGCGTCGCTGACAGCCGGGTGTTCGCCGTAGGAAAGGTCGACACCTCTGGCGGAAAGGACTTCTGACGTACTGATGGATCCCCCAAAGAAGCGCCCGGGCCCAGGGGGTCAGCCTGGGCCCGGAATTTGGCAGCGTGCTGGTGCTTGCCTCTGGCAGTGCCTGACCTGCGCACACTTTCTTCCCGTTCGTGTTCTGTTGTGTGGCCCTGCTGGTCGGTTCAGGGCGGCATGAAAACTAACATCGGCCACATGACGGGAAGGTGACGGTGTGTTGGATCTTGCGCCGTCTCCGACCTCTCAGCGGGCGCCCTTTTGTGACACCTTTGCCTCTTCCTTGCGTGAGCGTGACGGTTGCTGAGCGGTGAGCCGAGAGCCGCGCGCACAAGGTCTGCAAGCGCGGTTCTTCCGCACCGGTCGCTGAGACCCGCGCCGGCTCGGGGCCGTGCCGGTGCCCTGGCGGTGCCTCAGCGGGCGGTCCTCCGGCCCGGCTCGTTGTCAGTGGTGACCGCTACTTTGGAATCACTGGAGATCGGCCGTGTCGGCTGACCGGGGCCTTTGGGGAGGGGTGTGCTGTGTCCGCTGCGCAGGCACGACAGGCGGGGATCACGACGTATCTGGAGCTGTCTCAGGAGAGCGGCGGTGCGCACAAGTTCTACGAGGTGACCGTCGAGCAACTGACCGTCGCCGTGCGGTACGGGCGCATCGGTGTGGACGGACAGCGCCAGATCTCCACCTTCGCGACGGCCGAGAAGGCGAAGGCCGCGGCGGCGAAGAAGATAGCCGAGAAGGTGCGCAAGGGGTACGCGCCCGCCGTCCAAGGGCAGCGCGCGGCACGCCCTGTGACGCGCCGCCAGGTGACGTCGGCCCCGTCCACGGCGCGGGCGACGGCCCCGGTGCTGTGGCGGTTCCGTACCGGAGCCTCGGCGTTCGGCATCCATGTGGACGAGGACCGGTGCTGGGTCGGCAACCAGCACGGCAACGTCTACAGCCTGAGCCACTCCGGCGAGGTGCTGGCCCACTATTCGCTGCCCGACGGGGTGAAGTGCCTGGTGGCGGACGACTTCTGGATCTATGCGGGCTGCGACGACGGCCGCGTGTACGACCTCTCCTCGAAGGTGCCGTTCGCGGCCTACGAGATAGCGGCCGACGTGGACATCTTCTGGCTGGACATCCACGCGGGCGTACTGAACGTGGCCGACCGCAGCGGCGGACTGACGGTCATCGACCATGAGGACGAACTCCAGTGGTCGCGCAACTCGTCCGGCGACAACGCGTGGATGGTGCGCGCCGACGACCATGCCGTCTATCACGGGCACAGCCGCGGTGTGACGGCCTACGCGGCGGACGGCACGAGCCAGCTCTGGCACACCGCCACCAGTGGCAACGTGCTCTTCGGGTGGCAGGAGGAGGACGCGGTCTACGCGGGGACGGGACGGCGCGTGGTCCAGCGGCTCGACAAGTCCACCGGGCGGATCGAAGCCACCTACCAGTGCGACGCGGCCGTGTACTCGTGCGCCACCTCGCCCGGTGGCCGGTACGTCTTCGCGGGCGACTCCTCGTCCTCCGTCTACTGCTTCACGGCCGACGGCACTCGGCTGTGGAAGCTCGGCACCGGTGGCGGCTCGGCGCTGTCGATGCAGTACCACGACGAGCGGCTGTACATCGTCTCCACGGACGGCTCGCTCGCCTGCATCGACGCGACCGAGGCCGCGATCGACGCCGCCCAGTCGGGCAGCGTTCCGGTCGCCGCGGACGTGAAGCTGGCGGCCGCCCTGCCGACGTACGCCCCGCTGACCGCAGCGGCCTCCGTCGCCACGGTCAGCGCCGTTCCCGCGGCCGGGGACGGGGTGGTTGTCGAGTGCATCCAGGAAGGAGGGCGCGTGCGGGTTCATGTGGTCTCCGACGGCTATGAGCCGAGCTGGAACGTCCAGTTCCCGCGCGCGATACGTCAGCCCGGAGTCCGCTATGTGGTGGATGCGCTGCACTCCTCACAGGGTGGCTTCTACCGAGTGCGCGGGGAGATCAAGCGTCTGGTGTGACGGGTGAAGCGGCGGGAACGGTGTGCGGTGCGGTCGTGCGGTGGACGGTGGCCCGGTCGCCCGGTGTGCCACTGTGCTTCTCGGGGCGACCCACCGCGCCGCGAGCTGCTGGGTCTTTTTCTGAGACCCTCGTATGCTGGGCGAGTGAGGCGGACTTCTTTTGCGAACTGGCCCTGTTCCATCGCGCGCACGATGGATCTGCTCGGCGACTGGTGGACGCCGTTGGTGCTGAGGGAGGCGTTCTACGGGATCAAGCGGTTCGACGCGTTCCAGCAGGAGCTGGGCATCGCGCGCAACACGCTGACCGACCGGCTCCGCCGGCTGGTCGACGAGGGGCTCATGGAGAAGCGGGCCTATCAGACGGAGCCGGTGCGGTACGACTACGTGCTCACGGAGATGGGCCGCGACTTCTTCGGGGTCCTGGCCGCGATGAACAGCTGGGGCAACCGCTGGCTCAGTGGTGAGCAGGGGCCGCCGGTCGTCTTCCATCACGACCGCTGCGGGCGCGAGAGCGACGCGGCTGTGGTGTGCGCCGACTGCGGCGAGCCGATGACGTCCGAGGACACGCGTCCGCGGCTCGGCCCCGGTTACCCGCCGCACCTCGCCGCGCGCCCGGACATCCGGAGCCGTTTCACCACCTGAGCGATCCAGCCGGCAGCGGCTGCTTGGCGCCGCCATGGTGATCGACTCCTTGCCCCAGCTCCCAGACCGTGGCCGGGTTCCCAACCTCAGGCGGCCCAGCCCCAGCCCCAGCCCAGGTCCGCAGGCTCAGGCCCGCTCCGGGTCCGCAGCCTGAGGCCCGGTCCAGGTCTCGGCCTCAGACCAGGCCGCGGTCCCTGGCCCCAGGCCGGGTGCACCTTCCGCTGTCGGCCCGTGCGCCGGCGGCGGTTTTCCTTGACAGGTGAGTCTATCTACGCAACTCTCAAGGTCAGAGGCCCATTTCGGGCGCATTCCCCGGGAGACCAGAGGAAGGCCGGAGACTCATGGAGTGGACGGGTGCGCGCTACGCGGACCAGCCGACCGTCGATGTGCGGACGCGGATCGACGCTTCGCCGAGGCGCGTGTGGGAGCTGGTGTCCGACATTCATCTGATGCCGGGACTGAGCGCGGAGCTCCAGTCCGTCGAGTGGCTGGACGGAGCGACGGGACCGGCGGTCGGTGCCCGATTCGTGGGCCGCAGCAGGCACGAGTCGCTGGGGGAGTGGGAGACCACCTCGTACGTGGTGGAGTGCGAGCCGTGCCGGGCATTCGCCTGGGCGGTGGCGGACCCCGAACAGCCCAGTGCTGTCTGGCGGTTCGGCCTGGAGAAGACGGACGGCGGTACCGAGCTGACCCAGTGGATGCGGATGGGGCCGGGCCGTTCCGGGCTCTCCTTCGCGATCGACCGGATGCCGGAGAAGGAGCAGAAGATCGTGTTCGTGCGGCTGCGGGAGTTCGAGCGGAGCATGACGGACACCGTCGCGGCGATCAGGAAGCTGGCGGAGAGCGCGGAAGGGGCGGGTGCGTGATGCGTACCTCCACGACGATCGAGGCGTCGACGGGCGACTGGCGGGAGACCGTCGACTTCGTGGTCGAGGCGGAGAAGCTCGGGATGGACATCTGCTGGGTGGCGGAGGCCTGGGGCTCCGAAGCCCCTTCCCCGCTGGGCTACTTGGCGGCGCGGACCGAGCGGATACTGCTCGGCTCCGGGATCATCCAGCTCGGGACCCGCACCCCGGCGGCCATCGCGCGTGCCGCGATCACGCTCTCCAACATCTCCGGCGGGCGCTTCCTCCTCGGCCTCGGTCCGTCCGGCCCCCAGGTGATCGAGGGACTGCACGGAGTGCCGTTCGCGCGCCCACTGTCCCGGATGCGGGAGACCGTGGAGATCGTCCGGCAGGCGGTCGCGGGGGAGAAACTCTCGTACGAGGGGAAAGAGTTCACGATTCCGCTGCCGGGTGGAGGAGCGCGGCCCATGCGGATGTCCATGCGCGCCGAGCACGACCTGCCCGTCTACCTCGCCACGCTCTCGCCGAAGATGCTCCGGCTGACGGGAGAGGTCGCGGACGGCTGGCTGGGCACCAGCTTCGTGCCCGAGGGGGCCAAGGAGGCGTACTTCGACCACCTGGACGAGGGCCTCGCGGCGGCGGGCCGAACCCGGGCCGACCTCGACATCTGCCAGGGCGCCGAAGTGGCCTTCGCCGAGGACGAGGACGCGCTGCGCGCCATGGTCGCGGGCCGCAAGAAGGAACTCGCCTTCAGTCTCGGTGGGATGGGCTCCGCCACCACCAACTTCTACAACGCCGCCTACAGCAGGCAGGGTTGGGCTGAGATCGCCGCCGCGGTTCATGAACGCTGGCAGGCCGGCGACCGGGACGGCGCCGCGGGACTCGTGACCGACGAGATGGTCCTCGGCACCACTTTGATCGGCACGGAGGACATGGTCCGCGAACGGCTCCGTGTCTGGCGCGCCGCCGGTGTCGACACGGTCCGGTTCTACCCGGCGGGCGAGACCCTCGACGAACGGCTCACGACGCTGGGGCGCGCGCTGGATCTCGTGAACGATCTGAAGCCCGTCATCGCTGAGGAGCCGGTCACCGCGGCGGATCCGGCTTCGGCGACCGGCGTCGCGGGGGAGCCGACCGGGCGTCCCTGAGGACTGTGGTGCCGACGGTGCCGACGGGGCCGTCGGTGCGAGGCCGGGCCCTGGCCCTGGACCCGGGCAGGTCGTCCTTCGGTTGCTTGCGGCATGGGGCGGCCGATCGGGCGGAAGTCGGCCGTCACCCGATCGGCGGAACCCCCGTGGCGGGGGAGGGCGCGGCGGGCGGAGGCTCGAACTCCCCGGTGCTTCCCGCACGGGGACGGCCAGCGGCCGACAGTACATAGAGGTGGTCGAGCATGAGCCAGGACTCTTCGCAGCCTCCGAACCCTCCTCCCGGCGGTGGCACGGGAGCCCAGCCGAGCGGCGGCGACATGCCGCTGTGGGGAGACCAGTGGTCCGGAGCCGCGCCCGCCGCGGGAGGGCTCGGCCCGCCGCCGGCCGGCAACAGCAGCTGGGCGTCCGGCGGTGTCACCTTCGCGGGTGTCCTCCTGCTGGTGAACGGCGGCCTCAGCATCCTCCAGGGCATATCCGCGCTGGCCAAGGATGATGTCTACGCGCGCGTGAACGACTACGTCTACCGCATCAACCTCACCGGCTGGGGCTGGATCCTGCTGATCATCGGCGTGATCTCGGCCGTCGTCGGCTGGGGGATTCTCAAGGACGCCGGGTGGGCCCGTGTCACCGGCATCCTGCTGGCCTCGCTGAGCATGCTCTTCCAGTTCATGTTCCTGCCGTACGCGCCTATCTGGTCGGTCATCATGATCGCCATCGACGTCTTCGTGATCTGGGCACTGGCCTCGTACCGGCCCGACGCCCGGCAGCCGCGCTGACTCACCTCTTCCGTCCCGTCGCCGGGATGTGGACGCCGAGCGAGCGCCGCCGAGGTGAGGGCGCCGAGCGAGCGTCGCCGAGAAGTGGGCGGCGTCTTCGAGAAGTGGGCGCCGAGAAGAGGGCCGCCGTATGCCGTCGCACCCCACGCACTGGACCGATCGGAACGAGACGCGCCATGGATGACGTGATCGACCGGACGACGCGGGCCGGTCAGCGGTCCGCGCAACAGGACCGCAGCCCGGTGGCCCTTCCGGCCCGCGGCGGCGCGGACACGAGCAGCGCTCCGGAGGCGTCGTGAGCTCCGGTGAGGTGAGCGGCGGTGGCGTGAGCGGCGGTGACGCGCGGGAGATCGCCGACCTGCGGGCCCGGGTCGCCGAACTGGAACGACGGCGACCGATGGTCGAGCACCACCGCGTGCGGTCGTTCTTCGCGGTGGTGCTGATCCTTCTCGCGGCTCTGCTCACCCCGCTGAGCGCCGTGGCCGCCTGGACGAGCGATCTGGTCGGGGACACCGACCGCTATGTGGCCACCATGAAGCCGCTCGCCTCCGACCCGGACGTCCAGAACGCCGTCGCCGACCGGGCGACCAAAGCGGTGATGCAGCATGTCGACGTCAAGACGCTGCTCGAATCGGTCGCCCCCGCCGACCGGCCCGAGCTGACCAAGGCAATCGGCCCGTTGAGCGGTCCGATCACCAGTGGCCTCACCGACTTCGTGCACAGCGTGGCGGAGCGGTTCGTCAGCAGCGACGCGTTCGCCACGCTGTGGACCGAGCTCAACAGGAGAGCCCACTCCGCCGTCGACAAGGCGCTGACCGGAAGCGGCGGCGGAGCGGTGAAGCTCACCAACGACGCCGTCGTCATCGACCTCGCTCCTGTCATCGACCAGGTCAAGCAGTCGCTCGTCGACCGAGGCCTCGGCATCGCCGCGAAGATCCCCCAGGTGCACACCGACTTCACGGTGCTGTCCTCCGAATCCATCGGCAAGGCCAAGAAGTTCTACCGGCTGCTCCAGATCGTCGGTTTCTGGCTGCCGGTGCTGACCCTCCTGCTGGCGGCGGGCGGTGTGCTGCTCGCCGTACGCAGGCGCCGTGCCCTCGTCACGGCGGCGCTCGCCGTGGCAGCCGGGGCCGCCCTTCTCGGCATCGCGCTCTGGGTCTTCCGGGCGCTCTATCTCGACGGCCTGCCGTCCGAGGTCTCCCAGCCCGCCGCGGGGGCGGTCTTCGACACGCTGGTGCGGTATCTGCGGACGTCGGTACGCGTGGTGATCACCCTCGGTGTCATCGTGGCGCTGGCGGCCTGGCTGACCGGCAGTGGCCGGGCGGCCTCGCGGGTCCTGGCGGCCTGGACCGGCGGCATCGGCGCCGTGCGCGGCGCGACGGGGGTCGAGCTGGGAGCGGTCGGAGCGTGGGTGCACCGGGTCAAGATGTGGCTGAACTGGACCGTGGTCGCGGTCGCCGCCGCCATCCTGCTGGTCTGGAACTACCCCACGGCCGCCGTCACCATCTGGATCGCCGTGCTGGCCCTGCTGGCCCTGGCCGTGGTCGAGTTCCTCGACGACGACGGCACCCCGCACCTGACCGGCACGCTCGACGGACCGGCGGCGGGACCGACGGCCGACAGCCCGGCCTGACCGACCGGTCGTGCGTCAGGTCTGACCGGTGGTCATGAGCCCGATCGGTCCGACGGCGGAGGGATCGGGCGTACCAGGCCCGACTGGTAGGCGATGACGACGAGTTGGGCTCGGTCGCGGGCGGCGAGCTTGGTCATCGCGCGGTGCACATCGGTGCGTACGGTCAGAGGGCTGACGACCACCTGTTCGGCGATCTCGGCATTGGACCGGCCCTCGGCGGCCAGCGCCATCACCTCGCGTTCCCGGGCGGTGAGTGTGTCGAGCGATTCGGGCGGTGCGAGTGGGTCGCCCGGAGCCGGGGTGCTGAGGAACCGGCCGATGAGGGCACGCGTGGCGGCCGGGGAGAGCAGGGCTTCTCACCACGTTCGAGATCGACGAGTACGTCGCGCGGGCCCTGCGCGCCGGAGCGAGCGGCTTCCTCGGCAAGGACGTCGCCGCCGACGCGCTCCTCGACGGCATCCGTACCGTCGCCTCCGGAGGCTTCCCCAAGGCTCGCGGGCGTGCGGGTGCCATGTCGTCGTGCGCCTGCCGACAATCCGGACTACTGAGAACGCAGTACGTGGAGCTGAGAACGCAGTACGTGGAGCAGGGAACGTAGTACGCGCAGCCGGGAGTAGTACGCGGAGCAGGGAACACTGGCGATGGCCGGGTCCGTCATTCCAGCCGAGACCGGCCCCTGGCCGAAGCGGTTCGGCGTGACCGTCGTGACGCGGCCGCACTTCCCCGCCCCGACGCCCCGGCCGTGCAAGGGAGTTGACCGTGCCGCGACCGGGGGACACCTGACAGATCGCGAACGGCGGGTTATGCTCCCCGCGATGATGACTCCCTCCGTGAACAGAATGGGGGACCCGTCCGCGCAAGGTGAGTGCTGATGCTCACTTCGACCGCGTACGAGGATTCCCTCCTCTCCTTCTGGCCGCGCGTGCGTGACTTCGCCGTGCCGCCCACCATGATCGAGACTGCGACCGCCCGCCGCCATCGCGGCGACTGGGCGGGGGCGTGCACCGCCGCAGGCTTCGACATCGACCTGGATCTGCGTTCCCTGGCCCGCACCCACGGTCGCGATCTCGTGGCCCAAGTCCGTGCCGACCTACGCCATTTGGCTCCCGACCTGCTGCGCTGGCACATGCCGAGAGTCGCTCCCGACGGACTGCTGCGCCCTGGCCTGACCATCACGCTGGCCCGGTACCACCGTGCCGGGCGCGACGGCGTGCACCCGGTGCACCTCGTGGTCCGCACTCCGCCCGCCTGGGCGGACGGCGGCCAGCGGATCAGCCTCGCCCTGTGGGACGGCTCCCACGGTCCGGACGCCGACGGACGCGGGTCCGCCCTGGACGCGCACGCCCGCCGCCATCCGCACCCCCGTCCCAGCCGGCGGTTCCGCCTCGACCTGCACCGCCACCTGTGGGACGCGCGCAGGACCGGCGAACTGCGGGTCCGCTCCGGCGCCGACCGGCCGCCGGGCGACGCCCGTTCGGTGACCCCGGACCCCCTCGAGCCGGTGCCCCAGGGCCTCGGCTGTGCCGTCGACCGGTGGGCGGCCGAGGCGGCTATCGTGCTCCGCGCCGAGGGGCGGACGACCGGCACCGGCACCGTCACCGTGCGGATCGGGTCCCGGCAGCGGCTGCTCCTGGACCTGGTGGGCGATCCGGCGGGAGCCGAGCCGCCCACCCCGCGGATCGTCCGGGCACCCGACGGCGGTGACGTCTCCGCCCTGCCGGTGCTGCCCGACGCCGCGACCTGGGTGTTGCCCGACCTGGCGCTGATCCGGGCCGGCGCGACCGAGGCCGGGCGACTGCATCCGCTGGTCGCCTCGGCGCTGGTCCCGGAACACACCCCGGCCGTGTCCACCGGGGGCGCGGACCCGGCGGGACAGCCACGCCTGGTGGAATGCCGGGGAGCCCGGCACCGGATCGGCCTCGTCGACGGCGTACTGGCGCCACTGGACCACGACCCGGCCGAAATCCGCCGGGAGGAGCTGCTGGTCGCCCTGACCGGCACGCCGCTTCCCTGCCTCCGGGCCATCGACGAGGCGCACCGGCAGCCGCACTGCCTCTCCGGAGTCCGTGAACGACTGCACCACGGAGACACCACCGGTGCGCTGGCCGTCGTCGAAGGGCTGCTGGGCCCCGACGCGGTGCTGCGCAGCGGCGCCCTGCAGGACGAACTCCGGGCGGCCGCGCTGCGACGCCTCACCTACGGACTGTTCAGGGCGGGCCTGGCCGGTCCCGCACAGGGCCGCGTCCTCCCGGGGCCCGACCGTTCCCGGAACCACCGCTCCCGTCCACGTCGTACGACCGGCCGCTGACCGCCCGCTGAAAGACAGTTGACCGCCCCGGCGGTCCCGCACCCCTGCGCCCACGCGGCCCACCACGAACCCAAAGGTGATCAACCATGCCCACACGCACCCCTTTTGCCGAATCAGAAGCCGAAACCGAAGTGCAAACCGAAGCGGGAACCGAAGCAGAAACCGAAGCGGAAGCCGAGGCCTTCGCCGACCCGGCCCGGGCCACTCAACTCGACATCGCGGACGCCCTGTTGACCCTGCTGCGCGACACCGGCACCGAACCGCGTCCCGACAGCCAACTGGAGGCCCTGACCCTCGCCGTCGCCGCCGACCTGCCCGTACTCCTGTGGGGTGAGCCGGGGATCGGCAAGACCGCGGCCCTGACCCAGCTCGCCGAGACCCTGGACCTGCCGCTCACCACGGTGATCGCCAGCGTCCACGAGCCGTCCGACTTCTCGGGGCTGCCCATCCTCGGCGACGATCCCGCCGAACAGGGCGTTCCCATGGCCCCGCCGGACTGGGCGGTGCGACTCGTACGCGCCGGCCGGGGACTGCTGTTCCTGGACGAACTGTCCACCGCGCCTCCGGCGGTTCAGGCGGCGCTGCTCCGTCTCGTCCTCGAACGTCGGATCGGAACCCTGCAACTGCCGCCCGGCGTAAGGATCGTGGCCGCCGCGAACCCCCGCTCCTCCGCGGCCGACGGCTGGGAACTGAGCCCTCCGCTTGCCAACCGGTTCGTCCATCTCCAGTGGGTCCACGACCACGAGGTCGTCGTGCGCGGGCTCGGCGGCACCTGGCCGCGCGCGACGCTGCCACGGCTCGACCCGCGGAAACTGCCGGGGGCCGTGGACTTCGCCCGCCGCGCGGTGTGCGGGCTCCTCGACGCCCGCCCCGGACTCGTCCACCGACTGCCCAGCGGTGAGACCCGCCGGGGCGGTGCCTGGCCCTCACCCCGGAGCTGGGACATGACCCTGAGCCTGATCGCCTTCGCGACCGCCTCCGGCTCCTCCCGGGAAGTGCTCTCCCTGCTGGTCAGAGGCGCTGTGGGGGACGGTCCGGGGCTGGAGCTGCTGGCGAGCCTGGACCGGATGGACCTGCCCGACCCCGAGACACTGCTCGCCGACCCGGCGAGCGCCGTCCTGCCCGAGCGGGGGGATCTGCGCCAGGCCGTCCTCGACGGCGTGGTGGCCGCGGTCCGCAAGCGTCCGGAGAAGGCGCGCTGGGACGCGGCCTGGGCGCTGCTGGTCCGGGCGCTGGACACCGGTGCCCCGGACCTGGTGGTCGTCCCCGCGACCACCCTCGCGACCCTGCGGCAGGAGGACTGGGACGTCCCGGCGTCGATCGAGCGGCTGGCCGGAGCGGTGACCCTGTCCCGGCGCGCGGACGACGCGGCGGCCCGCTCCGCGGTCGCCACGAGGGCGGGACGATGACGGCGGGCGCACCGGGGGCTCTGGACCTCGAAAAACTCTTCGCCGCCCGCCTGCACGCCGCGCGGGTCCGGCCCTATCTGGCGACTGCGCTGTTCGCCCTGCACACCGTCGAGTCGCGGTGGGTGCCGACGATGGCCGTCGACCGGCACTGGCGGTGCTACGTCTCGCCGGGGTTCGTGGACCGGACGCCCGTCGAGGACCTGGCCGGAGTCTGGGTGCACGAGGTGTCGCACCTGCTGCGCGACCACCACGGCCGCAGCGAACGGGTCGCCCGAGAGCGCGGACTCACCGGCCCGGGGGAGCGGTTGCGGATGAACGTCGCCGCGGACTGCGAGATCAACGACGACGCGTTCGGGGAAGGGCTCGTCCGGCCCGAGGGCGCCGTCACGCCGGAGTTCCTGCACCTGCCGTCGGGGAAGCTCATGGAGGACTATCTCCGCCAGTTCCGGCTCGGGCCGCGTACGCAGGACCTCGCCTGGCTGGACTGCGGCAGCGGCGCCGACGGACGCGAACGGCAGTGGGACCTCGGGCCGGACGGCGCGCACGGCCTCAGCGCGCAGGAACGCGACGCGGTCCGGTTCCGGGTCGCGCAGGGCATCAAGGCCCGCCCCGGGAACAGCCCGGAGGGATGGCAGCGATGGGCGGAGGAGGCCTTGCATCCGCCGCAGCCGTGGCGGGAGTTGCTGGGGGCGGCGGTCCGCTCCGCGACCTCGGGGCCCGGTGTGGGCGAGGACTACACCTACGGCCGGCCGTCGCGGCGCGCGGCGGGTGTGCCCGGCGTCGTCCTGCCGAGCCTGCGCCGCAGACCGCCCCGGGTCTCGGTGGTCATCGACACCTCCGGGTCGGTCAGCGACGCGGAACTGGGCAGCGCCCTCCTCGAGGTCTCCGCCATCTCCCGTGCCGTGGGCGGCCGGCGGGACCTGATCACCGTGGTGTCGTGCGACGCGGCGGCCGGGATCGCGCACCCGCTCTGCCGCGCCGAGGGCATTCCGCTGATCGGCGGCGGCGGTACGGACCTGCGCTCGGGATTCGCCGCGGCGCTGCGGGCACAGCCACGCCCCGATGTCGTCGTGGTCCTCACCGACGGGCAGACCCCCTGGCCGGAATCGCGCCCCCCGTGCCGGACGGTCGTGGGTCTCTTCTCCCGCCAGGGGCCGGACGACTCATGGGACGAGGACGACCCCGACTACGTGCCGGACCGGCCGCCCGCTTGGGCCCGCGTGGTCGAGATCGGTTCGGTTCCGGCGACTCGGTGAAGCCCTCGGGCGGGCGGGGGCGCAGGCGCTGGCGGGGGCCATCCGGCCGAACGGCGGGCCGGCCGGGCCCGATGGCGGGGCGCTGGGCAACCCCTGGTCGTACGACGGCCGGACATGCCCGGTCAGTAGGGCGGCCCGGGTCCCCCAGTAGGGCGGCCCGGGCCCCGTCGGCACGGCGGGTCGGGGTCCGGTCGGTACGGCCGGTCGGGGTCCGGTAGGTGCGGGGGTGGGGCGAGCTCGGCTCGTCCGACGGCTGAACAGGTCTGCTGGTACGGCGGGTTGGGGGATCTGGACCGATACGGCAGGCCGGCCGGGGAGAGCTACACGCTGTACCCCCCGTCCACCCCCAGCGCCTGTCCCGTGATGAAGCCCGCGCGGTCCGAGGCCAGGAACGCGACGGCCTCGGCGATGTCCCCCGCGGTACCGAAGCGGCGCAGGGGGATGTTGCGGCGGGTGATCTCCAGTGCCGTGTCGTCGAGTTCGCCGGAGCTGATCAGGCGGGCGGCGATGCCGTCGGTCAGCATGCCGGGCCCGACGCAGTTCACCCGGACCCCGTAGCGCCCCTCCTCGGCGGCCAGGGCACGGGCGACGGCCTCGACCGCCCCCTTGGTGCCCGAGGAGAGCCCGTCGCGGACGGGGAACCGGCGGGTGGCCACGGTGGTGACGGCGACAACGCTGCCCCGGCTCTCCCGCAGCAGGGGCAGCGCCGGATGCACCAGATTGAAGAAACCCCCCGCGTCCGCGTCGAGTTGGGCGCGGTACCGGCTCGGCGTGACCGTGCTCAGATGCACCATCGGCACATGCGGACCGGCCGCGTAGACGAGGGTGTGCAGGCCGCCGAACGCCGCGGCCGCCTCGGACACGGCGGCGGCGACGGCCCGCTCCTCGCCCAGGTCGAGCCGCAGAGCCCTGACATGACGGTCCTGCTCCGGGGACTTCGCCGCGATCTCCCCGGCGAGTGCGTCGGCGGCCGCCCGGTTGGAGCGGTACGTGAACGCCACGTCGCTGCCCCGCCGGGCGAGCATCCGCACGATCGCCGCGCCGATACCGCCGGTTCCGCCCGCGACGAACGCGACGCCCTTCCGATGCGAGAAATCCGCTCGTTGCGAGAAGTCCGACGTCTCCGACATCACAGTCCCAGGGGTTCGGCGATGATGACCTTCATGACCTCGCTGGTCCCGGCGTGGATCCGGGTGATGCGCGCGTCCGCGTACGGCCGGACGATGGGCCATTCCAGCATGTACGCGTACCCGCCGAACAGGTGCGGGCACCGATCCACCGCCCGTCGTTCCTCACGGCAGAGCGCGCTCGCAGCCCTCCGCCCGTCCGGCGTGTCAGGCCCTTCCGGACCGTCAGGCGTTGGACAGCGACACCTCGGTGGACTTGATGAGCGCGACGACCTCGGAGCCGGCCGAGAGGCGCAGTTCCGTGACGGCGTCGTTGGTGATCGCGGATGTCAGCTCGCCGCCCGCGATCTGGACCTTGACGCGGGCCATGGCGCCGCCGGAGGCGACGTCGGTGACCGTGCCCGGCAGCTGGTTGCGGATGCTGACGCCGGTGACCGGTGCGGTCGCCAGGGACACCTCGGTCGCCTTGACCAGGGCCCGCACGGTGGAGCCGGACGTCAGACCGAGCTCGTTCACCGCCTCCCGGGTGACGGCCGCGGTGATCTCCTGTCCGGCGTCGAGCCGGACCTTCACCGTCGCCATCACCTCACCCGGGGTGACGGACGTGACGGTGCCGGGGAGTTGATTGCGGATGCTCAGGCTCATGGGGGAGGCCTCGATTGCTGTGCGGTGTGATGGATATGGACGGTTACGCGTAGCTTGCCGCACACGCCGTCCCTCCGTCCGCGTCGCGGACCGTGTCGCTGTTGGGCCGAACGGGTGACCATGCGTAAGAATTGCCCGGTGCAGACAACGAGTGCGAGCCAGGACGGGGTGGACCGATGAACAGCCACGACGTCACCGATGAACAGTGGGAAGGGCTCGCCCAGGTCGTTCCGTTGCGCGGCCGGGACGCCTGGCCCTCGGCGGTCCGTCACCGGTCGATGCCCGAGGCCGAGACCGAGACGCGGCGCCGCTTCGTGGTCCTGCGGGTCAATGTGTTCGCGGACGCCCGCGATGTCGCCGAGACACTGATGTCCGGCATCCCGGTCCTCCTCGACCTGACCGGCGCGGAGACCGACGTCGCCAAGAGGGTCCTGGACTTCAGTACGGGAGTGGTCTTCGGCCTCGCGAGCGGCATGCACCGGGTCGACCGGAACGTGTTCCTGCTGACGCCGCCGGGGACCGAGGTCAGGGGGCTGATGGAGGGGGTGGGAGTCCCCGGACTCTGACTCTGCCTCTGCCGCTGACTCCGGGGCGCGGGGGCGGGGGAGGGTGAACGTTCTCCCTGGGGCGGGGGCCGGGGTGGGGATCCCGCGGCAACGGGGGAAGGTCCGCGCGGCGGGCCGGCCAGTGGGCTCTCGCGCCCGGGGGTCCGGGAGACGCACCCGCGAAGAGGGGGCCCGCGTCAGCCGCCCGGCGGAGTTCCCGGCCGGGGGATCGGGTGGTCCCGTCCCTCGATCGTAGGAAGGTCCCCCGGGTGTAACGGTTCGTCTCCTGGTGGAGGCCTACCGTCCGCATATGACCCTGTCCTCGCCGGAAGCCCCTACGGCGGCGGAGGCGCGCCCCGAGCGTCCGGGCGTCACCGAGCTGCGGCTCGCCGCCTTCGCCACCCATCGCCGCGTGCGGTTCCCCCTCGGACCGCTCACCCTCGTCACCGGCCCCAGCGGCAGCGGCAAGACGGCCGCCCTGCGGGCCTACGAGGCGCTGGCGCGGCTCGGGGCCGGTGCCGAGCTCCGGGAGGTGTTCCCGGACCCGGTCGGCTGCGTGCCCGAGCGGTCCCGGCCGGACGCCGAGCGCCGTCGGGGCTTCCGCATCGGCTGCACGGTGGACGGACCCGAAGGCCCGGTCCGGCTCGATGTCGCCGTGCAGGCCGAACCCGAACTGCGCGTCGTGGGCGAGCGGTTGTCGGCGGGCGGGCGGACCCTGCTGGAGACGGCGCTGCGCGACCCGGGCCGCCCGTCCGTCCAGGCGGCCTGGCACACCGGGGGTTCCGCCGTGGTGACCAGGGTCCCGCTGCCCGACGACCGCCTCGGCACCGCGCTGCTGCCCCTGCGGGTCGCGGGCCGCACCCCCGGCGAGTGCCAAGTCCTCGCCGCCGCCGAGCAGATGGTGCTCGCTCTGCGCTCCGTCTACGCCTGCGACCCGAGCCCGGACGCCATGCGACCGCCCGTAGCGCTCGGCTACGGGCGGCTTCTGCGAGACTGCGGCAACCTCGCCGACGTGCTGTGGCGCACCCGGTCGGAATGCGGCCGGCGTTACGCCCACCTGGTCGCGGCGGTGCGCGCCGGCTGCGCGGGTACGGTCACCGACGTGGTGGCCGAGCTGCTCGGTGACGGCACGGTCCGCGGACTCCTCGACCGCGGTGACGGCTTGCGGACGCCGCTCGGGCTGCTCGGGGACGGCGAGCTGCGGTATCTCGCGCTGGCCCTGGTGCTGCTCACCGGGCCCGGGGTCCTGGAGGTCGATCCGGCGGGAGAGGTTCCGGCCGCGTACCAGTCGCTGACGGTCCTGGCCGACGGCTTCGACCGCGGGCTGGACGCCCGGCAGACCGGGGAACTGGTGCGGCTGGCGGCGCGGATGTGCGAGCGGGGACACATCCGGCTGGTGGGCACGGTGAGCGACGGGGCTCACGCGCACGGGGCGGCCGGG
Organism: Streptomyces sp. NBC_00647; assembly: GCF_045207245.1. Lineage (NCBI taxonomy): Bacteria > Bacillati > Actinomycetota > Actinomycetes > Kitasatosporales > Streptomycetaceae > Streptomyces > Streptomyces sp. NBC_00647. Next base: position 7,528,102 of record NZ_CP109040.1, read on the forward strand.
GTCACGGTGGTAGACCTGACACCGTGAGTGAACTGGACGTAGCGACGCTGCAGCGCAGACTGGCCGAGTTCGCGGCCGCGCGGAACTGGCAGCCGTACCACACCCCCAAGAACCTTGTCGCCGCGCTGAGCGTGGAGGCCTCCGAACTCGTCGAGATCTTCCAGTGGTTGACGCCGGACGAGTCGGCCCGCGTCATGGACGACAGGGACACCGCGCACCGGGTCACCGACGAGGTCGCGGACGTCCTCGCGTATCTGCTCCAGTTCTGTGAGGTGCTGGGCATCGACCCGCTCGCCGCCCTCGACGCGAAGATCGACCGTAACGAGCGGAGGTTCCCGGCACCGGAGAGCCCCTGACGTCGCGACCGTCACCGAGCCCGAAAAGAGGAATGCGTCACTCTCCGGAGTCGTCGAGGTATCCCGATGCAATTCTGTGTCCACAGATTTCGGGCTTCCTCTGGCTTTTCGTCTCAAGGGACTTCACTCTGGGTAGTGAACAAGGGAGTTCGGGCGGACGTGCGAGAGCGCGTCGGACAGACGGGGGCAGCGCATGGAAGCGGTGCGGCTCATCGTGGCGAGCAGACGCGCCCTGGCGGAGAGCGGTGACGCCCCGGAGGTGATGGCGGAAGCGTGGCAGGCGCATTCCCTGGCTCAGGCGATCGGCAGCCGCCTGGCCGTGTCCGGACCTCCCGAACTCCGCGGCGAGGCTCTCGGTCTGACCGAGCTGGCGGGCCGCGGCTGCGGAGTGCTCGGCAGTCCCGCCCTCGGGCTCGACGCGTTACGCGCCGCCCAGCTCACCGAGTTGGGCGACGCGCGCGAGTGCCTGCTCTGCCTCGGCGGCCTTCTGGGCGAGGTCGGCATAGCCCTGGTCGGCGTAGCCTGCGCCGCCGACGACGAGGGGACGTACTGGCAGTGCATGGAGGCGATCGACGCGGCGGACGAGTCCCGTGACCGCGTCCTGGAGATGCTGAGGCGTCTCGCGGTGCGGGACGAGAAGCGGGTGGTGGAAAGGGATTCGGCCGCGGGGTAGGAAAGCGGGCCCCTACTGCCGAATCCACACCGACCGTCACCACCGCCCGACCGACCTCCGCCGCGCCAGGCGAACCGACCGGTCTCCGCCGTGGCAGGCGAGCTGATCGCCTCCGCGGCCGAACCGACCGCGTCCGTCGCAGCAAGCCCGGCCGACCGGCCGACCGAACCACCCGCGAGGCCCGACCGTTCAGTCGAGCTGGGGTGTCACCTCGGAGGCGATCAGGTCCAGTTGGTCCAGGTCGTCGAGGTCGAGCATCTGGAGATACATCCGCTGGGAACCCACCGCCTGGTACCGGGCGATCCGTTCGACGACCTCCGCGGGGGACCCCGCGAGCCCGTTCGCCTTCAGCTCGTCGACATCGCGCCCGATGGCGTCCGCCCGTCGCCTCACCTCGCTGTCGGTCCGCCCGACGCAGGCCACCAGGGCGTTGGAGTAGACGAGTTCGTCGGTCTTGCGCCCGGCCTGCCGCAAGGCCGCGCGCACCCGGCCGAACTGCTGCTCCGTGTCCGCGACGGAGGCGAACGGGATATTGAACTCGTCGGCGTAGCGCGCCGCGAGCGCCGGGGTCCGCCTGGCCCCGTGGCCGCCGATCAGGACCGGCACCTTCGACTGCGCGGGCTTGGGCAGCGCGGGTGAGTCCTTGAGCTGGTAGTACGTCCCGTCGAAAGTGAACCGCTCGCCGACCGGCGTCGCCCACAGCCCGGTGACGACGGCCAGCTGCTCCTCCAGCCGGCCGAACTTCTCCTTGGGGAACGGAATGCCGTACGCCGTGTGCTCGGCCTCGTACCAGCCGGCACCCAGGCCGAGTTCCACCCGGCCGCCCGACATCTGGTCGACCTGTGCGACCTGAATGGCGAGGACCCCGGGGAGGCGAAAGGTTCCGGCAGTCATCAGGGTGCCCAGGCGGATACGTTTCGTCTCACGGGCGATGCCGGCCAGGGTGATCCAGGCGTCGGTGGGACCGGGGAGTCCGTCGACGGATCCCATGTGCACATAGTGATCAGAACGGAAGAAGGCTCCGTAGTGGAGGTCTTCGGCGGCCTTGGCGACGCGGAGCAGCGTCTCGTAGGTCGCGCCTTGCTGCGGTTCTGTGAAGACTCGAAGATCCATGTATCCATCATGCACCGGTCACAACAGGCGCCCCGTGCCGAACCGCTGTCACGCCGTTCCCGATCGGGAAGCGGCATGGCCGGCGGAGCCCGCAGGGGTGGGACAGCCCTTGGGTCCGCGGCGGCCTGCCTCCGTCAGGCGAGCTGGGGATAGAGCGCGCTCAGTTCGCCGGAGAGGCCGGCCTTGACCTGGCGGGTGATCGCGTCCGCGAGGACCTCGTGGGCGTCCGTCTCGATGCCGTCGAGGGCCTGCTCGGCGACGCTGTGCGCGGAGATCTTGGACACGTCCAGGCCCGCGGTCAGATCGGTGTCGACGTAGCCGACGTGCAGCCCCGTGACCTTGATGCCGCGCGGCTGGAGCTCCAGGCGCAGGGCGTTGCTCTGGGACCACAGGGCGGCCTTCGCGGCGCTGTAACCGTCGGTCCCGGGCACCGTCACCCATGACAGCACCGAGTGGACGGTCAGGATGTGCCCGTCGCCGTTGCGCTCCAGGGCCGGGACGAAGGCCCGGGTGGTGAGCAGTGGTCCGAAGAAGTTGATGTCGAACTCACGCCGTACGTCCTCGACGGGGGAGTCGAGGAAGGACGTGGAGGCCGTGGCGCCCGCGTTGTTGATCAGGAGTGTGACGTCCTGGGCCTGCGCGGCGGCGGCCGCGACCGATGCCGGGTCAGTGACCTCCAGTGCCAGCGGCACCGCGTCGGGGTGGGAGACGGTCCGCGGGTCGCGGGCCGTCGCGTAGACCTTCCGGGCGCCGCGTTCGTAGAGGGCCTCCACGAGGGACTTGCCGATGCCCCGGCTGCCGCCCGTCACGAGCGCCACTGAACCTTCGATGCTGGTCATGAGCTTCTCCTCTTGGAAACCGATCGGTTTCCAGCAACTGTAAACCGATCGGTTTCCATCGCGCAATCGGAGAACGTAAGCTGGGCCCATGACACAGGCGACATCGACCGCGACCGCCGGCGCCTCGACCCGTGACCGGCTGCTCGACGCCGCGGCCGGGCTCTTCTACCGCGAGGGCGTCGGTGTCGGCGTCGAGGCGCTGTGCCGGGTGGCCGGGGTGTCCAAGCGCTCGATGTACCAGCTCTTCGACAGCAAGGACGAGGTCCTGGCGGCGAGCCTGGAACGCAGCGCGCCCGCCTACCAGGCGTTCCTGCTCCCCGCCGAGGACGACCGGCCGCCGCGTGCGCGTGTCCTGCACGTCTTCGAGCGCCTCGAGGAGCTCGCCGCCCGCCCGGACTTCCGCGGCTGCCCCTTCGTCGCCGTGACCGCGGAGCTGAAGGCGCCGGATCACCCCGCGAGCCTGGTGGCACGCCGCTGCAAGGACGCGCTGACCGCGTTCTTCCGGGCGGAGGCGGAGCGTGGTGGAGCCGCGGATCCCGCGCTGCTCGCCCGTCAACTGACCGTCGCCTTCGACGGATCGAGCGTCCGTGCCGTCATGCAGGGCGTGGGCCTGGACGGCCTCGCCGTCGCGACCGCCGCCACCCTGCTCGACAGCGCGGGCCTGAACGGGCACGGCGACGCCCCGCACCAGGGGTCCCGGACTTCCGGCTGACCCCGGCCGCCCGCCCTCCGAGGCGCCGAAAAACCCCGGGTCCACCTGGGGCGTTCGCTGTACGTTGTGGGGGCGCGCCGAGGACGGGCGTCGCCCCTGCGGTCGACCGCGGCGCGGCGCGGCCACGGCCGCGCGTGCCGGGAGAGAGCGCCGGGAGCGGCAACGGCCGAGGCCCGCTCACCCACCGCTGTGGCCCATCGGCGCCGACGCGGTGCACCCCGGTGCACACGTCGGCCGCCCCGGTGGGTTCCCGCAGCTCAGCAGACGTTTCGAGGCAGACCCACTGTGTTCCTGACGATCAGTACCACCGGTACCCCAGAGCGCCCCGCGACCGATCTCGGCTTCCTGCTGCACAAGCATCCCGACAAGGCGCAGACGTTCTCGACCTCGTACGGCACGGCGCATGTGCTGTACCCCGAGGCGACCGTCGAGCGGTGCACGGCCGCGCTGCTGCTCGAGGTCGACGCGGTGGCGCTGGTCCGGCGGGGCAAGGGCAAGGGTCGCGGCGGCGCCCCCGACGCGGCGCTCGCGCAGTACGTCAACGACCGCCCGTACGCCGCCTCCTCACTGCTCGCCGTGGCGCTGAGCGGCGTCTTCTCCAGCGCGATGAAGGGCCAGTGCGCCGCGAGGCCCGACCTGCCGGCCGAGGCCAGACCTCTGCGCATCGAGGTGCCCGCGCTGCCCGCCCGGGGCGGTGCCGACCTCGTCCGCGGGCTCTTCGAACCGCTGGGCTGGACGGTGACGGTCGAGGCCGTGCCGCTGGACGAGCGGTTCCCGGAGTGGGGCGACTCCCGTTACGTACGCCTGGAACTGGCGTCGGAGGGGCTGACGCTCGCCGAGGCCCTGCGCCACCTCTATGTGCTGCTCCCGGTCCTCGACGACGCCAAGCACTACTGGGTGTCCTCCGACGAGGTCGACAAGCTGCTGCGGGCCGGCGAGGGCTGGCTGCCCGACCACCCCGAACACAAGCTGATCACCAGCCGCTATCTCTCCCGGCGCTGGTCGCTGACGCGGGAGGCCATGGAGCGGCTCGAACTCGTCCGGCTCGCCGAGACCGACGACACCGAGGTCGAGGAGATCGACAACGCGGTCGACGAGGAGAACGACACCGAGGAGAAGCCGGTGCCGCTCGCCGTGCTGCGCCGGGACGCGATCCTCACCGCGCTGCACGCGTCCGGCGCGAGCCGGGTGCTCGATCTCGGCTGCGGACAGGGCCAGTTGGTGCAGGCGCTGCTCAAGGACACCCGGTTCACCGAGATCGTCGGTGTCGATGTGTCGATACGCGCGCTCACCATCGCCTCGCGCCGGCTCAAGCTGGACCGCATGGGCGAGCGGCAGGCCGCGCGCGTCCAGCTCTTCCAGGGCTCGCTCGCCTACACCGACCGCCGGCTCAAGGGATACGACGCCGCCGTGCTCAGCGAGGTCATCGAGCACCTCGACCTGCCCCGGCTGCCCGCCCTGGAATACGCGGTGTTCGGCTCCGCGCGCCCGCGGACCGTCCTCGTGACGACCCCGAACGTCGAGTTCAACGTCCGCTGGGAGACCCTGCCGGCCGGACACTCCCGGCACGGCGACCACCGCTTCGAATGGACCCGAGAGGAGTTCCGTTCGTGGGCCGGCGAGGTGGCCGGACGGCACGGCTACGACGTGGAGTTCACCCCCGTCGGCCTCGACGACCCCGAGGTCGGCCCGCCGACCCAGATGGCCGTCTTCACCCTGGCCACGGCCGACACGACCACGAAGGAGGAGAAGGCCGCATGAGCGACGAGACCTACCAGGGGCGCGTACTGCCCGTCACCGACCTCTCCCTCGTGGTGCTGATCGGTGCGTCGGGTTCCGGCAAGTCGACCTTCGCCCGACGGCACTTCAAGCCGACGGAGATCATCTCCAGCGACTTCTGCCGGGGCCTGGTCGCCGACGACGAGAACGACCAGAGCGCCAGCGGTGACGCCTTCGACGTGCTGCACTACATCGCGGGCAAGCGGCTCGCGGCCGGCCGCCGGACCGTCGTCGACGCGACCAGTGTCCAGCAGGACAGCCGCCGTCAGCTGATCGAACTCGCCAAGAAGTACGACGTGCTGCCCATCGCCGTCGTGCTCGACGTGCCCGAGGAGATCTGTGCCCGGCGCAACGCGGCGCGCACCGACCGCGCCGACATGCCGCGCCGCGTCATCCAGCGCCACATCCGCGAACTGCGGCGTTCGCTGCGCCAGTTGGAGCGCGAGGGTTTCCGCAAGGTCCATGTCCTGCGCGGCGTGGAGGACATCGAGCACGCGTCGGTGGTGACCGAGAAGCGGTTCAACGACCTGACCCACCTCACCGGCCCGTTCGACATCGTCGGCGACATCCACGGCTGCGCCTCGGAGCTGGAGGCCCTGCTCGGCAAGCTCGGCTATGTCGACGGTGCGCACCCCGAGGGCCGTACGGCCGTCTTCGTCGGCGACCTCGTCGACCGCGGCCCGGACTCGCCCGGCGTGCTGCGCCGCGTGATGTCCATGGTCGGCTCGGGCGACGCCCTGTGCGTGCCCGGCAACCACGAGAACAAGCTCGGCCGCTACCTCAAGGGCCGCAAGGTCCAGCACAGCCACGGACTCGCCGAGACCATCGAGCAGCTGGACCGCGAGAGCGACGAATTCCGCGCCACGGTCCGGGAGTTCGTCGACGGGCTGGTCAGCCACTACGTCCTCGACGGCGGGCGGCTCGTCGTCTGTCACGCCGGCCTGCCCGAGAAGTACCACGGCCGCACCTCGGGCCGGGTGCGCTCGCACGCGCTGTACGGGGACACGACGGGGGAGACCGACGAGTTCGGGCTGCCCGTGCGCTACCCGTGGGCGGAGGACTACCGGGGCCGCGCGGCGGTGGTGTACGGACACACCCCGGTCCCCACGGCGACCTGGCTCAACAACACCATCTGCCTGGACACCGGTGCCGTCTTCGGCGGCAAGCTCACCGCGCTGCGCTGGCCGGAGCGCGAGCTCGTCGACGTACCGGCCGAGCGGGTCTGGTACGAGCCGGCCAAGCCGCTGGCCACCGAGGCGCCGGGCGGTCACGAGGGCCGTCCGCTGGACCTCGCGGACGTGCACGGCCGCAGGGTCGTCGAGACCCGGCACGCCGGCCGGGTGGCCGTCCGCGAGGAGAACGCGGCGGCGGCCCTGGAGGTCATGAGCCGCTTCGCGGTGGACCCCCGGCTGCTCCCGTACCTCCCGCCGACCATGGCGCCGACCGCGACCTCGCACGTCGAGGGCTATCTGGAGCACCCCGCCGAGGCCTTCGCCCAGTACCGGGACGACGGGGTGGCCCGGGTCGTGTGCGAGGAGAAGCACATGGGGTCGCGGGCGGTGGCCCTGGTCTGCCGTGACGCGGGCGCGGCGCGCGAGCGGTTCGGCGTCGACGGCCCCACCGGGTCGCTGTACACGCGGACCGGCCGCCCCTTCTTCGACGACGGCGCCGTCACCGAGGAGATCCTCGGGCGGCTGCGGGAGTCCATGACCGCCGCCGGGCTGTGGGAGGAGCTCGACACCGACTGGGTGCTGCTCGACGCCGAGTTGATGCCGTGGTCGCTGAAGGCGTCCGGGCTGCTGCGCAGTCAGTACGCCGCTGTCGGCGCCGCGTCCGGGGCGGTGTTCCCGGGAGTGCTGACCGCGCTCGAAGGGGCGGCCGCACGCGGAGTCGACGTGGCGGACCTGCTGACGCGCCAGCGTGAACGTGCCGCGGACGCCGGGGCGTTCACGGACGCCTACCGGCGCTACTGCTGGACGACGGACGGCCTCGACGGTGTCCGCCTCGCGCCGTTCCAGATCCTGGCCGTCCAGGGCCGGAGCCTCGCCGCGCTGCCGCACGACGAGCAACTCGCCCTGATCGACCGGCTCGTGGAGCACGACGGTACCGGGCTGCTGCACACCACCCGGCGGCTCTTCGTCGACACGGGTGACCCGGAGTCGGTGCGGGCCGGTGTCGACTGGTGGCTGGAGATGACCGGCCGCGGCGGCGAGGGCATGGTCGTGAAGCCGGTCGGAGCCGTGGTGCGCACCGGTCAGGGGCGCCTGGTGCAGCCCGGCATCAAGTGCCGGGGGCGCGAGTACCTGAGGATCATCTACGGCCCGGAGTACACCCGCCCGGAGAACCTCGCCCGCCTGCGCGGCCGCTTCCTCAACCACAAGCGGTCCCTGGCCGTCCGGGAGTACGCCCTGGGCCTCGAGGCCCTGGACCGCCTGGCCGAGGGCGAGCCCCTGTGGCGCGTCCACGAGGCGGTGTTCGGCATCCTCTCCCTGGAATCCGAACCGGTCGACCCCCGCCTGTAGCGGGTAGCCCCCGCCAGGGGCGCGGGGATCCGGGGCGAGCCGGAGCGCCCCGCCAGGGGCGCGGGGAACGGCGCGCTCAGCCCCCGCCGGTCCGCGGGGAACGGGAGACCCTTGGGTGTGTGCCTGGCTCGGGGTCTCTGTCAGGCCTGGGCCGGCCGGGATGCCGGTGAGGGGCGCGGGGAACGGCGCGCTCAGCCCCCGCCGGTCCGCGGGGAACGGGAGACCCTTGGGTGTGTGCCTGGCTCGGGGTCTCTGTCAGGCCTGGGCCGGCCGGGATGCCGGTCAGGGGCGCGGGGAACTGCGCGCTCAGCCCCCGCCGGTCCGCAGGGAACGGGAGATCCTTGGGTGTGTGCCTGGCTCGGGTGCTCTGTCAGGCGGGGGCCGGCCGGGATGCCGGGGAACGGCGCGATCAACCCCCACCGGCCCGCAGCCGAACGGCCCCGGCAGACCCCGGCAGACCCCGGCAGGCCCCGGCAGGCCCCGGCAGGGTCCGGCAGCGATCCGGCCAGGGATCGGCGACGGTCCCGCCGGGGTCAGTGGAACCGGCCGGGGACGGCGACGCCCGGTCCGGGGCGTCGGGGCCCGGCGGGGTCCGGCGACGTCTGGGCTGGGGGCCGCCAGGCCCCTCAGCCCACCAGCCGGAGTCGCACCCCGGCCACCCCCACCCGTACGGTCTGCCCCCACATCAACTCCACGGCGTCCCCCTCCATCCCGTCCCCGAACGCGATGAGCCGGTCCGACTCCACGGTGAGGGACAGCCGCCCGGACGCGGTGAGCTCACCGGCCACCAGCGAGGTGCCGGTGGCCGGAGAAGGCCAGGCCTCGCGGACGAACCAGAGCAGGCGTTCGTCCGTGGGCCCCGGCAGCGGCAGCCCTCCGCCCCGCTCCTGCCACACCGACCGGAGCCAGCCGCTGGCCCCGGTCCCGGTCCCCACCAGCACCCCGGAGGACGCCTGGGGCTCGACGGCACCCCCGTACTCGTCGAGCCCCAGCCGATAGCGGGCCGTCTGATGGCCCGCGGCCCCCAGGTAGATCTCGTTGAGAGCGACCAGCCGCTGGGTGTCGTCCGCGACCGCCTCGACCATGGTCAGCTCATCGGCGGCGCCCCCGTGCGCCGACGCGAGCAGCGCGCCCGCGTCCCCGGGCCGGTGCCGCACCAGCACACCCGGATTGCGCCCGGGGTCCGCGTCGATCCCCACCACCGGCTGGCCCGTCAGGTACTTGGCGACGTTCGCGACCAGCCCGTCCTGCCCGACCACGACCACCACGTCCTCCGGCGCGAACAGGAAGCGGTCCAGGTCGGCCCGCTCCAGGCGTGCCTGACGCCAGGTCAGCGGAATGGCCGACACCACCTCGGCGAGGGCCTCGCGGGCCCGCCGGTGCCGTTCGGCCACCTCCGCGATGTCCCGGCCGCGGGAGGACAGGAAGAACGCCGCCTGCCCGTGCGTGCCGTGCCGGGCCACCAACTCCTCGTACTCGGTGGTCCGATGGACGAGGACGACCCGGGGCGCGAGGCTCACGCCGGGTCCCCGGCGGCCCCGTTGCCCAGCTTGGCGAGCAGCCCGGTAAGGACGTCCGGCGACACCGTGACGCTTTCGATCCGCGGCAGGTTCTCCGCGATCCGGGTGCCGGTCAGGGCGTGCAGCGTGGCGACGTCCGCGTCGCCGTGGACCCGCAGCCAGGCCGCCTGCGCCTCGGCCCGCGCCGCACCGACCTCGCGCTCCGCCTGCGCCTCGGCCCCGGCGAGCCGCACCTTCCGGGTGGCCTCCGCCTCGGCGAGCCGCAGCGACCGGGTGGCCTCCGCCTCGGCCAGCCTGACCGTGCGGGCCGCCTCCGCCTCGGCGCGCACCGCGTCCGCCGCCGCGAGCTCCTCGGCCTCGCGACGCGCGTTCGTACCGCGCTGGTCGACCAACTGTTCCTCTCGCCGGGCGAGTTCGATCTGACTGGCGAGTTCGTTCTCGGCGATGGCCCGCTCCCGCTCGACGGCGACCGCCCGGCGTTCGTACGTCGCCTTGTCCGCGTCCTGCTGGATCTGCTCGCGGGCGGGGGTGCGCAGCGCCCGTTCCACCTCGGGCTCCGGGCGCAGGGCGACGACCCGCACGGCGACCACCTCGATACCGGTCGCGGGCAGCCGCGGTTCGGCGGCGAGGCCGCCCGCGATCCGCTCCCGTACCGCCGCGACGCCGTCGACCAGGGCCGATGCCAGTGACGTACGGGCCAGCACGTCGAGCGCGTGCTGCTGGGCCGTCTCGGTGAGCAGCGACCCCAGCTGTTCGAGCGGGGTGCCGCGCCAGGCGCCCGTGTCGGGGTCGATGGAGAAGTCGAGGCGGGTGGCCGCGACCGCGGGGTCGCTGACGCGGTAGGTGACGGTCGCCTGCACCGCGACGTCCTGGAAGTCGGACGTACGGGCGTGGAAAGTCATCGCCAACTCGCGGTCGTCGACCGGGACTTCGGAGAGTGCGGCGGTCAGTGAGCGGTACCAGAAGCTGAGCCCGGGGCCGTCGTGGACGAGGCGTCCCGACCGGTGGTGCCTCACGTGGGCGGTGGGCGCCCCGCGCAGATGGCGCCAGCCGAGGCGTCGCGTGATGTCGGCCATGAAGTCCCCCTCGCACCGGGCGGGCCCGGCGGTTCCTCGTCTTCTTTGTCGTCAGTGAGACGATAATGGGTGGGTCCGCTTATCGTCAAGAGGACGAAATCAATGCGGTGCGGCTCGGGCGATCCACGGGTGAACATGCGTCCGGATGGTCAGGATGGAGACATGGGATTCCATGTCGACTCCGAGGCCGGGCGGCTGCGCCGCGTCATCCTGCACCGGCCTGATCTCGAGCTCAAAAGGCTCACCCCCAGCAACAAGGACGCCCTGCTCTTCGACGACGTGCTGTGGGTGCGCCGGGCGCGCGCGGAGCACGACGGGTTCGCCGACGTGCTGCGCGACCGCGGGGTCACCGTCCACCTTTTCGGTGACCTGCTCGCCGAGGCGCTGGCGATCCCGGCGGCCCGGTCGCTCGTCCTGGACCGGGTCTTCCACGAGAAGGAGTACGGGCCGCTCGCCACCGACCATCTCCGGGCCGCCTTCGAGGCCCTGCCCGCTCCGGAGCTGGCGTCCGCGCTCGTCGGCGGCATGACCAAGCGCGAGTTCCTGGACGCGCACGCGGAGCCCACGTCCGTGCGCTTCCATGTCATGGACCTCGACGACTTCCTCCTGCGGCCGCTGCCCAATCACCTCTTCACCCGTGACACCTCCGCCTGGATCTACGACGGGGTCTCCATCAACGCCATGCGCTGGCCGGCCCGGCAGCGCGAGACCGTGCACTTCGAGGCGATCTACCGGCACCACCCCCTCTTCCACAAGGAGGACTTCAACCTCTGGTCGGAGGGCCAGGCGGACTACCCGTCCACCATCGAGGGCGGCGACGTCCTCGTCATCGGCAACGGCGCGGTGCTCATCGGCATGAGCGAGCGCACGACGCCCCAGGCGGTCGAGATGCTCGCGCACAAGCTGTTCGCGGCGGGCTCGGCGACCACCATCGTGGCGCTCGACATGCCCAAGCGGCGGGCGCTCATGCATCTCGACACCGTGATGACGATGGTCGACGGCGACATCTTCACGCAGTACGCCGGGCTCGGCATGCTCCGCTCGTACACCATCGAACCGGGTGTGGGGGAGAAGGAGCTGAAGGTCACCGACCACCCCCCGGAGCACATGCACCGTGCCATCGCCGCGGCGCTCGGCCTGGGCGAGATCCGCGTCCTGACCGCCACCCAGGACGTGCACGCGGCCGAGCGGGAGCAGTGGGACGACGGGTGCAACGTCCTCGCCGTCGAGCCGGGCGTCGTCATCGCCTACGAGCGGAACGCCACCACCAATACCCATCTGCGCAAGCAGGGCATCGAGGTGATCGAGATCCCGGGCAGCGAGCTGGGGCGGGGAAGAGGGGGTCCGCGCTGCATGAGCTGTCCGGTCGAACGGGATCCCGTGTAGGGCCCCGAGTGTGGGGCCTCCGCGCCGGACTCCCCGTGGGGCACCGGAGTCCGCCGGGGGCCCCGGGGTGCCGTACGGGCCGTCGGGGCCGTATGGGCTGCGTATAGGGCCGCGCGGAAGGGCCCCGCGTAGAGTCGAACGGGAGACCGCATATAAATGCCAAGTGTCGTATAGAATTCCAGACGTCCGTCCCCGTCCTCGTCCCCGTCATCCCTGGAGCGCCCCCATGGCGACAGTCCCGACCGCCCTCGCCGGCCGCCACTTCCTCAAGGAGCTGGACTTCACGGGAGAGGAATTCCTCGGTCTGGTCGAGCTGGCCGCAGGGCTCAAGGCCGCCAAGAGGTCCGGGACGGAGACGCGGCACCTGCGGGGCAGGAACATCGCGCTGATCTTCGAGAAGACCTCGACGCGCACGCGCTGCGCCTTCGAGGTCGCGGCCGCGGACCAGGGTGCCTCGACGACGTATCTGGACCCGTCCGGCTCGCAGATCGGCCACAAGGAGTCCGTGAAGGACACCGCGCGCGTACTCGGCCGCATGTTCGATGCCATCGAGTACCGCGGCGACAGCCAGGCCTCGGTGGAGGAGCTGGCCGCCTATGCCGGAGTGCCGGTCTACAACGGCCTCACCGACGACTGGCACCCCACCCAGATGCTGGCCGACGTCCTCACCATGACCGAGCACTGCGACAGGCCGATCGGTGAGATCACCTTCGCCTACCTGGGGGACGCCCGTTTCAACATGGGCAATTCCTACCTGGTCACGGGCGCGCTGCTCGGCATGGACGTCCGGATAGTCGCCCCGCAGGCCTACTGGCCCGCCGACGAGGTCGTCGCGCAGGCCCGCGAACTCGCCGAGAAGAACGGCGGCCGCATCACGCTCACCGAGCACATCGCCGACGGTGTGCGGGGCGCCGACTTCGTGGCCACCGACGTCTGGGTCTCCATGGGGGAGCCCAAGGAGGTGTGGGCCGAGCGCATCGGTGCCCTCTCCCCGTATGCCGTGACCATGGACGTGCTGCGCGCCACCGGCAACCCGGACGTCAAGTTCCTGCACTGCCTCCCGGCCTTCCACGACCTCGGGACCAAGGTCGCCCGTGAGATCCACGCGACCTACGGTCTCGACTCGCTGGAGGTCACCGACGAGGTCTTCGAGTCGGCGCACTCCGTCGTCTTCGACCAGGCCGAGAACCGGCTGCACACGATCAAGGCGATCCTGGTCGCCACGCTGGCCTGATTTTCTCCGTACGATGTCCGGCGGCCCGGAGCCATCCCTTCCGGGACCGCCGCGCGACTCTCCCCCGAACTCTCGACCACGCTCGAGCGGGGGGCACCCCTACGGTCGCACCCGCACCACCAGAAACGAGCACCACCCCGCATGCCCGCTCCTCGCTTCAAGTCCCCCGCTCAACTGATCGCCGAATCCGGTGCCGACCTCGAAGGCAACGGGCTCAAGCGCACGATGGGGCTCTTCCAGCTCATCTGCTTCGGCGTCGGCGCCATCGTCGGCACCGGGATCTTCGTCGGACTCTCCGACTCGGTCGCCCAGGCCGGACCCGCCGTGGTCGTCTCCTTCGTCCTCGCCGCGATCACCTGTGTGTTCACGGCCTTCGCGTTCGCGGAGCTCGGCGGCGCCATCCCGGTCTCGGGATCCTCGTACTCCTTCGCCTATGCCGGACTCGGCGAGGGCACGGCCTTCCTGGTCGGCTGGTGCCTGCTCCTGGAGTACGGCGTCTCGGTGTCGGCCGTGGCCGTCGGCTGGAGCCAGTACGTCAACGAACTGCTCACGAGCCTCACCGGTACGCAGTTGCCCGCCGCGCTCTCCGCCGGCCCCTCCGACGGCGGAATCGTCAATCTTCCCGCCGTGATCGTGATCGCGCTGGCCGCGGTCCTGCTGGTGCGCGGGGTGCGCGAGAGCGCCCGGGCGACCGCCGCGATGGCCGTGCTCAAGCTCGTCGTCCTCGTGCTGTTCTGCGCGATCGGGTTCAGTGCCTTCAAGGACGGCAACCTCACGCCGTTCTCCCCGGCCGGACTCGGCGGCATCGGCGCCGGCACCACGGCCGCGTTCTTCTCCTACATCGGCTTCGACGCGATCACCACGGCCGGCGAGGAGGCCAAGAACCCCCGCCGGGACATTCCCGTCGCCATCCTGGTCTGCATCGGCCTGGTCACCGTGCTGTACTGCGCCGTCGCCCTGGCGGCGATCGGCGCCATCGGCGGCGACAAGGTGGGCGGCAGGCCGGCCGCGCTGTCCTATGTCGTCAACGAGGTCACCGGATCGACCGTCGGCGGCGGAGTGATCGCCTTCGGTGCGGTCGTCGCCATCGCCTCGGTCGTTCTCGCCGTGATGTACGGCCAGACCCGCATCCTGATGTCGATGTCCCGCGACGGCCTGGTCCCGCGCGTCTTCGAGAAGGTCTCGCCGAGGACCTCCACACCGGTCGCCGGCACGCTGATCGTCGCGATCGTCTTCGCGCTCCCCGCGGCCTTCGCGTCCCTGGACGCCGTGGTCAACCTCTGCACCATCGGCACGCTCGCCGTGATGGCCGCCGTCAATGTCGCGGTGATCGCACTGCGCCGCCGCGAGCCGGACCTCGCCCGCACCTTCCGGGTGCCGCTCTACCCCGTGGTACCACTGCTCGGCGTGGGCTTCTGCCTTTATCTGATGTACGAGACCGGCTGGACCACCTGGGTCCAGTTCGCCGCCTTCCTCGCGGCCGGATTCCTCGTGTACGTCCTCTACGGGCGCCGCAATTCCCGGCTGGCCGGGACCGCCGCCCGCGCCGGAGCCGACGCCGCTACAGCACCGGACGCCGCTGAGCGGGAACCACAGGCAGTCTGAACCAGACCGCCTTGCCTGAGTCGGTGGGGCGGTGTCCGCAGGACGAGCTGAGGGCGCGCAGCAGCAGCAGACCGCGTCCGTGCTCCTGCCAGGGGTCCGGCTCGCCGGGCGGGTGCGGGAGCGTGAGGTCGACGGGCGGAACCGGGTCGGGGTCGTGCACCTCGACCCGGCAGCCGGTCGGCATCAGCTCCACGACCAGCTCTATGGGCCCGTCGCCCGCGGTGTGCTCGACGGCGTTGGCGACCAGCTCCGCGGTGAGCAGCTCGGCGGTGTCGCTGTCGGCCGCGTGTTCCCGCTCGGCGAGTGCCGTGCGGACCAGGGCGCGGGCGACGGGCACGGCCGCCACGGTGTGCGGCAGCGCGATGCGCCAGGAGGCTGGTACTGGGGTGTCGTGCAAGGCGGGTCCGTTCATGGAGCAGGCGGTCCTGCTTTCAACCTTAGGAATGGTACGGCGACACCGGGCAAACGCGCTCGGTGGGCTTTCTTCGGGACATCTGACGGTGTGTCCCCGGGTTCCGCCGTCTCCTTTCGGGATGTTCGGTCCGATACGGGGCTGTGTACCCAGGCGAACGGCCCGCCTCCCTCGTGTGCTCCCGCCGTTACACGCCTATCGAAGATCCGTGACGCGGTGACGGACCAAGGTCACCGCGCGACCGTCACCTCGCGCCTCCCGGCTCCCGGTCACACCCTGCGACCGCCACGTCACGTAACAGTTCATGACCGGTGCGTCACTTCGCGAAGTCGTCGTATCGCGTGGCCGTGACGACAGTCACGGATGAGTGATAACTTCGTTGAACAGCCAGAGAGCGTCGCCCCCGCCCGAGGAGGCCGCACGTCATGAGTCCCTTCACCGGCTCCGCCACCCGCACCTCCGACTGGCAGCATCTGAGGTACGAGCTCACCGACGGCGTCGCCACGGTCACCCTGGCCCGCCCCGAGAAACTCAACGCGCTCACCTTCGGTGCCTACGCCGACCTGCGCGACCTGCTGGCCGAGCTGTCCCGCGAGCGGTCCGTCCGTGCCCTGGTGCTCGCCGGCGAGGGCCGCGGATTCTGTTCCGGCGGCGACGTCGACGAGATCATCGGCGCGACCCTGGCCATGGACACCGCCCAGCTCCTCGACTTCAACCGGATGACCGGGCAGGTCGTCCGGGCCGTACGCGAATGCCCGTTCCCGGTGATCGCGGCGGTGCACGGGGTGGCGGCGGGCGCCGGGGCCGTGCTGGCGCTGGCCGCCGACTTCCGGGTGGCCGACCCGAGCGCACGCTTCGCCTTCCTCTTCACCCGCGTCGGGCTGTCCGGCGGCGACATGGGCGCGGCCTATCTGCTGCCCCGGGTGGTCGGGCTCGGCCACGCGACGCGACTGCTGATGCTCGGCGAACCGGTGCGGGCGCCCGAGGCCGAGCGCATCGGCCTGATCAGCGAACTCACCGACGAGGGGCACGCCGACGAGGGCGCGCGGGCGCTGGCCCGCCGCCTCGCCGAGGGTCCGGCCCTGGCGTACGCCCAGACCAAGGCGCTGCTCACCGCCGAACTGGACATGCCGCTCGCCGCCTCCGTCGAGCTGGACGCCGCGACCCAGGCCCTGCTGATGAACGGCGAGGACTACGCGGAGTTCCATGCGGCCTTCACGGAGAAGCGGGCCCCGAAGTGGCGGGGGAGGTGAGCACGGGATGCGCGTGGACACCGGCGGCGAGGGCCGCGAAGACCGTCCCGGGGCCGGGAACGACGGCCGTGCGGGGGCTGAGCGTGAAGGGCGTACGACAGCCGGACGCGCGGGGGCCGGGCGCTCGGGCGGTGGAGCGATGCGCGTCGCCGTGATCGGCGGCGGGCCCGGC
Source organism: Streptomyces sp. NBC_00647 (assembly GCF_045207245.1). Taxonomy (NCBI): domain Bacteria; kingdom Bacillati; phylum Actinomycetota; class Actinomycetes; order Kitasatosporales; family Streptomycetaceae; genus Streptomyces; species Streptomyces sp. NBC_00647. The sequence goes on from NZ_CP109040.1 coordinate 7,544,754, forward strand.
GGACTCTATGCCGCGGCGCTGCTCAAACGCCTCGACCCGGCCCGCGAGATCACCGTCTGGGAACGCAACGCCCCCGACGACACCTTCGGCTTCGGCGTCGTCCTGTCCGACGAGACCCTCGGCGGCATCGAACACGCCGACCCGGTCGTGTACGCGGCGCTCCAGGCCGAGTTCGTCCGCTGGGACGACATCGACATCGTGCACCGCGGGGTGCGCCACACCTCCGGCGGCCACGGCTTCGCCGCGCTCGGGCGGCGCCGGCTCCTGGAGATCCTCCACGAACGCTGCCGCTCGCTGGGCGTCGACCTGCGCTTCGCGACCGAGGCCCCGCCCGTGGAGGGCCTGATGGCGGAGTACGACCTCGTCGTCGCCGCCGACGGCGTGCACAGCCTGACCCGCGCCGCGTACCCGGAGGTCTTCCGGCCCTCCGCGGAGGAACACCGCTGCCGCTACATCTGGCTCGCCGCCGACTTCGCCTTCGACGCCTTCCGCTTCGAGATCGCCGAGACCGAGCACGGCGTGATGCAGCTGCACGGCTACCCGTACGCGGCCGACGCCTCCACCGTCATCATCGAGATGCGCGAAGAGGTCTGGCGGGCCGCGGGGTTCGCGGACCTCGACGAGCGGGAGTCCGTCGAGCGGTGCGGCAAGATCTTCGCGGACGCGCTCGGCGGACGCCCGCTGCGCGCCAACAGATCGGCGTGGACGCGATTCAGGACGATCGTCAACGGCCGCTGGTCGCACGGCAATCTGGTCCTGCTCGGCGACGCGGCCCACACCGCCCACTTCTCCATCGGTTCGGGCACCAAGCTCGCCGTCGAGGACGCGCTCGCGCTGGCCGCCTGCCTGGAGGAGCGGCCGTCCCCGGCGGAGGCGCTCGCGGCCTACGAGGAGGAGCGGCGGCCCGTCGTCGCCTCCACCCAGCGGGCGGCCCGCGCCAGCCTGGAATGGTTCGAGAACCTCGACCGCTATCTCGGCCAGCCCACCCGGCAGTTCGCCTTCAACCTCCTCACCCGCAGCCGCCGCGTCACTCATGACAACCTGCGGCTGCGCGATCCGCACTTCGTGTCCGCGGTCGAGCGGGAGTTCCGCTGCCCTCCCGGCACCCCGCCGATGTTCACCCCGTTCCGGCTGCGCGGCCTGACCCTGCGCAACCGCGTCGTCGTCTCTCCGATGGACATGTACTCGGCCGTGGACGGCGTCCCCGGCGACTTCCATCTCGTCCACCTGGGCGCGCGGGCTCTCGGCGGCGCCGGACTGGTGATGACCGAGATGGTGTGCGTCAGCGAGGAGGGCCGCATCACACCGGGCTGCGCGGGCATCTACACCGCCCGACAGGCCGAATCCTGGCGGCGGATAGTCGACTTCACGCACCGGCAGGCACCGGGCACCGCGATCGGCCTCCAACTCGGCCACGCCGGCCGCAAGGGCTCGACACGGCTGATGTGGGAGGGCATCGACGAGCCCCTGACGGACGGCAACTGGCCGCTCGTGGCCGCCTCCCCCCTCCCGTACAAGCCGGACAGCCAGACACCCCGACAGCTGTCGCGCGCCCAGCTCACCGATCTGCGCGAGCAGTTCACCGCGGCGGCCTGCCGTGCCGCCCGTTCCGGCTTCGACCTCCTCGAACTGCACTGCGCCCACGGCTATTTGCTCTCCGGCTTCCTCTCGCCGCTGACCAACCTGCGCACCGACGCGTACGGCGGATCCCTGGAGAAGCGGCTGCGTTTCCCGCTCGAAGTGTTCGACGCGGTGCGGGCCGTGTGGCCGCCGGAGCGCCCGATGACCGTGCGTATCTCCGCCACCGACTGGGCCGAGGGCGGCACCACCGGGGACGACGCGGTGGTGATCGCGCGGGCCTTCGCGGCGCACGGCGCCGACGCGGTGGACGTGTCGACCGGCCAGGTGGTGGCGGACGAGCACCCCGAGTACGGCCGCTCGTACCAGACGCCGTACGCCGACCGGATCCGCCACGAGACCGGGCTCCCGGTGATCGCCGTCGGCGCGATCTCCTCCTGGGACGACGTCAACTCCCTGATCCTGGCCGGGCGGACGGACCTGTGCGCGCTCGCCCGTCCGCACCTCTACGACCCGCACTGGACGCTGCACGCGGCGGCCGAACAGGGATACGAGGGTCCGGGTGTCGGGTGGCCGATGCCCTACCGCGCGGGCAGCCGACGCCCCCAGACCGGACGTACCGACGCCCCCAGGCCCCGCCTCACCTTGGGGACGTGAGCGCGGACCGGCGCCGGGAAGCGTCCATCCCGGTCAGGCCTTCGGGCCGGCCGCCGCCTGACGGGCGTTCGGCTGAGAGGAGGGACGGAGGAGCCTGAAGTTCGCTCGGCGGCGGTCGGCGGGGCCGAGGTCACACGGCCGGGTCACCCGGCGGGTTCCCGGACCACGGGACCACCCCGGCGAACTCCGCTCCCGCGTCCCGCAGCCGCTCGTGCAGGGCCCGGAAGACGGTGGCCGAGCGGGCCCCCGGCCAGTCCGCGGGGAGCAGCGCGGCGGGCAGCCCGGGGTCGGTGTACGGGAGATGGCGCCAGGAGTCGAGGGCGAGCAGATAGTCGCGGTAGGCCTCCTCGGGCGGGGTGTCCGCGCGGCCCTCCCACGTGTGCAGCACGCGCGCGTGCCGGCCGAGGAACGCCTCGTGCTCCTTGGCGATGGCCGCCAGGTCCCACCAGCGCGCCACCGCGTCGGCCGTCGCGGCGAACCCCAGGTGCTCGCCGCGGAACAGCTCCACGTAGCGATCGAGCCGCAGCCGCTCCAGGGTGTGGCGGGTCTCCTCGTACAGCCGGGCCGGGGCGAGCCACACCCCGGGGGCGGCCGTGCCGAAGCCGAGACCGGCGAGCCGCGAGCGCAGGATGTGCCGCTTCTGCCGCTCCGACTCCGGTACGGAGAAGACGGCGAGCACCCAGCCGTCGTCCTCGGGAGGCGCCGACGCGTACACCCTGCGGTCGCCGTCGTCGAGCAGTTGCCGTGCGTCCGGCGACAGCGCGTATCCGGCCGAGCCCGCCGCGGTGCGCGCCGGCTCCAGGAGCCCGCGGCGCTTGAGCCGGGACACCGACGACCGCACCGAGGGCGCGTCCACGCCGACCGCGGCGAGGAGCCGGATCAACTCGGCGACCGGCACCGGGCCGGGCATGAAACGGCCGTACGCGCCGTAGAAGGTGACGATGAGGGACCGGGGGGCGTGCTGCTCTGACACGTCGATCACTCTAGTGCGCGAAGATCACTTGGGACCGCCGCCGGCGGACACGTCACCCTCGGACGCGGGAGGTGACAGCGCGTCAGCACCCGCCTCCTCGCGCAGCCGGAACCGCTGGAGTTTCCCCGTGGCGGTGCGCGGCAGCGCGTCCAGGAAGACGATCTCGCGGGGGCATTTGTACGGCGCCAGCTCGGACTTGAGGAAGGCGCGCAGCGCCTCGGCGTCCCGGCGGGCGCCCTCCTTGAGCACCGCGTAGGCCACCACGACCTGCCCGCGTGCCTCGTCGGACCGCCCGACGACCGCCGTCTCGACCACGTCCGGGTGCCGCAGCAGCGCCTCCTCGACCTCGGGGCCCGCGATGTTGTAGCCCGCCGAGATGATCATGTCGTCGGCCCGGGCCACATAGCTGAAGTAGCCGTCGGGGTCGCGTACGTAGGTGTCGCCGGTGATGTTCCAGCCGCCGCGCACGTACTCGCGCTGCCGCGGGTCGGCGAGATACCGGCAGCCGACCGGGCCGCGCACGGCGAGCAGCCCGGGTTCGCCGTCCGGCACCGGCGTCCCCTCGGCGTCGACCACGCGCGCGTGCCACCCCGGAACCGGGAGGCCCGTCGTGCCGGGGCGGATCTGCCCGTCGGCGGCGGAGATGAAGATGTGCAGCAGCTCGGTGGCGCCGATGCCGTTGATGATGCGCAGCCCGGTGCGCCCGTGCCAGTCCCGCCAGGTCGCCGTGGGCAGGTTCTCGCCCGCGGACACACAGCGCCGCAGCGACCCGGTGTCGTGGTCGTCGAGCTCCGCCAGCATCGCCCGGTAGGCGGTCGGCGCCGTGAACAGCACGGAGACGCGGTGCTCGGCGATGGCGGGCAACAGCTGTTTGGGGCCCGCCTGTTCGAGCAGCAGGGAGCAGGCGCCGGCGCGCAGGGGGAAGACGACGAGACCGCCGAGCCCGAAGGTGAAACCCAGGGGAGGGCTGCCCGCGAAGACATCGTCCTCCTGCGGCCGCAGCACATGCTCCGAGAAGGTGTCCGCTATCGCCAGCACATCGCGGTGGAAGTGCATACAGCCCTTGGGCCGTCCGGTGGTGCCCGAGGTGAACGCGATCAGCGCCACGTCGTCGGCTGCCGTGTCCACCGCGTCGAAGGGTTCGTCCGGCGCGCCGGTGATCCGCAGCAGCAGATCGTCGGAGGCGTCACCGCCGTACGTCGTGACCCGCAGTCCGGGGATCTCCGCCTTGACCAGGTCGTCGACCGAGCGGATGTCGCACAGGGCGTGCGTCACCCGCGCGATCGAGCACATCGTGCTCAGCTCGTGCGACCGCTGCTGCGCGAGCACCGTGACGGCGACGGCGCCCGCCTTCAGCACAGCCAGCCAGCAGGCGGCCAGCCACGGAGTGGTGGGGCCGCGCAGCAGCACCCGGTTGCCCGGGACGACGCCCAGCTCGCCGGTCAGCACATGGGCGATGCGGTCGACACGGGCACGCAGCTGTCCGTACGTCCACGGGTCGCCGGACGGCGTACGGAACACCGGACGTCCGGGGTCGGTGTCCGCGAGGAGTTCGGCGGCGCAGTTCAGCCGAACGGGGTAGCGCACCCCGGGCAGGTCGAAACGGAGTTCGGGCCACTGCTCGGGGGGCGGGAGGTGGTCGCGCGCGAAGGTGTCGACGTGGGCCGAGAGTGCCGGCACCGAGGTGTCTGCGGGATCCACGGGATCCACAGTGTCCATGGCGGTTCGCCCCCTTGCCTTGGTGGGCGTCGTGGTGGGCTCGCACAAGGAGCGTATCGTGTTGGTGACGACAGTCAACGGTCCGCGATAACGTGGGTGGCGTCCGATGGGGAGAGGGGACGGGCAATGACCGCATTCTCGCTCGATCCGGGGCAGACCGCCTGGTGTGCCGAGCTGCGCACACTGGCCGCGGAGCGACTGCGCCCACTGGCCGACAAGGGCGAGGCGGGGCACGTCAACCGCCCGCTGGTCGCCGAGCTCGGCCGACTCGGCCTGCTCTCCCGCCTGTTCACCTCCGGCGCCCTGGATCTCTGCCTGATGCGCGAGTCCCTGGCCCAGGTCTGCACCGAGGCCGAGACGGCACTGGCCCTCCAGGGGCTCGGCGCCCATCCGGTCCACGCGTACGGCAGCGCGGTCCAGCGCGAGCACTGGCTGCCCCGGGTCGCGGACGGCACCACCGTGGCGGCCTTCGCGCTGAGCGAGCCCGGCGCCGGCTCGGACGCGGCCGCGCTGGCACTCCGGGCGGACGCGGACGGCACCGGCGGGTGGCGGCTCACCGGCGAGAAGTGCTGGATCTCCAACGCCCCCGAGGCCGACGTCTACACCGTCTTCGCGCGCACCGCGCCCGACGCCGGAGCCCGCGGCGTCACCGCCTTCCTCGTCCCCGCCGACCGCTCCGGCCTCACCGGCACCCCGCTCGACATGCTCTCCCCGCACCCCATCGGCGCCCTCGCCTTCGACGCCGTACCCGTCACGGCGGACGACGTCCTCGGCGAACCCGACCACGGGTTCCGGGTCGCCATGCGCACCCTCAACCTCTTCCGGCCGAGCGTGGGCGCCTTCGCCGTCGGCATGGCACAGGCCGCGCTGGACGCGACCCTCACCCACACGGCCCGGCGCGAGGCGTTCGGCGGTCCGCTGAAGGACCTGCAGACCGTGGCCCACCAGGTCGCCGAGATGGCCCTGCGCACCGAGGCGGCCCGCCTGATGGTCTACGCGGCCGCGGCGGCGTACGACGAGGGGGCCGCGGACGTGCCGCGGCGGGCGGCGATGGCGAAGCTGCTCGCGACCGAGACGGCCCAGTACGTCGTCGACGCGGCCGTCCAGCTGCACGGCGCCCGCGCACTGCGCCGCGGCCATCTCCTCGAACACCTCTACCGCGAGGTGCGCGCGCCGCGCATCTACGAGGGGGCCAGCGAGGTCCAACGGGCGGTCATCGCGAAGGAGTTGTACCGGATGGCCGAGCAGACACAGGAAACGGGGTCCGCATGACCGCCGGACAGGCAAGGGACCACGGGGTCTGCGCGACCGCTGAACGGCCACAGGAAACGGGGTCCGCATGACCGCCGAACGCGTCAACCCGCCCGAGCTCTCCCCGCCGACCGGCTTCTCCCACGCCGTCGTCGCCATCGGCTCCCGTGTCGTCTTCCTGGCCGGACAGACCGCGCTCGACGTGGACGGGAAGGTGGTGGGGGAGACCTTGCCCCTGCAGTTCGAGCGGGCGCTGGCCAATCTGCTGACCGCGCTGCGCGCGGCGGGCGGCGCTCCCGCCGACCTCGCCCGGGTCACGGTCTACGCCACGGACGTCGCCGACTACCGCGTCCACGCTCCCGAACTCGGGCGCATCTGGCGCCGGTTGGCGGGCCGCGACTACCCCGCGATGGCTGTCATCGGCGCCGCCCGCCTGTGGGACGAGCGGGCCCTGGTCGAACTCGACGGCTTCGCCGTGCTGGCGTAGGCCCGCGGGGAAGCGGAGATCAGGCCGCGACGGCCAGCTGTTCGGCGAACACCCGGTGCGGAGCGATCACGCTGCCGTCGGGGAGCAGTTCGCCGCTGTCGTCGAAGACGATCGCCCCGTTGCACAGGAGGTTCCAGCCCTGCTCGGGGTGGGCCGAGACGATGTGCGGGGCTGCGGTGTCCGCGGACGGGCTCGAAGACTGGTGTGAACACATGGCGCACCTCCACGTCGGATGCGAAGAGTGTCGGCGGCGTTGTCGTCGCCCTCGCATGAATAGACCATGCGCTCGCGGCGAACTCATCGGAACAGCCGGTCGTGAAGCGTGACAACACGAGGACAACTCTCGGACGTCCCCAAGACGGACGGGGCCAACTCGCCACCAAAGGGGTGATGATCACGGCCCGCGGGGCCTCGGACCGGTACCTGTTGAGCGCCCTTTCCAGGCCCCGCTCCAGGAGGTATCCCATGTTCGTCCGCCAGGCCATCGGCGCGGCCGCAGGTGCCGCGTTGCTCCTGCTTCTCGCCCCGTCCGCCGTCGCCCGCACCGCCTCGTTCGACGAGGTGACCGTCGACCCCACCGGCACGGTGGCCACCGACGGCACCGTCACCCTCTCCGGTACCTACCGCTGCACGGGTGCCGCGGGGCCCGTGTTCGTGTCCTCCTCGGTGTCCCAGGGCGATCCCCGGGTCCGCCATGCCATCGGTGGCTCCTCGGCGGTCTGCGACGGCGCGGAGCACCGCTGGACCAACTCGGAGAAGCGCGCGCCGGGCACCCTCGCCCAGGGCGCGGCCCACGTCGAGGCCACGGTCATGGAACTGAGCGGCAGCGGCCTCCCGCTCCCCACGTTCCACGCGAGCACGGAGCGGGACATCACCGTCGCGGTGAGCTGAGCGGGTACGTCTCCCAGAGCCGAGCACGTACGACGCGCGAGCACGTACGACGCGGGGGCGGAGCCCGGACGACACCGGGGCCACCCCCGACGCACGCGTGCCGCCGCAGCCGCAGCCGCACCCGGCCCGCGGTCCAGCGGGCCGGGAGGGGTGCGACGGCACTCCGGTGAGCGGGGCTCAGATGTCCCGGATCAGATGGATCTGGAGATGGTCCGGCACCTCGTTGTCGATCCTGACCAGGAATTTCTTGAACTCCGCCGCCCGGTGCCTGCGGTGCAGTGCGCTGATCACCTCGCCGGTGGCGACATCGAACGCGGCGAACAAGGTGGTCAGACCGTTGCGCACATAGTCATGGGTCCGGCGCTCGGGCATGCCGGGCATCATCGGCAGCACCGGCTGCGAGCGATCCAGGGCCTGGATCTGGGACTTCTCGTCCACCGACAACACCACCGCACCTTCGGGCGGGTTGAAATACAGCCCCACCACGTCGTAGACCTTCTCCACGAACAGCGGGTCCGTCGACAACTTGAACGTGTCGCTCAGGTGCGGCTTGAGCTGGAACCTGCGCCAGATCCGGCCCACGGTCGACTTCGACAGGCCACTGCGGTCGGCCATGGACGCACGAGACCAGTGAGTGGCGTTCTTCGGAATCTCCTCCAGCGTGCTGACCACCACCGCCTCCACCTGATCAACACTGATGGTGGGCGGCCGGCCCGGCCTCGGTTCGTCCACCAGCCCGTCCAGCCGGGCGGCCAGAAACCGGCGACGCCACTTGCGGACCGTGTCCGCCGCGATGCCCAATTCCCGCGCCACCACGACAATCGGTGGCCTATCAACACCGTCACATGCCAACACGATGCGGGCGCGCAAGGCCACTGCCTGCGCAGATGACGCCCTGCGGGCCCAACGCTCCAACACCACACGCTCATCAGGAGACAACAACAACGGTTCCAACTTCGGACCGCGACGTGGCACCGGAACATCCGCAGAAGCACTCATAGACGAATTAACGAGGAATCTCTGGCGCAGGACAGTAGCACGAGAGAAACGCCCCCAGGGCCTGACTGCGCGCTCCGGGACTCAACCGACGCTGAATACCGCATCACGCTCGGCACACTGAGCGTCGCCGAAGACATAGGCCAATTCGCGCGCGACGCCAGGCCGTTCGTCCGCGAGTGTCCACGAGTGAGGCAATCGGGCCAGCCCTGCCAAGGCTGCCGCGTCCCGAGGCCGCAACGGCACCTGCCACGCCGTGGTGCACGACTTCATGTGGGACGAAACAAACATCCCGGCGCTGGTCCGAGCCCGGACCAGGGGGCGCGCATCGAGCCGCCTGCTGCCTGATCGCCCACCGACAACTCGGCTTATTGTGTCGGCCTTGTTAGGGTGCGTTCCGCAGAACCGAAGTGCAGGTACCGCGCACATGCGTCAACGCTCGGCTGCGGGCTTGGATTTGAAGTCGTGGTCGATGGTCCGGACAGAGGGCACGCGAACTGCCGTCCAACCGCTCACGGTGCGCAGTTGGACAGGCGGCGGAGGACGGCATGAGCCTCTCGGACAGTGGTCGGTCACTGTGGAGCCTGGTGTATCCGGCGTGTCGGCGCATTGTTGGGCGCGGTGGGGTGCGACTACAGTCCGAAGCGCTTGCCGGGACCATTGTTCAGCATTGATCTTTCGTTTCTGAGCCGCCACTTCATCACTTTTCGTGAACGCTTCCGGAGAGTGCTTCTGGATTTCGTGCCGGAGGAGATCCAGTTCCGGGTGCCAGGGTCTAACCTCGCCTGCCGAGGTGGGGTGACCTTCGCGTGCAATACGATTGCGCGGCCATTTCATTCACCCCTCCTCTCGGACCGCGAGAAAACATGGCATCCGTGCTGTAAATTTCATTTTCTCGGTATATTCAGCAGATATCACCGACGCGCTATTTACGGCTGAATATCCTTACGTGGACTCAGATTTAGGCTGTCCTGTGACCGGCCTGGACACCCTTGCCTGCATTCATGGAACCGTGTCAGTGTTCTTGCGCAAGGTAAATATTCACCGAACGAATGGAGGGGCTATGTCTCCCACCGTTGCGGTCCTTGAAGAGAAACTCGACATATCGGTCGAGGACCTCATGGAGGCGCTGAGCGACGAGGCCAAGGCCGAGGAACTCATTGCCGCTCAGGGCTGGACTCGGGAAGACCTGCTTGAGCGGGCCGAGGCCCTTACGCGGTCACTCTCTGCGGACATCTCGACGCTCAACATGGTCTGAAGGGGCATCTAGGTCCGTCTGTGGACTGTGATGCACCTGGCCTTCGCGGAGGCACGTTTCGTGTCTCCGCGAAGGCGGCCTCAAGGGCACCCGCATCAGACTGTGCGGTACGGGCACAGGCCCGTCTCAAGCCCCGATGGATCTGCGCTGAAGAGGAGAACTGACGCTCATGTCACTCTTGAAAACCGAACCGGCGGTTGGGCTGCCGAGGGTCCGAGAAGCCTTTCACCGGTACATCGGATCCGTTCTCGGATTCACATTGAGCGGCGTGACACTCCAGGACAGCCGGGGCGAGACGCTGCAACCGTCCGCCTACCGCTTGCGGTGCCGCGACCCGCATTCTGCGCCTGCCTACGGACTCGGGGAGAGCGTGCCCCTTACCGGGCTGCATCGCGTGCCCGAGGATCTGATCGGCGAATCGTTGACGGCACTGCTGGACCTGACCATCCCCGAGAATGCCAAGGTGCCTCTCTTCGCGGCCGAGTGGGTCACTGTCGACGGTGCCACTGGCGGATCCTGGGACCACGCCCCGGATCTCTCCGGCGACTTCGCCTTTTCGTACCCCTTGCCGCCGGCGGAGGAAAAGGACGGTCAGCGCAGTTATCTTGTCTCGCTTCTGGAGATCGTCCTGGACGAGGTCGATCTCCTGGTGGACGGTGAATTCGTCAACCCGTCGGCGCTATTGACCGGATCTGGCTATTTCCCCCTCAGGGTGCGGCCCCTGGCACAGCCTCACCCGCTGGCTGAGCGTACCGAGAACGCCAAGGCGGCCATCAGGAGGCAGCCGCTCTTCTCCGTGTCACAGACCGAGCCCACCATTCCGATCCTGGCCAGACATTGGTCGCTTCTCGCGCCGCTGCTGCGTATCTCCAAGAACGGCGAGCACACGGAGCCGGAGGGCTTCCGCCTGCGCCGCACCGGGGACTGGGTCGTGCCGTCCCATGGACATCCGTCAGAGGTCTACGAGCACCTGGCCCGCGTATGCAACGTGGCGTGTTCCTTCTGCTACCTCTTCGGCAATCCGGACACGCTGGCCATCGCACGGGCGAAGAAGAGCATCGCCCGCGACGAACTCGACACGCGTATCGCCTACTACAGGCCGCAGGAACGTCGGGCCCTGTTCTCCGCCCAGTGGGAACTGAACGAGTTCCTCGTCGACCCTCGGCTGCCTGAGGTGATGAAGACCCTTCGGGAGACGACGGATCGTCCCTTCTTTTTCACCACGAACGGAAATCCGCTGACGCCACGCATCGTGGAGCAGTTGGCGGAGGTCAAGCCGGTCCACTTCGTGGTGTCGACAAACACGGTCGACGAGCCATTGCGACAGGAGGTGATGAAGGAGCGGCCCAACCGCACCTGGACGGCGCTGCATTGTCTGCAAGAACTGCGCAAGCATGAGATCCCCTTCGGCGTGAGCTTGGTCGCGACGCCCGATTTTCCGTTGGAGGACCTGACCCGGACGATCGAGACCGTCTCGGAGCTCGACCCCAATTTCATCCGGGTCAACGAGCCGGGCTTCACCCGCGACCACCCTTCCCCAATGGATTTCGATACGGACATCCTTTGGGGCAGCGTCATCGAATGGGCACAGTCCATGCGGGAGAAGACCCACGTGCCGATCATCGCGATTCCCAGCGCCTACGAGGAGAACTTCTTCTACGACGACCCGCTGGCGGCCCGCGTCATCGGCACCATCCCCGGCTCGCCCGCAGCCGCATGTGGGCTGCGGCCCGGAGATGTCATCGTCGGCGTCGGCTACCTGCGCCCCACGACCAGGTCGGAGGTGGTGAGCTCCCTGATGCTGGTCAAAGGGTTGGTCAAGCTGCGTATTCGGCGGGCCGGCCAGTCACTGGACCTGACGCTGGACACCGAGCTTCCGCCGACGTATCCCTACACGGGTCCCTACATCGGAAAGTACCTCGTGCCGCACGGCGTGGTGACGGCTCCCTCGATCAGCAGCGGCGACGCTCGCGGGATCGCCCAGCAGATCGAGGATGTCGGGTCGCGGTACAGCTGGCTCGTGACCTCATCGCTCATGCTCCCCGCCGCTCGGGCCTTCATCGAGCGCTCTGTCGCCGACCATGCCGACTGCATCGACTTCGTCGTCGCCACCAACGACTATCTCGGAGGCAACATCAGGGTCATGGACATGTGCACGGTGGGTGACATCCATGCGGCACTCGTCCGGCACCAGGAGAAAACGGGGCGTACACCTGACCTCATTCTCGTGCCCGCTACCGGATTCAACGCACACGGCCGGGATCTCGTCGGCAGGCACTGGGGCGACCTCGAACGCGCGTGGAATATCCCGGTGCGCCTGCTCGGCCACACGACCCAGTTCGTCTTCTGATGGGGGCCTCCATGGGCAAGACCGTTCTCGTGAGGCCGCCGGTCGACGTCCTGCACAAGTTCAGCAAGCCGGTTGAGTGTCTGGGTATCGCCTACTGCGCGGGTGCGCTGCGACACCACGGCGTCGACGTCACGATGCTCGACGGCATGCTCTACGACTGGAGCGAGGAGGAGACCGTGCGCCGCATTCTGGACGAGCAGCCAGACGTCGTCGGCTTCACGGTCATCCTCAACCATTTCCCCGAGCGGACCGCGCGCGTGTGTCTGATGCTGCGCGAAGCCGGATACGGGGGCCACATCGTCGTCGGTGGGCACGCCGCGTCCTTCATCCCGCGCCGCGTCCTGGACGCCAACCCCGCCGTCGACGCAGTGGTGGCGGGTGAGGGAGAGGGGCCCATCGTCGGTTACGCGCAGGCGGTCCGGAACGGCGACGACCCCCGTACGGTTCCTGGTGTGTACGCCCGGTGGGACGACGGCGTCCGGTGGAAGCCCGCGCCGCGGGTACACAACCTCGATACTCTCGCACCGCCGGCTCGCGACCTCACGCAGGAGATCATCGACCTCGACGGGCTCGTCTGTGTCTCCGCCAGCAGGGGCTGCTACGCGCGCTGCACTTTCTGCAGCATTCCGCGTTTCTACGGCCTCGAACGCGACCGGCCGCTGGCCAACGGAGGATGGCTGGCGCGGTCGGTCGCACACACAGTGGCGGAGATCGCCGCCCTCCACGAACGCTTCGGGCTGATCGAACTCCTGGTCGTCGACGACGAGTTCTTCGGCGGTACAGAAGCCGGACACGAACGTGCCCTCATGATCGGACAAGAACTGGAGGAGCTGAAGCTGCCTGTCGGCTTCGCCATGTCCTGCCGAGCCGAGAATGTGGACGAACGGGTACTGACCGCACTGGCCCGCGGCGGTCTCAAGCACGTCTTCGTCGGTCTGGAGACAGGCGACGACGAGACGCTGCGCCTGTACGGCAAGGGCCAATCAGTACGCCAGAACCTTGAAGCGGTACGCGTCATCAAATCGCTCGGACTGTCATTCCAGCCGGGTTTCATGATGTTCAACCACCGGACCACCCTGACCGAGGTGGGAGCGAACCTGGACTTCCTCCGGAGCATCGACGAACTGAAACCGGTCACCGTGAACAGTGCCGTCGATCCGCACTTCGGGACACCGCTCAACCGGGTCATCGAACACGACGGCGCGCTGCGCGACCACGGAGCCACACTGTCGTCCGAGTACCTGGATCCCCGGACGGCCATCGCCAAGCGAGTCACCGAGCTGACGGCAGCTCGCTTCGCACCGTTCATGGAGGTCATCGCCGGACTGCAGTCATCAGTCACCTATGAGTGGCGCCGCACGGTGCCGGGCCGCAGGCCCGAAGTGAAGCGGTCGATCGACCGCTTCGAAGAGCTGTGCAACGAGACGTTCGTCCGCGTCGTCGAGCAGGCCGTCGAGGACCTGTCCGGGGCCGACGCGCCGACGGCGGCGGAGGCCATCGCGGATACCAACCGCAGACTGGACGAGGTCCAGTCCCGGATGACGCTGGCCAGGGCGCTGCTGCTCGCCGGCGTGGCCAAGGCTGAGGGGTCGGTCCGCTACTACACGCAGAACGACCTCATCACGATGGGTCAGGAACGGCACCAGAAGGCGACGGTATGAACGCGATCGCAACTCTCCTCGACCGCGTCGACGCAGGCAGGCCGCTGCTGCCGCAGATGGAGGCGGCCCTGGGGGCGGACATCGACTGGCGTGCCGCGACAGCCGAGCACACGGCGTCTCTCGGCGTCGAGGATCTGGTCCGTCTGGCCCGGCACGACGGTGAGACGCCGGACGTCGATCCCCGCGTTCTGACCGTGGCCGAACGCGACGGCGTGGGGCTCGTCCGGATCAACCTGTTCAGCCGGGAGCGGTTCGACAGACTCTGGCGCGGCGGCACTCTCAGCCCGCACTACCACCGGCGCTCCTTCGCCACACGCATCATCAAGGGCTCGTACCACCATCTACGGTTCGACAACGCCGGATCCCAGGACACACCCCGGCTCACCTGCACCTCAAGGGAAGTGCTGAGAGAGGGATCGGGTTACGGGATCGAATGGCGGGACTACCACTTCGTGATGTTCCCCTCCGACGGCACGGTGACGATCAACGCGCATCTCCCGCCTGCGGTACCCGCGAAGGTGACTGGGCTGCCGCTGTCCGTCCGGACGCTGACCCAGTTGCGCGATGACCTTCTGGGCGCGCTCGCCGCCGAGCCGACGGTGCCGGCCTGATGCCTGCGCGGACGGCGTCCGACAGCCTCGTCCTCGGCACCTGGGGCCTCTCGGGCCGGGGACGTCTCCCCATCGACCGTTCCTATGGTGAAGTCGCCGACGACGTGGCCTACGAGACGATGGACCGGGCGTGGGAAGCGGGCCTGAGGATCATCGACACGGCCCCGGGCTACGGCGCCGGCGAGGGTCTGCGGAGGGTGGGCCAGTGGCAGCGCACCCGTGGGCGGTGGTGGCGCAACGTCGCCAAACCCGGTCGGCCACTCACCGGGCGGGGGCCGGTGAGCGACCTGAGCCTTCCGGGGCTGGTCGCCGAGATCGAGTACGGTGCGGCGTTCGCGGGATGTCCGGGCTACATCCTGGTGAAGGACCCCGACATCCGCTCCTTCAGCGACGGTTCCCTGGCTGAGACGCTCCGCTCGCTGGAGAACCGGTTCCCTGCTGCCACGGTGGGGGTGGCCAGCCATTTCCCGGAGGCCCTGGCCGAGTTCGCGGAGCGCTGCCATCCGCCCGGCGCACGGATCGCCCAGATCGAACTCAACGCGGTGAACCACCGCGTCGCCTGCCCGGCGGCCGGACGCCTGGACGCGCGGGGCTGGGAGGTGTGGGCGATGCAGCCGCTGGCCTATGGCTTCCTGGCTCACCCCGACTTCGTGCCGATACCAGGAACGGACTGGAGATCCCACCTCCCGGCCGAAACCCAGGCTGTCATGCGGGCCGCCGCGCGCGGCTTCGCGCGCGCCGTGCACTCGGTGCGGGAGCCGGGGTCCCCGCCCACAGCGAGGACGACTGCGCCGGCGGCCTGGGCGATCGCGTTCTGTCTCAGCGTTCCGTCCGTCACGCGCATCGTCATCGGTCCTAAGAACGCCGCTCAGTTGGAGGCGGCACTTCATGCCTTGGACCTGGTCTCGAAACCAGACCTGGCGGAACGCCTTCGTACCTGGGCGACGGGTGCGCCGAATGGCAGCGCCGGTTCGGAGAGCTGATCCAGATCGACAAGGAGCGTCATCCATTGCATGCGTACCAGCGGAGTTGGGAGAAGGACGGGTTCTTCCTGATTCCCGAGCTCTTGGGGAAAGAAGAACTGGTAGATGTTCTGGCAGAGTTGGGTGGTATATACCCTTCGGGTGCCGAGTATGCGGCAACACGGAAGGAGTCCCGCCCGCGCACCCCGTCAAGAGCGCCGCATGAATCTCAAGGGCGTCGCAAACTATTCACGCAAAATCCGGAGCAGTTCGCGGGACAGATCGACTTCCCTTGGGCCGGGCAGACACTCAACCGGCTGACCGTCCATCCTCGGATAACGGAAGTCGCCGCCACTCTGCTCGGTTCTCGCGACCTGCGCCTCTACCAAGCCCAGTTGTGGGCGAAATACACAGGTGCGACGGATTACGAACAACCCCATCATCTCGACTACTCTTCGCATACGTTGCTGGTGCCCAAGAAGAAGTCTCGCCCTCGACAAGTCGAGATGTTCCTGTACTTGACGGATGTGACGGAGGGGTGTGCGCCAACACGTCTCGTACCGAGGGGCCTCACCCGGGAAATGCCCCCCGTGCCCTATCGCGTGTGGCGAGGTACTCATCCGGAGCTGTACAAGGCGGAGGTCTCCTTTCCCGGCCGAGCGGGCAGCCTCCTCGTCTATGCGCCGGATATCTGGCATCGAGCGGTGAATATGACAGAGCCCGAGGGTGAACGGATCTGGATGAACCTCTCCTACAAGGTGGCTGGTACCGACTGGCTCGGGCTGCAGAGTTTCCAACGCATCGCCATGGTGCCGTCCTGGCAGCGCTTTGTCGCTGGCTCCACACCGCCTGAGCTCGAACTCTTCGGTTTCCCGCCGCCCGGCCATGAAGCCTACGACGAGGACGTCATTGAGGGTTTGAGCCGTCGATACCCGGGACTGGACATCAGCCCATGGCATGCCGCGTTGAACGCCTGAGAGCCACGAGGTCATGCGTCTGGACACGGTCTCCCTTGATTGGATAGGACGCCTTCTCTAAGCTTCAAGCATGCCTGCAATCGAAGCAGTTGACCTATGTCGGACTTACATTTCCAGGAATGGTCTACTGCGGCCCCGTCGACATTCCGTCGATGCCGTTCGAGGAGTCTCCCTGGAGGTTGCGAACGGCGAGCTTTTCGGGTTGCTCGGTCCAAACGGTGCTGGCAAGACGACCACGATCAAAATGCTCAACACCCTGCTTCTGCCCACTTCCGGAACGGCTCGTGTACTCGGATACGATGTCACCCGGGATCCTGTCGCGGTACGACGCAGGATCGGCTATGTATTCGGCGGTGACAGAGGTCTTTACGACCGACTGTCCGCCCTGGACAACCTGCGCTACTTCGCCGAGATCTACCATGTTGATCCGCGTGAACAACGCAGCCGTATCGCCGAGCTCCTGGAAGTCGTCGGACTCACCGGTCGAGAGAACGAGCGTGTCGAAGGGTTCTCGCGAGGGATGCGCCAACGCCTTCACATCGCCCGGGGCCTGCTTCACCGGCCCGATGTTCTGTTTCTGGACGAGCCCTCCATCGGCGTGGACCCGGTTGCCGCGCGGGATCTGCGGCGCACCATTCTGGCGCTCAAGGAAAGCGGGACCACTGTGTTGCTGACGACGCATTACATGGCCGAGGCCGACGAACTCTGCGACCGGATGGCAGTGATTGCCGCAGGCACCATCCAAGCGGTCGGCACGCCGGCGGAACTCAAGGCGGGAGTGACGGACCGGAACATACTGGAAGTCGAGGCGTACGGTGCGGGCGAGAACCACGTGACGAGGATCCGCCGATTGCCCGGCGTACGGGCGGTACAGGTGGAGGATCGCGGCACGGCCCAGACCATCGTGGTGCAGAGCCGTCAGGGCACCGATCAGCACGGCGCCGTGCTGGCGGCGCTCGACGGACTTCGGATCGGCCGCGTCACTGACCGGGAACCGAGCCTCGAGGACGCGTACGTGGCCATCGTGGAGGGCGTCGCGGACTCCGCCGGCACGACGGAGGAGCGCGTGGCCGTGCCGAGCGGCCGCCAAGCAGGACACGGGAGTTGACGTGAGCGTCCCGGCACGACGGATACCCCGCTTGCTCGCTGTCGGGGTACGGACACACGTCACCTACATGTCGCGCTCGGCGCTCGAAGTGGCCTTCGCCGTCCTGTTGCCGATCGTCTACGCCACCCTCGCCACCTACCTCTTCCGGGCCAGTGGCCACCCCGAGCGTCTCCTGGAAGCCGCTGTGGGAGCAGGACTGATGGGCATCTGGACCTCGGTACTCTTCGGGTCCGGCGCCGCAGTGCAGAATCAGCGCTGGTTGGGCACCCTGGAAATGCTTGTGACCGCACCCACGCCCCTGGCCTTGATCCTTCTGCCGGTCACCGTGGCAACCGCGATCATCGGTACTTATGCCATGGCGGCGACAGTGCTGTGGGGGGTGCTGCTGTTTTCGGTTCCGCTGGATTTCGCCCATCCCGTTCTGCTCCTTGTGGCACTGCCGGGATGCGTGTTGTCGATGGGCATGATGGGACTTCTGCTGGCAAGCACCTTCGTGCTGCTCCGCCACGCGCACGCGTTGACGAACGCCCTTGAGGCGCCGGTCTGGCTGCTATCGGGGGTTCTGACCCCCATGAGCGTGCTTCCGGGGTGGACGGCTCCGATTTCGATGATCCTTCCGACCACTTGGGGAGCCAGGGCGTTGAGGGCCGCGACGTCAGGGGGAGATGTGCTCGGTCCGCTCACCGCTGGTCTCGGACTCGGGGTGCTGTACACCGCGGTGGCCGTCGCTGTGCTCGGCGTGGTCGAGCGGCGGGCGCGTCAGGCCGCCACGCTGGCACTCAGCTGAAGGAGCTCTCACGTTGCGTGCGTTCATTAATTCCGTCCGTCTGCTGGTAATCGGCGGGGCCATCTCCTACCGGGCGTTGTTCGTAGGCGCGACGCCGTCGATGTTCGTCGGCACACTGCTGGCCGGTCCGCTGCTGCAGCTGCTCTTCTTCGTCTACCTGGGGCGCCAGCTGGGAGTGGCCGACGACACTTTCTACCTTCTGGGCAACGCTGTACTCGCTGTCTCCAACGCCTGTGTCCTCGGAGGCACCATGGCGGTGGCGAACGAGCGACGCTACGGAACTCTGGGAGTCGTGCTGCTGAGCCCGCGCAGCCGAGTACTCCTCTGGATCGGGCGTGCCCTGCCCTACGCCGCCAACGGTCTGTTCGTCACCGTCTTCGTACTCACCGGCGGAGCGCTGCTGCTGGGACTGAGTATCCCGCTGGGCGCCGTTGCCGGCCTCTTGCTCGCATTGACGTCCGCCGCCCTGTCGGGCTCGGCATTCGGCCTGGTCCTGGGGGCCCTCGGGCTTCGCTTCCGAGACGTGTTCATTGTGTCGAACGTCGCTGCTGCGGTGCTCTTGTTGGTCACGGGCGCCAACATTCCTCGCGATGTCCTGCCGGCCTGGATGGTCATCGTGGGCGATGTGCTTCCTCTCACGCACGCGGCCGCCGCGGCACGCGCCTTCGTCACCGACACAGGCTTGGGGAAGGCCGAGGGCCTGCGGGAGGTCGCTGCGGAGTGCGCGGTCGCGCTCGGCCATCTTCTGATCGCGGTATTGCTACTGCGCTACTTCGAACGCGAGAGCCGTGCTCGCGCCACGCTGGACACGATGTAGAAATCCCTGGAAAAGAAAGAAGAAATAAGGTGATCCCATGATTATCGGTGACCTGACTTCTGGGCGTGTCGGTATTTCCGCCCTGACGGTGGATTGCGAGAGTCAAGACCTTGTCCAAGAGGTCACGAAAAGGGTCAAGGAATTCGGCGTGGCCGTGGTGCCGGGCTGGCTGGCCGGGGATGAGCTGAGTGACCTCCAGGACGAATTCGAGGGCGCCTTCGCCGCCGCCAAGGGTACAGAGCTGGAGACCCTGACACCCGAGGGCAAGGACATATCCCAGCGCTACGGCCAGAGCCGCACCGGGCTGCACCTCAAGTACAACCACGGGGACGAACTCAAGCAGGCCCTACCCCGGACCCACGAGATATTCACCCAGGAGTGGATGGCCTCCGTGGCGTCCTCTTATCTGGGCCTGCCGTGCACTCTCAACCGGCACCTCATCCTGACGGACGATTTCAAGCCGGACAAGGAGATCACGTGGTACCACTTCGACGAGATCGGCGCGCTCAAATTCTTGGTGTACCTGGATGACGTGGATCGCGACAACGGTCCCTTCCAGGCGATCCCCGGCACTACTTCGGCGACCAGTCGCCTCCGGGAGAGCGAGTGGTTGACGTTCGACGACTTCAGGAAGATCCGGATCGACGTCTTCGACCAGCACTCCGAGGAGCTCTTCCACACGCTCTACGGACAGTACAAGTCCTTCCTCCTTTCCCGTGCCCTCACCTTCCAGGCGCCCGCCGGTTCGCTGCTCGTCTTCGACACCGACACCATCCATCGGGCCGGCCCTCTAGCCGAGGGCCGACGGCGCCGGGTCGTCCGCGGCAGCTCCTACCGGGGGTACTGGCCGTGATCCGTAGGGTTCACAAGAGGGCCGGGTGACGAGACGATGCGTACCTCCTCCTCGATCGCCGATCTGTCACCCCTGTGGTCGGCTGCCACGCAGCGGGCGGCCTCATTGTTCTGTACGCCACAGTGGTTGGAATGCAATGAACCGACGGACACCAGCGGCCTGCACTACGCCGTCACCTCCGACACCGACGGTGCGTTGGCAGTGCGGCGTCTGGAACGCGGCGGGTTCCCGGCAAACGACCCGCTTGCCTTCCTCGGCACCGAACCTCCCGCCGATTCCGTCGACCGGCAACGGGTATCGACGCTCCTTGGCGCTGTACGACCCCTTCTGGCCGACCTGGCGCCCACGGCTGCGGCGATCCTTCCCGGCGCCTATGCGCCTGGGATCGTCGCCTCAGACACTGCACCGGTCGTCTCGTCCCTGATCGATGAACTGGAGAGGACAGCGGAGCGCTGGGGCTGTCCGACGAGTGCCGTCATGCATGTCCCAGCATCCGCCTGCCGGCTGCGCGAGACGCTTGAGGGGCGAGGCTACGTCGGCGTCACTTCGCTGGCCCAGTCAGTGCTGCCCGTACAAGGAGACTCGTTCGACGACTGCCTCACCCGGCTTCCCAGAAAGCGCCGGACGAACGTGCGCCGGGAGCGGCGCACGTTCGCCGAGAGCGACATGGCGGTGAGACGAGCCGACATCGGGGAGTTCTCATCGGAGCATGCGGCGCTGCACGCCCGGCAGTTGCGTCGCTACGGCCATGACATGAACGCCGATCAGCTGGTCGAGCTGATTCGGCGCAATGCCCGGTTCTTCGGGGACTGGGCGGTGTTCCTGGTCGCAGAACGCGGACAGCGTGTCGAGGCATTCAGCCTCAGCTATGCGTTCGGAGGCCAGCTGCACCCCAAGATGTCCGGATTCTCGGAGTACGCGGACAAGTACTTCGCCTACTTCAATCTGAACTACTACGAGCTCATCGAGGTCGCGCAGGCGGCGGGATTCCGGGAACTGGTGCTCGGCCCGGGCACGTACGAGGCCAAGTTGTACCGAGGCTGCGTTGTCGAACCACGCACGACATACGTACGGGTGACACATCCCGGCGCTGGACAGATCGTCTCCGAACTGGCCGGCATCGCCGACCGGACCGGCAGAGCCGCCCTGGACCGGATCATCTCAACGGCCGCTTGCTGAGGCCGGGCCGTCCATTCCACCCCCTGCAGAAGGTGAAGAACTCCATGCCCACTACACGGCGCACTGTCGTCTTCGTCGGGTTCTCCGGCGACTGGACCCGCTTCCTCGGTCGGATGGACCCGGACGAGCTCATCATCTTCATCGAGGAACCCGACGTTGTCCGCAAGCGCAAGGTACGCGACCAGCTCGCCTCCCTCGACTGCACCTGGCAGCTGATTGAGTGGGAGCACCAGCGCCCCGGGAGCGCGGATGCGTTCCTCGCGGAGTTCGGCGACCTGCGTGCCGTGGCGGTGGTACCGGCGCTGGAGTACGCCGTGCCGTTCGCTGCCCGGCTCGCCGAACGCTACGGATTGCCGGGAGCGGGGCTGGGAGCGGCGCTTGTCCTTCGGGACAAGAGCGCACTCCGAAGGGTGTCGGCGGCGGCCGGCGTTGCCAACCCGGTGTCATGGGAGGTTCGCACCCTCGACGAGGTGCGGAGCTTCGTCACGGAACACGGTCTGCCGGCCATCCTCAAGCCCGCCAACCTCCAGGCATCCATAGGCACCTACGTTCTGACCTCCGAGTCCGAAATACCCGCCGCATGGGAGCAGGTCCAGGACCATTCGGACGGCAGTGACTTCCTGCCCGATCGGCCGACTCCGTCACGCATGCTGATGGAGACTTTCGTCAGCGGAACCGAGTTCAGCGTGGAGCTGTTGGTGAGCGACGGGGAGTGCCTGTTCGGCAATGTTACGGGGAAGCAGCTCTTTCCCGGCCCGTATCCTGTGGAATCCGGGCATACCGTCCCCGCGGACATTCCCGGCGACACCTGCGCCCGGCTCCTTCTCGACACTCAACGGCTGGTCGACGCGCTGGGTTTCCGCACGGGGTTCATCCACGCAGAGTGGATCGTGTCGGACGGTGTCCCCCACCTCGTGGAGGCCGCGGGTCGGCTGGCGGGCGACATGATCATGCCGTTGATCAACCACGCGTACGAGACGGACATGATCGCCGCCTTCCTCGACGTGATGCGAGGTGCTCCGGTCTCGGTTCCGCTGCCGAACCAGCCCCGTTTGCGCACTGCGGTTCAGTTCGTCGCCGTGGACGCGGGTGTCATCGAGGAAGTCGCCGGTGTCGAGGAGGCCCGTGCGGTCGACGGTGTGATGGAAGCGTTCATCTTCGCCGCGCAGGGGGATGAGGTGCGCGAGCTGCGCAACTCCTTCAACCGCGTGGCCTTCGCCTCAGCGGCCGCGGCCACTACCGGCGAGGCAGTGGACGCCGTACAGGCAGCGACGGATCGCATGGTCATCAAGACCGTGCCTGTGAAAACAGTGTGAGACGCGAGGTCGGACTACGGGGGAGGAGATTTCGTCGCGCGCCTCGCGGGCGCTTCTCGTTCGTGTCCAACAGTACGGCGCCGCAAGGCTGTTCGGCGGAGTGGGGGAGGAACGGTACGACTAGGCTTGTCCGTCATGAAGTCCAATGGATCCGAGCCTGCCGGGGCGAAGGCGTTCTACGTCACGACCCCCATTTATTACGTCAACGACGCTCCTCACCTGGGTCACGCCTATACAACCGTCGCAGGTGACGTGCTGGCCCGCTGGCACCGTCAGCGCGGCGAGCAGGTGTGGTATCTCACTGGCACGGACGAGCACGGTCAGAAGATCATGCGCACCGCGAACGCGAACGGGGTCTCCCCGCAGGAATGGTGCGACAGGCTCGTGGAGGGGGCTTGGAAGCCGCTCTGGGAGCACCTCGAGATCGCGAACGACGACTTCATCCGCACGACGCAGAAGCGGCACACGGACCGAGTCCAGGAGTTCGTCCAGGATCTCTACGACAAGGGGGAGATCTACCAGGGCGGCTACGAAGGCCCGTACTGCGTGGGTTGCGAGGAGTACAAGCTTCCCGGTGACCTGATCGACGGCCAGGGCGAGTACGAGGGGCAGAAGGTCTGCCCGATCCACAAGAAGCCGGTGGAGATCCTCAAGGAGGAGAACTACTTCTTCAAGCTGAGCGAGTACGGGGACAAGCTGCTCGCCCACTACGAGGCCAATCCCGGCTTCATCCAGCCCGAGTCCGCGCGCAACGAGGTGGTGAACTTCGTCCGCCAGGGCCTGCAGGACCTGTCGATCTCCCGGTCGACCTTCGACTGGGGCATCCCGATTCCCTGGGACGACAAGCACGTCATCTACGTCTGGGTCGACGCGCTGCTCAACTACGCCACGGCGGTCGGCTACAACGAGAACCCGGAGAAGTTCGAGTCGACGTTCCCGGCTGACGTCCACCTGGTCGGCAAGGACATCCTCCGCTTCCACGCAATCATCTGGCCTGCGATGCTGATGGCCAACGGTTTGCCGCTGCCCGGCAGGATCGCCGCGAACGGCTGGTTGATGGTCGGCGGCGAGAAGATGAGCAAATCGAACTTGACGGGCATCAAGCCCCAGGATCTGACCTCACACTTCGGCGTCGACGCGTACCGCTGGTACTTCCTGCGCGCCATCGCCTTCGGCCAGGATGGCTCCTTCTCCTGGGAGGACTTCACGGCCCGCTACACGAGCGAGCTCGCGAACGACTACGGCAATCTTGCGTCCCGCGTGGCTGCCATGGTCGGCAAGTACTTCGAAGGCTCCCTGCCGGAAGCATCGACGGCGGGCGAGGCCGAGAAGGCGGTTCAGAACGGTCTGGCCACGACGGTCGCCGAGGCCGACCGGAGGATCGGCGAGGAGCTGGACTTCCAGGGCGGCATCCTGACGATCTTCGACTTCATCAAGCAGGTCAACGGCTACATCACGGAGCAGGAGCCGTGGAAAGTCGCCAAGGACACCTCCAAGGAGGGTCAGGCACGCCTGGCGACGATCCTGTACACCGCTGCGGAGTCGCTCCGGGCGGTCGCGGTGCTCCTGCACCCGATCATGCCGGACACCTCCGAGAAGCTCTGGGATTCCCTGGGGGCCGAGACGTCCCTGGGTGCCCTCGCCGATCAGACAGTCCAGGAGACTGGAACTTGGGGCAGGCTGCCCGCCGGCTCCACGGTCACGAAGGGCGCGGTCCTCTTCCCCCGCCTGGAGGAGCCGGCAAAGGCGTGAGACCGGTTGGGTGTCCGCCGTCGTTCAACGGCGGACACCCGCGTACGAAGACACCCCGTGTGCAGGTACTGCATGCCCCGTTTACACGCCACCGCTGAGGTCGCGTAGCTCCTCTGCCAGGAGTTGCCAGCTACGCGAGTAGCCTTGCGCAAGTTTTGCCATGGCAGTCATGCAATGCGGGGGCAAGCTGGCAGCGATGCTCTCCCTGTTCCTGGCAAATGCGGCGCTGGCATCGAGCAGGCGGAGCATGGACCGTCCGACATCGTTCAGACGCAGGGAAGGATCTCGTCGCAGCATCTCCAGAACGGTCCCGAGTTCGGCGACAGGAACGCTGCCTGACGGGGAAGGAGACGCCGCCGGCCGGCGCGCTGGGCGCCGCTGCTCGGACGGGCGCCGCAGGGGGAGACCTTCGTGCAAGGTCGGGCTCTCTCCGCGCGCCAGACGGTCTCGCACGTCGGCGACGGTGGTGGGGGAGATTCCGACTTCCTTTGCTATCTGCCGCAGTGAGCTCGTTGGGTTCTGCATGAGGAACTCGGCTGCCAGCATGCGTCCCTGTGAGGCGTCCAGCGGGCGCGTGCGACCGTCACGACCCACTCGTTTGCCTCCCATCGCGTCGCTGAAGAGGTCGCGACGGATGTCCGCGGCCTTCTTCGGTGACAGGCCGGCTATTGATGCGACTGACCTGTCGGACCAGTCCGGATGACGCGTGAGAATGCGCAAGGCTGCCGTCGTACGCTCTTCGAGTGAAAGCGGCAGACCGTGGGCGACGTTCAGGGCCACGGCCAGCAACTGGCTGTCTTCTGCACTGCCTTCGAAGTAGCGAACGTCAATGTGCGTCCGCCCCCGCATCTGTGCGGCTAGAAGACGGTGGATTCCATCAATCACCGTCATCGAGTCGTGGTGCACGAGGATGGGTGGCAAAGGCCCGTCGAACTCGGCGAGTGTGCGCGTGTAGTCAGGGCTTTCGATGGTGCTGCGCGGTGACCCGGCGATCGTGAGCTCCTGCAGCGCTACGGTCTCGACCGGGGCCATCTGCAGCTTGTCGCGGAGCCTGAGCAGGTAGTCGGAGTCGTACTGTGTGGATGACGCTGTCATGGCAGACCCTCGAAGTCGGCTCGGATCCGGCTTCCTACTGCCATCCCGAGTCGCTGTTCGCGGAAGCCGAGGGGCCGACGGTCTGCCATCCCGAGTCCGCCTCGATCGATCGCGGGGGCATCGGTGCGGAGACGCTGAGCAGGCTCGCCCCGCTGACGCCGAGCACCCCTGCGACGGCCACCGCTGCTCCCAGAAGCTTGATGCGACGCATCTCTGTCTCTCCCCAAGGCATTTGACTCGGGGTTTGGGAACACGGGTCGGGCAGGCGAGGTGAACGCGGATGTTCCGAAACCCTCGGCGGACCCGGGCCGGGGTGAGCCGGTCGGAGTTGGCGGGTTTCTCCCAGGGCCGGCGGAGGTCTGCAGCGAGGGGCCGCGCAAGTCGGAGCTGAGTGTGGGCGACGATCAGGATCCAGGTCCAGCGGTCCGCGGCGTCGGGAGTGCGGAGTTTCGGGGTGGTCCAGCCCAGGGTCTGTTTCGCGAAGCGGAAGGTGTGCTCCAGGTCGAAGCGGCGGAGAAATGCCTGCCAGAAACGGTCCACGTCGTCAGGGGTGGCGCTGGTTTTGGAGGACCATAACCACACCGGCGGGGCATCCCGGTCCTTCGACAGGTGCTGGACCTTCAGCCGGATCAACGTGCCCTCGACCAGGGGCAGTTCGCCGTCGTGGTCGAGCCAGGAGGAGCGGTGGGTGAGCCTGGGGTGCACCCGGTCCCACGCGTGGGTTTCGGCCTTGCCGTAGTTGCTGGTGTCAGTGATCGCGGGCTCGGGCCAGGTCTCCGGCTTGGTGAAGCGGAATTCCGGGCCGTGCTTGGGCGGCCGGCCGTTGACGCCGTGCATCCTCGGCGGCTTCGGCAGGCGCATGACGCGGTCGGAGCGGACCCTGCCGACCATCTCGACCGGCAGGTCGCGCAGGACCCAGGCCAGACGGGTGACGTCGTAGTCGGCCTCGCTGACGATCACGATGGCCGGGTCCCCGGCTTGCCACTGGCCTGCGGCGACGAGCCGTTCAACGACTCCTCGGAGCTGGGCGGCGGTGACCGCGGTCGCATCGTCCGCCGGGCCGAGCCGAACCGTGTCCAAGATCGCGGTCCAAGAGGTGGCACCCGGCTCCAGCACGGCCACGAAGGAGTAGGGCCAGCCCGGAATGAACTGCGATGCTGTCTTCGCGCGGCCGTAGACGTGGCAAAACAGCCGCTCTGCTGAACATGGCGCATCCGAGCGGAGCCATGGCGACACGTCGACCGCCAGGACCAGGCGCCCGCCCTCGAAACGCGGCAGCGGCAGCCCGGCCAGCACCGTCTGGAACGTCGCCCCGCCAATGAAGGCTTGGCGCAACCTGTTGCGGCCGATGAGCTTGATGCGGGTGTGCCTGCTGGCGAAGTCGATGGCTGGCTGCGTGAAGCCACCGTTCGTGACAACGTAGGCGGAATCTGCGCCGTGCTCTTCGAAGGCCGTGCCGTTGACCTCGTAGGGCGTCGGCACCCCCACGTTCCTCCCGACCGTGGTGTGTTTGCACTGCACCGCGATTCAATGGCGATTCTCCTGACCGTCCTCCTCCCATAGTTCGTCGTAGATCAGGTCCACCGCCGCATCGCCTGGGCCTCCGCCTTTCCGGATCTCGCCGCGTACCTCGCGGTACAGCAGATACGCGGTGAAGGTCTCAAAGCTCCACCGGCCCACGGGTGGTAGCTGGTCGACGATCTCGGACTTCGTACCGTAAGTCCGGTAGACCGCCTCCCACTTCTCCGGGGTCTTGCAATCCTCGGGGAGCGCGATTCCCCGCTCCCAGTACCGCTGGCGCATCTCCGAATACGGGTCCCCGACCACTGCTTCCCCTCATGCTCGCTGCACTTCAGGGGGAGCGTACCGATGGGGTCTGACAGGACATCTGCTGCTTCCGGGGCCAGCGGAGCAGGAGCGAGCCACATGCAGATCGGTGCCCGGGGATACGGAGGCTCTGTCTCGTAATGCGTAGGTCTCGCTACCTGGCGTGTACCCACTGCACTCGTACCCAGGCGGCCTCAAGATCGCCGGGTCGGTCCTGAAGTCGGGCCGTGCCCAACCGCAATCAGCGAAGTGCCTCGGGGGACATCCCGGGGACTTTTCGGGGACTTTTCGGGGACTTTCAAGCCTGTCCCAGGGACGTTCCAGGGACTTTCCCCCGCGTAAGCAGGGAAGGCCCTGACAGCGCTGAAAGACACAAACGCGCTGGTCAGAGCCTGTTACCTCAACACTCGATGATGTACACCGCGAGCCCGCCCCGGGCCGTCTCCTTGTACTTGACGGACATGTCCGCGCAGGTGTCCTTCATGGTCTTGATGACCTTGCTGGCCTCGACGTACGCGTCCGCTCTCCCATTCCGTTGGCAGGCCCGACGACGGCAGCACGCGTTTCACTGCTCGTCTCGTCGCGCTCCCGGGCAGGGGCGTCGCGGATGCTGTCGGCGGGCGCCTCGGTCAGCAGGTCGCCGACCCGGACGTGGGGGTCAGCCGGATGATCGAAGGAGCGCCGGTGCGCGTGGAGGTCCGGGCTGGAACTGGCCGTAGCGGTGTAGTGCGATTGATGCGCGTGCGCGGCGAGGACTGAACTCCGGATCTCAGGAACGCCAGTGGCACCGTCGGTGCGGACATTGCGAGGCCCCTTTGGCGAGCACTCTCCGTGAAGACTGACGGATACTCAGATATCTCTGATGCGTCGTCACCAATTTAAGATCATCTTGCACGCGCGTTGCACAAGGTGATGAAAAACAGCGATGATCAATGGAGGATCCCGCAAGTGTGTAACAGCAGGTCAGCAGGCATTTAGGAGTGTTGTGCCCCTCATCTCCTAGGGGCACGACACTCCGCCGATCAGATGTCCCGGAAGATCTCGATCTGTGCGCCGATCGAGTTCAGACGCTCGGCGAGGTCCTCGTAGCCGCGGTTGATGACGTAGACGTTCCGCAGTACCGAGGTGCCGTCGGCCGCCATCATCGCGAGCAGGACGACCACGGCGGGGCGCAGCGCGGGCGGGCACATCATCTCGGCGGCGCGCCAGCGGGTCGGGCCCTCGACGAGGACGCGGTGCGGGTCGAGGAGCTGGAGCCGGCCGCCGAGGCGGTTGAGGTCCGTGAGGTAGATCGCCCGGTTGTCGTAGACCCAGTCGTGGATCAGCGTCTTGCCCTGCGCGGAGGCCGCGATGGCCGCGAAGAACGGGACGTTGTCGATGTTCAGGCCGGGGAACGGCATCGGGTGGATCTTGTCGATGGGCGCCTCCAGCTTGGAGGGCCGTACGGTCAGGTCGATCAGTCGCGTGCGGCCGTTGTCCGCGAAGTACTCCGGCGTACGGTCGTGGTCGAGGCCCATCTCCTCCAGGACCGCGAGCTCGATCTCCAGGAACTCGATCGGCACCCGGCACACCGTCAGCTCGGACTCGGTGACCACGGCGGCGGCGAGCAGGCTCATCGCCTCGACCGGGTCCTCGGAGGGCGAGTAGTCCACGTCGACGTCGATGTTCGGCACGCCGTGCACGGTGAGCGTCGTGGTGCCGATGCCCTCCACCCGGACGCCCAGGGCCTCCAGGAAGAAGCACAGGTCCTGGACCATGTAGTTGGAGGACGCGTTGCGGATGACGGTGACGCCGTCGTGGCGGGCGGCGGCGAGCAGCGCGTTCTCGGTGACCGTGTCCCCGCGCTCGGTCAGCACGATCGGCCGTCCGGGCGTGACGGACCGGTCGACCTGGGCGTGGTAGAGCCCCTCGGTCGCGGCGATGTCGAGGCCGAACCGGCGAAGCGCGATCATGTGCGGCTCGATGGTCCGGGTGCCCAGGTCGCAACCGCCCGCGTACGGCAGCTTGAAGGCGTCCAGGCGGTGCAGCAGCGGGCCGAGGAACATGATGATGGACCGGGTGCGAATGGCGGCCTCGGCGTCGATGGCCTCCATGTCCAGCTCGCTCGGCGGCACGATCTCGAGGTCGACCCCGTCGTTGATCCACCGGGTGCGGACACCGATCGACCCGAGTACCTCCAGCAGGCGGTACACCTCTTCGATGCGGGCCACCCGGCGCAGCACCGTCCGCCCCTTGTTCAGGAGCGTGGCGCACAGCAGCGCGACACAGGCGTTCTTACTGGTCTTGACGTCGATCGAGCCGGACAGACGACGCCCGCCGACGACGCGCAGATGCATCGGACCCGCGTAACCGAGCGAGACGATCTCGCTGTCCAGCGCCTCACCGATTCGGGCGATCATCTCAAGGCTGATGTTCTGGTTGCCGCGCTCGATGCGATTGACGGCGCTCTGACTGGTGCCGAGCGCCTCGGCAAGCTGCGACTGTGTCCAGCCCCGGTGTTGCCGGGCGTCACGAATGAGCTTGCCGATACGTACGAGGTAGTCGTCTGCCATGGCGCGACCGTATATCGGATGTGAGATAAAAAGAAATGGAGCGCGGCCTTCCGGGTGGTCGGGTCCAGCAGGGCCCGGCCGGCGGGGAGTTCGGGCCCCGCGGCCCGGCGCGGCGGCGACAGTCGCGGCGGTTCCAGGGGTGCCGCGGTCGACGTCCCCGCCGATGAGTGCCGTGAAGCGGCGCTTCCGTGACGGTTCGTCGGCGCTGATGCTATTTGTCGCTATTGGGTCACTTTGACTTGCGGGTCGTCTTGCGCCAGCCGAACGGGCCCGGCAGATCCATCGACGTCGTCCTGCGTCCGGTGCTGCTGTGCGTGCGCTTCGGCCCGTTCTTTCCGCCGGAGGTGATGGACCATGACTTGCGGTTGATGTTGAGTCGCAGTCCCGGAAGGATGCGGAAGCTCTTGCGGAAGGTGAGCGGCACGGGTGCCCCCTCTGTCGTGTCCGCCGAGACGTTCCCGGCGGACACCGGGTACCCCGAAAGAGCCCCGATGTGCCTGTCCTCGGCTTCGGGGCGTCAATTTCCCCCTGGCGAAGCCTGGTTGGCCCCGTCTCCCGGGTGGCGGATTCCGTCCCTGGGGCGCCTGGACTCCGGGACGCGGGGAGGCCTCGCTGCGCGGCGCGCACGGCGCGCATGTTCAGGAGGGGGTTCGTGGAGGGGTCTCGCCCGGTCGGGCTTCGTGGGGAGCCGGGGGACTCGTCCAGGTGGGGCGTCGCCGGAGCGGGGGCGTGCCCGGGCCGGACGCCGTGGTCGGGTGGTGCTGCGGCTCGGCGCGTGGCGCCCGTGCCGGAAGTGGTGCTCGTCCCGGATGGCCCGACCGGGTGATGCCGGGCGATGCGGGCCTTCTCCTCGTCACCGGACAAGCGACTCCGGCCGGACATGAGGGCGCCCGGACATGACCTGCCCGCCCCCATGCATTAGAGTTATCTCGACATCGAGATATCTGCCGAGGCGTACCGCAGTCGCACTGCGTCGCCCGTCCGACGGTAAGGGCTACCTAACTTAGCCTTACCTTAGCGGATCGGCCATGACGTCGTGGCGGCAGGATGCGGTGGGAACGCGCACATCAATGAAGGAGACTGTCGTGTCGGCGAACAGCTTCGACGCCCGCAGCACGCTGCAGGTGGGCGACGAGTCGTACGAGATCTTCCGGCTGGACAAGGTGGAAGGCTCGGCTCGCCTTCCGTACAGCCTGAAGGTGCTGCTGGAGAACCTGCTCCGGACCGAGGACGGCGCGAACATCACCGCCGACCACATCCGGTCCATCGGCAACTGGGACTCCCAGGCCCAGCCCAGCCAGGAGATCCAGTTCACGCCCGCCCGCGTGATCATGCAGGACTTCACCGGCGTGCCCTGTGTCGTCGACCTCGCCACCATGCGTGAGGCCGTCAAGGAGCTCGGCGGCGACCCGGCGAAGGTCAACCCGCTCTCCCCGGCCGAGCTGGTCATCGACCACTCCGTCATCGCCGACAAGTTCGGCACGAAGGAAGCCTTCGGCCAGAACGTCGAGCTGGAGTACGGCCGCAACAAGGAGCGCTACCAGTTCCTGCGCTGGGGCCAGACCGCGTTCGACGACTTCAAGGTCGTCCCGCCGGGCACCGGCATCGTCCACCAGGTGAACATCGAGCACCTGGCGCGCACCGTCATGGTCCGCAACGGGCAGGCCTACCCCGACACTCTGGTCGGTACGGACTCGCACACCACCATGGTCAACGGCCTGGGCGTGCTCGGCTGGGGCGTCGGCGGCATCGAGGCCGAGGCCGCGATGCTCGGGCAGCCGGTCTCCATGCTCATCCCGCGCGTCGTCGGCTTCAAGCTGACCGGTGAGCTCACCCCCGGCACGACCGCCACCGACCTGGTGCTCACGATCACCGAGATGCTGCGCAAGCACGGCGTCGTCGGCAAGTTCGTCGAGTTCTACGGCGAGGGTGTGGCCGCCACGTCGCTGGCCAACCGCGCCACCATCGGCAACATGTCGCCGGAGTTCGGTTCCACCGCCGCGATCTTCCCGATCGACGGCGAGACCATCAAGTACCTCAAGCTCACCGGCCGCTCCGAGCAGCAGCTCGCGCTCGTCGAGGCGTACGCCAAGGAGCAGGGCCTCTGGCTCGACCCGGCCGCCGAGCCCGACTTCTCCGAGAAGCTGGAGCTCGACCTCTCCACGGTCGTCCCCTCGATCGCCGGCCCGAAGCGCCCGCAGGACCGCATCGTCCTCGCGAACGCCGCCGAGCAGTTCAAGAGCGACGTGCGCAACTACGTCGCCGACGACGACGAGGCGGGCAAGGAGTCCTTCCCGGCCTCCGACTCCCCGGCCGCCGCCAACGGCGTGCCGACCAACCCGGTCACGGTCACGGCCCCCGACGGCTCGACCTACGAGATCGACCACGGTGCGGTGACGGTCGCGGCCATCACCTCCTGCACCAACACCTCGAACCCGTACGTCATGGTCGCCGCCGCGCTCGTCGCGAAGAAGGCCGTGGAGAAGGGCCTGACCCGCAAGCCGTGGGTCAAGACCACCCTCGCCCCGGGCTCCAAGGTCGTCACCGACTACTTCGACAAGGCGGGGCTCACCCCCTACCTCGACAAGGTCGGCTTCAACCTGGTCGGTTACGGCTGCACCACCTGCATCGGCAACTCCGGCCCGCTGCCGGACGAGGTCTCCAAGGCCGTCAACGACCACGACCTCGCGGTCACCTCGGTCCTCTCCGGCAACCGGAACTTCGAGGGCCGTATCAACCCCGACGTCAAGATGAACTACCTGGCCTCCCCGCCGCTGGTCGTCGCCTACGCCCTCGCGGGCTCCATGAAGGTGGACATCACCCGCGACGCGCTCGGCACCGACACCGAGGGCAAGCCGGTCTACCTGACCGACATCTGGCCGTCCGAGGCCGAGGTCAACGATGTCGTGGCGAACGCCATCGGCGAGGACATGTTCAACAAGTCCTACCAGGACGTCTTCGCGGGCGACGCCCAGTGGCAGGCGCTGCCGATCCCCGAGGGCAACACCTTCGAGTGGGACCCGCAGTCGACGTACGTCCGGAAGCCCCCTTACTTCGAGGGCATGACGATGGAGACCACCCCGGTCTCGGACATCGCCGGCGCGCGCGTCCTCGCCAAGCTCGGCGACTCGGTCACCACCGACCACATCTCCCCGGCCGGTGCGATCAAGGCCGACACCCCCGGAGGCAAGTACCTCACGGAGCACGGTGTCGAGCGTCGTGACTTCAACAGCTACGGCTCGCGCCGCGGCAACCACGAGGTCATGATCCGCGGCACGTTCGCCAACATCCGCCTGCGCAACCAGATCGCGCCGGGCACGGAGGGCGGCTACACCCGCGACTTCACGAAGGAAGGCGCCCCCGTCTCCTTCATCTACGACGCCTCGCGCAACTACATCGAGCAGGGCATCCCGCTGGTCATCCTGGCGGGCAAGGAGTACGGCTCCGGCTCGTCCCGCGACTGGGCCGCCAAGGGCACCGCGCTCCTCGGCGTCAAGGCCGTCATCGCCGAGTCGTACGAGCGCATCCACCGCTCGAACCTCATCGGCATGGGCGTTCTGCCGCTCCAGTTCCCGGAGGGCGCCACGGCCGAGTCCCTCGGTCTGACCGGCGAGGAGACCTTCTCCTTCACCGGTGTCGAGGAGCTCAACAACGGCACCACGCCGCGCACGGTGAAGGTCACCACCGACACCGGCGTCGAGTTCGACGCGGTCGTCCGCATCGACACCCCCGGCGAGGCGGACTACTACCGCAACGGCGGCATCATGCAGTACGTGCTGCGCAACCTGATCCGCAACTGAGCGGTCCGGTAAGGCAGTTGTAAGGCAGCTCTCGGCTGTTCAGGGCCGCATCCCCGGTGACGGGGGTGCGGCCCTTCGCCGTCCGCCCCCGAAGTCGGTTTCAGGACATCGGCGGTGCTCAGGTGGAACACAGGATTCCCCCAGCGGGCCGGGACAGGCTTGCCCCATGTCTGGCGCTTCTGGGGTCCTTGTCGGCCGTGTCCGGGTCCGTGTGCCGACCGCGGACGACGGGCCGGTGCTCATCGAACCGCTGTCCGCCGCCGTGACGGAGGCGGACGGCCGGCCCTGCCCGGCGGCGGGCGGGCGGAGCGCCCTGCCCGCGACGCGGCTCGGCAAGGGACGGGCACCGACGATGCGCACGGTGAGGGGCTTCCGGTCCGCCACCAGGCCGCCGGAGGGCGGGAGATGAGCACCCCGCCCCGTGCGCGCCGCCCACGATGGACTCGACCGTGCGGGCGATCCTGCTTCACCCGGTCCCGGCGGACGCGCTCTCCGCGGACGTGCTCCCCGCGCCCGCCGCTCCGGCGCACGCGGTCCCTGGGGGGCCGCCTCCTCGTCCTCATCTGCCTGGTACTCGTCGCGGTGTGCGTGACCATGGCGTTCACCACGGTCCTCGCGCAACGCGCCTGGCTGCTCGGCAACCTGGACCAGCGGGTCGGCGACGCCGCCGAGCGCAGCCAGGGCGGCGTCTCCATCGGGCCGGGCGTCGAGACGGACCTCTCCTTCCTCGACGAGCGGGGCCGGCCCATCGGCACGATCGCCGCCCGCCTCGACGACGACGGGGCCGTCATCGCGGCCAAGGTGGTGAGCAGGTCCGGCGGGCTGCGCGACCTCGGCGCCGCCCAGCGCTCGGCTCTCGGCGGCATCGAGGCGAACGGTTCGCTGTACACCCGCACGGTTCCCGGGCTCGGCACCTACCGTGTCACCGCGCTCGACGGCGGCGGACGGCCCGTGCTCACCGGGCTCCCGATGGACGACGTACAGGACATGATCCGTGGCCTGGTCGTGGTCGAGGGGGTGGTCGCGGCCGCCGGCCTGACCGTCGCGGGCTGCGTCTGCGCGGTCGTCATCCGGCGTCAGCTGCGTCCGCTCGGACAGGTCGCCGCCACCGCCTTCGAGGTCTCCCGCTCGCCCCTGGGGCACGGCGGGGTCACCGGCCTGACCCGGGTACCCGAACGGGACGCCGACCCCGGCAGCGAGGCCGGCCAGGTCGGCGCCGCGCTCAACCGCATGATCGACCACGTCGAGACCTCCCTCGCGGAACGCCGGAGCGTGGAGGAGGAGATGCGCCGCGGCGAGGAACGCATGCGCCGCTTCCTCGCCGACGCGAGCCATGAACTCCGTACGCCGCTGGCGTCCATCGCCGGATACGCGGAGCTGATGAACCGGGGCACCGGGCAGCTCGAACCGGCCCTGGCCTGGCGGCGGGTGTCCGCCGAGTCGGCGCGGATGACGAGCCTTGTCGAGGGGCTGCTGCTGCTCGCCCGGCTGGACGAGGGGCGGCCGTTGCAGTCGGCGGAGGTGGACCTGGCGGCGCTGGTCGCCGAGGCGGTGTGGGACGCGCGGGCCGCGGGGGAGGAGCACGTCTGGCAGCTGGCCCTGCTCCTGGACTCCCCGGCACTGGTCGTCGGCGACGAGGCCCGGCTCCGCCAGGTGGTGGCCAACCTGCTGGCCAACGCCCGCGCGCACACGCCGGCCGGTACGACGGTCGTCGCCACGGTGGAGGCCACCGGCACGTCCCGCACGATCCGGGTCCGCGACGACGGCCCCGGCATCCCGCCCTCCCTGCTGCCGAGAGTCTTCGAACGCTTCACCCGGGCCGACTCCTCCCGCTCCCGCGTCTCTCCCGGGCACGGCGGTTCGGGTCTCGGCCTGGCCGTCGTCGCAGCGATCACGACGGCCCACCACGGCCGGATCCACGCCGAGAGCGTCCCGGGCCGTACGGAGTTCACCGTCGAGCTCCCGGCCGCGGAGCCCGCCCTCCCGGCCGCGGAGCCCGCCCTCCCGGCCGTTCCGGCCGCAGGGGAGCGCACACCGGCGCCCCGAGCCGGAGGGGAAGCGGCCGTCTTCCCCCGGAGGTGAGCGCGACCGGCTCGTGGGCCCGTCCGGGGGACCGGAGCGCGACCCACGGGTGTGCGGGATGCGCCAGGCGTTTACAGGGGTTCCCGCGCGCGCTAATTTCCGAGTGAGGTGGGAGCGCTCCCATCGGGCGGACCGGAACCCGCCCCCGGGAGCCGCTCCCACCTCACCCCGGATCCCGCACGGTCCCACGAAGGAGCAGATTGTCATGTACTTAACACGAATGCGACGACCGCTCTCCCGATTACGGCTCCCCGCCCGCCGCCCGTCCACCTTCCTCGTCCTCCTCGCCCTGCTGGCCGCGCTTCCGGCTCTCGCCCTGATCGTCATGACCGGCGGGCGGGCGGAGGCGCACGGCACGCCCATGAAGCCCGGCAGCCGCACGTTCCTGTGCCGGCAGGACGGGCTGACCGACACCGGCGAGATCAAACCCGTGAACCCCGCCTGCAAGGCGGCACAACAGGTCAGCGGGACCACGCCGTTCTACAACTGGTTCTCGGTGCTGCGCTCGGACGGTGCGGGGCGCACCCGCGGCTTCGTCCCGGACGGACAGCTGTGCAGTGGCGGCAACCCCAACTTCACCGGCTTCGATCTGCCGCGCTCCGACTGGCCGTTGACCCATCTCACCTCGGGCGCGACCGTCGATTTCGCGTACAACGCCTGGGCCGCGCACCCCGGTTGGTTCTACGTCTACATCACCAAGGACGGCTTCGACCCGACCCGCGCGCTCACCTGGGACGCCATGGAGGACCAGCCGTTCCTCGCCGTCGACCACCCGGCGCTCAACGGCACCCCGGGCACGGTCGAGGCCAACTACTCCTGGAGCGGCAGGCTGCCGGCGGGCAAGACCGGCCGACACATCGTCTACATGGTCTGGCAGCGCTCGGACAGCGCGGAGACCTTCTACTCCTGCTCCGACGTCGTCTTCGACGGCGGCAACGGCGAGGTCACGGGAATCCACGACCCCGGCAACCCGACCGAACCCCCGCCCGGTGCGTGCTCCGCGACCCGGCGCACCACCAACAGCTGGTCCGGCGGATACCAGGCCGAGGTGACCGTCACCAACACCGGAGACGTCCCGATGCTCGGCTGGATGGTCGACTGGACGCTCCCCGGCGGTCAGTCGGTCGCCAGCCTGTGGAACGGCAACGCGACCTACAGCGGCCAGGACGTGATGGTGCACAACGCCGACTGGAACGGCTCGCTGAGTCCGGGGGGCGGTGCGACGTTCGGGTACGTCGTCTCGGGCTCGGGCGACGATCCGTCGACGGCCATTCCCTGTCGGGTCGGTTGAACGAGCAAGGCTCGGGGCGGACCGGGTGGGTGGGTTCGGACCCGCCCGGTCCGCGAGCCCGGACGGGTCGGGGGAGGCCCTGCCCGGGATGGTGCGGCTTGTGGCGACCGCGGTGTGCGACAACGTTGTCGAACGGTCTGCACACGACTCTATCGCCTCAACGGACAACGATGTCAAGCCAGTTGACAGCCGACCGGCGCAGCCCGCGCCATGAGGCGCGCGCCGAGCGCGCCTTCGGTGGCGCCATCGGGGTGCGCGCCGGGCGCGTCCCGGCGGCGCAGGCGGTCTTCCGTGGTACCCGTGGCGCACGTTACTGTCCCTGCGGCTTGTGCGACCTGTGGTGCGCGACCCGTCCGAAGGAGGAGGGGCCGCGTCATGCGTTTCCGTCCGTCATCCGTCCTGCTGGCCGTCGCCCTGACGGTCGCCGGCGCCACTCCGGCGCTCGCCGCACCCCCGTCAGGTCCACCGGAACTCGTCCAGGACCCCACCGCGTACGTCGACCCGCTCATCGGCACCAGGAACGGCGGCAATGTCTTCCCGGGCGCCGTCACGCCCTTCGGCATGCTCTCCTGGAGCCCGGAGAACACCCGCGGGGACGCCACCCGCACGGCCGCGCCCGGCGGCTACCAGTACGACGCCACGCGCATCCGGGGCTTCAGCCTCACCCACATGTCCGGAACGGGATGCGCGGGCGGCAGCGGCGACATCCCGTTCTTCCCGTACGCGGGCGAGGTCACCTCCTCCCCGGCGAGCGACACCAAGGACGCCGTCTACGCGGCCGGCTTCGCGCACTCCGACGAGCAGGCCGAGCCCGGCCACTACAAGGTCGGACTCGCCTCCGGCGTCACGGCCGACCTCACCGCGACCGCGCGCACCGGCTCGGGCCGCTTCACCTTCCCGGCCGACAAGCCCGCCTCGCTGCTGATCCGCACGGCCAACTCCGAGGTCGGCTCGACCGACTCGACGGTGCGGATCGACCCCAAGACACGCACCGTTTCCGGCTCGGTCACCTCCGGGAACTTCTGCGGCTACCTCGACCCCGAGGGCCGACGCTCCTATTACACGCTCTACTTCACCGCCCGCTTCGACCGCGACTTCAAGACCACCGGCACCTGGCAGGACGACAAGCTGAGCCCGGGCGCCACCGAGGCGAGCGGCGGCACCGGAGGCTTCGGGCAGGGCGGCCGACCCGTCGCGGGCAAGGGGGCGGGCGGCTATGTGGAGTTCGAGCCCGGCACCGACCCGGTGAACGTCAAGGTCGGCATCTCGTACGTCGGTCAGGCCGGTGCCGCCGCCAACCTCGCGGCCGAGAACCCGCCGTCCCGTTCCTTCGACTCGGTGCGGCGCGCCGCCCACCGTGCCTGGCGCGAGAAGCTCGGCGCGATCGGTGTGGGCGGCGGCGCGGACACCGACCGCACCACCTTCTACACCGCGCTCTACCACGCCCTCCTGCACCCGAACGTCATCAGCGACGCCGACCGCAGATACCGCGGCCCGGACGACAAGGTGCACACGGTGGGCCGGGGCCACGCGGCGCAGTACGGCACCTTCTCCGGC
Source organism: Streptomyces sp. NBC_00647 (assembly GCF_045207245.1). NCBI lineage: Bacteria > Bacillati > Actinomycetota > Actinomycetes > Kitasatosporales > Streptomycetaceae > Streptomyces > Streptomyces sp. NBC_00647. The sequence goes on from NZ_CP109040.1 coordinate 7,583,141, forward strand.
TGGGACGTCTACCGCTCCCAGGTCCAGCTGTTGACGCTGCTCGAACCGGACACCGGCTCCGACATCGCGCAGTCGCTGCTCGAACTCGCCCGGCAGAACGGGGGAGTCTGGGACCGCTGGCTGCACGGCGCGAGCGGCACGCACGTCATGAACGGCGACCCGTCACCGGCCGCCCTCGCCGGCATCCGCGCCTTCGGCGGCACGGACTTCGACCTGCGCGGCGCGCTCGCCTCCCTGGTCAAGGCGGCCACCGTGCCGACCGAGGGGGACCTCTCCTCGGCGGGCAAGCCCGTGCTCTCGGTCGGCCAGCGGCCCTCGCTCGACAAGTACCTCGAACACCACTACATGCCGTCCGTGTCCAACGCCTGGGGCGGCGCCGCCGAGACCCTGGAGATGTCCGGGGCGGACTTCGCGATCTCCCAACTGGCTTCGGCCGCGGGGGAGAAGAAGACGGCCGCCGACTTCGCCCAACGTTCCCAGTGGTGGCAGAACACCTTCAACATCGCGGCCGACCCCGGTGGCGGTTACATCGCCAACCGCAAGGCGGACGGGAGCTGGGTCACGGGGTTCACCCCGGCGACCGGCAACGGCTTCGTGGAGGGCACAGCGGCCCAGTACACCTGGATGGTGCAGCACGACCCGGCGGGCCTCTTCGCCGCCATGGGAGGGCGCGCCAAGGCACTCGACCGCCTCGACACGTTCTTCCACAACGCGGACGGCAGCTGGGCGTTCACCGGCAGCGGCGGCGACAAGTCCGAGCTGGACAACGAGCCGTCCGTCAACGTGCCCTACCTGTACGACTACGCGGGCGCGCCCTACAAGGCACAGGAGACCGTCCGTGCGGCGATGAGCAGGCTGTGGTCGACGGAGCCGGGCGGCATCCCCGGCAACGACGACCTCGGCGAGATGTCCTCCTGGTACGTCTTCTCCGCGCTCGGCATGTACCCCCAGGTGCCCTCCCGCGGCGAACTCACCCTGTCCTCGCCGCTGTTCCCCAGGATCGAGATCGAGCGTCCGGGCGGCGACGACATCGAGATCCGGGCCCGGGGCGCGGCCGCGGACGCCCCGTACGTCCAGTCACTGCGCGTCGACGGCCGTACGAGCGAACGGCCGTGGGTCCCGGCCTCCTTCGTCCGCGACGGCGGCACGCTCGACTACACGCTGTCCGGCACGCCCGACAAGAACTGGGGCAGTGCCGAGTCGGCCGCGCCGCCCTCCTTCCGCACGGGCGAGCAGCCGTACCAGATCGGTGTGGGCCCGACCGCGGCGACGCTCGCGCCCGGCGGGAACACCGCGCTCGACATCCGCGCCCTGGCCCTCGGCGGCGGCGCCGGCCCCGAGGTCCGCTTCCATGTGGACGTGCCCGACGGCGTGACGGCGACGCCGGCCGAGGGCACGGTGACCGACGGAGCCCAGCGGATCACCCTGACCGCCGCCGACGACGCCGAGCAGGGCTTCTACGACGTCAAGGTCAAGGTGACCTCGGCCGACACGTCGTACGCCCAGCCGGTGGCCCTGACGGTCGCGGCCCCGGGGTCCCTCCTCGCGGCCTACAACAACACCGGTGTCTCCGACGACAGCGGTGACCACGACGAGGCCGACTACGACGGCGGCGGCTGGAGCTACTCCCGTCAGGCCCTCGCCGACGTGGGCCTGACCCCGGGCACCCAGGGCACGGTGGACGGGCTCACCTACACCTGGCCGAACTCGCCGTCCGGCCGCCCCGACAACGCCTCGGCGACCGCGCAGACCATCGAACTGGCCGACCCCGTCGGCCGGTTGTCCTTCATCGGCAGCGCCGTGAACGGCAACCAGCAGACCAGGGCGACCGTCACGTACACCGACGGCGGCACCGACTCCGTCGATCTGTCTTTCACCGACTGGACCGTCGGCGGCGGGGGCGGCACCGTCCAGTACGGCAACAAGACCATCGCCAAGGCGGCGTACCGCAATGTCGCCGGCGCCGACAAGGACCCGGTGGCCACCTACGTCTTCGCCACCCAGCCCTTCCAGGCACCGGCGGGGAAGAGCATCAAGAGCGTCAAACTCCCGGACAACGCGGACCTGCATGTCTTCACCCTCGCGGTGAGCCGGTGAGCCGGTGAGCCGGTGAGCCGGTGAGCCGGTGAGCCGGTGAGCCGACGAGTCGGTGAGCTGATCCGTCCATGAACGCGGGGCGGGCCCGGAGTCTCCTCCGGGCCCGCCCCTTTCCCTTCGCCCGTGTGTCAGGCCAGCAGTTCCACCTCCGCGAGGGTCGACTCGCCGTCGAGCACGAGGCGGTAGTGGGCGTACGAGCCGGGGTCCGCGACCGTGAACGCCCGGGTCTGCCTGTCCCAGCGGAAGGATTCGCCGGAGCGCTTGTCGAGGTCCTTCCACGTCGTCCCGTCCGAGGAACCCTGGAGGGTCCAGCCGGCCGGGGCTTTCGCGTGGTCCGAGGACGTCAGCGTGTACTGGACTCCCTCGGTTGCGGCGCCGACCGGCAGGTCCACCGAGGTGACCGCGGTGTCCGTCGCCGAGGTGTTGTCGAACAGCGCGCCGTCTCCCTTCAGGGTGTCCGAGCGCGGTGACGGCACCTTGTCGTCCTCGGTGACCGACACCGGCGCCGCGTTCTTTCCGGTGCCCCACGAGGACGGCTTGGCACCCATGTCGAACTCCAGCACCCCGCCGCGGGAGATCAGCGAGTGCGGCAGCGAAGTCGACTTCCACTGCTTGCCGTTGAACCGCACACGCTGCACGTACACGTTCTTCGCGCTGTTCCGCGGGGCCTTGATCACCAGGTCCCGGCCGTTCTCCAGGTGGACCGTCGCCTTGGTGAACAGCGGTGAACCGATGGCGTATTCGCCGCTTCCCATCACCAGCGGGTAGAAGCCGAGCGACGAGAAGAGGTACCAGGCCGACTGCTCGCCGTTGTCCTCGTCACCGTGGTAGCCCTGCCCGATCTCGCTGCCGGTGTAGAGCCGGGAGAGGACCTCGCGGACGTTCTTCTGGGTCTTCCAGGGCTGCCCGGCCGCGTCGTACATGTAGTTCACGTGGTGGGCCACCTGGTTGGAGTGCCCGTACATGCCCATTCGTACGTCCCGGGCCTCCGTCATCTCGTGGATGACCCCGCCGTACGAGCCCACGAAGTCGGGCGAGGCGGTCTCGGGCGTGGCGAAGTACGTGTCGAGCTTCTCCGCGAGCCCGCTCCGGCCGCCGTAGAGGTTCGCCAGCCCCCGCGAGTCCTGCGGCGCGGTGAAGGCGTAGCCCCAGCCGTTGGTCTCCGTGTAGTCGTAGCCCCACACGCGCGGGTCGTACTTCGCGGAGTCGACCCGCCAGTCGCCCTTCGCGTCCCGGCCCTGGAAGAAGCCGGCCTTGGAGTCGAAGAGGTTCACGTAGTCCTGGGCGCGGTTGAGGAAGTAGTCCGATTCCTCCTTGTAGTGCTTCTTGCCCGTCTTCTTGTAGAGCGCCCGGCCCATCTCGGCGATGCCGTAGTCGTTGACGTAGCCCTCCATGGCCCACGACAGGCCCTCGCCGGTGGCGGTGCTCGTGTAGCCCAGGAAGGGGGAGGTGGCCATGCCCTTGCGGCCGACACCGGAGGTCGGCGGGACGACCGTCGCGTTCTTCAGCGCCGCGTCGTACGCCGACTCCGCGTCGAAGCCGACGCCCTTGACGTACGCGTCCGCGAACGCCACGTCCGAGGAGGTGCCGGTCATCAGGTCCGCGTACCCGGGCGAGGACCAGCGCGAGGTCCAGCCGCCGTCCTTGTACTGCTGCACGAACCCGTCGACCATCTCTCCCGCCTGACCGGGCGTCAGGAAGGAGTACGCCGGCCAGGTCGTCCGGTAGGTGTCCCAGAAACCGTTGTTGACGTACACCTTGCCGTCGACGATCTTCGCGCCGGTGTGGGTCGGGGTGTCCGGACCCGGCATCGGGACGAACGGCGAGGCGTACTGGTCCTTCGAACCCACCTTCTCGAAACCGGAGTTGGGGTACAGGTACAGCCGGTACATGCTGGAGTACAGCGTCGTGAGCTGGTCCGGCGTCGCGCCCTGCACCTCGACCTTGCCGAGCAGCCGGTCCCACTGCTTCTGGGCCCCGGCCTTGACCGCCCCGAACGACGTGCCGTCCGGGATCTCCTGGCGCAGGTTGTCCTTGGCCTGGTCGAGGCTGATGAGCGAGGTGGCCAGGCGCAGGGTGACGGAGTGGTCGGAGCCGGGCTTGAACTTCAGGTAGCCCTTGACGCCGCTGGAGCTGCCCTCGGCCACGGGGGCGTCGAAGACCCCATAGACGAAGAGCCGCGTGGCGCCGGTCGACAGGCCGGACTTCACGTCCGAGTAGCCGGTCACCACGCCCGCCGAGCGGTCGAGTGTCAGCCCCGCCTGCTCGGTGACGTTGTCGAAGATCACGTTCGCGTCGTCACCGGGGTAGGTGAAGCGCAGGGCGGCGGCGTGATCGGTCGGTGCCATCTCCGCCTTGAGACCGTTCTCGAAGGTCACGCCGTAGTAGTACGGCCGCGCGGTCTCGTTCTCGTGCCGGAAGGCCAGCTCGCGGGCCGCCCGGCCGGTCTCCGGGGTGCCGGAGGCCGCCGACGGCATCACCTGGAAGGTCTGCCGGTCACCCATCCAGGGGCTCGGCTCATGACTCGCGCTGAACGCCTCGATGGTGGGCAGGTTGTCCGCGTTGTTGGCGCGGGCGTAGTCGTACAGCCAGCTCAGCGAGCCCGCGTTGGTCACCGGCGTCCAGAAGTTGAAGCCGTGCGGGACGGCGGTCGCCGGGAAGTTGTTGCCGCGCGAGAAGCCGCCGCTGGAGTTGGTGCCCCGGGTGGTCAACGCGTAGTCGGACAGATGCGCCTCGGGCTTTCGCGGGGCGGCGGTCTTCAGCGAGACGTCGTCCAGCCAGCCGCGGAACTTCGCCGGGCCCTTCGGCGAGTCGTAGGCGACGACGATCCGGTCGACGGTCTTCCCGGCCGCGACGGACCCGATCCGCGAGGACACGTTGTTCCACTGGTTGACGTACAGCACCTTGGAAGCGCCCTGGCCCTGTGGTGTCAGCGCGAATCCGTGCTGGTCCGTGGCGTTCAGCTCGCTGAGCGAGCTGCCGTCGGTGAAGACCAGGTCCACGGACACGTTCGTCGCGTCGTAGTCCCGGTCGCCGTCCGCCATCGAGGGGAAGATCCGGTACGACAGTTCGGTGTCGCGCCCGACGGCGACGTTCACGTCGAAGACCTTGTTGTACGAGTACGCCCGGCCGTCGCCCTTGTGGGTGCCGGCGTAGCGCAGGGCCCGCTTGCCCGTGAAGCCCGCGCCCGCCTTCGCGGTCGGCGAGCCGCTCGGCCCCCGGTCCACGAGCGAGAGCATGTCCTTGGGCGTCGGGTCGTCGCTCGGGCCCGTCGAGAACTGGACATCGGCGAGCTGCAGGATGTCGCCGCCGTTGTTCTTGGTGACTTCAAGACGGAAATGCTGGTACTCGACGGGGCTCTCGATGTCGTACGACTTCGTCTGGAACCGCTCGCCGAAGGACGCGCCGGAGCGGGTGTCGAGGGTCTTCCAGTCCTTGCCGTCGGTGGACCCCTGGAGGCTCCAGTCCGCGGGGTCGCGCTCGTCGTGGTCGTTTGCGGATGTGAGCGCGTACGTGACCACCTTGACCGGCGCGTCCAGGTCGAACTCCGCCCAGCCGGTGGGCTCGAAGGTCAGCCACTTGCTGCTCGACTCGCCGTCGACGAGGTTCTCCTTGACCTCGCCCGCGCCCGTGTTCTCGCCGCTGGCCCGCACGTCGGTGACATGGTCGGTGACATTGCCGGGGATACCGGTGCTGTAGCCGCCGTCGACACCTGAGGACCTTTTCGTCCCGTCAGGAGCGGTATCCACCGTGTTGAGCCAGTCCGGAGCCGGATCGCCCGATTCGAACGAGGAACTGAAATCCCGGTCGGCGACCGCCGCTTGAGCGGGCAGGGCGACCGCCGCGCCCTGCGATGCCACCATCAGGGAAAGCGCTGCCACCCCCAGTGCCGTAGGGGAAAGCCATCCGGTCCGACTCGTGGAACTCTGTCTGTACCGAGCTCTGTGCTGCATGCGCGAGCACCCTCCCTGCACCTGGACAACGTTGTCAAATTCGATGCGCAAGGACCATTTGGGAGCCAAGTTGTCAGTGCTGTCAAGGGTGTTGGGTGTGGCATCCGGGGTGAATACCGTGTGACGAACCGTGCATTGCGTTCATTGCGGGAGGTTGGCCCTCTATGGATCTTCGCCGGGGTGGTCCGGAGCTGCCCCATATTTCCGGGAGGTCTCAACTCGGAAAAGACCGACGGGCAAACCTGCATTCGATCTTGCTCCCTTGGCGGGAAGTGGACTATACCTGTCGCGTCCGGCCAGTCGATCGACTGGCGCTGGACAGGCAGGACCCAGGGGGGAATTTCGAGGGCCGGCGGACCGTGGTCGATACACCTACCGCCGATTCGTCCCACTGAATCCCCCACGCACGACCCCAGCTTGACCTAACCGCGGTGCCGGGGAGGATCCGGTTCACCGCCTGAGTCCTGGAGAAGGCGAGGACTTGAGCATGGGATCCACTTCCGCCGAGAACAGCAGCCCCGAGGGTGTCGGCCGCCGTGACCTCATCAAGAGGTCGGCCGCACTCGGTCTGATCACCGTCCCGACGATGAGCTTCCTGTCCGCGTGTGCGAGCGGCGGGGGCGACGACGACAATTCGGGCGACAAGGGCACCGGCAAGACCAGCAAGGACAACCCCTTCGGCGTGAAGAAGGGCGGCGGCAAGCTCGACGTCGTCGTCTTCAAGGGCGGCTACGGCGACGAGTACGCCAAGGCGTGGGAAGCGGCCTTCGACAAGAAGTGGGGCAGCAAGAGCGCCCACACCGGCACGCAGGAGATCACCGGCAAGCTCCAGCCGCGCTTCAACGGCGGCAACCCGCCGGACATCGTCGACGACTCGGGCGCCCAGCAGATCAAGCTGGACGTGCTCTACAAGAGCGGCCAACTCCTCGACCTGGCCGCGGTCCTGGACGCGCCGTCCATCGACGACCCGAGCAAGAAGGTCCGCGACACCCTGATCCCGGGCACGCTCGACCCGGGCCTGCAGGGCGGCAAGGTCGTCTCGCTGAACTACATCTACACGGTGTGGGGCCTGTGGTACTCCGGCAAGCTCTTCAAGGAGAAGGGCTGGGAGGTTCCGAAGACCTGGGACGACTTCCTCGCCATCTGCAAGGACGCCAAGTCGCAGGGCATCGGCGGTCTCGCCCACCAGGGCAAGTACCCGTACTACATCAACGTCGCCATCATGGACCTGATCGCCAAGAAGGGCGGTCTGGACGCCATGAAGGCGATCGACAACCTCGACCCCAAGGCGTTCGTCGGGTCCGACGCCGCCCAGGCGGCCGTCGAGGCGATCTACGAGATCGTGGAAAAGGGCTACTTGATGCCCGGCACCAACGGCCTCACCCACACCGAGTCGCAGACCCGGTGGAACCAGTACAAGGCCGCCTTCATCACCTGTGGCTCCTGGCTGGAGAACGAGCAGCTCAAGCAGACCCCGGCCGACTTCGACATGAAGTTCATGCCGATGCCTCTCCTGCCCGACAGCAAGCTGCCGTTCGAGGCGATCCGGGCCGGCTCGGGCGAGCCGTTCATCATCCCGGCGAAGGCCGCGAACCTGCCCGAGGCCAAGGAGTTCATGCGCTCCATGCTCTCCAAGGAGTGGTCGACGCTCTTCGCGCAGAAGGCCAACTCGCTCACCATCCTCAAGGACGGTGTGTCCGACGGCGTGGAACTGCGTCCCGGTACGCAGTCCACCGTCGACGCGTCGAAGGCCGCGGGCGACAATACGTTCAACTACCTGTACCCCAACTGGTACAGCGAGATGGGTACGGCCATCGAGACCGCGTCCAACGAGCTGATGTCCAAGCGTATTCAGCCGAAGGAATGGCTGAAGCGGGCCCAGGCCGCGGTCGACAAGGCGGCCAAGGACCCGGAGTCCAAGAAGAACCACCGCGACTGATCACGTAAACCCGGAACACCAGGGTCACGCACACCCGGAACACCAGGGGCAGGATGCCATGCGAAAAGGGCAGTACCGGTTCGTCGCGGGGTTTCTCCTCGCACCTTTGGCGCTGTATCTGATCTTCGTGATCTGGCCTTACATACAGACCATCGGCTACTCCTTCACCGACTGGAGGGGCCAGTCGCAGACGTTCGGTTTCGTCGGCCTGGACAATTACAAGGCGTTGTTCCAGGACGACGTATTCCTCCAAGCGATCTGGCACAACATCCTGTTCCTGGTGTTCATCCCGGTGATCACCATCCTGCTCGCCCTCTTCTTCGCCTTCATGGTGAACGCGGGCGGGCGGGGCGGCGCCGGTGGCGTGCAGGGCGTCGCCGGCTCGCGCTTCTACAAGATCGTGTACTTCTTCCCGCAGGTGCTGTCGCTCGCGATCGTCGCGGTGCTCTTCGGGGCCCTCTACCGCAGTGACAGCGGCGGCCTGCTCAACGGCCTGCTGATCAAGCTGGGTCTCGTGGACGCGAACAGTCCCATCGAGTGGATGAACGAGCCCAACCTGGTGCTCTGGTGCCTGATGGCGGTCGTCGTCTGGCACGGCGTCGGCTTCTATCTGGTGCTGTTCTCCGCCGCCATGCAGTCCATCCCGCGGGACATCTACGAGGCCGCGCTGCTGGACGGCGCGAGCCGCACCCACACCTTCTTCCGGGTCACCCTGCCCCTGCTGTGGGACACGGTGCAGACCGCCTGGGTCTATCTCGGCATCATCGCGATGGACATGTTCGTGCTCGTCTCGACCACGACCCAGGGCACCGGCTACGGCGGCGGGCCCGACCACCACAGCGAGGTCATGGCGAACGTCATGATGCGCAACTTCCTCTACTTCGGAAAGAGCGGCTACGCCTGTGCCATGGGCGTCGTCATGCTCCTTCTCACCCTGATCCTGTCCGTGGTCACGCTGCGCGCCACCCGCCGCGAGCGCATCGAGTTCTGAGCGGGAGACACGACTATGAGCGCACCCATCACGGAGCCGACGAAGGTCGACGGCGCCGGAGTACCCCCGCAGCGAACCGTCAGGAAGGCCCCGCCGCGGCCGGGCGACAAGCGCACCGAGGGCATGGCCCTCAACGTCTTCTCGCACGGGTTCCTGGCCCTGTGGGCCGTCCTGATCATCCTGCCGCTGCTGTGGCTGGTCCTGAGTTCCTTCAAGACCGACGCGCAGATCGGCGGTTCGGCCCTCGGCTGGCCCTCGAACTGGCAGCTCGACGTGTTCAGCCGGGCCTGGAACAAGGGCATCGGCGACTACTTCGCCAACACCCTGATCGTGCTGGTGGTCTCCGTCCCGCTGACCATGCTCCTCGGCTCGATGGCGGCGTACGTACTGGCCCGCTACGAGTTCCCGGGCAACCGGGTCATCTACTACTTCTTCGTCGGCGGGGCCATGTTCCCCGTCTTCCTCGCCCTGGTACCGCTGTTCTTCATGGTCAAGCGCCTGGACATGCTGAACACGTACCAAGGCCTGATCCTGGTGTACGTCGCCTACTCGCTGCCGTTCACCGTGTTCTTCATGCACGCGTTCTTCCGGACGCTGCCCACGGCGGTCTTCGAGGCGGCGGTGCTCGACGGGGCCTCGCACACCCGGGCGTTCTTCCAGGTCATGCTCCCGATGGCCAAGCCCGGACTGCTCAGCGTCGGCATCTTCAACGTGCTGGGCCAGTGGAACCAGTACATCCTGCCCTCGGTGCTGATGCAGCCGCAGAACAGTACGGATCCGGAACGCTACGTTCTGACCCAGGGCCTCATCCAGCTCCAGCAACAGCAGGGGTACGCCACCGATCTTCCCGTCCTGTTCGCCGGCGTGACGATCGCGATGATCCCCATGCTGATCGTCTACCTGTCCTTCCAGCGGCAGGTCCAGGCGGGTCTCACCTCGGCGACCCTCAAGTAGCGCTCCACCTTTTCCGTCACCTACGCCACCTCCGTCCCCGGGGGTGGCGTACGTGTGTCCGGGGCATGGCGAAAATCGAACATGAATGGGCGGACCCGATTTTCGTCAAGGACTTGACGGCGGTAACCCGTTCAGCGGAGCTTGGAGTTCACAACTTGTAAGTGACCGGGGTCCCGTTGACGTGACCCAGATCACACGGGCGGCATCGGGGCCGCCCGGCTGAGGGCAGGAGTGGATGAGTCGATGGAGACTCCGGGGTCGCAGTCTTCGCTGCACCGAGCCAATCTGGAGCGCGTCGTGCGAGCGGTGCGCCTAGCCGGCTCGCTCACGCAGGCGGAGATCGCGAGGACGACGGGCCTGTCGGCCGCGACCGTTTCCAATATCGTCCGTGAACTCAAGGACGGCGGGACGGTCGAGGTCACACCCACTTCGGCCGGCGGCCGCAGGGCGCGCAGCGTGTCCTTGAGCGGGGACGCCGGCATCGTCATCGGTGTCGACTTCGGGCACACGCATTTGCGCGTCGCGGTCGGAAATCTGGCCCATCAGGTGCTGGCGGAGGAGTCCGAGCCGCTGGACGTGGACGCCTCCGCCGCGCAGGGCTTCGACCGGGCCGAGGAGCTGGTCGGTCGCCTGATCGCAGCAACCGGTGTGGACCGTTCCAAGATCGCGGGTGTGGGCCTCGGCGTGCCGGGGCCCATCGACGTGGAATCGGGGACTCTGGGGTCCACCTCGATCCTGCCGGGCTGGACCGGCGCCAGGCCCGCCGAGGAGCTGCGGGGGCGGCTCGGCGTGCCTGTCTACGTGGACAACGACGCGAATCTCGGCGCGCTCGGCGAGATGGTCTGGGGCAGCGGGCGCGGGGTCCGGGACCTGGCTTACATCAAGGTCGCCAGCGGTGTCGGCGCGGGCCTGGTGATAGAGGGCAAGATCTACCGCGGCCCGGGTGGCACAGCGGGAGAAATCGGGCATATTACACTTGATGAATCCGGCCCCGTCTGCCGTTGCGGCAATCGCGGCTGCCTGGAGACCTTCGCGGCGGCGCGTTATGTGCTGCCGCTCCTCCAGTCCAGTCACGGCACCGATCTGACCATGGAGGGCGTGGTCAGGCTGGCGCGGGACGGAGATCCGGGCTGCCGTCGGGTGATCGCCGACGTCGGCCGACATATCGGCAGTGGAGTCGCCAATCTCTGCAATTTGCTGAACCCGAGCCGGGTGGTCCTCGGCGGCGATCTCGCCGAGGCCGGAGAGCTCGTTCTCGGGCCCATCAGGGAGTCTGTCGGCCGCTACGCGATCCCCAGCGCCGCACGTCAACTCTCGGTGTTGCCAGGGGCACTTGGGGGCCGTGCGGAGGTGCTCGGAGCGCTCGCTCTCGCGCTCAGCGAGATGGGTGATTCGACCCTTTTGGACGGTTCACTCTCGGCCGCTACCCCTGCCTTCACTTAGAGAACGCATGGCACCGTTGCCATCTCGTTAAGTATTTACTTCTTGACGTCGCACGGGTGGCCGAGTTGACTCCAAACCACCTCGGCCGCAACGACGCGGCCTCGTCAGGGAGGTTTCAAAGTGAACACGCAGATGCGTCGTGCCGCCGTTGCCGTTGCCGCTGGTGCGATGGCCGTTTCTCTCGCCGCTTGTGGCAGCGCCAAGGAGTCGGGTGGCGACAGCGACAGCTCCGCCAGCTCCGCCAAGAAGGGCGACGCGATCAAGGTCGGTCTGCTCCTTCCGGAGAACCAGACGGCCCGCTACGAGAAGTTCGACAAGCCGCTGATCGAGAAGAAGATCAGCGAGCTCACGAACGGCAAGGGCAAGGTCGTCTACGCCAACGCCAAGCAGGACGCGAGCACGCAGAACCAGCAGGTCGACACCATGATCACCAACAAGGTGGACGTGCTGATCGTCGACGCTGTGGACGCGGCCGCCATCAAGAGCTCGGTCCAGAAGGCCAAGGACGCCGGCATCCCGGTCGTGGCCTACGACCGCCTCGCGCAGGGCCCGATCTCGGCCTACACCTCGTTCGACAACAAGACTGTCGGCAAGACGCAGGGTGAGGCGCTCCTCACCGCCCTCGGCTCCAAGGCCAAGGACGGCAAGATCGTCATGATGAACGGTTCGGTCACCGACCCGAACGCCGCTCAGTTCAAGGCCGGCGCCCACGAGGTGCTCGACGGCAAGGTGAACGTCGGCAAGGAGTACGACACCAAGGAGTGGAAGCCGGAGAACGCCAACGCCAACATGGAGGCGGCGATCTCGGCTCTCGGCAAGAAGAACATCATCGGTGTCTACTCCGCGAACGACGGCATGGCCGGCGGTATCATCACCGCGCTGAAGGCCGCCGGCCTCAAGGTACCCGTCACGGGCCAGGACGCCGAGCTCGCCGGTGTGCAGCGCATCCTCGCGGGTGAGCAGTTCATGAGCGTCTACAAGCCCTACGCCCCGGAGGCCGACGCGGCCGCGGAGCTGGCCGTCGCGCTCGCCCAGGGCAAGTCGCTCGACACCGTCGCCAAGGACAAGGTCGACAGCCCGACCGACAAGCAGATCCCGTCCCTGCTGGTCCCCGTCACCTCGCTGACGAAGGACAACATCAAGGACACTGTCGTCAAGGACGGCCTGTACACGGTCAACGACATCTGCACCCCGGCGTACGCCGCCGCCTGCAAGAAGGCCGGCCTGCAGTAAACAACCGCGAGTAGCCAAACGCGTACGGGAATTCGATACTGAATTCCCGTACGTGACTCGCGTGAACGAAACTCCTCCGGCGCCCCGCATCCAACAGCCCCGCAAGCTAAGCGGGGCGCCGGACGGAACCCCACCGCAAACTTCTGCACAACCTCCCGCCGGGTCAGGCGGCGAAGGAGATGGTTCACGTGTCCGCTACGCCTGTTCTGGCGTTGCGCGGGGTCTCCAAGCGATTCGGTGCCGTCCAGGCGCTCACCGATGTAGAGCTTGAGGTCCACGCCGGTGAAGTGGTCGCCCTGGTGGGCGACAACGGCGCCGGAAAGTCCACGCTGGTCAAGACGATTGCCGGCGTGCACCCCATCGATGAGGGCGTCATCGAGTGGGACGGCAAGTCCGTCCAGATCAACCGCCCGCACGACGCCCAGAACCTGGGCATCGCGACGGTCTACCAGGACCTCGCGCTCTGCGACAACATCGATGTCGTCGGGAACCTCTACCTGGGCCGCGAGCTGAAGAAGCGCGGTGTCCTGGACGAGGTCGAGATGGAGCGCCGCTCCCGCGAACTGCTGGACACGCTGTCGATCCGCATCCCCAGCGTCCGCATCCCGATCGCCTCGCTCTCCGGCGGTCAGCGCCAGACCGTGGCGATCGCCCGTTCGATGCTCGGTGAGCCCAAGCTCGTCATCCTCGACGAGCCCACCGCGGCACTCGGCGTCGAGCAGACCGCCCAGGTCCTCGACCTGGTCGAGCGTCTGCGCGAGCGGGGCCACGCCGTGATCCTCATCAGCCACAACATGGCTGACGTCAAGGCCGTGGCCGACAAGGTCGCCGTGCTGCGTCTCGGACGCAACAACGGCATCTTCGAGGTCAAGTCGACCTCCCAGGAAGAGATCATTTCCGCCATCACGGGCGCCACGGAGAACGCCGTGACCCGTCGTGCGGCGCGCAGCGGGGAGGCTCAGAAGTGAGCATCGACAAGACTTCTGAGACCGGGGACCACGTAGTGGAGAACCCCGAGGCGGCCGCCCACGCGGTCACCGCCGTCGACCCGCGCCTGCTCGTCCGCGAGCAGGGCTTCGCCGGTTACGTCAGCGAGTTCAAGCGCAAGCTGAAGTCCGGCGACCTGGGTTCCATCCCGGTCGTCATCGGCCTGATCGTCATCTGGGCGATCTTCGCGAGCCTGAACGAGAACTTCCTCACCGCCGGCAACCTCTCCGACATCTCCGTCGCCATGGTCGGCACGGGCATGATCGCGGTCGGCATCGTCTTCGTGCTGCTGCTCGGTGAGATCGACCTGTCGGTCGGTTCGCTCTCCGGTCTGGCCGGCGCCACGTTCGCCGTGCTCAGCGTCACGCACGGCATGAACGAGTGGCTGGCGTTCGTCCTGGCCATCCTCACCGGCACGGTCGCCGGTGCGATCCAGGGCTTCGTCTTCGCGCGCATCGGTGTGCCGGCCTTCGCCGTCACCCTGGCGGGTCTGCTGTTCTGGAACGGCTTGATGCTCCAGATCCTCGGCAGCAACGGCACCATCAACCTGGACAGCGAGGGCGTCGTCGCCAAGCTGACCAGCTACTACTTCACCGATGTGGCCGCCGCCTACGTGCTCGCGATCGTCGTGACCGCCGGGTTCTTCGCCAGCTCCTACCTCGGCAACAAGCGCCGCGAGGCGGCCGGTGTGCCGTCCCGCCCGCTGAGCGAGACCATCGCGCGCACGGTGCTGCTGGGCATCCTCACCTTCGCGGTGGGGATCATGTACAACCAGTACAAGGGTCTGCCGCTCGCCGTGGTGATCTTCCTCGCGGTCCTGCTGGTCACGGACTTCATCCTGCGCCGTACCTCGTTCGGCCGGAAGATCTTCGCGCTCGGTGGCAGCGTCGAGGCCTCCCGTCGTGCCGGTATCAACGTCGAGATGATCCGGATCTCGGTCTTCGCGATCTCCGGCACCTTCGCCGCGCTCGGCGGTCTGTTCATCGCCTCGAAGATCGCCTCCGCCAACCAGGGCGCGGGCGCCGGTGACCTCCTGATGAACGCCATCGCGGCGGCCGTCATCGGTGGCACCAGCCTCTTCGGTGGCCGTGGCCGCACCTGGAACGCCCTCCTGGGTGTTCTGGTGATCGTCTCGATCCAGTACGGCCTGGCCCTGCAGGGCATCGCCTCGCCGGTCCAGTACATGATCACCGGTGGTGTGCTTCTCGCCACGGTCGTCATCGACGCCGTCACCCGCAAGACCCAGAAGACGGCGGGTCGCGCGTAGGGTCCTCACCCTCACAGGCACTGTGCCCGGCGCCAATGGCGGCGCCGGGCACAGTCATGTCCGGACGCGAACGCGTGTTCCCGTCCGGTTGCGCCGATCGTGTGGCGTACAACGCCGGGGCCGGACCGCGCCCGCAAAGGCGGAACATTAGACTCGACCAAGCCCGGCAACAGCTCTACTGCAAGGAGGCACGGGTGCCGCTGCTGACCCGCATCAGGGGACCGCGCGATCTGGACCGGCTCAGCCTGGAGCAGCTGGACCAGCTGGCCGGCGAGATCAGGACCTTCCTCGTCGACGCGGTCTCCAAGACCGGCGGCCACCTCGGCCCCAACCTCGGTGTCGTGGAACTGACCATCGCCCTGCACCGCGTCTTCGAGTCGCCCAAGGACAGGGTGCTGTGGGACACGGGCCACCAGTCCTACGTCCACAAGCTGCTCACCGGCCGCCAGGACTTCTCCCGGCTGAAGATGAAGGGCGGCCTGTCCGGCTACCCCTCGCAGGCCGAGTCCGAGCACGACATCATCGAGAACTCGCACGCCTCCACGGTCCTCGGCTGGGCCGACGGCCTGTCGAAGGCGAACGAGGTCCTCGGCAGGAACGACCACGTGGTCGCCGTCATCGGTGACGGCGCGCTCACCGGCGGCATGGCCTGGGAGGCGCTGAACAACATCGCCGACGCCAAGGACCGCCCGCTGATCATCGTCGTCAACGACAACGAGCGTTCGTACGCGCCGACCATCGGCGGCCTCGCGAACCATCTGGCGACCCTGCGCACCACCGACGGCTACGAGCGCTTCCTGGCCCGCGGCAAGGACCTCCTGGAGCGAACCCCGGTCGTGGGCAAGCCTCTCTACGAGACCCTGCACGGCGCGAAGAAGGGCCTGAAGGACTTCATCGCCCCGCAGGGCATGTTCGAGGACCTCGGCCTGAAGTACGTCGGCCCGATCGACGGCCACGACATCGAGGCCCTCGAGTCGGCTCTCGCCCGCGCCAAGCGCTTCGGCGGCCCGGTCATCGTGCACTGCCTCACCGAGAAGGGCCGCGGCTACCAGCCCGCCCTCCAGGACGAGGCGGACCGCTTCCACGCCGTCGGCAAGATCCACCCGGACACGGGCCTGCCGATCGCCTCCTCCGGCGCCGACTGGACCTCCGTCTTCGGCGAGGAGATGGTCGAGCTCGGCAAGGAGCGCGAGGACATCGTCGCGATCACCGCCGCGATGCTCCAGCCGGTCGGCCTCGACCGGTTCGCCAAGGCCTTCCCCAAACGGGTGTACGACGTCGGTATCGCCGAGCAGCACGCCGCGGTCTCCGCGGCGGGCCTCGCCACCGGCGGACTGCACCCCGTGTTCGCCGTCTACGCGACCTTCCTCAACCGCGCCTTCGACCAGGTCCTGATGGACGTGGCCCTGCACAAGTGCGGCGTCACCTTCGTCCTGGACCGCGCGGGCGTCACCGGCACCGACGGCGCCTCGCACAACGGCATGTGGGACATGTCCATCCTCCAGGTCGTCCCGGGCCTCAGGCTCGCGGCGCCGCGCGACGCCGACCAGGTCCGTGCCCAGCTGCGCGAGGCCGTCGACGTGAAGGACGCGCCCACCGTGGTGCGCTTCTCCAAGGGCGCGGTCGGCCCGGCCGTCCCCGCCGTGGGCCGGATCGGCGGGATGGACGTCCTGCGGGCGCCCGGCACCGACGCGCCCGACGTGCTGCTGGTCTCCGTCGGCGCGCTCGCCCCGATGTGCCTGGAGATCGCCGCTCTCCTCGACCGGCAGGGCATCTCCACCACCGTCGTCGACCCGCGCTGGGTCAAGCCGGTCGACGAGGCCATGGCCCCGCTCGCCGAGCAGCACCGCGTGGTCGTCACCGTCGAGGACAACTCCCGGGTCGGCGGTGTCGGGTCGGCGGTCGCGCAGGCCCTGCGCGACGCGGGCGTCGACGTACCGCTGCGCGACTTCGGCATCCCGCCGCGCTTCCTCGACCACGCCTCGCGCGCCGAGGTCATGGCGGAGATCGGCCTGACCGCGCCGGACATCGCCCGGCAGGTGACGGGACTGGTGGCCAAGCTCGACGGCCGCTACGAGCGCACCGCCGTGCAGGCCGTGGACGCGGTGGAGCCCGCGCGCGACTGACGTACCGCGGCTGGGCCGAAGGGCCGGTTTCAGCACCCTGTACGGGTGGTGAAACCGGCCCATTTGCGTGAACCGGGCCGCGTCGGGGGATACGTGCTACCTGCCCTCTCGATCATGTCGAGGACGACAAGCGTGGGAGGTACGTCCGTGAGCAACACCCTCTTCAGAACGAAGAAGGTCGAACAATCGATCTTGGATACTGAGGAGCCGGAGCACGCGCTCAAAAAGACGCTGTCCGCTCTGGACCTCACCGTGTTCGGAGTCGGTGTCATCATCGGCACCGGCATCTTCGTCCTCACCGGCAAAGTGGCCAAGGAGAACGCGGGGCCGGGGGTCTCGCTGGCCTTCGTCGCCGCGGGCGTCGCCTGCGCGCTGGCGGCCCTGTGCTACGCGGAGTTCGCCTCCACGGTCCCGGTCGCGGGGTCCGCGTACACGTTCTCCTACGCGTCCCTCGGCGAGCTGCCCGCCTGGATCATCGGCTGGGACCTGGTCCTGGAGTTCGCGCTCGGCACGGCGGTGGTGGCCGTCGGCTGGTCGGGCTATGTGCGCTCGCTGATGGACAACGCGGGCTGGCACATGCCGGAGGCGCTCAGCGGGCGCGAGGGGGCGGACGGGTTCGGTTTCGACATCCTCGCCGCCGCGCTGGTGCTGGTGCTCACCGCCATCCTCGTCATCGGCGTGAAGCTCTCCGCCCGGATCACCACGCTGGTCGTCGCGATCAAGGTCACGGTCGTCCTGATCGTGATCATCGCGGGCGCCTTCTTCATCGAGGGCAAGAACTACTCGCCGTTCATCCCCAAGGCGCAGGCCGTGGAGGCGGGCAGTGGCATCAAGTCGCCGCTGATCCAGCTGATGTTCGGCTGGGCGCCGACCAACTTCGGCGTGATGGGCATCTTCACCGCGGCGTCCGTCGTGTTCTTCGCCTTCATCGGCTTCGACGTGGTCGCCACGGCCGCCGAGGAGACGAAGAACCCGCAGCGCGACATGCCGCGCGGCATCCTCGGCTCGCTGATCATCTGCACCACGCTCTACGTCCTCGTGTCGATCGTGGTCACGGGCATGCAGCACTACAGCCAGCTGTCCATCGACGCCCCGCTCGCCGACGCGTTCAAGGCCACGGGGCACCCCTGGTACGCGGGCGTCATCAGCTTCGGCGCCGCCGTCGGGCTGACCACGGTCTGCATGATCCTGCTGCTCGGCCAGACCCGTGTGTTCTTCGCGATGAGCCGCGACGGACTGCTGCCGCGCTTCTTCTCCCGCGTGCACCCGAGGTTCCGCACCCCGCACCGGCCGACCATCCTGCTCGGTGTGATCATCGCGATCCTCGCGGGCTTCACCAGCCTCAGCGAGCTGGCCGAACTGGTCAACATCGGCACGCTCTTCGCCTTCATCGTGGTCGCCGTCGGCGTCGTCGTGCTCCGCCACACCCGCCCCGACCTGCCCCGCTCCTTCCGCACCCCGTGGGTGCCGTGGGTGCCGATCCTGTCGGTCCTCGCGACGCTGTGGCTGATGCTGAACCTGCCCGCGGAGACCTGGCTGCGGTTCGCGATCTGGATGGTGATCGGCGTCGTCGTGTACTTCCTGTACGGGCGCTCCCACAGCCGCCTGGGCCGGCACGAGGAGACGACGCTGGGCGAGGCGGAGGGCCCGCCCGGTGGCCCCGGCCGCTAGCCGGTCCGCTCTGCCCTCGGGCCCCGTACGTCCCGCTCCGACGGTGACGGCGGGGCCCTTCGGCGTTCCCGGGCCCGGTCGAGGTCCGCACAGGCCCGGACGAAGTCCTCGCGGGGCCGCCGGGTACGAGGGGCCGTGGAGCGGTGCGGTGCGCGCCGACCGGCGGGGTCAGGGGCGGGGGCGTACCGTGCGCGGCCCGGTGACCTCCGCGCCCAGTTCGCCGACCCGGCGCCGCAGTTCGCGGTCGGCCGTGACGACCAGACGGGTGCGGCCGGCGGCCTCGGCCACCAGCTCCACCATGCGGTCGTCGCCGCTGCCCGGCGCCTCGTCGACACGGACCCCGGGGACGGAAGCCACCCCGCGCGCCGCGCCCTCCACCACCAGGACGATCTCCAGGGGGCCCGGGTGGCCGGGCAGGCCCCGCTCGGCGAAGTCCGCCAGCCGGTCCCTGAGCCGCTCGGCGGCGCCGCGGCGGTCGCGCCACCAGCCGTCCGGCACGGACCCCACCACGTTGGCGCCGTCCACGATGAGCAGAGTCGTCATGCCCTCACTCTGCCGGAACATCCTCGGCCCAGCGGCGTGTGACGACGGACACGGCCTCGGCCACCCGGGCAGCCTTCCGGGCGTCCGAGCGCGGCCCCGGGGCGAACTCCACATGGAGGAACGGAACCCTCTTCTCGGCGGCCCAGCGCCCCTGCACGTTGTCCCGGCCGGCGAGCGGGCAGGAGCGGACCCAGGCCCGGCACACGGCGAAGTCCTTGGCGCCGAGCGCGTCGGCGAGCCGGCGGCCGGCGGGGCGGCCCGCCGTTCCGGCACCCGCCGAGGCGATCACGTCGTAGCGCGGGGCGGACTCCTGGGCGAAGCCGTGCAGCTGGATGCCGGCGACACGGCGCCGGACGAGTTCGGAGCAGACCGCGTGGAAGACCGTGTCGCGGCGGTGCGCCACGTCCGCGGCATCCCCCTCGCCGGATTTGCGATGTGCTCCGGCAACGACCAGGAGGCCGCCTGGCGAGGCTCTCAGAACGCGTACGCCCAGCAGTTCCGTGTGCTGGTCCGCGACCGGATGGGGCACCTGAACCGACCAGCGGACGGGGTGGTCCAGGCCGATGAAGACGCGGCCCCAGCCGCGCGGCGAGGGCCCCTGGTCGACATGGTCGTACACCTCTGCGAATTGTCGGCCGGTGGCGCTGTCGACCAGGGTGCGCACGGCGAAGTCGACCTCCGCGAGCCGCTGTTCGGCCTGCTCTCGGTGGTGGTCGAGGAGGAGTCCCACTCCGTCGGCGACCGTCTGCCGCTCGGCGCGGGAGGGGGGCCGGAAGGTGCCGTCGGGTGCGAACCGGTCGGTGTACGCCGCGACGGAGCGGGCCAGGTCGACGGACGGCGGGCCGTCCCCGGGGCGGCCGGAGGCCGACTCCCCGCCGGTGTCGCGGGTGTCGCGCAGGACCACCGTTCCCCAACAGGCGAGAGCGGTGATGAGCAAGAGAAGTGTTGCGATCGTTATCGTTCTGGAGCGGTTTGCCCTCATGGTTGTATCAAGATATCTCGGTGACCAGACGTCGTAACCGCCGCACCTTGCCCACCCTCCTGGCCCCGCTCACCCTCGTCGCCGCACTGTCGGGGTGCGGCCTCGTCGGAGGGGACGGGGACTCCGACTCCACGTCGAAGGGGGGCGGACGTTCGTTCACCGTAGCCGCGGCCGGCGACATTCTGATCCATCCTCAGCTCATCGAGCAGGCGACGGCTGATGCCAAGGAGACCGGCCGGGGGGTCGACGGTCTGGACTTCGGTCCGCTCATGGCCGGGATCAAGCCGGTGATCAGCAAGGCGGACCTGGGGATCTGTCACATGGAGCCGGTGATGGGCAAGCCGAAGGGCCCCTTCGAGAGCTACCCCAACTTCCTCATACCGCCGCAGATAGCCGGGACCATCAAGGACATCGGTTACGACACCTGCTCGACCGCCTCCAACCACTCGATCGACCACGGCTACGCCGGTGTGAAGCGCACCCTCGACACCCTGGACTCCGCGGGCCTCAAGCACACGGGCTCCTTCCGCACCGAGAAGGACGCGCTCACCCCGTTGATCATGGACGTCAAGGGTGTGAAGGTCGCGCAGATCTCCTTCGCCTTCGGCTTCAACGCCCACGAGCTGCCCAAGGACAAGCCGTGGCTGGTCAACCAGAACGACCTGGGCCGGATCAGGACGGCCGAGAAGCGGGCCCGCTCGGCCGGCGCCGAGGTCGTGATCCTCTCCATCCACTGGGGCCGTGAGCACCACCCCAATCCGTCGACCCCGCAGCTCAAGTTCGCCCGGCAGCTGGCCCGGGAGACCGGTATCGACCTGGTCATCGGGCACCACGCGCATGTCGTGCAGCCGATGGAGAAGGTCGACGGCACCTGGATCGTGTACGGCCTCGGCAACCAGGTCGCGCGCCACGACGTGCCGACGGGACTCACCGAGGAGGGCGTGATCGGCTGGTTCACCTTCACCGAGCACGGCGGCAAGTGGGACGTCGAGGCCCGCTACGAGCCGACCCTCGTGGAGATTCCGCCGGACCCCGAGGCGACCGAGGACGGCACCCCGGCCGAGCCGGCGAAGGGTGACGTCAAGAACTACCGGCTGGTGGACGTCGCGGCGGAGCTCAAGCGCGACGATCTGAGCGACCAGGAGCGGTCCCGTCTCCGGCTGGCCTTCGAGCGGACCGAGGGCACCATGCTCAACCGCGGAGCGGCGAAGGACGGCCTCAAGCCCCTCACGGAGCTGCCGGGCTGAGGCCGACCGGCGCGAGGATCCGTGCCCGGCCCGCCCCGGGCCGGGCACTGCCCTTGTCGCGGGCCGTGAGCCGACGTCCGGGTCCGCCCGTGCCGGCGCCGCCGGCCGGCCGGGCGCGGGTACGCAGCCCGCGCCGCCGGAGCGGTGACGGACACCGGCCGAACCGGAATCGATCGGTCCTGCCCGAACATGCCCATCCGAAACGTTGTTGTTGCTCAGATCACTTTTAATCTGTGCAACTTCCTGACGCCTTCGCCGGTCTGACACGCGCAGAGACTCAATTTTCCCTTCTGTGCCCCTGTGTCACGCCCGCACCCGCACCCGCAAGCAGGCCGCTTCCGCACACGCCTGCCCGTACAACCGCTTGAGAGGACCTGTCCGTTGGCGCCATCGCCCCCGGCGCGGCAGCACCGTGCTCGCCGCAGAGCTGATATGTCGCTGCTTGGCGGCATACGACCGCCCATAGCGGTCCTGTCGGCCCTCCTCCTCTCGCTCGCGGCCGTCACGGCGCTCGTGCTCGGTCCGGCCGGTGACACCAGCCTGCCCAAGGCCGTCCAGACGTCCCAGCAGCACTTCGCGGAGGACGGCGCGATCGCCCTGCGGGCCTCCATCGACGAGTCGGTGACCGACCTCGACCGCTCCGCCGCCCTGTTCAGCGCGGGCGCGCCGGTCTCCGGCGACACCGTGCTCGACAAACTGGGCAACACGTACCAGAAGTGGATGGGCACGGCGGTCATCGAGATCCGGTCGGGCAAGCTCGTCGCGACCCGCGGCGAGACCGTCCCGCTGACCTCCCTCGACCGGTCCACGCTCAGCGACGAGGGCGGGCTCGCGCCCCGCATGGTGCGCCTGGAGAACGGCGAGGTCCGGCTGCTGTCCTTCGCGCTGCTGTCCTGGCCGGGCAAGCCGCAGCTGCTTCTCGTCGCCTCCAACAGCCTCAAGTTCCCCGGCATCAGCCTCGGCCAGTTCCGCTCCATCGCGGTCGTGGACCGCTCCGGGGCGATCCTCAGCAGCGACGGCATCCCCGAGCCCGAGCAGGTCCTCACCGACCTCCAGCGCGAAGAGGTCGCCGCGTCCAACAAGCAGCTCAAGTCCTTCGCGAAGACGGCGGCGAGCAAGGCCGGGGAGCACCCGCTCAGCACCAAGGAGCCCGGCTCCGGCGGCTACCTGGGCGTGAGCGGCAGCCTGCTCGGCGGCACGTTCCTCAGCGACCGGTCCGTCGCCGGCTACGCCACGCTCTCCGCGCCGCAGCCCGGCGAGACCACCACCGCGACCGCCCTCGGCCTCACCGTGGTCGCCATGGTGAAGGTCGCCGAGGACCCCACCCGTTCCACCTCCCCCGTCTTCGGGCTGCTCGCCGGCGGCGCCCTCCTGGTCATCGGCGGCATCGCCGTCGCCGTGCTGCTCGGTACGGTGCAGCGGCCGCTCATCCGGCTCTTCCTGGAGTCGCGCCGCCTCACCCGCGGCGACCTGGCACGCCCGGTGAGCGTCCCCGGCTACGGCGAGGCCCGCCGGATCGGCACGGCCCTGGAAGGGCTGCGCGGCCAGCTGCTCGGCGAAGGCGCGGAGCGGAGCGAGGCCGCGCCCCGCCCGCGCGGCCCGCGCCGCATCGGAACCCGCGGACTGCTCGCCGTCTGCGCGGTCCTGCTGCTCGCCTGGTCGGCCCCGCTGCTGCTCATCCTGAACCGGGCCGACGGCACCGTCGTCGTACCGCAGCAGCTCGTGAACGACCAGCGCGAACGCACCGACACGCTCACCGACCGGGTGCGCCGCGCGCTCAACGAGGGCGAGGCCGACCTCCAGTCCGTGGCCACGCTGATCGGCGACCGCACCACCCCGGACGACATGACCAAGGTGCTGGACCGCACGCTCAACCAGCACCTGCGCTACCAGTCGCTCTACGTCGTCGACGCCTCCGGCGACGTGGTCGCCCAGGTCGGCGACAAGCCCCGAGAGGCGCGGCCCAAGCCCGCCACCGCCGACCCCATCCAGCTGCTCGGCCAGGGAGGCAAGAAGCCGCTCGTGGTCGGCACCGCGGAGATCCCCGGCCGCGACGGGTCCGCGCTGGTCGGTGAGTTCCGGCTCGACTTCCTCAACTCGGTGCTCAAGCGCCCGGGCCTCGGGGTCGTACGCCTCGTCGACGACCAGGGCAAGGTCATCGCGGGAAACACCGGCTACCTCGCCTTCCAGTCGCTGCCCAACCAGCGCCTGAAGGACCTGGTCTTCGCGGCCGGGCAGAAGGTCGGCAAGTCCGCGCACGCCGCCGGTGTCCTCTACCGCGAGGACGGCGTGCAGATCGCCGCCGCGGCCCCCTTCGTGGGAGGCGGCCCCGCCAAGCAGCTCGGCTGGACCGTCGTCAGCTGGCAGCCCGCGGACCGGCTCGCCATCCCCGAGTACGACGTGCAGCACCGCACGGTGCTCGCCGGACTGCTGGGTGCCGCCGCGGCGGCCGCCTGCCTCGGCTGGATGCACATCGTGGTGGCCCGGCCGCTGCGCGCCCTGGCCGGCCAGGCCGAGGCGCTGGCCGGCGGCGACCGCAAGACCGTCCTGTTCCCGCGCAACCACGACGAGGTCGGCGCGGTCACCCGCTCCCTGGAACTCGTCCGCCAGCAGCTCCAGGAACAGCGCAGACAACAGCCGTCCCCGCGCCGGAGCGCACCCGGCACCGCGCCCCAGCAGCACGTAAGGAACTGATCAGCCGTGCTCTTCCTCTTCACCGTCCTGGTGGTGTGCTGCGCGATCCTGCTGGTGGCGGGCATCGTCGAACAGCGGCGGCACTTCACCAACCTGGACAACATTCCCACCCGGGTGCTGGTCAACGGCATCCGCGGCAAGTCGTCCATCACCCGGCTCTGCGCGGGCGCGCTGCGCGGCGGAGGGCTGACCACGGTCGCCAAGACCACCGGTACGGCGGCCCGGTTCATCCACCCCGACGCCACCGAGGAGCCGGTCTACCGCAAGTTCGGCATCGCCAACGTCGTCGAGCAGATCGGCATCGTCCGGCGCGCGGCGGCGTACAACCCGGACGCCCTGGTCATCGAGTGCATGGCCGTCATGCCGGCCCTCCAGGAGATCAACCAGTCCAAGCTGATCCGCTCCACGATCGGCGTCCTGTGCAACGTCCGTGAGGACCACCTCGCCGAGATGGGCCCCACCCTCGACGACGTGGCCCGCTCGCTCTCCCGGTCCATGCCGGAGGGCGGTATCTGTGTCACCGCCGAGCAGGAGCGCTTCGCGATCCTCCAGGAGGAGGCCGACTCCCGCGACTGCAAGCTGATCTACGCCGACCCGGAAACGGTCTCGGACGAGGAGCTGCGCGGGTTCAGCTGGTTCACCTTCAAGGAGAACGTGGCGATCGCGCTCACCGTCGCCGAACTCCTCGGCGTGGAGCGGGAGACGGCCCTCCAAGGCATGTACGACGCGCCGCCGGACCCCGGTGTCCTCTCCGTCGAGCGGTACGTCACCGAGGACGGCAAGAAGGTCCGCTTCGCCAACGTCTTCGCGGCCAACGACCCCGAGTCGACGCTGATGAACATCAACCAGCTGCTCGATCTCGGCGCCATCCACCGCCCGCTCAACGTGGTCATCAACTGCCGCCCCGACCGCGTCGAGCGCAACGGTCAGATGGGCGAGATCATCCCCGAGCTGGACCCCGAGAAGGTCTTCGTGATCGGCCACCCGGCCAAGAGCGCCATCGACGCGATGCCCGCGGAGTACCGCTCCCGCGCGGTCGACCTCGGCGGCGACCGCCGCGACCCCGAGGAGTTCATGCGGCAGCTGCTGGGCGAGCTCGGCGCGGACAGCTCGCTGGTGGCCATCGGCAACATCCACGGCCAGGGCGAGCACCTGCTGGAGCACCTCGCCGAACTCCCCGCGGACGACAGCGTGGACGAGAACGCGGACGAGAACGCCGCCGGTGACGCCGAGCACGCCGGCCGTCCCGGCGACACGGCCGACGAGCCGCGTGTGCCGACGCCCGTGCGCGAGCACGTCGAGACCGTGCAGCTGTACGCGCCGCGTATCGACCCCTACCAGCGGTACTCGGAGGCGTACGAGACGCGTTACGCGCCCCAGACCCACGTCCCCGCACAGCGCACCGCGGACAACCCGTACCCCCAGCAGGGTCACCCGCAGGCGACGCCCGAACAGCAGGGCCTTCCGCGCCGGGGCCGTCCCCAGCAGGGCCGGCCGCAGGCCGGGCATCACCAGCAGGGTCATCCGCAGGCGACGCACGACCAGCACGGCCGGCCTCCGCAGGGCCGGCCGCAGGCCGGACACGTCCAGCAGGGTCACCCGCCGGCGACGCTCGAGCCGCAGGGTCAGCCTCAGCAGGGGCACCCGCAGCAGGGCCGGCCGCAGGCGGCGCACCCGCAGACGGACCCGCTCGGCGCGTCCGCGCCGGAGGGCCGGTCACGGCGGGCGCGCCCCGAACACCCGCAGCAGACACAGCAGCACCAACCGGAGCAGCCGCACCGGTCGGAGCACCCGCACCAGCAGCCGCAGCCGGAGTATCCGCACCGGAGCCACCAGCCGGAGCAGGTCTACCGGCCCGAACAGGCCCGTGAGCTCTGGCCGGACGGGTCGCAGGGGCCCGCCGACACGCGGCCCCAGCCGCCCGGGTCCGGCGAACAGCCCGGGTCCCGCGGCCTGTTCGAACCCCGCGTACCTCCCACACACCCCGACGACGACCCCCAGCAGTGGCGCAGCCCAGGAGAGCCCCGTTGATCCCCTCCGTCCTCACCCCCGAGATCGCCGCGATCGGCATCGGCCTGGGCCTGATGTTCTCGCTGATCTGCTACCTCACCACCAACCTCTCGCCCGGCGGCATGATCACCCCTGGCTGGCTGGCGCTCACCCTCATCGAGGACCTGCAGCGCGCCGCGCTCGTCCTCGGCGTGACCGTCCTGACGTACGTCACCACCCTGCTGCTCCAGCGCTTCGTGATCCTCTACGGCAAGCGGCTGTTCGCGGCCGTCGTGCTGACCGGCGTACTGATCCAGGCGTCCGTGATCATCGTGCTCCAGATGGAGTTCCCGCTGCTGTACGCCAACCAGACCCTGGGCTTCATCGTCCCCGGGCTCGTCGGCTACCAGCTGGTGCGCCAGCCCAAGGGGGCCACGCTGTTGTCGACCGGCTCGGTCACGCTCGCCACCTATGTCGTGCTGACCGCCGGAATCCTTCTCGGCGCCATGCCGTCCGCCTGAGCCCGCCTCTTACTTCGGAACCTCTGGAGCCGTCACCATGCCGAAGCGCAAAGGCCGTCCCGTCCTCCACGCGGCCACGGTCCTCGCGCTGCTCGCGGGCAGCGCCTACTTCACCTTCGAACTCCGCAAGGACGAGGAGGCGAAGGTCCCGGCCGTGCAGGCCGTCACCGACAAGCCGGCCCTGGAGAACTCGGGCAAGGCCACCGGCAAGCAGACCTGGGAGCGACTGAACAACCCGACCCGCTCCGTGCTGCGCGGCGAGAACGGCGACATCCTCGCCACCTTCACGGACGGCGCCCGCACCGCGACCCTCCGGGGCCCCTCCCGCACCCTCACCGAGCCGGCCAACACCCAGTCCCGCGTGGTGACACAGGACTGGGTGCGTCTGATGCCGGAGGCCTGGCGCAAGGGTGCCGAGAAGGAGAAGTGGTTCAAGGACTGGTTCAAGGAGTTCTACGGCAGCGAGGCCGACGACATCTTCGCGATCGCCTTCCAGTACGTCGACGGCGCACCGGTGAAGAAGGACGACGAGGGCGTCCCGTACGCGGGCGACGCGGTCTTCGGCCCCTTCAAGGAGGACGGCGTCGACCGCCTCGAACAGAACGACTTCTACGACTACCTGGGCATCAACTACACCTTCCGCGACGGCACCTCGATGGTGGCGCGCAAGGAGCGTTACCGCGCCCTGGACTGCTCCGGGTTCATGCGCATGATCTGGGGCTACCGGGCCCGCTACCCGCTGATGGCGACGAACCTCTCCGGCGACGGACTGCCGCGCAGCGCCGACGGCATGGCCCGGTCGAAGATCGGCGTCGACATCCTGAAGCTCTCCGGGCCGTCCCCCTGGTACACGCGCCCCAAGAACATCGACGTGGTCCAGCCCGGTGACCTCCTCTTCTTCAAGATGGACCACCGCACCGGCAACCACCTGGACCACGTCGCCCTGTACCTGGGCGTGGATACCGACGGCCACCGCGTCTTCATCTCCAGTCGCAAGGAGGTCAACGGACCGACCATGGGCGACAAGGGCGGTGCCTCCCGGATCGACGGCAACGGCTTCTACGCCGGGCTGCTGCGCAGCGCCAAGCGCCTGTGAGCGGTTGACCGGTGCGGGGGCGGGCCTCGGCGAGCGGCCCGTCCCCGATTAAGGTGAACCGGTGAACGTCGACTGGCTCATACGTGGCCGCGACGGCAGGCTCAGCGCGTACCTGCTGTCGGAGGCCACCGTCCGCTGCCGGGCGGAGCGCGGACCCGGTGGCCCATGGGACCCTCCGCGTACCGTGGGCGGCGCCCAACGCCTGCACCCCGTCATGGCCCTGGGTCAAGGACCCGACCTCTACACCCATCTGGTCTCCTGGCGTCCGACCGTCCGCGACGAGTCGGGCCTCGTCCACTCGACCCACTTCCGGCCGGACCTCTCCGCCCTCGACTGGAACCCGATCGGTCACCCCGACCGCACCGGGGGCCGGACCGGCAACCCCGCCGTCGCGGTCGACGCGGAGGGGCGCGCCCATGTCTTCGTGCGCAACAAGAGCGGCGGAGTCAGCATGGTCGGCCAGAAGCAGAAGGGCGGCTGGGGGCCCTGGCGCGACCTCAAGGGGCATGACGTCCAAGGGGACTTGGCGGCCGTGACGGGGATGTCCGGCCGAGTCGAGCTGTACGCGGCCGTTCCGGGCGGCGTGCTGCACTGGCGCCAGGAGGAGGCGGGCTCGGTACCCGCCCTGGACGAGGCGCTGGAGGCACCGGTCCGCCCGGACACCCTGCGCGCTCTCGCGACCTCCGTCGGCTCCACGACGCTCTTCTTCACCGACGAATCGGGCGATGTGTGCGCCTGGCGTCCCGGCACCAAGCCCGTGGCCCTCCTGGCCTCGGCCGGCCCGGGTTCCGTCTGTGTCGTCCGCTGCGAACTGGACGGCCACGACTGCACGTTGCTCGCCCAGCGCTCGGCGAGCGGACGGGTGGCCTTCGCCGCCTACCCGACCGAGGACGAGTCCGCGGGCGCCTGGTGGACGGAGTCGGGGCCGGAACTCCCCGCCGACGCCCTGGTGTCGCTGACGGAGGACGAGGAGGGCCGTGTGGTCGCCGCGACGCTCTCCCCGGGAACCGGTGAACTCCGGGTCACCCGCCGCAAGGACGAGCCGGGGATCGCCCTTGCGGCATGGCGGGCGGTCTGACGCCGTAGGCCCTGGCCAGGTCACCCGGCCCGGGCCCGGCACGCTCGGCACTCCGTCAGCATCCACCGTCCCGACACCGACGAAAGAGGGCCCCCGCCGAAGCGGAGGCCCTCTTCACGTATGCCGTACGGCCGTTACGCGGGAACCGAAGCCACGCCGGGCTCCAGGAACCGCTTCCCGGTCACTCGCTCGGAGACACCCTCACGGTCCAGGTACGGCGTGATGCCGCCCAGGTGGAAGGGCCAGCCGGCGCCGGTGATCAGGCAGAGGTCGATGTCCTGGGCCTCGGCGACGACGCCCTCGTCGAGCATGAGCCCGATCTCCTGGGCCACCGCGTCGAGGACCCGGTCCCGCACCTGCTCCTCGGTCAGGACGACGTCGCCCTGCTTGAGGAGCGCGGCGACCTCGGGGTCCAGCTCCGGCTTGCCGGAGTCGTAGACGTAGAAGCCGCGCTTGCCCGCCTTGACGACGGCCGCGAGGTTCGGGGAGACCGTGAAGCGGTCCGGGAAGGCCCGGTTGAGGGTCTCCGAGACGTGCAGACCGATCGCGGGACCGACCAGCTCCAGCAGGACCAGCGGGGACATCGGGAGGCCGAGCGGCTCGATGGCCTTCTCGGCGACCTCGACGGACGTGCCCTCGTCGATGACGTTCTGGATCTCGCCCATGAAGCGGGTCAGGATGCGGTTCACGACGAACGCCGGGGCGTCCTTGGTGAGAACCGCGGTCTTCTTCAGCTTCTTGGCGACGGCGAACGCCGTGGCCAGCGAGGCGTCGTCCGTCTGCTCGCCGCGCACGATCTCCAGGAGCGGGAGGATCGCGACCGGGTTGAAGAAGTGGAAGCCCACGACCCGCTCGGGGTTCTTCAGCTTCGACGCCATCTCGGTGACCGACAGCGAGGAGGTGTTGGTGGCAAAGATCGCGTGCGCCGGGGCGACCGCCTCGACCTCCGCGAACACCTGCTGCTTGACGCCGATCTCCTCGAAGACGGCCTCGATGACGAAGTCGGCGTCGGAGAAGCCCTCCGCCTTGTCCAGCACACCGGAGACCAGGGCCTTCAGGCGGTTCGCCTTGTCCCGGTTGACGCGGCCCTTGAGCAGCAGCTTGTCGATCTCGGCGTGGACGTAGCCCACACCCTTGTCGACGCGCTCCTGGTCGATGTCGGTCAGGACGACCGGCACCTCGAGGCGGCGCAGGAAGAGCAGGGCGAGCTGCGAGGCCATCAGGCCCGCGCCGACGACGCCCACCTTGGTGACCGGACGCGCGAGCGACTTGTCCGGCGCACCCGCCGGACGCTTGCCGCGCTTCTGGACCAGGTTGAAGGCGTAGATGCCGGAGCGCAGTTCGCCACCCATGATCAGGTCGGCGAGCGCCACGTCCTCGGCGTCGTAGCCCTTCTGCAGGTCGCCGTCCTTGGCCGCGGCGATGATGTCCAGCGCGCGGTAGGCGGCCGGGGCGGCCCCGTGCACCTTGCTGTCGGCGATGAACCGGCCGCGCGCGACGGCCTGGTCCCAGGCCTCGCCGCGGTCGATCTCCGGGCGCTCGACGGCGATGTCGCCCTTGAGGACGGAGGCCGTCCACAGCAGCGACTGCTCCAGGAAGTCCGCGCCCTCGAACAGCGCGTCGGCGATGCCGAGGTCGTAGACCTGCCCGCCCTTGAGCTGCTTGTTCTGGTTGAGCGAGTTCTCGATGATCACCGAGACGGCCTTGTCCGCACCGATCAGGTTCGGCAGGATCGTGCAGCCGCCCCAGCCGGGGACCAGACCGAGGAAGACCTCGGGCAGCGAGAACGCCGGCAGGGCCGCGGAGACGGTCCGGTACGAGCAGTGCAGACCGACCTCGACGCCACCGCCCATCGCCGCGCCGTTGTAGTAGGCGAAGGTCGGGACCGCGAGGCCCGACAGGCGCTTGAAGACCTCGTGGCCGCCCTTGCCGATGGCGAGCGCGTCCTCGTGCTTCTTCAGCAGCTCGACACCCTTGAGGTCGGCGCCGACCGCGAAGATGAACGGCTTGCCGGTGACACCGATACCGACGATCTCGCCGGCCGCGGCCTCCTTCTCGACCTGGTCGATGGCGGTGTTCAGGTTCGCCAGCGACTGAGGACCGAAGGTGGTCGGCTTGGTGTGGTCGAAGCCGTTGTCGAGGGTGATGAGCGCGAAGCGCCCGGCACCGAACGGCAGGTCGAGGTGGCGTACGTTCGCGGACGTCACGACCTCGTCGGGGAACAGCTCGGCTGCGCCCTTCAGGAGTTCAGCGGTGGTCACTTGTCGCCTCCGGCGTCCTTGTGGTGCGGGTTCTCCCAGATCACCGTGGCGCCCATGCCGAAGCCGACGCACATGGTGGTGAGGCCGTAACGGACCTCCGGCTGCTCCTCGAACTGGCGGGCCAGCTGCGTCATCAGACGGACGCCGGAGGAGGCGAGGGGGTGGCCGTAGGCGATCGCGCCGCCGTACTGGTTGACGCGCGCGTCGTCGTCGGCGATGCCGTAGTGCTCGAGGAAGGCGAGCACCTGGACGGCGAATGCCTCGTTGATCTCGAAGAGGTTGATGTCCTCGATCGACAGACCGGCCTGGGCGAGGGCCTTCTCGGTGGCCGGGATCGGGCCGTAGCCCATGACCTCCGGCTCGACGCCCGCGAAGGCGTACGAGACCAGGCGCATCTTGACCGGCAGGCCGTTCTCGCGGGCGAAGTCCTCGGAGGCGAGGATCGACGCGGTCGCACCGTCGTTCAGACCGGCGGCGTTACCGGCGGTGACACGGCCGTGGACGCGGAACGGGGTCTTCAGGCCGGACAGGTTCTCCAGCGTGGTGCCCGGACGCATCGGCTCGTCGGCGGTGACCAGGCCCCAGCCCGTCTCACCGATCTCCGCGTTGGTGTTGCGCACCGAGATCGGCACCAGGTCCTGCTGGATCTTGCCGTTGGCGTACGCCTTGGCGGCCTTCTCCTGCGAGCGCACGGCGTACTCGTCGGCGCGCTGCTTGGTGATGGTCGGGTAGCGGTCGTGCAGGTTCTCGGCGGTCATGCCCATGAACAGGGCGGACTCGTCGACCAGCTTCTCGCTGACGAACCGCGGGTTCGGGTCCACGCCCTCGCCCATGGGGTGACGGCCCATGTGCTCGACACCGCCGGCGATGACGACGTCGTACGCGCCGAAGCCGATGGAGCCCGCGGTGGCGGTGACGGCGGTCAGCGCGCCCGCGCACATGCGGTCGATGGAGTAGCCGGGGACCGACTGGGGGAGCCCGGCGAGGATGCCGGCCGTGCGGCCCAGGGTCAGACCCTGGTCACCGATCTGCGTGGTCGCGGCGATGGCGACCTCGTCGATCTTCTTGGGGTCAAGACCGGGGTTGCGGCGCAGCAGCTCCCGGATGGCCTTCACGACGAGGTCGTCGGCACGGGTCTCGTGGTAGATGCCCTTCGGGCCCGCCTTGCCGAACGGGGTGCGGACGCCGTCTACGAAGACGACGTCCCTGACGGTACGAGGCACGATGGCTCTCCTCCAGATGCGGGATGGCACTGCTGCGCGGACACACGCCTGAGCGCGCGCTCAGCACCCATGCTACTTACGAGTAACCAACCTGCCCAGTCCCGTGGCCGGGAGCGGCGAAGGTCACATCCGGAAGGGCTGCGTGTTCCCGGCCAAGCCCATCACGCGCGGGCGCCCGGCACCGGCGCGCCGCTCCGGGCCGGCCCCGCGGGCGGGGGTGGCGGACGGTCCGCGTACGGCGGCCCCACCTGCCGCGACGGCGTTCCGGGAGGACGGGGAGGCCGGGGAACCGGGCGGCGCGGTCGGGCGGCCCAGGATCTTGGCGTGATCTCGCCGTCCGGTCGACGTCCCGATTCCGCTTCCAGAACCCGTTCGGAGCACACGTGGCGCGCGGAGAGGGCGGAAAGCGTGGAATGCGCGGCCGGCGGGGCGGCGGGGGAGACGCCCCGGACCGACGGTCCGCGTGCTCCGGCCCGCCCCTCGCGTCGTAGGGCCTCGGTTCCGGGCGGCCTTCCCTCGGCTTCTAGGCGGCCTTCAGGGACAGCGCGGTCACCAGCACCGGCGTGACCAGTTCGACCTGCCAGGGCCGGGCCCCGTAGCCGGTGAGCGCGGCGCCCACGGACTCGGTGTCCGGTGCCGCGGGCGGCTCCCAGCACACGCGCCGCACGGTGTCCGGGGTGATCAGGTTCTCCTGCGGCATGTTCAGCTGCTCGGCCAGCGCCGATACGGCGGCCCGCGCGGCGGAGAGCCGGGCCGCGGCGGCCGGGTCCTTGTCGGCCCAGGCCCGCGGCGGGGGAGGCCCGGTCACCGGCTGTCCCGGCTGCGGCAGCTCGGCGTCCGGCAACTCCTTCGCCCGTTCGACCGCGGCCTGCCACTGCTCCAGCTGGCGGCGGCCCATGCGGTGCCCGAAGCCGTTCAGGGCGGCCAGGGCGTGCAGGTTGGCGGGCACGGCCAGTGCCGCCTCGACGATCGCGGCGTCCCCGAGCACCTTGCCCGGCGAGATGTCCCGGCGCTGAGCGACCCGGTCCCGGGTCTCCCACAGCTCCCGGACGACGGCCATCTGACGGCGGCGGCGCACCTTGTGCATCCCGGACGTACGGCGCCAGGGGTCCTTGCGCGGCGGCGCGGGCTCGGCCTGCGCGATCGCGTCGAACTCCTGCCGGGCCCATTCCAGCTTGCCCTGCCGGTCGAGTTCCTTCTCCAGGGCGTCGCGCAGGTCGACGAGGAGTTCCACGTCGAGCGCGGCGTAGCGCAGCCAGGGCTCGGGCAGCGGGCGGGTCGACCAGTCGACGGCGGAGTGTCCCTTCTCCAGGACGAAGCCGAGGACGCTCTCGACCATCGCGCCGAGGCCCACCCGGGGGAACCCGGCCAGGCGCCCGGCCAGCTCGGTGTCGAAGATGCTGGTGGGGATCATGCCTATCTCGCGGAGACAGGGCAGGTCCTGGGTGGCGGCGTGCAGCACCCACTCGGCCCCGGAGATCGCCTCGCCCAGACCCGACAGGTCGGGACAGGCGACGGGGTCGATCAGCGCGCTGCCGGCGCCCTCGCGGCGCAGCTGCACGAGATAGGCGCGCTGGCCGTATCGGTACCCGGACGCGCGTTCGGCGTCGACGGCCACCGGGCCGGATCCGGCGGCGAAGGCGGCGATCATCTCGGCGAGCGAGGCGTCGTCGGCGATCACGGGCGGAATGCCTTCTCGGGGCTCGAGCAAAGGGATCGGCGCCGATTCGACGTCGTCCGGAGGGCCGCCTCCGGTGGTTCGCAGTGAGCTGTCTGCTGCGGTCTCTTGGGCGTCGGTCACCTGTCAAGGGTATCTGTGTATGGACGACGCCCGTCGACGGAACGTTCCGTCGACGGGCGTCTGA
The DNA here is from genome assembly GCF_045207245.1 of Streptomyces sp. NBC_00647. Taxonomy (NCBI): domain Bacteria; kingdom Bacillati; phylum Actinomycetota; class Actinomycetes; order Kitasatosporales; family Streptomycetaceae; genus Streptomyces; species Streptomyces sp. NBC_00647. The sequence continues at coordinate 7,617,301 of NZ_CP109040.1, forward strand.
GGGTCGCAAACCAGTCAGGCAAGTGAAAGATCCGGTTCACGCGCGAGGGGGATGCCGGGGCGGGGGAGGAGGGGGCGGTGTCGGGCAGGGGTCAGTGGATGATTCCGGTCCGCAGGGCCACCGCGACCATTCCGGCGCGGTCGCCCGTGCCGAGCTTGCGGGCGATGCGGGCCAGGTGGCTCTTGACGGTCAGCGCGGACAGGCCCATGGAGACGCCGATGGCCTTGTTCGACTGGCCCTCCGCGACCAGGCGCAGGACCTCGACCTCACGTCCGGACAGTTCGCGGTAGCCGCCCGGGTGGCTCGGGGCACCCGGGGGGCGGCGGTGCATACGGGCGGCGGCCGAGCCGATGGGCGCGGCGCCGGGCCGGGTGGGGAGCCCGACGTTCGTACGGGTGCCGGTGACGACGTAGCCCTTGACGCCGCCCGCGAGGGCGTTGCGCACGGCGCCGATGTCGTCGGCGGCGGAGAGGGCGAGGCCGTTGGGCCAGCCGGCGGCTCGGGTTTCGGAAAGGAGGGTGAGGCCGGAACCATCCGGCAGGTGGACATCGGCGACACAGATGTCGCGCGGGTTGCCGATTCGGGGACGGGCCTCCGCGACGGACGACGCCTCGATGACGTCGCGCACTCCGAGCGCCCACAGATGGCGGGTGACGGTGGAGCGGACCCGGGGGTCGGCCACGACCACCATGGCGGTCGGCTTGTTCGGGCGGTAGGCGACCAGGCTTGCGGGCTGCTCGAGGAGAACGGACACCAGGCCTCCTGGGGTGCGGGACGGGGACCGGCTCTGGGGGGCGAGCCAGGACGAACCGTGCTTTCAAGGTCACAGACGTCTTCGGCATCAAACCCATTGACCTTTAGAGAATGATCACGATGTGGTGAGTAACAATCCGCGCAATTCGGACACGCGATCGATCATCCGAAGATCGAACCGAGTCGTTCCCCGTCGATACGCGGCCGAAAGTGGTCGTATCGACAAAAGGCCCGGTAAGAAAACGGAAAGGGCGCGCGCGTCGGCGCGCGCCCTCTCGGGGGTCAGCGGGACTGTGGTCCCCGGCGCTGCGGGAGGGTGACCACCGAGGCGTCCCCCGGAGGCACCGGCGGCAGCCCGGCGATCTGGCACAGCAGGTCGCACCAGCCCGCGAGGTGCGCGGCCGTGTCCGGAACGCCGCCGAGGCCCTCCCGGGGTGTCCACGACGCACGGATCTCGATCTGCGAGGCGGCCGGGCGCTCCGCGAGCCCGCCGAAGTAGTGCGAGCTCGCGCGCGTGACGGTGCCGCTCGCCTCGCCGTACGACAGACCGCGGGCCTGGAGTGCGCCGGTCAGCCACGACCAGCAGACCTCGGGGAGCAGCGGGTCGGCGGCCATCTCCGGCTCCAGTTCCGCGCGGACGAGGGTCACCAGACGGAAGGAGCCCTGCCAGGCGTCGTGTCCGGCCGGGTCGTGCAGCAGGACGAGGCGCCCGTCGGCCAGATCCTCGTCGTCGGCGACGACCGCGGCCTCCAGCGCGTACGAGTACGGAGCCAGGCGTTGCGGTGGTCGCGTCGGGTCGATCTCGATGTCCGGCCGCAGCCGGGCGGCCCTCAGGCCGTCGACGGCCGCCCGGAAGGGCAACGGGGCCGTCTCCGCCGCATTCCTGTCCTCCTCCTTCGCGTCGTCCATTCCGCCAGCGCCGTCCGACAGTCGTCCCTGAGCCGCAGCCATGCGGGGAAGATTAAAGGGAACGGAGCCCGCGCGCAGGGAGAGACACCCGTGCGTGGGACCCCTGTCCGGATCACGCCACGTGGACGCGGTCGTCCGGGCGGGTGCTCCGGGCGCCGGAGCGGGGGCGGCCGGTGGCCCGGAGCCCGGGACGGTGACGTCCGTGAGCCGTGGGAGACTTTCCGTCGTGAGCGCCAACCACAGCCCCGCCGGGCAGCAGCCGACAGCCACGTACGAGTCCGCCTTCCTCAAGGCGTGCAGGCGCGAGCCCGTGCCGCACACGCCCGTGTGGTTCATGCGGCAGGCCGGCCGCTCACTGCCCGAGTACCTCAAGGTGCGCGAGGGCATCCCCATGCTGGAGTCCTGCATGCGGCCCGACCTGGTCGCCGAGATCACGCTCCAGCCGGTCCGCCGGCACGGCGTGGACGCGGCGATCTACTTCAGCGACATCGTCGTCCCGCTGAAGGCCATCGGCGTCGACCTGGACATCAAGCCGGGCGTCGGCCCCGTCGTCCAGAACCCGATCCGCACCCGCGCCGACCTGGCACAGCTGCGCGATCTGACCCCCGAGGACGTCTGGTACGTCACCGAGGCGATCCAGCTTCTGACGGCCGAGCTCGGCGAGACCCCCCTCATCGGTTTCGCGGGCGCGCCGTTCACCCTCGCGAGTTACCTCGTGGAGGGCGGTCCGTCCAAGAACCACGAGCACACCAAGGCGCTCATGTACGGCGACCCGCAGCTGTGGGCCGACCTGCTCGACCGTCTCGCCGAGATCACCTCCGCCTTCCTCAAGGTGCAGATCGAGGCGGGCGCGAGCGCCGTCCAGCTCTTCGACTCCTGGGTCGGCGCCCTGGCCCCCGCGGACTACCGCCGCTCGGTGATGCCCGCGTCCGCCAAGGTCTTCGACGCCGTCGCCTCGTACGGAGTGCCGCGCATCCACTTCGGCGTCGGCACCGGCGAGCTGCTCGGCCTCATGGGCGAGGCGGGCGCCGACGTGGTCGGCGTGGACTGGCGCGTCCCGCTCGACGAGGCCGCCCGCCGGGTCGGTCCCGGCAAGGCGCTCCAGGGCAACCTCGACCCCGCGGTCCTGTTCGCCCCCACCGAGGCCGTCGAGGCCAAGACCCGTGAGGTGCTCGACGCCGCCGCCGGTCTGGAGGGCCATGTCTTCAACCTCGGCCACGGCGTCCTGCCCAGCATGAACCCGGACGCGCTGACCCACCTCGTGGAGTACGTGCACACGCAGACGGCTCGCTAGAGCCCGTCCGCGGACCGTTCCGCGGATCATTCCGCGAGCGGGTCCCCGGTTCACCAGCCGTGCCGTGCCCGTCTGCCCCACAGCAGGCGGCGCGGCTCGGGCGGTGGCGGGGTGCCGGGGCGCAGCGGCCAGGCCAGGAACATGCCGGCGAGGAAGCCGACGACATGCGCCGCGTAGGCCACGGTGCCCGCGGCGGGCACGGCGGCGCCGGACGAGTACGCCGCCTGGAGCACGAACCAGAAGCCCAGCACGAGCCACGCGGGCAGCCGGAGCGGCAGGAACACCAGGAACGGGACGAGAACCCAGACCCTGGCCCTCGGATACAGCACCAGATAGGCGCCGAGGACCCCGGCGATCGCCCCCGAGGCACCGATCAGCGGGTCGCCCGAGTCCGCGTTCACCAGCGCGAAGCCGTACGCCGCCGCGAAACCGCACGCGACGTAGAACAGCGTGAACCGCACATGTCCGAGCCGGTCCTCGATGTTGTTGCCGAAGATCAGCAGGAAGAGCATGTTGCCCAGCAGGTGCAGCCAGCTCCCGTGCAGGAACATCGCCGTGACCACCGACAGCGGCGGCGACTTGTCGTAGTCCGGCGGGCCCACCACACAGCCCGAGCCGTGCGGCCCGGCACCGACGTCACCGGTCGGCACCAGGCGCGGCATGTGATGGTGGATCAGTTCCTGCGGCACGGCGGCGTAGTGGTCCAGGAACGCGTGCAGATGACACAGCTGCGAGAGCGCGCTGTCCCCCGCCACCGATCCGGCCAGACCGGGGGTGTAGAGGAACACGAGGACATTGGCGGCGATCAGCGCGTACGTCACATAGGGCGTGCGCCGCACCGGGTTCACGTCATGGACGGGTATGACCACGAGGAAGTACTGCCCCCGATGTGCCCGGCGAATCCGCGCTCCGGCGGGCCCGGAGCGGTGCCCGGCCGGCCCGGCGGCCGGTGCGGTCTCCCACTGAACACATGTGCCCCCGCAGCCGTATGTCTCCTCAACCGCCCGCGCCGTGACGAAGACGCGACGCGGGTTCGACGCGACGACGTGAAGACGTGAGGACACAGGCGATGAGCGACCGAGTTACTCCTCCGATGCATGCCCTGCCCGACGGCGAGGCGGAAATCGCCCTGGTGCTGCACCTCCCCTGGGAGGACGTCGCCGCGCTCGGCCAGGAGGCGGGACGTCTCGCGGCGCGGATGCAGCGGCCCGTGACCCTGGACGAGGCCGTCAGCCACCGGCTGCGGTCCTCCCGGTCGGCGGCGCACGCGAAGCCGGCCCAGACACCGCCCGCGGTCGCCCCGCCGGCCTCGGTCTCGTCGCTGCCGGCCCGGCCGCCCGCGGAGCAGGCCCGGCAGGCGATAGACCGGATCAACGGGACGGCAGGGCACGAGTCCGCGTAACCGGGCGCGTCGGCCGTCGCGGGCCGTCGACCGGGCGCCGTACCCGCCCGGAACGGCAGCCCGCGTATCCTCGCGCGCCCGTCACCGGTCGCCGTGCCGCACCTTCGCCACCGCTTTGCGGGCCGCCACCAGGACGGGGTCCCAGACCGGCGAGAAGGGCGGCGCGTAGCCGAGATCCAGCATCGTCATCTGTTCCACCGTCATGCCCGCGGTCAGCGCCACGGCCGCGATGTCCACGCGCTTCGCCGCGCCCTCCCGGCCGACGATCTGCACGCCGAGCAGCCGCCCCGTGCGGCGCTCCGCGAGCATCTTCACCGTCATGAGGGCGGCGTCCGGGTAGTAGCCCGCGCGGCTCGTCGACTCGATGGTGACGGTCTCGAACCGCAGGCCCGCGCGGTGAGCGTCCTTCTCGCGCAGCCCGGTGCGGGCGATCTCCAGATCGCAGACCTTGCTCACCGCCGTGCCGACGACACCGGGGAACGTGGCGTATCCGCCGGCCACGTTGGAGCCGATCACCTGCCCGTGCTTGTTCGCGTGGGTGCCCAGCGCGATGTGCCGCTCGCGGCCCGAGACCAGGTCGAGCACCTCGACGCAGTCACCGCCCGCCCAGATGTCCTCGTGCCCGCGCACCCGCATCGCCAGGTCGGTGAGCAGCCCGCCGTGCTCGCCGAGCGGCAGCCCCGCAGCCCGGGCGAGCGACGTCTCGGGGCGTACACCGATGCCCAGCACCACCACGTCCGCCGGGTACGTGACGTCCTTGGTGACGACCGCGCTGACCCGCCCTTCGGCGCCGGTGAGGAACGCGGTGACCTCGGCGTCGTCGACCATGGTGATCCCGAGGCCCTCCATGGCGGTGTGCACCAGGCGGCCCATGTCCGGGTCGAGCGTGGACATGGGCTCCTTGCCGCGGTTGACCACCGTCACCTCGTACCCGCGATTGATGAGCGCCTCGGCCATCTCCACGCCGATGTAGCCCGCGCCGACGACCACGGCGCGGCGGCCCCCGGCCGCCGCCAGCGAGTCGAGCAGGGCCTGTCCGTCGTCCAGGGTCTGCACCCCGTGCACGCCCGGCGCGCCGGCTCCCGGCAGGTCGGGACGGATCGGACGCGCGCCGGTCGCGATCACGAGCTTGTCGTACGACGTCCACTCCTCGGCCCCGGTCTCGAGGTCCCGGGAGCGCACCCGGGCGCCCGCGACGTCGATCTCCGTGACCTCCGTGCGCATCCGCAGGTCGATGGCGCGCTTGCGGTGTTCCTCGGGCGTCCGCGCGATCAGCCGGTCGCGATCGGAGACGTCGCCGCCCACCCAGTACGGGATGCCGCACGCCGAGTAGGACGTGAAATGGCCCCGCTCGAACGCCACGATCTCCAGCCCGTCCGGACCGCGCAGCCGGCGCGCCTGTGACGCGGCGGACATGCCCGCCGCGTCACCGCCGATCACGACCAGTCGTTCCCGGGCCCCACCACTACCGCTCGTACCGTTCACACTCATACGAACACGCTACGGGGGCCCGGTACTTCAGTCCTCCTCGCCGCCTTCCTCGGCTTCGCGGCGCGCGGGCGGGGCGGCCTTCGGCGCGGCCTCGCCCGCCGAATCCGGACCGGGGGCCGGGCGGGAAGCCGGAACCGGGACCGCCCACGCACCCGCGGCGGTACTCGGGGCCGGACCCGAAGCCGCCGCCCGGGCCGGGCGACGGGGCAGCCGGGGACGCACGACACGCATCCACACCAGGACGATCAGCGCCAGCACCGCGGCGAAGGGGAGCAGCGCCCCGATCGCCAGGGCCAGCCAGCGCACCATGGTGACCAGCACGTCCCAGCTGCCCTGGAGCGCGTCCAGGAAGCCCGGGTCCTCGTCCTTCTTCTCGGCCTTCTTCACCGGGGTCTCGGACAGCGAGAGGGTGATCGTGGCCAGGCTCGTGCGGTCCTTCAGCGACGCCTGCTGGGCGAGCAGCGATTCCAGGTCGGCCTGCCGGCTGCTCAACTCCCCTTCCAGGGCGACGACATCACTCAGTTTGGTCGCCTTGTCCATCAGTTCGCGGACCCGGGCCACGCTGGCGCGCTGCGACTTGACGCGGCTCTCCACGTCCACGACCTGATCGGTGACGTCCTGCGCCTTGGCCGTCCGCTCGACGACCTTGCCGGCGCCCTCCAGGTCGGCGAGCACCTGGTCGTACCGCTCGGTGGGCACCCGCAGGACGACGCGGGTGCGCTCGTGGCCCCTGCCGTCACGGGTGGTGGTCTCGTTGCCGACGTAGCCGCCGGCGTTCTCGGCCGTGGTCCGGGCGTCGTCCAGGGCCTTGGCCACCTCCTTGACCTCGACGGTCAGGGAAGCGGTGCGGATGATGCGGTTCACCGTCACCTTGGTCGGGGCGGCCTTGCGTCCGCCCGAGCTGTCGCTGCCGGCCGCACCCGAGTCCGCCCTCTCCGCGGGGCCGGCCTTCGCGTCTCCGGCGTCCTGCGCGTACCCCTTGTCGCTGCTGCTGCCGCCCGAATCATCGGCGGCGCCGCATCCCGTCAGCGCGAGCGCGGTGACGAGGAACATCCCCGCCAGGACCCGGGCCGGGCGGGCGGTGCGTCCTGATGAGGCGGGTGAGCCGGGTGAGGCGGGTGCGACGGACGAGACAGGCGGCACGGGTCGTGCCGGACGTCCGGATCTGCGTGTGAGCATGCGGGCTACCCCCCAGGGTGGTGACGACTGACAGTTCTTCGACGCCGGACCGGCACAGGACGTTGGACGGATGCGGTCCCGATGCGGTCACGGTCCGGACTCGCTCGGGACACCGGGCTCCCCGCCGGAGGTGCCGGCGGGGTTTGAGAAGGTGGAGTCATGCGCGAAGAGGACACTCCTACGGGTTCGGGACATGTCGTGGTCGTCGGCGGGGGGATCGCGGGACTGGCCGCCGCCCACCGCCTGCTGGGGCGGGGCGCCCGCGTCACCGTCCTGGAGGCGTCGGACCGCCTCGGCGGCAAGCTGCTGCCCGGCGAGATCGCGGGCACGCGCGTGGACCTCGGCGCCGAGTCGATGCTGGCGCGCCGCCCGGAGGCCGTGGACCTCGCTCGCGAGGCCGGACTCGGCGACCGCCTCCAGCCGCCCGCCACCGCGACGGCCTCCCTGTGGAACCGCGGCGTCCTGCGCCCCATGCCCAAGGGCCACGTCATGGGCGTCCCCGGCAGCGCCTCCGCCCTCGCCGGCGTCCTCTCCGAACAGGGCCTGCGCCGCATCGAGCGGGACGCCGACCTGCCCCGCACGGAGGTCGGCGAGGACATCGCCGTGGGCGAGTACGTTGCGGCACGCCTCGGCCGCGAGGTCGTCGACCGCCTCGTCGAACCGCTCCTCGGCGGCGTGTACGCGGGTGACGCCTACCGCCTCTCCCTGCGCCTCGCCGTCCCCCAGCTCTACGCCGCCGCCCGCACGCACACCTCCCTCACCGAGGCCGTCCGCGAGATCCAGGCCAAGGCGGCCGCCGCCGGCCAGACCGGCCCGGTGTTCATGGGCATCGACGGCGGAGTGGGTCAACTGCCGCTCGCCGTCGCCGAGTCCGTGACGGCACGCGGAGGAGAGATCCTCACCGGGACGCCGGTGACCGAGCTGCGCAGGACCGTGTCGGCGGAGCCCGCCACCGGTGAGAGGCCGCGCGCCGGCTGGCGCGTCGTCGCCGGAGGCCGTGTCCTGCACGCCGACGCGGTCGTCCTGGCGCTGCCCGCCCCGGCCGCCGCCGGGCTGCTGCGGGCCGAGGCCCCCGCCGCCGCGGCCGAGCTGGCCGCCGTGGAGTACGCGTCGATGGCCCTGGTGACCCTCGCCTACCGCAGCGAGGACATCACCCTCCCCGAGGGAAGCGGCTTCCTGGTCCCGCCGGTCGACGGGCACACCATCAAGGCGTCCACCTTCGCCTCCCGCAAGTGGGGCTGGATCGCCGGCCAGGACCCCGGCCTGCTGGTCCTGCGCACCTCCGTCGGGCGGTACGGCGAGACGGAGGTGCTCGGCCGGGCGGACGCCGACCTCGTCCAGGTGTCCCGGCACGACCTGCGGGAGGCGATCGGGATCGACGCCGATCCGGTGGCGACCCGGGTGACGCGCTGGGACGACGGACTGCCCCAGTACCCCGTCGGTCACCACGCGCGCGTGGCCCGCGTCCGCGAGCACGTCGGCAGACTGCCGGGCCTCGCGGTGTGCGGCGCGGCGTACGACGGGGTCGGCATCCCCGCCTGCATCGCGTCCGCGTACGCCGCCGTCGACCGGCTCGGCGGCGACGACGGCGCCCTGGACGCGCTGCGCGCCGCCCCGGTGCAGAGCCTGCACGGCGGCGCGGGAGAATAGCCGCATGAGTGACGACGCCCCCACCACCGAGTCCGGCAGGGTCCCGAACAAGGGCAAGCTGGCCAAGGACCTCAACGAGACCATTCGCTACACCCTGTGGTCCGTCTTCCGGCTGAAGGACGTGCTGCCCGAGGACCGCGCCGGTTACGCCGACGAGGTCCAGGAGCTGTTCGACCAGCTCGCCGCGAAGGACGTCACCGTCCGCGGCACCTACGACGTGTCGGGGCTGCGCGCCGACGCCGACGTCATGATCTGGTGGCACGCCGAGACCAGCGACCAGCTCCAGGAGGCGTACAACCTCTTCCGGCGCACCCGGCTGGGCCGCGCCCTGGAGCCGGTCTGGTCGAACATGGCGCTGCACCGGCCCGCCGAGTTCAACCGCTCGCACATCCCGGCGTTCCTCGCCGACGAGACGCCGCGCGACTACGTCAGCGTCTACCCGTTCGTACGCTCCTACGACTGGTACCTGCTGGCCGACGAGGACCGTCGCCGCATGCTGGCCGACCACGGAAAGATGGCCCGCGGCTACCCCGACGTGCGCGCGAACACGGTCGCCTCGTTCTCGCTCGGCGACTACGAGTGGATCCTCGCGTTCGAGGCCGACGAGCTCCACCGCATCGTCGACCTCATGCGCCACCTGCGCGCCTCCGAGGCCCGGATGCACGTCCGCGAAGAGGTCCCGTTCTACACCGGCCGTCGCAAGGACGTCGCCGAACTGGTCGCGGGCCTCGCCTGATCCGCACCACGAGAAGGCGGGCGCCCTCGGGAGGACGCCCGCCTTTCCGTGTTCGTGGCCGCTGTCAGGGCGCCTGCCGGACGGTCTTCGCCGTCGCGACGCGCGCGGAGGCCTTCGACGCCGCCGCACCCTTCGCGCGCTCGGTGCCCCGCGCACGGCTGTCCGGTGCCTGCGGCTTCGGCTCCGCGTGCGGCGCGCACGCCGCGCTCCGCTCGGGCAGCCTGCCCTCCAGCAGGTAGGCGTTCAGATAGCCGTTGACGCACTTGTTGGGGCCGCCGCCGATGCCATGCGTGCCGGCGCCGTTCTCGGTCACCAGCACCGAGCCCCACAGCCGCCGCTGCAACTCCTTGGCGCCCTCGTACGGCGTCGCCGCGTCCCGCTCGGCGGCCAGGATCAGTGTCGGCGGCAGCTCCCCGGGCAGTGTCCGCACGTCGAGCGGCTTCTGCCGCGGCCCGGACCAGTACGCGCACGGCAGGTTCAGCCACACGTTGTCCCAGGTCTCGAACGGCGCGACCTGGGCGAGACGCGTGTTGTCGCGGTCCCAGACGCGCCAGTCGGTGGGCCAGGACGCGTCGTTGCACTCCACGGCGTGGTAGACCGCGCTGCCGTTCTCCTGTTCGGCGGCCGCCTCCGGATGCGGTCCCGCCACCTGGACCAGCGGCTTCGGGTCACCCTTCAGATAGGCGGACAGCGCCAGCGCGCGCTGCGGCCAGTAGTCGTCGAAGTACCCGGCCTGCAGGAACGCGCCCTGCAACTGCGCAGGCCCCACCTTGCCGCCCGCGGGCTTGGCGGCGAGCTGCGCCCGCGCCTTCTCGTAGGAACGCAGCACTTCCTCGGGCGTCCGGCCGAGCCCGTACACCTTGTCGTGCCGGGCCATCCAGGCGCGGAAGTCCGCCCAGCGGACCTCGAACGCGGCCGACTGGTCGAGGTTGTTCCGGTACCAGATCTGCTCGGGGTCGGGGTTCACCGCCGAGTCGAAGACCATCCGGCGTACGTGCGAGGGGAACAGCGTCGCGTACAGGGAGCCGAAGTACGTCCCGTACGAGGCACCCATGAAGGTCAGCTTCCGCTCGCCGAGCGCGGCGCGCAGCACGTCCAGGTCGCGGGCGTTGTTGAGCGAGGTGTAGTGGCGCAGGCCGGGGCCCGAACGCTGGGCACAGCCGCGGGCGTACGCCTTCGCCTCCGCGATCCGTTCCTTCTTGTACGCCTCGGAGGGGAACGTCGGGGACTCCAGGGGTGCCTTCAGCAGGCGCCTCGGGTCCCGGCAGGACAGCGGCGCGGAGCGGTCCACTCCGCGCGGGGCGTAGCCGACCAGGTCGTACGCCGCTCCGATCGGCTTCCATTCGGGGAGGAAGCCGATCAGCGGGAAGTACATGCCGGAGGCCCCGGGACCGCCGGGGTTGTAGACGAGGGCGCCCTGGCGCGGCACCTTGTGCTTCGCGTTGTGCGGGTCCTTGCCGGTGGCCTTGACGCGGCTGACGGTCAGTTTGATCCGTTTGCCGTCGGGGAGGGCGTAGTCGAGGGGCACCGTCACGGTGCCGCACTGGAGGTTGCCCGGCAGGCGCTCTTCCTTGGCGCACGTGCCGAAGCGGACGCCCGCGGCCGCGGCGCGCTCGGCGGCGACGGCGGTACCGCGCGCCTCGGCGGAGCCGGCAGGGGCGGGCCAGGCCGGGGCGCCACCCGCCGGAGCGGCGACGAGACCGGTCAGGAGCAAGGACCCTGCGGTTCCGTGGAGGACGGCAGCTCTCATCGCGAATCCCTTCAGCGCACGGCAGCGACAAAAAGGATGTTTCGTTCGACAGTTGGCGAAGTAAAGCACCGGCCGCCGGTGTCGGCGCCAATGACCCCGATGCGCCCCCGTGAGCGCCCGTCAGCCCCCTTCGCGAGCCCCCTGCAGCCAGCCGCCGAGTCCGGCGTCGCGGTCCCGGTGCGTCAGCGCCGCCCGCACCCCCGGTTCACCGATGGCGCGAACGCCGCGTACCGCGACGGAGGTGAGGTACGTACGGTCGTCGCCGGATGCGTCGGAGTGCCGGGCGAGCGTGCCGAGCAGTCGCTGGCCGGCCGGGGAGGCCCAGCGCGTGTAGGGGTGCACCTCGATCCGGGCGATGGCGAGACAGCTCACCGTCAGAAGGAGCGGGAGCGCGAACCAGACCGCCACCGGCACCTCGTTCCCGGTACTCTGGGCCGGCAGCAGCAGGGCCGCGACGGCCAGCGCGAGGACCGCGGCCGCGGCGGCCCGGACCTGGCGGACCGCCTCCGCGACGGTGGTGCGGGCGCCGTCGGGAACGGCCAGGCCCGCCGCGACCAGGCGGTCCGCGAGACGGCGTACCGAGTCCGCGTCGGCCGCGGTCGCCCGCACCGGCGCTATCCGGGACTGGCCCTCAGGGCCGATGGCTCCGATGACCGAGCGCTCCATGTCGTCGCGCCCGCGCGGGTCCACCACGGTCGCCCAGCCCGTGTGCGCGAGCAGCAGCCGACGCTGCCGGGCCATCGACACCAGGGTCAGATCGGCGACCCGGGCCGGGCCGCCGGAGAGGAACGCCGCCTCGTACAACGTGAGGTCGTGCCCGCGTGCCGCGTCGGCGTCGACGGACGCGGCACGGACGGCGGCCAGGCACAGCCGGGTGCAGGAGATGCCGGCCGCGGCCCAGGCCAGGAGCAGGAGAAGGACCCAGAACATGGCGTTTTTCTATGCGAAGGGCCGGGCGGGCGCCATGCTTTATTCACTATGTGGGACGGAGCGTTGTGGGTATGTGACGTTCCGTTTTCCGGCCGGAACAGGATGACCGGGATCTTGCGGACAGGCCCTAGGACGTCGACGTCGACGTCGGGTTGGGGCGGGCGGCGGCCGGCGGGAGCGGATAGCCCGGGGACGGGGTCACCGGGACCGGCGATTGCGGGGACTGCGTCGGGCCGGGCGGAGCGGGGGAGACGGTGAGCGGCGGCGGGCTCGCGGTCGCCGCGTCCTCCGCCAGCGCGTCGAAGTCCACGTATCCGGTCGCTTCCAGGACCTTGATGTGGTCGAGCACGGTGGTGTTCGCGTCGTCGGCGAGATCGCGTACGAGCGAGTTTCGGGTGTTCGCGCGGACCTGGGCGACCACGGAGAAGACCTTGCCGTGCGCCTTGCGCAGGATGTTCGCGAAGTCCCGGTCGTACTCCGTGCCGTGCGCCGCGCTCAGCGTGGTCAGCCACTCCTGTTGCTGCGGATTGGGCTGGTTGGGCAGCTCCAGGCCGAGCCGGGCGGCGACACTGCGGACACGGGAGTCCAGGAACGTGTGCCCCTCGATGAGGTGTTCACCGGCCGTCCGTACGGCCTGCGTGGTGCCGCGCTCCTGCGCCTGCTGGCCCGCGGGCAGCTCCCAGAGACCGGCCAGCCGGACCTTGGTGACGAACTCCCGGTCCAGGGCCGACAGCGGACCGAACCGGGTCGGCACGGTCTGCGCGTTCAGGGTGTCCAGGCCGGTGCCGGCGCGGTCCGCGTACGACCAGATCGGAAAGGCCAGCGCGACCAGGGTCGCCAGGAGGGCGGTGATGATGAGCCCTGTTCCACTGACCAATCCGGTGCGGTTGATGGATCGCATGGTGCCTCCTGTTGCGGCACCGCACGCTAATGCGCCTTGGGTGCGGGTTGGCATATTACTGCGGGCGCTACGCCAACTGCCGTACAGGAGGTTTGGATCGAGCGGAGGGTGGAAGGCGCCGGTTGCGGTAGTTCGGGCGTACGTCAGAACGCCCTGAAATCACAGGAAACGGACCCGCACAGCACCTTCACAGAGAGCGGTGTTACTCCGGGCACACTCTGCGGATGCGGCGCGCCGCGGTGGTGTAGTCAAGGCGGCGCGCCGTGACCGGCGCGAGCGCGGGGCCCGGCCGGAACACGGGGTCAGCGGCGCAGCAGCGCCCTTCGGGTGGCGCGGACCAGCCGGGCCCCGGGCCGCCGCGAGAGCGGGGCCGGACCCGATCGCTCCAGCCACCAGTCGCGCAGCCGCCGCGTCTCCGCGCCCTCCGGGAGCCCCGTCAGCAGCAGATGCCCGGCGAAGTCCAGGGCGTCGCGCCGGTACCCGTCGGTCATCGGATGTCCCTGCGCGTACGCGAGGAACGCCGGCCGGTAGCCGTCCGCGAGGATCTCCGGCAGCTCCGGGGCCACCTTCGCCACGACGTCCGCCCGCTTGGCGGCGAGTGCGCGCGCCTGCACCCCGAGCCGGACGCGGTCGAACCCCTCGGGCACGGGGGTCCCCGCCACGAGCGAGGACAGCAGCGCGGCCTGCGACAGCGCCAGCCGCTGACGGGTGGCGTCCTCGACGTCGGGGCCGGAATCCGCGCCGCCCGATCCGCTCACCCGTACGGCCTCGGCCCGCTCGGCCCCTCCGGGCAGGGGTCCCGCCTTCTCCAGCGTCCCCCGGATCGCCGTCAGCTCGCGCTCCAGTTCGGCCGGTTCGGGGAAGTTCTCGTCCCGTTCCAGGAGGACCCCGGGCGGAGTCACCCGGGACGCGAGGTCGGCGAGGATGTCGAGAACGGGCCGGGGAACGGGATGGGCGTGGCTGTCGTGCCAGACGCCGTCGCGTTCGAAGCCGCCGGCGACGTGGACGTAGGCGATGGCCTCGACCGGGAGCTCACCGAGGGCCTTGGCGGGGTCCTCGCCGCGGTTGACGTGGTTCGTGTGCAGGTTGGCCACGTCGATGAGCAGACGGACGCCGGTGCGGTCGACCAGGTCGTAGAGGAACTGTCCCTCGGTCATCTCCTCGCCGGGCCAGGAGATCAGTGCGGCGATGTTCTCCACCGCGAGGGGCACGGGCAGCGCGGCCTGGGCGACGCGGATGTTCTCGCACAGGACGTCCAGCGCGTCCCGGGTGCGCGGAACCGGCAGCAGGTGCCCGGCCTCCAGGAGCGGTGAGGCGGTGAGCGGGCCGCCCGCCCGTACGAAGGCGATGTGCTCCGTGACGAGCGGCGACCCCAGCACCTCGGCGCGTTCGGCGAGCGCGGTGAGCCGGGACTCGTCGGGACGGTCGGCGCCGCCGAGTCCCAGGGAGACTCCGTGCGGCACCACCGTGACACCTCGCTCGCGCAGCCGCAGCAGCGACTCGGGGACATGGCCGGGGCACACGTTCTCCGCCACGGCCTCGACCCAGTCGATGCCGGGCATGCGCTCCACGGCCTCGGCGATCTCCGGCCGCCACCCGATTCCCGTACCCAGCCGCATCGGCTGTCGCATGTCCCCTCCTCCGTCACGACCTCGACCGGGCCTTCTTGCGTGTCGTCCCCTCACGACGGCCCGAGTTCCGGCGTGACGGAGTCATGGCCCCGGGAGCCGGCGCCGAACCCACCGGAGCGGACGTTCAGAGCAACATTTGAGCTTCCGCGCCGGCTACTGGAGCACCTTGTCCGGGTCCGACGGCTCCGGCCGGGCGGTGTTCACCGTGCCGGGCGGCTGTGCCGACGGGCTCGACGAGACATCGACACCGTTGCCCGGCTGGACCGGCGGGGCGGAGGCCACCGGCGAGCCGATGGTCGGCGGCGGGGGACCGGTGGGGCTGGCGGTCGACGCCGCGGCCGTGTCGTTGGCGATGGCGTCGAAGTCGACCTCTCCCGTCTTCTCCAGCACGGTGATGTGGTCGAGCACGGTCACGCTGGTGTCGCTGGCCAGCTGCCGCACCAGCGAATTGCGCGTGGCGTTGCGGACGCCGCCGATGGCCGGGAAGATCTTGCCGTGCGCGGCGCGCAGCAGATTCGCGAACTTCCTCTCGTACTCCTTGCCCGTCGCCGCGCTCAGCTCCTGCAGCCAGCCCTGCTGCTGCTCGTTCGGCTGGTTCGGCAGCTCGACGTTGAGCTGGGCCGCGACGATCCGCACCCTCTTGTCGAGGTCCGTGTGCCCGACGATCAGGTGGTCGCCCGCCTCCTTGATCGCCTTGGTGGGCGCCCGCTCCATGGCCTGCTGCCCGGCGGGCAGTTCCCACAGGCCGGCCAGCCGCACCCGGACGATCAGATCGCGGTCGGAGGCGGACAGCGGTCCCCATGGGGTGTTCACCGTCCCCGCGGCGAGGTTGGCCTGGCCCGTGCCCGAGCGGTCGGCGTACGACCACACGGGAAACGCGAGCGCTCCGAGGGTGGCGACGAGCGCCGCGATGACGAGGGCGCTGCCGTTGATACGCCGCAAAGGTGCCTCCCGGGGCAAACCAACTGGTCGTTGGAAACCAATATTTGGCCAGTGCTTGGTGGTACGTGCGGGATGGCTGTGCTGTTCAAACCTCGCGACGGAGGAATCCGTGCCACCGGCCGGAGGTCACGGAACAGGGTGGGCCGTGCGGCCGGAGCCTCAAGCCGGGGCGCCGGGCCGCTGTCGCCGGTGTGCCGACGGCCACGCGTCCGGGTCGCGGCCCAGCAGTCGCAGCGCCTCGACCATGGGATCCGACCCGGGGGGCACGTCCAGTGCGGGCGCGAAGGCGAAGCCCGGTCCCCTGAGCGCGGGGTCGGCCGGGACGCGGCGGGCGACGGCCGACGCCGCTTCCAGGACGGAGCCGGGCAGTTCGAGGCCGATGCCGAGCGACGCGGCCACGTCCCACGCGTGCACCACGTAGTCGATGAAGTGGAAGCCGACGGCGATCCGGCCGGGGAAGGAGCCCGCGAGTTCCGGCAGGTCGAACTCCCTTTCCGTGACGCCCGGTTCGGCGAACGCCGCCAGCACCGTCGTCACCGCCGCCCGGTATGTCCGCCCCGGGTCGCCCGGACGCGCCGCAGGTTCGCGCCAGTGCGCGGCCTCGGCACCCGCGCCGCGCGCCGCCGCCGCGAACCCCTGGTGCTGCGCGGTCATGTGCGCCACCAGTCGGCGCAGCGTCCACCCGGCACACGGTGTGTCCCGGTCCCAGTCCTGCGGCCGGGCCGAGGTGACGACCCTGAGCGACTCCTGTACGGCGATCCGGTCGAGCCCGACGATGTCCGCTTCGGTGGTGGTCATGGTGACGTCCTCCTGGCTGTCCGCTGTCGAGGTGCCGCGCGACCGCGGCCGCCGCGGAACGTCGGGGCCGGGGGCCGGTCGCCCCGAGCATAAAACTGAGCGAACGGTCGTGCTACTTGTTTTGCCGGAGTGCCGGAGTGCCGGAGTGCCGGAGTGCCGGAGTGGCGTCGTGCCGGTTCCCTTGCGGATCAGGAGAGTTCGGGTACCTGGGACGGGTCGGCCGCCGCCGCCCGGAGTCGTGAGGTGATCGCGACGCGGGCCCTGCGATACGCGGTGGTCTCGTCGTGCAGGACGGAGACAGCGTTGGCGGTCTCCATCAACGCGAGCAGCTCGAAGGCGAGTTGGGCGGCATCCGTGCCGGACCGGAGTTCGCCGAGGTCGCGGGCCTCGGTGACGGTGAGCTCGATGTGGTCCGCCCAGGCCCGCTGAGCCCGGGCCACCGCGTCGTGGACGGGGCCGGGCCGGGCGTCGAACTCGGCGACGGCCTGGTAGAAGAAGCAGCCGCCGGGGAAGACCCTGCTCCGCGAGTACTCCAGCCAGAGTTCGCAGAGCCGCCGGACGCGGGTGATGCCGGCCGGGGTCTCGGCGGCGGGCCGGTTCACCCGCTCGACGTGGATGCGTGAGGCCTCGCGGACGGTGGCCAGTTGCAGCTCCTGCTTGGAGCCGAAGAGGGCGAAGACGCCGCTCTTGCTGAGTCCGAGCTCGGTGGCGAGGCGTCCGACGGACAGCGCCTCGAGCCCTTCGACCGAGGCGATGTCGACCGTGCGGCGGAGGACCGACTGCCGCGTACGGTTGCCGCGTTCGACCCTGCCGTCCAGCCGGGACCCGGCCATCCCGCCCTCCCGCCCTCGCGTCCGTGGGTCAAGCGTAGCCCGACGGCCGGAGGGGGCCGCCGGGCCGCGTCAGACGGCGAAGAGCAGGCCGGCGCTCACCAGGACGAGCACGGCGGTGGCGAAGTGGATACCGAAGGCGACGGCCTTCGTACCACCGTGGCGCAGCACTATCAGGGTGTCGCCGAGCGGCACCAGGGCCACGGTCAGCATGAACCAGGCCCCGGCGGTGGCACCGGCGAAGGCCAGCAGGGCCAGGCCCATGACGCCGGAGACCGCGTCCCGCAGTCCCTTGATCTCCAGGTAGGCGGCGTCGCCGTCCGGCTCGGCCGGGACGCCGTAACCGGTGGCGGCCGGCCGTGGCTGCACCAGGAACCGCACGCCGATGAACAGGACGAGGAGGTCGAGTGCGATGGCCAGGCCGTAGGCCGTGGGAGTGAGCATGTCGGATCTCCTTGCTAGCAGCGCTAGGGACTGGAGCGAAGCTAGCATAGCGTCGACATGAACGCTAGCAGTGCTAGAATCACAGTCATGTCGATCCAGACGCGCCGAGAGCGCGAACGAGCGGAGCGCGAGCGGCTGATCGTGACGGCCGCCCGCGAACTGGCCGAGAACGAGGGCTGGGACGCGGTGACCACGCGCCGGCTGGCCGCCGAGATCGAGTACAGCCAGCCGGTGCTCTACAGCCACTTCAAGGGCAAGGGCGCCATCATGGCGGCGGTCGCGGTGCGGGGTTTCGACGAGCTGGCGCGGGAGTTGCGGGCCGCGCGCACGGCGCCGGCCGACCCCGGCGAGGCGCTGGCCGCCGTGGGCGCGGCCTACACGGACTTCGGCGAGCGCCGGCCCGCACTGTACGACGCGATGTTCACGCACCTCGTCGACCTGCCGTTCGCGACCCCTGAGGCGCCGCCCGCGCTGCGGGACGCCTTCGGGGAACTGCGCGAGGCCATCCTGCCGCTCGCCGGGGACGACGACCCGGGCATCCTCACCGAGACCTTCTGGGGCGGACTGCACGGCCTCGTGACGCTGATGCGCAGCGGGCGACTGCCCCGAGCGGGCCACGACCGGCGGCTTTCCCTGCTGATCCGTCACTTCGCGCCGGCCCGCTGAACGGCGGCCGGCGGGAGGGCCTTTCCCGTGTCCTTCGTTCGGGGGCTGGTAACCCCAACTTCCGTTTCTCTAATATGTATTGTCGGTCGGGCCAGTCCAGTTGGCGCGGCACGGATCTGGGGGAACGATGCAGCCTGACCAGCAACTGTCCACGTCGATCGATGCCACCGTGCCCACGGCCGCACGCATGTACGACCACTACCTGGGCGGCAAGGACAACTACGCCGCCGACCGGGCGGCCTGCGAAGAGCTGGACAAGGTCGTCCCGAGCACTCGCGCCCTGGCGTTGAACAACCGGCGGTTCCTCCAGCGGGTGGTCAGGACGCTGGCGGACGGATACGGAATCAGGCAGTTCCTGGACCACGGATCCGGCCTGCCCACCCAGAACAACGTGCACCAGGTCGCCCAGGGTGTCGACGAGACGTCCCGGGTGGTCTACGTCGACAGTGACCCGATGGTGCTGGTGCACGGCCGGGCCCTGCTCGAGCAGAACGAGCGCACGGCCGTCATCCACGCCGACCTGCGGGACACCGAGGAGATCTTCTCCCACCCCGACACCCAGCGGCTGATCGACCTCTCGCAGCCGGTGGCCGTGCTGTTCAACTCGGTGTTCCACTGCATCCCGGACAGTGAGACCGACGGGCCGCTCTCCGTGATCGGCCGCGTCAGCGAACGGCTGGCTCCCGGCAGCTTCATGGTGATGTGCCAGCTGGTCAGCGAGGACCCCGAGGTCCGCAAGTTCGTCACCGACTTCATGGACACCGCGACGCAGGGCCACTGGGGCCGGGTGCGCCAGGAGAAGGACGTGGCGGAGTACTTCGACGGGATGGACATCCTCGAGCCCGGACTCGTCGAGGTGTCCACCTGGCGGCCGGACACCGAGGTGGTGGCACGTCAACTCACCCAGGAGTGGATCGAGTTCGGCGGAGTCGGCCGCATCCGCTAGTACGGCGGCAAGCGGCGGTGCGGCCCGTCAGTGTGACGGGCTGTAGCGCTGTTCCACCGTGTCGCGCAGCAGCGCCAGGGACGCGCGGGGACTGAGGGCCTCGTCGGCGAGCCGGTCCAGTACCACCCGGTACTCCTCCGTCTCGTCGCGGTCCTCCAGGAAGTTGGCACTCCTGATGTGCTCCAGGTAGACGATGTCGGGCAGTTCGACGCCGCCGAAACGCAGATAGGTGACGGGGATGGCCGGCGCCGAGGCGTTCGTGACGTCCAGCGGTACGAACTGCACGACGACATGGGGGCGTTGAGCCATCTCGATGAGGTGCTCCAGCTGCGCGCGCATCACCTCGCGGCTGCCCAGGACGCGGAGCAGTACGGACTCGTCGACGACGGCCCACAGCTGAGGGGCGTCCGCCCGGTCCAGCAGCTCCCTTCGGCGCATCCGCAGCTCCACCCGGCGCTGCACCTCGGCGGCCGGCGCCGTCGGCAGCCCGCGCTCCACGACCGCCCGGGTGTACTCGGGAGTCTGGAGCAGGCCCGGAACGTACTGGATCTCGAACGTACGGATGGTGGTGGCGGCCTCCTGGAGTCCGACCAGCCGGTCGAACCACTCGGGCATCAACCGCTTGTCGTAGCGCTGCCACCACCCCGGCTCACCGGCGCGCTCGAGGAGTCTCAGCAGGACCGACACCTCGTAGTCATCGGTCCCGTACTGCTCGAGCAGTGCGCGGACATCGCCCTCGGTGGGAGGCCGGCGCCCCTTGCCAGCCTCGATGCGCGACAGCTTGGCCGCGCTGAACCCGAGGGACCGCGCCGCCTGTTCCTGGGAGAGACCCGCGTCCTCGCGGGCACCGGCCAGCTGCACGCCGACCAGCATCTTCAGCAGAGTGGGGGCGGGCTCCGCCCGCCTCAGATACGGTTCGAGGCGGGAGACGCGGGGTGACTCGACGGACATCCTGACTCCCAGTCGACCGGCAGAAGACAGCCAAAATTATCGCACTGCGCCGGACTCTGCCGCATGGGGAGACAGAAGTGGACAACTATCCTTCCGCTTCAACGGAGTTCGGAGATCGGAGGACCGTCTCACAGCAGATGGTCGAACTCCCCTTCCTTCGCACCGGCCAGGAAGGCGGCCAACTCGGCCGGGGTGTAGACGAGGGCCGGACCGTCGGGGTCGCGGGAGTTGCGCACCGCGATACCTCCGTCGCCCAGATCGGCCACTTCGACGCAGTTGCCCTCGGCGTTGCTGTGCCTGCTCTTGATCCAGTAGGCACCCAGCGAGCTCGCCCGCACTCCGTTCGGCACTGATGGCACCACGCACTCTCCTTGCTGACGTTCCACCACGCGTGCTCCGACCGTCCGTTGCGGCCGTGGCCGGATCACGTGGCCCATGCCTCCCTGTCTTCGTGCAATTTCTCGTGCAATTGCACGAAGGCGCTGTCGGGGTGGATACTAGCGGCGGCGTCAACGTCGTTACCAGCGGGTCGTGCTGACGTCACATCAGGGAGCTCCCTCGGGGGCGTGATCGTCCGGGCGGGGGCTGTCGGCCCGCCCGCACACCTGACACTGTCCGATGCCTTCGGAGGGAGCGGAAATGGCAACACCACTCAGGAATCTGGAACACGTGTCGTGGGACGAGATCAAGGACTCCAAGGGATCGGCGCACGACATCCCGTTCCTGCTCAACAGCGTTGCGCGGGGTGACGCGGCCACGGCCAGGGCCGCGCTCCAGGACCTGCGGGAACGAATCTGCCAGTTCGGATTCGTCGTGGAACAGGCGACAGCCGCCACGGTCCCCTTCCTGTGGGAGCTCGCCGAACTGCCCCAGGTCACCTGCCGCGTGCAGATCATCCAGCTGCTGAAGGACATCGCGGACGCCCGGCAGTGGGAGCGGACGGCCGCCGCCTACCCCAAACTCCTCAACCGCCGCGAGAACTGGGTGGGCTGGGAACGCGAAGCCCGGCAAGCCGTACGCGCCCACCGCGGCACGCTCCAGCACCTGCTCGCCGAGCCCGACACCGAACTCGTCCGGGCCACCACGGAACTCGCCTCCACGCTGGCCGACTGACGCTCCGGACCCGAGGGCCGGGCGGCGGTGCGCACGCGCAGAGCTGCCGCCTCACCCGAACCTTTTCAGCCGTATTGCCTCACCCGCCGCCTCACCCCGCGCCTGCCTGGGGGGCGATGAGAGCGCCTCGGTGTCAGCCGGCCGAGTGCTGGGCCCGTTCGGGCAGGGTGCCGACGCGGTCGTGCCCCTCGACGGCGACCGTCAGCCCGGGCGCGATCTCCGTGAATCCCGCGTCGCGGACCAACGGAATCCCGGAGGCGGTGAGTTCACGCCAGCGGGCCGGATCCGCAGTGCGTACGGACAGGGCGAACCCCGCCTCACGCCAGGCGGTCCGCTCCTTCTCCGACAGCTCCCACCAGGCCAGTTGGGCGCCGTGGCCCGTCTGCGCCATCGTCTTGCCGGCCGACATGTCCAGCTCAGGGTTGAGCCACAGCACCGGCGCCGTCGGATCGGCCGGTGCCGGGGGCTCCGGATCGTCGAGATCCGTACCGGACACCTGGAGCCGCGCCAGGTCCTTGGGCCAGCCGTCCAGCGGCACCGGCGGGAAGACACGCACCTCGGCGGACCTCCCGGTCACCGTGATGCCGGGCAGCGCCTCGGCCCGCCGCCACTCCGCTCCGCGCGCCCGCCGCACGACCTTGCGGATCCGTGCGTCCTGCCAGTCCCGCATCGCCTGCGCCCACTCGCCGTCCCCGAGCGACCGCTCGTCGCTCAGGATCGTCAGCACGGCCCGGGCCGAGGTCTCCAGCGCGTCGGTGCGCGCCGGGGGAGCGGCCTTCTCGATGTGCACGACCAGCGGCAGCACGAACTGCACCGCCTTGTCGCGCACGGTGGGTTCGGAACGGAACGGGCTGTCGTCGGAGGAGGTCGGGTCGCTGGTCACGTCCACCAGTCTGCCAGGCGGAAGATCCGTTCAGAACGGACGGTTCTCGCGGCCGCCCTCCCCGGTCAGCCGGAGCACGCGGTGCGCTGGGCCTCCTGCCACTCGCAGACGGGGCACAGCGTGATCCCCCTGTGCGACTCCGGGTACTCGGTGGGCTCACGGCACAGCACGCACTCGGCGTACGGCGGCCCGGCTTCCCCCGTCGAGTCGAGGGCGTGGAGGGACCCAGGGTCCGGCCGCGCCGCGTCGCTCGCGCAGTGCTCGTCGCTCATGGCTCCAGCTTACGAGCGGTGGCCGGCCGGGGAGTGCGGGGAGGACGTGAGCGGCCCGGACGCTCCGTGCCGTCCGCCCGCGGCACCGATCAGCTCGGACACCTTCACGAACCGGAAGCCCCTGTGGCGCAGCTCGGGAACGATCGTCCGGAGCGCCCGCTCGGTCGCCGGAGCCGCGCTGCGCGTGCAGTGCATGACGACGACGGACCCGGACCGCACCCCGTCGAGGACCTGTCGCGCCACGGCGTCCGCGTCCGTCGCGAACGCGTCCCCGCCGACCACGTCCCACTGCACGGCGGTGACCCCGGCCGCGCTGAGCCTCCGCAGCGACCGCTGGTCGTAACACCCGCCGGGGAAGCGGAAGTACGGCATCGCGTCCCGCACCCCCGTCTTCCTGAAGGCGGCGTACGCCCGTTCCACGTCCGCGCGCATCCCGTCCTCGGGCACGGTCGGCAGCCCGTAGCAGTCCTTCGTGAAGGCGTAGTGGCTGTACGAGTGGTTGGCGATCTCGAACAGCGGGTCCTGTCCGATGTCCCTGGCCTCCCGCGGATACTCGTCGGCCCACCGGCCCGTCATGAAGACGGTCGCGGGCACCTTGAACTCCCGGAGCGTCGCGATCAGCCGGGGATTGTCGAAGTGCTCACCGGCCGCGGCCCGGGCCCCCTGATCCGCGGTCATGTCCGCGTCGAACGTGAGGGCGACGGTCTTGTCCCGGGTACGCGGTCCGTTCTCGAAGACGGGTGTCAGCCCGGCCGGCCCGGGCGCGAGGGTGGGCGGCCGCGTGGTCGCGGCCGAGGTGGCGGACGCCTTGTGCGCCCCGCGAGCGGGGGACAGGGTCGCCGGGCTGCCGCAAGCGCTGAGTGCGGCGCCGAGTGCTCCGAGGGCGCAGGTCACGGCGATGCTCCGTACAGAGAGGATCATCGTGTGAAGATATGCGGGTAAATGTGACTATTCGGTCATGGTGGAGGTGTGCCGCCCGTGCGCGGCGCCGAAGTCACCCACCTGGGGCTCTGTCCGGGGCCGCGCTCCGCGCGAGCGGGTGTCCGGTACGCGCTCAGGCGGCCCGGTCGAGCAGATCGGCGCTGCGGGACGCGATCGGCTGCCCGATGAGGTGCAGGACCTCGTCCGCGGGCCGGGGGTCGAGGCGGCGCCCGTCGCGCAGACGCAGGGCGATCAGGCCGGCCTCCGCTTCCCGGGGGCCGATCACCGCCTGGTACGGGACCAGGCGGGCGGCGCGCACCCGGGCGCCCAGACTGCCCTGGTCCGGGGCGGCGAGCTCGGCCCGCAGACCCCGGTCGCGGCAGCGGCGTACCAGCTCGAGGGCCCGGTCGGTCTCGGCGTCGGAGACGGGCAGGACCACCAGCTGGGTGGGGGCGAGCCAGGCGGGGAAGGCACCGCCGTGCGCCTCGATGAGGTGGGCGACAGCCCGTTCCAGACTGCCGATCACGCTGCGGTGCACCATGACAGGCCGGTGCTTCCCCCCGTCGGCCCCGATGTAGTGCAGATCGAAGCGCTCCGGCTGGTGGAAGTCGATCTGAACGGTGGACAGGGTGGACTCGCGCCCCGCCGGGTCGGTGATCTGGACGTCGATCTTGGGTCCGTAGAACGCGGCCTCGCCCTCGACGGCCTCGTACGCCACACCGGAACCGTCGAGGACCTCGCGCAGCAGCGCGGCGGATCTGCGCCACAGCTCGGGATCGGCGACGTACTTCCCGCCGGGGCCCGGCAGCGACAGCCGGTAGCGGGCCGCGTCGATGCCCATCGCGTCGTACGCCCCACGGATCAGCCCGAGGGCGGCGGAAGCCTCTTCGGCGACCTGGTCCGGGGTGCAGAAGATGTGCGCGTCGTTGAGCTGGATGGCGCGGACGCGGGTCAGGCCGCCCAGGACGCCGGACAGCTCGGAACGGTACATGCCGCCCAACTCGGCCATGCGGAAGGGAAGCTCACGGTAGCTGTGCGGGCGGGAGCGGTAGATGAGCGCGTGGTGGGGGCACAGGCTCGGCCGCAACAGCATCTGCTCGCCGCCGAGTTCCATCGGCGGGAACATGTCGTCGCCGTAGTGCGACCAGTGCCCCGAGATCTCGTACAGCTCCCGCTTGCCCAACACCGGGGAGTACACGTGCCGATAGCCGGCCCGCCGCTCGGCGTCGCGGACGTACTCCTCCAGGGCGTACCGCACGGCGGCGCCGTCCGGCAGCCAGTACGGCAGCCCGGCGCCCATCAGGGGGTCGGTGTCGAACAGGTCGAGCTCACGGCCGAGCCGGCGGTGGTCGTTCATGGTGGTCTCCTCGCATGCGGAGGGCGAGCGACCACACGGCGAAGCCCCGGGGCACTCGCCCCGGGGCTTCGACTCACGTCAGCGGTCAGCGCGCCGGGACACTCTCCGGCGTCGTCGTGTTCAGTGCGGCACGCTTCATGGCCCTCACGCTAGCAGCGGCCCCCGGGGCGGGCACGGGATTTATCCCGTGGGCTCCTCCGGCTCCGCGGGCTGCGCCGCCTTCCCGGGTCCGTCCGGTTTCCTGGAATCCTCCGGACCCCGAGGCTCGTCCGCTTCCCCGGGATCCCCCGGCAGTCCGGGCTCATGCAGGAGTCCGAACGCATCCGGGATCTTGAACCCTTCCGTGTCCGCGAACGCCTCCGGAAGGCCGAGAGCCTCCGGTACTCCGTTGATCCGGTCCGGCGCGGCAGGAGGCTCGACGGGCTCGACCGCCGGCTGCCGTTCCACCACGGGCGGCGTCCTCGGCTGCCGCTGCGGCGCCGTCACCACCGGAGGCTGTCCCGACTGGGCCCGTTCCAGGAAGCGCAGCAGCTCCACCGGGAAGGGCAGGACGAGCGTGGAGTTCTTCTCGGCCGCGACGGCCACCACCGTCTGGAGCAGCCGCAGTTGGAGCGCGGCCGGCTGTTCCGACATCACCTCGGCGGCCTGCGCCAGCTTCTTGGACGCCTGCAACTCCGCGTCCGCGTTGATGATGCGGGCGCGCCGCTCACGGTCGGCCTCGGCCTGCCGGGCCATGGACCGCTTCATCGTCTCCGGCAGCGACACGTCCTTGATCTCGACCCGGTCGATCTGCACACCCCAGCCGATCGCCGGGCTGTCGATCATCAACTCCAGGCCCTGGTTGAGCTTCTCGCGGTTGGACAGCAGATCGTCCAGGTCGCTCTTGCCGATGATCGAGCGGAGGGAGGTCTGCGCCATCTGCGAGACCGCGAAGCGGTAGTCCTCGACCTGGATGATCGCGTTCGGCGCGTCCACCACCCGGAAGTAGACGACCGCGTCGACGCGGACCGTGACGTTGTCCCGGGTGATGCCCTCCTGGGCCGGGATGGGCAGCGTCACGATCTGCATGTTGACCTTGCGCAGCCGGTCCACGAAGGGCACGACCATGGTGAAGCCGGGGGAGCGGACCTCTCCCGCGAGCCGCCCGAGGCGGAAGACGACCCCGCGTTCGTACTGCTTGACGACCCGGGCGCCGGCCGCGACGTAGATCACTGAGGCGGAAAAGGCCGCCGTGATCGCCACGATGAGTTCCTGGACCATGACGACCCCCTTCCGAGTCGCCCGATTTGCGCGACATCTCCACTTTACGTCGCGGGAAGCGTCCGAATACGGGCACCAGGAACAGCGTCCCGAAGAGCGCGGGCCGTTGGCGCGGTCCCGCACTTCGAGGGGAGGGAAGGGACTGGAGCGAGATCTAGGCTCCCGGGCCTTCCACGAGCCCCTTCGCGTCGCGGGCGAGGGCGGTCAGCCGGGAGATCGCGCGGAAGTACTTCTTGCGGTAGCCGCCGTTCAGCATCTCCTCGCTGAACAGGCGGTCGAAGGGCATTCCCGAGGCGAGGACCGGCACCTCACGGTCGTAGAGCCGGTCCGCGAGCACGACGAGCCGCAGGGCCGTCGACTGGTCCGGGACGGGCTGCACGTCCGTGAGGCAGACCGCCCTGATCCCGTCGGTCAGGGCGCCGTACCGGCTGGGGTGGACGCGGGCGAGATGGTCGAGCAGGTGCGGGAAGTCGTCCAGGGACGCGCCCTCCGTGGCGTACGCCGCCTTGGTCACCTGCTCGTCGGAGAACGGGGAGGGGGCCTCGGGCAGCCCGCGGTGGCGGTAGTCCTCGCCGTCGATGCGCAGCGGGCGGAAGTGGGCGGAGAGGCCCTGGATCTCCCGCAGGAAGTCGGCGGACGCGAACCGGCCCTCGCCGAGCTTGCCCGGAAGCGTGTTCGAGGTGGCCGCGAGCGCGACGCCCGCGTCGACCAGCTTGCCGAGCAGCGTGGAGACGAGGACGGTGTCGCCCGGGTCGTCCAGTTCGAATTCGTCGATGCACAGGAGGCGGTGCTCGGAGAGGGTCTGCACGGTCTTCTGGAAGCCGAGCGCGCCGACCAGGTTCGTCAGCTCCACGAAGGTGCCGAACGCCTTGAGCGAGGGCTCCGCCGGGGTCGCGTGCCACAGGGAGGCGAGGAGGTGGGTCTTGCCGACGCCGTAGCCGCCGTCCAGGTAGACGCCACGGGGGCCGGCCGGAGCCTTCGGGGCCTTGCCGAAGCCGAAGAGCCTCCGCTTGGGGGCGCCGATGGCGTGGGCCCCGCCCAGCCCGCCGGCGAAGCGTTCGAGGATGCCAACGGCCTCGATCTGGCTGGGCTGGTTCGGGTCCGGGATGTACGTGGCGAAGCGGACCGAGTCGAAACGCGGTGGCGGCACCATCTCGGCGACGAGCCGGTCGGCGGGGACGTGCGGCTCGCGGGCGCACAGGGACGAGGGGGCCGCTTCGGCTATCGGGTCGATCCCGGAGGCGGTGGTGGTGGACGACACGGTTCCCCACTCTATGCGCCGTGCCACACTGCACGTCATGCGACGCCTGTTCCCTGTGACCTACGAAACAGCAGCCCAGGCCTCCGTCGGGGCCCCCGGGACGGATGTGACGGAGCGCGAGTGGGAGCTCGGGGAGCTCGCCGAGGCGTACGCCTACCCCGAGGTCCGCGAGCCCTGGCTGCGGGCCAACATGGTGTCCACGCTGGACGGCGCCGCCCAGCACGACGGGCGCTCGCAGCCCATCTCGAGCGCCACCGACATGCGGATCTTCGGGGTCCTCAGGGCTCTCGCGGACGTCGTGGTCGTCGGGGCGGAAACGGTACGGCAGGAGCAGTACCGTCCGGCACGCGCGCGTGAGGCCTTCGCGGCGCTCCGCAAGGCCGCCGGGCAGGGCCCCGCGCCCGCGATCGCGGTGGTCACGGCGAGCCTCGACCTGGACTTCTCGCTGCCGCTCTTCACCTCGCCCCTGGTACCCACGCTGGTGCTGACGGGTGCCGCGGCCACCCCGGACCGGATCGCGCAGGCCGAGCGGTCGGGCGCGCAGGTGGTGATCGCCGGGGACGGCATGGGCGTCGATCCCGCCCGCGCCGTACGGGCCCTGGGCGACCTCGGGCACACCAGGCTGCTGACCGAGGGCGGGCCCCGTCTGCTGGGCCAGTGGATCGCGGCCGGTGTCCTGGACGAGCTGTGTCTGACGCTGGCCCCGATGCTCACCGCGGGAGACGCCCAGCGGATCGCCGGAGGACCTCCGATCCCGGTTCCGCGCCGGTTCGAACTGGCGTCTTTGCTGGAAGAGGCCGGGTTCCTCTACAGCCGATACCGTCGGCCTGACAGGTCGACGGAATAGTCCGTTCCGCTTATCTTCCGCCGGGCACACCAAATCGCGCAGTACCCGTGCCGTCACGGGGCAGGATGGTTTCCGCAGGGGCCGGGACGGCCCACGGACGAGAAGGGCGCCTGTCGTGTTCACAAGCGTATTGATGATCGAGAAGGCCCTGACGTCCGCCGACGTGGAGTTCGTCACCACCTTGCACGGTGACGAGGCGGTCGCCTTCCACGTGCTGCTCCAGCCCCGGGGCGACCAGGCGGACCGGCTGCTGCGGGCCATCGACGACGTCGCGCTCGGCGAGATCGACGAGGCGACCCGTGAGGGCGAGACTCCGGAGGGCGACGAGGCCGCCAGTCAGGGCGAGCGGGCGCTGGAGGTGTCGCTGGTGGCCCTGCGCGCGTCCGGCAGCGCGGCCGAGGGTCGGCTCATCGAGGAGCACCCCCTCGACGCGCTGAAGGGCCTGGTCGACGAGATCGAGGCCGACGAGGTCATCGTGCTGACCGACCCCCACTACGTGGAGGAGTTCTTCCACCGTGACTGGGCCTCCCGGGCCCGCCACAAGGTCGGCGTGCCGGTGCTGAAACTGTTCTCGCACAGCAAGGCCTGAGACGGCTCGTCCGTCCCGGGGCGCGCGAGTCCGCGCACCCCTGAATCCCTGGAGCACACCTTTGGGGGTTCCGCGTTCGGGCGCGTGCCGCCGGTGACCGGTCCCGGTGGCCGGGGAGCGGGCGACGGCCCCGCTTCCCGCTTCCCGCCGGGCGTACGGCGCCCGGCTTCGCGCCCGTCCCCGGGTGCGGGACGCGTTCGCCGGTGTCCCTTGTGAGGTCCCGTCCGCCGCACCCCATAGGCTGGGTGCGCGTTCCCTTCGGGAGAGCGCGCCCACCTTCGTACCGGATCTTGGGGAGATACACGCATGGCACCCGGCCTTCCTACCGCGATGGACCGACCGCACTTCATCGGCATCGGCGGCGCCGGGATGTCGGGCATCGCGAAGATCCTCGCGCAGCGCGGAGCCCGGGTCGCGGGCAGTGACGCGAAGGACTCCGCCACCGCCGAGGCCTTGCGCGCCCAGGGTGCCACGGTGCACATCGGGCACGCGGCCGACCATCTCGCGACCGACGCCACCTGCGTCGTGGTCTCCTCCGCGATCCGCGCGGACAACCCGGAGCTCGCCCGCGCGGCCGAGCTCGGCATCCCGGTGGTCCACCGATCGGACGCCCTCGCCCGTCTGATGGACGGCCTGCGCCCGATCGCGGTCGCCGGCACCCACGGCAAGACGACCACCACGTCGATGCTGGCCGTGTCCCTGTCGTCGCTCGGCCTCTCCCCGTCGTACGCCATCGGCGGCGACCTCGACGCCCCCGGTTCGAACGCCCTGCACGGCGAGGGCGAGATCTTCGTCGCCGAGGCCGACGAGTCGGACCGCAGCTTCCACAAGTACGCGCCCGAGGTCGCGATCATCCTCAACGTCGAGCTCGACCATCACGCCAACTACGCGTCCATGGAAGAGATCTACGAGTCCTTCGAGACGTTCGTGGGCCGCGTCACCGAGGGCGGCACGCTGGTGATCTCGGCGGACCACGAGGGCGCCCGTGAGCTGACCCGCCGGGTCGCGGGCCGTGACGTGCGCGTGGTGACGTACGGCGACGCCGCCGACGCGGACGTCCGGGTGCTCTCCGTGGTCCCGCACGGCCTGAAGAGCGAGGTGACGGTCCTGCTGGACGGCGCCGAGCTGACCTTCGCGGTCTCCGTCCCCGGCCGCCACTACGCCCACAACGCGGTGGCGGCACTGGCCGCGGGTGTCGCCCTGGGCATCCCGGCCGCCGAGCTGGCCCCCGCGCTCGCCTCCTACACCGGCGTGAAGCGCCGCCTCCAGCTCAAGGGCGAGGCGGCCGGCGTCCAGGTCATCGACTCCTACGCGCACCACCCGACCGAGATGACGGCCGACCTGGAGGCGATGCGGGCCGGGGCCTCGGGCCGCATCCTCGTGGTCTTCCAGCCGCACCTGTTCTCCCGTACCCAGGAGCTGGGCAAGGAGATGGGCGAGGCCCTGTCGCTGGCCGACGACTCGGTCGTCCTGGACATCTACCCGGCCCGCGAGGACCCGATCCCGGGCGTCACCAGCGAGCTGATCCTGAAGGCCGCACGGGCGGCGGGCGCGGAGGTGACGCCGGTCCACGACAAGGCCGAGGTGCCGTCCGTCGTCGCGGGAATGACGAAGCCCGGTGATCTCGTTCTCACCATGGGCGCGGGCGACGTGACGGATCTCGGACCGGAGATCCTCGCCCGGCTGTCCGAGTAGCCGTGGCTCCTGGTGAGCCTTTTTTGAACGTGAGGGGTTGAGCTTCATGTCGTACGACATCGAAAAGCCGGACGAGCAGTGGCGCGCGGAGCTGACCCCGGCCGAGTACACGGTGCTGCGCAAGGCGGGCACGGAGCCCGCCTTCACCGGTGAGTACACCGACACCAAGACGACGGGCGTCTACTCCTGTCGCGCCTGTGGCGCCGAACTCTTCACCTCCACGGAGAAGTTCGAGTCGCACTGCGGCTGGCCGTCCTTCTACGACCCGAAGGACACCGACGCCGTCGAGCTGATCCAGGACCGGTCGCACGGCATGGTGCGGACGGAGGTGCGCTGCGCCCGCTGCGGATCGCACCTCGGTCACGTGTTCGATGGTGAGGGTTATGCGACGCCGACGGACCAGCGGTACTGCATCAACAGCATCTCGCTGCGGCTGACGCCCGACGAGGGCTGAGCCGAGGGTCGAGTCCGAAGGCGAGATGAGGCCCGTACGGGCCCCCGGGGCGAACCGGGGGCCCGTACGGGTGCCGGGGCCGTGGGTCACAGGCGGTCGAGGATGCTCCGCAGTCGCCTCACCTCGGCGGACTGGCCGGTGACGATGTCGTCGGCCAGCTTCTTCGTGCCGGTGTTCTTCCCGTCGCTCCGCTCGGTCTTCGCCATGGTGATCGCGCCGTTGTGATGGTCGATCATCATCCGGGCGAACATCGTGTCGAACTCCCGGCCCTTCATGGCTTTGAGCTCCGTCATGTCCATCCCGGCCATGGAGCCGGCGGTGGTGGGCCTGCCCCAGGACTTCAGCCAGCCCGTCATAGTGGTGATCTCGGGATCCTGGGCCTTCTCGATCGCGCCGGCCAGGTCCTTGATCTCGGCGTCGGAGGCGCGGCCGTCGGCCAGTTCGGCCATCTCCAGGGCCTGCCGGTGGTGCGGGATCATCGCCTGCGCGAACATGACGTCCGCGTCGTTGAAGCCACCGGACCCGGCTGCCCCGGAGGTCGCCTTCGCCGAGCTCGTGCCGCCGGTGTGGTTCATGCCCGCGTCGTCGCCGTCGCTGCCGCAGGCGGCGAGCAACAGGGCCCCCACGGCCACGACTGCGAGCGCCGTCCCACGGTGGCGGGCGGGCGTACGGCGGGTGGGCGCCGGGTGGCCGGGCGAGTGGTGCGGAGCATGCGTCAGGGCGGTCCGCCGGAAAGCGGTCATGGTCGATCCACCTCGTGTGTCGGTCGTTCTACGGCTGTTTCGGCGTGCGCGTCGTCGCGGGACCGCGCGTGGAGCGCGCCCGCGAAGGCGTCCGGCCTACTGCCGCAGGACCGACAACCGGAGCGGATCGGGGCCGCGTGGCGGAGGGCCGGGCCGCGGGGAGAACGGGGCGTCGGCGAGGAGGTCCCCCGACCGGCCGGGGCGGCGCGCGAGCGCCGTCCTCAGGAGCGAGGCGAGCACCCACACACCGAGCAGCACCGCCATGCAGAGCGACATCATGTCCATCGCCATGGCGGGCTCGTGCGGGCACGCCGGGTGCCCGCAGTCCTCGGCGTGGCCGAGCTCCCGCGACGCGGGAGCTCCCATCGGGTCATGGGCGGAGGACGTCACCCGGGCCGTGTGCGACGCCGTGTCCGTACCGTGCCCGGACGATCCTTCGGGGTGGCCCAGGGTGTGCATCACGAACACGCCCAGCGCGAGCACCACGACCAGCAGCACGTGCCCGAAGGCCCCCGCCACTCGTTCGCATCGGCTCACCCGCACCCGCACCCTGTCCGCTCCGTCCGTCCGTGATCGCTCCGGTCCGTTCCCGTCCGACGGTACCGAACGCCGCGACCGGCGTGCGGGAGGGGTGCGGCCGTGGCGACCGGAGTTGACGACCCTTCACGAAAGGGCCGTACGCCCATGAGCCCGAACCTCGGTGTGAAGCCGTGCGCCGCCGTCGGCGGTACGGCGAGTCGTCGTCCGTGACACCCGCGCACCACCGATCCTGGCCTGATGTGCGGCCCGGACTCCCCGGCCGGGGCCCGCGCGCCCACGCCGCTCCCGCGCCGCCCCGGAACCTACGGAGAACCATGGACGCCGACAGCAATCACCCCGCGGACGACGGCGACGAGGACGCCACGGGCGCCGGCAGCGGTGCCGGCCCGGGCAACGGTGACCGTGGTGACACGGACGCCGACCGGGGTGACTACGCCGGTGCCCCCGCCCAGGCGCGTGCCGTGGCACTCCTGCGCCGGCCGAAGCTGTGGCTGGTGCCCACCGTGCTGACAGGGCTGCTCGCGCTGCTGCTGTCGCTGCTCTACATGGGCGGCATCGTCAACCCGAACCAGCATCTGCACGACCTGCCGATCGGCCTGGTCAACGCGGACACGGGCAAGCCGCTTCCGGGCCAGCGCCAGAACGTGGGCAGCCAGGTCACCGCGGCAGTCGTCGCCGACGACACCTCCGGCACCGCCGACTGGCGCAGGCTCACTCCCGCGCAGGCCCAGGACGAACTCTCCTCGGGCAAGATCTACGGCGCCCTGGTCGTCTCCCGGGACTTCACCGACTCCCTCGCCGCGCTGACCACAGCGAACGCCACGGTCCGGCCCACCATGACGGTGCTGACCAACCCCGGCATGGGCAGCCTCGGTTCGTCCCTCGCGAGCCGGATCACCACGGCGGCGGCCCAGCGGGCGTCCACGGCCATCGGCAAGGAACTGACGACGTCGCCCGCGACCGCGAAGGCGGACCCCACCACCCGGCTGCTCCTCGCCGGCCCCGTCCAGGTCGTCACCCGGGTCGGGCACCCCATCGGCGAGCACAGTGGTCTCGGGCTGAGCGCGTTCTACTACACCCTGCTTCTGGTCCTGGCCGGGTTCCTCGGCGCCAACCTCATCAGCACCGGAGTCGACACCGCCCTCGGCTATGCCGACAGCGAGATCGGTCCCTGGCACACCCGCCGTCCCACCGTGCCGATCAACCGCACCCAGACCCTGCTCCTGAAGATGGCCATGACCGCGGGGATCACCGTGCTCACGGTCTCCCTGGTCATGCTGGCCACCGTCGCGATCCTCGGCATGGACGCCACCCATCTGCCGCTGCTGTGGATCTACTCCTACTGCGCGAGCCTCGCCGTCGGACTGGGCGTCCAGGCGATCAACGCGGCGTTCGGCGGGATCGGGCAGCTGGTGTCCATGTTCGTGTTCATCGTGCTGGGCCTGCCGTCCTCGGGCGCCACGGTCCCGCTCCAGGCGGTCCCCGGGTTCTACCGCTTCCTGTCCGTCTTCGAGCCCATGCGCCAGCTCAGCGACGGCGTGCGCGCCATCCTCTTCTTCGACGCGCGCGCCGACGCCGGCCTCGACCGCGCCTGGCTCATGATCGGCATCGGTGCCGGGCTCGCCCTCCTCTTCGGCTTTGCGATGACCCGCTACTACGACCGCAAGGGCCTGGACCGTCTGACCCCGCAGCCCGCCCGGCATCCCGTCCGATCCGCCTGACCGGCACCCCGCGGGCATCCGTCCCCACCGGACCGACCGCCGGCCGATCGGCCCTCGGGAACGCCTGGCGCGGCCGCTCTCAGGGCATGTGCCGCAGCAGTGCGGCCACCGCCGGCGGGGTGTCGCCACGGGGGTGGACCAGCAT
This sequence comes from Streptomyces sp. NBC_00647, assembly GCF_045207245.1. Classification (NCBI taxonomy): domain Bacteria; kingdom Bacillati; phylum Actinomycetota; class Actinomycetes; order Kitasatosporales; family Streptomycetaceae; genus Streptomyces; species Streptomyces sp. NBC_00647. Next base: position 7,651,305 of record NZ_CP109040.1, read on the forward strand.
GATCTTCCAGTGAGGTGCGTGCCGGGCGAAGGTGTGGGTGCCGAGGTCGGGGAACTGCGCGGCGATCGAGGACGGCATCACGCAGACGCCCAGGTCACCGCGGACGAGTTCGGCCGCGGCGACGATGTCGTCGACCTCGAAGGCCGTCTCCCGTTCCACGGCGGCGGCCTCGAAGGCCCGGTCGACGCAGAGGCGGATCGCCCGGCCCGGTGTGAAGTCCACCAGCGGCAGCCGGGCGGTCTCGGCGAGCGTGATCGTGCCGTCCGGCCCGGTTCCGGTGAGCGTCCGGCCCGGAGCGGACGCCAGCACCATCTCCTCGTGGGACAGCAGCCGGGTCACCAGACCGCGCTGCGGCCGACGGTCCAGCGCGACCACGGCCAGGTCGACGGTGCCCTCGCGCAGCGCCTGACGGATGTCGGTCACGGCCGTCTGGCGCAACCGCACCAGCACGCCCGGGTGCTCGGCGCGCAGAGCGGCCAGCGGCCGGTGGAGGCCGGCCCAGACACCCTGCGTCGTACCGATCGTGATCGTGCCCCGCAGCTGTCCCCGGACCAGGCCGACGCTCGCCCGTGCCCGTTCCGCGGCCCGCAGCGCGGCGCGCGCCGCCGGGACGAAGACCTCGCCCGCCGGGGTCAGGAACACCCGGTGCGTGGTGCGGTCGAACAGGGGGGTGCCCAGTTCCCTTTCCAGTGCGAGGACCGTGCTCGACACGGCGGACTGCACGACGTGAAGCCGCTGGGCCGCCGCGGTGAAACCGCTCTCCTCGGCCACCGCCACCACGACCTCCAGCTGTCGCAGATCCATCTCCACTCCCGAAACCGCAGCCTGTCTCCGACCGAGATCCCGCCCTTCGTCGATTCTCCCAGGCCGTGATCGTCCGCGCGGGTCCCGACGAGGTCCCCGACGAGGACCTGACGGGTGCCGACGCGTGGATGGGGGAGGACGGGGACCGGAGACCTGGCTCAACGGGTGCCGTTGCGCATCTCCCGGGGGCTCACCCCGAAGCGCTGCCGGAACGCGGTGCTCAGGGCGCTCGCCGAGGAGAACCCCGAGGCGTAGGCCAGATCGGTGATGGTCAGGTGTTCGCAGTCGCCGCACCGGAGGCGTTCGCGGACCAGGCGCAGGCGCTCCTCGCGGATCAGGTCGCGCGGGGTGGTGCCCGCGTGCTGGAGTGCCAGCTGGATCTGGCGCAGCGACCAGCCGAGGGCGCGGGCCATGGACGTACCGGTGAGGCCGGGGTCGGCGGCGTGCTCGCGGACGTGGCGGCGGACCACCGTCTCCACGCCGGTCAGATGGCGGGCTCCGTCGGGACGGTCGTCGCCGGTGGCGAGCATGCACAGCAGCTCGACCACGCGGTCGGACACGGCGTCGAACTGGGAGTCGGAGAGATCGTGGCGCTCGGCGTACAGACCGCCGAGCATCGACCCGACGACGCGGCCGAGCCCCCTCGTCAGGTCGAGGCCGGTGGCCAGCGGTGACTTGCGGTTCAGCGGGCCGTCCACCTCCCGGGCCGGGATCGTGAGGACGAACGCCTGGGTGGAGGCGTCCTGGAGGCACTCGAAGGGCGATCCGAAGGAGACGAGCGTGCCCGTCCCCGGGGTCAGCCGTGCCTCCTGGCCGTCCTGGCGCAGGACGATCTCCCCGGTCAGCGGAAGCAGTAATCGGTAGTCCCCGTCGGGGTCCTCGCGGACCTGACGGGCGCTCCTGCTGTACTCGATCTCGTCCGAGCGGAACCTGACCAGCTGATAGGTCTCGGTGCGCTGACGGACCGTCTCGCCGCGGAAGTTGTCGGTGCGGCCGAACCGGTAGCCCATCCGGGACTGGTACGACCCGATGTGCTCGCTCCAGAAGTCGGCCCGCTCCCGGGGCTCCACCGCACCCGTCGACCGGGTCTCCACCAGGTAGCTTCCCGCGGGCAACGACACCATCAACTCCCGTGCGACTGAGGGCAGTTACACGGTGTCAGCCTAGTGCACACAGCCGGTGCGCATGACGGCAACTTCCTTGCGCGCCGGGGCAAGCGCCGGCACCGCCGCGCGGCTACCGTCGTGCGCCGCGCCCACTCGCGCCCCACCCCTCACATTTCCCGCTTCCGCCCCAGCAACGCGTCTCTGCATACGAGGACTTGAGGACCATGACCGAACGGATACCGGAGGCCGCGTCCTGGTGCCTGGCCGCCGGCCTGCTCGCCGTCACCGTGCTGCTGCTGCGCCAGCGCGGGATCACCACGCGGCAGCGCCGACGGACCGCCGCGCTCGCGGACGACCTGCGGGCCCGCGACGAGGAGCTGCGCCGCATGGTCGCGGTCCGCCTCCCCGCGCTGGAGGCCGCCCCGCACCAGCACGCCCCCACCGGTGCCCCCGCCGGCGGCCTGCTCGACGCGCGGCTGGCCGACACGGACTTCGCGAAGCATCTCGACAGCGTCCTCGAACGCTTCTCGGAGGCGGTGGACCACGCGCAGGCGCGGGCCGACCAGTCCGCGAAGGCCGCGCTCAAGGCGTCGATGCGCTCGATCCAGGCCCTCGCCAACGAGCAACAGGTGTCCATCGCGGAGATGCAGGACCGGCACGACCACCCCGACGTCCTGCGCGACCTGCTCGAGATCGACCACACCAACGCCCAGTTCGGCCGCCGCGCCCAGGCGATCGCCGTCCTGTGCGGCTCCTGGCCCGGACGGCAGCGCAGCACTTCCGCGCTGATCGAGGTGGTGCGCGGCGCGACCTCCCGGGTCCGGGACTACCGCCGCGTCCGCGTGAACGGACAGGCCGACATCGCCGTCGAGAGCCGCGCGGTCGAACCGGTGGTCCTCGCCGTCGCCGAGCTCCTGGACAACGCGGCACGCCACTCCCAGCCCAACACCACGGTCGAGGTCACCGTCCAGTCCGTGCACAACGGCGCGTGCGTGGTCATCGACGACGCCGGCGTCGGCATGGACGGCCGGGCGACCGAGCAGGCAGCCGCGCTGCTGACCGGCCGCGACGCGGTGGACGTGACCCGGCTCGACGATCCGCCGCAGTTCGGGTTCGCCGTCATCGGCGTACTCGCCGCACGGTACGGGTTCAGCGTCTCGGTGGACACACGGTCCCCGTACGGCGGTGTCCGCGCCGTGGTGTTCCTTCCGTCGGCGCTGCTCACCCACGTGGCCGCGGTCCCCGAGGCTCCGCAGGCCGAGCTCTCGGAGGCCGGGCCCTCTCCGGCGGCCGGGCGGCCCGCCGGTCCCGGGGCGCCCGAGCGTCCCACGCTCCGGGTGGCCGAGCCCGTCGAGACGACGACGGCCGGCGGCCTGCCGAAGCGGCGGCGCCGTGGCCCGCAGCAGGCGGCCCCCGCCGAACAGCCCGCTGCCGTGCCCGCCGAGGACGTCAGCGCACGGTCGGCCGAGGAGAACGCCCGGCGCATGGGCGCGTTCGCGCGCGGCACGCGCTTCGGCCGCGCGGCGCGGGACACCACCGGAACACCCGACGCTCCCGACACGCCCGGCATCCCCGGAGAGCCGGACGCCCTCGCGCCGACGGACGCGCCCGCGACGCCGGCGGATGACCCCGGGGTGTCGACGGACGCCCCCGCCATGCCGACGGACGTCCCCGTGACGTCGTACGACACCCCCCATGAGAACGAAGGGAACACACAGGGATGACCACGCCCAAGACCAACGAGCTGGGGTGGATGCTCGACGAGGTCCTGAAGGTGCCGGAAGCGCGGCACGCGATCCTGCTGTCCGCCGACGGCATGCTCCGCGCCCACTCCGCCGACATCGGCCGGGACGACGCCGAACGGCTGGCCGCGGGTCTGTCCGGCGTGCAGTCGATCAGCCGCAGCACGGCCGAGTTCTGCGGCAGCGCGAACACACCGTGGCGCCAGACCCTGATCGAGTTCGCGCACGGATACGTCTTCCTCGTCGCCGCGGGCGAGGGTGCCCATCTCGCGGTGTCCACGACCGAGGAGGTCGACATGGAGGCCGTCACCTACCGCATGCACAAGCTGGTCGACCGGCTCGGCAAGGAGCTGACCAGCCCGGCCCGGCAGGACACCGGCAGTCCGGCATGACGCCGCCCAGGCGCCGTCCCGGGGAGCGGCTGGTGCGGGCGTACGTCGTCACCGACGGCCGCTCGCACCCGTCGCGCAACACCCTCGACCTCGTCACGCTCCTGATCGCCGCGGCAGGCCCGCCGCTCACCGGGCTGAGCCCCGAGAAGCGGCGGCTGATGGAGCTGTGCCGGCCCGGGGCGCTGTCGGTGGCCGAGGTGGCGGGCCATCTGGAGCTGCCGGTCAGCGTCACCAAGGTCCTGATCGCCGACCTGATGGACAGCGGTCACCTCGTCACCCGCGCGCCGATCCCCTCCGCCGGGCCGTCCGACACCCGCATCCTCCAGGAGGTGCTCGATGGGCTCCGCTCCCGCCTCTGAGACCATGTATCTGCCCGAGGGCGTGCGGACCGCCGTCAAGCTGCTGGTGGTGGGCCACTTCGCGGTCGGCAAGACCACCTTCGTCGGCGCGCTGTCCGAGATACGGCCCCTGCGCACCGAGGAGGTCATGAGCCAGGCCGGCGCGCTCGTCGACGACTTGGCCGGTACGCGGGACAAGACCACCACCACGGTCGCCCTCGACTTCGGCCGCCTCACCCTCAACGACACGCTGGTGCTCTATCTGTTCGGCACTCCGGGGCAGCAGCGTTTCACCGAGCTCTGGCAGGACATGACGCGCGGCGCACTCGGCGCGCTCGTCCTCGCCGACACCCGGCGCCTGGACCAGTCCTTCGATGTCATGGGCGTACTGGAGGAGTTGGGGCTCCCGTACGCCGTCGCCCTGAACGACTTCGGCGACGGGCCGGGACACGGGCTCGACGAGGTGCGCGAGGCCCTCGACCTGCTGCCCTCCACCCCGCTCGTACGCTGCGACGCCCGCGATCCGGTGTCCTCCACCGAGGCACTGATCACCCTCGTCGAATACCTACTGAACCGCACCGGCGAACTGGAGCACGCGTGACCGCCGTACCGCCCCCCGGCTGCCCGGCCCACCAGTCCCTGTACGGGCCGGAGTTCGCGGCCGATCCCGCCGCGGTCTACCGGCGGCTGCGGGAGGCCGGACCGACCGGGCCCGTCGAACTCGCGCCCGGCGTCCGGGCCACCCTCGTCGTCGGGTACGACGCCGCCCTGCACGTCCTGCGCAGTCCGGAGACCTTCGCCAAGGACCCGCGCCGCTGGAGGGACCTGGCCGACGGCACCGTGCCGATGGACAGTCCGGTCGTCCCGATGATGATGTACCGGCCCAACGCCCTGTTCACCGACGGCGAGGAGCACCGACGGCTGCGCGGCGCCATCACCGACAGCCTCGCCCGCGTCGAGCCCAGCACCCTGCGCGGCTATGTCGAGCGCAGCGCCGACACCCTCATCGACCGGTTCGCGCCGCTCGGCACGGCGGATCTGCTCGGCGCATACGCCCAGGTCCTGCCGCTGCTCGTCTTCAACCATCTGTTCGGCTGCCCCGCGGGCCACGGAGTCCGGCTGGTCGAGGGGATGTCCGGGATCTTCGACGGGGTGGACGCCGAGAAGGCGAACGAACTGCTCACCACCACCCTGCTCGACCTCGTGGCGCTGAAGCGGCGGCGGCCCGGGGCGGACATGACGTCCTGGCTGATGGAGCACCCGGCCGCGCTCACCGACGAGGAGATGGTCCACACCCTCGTCGTGCTGATGGGCGCGGGCACCGAACCGCAGCAGAACCTGATCGCCAACAGCCTGCGCCTGCTGCTGTCCGACGACCGCTTCGCGGGTGACCTGTCCGGCGGCACTCTGCCGGTGGAGGACGCCCTCGACGAGGTGCTGTGGACCGATCCGCCGATCGCCAACTACGCCGTGCACTACCCGAGGCACGACGTCGTGTACGAGGGCACACCGTTGCGCGCGGGCGATCCGCTGGTGGTGAGTCTCGCCGCGGCCAACACGGATCCCTCCCTGACGAGCGGTCAGCGCACGGGCAGCCGCGCACACTTGGCATGGAGCGCGGGCCCGCACAACTGCCCGGCGCAGGGCCCGGCGCGGCTGATCGCCGCCGTCGGGGTCGAGAAGCTGCTCGACCGGATCCCCGACATCGAACTGGCGGTTCCCGTCGAGAAGCTGGAGTGGCGTCCCGGCCCCTTCCACCGCGCGCTCGCCGCCCTGCCGGTGAGCTTCCCGCCCGTCCCGGTGGCCGCACGGCCCGAGGACGAGCTCCGGAGGCCGGCCGCGGCCTTCCCGGCGTCCGCCCCCGAGCCTCCTCCGACCCCCGCGCCCGACCGCCCGAGGAGCGGCTGGGCGCGACTGTCGGCCTGGTGGCGCGGCGAATGAACCGGCCCGGCTTCTAGGAAATGCGGACGGGAAGGGAGCGGTGGCCGTTGGAGATGAAGGAGTCCACCGGCCGCAACTCCTCTTCCGGGACCGCGAGTCGCAGGCCCGGGAACCGGTCGAAGAGAGCCGGGAGCGCGATCCGGGCCTCCAGCCGGCCCAGCGGCGCCCCCAGGCAGTGGTGGACACCGTGGCCGAAGGCGAGGTGCTCCTTGTCGGCGCGGGTGACGTCGAACCGGTCGGCGTCCTTCCCATGGCGTTCCGGATCGCGGCCGGCGGCGGCGTAGGCCGCGAGGATCGCCTCGCCCTTGGCGATCACGGTTCCGTCGGGGCCGCCGAGCTCGGAGAGGACGATGTCCTCCACGGCGTACCGCAGCGGCAGGTTCGCGACCGGCGCGTCCGCGCGCAGGGTCTCCTCGACCACGTCGTCCCAGGTCGCGCGGCCCTCCCGGACGAGTTCGAGCTGCTCGGGCCGGGTGAGCAGGGCGTGCACGGCGTTGTCGATGAGGTTGACCGTCGTCTCGTGGCCGGCGCTGACCATCAGGACGAGTGTGTCCAGCAGCTCCTGCTCGCTGAGCCGGGTGCCGTCCTCCTCGCGGGCCGCGATGAGCCCCGAGGTCAGATCGTCGCCGGGCGACTCCCGCTTGGCGGCGACGAGTTCGGCCAGGACCACGTACATCCGCTCGTAGGCGGCCGTCATCTCGCCCGGGTCGGCGGAGGTGTCGAAGATGCGGTCGACCAGGTGCCGCAGCTCGGGGCCCCGCTCCTCGGGCAGCCCGAACAGATCGCTGATCACCTGGATCGGCAGCGGATAGCAGAGTTCCTCGCGCAGGTCGACGACCTGGAAGCCGCGCCCGGCCTCCTCCACGCGGTCCAGCAGCCGCCGGGTGATCTCCTCGATACGCGGCTGGAGCGCGGCCGTCCGGCGGGCAGTGAACGCCTTGGAGACCAGTGTGCGCAGGCGTTTGTGTTCGCCTCCGTACGCGGTGAACATGTTCTGCACGGCCACCCAGGTGAACAGGGGCCACTCCGGGGTGATCGCGCCGCTCGCGAGCAGCGGCCAGTGCTGCCGTGCGTCCTTGGACACCCGGGGATCGGTGAGCAGCCGTTTCAGCAGCTCGGGACCGCTCACCGCCCAGGCCTCCACGCCGCCGGGAAGCTCCACCCGGGCCAGCGGTCCGCTCTCGCGTATCCGGGCGGCCTCTTCGTGGATGTCGCGTCCGGTCGCGTCGATCACTAAGGGACTTGGATTACCCATCAGGAGCCTCCCGGCAGTCGAACCCCAATTCGGCATACGCCGCGTCACGCTACGCGAGCACACGGGTTCCCATCGAGACCCACCTGGCGTCGGATGCGTACGGTGTCAACTTCTTTGCGCGTACAGGCAAGTTGCCCACGGCTCCGGGTCCGTTGCGTGCGCCCGGCTCAGGCGTGTCCGCGACGCAGCAGCCGCCGGCGCGGCTTCTGGTCAGGCAGCCAGCCGAACGTGAGGCAGCTGCCGACGGCTCCGAGGAGCAGACCGATGAAGAAGCCTCCGAGGTTGGAGGTGAGCCAGGTGCCCAGGGACAGGAGGATGCCCAGCAGGGAGTAGAACAGGCGCTGGGCCGGGTTGAAGAGGATCAGCAGGCCGCACAGCAGCATCATGGTGGGGAGCAGATAGCCCGCCAGGCCCTGCATCCCGATGTGCATGACGACCTTCAGCGACGCCTTCTCGGTGAGGAGGATCTCCGCTCCCGCCAGGGCGAGCAGCAGACCGCCCCAGAAGGGGCGGTGCGCACGCCACTGCCGGAAACCGGCCCTCGGGCTCCGGGCGCTGTCCGTTCGGACTTCTGAGCTCATCAGCAACCCTGCTCGCTGAAACGGAGCTTGAGGCCGGGAAGCTTGAACACCGCCGCCGTGGTCGCGTAGTTGGTCTGGCGCAGGTTCGCGATGCGCACGGTGTCGGCCTGCTGGCTGAAGACGCCCTTGGGGCCCTGGACACCGGCCTTGTCGAGGGTGCTGGCGTCGTTGCCGATCTCGATGTTGTCGAAGGAGGCGTCGCCGGACAGTTCCGTGGAGTCGGTGGTGAGGTGGCTCGCCTGCACCTTGTCCGCCCCGCTGCCCGCCGTGATGAGCAGGTTCGTGCCGCCCAGGTCGACGCTCTGGCACAGCTTGGTGAGGGTCGCGTTCTTGATCGCCGAGGTGACGATGAGGACCTGGCCGCCCGTGTCGCCGGCGTTCGGACTGTCCTCCGCCATGTTGTCGAGGCCGCCGAACTGCTCGAAGCCGGTGCCGTTCAGCTCGGTGGCGGTGACCGTGAACGGCATGCCGGAGATGGCGAACTGGACGCCGAGGGCGCCCTGGGCGGTGAGGATCATCAACCCGGCGGCGACCGCGGTGGCGGGCAGTGCCATCACGGCGGCGCGGCGCAGACGGACCCGTCCGCGTCTGTTCTGTCCGTCGGCGGCTGAACCGCTTTCCGGGGTCTCGGGCGTGGAACCGGTGGACGCCGTGGCGTCCGGGGACGAGGCCATGTCTGCTCCCTGGGCACATTCGATGCGGGTCGGGCTCCAGTGGCGCGTTGTCCTGGCGCGGACAGCGGCTGCGGCGCACGCCTCCTCGCGCCTCCCGGCGGTTGCAAGGGCTTTCTCGTTACGCAGCAGTAGCCGTCGAGGAAGTTACCGGGGGTTACATGCAGGGTCAAGGGACCTGTGGGAAAACCGTGCCCGTTGTGCCCCACCTGTGAACACGCGTCGACGACAGGGGTGCCTTGACCTTCAACTTCCTTGCCACGCCTTGACGTTGACCATCCATCAGGTCTACAACTCTCCCTTGTTTCCCCGGATCCGTGGCGCCGGATCCGTCGGCCGACGCGCCCGTCACCTCCCGGACCCCGTTCTGCACGGGGCGGTCATGGCGTGTTCCGGAGCGGCCCAGGCGCGTACGCCGAAACGGCGCGCACCCTCGGCCACTCCCCGTTCCCGCGGCACCGGCACGGTCGCCTTCCCCTCCGGGCCGTACCGGTCGCCCGGCTGTCGCTGCCGGTCCCTGGCGCACGGAGAAGGCGTCAGGGACCGGCAGCGGTCCTTTCTCGCGCCACCCCCGCACCCCGCGCCGGATCATCGAACCCGCCGGCCCCGCGCGGCCGTTCCACCCCGCACACCCGCGCCACCTTCTCGACCCGCACCCCCGTGCCCCGGCGCGGTCAGGCACCCCACACCCCCATCGGAGAAGAGGCACCCCCCATGCGTACTCGATCCCTGCTCGCCCTCGTCGGCGTCGTCGCGGCCCTGTCGGCGTCCGCGGTCGTCCCCGCCTCCGCGGACGACGTCCCCGTGCTCACCACCGGCAGCGCCGGAGGAACCCCCGTCGCCGTCGGAGACGTGCTCAAGGCCTCGCTCGCGAGCGGCACCACGGCCACGCTCTACTCCAGCAGCACCGGCACGAGCGGTGTCTCGTGTTCCGCGTCGACGTTCACCGCGACCGCCACCGACAACCCGGCGGCCCCCGGAACGGCCACCGAGTCGCTCACCGGGCACACCTTCGACAGCAGCTCGTGCAGCAGCAACGTCGTCGGCGTCCTCGGCGTCACCGGCATCACGGTCGACAACCTGCCGTACAGCACCGCGGTGGGCTCCGACGGATCCGTCACCGTCACCCCGGCCGAAGGGTCCACCATCCAGACCACGGTCAAGCTGCGCACCCTGCTGGGCACCCTGAACTGCGTCTACCGGGCGCCGAGCCTGTCCGGCACGGCGAGCAACACCGACAACAGCATCACCTTCGCCAACCAGCAGTTCACCAAGTTCTCCGGCTCGTCCCTGTGCTTCAGCAGCGGCTACTTCACCGCGAAGTACGCCCCCGTCACCGACACCAGCCAGCCGGACAGCCCGGTGGTCTACGTCAACTGACGCTCACCGGGCCCGTGTTCACCGCCGACGTCGCAGGGTGACGGCGATTCCGGCGGTGAGGAGCAGCGCGGTCGCCGCTCCCCCCGCGACCAGGGGGAGGGCGGGTCCGCCGCCCGATGTGCTGTCGGCGGCGGGAGACAGATCATCGGTGTCCGTCTCCCCGGCGGATGAACCGACCGCAGGGGAGGGCGAGTCGGCGGCCGGTGACGCCGGCGTGCGGCTGGGCGGCGAGGTCGCCAACTTGGTCGACCCGGAGGTGTCCTTGGTGCTCTTGCCACCGGACGTGCTTCCGGTGCTCTTCGAGGACGACGTGCTCCCCGCCGGCTTCGACGCCGTGCTCCCGCCGGAGAACACCACGTCCGAGCAGGAGTAGTAGGTGTCCGACGTGCTGGAGTTCTGCCAGATCGTGAACAGCATCTGGCGGCCGGTGCGGTCGGACGGCAGCTTCGCTGCGATGCGGTAGGCACCGTCGACCAGCGCCGGGTCGGTGGCCGTGGCGAACGGCTTCTCCGGCAGGTCGGACCACTTCAGAGGACGCGTCGGGCTGTAACCCGGCTTGGTCAGAAAGAGCTTGAAGGTCCCCGTGTGCGGGATCGTCGAACTGTACTTGAGGGTGAAGGCCGCGCCGGGCGTCAGACGCGTCGACGGAAAGTCGGCACGGGCCAGGTCGAGGCCCTTGTAGGCGGGCAGACCGCCGCTGCACAGCTTCCCGTCCGGGATCACCGAGCGGTCCCGGCCGTTGACGCCGGCCACCCGCAGGTTGTCCCACGCGGTGAAGGGCGCGCCGTTCGCGGCGATCGCCGCCCGGCAGGCCGCCGTCCGGATCAGACCGCCGCCCTCCGGCGAGCACGCGGCCACCCGGCTGACCGGAGACGTCGGCGCGCCGTGCGCCGAGGCGGGCCCGGCGGCCCACGTCGCGAGGAGCAGCGGCGCCGCCAGGGCGACAGCGGCCGCGGTTGCGGTGCGGTAGGCGGACATCCGGAGGTCTCCTCGGTGCGTCGGCGAAGCGGCGTGCCACCGCGCGCGGCCGGGACGCACTCCTCGCACGGGGCACCGTGCAATACGGGGCCACGGCGCCGTGCGTTCAGATCCGCGATCCGTGTGAAACGGGGTCATCTCGGCGAACCGGGGCGGACGGGAGCCGATTCGCGGCCCGATCGAGGGTTTTCCCGCTATCCCTCCCACCCGCCCCTTGCCTATCGTTCAGCGCGACCGCCCACGGCAGCTGCGAGCCCCGTGTCCAGGACACGGCCACGCAGCACACCGCGCGGTCGACAGCTCGAAGCCGACCGACCAGGCCGACCGCTGGGCTCTACGGGGGGAGGGGCCGCCCGGCGCGCACGCGCGTCGGACGGCCCCTTCTGCCCAGCCGGTACGGTGAGCGGCATGCCTGAGCCCGCCGCGTCCGCCCGCCCCGCCGCCGATGCCGACGACGCGCCGGTGGTCGTCAGCTCGGTGCGGGGCTCGTTCCCCTGGAGCGTGCTGGCCGAGAGGCATCCGGCGCTCATCCGCAAGGTGGCGGACGCCTTCCCGTACGGCCCCGAGCAGCGCCACGCGCTCGACGCCCTGCTCAGGAGCTGCGCCGAGGGGGTGGTGGAACCGCTCGCGGCGACGGCCGCGGACCGCGGGCAATGGGATGCCTGGGGCGGCCGGGAGCACTACGGCCGGTCCTGGTTCGACGTTCCCTTTCTCTGGTCCGAGAGCTACTTCTACCGCCGGCTCCTCGAAGCCGTCGGCTACTTCACCCCCGGACCGTGGCAGGGCATCGACCCCTTCCGCCCCTTCAAGCTCGCCGAACTGGACACCCCGGAGGCCGACGAGGAACTCGCCGCGCTGGACGACCTCGCGCGACGGCCGGCGGAGGAGCAGGAGGAGGCGCTGCTGCACGGCTCCCTGTGGGGCAACCGAGCTGATCTCGGGTTCCGGCTGGCCGGCGCGGAGGGCGGGACGGCGGCCGACTCCCAGCTCGTGGCGAACGACGGAGAGGTGCTGCGGTCGTTCTTCACGGGCGGCACCCTCTGCCTGGTCGCGGACAACGCGGGCCGGGAACTCGTCCCCGACCTGCTCCTCATCGACCACCTGCTCCGCCACGGCCGGGTCGAGCGGACCGTCCTTCAGGTGAAGCCGTACCCGTACTACGTCTCCGACGCCACGACCGCGGACGTGATCGACGCCCTGCGCCGCCTCACCGGAGCGAAGGGGGCGGCGGGCGAGGCCGGGAGCCGCCTCTGGGGCGCCCTGTCCGAGGGCCGCCTCACCGTCCGCACCCACCCCTTCGCCTGTGCCCCGCTGCCCTACGCGGACATGCCCGAAGACCTCCGGCGGGAGTTCGCCGCGGCCGACGTGACGCTGCTGAAGGGTGACCTGAACTACCGCCGTCTCATCGGTGACCGCCTCTACCCCGCGACCACGCCTTTCGCCGTCGCCACCGCCTCTTTCCCCGGCCCGGTGGCGGCGTTGCGCACCCTCAAGTCCGATGTCGTCGTCGGACTCGCCTCCTCCGTCGAGGCCGCCCTCGACGCCGCCGAGGACCACCGCTGGCGCACCAGCGGCACCCACGCGCTGATCCAGGCCAGACGCTAGCGGCGACACCCCCCGGTCCGGACCTCGCGCGGGGTCCCGAAGTGCTGGAGCGATGCCCGGACCTGGCCGTTCCCGGTGAGATCAACGACTGTGCAACGGTCGATGCGGCAAGGTCACTTCTGCCGAACTGCCCTTTAGAATCGACGTGTTGAGTCAATCACGTGTGGTGGTACCCCGGCTCCACCGTCCGGCCCGGACGTCTGATCGCACGCCCGACGACTTCGGAGAAGGAGCACAGGATGCAGGATCGGCCCGAGGACGTCCCGGCGCAGCCCCAGGCACAGACGTCGCCCCCACCCGGCTCCACGGCTCCGCCCGCCCCCGCGAACCAGTCGCAGGCGCACCACCAGCCGTCGGCGCTGCCCATGCCCAGACCCGAACCCGTGCCGGGCAATCCGTACCCGGGCCCGGGTACGGCGAACAGCTACGGCCCGCCTCCCGTCTACCCCCCGGCCCAGCAGTACGCCTACGGGCAACCGCCGGGCTTTTCCCCGCCGCCCGGCGGCAGGGGCACCGCGGGACGCGCGGTGCTGTGGGCGGCGGTCGGCGCGGTGGCCGCCTCCGCGCTGTGGGCCGGCGGGGTCTTCCTTCTCCGCCCACTCGGCGACGACCCGGATCTGGCGGGATACCGGGCCAAGGCCAACCTCTGCTCCGCGGTCGACTACAGCGCCCTGCGGACCGAGTACGCCGAGGAGGACAGCGCGCCCACGCACAGCGCGCTGAAGCACAAGGCCATCGACGAGAGCTACTGCAGCATCTCCCTGAAGAAGTCGTCCAGTTCCTCCTACTCCGACGCGTATCTCTCCGTGCAGGTGGATCTCCACAAGACGACCGATCCCTCCGCCGAGTTCACCGCCGTGTGGTCGGAGTACAACCAGCGTTACGACGACTACGAGGTGGAGAAGGTGTCCGGTTTCGGTGACGAGGCCTATCTCGTCACCGAGGACACCACCTCCGGCTCGGGAACCAGCGGCAGCCGGGCGGTGATCCTCGCGGTGCGCGACGGCTGGATGACCTACCAGATGAGCTGGAGCGTCTACACGTCGTCCTACGAGACGACCACCCCGCCCGAGGTCGGCGATGTCTCACGGTGGGTGAAGACCGACACCCGCTCGACACTGGAGAACCTCCGCTCCGGCTGACCGGACGACGAGGCGGGCGGCGCACGGCAGGACCGGGCCGGTGAACCAGTGCGCCGCTCCAGTGCTCAAGTCACCCGAAGAGGGAGGGACTTGATGCCGTTGACGAAGTTGGAGACGAGACGTCCGGGCGGCCCCGCGGTCTGCAGCGAGGGCATGGCCCGCACGGTCTCCTCGTACAGCACCCGCAGTTGGAGCCGGGCGAAGTGGGAGCCCAGGCATACGTGCGGGCCGTCTCCGAAGGAGACATGGGGGTTCGGGGCCCGGGACAGGTCGAGCCGGTGGGCGTCGGCGAAGACGCGTTCGTCGTGGTTGGCCGAGGCGTGGAAGACGACCACCTTGTCGCCCGCGCGCAGCCGCCGGCCGGCCAGCTCCGTGTCCACGGCCGCCGTCCGGCGGAAGGTGAGCACCGGAGGGTGCACACGCAGCAACTCCTCCACAGCCGTGCCGGGTCGATGGCGGCCCGAGCGCAGACCCTCGTACGCCTCCGGATGCTCCGCCAGTGTCAGCAGGCCCCCGGGGGCCGCGCCGCGCACGGTGTCGTTGCCCGCGATCGTGAGCAGGAAGAAGAACATCTCCAGTTCTTCCGGGGCGAGTTCGGCGTCGGCGGCGAGGGTGGTCAGCACGTCGTCGGCGGGACGACGCCGCTTGAACTCGGCCAGTTCCCGCGCGTAGGCGAACATGTCCCGCAGCATCGCCGGGGAGCGCGGGTCGACCGGCTTCCCCGTCGGGCCGAGGACCGCGGGGCCCGCCTCGTCGGGGTCCTGGTAGCCGATGACCCGCCGCGTCCAGTGCAGCAGCAGCCCCCGGTCGCGCTCGGGTACGCCGAGCAGGTCCGCGAGGTTGAGCAGGGCGTAGTCGTCGGTGACCGCGGAGACGAGGTCGCTGGTGCCGTCGCCGGACCGGGCCTCCCGCACCGCCCGCCCCAGCAGCGTGCGGGCCCGCTCGCGCGCCACCGACGCGAAGTGCTCGATGCGGCGCGGGGTGAACGCCCGGCTCACCAGACGTCTCAACCGGCCCTGTTCCGGAGGGTCCTGATTGAGCATCATGCGCCGGATGAACGGCAGATCCGCGGGGTCGGGATCCCGGATCTGGGTCGCGCCGAGATACGAGGAGTACGTCGAGGAGTCCTTGAGCACCCGGGCCACGTCCGCGTGCCGGGTCACCGCCCAGAACCCGGGACCGGCCGGCCAGCCCAGTACCTCGGGTTCCTCCTGCCAGGCCACCGGGTGGTGATCGCGCAGAACGCGGTAGGCGGCGTGGGGCACCCCGTCGGCGTACCGTCGCGGGTCGAAGACGTCCGGAACGGGAGGCACGTCCGGCCGTGGTGCTGCGCTCATGAACATACGGCCACGGTGGCGGGCGGACACCGCGTCGGCAAGGGGGCGGGGGCCGGGCCCTGTGCCCGCCCGGGCCGGAACCGTGGCGGTGCCGCGGGCGCGGGCCGAGGCGCTGCCCCCGGATCCCGCCCGGACGCGGACGCCGCCATGCGCGGCTTTCGTACCGATTCACGCGATGGTGTGATCATGTCCTGGCCTGCGGATGTCCGCTCGGAGCCATGGGTAGGGCCCGGCCATGACGCAGCCGTTCGAACTCCCGCACTTCTACATGCCGTACACCGCCCGGCTGAACCCGCATCTGGACGAGGCGCGGGCCCACTCGGTCGAGTGGGCCCGCGGAATGGGCATGCTGGAAGGCTCGGGCATCTGGGAGCAGTCCGACCTCGACGCACACGACTACGGCCTGTTGTGCGCGTACACCCACCCCGACTGCGACGGACCTGCCCTCTCGCTCATCACCGACTGGTACGTGTGGGTGTTCTTCTTCGACGACCACTTCCTGGAGACTTTCAAACGCACCCAGGACCGCGCCGGCGGCAAGGCCTACCTGGACCGGCTGCCCCTCTTCATGCCGCTCGACCTGTCGACTCCCGTACCCGAGCCGGAGAACCCCGTCGAGGCCGGGCTCGCCGACCTGTGGGCGCGCACCGTGCCCTCGATGTCGACCCAGTGGCGCAGGCGGTTCGCCGTCTCCACCGAGCATCTGCTCAACGAGTCGATGTGGGAGCTGTCCAACATCAACGAAGGGCGGATCTCCAACCCCGTCGAGTACATCGAGATGCGCCGCAAGGTGGGCGGCGCCCCGTGGTCGGCGGGGCTCGTCGAGTACGCGACCGCCGAAGTGCCCGCGTCCGTCGCCGGGGCGAGGCCGCTGCGCGTCCTGATGGAGACGTTCTCCGACGGTGTCCACCTGCGCAACGACCTCTTCTCCTACCAGCGGGAGGTCGAGGACGAGGGCGAACTCAGCAACGGCGTCCTCGTCCTGGAGACGTTCTTCGGCTGCACCACACAGCAGGCCGCCGAGACGGTCAACGACATCCTCACCTCACGGCTCCACCAGTTCGAGCACACGGCGCTCACCGAAGTGCCCGCGCTGGCCGTGGAGAAGGGGCTCACCCCTCAGGAGATCGGCGCCGTGGCCGCGTACACACAGGGCCTCCAGGACTGGCAGTCCGGCGGCCACGAATGGCACATGCGCTCCAGCCGCTACATGAACGAGGGCGCCGTCGAGGAGGCGCGCCCCCTCGGCACGGGCGGGTTCGGGACGTCCGCCGCGGACATCGGGGCGCTGCTCTCCGCGGCCGGCGCGGAGCGGCTGCGCGCGTACACCCACGTCCCGTTCCAGAAGGTCGGACCCTCCCTGCTCCCCGACTTCCACATGCCGTTCGAGGTCACGCTCAGCCCGCACCTCGCGGGTGCCCGGGACCGCCTCGTCACCTGGATGCACAGCACGGGCATGCTCCAGGAGGGCGTCTGGGACGAGGACAAACTCATCGCCTACGACCTGCCGCTCTGCGCGGCGGGCATCCACCCCGACGCGACCCCCGAGGCGCTCGACCTCAGCTCGCGGTGGCTGGCCTGGGGCACCTACGGCGACGACTACTACCCGCTGCTCTTCGGCAACCGCCGCGATCTGGCCGCCGCCAGGCTGACCACCGCGCGCCTCTCGGCGTGCATGCCCGTCCACGGCGAGGAGCCCCCCGTCCCGGTCAACGGCATGGAACGCGGTCTGATCGACCTGTGGCGGCGCACCACCGCGGAGATGACCCCGGACGCGCGGGCCACCCTGCGCGCGGCGGTGGACGTGATGACGGAGAGCTGGCTGTGGGAGCTGTCCAACCAGATCCAGAACCGCATCCCGGACCCGGTCGACTATCTGGAGATGCGCCGGGCCACCTTCGGTTCCGAGCTCACCATGGGCCTGTGCCGCCTCGGCCACGGACCCGCGGTCCCGCCGGAGG
The DNA here is from genome assembly GCF_045207245.1 of Streptomyces sp. NBC_00647. Classification (NCBI taxonomy): domain Bacteria; kingdom Bacillati; phylum Actinomycetota; class Actinomycetes; order Kitasatosporales; family Streptomycetaceae; genus Streptomyces; species Streptomyces sp. NBC_00647. The sequence goes on from NZ_CP109040.1 coordinate 7,668,538, forward strand.
TCTACCGCAGCGGCCCCGTCCGGTCGCTGGAGAACGCGGCCATGGACTACGCGATGCTCCTGAACGACGTCTTCTCGTACCAGAAGGAGATCGAGTACGAGGGGGAGGTCCACAACGGCATCCTCGTCGTGCAGAACTTCTTCGGCTGCGACTACCCGACCGCGCTCCGCGTCGTCCATGACCTGATGACCCAGCGCATGGAGCAGTTCCAGCATGTCGCCGCCCATGAACTACCCATCCTGTACGAGGACTTCAAGCTGTCGGAGGAGGTGCGCGGGATCATGCAGGGCTATGTCGTGGAGCTGCAGAACTGGCTGGCCGGAATCCTGAAGTGGCACCAGGACTGCCGCCGTTACGGCGCGGCGGACCTGGCGCGGCGCGCCCATGGATTCGTGCCGGACCAGGCGCCCGCGCTGCCGTTCGCCTGGCGCGCGGAGCCCGCCTCGCTCTGACGGGCTCCGGCGGCCGGCGGCCTCGGTGACCTCGCGGACCTCCTCCGCGAGGTCGGGGTCCGCCTCGCGCCCGTCGGCGACCGGACGGTGCGGGCGCTCAGGCGGGCCCGCCCGCGGGTGTGAGGCCGGCGTGGGCCACCGCGGCTCGTGCCAGCGCGCGCAGGACCGGGTGCGGGCGCGAGCCGTCCCCCGCCAGCTCCGGCTGGAACAGGGTGGCCAGGAAGAAGGGATGGTCCGGGAGTTCGGCGATCCGGACGTGGCCGTCCTCGTCGTGCCCGCTGAACCGCAGTCCGTGCGCGCGCAGTGTGTCGAGGTGCCGCGAGGGCCCGTAGGCGCAGTGGTAGCGCTCGACCGTCCGCTCGGAGCCGATCACCGCCTGGGCGAGCGAACCCGGCTCGACGGTGACGGTGGCCTCGTGGCCGACGAGCGAGCAGGCGAGCGGTTCGATCAGGAGGTCGTCGGCGTCGGGGTCGTTCTCGGCGTGCGCGGCGCCGGTGAGACCGCAGACGCCACGGGCGTACTCCAGCAGGGCGTGCTGGAAGCCGCCGCAGGTGCCGAGGAAGGGGATACCGCCCTCACGCGCCGTACGGATCGCCGTGAGCACACCGGCCTCGCTGCGGTAGGGGCTGCCCGGGAGCACCCACACCGCGTCGAAACCGCGTACCGCCTCCGGGTCCCGCGCGTCCTCGGACGGAATCCAGTAGGCGTCCAGCACGATCCGGTCGCGCCGGGCGAGGGCGTCGAGCAGGAGCGGGACACGGGTGTGCGAGACGACGTTGGGGGAGCGGTCGCCGACCAGGGCGACCCGGGCCGTGGGCACGGTGTTCGTGGTCATGCCGTTCATCCTGTGGGCGGCATCCCGTTCACGTCCAACGATGATTACTGCACCCTCGATAAGCGTTGCTGATGGGCTGCGCGATCCTGAGCGCATGGACCCGCATCTCCTGCGTACGTATGTCACCGTGGCGCGGCTCGCGTCCTTCTCGGAGGCCGCGCGCGAGCTCGGCTACACCCAGTCCGCGGTCTCCCAGCAGATCGCCGCCCTGGAGCAGGACCTCGGCGTGCCCCTGCTGACCCGGCGGCCCGTCGCGCCCACCACGGCGGGCGAGCGGCTCCTCGAACACGCGGAACCGCTGCTGCTGCGCCTGGAGGCGGCCCGCGCCGATGTGGCGCGGATGGCGGCCGCGCCCGAGCACGGGCTGACGCTCGCGGTGACACCGACCGCCCTCGGGCCGCGTACGGTCGCGGCCCTTCCCACGGCGGGCGTGACCCTGCGCGTGCTCGCCCGCGACGAGGTTCCCGCGGCGGTCGCCACCGGCACGGCCGACCTGGGCCTCGTCGACGGACTCGCCGCGCCGAGCGACCCCCTCCGGCTGCCCGACGTGGCCCCGCTGACCACGCACGGCGTCAGCGAGGAACCGGTCTGCGTGCTGCTGCCCGCGTCCCATCCGCTCGCCGGGCGCGCGGGCCTGCGTCTCGGCGACCTGGTGGACGCCCGCTGGCTGGACGCCCCAGGCTCCGGCCTGCCGCTGGACCAGCTGCGCGCCGCGAACGGCGGCGGCGGATTCCGCCCGGCACTGCGCTACGACGGCACCGACCTCCGGACCCTCACCGCCCTGGCCGTCGCGGGCCACGGCCTCGCGCTGCTGCCGCGCACCGTGGCCACCGGTGTGCCCGGGGGAGCCGCCGTGCTCCTCGTCGCGCCCCGGGTCGTGCACCGTACGGAGCTGGTGCACGGCGGATCGCCGCGCGGAGCGGCGGCGGCCATGGCGGACAGACTTCTCGAACGGGGATGACAGTCTCACTCGTTAGGGAATCGTCGCGCGCCGGAGGCCGGGGTAGAGCAAGGGCCGGGGGCGGTCCGTAGGACATCTGCCAGAACATCTGCCGGAGGCGACCCATGGAACAGACCGCGTTGCGTCCCAAGCCGATGCCCGGTCAGGACCCGGGCGGTGGCGGTGGCGGTGGCGGTGGCGATGGCGGTGGTGGTGGTGGCCGTCCGCCCGGCGAGACCCGCCGTCCGCACGCGGCGCGGCGCCGCGGCAGGCGGCTGATGACCCTGCTGTTCAGCCTGTTCGTCGGGTCGGTGCTGGTGCTGTCCGGCGTGGGGCTCGGCACGGTCGGCGCGACGGTGATCGGCATGAGCAGACTGGCGGACCTCCGGAAGCAGGCCGGTGCGGCCGGGCAGACAGGGCAGACCCCGGGCGTCTCCGGGGTGCCGAGGCCCGGTGGCTCCACCACCGAGTCCGGCAGCGGCAGCCCGATCCCGTCGGGGCGGTCCGGGGAGGGGACCGGCCGGGCGGCCCTCGGGATCGAGGCCGTCGACGTCCCCGAGGGCGGAGGCGCGCTGGTCGTCGGGGTGCACATCCCCGGCCCCGGCTACACCGCGGGCCTGGTGCGCGGCGATGTCCTGGTCGCCGTCGGCGGGACCGAGGTCTCCTCGGCCGCCGGCCTCGCCCGCGTGGTGGCGGACGCTCAGCCGGGCAAGGAGGTCACCCTCGACGTACGCCACGCGAACGGCACCCGGCGGCAGCTGTCCGCGCTCCCGGGCATCGTGACCTGAGACGGGCGGTCCGGGCGGTGCGGGTCCGGTGTCCCGCCGCACGCCGGGTGTCCCCGCGGCCGGCCGGACCGTCGTTCGCGGGCTCCGGGGGCCTCGCCCGGCGGTGAGCGGGCGCGAGCCCCGGAGCGGCAGGACGCCGGGAAACGGCTCCGAGCGCCGGCGGATGCCCGGGGAGGCTCTCGGACCTGCCGGGCGCTCGGGGAAAAGAGGCTGGCCACGGGGGACGCGGGCCGCCAGGATGGCCGCATGCTGAGCACCCTCCTCGCCTTCCTCGGCGCCTGCACGCTGATCGCCGCCTCGCCCGGCCCGAGCACCGTGCTGATCATCAAACAGTCGCTGCGCAGCCGGCGGTCCGGCTTCCTGACCGTGCTCGGCAACGAGACGGGTGTCTTCGTGTGGGGTGCCGTCGCCGCCCTCGGCCTCACCGCGCTGCTGGCCGCCTCCGAGATGGCGTACGACGTCATGCGGATCGTCGGTGCCGTCGTGCTCGTCGGCTTCGGCGTCCAGACGCTGTGGCAGGCGCGCCGTACCAAGGGGGCCGTAGACGGCGGCTGGGAGGGCCCGGAGAAGAGCGGCTGGGCGTCCTACCGGGGCGGGCTGCTGCTCAACCTCGCCAACCCGAAGGCGGCCGTCTTCGCGATGTCCTTCCTGCCGCAGTTCGTGCCCGAGGGCGCCCCGCATCTGCCCGCCATGCTCGGCCTCGCCGCGCTCTGGGCGGTGTACGAGGTGGGCTACTACGGCCTGTACGTGTGGTTCGTCGGCCGGATGAAGGCCGTCCTGTCCCGGACGGGCGTACGCCGGCGCCTGGAGCAGGTCTCCGGAGGCGTCCTGCTGCTCCTGGGAGCCCGCCTCGCCCTGGAGAGCTGACCGGCGACAGGCACAACCGGCTCGCGCGCACCCCACCGGAGGGGCAGGATGCTGCCGTAGCCCCCTGGGGAACTCCGGACACACGGAGGTATGGATGACCACCGCCGCACCCGCGCCCTTCACCGCCGGCGACTACGAGGCCCGTATGCGGCGCGCCGCCGACGCCGCGGCCGACGCCGGTCTCGACGGCGTGCTGGTCGCGCCGGGGCCCGACCTGGTGTGGCTGACCGGGTACCGCCCGGTCGAGACCGAGCGGCTCACCCTGCTGGTACTGCGGGCGGGACACGACCCGGCACTCGTCGTGCCCACCCTGGAGGCGCCCGACGCGGCCAAGTCGGCCGGCGCGCCCGCGCTGACCCTCCACGACTGGACCGACGGCACGGACCCCTACGAGGCGGCCGCGCCCCTCCTGGAGCGCGCCGGCCGCTTCGGCATCAGCGACAACGGCTGGGCCCTGCATCTGCTCGGCCTGCAGAAGCGGCTCCCCGACAGCCGGTACACCGCGCTGACCGAGGCCCTGCCGATGCTCAGAGCCGTCAAGGACCAGGCGGAACTGGACCGGCTCGCGGCCGCAGGAGCGGCCGCGGACGCGGCGTTCGAGGAGATCCGGAAGGTCTCCTTCGCGGGCCGCAGGGAGTCGGAGGTCTCCGGTGACCTCGCCGATCTGCTGCGCCGGTTCGGGCACTCCCAGGTCGACTTCACCATCGTCGCCTCGGGCCCCAACGGAGCCAACCCGCACCACGAGGCCGACGAGCGGGTCATCGAGCGCGGCGACATGGTGGTCCTGGACTTCGGCGGCCTCAAGGAGGGCTACGGCTCCGACACCTCCCGCACGGTCCACGTCGGAGAGCCGGACGACGAGGAACGCACGGTGCACGACATCGTGCGCGAGGCCCAGGAGGCCGGCTTCCGTGCCGTGCGGCCCGGTGCCGCCTGCCAGGACATCGACCGCGCGGCGCGCGCCGTCATCAAGGACGCCGGGTACGGCGAATACTTCATCCACCGCACCGGGCACGGCATCGGCGTCACCACCCACGAACCGCCCTACATGGTCGAGGGCGAGGAACAGCCCCTGGTCCCCGGCATGTGCTTCTCCGTGGAGCCGGGCATCTATCTGCCCGGCCGGTTCGGGGTCCGGATCGAGGACATCGTCACGGTGACCGACGACGGCGGACGCCGCCTCAACACCACATCCCGCGAGCTGGTGATCGTCGACTGACGTGCGACCGCCGACCGCGCGGCAACCGCTTCGCCCCCGCCCCCGGACGACAAGGGCGCGACCATGACCCAGACACCGACACCGACCACGGAAACAGTCCGCCGACTGGTCCTCTCGCTGCTGGCCGACGACACCGCGCCGGGCCCGGGACCGGAGGTGCGGCCCGTCGCCGAGGGGGGCGGGCACTCCACCTGGTGGGTGGGCCGACGCCATGTGCTGCGACTCACCCGGGACCGCGACGCCTCTCTGCGTCAACGCCGTGAGCTGCGGCTGCGCGACCTGATCCGGCCGCTCATCGGGGTCGCCGTCCCGGTGAGTGTCGCGCGGGGCGAGTGGGCGAGCGGACTGAGCTACACCCTCGACACCTTGCTGCCCGGCGTCTCCGGCGAGCAACAGGACGTCTCGGCCCTCGGCGAGGCCGACCTGGCGGGGCTGCTGACCGGGCTGCGCGAGGTCCCCGTACGCCAGGCCGAGACGCTCGGTGTGCCGCGCACCCCGCCGCGCTCCCTGGAGACCCTGCGGGCCGACGCGCTACGCGCCGCCGAGCGGCTCCCCGCCGAGGAGTTCGACCCCGCGCGGTTCGCCCAGCTCGCCGCGCCCGCCGCCGTCCAGCTCGGCGCGCAGACCGGCGCCGCTGTCCTCGTCCACCACAACCTCCTGGGCGAACACCTCGTGGTCAGCCCCGACGGACGGGTGCGCGGCGTCCTCGACTGGACCGACACGGTCCTCGGCGATCCGGCCGAGGACATCGCCGGGCTCGCCACGGCAGTCGGCGCCCCCGCGGCCGTGCGCGCCGCCACGCTCGCCGGATACGGCGCCCGCCCCTGCCTGCGCGGCCTGTGGCTCGCCCGCTGCGACACCGTCATCCGGCTCGCCGACCGCCACCGCGGCCGCGACGACAGCCCCTTCCCGCTCCTGGAGGCCCGGCTGAGGCGCGCCTGGGAGTCGATCCTGCTGGAGCGGGTCACGGATCTGCGGGACGGACCGGACGACGTGCCGTAGGGCGCGTGCGGCGCCTCCAGAACCTCTCCACCGGGCGCCTCAGGCCTGCGTCAGCACCACGCACGACTCGCCCGGCACGTTCAGGAGCCCGTCCGCTCCCGGTGCTTCGACCGGGTCCCAGGACGCGAGGATCCGGGCGCGGCGGATACCGAGGGGGATCGCCGCGGGGTCCTTGGACAGGTTCACGGCGACCCGGACGTCCCCGCGCCGGACGGCGAGCCAGCGGGCGCCCGGATCGTGGGCGACCCTCACCGCCGCGAGATCGGGGTCCGAGAGGTCGGCCTGACCGTGCCGCAGGGCGATCAGCTCGCGGTACCAGGCCAGCACGCGCGCGTGCGCGGGCGCCTCGGGCTCCGACCAGTCGAGACAGGAGCGGTCCCGGGTCGCCGGGTCCTGCGGGTCCGGGACGTCCTCCTCGGCCCAGCCGTGCGCCGCGAACTCCCGCCGCCTGCCCCGCCGTACGGCCTCCGCGAGCTCGGGATCGGTGTGGTCGGTGAAGAACTGCCACGGGGTGCCCGCGGCCCACTCCTCCCCCATGAAGAGCATCGGGGTGAACGGCGCGGTCAGCGTCAGTGCCGCCGCGCAGGCCAGCAGCCCCGGGGAGAGGGAGGCCGAGAGCCGGTCCCCCTGGGCGCGGTTGCCGATCTGGTCGTGGGTCTGCGCGTAGCCGAGCAGCCGCTGCGCCGAGACGCGCGCACGGTCGAACGGGCGGCCGTGATGCCGTCCGCGGAAACTGGAGTACGTGCCGTTGTGGAAGAAGCCCGACGTCAGCGTCTTGCCCAGTGCCGCGAGCGGGGCGCGGCCGAAGTCCGCGTAGTAGCCCTGGGTCTCACCGGTGAGCGTGGTGTGCAGCGCGTGGTGGAAGTCGTCGTTCCACTGGGCGTGCAGCCCGAGACCGCCCTCCTCGCGGGAGGTGATGAGCCGCGGGTCGTTCAGATCCGATTCCGCGATCAGGAAGAGCGGCCGCCCCAGGTCGCCGGCGAGCGCGTCCACGGCCGTCGACAGCTCCTCCAGGAAGTGCAGCGCACGGGTGTCCCGCAGCGCGTGCACCGCGTCCAGGCGCAGTCCGTCGATCCGGTAGTCGCGCAGCCAGGCGAGCGCGCTGCCGACGAGGTACGCGCGCACCTCGTCCGAGCCGGGCGCGTCCAGGTTCACGGCGGAGCCCCAGGGGGTCTGATGGGTGTCAGTGAAGTAGGGCCCGAACGCGGGGAGATGGTTGCCGGAGGGGCCGAGGTGGTTGTGCACGACGTCGAGGACGACTCCCAGGCCGAGTTCGTGCGCCCGGTCGACAAAGCGCTTCAGCGCCTCGGGGCCGCCGTACGGCTCGTGCACGGCCCACAGGGAGACACCCTCGTAGCCCCAGCCGTGCCGGCCGGGGAACGGGCACAGCGGCATCAACTCGACGTGTGTGACGCCCAGTTCCGCCAGATGCCCGAGCCGCTCGGCCGCCGCGTCCAGCGTGCCCTCGGGCGTGTACGTACCCACGTGCAGTTCGTAGAGGACCGCGCCCGGCAGCGCCCGCCCCGTCCACTCGGCGCGCCACGGGTACCGCCCCTGGTCGACCACCGCGCTCAGTCCGTCGGGGCCGTCCGGCTGCCGGAGCGAGCGGGGATCGGGCAGCACGGGGCCGTCGTCCACCGAGAACCCGTACCGGGTCCCGTCCTGGGCGTCCGCGTCGCCCGTCCACCATCCGGCCCGCTCGGGATCGCGGTCCAGCGCGCTGGTGACACCCGCGCAATGGAGCGTCATCAGGTCGGCCTGCGGTGCCCACACTTCGAATCGCACAGACGGTTCCCCCTTGTCGGCTCGCTGTGACATCGGCCCGACCATGGTGCTTCACCGGAGATCAATTCGCTTTCGGATCCACCCTTTTGCCGCGTGTTCGTCGCCCTTTGGCCGCGCGAACGGCTCCACGCGGCCCCTCGCGTCGTTTCGGGCTCTTCTGGACACCCCGTCGTTACTGCCCGACAATCACCATCGTGACGTCGTCCTTCGAGTTCCACACGTACCCCGCGCGGCTGTCCGACGCGGAGCGCGACCGGGCGCTCAAGTCCCTCCGCGACGGCGTCGCCCTCGGCCGCCTCTCGCACGACACGTTCATCCGCCGCATGGAGCTGGCCCTGGCCGCCCGCCGGTCCGACGAACTCGCCGTGCTCACCGCCGACCTGCCCACCGAGCGCCGCTGGTCGAAGCTGGTGTTCGGCAGCGTGGAGGCCGTCTCCGGCTTCACCGTGCGGCTGCGCAGGGCCTGGCGGGCCGAGCGCCTGCCCAAGCTGCAGCTGCCCAACCCCGGCAGCCCCTACCCGCTGCGCATCGGCCGCGACCCGGCGAGCGGGCTGCGCCTCAACCACGAGACGGTGTCCCGGGTGCACGCCGAGCTGAGCCGGCAGAGCGGCGTGTGGGTGCTGCGCGACCTCGGTTCGACCAACGGCACGACCGTCAACGGCCGCCGCGTCATCGGCGCGTCCGTCGTGCAGAACGGCGACCAGATCGGCTTCGGCCGGATGCTGTTCCGCCTCGCCTCGGACTGAGCCGCGGCGTCCGGGAGGGCGCCCGGCCGAGTCGTGGTGTCGCGGCGGGCGCCGTCCGGCCGGGCGCGCTGCCCGGCAGCGCGCGGGTCCTGGGGCGCGGTGTCCGCCGGGGAGTCCACGCGTTCCGGCTCCTCGTCCACCGGACCGGTGTCCACCCGCGGATCTCCGCAACATCCCCCGCCTCCCGCGGTGTTGACGTACCTCAAGAGCCGTGACTGACTGTGTGTACACCATGCACATCAGGTGAACCGACGGCACCGTACGAGTGGAGGTGTGCCCTGCCGCCACTCCGGCGCTACCCGACCGTGGACGAACTCGGCGTCCGCGCCGCCGCGCTCGTCGCCCGGCACCCCGATGCCGCCCGGCTGCGCCGCGTGGGCACCTCCCGGGCCGGCACGCCGCTGTGGCTCCTGTCCGTCGGACACGGCAGCCGTCAGGCCCTCGTCGTCGCCGGACCGCACGCCAACGAACCCGTGGGCGGTGCCACGGTCCTGCGGCTGGCCGAACGGGCGCTCGCCGACCCCCGGCTCACCGAGGGCGCGGACGCCACCTGGAACCTGCTGCTCTGCCTCGACCCGGACGGCTCGCGCCGCAACGAGGCCTGGCTCCGCGGCCCGTACACCCTCGGCCACTACTTCCGGCACTTCTTCCGGCCCGGCTTCCTGGAACAGCCGGAATGGCTGCCCGAGGGCGCGGACTGCGCCGTCCTGCCGGAGACCCGCGCCCTGCTCGGCCTCCAGGACGAGCTGCGGCCGTTCCTCCAGTGCTCGCTGCACGGAGTCGACGTCGGCGGCGCGTTCGTCGAGCTGACCCGCGACCTGCCCGGTCTGGCCCAGCGCGTCGCGCACAGCGCGGCCCGGCTCGGCATTCCGCGCGAACTCGGGCCCTACGACACCCTGTACTGGCCGGCGCTCGGCCCCGCCGTCTACCGCGTCCCGCCGCCGCGCAGGGGAGACCTGGCCGCCGCCATCACGGAGGCCGCCGTCGACTCCACCTGGTTCCATCCGCAGCCGCACGGCACGGTGACGGCGATCGTCGAGGCACCCATGTGGGGTGTCGGCGCCGTCGAGGACCCGGCACGCCCCGCCGATCCCGACGCGGTGCTCCGCTCCGTGAGCCGCGTGCTGCGGCACGACACGCGGCTCCTGGAGGGCATCCTGGCCCGCGTGCGGCCCGGCCTCGGAACCTCGCCGGACATGACGTGTCTCCTCGCGCCCGTGGACGACTATTTACTGGTCGGCCCCGGACTCGCCGACTCCTGGGATCCCGACGTGCGGGACGCCGGCGCGCGCTCCCTGCCGCCGCTCGACACCGCCCGGCTCACCGCCCTGCGCCTCGCCGGACGCCGGGTCGCCCTGCGCACGGCCGGGCTGCTGCACCAGCTGGTCACCGCCTCCGGGCACGACCCGTGCGACGCGCTGCCCGAACTCGACCGGCTGATCGACGCGTGGTGCGCCGACTACCGCGACGGTTGCGGGGCCCGCTGGATACCGGTCGCACGCCAGGTCGAGTACCAGGCGCGCGTGGTGCTCGCCGCGTTCGACCTCGCGGGGCGCCGAGCGGGTGCGCGTTCCCGTTCGGGTGAGCCGGACTGGGGCGCGCAGGCCGCGGTGCCGATGCACCAGGAATGACGAAGACCCTCCCGGCGCTCCGCGTCGGCCTGCTCGTCCCGTTCCTGCTCCTCATGGCGGGCGCGCCCCCGGCCCAGGCCGCGCCTCACGAGGAACGGTCCGGCAACTGGCTCAGCCTCGGCGTCACCCGGGGCGACGCCCGCTCCGGTGACACCCGCGGCGTCCTGCTGCTCTGCGACCCGCCCCAGGGCCACGGCCGCGCGGCCGAGGCCTGTGAGCAACTCCGCGCCGCCGGGGGCGACATCGGTCGCATCCCGCCCCGCTCCGGCGCCGTGTGCCCGATGATCTACGCGCCGGTGACCGTGTCGGCGTACGGCGCGTGGGACGGCCGCCGGGTCGACTACACGCGCACCTTCTCGAACTCGTGCGCCATGGGAGCCGAGACGGGTGCGGTGTTCGACCTGCCGAGCTGAGTCAGGCGGCGGTGTCGCGCGCGTGACGGGCGGCCGCCATCACCGTACGGGCCTGGTGCTCGACCTGGTTCTCCAGCGGCACCCAGCGCGCCCGGAAGCGCTCGGCGAAGGCGTCGCTCCAGCCGGCCACCAGCTGTTCGAGATGGGGTGCCTCGCGGTCGTCGGACTCCTGGAGGACGCGCAGCAGCATGGACGCGGCCCGCAGCGGAATCCGCCGGCCGAACGCGTCGACACTGCCCACGTACGCCATCGTCGTGTCCGGAGGGGGCGCATGCGACCAGTCCGCGGCGAGGCCCGGCACCAGTTCCAGCGCCCACTTCGCCGCCCGCAGAAGGGGCCCGTCGGGTCCCCGCAGCCGCGGCAGGGCCCGCCCGAGCACCGCCTCCACCTGGAACGCGTCGGTCAGCAGCCGGTGCGCCAGGCGCCGCAGCGCCGCCGCGGGGGCGGGGTGGGGCGCCGGATCGTCCACCAGGTCACTGGCCCACATCGGCACCTCCACGACGGCCGTCAGACCGCCGTACCGGTGGGCGTGGTACCAGGTGCTGTGCCGGGCGTCGTCCGGCATGCTCGGGTACGCCGCGTCCGAGCCGGGCGCCGGCATCACATGGACCCCGGGACCGGAAGCGGGCCAGCCCGCGGCGTCCGACGCGGCCGTCTCGACCGGGATGCGCAGCTCCGCCGCGGACTTGGCGAACGGCTCCGCGAGCCCCGGGATGTCCTTGGTCAACTGCACCCAGCTGCCGCCCAGATCGGTCCCGTGCAGCGTCACCTGGAGATAGGGCCGCAGCTCGTCGATGACCCGGGTCAGCGCGCGGGTCTCCGGCGGCAGCCGGTCGGGCGGCAGGACGGAGGGCGACCACTCCGGCTGCTCGGGTCCGGCGGGACGGAAGAAGCCCAGGTGGTAGTCGAGCAGGGTGCGCGGCGCGGGCGTCACATGCAGGCTTGCCCCGTCGGGATCCGCGCAGAGCAGGAAGTGCCAGGAGGTGTCTCTTCGCAACTCCCGTCGGCGCAGCACACGTTCGGCCAGCGACAGCAGCGTCGAGCCGCCCGTCGGTTCGTTCGCGTGGGCCCCGGCCACGACGAGGACCGCACGCCGGGCGTGGCCGACGGACAGCAGGTGGAGAGGCCTGCCCGCGCGGGAGGTGCCCACTTGCCTCAGGACGCACAGGTCGGGCCGGTGGGCCGCCAACGCCCAGGCGGACGAGACGATTTCGGTCACACTGGGATAGCGCAGCTCCGGCAGGTGACTCACCCCCGACTTGTCCGCCCTGCGTCGCTTTTGGCAGTACTCCACGGTCTCGGGGAACTGTCAAGAACGCGGCAGGGCGGCTCCGCGGAGCCCCGGGTGGCATTTCCCCTGGCAACGGGCCGCCGCGGATGCGCGAGCTGCCCGGGGCCGGTGCGGACCGTACCCCCCGGCCTGCGGAGAACCGGGGGAGCGGCCCGGGAGCGGGAGCCCGGGAGGGCCGGCCGGCGTACGCGTGCGCCACGCGCGGGCGAGCCGGTGTCACGTACACGATTCACCCGTACGGGTGTACGGGAACTGCGGTCCAGGGCAGGCGGTGGTCGACTCGGAACAACCGCGCGCGGGTCCGGCGCGCAGACCCGAGGTGGTGGCCCGCGGTGCTGTGTCCTCATGGCCTTCCCGGCGAAGGCGGCCCGACGGCGATACCCGCGGGACCACCGGTCAAGAGCCCGCCCCCGCCCCCGTCCGTGCCGGGCCCGCCTCCCCCGTCCCTCGCGGGTCCGCCGCCGGACTTCACGAGCGCGCCGCTCTCGCCCGTCACGAGCCCGCCGCCGGCCCCGATCACGGCCCTGTCTCTCTCGCCGGTGACCCCGTTCGCGCCCCCGTGCCCCTCGTCCGGGGCGCCGTACCTGCCCCCGAGCGTGCCGTCCGCGCGTGCGACCGTCCTGCCGAGCCTGCTCGATCCCGGCACCGAGCGCGACCCCCAGCCGCTCTACCGCACCCTGCGCGGAGACTTCCCCCTCGTGTACGACGAGCCGTTCGGCGCCTGGCTGATCAGCAGGTACGCCGATGTGCGCGCCGCACTCGCGGACCCGCGGCTCGTCGCGCCCCCGCCCGGTCCCGCACTGGCCCGCCGGGGGGACGGCGCGCCCGGCGGGCACCGGGCCCTGCTGTCCCCGGCGCTCCGGGGCCGCGCGCTGGCGGCCCTGGAATCGGGCGTCGAGCGCACCGCGTACGTCCTCGCCCGCCGCCTCGCGTCCCGGCGGGAGGCCGATCTCGTCGCCGAGTTCTGCCAGTGGCTGCCCGCCGCGGCCGCCGTCGCCGCGCTCGGGCTGCCCTACGAGGACACCGCGCGCGTGCACGCCTGGTGCCGTACGGGACTCGACCACCTCGGCGGGCACCACCCCGGACTCGACGCCTACCTGCGCCCCCACGTCGCCCGCCGCCGTGCCCACCCCGGAGACGATCTGCTGTCCGCGCTGTGCGCGGCCCGGGCCGGCGGGCGTCCCCTGCCGGACGAGGACGTGACGGGCCTGGCCGGGGCGGTGCTGGGCGCGGCCGGCGAGACGACCGCACGCGCGCTCGCCTCGTTCCTCGCCAACCTCCTCGACCATCCCGGCCAGTTGGACCTGATCCGGACCCGCCCCGAGCTGGTGGGCGGCGCCTGGGCCGAGTCGCTGCGCCGCGATCCGCCGCTGCAGATCGTGCCGCGCCGGGCCCTCGCACCGATCGGCCCGATCCGTGAGGGCGCCACCGTGGCGTGTCTGCTGGGTGCCGCGGGCCGCGACCCGGCACGGTTCGCGGACCCGGACCGCTACGACGCCTTCCGCGCCGACCCGGGTGAGCTCGCGTACGGCGCGGGAGCGCACTCCTGCCTGGGGGCCCCGCTGGCCCGGCTGACCGCGGAGCACGCTCTGCGCGCCCTGCTGACCGTCCTGCCGGACGTCCGCAGGGCGGCGGGGCCCAGGCCTCCCGCCGAGGGTCTGATCAGCCGATCCCCGCGGACCCTGCCGGTGCGTCTGCGCTGACGCGCTCCAGCAGCACCACGGGCGACCTCCCGAAGAGGTCCGCCACGCGCGCGTGCCCCGTGAACTCCCGCCCGGGCGAGTCCGGGGAGAGCACGTCGGCCCACCGTCCCCCGGGGAGCGCGAGGCGGGTGTCGCGCCAGCCGCCCGCCTCCGCCAGCCGCAGCGACAGCCGGGTGACGGCCGTGATCACCTCTCCCGACCGCAGGAACGCCGCGCAGTGCGCGGCTCCCGGGCCCCCGGCCGGCAGCGGCGCGTACGTCGCCGCGTCGCCGAAGACGCCGGGCCGCCGGGCGCGCAGCCGCAGCGCGGCGGCCGTGAGCGCCACCTTCTCCGCGGACAGGTCCCGCGGCGCGAACGCCCCCCGGTTGTCCGGGTCCACCAGGGCCCGGTACTCGTCCTCGGTGCCCTGGTACACGTCCGGCACCCCGGGCATCGTCAGATGGACCAGAGCGGCCCCGAGGACGTTCGCCCGCACGTGCGGGGCCAGGGAGGCCCGGAGAGCGGCCACGCGCCGGCCTGGGGCCCCGCACGGCCCCTCGGTGACGAACGCCGCCACCGCGTCCTCGTACGCGGGATCCCGCTCGGTCCAGGCGGTGTGCGTTCCGGCCTCCCTGATGTGCTTCAACACCGCGTCCCGGACCCGCTCTTCGTACGCCGCACCGTCACCGTCGCCTTCGGCGGGGCCGAGGCCGAAGACCGTCTGCCAGGCGGCCCAGGCCACCTGCGGGTCGGGCATCCCCGCCCCGTCCTGGGTCACCTCGGCGAGGAGGTCCGACCAGCGCTCCGGGCACTGGGTGAGGACCGAGACGGCGGCGCGCACGTCGGCGCTGCGCTTCGTGTCGTGGGTCGACAGGACGGTTCCCGTGGCGGGCCAGTCACGCTGCACGCGCGCGCAGTAGGCGTGGAAGTCCTCCGGGGACACCGCGGGGCTGCCCGGGTCGCCGCCCACCTCGTTCGCGGACAGCAGCGGCACATAGCGGTAGAACGCCGTGTCCTCAACGGACTTGGCCCGCAGCGCCGACGAGGTCTGCGCGAACCGGGCCCGGAACTCGGCAGCCTCGGGCCCGTCACCGCCCCGCCCGAGCACAAGGTCCCGTACGACGTCCACGGCATGGGCCTCCTCGGGCACCCTGAACGCCGCCCTGGCCTCGTCGGCGGCCCGCTCGGTCACCACCAGGGACGCGTCCGTGGACGGATAGGGCCGGTACACCTCCAGCCGGACCAGGAGCTCCCGCAGCGCGGCGCCCAGGGCCCAGGGGGCGTGGTCGCGCAGGGCCGGATCGGGGGACGCGGCGCACAGCGCGCTCACCACGCGCGTGAGGCGCTCCACCTCGGTGGCCAGTTCGTGGGTGACCACCTTGTACGCCGCCCGGCGCACGGTGCTCTCCCAGTGCCCGCCCCGGTCGGCCTGCGGGACCGCGAACCGCCGGTAGCGGCCGAGGAGCTGGCTCGCGCCCGCTTCGTCGGTGAAGAGGCCGTCGACGTGCCGCAGCGCGTCGTAGCCGGTGGTGCCCGCCACGGGCCACGCGGGCGGGAGCGGCTCACCGTCCGCGAGGATCTTCTCGACCACCGTCCAGCGGCCTCCGGTCGCCTCGTGCAGCCGGCGCAGATAGGTGTCCGGGTCCGCCAGACCGTCCGGGTGGTCGATGCGCAGTCCCTCGATGACGCCGTCCTCGAGGAGTTCCAGGATCTTCGCGTGGGTCGCCGCGAACACCTCCGGGTCCTCGACCCGCACGCCGATGAGCTCCGAGATGCTGAAGAAGCGCCGGTAGTTGAGATCCGTGCGGGCCATCCGCCACCATGCCGGGCGGTACCACTGGGCGTCGAGGAGCTGGGGCAGCGGCAGCTTCGCGGTGCCTTCGCGCAGCGGGAACACGTGGTCGTAGTAGCGCAGTATGTCGCCGTCGACCTTCAGATGGCCGATCTCGGCGCCGAGACGGTCCCCGAGCACCGGCAGCAGGATCCGGCCGCCCTGGGCGTCCCAGTCGATGTCGAACCAGCGCGCGTACGGCGACTCGGGGCCCTCGCGCAGCACCTCCCACAGGGCGTGGTTGTGGCGCGGGGCCATCGCCATGTGGTTCGGCACGATGTCCACGACGAGGCCCAGCCCGTGCTCCCGCGCGGTGCGCGCCAGGGAGCGCAGCCCCTCCTCACCGCCCAGTTCGGCCCGTACGCGCGCGTGGTCCACCACGTCGTAGCCGTGCGTGGAGCCGGGCACGGCCTCCAGGACGGGGGAGAGATGCAGATGGGAGACGCCGAGCGAGGCCAGATACGGCACGGCCGCCTCGGCACGCCGGAAGGGGAACTCCGGCTGGAGCTGCAGCCGGTACGTGGCTGTCGGTACGGCGGGAACAACCGGGCCGGGGACGACCGGGTCAGCGATCGCCGGTTCGGGACGCTCAGGTGTCATGGGAACCTACGTACCCGCCCGGCCGGATTTCCTGTCATCGCCGTACGCATATGGGCCCGCACGGCGGCCCGGCCCGGCCCCGCGACGGACGGCGCGGCCGCGGAGACCCGTGCCCCGCGCGCGTGCGCCCCACGACGGGAGCCCACGCGCGCGTGCCATCGGACAGCGGTCGCCTAGGCGGGCCGCTGGAGCACCGTCATGCTCCGGTCGACCAGGGTCAGCCGGTCCCCGGCCTCGACCTTCGCGCCCGTACCCGGGGCGACTCCCTCCGGCCGGGACGTGTCGACGACGACCTGCCACTGGCGGCCGTGGTCGACCGGTACGACGAAGTCCAGGGACTTCGGAGAGGCGTTGAACATCAGCAGGAAGGAGTCGTCGGCGATGCGCTCCCCGCGGGGGCCCGGCTCGGAGATCGCGTTGCCGTTCAGGAAGACGGACAGCGCCCGGGCCTGCGCGGAACCCCAGTCGCGCTGGGTCATCTCCTGGCCCTCCGGGGTGAACCACGCGATGTCGGAGAGCTCGTCGTGGGTGCCCTGGACGGGCCGCCCGTGGAAGAACCGCCGCCGCCGGAAGACGGGATGGTCCCTGCGCAGCCACACCATCGCGCGGGTGAAGTCCAGGAGCTCCGAGCCGTCCTCCGGCCACGGCACCCAGGCCAGCTCGCTGTCCTGGCAGTACGCGTTGTTGTTGCCGCCCTGGGAGCGGGCGAACTCGTCGCCGTGGCTGAGCATGGGCACGCCCTGGGAGAGCATCAGCGTGGCGATGAAATTGCGCTGCTGCCGGCCCCGCAGCGCCAGCACCGTCTCGTCGTCCGTCTCGCCTTCGGCGCCGCAGTTCCAGGAACGGTTGTGACTCTCGCCGTCGCGGTTGTCCTCGCCGTTGGCCTGGTTGTGCTTGTTGTTGTAGGACACGAGGTCGTGCAGCGTGAAGCCGTCGTGGCAGGTCACGAAGTTGATGGAGGCGAGCGGACGGCGACCGTCGTCCTGGTACAGGTCGGACGAGCCGGTCAGCCGGGACGCGAACTCGGCCAGCGTGCGCGGCTCACCGCGCCACATGTCCCGCACGGTGTCGCGGTACTTGCCGTTCCACTCGGTCCACAGGGGCGGGAAGTTGCCCACCTGGTAGCCGCCCTCGCCGACGTCCCAGGGCTCGGCGATCAGCTTCACCTGGGAGACCACCGGGTCCTGCTGGACGAGGTCGAAGAACGACGACAGCCGGTCCACCTCGTGGAACTGCCGGGCCAGGGTGGCCGCGAGGTCGAAGCGGAAGCCGTCCACGTGCATCTCGGTGACCCAGTAGCGCAGCGAGTCCATGATCAGCTGGAGCACGTGCGGGGAGCGCATGAGGAGGGAGTTGCCGGTGCCCGTGGTGTCCATGTAGTAGCGGGGGTCGTCCGCCAGACGGTAGTACGAGGCGTTGTCGAGGCCCCGGAAGGAGAGGGTCGGCCCCAGGTGGTTGCCTTCGGCCGTGTGGTTGTAGACCACGTCGAGGATGACCTCGATGCCGGCCTCGTGCAGCGCCCGGACGGCCGACTTGAACTCCAGGACCTGCTGACCGCGGTCGCCCCAGGAGGCGTACGCGTTGTGCGGGGCGAAGAAGCCGATGGTGTTGTAGCCCCAGTAGTTGTTGAGACCCATGTCGACCAGACGGTGGTCGTTCACGAACTGGTGTACGGGCATCAGTTCCAGTGCGGTGACGCCCAGTTCCGTCAGGTGTTCGATGATCGCCGGGTGGGCGAGCGCCGCGTACGTGCCGCGCAGCTCGTCGGGGAGCGCCGGATGCAGCATCGTCAGGCCCTTGACGTGGGCCTCGTAGAGAACGGTGTGGTGGTACTCCGTCCGGGGGCGTCGGTCGTCGCCCCAGTCGAAGTACGGGTTGACCACGACCGACGACATCGTGTGCGGCGCCGAGTCGAGGTCGTTGCGCTTGTCGGGTGACCCGAACGGATAGCCGTACACCTCCTCGCCCCAGGTCACGGAACCGGCGATCGCACGCGCGTACGGGTCGAGGAGCAGCTTCGCGGAGTTGGCGCGCCGTCCGCGCTCCGGTGCGTAGCGCCCGTGCACCCGGAAGCCGTACCGCTGCCCGGGCATGACGCCGGGCAGGTAGGCGTGCCGGACGAACGCGTCGGTCTCGCGCAGTTCCACGGCCGTCTCCGAGCCGTCGTCGTGCAGCAGACACAGCTCAATACGGTCGGCGGCCTCCGAGAAGACCGCGAAATTGGTGCCGGCACCGTCGTACGTGGCACCGAGTGGATATGCCTCTCCAGGCCAGACCTGCATGGATATGACTCTTCCAGTAGTGCCGTGCCCCTGGGGGCGAGTCCGAGCCGAGTCTCCCCGAAAGTGATGGAACCTCCTATGACTTACATCCCTCTTACCCCGTGACCAGGCATACCTCGTATGCCGAACCAGTGGGACTCGAGCGACTCCTGAACAACGTGGGGGGAGTGGGGGAAATGTGCGCAAGATAGTGCACCGCCATCTGGGCAAGGTGGTGGCGGGTGCGGCCATCGCGGTGGCCGGGACGGCCGTGATGGTCGGTATCACCCTTCCGGGGTCGGCGGGGGCCGACGAGCGGGACGGGGGCCCGGCAGCCGGCACGACCGCGCAGGAGCGGGCGGCGCTGCGGGAGCAGGGCGGAGCGGTGCGGCCCGGCGTCGTCGAGCGGGCTCCGGCCCAGGGCGAGAAGGGCAAGGGCCGTGACCCGCTGACCGACGACGAGATGAAGCGCGTCGAGCGGATCGCGGTGAACCGGCAGCTGTTCAACGCCACCGAGAACGTCGAGGGCGAGCGAGGACCGCAGCGGATCGGCGTCGACCTCGCCGAACCCGAGACGGCCGAACTGGACGACCCGAACGCGCCGCGCCGCGCCGACGTCACGTTCTACGACTACAAGGACGACACGCTCGTCACCAAGACCGTCAACCTCGACACCGGGAAGGTCGAGAAGACGGGCACCCAGCACGACGTGCAGCCGCCGATCAGCCGCGACGAGATGACCGAGGCCGCCGAGCTGCTGATCGCCGACCCGCTCGGCGCCGGCCTCAAGGCCGACTTCAAGGACGCGACCGGCAAGGAACTCGCCTCGCCCGGCCAGCTGATGCTCAACAGCATGGTCTACCGCGCGACGCCCGGCGCCCAGCCCGGCGTCCTCGACGCCTGCGGCGAGCACCGCTGCGTACGGCTCTTCCCGAAGGTCAAGAACGGGCCCTGGATCGACAGCCGTGACCTGGTGATCGACCTGAGCGCCCGCAAGGTCGGCAAGCTCGGCTGAGCGCCGCCCTTCTCTCCTTCCCACCTTCACTGCTTTCCGCAAGGAGTCACTTCTTCATGCGCGTCAACAGAAACAGCCGTGCCCGCAGCCGGACGGCGGCGGGCCTCTCGGTGCTCGCCCTGGCCGCCGGCGCGACGACGGCCGCAGGACCGGCCGTCGCCCAGCCGAAGGCCGCGCCCGCCCCGGCCGCCGACTGCAGCGCGGACTACCGGATCGAACAGAAGCTCGCCACCGGCACCACCTGGCGGATGTGCTGGCACTACGAGAGCGAGGCCGGGCTCGTCCTGGAGGACATCTCGTACCAGCCGCCCGGCGAGGCCGCACCGATCAAGGTCCTCAGCAGCGCCAAGCTCGCCCAGATCGACGTCCCCTACGACGACGGCTCGGTCGAGTACAGCGACCTGACGGGCGCCGGCTTCGGCCAGGGCCTGGTCGACATGGTCCCCGCCGAATGCCCCGGCGGCGCCATCAAGACGGTCAAGGTCCCGGACGCCTGGGACCCGCAGCACGCGAACGTCAAGGGCCTGTGCACCACCACCCGTACACGCGGTCACGCCTACCGGATGGAGGCCGACACGGGGAACAAGGTCTTCCAGAAGCAGGGCAAGGACCTGCTCGTGTACACCGTCAACCAGGTCGGCTGGTACGAGTACATCACCGAGTGGCGCTTCCAGGACGACGGCACCGTCAACATGAACGTCGGCGCCACCGGCAGCCTCTCGCCCGGTGACTACGACGCGGGTGACGGCCGCGGCTGGCCGCTGGGCAAGGGTGCCAAGGACTACGCCACCAGCCACAGCCACAACGTCTTCTGGCGGCTCAACTTCGGCCTGGACGGCTCCTCCAAGGCCAAGGTGGAGCAGTACGACTCCACGGTCAGCCCGCCCGCGAGCGGTGCCGAGGCGCCGAGCAACAAGACCAAGGTCACCAAGGTCACCAAGGAACTCGCGGGTGACGCCAAGAACATGCGCTGGTGGCGCGTGGTCAGCAACTCCGGCAAGAACAAGGACAATCACGCCCGCAGTTACGAGTTCGTCCCGGGCGCGACCACCAAGTACCTCGGCCGTGCCTTCACCAAGCACGACGTCTACTTCACCGAGTACAACAAGTGCGAGCAGTTCGCCAGCGACAACCTGCGCAACTGCGGTGCCGGACACGGCAAATCCGTCGACAAGTGGGTCGGCGGTCAGACGCTCACGCACCCCATCGCCTGGGTCAACGTGGGTTTCCACCACATCGCCCGTGACGAGGACCAGCAGCCCATGCCGGTCCACTGGCAGGGCTTCTCCATCGCCCCGCGCGATGTCACCGCTATGAATCCGCTCACTCCGCCGGAGCTGGCGGACCAGAACGGGCATGTAGAACCAAGGTAGTTGGGAAACGACCTGTGCATCGGGCTGCACCGCTCGCCGCTCCCGGAGTACCCTTCCTTGATCGTTGATTGGGGCCTGGCCCCTGGGGAGTGCTCGGGGGAGCGGAAGGCGGTGCGCGGGTGGGCTCGGGAGGGCTGGAGTTGCCTCCTGGTGACGAGGGTCACGAGGGGAACTCCACAGATGTCCCACCCGGCGCGGTGTCCCTGGCGCGGCCGATGGAAATGGGATCCATTGGACCGGAACTGGACTGGGGCGCCGACGCCTGGCGCGAGGTGCGTACGCGCGCCCAGCGAGCCGGGCGCGCCTACATCTGGCTGAACCTGGTCGAACAGCGGCTGCGCGCGGTCGTGGCCGCTGTTCTCCGTCCCATCTACGAACCCGTCCATGGCGACGACTGGGTGGTCGCCGCCGCGGGTCCCGCCGGGCAGGAGTGGGTGCAGCGGGCGGTCGCCGTCCGCGAAGTCAGCCGTCGCAAGGGGTACTTGCTCGACCCGGCCGACGACAACGTGCTCAGTTTCCTCACGTTGCCCCAGCTGCGCGAGCTGATGGTGCAGCACTGGCCGTGCTTCGAGCCCTACTTCGACGAGCGCAGGGACGTCGAACTGGCCCTGGACGAGCTGGAAGTGACCCGGAACGTCGTGTCGCGCAACCGTGCCCTGTCCGAGGCCGTGCTGGGCCAGGCCGAGCGGGCCG
This sequence comes from Streptomyces sp. NBC_00647, assembly GCF_045207245.1. Classification (NCBI taxonomy): domain Bacteria; kingdom Bacillati; phylum Actinomycetota; class Actinomycetes; order Kitasatosporales; family Streptomycetaceae; genus Streptomyces; species Streptomyces sp. NBC_00647. The sequence goes on from NZ_CP109040.1 coordinate 7,689,962, forward strand.
CGGCGAAGCTCCTGGAGATCCTCGGCGCCGGGAGCGACGTGCCCTCCGCGCGGCGGCTGCCCGTGGACGCCGTCGAGGACCTCGTGGGCGACCGGTACGCGGACGTCGTCGGAGTGCACTCCGACCGGGTGCGGCTGCTGCGCCAGTTCCCCGCCGAGGATCTCTTCGGCGGAGCCCGGCGGCTCGACGCGATCGGCATCGGCCTGAACCTGCTGGTGCAGAACTTCTCCGGGCGCCGGCTGGTCCGCCTCGCCGAGTCCGGCTGCCGGACGCGGCTGCTGTTCCTGAACCCCGCGTCCAGCGCCGTCAAACGGCGGGAGCGTGAACTCGGCATCAAGCGCGGCGAGTTGAGCCGAGCTGTCGAGATGAACATCCTGCACATGCGACGGGTCCGGTCCAGGCTGCGCGACCCGGACGCCTTCGAGATCCAGGTCTACGACGAGACGCCCCGCTTCACCGCCTACCTCGTGGACGGGGACGGCTCGGACGGCATCGCGGTCGTGCAGTCGTATCTGCGCCGGACACGCGGTATGGAGGCGCCGGTCCTGGTGCTGCGCGGCGGAAGCCGGCTCGTCAAACCGGACGAAAGCAACGAAGAGGGGCTTTTCCCCACCTATCGCGAGGAGTTCGAGGTGGCCTGGGCCGATTCGCGGCCTGTGTCCTGAAAAGGCTCTCCCCCGGCCGAGCGGAACGCGGTCCTCGGATTGTCAGTGGCTCATGGGATCGTGGAGACCACTGGGGGAAAGCACCACGAAGAAGGGGGGCCGCCCATGGGCTGGCACCGGGAGCTGCTGATCGGCTTCGACCTGGAGACGACCGGGACCGATCCGCGCGAGGCGCGCATCGTGACGGGTGCCGTGATCGAGGTCAAGGACGGAGAGCCGGGAGGGCACCGCGAGTGGCTGGCCGATCCGGGCGTGGAGATCCCGGTCGACGCCGTGGCGGTGCACGGGATCACCAATGAGCGGGCGGCCGCCGAGGGCCGGCCCGCCGACGAGGTCGCCGACGCGATGGCGGGCGTCCTCGTCACCTACTGGCGGACCGGCGTCCCGGTCGTCGCGTACAACGCGGCCTTCGACCTCACGCTGCTCTCCGCCGAACTGCGGCGGTACGGACTGCCGTCGCTGCGCGAGCGGCTCGGCGGCATCGACCCGGCCCCTGTCATAGACCCGTACACGATCGACCGCTCGGTGGACCGCTACCGCCGGGGCAAGCGCAACCTCGAAGCGGTCTGCACCGAGTACGGGGTGGTCCTGGACTCCGCCCACGACGCCTCGGCCGACGCGCTCGCCGCGGCCCGGCTCGCCTGCGCGATAGCCGGCCGCCACCCCAAGGTCGCGGCCCTCGGCCCCGCCGAGCTGCACCGACGCCAGATCGACTGGTATGCGGAATGGGCGGCCGACTTCCAGAGCTTCCTGCGCCGCAAGGGCGACGCGGACGCGGTGGTGGACGGGACCTGGCCGCTGCGGGACCTGGCGGACGACAGAGTCTGACCCGACCGCCTCCCGCGCCCCGCCGCCGGAGCGTGAAGGACGACTCCCGTCGATCGTGCGGTCGGCCGGGTGTCCGGTCAGAACGGGTACCAGCGCACCGTCTCGTCGCCGTCCCGCAGGGACGCCACCCTGCGTTCGAACTCCGCCAGCGCCTTGGCACTGGTCGGCGCGTGCTGGGCGACCCAGGCGCAGCTGGCCGTCTCACGGGCGCCCCGGAGGACCGAGCAGCCCTCCCACGCGCGGACGTCCCAGCCGTACGCCGCGGTGAAGGAGTCGTACGCCTCGGCGGGAAGCCCGTAACGGTCACGGGAGAGGGCCATGACCACCAGGTCGTGTTCGCGCAGATCGGCGGAGAAGGTCTCCAGGTCGACCAGGACCGGTCCGTCCGGGCCGACGTGGACGTTGCGGGGCAGCGCGTCACCATGGATCGGGCCCGGCGGCAGATGCGGGGCGAGCGCGACGGCTGCCGTGGCGAACCCGTCGCGCCGTTCCCGCAGATACGCCGCGTCCGCGGGGTCGATCGCGTCGCCCGCCAGACGCAGCCAGCGCTCCACACCGCCGAGGAGTTCACGGGGCGGCAGGGTGAAGGAGGGGGAGGGCAGCGCGTGCACCACCCGAAGGAGCTCGGCCAGGTCGCGCGGCTCGGCGGGGCGGACGGGGTCGGGCAGCCGGTGCCACACCGTCACGGGGTGCCCTTCGACCAGCAGCGGCTCCGGCTCGGCGGCCCGCACGGCGGGGACGCCCGACCCGGCCAGCCACGCGGCGATGTCCAGCTCCCGGCGCGCGCGGTCGAGGAGTTCGGCGTCCCGCCCGACCTTGACGACCAGATCGCCGGCGGCGAACACCGCGTTCTCCCCGAGGGCGAGGAGCGACGCGTCCCGCGCCGGCCCCGGCAGCACCTTCGCCGCCGCCAGTACGTCCCGCGCCCGTGCCTCGTCCATCGCTCGCCTCCGTGTCCGCGCGCGCCGCCCGCGCTGCCCTCGCGTACGACGGCGTGGGGTCACGCCATCCGTCGGCCAGTGTCCCATTCCCACAGGTCGGACCCGGTGCGTGGCGTCCTGAGCCGCCGGGTGTCACGCGGTGGGCAACGGGCCCCGGTCGCGGAGGCCGCCATGGGAACGGCACCTGAGGGAAAAAAATCTCGGCGAAGCGGAATTGCGCGGGCGAGGGCCACAAGCGCTGCAGGGGCCACCGGAATGTCACCGTCCACGAGTGCGGCGACGCCCTTCCGTCATGGTTGCGCTCGGACGGTGAAGTCCTGGCGCACGTTGAATAACGGTCGGGTCATTGCATAACGCTCGGGTAACGCGGGGCCTGCCGGAAAGTCCCATCGACTCGGGTACTGATGGGACCGTTACCCCCTCGGAAAGGTTGCACGGAGCGGATCTTGTGCCTTGGGTAAGGGGATTCCTAGCGTGAGGTTAATTCCGTTCGAACATCAGGAAGTTGACCCATGCGACTCATACGTCGAGACATTCCGGACCTCGCCGAGGTGCGGCGCATCACGGAGAAGAAGCGCGACGCGTGGTGGACCGTGCTGCTCGTCGACCCGGTCGCCACCCCCTTGGTCAGGCAGCTCGCCATGCGGACGAGGATCACGCCGAACCAGATCACCTGGGGCGCGTTCCTGCTGGGCCTGGTCTCGGCGGCCTGCTTCGCGCTCGGCGACTGGCGCTGGCTCGTCGCGGGTGCGGTGGTCTACCACGTCAGCTTCATCTTCGACTGCATGGACGGCAAGCTCGCCCGGCTCACCGGTCAGGGCTCGGTGTTCGGCGCCTGGCTGGACTTCGTCTTCGACCGCATCCGAGTCGCCGTCTGCGCGGTGGCGCTGATGGCCGGCCAGTATCAGCGCAGTGGGGAGACGCTGTACATCTGGCTGGCCCTCGCCGTCGTGGGGCTCGACACCCTGAGGTACATCAACTCCCTGGAGATCTTCAAGATTCGTCACTCCATGCGGAAGCAGATCAAGTCGCGGCTGCGGGAGGCGCGCCGCGCCGAGAACCAGGCCGAGCTGGCCTTCATGGAGGACCTGCTGCGCGACAACCCCGAGGCCGACATCGAGCAGGACATGGGCAAGGCCGAGGCGGCCGCCGGGGCGGAGGCCGCGGAGGGCGCCACGACCGTTCCCTCGCCCCAGGTCATCGATCTGCAGCGGGAGTTCCGCCACCGCTTTCCGACCTATCTGCGGGTGCGCTCTCTCCTGTTGCGGCACCGGATTCGCCCCCACCTGGTGAGCGGAATCGAATTCCAGATGGGCGCCTTCATCATCGGTCCGCTTCTCGACTCCGTCGTGGAGGCGACCGTCGTCTCCGGAGCGCTGCTTCTCGTCTTCGAACTCGCCATCATCTACAAGCTTCTGCTGTCCACCCGGGATTTCACGCGCACGATCAACTCGTTCGAGCGCGACGCGGTGACCAAGGCCGCCTGAGCCCTTTTCTCCCGGCGGACAGCACGGTGGCCGGGGCGCACGCCCCCGGCCACGGGTGAGGTTCGCCGTTTGCGGGCGTGGGTCACGCCGGCCCGGGATGCGGACCCGCCAGCACGCTCGGCCGGGACACGAACGCGGCCTCGGGGCCGAAGCGGGAGTCGAGGGCGTCCGCGAGGTCGTTCAGCGCGCGGGGGCAGTCACCGTTGAACGAGGAGCCGTGCATCACGGCGAGTGTGGCGGGCCGCAGCTCCGCGAGCGAGCGCAGCGTGGCCGTCATCGCGGTCAGGCACGAGATCTGGCGGAACAACTCCTCCGCCTCCAGGCAGAGTTCGACGATACCGTCGGCGGTGACGGCGGGCCCGTTCCCGAGGTGGGTGAACAGGTCACCGCAGAAGAGGGTGCGGGTGTGCTCCTCGAAGAGCAGCCGGGCCTCCCAATTGTGGGGTACGTGCGGGGTGTTGATGTTCCGCACGACCCGGCGCACCTCGTGGCCGCCGATGTCCAGACGCTCGCCCTCGCCCATCGGCCGCGGCGGCCGGGACACCAGGTCGTTCAGCGTGACCAGACAGCCCAGGGTGTTGTGCGCGACCTCGGCGTGCTGGGCCTCGGCCAGGAACTCGTTCACCGCGCCGCACTCGTCGGCCTCGACATGCCCGAACGTGATCCAGCGCAGCCGGTCCACCGGCATCACGCGCGCGATGGCCTCGGAGACCGACGGGAACAGGGCGCGCATCCCGGTGTGGAAGAGCAGGGGTTCCTCCGCCGCCACCAGGAACTGGTTGAAGGTGAAACCCGCCGGCGGGGCGATCTCGGGAACGTGGGTCGAGATCCGGTAGATGCCGTCGGCGATCTCGTCGAGACGCGTCTGCACGGTGAGCCGTCCCTTCGTCGCGGTGGGCCCCGCTCTCCGTAGTACCCGATCCGCAGGTGGGCCGCGACCGCAGACGTGTATTGGTTGGACGAGACGTATCGTCTCGCTTAGGCTGGAGCGCATGACCACTCGACCCGCCCATATCGCCATGTTCTCCATCGCCGCCCACGGCCATGTGAACCCGAGCATCGAAGTGATCAGGGAACTCGTCGCCCGCGGCCACCGTGTCACGTACGCGATTCCACCCGCGTTCGCCGACCGGATCGCCGAGACCGGCGCCGAACCGAAACCGTGGGACTCGACGCTGCCCACCGACGACGATCCGGACGCGTGGGGGACCGAGCTGATCGACAACATCGAGCCGTTCCTGGCGGACGCCCTGCAGGCCGAGCCGCAGCTCGCGGCGGCCTACGCGGGGGACGAGCCGGATCTGGTGCTGTACGACATCACCGCCTATCCCGCCCGGGTGCTCGCCCATCGCTGGGGTGTCCCGATCGTGCAGCTCTCACCGAACCTGGTGGCCTGGGAGGGTTACGAGGAGGAGGTCGGCAAGCCGCTGTTCGAGCCGCTCAAGCGGACCCCGCGCGGCCAGGCGTTCTACGAGACCTTCGCCGGCTGGATCGCCGAGAACGGCATGGACCTGAGCGTCGAGGACTTCATGGGCCGCCCCGACCGCTGCCTCGTCCTCATCCCGCGGGCCCTTCAGCCGAACGCCGACCGCGTCGACGAGCGGCGCTACACCTTCGTAGGGGCCTGTCAGGGCGACCGTGGCGCGCAGGGGGAGTGGCAGCGGCCCGCCGGTGCCGGGCGGGTGCTGCTCGTGTCACTGGGTTCCAGCTTCACCAAGCAGCCCGCCTTCTACCGCGCGTGCGCCGAGGCCTTCGAAGACCTGCCGGACTGGCATGTCGTGCTGCAGATCGGAAAGTTCGTCGACCCGGCGGAGCTGGGCGAGCTGCCCGGCAACGTGGAGGTGCACTCATGGGTGCCGCAGCTCGCGGTCCTGCGGCAGGCCGACGCGTTCATCACCCACGCGGGCGCGGGAGGCAGCCAGGAGGGACTGGCCACCGGCACGCCGATGGTGGCCGTACCGCAGGCGGTGGACCAGTTCGGCAACGCCGACATGCTCCAGACGCTCGGCGTCGCCCGCCATCTCCCCATGGAGGAGGCCACCGCCGCCGCCCTGCGCGAGGCCGTCCTCGCGGTGGCCGACGATCCCGAAGTCGCGCGCCGGCTGCGGGAGATCCGCGAGCGGATGACCGAGGAGGGAGGCACCCGGCGGGCCGCCGACCTCATCGAGGCGGAACTGCGCGCGCGGACGTGAACCCCGTGCGAAGGGCCCGTCGGCCCCGTCCCCGAAGGGAGGGGGCCGACGGGCCCTGAGGGACCGACAGGCCCGGAGGACGAGGTGTCGCTCCGGCCGGTGGTTCCGGTGGCCGGCTACACCCCGGCCCGCTCGCCCTCGATCGTCACCGGCACCGGGGCCGCGACGGCTTCGGACGACTCGTCGTGCGTGAGGTCGGGCATCCGGTTCAGCCACTTCGGCAGGTACCAGTTGTGCTCGCCGAGCAGCGCCATCACCGCGGGGAGCAGTACACCCCGGATGATCGTCGCGTCGATGAGCACCGCAGCCGCCAGGCCCACACCCATCTGCTTCATGGACTGCATGGACAGCGTTCCGAAGATCGCGAAGACGGCGACCATGATGACGGCGGCGCTGGTGACGACACCGGCCGTGGTGACCACGCCGTGCCGGATCGCGTCCTTGGTGCTGCGGCCCCGCAGCCGTGCCTCACGGATCCGGGAGACCACGAACACGTGGTAGTCCATCGAGAGTCCGAAGAGGATCACGAAGAGGAACAGCGGCAGCCAGGTGACGATGGCGCCGACGCCTTCCGCGCCCACCAGGGACGCACCCCAGCCGTGCTGGAAGACCGCGACCAGGATGCCGTAGGCGGCCGCCACGGAGAGGAGGTTGAGGACGATCGAGGTGATCGCGATCGTCAGCGAGCGGAAGGAGAGCAGCATCAGGAGGAAGGCGAAGACGACCACGAAGGCGAAGACCGGGGTCACCGAGCCGACCAACTGGTCGTTGAAGTCGTGCGATCCCGCGACCTGCCCGGTGATCGGAGCCTCCACGCCGTCGACCTTGCCGAGTGTCTCCGGGCGCACCGTGTCGCGCAGCAGCTCCAGGCTCTTCTCCGCCTTGTCCTGATCGGAACCGCCGACCAGCGGGACGTAGACGAAGGCGACGTTGTGCTCCGCGTGCACCTTGATGTCGACCGGACCGCGCGAGGCGCCCGAACTGATCGCCGCCGCACGGAAGTCGGCGAGCGCCGCCTTCACATCGGCGGCGCCGATGTCCCGCGCCTTCACGACGACCTCGGCCGGCTCGGAGCCGCCGGGGAAGGCGTCGTTGACCCGGTTGTACGTGCCCACGATCGACAGCGAGTCGCCGAACTCCTTGTCCAGGGTGAGCTGTTGGGTCTTCATGCCGAGTGCCGGAGCGGCGATGGCGAGCAGCGCGCCCGTCGCGACGACCAGGGAGATCGCGGGCCGGGCGAGCACGACGCGCAGGACGGCACTCCAGAACCGGCTGCCCTGGTCGGCCGGACGACGGTTGCTCCGTCCGCCGTTCGCGCCGCGCCGCTTGGCCCGGTGCAGGAAGGGGAGGCGGCCCTTCTCGACCCGCTCGCCGAGCAGGGAGAGCAGCGCGGGCAGCACGGTGACCGAGCCGACCATGGCGACGGCGACGACCATCAGCGAGGCCAGGCCCATCGCCTCGAACTCGGCGAGTCCGGTGAAGAGCATGCCCGCCATCGCCACGCACACGGTGACACCGGAGACGATGATGGCGCGGCCACTGGTCGCGGCGGCGATCCGCAGCGCGGTGGCGGCGTCACGGCCCGCCTCGCGCTCCTCGCGCTCACGCCGGAGATAGAACAGGCAGTAGTCGACACCGACGGCCAGACCCACCAGCAGCATCACGGAGTTGGCTGTGTCGCTCATCGGCATCAGGTGGCTGACGACGCCCATCAGACCCATCGTCGCCATGATGGCGGTGACCGCGAGCGCCACCGGGAGCAGCGCCGCCACCAGCGCGCCGAACGCGATCAGCAGGATGCCGAGCGCCACGGGGACGGCGGAGAGTTCGGCCTTCTGGAAGTCGTCGCCGAAGGCGTCGTCGTACTGCTTCATCATGCTGGCGCCGCCGATCTCCTCGATCCGCAGCCCGGCGTGGTCCTTCTGTACGCCCTTGACGGCGTTCAGCACGGGCTCGACGCGCTCGCCCGCCGTCTCGGAGTCGCCGCGCATGTCGAACTGCACGAGCGCGCTGCGGCCGTCCTTCGAGATCGTCTTCGTGTCGTACGGCGATGTCACGTCCGAGACCTTGCCGGTGGCGTCTACCGCCTCGACGACCGCGGCGACCGCGCTCCGGAACTCGGCGTCCGTGGCCTTGGTGCCCGCGTCCTTCGCCTGGATCAGGACCGTCTCGCTGGCCGGCTCCTTGATGTCGGCGTCCTCGATGATCTTGGCCGCGGTGTGCGTCTCGCCCTTGAGCTGGTCGCTCTCCTTGACGTCGACGCGGCCCGCAGCGGAGCCGAGGCCCATCGCCAGGACGACGAACAGCACCCAGATTCCGACGGCCGCCCATCGGTGGCGGGCGCTCCAGCCGCCTGCTCGCGCGGCGATGCCCCGCACCCGTGTGTCTCCGTTCCCCATGACGGGCCAGCCCCCTTGTGCACGGTGACAACCCCCTGCCGCCACCTTTCGTATTGAAGGTATGGCGCGGACAAGCCCGTCTCCTCGTACTGCCCGGTGAACCCTCGGCGCTCCGGCTCCTCCCCGCGGACCCCGGGGTCTCCGCACTGGGGAGGACGTAGGCCCCTTACACGTAATGGCCCTTCTCGGGGACGCCGCTCAGGGACGGCCACGTCCCGGAGGCCGTCGCGCGGCCCCGTGGCACCCCGGCCGTCGTGCCCACCCCCGCGGGGCACGACGGCCGTTTTATGGTGTGCGGATGACGACGACGTACGCGGCGCTGTTGCGCGGCATCAATGTGGGCGGTGCGAAGAAGGTGCCGATGGCCGAGCTGCGCACCCTGATGGAAGGACTCGGGTACGGCGACGTCCGCACGTATCTCCAGAGCGGGAACGCGGTGTTCAGCAGCGGTCACGGCGACGAGGACTCCCTCGCCGAGGAACTCTCCGGCGCCATCGAGAAGCACTTCGGCTTCGGTGTCGGTGTGCTCGTCCGTGATCACGGCTATCTGCGGGCCGTCCGGGAGGCGTGCCCGTTCCCGGCCGCCGAACTGGAGGCCAAGCAGCTGCACATCACGTACTTCTCGGACCCCGTCGACGCCGGGCGCTTCGCCTCCGTCGAGCCCGCGGCCTTCCTCCCCGAGGAGTTCCGCCTGGGGGACCGCGTCCTCTACCTGTACGCACCCGACGGTCTCGGCCGCTCCAAGCTGGCCGAGGCCCTGGCGAAGCCCAGGCTGCTCAAGGGCGTCCTCGCCACCACACGGAACTGGAACACCGTCGTCAAACTGGAGGAACTGACCGGTGCCTGAGCGCAATGCCGCCGTCGAGGCCGCCATCGAGGGCGAACTGCGCCTGCTCGACCCGGCGGTCCGCCGCTCGCCCGAACTCGTCGGCGCGCTGCTGCACCCCGAGTTCTACGAGTTCGGCCTGTCCGGACGCATCTGGGACCGCGCCTCGATCGTCGCCTCGCTGGCCGCGGAGACGGAGACCGGGAGCCGCAGTACGACCTCACGCATGAGGGGTGTCCAGCTGGCCGCCGACCTGGTCCATCTGACGTTCGACACCGACAACAACGGGCGCCGGGCGCACCGGAGTTCACTGTGGCGGCTGACCGGGGACGAATGGCTCCTGTACTTCCACCAGGGCACCCCGTTCGGCTCCGTCGAAGGGTGACCCTCCGAACCCGCTGCCCGCTACACCCTTCTGTGCGAGGCTCGTCGTATGCGCTATGTCATCATCGGGGCCGGGGCGGTCGGCGGAGCCGTGGGGGGCCGGCTCGCCGAGGCGGGGCACGAGGTCGTCCTCGTGGCCCGGGGCGCGCATCTCGCGGCGCTGCGTGCCGGCGGGCTGCGGTTCGTGACCCCCGAGGGCCCGCGCACCCACCGGCTCCCCGCGGTCGACGGACCGGACGCGCTCGGGGAACTGCGCGCTGACGACGTACTCGTCCTCACCGTGAAGACCCAGGACTGCGAGGCGGCCCTGCGGGACTGGGGACCGCGTCCGGTCGCGGGCGGCGGCACGGCCGCCGAGCGGCTGCCGGTGGTCTGCGCGCAGAACGGCGTCGAGAGCCGGCGTCTGGCGCTGCGCCGCTTCCGCCGGGTGTACGGGGTCTGCGTCTGGCTGCCCGCCACCTTCGTCGAACCCGGCGTCGTCGCGGCGGCCGGCTCCCCGCTCACCGGCATCCTGCACCTCGGCCGGGTTCCGCAGGGCACCGACGACACGGTCCGCCGGATCGCCGCGGACCTGGAGACGGCCCGCTTCGAGGCGCCGGTCGTGCCGGACGTGGCGCGCTGGCAGTACGCCAAGCTCCTGGGCAATCTCGCCAACGCGATCGAGGCGGTCAGCGGGGTCCTCACCAGCGAGGAGGGCCTGGCGCTCTTCGGGCGGGTACGGGCGGAGGGCGCGGCGGTGCTCGACGCGGCCGGTATCGCGTACGCCGGTGAGGAGGAGCAGAGCCGGGTACGCGCCGGCAAGATCACCTTCAAGCCCTTCGACGGCTCCGACCGCGGCGCGGGCTCCTCCTGGCAGTCCCTGCACCGCGGCACCGGCACCATCGAGGCCGACTATCTGAACGGCGAGATCGCGCTCCTGGGCCGGCTGCACGGTGTACCGACCCCGCTCAACGACCTGCTCCAGCGGCTGGCCAACACCTTCGCGCGCGAACGCCGGGCGGCGGGGTCGATGCCGGTGACCGAGCTCGTCCGGCTGGCCGACGAGGCTGTCGCGTTTGTTCAAGAGGAGCGGGCGCCGCGTCCCTAGCGTGGAACCCATGAACGATCCGTACAAGAACGTGTATCCGCACATGGTCGAATGCGCCGCCGAGGCCGCCCGCGTGGCCCGCGGTGTCACGGCGGCGCAGCTGCCCCAGTCCTCGCACTGCGCGGACTGGGACGTCCGCACCCTGGTCAACCACTGGGTCCTCTACACCGCGCACGGACTGGAGCACCGGGCCCTGCGCAGGCAGCTCCCCGACGAGCTGACCGCGCGCGACTTCACGGCCGAACCCGGCTGGGCCGAGGCCTACGCCGAGCAGCTCGACCGCGCGGTCGCCGCCTGGGACGACCCCGCCGTGTGGGACGGCGAGGTCGACATCGGCGTGGCGAAGATGCCCGCCGCGGACATCGCCTCGATGGTCGTCAAGGAGATGGCGGTGCACGGCTGGGACGTCGCCGCGGCCACCGGCCAGCCGTTCCGTGTCTCGGACGGCGCGGCGCGGTTCGTCCTGGACGTGGTCGACACCCATGCCGAGCTCTACCGCCGCTACGACGGCTTCGCCGACCCGGTGGACGTGCCCGACGACGCGCCCGTGTTCGAGCGCGCCCTCGCCCACAGCGGCCGCGATCCGCGCTGGTCCACGGTGTAGGAAGCCTGGTCCGGCGCGGGCGGAGACGCCGGTTCGGCGAGCGATTGGGCCATGAAATCGGCAGGCGATTGGGCCGAGACCCTGTGCCAATGCGTGACTAGCCTCGACGGCATGACGACCACCTCGCCCACCCGCGTCGACTTCTGGTTCGACCCCGCCTGCCCCTTCGCCTGGATCACCTCACGCTGGATTCTGGAGGTCGAGCGGAAGCGTCCGCTCGACCTCCGCTTCCACGCGATGAGCCTGTACCTGCACAACCTCGGCAATGAACTGCCCGACTGGTACCGGGAGTTGGTGGACAAGTCCATCGGTCCGGTACGGGTCGCGGTGGCCGCGGCCGAGCGGCACGGCGAGAAGGTGCTGCGCGATCTCTACACCGCTCTCGGCACCCGCATCCATCAGCGCGGAGTGAAGGACTTCGACGCCGTGGTCGCCGAGTCGCTCGCCGAGCTCGGACTCCCGGCCGAACTGGCCGACGCGGCCCACGACCCCTCGTACGACGAGGCGGTGCGCCGCAGCCATGACGCCGGCACCGAGCGGGACTCCGGCGCCTATGTGGGGACTCCCACCCTTCATGTCGACGGAACGGTGTGGTTCGGGCCGGTGCTCCGGGCCGTGCCGCGCGGTGAGAAGGCCGCCGAACTGTTCGACAGCTTCCGTGTCCTCGCCGCCCACCCCGACTTCTTCGAGCTCAAGAGGACCCGCACGGGCGGTCTCGACTTCGACTGATCCGCCCTGGCGGCAGCCGGGGGTCAGGCGCCGATCGCCTGCAAGGACGGCATCCGGGCCTCGTCGTAGCGGTCCAGCAGGACCCGCGCGACCTCCGGCGCGGGACCGAGGACATCGGCGAGGACGTCGGCCCCGGCGGCACCCCGGGCGATCCGGTCCGGCAGGAAGCCGGGAGCCAGGACGTACGGGGCGACGGCGACGCGCTCGCAGCCGAGGGCGCGGAGTTCGCGGACGGCGTCCTCGGTGCGGGGAAGGGATGCGGAGGCGAACGCAGGCCGCACGGCGCACCAACCGGTGTGCCGCCACTCCCGCGCGATTTCTGCGATCACTGCGATCGCCTCCGGGTCGGTGGACCCCGCCGAGGCCAGCACGACCCCGGTCGAGGACTTGTCGGCGGGCGTCAGCCCGGCCTCGTACAGACGACGTTCGAGCGCGGCCGTCAGCAGCGGGGACGGGCCGAGCACCTCCGCCTGCCGCACGCGCAGGCGCGACGGTGCCTCCCGCAGCACCGCCGGGATATCCGACTTGGCGTGGAAGGCCCGGGTCAGCAGCAGCGGCAGGGCCACCACGTCGCGAACGCCCTCGGCCGCCAGGGAGTTCAGCACTCCCTGCACGGAAGGGATGTTGAAGTCGAGGAAGCCGGTCTCCACGCGCAGGCCGGGGCGCTGGGCGCGCACCCGTCGTACCAGGGCATGCACCGTCGCGGCGTGCCGCGGGTCGCGGCTGCCGTGGGCGATGACGACGAGGACGGGGCGCTCCGGCCTGCTCATGACGGGGTCAGCCCTTCACCAGGAGTCCACGGTTGCGCAGCACCCACCGCTCCACCGGGCTGAAGATGAGCAGGTCGATGGCGATACCGACGAACAGGATGAGGAAGATGGCGAGGAAGACCATCGACATGGAGCTGGCGTTGCGGCCGTTCTCCAGCAACTGGCCCAGGCCCACACCGAGGTCGGGGGAGGAGGCGATGATCTCCGCGGCCATCAGGGAGCGCCACGAGAACGCCCAGCCCTGCTTCAGACCGGCCAGGTAGCCGGGCAGCGCGGCCGGCATCACGATGTGCCAGGTCCCCCGCAGGCCCGTCGCACCCATCGTGCGGCCCGCCCGCAGGAACAGCGGCGGCACCTGGTCCACGCCCGACACCAGCCCATTGGCGATCGACGGGACGGCGCCGAGCAGGATCACCGCGTACATCATCGAGTTGTTCAGGCCCAGCCAGATCACGGCCGGCGGCACCCACGCCACCGACGGCAGGGACTGCAGACCCGACAGGATCGGGCCGATCGCGGCGCGCACGAACTTCACCCGTGCCACCACCAGGCCCAGCGGGGTCCCGATCACCAGGGCGAACAGGAAGCCCAGCAGACCCCGCGAGACGCTGGTCCAGATGTAGTCGAGCAGCGTGCCCTGGAGCCAGGCGTCCTGGACCTCGGCCCAGACGTCGGACGGCGAGGGCAGCTTGGTCGGGTCATCGACGATCTTGAACGTGATCAGTGCCTGCCAGGCCACCAGGACGATCGCGAACGCGACGAGCGGCGGGAGCACCTTCTGCCGGAACGTCGTGCCGAAGGACTTGCGGCCCGCGACGGAGGACTCGAGCGCGTCGAGGCCCGCCTCCAGACCGCCCAGGCCGTCGTTGTCCTTGACCGCGGCGTCGGCCTTCGTCTCAGTGCTGGCCATGGCGGCGGATCTCCCCACGCAGTTCTTCGGTGATCTCGATGGACAGTTCCGCCACGGGGGCGTCCTCGATGCGGCGCGGCTGCGGAATGTCCACCGTCCACTCGCGGGCGATGCGTCCCGGGCGCGAGGACAGCAGGACCACGCGCTGCGCGAGGCGCACCGCCTCGCGGACGTTGTGCGTGACGAAGAGGACGGACAGACCCGTCTCGCGCCAGATCCGGGTCAGCTCGTCGTGCAGCACGTCCCGGGTGATCGCGTCCAGCGCCGCGAACGGCTCGTCCATCAGCAGGATCTGGCTGTCCTGCGCGAGCGCCCGGGCCAGCGCCACGCGCTGGCGCATACCGCCGGACAGTTCGTGCACCCGCTTGCCGTACGCGCCCTTCAGGCGGACGAGTTCGAGCAGTTCCTCGGCCCGGTCCTGGCGCTCGGCCTTCGGAACTCCCCTGAGCTTCAGGGCGAGTTCGATGTTCTTGCCCGCGGTCAGCCACGGGAAGAGGGCGTGCTCCTGGAACATCAGAGCCGGTCGCCCGTTGGTCGTTATGCCTCCGGCGGAGGGCTTGTCGAGCCCCGCCACCAGGTTCAGCAGCGTGGACTTGCCACACCCCGAGGCCCCCAGGAGGGTGACGAACTCACCCGGCGCGACATCGAGAGTGATGTCGTCGAGGACGAGCTGGGGCCCCGCCGGTCCGGCGAAGGACTTCGAGACGTGCTCGATGCGGGCGGCGTACTCCGTCGTGTCGGCGCCGTCGGCGGCCTTGGCGAGCGTCGTTGCCATGGTCGTCACCTCCTGGGAACTCGGTTGGATCCGGGCTTACTTGACGCCGAGACCGGCGTCGTCGACCGTGCTCTCGCCCGCGGCCGCGAGGACCTTGTTCAGGAGCGTGAGGTCATAGATGCCGGTCAGGTTCGGCTTCTCCAGGAGACCGGCCTTCACCGCGTGGTCCGCCTCGGAGTTCAGCGTCGAGGCCAGCGGGTCGTTGGTGATCTGGATGGACTTCCAGGCCGGGTCGAGGACCTCGGCCGGCAGCGCCTTGCCCGAGTCGGCCTCCAGCTGCTTGTTCGCCGAGGCCTTCGCGTCGTCCGGGTTGGCGTTGATCCACTTGTTGGTCTCGACCGAGCCCTTCAGGACCGCCTCGACGACCTTCGGGTGCTCCTTGAGGAACTTCTGCGACACGATGATGTTCGTGATCACGAACTTCTTGTCGGGCCACAGGTCCGACTCGTCGAGCAGCACCTTGCCGCCCTCGGCGACCAGCTTGGACGCGGTCGGCTCCGGCACCCAGGCGCCGTCGATGGAGCCGGACTTGTAGGCGTCCGGAGTGATCTTGTTGTCGGTGCGGACGACCGACACATCACCCTTGCCGCTCTGCGCGTCGACCTTCCAGCCCTGTTCCGCGGCCCAGTTGAGGAACGCGACGTCCTGCGTGTTGCCGAGCTGCGGCGTCGCGATCTTCTTGCCCTTGACGTCCTTCAGGGACTTGACCTTCTTGGGGTTCACCACGAGCTTGACGCCGCCCGAGGCCGAACCGCCGATGATGCGCAGGCTCTTGCCCTCGGACTTGGTGAAGCCGTTGATCGACGGCGAGGGGCCGATCCAGCCGATGTCGATGGAGCCCGAGTTGAGCGCCTCGATCTCGGACGGGCCGGCGTTGAAGATCTGGTACTTCGCCTCGGTGGCGCCGAGCTCCTTCTGGAAGAAGCCCTTCTGGTTGCCGACCAGCGCGGTGGCGTGCGTGAGGTTGCCGAAGTAGCCGATCTTCACGGAGTCGAGACCGTCGATCTTCTTCGAACCGGCGGCGACCTTCGCCTTGGTGTCGTCCTTCGCGTCGGAGCCGTAGCTGCAGGCGGCGAGGGCGAGGAGGGGGAGAGCGGTGGCGGCAGCGATGCCGCGGCGCACCAGAGCGGAGCGGTTGGAGCGGATGGCAGGCACGGGAGGTGTTCCTCTCGTTGGCCCGGCGGTCACGTTTCAGTCGTGGCCGGGAAGGTCGGCAGGTCTTCGTCTCATCCGGGGTGGGGGTACCGCCCTGTTCGAGCGAAGCCGAGAACTTGGGGGAGGGTGGGGGGACGGGGCGCGCAGGCAGTGCGCGTACGTCATCGCGCACATCGCGCGACTCCGCCCTGCCCGCTGCCGAGGGCGCCGCTGCCGACGCGGCCGCCCTCCTTCGCGAACGTGGAGTAGATGTCGATGGGGTTCATGTCAGAAGTCCCAACCGTCGTCGTCGGACTCGTCCTTGACCGGCTGCGGCGCGGCGAAGGACTCGCCGACCATGCCCGCGGTCAGCGTGGTGCCGTCGGCCGGGTCGATCAGGATGAACGCGCCGGTGCGCCGGGAGTCGGCGTACGCGTCGAGCGGGAGCGGCTCGGCGGTGCGGATCTTGACGCGGCCGATGTCGTTGGCGACCAGCCGGCCCGGGTGCGGGTGCAGCGAGAGGTCGTCCAGGGTCAGCCGGGACGGGATGTCCTTGACGATCGCCTTGACCGTGCGGGTGCCGTGCTTGAGCAGCACCCGGTGGCCGACGGTGAGCGGCTCGTCCGCCACATGGCAGACGGTCGCCTCGACGTCCTGCGTGGTCGGGGGCGCGTCCTTGCTCGGCACGAGCAGATCGCCGCGCGAGATGTCGATGTCGTCCTCCAGCAGGAGGGTCACCGACTGCGGGGTCCACGCGATGTCGACCGGCTTGCCCAGCAGGTCGATCGCGGCGACCTTCGAGGTGCGCCCGGACGGCAGGACGGTGACGCTCTCGCCGACGCGGAAGGAACCGGCCGCGATCTGACCGGCGTACCCCCGGTAGTCCGGGTGCTCGGCGGTCTGCGGGCGGATCACGTACTGCACGGGCAGCCGCGCGTGGCAGTGCGCCAGGTCGTGGCTGACCGGCACGGTCTCCAGGTGTTCCAGGACGGTCGGGCCGCCGTACCAGTCCATGTTCGCGGAGGCGTCCACCACGTTGTCGCCGGCGAGCGCCGAGATCGGGATCGCGGTGATCTCGGGGACGCCCAGCTCGGAGGCGTACGCCGTGAACTCCTCGGCGATCGCCGCGAAGACGGACTCCTTGTACTCGACGAGGTCCATCTTGTTCACGGCGAGGACGACGTGCGGGACACGCAGCAGCGCGGCGACGGCCGCGTGCCGGCGGGTCTGCTCGATCACGCCGTTGCGGGCGTCCACGAGCACGACGGCCAGGTCGGCGGTGGAGGCGCCGGTGACCATGTTGCGGGTGTACTGCACATGCCCCGGGGTGTCGGCGAGGATGAACCGACGGCGCGCGGTGGCGAAGTAGCGGTAGGCGACGTCGATGGTGATGCCCTGCTCGCGCTCGGCGCGCAGACCGTCGGTGAGCAGCGCGAGGTCCGGGGCGTCCTGCCCGCGGTTCGCCGAGGCGCGTTCGACGGCCTCCAGCTGGTCCGTGAGGATCGACTTGGAGTCGTGCAGCAGTCGCCCGACGAGCGTGGACTTGCCGTCGTCGACGGAGCCCGCGGTCGCGAAACGCAGCAGGGTCGTCGCCGACAACTGCTCGACCGACAGTGGCTGGGTGGGTTCGGTGGTGCTGGTCATGTCTAGAAGTACCCCTCGCGCTTGCGGTCTTCCATCGCGGCCTCGGACACCTTGTCGTCGGCGCGGGTGGCGCCGCGCTCGGTCAGGCGGGAGGCGGCGATCTCGGCGATGACGGCGTCCAGGGTGGTCGCGTCGGAGTCGACCGCACCGGTGCAGGACATGTCGCCCACTGTCCGGTAGCGCACCTGTCGTTTCTCTACAGTCTCGCTCGCGCGGGGCCCGCCCCACTCGCCGGCGGTCAGCCACATGCCGCCCCGCCGGAAGACCTCGCGCTCGTGGGCGAAGTAGATGTCGGGGAGTTCGATGCCCTCCCGGGCGATGTACTGCCAGACGTCCAGCTCGGTCCAGTTGGAGAGCGGGAACACGCGGACGTGCTCGCCGGGCGCGTGGCGGCCGTTGTAGAGCTGCCAGAGCTCGGGGCGCTGGCGGCGCGGGTCCCACTGCGAGAACTCGTCCCGCAGCGAGAACACCCGCTCCTTGGCACGGGCCTTCTCCTCGTCGCGGCGTCCGCCGCCGAAGACCGCGTCGAACCGCTCGGACTGGATCTTCTCGGTGAGCGGGAGGGTCTGGAGCGGGTTGCGGATGCCGTCCGGGCGCTCGCGCAGCACGCCGCGGTCGATGTAGTCCTGTACCGAGGCGACGTGCAGACGCAGACCGTGCTCCTCCACGGTCCGGTCGCGGTAGCCGAGGACCTCGGGGAAGTTGTGTCCGGTGTCGACGTGCAGCAGCGTGAAGGGGATCGCGGCGGGCGCGAACGCCTTCAGCGCCAGGTGCAGCATGACGATGGAGTCCTTGCCGCCGGAGAAGAGGATCACCGGCCGTTCGAACTCGCCCGCGACCTCACGGAAGATGTGCACGGCCTCGGACTCCAGCGCGTCCAGGTGCGACAGCGCGTACGGGCTGCTCTCCGTCTCCTCGGAGACACTGGCGACGGTCGTCATGCGAGACCCCTCTCGGTGAGCAGCGCGTGCAGCGCGGCAGCGGACTCCTGCACGGTCTGGGTGTGCGACTCGATCCGCAGATCGGGCGACTCGGGCGCCTCGTACGGGTCGTCGACGCCGGTCAGCCCCGAGATCTCGCCCGCGGCCTGCTTGGCGTACAGCCCCTTCACATCGCGTACGGAGCAGACCTCCACCGGGGTCGCCACGTGCACCTCCAGGTAGGGGGTGCCCCCGGCCTGGTGGCGCCCCCGCACGGCCTCGCGGCTGTCCGCGTAGGGCGCGATCACCGGGACGACCGCCTTGACGCCGTTGCGCGAGAGCAGTTCGGCGAGGAAGCCGATCCGTCGCACGTTCGTGTCGCGGTCGGCGCGCGAGAAGCCGAGCCCCGAGGAGAGGAACTCGCGGATCTCGTCGCCGTCGAGCACCTCGACACGGTGGCCCTCCTCGCGCAGCCGGCCGGCCAGCTCGTACGCGATGGTGGTCTTGCCGGCACTCGGCAGACCCGTGAGCCAGACGGTGGCTCCGGTCGTCACTTGCTGCTCCTGAGAGATCGTGGGGTCCGCGGCGGGCGCGGTCGTCGTGGTTGCCGTCGTCGTCGGCGTCATCCGTGCAGCCCGCACTCGGTCTTCGAGCGGCCCGCCCAGCGGCCGGCGCGCGCGTCCTCGCCCTCCAGCACCCGGCGGGTGCAGGGCGCGCAGCCGACGGAGGCGTAACCGTCCATCAGCAGCGGGTTGGTGAGGACCCCGTGCTCGGCGACGTACGCGTCGACGTCGTCCTGCGTCCAGCGGGCGATGGGCGAGATCTTGACCTTCTGCCGCTTCTCGTCCCAGCCGACCACCGGGGTGTTCGCCCGGGTCGGGGACTCGTCGCGGCGCAGGCCGGTCGCCCAGGCGTCGTACGCGGTCAGGCCCTCCTCGAGGGGCTTGACCTTGCGCAGGGCGCAGCACAGGTCGGGGTCACGGTCGTGCAGCTTCGGCCCGTGCTCGGCGTCCTGCTCGGCAACGCTCTGACGCGGGGTCAGGGTGATCACGTTGACGTCCATCACAGCCTCGACCGCGTCACGGGTGCCGATGGTCTCCGGGAAGTGGTAGCCGGTGTCGAGGAACACCACGTCCACACCGGACCGGGCGCGGGAGGCGAGATGGGCGACGACGGCGTCCTCCATGGAGGAGGTGACGCAGAACTTCCCGCCGAAGGTGTCCACGGCCCATCGGAGGATCTCCAGGGCGGAGGCGTCCTCCAGGTCACGCCCGGCCTGCTCGGCCAGGCTCCTCAAGTCCTCGCTCGTACGCTCTTCCTGAATCGTCGTCATATCTCCGCCCCTCCACGCTCTTCCTGCCGAAGGCCCCGGGACAGCAGCCCGAGGAACTTCAGCTGGAAGGCTCGGTTGCACGCCGCGCATTCCCACGCGCCGTGGCCCTCCTCGCTGGGTCGCAGATCCTCGTCCCCGCAGTAGGGGCAGTAGAACGGCGCGGCACGCTCGCTCACGACAGCGCCTCCTCGGAGGCACGCGCGGCCCAGGCGGCGAAGCGCTCGTCGTCCTCGCGCTCCGCCTGGAAACGCTTCAGGACACGCTCGATGTAGTCGGGCAGCTCGTCCGAAGTGACCTTCAGGCCGCGGACCTTGCGGCCGAACCCGGCCTCCAGGCCGAGCGCGCCGCCCAGGTGCACCTGGTAGCCCTCGACCTGCTCGCCCCGCTCGTCCAGGACCAACTGGCCCTTGAGACCGATGTCCGCGACCTGGATGCGGGCGCAGGCGTTCGGGCAGCCGTTGATGTTGATGGTGATGGGCTCTTCGAACTCGGGGATGCGGCGCTCGAGTTCGTCGATCAGGGAAGCACCCCGAGCCTTGGTCTCGACGATCGCGAGCTTGCAGTACTCGATGCCGGTGCAGGCCATCGTGCCGCGCCGGAAGGTGGAGGGGCGGGCGGTCAGGTCGAGAGCCTCCAGGCCGTCGACGAGCGAGTCGATCTGCGCCTCCTCCACGTCGAGCACGATCATCTTCTGCTCGACGGTGGTGCGCAGCCGGCCCGAGCCGTGCGCCTCGGCCAGCTCGGCGATCTTCGTCAGGGTGGCGCCGTCGACGCGGCCGACGCGCGGGGCGAAGCCGACGTAGTACCGGCCGTCCTGCTGCCGGTGCACGCCGACGTGGTCGCGCCAGCGGGCGACGGGCTGGTCGGGGGCGGGGCCGTCGACCAGCTTGCGCTTCAGGTACTCGTCCTCCAGGACCTGGCGGAACTTCTCCACGCCCCAGTCGGCGACCAGGAACTTCAGACGGGCGCGGGTGCGCAGCCGCCGGTAGCCGTAGTCGCGGAAGATCGAGAGGACGCCGATGTGGACGTCCGCGACCTCGTCGAGGGGGACCCAGGCGCCGAGACGCTGGCCGATCTTCGGGTTGGTGGAGAGGCCGCCGCCGACCCACAGGTCGAAGCCGGGGCCGTGTTCCGGGTGGTTCACGCCGACGAAGGCGACGTCGTTGATCTCGTGCGCCACGTCGAGCAGCGGCGAACCGGAGATCGCCGTCTTGAACTTGCGGGGCAGGTTCGAGAAGTCCTTGTTGCCGATGACCCGGCGGTGGATCTCCTCGATGGCCGGGGTGCCGTCGATGATCTCGTCCTCGGCGATGCCGGCGACGGGCGAGCCGAGGATGACGCGGGGGGTGTCACCGCAGGCCTCGGTCGTGGACAGACCCACGGCCTCAAGGCGGTCCCAGATCTCCGGGACGTCCTCGATGCGGATCCAGTGGTACTGGACGTTCTGCCGGTCGGTGAGGTCGGCGGTGCCGCGGGCGAACTCCTGCGAGATCTCGCCGATGACGCGCAGCTGCTGCGTGGTGAGCCGGCCGCCGTCGATGCGGACGCGCAGCATGAAGTACTTGTCGTCCAGCTCCTCCGGCTCCAGGATCGCGGTCTTGCCGCCGTCGATCCCGGGCTTGCGCTGGGTGTAGAGGCCCCACCAGCGCATCCGTCCGCGCAGGTCGTTGGGGTCGATCGAGTCGAAGCCCCGCTTGGAGTAGACCGTCTCAATGCGTGTCCGCACGTTGAGACCGTCGTCGTCCTTCTTGAACTGCTCGTTGCCGTTGAGCGGGGTGAAGTGACCTACGGCCCACTGACCCTCGCCGCGGTGACGGCTCACCTTGCGGCGGGGCGCGGCGGCAGGATTCTCAGGGGTGGCGGCCATGGTTGATACGTCCTTCGAGACTGCGGGACAGGTCTGACTGCGGCTCTGACCTGCGCATACGGGTGCATACGGAAGAATGGGCGCAGCACTGCGCAAGAATCGCAAAAAGGGGGAGAGTCGGCGCTGCTGGGCTGGTCAGCTCGCCGGACAGATGGCGCTGGACATGCGGCCGAGGTCGACGTGCCGCCGACTCACCAAGGCAATTCCAGTTCCAGACATGACGGAAGCGTGTCACGGGGATCTCCGGGCAGTCCACCGTCATCCATTATGTGGACACCCTTGTCCCGAATCGCGAGACAAGGGTGTTGTCGATCACATGAGCGGGCCTCCCGCGGTGCCGCGGGGAGGGGCGAGCGGACGCGGTCGCCGCGGCTCGGAGCCGGTCAGACGGTGCCGGCCCCCGGCCACGGCCCAGGTGTGGCCACCTCCGGCTCCTCCTCGACCTTGGTGTCGAAGAGCTTGAAGCCGCGCCGCAGATAGTTGTCCATCGCGTGCTCCCCGTCCTTGCTGCACGTGTGCAGCCAGACGCGCTTCGTCTCGGCCCGCCCCGGCCAGCGTCCCGCCAGGTCCCAGGCGCGCGCGACGCCGTACGAGAGGAGGTGGCCGCCGATGCGGCGCCCGCGGAACGCGGGGACGAGACCGAAGTAGACGACCTCGACGGCCCCGTCGTCCTGAGGGTCGAGCTCGACATAGCCCGCGGGCGTCCCCCGGTCGTAGGCGACCCAGGTCTCCACGCCCGGCCTGTCGAGCGCCTCCCGCCACTGCGCGTACGTCCACGCGAGCCGGTCCGTCCAGCGGATGTCCCCGCCGACCGACGCGTACAGGAAGCGGCTGAACTCGGGCGAGGGGACCTCGGCGCGGACGATCCGCAGGTCCCCGCCGGGCGCGCCCGCGGGGAGCAGGTCGGTCGGGGCCGTCTGCTCAAGGGACCAGGTGGTCACAATGACGTTGCTCATGAGCGCCAGGGAACCATGGGGGCGCGTGCCCCTCCAAAAGGGGTCCGGAGGCCGAACGCCACCCTCAGTCCAGCGAGCCGTCGACCGACGACAGCGGCACCGCGTAGAGCACCCGCTGGGCCGTGGTGCCGGTGAGTGTCCACAGTTCGCCGGTCCGCTGCCAGTAGGAGAGCGATCCGGTGCCCAGGCCCCAGCAGGCGTGCGACTGGTCCGCGGTGCACGTGGCGGCCTCGGCGCCGTGTCCGGTCTGCCGCCACAGGGAGCCGTGCCGGGCGCGGCTTTCGGACGGCCGCACGGCGTACCACCGGGTCTCGTGCCCCGCGGCCCGGTGCGAGAGGACACCGGACACTCCGGTGCCCTTGGTCGAGTAGGCCTCCACCGCGTCCACGTGGCCCTGGGCGTCGGCGAGCAGTCCCGTGCGGTACGCGGCGGTGCTGAACGCGTACCGCCACACACGGGTGCGCTCCGAACGGCCGCCCGCGGCCTCCGTCGCGACGAGACTGTCCGGGGCGGTCGTACGGTCCAGGGAGAGCGAGCCGAAGCAGGGGACCGCGCGGTCCCGGCCGCGCGTACAGGCGCCGCCCTCCGGGTCGTACGAGCCGATGGCGGGGAGCACGTACCGGTAGCCGGCGGCGGAGTAGCCGTCGCCCACCCGGCCCACGGCGCCGCTGTCCACGTCGGCCCGCAGCAGCCGGTGCAGGTCGAAGACGAGAAGGCCCTCGCCGTGCGCCGCCGTGACGATCAGCTTGTCCTGGTACCAGGACATGCCGCCGAGGCCCGAGTGGACCGCCGCGAAGTCCTTTCCGCCGGAGCGCGGGGCGACCAGCAGGACCCAGCGGTAGGTGAGGGCGTCCGGGTCGGTCGCGTCGACGAAGGCGATCCTGGCCAGGCCCTCGTCGCGGGTCGGCGCGGCCGCCTGCCCGTCGCGGTGCGTCCACCCGGCCAGGATCACCGGGCGGGTGCCCCACCGGCCGCTGCCGTCGGCGTCACCGGACGTGGTCACGGAACGCGGCTGCCACTGTCCGGTCCGCGCGTCGGCGTCGTCCCAGCAGTACGCGCGGGTGGCAGTGGGCTCGACGGGCAGCGCGGCCCGCTCACCGGCGGTGCAGTCGGCGGTGTTCCGCATCGCGTGGTCGGTGTCGTCGAGGACCCCGTCGACGCCCACGTTGCCGCCCATGTTCCCGCTGAGCGTGTCGAGCGTGTCCCGGGAGGTGAGGTTCTCGTGGAGGCGCAGCTGCTGTGCCGCGGAGCTGGACCGGAGCGCGGTGAGTCCGCCCGGACTGTTGCTGCCGGTGGCCTGCGAGGTGCTGATCAGGGTGGCGGCCGCGGTGAGCGCGAGCGCGGTTCCGGCCAGGGTGGCGCGCAGCGCCTGTCCCCTTCTGCGACGACGGTGCCTGCCGCGCTGCTTCATGCGTCCTCCCGAATAGGCCAACTGCCTCCCCCGCCGAGGGCGTTGACGGAGAGACGGGTGGGGTGGCCTGTGAGGGGATGCTACGGCAGAGACCCCCCGGCCAGGACAAAGACGGCGGAAGACGCTCACGAAATACGCTCCTTCACCCCTCCCCGCCCTCAGGACGGCGCCGGCTCGCCCGCCGCCCGCGCTCCGAGCACCGCCGGTGCCGTCGAGCGCGGCAGCAGGTCCCGGGGGTCGTCCGGCAGCAGCACCTCGACCTCCACCTCCTCGCGGAAGCGGTACGGACGGTGGTCGAGGAGCCCGATGAGCCGGCGGCGCACGCGGGACAGTTCGGCGCGGACCGTGACCGTGCGGGTCGGATCGCCGAAGAGCTCGACCGCGAGCTGGGCCGCGCTGCGCCCCTGCCGGTGCACGGCGAGGACGTAGAGCAGTTCCGCGTGGCGCGGGCTCAGGTCCTGGGCCCAACTGCCCGCCGTGCCCGAGACGGTGACGTGCGGCCGCCGTGGATCGCCGAGGTCGAGGACCACTCGGCCGGCGCTCCCGTCGTCGTCGGCGGGGGTGACACGCAGCAGCCAGCCGCCGGGCATCGGTTCGGCGACGCACATCCCGAGGGAGGGCAGCCAGGCCGGGCCCGCGCCGAAGGGGTCGGGCAACGGGACCCGGTCGACGGGCGGCATTCCGGTGACGGCGGCGAGCCAGCCGTGGGTGTCCACCACGAGCGCCGGGCCGTCCAGCCGGCACAGCAGGGGAGCGGCCACGGCACGCAGCCGTTCGATGGCCGTCAGATGTCTGCCGCGCAGTTCGCTTTCGGCCAGCCTGGACACCGAGTCCACCAGGGCGAGCGTGGCCGGATGAAATGTGCTGTCCGGGCCGCTCACGTCGATGATCCCGAGCAGCCGCCCGTCGCGCGGGTCGTGCACGGGCGCGGCGGCGCACGTCCAGTCGTGCAGGGTGCGCACGAAGTGCTCGGCGGAGTGCACCTGGACGGCGGTGCCCGCGGACAGGGCCGTGCCGATGGCGTTGGTGCCGGTGGTGTCCTCGCTCCAGGCGGCGCCTTCCTCCAGGCAGATGGTGTCGGCCCGGCGCAGCACGCCCGGGTTGCCCTCGCGCCAGAGCACCCGGCCCTCGGGGTCGGTGACCACCATGATCTGCAGGGAGGCGTCGGCGACCGCTCCGAGTCCGCCGCGGAGGGTCGGCATCACGTCGGCGAGCGCGGTGGAGGTCCGCCGATGTTCGAGTTCGGCCGTCTGCAACAGCACACTGTCCGTTCCCTGTTCGGGATCGACTCCGAATCGCTTCACCCGCTGCCATGACCGGCCGATCACCGGACGCGGGGCGATCGGGCCACGTTCCCCCTTGACCGACGCGGCCCAGGTCTCCTGGAGGTGCCCGGCTGTTTCGGGCGCGTCCAGCGGTGCGAAACGGGCGGGGTTGAACGATGTCGTCTTCACAGGGCACTCCCGGAACCAGGACCGCGTACGAGCCGCGACGCCGCCGTCGTCCCACATCGTGCCTGCTCTCGGACGGGTTCGCCGGGCCTTCGCACAAGGTGCACAAAGGAATGCAACGGTCTGCAACTCTCGCCAACGGTCACAAGGTTCCTTGAAACTGACAGCGACGCCGCCCGTGCGGCGTCCGAGCTCCTGCACGGGGCCCGAGGCGGGGGTGGTGCCGTGTCGGCGCAGCACCACCCCCGCTTCAGCGCCTTCCTCAGGACACCGGCCGGGCCCGCTCCACGACCGTGGCCAGATCCAGACTGTGCGGCAGCGTGCCGAACGCCGCGCCCCAGTCACCGCCCAGGCGCGAGGCGCAGAACGCGTCGGCGACCTCCGGGGGCGCGTACCGGACGAGCAGCGAACCCTGGAGCACCAGCGCGATCCGCTCGACCAGGCGGCGGGCACGGGCCTCGATGCCGTCCAGGTCGGCGAGTTCGGTCAGCAGGTTCTTGATGGCCCCGTCCAGTCGGTGGTCGGCGCCGCGGGCCCGGCCCACCTCCCGCAGATACGCGTCCAGGGCCCCGGGCTCCCGCTGCAGCGCGCGCAGGACGTCCAGCGCCTGCACATTGCCCGCGCCCTCCCAGATGGAGTTGAGCGGCGACTCCCGCAACAGCCTCGGCATGCCCGACTCCTCGACGTAGCCGTTGCCGCCCAGACACTCCAGCGCCTCCACCGCGACCGGCGTACACCGCTTGGTCACCCAGTACTTGGCGGCCGGCACCGCGAGCCGCAGGAACGCCCGCTCCTGCTCGCTCCCGTCGTCGTACGCCGCGGCCAGCCGCATCGCCAGCGTGGTCGCCGCCTCCGACTCCAGCGCCAGATCGGCGAGCACGTTGCGCATCAGCGGCTTGTCGAGGAGCCGGCCGCCGAACGCCTCGCGGTAGGTGGAGTGGTGGATCGCCTGCGCGACCGCCTGGCGCATCAGCGAGGCCGAACCGAGCACACAGTCCAGCCGGGTCGCCGCGACCATCTCGATGATGGTCCGCACCCCGCGCCCCTCGTCGCCCACCCGGCGCGCCCAGGTCCCGTCGAACTCGACCTCGCTCGACGCGTTGGACCGGTTGCCGAGTTTGTCCTTGAGGCGCTGGATACGGAAGACGTTACGGGTGCCGTCCTCCAGGACGCGCGGGACCAGGAAGCACGTCAGTCCGCCCGGGGCCTGCGCCAGCACGAGGAAACCGTCCGACATCGGCGCCGAGCAGAACCACTTGTGCCCGGTCAGCGCGTACGTACCGTCCTCGGCGAGCGGCCGGGCCTCGGTCGTGTTGGCGCGTACGTCGCTGCCGCCCTGCTTCTCGGTCATGCCCATACCGAAGAGCACGCCGGCCTTCTGAGCGGCGGGCCGCAGTTCCTGGTCGTAGATCGTGGACGTCAGCCGCGGCTCCCACTCGGCGGCGAGCGCCGGGTCGGTGCGCAGAGCGGGCACCGCCGCGTGGGTCATCGACAGCGGGCAGCCGTTGCCCGCCTCGGCCTGGGTCCAGATCACGAAGCCCGCGGCGCGCCGGAGGTGTCCGCCGGGGCGGCTCCAGGCCGAGGTCAGTCCCGCCGACACACCCTTGCCGAGGAGGCGGTGCCAGGACGGGTGGAAGTCGACCTCGTCGATCCGGTTGCCGTAGCGGTCGTGGGTGCGCAGCTTGGGCGGATTCTCGTTGGCCAGCGCACCCCACTCCTGCACCTGGGCGGAACCGGAGGTCCTGCCGAGCGCCGAGAGCTCCTCGCGCGCCTCCTCGAGAAGTTCCGGATCGAGATGTCGGTCGACCGCCTCGACGAGGGCCCGGTCGGCGGCGAATACGTCATATCCGACCAGGGGCGGGACCTGGTTGGTCACGGTGTGGGTGCTGGCTGCCATACCGCTACCGTAAGGACGTGCACCAGGCAAAAGAAACACCTGAACGGCCTCGCTCGGGCCGCTTCCACCGCGCTCGTGCGCTCTACCGGAACGTTTCCAAGCGCAGGACCGCCTGGCTGCTGATCAAGGACACCGTCAACTCGTGCATGGAGTACCGGATCCTGGGACTGGCGGCCGAGGCCGCCTTCTTCACGCTCCTGTCCGTGCCGCCGCTGCTGCTGAGCATGATCGGGCTCCTCGGATACGTGGACGACTGGACCGGCGCCGACACGATCGCCAGTCTGGAGTCCAACATCCTGGAGGCATCCCGCACGGTGCTGACCCAGAAGGGCGTGCACCAGATCGCCGAGCCGATCCTGCACGACGTGATGAAGGGCGGCCGGCCCGACATCATCTCCCTCGGCTTTCTGTTCGCCCTGTGGTCGGGCTCGCGCGCGGTGAACGTCTTCATCGACACCATCACCGTGATGTACGGCCTCGACGGCACCCGGGGCATCGTGAAGACCCGGGTGATGTCGTTCCTGCTGTTCATCGTGGCGCTGCTGATCGGCTCGGTCGCGCTGCCGCTGATGGTGGCGGGCCCGGACGCCGTGGTGAACGTCGTGCCGTGGTCGACGACCGTCGTCCAGGTTTTGTACTGGCCGGTCGTCATCGTGCTGTCGGTCGTCTTCCTGACGACGCTCTACCACGTGTCAGTGCCCGTCCGTTCCCCCTGGGTCGAGGACGTGCCGGGCGCCCTGGTCGCCCTCGCCATGTGGGTGCTCGGCAGCTTCCTGCTCCGCATCTACCTGACCAACACCGTCGAGGGTCCCACCATCTACGGCTCGCTCGCCGCCCCCGTCGCCGTCCTGCTGTGGATCGGTGTCTCCGCCTTCGCCGTCCTGGTCGGCGCGGCCGTCAACGCCGCCATCGACCGGGTCTGGCCGGCCGCCGCCACCGCCGCGGCCCGTGCCGCCAACGAGCGGCTGCGCGAGGTCCAGGCCGCCGAGTTCGTGGCCCGCGCCGCAGCGCACCGCTCCTACGACGCCGATCCCGACGACCCCGACATGCCCTCCGAGTTCCCGGAACGCTGGTCGCGCTTCCTGCCCCCGGAGGACGTGACGTCCCGCCTGCGCACCCACGCCAAGAACACCCACCACACCCACCGTGCCCCGAAGAACGGCGAGGAGCGCCCTCCGCGGGACTGAGCCCGGGGCCATCCCCCGTCAGGCCTTCCACACCCCGGCAGCCGCGGCCTCCCGCGCGAAGTCCGTGAAGTCCCGCGGCGCCCGCCCGAGGATCTCCCCGACGCCGTCCGAGAGATGGGCGTTACGGCCGTCGAGCAGGCTCTCGAAGAGCTCGACGAGGAACTCGACCTCCTCGGCCGGCACCCCGAACCCGGCCAGCGTGTCGCCGTACTGCCGTGCCGTCACCGGGGTGTAGGCGAGCTCCTCGCCCGTGGCCCGCGAGATCTCCGCGACGGCCTCCCGGAAGGACAGCAGCCGGGGTCCCGTGATCGCGAGCTCCCGACCGGTGTACCGGTCGCCCCCGGTCAGCGCGGCCACCACGACGTCCGCGATGTCCCGGACGTCGATGAACGGCTCCCGCACCTCACCGGCCGGGAAGACCAGCTCCCCATGGCGCAGCCCCTCGACCAGCGGACCCTCGCTGAAATTCTGCGTGAACCACGAGGCTCGTACGATCGTCCAGTCCGCGCCGGACGTCCTGAGGGCCTCCTCGGTCGGCCGGGCCCGGTCCTCGCCCCGTGACGACAGCAGCACCAGCCGCCGTACGCCGAGCCCCACCGCCTCCCGGGCCAGGGCCCCGACCGCCTCCGTGGCGGCCGGCGAGCCGACGTCCGTGGGATACACCAGGTACGCGGCGTCGGCGCCGCGCAGCGCCCCGGCCCACGTCGAGGCGTCCTCCCAGTCGAAGCCCTCTCCGCGCGATCCCGCCCGGACCGTCAGACCCGCCGCCCGCGCGGCCTGCGCGACCCGGCTCCCGGTCCGCCCCGTCGCCCCTGTCACCAGCACCGTCATGTTCCGCGTGTTGTCTGTCATGCGCCCAGTCAACTGCCGCCCAGGGCAAGGAACCATCGGTGAACGGCTCATTCCCATAAGCGGACGTCCACGGCCGTTCGGGCCGCCGTCTACGCTGGCGCCATGGACGCTCCGCCACGCTCGAACACGCTCACGCGGGGGGACCCTCTCGCAGGCCTGCTGGAGGGTCCACGCGCGCGTGGCGCCTTCATGATCCGCGCGTGTTTCGACCCGCCGTGGTCCGTACGCATCGAGGACCGCGCCCCCCTGACGATCATGCTGGTGGTCCGCGGCGACGCCTGGGTGGTACCCGACCAGGGCGAGCGGCTGCGGCTGCGGGCCGGTGACGTCGCCATCGCGCGCGGCCCCGACGCGTACCTCTGCGCCGACGACCCCGGCACCCCGCCGCAGGCCGTGATCCTGCCGGGCGGCGAGTGCACCTACCCGGACGGGCGCTCGCTCAAGGGCCACTGGGACCTCGGAGTCCGCAGCTGGGGCGACCGGCTCGACGGCTCCACGGTGCTGCTGATCGGGACGTACATGATGCGGGGCGAGGTCAACGGCCGGCTGCTCGACGCCCTGCCGCCGCTGCTCGCGCTCCCCTCCGACGTGTGGGAGTGCCCGCTGACACCGATCCTCGCCGAGGAGATGGTGCGCGACGAGCCCGGCCAGGAGGTCGTCCTCGACCGGCTCCTCGACCTGTTGATGATCACCGCCCTGCGGGCCTGGTTCTCCCGCCCCGAGGCCGCGGCGCCCGCGTGGTACCAGGCCCTCGCCGACCCGGTCGTGGGCCGCGTGCTCCGGCTCCTCCAGGACGATCCGGCCCACCCCTGGACGATCGCCGGGCTCGCCGCCAAGGCCGGGGTCTCGCGCGCCGCCCTGGCCAGGCGTTTCGGCGAACTCGTCGGGGAACCCCCGATGACGTATCTGACCGGATGGCGCCTCGCCCTCGCCGCCGACCGGCTCCGCGAGAGCGACGACACCCTGGAGACGATCGCCCGCCACGTCGGCTACGGCAGCGCCTTCGCGCTGTCCAGCGCCTTCAAGCGGGTCTACGGCGTCAGCCCGCAGGAGCACCGGGCCCGCCCGGCGTAGCCTGGCGTGCATGTACGCGGAACGGGCGTCACGGTTGCCGGGCGCGGTGGTCTGGACCCGCGTCCTGGCCGGTACCGCACCGAGGAGCGGGGCCGCGGCGGCACCCGCGCGCCGGACGGAGACGGCGTCCCCGCGGGTGGCGGCAGCGGTGTCCGCGCTCGCCTCCGGAGCCGAGCACGGGGCCGGGCGCGGAGCCGAGCACGGGGCCGGGCGCGGAGCCGAGGCCGAGGACCGGCGCGGAGCCGAGGACGGGTCCGGGACCGCCCTGGCTCCCGTGCTTCCCGACGGCTGCATGGATCTGCTGTGGACCGAGGGGCGGCTGCTCGTCGCCGGTCCCGACACCCGGCCCTACATTCCGGACGGAGTGCCCGGCGGCTGGGCGGGAGTCCGCTTCTTCCCCGGCACGGCACCCGCCTATTTGGGCGTGCCGGCGAACGAACTCCGGGATCGGCGTGTGGAGTTGACCGACCTGTGGCCCGCCTCCGAGGTACGCCGCCTCGCCGCGCGGATCGACGCGGCCGCCGACCCCGTGGAAGCGCTCGAAGAGGTCGCGCTGCTCCGGGCGGCCGAGGCCGAGCCCCCCGATCCGCTGCTCCGGGAGGTGGTGGCCGCCCTGGACGCGGGGTGCCCCGTCGCCGAGACGGCCGACGGACTGGGCCTGGGCGCACGGCAGTTGCACCGCCGCTCACTCGCCGCCTTCGGCTACGGACCCAAGACCCTGGCCCGGGTCCTGCGACTGCAACGGGCGCTCGCCCTCGCCCGTGCCGGCGTGCCCTTCGCCGAGACCGCGCTGCGCGCCGGGTTCGCGGACCAGGCCCATCTGGCACGAGACGTAAGGGAGTTGGCCGGAGCGACGCTCGGTGAACTGGTCGCTCACCGGTAGCGAGCCGGACTACTGTGCCGCCGGCTCCCCGGGCAGGCGGGCGAACAGGTCGACGCCGTTGCCGTCCGGGTCGTGCACGACGGCGTACCGCATGCCCCAGAAGGCGTCCCACGGCTTGAGCTCGCCGTGGTGACCCGCGCCGACGAGCTCCTCGTACACGGAGTCGACCTCGGCGGGGCTGTCGCAGAGGAAGGCGAGCGACGCCCTGCCGCCGCCGCTCGGAGGCCGCCACCCGGCGTGGAACGACCGGATGGTCTCCTCCGTGTCCAGCGCGAGGCGCAGCCCGCCGGGCAGCTCGGCCTCGACGTGCGGCTCGTTCTCCGCACCTTCGGGGAAGACGAGCCCGAGACGGCCGTAGAAGGCGAGGGAGGCGGCCATGTCGGAGACGGCCAGCCCGATCACATCGAATCGTGGAGTCATACGGTCACCGTAGGCGGGCCGCGGGCGACCGGTCTTGAACGAAACGGACACCACCGCGGCGGTCGCCCCTAGGGTTCCGTCATGGTCTTCCGCGTTCTCGTGTACACCCGAACCACCGGCTACCGGCACGACTCCATCCCGGCGGCCGTCGCCGCCGTGCGCGCTCTCGGTGACGCGCACGGTTTCGCGGCGGACGCCACCGAGGACCCCGCGGTCTTCGAGGCGCCGCTGGACCCCTACGCGGCGGTCGTCTTCCTCTCCACGAGCGGTGAGGTGCTGACGCCGCCGGGCCGCGACAGGCTCGCGGCGTACGTCGAGGGCGGCGGCGGCTTCGTCGGGGTGCACGCCGCGGCCTGCACCGAGTACGAGTGGCCCCGTTACGGCGAACTGCTCGGCGCCCGCTTCGACCGGCACCCGGACCTCCAGCCGGGCCGTGTCCTCGTCGAGGACCACGGACATCCCGCCACCCGGCACCTGCCGTCCGACTGGGAGTTCACGGACGAGTGGTACGACTTCCGCTCCAGTCCGCGCGGTTCGGCGCGTGTGCTGGCCTCGGCCGACGAAACCTCCTACGAGGGAGGGGGAATGGGCGACGACCACCCCCTGGTGTGGTGCCGGGAGGAGGGCAGTGGCCGGGTCTTCTACACCGCGCTCGGACACACCTCGTGGGCGTACGAGGACCCGGACTTCCGCCGGCATCTGCTCGGCGGCATCCTCTGGGCGGCGCGGGGGGCCTCGGCCGGCTCGGACCCGGTCGCGCCGCGCACCGCCGCACGGCCGTAGCCGCGGCCATATCGGCCGAATGGGGACCTCCGCAGGAATACCGGGAAGCGATGTGGTGCTCTGATCCTTACGACTCGCGACGATGAGGAGCTGGTCCCGGATGGCGGTGGACGCGGTGGATCCGTTGGCGGAGACGAAGGACCCGGTGGTCGCCACCCCGTACGGAGCCGTGCGCGGCCGGTACGAGAACGGGATCGCGGTCTTCCGGGGCATCCCGTACGCCGCCCCGCCCTTCGGCGCCCGCCGCTTCCGCCCGCCCGAGCCCCCCGAGCCCTGGGACGGGGTGCGGGACGCCGGCGCGTTCGGACCGACGCCGCCGAAGCCGCCGTACTCCGAAGCGTTCGCCCGGCTCCTCTCCGACCCCGTCGTGCCCGGTGACGACTGCCTCAATCTGAATGTGTGGACCCCGGCGCCGGACCCCGGCGCCCGGCTCCCCGTCATGGTGTGGATCCACGGCGGAGCCCTCACCCGCGGCTCCTCGGCCGTGCCCGTGTACGACGGGTGCGCCTTCGCGCGCGACGGTGTGGTGTTCGTGTCCTTCAACTACCGCCTGGGCGTGGAGGGTTACGGCCTCTTCCCGGACGCGCCCGCCAACCCCGGGCTGCGCGACCAGCTCGCCGCGCTGGAGTGGGTGCGGGAGTCCGTCGCCCGGTTCGGCGGCGACCCCGACCGGGTGACCGTCTTCGGCGAGTCCGCCGGAGCCATCAGCATCGGCGCGCTGCTCGCGAGCCCGCGAGCCCAGGGCCTGTTCCGCCGGGCGGTCCTGCAGAGCGGGCCGCCCGAGGCGAGCGACCGGGACAAGGTGCGCCGGATGGTGCGCCGGATGGCCACCCGGCTGAAGATCCCCGCGACGGCGGAGGCGTTCGCCGCCGTCGACCGCGACCTGCTCCTGCGCACCCAGGCCGACGTGGGCAGGCTCAGCAGCCCGGTGCTCGGCGGTCCCGCGTTCGGCATCGTCGTCGACGGCGACCTCGTACCGCGCGACCCGCTGGAGGCCCTCGTCGAGGGTGCCGCCCCGGACGTCGGCCTCCTGCTCGGCTGGACCCGTGACGAGTACCGGCTGTGGCTCGTACCGGGCGGGCTCCTGGAACGCGTCGACCGGCTGGGTCCGGTCGCCCTTGCCGGCGCGATGGCCCGCTGCCACTGCGGCCACGAGGTGCCCCGCGGCTACCGAGCCCTCCACCCGGAAGCGGGCACCGCCGATCTCGTCGGCCAGATGATCACCGACCACCTCCTGCGGGTCCCGCTGCACCGCCTCGCCGACGCGCGGAGCGGCCGGCCCACCGCGTCCCTCGACGCGGACGTCCCCGGCGAGCACCGGGCCCGCGCCCATGTCTACGAGTTCGCCTGGCCGTCCAACGTCCCCGGCCTCCGCGCCTGTCACGCCCTGGAACTGGGCTTCGTCTTCGACACCGCCGCCGTACCGGCGTCGGCGAAGCTCGCGGGCGAGGGCGCCCCGCGGGAGCTGGCCGACGCCATGCACGGTGCGTGGGTGCGGTTCGCGGTCGACGGGGACCCGGGATGGTCCGCCTGGGACACAGCGCACCCCGTCCGGATCTTCGGCGAAGGCGACCCGCACACCGTGCTGGGCCCGCGCGA
This sequence comes from Streptomyces sp. NBC_00647, assembly GCF_045207245.1. Lineage (NCBI taxonomy): Bacteria > Bacillati > Actinomycetota > Actinomycetes > Kitasatosporales > Streptomycetaceae > Streptomyces > Streptomyces sp. NBC_00647. Next base: position 7,723,970 of record NZ_CP109040.1, read on the forward strand.
CCGCGAGCTCGCCCTGTGGGAGGACGAATCGGCCCGGGCCGCGGCCGGACCCGCCGCCCCCGCGGTCCGGCCGGTCGGCTCCGTGGAGGACACGCCCGCGTCACCCGCCGCCGTCGACGCGTCCGCACGCATCGCGACCCCGCTGTCGGCCGTACGCCGCTTCCGCCGCTCCGGCGGCGCCGGCCGGACATGACCTGACGGCGGGCCGGAGCCGGGGGAGACGCGGGGCCTACGCGGCCCGCAAGGCCGCCGTGATCCCCGCGATCGCCTCCGGGCCCACCCGGCAGCATCCGCCGATCAGCCGGGCCCCCGCCCGCTCCCAGCCGCCGACCTGCGCGGCCGTGAACGTGGAGCTGCCGGTCCAGGCGCGGGCCCGGGCGTCCCAGACCTCGCCGCTGTTCGGATAGACCACGACCGGCTTTCCCGTCACGCGCGCGGCGGTGGCGACCGCCGCGTCGACGTCCTCGGGGACGCAGCAGTTGACCCCGACCGCGATGACCTCGTCCGCCTCGGCGGCCAGAGCGAAAGCCTCCTCCAGGGGCTGGCCGGCCCGCGTACGGTCACCGGCCACGCTGTACGACAGCCACGCCGGTACGCCGAGTCCGCGCACCCCCCGCAGCAGCGCCCGCGCCTCGTCCGTGTCCGGGACCGTCTCCAGGGCCAGCGCGTCGGGCGCGGCGGCGGCCAGCACCTCCAGGCGCGGCCGGTGGAACCGCTCCAGTTCCGCGACGCTCAGCCCGTACCGTCCCCGGTACTCCGAGCCGTCCGCGAGCATCGCCCCGTACGGGCCCACCGACGCGGCGACCCACAGCGGCCGCGCGACGCCCTTCGCGTGCGCGCGCAGGGCGGCCTCGCGCGCCAGCCCGACGCTCAGGCCGAGCAGTTCGGCCGCCCGGTCGTGCGGGATGCCGCGCCGGGCGAAGCCCTCGAACGTCGCCTGGTAACTGGACGTGATCGCCACGTCCGCGCCCGCCTCGTAGTAGGCGAGATGCGCTTCGACGATCGCCTCGGGCCGCTCCGCGAGCAGCCGCGCCGACCACAGCGCGTCACTCAGGTCGTGCCCGGCCGATTCGAGCTGGTTGGACATCCCTCCGTCGAGCACCACCGGACCGGAGGAGAGCGCGTCGGCGAGGGCGAGGGCGGAGTCGCTGGTCATGGCTCGACGCTAGTCGATGAGGGCTGCCGCGCCGGGGCCGGTCCACCCGCTGAGCGGCCGTCCCGGTGGGTGAGACGGACGGGTCCGTCCACCGGGGTGGCGAGGCCGTCCACCGGGGGGTGCCGAGGCCGGTCCACCCGGGGCTCGGGTGCCGAGGCCGTCCACCGGGGTGGCGAGGCCGTCCACCGGGGGGTGCCGAGGCCGGTCCACCCGGGGCTCGGGTGCCGAGGCCGTCCACCGGGGTGGCGAAGCCGTCCACCGGGGGGTACCGAGGCCCGTCCACCCGGGGGTGCCAGGGCCCGCACGGCCGACACGGCCGGGTGCCGGGCACGGCGCCAGGTACGCAGGGGCGATCCGGTCGGGACCCCGTGGCGGCGTGCGGCACGCCCTAGCCTTGGGGGATGCTGCGTGACGTGTTCGACGAGGACGCCGAGCTCTACGACCGCGCCCGCCCCGGCTACCCGCCCGCCCTCGTCGAGGCCCTGATCACCGGCGCGGGGCTCTCCCCGGCCGGGCATGTCCTGGAGGTGGGCCCGGGAACGGGACAGCTGACCGTGCCCCTGGCCCGGGCGGGACTGCGGATCACCGCGGTCGAGCTGGGTCCGTCGCTGGCGGCGGTGACCCGGCGCAATCTGCTGCCGTTCCCGGACGCCCGCGTCGAGGTCGGCGCCTTCGAGGGGTGGAGCCTTCCGCCCGGCCACCGCGTCGAGCTGGCGGTCTGCGCCACCGCCTTCCACTGGATCGACCCCGCGGTCCGCGTCCCCAGGATGACCGCCGCCCTCGCTCCGGGCGGCACGCTCGCCCTGGTCACCACCCACCACGTGGCCGGTGGTTCCGCGGACTTCTTCGCGCGGGCCCAGCGCTGCTACGAACGCTGGGACCCCGACACACCGTCCGACCTGCGGCTGTCCGACGAGACCACGGTGACCTCCGACACCACCGAACTCGACGCCTCCGACCGGCTCGGGCCGGTCGGGATCCGGTGCTTCCCCCAGGAGATCACCTATACGACCGAGGCCTATCTCGACGTCCTGCGCACCTACTCCAACCACCGGGCCCTGCCCGCGCCCGCGCTCCGCGGCCTCCTCGACTGCATCGCCGAGCTGATCGAGAGCCGGCACGGAGGCAGCGTCACCAAGCGCTATATGCACGAGCTGATCACGGCCCGACGCGTGACTCCGTAGGCCGCACTCCCTGGCCGGAGAGCCCATGTCCCGCCGGGCGGAGGGCCCCTCCGCCCGCCCGGAGGGCCGCACTCCCGCCCCGGAGCGCCGCACTCCCGCCTCCGACGGCCACGATCCGCCTGGAGGGCCCGCCGGCGCACCGCGACCGGCGGCCCGGACCGTCACCGGCGTCTCACACGTCGAACGCCGTGTCCCGCGCGGTCTTCTCCCAGGCCGTGATCTCCGCGCGCTGCGCGTCCAGGTGACCGAGGACGGCGTCCACCCCGTCGCCGCCGAGCGGCAGCCGCAGCGGAGTGCGGTCGTCGGCGAGAGCGGCCAGCACCGCGGCCACGCCCTTCGCGGGGTCGCCGGGCTGGTCACCGTCACCGGCTGCCACGGCCTGCCGGGTCGGGCCGACAGTGTCCGCGTAGTCGGCGATCTCCGCGCTCGCGCCGGCCGCGCCCATCAGGTGCGTACGGAACGCTCCCGGCTCCACGATCAGCACCTTGATGCCGAGCGGCCCCACCTCGTCCGCCAGCGCGTCGGAGAAGCCCTCCAGGGCGAACTTCGTGGCGCAGTACGCGGAGAATCCCGGGTACGTCATCTGCCCGCCCATGCTGCTCATCTGGACGATCGCCCCCGAGCGTCGCTCCCGCATGTGCGGCAGCACGGCCCGCACCAGTGCGGCGGGCCCGAAGAAATGCAGCTCGAAAAGGGACCGCAGCTCCGCGTCCGTTGTCTCCTCGGCGGCGCCGACATGTGTGCGGCCCGCGTTGTTGACCAGCACGTCGATCCGCCCGTGCCGCTCGACGACATCGGCCACGACGGAGTCGATGCCCGCCGCGTCCGTCACGTCGAGGGCGAGCGCCTCGACCTGATCGGGGTGAGCCGCCACCAGACCGGCCAGCGCCTCGGGCCTGCGGGCCGTGGCCACCACGACATCCCCCTGTCCGACGGCCGCCTCGGTGAACGCCCTGCCGAAACCGCTGCCCGCGCCCGTGACCAGCCACACCTTGCTCATGTCCGACTCCCTGGTCGTCTCTTCGTCCCTCGTCCTGCTTCCGATGAGTCGAGCCTGGCCCCGCGCCCGGTCGCCCGTCCAAGACCCTTCGTGATAACCCATGGTTATGGCCATGGACGTTCACGGGCGGGACCTGCGCTACTTCGTCGCCGTCGCGGAGGACCTGCACTTCACACGCGCCGCCGAGCGCCTCTTCGTCTCCCAGCCCGCACTCAGCAAGCAGATCCGCATGCTGGAAAGGCAGTTGGGTGCCGAGCTGTTCGAACGGGACCACCAGGGCGTCCGGTTGACCGCCGTGGGCACCGCCCTGCTGCCCCACGCGCGCCGGGTTCTCGCCGAGTGGGCCGGCGCGGCCGAGGCCGTGGAGCGCGCCAAGGCCGAGCAACTGGCGACCCTGGTCGTCGGTATGAGCACGAGCCCGGGGCGCGGCGGCCTCTTGCCCGCCATCAGGTCCCGGTTCGGCGAGGCGTGTCCGGCGGCCAGAATCGAACTGCGGCAGGTGAGCTGGGCGGACTCCAGCGCCGGACTCGCGGACGGCTCGGTGGACGTCGCGTTCGTCTGGCTTCCGGTGCCGGACGAGGAGCGCTACGCCTGGGTGGTGGTGGCGGAGGAACCTCGCCATGTCGCGCTGCCCGACACGCATGTCCTGGCGGACCGCGAGGAGATCGACTTCGCGGACCTGCTCGACGAGCCGTTCATCGCCATCCCCGAGTCCGCCGGAGTACTGCGCGCCTACTGGCTCGCCCTCGACGACCGCGCGGGGCGCCCGCCGCGGATCGGCGCCGAGGCCGCGAACGCCGACGAGACGTACGAGGCCCTGGTGGACGGCCGGGGCGTCTGCCTGCTCGCCGCCGGAAACGCTCCGCTGCTCACCCGGGGCGGTGTCGTGACCCGTCCGGTGCGCGGCATCGCGCCGAGCAGACTGGCGCTCGCCTGGCGCGCGGACGACCGGCGCCCCCTGGTCCGGGCCTACGCCGAAGCGAGCCGCCTCGCCTCGAGGCACCGGCCCGTCCGGCCCACGGGCCCCACTCGGCAGGACCGATCCCGTCCGCACCGTTGACCTCGTCGTAGCACGCGCTTACTTTTTCGGCGGCAACGTTCGTAATCGCAGATATTGTTCGGCATACCGGACGGACGGTCACCGCATGAGCCGCACCATCAGTCCCCTTCGGACGAGCCGCACGAAGCGTCACGCGCCGAGACGTGCGTACGCCGTCCTCGTCGCCCTCTGTCTGGCCGTCGCCGGGGGACTCCTCGCCGCCGGACCCGCCCGGGCGGCGGCCCAGACCATCACCAACGGCACCCGGTTCACGGACACTTCGGGCGCCGCGGTGCACGCGCACGGCGGCGGGGTCGTCAAAGTGGGCGGCTACTACTACTGGTTCGGCGAGAACCGCAACGCCGACAACACCTTCCAGTACGTCGACGCCTACCGCTCCACCGACCTGAAGAACTGGGAGTTCCGCAACCACGTCCTCACCCGGTCGAGCGCCGCCGAGCTGGGCACGGCCTATATCGAGCGGCCCAAGGTCATGTACAACGCGTCCACCGGCAAGTTCGTCATGTGGATGCACAAGGAGAACGGCGTCGACTACGGCGAGGCGCGTGCCGCCGTCGCCGTGTCGGACACGGTGGACGGCGCCTATACGTACCAGGGCAGCTTCCAGCCGCTCGGCCAGTACATGTCCCGCGACATCACGACCTTCGTCGACACCGACGGCACCGGCTACATGGTCTCCGCCGCCCGCGAGAACTACGACCTCCAGATCTACCGGCTCACCGCCGACTACACCGGCATCGCGGCACTGGTGGCCGACCCCTGGCACGGCGGACACCGCGAGGCGCCCGCGCTGTTCAAGCGGGGCGGCGTCTACTTCATGCTGACGTCGGCCGCCACAGGCTGGAGCGCCAACCAGCAGCAGTACGCCACCGCGACCTCGCTCGCCGGCCCCTGGACCGCGATGACGGACGTCGGAGACTCCACCGCGTACGGCTCGCAGACCGCGTACGTCCTTCCCGTGCAGGGGACTTCGGGCACCTCGTACCTCTATATGGGCGACCGCTGGGGCAACTCCTTCGGCGGCACCGTCAACGACTCCCGGTACGTCTGGCTGCCGGTCGCCTTCCCGACGACGACCACGATGTCCCTGTCCTGGTCCCTGGAGATCACCGTCGACACGACCGCCGGGACCGTCGCCGGAACGAGCGCCGCCTACGAGACCCTGACGGCCCGTCATTCGGCCAAGTGCGCCGACGTGCCCGACCAGTCGCTGTGGCAGGGCGTCGCGCTCGCCCAGTACACCTGCAACGGCGGGGGGAACCAGAAGTTCTGGTTCAAGTCGCTGGGCGGCGGCTACTACGAGCTGATGGGCCGGGGCAGCTCCCTGTGCCTGACCGAGGGAGCCACCGGCGTCACGCAGGAGAACTGCACCGGCGCCACCACGCAGCAGTGGTCGGTGACGGCCTCCGGCAGCTATGTGCTCCTGAAGGCAAGGGCGTCCGGCGAGTGCCTGGACGTGTCCGGCGCGTCCACCGCCAACTCCGCGGCCCTCATCACGTACACCTGCAACGCGGGCACCAACCAGCAGTGGACACGCGGCACATGAGTTCCGGCATCACCGACACCGGCCTCACACCAGCAGGTCCAGCGCGTCGATCGACGTGCCGGCGCTGAGATACGACGTCGTCCCCGAACCACTCACCACGTCGATCCTCAGCACGTTGTACTGGCTGGTGTCGGTGAGCCAGGCACTGGCCGGGACGCTGTACGTGAACGTGTGGTTGTTGCCGCGGTACGAACCGACCGTCAGGGAACGGGTGCTCGGCTGGGTGGGCGGTGAGGGGATCGACGACACCCAGCTGTTCACGGTGACCTGCGGCCGGCCGTTGGCGTACGCGGTGGTCACCCCGATCCGCAGGGTGTGCGCGGCGGCGGCCTGCGCGGCCGTCAGCTTGAAGTAGACCAGCAGGCCGCTGTTGACGTCCTTCCAGATGTACGCCGGGAAGGACGCGGTCTCGCTGCCGCCGCCGATGACCACGTTGCCGGTCCACGCGGCCGCCCGGACGTCGGACGGATGCGCGTACGTCATCAGGTCCGCGTTCTTGAACCCGGCGGGCGTACCGTCCCAGGTGCCGATCCGCCAGATGGCGCTCGCGTTGGCCGGGTCGTTCGAGGACGCCACCGCGATGGTGTTCAAGGTGGTCGTGGCACCGGCCGTGACCGTCACCGAGGTGGTGTGGACGGCGAGTTCACCCTTGAACACGGTGAGGGTGTACGTCCCCGGCAGGACGCCCCCGATCGAGAACCAGCCGTCCGACGCCCGCGCCGGACCCCAGTACTGGGCGGCCGGGTTGGCCAGCCCGACGGTGTACGCGTACGCGGAGTCGCGTCCCGAGATGCCGACGCCCGCGACCCTGCCCCGGCCGCTCGCCGGGACATGACCGGAGATGCCGAGCGAGTCCGCCCACGTGGTGGTCAGGGTGCCCGGATACAGCGACGAGGAGGGTGTGCCGCCGTCGGTGAAGGCGATGACGTACGGGCCCTGGAGGCCGAAGCGTTCGGCCTCGGTCTGGTTCTCGCCGTAGTACAGGATCTCGTACAGGCCTCCGCCGTCCGCGCTCTGGTGGCGCAGCAGGGAGCGGTAGAACGGGCCGCCGGACGCCTTCTCGTGGTGGGAGCGGACGATGTACAGACCGACGCTGCCGGTGGTCCAGCCGATCGCCGCGTAGTCGATGACACGGCGCTTCGCGTAGTGCTTGGAGCGGGTCTGGCCGTCCGGCTTCGCGAACACGTCCGCGGACTCGATGACGGTGGGCGCGTAGGTGTAGGAATCGGGCTCGTCGTTGAGGAACAGGCCCGCCTTGACGCGCACGATGTAGCGGGTGGCGCTGACGGAGGTGTCGGCCTTGCCGGTCCACAGGTAGATGTTGTTCTCGCCGCTGCGGGCCGCGTAGTAGTGCTTGAGCGTGCCGTAGGCGACCGAGACCAGGATCGTCGTACCGGACTGCGTGATCGTCACGGTGGAGGCGCCGAGGCCGGACTCGACATGCGAGTTCTTGCCGCCGTAACCCTGGTACTCGGTGCCTCGGTAGACCAGCGAGGTCAGGTCACCGTTGCTCTTGCTCACCTTGAAGACGAGGTTCGCGCCGGTGTCGACGACGTAGTTCGAGCCGTCGTCGCTCCAGCCGAAGGACGCGGCGGACGCGGCGGTCGCGAGTGGCCCGGCGAAGGCCGCGGTGCCGGCGGCGGCAGCGCCGCCGAGCACGAAGGCGCGGCGTCGGACCGGTCGGTTCGGGGATCCGGACATGGGGTGCCTCCTTCGGGAGGTGGGGGTGCGGGTGTTTCGCAGGGTGACAGTCGAATCACCTTCGCGAAAGGGCTTTCGATTCGTGGAAGTTGGCAGTCGTATGAAATTCGACCGTGGACTAGAAAGCGCTTGCCGATGGCGATACGGTCCTGCCGCCGGGCCCTGTCGCTGTAGCTGTCTCCCCGGCGTCCCTGGCGTCCCGGCGTCCCTGGCGTCCCGTCGTCCCGTCGTCCCTTCGGAGGAGCCGCACATGAGACGTCTCACCATCGCCGTGCCGCTGCTGGCGGTGGCCGCCGCGGGCGCGCTGTCGGCCACCCCGGCCCAGGCCCGAGCGGGGCGGCCCGTCCTGGGCAGGGAGAACTGCACGGCGGCCGCCTGTCACTTCGACGTCCCGCCGGGCACGTACGACGTGACGGTGCTGCTGGGCGGTGATGCCGCGGCCAGTACGTCGATCAGCGGCGAGACCCGCCGCTCGCTGCTCCCCGAGACCGCCACCGAGGCGGGCCGGCCCGTGGTGCGCAGCTTCACCGTGAACGTCCGTACCCCCGAGGGCGAACCGACCGGCCCCGAGGGCACCCCGGGTCTGGACCTCGTCGTCGGAGGTTCGGCGCCCGCGCTGACCGACATCCGGGTGACCCCGGCCGCTCCGCGGGGACCCCGCTCCGCTCGGCCGGCGGACGCTCGCGCGCATACCCGTCAGATCTTCCTGGTCGGCGACTCGACGGTCTGCGACCAGCCCGGCGACCCGTACTCCGGCTGGGGGCAGCAGCTGCCCCAATACCTCCGCCAGGGCCTCTCCGTCGCCAACTACGCCGACTCCGGCGAGAGTACGGTCACCTACCTCGCCACTCCGGCGCTCTTCCCGACCGTCCAGCCGCTCATCCGCGAGCACGACCTGGTGCTCATCCAGCTCGCCCACAACGACAAGACGACCGACGAGACGACGTACCGGACGAACCTCGAGACACTCGTCGCGGGTGTCCGCGCCCGGGGCGGCGAGCCCGTCCTCGTCACGCCGGTCGTCCGTCGCTGGTTCAACGCGGACGGCACCCTGGACAACGGCACCGCGCTGCTGGTGAACGGCCTCGGCGTGGACCATCCGGCCGTCATCCGCTCGGTCGCCGCCGCCGAGGACGTGCCGCTCATCGACCTCACGGCGAAGACCAAGGCCCTCGTCGAATCACTCGGCGTCGAGGGCTCCAAGGCGATCTACCTCTACAACGAGAAGCGGGACAACACCCACACCTCGGTGCACGGCGCCACGGTGTACGCGGCCCTGGTCCGCGACGAACTCCTCGCCCTGCATCTGGTGCCGAAGGCTCTGGTGCGGGTGGGATGAAGCCCTGGGGCGTCCCGACCGGAACCGGGGCGCCCCAGGTACCCACCCCGGCCGTCCGGGACGTGGTGCCGACAACAGCCAGGACAGGAAGCCCATTTGATGCCCTTCCAGCCCTCTCAGCCGTCCCAGCCGCCCTCCGAGCCCTCCGAGGACCGCGCCCTGAGCCCGTACTCCGGCTGCACGCGCGCCCATTGGGAGGCGGTCGCCGATTCCCTGCTCGCCGCGGTCGCGCCGTACGCCAGCGACGACGGAGCCCTCTACCACCTCCCCGGAACGCACACGAGCGCGTCCGGCAGGCTCTCCGACGGCCTGGAGGGATACGCCCGTACCCTGCTGCCGGCCGCCTTCCGCCGCGACGAGAAGGTCCTCGAGCGCTACGCGCAGGGGCTCGCCGCCGGAACCGCGGGCGTCTGGCCCCGAGTCGAGGACCGCAGTCAGCCGCTCGTCGAGGCCGCGTCGATCGCGCTCGCGCTGCGGCTGACCCGGCCGCTGCTGTGGGACCGCCTGGACGACGGCGTGCGGCAGCGTGCCGCCGAGTGGCTCGGCGACGCGCTGACGGCCGAACCCTGGCCCTGCAACTGGGAGTTGTTCCCGGTGACGGTCGGCGGCTTCCTCCAGGAGATCGGGTACGAGCCCGAGGCGTCCCGCGCCGCGATCGACCGCGGCCTGGAGCGTATCGAGCAGTGGTACCTCGGCGACGGCTGGTACACCGACGGCCACGGGCGCAAGTTCGACTACTACAACGGCTGGGCGATGCACCTCTACCCGGTGCTGCACGCGTGGCTGGCGGACGACACCAGGCTCCTCGATCTGTACGCCGGCCGCCTGGAGGCCCATCTCGGCGACTACGCCCGCCTGTTCGGCGGCGACGGCGCGCCGATGCTCCAAGGCCGCTCGCTCACCTACCGTTTCGCGACCACCGCCCCCCTCTGGCTCGGCGCGCTCACCGGCCGTACACCCCTGACCCCGGGCGAGACCCGCCGCCTCGCGTCGGGTGCCCTGCGTTACTTCCTCGACCGGGGCGCGGTGGACGACAAGGGCCTGCTCACCCTCGGCTGGCGAGGCCCCGACGAGGCGTTCCTGCAGCAGTATTCCGGCCCCGCCTCGCCCTACTGGGCCGGCAAGGCCTTCGTCGGTCTGCTGCTGCCTCCGGACCACGAGGTCTGGACGGCCACCGAGGAGCCGGGCCCGGCGGAACGCGCCGACGCCGTGACCCCGGTCGGACCACCCAACTGGCTTCTCCAGTCGACGCGTTCGGACGGTCTGGTGCGCCTTCACAATCATGGCAGCGAGGACGTCCGCTACGACCCGTACTACACGCGGCTCGCCTACTCGACGGTGACGGAACCTTCGCCGTCGTACGACAACAGCGTGATCGTCGGTGCCGACGCGAGCCGTACGGGGATCGAGCCGCTGGGGGTCGGAGAGGGCTGGGCGGCGTCCCGGCACACCGTGGCGGAGGGCATCCGGGCCGCCTCTCTCGTGGTCGCCCGTGGTGCCGTGGAGGTGCGGGCCCATCTGGTGTCGGGCGCGGCGCCCGGGACTTCGGTACGGGTCACGGGCTGGGCCGCGCGGGACGGCGTACGTTCCGAAGTGGTGCCCGTGCACGGCCTGTCGGGAGCGGGGGAAGGCGTCACCGGGGACGACGCCTCCCTCTTCGTCGCCCTTGTCCGTCTCACCGCCGAGCCGGAGCCCGTCCCGCTCACGGAGCTGGTCTCCGTGCGGGTGGCGGCGGTCGACGAAGGGGGGCCGGGCGCCTTCGACGTGACGGTCACCTGGGCGCCCGGGGACGCGGACGGCTTCCGCTTCCAGGGTTCCGCCGACGGGGAGGGCGCGTCCCCGGGGCCGACGGTGGTCGTGAGGCAGGAGCGCGCGAGGAAGGGCCCGGCTCGGATCGCGGATCCCGGGAGGTGACGGCCGGGGCGGTCGTCGGGGCCGGGATTGCCTAGAGTTCGGGGTGAGCGGAAGCGGTTCCGCCGCGGGAGGGGGCGTGCCATGGGTGGGTCGGACCAGGACCGGACCGGCGGGGGCCCGGTCGATGCCGAGCGGATGATCGCGGAGGCGCGGAAGGCGTTCTTCGTGATGTTCGGGTTCCTCGCGATCGTCTGGCTGGTGCAACTGGCCAATTACGCCGACCACTACGCGCTCTCGCGGGACTACGGGCTCGTGTCCGGCGACCTCGCCACCTTGCCCGACGTCCTCAGCGCGCCCTTCCTGCACTGGAGTTGGGAACACATCGAGAGCAACTCCGGACCGCTCTTCGTCTTCGGTTTCCTCGCCGCCTACCGAGGTGTGGTCCGCTTCCTCGGGCTGAGTCTGCTCGTGGCGGTGACCAGCGGGCTCGTGGTGTGGTTCTTCGAGCGCGGCAGCGTGGAGACGGTGGGCGCCAGCGGTCTGGTCTTCGGGTACTTCGGCTATGTCGTGGTCCGCGGGATCTTCGACCGGCATCTGATCGACACGCTGATCGGTGTCGTCATGGCGGCCTCCTTCGCCTACCTGCTCACCGTCGCCGTACCCGGGACGCCGGGGGTGAGCTGGCTCGGACACCTCGGGGGGCTGATCGGCGGCCTGCTCGGGGCCTGGCTCTTCCGGGACCGCCGCGCACGGGTGCCTTCGGCCGCACCCTCTCCCGGCGCCCTGGACACCACCACGCGCCCCGCCCCGCGGCCGGGCACCGACAACCCACGCGCGGACCTGCACAAGGAACTCGGCGACCTCGGCCTGCTGTAGCCGATCTCCGATCTCCCCGTCTCGGGTGACCGCTAACTTGATCCGCATGGCAAGTCAGATCATCACGTTGGTCGGAGTCCTGCTGGGTGCGGTCACGTCGTTCCTCGCCACCGGCATGGCGGAGCGCGTCAAGTTCCGGCAGAGCATGGCCACGCGGTGGGACGAACGCAAGCTCGACACCTACATCGAGTACGTCTCCTGCGTGAAGGAAGCGAATCGGGCCGCCCGGCAGGCCGTCGAAGCACGCGAGCGTGGCGAGGACGATTCCGAGGCGCTGTCGGCGATGGACGCCGCGGAGGCCCGGCGTTCCATCCTGTTCGAAGGCCTGGTGCTGCTGGGGGACGAAGCGGCTTCGCGGGCGGCGATGACGGTCAATGAGCGTCTCTGGGCCATCCTGGTGTGTGCTCGGGACCCGTCCGACCGCTCTCCCGCCGACCGCCGGGAACTGAGCGCCGCGCTCATAGAGGCACTCAACGCGCTGCACAGGGCGGCACGTTCGGACCTGGCCATCGGCGGGAGCGCGGGTGGCAGGGCGGCGAGGTGAGGCGGCATCCGAGCGCCATGACCCGAGAAGGCGCCCTCATGGAACCCAACCGCCTCTGACCAGCGCAGTCTTGAATCGGCGCAGCTCATGCGACACTTGCGCCGCCCTGAGCATGACAGCACAGGAACGTGCGAGAAGGAGCAGCGTCGTTGAGCGTGACCCTTGCAGGACAGATTGACATCGCGGGACCGGTGGGCAGGCTGCTCCACCGTCGCCCGCTGAAGAACGGCACCGTGATGCAGTCGTTCGGCATCGAACCGGTGTCCGGCGACATCTTCGTGCTCCAGGTGGCGGAGGGCGGTCTGACCCTCAGCGGTGAGTCCGGGCCGGTCTCCGGCGACGACCGGCGCATTCACGGAGACATGTGCGTGACGCGCCTCAACCGGTCGGGCACGATCACCGGTCACATGTACCTGCGGGGGTTCGGCCACGGCGTGAGTCTCGGTGTCGAGAACCGTGGCGGCGTCATCCGGCTGTGGACCGAGACGAAATCCAAGGAAACCCTGGTCAACAACAAGGTGGACGGTATCGGCACCACCGTCACCGACTTCACGTTCCAGAGCGGGACGGTCCTGGACTACGGATCCTCCCTGCACAGCACGCCGTACACCCCCCAGGCGGGCGCCACCTCCGTGACCCCCGCCATCGACCGCAGCACCAACGAACTCGTCATCCGGTTCGCCGTCGACGGCGTGAGGTACTACGAGCGGTACGACTTGGCCCAGGCGGCGGCCGGCGTATTCCAGGCTCGCCAGCGGCTGGCGGAGCCCACGGGCGTCATGGGCACCTTCCAGGCGTACGCGTCCCACAGCGGCGTTCTCTACCTGCTCGACGGAGAGAGCTACGACAAGGTCGCTCCGCCCGGAAACACCTGCATCACCGCTGTCGAGTGGGCCACCGGGAATGTCCTGGACCGGCAGCCCGTCACCGCGGCTCCGGGTCTCGAATGGCGCGAGCCCGAAGGCATGGCCGTCGAGGTGGCGGGCGGTGTCGCCTACCTCCACTTCGGTTTCGCCGGCGACGCAGGCGGGGCGCGCACCTGCACCATCTCGTCGTTCTCCGGGACCCCCGAGGTCGACGGCGTCAAGGTGCTCACCGACTGGCAGACGATCCCTCTCGTCTCCGGTGTCACTGTCGACCAGAACGCTCCCAAGGGGCGCCTCATCAGTGTCAGCGGCGTGACGACGCTCCAGCTCAGCGGCGGGATCAAGGGCAGCTTCGACGCCGACGCGGTCATCGGCACCCTGCCCGACACGCTCTCCCCGAGCATGGAGACCCGCTGCAGCGTCCCGCGCAACAACGTCGGCGGCTACTGCGTCGCCCGCGTGGAGGCCGGCACCGACCGCCAACTGCGCCTGTTCGGCGGGAACTCCACCAACGTCATCACCTGGGCCCAGCTCGACAGCTTCAGCGCCGTCTGGCGCTGAACCCGCCCCCTCCGCCCTTCCACACACGGCCTCGTCAAGGAGACCAACGACCATGTCCCACAGCCGCCGTAGCATCCTCGGTGCCGCTCTCGGCCTGCCGGCCGCCGTCGCCGTCGGCACCGTCGCCACCGCCACCCCTGCGGCCGCCGCCGCCGTCGACGCCACCGCGTGGACCAATCTGGAGCTGGAGACCGGTATCACCCCGCAGCCCGGGGCGACCCCGCAGGTCCGCACCGTCACCATCCTCGGTACCACGTTCCTCCAGGCCCGCGGCGCGATCACCTGCAACCTCGCCGCGGACACCAAGATCGCCACGCTGCCGGCGGCCATGACGCCGCCCACCTGGTACGTCCGCGCCACGAGCCCCCGGAACAACAGCCAGGGCATCAACGCCTGCCGTTTCGAGGTGAGCACCGCCGGCTCCGTGACCATCTACGGCGCCACCAGCGGCAACCCGATCACCTGGGTCCAGTTCGACTCGGTCCAGACGATCTGGCGTTAGCGCGACCGATGCACGACGTGGGTCATGGGCCGGACGGGGTGCCGCCCGGCCCATGACCCTTCGGTCAGTTCCCGATCCGTGGCAGGAGAGAGACGATCCTGCTCCCGTTCCGGACGACCAGCGCATCCTCGTACAGCAGGACTTGCGGCGTCATCCCGCGGTCGCGCGTCCCCTTGCCCAGGTCGACGTGACCGCGCCAGACCCGCTCACCCGTGCGTAGATCGAGGCCGGACAGATCTCCGGTCGGACTGAAGAAGTACACGACGCCCTGCCCCGCCGACACCGCGGGAGACGCGATGCCCGTCAACCTGTCCTTGTCGGGCATCGTGACGCCCACCGGGGCGGTCCACAGGGTCTTTCCCGTGGTCAGCGAGTGGACCGAGGCCTTGCCCTTCCAGGACACGGTGATGAGACGATCACCGACGACATCCCCGTTGGCCGGCTCCCCCTTGATCCGGTAGGTGTGCGAGGTCTGCTCCCCGGTGCTGCTGATGCTGGTCAGCCGGACGTCTCCCGCGGCATTCCGCCTTCCGCCCAGGACCAACCGGGTTCCCTGCGGGTCCGAGGGCCCGAAGAGCTGCTGCCCGCCGGGAAGCGTCATGACCTTCGTGGCGTGTCCGGTGGCGGGATCGAGACGGAAGACGTCGGTGTGGTCGGGCTTCTCGGTGTCCCGCAGGCACACGAGATAGGGCACACCGCCCAGCACCGCCCGCTGGCACACGATGCCTTTGTCCCAGGTGTGGCGCCACTTCTCCTTGCCGGTCAGCGGATCGAGGGCCGACATCGTGCGCAGCGACGGGGTGTTGGCCAGCACCGCGCCGTCGATGAGCATGGCGGCCTGGTCGGTGCGGTCGTCCTGCGGCATCTGGACCTTCCACAGCAGACGGCCGGTGTCGGCGTCCACCGCCATCAGATCGGTACCGCCCGCGTAGTCCCCGTCCGGCTGGTTCTTCGCGGTGTGATTGCGGTAGCCGTAGAGCACGCCGTCGCGCACGGCGACCGGGCGGTCGATCCCGTCGCCTTCGCGATTGACCTTGACGGTCCACAGCCGTTCGCCGGTGTTGGCGTCGAGCTTCGCGGCGTCGTACTTGGACCCGCTGCAGTAGAGCGCGGAGCCGTCCACCAGGCAGCCCCGCTCGCCGGCGCCCGGGGCGTCGCTCTGCCACGGCTTCCAGCCCTCCGGCGACGCCGCCGGCCGCACGGGCCGGTCCGAGTCGGCCGCACCGCCGCCCCCGAACCCGACCGCCGCCCCGACGGTGATCGCGGCAACGGCCACGGCCGCCCCCGCTGCCTGCGAGAAACGGCGCCGGCTGCGTCGCCGCACCACCTTCTCGACCAGGTCCCCGGGCGCCCGGACCCGGTCCAGGGCGACCGCGCGCAGTGTCTCCCTGACCTTCTTCTCCACCTGCTCCGTCGTCATCCCTGGCTCCCCTTCGACGTGTAGCTGAGCGGCCGCATCTGTTCCACGTGCCCTTCGGGCCCGAGCTCCGGCACGAGCGCCCGGAGCTTCGCGAGCGACCGGTGCGCCGTACTGCGCACCGTGCCGACCGGGCACCTCAGCAGCGCCGCGACCTCGGCCTCCGGCAGGTCCTCGAAATAGCGCAGGACGACCACGGCTCTCTGCCGCTTCGTCAGACGGCCCAGTGCCGCCCACAGCGCGATCCGCAGCGCGGAGTCCGACGCGGTGTCGGCCTCCCCGCCGGACTCGGGCAGTACGGGCACTGTCGTCTCGGCACTGTGTCTGCGGAGCCGCCAGCGGTTGACCTGCTGGCGGTACATGACCTGGCGGATGTACGCCTCGGGCTGCTCGATCTGCGCCCAGCGCCCGTAGGCCTTCATCAGCGCGATCTGCAGCAGGTCCTCCGCGGCATGCCGGTCCCCGCCGGTGAGCAGCACCGCGAGCCGTAGCAGCGCGGTGGAGCGCATCGCTACGAACTCCCGGAACTCGTCGTGACTCGACGCCTTCATCGACCCTCCCCTTCTCGGCAACCATCACGACGCGATGGGCGGCCCGCGGCTATCCCTCGTCGCGCGAGATTGTCGGATCACACCAAGTCGGCGCCTCTGCCCCGGTGTCGGCGGTCCGAGCTCCCGCGTCGGCGCCCCAGCAGCCTCGTCTGCTCACCCTTCAGCCGGGTGAAGCGGTCGCGGGTGTACTCCCTCAACTCCCGGCCGGGGAAAGGTATGAGGGACAGGTGCTCTTCGTGATCGCCCTCGGCCCACTGCGCGGCGGTGATCTCGTAGCCGGCGACATGCGCGCGGAGCTGGAGCAGGACGGGGGGCATCTCCTCCTCGATCAGGAGATCGGCCTTGGTGACCACCACGTCGCGCATCGCCCGGATGTTGGGGATGAAGACGGTGCCGGCCCAGGTGCGCCACCGGGTGAGCTCCTGCTCGGTGGGAGGCATCTCGTGGTGGAAGGGATCGCGGCCGTCGGGCCGGGCGTACGTCTCGGAGAAGGTGTCGTAGACACGGCTGTTGGCTTCCATCAGCGCGAACAGCGGACCGTAGATCTCGCTCAGCTGGAGGTTGACCCGCGTCAGGCGGGCCTGCCTCTGGGTGAGGCGCAGTCCGTTGAGACAGGTCGCCAGGTAGCCGATGAACGCCAGCCCGACTGTCAAGATCACTGTGGCCATGAGAGGTGATCGTAGGCCGCCCGATCGGCTCACCGGTCGGGGAGCCGGTCCCTTCGTACGCCCCCGGACTCGAGCTCGCCGGAGAAGACCCACGGGACCGGGCACGGTTCGGCCGGCGCCGAACTGTTCCGCCGCTAGCGTTCCCGCATGACCGATACGCAGAGAGAAGACCCGGCCGAGGCCGTCACCGCCATGGTCGGTCATGTGCTGGACCTGGCGGCGACCTGGACCGCGTGGGACGGCCGGCCGGTCCGTGCCGACGATCGGGTGTACACCCCGCACAAGGCGATCCGCCGGGTCGCCGACCATCTCGTCGACCACCTGGCCGAGTTGGAGGCACGCCTCGTGGGCGAGGAGCCATTGCCCGACCACTGGCACGCCTCGGCGACCACGACGGAGGCGGATCTCGCCCCGTTCACCCAGGACGATCTGGACGAGGCCCGCAGCCGACTGACCCGGCTCGCCCGGATCTGGGCGAACCGGCTCGGTGCACTGACCGACGACCAGCTCGACCGGTCGCCGGGGGAGGGCTGGTCGTTCCGTGAACTCGCCCTGCATCTAAGGGGATCCACCTACTACGCCGATGCCGTGGGGAAGGCGTCATGATGCCTCTCGCCACTCCGTTCGCCGCGCTTCATCTCGCCGGCGCCCCGCTGCTCCTGCCCAACGCCTGGGACCACGCCTCCGCGCTGGCTCTCGCCCGGCAGGGCTTCGCGGCAGTCGGGACGACGAGCCTCGGCGTCGCCGCTGCCGCCGGGCTGCCCGACGGCGCGGCGGCCACCCGCGAACCGACCATCCGGCTCGCCCGGCAACTGGGCGGAGGGGGTTTCCTGCTGTCGGTGGACGCCGAGGACGGGTTCGGCCAGGACCCGGACGAGGTCGCCGGGCTGGCACGCGAGCTGGCCGACGCCGGGGCGGCGGGCATCAACATCGAGGACGGCCTCGGGCCCGTGGGCCCGCACGCGGCGAAGATCGCGGCCGTGAAGGCCGCGGTGCCCGGACTCTTCGTGAACGCGCGGACCGACACGTACTGGCTCGGCGACGGCGGTCACGCCGAGACCTGCCGCCGCCTCGACGCCTATGTACAGGCGGGAGCGGACGGCGTGTTCGTGCCCGGGCTGAGCGACCCGCGCCGCATCGCCGATCTGGTGACGACGTTCGACGTGCCGCTCAACATCCTCTACTCA
Organism: Streptomyces sp. NBC_00647; assembly: GCF_045207245.1. Lineage (NCBI taxonomy): Bacteria > Bacillati > Actinomycetota > Actinomycetes > Kitasatosporales > Streptomycetaceae > Streptomyces > Streptomyces sp. NBC_00647. The sequence goes on from NZ_CP109040.1 coordinate 7,741,982, forward strand.
CCCCTCGGCCCGACGTTCCCCCAGCTCGGCGACCTCGGCGTACGCCGGGTCAGCCTCGGCTCCCTGCTCTACAGGCGCGCCCTGGGCGCGGCCCTGGACACCGCCCTGGACATCCGGGCCGGACGAACCCCGCGGGGCGGCGCCCCGGACTACGCGGAGGTGCAGGCGCTCAGCGCACAGCGCGGCGACGCCTAGCACCACCGGAACCACCAGGTAGACCCCGCAGCACGCGACGACCACCGCGACCAGCGCGCACCCGGCGACCGCGGCGCGGCGCAGGGCGCCGCGCCGGGGGAGCAGCACGACGGCAGCCGCCATTCCGGCCAGCGTCACCGCGGCCAGACACGCCGAAGTGGCCCTGAGCAGCACCTCCAGGCCGATCACGCCCCGTGCGGCGATCAGCAGGACGGCCGCGCAGGGAACGGCGAGAAGGGCCAGGCTTCCCCTGGCGCCGAGGCCCGCCGGAACGGGGAGCGACCCGGACCGCGCGAGCGCCGCACCCAGCCGTGCCCCGCCCGCCAGATACGCGTTGACGGCGCCGAAGGTCAGCAGCACGGCCGCACCGGCGGCGACGCCATGGGCGTACGGGCCGATCCCGTGCTCCAGGACGAGGGTGAGCGGGGTGGATGTCGTCCCGGCCCGGGCACCGAGCACGCCGGTCGTGACCACCGCGAGCCCCAGGTAGAGGCAGGAGACCACGGCCCAGGCGAGCAGGGTCACGCGCGGCAGATCGCGCCGCGGTGCCGTGAACTCGCCGGACAGGTGGCTGATCGCCTCCCAACCGGCGAAGGCGAAGAAGAGGACGCCCGCCGCGCTGCCGACCGAGGACCAGCCGTGCGGGAGGAAGGGTGTGAAGTGCGCGGCCCGCAGATGAGCCGAACTCACCGCGACCGTCACGATCAGGAGCAGGGTGAGCAGCCCCGCCATGAGGAGCTGCGCGCGCCCCGATGCCCGCAGGCCGGCCAGGTTCGCCCCGGCCGCGGCCGCCAGGACGAGGGCCGCCACCCCTGTCGCGGTGGCGCCGCCCCGGCCCGTCGCGGCGGCCACGTACGCGCCGCCGATGAGTGCCGCGGCGGGTACGCCGAGCGGGACGGCCCAGTAGAACCACCAGCCGACAGGGGCGGCGGCCCGCTCCCCGAAGGCCCGGCGGACGAATGCCGAGACGCCGCCCCCGTCCGGGTGGCGGGCGCCCAGCGCCGCGAACACGAGGGCGACCGGCAGACTCAGCGCGATCAGGACGGCCCAGGCGAGCAGCGACGCGGGCCCGGCCGCCGCCGCGGCCGAGGACGGCAGCGCCAGCACCCCGGGGCCCAGGACGGCCCCCATGCACAGGGCCGTCCCGGTCCGCAGCCCCAGCCCTGTCCGCACGGCCGTCGGACCCCGTCGCGTCGGCGTGCGCGCCGGCCCCCGTCGCGTTCGTACGTTCATCGGCACGGCTCCCCGGTCGCTGTTCGGCATCCTGTGCCGAACGTAGACAGCCAGTGTGATGGTCGGACGATCTGCCGAATTCAATTCGGTGGAATGGGAAGAGTGGCGGTCATGGATGAACTTGATTCGGCGATCGTGGAACACCTTCAGCGCGATGCGCGGCAGACCAACCGGGAACTGGCCCGCAAGCTCGGCATCGCCCCGTCGACCTGTCTGGAGCGCGTACGGGCCCTGCGCAATCGCGGCGTGATCACCGGCTACCACGCGGCCGTCGACCTGCGCGCCCTCAACCGTCCTGTCCAGGCCCTGCTGTCCGTGCAGGTACGGCCGCTGAGCCGGGAGGTCATCGAGGGTTTCAAGCAGTACGCGGCCGGTCTCCCCGAGGTCCTGTCGGTCTTCGTCGTCGCGGGCAGCGAGGACTTCCTCGTCCATGTCGCCGTCCCGGACGTCGACCAGCTGCATTCCTTCCTGCTGGACCGCTTCAGCAAGCGGCGTGAGATCGTCAACTTCCGCAGCTCGGTGATCTATCAGCATCTGAGCAATCCGGTGACGAGCCCGCTGAGACCCACCGGCACCGAGTGAGGGGCACGGGTCGGCCGAGGTCCTCGTCCTCGGCGCGGGGCCAGTTCTCCAGGGCCACGTGCAGGGCGTCCAGCGCGTGGCGCCATGACCTCTCCACGTCCCGGGGGGCTCCGAATCCGCCGATGGCCTCGAGGTTGCAGTAGCCGTGGAACGTGCTGCGCAACAGGCGTACGGCGTCGGTCAGATCGGGCTCGGACAGCCCGTAGCCGCGGAGCATGCCGTAGGTGACGTCGGCCGTCACCTCGGCGGTGCGGAGGTGGGCCGTCGTCCCGGCGACGAGGGCGGGGTCGAGCTGAGTGTGGGTGGCCCGGTAGCGTCCGGGCCGCTCCAGCGCGTACGCGCGATAGGCGTCGGCGAAGGCGACGAGCGCGTCCTTGCCGGCCCGTCCGGCCACGGCGGCGGCGATCCGGTCGATCATCTCGCCGGACGCGAGCAGCGCGATGCGCTGGCGCAGCTCCCGCACGTTCTTGACGTGCGCGTACATGCTCGCGTCCTTCACCCCGAACTGCCGGGCCAGTGCCGACACGGTGACGTTCTCGAAGCCGATCTCGTCCGCGAGATCGGCCCCGGCCCGCACGACCCGCTCGGTCGTGAGCCCGGCACGAGCCATGGAGAACCACCTTTGCGCCACAGAGTGTTTCCTGGAGAACCTAGGCGGAACCCTAGTCCCGACCTGGACCGAACTCCACGGAAGCCTGACGCAACGGACACCCCGCCAGTCAACAGGCCTACTGGTAAAGGTAGTTGACCGGTCCAGGTCGCCCCGTGATCACGAGCACGCCGCATGCCGTTCATGCTCCGAGCCGAATCTCCTCATGACGCGTCCGCAGGGGCGGGGCGGGACTCGGGAGACGGTCATGGGGCACACGCACGGACACGAGCACGGGCATCACCATCACCACCATCACGGCCACGAGGACACGGGCGCCCCGCTGCCCGCCGCCTTCGACACCTCCGTGCCCGACGAGGCGCTCACACCCGAGCAGCGGTCGCGCCGTTCGCTGCTGCGCCGCGCGGGGCTGCTCGGCGCGGGCCTCGCCGCCGGAGGCGTCCTCGCGCAGGGGGCGGCCACCCCCGCGCACGCCTCCGCGGGAGGCCGGAGAAGAAACGGCTTCCTGTGGCTGGCCGGCGACCACCACATCCACACCCAGTACAGCAGCGACGGCAAGTACCGCGTCGGCGACCAGGTCCGGCAGGGTGCCGCACACGGCCTGGACTGGATGGTCATCACCGACCACGGCAGTGAGACGCACGCCAGGATCGGTGTGGAGAAGGTCAACCCGGACATCCGGGAGGCCCGGGACGCCTACGAGGACACGCTCGTCTTCCAGGGCCTCGAGTGGAACATCCCGGCCGCCGAGCACGGCACGGTCTTCGTCCACCCGGGCCGGAACGAGGTCGCGGTCCTCAAACAGTTCGAGACCGACTACGACGGCAGCGTGAAGGGCGCCTCCGACTCGACGCCCGCCAACGAGGCGCTGGCGATCGCGGGCCTCGACTTCCTCGCGCGGCAGGTGGAACGGCGCACGGTGAAGGACGCCCTGATGCTCGCCAACCACCCGGCGCGGCGCGGTGTGGACTCGCCGCACGAGATCCGCGGCTGGCGCGACGCCACCGCCCCCGGCCGTCAGATCGCCGTCGGTTTCGAAGGCGCGCCGGGCCACCAGGCCGCGGGTCTGGCCGCACCGCTCGGCATGGGCCGGGCCCGTGGCATCTACGACAACAGCCCGAGCGCCGCCTCCTTCGCCGGGTACCCGCTGGAGAGCTACCGCACCTGGGGCGGCTTCGACTGGATGACCGCCACCGTCGGCGGACTGTGGGACAGCCTGCTCGCCGAGGGCAAGCCCTGGTGGATCACCGCCAACTCCGACTCCCACCAGGTCTACACGGACACCGCCGTACGCGGCGGACCGGACAGCGACTTCACCGCCAACGGCAGGCACACCGACCCGGTCTACGGCGGCAGGATCGACCTCACCCAGGGCGACTACTGGCCCGGTCAGTACAGCCGTACGCACGTCGGCGCCGACGGATTCTCGTACGCCGCCGTGATGGACGGCATCCGCGCCGGCCGGGTGTGGGTCGACCACGGGCAGATCGTCAGCGGTCTCGACGCGCGGGTCGCGGGCGGCGGACGCTGGGCCACCCTCGGCGGCGCGCTGCGCGTGCGCAAGGGCACCCGGGTCACGCTCACCGTCGACCTGGGACTGGCCGGTGCCCCCAACTGGGCCGGTTTCCTGCCGAAGGTGGCGCGCGTCGACGTCATCCAGGGCGACGTGACGGGCCCGGTCGCGGACCGGGACACGATCACGGCTCCCACCGCTCGGGTCACCCGGTCCTACGAGGTGAACAAGTCGGCCGGCACGGTCCGGCTCACCTACGACCTCGGCGCCGTCGACCGCCCCGTGTACGTCCGTCTGCGGGGCACCGACGGCAACCGTTCCGCCGTCGGCCTGATGGGCGCGGCGGTCGACCCGGCCGGTCCGGCGGTGGACGTCGTCGGCGACGCGGACCCGTGGAAGGACCTGTGGTTCTACTCCAACCCGGTGTGGGTCCTCCCGTCGTGACCGGGTGGTACGTCGTCGGAGTCGACACCGGACACACGGGAGCCCTGCGGGAGGCCGACCACCTGCTGCGTGCGCTGGCTGTCGAACTCGACCTGCACGACGACGTGTTGGGTTGCACGCACCATGTACGGGACGGACGGCGGCCGCACACGGCGCTGTCCTTCGCCCTGCCGTCGGAGCGTGCGGCCCGCGCGGCCTGGCAGCGGCTCACAGGGACCGATTCCGGAACCGACCTGGATGCCGGTGCCGGTGCCGGTGCCGGTGTGGCCCTGGGCGTGGGCGTGTGGACGGGTGAGGGCGGCCCGCCGGGAGCCGGTCCCGACGTCGGTGCCGGTGTGGTGCTGGGCGTGGCCTTCGACGGGGAGCGGCACGGGCCCGCCGACCTCGCGGCCGGCGCCGCCCACGCCGCCGCGGAGCACACGGCGCGCACGGCCGGCCGCGCCGTCCTGTACCCGGGGGCCGAGGCACTGACCGGCACCGTGACCGTCGCGCGGCTGCTGGAAGTCTCACGGGTGGACCGGATCGCCGTACTCGGCGCGCCCGAAGGCGTCCCCGCGGAACGGCAGTTGGTCACGCGCGACCACGTGCGTCCGGAGTGGCGCGACGGTCGCCTGATCCTCGCGGCGATGCCCGCCGCGGGCGGAACACTGGTCCCCTTCGAGGTGCCGGACCCGACACCCTGCTGCGCGGGCCACTGAGCCCCAGGGGCGGCGCGGAGGCGGGACGGCAGGCCGGTCGCGCGGTCACCCGGCCGTGCGACCGCCGGAGGTCCCCCGGGGCCGCCGGCGGGCCCGGCGAGCGTGGCTCACGGCACTCGGGGCGAGGGCCTCCGGGTCAGCCGGATCAGCTGGACGGTGGCCACCAGCGAGGCCGTCGACAGCAGCGTCAGCAGCCACGGCACCGCGCGAATGCCCGACGCCTCGATACCCACGCCGAGCAGCGGGGGAGCGGCGACGCCGCCGATCATCGACGCCGCGATCACCCAGGCCCCGGCTCTCCCCGCCTGCGGAAGCGCGCTGTTGAGCCAGGTCAGCCCGGTCGGGAACACCGGCGCGATGAACAGGCCCACACCGGCGTACGCCACCGGGGCCGCCGCCGGCATCAGCGCCAGCAGCAGGCACGCCGTCATGCCGGCCGCGCAGACAGCGAGGATGCGCTCGGGCGCGTACCGCAGGGCGACCGGGACGACGAGGAAACGGCCCGCCGTCATCATCAGCCAGTACACCGAGGTGGCGGACGCGGCGACGGTCGCGCTGTAGCCGACGGTCTCCAGATGTGTCGGCTCCCAGCCGCCGACGCCCGCCTCGACGGCGACGTTCAGGATGTAGAGCACGAGGAAGCCGATCAGGACACGGGAGAGCGCCCCGCCTCCGGAGGGCGGCGCCGCCCGGTCGCCGGGAGCGGCGCTCTGTGCCGCCCCGCCGCGGACCCCGCCCGTGCACAGGACCAGCACGCCCGCGAGCACCGCGCACACCCCGAACGCGTACGGGTAGTCGTCCGGCCCCACCCACGCGATCAACGCGGGCCCGAGTACGGCGCCGATGCCGAAGTGCGCGTTCAGCACGTTCAGCATCGCCGTCGAACGGTCGCCGAAGCCGACGGCGAACAACTGGTTGAGGCCGTAGTCGACACCGCCGAAGCCGAGACCTCCGAGGAAGGCTGCGGTGAGGGCGAGCGGCCAGTCCGGGGCGAGTGCGAACCCGGCGGCACCCGCCGCCATCAGTCCGTAACTGGCGCTCAGCAGAAGGCGATTGCTGATCCGGGCGTGAACGGCGTTGAAGGCGAGGACACCCGCGACCCCACCGGTGAAATGAAGGCTCAGGCCGAGTCCGGCCGCCGGCGGAGTGAGGCCGAACTCCGCGCGCAGGCCCGGCACGGCGGGACCGTAGAGCGCCTGGATCATGCCGATGAGGACGAACGCGACGCAGGACGCGACCGCGGCCGGACGGCTGAAGAGCCGTCCGGCCGCGGTCGGTATGACGGTGTCAGTCATGGATCTCCGAGAAGACGAACGAGAACTCCGCCGGCTCGGCCCGCAGTTGGTAGGGGGGAAGCGCGCCGGGGCCGCACGACTGCGAACCGATGCCCTGCTGGCCGTGGTCGAGGTTGACCCAGACGGTGTCACCCGGCCGCAGATCCGGCAGATGGTCCGCCGCGTCCAGCTGCTCGGTGGTCCAGCGGCGCGCGGTGAACCAGAAGGAGGGGTCGCCCTCGATCCGCAGGCCCCCGATCCGCGCCCAGCGGACGTCGGCCCGGGCGCCGTTCTCCTGCGGGCGCACGTACGGCGTCTGCATCTCGTCGACCGCCGACTCCCAACGGCCGATCAGGGAAGCCGACTTGGTGTCCGGATAGCCTTCTCCGGGGCCGCCGCCGAACCATGTCACCCGGTCCGCGGAGCCCGTGAGCCCGAGCCGGACGCCGAGCCGGGGCAACGGCAGCGTCCACTCGCCCTCCGGGGCCACCGACACGGTCAGCCGCAGCCGCGTGCCGTCGGAGGTCCACCGGTACACCGTGCGCAGGCCCACCTCCCAGGCCGCGGGCGCCACCCGGGTGCGTACGGTCAGGGCGTCGTCGCCCGGCTCCACCCCGTCCAGCCGGTGCCGCATCCGGTGCAGGCCCAGCGTGCGCCAGAGCGTCCCGTAGCGGGCGTCCGGCTGCCAGCTCGCACCGTTGTCGTTGTCGGTCGGGGCGCGCCACACGTCCAGCCGCGGGCCGGTGACCTCGATCCCGCCGATCGTCAGCAGCGCACCGGTGCGGGCGTCGAAGGTGCCCGGCCCGAGGGTGATCACCCGCCCGCCCGGCACCGGAGCGGCGTTTGACGTCAGGCGTGGCAACACCGGCTCCGAGACGGCCAGTTGGGTCCAGGCGACGACATGGCCGCGCGGCCCCCACGCCGTCTCCTCGGCCAGCACCGCACGGACCGTCCACCAGGCCTCGGCGCCCCGCGGGTCCGCGGGCGGCGTCGGCAGCTTGACGTCGGCCGACTCGCCGGCTGCCAGCGCGGGCACCGGGAGCAGGCCCGACTCGACGGTCTCGCCGTCCACTTGGTACGACCACTCGAAGGCGAGGGCGGAGAGATCCGCGAAGTCGTACCCGTTGGTGACGCGCACGGTGCCGTCCGAGCCCAGCGTCCGGCCCTCTTCGGACGCGGCGGAAGAGACCCCGCCGTCGATGCGGACGGGCTCGATCACCTTCTTGTACTCGACGAGCCCGGGGGAGGGTGTCCGGTCGGGGAAGAGGAGCCCGTCGCAGACGAAGTTCCCGTCGTGCAGCTCCTCGCCGAAGTCACCGCCGTACGCGAACCCGTACCGCTCGTCCTGGATGCCGTGGTCGATCCACTCCCAGACGAAACCGCCCTGGACGCGGTCGTACGAGGTGAAGAGGGCCTGGTAGTCCGCGATGCCGCCGGGGCCGTTGCCCATGGCGTGTCCGTATTCGCAGAGGATGAAGGGGAGTTCGCGCCGCCGTCGGCCACCGCCGTCCAGGCGCCGGCCGATCCGCTCGACCTCGGCGTGAGGCGCGTACATGCGCGAATAGACGTCCGTGTCACGGCAGTCGATGTCGCCCTCGTAGTGGATGAGGCGTGAGCCGTCGCGGCCCCGGATCCACTCGGCCATGGTGGTGAGACCGCGCCCGGTACCGGCCTCGTTGCCCAGGGACCAGAGGACGACGGACGGGTGGTTCTTGTCGCGTTCGACCATGCGCGCCGCCCGGTCGAGCAGCGCGGGTGTCCAGCGGGCGTCGTCGACGGGGTTGTCGCGCCAGGCCTGTTCGGTGAAACCGTGGGTCTCCAGGTCGCATTCGTCGATGACCCACAGGCCGTACTCGTCGCACAGGTCGAGGAACGCGGGGTGCGGCGGATAGTGAGACGTGCGCACGGCGTTGATGTTGTGCCGTTTCATGAGCAGCACGTCGGCGAGCATGGTCTCCGGATCGAGGGCGCGGCCCTTCTCCGGATGCCATTCGTGCCGGTTGACGCCCTTGAAGAGGACCGCTCTGCCGTTGACCTTGATCAGGCCGTCCTCGAGCGTGACGGTACGGAAGCCGATGCGCAGCGGGACGCGCTCGCCCTCCGTGACCAGTTCACCGTCGTACAGCCGCGGCGTCTCGGCCGTCCACGGCAGCACCGGCACCGTGAGGTCCGTGCCGGTCTCGACATCGATGTCCAGGGCGGGCACGAGGACCCGCCCGTCGACGTCGGAGTCGACGCGCAGGGTCCCCAGGCCTTCGCGGTGGTCGTAGGAGGCGTGCACGAAGAAGTCGAGCGCGCTGCCCGCCGGGCGGTGCAGCAGGGTGACGTCACGGAAGATGCCCGGCAGCCACCACTGGTCCTGGTCCTCCAGATAGGAGCCCGCCGACCACTGGTGCACCCGGACCGCGAGCACATTGCCGCCCGGCCGCAGCAGATGGCCCACGGCGAACTCGTGCGGCAGCCGGGAGCCCTTGAACTCGCCGAGGTCCGTGCCGTTCAGCCAGACCCGGGCACAGGACTCGACGCCGTCGAAGCGCAGGACCGTGCCGCCGTCCGCCGGCCAGTCCGACGGCAGGTCGAAGGGGCGCAGATGGTCACCGGTCGGGTTCTCGGTCGGCACGCGCGGCGGGTCGACCGGGAACGGGTAGAGGTGGTTGGTGTAGATCGGTGCGCCATGGCCCTGCAGCACCCAGTGGCCGGGGACCCGGACCTCGGCCCAGTCCCCGGCCTCGTACCCCTCGGCCGCGAAGGAGTCGTCCTCGGCGTCGGCGGTGGGCGAGAGCCGGAAGCTCCAACTGCCGTTCAGTGACAAGGACCTGGCGTCCGAGGCCGGGTACCAGGCGCGCGGCGGCAGGGCGCCGCTGCCGGGGGAGACGTCCTCGACGTAGTCGGTGGCGGACGGGGGAGAGGCCGGTGTTCCGGGGGAGGTGCGGAAAGACATGCGTCTCCTAGGTCAGCCCTTGATGCCGGTCTGCGCGATGCCCTGGACCAGCCAGCGCTGGAGGAAGAGGAACACGAACACCAGGGGCAGGATGGAAATGGCCGTGGCCATGAAGATCAGATGGAAGTTGACGGTCTGGTTCGTCATGTACGAGGAGAGGGCGACCTGGACCGTCCACGCCTCGGGGTTCTGGCCGATGACCAGCGGCCACAGGAAGGCGTTCCAGCCGCTGATGAAGGTGATGGTCGCGATCGCGGCGAAGAAGTTCAGCGAGTTGGGCACGACGATGCGCCAGTACGCGCCCCAGTAGCCGAGCCCGTCCATGCGCGCCGCCTCCTCCAGCTCCTTCGGGAACCCCAAGAAGTACTGCCGGAAGAGGAAGCACGTGAAACCGCTGAAAAGCCCCGGGATGATGAGACCGCGAAGACTGTCCACCCATCCGAGCGAGGAGACCAGCACGAAGCTCGGGACGAAGGTGACGGCGGAGGGGACCATCAGGGTCACCAGCACTCCGTAGAAGACCTTGTTGGCGTGCTTGTACGGGATCCGGGCGAGGCCGTAGCCGGCGAGCGAGCAGACCAGCAGGGTGCCGATGGTGTGCAGCACACCGACCACGGCGGAGTTCCACAGGGAGCGGGCGAAGGGCACGGTGGGGTCGTCGAACAGCTCCCCGATGTTGCCCCACTTGAGATCGGTGGGGAAGAACTGCCAGTTCTCGCCGGTGATTTCGGCGTCGGTCGACAGAGCGTTGCGGACCAGCAGGTAGAAGGGGACGAGGAACAGCAGGCCGGCGACCCCTGTGGCGATGTACAAGCCGGTGCTGCCGAGGACGCCACGCCGGTTCCCTCCGCGCTTCCTCGGCGGCGCGGCGTGGGCCTTCCGGCCTTCCATGACGGCGGTCACTCGGCTTCCTCCCCGCGTCCGAATCCCATGAACTTGCCCTGGAGCAGCGTCACCATGCAGATCAGCAGGGTGAGGATGACCGCGCCCGCGCTGCCCGCGCCGTAGTCCTGGGCCTGGCCGAGCGCCGTGTAGTACAGCTCGACGAGCGGCGGGCGGCCCCATGTGGTCTTCGACAGCAGGTTGAAGAACTCGTCGAAGGCCTGGTAGGCGGCGACCAGGAGCAGCAGGATCACGGCCGTCGAGGTGGCGCGCAGCTGCGGCAGGGTGATGTGGCGGAAGGTCTGCCAGCCGGGCCGGGCACCGTCGATCGCTGCGGCCTCGTACAGCTCCGGCGGGATGTTCTGCAGGGCGGCCAGGAAGAGGATCATGTAGAAGCCGGCCTGGAGCCACAGCCGGGCGGTCACGATGACCAGCCAGTACCAGGGCGGATCTGGGTTGGCCAGCCAGGCGATGTTCTCGATCCCGAACCAGCCGAGGACGGTGTTCATCAGACCGAAGCGGACCCCGCTGAAGATGGACATCTTCCAGATCAGCGAGGCGGCGACATAGCTGCACGCGGTCGGCAGGAAGAACACCGACCGGTAGAACGCCCGCATGAACCGCAGCCGGTTCACCAGCAGCGCGAGGCCGAGCGAGAGCGCCCAGGTCAGGGGCACGATGAACGCGGCGAACACGGTGAAGGTGACCAGTGCCCCGGTGAAGTTGCCGTTCTCCAGCATCTGCCGGTAGTTGTCGAAGCCGACGAACTTGTCCGGGGTGACCGTGAAGCGTGCCTCGAAGAAGCTCAGCCACAGGCTCCAGCCGATCGGCACGTACACGAAGACCAGCAGGCCGAGGAGGAAGGGGCCGGTGAAGAGCCAGAAGTTGAGGGTGCTGCCGCCCCGCAGCCCCCGCCGCGGCCGGGCCGTCGTGGCCTTGGCCGGGGCGGGGCGCGAGACTCCGCGTGGAGTGGTGATCGACATGTCGCAGCCCGTCCGTCGGTCTATCCGAAGAGCTTCTTGAGCTCGCGGTTGACGGTCACGTCGGCCTTGTCGAGCGCGGCCTCCGGGTCCCCGTCCTTGCGGACGGAGTTGGCGAAGACGTCCTCAAGGGCGGTGATCATGGACTGGGTCCAGCCGATGTTGTCGAAGTGCCCGTACTCGCCGAAGAGCTTGACGCCCTCGGCGGGCAGACCCGACTTGAGCTTGGTGGCGGACGCGGCGAGCGAGGAGCGCGGCGGTATGTGGAAGCCGTACGACAGCGACCAGTCCTCCTGGTACTTCTTCTGCTCGATCCAGAGCCACTTGACGTACTCCTTGGCCAGGTCGACGTTCTTGCCCTTGGCGTTGACGAACATCGACCAGCCGCCGTTGTAGACGGAGGGCTTGCCGTCGTCGGTGACCTTCGGGAAGGCGAAGACCCCGATGTCGTCGCCGAGCGTCTTCTGCATCTGGGGCATCGCCCACATGCCGCAGAACTGGATGGCGCACAGGCCCTGGTTGAGCGCCGACGGGTCCCAGTAGTCGGCCGGGGCGTCCAGGAGCAGATGGCCGCTGGTGAAGAGCTTGCGCATCTTCTTCAGGCCCTCCTTGACGCCCTCGGTGTGGTAGGCGATCTGGTTCTTGTCGTCGAGGGTGTCGGCGCCCGCCGACCAGATCATCGGGTTGATCACCGCGTGCAGGTCGTTGCCGATGAACAGGCCCTTGACCTTGCCGGTGGTCAACTTCGCCGCGGCCTCGATGAGTTCGTCGAGGGTGGTCGGAACGTCGACGCCGGCCTTCTCCAGCAGCGAGGGCCGGTAGAAGAAGAACTGCGGGTCGTCGATCATCCGGACGCCGTACGTCTTCCCGTCGACCGTGTGCGAGGCGATGTCGGCCGGGTTGAAGTCGTCCTTGACCGGTTCGATGATGTCGCTGAGGTCCGCCACCTGACCGCTCTTGACGAGCTGGATCTGCGGGTGGAACTCGAACAGGTCGGGCGCGTTCTTGGTGAGCAGCGAGGCGAACAGCTTGCTCTCGAAGTCGCTGCCGGTGATCCACTGCGTGGTCACCTGGGCCTTGTCGTAGGCCTTCGCGTACTTCTTGATGGCCTGCTCGGTGCCCGCCTCCCCGTAGGCGTGGAAGTACTGGACCAGTTCCTTGCCCGAACTCCCGCCCCCGGAACGCCCGTTGTTGCTGCCGCACGCGGCCAGTGGCCCGAGGGCGGCGAGGCCGGCGGCGGCCCTCAATACGGATCGACGGTCCCAGTTGCTGCTCATTGCCGACATGTTGACGTCCTTGTCCTGAGTGCGGCTGCGGCTCGAATTCGCGGTGCGGTGCGGGACGTTAACCTTCTGCTAAGGCTTCGGCAAGGGGTTGGACGAAGTCGGTGCGAAGCGTTGTCGGGGGTTCGGGATACCGGACGTGCCGGAGTCGCGGTCCACCTTCGGGACGGACCGCGATGCCTCAACTCACCTCGACGCGGCGCCCCTTGGAGCGGACCGCGCCGACGGTGCCGAGTCCGTCGTCACGCGGACGGTGCCGTACGACTCCGTGCGGGGGCGGCCCGTTTGGCGGCCGGCCGCTGGCCGACCGACTGGAGCGCTCCCTCGAGGGCGAACGTCGCGGCGCCGAGGCAGACCGGGTCGGTCGGAATGGGGGACAGGACGATCTCGGTGGCCGCGAAGGGGCGCCGCAGCGCGTGCCGGGCGACGGCCTCGCGCACCTCGCGCAGCAGCGGTTCCCCCAGCGTGGCCGCGACCCAGCTGCTCAGCACGACCACTTCGGGGTTGAGCAGGTTCACCAGGTCGGAGATCCCGGCGCCGAGGTAACGCGCGGTGTCGCGCACGACCTTGAGGGCCACCGGGTCCCCGGTGGCGACGCCCGCCGCGAGCGCGTCGATGGTGGCCGTCTGGTCCTCCGGGTGCAGCAGGGTGCTGCCGGGGCTCGACTCCCGTAGATTCAGCATGATTCCGGGAGCGCCCACGTAGGTCTCCACACAGCCGTGGTTGCCGCAGTGGCACAGCCGGCCGTCCAGGACGAGGGTGGTGTGGCCCCACTCGCCGGCGCTGTTGCTGACACCGCGGTGCAGTCCGCCGCCGAGCGCCAGGCCGGCGCCCACGCCGGTGCCCAGGTTGACCACGACGGCGTCACCGCGTCCCCGGGCCGCGCCGAACCACAGCTCGGCGACGGCGCAGGCGCGCAGGGGGTTGTCGAGGTAGAGGGGGTAGGCGATGTGCTCCGCGAGCAGATCGAGCAACGGCACGTCGTGCCAGTCCCAGTTGGGCGCGTACTCCGCCACTCCGGTGTCGCGGTCGACCTGCCCGGGGACGCTGACGCCCACGCCGAGGACGCGCGCGCCTTCCACCCCGGCCTGCGCGACCACCGAGCCGACGGCGGCCGCGACATGCCCGACGACCTGCTCCGGACGGCTCTCGCCGGGGCGCATGTCCTCGTCGGCGCGGGCGAGCACGTTCAGGGCGAGGTCGAACAGCTCGACGCGGACGTAGGTCTCCGCGATGTCGACGCCGATCAGGGCGCCCCCTGTCGCGTTGACCGCCACCAGCCCCCGCGGGCGGCCGCCCGCGGAGTCCTCGAACCCGACCTCGGTCAGCATCCGCAGATCGAGCAGCTCACCGACGAGCGTGGCGACCGTGGCCAGACTGAGCCCGGTCTCCGTCGCCAACTCCTGCCGCGAAGTGGGTGATTCGGCGATGATCTGGCGCAGCACCTCGTAACGGTTCGCGGTGCGGATGTCGCGTGATGTGCCGCGCTTCATGAGGCTCCCCTCGCTTCCGCGCACCGGGTACCGGGCACGTCGGCCGACCAGATCTTCCGGCCGGGGTCCGGGGCGCGCCCCGGGGCGGCACGGCACCGATCGCTGCCCTCGGTCCCTCCGTGCCATGGCGGGACCCGTCGGCCCCGGCGCGGCGCAAGGCTATGGCCTGGGAGGGACTTTCGACAAGGGGTTAGGAAAGGGGGTGGAGAAAGTCCCCCACGAAGGCGTTGGTGAACGTCCCCGCCGGGTCGAGTTCGCCGGCCAGCGCCCTGAAGTCGGCCAGCCGCGGCGAGCGGCCGCGCAACGCGGCGGGCGGCACGGTGAACACCTTGCCCCAGTGCGGCCGCGGCTCGAACGGCTCCAGCGCCTCCTCGACCCGCCGCACCACCGGCAGGACGGCCGCCGTGTCCTCCACCCAGGTGAAGTGCAGCGCCACGGTGTCCCGTCCGTACGCCGGACTCAGCCACTGTCGGTCGGCGGCCACGGTCCGCACCTCGCAGATCTGCAGCAGCGGCGCGATCGTCCCACGGATCGCGTCCAGGGCGTGCAGCGCGGCCAGGGCGTCCGAGCGCGCCAGCAGATACTCGGACTGCAGCTCCGCTCCGCTGCTCGGGGTGAACTCGGCCCGGAAATGCGGCAGCCGCTCGTGCCAGGGGCCCGGGACGCCGAGCTGTTCGGTGCAGTTGCGCGCGGGCATCCCCGGCACCGGGTGCATGGCCTCGGCCGCGGGAGCCGCCCACGGGAAGTCGGTCACCGGCCGGTCGGTGCGCCGCTTGACCCACACCTGCCGGAAGCCGGGGCGGCCCCAGTCCGTGAACAGGCTCACGCTGTACGCCGACGCCGCGACCGCCTCGAAGTCCAGTCCCTCCAGGGGGAGTTCGGTGAACACGTGCTGGCTCACCTCGAAGTCGGGTTCCAGGTCGAGGGTGAGCGCCGTGACCACCCCGAGCGCGCCCAGCGACGTCACGGCGCCGTCGAAGCGTTCGTCTCCCCGGCCGATCGTCAGGGACGAACCGTCCGCGGTGATCAGCTCGACCTCGCGCACGGCGGCGGCGAGCGACCCGTTGGTGACGCCGGACCCGTGGGTGCCCGTGGCGACCGAGCCCGCCACGGAGATGTGCGGAAGCGAGGCCATGTTGTGCAGCGCGAACCCGTGCTCGTGCACCCGGCGGGCGAGTTCGGCGTACCGGACGCCGCCCGAGACCCGTACCGTACGGGCCGTCGTGTCGATGTCCACCGCGGGCGGCAGCGCGGTCAGCGACAGCAGGACGCCTTCCGGGCCCGGTTCGGCGATCTCGTTGAACGAGTGCCCGCTGCCCAGCACCCGTACGCGGGAACTGTCCGCGACCAACGTCCGGAGCGCGGCGAGCGAGGAGGGCCGGTGCAGCTCCTTCGCCGCGTACGTGATGTTGCCGGCCCAGTTGGTCAGGGTCATCCCTGTCGTCCCTCCCGGGAAGTCGCCGTCCGTGGCCCGTGCTGTGACCACTCGTGGAACGTACCCTGCCGGTCCGCCCAGGTGGCAGACCTGTCCGTTGACCCTCTCACGTGCCGCGACCTACCGTAGAGAGCGGTTGCTGTCGTTGGCGTCGCCGAACCGGAAGGCCACCTCTTGCCCGAGCGTCCTGTGGCGATGTTCGCCATGACCGCCGAGAACGTGACGCGGATCTTCCCTCCGGACGCACTCGCCCGGCTGAGCGAGCTGGTGGACATCGATCTCTCCCTGGTGGCACGTGACTTCACCGATCCACGGGTACGCGCCCGCCTCGCCGCCACCGAGATCCTGATCACCGGCTGGGGATGCCCGACGCTCGACGCCGACACGCTCGACGCGGCCCCGGAACTGCGTGCCGTGCTGCACGCCGCCGGTTCCGTGAAGGGCTTCGCCGCGCCGGAGGTGTGGGAGCGCGGGATCGTCGTGTCGTCGGCCGCCGCCGCGAACGCGCTGCCCGTCGCCGAGTACACGCTCGCCATGATCCTGCTCGCCGGCAAGGACGTCTTCGCCCACCGGGACCGTCTGCGCGCCGAGCGGAGCTTCCCCTACGGCGACGTCCTGCCCGGCATCGGCAACTTCGGCCGCCGCGTCGGCATCGTGGGCGCCTCCCGCATCGGCAGGCGCCTCATCGAACTGCTGCGGCCCTTCGACCTGAGGGTGAGCCTCGCCGACCCCTACGTCGACGAAGCCGGGGCCGCCGCCCTCGGCGTCCCCCTGCTGCCGCTCGACGCCCTGCTCGGCGGAAGCGACATCGTCACCGTCCATGCCCCGCAGACATCCGAGACCCGGCATCTGATCGGCCGGCGCGAACTCGCCCTGATGCCCGCCGGATCGGTACTCGTCAACACGGCACGCGGCGCCCTGGTCGACCACGACGCCCTCGTCGAGGAGCTGCGCGCCGGGCGGATCAGCGCCGTCCTCGACGTCACGGACCCCGAGCCGCTCCCCGCCGACTCCCCGCTGTACGACCTCCCGAACGCCTTCGTCACACCCCATCTGGCCGGTTCCCAGGGCAATGAGGTCGCCCGGCTCGGCCAGACCGTGCTGGACGAGATCGAACGCCTGCTGTCGGGACGGGAGCCGGCGTACCGGATCGACCTGGAGGGACTGGCGCGGGCCGCCTGACCCGGGTGTTCGGAGCGCGCCTCACACGGTCGGGCGAAGCTCGCCGGCGAGAGGCTCCCGGAAGGCCGGACGCCCGAGGAACGCCGCCGTCGTCGCCACGAACCGGTCCGCGTCGTCGAGCCACGGGAAGTGCCCGGCCCCGGGCTGGACGACCAGCTCGGCGTGCGGGAACAGGTCGGCGAGTGCGGCCATCGCGGGAGGCGGGGAGTTCAGATCGACCTCCCCGGCGAGCACCAGCACCGAGCACGCCAGACGGCCCAGCGCCGCCCGGGTCTCGTCCGGGGCGAACGCGCCGTCGAGGTGACGGGCCGCGGCCTCGTGGTTCTTGTGCGCGTCCTCCGCGGCCCGGTGCGCCCGCGCGGCCTCGTCCCAACGCCCGTACCAGAAAGGGGCGATGGCCCGGAACGCGTCCGCGTCCCCGTTGCCACCGACGATCGCCTCCAGCGCCGCGAACGCCTCCGGGAACCACGGCTCGTCGTGCCGCAGCCGGGCCGTCGCCGTCCTGACCTCCGGGGCGATCTCGATCCCGACGGCGTAGACGCTCGGCGTGATCAGCGCGAGCCGCGCCACGCGGTCCGGATGGCGCTGCGCGTAGAGGATCGCCAGATTCGTCCCGCCGGAGTGCGCGAGCAGGTCCATCCGGTCGAGCCCGAGGTGCTCGCGCAGGGCCTCCACGTCGTCGACCAGCCGGTCGCAGCGGTACGAGGAGAGGTCCTCGGGGGTCGCGGAGCCGCCGGTGCCGCGCGGGTCCATCATGATCAGCCGCCGGTGCTCGGACAGGCCGCCCAGATTCCCGAGATACACGCAGTCCTGCATCGGTCCGCCCGGCAGACACACCACGGGCGAGCCCTCCCCGCAGGCGTCGAAGCTCAGCTCGGTCCCGTCGTACGCGGTGAAGACAGACATGGCCACGACTCTCGCAGCGGCGCCCGGACGGAGCAAACGAGTTCTCCGGGGATCGGGTGCGTGGCCCGGGGGGAGCCGACTCTCGGCGCGGACCGGCGGACCGGCGGGCCGGCGCGGACGGCGGACCGGCGGGGCGGGGGGCTCGGGGGCAGCGGGGCGCTCGCTGTCCCCCAGGGCCGCGCCCGTGTCATCGGGGAGCTCGACATGGCGTCCTCCGAGCGACCCGCGTGGTGCACCCGATGCGGATTCCGTTGCCATGGCACCCCTGGTGTGTTGATTCGGTCCATCCATGGCTCATCCCTCTGCGATATCGGTATTCTCGCGACCATGGCCCACGGACCCCTCCCCGACACCGACCTCACCCGCCACCGCCGGCTGCGCGAGCAGGGCAGTCTCGATCGCGCCGATCTCGACGCCATCCTCGACGCGGGCTTCGTCTGCCATCTCGGGGTGATCGTCGAGGGACGGCCGATCGTGGTGCCGACGGTGTACGGCCGGGGCGAGCACGATCTGTACGTCCACGGCTCCGTGGCCAGCAGGAGCCTGGCCGGCGACACCCCGGTGTGTGTGACCGTGACGCACGTCGACGGGCTCGTACTGGCACGGTCCGTGTTCGAGCACGGGGTGAACTACCGGAGCGCGATGATCCACGGGGTGCCCCGGAGGGTCACCGATCCCGAGGAGAAGACCGAGGCGCTGCGGCGGCTCACCGAGCACGCCACGCCCGGACAGTGGGACTACGCCCGCCGGCCCAGCCGCAAGGAACTGGCCGCGACCACCCTGCTCGCGCTCTCCCTCGAAGAGGCCTCGGTGAAGATCCGCACCGGAGCCCCGGACGACGGGGACGGACCCGACGCCGCTCTCGGTCTGTGGGCCGGAACGCTGCCGCTGGCCTCGGTCTGGGGCGCGCCCGAGCCGGACCCGCTGCTGCCGTCCGGACAGCCCGCTCCTGCGCACATCGCGCGGCGCGAGGGGACCCGGCACGGCTGATGTCCGGGCGGGGGCATACCGTGAGGAGTCGAACACGACAGACGAAGCAGGTCGGGAGCGAGGAGAACGGGATGGGCAGCCGCACCGCGCTGGTCGAGGATCTGATGGAGCGGTTCCCGCACGTGCCGCGGGAAGCCGTCTTCAAGGAGGACCTGCTCCGCGGGGGCATGGCCTTCGACGCCTCCGCCCTCAGCGACAACGAGAGCGGTGAGGTCAAACCGAAGTCGTACTTCATCTTCTCCTTCGACCACGGCACCCTGCCCGAGCTGGGCGAGGCAGCGCTCCGGCGCCCGCCCGAGGAGATCATCCTCACCGGCGGCCCGTACGACCTGCGGCGCACCGTCGTGTCCGTGCGCGTCAATCCCGCCTCGCCGTACCGCGTCGCCGCCGACGAGGACGGCGTCCTCGGGCTGTACCTCGACGGGAAGCGGATCTCCGATGTCGGAGTGCCTCCGATGCCGGAGTACTACCGGCACACCCTCTCGAGCGGGAAGTCCGTGATGGAGGTGGCCCCGACGATCCAGTGGGGGTACCTCATCTACCTCACGGTCTTCCGCGTGTGCCAGTACTTCGGCGCCAAGGAGGAGTGCCAGTACTGCGACATCAACCACAACTGGCGCCAGCACAAGGCCGCCGGCCGTCCGTACACCGGTGTGAAGGACGTCGAGGAGGTCCTCGAGGCGCTGGAGATCATCGACCGTTACGACACCGCGAAGGCGTCGACGGCCTACACCCTCACCGGTGGCGCGATCACCAAGACGGTCGCCGGGCGCGACGAGGCCGACTTCTACGGGCACTACGCCAAGGCCATCGAGGAGCGGTTCCCCGGGCGGTGGATCGGCAAGGTGGTGGCGCAGGCCCTCCCGCGCGACGACGTGCAGCGGTTCAAGGACTACGGCGTGCAGATCTACCACCCCAACTACGAGGTGTGGGACCGCCGTCTCTTCGAGCTGTACTGCCCCGGCAAGGAGCGTTACGTCGGCAGGGACGAGTGGCACAAGCGCATCCTCGACTCCGCCGAGATCTTCGGGGCGCGCAATGTGATCCCCAACTTCGTCGCGGGCGTGGAGATGGCCGAGCCGTTCGGCTTCACCACCGTCGACGAGGCGATCGCGTCGACGACCGAGGGGCTGCGCTTCTTCATGTCGCACGGCATCACGCCCCGCTTCACCACCTGGTGCCCGGAGCCGACGACGCCGCTCGGCAAGGCCAACCCGCAGGGTGCGCCGCTGGAGTACCACATCCGCCTGCTCGAGGCCTACCGCGCCACGATGGACGACTTCGGTCTCAAGTCGCCGCCCGGATACGGAGAACCCGGTCCCGGCCGCGCGGTCTTCTCCGTCAGCTCCTTCATGGACAGCCTTCCCGCGCAGGAGCCGGCCACCCAGGTGTGACCCGCGCCCCGCAGCGCACCCGCACGGCCCGGACGTCCTCCGTACGTCCGGGCCGTGCGCAGCTGTGCCATGCGCAGTTGTGCCAAGCGTCGCTGTGTCATGCGCCGCTGTTCAGTGCGCCGCTGTGCCGTGCGTCGCGTCGCACTGTGCCTGTTCCGCACCACGTCGGATCCGCACCGGCGGGGGAGTGGTGGGTCTTGTGAAAGTTGAAGCGATCGATCCCCCGCGGCCCGCGGTCCGTACGACACTCGGGGCGCCGGAAGCCGGACGGTCGCCGCGTGATCGCGCGACCACTCGATGTGCATACGCCGCTTGTCAGTTGTGTCGAAACCGTGAAAGGCTCTGGCCCGTTGTTGAGACGGTCTCCAACTCCCCAGTGAAACAAGGCGAGTTGGGCGTTGTGTGACGTTGCACATGGAAGCAGTGGATGCAGGAGCCCCCCATGCCAGACCTGCCGACCCCCCAGGATGCCGCCGAGGCCGCGCTGTTCTCGGAATGCTGGGACGCGGTCCTGTCGTACGCCGATCTGTGCACATCGGGTTCCGCGGCGGCCAGTCAGCTGGCCACCGAGGCGTTCACCCATGGCATCCATGAGGCGCGCGCGGTCGGGGTCCGCTCGAAGAACACCGGCCGCAGAACCCCCCGGCTGCCCCGGATCCCCTTGCTGCTGAACTCGGTCCGTACCACCGCGGCCGCCTGGGAGGCGCATGGTCAGGGCCACCGTCTGGACCCCGACCTCAGGCTGTGGCTCAACTCCGAGAAGGCCGCCCGCTACACCGGACCTCCCCTGCACCGCCCGATCGCGCTGCGCGGCCTGAGGGATCTTCAGGAAGCCGACGCGGCCCTGCTGTGGCTGGTCGAGGTGGAGGCGCTCCCCCTGCCCGCGGTGGCCCGGCGACTGGGGCTCGACCCCGTGGCGGCCGCCGAGGAACTCGGCCAGGTGCGGGCGCTGTTCAGGGACCGGTGCCATCGCAACCACCTCGACACCCCGATGGACACCAACTGCCGCAGCTACGCCCGGCTTCTCGACGCGGTCACCCGGTCACCGGGTGCCGAGACGCCCGAGGACCTCTCGCAGCACCTCGCCCACTGTGTGGAGTGCGCGGAGGCGGCCGGCTGTCTGCGGCTGCACGGCGGCGGGCTGCCCGCCGCGCTCGCGGGCGGGGTGATCGGCTGGGGCGGCCTCGCCTATCTGGAACGCAGGCGCCGCGCCGCCGAAGCCGGGCTGGCCGGCGGGCGCACGGACGCGGCCGTGGACACCGGTATCGCCGAGGCCAGGGCCGACGCGCCCCGGATCGGCCGCACCGGACTGCTGGTCGCCGCCGTCATCGTCTCCGGCCTCGCGCTCACCGTCTCCCTGATGCCCTTCGGCGCCGGGAACGACGGCGGCGCCGCCGCGCGCGGCGGCTCGGCCGACCGTCAGCCGGTGGCCGACCCGGGTGTGGTGTCCCCGTCGGCGACCAACCGCGGCGCGGGCTCGCTCGTCTCGCCCGAGCCCGGAGCCCCGAGCGCCGAGACGGGCTCGAAATCCGATCCCGAGCCCCAGGGCACGTCCTCGTCCTCGGCCCGCGCCGCCGCCAAGACCCCGGATTCCTCCAAGCCCGCGGACTCCACGAAGAGCGCCGCGTCCTGCGAGGTGGCCTACGACATCGTCAGCGAGTGGCCGGACGGCTTCCAGGCCACCGTCACCGTCACCTCCGACGAAGCCCTCGACTCCTGGCAGATCGCCTGGACGTTCGACGACGGCCAGCAGGTGTCGCAGATGTGGGACGGCACGTACGCCCAGCACGGCTCCCGGGTGACCGCGACCGCCGCCGACTACAACAAGTCCGTCGCCGCGGGCGGTTCCTTCGCCGTCGGTTTCAACGGCACCTGGCAGGACGGAAACACGGTCCCCGGCGCCTTCACCCTCAACGGCGACCGCTGCACGACCGCTCACTGACGCCTCGGCCCGTCGATCCCCTCGATCCGGTCGAGGACCCGACGGGCCCCGACGCGGTTCACATCGGGCACGCGGGCCGGCGCTGAGCCCGAACTCCGCGATGGGCGAGGCCCTCATGCGGAGGGAAGTGGGGGACCGGGTCGGCTACGTCAGTGGCTCCGGGCAGCGGCGGAGCGTGACGGTTCGGTTCGTCGAGGACTGACCCGGGGCCCTCGGGCGGCGACGCCTCCGCCGGTCGGCGACGGTACGCCGCGGCCGACCGGCAGAGCCGAAGAGCGGCCCTGCGAGACATCTGGTGCTCGCGGTCCGCCCGTCGGCGCCCTGCCGCGTTTCGCCTGTGAACGCCGGAGTGGACGGACTCCACGAGCGCGCCGCGTTCGCCGCCGCCCGCCCAGGGGTCCGGCATCCGGCAGTCCATGGGCATGGTGGGAACGGCCGCTCCGCTCCGGGGCTCCTCGACGGAAAAGAAGTGGCCTCCCACCGACACCTACGGCTAGGGTTGTCTCGTTGCGAGGCGACCGCTGGTCGCCGTTGTCGGCTGAGTGAGTTCCAGGAGGTGTGACCGATGGCTGTCTCTGTGAAGGGCGCTGCCCGCATCCAGAAGTTCATCAAGTCCACCTCCGTGGCCGCCGGCTGACCTTCCTCTTCCTTCGCGCCGCAGTGCGCGTCGCCGGGGCCGCCCTTGTGAAGGGTCTCCCTTGACTTCCAGCTCCACCTTCTCGACTCCTTCCGTTTCCCTGGGTCTTTCCCCGCTCGCTCCTTACGGCTGGGACGACGCCTGGGCGGACGAGTTCGCTCCCTACGACTCCGAAGGGCTCGTCGCCGGACGGGTGATCCGGGTCGACCGCGGCCAGTGCGACGTGGTCACCGCCGACGGGGTCATCCGCGCCGACACCGCCTTCGTGACACCGCACGATCCGATGCGGGTCGTGTGCACCGGCGACTGGGTCGCCGTCGAACCGTCCGGCAACCCGCGCTACGTACGGGCGTATCTGCCACGACGTACGGCCTTCGTACGCTCCACCTCCTCCAAGCGGTCCGAGGGGCAGATCCTCGCGGCCAACGTCGACCACGCGGTCGTCGCCGTGTCGCTCGCCGTGGAACTCGACCTCGGCCGCGTCGAACGCTTCCTCGCGCTGGCCTGGGAGTCCGGCGCGCAGCCCGTGGTCGTCCTGACCAAGGCCGACCTGGTGCCGGAGGCGGCGACCCTCGCGCACCTCGTCGAGGACGTGGAGACCACCGCGCCGGGGGTTCCCGTGTTCGCCGTCAGCTCCTCGACCGGGGCGGGGCTCGACATCCTCGAAGCGGTGCTCGCCGGAGGCACGGCGGTCCTGCTCGGGCAGTCCGGAGCGGGCAAGTCGACCCTGGCCAACGCGCTGCTGGGCGAGGACGTCATGGACGTTCAGGCCACCCGCGACATGGACGGCAAGGGGCGGCACACCACGACGACCCGCAACCTTCTCGCGCTGCCGGGCGGCGGTGTCCTCATCGACACCCCGGGGCTGCGCGGGGTCGGTCTCTGGGACGCCGAGAGCGGCGTCGGGCAGGTGTTCTCCGAGATCGAGGAGTTCGCTGCCGACTGCCGCTTCCAGGACTGCGCCCATGTCGCCGAGCCCGGGTGCGCGGTTCTGGCGGCCGTCGACTCCGGCGATCTGCCGGAGCGGCGGCTCGACAGCTACCGCAAGCTGCTCCGCGAGAACCAGCGGATCGTCGCCAAGACGGACGCCCGCGTGCGCGCCGAGATCCGCCGGGACTGGAAGCGCAAGGGAGCCGAAGGGCGCGCCGCGATGGAGGCCAAGCGCGGGCGCTGGTGACCGAGAGAGGGCGGGGTACGGGGCACGGGTGCCCCGTACCCCCACCCTCGACCGCCCGGCTCCGCTCCAGCACCGGCTCGTCCCTCCCGCCACCCGGCCGGCCCGGGACGCAGTGCCGTGTCCGATTTCCGCCAGCCCCGTGGTGCGCGGCGGGCCACACTGGAAGGGTGATCGACGAGGACACCAGGTACGAGGCCGTGCGGAGCCGGGACGCCCGGTTCGACGGGGAGTTCTTCTTCGCCGTGCGGACGACGGGGATCTACTGCAGGCCCAGCTGCCCCGCGGTGACGCCGAAGCGGCAGAACGTGCGGTTCTTCGCGACGGCGGCCGCCGCGCAGGGTTCGGGCTTCCGGGCCTGCCGCAGATGCCGCCCGGACGCCGTGCCCGGTTCCGCCGCCTGGAACGTACGGGCCGATGTCGTCGGCCGGGCGATGCGCCTGATCGGTGACGGCGTCGTGGACCGCGAGGGCGTCGGAGGGCTCGCCACGCGTCTCGGGTACAGCGCCCGCCAGGTCCAGCGGCAGCTCACGGCGGAGGTCGGCGCGGGTCCGGTCGCGCTGGCCAGGGCCCAGCGGGCACACACCGCGCGGATACTGCTCCAGACCACCGAACTCCCCATCACGCAGATCGCGTTCGCGGCGGGGTTCGCCAGCGTGCGCCAGTTCAACGACACGATCCGCGCGGTCTACGCGTCGACGCCGAGCGAGGTGCGGGCCGCCGCGCCGCGCACCGGCCCCGCCGCCCGGCGCGCGGCCACCCCCACCGCGGGTGTTCCGCTCCGGCTCGCCCACCGGGGGCCCTACCAGACCGCCGCCGTCTTCGACCTGCTGGCCGCGGAGGTCGTCCGGGGTGTCGAGGCGGTCGACGGCAGCCGTGGCCGCCGCACGTACCGGCGCACTCTGCGGCTGCCGTACGGCACGGGAATCGTGGCCGTCGACGAACGGCCGGGCACGGGCCCCAGCCGCCCCGGTTCCGGCGGGGCGAGTCACCAGGGCCCCGGTTCCGGCGGGGCGAGTCACCAGGGCCCCGGTTCCGGCGGGACCAGCCCTGCCGCAGGAACACCGGACCCCTCCGTGGGAGGGGAGGCCCCGACCGGTGCCGCGCACCCCGGTGGCTGGCTCGACGCCCGGCTGCACCTCACCGATCTCCGGGATCTCACCACCGCCGTACAGCGGCTGCGGCGGCTGTTCGACCTCGACGCGGATCCGTACGCCGTCGACGAGCGACTGGGAGCCGACGCGCGGCTGGGTCCCCTGGTCGCGGCGCGGCCCGGCCTCAGGTCGCCCGGCACCGCCGATCCGGACGAGCTGGCGGTGCGCGCGCTGGTGGGAGAGGCGGAGGCCGAGCGACTGGTTCAGCGGTACGGGAAGGCGCTGGACGCCCCCTGCGACACGCTCACGCACCTCTTTCCCGAGGCCGCCGTGCTCGCCCAGGCGGAGCCGGAGGGCGCCCTCGGCGCCCTGACCGCCGCCCTCGCCGACGGCGCCCTGCGTCTCGACCCGGGCGCCGACCGCGACGAGGCCCAGGAGGCACTGCTCGCGCTGCCCGGCATGGACGAGGGCGTCGCCGCCGTCATCCGCACCCGGGCCCTCGGCGACCCCGACGTGGCACCGCCCGGAGCGGACATCCCGGACGACTGGCGCCCGTGGCGCTCGTACGCCGTCCGGCACCTGCGGGCTGCGCGGGAGTCGTAGGCGAACGGTCCGAGCCGGGCGGCGCGTTCACCGGGTGCCCGGCACGTCTCCCCGGACCGCGGCCGGAGCCGGTCAGTCCCGTGGCGACGGCAGCAGCCGGGGCTCGATCCGCTCCTCCACCGCCGAGTCCCCCTCGCGACGGACGACGTACGCGCCCTTGCCGGGTATCTCCGTGACGGCCTCGACGAGTTCCGTGCCGCGGTAGACCAGGCCCACGCCGTCGTCGGTGCAGTGGGTGACGGGCAGGGTGCCGTCGGCCACCAGGCGGTGCACGAGAGGACGGCGGCCCGGGTCGCTGTCGTAGTGGACGCCGTTGCCGAACGGCAGATAGCCGAGGCCGTCGGTGAGCGGCCGCAGTTCGGGCCCGAAGGAGTCCGTCGTGCCGCCCCGGAACCAGCAGAGCGACCCGGCGCTCACCCCGCTCAGCACGACCCCGGCCTCCCATGCCCGGCGGAAGACCGTGTCGAGCCCGTGGACCCGCCACACGGCGAGCAGGTTGGCCGCCGAGCCGCCCATCACCCACACGACGTCCTGCGCGAGCACCGTTCCCTCGATGTCCTCGAGGTTCGGCATCGGGAAGAGGTGAAGGGGCGTGAGATCGAATCCCGCCACCCGGGCCGCCTCGCTCATGCGCGTGGCGAAGTGCTCGGCGTCGCCGATCGCCGTCCCGACGTACATGACGCGGGGCCGCCGCCCCTGGACGCCGGCCAGCTCCACCGCGTGGTGGACCAGGGCGTCGAACGTCACCCGTGTGCGGTCTCCGACGCGGTGACCACCCGAGGTGGCGAGGATGGTGGGTTCCGAGGCGGTCATGGGTCGCGACCCTACCCAAGACCGGCTCGCCGCGCGATCTTCAACGGCCCGGCTGCCGGCTCGTATCGGGTGATCGGCCCGCCAACCGGCCCGATCCGTGGGGCCGCTCAGGCGTCGAGGCCCCAACTGTGGATTCTCCTCGGGTGGATGCGGATCAGTTCCTCACTGAAGTGCGGTCCCAAGTCGTGCGCGCCGGTGAGCAGTTCCGCCTCCCCGCGGATGTCGATGCCTCTGACCTTCCACGGCTCGAGGCTGACGATGTCGTCGACGACCAGGGCGACCTTCGGGTTCTTCCGGAGGTTGCGCCACTTCTTCGTGGTCCCCATCGCGTAGCCGCCGATCAGGATCGTCCCGTCCTCCTGGGGGAAGAAGCCGACGGGGTTGGCCTGGGGCTGCCCGAGGGGGTCGACGGTGGCCAGCCGCCCCAGTCGCTGCGACCTCAGATACGCGCGCTCGGCCTCGCTGAATTCGGTCATGACAGCACCCAAACACGCGCCCGCCCGCGACGCATCGGGTTCCGGACCTAGGACCACGGGAGGAGTGCATCGCGCCCGGAGCCGTGACGGTGCGTCGGGAGGGGGCATGGCGCCCGATGGTGTGACGGTGGTTGCGGAAGCCCGTGCTCGGGGAAGCGATGGCCCCATGACTCGCCCCGTCACGTTCCGGCGCCGCCTCGTCACTCTCGTGACGACTTTGCTGCTCGCCTCGCCGAGCGTGATCGCCGAGGCGAGATCCGTGCCCGTCCAGGTCAGGACCGCCCCGAAACCGGTCCGGACCTGGACGGGCACCTGGGAGGCCGCCGCCTCCGGCACCGCGCCCGCGTTGCCCGGCGCCTCCATCCGCAACGTCGTGCACACCAGTGTCGGCGGCCGGGCCGCTCGCGTCCGGCTGTCCAACCGGCTCGGCACGAGAGCGCTCCAACTCGGTTCCGTGACGCTGGCGTTGCAGCGGCCGGGCGAGCCGGCGAGTCCCCGGGCCGTCGCGGGCTCCGTGCGCCCGGTCACCTTCGCCGGCGCCAGGTCGGTCACCGTCCCCTCCGGCCGGGACGTGGTCAGCGACCCCGTCGTCCTGTCGGTCCCCGCCGACGCCAACCTCCTGGTCTCGGTGCACACCCCGGCCGACTCGGGCCCGGCGACCTACCACCGCTCCGCGCTCCAGGCCAACTTCATCGCTCCGCAGGGCGATCGGACCGCCGAGGAGAGCGGCGCCGCCTACACCACCACCATCGGCAACTGGTACTACGTGACCGGCGTCGACGTGCTCGGCCCCCCGGCCGCGGGCAGCGTGGTCACGCTCGGCGACTCCATCACCGACGGCACCGGCTCCTCGTTCAGCGCCGACCGCCGCTGGCCCGACCGGCTCGCCGCCCGGCTGCGCGGCCTTCCCGCCGAGCGCAGGGCCGGCGTCCTGAACGCGGGAATCGCCGGGAACCGCCTCCTGCTCGACGGCCGGGGCCCGAGCGCACTGGCCCGCCTGGACGCCGACGTCCTCTCCCGCGCGGGCGTCCGGGCGCTGATCGTGCTGGAGGGCATCAACGACATCAAGGGGACACCGGCGCAGACGGACCCCCGCGCCCTGGAGAACGCCTACCGGCAACTCGTACGCCGCGCGCACTCCAGCGGCATCCGGGTCATCGGCGCCACCATCACCCCGTACGGAGGTCACGGCGCGTACACCCCGGCCCGGGAAGCCGTGCGGCAGGCGGTCAACGCCGCCATCCGCGCCCACCGGATCTTCGACGGGGTCGCGGACTTCGACGCCACCGTCCGCGACCCCGCCCGTCCGAGCCGGATCCTCCCCGCCTACGACCCCGGCGACCATCTGCACTTCAACGACTCCGGCATGCGGGCACTGGCCGACACGATCGACCTGAACGCCCTCCTCCCGCCGCGGGCCGCCCGCCGGCCCACGCCGCGCCCCCCGCGTCGGATCAGCCCCAGATGACCGCGCCCAGCCACGCGCCCATGATCAACAGGCAGGCGAGGAGTTCCGTGAGCACGCTCCAGCCGCCCGCGCGCATCGCGGTCCGCACCGAGGCCTTGGCCTCCCCGTGTCCGCCGAGGCGCAGCCGCTCGCCGAGGTAGATCCCGCCGATGAAGCCGGGCACGGCGCCGATCACCGGCACGAGGAAGAAGCCGAGGGCCGCCCCGGTACCGGCGTACACCGCCATTCGGGGGGTGGCGCCGCTCTCGCGCAGCCGTCGCGGCGGCAGCATCCAGCGGATGGCCTGGGCCAGCAGCAGGACCGCGGTCGCACCGACGAGGACGGCCCAGGACAGGGCCTGCGGGTCGCTCAGCGCCCACCACAGGACCGCGGCCCAGACGAGCCACGAGCCCGGCAGTCCGGGCACCAGTACTCCTGCCAGGCCGAGCAGAATCACCACACCGACCAGCAGGAGTTCCCACGCTCCCATCTGCCCAGGGTGCCGGAGCGGACGGGAAACCGCAGGTCAGTCCCGCGCCACCCAGCCGCGCTCGTACGCGTGCCAGCCCAGCTGCAGCCGGGTCGTCACGCCCGTCAGCTCCATCAGCCGCTTGACCCGGCGCTGCACCGTCCGGAGGCCCAGGTCGAGCTGTTTGGCGACGCTCGCGTCGGTCAGCCCCGCGAGGAGGAGGGAGAGGATCTCCAGGTCGGCGGCGTCCGGGCCGTCCGGTTCCTCCTCCAGCACGCCCCGGCTGCCCAGCCGCAGCGGCAGGGCGTCACGCCAGACCGACTGGAACAGCCCCGACAGCAGCTCCAGGAGCCCGCTCGCGTGCACGACCAGCGCGGCCGGCTCCGCCGTGTGCGAGGTGAGCGGCACCATCGCGAGTGCCCGGTCGGCGATCACCAGCTTGGTCGGCACCTCGTCCACGACCCGCACCTGCTCGTCCCGGCCGAGCGCGGCGGACAGCTCGGTGATGCCGTTGGGCAGGTCGAGGACGGACCGCTCGACGACCACGCGGTAGGCGACACCCCGGTCCGCGGCCTGGGCCTCGGCGTCGTTGTCCGTGCCGGAGACCACCACCGGGTTCCCGGTGACCAGCGCGCACACCTCCTCGGTCGCGCCCAGCTGGAGCTGGAGGAAGCGCTGGGAGACCGCCGCCGCGCCGATCACCACCTCGACCAGGTCGTGCACGGCCGGCTCGGCGGCGGAGGCCCGGTACTCCTCGGCCAGCAGCGCGGCCGCCAGCTCCGCCTTCTCCAGCTCGTGCCGCTGCTGGGTGAGCAGCGCCCCGAGGGCGACCCCCGGCGGCGCGGCCACCCAGCGGCCGGGCCGCGCCGAGGACTGGGCGGCCAGACCGTGCCGCTCCAGCCGGCGCAGCGCGCGCTCCGTGTCGTACTCGCCGAGCGCGAGCCGACGCGCGAGATCGGGCACGTCGGCGGCGCCCACGGACACCAGTGCCCGGTACGCCGACTCGTGGGTCTCGTCCAGACCTATCGCTCCCAGCATGCGGCGATGTCCCCTCCCAAGGATGCGTTCCCACCAGTCGGCATCGCCGTGGCGGAAAGCGGCCACGGCGCAAACCCGCCTCGGCACATCATCGCCGCACCCCCCGCCCCTCTGACAAGCTCACGCCACCGCAGCATCAACCACCGTCCGTAATGCCCTGCTTGGGCCTGGCCTGCGCGAACGCGGACCGTACCGGCTTCTGCGGACCGCGGCCGTACCGGCTCGCGGACACGGACGGACCGACTTCGGGGAGTGGGACGTTGAGGAGAGGGATCTCGCGTACGGCCATGGGGGCGGCCACCGCCGCCGTCCTCGCCGTCCTCGCCGTCACGACAGCCGTACCCACGGCGGCGGCGCAGCAGCCGCGACCGCTGACGGGCAGGGGGCACTCCTACGACGACGGGCAGACCCGGAAACCGGCCGGCATGTCCCGGCGTGACGGGCGGTGGACCGCGACCGTCGATCACGCCGGAGCCGGCGGCGAGCGGGTCGCTCTCAGGGCCGAACTGACCGACGCCAACGGCAATTCGGTCGTCCAGACCGTGACCCGGGCCCACGACGTGCGCTAGGCCCCGGTCACCAAGGCGCCGCCGGGCGGTTCTCCCGTGGGGGGTGGGACCGCCCGGCGGTCATGTGTGCACACGTTTCTTGTACGGATTCCTGTTCGGCGATTCACTCGACGCGCCGTTCGACGGCCCGCACCTTGGCCGGTTTTTCCGGATGCACCGTTTTCAACCGGCGGTCGCGGTGGACAATTACGGGCATGAGCCAGCAGGGGGAGAAGCCCACCGGTCACGAGGACGACTGGTGGGGCCAGTTGTACGACGACTCCACCGAGGACACGGGGCCCGCGCCCGTGGCCGATTCCCTGGACGACCGGTTCGCGTCGGCGGCGGGGACGGTGGGCGGAGGGCCCGAGCCGGGTCCGGCATCCGGGTCGGACCCGAGGCCGGCTCCGGATCCGAGGTCCGCGCCGAGTCGGAGTCCGAGGTCCGCGCCGGGGCCGGGTCCCCTGCCGGGACGCGCGGCCGTCCCGCGGCCCGACGCGGGCGGGCTCGACGGTCCGCCGCACCCGCGACGGCCTGCCGCCGTGCCGGAGCCGTCCTCCCCCGAGACGGGGAAGCAGCCGCCGTTCCTGCCGAGGCAGCCTCCCGCCGCATCGGGGCGGCCCGGTGGCACCCCGGCATCCGTGCCCTGGCCAGGCGCGACCCCGCGCGACGAGACGGCGTCACGGCCCGGCCGATGGGAGCGGGGCCCGGTACCGCCCCCCGGCTCCGGCTCCGACATGGGCCCCGCCGACCGGGGCGGGCCCACCCGGCAGCCCGCTCCCCGGGAGCAGGCGCCCCCTGACCGCACCCCCGACCCGGCCGGCCCCGCACCCTTCCCGCCCGGCCCGAAACCGCCGGGCTTCACCGCGCACGAGCCCGGCCCGGAGGCGTCCCGGGACACGCGCAGCGATCCCTCCCCGGGGCCGCCCGCACCCCCGGCGCCCGCGTCGAGGGCACCCTCGGACGTACCGCCGAAACCCGTGTCGGCTCCCGCCGTCCCCCCGACCGCGCCCCCCGACCTGCCCAGCACCACCGGCGGCTTCCGGCCACCGCCCCCCGACGCGGACCCCGAGGACAGGTCGCCCGGCGAGCCCCGGGAGACCGCCCTCTCCGTCGTCGGGCAGCCGCCCTCCGTCGACCACGTCGGCTCCGGCCCGCCCACCTACGACGCCGAACCGACCGCGCTCCCGCCCGCCGACCCGGACGAACTCGACGACCTGGTCGCGGACACCGTGCTGGACGGCGCGCGGTACGGGACGAGCACCCTGCGGGCCGTGTCCGTGCGCGGGGACTCCGCGCGCTACCGGGGCGAACCGCGCCGGGACTCGCTGCTGACCGCCCGGTTCGGGGCGGGCGAGCAGGCGCTCGTCCTGGTCGCGATGGCGACCGGCGCCCGGGCCACGCCGGGCGCGCACCGGGCCGCGGCGGAGGCCTGCCGGTGGATCGCGCGGGCCGTCGGGCGCAGCCACGCGCGGCTGTCCGACGACATCCGGGCCGCCCGGCGCGGCGACCTGAAGTCGGGCCTGCACCGGCTCACCGACCGCAGCCTCGGCAAACTGCGGGCCAGCGCCGCGGAGCAGGGCGTCGAGCCCGAGGAGTACACCGCCGGCCTGCGCTGTCTGCTGCTGCCCGCCGACCCGGAGTGCCGTACGCGGGTGTTCTTCGGCGTCGGCCCGGGCGGACTGTTCCGGCTGCGGGACGGCGAGTGGCAGGACATCGAACCGCGGGTCGCCGACACCACCGGGGAGGCCGTGGTCGGCTTCGGATCGCTGCCCCACGAGACTCCCGAGGGCGACCGGCTCACCATGGACCTGGGCATCACGACACCCCCGAGCCCGTACGAACCCGCCCCCCGGCCGCCCCGCGCCCCCTTCCGGTTCCGGGCCTCTGTCGCCCGCCCGGGTGACACGCTCCTGCTGTGCACGAACGGCCTGGCGGAGCCGTTGCGCGGCGAACCCGAACTGGCCGAGTACCTGACGACACGGTGGTCGACGGCGGAGCCGCCCGGCCTGGCCGCCTTCCTGGCGGACAGCCTGGTGCGGGTCAAGGGGTACGCCGACGACCGGACCGCCGCCGCCGTCTGGGAGGCGTGACCGCGCACCCTGTGAATTCATGGAACCGAGGGATACGCCGGGGAACGAGGGGGACCCGAGACGCCCGAGGGCTTCGAGGATCACGAAGAGGTGCGTGCGCCATGGCCAAGCAGAACGTCGCCGAGCAGTTCGTCGACATCCTCGTCCGCGCGGGCGTCAAACGGCTGTACGGAGTCGTGGGCGACAGCCTCAACCCGGTCGTGGACGCGATCCGGCGCAACGCGGCCATCGACTGGATCCACGTCCGCCACGAGGAGACCGCCGCCTTCGCCGCGGGAGCCGAGGCCCAGATCACCGGGAAACTCGCGGCCTGCGCCGGCTCCTGCGGTCCGGGCAACCTCCACCTGATCAACGGCCTGTACGACGCGCACCGCTCCATGGCCCCGGTGCTGGCCCTCGCCTCGCAGATCCCCTCCAGCGAGATCGGCCTCGGCTACTTCCAGGAGACCCATCCCGACCAGCTCTTCCGCGAGTGCAGTCACTACAGCGAACTCATCTCCAGCCCGAAGCAGATGCCGCGGCTGCTCCAGACCGCCATCCAGCACGCGGTGGGCCAGTCCGGCGTCAGTGTGGTCTCGCTGCCCGGCGACATCGCCGCCGAGCCCGCCCCGGACAAGACGATCGAGACCGCCCTCGTCACCTCCCGGCCCAGTGTCCGGCCCGGCGACATCGAGATCGACAAGCTCGTCGCGATGATCGACGAGGCGGAGAAGGTCACCCTGTTCTGCGGCAGCGGCACGGCGGGCGCGCACGCCGAGGTCATGCAGTTCGCCGAGAAGATCAAGTCCCCGGTCGGGCACGCGCTGCGGGGCAAGGAGTGGATCCAGTACGACAACCCGTTCGACGTCGGCATGAGCGGGCTCCTCGGCTACGGCGCGGCGTACGAGGCGACCCATGAGTGCGATCTCCTCATCCTGCTGGGCACCGACTTCCCGTACAACGCCTTCCTCCCGGACGACGTCAAGATCGTCCAGGTCGATGTGCGGCCCGAGCGCCTGGGGCGCCGGTCGAAGCTGGACCTGGCGGTGTGGGGCGATGTGAAGGAGACCCTGCGCTGTCTGATCCCGCGTGTGCGGCCCAAGGGGAACAGGCGCTTTCTCGACAAAATGCTGAAGAAACACGCGGACGCCCTCGAGGGGGTCGTCAAGGCGTACACGCGCAAGGTCGAGAAGCACGTTCCGATCCATCCCGAGTACGTCGCCTCGGTGCTCGACGAACTGGCCGACGAGGACGCGGTGTTCACGGTGGACACCGGGATGTGCAATGTCTGGGCGGCCCGCTACATCTCACCCAACGGCAGCCGCCGCGTGATCGGTTCGTTCTCGCACGGGTCGATGGCGAACGCGCTGCCGATGGCGATCGGCGCCCAGTTCACCGACCGGAGGCGGCAGGTCGTGTCGATGTCCGGCGACGGCGGATTCTCCATGCTGATGGGCGACTTCCTCACCCTCGTGCAGTACGACCTGCCGGTGAAGGTCGTCCTCTTCAACAACTCGTCGCTCGGCATGGTCGAACTGGAGATGCTCGTCGCCGGGCTGCCCTCCTACGGCACCGCCAACAAGAACCCCGACTTCGCGGCGGTGGCCCGTGCGTGCGGCGCGTACGGCGTCCGCGTCGAGAAGCCCAAGCAGCTCGCCGGCGCCCTCAAGGACGCCTTCCGCCACAAGGGCCCGGCCCTGGTCGACGTCGTCACCGACCCGAACGCGCTCTCCATCCCGCCGAAGATCAGCGCGGACATGGTGACGGGTTTCGCGCTCTCGGCCTCGAAGATGGTGCTGGACGGCGGCGTCGGACGGATGGTGCAGATGGCCCGCTCCAACCTGCGCAACATGCCTCGCCCGTAGCACCGGTCGGGTGTGCCGCGGACGTTACTCAGTCGGGGAGCAAGGTCCAGCCGTGCTCCCCGTACCAGTAGTGGGGCAGGCCCTTGATGCCGCTGGTGCGGAACGGGACACCTTGGTCGTCGATCCGGACCGTCCCGGTGCGACCCCGTGAGGACCAGTCGAGCTCCAGATACCAGCGGCAGTCGCAGGCCTCGGTCTGGGCGTCGACCATCAGCACCTGGGGGTCCTTCACGGACACCCGGAAGGGCATGCGCAGGGTCCGAGAACCCGTTCCGTCGTCATCACTCGGGACCGGGCGGGCGAGGGGCCGGTCCATGTCCAGATCGACGGCGAACGAGCCGGGGCCCATACTGCCGCCGCACCCTCCGCCCGTGGAGTAGGCGGTGCCCTTCAGTGGCGCCGAGCGTCCGACGACCCGGACCTGCAGCGCTTCCAGGACGACGGCCGCGTCCGTCTGCCCCTGCACGGTGATGTCCACGAGCGTCTGGCCGCCGTGCACCCCGTTCTGCGTCCGCGCCCACGGGGAGGCGTCCTGCGGGGCCGGTGGAGGCGGCACCTGCCCGGGTGCCTTGTCGAGGATGTAGTTGTGAGCGCAGCCGACCGCCCAGCGATGGGAGTTCACGGTCCAGGTGAGGGGAACGACGGCGGAGGCGGCCGTGGGAGAGGGGCCGGTGGACGGGCCCGGTGAGCCGTTGCCCGTGGAGGGTGCCTTGGGAGAGGGCGAGCCGGACGACCGGCCGCGCGCGGTGGACGGGGGTGCGGACGGTGTCGGGGAGCCGTGCCGCGCGCCCGCCGTCCTCGTGGTCCTCGTGCCGGACGCCTGGTCGTCGCCGGTGGCCGAGGAGTGCCCGGAGGGCAGGGCGGACAGGCTGCCCAAGGTGGCGATCAGCGCGATCACGACCGCCGCGGTGACCGTGACGCGGCGCCTGTACCAGGGCTTTCGCGAGGCGGGGCGCGACGCCGCGGCCCGCTCGCGCGAGGAGCCGGGGAGGCTTTCCGAGGGGGTCTCCCGGGAACCGGGCGAGGGGTCGGGCGCTGCCGCGGGCACGGAGCCGACGGGCGCCGCGGGCACGAAGTCGCCGGGTGGCGTGGAAGCGGTGTCGGCGAGCGGCGTGGAAGCGGTGTCGACGGCGGTCGTGGAAACGGTGTCGGCGGGCGTTGTGGAAGCGGTGTCGACGGCGGTCGTGGAAACGGTGTCGGCGAGCGTTGCGGAAGCGATGTCGGCGGCAGGAGTGGGCACGGTGTCGGCGGCCGGCGTGGATACGGCGTCGGCGGTGGCCGCGGGCACGAGCGCAGGTGCCTCGTCGGCCATGGGGCCCTCGTGGCCCGCCGCGCGGGCTTCGGCGGCTTCCGGTACGGACTCGGCTCCCGGCCGGGGCCGTTGCCGTGCCGCCACTGCCAGGATCCACCGCCGGTGCAGCTCGGTCCGTTCGGCCGGACTGGCCTCGCACAACGCGGCGAACCGTTCCACGGGTGCGAAGCCGAGCGGCACGGCGTCCCCCGCGCAGTACCGGTGCAGCGTCGAGGCGTTCATGTTCAGGCGGCGCGCGAGTGCCGCGTAACTGCGGTCCGTGCGGGCCTTCAGACGCCGCAGCAGCGCCGCGAACTCCTCCACCTCGTCCTGGGACGACACCGGTTCCCCCTGCCTCGCGTCCCAGGACGGCATCCCAGGCACTCCCTATAAGGAGAGGTCGGAAGGCCTGGGACGGTTCCACCGTTGCGGATGAGGCGCCGTCCGTTGTGCCCGCACCGTGGGGCCGCCGATGCTCAAGGCGTCGCCGGAGCGGCCCCCACGCCACGGGGGTCGAGGGGGCCGCCCACCACACCGCGACGCACTTCCGAACCATCGACATCGGGGAAGCACACTGATGAACAGCAACACGACCGCCCGCAAGCACGTCCGTCGCACCGCTCTGATCGCCGGCCTCGTCGCCGCCGTGGCCCTGCCGCTCGGGCTCACCGCGTCGGCACAGGCGACCACGGGAGGGACGGCAACGGGGGCAGCCGCGCAGCGGACGGTCGACCGCAGGTCGTCGGACGACGTGACCCGGGTCGCCGACTTCTACGGCGCCTACATCGACGCCGAGAGCGACCCGGACAACGGTGGCAAGCTCGCCACCGAACTCCGGAAGTTCTACCTCCGGGCCGACTGCCTCCGTGAGGTGGCGAAGTGGGAGGACCGCAACCACGCGGACGGCATCCTGCGCGCCCAGAACGTCCCGCTGAAGTGGACGGTCAAGAACACCGGCACCGCCGGCCAGGTCGCCGTCACCCTGACCTGGGGCCGGCCGGAGACCACCAAGCTCGTCGTCGACCTGGACCGCAACCACAAGATCACCCACATCGGCACCCCGGGCGTCGGCGGCAAGTGACCCCGTCCGTCCTCCGGGGCCGGGCACGCGCACAGCGGGCCCGGCCCTCCGTTCCTAGCGGGCCGGCCGCAGCCGCAGGGTGAGGATCTGGAACGGCCGCAGCTCGATCTCCGACGGGGCTT
The DNA here is from genome assembly GCF_045207245.1 of Streptomyces sp. NBC_00647. Taxonomy (NCBI): domain Bacteria; kingdom Bacillati; phylum Actinomycetota; class Actinomycetes; order Kitasatosporales; family Streptomycetaceae; genus Streptomyces; species Streptomyces sp. NBC_00647. The sequence goes on from NZ_CP109040.1 coordinate 7,778,689, forward strand.
CGCACAGCGGCCGTTCCAGCAGATCGGTCACCTCGGCCCGGGCGACGGGGAAGCTCGCGGCGACCTTCGCGCGGGCCCGACCGCCCCGGGACTCGTACAGCCGCACCACCACATCGCCGCTGCGGTCCTCCGCGAGCTTGACCGACTCGACGGTGACGGCCGGGTCGTCGACGCTCACCAGCGGTTCGAGCGCCGGCACCGGGGCCCGGCGCAGCGGCAGATTGAGCGCGAGCCCCTCCGCCACGGCGTCCCCCACGCCCGCCCCCGGTAGCAGCGCGTACGTGAACCGGTGCGTGCCGAGATCGGTCTCCGGGTCCGGGCTGTGCGGGGCGCGCAGCAGGGTCAGCCGTACGGTGGTGCCGAGGCCGCCGGCGTGCGGGGTACGGGTCACGTCATGGCCGTACGTCGAGTCGTTGACCACCGCGACGCCGTACGACTCCTCCGCGACCCGCAGCCAGCGGTGGGCGCAGATCTCGAAACGGGCCGCGTCCCAGCCGGTGTTGGTGTGGGTGGGACGGTGGACGTGTCCGAACTGGATCTCGGCGGCGGACCGTTCGGCCTGGACGTCGAGCGGGAAGGCGGCCTTGAGGACCTTCTCCGACTCCTGCCAGTCGACGTCGGTCACGATGTCCAGCCTCCGGCTCGCGGCCGTCAGCCGGATCTCCTGGGTGATCCGGGAGGAGCCGAAGACCCGGGTGACCCGCACGGTCGCCCGCAGCGGCCCGCTCTCCACCAGGTCCACCGACTCCGCGGCCGTCAGGTCGGTGTGCGTACGCCGGTAGTGCCGGTCGATGTCCCAGGCGTCCCAGGCGTTGGGATGGTCGGGGTGGAGCTGGAGCAGATTGCCGGGACCGCACAGCACCTCCCGGCCGTGCGCGAGATCCCGTACGGAGGTGAGCAGCCCGTCGCGGTCGATCCGCACCCGGAGCCGGTCGTTCTCCAGCACGATGATGCCGTCGGCCTGTTCGGCCCGAACCCCTGCTTCGCCGTCGGCCCGAACCTCTGCTCCGCCGTCGGCCCGAACCTCTGCTCCGCCGTCGGCCCGCACGGTGGCGCCGCCCAGCCCCGGCACCGTCACCAGCCCGTCCCCGACCACTTCGGTCCGCTCGTAGGGTGAGGCGTTCAGCACCGCCGGTGAGCCGGACCCGAGAGCCCGTACCGCCTCCTCGGTGATCTCCGCCAGCTCCGTCAGCACCCCCGCGTACGTCTCCCGGGCCTCCCGGTGCACCCAGGCGATCGAGGAGCCGGGCAGGATGTCGTGGAACTGGTGCAGCAGTACCGTCTTCCAGAGCCGGTCGAGGGCGTCGTGGGGGTAGGTGTACGACGGATCGCGCACAGCGGCGGTGGCACACCACAACTCGGCTTCGCGCAGCGCGTGTTCCGAGCGCCGGTTGCCCTGTTTGGTCTTGGCCTGCGTGGTGTAGGTGGCCCGGTGCAGCTCCAGATACAGCTCTCCCGACCACACCGGTGCGTGGACCCCGTACTCCTCCTCGGCGGCGGTGAAGAACGCCGACGGCTTCTCGACCTCGACGCGCGGTGAGCCCTCCAGGGACCGCAACCGCCGTGCCCTCTCCAGCATTTCGCGGGTCGGGCCGCCCCCGCCGTCGCCCCAGCCGAAGGGGACGAGCGAACGGGTGGCCCGGCCCTTCTCCGCGAAGTTGCGCTCCGCGTGGGCGAGTTCACGGCCGTGGAACTGGGAGTTGTAGGTGTCGACGGGCGGGAAGTGGGTGAAGACCCGGGTGCCGTCGATGCCCTCCCACCAGAAGGTGTGGTGGGGCATCTTGTTGGACTGGTTCCAGCTGAGCTTCTGGGTGAGGAACCAGCGGACTCCGGCGAGCTTCGCCAGTTGGGGGAAGGCGGCCGTGTAGCCGAAGGAGTCCGGCAGCCAGATCTCCTCGGTCTCGACGCCCAGCTTCTCCCGGAAGAACCGCTTGCCGTGCACGATCTGCCGGGCCAGCGCCTCACCGCCCGGCATGTTCGCGTCGGACTCCACCCACATCGAGCCCACCGGCGCCCAATTACCGTCCTCCACAGCTTTCTTGATGCGCTCCCAGATGTGCGGCTGGTGCTCCTCGACCCAGGCGTACTGCTGGGCCTGCGAGCAGGCGAAGACCAGTTCCGGGTAGTCGGCGGCCAGCGCCGTGACGTTGGCGAAGGTCCGGGACGCCTTGCGGACCGTCTCGCGCAGCGGCCACAGCCACGCCGAGTCGATGTGCGCGTGCCCGGTCCCCGAGACGCGGTGCGCGCTCGCCGACGCGGGCCGCGACAGGACCTCCGCCAGCTCGGCCCGTGCCGCCGCCGCCGTGCCGGAGACATCGTGCAGATCGAGGGCGTCGAGCATGTTCTCCAGCGCGCGCAGGATCTCGTGCCGCCGCGGCCGCTGCGGATCCAGCTCGTACATCAGCTCCGAGAGCACCTCGACGTCGAGGACCAGATGCCACACGTCCTCGTCGAGTACGGCGAGGTCGGCAGCCGCGAATCGGTAGATCGGCTGATCGCCCGCGGTCAGTACGTCTCCCAGACGCGTGGGCTCGAAGCCGTGCAGGACGGCGGGGTTGGCCGCCGCCTCCAGCAGCAGATGCACGGCCTCGCCTCCCCTCGCCGGTGCCCCGACGGTGAGATGGCGGTTGCGCGGGTGGATGCCCTTGAGGGGGATGCCGGCGGCGTCGTACAGCAGCCCCTCCGCCTGGAAACCCGGTCCGTCCCCCGTGAACCCGGGGTCGATCACCACCTCGACCGGGCGGTCCGCCCACTCCTCGGGCACCCGGCCCTCGATGCGGAACCAACTCGTCGACCAGGGCTTTCCCCAGACCGTGCCGGCCGTGAACGGTTCGTAGGAGGCCTGGAGCGCCTGGTCGACGGGCACCGGCTCGCCGGGCACATGCCACACGGACAGCGCCAGCGGCACCCGCTTCGCGTACTGCGCCGGGCGCAGGCACTGCCCCAGCGCGCGCTCCAGGCGTGCCTCCACCAGCGAACGGTCGTCGTGCACGGCGGCTCCTCGGTGCTCGGACGGCTCTGTCCCACCCTTCACTTCCCCGCGTGGGCGTCGCGCACCCGTGACCGTACGGGGGGCGGTTGACGATTCGACATGACTGTCACGTTCCCGATGGGGCATGGATCCCCGTGAACGTGTTCGAGCAGGAGGGACCGACATCGGCACGCAGGCGGGGGTCATGAAGAGGCAGGTACCAGGAGGTGGTCCCATGACCAGGGGGGCCTTCTCCACGGATCCAGTGGAGGAAGCGTCCGACGGGGCGACGGAACAGCCGGACGGCGCGCAGCTCCGGCGCCGGCTGAGGAAGGCGGATCTACGGGCGGTGGCCGAGGCGCGCAAGGCGCTGAGGGAGCTCTTACGGCAGTGGGGGAAGCCGGAAGGGTCCGCGACGGCCGAGCTGCTGACCAGCGAGCTCGTCACCAACGCTCTGATCCACACCGACGACGACGCCGTCCTGACGGCCACCGTCGGACCGCGCGGACTGCGCGTGGAGGTCCGGGACTTCGTGGCACGCAGGCCCCGACTGTGCGTACCGAACGCCGACGACGGTACGCACGGCAGAGGTCTCGTCCTCGTCCAGTCCCTGGCGGACGCGTGGGGCGTACGGGCCCACGGCGTGGGCAAGGCGGTGTGGTTCGAACTGAACGGCGACGCGGTGTAGGAACACCGCGCCGCCGTTGTCCTGTCCTGTCCGGGCCCGGCCGGGGATTCCGGCCGGGCCGTCCGGGCTGTCGCCCGGCTCGGATCCGCGCCTAGCCGAACTGCTGCTCGAGGTCCTTGAGCTTGCGCTCCAGGGAGTCGAGCCGCGGCAGGGCCATGGTGTCGTCCTCCGTGGTGAGGTCGACGGTGATCGGCTCAGTGCTCTTGCGGACGGGCGAGAGGGAGGGCCGCGAGAGTACGGGCAGCTGCTCCGCGGTGGATATGGCAGGCTCCGCGGAGGCCGGGGAGGGCGCGCGCTCCACGGTCGCTGTCTCCAGTTCCCGGGCGCCACCGCGTCCGGCGAAGCCGCGGTGACCACGGCTGAGCGCCTTGAGGTGCGCTCGCTCGACCCGCTGCTCGTTCCGGCGGCGCAGTCGGTTCTGCTCCTTCTGGCGCCGGTCCTCGCGCACCTCGTCCACGGCCTCGTCCAGGGAGCGGACGTTCTCCAGGAGCATCAGCGACCACGCGCTGTACGTCTCGCGGGGCGCGCGCAGCCAGCGGACCATACGGATCTGCGGCAGCGGACGCGGCACCAGGCCCTGCTCACGCAGCGCCGCACGACGGGTCTGCTTCAGCGCCCGGTCGAACAGCACCGCGGCCGACAGGGACATGCCCGCGAAGAACTGCGGCGCGCCGGCGTGGGCCATGCCCCGGGGCGCGTGGACCCAGTTGAACCAGGCGGCGGCACCGGCGAAGGTCCACACGAGTATGCGGGAGCCGAGTGCCGCGTCACCGTGGCTGGCCTCGCGCACCGCGAGAACGGAACAGAACATGGCCGCGCCGTCCAGGCCGAACGGGACGAGGTACTCCCAGCCGCCGGAGAGGCCGAGGTTCTCCTCGCCGAAGCCGACCAGGCCGTGGAAGGAGAGTGCCGCCGCGACCGCGGCACAGCAGAACAACAGAACATAGGAGGCCGTGCCGTAGATGGCCTCCTTACGCCTGCGGCGCTCCTCGGTGCGCTCCCACGAGTCGTCGCTGCTCGTGCTGTCCCCGGACCGCTTGCCGCGCGCGAGCACCGCCACCGCCGCCAGCAGGCCCAGGAGCAGAACGGCGCCCGGAAGCAGCCAGTTCAGCGATATGTCGGTAAGTCTCATCTGGGGTCCCTTGCATTGGGATAGGGCGTAACGCCCGCCATAGTGGCCCAATCACGTCGGCCCTCAGGGGGTTTCGGGGCAAGAGGCCGCCAAGGGAGTGCCAGGGGATACGCAGGGCGACTTTCTGCTCGAACTACCGCGCGAGGGACGGGAGTTGAGTACGAATAAGACTACCCATACGAATGGTTCCACGGAAAGTTCCCGCGACAAGTGAGGAAATTGTGAATCGCCTGTCATCCGCGAGAGCTCTCGGGGGGGGCCCGACCGGTGTGATCCCGGGGCGGCCCTGGCCGGCCCTCGCCCGGGGCGGCTCAACTCGCTTCGACGGCCGTCAACTTGGTGATCCGGTCCGCGTCGCAGGTGCGCGGGCAGGTGGCGCAGGTCTCGGCGGGGCGCAGTGTGTAGAAGAGGCAGCAGCTCACCCGGTCGCGGGTGGGCAGCGGCTCCCCGTCCGGACCGGTCAGCTCGCGGAAGGCCGGCGAGCCGACGTACGGCCGGTCCGAGCCGGGCAGCAGCAGCTCCAGCTCGCGCATCGCGCGCGGCTCCTCGCCGAACAGACCGGCGACGTACCAGAGGCCCTCGACTATCTCGTCGGTCGCCATGCCCCACAGTGCCCGGCCGCGCCGCCGCATACGCGGTCCGAATCCGCCGAGGACCGGCTCCAGGTGCTCGGCCACCGCGGCCCGCACCTCCGCCCGCAGGGCCTCCTCGTCCGGTACGACCCTGGCGCCCGGCAGGCCGGCGGCCGGGTCGTCCGGCAGGCAGGCGAACGTGGTGACCCGGACGGACATCCGGCCGAGCTCGCGCTGATATGTGACGTGCTCCACAGGCAGCCGGGGCACGCGGCGCAGCAGGAACCACGGCACGGTGATCAGCAGACAGGCCGGCCAGGCGTACCGGTGCAGTCCGAAGCCGGCCACGACATCGGGCCGGGCCCGCTGTCCGTAGTCCCGGATCACCTGGGCCTCGTCCCAGGCGAGGAACGCGTCGAGCTCGGGCCCGCCCTCGGCGAGTCCGGCGGCGGAGGCCCAGCCCGCGCCCCGCGGAGCCCCTTCTCCGGCCGCCAGCTCGCCGACGCTCAGGTCCGGGAAGACCTCACTCAGCCGCGCGTACGCCTCCGCCACGGGTGACACGGCGGCGGACGGCATGCCGGGGCCGGTCGGGGCGGCCGTGGCGGTGTCGGCGGTCGGGGCGGGAGCGGGCATGCGGAACCATCGCTTCACGATCGTTAGCAGGTAAGCCTTACCTTACCCTCAGTTTCGGGTGTTTGAACTAGGGCCGAGTGCGCCTATCGTGCTTGACGGACGAGTAACAACCGACGCCAGGAACCGAAGTACCACCGAGCCGGAGGAGGACCCTGTGGAGCAGGCCGGTCCGCGCGGCGCGCACCCCTCCGTCGGGGTGTGGGGCCCGGAGATCCGTACGGGCGCCCATCGGGTTCCGCCTCAGCCGGGAGCCGCTGACGCGGGCCGGGCGAGGGTCGTTCCCGCGGGCGACGGCGCCGGCCCGGACGCCGGGCCGGGCGGCGGCCCCGCCATGGCCTCGGCCCGAGGTGAGCACACGCACAGCGAGGTGCCGATCCCGCGCCCTCGCGCCGAGGACGACCGCGCCGCCGTACGAACGGACGACACCCGCTCAGCGGTCCGCACCGACAACGCCCGCCCGGCACACGGCGAGAACGCCCGCCCGGCACGCGGCGACGACGCCCATCCCGTACAGGCCGAGAAGGTCCGCCCCGCACGTGCCGAGGACGCCCGCCCCGCCGTACGTCCCGAGGCGCCCCGGCCCGTCGTGCAGCGCGCCTCCGTGCGCGGGCAGATCCTCGACGCGCTGCGCACCGCGCTCGTCGCGGGTGAACTCGCGCCCGGCGAGGTGTACTCGGCCCCCGCGCTCGGCGAGCGTTTCGGGGTGTCCGCGACGCCCGTCCGGGAGGCGATGCAGCAGCTCGCGCTCGAAGGAGCCGTCGAGGTCGTCCCCAACCGGGGCTTCCGCGTCATCGAGCGCGGCACCCGGGAGCTGGCCGAACTCGCCGAGATCCGGGGCCTGATCGAGGTCCCGGTGATGCTCCGTCTCGCCCGCACCGTGCCCGCCGCCCGCTGGGCCGAGCTGCGTCCGCTCGCCGAGGCCACCGTGCGGGCCGCGTCCTCGGGCTGCCGCGCGACCTACGCGGAGTCCGACCGGTCCTTCCACCGCGCCGTCCTGGCCCTCGCGGGCAACGCGCAGCTGGTGCGCATCGCCGACGACCTGCACCGCCGCGCCCAGTGGCCGCTGGTCGGCGGCCCCGTCTCCCGGGGCCGTGCCGACCTGGTGGCCGACGCGGCCGAACACACCGCACTGCTGGAGGCGTTGATCGCCGAGGATCTGGCGGTCGTCCAGTCCCTGGTACGCGAGCACTTCGCCGGCGCTTCCTGACGCGGCCGGTCCGCACCACCCGCCCGCCGCCCGCTCTCCTGTCCCGCCCATGAGGCTCGGTGGATCAACCGGAACCCCGTGCGGCAGGGCTCCGCAGCGATGCGGCGACGCTCACCCGCAACCTGCCGACGCGGGTTCAGGGGCTCTAGACTCCCCTTGATCTCGAGGCGGACCCCGCCGATGGAGTCGGCTCGAGGACCGTGCCAACCGGGGGTGCTGATGACGGCGGCGGACGCGGTGCCCATCGTCCTCGTCCACGGGACGCGCTTCAGCGCGGGGCAGTGGAGCACCCAACTCGCCGCACTCCGGGACGAGTTCCCGGTGGCCGCCGTCGACCTGCCCGGGCACGGCGAGCGCTCGGCACAGCCCTGGAGCCTGAGCGCCGCGACGGAGATCATCGCTTCGGCGGTGGACTCGCTCGGCCACGGTCCGGCGCTGGTCGTCGGGCACTCGCTCGGCGGATACGCCTCACTCGAGTTCGCGCGGCGCCGTCCGGAACGACTGCGCGGGCTGGTCCTCGCGGGAGCGAGCGCCTCCACCCGTGGGCTGCGGGCACTGCCCTACCGGTGGGTCGCCGGGCTGGTTCCTCGTGTCCCGGCGGATCGACTGACCCGGCGGAACGACCGGCTGCTGCGGCGGCTCTACCCGCCGGACGTGGTGGAGGCGACCATCCGTTCCGGCTACGCCTTCCACACCCTGCCCGCGGCCTGGGGCGACGTGCTCGGACGCTTCGACGCGGGTGCGATGCGCCATGTGAGGGCTCCGGTCCTCATCCTGAACGGCGAGAAGGACACGCTCTTCCGCGCCGGGGAGGAGGACTTCGCCCGCGCGCATCCGCACGCCCGCGTCGAACTGATCCCGCGGGCACGGCACCTCGCGAACTTCGACGACCCGGACGCCTTCACCGATGCCGTCCGCCGGTTCGCCCGCGGGCTTCCCGTCGTGGGCTGAGCGCGCCGCCGCGGCCGGCCGGCCCGGCACCCCCCGCACGTGTGTGTGCCGGGGCCCGTCGATACCGGAGCCGTGCGTACGGGCGGAGTGTCCGTCCGCCCGTACGTGATCAGGCCGTCGCCGCGGGCGGAGCCAACTGGTCGGCCAGCCAGGTGGGTACGCCGCCGAGCAGCCGGAACAGCCGTCCCGCCTCCGCCCGCAGCCGCGACGCCTCCGGCTCGACCTCGGCGTCGGCCAGGGACGCCAACGCCGGTGCCGTACCGACGAGGTAGCCCAGCTCTTCCCGGATCCGGAGAGATTCCGCGAATCCGTGCCTGGCCTCCGCCAACTCCCCTTCGCGCAGGGAGAGTCCGGCGAGGTGCCGCCAGGTGCAGGAGAGCAGCAGCGGATCGTTCTGGGCGGTCGCGCCGGCATGCGCCCGCCGGTACGCGGCGCGGGCGGACTGCGGTGAGTGGGCGAGATTCTCGGCGAGCAGCCCCCGGCGGAAGTCCAGCAGGGCCCGCCCGGGCGCGCCCGGTGCGAGCAGTGCCGCGGACCGGCCGAGCGCCGCACGTGCCTCGTCGGCCCGGTCGCGCACGTTCAGCAGCGTGGAGGCGTAGGCGAGTTGACCCCGCTCACAGGCCGCCGCGCCCCGTTCGTCATCGCTCTGCGCGAGGGCCTCCGCGGTGCGCAGCGCGTCCTCCGCCTCCGCCCAGCCCTGCTCGGTGTAGAGGCAGCGCTCGACGAGCAGGGACGCTCTCTGCAGCGCGGGCGCCGCCGTGCGCGGCTGGAGCAGCGCCGCCGCGTCGGCCCAGCAGGCGCGCGAGCGCAGCCGCCATACCGCGGTCTGGAGTGGATCGTCCCCTGCAGTCGTTCCGGTACCAGACATGGCGGTATGCGCCACGTTGCCCTCCCCGAGCACACCATTGAGCTGTTGAGTGGTGGCATCTCAGCACGGATCACCGGGCCCGGCCAAGAGGGTGGGTGAAGGATTTCACAAAGTCGTCGGTTGTGATCGCTTCACGTGGGGCCGCTGGGGTCAGCTCATCCGCAGTGCCAGGAAGAAGTCCAACTTGTCCTCCAGGCGTGAAAGATCACGACTCGTCAACTGCTCGATACGGCCGACGCGGTAGCGCAGCGTGTTGACATGGAGGTGCAGACGGGCCGCGCAGCGCGTCCAGGAGCCGTCGCAGTCCAGGAAGGCCTCCAGGGTCGGGATCAGCTCCGCGCGGTGGCGGAGGTCGTACTCGCGCAGCGGGTCGAGGAGGCGGGCGGTGAAGGCCCGGCGCACGTCGTCCGGGACGAAGGGCAGCAGCAGGACGTGCGAGGCCAGCTCCTGGTGTCCGGCCGCGCAGACCCGCCCTGGGCGTGCCGCGGCGACCCGGCGGGCGTGCCGGGCCTCCTCCAGGGCGCCACGCAGCCCCTCGGCCGAGTGCACGGCGGCACTGACGCCGAGCGTGAGCCGCCCGTCGTCGTTGAGGCCGGCCGACAGCGGGTCCCGTACGGCCGCCAGAAGCGAGTCGGCGAGCAGGCCCGGCTCGGGGGCGTCGTCATCGGCCGGGACCGCCGGAAGGGGGACGAGCGCGACCGCCTCGTCCCCCGTGTGCGCGACGGCGATCCGGTCGGAGTGCTCCGGCCCCGGAGACAGGGGGTCCACGAGGATCTCCTCGAGCAGCGCCTGGGCGACCGGGCCGCCCTCGATCCCGCCGCCGTCCCACTCGACGCGCGCCACCACGACCTGCCAGTGCGGTGCCGCGCCCAGGCCGGGCAGCAGCACCGGTGCCGCGACCCGCAGCCGGGCGGCTATCTCGGCGGGCGCCGCGCCCGCCTGGACCAGCTCCAGCACCTCCTGCGCGAGCCGTCGCCGCACCGTGCGCGCCGCGTCCCGCCGGTCCCGCTCCACCGCGATCAGCTGGGTGACGCCCTGGAGCAGATCGAGCCGCTCCTCGGGCCAGTCCCCGGCGTCCGCCTCGACGGCGAGCAGCCAGTCGGAGAGCACCGTCTCGCGCACGTCCCGGGAGGCGCCTGCGGCGCGCCCCGACGAGCGGATCGGGAAGAGCGAGTAGGTCGCCGGGCCCACCGCCACCCGGTGCGGTCCCCGGCGCCCGGTGCGGACCGCCGCCAGGTGCTCGGCGGCCAGCTTGGCGCAGGTGTCGGCGGGCAGCGCGGCGCCCGTGACCTTGGAGCCCGCGATGGGCCGTCCGGCGGGGGAGAGGACCCAGGCGCGAAGGTCGAGGTCGGTACCGAGCAGATCGAGGACCACCTCGGGGCCGCCGCCCGCCGGGCCCGAGGTCATCATCCGCCGGTGCCGGTCGACCACGGCGGCCAGATCCCCGGCGCGCTCGCCCGACACCTGGCGTACGACGTGCTCGGTGATCGTGGCGAAGGCCACCGACTCGTTCACGGCGAACAGGGGCAGCCGGTGCCGGGCGCAGGCCATGATCAGGTCGTCGGGGATGTCGCCGAGCTCCGCCTCACCGGCGGCCAGGGCCGCGACCCCGGTTCCCGCGAGGATGCGGACGAAGGGCTCCGAGTCGTCGGCGTCGTGCCGCCAGGCGAGGCCGGTGAGCACCAGCTCGCCGCCCGAGAGGTAGCGGCTGGGGTCCTTGAGGTCGGTGGTCATCACACCGCGTACGGTGCGGTCGAGCTCGTCCTCGCCGCCGAGCAGCCGCAGGCCCAGCGCGTCGGTGTCCAGCAGTGCGCGCAGCCGCATTCTCGTCGCCGCCGTTCTTTGTCTCGAAATCTACGATGGATCTGTGGTGAGGCCCCGCGGGCGGGTCCCCGGGATCCGAGGAGCCGGTCCGTGGGTTCCGAGAATCGGTGGTCCCGGCCCCTTGGGCCTGTGTCCTCGGCATTCGAGAGCTGTGCTCGCCGTTCCCGGGGCTGTGCTTGTTGTTTCCAAAGGGCTGTGCTTGTTGTTTCCAAAGGAAAACGAAGAGGTTGCTGATGACCTCGGTTCATACGAATCTACAAGATGCGCGCGCTGGCCAGCCAACTCCTTCATGGTTTCGGTGACTGACCCTGGTGCGGGACACCGCTGTGTACTGGCCCCACTCCGCGTAAACACCTGATGAACGAGCCGGGCCGCCCGCACACGATCTGGCTTGATCAGAGCGAACCACGATACGAATGAAGAGAGCCACTCATGGACTTCCTTCGCCCCGCCAGCTGGGAGGAGGCGCTCGCCGCCAAGGCTGAGCACCCCACCGCTGTGCCGATTGCGGGTGGCACCGATGTGATGGTCGAGATCAATTTCGACCACCGCCGGCCCGAGTACCTTCTCGATCTGAACCGCATCGGCGAGCTGAGCGAGTGGGAGGTCGGCGAGGAGAGCGTGCGTCTGGGCGCCTCCGTCCCGTACACCCGGATCATGGAGAACCTGCGCGGTGAGCTCCCCGGGCTGGCCCTCGCCTCCCACACGGTGGCCTCCCCGCAGATCCGCAACCGAGGCGGCGTCGGCGGCAACCTAGGCACCGCCTCCCCGGCGGGCGACGCCCACCCCGCCCTCCTCGCGGCCGGAGCCGAGGTCGAGGCCGAGTCCGTCCGCGGTACCCGGCTGATCCCGATCGACGCCTTCTACACCGGGGTGAAGCGCAACGCGCTCGCGCCGGACGAGCTGATCCGCGCCGTCCACATCAGGAAGGCCGACGGACCGCAGCAGTACTCGAAGGTCGGCACCCGCAACGCGATGGTCATCGCGGTGTGCGCCTTCGGTCTGGCCCTGCACCCCGAGACCCGTACGGTCCGCACGGGCATCGGCTCGGCCGCGCCGACCCCGGTCCGCGCCAAGGCCGCCGAGGAGTTCCTGAACGCGGCGCTCGACGAGGGCGGCTTCTGGGACAACGGGAAGATCATCACCCCGTCGGTCGCCAAGCAGTTCGCGGACCTTTGCTCCGGCGCCTGCAACCCGATCGACGACGTCCGGGGCACGGCGAGCTACCGCCGCCACGCGGTCGGCATCATGGCCCGCCGCACGCTGACCTGGACCTGGGAGTCCTACCGCGGCACCGCCGCCCGCACGGAGGGAGTCGCGTAATGCGTGTCAATTTCATGGTCAACGGCCGCGAGCAGGAGGCCGACGACGTCTGGGAGGGCGAGAGCCTCCTGTACGTCCTGCGCGAGCGTCTCGGCCTGCCCGGTTCCAAGAACGCCTGTGAGCAGGGCGAGTGCGGCTCCTGCACCGTCCGCCTGGACGGCGTGCCCGTGTGTTCGTGTCTGGTCGCCGCGGGGCAGGTCGAGGGCCGCGAGGTCGTCACCGTCGAGGGGCTCGCCGACTTCGCCAAGCAGCGCGCGGAGCACGGAGGTTGTGCCGGCGGTGCCTGCGGGACCCCGGAGAAGCAGGGGACTTCGCTCGACGAGGCCAAGGGCTGGGCGGCCAAGGGTCACGACTCGCAGACCGGCGAGGGCACCGAACTCTCGCCGATCCAGCAGGCGTTCATCGACGCGGGCGCCGTCCAGTGCGGCTTCTGCACGCCCGGCCTGTTGGTCGCCGCGGACGAGATGCTGGAGCGCACCCCGAACCCGACCGACGCGGACATCCGCGAGGCGCTCTCGGGCAACCTGTGCCGCTGCACCGGTTACGAGAAGATCATGGACGCGGTCCGTCTGGCGGCCGCACGGCAGTCTGAGGCGGTCTGACCATGGGTACGACTGGTACGCCCACGAACATCACCCAGGGCTCGAAGACCAAGGGCGGCATCGGCGAGTCCACGCTCCGCCCGGACGGCACCCTCAAGGTCACCGGCGAGTTCGCCTACTCGTCCGACATGTGGCACGAGGACATGCTGTGGGGCCAGATCCTGCGCTCCACGGTCGCCCACGCCGAGATCGTGTCCATCGACACCTCCGAAGCCCTGGCGCAGCCCGGCGTCTACGCCGTCATGACCTACGACGACCTGCCCACGGACGTGAAGAACTACGGCCTGGAGATCCAGGACACCCCGGTCCTCGCGCACGGCAAGGTGCGCCACCACGGCGAGCCCGTCGCCATCGTCGCCGCCGACCACCCGGAGACCGCGCGCCGCGCCGCCGCCAAGATCAAGGTGGAGTACAGGGAGCTGCCGGTCATCACGGACGAGGCGTCGGCGACCGCGCCCGACGCGATCCTCGTCCACGAGGGCCGTGACGACCACCACATCGGCCACGTCCCGCACCCGAACATCGTGCACCGCCAGCCGATCGTCCGCGGCGACGTCGAAGAGGCCGCGAAGAAGGCCGACTTCGTCGTCAAGGGCGAGTACACCTTCGGCATGCAGGACCAGGCCTTCCTCGGCCCCGAGTCCGGCCTCGCCGTGCCCTGCGAGGACGGCGGCGTCGAGCTCTACATCGCCACCCAGTGGCTGCACTCCGATCTGCGCCAGATCGCCCCGGTGCTCGGCCTGCCCGAGGACAAGGTCCGGATGACGCTCTCCGGAGTCGGCGGTGCCTTCGGCGGCCGTGAGGACCTGTCGATGCAGATCCACGCCTGCCTGCTGGCCCTCCGCACCGGCAAGCCCGTCAAGATCGTCTACAACCGCTTCGAGTCCTTCTTCGGACACGTCCACCGCCACCCCGCCAAGCTCTACTACGAGCACGGGGCGACCAAGGACGGCAAGCTCACGCACATGAGGGCGCGGATCGTGCTGGACGGCGGCGCCTACGCGTCGGCCTCCCCGGCGGTCGTCGGCAACGCCTCCTCGCTCAGCGTCGGCCCGTACGTCGTCGAGGACGTCGACATCGAGGCGATCGCGCTCTACACCAACAACCCGCCCTGCGGCGCCATGCGCGGCTTCGGCGCGGTCCAGGCGTGCTTCGCGTACGAGGCCCAGATGGACAGGCTCGCCGACCGGGTGGGCATGGACCGGGTCGCGTTCCGTCAGCTCAACGCGATGGAGCAGGGCTCGCTGCTGCCCACCGGGCAGCGCGTCGACTCGCCGGCCCCGGTCGCCGAACTCCTGCGCCGTGTCAAGGCGATGCCGCTGCCGCCCGAGCAGCAGTGGCTCGCCGCCGGCGAGGCGGCGGACGTACGGCAGCTGCCCGGCGGCCTCTCCAACACCACGCACGGCGAGGGCGTCGTCCGTGGCATCGGCTACGCCGTCGGCATCAAGAACGTCGGCTTCTCCGAGGGCTTCGACGACTACTCGACCGCAAAGGTCCGCATGGAGGTCGTCGGCGGCGAGCCGGTGGCGACCGTGCACACCGCGATGGCGGAGGTCGGCCAGGGCGGCGTCACCGTCCACGCGCAGATCGCCCGTACCGAACTGGGCGTCGCTCAGGTGACCATCCAGCCGGCCGACACCCGGGTGGGCAGCGCCGGTTCGACGTCCGCCTCGCGTCAGACGTACGTCACCGGTGGCGCCGTCAAGAACTCCTGCGAGCTGGTCCGCGAGAAGGTCCTGGAGATCGGCCGCCGCAAGTTCGGTACGTACCACCCCGCTTGGGCCACCGCCGAGCTCCTCCTGGAGGGCGGCAAGGTCGTCACCGACGGAGGCGAGGTCCTCGCCGATCTCGCCGATGTGCTCGAAGGAGAGGCCGTCGAGATCGAGGCCGAATGGCGGCACCGTCCGACCGAGGCCTTCGACCTGCGTACCGGCCAGGGCGACGGCCACGTCCAGTACTCCTTCGCCGCGCACCGCGCCGTCGTCGAGGTGGACACCGAACTCGGCCTGGTCAAGGTCATCGAACTGGCCTGCGCCCAGGACGTCGGCAAGGCGCTCAACCCGCTGTCCGTCATCGGCCAGATCCAGGGTGGTACCACCCAGGGCCTGGGCGTCGCGGTCATGGAGGAGATCATCGTCGACCCGAAGACCGCGAAGGTGCGCAACCCCTCCTTCACGGACTACCTGATCCCCACCATCCTCGACACACCGACCATCCCCGTCGATGTGCTCGAACTCGCCGACGACCACGCCCCGTACGGGCTCCGTGGCGTCGGCGAGGCCCCGACCCTGTCGTCCACCCCGGCCGTCCTCGCGGCGATCCGGAACGCGACGGGTCTGGAGCTCAACCGGACGCCGGTACGCCCCGAACACCTCACGGGAACCGCGTAGGCACCGGACACATCTCTCCGGGCGGCGCCGGGAACGTCACACGTCACGCGCCGCCCGGAACACCCGGCCACCGCACCGCTCGCGGATGCCGGGGACCCAGCAGGGAGCAGCAAGCAACAGGCACGTACCGCACCAGAGTTCTTCTCGTTCGTCTCGGGCCGTCCCCCGGGTCGTGCGGCCGAAGCACCTTCCCAAATCCCGCAACCGCGTTCGCGGTTCACCAGTCGTCAGGACGACTGCAGCGGGTGTCCCTTTGAACCTTGGGAGCAGGCCCACATGACCCAGCAGTCACTGGAGCCGAAGACCGCCGCGGCGGACGCGGGCGCGGGCAGCCGCGTTCCGGCCGGACGGTCTTGGCTCGACCGGTACTTTCACATATCCCAGCGGGGAAGCTCGATCGCGCGTGAGGTGCGCGGCGGCGTCACCACCTTCATGGCGATGGCGTACATCCTGCTGCTCAACCCCCTCATCCTGTCCGGCAAGGACGCGGCGGGGGACATGCTCGGCCAGAAGGCCCTGATCACCGCGACCGCGTTCGCGGCGGCCTTCACCACACTCCTCATGGGCTTCGTCGGCAAGGTGCCGCTCGCCCTCGCCGCCGGACTCTCGGTGTCCGGCGTGCTCTCCTCGCAGGTCGCCCCGCAGATGACCTGGCCGCAGGCCATGGGCATGTGCGTGATGTACGGCGCGGTCATCATGCTCCTGGTCGTCACCGGGCTGCGCGAGATGATCATGAACGCGATCCCGCTGGCGCTCAAGCACGCCATCACCATGGGCATCGGCCTGTTCATCGCGCTCATCGGCCTGGTCAAGGCCGGCTTCGTGCACCAGGGCAAGGCGACCCCGGTCACCCTCGGTCCAGCCGGTGAACTCGCCGGCTGGCCGGTCCTGCTCTTCGCCGTCACCCTGCTTCTGATCTTCATGCTCCAGGCGCGCGGCATCCCTGGTGCGATCCTCATCGGCATCGTCTCCGGAACGGTCGTCTCCGTCGTCCTCAACGCCGCCGGCGCCATCGATCCGAAGCAATGGGCCAGTGGCGCTCCCGAACTGCACGGCAGCGCCGTCTCGATGCCGGACTTCTCGCTCTTCGGCAAGGTCGAGTTCGGCGGCTGGGGCCAGGTCGGCGCCATGACGGTCGGCATGATCGTCTTCACGCTCGTGCTCGCCGGGTTCTTCGACGCGATGGCCACCATCATCGGCGTCGGCACCGAGGCCAAGCTGGCCGACGCCCAGGGCCGGATGCCGGGCCTGTCGAAGGCGCTGTTCATCGACGGCGCGGGCGGAGCGGTCGGCGGTGTCGCCGGCGCCTCCGGCCAGACGGTCTTCGTCGAGTCGGCGACCGGTGTCGGCGAGGGTGCCCGCACCGGACTCTCCTCCGTCGTCACGGGCCTGTTCTTCGCGGCCTGCCTCTTCTTCACCCCGCTCACGGCCATCGTCCCCGGCGAGGTCGCGGCGGCGGCGCTGGTGGTCATCGGCGCGATGATGATGACGAACGCCCGCCACGTCGACTGGGCCGACCGGGCCACCGCCGTCCCGGTCTTCCTGACCGTCGTGATCATGCCGTTCACCTACTCGATCACCGCGGGCGTGGCGGCCGGCGTGATCAGTTATGTCGCCATCAGGATCGCCCAGGGCAAGGCCAGGGAGATCGGGGCCTTCATGTGGGGCCTGACGGTGATCTTCTTCGTCTACTTCGCGCTCAACCCGATCGAGAGCTGGATGGGCGTCCACTGACGCCCGCCCTCCTTCCACGCAACCGCAGTCAAGGAGACCGAGAGATGCTGGACATCGCCGAAGAGCTCCACCGGTGGGTCGGGCAGGGCCGCGACTTCGCCGTGGCCACCGTGGTGGCGGTCGGCGGCAGCGCGCCCCGCCAGCCCGGCGCCGCCCTCGCCGTCGACTCCGACGGCACGGCGATCGGCTCGGTCTCCGGCGGTTGCGTGGAGGGAGCGGTCTACGAACTGTGCGTGCAGGCGCTGGAGGACGGCGGGACCGTCCTCGAACGCTTCGGCTACAGCGACGACGACGCCTTCGCGGTCGGCCTGACCTGCGGCGGCGTCATCGACATCCTGATCACTCCGGTCCGCGCGCGGGACACCGCGCGCCGGACCGTGCTCGCGACCGCCCTGGCCGCCTCCGCGGGCGGGGAGGCCGCGGCGCTCGCCCGCGTCGTGAGCGGCCCCGCCGAACTCATGGGCCACGCCCTCGTGGTGCGTGCCGACGGCTCGTACGAGGGCGGCTTCGGCGCCCACCCCGAACTCGACCGTACGGTGGTGGGCGAGGCGGCGGCCCAACTGGACGCCGGCCGCACCGGCACACTGGAGATCGGAGAGCAGGGCTCTCGTTGCGGAGCGCCGCTCACGATCCTGGTGGAGTCGTCGGTCCCGCCCCCGCGCATGATCGTCTTCGGCGCCATCGACTTCGCCTCGGCCCTGGTCCGCATGGGCAGGTTCCTCGGCTACCGGGTCACGGTGTGCGACGCCCGTCCGGTCTTCGCGACGGCGGCCCGCTTCCCCGACGCGGACGAGATCGTCGTGGACTGGCCCCACCGCTACCTGGAGCGCACGGAGGTCGACGCGCGCACGGTCCTGTGCGTCCTCACCCACGACGCCAAGTTCGACGTGCCGCTGCTCCGGCTCGCGCTGCGGCTCCCCGTGGCCTACGTCGGCGCCATGGGCTCGCGGCGTACTCACCTGGACCGCAATGAACGGTTGCGCGAAGTCGGCGTGACCGAGATCGAGCTGGCCCGCCTCAGGTCCCCGATCGGCCTGGACCTCGGAGCACGCACACCCGAGGAGACGGCCCTGTCGATCGCCGCGGAGATCGTGGCCAACCGGCGCGGGGGGAGCGGGGTTTCCCTCACGGGAGCCCACACACCGATCCACCACGACGCGTCCTCGGTTCCGGCGCGACGGATCGGGTCGGTGGCGTGAGAGCCCGCGACAGAGGGACGGTCGCTTGAGGGCCCGCGACGGAGCGACGGCCGCTTGAGGGTCGAGGGTCGAGGGCTGAGGTCGGAGGGCTTTGACGGCTTGAGCGCTCGGGGGCGTGACGGCTCGGAGGTTCGAGGGCCGGGGCGAGGCTCGCCGCGGACCGCGGTGGGCCTTTCTTGTGCGCCCTGTATTGACGCAGGCATGCCGCTCGGCGAATCTCCTGTGGGAGCGCTCCCGCAAGTCCCTCGTGACCGTGGCGAACCAGGAGTGAACCCGTATGAGACGACGTACCTCGACATGGCCGGCCGCTCTGTCCGTCGTGCTGGCCGCCCTCTTCACCGCACCCCTGGCGCACGCCGCCGAGTCCACGGACCGCGGACCGTCGCTGTACGTCCCGGAGCCCAACCCGGCGGCGTACCGGCAGGCCGTCGACCTCGCCCGGGCCGGCCAGTACCGCGACGCCGCCGGTCTTCTGACGATGGTGAACACCCCGCAGGCCGTGTGGTTCGGCGACCAGACACCGGCCCAGGTGGAGCGGCTGGTCCGCGGGGTGGTGCGCGACGCCGGCCACCACGACGCGATCGCCGTGCTGGCGCTCTACAACATCCCCGGCCGGGACTGCTCCAACTATTCGGCGGGCGGCGCCGCCGACACCGCGGAGTACAAGGCGTGGATCGACGCGGTGGCGCGGGGGATCGGGCGCGGCGACACGATCGTCACCCTCGAACCCGACGCCCTCGCCCTGCTGCCTTCCGACTGTGGCCAGGACGACGCGCAGGGCACGAAGACCGCCGCGCGGTACGCCGAGGTCAACTACGCGGTCGACAAGCTGGAGCCGCTCTCCGGGACGCGGGTCTATCTCGACACCGGGCACCCGGGCTGGCACACCGTCAGCTCCATCGTGCCGCGCCTGATCAAGGGCGGAGTGGCACGGGCCTCCGGCTTCTACACCAACGCCTCGAACTACAACACCGACGACGCCAACTCCTGGTACGGCAAGCTGATCTCGTCGTGCCTGGCCTACGCCGACGGCGGTGGTGACGTCGCCGAGTGCCCGAACCAGTGGTGGCCGCGGGCGGACGCGCAGTCCTGGCTGGACGCGCGGGTGCACACGCCGCCGGCCCGCATGAAGCACTTCGTCACCGACTCCAGCCGCAACGGTCAGGGCCCCTGGACCCCGCCCGCCGGCACGTACACCGACCCGCAGGACTGGTGCAACCCGCCGAACCGCGGTCTCGGCGCCCGCCCCACTCTGCGCACCGGCGACCCGCTCCAGGACGCCCGGCTGTGGATCAAGACACCCGGCGAGTCGGACGGGCTCTGCCTGCGCGGAACGCCGGGCCCCGAGGACCCGGAGCGCGGCACGGTGGACCCCGCCGCGGGTGAATGGTTCCCGGAACAGGCACGGGAACTCGTCCGGTTCGCCAATCCGCCGATTCTGCCGGGGGATTGACGGAGGCGGGCGGGGGCGGGAGTACCCCTGCCCGGCGGTTCACCCCTGCTGGGCCCGTCGCTCCCGCCCGGTGTCCTCGCCCCGCCCGAGCAACCCGTCCATCGCCCGCCCGAACATCCACCGCGCCGACCACCTCAGCGGACGGTCGGCGAACCCGGGCAGTCCGCGCACGCTCAGGTCCTCCCGCCAGACCGCCCGTGAACCGCCGCCCTCCGCCGGGTGCACCTCGAACTCGGCCCAGCCCGTGACGAACGTGCCGCGCTTGACCAGCCGGCATGTTCCCGGGCTCCCGTCGCCCGGCGGCCGCCACGCGACGACCTCCATCGGGTCATCGAACGCGAGGGCCCCGAGCCCCGACCGGGCGACGAAGACCGTGCCCTCCCGGGTCGGCGGTGGCGTGCGCACGGTGACCCGGGTCAGCGGGACGACGTCCGCGTGCCGGGGCCAGTCGGTCAGGCGCCGCCAGCTCTCGGCGACGGAGTGCCGGGACGCGCGTTCCAGGACGAAGAGGACCACGGCAGGATCGTAGGCGCCCGAAGGCCGTCGAGCGGAAGGTGAACTCTTCCGCAACCGGATGAACCGCCCGGTCGGCTTCGGACGGACGGCGCCCGCGTCGGAACACCGGCGGGTGTCGACGGTCCTGGCACCCGGGCCGGGCGTCCCCGCCCCGGGCCCCGGCCTGCCGTCGAACGAGCAACAACTCTCCATCTCTGTGCGGGTGTTGTCGCGTGCGCCCCCTGTTCCCTGCCCTCGGAGGCGGTCAGGTTACGATGCGGCGGACCGTGATGGACCGATTGCGCGAGACGCCGCACCTCGACTGGTGACCCACCCGCGACAGGAGCCCACGTGCTTGAGCAGCCCTTCGTCATCGACCCCGCCGGTGCCGACATCCACGGGGAGGCCGAGCGGTTACGCGGCTTCCACCGCACCCCGAGGGACCCGGGAGGCGCCCCCGCCGCCGCTCTCGTCGAACTCCCGAGCGGCATACCGGCCTGGTTCCCGACCCGGTACGAGACGCTCAGGCAGCTCCTCGCCGACGACCGGGTGTCCAAGGACCCCAATCGGCACTGGCCCGCCTGGATCGACGGCGCGTACCGCGAGAGCTGGGTCGGTCTCTGGGTCGGCGTCACCAACATGTTCACCGCCTACGGCGCCGACCACCGCAGGCTGCGCAAGCTCGTCTCCCCCGCGTTCACGAAGCGGCGCACCGACGCGCTGGGGCCCCGAATCGAGGAGATCGCGGCCGAACTCCTCGACCGGATGGCCGAGGCCCCCGACGAGCGGACCGACCTCCGGTCCGCCTACGCGCACCCGCTCCCGATGCGGGTGATCTGCGAACTGTTCGGCCTGCCGGAGGACGGGCGCGCCGACATCGCGCGTCTCATCGAGGCGAACATGGACACCACCATCGGCCCCGAGCAGGCCATGGCCACCTATCGGGAGGTCCACGAACTGCTGGCCCAGCTCGTCGAGTCGAAGCGGGAGCGGCCGGGCGACGACATGACGACCGCGCTCATCGCGGCCCGTGACGAGGAGGGATCCCAGCTCACCGAGGCGGAGTTGATCGACACGCTCCTGCTCGTCATCGGCGCGGGCCACGAGACGACCGTGAACCTCATCGGCAACGCGGTCCACGCCCTGCTCGCCCACCCCGACCAGCTCGCGCGTGTGCTGTCCGGTGAGATCCCCTGGACCGAGGTCATCGAGGAGACCCTGCGCTGGGCCCCCTCGATCGCCAACCTTCCGCTCCGCTATGCCATCGAGGACATCAAGCTCCCCGACGGCACCCTGATCCCGCGCGGTGACGCGATCCTGGCGACCTACGCGGCAGCCGGCCGTGACCCGCTGCGCCACGGCGACAGCGCGTCCCGCTTCGACATCACCCGCGTCGACAAGGAGCACCTCGCGTTCGGCCACGGCGTCCACTACTGCGTCGGCGCTCCGCTGGCCCGGCTGGAGGCGTCGATCGCCCTCCCGGCTCTCTTCGAGCGCTTCCCCACCCTGAGCGCGGACGTGTCGCGGGGGCCGGCGCGCCTCGCCGAGTCGTTCATCGGACACGGCTACCGGACACTGCCCGTGCGCTGGAGCTGATCGTTCGTCGGGGACCGGCTCCCGCGCGCGACCTCGATGCCGGGCGACGGGCGGCGCGAAGCCGCGCACCGCCACGACGGCCCGGCGGCTGCCCCTGAAGTCCGGTCTACTCGGTGTAGAACGTCGCGTCCGCCTTCGCCGCCGTCGTGTCGGCGGGTTGCACATAGAGCAGGTAGTCGTAGTGACGGACGTACCGGCCCGGGTAGTTGTACGACTCGAAGGAGAGGCCGGAGGCGGTGTCGGCGAGGCCGGAGCGCCGGTAGAAGGCGGCGTCGCTCCTGAAGGCGGCGGTGCCGTCGTCCTTCTCGACCCACAGCTCGAAGTTCTTGTGACGGAGGTAGTAGCCGGGGTAGTTCGCCGACTCGAGCGAGACGGTGCCGGTGCCCGCGAGGCCGGTCACGACGCGGAACTGCGAGTCGGCGAGAACGGCGACGTTCGCCTCGATCCTCGCGCGGAACTCCCAGTGACGGACGTACCGGTCGGGGAAGTTGTAGGAGGAGAGGCGGACCGGTGAGACGCCGTCCGCGACCGGGATGCCGAAGGCGGGGGTGCCGTCGGCGTTCCAGTAGATCTTCTGCAGCCGGGTGCGGCGGTTGGGGTCGTTGAGCGGATCGCCGCTGATGTCCTTGTAGTTGCGGTCGTGGTACACGAGGACGTCCGACCTGCCGTCCTCGGAGACGGTGAACGAGTTGTGGCCGGGCCCGTACTGCGAGGTCGCGGCACTGCTCCGGAACACCGGCTGCGAACCCTTCGTCCAGGAACCGGCGTTGAGCAGATCGGCGGAGGAGGACGCGCTCAGCATGCCCAGGCAGTAGTTGGCGTCGGTGGCACTGGCCGAGTAGGTCAGGAACACCTTGCCGCCGTGCTGGATCACCGCGGGACCCTCGTTGACCTTGTACCCGACGGTCTCCCAGGACAGCGTGGGCTGCGAGATCTCCACCGGAGTCCCGCTGATGGTCCAGGGGTTGGCCAGCCTGGCGATGAACAGGCTGGTGTTGTTGTCCTCGGCCGGATTGCGCTGTGCCCAGGCGAGATAGCGGACCCCGCCCACGACGAAGGTGGTCGCGTCGAGGGAGAAGGAGGAGACCGGGGTGGCGATCTGCCCCTTCTCCGTCCAGCTGCCGGTCAGCGGGTTCGCGGCGGAGCTCTCCAGGACGTACATCCGGATCGCCCACACGTCGCTGGTCGACCCGGCCGCGAAGTAGACGTACCACTTGCCGTCGATGAAGTGGATCTCCGGTGCCCAGATGTGCGCGCCCATCACGCCGCTCGCGTGCTTGGTCCAGACGGTGGTCTCCGGAGCGGTGGCGAGCCCTTGCAGTGTGGTGGCCCGGCGCAGCACGATCTTGTCGTACGTGGGGACCGTCGCGGTGAAGTAGTAGTAACCGTCGGTGTGTTTGAAGATGTGGGGGTCGGCCCGCTGTTCGGCCACCGGGTTGGTGAAGGTCACCGCGGGGGAGGCCGGGGCCGCCGCGTGGGCGGGTGTGCCGGTGGCCAGGAGGGCCAGCGTGGCGAGGACCGCGGTCAGCAGGCGGGCGATGAGACGTCGCATGGTCGTTGCTCTCCCGGTGTCAGACGGTGGGCTTGAGCTGCCACTGCTGGCAGGTGTTGTTCAGCCAGGTCCACTGGCGCACGTCGACGCCGTCGCCGGTACCGCAGCCGGCCACGTCGGCGACCTTGCCGCTGTTCGCGTTGACGATCCGCACGAAGTCGCTTCCGGTGTAAATGAGCCTGAACCGCTGACAGTTGTTGTTGAGCCAGCTCCACTGGCGCAGATCGGCGCCGTCGGCGGCGGAGCAGTCGGCGGTGTCCAGTACCTTGCCGGTGGCGGCGTTCACCAGGCGGCTGGTGTCGTCGCCCTGGTCCTCGACACGCCACTTCTGGTTGGCGCCGCCGGTGCAGGTCCACTGGAAGACATTCGTGCCGTCCGCGGTGTTCGAGCCCTCCACGTCGAGGCACTTGCCGCTGTTGCGGTTCACCACGGTGTACGCCGCCGGGGTCGTGGCCGTCTCCCCGGAGGGGCCCGCCAGCGTCGTGCCGGTGGCGACCGGTGTGCCGAACTCGGGCGTGCCGTCGGCGTTCCAGGTGAACTTCTGCGCCCGGGTCGTACGCCCGTTGCCGCAGCCGCCGCTCGCGGAGCTGTTGGCGTGGTAGACGATCCAGTTCTCGGTGCCGTCGGGCGAGGTGAAGAACCCGTTGTGGCCGGGGCCGTAGACACCGGCGGCGTCGTTGCGCTGGAAGACCGGGGTCTGCTTCTTGGTCCAGGAGGCGGGGTTGAGCGGATCGGTGCCGGTCAGTTCGAGCCGGCCCAGTTTGTAGTCGGCGGTCTGGCAGTAGCTGGCGGAGTACGTGAGGAAGGTCCGGCCGCCGTGGTACAGGGGCTCGGGCCCCTCGTTGACGGGGGCGCCGGAGGTCTCCCAGCTCAGTGTGGGGCTGGAGATGACGGTGAAGGCCGAACTGCTCAGCGTGTACGGATTGCTCATCGGCGCGATGACCAGGCTCTGCTTGCTGCCGCCGACCGAGCCGCTGCCCACCAGGTACAGCTTGCCGCCGTACCGGAGAACACTGGCGTCGATCAGCCAGCCGCCGGGGTCGAGGTTGGAGCCGGTGAGGGTGTTCTTGTAGGTGTACGGGCCCATCGGGTCGGAGCCCGCGCTCTCCAGGACATGGGTGCGCTGGGTGTCGCAGCAGGCGGCGCCGCTCTGCGCTCCCGAGTAGTACAGGTACCACTTGCCGTCGATGAAGTGGATCTCCGGCGCCCAGAAGTTGGCGTTGCGGCCGGAGGTGGTGTCGGACCAGATCCGCACACTGGGGGCGGTGGCGAGCCCGGCCAGCGTCGGCGACTTGCGCATCGTCAGCTCGTTGGTGAAGGACGTCGTCACCAGGTAGTAGCTGCCGTTGTAGTACTCCAGCCAGGGATCCGCGCCCTTCTGGGACTTGACCGGGTTCGTGTACGGCCGGCCGACGGCCGCGGCGGCGGGCTGGGTGAGGAAGGAGGCGAGCACCGCCAACAGCGCT
The DNA here is from genome assembly GCF_045207245.1 of Streptomyces sp. NBC_00647. Taxonomy (NCBI): domain Bacteria; kingdom Bacillati; phylum Actinomycetota; class Actinomycetes; order Kitasatosporales; family Streptomycetaceae; genus Streptomyces; species Streptomyces sp. NBC_00647. The sequence goes on from NZ_CP109040.1 coordinate 7,803,345, forward strand.
GCTCCCAGGGCGAACCAGTGGCGGGTGCGTAACACGGTGAGTCCCCTTTGACGGCCCAAGATGTTCGAAATCTCGTACGCTGTGCGGAGGTTCGACCAGAAGATAAGTTTCCGGCAGGGGCACGTCAACGCTTCCGGCGTGTTTCGGTGCGGGGCCCTCACACCGGGCCGGCGTATGTCCCGCCGCCCGGTCGGCGACGGCGCGCGGCCCGCCACACTCAACTCGCCACGGGAAGCCCCGTCGTACGGAAGACGCGGTGCTCGGCGTCGACCGCGAACACCTCGCAGCCCTCGCGCGCGGCGGCCCACTCGACGCCCTCCGCGCCCAGCGCGAAGGCCGCCGTGGCCGTCGCGTCCGCCTCGGTCAGCGACGGCGCCACGACCGTGACACTGAGCAGGCCCGTCGCCGGCCGGCCGCTGCGTCCGTCGAGGATGTGGTCGCCCCGCTCGTACCGCGCGGACGTCGCCACCGCACCGTCGCCGATCTCCAGCACCGTGCACAAGGTGTCGGCCCGTTCCGGGTGGCCTACACCCACCCGCCAAGGACCGCCGGCGGTCATCACGTCACCACCCGCGTTGAGGCAGAACGCGCGCACCCCGGCCGCTGTCAGCAGCTGCGCGGCCCGTTGCACCGACCAGCCCTTCACGACCGCGCACGGGCCGAGGCCGCGACCGGGCAGCCGCACGTCGAACGCGCCGCCGCTCGCGACGCGGAACTCCTCGCACAGAGCGAGGACTTCGGCCAGATCCGGACTGATCCGGGCCGGCTCCAGCTCGCCCCGGCCCAGCCGGGACACCTCGCTGCCCGGCTTGAACGGGCTGAACCGCGCGTCGACTTCACGCAGCCAGGAGAACACCGGGTCCGCGGTCTCCTCGACGGCGTCCTCGTCGCCGATGAGCAGCGAGACCGGGAAGCCCATGACGTGTTCGACGCGGCGCACTCACGAACCCTTCGCGTCGAGGGCGGCCTGGAGCGACGTCACGTATCCCTCGCTGGTGACCGTGGCGCCCGAGACCGTGTCGATGTCGGCACTCTGCGCCTGGAGCGTCTCCTGGATCAGCTTCGGCACGGCCGCGGTGGTCTGCGGGTGGTCCGGCTGCTGGAGCATCCGCACCGAACCGATCGCGTCGCCCTCGAAGGTCACCTCGACCTGGACGACACCCTTCGAGGTGGTGACCGTGCTGCCCCGGACGACCCGCGAGGCCGCGCCCGACGAGGACGACGAGGACGACGAGGACGACGAAGGAGCGGAGGAGGAGCGCGACGACGGTGAGTTCGGGGCGGGCTCGGCGGCCTCCGTGGTGGTAGACGTGTTGTGCGACGGTGCGTAGCGCCACAGCGGGATCAGCCCCGCGATCGACAGGGCCACGACAGGCAGTGCTCGTTTCACGGTGTCCCTCTCATCCCGCCAGGCTGAAACGCTCGAAATGGATCTGCGCCCTGGGCACACCCAGATCGCCCAGGGTGCGCAGCACCGCGCTCGTCATGCCGGGCGGCCCGCACACGAAGACATCCCGGTCGGCGACGTCCGGCACCAGCCGGGCGAGCTCGCGCGGCGCCAGCCTGTCCGGCCTCGCCGGGCCGGTCACCACGTGCAGCTCGGCCCCCTTGGCGTCGGCGAGCCGGCGCAGCTCGTCCAGGAGCACGGCGTCGCGGTCGGCGGCCACCCGGTAGATGAGCACCACATGGTCGTGCAGGTCCTCCAGAAGCGCCCGGATCGGGGTGACGCCGACGCCGCCCGCGATGAGCAGCGTCTCCGGACGGGTGCGGTGCAGGGTGGTGAAGGCGCCGTAGGGCCCCTCGGCGAAGACCCGTGTGCCCACCTTCAGATGCCGCAGGGCGGCCGTGCCGTCGCCCGCCGTCTTCGCGGTCAGGCGCAGCCGGGTGCCGTCCGGCGCGGCCGACAGGGAGAACGGATTGGCCTGCCACCAGCGGTCCTTGGTGAGGAACCGCCACAGGAAGAACTGGCCCGCCCGGGCGGGCAGCCGGCCGAGGTCGCGTCCGGTGACGTAGATCGACACGACGGTGTCGGACTCCGGTACGACGGCCGAGATCCGCAGCCGGTGGCGCAGGTTCCGCGACAGCGGCAGCACCACCCGGCCGACGAGCACCGAGCCGAGCGCCCCGCCCCACAGGGTCCACCAGTACGCCGTGGCCAGGGGAGACGCGGTGAAGGTCGTGCCGGCCGCGACCTGGTGCGTGAACGCCAGCACCACCGCGACATAGGTGTAGAGGTGGATGAAGTGCCAGGTCTCGTAGGCCAGGCGGCGCCGGGCCCACCGGGCGGACACCGCGACCACCGCCATGATCAGCACCAGGGCCACGAGCGCGCGCAGCACACCCTCGACCGTCGTGGCCAGCTCCACCAGCTCGTCCACCGGGCCCGCCGGAGTCCCCTCGGCATAGCCGAGGACGATGAACACCACGTGCGACAGCAGCGTCCACAGCAGGCCGAAGCCGACCCAGCGGTGCCAGGACGTCAGCCGGTCCATGCCGATCCGGTGGTCGAGCCAGGGGAGCCGGGCGACGAGCACCAGCTGGAAGGCCATCAGCAGCGCGCCGTACAGGCCGGTGAACCGGCCCAGCACGATCAGTGTGTTCGAGGCGAACCCGGCCCGGACGAAGAACACCGCCACCACGACGGCGTTCGCCGCCAGCAGGGCGTACAGGCCGGTGCGGGCCACCACCCTCGGGCGTATCGCCGTGGGGGGCGGCTGGACGCGTTCGACAGTGGTCACGGAGGGCAGCTCCTCGTTCGGTCGTGGGGATGTCGAGCCTGCCGGGTGGGAGCTGTCGTTTTCCTGTCGGCCGACTTTCAAGTGCTTATCGATGTGGATCACCGGCCGCCGCGGCTATGGCGCCGCCCACCGTGTGCAGCACTATGGGCGGGTGGAAAAAGTGCGCCTCCTGGTCGTGGACGACGACCCTCCGATAGCCGATCTCGTCGCGACGGTCGCCCGCTACGAGGGCTGGGAGGCCGTCACGGCCAACTCGGGGGAGGAGGCACTGCGCCGGGCCGCCGCGTTCCACCCCGACATCGTGGTGCTCGATCTGATGCTGCCCGGCCTGGACGGATTCGCCGTCCTCGACCGGCTGAGGCAGTCCGGCACGATGGTGCCCGTCGTCTTCCTCACCGCCCGCGACGGAGTCGCCGACCGGGTCGCCGGCCTCACCCGGGGCGGCGACGACTACCTGGTCAAGCCGTTCGCCGTGGAGGAGCTCATGGCCCGGCTGCGCACCGTGCTGCGCCGCAGCGCGGGACCCGGCTTCCAGCGTTCCGTGCTCACGGTCGCCGACCTGACCATGGACGAGGACACCCGCGAGGTACGGCGCTCCGGCCGGCTGCTCACGCTCACTCCCACCGAGTACGAGGTGCTGCGCTACCTGATGCGCAAGTCGCCCACCGTCCTCACCAAGGCCCAGATCCTCGACCACGTCTGGGAGTACGGCTTCGGCGGCCGCTCGAACGTCGTCGAACTCGTCGTCAGCCGGCTGCGCCGCAAACTCGACGGCACCGACGACGGCGGGACAGCGCTCATCCACACCGTGCGCGGCGTCGGCTACGTGGTGCGGCAGGTCGCCGCGTGAGGAGCCGGGAGGCACGCGCTCCGGCCGGCCGTCCGCGCAGCTTCCGGGAGACGTATCGCCGGACCCGCCTGGGCACCCGGCTCGCCCTCGGGATGGGCGCGCTGTCGCTCGTCGTGTTCGCCGTCGTGGGCACGGCGCTGACGACGTACATGAGGGACTATCTCGACCGCCAGCTCGGCCAGCAGATGAAGCTCGTCCAGATCGCCCAGTCCAAGGACGCGGCATCCCACGGCACCGTGCAGCAGCAGCCCTACTACGGCTGGTTCACCGCAGTGTACGACGTCAGGGGCGGCCGGGCCGTGCTCCGTGAACCCGCTGACGTGCCCGCGGACACCGTCGCCCTCACGGCCGCCGCCGAGGCCCTGCCGCCCGAGGGCTCCGCGCACAGCCTGCGCGACGCGCGGATCGACGGAGAAGGCGCCTACAAGCTGCGCGCCTGCGAGGTCGAACCCGGAGTGGTCCTGGTCACCGCCGCGCCCATGGCCGACCTCCAGGGCACCGTGCGGCAGCTCATCACCGTCCAGGTCGTGGCGTTCGCCCTCGCCCTGCTGGCGCTCGTCGTGGCCGGCCGGGCGGTGCTGCGGCGCGGCCTGCGGCCCATCAGCGACATGGCGCACACGGCCCGGGGCATCACCTCGCACAACCTCACCGGCTCCGCCCGGCTCCCGGTGCGCGCCGGGGGCGGGAAGGGCGGCCCGGAGGTCGAGGAACTGCGCACCGCGTTCAACACCATGCTGGAACACATCGACGACTCGCTCGCCGTGCGCACCGAGGCCGAGCAGCGGCTGCGCCGGTTCGTCGCCGACGCCTCGCACGAACTGCGCACCCCGCTGATGTCCGTACGCGGCTACGCGGACCTCTTCCAGTACGCCGCAGCCAACGAGCCCGCGGAACGCGAGAAGCACCTGGCCCGGCTGCGCGCCGAGGCGGCCCGGATGGGTGTCCTCCTCGACGACCTGCTGCTGCTCGCCCGTCTGGACGCCGCCGAGGTCGAGACCCCGCTCCGCCTGGAGGACGCCGACCTCGCCGCGCTGACCCGCGACGCCGTGGACGCCTTCCGCGCCGGCCACCCCGGCCACACCCTGTCGGCGACGGTCGGCCCGGAACCCGTGCGGCTGCGTCTGGACCCGCTGCGCATCCGTCAGGTCCTGGACAACCTGCTCACCAACGCCGCGGTGCATACCCCGCCCGGCACCGCGGTGGGCGTGGAACTGTCCGTCTCCACCGACGCGGCGGTCGTCCTCGTCCTCGACTCCGGCGCGGGTATCCCGGACGCCGAGCAGGAACGCGTCTTCGACCGCTTCTACCGCGTCGACAAGGCGCGCAGCCGCGACCGGGGCGGCAGCGGGCTGGGGCTCGCGGTCGCCCGTTCCCTGGTCCTCGCCCACGGCGGCACCGTCGACCTCTCCAGCGGTCCCGGCCGCACGGTCTTCGCCATCAGCCTTCCGCGCGGTCTCCCGCGCGCCGAGCGCGGTCCTCTTCTTCCCACGGGGGACGGCTGACAGGTCTGCCGGCCGAAGCGGCGCTCAGGGCTTGTCGGTTCGCGGCTCCGGCTTCGGTCGGTGGCCGGGGCGTCGTACGCCGGCCGTGCGGCCCACGAGCATCGCCAGCGCGAGCAGCCGGCGAAAGTCCAGGGTGGGCTGGACCGCGGGAACGCCCGGCCGCTTCCTCGGCACGCGGACGCGGAGCACGCCCGGCTCGACACGGCAGCGCACCGGGGTGGGCAGGATCATCGCCTCGCCGTCGATGCCGACCTCGAGTTCCTCGCAGTCGCCGCCGACGACCACGTCGCGCGCGGTGAGGACCGAGAGGCCCTGCGGGTCCGGGGAAAGCAGGAGAGCGGCGGCCTCGACGGCGCTGTCCACCTTGACGCCGAGGATGCCGAGCAGTCCCGAGTCGAGCCGCTCGCGGCGGCCCAGACCGGCCGGGTCGTTCGTGCGGTAGGGGTTGTTGCTCACCAGCAGCGCCTGCGGAGCCTCGAGCGTCGTGCCGGCGGCCCGGGCGGTCAGCTGCGGTCCGCGCTGGCGGGTCAGCAGGTCCGGAAGGAGCTGCAGGATGGTACCGATCTTGTCGTCGCGGTAGGCGGGATCCTGGACGACCGCCGCGTACGCGCCGAACGAGGCGTTGTTGACGAAGGGGTGCTCCCCGGCGAAGCCGAGGTCCACCCGGAGTTCGACCCCGTTCGTCAAGGCGTCGAGGCAGGTGGAGGGGTCGTCGCGGTCGAGGCCGAGGTCCATGGCGAAGTGGTTGCGGGTGCCGGCCGAGACGACGAGGAACGGCAGGCCGTGTTCGGCGGCGACGGCCGCGACGAGCGCCTGCGTCCCGTCGCCGCCCGCGACGCCCAGCAGGTCCGCTCCGTCCGCGACCGCCTGCCGGGCCAGCTCGGTGACGTCCTGATGGCGCTCCGGGTCGAGGAGGACGACGCGCGCCCCGAGCCGCTCGGCCTTCTCCACGAGTCCGAACCGCGCCACCTTGCCGCCCCCGGACCGGGGATTCATCAGGACGAAGGGACGCCGTGGCGGTGGGGTGCGGTGCTCCTTCATGGGCCGGACACGGCCGCGGGCACTCCGCAGCGCGTAGCGGCCGCTCCACACCGCGAGGATCCACAGCACGGGGGAGAGCAGCAGGGTCCACAGCAGGGTGACCGCGAGGACCACGATGACGGCGATGGGGACGGCGACCGCCAGCAGCCCCGCGATCCAGCGCGCCGGACCTCGCCGGGTCAGCGTCCACCACAGGGCCGCCGCCGCGACGGCCATGCCCGCGAGCGCGGCGAGGAGGAGCAGGAACCCGCGTACGCCTCCGAAGACGAGCGGCACCGCCACGGCGAGCGCCGCCGCGGCCAGCGAGGCCCTCGCCGCCCACCGTTCGCCGGCCGGCGGCCCCGTCTCCGTGCTCATCGTTCCTCCACTGGTCGGTCCCTCCGGCGCCGCGGCCGCCGTACGAGGCGCCGCCGTGCCGTCACGCGAACCAGATGCCCGTGCGACGGACGTCCATGTCCGACCTGGTGGGACGGCCGTACGGAGCCACGCTGCCACGAGCCGGGCTCCGGCACCACGAGGCGGCCTGTCACCCGTCCCGTGTCCTGCCGTTTCCGGCCGGGCGTCAGCCGGGCGGGGAGTCGGCGCGCCTCGCCGACGGGCCGGGGCGGGTGCGCGCCTCCGGCGGGATCAGGGCGCCGTGCCCGGCGCCGCAGACGACCGTCGCCCGCACCTCCTCGCCGCAGTCGGCGTGCACGACCTCGAGCGGCGGACCTTCGGGGTCCGCCGTGTAGCGGTCGCCCCACTGCTTGAGGGCGATCATGGCGGGCCACAGCTCCCAGCCCTTGCGGGTGAGCCGGTACTCGTTCCGGGTGCGGCTGCCCGGCTCGCTGTACGGAACGGTCTCCAGGATCCCGGCCGCGACCAGCTTCCGCAGACGGTCCGCCAGCACGCTCTCGGAGAGCCCGACATGCCGCCGGAAGTCCTCGAAGCGCCGTACGCCGTTCATGGCGTCGCGCAGGACCAGCATCGACCATTTCTCGCCGATCAGGTCGAGCGTCCGCTGGACCGTGCAGTTCTCGGTGCTTGTGTCGAGCCACGTCATGGGCCCATCGTAGGCTGGCTGTGACATTGACATCCAGACCCCGGACTGGCTAGCTTCGAAAAGCAAAGTCAGATCGAGGGAACGTCGAGGGAACGGGGAGCGTCATGGGCAGGTCTCGCACGTACGACTGGGAGGACCCGGCCGTCCCCGCCGCCGCGGTCGGCCGGTACAGCGGCCTCGACTTCCTCCGTGAGATGCAGGCCGGACGGCTGCCCGCACCGCCGATCTCGGCGACCCTCGGCATGACCCTCGAGGAGGTCGAGCACGGACGGGTGGTCTTCGCCCTGGTCCCGGGGGAGGAGCACTACAACCCCATCGGAAGCGTCCACGGCGGCGTCTACGCCACCCTGCTCGACTCCGCGGCGGGGTGCGCCGTGCAGTCCGTGCTGCCCCCGGGCACCGGGTACACCTCACTCGACCTGACCGTGAAGTTCCTGCGGCCGATCACCGTGGACACCGGCAAGGTGCGCGCGGTCGGCACCGTCGTCAACAGCGGCCGCCGTACGGCCCTCGCCCAGGCCGAGCTCTTCGACGCGGCCGACCGGCTGCTCGCCCACACCACCAGCAGCTGCCTGCTGTTCCCCGTCTGAGAAGCGGCCCCGGAGCGAGCCTGTCCGTCGTCGTCCCGAGGGTGAGCCCGTCCGCCGCCGTCGCCGGCCGGCCGGGCGGAGGCCGTTGCTCCGGGCGGCCGGTTCCGCCGGGCCGACCGGCGGCCACGGGGCTACCGTGGCGGTGTATGAGGATGATCCTTCCCCTGGATGCCGTGCCGCGCCTGACGGGCGCGGTCGTCCTCGGCGCCCTGGTGGGCGTGGCCGTCGCACTGCCGACCGACGTCATCCTGGGCCTGCTGGCCGGGATCGCCGCCACCGAACTCTTCTTCGTCCTGGCCGGCTGGCTGGTGCTGTGGCCGATGACCGCCGCGGCCACCCGCAGCAACACGCGGCGCGAGGACTTCCGGCCCCTGACCGACGAACTCGTGGTGGTCGCGGTCGCCCTGTGCGGGCTGTTCGCCATCGTGCTGCTGCTCGTGCGCGGCCAGTCCGACAACGGCCACGCCGCGGCCGTGACCGCCCTGTGCGGGGTGTTCCTGGCCTGGTCCGCCCTGCATCTGATGTACGCCACCCGCTATGCCTACGTGTACTACGAGGCCGACGGCGGCATCGACTTCAACGCGGACGACCCGCCCGCCTACCGTGACTTCTTCTACTTCAGCTACAACCTCGGAATGACCTATCAGGTCTCCGACACCGACGTCTCGAGTTCGGCGATCCGCTCGATCGTGCTGAGGCATTCACTCCTGTCGTACGTCTTCGGCACCAGCATTCTCGCCACGGCCATCAACGTCGTCGTGGGAATCGTGAGCGGCTGAGGGCACCGGTGGCGCGCCCGGTTCCCGTGCGGTTTCCCCCGGGACGAAGCAGGATGGGAGGAGGAACCGACCGGTCCGCGCACCACGGACACCTCCACGTCTCATGAGGAGGCCGACCCTTGGCCGAGCCACAGGCTGTGATCTCCCGACCGGCCAGGGCCACCGTGTTCCTCGTGGTCACCGTCACGCCGGGGCACGAGGAAACGGTCCGCGGCCTGCTGGAGGATGTCTCGGGGCTGCGCCGTTCCGTCGCCTTCCGGGCACCCGGCGACGAGCTCGGCTGCGTCGTCGGCATCGGATCGGCGGCCTGGGACGGGCTGTTCAGCGGGCCTCGCCCCCAAGAGCTCCACCCGTTCGTGGAGTTGACGGGCAAACGCCACCGCGCCCCGTCCACGCCGGGAGATCTCCTGTTCCACCTCCGGGCCCGCCGGATGGACCTCTGTTTCGAACTGGCCCGGCTGATCGTGGAACGACTGGACGGCGCGGTCACGGTGGTCGACGAGGTCCACGGGTTCAAGTACTTCGACGAGCGCGACCTGCTCGGTTTCGTCGACGGCAGCGAGAACCCCGAGGGACGGCCCGCCACCGAAGCCGTGATCGTCGGTGACGAGGACCCCGCCTTCGAGGGCGGCAGTTACGTGATCATCCAGAAGTACCTGCACGACCTGCGGACGTGGAACGCGCTGCCGTCGGACGAGCAGGAGAAGGTCATCGGGCGCACGAAGCTCGCCAACGTCGAACTCCCCGACGACGTCAAGCCGGCCGACTCCCATGTCGCGCTGAACACCGTCACCGACGAGAACGGCGACGAACGCAAGATCGTCCGGGAGAACATGCCGTTCGGCACCCTGGGAGAAGGCGAGTTCGGGACGTTCTTCATCGGCTACGCCCGCACCCCCGAGGTGACCGAGCAGATGCTGCGGAACATGTTCCTCGGGGACGGGCGGGCCCCGCACGACCGCATCCTCGACTTCTCGACCGCGATCACCGGATGCCTCTTCCACGTGCCGACCGTCGACTTCCTCGACGACCTCCCCGCCGCTCCGGGCGAGCGGGCGGCGGACCTTCCCGCCGGTTCCGACGCGACGGCCGCCGGCCTCCCCGCCGGTTCCGGAGAGCCGGCGGCGGACGGCTCGCTGGGGATCGGCAGCCTCAAAGGAGCCTGAACATGACCACGCTCGACGGCACCGGCAACCTGCACCGCGAACTCGCCCCCATCACGCCCGCCGCCTGGGCCGAGATCGAGGACGAGGCGCGCCGCACCTTCCGGCGCAACCTCGCCGGCCGGCGCGCCGTGGACGTCTCGGGCCCGGACGGCGCGGAGCTCGCGGCCGTGGGGACGGGCCACCTGTCCGGCATCGACGGGCCGTCACCCGGTGTCGCCGCACGGCTGCGCCGGGTACAGCCCCTGGTCGAGCTGACGGTGCCGTTCAGGGTGAGCCGTGCCGCCGTCGACGACGTCGACCGGGGCGCCAAGGACTCCGACTGGCAACCGGTCAAGGACGCCGCCCGCACCATGGCCTTCGCCGAGGACCAGACCGTCTTCAACGGGTACGCGGCGGCCGGCATCGACGGTCTTCGCGCGCGCACCTCCAACCCCGTGGTCCGTCTTCCCGCGGAGCCGCGCGACTTCCCGGACGCGGTCAGCCACGCGCTGAGCACCCTCCGTCTGGCAGGCGTGCAGGGCCCGTACGCCCTGCTGCTGGGCGCGGAGGCGTACACGGCGGTCAGCGAGACCTCCGACCACGGCTACCCCGTCGCCGCCCATCTCGGCCGGATGCTCGACGGCCGGCTGATCTGGGCGCCCGCCATGGAAGGCGGCTTCCTGCTGACCACCCGGGGCGGCGACTACGAGCTGCGGCTCGGTGAGGATCTCGCCATCGGCTACACGGCCCACGACTCCATCGGCATCGACCTGTACTTCCGCCAGACCCTGACGTTCCTGGTCCACACGGACGAGGCCGTGGTGGCTCTCGACCCGTGGAGCGACGCGAGCACGGGCACGGCCTGACCCCGCCGGGAGAGGGGCCCGGCCCCCGCTCCAGCCCACGGGGAATCGGGGCCTGGCCCGGCTTCGGCGGCCGTCTTCCGATGCCCGCCAACATAGGTTTCCCCGCGCCGAGTTCCCCCTTTTCGCGGGAAATACCGCAGGCCACGGGCCCGGCGTCGCGGATGCCCGCTCCGGTTGCGGAGCAATAGGCGCCGCGAAATGGTGGAAGGACTCGCACCGCACCGGGAGCTGCCCATGTCGATGTCGTCCTACGGTTTCGGCGCGTCCGATCCCTTCGGTGAGATGCTGAACCGCTTCTTCGGGATGTCGCCGGCGTCATCACCCCCGGCGGTGCAGCGAGTGCCCATCGGACGACTGCTGACAGAGTCCTCGCAGGAGCTCCTCAACCTGGCCGCGCGGCGTGCCCTGCAGGACGGCTCGTCCGATCTCGACACGGAGCACCTCCTCTGGGCCGCCACACGAGTGGAACCGTCGCGCTCTCTGCTGACCCGGGCGGACGTCGATCCCGACGCCCTCGCGTCCCAGCTGGCCGAGGTGCTTCCCCGGGAGACCAGCGAACCGTCCTCGGAACCGGGCCTCACCCCGGCGGCCAAGCGCACTCTCGCCACCGCGTTCGCCCGCTCCCAGGCGTCCGGAGTGTCCTACATCGGCCCCGAGCACATCCTCGGCGCCCTGCTGGGCGACGCCGACACCGGTGCCGCCCAGCTGCTGCGCGCCGAGGGGCAGGACGCCCAGAAGCTGGCGGGCCTCACGGAGCGGGCGGCCCGCCCGGACAGCCGTCCCGCCGAGCCCGACAAGCCCGCCACGACCCTGGACGAGTTCGGGCGGGACCTGACGGAAGAGGCGAAGGCCGGCCGGCTCGACCCGGTGGTCGGACGGGCCGAGCAGATCGAGCAGACCATCGAGATCCTCTCGCGACGGTCCAAGAACAACCCCGTCCTCATCGGAGAGCCGGGCGTCGGGAAGACCGCGATCGTCGAGGGACTCGCGCAGCGCATCGTGTCCGGCGATGTTCCCGACACCCTGAAGGGCAAGCGCGTCGTCTCGCTCGATCTGTCCGGCCTGGTGGCGGGTGCCCAGTACCGCGGGCAGTTCGAGGAGCGGCTGAAGAAGGTCATCGAGGACGTCCAGGTGTCGGACGGAGAGATCATCCTCTTCATCGACGAACTGCACACGGTCGTCGGCGCGGGTGCGACGGGCGAGGGCTCGATGGACGCGGGCAACATGCTCAAACCCGCTCTCGCCCGCGGAGAACTGCACGTGGTGGGTGCGACGACCATCGACGAGTACCGCAAGTACGTCGAGAAGGATGCCGCCCTCGAACGCCGCTTCCAGCCGGTGACGGTTCCGGAGCCGACGGTCGAGGAGACCGTGCAGATCCTGGAGGGACTGCGCGACGCGTACGAGGCGCACCACCAGGTCCGCTTCGCCGACGGCGCCCTGGCCGCGGCGGCGGAACTGTCCGACCGCTACATCAGCGACCGGTTCCTGCCCGACAAGGCGATCGACGTGATGGACCAGGCGGGCGCCCGGGTGCGGCTGCGCGGCGCCGTCCGCTCGACCGAGGTCGCCGAACGCGAGGACCGCATCGCGAAGCTGCGCCGTGAACGCGATCAGGCCGTCGCCGCCGAGGACTTCGAGCGGGCGGGAGAGCTGAAGGGGCGGATCGCCGAGACGGAGGGCGAGCTCGCGGGGATCGAGGAGCGGCGCGCCGGTGTCGTGTCCGTGACCGCCCGCGACATCGCGGACATCGTCTCCCGGCGCACCGGCATCCCGGTGTCCCAACTCACCGCCAGCGAGAAGGAGAAGCTCCTCAAGCTGGAGGAGGAGATGCACGCCCGTATCGTCGGCCAGGACGAGGCGGTCACCGCCGTCTCGCAGGCGGTACGCCGCAACAGGGCGGGCATGGGCGATCCGAGCCGCCCCGTCGGTTCCTTCCTCTTCCTCGGCCCCACCGGCGTGGGCAAGACGGAGCTGGCCAAGACGCTCGCGGAGCTGCTGTTCGGCGACGAGAACCGCATGATCCGCTTCGACATGAGCGAGTTCCAGGAGAAGCACACGGTCGCGCGTCTCGTCGGAGCGCCTCCGGGATACGTCGGTTACGACGAAGCGGGCCAGCTCACCGAGAAGGTCCGCAGGCAGCCGTACAGCGTGGTCCTGTTCGACGAGGTGGAGAAGGCGCACCCCGATGTCTTCAACACGCTGCTCCAGATCCTCGACGACGGGCGGCTCACGGACGGCCAGGGGCGCACCGTCGACTTCCGGCACTGCGTCGTGATCATGACGTCCAACATCGGCGCGCACCGCATCCTCGACCACAAGGGGGACGTGTCGGAGCTCAAGGACGCGTTGATGGGCGAGCTGCGGACCCGGTTCCTGCCCGAGTTCCTCAACCGCATCGACGACATCATCATCTTCCACAGCCTCACCGAGGACGACCTGGCGGAGATCGTCGGTCATCTGCTCGGGCAGAGCGAACGCCGGGTGCACGCGCAGGGCATGAAGCTCGAGGTGACGGAGGCGGCCAAGAAGCTGTTGATCGCCCATGGTCACCAACCGGAGTTCGGCGCACGCCCGTTGCGGCGCACGATCCAGACGGAACTCGACAACGGCATCGCGGAGCTGCTGCTCGGTGGCGAGGCCGAACCCGGCGACACGATCGTCGCCGACGCACGGGACGGCTCGGTCCACTGCACCGTGCGCAAGGACGCCTCGGGCGAGGGCCCGGAGCCGGAGCCGGGCAGCGGGCAGGCCGCCTACGAAACGGCGAACGGGTAAGGAACGTACGACGAAGGACGGGACGGAGGACTCCTGACATCGAAGGCGTACCCGGGCGCGTGAACGCCGGGTAGTCAGTTGAGGAGGCGGCGCATGACGCACCACAAGTCCAACCGAGATGTCGAAGGCGATCCGGAGCACGCCCACAACAGGGGAATGCCCCTGCGGGTGAACGACGACGAGCTGTACGCGCGGACGGAGCGCGAGCGGCGGGAAGCCGGTCTGGTGGCCGGTCCGACGGAGGACCCCGAATCCGCGTACAGGAGAGAGCGCGAGGAGATCGATCTCGAGGTGGGCGCCGGCCGGATTCCGACGGGCAACGTCACCCGCCGGTCCCGGGACCCCTTCCCGCCCTCCCGCTACGAGAACTGACGAGAACTAGTGGGCCGCTACGAGAACTGACGAGAACTGGTGGGCCGCTACGAACTGGCGGAGACCGGTCGGACGCCGCGTTCAGCCGCTGCGGTCGGGTGACTCGCCCAGCGAGACCACCACCGCGCTCGCGGGCCCGTCGGGTGCCTCGAAGTTCACGGTGTCTCCCGCCCGGTGGCCGAGCAGTGCGCTGCCGAGCGGGCTGTCGGCCGTGACGAGCGTCCGGTCCAGCACCGCGGCGGTCTCGCCGATCTGAACGGTCTCCACCGTGCCGTCCGAGAACCGCACGGCGACCGTGCTGCCCACGCCGACCAGGTCGGTGGGCGGCGGGCCGGCCGACTCGGCCTGACGGAGGCGTGTGGTGAGGTCGGAGATACGGTCGTCGAGCCGCCGGAGATCGTCGGCGCGCTGCAACTCGTCCGCTTCGTCGGCGCTGTCGCCGACCTCCGCGTCGGAGTCCCGCAGGGTCGCCGCGACCGTTCCACGCTCGGTGCGGAGGTCGGCGAGTTCCTGCTCGAGAGCGTGCCGGGCAGCCTCGCTGATCGGCGCGGGTTCGCTGGGCATGCCTGCTCCTAGGGGTGCCGAAGGGGGAGTCGCATAGAACTATTGGCAGCATATCCATGCATTTCGATGCGTCGCAGGGTCGAATCGCGACGATATGTGATGTATGGAATCGTGGATCCCCGGAGTTCAGGACGCTTCCCGATGTCCTGCGAGTGAGGGAGGTCCGATGTCCTCGAAGAGACGCCGGAAGAAGAAGAGCCGCCGCAAGCACGCCGCGAACCACGGACGACGACCCCAGTCCTAGGCTCGGTGAGACTCTTGAACGCATCCCAGGACGGCCAGGATGGACTGGAGCCCCGTGTGGGGCCCGACCCCCAGGGTGAACCGGAGTTCCACCCGTACCATCACCCCGCCGCCGGCTGGGGTGCGGCCAAGAGCGTGAGCCGCTTCCTGGTGCGCGAACGCGCCCTCGTGGACGGCCCGCGGGCGATCATGCGCATGAACCACGAGAACACGGGCTTCGACTGCCCCGGATGCGCGTGGCCCGACGACACCAAGGGCCTGCACCTGGACATCTGCGAGAACGGCATCAAGCACGTCACCTGGGAGATGACGGGCAAGCGGGTCGGCCCTGACTTCTTCGCCGCCCACTCGGTGACCGAACTCTTCGGCTGGAGCGACTATGCCCTGGAGGACCAGGGCCGGCTGACCGAGCCGATGGTCTACGACCCGGAGTCGGACCACTATGTGCCGATCAGCTGGCGCGACGCGTTCGAACTGGTCGGCCGCACCCTGCGAGAACTCGACGACCCGAACGAGGCGTCGTTCTACACCTTCGGCCGCCTCGGCAACGAGGCCACGTTCCTCTACCAGTTGATGGCCCGAGAACTGGGCACGAACAACCTGCCCGACTGCTCGAACATGTGCCACGAGGCCAGTGGCCGCGCTCTCCAGGCGTCCCTGGGCACCGGCAAGGGGACCGCCGACCTCAAGGACTGGGAGACCACCGACGCCCTGTTCATCATGGGCGTCAACGCCGCCTCCAACGCGCCCAGGATGCTCACCGCGCTGGCCGAGGCCTACCACCGCGGCGCCCAGATCGTGCACGTCAACCCGCTGGTCGAGGCGGCCGCCACCCGCACCATCGTTCCGCACGACTTCACGGACATGGCCCTCTTCAAGTCCACCCGGACCAGCACGCTGAACCTCCAGCCCCGCATCGGCGGCGACATGGCGCTCCTGCGCGGCATGGCCAAGGCGATCCTGGAGCAGTCCGGGACCGACCCCAAGGCCGTGGACCAGGAGTTCATCGACCGCCACACGGCGTACTTCGACGAGTACCGCGCGGTGTGCGAGGCCACGTCCTGGGAAGAGATCGAGCTCCAGTCCGGGATCGACCGGGACGGCATCCTCAAGGCGGCCCGCGTGTACCGCGACGCCGACCGCTCCATCATCAGCTGGTGTCTCGGTGTCAGCCAGCACGAACACGGTGTCGACACCGTGCGAGAGATCGTCAACCTCCTTCTGCTGCGCGGCAATCTGGGCCGGGAAGGCGCCGGTCCCTCGCCGGTGCGCGGCCACAGCAACGTCCAGGGCAACCGGACGTGCGGCATCGACCACCGGCCCGCCGAGGAGTACCTGGACCGGCTCGCCGAGGTCTGCAGGATCGACCCGCCCCGTGAGCACGGTATGGACACCGTGGCCACCATCCACGCCATGCATCGCGGCGACGTGAAGGTGTTCGTCGGCATGGGCGGCAACTTCGCCCTCGCCGCGCCCGACACCCCGTACACCTACGCGGCGCTGCGCAACTGCGACCTCACGGTCCAGGTGAGCACCAAGCTCAACCGCAGCCACCTCGTCCACGGCCGCCGGGCGCTCATCCTGCCGTGCCTGGGCCGGACCGAGAAGGACCACCAGCGAGGCGGCGTCCAGAGCACCTCGGTCGAGGACTCGATGAGCATGGTCCACCTGTCCGTCGGCATGAAGCGCCCCGCCTCCAGGCATCTGCTGTCCGAGCCCGCGATCATCGCCGGAATGGCCCGCGCCGCCCTTCCGGACAGCGAGACTCCGTGGGAGTGGTACATCGAGGACTACGACCGCATCCGCGACACGATGGCGCGGGCCCTCGACGGGTTCGAGGACTGCAACCGCCGCGTGCGGCTGCCGCTCGGCTTCCGCATCAAGCAGCCCGCCCGCGAACTGGTCTTCCTCACTCCGACGGGACGCGCCGAGTTCTCCACGGCCCCCCTGCCCGACGTGGTCCCCGCTCCCGGCACGCTGGCGCTCGGCACCATGCGCTCCCACGACCAGTGGAACACGACGATCTACTCCGACAACGACCGCTACCGGGGCGTCAAGAACCTGCGCACGCTCGTCTTCATGAACGAGGACGACATGCGGGAACGCGGTATCTCCGAGTTCGCCCCGGTCGACATCGTCAGCACCGCCAAGGACGGCAGCCACCGCACGCTGGACGGCTACCTGGCCATTCCCTACGACATCCCGCGCGGCTGCGCGGCCGGGTACATGCCGGAGATGAACGTGCTGTGCGCGATCGGCGACTACAGCCTCCAGAGCGACCAGCCCCTGATGAAACACGTCAAGGTCACGATCGCGCCGGCGGGTTGAGCCTCCGCGCTCCCGGGACAGGTGTCCCGGGGCCGGGGACGGTCTCACGGGGCCGGCTCAGAGCCAGTGGCGTCGCTTGAAGATGAAGTACAGGCTCACGCACACCACGCCCATCAGGCCGATGGCGAACGGGTAGCCGAAGCGCCAGGTCAGTTCCGGCATGTGGGCGAAGTTCATGCCGTAGATCGTGCCGACGAGGGTCGGGGCGAACAGGATGGCGGCCCACGAGGAGATCTTCTTGATCTCCTCGTTCTGTTCGAAGCCCGCCTCCGCCAACGCGCGCATCTCGGCGTTCTGTTGCTGGGTTACCAGCGTCGCGTTGACGGTGAGGATGTCGGTGAGGGCCTGGCGGAAGCCGTCGACGCGTTCGCTGGTGTGGGTGACGTGGTCGGCGACGTCGCGGAGGTAGCGCTGGAGTTCCTCGTCCGTGCCGTACTTGGCGAAGCCGGCCATGAGACTGTGCAGCATGCCGACCAGCGGGCGGGTGGCGCGCTGGAACTCGACCATCTCGCGGGAGAGTTCGTAGATACGACGGGAGACCGCCGGGTCGCCGCGGAAGACCTCGGTCTCGATCTCGTCGATGTCGTTCTGGACGCCGAAGACCACCGGGACGTAACCGTCGACGACGGAGTCGAGGATCGCGTAGAGCACGGCCTCCGGGCCGAGTCTCAGCAGTTCCGGGCTGTCCTCCATGCGGCGGCGCACCGCCGAGAGGTCCGGCGCCGCACCGTGCCGGACCGTGATCACGAAGTCGGGCCCCACGAACACGTGCAGCTCGCCGAAGTCGACCTCCTCGACCGCGTCCAGATAGCGGGCGGCGCTCAGGACGACGAAGAGCGTCTCGCCGTAGCGCTCCAGCTTCGGACGCTGATGCGCCTCCATCGCGTCCTCGACGGACAGCGGATGTAGGTCGAACTCGGCTGCCAATGACAGGAGTTCGGCCTCCGTCGGACGGGCCAGACCGATCCAGGCCATCCCTGACGGCTGTTCGCGCAGCTCACGGAACGTCTCGGCCAGGGACGCGGGCGTCGACACCCGCACCCCGTCGCGGTACAGCGCGGCCTGGACGACGCTGGCGACCTCGGCGGGTTCGGGCGCGGGAGGAGTCTCCTTCGGTGCCGGCGGCTGCGCGGGCGGCGCCGACGGCGGGGTCAGGGCGCGCCGCCAGACGGACATCCGGCCGGCCTTCGCACCCCTCGGCCCCCCGGAATCCCCTGCCTCGGCGGAGCTGTCCGTGTCTCCTGTGCCCTTCCGGTTGTTCGAGGCCGAGTGGGCGCGTCGCTCGGACATCGCGGCTGCCTCCAGGGTCGAACGTACGTCTGCGTGATCACGGAGCAGGATATACGGGGCAAACGATCCCCGGGTGTCCTGCGGCATCGGGATCGCGGTGAGAGTTGCGGACAGAAGGTGTCCGCGAGCGGCGCTAGCGTGCCGGGTATGACGAAGACGACCGCGACGGCCCCCGTGCTCGGCACCCGCGCCCTCAACCGCGCGACCCTCGACCGTCAGCTCCTGCTGCGCCGCTCGCCGCTGTCCGCGACGGCCGCGGTCGGGCACCTCCTCGGCCTCCAGGCACAGAACGTGAAGCCGCCGTACTACGCCCTCGCCGCCCGGGTGGACGGGTTCCGGCCCGAGGATCTGTCGGCCGCCATGGACGCGCGCCAGGTCGTCAGGATCGTCACCATGCGCTCCACCATCCACACGCACACCGCCGAGGACGCCCTCACCCTGCGTCCGCTGGTGCAGGCCGCCCGCGATCGTGAGCTGAACCAGTTCCGCAAGGGGCTCACCGGCGTCGACCTGGACCGCCTCACCGCGATCAGCCGTGAACTGGTGGAGGCCGAGCCCCGCACCATGAAGCAACTGCGCGAGGCGCTGCTCACCGAGTGGCCGGACGCCGACCCGTTCGCCCTCTCCATCGCGGCCCGCTGCACCCTGCCGCTCGTCCAGGTCACCCCGCGCGGTCTGTGGGGCCGCAGCGGCCAGGTCGCCCTCACCACCGCCGAGCACTGGCTGGGCCGCCCCGCCGAGCCGGTCCCGGCGCCGGACGCGACCGTGCTGCGCTATCTGGCCGCCTTCGGTCCCGGCTCGGTCAAGGACATGCAGACCTGGGCCGGTCTGACCCGGCTCCGTGAGGTCTTCGAGCGGCTCCGGCCGCGGCTCGTCACCTTCCGCGACGAGAACGGAGCGGAGCTCTTCGACCTCCCCGACGCGTCCCGCCCGGACGCGGACACCCCGGCCCCGCCCCGCTTCCTGCCCGAGTTCGACAATCTGCTCCTGTCCCACGCCGACCGCTCCCGGGTCGTCCCCGCCGACCTCAAGGGGCGCACCTGGCAGGGCAATCAGGCCTACTGCACCCTGCTGGTCGACGGATTCCTGTCCGGCCTGTGGAAGCTGGAGGAGGACGCGCTCGTCGTCGAACCCTTCGGCCGGCTCACGAAGACACAGCGGGACGAGGTCACGGCGGAGGGGGAGCGGATGCTCACGGTGATGCACGAGGGGGAGGGATGCGACGTCAGGTTCGGCACGGTCGCCCGGCCCTGAGGCCACGTGTGCGACGGTGTCCGACCTGAGGTGCCGGCGGACGGACGGGGCACTGCGGGGAAGCCGTCCGCCGGCAAGCGCGAGGGGCCGGGAAGTGGATGAGGGGCGTTGCGGGCCGCTCGTGGAGGCCCGCAACGCCCCCCGGTATTTACCTGAGGGGTACTCAGGAGATCATGGGTGACTACGAGTTGACCTGCGTGGTCACCAGGCTGGAGAACGTCGTCAGGCGGGTGTACACACCCGGGTAGCCGGCTTCCGCGCAGCCCTCGCCCCAGGACGTGATGCCGGCCAGCACCCCGCCGATGAGGAGCGGGCCACCGCTGTCACCCTGGCAGGTGTCGACGCCGCCGGAGGTGTACCCGGCGCAGACCATGTCGGTGGCCACGAAGTCGGAGCCGTACGAGCTCGCGCAGCTGGAGTTGGACACGATCGGGACGGTCGCGGTGCGCAGCTGGTTGGAGGAGCTGCCGTTCTCCGAGGTGGTGCCCCAGCCGATGATGCGGGCCGTGGCGCCGGTCGCGTACACGCCGGTGTCCGAGGAGGAGACGTACTTCGCCGTCGTGTACGACATCGACGTCGACAGGGTCAGCACGGCCACGTCGTCGCCGTTGGTGGCGTCCGTGTAGCCGGGGTTGATCCAGATCTTGCTGACCTTGCTGACGGTGCCGTTCGTGCCGTTGAGGTACGTTCTTCCGCCCACGACACGGACGCTGCTGGTGGTCTCGCCCACCATGCAGTGGGCCGCGGTCACGACCTTGTTGGCGGCGACCAGGGTGCCCCCGCAGAACTGGTTCTGCGAGGCGTCGGTGATCTGCATCATGAACGGGTACGCGGTCGTCGTGGTCGTCGTACCGCCGACGATCGGCTGGGGCGCGGCTGCGGCGGAGGGGGCGCCGAGCAGGGCGGTGGCGGCGGCGGCAGCGGTCGCCGCACAGACAGCGGCGGTCTTCTTGGCGCGGTTGAGCCCGAACATGGGTCTCCTTGGAGGTTGCCGGTGGGGGGACGCGCGGGTGTGGGGGGTGAGGCACGACGCCTGTGGGTGGGGCGCCGTGTGCCCGAGCGAGCGGCACTCCCACACGCTAGGGCGTGAGACCGCTCTCTCCAATGAGGGAACCCCCTAGTGGGCGTGGGGGAGGGAAAACCCTTGCCCGGGGCGAGCCGTGTTTGACACGGGCACCGCCCGGTTGCTCCCGGCCCGGGCGCCACGCCCGCTGACGTCCATTCAGCCGAAGCGAGCGGCCCCGACCCGGACCCTCACCGAGGCCGACTGGCCTACTCCGGAGCCTCACGGGCTCTGAACGGCAGCGTCCCGGTGCCCACCTGGTTCCGAGCGGCAGCGTCCTGGTGCCCGACCGGTTCCGAACGGCCCGCGCCGGAGCCCGCCCGAGTTCGAAGCGCCGCCCTGGACGCTTTCCGACTCCGGCCGTCCTGCTCCGGAGCCCAGCCGGCCCGGCGCGGACATCGCCCCGTGGCCCAACCGGACCCGAGCCGCCCCGCCCTGGCGTCCCCTCGGCTTCGTTGCGCCCCGCCGCGGAGTCTCACCGGGCCACCGTTCGCGGTCGTCGGCCGGGACTGCGTTCAGTCGGGCCTGCGTTCCGCCGCGAGCCGCACGATGTCCACCCGGGAGCGTATCCCCAGCTTCCGGTACACCCGGGTGAGGGTGGCCTCCACCGTCTTGACGCTGATGAACAGGCGCGCGGCGATCTCGCGGTTGGTGGCGCCCTCCATGACCAGGGCGGCGACCTGGCGCTCGGTCGCGGCGAGGGTGTCGAGGGCGGCGGAGGCGAGGGGCGGCGCGGCCGGAGGGGGCGTGGACGCCGCCTCGACCCGACGGAGCCAGGGCAGCGCACGGCACCGGCGGAACAACCGGGCAGCCTCGTCGTAGGAGGTGGGTCCCGGGACGGGGCGGGCGGAGCCGGGAGCGTGGGGGAGGGTACGCAGACCGGCGAGGGCGTACGCGGCGCGGGCCTCCTCCAGGCCGTAGCCCAGTTTGCCGAGGCGGTCCTGCGCGGACGCCAACTGGCGTTCGGCGGGCCCCTGTTCCCCCCGCGCGGCGCGGACCAGGGCCTCGGCGCGGTCGAGCACCGCGAGGACGCTCTCGCGTTCCAGCCGCAGAGCGCGCCGGCGGGTCACGTCGATGACGTCCTGCGCCTCCACGATCTCACCGATCCTGACCAGTGCCTCGGCGAGGTCCCCGTGCCAGCGGCCGCGGGCGGGGTCGACGACACCGAGTCCCTCCTCCAGCTCCCTGACCCGGCGCAGGGAGTGGACCGCGGCCGACGCGTCCCCGGCGACCAGCTGGGCGTGCCCGAGGGCGCCCAGGGCGCGCGAGAGATACACCAGGTCGCCGTCCTCCTCGGCGCGGTCCACGGCCTCGTGGGCGAGGGCGAGCGCCCGGTCCACGTCACCGCCCGCCGCCTCGGCGAGCGAGGTGAACATGGCGGTGGCCGCCTCGCCGATGCCGGTGTCGCGGGCCAGCCTGAGGCTCTCCCGGGCCAGGTCGAGGGCGCGGCCGCAGTGACCGGAGCGCAGCTCGGTCTCGGCGAGGCCGCGCAGGAAGTGCAGTTCGCTCTCGACCATGCCGCGCCGCTGCACCTCGCGCAGCAGTGCGGTGATGGCCGTACGGGCCTCGGCGAGCCGGTCGCTCATGATGAGCCAGCGGAAGCGGGCGGCTCCGGCGCCGTTGTGGTCGCAGGCGACGCGGGGGTCCTGCGGCTCGCGCAGCGCCCGCTGGATGGTCGACGGCGCGTCCGGATGCCCCATCAGGGTCTCCATCTGCGCCTGGAAGCCCAGCGCGAGGAGTTCGGTGCGCCGGTCCCCGGCACGGGCCGCGAGCCGCGCCGCCCGGGCGGCCTCCTCACGGGCCTTGGCCATCTCGCCGTCCATGAGCAGGGCCCGCCAGGCGAGTTGGTAGCGGACGAGGGCGACCAGGCCGGGGTCGTCACCCGCGTCGGCGAGCGCCTGCGGGAAGACGGCGTCGATCTCGGCCATGGCCTGCCCGGCGGCGTCGACGACGACCATCCAGGCCCGGACCCGGTCGGCGGGGGCGGTGGCCCGGGACAGCACCTGGCGCGCGATGTCGCGTGCGAGGTCCGTCTCCCCGGCCGTCAGCGCGTCCTCGGCCGCCTGCAGGCGCCGTTCGTCCGGTCCCGGCAGGGTGTCGGCCGGTGTGTGCCGGGCGGCGAGCAGCCCGAGACCGACGGCGACGGAGGGCGCCCCGCGGTCGCGGGCTGCGGCCGCGGCCTCGCCGAGCCGGGCGGCGACCGCCGGGTCCGTGCCGGTGGTGGCGAGGGCGAGGTGCCGGGCCCGTTCGATGGGGTCGGAGGCCGCGCGGGACAGCGCGGCGTGCGCGGCGCGCCGCTCCTGGGCGTCGGCCTCCGCGTACAGGGCGGCCGAGACGAGGGGGTGTGCGAACCGGATGCCGGGCGTCTCGCGTTCGGTGGCGAGGAGTCCGAGGGCGGCGGCCGACGCCGTGACGGCCTCGGCGTTCTCCCGGCCCGCGGCGTGCAGCAGGGCCAGGGTCGGGCGGGCTCCCGCGCTCACCACCAGCAGGGTGCGGCGGGCCTCGGCGGACAGCATGTCCAGGCGGCTGAGGACGAGCGCGCGCAGGGACGTCGGCACGGGCAGCGGTTCGCCCGGGCTCGGCGGGGTCGGGGACTCGGCGAGGGCGCGGCCCAGCTCCAGGGCGAAGAGCGGGTTGCCGCCGCTGGTGCGGTGGATGTCGCGCACGGTGGAGCGGGGCAGGCCGGTGTAGCCGCGTTGTCCGAGGAGTTCGGCCACATGGGCGCGGGCCAGCGGGGCGACCCGCAGGGCCAGGGTCTCCGGCGGGGACGCGCGTAGATAGCGATCGTGGTCCCGTGAGCCCGGTTCGGTGTCCGTGCGGACGGCGCACAGCATGCGGACCGGCGTTCCGCCGAGCCTGCGGGCGGCGAAGCCGAGCAGTTCGGCGCTGGCCGGGTCGAGCCACTGCAGGTCGTCGGCGACGATCAGCACCGGCCCCTGGGCGGCCAGGGCACGGAACGCCGACAGCACCGCGAGACGCAGCGCGAGACCGTCGCGCTGGAGGGTGGATTCGCCGCGGCCGGTGAGCGCCGACTCCAGGGCGGTGCGCTGCGGGGCGGGCAGCCGGTCGGCGATCTCGTCGACGACCAGACCGAGGAGGTCGGCCAGCGCGAGGAAGGGAAGATGGGATTCGGACTCGGTGGCCGAGCAGCGCAAGACGGTCCGTGCCGATTCGGCGCATTCCGCGGCCAACGCCCGCAGGACGGTCGACTTTCCTATTCCCGCCGGCCCGTGCACGAGCACACTGCCGCCGTCGGAGAGCTGCTCGCGTGCCCCCGCGAAGAGTTCCTCCCGGCCGATGACCAGGTCGGGGCGCGGTCTCGCAGGTTCCCTGAAGTCCCCTCGCACGGTCACCGCTCCCCTCGTGTGTCGTGTCCGGGCCAATGTTAGGCAATGTCTCTTTGAATTTCGGACAGTCGGGGTGGTGAGGGAAATAACAGCGGCCGCGCATAACTCATTTCAAGGCCCGGCGGATTGAATGAGAAGCGCCAGGAGAGATGGTCCGCTACGGCAGCAGACCGGCCCGGCGCGCGGCGACGACCGCCTCCAGACGGGTGTGCGCGCCGAGCCTGCGCATCGCCGAGCGCAGATACCCCTTCACGGTCTCCGGACGGAGCCCGAGCCGCTCGGCCGCGGCCGCGTTGGTCGCGCCCGCGGCGACACAGGCGAGGACGTCCACCTCACGGGGAGCGAGTCCGACCTCGTGCGCGGCCCCCGTGGAGGGTGCCGCCGCGTCGGCCAACCGGCCGCACACGGAGAGGAGTTCGGCCCGCAGCGCGGGGTCGGCGATCCGTGGGGCCAGCGCCCGCAGTGCCCCGTGCGCCTCACGCACCTCCTCCCACGCCGCGCCTCCCGTCGCCGGGCCGGGCTCATGGGCGAGGGCGAGGAGACCGCGGGCCTCGTCCCGGACGACGAGCGCCTGCTCCACGTCACGGGCCGCCGCGACGGCCGCCCCCAGCGTGCGGTCGCCCAGGGGCTGGGCCGTCCGCAGGGCGCCGTACAGCACACCACGCACCCGGCGCCGTACGACGACCGGAACCGCGAGCACGGAACGGAGCCCCTCCCTCGCCACCGCCACGTCGTACTCGTGGCTGATCTGCCGCGATGCCGAGTAGTCGCTCACCGTGCACGGCCGGGCGAGGGCCACCGCCTTGCCGCCCAGGCCGTTGCCGGAGGAGACGGCCAGCGCGCTGAGCGCGGGCGTCGCCGTACCGCTCAGTTCGCTGATGCGCACCAGCCGGCCGCCGGAGTCGACCAGGCCGCCGAACGCGACCGGCAGCCCCGTCGCGCGTCGCAACCGCACCAGCGCGCCCCGCATCTCCCCTGCCTCGGCTGTGTCTGCTGCCACCTGCTCGCCCCTTCATCGCGGCGCACCCCCCGTTCGGGGGTGGTGAGACCTGCATCACGGAATACACGATGGTAGGCGGCGGTCCGGCAACGAGGAGGACACATGACGGCGACGACGGGTGCGACGGACGAGTTCCGCGCCGCGCGGGACTTCCTGCTGGACCACCGCGCGGACTACATCAAGGCCTACGAGGGCTTCAGCTGGCCCCGCCCGGAACACTTCAACTGGGCGCTCGACTGGTTCGACGTCATCGCGCGGGACAACGACCGCACCGCCCTGCACATCGTCGAGGAGCACGGCGATCGCGTCGAGGTCTCGTTCGCCGCGATGGCCGAGCGCTCCGACCGGGTGGCCAACTGGCTGCGCGACCGGGGCGTGCGCGCCGAGGACCGCATCCTCGTCATGCTCGGCAACCAGGTCGAGCTGTGGGAGACGGCACTCGCCGCGATGAAACTGCGCGCCGTCGTCATCCCGGCCACCCCGCTGCTCGGCGCCGCCGACCTGGCCGACCGGGTCGAGCGCGGCCAGGTGCGGCACGTCGTCGTCCGGGCCGAGGACACCGCGAAGTTCGACGAGGTGCCCGGCCGCTACACGCGCATCGCGGTCGGCGGCACCCGGCCCGGCTGGCAGGCGTACGAGGAGACGGCCGCCGCCGATGCCGCCTTCGAGCCGGACGGACCCACCCACGCCGACGATCCGCTGATGCTCTACTTCACCTCGGGCACCACCGCCCGCCCCAAACTGGTGGAGCACACCCACGTCTCGTACCCGATCGGTCACCTGGCCACCATGTACTGGATCGGCCTCAAGCCCGGAGACGTGCACCTGAACATCTCCTCGCCCGGCTGGGCCAAACACGCCTGGTCGAATCTCTTCGCGCCGTGGAACGCGGAGGCGACCGTCTTCCTGTACAACTACACGCGTTTCGACGCGAGCCGCCTGATGGCGGAGATGGACCGGGCCGGCGTCACCACCTTCTGCGCCCCGCCCACCGTGTGGCGCATGCTGATCCAGGCCGATCTGAGCCGGCTGGACACCCCGCCGCGCGAGGCCGTCGCCGCGGGCGAGCCGCTGAACCCCGAGGTCATCGAGCAGGTCCGGCGCTCCTGGGGCGTCACCATCCGGGACGGCTTCGGGCAGACGGAGACCGCCGTCCAGGTGTCCAACAGCCCCGGCCAGCAGCTCAAGACCGGCTCCATGGGCCGGCCCAGTCCCGGCTTTCGCGTCGAACTGCTCGATCCGGTGTCGGGCGCGCCCGGAGCCGTGGAGGGGGAGATCGCCCTCGACCTGTCCGCGCACCCCGTGGGCCTGATGACCGGCTACCACGGCGACCCCGACCGTACGGCGGAGGCGATGGCGGGCGGCTACTACCGCACCGGTGACATCGGCGCTCGCGACGCCGACGGCTACATCACCTACGTCGGCCGGAGCGACGACGTGTTCAAGGCCTCCGACTACAAGATCTCGCCCTTCGAGCTGGAGAGCGCGCTCCTGGAGCACGAGGCGGTCGCCGAGGCCGCCGTGGTCCCGGCCCCCGACGAACTGCGCCTCGCCGTGCCGAAGGCGTACATCGTCCTCGCGGCCGGGTACGAGCCGGGCCCCGACACCGCCAAGCTGCTCTTCGAGCACGCCCGTTCGGTGCTCGCTCCGTACAAACGCATCCGCCGCCTGGAGTTCGGCGAGCTGCCCAAGACCGTCTCCGGCAAGATCCGCCGGATCGAGCTGCGCGAGGCCACGGCCGCCGGCTCGGACGCCGAGTACCGCGAGGAGGACTTCCGGTGAGTGAGCTGTCGTACGCGCACGGGACGAGCGGCACGGCGCTGCTCGGCGACACCATCGGGGCCAATCTCGACCGCGCTGTGCGGGCCTGGCCGGACCGCGAGGCGCTCGTCGACGTGCCCTCCGGACGGCGCTGGACCTACGCCCGATTCGGCGCCGAGGTCGACCAGTTGGCGTGCGCGCTGCTCGCCGCCGGCATCGCCAAGGGCGACCGGGTGGGCATCTGGGCGGTCAACTGCCCGGAGTGGGTGCTCGTCCAGTACGCCACCGCCCGCATCGGCGCGATCATGGTGAACATCAATCCGGCCTACCGCACCCACGAGGTCGCGTACGTCCTCGATCAGGCCGGCATCTCGCTGCTCTTCGCCTCCCTCAGTCACAAGACCAGTGACTACCGGGCGATGGTCGAGGAAGTGCGCGGCAGGTGCCCGCAGTTGAGGGAGACCGTCTACATCGGGGACCCGAGCTGGGACGCGCTGCTGAGGCGTGGAACCCCTGACCTGTACGAGGATCTCCACGCCCGCGGGAGCGAGCTGTCCTGCGACGACCCCATCAACATCCAGTACACCTCGGGGACGACAGGCTTCCCGAAGGGGGCCACGCTCTCCCACCACAACATCCTCAACAACGGTTATTTCGTCGGTGAGTCGATCGCCTACTCCGAGCAGGACCGGGTCTGCATCCCCGTGCCGTTCTACCACTGTTTCGGCATGGTCATGGGGAATCTGGCCGCCACTTCGCACGGCGCGTGCATGGTCATCCCCGCTCCGTCGTTCGACCCGGCGGCGACGCTGAAGGCCGTGGAGCAGGAGCGGTGCACCTCGCTCTACGGCGTCCCCACCATGTTCATCGCGGAGCTGAACCTCCCCGACTTCGCGACGTACGACCTGTCCACCCTGCGCACCGGCATCATGGCGGGCTCGCCCTGCCCGGTCGAGGTGATGAAGCGGGTGGTCGCCGAGATGCACATGGAGGAGGTCTCGATCTGTTACGGCATGACGGAGACCTCGCCCGTCTCGCTCCAGACGCGCCGCGAGGACGACCTGGAACACCGTACGGGCACGGTCGGCCGGGTCCTGCCGCATCTGGAGGTCAAGGTCGTCGACCCGGTGGACGGCGTGACCCGCCCGCGCGGCAGCGCCGGAGAACTGTGCACCCGCGGGTACAGCGTCATGCTCGGCTACTGGAACGAACCCGAGAAGACCGCCGAGGCCGTCGACCCCGGGCGCTGGATGCACACCGGGGACCTGGCGATGATGCGCGAGGACGGCTATGTGGAGATCGTCGGCCGCATCAAGGACATGATCATCCGCGGCGGGGAGAACATCTACCCGCGCGAGATCGAGGAGTTCCTGTACGCCCACCCGAAGATCGCCGACGTCCAGGTGGTCGGCATCCCCCACGAGCGCTACGGCGAGGAAGTGCTCGCCTGCGTCATCCCGCGTGATCCGGCCGACCCCCTCACCCTCGACGAGCTGCGCGCCTTCTGCGAGGGCCGGCTGGCCCACTACAAGATCCCCAGCCGGCTGCGCGTCCTGGAGGCCTTCCCGATGACGGTGTCGGGGAAGGTGCGGAAGATCGAACTGCGGGAGACGTACGCGGAGTAGACGCGCTCGCTGTCCGTGTCCGGGCTCGTGACCGGGTCCGTGCCTGTGTCCGTGTCCGGGCTCGTGTCCGTGTCCGTGCCTGTGCCTGTGTCCGGTGGTCAGCCCGCGACGGCGACGAGGTCGTCGGCCGGGCTGTTCACCGGCTGCGGTGTGCCTGTGAGGTCAAGGACGAACAGGGGGACGCCGAGAGTGTCGGCGCGGGCGCGGGCGTCGTCGGCGTAGCCCGCCAGGGAGAAGAACACGCAGTCCGACGACTCCGTCATGGCCGTCAGCCACAGGCACTCCACGTCGCGCAGTGAAACCGGCCGCACGGTGGGGACCACCTGGGCCAGGATGCCGCGCGCGGCGAGCCCGATCCCGGACGGGGGCCGCTGGTCCGCGCGCCGGATGTCGCGGTAGCCCAGCCAGCGCAGATACAGCGCGGCCGCGGTGACGGCGTCGCGGGCCGTGCGGATGGTGACCGGCTGGAACGCCGGTCGACGGGCTGGGGACACGTCACGCCCACGCCCCCCGGCACTCCGCGACGCACCGACTTCGGCACCCCGGCCCTGCTCGGCGGCCGGGGCTCGGCGCCGGTCGCGGTCCTTGTGGCCGGCTCCGGAACGCGGGCCGCCCCGACGGTCGGACTCGCCCCGGTCCGGAGGGGTGTCCTCGCCGCCGTCCGGGCGGCCGGTCTCGTCGTCCGGGCGACTGTTCCCGCCTCCGTCCGGACGGCAGGCCCCGCCTCCGTCCCGGCGGCTGCTCGCGGCATCGTTCCTACCGTCGCCCCCGTCGCCCCCGTCGCCCCCGTCGCCGCCCCGCGCCGATGCGTCGGTGGCGTCGCGTCGCGCGGTGTCGGCCTCGGTGGCGCCCGGCGTGGTCTCCGCCCTGCCCGGCCGGTGGACGGCCCGCACCCCTCGTACCGGAATCCGCAGCGTCGTTCCGCACGGGCAGCCCAGTTCCGGGTGGGGCCACTGGGTCTCGTGGCCGCACGCCTCGCAGCGGACCTCGGCCCAGTCCTCGTCCCACGCGCGGTGAGTGACGGGGGTCGGCTCCGCGAGGCGGTCGAGCGGGGTCGTCACGGGCGCTCCGCACACACAGGGATAGGACGGGGCCGCGTACAGGTGCTCGCGGCGGCAGGCCGGGCACCGCACCGGCACGCTCTCGGCCATGGCCCACTCCAGGAGGTCACGTCGGGTCAGCGCGTCCATCGTCCTCCTGCCGGGCGGCGTCCGGCAGCGAAACGGCGTGACGTCCACCGAGCGGATCCGTCGCGGGGCCCGCCCTTGACGCTCCTTGCCGCGACGCCTACATTGCTTCCAGATAGTAGAAGTTAGTTTCCGCAATACGGAATTTCAGCTCTCCGCGGGGCGCGACGGGAGCACGAGTCCGACAGCCGAAGCAGGAGTACTCCATGGCTCGTATGACCGCTGCCCGCGCGGCAGTCGAGATCCTCAAGCGCGAGGGCGTCAGCGACGCGTTCGGCGTCCCGGGTGCGGCGATCAACCCCTTCTACGCGGCGCTCAAGGCGTCCGGCGGGATCAGTCACACCCTCGCCCGGCACGTCGAGGGTGCCTCGCACATGGCGGAGGGCTACACCCGCACGCACCCGGGCAACATCGGTGTCTGCATCGGTACGTCGGGCCCCGCCGGAACCGACATGATCACCGGCCTCTATTCCGCGACCGGCGACTCGATCCCGATCCTGTGCATCACCGGCCAGGCACCGACCGCGGTGATCCACAAAGAGGATTTCCAGGCCGTCGACATCGCGTCGATCGCCAAGCCCGTGACGAAGATGGCCGTCACCGTGCTGGAGGCCGCGCAGGTTCCCGGCGTGTTCCAGCAGGCGTTCCACCTCATGCGCTCCGGGCGTCCCGGGCCGGTCCTCATCGACCTGCCCATCGATGTCCAGCTCACCGAGATCGAGTTCGACCCCGAGACCTACGAGCCGCTCCAGGCCTACAAGCCCGCCGCGACCCGCGCCCAGATCGAGAAGGCGATCGGGCTGCTGAACGCCTCCGAACGCCCGCTGATCGTGGCCGGCGGCGGTGTCATCAACGCCGACGCCGCCGAACTCCTCGTCGAGTTCGCCGAGTTGACCGGCACCCCGGTCGTCCCGACGCTCATGGGCTGGGGCATCCTGCCCGACGACCACGAGCTGAACGCCGGCATGGTGGGCCTGCAGACCTCGCACCGCTACGGCAACGCGACCTTCCTGGAGTCCGACTTCGTCCTCGGCATCGGCAACCGCTGGGCCAACCGCCACACCGGCAAGCTGGACGTCTACACGGCCGGCCGCACCTTCGTGCACGTCGACATCGACCCCACCCAGATCGGCAAGATCTTCGCCCCGGAGTACGGCATCGCCTCCGACGCGAAGGCCGCCCTGGAGCTCTTCGTCGCGGTGGCACGGGAGTTGAAGGCGGCCGGCAAGCTGCCCGACCGCTCCGCCTGGGCCGCCTCCGCGCAGGAGAAGCGGGCCACGCTCCAGCGCCGTACGCACTTCGACGACATCCCGATCAAGCCGCAGCGTGTCTACGAGGAGATGAACAAGGCCTTCGGACCGGAGACCCGGTACGTCTCCACCATCGGCCTCTCGCAGATCGCCGGCGCCCAGATGCTGCACGTCTACCGGCCGCGCCACTGGATCAACTGCGGCCAGGCGGGCCCGCTCGGCTGGACGATCCCGGCCGCTCTCGGCGTCGCCAAGGCCGACCCGGACGCGCAGGTCGTCGCCCTCTCCGGCGACTACGACTTCCAGTTCATGATCGAGGAACTGGCCGTCGGTGCCCAGCACAGGATCCCGTACGTCCATGTCCTGGTGAACAACGCCTACTTGGGCCTGATCCGGCAGGCGCAGATCGGCCTGGACATCAACTTCCAGGTCAACCTGGAGTTCGAGAACATCAACTCCCCCGAGCTGGGCGTCTACGGCGTCGACCACGTCAAGGTCGTCGAGGGCCTCGGCTGCAAGGCGATCCGGGTCACCGACCCGAGCGAACTCGGCTCCGCCCTCGAGCAGGCCAAGAAGCTCGCCGCCGAGTTCCGGGTCCCGGTCGTCGTCGAGGCGATCCTGGAGCGCGTCACCAACATCGCCATGAGCAGGACGAACGACATCGGGAACGTCATGGAGTTCGAGGAGATCGCGACCGAGCCGGGCCACGCGCCCACCGCGATCCGGACGCTGAAGGTCTGACGAACGCGCTCGTTCGCACACGAGGGCGGCCCACCCCGGGGGATGGGCCGCCCTCGCGCGTTGTTCCCAGGCGCGGGCGGGTCCGGCATGCTCGCCCCATGCGGATGACCGTCCCCACCCCCCTCGGCGACATCGCCGTACGCTGCTACCCCCCGTATCCCGGCGCCCGGCCGGAGGGGGCCTCCGTCCCGCCCGACGCCCCCGCGCTGCTGCTTCTGCACGCCAATCCCGGGGACGGCCGTGACTTCGACGCCGTGCTGCCCGCCCTCGCCGACCGGTACCGCACGTTCGTCGTGGACTGGCCCGGATACGGCGACTCCACCGCGCCCGAACCCGGACGGGTCACCCCCGAGGGGCTGGTGGAGGTCGCGGAGCGGGTGATCGACGCGCTCGCCGAGGAGCAGGGCGTGCGGGAGGTCGCCGTGCTCGGCAACAGCGTCGGCGGCTATGTCGCCTGCCGCCTCGCCGAGGGTCCACGCGCCGCGTCGGTCGCCGCGCTCGTCCTGGTCGACCCGGCCGGCTTCACCCGGCACACCGCGTTCACCCGCTGGTTCTGCCGCGAGGTGATGGGCCGTCCCGCCCGTGCCCGCCGGCTGGTCGTCCCGCTGGCCCGCGCCTATCTGGGGCGGCTCGGCACGCCGAGCGCCCGGGAGACGTACGCCCGCGTCCGCCAACTGCCCCACGACGAGCGGAGACTGGCGGTGCACTGCGCCGTCTGGCGTGGTCTCGCCGACCCGGAGTTCGGCATCGCCGACCCCGCCGCCCTGGATCTGCCGATCCTGCTCCTGTGGGGGAGCCGTGACCCGGTCGTCCCCGCTCTCCTCGACGGCCGCCGTGCCCAACGCATGCTCCCGGCCGGTACGTTGAGTGTTCTGCTGCCCACGGCCCACGAGCCGTACAACGAACGCCCGGGCCTCTTCCTGCGGCACGTCCTGCCGTTCCTGAAGGACCCGCGGGCGGTCAGTACGAGCCGCCCCCGGAGTCCCAGCCGGCCCCGTCGACGGTGAAGCCGATGCCTCCACCGCCGGCACCTTCGTCGGCCCGGGGCCGCTCGCGCCCCGCCGCACCGCCTGGGCCGGCCCGGCCCGGCGCCGCATCCCGCGGACGCGGGGCGAGCGCGGTGACCCTCGCGGCCCGGTGGGGGCCCGCACGCAGCAGCGCGACGGTCCGAGGCCTGGGCCCGACCGCCGCGCTCCCGCTCATGGTGCTTTCCCCCGTGCCCCCGTGCTTCCCCCGTTCGGGACCCGCCGCCCCCGTGCCGGCGGGCCCCGTGTGCCGAGAATGTGCCTCATTCGGCGGGAGGAGAAGCCCCCGGGGCCGTGTTCAGAGGTTGATTTGAGGGTTCCGTAGGCCCTCTACGCCCGCTTGCGTAGGTCCGGAGTCCGTTTGCCGCCCGTTTCGGCTCGCGGCTCGCGGCACGTGTCGGGCGGCGGGCCGTGCCCGCGGCCCCCGGCCTCAACCGCCCGTGTGCTCCGAGAGGCCGGGCCAGTCGTCGGGGCCGCCGCCCTGCCACTCGATGATGTCGCTCTCCTCGACCTCGATCGCGTCGAGGTCGACGTCCGCCTGGCGCAGGATCTCGACCACGTCGTCGAGGTGGTACGCGATGCCGAGCACCCGGTCGCCCTCGGTGACCCGCCGCGATCCGTCCAGCGCCGGTGTGTGCACCACGATCCTGGGAAATTCCATGCCGTCAGCCTCCATGGTCCCAGGCTGCTGCGCGCGGCCGGAATCCGCACCCGGAGGCCGGTCCGCCGCGCACGGAACGGCGGAGCGCCGGGTACGGGACCGTCCGTACCCGGCGCTCCGCCGGTGGGGCAGGGGCTGTTGCCGTCCGACGGCGCGAGGCTGGGCGCGACAGTACGTTCGCGCCGCCGGACGGAGTGGGCGGGGCCCTGGTGGGCCGGTGTGGCTGGGACCGCGGCGGATGCGACGGAACCGTGACGCCTCTTCCCTCAGGTCGAGAAGCGGGTCCCGGGACCTTCACCACCGCACTGGCTCGCATGCCGCCGCGGTCCTCGCCTCGCCCGCGGGCCTGTCGCGCGGTCACCCCTCATCCGGGCCGCTCGATCCACCGCGGGCTGCGCGTACCGTCCTGACCTCCCGTCAAGGGCGGTACGCGAGTCGGGTTCTCAGTCCTCGCGCAGGGCGTGGACCGCCTCCTCCACCCGCTTGCCGTACTCCGGGTCCGCGGCGTGGAAGTGGGCGAGGTTCTTCTCGATGACGTCGTCGCGGGAGACCTGGGCGAGGCCGCCCGCGATGTTCGCGACGAGCCGGGACCGCTCCTCGGCCGACATCAGCCGGTACAGCTCTCCGGCCTGGAAGAAGTCGTCGTCCTTGGTGTGCTGCGGCGCCTCGTGGGTGCCGGTGTGCCCGGCGACCGCGAGCGGGGCCGAGAGCGGGCGGCCGGTCTCGGCCGGGCCGTCGTAGGAGTTCGGCTCGTAGTTCTTCGCGGCGCGGCCCTGCGTGTTGGACGCCATGAGGCCGTCCCGGCCGTAGTTGTCCGCGGTGGTGGCCCTCGGCGCGTTCACCGCGAGCTGCGTGTGGTTGACGCCCAGGCGGTAGCGGTGCGCGTCCGCGTAGGCGAACAGGCGGCCCTGGAGCATCTTGTCGGGGGAGGGGCCGATGCCCGGAACGAAGTTGTTCGGGGAGAAGGCGGCCTGCTCGACCTCGGCGAAGACGTTGTCGGGGTTGCGGTCGAGGACCAGTCGGCCCACGCGCCGGAGCGGGTAGTCCTTGTGCGGCCACACCTTGGTGAGGTCGAAGGGGTTGAAGCGGTAGTCCGCCGCCTCGGCCGCCGGCATGATCTGCGCGTACAGCGTCCAGGACGGGTTCACGCCCCGCTCGATGGCCTGGAGCAGGTCCGTCTGGTGGGAGTTGGGGTCCTTGCCCGCGAGCTCCTGCGCCTGCTCGGTGGAGAGGCTGCGGACGCCCTGGTTCGTCTTGAAGTGGTACTTGACGAAGAAGGCCTCGCCCTCGGCGTTCGTCCACTGATAGGTGTGCGAGCCGTAGCCGTTCATGTGGCGGTACGACGCCGGGATGCCCCGGTCGCCCATCAGCCAGGTCACCTGGTGCGTGGCCTCGGGTGCGTGCGCCCAGAAGTCCCAGACGTTGTCCGGCTCCTGCCGGCCCGTGAACGGGTCGCGCTTCTGGGAGTGGATGAAGTCGGGGAACTTGATGGGGTCCTTGATGAAGAAGACCGGGGTGTTGTTGCCGACGAGGTCGTAGTTGCCCTCGGCGGTGTAGAACTTCAGCGCGAAGCCGCGGGGGTCGCGCACCGCGTCCGCCCCGCCGAGGTTGTCGGCGACGGTCGAGAAGCGCAGGAAGACCTCGGTGCGCTTGCCGACCGTGTCCAGGAAGTCGGCGTGCGTGAAGCCGGTGACGTCGTCCGTGACCTCGAAGTGGCCGTAGGCACCGGAGCCGCGGGCGTGCACCACGCGCTCCGGGATGCGCTCGCGGTTGAACCGGGCGAGCTTCTCCAGGAGGTGCTGGTCCTGGAGGAGGAGCGGGCCACCGACGCCGGCGGTGGCGGAGTTCTGGTTGTCGGCGACAGGGGCGCCGGACTCGGTCGTGAGCACGCGCTTCGACATCGTGGACCTTCCGTACGAGAGGGCAGCGGGATCAGCGGAAACCCTCTTCCGCTATGTGGACATCTACCGCTTGGTGGAGCCTAGGTTCGGGGCGAACTGAACGTCAACAGTTTGTTGAAGGCAGATCCGGACCGCGGCGGCGCCTGGGCGCGACAGGACAGGTGTCAGCGCCGCCGCGGCCCGGAAGTCAGGGGCCCGGAAGTCGGGGAGCCCGGAAGTCGGGGGCCCGGAAGTCGGGGGCCCGGAAGTCGGGGAGCCCGGGAGTCGGGGAGCCCGGGCAGGGTCCGGCCGGTCGTCGGCCGGCTCTCCCGCCGGTTTCCGGGCCGGTTTCCGGCCGTGGTTCAGCTCTGGGCGCCGGAGAGGCGCTCGACCGCGCGCAGCAGCGCGGAGTGGTCCAGGCCGCCGTCGCCCTGGGCGCGCAGGCTGGCGACGAGCTGGGCGACCACGGCACCGACCGGCAGCGCGGCACCGACGGTGCGGGCGGCGTCCGTGACGATGCCCATGTCCTTGTGGTGCAGGTCGATGCGGAAGCCGGGCTTGAAGTTGCGGTTCAGGAAGTTCTCCTTCTTGCGGGCCAGCACGGTGGAGCCCGCGAGGCCGCCGCCGAGGACGTCGAGCGCGGCCTTGAGGTCCACGCCGGACTTCTCCAGGAAGACCACGGCCTCGGCGCACGCCTGGATGTTCACGGCGACGATCAGCTGGTTGGCCGCCTTCACCGTCTGGCCCGAGCCGTGCGGACCGCACAGCACGATGGTCCTGCCGAGCGCCTCGAAGATCGGCTCCGCCTCGTCGAAGTCGGTCTGCTCGCCGCCGACCATGATCGACAGTACGGCCTCGATCGCGCCGGCCTCGCCGCCGGACACGGGGGCGTCGAGGACGCGGATGCCCTTGCCCTTCGCCGCCTTCGCCAGGTCGACCGAGGTCTGCGGGGTGATCGAGGACATGTCGACCAGCAGCGCGCCGGACCGCGCGTTGTCGAGGATGCCGTCGGGACCGTACGCGATGGCCTCGACCTGCGGGGAGGCGGGCACCATCGTGATCACCACGTCGGCGTCACGCACGGCCTCGGCGATCGAGGCGGCGGCGGTGCCGCCCGCGGCGGCCAGGCGCTCCAGCTTGTCCTGTTCCAGCGTGAAACCGGTGACGTCGTACCCGGCCTTGATCAGGTTCTCCGACATGGGCGAGCCCATGATGCCGAGACCGATCCAGGCCACCTTGGGGAGGTTGCCGTTGCTCATGAGGGTGCCTCTCTGAGATCTCTGCTGCGTGTTCGGGGTGCCGCTCAGCGGGCGGCCCGTGCGGCGGCGGGCAGCCAGTCGAAGGCCTCCGCGCTCGGCCGGTCACCCGGCTTGTACTCCAGGCCGACCCAGCCCTCGTAGCCGGCCTTGGCCAGCTGGTCGAGGAGCTCCTCCAACGGGAGGGTGCCGGTGCCCGGGGCGCCGCGGCCGGGATTGTCGGCGATCTGCACATGGCCGGTCCGGTCGGCGTAGGCGGCGATCACCTGCGGCAGGTCCTCGCCGTTCATGGAGAGGTGGTACAGGTCCATCAGGAACCTGGCGTTGCCGAGGCCGGTCGCCCGGTTGACCTTGTCGACGATGCCGACGCCGGCCGGGGCGGTCACCAGCGGGTAGAGCGGTGACTCCGGCCGGTTGAGGGTCTCGACGAGGAGGATCGCGCCGATGCGGTCCGCGGCCCGGGCCGCGAGGACCAGGTTCTCCAGTGCGAGGGCGTCCTGCTCGGCGGGGTCCACGCCCTCGACGCGGTTGCCGTACAGGGCGTTGAGCGCCCCGCAGCCCAGCGACCCGGCGAAGTCGGCGGCCACGTCGATGTTGGCGCGGAACCTCTCCGACTCCTCGCCGGGGATCGACAGGGCGCCCCGGTCGGGGCCGGGGAGCCGGCCGGCGTAGAAGTTCAGCCCCGTCAGCCGGACGCCCGCGTCCTCGATCGCCTTCTTCAGGGCGTCGAGTTCGGACTGCTCGGGGGTGGGGGAGTCGACCCAGGGCCACCACAGCTCGACCGCGGTGAAGC
This sequence comes from Streptomyces sp. NBC_00647, assembly GCF_045207245.1. Classification (NCBI taxonomy): domain Bacteria; kingdom Bacillati; phylum Actinomycetota; class Actinomycetes; order Kitasatosporales; family Streptomycetaceae; genus Streptomyces; species Streptomyces sp. NBC_00647. Next base: position 7,840,316 of record NZ_CP109040.1, read on the forward strand.
CCGCCGCGGCGGCGGCCGCGGGGCGCTCCAGGAGCGGGAGTTCCGTGAAGAGGATCGACAGGTTGACGTTGAAGCGCTGGTCGGCGAATCCCATGGGGGTCGGCGCTCCCTTCCGTACTGGCGGCCGAGCTGCGAGCTGTCGGCCGGGCCGGCGGTTCGAGGTAATTCCGTATTGCGGAAGTTCATTTCTGCTTAATGGAAGATTGCCGTCGGGTGCCGGGGCTTGTCAAGGGGGGCCGATGGCGAAGCCGTCCGAGTGGCCGACGCGGGCCCGAGGGGGCTGCCGGGATGCCCGCGGCGCGCAGTAGGTTGAGCCCGTGCGATTGAGAGTGGAGTTCACGACCGAGCCCTTCGACCTCGACGAGGCGCCCCGGCACGCGCTGGTCGCCCGAGAGGTCATCGAGGCGGCCGAACTGGACGCCGTGGACGTCGGCCCGTTCGGCAACACCGCGGAAGGCGGTGCGGACGCCGTGCTCACCGCCGTCGACGATCTGCTGCGCAAGGCTCTGGAGGCGGGTGCCACCCGCGTCTCCCTCCAGGTGAACGTCGTGGGCGCCGCTGGGGAGGGTGATAAGTGACCGGAATCGGGGACGACCCCTTCGTCGCGGCGGTCAAGCCGCTGGTCGACGCCATGGGGGGCGAGATGCTGGCGCCCGAGCAGGCCGGAGTCGACGACGTCGTGCTGTCCTGGGAGGGTGCGGACGTCGTCGCCGTGCGCCTGCCCCAGCTCGCCGACTCGCTCGATCACATCCTCGCCGCCCTGGAGCGCAAGCGGGGCAAGCCGCTCGCGGAGCTCGACCGCAAGGCCAAACAGGAGATCGTGCGCATACTGGAAGCGCGTGGCGCCTTTTCCGTGCGGCACGGTGTGGAGACCGTGGCGAGCGCGCTCGGCGTGAGCCGGTTCACCGTCTACAACTATCTGAATCGCGAAAAGGACGCCTGACCAGCGAAAACGCGTCTCAGGGCGACAGGGGTCCGCTTGTCGCCACCCGCCGCCGTCCGGCTCGATCGGGCGGCGGTTTTTGTAACCCGAAGTTTTCAACAAAGTGTTGACGTGGTGTTTCCGAGGGCGTTAGCTAATCCGCAGCCCGTCCAGCACAAGGCCACGGAGGCTCCCGTGACGTCGAGTACGACACCTGGCGGCCTCGCCCGCTTCAACGCCCTGGAGGAGCGCGCGGCCTTCGCCGTCCTGCACGAGGCCTGTGCCTCCGAGGCGTGGGCCGAGCGGCTGCTCGCCGCCCGCCCCTGCGCCACCGCCGACGACCTGTTCGCCGCGAGCGACGCCGCCATGGCCGAGCTGACAGACGCGGACCTGGCCGAGGCGATGGCCGGGCACCCGCCCATCGGGCGCCCGAAGCCCGGCGATCCGACCTCCTCCCGGGAGCAGCGCGGCATGGCCGGCGCCTCCGAGGAACTCAAGGAGGAGATGCTCGAACTGAACCTGGCCTACCAGGAGAAGTTCGGCCACGTCTTCCTCATCTGCGCCACCGGCCGGACCGGCGAGCAGATGCGCGACGCGGTCAAGGAGCGGATCGGCAACTCGGCCGAGCGGGAGCGCGAGATCGTCCGCGTCGAACTGGGGAAGATCAACCGCATCCGGCTCGGCAATCTCGTACAGGAAGAAGAGGCATGAGCACCGACACCACCGCCTCCGTGTCCACCCACATCCTGGACACCAGCGTCGGCCGCCCCGCCGAGGGCGTCGCCGTCCAGCTCGCCGCCCGCGCCGGGCGCGACGCGCACTGGCAGGCGCTCGGCGGTTCCGCGACCGACAAGGACGGCCGGTGCAAGGACCTTCCGGCGCTGCCGGAGGGCACGACCCACGTGCGGCTCGACTTCGCGGTCGAGCAGTACTTCGAGTCGGATTCAGCGACACAGCAAGCCGATGCGCAGCAGGACGCCCCCGCGAATCGGGACAGCGAGACGTTCTTCCCCGAGGTGACGATCACCTTCGCCGTCAGGCCGGGCGAGCACTACCACGTACCGCTGCTGCTCAACCCGTTCGGCTACTCCGTTTATCGAGGGAGCTAGCAGACATGACCGACCATTCCCGCCGCGCTCACCCTGTGATGCTGGGACAGAACCAGTACGGCAAGGCCGAGAACCGCGTCGTCAAGATCACCCGCGACGGCGACACGCACCACATCAAGGACCTGAACGTGTCCGTCGCGCTGAGCGGCGACATGCAGGAGGTCCACCTCTCGGGCTCCAACGCGAACGTCCTGCCGACGGACACCACCAAGAACACGGTGTACGCCTTCGCCAAGGAGTACGGCATCGAGTCCGCCGAGCAGTTCGGCATCCATCTGGCCCGGCACTTCGTGACCAGCCAGGAGCCGATCAAGCGGGCACGCATCAGGATCGAGGAGTACGCCTGGGAGCGGATCGAGGCCTCGGACGCCAACTCCCGGTTCATCGGCGCGGACGAGGTCAAGCACTCCTTCGTCCGCAAGGGCCAGGAGACCCGCGTCACCCAGATCACCTACGACGGTGAGACCTGGGAGGTCGTCTCGGGCCTGAAGGACCTGGTCGTGATGAACTCGACGAACTCCGAGTTCTGGGGCTACGTCAAGGACAAGTACACGACGCTCCAGGAGGCGTACGACCGCATCCTGGCCACCCAGGTCTCCGGCCGCTGGCGCTTCAACTGGACGGGCGACGAGCAGAAGATGCCCAACTGGGAGAAGTCCTACGACCAGGTCAGGAAGCACATGCTCCAGGCCTTCGCCGAGACCTACTCCCTCTCGCTCCAGCAGACCCTGTACCAGATGGGCGCGCGGATCATCAACAACCGCAGCGAGATCGACGAGGTCCGCTTCTCGCTCCCGAACAAGCACCACTTCCTTGTCGACCTGAAACCGTTCGGCCTCGAGAACGACAACGAGGTCTACTTCGCGGCCGACCGCCCGTACGGGCTCATCGAGGGCACCGTCCTGCGCGACGGCTGCGAGCCGCGCATCCCGGTGGACCTCACCAACCTGTAGTACCGCACCGGCGGTCCGCACGGACCGCCCCCGCGGTACTGCCGCTGTACCCCCGACGCGTGCGCCGGCGTCACGTCCCAGGGGAGAGCGGGGGCATCTGCGCAACCACAGCACCACGGACCCGGTCGTCACCCCGCTCGGCCCCCGGGTCCGTCCGCCAATGGGAAGAACGAGGAACCGTCGTGGCAGTCCAGCGCATCGTCATCGAGAACTGCGCCATCGCGACCGTGGACGCGGGCGACACCGAGTACGCCTCGGGTCACATCGTCGTCGCCGACAACAGGATCGAGTCGGTGGGCCCCGGAAAGGCCCCCGAGAACCTGGAGAACGTGGTCCGCCGCATCGACGGCACCGGGCACCTGGCCACGCCCGGTCTGGTGAACACCCACCACCACTTCTACCAGTGGATCACCCGCGGCCTCGCCACGGACCACAACCTCTTCGACTGGCTCGTCGCGCTGTACCCGACCTGGGCGCGCATCGACGAGCAGATGGCCTACGCGGCCGCCCAGGGGTCCCTCGCCATGATGGCCCGCGGCGGCGTCACCACCGCCATGGACCACCACTACGTCTTCCCCAAGGGCTCCGGCGACCTGTCCGGCGCCATCATCCGGGCCGCCCGCGAGACCGGCGTCCGATTCACCCTCGCCCGCGGCTCCATGGACCGCAGCGAAAAGGACGGCGGACTGCCGCCGGACTTCGCCGTCGAGACCCTCGAAGGGGCGCTGGCCGCCACCGAGGCGACCGTCGACGAGCACCACGACGCCTCCTTCGACGCCATGACGCAGGTCGCAGTGGCACCCTGCTCGCCCTTCTCCGTCTCCACCGAACTCATGAAGCAGGGCGCCGAGCTGGCCCGCCGCAAGGGCGTACGGCTGCACACGCACGGCTCGGAGACCGTGGAGGAGGAGCAGTTCTGCAAGGAACTGTTCGGCATGGGCCCGACCGACTACTTCGAGTCGACCGGCTGGCTCGGCGAGGACGTGTGGATGGCGCACTGCGTCCACATGAACGACTCCGACATCGCCGCCTTCGCCCGGACGAGGACGGGCGTCGCCCACTGCCCGTCCTCCAACGCCCGGCTCGCCGCCGGTATCGCGCGGGTCCCCGACATGCTCGCCGCCGGCGTCCCGGTCGGCCTCGGCGTCGACGGCACCGCGTCGAACGAGTCCGGCGAACTCCACACCGAGCTGCGCAACGCCCTGCTCATCAACCGGCTCGGGGCCCACCGCGAGGCCGCCCTGAACGCCCGTCAGGCGCTGCGTCTCGGCACGTACGGAGGCGCCCAGGTCCTCGGCCGCTCGGGCCAGATCGGCTCCCTGGAGGCGGGCAAGCTCGCCGACCTGGTGCTGTGGAAGCTCGACACCCTGGCGCACGCCTCGATCGCCGACCCGGTGACGGCACTGGTCTTCGGCGCCGCCGCCCCGGTCACCCTCTCGCTCGTCAACGGAAAGCCGGTCGTCGAGGACAGCCGCCTGCTCAACGTCGACGAGGACGCCATCGCCCGCTCCACGCGGGTGGAGGCACAGCGCCTGGCGCGGATCGCCGCGCAGGCCTGACCACCGCAGAACTCCGGCAGAGGGGGACGGCCCTCGGCCGGTAGCCGTGGACCCGAGCGGGGTCCACGGCGGCCGTAGCCGGGGCGTGCATGGACGTGCGCGCCCCGGAACGGTCTCCGCCGCGCGGACACCGAGTCCGCCCGACGGTCATCGTCCCGGTCCCGCACGACCGCGCATCACCTCCCTGACACCCACGTCGACGGCGACGTGTACCCGACCGGAGGAGCCGCCGTGGCCGCCCAGCCCGAGCCCAGCACCGATGCACGACCTACTGGAGCAACTGGAGCAACTGGAGGAACTGGAGGAACTGGATCGACCGGATCGACCGGAGAAACGGGAACGTCCGGACCAACTGGACCAGCCGGAACGGCCATCGGGTCGAAACACCCGGTCGACGAGAAGCTGCCCGCCCTGAAGATGGCGACCAGCGGCCTGCAGCACGTGGCCGCCATGTACGCCGGAGTCGTCGCCCCGCCCCTGATCGTCGGCGCCGCCGTCGGTCTCTCCGCCACCGAACTCACCTTCCTCACCGGCGCCTGCCTGTTCACCGCGGGGCTCGCCACCTTCCTGCAGACCCTCGGCTTCTGGAAGATCGGAGCCCGGCTGCCCTTCGTCAACGGCGTCACCTTCGCCGGCGTCGCACCGATGACGGCGGTCGTCGCCTCCGCCAAGGACAAGAGCGACGCCCTGCCGATCATCTTCGGCGCGGTCATCGTCGCCGGCGTCCTCGGATTCATCGCGGCCCCCTTCTTCAGCAAGGCCGTCCGCTTCTTCCCGCCCGTCGTCACCGGCACGGTGATCACGCTCATCGGAGTGTCGCTGCTGCCGGTCGCCTTCGGCTGGGCGCAGGGCCCGAACCCCGCCGCGGACGACTACGGTTCGCGGACGTATCTGGGTCTCGCGGCGGTGACCCTCGTCATCGTCCTGCTGCTGCGCCGCTTCACCCGCGGCTTCGTCAAGCAGATCGCGGTCCTGCTCGGCCTGGTCATCGGCACGCTCGTGGCGATCCCCTTCGGCGTGACGGATTTCGGGCCGGTGGCCGACGCGGACGTGGTCGGCTTCCCGACGCCGTTCCACTTCGGCGCCCCGCAGTTCCAGCTCGCCGCGATCCTCTCGCTCTGCGTGGTGATGGTCGTCTCGATGACCGAATCGACCGCGGACATGCTGGCGTTGGGCGAGATAGTGGAGCGTCCCGCCGACGAGAGGACCATCGCGGCCGGACTGCGCGCGGACACCCTCGGCTCGGCGCTGAGCCCGCTCTTCAACGGCTTCATGTGCAGCGCCTTCGCCCAGAACATCGGCCTCGTCGCGATGACGAGGATCCGCAGCCGGTACGTCGTCGCCACCGGCGGCGGCTTCCTGGTGCTGATGGGACTGTGCCCGATGGCCGCGTCCCTGATCGCCGTCGTACCGCGTCCGGTGCTCGGTGGGGCGGGTGTCGTCCTGTTCGGCTCGGTCGCGGCCAGCGGTATCCAGACCCTGGTCAGGGCGGGCCTGGAGAAGGACAACAACGTGCTGATCGTGGCCGTTTCCCTCGCGGTCGGCATCATCCCGATCACCGCGCCGGAGTTCTACCACGCGTTCCCGCAGACCGTACGGATCGTCCTCGACTCCGGGATCTCCACGGGCTGCGTCGCGGCCGTCGTCCTCAACCTCGTCTTCAACCACCTCGGCAGGGGACGCGAGAACGCGGGGGAGGTGACCCACCCCATGGAGGCGGGCGAGGACCTCAGGGCGGTACCGGCCCACTGAGGCGGGCATCGCGCCCCGAACTGCCTTCGGGGTTCAACGGCCCCCGACGTGAGGGGGATTGCTGACAGGGCTACGGAGGGCGCGGCACCGAGTGGGTGCCGCGCCCTCCGCCCGTGCCGCGCCCGTCAGCCGATGTGGAAGCTGTCGCCGTAGACCTTCCAGTCCAGCGGTGTGTTGAGGTTCAGGTTGCGGTTGCGCAGGAAGACCCGCTGCGCGGTGTCGACCCGACTGGTGTCGGAATGGGCCTCCTCCTGCTTCATGGCCCACACGCGCGCGTCGAGGAAGGCGTTCAGATACGTCACCTCGTCACCGCCCTGGGCCGGCGGCCTGGCCTGCGCCAGGGCGCGCCGCCGGATGCTGCCGAAGCTGGTGCTGTCGCCGCCGTCGCCGTGCATCACGATGGCGTCGTAGTACGTGAACTGCCCGAGGACTCCGATGCCGTCGGTCTTGCCCTGCCGCACGGCGGGGTTGAAGTAGACACGGTCGCGCTCGTCGTTCTGCGCCTGCTGGAACGCCGAATCCTGCGCGGCCCGGCGCCAGTCGGCGGGGAAGCCGGGGTCCAGACCCTCGTGCGAGTCGCTGCCGTCGACCTCGCGCAGCGCGGGCAGGTACCTGGCCAGGGCGTTGCCGGGCTTGCGCCGGGTGTACAGCTCGACGAGGTCGAGCATGTCGTGGGTGCCCGAGCAGAAGCCGATGATCCCGGCGGTGTAGCCGCGCCCGTCGCCGATGTCCTCGATGTACTTGTACTGCGCCTTCCAGTCCAGCGAGGAGTTCTCCGCGCTGGAGACCAGCTTCATGGCGATCTCCTTCTTCGCCGGGTCGTCCAGGCCGGCCAGGGCGGCGGTCGCCGTCTGGGTGGCGATGAGGGGGCCGGCCACCAATGAGGCTCCGATCAGGGTGAGCAGGGTGCGACGCGATGTGCCTATGTGGGGGGTGCGCACGGTACCTCCGATGGGGGAGTGATGCTGCCGCGTACTGTTAGGAAAGTTTCCTACCAGAGATTGAGGGCGGCGTACACCCGCCGGGCGAGGGCGAGTTGACGCATCGGGGCCGAATGTCGAGCCGCGCCGGGTTACGGTCTGAGCGCATGAACGGCACGGACGGCACGGACGTCCGCACGGAGACCACGTGCGGACGCGGTCACAACGGGGAGAGTCGGTCATGAACGAGTCGGGTCGTGTGGAGGCCTTCAGTGACGGCGTGTTCGCCATCGCCATCACGCTGCTGATCCTGGAGATCAAGGTCCCCGAGGTCGGTGAACACGGCGGTCTGTGGCACGCGCTGGGAGAGCAGTGGCCCTCCTACGCCGCCTATGTCGTCAGCTTTCTGGTGATCGGCATCATGTGGATCAACCACCACCAGGTCTTCAGCTACGTCGCCCGGGTCGACCGCACCCTGATGTTCCTGAACCTGATCCTGCTGATGGTGGTGGCCGCCATTCCCTGGCCGACGGCGATGCTCGCGGAGTACCTGCGCGAGGGCGGGCCGTCCCATGTCGCCGCCGCCGTCTACAGCTTGGTCATGGTCGCCATGGCCCTCGCGTTCCAGGCCGTGTGGTGGCACCTCACCCGCACCGGGCACCTGCTCGACAGCCGTGTCGACGTGGAGGGCGCCCGGCGCACCCGGGTCCGCTTCGCCCTCGGCTCCCTCGCCTATCCGGCGGCGGTCGCCCTGTCCTTCGTGTCGGCGCCGCTGACCCTGGCCGCGCACGGACTGCTCGCGATCTACTACGGGTTCAATCAGGTGCCGGTGCCGATGCGTGCGCCCGGCGCGGACGAGTCGGTGGAAGAGGGCCGGTGAGGGGCGCCCTTGCCGGGGCGCAGGAGGACGGCGGCCAGTGCCAGAGCCGTGGCCGCGACGGCGGTGGCCACCGTGAAGGCCAGCCGGTAGCCGTCCGCCGTCGCCGCGACGAGGTGCTCGCCCCCGCCGGTCAGGCTCTCGGTGCGGCTCGCCGCCAGCGTCGTCAGCACGGCGAGACCCAGTGAACCACCCACCACCTGCGTGGTGTTGAAGAGCCCGGAGGCCAGACCCGCGTCCTCCTGACGCGCGCCGGACATGGCGAGCCCCGTCACCGCGGGCATCGCGGCCGCGAATCCTGCGGAGAGCAGGAGCAGCGGGGGCAGCACGTCGGTGGCGTACGAGCCGTCGACCGGGGCCCGGCTGAGCAGGGCCATGCCCGCTGTGATGAGGGCGAGTCCGGCGAGCAGGACCCGGTACGGACCGAAGCGGGCGATCGTGCGCGCCGACAGGCTCAGCATCAGCACACCGATGGCGATCGGCGCGGGCAGGAACGCCGTACCGGTGAGCAACTCGCCGTAGCCGAGGACGCGTTGGAGGTAGAGCGCGCCGATGTACTGGAAGCCGTACATCCCGGCGATCATCAGGATCTGCACACCGTTCGCGCTCGTCAGCGTCCGGGAGCGGAACAGTCGCAGCCGCAGCAGGGGGCGGGCGGCCCGGGTCTGACGCACGGTGAATCCGGCGAAGAGGGCGACGGCGAGCACGCCGAGCGCGAGAGTGCCGCCGAGGCCCCGCTCCCCGGCGCCGACGATCGTGTACACCGTCAGCATCAGCGCACCCGTGACCAGGGCCGCGCCGGGATGGTCGGCGCCCCTGCCGAGGCCGGCTCCCTCGTCCGGGGCGAGGACGCGCAGCGCGGCGACCCAGGCCAGCACGCCGATCGGCAGGTTGATCAGGAAGATCCAGTGCCAGTCGAGGGCCTGCGTCAGCGCGCCGCCGAGGAAGGTGCCGAGCGCCCCGCCCGCGGCGCCGACCGCGCTGAACACCGCGATGGCGCGGCCCTGTTCGCGGGGCTCGGGGAAGAGGGCCACGAGCATGCCGAGGACGACGGCCGAGGTCATCGCCCCACCGGCGCCCTGGAGGGCGCGGGCCGCGACCAGTGCCCCCTGCCCGTCGGCGACTCCGCACAGCACGGACGCCGCGGTGAACACGGCGAGCCCGGCCGTGAACATCCGCCGGCGGCCCACCAGATCACCGAGCCTGCCCGCGAGCAGCAGCAGTCCGCCGAACGGAATCAGATAGGCGTTGACGACCCAGGCGAGCCCGGGAGCGGAGAAGCCGAGATCCTGCTGGATGGCGGGCATGGCGACGGTGACGATGTTCCCGTCCAGGATCGTCATCAGTGTGCCCGCGCACAGGACGACGAGCGAGGCCCACCGGGAGTACGTTCGTGGTGTCGACGAGCTCGCCGGCTCGGTCCGGGACAGCATGACGGTGACCTCCGTGTCCTCCATGGACGGTGTCGATTCCATGGACGTTCTTCCTTGGTGCACGACTTGTAACGGGGTACATCGTCAGTGACCATGGAGACCGGCATAAGGAGGCACTTCGATGTCCCAGGGGAACACCGGTGTTACCTCGCAGGCAGTGCTCGCGCAGGCGTGCCCGGTCCGCGAGGTTCTTGACAGGGTCGCCGGAAAATGGAGCGTGCTGATCATCGTGGCCGCCGCGCACGGCCCGATCCGTTTCACCGAACTGGAGCGCAGCATCGAGGGAATCAGCCGTCGCATGCTGACCCTCACCCTGCGCAATCTCGAGCGCGACGGTCTCGTCACCCGCACCGTCCATCCCACGGTGCCGCCGAAGGTCGAGTACGAACTCACTCCGGTGGCGCGAGAGTTGCACGCGACGCTGCTCTCCCTGACGGACTGGGCCGAGCGGCACCGCGTGACGATCGCCGAGTCCCGCGCGGCCTACGACGAGGTGCACCGGCCGGAGTTGCTCGACGCGTAGGCCGTGCGAGGCGTGGCGCGGCGGCCCGGAGAGGTCAGAGCCCCAGCGGGCCCGGGTCCGTGGCCAGTGACTTGAAGGCGTCCCGCGGGCCGGACACCAGGCGGCGCTCCGTGAGGTCCATCAGCCCGCCGACCGCCGTGATCTCGGCGGCCACCGTGCCGTCGGTCTTCGTGATGGTCTGCTCGATACGGAAACTCTTGCCCTCGCCCCAGAGGAAGACGCACGTCACCTCGACCTCGTCGCCGGCCCGCAGCTCGCGCCGGTAGCGGATGGTCGTCTCCAGAGCGACCGGGCCCAGACCCCGGGCCGCCAGCACCGCCTGGCTGATCCCGGCCGCCTGGAGCACCGACCAGCGGGCGTGCTCGGCGTACTGGAGATACACGCTCTGGTTGAGATGCCCCTGCACATCGGTCTCGTACCCGCGAACGGTCACGGGGACGGAAAACACCTCGGCCACGACTTTCCTTTCGACTGCGACTGCGACTGCGACTACGACGGCGACGACTCCGGTGGCTGCGACGAGGCAGCTGCCTCGGCTGTTACGGCGGCCGCCACGACAGTAACCGCATCAGCGGCTCCGGAGGCTTCGGCCAGGACGCCGCGGCGGTTCCCCCGCACGGGCGGGGCTCGTCCAACTCCCTTGTGCCGCACACCCGCGGACCCCGCGCGCCTCGGCCGGACGCGGCTGCCAGGCGTTCCCGGACGGGGACGGGCCTGCGCACCTCAGGCCCGCCGGGGCGAGGCGAGAACGTACCGGGCGCCCGTGCGCGGCTCCGTGTGCTCGCCGGCCTGCCAGCCCGCCTTCTCCAGGGTGGCCGCGCAGGCCCGCAGCGCCTCGGGGTCCGGCTCGCGCACGGCGACGGCCTCCGGCTGCGGTGTCGCCCGCACCCGGTAACCGCCGCCCACCGCTCCGGCGGGCCGGTGTCCCGCCGCCTCCAGCGCGAGGGCGGCGGCCTGCACCAGATGCGCGCGTTCCCAGGCGCACGGACGGCCGGTGGCGCCGTCCGGAGTGGTCATCCGGCGCAGTTCCAGGAGCCCCTGCCAGGCGCTGCGCACCTCCCGGAGCCGCGCGGGGCCCGTCTCGCCCCCCGCCTCGCCGCCGGTACGCGCCGCGAACACCCCGGACGCCGCGGGAGCGGACGGCCCGGCGGCGTCGGCGGGCTCGGGCGTCCCGGACGACTCACGGAGCCGATGCCCCGCGGGCGTCAGGAAATGGTCGCGCGGGGGCCGCGGATGACGGAAGGCGAGCCCCCGCAGCACCAGTGCGGCGAGCTGGGCCTCGGTGCCCCTGAGCCGCCCGGTCACCGGGTCGGCGGCATCGATGACGCGGCGCTGTGCCGCGGTCGGTGGTCGTGTCACGGCGCGCTCCCTCCGCCGTCGGGCGGTGTCACGGCGCTCTCCCTCCACCGCGGGTCAGGGCTCCTGCGCACCCTCTTCCGCCGGGGAGAGCGGTCCGTGGGAACAGTACGCGTCGGGTCTGACATTCCATCCGGCCACCACATGCCGCCGGTGCTCGGTGCTCAGCCGGCTCATCGTCCCGGTGCCGAGCTGGAAGAGGGCGCCGGACTGGGCCGTCAGCCCCAGCCGCCGAGCGGTCAGGACCCGCAGGAAGTGGCCGTGCGAGACGACGACCACACTGCCCTCCGACTCGGAGAGCGCCGCGTCGATCTTGGCCAGCATCCGCTCGGCGCGCGCCCCGACCTCGTCCGGGCTCTCCCCGGGGTGCTCGGGCGGCCCGGCCGTGACCCCGTCCGTGAACAGGAACCAGTCGGGTCGCTCGCGATGGATCTCGACGGTCGTGATGCCCTCGTACCCGCCGTAGTCCCACTCGGAGAGGTCGGCGTCGACGCGGGCGCCGCCGACCCCGGCCAGCCGGGCCGTCTCCCGCGCCCGGCGCATCGGGCTGACGAACGCCGCCGCGATGTGGTGCCGGGCGATCAGCGGACCGAGCCGGCGCGCCTGCTCGCGGCCGTTGTCGGTCAGCGGGACATCGGTCGACCCGGTGTGTCGCCCGGACATCGACCATTCGGTCTCACCGTGCCGTACGAGGAGCAGGTCACCCATCGCCGCGCCCTTCCGTCCCTGCGTCAGCTGCTGTCCCTCGTACGGTGACACCGGCCGCCCGTGACCGCAGCCCCGGCTCGTCCGGTCGGCCCACCGGCGCCCCCGGCTCCCTACTGCCGGTACCCGCTCAGGAACCGCCCGATCCGGCTGATCGCCGCGTCCAGGTCGTCGGCGTGCGGGAGGGTGAGGATGCGGAAGTGGTCCGGACGCGGCCAGTTGAAGCCGGTGCCCTGGACGACCTGGATCTTCTCGCGCAGCAGCAGGTCGAGGACGAACTTCTCGTCGTCGTGGATCGGGTGCACGGCGGGGTCGATGCGGGGGAACGCGTAGAGCGCGCCCTTGGGTTTCACGCACGAGACGCCGGGGATCTCGTTGAGCTTCTCCCAGGCGCGGTCGCGCTGCTCGCGGAGCCGGCCGCCGGGCCCGGTCAGCTCGTGGATCGACTGGCGGCCGCCGAGCGCCGCCTGGATGGCGTACTGCGCCGGAGCGTTGGCGCACAGCCGCATGGAGGCCAGCATCGTCAGGCCCTCCAGATAGTTGCGCGCGTGCTGCTTGGGTCCCGTGACGACCAGCCAGCCGGAACGGAAACCGGCGACCCGGTACGTCTTCGACAGGCCGCAGAAGGTGAGGACGACCAGGTCGGGAGCGAGGGCCGCGGCCGAGTGGTGCACGGCGTCGTCGTACAGGATCTGGTCGTAGATCTCGTCGGCGAACACCATCAGGCCGTGCCGGCGGGCGAGATCGAGGATGCCCTCGACGATCTCCTTCGGATAGACCGCGCCCGTCGGGTTGTTGGGGTTGATGATGACCACGGCGCGGGTCCGGTCGGTGATCTTCGCCGCCATGTCCTCCAGATCCGGGTACCAGTCGGACTGCTCGTCGCACAGGTAGTGCACCGCCTTGCCGCCGGCGAGGGTGGTGACGGCCGTCCAGAGCGGGAAGTCCGGGGCGGGGATGAGGACTTCGTCACCGTCCTCGACCAGGGCCTGTACCGCCATGGAGACCAGCTCCGAGACGCCGTTGCCGAGGAAGACGTCGTCCACGCCGACGTCCAGGCCCCGGTCCTGGTAGCGCTGGGCGACGGCCCGGCGGGCGGACAGGACGCCCCGGGAGTCGGTGTAGCCGTGCGCCCGGGGCAGCATCCGGATCATGTCCTGGAGGATCTCCTCCGGCGCCTCGAAACCGAAGAGGGCGGGGTTGCCGGTGTTGAGGCGCAGGACGCAGTGGCCCGCCGCCTCCAGTGCGTCGGCGTGCTCGATCACCGGGCCGCGGATCTCGTAACAGACCTCGCTGAGCTTGCTCGACTGCCGGAACTCCATGCGCTGCGCCCTCCGGTTGTGGTGTTGCTTGGTTTTACCAAGTGGGAGCTTGGAAAGTCCAACAAGATAGCTAGACTGCGTCGCATGTCACCGCGCCGAAGCTACGACCAGTACTGTTCCGCCGCCCGTGCCCTCGACGCGGTCGGGGACCGGTGGACCCTCCTGATCGTCCGCGAACTGCTCGGCGGACCGCGCCGCTACACCGATCTGCACGCCGATCTGCCGGGCGTCAGCACCGACGTCCTCGCCTCCCGGCTCAAGGACATGGAACGCGACGGTCTGACCACCCGACGGCGCCTGCCGCCTCCCGGCGCGGCCTATGTCTACGAACTCACCTCTCGAGGGCGGGAGTTGCTGCCCGTGCTCCAGGCGCTCGGAGAATGGGGCGCGTCCGAGCTGGGCGATCGGCGGCCCACCGACGCCGTCCGGGCGCACTGGTTCGCGCTGCCGCTGCTGCGGGGGCTGGACGCCGCCGGGTTGGGGGAGGGGCTGGTCGAAGTCCACCTGGACGAGGGCCGGTTCCATGTCTGGCTGGGTGCCGCGGACGGGCCCCTCCACGGGGACGGGAACGCACCCCGGGAGCCGGACGCCCGGCTGACGCTGGACACGCGCACCTGCGAGGACATGAGCCGGGGGACGCTGACGCTGCTCGACGCGCTGCGCGAGCGGAGCGTCGACGTGACGGGCGACGGACCCCTGGCCAAGGGCCTGCGCGAGGTCTGACACCGGGCGGGACGGCAGAGGCCCGCCGTTCCCCCGGGCGGGCGGCACCGCGGGGCTGGAGGAGACGGAACGGCAGAGGCCCGCGGTGCCCCCCGACTGGGAGCACAGCGGGCCTCGGCCGCCGTACGGGTCAGGCGCCCGGCGGAACCCGGGAAGGCCGTCCGGTGCCCCGCGTCAGCGCGTATCCGCCGATGCCCGCGAGGGCCGCGAGGACGCCGCCGGCCGCGGTCCACACCCAGCGGTCGGACCACCAGCCGGAGGTCCAGCCGTCGTCAGGTTCGAGCGAGGACAGCGCCGCCGTCGCGGAGTCGGACTCCTCGTCGGACTTCCCGGCGGTGATGGCGATGCCCGGCACCAACGGCTCGGCGAGCGAGCCGTCGACCGCCGCCGAACCACCGATGTCCTCGGAATCCACCCGAACTTCCGTGCTCACCGGCAGACCCAGGTCGGCCGCCCCGAGACCGGTGGCGGTCAGCCGGACGTAATAGGTGCCCGGCAGCGGGTCGTTGGCCCAGGTCTCCGACCAGGCGCGGACCGTGCGCAGGGTGCAGGACAGCGTCACGGAGGCCGCGTCCGTGGCCGCCGTCCGGGTCTGCGCCCCGTACTGGCAGGCCTGACGGCGCCGCAGACCGTCGTACACATCGATCTGCCAGGTCTCGGCGGAGGCGCGCTTGGACGCCTCGGGCAGCTTCACCGTCGCCTTCACGGTGGGCCGCTGCCCGGCGTCCGCGGGGAACGACCAGTACAGGTAGTCACCCGTGGAGCCGCTGGCGGTGGCCTGCAGACCCTGCTCGATCTCGGTCGCCGTACGGAACGACGTACCGGCCTCGGTGGGCGCGGAGTCGTCACCCGAAGGGCTCGCGGACGGCGAGGAGTCGGCGACGGCCGGGGAAGCGGCCGCACCGAGCAGCGCGGGCGCCGCGGCGGCCCCCGCGAGAAGTACGGCTGTGCTCAGCACACGTCGGATACGCATCAGTTGGTCCTCCAGACCGAGAACCGCCAGCGAGAGATCCAGCCCCACAGCACACCCGCGAGGAAGCCGGTGAGCACCAGGGCGCCGAGCAGCCACCAGCCGCGCCCGAGGCCGAAGGAGGCCACGTCACTCGCCTGGTCGGGGCCGTCGACGACGTCGACGGTCAGTTCCAGCGGCAGTCCGGGCTTGGTCTTCACGCCCGCCGCCGCCGAGAAGGAGTTGGCGACCTGGATGCACACGACCTCGGCGGCCCCGTACTCCTCGTCGTTCTCGGCCTTCGGATAGCGCAGACCGGTCGAGACGACGTCGGTGCGGCCGTTCCCGGCCGCCTCGCCGCGCACGATCTCCCGGCCGCGCGTGGTGACGGCACGCAGCATCACCCCGTAGTCGGGATTGACCTGGCGGTCCGCCGCGATGCTCACCGAGGCGCGCAGTTCCTTGCCGGGCTCGAGCTCCACGCGGTACCAGCGGTGCTGCGCGAACTCCTCGCGGTCGGTGTAGAGGCCCGACTTGACAGTCGGCGCGTCGGTGCACGAGGCGGCGCCCTCGACGGCCACCGGCTTCACCACGGGATCGGCGGCGCGGTCCACCAACTGGTTGACGCGGTCGCTGAGTTCCTCCTTGTGCTCGATCGAGGTGTACGTGCCACCCGTGGCCTCGGCGATGCAGCTCAGCTGCTTGCGCATCTTGGTGTTGGGGACCAGGCCGAGGGTGTCGATGGTCAGGTCGATGCCCTTGGCCGCGATCTCGCGGGCCACCTCGCACGGGTCGAGCGGCTGACAGGTGTCCTCGCCGTCGCTGATGAGCACGATGCGACGGGTGCCCTCACCGCCTTCGAGGTCGTCGGCCGCCTTGAGCAGGGCGGGGCCTATCGGGGTCCAGCCGGTCGGACTGAGGGTCGCGACGGCCGTCTTGGCCTCGGTGCGGTCCAGCGTCCCCACCGGATACAGCTGGGCCGTGTCCTTGCAGCCCGTCTTGCGGTCGTCCCCCGGATAGTTGGCGCCGAGGGTGCGGATGCCGAGCTGCACCTCCTCGGGCGTCGCGTCGAGCACTTCGTTGAACGCCTGCTTGGCCGCGGACATCCGCGACTCGCCGTCGATGTCCCGGGCCCGCATCGAACCGCTGACGTCCAGCACGAGTTCGACCTTGGGAGCGGTAGCCGTGGTTTCGTCGGCGACCGCTCCGGCCGGGAAGGCGATCCCGGCGGCCAGGGCGGCGAGCAGGGCGCAGACGCCCGCCGCCAGCCGTTGTCTTGTGATCATCGGCGGATCCTATTGATCAAAGGTGCCGCGCGTAAAAACGAGAGGTGCACCGCCTCATGACGAGCCGGGTCCCGCGAGCGGCTGCGGGAGCCGTGTCCACAGGTCACCGGGGGTCCCGGGGGACAGCCGCATCAAGGTCAGGGCTTTGGTGGGGAGCGGCTCGCCGAGGAGCGCGGGAAGGTCCGTGGTGCGCGGGAGATCCGGTGCGACCGTCTCAAGGGCCTCGCGCAGCGCGGCCGTCGAGCCCGCCGTCGCGCCCAGCGCGCCGCCGACGAGGGAGCCGAAGAGCTTGCGGCGCAGGGCGGTCTCGTCGTCCGTGACGATCCGTCCGGACAGCCGTGGGACCGGGATGTCGTGGCGCGCCAGCCGGGCGGGGCTCACCCGGATG
Organism: Streptomyces sp. NBC_00647; assembly: GCF_045207245.1. NCBI lineage: Bacteria > Bacillati > Actinomycetota > Actinomycetes > Kitasatosporales > Streptomycetaceae > Streptomyces > Streptomyces sp. NBC_00647. The sequence continues at coordinate 7,857,093 of NZ_CP109040.1, forward strand.
TCGGCCAGGTCGCGGTAGACGAGCCGGACGGGGTCGCCCGCGCGGTCCAGGACCACGAGCAGGTTCTGCCCGTGTGCCTCCAGGGCCACCCCGAGCTCCAGCAGCCGCAGCCCCGCCGTGAGGACGAGGCGGGTGAACTCGGCCAGCCAGGAGGCCTTTTCGGGCAGTGGGGTCAGTGGAAGCGCGGCCACCGGAACGCACCTCTCGCCCGCGCCCGCGTAGTCGTCCGGGGACTCCCGCACCACCGCCGCGAGATCGGGGAAGCCTGCGGTGGCCGCGCCGAGGGTGCGAGTGATGTGCAGCGGTACGTCCAGGCCCGCCGTCATCGACTCCATGAACGCCGAGACCGTCTCCGCCGTTTCCACCGAGTACACCGAGATGTCCCGCACCGACGAGGTCAGCCGGGCGCTCAGCGCGGTCTTCACATGCGGTCCGTCCGGCACCGCGAGGGTCCTCAGGGACATCAACGGGTGGGCGGCGAAGCCCTCCTGGACCGGGGTGTCCAGCACATGAGCGGTCTGCCAGGGATGCACCGGGATCAGTACGCGCTCGCCGTCCCGCAGCCACTTCGGCCACTCACCCGTGACGAGACAGCCGTCCACCGCCACCATGCCCAACTCCACCGACGGCCGGTGCTCCGGCCCGTACGCGAGCTGTTCGGCCACCGAGAATCCCGGCCGCGCACGGCAGTTGGGGTGATACGGATGCCCGTCCACGATCCGCTGCTCCCACACCCAGCTCGCCTCGCTCGCTTCGGGAGTGCCGTACCACGCCTCCCGGTCCGCCCGCGACAGGGCCATCGAGGCGACGCTGTGCGCGAGTTCGGCCGCGAAGGCGGAACCGTGCGGTACGCCGAGGGCGTCGACGAGCAGGTCCGGACGGTCGTACGTCCGCTCGGCGAGCCGCACTTCGGTCACGTACGCGGAGGTGGCGTACGGGTCGGCGTGCGGTCCGTGCAGTCGGCGGCCGTCCGTCAGACGGAGCGTGAGGCCGTCACCGGCCGTGTCGCGACGGGCGATCCACGGCAGCGGCTCGTACGCCAGCGCGCGCCACAGCCGGGTCAGTACAGCAGCCCGGGCGCCGGGCAGGGCCTCCGCGTACGGCGCCGACAGACCGGGGCGTACGACGCTCAGTTCCTCGGCGAACGCGGCCTCGGTGTCGGGCGTGGAGGGACGGTGCACAGGCGGGCTCCTTGGGTACGGGACTGCGTCGAGTACGTCCGCCGCGGCAGACATACTGATCACCAGCGCACCGTATGAATCGAATGGACCGGATGGATCGCGTGGACTTCATGCCGACCGTGTTCCCCCACGTCAACGGGGGTGACATGGACGAGGCCGCCGACGCGTACGCCGCCGCGCCGTTGCTCAATTGTCTCCTTCGCGAACTGGCGGAGCCCACACCGGATCCGGGCGTCCACCGGCTCCGCGCCGGTGGCCGGATGCTGCGGGTGCGGGGGACACGGCGCCCCGTCGAGCCCGAGGTGTACGCCGAGGGCGCCTGGCACCGGCTCACCCACCCGGAACTGGTCGCACTCGCGGCCGAGGAACTGCGCCGGTCCACCGGAGTGGCCGACTCCGAGCTGCCCGCCGAGATGACCGGCAGCCGGGACGTGGTCGCGGCCCTCCTCCGCGCCCGTGCCCGCACGGCGCCGCCCGAGGACCCGTACCTGCGCTCGGAGCAGTCCCTGGTCATGGGCCACCCGTACCACCCGGCGCCCAAGGCCCGCGGCGGCGGCCCGGTCACCGGCTGGCTGCCGTACGCCCCCGAGGCCTACGCCCGCTTCCCGCTGGAGCTGCTCGCGGTGCGCGAGGACGCGGTCGTCGAGGAGGGCGACACGGCGGCGCTCGACGCGCTGGGCGAGGCCCCGCCGGGCTACCGTCTGCTGCCCGCCCACCCCTGGCAGCTCGAACTGACCGGCGCCCTTCCGGCGATCCGGGACGCCTTCGCGGACGGCCGGCTCGTACGCGTCGGACGCACCGCCCGCCCGCTGTGGCCGACGGCCGCCATCCGCACGCTCTACGCCCCCGAGGACGACCTGTTCGTCAAGTTCAGCCTCGATGTGCGCATCACCAACGACATCCGCCGGCTGTGGAGGCACGACCTGCTGAAGATGCGCGCCATCGACGCCGCGACCGCCGCCGCCTTCTCCGCCCCGCGGGGCTCCGCGGCCTGGCTGAGCGACCGCGGCTACCGCACCGCCGACTTCGCCTTCGAGGAACTCGCCGTCCTGGTCCGCGACGGACTGCGCGACCATCTCGTCCCCGGCACGACCCCGCTGCTCGCCGCCGCCCTCGTGGAGGGCTTCGACGGCAACCCGCTCGACCGGCCGGCCGAGCCCTCCGCCTGGTGGGCCGCGTACCTCCGCCAGGTGGTGCCCCCGGTGCTGGAGGCGTTCGCACGCCATGGAGTCGTCGTCGAGGCCCATCTGCAGAACACCCTGGTCGCCGTGGACGCCGCCGGCATGCCCGTCCAGGCCCTGTTCCGGGACGCGGAGGGAGTGAAACTGCTGCCGGGGGTGACCCGCGCGGCCGGCTGGGAACGGCTCGTGTACTGCCTGGTCGTCAACCACATCGCCGAGCTGGCAGCCGTCCTCGCCGAGCGGTTCCCCGGCACGGACCCCTGGCCCGCCGTACGACGGGAACTCCACCGGCACGGCGACGACCTCGGGCTCCCCGAGGTCGCCGCGCTGCTCGCCTCGCCCACCCTTCCGGGCAAGACCAATCTGCTGCTCCGCTGGACGGGCGCGGACGGCGCGGACGCGCGGTACGTGCCGCTGCCGAACCCGCTCGCCCGCACCTGACGCCCGGGGCGGAGCGATCAGCTGCTTTACAGTGTCAGGTGTGCTCCGCGACGTGACCGCTGTTCGATACGTGACCCCGCTGACGGCGGGCGGCTCCGTGCCCGGAGTCGTCGAGGCCGACGACCTGGGGACCTACGTCGTGAAGTTCACGGGGGCCGCCCAGGGCCACAAGGCACTGGTCGCCGAGATCATCGTCGGTGAGCTGGCCCGCGCCCTCGGGCTGCGGTTCCCCGAGCTGGTCCTCGTCCACTTCGATCCGGCCGTCGGCGGGCACGAGCCCCACCAGGAGGTCCAGGACCTGCTCCGGGCCAGTGCCGGGCTCAACCTCGGCATGGACTACCTGCCGGGCGCGAAGGACTTCACCCCGGAGATCGCGCGGACCTTCCCCGTGGACCCGCTGGAGGCCGGGAAGGTGATCTGGCTGGACGCCCTGACGGTCAATGTGGACCGCACGGTGCACAGCTCGAACCTGATGGTCTGGCCCACCTTCGGCATCGCGCCGCCGCGGCTCTGGCTGATCGACCACGGCGCCGCCCTCGTCTTCCACCACCGCTGGGACGCGTCGTCGCCGGAGAAGGCGTACGACTTCCGGCGCCACGCGCTCGGCGGCCACCGACCGGACACCCGAGCGGCCGACGCCGAGCTCGCCCCCCGGGTGACCGAGGAACTGCTGCGCGCGGTCCTGGCCGAGGTGCCCGACGCCTGGCTGACCGACGAGCCCGGCTTCGAGAGCCCCGACGCGGTCCGCGAGGCGTACGTCGGCTATCTCCTCGCCCGCGTCCGGTCCTCCGCTGCCTGGCTCCCCACGGACTTCCCGAGCCGTGAACAGCTCGCGGCCGAGGACGCCGACCGCGCGGAGCGGACCCAGCGGGGCCGCCCGGACTGGCTCAAACGCGTCCCGGACCTGCACGGCAAACCGGCGGCGGAACAGGATTGGTCGGTGCATCTCGGATGACAGACGTCCAGCGGGTCCAGATCGAGTACTGCACCCAGTGCCGCTGGCTGCCCCGCGCGGCCTGGCTGGCGCAGGAACTGCTCACCACCTTCGAGGCGGAGCTCGACGAGCTGTCCCTGAAGCCCGGCACCGGCGGTGTCTTCGTCGTCCGGGTCAACGACGAGGTGATCTGGGACCGCCGTGAGCAGGGCTTCCCCGAGCCCACGGCGGTCAAGCGCCTCGTACGCGACCGAGTGGCCCCGGAGAGGTCCCTGGGCCACTCGGACAGGCCCGCGGACGGGCCGGCGCACTGAGGCCGGGTCAGCCGGCCAGCTGCTCGTAGGCGGGCAGCGTCAGGAAGTCCGCGTAGTCCTCGTCCAGCGCGACCTTCAGCAGCAGGTCGTGCGCCTGCTGCCAGGTGCCGGCCGCGAAGGCCTCCTCGCCGAGCTCGGCGCGGATGTTCGCGAGTTCCCGCGCGGCGACCTCGCGCGCCAGCTCGGGGGTGGCGGCCACGGTCTTTCCGTCGTGCTCGAAGACGACACCGGCGTTGATCCACTGCCAGATCTGCGAGCGCGAGATCTCGGCGGTGGCGGCGTCCTCCATGAGGTTGAAGATGGCGACCGCGCCGAGGCCCCGCAGCCAGGCCTCGATATAACGGATGCCGACCTGCACGGCGTTGACCAGACCGTCGTACGTCGGCCGGGCGTCCAGCGAGTCGATGGCGATGAGGTCGCCGGCCGCGACCGACACGTCCTCGCGCAGCCGGTCCTTCTGGTTGGGACGGGCGCCGAGAACGGCGTCGAAGGAGGCCATCGCGATCGGGACGAGGTCGGGGTGGGCCACCCACGAACCGTCGAAGCCGTCGCCGGCCTCACGGTCCTTGTCGGCCTTGACCTTCTCGAAGGCGACCTTGTTGACCTCTTCGTCGCGCCGCGAGGGGATGAACGCGGCCATGCCGCCGATCGCGTGCGCGCCGCGCTTGTGGCAGGTGCGGACGAGGAGTTCGGTGTACGCGCGCATGAACGGGGCCGTCATCGTCACCGCGTTGCGGTCCGGCAGCACGAACTTGGTCCCGCCGTCACGGAAGTTCTTGACGATCGAGAAGAGATAGTCCCAGCGGCCCGCGTTCAACCCGGCCGCGTGGTCGCGGAGTTCGTAGAGGATCTCGTCCATCTCGTACGCGGCCGTGATCGTCTCGATCAGGACGGTCGCGCGGACCGTGCCCCGCGGAATGCCGACGTAGTCCTGCGCGAAGACGAACACGTCGTTCCACAGGCGGGCTTCGAGGTGCGACTCCGTCTTCGGCAGGTAGAAGTACGGGCCCTTGCCGAGGTCGAGCAGCCGCTGCGCGTTGTGGAAGAAGTACAGGCCGAAGTCGACCAGAGCGCCGGGCACGGGCGTGCCGTCGGCGGCGACGAGGTGGCGCTCGTTCAGGTGCCAGCCGCGCGGCCGCATCACGACCGTCGCGAGCTCGTCGTTCGGCTTCAGGGCGTACGACTTGCCGGACCTCGGGTCGGTGAAGTCGATGCTGCGGGTGTACGCGTCGATCAGGTTGAGCTGACCGAGGACCACGTTCTCCCAGGTGGGCGCCGAGGCGTCCTCGAAGTCCGCGAGCCACACCCGGGCGCCGGAGTTGAGGGCGTTGATCGTCATCTTGCGGTCGGTGGGGCCGGTGATCTCGACCCGGCGGTCGTTCAGCGCGGCCGGAGCGGGGGCCACCCTCCAGGAGTCGTCCGCGCGGATCGCGGCGGTCTCCGGGAGGAAGTCGAGCGTGGAGGTGCGGGCGATCTCGGCGCGGCGCTCCGCGCGGCGGGCGAGGAGCTCGTCACGCCGGGGCGTGAACAGCCGGTGCAGCTCGGCCACGAAGGCGAGGGCCGCGTCGGTGAGGACCTCTTCCTGCCGGGGCAGGGGCTCGGCGTCGACGATGGCCAGCGGGGACGGCGCTGGTGCGGACATGAGCTGTCACTTCCTTCAGCGAGCTACGTGCGGGCGAGCAACATACGGGCCATGCGAGCGAACCACGGGCGGCGTCACCGCGCCCGGCACCCGGTGCCATGGGGGCGCGGGGATGGCGCCGGGCGCCCTCGACACGGCGGGGCGCTTCTGAACAGTGGATACTAGTTTCCTCATGGTGGAAGTTCAATGGTTTGTTGATGTCGAGATTCTCCGGGTCGACAGAAGGTGGCGCTCGGTGCCACCCCGTTCACTCAAGGTGGATCAGGTCGGCCTCCGTGTCGATGTCGTACGCCCGCGCCACATCCCCGCACTCGACGAGGGTGACCGCGTCCCGGTGGGCCTTCAGGTAGGCGCGCGCGCCCCGGTCACCGGTGGCGGTCGCCGCGATCCCGGCCCAGTGACCGGCCCCGAAGAGCACCGGATGGCCGCGTTCACCGTCGTACGCCGCCGCGGCGAGCGACAGCGGGGAGGTGTACGCGGCGAGCACCCGGGCCACCGCCTCCCGGCCGATCCCCGGCTGGTCGACCAGCGACACCAGCGCGGCCCGCGCCCCCGAGTCCGCCAGCGAGTCCAGCCCCGCACGCAGCGAGGAGCCCATGCCCTCCTCCCACTCCGGGTTGTCCACGAGGACGCACCCGGCCAGCGACGCCTGATCCCGTACGGCATCGGCCCGGGCGCCGAGGACGACATGGACGCGCGTGCAGCCGCCGGCGCGCAGCACTGCGACCGCGTGCTCGACGAGGGGCCGTCCCCGGTGCGGCAGGAGTGCCTTGGGGCGGCCCCCGAGGCGCCGGCCGCCGCCGGCCGCCAGCAGCAGCCCGGCCACCTCGTCCGTGTTCTCCGTCATGTCCCCTGCATACCCGACCGGGCCGGAGCGCGCCCCGGGACCCGGGCCGTCACCCCGATGTCGCCGGGCTGAAATTCGGTCCGCGCGGTGGCGCCCGGCGCGTCAGGTGGCGTTTACTGGCCCGCGTCCCCCGGCGCCCGACCACCGCCATGGGGAGCTGGGGCCGACACGAGAAGGACCGACGCACAACGGCGTGCCAGGGGGAGAGCTGTGTTGCGGAGCTTGGGGCAGAGGCCAGTGACCGGCAGCGACGAGGACCCGAGGGTGGCGGAACTACGGACCGCCGTCTCCCGGCTGCGCCGTGAACTCGCCACGCATCCGGCCGAGTTCCCCGACCGCGGCATCGCCGAGGACGAGCTCGCGGCGCTCGCCGCGATGGCCGCCGCGGGCGAGCCCGAGATCCCCCGGCTGCGCCGCTCCCTCCTCCTGGTCGCGGGCGCGATCGGCTCGGTCAGCGCCCTGGCGACACGTCTCGCGGACGTGCGCACCGCGGTGGAACTCTTCGGAGAACCTCCGCACCGAACCCGTCGGTGACTCAGGGCGAGCGCAGCCCCTCACCGGCGCGGGTCCTGTCGGGCCCGCGCACGCCCCGGGGGCGCTCAGGTCGGGCCCGTCCGGGACCCGCGCTCCCGGCCCGCCCCCGGGCGGACACGCCCTAGCCGTGTCTGCGGATGACACCCCGCTCGGTGGCCGTAGCCACCGCCGAGGTACGGGAGTCCACGCCCAACTTCGCGTAGATGTGGACCAGATGGGACTTCACGGTCGCCTGGCTCAGGAACAGCTTCTTGCTGATCTGCTGGTTCGAGAGACCGTCCTTGACCAGTTCGAGGACTTCCAGTTCGCGACGGCTGAGGGCGGCGGCGGGGGTGCGCATGCGGTCCATCAGGCGGTCGGCGACCGTCGGGGCCAGCGCCGAGTGACCCGACGCGGCGGTGCGCACGGCTGCGGAGAGCTCCTCGGGCGGGGCGTCCTTGAGGAGATAGCCCGAGGCGCCCGCCTCGACCGCGGCGAGGATGTCCGCGTCGGTGTCGTACGTGGTGAGGACGAGGACACGGGGTGCGCCGGGGCGTGCCGTGATGGCCGCCGTGGCCTCCGCTCCGTGCATCCCGGAGCCGAACTGGAGGTCCATGAGGACGACGTCGACATCGCCCGCCCCGGCGCGCTCCACCGCGGCCTCCGCCGTCGGCGCCTCCGCGACGATCTCGAAGTCCGGCTCGCCGGACAGCACGGCACGCAGCCCCGCGCGGACGACGGGGTGGTCGTCCGCGAGCAGCAGGCGGACGGTCATGGCCGGCTCCCCACGGCGTCCGGGAGCGGGAGCCGGCCGGGACCGGCGGACCCGGGCCCCGCCGGCACCCCGGCGACGGGCAGCGGCAGCGTGACCGCCACCGCCGTGCCCTGTCCGGGCGCCGACTCGACGGTGAACGTCCCGCCCAGCGACTCCGCCCGCGAGCGCATCGCGGGGAGACCGAAGCCCCCGTCCGCACGGTCCCTGTCCGGGGGTACGTCGCCGGGGGCGAAGCCGGCACCGTCGTCGACCACGTCCAGGGCGACCGAGGTGTCCATGAAGCTGAGCGTGATCTCCACGCGGTCGGCGTGCGCGTGGCGCAGCGTGTTGCCGAGCGCCGACTGGGCGATCCGCAGCAGGGCCACCTCGTACGGGGTCGGAAGCCCGGCGGGCGGACCGCTCACCGAGAAACGGACCTTCGGCGCGTCCACGGCGGCCGAACGGCACAGCCGCTCCAGGGCGGCGGCCAGCGAGCCGTGTTCCAGATCGGGAGGGGTGAGGGCGCGGACGAAGCGGCGGGCCTCGGCGAGGTTGTCCTGCGCGGTCGCCCGGGCCTGCTCCAGGTGCGGGGCCGCCGGGGAGCCCGCGGGCAGCAGACGCTGGGCGGCCCGCAGCAGGAGCTGGATGCTGGACAGGCCCTGGGCGAGCGTGTCGTGGATCTCGTGGGCGAGCCGCTCCCGCTCGGCGAGCGTGCCCGCCGTACGCTCGGCCTCGGCCAGCTCGGCGCGGGTGGCGATGAGTTCCTCGATGAGTTCGCGGCGGCGCTCGCTCTCCCGGTACAGCGCCTCGTACCCGAGGACGGTGGCGACCGCGACCGCCGCCCCGAGGAGCGGGCCGATGAACGCGCCGGGCGTCAGGGGCGCGCCGTGCGCCACGAAGCTCGCGATGGCGGCCCCGGCGGTCAGGGCGACGGCGGGCAGGCTCCAGCGCACCGGCAACAGGTGCAGCTGCAGGAAGTAGAGCGGGAACGCCACCCACAGCCCGTCCGGCGAGAGCGTGACCAGTACCAGCCAGCTCGCGCTCAGGGCGGCCACCCACAGCGCGGCCGTACGGCGTGAGCGGTGCACCGCCGGGCCGACGGCGCCCGCCGCGAGCACCGCGCCGGTCACGAGGACCGACAGGACCACCGCTCGCGGATGCCCGCTGTCCCCTGAACGGACGGCGGCCAGCACCAGAAGCCCCGCGAGCAGGGCGTACAGGCACAGGCGCAGGACGGCGACGACGGGGGAGCGGCGGGGGACATTCATGGTCGTTCCAGGGTAGGCGGGTCCGGGCGGGCCCCGGTCAACCGAAAGGTTGAAAGCGGACTGCCCCCTTTGCCCGCGCGGCCTCCCTCCCGCGTCCGTGGGCGATCCTTCCTCCGGCGCCGGCCGGTCCGCCTCCCGGCGCCTCGGGCCCCCACTTTCGACGCGGGTGAACCATGCTGTGGCGCGATGCCCCGGACAGGGTCCGGACCGCAGGGTGGTGCCATGTTCGTCGCATGGAGGGACCTACGGTTCGCCAAGGGGCGGTTCACCCTGATGGGGGCCGTGGTCGTACTGATCACCCTGCTCGTGGGGCTGCTGTCCGGGCTGACCGCCGGGCTCGCCGAGGAGAACACCTCGGCGGTCACCGGGCTGCCCGCCGACCACCTCGCCTTCGCCGCGCCGCCCGCGGGGCAGTCGGTGTCGTTCACCGGCTCGACGGTTCCCGCCCACGCGTGGCGGACCTGGGCCGACAGCCCGGGCGTCACCTCGGCCGAGCCGATCGGCATCCGCACCCTGAACGCCGGCGCCGGGAACCGCACGGCCGCGGTGTCCTCCTTCGCCGTACGGCCGCACTCCGGGATCGCCCCGGCCGGGGTCGCCCCCGGCCGGGTCGTGCTCTCGGAGAAGGCCGCCGCCGAGCTCGAGGTCGCGGCGGGGGACCGGGTGGCGCTCGGGGGCACCGAGCTGACGGTCGCGGCCGTCGAGGGCCATGCCGCGTACAGCCACACCCCCGTGGTGTGGACCGACCTCTCCGGTCCTGCGACCGTGGTGGCCCTGCGGACCGACGGCGCCGACCTGGCGGCGGCCGACCGGGCCGCGGGCACGAAGACCCTCACCAGGGACGACGCACTCACCGCCATCGGCTCCTACCGGGCGGAGAACGGCTCGCTCCAGCTCATGCGCGGCTTCCTCTTCGTCATCTCGGCGCTCGTCATAGGAGCGTTCTTCACGGTCTGGACGATCCAGCGGTCGCCGGACATCGCCGTCCTGAAGGCGCTGGGCGCCTCCACGCCGTATCTGCTGCGGGACGCGCTCGGCCAGGCGGTGCTGATGCTCACCGGCGGCACGCTGCTCGGCACCGGGCTCGCCGCCGGAGCCGGAGCACTCGTGCGGGGCGGCGATGTGCCGTTCGTGCTGGACGGGCCGACCGTGCTCGCGCCCGCCGCCGTGATCATCGTCCTCGGGGCGCTCGGCGCGGGCCTGTCCGTCCGGCGGATCACCGCCGTCGACCCGCTGACCGCGCTGGGAAGCGCCCGGTGACAACCCGGGGGAGCGGCCCACGGACGGGCTCGCAAGCGCTGGCCAAGGCGCGGGAGGGCACGCCACGACGGCACGCGGAAGCGCCGGGCGAACGTGCTCGCAAGCGCCCGAACGACCCACGAGAGAGTTCCCCATGAGCCTGACGCTCGACGACATCACCCTCACCTACCCGGACGGCGACGGCCGCCTGACCGCTCTGGCCGGCGTCGGCCTCCTGGTGCCGGCCGGAACCATGACGGCCGTCGTCGGCCCCTCGGGATCCGGCAAGTCCAGCCTCCTCGCGGTCGCGGCGACCCTGGTCACCCCGGACCGCGGCCGCGTCCTCGTCGGCGGTACGGAGACCGGGGCGCTGACCCCCGCCGAACGGGCCGTCCTGCGGCGGCGCGCCATCGGGATCGTGTTCCAGCAGCCGAACCTGCTGCCCTCACTGACCGCGCTGGAGCAGCTCCAGGTGATGGGCCACCTGGACGGGAAGCGCCAAGTGGCCGACCGGGCGCGGGAGTTGCTTGCCGCGGTCGGACTCGGCGACCTGGCTCACCGGCGTCCCCACCAGCTCTCCGGCGGTCAGCGCCAGCGGGTGAACATCGCCCGCGCGCTGGTCAACGAGCCGTCCGTGCTCCTGGTCGACGAACCGACCAGCGCCCTGGACTACGAACGGGGCACAGCCGTACTCGACCTGCTGGTCCGGCTCACCCGTGAACGCGGCACGGCGACCGTCCTCGTGACGCACGACCGCGCCCACCTCGGCGAGGCGGACGCGGTGCGGGAGATGACGGACGGGCGCCTGGGGGAACTCGTCGGAGCGGCCGGGTCCGACTGAGCCGGGCCGGGACCGTTTCGTGCAGGGCGGCCGGGGGCGGTGGCCCCGGTCAGGCGGCGCCGGGGCCCGAGCTGGCCAGGGCCTCCGACAGCTCGGCCGCGACCTGCTGGAGGACCGGCACGATCTTGTCGGTGGCGGCCTCGGTGACCCGGCCGGCCGGACCGGAGATCGAGATCGCGGCGGCGGTCGGGGAGTCGGGCACGGAGACGGCCAGGCAGCGGACGCCGATCTCCTGCTCGTTGTCGTCGACCGCGTAGCCGGCCCGGCGTACCTCTTCGAGCGCGGCGAGGAAGCCGTCGGGCGTGGTGATCGTCTTCTCCGTCGCGGCGGGCATCCCGGTTCGCGAGAGCAGCGCGCGCACCTCGGCGTCAGGAGTGTGGGCCAGCAGCGCCTTGCCGACGCCTGTGGAGTGCGGCAGCACCCGGCGGCCCACCTCGGTGAACATGCGCATGGAGTGCTTGGACGGGACCTGCGCGACGTAGACGATCTCGTCCCCGTCGAGCAGTGCCATGTTCGCGGTCTCCCCGGTCTCCTCGACCAGGCGCGCCAGGTAGGGGCGGGCCCAGGTGCCGAGCAGCCGGGAGGCGGACTCGCCGAGGCGGATCAGACGGGGCCCGAGCGCGTACCTGCGGTTGGTCTGCTGGCGTACGTATCCGCAGGCCACCAGGGTGCGCATCAGCCGGTGAATGGTGGGCAGCGGCAGCCCGCTGCTCGCGGAGAGCTCGCTCAGGCCGACCTCGCCCCCGGCGTCCGCCATGCGCTCCAGCAGATCGAAGGCGCGCTCGAGGGACTGGACACCGCCACTGGGAGCGGACGATTTGGCGTCGGTGGTGCTGGCGCTGGACGGCGGCACGGCGGCGGTCCTTTCGGGGCGCAGAATCGAGCGGATCGAGAGGGTGACCCGAAGCGTCTCGAGCGGGGCGGTGGCGGGTGGCGGGCGGGCAGAGACGCAGCCTACCCGGCAGTCGGTCGACTCCCCGGTTGTGCAAAACTACATTCTGCTTTCCGGAATCATACTTCCACTCTGTGGAAACATCCAGGGCGAGGCGGGTCGGGGGCAGAGTGGAGGAGTGAACCCTTGACGGCACGAGGGCCGGAGTGAAGACTCCTTCAACAGAACGTTGAATTTCGTTACGTGGAAGTAAACCGGCGGCGACGGGATTCAACGGCGGCAGAGAGAGGGGTCCGGGTGTCCGACGTCGAACTGGTGCTGCGCTCGACGCGCGTCATCACTCCCGAAGGGACGCGCGCCGCTTCGGTCGCGGTCGCCCAGGGGAAGATCACGGCCGTGCTCCCGCACGACGCCGAGGTGCCGCCCGGGGCCCGGTTCGAGGACTTCGGCGACGACGTCCTGCTGCCCGGTCTCGTCGACACCCACGTCCATGTGAACGACCCGGGACGCACCGAGTGGGAGGGCTTCTGGACGGCGACGCGCGCCGCGGCCGCCGGCGGCATCACCACCCTGATCGACATGCCGCTCAACTCCCTCCCGCCGACGACGACGGTCGGCAACCTCCGTACGAAGCAGGATGTCGCCCGCTCCAAGGCGCACATCGACGTCGGTTTCTGGGGCGGCGCGCTCCCCGGCAACGTCAAGGATCTGCGGCCCCTGCACGATGCCGGAGTCTTCGGCTTCAAGGCGTTCCTGTCACCCTCCGGCGTCGACGAGTTCCCCGAACTGGACCAGGACCAGCTCGCCCGGTCCCTCGCCGAGATCGCCGGTTTCGGCGGCCTGCTGATCGTGCACGCCGAGGACCCGCACCACCTGGCGTCCGCCCCGCAGAAGGGCGGCCGGAGATATGCCGACTTCCTCGCCTCGCGCCCCCGCGACGCCGAGGACACGGCCGTCGCGAATCTCATCGCGCAGGCCAAACGGCTCGACGCCCGCGTGCACGTGCTGCATCTGTCGTCGAGCGACGCGCTCCCGCTGATCGCCGCAGCCAAGGCCGAGGGCGTCCGGCTCACGGTGGAGACCTGCCCGCACTACCTCACCCTGACCGCCGAGGAAGTCCCGGACGGCGCCAGCGAGTTCAAGTGCTGCCCGCCCATCCGCGAGGCCGCCAACCAGGACCTGCTGTGGCAGGCGCTGGCCGACGGCACGATCGACTGCGTGGTCACCGACCACTCGCCGTCGACCGCCGACCTCAAGACGGACGACTTCGCGACCGCGTGGGGCGGCATCTCGGGACTTCAGCTGAGCCTGTCCGCCGTCTGGACCGAGGCCCGGGAGCGCGGCCACGGCCTGGAGGACGTGGTCCGCTGGATGTCCTCCCGCACGGCCGAACTGGTTGGCCTCGGCGACCGCAAGGGCGCGATCGCGGCGGGCCGCGACGCCGACTTCGCGGTGCTCGCCCCCGACGAGACCTTCACCGTCGATCCCGCCGCGCTCCAGCACCGCAACCGGGTGACGGCCTACGCGGGCAGGACCCTCAGCGGCGTCGTGAAGTCGACCTGGCTGCGCGGCGAACGCATCGTCGCCGAGGGCCGGTTCGCCGAGCCCGCCGGCCACCTCCTCACCCGCCACCCGTAACCCCTCACCGACCCTCTCACGCATCACCCCACCGACCCCCCTCACGCATCACCCCCACCGACCCCCCTCACCGACCCACTCACCGACCGCCGCACCGCACTCCGGCACCCGCACCGCATCCGCACCCGCAACGGCCGACCCCGAAAGGCAGATCGATCATCGTGACGGCGCAGCGCCCAACCGTTCTGGCCACCTTCACCGGAGACGCGAACCCCTACGGAGGCGGCGACCCGTACGCGGACTACCGCACCGCCGACTTCCCCTTCACCCGGTACGCCGACCTCGCCGACCGGCGGCTCGGCGCCGGCGTCGTCGCCGCCAACGACGAGTTCTTCGCCCAGCGCGAGAACCTCCTCGTCCCCGGGGCCGCCGAGTTCGACCCCGAGCACTTCGGCCACAAGGGCAAGATCATGGACGGCTGGGAGACCCGGCGGCGCCGTGGCGCCTCGGCCGAGCACCCGTGGCCGACCGCCGAGGACCACGACTGGGCCCTGGTGCGCCTCGGCGCCCCCGGCGTGATCCGGGGGATCGTGGTCGACACGGCCCACTTCCGCGGCAACTACCCGCAGGCGGTCTCGGTCGAGGGCGTGTCGGTGCCCGGTTCGCCCTCTCCGGAGGAACTCCTCGCCGACGACGTGAAGTGGACGACCCTCGTGCCGCGCACCGCGGTCGGCGGTCACGCGGCCAACGGATTCGCCGTCTCCGTCGAACAGCGCTTCACGCACCTGCGCGTCAACCAGCACCCCGACGGGGGCATCGCACGGCTGCGTGTGTACGGCGAGGTCGTGCCCGACCCGCGCTGGCTGTCCGCCCTCGGCACCTTCGACGTGGTCGCCCTGGAGAACGGCGGACAGGCGGAGGACGCCTCCAACCTCTTCTACTCGCCCGCCACCAACACCATCCAGCCGGGCCGCTCCCGCAAGATGGACGACGGCTGGGAGACGCGCCGCCGTCGCGACAACGGCAACGACTGGATCCGCTACCGGCTCGTCGCCCAGTCCGAGATCCGCGCCCTCGAGATCGACACGGCGTACCTGAAGGGCAACAGCGCCGGATGGGCCTCGGTCTCGGTGAAGAACGGCGACGAGGGGGAGTGGACCGAGGTCCTGCCCCGCACCCGCCTCCAGCCCGACACCAACCACCGCTTCACCCTGGCCGCACCCGTCGTCGGCACCCACGCGCGCGTGGACATCTTCCCGGACGGCGGCATCTCCCGCCTGCGCCTGTTCGGCTCCCTGACGGAGGAGGGCGCGTCACGCCTGGCGGCACGCCACCAGGAGCTGGGCGGCTGAGCCTCCCGGCGCCGCCGCCGGATCAACGGGTGTGGGCCTGTGGGACAGACCCGATTCCGGTGCGTCCCACAGGCCGTGCTCCGGGCGGCCGTGGACACCCGGTCGTCCGGTGCCACGGGCTCGGGACGGCCGGCCGCCTCGAACTCGCTGTGCGAGGTGGCCGAGCCCTCGCTCGATGACGACCCGGCCGCGCTAGGCCGCGTGGCCTCCGTCCACCGCGAACTCGGCCCCCGTCACGTACCCCGCCTCGCTCCCCGCCAGATACGCGACCATCGACGCGACCTCGTCGGCGGCGCCGAAGCGGCCCACGGCGGTCATCGCGGCCTGAGCCGGTGCGTACGGGCCGTCCGCCGGGTTCATGTCCGTGTCGATCGGCCCGGGATGGACGATGTTGGCGGTGACCCCGCGGTCGCCCAGTTCCCGGGCCAGCGCCTTGGTCAGGCCGATCAGCGCCGACTTGCTCGTCGCGTAGAGCGTCCCGCCGGGGCCGGGGACCCGCTGTGTCATGCAGGTGCCGATCGTGATGATCCGCCCGCCGTCCCCGAGGTGCGGCGCGGCCGACCGGGAGGCCAGGAAGACCCCTCGGACGTTGACGGCGAGCACCCGGTCGACGTCCGCCAGGGACAGGGAGTCCAAGGGCCCCAGGACCCCCACCCCCGCGTTGTTGACGAGCACGTCGAGCCGCCCGAACTCCGCGACGACCCGGTCGGCCACCCCACCGGCCTCCACCGCGTCCGAGGAGTCCGCGCGCAGGGCGAGCCCTCTGCGTCCGAGCGCCTCGATGCCTCGTACGACGTCCTCCGCGGCCTCCTTGCCCCGCACATAGGTGACGGCCACGTCCGCGCCCTCGCGGGC
Source organism: Streptomyces sp. NBC_00647 (assembly GCF_045207245.1). Classification (NCBI taxonomy): domain Bacteria; kingdom Bacillati; phylum Actinomycetota; class Actinomycetes; order Kitasatosporales; family Streptomycetaceae; genus Streptomyces; species Streptomyces sp. NBC_00647. Next base: position 7,872,925 of record NZ_CP109040.1, read on the forward strand.
GAGACGCAGCGCCGTCGCGGCCCCGATGCCCCGGCTGCCACCGGTCACGAGGGCCACTTTGCCGTTCATGGTTCCTTGAGAAGTCATGCGTCCATCCCAGCGGCCGCGCGCGCCCGGTGCTGGCGGCGAACGGACACCGCATTCACGGACGCCCGCCCCCGGGAGCACCGCCTCACCCGTCGGCGCGGAACTCTTCGCTCCGCCTCCCGCGTTCCTCTTGTGTGACTCTTCAGCAAGAAATCGTCGGCACCGCCATGCAGATGGCGGTGGTCAATCTGGGCCTCGGCCAGACCGTGTACTGCGAAGCGGGAAAGTTCCTGTTCAAGACGACCAACGTGACCATGGAGACGCGGCTCTCCGGGCCGTCGGGCAGCGGAGGAGGTGGCCAGCAGCAGGGTGGTGGCGGCATGGGCGGCATGCTGCGCCAGGCCGTGGGAACCGCCATGCAGGCCGGCCAGCGCGCCCTCGCGGGCGAGTCGCTGGCGTTCCAGTACTTCACGTCGACGGGCGGCGAGGGCACCGTCGGCTTCGCCGGAGTGCTGCCCGGTGAGATGCGCGCCCTGGAGCTCGACGGCACGCGCGCGTGGTTCGCCGAGAAGGACGCCTTCGTGGCGGCGGAGTCGAGCGTGCAGTTCGGGATCGCCTTCCAGGGCGGCCGGACCGGGCGCAGCGGCGGCGAGGGATTCGTCCTGGAGAAGTTCACCGGGCAGGGCACGGTGATCATCGCGGGCGCGGGCAACTTCATCGACCTGAACCCGGCCGACTTCGGCGGCCGCATCGAGGTCGACACGGGCTGTGTCGTCGCCTTCGAGGAGGGCATTCAGTACGGCATCCAGCGCATCGGCGGCCTCAACCGGCAGGGGATGATGAACGCGGTCTTCGGCGGCGAGGGCCTGTCGCTCGCCACCCTGGAGGGCAACGGACGAGTGATCCTCCAGTCCCTCACCATCGAGAGCCTCGCCAATGCCCTGAGGAAGGCCCAGGGCGGCGACAAACAGGGCCCGACGGGCGGTCTCTTCTCGACCAACGCGGGGTGACCCGGTCGGGGCCGGACGATCGAGCGGCCACCGGGTGAATCCGAGGCACGGCCGTGGAGTCGCGAGCGGGACGGCCTCGGGGCGGGACCGAGGGGAGGGACGCCGGGTGACTCCGCCGCGGGACCGACGGCTTGCGGGGCGGCGAGACCGATGAGTTGCGGGCGCCGGTGGGGTCTGCCCTGATGACAGCAGACCCCTTCGGAAGGAAGCAGGCACCGTCATGGGCAAGCTCACCGTTACCGCTTTCGTCACGCTCGACGGAGTCCACCAGGCGCCGGGCGGTCCCGAGGAGGACCCGAGCGGCGGCTTCGAGCACGGCGGCTGGAGCGTTCCCTACGGCGACGAGGACTTCGGACGCTTCGTCACCGACGGGTTCTCCCGCGTGGACGCCTTTCTGCTGGGCAGGCGTACGTACGAGATCTTCGCGGGCTACTGGCCGAAGATCACCGACCAGGCCGACCCGATCGCGTCCAAGCTGAACTCCCTGCCCAAGTACGTCCCCTCCTCGACCCTCACACAGCCCGCCTGGGAGAACACGACCGTGATCACCGGCGAGCTCGACAAGGAGGTCACCGCCCTCAAGGAGCGCACCGAGGGCGAGCTCCAGGTCCACGGCAGCGCCGCGCTCGCCCAGTCGCTCTTCGCGCTCGACCTGGTCGACACCCTGCACCTGATGACCTTCCCCGTCGTGCTGGGCGCGGGCCGCCGCCTCTTCGCCGAGGGCGGCCTTCCCACCGCGTTCCGGCGCACCGGTGGCACCACGACCGGTGCCGGCGTCGCCATCAACACCTACGAGCGCGAAGGCCGGCCGACGTACGGCAGCTACTAGCCGTGCCGGGGAAGACCTTGGCGGGCGTCGAGCTCGGAGGGTGTCGCGCTCGCTGGTGAACGTCCTGGGGCGACGGGCCTGGCGGGCGGTGTCCCGGTGCTTGTGGGGACCGGGTGAGGAGGCCGCGCGACAGGTTAACTCCCGGATAAATCATCGGACTTGGCGGGAGAAATCAGTTTCCTTGACATTGACATGTCATGCTCTACGCGCGTCATCCTAGGTCCATGAGATTCCCCCCACGTACCACTCGTATCGGTGCCCTCGTGGCCCTCATGTCCGCCCTGCTCGTCGGCGGCACCGCCGTGGTTCCGGCCAACGCGGCGGCGACCGCCGTCGGCAGCATCTGCTACGGCGCGCTGCCGTCCCAGGCGTACGACACCCTGGATCTGATCGACTCGGGAGGTCCCTTCCCGTACTCGCAGGACGGGGCGGTCTTCCAGAACCGGGAGGGTGTTCTGCCCTCCCAGTCCACCGGGTACTACCACGAGTACACGGTCAAGACGCCCGGCTCCTCGACGCGTGGCGCCCGTCGCATCGTGACCGGCAAGAAGACCCTGGAGGACTACTACACCTCGGACCACTACGTCACGTTCAAGCTGATCAACTTCGGTTGCTGATCGGCCGGTGAGCGGGGTCGCCGGCAGTCCGGGCCGAGATCAGCCGGGTTTCCGGCTCTCCGCCGCCGCGAACAGTGCGAACGCCAGCACGAGAAGTGCGGCGCTCGCGTAGATCTCGTAACCGTCGAGGAGACCGAGCCGCTGCACGAGTCCCCACCCGTGCAGCCGGCCGGTGATCTCCTGGACCAGACCGAGGACGCCCTGAACGAGGGCGACGAATCCGAGCACCTCCAGAATCTGCTTCATGGGACGACCCTCGCCCCGCGGACCCCCCAGGCACATCGGCCGCGGGGCGAGGCCTGTCCGACGGAAGTCGCAGGGTGTGGCGCTCTCGGCCCGGCGAAAGTCTGAAGTGGGCCGACTTTGGTCGGAGACCGTGCTCGCGGGGAGGTGGCGGCGGGTTCGGCTGCGTAGATTTGTCGACCGTGAGTGGTGACAATCCGGCGCCCGCGCCCCGTGACGTTCCCGCGTCGACCCTGCCGGGCCGACGTTGGCTGCTGCCGTCGGCCGTGGCCGCGGAACTCGACCCCGACGCCGAGCGCGCGGGGCGCTCCGGGCGGCCGCGGCGCACCCTGCGCGACTGGGTCGTCGACTTCGGCCTCTTCCTGCTCGCCGTCGCCATCGGTCTCGCGGCCGCGAACACCCTGACCGACGACCCGAACACCCCGCACGGCCTCGCCGTCGCCGACCAGTGGATCGGCGCGCTCGCCTGTGCGGCGGTCTGGCTGCGGCGGCGGTGGCCGCTGGGGCTCGCCGTCGCCATGATCCCGGTCGGGCTGGTCTCGAACACGGCGGGCGGTGCGGGCCTGGTCGCCCTGTTCACCCTCGCCGTGCACCGGCCCTTCCGCTACGTGGCCTGCGTCGCCGGCGTCCAGCTCGCGCTGCTCCCGGCGTTCTTCTGGCTGCGGCCCGACCCGGACCTGCCGTACCCCGCCGCCATCGCTGTCACCGCGCTGCTCACCTCGGCGTTGGTCGGCTGGGGCATGTTCGTACGGTCCAAGCGGCAGCTCATGCTGAGTCTGCGGGACCGGGCGCGGCGGGCCGAGACGGAGGCGGCGCTGCGCGCGGAGCAGGCGCAGCGGCTGGCCCGCGAGGCGATCGCGCGCGAGATGCACGACGTGCTCGCGCACCGGCTCACGCTGCTGAGCGTGCACGCGGGGGCGTTGGAGTTCCGGCCCGACGCGCCCCGGGAGGAGGTCGCCCGGGCCGCGGGGGTCATCCGGGAGAGCGCACACGAGGCACTGCAGGATCTGCGCGAGATCATCGGGGTGCTGCGGGCCGGGGACTCCGACGACGCGGGGCGGCCGCAGCCGACGCTCGCCGCGCTCGACGGACTGGTCGCCGAGTCGCGCTCCGCCGGCACGAAGGTCGCTCTCGACAACCGTGTCGCCGACCCGGCCGCCGTGCCCGCGTCCGTCGGCCGCACCGCGTACCGCATCGCCCAGGAGGGGCTGACCAACGCCCGCAAGCACGCGCCCGGTGCGGAGGTCACGGTGACCGTGCGGGGGGCTGCCGGGGACGGGCTGACCGTGACCGTCGCCAATCCCGCGCCGCCGGGTGAGGTGCCGAAGGTGCCGGGGTCCGGGCAGGGGCTGATCGGATTGACGGAGCGGGCGACTCTCGCGGGAGGGCGGCTCGAGCACGGGGTGGTGGGGGACGGGGGGTTTAGGGTCCGGGCCTGGTTGCCGTGGGGTGGGTGAGGGCTCGCTCGCTCCGGCGTCAGGTGGGGGTCCGGTGCTGGTCCGTTGAGGGTCCGGTGGGTGGGTCGGGGCCGTGCCGGTACATCCCGGTCCGTCGCCGCTGGATCGGACGTGAGTGCATGAGGGAGCCGCTGCTCGATCCGGACGTAAGCGACGGACCTTGGGATGTACCGGCACGGCCCCTCCCGTGCGTTACCGGCCGGCGGTGCGTGGGGGCGAAGCTTCAGCTCCTCCGGCGTTCGAGGAGCGGGGTCCGGGGCTGAGCCCCGGGGACGGGTCGGGTAGGGGCGGAGGGGGCCATGGACTGCTTGGGGAGCTGGTTAGGTGGGTGCCATGACTGCGATTCGTGTGCTGCTCGTCGATGACGACCCCCTGGTGAGAGCGGGGCTGTCCCTCATGATGGGCGGCGCCGAGGACGTCGAGATCGTCGGTGAGGCCGCGGACGGTGGCGAGGTGGAGGCACTCGTCGACCGCACCCGGCCCGATGTGGTCCTGATGGACATCAGGATGCCGAACGTCGACGGACTGACGGCCACCGAGCGCTTGCGCGGACGCGAAGAGGCGCCCCAGGTCGTGGTCCTGACCACCTTTCACGCCGACGACCAGGTGCTGCGGGCGCTGCGGGCGGGCGCGGCCGGTTTCGTTCTCAAGGACACACCGCCCGCGGAGATCCTGGCGGCGGTACGCCGGGTCGCGGCCGGAGATCCGGTGCTGTCGCCCACCGTCACCCGCCAGTTGATGGAACACGCCGCGGGTTCCGCCCTCGACACCCGCAGGTCCGGGGCGCGTTCACGGGTGGCTGCACTGAACGAACGGGAGCGCGAGGTCGCCGTGGCCGTCGGACGGGGGAGCTCGAACGCGGAGATCGCCACCGAACTGTTCATGAGTGTCGCCACGGTCAAGACGCACGTCTCGCGGATCCTGGCCAAGCTCGACCTCAACAACCGTGTGCAGATCGCCCTGTTGACGTACGACGCCGGACTGCTGGAGGAGGACGGGCACTGATCGGCTTCGTCGCGCGTTGAGCGGGGTGACGGGAGGGGGAGTCGTGATCGATCTGGGGGAGTACGGGGCGCGGTTCACCGAGAACCCGCACCCGGTCTACGCCGAGTTGCGCGCGCTCGGCCCGGTGCACCGGGTGCGCCTGCCGTCGCCGGACGCGCAGCACGAGACCTGGCTCGTCGTCGGGTACGAGGAGGCGCGGGCCGCGCTCGCCGACCCGCGGCTGGCCAAGGACGCGGAGAAGATCGGGGTCACGTTCCTCGACGAGGAGCTGATCGGCAAGCATCTGCTGGTCGCCGACCCGCCGCAGCACACCCGGCTGCGGACGCTCGTCGCGGGCGAGTTCACCGGCCGCCGGGTCGCGGCACTGCGCCCGCGGATCCAGGAGATCACCGACGAACTGCTCGACGCGATGGTGCCGCGCGGCCGCGCCGACCTCGTCGAGTCGTTCGCCTATCCGCTCCCGCTGACCGTCATCTGCGAGCTGCTGGGGGTGCCCGGGCCGGACCGGGCCGCCTTCCGCGCGCTGTCCACGGAGGCGGTCGCGCCCGCCAGCGCCGAGAGCGAGCACAGTGCCTTCGTCGAACTCGCCGCCTATCTCGCTGAGTTGATCGAGTTCAAGCGGCGCACGGGTCCCGCGGACGACCTGCTCGGCGGGCTCATCCGTACCACCGCGGAGGACGGTGACCGTCTCTCGTCGCGGGAGTTGGGCGGCATGGCGTTCGTGCTCCTGATCGCCGGGCACGAGACGACGGTCAACCTCATCGCCGGAGCGGTCCGGGCCCTGCTCGGCCATCCGGACCAACTCGCCGCGCTGCGAGCCGACATGACCCTCCTCGACGCCACCATCGAGGAGACGCTGCGCTACGAGGGACCGGTGGAGAACGCGACCTTCCGCTATGCCGCGGAGCCGCTCGACATCGGGGGCACGGCGATCGCCTCCGGTGACGCGGTGATGATCGGTCTCACCGCGGCGGACCGTGACGGGGTGCGGTATCCGGCGCCCGACCGCTTCGACATCCGGCGCGAGGCCCGCGGACATCTCGCCTTCGGGCACGGCATCCATTACTGTCTGGGCGCGCCGCTGGCGCGGATCGAAGCCCGGGTGGCGCTCCGCTCCCTGCTGGAGCGGTGCCCGGACCTGGCGCTCGACGGACCGCCGAGCGGATGGCTGCCCGGCATGCTGATGCGAGGCGTGCGCCGCATGCCGGTGCGCTGGTGAGCGGCCCGGTGCCGCGAGAGGAGCGTCGACCGTGCTGCGTACGGCGGAGATCACCGCGGAGCTGACCGGCGTGGAGGACTCCCACCGGCTCTACTGGCGTTCCCAGGTGGAGTTCAGCCTGGACTGCTTCATCTGTGAGCGGACCGGGCGGACGACGGTGTTCGACCGCGGGGCCGAGCAGGCGCTGTGCTCGGGAAGCCGCAGCGGATTCACCCGTCACCGCACCGCCGCCAGGCTCGCGGGGTTCGACACGACGAGCGGCCCGGAGCGGCTGGCGGTCCGGGCGCTGATCGACTTCTGGTGGGCTCCCTTCACCGACACCCGCGACGGCATCAAGGCCGCCGCGCCCACCAGTCACCCCTGGGTGCGGCTGGGCCTCGCCTATTACTGTCCGGACGCGAAGGAGTCGGGCACCGGCAGCATCCAGACCAACCTGGTGCGGCCGTACCGGCTGACGTGCAAGCACTGCGACCGGCTGCTCGGCGTCGACCGGGAGAGCCCGGCCGTGCGGCTGCTCGGCTGAGCGACCGCACGGCCGTCGGGGCTCGTGAACCGGCCGACGGGGTCGGGTATGCGCGCGATGTGCGCCCGTCTCAGTCCCGGCCGCCCGGGATCTCCGCCGGTGAGACCGCGCGTCGCTCGCGGCGCGACAGCTCGCAGGCCTCGGCGATGCGCAGGGCCTCCAGGGCCTCGCGGCCGTCGCAGGGGTTCGGGCGCTCGCCGCGGACCACCTCGACGAAGGCGGCGAGCTCCGCCTCGTACGCGGGGCCGAAGCGTTCCAGGAAGCCCGTCCACGGCTTGTCCGCGGGCGGCGGTCCGGCCGGTTCGGTCGAGGCGATCGGCGTACGGTCGTCGAGTCCGACCGTGATCTGGTCCAGTTCGCCGGAGAGTTCCATGCGCACGTCGTAGCCCGCGCCGTTCACCCGGGTGGCCGTCGCCGTCGCGAGCATGCCGTCGTCGAAGGTGAGGACGGCCGCGCCGGTGTCGATGTCGCCCGCCTCACGGAACATCGCGGGTCCGGCGTCGGAGCCGGCCGCGTAGACCTGGACGACCTCGCGGCCGGTGACCCAGCGCAGCATGTCGAAGTCGTGGATCAGGCAGTCGCGGTAGAGCCCTCCGGAGAGCGGGAGGTATTCGGCCGGGGGTGGCGACTGGTCGGAGGTCATCGCCCGTACGGTGTGCAGCCGGCCGAGCCGGCCCGACCGCACCGCCTCGCGGGCGACCGTGTAGCCCACGTCGAAGCGGCGCTGGAATCCCATCTGCAGAACCGTTCCGGCGGCATCTACCTCGGCGAGTGCGGCCAGCGTGCCGGCCAGATCGAGCGCTATGGGCTTCTCGCAGAAGACCGGGAGCCCGGAGCGTGCTGCCCGACCGATCAGTTCGGCGTGGGCCGAGGTGGCGGCGGTGATGACCACCGCGTCCACGCCCCAGGTGAAGATCTCGTTCACGCTGGGCGCCGCTGTCGCGCCCAGCCGGTCCGCCAGTCGCTGAGCCCGTGCGGGGTCCGCGTCCGTGACGATGAGGGAGCCGCCGACCTCACGGTGACGGCTGAGAGTGGTCGCATGAAATGTACCGATACGACCCGCTCCGATGAGTCCGATGCGCATGGGAACAAAGTGAGGGCCGACCGGCCATGCTGTCAATGCTTTGTCCGGACAATCGAACTTCACAACTTCCCGTCAACATCTCCCGGAGCTACGCTCGGGCCGTGCCCAAACCAGATGTGGATCCGACCGTGTCGCTCCAGCTCAGCGTCGACCGCAGCAGCCCGGTCCCGCTGTACTTCCAGCTGTCGCAGCAACTCGAGGCCGCCATCGAGCACGGAGCACTGACCCCGGGCAGCCTGCTCGGCAACGAGATCGAGCTCGCCGCGCGGCTCGGCCTGTCCCGCCCCACGGTCCGCCAGGCCATCCAGTCCCTCGTCGACAAGGGCCTGCTCGTACGGCGCCGCGGCGTCGGCACCCAGGTCGTGCACAGCCAGGTCAAGCGTCCCCTGGAACTCAGCAGCCTCTACGACGACCTGGAATCGGCGGGCCAGCGCCCAGCGACCCAGGTGGTCGTCAACACCGTCGAACCGGCGTCCACCGAGATCGCCGCCGCCCTCGGCGTGGCCGAGGACAGCGAGGTCCACCGTGTCGAGCGGCTCCGTCTCGCGCACGGTGAGCCGATGGCGTACCTCTGCAACTTCCTGCCCCCCGGCCTGCTGGAACTCGACAGCGGCCGGATGGAGACCACCGGCCTGTACCGGCTGATGCGCGGCGCCGGGATCACCCTGCACAGCGCCCGCCAGTCCGTGGGTGCCCGCGCGGCCAGCGCGGAGGAGGGCGAACGGCTCGGCGAACCGGCCGGGGCTCCCCTCCTCACCATGCAGCGCACCACCTTCGACGACACCGGCCGCGCCGTCGAGTTCGGCTCCCACATCTACCGCGCCTCGCGCTACTCCTTCGAGTTCCAGCTCCTCGTACGGCCGTGACCCGCCCGCCCGGCGAGCGCCCTGCCGCGTACGGCGACCGGCGCGGCGGGTGGTTCCCCGGATCCTGACGGGCTCGTGCGCAGGCCTCCGAGCGCCCCCGTCGACACCACCTGAGCGGCCCCGCCACGCCCCTGAGGCGCACCGCGCGCGGGACCCGCTGGTCGGGTGGATGATCCCCGTGATCGATACTTGGTCGTTTGGGCCGGTTCGACACCGGCCCCGAAGGGCCCGTGGATGGGGCCCCCGGGCCGGTCCGCTTGGCCCGGCACACCAAGGAGCACGGCAAGAAGGGCAAGGCCTCGTGGCACGGACTCGGACCTGGGTGACCATCGCGCTGGCAGGAGCGCTGACGGTGTCCCTCGCGGGATGCAGCAGCACCGGCGGGAAGCGGGCCGAGGACGCCCGCAAGGCGGCGGAGGCCCATGGCAGGGCCGCGGTGGACACCCCCAGGTGGACCTTCGCGATGATCACCCACTCGGGCGACGGCGACACCTTCTGGGACATCGTGCAGAAGGGCGCCCAGCAGGCCGCCGACAAGGACAACATCAACTTCCTGTACTCGCACGACGACGAGGCGCAGCAGCAGGCACAGCTCGTGGACGCCGCGGTCGACAAGAAGGTCGACGGCATCATCGTCTCGCTGGCCAAGCCCGACGCGATGAAGGCCGCGGTCGCGCGTGCCCGCGAGGCGGGCATCCCGGTGATCACGGTGAACTCCGGCTCCGAGGAGTCGAAGGCCTTCGGCGCGCTCACCCACATCGGCCAGGACGAGACCATCGCCGGTGAGGCGGTCGGCGAGGAGCTGAACAAGCGGGGCCGCAAGAAGGCCCTGTGCGTCCTGCACGAGCAGGGCAACGTCGGCCACGAGCAGCGCTGCGCCGGCGTCAAGAAGGCGTTCGACGGCACCGTGCAGAACCTCTACGTCCAGGGCACCAGCATGCCCGACGTGCAGTCGTCCATCGGCGCCAAGCTCCAGGCCGACGGGTCCATCGACTCGGTCGTCACGCTCGGCGCGCCGTTCGCGGACACCGCGGTCAAGGCCAAGGCGGACGCGGGCAGCAAGGCCGAGATCGACACCTTCGACCTGAACGCCAAGGTGGCCGCCGGGCTCAAGGACGGCACCCTCGGCTTCGCCGTCGACCAGCAGCCCTACCTCCAGGGCTACGAGGCCGTGGACCTGCTCTGGCTCTACAAGTACAACGCGGACGTCCTCGGCGGGGGCCGGCCCGTCCTCACCGGACCGCAGATCATCACCAAGGACCAGGCCTCCGAGCTGGAGCAGTACGCGGACCGGGGGACCCGATGACCGCCACGGCACCCGCGCCGACGCCCGGCCCCGAGACCGACGAGCGGCTCCTGAAGACCTCGCCCCTGCGCAAGCTGATGAGCCGCCCCGAGCTCGGCTCCGTGGTCGGCGCGGTCGCGGTCTTCCTCTTCTTCTCGATCTTCGCCGACAGCTTCGTACGGACCGCGAGCCTCAGCACCGTCCTGTACGCGGCGTCGGTCATCGGCATCATGGCCGTCCCGGTCGCGCTGCTGATGATCGGCGGCGAGTTCGACCTCTCCGCGGGCGTCATGGTGACCAGCTCCGCGCTGATCTCGTCGATGTTCAGCTACCAGATGACGGCGAACGTGTGGGTCGGCGTGGTCGTCTCGCTCTTCGTCACACTCGCGATCGGCGTCTTCAACGGCGTGATGCTGACCCGCACCGACCCGCCGAGCTTCATCATCACGCTCGGCACCTTCCTGATGCTGACCGGCATGAACCTCGGATTCACCAAGCTCATCAGTGGCACGGTCTCCACCAAGTCGATCTCCGACATGGAGGGCTTCTCCTCCGCGAAGGACGTCTTCGCCTCGACGATCACCATCGGCGGCGTCGACTTCAAGATCACCATCCTGTGGTGGCTCGTCCTGGTCGCCGTGGCCACCTGGATCCTGCTGCGCACCCGCGTCGGCAACTGGATCTACGCCGTCGGCGGCGGCGAGGAGGCGGCCCGCGCGGTCGGTGTCCCGGTCGACAGGACCAAGATCGGTCTCTACATGGGCGTCGCCTTCGGCGCCTGGATCTCCGGCCAGCACCTGCTGTTCTCGTTCGACGTCGTGCAGTCCGGCGAGGGCGTCGGCAACGAGCTGATCTACATCATCGCGGCCGTCATCGGCGGCTGTCTGATCACCGGCGGCTACGGCTCCGCGGTCGGCGCGGCCGTCGGCGCGCTGATCTTCGGCATGGTCAGCAAGGGCATCGTGTTCGCCGAGTGGAATCCGGACTGGTTCAAGTTCTTCCTGGGAGTGATGCTGCTCCTCGCGACCCTGCTCAACCACTGGGTCCGCAAGCGCGCGGAGGCGACGAAGTGACGACGGACACGAACATGGCCGGGGAACCCGCCGCCACGAACGGCACGCCGCTCGTCGAGCTGGACGATGTCAGCAAGTACTACGGCAACATCCGCGCCCTCGAAGGCGTGTCGCTGGAGGTCCGCGCCGGGGAGATCACCTGCGTGCTCGGCGACAACGGCGCGGGCAAGTCCACCCTGATCAAGATCATCGCGGGCCGGCACCAGCACGACGCGGGCACGCTGCGCATCGAGGGCGAGGAGACCCGGCTGTCCTCCCCGCGGGAGGCCCTGGACCGGGGCATCGCCACCGTCTACCAGGACCTCGCCGTCGTCCCGCTGATGCCGGTCTGGCGCAACTTCTTCCTCGGCTCCGAGCCGCGGAAGGGTTTCGGCCCGTTCAAGCACCTGGACGTCGACCTCATGCGGCGGACGACCCACGCGGAACTCCTGCGCATGGGCATCGACCTCCGTGACGTCGACCAGCCGATCGGCACCCTCTCCGGAGGTGAGCGGCAGTGCGTGGCGATCGCCCGTGCCGTCCATTTCGGCGCCAAGGTCCTGGTCCTCGACGAGCCCACCGCCGCCCTCGGCGTGAAGCAGTCCGGTGTGGTCCTCAAATATGTGGCCGCCGCACGGGACGCCGGACTGGGTGTCGTGTTCATCACCCACAATCCGCATCATGCGTACCTGGTGGGCGACCGTTTCGTCCTGCTGAAGCGCGGAACCATGTCGGGCAGCTACACCCGGGACGGGATCACGCTGGACGAGCTGACACGCCAGATGGCGGGCGGAAGTGAGCTCGACGACCTGCGGCACGAACTGGAGAACCGCGCCGTGTGAGGAGGCCCGTGCCGTGACCCGTACGGCTCCCGCGACCGGCCGGGACCGGCCACGCGCGGCCCACGGGTCACGCGCGTCCCCGCGCTTCCACGGTGCGGCCCCGGCGCGGGGTAGGGCAGAATCGGCGCGATGAGCACCTACCGCGACCTCGCGCTCCCCCGAGCTCTCGGCTCCGCTCGAGCGGGGGGCACCCCCATCGGCTCCGCGCGGGCCACCGTCCTGCGGACCGTGGGGACACGCGAGCGCCGTTCCCATCTGACGGCACCCCGCGTCCCCACCGTCGGCATCGACATCGGCGGCACGAAGGTGATGGCGGGCGTCGTGGACGCCGACGGCAACATCCTGGAGAAGGTCCGCGCGGAGACGCCGGACAAGTCCAAGAGCCCCAAGGTCGTCGAGGACACCATCGTCGAACTGGTGCTGGACCTCTCCGACCGGCACGACGTGCACGCCGTCGGCATCGGTGCGGCCGGCTGGGTCGACGCGGAGCGCAACCGGATCCTGTTCGCCCCCCACCTGTCCTGGCGCAACGAGCCGCTGCGCGACCGCCTCGCGGGCCGGCTCGCCGTGCCCGTCCTGGTCGACAACGACGCCAACGCCGCCGCCTGGGCCGAGTGGCGCTTCGGCGCCGGGCGCGGCGAGGACCACCTCGTGATGATCACGCTCGGTACCGGCATCGGCGGCGCGATCCTGGAGGACGGCCAGGTCAAGCGCGGCAAGTTCGGTGTCGCCGGCGAGTTCGGCCATATGCAGGTCGTGCCCGGCGGCCACCGCTGCCCGTGCGGCAACCGCGGCTGCTGGGAGCAGTACAGCTCCGGCAACGCGCTGGTCCGCGAGGCCCGCGAGCTCGCCGCCGCCGACTCCCCGGTGGCGTACGGGATCATCGAGCACGTCAAGGGCAACATCGGGGAGATCACCGGCCCGATGATCACCGAGCTGGCCCGCGAGGGCGACGCCATGTGCGTCGAACTCCTCCAGGACATCGGTCAGTGGCTCGGCGTCGGCATCGCCAACCTGGCAGCCGCCCTCGACCCCTCCTGCTTCGTCATCGGCGGCGGTGTCAGCGCGGCCGACGACCTGCTGATCGGCCCCGCGCGCGAGGCCTTCCGCCGGCACCTCACGGGCCGCGGCTACCGCCCCGAGGCACGGATCGCGCGGGCCCAGCTCGGCCCCGAGGCGGGCATGGTCGGCGCCGCCGACCTCGCGCGGCTGGTCGCCCGCCGCTTCCGGCGCGCCAAGCGCCGCCGCGTCGAGCGCTACGAGCGGTACGAGCGCTACGCCGAGTCCCGTCGCACCACCCGGGAGTCGCTGTGACGGCCTCGCTGCCACGCCAGGCGTCGCCCCCGGACGAGCCGCAGCGGCCGCCGGAGGACCCGCGCCACAAGGTCCGCCGCCGCGCCCTGACGCTGCTGATCATCGTGCTGCTCATCGGCGTACCGGCCGGCTACCTGGTGATCTCCGCCAACCAGAGCCGCAACAGCGGCAAGGACAAGGAGGAGAAGTACTCGGCGACCGGCCTCACCTCGGGCTGGCCCTCGCGCGTCCAGCGCCGCCTCTACCAGGTGCCCATCCCGGGCAGGTCCACCGACGTCGCGTACTACGAGACGAACAACTGGAAGACCAGCCGGCTGTACGTCCAGTTCGGCACGAACGAGGCGGGCCTCGACAAGTTCCTCGCGGACGTCGGCACCAGCCGTGACGCCCTGGAGAAGGGCGACGTCACCATCAGCGCCCGCGACCAGAAGGTCGTCGGCTGGGAGTTCACGGGACCCGGTCCCTGGTGGGGACTCGTCCACAAGCAGAAGGACCCCGCGCCCACCCAGGACATCGTCGTGAACCGCTCCGAGCCCGGACACCCCATGGTGTACGTCGTCTCGCGCACGATCCCGTAACCGCGCCGCCCCTGCCCTGCCCTGCCCCGCCATGCCCTGCCCCGCCATGCCCTGCCCCGCCTTGCCCTGCCCCGCCTTGCCCTGCCCGCTCCGGTCGCGGCCCGCGGCACACGTGGCCCCGGCCCGCCCCGGACGGCCCCGCGCCCGCGCGGCGCGGCCGTGGGAGCCGATTGTCAGACCCCGCCCGTAGAGTCGAAGACAACTGATTCGACCGAGGGGCGGGAGGTGACCGGGCGTATGCGGGACGGGTTGGACGTGGTGGCCGAGCGGGTGCGTTCCGCGGGGGCGCCCCCGGCACGCTCCGCGTCCGCGGCGCATCCCCCGGCGCGGGAGCTCACCGCGCGGCCGCTTCCCGGCGAGCAGCCCTCCGTGCGGCTCGCCGCCGTTTTCCTGCCCGCGCCGCTGCCCCGCGAGGGACGGATCGCCTTCTGGGACCCGGACGGCGACCCGCTGCACACCGAGGACCACGGGGAGACCGGGGAGTACCCCGAAGGCGCTTCGCCGGCCGCACATCGCGCGGGAGCGTCCGCGCGCGAACACACCGAACTGACGGTCGTACGGCCGCACGGCTCGGGAGTCCGCAGGGGCACCGTGCCCGCGCTGACGCTCTCCGTCGGCGAAGCCCTGCCGCTGCTCGCGGGGGCCCGCCGGAATCCCGCGGCGCATCCCGCCACCGCCTGCTGGGGCGCCGCCGCGCTGCACGCGCTGCGCCTCGTCGCGCGCGGGCGACTGCTGCCCGGGCTCACTCCCGACGGCTTCGACTCCTGGCGCGCCGGCCCGCTGGACCAGGACGACATCGCCCACCTGAGGTCGGTCGCCGCGGCCCTCCCGTACGAAGGACACGCCGTACCGCTGCCCGGCAAGGGACCGGTCCGGCTGCCCGAGCCGGAAGCCCTGATGCGCTCCTTCCTGGACGCGGTCGCCGACACCCTCCCGCGCACCCCGGCCGCGCCGTACACCTCCGGCAGGCCCTTCGCCGCGCGCGAACCACAACGGCTGGCCGGCGCACACGACTGGGCCGCCGAGGTCGCCGCCGGCATGGACGCGGGCGTACGGATCTCGCTGCGCCTGGACCTGTCCGCCCACCAGCTCTTCGACGACGGCGAGGGAGCTCGCCGCGCGGGCGCAGCCGTCGTGCAGGTGCACAGCCTCGCCGACCCCACCCTCGTCGTCGACGCGGCCGCCCTCTGGGCCGGGGACGCCGACGAGGTCTTCGGACCCCGCGCGCGCGTCGACGCCGCACTCGCCGTCCGCCGTGCCGCCCGGGTCTGGGCACCCCTGGACCGCCTGTCCGAACAGGACGTGCCCGATGTGCTCGCCCTCTCCGAGGAGGAGCTGTCGGATCTGCTCGGAGTCGCGGCGACCCGCCTCGGCGCGGCCGGCGTCGCCGTGCACTGGCCCCGGGACCTGGCCCACGACCTGAGCGCCGCCGCGGTGGTTCGTCCCGCGCCGGGGTCGGCGACCGACGGGACCGGATTCTTCGAGAGCGAGGAACTCCTCCAGTTCCGCTGGCAGTTGGCTCTCGGCGGAGATCTGCTCAGCGAGGCCGAGATGGACGCCCTGGCCGAGTCCCACCGGCCGGTCGTCCGGCTGCGCGACCAGTGGGTCCTGGTCGATCCGGCGCTCGTCCGCAAGGCCCGCAAGCGCGAACTGGGCCTGCTCGACCCCGTCGACGCCCTCTCCGTCGCGCTCACCGGAACCGCCGAGGTCGACGGAGAGACCGTCGAGGCGGTGCCGGTCGGCGCGCTGGCCGCGCTGCGCGACCGCCTCACGGCGGGCGTGACCCCGGTCGAGCCACCCCCCGGCCTGGATGCCCGCCTGCGGGACTACCAACTCCGTGGCCTCGCCTGGCTGGACCTCATGACCTCCCTCGGGCTCGGCGGCTGCCTCGCCGACGACATGGGACTCGGCAAGACCGTCACGCTCATCGCGCTCCACCTGCGGCGGTCCCGCAGCGAACCGACCCTGGTGATCTGCCCCGCCTCGCTCCTCGGCAACTGGCAGCGGGAGATCACCCGTTTCGCGCCCGGTGTCCCGGTGCGCCGCTTCCACGGCCCCGACCGCACCCTCGAAGATCTCGACGGCGGCTTCGTCCTCACGACGTACGGCACGATGCGGTCGGCCGCCCCCCACCTCGCCGACCAGCCCTGGGGCATGGTCGTCGCCGACGAGGCACAGCACGTCAAGAACCCCTACTCGGCGACGGCGAAGGCCCTGCGGACGATCCCGGCCCCCGCGCGCGTCGCACTCACCGGCACTCCCGTGGAGAACAACCTCTCCGAACTGTGGGCCCTGCTGGACTGGACGACCCCGGGGCTGCTCGGCCCCCTCAAGTCCTTCCGCGCCCGGCACGCGCGCGCCGTGGAGAACGGCGAGGACGACGAGGCCGTGGCCCGACTGGCCCGGCTGATCCGCCCGTTCCTGCTCCGCCGCAAGAAGTCCGACCCCGGAATCGTCCCCGAGCTCCCGCCCAAGACGGAGACGGACCACCCCGTCCCGCTGACCCGCGAACAGGCCTCGCTCTACGAAGCGGTCGTCCGCGAGTCCCTGCTGGCGATCGAGACCACCGACGGCATCGCCCGCAGGGGACTGGTCCTCAAGCTCCTCACCTCCCTCAAACAGATCTGCAACCATCCGGCGCTCTTCCTGAAGGAGGACGCGCAGGCCGCCGCGCACGGCCCTTCCGCCCGCTCCGGCAAACTGGCCCTGCTCGACGAGCTGTTGGACACCCTGCTCGCCGAGGACGGCTCCGCACTGGTCTTCACGCAGTACGTGGGCATGGCCCGCCTCATCACCGCACACCTGACCGCCCGAGCCGTCCCCGTCGAGCTCCTGCACGGCGGCACACCGGTCGCCGAGCGCGAACACATGGTGGACCGCTTCCAGAGCGGGGCGACCCCGGTCCTCGTGCTGTCCCTCAAGGCCG
This sequence comes from Streptomyces sp. NBC_00647, assembly GCF_045207245.1. Taxonomy (NCBI): domain Bacteria; kingdom Bacillati; phylum Actinomycetota; class Actinomycetes; order Kitasatosporales; family Streptomycetaceae; genus Streptomyces; species Streptomyces sp. NBC_00647. The sequence goes on from NZ_CP109040.1 coordinate 7,889,802, forward strand.
CCGGCACCGGCCTGAACCTCACCCGCGCGGGCCATGTCGTGCATTTCGACCGCTGGTGGAACCCCGCGGTCGAGGAGCAGGCCACCGACCGCGCGTACCGCATCGGCCAGACCCAGCCCGTCCAGGTCCACCGCCTCATCACCGAGGGCACGGTGGAGGACCGCATCGCCGAGATGCTCGAAGCCAAGCGAGCCCTCGCCGACGCGATCCTCGGCTCCGGCGAGGCGTCCCTGACGGAACTGACCGACCGCGAGCTGTCGGACCTCGTATCGCTTCGGAGGCCGACATGAGCGGCACCGAGGGGGAGGAGCGTCGCGCTTCGGAGGCCGGGAGCGGCGAGCGGGCCGACGGCGCGGGCCGGCCACGTCCCGCGACCGGGGACCGGCCGGCCGACGAGGCTCGTCGGGCGCTGCGTGCCGCCCGGGAGAAGGAGCGCGAGGGGAGGGACGGACGGGACGCGCGGGAGACTCCGGCGGCTGACGGGCACGCGGGTGCGCGCGCCGCGCGGGAAGCGGTGACGGGTACGGCGTCCAGCTCCTCCGCCCGGCCCTCGACACCGGCCTCCTCCGAGGTGCCCACGGTGCCCGAGGAAGCGTCCTCTCCGGGAGTCAGGCCGAGTGACGCGGCCCGCGAGGCCCTGCGACGCGCGACCGCGGCGGCGAAGGCCGCCGGTGCCGGTGCGGCTGACGGGACCGGCGTCCGGGGCGGCGGGAGTGCGGGTCCGGGTGCGTACCCGGAGGTGGGTCCGGACACCGACACCGACTCCGATGCAGATTCCGACCCCGACCCTGCCCCCGACCCCGACCCTGCCCCCGACCCCGACCCTGCCCCCGAGACCGATGCCGGTGCTCGCGCGCGTGGTGTGCGTGACGTGGGCGATGTGCCGCTGCCCGCATCCGACGGTGCTGCCGAGGCCGGTTCAGGTCGGCGCCCTGCCCGCCTCGCCGGCTCCGCCGAGATCTCGATGGAGCCTGCGGAAGTGACGGACCCCCCATCGGCCGACCGCTCCGGCGCGGGGACCGTGGGAGGCGCACGCCCTGGTGACATCGCCCGCGAGGCGTTGCGCGCCGCGCGGGACGAGGCGAGGCGTGTTCGGACAGAGGGGACGGAGAGCGACAGGGGAGGAGCAACAGAAGCCACGAGCAAGGGAGCCGACCCACGGCGCCGGTCCGCCAGGACGTCATCGACCGGCTCCCGGGGGCGACGGAGTCCCGTCGGCCCCGCGAACACGGACCGGGAATCCCGGGCGCAGGAACTGCGCGATCTGCTCGCGGGTGCCTTCCAGTTGCCCCCCGACGTGGCCGCAGTCACCGGACACCCGGCGCATCCAGCCGACACCGGGACGGCAAACCCCGCCGACGCCACCGGCGAGGCCACGCGTCACCGGGGCCACGGGGAACCCGCGCACCCCGCGGCCGACAGCGACACAAGGGCGGCCACCGACTCCTTCACCTCGCGATCTCTCGACCCCGAGCCCTTCGCCACCGACCCCGTCACCCCCGGGTCCCTCCGTCCCGGATCCATTGACCCCGGGCTCCTCCACCGTGAGGCCTCGCACCCGGAGCCCCTCACCGCTCGGCCCACGCCGTCCGAGACCGCCCGCGAGGCAACACCCGAGCCGCGCCGGGCCCACCCCGCTCCCGACACCCGGGCCGCCCACACCCAGGCCGCCCACACCCCGGTCCACGCCACCGGCGGACCGGTCGCCGTCCCCGCCGAACGGCTTCCCCGTTCCATGGCATCCCCCGGCCGTGACGGTGAGTTGCGCCGTACGTTCCCGCGCTTTCCCGCGCGCGTTCCGGAGGCCGACGCGTTCGCGGAGACGTGGTGGGGCAACGCATGGGTCAGGGCGTTGGAGGAAGGGGCGCTGGACGCGGCGCGGTTGGCGCGCGGGCGGACGTATGCCGGGCAGGGGCACGTCGACGCCATCACCGTCACCCCGGGTCTGGTGCTCGCGTATGTGCACGGCAGCCGCCCGCGGCCGTACCGCGTCCAGGTGCGTGTGCGGACGCTCGCCGAAGACGACTGGGACCGTTTTCTCGACGCGGCCGCCGAGCGCCCCGGACACATCGCCGCCCTGCTCGACAAGGAGATGCCCAGGTCGCTCGCGGACTGCGGCGTCGACCTGCTCCCCGGCCCCGGCGAACTCGAACCGCACTGCAGTTGCCCGGACTTCGGCCACCCCTGCAAGCACGCGGCCGCGCTCTGCTATCAGTTGGCGCGGCTGCTGGACCAGGACCCGTTCGTCCTGCTGCTGTTGCGCGGCCGCGGTGAACGCGAGCTGCTGGACGCGCTGTCCCGGCGCAACGCCGCCCGTGCGGCCCGCGCCGCCCAGGAGCGGGAGCCGGCACCGCCGCCCGGCGTGCGCGCCCGCGACGCCGTCGCACGGCGGGTGCTGCCACCTCTCCCCGCCCCGCTGCCACCGCCCGCGCACCCCGAGCAGCCGCCGACCTACCCGGGCGCGCCGGGCGGACCGGACCCGTTCGCGCTGGACCAGTTGGCCACGGACGCGGCCGCCCGCGCGCACGCGCTGCTCACCTCGGGCCGCGATCCCGTCGCGGAGCTGACGCTCTGGCAGGACGCGGTGCGTATCGCGGCGGCCCGCCCCGGTTCGGGTCTCACCGCCGCCACCCGTGCCCTCTACTCCTCGCTGGCCTCCGCGACCGGCCGTACGCCGGCGGACCTGGCGCGGGCCGTCGCGGCCTGGCGGCAGGGCGGGTTCGAGGCGCTCAGCGTCCTCGAGGAACCCTGGGACCCTCCGGCCGGCCGGTTCGACCGGGCCCGGCCGCTCCTGTTGGCCGCCGACCTCCCGGCCTTCCGTCCCTGGCGCAACCACCTCACCCACCCACGCGGCGACGCCCAGCTCCGCCTCGGCCGGAACGGCCTGTGGTACGCCTACGAGTCCGAGCCGGGCCACGACGACTGGTGGCCCCGCGGCACCCCCGACCTCGACCCGGTCGGCGCGCTGACGGGCCTGGGCGCACCGGGCGAGTTCTGACGCGGACCGGATTCCCGGGTCGCTCCAACTCGGTCCAACTCGGTCCAACTCGGTCCGAGCCGGTCAGAGTCGGTCCGGCGGACCCGCCACACGTGCTCCGACCAGGGCTTGGGCACATGTGGCGGACGCGTGTGGGCGCCGTGGACGAATGGGCCCCATTTCCTCCCGGACAGGGGCGGAAGTTAGCGTGGGGCGGTGAGTGAGACGAAGACCCCTGCCCTGCAGTACCGCATCGACGGCCCGGAAGACGCCCCCGTCCTCATACTCGGACCCTCGCTCGGCACCACCTGGCACATGTGGGACAGGCAGGTCCCGGAGCTCGCCAAGAACTGGCGGGTCTTCCGCTTCGACCTGCCGGGACACGGCGGGGCCCCCGCGTATCCGGCCGGATCGGTGTCCGAACTCGCCGGGCGGCTGCTTGCCACGCTCGACCAGCTCGGTGTCGGGCGTTTCGGGTACGCGGGCTGCGCGTTCAGCGGGGCCCTCGGGATCGAGCTGGCGCTGCGCTGTCCGGACCGGATCGCCTCCCTCGCGCTGATCGCCGCCTCGCCCCGCTTCGGCACGGCCGACGAGTTCCGGCAGCGCGGGGTGATCGTGCGCTCGAACGGGCTCGACCCGATCGCCCGTACCTCGCCCGAACGCTGGTTCACGAGCGGCTTCGCGGCGGCCCAGCCCGCGATCACCGAGTGGGCCGTGCAGATGGTGCGCACCACCGACCCCGGCTGCTACATCGCGGCCTGCGAGGCGCTCGCCGCCTTCGACGTGCGGGCCGAACTGGGCATGGTCGGCGTGCCCACGCTCGTCCTGGTCGGCTCCGACGACCAGGTCACCGGGCCCGCTGAGGCGCGGACCCTGGTCGCCGGGATACCGGACGCCCGCCTCGCGGTCGTGCCCGGCGCGTCGCACCTGGTGCCCGTGGAGCAACCGGCGGCCGTCACGGATCTGCTCGTACGGCACTTCTCCACGGCCTGGCAGCCCGCGTTCGACGCGTCCACCGGTCAGATGGCGGTCCAGGTCGCGCCGGCGCAGTCCCTCGCGGTCGTTCCGCCGCAGCCCGGGCCCTTCGCCGAGATCGCCCCGGCCGTCGTGCCCGAGGTCATGGGGCGGCCCGATCCCTACGACGCCGGGATCAAGGTGCGGCGCGAGGTGCTGGGAGACGCGCACGTCGACCGGGCGCTGGCCTCGGCGGACGAGTTCTCCGGGGACTTCCAGGAGTTCATCACGCGGTACGCGTGGGGCGAGATCTGGGACCGGCCCGGGCTCGACCGGCGCTCGCGCAGCTGTGTCACGCTGACCGCCCTGGTCGCGGGCGGCCACCTCGACGAGCTCGCCTTCCACACCCGCGCCGCCCTGCGCAACGGTCTGACCCCGGTGGAGATCAAGGAAGTGCTGCTCCAGACGGCCGTCTACTGCGGTGTGCCGGCCGCGAACAGTGCCTTCAAGGTGGCGCAGCAGGTCATCCGGGAGGAGACGACTCCCGAGGAGTGAGCGGGCGGTGGTCCGCGGGAGTCCTGCCTCCGCACCTGTGCGGGGGCAGGATGGTCCCATGAAGCTCACGAAGAAGTCGCACGCCTGCGTCCGTCTCGAGAAGGACGGGCGGACGCTCGTCATCGATCCCGGCGGTTTCAGCGAGACGGACGCCGCCCTGGGCGCGGACGTCCTCCTGGTCACGCACGAGCACCCGGACCACTTCGACGAGGAGCACCTGAGGGCGGCCATGGAGGCGAACCCGGCGGCCGAGATCTGGACGCTGCGGTCGGTGGCGGAGAAGATCTCCCCCGCCTTCCCCGGCCGGGTGCACACCGTCGGCCACGGCGACACGTTCACCGCCGCCGGTTTCGACGTCCAGGTGCACGGCGAGCTGCACGCCGTGATCCACCCGGACATCCCCCGCATCACCAACGTCGGCTATCTCGTCGACGGCGGCCGCGTCTTCCACCCCGGCGACGCCCTCACCGTCCCCGACCGGCCGGTCGAGACGCTGATGCTCCCGGTGATGGCCCCGTGGAACAAGATCTCCGAGGTCATCGAGTACGTCCGCGAGGTCAAGCCGCAACGCGCGTACGACATCCACGACGCCCTGCTCACGGACCTGGCCCGGCCGATCTACGACCGCCAGATCGGCGCGCTGGGCGGCTCCGAGCACCTGCGGCTCACGCCGGGGGCGTCGGCGGAGGTCTGAGCCGGCGGGGTGCGAACCCGCGGTTCTCCCGCGCCGTCCTCGCGGCGCCCGGGTGTCTCCGGCGGACCCGTTGTCGTACCCGCCCGGTAGGTTGTGAGGCATGCGCATCGCCACCTGGAACGTGAACTCGATCACCGCCCGTCTCCCGAGGCTGCTGGCCTGGCTGGAGAGCAGCGGCACGGACGTGCTGTGCCTCCAGGAGGCCAAGGTCGCCGCCGAGCAGTTCCCGGTCGAACAGCTGCGCGAGCTGGGCTACGAGTCCGCCGTGCACGCCACGGGCCGGTGGAACGGCGTGGCGGTGATCTCGCGGGTCGGTCTGGAGGACGTGGTCAAGGGCCTGCCCGGCGACCCCGGGTACGAAGGTGCGGAGGAGCCCCGGGCCGTCTCCGCGACCTGCGGCCCGGTCCGCGTCTGGTCGGTGTACGTGCCGAACGGCCGCGAGGTGGAGCACGCCCACTACGCGTACAAGCTCCAGTGGTTCGAGGCCCTGCGTGCCGCGGTCGCGGGCGACGCGGCGGGCAGCCGGCCCTTCGCGGTGATGGGCGACTACAACGTGGCTCCGACGGACGACGACGTCTACGACGTGTCGGCGTTCGAGGGCCTGACCCATGTCACGCCGGCCGAGCGCGCCGCGCTGGCCGCCCTGCGCGAGACGGGCCTGACGGACGTGGTGCCGCGTCCCCTCAAGTACGCGCACCCGTACACCTACTGGGACTACCGCCAGCTCTGCTTCCCGAAGAACCGCGGTATGCGCATCGACCTCGTCTACGGCAACGAAGCGTTCTCGACGGCGGTCAAGGACGCCTACGTCGACCGTGAGGAGCGCAAGGGCAAGGGCGCCTCGGACCACGCGCCGGTCGTCGTGGACCTGGACGTCTAGACCCCGACCCGTCCGCGGCGTGGCCGCGTCCGCGGCAGGGCTCGGCCGGGCGATGTCCGGACGCCGTAGATCCCCGCGACGGGAAGCCATCGCTCACCGGACCGGATTTTTCAGTAGTACCGGCGCATCAGTTCGTCCGCCCACTCCGGCTGGACCACCGCCTCGCGCGGCCCGAACTCCCGCAGATACGGCTTGATGTCGAGCACCGGAGTGCCGTCGACGGCGTCCAGCCCGACCACGTGCAGATCGAGACCGTCCGTCTTGACCAGCCGGCAGCGGGACACCCCGATGCGGTTGGGGCGGTTCTTGCCGCGTTGGGCGAAGATGCCGACCAGCGGCCACTCCGGGTTGTTGCGCGGATGGCGGGCGCCCTCCTGCACCTTGGCCGGCGGAACGCGGTGGAAGTGGAAGACGACTTCGAGGTGGGAGAAGGAGTCGAGGGAGAGCAGTGCGTCGGCCGTGAACCGCCCGGAGTCCAGCCGGATGACGGAGGCCACCTCGCCCCAGTCGTCGTCGACGAGTTCGCGCCGCTCGTTGTGCACCTGGGCGATCGCCACCAGGTCCGTGATCGCTTCCCCGGTCATGTCCGTCCCTCCGCCGTCGTCCGCCGGATCGGCCCCCGGCGCTCTCGTCGACCGACCGCACGGCGTTCCGTACGGGCAACTCCCTTTCCGTGGCGCGCTGCACGGCAGGCGACGCGCGAAAGTCAACACGCTTGAAATCATGCCGCGTTGAACCCTAAGGACGATGAACACCCCCGGCAAGGGTGCGCCTCGCCCGGCCGGGGAAGACGTGCGGGAGGTCCGGATCGCGGTCCGATGGGCGGCACGATTCGCCTGATTCCGTGATCAACTGCCGCAAGATACATTCTTGTCAAATGCCGGGAAAGCGGAGCTTCGGCGATCGCACCCCACGGAGAGGCCGGTCATGAACATCCCCTTCTTGGACAAGTGGCGCAAGCGGCACCCGGCACGGCGCGACCAGGCCCTCGGCGCCGCCTTCGAGGACGATCCGGCGGGCGTCGCCGAGTTGCTCTCGGAATGCGAACTGCTCCGCTCCCACGCCGCGGCGGTCGGCCTCGAACTGGACGACACCCCGGCCTCGTTGGCGGCGCTCGACCAGCTCCTGCCGCTGTGGCGCGACGACCCCGAAGCGCTGCCCTGGCTCGGCAACGACGCCGGCCTCTATCTCGGCACCGTCGTGGTGCGCACGGTGCCGGGCGCCGCCTGGCACGTCTGGCCCGGAGGCAGCCCGGTCGTCCGTCTGGCCTCGGGCCGCGAGATCCCGGTCGTCGAGGCCGGACTCGACTGGGCCGTACAGGGCGTCCCCGAGCTGTCCCAGATCTACGCCGAGGCCGCGGAGGCCTAGAGGCCCGGGGGGCATCCGGGGGACCGTCGGAGTGTCGTGATGTGCTCGTCATGCAGCCTCAAATACGGTTAATTGCCCTGCGTGCGTGTCGCCCGTTAAGTACCGATTCGCGTCGATAGTTTGCGCTGACCGACACAGCCGAGAGTGGGCAGGACCGGGATGGCCGTCGATCCGTTGATCGAGCTGCACGACGTGAACAAGTACTTCGGGGAGCTGCATGTTCTGCAGGACATCAACCTCACCGTCGGCAAGGGGGAGGTGGTCGTGATCATCGGCCCGTCCGGGTCCGGTAAATCGACACTGTGCCGGGCGATCAACCGGCTCGAGCCCATCGAGTCGGGGACGATCAAGCTCGACGGGCAGCTGCTCCCGGACGAGGGCAAGTCCCTCGCGCGGCTCCGCGCCGAAGTGGGGATGGTCTTCCAGTCCTTCAACCTCTTCGCGCACAAGACGGTCCTGCAGAACGTCTCGCTAGGCCAGACGAAGGTCCGCGGACGCAAGAAGGAGGACGCCGACAAGCGCTCGCGGGAACTCCTGGACCGGGTGGGCCTCGCCTCCCAGGCCCCGAAGTACCCGGCTCAGCTCTCCGGCGGACAGCAGCAGCGTGTGGCCATCGCCCGCGCGCTCGCCATGGACCCCAAGGTGATGCTGTTCGACGAACCGACCTCGGCGCTCGACCCCGAGATGATCAACGAAGTCCTGGAGGTGATGCAGCAACTCGCGCGCGACGGAATGACCATGGTCGTCGTCACGCACGAGATGGGCTTCGCGCGCTCCGCCGCCAACCGCGTCGTCTTCATGTCGGACGGCCGCATCATCGAGGACCGCGCCCCGGAGGAGTTCTTCGTCAACCCGCGCAGCGACCGCGCCAAGGATTTCCTCTCCAAGATCCTCAAGCACTGAGCGGGAGCGCTCCGCATGATCCGTACCACACGTGTGTCCGCACGCCCGCGCGCGCTGACCGCACGGCTCGCCGCGGGCGCCGCGCCGGACCGTCCGTCCGCCCAGGGACCCGTCCCCGAACGGGTTCCCGACTGCCCCGTCACGCAAGGGATTCAGCACCTGAAGACGCTCACCCCGAAGCGGGCGTGCCATCGCGCACGCCCCATCGCCCGCGCCAAGGAGGCCCAGCCGTACGGTCGTCGCGTCCCGCGCGGTGGCGAAGTGCCGACCCTCACCGTTCGGAACCTGCCGTCGGAGCCCGTACTGGCGGCGATCCTCCTGGCGATGACGGCGTGGCAACGGTCCGCGCCCTCCACCTACGAGGAGTTCCTTCCCATCGGGAAGCTGATCGCGGCGAACCTCGACTACGATTTGCCGTTCATCCCCGTGGTGACGGTGATCTCGCCGATCTGCATCGGGATGTGCGTGTTGTTCTCCTGGGCCGCCCCACGGGCGTCCCGGTGGGAGCGGCGCAGTCCCGAGACCGAGGCCGTGGTGGCTCCGGCCGAACCAGGGACGCTGCTGCCGGGTGGGGTTCCCCCCACAGCCCCGACACCGTAGGGGGGAGCAGCAGCTCACAGGGCCAGGCCCGGCCGGCGGCAGCCGGAGATCACTGTTCGCGCAGGGGTACCGACACGTAGGACGGGTCGTGCTCCGGCGAGGAGAAGGTCAGCTGCGCGCCGGACGGGTTGTGCTCGATGTAGAGCGGGTCGACCGTGTCGACCACCAGGGCGAGACGATGCCCTGCCGGGACGTCGTAGGCCGTGGAAAACAACTCCAGGTCCAGACCGAACGGCTTTCCGGGCGTCTGCCCGTGGAAGGTGTACGGCGCGTTGCTGACCAGCTTGCCGAGGCCGAGCGGGCCCACGTCGTAGAGGTAGGCGACGAGGGTGCCGCTCTCCTTGGTACCGGTGACCGTCGTGTGCAACCGGGTGGTGCCGCGTATGTGCTGGGTGCTCGCGTACTTCTCCGACTGCCACACCGCCGCCCAGTAGCGCGGCAGCAGCGGGATCGAGGCGATCGGCGGGATCCGCGTGAGCTGGTCGAGGATGCTGGACAGGAAGATGACCCCGCCGTCCGCGCCCGAGTCGACGTTCGTGTGGATCCTGGTGGTGCCCCCGAGGGCGATCTTCCTCGTGGTCGCGCCGATCGACTTCCAGTCCGGATAGCCTTCGTAGCCGCCTGTGGAACGGGACTTGAGCTGGACCGGCTGTTCGCGGTCGATCCCGTTGTCCTCGGCCGCCAGATAGTGGTCGAACCAGCGGCCGGTGTCGGTCCACACGTCGTTGGGGAGCCCGAACAGGCCGGTCAGTTCGGCGGTGGCGTGGTCGCCGGGGCGGAACTCCAGCCGCTTGGGTCCGGTCAGCTCGTCGTAGAACCTGGCGTACTGGTTGGGCGAGAAGATCGTGTCGCCCCAGGTGTTGGCCATGAAGACGGCGGCGCCGTTCTTGTTGATCTGGTCGACGTAGGTCCCGGGGGAACGTTTCTTCCCCCAGTCGATCAGATCCTGCTCCTTCGACAGGTTCGAGGCGAAGAAGTCCTTGAACACCTGCTGGGTCTCGGCCGCGGGACGGCCGGTGATGTGTCCGACGCCGTCCAGCAGGGCGGCCGCCTGTACGTGCTCGGTGCGGCCGGAGTAGATCGACTCGGTCAGGTCCGCCCAGCCGCTCAGCGCCGCGACGGCCTTGATGCGCTTGTCGTGCGCGGCGGCGAGCAGGCTGATTCCGGCGCCGTAGGACACGCCCGCCACGCCGACCTTGCGCGGATCGGCGGGGGTGTTCGCGAGAGCCCAGTCGATCACCTTGGACACGTCGGCCGTGTCGCGCGGGCTCGCGACCTCGATCTCGCCGCCCGACTGCCAGAAGCCGCGGACGTTGTAACTGACCACCACATAGCCGGAGTTCGCGAGATTCTGGGCTTGCACCAGATACTCGGCCTGGGGCAGGCCCCAGCTCGTGGGCAGCACGATGAGCGGGTAGGCGCGGGTGCCGTCGGCTCCCGCGGGGGTGACGACATTGCCCTTGAGGGTCGTGCCGCCGTCTCCGGAGATGTCGACGAAGCGGATGCCGCTCGTGCCGCCCGCGGCCTGGGCGGCGGGAGCCAGGCCCAGACCCGCGGCGGCGATGAGTGTCGCGGAGACGGCACCGACGGCAGATGTGCGCAGGGCGTTGCGACCGTGTCCCAACGGGTCACTCCTCACTCGGTCAGTGCAAAGTGACCCGACGGTAACCTCGGTGGCCCACCCGAAGTAACCCGTCGGTAAGTTACGTGCGGGTAACGATTGTTGAAGTGTTCATTTCATTGTGCGGGGTCTCGCCGACCCGCGTCCACGCGGACGGCCGGAAAGCGTCGGTGTCATGTACGCCGACGCGACCGGGGCGTGGCCGGTGCCGCTGGGGACGTCTCGCCCTCTTCGGGGTCCGGCGCCGTGGGCGGTGGTGTCGGGAGCGGGGTCTGGGCGGCGCGGGTGACGTCGGCGACGACCTCGACGACATCGGGGCCGTACGCCTGGGAGTTCACGACCTTCAAGAGCAGTACGAAACTGCTGCTGCCGTGCTTGCGTGCGAGGCGTGTGTGGTTGCGGGCCAGATAGCGGGTCGCCGCCTGGTTCGTGATCGCGCGCTGGCCGCAGAAGAGGAAGACCGGTCTGACGTCACGGGTCTGCCCCGCGGTCAGCCGGGCGAGGATCACGTACTCGGCCTTGCCCCCTTCGAGGCGGAAGCGCTCGCTGCCGATCTGGAAGGCACCCCGATCGGGCCCCGGCTCGGAATCGACGTTGACGCGTATGCCGGGCAGCAGGGAGTGCAGATGCGCGGCCATACGCCGGTTCGACGCAGGACCGCCCACACAGAACTCCGTGCGCTCGCCGAAGCCCTGCTGCGTCGCGTCGTGCGCGATGACCTGCGCGTGTGCTCCGCAGTCCTTGATCAGTGCGGACAGTTCGAGAAGCGCGAAGACGTCATGGCGCATCACCGTGAGCTCGGGGCCGCCCGCCTCGCGGTTCACCACCAGCAGCGACTCGGAGTTGTCGGGCAGTCCGAAGAACGCCTGCTTGCGGCGGAGCTTGCGCTTCCACAGATAGGTACGGGTGAGCCAGCCGAGCGCGGCACTGAGGCCGGCGGCCAGGACGCCCAGGACGATGTTGCGCACGTCGTCATTCATGGGCGCGCATGCTAGCGGGCTCACGAAACGGCGTTCGAGGGGGCCTGACGCGGGCATGTCGGGGAAGTTACGCTGCGCAGACGGCTGTTGACTGGAGGTACGGATGCGTCGCCCTCTTGCGCGGAATCTGGCGGTCTTGGCGGTTTCGGCCGCGGTGGTGTCGGTCGGTGCGGCGGCGCCGCCCGGGCCACCGGCCGCGGTCGCGAAGTCGCCAGCCCCGAAGGTGCCCGTCGCGGTCGGCTACGGCGGCGCCGTGGCGAGCGTCGACGCGGACGCTTCCGCCGCCGGCATCGAGGTCCTGAAGGAGGGCGGCAACGCCGTCGACGCGGCCGTCGCCACGGCGGCGGCCCTCGGCGTCACCGAGCCCTACTCGTCCGGCATCGGCGGGGGCGGCTACTTCGTCTCCTACGACGCCAAGTCCCGTACGGTGCGCACGCTCGACGGGCGCGAGACCGCGCCCCTGAGCGCCGACGCCGGGCTGTTCCTGGAGAACGGCAAGCCGCTCGCCTTCGCGGACGCCGTCACCAGCGGGCTGGGCGTGGGCACACCGGGCACGCCCGCCACCTGGCAGACGGCCCTGGACGAGTGGGGCAGCAAGCGCCTGAGCAGCGTTCTGAAGCCCGCCGAGCGCATCGCCCGCGCCGGGTTCACGGTCGACGCGACCTTCCGCTCGCAGACCGAGTCCAACCAGGCCCGCTTCAAGAACTTCCCCGACACCGCGAAGCTCTTCCTGCCCGGCGGCTCGCTGCCGGTCGTCGGATCGACCTTCAAGAACCCCGATCTGGCGCGCACGTACGAAGAGTTGGGCAGGAAGGGGACGGACACGGTCTACGGCGGCAGCCTCGGCCGGGAGATCGTCCGTGCCGTCGGCAAGCCGCCCGTGGACCCGGCGTCCGGCTACAACGCCCGCCCCGGCAAGCTGTCCCTGGAGGATCTCGCGGCGTACGAGGCGAAGCGCCAGGCGCCGACCAAGACCTCGTACCGCGGTCTGAAGGTCTACTCGATCGCACCCTCCTCCTCCGGTGGCACCACCGTCGGCGAAGCGCTCAACATCCTGGAGAAGACGGACCTTTCGAAGGCGAGCGAGGCGCAGTATCTGCACCGCTACATCGAGGCGAGCCGGATCGCGTTCGCGGACCGAGGCCGCTGGGTGGGCGACCCGGCCTTCGAGGACGTTCCCACCAAGGGCCTGCTCTCGCAGAAGTACGCGGACGGGCGAGCCTGCCTCATCAAGGACGACGCGGTGCTGACGAGCCCGCTCGCGCCGGGCGACCCGAGCAGTCCCGCCGCCTGTGCCACCGCGGGGACGGCCGCCCCGACGACGTACGAGGGCGAGAACACGACCCATCTGACGGTGGCCGACAAGTGGGGCAACGTCGTCGCCTACACGCTGACCATCGAGCAGACCGGCGGCAGCGGGATCACCGTCCCGGGGCGGGGTTTCATCCTGAACAACGAGCTGACCGACTTCTCCTTCGCGCCGGCCAACCCGGCCGTGCACGACCCGAACCTGCCGGGCCCCGGCAAGCGTCCGCGCTCCTCGATCTCGCCGACCATCGTGCTCGACCGGAGCGACAAGCCCGTCGTGGCGCTCGGTTCACCGGGCGGCGCGACCATCGTCACCACCGTGCTGCAGACACTGACCGAGTTCGTCGACCGAGGCCTCCCGCTGGTCGACGCGATCGCCACGCCACGCGCCAGTCAGCGCAACGCCGCCCAGACGGAACTCGAACCCGGCCTGTACGACAGCCCGTCGAGGGCGCGGCTCGAAGCCATCGGCCACTCCTTCAAACCGAACCCGGAGATCGGCGCGGCGACGGGCGTCCAGCGCCTCGCGAACGGCAAGTGGCTGGCCGCCGCCGAGAAGGTGCGGCGGGGCGGAGGTTCGGCCATGGTGGTGCGGCCCACGCCGTAGCGGCCGTGCCGCGGGGCGGCGGGACCGCTCGTTCGCCCCGCGGCGGTCGACTCCCCGAGAGGTCAGCGCGCCGTCAGGATGCGAGGGCCCGCGTCCGTGATGGCAACCGTGTGCTCCGCGTGGGCCGCTCGGGAGCCGTCGTCCGTACGCAGCGTCCAGCCGTCGGGGGCCGCGTGATAGCCGTCCGTGCCGCCGCCGATGAGCATGGGTTCGATGGCGAGGACCATGCCGTGCCGCAGGGGCAGTCCGCGGCCCGGGCGGCCTTCGTTGGGGACGGGCGGGTCCTCGTGCATCCGGCGGCCCACGCCGTGCCCGCCGAAGCCCTCCGGGATCCCGTACCCCGCCGCGCGGCACACCGTGCCGACGGCGTGCGCGATGTCCCCGACGCGGTTCCCGACGACGGCAGCCTCGATACCCGCGGCGAGGGCGCGCTCGGCGGTCTCCACGAGCCGCACGTCGGCGGCGCGCGGCTCACCGACGATGAAGCTGATCGCCGAGTCGCCCACCCAGCCGCCCAGTTCGGCGCCGAAGTCGATGGAGACCAGGTCGCCGTCGCGCAGCCGCTGGTCCGTCGGGATGCCGTGCACGATCGCGTCGTTCACGGAGGCGCAGATGACCGCCGGGAAGGGCGTGGGCGCGAAGGAGGGGCGATAGCCGAGGAAGGGGGAGCTCGCGCCCGCCTCGCGCAGGACCTGGTGTGCCACCTCGTCGAGCTCCAGGAGGGAGACGCCCACGTGGGCCGCCTCCCGCACCGCCGTGAGCGCCCTGCCCACGACCTGGCCGGCCGCGCGCATCTCGTCGATCGATGAGTCCGTCTTCAGTTCCACCATGCCAATTACTATACCGGTATTAGAATGGGCCCATGGTGCGAACCCCCCTGACCCCCGAAGAGCGTGAACGAGGCGAGCGGCTCGGCCGATTGCTGCGTGAGGCCCGCGGCGGTCGCAGCATGGCGGATGTCGCCGGGGTGGCCGGAATCTCCGCGGAAACCCTGCGCAAGATCGAGACCGGGCGCGCGCCCACGCCAGCCTTCTTCACGGTCGCGGCGCTGGCGCGGTCCCTCGGGCTCTCGATGGACGACCTCGTCGTGCGGTGCGCGTTGGCCCCGGTGGTCTGACCGGCCCCCGTGCGCCGTCCGGGCGCCGCACGGGGAGCGGTGTGTCATGCCCCTGCCAGCCGACCCGCTCGGCTGTCCAGGCCGGTCGTCGGCCGGCGTGGGTGGCTGCCGAATTGTTGAATTCGCGGAATAACCACTTGTTGTCTACACGCGTAGTCATTAGCCTCCGGCCATGTCGAACACCAACGCCCGCTTAGGCGTGGCGACTTCGAACGAACCGCCTCTAGGCGCCGCGCGGCTCTCCATCGGTCCGGAGCCCGAGGCCAGGCGCGGACGCCGCGTGCGCACGGTCGTGCGGCTCGTCTGCACCGACCTCGACGGCACCCTGCTCGACTCGTCCGGAGCCATCCGCGAGCGCACCCTGAGCACCCTCGCGGAGGCGGGACGGGCCGGCGTCGCCGTGGTGGGGGTGACCGGACGGCCCGTCCGGGACACCCTGGACCTGGCGCGGCGCTACGGGCTCACCGGGCCCGTGGTGTGCAGCAACGGCGCCGTGACCGTCGACGTCGCGTCGGGGCGGCTGCTGGACTGCCGGGGGTTCGGCTCCGCCGACGCGGCGGGGATCCTGCGCGCGGTGCGGGACGCGGTGCCCGGGATCGCGGTGGGCGTCGACTCCGTGTCCGGGCTCCGGCTGGAGGCCGCCTTCGTGCGGCTGGTGCCGAACCCCTGGTCGCACCTGCCCCTGGAGGACACGTCCGCACCGGTGGACGGGGATCCCGTGACCAAGATTCTCGCCGCCCACCCGATGCTGCTCGTGGACGAACTGGCCGACCTGCTCGCCACGGTCGTCGGTGACCGCGCGGTGATCACCAGGTCCACCGGCGACTTCCTCGAACTGTCGGCCCCCGGTGTCGACAAGGGGGAGGCGCTGCGCCTGCTCGCCGAGCGGCGCGGACTGCCGCTGGAACACACCGCCGCCGTCGGTGACATGCCGAACGACATCCCGATGCTGCGCGCGGCCGGGCTCGCCGCCGCCGTCGCCAACGCTCACGAGGACACCCTGCGCGCCGCGGACATCGTGCTGCCCAGCAACGACGACGAAGGCGTCGCCGCCCTGATCCGCCTGGTCCTGCCCCGGGCCCTCGCGGGGGAGGCGTGCCGAACCTGAGGCCGTCCCAAGGTCCGCCGCTCTCCGGGGAGTCCGGGGACCGCGGGCTCGCGGGCCGGCACGCGAGCGAGCGGTCGGCGCGCGGCGGGCGCCGGCCGCTCGCACGCGCCCGGCGCCGGCCTTCGCGCGCGGGCTGCGATGGGTCGGCTTTCAACAAGCTGACGGGGGAGGGGCGTAGGGTCGCTCGACATCGGCGCGCCCGACGGGGAGTGCGCCGATGCGGTCCCGCCCTGAGGGCTCTGCGTCCGCTCCGAAAACTCCCTGTAGCCGTCCCGTAACACAGTTGGTGTTTTCTACCGGGGCGGAGCACTCACGTCGGGCGGGGAGTTGGGTGATGGCTGTAGAACAACTCCCGGGACAGGTACTGGAGTTCGCTAGGTACCTGAACGGGCTGGTGGAACGACTGGACCAGAGCGGCGGCTGGTGCGGCGTCTTCTGGCAACGCGATCCCGACGGGATGCGAGCCTGCCTCCAGGGCTGGGAAGTGCCGCCCTGGGACGTCGTGGAGGCGCTCCTGCAGGATGTCGGCGCGGAGTTCGGGGAGCGCGCAGCCGCTCAGGAGACCCAACGGGCCCGTGGCCTGCACGACGCCTCGCTGGCCGCGTACGACGCCCGTCCGGGCGGCCGGGACGCCCTGGGCGACCGCCTCGACGTCATGCTCCGCGAACAGCGCTACGCCGCCGAACGCCAGGCCGAGCTGGGCGGGCTGCTCCACTCGGCCGCCTCCCGGGAACAGGCCGAGACGATCCGTCTGGACCTCGCCTGGGCCCAGGACGATCACGAACGCGCCACCGCGCGCTGCACCGAGCTCCGTCACCGCATCGACAGCGTCGACCGTCGTGCCCTGCGTACCCTCGCGCAGGACGCGCTGAGCTTTCCGGCCCCCGGCGCCGTGGACGGCGCGTGGGCCGGGCAGCCGGAGAACTGGGCGGACCCGTCCGGAACGGGAGGCGCCCGGCGCGGCCCGGAGACGGGTGCCTCCGGCATCCACCCGAGCGCGCAAACGGGCGGGCACGACACCGGCGCGAGCTCCCTCGGCCGGACCCCGGACCCAGGTCCCGGCGCCCGCCCGAGGGTCCCTGGGCAGGCGGGGCCCGTGTCTCCGCCGGTGGACCACGCGCCGGGCGGCGAAGGGGCGTACATCCGGGCCGCCGGGCACGTCTCGCCGGACGGGTGGACCCCGCCCCGCTCCGGCGCGTACGCCCCGGTCGAACGAACGGCCCCGAGCCCCGGCGCGTACGCCCCGCGCGCCGAGGGTGAAGGGCCGTACGCCGGGCGGGCGAACGGGAGGGCCGGACAGGACGGTGGGGGCGCCGAGCATGACGGGCCGCACTCCGGGCGGGACGGCGGGGGAGTCGCGGGTGAGGGCGGGGGCGCGCCGCGTGTCCCACGGCACCAGCAGGGCGTGAGCGACCCGATCGCGCGCCCAGAAGACGTCCATGAGCCCCCTGAGCGCGTCGACCGCTCCCAGCCCGCCCCCGAGCGCCCCGCGCCTCCCGCGCCGAAGCAACGCTCGAAGCGCCGCTCCCGGGGCAGCGCCCGCTTCGCGGGGATGGCGGAGCCGGACGAGACGCCCACGGCCCTGCCGGAGACGGCACCGGTGCTGCCCGCCCCGGCCGCGCCGACCAGGCGCACACCGCGCGGCGCACGCTTCGCGGGGGCCGCCGAGGAACCCGTGCGCCCGCGGACGCGGACGGAGCCGGTGGACGAGGACGCGCGACGGCTCACCGCGGACACCGTCGGGACACTCACGCGACTGCGCGGCGAAGGCCGCAGCGGCGAGGCGCACGCCCTGCTCGTCGAGGCGGCGTACTGGCCCGCCGCGCGCTTTCCCCTGCTCGCCGCCGAACTGCACCGCGCCGGTCTCGACGCGGACTGGGCCACCCTGCTGTGGGAGGCGGCCTCGCTGCCCGCCGACCGCCTGGTCGCCGCGGCCGACGCGCTCACCGCCGCCGGCCGCACCCCCGACGGCCGGCAGATGCTGCGCCAGGGCGTCTCCCGGCCCGCACCCGAGATCGGCGCCGCCGTACTCGACCTCGTCCACCAGGGCCGCCGTCGTGAGCTCGACGCGCTCCTCGACGCGTACGTCCGTGTGCGTGCCCCCGAGGAGGCCGCCCGCAGCGCCGAGGCGGACCCCCATCGCCTTGTGCCGCTCCTTCTGGAGGCGGCCCGGAGCGTGTCCGACGAATGCCACTGGGACCTGCTCCACGCCTTGCGCGTCGCCGGCCTCACCGCGTGACCGCCGGTTCCGGGCGCGGTCACGCGACCCGGCCGCCCGGCCCCGCGGGCCGCGCCGTCACCCGGCCGCCGGGCCCGCCGGACGGCGACGCCGGAAGACGTTCCCGTCCTCCGATCGGTCCCACCGTCCGGGGCCACCGGCCACGTCACTCACCCGGGGGGGTCAGAAACGTGATCGACTCAGCGGGTTAACGACGATGGTCTTGGCAAGGCTGTCCGGGGGGCTTACTTTCGAGCCTCTACAGCCTTTGTCTACGGGCGTAGAGGCTCTCTGACGTCCCGTCGAAGGAGCAGCTCATGGCCAACGTCGTACGCGCCGCCCTGGTCCAGGCCACCTGGACAGGCGACACCGCATCCATGGTCGCCAAGCACGAGGAACACGCCCGCGAGGCGGCCCGGCAGGGTGCCAAGGTCATCGGTTTCCAGGAAGTCTTCAACGCCCCCTACTTCTGCCAGGTCCAGGAGCCCGAGCACTACAGCTGGGCGGAACCGGTTCCCGACGGGCCCACCGTCACCCGTATGCGGGAGCTCGCGCGCGAGACCGGCATGGTGATCGTCGTACCCGTGTTCGAGGTCGAGCAGTCCGGCTTCTACTTCAACACGGCGGCCGTGATCGACGCCGACGGCACCTACCTCGGCAAGTACCGCAAGCACCACATCCCGCAGGTGAAGGGCTTCTGGGAGAAGTACTACTTCAAGCCCGGCAACCTCGGCTGGCCCGTCTTCGACACGGCCGTCGGCCGGATCGGCGTCTACATCTGCTACGACCGCCACTTCCCCGAAGGCTGGCGGCAGCTCGGTCTGAACGGCGCCCAGCTCGTGTACAACCCCTCCGCCACCTCCCGCGGCCTCTCCGCCCATCTCTGGCAGCTGGAGCAGCCCGCGGCCGCCGTCGCCAACGAGTACTTCATCGCCGCGATCAACCGGGTCGGGCAGGAGGAGTACGGCGACAACGACTTCTACGGAACCTCGTACTTCGTCGACCCGCGCGGACAGTTCGTCGGCGAGACGGCGAGCGACAAGGCCGAGGAACTCATCGTCCGCGACCTGGACTTCGACCTCATCGAGGAAGTACGCCAACAGTGGGCGTTCTACCGCGACCGGCGCCCCGACGCCTACGAAGGGCTGGTGCAGCCATGACCGACCTGTACGCCCGCCACCAGGCCGTCCTGCCCGACTGGCTCGCCCTGTATTACGAGGACCCGATCGAGATCACCCACGGCGAGGGCCGCCACGTGTGGGACGCCGACGGCAACAAGTACCTCGACTTCTTCGGCGGCATCCTCACCACGATGACCGCACACGCCCTGCCCGAGGTGACCAAAGCGGTCAGCGAGCAGGCCGGCCGGATCATCCACACCTCGACGCTCTACCTCAACCGGCCGATGATCGACCTCGCCGAACGCATCGCCCAGCTGTCCGGCATCCCCGACGCCCGCGTCTTCTTCACCACGTCCGGCACCGAGGCCAACGACACGGCCCTGCTGCTCGCCACCGCCCACCGGCGGAGCAACCAGATCCTGGCGATGCGCAACAGCTACCACGGCCGGTCGTTCAGCTCGGTCGGGATCACCGGCAACAAGGGCTGGTCACCGACCTCCCTGTCACCGCTCCAGACGCTGTACGTGCACGGCGGCGTCCGGACGCGTGGCCCGTACGCCGACCTCGGCGACGCCGAGTTCATCGCCGCGTGTGTCGACGACCTCAAGGACCTGCTCGGACACGTCCGCCCGCCCGCGGCGCTGATCGCCGAACCCGTCCAGGGCGTCGGCGGTTTCACGGCACCCCCCGACGGTCTGTACGCGGCCTTCCGTGAGGTCCTGCAGCAGCACGGCATCCTCTGGATCGCCGACGAGGTGCAGACGGGCTGGGGCCGCACCGGCGAGCACTTCTGGGGCTGGCAGGCGCACGCCGCCTCCGGCCCGCCCGACATGCTCACCTTCGCCAAGGGCATCGGCAACGGCATGTCCGTCGGCGGCGTCGTCGCGCGCGCCGAGATCATGAACTGCCTCGACTCCAACTCCATCTCGACCTTCGGCGGTTCACCGGTCACGATGGCGGCGGGGCTCGCGAACCTCACCTACCTCCTCGAACACGACCTCCAGGGCAACGCCCGGCGCGTCGGCGGCCTGCTCATCGAACGGCTCCGCGCGGTCGCCGCGCAGTTCGACGGGGTGCGCGAGGTGCGCGGGCGCGGACTGATGATCGGCATCGAGCTGGTCGAGCCCGGGACCGACCGGGCGAACCCCGAAGCGGCCGCGGCCGTGCTCGAAGCGGCCCGCGAGGAAGGCCTGTTGATCGGCAAGGGCGGCGCTCACAACACCAGTGTGCTGCGGATCGCACCGCCGCTCTCCCTGACTGTCGCGGAGGCCGAGGAGGGGGCGTCGATCCTCGAACGCGCCCTGAGGCGCGCCCAGTAGCAGATCCTGAGCAAGGGCGAGCGAGCCGATGGGGGCGCCCGGCGCCGAAGACCCCGACGTGCGAAGACCCGAAGGGCTGAGCACGCGTCGAGTCCTCGGCACCGGCCACAGCGCTCCGGAGGCGAACCGAGCCACAGAAAAAGGGGAACGCCGCCATGACCACCGCCTTGGAACCCGCTCTTTCGGTCCGCCAGGTCCTCGCCCTGGACCGGGTGCTCGCCGGAGAGCCCGAGGTGGTGGCCGGCGCCGGCCACCTCGACCGGTCCGTCCGCTGGGTGCACGTCGCCGAGGCGGCCGACGTGGGCGTCATGCTCAGCGGCGGCGAAATGGTCCTCACCACAGGGGTGTTGCTCGCGGGTGACCCCGACGCCCAGGCCGAGTACATCCGCTCGCTGCACCGGGCCGAGGCCGCGGCCGTCGTCCTCGGACTCGGCCGGGCCTTCCCCGCACCCCCGGACGTGATGCGCCGGGCCGCCGAACGCTGCGGACTGCCGATGGTCGTGCTCCACCGGCCTTTCCCCTTCGCCGAGTTGACGGAGGAGGTGCAGTCCCGGCTGGTGCGGAGCAAGTTCGCCGCCGTGAGCCTCTCCGAGACCGTACGGACCGCGCTCACCGGACTCATCACCACCGGTGCCCCGCTCCAGAGCATGCTCGACGAGATCGCCGTGCACGCCGCCTGCCCGGTCGTCGTCACCAACCTCGCCCACAGGGTCCTCGCCACCGCCGGCGAACGCTCCGCCGTGGACGACGTCCTGCGCGACTGGGACCGCATCGCCCGGCAGGCGGGCGGCAGCGAGGGCGACGGCTGGATCCGCGCCGAACTGGGCGGACGGGGCGAGAGATGGGGACGCATCGTGCTGTGCGGCCACCGGGGCGACGCGGGAACCGGGCGGCTGCTCGCCGACCGTGCCGCCGAGGCGCTGGTCCTGCACCGCATGCTCGGCGGCTCCGCCCACACCTGGGAGGAGGAGTCCGGGCAGAGCCTGCTGACCGACCTGGTGAGCGGTGTCGTACCGGCCCGCCAGCTCCTTCCCCGAGCGCGGGCCGCCGGCCTGCCCGTGAACCGCCGGACCTTCGTCCCCCTGGTGGTACGTGACGGCGACCCCGCCCAACTCGACCGCGTACTGAGGCTGCTGGGGCTCCCGGGGCTCGTCGCCGAGCTGTCCGACGGAGCCACCGCCCTGCTGCTCAGCCTCGCTCGTGACCAGGACGCGGAGGCCCTGGCCGCGCACTTCGCCGTACGGCTGCGACACGAGACCGGAGTCCCCGCCACCGTGGCCGCGGCCGGACCCCGTACCGCCTGGGACGACGTCCCCGCCGGACTCCGCGAGGCCCTGCACGTCGCCGAGGCCGCCGCCGACACCCCCGCCGGCCAGGACCGGCCGGCGCTGGTGCGGCTGCGCGACGTCCATCTGCGCGGCCTCGTCCGGCTGCTCCGGGACGACCCGCACGTCCAGTCCTTCGCGGAACGGGAACTCGACGGGCTGCTCTGCGGCGCGCAGGCGGACCCGCACCTGCTGCCCGTCCTGCGGACCTACCTCGCCACCGGCCGGAACAAGTCGCGCACCGCCCAGCTCCACCACGTCAGCCGGCCCGCTCTCTACCGCCGCCTGGAGGCCATACAGGCGCGCCTCGGCGTCGACCTCGACGACTTCGAGCAAGCCGCCTCCGTCCACATCGCCCTGCTCGCGCACGACGCACAACAACGGTGAAGACCCGATGGGCAACAACGGTGAAACACACGACGACTCAGGTGAAACACGGGACAGCGCGGAGGTGACACCGTGGAACGGCAGAGCACTTCGGACGTGACACGGTGCAACTCAAAGACCCGGCGCAGGGTTTCTAGGCTCCTCGCACACCGAGCGACCGGAGGTCCCGATGAGCAGAGTGATCCGCGCCGCCGTCTTCCAGACCGCATGGACCGGCGACAAGGAATCGATGATCCAGGTCCACGAGCAGGCGGCTCGCGACGCGGCCGCGCAGGGCGCACAGGTCCTGTGCTTCCAGGAGCTGTTCTACGGACCCTACTTCTGCCAGGTCCAGGACAAAGAGTTCTACGCGTACGCCGAGCAGATCCCCGAAGGCCCGATCGTCCGGCGCTTCCAGGCGCTGGCGAAGGAACTGGGTCTCGTCCTCGTCCTGCCGATGTACGAGGAGGAACAGCCCGGGGTCCTCTACAACACCGCCGCCGTGATCGACGCCGACGGTTCCTACCTGGGCAAGTACCGCAAGACCCACATTCCCCAAGTTCCGGGATTCTGGGAGAAGTTCTACTTCCGGCCCGGAAACTCCGGCTGGCCCGTCTTCGACACGGCCGTCGGCCGGATCGGCGTCTACATCTGCTACGACCGGCACTTCCCGGAAGGCTGGCGTGCCCTCGGACTCGCGGGTGCCGAGATCGTCTTCAACCCCTCGGCCACCTCACGCGGTCTGTCCGGCTACCTCTGGCAGCTGGAGCAGCCGGCCGCGGCGGTCGCCAACGAGTACTTCGTGGGCGCGATCAACCGGGTGGGCGTCGAGGAGTACGGCGACAACGACTTCTACGGGACCTCGTACTTCGTGGACCCCGAAGCCCAGTTCGTCGGAGAGGTGGCGAGCGACAAGGAGACGGAACTCGTCGTCCGCGACCTGGACATGGCCAAGCTCCGCGAGGTCCGCGACCGGTGGCAGTTCTACCGCGACCGCGCCCCGGGGGCCTACGGGCCGCTGACCGCGCCGTAGGGGCGGCTCGTGCCGCGGGCCCGGACCGGCCCCGGGCGCCGGACGGCGGCGCCCGGAACCGGCCGGACCCGCGGCACGGCGGTCGGCACGGTGCCGCCCGCGAACCGCCCCACGGGCTTCCTCACCAGGAAACAGCGTTGACCCCAGCCCCTGACAACCTCGGAGTCCCCTCAGTGCACGCACGACCGGAAGGAGAGGGAGCATGAGCCGTACCGTCATCCGTGGTGGTCTCGTCATCACCGCGTCCGACGAGATCCACGCCGACGTCCTGATCGAGGACGGCCGGATCGCCGCCCTCGCCGCGACGGGAACGCCCGCGGCCGAGTCGTGGACGGCCGAGCGCACCATCGACGCCACCGGCAAATACGTCATCCCGGGCGGCGTCGACGCCCACACCCACATGGAGCTGCCCTTCGGCGGCACCTTCGCCTCCGACACCTTCGAGACCGGCACCCGGGCCGCCGCCTGGGGCGGCACCACCACCATCATCGACTTCGCCGTCCAGAGCGTGGGCCATTCCCTGCGTGAGGGCCTCGACGCCTGGAACGCCAAGGCCGACGGCAACTGCGCCATCGACTACGCCTTCCACATGATCGTCTCCGACGTCAACCAGGAGACGCTCAAGGAGATGGACCTGCTGGTCGAGGAGGGTGTCACCTCCTTCAAGCAGTTCATGGCCTACCCGGGCGTCTTCTACAGCGACGACGGCCAGATCCTGCGCGCCATGCAGCGCTCCGCCGAGAACGGCGGCCTGATCATGATGCACGCCGAGAACGGCATCGCGATCGACGTGCTCGTCGAACAGGCGCTGGCCCGCGGCGAGACCGACCCGCGCTACCACGGAGAGGTGCGCAAGGCGCTCCTGGAGGCCGAGGCCACCCACCGCGCCATCAAGCTCGCCCAGGTCGCGGGCGCCCCGCTCTACGTCGTGCACGTCTCGGCGACCGAGGCCGTCGCCGAAATCGCCCGCGCCCGTGACGAGGGCCTGAACGTCTTCGGCGAGACCTGCCCCCAGTACCTGTTCCTGTCGACCGACAACCTCGCGGAACCGGACTTCGAGGGATCGAAGTACGTGTGCAGTACGCCCCTTCGGCCCAAGGAGCACCAGGCGGCCCTGTGGCGTGGCCTGCGCACCAACGACCTCCAGGTCGTGTCGACCGACCACTGCCCGTTCTGCTTCGTCGGCCAGAAGGAACTCGGCCGCGGTGACTTCTCGAAGATCCCCAACGGCCTCCCCGGCGTCGAGAACCGCATGGACCTGCTGCACCAGGCCGTCGTCGACGGTCACATCTCCCGCCGCCGCTGGATCGAGATCGCCTGTGCCACGCCGGCCCGGATGTTCGGCCTGTACCCGAAGAAGGGCACCATCGCGCCGGGTGCCGACGCCGACGTCGTCATCTACGACCCGCACGCCGAGCAGATCATGTCGGTCGAGACCCACCACATGAACGTCGACTACTCGGCGTACGAGGGCAAGCGCGTCACCGGACGGGTCGAGACCGTGCTCTCTCGCGGCGAAGCGGTCATCACCGAGCGGGAGTTCACCGGACGCGCGGGCCACGGCGTCTACACCCCCCGTTCCACCTGTCAGTACCTTCTCTGAGCGACCAGGAGTGGCGCCAATGGACTTCGGACTCGTCCTGCAGACAGACCCCCCGGCCTCCCGCGTCATCGAGCTGATGAAGCGGGCCGAGGCCAACGGCTTCACGTACGGCTGGACCTTCGACTCGGCCGTGCTCTGGCAGGAACCCTTTGTGATCTACAGTCAGATTCTCGCCAACACCGAGAAGCTGACGGTCGGCCCGATGGTCACCAACCCGGGCACCCGTACCTGGGAGGTCACCGCCTCCACCTTCGCGACGCTCAACGACATGTACGGCAACCGCACGGTGTGCGGGATCGGACGCGGCGACTCGGCGATGCGCGTCGCCGGGCGCAAGCCCAACACGCTCGCCCGCATAAGCGGTGCGATGAAGGTCATCCGCGCCCTCGGCCGGGGCGACGAGGCCGACCTCGGCGGCACGGTCATCAGGTTCCCGTGGGTCAAGCCGGGTGCCGAACTGCCCGTCTGGATGGCCGCGTACGGCCCGAAGGCCCTCAAGATGACCGGCGAGGAGGCCGACGGCTTCATCCTCCAGCTCGCCGACCTCTACCTGACGGAGTACATGGTCAAGGCTGTCAAGGACGCGGCGGCCGGGGCCGGGCGTGACCCCTCCGAGGTGAAGATCTGCGTGGCCGCTCCCGCGTACATCACCGAGGACGACTCGCCCGAGGCGCTCGCCCACGCGCGCGAGCAGTGCCGCTGGTTCGGCGGCATGGTCGGCAACCACGTCGCCGACCTGGTCTCCAAGTACGGCGAGCACTCGGCCGCGGTTCCCGACGAACTCACCGAGTACATCAAGTCCCGTGAGGGCTACGACTACTCGCACCACGGGCGCGCCGACAACCCCGACACCGCGTTCGTGCCCGACGAGATCGTCGACCGGTTCTGCCTGATCGGCACGGCCGAGCGGCACATCGAGAAGCTGAACGCGCTGCGTGAGCTGGGCGTCGACCAGTTCGCGGTGTACGACATGCACGACGCGCAGGAGGCCACCATCGACGCGTACGGGACGCAGGTCATCCCGGGTGTCAACGGCCAGTAGTCGAAGGTCCCCCAGTTCTCCCCTTCCCGCCGTCCCGGGAAGGGGACCAGGGCGCTCCCCGCGCACCCCCCAAGTTGTCCCGCACGGCCTTTCCCGTCACTCCTCATTGATTGGCCTGCTCATGACAGAAACCGTCCCCCCGGACAGCCCGCCCGTCCGACAAGTCACCCTGCCCGACGGCCGGGTGGAGATCGCGCCCGACGCGCCCGCGCCGAGCGGTCCCTACGCCAACGAAGACCTGCTGCCGGTTCCGGTCGAGAAGCGCACCTGGACCACGTACAACTTCTCGGCCCTCTGGGTCGGCATGGCCCACAACACCGCTTCCTGGACGCTGGCTTCGGGTCTCATAGCCGTCGGCATGGACTGGAAGCAGGCCGTCCTCACCATCGCGCTCGCCAACCTGATCGTGCTGGTCCCGATGCTGCTCACCGGGCACGCGGGGCCGAAGTACGGCATACCCTTCCCGGTCTTCGCCCGCGCCTCCTTCGGGGTCCGCGGGGCCAACCTCCCCGCTGTCGTCAGGGCGTTGGTGGCGTGCGGCTGGTTCGGCATCCAGACCTGGATCGGCGGCGAGGCGATCTACTTCCTCGCGGGCAAACTCTTCGGCGACAGCTGGAAGAACGCCTCGCAGATCGGCGGCCACGCCTGGACCATGTGGCTGTCGTTCGCGATCTTCTGGGCACTCCAGGTCGCCATCATCTACCGGGGAATGGAGACCATCCGCCGGTTCGAGAACTGGGCGGCGCCCTTCGTTCTCGTCGGCGCCGGCGTGATGCTGTGGTGGATGAGCAGCAAGGCCGGGGGCTTCGGACCGCTGCTCGACCAGCCGTCGAAGCTCGGCTGGGGCGGAGACTTCTGGAAGCTGTTCTGGCCCTCGCTGATGGGCATGATCGGCTTCTGGTCCACCCTGTCGCTGAACATCCCGGACTTCACCCGGTACGGCAAGAGCCAGAAGGCGCAGACCTGGGGTCAGGCGCTCGGCCTGCCCACCACCATGACGCTCTTCGCCTTCCTGTCCGTCATGGTCACCTCGGGTTCGCAGGCGGTGTACGGCGAGGCCATCTGGGACCCGGTCCAGCTGGCCGCCAAGGCGGACAACGTCTTCGGCATCCTCTTCGCGCTGGTCACCGTGCTGATCGCGACGCTGTCCGTGAACATCGCGGCCAATCTGGTCTCCCCGGCCTTCGACTTCTCCAACATCGCGCCCCGGAAGATCAACTTCCGTACCGGCGCGCTCGCCACCTGCGTCCTCGGTGTGCTGATCTTCCCGTGGAAGCTGTACTCCGACCCGCAGGGCTACATCTTCACCTGGCTCGGACTGGTCGGCGGTCTGCTCGGCACGGTCGCCGGCATCCTCATCGCCGACTACTGGATCCTGCGCCGCACCAAGCTCGACCTCGCCGACCTGTACCGCACGGGCGGCCGCTACTGGTACGACGGCGGCTGGAACTGGCGGGCCGTGGTCGCGTTCGTCACCGGCGGCGTCCTGGCCGTCGGCGGCGCTGACTTCCACCCGCTGATCGACGGTCGGCCCGTCCCGGCGCTGGAGTCGCTCGCCGACTACGGGTGGGCGGTCGGGCTCGGCACGTCGATGGCGCTGTACCTGGTGCTGATGCTGCTCCGCGGGAAGGACAGGGCCGCGGTCTGACGGCGGGACCGGAGGACGGTCAGGTCTTCTGGCCGTCCTTCAGCGCCGCCGTCGCCTCCTTGGCCGCCTTGATGGCACCCTTGTTGATCTCGGCGGTGCCGGGCGCCTTCTTGGTCTCGAAGTCGCTGCCGTTGTACGTGATGACCACCAGGGCGTTGGACGCCTGGACGATCACCACACCTTCGCGGGTCTGCTGCTTGTCCTCGGTGCTGAGATTGACGACGGAGTAGGCGGAGTCGCCGAGACCGGGCACCGCCCCGCCGCCGCTCTTGTCCGCGACGCGGTCCTTGTAGGCCTTCTCCGCCGCGGCGTCCGAGGCCTTGATCTCGTACGAGACGTCGAGCCAGCGGTAGTCGAAGCCCTCCAGCGCGTTCCACGAGCAGGTGCGGCGCACGGCCTTGTCGGTCGACGCGATCTCCTGGCCGGCCGTCTTGGCCCCGGGAACCAGCGACTTGATCGTCGCGTCCGCTACGCCGTCACAGGGGGCGGGTGACGCGGTGTACGTCTTGGTGGCCGCGGAGGTCGACGGGGCCGATGCCGAGTCGGTTGTCTTCTTTTGCGTCGGTTCGTGCTCGGCGGAGGGGGTCGCGGCGGACGGGCCGGCCGCCAGGGCCCAGCCCGCGGAGGCGAGCAGAGCGACCGGTAGCAGGCGCGCGGCGAGCGCGAGCGGCAGAGGAAGAGAACCCAAAGCGCACTTCTCGTGGGGGATGGTGCGGAGATGGTCCGCACTGCGGACGGGACGCCAGTGTCACACGAGACGCTGTGGTGCGGAAGGGCCAACTCGCTCCGTGCCCGTGTGGTGACAGTGACTCACCTTGGCGATGCTTGACCGACGCTGGCGTGAAATGTCTGCTTTGCCTGGCGCTTGTTGATCGGCTCCTCGCTGCCGCAGGCCTCGCTGCGGTCACGACGGCTCACGGCGACCTCTTCGCGACGCGGACCGGGAGCGCCCGCTCGACGCGGTCGACGGCCGCGAACGCGCCATGGGCCACCAGTCGCACCAGATCGCGGTCGGAATGGGAGGGATTGCGCCAGGCTGTCACGTCCTCGTCCGTGATGCGGTACGGGGCGAGGGCGGCCAGCAGTGCCAGCCGCGCACCGGGGCGCGAACGGTCCGGAAGGCCGTCCCACGCGAGCGACGGGTGCGAGCCGTCCCATCCCTGGAGCGTCTCTCGTACGAGGGAGCGGTCCGCCGCGTCGAGCAGCCCTCCGCCCGCGGTGGCGGCGTCGCGCAGGGCGGCGAAGGCGGGGCCGACGGCGGTGCCCCGCGCCCAGTCGGGCCCCGGACCCGGTGCGTCGAGCAGCGTGAGACCCGCCCCCGGCGCGGGCCGGCGGCGCACCGTCCTGGCCAGTGAGCGCCCGCCCAGACTCCGTACCGCCCGCAACCGCTGCGCATTGCCCGGAAGGAGGTTCTCGGTCAGCAGCGCCGACGCGATCCGGTTGATGAAGTGGAACGTGAGCGCGGTACCGATGTAGGCGGGGGCGTGCGGGGCGGGGAACGGATACGGCGTCAGCTCCGGAGCCCCGGGGGTCCGGCTCGCCCGGCCCCAGGCCAGCACGCGCGCGTGCCCCTCGTCGGAGGGTGTCTCTCCGCGAGCGATCGCCTCGGCGAGGGAGTGGTCCCCGGTGGCGTGCAGCAGCATGGTGTGCGCGTCCACGCAGAAGGGGCACCGGTTGGCCAGCGACACCCCGAGCGCGGCGAGTTCCTTCCCGGTCCGGTCGCCCTCGCCGGCGATCAGCGACTCCCGCATCAACGCCCAGGTGGCGGTGAGGAGTTCGGGCGCGGAGGACAGGACGACGAAGGTGGACGGGCGCTCCATGCCGAAGTCCGAGGCGAGCTGGGCGTAGACGTCGGCGGTCACGCCCGTGACGGACTTCCGCGGGGGCGGGGTGGTGTACCGGAACGGGGTGGGCAGGGACATGGCCATGGGTTCCTCCTGAGGGGACCGGGCGGCTGCCGACGATCGGCCGCCGTCGGCAACCCTGGCCCGGACGAGGTGTCGAGGGCGTCGTACGGCCGAAGGCGATTCGGACTGCCCCGGCCGGCCCCGTGCCCGGCCCCGGCTACTCCAGCGGGAGTAGCCGGGCATCCATCCACAGGTCTGACGCGGCTGTCGCAACAGCCGCATAGAGTGCCGGACATGCAGCCCGACCAGGTCGTCCGCAGGCGTCTGACCGACGCGGCCCTCGCGGCCGTGGTCGGCGCCCTCGTGCTGACCGCGGCCGTGTTCGCGGGCGGCGCGACCGCCCTCGACTGCACCCTGATCACCGTCGGCTCGCTCGCCCTCGCGGCCTATCGCAGCGCCCCGCGCGTCGTCCTGGCGATCACCACCGCCGCCACGACGGGGTATGTCGTGCACGCCCACCCCGGCACCCTGTCCGCCCTTCCCGTCCTGAGCGCGGTGCACACGGCCGCCAGAGCCGGCCACCGGGGTGTCGCGGCCCTGGCGAGCGCCGTGTTCCTCGCCGGATTCGTGACGACGGGACCGCAGACGCGGGAGGTCGTGGAGCGGACGCTGCTGCTCGCCGGCTGGTTCCTGTGCGCCCTTGTCACGGGCCTCGCCGACCGCAACTGGCAGGCCTATCTGCGCCAGACCGAACAGCGCGCCCTGGAGGCCGAACGCACCCGCGAGGAGGCGGCGCTGCGTCGCGCCGGCGAGGAACGCCTACGGATCGCACGGGAGTTGCACGACTCGCTCACGCACAGCATCTCGATCGTCAAACTCCAGGCGGGAGTCGCCGTCCATCTGGCGCGCAAGCGCGGCGAGGACGTGCCGCCCGCGCTGCTCGCCATCCAGGAGGCGGGCGGTGAGGCGATGCGTGAACTGCGCGCCACGCTGGAGGTGTTGCGCACCGACGAGCCGACCGGCACACCGGCGCTGCTGGTGGAGCGGGCCCGTGCCGCGGGACTCGCCGTCGATCTCCGGGTGACCGGCGAGGAACGCCCGCTCACGGCGATCGTGGACCGCGCCGCGTACCGCATCGTCCAGGAGGCCCTGACGAACGCGGCCCGGCACGCGGGCCCCGCCAAGGTCACGGTCGAACTCGATTACAGCCCGGACGAGTTGACGATAGGCGTGCACGACGACGGCATCGCCCGGCCGTCCCGGCCGCCCACACCGGGCATCGGCCTCACCGGCATGCGCGAACGCGTCACCGCCCTCGGTGGCACCCTGCGTGCCGCCCCGCGCGCGGAGGGCGGCTTCTCGGTCCGGGCCGAACTGCCCCTGGGCCCACCGGAGGAGGCCCGATGAGCGGCTTGGACGCGCCCGCCGGGACGGACCGCCTGATCAGGGTCGCCCTCGTCGACGACCAGGCCCTCATGCGCGCAGGTTTCCGCGCTCTGCTGGACGCGGAGGAAGGCATCGAGGTGGTGGGCGAGGCGGCCGACGGGGCACAGGGGGTGGCCCTGGTCCGCGCCGAGCTGCCGGATGTCGCCCTGGTCGACGTGCAGATGCCCGTGATGACGGGCATCGAGGCGACCCGTCGTATCGCCGCCGATCCGGCGCTGTCCGGGGTACGCGTCGTCATCCTCACCAACTACGGCCTGGACGAGTACGTCTTCGAGGCGCTGCGGGCCGGGGCGAGCGGCTTCCTGCTCAAGGACACCGAGCCCGCCGATCTGCTCCAGGCCATCGAGGTCGTCGCGCGCGGGGAGGCGCTGCTGTCGCCCTCGGTGACCCGCACCCTGATCGGGGAGTTCGTGGCCCGGCCTCCCGACCGGGGCCACGGCACCGGGCCTCGAACGCCTCACACGCCGCGAACGCGAGGTCACCGCGCTCGCCGCGCGTGGTCTGAGCAACGAGGAGATCGCCGCGCACATGGTCATCAGCCCCCTGACGGCCAAGACCCACATCAGCCGCGCCATGACCAAGCTAGCCGCCCGCGACCGGGCCCAACTGGTCGTCTTCGCCTACGAGTCGGGCCTGGTGACGGCACGAGGTCAGGCGGAGTGAGGCCGTCCGCCGGGCACCCGTGCCATGATCTGCCGATGATCGCGACACGCCCGAAGAAGTCCGGCGCCGGGGCGGGTGCCGTGGGTCCGCCGCGCGGCGGTGACGTCGCCGGTGGTCCGCGAGGGGCCGGCCCCGGCTCGGCCGGCGCCCGGCGCGCGAGGCCCAGGTGGGTTCGCCCGGTCGTCCTCGCCTGCCTGATGATGACCGTCACGAGCGGGTGCGGGCTGGGCGCCGAGCTCGACCGTGAGCGCGACCCGGAACGTACGGCCGCGCCGCTTCCCAGCGCGGTCGGGACCGACGCGTCAGGGCCTCTCCGCATCGAGCCGCCCGAACCCCCGGCGTCCGTGGCGGTGCCCTCCCCGTCGGGATTCGTGCCGGACCTGCAGGGCGGCGGCTGCCCACGGTCCGGGCTGCGCCTCGGCACCGGTCCCGTCGACGCGGCCATGGGGCTGCGCGCCATGACACTCGTCCTCACCAACTGCGGCAAGCGGCCGTACGCGGTGGACGGCTACCCGGACGTCGTCGGCGTCCTCGGCCCGGAGGGTGCCCCGATCACCGGCGTGCGCGGAGTGGCGGGGACGGACAAGGTGCCCATGGCGCCCGAGGATCCCGGCCCCGCGCCCTTCACGCTCCGGCCGGGCGAGAGCGCCCGGGCGGGGCTCTACTGGCGGATGGCGGCCGAGGACGGCACGTATCTGCGCGTGGCGCCGCGGAAGGGACAGGGCGTCGTCACCCTGGCGCTCCCGGACCCGCTCGACATCGGTCCGGAGAACACGTTGGGCACGACGGCGTGGACGCCCGTGAGCTGATCGCGCCCGTGCGGCCCGCCCTGAGGCCGGTCTCTGGGCAAGTGTCATAGTCGGGGCCGAGGTTGATCGCTCCGTACCGCGAAGGTGGCAGGCATGTTCACGACCCGACCCACCCTCCAGGGCACCTTCGGCATGGTGTCCTCCACACACTGGCTCGCCTCGCAGTCCGCGATGGCCGTCCTGGAGGACGGCGGCAACGCCTACGACGCCGCCGTCGCGGCCGCTTTCGTCCTGCACGTCGTCGAACCCCACCTCAACGGACCCGCCGGCGAGGTCCCGATCCTCCTGGCACCCGCGGGCGGTGAGGTGCGGGTGCTGTGCGGACAGGGCGTCGCGCCCGCCGGAGCGACGATCGCGCACTACAGAGGACTCGGACTCGACCTCGTACCCGGTACGGGCCCGCTCGCCGCCGCCGTGCCGGGTGCGTTCGACGCCTGGATGCTGCTGCTGCGCGACCACGGCACCAAGCCGCTCGCCGGCGTCCTGAAGTACGCCATCGGGTACGCCGAGGACGGCCACGCGCCCGTGGAGGGCGTCGGCGCGACCGTGGACAGCGTACGAGCGCTGTTCGAGACGGAGTGGACCTCCTCGGCCCGGGTGTACCTGCCGGACGGCAGGCCGCCGCGCCCCGGCGAGCTGTTCCGCAACCCGGCGCTCGCCGCGACCTGGCGACGGCTGCTCGGCGAGGTCTCCGGTGCGGGGGACCGGGAGGCCGAGATCGACGCGGCGCGGGAGGTGTGGCGCTCCGGCTTCATCGCCGAAGCCCTGGTCCGGCAGGCCGGGCGGCCCACCATGGACACCAGCGGGGAGCGCCACGCCGGCACCCTGACGGCCGCCGACCTGGCCGGCTGGTCCGCGGCCTACGAGGCGCCGGCGACGTACGACTGGCGGGGCTGGACCCTGTGCAAGGCGGGCCCCTGGAGCCAGGGCCCGGTCCTCCTCCAGCAGCTGGCGCTGCTCCCGCCCGAACTGCCCCGCTACGGTTCCGCCGAGTACGTCCACCTGCTCGTCGAGGGCTGCAAGCTCGCCATGGCCGACCGCGAGGCCTGGTACGGGGACGCGGCGGAGGTACCGCTCGACGACCTTTTGTCGGAGCCCTACAACGCGGCCCGGCGGGCGCTCGTCGGGGACAAGGCGTCGTACGAGCTGCGCCCCGGCAGTCCGGGCGGCCGCGAGCCGCGGATGAGCGGGCACGCGCGCCTGGTCGCCGCCGGGGAGCCCGGCTTCGACGCGCTCGCCGTGCCGGGCGCCGGTGAACCCACCGTGGCCCGGGCGACCGCGGAGCCCGAGGTGGCGGCCGACGGCGGCACCCGGGGCGACACCTGCCACCTGGACGTCGTCGACCGCTGGGGCAACATGGTCGCCGCCACCCCCAGCGGCGGCTGGCTCCAGTCCAACCCGGTCGTCCCGGAACTCGGCTTCCCCCTCGGCACCCGGCTCCAGATGGCCTGGCTGGAGGAGGGGCTGCCCAATTCCCTGACCCCGGGCCGCCGCCCGCGCACCACGCTGACGCCGTCCATCGCGCTGCGCGACGGTGTGCCGGTCATGGCCTTCGGCACCCCCGGCGGCGACCAGCAGGACCAGTGGCAGACGCACTTCTTCCTGTCCGTGGCGCTGCGCGCGCGGGTGCGCGGCGGACTCGACCTCCAGGGCGCGATCGACGCCCCGAACTGGCACAACGACGGCTTCCCCAGCTCCTTCTACCCGCGCGGCATGCGTCCCGGCAGCCTCACCGTCGAGTCCCGCACGGACGAGGGGGTGGTCGAGGAACTGCGCCGCCGGGGCCACGACGTCACGGTCGCCGGGGCCTGGTCCGAGGGGCGGCTGTGCGCGGTCGCCCGGGATCCCGCGACGGGCGTGCTGTCGGCGGGGGCCAATCCGCGCGGGATGCAGGGGTACGCGGTCGGACGGTGAGGCGCCGCCCGGCATCGGCGGCACGGTGCCGGGCGGTCCGCGCGTTCCCTTCCCGGCGCCTGTGAGCCTTCCCGGGTGTCTGTGACCCCTCAACGGGCCCGTGATGGGTTCCCGCCGCTCGTGAGCGGGGCCGTCGTCAGTGATCGACGGCCCCGGGAATTCATGGTGATTCCACCCGCGGTACCCCGGAGGGGTGGGGATTGTCAGTGGCGCGTGCTGTCATGGAGCCATGATCGAAGACATCGAAACCATCGACGAGTTTCTCGCGCACCGCGCGTCCGACGTGGAGGACGCCATCCGCAAGGCGGCCGCCGCCGAGATCATGCCCCGGTTCCGGCAGCTCGCCGCGCACGAGATCGACCAGAAGTCCGGCCCGCACGACCTGGTGACGGACGCCGACCGCCTGGCCGAGAAGTACCTCACCGAGGCCCTCACCGCGCTGCTGCCCGGCTCGGTCGTGGTCGGCGAGGAGGCGGTGCACGCCGACCCCGCGACCTACGACGCGATCCGCGGGACGGCGCCGGTCTGGATCGTCGACCCCGTCGACGGCACCCGGCAGTTCGTGCACGGCGACTCCGGGTTCTGCACACTGGTCGCGCTCGCACTGGACGGGGTGGTGCACGCCTCGTGGACGTACGCGCCCGCACGCGACGAGTTCGCCACCGCGATACGGGGCCGGGGCGCCGTTCTCGACGGCGTGCCCCTGCGTTCCGGTTCGCCCGAGCCCGGCCGTGACCTCGACATCGCGACCTCCCACCCGGACTACACCACGGACGAGCAGAAGCGTGAGCTCCTCGGCCTGCGCGTCGAGGGCGTCGCCCCGCGCGCATGCGGCTCGGCCGGCCTGGAATATCTGGCCGTCGCCCGCGGTGCCTTGGATGCCACCGCGTTCAGCTGGGAGGCGGCTTGGGATCACGCGGCCGGCCTGCTGCTGGTCGAGGAGGCGGGCGGTGCCCATCTGACGCTCCGGGGCGAGCCCTTCCGTGTCACGGGAGGCAACGCGCTGCCGTTCACGGCCGCCCGGGACGAGGCCACGGCCCGCCGGGTGGTCGCCCTGCTGGCGGCGCGGCCCGATCAGGTGGCGGCCGGGGCCTGAGGGGAGTTCCGTGGTCCACGCGGGGGTTCCGGTTCCCGTCCGGAGGACTGCGCGCGGTTCCGCGGCATCGCCGTCCAACGCCCCGCGCCGTCAAGGCCGTCAGTCCTCCGGCATATCCTGATCCTCAGTGGCCGTCGGCTGACAAAGGAGTCCGAAGGTGCCTTCGATGCTCGATACCGTCGTGGTGGGTGCGGGGCCGAACGGACTGACGGCTGCCGTGGAGCTGGCCCGCCGGGGCTTCTCCGTGGCCGTGTTCGAGGCACGCGACACAGTGGGCGGGGGAGCGCGCACCGAAGAGCTGACACTGCCCGGTTTCCGGCACGACCCGTGTTCGGCGGCGCATCCGCTCGGAATCAACTCACCCGCGTTCCGGGCGATGCCCCTGGAGCGGTACGGCCTGGAGTGGCTGCACGCCGAGCTCCCCATGGCACATCCGTTCCTCGACGGCTCGGCGGCGGTGCTCTCGCGGTCTGTCGCCGAGACGGCCGCCTCGTTCGGGCCGCGCGACGCGGGCGCGTACCGCAGGCTCGTCGCGCCGTTCCTGACCAAGTGGGACACCCTGGCGCACGACTTCATGTCGCTGCCGCTGACCGCGCTGCCCCGGGATCCCGTCACCCTCGCCCGCTTCGGTCTGGCCGGACTGCCGCCGTCGACCTGGCTGATGCGCCGCTTCCGCGACGAGCGGGCCAAGACGCTGTTCGCGGGCCTGGTGGCGCACGTCATCGCCCCGCTGGAGGGTGTCGCCACGGGTGCCGTCGGCCTGGTCTTCGCGCTGG
Source organism: Streptomyces sp. NBC_00647 (assembly GCF_045207245.1). Classification (NCBI taxonomy): domain Bacteria; kingdom Bacillati; phylum Actinomycetota; class Actinomycetes; order Kitasatosporales; family Streptomycetaceae; genus Streptomyces; species Streptomyces sp. NBC_00647. The sequence goes on from NZ_CP109040.1 coordinate 7,925,700, forward strand.
CCGCGCACGCCCGGGGCTGGCCGGTCGCACGCGGCGGCTCCCAGTCCGTCTCGGACGCGCTCACCGCGTATCTCAAGGACCTCGGCGGCACCGTCCACACCGACTACGAGGTCAAGCGCCTGGACGATCTGCCGCCCGCCCGCTCGTACGTCTTCGACACCTCGCCCACGGCGCTGGCCCGCATCGCGGGATTCGGGAGCTACTACGAGGGCTACCGCTACGGGGCGGGCGTCTTCAAGATCGACTACGCGCTGGACGGACCCGTGCCCTGGACCGCCGAGGAGGCCCGGGCCGCCGGGACGGTACAGGTCGGGGCGAGCCGAGCGGAGATCGGGAGCGCGCTGCGCGCCGCCTCGCGCGAGGGCCGGGCACCCGACGCGCCCTTCCTGATCACCGTGCAGCCGAGCGTCATGGACCCCTCCCGCGCCCCCGAGGGCAAACACGTCTTCTGGGCGTACGGCCATGTCCCGAGCGGCTGGACCGGAGACCTCACCGACGCGATCGAGCGCCAGCTGGAGCGGTTCGCGCCGGGCTTCCGTGACCGTGTGCTGGCCCGCGCGACCGCCGGACCGCCCGAGCTCGCGGCCCGCAACGCCAACTACGTGGGCGGCGACATCGCCTGCGGCGCCGCGTCCGGACTCCAGCTCATGTTCCGGCCCAAGCTGTCCCTGTTCCCGTACAGCACTCCGCACCCCGCCGTCTTCCTGTGCTCCTCGGCCACTCCGCCCGGGCCGGGAGTGCACGGCATGTCGGGACACAACGCGGCGAAGGCCGTCTGGAGGAGGCTGAGACAGTCATGACCACGATCACGCTGGTCCAGGGCGACATCACCCGGCAGAGCGCCGACGCCATCGTCAACGCGGCGAACTCCTCGCTGCTCGGCGGCGGAGGCGTCGACGGGGCCATCCACCGCCGCGGCGGCCCGGCCATCCTCGCCGACTGCCGCAAGCTGCGCGCCGGCCACTACGGCAAGGGGCTGCCCACCGGCCGGGCGATCGCCACGACCGCCGGCGAACTCGACGCGCGCTGGGTGATCCACACCGTGGGTCCTCGCTACGCCGGGGCGGAGGACCGCTCCGAGCTGCTGGCGTCCTGCTATCGCGAGTCGCTGCGCGTCGCCGACGAGCTCGGCGCCCGTACCGTCGCCTTCCCCGCCGTCTCCGCGGGCATCTACGGCTGGCCGATGGACGACGCGGCCCGGATCGCGGTCGAGACGGTCCGCGCCGCGAAGACCGATGTCGAGGAGGTCCGGTTCGTGCTCTTCGACGAACGGGCGTACGACGCGTTCGCCGCCCGGCTGCGCTGACAGGGCGGGCACCGGACCCGGCCGCGCGCTGCGGTCACGGGGAGAATTCGACCACCAGGGGCCGGTGATCCGAGATCGCCGTACTCGGCGCGTGTGCCCCACCGGCCGCCCCCGCCTCGATTCCGGTGGCCAGCACATGGTCGAACTGGACGAGGGGACGGTGCGCCGGATAGGTCGGCGTGCGGGCCAGGTCCCGCCAGCCGCGCGGCACCGGGAGGGAATTCTCCCGCCCGTTCCGCCGGGGCCCGGTGCGACCGGTCGGCCCGGCCGAGTTGAGGACCGCTCGCGGGATCGCGCCGGTCAGGTTGAAGTCGCCGAGGAGTACCTGCGGCCGGGGCAGGTCGGCGATCCAGGCGCGGACGGTGAGCAGCTGGCGGACGTTCCAGCCCGGCACGAACGACAGATGCAGCGCCACCACGGTGAACGGCCCGCGAGGCCCTTCCAGTACGGCGGCCAGCACCGCGCGCGGCTGGTCCCTGGCCACGGTGAGTCCCCGGCGGCCGGGCGTCCGCAACGGCATGGGGAGAGGCGCCGGGGCCAGCCGCCGCGCTCTCCAGTGCCGTACGGGCAGCCGGGACAGCAGGGCGATGCCGTGCGAGGGAACACCGCGGGCGGCGTCGGCCCCGCCCGGCCCGTACACCCGCAGCCTCGGCCCGGACGGGTCCGGGACCCAGCCGCCGCCCGCCGCCTGACCGCCGTGGAACGCGGACGCGTAACGCCAGTGCTGCGCACCGGACCCCGCGGCGGCGACCGACGCCTGATCCACCCCGCCCGACCGTTCCTGCAGCCGGTCCAGTTCCTGAAGCGCCAGCACATCGGCGTCCAGCGACGCGACGGCCCGGACGAGCGGCGCCTCGGGCCCGTTCACGGCCGGGACGGAAGCGGGCCTCCCCGCCACCATCGGCAGCCCGTGCAGCACGTTGAACGTCGCGAACCGAAGCCGCCCGGCGTGCGACAGGTCGTGGCGGGCCGTCTCGGAAGGTGTCATGAGCGCGACCGTATCCAGCGAGAGCCGTGAACGGTGGCCCGGCCCTCCTACAGGCCGGGCAGTGTCTCGGCGAGCAGGCGCAGCAGATCGCCCGTCGCGTCGACCGCGCCCAGCGCGGGCAGGGCTCCGAGCGCCAGGACGGCCACGCCGACCGACCGGACGACGGGCAGCGGAGCGGTGTGCAGGGCCGCGATCCGACGGGTGACGGCGTGCTCGGAGAAGTGCAGGCCGCATCCCGTGCGGGCGCGCTGGGAGACGAGGGCGGCCCGGGCCAGGGCGCGGGCCGTCGTGCGCCGGTCTCCGACGGTGCTCGCGGCCTCCTCGTCGGCCCAGCGCTCCAGCAGGAAGGTGACGGTGGTGCGCACCGGCACGAGCAGGGGGTTCGCCGCCGCGGCCAGGGCGACGGTCGTCGACAAGGCCGCGTGCCGGTGGGTGAGATGAGCGCGTTCGTGGGCCAGCAGAACGCGCCGCTCGGCCGGCTCCAGCGCACCGAACATCGCGGCCGTGACCAGGATCCGGCCCGGCTTGCCGGGGATGGCGAACGCGTGCGGGGTCGGCGAGGCGGCGACGACCAGCTCACTGTCCGGCGGGTGCCCTTCGCACAGCCTGATCATCATCCGGCGGGTGGAGGTGTGTGCTCGTACGACGTGGAGGAGCCGGTGGGCGATCACGCCGAGGGCTGCCACCGCCAAGAGGGCGACGACCTCCGGGACGGGCTCCGGCAGCGACCGTCCCTCCTCGCCGGCCTCGGCGATCACTGCGGGCGCCTGGTCGATCAACGTCATCGAGAGCAGCAGCAGGGCCCAGGTGGAAGCGGCCGCGGTCAGCGCCGCGGCCGCCGTGAGGGCGCGGGCCGCCAGGGCGGGCGACACCCGCCTGCCCACCGGCGGGGCGACTCCCGCGAGGAGCAGTGCCAGAGCGAGCGGAACGTAGACATCGACCCTCACGGACCGGTCCCTCCGAGGAGGTCGCGCAGCGCTTCCTCCTCCTGGCGGCTGAGCCCGGTGACGAACTGCTGAAGGGTCGCGATCGGGTCGGGCCCGCGGTCGAGGACCTGGTGCATGGCCTCGGCGGTCAGCTCGGCCGCGTTCTTCGCGGGCCGGTAGGCGCCGCGCCTGCCGTCCACGTCACGGAGCACGAGGCCCTTGTCGTACAGGCGCTTGAGGATGGTGTGCACGGTGTTGTACGCGAGTCCGCCGCCGATCTCGGCCTGGATCTCGGCGGGTGTCAGCGCGTCGTCGGTGGCCCACAGGGCGGCGAGGACTTCGCTCTCCAGCTCGCCCGCGCTACGCCGCTCCGCCCTTCCGTGGGGACCTGTGCCAGCCATGCCCGTCACCTTACAGCGCGTAGGGGAGTTGGGGAGGGTGCGGATGCGGGCGTACCCCCTGCTTCAGGTTCGCGCACACCGCCCCGGGTGCTCCCTCGGATGCCCGACCGGCGCGGCGACTTGCCCTGAGTCGCGGTAATTTGTCCGAGAATCCCTGGCTCCCGCCTTCACCCTACGTCTTGTAGGGTGAAAAAACCCTACAGCGTGTAGGGATGGAGGGTGGACGATGGTCAAGACCCTGAACGTCCCGCTCATCGGCGCCCGCCGGCACGGACCGCCGGACAGAGCGGCCCGTGTGTCCCGGCACGCCGGTGACCCGCGCCCGCTCGCCCTGGTGGCGGTCGCGTTCACCGTGGCCCAACTGGTCCTCGTGCACCCCGCGATGGGCCTCGGCTGGGACGAGACGGTGTACGTCAGCCAGGTCTCCCCGCATGCCCCGGCCGCGTTCTTCAGCGCGCCGCGGGCCCGCGGCGTCTCCCTGCTCGTGGCACCGATCGCCTCCTGGTCGTCGTCCACCACCCTGCTGCGGGTCTACCTCGCCCTGCTGTCCGGACTCGGCCTGTTCGTGGCCCTGCGCGTCTGGCGCGGACTCTTCCCGGTACGGGTCCTCGCCGTGGCGGGCGCCTTCTTCGCGACGCTGTGGGTCACCCTCTTCTACGGCCCGCAGGCCATGCCCAACTACTGGGTCGCGGTCGGCGCCCTGGTCTGCGTGGGGTGCTTCCTGCGCGCCCAGGCGGACCGCTGGGACCGGGCGGCGCCGCTGGGGGTCGGGCTGAGTGCCGCGCTGATGGCCTGGATGCGGCCCACCGACGCGGTCTGGGTCACCCTGCCGCTGCTCGTCGCCGCCGTGGCCGTCCCCCGGTGGCGTCGGGCCCGGCCGCTGCTCGCGCTCGTGGCGGGTCTGCTCGCCGGGGCCGCCGAGTGGATCGTCGAGGCGTACGTCGGTTACGGCGGACTGGGGCAACGGCTCGCGGACGGATCGCGCATCCAGGGCGGCCTCGGCTGGAACATCGCCATCGGCGACCAACTGCGCAGCCTCGGCGGACGCGCGCTGTGCCGGCCGTGCACAGGGGGGATGCCGAGTCCCGGGGTGACGGCGTGGTGGTTCGTCCTGCCGCTGGTCGCGGCCCTCGGCCTGGTGATCGCCGTCAAGGCCCGTCGCTCCGGGGCCACCCTGCTGCTCCTGGCCTGCGCCGCGACGGCCTCGACCCCGTACCTCTTCATGATCGGATACGCCGCCCCGCGCTTCCTGCTCCCGTTCTACGCCCTGCTCGCGATCCCCTTCGCCGACGCCCTCGTCCACCTGGTCACCGTCCCCGGCCGGCCCTGGCGACCGGTGATCGTGACCCTGGTGGCCCTCGGTCTCGCCGGTCATGTGGCCGTGCAGTTCGCGGTCCTCCAGGACACGGTGCGGCGCACCACCGACGAGCACCGCGGCTGGGCGGCGACGGCGACGGAGCTGCACCGGCTCGGGGTGCGGCCGCCCTGCCGGCTGACCGGCCGTCAGGCCGTGCCCATCGCCTACTACACCGGCTGCGCCTCCGTGGCGACCGCCGGCCACAACGCCAACGCCACCCGGGCGAGCATCACGCGGGACGCCCGGCACATGCCGGTCGCCGTCCTGACCGGACCGGGCGTCAAGCCGCCGGGGTACGCCCGCGACTGGGCACCGCATCGCGCCGGTCGCCTGAACGTCTACGTCGCCCCGGGAGCGGGGGGCGGCACCCCGTGACCGTCCCGCCGGACAGGTCTTCGCCGACGCGCGGGGGAGGTGTGCCGCTGGTCGAGCCCGTCTCCCGCGGACGTGGGCTGCCGCCGTCCGAGCCGGTGTCCGGCGCGGGCGGGGCGTCGCCCCCCGCGCCGGCCGACCGCACGGGGGTGGCCGCCGGGCGGCGGCTGTCCGGGGGCGTGCGGGGAGGGCGGGTGTCCTGGCACGCGGGGATTTCGCTGCTCGTTCTGGCGTGCGCCGGGATTCTGGCCCGTCGGCACTGGCCGGTGATCGAGGCGGGAGCCGGCCGGCTGGCCGTCGCCGACCGTGGCTGGCTGCTGGTGGCGACCGCCGCCACCGTCGCGACCTGGGCGTGCTCGGCGCTCGCGCAACAGGGCGCGGTGACGAGGCCGCTGCCCGCCGGCCGACTGGTGGCGGTGCAGTTCGCGGCCTCCGCCGCCAACCACGTACTGCCCGCGGGGCTCGGCGCGGGCGCCGTGAACCTGCGGTTCCTGACCCGGTGCGGACTGCCCGTCACCCGCTCCGCGACCGCCCTCGCCGTCAAGGCCTGCGCCGGGACCGCGGTGCGCGGCTGTCTGATCGGTGGGCTCGCCCTGGCCTGTCCCGGGGCCTTGCGTCTGCCCCAGGTGCCGCTCACCGCCCGGACCGCGACCGTCTGGGCGGTGGCCGCGGTGGTGGCCGCCGTCGCCACGGCTCTCCTGGCGGGACCGTTGCGGCGCGCACTGCGCCGCGTGCTGCTGGACGTCCGCGCCGTCCACGAAGTCCCCGCGCGGGCAGCCGCGTTGTGGGGCGGCTCGCTCGCCTTCGCCGCACTGCACGCCGCCGTGGTCGTCGCCGTCACCCAGGCCATCGACCTGCCGCTTCCCCCGGCCCGGGTGGCCCTCGCCTACCTCGCCGCGAGCAGTGCGGCGGTCCTGCTGCCCACCCCGGGCGGCCTCGGCTCGCTGGACGCCGCCCTCGCCCTGGCCCTCACTCTCGCCGGGGCGCCCGGCGGCGCGGCGGCGTCGACGGTTCTCGGCTACCGGCTGCTCACCGTGTGGCTTCCCCTGCTTCCCGGGCTGGTGGTGCTGGGGGTGCTGATCCGCCGCCGGGCGCTGTGAACGAGCGCCGCGCCCGGGGGCGTACGGCAGTCAGGATGCGTTCAAGATTCCGCTGACACCGTCGGGCCATGACCTCAAAGACATCACAGACCTCCCCGAGCCCCGCGGCGCACGGCCGCACCGGCGCCACGGCCGCCCCCGGACACCGCCCGCACTGGAACAAGGTGCCCGAAGTCACCGCGTACTTCTGGATCATCAAGGTGCTCTGCACCACGGTCGGCGAGACCGCCGCGGACCTGCTGAACGAGAAGCTGGGGCTGGGCCTGACCGGAGTGTCGCTCCTGATGAGCGTGCTGCTGGCCGGGGTCCTGGTGGTCCAGTTCCGTACGACGGCCTACCGGGCCGGCGTGTACTGGCTCGCCGTGGCGCTGATCAGCGTCGTGGGCACACTGATCAGCGACAACCTCACCGACAACATGGGCGTGCCGCTGGAGACCAGCACCGCCGTCTTCGCCGTCGCCCTCGCCGTGACCTTCCTCGTCTGGTACCGCCGCGAGGGAACCCTGTCCATCCACAGCGTCGACACGGTCTCCCGCGAGGCGTACTACTGGCTGGCCGTGCTGTTCACCTTCGCGCTCGGCACCGCCGCCGGTGACCTGGTCGCCGAGCGCATGGCTCTCGGGTACCGGGTCTCGGGCCTGCTGTTCGGCCTCGCCATCGCCGCGGTCGCCGTCGCGCACCGCGCGCTCGGCCTGAACGCCGTGCCGAGCTTCTGGATCGCGTACATCCTGACCCGACCGCTGGGCGCTTCGATCGGCGACTACCTCTCGCAGCCCACCGGCGACGGTGGCCTGGGCTTCGGCACCGTCGTCACCAGCGCGCTGTTCCTCACGGTCATCCTCGGCCTGGTCGTCCATCTGTCGGTCACCCGCCGGGACATCGCGGACGCCGACCGGCTCACCCCTCCGGCGGGCTGACCACCGACGGTCCAGGGGCCGGGCCTTCCGCCGACCGGGCCGGCCCCCGCTTCCTTCATCCGGGGGGAAGGCCGACCACGAACGTCGCGCCCGTGGCCCGCGCCGCCTCGTGGCGCACCTCGCCCCCGACGGAGCGGGCCAGGCGTCGCGCGAGCGACAGGCCGAGGCCGGCTCCGCCGTGTCCGTCCCCGGGGTCGGCACGGCGCCCCGGCTGGAAGAGCTGCGGCGCGAACGACGGGGGTACGCCGGGTCCGTCGTCCGTGACCTCCACGCGAACGCACCCGGGGCGCGCGTCGGCCCGTATCCCGACCCGCGCGGACCCGTGCCGCACCGCGTTGTCGAGCAGGGGGCTGACGATGCGCTCCAGCAGGCCGTCCGGCACCCCGGCCACCAGTCCCGACTCCGGGCCGGTGACCACGACCTCCACCCCCGGCCGCACGGTGACGGCAAGGCCGGCGAGCCTGCGCAGTACGGGCACGACCTCGCTGGTGCCCGGCGCGGAGGACGCGCTGTCGCGGGCGTCGTCGAGCAGCGTGTCGCAGATCGTGCGCATGGACCGGGCGGCGTCCGCGACGGCCCCGTGCGTGGCCCGGGTCTCCTCGGCGGAGCGGGGCCCGGCCTGCCACCAGTCCAGCTCGGCGATGATCCGGGCGAGCGGATTGCGCAGCTCGTGCGACAACTCCTGGGTGAGCTGCCGCTCATGGCGCAGCGAAGCCCGGATGCGATCCAGGAGCGCGTCCAACGACCGGCCCAGCCCGGCGAGTTCGGCGGGCCGGGCGGCGTTCCCGAAGCGTTCGTCGGAGGCTGTGGCGCTCCACCGGGTGGCGTGGTCGGTCATGGTCCGCACGGGACGCAGGGCGCGCCCCACCGCCAGGCGGGTCAGCACGTACGTGCAGGCGAGCATGACGGCGTCCAGGGCGAACGACGACAGCAGCAGCGTGTCGGCCGACCCGCGGTACGGGGACAGGTCCAGGGCGGTGACGACGGTCGCGGCGCCGGTGTCGCCCGGCACCGGCCGCGCGCACAGCCGGACCGGGCCGTGGGCACTCGCGGTGGCGCAATGCGTTCCGCCCCGTGCGGCGAGTTCGCCGGCCGCACGGGTCAACGGGCCGGTGGCGGTTGCCGTGGGCGGCTTCTCCAGGAGCCGGCCGGCCGTGTAGATCCACACGTTCGTGTCGAGCAGTTCCTCGCCCGGGGTCTCCAGGACACGTGCCCGGGCGCCGCTGGTGTCGACCGTCGCGGCGACGGCGGTGGCGCGTGTCCGCAGCTCGTCGTCCGCCTGGCGCTGGAGGTGCCGTCGCGCGACGGTGTTGAACGCGACCGTGAGGATCACCATCAGCAGGGCGGCGGTGGTCAGCGCGACCAGCGAGAGCCGGCCCCGGAGGGTGCGCGGCCGGCACCGGGAGGCGAGCGTCCTCATGGGCACCCGCCACCGGCCGTGAAACCGGTCGTGAGACCGGTCGTGAGACCGGCCGTGAGACCGGCCGCGCGTCCGGACGTGAGACCGGCCGCGAGACCGGCCGCGAGACCGGCCGCAAAACCGGCCGCGTCACCGGCCGTGAAACCGGTCGCATGTCCGGACGTAAAACCGGCCGCGAGACCGGCCGCGGTGGTCGGCCGCGTGCGAGAAGGGCTCGGCCTCATGACAGGCGGTGTCCGACGCCACGCGCGGTCGTGACGGTCAGTTCGCTGCCGCCGTCCCGGAGCTTGCGGCGCAGCCGGGTCAGATACTGGTCGAGCGTGTTGTCACTGACCTGGGCTCCCTCCGGCCAGCCGGCCCTGATCAGCTCCCGTCGGCGCACGATTCCCCCGGAGGCCGCCATCAGCGCTGCCAGCAGGCGGAACTCCGTCGGCGTCAGGCCGACGCGCTGCCCCCGCACGGTCAGGCCGTGCGCGACCGGGTCCAGCACGAGGTCGCCGGCCGCGGCGGTCGGACCCGGTCCGGCCCGCTTGAGGGCCGCCCGCAGCCGGGCCGCCAGTTCGGTCAGATGGAACGGCTTGGGCAGGTAGTCGTCGCCCCCGGCCGAGAAGCCGGCCAGCCGGTCGGTGAGGTGGTGGTGGGCCGTCAGGAAGAGCACGGGGGAGAGGAAACCGTTGGCGCGGATCGCCTGGCACACGTCCCGGCCGTCGGCGTCGGGCAGACCGACGTCGAGGACGGCCGCGTCGATGTCGGCCCCGGCGAGCCTCAGCGCGGTCGCGCCGTCCTGGGCCGGCACGGTGTCGAAGCCCTCGTCCCACAGCCCGCGCCGCAGCACGTCACGCAACGCGTGGTCGTCCTCGACGACCAGGATCCGGTGGCGCATGCTCCCCGCTCACCCGCTTTTCGCGAGCCGGGGCGCGATCGGCAGGGCTCCGAGCCGCGACGCGACCGGCCGCTGCCCCGAGGCCTCGGGCAGCCCCCGCAGTCCTGCCGTCATGAGCATCGCGACCAGCGTGCCGATGAGCACACCGACCGCGACGTCGTGCGGATAGTGCACCCCCACCCAGACCCGGGAGGCGGCCATCGCGCAGGCCGCCACGACGGCGACGCCGCCGAGGCGGCGGGAGACGAAGAACAGGGCGACGGCGGCCGCGGCGGCGATCGCCGCGTGATTGCTCGGGAACGACCAGTCGCCCGGCGCCGGGCACGCCTCCAGCGTCGTCACCCGCAGGGTCCGACAGGGCCGGTCCTCGCGCACCAGCAGCTTCAGGCCGAGATCCACCCCGTACGCCACGACCACGACGACCGGCACCGCGAGCGCGACCAGCGCGGCGCGCGGGCTCTCGCGCCGCGCCCGCCACCAGCCGAGCGCCGTCAGCACGGCGAACAGCCCGAGTCCGTACGTCGACCAGACGGACACCACGCTGTCGAGCCACGACGGGGAGTCCTGGGCGAGATCGGCCACGTACCGATAGGCGGAGCCGTCGATGGAGGAGCCGTCGAAGGCGAGGATCATCCTTGGACCTCCTCGCGTGCCGCGCCCTGACGGCGGGAGCGGTACAGCTCCGCGGCGAGCGGGAGCAGGGACACGAGGACGACGACCGCGATGATCGGCAGCAGATAGCGGTCGACGTTCGGGATCGAGGAACCCAGCGCGTACCCGCCGAGGGTGATGCCGAGGCTCCAGACGAGGCCGCCGGCCACCTGCCACAGCGTGAAGGTCCGCACGGGCACGTGCAGCGCGCCCGCCATCGGGTTCAGCACCGTACGCACGACGGGGACGAAGCGGGCCAGCACGATCGCCTTCGCGTAGCCGTACCGCTTCAGCAGGTCCTCGGCTCGGCGCGCGCCCGCCCGCAGCCGGTGGGAGGAACCGCGGGAGAGCATGGCGCCGCCCGCCTTCCGCCCGATCAGGAAGCCGGTCTGCGCGCCCGCCAGCGCTCCGACGGCGGCGGCGGTCAACAAGGGGGCGAGCGACAGCCTCAGGCCGTCATGCCCCGATCCGGTGCAGAGCAGGCCCGCGGTGAACAGCAGTGAGTCCCCGGGCAGGAAGAAGCCGATCAGCAGGCCGGTCTCCGCGAACATCACCACCCCCACCCCCAGGACGCCGAAGGCGGCGAGCAGGGACTGGGCGCTGAGAGGATTCACGGCGAGCTGTGACGCTGCGAACAAAGGTGCGACCATCGTCTCGGGCCCTCTCATACTGGATGGGCGGGCGCGGTCGACACGCGTGCCCGACGGACTACAATTCTGTAGACGGTCTACTGAACTGTAGACGATGGCAGGGTGAGGATCGTTCCCATGAGCAGTGGCAAGGACGAACGCCGGCCGGCGGGTGAGCTGGAGGCCGGCGTGATGGCGGCTCTCTGGGCCGCCGGTGGGCCGCTCACACCCGGGCATGTACAGCGCGCGCTGGACTCCGGTCTGGCCCGCACGACCGTGACGACGATCCTGTCCCGGCTGCACGAGAAGGGCATCGTCGGCCGTGAGCGGCTGGGCCGGGGCTACGCGTACTTCCCCGTCCAGGACCCGCACGGCCTCACCGCGCTGCGCATGCACAGCGAGCTCGACCGGGACGACGACCGGGAGACCGCGCTGGCCCGGTTCGTGGCCCAGCTGAACCCCGACGACGAGCGGCTCCTGCGCGACCTGCTGGAGCCGGGCCTCGACACGGATCCGGAATCGGGTGAGGCATGACCTTTCTGCTGCTGATCCCGCTGCTGGTGCCCTTCGTGGTGGGGCCGCCGGCCCACCGCTGCCTCGAGCGGCTCGCCCCGGCGACCGCGCTGTGGGCGGTGACCCTCGCGATGGTGGTGCTGGCCGGGGCCTCAGTGGCCTCGCTGGGCGCGCTGCTCCTGACCGGGCTGCTCAAGCTGCCCTTCCTCGCGGGCCTCGGCGACCTCGTCCACCCCTTGCGGACGGCCCCGGACCTCGTCGTGCTGCCCGCGGCCGCCGCCGCGACCGGCGCGCTCACCGTCGGCGCCTGGACCGTGGTCCGCTCGGGCCTGCGCCAGCTGCGCGCCTTCCGCTCCGCGCGCAGCCAGGCCGACCGCCGCCCCACCGCGGGCGACCTGTGCGTGATCGAATCGCCGCACCCCGACGCCTACGCCCTACCGGGCCGGCCGCACCGCATCGTCGTCACCACCGCGATGCTGCGCAGCCTCGGAGCCGACGAGCGTGAGGTCCTCTTCGCCCACGAGCGGGCCCACAACGCCGGCGGGCACCACCGCTTCCTCGTCGCCGCCGAACTCGCGGCCCACTGCCATCCCGGCCTGCGCGCGGTCCGCGCGACCGTCGTGCTCGCGGCGGAGCGCGCCGCCGACGAGGCCGCCGCCGTCGCCGTGGGGGACCGCAGGCTGACCGCCCGGGCCATCGCCCGCGCGGCCCTGGCCGTCGGGGACGCCCGCTCCGACCGCCCCGGCTTCGCCCCCGCGGCCACCACGGGTCCCGTCCCGCAGCGGGTCGCGGCACTTCTGTCCGCTCCCCGGCACCGCCCCCGCGCCGCCGTCGGGATCGCCCTCGTCCTCGCCGCCTGCGCCGCCGTCTCGGCCGGTGCCTCGGGGGCGGGTGTCCTCGCCTTCCACCACGAGGTGGAGGTCGCCCAGGGCGAGGAGCCCCGCTGACCGCTTCGGTTCTGGGCCGGGTTCGGGATCGGGATCGGGATCGGGATCATGGATGCATGGTCCGGCGCGGTTCCGATCGGGAGTGTTCCGACCGGGAGAAGGCACCGCGGGGCGAGCGAGGTCCGGGCCGGTCGCGGGTTCGGGATCGCCCTTAGGGGGCCCGGGCCGGTCGCAGGCAGCGCGAGGTAGATGTCGGATTCTCGCCAGCCCGGTCCTCCCGAGTGCCCGATGCTTGAGGCATGCAGAACGGGATGCACACGGACACGGAGCGCTGCGTGCGTGCCGTCCAGTCGAAGGACGCGCGCTTCGACGGCTGGTTCTTCACCGCCGTGACGACGACGAGGATCTACTGCCGGCCCAGCTGCCCGGTCGTGCCGCCGAAACCGCAGAACATGACCTTCTACCCGAGCGCGGCCGCCTGCCAGCAGGCGGGATTCCGGGCCTGCAAGCGGTGCCGCCCGGACACGAGCCCCGGCTCACCCGAGTGGAACCACCGCGCCGACCTGGTGGCCCGCGCCATGCGGCTGATCGGCGACGGGGTGGTCGACCGCGACGGCGTACCCGGCCTGGCCGTCCGGCTCGGTTACAGCACCCGCCAGATCGAGCGGCAGCTCCTGGCCGAGCTGGGCGCGGGACCGCTGGCACTCGCCCGGGCCCAGCGGGCCCAGACCGCCCGGTTGCTCATCGAGACGACGCCGCTCCCCATGGCCGAGGTCGCCTTCGCCGCCGGCTTCTCCTCCATCCGCACCTTCAACGACACCGTCCGCGAGGTCTTCGCGCTGTCCCCGAGCGAGCTGCGCGCCCGGCTGCCCAGGAACCGGGCCGAAGCCGCCGAGGGAACCCCGGGGATGCCGGGCGTACTGAACCTCCGGCTCCCCTTCCGGGCCCCGCTCAACCCCGACAACCTTTTCGGACACCTCGCGGCGACCGCCGTACCCGGAGTGGAGGAGTGGCGCGAAGGGGCGTACCGCCGGACGCTCCGGCTGCCGTACGGGCACGGGATCGCCGGCCTGACGCCGATGCCGGACCACATCGCGTGCCGCCTGACCCTCAGCGACCTGCGCGACCTGGCCGTCGCGATCAGCCGCTGCCGCCGTCTGCTGGACCTGGACGCCGATCCGGTGGCCGTCGACGACCAGTTGCGCACGGATCCGCTGCTGGCGCCGCTGGTCGACAAGGCTCCCGGCCGCCGGGTTCCGCGCACCGTCGACGAGGCCGAGTTCGCCGTACGGGCCGTGCTGGGGCAGCAGGTCTCCACGGGCGCCGCGCGTACCCACGCCGCCCGTCTGGTCACCGCGCACGGCGATCCGGTGGCCGACCCGCACGGCGGCCTCACCCATCTCTTCCCCTCCCCGGAGGCGCTCGCGGCACTCGATCCCGAGTCGCTCGCGATGCCCCGCACCCGCCGTGCCACCTTCACCACGCTGGTGGGTCAACTCGCCGACGGAACACTTCGCCTGGGAGTGGAGAACGATTGGGAGGAGGCGCGGTCCCGGCTCCTCGCGCTCCCCGGGTTCGGCCCCTGGACCGCCGACGTGATCGCGATGCGCGCCCTCGGCGACCCGGACGCCTTCCTCCCCACCGACCTCGGAATCCGGCGCGCCGCCCAGGAGTTGGGGCTCCCGTCCACACCGGCCGCCCTGACGGCCCGTGCCGCGGCCTGGCGCCCGTGGCGGGCGTACGCGGTGCAGTATCTGTGGGCTACGGGCAGCCACCCGATCAACTTCCTCCCCGCACCAGCCGGCACCCCGCACACCTCGGACGCCACGAACCCAGCACCACGCGCTCCACGTACGCGACGCACTTCACGCATCAAGGACGCTCAGTGAAACAGCACATGGTCATCGACAGCCCCTACGGCCCTCTCACTCTGGTCGCCGACGACGGCGTCCTGTGCGGCCTCTATATGGTCGGTCAGCGTCACCGCCCGTCGGAGGAGAGCTTCGGCGAGCGCGACGACACGCTCTTCGACGAGGTGACGGAGCAGCTGCACGCCTACTTCGAGGGTGAGTTGAAAGAGTTCAGTCTCGAACTGCGGATGGCGGGAACACCGTTCCAGCGCAGCGTGTGGGACCAGCTGCGGCAGATCCCCTACGGCGAGATCCGGTCGTACGGCGAACTCGCCCAGGCCCTGGGCAACATGGGCGCCTCCCGTGCGGTCGGCCTCGCCAACGGCAAGAACCCGATCGGCATCATCGTGCCCTGCCACCGCGTGGTCGGTGCGAACGGCAGCCTCACGGGATACGGCGGCGGCCTGGACCGCAAGAAGCGGCTCCTCGACTTCGAGAGCGGATCGGCCCTCTTCTGACCGCTCTCACGCACCCGCCGGGCCGCCGGACACCCCCTGGTCGCCCGGCTTGCGCAGGACGTTGGGCCGCGGCAGTCGGCGATTCCGGAGGCGCAAGGGCCGGCGGATGTGACAGCGGCCGGGCGCAGGCACCCCTTCGTCCGGGGCGGCCCGGATCCGACCGGCCGCCGATGACCTGTATGGCCCATCGCGGTCTTCCTCCCGGGTGACCCCGGTGGCGTGAGCCCCGCGATCACTGGTGTCTGGACGAAGGGAGAGCCGGCAGAAAGCGGGAGAGCATGGAGCGGAAGGACAAGGGCCTCGCGACACCCCGGGCCGCCGGGGCGGCCGGGGTGGTGTTCGCGGTCCTGATGGCCGCTGCGATCGTGCTGGTGCGCATCGCTCTGCCCGGCGGCGGGGACGGCGTGACCCTCGACGCCGGACAGCGGAGCGGCGTTCGGACGGCGCTGGAACTGGTGCCGTTCGCCGGGATCGCGTTCCTGTGGTTCATGGGCGCCCTCCGCGAGCAGGCCGGCCGGGCCGAGGACCGGTTCGTCGCCACCGTGTTCCTGGGCAGCGGCGTGGTCTTCGTCGCCATGCTGTTCGGTGCCGCCGCGGCGGCCGGGACCGTGCTCGGCGAAGGCCCGCAGGGCTCTTCCCCTTCCTTCGGCAGCCACTTCGCCTACGCCCTGCTGACCACGTACGCCATGCGGATGGCGGCGGTGTTCATCATCACGACGTCGACCATCGGCCGCCGGCTCGGCGTGTTCCCGCGCCCGCTCGTCGTCGTCGGCTATCTCGCGGGCCTGACGCTGTTCGTGGCGGGAACGGGCGTGCCCTGGTCCGAGCTGGTCTTCCCGGGCTGGGCGCTGCTCCTCAGCCTGAACATCCTGTGGGGCCGTCGCCCCTCCACGGCACCGCCCGTCCCTCCGGCCTGATACGGCCGCACCGCTCACTCGAACGGTCCGCTCCTCGTCGCCGCCTCCCGCCCGGCCGCCGAGAGTGGTCGCAGGAGGCTTGACCGGGCCTTTGGAGAGGACCGATCCCGTGGTAAGGATTGCTGTCGATCTGAACCGCTGTCAGGGGTACGCACAGTGTGCGTTCCTCGCTCCCGAGATCTTCACCATGCACGGCGACGAGGCGCTGCTGTACGAACCGGAGCCCGACGAGGCGCTGCGCGAGAAGCTGGACCGGGCCGCCGCGGCCTGCCCGGTCCAGGCCGTCCTCGTCGACGCGGTGGAACCCGACGCCGTGGACGTACCGGCCGAGGGTGTGTCCCATGCTCGGTGACGGATCCCTGGACCGGCTCAAACGCGATGGCCGCATCGTCGTCGTCGGCGCCTCGCTGGCCGGCCTGCGGGCCGCCGAGACCTTGCGGGAAAAGGGCTTCGCGGGTTCGCTGACCATGATCGGCGACGAGCCCTGCGAACCGTACGACCGGCCCCCGCTGTCCAAGCAGGTGCTGCTGGGCCGGGCGAGCGCCGACCGTACCGCACTGCCCAGACTCCGGACCGTCGACGCGACCTGGCGGCTCGGCACCCCGGCCACCGGCCTGGACATGGCCGCCCGACGGGTGCGGCTGGCCGACGGCGACGAGGTGCCGTACGACCGGCTGCTGATCACCACCGGCGTACGGGCGCGGCCGTGGCCGCACGAGGCCGAGGCGGACCTCGACGGAGTCTTCGTGCTGCGCGGCCGGGACGACAGTGCCGCGCTCGCGCGGCGGCTGGAGGCGGGCCCCAAGCGGGTCCTGGTCATCGGGGCCGGATTCACCGGCTCGGAGATCGCCTCCGCCTGCCGTGAGCGCGGCCTCCCCGTGACCGTCACCGAACGCGGCGCCGCGCCCCTGGTCGGCGCACTCGGCGGGGTGGTCGGCGCGGTCGCCGCCGAGCTGCAGCGCGAGCACGGCGTGGACCTGCGGACCGGTGTCATGGTGACCGCCCTGGAGGGCGACGCCTCGGGAAGGGTGCGCGCGGCCCAGCTGTCCGACGGCTCCTCCGTGGAGGCCGATGTGGTGGTCGTCTCGCTCGGCGCCCTGCGCAACACCGAATGGCTCGCCGGGTCCGGACTCGGCGCGGGTCCCAGGGGCATCGCCTGCGACGCCGGCTGCCGCGCCTTCGACATCCGCGGGATCGTCACCGACGACATCTACGCGGCCGGCGACGTCGCCCGGTGCCCGCACCCCTTGTTCGGCTACCAGTTCCTCTCCCTGGAGCACTGGGGCAACGCCGTCTCACAAGCCCGGATCGCGGCGCACAACATGCTCAGCGAGAGCACGGACCGCCTGCCCCACATGGAGGTTCCGGCCTTCTGGTCCTCGCAGTTCGGAGTCAACATCAAGTCCGTCGGGATCCCCTCGATGGGGACGGAGATCCTCATCTCCCAGGGCTCGTTGGCGGATCACCGGTTCCTCGGCGTGTACGGGTACCAGGGGCGTGTCATCGGCGCGGTCGCCTTCGACCACGGCCGGTGGCTGCCCTTCTACCAGGGGCTGATCGAGACCACCGCGCCGTTCCCGCCGCCGTTCACCACGGTCGACCGGCGCCCCGACGGACAGCGGCCGCTCGACGCGGACTTCCCCGACCCCTCGGTCCCCACCCACGGCCCCACCGTGACCCTCAGCGGATACTCGCCGGCCGACCGCCGGCTGACGTTCACCCCGGCGCACTGACCGCACGGCCACGAGGACCCTAGGACTCGCCATGACGCAATCCCTGCTGCACCAGATCCTGGACTACGCCAACCGGGCCGACCCGTACCCGATCTACGAGGAGCTGCGGAAGACCCCCGTCCACCACGAGGCCGACGGGCCGTACGTGGTCAGCACGTACTACGAGATCCGCAGCCTTCTGCACGATCCCCGGATCAGCTCCGACGCTCGCAACCTGGCCTCGAACGCCGCCGACCCCCTGGCCGAGGCCCCCACGGAGGAGAGCACCCTGCCGCCGGGCTTCCTGCGGCTCGACCCGCCGGAGCACGACCGGCTGCGCCGCATGACGAACCGCCCCTTCGGCCCGCCGCACTCACCCCACCGGGTCGACGGGATGCGCGGAGAACTCCACGACATCGTCACCGGCCTCATCGACGGCATCGGCGACCCGGACCGGATCGACCTGGTGGAACAGTTCTCGTATCCCTTCCCGGTGACGGTGATCTGCCGGCTGCTCGGGGTACCGCGCGAGGACGAGGCACGCTTCCACAGCTGGGCGGACACCCTCGCCGCCAACCTGGATCCCGACCCGGACGCCGATCCCGAACGCGGCAAGGGCGCGCAGGACGCCCGGATGCAGCTCGGCATGTACCTGGCCGGCCTGATCGAGGAGCGCCGCAAGAATCCCGGCGAGGACATGCTCTCCCAGCTGGCGACGGCCAAGGGCGAGGACGGCCCGATGACCACGATGGAACTGCTCAGCACCGCGGCGTTGCTGCTCATCGCGGGACACGAGACCACGGTCAACCTGATCACCAACGGCATGCTGACCCTGCTGCGCAATCCCGGCGTCCTCCAGCGGCTGCGTGCCGATCCGCGGCTGGCCGTGCCCATCGTCGAGGAGCTGCTGCGGTTCGAGCCGCCGGTGCAACTGGTGCCGCAGCGCGCCACTCTCGCCGACATCGAGGTCCGCGGGGTCACCATCCCCAAAGGTGCCACCCTGTGGCTGGTCCTGGCGTCGGGCAACCGCGACCCCCAGCGCTTCGACAACCCGGACCGCTTCGACCCGGACCGCCCGGACATCCAGCACCTCGGACTGGGCAGCGGCATCCACAGTTGCTTCGGTGCACCGCTCGCCCGGCTGGAGACCCAGTTCGCCCTGTCGGAGCTGGCCCGGAGGCTGGAGAACCCGCGTCTGCTGGAGGACCCGCCCCCGTACCGGAAGAACGCCGTGCTGCGCGGGCCTCGGCAACTGCACCTCGCCTGCGACGGGATCCGTGCCTAAGGGCTGTCCCGTAAATGACCTTCGAGGCCCGCAGCGGGCTGTCCCATGACCGCTCGGGCCGCGTCGAGAAAGGTCAGTCTGTTGTCCTCCAGGTAGTCGCGCACGCTCTCACCGTCGGGCAAGCCTTCCCACACGGTCCGGTTGAGGTCGAGGAAGTACTTGCGTGCCGCGTCGTGCACGGGCAGCGGAAACTGGATACGGATCAGCCGTTCCGCGACCCAGAGTCTGTTCATGGAGTCTTGGGTCGCGAGGAACCAAGGGGTCGTGTCGTCCCACTCGTGCGGCCGACTGAAGGCCGCGCGCTCCGCCTCGGCCCCCACCTCGACGAACCGCTCCAGCAGCGTAAGCCGCTCCGCACGCCGGGCCTCCGACGACTCGGTCTGCTGCCGCCGCTGCTCCGTCCGCTCAGCCGACCGCTGCGTCGCGAACTGGACGAGGAAGGACAACGCGCCACCGAGCGCGACGCCGCCCAACGATATGAGTGACACCCAAACTTGACCGGACATGGTGGCTATCGTTCCACGCTGTCGATCTTTGAGTGTCGCCTCTTAGACGATCTTTGAGTCGCTGCGGCATCACGAGTCCGGTTCCCGGATAGCCGCCGCCGGCGATCGTCACGGTCCTCCCGACAGCGGTCTTGGCCCCGGACTCCTCCCACGCTCTGCAGTCGTTGCGGATACCTGGCAGGGGCTGGCCGACCACGACGATCACCCGTGACCAGCCGTTACGGGACAGCCCTTAGCGCGCCGCCCGCGAGCAGTCCCGCGAACAATGCTTCAGGTCGCTGCACTTGACCGCTGTCCTCGCATGGTCGGCCCAGCAGCTCCGGCAGGGCGGTGCCGATGGGCTGCGTACGACGGCGTCGGCTCGGCGTTGACGATGACGAGCCGGGCGCCGTGGCGTCGACCTGGGCGAGGGCGCCCTCCATGGGCCCGCGCGCATGACATCCGGTGCACACGAAGCTCCGCGCGGTCCAGTGCAGTTCGAGGACCTTGCGTGCGGGCATTCCGGCGAGCTGGTGCAGCCGTCCACGTTCTGCGTGATCACCCGCACCGGGGTCCCGGACTTCTCCAACTCGGCAACGGCCCGGTGTGCGGCGTTGGGCTCGGCCTGCGACGCCTGACTCTCGCGCCGCATCTGCCGCGCCCGGCGCCTGATCTCGGCATCACCCATGTAGTGCTCGTACGTCACGAGCTTCTCGGCCTCGGGGTCGCGCAGCCACAGGCCGTTGGGCCCGCGGTAGTCGGGGATTCCGGAGTCGCAAGGCATGGGTGGATGCAACCCCGGCCCAGGACCGGCCTTGCGCCGTGCGGCGAAGCGCGATGTGCGGTAGCGCCCTGTGGACCGACCGAAGCGGGCAGTTGGTGTCAGGCCACCCACGTTGCCCGCGATGTGATCGCTGACAATACATAGCGGTCGCACCGGGGAGGCCTGACCTGATGCCGGCTAACCGCGGGCGCCCCGACCCAGGGTGTCCTCCAGCCAGTCGAAGACCACCTCGCAGTGCTGTTGCGGCGCCATCGGCGAGCAGTGCAGTTGGGCACCGGTGGCCGCCCGCATCAGGCGGAACTCCTTGCGGGTGCGCAGCAGTTCGAAGAACTCGCGTGGCTGACCCGGGTAGAAGACCTCGTCGTCGTAGTCGAGGACCAGTGTGGGGCACTTGATGCGGCCCACGATCCGGGTGATGTCGAGTGCCATGATCCGCTGGGCCGGTGTCCAGAAGTCGGTGAAGAGCCGGCCCTGCCGGGCGGCGAGCATCGCCGGGATCGAGAAGGGCTCGATCCGCTTCTTGAGGACGAACTGCTCGGACGGCGTCAGTTCGGGGGCGACCTCCTCGTTCCAGATGCGGTTGGTCTCCGCCTTGTCCGGCGTCACGATGTCCCGAAGCTCCGCCGGGAAGCCCAGCCACGGGGCGAGGCAGCCCGGCAGCGCGGCCAGAGCGGCGATCCGGTGCTCGAAGGCCGCGGCGCGTGGTGCGAGGTCACCGCCCATGGAGAGGCCGGTCAGCGCGATCCGACGGGCGTCGACGTCCCTGCGGCGCTCCAGCCAGTCCACGAGCGGCGAGACCACCTGCTCCCAGCGTGGGCTGAAGACGAGTTGGTCGACGAAGAGCAACTGGCCCTGGCCCGGGCCGTCGTAGACGAGCGCGTTCCAGCCGCGGCCGAGCGCGGCGGAGACCCCGTAGGTCCACATGTCGACGTTCGGGCCGTCGCTCCCGTTCGTGAGGATGACGGTCGGCCGGGGCCTTCCCGAATCGTCGGGGCGGAAGAACCAGACAGGAATCGAGATCCTGCCCTGGTACGGGACCTGGTCGGTGATCGCCGCCGGCGTGCACAGCCGTGCGAAGGTGTCCCAGGACCGGCGCCCCGCCAGATAGAGCTTCTTCTCGTCACCCGGGGTCTCCGAGCCGAGCACGAAGAACAGCGCCTGACCGTAGTACTGGGCGGCGCGCAGTGAGTGAGCGCGGTGTGTCTGCTCGTGAGGCGAGGCGGTGGTCGTCAGCCGGTCGCCCCAGCGGCGGAACTCCGCGGTGTAGGTCTGCTCGCTCGCCCCGGCGGCGTTGATGGCGTTGACGGCGGTCAGCACCTCACCGACCTCTGCCGCGCCGAACCCGGCGCCCCCGAGCGCGAGCAGCGCGTTGAAATTGAGCCCCGGGTCCGTGAACAACTGCATGGCACCTGGCGTCGGCGATGCGTCGGGTGCGGGAACCGGGGCCGAAGGGTGGGCGTCACGCTCCGTCGCGAACGCCGGTGCCGAGCTCGCCGAGGCGGCTGACGCCGCGGACAGCGCGACTGTCCCCGCCCCTGCCGCGAGCCCGGCGAGCGCGCCCCGTCGGGTGAGCGTCTGCGCATGGTCTGTGTACGCGTTCGTCATGAGATCGAACGTAGGAGCAGGCCTTGCCACCGACCGGCCCGCCGCTCCCGGCGGTACTTCGAACGGACCCCTGGGAGCGGCGGAACGGCTTCCCGTGCAGATGACGCTGCCGGCGCTGGACATCACGCTGCCTCCCGGGCTGGACCCCGCCGGGTTCGAGCGTGCGCTGGGGGAAGCGCGGCAAGCGTCTGCGCGCGGCCGGCCGACGATGAGTCGGACCGGCCGACCTTGCCGCATTGCAGCCGGACAAGGCATTCGTGGCTATCGGTTCGCCGCGTGCAGCCGGCGCAGCAGCTCCGGCAGGGCGGTGCCGATCGGTTCGCGGACGACTTCGTCGGCGAGTTCGTCGTACGGGGTCGGCTCGGCGTTGACGACGACAAGCCGGGCCCCGTGGTCGGCGGCCACACCCGCGAGGCCCGCCGCCGGCTGGACCTGCAGACTGCTGCCGACCGCGATGAAGATCTGGCAGGCCTTGGCGATGGCGGCGGCCTGGCCGAGGACGACCGGGTCGAGCCGTTCACCGAACATGACGGTGGCCGGCTTGAGGATCCCGCCGCACGTCGGACAGTCCGGGTCGTCCTCCCCGGCGTCGACCCGAGCGAGAGCGTCCTCCATGGGAGTCCTCGCACGGCACCCCGTACACACCACCGCCCTTGCGGTGCCGTGCAGTTCGAGGACCTTGCGCGCGGGCATCCCGGCGAGCTGGTGCAGCCCGTCCACGTTCTGGGTCAGGACCCGCACGGGGACCCCGGCCCGCTCCAGCTCGGCCACGGCCCGGTGCGCGGCATTGGGCTGTGCCTGGAGCGCACCGTTCTCACCCCGCATCCGCCAGGCCCGGCGCCGGATCTCCGGATCGCCCATGTAGTACTCGTACGTGACGAGCTTCTCGGCCTCGGGGTCGCGCCGCCACAGGCCGTTGGGCCCGCGATAGTCGGGGATTCCGGAGTCGGTCGAGATGCCTGCGCCACTGAGGATGGCGACGAGGGGCCTGTTCATGGACCCGAGAGTAGGAGTCCTGCCTGTTCGGAGCGAGCGGATTTCGGGGTCGTGGAGCGGGCGTCACTGGCATGATCGTCTCGCGGTCGGCCGCAACTGGCTTGCTGCCCCGCGGAGTTCGTGCCTCCGCGAGGACGGCTGCGGTGGGATGCCCTCCGTTCCGACGAGAAGACGCTCATTCAGCGGGGAAGAGGGTCATGGAGATCTACGCCTACTGGCTCGACGGTGAGCACCTGCGGTTGTCCGAGTGGGTTCCACAGGACCAGTCGCTGGGCGTCATGCTGAAGATCCAGGCCCTGTTGGGGCACACGGTGGTGCTGAGCGACATCCAGCTCATCGACAGCCCCGTGGTGCAGACGCTGTTCGAGTCCGACGACTTCAGATCCTTCGCGCGCAGCTGCCCCGAGTTCCTGCGCTGCACCACCGGTGCCCCACCCGGGAGCGACCCGTTCACCCTGGTCACCACGGGGTTGCACCGCGCCTTGGAGCCCGGCTGGCTCTCGTCGTCGTTCGAGACGGCGGAGCCCATGATCAGGCTGTCGGAGGCGATCCTGGAGCGTGGAGACGCCAATCCGGGTCCGCTGTTCGCACGAGGCACCTCCCTGGGAACGCGGTACGAGGAGGGCAGCGCGGTCCGGCAGAGGCTCCAAGCCGTGGCATGGACGCTGCACCACTTCTCCCGCGAGGCCGGGGTGCCGTTGGGTACGAGTGCCGTGGTGCGCCCCAGCTCGTACTGCGACGTGCTGGAGGAAGTGGCGGAGCTGCCCGGACTCCCGGGCCACGACTACGCGCCGGTGGAACGCACACTCGCCTACCTGGCCGACCACTTGGGCGAATCGGACCGGCACCGCAGAGCTCTGCTCATCGCCCACCTCGAGGCGACGGACCCGCCGCACAGGACCGCGATCCGCAACACCGCGACGCAGGCGTGGAACGCGGCGGTGCAGCGTACGCTCGGCACCGACGGGGCATCCCCGCGGTCCCTGCCCGAAGCGGCCGACGTCGGGCTGTACCTCGGGCGTCCGACGGACGCGCTGTTCGAGCCCGTGAGCCCTGCCTCCACGTCGCCCGCGGGGCACGCCCTGACCTCGTCCGACCTGGCGGCGGTCGGAACACTGAGCTGGCAGGACATCGCCAAGATCTGTCAGGACGACGCCGTGACCCGTCGGCGCGATGACTTCCAGAACGCGCTGCGCGCCGCGGACGCGGCGGCCGACGACGACCTGTCGGCGCTGCTGCGGACAGTCCGGACGAAGCTGCCGACCACCGGGGGAGCGCCTCGGCGGTTCGCCTGGGCCGCCGCCGAAGCCGGCCTCGGTCTCGCCGGTGCCGGGCTGGCACTCGGTGCCGGCGAGACGCTAGGACTCGCGGCACCCGCGCTGGCGTTCGGACTGGCGGCGGAGAAACTGCTCCGCGGCAGCCGCACCCGGTCCCACATCGTCAACACGCTGATGAAGGCGGGCAGAGGCGGCACCTGGACACAGCGCGGCGACGTCTGACCGGGAGATAGGGGTGGAGGGGCGAGCGGAGGGGCGTACCGGGCGGCCTCGGCGGTCGCGTCCGGTCGGGGCGCGGCCAACCGGTGGGCGGGCAGCCTGCGCGGCGGTCCGGTCTTTCCCGCGCTGTTCCCCGGCGGCGCGATCGGAGCCCTGCTGACGCCGCTCCCGGGGTTCGGCGTCGTGCCGGCCATGGCGGCGGGCATGGCCGCCGTGTCCGCCGCCGCGCTCCGGCTGCCGGTCAGCTGTGTCGTCCCGGTCGTGCTGCTGGTGGGCAACTCGGGAACCGTCCCGGTGGTCGTGCTCGCCGCCGTGGTGTCCTTCGTGACCGTGGACCTGCCGCAGGGTCCGGACATCCCGCCGTTCAGCGACGGAGCCCGTCGAGCGCCTCGTCCAGCGTCGTCGCGGCCATGATGAGGGAGAGATGGGTGAAGGCCTGTGGGAAGTTGCCCAGTTGCTCCCCGCTGGGGCCGATCTCCTCGGCGAACAGGCCGACATGGTTGGCGTACGTCTGCATCTTCTCGAAGGTGTAGCGGGCCTGGGGGAGCCGTCCCGCCCGGGCGAGCGCGTCGACGTACAGGAACGTGCACAGGCTGAACGTCCCCTCGGAGCCGCGCAGTCCGTCCGGCGAGGCCTCGGGGTCGTAGCGGTAGACGAGGCTGTCGGAGACGAGGACGCGTTCCATCGCGTCGAGGGTGCTCAGCCAGCCGGGGCTGCGCGGGGAGACGAAGCCGACGCGGGGGGCCAGCAGCAGGGAGGCGTCCAGCACGTCGCCGTCGTAGTGCTGGACGATCGCCTGCTGCTTCTCGTTCCAGCCGCGCTCCATGACCTGTTCGAGGATCGCGTCCCGGGCCTTCGTCCAGCGGGCGGTGTCGGCCGGTCTGCTGAACTCGGCGGCCAGTTTCAGGCCCCGGTCGAACGCGGCCCAGCACATCACCCGGCTGTAGGTGAAGTCCTTGCGCCCGCCGCGGGTCTCCCAGATGCCCTCGTCGGGCCGGTCCCAGTTGTCCGCGAGCCAGTCGAGGATGCCGGCCAGGCCCTTCCAGCCGTGGTAGCCGGCCTGTTCACCCACCGCGCGGCCCTCGGCCAGGGCGTAGAGGGCCTCGCCGTAGATGTCGAGCTGCAACTGGCCGGAGGCGGCGTTGCCCGCGCGTACCGGGTACGAGCCGCGGTAGCCCTCGAAGTGCTCCAGGATCCCTTCCGTCAGATGAGGGTCGCCGTCGACCCGGTACATGATCTGGAGGGGTTCGTCGTCCGGTCCTTCGCGCTCCCGCAGGCGGTCGCCGAGCCACCGCGTGAACTGGGTCGCCTCCTCCACGAAGCCGAGGTCGAGCAGCGCCCGCACCGACAGCGAGCCGTCCCGCACCCACGTGTACCGGTAGTCCCAGTTGCGCTCACCGCCGACCTGCTCGGGCAGCCCCATGGTGGGGGCGGCGACCGGCGCGCCGGTCGGGGCGTAGGTGAGGAGCTTGAGGGTGATCGCGGAGCGGTGCACCATCTCCGTCCAGCGGCCCCGGTAGTTCGAGGTGCGCACCCACTTCTGCCAGAAGTCGACATTGTTCCAGAGGCCCTCGGTGAGCCCGTCGATCGTGGGCGGCGGAGGCGCCTCGCCGTCCGGCCCGCACACCGTGAACACCACGGCCGCCTGCTCGCCGTTGTCGAGGGTGATGCCGCCCCGGACGTCGTTCCCGTCGCGTTCGAACGGGATGTTGCCCTGGAGGTAGGCGGTCGCTCCCGGGGACCGGAACGCCGCCGTGCCGGGCGTCAGGTCGAGTTCGTGGCTCGCCCGCGCGTAGTCGAACCGCGGCCGGCACTCCAGAGCGAAGTGCACGGTGCCGCGCACCGAGCGCACGACGCGCACCAGGCTGTGCCGGTCGGTCGGGGCCGGGCCTGTCAGGACCGGCATGTGATCGATGATCTCGCCCACGCCGTCCGGGGACATGAAGCGGGTCACCACGACGGCCGTGTCCGGGTAGTAGAGCTGCCGCCAGGTTCCCTCGGGGTGATCGGGCGCGAGGCGGAAGTAGCCGCCGCCGTCGTGGTCCAGCAGCGAGGCGAAGACACTGGGGGAGTCGAAGCGTGGTGCCGGGAACCAGTTGACGACGCCCTGGGACGACACCAGGGCCGCGGTCTGCAGGTCCCCGACGAGTCCGTGGTCGGCGATGGGCGGATAGCGATCCATTGCTGGTCTCCTTGTCAGGCCGATCGGGCCTTGACGCGGCCGGAGCGGACGGCGTCGACGAGTGCCTGGTGGTCCTTCTCGTTCTGGTCGGCGTAGCCCTCGGCGAACGGGACGAGAGCCCGGTCGAAGACGTCACCCCCGCCCAGATAGGAGGCGATGGCGATCCGGTCGCCGGACCTCGCGTGCGCGCGGGCCAGCGTGGCACCGCACAGTTCCCCGAAGGCCCGCATGCCGGACGGCACCATGGCCTCGGGTTCGGCGATGCCCTTCCAGTCCCGCAACTGCCGCACGTAGAAGTCCCGTCGGCGGCCGTCGATGCCGTCGGCCCGCTCCCAGCCGAGGAAGATGTCGCTGGTGGCCTGCATGAGCCGTTGGCCGGCGACCACGCGCTCGCCCTGCGTCCGGTACTCGCTGGCGCCGGCGAACGGCGCCAGCACCGACTCGTCGGCCTCCTTGGCCTGAAGGAGCAGAGGATCCGCGTCGTCCCGGCCGAGCAGCAGGATGATCCAGCAGCGTGTGCCCACGCTGCCCACCCCGACCACCTTGCGGGCCACGTCGGCGATCCGGTACTGCTCCAGCAGGAACCGCCGGTCCGAGTTCAGACTCCGGGCGTAGCGGTCGATCAGCCGGCGGATCTGCTTCTCCAGCGCGCCGCGTTCGACATCGGGGAGCAGGTCCTGGAGCGGCGTGATCAGCGGCGGGTCCGGGGCGATGCGGGCCTGGCCGTCGACGATGTGGGTGAGCTTGGCGAAGGCCTGGAGGCTGTCCCGGGTACGTGCCTTGGCCGTGGTCCTGGACCAGCGCTCGCGGGCCCGTGCGCTCAACTCCCCGGCGATATGGGTCCGTACCCACGCGTCGTCGAAGTGCGTGTACCACACGGGGAGGTTGCCCAGCCCGGCGAAGCGTCTCATCCACTCGCGGTAGGACCGTACGGTCGAACGGACGATGTCCGCCCTTTCCTTGGTGCTGAAGCCGTTCGCCCGGCCCGCGATGACGAAGCTGGTGGACAGCCGTTTGACGTCCCACTCCCAGGGGCCGGGCAGCGTCTCGTCGAAGTCGTTGATGTCGAACATCATGCGGCGCTCGGGTGACGCCAGCAGCCGGAAGTTCAACAGGTGTGCATCGCCGCACAGTTGGGCCCTGATCCCGGACCGGGGGGTGTCGGCGAGATCCCCGGCCATGATGGCGGCGGCCCCACGGTAGAAACGGAAGGGCGACTCGGTCATCCTGCCGTAGCGGATCGGGACGAGCTCGGGCACCCGGGTCGCCGACTGGCCCTCCACGACGTCCACCGGGTCGGTCCGCTTCGGCGAGGGGGCGAAGTCGGCGTGACGGGAACGGGGCACGGCGGACCGGGCCGCCTTGCCGAGCGCGGCCCGTTCCGCCGGGGTGTGGTGCGGGGGGTGGCCGTCGGCCGGGTGCTTGGGGGTCACTGCAGGCGCTCCGCGATGTGGTCGCCGACGCGGAGTGCGTTGGCGATGGCGGTCAGCGAGGGGTTCACCGCTCCGATGCTCGGGAAGAAGCTCGTGTCGACGACGTACAGGTTGTCGAGGTCGTGGGCCTTGCAGTTGATGTCGAGAGCCGAATCGGCGGGGTCGTGACCGAAGCGGACCGTTCCCGCCTGGTGCGCCGTCGCGCCGATGGGCATGCCCTTGTGCAGATAGATGCTGTGCGGCAGAAGATGGTGCTCGCGCAGGCCCAAGTGGCCGAGCATGCCCTGCAGTTCGTGCCGCAGACGCTGGAGGCCGGCGATGTTGTTCTTCTCGTCGAGGGCGAGATGGACGGCGCCGTCCCCGTCCAGGGTGACGCGGTTGTCCGCGAGGGGCAGGTCCTCTCCGCACAGCCAGAAGTCGACGGCGTGGTGGGCGAGTACCTCGAAGGGCATGTCGGGAGCGATGGCTCCCGCCCAGCGCGGCGCTTCGCCGTGGATCTGCTCGGAGTCGGACTTGCCGAGCATCTGGATGCCGCCGAGGGGGTAGTCCCAGTCGTCGGACCCGAGGTACCAGTCGTGCAGGGCCAGCGTCTTCTGGAACTTGGTGTCGTTCGGTTCCTCGGAAATGGCCATCAGGGCGAGGTTGTTGTGCCGCATGTAGTGGCGGCCCACGACGTCCGAGCTGTTGGCCAGGCCGCGCGGATGCCGGTCGTTCGCCGAACGCAGCAACAGGGCAGCCGAGTTGACGGCACCACAGGCGACGATCACGATGTCGGCGCTGAACTCGACGGTCGTTTCGTCGGCCGAACCGTCACCGTCTCCCACCGTCGCGACGACGGAGGTGACACTGCGGCCCGTGGCGTCGGTGTCGAGCCGCCGGACGTTCGCGTGGGTGACCATCTCGACGTTGGGGTGTTCGAGGGCGGGGTCGACGCAGATCACCTGCGCGTCGGACTTCGCCCCGACCAGGCAGGGAAAGCCGTCGACACGGTCGCAGCGGATGCAGGCGCTGGAGTGCACGGCCCGGCCACGGTCGTCCTGGGTGAGGTTCACCCCGATCGGAAGGTGGAAGGGGTGCAGCCCCCGCTTCTCCAGGTCGTCGCTGAGCCGCTGGATGCGCGGCTCGTGCTGGACCGGCGGGTAGGCGTACTGGGCGCTGGTGTGCCCCTCGGTCGGGTCCTCGCCGTGGCGGCCGTGCACGAGGTAGAGGTGTTCCGCCTGGGTGTAGTACGGCTCCAAGTCCTGGTAGCCGAGGGGCCAGGCGGGGGAGACGCCGTCGTGGTGGCGCAGCTCGCCGAAGTCGTCCGGACGCAGCCGGAAGAGCGCGGCGCCGTAGAACTTGGTGTTGCCGCCCACGTAGTAGTTGACCTCGGGCGGGAACTGGTCGCCGTGCCGGTCGTACCAGAACTCCGGGGCGCGGTACTTGCCCTTGACGAAGACCGCTGTCGAGTCCCAGTTGTCGCGTTCGCGCGGGAGATAGCCACCGCGTTCGAGGAGGAGAATCCGTTTGCCGGTGGGTGCCAGCCGATGGGCGATGGTCCCGCCGCCCGCGCCGGTTCCGATAACGATGACGTCGTAGTGACGCGTGTCGGTCATGCCGGCCACCGTCCTTGGATCGTGATCCGGGGCCTGCCTGCCGAGGGGGTCGTCCGGCCCGGTCACCAAGGTAGCTCCGGGCGATATGTCCGGCGAGTCGGGTCGGTCGGGAGAGCCCGGACCGGGGTCTACGGCCGGTTCGCGCGCCGGTCGGGCCGGTCGGGCGAGCCCAGGCGACGGGCCACGGCGGGTTCCCGTGCGACGACGGCACCGGCGGTGATGCCCGCGGAGACGACGACGCACACGCCGATCAGTCAGGACAGCACGGTGAAGACCGCGCCCAGCGACCCGTAGCGCTCCAGGCTGCGGTTGAGCGCGTTGGGCACGTACACCTTGGCGACCAGCGACAGCACGGTCAGGGCCACCCCGGTCACGATCGAGCCGGGCAGCAGGGGCAGCAGGGGCAGCCAGGGCACGCGGCTCGCCAGCAGCCAGGTGCTGGGTCCACCACCGGACACCGATCTGGGTGACCAGGAGCAGCGGGAGGCCGAGCCAGAGCCCCAGGCCGAATCCGGTGCGCAGCGGTCCCTGCAGAGCGACCGGGAACCGTTCCCCGGCGCCGGCGCGCAGCCCCGGCAGCCGCGCCCGCAGTGCCGACGTCCGCAGTGCCGACGCCCGCAGTGCCGTCGCCCGGGCGCGCCGACGGCTCCGGCCGCCGCCGGTGTTCGGACCGGGTCCTTCACCTGCGCGCATTCCGCTCCCCGTGTCGGGCCTTCGCCGCACACCCCGTCGGGAGCGACCGCGCCACCAGGGTGCGGTCCGGTGCGCCCGCCGGGCTCGCGGCGCGAGCGCCACGGGGCCGTACGGGGGTGTCGGCGGGCGGTGGTGAGGCGGGTGGAACCGTGGATTTGTGGACGTGGGCGGGGGAGGTGACGATGAAGGCATGCGCGATGCCGCGGCGATGAGCCGCGCGAGACCACGCGGGGGCGGCGATGGTCCTTGACCTGGTCCTCATCGGTCTGGTGATCGCCCTGGACCCGCTGCCGGTCACCGGATTCGTGCTGGTGCTGTCGGCACGCAACGGAGTCTGGAAGGGCCTCGCCTTCATCCTCACCTGGCTGGCCACCTTCGTCGGCATCATCGCCGCGGTGCTGATCATGACCGGCGGACAGCCACCGGCGCCGAAGTCCGCGCCGTCCACGGCCGCCCTGGCGGCCAAACTGGCCATCGGCGTCGGAATGGTCTGCTACGCGGAGCGCACCCGCCGCAACATCGGCAAGCGGCGCAAGTCGTCCGGCTTCATGTCGCGGATCGAGCGGATCTCCGCCTGGTCCGCGGCCGGCCTGGCGCTGCTGCTCCAGCCGTGGGGGATGGTCGCGGCCGGAGCCGCCACGGTCGTGGACGCGGACCTCGCGCATGCCGCGTCGTACGCGGCGCTGATGGGCTATTGCCTGCTGGCCAGTTCCAGCCTGCTGACGATGGAGCTCTACGCGACGTTCGCCCCGCGATCGGCCCACGTACGGCTCGCGAAGCTGCGTACGTGGCTGGAGGGGCATCAGGAGCAGGCGCTGGTTTCGCTGGTGCTGTTCCTGGGGCTGTGGCTGGTGGGCAAGAGCATCTACCAGCTGACCGCGTGAGCCGTCTGAGCCGGCCCCGATGGGTCCGGGCCCCGAGCCGCGCCTTGCCTGAGCCTCGAGTCGCCCGAACCCCGAGCCGCCGCTCCGACCGCCCGAATCGCGGCACCCGTCGGGCGTACGAAAGACCCTCGCACCGAAGTGCGGCGGCATCCGTCCGATGCTGCAATGGACTGCAATGGAATGGGGGGCAGGGGGATCACCATGACCACGCAGGGGTGAAGCCGTGAGCGAAGAGGAATTCGTCGAGATGGGACCGATCGACTATGTGGTCGTCGAGTTTCCCGGCAACCGAATGACGGGCGAGGGATTTCCGATTCTGGTCGATCTGGTGGACCGCGGCCTCATTCGGATCCTCGACCTTCTGTTCGTGAGAAAGGACGAGGACGGGTCCGTGGTCGGCATGGAGATCGCCGACCTCAACGGCGACGGCGCGCTCGACCTTGCCGTCTTCGAGGGCGCGTCCTCCGGTCTGCTCGGCGAGGACGACATCGAGGAGGCGGGCAGGGCCCTGAAGCCCGGCAACTCGGCCGGAATCCTGGTCTACGAGAACGTGTGGGCAGCGCCCTTCGCCACCGCCCTGCGACGCAGCGGCGCCCAGATGGTCGCCTCCGGGCGCATCCCGGTGCCGGCGGTGCTGGCCGCGCTCGACGACACGGACGCCGGATAGAAGACACCGAGGCCGGCCCGCTCCGCCGTCGGCGGAGCGGGCCGGCCTCGGTCGCGCCCCCGGACACCGCCGACCAGCGGTGTCCGGGGGCGCCGCCGCGCCCGCCGCGCCCTTCTGCGCTCGCCGTGCCCGTCGCGCCCGCCGTGCCCGCCGCACCCCTCTGCGCTCGCTGCGCCCGCCGTGCCCCCGGCTGAGGCTCGCGGGGCGTCGGAGCGGGGGTGAGTCGCGCGTCGGAGCGGAACGAGGAGCCGACAGAACCGACAGCGGCCCCGCACCGAGGTGCGGGGCCGCTGCTGGTCGGAGTGCGCTGGGAAGGCGCGGTCGGTCGCTTCCACCGGTCAGGTTCTAGTCGGTGCGGGCGTCCCGGCCGGACCCGACGCAGAGCGCCCAGATCACGAAGGCGTCGATGGCGATCAGAATGCTGGCCCACACCGGGGAGTACGGGAGCCACATGAAGTTGGCGATCATGGCCAGGCCCGCCAGGGTGATACCGACGATGCGGGCCCACAGCAGTCCGCGGAACACGGCGATGCCGGCGAGAACGACGAGGACGCCGAGGGTGAGGTGGATCCAGCCCCAGCTCGTGAGGTCGAAGCTGTAGGCGTAGTTGCGGGTGGTGACGAAGACGTCGTCCTCGGCGATGGCGGCGATGCCCTGGAATATCGCCATCGCACCGCCGAAGATCATCATGACGCCGGCGAAGGCGGTCCAGCCGGACACCCACGCGCCCGAACTGCCGGCGGTTCCCTGCCGGTGCATACCCGTCGTAGCCATTGCGAGCTCCTTCTGACTAGACCTCGCCACCGACCGGGTGACGGTCGGTGGCCACATTTCAGCTTGCCACGAGAATGACGGACCGGCAGATCGTCGGAAACCGCGCCGGCCGGAGACGAGATCGATGTGCGGGGGAATGCGTACGGTGCTCCAATGGACCTGTCCGGTGCGCCGAGAATTCGGCGGACCGCGAGGGATCGAATCCCTTCAGGGGCATTCCCTCCGCCTCGTGCCTGAAAGGAAACCACCGTGCCAGGTCTCCTCCGCGGGGTCGCCCGCACCGCCGTGGTGGCCGGTACGGCCACCGCCGTCTCGAATCGTGTGTCACGTCGTCAGCAGGGGCGATGGGCTCAGCAGGAATCCCAGCAGCAGTACCAGGAGCCGCCGCCCGCCGCCGCGCCCCCGCCCGCCGCGCCGACGGACGACATGACCAGCAAGATCGACCAGCTCAAGCAGCTGGGGGACCTCAAGGCCCAGGGCGTCCTCACCGAAGCCGAATTCGAGGAACAGAAGCGCCGGATCCTCGGCTGACCCGCGCACGATCGTCGACGGGAACCGGAACGAGAAGCGGGAACGAGAACGGGAGACGAGAACGGGAGACGAGAACGGGAGACGAGAACGGGAGACGAGAACGGGAGACGAGAACGGGAGACGAGAACGGGAGACGGGAACGCGGGCCCGGCGGCGGAGAGGTGAGCCCTCGGTCGCGGGGTCAGCCCACCCGGTGGCCGTTCTCCAGTTCCGCCGTCCCCGAGTCCTTCGCCAGGACGTCGAGTCCGGCGAGGACACGACGGCCCAGGGCGCCCGACAGATACGCGGCCAGTTCCTCGCGCGGCACCAGCCGCCAGGACAGCAGCTCCTCCTCCTGCAGCCGGATCGCCTCGAGGTCGTGCTCACCGAGCACTCCGCCGTCGTACAGATATGCCACCAGCGGCG
The DNA here is from genome assembly GCF_045207245.1 of Streptomyces sp. NBC_00647. Classification (NCBI taxonomy): domain Bacteria; kingdom Bacillati; phylum Actinomycetota; class Actinomycetes; order Kitasatosporales; family Streptomycetaceae; genus Streptomyces; species Streptomyces sp. NBC_00647. Next base: position 7,958,862 of record NZ_CP109040.1, read on the forward strand.
GGCGCCCCGGCCCCTGGACCCAGTCGACGGCCAGCAGCCGTCCGAGCTCCACGTCGAGGCCGATCTCCTCGGCCGTCTCGCGGCGCGCGCCCTGCCGCGGGCTCTCCCCGGCGTCCGACTCCACGGTTCCGCCCGGCAGCGCCCAGCCCTCGCGGTAGTTCGGCTCGACGAGCAGCACCCGCCCCTCGGTGTCGCGGAAGAGAGCGGCGGCCCCGGCGAGGACACGGGGCAGACCGGCGATGTATGCGGCGAAGTCCGAAGTGGTCACCCGGGAAGGGTATCGAGCGCGTCCCGACGTTCCCCGGAGCCGGATGTTCCCCGGACTCGCTGCCCGGCCGCGCGCGAGTACCCAAGGGAGCGAGCCGGGGCGCCGACTCCAAAACCCTTCGGGCGTACGGTACTTCGGCGCCCTCGGTCAGGACGGACCGCCCCCCCCGCGCGCTAGATCCGGGCTCCGGCTCCGACTTCCGCCAACGCGACCGTGCGCGATGCCAGCTCGCTGATCCGTACGCCGTCGAAGCCGAACACCGCGCTGCGGACGGTGTCTTCCAGCGGGTCCTTCCACTGCGCGGGAATCGCGTCCGCCCCGCACAGGACGCCCGCCACGGAGCCGGCGGTCGCGCCGTTGGAGTCGGTGTCCAGGCCACCCCGGACGGTCAGCGTGATCGTGCGCGTGAAGTCGCCGTCGCCGTACAGGAGCCCGGCGGTCAGGACCGCCGCGTTCGGGACCGTGTGGATCCAGCCCATCCCGGCGGTCTCCTCGGACACCGTGGTGAGCGTGTCCTCCCAGGTCATCCGGGTCTCGTGAAGCGTGAGCACCCGTCGTACGGTGCGGGCCAGGCGGCTGCTGGCTGGGATCACGGTGAGTGCCGTGTCCAGCGCGTCCCGGACGGACGGGGCGGTGAAGGCCGCGGAGATCAGCGCCGCCGCCCACATCGCGCCGTACACGCCGTTGCCGGTGTGCGAGAGGACGGCGTCCCGGCGGGCCAGCGAGGCGGCGCGCCGCGGCAGCCCCGGGCAGGTCCAGCCGTAGACGTCGGCGCGGATCAGCGCGCCGATCCACTCCTGGTACGGGTTCTCGTACGTCGCCGTCAGCGGGGGCTTGAGCCCCTGGGCGAGGTTGCGGTACGCGGCCCGCTCCGCGGTGAACGTCTGGAGATACGGCAGGCGCAGCAGCCACAGGTCCCCCACCTGTTCGGTGCTGAACGAGAAGCCGTGCGTCTCCAGGAGGTCCAGCCCGAGGATCGCGTAGTCCACGTCGTCGTCACGGCAGCTGCCGTGGATGCGGCCGCGCACGCAGTCGCGCCACTCGGGCCGCAGCTCGAACTCGCCGCCCGCGCCGTCCTCGGCGGGTGCGGGGAGGTAGTCGGTCAGGGGCAGGGCCGCGGCCTGCCGCAGATAACGGTCGATCCGGTCCCGCGTCCAGTGGTCGCCCTGCTCGACCGGCTTGCCGAGCATGTTGCCCGCGATCCGGCCCAGCCAGCCCCCGAGGACGCGGTCGGCGATGTCTGTGCCCACAGGGGTCATGGCTCCGGTCTACCCAATTCCGGGCGGAGATGCTCGCTGTGGCACGGAAGCGGGCGCTCCGGGCGCCCTCGACGCCGCCGATGTCGAGCCCGGGAGCGTCGGCAGCGGGCCCCCACGGCCTGCCCCGCGGCCCGTCCCGCGACCTGTCCCGCGGGCTGGGCGGGGCATGGCGGCGGGGGCTTCCTCCGGTTAAGGTCGCAGCGGCGCGACTGCCTTGACGTGTGCAAGGCCCGGAAGCAAGGGGAATGCAAGGTGGCGGACGCTGCAGTGAATCGGACCCCGCGTGTGCTCATCGCCGCGGACAAGTTCAAGGGATCGCTGACGGCCGTGCAGGTCGCGGAGCGGGTGACGGCCGGACTGCGCCGGGTCGCGCCGCGGGTCGAGGTCGAGTCGCTGCCCGTGGCCGACGGCGGTGACGGCACCGTCGACGCGGCGGTCGCGGCCGGATTCGAGCGCCGCGAGGTGCGCGTCGCCGGACCGCTGGGCGACGAGGTGACCGCCGCGTACGCGCTGCGCGGTGACACCGCGGTCGTGGAGATGGCCGAGGCGAGCGGGTTGCAGCGGCTCCCCAAGGGCGTCTTCGCCCCGCTCTCGTCCTCGACGTACGGCTCCGGGGAACTCCTGCGCGCGGCACTGGACGCCGGTGCGCGCACCATCGTCTTCGGCGTGGGCGGCAGCGCGACGACGGACGGCGGCGCGGGCATGCTGTCCGCGCTCGGCGCGCGTTTCCTAGACGCGCACGGTGAGCCGGTGGCTCCCGGCGGCGCGGCACTGCGTGACGTGGAGACCGCCGATCTGTCGGGCCTGGACGACCGGCTCTCCGCGGTCGACCTCGTCCTCGCCAGCGATGTGGACAACCCGTTGACAGGCCCCAAGGGCGCGCCCGCCGTGTACGGCCCCCAGAAGGGGGCGGGTCCCGACGACGTGGCGACGCTGGACAGCGCACTCGCCCACTTCGCGACCGTCCTGGAGAAGGCGATCGGGCCGAAGGCGGCCGGGTACGCCTCGGCGCCCGGCGCGGGCGCCGCCGGCGGCATCGGCTACGGGGCTCTGGTGCTCGGCGCCCGCTTCCGGCCCGGCATCGAGGTGATGCTCGAGGTCCTCGGCTTCGCGGCCGCGCTGGAGCGCGCCACGCTGGTGATCACCGGTGAGGGGTCCCTCGACGAGCAGACGCTGCACGGAAAGGCGCCCGCGGGGGTCGCGGCGGCCGCCCGTGCCGAGGGCAAGGAGGTCGTCGCGGTCTGCGGCCGTCTCGCGCTCCCGCCGGAGGCGCTCGGGAGGGCCGGCATCCGGCGGGCGTATCCGCTCACCGAGGTCGAGCCCGACATCGCGACGTGCATCTCCGACGCGGGGCCGATCCTGGAGCGGGTGGCGGAGAACATCGGCCGGGACTTCCTGGTCTGAGGCCGCCCAAGGGATTCGGCGCCCCTCCGGCCCCCAGGGTCGGTCCGCCGTGCTGCTCTGGCGACCGGCGACCGGAGACTCGCGTCTGTCGCCCGGCGTCCGGGCGCCTGGCACCTGGTGTCTGAGACGCCAGACGCGTGACTCCGCCGTCTCACCGTCCCGTCCCCGTCCCCGCGACCGGGCCCGGGGACGGCCCCGCCCCCGTCCCCGCGACCGCCCTCGCGCCCGCCAGCCGGTAGGCGTCCAGGGCCAGGGTCATCTCGATCAGGTCGCGGGGGCGGGCCAGTGAGCGGGACGTCAGCTGCTCCAGCCGGCGCAGGCGGTTGAAGACGGTGTTCCGGTGGCAGTACAGGCGTCCCGCGGCCCGTCCCGCGGAGCCCTCGCAGGCCAGCCACATGTCCAGCGTCTCGATCAGCACGGCCCGGTCGCCCGGTTCGAGCTCCAGCAGCGCGCCGAACACGTCCGACACCAGCCGGTCCGCCAGCTCCGGCTGGCTCACGACGAGCGCCGTCGGCATCCGCTGATCGAGGCGTACGACATCGGTCGCGTCCGGCGGACAGGTGCGCAGCGCCAGTTCGGCCCACCGCCGGGCCCGGCCCAGTTCGCCGAGTCCCGAGACCACGGGGCTGATACCGCCCGGACCCGAGCGCCGTCCGTCGAGCAGCCGGGCCACCGCGTCCAGGCCCTGCTCGGCGTCCAGCGCCACCACTCCGATCTCGCAGTCGGCCCGCATCCGCCAGATGAACCGCAGCCCCGCCCCCAGCATCGGCCGGACGCAGCCGTCCCGTCCGTCGTGGCGCTCCGTCCGCAGCACCACGACCGCGTACGGTCCGTGCTCGGGCAGATCGAGCCCGGCGGCCGCACGCGCCGCGAGTCCCGGCGCCTCCTGGCCCTCCAGCAGAGCGTCGAGCAGGGCCTGCAACTGCTCGTCCGTGCGCCGCCGCAGCTCCCGTTCCGTGGCGAGGTAGGACTCCGACGCGGTCGTGGCCTGCGCGTCCACGGCCGACCAGACCATCGTGGCGCACCGCATGAGCACCGCGAGGCGCTCGGGCTCCCGGCTCGCCGCGCTCTCCATCAGCGCGTCCCACACCAGATAGCCCGCGGCACGGTAGGCGTGCACGAGGAGTTCGAGCGGCAGCCCCTGCTGGGCCCGCCGCCGGCCCGCCGCCTCGGCGTGCTCCAGATCGCGGCGTGGTGAGTCCCGCGGCGCGGAGATCGCCTGGATGCCGATCCGCATCGCGGTCTCCGCCTCCCGCCACTGCTGGTCGTACGGCAGCACCTGTCCGTAGACGGCGGAGTACTCGGTGAGCTGCCTGACGTGCTCGTCGACGAGCTCGGGCAGCCGGTCCAGCAGAGCCACACACGACTCCGCGAGCAGCTTCCAGTCATGACCGGTCCGCGGTCTGCGCCCTCCCATGGCCGGAGGATGCCACCGGGACGCGGGGTCGCACAGGCCCCTGACACGCGGTGTTGTGCGCGTGCACAACGGGCGGGCGCCACCGCTGGGCTCCCGCCGCGTTTCGGCCGTACCCCGTGGACGGGGGTGTCCGCCGGTGCTGAGGTGAGCGCCACACCGAGCGAGGACAAGGGAGATGCCATGGGCGGTTCCGCTCTGCTCGTGCGGGAACTGTCGGTCGGATACGGCCCCGTACGCGCACTGCGTCACGTGTCGTTGGAGGTGCCCGAGGGAACCGTGGTGACGGTCCTGGGCGGCAATGGCGCGGGCAAGTCGACGCTGCTGCGGGCGGTGTGCCGGACCCTCTCCTTCCACGGAGGAGCGGTCACCGGCGGCACGGTCACGCTGGGCGGACGACCGCTGGACCGGCTGGCGCCGGACCGGGTGGTGGCCGCCGGGGTGTCCCAAGTCCCGGAAGGGCGGCGGGTGTTCAGCCGGATGACGGTCGCGGACAATCTGCGCGCCGGAGCACTCGGCGGCACCGGCGGCCGAGTGGACCGGGCCCGCGCGCTGCGGCGCGTGCACGACCTGTTCCCGGTCCTCGCCGACCGCGCCCAGCAGCGCGCGGGACTGCTGTCCGGCGGTGAGCAGCAGATGCTCGCGGTCGGCCGGGCTCTCATGGGCGCCCCCAAGGTGCTGCTGTTGGACGAACCGTCACTCGGGCTCGCCCCGCTGATGGCCGCGCGGATCGCCGACACCGTGCGGGAGATCAACGAACAGGGCACCTCCGTCCTGCTCGTCGAACAGAACGCGGCCCTCGCGCTGCGACTCGCCTCCAGGGCCTACGTCCTGGAGGTCGGTGAGGTGACGCTGTCCGGTCCCGCGGCCGAGCTCGCCGCCTCCGACGAGGTGCGCCGTCGCTATCTCGGCGTGGTCGACGAGGACGCCGCGGCCGACGGGGCACCCGCGCGCGACGGCCTCCCGTCCCTGTCCCGATGGAAGGGGTGAACCCACCGTGGAAGAACACCACAGCGCGGCGACACACGTCGCCGCCGAGAGCGCCGCGGCCACCGGGACGACCGTGGCCTCCGACATTCCGCCGCTCGCCGTCCGGGACGTGACGGTCCGGTTCGCGGGACTGACCGCGCTCGACGCGGTGAGCTTCACCGTGCGACCGGGCACCGTGCATGCCCTCATCGGCCCGAACGGTGCCGGAAAATCCACCTGCTTCAACGTGCTGTCCGGAGTCTGCCGGCCCGCCGCCGGAAGCGTCCGCCTCGGGGATCAGGAGCTCACCGGCCTGCCGCCGCACCGGATCGCCGGGCTCGGGGTGGCGCGCATCTTCCAGAACCTCGCCCTGCCGCCGCACGCCACCGTCGAGGACTGTCTGCTGCTCGGCCGTCACCGGCTGACCCGCGCCGGATTCCTCGCCGCGGGTCTGCGGCTGCCCGCGGCGGCGCGCGAGGACCGGCGGCACCGCGAACGCGTCCGAGAGATCGCGGCGTTCGTGGGCATCGAGGGCCAGCTCGACCGTCCCGCCGGTTCACTCCCGTACGGGCAGCAGAAGCTCGCCGAGCTCGCCCGGGCCCTGTGCATGGAGCCGCGGGTCCTGCTCCTGGACGAACCCGTCGCGGGCATGACCGCGGACGAACGGCGCCGTACCGCCGCGGTCGTCGCCGGGGTCCGCGACAGCCTCGGCATCTCGATCGTGCTGGTGGAACACGACATGGGGGTGGTCATGCGGCTCGCGGACGCGGTGACCGTACTGGACTTCGGGCGCCGTATCGCCGACGGCGCCCCCGGAGACGTACAGAACGATCCGGCGGTGGTGCGTGCCTATCTGGGCGAGCGCGCCGAGCCAGAGGAGAACGCTTCATGAGCACCTTCGTCGAACTCCTGCTCAACGGCCTGTCGATGGGTTCCGTCTACGCCCTCATCGCCCTGGGCTTCGTCGTCATCTTCCGGGCCACCGAGGTCGTCAACTTCGCGCACGCCTCCCTGCTGCTCGCGGGCGGCTATGTCACCGCGACCCTCCACGACGACATCGGCTTCTGGCCCGCCCTGCTCGCCGGTGTCGCGGGCGCCGCGCTGGTGGGGGCCGCCGTGGAGTTCCTGGTGATGCGCCGCTACCGGGGCTCCGACCAGAGCGTCCTCGCCATCGTCACCATCGGCGTCGACATCCTGCTCACCACCGAGCTGACCCGCCGTATCGGCACCGACGTGCTGGCCCTGGGCGACCCCTGGGGCAACGCCGTCCTCACCGTCGGGCCGGTCTCCATCGCCCACACCCGGATCGCGGCGTTCGTCGCGGCGGCCCTGCTCATCACGGCCTTCCTGCTGGCCTTCCGCTACACGTCCTGGGGCGTGGCGATGCGCGCCACCGCGGAGAGCCCGGAGACCGCGGCCCTGATGGGGGTCCGGCTCGGCCGGGTGTCCCTCGGGGCCTGGGCGGTGGCGGGCGGCCTCGCGGCCGTCGCCGCGCTGTTCCTGACCGTCTTCCCGACACCCGGTCTGGAACGCGCCACCTCGCTGGCCGCGCTCAAGGCGTTCCCCGCGGCGATCCTCGGCGGCCTGGACTCGACGACCGGCGCGCTGGTCGGCGGTCTCCTCGTCGGGGTCACCGAATCCCTGGCCACCGGCTACCAGAGCGACCTCACCTTCCTCGGGCGCGGCCTCGGCGATCTCGCGCCCTACGTGGTCATGGTCGCGATCCTGCTCATCCGGCCCGCCGGGCTGTTCGGTACGAAGGAGCTCGCCCGTGTCTGAGGTCCTCACCCGCGACGAGGCGAGCAGCGCGCCCAGGACCGCTCGTCGCCGCACCGTCCGGCTGCCCGGCACGCGGACCGCCCTGTGGGCCGCCGGAGCCGTCCTGCTGCTGGCGCTGCCGTTCTATCTCGACCGCTTCTGGCTCCAGGCCGGTCTGTTCGCGATGGCCGCGGCCATCGGCGCGATCGGTCTCAACCTCCTCACCGGAGCGACCGGGCAGCTCTCCATGGGGCACGCGTTCTTCCTCGCGGTCGGTGCGTACGGCTACTGCGTGTTCGCGGCCGACGGGGGCGACGGACTGACCGGTCTGGGACTGCCCACCTGGCTCGCGGCCGTGCTCGCCGTGGCCCTCTCCGGAATCGCCGGCGGTGTGTTCAGCCCGATCGCGGGGCGACTGCGCGGCGCCTACCTCGGCATCGCCACGCTCGCCCTGATCTTCATCGGGCAGCACGTCCTGTTCAACGCCCGGGACGTGACGGGTGGCTTCAACGGCCGCGACGTACCGCCGCTGAGCCTCTTCGGTCTCACCTTCGACGACCGCGAGCTCGTCGTGGCCGCGGTGCCGTTCGGTTCGGCCGAGAAGCTCTGGTACGCGGGTCTGGTGCTGCTCCTGGGCTGCGGGCTCTTCGCCCGCGGGGTGCTGCGCGGGCGACCCGGCCGGGCCATGAACGCGATCCGCGACCACCGGATCGCGGCCGGGGTGATCGGCGTACCCGTCGCCCGCTACCGCGCGGCCGTCTTCGTCCTGTCCTCGATGTACGCGGGCCTGGCGGGGGTGCTGCTCGCTCTGGTCTTCCAGCGCACGGTGCCCGACTACTTCGGGATCACGCTGTCGCTCGAATACCTCGCCATGATCGTCATCGGCGGGCTCGGTTCGGTCGCCGGGGCCGTGGTGGGGGCCGTCTTCGTCTCGCTGCTGCCGCAGCTGCTGACCCGCTACAGCGACGCGCTGCCCCTGGTCTCCGACCCGGGCACGGGCGGGATCGCGCCCGGCGAGGCGGCCCGGTACCTGTACGGCGCCGCCGTCGTGGCGGTGGTGCTCTTTCTTCCGGGCGGCCTGGTCAGGGTGGCCGCCCGGCTTCGCGTCAAACCCCGTCCCGGGGCCACTCCAGGGGAGGAACGATGAGAACGACACACACGGCGAGGCTGGCCGCGGGGGCGCTGGCAGCCCTGCTCGTGCTGGCCGGCTGCAGCTCCAAGGCCAAGGACGACGGTGACGGCAAGCAGGCGGCCGGCGGGGTGAAGACCGGCGAAGGGATCTCGGGCAAGACGATCGGGCTCGGGGTGCTCACCGACATGACGGGCGTCTACGCGACGCTCGGCAAGAGCGTCACCCAGGCCCAGCAGCTCTATGTGAAGCAGACCAACGCCGCCGGCGGCGTCTGCGGCTACAAGCTGGCGCTGACGGTCCGCGACCACGGCTACGACCCGCAGAAGGCCGTCTCCGGCTACACGGAGCTGGCGCCGAAGGTGCTGGGCTTCACCCAGTTCATCGGCTCCCCCTTCGTCGCCGCCGTCAAGAAGCGCATCGACGGCCAGGACAAGGGTCTGGTCCTGCCGCAGGCCTGGTCGGCCACCCTGCTGGGCAGCCCCTACATCCGGGTCATCGGTTCCACGTACGACATCGAGACGATCAACGCGATCGACTTCCTGATGAAGGAGAAGGGCCTCAAGAAGGGCGACAAGATCGGCCACGTGTACTTCGAGGGGGACTACGGCGAGAACGCCCTGACGGGCTCCCGGTACATCGCGAAGCAGGCGGGCCTCAAGGTCGTCGAGCAGAAGATCAAGCCGACGGACAACGACATGACCGGCCAGGTCGTCGCGCTGAAGAAGGCCGGGGTGAAGGCCGTCGTGATCAGCGCGGGACCGCGGCAGGCGGCCTCGCTCGTCGGGGTCGCGGCGGCCGGCAAGTTCAATGTGCCGATCATCGGCAACAACTCGGCGTTCGCCCCGCAGCTCCTCGCCACCGCGGCGGCCCCGGCCCTGGAGGCGAACTACTACGTGGCCTCGCCCTCGCTGCCGATCGGGGCGGACACCCCGGAGGCGAAGAAGCTGGTCGCGGACTACAAGGCCGCCTATCCGAAGGACTCCCTGGACAACGGCGTGGTGGCCGGCTGGACGGCCGCGTCGGCGTTCGGCGAGGCGCTGAAGAAGGCCTGCGCGGCCAAGGACCTCACCCGCGAGGGCGTCGACAAGGCCCTGCTGACCATCGACGCGTTCGACCCGGGGTTCGGCATCACCCAGGACTTCACCGACCCGAAGGCCGCGTCCTCGAAGAAGAGCGTCATTCTGCAGCCCGACAAGGACGCGGTGGGCGGCATGAAGGTCGTCCGTGAGGCCGAGGCCTCGTCCGTCGCCGAGGGGTACACACCCGGCGGCTGACATCCCCCGCTCACGAGGAAGGGCCCCGAACCTTGTGGTTCGGGGCCCTTCCGCTGCGTACGGGGTGTTACGGGAGCTGTGCGGCTCGTGCCTCACGCCGGTTGCCCCGGAAGTTGTTCACCCGGCGGGCCGTGGCGAACAGCGGGATCACCGCGCCCATGACGAGCTGCAGCGCACAGCCGGTCTGGAGGAGCAGCTGGCCGCCCGGGGCGTCGAACGCCCACGCCGCCAGGAGACCCATCGAGAGCACGATCCAGGAGAGCATCGCGACCGCGAGGCGACCCCGCGGCTTGGGGTACTCGACCCGGCTCACCATCAGCCAGGCGGTGCCGATGATCGCCATGAGCGTGGCGGCGAACGGCAGCTCGAGCAGCACGATGGAGACCACCGTCAGCGCGCCGAAGGGGCTCGGCATGCCCTGGAACGTGCCGTCCTTCACCGTGACGCAGGAGAATCTCGCGAGCCTCAGCACCACGGCCAGCAGCACCACGATCGCTCCGACCGCCGCCACCTTCTGGTACGCGTCGTCCGCGACCATGCCGTACACCAGGACGAAGTACGCCGGTGCCAGGCCGAAGCTGATCAGGTCGGACAGGTTGTCCAGCTCGGCGCCCATGGGGGAGGAGCGCAGCTTGCGGGCCACCAGGCCGTCGAACAGGTCGAAGACCGCGGCGCAGAGCATCAGGATGACGGCCGTCGCGGCGGAGTGACGGGCCATGCCCGACTCGTCGCTGCCCGTGAGGTGCGGGATCAGGATGCCGGTGGTGGTGAAGTACACCGCCATGAAGCCGCACGTGGCGTTACCGAGGGTGAGCGTGTCCGCTATCGAGAGGCGGAGCGAGAGGGGCATCTCCTCGTCGTCGTCCACCTCGTCGGCCTCCGGCACCCAGCCTGCCTGTGTCTCGGGATCAATCACGGTCAATTCGAGTCACCCCAGCCACGGTCTTCTGACCGACCTCCACGTCGACCTCGACACCCTCGGGAAGGTAGATGTCCACACGCGAGCCGAAGCGGATCAGACCGATCCGGTCGCCCTGCTCGACCTTGGTGCCCTGAGGGATGTAAGGGACGATGCGGCGGGCGACCGCGCCGGCGATCTGGATCATCTCGATGTCACCGAGCTCGGTGTCGAAGTGCCAGACGACGCGTTCGTTGTTCTCGCTCTCCTTGTTGAACGCCGGAACGAACCCACCCGGGATGTGCTCGACCGACGTCACCGTGCCGGAGAGGGGCGCGCGGTTGACGTGGACGTTGAGCGGGCTCATGAAGATCGCGACGCGGGTGCGTCCGTCCTTCCACGGCATGATGCTCTGCACCACACCGTCGGCGGGCGAGATGACACGGCCCTGGGCGATCTCACGCTCGGGGTCGCGGAAGAACCACAGCATCCCGGCCGCGAGCGCGGTGGCGGGTACGGCCACGGCCTTGGCCGCGCCGGAACGGCGCGAACGGGCCAGGCTGAGTGCTGCGGTGGCAACGGTCGGGAGAAGCCACGGCGATGCTCCGCGCGCGAGGCGGACCCGGCCGCGAGGTGCAGAGGTTTGGCTGTGGGGCATGGATGACCTTCGTAGCGGATGATGCCGCGCTCGAACGGGGGACGGCGGCTTTCACGCGATCGTACCGGTCGCAGACCGCAACTGGGCAAGCCAGGAAGCGGAGTCGACGGCTGAAGAGTGTTGACGGGGTGTGATCTTCTTCGCGAAGAAAACACCCCGAACTCGGACATCTAGCCCTGGAGTCGATACTCTTCGAGCAGTCGGCGCCCGATGATCATTTTCTGGATCTCGGCGGTACCTTCGCCGATCAACAGCATCGGCGCCTCACGGTAGAGGCGCTCGATCTCGTACTCCTTGGAGAAGCCGTAGCCGCCGTGGATCCGGAACGCATCTTCGACGACCTCCTTGCAGTATTCGGAGGCGAGGTACTTCGCCATCCCTGCTTCGAGGTCGTTTCGTTCCCCGGAGTCCTTTTTGCGTGCTGCGTTCACCATCATTGCATGGGCGGCCTCGACCTTGGTAGCCATCTCGGCCAGCTTGAACTGGATCGCCTGGTGCTGGGCGATCGGCTTGCCGAAAGTGTGACGTTGCTGGGCATAGGAGACGCCGAGCTCAAATGCACGCTGAGCGACACCGCAGCCACGAGCCGCGACATTGACGCGGCCGACCTCGACTCCGTCCATCATTTGGTAAAACCCTCGGCCCGTGGTGCCGCCGAGTACCCGATTGGCCGGAATGCGCAGTCCGTCCATGATGAGTTCGGTCGTGTCGACGCCCTTGTAACCCATCTTGTCGATCTTCCCGGGAATGGTGAGGCCGGGGCGGACCTCTCCGAAGCCGGGCTCCTTCTCCACCAGGAAGGTCGTCATCGACTTGTGGGGCGCCGTGCCCTCGGGGTGTCCTTCGTCACTTCGGACCAGAACGGCCACCAGATTCGATGATCCACCGTTCGTCAGCCACATCTTCTGGCCGTTCAGGACGTACTCGTCGCCGTCCTTCACCGCCTTCGACGTGATCGCCGACACATCCGAGCCGAGCGCCGGCTCCGACATCGAGAACGCGCCACGCACCTCGCCCAGCGCCATGCGGGGCAGGAAGTGGTCCTTCTGCTCCTGCGTGCCGTGCTGCTTGAGCATGTACGCCACGATGAAGTGGGTGTTGATGATGCCGGAGACCGACATCCAGCCGCGGGCGATCTCCTCGACGCACAGCGCGTACGTCAGGAGGGACTCGCCCAGGCCGCCGTACTCCTCGGGGATCATCAGCCCGAAGAGGCCCAGCTCCTTGAGGCCGTCGACGATTTCTTGCGGGTACTCGTCGCGGTGCTCCAGCTCGGTCGCGACCGGGATGATCTCCTTGTCCACGAAGTCGCGGACGGTGGAGAGGATCTCCTGCTGGACGTCGGTCAGACCGGCGGTCTGGGCGAGTCGCGCCATGACTACTTCTCCGTCTTCTTTTCCGCGGGTGCGGTGAGTTCGGGCCGGCCGGGCTGCTCGCCGCCGCGCTCCTTGATGTACGTCTCGGTGGGGACCATCACCTTGCGGCGGAACACGCAGACCAGCGTGCCGTCCTGCTTGTAGCCCTTGGTCTCGACGTAGACGATCCCGCGGTCCGACTTGGACCGGGAGGGCGTCTTGTCGAGGACCGTGGTCTCGCCGTAGATCGTGTCGCCGTGGAAGGTCGGCGCCACGTGCTTCAGCGACTCGACCTCCAGGTTGGCGATCGCCTTGCCCGAGACGTCCGGCACGGACATGCCGAGGAGCAGCGAGTAGATGTAGTTCCCCACGACGACGTTCTTGCCGAAATCGGTCGTCTTCTCCGCATAGTTGGTGTCCATGTGGAGGGGGTGGTGGTTCATGGTCAGCAGACAGAAGAGGTGGTCGTCGTACTCCGTGACCGTCTTCCCGGGCCAGTGCTTGTAGACCGCCCCGACCTCGAACTCTTCGTAGGTGCGTCCGAACTGCATGGTGCTCAGGCCTCCGGGGCTTCGAACTTGGACGTGCGCTGCATGCCGGCGGCCCGGCCCTTGCCCGAGATGACGAGCGCCATCTTGCGGCTGGCCTCGTCGATCATCTCGTCGCCGAGCATCGCGGAGCCCTTCTTGCCGCCCGCCTCGGACGTGTAGTAGTCGTACGCGTCCAGGATCAGCTCGGCGTGGTCGAAGTCCTCCTGCGAGGGGGAGAAGATCTCGTTGGAGGCCTCCACCTGACCCGGGTGCAGCACCCACTTGCCGTCGAAGCCGAGGGCCGCGGCGCGCTGGGCGACCGCGCGGTAGCCGTCGATGTTGCGGATCTGGAGGTAGGGACCGTCGATCGCCTGGAGGTTGTTGGCGCGCGCGGCCATCAGGATCTTCATCAGGATGTAGTGGTAGGCGTCCGCCGGGTAGCCGGGCGGCTGCTCGCCCACGACCAGCGACTTCATGTTGATCGACGCCATGAAGTCGGCCGGGCCGAAGATGATCGTCTCCACGCGCTGGGAGGCGGTGGCGATCTCGTTGACGTTGTTCAGGCCCTGGGCGTTCTCGATCTGCGCCTCGATGCCGATCTTGCCGACCTCGAAGCCCATCGTCTTCTCGATCTGCGTCAGCAGCAGGTCAAGGGCTACGACCTGCTCGGCCGTCTGCACCTTCGGCAGCATGATGCAGTCGAGGTTCTGCCCCGCGCCCTCGACGACCGTGACGACATCGCGGTACGTCCACTCGGTCGTCCAGTCGTTGACGCGCACGACCCGCGTCTTGCCGGTCCAGTCACCCTCGTTGAGGAACTTGACGATGGTGTGCCGGGCCTCGGGCTTGGCCAGCGGCGCGCACGCGTCCTCCAGGTCGAGGAAGACCTGGTCCGCGGGGAGCCCCTGGGCCTTCTCCAGGAAGCGGGGGTTGCTGCCCGGCACGGCGAGGCAGGAGCGTCGCGGACGCAGACGGTTGACGGGCGTGGTCATGCGGGGACCTCCAGGGGGTCGAGCTTGTTCGCTTTCCGGATCTCGTCGACGATACGGCCGATGATTCCGGTGATGTCGAAGTCCTTCGGGGTGAAGACCGCGGCCACTCCTGCGGCCCGCAGCTGTTCGGCGTCGGCGTTCGGGATGATCCCGCCCGCGATCACCGGGATGTCGCCCGCACCGGCCGTGCGCAGCTTCTCCAGGACGTCCGGCACCAGCTGGGCGTGCGAGCCGGACAGGATGGACAGGCCCACGGCGTGCACGTCCTCGGCCACGGCCGCGTCCACGATCTGCTCCGGGGTGAGCCGGATGCCCTGGTAGACCACCTCGAAGCCGGCGTCACGGGCCCGCACGGCGATCTGCTCGGCGCCGTTGGAGTGACCGTCCAGGCCCGGCTTGCCCACCAGGAAGCGGAGCTTGCCGACGTTCATGTCCTTCGCGGTCAGCTCCACCTTGCGGCGCACCAGGGCGAGCCCGGTGCCCTCCTCGGCGGTGACCGCGACGGGCGCGGACGAGACGCCGGTCGGGGCGCGGAACTCGCCGAACACCTCACGCAGGGCCCCGGCCCACTCGCCGGTCGTGACACCGGCGCGGGCGCACTCCAGGGTGGCCTCCATGAGGTTGGCGGTGCCCTTCGCGGCCTCCTTCAGCCGCTCCAGCGCCTTGCACGGGCGCGGGTGGTTGAAGGGCGGCTGGTAGCGCGTGTCCCGCCAGTTCTGGAGCGCGGAGATCACCCGGGCCTCGACCGCGGGGTCGACGGTCTGGATCGCCGCGTCCAGGTCGGCCGTGAGCGGGTTGGGCTCGGTCGACTCGTAGATGTTGACGCCGACGATCTTCTCCTTGCCGGACTCGATGCGGCCCCGGCGTTCGGCGTGCGAGGAGACGAGCTGCGACTTCAGATAGCCGGACTCGACGGCGGCCATCGCGCCGCCCATCTCCTCGATCCGGTCGATCTCGGCCAGCGACTCCTCGACGAGGGCCGCCACCTTGGCCTCGACGACGTGCGAGCCCTCGAAGATGTCCTCGTACTCCAGCAGGTCGCTCTCGTGCGCCAGCACCTGCTGGATGCGCAGCGACCACTGCTGGTCCCACGGGCGCGGCAGGCCCAACGCCTCGTTCCAGGCGGGCAGTTGGACGGCACGCGCGCGGGCGTCCTTGGAGAGGGTCACGGCCAGCATCTCGAGCACGATGCGCTGGACGTTGTTCTCCGGCTGCGCCTCGGTCAGACCGAGGGAGTTGACCTGGACGCCGTACCGGAAGCGCCGCTGCTTGGGGTTCTCGATGCCGTACCGCTCGCGCGTGATCTTGTCCCAGATCCGCCCGAAGGCCCGCATCTTGCACATCTCCTCGATGAAGCGGACGCCCGCGTTCACGAAGAAGGAGATACGGGCCACGACATCGCCCTTGCGGTCCTCGGCGATCTGCCCGGACGCGAACACCGCGTCCAGGACGGCGATCGCGGTGGACATCGCGTACGCGATCTCCTGGACCGGCGTGGCGCCCGCCTCCTGCAGGTGGTAGCTGCAGATGTTGATCGGGTTCCACTTGGGGATGTGGTTGACCGTGTACGTGATCATGTCCGTCGTGAGACGGAGGGAGGGCACCGGCGGGAAGACGTGCGTCCCGCGCGAGAGGTACTCCTTCACGATGTCGTTCTGGGTCGTCCCCTGGAGCTTGGTGATGTCGGCACCCTGCTCCTCGGCGACGACCTGATAGAGCGCCAGCATCCACATGGCGGTGGCGTTGATGGTCATCGAGGTGTTCATCTGCTCCAGGGGGATGTCCTGGAACAGCCGGCGCATGTCACCGAGGTGCGAGACCGGCACGCCGACCCGGCCGACCTCGCCGCGGGCGAGGATGTGGTCGGGGTCGTAGCCGGTCTGCGTCGGCAGGTCGAAGGCCACGGAGAGACCCGTCTGCCCCTTGGCGAGGTTGCGCCGGTACAACTCGTTGGACGCCTCGGCCGTGGAGTGGCCGGCGTACGTGCGCATGAGCCACGGCCGGTCCTTCTCCCTGCGCCCCTCTGTGGTCTGACGCTCTGTCATGGATGGACCTCAGACGTTCCGGAAGCGGTTGATGGCGTCGATGTGCTGGGCGCGCTTCTCCGCGTCGCGCACACCGAGGCCCTCCTGGGGTGCCAGCGCGAGCACGCCGACCTTGCCCTGGTGGAGGTTGCGGTGCACGTCGTAGGCGGCCTGCCCGGTGTCCTCCAGGGAGTAGACCTTGGAGAGCGTGGGGTGGATCTTGCCCTTGGCGACGAGGCGGTTGGCCTCCCAGGCCTCGCGGTAGTTCGCGAAGTGCGAGCCGATGATCCGCTTCAGCGACATCCACAGGTAGCGGTTGTCGTACTCGTGGTTGTAGCCGGAGGTCGAGGCGCAGGTGACGATGGTGCCGCCCTTGCGGGTGACATACACCGAGGCGCCGAAGGTCTCGCGGCCCGGGTGCTCGAAGACGATGTCCACGTCCTCGCCGCCGGTGAGCTCGCGGATGCGCTTGCCGAAGCGCTTCCACTCCTTGGGGTCCTGGTTGTGCTCGTCCTTCCAGAACTGGTAGCCCTCGGCGTTGCGGTCGATGATCGCCTCGGCGCCCATCTTCCGGCAGATGTCCGCCTTCTGCTCGCTGGAGACGACGCAGATCGGGTTGGCGCCGCCGGCGAGCGCGAACTGTGTGGCGTACGAGCCGAGTCCGCCGCTCGCGCCCCAGATCAGCACGTTGTCGCCCTGCTTCATGCCGGCGCCGTTGCGGGAGACCAGCTGCCGGTACGCGGTGGAGTTCACCAGCCCGGGAGCGGCGGCCTCCTCCCAGCTCAGGTGGTCCGGCTTCGGCATCAGCTGGTTGGACTTGACGAGCGCGATCTCGGCGAGGCCGCCGAAGTTGGTCTCGAAGCCCCAGATGCGCTGCTCGGGGTCGAGCATCGTGTCGTTGTGTCCGTCGGAGGACTCCAGCTCGACGGACAGACAGTGCGCGACGACCTCGTCGCCGGGCTTCCAGGAGTTCACTCCCGGGCCGGTGCGCAGGACGACGCCCGCGAGGTCCGAGCCGATGATGTGGTACGGCAGGTCGTGGCGCTTGCTGAGCTCGCTGAGCCGCCCGTAGCGCTCCAGGAAGCCGAAGGTCGACACCGGCTCGAAGATCGACGTCCAGACCGAGTTGTAGTTCACGGAGGAGGCCATGACGGCCACCAGGGCCTCGCCCGGGCCGAGCTCCGGCACCGGAACGTCGTCCAGGTGGATCGACTTGCGGGGGTCCTTGTCGCGGCTGCTGAGCCCGGCGAACATCTCCGTCTCGTCCTTGTGCACGGTGATCGCGCGGTAGGACTCGGGGAGCGGAAGTGCGGCGAAGTCGGCGGACGTGGCCGTCTGCGACTGAATCGCGTCCAGGATTTCCTTCACGGTGTTGCCTCCGGCGATGCGCGTCTGAGGGGGACGCTGAGGGTTACGTCGGTGCTGCTGCTGAGGGGTGTGCCGTCGGTTCGGCGGAGGTGGTGCTGTGGCAGCGCTGTGGTTGGCGCAGGAGGTTGCCTGTGACGCAGGCGTCCGGGCGCGCAGGCGATGGTGCTTGCGGGGACAGCCGGCGTACGAAAGGTCTCTGCACGCCGGCCGCCCGGACAACTTCAACGTATGGCACGCCGTGTCACCTGGCAAGGCACGCAGTGCCAGAAGTTGCGCTCAGATGAAATCTTTACGTAACACGTGAGCGATGATCGATCAGATCGGGGTACAAAAACGCCGGACGCGCTCAAATCGAGCCCGTCCGGCGATGGATCAACCCGTCCGGCCGGTGCGGACGAGCGGTGCTGTCGAGGGTGTGGGTGAGGGGATCGTCCGTCGTGGGCGACGGGGTGGCTACGACCGTTCCTTGAGCGCCTGCTCGATGGTGCGCATCACCTGGTCCAGGGGCGCGTCGACACGGGCCACGGTCACCAGCACGTCCCCCTCGGCGAAGGACGAGGCCTGTGCCGGCCGTGGCGCGGTCTCCCGTCCCGCGCCGATTCCCGTGCCGAACGTCTTGCGGACGATGGCGAAGGCGTGGTCCAGCTGTGTCTCCACGTCGCCCTGACCGCCGGCCCGCAGCCATCGCCGCAGGACGTGGTTGTGGGCCGTGACCACGGCCGACGCGGCGACCTCCGCGAGCAGCGGATCGTCATTGGCGTCGTCGTCGTGCGCGTGCTCGTCGAAGTGGCCGAGGAGGTAGCGGGTGAAGAGCCGCTCGTAGCGGGCCACCGAGGCGATCTCGGCCTCGCGCAGCGTCGGCACCTCGCGCGTCAGCTTGTAGCGCGAGACGGAGATCTCCGGCTGGGCCGCGTACATCTTCATGACTTCCTTGATTCCGCGGCACACGGTGTCGAGCGGATGCTCGTGCGCGGGCGCCGCGTTGAGCACCGCCTCCGCCCGGATCAGGGTGTCGTCGTGATCCGGGAAGATCGCCTCTTCCTTGGAACGGAAGTGGCGGAAGAACGTGCGGCGGGCCACCCCGGCCTGGGCCGCGATCTCGTCGACGGTGGTCGCCTCGTACCCCTTGGCCGCGAAAAGCTCCATGGCCGCGGCCGCCAGCTCCCGGCGCATCTTGAGCCGTTGGGCCGCCGCGCGACTGCCGGCGGCACTCTCCGGCGCGTCGGGCGTGGCTGGTGTACGTGAGGACTTGGCGGGCTGGGGCATGACCCGAACGTACTGCATGCGCGCAGGAGAGCGCGCATGTCCGGGGATCCCCCCGCCCGGGAAGGGCGGGGGGTTTCCGGCGGGGTCGAGCAGTCCGCCCCAGTCGGCGTCGGCTGCGAACCAGTCGCCCGGAGGCTCAGCGGCGGGCATATTCGCGGAAGCCGCGGCCCGTCTTGCGGCCGAGGCAGCCCGCGGCCACCAGGTGCTCCAGGAGCGGCGCGGGAGCGAGTCCCGGGTCGCGGAACTCGCGGTGCAGGACCTTCTCGATGGCCAGCGAGACGTCGAGCCCGACCACGTCGAGCAGCTCGAAGGGGCCCATCGGGTAGCCGCCGCCCAGCTTCATCGCCGCGTCGATGTCGTCGAGCGAGGCGTAGTGCTCCTGCACCATCTTGATCGCGTTGTTCAGGTACGGGAACAGCAGCGCGTTCACGATGAAGCCGGCGCGGTCACCGCAGTCCACCGGGTGCTTGCGGATCTTCGTGCAGACCTCGCGCACGGTGGCGTGCACGTCGTCCGCGGTCAGCACGGTCCGCACGACCTCGACGAGCTTCATCGCCGGGGCCGGGTTGAAGAAGTGCATGCCGATCACGTCCTGCGGGCGCGAGGTGGCGCGGGCGCAGGCGACGACGGGCAGCGAGGAGGTGGTGGTGGCGAGGATCGCGCCGGGCTTGCAGACCTTGTCGAACGTGCCGAACAGCTGCTGCTTGATCTCCAGGTCCTCGGCGACCGCCTCCAGGGCCAGATCGACCTCGGCGAAGTCGTCGTAGCTGCCGGTCGGCGTGATCAGCTCCAGGGTCCGCGCCGCCGCCTCGGCCGTCATCCGGCCCTTGTCGACGGAGCGCGAGAGCGACTTGCCGATACGGGCCTTCGCGGTCTGCGCCTTCTCCTCGGTACGGGCCGCGAGGACGACCTCGTACCCGGCCTTCGCGAAGACCTCCGCGATACCGGACGCCATCGTGCCGGAGCCCGCGACACCCACCGAGCGGACGGTGCGGCCCGCCGCCAGGGCGGCGCCTTCCAGCGGCGTCAGCGCGTCCCGCACGACGGCGTCGCTCCCCGGGACCTCGTACGAGTAGAAGCCGCGGCCGGACTTGCGCCCCGTCAGACCCGCCTCGCTGAGCTGCTTGAGGATGGGCGCGGGGGCGTGCAGCCGGTCGTGCGACTCGGAGTACATCGCCTCCAGGACCGTCCGCGCGGTGTCCACGCCGATCAGGTCGAGCAGCGCGAGCGGGCCCATGGGCAGCCCGCAGCCGAGCTTCATCGCCGCGTCGATGTCCTCGCGGGAGGCGTACTTCGCCTCGTACATCGCGGCCGCCTGGTTGAGGTAGCCGAAGAGCAGTCCGTCGGCGACGAAACCGGGGCGGTCGCCGACCGCGACGGGCTCCTTGCCGAGTTCGACCGCCAGGTCGGTGACCGCGGTGACGGCCCCCGGCGCGGTCAGCACCGAGGAGACGACCTCGACGAGCTTCATCGCGGGCGCCGGGTTGAAGAAGTGCAGGCCGAGCACGCGCTCGGGGTGGGCCGAGTCGGCGGCGAGGCGCGTCACGGACAGGGCGTTGGTGCCCGTCGCGAGGATCGCCTGGGGTCGCACGATGGTGTCGAGAGCCCGGAAGACCTGCTGCTTGATGTCGTACGACTCCGGCGTCACCTCGATGACGAGGTCGGCGTCGGCGGCGGCCGCGAGGTCGGTGAAGGTGCGGAAGCGGGCGAGGGCGTCCGTGCGCTCCTGCTCGCTGAGGTGCTCGCGGCGCACGGCGCGGGCGGTGGAGGCTTCGAGGGTGGCCACGGCCTGGGCGGCCGCGGCTTCGCTGATGTCGATGCCGATCACATCGCGGCCGGCCCGGGCCAGGACTTCGGCGATGCCGGTGCCCATGGTGCCGAGGCCGACGACGGCGACGGTCTTGAGCGGGGACAGAGGGGTGTCGGACAGGGGAGTGGCCATCGCGGGACTCCTGGAAGAGGGTGACGACTGAGGAGCGCACGCGGGTACGCCGACAGGCGCACACAGTGCGAAGGTTGCGGGTGTTGCCGGGCTGACGAGCGCACACGCCCGGTGCCGTCCCGGAGCGCCGTCGAACGGGCGCCCATGGGCGGTGAAGCCGACCGGCTCTGTCCCGGAGCCATGGTCGTACTGCGGTACCTGAGGTACCGAACCGACTGCTCTCGCGGTGGCTGCGTCACCAGGCCACCGTGAGTTGGATGCGAGTGGGTAACTCGCTCGTCTGAGCTTAACCCGCCAGTAACGAGCGCGCCAGTCCCTGACTTTGTGATGTACGTCCCCGCACCTCACGGGCTTGCCTAAGCTCGGCCCATGGACGAAGCGTTGCGATCACTCACGGAGCGTTTACGGACCGAGGCCGGGGCTTCGGCGGCGTACGAACGGCTAGCGGCGACCGAGGACCCCGACGCGCTGGCCGCCGCGCTGACCGAGCCCGGACAACCGCTCTGGGCCCGGGAGTTGGTCGCCTTCCGGCTCGGCACGGCCGGGGACCGGCGGGCCTTCGAGACGCTCGTCCTGCTCCTGAATCACCGTGATCCGCAGCGCTGCGCGTCCGCCGCCCACGCCCTGGCCCGGCTCGGCGACCCGCGCACGGCCCGCGCCGCGGCGGCGCTCGCCACGAACGAACTGCGGGTCGCCTACGCGCTCCAGCCCGTACGCCTCCTGGTCGAACTGCGCGCCCCGGAGGCCGTACCCGCGTTGATCACCACCCTGGAACGCAGGCTCCGCCCGCACGACCCCTACCGCAAGGTCGCCCTCGCCTGCGCGGAAGGCCTGGGCATCCTGGGGGACGGCCGCGCGAGAACGGTTCTGAACGAGGCGCTGGCCCATCCGGCGCTCGCGGAGGCAGCGGTCCACGCGCTGGCCCGGCTGCCCAAGGAAGAGGTCCGGTGAGACCGGGCGCCCGAGTCGGCCCATTCGCCGGGCGGCCCGCTCATGCGCGCCGCAGCCCGCGTCGGACGCCGTCGGCGACCTGCTCGCGGGGGGCGAGGGGGGATAGGGGGATTCGGGGAGCGCGGCCATCCTGGGGGGGGCAGGCGTATCCGCCTGTGCGTCCGCTCGTGTCCGTGGGCGGGTGCCGGTGCCGGCCCACGCCCCCTGCGGTCCGTCAGTCGAGCCCGGCCTCGGTCAGCAGGCGTGCGTAACGCACCTCGGGCACCGCGACACCGTCCGCCTCGAAGGGCTCCTCCGCGCCGTCGGGGCCGAAGCCGGACCGCTCGTAGAAACGGCGGGCCGTGGTGTTCTCCTCGAGGACCCACAGGAGCATGCGCGCGTGTCCGGCCGCCGCGCCACGGGCCGCGGACTCCCGCAGCAGGGCCCGTCCGACCCCCTGGCCGAACAGGTCCGGATGCACGTAGATCGCGTACAACTCGACGTCCCGGGCGTCGGCTTCGCCGTCCCGGTACGGCCCGTGGCAGGCCCAGCCGACCACCTCGCCGTCCCGCTCCGCGACCAGGTTCACGATGGTTCCGTCGCCCTGTTCGACGTTCCGGCGGCGGCGGGCCGCGTCCTCGGTCACGCTGAGCCGGTCCAGGTACGACTGGGGTATCAGGCCCTTGTACGCGCTCTGCCAGCCGCGCACACGGATCTCGGCCACGCGCGGACAGTCGTCCAGGGTCATCTCGCGGACCCGGAGCCCGCTCACGGGCCGACCGCCGCGAGGGCGGTGGGGGCGACCCCGTCGGGGGCGGACCTGCGTGTCGGCTCCATCATGGGTCCATGATGGGCCATGGGTCCGACAGCGCCCCCGACGGGCCTGGTCCGGGGGCGGTTCAGCCCCGGTAGCCGAGCAGTCCGTGCAGTGCCGAACCCCGTGAGGAGCCGGTCGCCGCCTTCGTGCTCAGCGGCTTCGGGTCGGGCAGTGCCTTGCACACCGCGTCGACCTCGCCATCGCCGTGCGGCACCTTGCCGTTGGTCAGATACGTCGCCAGGTGCTTGTCCAGGCAGGCGTTGCCGCTCAGCGTGATGCCGTGGTTCCCTCCGCCCTGCTCGACCACCAGGCTGGAGCCGCGCAGCTGCTCATGGACGGTGACACCGCCCTCGTACGGGGTGGCGGCGTCGTTGGTCGCCTGGAAGAGGAGCGTCGGCGGCAGGTGGCGGTTGGAGATGTCCACCGGCCGGAGCGAGTCCGTGGGCCAGAACGCGCACGGAGCGTTGTACCAGGCGTTGTTCCAGGCCATGAACGGCGCCTTGTCGTACACCGCCCAGTTGTCCTCGCGCCACTGGTGCCAGTCGCGCGGCCAGGACGCGTCACGGCACTGCACGGACGTGTAGATGCTGTAGCCGTTGTCGCCCGCGGCGTCGACGGCGGCGAAGTTGCCGTACGCCTCGACGAGCGGGTCCGAGTCCTTGCTGTTCACATAGGACGCGAACGCCTGGGCGAGGTAGGGCCAGTAGCCGTTGTAGTAGCCGCCGGGGATGAACGTGTCCTCCAGTTCGGAGGCGCCCACCGTCTTCTGCGCGGGGTTCTTGGCGAGCGCCGCGCGCATCGCGTACCACTTGGCCTCGACCTCGGCCGGATCGGTGCCGAGCTTGTAGGCGGCGTCGTTCTTGGCGACCCAGGCCAGGAACGCCAGGTGACGGTCGTTGAAGGCGTAGTCCTGGCTGATGTTGTCGTCGTACCAGACGCCGGTGGGGTCGACGATGGAGTCGAGGACGAGCCGGCGGACCCGGTTCGGGAAGAACTTGGCGTAGACGGCCCCCAGGTAGGTGCCGTACGAGTAACCGAAGTAGTTGATCTTCTTGGCGCCGAGGGCGACGCGGATCGCGTCCATGTCCCGGACCGCGCTCCCCGTGTCGAGATACGGCAGCAGGTCCGCGTACTTCGTGCCGCACGCCCTGGCGAAGGCCTTGGCGCGGGCGAGGTTGGCCTTCTCGATGGCCCGGGTGCTCGGCACGGAGTCCGGGCGGACGGGCTTGAAATGCCCCGGCTTGCAGTCCAGCGAGGGCTTGCTCTTTCCGACGCCTCGCGGGTCGAAGCCGATGACGTCGTACTGCGCCGCCACGGCCTTGGGCAGGGAGGAGGCGACGAATCCGGCCAGCGTGAGCCCGCTGCCCCCGGGACCGCCCGGGTTCACGAGCAGCGGTCCCTGGTACTTCTTCGCGGTGTGCGGGACGCGGGACAGGGCGATGCTGATCCGCTCGCTGTAGGGGTTCGCGTGGTCCAGCGGTACCTTCAGGGACGCGCATTGCAGCGTCGGATAGTTGGTGGTACCGCACTTCTTCCAGCTGAGCTTCGCGGTCCGGGTGGTGCGCGGTGCGGTCGCGGAGCCGGCGCTCGCGTCGGCGGGGACCGACGTGATCATCCCGGCCAGCACGGCGGCCGCTCCGCACAGAGCAACTGCGCGTTTCTTCACAAGGCCTCCCAGGACGGAGGATTTTGAGCCGTGCACGCCACGGCCTTCGCCGTATCGTCCCGGAGAGGGGCCCCGGAGGAACGCGTTCTGGCAAGACTCGACCCGATTGGATCGCGGGATGCGCTCGGATGCCGCTCGAAGCGTTCTCGAGAGCATCAGGGGCCGGAGGGCATCGCAAGGGTGTGCTGCAAGCCTCCGTGACGGCCTGTCAGAGCAATGTCAGCTGAGTCGGTCCGGGCGTCGGCGGCGCCGTGGGCGCCGCGGGCTCGGGGGTGGTGATCCGGCGCGCCATTCCCGTGCGCGTGGGACCGATGCCGTACTCCTGTGCCAGCTCATGGACCTGACGGGTGATCCGGCGCTGGTACCACTTCGGGGCGTAGGCGCCCTCCGCGTACAGCCGCCGGTAGCGCGGTACGAGGTGGGGGTGGTGGTGCTCCAGCCAGGCCATGAACCACTCGCGGGCGCCGGGCCGCAGATGCAGGACCAGCGGGGTCACCGAGGTGGCCCCCGAGGCCGCGACCGCTCGTACGGTGGCGCGCAGTTGGGCGGGGTGGTCGCCCAGGAAGGGGATCACGGGGGCCATCAGGACGCCGCAGCCGATCCCGTGGTCCGTCAGCGTCCGCACGACGTCCAGGCGGCGTTCGGGGGCCGGTGTGCCCGGCTCCACGGTGCGCCACAGCTCCGTGTCGGTGAAGCCCACGGATACCGAGATCCCGACGTCGGTGACCTCCGACGCCTGCTTCAGGAGGTCGAGGTCGCGCAGGATCAGGGTGCCCTTCGTCAGGATCGAGAAGGGGTTCGCGTGGTCGCGCAGGGCCGCGATGATGCCCGGCATGAGCGCGTACCGGCCCTCGGCGCGCTGGTAGCAGTCGACGTTGGTGCCCATCGCGATGTGCTCGCCGTGCCAGCGGCGCGAGGCGAGCTGGCGGCGCAGCAGCTCCGGCGCGTTGACCTTCACCACGATCTGCGAGTCGAAGTCGATTCCCGTGTCGAGGTCCAGATAGCTGTGCGTCTTGCGGGCGAAACAGTAGACGCACGCGTGTGTGCAGCCCCGATAGGGATTGACCGTCCACTCGAACGGCATGCGGGAGGCCCCCGGCACCCGGTTCACGATCGACCGCGCCCGGATCTCGTGGAACGTGATCCCGCGGAACTCCGGAGTGTCGAAGGTCCGTGTGGTCACCGCGTCCGCTCCGAACAGGGCGGCGTCCCGGGCGGGGTCCCCGGCGGGGACCGCTGTCAGGTTCTCCCAGCGCATGGCGCCTCCTAGGTAGCACTGGACAGAGAATAGAACACATGTTCCCTTGATCGTGCGACCCGGTTACCCGTGGCGCCCCGCCGCTGCCGTCCGTACCGGCGGGCACCCCGATTTGGGCGGCCGGGGCGCCGGGTGGTTGGCTGACCGCACACCCCCGAGGAACCAAGTGCTGGAGGAAGTGCCATGGCGCAGGTCGAGGCCACGACGGAACGGGTCATCGCGGCGGACGCGGAGGCGGTGTTCGACGCCCTGGCCGACTACGACGGCACCCGCGCGAAGGTGCTGCCCGAGCACTTCAGCGAGTACGAGGTGCGCGAGGGCGGCGACGGCGAGGGCACCCTCGTCCACTGGAAGCTCCAGGCCACCAGCAAGCGCATCCGCGACTGCCTGCTCGAGGTGAGCGAGCCCACCGACGGTGAGCTCGTCGAGAAGGACCGCAACTCCTCCATGGTCACCACGTGGCGCGTGACCCCGGCCGGCGAGGGGAAGTCCCGCGTCGTCGTCACCAGCGTCTGGAACGGCGCGGGCGGCATCGGCGGCTTCTTCGAGCGGACCTTCGCGCCCAAGGGCCTCGGCCGCATCTACGACGCGCTGCTCGCCAACCTCGCCAAGGAGACCGAGAAGTAGCCCCGCGAGCCGGGAGGTGACCCTCGCGGGCCGGGCGGCGGACCCGGAAGCCGTTCGCCAAGAGGCCGTCCCTGAAGGCGTGTTGCGCTCTCACCGATTCGAGTGGATCTCCCTGTCCCACGACAGGACGCCGTAACTCGTCGTGCTTGCTCGCAGTTGTCGCGATTAGCGGGAATTGTGCGGTGGGCGCGACGAGGGGAGCGGTACGTGGGCGGGATCACTCTGGTGCAGGACGAACCGGCCGTCGTATCCCCGCCCGCGACCGCTCGGGTGGCCGCGGAACCCGCCGGACTGGCCCCGCGTCAGGTGCGGTTGGTGTTCTGCGGTCTCATGACGGCCCTGCTCCTCGCCGCACTCGAGCAGATGATCGTGGCCACCGCGCTCCCGAAGATCGTCGGAGAGCTGCACGGCCTCGACAAGATGTCCTGGGCGATCACCGCCTATCTGCTCACCTCCACCGTCGGACTCCCGGTCTACGGCAAGTGCGGCGACCTCTTCGGACGCAAGGGCGTCTTCCAGTTCGCCATCGTCGTCTTCGTCGTCGGGTCCGCGCTCGCCGGACGGGCGCGGACCATGGACCAGCTGATCGCCTTCCGCGCGGTCCAGGGCGTCGGGGCCGGCGGCCTCATGATCGGCGTCCAGGCGATCATCGCGGACATCGTGACGCCGCGGCAGCGCGGCCGGTTCATGGGGCTGATCGGTGCCGCGTTCGGTCTCGCCTCGGTCGCGGGACCCCTGTTGGGCGGCTACTTCGCGGACCACCTCTCCTGGCGGTGGTGCTTCTACATCAACGTGCCCTTCGGCCTGCTCACGCTGGCCGTCGTCACCGTCGTACTGAAACTGCCGAAGCCCGCCGTCAGAGGGCGGGTCGACCTCCTCGGAGTGCTGCTCCTGGCCACCGCCTCGACCTGCCTGATCCTGCTGACCAGTTGGGGAGGCACCGAGTACGCCTGGGGCTCGCGGGTCGTCCTGGGACTCGCGGCGGGCGCCGTCGCCGCGACGGCGCTCTTCGTCGTCGCCGAGCGCTTCGCGGCCGAACCCCTCATCCCCCTGCGGCTGTTCAGGGACGGCGTCTTCAACGTCACCGCGCTGGTCGGCCTGGTCGTCGGAGTCGCGCTCTTCGGAGCCGCCGGCTACCTCCCGACCTTCCTCCAGATGGTCGACGGCGCCGGCGCCACGGAGTCCGGGCTCCTGATGCTTCCCATGATGGGCGGCATCGTCGGCGCCTCCATCGTCTCCGGGCAGCTCATCAGCCGTACCGGCCGCTACAAGCCGTACCCGGTCATCGGCAGCGCCCTCGCGGTCCTCGGCATGTGGCTGCTGTCCCACCTCGACGCCGGCACCCCCCGGCTGCACTACAGCGTCTGGATGGCGGTCCTCGGCGTGGGCATCGGCATGGTGATGCCGGTCCTGGTGCTCGCCGTGCAGAACTCCGTCCCTCCGGCCGACCTCGGTACCGCGACCAGCGCCAACAATTACTTCCGCCAGATCGGCGGCAGCGTCGGTGCCGCGGTCTTCGGCACGCTCTTCGCCGACCGGCTGGCCGACGCGCTGGCGGACCGCCTCCCGGCGCGCGCGGGCGCCGCGACCCCGGACTCCGAGTCCATCACCCCGCAGCTCGTCCACGCGATGCCCGCCGCCCTGCGTGACCAGTACATCGGCGCCTACGCGGACGCCATGCCGCGGATCTTCCTCTACCTCGTGCCGGTACTCGTCCTCGGCCTGTTCATCGCCTTCTTCCTCAAGGAGAAACCGCTGGTGTCCCAGAACTCTCCCACCGCCGCCCCGGAGACCGCGCGGGTGAACGACCGGATTCCGCCCGCCCGTTCGGGGTACGCCGCCGGAATCCCCGTCTGCGGCACGGTGCAGCACCCCGACGGCACCGTCGTGGCGCGCGCCGCGCTCACCCTCATCGACGTCGGCGGACAGCAGATCGGGCGGGGTGCCAGTGCCGAGGACGGCCGGTACGCGCTGTCGACGCCCGGCGCGGGCTCGTACGTGCTGATCGCCGCGGCGGGCGGGCACCAGCCGCAGGCCGTCTCGGTGACCGTCGGCGAACGGCCGGTGGAACTCGACGTCGTGCTGGGCGGCGCGGGGCGCCTCACCGGCAGCGTGCTGACCGCGGACGGCACCCCGGTGCGGGAGGCCGCCGTCACCCTCACCAATGTGCACGGCGAAGTGGTGGCCACCACCCGCAGCGGTCGCGACGGCGGCTATGCCATCACGGAACTGGTGGCCGGGGAGTACACCCTCGCCGCCGGTGCGCCCGCGTTCCGTCCGGCCGCGCTCCCGGTGACCGTCCAGGCTGCCCGGGAGACCCGTCAGGACGTCGAACTCGCCGGTGGCGCCGTGCTGCGCGGCACCGTCCGGGCGGGCGGCGGACGGCCCGTCGAGGACGCGCGAGTGACACTCCTGGACGCCGCCGGCAATGTCGTGGACACCCTCACCACCGGCCCTGACGGAACGTTCCGGTTCGTCGATCTGGCGTCCGGCGAGTACACCGTCATCGCGGCGGGCTATCCGCCGGTGGCCACCGTGCTCCAGGTCGCGGGCGGCGGCCGGACGGAACGGGACCTGCAGCTGGGGCACGAGGACTGACACCAGGTCAGCCGCGAGCCGGGCGCGCGGCCCTGGCGGCCCGGAGCCACCGGGCGTCGAGGGGCGCGCCGCGCGCCGGAGCCGCCCCCGCGGAGGTCAATTCCCCTATTGCCACACATCGCGACAGGCCGCCGCCGTACGGTAGTGGAGGCGGCACAGATCTTGCGGAGCCGTGGGGAGAGAGGGCCTGGGCCATGGACCGTGGCACCGAAGTCGGCGCAGCTCCCAGCCGCGGAGCTGGGGGCGGCGCGGCGGAGCACGCCGCCGCCGGTCGCATCCCGCTGGCCGTGGTGGTCGTGGACCGTGACGGGCTGGTCTCGCACTGGAGCAGCGGCGCGAGGCGCCTGTTCGGCGCCCCCAAGGAGGAAGCGCTGGGACACCCCGTCGCCGATCTGCTCCCCGTCTCCGGCGCGCTTCCCGAGGACGCGGACGCGGCCCCCTTCGGGAGCTACGCGGCCTACGACGGCCTCGGACCCGGGCTGGAATCGTCCCTCGACGGGAGGCTCTCCTACCCGGCCGCCGGACGCGCCCGCCTCACCGCCGCGGGTCCCGACCGGATCGACGTCCTGTGGTGGGCCTATCCGCTGGTGGGCCCCGGCCGGGAGCGGCTGCTCGTGCTCGCCGCCGACGCCGCCGCCCTGCGCCGCGAGGGCGACGACATCTCCTTCGAGCGCATCGCGCCCGGCTTCGCGCTGCACACCGACTTCCCCGGCGCCGAGGATCTGGCCCGCCGACTCCCCGAGATCCTGCCCAGCATGAGCGTCGGCGAGAGCGCCCGCATCGTCGCGCAGGTTCTGGAACTGGGCTATCCCGTCCTGGAGTTCAGCCAGAACGACCGGGTGCCCGTCACCCCGGACTGGGGCGTGCCCCGGCGTGCCGAACGCAAGGCGCGCCGTGAGCGGGCGGCCCGGGCGGCGGCCTCCGGCGTACCCATGACGCAGAGCGCCCCGGACGAGGTCGAGGACCTCGAGTACGTCGCGGTGCGCGAGCGCCTGGAGTTCCTGAACGAGGTCAGCGGGCGCATCGGAACCTCCCTCGACCTGTCGCAGACCATCCTGGAGGTCAGCCGGGCCGTCGTCCCGCGCTTCACGGATGTGGCGGGCACCTACCTGCGCGAGCAGGTCGTCGCCGGGGAGGGCTTCCCCGACGGCGTGCCCGACACCACCACCATGTGGCACCGCGTCGCCCTGGAGCACACGGACGAGCCGGGCCGCTGGGACGACGTCGTGCCGGTCGGCGAGGCCATGCCCTTCCCGGCGCACACACCGTTCTTCCAGTGCATGACCACCGGTGAGCCCGTCCTCGTGCCGCGCATCAGCGAGCAGATGGGGCACATGATCGCCGCGCAGTTCGAGAAGCGCGACATCAGGCCGCTCATCACCGGCCGCTCCATGCTGGTCGTGCCGCTGAAGGCCCGCAATGTGGTGCTCGGGTTCATGATCCTGCTGCGGCACCCGGAGCGCGTCGAGTTCAACGACATGGACCGCGTCACCGGGGCCGAACTGGCCGCCCGCGCCGGTCTGGTGCTGGACAACGCGCGCATGTACACGTACCAGGAGAGCGTCGCCGAGACCCTCCAGGACAGCATGCTGCCGACCATCGCGCCCCGCATGGCCGGCTGCGACATCGCCACCCGCTATCTGCCGGGCACGCTCCTCGGACGGGTCGGCGGCGACTGGTTCGACTCGGTGAAGCTGCCCGGCTCGCGTACCGCCCTGGTCGTCGGCGACGTCATGGGCCACGGCCTCAACTCCGCCGCGATGATGGGCCAGTTGCGCACCGCCGTGCAGACGATGGCCGCGCTCGACCTGCCGCCCGCCCAGCTCCTGCGCAACCTCGACGACCTCGCCCAGCGGCTGGGCGACAACTATCTCGCGACCTGCCTGTACGCCGTCTACGACCCGATCGCCGGCGAGCTGCACATCGCCAACGCGGGCCACATCCCGCCGGTCCTGGTCCGCGCCGAGGACGGCCGCAGCGAGCTGCTCGAACTGCCGACCGGCGCGCCCATCGGGGTCGGCGGAGTCCCCTTCGAGGCGGTCCGAGTGCCGGTGGCGTCCGGCGACCGGCTCGTGATGTGCACCGACGGGCTCGTCGAAGTGCGCGGCGAGGACATCGGTGTCGGCCTCGCCACCCTCTGCGAATCCGCCGCCCACCCGGCCGCCTCCATGGACCAGGCCTGCGACACCATCATCCGCGCGCTCAACACCCGCGGCGGGCGCAAGGACGACGTCGCGCTGCTGATGGCCCGGCTCAACGGAATCGAACCCGAGGACGTCGCCGTATGGCGCCTCGCGCTCGACCCGATCGAGGCCGGCCGGGCGCGCGGCCTGGTCCGTGAACAGTTGCGTGCGTGGGGCCTGACCGGGCTCGCGGACAACGCCGAACTGATGGTCGGCGAGCTCGTCACCAACGCCGTACGGCACGCGCACAGCCGCCGGATCGAGCTGCGGCTCGTTCGCGGCGACACCCTGCTGTGCGAGGTGGAGGACGACGACCAGACGCTCCCGATACTGCTCGGCGTGGGTCCCGGCGACGAGTTCGGACGTGGTCTGCGGCTCGTCAGCGCGCTGTCCCGAGAGTGGGGCGCCAGCCGGACCGGCGCGGGCAAGACCGTGTGGTTCGAACTGACACACCCGCGAGGCTGATCCGTTCGCGTGACGTCTGCGCCGCCCGGGGCGGGCTCGGCGTACGAGGGCGTACGGGGTTCGAATGCGCGGTGAAGGAACGCGCTGTCGGCTTGTCGCCGCGCGCCGGGCGCGATAGACCGTTCAGGCCCGCCAGGTCCCGGTGGGCGCGGTCGCGACCCCGGGAGCGGGCATGAGCGTGAGCAGTCGGTACAGGGGAGCCTGGGAGGGCTTCTGGCGCGAGGCCCCCGGAGAGCAGGGCGAGGTCTTCTGGGACGCCGAGCCCGCGCTCACGGTCGGGGTTCATCTCGGCCTCCTCGAACCGCACTTGGCGGCCCGCGACCTGCCCTTCGTGGACCTCGGCTGCGGCAACGGCACCCAGACCCGCTTCCTCGCCGACCGTTTCCCGCGGGTCGTCGGCACCGACCTCGCCGCCGCCGCACTCGACCTCGCCCAGGGCGCCGACCCGGCGGGCCGGGCCCGGTACCGGCTGCTCGACGCGGCGGACAAGACCGAGGCCGAGGCGCTGCACGCCGAGCTCGGCGACGCCAACGTCTATATGCGGGGTGTGCTCCACCAGGCCGAGCCGGACGACCGGCAGCCGCTGGCGGACGGTCTGGCCACTCTGGCGGGGGAACGTGGCCGGGTCTTCCTGGTCGAACTCGCCGAGGCCGCAGGCGCGCTCCTGCGGGAGCTGGCCCAGGGCCCGGACGGCCCTCCCGCCAAGCTGGTCCCGGTGTTCCGGCACGGCATCGCCCCGGGCGAGGTCGCGGACGCGGCGGTCCCCGAGTACCTGCGCGCGGCGGGCCTCACGGTCCTCGCGAGCGGCGATCTCCCGCTCGTCACGACCGAGCACCTGCCCGACGGCACACGTATCGAACTTCCGTCGAAATGGCTGGTGGCGGGCCGCGCCGGGTGACACCGGTGGTCTGGACCGGTGAGAGTTGTCCACAGGCTCTGCCGGGCCCGGGCCGAAGCGCGTACGGTTTCGGGCATGAAGATCCTCATCAGCGCCGACATGGAAGGCGCCACGGGTGTGACCTGGCCGGCCGACGTGCTGCCGGGGACTCCGCAGTGGGAGCGGTGCCGCGCGATGTTCACCTCGGACGTGAACGCCGCGGTGCTCGGCTTCCTCGACGGCGGCGCCGACGAGGTGCTGATCAACGAAGCCCACTGGACCATGCGGAACCTGTTGCTGGAGAGGCTCGACGAGAGAGCGGAGATGCTCACCGGGCGGCACAAGTCGCTCTCCATGGTCGAGGGCGTGCAGCACGACGACGTGGACGGCATCGCGTTCGTCGGCTATCACGCGGGTGCGGGCATGGAGGGCGTCCTGGCACACACCTACCTCGCGAACTCCATCACCGGGGTGTGGATCAACGACGTGCGGGCCAGCGAGGGCCTGCTCAACGCCCACGTCGTCGCCGAGTACGGCGTGCCGGTCGTGCTGGTCACCGGCGACGACGTGGCGTGCGAGGACGCCCTCGGGTACGCGCCCGAGGCGCTGAAGGTCGCCGTGAAGGACCATGTCTCGCGGTACGCGGCCGTGTGCCGGACACCGGCCAGGACCGCCGTGGACATCCGGGCCGCGGCCAAGGAGGCGGCGGCGCTCGCGGTGCGGCACGAACCGGTCGTCGCCGGCCCGTTCACCATCGCTCTGGAGTTCGACGCCGAGCACCTGGCGATGGCCGCCACCGTCGTGCCGGGTGTCGGCCGCGTCGGCGAGCGGAAGATCGCGTACACCAGCGACACCATGTACGAGGGGATTCGGACCTTCAAGGCGGTCACCACGATCGTCTCGGCCGCGGTGGAGGAGCAGTATGGCTGACGCACGGGCACTCGACGAGGTCGTTCGGTTCACCTCCGAGCTCATCCGGATCGACACCACCAACCGGGGCGGCGGAGACTGCCAGGAGCGCCCGGCCGCCGAGTACGCCGCCGCGCGGCTGGCCGAGGCGGGCCTCGAACCGACACTCCTGGAGCGCACCAGGGGACGGACGAACGTCGTCGCCCGCCTGGAGGGCACCGACCCGTCCGCCGACGCGCTGCTCGTCCACGGTCACCTGGACGTGGTGCCGGCGCAGGCCGAGGACTGGAGCGTCCACCCGTTCTCCGGGGAGATCCGCGACGGCGTCGTCTGGGGACGGGGCGCGGTCGACATGAAGAACATGGACGCGATGATCCTCGCCGTCGTCCGGGCCTGGGCACGCGAGGGGGTGCGGCCCCGGCGGGACCTGGTGATCGCGTTCACCGCCGACGAGGAGGCGAGCGCCGAGGACGGCTCGGGCTTCCTCGCCGACAAGCACCCCGGACTCTTCGAGGGCTGCACCGAGGGCATCAGCGAGTCGGGGGCGTTCACCTTCCACGACGGCAGCGGCCGGCAGCTCTATCCGATCGCCGCGGGAGAGCGCGGCACCGGCTGGCTCAAGCTCACCGCCCGGGGCCGGGCGGGCCACGGCTCCAAGGTGAACCGGAGCAACGCGGTGACCCGCCTCGCCGCCGCGATCACCCGCATCGGCGCACACGAGTGGCCGCTGCGCATCACCCCGACCGTGCGGGCCGCCCTGACCGAACTCGCCGCCCTGTACGGCGTGGACGGCGGCCTGGACGACGTGGACGCCCTCCTGCGAAAGCTCGGCCCGGCCGCCGCGCTCGTCGAGCCGACGGTTCGCAACAGCGCCAACCCGACCATGCTGAGCGCCGGTTACAAGGTCAACGTGATCCCGGGAGAAGCCGTCGCGTACGTGGACGGCCGCTATCTGCCCGGCGGCGAGGACGAGTTCCGCGCGACGATGGACCGGCTCACCGGGCCCGACGTGGAGTGGGAGTTCCACCACCAGGAGGTGGCCCTCCAGGCACCCCTGGACTCGCCGACGTACGCGCGGATGCGGGCGGCCGTGGAGGAGTTCGCGCCCGAGGGTCATGTGGTCCCGTACTGCATGTCGGGCGGCACGGACGCCAAGCAGTTCTCCCGACTCGGCATCACCGGATACGGCTTCGCCCCGCTGAAGCTCCCGGAGGGCTTCGACTACCAGGCACTGTTCCACGGAGTCGACGAGCGCGTACCGGTCGAGGCGCTCCACTTCGGCGTCCGCGTTCTCGACCGCTTCCTGCGCACGGCCTAGGGGGGACGAGATGCAGACCTTGTCATACGGTTCATGGCCCTCGCCGATCGACGCGGCGCTCGCCGCCGCGCACGACGGACAGCCCGAGTTCGTCGGTTTCGTCGGCGACGAGGCCTGGTGGACCGAGCCGCGGCCGACCGAAGGCGGACGGCGCACGCTGGTCCGGCGGAAGGCGGACGGCACCGAGGAACCGCTGCTCCCGGCCCCCTGGAACGTGCGCAGTCGTGTCATCGAGTACGGCGGCCACCCCTGGGCGGGAGTCATGCGCCCCGAAGGCCCGCTGTTCGTGTTCGTGAACTTCGCAGACCAGCGCCTCTACCACTGCGAACCCGGCCGTGAACCGCTCCCGTTGACCCCCCTCTCGGCGGTGGGCGGCGGACTGCGCTGGGTGGACCCGCAGATCCGGGTGGAGCGGGGCGAAGTGTGGTGCGTCATGGAGGAGTTCACCGGGGACGGACCCACCGACCTGCGCCGGGCCGTCGTCGCGGTGCCGCTGGACGGCACGGCGGCATACGACCGGGACGCCGTGCGGGAACTGTCCGACGGGCGGCACCGGTTCGTCACCGGGCCCCGGCTCTCGCCCGACGGCCGGCAGGCTGCCTGGCTCGCCTGGGACCACCCGCGGATGCCGTGGGACGGCACCGAGGTGATCCTCGCGGACGTCACCGACGACGGCACCCTCTCCGACCCCCGGCCCGTCGCGGGGGGCCCGGAGGAGTCCGTCGTCCAGGCCGACTGGGCGGCCGACGGAACCCTGCTCTACGTCAGCGACCGCTCCGGCTGGTGGAATCTCCACCGTCTCGGCACGGACGGCGAGGCGATCGCCGTCTGTCCGCGCGAGGAGGAGTTCGGCGGCCCCCTCTGGAAGGTCGGATACCGCTGGTTCGCGCCCCTGGAGACCGGCCTGGTCGCCGTCGTGCACGGACGGGGCGCCACCGCGCTCGGGATACTCGACCCGGAGACCGGCGAGCTCGTCGACACGGCCGGCCCCTGGACCGAGTTCGGGCCGACGCTCGCGGTGCACGGCAGCAGGGTCGTGGGTGTCGGAGCCAGCCCCCGCAGTGCCCACGAGGTCGTCGAGCTGGACGCCAGCACCGGGCGGGCCCGGGTGATCGGCGCGGCGCACGACGACCCGGTCGACCCCGCGTACTACCCGGAGCCCCAGATCCGCGCCTTCACCGGCCCCGACGGACGCGAGATCCACGCGCACATCTACCCGCCGCACCACCCCGACCACGTCGCGCGCGGCGACGAACTCCCGCCGTACGTCGTCCGGGTGCACGGCGGCCCGACCGGCCGGTCGCCCCTCGTCCTCGACCTGGAGATCGCCTACTTCACCTCGCGCGGCATCGGTGTCGCCGAGGTCAACTACGGCGGATCGAGCGGCCACGGACGGGAGTACCGCAACCGGCTGCGCGAACAGTGGGGTGTCGTCGACGTCGAGGACTGCGCGGCCGTGGCGCTCGCGCTCGCCGACGAGGGCACCGCCGACCGGCGCCGGCTCGCGATCCGCGGCGGCAGCGCGGGTGGCTGGACCACCGCCGCCTCCCTGGCCACCACCGACGTCTACGCCTGCGGCACGATCCTCTACCCCGTCCTCGACCTGAGCGAATGGGCCTCGGGCGAGACCCACGACTTCGAGTCGCAGTACCTGGAGTCGCTGGTCGGCCCGATCGCCGAGGTGCCGGGGCGTTATCTGGAGCGGTCGCCCTCCACGCACGCCGACGGAATCACCGCGCCCTTCCTGCTGCTCCAGGGACTCGAGGACGCCGTCTGTCCGCCCGTGCAGTGCGAGCGCTTCCTGGCCGTGCTGGAGGAGCAGGACCGCCATGTCCCGCACGCCTACATCGCCTTCGAGGGGGAGGGACACGGCTTCCGGCGCGCCGAGACGATGGTGCGGGCCCTGGAGTCCGAACTCTCCCTGTACGCCCAGGTCTTCGGACTGAACCCGCCCGGGATTCCCAAGCTGGAGCTGTCCAAATGAAACCGCCGCCCGCCGGGAACCGGACCGGGCGGAGCCCTTCACGAGCCCCGGCGCCCGACGAGAACGACCGGAAGTACCACCAGGAGATGGAGCAGCACGAGTGACCCGAGCGACCGCACCGATCACCCCCCTGACCCGGCCCGCGCGGCTCACCGCCGGGGCCAGGGTCGCCGTGGTCGCGCCCAGCGGGCCCATCCCCGAAGAACGGCTGGAGGCCGGCCTCGACATTCTTCGCGGCTGGGACCTCGACCCGGTCGTGGCCCCCCACGTCCTGGACCGGCACGGCGAGTTCGGCTACCTGGCGGGGACGGACGCCGACCGGGCCGCCGACTTCCAGGCGGCGTGGTGCGACCCGGACGTGGCCGCCGTGCTGTGCGCCCGCGGCGGGTACGGCGCGCAGCGCATGGTCGACCTGCTCGACTGGGACGCCATCCGGGCGGCCGGCCCCAAGGTCTTCCTCGGGTTCAGCGACATCACCGCACTGCACGAGGCGTTCGCGACGCGGGCGGGGCTCGCGACCCTGCACGGGCCGATGGTCGCGGCCGTCGACTTCCTGAAGAACAGCCGGGCCCAGGAACATCTGCGGGCGACTCTCCTCGAACCCGAGTCGGTACGGACCATCGCCTCCGGCGAAGCCGTCGCGCTGGTGCCCGGGAAGGCCCGCGGTGTCACCCTCGGCGGCTGCGTGAGTCTGCTGGCCGCGGACCTCGGCACACCGCACGCCCGTGCGTCCGCCCGGGGCGGACTGCTCCTGATCGAGGACATCGGCGAGGAGGCCTACCGGCTGGACCGGATCCTGACGCAACTGCTGCGCGCCGGCTGGCTCGACGGGGTGGCCGGGGTGGCGCTCGGCTCGTGGGTGGACTGCGGACCGTACGAGGGGCTGCGCGCCGTGTTCGCCGACCGGCTCGGCGGGCTCGGCGTGCCGGTCGTCGAGCACTTCGGGTTCGGGCACGCCGAGGGGGCGCTGACGATGCCGTTCGGTCTCCGGGCCGAACTCGACGCGGACGCGGGGACCCTGACGCTGGACGAGCCCGCGCTGGCCTGACGCCTCGGTCGTGGCCCGCGCCGGCCTGACTCCTCGGTCGTGGCCCCCTCGGGCCTGGCGGCACGGCCGGGGCACGGTCTGACGTGGTCGCGCTCCGGCCGCCGGTCCGCGTCGCCGGAGTTCCGGCGGGCAGTCACCCGGGAGGATGCTCCCGCCGCGCGTGGCGGCGCCTTCCGGATCATGCTGGGCGCATGAGTCCGAAGACCTCCGAGAGCGTCGGTGCGAGCGGTGGCAAGGGCCCCAGGGAAGGGCTGCTGACGCCGGTCAGGGTCACCGTCGCCCTGCTGGCCGTCCTTGCTCTGATCTTCGTCTTCGAGAACACCCGGAGCACCAAGATCCGGCTGCTCGTCCCCGAGGTGACCATGCCGCTGTGGATGGCGCTGCTCGCCACCGGACTGATCGGGGCGCTGTGCGGTGCGTACGCCATGAGGCGCAGGCGCTGAAGGCGCTCGCGTAAGGTGACGGGATGCCTGAGAACGCCGGTTATCTCGCCGAAGGCCCTCGCGTGGGCATACGGCATTTCACCCAGGAGGACGGTGCGGAGTTCACCGCACGGGCCAGGGAGAGCAAGAGCCTGCACCAGCCGTGGCTCTTCCCGCCGGCCGGCGTCGACGCCTACGCCGTCTACGCGGGGCGGCTCATCGAGGACCCGACCAAGGCGGGATTCCTCGTCTGTGAACGGGACGGCGGGGGAATCGCCGGTTTCATCAACATCAACAACATCGTCGAGGGCGGCTTCCTGTGCGGAGCCCTCGGCTACGGCGCCTTCGCGCATGCCGCCGGACGCGGGCTGATGGCCGAGGGACTCGACCTCGTCGTGCGGTACGCCTTCGGACGGATGGGGCTGCACCGACTGGAGATCAACGCGCAGCCCGGCAACACGGGGTCGATCGCGCTCGCCCGCCGCTGCGGCTTCCGGCTCGAAGGCTTCTCGCCGGACTTCATCCACATCGACGGCGCCTGGCGGGACCACGAGCGCTGGGCGATCACCGCGGAGATGGTCGCGCCCCGCTGACGACCGGGCGGGTCAGCACCCTTCCCATGAGGGCATCTCCCCAGGGCCCCGGGCTTCCCGCGGCGCCCTTCCCCGATGCGGTCCGCCCGGGTGAGGATGCGTCCATGCGGAACATCGTCGTGCTGGACGCTCCCTCCAACCTCGGCCTGCGCCCGCCCGCGCCCGGCACCGTCCCCGGCTGCTACAAACTGGCCGGCGCGCTCCGCGAGCAGCGGATCGTGCAGAGGCTCGGTGCGCTGGAGGGGGGAGTGGTCGTGCCGCCGCGCTACGACCGGGGCGACTGGCAGGAAGGCGACGGCGTCTTCAACGCGGCGGCCATCGCCACATACACCCGTGCGCTCGCCGATCGCGTCGAACGCCATGTCCGCGCCGGTGACCTCCCCGTCGTCCTCGGCGGCGACTGCTCCATCCAGCTCGGCGCGTCCCTCGCCCTGCGCCGCATCGGTCGTTTCGGGCTGGCCGCCATCGACGGTTCGGCCGACTTCCGGCACGCCGGGAACTCCGACCGCGTCGGGGCGGCCGGTGGCGAGGAACTCGCGATCGCCACCGGCCGTGGCCAGGACGACCTGTCCGACATCGAAGGGCTCAAGCCCTATCTGCGGGACGAGGACCTCCGGCTCTTCGGCATCCGTGACTACGACACCGACCGCGACGAGCTCGCCGCGCTGAAGATCCCCACGACGACCGTCGGCGAGCTGCGCACCTGGGGCGTGGACGCCATCGCCCGGGCCACCCTGGGCACCCTCGAACTCCCGCACCTGGACGGCTTCTGGGTGCACCTCGACGCCGACTCGCTCGATCCGGCCGTGATGCCCGCCGTGGACAGCCCGGACCCTGACGGCCTGCTGCCCGACGAACTCCTCGCGCTGCTCGGCCCGTTGGTCCGCTCGCCGCACTGCGTCGGCCTCAACGTCACCATCTACGACCCCGACCTGGACCCCGACGGGACCGCGGGCGCGCTCCTCGCGGACCTGATCGTCGCCGCCTTTGCGGAATCCTGACCCGATTCCGACGAGCGGAGACCCTGGTCAGCAGGCCGATGACCATGTTCCATGGTCATCGTGACGACGATCCGACGTGACGTACTGAACCTCCCGGCGGCGGAGTTGGGCCCGAACAACCCGCTGCCGCCCCTGCGGACCCTCGACGAGATGCACACCATCGACGACCGCGACCGCGTCGGCCTGCCGCGCGACATGGCGCGGCAGATCGGGTACGAGCCGCTGCGCAGCGTGCTGCCGGAACGCATCCGGGACGGCTACGAACGGGAACGCCCGGACCGCGAACTCGACACCATCGTGATCGAGAACGACCGGCTGCGCGCCACCGTGCTGCCCGGCTTCGGCGGCCGTATCGTCTCCCTCTTCCACAAACCGACCGCGAGGGAACTCCTCTACAGCAACCCGGTGCTCCAGCCGGCCTGCTTCGCCCTGAACGGCGCCTGGTTCTCCGGCGGCATCGAGTGGAACATCGGCGCCACCGGGCACACCACCCTGTCGTGCTCACCCGTCCACGCCGCCCGCGTTCCCGCCCCCGACGGCGGCGAGATGCTGCGCCTGTGGGAGTGGGAACGGCTGCGCGACCTCCCCTTCCAGGTCGACCTGTGGCTGCCGGACGGCTCCGACTTCCTGTACGTCGGCGTCCGCGTCCGCAATCCCCACGAGAAGCCCGCCCCGCTGTACTGGTGGTCCAACATCGCGGTCCCCGAGGAGCGCAGGGTGCTCGCCCCGGCCCAGGAAGCGTGGCACTTCGGCTACGAGCGACGGCTGCGCCGGGTGCCCGTGCCGACGTACGACGGGATCGACCGGACGTATCCGCTGAACAGCACGTTCCCCGCCGACTATTTCTACGAGGTGCCCGACGGGCGGCGCCGCTGGATCGCCGCGATCGACGACACGGGCGAGGGGCTGGTCCAGACGTCGACCGATGCCCTGCGCGGCCGCAAGCTGTTCGTCTGGGGCTCAGGACCCGGAGGGCGGCGCTGGCAGGAGTGGCTCACCGAGCCGGGAACCGGCGGGTACTGCGAGATACAGGCCGGGCTCGCCCGCACGCAGCTCGAACACGTGCGGCTCGAGGCCGAGAGCGAGGTCTCCTGGCTGGAGGCGTACGGGCCGTTGTCCGTGAGCGCGGAGTCGGCGCACGGGGCGGACTGGGAGGCCGCGCGGGCGGACGTCGAGGGCAGGCTGGAGGGCGCGCTGTCCCGGGACGCGGTCGACGCCGCGTACGCCGCATGGCTGCCGCACGCCGACACGGATCCCGGCGAGGTGCTCGCCGTCGGATCCGGCTGGGGAGCGCTCGAAGTGCTGCGAGCCGCCCACAAGCTGCCCGGCACGCCTTTCGAGGAGAGCACGCTCGGCGACGACCAGGCACCGTGGCGCGAACTGCTGCGGTCCGGCGCGTTCCCGGAGCCCCGGCGGGTCGGACCGCCCGGCGAGACCCTGGTGGCGTCGCACTGGCGCGACATGCTGGAGACGGCACCGGCCGTACCGATCGCCGAGTACCACCTCGGAGTGGCCCAGTGGCATGCCGGTGATCTCGCCCAGGCCGTGCGCAGTTGGGAGCGCGCGCTCGAACTCGCCCCGTCCCTCTGGCCGTTGCTGCGCTGCCTCGCCGTCGCCGACCAGGAGGCCGGCAACCACGAGCGCGCCGCCGACCGGTATGCCGAGGCCTTCGACGACCTGTGCCGGGAGCGGCGCGACGACGGAGAACGGTGGACCGCGGCGACCGCCGCGCTCGGCCGCGAGGCCATCGAGGCGCTGCTGACGGCCGGCCGGCCCACGGACGCGCGTGCCGTGTGGGAACGGCTGCGCCCGGCAACCCGGGAGCGCGGCCGGTTCCGCCTCGTCGAGGCCGAACTGCTGCTCGCCGAGGGCCGTCGCGAGGACGCGCGGGCGGTCTTCGACGCGGGCTTCGAGGTCGCCGACCTGCGGGAGGGCGCGGAGACCATCGGGCGTCTGTGGTCCCGGCTCAGCGACGAGCCGCTGCCCGCGCGCTACGACTTCCGCATGCGTCCGCCGTCCGCCACCTGAGTCCACCGCCGTCCACAGCCCGAGTCCGCCGGGCCATGGGCCAGGGTGCTCCGCCGCACGGCGGAGCACCCGAACCCGGCGCGGTTCAGACGCGGCGGTCCGCGTACTCGTACACCGACCCGTCCGGGTGCACGGCGATCAGGTTGCGGCCGCCGGGCGTCTCCACCGGCCCCGCGACCACGCGGGCACCGAGGTCGGTGAGGACCCGACCGGTCTCCTCGACGTCCTTGACGGCGATGGTCGCCGCGACCCTGCGCAGCACGTCGAGTTCGGACTCCGGCCCGCTCATCAGCAGGAAGCAGCCGATCGCGGCGACCGACACCCCGCCGCGCTCGAAGCGGAGGGCTCTGCCGCCCGCGAGCCGTTCGTAGAAGGGGACCGCAGTCTCCAGGTCGTCGACGCAGACGCGCAGCGTGGCTCCCAGAATCTCCATACGGACGAGCCTAGTTGGGGGCGGGCGGAGGAGGAGATCGTTTCGGACGATCGTCGCCGCCCAGGTCCGCGCCGCGCCGCACGCGGAGCCGTCGCGCGGTGCTGACGGGCGGTACGGACGGGGCAGTCGGTCCGAACGGGACGGGACCGAGGCCTTCCGTTAACCGGGGGATCGGCCGGGTACCCGCAGACCATGAAGCGCATCGAGCACCTGGAACATCTGGAGCATCTGGACAAGGAACTCGTCGACGAGCTCACCATGGTGGCCCGCGAGACCATCCGGGACGAACTGCGCGAACAGACACGCAAACAGAGCCGGACCGCCGCCCTGTACGCCGCGTCGGGCGCCGCCGCGCTGTACGCGGGCGCCGCCCTGGTCCTCGCCCTCGGTCTGGCGCTCGCGTCCGCCCTGCCCGGCTGGGCGGCCGCCCTGATCGTCGCGGCGGTGCTCGGGGCCGCCGCTTACGCGTTGCGGGGCCTGGCCCGACCGGCCGCGCCCAGGCCGACGACCGGACACGCGGACGAGCTCACCCCGCCCGGCCGGGTCATCGGCGGCAGCCCGCCCGCCTCCCCGCCCGGCGGCATGGGCGTGCTGTACCCGCCGATCCCGTCCGGGGCACCCGGGGCCCCCGGCACGGGCACGGGCACGGGTCTGTCCGACGACCCGGAGGTGTGGCTCCGCCGGGCGCGATGACCCCGCTCACGCGATGAACGGCGCCGGTGCCGAGCCGGGCCATGAGGTCGACAGCCTCATGGCCCGAGGCACCGGCGCCGAGCCGTGTCACACGCCGGAGCCCGGTGAGGCTGCGAAACGCCGGGGGTGCCCGTGTTTGGGCCCCTCGGTCAGGGGGACGCGAAAAGCCCGTACGAGCGACACCGCCAGAGGAGCACCGTGAGTCGACCCCGCATTCTGATCGTCGGCGCCGGCTTCGCCGGGTACCGGACGGCCCGCGTCCTGTCGCGGCTGGTCCGGCACAAGGCCGACATCACTCTGCTGAACCCGACCGACTACTTCCTGTATGTGCCGCTGCTGCCCCAGGTCGCCGTGGGTGTCCTGGAGCCACGCCGCGTCACCGTCTCGCTCTCCGGCACGCTGCCCCACGTACGCCTCGTGCTCGGCGAGGCGCAGCCCGAGGGGATCGACCTCGACGCGCGCACCGTGCGCTACGCCGGCCCGGAGGGCGACAGCGGCACACTCACGTACGACCGTCTCGTCCTCGCCGTCGGCAGCGTCAACAAACTGTTGCCCGTACCCGGTGTCGCCGAGCACGCGCACGGTTTCCGAGGGCTGCCCGAAGCGCTGTATCTGCGGGACCACGTGACCCGGCAGATCGAGCTCGGCGCCGCGTCGGACGATCCGAAGAGCCGCGCCGCGCGCCGCACTTTCGTGGTCGTCGGAGCCGGGTACACCGGGACCGAAGTCGCCGCCCAGGGAAAGCTGTTCACCGACGCGCTGGTGCGCAAGCAGTCGCTGCGCGAGGGAGCGCCACCGCGCTGGATGCTGCTCGACGTCGCCCCGCGCGTGCTGCCCGAGCTGGACGAGCGACTCTCGCGCACCGCCGATCGCGTACTGCGGCAGCGCGGTGTCGACGTCCGCACCGGGACGTCGGTCGAAGAGGCCACCCCTGATGGCGTGCGGCTCAGCGACGGGGAGTTCGTCGAGACCCGGACGCTGGTGTGGTGCGTGGGAGTGCGGCCCGATCCGCTGGTCGAGGGACTCGGGCGGCCCCTCGAGAGGGGGCGGCTACTAGTCGATCCGCATCTCCAGGTGCCGAGCCATACGGAGGTGTTCGCCTGCGGGGACGCGGCGGCGGTGCCGGATCTGGAGAAGCCCGGCCATTACACGCCGATGACGGCGCAGCACGCCTGGCGCCAGGGGAGGATCGCCGGCCGGAACGTCGCCGCCTCGCTCGGCATCGGTGAACGGCGCGCCTACCGCCACCGCGACCTGGGCTTCACCGTCGATCTCGGGGGAGTCAAGGCCGCGGCAAATCCCCTGGGCGTCCCGTTGGCGGGGCCGGCGGCCGCAGCAATCACCCGCGGCTACCACCTGGCCGCCATGCCCGCCAACCGTGTCCGTGTCGCGGCCGACTGGCTTCTGG
Organism: Streptomyces sp. NBC_00647; assembly: GCF_045207245.1. Lineage (NCBI taxonomy): Bacteria > Bacillati > Actinomycetota > Actinomycetes > Kitasatosporales > Streptomycetaceae > Streptomyces > Streptomyces sp. NBC_00647. The sequence continues at coordinate 8,002,631 of NZ_CP109040.1, forward strand.
ACGCCGTACTGCCGCGCCAGGCCGTGCAGTTGGGCCTGGTCCGCTCGTGGTCGGTGCCGCTCGACACGGCCTCGCCCGAGTTGGCGAGGGTGGCCGGAGCGCCTGCGGCACCCGGAGCGCCTGCCGTACCCGGAGCTTCTGCGGCACCCGGAGCGCTTGGAGTGCCTGGAGCATCCGCGGTTCCCGGCGCTTCGGACGCGGGGGAGGCACGGGACGCAGGAGACACAGAAGACGCAGGGGGCACCGGGGACGCATCGGGCGGAGGCCGTGGGCGTCCGAGGCGTCCAGGAGCCGCGACCCGTTCGGAAGGAGCATCATGAACACCCGTCAACTCATCGATCTGGCTCAGCAATTGCGCGTCGACAGCGTGCGGGCCGCCGACGCCGCCGGCTCCGGACATCCGACGTCGTCGATGTCCGCGGCCGACCTGATGGCGGTCCTGCTGGCCAAGCATCTGCGCTACGACTTCGAACGCCCCCAGCACCCCGGCAACGACCGCCTCATCCTCTCCAAGGGGCATGCCTCGCCCCTGCTCTACTCCGCGTACAAGGCGGCCGGCGCCGTGAGCGAGGCCGAGCTGCTCAGCTTCCGCAAGGCGGGCAGCCGGCTCGAAGGGCATCCGACACCCCGCCGGCTGCCCTGGGTCGAGACCGCCACCGGATCGCTCGGCCAGGGACTGCCAGTCGGTGTCGGCGTCGCGCTGGCGGGCAAGCGGCTCGACCGCACCGGATACCGGATCTGGGTGCTGTGCGGTGACAGCGAACTCGCCGAGGGCTCCGTGTGGGAGGCCGCCGAGCACGCCGGGTACGAGCACCTCGACAACCTCGCCGTGATCGTCGACGTCAATCGCCTGGGACAGCGCGGGCCGACCCGGCACGGGCACGACCTGGACGCGTACGCGCGCCGGTTCCGGGCGTTCGGCTGGCACACGGTCGAGATCGACGGCCACGACGTGGACGCGATCGACCGCGCCTTCGGCGAGGCGGAGACCACCGGCGGACAGCCCACCGCGATCCTCGCCCGCACCCTGAAGGGCAAGGGCGTGGCATCGGTCCAGGACCGCGAGGGGCTGCACGGCAAACCGCTGCCCGACGCCGCTCAGGCGATCGCCGAGCTCGGCGGTGTGCGCGACCACCATGTGGAGGTCCATCAGCCCCCCGCCGCACGAGTGTTGCACGCCGTGCGGTCCGGACACCTCGACCTGCCGCGGTACGAGACCGGCGACGAGATCGCCACCCGGGACGCCTACGGGCAGGCCCTCGCCGCGCTCGGCGACGCCCGCGGCGACATCGTCGCCCTGGACGGTGAGGTCAGCGATTCGACGCGCGCCGAGTTCTTCGCCAAGGCACACCCCGACCGCTTCTTCGAGTGCTACATCGCCGAGCAGCAACTGGTCGCCGCCGCCGTCGGCATGGCCGCTCGGGGCTGGGTGCCGTACGCCTCGACGTTCGCGGCCTTCCTCACCCGCGCCCACGACTTCGTCCGGATGGCCTCCATCAGCGGCTCCGGCATCAACCTCGTCGGCTCGCACGCGGGCGTCTCCATCGGCCAGGACGGGCCCTCGCAGATGGGTCTGGAGGACCTGGCGATGTTCCGGGCCACGTACGGCTCGACCGTGCTGTACCCGTGCGACGCCCACCAGACCGCGAAACTCGTCGCCACCATGGCGGACCTGGAGGGCATCCGCTATCTGCGCACCTCGCGCGGTGACAGCCCCGTCATCTACAGCGCCACCGAGGAGTTCCCCGTCGGCGGCAGCAAGGTGCTCCGCGCCTCCGCCGAGGACCGGCTGACGCTCGTCGCCGCGGGCGTCACCGTCCATGAGGCGCTGGCCGCCGCCGAGGCACTCGACCGCGAGGGCATCCAGGCCCGCGTGATCGACCTCTACTCCGTGAAGCCCGTGGACCGCGCGACCCTGCGCGAGGCCGCCGAGGAGACCGGCTGCCTGGTCACCGTCGAGGACCACCGCGAGGAGGGCGGTCTCGGGGACGCTGTGCTCGACGCCTTCACGGACGGCCGCCCCGTGCCCCGCCTGGTGCGCCTCGCCGTCCGTACGATGCCGGGCTCCGCGAGCCCGGCCGAGCAGCTGCACGCCGCGGGCATCGACGCCGAGTCGATCGCGGCGGCGGCACGGCTGCTGGTGGAGACGGCCGTGGTGCGCTGACCGGAGACCGGAGGGCACCATGGTCAGTGAGCGGACGGTGCCGGCCGGCTCTCGTATCCCGCCCATGGGGGTGCGGGCCGGCGTTCACGCCTTGCCGCCGACGGTCCGGGCCGGTCGTCGCCCCTCGCCGACGATGGCGGGGGCCGGCTCTCGCGTCCGGCCGACGGCGGTGCGGGCCGCTCGCCGCTCCCCGGTGGACCGGCGGGCGGCGGCCCCGCCGCTTCGACAGGCGCCCGACATGCCCGGCTTGCCCAGCAGGAACGGGAGTTGCGTGACCGGCTCGTGGGGCCGGAGCCGCGTGGACCCGCGGGAGGAGACCTCATGACCACTCTGCGCTACGTCTACGCGATCTGCCGCCCCTTCCCGGCGGCGCTGTCGGCCGAACTGGCCGGGGTCGCGGGCGTCCCGCCCAAGCTGCTGCGCCACGGCGACCTGATCGCCGTGGTCGGCTCGGTCCCGGAGCGGGAATTCGCCGCGGAGCCGCTGCGCCGCCGGCTGGAGGACGTGGAGTGGCTGGAGGCGACGGCCCGCGCCCACCAGGGCGTCGTCGACTCGCTCACCGCCGTCACCAGCCCGCTGCCGCTCCGGCTCGCCACCGTGCTCCGGGACGACAGCGGTGTACGCGTGATGATGGAGGAACGCGAGGAGGAGTTCCTGCGGACCCTCGACCGGCTCGACGGGCGGGTGGAATGGGGCGTGAAGGTGTACGCCAAGACCGCCGGGCCTTCCGGTGGGACACGGGAACGCACGGATGAATTCACACACCGGTTGCACGGCACCCTTTCCCGGTGCGCCGACGAATCCCTGGTGCGCACCCCGCCGAATCCGGCCTCTCCTCACGCGACGGACACCCATGTGTTCGATGCCGCCTATCTGGTGCCGCGCGCGGCATCGGAGGAATTCGTGGAGCGGGTGAACGCGAGTGTGCGCGAGGAACCGGGGGTGCGCGTGGTGCTCACGGGACCGTGGGCGGCGTACTCCTTCACGGGTTCAACGGGCCTCACGGGTTTCATAGGCCTCACGGACCTCGCGAGGAAGGCGCCCTGACCGGCCCTCCACCCTGATCCCTGCCGTCGCCGAGGAAAGCCCCACCACCTGTGCCGGCGGCCGCTGCCCTGGAGCCGGAAGCACTCGTGCCACGCACCAGGAATCCGAGCGGCCACAGGACGTGAACCCCGTTGCGCTCGGGTGTCCGGTCACCGTGGAGTCAGGCTTCCTTCCGGCAGAGAATCTCTCCGTGCAGCACGGAGAACCAGGCGTCCGCCTGCCGCCCCCACTGCCGCCAGGCGTCCGACACCGCCCTCAGTTGATCCGTGGTCGCGTGCCCCCCTTCGGTGGCGCGCTCCGCGTAGGACGAGGCCACCGTGCGGTCCGCCCACAGGCCGCTCCACCACTCCCGCTCGCTCTCGGTGGCGAAGGTCCAGGTGCTCGACGTCGCCGCGATGTCCCGGATGCCGGCGGCCAGTGCCCACGACTTGAGACGCCGGCCCGCGTCGGGCTCGCCCCCGTTGGCTCGGGCGACCCTCAGGTAGAGGTCCAGCCAGTCGTCCATGCCCGGTACCGCCGGGTACCAGGTCATGGCCGAGTAGTCCGACTCGCGGACCGCGATGAAGCCGCCGGGCTTCGTGACCCGGTGCATCTCGCGCAGCGCCTGCACCGGATCGCCCACGTGCTGGAGCACCTGGTGGGCGTGGACCACGCAGAACGTGTCGTCCGGATACTCCAGCGCGTGGATGTCGGCGACCGCGAAGTCGACGTTGCGCAGGCCGCGTTCGGCCGCCACCCGGCGGGCCCGGTCCAGGATGCCGGGCGCGTGGTCGACGCCGGTGACCTGGCCGTCCGGCACCCGTTCCGCCAGGTCGGCGGTGATGGTGCCGGGGCCGCAGCCGATGTCGAGGATCTTCATGTGCGGCTTCAGCGAGTCGAGCAGGTAGGCCGCCGAGTTGGCGGCGGTGCGCCAGGTGTGTGAGCGCAGCACCGACTCGTGGTGGCCGTGCGTGTAGACGGCGGTCTCCTGCGGCTTCGACATGACCGTTCCCCTTCTCGTCGTACGGGGCCTCGCTCGGGCGTCTGCCGACTCCGCGAGGCGATGGCATCACCGTACGCGGGCATGTCGAATAATGAGACCCATATCTTGCCATGTGGACAGTCCCGGGTGGGGTGTTGCGCGAGCCGAGGCACGCCGATGAGGTCACGGAACCGGCTCGTGGCCCGAGTGCGCGCGGGAACGGCGTGCGTGCGCGGGACCGGCCTCAGTGCGCGGGAAGCGGCCGGTAGACGGTCAGCGCCTCGGGGCTCTTGCGCAGCGTCACCTCACCGCTGACCTCGGTGACTTCACCGTCGTAGGCGAGAAGCGTGCCCGGCGCGACACTGTCGATGTGCAGATGCCCCACCCGCACGGCCGCGTGGGCGGGAGAGCGCGTCAGCGGGCCCGCGAAGGCCGCGGCCAGCAGACGCATCGCGGGATGGCGGCCGCCGTGCACGACCCGTACGTCCAGCCGTCCGTCCGCGAGGTCGAAGCGGCGGGCGGGCGCCAGGCCCATCCGGTGGTAGGTGCCGTTGCCGGCGAACAGCAGCCACAACGGGTGCGTGCGGCCGCCGAGTTCTGCCCGCAGTGGGTGATGGTCCGCGCGCAGCACGCGCAGGGCGCCGAGCACACCGGCGGGCCAGCTGCCGATCACCCTGGACCAGTTCTCCCGCTCACGCACGAGCTCCGGATAGATGCCCAGGCTGCAGGTGTTGAGGAAGATGCCCTCCTGGTCGCCGGACGTGAACCGGCCCACGTCCACCTGGACCGCCTCGCCCTCCTGGAGCGCGCGGACCAGATCGCGTTCGCCCTCGACCCCGAGGTCGTGGGCGAAGTGGTTGAGGGTGCCGCCCGGCAGGACGGCGAGGGGGACGCCGTGGCGCAGCGCGACCTCGGCCGCGGTGTTCACCGTGCCGTCGCCGCCGCACACGCCCAGCACCCGGGCGCGGCTCGCCGCCTTCTCCAGCTCCTCCCGTATGCCGGAGGGTTCGCACTCCACGACCTCCGCGCGCGGCAGCGCGGAGGCCAGCGCGCCGACCCGCTCCGCGCTGCCCGAGCCCGTGTTGGCCACGACGACCAGGCCCTCGCCCTCGGGCAGCGCGGGCGCGTCCACGCGCGGCCGGCCGGCCGGAGTCACCTGGTCCCGGGTGGGCACCAGTCCCCGCACGGCGTAGGCGGCGCCGACGCCGAGGGCCGCCCCGGCCAGGACGTCGCTCGGGAAGTGGACGCCGGTGTAGACGCGGGACAGTGCGACCGCCGCGGCGAGCGGTGCTACGGCGGCGCCCCAGCCGCGGGACTCCAGTGCCACACCCGTCGCGAAGGCGGCGGCGGAGGCGGCGTGGCCCGACGGGAACGACGTGGTGATCGGCTGCCGCTTCAGCTGCCGGATGGCGGGCACCGGGTCCAGTCCGGGGCGGGTCCGGCGCACCGAGCGCTTGCCGAGTGTGTTGATGGTGGCGGAGGCGAGGGCGAGCGAGGCGACGCCCCGGGCGGCGGCCCGGCGGGCCCGCGGAGTGCGGCTCGCCGCGACGGCGGCGGCGGTGGCGAACCACAGGACACCGTGGTTCGCGCTGCGGCTCAGCCGTGGCAGCACCGGGTCGCCGCCCGGCCAGTGCCGCGCCGCGACCGCCTCGAAGACCCGGCAGTCCAGTGCCAGGAGGCGGTCCCGAAGGGCATGGCGGCCCGGTACGAGGGCGGTGAGGTCGACGTCTGGGGTCGGGGTCATGCGGCTCCGTCTACCCCGGATCCGCCGGTTCCTCGCCCCCGTGCCGGGCCCTGGTCGGATACGCGTTTGCCCCTCACCGCCGCTCCCCGGAGAATGCCTGCCCATGGGACATCTCGAAGCCGCACACCTTGAGTACTACCTTCCCGACGGGAGGGCGCTGCTCGGCGATGTGTCGTTTCGGGTGGGGGAAGGGGCCGTCGTGGCCCTGGTGGGGCCCAACGGCGCCGGGAAGACGACGCTGCTGCGGCTGATCTCGGGGGAGCTCAAGCCCCACGGAGGAACCGTCAACGTGGGCGGCGGGCTCGGCGTGATGCGGCAGTTCGTGGGGTCCGTGCGCGACGAGACGACCGTGCGGGAGCTGCTCGTCTCCGTGGCCCCGCCCCGGATCCGCGAGGCGGCGAAGGCCGTGGACGCCGCCGAGCACGCCATGATGACCGTGGACGACGAGGCGTCACAGCTCCGCTACGCGCAGGCGCTGTCCGACTGGGCCGAGGTCCGTGGATACGAGGCCGAGACCCTCTGGGACATGTGCACGACGGCCGCCCTCGGCGTCCCCTACGAGAAGGCGCAATGGCGGCTGGTCCGGACCCTGTCCGGGGGTGAGCAGAAGCGCCTGGTCCTGGAGGCGCTGCTGCGCGGCACCGACGAGGTGCTGCTCCTCGACGAGCCGGACAACTACCTCGACGTGCCCGGCAAGCGCTGGCTGGAGGAGCGGCTCAAGGAGACCCGCAAGACCGTCCTGTTCGTCTCCCACGACCGCGAACTCCTCGCCCGCGCCGCCCAGAAGATCGTCAGCGTCGAGCCCGGCCCGGCCGGCGCGGACGCCTGGGTGCACGGCGCCGGTTTCGCGACGTATCACGAGGCCAGGCGGGAGCGGTTCGCGCGCTTCGAGGAGCTGCGCAGGCGCTGGGACGAGAAGCACGCGCAGCTCAAGAAGCTGGTGCTGAACCTCCGTCAGGCGGCCGCCGTCAGCCATGAGATGGCGTCCCGTTACGCGGCGGCGCAGACCCGGCTGCGCAAGTTCGAGGAGGCCGGACCGCCTCCGGAGCCGCCGCGCGAGCAGGACATCAAGATGAGGCTGCACGGCGGGCGGACCGGGGTGAGGGCCGTGACCTGCAAGGGACTCGAGCTCACCGGTCTGATGAAACCGTTCGACCTGGAGGTCTTCTACGGCGAGCGCGTCGCCGTCCTCGGCTCCAACGGCTCGGGGAAGTCGCACTTCCTGCGGCTGCTCGCGGGCGGCGACGTCGCGCACACCGGCGAGTGGAAGCTCGGCGCCCGCGTGGTGGCCGGCCACTTCGCGCAGACGCACGCCCACCCGGAGCTGGAGGGCCGCACGCTCCTGGACATCCTGTGGACCGAGCACTCACAGGACCGCGGAGCGGCGATGTCCCGGCTGCGCCGCTACGAGCTGACCGCCCAGGCCGAGCAGCGCTTCGAGAAGCTGTCGGGCGGCCAGCAGGCGCGTTTCCAGATCCTGCTCCTGGAGCTGGAGGGCTCCACGGCCCTGCTGCTCGACGAGCCGACCGACAACCTCGACCTGGAGTCCGCCGAGGCACTTCAGGAGGGCCTCGAGGCGTACGAGGGGACGGTCCTGTCGGTCACCCACGACCGCTGGTTCGCCCGCTCCTTCGACCGCTACCTGGTCTTCGGCTCGGACGGCCGCGTCCGGGAGACGCAGGAGCCGGTGTGGGACGAGCGCCGGGTGGAGCGGGCCCGGTAGGCCGCGCGGAACCATGGCCCGTGCCAGCGAGTCCTGGCGCGGCGCCGGGAACGCAGCGCACGGGAGTCCGGGTGCGGCGCCGGGAGCGCCGGCCTCGGCCGGAGGCCGCTGGGCGGTGCCGGAGGCCGGGTCCGTCCTGGTGAGGCCGGGCCCGCCCGTTTCGTCGAGGCAGGGCCCGCCCGTCCCGGGCCCTCCCCGGGCCTTCCCCGTACCCCGGGCGTCCCGGGGAGGCCCGGCACCCCGGATGTTCGTAGAGTGGTGGGAGAAGGTCTCGATCCATGGCTCCCACGGACGCCGCTCGGGGCAGGGCTTGCCCGGGCGGGTGCCCGGACCGCACCGAGGGCCACGACGAGCGGGGTAGCACCATGACCGGAGTGGACCCGGGCCGGCTGGACGACCAGCAGCTGATGAAAGAGCTGGAGGCCATCCACCGCACCCGTCACGACACGCTGCTGCACGGTTCGAACGACGCGCTGCACACCCACAACGTGCGCATGGCCCAGCTGGAGGGCGAGTATCTGCGCCGTCACCCGCGCCGGCCCGTCTCGGCGGGCCGTACCCGCGACGGGGCCCGGGACCGCGGACCCGCGGGGGTGCCGCCGGCATGACCGCCCCGCATCCGACCGAGCCGAATCCGATCCTGACCCGGCAGGCGGAGGCCCTGGACCTCTTCGGCCGCCGCGTCCACGCCGTCCGCGACGACCAGTGGGACGCCCCCACACCGTGCACCGCCTGGAGCGTGCGCGACCTGGTCGGTCATCTCGTCTCCGAGCAGGCGTGGGTGCCCGCGCTGGTCCGGGACGGCGGCACCGTCGACTCGGTCGGCGGCGCGCTGGCGGGCGACCTGCTCGGCCCCGACCCGGCCGCCGCCTGGGACGCCGTGGCCGACGCCTCACGCGCCGTGTTCGGGGAGCCGGGCGCGCTCGACCGCACGGTCCATCTCTCGTTCGGCGACATGCAGGCGGCCGACTACTGCGCGCAGCTGGTCACCGACCTCGCCGTCCACACCTGGGACCTGTCGCGTGCCATCGGCGCCGACGAACAACTCCCCGCCGACCTGCTGACCTTCGCGGTCCGCGAGGTCACCCCGCACGCGGCGGAGCTGGAGAAGAGCGGGCTCTTCGCGCCCCCGGAGGAACCGCCGCCCGGCGCCGACGTCCAGACGAAACTGCTCTGCCTGGTCGGGCGGCGCCCCTGAGGGCCGCCGCCCGGATCGGCGCGCCGAGCCCCCTCCTGCCGGCCGTCCGCGGACGCGGGGCGCGCGGCCGACCGCGCACCTTCCGTGAGCGGGCCGTCATCCTCGATGACGGCCCGCGCCGGTGACGTCACCGGTGCCTCCGGTCCTGCTGCGCGCGCACGCCCCGGTGCCCCCGGTGCCCCGGTGCCTCTAGGGACTCCCTGCTCCCACGACCGCTGCCGCCAGTTCGTGCGCCGTGCCGTAGCGCGCCGTGCTCGGCAGCCGCTCCAGGGACGCGGTCAGGACGTCGGGGGCGTTCTTCTCGCGCAGGACACCGATCAGCTCACGAGGTCCCGCGGGGAACGAGGTACGGCCCAGGAACCGCGCCAGTTCCAGGCGCAGCGTCGCCAAGGAGCTCTGAGGTCCGTCCGGCACCACCGGGCCTCCCGCGATCACCGGATCGTCGTCGGCGGCCGGCTCCGGGTCCTGCCACTCCTCGGCCCGGGTGGGGTGCCCTGACCTGAGGAAATCGCGCAGTTCGTGCTTCATCTCCTCGTCCCGGTGAACACTCAACCGGTCACTGCCTCGCTGCATGAATTCCCTCCAGAGGTTCGAGGTGGTGATCGCGTACCCGACGGCCCGGGCCCGACACGTCCGCTCGCCGGCCGGGTGGAGCCGGGTCGCGCAGAGCGCGGCTCGGGAGGGGCCGATCCCGGCCCCGGGAGGAAGGAGCGGCCCGGCTTCAGGGAGAATCGCGTGGTGTTTGTCCCGCATGGCGCGGGGCAGACGCAGTTGCAGTGCTTCGGACAGGAGGCACGTCCGTGGGAGCGGCTCTCGCGCCACGGGTGTACCCGTCCGGCGCTCGGGTGCGCTCCCACGATGACTGTCCATCACAAGGCACCATCAAGGGAGTTGCGACGCACCATGCGAACTCAAGCGAGCGCGACGCACCATCCGCACGACGACGCCCCCGACACCGCGGAGGCATTCCGCAGGCTCGCCACGCTCCCCCCGGGCCAGCAGCGCGACGCGCTCCGTGAGGAGATCGTCGAGTCCTGGCTGCCGATGGCCGAACGGCTCGCGGGGCGGTTCCGCAACCGCGGCGAGAGCCCTGAGGATCTTCGTCAGGTCGCGGCGCTCGGTCTGGTCAAGGCCGTCGACCGCTACGACCCGGAGCTCGGCAACGCCTTCGAGAGCTACGCGGTACCGACGATCACCGGCGAGATCAAGCGCCACTTCCGCGACCACATGTGGACCCTGCACGTGCCGCGCCGGGTCCAGGACCTGCGCAACCGGGTCCGGTTCGCGAGCCAGGACCTCTCGCAGACCATCCCGGGCCGCCGGCCCACCGTCGCCGAGATCGCCGAGCACGCCCGGATGAGCGAGGAGGACGTCCTCACGGGCCTCGAGGCCCTGGAGAGCTTCACCGCGCTCTCCCTGGACGCCGAACTGCCGGGCAGCGACGACGGATACTCCCTCAGCGACGCCCTCGGTTCGTCCGATCCGGCGCTCGACACCGTCATCGACCGCGAGGCCGTCAAACCCCGGCTCCAGGCACTGCCCGAGCGGGAACGCGCCATTCTCTACATGCGGTTCTTCAGTGACATGACCCAGAGCCGGATCGCCGACGAGCTGGGCATCTCCCAGATGCACGTCTCCCGCCTCATCAGCCGCTGCTGCACCCGCCTGCGCGACCAGATCATGCGCGACGCGGCCTGAGGGACGGCCGATCGGCCCGACCGGGTGGCCGCCCGGACGCCCGCCGGGTCAGTCCGACCACGCGAGCCGCAGGGCGATGTGACGGGACATCAAGTCCATCGCCTGCGCCTCGGCCATCGAGAAGGAGAGCCGGCCGCCGCTCCTGAACAGCGTCACCACCCCGCGTACGGAACCGGACGCGCCGGGCAGTGGCACACACAGCAAGGACGTCACGTCGGCGCGGACGAGGACCGGGGCGCCCGAGGCGTCGTGCCCGAAGGCGTCCGGGTCGTCCGGACGTACCTGTAGGGCCGTGGACCCGCCGCGTACCGCCTCGGCGACGAGGGGGCACGCGGCGGGATCCTGCGCGGCCACGGCCGCCACCTCCTCGCCGCATCCGGGCGGGCCGAGCACGGCCGTACGGGACAGTCGCCCGGGTCCGGCCCCGGCGTCGGCCACCACCCAGTCCGCGAACCGCCCGTGCAGCACCCCTGCCACCCGGTCCAGCACCGCTGAACGGTCCCCGTCCGGACGGCCGAGCAGCGCCGTGGTCATGGCGTCCACCAGGTCCATCAGCTCCGCGTGCCGGGTGGTCGCGGAGAGACTCGGCACCGCCCGCCCCGGTGCACCTCGCCCCGGGTTCACCGAGTTCCCCGAGTGCCCCGGGGCATCCGACGGGCTTCCCTCGTCCACCGGCTGGAGCACCACCAGTACGGCGGTCCGTGGCTCCCCGCTGGGCCGCAGCGCGGTGAGCGTCGCCCGCACGGGCACCGACGGCTCCTGCTGGAGACGCACGGTGAGCCCGCGGTCGCCCTCGCCGCGGGCCACCGCCGCCGCCTGCGAGCGGAACGCGGCCCGGTCGGCGTGCGCCAGGAACCCGGTCAGCGGCCGGCCGGTGGCGTAACCGGCCCGGAGACCGGTGAACGAGGTCGCCGCGAAGTTCATCCGGCGCACCACGGTCTCGCGGTCCACCAGCACGACCGGCACCGGCACCCGCTGGAAGAGCGCCTTCAGGAGCTGCTGCTCCTGCCGGTCCACGGAGCCGATCCCGGAGGGACCGGCCGCGGACATCCGCTGGAACGCGGGCCACAACTGCTCGGCCACATGGTCCAGTTCGAAGATCGCCGCCTCGAGGACCGTCGGCAGTTGCCGGGCGGGCACGGAACGCGCCGCCTTCAACTCCGAGACGCGGCGCACGAAATCCGCGAGTTCTTCACCGAATTCGTCCGTCAGCGCCATGCGATGAACGTAACCCGGCCGAGGTGTGCCGGGGGTGGCGGGGGTGCAACCCGCAGGGCTTGCTCCGACGCAGGTGGGGGCACTTCGTTCCGGCCCGGGCGAGAGCGCTCGTTTTCGGTGCAGATGGGTGGGAAGGCGAGGAGAGAGGAGGAGTGAGCCATGCCGGAAACCGATCGACTGGGCCATCTGGGAACGGAGTCACCCGAGTCGGCCCTCCCCGGGAGAAGGCTCTCGGAACTCGCCGAACAGGCCACGCGCTGCGTCACCGACTGCTGCGGCGCGAGCAGCATGGTGTCCCAGGGCGGCACCGAACGGCCCGCCGCGGTGACCCACCCCGACCTCGCCGGACTCGTCTCGGTGCAACTGCGCTCCGGCGATGGGCCGATCCCGGCCGCTCTGGAACGCGGGGAACCCGTCGACTCGGCGGACCTGCTGGCCGAGAAGCGCTGGCCCGGCTACCGGGCCATGGCCCTCGACGCGGGCGTGCGCTCCAGCGTGACCATTCCCTTTCGCCGCGCCGGGCTGACCGTCACGCTCAGCCTCTACAGCTTCCGGCCCGGCGCCCTCGAAGGGGCCTCGCACGGAGCCGCCCGCGCGCTCGGCGACCATGCGGCGACCTGCCTGGTCCGCGACCGCTCCTACCGCGCCGCGCTGACCGAACTCGACCAGCTGGGCGCCGCGCTGCGCTCCCGGCCCGTCATCGACCAGGCGTGCGGCATGGTGATGCACGCCCTGGGGTGCGACGCGGACCGGGCCTTCGCGGTCCTGCGCCGGATCTCACAGGGCACCAACCGCAAGCTGTCCGACGTCGCCGCCGGCGTCGTGGACAAGCGGGGACACGGACTGGAGCGGGAGTTGGTCGCGCCGACCGAATGAGGGGAGCGGGCGAGGGAGGGAAGAGGCGCCGCCGCATCCAGGGGCCGGCGGCGGCAGCTGTCGTAGGTGCCCTGCGACGGTAGTCGTCGTGCCTGGTGAGCGGTGGTTGTCGCACGGGCCGGGCGGTGGTTGTCGTACGGGCTGAGCGGTGGTTGCCGTACGGGCTGAGCGGTGGTTGCCGTACGGGCTGAGCGGTGGTTGCCGTACGGGCTGAGCGGTCGTTGTCGTACGGGCTGGGCGGTGGGCGGCGTCCCGGGGGAGGTGCCGGATGCCGTGCACGGGGAGCGGGCGCCGCCCCGCAGCGATGTCACCCGCTCGGACCCGTCTGTCCCGCGAATGGTGCCCGGCCGTTCGCGCCCGGCGGGACGGCGGGCTCTGATGGGCCCGAGGGACGCGACGGCCGTGGCTCTCGGACCGCAGCCCGCCGAAGGAGCCCCGCTCATGCGCCGTACCGCCCGTGTCCTGTACGCCACCGCCCTGGCCGGCGCAGCCTTGGGCGCCGCCGCGTCGGCAGCGTCGGCGGATCCGGCCGCGGAGGTCAGCCCGGGCTCCGTCGAACCCGGCGGCACTCTCACCATCACGGTCACCTGTGACGCGATCGGGGGAACCCCGCCCGACTTCATCGACGCCAGTTCCCAGGGCTTCGAGAACGGCAAGGTCCAACTGCATCGCGTCGAGGGCACCGACACGAGCGCCGCGGGCGCCGCCGCCTATCGCGGCACGGCCCGCATCCCGTCGGGCGTTTCAGGCGAAGCTCCCGACACGGCCGGCGACTCCGCGGGGACGGGGTCCGACGCGGGGCAAGGTTTTGACGGCACGGGCCCCGGCACGGCGGCTTCCTCCGACGCCAAGAATCCAGGCACCGTGCGCGGGGGAGCGGCGAGCCCGGCCCCCGGGAGCCCGGACACGGCGGCGCCCGACGCCGAGGCACCGGCTCCCTCGGCCGGAGACCCGGTGGTTCCCGATCCGGTGGTCCCCGACCCGACGGCCCCCGATGCCGTGGGGCCGGAGACGGTGGGCCCGGATGCCGTGGGCCCGGATGCCGTGGGTCCGGATGAGGTGGGTCCGGATGAGGTGGGGCCCGACACGGTGGGCCCGGACACGGTGGGCCCCGACACGGTGGGCCCCGACACGGTGGGGCCGGAGACGGTGGACCCGGAGTCGGTCGGTCCCGGCACGGTGGGCCCGGACAAACTCACCCCGGATGCCGGGGGCGGGTCGCGATGGGACGTGGAGGGCGTCTGTCCCGCGCCGCCGGGCGGTCACGGGAAACAGTGGACCGCCTCGTACTCCGTGGCCCGGGGCGCCATGGCGACGCACGGCACCGACAGCGGGCCCGGCACCGACGCCGGTGCCGGTGAGCATCCTCCCGCCGTCCAGCGCGGTGTGGAGGCCGGTGAGGGCGGTGTCTTCACCGACTCCGTGCCGGCTCTGGTCGCCGGCGGTGTACTGATCGCCGGCGCCGTGGGCGCGGCCGTCCTCCGGCTCCGCCAACGGCACGGGTAGAGCGGCGGGGCGACACCGTGACGATGCGGACGAGGGCGCGACGGATGACGACGTGACGGGCACGATCCCCGGAGCACCTTCCGGAGCACCTTCCGGAGCACCTTCCGGAGCAGCTTCCGGAGCGCTCACGAGAGCACTCGTGGGACGGTATGCCTCTGGGCACTGAGAGGGCGACGGCGCGGGAGAGTCAGCCGCGCGAGGTGAGTTGTACGAGGGGACGGAAGCACCCGGAACCGTACGGACAGGCAGGCTCCGGAACAGGGCACGGCAGTACGCACGGTGCGGAGGCAGGTATGCGGCGGACGGCCCACGAAGGCCACGGACCGGTCCGGTACGGGCCGCCGCTGCCCGAACCGGGCCTGCCCGTCCAGCCGGAACTCCGCTCCGTACTGGCCGCCGCGGCGGATCGCTCGGACGCCGAGCTCTTCGGCGGCGGAACCGCGCTCCTCGACGCCGCCCGCGGCTACTGGACCCGCCGCGGACTGTCCGCCGCGGCCGACCGGGTGGTGGCCGCCCCCGGGGCCCCCGCGCTGCTGCTGGCCCTGACCGGAGCGCTCGGCGGCGACGTCCTGGTGCCCCGTCCGTGCGCCGCGTGGTGGGCGCCTCAGGCCCGCCTGCTGGGCAGATCCGTGTTCCATGTGGCGACCCCCGCGGAGTGCGGCGGCGTCCCCGATCCGTACGCCCTTCTGGAGACCGTCCGCAGAGTCCGGGCGGAGGGCGGCGACCCGCGTCTGCTCCTGCTGTCCGTGGCCGACGACCCCACCGCCACCGTCGCACCGCCCGAGGTGGTGCACGAGACCGTGGAGGCCGCGGCGGGCGAGGGCCTGCACATCGTCAGCGACGAGACCTGGCGCGACACCGTGCACCGGCCGCACGACACCGTGCTGCTCAGCCCCGCCGAGATGCTCCCCGACGACGTCACCGTGATCACGGACCTCGCGGGCCCCTTCCTGCCGCAGGGCTGGCCGGCCGCCGTCGCCCGCTTCCCCGGCAACGAGTCGGGTGCCCTGCTGCGCTCCCGTGTCCTCGATGTGCTCACCGTGCTCGGCGCGCGCGTCGCCGAACCGGTCGCCGCGGCTGCCGCGTACGCGCTCGGCGAGCCCGCCGGGATCACCGGACGGCTCACCGCCGCCGTACGCCTGCACGCGCGCGTGGCCGAAGCCGCCCACCGCGCGGTGACCGGTTCCGGTGCCGTCGCGCGGCCCCCGCAGGTCGGCAGACACCTGTACGTCGACCTCGGCCCGCTCCGCACCGCCCTCGGCGCGCACGGCGTCGGCGACGCACAGGACCTGGAGGACTTCCTCTCCGCCCGGCTCGGCATGCCCGCGCCGGGCGGACACCGGTTCGGCGACGACCTCGCCGCGCTCCGCGTCCGCCTCGGCACCGGGCCGCTGCTCGGCTCCACGGACGAGGAGCGGGAGGAATCCCTCGCCTCCCCGACGCCGCTGGAACTGCCGCATGTACACAGTGCGTTGACCCGATTGGGGTCGGCCTTCGACGATCTCCGCGACGACGCTCAGCGATGGGAGTCTCCTCGATGACGCAGCAGTCCGAGTCGACCACGAGCAGGACGGCACAGGACACCGACGATCCCGCGCCGCCGCCCGCCCCTGCACAGGGGCACCCCGCCGTCCTTCCTCCTCCGCTCGCCGAGCCCCGCCCGCTCGGCGAGCGGCGTAACTGGCCCCGGTCCTTCGTGGACCGGCTGACGGCGCCGCTGCCGGGGCTGCGGGCCTTCGCGCGGTTCGCCCGCGAGGGTGCCCTGCGGCCCGGCGTCGAGGGGCTCGCCGACATCCCGCTGCTGCCCTTCGAGCCGGCGCCGCTGCCCCGCGTGGACGCCCGCGCCGTCGCCGTCTCCTGGGCGGGGCACGCGAGTTGGGTGGTCCGGATCGGCGGGCTCACCGTCCTCACCGACCCGGTCTGGTCCCGCAGGATCATCGGGACCCCGGCCCGGATCACCCCGGTCGGCGTGGCCTGGAGCACGCTGCCGCGTGTCGACGCGGTCGTCATCAGCCACAACCACTACGACCATCTGGACGCGCCGACCCTGCGCCGACTCCCGCGCGACACACCGCTGTTCGTGCCCGCGGGACTCGGACGCTGGTTCAGGCGGCGCCGGTTCACCCGCGTCACCGAGCTGGACTGGTGGGAGGCGGCCGAACTGGACGGCGTCCGCTTCGACTTCGTCCCCGCACACCACTGGTCCAAGCGCAGCCTCACCGACACCTGCCGCACCCTGTGGGGCGGCTGGGTCCTGACGGCGCCCGAGGGGCAGCGCGTGTACTTCGCGGGCGACACCGGATACGGCCACTGGTTCTCCCGCATCGGGCAGCGCCACCCGGGGATCGACCTCGCCCTCCTGCCGATCGGCGCGTACGACCCCCGGTGGTGGCTGAGCGATGTGCACTGCGACCCGGAAGAGGCGGTGCAGGCGACCGTCGACCTGAACGCGCGGCGGATGGCGCCGATGCACTGGGGCACGTTCGTGCTCTCGGCGGAACCGGTCCTCGAGCCCCTGCGGCGGGTGCGGGCCGCCTGGGAGCGGGCGGGCCTGGCACGGGAGGATCTGTGGGATCTGGCGGTGGGGGGTTCGCGGGTACTGGAGTGACCCCGTCTCCTCGCGGCGTGGGCATCCCGTCTCTTCGCGGAGCGGTCGCCGCGTCCCTTCGTGGAGCGGTCGCCGCGTCCCTTCGTGGAGCGGTCGCACGTCGTGGAGCGGTCGTCCCGTCCCCTTGAAGGGGAGTCGTCGCGCCCTTGAGCCGGGGCGAGGCGACCGCGTCCCTACGAGGGTGTCGTCCGGCGGAGCCTGCGCCACACGCTCGGCGCCGCGCTGATCGCGAGGGTCAGCGCCACCGCCGCCACCACGCCCTCCCACGCCTCACTGAAGAGGGAGCCGCCGAGGATGCCGATGACCTGGTAGGTGGCCGCCCACGCGAGACATGCCGGAGCGTCCCCGCGGGCGAAGGTGCGCAGCGGCATCTTCGCCATCAGACAGGCCAGCATCACCGGGATGCGGCCCGCCGGCACGAGACGGGACAGGACGAGGACGGCGACGCCGTGGTCGGCGAGCTTCTCCTGGGCCCGGACGAGCCGGTCCTCGGGGGCGCGCACCCGGATCGCCTCCAGCCAGCGCGATCCGTTCTTCGAGCCCATGCCGCGCCGGCCGAGCCAGTAGAGCGACATGTCGCCGATGAACGCCGCCACCGAGGACACCAGGAACACCATCAGCAGACCGAGGGGCGCCGCCTGGTGGAAGGCCACCACCGCCGCCGAACTCACCAGTGCGCCCGTCGGCACCACCGGTACGAGCGCGCCGATCAGCACCAGCAGGAACAGGGACGGATACCCGATCGCCTGCTGGGTGGACTCCGGCGGCACGGTCGTGGCCGTGGCGGACAGGAACAACGCCGGGGCGGTGCCCTTGGCCGACAGGAGAGAGGGAGCCACCGCTCCCGTGGCGGGCCAGGCCATCACCGAGCGGCCTCCGGACGCACGCTCTCGCCGTGCTCCAGCAGGTGCACCGTCACCCGGGGAGCACGCTCGGCGGCCAGGCGCACGAACTCCGCACCCGGCGCATGGAATTCATGGGGGCGCACGGCATCCATCCCGATGGGCCAGAACGTGCCGTAGTGCACCGGCACAGCGCTGCGCGGCAGCAACGCGGCCAGCGCCTCGGCGGCACGGCCCGCGTCGAGATGGCCCTCCCCGAGATACGGCCCCCAGCCGCCCACCGGCAGCAGGGCCACGTCGACCGCACCGACCTCCTCGGCCATCGACGCGAACAGCCCCGTGTCCCCGGCGAAGTACGTCCGCGCCTCGCCTTCCACCACGTATCCCACGGCGGGGGAGCGGTGCGGTCCGACCGGCAGCCGCCGCCCGTCGTGGCGTGCCGACACCGTGCGTACGACCAGGTCACCGACCTGGGTGCGATCGCCGGGCACGACCTCGGTGAGCCGCAGATGGTCCAGCCGCCGCAGCCCGGGAACCGAGCGCGCGGCGCCCCGCGGCACGAGCAGCTGGGTCCCCGGGGCCAGCCGCGCCAGCGACGGCAGGTGCAGATGGTCGGCGTGCAGATGGGAGACGAGCGCCACGTCGGCGACCGCCGCCGGGGGAGGGGGCGGCGCCCCGCGCCTGCGCCGCAGATGCGCGAGCCGGCGCGCGAAGAGCGGATCGGTGAGCACGCGTGTCCCGGAGTCCTCCAGCGTGCAGGTGGCGTGCCCCCACCAGGTGATCTCCACCGGCACCTCTTTGCCTCCTTCGCGCGACTCCCCCCGAGCCTACGGGCAGGAGTAGGGTCGGCGGCGAAACCCGGAGGTGAGGGGGACGCCATGGGAGACGCACGCGCTGCCTCCGGCACGCACGCCCTCAAGCGCTCGCACGAGCGGAGCGGCCAGGCGTCGCGCCCCCCGTCGCTCCGCGTCACGGCGATCGCGAGCCTGACCCCCCTGGAGGAACTCGACGAGGACCCCTTCCTCGTCGACTCCCGCAGCCAGCACGCGATGTGTGCCCGCTGGGCCGCCGAGCGCGGCTATGTCGTCACCCGGGAACTCCTCGTACGCGGTCTGCGCCCGGACCACCGCAGCCTGTGGGCGGACGTCGAGGCCGGCCTCGTGGACCTGTTCGTCGCACCCAGCCGCCGGGTGCTGGAACGCGCCCTCGCCTCGGTCGAGGAGTTCACCGCGGAGTGCGTGCGCCGCGGGGTGCGCGTCGAGACGGTGGGCAGTGCCGAACCGTCGTACGACGCCCAGATGAAGGCCCGGGTCCACCGTCGGCTGTCGATGCCGACGGCCGGATACGACGGCCGTTGACCTCTCGCCCCGCGGACTCCTCGAGGGGTTCCCGGCGGACTTCCCTGGGACTTCCGGGGACATCCTGGCCTGTCCGGCCGTTGTGACAGGGTGGGAGCAGGCCGCGCGGACCGGGCGGGCCGGGACGTGAGGTGGACTGGGCGTGGACGGAGGACGTTGGCGACGGGTCGCCAGCGCGGTGGGCCGGAGCATCACGGTGTGGGCCGCGTCCACCGTCACGATGCTCGTCCTCGCCGGTGCGCTGCCCGATTTCCAGCTGCAGTCGGACAGCGGGGACAGCGCGACGCGGATCGCGGTCACCGCGGCGGCCGGCGCGGGCGTCTTCGGCCTCCTGTCGTCGCTGGTGTGGCCCCTGCTCGTCCGGGCGCTGCTGCTGGTCCCCGCTTTCGTGCTCGCCCTCCTCGTCTTCTTCCTCAACGGCTCGCTGCTGCTCCTCGCCCTGCGGCTCAGCCCCTCCGGGCACGGCGAGGCCGCCCCCGAGACCGCCGTGGTCGTGGCCGCGGTGATGTCCGCCGTCGCCTCGGCCACCGGCGGTGCTCTCGCGGTACGGGACGACGACGCGTACCGGCGCCGGCTCTACCGGCTCGCCGACCGGCGCCGCAGGCGCGCCGACGGGCGGCCCGGCCCCTCGACCCCCGGTGCCGTCTTCCTCCAGCTCGACGGCGTCGGGCACGACGTGCTGCGGGAGGCCATCGGCAAGGGGCTGATGCCGACCGCGGCCCGATGGCTGGACGGCACCCGTCCCACCCACCGGCTCATCGCGTGGCGCACGGACTGGTCCAGCCAGACCGGCGCCAGCCAGCTGGGCATCCTGCACGGCAGCAACCACGACGTCCCGGCCTTCCGGTGGTACGAGAAGGACACCCAGGAGGTCATGGTCTGCAACCGGCCGACCAGCGCCGCCGAACTCCAGCGCCGGGCCGTCGGGCACACCGGTGACGGGGGACTGCTCACCGTCGACGGCGCGAGCCGCGGCAACCTCTTCAGCGGCGGCGCCGACGAGCTCGCCCTCGTGCTCTCCGTGGCCGCGAGGAGGGGTCGGGACAACCGCTCGCGGGCCGGCTACTTCGCGTACTTCTCCGATCCCGCCAACGCCGTCCGCACGGCGATGTCGTTCACCGCCGAGGTCTTCAGGGAGATGGGCCAGTCCACCGCGGCCCGCCTCAAGCAGCGACGGCCCCGCGTCAAGCGGGGCGGGCTCTACCCCTTCGTCCGCGCCTTCGCGACCGTCGTCGAGCGGGACGTCGTGGTCGCCGCGGTGATCGGCGACATGCTCGCCGGGCGCAACGCGGTCTACGCGGACCTGGTGGCGTACGACGAAGTGGCCCACCACTCCGGGCCGCGGAGCCGGGACGCCGAGAAGATCCTGGAGCGGCTCGACCGGTCGCTCGCGCTGATCGAGAAGGTCGCCGAGCACGCCCCGCGGCCGTACCGGATCGTCGTGCTCTCCGACCACGGCCAGAGCCCGGGCGAGACCTTCCTGACCCGCTACGGCCTCAGCCTCGGCAATCTGGTCCGGGCCGGCTGCGGCCTGCCCGTGCCCCGCAAGGCACAGCGCACCCACAGCGGTGCCGAGGCGCGGACCGCCGTACGAGCCGCGCTGCGCAGGCCCGTCGAGGAGCGAGAGGAGCGGCGCCGGCCGTCGGGGCGCCGCTCCGAGCCCATCGTCCTGGCCTCCGGCAACCTCGGTCTCGTCTCCTTCCCCGACGTGCCGCACCGGATGAGCCGGGAGGAGATCGACCGCCGCCACCCCGCGCTGCTGTCCACGCTCGCCAACCACCCCGGCGTCGGCTTCCTGCTGGTCCGCAGCGAGGAGCACGGCGGTCTCGTGCTCGGCGCGCACGGCGCCGAGGTGCCGGTGGACCGTCTCGACGACGAACACCCGGGCCCCTTGGCCGACTTCGGCCCCGGCGCCGCCGACGCCGTGCGGCGGACGCACACCTTCCCGCACACGGCCGACATCATGGTCAACTCCTGGTACGACCCGGACGACGGCGAAGTCCTCGCCTTCGAGGAGCAGATCGGCTCGCACGGCGGGCTCGGCGGCGCCCAGGGGCGGCCCTTCCTGCTCTCCCCGGCGACCCTGTCCGCGCCCATCGGCGAGGACACCGAACTCGTCGGCGCGGAGCGGGTGCACGACGTGCTGCGGCGCTGGCTGAGCGAGTGCGACGGCCCCCAGATACCGCTGGGGACCGTCCCGGACGAGCGCGCCGCCTGAGCCGGACCGGGCTCGATCAGCGCACCGCCCGGGCACGGTCGCGCAACGACTCGGCGGGGGAATCGGGGAACTCGGCGTACCCGGAAGGGAGTATGAGGGGTCCGGCGTGCCACCCGGGCGGGCCCCATGGGTCGTTCCAGGCGAAGGCGAAGGCGAAGGCGAAGGCCGCGGCGGTACGGCGGCAGCCGCGTGCGCCGGAAAATGGGCTGCGGTGAACGGACCCGCGAGCCCACACTGTGCGCATCGGACGCCGCGCCCCTGCGCGCCCCCCTCACGAACACGCCCAAGGAGCTCGCCTGTGCAGGCAGCCGTCACCGTCACCCCTGCCCGCATCCCGGAGCTGCTGCTCGGTCTCGCCACCGTGCGGCCGGTCTTCCTCTGGGGCGCTCCCGGCATCGGGAAGTCCTCCCTCGTCCGGGAGTTCGCCGAATCGCTCGGGCTGGAGTGCGTGAGCCTGCTGGGTACGCAGCTGGCGCCGGAGGACCTGATCGGCGTGCCGCAGATCCGCGACGGCCGGTCCGTCTTCTGCCCGCCGGAGGCGATCGCCCGGGACGAGCCGTACTGCCTGTTCCTGGACGAGCTGAACGCGGCGACCCCCGATGTGCAGAAGGCCTTCTACTCGCTGATCCTGGACCGCCGGATCGGCAACTACGAGCTGCCGAAGGGCTCCATCGTGATCGGCGCGGGCAACCGTGCCACGGACAACGCGCTGGCCCGCCCGATCGCCTCCGCGCTGGTCAACCGCCTCACGCACGTCCACCTGGAGGCCTCCCCGAAGGACTGGCTCGCCTGGGCGGCCGCCAACGGCATCCATCCCTGGGTGCTGGACCACCTCACCGACCGCCCCGACCACCTGTGGTCCAAGCCGCCGAAGACGGAGGAGCCGTTCTCCACGCCGCGCTCCTGGCACATGCTCTCCGACGCGCTCGGCTCCTTCGGTCCCGCGGTCGACGAGGACACCCTGAAGGTGATCGCCCACGGCACGCTGACGCCCGCGCACGCGGTCGCCTTCTGCGGGTACGTCAAGATCGTGCGCAGCCGGTTCGGCATCGAGGCCGTCATCAAGGGCGACGCCCGCTGGCCCTCCCGCATGGAGGACCGCGACCTCCTCTACTACCTCGCGGAGTCCTTCCGCGGCCGGCTCCTCAAGGAGCTGCCCGCGAGCAAGGAGCACCTCTCCGCGAACGCCCGCCAGACCGCGTTCCGCGCCAAGTCCCTCCTCGTGCAGCTCGCCGAGATCTCCGTCGAGGTCGCGCAGAGCGTCATCGCGTCCGACGCCGACGGCAACCCCGTCCTGCCCGCGTGGTTCCTGGTGGAGGCGGCCCGGGACATGCCGCGCCTGGTGGAGGCGCGCCGGTGACCGTGCTCATGGGCCTCCCCCCGGAGGCGGCGGTCCGCCCGGCCACCGAGGCCGCGCGATGAGCCGCGCCCGCAAGGCCGACGCCAAGGCCGGACCCGACCCCGCCGCCGAGGCGTTCGCCGAGGGGATGCGGCTGGTGCGGGCGAACCGGGCGCTGGCCGCGATCGGCTTCAGCGTCTGCCGGCAGGAGGACTGCGGCGCGGCTCCCCGCAACGGACTGGTGGCCGTCGACTCCGACGGGACGCTGCACGTGGACCCCGCCCGCCGCGCGGACCCCGCCACCTGGGCCTGGGCCGTGGCGCACGCCGTCATCCACCTGGGCTTCGGCCATGTCCCGGCCGCGGTCGGAGAGCGCGAGCAGCCGGACCCCTTCGACCTCGCCGCACGCTGCGTGGTGGTGAACCGCTTCCTGCTCGGCTTCCCGGTGGGCCTGACCCCGGAGAACCTCCCGGACGCCTATCCCGACGGCGACGAGGAGCGGCTCGCCGCGCGTTGGCGCCGTGACGGCATCCCGCCCCTGTACGAGCACTGTGGTACGGCGGGCGGCGCCCCGGACCAGCTGCTGGTGCCCTGGAAGACCTGGAACGGCGGCACCCCGCCCGACTGGCAGGTGGCCTTCGCGCACGCCCTGACCCGCACCATGGCCACCGCGATGGACATGGCGGGCGGCCGGCGCGCGTCCATGCGCGGCGGTCCCACCCTGCTCCAGCCCTGGGAGCGGGCGCTGAGCTGGTTCGTCTCCTCCTACCCGCTGCTCGGTGGCGTCGCGGCCGGCATCACCCTGGTCGCCGACGCCGAACTGGCCCGCGCCCACGACATCTCCGTCGCCGCCGTCGACACGGAGGCGGCCGAGATCTACATCAACCCGCTGCGCGCCTTCAGCGACGAGGAGTGGCGGTTCGTCCTCGCCCACGAGATGCTGCACGCCGCCCTGCGCCACGGCGACCGCTGCGGCGCCCGGGACCCGTACCTCTTCAACGTCGCCGCCGACTATGTGATCAACGGCTGGCTGTGCGAGATGCAGATCGGCACCATGCCCGACGGACTGCTGTACGACCCCGATCTGAAGGACCTGTCGGCCGAGGAGGTGTACGACCGGATCGCCGGTGATCTGCGCCGGATGCGCCGCCTCGCGACGCTGCGCGGCAAGGGAGCGGGCGACATCCTGGGCGGGCCGCTCGGCTCGTCGCGCGACCCTGTCGACCTCGACGAGTTCTACCGCCGCGGCCTGGCCCGGGGCCTCGATCTGCACCAGCGGCAGGAGCGCGGCTTCCTGCCCGGCGGCCTGGTCGAGGAGATCCGCGCGCTCAGTCACCCGCCGCTGCCCTGGGACGCGCAACTGGCCCGCTGGTTCGACGAGTTCGTACCCCGGCCCGAGCCCCTGCGGTCGTACGCGCGTCCGTCGCGCCGGCAGGCGGCCACCCCCGACATCCCGCGCGCCGGCCGCTGGTTCCCGCCCGAGGAGATCGCCCGCTGCACCTTCGGCGTCGTGCTCGACACCTCCGGCTCCATGGACCGCACCCTGCTCGGCAAGGCCCTGGGTGCCATCGCCTCCTACGCCGAGGCCAGGGACGTACCCGCGGCCCGGGTCGTCTTCTGCGACGCCGCGCCGCACGACGCGGGCTTTCTGCCGGTCACGGAGATAGCCGGTCGGGTCCGGGTGCACGGGCGCGGCGGCACCGTGCTGCAGCCGGGCATCGACCTGCTGCACCGCGCCGACGACTTCCCGCCGGGCGCGCCCGTCCTCGTGATCACGGACGGATACTGCGACGTGCTGCGGGTGCGGCGCGAGCACGCCTATCTGATCCCGCAGGACGCACGGCTCCCGTTCACCGCGCGCGGACCGGTCTTCCGGGTGCGATGACCCCGGCGACGGTCCGTCAGCAAGCCCTTTCCCGGGCCTCGTCGGGGAAATCCCGGACACGGCCCGGCAGGTCGCCGCGCGAGGGTTGGGTGCACCGGGCCCAGGTGTGATCGGATGGGAGACACGGACCCCGGCAACGGGACCACACCCGAAAGGAATCATCGTGGCAACCACGCGCACCGCACACACTGTGTGGGAAGGCAACCTGCTCGAGGGCAACGGCGTCGTCACCTTCGACTCGTCCGGCATCGGCCAGCAGCCGGTGACGTGGGCGTCGCGGGCCCAGGACGCGAACGGCAAGACCAGCCCCGAGGAGCTGATCGCGGCCGCCCACTCCAGCTGCTTCTCCATGGCGCTGTCGCACGCCCTCGCGGGTGCCGGCACCCCGCCCACCAAGCTCCTCACCAACGCCGATGTCACCTTCCAGCCCGGCGAGGGCATCACCGGCATCCACCTCACGGTCGAGGGCACGGTGCCGGGCCTCGACAACGACGGCTTCGTCGCGGCGGCCGAGGACGCCAAGAAGAACTGCCCGGTCAGCCAGGCCCTGACCGGCACGACGATCACCCTGTCGGCGAAACTCGCCTGACGTTCGTACGCCGATGCCGCGCCCTCCCTGAGGGGGCGCGGCATCGGCGCGTCCGCCCCCACCCGGCCGCGCGTCCGCCCCCGCCCCGCCACCCGCGCCATTGACAAGCGGGAACGCGCGTCTTGTGCTGGAGGCGGGCAGAGCCCTGGCGGAAGGGGACGGACATGGCACGTGCGGTCGGAATCGATCTCGGTACGACGAACTCGGTGGTGGCCGTCCTCGAGGGCGGTGAGGCGACGGTGGTCGCCAATGCCGAAGGGGCGCGCACCACGCCCTCGGTGGTGGCCTTCGCCAAGAACGGCGAGGTGCTGGTCGGCGAGGTCGCCAAGCGGCAGGCCGTGACGAACGTGGAGCGCACCGCACGGTCCGTGAAGCGCTACATGGGCGATGTGACCTGGCGTTTTCCGGAGACGGGCAGCATCGACGGCACCCGCTACCGCGCGCAGGAGCTGTCCGCCCGGGTACTGCAGAAACTGAAGCGGGACGCCGAGGCCTATCTCGGCGAGGACGTCACGGACGCCGTGATCACCGTGCCCGCCTACTTCGACGACGCGCAGCGCCAGGCCACCAAGGAGGCGGGCGAGATCGCGGGCCTGAAAGTCCTGCGGATCATCAACGAACCGACGGCCGCCGCCCTGGCGTACGGGCTCGACCGCGGCGAGGAGCAGACCGTCCTCGTCTTCGACCTGGGCGGCGGCACCTTCGACGTCTCGCTCCTGGAGATCGGCGACGGCGTCATCGAGGTCAAGGCGACCAACGGTGACACCCGGCTCGGCGGCGACGACTGGGACCAGCGGATCGTCGAGCACCTCGCGCAGCGCTTCAAGGCCTCGCACGGCATCGACCTCGGCCACGACAAGATGGCGCTGCAACGACTGCGCGAGGGTGCCGAGAAGGCCAAGGTCGAGCTGTCCTCTGCCACCGAGACCAACGTCAACCTGCCCTACATCACCGCCACCGCCGAAGGCCCGCTGCACCTCGACGAGAAACTGACCCGCGCTCAGTTCCAGGAACTGACCGCAGACTTGCTCGACCGCTGCAAGTCCCCCTTCCACCAGGCCGTCAAGGACGCCGGTGTGAAGCTGTCCGCCGTCGACCACGTCATCCTGGTCGGCGGGTCCACCCGGATGCCCGCGGTCACCGACCTGGTGAAGGAACTCACCGGCAAGGAACCGCACAAGGGCGTCAACCCGGACGAGGTCGTGGCCGTCGGTGCCGGACTCCAGGCCGGTGTGATCCGGGGGGACGTGAAGGACGTACTGCTCCTCGACGTCACCCCGCTGTCCCTCGGCATCGAGACCAAGGGCGGCATCATGACCACGCTCATCGACCGCAACACCACGATCCCCACGCGGCGTTCGGAGATCTTCACGACGGCCGCCGACAACCAGCCCTCGGTCGGCATCCAGGTCTACCAGGGCGAGCGCGAGATCGCCGCGTACAACAAGAAGCTCGGCGTCTTCGACCTCACGGGGCTGCCGCCCGCGCCGCGCGGGGTCCCGCAGATCGAGGTCGCCTTCGACATCGACGCCAACGGGATCATGCACGTCTCGGCGAAGGATCTGGCCACGGGGCGCGAGCAGAAGATGACCGTGACCGGCGGCTCGGCGCTGCCCAAGAACGACATCGACCGCATGATGCGTGAGGCCGAGCAGTACGCCGAGGAGGACCGGCGCCGCCGCGAGGCCGCGGAGACCCGCAACCATGGCGAGCAACTCGTCTACCAGACGGAGAAGTTCGTCAGGGAGAACGACGAGCGCGTCCCCGCCGACACGAAGACGGAGGTCGCTGCGGCGGCCGACGAACTGAAGCAGCTCCTGGCGGACTCCTCCACCGACACCGCCGCCCTGCGCGGCGCCATCGAGAAGCTGGCCACCGTCAGCCAGCAGATGGGCCAGGCCATGTACGCCCGGGCCCAGCAGCACACCTCCCCGGAGGACCAGCAGCCCACCGAGCACACCCCGGACCAGGACGAGGGCGTGGTGGACGCGGAGATCGTGGACGAGGACCGCGACCGGAACACGAAGGACACTCCCTAGGAGCAGGGGTCACCCCCGCCGCCGACACCGCCCGGTCGCCGGTCCGGTCACACCGAGCCACGGGTCGGCGTGCACGTCCCCCGGACGAACGGGCCGCCCGCGGGGCCGACCGGCCCGGAACGGGGCGGTCGGCCCCGCGCGACACCGGGGTCCACTCGGGCCGCTCGGGAACGGTCAGCTCTTGCGGGCGACACCTGCGTACAAGGGCGCGACGCCCTCCTTCGCGGCGGCGAGGTCCTCCGCCTCGGGCCGCCAGTCGACGACCGGGACGACCCCGGGGTCGAGAAGCTCCAGACCGTCGAAGAACCGGGAGAACTCCTCCCGCCCGCGCGGGAAGAACGGGGTGCCGCTGCGCCGGAACAGCTCGGCGGCCTTCTCGACACCCTCGGGGCTGATGTCGGCGGTGACCTGCGACAGCACGAGGTGGCTGCCGGGGACGAGCGCGTCGACGTACCGCTCCAGCAGGCCGTAGACGTCGTCGCCGTCGGTGTCCAGATAGTGGGTGAGCGCGACCAGCGACAGGGCGACGGGCTGCCTGAGGTCCAGGCACTCTCCGGCCAGCCGCAGGATGGTCCCGGGGTCGCGGACATCGGCGTGCACGTAGTCGGTGCTGCCCTCGACGGAGCCGTGCAGCAGTGCCTCCGCGTGCCGCAGCACGA
Source organism: Streptomyces sp. NBC_00647 (assembly GCF_045207245.1). Taxonomy (NCBI): domain Bacteria; kingdom Bacillati; phylum Actinomycetota; class Actinomycetes; order Kitasatosporales; family Streptomycetaceae; genus Streptomyces; species Streptomyces sp. NBC_00647. The sequence goes on from NZ_CP109040.1 coordinate 8,030,303, forward strand.
TCGGATCGTTGTCCGCGTACACGATCCTGGCGTCCGGTGCGACCTGCTGGGCCACCTGGTGCAGGTTGGGCTGGGTGGGGATGCCCGTACCGATGTCCAGGAACTGACGGACCCCGGCCTGCGCCGCGGCCCGCGTCGCGCGGTGCATGAAGCGGCGGTTGGCGCGCGCCCCGCGCACGGCGGTCGGGTCCGCGGCGAGGATCCTGCGGGCCAGCTCCTCGTCCACCGGGTAGTTGTCCTTGCCGCCCAGCCACCAGTCGTAGACACGGGCCGGATGGGGGCGGCTGGTGTCGATCCTGGTGGGCGCGGCGTCGGGTCCGGTCATGCGTCTGCTCCTCGGTCGTGATCGGGGTGTCCGGTGCGGCGATCGTCTTCGCGGGGACGTCCGGTCCCGGCGGCGTGCTCAATAGCGCTCGCGGAACTCCCGGAGGATCTCCTTGGTGCGCTGGGCGGAGGCGGCGTGGGCCGACATGTGGTCGAGCACCTCCAGGTGCAGGGCCACCTCCTCGCGCGCGTCGAGGTAGAGGGCTCCGGTCACGTACTCGCTGTAGACGATGTCCGGCAGCTCCGGCTCGGCGAAGCGGAACAGCGCGAAGGACGTGTACGTCCCCGGGTGCGGGCCGTTCGCGAACTGTGCGACCTGGAGCGTGACGTGGTCGAGCTCGACCCATTCGAGGAGCCGGTCCATCTGGTCGCGCATGACCTCACCCCGGATGCTCACCGGACGCAGCAACGCCGTCTCGTCCATGATCACCCAAAGGTGGGGAGGGTTCGCGCGCGTGAGCAGCCCCTGCCGCTTCATACGCAGCGCGACATGCCGCTCGATGGCCCCGGGGCCCGTCTGCCCGACCGTCCCGGCCTCCAGCACGCACCGCGCGTACTCCTCGGTCTGCAGCAGCCCGGGCACGAAGTGCGGCTCGTACGAGCGGATCAGCTCGGCGGCGCCCTCGAGGCTGACGTGCATGCTGAACCAGTCCGGCAGCACGTCGTGGTACCGCTGCCACCAGCCCGGCTGGTTCGCCTCCTCGGCGAGCGACACGAAGACGGCGGCCTCGTCGTCGGCCACGCCGTAGGTCGTCAACAGCACCTGCACGTAAGGGATCTTGAGGGCGACCTCGGCCATCTCCATCCGCCGGACGGTCGCCGGGGCGACGCGCAGGACACGGGCCGCCTCTTCCCGCTTCAGGCCCGCGGCCTCGCGCAGCTCCTGCAGCCGCCGCCCGAGAACCACCTGCCCGACCGTGGGCGCGGGTCGCCGCTCACTCACGCCACGCCTCCCCACGGGCCGAAGTATGCGTGCAGTGTGCCATGTTCGTGGAGAACCCTCAGGGGTTGGCCTCAACACATTTACGTGCAGGGCGATTTGGGGTTCGGAACGCCGGAATGACGTCCAGGTGTCCGCTGCCGGGTCACCGGGACGCCATGGGGTGAGACCTCACGAGTGCAGTGCATGAAGGTATTTGGCAGTCGCCGGGTCCGCCGGAAGGAACGTCTCGATGGCCAGCTCGGCGACCGTCACGTCCATCGGCGTGTTGAACGTCGAGATGGACGAGACGAACGACAGCACACGGCCGTCGTGCTCGATCCGCATCGGGAGCGCGAAGTAGGGGACGGGGCCGGCGGACTCGTCGTCCTCGGCCGCGTCCCGGTCCGGTACCGGATACGCCGCCACCTCCTCGTACAGCGCGCGCAGCGGCTCCGAACGGCGCAGCGCGATCTGCCGGTCCATCTGGGCGAGCAGATGGTCCCGCCAGGCGCGCAGATTGCGGATGCGCGGCGCAAGGCCCTCCGGATGGAGGGTCAACCGCATCGCGTTCAACGGTGGCGCGAGGAGCCGGTCCGGGACACCGTCCAGCAGCATGGCGACACCACGGTTCGCGGCGAGGACGTCGTACGTCGCGTCGACCACCAGCGCCGGACAGGGCTCGTAACCCTGGATCAGCCGCTCCATGCCCTCGCGCAGCGCCTCCATCGAGGGGTCGTCCAGCGGGGTCTCCGGATAGTGCGGGGCGTAACCGGCCGCGAGGAGCAGGGCGTTGCGCTCCCGCACCGGCACGTCGAGATGCTCGGCCAGCCGCAGCACCATCTCCTCGCTGGGGCGGGAGCGGCCCGTCTCGACGAAGCTGATGTGACGGGCCGAGGAGCCCGCCCGCAGGGCCAGCTCCAGCTGACTCACCCGCCGCTGCTCCCGCCAGCCGCGCAGCAGCGGCCCGAACCCTTTCCCGGCAGGGGCACTTGAGGCGGCGGCGGGACCGGACGGGACAATGCTCATAAGAGGACCGTAGTCGAGGAGTGGCACGTGAACGACCTGTGGAACCTGTCCTGGGAGGCCGAGGCCCTCTACCGGGCACGTGTACGCGGCTGTCTGCTGGGCGGCGCGCTCGGGGACGCCCTCGGCTACCCCGTCGAGTTCGACTCCCTGGAACGGATCCGCGCCGCGCACGGACCGCGCGGGGTGATGGGACCGGTCCCCGACGCCGACGGGGTGGTGGGCCGGATCAGCGACGACACCCAGATGACCCTGTTCACGGTGGAGGGCGTCCAGCAGGCGCACGCCCGCGAACGGCTCAAGGGTATCGGGGGCGGCTGGTCACGGCTCGTGCGATGGGCGTACGGACGGTGGCTGGACACCCAGACCGAGCCCGGACCCGGCCCGGACGTCCACGGCGGACTCGCCGCGCAGAGCTGGCTGTACGCCCGCCGGGCGCCCGGCAACGCCTGCCTCTCCGGGCTCCAGCGGGAGCACTTTCCCGACCCGGCGAGCGAGCTCGGGCCGCCCGGACCCGTCAACCCGGACTCCAAGGGGTGCGGCGCGGTCATGCGCTCGGCGCCCTTCGGGCTCACCCGCACCCCGGCAGAGACCGTGTTCGGCATCGCCGCCCGCTGCGCCCAGACGACCCACGGCCACCCCACGGGGTACTACGCCTCCGGCGCCCTCGCCGCGATCGTCACCCACCTCGTCTCCGGGGACTCCCTGGAGGGCGCCGTCCTGCGCACGCTGCGGCTGCTCGCCCGCCATCCGGGGCACGAGGAGACCACGGCCGCACTGAACCGTGCCCTCGACCTCGCCTCCGAAGGAGAGCCGGCCGCCGAGAAGGTCGAGTCCCTCGGCGCCGGCTGGATCGCAGAGGAGGCCCTGGCCATCGCGGTCTACTGCGCCCTCGCCGCTCCCCGGGTGACCGACGCCCTGCTCCTCTCCGTGAACCACTCCGGCGACAGCGACTCCACCGGCGCGATCTGCGGCAACCTCCTCGGCGCCCGGCACGGCGACCACGGACTCCCGCAGGAGTGGCTGGAACGGATCGAGGGGCGTTCCACAATCACGATCCTGGCGGACGACTTCGCGTCGGAGTGCGTACGGCGATGATCGCTGGGCCCGGTGAGCCGCGCCGCGCGTGCCCTGCCGACCGGGGACGGCTGTGGCACGCTGGGCAAAGGGCTCACCCGCCGTACGAAGGGATCACGTCCATGGCCGTCGAACCGCTGGCGCAGAAGGAGATCGAGGAGCGGTTGGCGGAGCTGCCCGGGTGGTCGCTCGAAGGTGACCGGCTCGCCCGTACCTACCGGCTCGGCTCGCACTTCGCGGCGACCGCGATGGTCGTGCACATCGCCCAGGTGCAGGAGGAGCTCGACCACCACTCCGACCTCACCCTCGGCTACAACACGATCTCCCTCACCGTGAACACGCACAGCGTCGGCGGCGCCGTCACCGCCCTCGACTTCGATCTCGCCCGCAGGGTGGAGGAACTCGCACCGGGGCACGGGGCGCACTGAAACTCCCCCTTCCAGGGAGGCCTGTTCGGCGACCTCGCCGGACCCGGGCGTCCCGCGGCAGGGAACCCGAGTTCACCCTGCGGGCGGCGCCCCACGAGGCCTGGACACCGGCCCGGCGCGGGGCCTGACGGCCGTCAGACGGCCCGCCTCCGTGTGAACTCCATGGTCCAGTTGGTCAGCCAGGTGTTCTCCCCGTCCAGGGAGAACGCCTGCTCCCAGCGCGCCGTGGTCTCGGAGATCCCCGACCACACGAACCGCACCCGCACCTCCTTGCCGGCATGGGTGTCGTCGCCGTGGAACTCGCCGCGCCCGTCCGGCCCGAACCGGCCGAAGACCGGCGGGAACAGCTTCCCGCTGCGGCTGGACGACCAGTTCAGCGACCACTGTTCCGTTTCCACGTCGAAGAGGCGCAGTGTCAGCCCTGTCCATCCCTGGGCCGGCACGTCGATCTCGTCGATGTTCGCCGCCCCGCCGAACAGGTTCCAGCAGCGGCTCACGGCAGGGAACTCCTCCCAGTCGCTCTCCGGGTCGAGGAAGTCGGTACGGCGACGGTTGACGACGTCCCAGTCACCGTGGAGGAAGTCGAAGCCGCGGCGGAGGGCGTCGTCGTCCTGGGCGTCGCTCATGTGCGGTCTCCCGTGGTTCCTTCGGGCAGCGAGTCGGTGAGGTAGGCCTCCAGGTCCGGCACTTCGGAGGCGAGCAGATGTCGTACCCAGGCGTCCCGCTCGTGCAGGATCGGCGGCAGCTCCCAGACGCAGCCGATCCACGGGAGGTCCGGGGTGATGAAGTGCGCCGGGTTTCGGTCGGGGCAGCCCAGCACCGGCTGGCCCGCGGCGGCGCCCCGGAAGTGCAGGACGTTGTCCCACACCCAGCTGTACGCGTTGAGGTAGGCGCCGTCGTCACCGCCCCGGTGCAGGACGACGAAGGTGGCGGGCGGGGTGCCGTCCGGCTCGGGGAGCAGCCGCGGCAGCATCGCGTAGGCCGCCCGCTCGACCTCGGGCTCGATCCCGGCCGGGTCCGCGGTGACGTGATAGCGCTTGATCCGGCGCCCCGCCACCTCGATGGGCGGCGGAACGGTCAGAAACTTCTCCTTGAAAGCCGCGGAGGCCGCGGAGGGCGCAGCAGCCATGGACGGGGGCGTGGAGGCCGCCGGTGCCGCGGGGGCCCCGGCTGTCCCGGAGCCGGTCGACGCCGTGGAGGTGGTGGAGGTCGTTGAAGCCATGGCAGGACGCTAGGCCCGCTTCACTGACATCCTGTGTCAGTGAAGTCCAGCCGTCTCGTCTCGATCCTCCTGCTGCTGCAGACCCGCGGCAGACTGACCGCCGCCCAGCTCGCCGAGGAGCTGGAGGTGTCGGTGCGGACGGTGTACCGGGACGTCGAGGCGCTGAGCGCGGCGGGCGTCCCGCTGTACGGCGACGCGGGTCACGCGGGCGGCTACCGGCTGCTCGCCGGCTACCGCACCCGCCTCACCGGCCTCACCACCGAGGAGGCCGAGGCCCTCTTCCTCGCCGGAGTTCCCGGACCCGCCGCCGAACTGGGTCTCGGCGCGGTGCTCGCCGCGGCCCAGCTGAAGGTGCGCGCCGCCCTGCCGCGCGAACTGCGCGAGCACGCCGACCGGGTCAGCGGACGCTTCCACCTGGACGCGCCGGGCTGGTACGCGGACGCCGACGCGACCCCGTATCTCCCCGCCGTCGCCGATGCCGTCTGGAACGGCCGCGTCCTGCGTGTCCGCTACCGCCGCTGGCGCGAACCCACCGAGGTGGAGCGCCGCCTGGAGCCGTACGGCCTCGTCCTGAAGGCGGGCCGCTGGTATGTCGTCGCCGGTCCGGGACCGCGCACGTACAGGGTGGACCAGATCCTCGAACTCGCCCTCTCCGGAGAGGAGTTCCCCCGCCCCGAAGGCTTCGACCTGGCGGCGTACTGGACCGCCTACCAGCGGGACTTCCACGAGCGGCTCCGCCGTGCGGAGGCGGTCGTGCGGGTCGCGCCCGGAACGCGGCTGAGCGGTCCCGCGGGTGAGGCGGTGACGGTCAACGGCGTGACGGAAGGGGACGGTTGGACGCGGGCCACCGTTCCCGTCGAATCCGTGGACCGGGCCCACGACGACTTCCTGCGCATGGGGACGGCGATCGAGGTCCTGGAGCCGCCCGAACTGCGTGCCCGTATCGCCGCCACGGCCGCCGAGCTGGCTCGCAGATACGCATAGAGAGCGCTTGCTGAATGGCGGCAACTCCCGTGCGGGCGGCGGCGACTGAGGGGACAGAAGCAGTCCGTCCTCTCAGGAGGTATCCATCGTGCAGCACCCGCAACGGCAGCACCGCGGACGCGTGATCGGCTCGGCCATGGCGGCCGCCGCCCTCATCGCCGCCGGACTCACCGCCCTCGGCGCCGGATCGGCCCAGGCCGCCACGGCGAGGCAGGTCGAAGCCCTCGACCGGGGCGTCGTCAGCGTCCACACCGACAGCGGCAACCTGGTCGGCTGGCGCTGGCTGGGCACCGACCCGAACGACATCTCGTTCAACGTCTACCGTGCCGGTACGTTGGTCAACTCCGCCCCGATCAGCGGTTCGACGAACTATTTCCACTCGGGTGGGCCCGCGCAGGCCGACTACACGGTCCGCGCGATCGTGAACGGTGTGGAGCAGGGCGACTCGGTGCACGCCATCCAGTTCCGTACGGGCTACAAGGACGTTCCCATCACCCCGCCCGCCGGCGGCACCACCCCCGACGGCGTCGCGTACACCTACGAGGCCAATGACGCCTCCGTGGGCGATCTCGACGGCGACGGCGCGCTCGACTTCGTCCTCAAGTGGCAGCCGACCAACGCCAAGGACAACTCCCAGTCCGGCTACACCGGGAACACGATCGTCGACGGCGTCAAACTCGACGGCACCCGCCTGTGGCGCGTCGACCTGGGCCGGAACATCCGCTCGGGCGCCCATTACACCCAGTTCCAGGTGTACGACTACGACGGCGACGGACAGGCCGAGGTCGCCATGAAGACGGCGGACGGGACGACGGACGGCCAGGGCACGGTCATCGGCAGTTCCTCCGCCGACTACCGCAACTCCAGCGGATACGTGCTGTCCGGGCCCGAGTACCTGACCATGTTCAACGGCCGGACGGGAGCCGCGATGGGCACCGTCGACTACGTCCCGGCGCGCGGCACGGTCTCCTCCTGGGGCGACTCCTACGGCAACCGTGTCGACCGCTTCCTCGCCGGAACCGCCTATCTGGACGGCGCCCGGCCGTCCCTGATCATGGCGCGCGGCTACTACACCCGTACCGTCCTCGCGGCCTGGGACTGGCGGGGCGGCGCGTTCACCCGGCGCTGGACGTTCGACACCAACTCCTCGACCAACAGCGGCAAGGGGTACGACGGTCAGGGCAACCATCAGCTGTCCGTGGCCGACGTCGACGGCGACGGCAAGGACGAGATCGTGTACGGCTCCATGGCCGTGGACGACAACGGCTCCGGACTGTGGACCACCAAGAACGGCCACGGTGACGCCATGCATGTCGGCGATCTCGACCCGTCCCGGGCGGGTCTGGAGGAGTTCAAGGTCGACGAGGACTCCACCAAGCCGTCCTCGTGGATGGCGGACGCGAAGACCGGTGCCGTCCTGTGGTCGGCGGCCGCCAACGGTGACAACGGGCGGGGCGTGTCCGGGGACGTATGGGCCGGCAGCGCGGGGGCCGAGTCCTGGTCCTCCAAGGCCGACGGCGTCCGCGACCCGAAGGGCACCGTGGTGGCGAGCCGAAAGCCGGGCAGCGTCAACTTCCTGTCCTGGTGGGACGGGGACACCGTGCGTGAACTCCTCGACGACACCCACATCGACAAGTACGGCACGTCGTCCGACACCCGCCTGCTGACCGGCACGGGCGTCCACTCGGACAATGGCACCAAGGCGACCCCGGCATTGTCCGGAGACCTCTTCGGCGACTGGCGCGAGGAGGTCGTCTGGCCGACGACCAACAACACGGCCCTGAGGATCTACTCGACCCCGTACGAGACCACCACAAAGATCACCACCCTCCTCCACGACCCCCAGTACCGCACGGCCCTGTCCTGGCAGAACACGGCCTACAACCAGCCGCCGCACCCGAGCTTCTTCATCGGCAACGGCATGGCGACGGCGCCTCGGCCGACGGTGTACACGCCGTGAGCTGCCAGCACGATCGCCTGAGGCGAGATCGAGAGGCGGCCGCCCGACCTGTCCTGACGGCCGCTGAACTCGTGCCTCGCACGCGCTGGGGAGGACTTGGGGAGATCCGGGTGAGGTGACTCCTCCGTCGGGATGTCCTGCCTCTTGGCCTGAGGATGCGAGGAGGTGGGGGGTGGGGACACGGCAAGATACCTCCAGTCCCGAGCTGGATGCCGGGGCCTGTGCGACCCACCCCCCATGGCCGCGAGTCCCTCACGATCTCCGTCCGGCCCATCCACCGCACCGTAACCCGAGCCACTGACAACCCGGCCGGTCCGTGAGCAGCCGCGATGCCGTTTCGTCACGCTGTCGGTGGCACCCGGACAGCCCTGTTCGGCGATGGTTTCGCGGAACCTCAACTCTGCCTCTGAAAGCAGCTGCTCGCCGCATGCCGCAGGTCGCGAACGGACATCATCCCGCCATGACGACGGAGAACGACGCTACCGCCAACCGCGGGCTGCCGTGGTGGGGTTGGGCCGCCGGCATCGTAGGCGCCGGAGCCTTCCTCGCCGCCCTCATCTGGGGGCCCTGGTGGATTGAAGGCAGCCGCCTGAGAGATGCCAAGGGCAACCTGGTCTCCAGTGCCGGAATCATCATCACCGGCTTCCGAACGGTGCTCGTCGCGATCGTCGCCGGCATCCTCACGGCACTCGGCCTCCGGTACACCCACCAGAACCACCAGCACACCGTCAGGAAGGACCGTGAACAAGCAGATCTCACCCGCGAGGACCAGGTGACGGGCAGGTACGTGGAGGCCGTGAAGCTGCTGGCTTCCGACAAGCTCCACGAACGGCTCGGAGGCATCTACGCACTCGAACGCATCATGAAGGACTCAGAGCGGGATCGTGGGACCGCAACCGAAGTCCTGTCGGCCTTCGCGCGAGACAAAACACCGAAGGTTCCTGACGACTCCGAAGCAGCCTTCGAACCGAGAATCCCTGCCACATCCGACCCCAGAGAGGTACACGTCACTGCCCTTCCGGCAGACGTCCGCGCCGCCCTCAACGTGGTGGGGCGAAACTGGACGACTGGCCAGGACCGAGCCGACCTACGCGGTATCGAACTGCCGTACACCAACCTGACCGAAGTCAACCTGACTGGCACGCAACTGCAAGGCGCGGTCATGCGAGGGGCCAACCTGCGCGAGGCGAAGCTGATGAACGCGCAACTGCGTCGTGCCGTCCTCGATGACACTCAGCTCAAGGAAGCCGATCTGACACTCGCCTACATGAAATGGGCCCGGCTGAGCGACGCGAACATGGAAGGTGTGAACCTCCGTTCGGCGGACCTCAGTGGAGCGCTCCTGACGAGAGCGCGACTGCGGAGAGCGCACATGGCAGGAGCGAGGCTCGACGACGCCTACCTCAGTGAAACACGTCTCGACACGGCCACGGGCCTCACGCCTGAACAAGTCTGCAAGGCACGCATCTATCACTCGACAAGGCTCCCCGAAGCAATAGCGGCCGACCCTCGCATCGTGGCTCGCATCACCGAATGCGAGATGATCCGAGACAACGGCAGGAAGCCGCCTCCACCAGCAGGCGAAGGCGTCCCGTAGAACGGCGACGCAGTGACGGCGCTGATCTCCGGGCCGGTAGCTCTATGAGTGGCCGACGGTGACGACACCCCGCTCCTGCTTCGGCAGGCGGCGAGGGGCGTTCCGCCGTTCTACGGACAGGACTCACCGAACTTGACCGCAGTGAGGGTCACCGGCTGCCCGGTCATTGCCGCACCTGCCGTCGGGGTCTGCGCGCACACCTGCCAGTTGGATTCGATCAGGACCCAACGGTCCTGCCCGCCGGCGTCCTTGACGTCGATCGACGTGGCGCCGTCGAGAGCGGCCCGCGCCGCCTTCACCGACTTTCCCTTGAAGTCCGGCATCCTTCCGCCGGCTGCGGACGGCGCCTGCTCGTCCTTCGCCGGGCAGGTCTCTTCGACCTTCACGGACCCGAAGTCGAGCGTCGTGTCGACGGGGATCGTCTTTCCTGCCTTGTAGTTCTGGCTGCACACCTTCCAGTTGCGGTCGAAGGCCTGCATGCGGCCCCTGCCGAGCGCGTCGTGCGACCTCAGCGAGTAGAAGCCCTGTTCCTGCGCCGCGTCCTGCGCGGACTGCAGGCCCATGCCCACGAAGGCGGGCACCTTCTTCCGCTCCGCCGCGGTGGGCTTGTCGTCGTTCGCCGCCGACCCCGCCACCGTCGGCACCGCCGTGCCGCTGGACTTCGTGCCGTCGGTCGGCTGGCAGGCTACGAGGCTGCCCGCCGAGACGGTGAGCAGGATGGCGCTGATGATCCTGGTACGCACAGATTCCCCCGAGTGGTCCTGGTACAGGCGGAATACGCTAGACCATACGCGGTGGGGAAGCGGACGAAGTGACTCCTTCGTGACAGTGCGATGGTGCCCGACCCGACCCGACCCGACCCGACCCGTGACGCGGCTGTGCCCCGTCCTCGGAGAGAGACGGGGCACAGGGTGGTGTCGTCTAGTCCCAACCGCCGAGCAGTCCGCTGTTCAGCTGGGCCATGCAGAGGTTGCAACTCCCCGACGCATGTCCGCTCACGTGGAGGACGGCCTCGTCAGCCGCCGGAGTGCGTCCCACGCCCGGTTCGGCAGGAAGGGAACGCGGGGTGCGCCCCTGCCGGACACGCACCCCCGATGGCGAGCGAAGGCGAGGTCAACTCACCGTGCAGGTCTCGCTTCCCGACTTGAACGACGTCGGCTTCGTGTTCGCCCCCGTCCAGCTTCCCGTGAAGCCGAAGCTCACCGATGAACCCGCCGCCACGTTGGCGTTCCAGGTGACGTTCCTCGCTGTCACCGCCGCTCCCGACTGCGTGTGGTCGGCGTTCCAGAGCTGGGTGATCTTCTGACCGTCCGGGAAGGTCCAGCCCAGGGTCCAGCCGGTCCAGGCGGCGGAGCCGGTGTTGGTGAGGGACACGTCGGCCTGGAAGCCGCCCGACCACTGGTTCGTGATCCTGTACGTCACGGTGCAGGCTCCCGTCGGTGTGGGCGTCGGATCCGTGCCGCCGCCCCCGGTGTCCGAGCTGTCGCCGTAGACGATCCCGCGCCCGTTCGTCGCGACGTACACCCGCCCGTAGATCCGCGGGTCCCCGGTGATGGCCGCGCCCGTCCAACCCCACTGGTGGGCGTCGTCGTTGATACGCGTCCAGCTCACTCCCTTGTCCGTCGAGCGGAAGATCCCGCGTACGCCCCCGATCTTCGCGCTGGTGTAGAGCGTCTGGTACGAGGCGCCGGTCGCCGCCTTGCCGAAGCCGACGGTGTCGGCCTGCTCGACGTTCGACAGCTTGGTGAAACTCGCGCCGCCGTCCGTCGAGTGCCACAGGCCGTACGCGCCGTCGCTCGCGCCGCCCGCGAGCCACACGTCGCCCTTGCTGCCGGGCAGCGCCTTGAAGCGCACGCTGTCCCCGCTGGGCAGGTTGCCGGCCGAGGACGCCGTGAAGGTCGCACCGCCGTCCGAACTGACGTAGAACTTGCCCGACTTGAAGCCGTAGAAGGTCTTCGGGTCGACCCGGTCCGACTCTACGACGGCGCCGGAGGGGATACCGCTGGACGCGGACCACGACGTACCGAACCCCGTGGTGTACTGCACCCCGGTGCCCGCCGGGCTCCACACGAAGCGGCTGCCGTCCGAGGCCGCGGCGACCGTCCCGCCGCCGGTGACCCCCGAAGGGTCGCTGCCCGCGAACCAGTTGGCGCCGTTGTCCGTCGAGAAGCCGATGTGCGGGCCGGAGTCGAGGTTGCCGACCCGGACCACCGTGTTCGGGCTGGTCTCCGCGTAGTCGAGGCTGGTCGTGGAGGTGAGGTTCGGCGAGGTGTACATCATCGACGGGACCTTGGTGAGATCCGTGTGCCGGAAGCCGCCGATGTCACCGAGCGCGCTGAGCAGCGGGGCACCCGACGGGGGAGAGGCGAGGTCGTTGACGGCCGTCTCCTCCAGGCCCTGGACCATGGGCTTGACGGTGAACTGGCCTCCGCTGTCCCAGGCGGTGAGGTTCTCGGTGCCGTAGACCGTCGCGCCCGTCCCGTACATCATCCGGGCCGAGTCGAACGGGTCGATCTCCAGCCCCTCGGTCATCCAGCCGAGTTTGGGGGTCTGCTCGGGGGGTGAGGGGTTCGCGCCGAACGTCAGCCAGGGCACGGACGAGACGTCCATCGTGTAGCGGTTCGAGCGGTTCGGGTACGACGTGTAGTCCCACGCCTTCGTCCAGGTGCCGCCGCTGTCCGTGGTCCGGAAGATCTGGGTGTCCGGCCACCAGGAGCTGTACGCCGTCGCCATCACGGTGCCGGGATGCTGCCGGTCGATGGTCAGTCCGCTGAAGCCGTAGTAGGTGTCGGCCTCCGCGACGGGGCTGATGTCCGTCCAGGTACCGGTCCGGGTCGCGTACCGCCACAACTGGCCCTTGCCGCCGTCGTACGGGCCGCCCTTGTCGCTGTAGGCGAGATACAGGTAGCCGTTCGCCGCGTCGAGGACGCCCTTGTGGGCGAGATGGCCGGTGGGCTGACCCGCGAGCCGGGACCAGGTCGCACCGCCGTCCGTCGAGCGGTAGACCGCGTTGTCCTGGTCGGCGACCCCCACATAGATCGTCTGTGTCGTGTTTCCCGCGGAGCCGGTCGACTCGTCGAAGGTGACCCAGACGATGCCCTGGTTGTCGGAGGCGTAGCCGCTGGTGTCGGTCGCGTCCTGCACGTAGTTGCCGACGTTGGGGAAGGCGGTGACCTGCGACCAGCTCGCGCCGGAGTCCGTGGACCGCCACAGGCCCTTGCCGCTGGGCGCGCCGAGATACAGCACGCTGTTCCTGTTGGGGTCGACGGCCAGCCGCTCGCCCATGCCACGTCCGGGCATGTTGCCGCCCAGCTTGAAGGGCAGGTCGGCCTTCTGCCAGCTCGCGCCCCGGTCGGCGGAGCGCAGGACGGCCCCGTCGGTCGGGTCCCAGCTGTTGGTGTAGGTGCCGACCGCCGCGTACACCTTGTCCGGGTCGACGGAGTCGGAGGCGAGGCTGACGACGCCGGTGTGGCCCCACTCGTTCCAGCCGACCGAGTCGAGCAGCGGGGTCCAGCTCTTCGTCGACTGGACCCAGCGGTAGGCGCCGCCGATGTCCGTACGGGCGTAGGCGAGATTCTTCTCGGAGCGGTTGAAGACGATGCCGGGGACGAAGCCGCCGCCGTCGACGCGGGCGTTCTTCCAGGTGTAGGTGTCGGCCGCGAAAGCTGTGGCTGTCTCCTCGGGTGAGTTCGCGGCCAGTGCGGGCGGGGTGCCGGCCAGTAGTCCGGCGGCGAGGGCGAGCACGGCCGTGAGGATGCGGGTTCTTCGCACGGTGGGGTCCTCTCCGGGAGCGATGGGGGAAGGAGGGGAGGCGAGGGGTGGGGAGGGGTGGGGTGGGGAGGGGTGGGGTGGGGAGGGGCGAGAGGGGAAAGCGAGGGGAAGGGGAAAAGCGTGATGGCCGGGCGGTCCTCAGTGCGGGTGAGGACCGCCCGGCCGGTGGCCCTGCCGTCAGGGACAGGGCCGCGTACCCGGAGCCACAGCGGGGACTATTCGAGAAGCTCCGCGTACGAGCCCATGGCGAGGGCGATGTCCGCCTGCGCCCAGAACCGGTGATAGGTGAAGGAGGGCGCGGCGCCGCCCGCCAGATAGCTCTCGATCTTCGACCAGGCCGGGTCGTTCTTGTAGAAGGACCGCAACGAGGCGAACGTCGACGAGGAGTTGACCGCGTCACCGTTCGGCATGGTGCCGGTCCAGCCGCTCGGTACGTACACGCTGTCGTCGAAGCGGTTGTAGTCGGCGCGGGTCTCGGGGACGGCTATGCCCAGACCGTCCTGGTAGTTGCTCCACATGCCGTCCAGAAGCGCCTTCGCCGTCGTCTTCGCCTGGGTGTTGCCGGACTTGGCGGCGTAGTACGACAGGGTCTTGGCGTACGCGGCGGCCACCCCGACGTCGTTCGTGTAGTCGGCGACGGTGACGTGAAGTCCGCTGTTGGCGCCGGGACTCGACGCGTTCCAGGTGTCCGGGGCACCGGACCACTGGAGTGTGGAGGGGATCTGGTAGGTGCCGTCCGGATTGATCGTGGTCTTGGACAGCGCCCATGAGACCCACTTGTCGAGGACCGCCTTGGCGCTCGCGTTCCCGGTCTGCTGGTAGTACTCGGCGACGCGCTCCATGGACCACGCCTGGAAGCCGAACCACTGGTTGGACGGCGGGTCGTGGTAGACCGGCTGCTGGTCGTAGTACATGCCGTAGAAGGTCGGCGTCCCGGTCGGAGGTGTCGCGTAGCGGCCGGCCCAGCTGTTGGTCGCGCCGCCGGCGATGGCGCCCTCGTTCGACTGGAGCCAGCGGTAGAACTCCAGTTGGCGGGTCAGCGAGGTGGCCCAGTCCGAGGCGCCCGTGGCCGACTTGGGCTTCAGGTCGGCGTTGGTGCTGAGCGCGTAGGCGGCCAGCGGGTTCTGGTAGCCGCCGTGGGTGTGGCTGGAGCCGATGCGCCAGGCCCAGCCCGCCGAGGTGTCGGTCGCGCCGCCCCAGGCGTAGTACCAGGACAGCAGATAGTGCGACGCGTCCTTGCCGGTACCCGCCGGGCACGTCGACGGACCGACGCAACTGCCTATTTTCTTGAAGTACTTGTCGTACATGGCGTAGCGGAGATAGTCGCCCATCTTCGCGGCCTTGCCGACCGTGGCCGAGACGTCAGCGCTCTTGCCCTGGGCCTTGGCCCACAGGTCGGCCCAGTACGCGGCCTGCACCGCACGCGCGTCGGCGTCCGGGGCGTCCGTGTACTTCCACTGCTTCGCGTACGAGGAGTCCCCGGTGAAGAGGTCCAAGTACCCGTTCTTGCCGCCGTACTTGAATGCGTCGCAGGTCGGCTGCGGCACGGTCTCCCACACCGATTCCTGCACACCGCGCTGGAAGGTGTTGATGTACGACGGGCCGGTGGCGGTCGGACCCGCCTCGCACTTGCCGGGCTCATTGCCGTAGCCGTAGGTGTTGTCCACGTCCTGGAGCCAGTGCATGCCGTACACGTCGTCCGTGCCGTACGCGCTCTTCAGCTCGGAGGCGATCGGGTCCGGACCGACCGAGACACCGGTGTCGAGCTTGGCCGGGTACTCGTTCGGAGTGTCCAGCTCGGGCGCGTAGGTGGCCGGCTTGGAGGCGTTGTAGTAGGAGTTCGTCGGCTGGTCGGCGTGCGTGGGGATCATGTACGTCTCCATGGTCGTCCACGCGGCGTTGAACTTCGACCAGTCGCCGGTGACCTTCCCGTACATCGCCTGGAGCCAGATCAGATAGCTGTACGCCTCCGACGTCGTCTCGTGTCCCTGGTCCGGGGCCTCGACGATCAGCGTCTCCACCGAGTGGTACGGGATGCCCTCGGGGGAGAAGTAGCCGTTCGCCGGGTTGGTGATCTTGCCGTAGAGGTCCAGGAAGCGCGCGTCGTACGCCTTCGAGGCGGCCAGTTCCGTCACGGTGACGGTGGCCTTGGCGTGCCCGGTCGCCGAGGCCGTGAAGGTCGCGGATCCCGTGCCCGAGGCATCGGCGCCGATGGTCACCGTCTGGGCGGTGTTCCAGTTGGACGGGGTGAACGTCAGGCTGGAACCGCCGGTGACGGACAGGCCGGTGTTGCCGTCGGTTCGGCTCACACCCACCGTCACGTTCGCGCTCGGCTGGGTCGAGAGCTTCACCCCGAAGGTCCCCGACTTGCCCTGCTGGACGCCGAGTTGGGTGGGCGACGCGACCACGGCGGGGCCCGAGGCGACGGTGATGCCGACCGGTGTGGAATCCGCCGACGCGCCCAGGCTGTCGTACGCCTTCGCCAGGAGCGAGTGACTGCCCACGGCCAGGCCGGAGGCCGACAGGGTGTACGGCGAGCTGGTGTCGGTGCCGAGCAGGGTCGTGTCGTCGTAGAACTCGACCTTGCCGATGGTCGCCCCGTCGGCCGCCGCCGCGGTCGCGGCCAGCGGGACCGCGTCGCCCTGGGTGTAGACGGCACCCGCGGCGGGGCTGGTCAGCACGGTGATCGGCGGCTGGTGGGCGCCGGCGCAGGTGGTGCCGTTGACCGCGTAGGAGGTGGGGGCGGTGTTGCTGCTGCTGTAGGTGAACTGCGCTCCGGCGGTCACGGCGGCTCCGGCGGCGATCGTCCCGTTCCACGCCGCGTTCTTCGCGGTGACCGTCTTGCCGGACTGGGACCAGGTCCCGTTCCAGCCGTTGGTGAGGGTCTGGTTGCCGGTGTAGTCGTACGTCAGGGTCCAGCCGTTGATGGCGTCCGTGCCCCGGTTGGTGATCGTCAGGTCCGCGGTGAAACCGGAGCCCCAGTCGTTGGTCTTGTAGTCGACGCTGCACTGAACCGTGGCCGCGTGTGCGGGAGTCGTACCGGTCGCCAGAGTCGTGAGCGGGAGGGCGAGGGCCGCCACTACGGCGGTCCACAGGCGCCGCGAGCTGCGACGACGTCTCCATCGTGGGCTGGGATGCATGGTGCTGGTTCCTCCTTGCGGCTCGGAGAATGGGGGGAGGAGCAACAAGCCTTGAACCAGTGGGAGCGCTCCCATATTGGAGATGGGGGTGTGAGGGGTCAAGGTGCTTGAAGAGTCGAAATGATTCGATTGATCAACAGTGCGACTCCTCTGTCCAAGCCCGGCACTTGGCGCTAGCTTCTTCCGCACCAGTGGGAGCGGTTCCACCAGTCGACGCGTCGATCACGGCGCGCCAGAGCTGCAAGGAGTCGCTTCATGCGTCACCCCCCGCGTTTGTCTCTTTTAGTGATCGGCGCCGCGGTCGCCCTGGTGGGCACCGCGATCGCGCCGGTCGTCACGGCTTCCGGAGCCACGCCCGCGTGCACGGTGGAGTACTCGGTCACCGGTCAGTGGGACACCGGCTTCCAGGCCGCCGTGAAAATCACCAACAACATGGCCGCACTGAGCAGTTGGAGCCTCGGCTTCGACTTCTCCGGCGGCCAGAAGGTCACCCAGGGCTGGAGCGCCAAGTGGTCCCAGTCCGGTACGACGGTGACCGCGTCCAACGAGAGCTGGAACGGCTCGCTGGGCACCGGCGCGAGCGTCAGCGCCGGGTTCCTCGCTTCCTGGTCGGGGAGCAACGCGGTGCCGACGGCCTTCAAGCTCAACGGCACCGCCTGCAATGTGGACGTCGACCCGACGCCCACGCCCACCCCGACCGACCCGCCGCCGACCGGCGGTGAGGCGCCGAAACTGCACGTCTCGGGCAACAAGCTGGTCGACTCCGCGGGAGCCACCCGCAGGATGCTCGGCGTCAACCGCTCCGGCGGCGAGTTCATGTGCGTCCAGGGCTACGGCTTCTTCGACGGTCCCGTCGACGCCGCCGCGGTCAAGGCGATCGCCGACTGGAAGGCCAACACGGTCCGCATCCCGCTCAACGAGGAGTGCTGGCTGGGCCTTTCCAACATCAAACCGGAGTACGCCGGCGCCAACTACATCGCCGCGGTCAAGGACCTGGTGGCCAAGGTCGAGGCGAACGGCATGACCCCGCTCGTCGAACTGCACTGGACCTACGGCCAGTACACCGGCAACTCGGCGGGCTGCTCCGACGTGCACGCCACCTGCCAGAAGCCGATGCCCGACGCGCAGTACACGCCGTCCTTCTGGGCCTCGGTCGCGAGCACCTTCAAGGACGACCCGGCCGTCGCGTTCGACCTGTTCAACGAGCCCTACCCGGACCGCGCGACCTCCACGACCACCCAGGCGTGGACCTGCTGGCGCGACGGCGGCACCTGCCCCGGCATCTCCTACGAGGTCGCCGGAATGCAGGACCTGGTCGACGCGGTACGCGGCACCGGCGCAAAGAACCTGATCCTGGCCGGCGGGCTCGCGTACTCCAACGACCTGAGCCAGTGGCTGACGTACCGGCCCAGTGATCCGACCGGCAATCTCGTCGCCGCGTACCACGTCTACAACTTCAACACCTGTGCGAGCGAGAGCTGCTGGAACTCGACACTCGCTCCCGTCGCCGCCCAAGTACCCCTGGTGGCAGGGGAGATCGGGGAGAACACCTGCTCCCACTCCTTCGTCGACACCGTCATGAAGTGGTTCGACGACCGGGGCCTCTCCTACCTCGGCTGGACCTGGAACACCTGGGACTGTTCCTCCGGTCCGTCGCTGATCTCGAACTACGACGGAACACCGACCGCGTACGGCATCGGGCTGCGCGACCACCTGCGCGCCCTCAACGGATAAGGAACCCGCACATGAGCCGTGCAAGAACAGCACTTCTCGGGGCACTCGCCCTGATCGCCGCGGGATCGGGAGCCGCCGCGGCGGTCCCCGCGGACGTCGACGCCGTCGCCGCCGTCCCCTGCACCGTCGACTACAAGGTGCAGAACCAGTGGGACACCGGCTTCACCGCCGCCGTCACGGTCACCAACAACGGCGCCGCCAAGTCCTCCTGGGCGGTCAAGTGGTCGTACGCCGGGAACCAGAAGGTCACCTCCGGCTGGAACGCGAAGATCAGCCAGAGCGGGACGGCCGTCACCGCGGCCAACGAGTCGTACAACGGCACGCTGGGAACCGGGAGTTCGACCAGCTTCGGCTTCAACGCCTCCTACAGCGGCACCAACGCCCTCCCTACTGCCTTCACACTCGACGGAGTGACCTGCAATGTCGACGACGGCAGCGGCGGCGGAGGCGGCACCGACCCCGACCCCTCCGGCAAGGTCGACAACCCGTACGCCGGCGCCAAGGTCTACGTGAACCCGGAATGGTCGGCGAAGGCCGCCGCCGAGACCGGGGGCAGCCGGATCTCCAACCAGCCCACCGGCGTCTGGCTCGACCGGATCGCCGCGATCAACGGCTCGTCCACCAGCATGGGTCTGCGCGCCCACCTCGACGCGGCGCTCGCCCAGAAGGGCAGCGGCGAAGAGGTCGTCCAACTCGTCGTCTACGACCTGCCCGGACGCGACTGCGCCGCCCTCGCCTCCAACGGCGAACTCGGCCCGACGGAGATCGACAAGTACAAGACGCAGTTCATCGACCCGATCGCGGCGATCCTCTCCGACAGCAAGTACGCGGCGCTGCGCATCGTCACGACCATCGAGATCGACTCGCTGCCGAACCTCGTCACCAACACCGGCAGCCGCGCCACCGCCACACCCGCGTGCGACACCATGCTCGCCAACGGCAACTACGTGAAGGGCGTCGGCTACGCGCTGGCCAAGCTCGGCGCGATCCCCAACGTCTACAACTACATCGACGCCGGTCACCACGGCTGGCTCGGCTGGGACGACAACTTCGGCCCCTCGGCGACCCTGTTCAAGCAGGCCGCCACCAGTGAGGGCGCGACGGTCGGCGACGTGCACGGGTTCATCACCAACACGGCGAACTACAGCGCCCTGAAGGAGAACAACTTCACCATCAACGACTCGGTGAACGGCACCTCCGTGCGCCAGTCCAAATGGGTCGACTGGAACCGCTACGTCGACGAGTTGTCCTACGCCCAGGCCTTCCGCAACCAGCTCGTCTCGGTCGGCTTCGACTCCGGTATCGGCATGCTGATCGACACCTCCAGGAACGGCTGGGGCGGCACGGCGCGGCCCACCGGTCCCGGCGCGACGACGAGCGTGGACACCTACGTCGACGGAGGGCGCTACGACCGTCGTATCCACATGGGCAACTGGTGCAACCAGTCGGGCGCGGGTCTCGGCGAGCGTCCGCAGTCGGCACCGGCGACCGGCATCGACGCCTATGTGTGGATGAAGCCTCCGGGCGAGTCCGACGGCTCCAGCTCGGCCATCGCGAACGACGAGGGCAAGGGCTTCGACCGGATGTGCGACCCCACGTACACGGGCAACGCACGTAACGGGAACAGCCTCTCCGGCGCGCTGGCGAACGCCCCGCTCTCCGGCCACTGGTTCTCCGCCCAGTTCCAGGAGCTCATGAAGAACGCGTACCCGGCGCTGTGACCGGCTGACCGCGAGCGGTCCGCCAGGGGTCAGTTCCCCTTCCCCAGCCCCTGGCGGATCGCGAACTCCACCGCCGAGTAGTCCCCGTCGGCCCGCTCCAGTTCACAGGGGACCGCCGGAAGCAGCGGCGGCTGCGCCATGAACCGCGGCCGGCTCCCGTGGTGCGGCTGCGCCGCGTGCACCAGGAAGGGATGGCACAGGTAGACGTCGCCGGGGCGGCCGGTGGCGTACGCGACCGGCCGGTGCGCCGACGCCTCGACCAGCCGCGGCGCGAGGTCCAGGCCCGAGACACCCTCCTCCCCGTACGGCTCCAGGAGCGGCGGCAGGTCCAGGTGCGAGCCGACCCGGATACGCGTCGGGGCGTCCTCGGGACCCACCTCGCTGAACAGGAACAGCATCAGCAGCGCGCGCCCCTTGGACCGGAGGTTGGTGTGGTACCAGGTCGCGCCCTCGGGCAGGTAGCTTCCCTCGATGTGCCAGCCCGCGTCGTCCGGCTCCTCCTCGTGCGGGAAACGCAGCGGGAAGCTGCCCAGCGAGTAGCGCGGTTCCCAGCGGCCCTCGCCGAGCAGCAGGTCGAACGCGTCGTGCAGGGCGGGCGAGTTGACGGCCGCGGCGAAGGGGCCCTGGGCCATGCCGGAGATCCAGCGCACGGGCTCGGTCCAGGTGGCGGGGTCGTCCGGCGCGCAGCCCGTCTCCTTCCACAGCAGCCGGGCGCAGTCCGCGGCGACCCGTGGCGGGAAGGCGCCCTCGATCCGCACGAAGCCGTCCTCGAGGAAACGCTCCACCATGACGTCGTCCATGGGGTCATGCTCGATGACAGGCCCCGGTGGGCGCATCCGGTTTTCCGGCGGTCCCTCTTTTGCCGTTCGAGCAACACGGCTGGCCGTTTCCGGGAGTGGCGGAGCACGCTGTCCTCATTCCGAGAGAGAGGCTTGTCCCATGGCACAGGACCACGACCGCGGCCCCCGCCCCGGCCGGGAACACCACCACGGCCCGGCGCAGGATCACGGCCACGGCCCCGCGCAGGGCCACGGGCACGATCACACCCAGATGGATTTCTCCCAGATGCTGCCCATGCTGGTGCAGGAGGCGGAGCTGTTCACCCCGGCGTACGTCGAGGCGGCCGACTGGCTGCGGGAGCAGCGGCCCGAGCCGGAGCTGATCGTGGACGCGGGCAGCGGTCCGGGCGTCATCTCCTGCCTGCTCGCCGAGAAGTTCCCCGGTGCGCGGGTCGTCGCCGTGGACGGTGCGGAGCCTCTGCTGGCGGAGGCCCGCGCCCGCGCCGAGCGGCTCGGCCTCGCCGACCGCTTCAGCACCGTCGAGGCCGAACTCTCCGACGGTATCGGTGACGTGGAGTACCCCGCCGACCTGCTGTGGGCCAGCAGGTCGCTGCACCATGTCGGCGACCAGCGGGCCGCCCTCGAGGGCTTCGTCCGGAGCCTGGCGCCCGGCGGCACCCTCGCGCTTCTCGAGGGCGGCCTGCCCACGCGGTTCCTCCCGCGCGACATCGGCATCGGCCGGCCCGGCCTCCAGGCCCGCATCGACGCGGTGCACGACGAGTGGTTCACCCGGATGCGGTCCGAGCTGCCCGGATCGGTGGAGGAGACGGAGGACTGGCCCGCCCTGCTCACCGCCGTCGGTCTGCGCCACATGGCGACCCGCACGTTCCTCCTCGACCTTCCCGCCCCGCTCTCGGACGAGGCCCGCGCCTTCGTCGTCACCGCCCTCACCCACCGGCGGAACGGCCTCGCGGAAGGACTCGACCCGGAGGACCTCGCCACCCTCGACCGGCTCCTGGACCCGGACGACAAGGCGGGCGTGCACCACCGCACGGACGTGTTCGTCCTGACGGCGATGACGGTGTACGTGGGCGTGAAGCCGGAGTAGCCGAGTGCCGCGCACGCACGGTCGGCCTTGACATCGAGCGTGCTCCAAGTGATGAACTCCCCGAGTTCGCCGTACAGTCGGCCCGCGGCCGGCCGGACACTCCTGGGGGTAGACCATGACCGATTCTCCTGTCGCGCTGATCACCGGAGGCGGAAGCGGTATCGGAGCCGCGGTCGCCCGTCGGCTGCTCGATGCCGGGCAGCGGGTGGCTGTCACCGGTCGCGGTGCGGAGCGGCTGCGTGGTTTCGCCGAGGAACTCGGCAACCCCGAGGGGCTGTTGACGGTCGTCGGCCACGCGGCCGAGTACGACCAGGTGCGGGCGGCGGTCGAGGCGACGCTCAAGGAGTTCGGCCGGCTCGACACCGTCGTCGCCAACGCCGGTTTCGCCACCCATGACACGGTCGCCGAGGGCGACCCCGCAGGCTGGTCCGAGATGGTGCTGACCAATGTGCTGGGGCCCGCGCTGCTCATCAGGGCGTCCATCGACGCGCTGAAGGAGACCCGTGGCCGCATCGTGCTCATCGGCAGTGTCGCCGGGCATGTGAACACACCCGGCAACATCTACGGCGCGACCAAGTGGGCCGTGACCGGGCTCGCCGAGAACACCAGGCGCCAGGTCACCGAGTACGGCGTGGGCGTGACCCTGATCTCGCCCGGCCGCGTGGAGACCCCGTTCTGGGACAGCTACGGCAGCCTGCCGCCGGGGCAGCTGCTGACGGCGGAGCAGCTCGCCGACTCGATCGTCTGGGCGGTCGGGCAGCCGACGGGCGTCGACGTGAACACCCTGGTCGTGCGCCCGATCGGCCAGCCCGTCTGAGCCGTGCCCGGCGGGGGGTGCCGCGCGCGCCCCCCGCCGGGCAGGTCCTCAGTTGTTCTGGATGAACTGCCTGGCCAGCGAGTCCCCGAGCGACACGGCCGCGCTGTGGCTCTCGATGGGGGACACCTGCGCGTTCTTGAACAGGATGTACGTCACGCCCGAGTCGGTCCCACCCGTCTCGGGGTCGGGGTCGATACCGAGCGCGCTCGCCGTGGCGTACGACGCCTCGCCGATGATCTGCGTCGGTCCGGTGTCGCCGACCACCGCGTACTCGACCTTGCCGTTGTAGATCACGGCGACCACGCCGCCACCCTTGATGCCCGAACTCGTGTACTTCCAGATGCTGCTGGTGCTCGGCACGACGACGTAGGGCAGCGAGTCGGCGCGCAGCGCCTTGCCGTTGGACTGGTGGAACGCGGTGTCGTCCTGGAACCAGGGGTCGGTGTCGCCGTTGCACTTGGCGGTGACCTGGCCGTCGCAGTCGATGTCCATGTCGGCCTTCCAGAACACGGCGCCGTTCTTGCCGCAGACGGGGACGGTGGCCGAAGTCTCCTCGTCGGTCCTGTACTTGCCGCTCGATATCTGCGAGCAGGACGTCACCTTGGCGAGGAGAGCGGCCGCGCTGACCGAACCCTCCTGTGCCGAGCGGGGGTTGGCGGTGGCCGAGGCGCCGGCCGCGAGCGTGGCGGTGGCGAGCAGTGCCGCGCAGGCGGCCGCGGACAGGGTCAGTGTTCGAGTGCGCACTGTGGGGGACCCTTCTGTTAGGAAACTTTCCTTACCGGGTTGGCGTACAAGGTGGCCCTGCTTGCATGACCGCGTCAAGACTTTCCGCGGAGTTGGTCCGGTCCAGGTGCGCGAAAAGGCCGCCGGCCCGGATGCGGTCAGCGCATCCGGGCCGGCGGGTGGTGCGGGCGGCTGTCGGTCAGCCGATGTCGAACGTGGCCGGATCCGGGCCCAGCCGGCGGTCCTCGTTCAGTGCCGAGATCGCCGCGATGTCCTCGGTGTCGAGGGAGAAGTCGAAGACGTCGATGTTCTCCTTGATCCGCGACGGGGTCACGGACTTCGGGATCACGACGGTGCCCAGCTGGAGGTGCCAGCGCAGGACGATCTGGGCCGGGGTGCGGCCGTGCTTCTGGGCGATGGCGACGATCGCCGGGACCTCCAGGAGGCCCTTGCCCTGGCCGAGCGGCGACCAGGCCTCGGTCGCGATGCCCTGCTCGGCGTGGTACTCACGGGCCGCGCGCTGCTGGAGGTGCGGGTGCAGCTCGATCTGGTTGACGGCCGGGATGACGGACGTCGCGTCGATCAGCTGCGCCAGGTGCTCCGGGAGGAAGTTCGAGGTGCCGATGGCCTTGGCGCGGCCGTCCGCGTAGATCTTCTCGAAGGCCTTGTACGTGTCGACGTACGTGCCCCGGGACGGCGTCGGCCAGTGGATCAGATAGAGGTCGACGTAGTCCAGGCCGAGCTTCTCCAGCGAGGTGTCGAAGGCGCGCAGCGCCGAGTCGTACCCCTGGTCGCTGTTCCAGAGCTTGGTGGTGACGAAGAGCTCCTCGCGGGCGATGCCGGAGGCGCTGATGGCCTTGCCGGTGCCTTCTTCGTTGCCGTAGATCGCCGCGGTGTCGATGCTGCGGTACCCGGACTCCAGCGCGGTGGCGACCGCTCGCTCCGCCTCGTCGTCCGGCACCTGCCAGACGCCGAAGCCCAGCTGCGGCATCTCGACGCCGTTGTTCAGGATTGTCGGGGGGACCTTGCTCACGAGCTCTCGATCCTTCAGTCGTCGGATGGTCTTCGTATCGTCAACGATCACGGGCCGTGATGCATTCCTGACCGTGCTTCCGGTCAGAGGAATCGCAGATTGGCCGAAATGGGTCCGATCAATCACATCCGCACGGTCGACCCAGCCGTGGATGTGTCCCCGCGCAGCCCGCTGTCCCCCTCCGGCCCGGAACCGGCATTCAGGAGACATCGGAGGAATCGGGGTCCGGCACTACGCCTGGTAGAGCGCCTCGACCTCCGCCGAGTACGCCTTCTCGATCGCCTTGCGCTTCAGCTTCAGCGACGGGGTCAGGAGCCCGTGCTCCTCGGTGAACTGGTTGGCCAGTATCCGGAAGGTACGGATCGACTCCGCCTGCGAGACCAGGGTGTTCGCGGCGACCACGGCGCGCCGCACCTCGGTCTCCAGATCGGGGTCGCGCACCAGATCGCCCGCGGACAGCTGTGGCTTGCCGCGCATCTGGAGCCAGTGCTCGACGGCCTCGGAGTCGAGGGTGACGAGCGCGGCGATGTACGGCCGGTCGTTGCCGACCACGATGCACTGCGCGACCAGCGGATGGTCACGCACCCGCTCCTCCAGCACCCCCGGCGAGACGCTCTTGCCGCCGGAGGTCACCAGGATCTCCTTCTTGCGCCCGGTGATCGTGAGGTAGCCGTCCTCGTCCAGGGACCCGAGGTCGCCGGTGGCGAGCCAGCCGTCGTGCAGGGTGGCGTCGGTGGCCTTGTCGTTGTTGAGGTAGCCCTGGAACACATTGCCGCCGTGCAGCCAGATCTCGCCGTCGTCCGCGATGTGCACCGTGGTGCCCGGGATCGCCTGCCCGACGGTGCCGAACCGGGTGAGTTCCGGCGGGTTGGCGGTCGCGGCGGCGGTCGACTCGGTGAGCCCGTACCCCTCGTAGATGATGACGCCCGCGCCGGCGAAGAACAGCCCGAGCCGCCGGTCCATCGCCGAGCCGCCCGACATCGCGTGTCTGACCCGGCCGCCCATCGCGGCCCGCACCTTGGAGTAGACGAGCTTGTCGAAGACCTGGTGCTGCATGCGCAGGCTCGCCGAGGGGCCGGGGCCGATGCCCCAGGCCTTGGCCTCGATCGCGTCCGCGTAGCGCACGGCCACGTCGATCGCCTTCTCGAAGGGGCCGGACCTGCCCTCCTTCTCGGCCTTGCGGCGGGCGGCGTTGAAGACCTTCTCGAAGATGTACGGCACGGCCAGGAAGAAGGTGGGCCGGAAGGCGGCCAGGTCCGGCAGCAGCGCGGCCGCGTTCAGCTGCGGCTGGTGCCCGAACTTGACCTTCCCGCGGAACGCGGCGACCTGCACCATCCGCCCGAAGACATGGGCGAGCGGCAGGAACAGCAGGGTGGCCGCCTCGTCACCGCGCTTGGAGTGGAAGACGGGCTCCCAGCGTTCGATGACGGTGTCCGCCTCGAACATGAAGTTCGCGTGCGAGATGACGCAGCCCTTGGGGCGGCCGGTGGTGCCCGAGGTGTAGATGATCGTCGCGGTCGATTCGGGGGTGACCGCGCGGCGGTGCCGGTGGACCACCTCGTCGTCGAGGTGCGCGCCCGCCTCGTACAGCTCGTGCACGGCGCCCACGTCGAGCTGCCACAGCTTGTGCAGCTGGGGCAGCCGGTCGACGACGGTGGCGACGGTCATCGCATGGTCCTCGTGCTCCACCATGACCGCCGACACCTGGGCGTCGTGCAGCATCCAGAAGACCTGCTCGGCCGAGGAGGTGGGGTAGATGGGCACGACCTGGGCGCCGATCGTCCACAGGGCGAAGTCGAAGAGGGTCCACTCGTAGCGGGTGGGGCACATGATGGCGACCCGGTCGCCGAAGCGGATGCCCTGGGAGAGCAGGCCCTTGGCGAGCGCCAGGACCTCGTCCCGGAACTCGGCCGAGGTGACGTCGCGCCACTGTCCCTGCTCGTCCTTGCGGCCGAGCGCGATGTGGAGCGGGTCTTCCTGGGCATGCTCGAACACGACGTCGGCCAGGCCGCCCACCGGCGGCGCCGACGCCAACGGGGGGTTGGTGAACTCGCGCAATACCGCTCCTCGTGGCGCTCCGCACAGCGCCGTGAAAGCTACCCCACCGTTCGACCGGACGGGAGGGGGGTCGAGCTGTCGAGCGGTGCGGCGTCCCCACTGGTCAGCCGGGGAAATGCCCGCACAAGGGGAAGGGTCGGACAGAATTCCTTACGGTTCCGTAGGTTCCGTAGGGTTCGGGTCCGTAATCTCCACGGAATCTGTACGACCCGGCGTCGGCATGTGAGAGCCCGCCTCCGATGGATTCGGAGTCTCTGATTCCGGGGTCGGGCGAGCCTCGTCCGAAGCCAGCTTCCCAGCTCCCGGCCGCGGTGTCGTCTCGGCAGCCGAGCGGCCGGGCGGCCGAGCGGCCGGGCGGCCGGTCCCGGTGGTTCCGGGACCGGCCCTGCCCTGCCCGTGTCATGCGCGAGGCGCCGTCGCCGCCTCGGCCGGTGTCGGGGCCGCGGCCGCCGCGGCGCGCGGTGTCCGGACGAGCGCCAGGACGAGTGCGCCGCCGACCATCCCCGTCACGCCGGCCGCCACCGACGCCGTGTCGAGCCCGGAGGCGAAGGCGGCCCGCAGTGTGTGCTCGGAGACCGCGCCCCGCAGCGCCCCGGCGCCCCCGCTCGCCAGCGTGTGGGCGGCGTCGTGCGACACCGTGTCCTGCATGCGTGAGGTCAGGACCGTGCCGAACACGGCGACCCCGAGCGCGTACCCGAGCTGCCGGACCGTGTTGACCGCGCCGCCCGCCATGCCCGCCCGCTCCGGGGGTACGGCGGCGAGCGCGGCGCCCGCCAGCGCCGGGGAGACCAGCCCGACACCGATCCCGACGAGCACCAGCCCCGGCACCAGCACCGTCCAGTGCGCGCCCGCGTCGAGGACGGCCTGGCAGAAGCCCCCCGAGCCGATCAGCAGGAGCCCGCCGCCGATCGTCAGCCGCGCCGGAACCCCGTGCAGCAGCTTCCCGGCGAGGATCGCGACCACCACCGAGGCGCCCGTCATCGGCAGCAGCGTGAGCCCGCCGCGCACGGGGCTCATGTCCAGCAGCGTCTGCATCCAGATCGAGAGGTACGGGATGACGCCGAACGCCGCTCCGTTGAAGGCGAGCGCGCCCAGCATCACGCCCACGAAGGCGGGCTCGCGCAGCAGCGCCAGGTCCAGGAGGGGACGCGCCACCCGCCGCTCGACGAGCACGAAGGCGGCGAGCGCCAGCGCCGCGAAGGCGAACGAGCCGGTGGTCGTCGTCGACGTCCAGCCGTCGGAGCCGGCCCGCACCACCGCGTACGTCGTCGCGCCGACGAAGCAGGCGAACGTCACCGTGCCGGCCCAGTCGATCCGCGTCCCGCGCGCTCCCCGCGACTCCGGCACCACCTTCAGCGTCAGCCACACCGCAGCCACGCTCACCGGCAGGTTCACGAAGAAGATCCACCGCCAGCCGGGCCCCTCGGTCAGCAGCCCGCCCAGCACCGGGCCGACCGCCGCCGCGCCGCCGCTGACCGCGCCCCACACCCCGAGCGCCGCCGACCGCTGCCGCCCCTGGTAGACCGAGCCGAGCAGCGGCAGCGTCGTGGCGAGCATCGCCGCCGCGCCCACGCCCTGCACCGCCCGAGCAGCCACCAGCATCCCCGGGCCGGTCGCGAGCCCGCACCACAGCGAGGCCGCCGCGAAGACCACGACGCCCGCCACATGCACGCGGCGCCGGCCCAGCACGTCGGCGGCGGCCCCCGCCCCCATCAGCAGCGCCGCCAGCGCGAGCGCGTATCCGTCGATCACCCACTGCAGATCGCTCAGGGACGTGTGCAGCGCCCGCGCCATGTCCGGCAGCGCGACGACGACGATCGTCACGTCCAGCAGCAACATGAACGTCCCCAGGCACACCGCCGTGAGCGGCCCCCATGTACGCATGTCCTCATCTCCCTGTGCCACGGATCGCGTCGGTCGGATGTGTGTCGCCCGACCTGTCTGCGTACGATGGGGCCGAACCGGTCGATCACCATGGTTTCGGGTGCCGGATCGACGGAATCCGACAGGGGTGGGCCTCATGGAACTGGAATCCCACGATCTCGACCTGCTCGATCTGCGACTGCTGGCCGCTCTGGAGATCAACGGGCGGGCCTCCTTCAGCCGGATCGGCGAGGTGCTGGGCGCCTCCGACCAGACGATCGCCCGGCGCTACCGCAAGCTGTGCGCCGAGGCCGGACTCCGGGTCGTCGCGGTCCGCGACGCGCAGCGGCTCGGTCAGGACCACTGGATGCTGCGGCTGCGCTGCGCGCCCGACAGTGCCACCGCCATCGCGGACGCCCTGGCCCAACGTCCCGACACCGCCTGGGTCGGCCTCGCCTCGGGCGGCACCGAGGTGGTCTGCATGACCCGCCCGCGCAGCCCCGCCGACCACGACGACCTGCTGCTCGGCAAGCTTCCGCGCACCCCGAAGATCATGGAGATCCGGGCCCACCAGCTGATCCACCGCTTCTTCGGCGGCCCCGACGGTTGGATCGGCAAGTTCGCGGCGCTGACCGGCGACCAGATCGCCGCCCTGCGCCCCGAGCGGTCCGAGGCGAGCGGTCCGGCCAGGATCGACCCCGAGGACGAACCACTGGTCGCCGCGCTCGAACGCGACGGCCGAGCCACCTACCCGGAGCTGCAGCGCGCGACCGGGCGTTCCGAGTCCGCCGTCAAGCGCCGTCTCGCCGCACTGCTGGCATCCGGAGCCGTGTACGTCGACGTCGAGTACCACTCGGAGCACCTCGGCTACGGCCTCGCCGCCTGTCTGTGGATCACCGCGGCCCCCGCCGCCCTGCACTCCGTCGGACAGGCCCTGGCGACCCACGACGAGATCGCCTTCGCCTCCGCGACGGCGGGCCCCTCCAATATCGTCGTCACCGTGGTCGTCCCCGACACGGCCGGTCTCTACGCGTACCTGAGCGGCCCGCTCGGCCGTCTCGACGGCGTCCAGTACGTCGAGACGACGCCGTTCATGCGCCGGGTCAAGCAACTCACGTACGCGAAGCTCCGCTGAGGCCGCGGGGTGCCGGCCTCGGCGGACGCTAGTCCCGTCGTCCCCGGTGCAGCCGGTCGCCGCCCGCCAGGATCGCCGCCGCGAGCGCGTCCGCGGCCCCTTGCGCGGACGGCCGCCGACGGCCGTGCACCAGCACGAAGTCGACCTCGCCGAGCTCCGGGAGCCCCGCCCGCTCCGGTACCCGGACCAGACCGGGCGGCACGAGCCCCCGTGAGTGGGCCATCACCCCGAGACCCGCGCGGGCCGCCGCGAGCAGGCCGTTGAGGCTGCCGCTGGTGCAGGCGATGCGCCACGGCCTGCCCTGGCGCTCCAGGGCTTCGAGGGCGAGCGCCCGCGTGATGCCCGGGGGAGGGTAGACGATCAGCGGCACCGGGCGGTCCGGGTCCAGCCGCAGCCGCTGGGCGCCGATCCACACCAGGCGGTCGTGCCAGACGAGTTCACCGCGCGGGTCCTCGGGCCGACGCTTCGCCAGCACCAGATCCAGATGACCGGCGGCAAGCTGTTCGTGGAGGGTGCCGGACAGTTCGACCGTCAGCTCCAGGTCCACATCGGGATGGTCGGAGCGGAAGCCCTCCAGGATCTCCGGCAGCCGGGTCAGCACGAAGTCCTCGGACGCGCCGAAGCGCAGCCGCCCGCGCAGCCGTGTCCCGGCGAAGAACGCCGCCGCCTGCTCCTGCACCTCCAGGATCCGCCGCGCGAACCCGAGCATCGCCTCGCCGTCCTCGGTGAGCTCGACGGAGTGCGTGTCGCGCGAGAACAACTGCCGCCCGGCCGCGTCCTCCAGACGCCGCACATGCTGGCTGACCGTGGACTGGCGCACCCCCAGCCGCCGGGCCGCCTGAGTGAAGCTCAGCGTCTGGGCCACCGCCAGGAATGTCCGCAGCTGGGAAGGGTCGTACATGGCGCCACGCTATCGCGAAACGTGATGACAGTCAGAGTGGTATGACGGATTCCCGATCGCGACCCGGGAGAGGACGATGGAGAGGGCACGACCCGCTCAAGGACGAACAGCCGCACCGAACCGAGCAGTGGAGCACCGTGAAACGCCTGCAGTGGCCGAGTTGGATGCCGATCGACCCGTACATCCTGCTGTTGCTCGGGACCGTGGGGCTCGCCGCCCTCTTCCCGGCGAGCGGTACGGCGGCGGATGTCGCCTCCGGCGCCACCACGGCGGCGATCGCCTTCCTCTTCTTCCTGTACGGCGCGCGCCTTTCCACCCGTGAAGCGGTGGAGGGTCTCAAACACTGGCGGCTGCACGGCACGGTGCTGGTGTGCACCTTCGTGGTGTTCCCGCTGCTCGGCCTCGCCGCCCGCGGCCTGGAGCCGGTGCTGCTGACGCACGACCTCTACACCGGCCTCCTCTTCCTCACGCTCGTCCCGTCGACCATCCAGTCGTCGATCGCCTTCACCTCGATCGCCCGGGGCAACGTGCCCGCCGCGATCTGCGCGGGCTCCTTCTCGTCGCTGGCCGGCATCGTCGTCACCCCGCTGCTCGCGGCCGCCCTCCTCGGCAACAGCGGCGGCGGGTTCTCGCCCGACGCGCTCGTCAGGATCGTGCTGCAACTGCTGGTGCCGTTCGTGGCCGGGCAACTGCTGCGCCCCTGGATCGGCGCCTTCATCACACGCCACAAGAAGGTCCTCGGTCACGTCGACCGCGGCTCGATCCTGCTCGTCGTGTACACCGCGTTCAGCGAGGGCATGGTGCAGGGCATCTGGCACCGGGTCAGCGCCGTGCAGCTGGCTGGACTCCTCGTCGTCGAGGCACTGCTGCTCGGCGTGATGCTCCTCCTGACCTGGTACGGCGCGAAGGCCCTGCGCTTCGGCCGCGAGGACCGCATCGCCATCCAGTTCGCCGGGTCCAAGAAGTCGCTCGCCTCCGGACTCCCCATGGCCGGTGTCCTGTTCGGCGCGCACGCCTCGCTCGCCGTGCTCCCGCTGATGCTCTTCCACCAGATGCAGCTCATGGTGTGCGCGGTGATCGCCAAGCGCCGCGCCCGCGACCCCGAGGCGACCGGGCCGGCCGGCCCGGCCGGGCCTGACCGACTGTCGGGGACAGGCGGGACGACGGGCACCGGCGGCAGCTCCGGTACAGGAGGTCCGGCCGGAGCGGGCGGGACCGCCGGGTCCGCTAGGAGCCGGGTCTCCCCAGCCGCAACGTCACGAATCGCGGTCGGTACAGGGACACGTTCCGGCTGAGGTTCGCCTGCGCCGTCGTGCCCGTGGCGTCGAGCCAGTTGACGTCGTAGCTGAGGACGATCCGCTCGCCGTCGCCCAGCTCCGGGTGCGCCTGCGGGTTGTACGCGGCCACGTCGCCGTCGGGCAGCGACGGGCTGAAGCTCCGGGTGGGCCCGTGCCAGGGCCCGGCCGGAGCGCACGCCCAGTACGAGGTGATCGTGGTCAGACCCGCGGCGCCGGCCGCCATCGTGAACAGGACGTAGGTGCCGCCGTCCCGCGCCACCGTGAACGCGCTGCCCACGCCCGTGCGCCGGCCGTCCCCGAGCACCGGCGCCGGACGCCCGCGCACCGTCCAGGCCGAACCGTCCCAGTACTCCCAGGCCGCCGGCTCGCCGAGCGCGCCACGCGGCACCCGCGCCACGTACGCCCGCCCGGCGGGGCGCGCGGCGGCCCGCCCGTCGTCGCTCCCGAAGACGTACGTCCAGGCGCCGGCGTCGACGGCCGCGGTACCGAACAGCACGCGCCGGGAGGCGTCCGCCACCGGACGCTGGTCCAGGACCGTGGTGATGCCTTCGAGGCGCAGTCCGGGCAGCGAGAGCGTGGCGACCTCGGTGGCGGTGGGCACGCCGTAGATCCACGGCGCCTGCCCCGCCGTCCGGGTCCACAGCAGAACCCGGACGACCCGCCGTCCCGAGCCCGGGGAGCGGGGTTCGACGCGGGCGGCGACCGGCCAGCGCCACTGCCGCGGCGCCGGATCGGGGAAGACGGGCGCGGGCAGCGTGGTCCGCAGCCGGCCGTCGCGGGACATCACGATCGCCGAGTTGCGCACCAGGGGCGCGTTCGCGTCGCGCCAGGCGTACGACTCGCCCACCGGGTTCGGCGGTGCGTACACCTGGCCGAGATAGGTGTCCGAGAACAGCCACAGCACCCGGCCGTCCGGGAGCCGCACCGAATGGGTTCCGTCGCCGCCGGTCCAGTCGTCGGCGCGGCCGGCGTCGTCGCCGTACCGGGCGAACTCGCGGGTGAGCTCCGCCTCCGCGCTCCAGGACGTGAGGGTGCGGGCCGAACACGTGCCGCCGCCCTCCCGGTCATGGTCCGGAAGGGCGGTGAGCAGCACGGCCGCCGAGACCAGGGCCAGCAGAAGGCCGAACCCGGTCCCGTTCCGCCGTCGCGCTCGTGCGTCGTCGGGCACGGACGGGACGTTAGTGGTCCCCGCTCACATGGTCCATGGGGAGCCACAGGACAGTGTCCCGGGTCAGCCGCTCCGAGGGCGGCGCCGACAGCTCGTCGTCGCTCAACGCCCGGTCGTGGACCCGAACATCGTCGATCGCGCCGGTGAAGTACGCGCGGCTGTCCATCCGTTGGCCGATGTGCACCCCGAACGGCGAGTTCCGGCTCACCGATCCGGGCACGTCCGCCGCGCCGACGGTCGTCCCGTCGACGAACAGCGTGAGCCGTCCCCCGCCACGGCGCAGCGCCAGATGGTGCCACTGGCCGTCGTTGTACGCGCCCGTCGTGCGCACCGACGCGGTGGTCGGGGCCGCGGCGCCGTTCCTGGTGGTGATGAGACCGGTGATCCGGTTGGACGCGGGCTCCCCGCGCAGCCACACCTGCGGCTGTGTCGTACCGATCCCG
Organism: Streptomyces sp. NBC_00647; assembly: GCF_045207245.1. Lineage (NCBI taxonomy): Bacteria > Bacillati > Actinomycetota > Actinomycetes > Kitasatosporales > Streptomycetaceae > Streptomyces > Streptomyces sp. NBC_00647. Next base: position 8,063,532 of record NZ_CP109040.1, read on the forward strand.
CCCATCCACAGCAGCGGCTGCTCACCGCTGGTGGCCGTGTAACGGAACCACAGGGACGCCGTGAAGTCCTTCGTCCCGAGCGCGAGCCGGTCCTGATACGGCAGTCGTACGGCGTCGTCGGCGCCGTCGAACTCCAGCGCACCCCGAAGGACGCCCGCCGTCCGCGCCGGGCCGCCGAGGACCGCCGCCCGCCGGGTGAGCGGAGCGAGGTCGGCCGTCGTCGGGTCGGGGCCCCGGCGCGGCCGGAGCCAGTCCTCGGTGAACCGGGCGAAGCGGATCTCGTCGCGCGCGTCGACCGCACCGCCCTCGTACATCAGGCCCACGGTGTCGCCGTCGATCCGCACCAGATCGGAGTAGCCGGACCAGTCGGTGGTCACGACCGTGCCGCGGTCCACGCTGTCCCAGGTGCGTCCTCCGTCGTAGGAGGAGCGGATCATCATGGTCCTGCGGCGGTCGGGGTCGCCCGGGCAGGACAACAGGATCCGGTCACCGACGCGCAGGGTGGAGCCCTGCACCTGGGGCGCGTAGAGGTCCGGGACGTCACGGAAGGAGGAGACGAAGCTGTCGCCGCCGTCCCGGCTGACCGCCTGGGTGCGGTGCCCGAGGTCGGTGCCGTCCTGCTCGCGACCGCTGACCAGGACCGATCCGTCGGTGCGCTCGGTGAGGGTCATCTCGGACGGCTTCTGCCGGAAGGTGCCGTCGTCCGCGATCGGCCAGGAGTCGGTCGCACCGATGTCCCAGTGGTCGCCTCCGTCGTCGCTGGTGATGAGCGCGGCGTTGTTGGCGCTGACCCGACTGCCGTTCCAGGTCTCGGTGTTGACGGCGAAGACGAGTCGTCCCGCGTGCCGGCCGCGGGTGAGCTGGATGCCGTGCACCGGGCCGGTGGCGTACCAGGAGTTCCAGTTCGCGGGGAGGATCTCGGCGCTCAGATCGCGCGGCTGCGACCAGGTGAGACCGTCGTCGTCGCTGTACTGGAGATGCGGGGTGCGGTCGCAGGGGACCGGGCAACCCGCGCTGTCCGTACGGCCCGTGTTGTACGTCTCCGCCAGCACGATCCGGCCGGTCTCACGGTCCACGATCGGTGTGGGGTTGCCGTGGGTGTCCCCGCCGCCCTCGTTCACGACCCGCAGAGGGCTCCAGGTGCGCCCGCCGTCGGCCGAGCGCTTCACCACGATGTCGATGTCGGCCGCGTCGCCGCAGTTGAGGACGCGTCCCTCGGCGAACGCCAGCAGCGTTCCCTCGGTCGTCCGTACGACGGACGGGATGCGGAAGCAGGCGTAGCCCGGATCCTGGGCGGCCTTGAACAGGACCTGCTGCTCGAACTCGCCCGTCGCGGGAGCCGGTTCGGCGCGAGCCGTGCCCGGGAGCGCGAGCAGCGCGGCGGTGCTGAGAGCGGCGGTCAGGGCGGCTGCGAGCCGGGCGCGGCGGCCGCGGCCCGGCCGGGCAGAGAAGGGCCGTCTCACGAAGGTGCGGGGTGCGGGCCCCCGGCGAGCCGTGAAGTCGGGTCTCGGAAGGGTGCGGGAGCCGGGGCCCGGCCGGGCCGCGAAGGCGGATCTCGGACGGGTGCGGAGGCGTGACGGCATGGTGCGACCTGCCCTTCGTACGGTTGGGCATTCCGGATTCTCTGGACATCCCACGTCCAACGTTCGCGCCGCAGACGCTACTTGGGCCCTCAGGCACCCCACAAGAAGCGTGTACCGGTCGTGTTCGCGCCAGATTTCCCGAGCTCCGGTGTGTCCGGCGGGGAGCCCGAGTGACAGGCCGAACCCGCGGACGGCCGCGGACCCGGCGCGGCCCGGCGGCGGCCGCTCACTCGGATGGAGGGATCGCCACGGGCGGCGAGTCGTTGCCCTCGGACAGGGGAGTTCACGGGCTTGTTGATCCGGATTTCCAGTACGGACGGCTGATGCGGGCTAACGTTCCGTCATGACCGCACCCGAAGCCGAACCCCGCCTCGTCCTGGATCCGACCCGCACCGCCCTGGTGCTCGTGGATCTGATGGAGCGCATCGTGGCGCTGCCCCTGGCGCCCCACAAGGGCACCGAAGTCCTCGCCACCTCCGAGGAGTTGGCGGCCTCCTTCCGGAAGGCGGGCGCCCTCGTGGTGCTCATCCGGGTCGAGCGGTCCGGAGTCCCCGAGCAGCCGCCCGGCAGCGGGCTCGTCGCCGGGCTCGTCGCGGAGGGTGATCTGGAGATCGTGAAGCGGACCATCGGCGGGTTCCAGGGCACCGGTCTCGACGAACGGCTGCGCGAACACGGCGTCTCCACCCTGGTGTTCGGTGGAATCGCCACCAACCTGGGAGTCGAGTCGACCGCGCGCGCCGCCGGTGACCTCGGCTACGACCTCGTCTTCGTGGAGGACGCGATGGCCGCGTTCACCGCCCCCGAGCACGAGGCCTCCGTCCGCCTGGACTTCCCGCGCCTCGGCACGGTCGTGACGGCCGGCGAGGTGCGCTTCCGGACGGGCTGAGCCGTGAGCGCCGGTGAGGTGCCCGCGTTCGCCGAGGCGGCGGGGGTCCTGGGCCGAGGCGGGGCCCCTCCGGCGCAGGGGGCGCTCCCCGCCGTTCGGGGCCCCACCGCCGTGTCGCGGGGAACCGGTGTCAGCCCTGGGCGGCCGCGGCCCGCAGGGCGACGCGGTGCTCGCCCGCGTACACGTTCATGTTGGCGCCGCGCAGGAAGCCGACCAGGGTCAGGCCGGTCTCGACGGCCAGGTCGACGGCCAGGGACGACGGGGCGGAGACCGCCGCGAGCACCGGGATGCCGGCCATCACCGCCTTCTGCGCCAGCTCGAAGGAGGCCCGGCCGGAGACCAGCAGGACCGTCCGGGTGAGCGGGAGCGTGCCGTTCTGCAGGGCGCGGCCGACCAGTTTGTCGACCGCGTTGTGCCGGCCCACGTCCTCGCGCACGTCGACCAGCTCGCCCTCCTCGGTGAACAGGGCCGCCGCGTGCAGGCCCCCGGTCCGGTCGAAGACCCGCTGGGCCGCACGGAGCCGGTCGGGGAGGCTCGAGAGCAGCTCGGGCTCCAGCCGCACCGGGGGAGTGGTGCCGCCCTCCGTGTCGTCGACGGGCCAGCGGGCCGTCGTACGGACCGCGTCGAGGCTCGCCTTGCCGCACAGGCCGCACGAGGACGTCGTGTACACATTGCGTTCGAGCGTGATGTCGGGGATGACGACGCCGGGTGCCGTCCGCACGTCGACGACGTTGTAGGAATTGGAGCCGTCCACGGTGGCCCCCGCGCAGTACACGATGTTCTGCAGCTCGTCGGCCAGGCCCAGCACCCCCTCGCTCACCAGGAAGCCCGCGGCCAGCGCGAAGTCGTCGCCCGGGGTGCGCATGGTGATCGCCAGAGGCTTGCCGTTGAGGCGGATCTCCAGCGGTTCCTCGGCGACGAGCGTGTCCGGGCGGGTGCTCACGGCCCCGTCCCGGATGCGGATCACCTTGCGTCGTTCCGTGACTCGTCCCATGTCCTGATCAGTCCCGCTTCTGTACGTGCGGCTGGCCGGAGCGGCCCTTCATACGGCGGTCGCCGTGCGGGTCACCGCGTCGTCGTGCGGGGAGGTGACCTCAGCGTTCTCATTGTCCTGCACGTACGGAGCGGGCCGCGTGCCAGCCTCGGCGGGCGGCCCGCTCCGCGCTCATGCGGCCGTCCGCAGTGCGAGCAGATCCGAGATGGCGTGCACGGTCCGCAGCGTCGGCACCGGCACCCCGGTGATCTCCGCCAGCTCCACGACGGCAGCGAGCAGCACGTCGAGTTCCAGGGGCTTGCCGCGTTCCAGGTCCTGGAGCGTGGAGGTGCGGTGGTCACCGACCCGTTCGGCACCCGCGAGGCGCCGCTCGATGGACACACCCACCTCGCAGCCGAGGGCCTCGGCGACGCTCAGTGTCTCGGTCATCATGATCTCGATGACCTTGCGCGTCCCGCCGTGCAGGCACATCTGCCGCATGGTGGCCCGGGCCAGTGCGCTGATCGGGTTGAAGGAGATGTTGCCGAGCAGCTTGAGCCAGATGTCGTTGCGCAGGTCCGGCTCGACCGGACACTTCAGCCCGCCGTCCCGCATGGCGTCGCCGAACGCCCGGCAGCGTGCCGAGACGGACCGGTCGGGCTCGCCGATGGAGAACCGGGTGCCTTCGAGGTGGCGTACGACTCCCGGTCCCTCCAGCTCGGTGGCGGCGTACACGACGCACCCGATGGCCCGTTCGGGAGCCAGCACCGCGCTGACCGCGCCGGCCGGGTCCACGCTCTCCACCCGGTGGCCGTCGTAGGGGCCGCCGTGCCGGTGGAAGTACCACCAGGGAATGCCGTTCTGGGCGGCGATCACCGCCGTGGTGTCGTGCAGCAGTGGCTCGATGAGCGGCCCGCACGCCGCGTACGAGTTGGCCTTCAGGCCCAGGAAGACGTAGTCGACCGGACCGATGTCGGCCGGGTCGTCGGTGGCGTGGGCCCGCGCGGTGAAGTCCCCGCGCGGGCTGATGACGTGGACGCCGTGCTGCCTCATGGCCGCGAGATGCGGTCCACGGGCGACGAGATGCACGTCGGCGCCGGCGCGGTGCAGCGCGGCGCCGACGTAGGCGCCGATCGCACCGGCGCCGAGAACTGCGACTCTCACTGTGTGGCGCTCCGTTCGGTCGAGGGTACCGAGGAACTTCCGAACTCTGTCGACGAAATATTGTCTACAGGATGGAATGGGCGGGGGCAAGAGGCCTGACGACGCCAGGGGTCTTGGGGCACTCCGTGCAGGGCAGTCCGTGCGCGGCGCGAGAAATCAGGACCCGGTGACCGTTCGTCGCGTCAGGGGGACCGCTCGTCGCACAGAGCCGCCCCGTTCGCGTCGCGTGGGTTCACAGCCGGGCAACCGCTTCCTATCGTCCGGATCATGAGCCCTCCTGTCGCACCGCCCGGTTGGAGCCGCTGGCTCGTCCCGCCGGCCGCTCTGTCGGTCCATCTCTCCATAGGCCAGGCCTACGCCTGGAGCGTCTTCAAGCCGCCGCTCGAATCCGCGCTCGGTCTCAGCGGAACCCAGAGCGCGCTGCCCTTCCAGCTCGGCATCGTGATGCTCGGTCTGTCGGCCGCGTTCGGTGGCACGCTCGTCGAGCGCAACGGCCCGCGCTGGGCGATGACCGTCGCCCTCGTCTGCTTCTCCTCCGGCTTCCTCATCGCCGCGCTGGGCGCCGCCACCGAGCAGTACTGGCTGATCGTTTTCGGCTACGGCTTCGTCGGCGGGACCGGCCTCGGCATCGGTTACATCTCACCCGTCTCCACTCTGATCAAGTGGTTCCCGGACCGGCCCGGCATGGCCACCGGCATCGCGATCATGGGCTTCGGCGGCGGCGCCCTGATCGCCTCGCCCTGGTCCGCCCAGATGCTGAAGTCCTTCGGCTCCGACTCCTCCGGGATCGCGCTCGCCTTCCTCGTGCACGGGCTGACGTATGCCGTGTTCATGACGCTCGGGGTGCTGCTGGTGCGTGTGCCCCGAGGTGAGAAGCCGTCCGTGTCCGGGCCGAGCGCGCTCGACGGGGTCCAGGTCTCCGCGCGCAGCGCCGTACGGACTCCGCAGTTCTGGTGTCTGTGGATCGTGCTCTGCATGAACGTGACCGCGGGTATCGGCATCCTGGAGAAGGCCGCCCCGATGATCACGGACTTCTTCGCGGACTCCTCCACACCGGTCTCCGTCTCCGCCGCCGCCGGGTTCGTCGCCCTGCTCTCCGCGGCCAACATGGCGGGCCGGATCGGCTGGTCCTCGACCTCGGACCTGATCGGACGCAAGAACATCTACCGCGTCTACCTCGGGGCCGGCGCGCTCATGTACGCGGTCATCGCCTGGTTCGGGGACTCCTCCAAGCCGCTGTTCATCCTCGCCGCGCTGGTGATCCTCTCCTTCTACGGCGGAGGCTTCGCCACGATCCCGGCCTATCTGAAGGACCTGTTCGGCACCTATCAGGTGGGTGCCATCCACGGCCGGCTGCTCACCGCGTGGTCCACCGCCGGTGTCCTCGGCCCGTTGATCGTCAACTGGATCGCGGACCACCAGGAGGCGGCCGGCAAACACGGCTCCTCCCTGTACGGACTGTCGTTCCTGATCATGATCGGGCTGCTCGCCGTCGGCTTCGTCGCGAACGAGTTCGTACGGCCCGTCCACGCCCGCCACCACATCCCCGCACCGAGGGAGGCCGCCGATGTCGCACGACAGCAGCCCGAGTCCGCCTGACAGGCGGCCGTTGATCGCCTTCGCCTGGCTGTGGGTGGGCGCACCCCTGTGCTACGGCCTCTACGAGCTCGTCCAGAAGGCGACACAACTGTTCTCGGGGTAGATGTTCGGGCGTCCGAGAGTCTGACAGAAGCCGACAAGCCTGGCGTCCCAATCCTGTGGCATCACCTGCCGTCGTACCCGTGAGTCATTGATCAGACTGGTGGATCCCGCTACCAAGCACGAGGGGGACCACTCATGAACGGCTCACGGATCGTCGCCGTCGGCCATTACCAGCCCGCCAAGGTACTCACCAATGAGGACCTGGCGGGCCTGGTCGACACCAGTGACGAGTGGATCACGAGCCGGGTGGGCATCCGGACGCGCCACATCGCCGGGCCCGACGAACCGGTCGACGAGCTCGCCGCGCACGCCGCCGCCAAGGCGCTCGCCGCGGCCGGTCTGGCGCCTGGCGACATCGACCTGGTGCTCGTCGCCACCTCCACCGCTGTCGACCGCTCCCCGAACATGGCCGCCCGGGTCTCCGCCCGCCTCGGCATCCCCTCGCCGGCCGCGATGGACGTCAACGTCGTCTGCGCCGGCTTCACCCACGCCCTCGCCACCGCCGACCACGCCGTGCGTGCCGGTGCCGCGACCCGGGCGCTGGTCATCGGCGCGGACAAGATGTCGGACGTGGCGGACTGGACCGACCGCACCACGTGCGTCCTCGTCGGGGACGGCGCGGGGGCCGCCGTCGTCGAGGCCTGCTCCCCGGGCGAGGAGCCCGGCATCGGGCCGGTGCTGTGGGGCTCGGTGCCCGAGATGGGGCACGCGGTCCGCATCGAGGGCACCCCCTCGCGGTTCGCCCAGGAGGGGCAGAGTGTCTACCGCTGGGCCACCACACAGCTCCCGCCGCTCGCCCGCAAGGCCTGCGAGCGGGCCGGCCTCACGCCCGAGGACCTCGCCGGAGTCGTCCTGCACCAGGCCAACCTGCGCATCATCGAGCCCCTCGCCCTGAAGATCGGCGCGGTCAACGCCGTCGTCGCGCGGGATGTCGTCGAATCCGGGAACACCTCCGCCGCGAGCATCCCGCTGGCCTTCTCCAAGCTCGTCGAGCGCGGTGAGATCTCCAAGGGCGACCCGGTCCTGCTGTTCGGCTTCGGCGGCAACCTGTCCTACGCCGGGCAGGTCGTCCGCTGTCCGTGAGGCGGCCTGAGCTGCTCGTCCGGCCCTCGCGCACCCGGGTGTGACAAGCCCAACTCCCGTGCCCGTCGGCGTTTGTGCGCCGTAGACTGTAGGCGAAAGACAATTGATAATCGACTTTCCTATCGCGGCGACGGCGCTGCCCAGGAGGGACCGTGATGTTGTCGACAGGCCTGCCTCAGGGAGCGGTACCCAAGCTCGAGCGGCCCGGTCCGCTGCGCGACCGTGTCTACGAGGCGCTGCTGGAACTCATCACCACCCGCGCCCTCCAGCCGGGCCAGCATCTCGTCGAGAGCGAACTCGCCGGCCATCTCGGAGTGTCCCGGCAGCCGGTGCGTGAGGCCCTTCAGCGGCTGAGTACCGAGGGATGGGTCGATCTGCGGCCCGCCCAGGGCGCGTTCGTGCACGAGCCGACCGAGGAGGAGGCCGACCAGCTCCTCACGGTCCGCACGCTCCTGGAGGCCGAGGCCGCCCGGCTCGCCGCCGCCAACGCGGGCACCGCCGCCATCACCGCGCTCGAGGACCTGTGCACCGAGGGCGAGCGGGCGGTCGCCGCCGACGACGTGGACGGCGCGGTCGCGATGAACGCGCGGCTGCACGCCAAGGTGATGGAGCTCGCCGGCAACACGGTCCTCGCCGAACTCGCCGCACAGGTCGACCGCCGGGTCCGCTGGTACTACACGCCGGTGGCCCGGCAGCGCGGCCGGCAGTCCTGGATCGAGCACCGCGAACTGATCGCCGCGATAGCGGAACGCGACGAACAGCGCGCCACCGCGGTCATGCGGGCGCACACGGAGCACACGCGGCAGATGTACCACGAGCGCGAGAAGTAGTCAGCCGACGGAAACCGTCCCCGGGCCCGCGCTCGGGTCCACGCCCGGTCGCGAGGCCGGGCGGCACGGTGACCAGCGGGCCTCCGCGCCGAGCATCACCACCAACACCGCGACCAGTGCGAGAAGTTCGGCGACGGCCGACAGCTGGACGCCGAGCAGCGCGGTGGCCGCCGCGACGGGGACCGCGACGGCCCGGAAGATCACCGGCCACAGTCGCAGCACGGAACGGAACGCGACGTCCCCGGCGAGGAACAGCGCGACCCCGCCCGCGAGCGCCAGCGCCGGACCGGTGTGCAGATGCTCGGTGAGATGCCCGAGCGTCTTCTTCACTCCCGCCGCGCAATAGGCGATGCCGAGCAGCATGGGCAGAAAGGCGTAGTAGTACGCGTTCATCGCCAGGCGCCAGCGCCGGTCCGGCGACGTCGCCGTGAACGCGGCCTCCGCCCCGTGCTCGTCGCGCACGAAGTAGGTCCACCACAGAGCACCGGCCAGCGCGAGCGCGAGGAAGGCGCCCACGAACAGATCCGCGGTGAGCGGCCGGTTCCCGATCCCGATGCCGATCGCGATGACGGACTCACCGAACGCGACGATGAGCAGCAGCCCGTGCCGTTCGACGAAGTGGGCCGGGTCGAGCGCGCCCAACTGGGAACGCAGCGCGGCGGCTTCGCGCCCGCCCCGGCGCCGTGGACCGTGCTCGGCGAAGAACGGTGTGACGAACTGCAGCACCAGCGCCAGCAGCCACAGCCCGTCGGCGCGGGGGCCGTCGAACAGCCCCGCCGCCGTGACCGCCAGCGCGGCCAGCGAGTTCGGCACCGCGTACCAGACGACGTCACGGCCGTGGCCGCGGGTGTACAGCGCGCTGTGCACGAGCACGACGGCCAGGAAGCCCAGGCCGAAGACGACGCCGCCGTCGTCGAAGGCGCGCGGGATGGCCAGCGCGCACACCAGGAAGGCGCCCATGCCCAGCAACAGCAGGATCCGCCGTGAAGGCCGGTCGGGCGGCACCTGGTTGGTGAGGTACGCGTACGCGCCGTACATCCAGAACAGCACGACGAAGATCAGCGCGACGCGCGCCGCCGTCGCGAACGACAGATCGGAGGCGAGCAGCACGGTGAGCTGGGTGAGGGTGAAGACGAAGACCAGGTCGAAGAAGAGCTCCAGGGTGCTGACCCGGCGCCCCGCCTCCTCCGACTCCGGACGCCCCGCCTCTTTCGCCCGTGGGTCCACGGGTTCGGGACCTGGCGGGTGCGCCGCCTCGGCCGACAGCGGGCGCGCCGCCGCAGCCGCGTCCCCGGACGGGGACGGACTCGGCACCTCCCGCGCCGCAGGCCGCGCCGGTTCGTCCACCGACGCGGGCCCCGCCTCATTCCCCGCTCTGCTCATGCGTTCCCCCCGCGACTGATCGATGCGGAGATCGTATGCGGCCGCCCCGCCGAAAGTCCGGGACTCCGGCCGCCGATCTCCCTTTGTCCTGCGAGTGGGAAAAGTCTGTGCGAATTCCTGCGCGACTTCTTCCAACTCCCGGCAGCCGCTGCTACTTTCCCCTCGAAAGCAGGGCCGGTGAAGGTGGCCGGAACCTGACGGACGCCGGCCGAACGAGGCGGGGAGGGGCTCGTGAGACGCATGACGGCACGACCCGCGAACGCTCATCAGGCCAGGCTGCTGCGGCTGTTGCGTGACGGTGGCCCCAACTCCCGTGCCCAGCTCGGCGATCAGATCGACCTCTCGCGGTCGAAACTGGCCGTCGAGGTGGACCGGCTGCTGGAGACCGGGCTCGTGGTGGCCGACGGCCTCGCCGCCTCCCGGGGCGGGCGCCGCTCGCACAACGTCCGGCTCGCACCGGCGCTGCGCTTCCTCGGCGTCGACATCGGCGCGACCTCGGTCGACGTGGCCGTGACCAACGCGGAGCTGGAGATCCTCGGGCACATCAACCAGCCCATGGACGTACGCGAGGGCCCGGTCGCGGTCTCCGAGCAGGTGCTCGCCATGGCGGCGAAGTTGAGGGCATCAGGGTTCGCGGAGGGGTTCGACGGCGCCGGAATCGGCGTTCCGGGTCCCGTCCGTTTCCCCGAGGGTGTCCCGGTCGCCCCGCCGATCATGCCCGGCTGGGACGGCTTCCGGGTCCGCGAGGCCCTCAGCCAGGAACTCGGCTGCCCCGTCATGGTCGACAACGACGTGAACCTGATGGCCATGGGGGAGCAGCACGCGGGCGTCGCACGCTCCGTGGGCGACTTCCTCTGCGTCAAGATCGGCACCGGCATCGGCTGCGGCATCGTCGTCGGCGGTGAGGTCCATCGCGGTGCGACGGGCAGCGCCGGCGACATCGGGCACATCCAGGCCGTGCCCGACGGGCGGCCGTGCGCCTGCGGCAACCGGGGCTGCCTGGAGGCCCACTTCAGCGGCGCCGCGCTCGCACGCGACGCCGTGGAGGCCGCCCGGCAGGGACTGTCGGCCGAGCTCGCCTCGCGGCTGGAGACGAACGGCGGGCTGAGCGCCGTCGACGTCGCCGCGGCCGCCGCGGCGGGCGACGCCACCGCGCTCGATCTGATCCGGGAGGGCGGCAACCGCACCGGCCAGGTCATCGCCGCACTCGTCTCCTTCTTCAATCCCGGCCTGGTGGTGATCGGCGGTGGGGTGACGGGTCTCGGCCACACCCTTCTCGCCGCGATCCGCACCCAGGTCTACCGCCAGTCTCTTCCGCTCGCGACCGGCAATCTGCCCATCGTCCTCGGGGAGTTGGGCCCGACCGCCGGAGTCATCGGCGGGGCCCGGCTGATCAGCGACCACCTGTTCTCGCCCGCGTAAGTCACCTCCAGGAATCGGACCACCGGCGCCGCGTCCCGCTCCGCCGTGCCCGAAACCGCCCGCCCCGTACGCGCACCGCCCGGCAACCGGCCCGCACGCCTGCCCGAGGGAACCGTCATGGCACCAGAACCACCACTGCTCACCATGTCCGGCATCACCAAGTCGTTCCCCGGAGTCCGGGCCCTCGACGGCGTCGACCTCGACGTCCAGGCCGGCGAAGTGCACTGCCTGCTGGGCCAGAACGGCGCCGGGAAATCCACCCTCATCAAGGTCCTGGCAGGCGCCCACCAGCCTGACGACGGCACCATCGACTGGCGCGGCGAGCCCGTCACCCTCAAGTCCCCGATCGCCGCCATGCGCCTGGGCATCGCCACGATCTACCAGGAACTCGACCTGGTGGAGGGGCTGTCGGTCGCCGAGAACGTGCACCTCGGCCATGAACCCACCACCGCCGGATTCGTCGTACGGGGCAAGGCCGCCAAGGCGGCAACCGCCGCCCTGCTCAAGCGACTCGGGCATCCCGAGATCGATCCGGCACGGCTCGTCGGTGATCTGTCCGCGGCCCAGCAGCAGATCGTCTCCATGGCGCGGGCGCTCTCCCACGACGTACGGCTCATCGTCATGGACGAACCGTCGGCCGCCCTCGACCCCGACGAGGTCGACAACCTCTTCCGCATCGTCGGGGACCTGACCGCGGACGGTGTCGCGGTGGTCCACATCTCGCACCGTCTGGAGGAGATCCGCCGCATCGGCGACCGGGTCACCGTGCTCAAGGACGGGCGTGCGGTGGCGGGGGGACTGCCCGCCAGGTCGACACCGACCCGCGAGATCGTGGCACTGATGACGGGACGCAACGTCGAGTACGTCTTCCCCGACCGGCCCGGCGCGCGGCCACCGGGTGACCCCGTCCTCACGGTCCAAGGCCTCTCCCGGCAAGGAGAGTTCGCGCCGCTCGACCTCGAACTGCGCCCCGGGGAAATCGTCGGCCTGGCCGGACTCGTCGGCTCGGGCCGCTCCGAGATCCTGGAGACGATCTACGGGGCACGCAGGCCGACCACCGGCCGGGTCAGCGTGAACGGGAAGCCGTTGCGCACCGGCAGCGTACGCGCCGCCGTGCGCGCCGGAGTCGGACTCGCCCCCGAGGAGCGCAAGGCACAGGCCCTGCTGATGCTGGAGTCGGTCACCCGCAATGTCTCCGTGTCCTCCATGTCCCGCTACGCGCACGGGGGCTGGATCGACCGGCGGGCCGAACGCGGCGCGGCACGGGCGGCCACCCGCGAGCTCTCCCTGCGCCCCGACAACCCCGCGGCGCCGGTGAGGACCCTGTCCGGCGGGAACCAGCAGAAGGCCGTGCTGGCCCGCTGGCTGCTGCGCGGCTGCCGCGTCCTGCTCCTCGACGAGCCCACCCGAGGCGTCGACGTCGGAGCCCGCGCCGAGCTGTACGCGGTGATCCGCCGGCTCGCCGACGAAGGGCTCGCCGTCCTGCTGGTCTCCAGCGAAGTGCCCGAGGTGCTCGGGCTCGCCGACCGCGTCCTGGTGCTCCGCGAAGGGCACGTCGTGCACACGGCACCCGCCCGGGAGCTCGACGAACACCGCGTACTCGACCTCGTGATGGAAGGAAGCCCTGTGGCCAGTGAAGGGAGCCCGGCGTCATGACGCAGCACGTGTCCCCGCCCCGGGACGGCACCGACAAGGTGCCCTCGACGGGTGAACTCCCCGTGTGGCGCACCGTCGTGGCCCGCGCCGACGTCCGCACCCTGTCGCTCCTCGGCGTCCTCGCCGCCCTGATCGTCATCGGCGGTGTCACCAGGCCGGACGAGTTCCTGGACACCCGCAACCTCCAACTCGTCCTCACCCAGGCCTCGGTGATCGGCGTCGTCACCGTCGGGATGACCTTCGTCATCACCTCCGGCGGCATCGATCTGTCGGTCGGCGCGATCGTCGCGCTCTCCTCGGTCTGGGCCACCACGGTCGCCACCCAGGATTACGGCTTCGCGGGCATCCTCTTCACCGCGGTGCTCGTCGGGCTGGGCTGCGGCCTGGTCAACGGACTGCTCGTCGCGTACGGCGGGATGGTCCCCTTCATCGCGACACTCGCCATGCTCGCCTCGGCCCGCGGCCTCGCCCTCCAGATCACCGAAGGCAGAACGCAGATCGTCTCGGTCGACGGCATCCTCAAGCTCGGCGAACGCGACTCCTACGTCCTCGGTGTCCCGCCGCTGGTCCTGGTCTTCGCCGTCGTCACCGTCCTCGGCTGGCTGATCCTCAACCGCACCACCTTCGGCCGGCGCACGGTCGCCGTCGGCGGCAACGCGGAGGCGGCACGGCTCGCCGGCATCGACGTACGACGTCAGCGGCTGTATCTCTATCTGCTCTCCGGACTCTGCTGCGGCATCGCCGCCTTCCTGCTGATCATCCTGTCCGGCTCCGGCACGAACACCAACGGAAACCTGTACGAACTCGACGCCATCGCGGCCGCGATCATCGGCGGCACCCTGCTCAGCGGGGGCCGCGGCACCATCACCGGTTCGGTGCTCGGCGTCCTGATCTTCACGACGATCACCGACATCTTCGCGCTGAACAACCTCCAGAGCGACGTCCAGCAGATCGCCAAGGGCGCGATCATCGTCGCCGCGGTCCTGGTCCAGCGGCGCACAGCAAGCACGACCTGACACGGGAAGGGTCCACCGCCATGCCAGAACCCATGAGCCTGACCAGTCGCAGAGGACTGCTCTTCGGGACCGCCGCCGTCTCGGCCGGCGCCCTCCTCGTCGGCTGTACCAGCAACGACACCAAGGACGACAAGCCGGCCGCGAACGACCAGCCGGCCGCCGACGACAAGCCCGGCAAGCACGTCACCATCGGCTTCGCCGGACCGCAGGCCGACCACGGCTGGCTCAACGCCATCAACGACAACGCCAGGAGCCGGGCCAAGAAGTACTCGGACGTGTCCCTGGAGATCACCGAAGGCTCGAACGACACGGCCGCCCAGATCGGCCAGATCGAGACACTGATCAACAAGAAGGTCGACGTCCTGGTCGTGCTGCCGGCCGACGGCAAGGCCCTCACCCAGGTCGGCCTCAAGGCCATGCGCGCGGGCATCCCCGTCATCAACCTCGACCGGATCTTCAACTCGCCCCAGGCGTACCGCTGCTGGATCGGCGGCGACAACTACGGCATGGGCCTCAGCGCGGGTCACTACATCGGAGAGAAGCTCAAGGGCAAGGCGGGCGCCCGGGTCATCGAACTCGCCGGGCTCGACAACCTGGAACTCACCAAGCAGCGCACCGAGGGCTTCGACGCGGCTCTCAAGAACTACCCGAACATCAAGAAGGTCGCCCGCCAGGCGGCCGAGTTCACCGTCGAGTCCGGCCAGGCGAAGATGTCCCAGCTCCTTCAGGCACAGCCGAAGTTCGACGCCCTGTGGAATCACGACGACGACCAGGGCGTGGGGGCGCTGCGGGCCATCGAGCAGGCCGGCCGTGACGACTTCCTGATGGTGGGCGGGGCCGGGGCGCTCTCCGCGTTCCAGGCCATCGACGCCGACGACAGCGTCCTGAAGGCCACCGTCCTGTACCCGCCGACCATGGCCGCGTCCGCCATCGACCTCGCCCGCACCCTCGGGCAGGGCAAGGGCATCGGAGGGCTCGCCGAGTTCGAGATCCCCGCCTCGCTCACGCTCTTCTCGGCCGTCGTCGACAAGGACAACGTCAAGCAGTACATGGCCACCGGCTTCAAGTGATGCGCCCTGCCGCCACGGGGGCCCTGTCCGAGAGACAGGGCCCCACCCCCACCGCGCCACGACGACGAGGAGGACACCCGCATGGGACAGCCGCACCAGGGCGACGAGGCCGCCAAGCCGCCATTGGGCGTGGGCATGGTCGGCTACGCGTTCATGGGCGCCGCCCACTCACAGGGCTGGCGCACCGTGGGCCGCGTCTTCGACCTGCCGCGCCGCCCGGTCCTCGCCGCCGTCTGCGGCCGGGACGGACAGGCGGTGCGGGCGATGGCGGACCGGCACGGCTGGGGGGCTGCCGAGACCGACTGGCGTGCGCTGATCGCCCGGGACGACGTCGACCTCGTCGACATCTGCACACCCGGTGACAGCCACGCCGAGATCGCCGTCGCCGCGCTGGCCGCAGGCAAGCACGTGCTGTGCGAGAAGCCCCTGGCGAACACGGTCGACGAGGCGGAGGCCATGGCGGCGGCGGCCGCCTCGGCCCTCGGGCGTGGCCAGATGTCCATGGTGGGCTTCAACTACCGCCGGCTCCCCGCCACGGCGCTCGCCCGCACCATGGTCGCCGAGGGCCGCCTCGGAGCCCTGCGGCACGTCCGGGTGACGTACCTCCAGGACTGGCTGGTGGACCCGGAGTTCCCGCTCACCTGGAGACTCCGCAGGGAGACGGCCGGTTCCGGCGCCCTCGGCGACCTCGGGGCCCACATCGTCGACCTCGCGCAGTATCTGGCGGGGGAACCGCTCGGCGGGGTCTCCGCCCTCACCGAGACCTTCGTACGCCGACGGCCCCTGCCCATGAGGGCGTCCAGCGGGTTGTCGGCCGTGCCGCAGACGGGCGCGTCGGCGGCCGGCACGGGTCCCGTTCCGCCTTCCGGCTCCGGCGAGGATTCCGGCCCGGGGTCCGGCTCCGGATCGGGGTCCGATGCCGTTCCCGGCTCCCGTTCGGGCGCCGTCACCGTCGACGACGCCGCCCTCTTCACCGCCCGGTTCGCCTCCGGAGCGCTCGCCTCCTTCGAGGCCTCCCGCTTCGCCACCGGACGCAAGAACTCCCTGCGCATCGAACTCAACGGCGAACGCGGCTCGTTGGCCTTCGACCTGGAGCGACTCAACGAACTCGCCTACCACGACCACACCGAACCCGCGAGCCACGCGGGCTTCCGCCGCATCCTCGTCACCGAACCCGACCACCCCTACCTCGACGCCTGGTGGCCGCCGGGGCACGGCCTCGGCTACGAGCACACCTTCGTGCACCAGGCCCGCGACCTCGTCCAGGCCATCGCGGCCGGGCGCCCGCCCACGCCGTCCTTCGCCGACGGCCTGCAGGTGCAGCGCGTCCTCGCGGCGGTCGAGGAGAGCGCCGAGAAGAACTCCCTGTACACACCCGTAGCGGTCTGAGGAGGCCTGAAATGCCGCGCAACTTCACTCTCTTCACCGGCCAGTGGGCCGATCTGCCCCTCGAAGAAGTCTGCCGCCTGGCCCGTGACTTCGGCTATGACGGACTCGAACTCGCCTGCTGGGGCGATCACTTCGAGGTCGACAAGGCGCTCGACGATCCGTCGTACGTCGACTCCCGGCGCGCGCTGCTCGACAAGTACGGCCTCAAGTGCTGGGCCATCTCCAACCATCTGGTCGGCCAGGCCGTCTGCGACGCCATCATCGACGAACGCCACCGGGCCATCCTGCCCGCCCGTATCTGGGGTCACGGCGAGGCCGAGGGCGTGCGCAAGCGGGCCGCCGACGAGATCGCCGACACCGCGCGCGCGGCGGCGGCCTTCGGCGTCGACACCGTCATCGGGTTCACCGGCTCGTCGATCTGGCACCTCGTCGCGATGTTCCCGCCCGCCCCCGAATCCATGATCGAGCGCGGCTACGAGGACTTCGCCGCCCGCTGGAACCCGATCCTGGACGTCTTCGACGCCGAGGGCGTCCGGTTCGCGCACGAGGTCCACCCGAGCGAGATCGCCTACGACTACTGGACGACACACCAGGCCCTGGAGGCGGTCGGCCACCGCCCGGCCTTCGGCCTCAACTTCGACCCGTCGCACTTCGTCTGGCAGGACCTCGACCCGGTCGGTTTCCTCTACGACTTCCGCGACCGGATCTACCACGTCGACTGCAAGGAGGCGCGCAAGCGCCTCGACGGCCGCAACGGCCGGCTCGGCTCCCACCTGCCCTGGGGCGACCCCCGCCGCGGCTGGGACTTCGTCTCCGCGGGCCACGGCGACGTCCCCTGGGAGGACGTCTTCCGCATGCTGCGCTCCATCGGCTACGCGGGGCCCGTCTCGGTCGAGTGGGAGGACGCGGGCATGGACCGGCTCCAGGGAGCGCCCGAGGCCCTGACCCGCCTCAAGGCGTACGACTTCGAGCCGGCGTCGGCATCGTTCGACGCGGCCTTCGGCGGCAACGACGGCCCGTAGCCGCCGCACGGCACGTACGAGGGTGGCCCTCCCCGCACACTCGCGGTGAGGGCCACCCTCGTACGCGTTCCAGGAGAAGCCCCCTGCGGGCCGTGCACGGGCCACCCTCGTGCGGGGTGGCCCGTGGGCGCTCAGCCGACCGGTTGCGGCTGCGGTGTCGAGGTCCGGTCCGTGGTGCGCCCCGGCTGCCGCAGCAGCAGGGCGATCACGGCCGCCACCATGGAGACGCCGCCGGCCAGCGCGTAGGCGCCGTCGTAGCCCCAGGCGGCGACCACCATCGAGCCGAGCCCGCCGCCGAACAGACCGCTGATCAGCTTTCCGCTGTACACCAGCCCGTAGTTGGTGGCGTTGTAGTTCTCGCCGAAGTAGTCCGGAGTCAGGGCCGCGAACATCGGGTAGAAGGCCCCGCCGCCGAACCCGGAGAGGAAGGCGAAGAACAGGAAGAGCGCCTCGCTGTGGACGTCACCGGCCCAGATGACACCGAACTGCGCGAGGCCGAGGACCACGATGACGAACACCAGCGTCTGTTTGCGGCCGTAGGTGTCGGACAACCAGCCCACCACGCCCCGGCCGACCCCGTTGATGACCGCCATCACGCCCATCGACGACGCCGCCACCAGCGGGCCGAAGCCCACTTCCTTGGCGAAGTCGACCTGGAACGAGATCCCGAAGATCGACACACCCGCGGTCATCACGAGCGCGATCCACATCAGGGGGAGCATGCCGGTCCTGATGGCCTCCTTGGGCGTGTACTGCTTCACCGCGGGAGGGTTCTTCGAGAGACTCGCGGCCCCCTTCCCGGAACCGCCGTGGGTCAGCGGGTCGATGTCCGCCGGCCACCAGTTCTTCGGCGGATCCTTGAAGAAGAACGCCGAGGACAGCACGACGATCATCACGTAGCAGCCGATGAGGTCCAGCACACGGTGGTAGTTGGCCGTGTCGAAGCCGTAGTTGAAGATGAAGATGAACGGCAGGGAGCCGTACGCGAACCCGCCGTTGACGAATCCCGTCTTCGCGCCACGACGCTCGGGGAACCACTTCCCGACCATGTTGATGCACGTCGCGTACACCAGGCCGGACCCGAGGCCGCCGATGACACCGAAGCCGAGGATCGCCAGCAGGACGTTGCTCAGGTGCGAGAGGGCGAGGAAGCCGGCCGCGCACATGACCGAGCCCAGATACATGGCCCTGCGGGCCGTCAGGATGCCCTTCTCCCGCAGCCAGCCGGCGGGGAAGGCGATGCCGGCCTGGAAGAAGACCCAGACGCTCAGGATCCAGAAGGTGTTGCTCTGCGTCCAGCCGTGAGCGTGGGACAGGGTGTCCTCGGCCGAGCCGTACGCGTACTCGAAGACACTGATGGCCATCATGGCGACCCAGGGCAGGTACACCATGAACTTCCTCGAGTGGCCCAGGATGTCCCGGTCGGTCTCGCCGATCCGGTAGACACGGCCCCGGGCGTCCGTGACCTCCCGGTAAGCGCGCCCCGAGGCGTCGGGGTCGTCCGGCGCGCCCTTCGACGCCATGGGTTCCGCCGTCATCAAGCCATCTCCTCGCCGAGCGGGTGCGGATTGGGAACGATGGTCCGGGCCTGCGGCCGGCCCGGTGCCTTGAGGAACAGGGCCAGCACGGCGGACGCCAGACCGATGGACCCGGCGAGCACGAACGCGCCCTGGTAGTCCCACGCGCCGACGACGACCGCGCCCATGCCGGAGCCCACGAGGCCCGAGATCAGCTTCGAGCTGTAGACCATCCCGTAGTTGGAGGCGTTGTTGTTCTCACCGAAGTAGTCGGCCGTCATCGCCGCGAACAGCGGGAAGATCGCGCCGCCGCCGAAGCCCGAGACCATGGAGCAGAACAGGAAGAACGGCATGCTTCCCATCTGGCCGGAGACCAGGACG
The DNA here is from genome assembly GCF_045207245.1 of Streptomyces sp. NBC_00647. Classification (NCBI taxonomy): domain Bacteria; kingdom Bacillati; phylum Actinomycetota; class Actinomycetes; order Kitasatosporales; family Streptomycetaceae; genus Streptomyces; species Streptomyces sp. NBC_00647. The sequence continues at coordinate 8,082,608 of NZ_CP109040.1, forward strand.
CCGAACTGCGCCGTGCCCAGCACCAGACACACGATGATCAGGGTGTGGCGCCGTCCGAACCGGTCGGAGATCCAGCCGATGACACCGCGCCCGGTGCCGTTGACGATGGCCTTCAGCGACATGGCCGTGGCCACGATCCCGCCCGCGAAGCCCATGTCCTTGCCGAACGGGACCTGGAAGGCGATGCCGAAGATGTTGATCCCGGCCGTGCACAGCAGACAGAACCACATCATCCAGAGAACAGGGGTACGCGAGGCCTCCTTGGGGGTGTACTGCTTCACCGCCGGCGGGTTCTTCTCCAGCGCCCGCCGGACCTTCGGGTCGTCCGACACCTTCAGCGGATCCACGTTCGCCGGCCACCAGCCCTTCGGCGGGTCCTTGAAGAACCAGCCGGACACGGCGACGACCGCACAGCAGAGCAGTCCGACACCCACCAGGACGCCCCGGTAGTTGCTCAGGTCCATGTACGAGGTGAACAGGAACACGAAGGGCACGGACCCGTAGGCGAAACCGCCGTTGACGAAGCCCGTCTTGCCGCCCTTGCGCTCCGGATACCACTTGCCGACCATGTTCACGCTGGTCGCGTAGACGAGACCGGCGCCGATGCCGCTGCACATGCCGAAGCCGAGATAGGCGACCGCCACGTTCGGCGCGAACGCCAGGGACACATAGCCGAGCAGGGTGCCCAGCGCGCCCAGCAGCATCGCCGTACGGGCCGGGAGCCTGCCGCTCTCGCGCAGTTGCCCGGCCGGGAAGGCCACGGCCGCCTGGAAGAACACCCAGACGCCCATCAGCCAGAAGATGTGTCCGCTGCTCCACAGATGAGCCTCGTGGAGCGTGTCCTCCGCCGACGTGAACGCGTACTCGGCGGAGCTGATGCCCATCATGCCCGCCCAGGGCAGGAAGACCATCCATGCGCGTTTGCGGCCCATGATGTCGACATCGGACTCGCCGATGCGGTACACGCGGCCGTTGTGGTCCGTCACCTCTTGATAGGGGACGGGAGTCGAGTAGTCGGTGGTTGTCATGTCGCTCTAGCACCCCTTGCGTCGAAAGATCTGGTCAGCGCCCCCTGCCAAATGCCTTTCGTGCGCCCGCGGGTCCCGGGGGCGGCCGACGCGCACCGTCGGCCGCCCCCGCGCACACTCATGTCATGAACGGCCCCCCAACAGTCCTGCCGCGCGCGCCCAGCGGTACTTCGCGCCGAGTACGGCCACCGGCTTCTCGGTCGTGTACGGGTAGGCCACGACCCCCCGCTCGTACAGGTACTGGCAGGCCTCCTCGACCTCGACGTCGCCCGCGAGCGACGCCACCACGGGCTTGTCGATGCCGCGTTCGCGGAACTCGGCCACCACGCGCGCGGTGAGCTCGGCGAAGACCATGGGAGGGGTCACGACGGTGTGCCAGTAGCCGAGGACGAGCGCGTGGATGCGCGGGTCATGAAGACCGAGCCGGATCGTCGCCTCGTACGTCGACGGCGGCTCGCCACCCGTGATGTCCACCGGGTTGCCCGCGGCCCCGAAGGGCGGGATGAACTTCCGGAAGGACGCGTCGAGGTCCGGCGGGATCTCCATCAGGGACAGGCCGTTGTCGGTCACCGCGTCGGACAGCAGCACGCCGCTGCCGCCCGCGCCCGTGATGATCACGACGTTGTCGCCCCGGGGGGTGGGAAGCACCGGCAGGGCGCGCGCGTACTCCAGCATGTCGTTCAGCCCGGGAGCCCTGATGACACCGGCCTGCCGCAGGATGTCGTCGTAGACGGCGTCGTCGCCCGCCAGCGCGCCGGTGTGCGAGCCCGCGGCCCGCGCGCCGGCGGCCGTTCGGCCGGCCTTCAGGACGACGACCGGCTTCCTCGGGACCGTGGCGCGGGCCGCCTCCACGAAGGCGCGGCCGTCCTTGAGGTCCTCCAGGTGCATCGCGATGCACGTCGTGTGCGGGTCCTCGCCGAACCAGGTGAGCAGGTCGTCCTCGTCCAGGTCCGCCTTGTTCCCGAGCCCGACGATCGCCGAGACACCCGTCTTCGTGGTGCGCGCGAACCCCAGGACGGCCATGCCGATGCCACCGGACTGCGAGGTGAGCGCGACACCGCCCTTCACGTCGTAGGGCGTGCAGAAGGTGGCGCACACGTCCTGCCAGGTCGAGTAGTAGCCGTAGATGTTCGGGCCCAGCAGTCGGACGCCGTACCGCTCGCCGATGGCCACGATCTCGTCCTGGAGCGCCTGTTCGCCGGTCTCCGCGAACCCGGAGGGGATCAGGACCGCGTTGGGGATGTTCTTGCGTCCCACTTCCTCCAGGACCCTGGCCACCGCGGGGGCGGGAACCGCGAAGACCGCGACGTCCACCTCTCCGGGTATGTCCGCGACACTCGCGTAGGCCTTGCGGCCCTGGATGTCGTCGGCCCGGGGGTTCACCGGATGGATCTCGCCCGCGAAGCCCCCGTCGATGAGGTTGCGCAGTACCGCGTGGCCGATCTTGCCCGGAACGTCGGAGGCGCCGATCACGGCGATGGACGAGGGCCGCATCAGCCGGTCCATGGACGTGAGGATCTCCGCCCGGGTGTACCGGCGCCGCTCGGCCGGGGCGCTCGGGCCGAGGATCACACGGATGTCGGCCGCGACCGCGCCCTCGGGGGTGGCGATCACCGGGTTGAGGTCCACCTCGGCGATCTCGGGGAAGTCCGTGACGAGTTCGGAGACCCGCCGGATCTGCTCGGCGACGGCCGGCCGGTCCACCGGCGGCGCGCCCCGCACCCCGCGCAGGATCTCCGCCGCGCGGATCGAGTCCAGCATCGACAGCGCCTCGTCGGCGTTCACCGGCGCGAGCCGGAAGGTGACGTCCTTGAGGACCTCGACGAGCACACCGCCCAGCCCGAAGGCGACCACCTTGCCGAACGTGGGGTCGGTCACCGCGCCGACGATGACCTCCTGCCCGCGGGGGAGCAGCTCCTGGATCTGCACGCCGTCGATCCGGGCGCGGACGTCGTACGCCCGCGCGTTCTCGACGATCCGGTGGAAGGCGGCCCGTACGTCCGCCGCACCCTCGACACCGACCAGCACACCGCCGGCATCGGTCTTGTGCAGGATGTCGGGGGAGACGATCTTCATCACCACCGGGCCGCCGAAGCGTTCCGCGTGGGCCGCCGCCTCGTCCTGGTCGCGGGCGATCTCCTCACCGGGCACGGCGATCCCGTAGGCGTCGGCGAGCAGCCTGCCCTCGGGCGCCGTCAGCGCGGTCCGTCCCTCTCCTCGCACGGCGTCGAGGACCGCCCGCACCCTCGCCACCCGGTCCTGGTCCGCCACCTCAGATCACCCCGCCCGACCTGAGCAGCCGCAATTCCTCGTCGCCGAGGCCGAGTTCGCCGATGTAGATCTCCTCGTTGTGCTCACCCAGCAGCGGAGAGGCGGTGATGTCGACGGGGGAGTCGGAGAGTTTGAGCGGGCTGCCGACGGTGACATAGGAGCCGCGTTCGGGGTGCTGGACCTCGACGACCATGTCGTTGGCGGCGAGCGACGCGTCCTCGATGATCTCCTTGGTGGACAGGATCGGCCCGCAGGGGATGTTCTGGGCGTTGAGTTTCTCCAGCACCTGCCATTTGGGCAAGGTGCTGGTCCATTCCTCGATGAGCTGGAACATCTTGGCGAGCTTGGGGAGCCGGGCCTGCGGCGTGGCCCACTCGGGGTCGTCGGCGAGCTCGGGGCGGCCGATCAGTCCGGTGAGCGGTTTCCAGCCGGTGGGCTGGACGATGACGTAGACGTAGTCGTTGGGGCCGCCGGGCGCGCACTTGACGGCCCAGCCGGGCTGGCCGCCGCCGGAGGCGTTGCCGGAGCGGGGCACCTCGTCGCCGAAGTCCTCGTTGGGGTACTCGGCGAGCGGCCCGTGCGCGAGGCGCTGCTGGTCGCGCAGTTTGACCCGGCAGAGGTTGAGGACGGCGTGCTGCATGGCGACGTTGACGCGCTGGCCGCGTCCGGTGCGGGTGCGCTGGAGGAGCGCGGCGAGGATGGCGGCCACGGCGTGGATGCCGGTGCCGGAGTCGCCGATCTGCGCGCCGGTGGCCATCGGCGGCCCGTCCTCGAAACCGGTGGTGGCCATCGAGCCGCCCATGGCCTGCGCGACCACCTCGTACGCCTTGAAGTTGGTGTACGGACCGTCACCGAAGCCCTTGATGGAGGCGTAGACGATCCGCGGGTTGATCTCGCGGATGCGGTCCCAGGTGAAACCCATGCGGTCGATCGCGCCGGGGCCGAAGTTCTCCACCATGACGTCCGAGCGGCGGATCAGCTCGGTCAGGAGCTGCTTGCCGCGCTCCGTCTTGGTGTTGAGGGTGATGCTGCGCTTGTTGCTGTTGAGCATGGTGAAGTAGAGGGAGTCGGCGTCCGGGATGTCCCGCAGCTGGGCGCGGGTGATGTCACCGGACGGTGCCTCGAGTTTGACCACGTCGGCGCCGAGCCATGCCATCAACTGGGTCGCCGAGGGACCGGACTGAACGTGCGTCATGTCCAGGACGCGGATGCCTTCGAGAGCCTTGGTCGTCACAGGTCACCTCACTTGTCCGTTGCCTTGAGCCGCCCCGATGCCGCCGGCGGTGGGCCAGGTTCGGCACATTGCATACAGTCGACGAATACTGTATGAAGATTGTTATCCCGCATCCGATGGGTGATGTCCAGGGGTCGTGCACCACTTTCAGGACAGGAGCCGAATCATGGACCTGTACGAGCACCAGGCGCGGCAACTCTTCGAGGAGTACGGCATCCCGGTCCCGCGCGCCGAAGTCACGGACTCGCCCCGCGAGGCACGCGGGATCGCCCGCAGGCTCGGCGGTCGCGTCGTCGTCAAGGCGCAGGTCAGGACAGGCGGACGCGGCAAGGCGGGCGGCGTCAGGCTCGCCGAGGACCCCGCCGCCGCCGAACGGACGGCACGCCAGATCCTCGGCACGGACATCAAGGGCCACCCGGTCCGTACGGTGATGCTGGCCCAACCCGTCGACATCGAGAGCGAGTTCTACGTCTCGTACGTCCTCGACCGCGCCTCCGGAGGCTTCCTCGCGATCGCCTCGGCCGAGGGCGGCACGGAGATCGAGGAAGTGGCCGCGACCAGGCCGGAGTCGGTGGCGCGCATCCCCGTGGACCCGGCCGAGGGCGTCACCTCGGCGAAGGCGAACGAGATCGTACGGGCTGCCGGGCTGCCGCCACGGGCCGCCGACATCCTGATGCGGCTCTGGCAGGTGCTCACGCGCGAGGACGCCCTCCTGGTCGAGGTGAACCCCCTCGCCCGTACCGCCCAGGGGCAACTCCTGGCCCTCGACGGCAAGGTGACGCTCGACGACAACGCCCGCTTCCGGCAGACGCGTTGGGGTGAGGAGGACGAACGGCACGACGACCCCCTGGAGGCGGCGGCCGCGGCCAAGGGCCTCAACTACGTGAAGCTGGACGGCGAGGTCGGTGTCATCGGCAACGGCGCGGGCCTCGTCATGTCGACCCTCGACGTGGTAGCCGGCTGCGGCGCCCGCCCCGCCAACTTCCTCGACATCGGCGGCGGAGCCTCCGCGCGGGTCATGTCCGACGGCCTGTCCGTCGTCCTCTCCGACCCGGACGTCAAGTCCGTCCTCGTCAATGTCTTCGGCGGCATCACCGCCTGCGACGCCGTCGCCGACGGCATCGTGCGGGCCCTGGACGCGGTACGGCCGACCAAGCCGCTGGTGGTCCGGCTCGACGGCAACAACGCCGTACGGGGCCGGGCCGTCCTCGACGACCGCGCCCACCCCCTGGTGCGGCAGGCCACCACGATGGACGCCGCCGCCCGCCTCGCCGCCCGCCTCGCCGACACCAGCTGAAGGAGCAGGACATGGCCGTCTTTCTCACCAAGGAGTCCAAGGTCCTCGTCCAGGGCATGACCGGCGCCGAGGGCATGAGGCACACCCGGCGCATGCTCACGGCCGGTACGAACGTCGTCGGCGGCGTCAACCCGCGCAAGGCCGGCCGGACCGTCGACTTCGACGTCCCCCAGAGCCCCGAGGGCCTGGGAAGCGCCCCCAGGGCCGTCCCCGTCTTCGGGTCGGTGCGCGAGGGGATCGAGGCGACGGGCGCGGACGTGAGCGTCGTCTTCGTCCCGCCCGCCTTCGCCCGGGCGGCCGTGGTGGAGGCCGCCGACGCCGGGATCGGTCTCGCCGTCGTCATCACCGAGGGCATCCCCGTCCACGACACCGTCGCCTTCCGCGCCCATGCCGCGGCCCGGGGCACCCGCGTCATCGGCCCCAACTGCCCCGGCCTCATCTCCCCCGGACAGTCCAACGCCGGCATCATCCCCGCCGACATCACCCGGCAGGGACGCATCGGCCTCGTCTCCAAGTCCGGCACCCTCACCTACCAACTGATGTACGAACTAAGGGGCATCGGCTTCTCGACCTGCGTGGGCATCGGCGGAGACCCCGTCGTCGGCACCACCCACATCGACTGCCTCGCGGCCTTCCAGGAGGACCCCGACACCGAGCTGATCGTTCTCATCGGGGAGATCGGCGGCGACGCCGAGGAGCGGGCGGCCGCATACGTCCGCGACCACATCACCAAGCCGGTCGTCGGCTACATCTCCGGATTCACCGCCCCCGAGGGCCGGACCATGGGCCACGCCGGCGCCATCGTCTCCGGCTCGTCGGGCACCGCCGAGGCCAAGAAGGCGGCCCTGGAGGCGGCCGGGGTGAGCGTGGGCGGCACCCCGGCCGAGACCGCCCGGCTGGTCCTGGCCCGGCTGGCCGAGCCGGAGACCCGGAGTGATGTCACTCATAGTTAATGTGAGGTGACTGCCGGAAAGCGTACGACCTCACTACGTTCCCCATATGTACGCGACAACTGTTCGCGCGGGCCCGTACGACCTGCCGCTCGGCAGAAGCCGGGCCCCCCGCCCCCGACTGTGCACCGAGAGCGGAGACACCCATGACCACCCTCGACGCCAACCCGCTGGACCCCACCCCTCACCACCCCGCCCCCCGCGACCCCACCCCTCTTGTCCTCAAGGCGGGTACGTCCTGGACCGACGCCTGGCGGCGGTGCCTCGCCGTCGCCCCCGAGGCGTTCCGCGACGACCGGGTCCTCAACCTCTGGAACTCCGGCTGGCAGGCGGACGGCCGGGCACTGCCCGCCACCAGCCCCGTCGACGGCAGCCCCATCGCGGGACCGCCACGGCTCGACGGCGCCACCGCCCGGCAGGCCGTCCGCGCCTCGCTGGACCAGCACCGGGCCTGGCGCCATGTGCCCCTCGGTGAACGCCGGGCCCGCGTGGCGGCGACCCTCGACGCGCTCACCGAACACCGCGAACTGCTCGCCCTCCTGCTGGTCTGGGAGATCGGCAAGCCCTGGCGGCTCGCCCAGGCCGACGTGGACCGGGCGATCGACGGCGTGCGCTGGTACGTCGACGGCATCGAGCCCATGGTGGAAGGCCGGGCCCCGCTGGACGGACCCGTCTCCAACATCGCCAGCTGGAACTACCCGATGAGCGTGCTCGTCCACGCGATGCTGGTGCAGGCACTCGCGGGCAACGCGGTCATCGCCAAGACCCCGACCGACGGCGGCGTCGCCTGCCTCACCCTGGCCTGCGCGCTCGCCGTGCGCGAGGGCATCCCCGTCACCCTGGTCAGCGGCAGCGGGGGCGAGCTGTCGGAGGCGCTCGTGCGCGCGCCCGAGATCGGCTGCGTCTCCTTCGTCGGCGGCCGGGACACGGGCGCCGCGGTGGCCACCGCCGTCGCCGACCTCGGCAAGCGGCATGTCCTCGAACAGGAGGGGCTCAACACCTGGGGCATCTGGAACCACACCGACTGGGACGCCCTGACGGCCGTCGTCCCCAAGCTCTTCGACTACGGGAAACAGCGCTGCACGGCCTACCCGCGCTTCGTCGTCCAACGCGCCCTGTTCGACGACTTCCTCGCCGCGTACCTCCCGGCCGTCCGCACCCTGCGGACCGGCCACCCGCTCGCCGTCGAGCACCCGGACGACCCGTACCCGTCCCTCGACTTCGGCCCGGTCATCAACGCGGCCAAGGCCAAGGAACTCCACGACCAGGTCGCCGAGGCCATCGACAGGGGCGCCGTCCCGCTGCACCGCGGCAAGCTCTCCGACACGCGCTTCCTGCCCGGCCAGGACACGGCGGCGTACGTCCAGCCCGTCACGCTCCTCAACCCGCCCCCGTCCTCACCGCTCCACCACGCGGAGCCCTTCGGCCCGGTCGACACCATCGTCCTGGTCGACACCGAGGCCGAGCTGCTCGCCGCGATGAACGCGTCGAACGGCGCGCTGGTCGCCACGCTGTCCACGGACGACGAGGCGACGTACAGCCGACTCGCCCCGCAGATCCGCGCGTTCAAGGTCGGCCACGGAAAGCCCCGCTCCCGGGGCGACCGCGACGAACTCTTCGGCGGCTTCGGCGCGTCGTGGCGCGGTGCGTTCGTGGGCGGGGAACTCCTGGTGCGCGCGGTGACCCAGGGGCCGGAGGGGGAGCGGCTGCCGGGGAACTTCCCGGAGTATCACTTGATGCCGTGAGCGCGTGAGTGCGTGAGTGCGTGAGCCCTTGAGCTCTTGAGTCCGTGAGTTCCGCGGGGGCCGGTTGCGAGTGCCGCCGGTGCCGCCGGTGCCGCCGGTGCCGCCGGTCCCGTGGGCTTCGTGAGGTGAGACAGGGGCGGCGTCCGTGATCGGGCGCCGCCCCTGCTCCGGCGGCCGGTGAGCCCTGGCCGGCTACCCGATGCCCTGCCGGTCCGGGCGCAGGGCGAAGGCGCGGTCCGACGCCTCGGGCACCGTGAGTTCCACGGCCTCGACGAGCAGGGCGCGGTGCCGGAGCAGCGGCTCGCGGCGGTCCGAGGGAGCGGTCAGGGCCAGGTCGTCGAGCCCGGCGATGATGCGCCGGGTGACCTGCGGACTGCCCACCGCGCACCCCCGGATCTCGGCGAACCCGAGATCGACCAGCTCGGTCCACCCGGGCACGGGCTGCACCAGCCGCACGTTCCCGCGCCGGTCGCGATAGAGCGCCGCGTCGAGGGGCCGGCCGGCGACGGCGGAGAGGAACTGCACGATGCGGTCGATCGCCTGCACGGCCGTGGTCGGGTCGTTCACGGCGGCCGACAGCGCCCGCAGCCCGATGTCGGACAGCTGGCGCAGCCCGAACGCGAAGTCCTGGTGGAAGGTGCGCTCGACACCGACGGACACGGTGTAGCTCAGGGACCGGCCCGAGGGGGCGGGACCCCCGTGCACGGCGAGCAGGGGCGTGCCCGGTACGACGAAGTCCCCGATCCGCGGGAGCAGCCGCAGGACGACACCCTGCTGCCGGGCCGCCTTCACCAGCCGGGCGATGTTCACGTCCCGCAGGACGCCGGCCCGCCCGTGATGGGCGACCCGGGCGGTCTCGGGCCCGAGCGCCTCCTCCTCGCCGGACGAACGGGCCACGGGCATCCGCGCGACGACCTTGAACGCCTCCCGGGTGATGCGGTCGATGACATGGCTGATGCGCATGAGCCGCAGGGTCTGGTTCACGTACATCACGAAGAGCAGGAGACTCAGCCCCAGCATCAGGAGCGTCAGGACCGACTGCACCAGGGGGACCGAGGTCACCAGCCGGGCCTCGGCCTGCCCCTCGTACGAGGTCAGCACGAGGAGCGACAGCAGGAACGTGGCGAGGAAGACGGCGAAGGTGGCCTTCGTGATCCGGCTGCGCACGAAGATCCGCACCACTCGCGGACTGAACTGCCCGCTCGCCATCTGTACGGCGACGAGCGAGATGCTGAAGACCACGCCGATGAAGGTCATCATGGCCGAGCTGACCACGGTCACCACGGTCTTCGCGTCGTCGGCCAGGCGCAGCAGATCATCGAGGGTGCCGTACTCGTGCGCCTTCTGCAGTGCCTCGACGATCGCGGTGTCGAGCTCGGACGCCACCGCCCACACCACGAAGACCAGCACCATGGCCGCGGTGGGCGCGAACCAGAACGTGTCCCGCAGATGCTCCCGCAACGGCGACAACGCCCTCGGCCGCCGCCCCTCCCGCAAACCCCCGGTATCCATCCAGTCACCCATGGTGAGACTCTATGTGCACCCCCACCTCGTGCCGCGGACCCGCTCCGAGGGCCCGGATATGCAGGTGAAGGGCACTCTGAAACCTTGGTATTGTTGTCCATGTCGCCGCGGGGAACACCCCCGGCCGGGCGGCAGACACCTAGTCCGGGTGGCGGAATGGCAGACGCGCTAGCTTGAGGTGCTAGTGCCCTTTAACGGGCGTGGGGGTTCAAGTCCCCCCTCGGACACCACGCACTCTTTGTGGCGATACACGAACGAGGACCTCGACCTGACGGTCGTGGTCCTTGTTGCGTTTTCCTGGCTCGAGGACTCCCCGGGGTGAGGGCCGTCCGAGCGTCCTTGGCGCCGCAGGCGGCGGCCGGTGATGTGCCGGCCGCCGCCTGACGGGAGGATTCAGGTTCGCGTGCGTGAGCGACGTGGAGTCAGTTCGATGCGCTGCCCGAGACCCATTCGCTCCACGGCATGTTCCAGTCGCCGAGGCCGTTGTCCGGGGCCACCGTGGTCTTGTCCGCGGAGTTCTTGACGATCACGACGTCACCGGTCATCGAGTTGTCGAAGAACCACGCGGCGGGCTGCTTGCCGTCGCCGGCGTTCCTGACGTCCTTCAGGCCCACGCAGCCGTGGCTGGTGTTGACCTTGCCGAAGACCGAGTCGCCGCCCCAGTAGTTGCCGTGGATGAACGTGCCCGAGGCGGTCAGGCGCATGGCGTGCGGTACGGCCTTGATGTCGTACGAGGGCTTGCCGTTCTTCTCCGTGAGGCCGACGGTCGCACCATTCATGTGGATCTGCCGGTACTTCTCGGAGATGACCATCTGGCCGTTGTATGTCGGGTGCTCGGCGCTGCCGGACGAGACAGGGATGGTCTTGATCGTCTTGCCGTCCCGTACGACGGACATCTGCTTCGTCTTGGCGTCGACGGTGCTGATCTGGCTCCGGCCGATCTTGAACGTGACCGTCTCCTGGACGCCGTCGAGGGTCATCTTGACGGTGACGGTGGAGCCGGGCTTCCAGTAGTGCTCGGGGCGGAAGTCCAGACGGCTGTTGTTGAGCCAGTGACCGACGATCTGCTCGCCGCTGCTGGAGCTGACCTGGATCTTCGACTTCACGGCGGCCTTGTCGCCGATCGCCTTGTCGAAGTTGAAGGTCACCGGCATGCCCACGCCGACGGTCGAGCCGTTCTCGGGGGAGAGGTGCCCGAGGAAGTCGTTGGCCGGGGAGACGGTGGAGATCGCGGCGTTCTCGGTGGCGGGGCGGCCCTTCGCGTCCTCGGCCTCCGCGGCGACCTGATATCGGGTGGCCTGCTTCAGTGGGCCGTTCGGCTTCCAGGACATGCCGTCAGCGGACAGGGTGCCCGGAACCTCGGTGCCGGTCGCGACGGCGGTCATGGTCACCTTGGTGAGTCTGCCGTCGCTGACGGTGACGTTCACGGGGTCGTTGATTCCGATGCCGTGGGCTTGGCCGGGCGTGATCTTTATTCGGGCGTCGGAAACGTCCTGGGTGTCCGCCTGATTCGCCTTTGCCTGCGTTTCCGGGTGAGCACCGGTGTCGTCGGTGGCGGCATAGCTGGTACCGCCCAGCGCCGTGAGTGCGAGTGCTCCGGCCGTAGCCATCAGCCCGGTGCGTCGCTTGCGTGCGGTGATCAAACGCTTCTCCCATGCCGCTGGTCGTTGAATCCCTGGGGCTGACTGCCAGGTGGGTCATCAGCACCAAAGAAGCATTTTTGCGCATTAGTCCGTTTTGGTGGGTGGATTGTGGCGGGTTTCACTCGTTACGTGCGCGTCGCTGAGACTCCGCCCGACGGCTTGATGGCGTGTGATCGATCCGCTCTCCCCGACCGGTGCAGGACGTACGGCGGCAGGGAGGCGAGAGGTCGGGCGTGACCGGCGACCGGCCCGCCACCGGGCCGCCCATCCGTGGCCTCACCCTGTCGGAGATCTGGGAGGCCATGTCGTGTCCTCCGGGCCGGGCGCTTCGAGGCCGGGTGCGGGCAGCCGGCGGACCTCGCCCGTGCGCAGGGCGATCGTGGCCCGTGGCTGCATCGGCCCGTTACCCCTGTGCGAGAGCAGGAGGAGCTCCCGGGCTGTCGCCGTCATGGCGTCGAGCCGGGTGGCGCAGTCGGCGCTGACTCGCCGCGGATCCCGGGTCCGGCCCAGGGGCAGGGGTGGAGTGAAGTTCTTGGCGGGCCCGTGGCGGAGAGGGAACCGCTGCCGCAGTACGTGGTACAGGTCCGCCCAAGGCGCCGTGGGCCGGCCATGCCGGGCTGGCCCGCATTCTGCTGGAGCGCGGCCAATGGCTCCTCGCTGCGGCGAACCGACTGGAAGACGTCGTTCGCGGCGCCGACAGGAAGCCGCCGGTGGCACGGGGACGGCATCCGCAGGGCGGTTGCCGCCCTCTCGCGTTGCCCGGCGAGGGGGCGAGTGTGCCGGGCGGCGGGCCGCGGACCTGCCACCCCTTGATTGTCCGCGCTAGCAGGAAACCCTATTCGTGCCATAAGAGCTGCCTGTCAAATACATAAGCAAATTCCGTGAATTCACGCCGTTCTCATGCGCGACTTAGGAATGGCCTGTTCATCTGGCGGTTCATTGAGATGTCGGTGAAATCGTCGATAGCATTGTCAACAATCACACGGAGGTGGCCGGATGCCTGTCGTGCGTCTCCTCCCTGCCTGCGACCGCTGACGAGCGGCTCGCTGATGTGGTGAATTGTCCGGCATTCGTGCGGACGCAGTGATCTCGAAGTCGGTCGATGGGCGCCGCCCGTACGGCCGGGACGTCATTCCAGGTTCAAAGGAGTGGTTCGTGAGCAGAGAAAGAACCCGTCAAGTGCGTACGCGACGGATTCGGCGAGGTATAGGAAGTGCCGTCGCGGCAATTGTGCTGGTCGGCGGCGGTATTGCTGTGGCAAATGCTTCGACCGACGTGCTGAGCGGCACCTCGGCCGCAGTGGCCAAGCGGCCGGTCGACAAGCATGCGACCGGCGCGAAGGCCGTGGTCAGTGCCGCCAACGCGTTCCTGAACACACTGGACGCCGACCAGCAGGCGGAGGTGCTGCTGGACCTCACCGAGGAGAACGCGACGGCGTGGTCGAACCTGCCGTGCGGCTCGTCCTGCCGGCCCGGGATCCGGCTCGGTTCGCTGACCGACACTCAACTGGCCGCAGCCATGAAGGTGTTGAAGGTGGCCACGGGGTCCGGCAAGGGCACCGGGTATGACCAGATCACGCAGATCCTCAAGGCCGACGACGTGCTCGACGCGGCCCAGAACTCCGGCTCCGCGTCCGCGCCGGCGCCCACGAGCAGCGAGTCCAGCACGCCATCGACCGACCCGTCCGCCACCGCGGACCCGAGCACGTCGGCCACCGATCTGCCGACGGGCACCCCGCCGTCCGGCGGTCCCGGCGGCGGTGGCGGCGCGTTCGGCTACGGCAGCGGTGTCTACTTCATGGCCTTCCTGGGCACCCCCTCGGCGGACGGCACTTGGCAGCTGCACTTCGGCGGCCACCACCTCGCCGTGAACCTCACCTACAAGGACGGCAAGCCGACGGGTGCCAGCCCCTTCTTCATCGGGGTCGAGCCGACCACGTGGACCGCGGACGACGGCACCACGTACACGCCCATGGCGGACCAGCGAGACGGTCTGGTCGCGCTGACCGGCAGCCTGGACGCGGAGCAACTGACCCAGGCCAAGCTGTCCGCGTCGTTCAGTGACGTGCTCCTCGGTCCGGGCAAGGACGGTCAGTTCCCGGAGACCAAGGAGGGCATCCCGGTCAGCTCGCTCAAGCCCCAGCAGAAGCAGCTGGTCCTGAAGGCGATCCACCCCTGGGTCGCCAACGTGGACGACGCCACCGCGAAGCGGCTCATGAAGACGTACGAGCGTGAGCTGAACCAGACCTACGTCGGCTACTCCGGCGGCACCGGACTGGACAGCCAGGGCGACTACGTGCGCATCGACGGGCCCGGTGTGTGGATCGAGTTCGTCTGCCAAGGCGGCGTCGTCTTCCGGGACCAGATCCATTATCACACCGTGTACCGGGACCACACCCGTGACTACGGAAGCGAGTTCACCTTCTCATGACCCGACCGCGGAACTGGCTGACCACAGCTCTTCGCCTGGTGGCCGGGATCGCGATCGCGGTACCGGCGGCGCTCCTGCTCGGGGCGTCGCCGGCCGCCGCGCACCCGATGCCGCACTCGGTGGTCCGGCTCGACGTGTTCAAGGCATCGGTCACCGCACGGCTGGAGCTGCCGGTCGACGACTTCTCCCGGGCGAGCGGGATCGATCTGAACAGCGTCGAACCGGCCGCCCTGCCCGCCAGGGCCGCGGCCGTCCGCACCTACCTCGGCCGGCACATCCGCCCGACCACGCTCCGGGGCGAGGCGTGGCAGGTCGAGATCGGCGCGCTGAGGCTCAGCCGTACCGAGCAGACCTCCACCGGCCCCTACCGCGAGCTGGTCGCCAAGGCTGTGCTCACGCCTCCGCCCGGCGGGGACGTGCGGCACTTCACCCTGGACTACGACGTGATCGTCCACCAGGTCGTCACCCACGTGACGTTGGTGACGGTACGACAGGACTGGGCCGCCGGTCGGGTCGGCGGCGATGGTGCCACCCAGGTCGGCACCGTCCGTCTCGACATCCGGCACATGAAAGTCCCGCCCTTGACCGTCGACCTCGGCGCCGGCAGCACCTGGCGCGGCTTCCTCGCCATGCTGGAACTCGGCGGCGACCACATCCTCACCGGCACCGACCACCTGCTGTTCCTGCTCATCCTGCTCCTGCCCGCACCGCTGTTGGCCACCGGGAGACGCTGGCACGGACTGGTCGGCGCCCGCGCCGCGCTCGGGCGCATCGGCCGCATCACGATCGCCTTCACCGTCGGCCACTCCGTCGCACTGGCCGCCACCGCCCTCGGGCGCCTGGACCTCCCCGGCCGGCCGGTCGAGGCGTTCATCGCCGTCAGCATTCTCGTCGGCGCGGCCCATGCGATCCGTCCGCTCTTCCCGGGCCGGGAGGCGGTGGTGGCGGGGGTGTTCGGCCTCGGCCACGGCATGGCGTTCTCCTTCGTGCTCGCCGAGATGCATCTGTCCACCGGGCAGCTCGTGTTCAGCCTCCTCGGCTTCAATCTGGGCATCGAACTGGTCCAGCTCCTGCTGGTCTGTCTGGCCCTTCCCGCGCTGCTGGTGATCGCGCGGCTCCGGGTGCAGCCCGCGCTGCGCGTGGGCGGCGCGCTGCTCACCGGCGCCGCGGCCGTCGGCTGGCTGGCCGACCGGCTCGGCGCACCCAACCCGGTCGCCCGGACGGCCGACGGCGCCGGAACCCACACCACGCTGATGCTGACCGCCCTGGGGCTGTCCGCGGTCGCCGCGGTCGGCTGGACCCTGGCCGCCCGCCGGCGCTCGGCGGGTGAACCGGGGGGTGGGGTCCGCCTTCGGCCAGGGGTGAGGGCGGAGGGCGAGGCCGCGCCCGGACCGGCGATCTCACCCAGGCCGCGCGAGCGCGCCTTCATACGCCGGACGACTCGAGATCCGGTGGTGGACAGGCCTGCGCGCGGTCGAGGGAGTGACACGACAGCGCCTCGACGCAGAGGGGTGGCCGGGGACACCGGGCCCGTCCTGACGTCGAGATTGCATATCACATACATATCGCGGGTACGACCTCGTCCGTGATGTTCCCCCGGACCTCCAGGCGTCCCGCTCCGCGATGCGCGCCTGGGGGTCGTCACGTGGGAATGCTCACCCGTGCGCTCGTGTCCCCGGGGTGGTTCCTGTGGCCGCGACCACGCGTCGGAGAGCCTGTGTTCGCGAGCCCGTGTTCGCGACGTGATGAGTGGTCCTTTCACCATCGACCGGAGTGAGGTAGCCCAGCATGTCGACTCCAGCACCCCGTCTCGTCCCGTCCGCCGACCGTCTTCCGGGCGGCGGGACGGTCATCGACCGGCTGGTGACGGCCAACCGCGCGTACGCCGCCGGGTTCGTGGACCCGGGCATGGGCGCACGCCCGGTCCAGCGCGTCGCCGTCGTGGCCTGCATGGACGCCCGGATCGACCTTCACGCCGCGCTCGGTCTCCACTTGGGCGACTGTCACACCGTCCGCAACGCGGGCGGTGTCGTCACCGACGACACGATCCGCTCCCTGACGATCAGCCAACGCGCACTCGGCACCCGCAGCGTCATACTCATCCACCACACGGGCTGCGGCCTGCAGACTCTCACCGAGGACTTCCGGCACGAGCTGGAGATGGAGGTCGGGCAGCGGCCCGCCTGGGCGGTCGAGGCCTTCAGCGACGTCGACCAGGACGTACGGCAGTCGATGCAGCGGGTGCGCACGTCACCGTTCCTGCCGCACACCGACGATGTCCGAGGCTTCGTCTTCGATGTCACGACGGGGCTGTTGCGGGAGATCCACCCGCGGGCCTGAGGCGACCCGCGACCCGCGACCCGCGAGCCTGAGGCGCCCGCCCTCTTGCCGTCCGCGGGCGTCCGCGGGCAAGAGGGCGTCGTCCCGCCCGGGCACCGTCCCGCCCGGGCGTCAGCGCTGCCGGGTGGCCATCGCGGCTATCTGCTTGCAGTAGAAGTCGGTTGTGTTGCTGGTGTGCCGCCGCATGAGCTCCTCGGCCCGCTCCGCGTCGCGGTCGGCGATGGCCTCGATGATCCGCGCGTGCTCGCTCCACGCGTCCCTGCCACGGGGTTTGGCGATGGGCATGTAGTACCACCGCACCCGTCGGTCGACCTGGGGGATGAGTTCGGCGAGGACGGTGTTCCGGGACAGCTGGGTGATGTGCCCGTGGAGCGCGGCGTTGGCCTCGACGATGGCCCGGGCGTCGCCGGCCGCGAGGGCCGTGAGCCCCGTCTGCTGCAACTCCCACAGGCGGGCGACGTCGTGGGCGGTGGCGTGCAGGGCCGCGCCGTGGGCCGAGTGGGTCTCCAGAACCGCACGCACACCGAGGAGTTGGGCACACTCGTCCGGCGTGGGGGAGTGGACGAAGGCGCCCTGGGACGGTCGCAGGTCCACCCAGCCGGTGGTGTGGAGGCGCTGAAGGGCTTCCCGGACGGGCTGGCGGCTGACGCCGAGCCGTACGGCGAGGTCCGCCTCGACGAGGTGCCGGCCGGGCGGGAGGGAGCCGTTGATGATCAGCTCGGTCAGTGCGTCGTACACGGCTTGGCGCAGTGGGGCCGGCCTGGCGATCGGGCCGTCGGCTGCCACGGTGGGCCTGTCGGGCATGGAACCCTCCCCGTCGTCGGACTGCCGACGCCCCGGTGACGGGCCTCGGAATACGGACTTCAGTATGCAATAACCCCGTGCGTCCGTGTGTCCCTCGTGGTGAAGTCCATGGGGCCGTCATCGCTTCCGGGAATCGATGCGGCGTCCCTCTGGCGCATCACGAACGAAGACAACATACTGTATGCAATTCCCGGAGGTTGTTCCCGAGGAGGGGGTCACCCCGTGTCGTACCGCAGTTCTCTCTCCGCAGTCCTGGCCGAAGTCGTCGCGCCCGCAGCCGAAGTGACCGCGCTGGAGGGCAGGTTCCCCCGCTCGGCCGTCACGGCACTCGGCCGTGCCGGACTGCTCGGGCTCACCGTCTCCCCGGAGTTCGGCGGCGGGGGGCTCGGGCTGCCGGAGGCCGCCGACGTGGTGGCGCGGACATCGCGCGTCTGCCCGGCGACCGCCGCCGTGCTCGCGGCCCACTTCACAGCGGTCGCCGCCGCCGAATCCTGCGGCGGTTCCTGGGTGCGCGGCGAGGTCGCCGCCGGACGGCACCTCGCCGGCCTCGCCCTCTCCGAGGGGAGACCCGGCGACCAGGAGATGGAGTTCCCGCACGGGATGCCGGCCTCGGCCGCCACCCGCTTCGCCGACGTCGTCGCCCTCCGGGGTCGTAAGCGGCAGGTGGCCGCGGCGGGCGAGGCCGACAGCTACCTCTGGTCCTCCCGGCCGCTCACCGGACCCGACGGCCTGACCCTGTGGGTGGTTCCGGCGCAGGCCCCGGACCTGTTCGTCCCGGCCAGGCCCGGCGAGGGAGGGCCCAGCGGCAGCGCGACCTCCACGGTGTGTGCCGATCCGGTCCTGCTTCCCGCCGACGCGATGCTCGGACGGGACGGCGGAGGGCTCGACATCCTGCTGGTGACCGTTCGGCCGTGGCTGCTGGAACTGCGGGCCGCCGGCGGTGCCGACGCCCTCGGCCTCGGTGTCGCCGGCTCCGGTGGGAAGGGGCCCGCCGAGAAGGGTCCCGGGGACGAGGAGCTCGGTGGGAAGGGCCTCGGCTTCGGCGTCGGCCGCCGTCCCGTCGACTCTCTCGCGTCGACGTGAAGCCGGCCCGGCGGACGGCGTGACCAGGCGGGCGGCGTGATGAGTCCCGCGCGAACGCCCGTCCGGTCAGTCCTGGTTCGCCCCGGCGGCGAGCCGCTTGCCGTAGAAGCCCGTGGTGCGCTCGGTGTGCTTGCGCATGACCTCGCCCGCGCGGTCCGTGTCGCCCTTGGCGATGGCCCTGATCAGCTGGGCGTGTTCGTTCCAGGCCTCCTTGCCGCGGGGCCGGGCGATCGGCGTGTAGTACCAGCGGACCTTCTGGCTGACGCCCGCGATCAGCTCGGCCAGTACGGCGTTGTCGGCCACGGCGGTGATGAAGGCGTGCAGGGCGGTGTTGGCCGCGACCAGCCGCTCGACATCGTTCGCGGCGAGGGCGTCGACGCCCTCCTGGTGCAACTCCCAGAGTCGTTCGACGTCCGCGGGCTTGGCGTGCTGGGCGGCGAGCTGGGCCGAGTAGGTCTCGAGGACCGCGCGGACACCGAGGAGTTGGGCCGCCTCCTTCTCGGTGGGGGAGTGGACGAAGGCGCCCTGGGCCGGGCGCAGGTCGACCCAGCCGTCGGTCTGGAGCCGTTGCAGGGCTTCGCGTACGGGCTGGCGGCTGACTCCGAGGTGCTCGGCGAGCTCCGCCTCGACCAGGTGCTGTCCAGGCTTGAGGGAGCCGCTGACGATCAGCTCGGTCAGGGCGTCGTACACGGCCTGCCGCAGTGGCGCCGGGCGGGTGACGCGCCGGGACGCGGCGGCCGTGAGTGCCTCACGCATGGGAGCCCCGTTCTGCCACCGGGCCCGCGGGGCCGACGGCTCTGCCGTGTGGTGGCCGCCGAGAAGGTCGCCGACGGCTGCGTCAGCATACAGGTTTTGGTATGCAGGATGGCGGCCGCTTCGGGAGTGATCCAGGTCGGCCGGGGGCGCCCCCCGAGCCGTGCTCCGCCCGTCTTCGAGCAGGTGGCGGGTGTGTGCGGCGGCCGGTGGCGTCGGTGGAGCCGGGTCCGTCCGTGCTCGACGATCTGTACGGGGCGCTCGCTCCTTCGGCCGCCCGCCCGACCAATTCCCGCCTTCGCGAAGGGGGTTGAGTCCGATTGAGTTCTGTATACAGAAGCCTGTATGGGGTAATGTCTAGTCTCCCGCGAGCATCGCCGGGGACCCGCGTGACGGAAGGCGGAGCGATCATGACGACCAGCGCGAGTGACGTGACGGTCGAGAGCGTGGTCCGGAGGGTGGCGGCCGGTCATCGGGATCAGCGCGGCGCGCTGCTGCCCGTACTGCACGCCGTACAGGCCGAGTTGGGCCATGTGCCGCAAGAGGCGATTCCGGTGCTCGCCGACGAGTTCAACCTCTCCCGCGCCGACGTCCACGGAGTGGTGACCTTCTACCACGACTTCCGCCGCGAACCCGCAGGACGCACCACCGTGCGCATCTGCCGGGCCGAGGCCTGCCAGGCCCTGGGCGCCGAAGGCCTTGTGGCCTACGCCCGCGAGGCCGGACTGACGCCGGGGGAGACCACCGCGGACGGTGCCGTGACCGTCGAGCAGGTCTTCTGTCTCGGCAACTGCGCGCTCGGCCCGGCGGTCGAGGTGAACGGCCGGCTGTACGGACGCGTCGGCCCGGCTCGGCTGGGCTCGATCCTCGACGGGACGGTCTCCTCGTGAACGACACAGCGCACCCCGTGGCGACGGTCTACGTCCCCCGCGACTCGGCGGCCAGGTCCGTCGGCGCGGACGAGGTCGCCCACGCCCTGCAACAGGCCGCGGCCCGCGGCGACTTCGCCCTCGATGTCGTACGCAACGGATCGCGCGGCATGCTCTGGCTGGAACCCCTCGTCGAGGTGGTCACCCCGCACGGCCGCGTCGGCTACGGCCCCGTGACCCCGTCCGACGTCGACGACCTGCTCGCCGCGGGCATGCTCGACGGCGCCGACCACCCGCTGCGGCTCGGTGTCGTGGACGAACTGCCGTGGCTGGCCCGCCAGAACCGGGTCACCTTCGCCCGGGTCGGGGTCACCGACCCTCTGTCCACGGACGACTACCTGAGGCACGGCGGCCTCGCCGGGCTGCGCGCCGCGCTGGAGCGCCCGCCCGCCGACGTGGTCGCCGAGGTCACCGCGTCCGGACTGCGCGGCCGGGGCGGCGCGGGATTTCCCGCCGGCATCAAATGGAAGACCGTGCTCGACTGCGCGGACGAGCTGAAGTTCGTCTGCTGCAACGCCGACGAGGGCGACAGCGGCACCTTCGCTGACCGGATGGTCATGGAGGGCGACCCGTTCATGCTCATCGAGGGCATGACGATCGCCGCGCACGCCGTCGGCGCGAGCGAGGGCTACCTCTACGTCCGCTCGGAGTACCCGGACGCGGTGGCCACCCTGCGCGCCGCGATCGGCATCGCCCGCGAACAGGGCTGGCTCGGCAAGGGCATCCTCGGCTCCGCGCTCGACTTCGACCTGCACGTCCGCGTCGGCGCCGGCGCGTACATCTGCGGCGAGGAGACCTCCATGCTGGAGAGCCTGGAGGGCAAGCGCGGCACGGTACGCGCCAAACCACCGATCCCCGCGATCGAGGGCCTGTTCGGCAGACCGACGGTGGTGAACAACGTCCTGACCCTCGCCACGGTCCCCGTAGTGCTGGCGTCCGGCGCGCGGGCCTACCAGGAACTCGGCGTCGACCGCTCACGCGGCACCCAGGTCTTCCAGCTCGGCGGCAACATCGCGCGCGGCGGCATCGTCGAGACCGCGTTCGGCGTCACGCTGCGCGAACTCGTCGAGGACTACGGCGGCGGCACGTTCTCCGGGCGTCCGGTGCGCACGGTCCAGGTCGGCGGACCGCTCGGCGCCTACCTCCCGACGTCGATGTTCGATCTGCCGATGGACTACGAGGCCTTCGCGGCGGCGGGCGCGATGGTCGGCCACGGCGGTGTCGTGGTCTTCGACGACACCGTCGACATGGCCGCGCAGGCCCGCTTCGCGATGGAGTTCTGCGCGGAGGAGTCCTGCGGCAAGTGCACGCCGTGCAGGGTCGGTTCGGTGCGCGGTGTCGAGGTGATCGACAAGATCGTGGCCGGTCGGCACCGGGACGAGAACCTGGCGCTGCTGGAAGACCTGTGCGACCTGATGACCGACGGTTCGCTGTGCGCGATGGGCGGGCTCACGCCGATGCCCGTACGGAGCGCCCTCACCCACTTTCCCGACGACTTCCTCGCCCGCGAAGAGGGCCGGGAGACCGACTCCCCACAGCCCAGCGGCGCGAGGACGGAGGGCACGGCATGACGCTGCTCAAGGAACCCGACTTCGGAACCCCGGAACGCCCCGGCGACGCCACGGTGTCGGTCGAGGTGGACGGGCTGGCGGTGACCGTCCCCGAGGGGACGTCCGTGATGCGCGCCGCGGCGCAGGCCGGCATCGACATCCCCAAACTGTGCGCCACGGACAGCCTGGAGCCGTTCGGCTCCTGCCGTCTGTGCGTGGTGGAGATCGACGGCAGGCGGGGCACCCCGGCCTCCTGCACCACCCCGGTGGCGGACGGAATGAGGGTGAGCACCCAGACGCCGAAGGTGGAGAAGCTCCGCCAGGGTGTCATGGAGCTGTACATCTCCGACCACCCGCTCGACTGTCTGACCTGCCCGGCCAACGGCGACTGCGAACTGCAGGACATGGCGGGCGTGGTGGGCCTGCGGCAGGTGCGGTACGGCTACGAGGGCGAGAACCATCTCGCCGCCGAGAAGGACACGTCGAACCCCTACTTCGACTTCGACCCCTCCAAGTGCATCGCCTGCTCCCGTTGCGTGCGCGCCTGCGGCGAGGTGCAGGGCACGTTCGCGCTGACCATCGAGGGGCGCGGCTTCGACTCCAAGGTCTCGCCCGGCGCCGCCGAGACGTTCATGGACTCCGAGTGCGTCTCCTGCGGGGCCTGCGTCCAGGCCTGCCCGACCTCCACGCTCCAGGAGAAGTCGGTGGTCGAACTCGGCATGCCCACCCGCTCGGTGGTCACCACCTGCGCCTACTGCGGGGTCGGCTGCTCCTTCAAGGCCGAGCTGCGCGGCGACGAGCTCGTCCGCATGGTGCCGTACAAGGACGGCGGCGCGAACGAGGGCCACTCCTGTGTGAAGGGCCGGTTCGCCTTCGGCTACGCCACCCACCCCGACCGGATGCTCAGGCCCATGGTCCGCGACCGGATCACCGATCCCTGGCGCGAGGTCGAGTGGGACGAGGCGATCGGCACGGTCGCCCGGCGGATGCGGGACATCCAGGCTCGGTACGGGCCGAGTTCGATCGGCGCGATCTCCTCGTCGCGGTGCACCAACGAAGAGGTCTACGTCGTCCAGAAGATGGTCCGCGCCGCGTTCGGCAACAACAACGTGGACACCTGCGCCCGCGTCTGCCACTCCCCGACGGGATACGGACTCAAGCAGACCTTCGGCGAGTCGGCCGGCACCCAGGACTTCCGTTCCGTCGCGGAGGCCGACGTCATCATGGTGATCGGGGCCAACCCCACCGACGGGCACCCGGTGTTCGCCTCGCGCATGAAGCGACGCCTGCGCGAGGGAGCGGAGCTGATCGTCGTCGACCCGCGCCGCATCGACCTGGTGCGCTCGCCGCACATCGAGGCCGCGCACCACCTCCAGCTCAGGCCCAGCACCAACGTCGCCGTCGTCAACGCCATGGCGCACGTGGTCGTCACCGAGGGCCTGGCCGACCGGTCCTTCGTGGACCGCAGGTGCGAAGGGTTCGACGAGTGGGCCCGGTTCGTCGCCCTGCCCGAGAACAGCCCGGAGGCCACCGAGGAGATCAGCGGTGTCCCCGCCGATCAACTGCGGGCCGCCGCCCGGCTGTACGCGAACGCGCCGAACGGCGCGATCTACTACGGCCTCGGCGTCACCGAGCACAGCCAGGGCTCGACGATGGTCATGGGAATGGCCAACCTCGCCATGGCGTGCGGCAACATCGGCCGCGACGGCGTCGGGGTCAACCCGCTGCGCGGGCAGAACAACGTGCAGGGCTCCTGCGACATGGGTTCCTTCCCGCACGAACTGCCCGGCTACCGGCACGTCTCCGACGACGCGGTGCGCGAGGTGTTCGAGAACCTGTGGGGCGGCACCCTCCTCGCCGAGCCCGGCCTGCGCATCCCCAACATGTTCGACGCCGCGATCGACGGCACCTTCCGCGGTCTGTTCGTGCACGGCGAGGACATCGCGCAGTCCGACCCCAACCTCCAGCACGTCACCGCCGCGCTCGAGGCGATGGAACTCGTCGTCGTGCAGGACCTGTTCCTCAACGAGACGGCCAAGTTCGCCCACGTCTTCCTGCCCGGCGCGTCGTTCCTGGAGAAGGACGGGACCTTCACCAACGCCGAGCGCCGGATCAACCGGGTGCGCGCGGTGATGAAGCCGAAGACGGGCAAGCACGAGTGGCAGATCGTCTGCGAGATCGCCACCGCCATGGGCTACCCGATGGCGTACGACCATCCGAGCCGGATCATGGAGGAGATCGCCTCCGTCACCCCGACGTTCACCGGCGTCTCCTTCGACGTGCTCGACAAGCTGGGCAGCGTGCAGTGGCCGTGCAACGCCTCGGCACCCGAGGGGACACCGGTGATGCACGTGGACGAATTCGTGCGCGGCAAGGGCAGGTTCGTCGTCACCGCGTATGTGCCGACCAATGAACGCAGCACCCGGCGCTTCCCGTTGGTGCTCACCACCGGGCGCATCCTCAGCCAGTACAACGTGGGCGCGCAGACCCGGCGTACCGGCAATGTCGCCTGGCATCCCGAGGACATCCTGGAGCTGCATCCGCACGACGCCGAGGTCCGCGGCATCACCGACGGCGCGCTCGTGACACTGGCCAGCCGGGTCGGGCGGACGACGCTGCGGGCGGAGATCTCCGACCGGATGCCGGCCGGCGTCGTCTACACCACGTTCCACCACCCCGTGACCGGCGCCAACGTGGTGACCACCGAGAACTCGGACTGGGCGACCAACTGCCCCGAGTACAAGGTGACCGCCGTACAGGTCGGACTCGTCCATCCGCTGGGACACGGCGGCGAGGTGCCGGAACGGGCCCGGGACAACGAGCCGGAGCGGGCCGGGGACGACGTACTCACGGCGGTGGACTGAGATGACGGCGAGCGTGCCGCCGGAACGCCGGATGGCGAACGACATCGCCGTGAACCTGGGGCACCTGCCGGGGGAGTCGGCCGCCGAGGCGATCGCGGGTCACATCGGCCGGTTCTGGGACCCCCGCATGCGCTCCCGGCTCCTCGCGCACGTCGATGCGGGTGCCGACGGGCTGCATCCGCTGGTGATCGCGGCCGTACGGCTCCTGCGCTGAGCGAGGCCGTGCACGAAGGGAGGCGGGACACGGCCGGCTCGGTAGGCTCTGGATGATCACGGGGCAGCCGGCCGGTCCGTCCGCGGTGCCGGTGGGCGGCGCGAGCGAGAGAGGAGCCGTTCATGCTGTTCCGGCAGCTGGAGTACTTCGTGGCGGTGGCCAGGGAGCGGCACTTCGCGCGGGCCGCGGAGTCCTGCTACGTCTCGCAGCCCGCGCTCTCGGCGGCGATCGCCAAGCTGGAGCGGGAGTTGAACGTCACCCTCATCAACCGCGGGCACAACTACCAGGGCCTCACACCCGAAGGCGAGCGGCTCGTCGTGTGGGCCAAGCGGATCCTCGCCGAGCAGGACGCCTTCAAGGCAGAGGTGGCGGCCGTGCAGTCGGGCATCACCGGGACGCTCCGGCTCGGGACGGACCCGACGGCCTCGACGACGCTGGCGATGCCCGTGGCCGCGTTCTGCGCGGCGCACCCACTGGCCAAGGTGCAGGTCCGCTCGCGCCTGTCGACGAAGGAACTCCACCGCCAGCTCCGCGACTTCGAGCTCGACGTGGCCATAGCCCACTTCGATCCGGGGGATCAGGAAGGCCTTCAGGTGGTGCCCCTGTACCAGGAGAGGTACATGCTGCTGGTCTCCGACGACCAGCTGATGTCCCAGACCACCACCATGACGTGGGCGGACGCGGCACAGCTGCCGCTCGCGCTGCTCACCCCGGACATGCGGATCCGCCAGATCATCGACGGCGTCTTCGCGGACAAGGGCTTCGTGGTGACACCGCAGGTGGAGACGGACTCCATCGCCGCGCTCTACGCGCATGTCGGCGGCGGCGACTGGGCGAGCATCGTTCCGCACACCTGGCTGCGCGCGATGCCGGTGATCGGCCGGACGCGCGCGCTGCCGCTGGTCGACCCGGAGGCGGGCGCCCAGGTCTCGGTGGCGATCCACGCGGCCACCCCCGGCTCCGTCGCGGCCCGGGCCTTCGTCAACGCGGCCACGGGCCTGGCGCTGGACGACTTCTTCGGGCAGCCGCTGCCGAGCGAGCACCGCGTGCGCTGAGCCGGCGGACGACGCGGGAGCCGCCGCGGTCAGCGAACGTACCGGGCCTCGACCGCGACCCGGTCGAGACCGCCCTTGGCGGTGTGCGGCAGCGCGGCGACGAGCTCCAGCCGGTCGGGCACCTCGCAGGCGGCCAGCCGGTCGCGGCAGTACCGCAGGATCTCCTCCGCCCCGATGGTCTCGCCCGCGCGGACGGCCACGGCGGCGCCGACGCGCTGCCCGTACACCGGATCGGGTACGGCGAACACGGCCGCCTCGGCGACCCCGGGACATCCGGCGAGGATGTCCTCGACCCGCTCGGGGGAGACCTTCTCGCCGCCCCGGTTGATGATGTTGTCGATCCGTCCCGTGAGGGAGAGATAGCCGTCCGCGTCCAGGGACCCCAGATCGCCGGTGCGCAGCCAGCCGCCCGCGAAACCGCGCGCCGTCCGCTCCGGTTCGGCGAGATAGCCGCGGGCGACGGTGGGCCCGCGCAGCCACACCTCGCCCTGGACACCGGCCGGGCACGGCCGCCCGTTCCGGTCGGCCACCCGCACGTCCACCCCGGTCGGCAGGCCGACAGACCCGTGCTTGAGGACGCCGTGCTGGGGCAGCGGCTCACTGGTCGCCTGGTGCGTGGCCTCGGTCGTGCCGTACGCCGAGAGCAGCGGCGCGCCGAACGCGCGCTCCAGGGCCCGCTGCGTGGCCGGGTTCAGCGGGGCGCTGCAACTGCGCACGAAACGCAGGGGCGGCCCGTGCGGGACCGGGTGCTCGAACTCCGCGCGGTCGAGCAGGATCTCGTGCACGGTCGGGACCGCGGTGAACCAGGTGGCGCCCGCGGCCCGCATGTCGTCCCGGAACGTCCGCGCGGAGAACCGCCCGCCCGCCGGCAGCAGCACGCATCCCCCGCCGGCGAGGGACGCCAGCAACGCCGCGAACAACCCGTGACCGTGGAAGAACGGCATCACCGCCACCGTCGCGTCCTCGGGCCCGAGCCGGTAGCCGGCGCAGATGCCCCGTACGGACGCGGCGACGTTCGCGTGCGTCAGCGGGACCATCCTGGCGCGGGCCGTGGTCCCGGCCGTGTACAGGACCAGGGCGTCGCCCGGTGTCAATTCCTCTGCGGCTCCCCGTACTCGACGCACCGATGGGCCGGTGTCGAGGACGACCGCCGCCGTTCCGGCCCGGGAGACGTCCACGCGAAGGGGCCAGGTGGGAACCCCCACGGGGACCACCGGCGGGGCGTCGGCCGCGGGCCGGCCGACCAGGACCGCCGGTGCGCCGAGCGCGTCGAGCCGCGCGGACAGCTCCGGTCCCGGCAGCGCGGGGTCCAGCGGCGCCACCACCAGACCGGCCCGCGCCGCCCCCAGCAACGCGACCACGAACTCGACGGTGTTGGCACCGATCAGACCGATCGCGGCACCCCGGCGCAGCCCGGTGGCGCCGAGCCGCGCGGCCACGTCGTCGGCCAGCGTGGCGAGGGCCCGGTACGAGAGATGCACCCGGTCGGCGGTGACGATCAGGGCCTGGGCGTACGGGCGTTCACGCACCTGCCGGTCGAGGAGACCGGCGAGTCCCGTGATCTCGGGGGGACGGTGCCCGTCTGTGTCGCGCACCGGTCCCGCGGCCGGAAGGGCCATGACCGCACCTCCTCACGCCAGGTCCGATGAAGCGTCGACCGCCCGAGAAGGCCGTCCACCGCTTCGGCGAAGCGGTCCCCTGCGAGCCTGCGGCGGAGCCCTGTGCACGTCCAATACGTACTGGTGAACGCCCGATAGCAGTTGTCTATCAAGGGAGTTGCGCGGCCTGGACCTGCCGTCGATAGACGCTGTTTATCGGCTGGTCGCCGATGGGTCTTGGACGCGGACGAGCGGGCTCTGGATGGTGGGAGAAGCAGCCGCACCGGCAGGATCTGCCCAAGGAGGACCTCGGACCATGACCGCCCCCTCGACACTGGAGACCGCGGCGAACGCCGACACGACCGAGCTCACCGACGGGTACCACCTGGTCGTCGACGCGCTGAGGATGAACGACGTCGACACCATCTACGGAGTCGTCGGCATTCCGATCACCGACCTGGCCCGCCTCGCGCAGGCGCGGGGCATCCGCTACATCGGCTTCCGGCACGAGAGCAACGCGGGACACGCTGCGGCTGCGGCCGGCTACCTCACGAAGAAGCCCGGCATCTGCCTGACCGTGTCCGCGCCGGGCTTCCTGAACGGGCTGGTCGCCCTCGCGAACGCCACCACCAACTGCTTCCCCATGGTCCAGATCTCCGGCTCCAGCGAACGGCACCTGGTCGACCTCAAGCAGGGCGACTACGAGGAGATGGACCAGCTCGCCGCCGCGCAGCCGTTCTGCAAGGCCGCCTACCGCGTGAGCCGCGTGGAGGACATCGGCCGGGGCATCGCCCGCGCCCTGCGCACGGCGGTCTCCGGGCGCCCCGGCGGTGTGTATCTCGACATCCCCGCCGCGGTGCTCGGCTCCATCATGGACGCGGAGGCGGGCGCGAAGACGCTGAGCCGCCTCGTCGACCCCGCGCCGCGCCAACTGCCGGGGGCCGAGGCGGTCGACCGCGCCATCGAGCTTCTCGCGGGCGCCGAAAGGCCGTTGGTGGTGCTCGGCAAGGGCGCCGCGTACGCACAGGCCGACGACCGCGTCCGCGAGTTCGTCGAGTCCACCGGCATCCCCTACATACCGATGTCGATGGCGAAGGGCCTGCTGCCCGACGACCACCCGCAGTCGGCCGCCACCGCCCGCTCGCTGGCCTTGAAGAAGGCCGACGTCGTGATGCTCGTCGGCGCCCGCCTCAACTGGCTGCTGAACCACGGCGAGGCACCGCAGTGGAACCCCGACGCCCGGTTCATCCAGGTGGACATCGAGGCCAGAGAGATGGACAGCAACCAGCCCATCGCGGCCCCGCTCGTCGGAGACATCGAGTCGGTGCTCGACGCGATCGCCGAGCGGGCCAAGCCCGGCCGCATCGCGGCGCCCGCCGCCTGGCGCGAGGAACTGGCCGCGCGTTCGGCGCAGAACGTGGCGAGGATGGCGGAGCGGCTCAAGGCCGACCCCCACCCCATGCAGTTCATGGGCGCTCTGAAGGCCGTACGTGACGTCGTGCACGAGCGCCCGGAGACGTACATCGTCAACGAGGGCGCGAACGCGCTGGACATCGCGCGCAACGTGATCGACATGCAGGTGCCGCGGCACCGCCTGGACAGCGGCACCTGGGGTGTCATGGGGATCGGCATGGGCTACGCGATCGCCGCCGCCGTCGAGAGCGGCGCCCCGGTCGTGGCCGTCGAGGGCGACAGCGCCTTCGGGTTCAGCGGCATGGAGCTGGAGACGATCTGCCGCTACGGCCTGCCCGTGGTCACGGTCATCATGAACAACGGCGGTGTCTACCGCGGCGACGACGTCAATCCCCTCGGTGACGCCCCCTCGCCGACGACCCTGATGCTCGCGGCCCGCCACGACCGGATGATCGAGGCGTTCGGCGGCAAGGGCTACCGCGCGACCACGCCCGCCGAGGTCACCGTCGCCCTCACCGAGGCGCTGGCCGCCGGCGGCCCGGCGCTCATCGACTGCGTGATCGACCCCTCCGCGGGGACCGAGAGCGGCCACATCGCGCACCTGAACCCGAAGGGCATCACCGGCGGCAACATCACGCCGGCCCGGAATTGAACTCCGAACTCCCCTCCCGTACGGCCGACTTCCGCACCGAGATCATTCACGAGAAGGAATCCACCATGAGTGAAAAGCCGCTCGCCGGAATCAAGGTGATCGACTTCACCGGCGTCCAGGCCGGTCCCGCGTGCACGCAGCTGCTCGCCTGGTTCGGCGCCGACGTCATCAAGGTCGAGCGCGTCGGCGGAGGCGATGTGACACGCCGTCAACTCCGGGACATCCCCGACCTCGACGCCCTCTACTTCACCATGCTGAACAGCAACAAGCGCTCCCTGGCGATCAACACGAAGTCCCCCGAGGGCAAGGAGGTCATGGAGAGGCTGATCCGCGAGGCCGACCTCCTGGTGGAGAACTTCGCGCCGGGCGCCATGGACCGCATGGGTCTCGGCTGGGACCACATCCACGCGCTCAACCCGCGGCTGATCTTCGGTTCCGTCAAGGGCTTCAACGACGACTCCCAGTGGAACGACCTCAAGGTGTACGAGAACGTCGCCCAGGCCGCCGGTGGCGCCGCGTCGACCACCGGGTTCTGGGACGGACCGCCCACCATCAGCGGCTCCGCGCTCGGCGACAGCAACAGCGGTATGCACCTGATGATCGGCCTGCTGACGGCGATCATCCAGCGCAACGCGACCGGGCTCGGCCAGAAGGTCTCGGTGTCCATGCAGGACGCCGTGCTCAACCTGACCCGGGTCAAGCTGCGCGACCAGCAGCGCCTGGAGCGGGTCGGCCACCTGGAGGAGTACCCGCAGTACCCGAACGGCGAGTTCGGCGACGCGGTGCCGCGCGGGGGCAACGCCGGCGGCGGCGGGCAGCCCGGCTGGATCCTGAAGTGCAAGGGCTGGGAGACCGACCCCAACGCCTACATCTACTTCACGGTCCAGGAGCAGAACTGGGTCCGCACCTGCGAGGCCATCGGCCGGCCGGAGTGGGCCGAAGACCCCGAGTACGACACCGCCCTGGCCCGTCAGCCGCACATCATGGACATCTTCGGCGAGATCGAGAAGTGGCTGGCGGACAAGACCAAGTACGAGGCGGTCGACATCCTGCGCACCTTCGAGGTGCCGTGCGCGCCGGTGCTCAGCATGAAGGAGCTCGCCGAGGACCCCGACATGCGCAAGAGCGGCACGATCGTCGAGGTCGAGCAGAAGGAGCGCGGCACCTATCTGACGGTGGGCAGCCCGATCAAGTTCTCCGGATTCAAGCCCGAGATCACCGGCGCGCCGCTGCTCGGCGAGCACACCGACGAGGTGCTCGCGGACCTCGGCTATGACGCGGACGCCATCCGCAGGCTGCACGAGGGGAAGGTCGTCGCCTGACGTCGACGCCCGGACGGCCTCGCGCACCCGAGTGCCCCGCGAACGGATACCGTTCGCGGGGCACTCGGGCGTCGATGGGGTCCGGTGCTCCGTCTCGCGGCACCGCATCCGTCGGTCACGCGGTCAACACGTCACGCGCTCAGACGCTCGCGCGGTCGGCGCCGGTCTCGGACCGCCGCAGCATCATCTCCCGCTCGCGGGCGCGCCGCGCCGTGACGTCCCGGATGACGGCCCCGACGTACGACGCGCCGTCGCTCCCGGCCAGCAGCACCACGCTGAACTCGATGGACAGGGTCCGGCCGTCCGCCGCCAGCGCGGGAACCGTCAGGAGGTCCGCCTCGCCGTACTTGGTGGCACCCTTCTCCATGGCCGTGCGGAAGCCGTTGCCGACGGCGGTGCTTCTCCGGGATGATGACGTCCAGGCTGCGGCCGTCCGCCTCGGCCGCGGAGAACCCGAAGATGCGCTCGGCGCCCCGGTTCCAGTAGCGGATCAGGTTGTCGCTGTCGACGATCACCACTCCGTCGGGTGCCTGGGCGGCCATGCCCAGGATCACCTCGGGATCGAGCTTGTCCATGTCGCCTCCGAACCGGGGCCAGTGGTGCCGACAGTATACAGAATCCCGGACAGGAAGATCCCTTGCGTGCGGGGGCTGTTGGTGAGGGGAACTGATTCCACGGGCCCCTGGTGATCGGGTGCCGTGCGTGGGATCGTCTCGCCGTGACCGAAACCGCTGTTGGAGAGACCGCTTCGGGGAGACCCGACGACCGCACGGCGTCCGTTCTGCGCTTCGCGACGGAACTCGTGGCCTGGGTGGCCACGCCCTGGGCCCTGTCCGGCCACTCCTGGCCGCTCGCCGTGCTCTCGGTCGTGGTGCTGATCGGTCTGCCGACCGTGTTCGCCATACCGGGGGACAAGAGCAACGTCCTTGTTCCGGTGCCGGGTTGGGCGACCGTGCTCCTGGTTCTGCTGCAACTCGTCGCGGCGGTGGTGTGCTCGTGGCTGGCCTGGCCCGGCTGGGCGGCGGGCCCGGTCACCCTGCTGGCCGCCGCCACGTGCGTCACCGAGCGGCGGCGCTGGCAGTGGCTGTGCCGCACCGGGTCCGCCCGGCCGATCACCTGAATGCGACCGGGGCGGCGACGCGACGGACGGGTGGCACCGGAGGGGCAAACCGCGTGACGTCACGTCACCCGGTCACCCCGAAGTGGCTGTTCGTGGTCAGGCCGTCGTCCGTGAGCGCCGCGGCGACGCAGCGGAACACCCGCAGCCCCTCGGCCCATTGCGCGGGGGTCGGCGGCAGGACGTCCACGTCCCAGCGGGAGCCGTCCGCGCGGCCGGTGGACGTCAGGGACTTCCGCATGACCTGCTGGGAACACAGCGCCCGGACGTCGGGATGCTTGGCGAGATCCCTCGCGTTGTACGTCATCCCGTCCTTGGGAAGGGGGGCGATGGCGAAGGTCTCCCAGACATGCTCGACATGGCAGTCGGCGCGGCTGACGGTGATCGACCCCGAGATGTCGGTGATGCCGCTCCAGCACTCGGCGGTCGTGACGCAGCGGCCGCCCACTCCCTCGACGTCCGCGGCGGCGCAGCCGTGACGGGTGGTCCGCACGCCGCCGAAGGCCGCGTCGCCGCCCGGCGAACCCTTGCCCGTGGCCTTCGCGGACGGGGACCCGGCGGACCGGGAGCCGGGGCCGCCCGGAGACCCGTACTCATGGATCACCAGGGTGACGGACACGCTCACCGTGACCACGGCCGCCAGCACGCCGATCAGTCCGGGCCGCCACCGCGAAGACCTGCGGTCCCCGGGCTCCGCGACCGTGCTCGCCCCGCCGGCGGACGGGGGTCCGCCGCGCTCGTCGTCCGCGCGGCCGCCCTCCGGGCGCGGCCCGGCGCCCCCGCCCGCGCCACCGGGCCGACCGTCCGGAGTCACCGGGCCCGAGGGCGGCGGGGGAACGGTGCCGGGCGGCGTGTACGGCGTGTCGGGCGCGGGCGGCGCGTTCCGGTGCGCGGGCACGGTGGTGGCCATGCGGGGCGCCGGCCCGAACGCGCCCCGATCGGTGCTGTCGACGTCGACGGTGGCCAGGGCGTCCCGCAGCGTCCCCGCGTCCGGCGTCCGGGACCCCGGATCCGTCGCCAGGGCATGTCTGAGCAGCTCGTTGAAGGCGCTGGGCACTCCCGGCAGATCGGGGTAGGGCCAGGTGTGCCGGACGATGAGTTCCGCGAGACTGAGCTGGGTGCCGTCCTCGGGATGGTGCGGCGGACGGCCGCGCAGGAGGGCGTAGAGCGTCGCGGCGAGCGAGTACACGTCACCGGTCGTCGTGGGTTCGGCCAGGTGGAAGGCCTCGGGCGGCGCGTACGCCGGGGTCAGCGCCTCGCGTGTCACCGACAGTTCCCGGCCGGGCCTGGGGATGGCCGCCAGACCGAAGTCGGTGAGGGCGGCGGCGCCGTACCGGTTGACCATGATGTTGCCCGGCTTGATGTCGCGGTGCAGCACCCCGAGGTCATGCGCCGCGGCCAGCGCGTCGGCGATGCCCAGCCCTATGTCGCGGGCCTCCTTGACGGTGAGCGGTCCATGGCGGTGCAGGCGGTCGCCGAGCGAGCCGCCGGGACACAACTCCATGACCATGTACGGGCGGTCGTCACCGAGGACGCCCGCGTCGTAGACCGGGACCACGTGCGGATGCCCGGACAACTGCCCCGCCGCCGTGACCTCGCGCAGGAAGCGCTGCCGGTCACGGTCCGAGGCCAGCGCCCTGCCGTCCACCTTCAGCGCCACTTCCCGGCCCACCGCCAACTGGCGTGCCCGGTAGACCGTGGCGAAGCCGCCTCGGCCCAGGACCCCCTGGATCTCGTATCCGGAGAGTTCCACGTGTTCGTACCGCATGGTGCCGTCATCCCCCAGCGCGCAAACCCCCACGGCAGAACGTCGGACCGGGGATCGCGCCGACTCTAGCCCAGTCGTGCGAGCCGGTGGGGTCCGTCGGTCATGCGGTCGCCGGGGAGGAAGGAAGGGGGTGGCCGACCCCCGGCATCGCCTCTTGCCGGACCCCTGGTCAGCGGGGTGCGTGGACCCCGTCCAGTGCCACCGACAGGACGCGGTCGCGCTGGGCGTCGTCCAGGAAGTTCGTCGCCGTGATGCCGGCGACCATGCGCAGCAGGTCGTCGAAGGTCATGTCGGCCCGCGCCTCGCCCGCCTTCTGCGCGCGCTCGAAGAGGGGGCCGCCGGCGGCGTACATCGATTCCCGGCAGGCCAGGAAGATCTCCGACTCGTCGTTGAGGGCCTCGCGGATGGCCCGCTTGGTGACCGTGTAGTCCACGAAGCGGCGCAGCCATGACGTCAGCGCCACCCACGGCTCCAGGTCTGCGACCTCCTCGGCGACCCGGCACAGGTCGTCGACCTCGCCCGCGTAGACGCTCTCGAAGAGATGGCGGCGGGTCGGGAAGTTCCGGTACAGCGTGCCGATGCCGACACCGGCGCGTCGGGCCACGTCCTCCAGGGAGGCCTCCGCGCCACTCTCCGCGAACGCCTCGCGGGCGGCCGCCAGCAGCGCGTCGTAGTTCCGGGCCGCGTCCTTCCGGTGCGGCCGCCGGGACGCGACGATCTCGCTGACGGGGAACGGCTGTGCCGTCACTGCTGCCTCCCGGCTGCATCCGGATTGAAACGGAGGTATGCCTCCGCTACAGTGGAGGGGTACCTCCACTTTACCAGTCGGGGTGCGTTCGGCGTGGACGCGTGCGGCCGCACGCGTAGCCGGCGCGCTCGTGCCCCCGTCCTCGATCCCCGGCGGAGCGTGCGGTGAACCGCACGCACGGCCCCACCCGCGCACGTCCATTCCGCGACCGCCGTCGCGGTCGTCGGTGTGCCCGACACCGCTCCGCAACCTGCCCGTCCCGTACGACCGTGGCCCGTACCTCGGCCGCATCCTGTCCGGAGAGGCTCTTCATGCCCCGCACGTCCACCCGCCTCACCTTCGCGGTCCTCGCGACCGGTGCCGGCGTGTTCGCCATGCTGCAATCGCTCATCGCACCGGCCCTGCCGACCGTCCAGCACGCGATGCACACCTCGCAGTCCACCGCGACCTGGGTGATGACCGCCTACCTGCTGTCCGCGTCGATCTTCACGCCCATCCTCGGCCGGGTCGGCGACCTGATCGGCAAGAAACGCACCCTCGTCGCCGTTCTCCTGGCCGTCCTGGCCGGCTGTCTGCTCGCCGCGCTCGCGCCCACCATCGGCGTACTGATCGTCGCCCGGGTCGTGCAGGGCATCGGCGGAGCCCTGTTCCCGCTGTCCTTCGGCATCATCCGGGACGAGTTCGCCGCGTCCCAGGTGAGCGGCAGCATCAGCAACCTGTCCGCCGTGATCGCCGCCGGCGGGGGAGTCGGCATGGTGGCGGCCGGTCCGATCGTGACCGCCCTCGACTACCGCTGGCTGTTCTGGATCCCCGTCGCCGTCGTCGCGGCCACCACGCTGATCGCCCTGCGTTACGTCCCCGAGTCTCCCAACCGGGCCCAGGGGCGCGTGAATTGGCTCGGCGCCGTGCTGCTCTCGGGCTGGCTCGTGGCGCTGCTGCTGCCGCTCAGCCAGGCGAGCCACTGGGGCTGGGGGTCGGCCAAGGTGATCGGTCTCTTCGTCACGGCCGTGCTGCTCTTCGCGCTCTGGCTGGGCTCCGAGGCCCGCTCCCGCAGCCCGCTCATCGACCTGCGCATCATGCGGCTGCCCGCCGTGTGGACCACCAACACCGCCGCGCTGCTGTTCGGCGCGGGCATGTACGCGATCTGGTCCTTCCTCCCCGGGTTCGTCCAGACTCCGAGCTCGGCCGGTTACGGCTTCGGCGCGAGTGTGACCGCGGCCGGACTGCTCATGCTGCCGATGCTGATCGCGATGTTCTGCTCGGGCGTGCTGAGCGGTCGCCTCGAGCCCGTCCTCGGCGCCAAGAGGCTGCTGGTCGCCGGTGCCGCGCTCGGCGCGGTCGCCTGCGGATTCCTGGCTCTCTGGCACGACCGGCCGTGGCAGATCGCTTTCGCGGCGGGTGTCTTCGGCCTCGGCATCGGACTCGCCTTCGCCGCGATGGCCAACCTCATCGTCGGCAGCGTCCCGGCCGAACAGACCGGCGCCGCCACCGGGATGAACGCCAACATCCGCACCATCGGGGGTTCCATCGGCGCCGCGGTGACCAGCGTGCTGGTGACCGGCCGGCTCCAGTCCTCGGGCCTGCCGTACGAGTCCGGGTACACCCACGGGTTCACCCTGCTCGCCCTGCTCTGCCTGGCCGCCGCACTGGCCGCGCTCCTCGTCCCCGTCCGGCGC
Organism: Streptomyces sp. NBC_00647; assembly: GCF_045207245.1. Taxonomy (NCBI): domain Bacteria; kingdom Bacillati; phylum Actinomycetota; class Actinomycetes; order Kitasatosporales; family Streptomycetaceae; genus Streptomyces; species Streptomyces sp. NBC_00647. Next base: position 8,118,616 of record NZ_CP109040.1, read on the forward strand.
ACGGCACGTCTCTCCGGCACACCCCGGGCTTCGGGGCGGACCGTGAGCGGGACCCCCGGTGACGGTGCCGGTGCCGGTGCGGCGACGGAAGGCGAGGCCGTCGCTCCGGGCGCGCGGAGCTGACCCGGCTTCCGTGGCCACGGGGCCGGCATCGTCCCCGCGGCCCGGGGGCGGCCCCGCCGACGAGAGCTTCTCAGCCGGCGGGGCCGATCTCGGCGAACTCGTCGAGCAGGGCCGACGCGGCGGTCACATCGTCCGTGAGGGGACGGTCCCGCATGTCCGGGTCCAGAACCGCCGCCGCGCGCACGTAGGCACGCCCCGCCGGGGTGCCCGGAGTGGGCGGGGTGCCGCGCAGACGCAACGCCCGTACGGCGGCGACGAGTTCGCAGGCCACGACCAGCCGGTACGCCTGTGCCAGCCGCAGCGACTTGCGAGCCGCCTGGGTCGCGAAGGTCGCCGCCTCCTCCATGCCCTGGGACAGCACCACGTGCCCGAGCGCGGCCGGGGTGGCGCACGCCTGTATCTCGGCGAGGGCGGACGCCGCGCTGTACTCCAGGATCATCATTCCCGACCCGGCGGAGGAGGTGTCGGCCAAGTAGGACCGCAGTCCGGTCAGTTCGGGGCGGCCGAGAGCGGACAGCCGCGCCGCCGAGAGCCGGGCCGTGCCGAGCACGGCGAGGCCCAGCTGATCGAGCGCGAGGGTGAGTGGCGCGGTGAAGAACCCGCCGTGATGCTGTGCGACGGGGGCGCCCGTGGTCTCGTCCCAGCTGATGAGGGGGTTCTCGGTGGCGGAGTTGAGATCGATCGACAGCACCCGCTCCAGGCCCGACCACGCCTCCGTCGCGGGGCCGTGGACCTGCGGAAAGCAGCGGAAGCCGAAGGGGTCCTGCACCCGTGCGGCCACTCCGCCCGACGGCTGCGGCACGACCGCTCCGTCGCCGGCCGCCACCCCGAGCAGGCCTCTGACCTGGGCCGCGGCCCGCCCGATCGCCGGGTGCGGATGGGCCCGGTGGACCTCGGGCGCGTACGCCTCGAGCGAGCCTCCCACCGCGTGCAGCGAGAGCGCGGCGACCACGTGCGCGGCGCGGAGCGGGACACCGAGATCGTGCCAGGCGAGCGCGGACTGGCCGAGAGTGAGGGCGTTGCTGCTCAACAGGGCCAGCGCGTCCCCTCGTTGAATGGCCAGACTTGTCAGGAACGGGCTCTCCGCGAACGGACTCTCCGCGAACGGGCTCTCCTCGAACGGGCCCTGCGGGAGCGTGAACTCGGAGACGGGTCGCCCGGAGGGACGGTTCCCGGAGGCCACCCGGTCCCGTAGCCAGGTGCCGTGGCCGAAGAGGGCAAGGCCCAGCTGGGCCAGTGCCGTCAGATCGCCGGTGCCCACGGACCCGTACTCGGGGACCCGGGGATGCACTCCGGCGCGGAGGGCTTCCGTGACGGCGACCGCGATCTCGGGACCCAATCCCGATCCGCCGACGAGGAGTTGGTTGGCGCGCACCACCATCATCGCGCGGACCTGACGTGCGGGGAGGGGCTCGCCCACGCCGCCCGCGTGACTGAGGAGCAGTCGCAGATCATGGCCCGCGCCGTCGTGTTCCTCGACGGCCAGGCCCCGGTGCGCGCCCACACCGGTACTGCGCCCGTAGACCCGGGCGCCCTCCGCCGCCAGCCGGCGCGCGGCCCGGCGGGTGCGTTCCATCGCCTCGAGTGCCGCGGGATGCGGGGGAGGAGGTGTCGCTCCGTCGGCGATCCGGGCCACCGCGGCGGCATCGAGGCCCCGGCCGTGAAGGGCCGCGCCGCGCGACACGGTGCCGCCGGTGATCTCGCCGGACGCGGAGCCGGTGGCCGCGTCGGCCGTGCGCTCGAGCATGACGGACGCTCACTCCTCAGCCGTACGCCGACAGAAGACAGAGGACAGAGGACAGAGTGCAGAAGACAGAGGGCAGAAGGGCGGGCCGGGGAGCTTCTCCCCGGCCCGCGGGCACCCGTCAGCCGGCTGCCGGTCCCGACGTCAGCTGAGTCCCGCCGAGGACAGCCATGCCTTCGCCACGTCCAGCGGGTCCTTGCTGCCCACCTGTACCTCGCTGTTGAGCTTCACGAGGGTTTCGGTGTCGAGCTTCGCCGAGACGTCATTGAGGACGGAAACTCCGGCCGCCGGCAGATCGCTCTTGTACGTCAGCGGAGTTACATTCTCGAATCCGAAAAGATTCTTCGGGTCCTGCAGCACGACGAACTTGTTCTTGCTGATCGTGGGGTCGGTCGAGAAGATATCTCCGGCCTGGATGTTGTTGTCCTTGAGGGCTGTCACGGTGATCTTGCCGCCCGCGTCCAGTGCCTTGAAGTTCTTGAATTCGAGACCGTATACCGACTTCAGGCCCTTCAGGCCCTGCTGCCGCGTCTGGAACTCGGGGGAGCCGCCGATGACCATGTCCTTCGCCACGTCGGCGAGGTCGGCGATGGTCGACTTGTCCGTGAGGCTGTACTTCTTGGCCGTGGCCTCGTTCAGGGCGATGGCGTCCTTGTCCTGGGCCTCGGACGGAGTCAACAGGGAGAGCTTGGGGTCGAGTTTGGCCGATATGGCCTTGCTCGTCTCCTCGACGGTGGTCGGGGTGGCCTTGGCGTCCAGGTAGGCGAGCAGCGCGCCGTTGTACTCCGGAAGGACCGTGATCGTGCCGTTCTTGATCAGGCCGTACGTGGTTTCGCGACTACCGATGTTCAGCTTGTAACTGACCTTGACGCCCTTGGACTTGAGGGCCTCGCCGTAGATGTCGGCGAGCAGGATGCTCTCGGGGAAGTTGTTGGAACCGACAACGACGGTGCCGCCCTTGGCGGGCTCACCCTGGAGCGGGTCGTCCTTGCCGGAGTCGTCGGAGGAACCACAGCCCGTCAGTGCGGCCGCGGCCACAACCAGCAGGGAAACGGCGTAGGTTGCGGAGGTTCGAGTACTTCTGGCGATGGTCACGTTGGTCATCCAGACTTGGCAATGGGTGGGGCATCGGTGGCCGGTGGGCGCGGGTGTGACGGTCCTGACGATCCAATCGAGCCGCCTCAACTGCCGTCAAGGCACGAATAGATCACTGATGGGGACCGTACAGCTTCAGCCCGTAGGCGCAACGTGACCAAAATCCGAGCGAATCAGGCGCCTCCGCATGTCACTTCTCGGTTGATCACGGCCGTACTCTTGCGGCAGCCGCTAGTGTTGGCCGCGTCGAGGGCCCCCTTCCACTTGTCGGCCCGATCGCGCTGTTCGTGACCATTGATCCATGCAGGCCTGCCTATGGGCGTCCAACGGGGAATGAAGTCAAGGAGGTTGGGTGCCCGCGCACAGAAAAGCCGCCTCGGGGCAGCCGTCCACGGCTCTTCGGACCGGCCGGTCACCATCTCTGCTGGACCGTTGGCCTTTTCGCCGGAAACTCAATGTTCTGGTGATCGTGCCGCTCGCGGTCATATCCGTGATGCTCTCCTATGTCGTCTACGGGGAGATCGACCGGGCCCGGTCCGCCGCGGACACCGCCCAACTCGTGCGGGACAGCGCGCAGGTGACCAAGCTCATCGACGCCGTGCAGACCGAGCACCGGCAGGCGCTCCTGGTCTCCCTGCGCTACGAGGCGGCCCGCTCGGGAGAGAGGTCGCCCGACACCTCCGCCTACCTGGACGCGCAGGAGCAGGTCGGCACCCGCATCGCAGCGGTCCGGGCGGCCTACAGCGACCGGCTGCCCGATGCCGAGGCCCAGGCCCTGAAGGAACTCGAGGGTCTGGACAGCCTCCGCAAGACCGTCGAGGAGGGGCCGATCCCCGCCGACAACATCGACCCGGCGTACGGGGCGGTGATCGAGAGCCTCATCAACGGCCTCGGTCTCGGCCGGTCCGGCGGTGAGTCCTCTTCCTCCGCGGGCAATCTTCTCGACGCACTGCTGCGAGCCGACGCCGCCCACGCCACCTTCGAGACCAGCGTCTTCGCGTCCCGCACCCGCGACTCCAACGCGCTGATCGAGTTCACCGGCGCCGTCGGCGACTACAACCAGTACACCTACCAGGCCGAGCGGTTCACCCGGTTCGCCAGCCAGGAACAGGGCACCGATCTCGCCGGGATCGAACACAGCCCGTACCAGAGCGTCATCGCCCAGCACTGGGCCGCGCTCCAGGTCGACCCCGGCGGTCTGGTCGCCGAGAACGCGGCGCAGCTGCGCGCCGCGCTCGACGACGCGCTGCGCGCCGGTCCCACCTACGAGCGGCAGGCCGAGAACCGCCTGAAGATCGTCCAGTCACTGATCGGCGAGATCGCCGCGGACGCCCAGTCCGCGTCGAACAGTGCCTGGTGGCGGGTGGCCTGGCTGGTCGTCGGCAACCTGCTCGCCTTCGCGGCCTGGCTGCTGTTCTCCGTGCTGACCCGCCGCTCGGTGGTGCGGACCGTTCGCACCCTCACGGCGGCGGCCCAGCACGTGGCAGGCGCCGCCGAGACCGAGCTCGCCCGCGTCGCCGACGACGACGCCGACGACGCGAGTCCGCCGCGGCTGGAAGCCGTGCCCGTGCCGGTGCGCGACGAGATCGGCGAACTGGCCGAAGCCTTCAACAAGGTTCAGGTCACCGCGAGCGCGCTGCTGGCACGCCAGGTCGTCAGCCGGCGCAACATCGCCGAGATGTTCGGCAACGTCGGACGCCGCGTCAGCAACCTCACGGCACGTCAGCTCGCCCTGATCGACTCCGTGGAACGCGGCGAGACCGACCCCGAGGTGCTGGACCGGCTCTACCGCATCGACCACATCGCCGTCCGGCTCCAGCGCAACGCCGACAGCCTCATGCTGCTCGCCGGGATCAGCGAGACCGGCCTCAACACCGAACCGATGCGGCTCAGCAACATCGTCCGCGCATCGCTCGGCCAGATCGAGGGCTACCAGCGCGTCACCCCGCACGCCGAGGGCGATGTCACCGTCGTCCCCGACATCGTCGGCGACCTGACGCTGATGCTCGCCGAACTGCTGGAGAACGCCGTGATGTTCTCCCCGGCGACCAGCGGCGTCGAAGTGGTCCTGCGGCCCCGGCACCAAGGGGGCGGAGCGCTCGTCGAGATCATCGACCACGGACTCGGCATGAGCCCCGAGCGGCTGGCTCAGGAGAACGCCCGGCTGATCCGGCGCGAGCGCCTGGACCTGGCGCCGACGGAGGTCCTCGGTCTGTTCGTGGTCGGCGGCCTGTCCCGGCGCTGGGGCATCGAGGTCGTCCTGTCCCGCACTCCGGGCGGCGGTGTCACCGCCACCGTGGCGGTGCCCACGTCCCACCTCGTGCTCGCCGACCCCGGCCGCTCCGCGACACGGGCCCCGCACATCCAGCCGCCCGCACGGCGCTCCGGCCCGAGCGAGCCGCGCCCGGCGCGGGTCGAGTCGCCGCCCGGACCCGCGGGCCTGCCCCGCAGGGTGCCCGCCCGCGCCCAGGACACCGAGTCCGCCGGCCACGCCCGCCGCCCGGAACCCAGGACGGACCCCGGCGCCGAGCGCGCCATGACACACGGCGGCGCCCGGCCCGGCACCGGGATCGACCCGGGCCAGGGGCCCACCGCCCCGGCGCGGCCCGGCGATGCCGGTCCACTGCGCCGCCGGGTGCGCGGCGCGACGCTGTCGGCCGGCACGGCGTCGAGCCGGCTGCTGCGGCCCAAGGAACCGATCACCCACCGTCGGCCGCCCTCCTGGGCGCCCACGGATGCCGAGGCGGCGCGCGACGAGCTCGACGAGTTCGAGGCCGCCGTCCTGCGGGCCGAGCGTGAGAGCGCGGCCGAGGACGCCCCGGCCGGGGCCGTCCGGCCGGGCGGCAGGCACGGCGGCCCGGCCGTACCCGACAACCAGAACACCAGACCCTCTTCCCCGGAAGGCATGAGCACGTGACCATGTGGACAGGCGAGCCGGAGTCCCGAGCCGCGGAACCCGCGACGGACGTGAAGACCGCCGCTGCCGACTTCAACTGGCTGCTCAATCGTTTCGCCACCGAGACAGCCGGGGTCGTCGACGTGATCGGTGTCTCCTCCGACGGACTGCTCATCGCGGTCTCCCAACTGCGCGGTCAGGCCGACTCCGAACGGCTCGCGGCGATCGTCTCCGGTATCACCAGCCTCGCCATGGGCGCCTCCGGCAACTACGGCCTCGGCAGCCTCAACAAGGTCATCATCGACCTGGAGGAAGGGCACGTCCTGGTGTCCGCCCTCGGTGCCGGAGCGGTACTGGGAGTGGTGGCCTCGAAGGAGGCCAAGCTCGGCAACATCGCCTACGAGATGACCCTGTTCGCCAACCGGGCCGGTGCGGTGCTGAGTCCGCAACTGGTCATGGAGCTGAAGAACACCGTGGGCATCGCACCGACCGGTTGACGTCCGTCGGGGCGGCACATGACCGGTGACGCCCCGCGAGGTGAAGGGGGAGGACGTGATGACGTCCGGCGAGCCATTGGCCGGTGACGACGCCGAGTGGGGAGTGGAGCGCCCCGCCTCGGTCGTCCGGCCGTTCCTGCTGACCGCGGGGCGGATCGCCGGGGGCGACAGCCTCGTACCGCCGATCCCGATCGAGACACAGGTGGTGGCCACGCGAGTGGGGCTGGCGGCACTGGACGCGTTCGTCTTCGACCAGCACCGCGACATCCTCACGGTCTGCCGTGAGCCGCAGTCGCTCGCGGAGATCGCGGCGAAACTCCGGATGCACTTGAATGTGATCCGGGTGCTCGCCGACGATCTGCGCGCCGACGGTCAACTGGCCCTGTACGCCCCGCAGGCCCACTCCAACCGCGATGTCACCGTTCTGCGAAGGGTTATCGATGGTCTTCGAGCTATCCCCGACTCCCGGGGCGCGGTCCGTGAGGGCTGACGACGAGACGCCCCGGCCTCCGCTGCCCGTGAAGATGGTGATCGCGGGCGGCTTCGGCGTGGGCAAGACCACCACGGTGGGCGCCATTTCGGAGATCGAGCCACTGACCACCGAGGCGTCCATCACCTCGGTCGCCGCCGGGGTCGACGACCTCAGCCACACCCCGGAGAAGGTGACGACGACCGTCGCCATGGACTTCGGCTGCGTGACCCTCGACCCGACCCTGAAGCTCTACCTGTTCGGCACCCCCGGCCAGGAACGGTTCGGCTTCATGTGGGACGACCTCGTCGAGGGCGCGCTCGGCGGCCTCGTGATCGTCGACACCCGGCGGCTCGACGACTGCTACGCGGCCGTCGACTACTTCGAGCACCGCGAGATCCCGTTCGCCGTGGCCGTCAACGCCTTCGACGGCAGGATCGAACACGATCTGGACGACGTACGGTGGGCTCTCGACGTCGGCGAGCACGTGCCGCTGACCGTGTTCGACGCACGTGACCGGGGGTCCGTGCGGGACGCGTTGCTCGTGGTCCTCGAACACGCCCTCGCCACGGCCGAACGCTGAGACGGGGACGGCCCGAAGGCCGTCCCCGCCGTGGTGGTACCACTCCTACGCGGCCTGGCGCCGGCGCACGCCGGGAGAGACCGCCACCCGGCCCACGGCCCAGAACAGGCCGAGGACGAACAGCGCGAGGACGGCCGTGAGAGCCGCCCCGCCCGCCACCTTCTCGTAGTTGTGCTGGTACAGGCCGTCCAGGATGTACCGGCCGACCCCGCCGAGGGACACATAGGCCGCGATCGTCGCCGTCGAGACGATCTGGACCGTCGCCGAGCGCAGTCCGCTGAGGATCAGCGGCAGCGCCGCCGGGACCTCGACCTGGAACAGGATCCGGGTCGGCGGCATGCCCATGCCCCGGGCGGCATCGACGGGGGAGGGGTCCACGGTGCGGATCGCCTCGTAGGTGGTGATGAGGATCGGGGGGATCGCCAGCACCACGAGCGGGATCATCACGGGCACGATGCCGAGTCCGAGCCAGACGAACATCAGGACCAGGAGCCCGAAGGTCGGCAGCGCGCGGGCGCCGGCGGACAGGAAGGCCAGCGTGTTGCCGCCGCGCCCGGTGTGCCCGGTGATCAGGCCGACCGGCAGGCCGATGGCCGCGGCGATCGCCAGGGCTCCGGCGGTGTACTGGAGGTGTTCCCACACGCGTTGCGGGATGCCGTCGTATCCGTGCCAGTGGGCGCTGTCGCTGAAGAAGGACCGCATGAAGTCGAGTACGTTCACGACACGCCCTCCGGGGTGCGGGCGGCGACGTCCGCGGTCGTGGCCCCGGAGCGCCGCGCCGCGCGGGCGGACGGCGGTTCCCAGGGGGTGAGGACCCGCCGCAGCAGGACCAGCAGGGCGTCGATCACGATCGCGAGGACGGCGGTGGTGACCACCGACGTCACGGCGAGACGGGGACGGTCGTACAACTGCGCGGTGGTCAGCAGGTTGCCGAGCCCTCCTTGGTTGCCGATCAGTGCGCCGATGCTCACCAGACTGATGCTGGAGGCGACGGCCACCCGCAGTCCGGCCATGATCGCCGGTACGGCGATGGGCAGTTGGACCTGGAAGTAGCGGCGGGCGAGGCCGATGCCCATGGCCGAGGCGGCGGCGTTCGTCTCCTCGGGGACCGAGCGGATGCCGTCGACGACCGCCGGTACGAGCACGACCAGGCTGTACAGGCACAGCGGGATCATCACGGTCAGCTGGGTCAGCCCGGTGTAGTCGATGAGCACCACGAAGAAGGCGATCGACGGGATGGCGTAGAGCACCGTGGAGGTCCACAGGACCGGCGGGTAGAGCCAGTCGTAGTGGACGCACAGCAGGCCGACCGGCAGCGCCAGCAGCAGACCGACCAGCACCGGGACCAGCGCCTCCTGCATATGGATGGCGATCAGGCCGCCATAGCTGTGCTGGAGGTCGCTCGGTATGTCGAAGTACCCGTTCATCGCAGCGCCTTCGCCGCCGACGTCTCCTGCGGGGCGTCCTCGGTCCGTCGCCGGCGGGCCAGGCGGATCGCCGCGGCGACCGTCTCCTGCCCGGCGACCCCGAGCACCTGCCCACCGCCGTCCACGGCGACCGCCTGCCCGGTCGGCGACAGTACGGCCCGGTCCAGGGCGACCCGCAGCGAGTCGCGGCCCACCTCGAAGCTCTGCCCGTACGGTTCGAGCGTCTCCACGTCACCGCTCCAGACGCCGGGATCGGCCCAGCCGAGGGGCTTGCCGCCCGCGTCGGTCACCAGCACCGGCGCGACTCCCGTCTCGCGTCCGGCGATCTCCTGCCAGTCGGAGCCGACGGGGAAGACCCGGGAGCGGTCGAGTTCGAGATCGCGGGTGGACAGGAACGACAGACCGCGGATGCCCCGGTCGGCGCCGAGGAACTGCTCCACGAACGCGTCTGCCGGCGACGACAGGATCTCGTCGGGGGCCGCGAACTGGGCGAGCTTGCCGCCGGTGCGCAGGACGGCGATGCGGTCGCCGATGGTGATCGCCTCGTCCATGTCGTGGGTGACGAAGACGATGGCCTTGCCCAGTTCGCCCTGGATGCGCAGCAGCTCCTCCTGCAGGCCCCGGCGGACGACCGGGTCGACCGCGGAGAACGGCTCGTCCATGAGCAGGACGGGCGGGTCCGACGCCAACGCGCGTGCCACGCCGACGCGTTGCTGCTGACCGCCGGAGAGCTGGTACGGATAGCGGCGGGCCATGCCCGGGTCGAGGCCGACCCGTTCCATCAGTTCAGCCGCGCGGTCCCGGGCGCGCTGTTTGGACCAGCCGAGCAGCCGGGGCACCGTGGCGATGTTGTCGAGGATCGTCCGGTGCTGGAAGAGACCGGCGTTCTGGATGACGTAACCCATGGAGCGGCGCAGGGCGTTGACAGGGCGGCTCCGGATGTCCTCGCCGTTGACCCGGATCGTGCCGCTGCTCGGCTCGACCATGCGGTTGATCATGCGGAGCGTGGTGGTCTTGCCGCAGCCCGAAGGTCCGACGAGAACGGTGATGGAGTGGTTCGGTATCTGCAGGGACAGGCGATCGACGGCCACCGTGCCGTCGGCGTATCGCTTGCTGACATCTTCGATGGCTATCAAGCGTCGAAACCCTTCGGAACGGCTTTGCTCGCGCGTGGCGCGATCGCGTGCACGAGGGTGCGTAGTCTAGCCAGTTGATGTTCGATCTCGGTCATGACAGGTCGTGAATGTCGTGCGGACGTCCGATTTCAGCGGGCGCTCCGGCTGGGGCTGGCGAGCTTCATCGCGTGGGTGTCCGCGTCCCGCGGGCCCCTTCGGCGCTCATGCGTTCGCCGCGCAGGACCCGCAGATGGAGCGCGGCCCAGGTGCGGTACGGCCGCCAGTTCCCGGAGATCGCGGTCAGGTCGTGGTCCGGTCCGTACTGTTCGGTGATCTCCGCGGCGAGTCTGCGTTCCTGGGCCGGCAGGACGTCGGGGTGACCTGCGCCGCGGACGACGACCAGTTCGGCGGCGAAGGCGCCGAGTCCCTTGACCTGTTGGACCTGACGCATGGCGTCCTGCGGTTCCAGGGAACGCAGTTGCGCGCCGTCGAGCAGTCCGTCGAGGGCCGCCCGGGCGACGGCGTGCAGGTATTCGGTCTTGCGCCAGGGCAGTTCGGTGTCCATCCGGAGCAGGGCCTCGGGCGCCGGGAACGCGCCTCCGGCTCCGTGGCGGTCGACGAGGTCGTCGCGCATGCCACGGGCAGCCGTCCTCCCGGTGCGCTGGGTCAGCACCGCCCAGCAGGCGGCCTCGTACGGAGAATGGAAGCCGCACGGGCGAAGTCCCGGCCGGCGCGCCTGGATCCGGCCGATCACGGAGTCGCGGTCGCCCACCGCGGGCCAGCCGCGGGCGTCGACGTCGAGGGAGAGGAAGCGGCGGACCTGCTCCGCGGCGGCGTCCAGAGCGCCGTCCCCCGTGACCAGGACCCGGGCGGTGGGCCCGTCCTGTGTCACCTCCGCGGCGACGCGCCGCCAGTCGGCGTCGGCGTGGAACACCGTACGCAGCGACGCTCCCGCGCCGGACGCCCCGGCCGGTGGCACGGGTGCCATCTCCTCCCAGAACTCCCTGCTGTTCTCCAGGGACCAGGGACCGGCCACCTCGAACGCGACCGTGTGCCGTGCCATGTCCAACCTCCCGCTCGGGACACGTCCACCGCGTCCGTACGCACCACTGTGGAGGCAATACATGACAGATTCCGTCAGGTATTCTGCCCGCTTCGCGCCTACGGGCTACCGGCGTGCGCGGGGCTGCGGGAAGCGCCCGGCGGCGGGCGTTCCCACCCGTCCGCGACGCTCCCGCGCGGCGTCACCCGGTCCGCCGCTGTCCCCTGAGGCGTCCTTGGTCCATCGGGGTGAACCATGCCCGGCCGGCCCTCCGGGATCGTATGAATATCGGGCCGCCTACTCGACCATGATCGCCGGCGGGACCTGCCGGTCTCCGCCCTCGCGCACTCATGCACCGAGGTGGAGACATGCTCAGCACGCGCGCACGGCGGACCACGAACCGGTTGCTCTCGCTGCTGACGGGTTGTCTGCTGCTCGGCACCGCAGGCACGTTGCCCGCCCCGGCGGCGGACCGCGCCCGGACCGACGCGCCGACGGTCTCGGTCGACGACCTGCGGACCGGCTGGGACCGCGACGAGCCCGGTCTCGCTCCCTCCGAGGTCTCCAGTTCCGACTTCGGCCGGCAGTTCTCCACCGCCGTGGACGGCCAGGTGTACGCGCAGCCCCTGGTGGCGGGCAGGACGGTCGTCGCGGCCACCGAGAACGCCAAGGTGTACGGACTCGACTCGGCGTCCGGCACGATCAACTGGACGAAGGACCTGGGTGCGCCCTGGCCCGCCTCGGCGATCGGCTGCGGCGACCTGGTTCCCAACTTCGGTGTCACCTCGACGCCCGTGTACGACCCGGCCACCAAGACCGTCTACCTCACCGCGAAGATCAACGACGGAGCCGACACCCAGCACCCCAACTGGTACGTCCACGCACTCGACGCGACGACCGGCACCGAGCGCGCCGGCTGGCCGGTCAAGGTGCAGGGGGCACCGGTCAACGACCCGAGCCACCCCTTCACCGCCTTCACCGCCGCCCAGCGGCCCGGCCTGCTCCTGATGGGCGGATCGGTCTACGCGGCCTTCGCGTCGCACTGCGACGTCGGCCCGTACGTCGGCTACGTCCTCGGTGTGAACACCACGAGCCGGGCCACCACGCTGTGGGCCACCGAGGACTCCTCCGCCAACGGCATGGCGGGCGTCTGGATGAGCGGTGGCGGTCTGGTCTCCGACGGCCCCGGCCGGATGTTCCTGTCCACGGGGAACGGCATCTCCCCGGCGCCCGGCCCGGGTTCGCAGCCACCTGGCCGGCTCGCCGAGTCGGTGGTCCGCCTGGGGGTCAACAGTGACGGCACCATGTCCGCGCAGGACTTCTTCAGCCCCAGCAATGCCCCGACCCTCGACACCAATGACACGGACCTCGGCTCCGGTGGGCCGACGGCGCTGCCCGGACCCGCCTTCGGCACCGCCCAGCACCCCCATCTGCTGGTGGAGATCGGCAAGGACGGCCGCCTGTTCCTCCTCGACCGCGACAACCTGGGCGGTCGCTCCCAGGGCCCCGGCCGAACCGACGGCGTCCTCGGCACCTTCGGCCCGTACGAGGGCGTCTGGGGGCACCCGGCCGCGTACGGCGGTGAGGGCGGCTACGTCTACACGATCGGCAGCAAGGGTCCGTTGCGCGCCTTCGCCTACGGCACGAACGGCGCGGGCCTGCCCACCCTGACCAACACCGGCACCAGTACCGGCACCTTCGGCTACACCTCGGGGTCGCCCGTGGTGACCTCCACCGGCACCACTCCGGGCTCCGCCCTCGTCTGGGCGGTCTACTCGGACGGCTCCAACGGGGCCAACGGTCAGCTGCGCGCGTACGACGCCGTGCCGGTCAAGGGATCCCTGAACCTGCGCTATTCGGCGCCGATCGGCACCGTGTCGAAGTTCTCGGTCCCCGCCACCGACGGGGGGAGGGTCTACGTCGGCACCCGCGACGGCCATGTGCTCGGCTTCGGCCGACCGTCCACCGGCGCGCTGACCGGCGGTCCGGTGGACTTCGGCAAGGTCGCCGTGGGCGGCACCGGCCAGGGCACCGCGAAGGTGACCGCCACCGAGGACGTCACGATCTCGGCGGTCGCTGCGGCTCCGGGCGGCCAGTTCTCCGCCGCTCCCACCGGCCTGCCGGTCTCCCTGCACGCGGGCGACAGCTACACGGTTCCGGTGTCGTTCTCGCCGACGTCGCCGGGAGCGGACAGTTCGGTGCTGACGCTCACCACGGACACCGGCGCGGTGGGGCTCGGGCTGACCGGTTACGGAACCCGCCCCGGCCTCACCGCCTTCCCCTCCGAGCTGGCATTCGGCACGGTGGCCACCGGAACCGTCAAGACCCTGGGCGTGAGCTTCACCAACACCGGCACCGAGGCCGAGACGGTCTCGGCGAGCACGTCACCGGACGCGCCCTTCGGCGTCGAGGGACTGCCTGCCGACGGCGCCCTCGTCCAGCCCCAGCAGTCCGTCACCGTCCAGGTGAGGTACGCCCCGACGGCCGCGGGAGAACACTCCGGCACGCTGTCCGTCACCGGAACGAACGGCACCGCCGCCGTCCAGCTCACCGGCAGCGCGGTGGTCGGCGAGGCGCGTCTGACCGTCACTCCGACATCGACCGGCTTCGGCAGTGTGGCGGTCGGGAAATCGGTCACCAAGACCTTCGACATCAGCAACACCGGCAACATTCCCCTCACCGTCACCAAGGCGGCCCCGCCCGCGGCCCCGTTCCAGGTGACGAACCCGATCAGCGAAGGCCAGGTCATCGGCCCGGAGGACGTGATCCACCAGGCGGTCACCTTCTCCCCGACCGCCGTAGGCGCGGCTTCCGGTACCTACCAGCTGACCTCCGACGACGGACGCGGACCGCAGAACGAGTCGCTGACCGGTACCGGAACCGCGCCCGGCCGGGTCACCGTCCCGGCACCCGGGGACGGCGGCTGGAAGCTCAACGGTTCCGCCCAACTGTCCGGTGCCGACCTGCAACTCACCCGGACCGCGGCCCACCAGGTGGGCTCGGCCGTCTTCCCGGTCCCGGTGGTCACCGATGGTCTCAAGGCCGCGTTCTCCACGGTCATCGGTGGTGGCAGCGGCGGCGACGGCCTCACCTTCGGCCTGCTGGACCCGGCCGGGGCCACCCCCACCGCGCTGGGCACCGACGGCGGCGGTCTGGGCTGGGCGGGCAAGCCCGGCGTGGCCATCACCTTCGACACCTACCGCAACACCGGTGACCCGTCCGCGAACTTCGTCGGCATCACCGCCGCCACGAGCAACGGGGCCCTCACCTACGCGGCGACCACCACCAGCGTTCCGAACCTCCGCTCGGGCCCGCACACCGTCTCCGTGTCCGTCTCAGGGAAGACTCTGACCGTCTCGATGGACGGCATCCGGCTGCTGAACACCACGGTCAACTCGCTGCCGCCGACGGCGCTGCTCGCTTTCACCGGCGCCAACGGCGGCAAGACCGACATCCACTCCGTGCGGGACGCGGTCATCACCGCGACCTCGTACGCGGTGCCGCCACCCGGACCCAACCGCTGGACCTACAACGGGTCCGCCGCGCTCTCCGGCACCGACCTGGTACTCACCAAGGCCGTACAGAGCGCCAGGGGGTCCGCCGTCCAGGGCACCGCCGTACCGTCGGCCCGCCTCAAGGCGACCTTCACCGCCGCGATCGGCGGCGGCAACGGCGCCGATGGTCTCGCCCTGCTGCTGCTCGACGCGGCCAAGGCGACTCCGACGGCACTGGGCGCGGGGGGCGGTGGCCTCGGCTACGCGGGTCTGCCGGGAATCGCCGTCACCCTGGACACCCATCGCAACACCGGTGACCCGTCGGCCAACTTCGTCGGGGTGGCCGTCGGCGGAACCGGTTCGCCGTTCACCTATGCCGCCACCTCGACCGCCGTGCCCGCCCTGCGGACCGGCACCCATGTCGTCGACGTGACCGTGACGACCGCCGGACACGTCCTGGTCGCCGTGGACGGCACCCAGGTCATCGACACGGCCGTCGCCCTGCCGCAGAACGTCCTGGTCGGCTTCTCCGCCGCCACCGGCAGCACTACGGACAACCACACGGTTCGCGGCGTGAAGATCACTTACTGAACATCCCCGTGGACACCCCTGACCTGCGACGTGCCACCTGCGCGGGCAGGTGATCAGCGCTCGGAACGCGCCCCGGCCGCGCCGACCAGCTCCCGCGGCCGCACGTCCTCGGGCTCGTCCTCCCGGACCGGCTCGACCGGTCCACGACGGCTCTGCCGCCACAGCCACGCGATGTCGCGGCCGAACGACCACACCAGCAGCCCGAGGGCCAGCAGGACGGCGCCCAGCGTCACCGCGTACGGCAGGACCCCGGCGCCCGCGACCAGCAGGAGCACGCCCTGCAGGGCCGCCACCGTCTTGCGCGCCATGCTCGGCGGCAGCGCGGCGTTCAGCCACGGCAGCACCCGGGCCGCCGCGACGAACGCGTACCGCATCGTGCCGATCAGCAGCACCCACGGGCCGAGCGACATCCCGACGTACACGCTCAGCACGAGGATCAGGAACGCGTCCACCTCCATGTCGAAGCGCGCGCCCAGGGCGGAGGACGTGCCGGTCCGCCGGGCGACCTTGCCGTCGACGCCGTCGAGGATCAGGGCCACCGCCGTCAGCCCGACCAGCAGACTCACCGGCGGCGAGCTCTGGAAGGAGTCCGCGACCAGGGCGGTGACGCCGCCCACCAGGATCGCGCGGCCGAGGGTGACACGGTTGGCGGGTCCGAAGGAGCGGGGCTGTGTGCGCCGCAGGGCACGGGTGAGCACCGCCCAGGTGGCGATCCCGAAGGCGAGGCCGGTCAGCCAGCCCGCGGGCCCCATCCCGATCGCCGTGCCCAGCAGGGCGAGCAGCAGGAGCTGCACACCGGCTCCCACCATGGTCTCCTGCTGGGGAAGCCTCGCGCCGTACGTGTTGTTCAGGGCCACCGCACATCCTCCGGCCGTATGACAGATTCGATCAACGCCGCGTACCGTGTGCGCGACTTGTCACTGGTCCGTACGTGAAGATCTGCTCCATCGTTCAGGGGGACGCTCATGGAACTCACAGCTCGAGCCTTCTGGCTCGCATCTCCGGGCCACGGTGAGATCCGGGACGTCGCCCTGTCCGCGCCCGCCGAGGGGGAGGTGCTCGTACGCACGCTCTACTCAGGAGTGAGCAGAGGCACCGAGACCCTCGTCTTTCGCGGGGGAGTCCCGGAGAACCAGCACGCCTCGATGCGCGCGCCGTTCCAGGACGGGGATTTCCCCGCGCCCGTGAAATACGGCTATCTGAGTGTCGGCCGAGTGGAGGAAGGACCCGGGCATCTGCTCGGACGCACGGTCTTCTGCCTCTACCCGCACCAGACGCGGTACGTCGTCCCGGCAAGCGCCGTGACGGTCGTGCCCGAGTCCGTGCCCGCCTCCCGCGCCATTCTCGCCGGCACCGTCGAGACGGCGGTCAACGCCCTGTGGGACGCCGCCCCGCTGATCGGCGACCGGATCGCCGTGGTCGGCGGCGGCATGGTCGGCTGCTCGGTGGCCGCGCTGCTCGCCCGCTTCCCGGGCGTACGGGTCCAGCTCGTCGACGCCGACCCGGCACGCGGTGCCGTCGCCCGGGCGCTCGGCATCGACTTCGCGCTCCCCGAGGACGCCGCCGGTGAACTCGACCTCGTCGTGCACGCCAGCGCCACCGAGGCCGGACTCACCCGTGCCCTCGACCTGCTCGCCCCGGAGGGGACCGTCATCGAGCTGAGCTGGTACGGCGACCGCCGCGTCAGCCTGCCGCTCGGGGAGGCCTTCCACTCCCGCCGCCTGACCCTGCGCAGCAGCCAGGTGGGTTCCGTTTCCCCCTCGGGCCGGGCCGGACGGACCTACGCCGACCGCCTCGCGCTCGCCCTGGAACTCCTCGCCGAACCGGCCTTCGACGCCCTGATCACCGGTGAGTGCGCCTTCGGAGAACTACCCGACGTGATGGGAAAACTGGCCTCCGGATCGATACCCGCCCTGTGCCACCGCGTCGCCTACGAAGAGGTTTGAGCCGTCGAGAACCGGCCTGACCTCAGGCGACTCCGAAGAAAGGCCGACAAGCGGCTGAACAAGGTGAACCGGACAGCCGTACTACACGACGTGATCCCGGCAGAGGATCAGACGCACCGCACCTGGAGGGTCGTCCGTTGTTCAGCATCACCGTCCGCGATCACCTGATGATCGCCCACAGCTTCCGTGGCGAGGTCTTCGGACCCGCGCAGCGCCTCCACGGGGCGACGTTCCTGGTGGACGCCACCTTCCGCCGCACCGAGCTGGACGACGACAACATCGTCGTCGACATCGGACTGGCCACGCAGGAGCTCGGCGCCGTCGTCAGCGAGTTGAACTACCGCAATCTCGACAGCGAGCCGGACTTCAAGGACACCAACACCTCGACCGAGTTCCTGGCGAAGGTCGTCGCCGACCGGCTCGCCGACCGCGTGCACGCCGGAGCCCTCGGCGAAGGTGCCCACGGACTCACCGGCATCACCGTCACCCTGCACGAGTCGCACATCGCCTGGGCGAGTTACGAGCGTGCCCTGTGACCGACGTGAGCCTCGACCAGGCGTCCGCACGGTCCGGCCAGACCTCCGCGACCGTCGGCCCTGGCGCCCTGAACTACGTGCCCGTGCAGCACACGGCTCTCAAGAACGCCGAGATCATCCCCATGTCCCTGCGCTCCGTGCACTTCGTGATGCCGGGCGGCGTCGACGACGCGACCGCCCCGAGCGGCGGCAACGCCTACGACCGCCGGCTCTGCCTGGACCTGCCCGGCTTCGGCTGGCAGGTCCACCGGCACGCCGTGCCCGGCGAATGGCCCCGCCCCGGGATCTCAGCCCGTACGGAACTCGCCAGGACCCTGGCCGACCTGCCCGACGACACGGTCGTCCTCCTCGACGGGATCGTCGCCTGCGGCGTCCCCGAGATCGTCGTCCCCGAGGCCGACCGGCTGCGACTCGTCGTGCTCGTGCACCTGCCGCTCGGCGACGAGACCGGACTCCAGCCCGCCGTCGCCGCCGACCTGGACGCCCGGGAACGTACGACACTGCGGGCCGTGTCGGCCGTCGTGGCCACCAGCGACTGGGCCGTCCGCCGGCTCGTCGCCCACCACGGCCTCGCCCCCGACCGTGTCCACGTCGCCGCGCCCGGTGCCGACATCGCACCGCTCGCCTCCGGCACCGACGGTGTCTCGCGGCTGCTGTGCGTCGCCGCCGTGACCCCCCGCAAGGGGCAGCACCGCCTCATCGAGGCCCTCGCGACCGTCACCGACCTGCCCTGGAGCTGCGTCTGCGTCGGCGGACTCGGCCAGGACCCGGCCTACGTCGCCCAACTGCGCGCCCTGATCGCGAAGTACGGTCTCGGTGACCGTCTGCACCTCGCGGGACCGCAGGCCGGCGCCGAACTCGACGCCAGCTACGCCGCCGCCGACCTCATGGTCCTCACCTCGTACGCGGAGACCTACGGCATGGCCGTCACCGAGGCCCTGGCACGCGGCATCCCGGTGCTCGCCACGGACGTCGGCGGTCTGCCCGAGGCGGTCGGACGCGCCCCCGACGGCGGAGTGCCCGGCATCCTCGTACCGCCGGAGGACCCGGCGGCGCTCGCGTCCGAACTGCGCGGCTGGTTCGGCGAGGCCGACGTACGCCGGCGGCTGAAGGCCGCCGCCCGCGGACGGCGCGCCGCGCTCGACGGCTGGGCGACCACCGCGCGAAGCCTGGCCGGTGTGCTCGGCCGGCTGCCCCACGAACCCCGGAGGGCCGCGTGAGTACCGCGACGACTCCCGCGAGCGGGCCGGACTCCGGCATCCCCGAGGCGAAGGTGAGGACGGGCGTGCCCGGTCAGCGAGTCGGGGATGCGGACACCGGCGAGGTGCCGCGCTTCGCGCCCCAGTGGCTCCAGCTGCGCGAACCCGCCGACGCCGCCGCGCGGGCGGCCGATCTGCTCGACCCGCTGCGCATCCGGCTGGCCAACCGGCCGGTGCGCGGCGGCGACCTGGTCATCCACGACCTGGGCTGCGGCACCGGCTCCATGGGGCGCTGGCTGGCGCCCCGGCTCGACGGCGCCCAGCACTGGGTCCTGCACGACCGGGACCCGTACCTGCTGCACTTCGCCACCGTCGGAGCGCCCAAGGCGGCGGCCGACGGCAGCCACGTCGGCGTCACCACGCAGCGCGGTGACATCGGCCGGCTGACCGCGGACGCCCTGGCCGGCGCCTCCCTGGTGACCGCGTCGGCGCTGCTCGACGTGCTCACCGGCGAGGAGATCGACCGGCTCGCGGCGGCCTGTGCGGGCGCCGGTGTGCCGGCCCTGCTGACGCTGTCCGTCGTCGGACGCGTCGAAATCACCCCGGCCGACCCGATGGACGCCGAGATCGCCGAGGCGTTCAACACCCACCAGCGGCGCGGCGAACTGCTCGGCCCGGAGGCCATCACCGCCGCCTGCGAGGCGTTCGGCCGCCACGGCGCGACGGTGCGGGTGCATCCGAGCCCCTGGCGGCTCGGCCCCGACGAGGCCGCCCTCACCGCGGAGTGGCTGCGCGGCTGGGTCGGCGCGGCGGTGGAACAGCGCCCCGACCTGGCGGCCCGGGCGGAGACCTATCTGAACTCCCGCCTGGCGGCGTGTGCCGCGGGCGAGGTGCGCGTCGTCGTCCACCACAGCGATGTGCTGGCCCTGCCGCACCCGACCGGGGGTGCGGTGTGAGCGCGGGCCTGGAGACGGTGGGCGTGGCCTCCGCCCCGGCGGCCGCGCCCCCGGACCTCGACGGCCCGCCCCTGAACACGAGCCCGCCTCGGACTCTCGCGGCGCCGGGTGCGACCGCGGGCCCGGACCGGGCTCTCGCCGAGCCCGGTGCGGATGCCTCGCACGAGTCCGCCGCCGACGGCGCCCGGCCGGAGTCCGGCCCGGCCGGGGACGCCGGGAGCCCCGCGGCGGCCGGAACAGCGCGGGGCCTGCGGGCCCGGCTCGGTGACCGTCGCGTCCGCACTCACCTCGGCACCGTCGCCGGCGTCCTCATCCTCGGCGTGCTGCTCTGGCGGCTCGGCACGGGGGTGTTCCTGGACGGCCTCCGGCGGATCGACGGCACGACGCTGTGGGCGGCGATCGGGATCGGACTGCTCACCACGGTGTTCAGCGCCTGGCGTTGGTGCCTGGTCGCGCGCGAGCTGCGCATCCGGCTCCCGCTGGGCGCGGCCGTCGCGGACTACTACCGCGCGCTGTTCCTGAACGCCGCGCTGCCCGGCGGAGTCCTCGGCGATGTGCACCGGGCCGTCCGGCACGGGCAGAGCACCGGTGACATCGGCCGGGGCGTACGCGCGGTGGTACTCGAACGCACCGCGGGACAGGCCGTGCTGGTGGCCGTCGGCGCGGTCGTGCTGCTCACCCAGCCGTCACCCGTGCTCGCCGAGTCCCGCGAGGCCGCGCTGATCCTCGCGATCGTCTCGGTGTGCGGAGTGGTGACCGTGGGCGCCGTGCGCAGGGGCCGGGCCCCCGTGGGCGCCGTCCGGTACGGCGCCGTCCGCGGCGCGCTCACCGAGGCGCGGGGCGCTCTGCTGGCCCGCGGCAGCTGGCCCGGCGTGACGCTCTCGTCGGTGCTGGTGCTCGCCGGTCACCTGACGATGTTCGTGCTCGCCGCCCGGGTCGCCGGATCCACCGCGTCCGTCGCCCAGTTGATGCCGCTCGCGCTGCTCGCGCTGCTCGCCATGGGGCTGCCGCTGAACATCGGCGGCTGGGGCCCCCGCGAGGGCGTCACCGCCTGGGCGTTCGGCGCCGCCGGGCTCGGCGCGGGCATGGGCCTCACCGTCGCGGTGATCTACGGAGTGCTCAGCTTCGCGGCGAGCCTGCCCGGCGCCGCCGTCCTGGTCGTCCGCTGGGGTGCCGCGCTCCGGCGCCCCAGCGGTGAGAGCGCGGGAGGGCCTGATCAGTGCAGCGTCTCGGACGCCACCAGCGAGAAATACGCTCCGAACGCCTCGGCCAGCCCGGCGAGGAGCTCCTTCCCCTTCTCGGCGCGGGCCATCGAGGGACGGCCGATGACCCCGGACTCGGTGTAGGCCGACATGCCGAGGGTGAGCAGATGCCGACGGTCGTCGGCAACGAAATCGGAGGTCTCATAACCGTCTTTGACGCATTCCGGGTGGGCATGCAGGAGAATGGACGTCTCGATTTCTCCCGCGTGCATATCGGTGAGCAACGACGTCTGCACACCGGCTCGTTCACACGCGCCTTCCCAGTCCTCCACGGCCGGGAAAAGCGCCATACGAGTACCGGTGCCCGCGGATTCCTGGACTACATTGCCCAACACGTAATTCCCGCCGTGCCCGTTGACCACCACCAGGGTGTCGACGCCGGAGCGGCGCAACGAGGCGGCGATGTCGCGGACGACCGCGTACAGGGTGACGGAGGAGATGCTGACGGTACCCGGCCAGCCGGCGTGCTCGTGCGAGCAGGAGATCGTCACCGGAGGAAGCAGATGCACCGGATAGGCGGCCGCGATCTCCCGCGCGATGGCGCACGCCACGAGGGTGTCGGTGGTCAGGGGCAGGTAGGCGCCATGCTGTTCGAGACTGCCGACGGGAAGGACGGCGACCTGACGGGCGACACCGGCCCCCCGCTCGCGGACGTCCTCCGTGGTGTCCAGCGGCAGCACACCGGACACCGTCGCGCGCGTTCCCGAACTACTCATGTTTTTCACGGCCCTTTCGACTCTGCTTAGGAACCAGATCATGACAGATAACTTTGGCGTACTCGGCGGGAATGCCCACCTCACAGGTGTCGAACGAGTCGTGATTGCCCCACTGCCCACCGAGTACGGCGATTTCCATGCCGTCGGCTACCTCGACCACGACCGTGGCGAGGAACAAGTCGTCCTCGTCTACGGCGACTTGGACACTCTCCGGGAAGGGGACGTGCTCACCCGGCTGCATTCCGAATGCCTCACGGGCGACTCCTTCGGATCGCAGCACTGCGAGTGCGGCCCCCAGCTCGTCGACTCGCTGCGCGCCATCGTCGCCGAGGGCCGCGGCATCCTTGTCTACCTCCGGGGTCACGAGGGCCGGGGCATCGGACTGCTCGCCAAGCTGAAGGCGATGAAGCTCCAGGCGGAGGGGCTCGACACCGTCGAGGCGAACGTCGCCCTCGGGCTGCCGGTGGACGCCCGCGACTACCGGGTGGCGGCGCAGATGCTGCACGACCTCGGCGTACGGTCCGTACGGCTGCTGTCGAACAACCCGCGCAAGCGTGAGTCGCTGCTGCGCCACGGCATCAAGGTCGCCGAGCAGGTGCCGCTGCTGATACCGCCGTGCGAGGACAACCTCAGCTACCTGCTGACCAAGCGGGAGCGCCTCGACCACTACCTGCCCCACCTGGACAGCGAGGAGTGGACCAAGGCGATCTTTTGCGAATCGGCGAAGACGGTTATCACTGAGGAATGACCCAGGACGACCCCGGCCCGCTGTTCCTCTCGCGCGAGCAGGTGACACGGCTGCTGGACACCGACGCGGCGATCGCCTCGCAGCGCGCGGCCTTCACCGCGCTCGGTGACGGCACCGCGGAACTGCCCGGCAAGATCATGCACCCCAGCCGTTTCGACGACAGCGTCGTGTTCGCGTACGTGGCCCGCCTGTCCGCGGACACCGGGGCGGTCGCCAAGATCGGCAGCGTCAATCCCGGCAACGCGGCGGCCGGGCTGCCGTCCGTCCACGCGGTGATCAACGCGCTCGACCCGGTCACCGGGCGGCTCGTCGCCGTCATGGACGGCGCCGCGGTGACGACCCTGCGCACCGCCGCGGCGAGCGCCGTCGCCTTCGACGTGCTGGCCGGCGCCGACAGCGCGGAGCTCGGCCTGCTCGGATCCGGAACCCAGGCCCTCGCCCACGCGCGGGCCGTCGCCCGGGTGCGCGAGCTGCGGTCCGTACGGCTGTGGAGCCCGCACCCCGGCCGGCGCGCCCGGGCGGCGCAGCGCCTCGCGGCCGAACTCGGTGTCGCCGTCAAGGCCGTCGACTCGGCCGAGGAGGCCGTCGCGGGGCTGCCGATGGTCGCCGCCTGCACCCTCAGCGCCACGCCGGTCGTCCGGGGCGCCTGGCTGGCCCCGGGCTGCACGGTCGTCAGCGTCGGATCCTTCGAGCCCACCCGCAGCGAGGTCGACGCGGAGGTCCTGCGGCGGGCCGCCGCGGTGGTCGTCGACGACCCGGGGACGGCGGCCGAGCACGCCGGGCCGGTGGTGGACGCGCTGCGGGAGCGGCGGCTCGCCCCGAAGGACCTGATCGCGCTCGGCGACGTGCTCACCGGCCGGCGTCCGGCCCGCACGGGACCCGAGGACATCGTCTTCTACAACAGCGTCGGGCTCGGCGTCCAGGACGCCGCCGCGGCGTGGGCCGTCATCCACGCGGCCGGAGCGGCCGGGCTCCGCGCCTGACCCCGGCGCGCGAGGTCCGGTCGGGCGGTCCTGACGCCCCGGGATCAACCTCGTATGATCGCCGCGCACTTGGAGTCGTCCGAGAGGACCTGACAGGTCCCCCTCCGGGTGGTGGGGGAGGACCATGAAGACGGCCGCGCAGGTGCCCGGTACCCGGACGGCACCCTGGCGCAGCGCCGCCTTCCGGCGGTTCGTGCTGGCCAATCTGATCTCGGCGACCGGATCGGCGATGGCGCCGCTCGCGCTCGCCTACGCGGTGATCGGAGAGGGCGGCGGAGCCGGATCGCTCGGCCTGGTGCTGGCGGTGAACACCGTTCCCACAGTGGCCTTTCTGCTGGTGGGCGGGGTGCTCGCGGACCGGATGTCCCGCAGCCGGATCCTGCTGGTGGGCAACCTGGTCGCGGCGGCGGCACAAGGGGCGCTCGCCGTCATCGTGCTGAGCGGCGCGGCCTCGACCGCCTCCATCGCCGCGTGCGGCTTCCTCTCGGGAGTCGCCGTGGCCTTCACCGTGCCCGCCGGCCAGGGCGTCGTGAACCAGCTGGTGGCCGCGGAGCACCTGCAGCGGGCCAACGCGCTGGTCAGACTGCCGAGCAACGCCGTACGGGTGCTCGGGCCCGTGGTGGGCGGTCTCGTCGTCGCGCTCTGCGGACCGGGGTGGGCGCTGACCTGGGACGCCCTCACGTTCCTGATCGCGGCCCTGCTGCTGCACGGGCTGCGACTGGACGCCCCCGTCACCGCGCACAGCGCCCTGAGCGATCTGCGGACGGGATGGGCCGGATTCCGCTCCCGCACCTGGCTGTGGACCTACACGGTGGCCGGGATGGTCGTGGTCGCCGCCTGGCTGGCCGGATTCCAGATGCTGGGACCGGTCCTCGCCGCGACGCTGTACTCCGGCGCGAGATCCTGGGGCCTGGTGCAGGGGGCGTTCGCGCTCGGCCTGCTGGCGGGCGCGCTGGTGTGCCTGTGGTGGAAGCCGTACCGGCTGCTCGCCGTCGCCGTCTGCACCGCCTCCCTGCTGTTTCTGCCGCTGACGGCGATGGGGCTCGGACTGCCGCTGCCCGCCGTCCTGTTCGCCGCCCTGGTCGCGGGAGTCGGCCTGGACGTCGCGATCGTCGCGTGGACGACCGCCTTCCAGCTTCACGTACCCGACGCCGAGCTGGGCCGCGCGGGCTCGTTCAACAGTGTCGGGGAGCGCCTCGCGATTCCGCTCGGCTATCTGCTCGCCGCCCTCGCGGCCGGAGCCTGGTCCGACCGTGAGGTGCTCCTGGTGTGCGCCGGTGTGATCGTCGCCGCCACGGTGCTCAACCTGTGTGTGCGGGACGTGTACCGGATCAACCGGACGCCGAAGAAGTCGAGTTGAGCGGGGGGCGATCAGGACCGTACCGCCTCGTGCACCAGCCGCTTCAGCTCGGGGAAGACCGAGTGGGAGGCCGTCGGGCGGAGCTGGCTCAGGAACTGCACGGTCAGGTCGCGCCGGGGGTCGACCCAGAAGGTCGTGGTGGCCACCCCGCTCCAGCCGAACGCGCCCTCGCTCGACGGGGCCCGGGTGAGCGCCGGGTCCACCACGACGGAGACGCCGAGGCCGAAACCGAGGCCCGCGTTGCCCGGTTCCTGGTGGACGGGGCTGCCGAAGGAGCGGCGGTCGGCGTTGCCTGGCAGTTGGTTGGTCGCCATCAGGTCCACGGTGTCGGGGCGCAGCAGCCGGGCGCCGTCGAGTTCGCCGCGGCGCCGGAGCATCTCCATGAAGCGGTGGTAGTCGTGGGCGGAGGCGACCATCCCGCCGCTGCCGGACAGGAACCGGGGACGGCCGCGCAGGGGGAGCCCGGCGATCGGGGTGATCCCTCCCTTGTCGTCCTCGCCGTACAACTCGGCCAGTCTGCCCGCCTGTTCCTCCGTGACGTGGAAACCGGCGTCGGCCATTCCGAGCGGGCGGAAGATCCGCTCGTGGAGGAAGACGTCGAGATCCTGGCCGGACACCACCTCGATGACCCGGCCGAGGACATTGGTGGCGACCGAGTAGTTCCACCGGGTGCCGGGCTCGAACTGGAGCGGCAGCCGGGCGTACACCTCGCAGGTCCCCGCCAGGTCCGCGCCGGGGGCCACCGACGACTCAAGACCGGCGTCCCGGTAGAGCTGGTCGACGGGGTGCGCGTGGTAGAAGCCGAAGGTCAGTCCCGCGGTGTGGGTCAGCAAATGGCGGATGAGGATGGGCTGTTCGGCCGGCCGTGTCGTCGTGTCGGGCCCCTTGCCGCCGACGTGGACGCGCGGCTCGGCGAAGGCCGGTAGGAAGTCGGCCACGCGGTCGTCGAGTCCGAGGCGGCCCTCTTCGAGGAGCATCAGCGCGGCGACGGAGGTGACCGGTTTGGTCATCGAATAGATCCGCCACAGCGTGTCGCTCTCCACCGGGAGTCCGGCCTCACGGTCGCGTCTGCCGTAGGTGGTGAGATGGGCGACCCGGCCGTGCCGGGAGACGGCTACCAGGTAACCGGGCAGCCGGCCGTCGTCGACCAGTCGGGCGAAGTGCCGGTCGAGCCGGTCAAGCGCCTCGGCGTCGAGGCCGACCGATCCCGGCTCGACTTCCTGTCGCAGATGTCCCATGGCTCTCCTCCGGGCTGCGGCTCGTGACCCTCTATCGTCCCGTACGCGCTGGTGACCCGTCGTCCGGGCTTCCCCGGTCGGCGCTCACCGTCTCCTTGTGCCCCGGAAGCCGCAGGGCGAGCAGTGTCCCCGCCGCGGAGAACGCCGCGAGCGTGATCAGCGGGGGACCGATGGCGGTGCCCGGTGCGACCGTCATCAGCGTGGCCGCCACCGCGATCCCCAGGGTGGGCCCGATGTTCATCGCCGTCTGCTGCAGCCCGCCCGCCACACC
The DNA here is from genome assembly GCF_045207245.1 of Streptomyces sp. NBC_00647. NCBI lineage: Bacteria > Bacillati > Actinomycetota > Actinomycetes > Kitasatosporales > Streptomycetaceae > Streptomyces > Streptomyces sp. NBC_00647. Next base: position 8,144,907 of record NZ_CP109040.1, read on the forward strand.
GGCCGACGCCGCGGAGGCGTGCCGCACGACGACCGCCGTCGCGGTCACCATGACGGTGGCGAAACCGGCGCCCAGCAGCAGGAACCCCAGTCCGATGGCTACGGCCGTCGACGCCTCGCCGAGCCGGGCCAGGAGCAGGACGCCCAGCGTGAGGACGAGCGTTCCGGCCACGGTGGTCCGCCGCGGGCCGAACCTGCGCAGGAGCACGGCGGCGACGGGGGCGCCGAGCACCATCGTCACACCGCCCGGCAGGGCCCGGAGGCTGGTCTGCAGCGGGTTCAGCCCCAGGGTCCCCTGAAGGTGGTAGCTGGCGACGAACAGGGTGCCGAGCATGGCGGCGGACGCGGTCACCAGAATGCCGAGCGCCGCGCCGATGGTCGCCGAGCCGAGGACGTCGGACGGCACCAGAGGGCTCGCGGCGCGGCGCTCCCGACGTACGAACGCGGCGCCGGAGGCGGCCACCACGGCGAGTCCGGCCACGGTCGCAGCCGTCCATCCGGCGTCGGGTACGGCGACCAGCGTCTGCACCAGCGCGACCAGTGCCACGGTGAGCAGACAGGCGCCCGGGACATCGAGGCCACCCGCCGCGGCCGGACGGTCGGCCCCGCTCTCCGCGTCGGCCGGCGCCCGGACGATGAGCGCGAGCGCGCCCATCACCAGTGCGGGCAGGACGTTCAGGAAGAAGACGGACCGCCATCCGAAGTGACTGACCAGAGCGCCGCCGAGCAGCGGGCCGGCGGCAGCCGCGAGACCGATGGCGCTCGTCCGCAGCGCGATGGGCATGCCGAGCCGGTCGGGCGGGTACGCGGCGCGCAGCATCCCGAGCGTGGCCGGCTGCAGCAGCGCGCCGAAGACGCCCTGCACGACCCGCAACGCGATGACCCAGCCGATCCCGGGCGCGAAGCCGATCCCCGCCGAAGCCGCCCCGAAGCCCAGGATGCCGAGGGCGAAGACCCGTTGATGGCCGTAGCGGTCCCCGAGACGTCCCGCGAACACCAGCAGGCCGGCCACCGCGATGAGGTACCCGGTGCTGGTCCACTGGACCCGCGCGAACGAGGCGTCCAGATCGCGTTGCAGCGTGGGCTGCGCGATGGTGAGGACCGTGCCGTCGAGGGCCACGATCACGGCACCGATGACGCTGCTCGCGAGGGTGACCCGGCGGTGCGCGGCCGCAGGGGCGGAACGGCGTTCGGCGACCGGCGCGTCGGGAAGGTTCACCGTTCCTCCGGTCCGAGGTGCGCGTCGAGCGCCGCGTGCAGCAGCGGCAGGAAGTCGTCGGCGCCCGTGGCGAGCTTCAGGCTGCCCCAGCCCCACAGTTGGGCGATGCCGTGCAGGTTCGCCCACAGGGCACCCGCGACGATCCGGGCCTCGGCGTCCGGGCGCAGCCGGCCGACGAGGTCCACCAGCGCTCCGAACATCGGCAGGCTGGTCTCGCGGAGCCCCAACCGGTTGCTCTCCAGCAGATCGTGACGGAACATCAGCTCGTACATGCCGCGCTGGGACAGCGCGAAGTCCAGATAGACCTTCGCCAGGGCGGTGAGCCGGGCACGGGGATCGGCCCCGCTGTCGCCGCCGGCCTCCGCCGCCCGCGCCTGGAGGTCGCCGAAGCCGCGCTGCGCGATGGCGGACAGCAGCTCCAGGTGGGTCGGGAAGTACCGGCGCGGGGCGCCGTGCGAGACCCCCGCCCGACGGGCGATCTCCCGCAGTGTCAGCGCCTGCGCGCCCTCCTTCGCCACGAGATCGACGCCGACGTCGATCAGGCGCGTCCTCAGCCCGGTGGTGTCCCGATCACTCATGGACACTGTCTACCAGGAGTGAGTAGACAGTGTCTACTATTGTGCTGGGCAGGGGAGGGGCCCGGGAGGCCGTCGGCGTGGAATGACACGCCGGATCGGGAGCGTTGAACAAGACATGACTGAGGAAGCGACCCAGGACGCACTGCTCAAACTGCTGTCCGAGCACAAGGGTGGGGTGCTCGTCACCCTCAAGAAGGACGGCCGGCCCCAGCTGTCGAACGTCAGCCACTTCTACTACCCCGACGAGGGGATCATCCGCGTCTCGCTCACCGACGACCGCGCCAAGACCCGCAATCTGCGCCGGGATCCGCGGGCCTCGTACCACGTGACCAGCGCGGACCGGTGGGCGTACACCGTTGTCGAGGGCACGGCCGAACTGACGCCCGTCGCCGAGGACCCGCACGACGAGACGGTCGAGGAGCTCATCCGGGTGTACCGGGACGTCCTCGGTGAACACCCGGACTGGGACGAGTACCGCGCCGCGATGGTCCGCGACGACCGGCTCGTGCTACGGCTGCGCGTGGAGCGGGCGTACGGGATTCCCGGACGCTGAGGCGCAACCGTCCGGGCGCCGAGGCCGTGACGCGGCGGCCGCACGCGCCTGTGCCCTGATCGTCGGGGGCCCGCCCGGTGTCGCACCGAGTGCCGCGCGGAGCGGGGGCGGGGCCCGGGCCCCCGAGCGGTTCTGCGCGTCGGGGGCGCGGGCTGTCCGGAGGGCGCGGGCTGTCCGGAGGGTGCGGGCCGTGGACGGCCGCGTCCGCGGACGGGTCAGGCGCTCACGGCGTCGCGCCGCACCGCGTCGCCCGCCGTGTCCCCGCCGAGCCGCTCGGTCGGCACCGTGTGCGTCTCCCGGGCGGTGAGCGCGGCGAGGACCGGCGGCACGCACAGGGCCGCGGTGAACAGGGCCACCGAGGACCAGTCGTCGCCGCCCGGTCCGGCGATCTGCGCGGCGAAGGTGACGGCGAACCCGGCCACGGCGAAGCCGATCTGGGTGCCGATCGCCATGCCGGAGAGCCGGACGCGGGTGGAGAACATCTCGCCGTAGAACGAGGGCCAGACGCCGTTCGCGGCGCTGTAGACGACTCCGAAGGCGAGGATGCCGAAGAGCAGCACCAGGGGGTACGAGCCGGTGGAGATGGCCCACAGGTAGGCGAACATCAGGACCGCGCTGCCGGTGGCTCCGATCAGGTAGACCGGGCGGCGGCCGATGCGGTCGGACAGCGTGGCCCAGGCGGGAATCGCGCCGAGGGCGACCAGGTTGGCCAGCGCGCCCACCCACAGCATCTGCGTGCGGGACAGGCCGACCGCGTCACTGGTGCCGTAGGCCAGCGCCCACACCGTGAAGATCGTGCTGACCGAGGCGATGAGCGCACCCGCGACGACCCGCAGCACGTCCGCCCAGTGCTCGCGGAACAGCACGGCGAGGGGCAGCTTGACGACGCCCTCGGTGGCCGCCTGCCGGGTGAAGGCCGGAGTCTCCTGGAGCGTGCGGCGGATGACATAGCCGACGACGGCGACGGCGACGCTCGCCCAGAAGGGCACCCGCCAGCCCCAGGAGAGCAACTGGTCCTCGGGCAGCGCGGCGACCGGCAGGAAGACCAGGGTCGCGAGGAGCTGGCCGCCCTGGGTGCCGCTGAGGGTGAAGCTGGTGAAGAAGCCGCGCCGGTCCGGCGGCGCGTGTTCCAGCGTCATCGAGCTGGCGCTGGCCTGTTCACCGGCCGCGGAGATGCCCTGGAGGACGCGGCAGAGGACCAGCAGGACCGGGGCGAGGCCGCCGACCTGCGCGCGCGTCGGCAGACAGCCGATCAGGAACGTCGACAGACCCATCAGGATCAGCGTGAAGACCATGATCTTCTTGCGGCCCACCCGGTCGCCGAAATGGCCCAGGAAGAGCGCGCCGACGGGGCGGGCCGCGTAGGCGACACCGAAGGTGGCGAGTGACAGGAGTGTCGCGTCGGCCGGGTCGGAGTCGTCGAAGAAGACCTTCGGGAAGATCAGGGCCGCGGCGCTGCCGTAGATGAAGAAGTCGTAGTACTCCAGGGCGCTGCCGATCCAGGCGGCCATCGCGGCCTTCCTGGGCTGGCCTGGAGGCGCGTCGAGCGGGACGGCGGTGTCGGACACGGCGTGCTCCTTCGGGGAACTCCGGGGACGGGAGTGCGGCGAAGCCGGGGGACGGATGCCGGACCTGAGGCGTACGGGTCTGCCCTGCCGGGAGTGGGTCCAGGTGGCGACTGTAGTCCCCGCGGCTAATTAACCCACTGGATAGTTAGTAGCGGATGGCTACGGATGTTGCGCCCACGTTTCCCGGGTGTCAAGAGGTCGCGCCGAACGATCTTCCCGTGCTCAGTCCGCCGCGCGGTCCGCGGTCAGGTAGGCGATGACCATGTCGCCGAGCATCGCGCGGTAGTGCTCCCGCTGGTCGGACGCGACCAGATCGCGGCCGAACAGGGCGCCGAACGTATGGCGGTTGGAGACCCGGAAGAAGCAGAAGGCGCTGATCATCGCGTGCAGGTCCACGGCGTCGACGTCGGCCGTGAACAGGCCCGACTTCCGGCCGGTCGCCAGGATCCGGCCGATCACGTCGAGGGCGGGCGAGCCGATCCTGCCCAGTTCCTCGGAGGCCGCGATGTGTTCGGCCTCGTGGATGTTCTCGATGCTCACCAGGCGGATGAAGTCGGGGTGCGCCTCATGGTGGTCGAAGGTCAGCTCGGCCAGCCGGCGGATGGCGGCGACCGGGTCCAGATGCTCGACGTCCAGCTCCTGTTCGGCCTGCCGGATCACCGAGTAGGCGCGCTCCAGGACCGCCGTGAAGAGCTGCTCCTTGCCGCCGAAGTAGTAGTAGATCATCCGCTTCGTTGTGCTGGTGCGGGCGGCGATCTCGTCCACCCGGGCGCCCGCGAATCCGGCGCGGGAGAACTCCTGGGTCGCCACGTCGAGAATCTCGGCCCTGGTGCGGGCGGCGTCGCGGATGCGCCCGCCGGGTCGTGCCGGTTCTTCGACGCTGGTCATCGGGTTCCTTCGGGCGAGACGGTCGGTTCCGCGATTCTAGAAGCAGGGCACACCGGGGCGAGGTCGCCCGGGCCCGTCCCTTCCCTTCGCGCCGACGGCTTGATATGACTAACGAACCAGTTAGTACATTAATCAGCCGTCAGTCGGTCAGCGGCCGCTCACCGGCCTGCCGCCGATCCCACGCCTCCGGAGGCCCGCCGTGTCCCAGACCTCGTATCTCGTCGGCCTGATCGGCTCCGGAATCGGGCCCTCACTCAGCCCGGCGCTGCACGAGCGCGAGGCCGACCGGCAGGGACTGCGCTGCCTGTACCGGCTGATCGACATCGACCTCCTGGGTGTTCCACCGGAGGCCGTGGGCGATCTCGTACGCGCCGCACGCGACGTCGGCTTCGACGGACTGAACATCACGCACCCCTGCAAACAGCTGGTCATCGCGCACCTCGACGAACTCGCCCCGCAGGCCGCGGCACTCGGCGCCGTCAACACCGTCGTCTTCGAGGACGGCCGCGCGATCGGGCACAACACGGACGTCACCGGCTTCGCGGCCTCCTTCGCCCGCGGACTGCCCGATGTCTCCCTGGAGCGGGTCGTCCAGCTCGGCGCGGGCGGCGCGGGGGCGGCCGTCGCCCACGCGGTGCTCACGCTCGGCGCCGGACACATCACCCTCGTCGACGCGATGCCCGACCGGGCCGCCTCTCTCGCCGCCGCCCTGAACCGCCACTTCGGCGACGGCCGGGCGGCCGCCGCGACGCCGGACACCCTCGCGTCCCTGCTCGCCCGCGCCGACGGCATCGTGCACGCCACGCCCACCGGCATGGCCGCGCACCCCGGACTCCCGTTCCCGGCCGAGCTGCTGCGTCCCGCGCTGTGGGTGGCCGAAGTGGTCTACCGGCCGCTGGAGACCGAGCTGCTGCGCACCGCCCGCGCGGCCGGCTGCGCCACGCTCGACGGGGGCGGCATGGCCGTCTTCCAGGCCGCGGACGCCTTCCGGCTCTTCACCGGGCGGGAGCCCGACGCGGCGCGGATGCTCGTGGACATCGCCGAGCTGGCCGGCGCCGCGGGTGCCCGGAGCTGAGACCCGGGTGCGAGGGAAGGGCCGTGTGCGTGGGCGAGCCCGCGGCGACCGGACGGGTGCCGACCGCGGGAGGCCGTTCGCGCGTCTCTCAGCGCCCCTGCCCCGTCCCGCCCCCCGCCCGGTCATGAAGTGAAGCGACACCGAAGGAGCATCGCCATGCGTACGTCCATCGCCACCGTGTCCCTCAGCGGTTCCCTGACCGAGAAGCTCACCGCCGCGGCCCGGGCCGGGTTCGACGGTGTGGAGATCTTCGAGAACGACCTGCTCGCGAGCCCCCTCACCCCCGAGGAGATCGGGGCCCGCACCGCCGACCTCGGCCTGAGCATCGACCTCTACCAGCCGATGCGTGACATCGAGGCCGTCGCCGAGGAGGAGTTCGCCCGCGGTCTGCGGCGGGCGCGCCACAAGTTCGAGCTCATGCGACGTCTCGGCGCCGGCACCGTGCTGGTGTGCTCCAGCGTCTCGCCGCTCGCCGTGGACGACGACGCGCTCGCGGCGGAGCAACTGCACCGACTGGCCGTGCTCGCCGAGGACTTCGGCGTCCGGGTGGCGTACGAGGCACTGGCCTGGGGCCGGCACGTGAGTACGTACGGCCACGCCTGGAGCATTGTCGAGGCCGCCGGTCACCCCGCCCTCGGCACTTGCCTGGACAGCTTCCACATCCTCGCGCGCGGATCGGACCCCAAGGGGATCGAGGACATCCCCGGGGACAAGATCTTCTTCCTGCAACTGGCCGACGCCCCGCTGATGGCGATGGATGTGCTCCAGTGGAGCCGTCACTACCGCTGCTTCCCCGGCCAGGGCGGCTTCGACCTCTCCGGACTGCTCGCGCACGTCCTGCGCGCCGGCTACCGCGGTCCCCTCTCCCTCGAAGTCTTCAACGACGTCTTCCGGCAGGCCGAGGCGGGGCCGACGGCCGTCGACGCGCGCCGCTCCCTCCTCGTCCTCCAGGAGGCGACCCGGCCCCTCCTGCGGGAGACGGCCGCGCTCGCGGCACCGCCCGCCCCCGTCGTGCCGACCGGCGTCGCCTTCGCCGAACTCGTCACGCCCGACGTCGTCCCCGTCGCCGAGGTCCTCGGCGCCCTCGGCTTCACCCGTACGGCCCGGCACCGCAGCAAGCCCGTGGACCTCTGGCGGCAGGGGGAGGCCCGTGTCCTGGTCAACACCGGACCGGCCGCCCGGCGCGACGGTACCGCGCTGGCCGCGATCGGCCTGGAGTCACCCGACCCGGCTGCCGCGGCCCGGCGCGCCGAATCCCTCCTCGCCCCCGTCCTGCCGCGCCGCCGCGCTCTCGAGGACGCCCCCCTCGACGCGGTCGCCGCGCCCGACGGCACCGAACTCTTCTTCTGCGCCGCGTCCGGGAGCCCGGTCCCGTCCGAACAGGGAGACTCCCGTGGAGATTCCCGCGGGGGCCCCGAACTCTGCGGCTGGACGGATGACTTCGAGCAGGTCGAACGGACCGGACCGGTCGGGCACGCCGAACCGGGGCCGGGCGCCGGCTCCGTGACCCGGATCGATCACCTGGCGCTCACCCAGCCCTGGCACCAGTTCGACGAGGCCGCCCTCTTCCACCACAGCGTGCTGGGGCTGAGCGGCCAGGAGAGCGTCGACGTCGCCGACCCGTACGGACTCCATCGCAGCCGTGCCGTCACCAACGCCGACGGAAGCGTCCGGATCGCCCTCGGTGTCGGCCCCGCGCCGACGGACGACGGCGCCCGCGCCCAGCACATCGCCCTCGCCACCGACGACGTGACCGACGCGGCCCGGCGCTTCCGCGCGGCGGGCGGCCGGCTGCTGGCGATACCCGCCAACTACTACGACGACCTGGCCGCCCGGTACGAGCTCGGCGACGAGGAACTGGCGACGTACCGCGAACTCGGCATCCTCTACGACCGTGACCAGAAGGGGGAGTTCCGGCACTGCTACACCGAGACCGTCGGCCGCGTCTTCTTCGAACTCGTCCAGCGCGACGGCGGATACCAGGGGTACGGAGCGCAGAACGCCCCGGTGCGTCTCGCGGCGCAGCGCGCGGCTGGACGACCGGGGCGCTGACGGTCAGGAACCTCGGAGCGGACTCGCCGGTCGCACGGGCGGTGCCGGCAGGGGCCCCTGGCGCGTCCGGACACGCCGGACCCCGGCCACCGTGGCGACGCGCCCGCCCCGGCAGGGGTGTCGAGCGAGTCGGAGACACGGTGCGGCCGGGGTCGGGTCAGCCGGGGGACAGGGTGTCCTACAGGTCGAACTCGTGCGGCGGCAGGTCGAGTGTGAAGCACGCCTCCCGCACGACGGCCTGCTCGGTCTTGTCGAAGTCGCCGTCGGCGCCGCCGATGACGATGCCGATCTGGATGACGGCGCGCGCCTCGGCGGGCTTCTTCTTCGCCTTGGCGATCTCCTGGAGGACGCTGACCTTGCCGAAGGCGAAGTCGGCGGTCAGCTTGTTCAGGTTGTCGTCGAAGCGGCGCTGGAGGTCGATGGCGTCGAAGTTCTGCAGCACCTCGTTCGTGGCGATGAGCTGGGCCACACGCTGCCGCTCGGACGGGTCGATCGACCCGTCCGCCGCGGCGACGAGCGCGCACATCGCCATGCTCGCGTCGCGGAAGGCACCGCTCTTCAGGTCGTTCTTCTTCGCCACGAGCTGGGTCTGCATCGTCGACGCGGACTCCTTGATGCGGTCCCACAGGGCCATGAGAACTCCATACGTAGTCAAGGGACCGGTCCGCCCGAGCGGGCGGACCGGATACCTCTTCGGTTTCTACAGCAACGTAGAAACTAGCGGGCCACGACGGAAGTTCCCGGTTCGTTCCACGTGGCGATCACCGGATCGCCGTGCTCGGTGGAGAGCCGGCTGACGGTCCCGGTCGCGAGCTGGAACAGCCGCCCCGACTCGGGCGGCAGCCCCAGCCGGCGGGCCGTGAGGACGCGCAGGAAGTGCGCGTGCGCCACCAGCACCACATCACCGGGGTGGTTGCAGAGCGCGGCGTCCACCCGGGAGAGCACCCGGTCGGCGCGCACCCCCACTTCCCGCGGTGATTCGCCGGGGTGGCCGTCCGGGCCGGGCGGCACCCCGTCGTTCCAGAGCACCCAGTCGGGCCGGGCCCGGTGGATGGCGCGGGTGGTGATCCCCTCGTAGCCGCCGTAGTCCCACTCGTGCAGATCGGGATCGATCCGCCCGCCGGACAGGCCCGCGAGCTCGGCGGTCCGTACCGCGCGGCCGAGGGGACTGGTGAGGACCTGGGCGAAGGAGTGCCCGGCGAAGAACGGGGCCAGGGACGTGGCCTGTTCCTCGCCGTGCGAGGTGAGCGGAAGGTCGGTCCAGCTGGTGTGCTGTCCCGTCAGGGTCCACTCGGTCTCTCCATGGCGGACCAGGATGAGGTCGCCCATGGTCCGGCCTACTTCGCCGACTCGACGGCGTGGCCGCCGAACTGGTTGCGCAGCGCCGCGATCATCTTCATCTGCGGCGAGTCGTCCTGACGGGACGCGAAGCGCGCGAAGAGGGATGCCGTGATGGCGGGCAGCGGAACGGCGTTGTCGATGGCCGCCTCGACGGTCCAGCGGCCCTCGCCGGAGTCCTCCGCGTAGCCGCGCAGCTTGTCCAGGTGCTCGTCGCCGTCCAGGGCGTTGACCGCGAGGTCGAGCAGCCAGGAGCGGATCACGGTGCCCTCCTGCCAGGAGCGGAACACCTCACGTACGTCGGTGACGGAGTCGACCTTCTCCAGGAGCTCCCAGCCCTCGGCGTAGGCCTGCATCATGGCGTACTCGATGCCGTTGTGGACCATCTTGGAGAAGTGGCCCGCGCCCACCTTGCCGGCGTGCACGAAGCCGAAGTCGCCCTCCGGCTTGAGCGCGTCGAAGACCGGCCGCACCTTGGCTATGTTCTCGGCGTCGCCGCCGACCATCAGCGCGTAGCCGTTCTCCAGGCCCCACACACCGCCCGAGACGCCCGCGTCGACGAAGCCGATGCCCTTGGCCGCCAGTTCCTCGGCGTGCTTCTCGTCGTCGGTCCAGCGGGAGTTGCCGCCGTCCACGACCGTGTCGCCGGGCTCCAGCAGGTCGCCGAGTTCGTCGATGACGGTCTGGGTGGGGGCGCCCGCCGGCACCATCACCCAGACCACGCGCGGGCCTTCGAGGCTGCCCACGAGTTCGGTGAGGCTGTGCACGTCGGCGAGGTCCGGGTTGCGGTCGTAGCCGATGACGGTGTGTCCCGCGCGGCGTATCCGCTCGCGCATGTTGCCGCCCATCTTGCCGAGGCCGATGAGTCCGAGCTGCATGTCAGTTCACTTCTTCCGGAGAGTGCGGTAAGCGGCCACGAGGGCGGCGGTGGAGGGGTCGAGACCGGGCACGTCCGCGCCCTCGGTCAGGGCGGGTTCGACGCGCTTGGCGAGCACCTTGCCGAGCTCGACGCCCCACTGGTCGAAGGAGTCGATGTTCCAGATCGCGCCCTGGACGAACACCTTGTGCTCGTAGAGGGCGATCAGCTGGCCGAGGACCGAGGGGGTCAGCTCGGGCGCGAGGATCGTGGTCGTGGGGTGGTTGCCCTGGAACGTCTTGTGCGGCACCAGTTCCTCGGGCACACCCTCGGCGCGCACCTCGTCCGGGGTCTTGCCGAAGGCCAGCGCCTGGGTCTGCGCGAAGAAGTTCGCCATCAACAGGTCGTGCTGCGCCTGGAGTTCGTCGCTGAGCTCGCCGACGGGGTTGGCGAAGCCGATGAAGTCGGCGGGGATCAGCTTGGTGCCCTGGTGGATCAACTGGTAGTAGGCGTGCTGGCCGTTGGTGCCGGGCGTGCCCCACACCACCGGGCCGGTCTGCCACTCGACCGGGTTGCCGTCACGGTCCACGGACTTGCCGTTGGACTCCATGTCCAGCTGCTGGAGATAGGCGGTGAACTTCGACAGGTAGTGCGAGTACGGCAGGACGGCGTGCGACTGCGCGTCGTGGAAGTTGCCGTACCAGATGCCCAGCAGGCCCAGCAGCAACGGCACGTTGGCCTCGGCGGGAGCCGTGCGGAAGTGCTCGTCGACCAGGTGGAAACCGTCGAGCATCTCCCGGAACCGGTCCGGACCGATCGCGATCATCAGCGAGAGCCCGATCGCCGAGTCGTAGGAGTAGCGGCCCCCGACCCAGTCCCAGAACTCGAACATGTTGGCCGTGTCGATCCCGAAGTCCGCGACCTTCTCGGCATTCGTCGACAACGCCACGAAATGCCGCGCCACCGCCTCCTGACCGGCCTTCAGCCCGGTCAGCAGCCACGAACGCGCCGAGGTGGCGTTCGTGATCGTCTCGATCGTCGTGAACGTCTTCGACGCGATGACGAACAGCGTCTCCGCCGGGTCCAGGTCCCGCACCGCCTCATGCAGATCCGCGCCGTCCACGTTCGACACGAAACGCAGCGTCAGACCCCGGTCGGTGAACGAACGCAGCACCTCGTACGCCATCGCCGGACCCAGATCCGAACCACCGATACCGATGTTGACCACGTTCTTGATGCGCCTGCCGGTGTGCCCGGTCCACTCACCCGAACGGACCCGCCCGGCGAAACCCGCCATCTTGTCCAGCACCGCGTGCACGCCCGGCACGACGTTCTCCCCGTCGACCTCCACCACCGCGTCCCGCGGCGCCCGCAGCGCCGTGTGCAGCACCGCCCGGTCCTCGGTCACATTGATCTTCTCGCCCCGGAACATCGCGTCCCGCAGCCCGAACACATCGGTGGCGGTGGCCAGTTCCTGGAGCAGGGCGAGGGTCTCGTCGGTGATCAGGTGCTTGGAGTAGTCGATCCGCAGGTCACCGACCTGTACGACATAACGCTCGGCGCGCGCGGGGTCGGCGGCGAACAGCTCGCGCAGCCGCGGGTGGAGCAGCGCGGTCGCGCGGTGGTCCTCCAGGGCCACCCACTCGGGGCGCCGTGTGGGCTTGGGGGAGTCAGACATGACGGGGGGTCTCCTTGGTGGCCTCGCCCCGCAGGGCGACGGCGTACATCTCGTCCGCGTCGAGGCGGCGCAGTTCCTCGGCGATCAGTTCGGAGGTGGAGCGCACCTTCAGCGCGAGGGTGCGGGAGGGCTGTCCGGGCAGGGACAGCGTGGCCAGCGGCCCTTCGGGGCGGTCGATCACGATCTCGCCGTTCGCGGTGCCGAGCCGGACGGCGGTCACCACGGGGCCCGCGGTGACGACGCGCTCGGTCTTGACCTGGAGGCGGGCCTCCAGCCAGCGGGCCAGCAGTTCGGCGCTCGGGTTCTGCGCCTCGCTCTCGACGGCCGCGGAGATCACCTTCGCCCGTGCCTGGTCGAGGGCCGCCGCCAGCATCGAGCGCCACGGTGTCAGCCGGGTCCACGCCAGGTCGGTGTCGCCCGGCGCGTACGAGGCGGCGCGGGCGTCGAGCGCCTGGAGCGGGGTCTCGACGGCGTACATGTCGGTGATCCGGCGCTGCGCGAGGGCACCCAGCGGGTCCTTGACCGGGTTGTCGGGCGCGTCCACCGGCCACCAGACGACGACCGGGGCGTCCGGCAGCAGCAGCGGCAGGACCACCGAGTCGGCGTGGTCGGAGACCTCGCCGTAGGTCCGCAGGACGACCGTCTCGCCGGTGCCGGCGTCGGAGCCGACGCGCACCTCCGCGTCCAGGCGCGAGTTGGTGCGGTCGCGCGGGGTGCGGGCGACGCGCTTGATGACGACCAGCGTGCGCGAGGGGTGCTCGCGGGAGGCCTCCTCGGCCGCCTTGATCGCGTCGTAGGCGTTCTCCTCGTCGGTGACGATGACCATCGTCAGGACCATGCCCACGGCGGGGGTGCCGATGGCCCGGCGCCCCCGTACGAGCGCCTTGTTGATCTTGCTTGCCGTGGTGTCGGTCAGGTCGATCTTCATGGCCTGCGCCAGCTCCGTCCGTCTCGTGCGAGCATCTCGTCGGCTTCCTTCGGGCCCCAACTGCCCGAGGGGTACTGCGCGGGCGCGCCGTGCTTCTCCCAGTACCCCTCGATCGGGTCGAGGATCTTCCAGGACTCTTCCACCTCCTGGTGACGGGGGAAGAGATTGGCGTCGCCGAGCAGGACATCCAGGATCAGTCGTTCGTACGCCTCGGGGCTGGACTCGGTGAACGACTCGCCGTACGCGAAGTCCATCGTGACGTCCCGGATCTCCATCGAGGTACCCGGCACCTTCGATCCGAAGCGCGCCGTCATGCCCTCGTCGGGCTGGACGCGGATGACGATCGCGTTCGCGCCGAGCTCCTCGGTGGCGGTGGAGTCGAACGGGGAGTGCGGAGCGCGCTGGAAGACCACCGCGATCTCCGTCACCCGCCTGCCCAGGCGCTTGCCGGTCCTGAGATAGAAGGGGACGCCCGCCCAACGGCGGTTGTCCACCTGGAGCTTGACGGCCGCGTAGGTGTCGGTCGTCGACCCGGGGTCGATGCCGTCCTCCTGGAGGTAGCCGCGCACCCTCTCGCCGCCCTGCCAGCTCGCCGCGTACTGGCCGCGCACGGTGTGCTCGCCCAGGTTCTCCGGCAGCTTCACGGCCTTGAGCACCTTGAGCTTCTCGGCGAGCAGCGACTCGGCGTCGAAGGCGGCCGGCTCCTCCATGGCGGTCAGCGCCATGAGCTGGAGGAGGTGATTCTGGATCACGTCCCGGGCGGAGCCGATGCCGTCGTAGTAGCCGGCCCGGCCGCCGATCCCGATGTCCTCGGCCATGGTGATCTGGACGTGGTCGACGTACGACCGGTTCCAGACGGGCTCGTACATCTGGTTGGCGAAGCGGAGCGCCAGGATGTTCTGGACGGTCTCCTTGCCCAGGTAGTGGTCGATACGGAACACCTGGTCCGGGTCGAACACGTCGTGCACGATCCGGTTCAGCTCGCGCGCGCTCGTCAGGTCGTGGCCGAACGGCTTCTCGATGACCGCGCGCCTCCAGGAACCCTCCGGAGCGTCCGCGAGTCCGTGCTTCTTGAGCTGCTGGACCACCTTCGGGAAGAACTTCGGCGGTACGGAGAGATAGAAGGCGTAGTTGCCGCTGGTGCCCCGGGAGGAGTCCAACTCCTCTACGGCCGAGCGCAGTTGCTTGAACGCCGCGTCGTCGTCGAAGTCGCCGGGGATGAACCGCATGCCCTCGGCGAGCTGCTGCCAGACCTCCTCGCGGAACTCCGTCCGCGCGTGCTCGCGCACCGAGTCGTGCACCACCTGCGCGAAGTCCTGGTCCTCCCACTCACGGCGGGCGAACCCGAGGAGCGAGAAGCCCGGCGGCAGCAGACCCCGGTTGGCGAGGTCGTACACGGCCGGCATCAGCTTCTTGCGGGACAGGTCGCCGGTGACACCGAAGATCACGAGACCGGAGGGGCCCGCGATCCGGGGGAGCCGGCGGTCGCGCGGGTCGCGCAGCGGATTGTCCGGGTCGGCCGCCGGGACGCCGAGCGCCTCGGCGAGGGCCTCGGGGCTCAGGCCGCCCGGTTCCACGGCCGTGTCACCAGGTCCCTGCGGGGCGGCGGGCGCACCCTGCGGGGTGCCGTCGGAAAGCGCCTCACCCTTGGTCATTCCCCCTCAACTCCCTTGCCGCGGAGCGAAGTCGCCACCGCTTCGAGAAGATCCTCCCAGGCCGCCTCGAACTTCGAGACGCCCTCGTCCTCCAGCTGCCCGACGACCTCGTCGTAGGAGATCCCGAGCGCCTCGACCGCGGCCAGATCGGCACGCGCCTGGGGGTAGCCGCCGGTCACCGCGTCGCCGTGGATGTCGCCGTGGTCGGCGGTGGCGTTCAGCGTTCCCTCCGGCATGGTGTTGACCGTGCCCGGCGCGACCAGCTCGTCGACGTACAGGGTGTCCTTGTACGCGGGGTCCTTGACGCCCGTGGAGGCCCACAGCGGACGCTGCTTGTGCGCGCCGGACGGGGCGAGCGCCGTCCAGCGGGCACCGTTGAACACGTCCTCGTACGCCTCGTAGGCGAGCCGCGCGTTGGCGAGTGCCGCCCTGCCCTTGAGCGCGAGGGCCTCGTCCGTGCCGATCTTCGCGAGCCGCTTGTCGATCTCGCTGTCGACCCGGGAGACGAAGAAGGAGGCGACGGAGTGGATGCCGGCGAGGTCGATGCCCGAGGCGTGCGCCCGCTCCAGGCCCGCCAGGTAGGCGTCCATGACCGCGCGGTAGCGCTCCAGGGAGAAGATCAGCGTGACGTTGACGCTGATGCCGAGGCCGATGACCTCGGTGATCGCCGGGAGGCCCGCCTCCGTCGCGGGGATCTTGATCATCACGTTCGGGCGGTCGACCAGCCAGGCCAGCTGCTTGGCCTCGGCGATCGTGGCGGCCGTGTCGTTCGCCAGCCGGGGGTCGACCTCGATGGACACCCGGCCGTCCCGGCCGCCGGTCGTCTCGAACACCGGGCGCAGGACGTCGGCGGCGGCGCGCACGTCCGCGGTCGTCATCATGCGGACGGCCTCGTCGACCGTCACCCCGCGCACGGCGAGGTCGGCCAGCTGCTCCTCGTACCCCTCGCCGGAGCCGATGGCGGCCTGGAAGATGGACGGGTTGGTGGTGACGCCCACCACGTGGCGGTTCTCGATGAGTTCCGCCAGGTTGCCGGACTCGATCCGCTTGCGGGACAGGTCGTCCAGCCAGATGGAGACGCCTTCGTCGGAGAGGCGCTTCAGGGTTACCGCGGTCGCGGTTGCTTCGGTCACAGTGATCATCTTCCTTCGTGCGAACGGATCAACCGCGCAGGGCGGCGATGGATTCCCGCGCGGCGGCGGCGACGTTCTCGGCGGTGAAGCCGAACTCGGCGAACAGGGTTCCGGCGTCGGCGGAGGCGCCGAAGTGCTCCAGCGAGACGATGCGTCCCGCGTCACCGACGTACCGGTACCAGGTCAGACCGATCCCGGCCTCGACCGCCACGCGGGCCTTCACGGACGGCGGCAGGACGCTCTCCCGGTACTCCGGGGACTGCTCCTCGAACCACTCGACGGACGGCATCGACACCACCCGGGTGCCCACGCCCTCGGCCTCCAGCAGCTCGCGCGCCGCGACGGCGAGCTGCACCTCGGAGCCGGTCGCGATGAGAATGAGGTCCGGGGTCCCGGTGGAGGAGTCCCGCAGGACGTAACCGCCGCGCGCCGCGTCGGCGTTGGCCGGGTAGGTCGGCACGCCCTGACGGGTGAGGGCCAGACCGTGCGGGGCCGGGTTCGTGGCGTGCCGCTTGAGGATCTCGCCCCAGGCGATCGCGGTCTCGTTGGCGTCGGCCGGGCGGACGATGTTCAGGCCGGGGACGGCGCGCAGCGAGGCGAGGTGCTCGACCGGCTGGTGGGTGGGACCGTCCTCGCCGAGGCCGATCGAGTCGTGCGTCCAGACGTACGTCACCGGGAGCTGCATCAGCGCGGAAAGGCGGACGGCGTTGCGCATGTAGTCGGAGAACACCAGGAAGGTGCCGCCGTAGATACGGGTGTTGCCGTGCAGCGCGATGCCGTTCATCTCGGCGGCCATCGAGTGCTCGCGGATGCCGAAGTGCACGGTGCGGCCGTACGGGTCGGCCTCCGGCAGCGGGTTGCCCTTCGGCAGGAACGAGGACGTCTTGTCGATGGTGGTGTTGTTCGAACCGGCCAGGTCGGCGGAACCGCCCCACAGCTCGGGGAGGACGGCGCCGAGCGCCTGGAGGACCTTGCCGGAGGCGGCGCGGGTCGCGACGGACGTGCCCTCCTCGAACACAGGCAGGGCGGCCTCCCAGTTCTCGGGCAGCTGGCCGGCGACGATCCGGTCGAAGAGCTGGGCGCGCTCGGGCTGCGCGGTGCGCCAGGCGCCGATCCGCTTGTCCCAGGCGGCGTGCGCCTCGGCGCCCCGGTCGAGGGCCTGGCGGGCGTGGGCCAGCACCTCCGGGTCGACCTGGAAGGTCCGCTCCGGGTCGAAGCCCAGGATCCGCTTGGTGGCGGCGATCTCCTCGGCGCCGAGCGCCGAGCCGTGCGAGGCCTCGGTGTTCTGCGCGTTCGGGGCGGGCCAGGCGATGATCGTGCGCATCGCGATGATGGAGGGGCGCCCGGTCTCGGCCCGCGCCGCCTCGAGCGCCGTGTGCAGCGCGTGGACGTCGATGTCGCCGCCGAGCGCGGGTTCGATCCGCTGCACGTGCCAGCCGTATGCCTCGTAGCGCTTCAGTACGTCCTCGGAGAACGCCGTCGCCGTGTCGCCCTCGATGGAGATGTGGTTGTCGTCGTAGACGAAGACCAGGTTGCCGAGCTTCTGGTGGCCGGCGAGCGAGGAGGCCTCGGCGGAGATGCCCTCCTCCAGGTCGCCGTCGGAGACGATCGCCCAGATGGTGTGGTCGAAGGGCGACTCGCCCTCGGGGGCCTCGGGATCGAAGAGGCCGCGCTCGTAGCGGGCGGCCATCGCCATGCCGACGGCGTTGGCCACACCCTGCCCGAGCGGACCGGTCGTCGTCTCCACGCCCGCGGTGTGTCCGTACTCGGGGTGGCCGGGCGTCTTGGACCCGTGGGTGCGGAACGCCTTCAGATCGTCGAGGCCGAGTTCGTAGCCCGACAGGAAGAGCTGCGTGTAGAGGGTCAGAGAGGTGTGACCGGGGGAGAGGACGAAGCGGTCGCGGCCGGTCCACTCCGGGTCGGCCGGGTCGTGACGCATCACCTTCTGAAAGAGGGTGTACGCCGCCGGGGCCAGACTCATCGCGGTCCCGGGGTGACCGTTGCCGACCCTCTGCACGGCGTCAGCGGCCAGAATGCGGGCGGTGTCGACGGCGCGGCGGTCGAGCTCGGTCCAGATGACACCGTCGGAGCTCTGCGTACTCATCTTCAAGAAGTCCTCACTGAATCGACGATCGCGGGGGAACGTCTTCAAACCTAAAAGTCAGACTTTTGCCGGGGAAGGTGTCCGTGTGTCAGCCTTCGGTGAAAGTGGGACACGCAGAGTCGTGGCGAGCCGACGCGAGAAGGACATGGCAGACAGAACCACCCAAGGCGATACCGGGAGCGAAGGCGGCCAGGACGGGATCAGGACCTTTCCCTTCCCGGCCGATCTGAGCCTGTCCGGCGTGGGCATGCAGGTCGGCGCCATGGGGACCGGGCGCACCTGGCACGCGGACGCCCCGCTGGAACGCGTGCACCGCATCGACTTCCACGTCGTGATGCTCTTCCACGAGGGCCCCGTCCGGCACATGATCGATTTCGCCGAGTACGAGGCCCGCGCGGGCGACATCCTGTGGATCCGGCCCGGTCAGGTGCACCGCTTCTCCAGCACCGACCGCTACCGCGGCACCGTCCTGACCATGCAGCCCGGGTTCCTGCCCCGGGCGACCGTCGAGGCGACCGGCCTCTACCGCTACGACCTGCCCCCGCTGCTGCGCCCCGACGCCGGCCGGTTCACGGCACTGGAGCACTCGCTCGCCCAGCTGGAGCGCGAGTACGTCGACACCACCACGCTGCCGCTCAGTCTGCACACCTCGGTGCTGCGGCACTCGCTCACCGCGTTCCTGCTGCGCCTCGCCCATCTCGCGGCGAGCTCCGCCGAGGCGGCCCGCGAGCACACCGACACCACCTTCACCCGCTTCCGGGACGCGGTCGAGAAGGACTTCGCCACCAACCACAGCGTCAGCGCCTACGCCGACGGCCTCGGATACTCGCGCCGCACCCTGGTCCGCGCGGTGCGCGCGGCCACGGGCGAGACGCCCAAGGGCTTCATCGACAAGCGGGTCGTCCTGGAGGCCAAGCGGCTCCTCGCCCACACCGACATGCCGATCGGGCGCATCGGAGTCGCCGTCGGCTTCCCGGACGCGGCCAACTTCTCCAAGTTCTTCCACCAGCACACGGGGGCGACCCCGGTGGCCTTCCGGGCCGAACTGCGCTGAGAGGGGCGGACTATGAGGTCCGCCCCTCTCAGCCGGCCGTGCGGCGCCGGATCACCAGCCGATGCCGAGCGTCAGCCCGGTCGGCGGGCTCGCGTTGCCGAGGATCTGCACCGACGACTGGTCGTTGATGTCGTCGTAGGGGAAGGCGTAGGCCCGCTCGTCGAGACCCACGGTGTGCAGGAAGGCCGCGTAGTCGTTCTTGGCGCCTCCGGTGTAGTAGGCGGACGGGGTGTACCAGGCCGAGGTGTCCAGGGCGACGCCCCGGTTGAACGCGGCGCAGAACTCCGCGCCGAGCTGCTTCTCCGGGTCGCTGCCCGAGGCCAGCGCTCCGGCGCAGGCCATGACGTCCGGGGAGGACGGTTTCCGCAGGGTGTAGGGACCGGCTCCGTTCTTGGTGAAGGTGAGCGTGGTCCCGGAGACCTGGCCGGTGAAGGTCTCGCCGAGCCGGGTCAGCCTGAAGGGGTGGGTGGCGTAGTACGACCAGGCCTGGTCGATGGAGGGCTGGAGATGGTTCGCCTGGGAGCCTCCCGTGAGGAAGAGGTCGGAGGAGCGCGGGGCGACGATCCGGTAGGTGTTCTGCAACGGCCTGAAGGCCGCGCCCACCGAGGCGGCGTACTGCGACATGACCTGGGCGCGGGTCAGCGTGATGCCCCGCGTGGTGTCGTAGCCGCTCGACGCCTGTGTGAGCCGCGAGGTCATCGGGAAGCCGAACTGGTCGACCTGGGTGGTGTTGCCGCCGAAGGCCACCTGTCCGAAGACGTACGTGTACTCGTACCAGTCGTAGTGGACGTCGGTGTTGGGGTCGTTCGGGTTGCGCAGGTCGGGACCGCCCCAGCCCTGGTCGTCCGCGGAGACCGGGATGTACAGCGGGGAGCCGAGGGAGACGTAGATCCGGCCGCCGCGGATGGATGTGGGGGACGGCACCGAACCGCCCGCCCGGTCCAGCGTGAACGACATGTTCGGGTAGCTCACGCCGTTCTTGGTCAGGTGTCCGGGCGCGCTCGCGTCCAGGTGGTTGATGTGTGCCATGGTTCCGTCGGCCCTCATGTACGACCACTGGCCTGGCGTCACCTGACCGAGCACTGTGACGTAGATCTGTGAATTCGCGTACGTCCCACGGGTGTTGTTCTGGAAGGTGATCGGGAAGCTGCCGGTGCCGCCCCCGTCGCCCCCGCCGCCTCCCCCTCCGCTCCCCACGGTGTGGGTGAAGTGCGGGGTGTCGTGGAGCGGGCCGCTCTTCTCGTAGGTGAACCAGTACTCCAGGGTGAAGCCGCTCGGCAGGCCGCTGACACTCTGCCGCCAGGTGCCCGAGGTGTTCGTCATCCGGAAGTCCTGCTGTCCCGCGCCGGGCGACAGGTAGTGCACATCGACCAGTGACGCGGGCACGGTGGGCGTGAACCAGATCTGGACGGAGCCGGAGCCCGTCGAAGTGACGCCCTGGGTGTAGTCGGCGGCGGCCCTTGCGGGTACCGCCCCGGCCAGGCCGAGCATCAGCACCGTGAGGAGGGCGGCCAGGGCGGCGCCGGCTTTCCGCCTGACCTCGGGGCGTGATGCGGCCGGCCCGGCCGGGGATCGGGTGAGCATCCGTCAACTCCAGTGTCAGTGACCGAAGTCGAACCAGTTGACGTTCACGAAGTCCGCGGGCTGGCCGCTGGTGAAGGTCAGATAGACGTCGTGCGTTCCGGTGACGGAGCTGATGTTCGCGGGCACGGTCTTCCAGGCCTGCCAGCCACCGGTGTTGCCCAGCGCGAAGCTGCCGATCGGCGTGCTCGTTCGGCTGTCGAGGCGCACCTCGACCAGGCCGCTGACCCCGCCCGCCGCGCCGCTCGCGACCCTGCCGTAGAACTGCTTGGCGGCCGTGGAGCCGAAGTTGACGCCCTTGTAGAGCGCGTAGTCGCCGTTCGCGAGCGCGCTGATGTTCTGGCCGCCGCCGGAGTCGGTCGTGGTCTCGGTGCCGACGCCCGCCTGGCCGTCGTAGGACTCCGCCTGGATGGCGCTGTACGCGTCACGGTTTCCGGTGGGCGGCGGAGTGGTGCCGCCACCGCCGCCGCTGCCCGACTGGAGCACCTGGACGTAGTCGACCACGAGCGGGTGGCCGGGCTCCGTGCCGCTGTCCGGGCCGCCGCCGAAGGCGTCCGGGAAGCCACCGCCCATCGCGACGTTCAGGATCACGAAGTAGCCGTGGTTGGTGGCGTTCGTCCAGGTGGCCGCGTCCACCTGGTTCGCCCGGACCGTGTGGAAGTTGACGCCGTCGAGGTAGAAGCGCATCTCCTCGACGCTCGTCGACTTGTCCCACTCGACGGCGTACGTGTGGAACCCGGCCTGGCAAGTGGCCCCGGTGCAGGGGGTGTTGCCGCCGATGCCGGAGGTCTCGTTGCAGGGGCCGCCCGGTGAGGTGCCGCAGTGCATGGTGGCCCACTCGGTGTTGAGCCCCTGGACGTTCTCCATGATGTCCAGTTCGCCGATGCCCGGCCAGTTCCAGTAGTTGCCGCGGAAGGGCGCGCCCAGCATCCAGAAGGCGGGCCAGTAACCCTTGGCGGCCGCGCCGGTCACGTTCGGCATCTGGAGGCGGGCCTCGACGCGGAGCTTGCCGCCCGCGGGCGGCTGGAAGTCGGTGCGGACCGTCTCGATCCGGCCCGAGGTCCAGTTGCCGGCGGCGTCGCGCCGGGGGGTGATCCGGAGGTTGCCGGTGCCGTCGAGCGCGACGTTGTTGGTGCTGGACGTCATCGTCTCGATCTCGCCGGTACCGAAGCCCGCGGGACCGCCCGGGTAGCTCGTGCCCGTCGTGTACTGCCAGTTGGCGGTGTTGACGCCGGTTCCGGCGGACCCGTTGAAGTCGTCGAGGAAGACCTGGGACCAGCCGGAGGGGGGTGTGGGGGCGGAGGCGTTCGCGGGGAGGGTGGCCGCCGTGGCGGCCACCGCCGCCAGGCTCAGTGTGCTGAGCACGGCGATGAGCACGCGCCGCAGTGGGCCGCGTCTGACGGGTGTGCCGGAAGTTTCACTCATGGGGTGTGCCTCTTCGGGTACGGAGTGTGGGGTGCGCGGGTGGTCGTGAGAGCGCTCCCATGGCCATTTGAGAGCGCTCTCACAGCAGCTGCGCGGCCAATGTGCTCTCTGTCACTCCGGCCGTCAAGAGGTGAAGCCGAGAAAGTCCTTACGGCTCAAGGGAGTTCACGCCGTGAAAGAAGGGGGCATGCGGAAGGGGAGGGCCCGGCGCGGTTCGCCGATGCCCGCCCCTTCGGGTGGACCGTCAAAGAGCGCTGCCGGCCTTCCAGTCCGCCCACGACAGGTTCCAGCCGTTGAGGCCGTTCGACGCCTCGACGGTCCGCTCGCCCGAGTTCTCGACGATCACCACGTCACCGAGCATCGAGCTCTCGTAGAACCTCGAGCCCGGCACGGAGGTGTCGTCGGCGCCCTTCACGTCGTGCAGCCCGATGCAGCCATGGCTGGTGTTGCTGCCGCCGAAAATGGAGGCCGTGGCCCAGTAGTTGCCGTGGATGAACGTGCCGGAAGTGGTCAGGCGCTGGGCGTGCGGCACATCCGCGATGTCGTACTCGTCGCCGAGTCCGACCGTCGAGGATTCCATCCGGGTCGCCTCGAACCGCTCGCTGATCACCATGATCCCGGACCAGGTGGTGTGGTCCGCGTCGCCGCCGCTGACCGGGTAGGTGGCTCGGGTCGCGCCGCTCCGCTCGACCGTCATGGTCTTCTTCGCGAGGTCCACCGTGCTCACCTGGTGGCGACCGATGCGGAAGGTGACGTCCTTGGACTGGACGCCGTAGACGCCGTCCGTGCCCTCGACGTCCTTCAATCGCAGGCTCAGCGTGATCTTCGTGCCCGCCGCCCAGTACCGCGCCGGACGGAAGTCGAGCCGTGTGTTCCCGAACCAGTGGCCGACCACCTCGACCGCGGGCTCCGCCGTCACCGTGATGGCCTTCTCGACGGCCGCCCGGTCCGTCACGGCCTTCGTGAAGTTGATCGACACGGGCATGCCGACGCCGGAGGTCGAATTCGCCTCGGGCGTGAAATAGCCCACGAAGGTCTCGCCCGGGGACTTCGTGACGAAGACCGCGGTGTGCTCCGCGGCACCCTCCGCTTTCGCGCTGACCGTGTATTTGGTGCCCGAGTACGGATTCCGGGTGGAGGTCCATCGGGTGCGGTCGTCGTTGAAGGATCCGGCCAGAGTGGAACCGTCATTGCCGGACACCTCGACCGTCGACAGGGTGCCGTCGGTCACCGAGACCTCGACCGGGCTGGTGAATGCGGCCTTCCGTGTGCCGTCGGCGGGGCTGACGGTGATGGCCGGCGTCCTCACCTGGGACGTTGCCCCGGTTCCGTCCGGTGATCCGGCGGTCGCCGTCGTTCCCGTCCCCTCGGTGGCGTCCGCCGAGTCGCCGCACCCCGCCAGCGCGAGGGCCGGCACCGCGGCGCCGAGGGCGGCGAGGATTCCCCGCCGTGACCAGGCAGGACGCCCGGGCCGGTGCCGTGCGGGCCCCGGGGCGTCCGGTGCTGACTCGGGCCGGTTCGATATCTCAGGGACGCCCACGGAACGCCTTTCCTCGGTTCTTCGCTCACCACCGCTGCGGGTGCATCCTGCGCGACTTCCATGGGTTGATTCTTTGAATCCGACGGCTCAAACCTGAGATTCCTGTGAAGACGGCCGGAGAGACGGCCAAATTCCACGGTTGCCGGGCCGCCTTCGATTGTGACCAGAGTATGAAGCGCCGACCGGACCCCTGAGTTCTCCGTGAGATCCCCTTCCGGGAGCCCTTTGCGACCTCACCGGTCGCCGGAGTGATGAAGGGGCTCCGCCTGCCGGTTCCGCAGCAGACCCGCCGGAGGTATCCGTGAATCCAGCCCGTGAGCGGCACACCGTGGCGATCGTCGGAGCGGGTGCGGCCGGCACGCTCACGGCCGTGCAGTTGTGCGAGACGGCGACCCGGCGCCGCACCCCTCTCGAGCTCGTCCTGGTCGACCCGGCCCCCGAAGCCGGACGCGGCACCGCGTACGCCACCCCCGATCCCCGACACCGGCTGAACGTGCCCGCCGGAGGCATGAGTTGCTACCCCGACGACACAGGACACTTCACCCGCTGGCTGTGCCGGCACGGCGAACCCACCGTCAGGGGAACCGACTTCGCCACCCGCTACCGCTACGGCGCCTACCTCGCCGACACCCTGGCACAGGCGATCGTCCACGCCCACGGCACCGTCGCCGTACACCGGCTGCGGACCAGGGCGGAGGGCTGCATCCCCGCCCCGGGCGGGGGGCTGGAGCTTCGACTCGCCGACGGAGAGCGCCTGTCGGCCCACAGCGCGGTCCTCGCCACCGGTCCGGC
Organism: Streptomyces sp. NBC_00647; assembly: GCF_045207245.1. NCBI lineage: Bacteria > Bacillati > Actinomycetota > Actinomycetes > Kitasatosporales > Streptomycetaceae > Streptomyces > Streptomyces sp. NBC_00647. Next base: position 8,168,923 of record NZ_CP109040.1, read on the forward strand.
GGCCCCGACCGGCGACCGGGTCCCGCCCGGACTCCGTACCTCCGAGCGGTTCATCGGGTCCCCCTGGGCGCCCGGCGCCCTCGACGGACCCCTCGCCGAGCCGGCCGCCCGCGCGAGCGGACGCGCGGACGCCGACGTCCTGCTGGTGGGCACCGGGCTCACCGCGGTCGACCTGGCGCTCAGCCTCGACCGGCCGGGACGCACCGTGCACGCACTCTCCCGCTCCGGCCTGCTGCCGCAGCCGCACGCGCTGAGCCCGGCCGCCGAGATGGCCGCACCCGAAGGGCTCGACGCGCCGACGCTGTCCACGCTGCGCCGGACCGTCTACCGCCACATCGGCCGCGCCGTGCGCGCCCACGGCGACTGGCGTCCCGCGCTCGACAGTCTGCGCCCGCACACCGCTCGCCTGTGGCACAGCCTCACGCCCGAGGAACGCGCCCTGTTCCTGGAGCGCGAGGGCGCGTTGTGGAACACCCACCGCCACCGGATGGCGCCGGTGACGGCCGAGTCGGTCGCCCGGGCCCGTACGGCCCGGCGGCTGCGGGTGCACACGGGCAGGATCGCCGACGCCGTCGTACGGCCCGACGGCTCCGTACGGGTCACGCTCTCCGACGGCCGTGACATCCGGGCCGGTTGGGTGATCGACTGCACGGGGCCCGGCCCTCGGCCCGAAGACCCCCTGTGGCGCTCGCTGTTCGACACGGGTGCCGCCGTGCCGGGCCCCCTCGGTCTGGGCGTCGCGACCCGAGACGGCAGGCTCCTCGACGCCGAGGGCGGGACCGGGCTGCCGGTGTTCACCCTCGGCGCTCCACGCCGCGGCGAACTGTGGGAGACGACCGCCATCCCCGAGATCCGGGTCCAAGCCGCCGACCTGGCCGAGCAGTTGCTCGCCCCCCAGGCACCCCCGCGGCGCCCCGCGCGCCGTCGGCCGGTCGACGCCCACGGACTCGCGCTGTCCACCCACGCCGAGGCGGCCGCCGCCCATCGCACCGGCCTCGAACGGGTCCTCAAGGTCAGGGCAGGTGCCGAGGACGCCTTCGCGCGCGCCGTCGTCCTCGACCCCGGCTTCGCGCTCGGCCACGCCGCGCTCGCCCTGCTCGGCCACGAGTGCGGCGCCGACGTCGACGTGCCCAGGGCGCTGGCCGACGCGCAGCGCTGCGCGCGGGAACGGGCCGACGAGCGCGAGCGCTCCTTCGTCGACGTGGTGACCCGCCGTGTGCACGGTGCGTCCCGGGACAGAGGCGCGGGGGCCCTGCTCGGGCACCTCGCCGCGCACCCCGCCGACGCGCTGGCGCTCGCCGCCGCCGTGCCCACCATCGCCTTCTCCGGCATCAACGACCTCGACACGGGCTACGCGTTGACCCTGGTCGAGCGGACCGCGCCCGCCTACGACGGCCACTGGTTCCCGGCCTCGCTCCTCGCCTTCCTGCGCCAGGACCAGGGCCGCTACGACGAGGCCGCCGCACTGGCCCATCGGGCGCTGACCGCCGAGCCGGCCTCCGGACACGCCGTGCACGCCCTCGCCCACGTCCACTACGAGTCAGGGGCCCACGAGACCGGCCGCGACTGGCTCGACGCCTGGGTGTCGGGGCACGGACGGGGCGCCGTCCACCGGGCCCACTTCTCCTGGCACATCGCCCTGCACGAACTGGCCCTCGACGATCCCGCCGCCGTCCGCAGGCGCTGGTTCGCCCAGCTCGCTCCGGGGCGGGTGACCGGCGTACGTGCCCTGGTCGACTCGGGATCGCTCCTGTGGCGGGCCCGGCTCAGCGACAGCTGGCGGGGGCGGGTACCGGCGGCGGACGTCCTCGACAACGTCGCCCGGGAGATCGTGGAGCGGCCCGCGACCGCCTTCACCGCGCTGCACGCCGCGGTCGCCCTCACCGCCGTCGGCGATCTCGCGGCGCTGCGCCGGCTCCGCGACCACGCCGCCGGCGCCGACCCCGTGCAGCGTGAGGTCGTCGTCCCCCTCTGCGAGGCCTTCGCCGCGCTCGTCGAGGAACGCTTCTCCGAAGCCGCCCGGGGCCTGGACGCCCTGCTCCCTGTCCTCGGCCGGGTCGGCGGCAGCGCGGCCCAACGGGAGGTCGTCGAGGAGACCCTGCTGTACGCCCTGGTCGCGGCGGGCCGTTGTGAAGCGGCCCGCCGTCTTCTGGACACCCGCCTCGACCGCGGCCCCTCACCCCGGGACAGCCGTCTGCTCGCCGAGCTGCCCAACTGAGCGGGGCGGACGGGCCGGGCGCCGCTCGGTCGTGCGGCGGCACCGCCGTCCGTGCGCGCGCCGGAACGGTCCGGCACCCGCCGTCGGGGAAGGCGGATGCCGGACCGCTCGCGGACGCTCGGGGGACCGAGGTCAGACGCCGACCGGCTGGGGCCGGTCCGCCGGCTCCTCCTCGCTCACGCCGAGCCGGTCGTGCGCCCTGCGCAGCGCGCCCGGGGCCCACCAGGCCCGCTTGCCCAGGAGCGCCATCGTCGCCGGTACGAGGAGCATGCGGACGACGGTCGCGTCGATCAGGACCGCGAGCGTGAGGCCGAGGCCGATCTGCAGGATGGGCGAGAAGCCGCCGGTCATGAACGCGCCGAAGACGATGGCGAGAAGCAGGGCCGCGCAGCTGACGACCCGGCCCGAACGGCGCAGCCCGGTGACGACGGCCTCCTGGTGGTCGCCGGTCCGCAGCCAGGTTTCACGCATCCGGGCCAGGATGAACAGCTCGTAGTCCATGGCGAGTCCGAAGGCGATCGCGATGATCAGCGGCGGAGCGGTCAGGCTGAGCGAACCGAGGCCCTCGGCGCCCAGCGCTCCGGCCAGATGCCCGTCCTGGAAGACCCAGACCACCGCGCCGAGAGCGGCCCCGAGGCTGAGCAGCGTCGTCGCGATCGTCCGCAGCGGGATCAGCACCGAACCGGTGAAGGCGAAGAGCAGGACGAAGATGCCGACGAGGACCGTGACCGCGGCCCAGGGCGCCCGGTCGGCGAGCATCGCGCGGAAATCGACCAGCCGGGCCGCCACGCCGGTCACCTCGACGGGTTCGTCGCCGCGTACCTGCCGTACCCGCTCGACCAGATCGGTCGCCGCCTTCCCGTCGACGCTCCCGGTCGGCTGCAGGTGCACCAGCGTGCTGCCGTCCGGCAGGGCCCGCGCGTCACTCGTGCCGGCGAGGGCGCGGACGCGGTCCACCGTGCCCTCGCCGGCGCCGGAACCCACCACCACGGACACCGGAGACACCCCGGTGCCGGGCGGGAAGTGGGCGCCCAGCGTGTCGTACAACTGCCGCGCCTCGGTGCTCGCGGGCAGCTGCTTGGCGTCCCCGATGCTGATCCTCATGCCGACGGCGGGCAGAGCGAGGACGATCAGGGCCGGGACGAGGGCGGCGAGGACGACGACCGGACGGCGGGTGGCGAACCGGGCGAGGCGGGCGAAGACGCGTCCCTCGGCGTCCGGGCCGGCCGCGGCGGCCCCGGTCCTCGCGCGTGCCGGTGCGATCCGTGCCCCGAAGCGCGCCAGCAGGGCGGGCAGCAGGGTGATCGCCGCGAGCATGTCGACGACGACCACGGCGGCCACCGCGAGACCCATGCTGCGCAGGAACGGGCTGGGGAAGACCAGCAGCCCGGTGAGGCTGACGGCCACGGTGAGCCCGGAGAACAGGACGGTCCGTCCGGCTCCGGCCACGGTGCGGTGCACGGCCTCGACGACCTCGTCGGTGTGGCGCCGCTCCTCCCGGAAGCGGACCACCATCAACAGGGCGTAGTCGATGGCCAGTCCGAGTCCCAGCATGGTGGTGATCTGGATCGCGTACACCGAGATGTCGGTGAACTGGCTGAAGGCGAACAGCGCCAGGAACGCGCCGGCGACTCCGCTGATCGCGATCACCAGCGGCAGGCTCGCGGCCCGCAGCCCGCCGAAGACGACGAGGAGCAGGGCGAGCACGACCGGCAGGGAGATCAACTCGGCCCGCTGCACGTCCTCCTGGGCGCGCCCGCTCATCTGCTGCCCGAGCAGCAGCCCACCGCTGACGTGGACGTCGGGCGCGTCGATCCGCTTGATGCGTTCGGCCGCCGTGTCGACGGCCTTCTTCTCGTCCCGGAACTTCATGTCGCCCTTGAGCGTCACCGGGATGACGAGCGCCCTGCCGTCCTCGGAGGTGAGGCCCCGGGTGGTGTACGGGTCGGGCACCTCGGCGATTCCCGAGACCGTACGCAGGTCCGCGACCGCCCCCGCGACCTGGGACCGCAGCGCGGGGTCCGAGACGGAGGTGCCCGCGATGACGGCGGTGATCGACTCACCGCTCGAATCGACGCGGTCGAGATGGGCGGCGGCGCGTTCCGACTCGGTGCCCGGGACATCGGGCACCGAGTCGACGAGCCGGCCGAAGACGCCCGTGCCGAGGCCGAAGCCGATCAGCAGCATGAGCAGCCAGACGAGCATCACGGTGATCGGGCGGCGGGTCGCCGCCCGGGAGATCGTGGCGAGCACGGTGCGCCTCCCGGCGGTTGATGCGGTTCCTGACAACGCCACTCAGCGTCGTACCGGACCGGGGGTCACCGGATCGCCGGGGGGAGCGGTTTCCGGGAATCCCTCGCAGGAGGGAGGCGCCCCGGCGGTTCACTCGCTAGGAGGAGCCAGGGGTCACCAGCCCCGTCTCGTACGCGCAGATCACGGCCTGCACGCGGTCCCGCAGCCCCAGCTTGCTCAGCATGTTGCTGACGTGCGTCTTGACGGTGTGCTCGCTCACGAACAGGGTCTTCGCGATCTCCGCGTTGGACAGCCCGCGGGCGAGCAGCCGCAGGGTCTCCTCCTCGCGCGCCGTGAGGACGTCCAGCCGCTGGGGCGGGACCTCGACGGCGGACTCCGCCAGCCGGCGCCGCACGATGTCCGCGACCAGCCGGCGCGTCACCGTCGGCGCGAGCAGCGAGTCGCCGGCCGCGACCACCCGCACCGCGTGGACGAGGTCGTCGCGGCGGACGTCCTTGAGCAGAAAGCCGCTGGCCCCCGCGTACAGCGCCTCGTACACGTACTCGTCGAGATCGAACGTGGTCAGCATGACGACCTTGCAGCCGGACTCCGCGCACACCACGCGCGCGGCCTCCAGGCCGTCCATGCGCGGCATGCGGATGTCGAGGAGCAGCACATCGGGCGCGTGCTCCCGCACGGCGGCCACCGCCTGGACGCCGTCACCCGCCTCGGCCACCACCTCGATGTCCTGCTGGGCCTCCAGGATCATGCTGAAACCGCTGCGGACCAGCTCCTGGTCGTCGGCGACCACCACGCGGATGCTCATCCGAGGGCCGCCTGCCGGTCGGCCGCGGACGGGAGGCGCACGGTGACCCGGAAGCCGCCCTCGGGGCCGCGGCCCGCGTCCGCGCTGCCTCCGCAGGCGGCGGCCCGCTCGCGGATGCCTATCAGTCCGTGTCCGCCGGTCGAGGGTCCGAGATCCCGTCCGCCGGGGGGACGCACCGGCCCCCGTCCGTCGTCGGTCACCGTGAGCGTCAACGCGTCATCCCTCCAGTCGAGTTCGATCCGTGACGATGCGGCGTACGCATGCTTCACGGTGTTGGTGAGGGCCTCCTGCACCACCCGGTACGCGGCCACCTCGGTGTCCGGGTGCAGGGGGCGCCGCTCGCCGGTGGTCCGCAGGTCGACCCGTAGTCCGGTGGACTCCGCGACCTGCGCGGCGAGTTCACCGAGCGCGGTGATGCCGGGCTGCGGCAAACGGGCCGACGCGCCGTTCACCGGGTCCTCCTTGAGAACCCCGAGAATGCGCCGCAGTTGGGTCATGGCGTCGCGCCCGCTCGTCGCGATCGCGTCGAAAGCCGCCTCGGCCCGTTCCGGATCGCTGCGTACGACCACGGGTCCCGCCTCCGCCTGCACCACCATCAGACTGACCGCGTGGGCCAGGATGTCGTGCATGTCGCGGGCGATCCTGGCGCGTTCCTGGGTCTTCGCGCGCGCCGTGTCCGAGGCGCGCTCGCGCTCCAGCCGGTGGGCCCGGTCCTCCAACTCCGCCGTGTAGGCGCGCTGTACGCGGGTGAGGACGCCGAGCGCGTACGCGCTGAGGAAGCTCGTGAGGTGGAACGCGTACTCGAAGGGCTGCGCGTGCTCCTTGGTCGTCATCGTCAGCGAGGCGCCGACCAGCCAGGTCACCAGCATGAAGCGGCGCCGGGCGGGCGGGCAGAGCGTGGCCACCGTGTAGAGGACGACCAGTCCGCCGTAGGCGACGTTCGGCGGCGGCGCGTGGTACAGCGCCATGGCCGGTGTGCAGATCGACACCGCGAGCGCGGACGGGAAGGGTGCCCGCCGCCGCCACACCAGCGGCGCCGCCGTCCCGACCGCCAGCAGGAACCCCTGCCAGGACAGCCGGTCGTCGCCCTCGTCGGGGAACATCCACTGGAGCGAGGCGGCGAACAGCACGAGTGCGGCGAGCGCGGTGTCGAGGACGTAGGGATGCGTCGTCCGCAACCGCGCGACGAACGGGCGCCATCGGGACACGGCGGGTGACAGGGCCGTCCGCCACCGCGAGGCGACGGGCGCTGACCAGGACTGGGCGGGCATACGCGGCTCCTTTGGACAAGGGCCGTCCCAGTATCCCGATCCGGTTCCGCGGACGCCTCACCGGCGAGAGGGATATCCCGTCCCGCCCGAAGGCGGGTACCCGGCCGTGTCCGCCCCGGTGCCGATCCTCACGCCGGTGCCGGTGCCGGTGCCGGTGCCGGTGCCGGTGCGGGTGCGGGTGCCGGGGTCCGTGTCCGCGTCAGGCGTGCGGTGTCAGACGTGCGGTGTCAGACGTGCGGTTCCGTCGGTTCCGTCGGCCGCCATCCGAGGGCGCGTGAGATTCCACGGGCCGCCAGACGTACCGCCGGGACCAACGCCGGTACCTGCGCGTCGGCCTGGGGCACGACGACCGACACGGCCGCGACGACCGTTCCGTCCGTGCCGCGGACCGCCGCGGCCACCGACAGGGCGTCGTCGGTCACCTGACGGCTGCTCACCGCCGCACCGGTGTGCCGGACTTCGGCCAGAACGCGCCGCAGCCGGGCCGGGTCGGTGATGGTGTACGGCGTGAAGGCGGCCAACGGCCCGGCGCAGTAGGCGTCCTGGAACGCGGGCTGCGCGTGCGCGAGCAGCGCGAGCCCGACCCCTGTCGCGTGCAGCGGCCAGCGGGCACCCACCTGGATACGGACGCCGACCGACGAACGCCCGGAGATCCACTCGATGTAGACGACCTCGGCGCCGTCGCGGACCGCCAACTGCACGTTCTCGTGCGTCGCTTCGTACAGGTCCTCCAGATACGGCAGGGCGATCTGCCGCAGCGCCAGGCCGCGCGGGGCGAGCGCGGCGATCTCCCACAGGCGCAGGCCCACGTGGTAAAGGCCGTCGGCGTCCCGCTCCAGCGCGCCCCACTCGGCAAGCGCGGCCACCAGCCGGTGGGCGGTGGTGAGGGTGAGGCCCGCCCGACGGCTGATGTCCGTCAGGGACAGCGCCGTGTGCTCGTGGTCGAAGGCGGCGAGCACGGCGAGGAGGCGGTCGGGAGCCGACAGGGCGGTCATGAGTTCAGTTCGGCGTCCGCGACGCGTTGCAGCAGCGTGTGCAGGGTCTCCCGTTCGGCGGGGTCCAGGGGCTGGAGCAGGTCGTTCGTCACGCGCAGGCCGGCCTCGTCCGTGTCGCGCAGGAAGGCGCGGCCGTCCTCGGTGAGAACGACGATCCGGCTGCGGCGGTCGTCGGGGGAGGGCCTGCGCTCCGCGAAGCCGAGCTTCTCCAGGTCGTCGACGAGCCCGACGATCGCGCTCGGGTCGTAGCCGAGCCGCGAACTCAGCTCCCGCTGCAGCGCGCCCCGCGAGGTGGCGAGGAACCGCAGCAGCGCGTAGTGGCGCAGCCGCAGGCCGGACTCCTGGAGGAACGCGTTGAACAACTGCCCCGAGCGCAGGCCCAGCCGGTACAGCAGATAGCCGGTGTCCGCGTGCAGGCCGCGCATCCACGGCTCCTCGGCGTCGATGCGGACGGGTCCTCGGGGATGTTCTGCGGCGCTCCGCTGACCTGCGATGACGGGCTCCCTGGGGCCGGGCCCCGGGCGGGGCGGTTCGGGCGTACGGACCCAGCATGCCGTATGGCCCGGACGGCAACAACTATTGACGTCGACAATTATTGCTCTTAACTTCGATCTCGTGACCGCACCGCTTCCCTCTCGCGGCCGCACCCCTGTCGGCCTCGCGGCCGGCCCCGGCGGGCACTCGCGTTCAGGGCGAGCACCCGCACCACGTGAAGGGACCCCCTCGTGCCCAGCATCGATCTCACCGGCAAGGCCGCCGTCGTCACCGGCAGCGGCCGTGGCCTCGGCCTCGCCTACGCCCGCGCCCTCGCGGCCGCCGGTGCCCGCGTGGTCGTCAACGACGTCGACGAGGACGTGGCCGAGCAGGCCGTCAAGTCCATCACCGAGGCCGGCGGGCAGGCGGTCGCGGAGGTGGTCGCGGTCGGCACCGCCGAAGCCGCCGACCGGCTCGTCGCCGGCGCCGTGCGGGAGTTCGGCCGCCTGGACATCCTGGTCGCCAACGCGGGCATTCTGCGCGACAAGGTCCTGTGGAAGATGACCGACGACGACTTCGACGCGGTGATCACCACCCATCTGAAGGGCACCTTCACCTGCGCTCGCGCCGCCGCCGTGCGGATGCGTGAACAGGGCGAGGGCGGCAGCCTGATCCTGGTCGGCTCGCCCGCCGGACAGCGCGGCAACTTCGGGCAGACGAACTACGCCGCCGCGAAGGCGGGCATCGCGGCCATGGCGCGCACCTGGTCGATGGAGCTGGGCCGTGCGGGTGTCACCGTCAACGCGATCGTGCCCGTCGCGGCCACCGCGATGACCGAGACGGTCCCGGCCTTCGCCCCCTACGTCGAGGCCCTGCGCGACGGCACGCCGCTCCCTGACTTCCTGCGCAAGGGCGAGGGTTTCGGCACCCCCGAGGACTGCGCCGCCCTGGTTCCCTTCCTCGCCTCCGCGGCGACGCGCGGGATCACCGGCCAGGCCATCGGCATCGGCGGCGACAAGGTGGCCCTCTGGTCGCATCCGCAGGAGATCAAGGCGGCGTACGCGGACGGCGGCTGGACCCCGGAGACGCTCGCCGACGTCTGGGCCGCCGCTCTCGGTGCCGAACCCCAGACCGTCGGGATTCCCGCGCCGAAGCTGCCGGAGGCGTGATGACTCCTCCGGTGAACCCGAACGAGCTGGTCGCGATCGACGTCCACACCCACGCCGAGGTCTCGTCCAAGGGCCACTCCTCGCTCGACGACGACCTGCACGACGCCTCCAGCGCCTACTTCAAGGTCGAGGGCAAGCGGAAACCGACCCTGGAGGAGACGGCGGCGTACTACCGCGAGCGGAGGATGGCCGCCGTGGTCTTCACGGTGGACGCCGAGTCCGCCACCGGCACCGAACCCGTCCCGAACGAGGAGGTCGCCGAGGCGGCCGCCGCCAACCCCGACGTGCTGATCCCCTTCGCCTCCATCGACCCCTTCCGGGGGAAGGCCGGGGTGCGGCAGGCGCGGCGGCTGGTCGAGGAGTACGGGGTGAAGGGCTTCAAGTTCCACCCCAGCATCCAGGGCTTCTTCCCGAACGACCGCTCCGTGGCGTACGGCCTCTACGAAGTCATCGAGGAGACCGGCACCATCGCCCTCTTCCACACCGGGCAGACCGGCATCGGCGCCGGGGTGCCCGGCGGCGGCGGGATCCGGCTCACGTACTCGAATCCGCTGCACGTCGACGACGTCGCCGCCGACTTCCCGCACCTGAAGATCATCCTGGCGCATCCGTCGTTCCCCTGGCAGGACGAGGCCCTCGCCGTGGCCACGCACAAGCCGGGCGTGCACATCGATCTGTCGGGGTGGTCGCCGAAGTACTTCCCGCCGCAACTGGTGCAGTACGCCAACACCTTGCTGCAGGACAAGGTCCTCTTCGGCTCCGACTATCCCGTCCTCACCCCGGACCGCTGGCTCGCCGACTTCGAGAAGCTCCCGATCAAGGACGAGGTCAGGCCGAAGATCCTCAAGGAGAACGCCGCCCGTGTCCTCGGGCTCACACCGTAAGGGGCTCACGATGCGCAACGAGGGACTGGGGTCATGGCCCGCACGCCGGGCCCGCAAGACCCCGCACCGCACCGCCCTGGTCCACGGCGACGCCACCGTCGACTACGCCGGACTGCACACGCGCACCACGAAGCTGGCACACGCCCTACGGGCCCTTGGCACCCGGCGGGGGGACCGGATCGCCTATCTGGGACCCAACCACCCTTCGTATCTGGAGACGTTGTTCGCCGCAGGTCTCCTCGGTGCCGTCTTCGTGCCGCTCAACCCGCGCCTCGCCGGTCCCGAGATCGCCCACCAGCTACGAGACGCGGGCGCCAGGACCCTGGTCCACGCGTCCTCCGCGACCGGGCTCGTCGCCGGTCTGCCGGGCACCGCCGGTGTCCGTACGTCCCTCGAAGTGGGCAGTTCCTACGAGGAGTCGATCGCCGCCGCTCCCGACGAGCCGATCGACCTCCCCGTCACCGCCGACGACACCTGCATCATCATGTACACCTCGGGCACCACGGGCCGCCCCAAGGGCGCGATGCTCACCCACGGCAACCTCACCTGGAACGCCGTCAACGTCCTCGTCGACCACGACCTGATCGCCGACGAACGCGCCCTGGTGTCCGCCCCGTTGTTCCACACGGCGGGCCTCAACATGCTGACCCTGCCGGTGCTCCTCAAGGGCGGCACCTGCGTGCTGACCGAGTCCTTCGACCCGGCGGCCACCTTCGACCTCGTCGAACGGCACCGGATCACCTTCATGTTCGGCGTACCCACCATGTTCGACCGGATCGCCCGGCATCCCCGCTGGGCCGGCGCCGACCTGTCCTCCCTGCGCATCCTCACCTGCGGCGGCTCGCCCGTGCCGACCTCGCTCATCGCCGCCTACCAGGAACGCGGACTCACCTTCCTCCAGGGGTACGGCATGACCGAGGCCGCGCCCGGCACCCTCTTCCTGGACGCGGAGCACGCGGTCGCCAAGGCCGGTTCGGCGGGCGTGCCGCACTTCTTCAGCGATGTCCGGGTGGTCCGGCCGGACTTCACCCCGGCCGACACGGGAGAGACGGGGGAGGTCGTCGTCCGCGGACCCCACGTCATGCCCGGCTACTGGGGTCTGCCCGAGGAGACGGCCGCAGTCCTCACCGACGGCTGGTTCCGCAGCGGGGACGCCGCCCGCGTCGACGACGACGGCTATGTCTTCATCGTGGACCGCATCAAAGACGTGATCATCTCCGGCGGCGAGAACATCTGTCCCGCCGAGATCGAGGACCTTCTCCTCGCTCACCCGGGCATCGTCGAGTGCGCCGTGATCGGTGTCGCCGACGACAGGTGGGGCGAGGTCCCCCGCGCGGTCGTCGTGGCCCGCGAGGGTGTCGAACTGGACCCGGACGAGGTCATCGCCTCACTCTCCGGCCGGCTCGCCAAGTACAAGATCCCCCGGTCCCTGGTCATCGCGGACGAACTGCCGCGCACCGCCTCCGGAAAGCTCCTCAAATCGCGCGTCCGTACGCGCTACGGCGACAGGCAAGGAAACCCATGACCATCACCGTGAACGGTCTCGACGAACTCCGGAAGCTCGCGGGCGGTGACCTGGGCACCAGCGCGTGGATCGAGGTCACCCAGGAACGGATCGACACCTTCGCCGACGCGACCGGCGACCATCAGTGGATCCACGTCGACCCGGAGCGTGCAGCCGCCGGCCCGTTCGGCGCGACCATAGCCCACGGCTTTCTGACCCTCTCCCTGTTCATTCCGCTCTTCACCGAGCTGCTGGAGGTGGAGGGCGTGACCACCAAGGTCAACTACGGTCTGAACAAGGTGCGTTTCCCCGCGCCCGTGAAGGCCGGCTCGCGCATCAGGCTCGTCGCGCGGCTCGCCTCCGTCGAGGACGTGCCGGGCGGCGTGCAGATCGCCGTCGACGGCACGGTGGAGACCGACGGCGGCGGGAAGCCCGCCGCCGTCCTGCAGAGTCTGTCGCGGTTCTACATCTGATGCTCCGGTGATCCCGGCCCGGACGGACCCCTCGGCCCGGCTAGCGCAGCCGGTAGGCGTACACCGAGGTCGCGACGGCGCACACGCCGGGCTGGACCACCTCGGCGCGCAGTGTCCCGCTCGCCGTGTCGTAGTCGACGCCCTCCGCCTCGTACGTCCCGTCCGTGCACAGGCCGCGCTGCGGCAGGGCGAGGAGGCTGGTGACGTGTCCCGTGACCGGCCCGCCGTCCACCGTCCGCTCCAGGTCGACCTGGAGCAGCGGCCGGTCCTCGGGGAACAGCGCGCGCGAGCTGTCGTCCGAGGCACAGAGCAGCCTAGTGTCGTCGACGAAGTCGCAGCCCTGGATGTCGCGGACGGGCCTGTCGAGGGTGATCTGCCCGGCCTGCGGCAGGGGGCCGCCGGCGGGCGGTGCCGACGGGTTGAGCAGCGGGGCGGGGAAGACCTGGAGCCGGTTCTGGTCGCCCCACTCGCCCGACACCAGCCACTGTCCGTCGGGCGACACGGTCGCGAAGGAGTTGTTCAGCTTCTCGCCCGGGTCCAACGGGTGGACGTACTCGGAGCGCTTCCCGGCGGGTGTGGTGACCGCGAACATCTTCGAGGTCGCCGTGTCCGGCCCCTGGTAGGCGTCGAACACGTAGCCCCGGGCGATGTCCGGGTCGCCCACGTGATTCCAGCCCTTGATGCGCAGGCCGAGGGGAATGGAGGCGAGCCCGCGGTGCAGCAGCGAGCCGTCCGCGCGGCTCGCGAGCCCCTGGCCGCCGCTCAGCGTGTCGACGTAGGACGTGCCGGTCTCGGTCCACACCGGTTCGGCGGCCACCGCGGCCGACGTGCTCGCACCGAGCGTGAACGCGCCCAACACGCCGGCGACAGACAGTAATTGACGCTTCATCAACGACCTTCCACATCGACGAACACCGGGTTGGAATAGAACCATGTGTCGACCCACGGGTCACCGTTTCCGGGCACGTGCGGAACGGGTCCGTGCGGGTCGATCGCCGCACCGAGGTGACCGGCGCCGTTCCTGTTGCCGTCGCTGCCGCGCAGCCGGACGTAGAAGGACTCGTCGCCGGCGACCAGAGGGACGCGCAGGGTGTAGGTCCCCTCGCGGCCGCTCACGTCCTCGGTCCGGACGACCTTGGTGTCGGGCGCCCTCCAGGCGTCGCGGTCGGCCGCCCGGCCCCGCACGGCACCCCGGATCACATCGACGTGCGCCAACTCCGGCAGGATTCCATGGGGGTTGGGTCGTGAGGCCGTCGTCACGGTGACCGACAGGGTGAGCCGCTCGCCCTTGCGGACGCGGATCCGGCCGCCCAGGGTGACGCCTGCCCCGTGGTCGTCGTGCCGCTTCAGGCGGACCTCGAGTCCGTCCAGCAGATGGCCGTGGTCCAGCCAGACGCGGCCCGCGCGCAGGCCCGCCATCACCGAGCGGTAGCCGTAGCGGGTCACGCCGACATGGGTACGACTGAACTGACCGGGCCAGAAGTCGCCGCCCGGCTGCTGGGTGCCGGTGTTCACCGGGTCGGGGACGCGCCCGGTGTTGTCGAAGTTCCGTCCGGGCGCCCAGTCGCCGTTCTTCCAGGTGTCGAAGACGACGCGATGCACATCGGAGTTGGTGGTGACGGTGAACAGCCGTCCCTCGGCGAGCATCGCGTCCCACATGCCGCCGACCGTCGCCGTCATCCAGTCGAAGCCGCCGTACAGGACGTACGCGTCCTCCGGATAGCCGGCGAACGAGTTCTCCGACGGCTTGTTGACGTACTCGCCGCGCTGTTGCCCCGAGCCCACCCAGCCGGGGATGCCGCCGCCCTGCGCGCCGGGCGCCCCCTCCATGCCGATCATGATCTCGGGGGCCGCGTCGCGCCAGTTGCGCATCTCGTGCGGGGAGTCGATCCCCAGGCGCGACGGGTGGTTGGCGAGGACCAGCACGTCGTCGACGTATCCGGTCCGGCGCTGATCGGCCAGCCACTGGATCGCCCGGACCGCGTGCGCCTCGTTGCGGGCCGTGTCGGGACCGGCCGGCGAACCCGCCGTGTACCCCAGCAGCTTGCCGTCGTAGGCGAGCTCGAACCGGGTGAGGAGGTCCGCCTCGTGCGGGCCCGGGGCGGCGAAGACCGTGGCGTGCTCGGCGGCCGGGATGTACCACTCCAGGCCCTGGAAGATCAGCTGGCGCGGGTTCGCGGCGCGCGCCTTCAGGATCTCCTGGTGCTCCAGCCGGGCGCCGTAGGAGGCGTGCCCGAAGTTGGAGTGCTCGTTGAAGACCATCCAGTCGAGCCCGTACGCGGCTCCGGCCCGGGCGAGTCGGGAGAACGTGTACTTCGCGTCGTGGCTGTAGACGGAGTGGACGTGATGGTCGCCCACGAGATACGCGAGGCGGGGGTCGCTGCCGCCGTGTCCTCTGCCGGAAGCCGCCGCGGGCGTGGCGACCGAGCCGACCGCGAAGGCCGCCCCGAACAGGCCCGCGCCGCGCAGCAGCCCGCGCCGCGACACGCCCTGCGGATCCAGCTCGGCGGGGGAGACGGACGGATCGGCCCAGGCGGGCAGGTGCTGCTCGGTCATGGTCGTGTGGTCCCTGGGTCAGTGGCTCATGAACGACGTGACGAGGAAGGCGCGTTCGTCTCGCGGCGGGTGGTGACGGCCCGACCCGACGAGCGGTCGTCGCCGTGTGCCGGCGGTGGCACGGCGCGGCGCCACCGCTGTCGAACGGCACTGCGCCGTCGTGCCCGGCCGATCCTCCGTCGATCACCCGTCGGAGAATGGCGGGGTCCCGGAACCCCCGGATGAAACCCCCCTGAAGCCCCGGGGTCGGCTCGATGGCGGCCTGGTGGTCGGCGAGCTCGCGGTTGCCCTCCCGTGGGTGGCGGGGAGGGAGAGCGGCGGCGAGGGTGTGCGGGACCGACACTCGTGGTGGTGGTGACGAACGAGCCGGTGGCCGTGGTGACACGCTGGTCCCCGGACGACGCGGGCGTCCCGGTGGCCGTGGCGTGATCCTTCGCCGCGCGACCCGCGTCCCCGCACGAACTGCAAAGGTGGTACTTGCGTGAGGCTGACCATTCTGGGCGGCGGCGGATTCCGGGTCCCCCTCGTGTACGGGGCGCTCCTCGGCGACCGCGCCGAGGGCCGCGTCACTCAGGTCGTGCTGCACGACCTGGACGCCGGACGGCTCTCCGCCGTGGCCCGCGTCCTGGCCGAGCAGGCGGCGGGGGACCCCGGAGCGCCGGAGGTGACCGTCACCACTGACCTCGACGAGGCCCTGCGCGGCGCCGACTTCGTGTTCTCCGCGATCCGCGTCGGCGGCCTGGAGGGTCGCGCGGCGGACGAGCGCGTCGCCCTCGACCAGGGCGTCCTCGGCCAGGAGACGGTCGGCGCAGGCGGCATCGCGTACGGTCTGCGGACCGTGCCCGTCGCCGTGGACATCGCGCGGCGGGTGGCCCGGCTCGCGCCGGACGCCTGGGTCATCAATTTCACGAACCCGGCGGGCCTGGTCACCGAGGCGATGTCCCGCCACCTCGGTGACCGTGTGATCGGCATCTGCGACTCGCCGGTCGGCCTCGGGCGCCGGATCGCCAGAGTCCTCGGCGCGGACCCGCGCGAGGCGTGGATCGACTACGTCGGGCTCAACCACCTCGGCTGGGTACGGGGGCTGCGCGTCGCGGGCCGCGACGAACTCCCGCGGCTGCTCGCCGACCCCGGCCTGCTCGGTTCCTTCGAGGAGGGCAAGCTCTTCGGCCCGGAGTGGATCCGGTCGCTGGGCGCCGTCCCGAACGAGTACCTGCACTACTACTACTTCAACCGCGAGACCGTCCGCGCCTACCAGCAGGCCGACAAGACGCGCGGCGCGTTCCTGCGCGACCAACAGGCGCGGTTCTACGACGAGATGAAGAGCCCGGACGCCGCGGCCCTGACCGCCTGGGACCGCACCCGCGCCGAGCGCGAGGCCACGTACATGGCGGAGAACCGGGACGCCGCCGGTGCCGGGGAACGCGACGCCGACGACCTCTCCGGTGGCTACGAGAAGGTGGCGCTCGCCCTCATGCGGGCCATCGCCCGCGACGAACGCACCACCCTCATCCTCAACGTCCGCAACCGCGGCACGCTGAGCGTCCTCGACAGCGAGGCCGTCATCGAGGTGCCCTGCCTGGTCGACGCCAACGGCGCGCACCCCGTCACCGTCGACCCGCTGTCCGGACACGCCGCCGGGCTGGTGTGCGCGGTCAAGGCGGTGGAGCGGGAGGTGCTCTCCGCCGCCGAGTCGGGGTCCCGCACGACCGCGGTGAAGGCCTTCGCGCTCCACCCGCTCGTCGACTCCGTGAACGTGGCGCGCGCCCTGGTCGAGGGCTATACGGCCGTGCACCCCGGACTGGCGTACCTGGAGTAGACATCGGCCGAGGAGACGTCCGCCCTGCGTGTCCGGGGATTCAGGGGGTCACGGAGCCGGGGCGGGAACGGGGCTGTCCGGAGGGCCGAGCAGTTCGGCCTCCGCGCGGGCGACCGCCTCGGGGTGGCCGAAGAAACCGGGCAGCCCGCCGGTGTGCAGGAAGACGGTGCGCTGTCCCGGGGTGATGTCGCCGTCCTCGACGGCCGCGACCAGGCCGGCCATCGCGCGCCCGGTGTAGATCGGGTCGAGGGCGATGCCCTCGGCACGCGCGGCGAGGGTCAGGGCACTCATGACCGGCTCGGTGAGCGTGGCGTAGCCCGCTCCGACCTGGTCGCCGCGCACGCGCAGCGAGCGCGGGTCGCAGGGCGTGCCGGACAGCTCCGAGGACAGCTCCGCGACGATGCGGGCGGGATCGGCGACGGCACCGACGTGGACGCCGAGGACACGCGCGGCGCCCAGCCCTGCGACGAGCCCGGCCATCGTCCCGCCCGAGCCCAGCGCGACGACCACGTTCTCCAAGTCCGGTGCCTGGTCGAGGAGTTCACGGGCACACTCTGCGTAGCCGCGGGCGCCGAGCGCGCTGGACCCGCCGAACGGCACAAGGGCCGGCACCTCTCCCCGCGCCCGTAGCTCCTCGACCGTGCGCGCCGCCCGCGCGTCGAGGTACTGGCGGTCGCCCGCCCAGACGACCTGGGCCCCGAAGAGGCCGTCGAGGGCGAGATTGCCGGAGGCGGGCGGGGCCTTCGTGGGTGAACCCGGTGGCCGTGCCCCGGCAGGGTCCGCGCCGGGCTCACCGGCGTCAGGCGCCGCGGGCCCGCCGGCGAGGACGAGGACGGCCTTCAGGCCCAGCCGGGCCGCCGCTGCCGCCGTCAGACGGGCGTGGTTGCTCTGCGGCGCGCCGGTCGTCACCAGCACGGTGGCACCGTCCGCCAGCGCCGCGCCGCAGGTCCACTCCAGCTTGCGGATCTTGTTGCCGCCGCCGCCCAGGCCCGTGAGGTCGTCGCGTTTGATCCACAGGTCGTCCGGGCCGAGCCCGAGCGCACGGGCCAGCCGCGGAGCCGGTTCGAGGGGAGTGGGCCAACTGCCCAGAAGGGCGCGGGACGGGATGGTCGCTCCGGAGCGGGTGCTGGTCACCGCGGGCCTTTCTGCTGACGCCGGTCGTCCGGCGAGCGTAGCGCGGTGGATCGTGCGGGGAGCGTGACGGCGGGTCGCCCTGTGGACGGCCCGCCGCGCTGTTCCGCCGTCGTCTCAGCCCGTGAAGCCGGCCGTGATCGACGTGAACTGCCAGGTGCTCTGGCTGATGCCGGAGCAGTTGCTCACCACGCCGCCGCCGGGGCAGGGCCGGTCGCGGTTGACCGCCCAGTAGGCGAGCCGGGCGATGTGGTGGCCGTTCGCCCAGTCACGGATCTGGGTCCAGATCGCCGGGGTGGTGTTCTCCTGCTGGTCGGACAGGCCGTTCATGCCGGAGATGCCGATGTGGGAGTAGGCCGTGGCGTCGTCCCAGCCGAAGGTCGACTTCAGTTTGGCCTTCAGCCCCTCGGTGGCGTTGACCGTGTTGCCGTACATGTCGGAGCCGCCGCCGAAGTCGAACGGCATGATGGTGAAGACGTCGATGTTGGCGTTCAGGGACTGCGCCTGCTCGATGAGCCGGTTGCCGTAGTAGGTCGGGCCGGTCGTCGAGGTGCCGAAGGTGACGATCGTCTTCAGGCCGGGGTTGTTGGCCTTGACGGTCTTCAGCGCGGTCAGGATCCTCGCCTGGACGGCCTCGTTCTCGAACTCGTCGGTGTTCTCGATGTCCATGTCGATCGCCTTGAGGCTGTAGGCGTCGATCACCTTCTGCAGAGCGCCGGCGAGCGCGCTCGCCGAGGAGCAGTTGGCGCCGAGCTTGCTGCCCTGCCAGCCACCGAACGACGGGACGATGTCACCGCCCGCGGAACGGATCTGGTTGATGGCCGTCTGGTCGACGCCGCCGGTCAGCGCCCGGCTGCCGTCCCAGGCGGGGTTGCAGCCGCCCGAGTCGAGCACGAACGCCATCGTGAACCACTTGACCCCGGTCGCGTTCATCACCGTGGTCGGGTTCGGGGGGTCGCCCCAGCCCTCGAACAGGTAGGGAGCGGCCTGCTTGAAGCCGGTGCCGCCACCGCCGCCCGCGCTCGTGGTGACGCTCACGGAGTTGGAGGCCGCGGAGGTGTTCCCGGCCGCGTCCCGCGCCTTGACGGTGAACGAGTAGGCGGTGCTCGGGGACAGCCCGCTGACCGTGGCACTCGTGCCCGACACGCTCAGCACCTGGTTGGAGCCGGCGTAGACGTCGTACCCGGTGACGCCGACGTTGTCGCTCGACGCGCCCCACGACAGCGACACACTGGAGGAGGTCTTGCCGGTGGAGGTCAGATTGGTGGGCGCGGTCGGCGCCTGGCTGTCGGAGCCACCGCCGCCGGGTCCGTCCAGGCTGACGTCGTCGGCGTAGTAGGTGCCCTGCGCGTACCAGCCGTGCACATAGATCTTGGCGCTGGTCTGCGAGGCACCGGTGGTGAAGGACACGCTGAGCCGGCTGTACGCCGACGGGGACGTCGTCCAGGTCGAGGCACCGCCGTCCACGCCGAGGTAGACATAGCTGCCGCGGACCCAGCCCGAGAGGCTGTACGTCGTGTTCGGCTGGACCGAGACGGTCTGGGTGCACTGCGCGTTGTCGCTCGAACTCACCGCCCCCGCAAGGGCTTTGGAGCCGCCGTGTACGGGGCTGGAGACGATCGAGCCCAGGTTGCCGGAGCAGGACCAGGGGGACAGGCTGCCCGTCTCGAACCCGGGGTTGGACAGGATGTTCGCCGCCTGGGCCGTACCCGGCAGGGCGACCGCCCCGGCGAGGGCCAGCGCGGCCGTGCCCAGGAGGGCGAGGAACCGATGTCTGGAACGTCTGAGCTGTGTGATGCGCACGCGATCTCCCTGGGGAAATGGGGGTGTTCGGGAGTGCAGAGAGGTGCGCAACCAAGTTGGTATGGACCAATCCCGCTGTCAAGACGCTGAGCGGGAATTGGTCCAGACCGGTAGAGGTGGAGGGGGCGGCGAGAGCGGCCCGGGGGTCAGGCGGGCGCGATGGCCGCCGAGGCGGGCGTGGTGGCCTGGGCCGAGGCGGCGGAGGCGGTCGCGTCCACCGGGGTGGCGGCCGCGGGCTCCGTGGCCTGCGCGGGCACCGCGGGGAGCGTCGGTACGGACACCTCGGACAGCGTCGGCACGGGCAGCTCGGTCCGCTGCGAAGGCAGCGACACCGGACGCACCGGACGCGGCCCGGAGACCACCGTGTAGTCCTGCCCGAGGAACGGCGGGACCACCTCGCCCGTCTCCTCGCCCAACGCCAACTGCACTGCGGACCAAGGGGCGTTGACCCCGCACTGGGAGAGCTGGTGCAGTCCGCCCGCCGGACGGGTGTTCACGTCCATCAGCACCGGCTCGTCGCCGTACATCCGGAACTGGATGTTCGACAGATAGTGCAGCCCGAACGCCTCCGCGAGCAGCGTGGCGGGCTCGATCCAGGCAGGGTCGAGGGTGAATCCGCGGCGCCGCCCGTTCTTGGTGCGGCCGATCGCCATGCGGACCCGGCCGTCCGGCCCGGTGAGGCAGTCCACCGACACCTCCGGCTGTCCGAGGTGCGGCATGACCAGCCAGTCGACGGGCTCGTCGGCCGCGCGCAGCGCCTCCACGACCAGGTCCAGAGGCACGTACGGGCTCGGGAACCCGTTGAGGTGCATGAGGGAGAAGGGGGTGCGGGTGATCACCCGGAAGCCCACCCCGCCCGCTCCGGCCGCGGGCTTGAAGCAGGCCCGCTGACCCGCGGCCTCCAGCAGCTCCACCGCCGCGACCAGCTCCTCCTCCGTGCGCACCCGCCACCAGGGAGGTACCGGAACACCCACGGCCTCGACGGCCTGGTACGCGGTCGCCTTGTCGTGGAAGACCGCGACCGCCTCCGAGGGCGGCGCCAGCAGAGCCGTACCGAGTGCCGCGAACTCGGCGCGCTGCGCGACGATCGCCGCCTGGTGCAGGACCGGCACGAAGACGTCCACGGAACGCCGGGCGCACATGTCGAGCGCGTACTCGACATAGGCCCGCGGTGACAGGCCCTCCGGCTCCATCTCGGCGGTGTCGGCGGCGGCCAGTACGGGAGAGTCGGCGTCGCCGTGGGTGGCATGGATCTCGACCGCGCGATGCTGCGGATTACTTCGCAGCTGATCCATGAAGAACACGTTCTCCGCGTACGTGCGGTTGAGCCAGACGCGTACGCGAGAGCCCATGCAAGCCACCTTTCACGGTTCGCGGGCACGGCGGAGCAGGCCGGGCCCGGCCAGGGGTAGGGGAGGTGCACCGAGCGCCGCCGTACGCCAAAGCGGATTCGGGGCGGTGGTGTTGGGGCGATCATAGGGGGCGGGGGACCCCCGTGCTGCTACAGGCATGTTACGGATTCGCCGATCCACCGGCCGGAGGGCCTCCTTGTCCGGCGCCGGGCGGGTGTGTTCTTGTGTTGACATTCGCTTTCTACGGGGGTGGCACGTGCGGCCGACAGACGGCGGCGAAGGGAACCTGCTGGCCATCAGTGATCTGCACATCGGCTATGCCGAGAACCGCGCGCTGGTCGAGAAGATGCGCCCCGAGTCGGACGACGACTGGCTTCTGGTGGCCGGCGACATCGGCGAGATCGTCGAAGACATCAGGTGGACCCTGGAGACGCTCAGCGGCCGCTTCCGCAAGGTCGTCTGGGTGCCCGGCAACCACGAGCTGTGGACCCATCCCAAGGACCCCGTCCAACTGCGCGGTGTCGCCCGGTACGAGCATCTGGTCGCCCTGTGCCGGGAGTTGGGCGTCACGACCCCGGAGGACCCCTACCCCGTCTGGAACGGACCGGGCGGTCCCGTCGTCGTCGCGCCGCTCTTCCTGCTCTACGACTACTCGTTCCTGCCGCAGGGCTGCGCCACCAAGGACGAGGGGCTGGCCTATGCGCACAGCACCGGCGTCGTCTGCACGGACGAGCATCTGCTCCACCCCGACCCCTACCCGAGCCGCGAGGCCTGGAGCCGGGCCCGGGTCGCCGAGACCGAACGCAGACTCGCCGAAATCCCCGACGACCTGCCGACCGTCCCGGTCAACCACTACCCGCTGGACCGTCACCCGACGGACATCCTTCGCTACCCCGAGTTCGCCATGTGGTGCGGCACCCGGGCGACCGCCGACTGGCACCGCAGGTTCCGCGTCGAGGCCATGGTCTACGGCCATCTGCACATCCCCCGGACCACCTGGCACGACGGTGTCCGCTTCGAAGAGGTGTCGGTGGGCTATCCCCGAGAATGGCGTAAGCGACCGGGGCCGCCCGCAACGCTGCGCCGCATTCTGCCGATGGAGGTCAAAGCCGGTGATGGAGGAGCTGCTCCCGGAGTCGGTCGTCACGGTGGAGAGCCACGGTGACGACGAGACCGCGGTCGCGACCCTGTACCCCGAGGAGCGGGTGATCGTGGCGCGCGCCGTGGAGAAGCGGCGCCGCGAGTTCGCCACCGTGCGTGCCTGCGCCCGGCGCGCCATGGAGAAGCTGGGCGTGGCCCCGGGGCCCGTGCTGCCGGGCGAGCGCGGAGCCCCGCAGTGGCCCGCGGGCCTCATCGGCAGCATGACGCACTGCGAAGGCTACGCCGCCGCCGCGCTCGCCCGTCCCACCGATCTGGCCTCCCTCGGCATCGACGCCGAACCCCACCTGGCGCTCCCGGAGGACGTCCTGGCCGCCGTCGCGCTGCCCAGCGAGACGGGCCGCCTGGACCGCCTCGGTGCCCGGACACCGGACGTCCACTGGGACCGGCTCCTGTTCAGCGCCAAGGAGTCGGTCTACAAGGCGTGGTTCCCGCTCACCGGCAAGTGGCTCGACTTCTCCGAGGCGGACATCGACATCTCCGTGGGCCCGACGCCCGCCGCCCCCGACCTCTCGGGAACCTTCCACGCCCGCCTGCTCGTACCGGGGCCCGTGGTGGACGGTACGGCCGTCCCGGCATTCGACGGACGCTGGACCGTCCAGCGGGGGCTGGTCGCGACGGCGGTCACCGTCCCGCACACCCGGCCGCGCCCGGCGGTCCGGGCCTGACGCCTGAACGGGCCACCGGGGCAGCGGAGTTGACGGCTGCGTACCCTCGATGGCGTGACGGAGGACATCGACACGCTGCTGGCCGCGTACGACGCGCAGATGCGAGGAGTGCTCCCGGCACTCCCGGCCGGAGTCGGATGCGAGAGGGACGGACCGCTCCTGCGCGTGGTCGGACACTTCCGCGGTTTCGTCATCGCCCCGCGCGACCTCGGGCTGAGCGGTGCCGGCCTGGACCGGCTGATCGTCCGGCAGCGCGACTACTTCGCCGCACGGGGCGAGGCGGTCGAGTGGAAGACCCGCGCCCATGACAGGCCGGGTGACCTCACGGACCGCCTCCGAGCCGCGGGATTCGTCCCGGGGAAGCCGGAGACCGTGCTGATCGGACACGCGGCCGACACGGCGGGAGAGCCGGTGGTCCCGGCAGGCGTCACGCTGCGCCGCGTCGCCGAGGACGCCGACATCCGACGGATCGCGGTGATGGAGTCCGGCGTGTGGGGCATGGACTGGCGCCGGCTCCACGGGTTCCTGAACGGGCAGATCGCGGCGGCACCGGACGACATCGCCGTCCTGGTCGCCGAGGCGGACGGCCAGGTCGTCTCCGCCGCGTGGCTGGTCCTCAGTCCCGGAACCGTCTTCGCCGGACTCCGGGGCGGTACGACGGTGCCCGCCTGGCGAGGCCGCGGAATCTACCGGGCGCTGATCGCGGCCCGAGCCCGGCTCGCCGTGGCCCGGGGAGTCGAGTATCTGCACGTCGACGCGTCCGAGGACAGCGCCCCGACCCTCCGACGCCTCGGCTTCCGGGCCGCGACCACCGCCACACCCTGGATCTGGACACCGGGAGACTCCTGATCAGGACCGCTTCGCCGGAAAACAGGCGTCGGCGACGACGAAACCGGCGCGGAGAGGCACACCGCGCGACGAGCGTACGAAGCATTCCGCGGGCTCCGGTGTGCCTCCGCACGCTCTGTCCGGCACCGCTCGTGCGGTGGAACGATCCCGATGCCCGGCACCGGCAGGAGGGACACCATTGGCCGCCGTGGAGATGTGCGCGGCAGCGGGTGGATGTTGGCTGGTCCGAGGACGGCGTACACCACTACGAACGGTAAGGGGCTGGACATGGCGATGGTGATGTCGATGCACTGGGCGGGAGTCACGCCGGAGCAGTACGACACGGTGCGGGACGCGGTCGACTGGGAGCAGGTCCCGGCGGCCGGTGGCCAGATGCACGTGGCCTGGTTCGACGCCCAGGGCCTGCATGTGATCGACGTCTGGGAATCCCAGCAGGCGTTCGAGGCCTTCTTCGCCGAACGGCTCGCCCCCGCGATCCAGAAGGCGGGCATGGCCGGCGAGCCCGAGACGAGTTTCAGCCCACTCCACCGGCGCTTCGTCGCCCCCGACGTCAAGGGTGCCGCGTAGGGGCCCGGCACGCCGTCACGGCCCCGCGGCCACAAGGCGTCCGGCTGCGCGCCCGACCCCGCCCACTCGGCCGGCGACGAAGACCCCCGGTGACTCCGCCCCGGGGGCTTCGCTGTCCCCACCGCCCGTCCGCCCGCCCGCCCCCGCTCGCCCGGCAGGCGGTGTCCGCGATCACGGAGGCGTCCCGGTCGTCGGCCTCGTCCGCCTCGGCCGCACGGCGGTGGGGCCCGGACGTCCTTGTCTCACACCCAGCCCGGTTCCGGGCACCACGAGTGCAGCAGTTCGAAGAACGACTCCTCGTTGCCCGCCAGGCCGGCCGCCGCCAGGGCCCGCTCCGCCTCGGCGAGTACGGCGGGCGGCACCATGGGTGGTCGGGACCCGTCCGGCGGGCCGTCGAAAGCCGCTCGTACCGTCTGGAGGAGGCGGAGGTAGGCCTGCACGGCGGCGCGTTCGTGTTCGGTCAGTACGGCGGTCGGCATCGGACGGCTCTCCCCGGTTGGCTTGTCGTGACACTGGTCCTGACCCCAGCTTGCCGTCCACCACTGACAATCCGGTTTCGGTGCGGGGAGGTTCGCCCGCTTAGCGGAGGCGAAACATCACGGAAATCCCTTGTGGGACAGGGGCCCTACGCTGGTGACGAGAGCTGGGGCCGCCTACCGGACGGCCCCGGAGCCGTCGTTCCGGCGGCTCGGGAGCCGCCTTCGCGGCGGCCTGGGAACGGGAGGTCTGCCCGTGGTCGACTTACAGTCCAGCCATCCGCGGCGCACCCCGCGGCTGCGTTCCGTCGGTGACGGGGAACTGCGGCTGCACCACCGCGTCGTGCACGGCTACCGGCGCGCCTACCGGATGGCCGGTGAGGGCCCGGCGCTCGTCCTGATCCACGGCATAGGCGACTCCTCCGCGACCTGGGCGGAGCTGATCCCCGACCTCGCCCGCACCCACACCGTGATCGCGCCCGACCTGCTCGGCCACGGCGCCTCGGACAAGCCGCGCGCCGACTACTCGGTGGCCGCCTACGCCAACGGCGTGCGTGATCTGCTGTCCACGCTCGACATCGAGTCCGCCACCCTGGTGGGGCATTCGCTGGGCGGGGGAGTGGCGATGCAGTTCGCGTACCAGTTCCCCGAGCGCACCGAGCGGCTGATCCTGGTCAGCGCGGGCGGTGTCGGGGGCGAGGTCAATCCCGTCCTGCGCGCCGTGTCGCTGCCGGGTGCCCATCTGATGCTCTCCGCGCTGCGCCTGCCCGGTATGCGCCTCCAAGTGGCCCTCTTCCTGCGTCTGATACGCATGCTCGACACCGATCTCGCCCAGGACGCGCCGGAGTTGGTCAACCTCGTGGACGCGCTGCCCGACGCGACCTCCCGTAGCGCGTTCATCCGGACCCTGCGGGCCGTGGTCGACTGGCGCGGCCAGGCGGTCACCATGCTCGACCGCTGCTACCTCACGGAGGGCATGCCCACCATGCTGCTCTGGGGCGACCGGGACAGCGTGGTTCCGGTGCGGCACGCCCACGGGGCGCACGAGGCCATGCCGGGCAGCCGCCTGGAGATCTTCGAGGGGGCCGGTCACTTCCCCTTCCACAGCGATCCCGCGCGCTTCCTCGCCCTGGTCGAGGAGTTCACGACCAATACCAGTGCGGCCGACTGGAGCCGCGAGCGCTGGCGGGGGCTGCTGCGCAGTGGACGCCCGGGTACGGCGGCGGGGCAACCGGACACCGTCCAGAACCGCGCGGTGGAGAAGGACCTGCGCGAGGCGAGCGAACGCAGCGCGACCTGAGGCGGTTCTGAGGGCGTCCGGGTGAACGCCGCCCGGCGGCCTGCCGTGTCGGGTGCCGGGCGCGGGCACCCGGCACCACCCGTGACTCCGTCGTCGAGACCAGCGGTCCTTCGGACGCGTCGGTGTGCCCGGAGCGGTCATCCCGTTCGTTCGCGGGAGCCACCTGCCGATCCGGTCGCCGGGCTGTCCCGCTCGCGGGGGCCGCCCGCCCCTTGATCGCCGGCCTATCCCGTTCGTTCGCGGGAGTCGCTCGCCGACTTGGCCGCCGTCCGGCCCCGGGCCGCCGCGACGACGGGCGACCGGCGCAGCGCGATGGACATGCGCACGAGGTCCCGGGGGCCGTCGGCGTGCGCGAACGTCGATCCGGCCGTCGGCGGTGCGGAGGCCTCCTCCGCCGAGCTGATGACCCGGCCCTCCGGATCGGCGGCCCTGGCCCGCACGGCGACCGTCACCATGGCGGCGTCCGCCTCGGCGTGCGCCTCGGTGGGGGAGGAGCCCGCCGCGACCGCGGCGCCGTAGGCCCGGGAGCGCACCGTGGAGTCGAAGTAGGGGTAGAGACTCAGCATGCCGTCGTGGATGTCGGACTCCCGCTGGGTGACCTGGAGTTCGGCGGGCGACCACCAGGAGATCCGCACCGCGCGGTCCTCCGGCACGGACACCGGCCTCAGTTCGCGCCACAGCGGCCCGAGGGTGCGATAGGTCGACCAGGTGTTCCAGCTGTCCCCGATGCGCTGCCAGGCGAGCGGAAGGCAGAACCCGACGGCGGTGATCTGGGCCCCCGCCGAGGCCAGCACGGGCGCCGCGTTGGTGCTCAGGTCGTCGAGGTTCCCGCCGTTCCAGCGGGCCACCACGGCGGTCAGCTTGGCCGCCGAGTAGGGGATGTTGCAGAGAGAACCGAACGCGATGATCACCAGCCCGGCGCGCAGCCGGCCGCGCACCTGGGCGGCCCAGCGCCAGCACATGACGTTCATCGCGACACCCGCGGTGGTGAGCGAGACGAGGTAGAGCACGATCATCTCGCGGATGAAGGGCGTGTTGGCGTAGTAGGTGTCGAGGTCCCGCAGCCGTTCGACGGAGGCGTCCCCGAGGGCGAACAGCGCGATCAGCGCCACGCCGACGACGGTGTAGCCGAGGATCCAGCGGCGTGAGAGCCGTCGGGTGACCTCGGGCGGTCCGCCGCGCCAGTTGATGATCAGCACCAGACACGAGGCGCTGTAGGCACTGAGCAGGCAGTAGACCAGGGGGGCCGAGACGTTGGGTATCCCCGTGATGTCGTTGACCGCGGCGATGGTCGGCGGGGCCGCGAAGAGGAACACCAGGCCGGCGAGGGCGAGCAGCACACCCACGGAACGCAGCAGCGGGTCGCGCCAGCCGCGCAGGAGGGCGGGGCCCTTGAAGCTGATGGCGGCGCCCATGGCGACGGCCGGGATGTAGTAGCTGGATCCGTCCATGGTTCCGGGACCGTCAGCCCCGTGGCCCGCGGCAGCCGAGGGAGGCCTCGATGCGCCCGGCCAGACCGTGCTGTTGCACCGGGCCGCGCAGCGAGGAACCGGCCAGCCAGGTACGGCACTTGCTGGCGAGGAGGAGACCGAAGCTCTCGGCCTCCTTCTCGTCCGCGAGGTCGAAGCGGGTGCGCGCGGCCACTCTCAGGACGGTGGCGTCAAGGTCCGCGGTGTCGCTGAGTAAGCGCGCCGCGACGGCCGCGCCCCCGACGTGATGGCTGCAGTGCCCGGCCTTCATGTGCCACAGCTCATGGCCGAGGATGACCAACTGGTGGTCGGGCGCCGTGCGTTCCTCGATGACGACGAGGTCCTGCTCGGCCATGTCGAGCCACAGGCCGCTGGCGGTGCCGGGCGGGAACACGGCCGTACGGAACTGGACGGGACGGCCGCGGCGTCTGCTCATCGCGCAGCACAGCGCCGTGTAGAGGTCGGCGGGTGCCGCCGGCGCCGGGAGCGAGAGCTCCGAGACCAACTCGCCGCACAGGCGGCGCATTTCCCTTCCGATGCCCACTGATCTCCCCCGGCTCACGACTCTGGCCGCTTGACGCTCTCCAGGAGCATGTCCAGCCACTCCGCGACCTTGTCCCGGTGCTGGTCGGTGGGCAACTGCGCGGCCCGCCAGGCGATTCCGCGGACCCCGTGGTCGAGGAGCAGCCGCCCCAGGGGATCGTCGGCGACGGTGGCCGCCGCGCGTTCGCGGTCGGCGAGCCGTTGCAGGAGTTCCTGTTCCGAGCGCTGCAGGGCACCCACGAGCGCCTCGGAGTCCTCGGCCGTGAGGAACCCGGCGTGTACCCGGAAGAAGCGCTGGATGGCGTCGCAGTGCTCCATGGTGGGGCGCCGGTCGCCGTTGATGAGGGCGCCCGCCTGCTGGCGCGACATGCCGGCGCCGTCCGCGATCTCCTGCTGGGTGTAGCGGCGCCCGTTGGGCTTGAGCCGGGTGCGGCGCAGCAGGTCCAGGCGTTGCAGGAACCTTGCCTGCAGGTCGGGCTCCCCGGCGCGGCGGCCGGTGAGCAGGGCCTTCACCACGTGTTCGGGGACGCCGGACCCGGCCGACAGCCGCTGGACGTCGAAGACTTCGGCGTGCAGCACGCCGAGCCGGTCGGCGAGTGCGGTGACCCGGGCCACGACGGCCTGCAGCAGAACCGTCGCCGTGGCGCCCGGAACCTCGAAGCCATCCGTCACCGACAGATCTCCTACGTCTCTCTCAGGTGGCTCTCACGAAGGTCGGGAACCATGTGGACACGAAGGTCGGAAAACCATCCCGGTACCAAGACCGGGGACCATCCGGAGCGTAGCCCCTCGCTCGAACTCACATCCAGGTCTCGCCACAACTGTGGCGAGATTCAGCCGTCAACAAGCGCCAAATGCCACGATAGTTGACACGCCTGTGCCCGGGGCATCAGGATCGGGGCGCCGCGTGAAGGCCGCAGAGGCAAGAGGGGTGACCTCCCGATGGCGTACCAGGCAGGAAGGCAGCGGTCCCAGCCGCGACCTGTCCCCGAGAGTCTCGAAGCTCAGGCGTACCTCCAGGACTACGCCACGCTGCTGGAGGCCGTCCCCTTCCCCTCCGTCGTCTTCGACCACCGCTGGGACGTCGTTCTGTCCAACGCCGCATTCGAGACACTTTTCGACGGCGTCGGTACCCATCCGACCGCCATGCCGGGTGACAACTTCCTTCGGTTCGTGCTGTTCCATCCGGACGCGGGGTCGATCCTCGGCGAGCACGAGTCGAGCTGGTGCCTGCCGATGCTCGCGCACTTCGCCGCGGCGGTGGAGCGGCACGCCCAGGACCGCGGACTCCAGTCGATCCGCCGGGACATCGCCCAGGACCCGATCATGGATGCCGCCTACCGGCACGGTCTGCCGCACTGGATCCGCGCGGTCGGTCCCGGCGCCGTCGAGCACGA
This sequence comes from Streptomyces sp. NBC_00647, assembly GCF_045207245.1. Taxonomy (NCBI): domain Bacteria; kingdom Bacillati; phylum Actinomycetota; class Actinomycetes; order Kitasatosporales; family Streptomycetaceae; genus Streptomyces; species Streptomyces sp. NBC_00647. The sequence continues at coordinate 8,198,057 of NZ_CP109040.1, forward strand.
CGGGGCCGTCCGCCCGCTGGTGCACCCCGACCCGCGCTGGGGCCGCACGGACTGCCGGATCGTCGACGACACCCCCAAGACCCTTCAGAACATGGGCTACACGCGGATGACCCTGGTGCTGCGCGAGGCCGTGCGGCCGGTCGCGGGTCCGCCGCGCAAGGCCCGTACGACACGCAACGGCGCGGCGGAGCTGCGGGCGGTGTGACCCCCGCGCCGGTACGCCGTGGAAGTCAGCCGGCCGGTGTCACGAGGACGAGTGGCACGCCGTCGCACGGGACGAGCCGCATTCCCTCGAAGCGAGTGCTCCGGGCCGCCGCCAGCACGGACGCGAAGTCCGGTCCCCTGGTGAGGGATCCGGCCAGATGGCCCGGGTCGGCGGACGCGGCCACCCGTCCCCGCGCGTTCACCAAGTAGGCCGCTCCGGGCAGCCGTTGCAGGAGCGGGACGACCGTGCCCTCGAAGTGCCGCAGATAGACGTCGGCCGCGGCGACCCCTATGAACCGGCCCTCCACGTGGACGGGCGCGGACAGCGTCAGGCTGTACTCGTCGGAACAGAGGTAGTCGACATAGGGCCCGGCGACCGCGCGCTGCCCGGTGTCGCGGGGGAGCGCGAACCAGTCCCAGTGCGTGTAGTCGGAGTACGCGGAGTGCGCCGGATCGAGGTCGAGCAGCAAGGGCCGTACGCCCCCGTCGGAGCTCTGCTGCCACCACTCCAGCCACGCCGGTACGTCACCGAGCAGGCCCGGCGCGGCCACGAAGCCGGCGCCCGACACCAACTCCTGCCGGATGAGCCGCCGATGCAGCCCCGGGCGCAGTGCCGCCAGATCCACCGTCGCGGGGCGGCGGCCCTGCGCGGCGACGCGGGTGAGGAGAGCGGTCGTATCGGCGCGGGTCTCGGCGACCGCTTCGAAGACGGCCTCGAGCGTGGAGCGGACCTGCGCGGCGACGGCCGCCTCGGGGGTGGCGTCAAGCGTCGCCGTCGCGCCGGCCGGGCCTGGGCTCCTGCTCATGGGTGCCCTCCAGCGGACGGGGACCGGACACGGCGCGTGGCATCGCCAGGCGGAGGTTGATGAGCCGCGCCGTCGAGTCCTGTACGCACCGCTCGGCCAGCGCTCTGGCCGAATCGTGGGCCCCATCTTGCACGGCGGAGATTACGGAGCGGTGACGGTCTGCGACTTCTTCACGATATTCGTCGTCCCCGAGCACGAGGCACATCAGCGCCCCCACCTCCGTCTGGAGCACGACCTGTTCACGGGTCAGCCGGGCGGACTGCGCCGCCGCGGCGAGCTCGACGTGGAAGCGGCCGTAGACGCGGCTGCGGGCGGCGGCGTCCTCGGCGGACGCCAGGTCGTCCAGGGTGCGGCGGAGCGCCTTGAGGTCGTCCGGTTCCGTCCGCTGCGCCGCGAGCCGGGCGGCGGCGCCGGACACGGCTGCCCAGTGGTCGCCCAGGTCGCGCAGTTCCTCGGTGCTCCAGCCGGCCAGCCGGGCCTTCAGCCGGTCCTCGCCCGGGACTTCGGGCAGGGACACGAAGCTGCCGCCTCCGCGCCCTCGCCGCGTGGTGACCAGGCCCTGCTGCCGCAGGGCCATGAGGGCCTCGCGCAGGGTGACCGTGGACACGCCGAGCTGTCCGGCCAGCTCCATCTCGCCGGGCAGCTGCTCGCCGTCGGCGAGCAGCCCGAGCTCGATGGCGTCGCCGATCCGGTGTACGACCGTCTCGACGCGAGCGCGGTTGTCCACGGGAGTGAAGACGGCTCTGCGGACGCCGTCGCCCCTGTGTTGCTTCACGGTCACCACCTTGTGCGTTGACTCAACCTTTACTCTAAAGGGGTCTTGAGATTTGAACTATGACTTCATATCTTTCCGGTCAGTGTTGCAACGCACACCTGCACCAGAAAGGTTCCCCGCCCATGGAGGCAAAGGCGATCCGGCTCCAGGGCCTGCGAAAGGCGTTCGGTGACACGACCGCCGTGGCAGGAGTCGATCTGGAGATAGCCGACGGCGAGTTCTTCTCGATGCTCGGCCCGTCCGGCTCGGGCAAGACGACCGTCCTGCGGATGATCGCCGGATTCGAGAGCCCGACCGAGGGCCGGATCGAGCTGGCCGGCCAGGAGGTCACCGGTCTCGCCCCCTTCGAACGGGACGTGCACACGGTCTTCCAGGACTACGCCCTGTTCCCGCACATGACCGTCGAACAGAACGTCGCCTACGGCCTCAAGGTCCGCAGAGTGCGGAAGGCCGAACGGCTCGTCAGGGCTCGCAAGGCACTCGCCGACGTACGTCTCGAAGGTTTCGGCCGGCGCCGTCCGGCCCAGCTCTCGGGAGGCCAGCGCCAGCGTGTCGCCCTCGCCAGGGCCCTCGTCGGCCGCCCCCGCGTCCTGCTGCTCGACGAGCCGCTCGGCGCCCTCGACCTCAAGCTGCGCGAGCAGATGCAGGTCGAACTCAAGGCGATCCAGCGCGAGGTCGGCATCACCTTCGTGTTCGTCACCCACGACCAGGAGGAGGCCCTGACGATGAGCGACCGCATCGCCGTCTTCCACCAGGGCCGCATCGAACAGGTCGGCACCCCGGCAGAGATCTACGAACGCCCCGCAACCCCGTTCGTCGCGGGCTTCGTCGGCACGTCCAACCTGCTCGAGGGCCAGTCGGCGCAACAGGTCGTCGGCGCCCCGGGCACGTACAGCATCCGGCCCGAGAAGATCCGGGTCCTCAAGGAGTCCGCCGAGGCGAACGAGCCGGAGCACTCCAGTGCCACCGGCACCGTCGCCGAGGTCGTCTACCTGGGCGACTCCACCCGCTTCCTGGTGGACCTCGACGCGGGCGGCCGGCTCACCGCGCTCCAGCAGAACCTGGAGACCTCCTCCGAGGACGTCGCCGCCCTGCGCGGCACCAGGGTCCGGCTCCAGTGGCACCGCCGCCACACCTTCCAGGTCCCCGACCCCCGCTGACTCCCACGCTCAGTCCCCCGTCACGTATGGAGTACGCCGTGCGCCTCACCCCAACCCTCAAGGCCGCCACCGCCGTCGCGGTGCTCCTCGCGGCCACCGCCTGCGGATCGTCCGACACCGGCTCCTCCTCGTCCACCGGCCTCAACCCGCCCGACCTCAAGGCGCAGTCGAAGCTCGGAAAGACCGAGGGGCAGGTCAACCTGATCGCCTGGGCCGGCTATGTCGAGGACGGTTCCAACGACCCCGCGGTCGACTGGGTCGGCGACTTCGAGAAGCAGACCGGCTGCCAGGTCAACTCCAAGGTGGCCGCAAGCTCCGACGAGATGGTCAAGCTGATGAAGACCGGCCAGTACGACGCGGTCTCCGCCTCCGGAGACGCCTCCCTCCGGCTCATCGCCTCGGGCGACGCGGCCCCGGTCAACACCGCCCTCGTACCGAACTACAAGGACGTCTTCAGCGGCCTGAAGAAGGGCGCCTGGAACTCCGTCGACGGCCAGATGTACGGCATCCCGCACGGCCGGGGCGCCAACCTCCTGATGTACAACACCGAGAAGGTCACCCCCGCCCCCACGTCCTGGTCGGCGGTCTTCGACGACGCCTCGGCGAACAAGGGCCACGTCACCGCGTACGACTCGCCGATCTACATCGCCGACGCGGCGCTGTATCTGAAGGCGACCAGGCCCGAGTTGAAGATCAAGGACCCGTACGCCCTCGACCAGAAGCAGTTCGACGCGGCCGTCGCGCTGCTGAAGAAGCAGAGCGCGAACGTGGGGGAGTACTGGAGCGACTACCTCAAGGAGATCTCCGCGTTCAAGAGCGGGGACTCCGTCGTCGGTACCACCTGGCAGGTCATCGCCAACCTCACGGCCGACGAGGGAGCCAAGGTGAAGGCCTTCGTGCCCAAGGAGGGTTCCACCGGCTGGTCCGACACCTGGATGGTCTCCGCCAAGGCCAAGCATCCCAACTGCGCCTACAAGTGGCTGGACTGGATCATCTCGCCGAAGGTGAACGCCCAGGTCGCCGAGTACTTCGGTGAGGCGCCGGCCAACGCCGAGGCGTGCGGGGAGACCAGCGACAAGACCTTCTGCGACACCTACCACGCGACCGACGAGAGCTACTGGAAGAACATCGCGTTCTGGAACACGCCCATCGAGCAGTGCCTCGACGGCCGCACCGACGTCAAGTGCGTCCCGTACGCGAAGTGGGTCCAGGCCTGGACCGAGATCAAGGGCTGACCGATCGATGACCACCACCGCGCAGGCCGCCGGACGCTCCCCCGTCCGGCGGCTCGCCGGGACCCTGCACCGGCACTCCCGGCTGCGGCTGTCCCTGCTCCTGACCGCACCGCTGCTCTGGCTCGCGGTCCTCTATCTCGGCTCCCTGGCCGTGCTGTTCGTCTCGGCCTTCTGGACGACGAACTCCTTCACCTCCGAGGTCGTGAAGGTCTGGTCGACCGACAACTTCCACCAGCTGTTCACCACGCCCGTGTACCGGCAGGTGATCCTGCGCAGCATCGGCGTCGCCCTCGCGGTCACCGTCCTGTGCGCGGTGATCGCCTTCCCGGTCGCCTTCTACACCGCGCGCATCGCCAGGCCCGCCCGACGCCCGCTGCTCGTCGTCGCCATCCTCACCCCGCTGTGGGCCAGTTACCTCGTCAAGGTGTACGCCTGGCGGCTGATCCTCTCCCAAGGCGGCCTCGCCGACTGGATGTTGAAGCCGTTCGGACTGAGCGGACCCGGGTACGGACTGGTCGCGGCGATCATCGCGCTCACCTACCTCTGGCTGCCGTACATGATCCTGCCGATCCACACCGCGCTGGAGCAGCTGCCGGCCAACCTGCTCGACGCGTCGGCGGACTTGGGCGCCGGGGCGGGGCGCACCTTCCGATCGGTCGTGCTGCCGATGGTCCTGCCGTCCGTGGCCGCCGGTTCGGTCTTCACCTTCTCGCTCAGTCTCGGCGACTACATCACCGTGCAGATCGTCGGCGGCAAGACCCAGCTCATCGGCAACGTCGTCTACTCCAACATCGAACTGAACCTGCCCATGGCCGCCGCACTCGGCACGGTCCCCGTCGTGGTCATCGTGGTGTACCTCCTCGCGATGCGCCGCACGGGCGCCCTGAGCAGTCTCTGAGGAGCCCGCTGTGCAACTCTCCCGTTCCGCGCGCGTCGCGCTGCGCGTCGCCGCCGGGCTCGGCTTCGCGATCATCTATGTGCCGCTCGCGCTCGTCCTGGTCAACTCCTTCAACCCGGACCGCAGCGCGAGCTGGCCGCCGACCGGGCTCACCTTCCACTGGTGGTCGGTCGCCTGGGCCAACGAGGGTGCCCGCGCGGCCCTGTGGGTCTCGGTCAAGGCGGGACTCGGGGCCACGGCGATCGCGCTGGTCCTCGGCACGCTGATCGCCTTCGCGGTCGCCCGGCACCGCTTCTTCGGCCGTGACGCCATCTCCTTCGTGGTCGTCCTGCCGATCGCGCTGCCCGGGATCGTCACGGGCATCGCGCTCAACTCGGCGTTCAGCACGGTGCTCGAACCGCTCGGCGTCGGACTCGGCATGTTCACCGTGATCGTCGGCCACGCGACCTTCTGCATCGTCGTCGTCTTCAACAACGTCGTCGCCCGGCTGCGCCGTACCTCCGGCACCTACGAGGAAGCCGCGATGGACCTGGGCGCCGACACCTTCCGCGCCTTCGCCGACGTCACCTTCCCGCTGGTGCGCTCGGCGCTGCTGGCCGGCGGACTGCTCGCCTTCGCCCTGTCCTTCGACGAGATCGTCGTGACGACGTTCACGGCCGGGCCCGGCATCGAGACCCTGCCGATCTGGATCTTCGACAACATGACCAGGCCCCGTCAGGCACCGGTCGTGAACGTCGTGGCCGCCGTGCTCGTCCTGCTCTCGGTGATCCCGATCTACGCGGCACAGCGGCTGTCCGCCGACACGGCGGCCGAGAGCAGGATCTGAGGGGCTGCGGGAGCGGGCGGCAGGGAGCCGCTGTCAGCGGGCCCGCGGCCGCTGATCGGGACTGCCGCGGCCATCGAGGCCTGCCCCGGGACCGTTGCGCGCGGTCCCGGGCGGCGTGCGGACTATCCGGCGAACTCCCGCATCCACGCCTCGACTTCGTCCGCCGAGCGAGGGAGGGCGCCCGAGAGGTTCTCATAGCCGTCCGCCGTGACCAGGAGATCGTCCTCGATCCGGACGCCGATGCCGCGCCACTCCTCGGGCACGGTCAGGTCGTCGGGCTGGAAGTAGAGGCCCGGCTCCACGGTGAGGACCATGCCCGGCTCCAGGACGCCGCCGACGTAGTCCTCGTTGCGGGCCCGGGCGCAGTCGTGGACGTCGAGCCCGAGCATGTGCCCGGTACCCGCCATGGTGAAGCGGCGCTGGAGACCGAGGTCGAAGGCGCGCTCCACCGGGCCCTCGATGAAGCCCCACGCCACCAGCCGCTCGGTCATCGACCACTGGGCGGCGTCATGGAAGTCGCGGTACAGGGCACCCGGCTTCACCGCCGCCATGCCCGCCTCCTGCGCCTCGTACACGGCGTCGTAGACCTCGCGCTGGAGCGGACTGAACGCGCCGCTGATCGGGAGGGTGCGGGTCACGTCGGCGGTGTAGAGGGTGCGGGTCTCCACGCCCGCGTCGAGCAGCAGCAGTTCGCCGGGGCGGACCGGTCCGTCGTTCTCCACCCAGTGCATGATCGTGGCGTGCTCGCCGGCCGCGCAGATCGAGCCGTAGCCGACGTCGTTGCCCTCGACGCGGGCGCGGCGGAAGAAGGTGCCCTCGATCCATCGCTCAGAGGTGGCGACCGCCTGCGACAACTCCCTGACGACATCGGTGAATCCGCGCACGGTGGAGTCCACCGCCCGGCGCAGCTCGCCGATCTCCCACGCGTCCTTGACCAGCCGCAGCCCGGACAGTGCCTCCTCCAGCTCGGCGTCCCGCTCCTCATCGGTGACGAGCGCGGCCTCGATCGCGGGGGCGTGGCCGCGGACGACGCGCGTCGGGACACCCGAGTCCGCCAGGTCCTCGGAGATCGCGCGGATGTCGCGGCAGGGAAGACCGAGCACCCGCTCCGACTCGGCGAGGGAGCGGCGACGGCCCATCCACAGCTCCGCGGTCATGCCTGTCCAGAACTCGTCGCTGTCCCGGCTGTCTCGGGGGAGCTGATAGCAGTGCGCGTCGTGACCGCCCTCCGCGCGCGGCTCCAGCACGAGAGCGCCGTCGCGTGTCTGGTCGCCTGTCAGATGGACGTAGCCCGAGTACGGGCGGAACGGGTAATGGGTGTCGTTCGACCGGGTCTTGAGCCCTCCGGACGGGATGACCAGCCGCTCGCCCGGGAAGAGGCCGGAGAGCGCGGCGCGGCGGCGGGCCGCGTGGGCCGCCTGCTCGTCCGGCCGCAGATCGTGCTGCTCGGTGTCGGCCCAGCCCGTGCGCATCAGGGCGGACAGCTCGTCGGAGATTCCTCGGTAGAGACCGTTCTTTCGGCCCTTGGCCACGTCAGGCACCTTCTCGTGTAGGTCGTGTCGCGCAGGTCGTGTCGTCCGGGGCGCGCCCGACGGGACGTCCGGGTGGAGCGTCCGCGCGGGGCGTCGACTGTTCCGTGCGAGAGAAGCATGTGACATAGTACTGATGTGAGCAAGCCATTTACCTGCGATGTCGTGGTCGTCGGAGCCGGAATGGTGGGTGCTGCCTGCGCCCTGTACGCGGCTCGCGCGGGCCTCGACGTCGCCGTGGTGGACCGCGGTCCGGTGTCCGGCGGCACGACCGGCGCGGGGGAGGGAAATCTGCTCGTCTCCGACAAGGGGCCCGGGCCCGAGCTCGATCTCGCGCTGCTCTCGGGGCGCCTGTGGGCCGACCTCGCGCAGGAACGTGCGGAGGCGATCGAGTACGAGGCCAAGGGCGGCGTCGTCGTGGCCTCCACGCCCGAGGGCCTGGCCGCGCTGGAGGCCTTCGCGGCGGGCCAGCGGACGGCCGGCGTCCTGGCCGAACCTGTCGCCGCCGATCAACTCCACGATCTGGAACCGTACTTGGCGCCCGGACTCGCGGGTGGCGTGCGCTATCCGCAGGACACCCAGGTGATGCCCGCCCTGGCCGCCGCGCATCTTCTCCGGGCTTCGGGCGCGCGGCTGCTGACCGGGCGCACCGTGACCGAGGTGCTGCGCGCGAGGGACGGCTCGGTCACCGGCGTGCGCACCGACCGGGGTGATCTGCACGCGCCGGCCGTCGTCAACGCGGCCGGGACGTGGGGCGCGGCGGTGGCCTCCCTCGCCGGTGTCACCCTTCCCGTGCTGCCCCGCCGAGGCTTCGTCCTCGTCACCGAACCCCTGCCGCGCCGGGTGCGCCACAAGGTGTACGCCGCGGACTACGTCGCCGACGTCGCCAGCGACTCCGCCGCTCTCCAGACCTCGCCGGTGGTGGAGGGGACCGCGGCCGGCCCGATCCTGATCGGCGCGAGCCGGGAACGGGTCGGCTTCGACCGGTCGTTCTCGCTGCCCGTCGTACGCGAACTCGCCGCGGGGGCCACGCGGCTCTTTCCCTTCCTGTCGGAGGTGCGCGCCCTGCGGACCTATCTCGGCTTCCGGCCCTACCTGCCCGACCACCTGCCCGCGATCGGCCCCGACCCCCGGGCGCCCGGTCTCTTCCACGCCTGCGGGCACGAAGGAGCGGGCATCGGACTGTCCACCGGCACCGGACAGCTCATCGCGCAGGTCCTGGCCGGCAAGACACCCGAGCTCGACCTCGAGCCGTTCCGGCCCGACCGTTTCCCCGAGGAGGCCGCGTGAACCCCCTGGACCTCGTACGGGCCGAACCCGGCCCCGGGTTCACCGTCACCCTCGACGGCCGGGACATCGAGGTGCTGCCCGGCCGGACCGTCGCCGCCGCACTGTGGGCCGCGGGCGTCACCTCCTGGCGCACCACCCGCGACGCGGGCCGGCCCCGGGGCGTCTTCTGCGGCATCGGGGTCTGCTTCGACTGCCTCGTCACCGTCAACGACCGCCCCAATCAGCGGGCCTGTCTGGTCCCGCTGGAGCCGGGCGACACGATCCGCACGCAGGAAGGCACGGGCCACGATGACTGACGGACGCCACCGCCTCGCGGTGATCGGCGCGGGCCCGGCCGGCCTCGCCGCGTCCCTCGCCGCGGCGGCACGCGGCATCCATGTGACGCTGATCGACTCGGCCGCGGCGGCGGGCGGGCAGTTCTACCGCCGGCCCGCGAGCGGTCTCGGCGCTCGACGGCCCCGTGCGCTGCACCACCAGTGGCGTACCTGGGAACGGCTGGAACAGGGGCTCGCGGCACACCTGGAAACGGGCACGATCGAGCACATGACGGACCATCATGTGTGGCTCGTCGAACGAACCGGGGCGACGACCACTGGTGCCGGGGCGACGATCACCGGTGCCGGGCCCCAGGGCACAGGCCACGACACCTTCGCCGAGCACGGGCACACCACCGCCCCCGCCGCCCGACCGGGATTCACCGTCCACGCCCTCCTCGGCCCTCTCCAGGAACGCTCCGTCACCGTGCGCGCCGACGCCGTGCTCCTCGCCACCGGTGGATACGAGAAGGTGCTGCCGTTCCCGGGCTGGACCCTGCCCGGTGTCGTGACCGCGGGCGGCGCGCAGGCCATGCTCAAGGGCGGCCTCGTCGTGCCGGGGCGGACCGCGGTCGTCGCGGGCACCGGACCGCTGCTGCTGCCCGTGGCGACCGGGCTGGCGGCCGCCGGAGTGGAGATCGCGGCCCTCGTGGAGTCCGCCGGTCCCAGAGCGTTCGTCCGCAGGGCCGGGGCGCTGGCGGCTCAGCCGGGCAAGCTCGTCGAGGGAGCCCGTTACGCCGTTCAACTCGTGCGCCACCGCGTGCCGTTCGTCTCGTCGCACACCGTCGTCGAGGCGCATGGTGAGGAGCGGCTCGAAGCCGTCACCGTCGCCGCGCTCGGCCCCGACGGGCGGGTCAGGACCGGAACCGAGCGCCGCATCCCCTGCGACACGCTCGCCGTCGGACACGGCATGATCCCGCACACCGATCTCGCCGAGGCGCTCGGCTGCCGCATCGACGGGCTGAGGGTCGAGGTGGACGAGGAGCAGCGCACCGACGTGCCCGGCGTCTGGGCCGCGGGCGAGACCACCGGCATCGGCGGCTCCGCGCTCTCCCTGGCCGAGGGGCACATCGCGGGCCGGTCGATCGCCGCCCGGCTCTCCGGTGCCGCACCCGACCCGCGTGCGGTGGCCCGAGCGGTCAAGTCCCGTACGAGGATGCGCACCTTCTTCGCCGCGCTCGACACCGTGTACGCGCCGCCCGCGCACTGGGTGGACCAGGTCACCGACGACACCGTGGTGTGCCGCTGCGAGGAGGTCAGCGGCGGCCGTGTCCGCGAGGCCGTCGCCGACCTCGGCGCGGGCGACGTACGGACGGTCAAGCTGCTCACCCGCGCCGGGATGGGGTGGTGCCAGGGCCGGATGTGCGAACCCGCGGTCGCCGGGCTCGTCGGCTGCGAACAGACGCCCGCACGAAGGCTGTTGGCGCGCCCGGTGCCGCTCGGCGTGCTCGCCCGTGCCGGTACGGACGGCGACGGCGGAACCCCGGGCCGGGACTCGTCCCCTGCCCGGGAGTGAGCCGACCCGCGACGGCCCCGTCCGCCTCGACCTCGCTCCCGACGTCGACCTCAGTAAAATGTCACACCGTATCGAGAGGGATGAGCAGCTCATGACCGTCACCCCCGACAGCCGACCCTGGCGCGGCGTCCTCGTCGCCACCGCGCTCCCGCTGAACGACGACCTCTCCGTGAACCACGACCGGTACGCCGAGCACTGTGCCTGGCTCGTCGAGAACGGCTGCGACGGCGTCGTACCGAACGGCTCGCTCGGTGAGTACCAGGTGCTCACGCCCGAAGAGCGCGCCAAGGTCGTCGAGACCGCCGTCGCCGCGATCGGCGGGGCCCGGGTGATGCCCGGCGTCGCCGCGTACGGCTCGGCCGAGGCCCGCCGCTGGGCGGAGCAGGCCAGGGACGCGGGCTGCGGCGCCGTGATGCTGCTGCCGCCCAACGCCTACCGCGCGGACGAGCGCTCCGTGCTCGCCCACTACGAAGAGGTCGCCCGGGCGGGCATCCCCGTCGTCGCGTACAACAACCCGATCGACACCAAGGTCGACCTCGTGCCCGAACTCCTCGCCGAGCTGCACGCCGCCGGGTCCATCCAGGGGGTCAAGGAGTTCTCAGGCGATGTGCGCCGCGCCTACCGCATCGCGGAACTGGCTCCGGAACTCGACCTGTTGATCGGCGCGGACGACGTCCTGCTCGAGCTCGCCCTCGCCGGCGCCAAGGGCTGGGTGGCCGGCTACCCGAACGCGCTGCCCCGGGCGAGCGTCGAGCTCTACCGCGCCGCGGTCGCCGGTGACCTCGACACGGCGGGCAAGCTCTACCGACAGCTGCACCCGCTGCTGCGCTGGGACTCCCAGGTCGAGTTCGTCCAGGCCATCAAGCTGTCGATGGACATCGTGGGACGCCACGGCGGTCCGGTCCGGCCGCCACGCGTCCCGCTGCTGCCCGAGCAGGAGGCCGCCGTGCGCCTGGCGACGGAGCGGGCTGTCGCCGCCGGTCTCGCCTGACCGTACCGACCTCCGACCTCCAGGCCCCCGCCGACACCACTAAGGAGTGCCATGCGCAGCAAACTCGTCCTGCACGCCGTCGACTCGCACACCGAGGGCATGCCCACCCGGGTGATCACCGGCGGGATCGGCACGATCCCGGGCGCGACCATGAACGAGCGGCGGCTGTACTTCCGTCAGCACCGCGACGACATCAAACAGCTCCTGATGAACGAGCCGCGCGGCCACGCGGCGATGAGCGGCGCCATCCTCCAGCCGTCCACCCGCCCGGACTGCGACTACGGCGTGATCTACATCGAGGTGTCGGGCTATCTGCCGATGTGCGGGCACGGCACGATCGGGGTGGCGACCGTGCTGGTGGAGACCGGCATGGTCGAGGTCGTCGAGCCCGTCACCACGATCCGGCTCGACACCCCGGCGGGCCTCGTCGTCGCCGAGGTCGCCGTGGAGGACGGCGCGGCCATGGCGGTCACGCTCAAGAACGTGCCGTCCTTCGCCGTCGGCCTCGACCGCAAGGCCACCCTCGCCGACGGGCGCACGGTGACGTACGACCTGGCCTACGGCGGGAACTTCTACGCGATCCTGCCGCTGGAACAGTTCGGCCTCCCCTTCGACCGCTCCCGCAAGGACGAGATCCTCGCGGCGGGACTGGCGCTGATGGACGCGGTCAACGCCGAGGGCGAGCCCGTGCACCCCGAGGACCCGTCCATCCGCGGCTGCCACCACGTCCACCTGTACGCCCCCGGGGCGACGGCCCGCTTCTCGCGGCACGCGATGGCGATCCACCCCGGCTGGTTCGACCGTTCGCCCTGCGGTACGGGGACCAGCGCGCGCATGGCCCAGCTGCACGCCCGTGGTGAACTCCCGCTGCACACCGAGTTCGTGAACGAGTCCTTCATCGGGACACAGTTCACCGGCCGGCTGCTCGGCACCACCGAGGTGGCCGGAACGCCCGCCGTGCTGCCCAGCTTCACGGGGCGCGCGTGGATCACGGGGACGGCTCAGTATCTGCTCGACCCCACGGACCCGTTCCCGGCCGGATTCGTCCTGTGAGCGGCCCCGCTCCGGAGCGTAGATACTGGTAGCTCGAGTAACACGTGATATGGCACATGGCCGGTGCGATGAGACGACGCACCGGCCCGTACGAGGAGACCCCGATGGCCGCCCAGCGCAGCAGCGCACCCTCAGCCGCTCCCGACCTGCCCACCCTGGGCGGCAAGAAGAGCAGCTATCGCGAGCGCGTGGCCGACGCGCTGCGCGCCGCGCTGATCGCGGGCGAACTGCGGGCCGGCGAGGTCTACTCGGCGCCCATGCTGGCGGCCCGCTTCGGTGTCTCCGCGACACCGGTCCGCGAGGCCATGCTCGACCTGGCCAAGGAGGGCCTGGTCGACACGGTGCCCAACAAGGGGTTCCGGGTCACGGCGGTCTCCGAGAAGCAGCTCGACGAATACACCCACATCCGTTCGCTGATCGAGATCCCCACCGTCGTCCAGCTGGCCACCACGGCGGACCCCGTCTCGCTGGAGGCGCTGCGTCCGGCCGCCCGGGAGATCGTGACCGCGGCGGCGGCCGGTGACCTCATCGCCTACGTGGAGGCGGACATCCGCTTCCACCTCGGCCTCCTCGCCCTCGCGGGAAACGCCCATCTGGTCGAGGTCGTCGGCGACCTGCGCAAGCGCTCGCGCCTGTACGGGCTCAACGCCCTGGTCGAGGCGGGCCGTCTGGAGGCCTCGGCCGAGGAGCACCTGGAACTCCTCGACGCCCTGCTCGACCGCGACGAGCATGCCGTACGCGCGGTGATGACGCGCCACCTGGGCCATGTCCGCGGTCTGTGGGCCGCACCCTGACGGGGCCGCCGACGCGAAGGTGAAGTGGGCGTACTTCTACGCAAGCAGCTTGCATTTCTTGCGCTATTCTTGCGCTCATGACGCGACGACTTGCTCAGGTGGCGAAGAAGGTCGGGGTCAGTGAGGCCACGGTCAGCCGGGTGCTCAACGGCAAGCCCGGAGTCTCCGACTCCACCCGGCAGGCGGTTCTCTCCGCCCTCGACGTCCTCGGCTACGAGCGGCCGACCCAGCTGCGCGGCGAACGGGCCCGGCTCGTCGGGCTAGTCCTGCCCGAGCTGCAGAACCCGATCTTCCCGGCCTTCGCCGAGGTGATCGGCGGAGCGCTCGCGCAGCTCGGCCTCACCCCGGTGCTGTGCACCCAGACCAAGGGCGGCGTCTCCGAGGCCGACTACGTGGAGCTGCTGCTCCAGCAGCAGGTCTCCGGCGTGGTGTTCGCCGGCGGTCTGTACGCGCAGGCCGACGCGCCGCACGACCACTACCGCCAGCTCGCGGACCGCAACATTCCGGTGGTGCTGGTCAACGCGGCCATCGAGCACCTCGGCTTCCCCTGCGTCTCCTGCGACGACGCCGTGGCCGTCGAGCAGGCCTGGCGCCATCTCGACTCGCTCGGTCACGAGCGGATCGGGCTCGTCCTCGGACCCGGCGACCACATGCCCTCGGGCCGCAAGCTCGCGGCGGCCCGCGCCCTCGCGCCGCACCTGCCCGACGAGCACGTCGCCCGGGCGATGTTCTCGCTGGAGGGCGGTCAGGCCGCGGCCACCCGGCTGCTCGACCGCGGGGTGACGGGCATCATCTGCGCCAGCGACCCGCTCGCGCTCGGCGCCGTACGGGCCGCACGGCGCAAGGGGCTCAGCGTCCCGGGCGAGATCTCCGTCGTCGGGTACGACGACTCGGCGTTCATGAACTGCACCGAACCCCCGCTGACCACGGTCCGCCAGCCGATCGAGGCCATGGGCCGCGCCGCGGTGGAGCTGCTGAACGCACAGATCGGCGGCAGCAGCGTGACCGCCGAAGAGCTCCTGTTCGAACCGGAGTTGGTGGTGCGCGGGTCGACCGCGCAGGCGCCCCGCGACTGAGGCCGCAAACACCCGCCGCAGAGACCACTTCTGCTGTCAAATAATTACAGATTCTGCGCGACATCTTGCGGACAGATGTCGGCGGTGCTTGAGTGTGCGGCGCCAGAACACGGCGGCACGCCCGCCGTGGGCCTTCCTCGCTCCTGCCCGAAGGGGTCCACCAATGAGAAGCACCGGGTTCCGCCGTACCGCCGTCATGCTCATGGCGTCCTCCCTCGCGCTCGCCGCCACCGCCTGCGGTTCGAGCGACGACGACACGGCCGACGGAAAGACCCGCATCACGGTCAACTGCGAGCCGCCGAAGAGCGCCAAGGTCGACCGCTCGTTCTTCGACGCCGACATCAAGGCGTTCGAGAAGGCCAACCCGGACATCGACGTCGTCGCCCACGACGCGTTCCCGTGTCAGGACCCCAAGACCTTCGACGCCAAGCTGGCCGGCGGCCAGATGGAGGACGTGTTCTACACGTACTTCACCGACGCCAAGCACGTCGTCGACGTCAACCAGGCTGCCGACATCACGAGTTACGTCAAGGACCTCAAGAGCTACAGCACCATCCAGCAGCAACTGCGCGACATCTACACCGTCGACGGCAAGATCTACGGCATCCCCCGAACCGGCTACTCGATGGGCCTCATCTACAACAAGGCGCTCTTCGAGAAGGCCGGCCTCGACCCCGACAAGCCCCCGGCCACCTGGGAAGAGCTGCGCGCGGACGCCAAGAAGATAGCCGCGCTCGGCAAGGGCACCGTCGGCTACGCGGACTACAGCGCCCAGAACCAAGGCGGTTGGCACTTCACCGCCGAGCTCTACTCGCAGGGCGGGAACGTCGTCGGCGAGGACGGCAAGAAGTCCACGATCGACAGTCCCGAGGGCAAGGCGGTCCTGCAGAACCTCAAGGACATGCGCTGGAGCGACAACTCCATGGGCACCAAGCAGCTGCTGGTCATCAACGACGTCCAGCAGATGATGGGTTCCGGCAAGCTCGGCATGTACCTCTCCGCGCCCGACAACATCCCGATCCTCGTCAAGGAGAAGGGCGGGAACTACAAGGACCTCGCTCTCGCGCCCATGCCCGGCGGCAAGGGCACGCTCATCGGCGGCGACGGCTACATGTTCAACAAGAAGGCCACCCCGGAGCAGATCAAGGCCGGCCTGAAGTGGCTGGAGCACATGTTCCTGACACCCGGCGACGGCTTCCTCGGCGACTACGCCCGCGCCAAGCAGAACGACGCCCCGGTCGGCCTGCCCGAGCCCCGCCTGTTCACCGGTGCCGCGGACACCAAGGACCAGGAGGTCAAGAAGGCCAACGCGAACGTGCCCGTGGAGAACTACCAGGCCTTCCTCGACGGCAACCAGAGCCTGCAGATGAAGATCGAGCCCCCGCAGGCCCAGCAGATCTACTCCGTTCTCGACGGCGCCGTGTCCGCGGTCCTCACCAAGAAGGACGCCGACATCGACCAGCTCCTCAAGGACGCCTCCGGCAAGATCGACTCCATTCTGGCCCGAGGCTGACACCGTTCATGAAGACCGCATCGAAGCCCCCCGCGGCGTTCCCTCCGGCCGCCGTCGGCGTGCCGGAGGCGCCGCGGCCGGCGGGACGCCGGCCCGGGCCCCCCTGGCGCCGGCGCCTGGCCGACCAGTCCCGCGCCTACGCCTTCCTGATCGGCGGCCTCCTCTGCTTCGCGCTGTTCTCCTGGTACCCGGCGATCCGTGCGGTCGTGATCGCCTTCCAGAAGTACACGCCGGGCAGCGGCGGCGAGTGGGTCGGCACCGCCAACTTCACCCGGGTCTTCCACGACCCGGAGTTCACGGCCGCCTGGCGCAACACCCTCACCTTCACGCTCCTCGCCCTGCTCATCGGCTTCGCCGTCCCCTTCGTGATGGCGCTGGTGCTCAATGAACTGAGGCACGCGAAGGCGTTCTTCAGAGTCGTGGTCTATGTGCCGGTGATGATCCCGCCGGTGGTCAGCGCCCTGCTGTGGAAGTGGTTCTACGATCCTGGAGCGGGCCTTGCCAACGAGACGCTGCGCTTCCTGCACCTGCCGACCTCGAACTGGTCCAACGGCGCCGACACCGCCCTCGTCTCGCTGGTCATCGTCGCCACCTGGGCCAACCTCGGCGGCACCGTCCTCATCTACCTCGCCGCGCTCCAGAGCATCCCCGGCGAGCTGTACGAGGCGGCCGAACTGGACGGCGCGAGCCTCCTGCAGCGGATCCGGCACGTCACGATCCCGCAGACCCGCTTCATCATCCTCATGCTGATGCTCCTTCAGATCATCGCCACCATGCAGGTGTTCACGGAGCCGTTCGTGATCACCGGCGGCGGCCCTGAGGACAAGACCGTCACGGTGCTCTACCTGATCTACAAGTACGCCTTCCTCTACAACGACTTCGGAGGGGCCTGCGCGCTGAGCGTCATGCTGCTCGTCCTGCTCAGCGCCTTCTCCGCCCTGTACCTGCGGCTGACCCGCTCGGAAGGGGACGACACATGAGCACCCGCACCCTGGTCTCCCCGCTCACCCTGGCCCGCCCCCGCGGCAAGGCCGTCTACTGGACCGTCTTCTGCGGTGTCGTCCTGCTGTTCGCGCTGGCCTTCCTGTTCCCCGTCTACTGGATGGTCACCGGCGCCATGAAGTCGCCGGACGAGGTGACGCGCACGCCGCCGACCCTCGTACCCGACCGGTGGCACCTGTCCGGCTACACCGACGCGTGGGACCTGATGGACCTGCCCACGCACCTGTGGAACACGATCGTCCAGGCGGCGGGGGCATGGCTCCTCCAGCTCGTCCTCTGCACCGCCGCCGCGTACGCCCTGTCCAAGCTCAAGCCGGCCTTCGGCAAGGTGATCCTCGGCGGCATCCTCGCCACCCTGATGGTCCCGGCGCAGGCCCTGGTCGTCCCGAAGTACCTGACGGTCGCCGACCTCCCCCTCATCCACACCAGCCTGCTCAACGACCCGCTGGGCATCTGGCTGCCGGCCGTCGCCAACGCCTTCAACCTCTATCTCCTCAAACGCTTCTTCGACCAGATCCCGCGCGACGTCCTGGAGGCCGCCGAGATCGACGGCGCCGGAAAACTGCGCACCCTGTGGTCGATCGTGCTGCCGATGTCCCGGCCCGTCCTCGGAGTAGTGTCGATCTTCGCCCTGGTCGCCGTCTGGCAGGACTTCCTCTGGCCGCTGATGGTCTTCTCCGACACCGACAAGCAGCCCATCAGCGTGGCGCTCGTCCAGCTGTCGCAGAACATCCAACTGACCGTGCTCATCGCCGCGATGGTGATCGCCAGCATCCCCATGGTCGTGATGTTCCTGGTGTTCCAGCGGCACATCATCGCCGGGATCAGCGCGGGCAGCACGAAGGGCTGACGCCTGTACGTGACCTCCTCGAACGAAAGGCAACGCACCGTGGGACAGCCCCGCCCTGCCCGAAATCAGTCCGCGTGGTGGCGTTCCGCCGTCATCTACCAGGTGTACGTCCGCAGCTTCGCGGACGGCGACGGTGACGGCACAGGCGACCTCGCGGGCGTCCGCGCCAGACTTCCCTACCTCGCCGAACTCGGCGTGGACGCCCTGTGGTTCAACCCCTGGTATCTCTCACCTCTGGCCGACGGCGGCTACGACGTCGCCGACTACCGCGCCATCGACCCGGCCTTCGGGACACTCGCCGAGGCGGAGAAACTGATCGCCGAGGCCCGGGAACTGGGCATCCGCACCCTGGTCGACATCGTCCCGAACCATGTCTCCGACCAGCACCCGTGGTTCCGGGCGGCCCTGGCGGGCGGACCGGAGCGCGAGCTCTTCCACTTCCGCCCCGGCCGCGGCGAACACGGTGAACTCCCGCCCAACGACTGGCCGTCCCAGTTCGCGGGCTCCGCCGAACCGGTGTGGACCCGGCTGCCCGACGGCGACTGGTATCTCCACCTCTTCACCCCCGAGCAGCCCGACCTCAACTGGGCCCACCCGGCCGTCCGCCAGGAGCACGAGGAGATCCTGCGCTTCTGGTTCGAGCGGGGGGTGGCGGGCGTGCGCATCGACTCGGCCGCGCTGCTCGCCAAGGACCCGGACCTGCCCGACTTCGTCGAGGGCCGCGACCCGAACCCGTACGTCGACCGCGACGAACTCCACGACATCTACCGCTCCTGGCGAGCGGTCGCCGACGCCTACGACGGGGTCTTCGTCGGCGAGGTCTGGCTCCCCGACACCGAGCGCTTCGCCCGCTATCTGCGCCCCGACGAACTGCACACCGCGTTCAACTTCTCCTTCCTGTCCTGCCCTTGGGACGCCGCGCGGCTGCGTACCTCGATCGACGAGACCCTCGCCGAGCACGCACCCGTGGGCGCGCCCGCCACCTGGGTGCTGTGCAACCACGACGTGACCCGTACGGTCACCCGCTACGGCCGCACCGACACCGGCTTCGACTTCACCGCCAAGGCCTTCGGCACGCCCACCGATCTGGCTCTCGGCACCCGCCGGGCCCGCGCCGCCGCACTGCTCTCGCTCGCCCTGCCCGGCTCCGTGTACGTCTACCAAGGGGAGGAACTCGGCCTGCCCGAGGTCGAGTTGCCGCTCGAGAGCATCCAGGACCCGATGCACTTCCGCTCCGGCGGCACGGACCCGGGCCGTGACGGCTGCCGGGTCCCGCTGCCCTGGGCGGCCGATGCGCCCTACGCCGGATTCGGCGGCGACCCCTGGCTGCCGCAACCGGCCGGCTGGCCCGCCCACGCCGCCGACCGGCAGGCCGAGGACCCCGCCTCGATGCTGAGCCTCTACCGTGCCGCGCTCCGCATCCGCCGAACCGAACCGGGTTTCGGCGACGGCCCCCTCAGCTGGCTGCCCGCACCGGAGGGCGTCCTCGCCTTCGCCCGTACGGACGGTCTGCGCTGCGTCGTCAATCTGGCCGACGGGCCGGTCGAACTGCCGGAGCACTCCGAACTCCTGCTCAACAGCGGCCCGTTGGACGCCGACGGCTTCCTTCCGCCGGACACCGCGGTGTGGCTGCGCGCCTGAGGCCGCCGATCCACGCAGCGCACGGCACCACGGTCACTGTCGCGCTGCCGGCCGGAACGGGCCCGCGCCGGCTGCGACCGAACGTCACCGCCGACACCGGCCGGCCGGCCGGGCAGCTCAGTGAGGTGGAGGCGTATCCGCCTTCGTGACCGCCTCCCCGCGCTTCGCCGCCTGGATCTGCTCGTACACATGGGTCCGCAGCTCGGCGAAGCGCGGGGCGACCCGGGTGTGCAACTGGTCCCGCTCCTCGGGGAGATCGACCTTCAGCTGCTCCTGCACGACGGTGGGGGAGGCCGAGAGGATCAGCACCCGCTCGCCCAGATAGACGGCCTCGTCGATGTCATGGGTCACGAACAGGATCGTGATGCCGCGCTGCCGCCACAGCCGGCGCACCAGGTCCTCCAGATCGGCGCGGGTCTGCGCGTCGACGGCCGCGAACGGCTCGTCCATGAGCAGGACCTCGGGTTCGTACGCGAGGGCCCGCGCGATGGCGACCCGCTGCTGCATCCCGCCGGACAGCTGCCACGGATAGGCCCCCGCGGCATCGGCCAGGCCGACGGACTCCAACGCGTCGGCGACCAGCTCCCGCCGCCGCGTCCTGCTCAGATTCTTCTGCTTCAGCGGCAGTTCGACGTTCTCGCCGACCCGCATCCAGGGAAACAGGCTGCGTCCGTACTCCTGGAACACGAACGCCATGCCGGGCGGCGGGCCGCTCACCCGCCGGCCCGCGAGCAGAACCTCGCCCGACGTCGGAGCCAGCAGGCCGCCCATGCACTTCAGCAGCGTGGTCTTGCCGCAGCCCGACGGGCCGACCAGACAGACGAGTTCACCCGCGTCCACCGTGAAGGTGAGGTCCCGGACCGCCTCCACCCGGCGCCCTGACCCCTCGTAGACCTTCCGCAGGCCGGATACGACCAAAGACGCGTGCATGGACCGCCCTTTCGCGAGCGTCACGAGGACCGCCGGGAGGAGTCCCGAAGACCGTGGTACCAGCCGAGCACCCGGCGCTCGACCAGCTGGAAGACGACCGAGAGGACGAAGCCGAGCAGGCCGAGGACGAGGATTCCCGTCCACATGTCGGGGATCGCGAAGCCGCGCTGGAACTGCACGATGGTGAAGCCGAGTCCGTTGCTGGCCGCGAACATCTCACTGATGACCATCAGGATGATCCCGATGGACAGCGCCTGGCGCAGGCCCGCGAAGATCTGAGGGCTCGCCGACGGCAGGACGACGGCGCGCATCCGGGCCGGTCCGGTGATGCCGTACGAGCGGGCCGTCTCGGACATCACGGAGTCGACGGCGCGCACTCCCTCGACCGTGTTCAGCAGGACCGGCCAGACGCAGCCGCTCGCGATCACGACGATCTTCATCGTGTCCCCGATGCCCGCGAACAGCATGATGACCGGAACGAGGACCGGCGGCGGCACCGCCCGCAGGAACTCCAGGACCGGTTCGCACACGGCCCGCACCCTCCGGTACGAGCCGATGACGGTGCCGAGCGCGACACCCACGACCGCCGCCGACGCGTAGCCGGCGAGCAGCCGCAGCAGGCTGGGCACCAGGTCGGCGCGGAGCCGGTCGCGCGTCCAGACGTCGGGGAACGTCCTGAGGATCGTGCGCAGCGGCGGCCAGTAGACATCGGTGCTGCCGTCCGACGCGAGCCACCAGACGGCGATCAGCAGCACCGGGAGCGCGACCACGAACAGCACCCGCAGGGGGAGGCTTCCCCACATGCTCGGCCTGGTCGGTTCGGGCGGGATGGCCGTCACACCGCCACCTCCCCGCGCACCGACTGGTGCCAGGCCAGCGCGTGCCGCTCCACCGACCGCGCGCCCACGTTGATCAGGAGTCCGAGCAGGCCCGTGACCACGATCAGCGCGTACATCTCCGGCACGGCCTGCGAGGTCTGGGCGACCGCGATGCGGGCGCCCAACCCCGGTGCGCCGATGACGAGTTCGGCGGTGACGGTGAGGATGAGCGCGACCGAAGCGGCCAGCCGGACGCCCGTCATGACGTACGGGAGGGCTGTCGGCCACAGCACATGGCGGACCCGGGCCCAGGTGCCGAGACCGTACGAGCGCGCCGTCTCCTCCGCCACCGGGTCGACGTCCCGCACGCCGTACATGACCTGGACGAGGACCTGCCAGAAGGACGCGTAGACGACGAGCAGGAGCACCGACCGCAGCTCGGTGCCGTAGAGGAGGACGGCGAGCGGGATCAGGGCCACGGAGGGGATGGGACGCAGGAACTCGATCGTCGAGGCGGTCACCTCGCGCAGATACGGCACCACCGAGACGACCACGCCCACCACGATGCCCGCACCGACCGCGATCGCCAGGCCCAGCGCCCAGCCGGTGAGGGTGTCGCCGAGATCGGTCCAGAAGGCGCCGTCGGACATCTCGTCGCCGAAGGCCCGGGCGATCCGGCTCGTCGGAGGGAAGTACTCCTCCTTGACCACGCCGAGCCGCGGCACCACCTCGCCGAGGGCGAGGAAGGCCGCGAGCCCGGCGGTGCCCAGAGCGGCGTTCACGGCCCACCCGGCGGAGCCACTGCCACGCGCTTGCTTCCGCTTCACGGCAGCAGCTTGTCCAGATCGGGCGCCGTCTTGAAGAGGCCGTCCTTTTCGCCCAGCTTCTCCAGCGCCTCGATCGAGGTCCGGTTCGGCTCGGCCGGCCACTTGGGCAGGGTCACCTCGGCCAGCACGGCCGCCGGGATCTTCGTGTACGTGGTGACGATGTCCCTGACCTCGTCCGGGTGGGCGTCGGCGTAGGCGAGCGACTCCGCGGTGGCCTCCTGGAACTTCTTCACCACGTCGGGGTGCTGCGACGCGTACTGGTTCGAGGTGAAGTACATGGCGACCGTGAGGTCCTCGGCCACGTCGACCAGGGACGAGGCGATCTCGGTGGCGCCCTGGCTCTTGACCGTCGCGAGCGCGGGCTCGACCACCATGGCGGCGTCGATCTGGCCGCTGTCGAGGGCCGCGGGCATCTGGTCGAAGGCGAGCTCGACGAACTTCACCTTGGACGGGTCGCCGCCCGCCTTGGTCACCGACTCGCGCACGGCCGTCTCGTTGATGTTCTTCACGGTGTTGACGGCGACCTTCTTCCCCTCCAGGTCCTTCGCCGAGCTGATGGCGCTGCCCTTCTTGACCGTGATGGCGCCGAAGTCCTTGCCGGCGACACCCGTCGACGCGACGCCGTTGGCGATGGCCTTCACGGGAACGCCGTTGGACTGGGCGATCATCAGCGAGGTCATGTTGGAGAACCCGAACTGGAACTGGCTCGAGACGACACCCGGAACGATCGCCGCGCCGCCCTGCGCGGCCGTCATCGACAGTTTCAGGCCGCGCTTGCTGTAGAAGCCCTTCTTCTGGCCCAGATAGACCGGGGCGACATCGACGATGGGGATGATCCCCACCTTGACGGTGGTGGTACCGCCGGACGAAGAGTTCTTGTCCGAGGCGCCACCGCCGTCGGACGAACCGCAGGCCGACGCGGCGACCAGGAAGGCTCCGACCGCGATACCGGCGAGCAGACGACGCATGGCTCCTCCTGTGCAGACGAAAGTGTTCCGACAGGTTGTGCGCACACCGCACAATGGTGCTCAGCGCGAAGGTAGAACCCTGTCCGTGCCGGGTCAATGGCCTTGGCTAACAATATTGTTGACAGTAACCGAAATGCGCTCTCGGTCTCCGCGGGAGCGCTCCGTGTGTCCCTCTGGAGGCGACGATGCCTGCAGCAGCCCGAGCGCCCCACTTCGTCCGATCCTTCGAACGCGGACTCGCCGTCATCCGTGTGTTCGGCGCCGACCGACCGGAACTGACACTCAGCGAGGTCGCCCGCGGCTGCGGCCTGACCCGCGCCGCGGCACGCCGCTTCCTGCTGACCCTGGTCGATCTCGGGTACGTCCGCACGGACGGCCGGGTCTTCCGGCTCACCCCGCGCGTGCTGGAACTCGGCTACGCCTATCTCTCCGGTTTCACCCTCCCGGAGATCGCCCTGCCGCACCTGAAGCAACTCGCCGAACAGGTGGGGGAGTCGAGCTCGCTCTGCGTCCTCGACGGCGACGACGTCGTGTACGTTGCGCGGGTCCCCACCCGGCGCATCATGACGGCGACGATCACCGTCGGCACCCGCTTCCCCGCCCACGTCACCTCCGTGGGCAGGGTGATCCTCGCGCACCTCGCCGACGCGGAGATCGACGCCCTGCTGGAGCGAGCCGATCTGCGGTCCCTGACGGAGCGCACGATCGTCTCGCGGGCCCTCCTGAAGGCGGAGCTCGGCCGGGTGCGGCGGCAGGGATACGCCATCGTCGACCAGGAGCTGGAGGAGGGCCTGCGCTCGGTCGCCGCCCCGGTGCGGGACCGGGACGGCACCGTGGTGGCGGCCGCGAACATCCCCGTGCACGCCAGCCGCAACAGCCTCGGATCCGTCCGCCGCGACCTGCTTCCCCACCTGCTGGCGACGGTCGCGCGGATCGAGGGGGACCTCGCGGTCACAGGTCCAGCACGAGCCTCTTCCCACGGCAGCGGGACACGCAGATGAGCATCGTCTCGCCGGCCTCCCGCTCCTCGTCCGTGAGCACCGAGTCCCGGTGGTCCGGCGTCCCCTCGAGCACGTCGGTCTCGCAGGTCCCGCAGGTGCCCTCGGTGCAGGAGAAGAGCACCTCGACACCGGCGGCGCGCACGGTGTCGAGGACGGAGACGCCGGGGGCGACGGTCAGGGTGTGCCCCGACCGGTCGAGAGCCACCTCGAACTCCGTGTCCCCGGCCGCCTCCTGGGGCCTCGGCCGGAACCGCTCCACGTGCAGCAGCGCGGCCGGGCACCGCTCCTCCACCGCGTCGAGCAGGGGGCCGGGGCCGCAGCAGTAGACGAGGGTGCCCTCGGGGACCCGGTCGAGCACGGGGGCGAGGTCCAGCAGTCCGGTCTCGTCCTGCGGAGCGAGGGTGACCCGGGCGCCGTATCGCCCCAACTCCTCGGTGAACGCCATGGAACCGCGCGTCCGCCCGCCGTAGAGCAGTGACCACTCGGCGCCCGCCGCCTCGGCCGCGGCGAGCATCGGCAGGATCGGGGTGATGCCGATGCCGCCCGCGACGAACCGGTAGCGCGGGGCGGGCGCCAGCGCGAAGTGATTGCGCGGACCACGGACGCGGACCGTGTCCCCCTCTCCCAACCGCCCGTGGACGTGCGCCGATCCGCCTCGTCCGTCCGGCTCGCGCAGCACCGCGATCCGCCAGGCCCGGCGGTCCGTCGGATCACCGCACAGGGAGTACTGCCTCTCCAGGTCCGGACCGAGGACGACGTCGATGTGGGCGCCCGGCTCCCAGGGCGGGAGTTCCGCGCCGAGCGGATGGCGCAGGGTCAGGGCGAGCACGCCGTCGGCGACGGACTCCCGCCGCCCGACGACGAGTTCGGCTTCGTGCGCGGTCATGAGGCACCCCTCCGTGGTGCGGGGCCGCCTTCGCGCGATCCGCCCCGGTCTCCCTGCGATCCGCCCCGGTTCCCCCGCGGTCCGGGTCCGCCGCCCCGCGGTCCCCCGTCGCTCGCCCGTGGTCCGACGCCCTTCCCCGGTGCTTCGTGACCCTCGGGGTGGGCGAGCATCCACTCCCACATCGCGATCGGGTCCTTGGCGGTGTGCTCGGCGCCGCAGTGACAGGTTCCGTGCAGCACGTCGGTGCCCGGGACCCAGTCCACGCGGTAGATCTCGCCGGTGGGGCCGGTCACAGGACCCTCTCCACGGGCTTTGCGCCCTCCTCGACCAGCCGGGCGAGGATACGGCGGGCGGCGAGGCCGCCGGTGTCGATGTTGATGCTCAGCTCCTGGTAGCCGTCGCGTTCGGTGCCGAGGGTCTTCTGGAGGAGGTTGAGCGCGTCGACGTCCTGCATCACGACCGTGTGGTTGAAGTCCCGCAGGAAGGTGGTGACTTCGTCGTCCGAGCGGGCGAAGTCGCGGGAGACCGCCCAGAAGTCGTAGACCTTGCCGTCGCCGGACGGCGTGATCGCGTACGTGATCTCGGTGTGGAATCCGTGCGGGTCGCTGCCGTCCGCCTCCGGCAGTACACCGGCCGGCGCGATCCTGCTGTGCAGCAGATAGAGGCAGGGCGCGTGGTACTCGATGTCCTGCCAGCGCGTGATGCGGCCCTCGATACCGGTCGAACGGGCGTAGAACGGCGGGCACTCGGCGTCGTCCATATGCCGCGAGACGCGCACGATCCCCGCGCCCTCGTCGACCTCGGTGGCGATCGGCGTCTCGGCGACCTCGGGCGTGCCGATGTAGCCGCCGTGCAGATACGTCTCGTGCGAGAGGTCGAGGAGATTGTCGACGAGCAGTCCGTAGTCCGCGTCGATGGGCTCCATGCCGCTGACCGTCGTCCAGTCCGGCGAGTCCATGTGCGGGGCGCGCGGGACGGCCCCCGGGTCGGCGAGAGCCGGGTCGCCGATCCAGACCCAGACGAACAGGTCCTGTTCGACGACCGGGTACGAGGCGACACGGGCGGTGCGCGGGATCCGTTTCTGCCCCGGCACGTACACGCAGGCGCCCGTCGTGTCGTACGTGAACCCGTGGTAGCCGCACACGATCCGGTCACCGTCGAGCCGGCTCTCCGAGAGCGGGAAGCGCCGGTGCACACAGCGGTCGGACAGGGCGACGGCCGTCCCGTCCTCCTCGGCCCGGTAGAGGACGAGCGGTTCACCGAGGACCGTCCGTCCGAGCAACGCGCGCCCGACTTCGTAGGTATAGGCGACGACGTACCACTGGTTCCTGGCGAAGGCGGTTGTGTGAGGCATGGGGGCTGGCTCCCGTCTCTGATGGTGATGGCATCGTTCGGGCCGACATCACTGGGCCGCAAGACGACTTCCGTCTCACGGAAGTTGTCCGATGTAATGCCAGGTCAGCGGGGTGGTGCGTGAGTGTCCTCCTCGGTGGAGTCGGGGATGCTCGTCCACTGGGTCGCCGCGCCGACCTCGATCTCCCGTGGCTATTTGAGCCACGTTTTCGCTCATAAGTTATGCACGTATGGCCGTTTTCCGAGTGCTGTGGCGAATCTGATGCCGGGTCAGACAAGTGCGTCCAGCAGCCGCAGGGCGTTTCCGCGCAGTCCAGCACGCCCCGCCCCGCTTTCGTGCCCCTCCCTGACCCTTGCGATCGCCATGGCCACGACCCTGTGCGGCCGCCGTTTCCGGGCGATCCGATGGACTATGAGGAAGGAGGAGGACCCGCTGGCGCCCGGAAGGAGCGGAACGCGCCGCACGGAACTCTCCGGGTCTACCTCGGGGCAGCCCCCGGGGTAGGCAAGACGTACGACATGCTCGGCGAGGGACGGCGCCGCGCGGAGCGGGGCACCGATGTGGTCATCGCCTTCGTGGAGGACTACGGCCGTCCGCTGACCCGGCAGATGGCCCAGGGGCTCGAGACCGTGCCCCGCAAGACCATGCGCTACCGGGAGGCGACCTTCACCGAGACGGACCTCGACGCCGTACTGGCGCGCCACCCGAAGGTTGCGCTGGTCGACGAACTCGCGCGCACCAACATTCCCGGCTGCCGCAACGAGAAACGCCGGCAGGACATCGAGGAACTGCACGGTGGCGGCGAAGTCCACGGCCGCCGGCCGACCGGCGGCCGGCGCCATGTCCAGCCCTCGGAAGAAGTCCGGGCACGACCGGGGGAGGAGGTCGCTGACGGTTCTGCCGACGCCAGAGCGGGGTCACGGTGGTGGTGCGGGCGAGGTGGTTGGCCAAGGGGCGAAGCCGCGGGGCGGCCTGTCGCATGGTCGTCCTCGTCGGCTGGAGGACTTGCCGGACTGCAGCGATCACTGGTGGGTCAGCCCGCGCTCCGGCTACCTGCTGCGGACGCCTCAGCGCTGTGAGACTGAGCCCGGTGCAGCCAGTATTCGGGCTCACCGATCGCAGCAGTCCTGTCTGGCGAAGTGCCGCACCGCGAGCAGGGGGAGCGTCCGTACCGACGCGCCGTGGCGTGTACCGGCGTTGTCCCCTTTCCGCCGCATGGGGGAGGTGAACAACGCCGGTGTGTTGTGGGCTGCTTTGCTCAGTTGGTGGTGAGCATGCCTTCGCGGAGCTTGGCGAGGGTGCGGTTGAGGAGGCGGGAGACATGCATCTGGGAGACGCCGAGGTGTTCGCCGATCTGGGCCTGGGTGAGTTCGTCGACGAAGCGCATGTGGATGATGCGGCGTTCACGTTCGTCGAGCTGGGAGATCAGAGGGGCGAGCGCGTTGAAGTCCTCGACGAGTTCGAGGGCGGTGTCGTCGATGCCGATGAAGTCGGCGAGGGCGGCTTCACCGTCTTCGCTGGAGGTGATGGCGGCGTCGAGGGAGGCCGAGTTGTAGGCGTTCGCGGCCTTCCGGGCCTCGATGACATCCCTCTCCGACAGGGACATCAGCTCGGACAGTTCCCGTGTGGTGGGCATGCGGCCGAGCCGGCTGCGGAGCTCCTCGGTGGCCTTGGCGAGCGCCACGCGTGCTTCCTGCAGCCGGCGCGGGACGTGGACGGCCCACGTGGTGTCACGGAAAAAGCGCTTGATCTCACCGACGATGTAGGGGACGGCGAAGGAGGTGAACTCGACCTCGCGGGACAGCTCGAAACGGTCGATGGCCTTGATCAGTCCGATCGTGCCGACCTGGACGATGTCCTCCATCTCGTCCTGTCCGCGGCTGCGGAAGCGCGCGGCCGCGAACTGGACGAGGGTGATGTTCATTTCGATGAGGGTGTTGCGCGCGTACTGGTACTCGGGCGTGCCCTCTTCCAGTACGGCGAGCTGGTCGAAGAACAGCCTCGACAGCTCGCGGGCGTCCTTCGGAGCGACCTGCGACGGGTCACTGATCTCCGGCAGCACAACGGTCCGCGCCCCTGCCGTCTCGGTCACTGTCATGCTCGTCCCCTCCTGCGTGATCCAGCCTCATATGCCGCCTGCTCCCGAACGGCCAGAGACGGCGTACCCGCAGTTGAGGCATGCATGCCAGGCAATTCCGCAGTGGATCTGCTGCTCGGCCATCCGGCCTCAGGAGTCAAAGCGGAAGCGAGGTTAACCCATTCGGCATGCGGGGTTTCGACGTAGGGTCGGCCGCCCCCGCCGAGACGCCGTCCCGGCGAAGCCCCTGGTGCTGGCACGACGGGCAACGCGACGTAGGACTTGCCACTGCGGTCGCCTTCCCCAGCAACGACCAGGAGTGCCGCCTGACACTTACGCCGGGTCACTACCGCGGCAGGAGGGCGCTCACCGTCTTGCTCCCCAACGGGTGGCGGGTGGCGGCGGTGGCGTGGGCGAGGCGGTTGACCATGGGCCGGCCGAAGCCTCCGGTGCTGTTCAGGGCGGGGATGCGCATGCGGAGCGCCTGGGAGCAGTGGTCGTGCACGGCCACCTCGATGCTGTCCGGGGCGCGACCAGGTCCAGGCCGTAGGCGCCGCCGCCGTGGCGCAGGGCATTGGTGACGAGTTCGGAGACGATCAGGACCATGGTGTCGGCGGCGTCCTGCGCGATCGGGCCGAGACCCTTGAGAAGGGCCCGGGCGCTCTCGCGTACGCCGGCGATGGATGCAACAGAACGGTCGGGTCGACGTCCTGCGCTCATCGTGACCATCAGTTCCCCCAAGCCTCTGTGGAGTCCGATGTCCGGTGTGTGCGCTGCGCTTGTGCCCTGGCGTGCAGCCGACCAACCCGGCCGAGGCCTTCCGCAGTCGTTGTTCGAGGTCGACTAACTCTCCGCCAGACACGCAAAAATCTATGCTGACCGAAGTAGACATTGGGAGATCGTCTGGCTATGGTTTCTCTCGTAGCCGAGATCAGCAGGGCCTGGCAGACACGAACTGCCAGGCAGCGGTCCATGTAGTGGGAAATGTGCAGGACGGTGCGGTGGTGGAGCTCCGAAGCCAGGGTTGTCGCAGGACGGCGACGGGGCTGACGACCGGACCGGGCGGCCCGCAGTGATCAGGGGCCGCCGTGAGCAGGACCGCAGTTGATGCAGTGGCAGTACCTGTAGGTGCAGTTAGCGGTACTCAGCAGTGAAGTCAATAAGTGGTTCCTCGGTGAAGGCGTCGGCTGCTGGCGCGCGCACTGGGAGGTTCGGCAGTGGGGTTCTAAGCCAGAGCAGACGCAGGACGGGCGACGGGGCTGGCTGCCGAAGAGTGGCGCTTCCTCAGGTCACCGAGCAGGTCGCATCACCAGCAGTACGCGGTAGAGCAGTATTGGCAGTTAGTAGATCCCAGAGGGAAAGAACGGAGGGGCCGAGCGCCATCAGGATCGCCCGGGCGGAATTGCAGAGCCCGGGTACCGCAGGACATCGATAGTGAGGTGGTCTCCGGTCGAGCAACCGCGATCCCCGCATTCCCCGCCCTCTCCCGGGTGGGCGTGCGGAAACAGAAGGCCGGCGCAGTATCAGAGTCGGCAGATGGTGTAGCAGTTCCTTCGGGGCCCTGGCGCGAATAGCGCCGGGGCCCCTCCACGCGTTTTTCGGAGAGGTGCAAGTGACAGCAGACGACTCGTTCGACCGGCTCGATGACGACGACTACCCCGCCTACACCATGGGCCGGGCCGCAGCGTTGCTCGGCACCACCCAGGGCTTCCTACGCGCCATCGGCGAAGCCCGCCTCATCACCCCGCTGCGCTCCGCGGGCGGACACCGCCGCTACTCCCGCTACCAGCTGCGCATCGCCGCCCGCGCCCGGGAACTCGTCGACCAGGGCACCCCCATCGAGGCCGCCTGCCGCATCGTCATCCTCGAGGACCAGCTGGAAGAAGCGCAGCGCATCAACGCCGAACACCGCCGCGCCGCCGGATCGTCGAACCCGACGGGTCGGTAGCGGCTGTGAGGGGCTAGGTCGGGGGCGCAGTCTCCCTGCACCGTTCGGGTGTGGTGGTTGAGGCTGCTTCCCGCAGCAGAGCGAGCCTGCGGCGTTCCATGAGCGCCGGGCCCGCCTCGACTCCAGTAGAGGCCGACAGGCCCGGTGCGTCCCTGGCGGGCAGCTTCGATACCCGGGTTTCATGCTTCCGGGTCCTGCCTGCGGGGGAGTGCTCGATGTGGACGGTACGGGGCCACGTCACGCGAGACGCACGGCCGTCGGCCGACCGGCGCCATGAGCTACTCGAACAGGCGAGACGGGACCGGCTATGCGGTGGCCGGGATGAGGGCGATGTCCGCGGTGATGCGCTTGCCGAGGGGGATCTGCTCGACGATGACGGTTTGGGCGAGTGCCCTGACGATCTCCAGGCCGTGCTGGCCGATGCGTTCCGGATCCAGCGCCTGTGCAGCCGGCACTGCGGGATTGCTGTCCCAGAGTTCAACCCGCACCACGGCACTGGTGACCCGCAGGTACAAGAGGGCCGGTCCCGGCGCGTACTTTCGGGCGTTGGTCACCAGTTCGCTGACGATCAGCTGGACGATCTCGACCGTGGCGGTCACCACCGGAATGCCGTGGTCGTCTCTCACCTTCGTCAGGAAAGCCGCGGCCATATGACGGGCTTGAGCTATGCGGGAGCCGTCGCTGTCCAGCGCGAACGATGTCTCCAACAGCGAGGCCGTTTCGTCTTCGGCCCCTCTTGTCTCGTCCATCCGTCCTCGCTTCCCTCTCCCCGCCCGCTACCCCTTTCAGGGCTGGTGCGCCCGCCTGGAACGTTACCTGCAGCACAGGTGCAAGGGGGTGGCACCCTTATAAGGTGTAGCGCTTCCGGCGTCCTGCAGTGCGCTCGCCTTCATGGACTCCAACGCCGTCAGCGTCCTGGCCGCACAACGCGATGAAGCGTCCGCCGGCGGCTGGATTCGGCTGGCGGCCTTCCGGGCAGCGGTTCAGCGGGTCGTTGAAATCGTTGGTCTCGACACGGTCATTCCCTGCTGTCCCACGCTCCGTCAAGGCCTCCCCTCCTGACGACAGGCAAAGCCGCTCCGCTCCCGGTCAGCGGCCGGACTCTCCCCACAGGTCGTCATGGATGCGGCGCCCGTCGGGCAGACGGCGAACGAACACCAAAGTTTCAGCCCGCTGTCAGCTGCCATGTCCGGGTGAAGCCGAGCCTTTGAGCGCACGGCACTTCCGGAGGGCGCAGGTTGCCCGACACGATCCCCGGTGACGTCCCCTCACCGGATCGAACGCTCGACCACTGCTCCGGACGCGGCGATCAACGCAGGTCCGCCTCATGGTGGTGGCTGCTTTTGGCCGCTGTTCAATGCGACCCTGCGGACAGCCGCACACGCCAAAGCGCCCCGACAACCCTGGTCGCGGCCGGCGACTCCGCTTTTCTGGAACGTTGCACTGCGAGTGAGTCAATATCTGTGCTCGTGAGGTGAGAGTTTACTGGACCGTGTAGTGAGGGTTTTTGCCGCAATGCGCGGAGTGGAATTACTTGACCGACGCGGGCCGTTGCGGCGTGCTACTGTCCATCTCAGTTGCAGTTGTGGTTCCCGAACTTCAAGTGCTCCCACCCGGCTTCTGTCGAGGAGAGCGCTTTTGTATTTCCGGTCATTTTCCGGCGGGGTAATCATCGCGGCGACACGGTGTTCGCACAGTGCGGATGCCGGTGTACTGCCCCAAAGGAGATATGACATGGCTGCTGGTACCGTGAAGTGGTTCAACGCGGACAAGGGTTTCGGCTTCATCGAGCAGGACGGTGGCGGCGCTGACGTGTTCGCCCACTTCTCGAACATCGCCGCCCAGGGCTTCCGTGAGCTGCTCGAAGGCCAGAAGGTGACCTTCGACATCGCGCAGGGCCAGAAGGGCCCGACGGCCGAGAACATCGTTCCGGCCTGACGCTGACGCGCACTGTGTAGCTGGGGCCCGCATCCCTCGGGGTGCGGGCCCCAGCTACACGCATTTTCCCGCAGTGGTTTCACCTGCGGGGCGGCTCGGAGAAATCCCCAGTCTCACCACACGCTGCTCCTCCTTCAGGATGCAGGCGCATCCTGAAGAGCCACACCGCACCTCGGCGCCCGGGACTTTACGTCCTTGCTGCGTCACCTATTTCAGCATTTACGCCCGCCGCGGATTCCCGTCGGCCGGATTTGCTTTGACATCGGTCCATACTTGTAATTCCGTGCTGCTTACCGCTTGCGGGAATTCCTTGATATGTGCCGTATCGAGGAAGGCTCCGCATGAACCGCACACGTACGAACGACCACTCACCCCGCACCCGTAACGGCAGTGCCGACGCAGGAAGGGGCGGCAGCCGCTTCGGCTCGCCGGCACCGCGCCGTTCCGGCGGCCCTGCTCGTTCAGCTAGTCATGGCCGCCGGCCCGCCCCCGTGCAGGGTGAATTCGCGCTCCCCACGACGATCACCCCCGCGCTGCCTGCCGTGGAGAGCTTCGCCGATCTCTCCATGCCCGAGCAGCTGCTGGCCGAACTCGGCAGGCAGGGTGTGACCGCGCCGTTCCCGATCCAGGGCGCGACGCTGCCGAATTCCCTGGCGGGCCGTGACGTCCTGGGCCGCGGGCGCACCGGCTCGGGCAAGACCCTCGCCTTCGGTCTCGCCCTGCTGGCCCGTACCGCCGGACAGCGTGCTGAGCCCCGCCAGCCGCTGGGGCTGATCCTCGTACCGACGCGTGAGCTGGCGCAGCAGGTGACCGACGCGCTCACTCCGTACGCCCGGTCCGTCAGGCTGCGGCTGGCCACGGTGGTGGGCGGGATGTCGATCGGCAGGCAGGCCGGCGCGCTGCGAGGCGGGGCCGAGGTCGTCGTCGCGACCCCGGGCCGGCTCAAGGACCTCATCGACCGCGGCGACTGCCGGCTGAACCAGGTGGGCATCACGGTGCTGGACGAGGCCGACCAGATGGCCGACATGGGGTTCATGCCGCAGGTCACCGCGCACCTCGACCAGGTGCGTCCGGAGGGGCAGCGGATGCTGTTCTCCGCCACCCTGGACCGCAATGTCGACCTGCTGGTGCGCCGCTACCTGACCGACCCCGTTGTGCATTCGGTCGACCCCTCGGCCGGTGCGGTCACGACGATGCAGCACCACGTCCTGCACGTCCACGGCGCCGACAAGCACGCCGCCACGACAGAGATCGCCGCCCGCGAAGGCCGCGTGATCATGTTCCTGGACACCAAGCACGCCGTCGACCGGCTGACCCAGGACCTTCTCAACAGCGGGGTACGGGCCGCCGCGCTGCACGGCGGCAAGTCACAGCCGCAGCGCACCCGCACACTGGCGCAGTTCAAGACGGGGCACGTCAGCGTGCTGGTAGCGACCAACGTCGCGGCGCGCGGCATCCACGTCGACAACCTCGACCTCGTCGTGAACGTCGACCCGCCGACCGACCACAAGGACTACCTCCACCGCGGCGGACGCACGGCCCGAGCCGGCGAGTCCGGCAGCGTCGTCACCCTGGTCACACCGAGCCAGCGCCGCGGCATGGTCCGCCTCATGGTGGACGCCGGGATCCGGCCGCAGACCACCCAGATCCGCTCGGGCGACGAGGCCCTGCACCGGATCACCGGCGCCCAGGCCCCGTCCGGCATCCCGGTCGTCATCACCGCACCGGTGGCCGAACGCTCCAAGCGCAGCACCTCGCGAGGCCGGCGCCGCCCCTCTTCGACGACCCGGCGCGCGCCCGTACGCCAGACCGTCTTCGGCACGGCGGCCTAGAACCTTCGTGATCAGGAAGCTGACCCATCTCTGCAGGAGGCACCTTGTGACGCTGGTTCAGACGCAGCCCCGCCCGGCGAGCGCCAACCCCGGACACAAGGCGGTGGCTGAGGTCATGGACGCGGCCGGACCGCAGGTCTGTGACGACATGAGTGTCGAGGTGGCGCTGTCGGTCATGGCCGCCGCACGCACGGGTCGGCTGGTCGTCTGTGACCAGGACGGCCAGTGGACCGGCCTGGTCACCCGGACCGAACTCACCGCCGTCCGCGACAGCTCCGCCTACACGGACCGCGTCCGCCTGCGCGACCTCCTCGGCGACCACGGGTCGTTCACTACATCCGTGGCCACGACGGCCGAAGCCGAGCACGCGATGCGCTCCCGCCCGCTCGGTGCCCTGCAGGTGGTTGATGGGCAAGGCAGCACTCTGGGCGTCCTCGCCCTCTCCCGCTGAACCGTCTCACCCTGGCCGGACCGTTCTCCCGCTTCTCTCTGTGAGGTCACATGCGCTGTGTCATCGCCCGCTTCCCCTTCGAGCTCACCAAGAGCGGCGTGCTGGAATCGATGAAGGGCATCAAGCCCGAACTGGGTACCGGCGAATCCGTGATCATCGGCCGCCGCCACTACCCCGTCAAACAGGTCGGCCAGGTCATCACCCGCCAGGACCGACGTGATTTCAGCGCCGGCGAAGTCCTCCGGGCCATGACGCAGCTCGGCTTCACCTGCCGTACCCTCCCCGAGGCCGCACCCGTACGCATCCTCAGCCCGCTCCAGCACGCTGCCGCGATGCTCGGCACTCCCGTGTCCGTCTGACCGGGGAAACAGGCACGAAGCCGACACCTGAACAGCAGTGTGGGCCCGGCCTGCATGCGCCGGCCGGGCCCACACTGCTTGCAACGGGTTCCCGTCGCAGTGGTTGCTCAGTGGTCGGAATAGCTGAAGTCGCCCACGGTCCAGGCGCCGACGTCGGCGATCGCCACGCGATACATCCCGCCCGTCTCCGGGATCCCCACCGTGCCCTGCAGGATCCGGGCGACATGGAAGTGCAGATGCGTGGGCGGCCCGTTCTTCGCGGGGGTGTCGAAGACGGCTGAGAATTCTCCCAGGCGGGCGGAATCCGTCAGCACGTCCGACACCCTCTGCCGCCACACTGCTTCGGGAGCAAGCCGGCCGGTGATGACTGCACCACCGGTGACCACGGTCAGGGACATCTGGTTGCTCTGCCCGGACTCCACCAGGGCGGCGACGTCAACGAGCAGCTCGTCAGGCTTCGACATGGGCCGATTATATTTACTGGCCACCCTGAGGTTCCCCCGGTGCGCGGGAGGTGCTGACTGGACGGATCCGCCGCCAGATGGGCAAAGGAGCCAGGGCGGTGGCCACGGTCAGCGCCTCGCAGGCAGGCAAAGCGGCTTCGACCGTGGGAAGACTCTCACGGCTCCGACCCTGGCAAAAAGGGATCGACGGCCGCCACCGCGGTCGAGTGGTCGACACTCACGGCCTGCCAGTGATGGTGATGAAACCGAATTCCCTGCGGTGTTCACAGCTGGGCGACATCGAAGAACGGAGCAGATGGTGAACGAACAGACCGGGAAGTGGAGCTTCCTCACCAACCGCAACCGTGTGCTGATCGTCATCGCCCGCGCCTCTGCCGCCCGCCTTCGCTAGATCGCCGCGGCTTGCCACGTCACAGGGCGGACCGCCCAGAACATCGTCACGATCTTGAACAGGCCGGCTACCTGCGCCGGGAGCGGGCCGGACGGCGCACGCGCTACCTCCTCTGTCTGGACGGCACCGTCCGCCATCCTGCGGACGCACACGTGCCCGTCCGGGCACTGTTGGAACTGTTCACCCATCACGACAAGCAAGCGCTGAAGTTCAGACCCTGCTCCAGGCATCGAGGAATGCTTTGCGTCCTGTCGGATCGTCGGACCTGCGGTCTGCGTGCAGGACGCGCCAGGCGGTGAGTTCGAGGTCACGGAGCCATAGTTCTCCGATGACCTGTGTCTTGAGGTCGGGAAAATGGTCGGACTCGGCGAGGGCCTGACCGATCACCTCCCCGGCTGCGACGCGCTGGGGCGGGGTCATCTCATCGACAGCCGACAGGATCTGTCGGGCCAGCACGATTCCTTCTCCCGCCAGGGAACGCAGCACCGCAGCCTTGATGTTGGCAGGCAGCAGGTACGCGGTGCCAGAAGACCTCCACAGCTCCGACCAGAAGCGTTCTCCTGCCTTGGCGGGGGCAGGCAGCGCGGCCAGCAGCCCCAGGAGGTGACCGGTGGCCGCATACCCATCGGAGTGGGCGGCCGCGACGACGGCGATGCCGGCGACGCGCTGCACATCGAGATCGCCGGCTTCCCGTTGCGGAGCCAGACCCAGTTGGTGTTCCAACTGGTCGGCGAGGGGGTCGGACAGGTGGGGGCGGACCTCAGGCAGCATCGGCGATCCTTGCGCGCAGGGAGCGGAGATACCCGCTCGGGAGCTCTGATCGTTCCCATGAGCAGCTGATCTATTCCGCTTCGAGCCCCATGGGCGGCAGCGGCAACGGGCCGGAGTTCACACGGCGGCGAAGTGACCCATTTCCGGCGACGGGGCCCGGCTGTTTCGAGACCGGCCTTGCAGAAAACTGTCTGGGCGAGGTCTTTTAGCATGGCTGCATGATCGCCGGTGATGCCCAGGAGTCCGAGGGAGGACGAGAAGCC
Organism: Streptomyces sp. NBC_00647; assembly: GCF_045207245.1. NCBI lineage: Bacteria > Bacillati > Actinomycetota > Actinomycetes > Kitasatosporales > Streptomycetaceae > Streptomyces > Streptomyces sp. NBC_00647. Next base: position 8,234,808 of record NZ_CP109040.1, read on the forward strand.
GTGTCGCACGACGCCGCTGAAGCCGAATACACGTACGCCGCCGCAGCGCGTGGAGAACACCATGAAGACGGGCTGCCCTGCGGATCACAAGGTGGGGAGAGCGGGCACTCGGTCGCCGCTCTGGTGGAGCGGGCGGCCGATCTGGCCGAACCGATCAAGCCGAGGCTGCGGGGCTGGCTGCATGCCGGGATGCTCCCCGCCGCACTGATCGCGGGCATCGTGCTCATCTGTCTGGCCCGCACCCCGCAGGCAGCCGTGGCCTGCGCCGTGTACTCGGTCACCGCCTGGCTGCTGTTCGCAACGAGCGCCGTCTACCACCGTGGCACCTGGGGGCCGCGCGGCGAGGCGGTCCTGCGGCGTCTCGACCACGCCAACATCTTCCTGATCATCGCCGGCACCTGCACGCCCCTTGCGGTGGTCCTTCTCCCGCCGGGCCAGCGGTCCGTGCTGCTGTGGATCGTGTGGGCGGGCGCACTGGTCGGCATCGCCTTCCGGGTCTTGTGGGTGGGAGCTCCGCGCTGGCTGTACACCCCGTGCTACCTGGCGCTGGGGTGGGCACCGGTGCGCTACCTGCCCGACTTCCTGCACACCGGCGGAGTGGCCGTGCTCGCCCTGGTCGTGGCCGGCGGTCTTCTTTACAGTGCGGGCGCGGTCGTCTACGCCCTTCAGCGCCCCGATCCCTCACCGCGCTGGTTCGGCTTCCACGAGGTGTTCCACGCCCTGACCGTGGCGGCCTTCACCGCGCACTACATCGCCATCTCCCTGGCCGTCTACTGACCGCGACAACGTCTTGGCCAGGGCCGCTGGTCTGAGGTTCCCCCGTCATGCGGGAGCCACTGATCAGCTGGTCAGCAGGGGTTGACGGGTGTTCAGATTCGTTGGTTCGGCCGTCGCCTGCTCGGCGTAGTACTTCTCCTCGAACTTGATCGGGCTGAGGAAGCCGAGCCGTTCCTGGATGCGGCGGGAGTTATAGAAGCCGTCGATGTACTCGAAGAGCGCGAGATTCGCCTCGGCCCTCGTGGTGAAGGTGCGGCCACGGAGGCCCTCGGTTTTGATGAGCATCCAGAGGTTCTCCGCCAGGGCGTTGTCGTACGAGTCCCCGACGGAGCCCACGGACGCCTCAACTCCCGCCCACAATTAGCTGAGTTGTGAGCTTGATGGACGTGTACTGACAGCCGTGGTCGGCGTGGTGAATGAGCTTGCCCGGCTCGACCTCGAGGGACGCGAGCGCGTACTCCAGCGTGGTCAGGACCAGGTCCGCGTCCGGGCGGGCGGAGGTCTCCCACGCGACCACCCGGCTGGAGAATCCGTCCCGGATCGCGGAGAGCCACAGCGGTCCCTGGCCGGTGGAGACCATCGTGAGGTCGGTGACCCACAACCGGTTCGGCGCCGGTGCGGTGAAGTCTCGGTTGACCAGGTCCGGGGCGAGGCCGGCCTTGGGATCGCGGCGCGTGAAGCCCTTCCGCCGCGGGCTGATCCCCGCGATGTCGGCCTCGCGCATCAGGCGCTCGACCCGCTTGCGGCCCACGCGTGTGCCCTCGCGTCTGAGGACGGCGTGCACGCGCGGCGAGCCGTAATTGCCGCCGGACTCCGCGTGGATCTCCTTGATCCGCTCGGCCAGTTCGACGTCGCGGCGTCGCCGTTCGCACGGTTCCTTCTCCGCGGTGCGCCAGCGGTAGTAGGTGGAGGAGGGGATTTGCAGTTCCCGCAGGACGTACTCGACTCCCAGGCGGGGATGCTCGTCAACGAGCGCCGTCACCTGGGCCGGGTCGGGTCGAGTTGCGCCGCGAAAAAGGCCGAGCCCGTCCGCAAGACGTCGTTTGCCCGCTTGAGCTGGGCGTTCTCCTTGCGCAGGGCCGCGAGCTCGGCGCGTTCGTCGGTGGTGAGACGGTCTTCGCGTTCGCCGGCGTCCGCCTCGGCCTGGCGGATCCAGCCGCGCAGGGCCTCGGGGTGTACGCCGAGGTCGACGGCCAGCTTCTTGATGTGCGGCTTCGGCTCGGTGGTGCGATACATCCGTACCGCACGCTCACGCAACTCGAGCGAGTATTTCCGGGGTGCAGCCATGGTCACAGGTCCTCTCATGAGTTCCATCTGACCCGCTGTCAACTTCCTCCGCATCTCGGGGGAACCTCAATGAGCACGACGTCTGATCTCAGCGTAGCCCCACCCGGGCCACCGCCATGGTGACGCGGTTGATCAGACGGTCTTGGTCGCCCCGTTTACAACGGGGTCCGGGCTGGTCGTGGTGCGGTCGGCGGGCGGCGGCGTCGCGGCGTTCGCGGCGGCGGTCTCGCGGGTGAGGAAGGAGCCGAGCTCGCCGATGGTGCTCATCAGCGGGGCGGGGAAGACGACGGTGGTGTTCTTGTCGACGCCGATCTCCACCAGGCTCTGCAGATTGCGCAGTTGGAGGGCCAGGGGGTGGTCCATCATGATGTCCGACGCCTCCCCGAGGGCCGCGGCGGCCAGGGACTCGCCCTGGGCATTGATGATCTTCGCCCGCTTCTCCCGCTCGGCCTCGGCCTGACGGGCCATCGCGCGCTTCATGCTGTCGGGCAGTTGGATGTCCTTGAGCTCGACCAGGGTGACCTCCACGCCCCATTCGACGGTGGCGACATCGAGGATCTCGCGGATGTCCAGGTTGATGCGGTCGGTCTCCGACAGTGTCTCGTCCAGGGTGTGCTGTCCGACGACCTTGCGCAGCGTGGTCTGTGCGATCTGGTTGATCGCGGCGTGTACGTTCTCGATCGCGATGACCGACTTCACGGCGTCCACGACGCGGAAGTACGCCACCGCCGACACGTCGACGCTGACGTTGTCGCGCGTGATGATCCCCTGCGACTGGATGGGCATCGTGACGATCCGCAGCGAGACCCGGTGCAGGACATCGACCAACGGAATGATGAACCGCAGACCGGGAGAGCGAGAGCCCACCAGTCGGCCGAACCGGAACAGCACCCCCTTCTCGAACTGCTTGACGACCTTGATGGCCATGGCGATCGCCACGACGACCAGCAGGGTCACCACGACGATCAGGAAAACGAGTACTCCCATGTGCTGCTCCTCAGATAGGGCACGAGACCGATGGCCCTTCACGCTCCAGCCGGAGCACGAAGGACGCGTAAGCCGGACCGGGCTCGTGCGCCGGAAGGGTTGAAAAGCCCCTAGTGGCGGCCCCGTTGGGCTCCGCGGTTCGTGCCGTGTTTCGAGCATGGCTCGCTGCCCGCGCCGCAGGCAGGGGCCAACCGGTCCCCAATTCCGTTTCTCGCCGTCGGCCGGAAGACCGGAAGACCGGAAGCCCGGCCGGGCAGGGCCGATCGGCCAGGAATGGGCAGAACGGGGAGTGCGGTGCTGTCGGCGTCGGGCAGGGGCGGTGTGATCGAGCAGCGGATGGTGAAGGAGTCGTTCCGCACCCTCGGCCTTCGGATCGTCAGCTCGCGGCCGCCGTCGAGGATCGGCAGGGTGAAGAGGGGGTCCTGGTCACTTCGGATCTCTTTCCTGCGCGGGTGTTCGGGGCCGTGCGGTGGTGCGGTGGCTATGCGGTGAGGCGGTCGTGTCGCGCGGGACTTCCGGCCGTGTAGTGGACGTACTCGCGTTCCAGCTTGAATCCGGCGGTCCAGGCGAGCAGGCGGCTGGGGCGGTTGTCGCGGGAGCAGGTCCAGCTCGGCAAGGGGACCGGTGCCCGTCTCGGCGTACAAGGCCCCGCACGTCAGGGGGTGAACGCCTGCCGCACGCACGACGTCACACGCACCATCCGCACCCTTCGCAACACCTGCACCAAAGGAACTTCGTGCTCGCCCCGGTCGCCATGGCGGTGTCGGCGGTGAAAAAGGTCCGCTGGCGGACCCGGGCGCAGCGGCACGGCATACGCGCCGAGGGCACGTGCATAAGAATGGAGACGGTGCGGCGCTCCGGCGGCGGCCGTCCCACCTCCCTCCGGCGCTACTACCTCTTCGAGTTCGTCACCCACGAGGGCCGGCAGGTCCGGTTCGAGGACACCGCTCCGGACACCACCGTCCCCGGCGACGTCTTCACCGTCTCCTATCTGCCGGAGCGCCCGGACAAGGCCACGGTCGCCCTGCCCGGTGACCGCAGAGCCCAGCGAGAACTCGGATGCCTTCTGGTGTTCCTCGGCTTCGCCCTCACCGCCGCCCTCGTCATCGCCGGTGCCGGGATCGGCGTGCTCTCCCTGTTCGCGGGCGGCAGCTAACCCTTCTGGGGCGTCACTTCCTCGGCGGACCCGGGGCAGTCCGGTCAGTCGTCGTCGGAGTCCTCTCCGCCGCCGTCGTCCTCTTCCTCGCCGTCCTCTTCCTCGTCGTCGTCCTCATCGTCGTCGTCGGTCTCGAAGGACTCGCTGCTCACCTCGTCGACGGACCACTTCTCGACCTCGTCGTCCGCCTCGCCGAGGAATCCGGATTCGGCGTCCTTGAACCAGTGAGGGATCACTCCCCGGACCCGGTACAGGGGGGTGAGTTCACCTTCGGACAGCACCTGAAGGCCGGCTGTGGAGCCGCCCGCCCACTGCAGGCCGCCCGAGGCCGCCAGTATGTCCAGACCGGTGACACCGGGGTCCGCGGTGGCCTGGAGCGCGATACGGTCTCCGCGCCTCCTGCTCATGAGGACCGTCGTGAACGCGGCATGCGTGACCTCGGTGATCACGACCTGGTCGTCCGGCCACACGCCGGTTCGACGCAGCGCCAGCATCCGGCTGTCGATCGCCTCGATGTCGTCGATCTCCTCCGTGCGACAGCCCGTCGCGTGGAAGAGCACCGACCGGGCCCTGGCGAACTTCAGGAGTACCGAACCGTCGGCGGTCAGCAGCCCGGCGTCCGCGCCGATGCCCGCGTTCAGCTGGATCTGGACGCTCCCCTTCGAATCGCTGTGGTAGGAAGCGCGGTTCAGAGGGATCGGTCGGGGCGTGAAGTCGATGCCGTACAGCGACTTGAGGGTTCCCTTCCGCTCGAACTGCCCTTTGCGGAACACGCCTACGTCCCCGAGTCGCCGGTGGGAGGCCGGCGGCCATGCCGGTTCCATGCCGAGGTCGGCTCGCACCTTCTGGATGTACTGCCTGTGTCGTGCCTTGGCCACGTGAGTCTCCCATCAGCCCCTCGTACCGCGTGGTTCGTGCCGTAGCGTAGACATTTCGGCGGTCATTTCGTATGGATGGCTGCAAAATGTGCTGGACCATGGGAGAGATGGGCAAAACACTGCATGATGCGATCAGCCGTGCTCTCAATCGGCCAATGGCGGCGTCGTTCGACGGACGGACTGCCCGACTGGTGGGATTGGAGCCTGGAGGTGACCGGCGGCGGACCGGTGGTGTTCGAAGAGGTGCGGCTCACGACGTCGCGGCAACGCGCCGGCCTCACCGGACTGTACGAAATCCAGCGCATGGTCGAGCAGTCGCACGGACGGCGTGACGGCGAAGCCGCCGTCGAAGACGTCGTGCGAGCCGCGGGCGAGTGGATCGGCGACGTCGGACTGGGGGAGATGGCGCGTCGGCTGACGGAGTTGGCGCCCATCGTCGTGCGTCTTGAACTCCCGCCGGACATGGCCGACTTCGAACATCTTCCCTGGGAACTGGCCTTGGTGGACGGGCAGTCCCTGCCAGGCCATGGCGTGATGTTCGTACGTGACCGGCGGCCGTCCACCGCCGTCCGGCCTGCTGCCGCCCCGCACGAACTCCCGCCCAACTTGCGCATGCTGGCCCTGTTCAGCCTGCCATGGACCGCGGCCGCACTGGACCTCGGTGCCCACCGCGCCGTCCTGCGCAGCCGGATGCGTGACCTGGCTGCCGGCGGAGCCGACTCTGCCCTGGCGCTCGACGTGCGAACACGGCAGTTCGGCGTGACCCGCGAGACCCTTGGCGCGATGCTGGACGAGCCCGAGGGATGGGACGTGCTCCACCTGGTCGCCCACGGTCTGCCCGGTCTCCTCAGCCTGGAGAAGGCGGACGGCACGAAGGATCAACTGGGCGCCGAGGATCTGCTCGCACTCCTGGACCGGGCACGGGGACGGACCCGGCTGGTGTTCCTGGCCGTGTGCTGGTCGGCGGGCAGGAGCACGAACGGCGGCGCCGTGCCCTCGCAGAGAGGAGGAGAGGCGGGGCGCACCGTCCGCTTCCTGCCGGACTCGCTGGCCTCGGCCATCGCCGAGCGGCTCGGGTGCGCCGTCGTGGCGATGCGCTTCCCCGTGCGCAACGACTTCGCCCTGCATCTCGCCGGCAGCTTGTACACGCATCTCTTCCGGTACGGCCACCCCCTGCCGTTGGCGCTCCACGCGGCCCTGACCGATGCCGCTCGGGACGCCCGGTTCGGGGCCGGCGCCACCCCGCTGTCCTTCGCCGCCACGCCGGTGCTTCACGGCGCAACCGCCGCCGACCTGCGCCTGCCCGACCGCCTCCTGCGTCCCATGGCGCGGAGCCGCCGTCGTGCGGACGCCGCCGGAATCCTTCCTGCCCGACCCGATTCCTTCGTCGGGCACCTCCAGAAGATGACAGCGGCCAGCGCCGCGCTCGCCGTCGGCAGCGGCACGCCCGGCGCGGTCCTGTACGGCCCCTCCGGCCTCGGTGCGACGACGTGCGCCGTCCAACTGGCCCACGATCACCGCGAGGCCTTCGACCACATCCTGTGGCACCCCAAGCCGCCCGGCTACGGGGCTCCCGCGCCGTCCCACGTCACGCCGGTCGACGGCCTGCTCGAGCAGTTGCGGGTGGAGATTCCCCAACTCCGCGGCATCCCGGGCGACCTGTCCTCGTCTGAGCTGATCTCCCGGCTCGCCCGGTTGCGCCTGCTGCTGGTGGTGGACGCCGCCGACCGTGCTCTGGCGCGCGACGCGGGCTGGGGGCGGTTCATCGACGAACTCGCGCTCGCGGAAGGGCCGGCCCGGCTGCTGCTCACCTCCCGTACGGCGCAGCCGAAGCGTGCTCCCGGCCTGCTGCGCGTCGAGCTGGAGGCGCTGAGCGACGGCGAGATGCGACAGATCCTGTGTTCACTTCCGCGGCTCATGGCGGCCGGTGTGCCCGCGCACCAGATACTGAGCCGCGCCGGAGGTATTCCGGGTGAGCTCATGAACGCCGAGCGCAGCGCGGGCACTTCGGCGGAACTCGAAGAGTGGATACGTCAGCACCCGCCGAGAATTCGCAGGCCTATTCGAAGGAAGGAAGCCGCTGTTCCGGGAGGGAATATTTGACGTCACCTCTTTCCCGCTCTTCCGCATATGAGGGGCAGTCGCGGGTCTACTCTGCTCTCCACTGGCATATGCGAGGGGTCTTGGGGGGACGGGGAACGTGGCGGCGCACTATGACGCCTTGTTGGAAGTCAGGGACTTCGCCGGAGCCGAGACAGGCCTGCCGAGCTGGCACTGGCGACTCACCGACAAGGCCGGCACTTCGACCGAGTACGAAGTGGATCTCGCACGAGAAGAGGGGTCGACCGGCTCGCGGAGATTCCGCCCGTTCCTCACCGACCCGCACGCCTTCATGCGGCACGGCAGATTCGGCGAGCTGGGGGAGGAGAGGATAGGCCGCGACCTGAGCGAATGGCTCCGGCGGACGATCCTCACCGAGGGGCTGTGGGCCCGGCTGCGGGACGGTCCGGCGACGGTGCTGCTCCGGCTGGATCCGAACGGGCCCGAGAGGGAGATGATCGGCTACCCGCTCGTCCTCGCCGCGGACGAGGAGGGCAGCCTCGCGGACCGGCTGGTGACCTTTGTGTACGACGTCTCCGGTTCATCCCGGCCGTTGGCCCCGCCGCGCGCCGTGGAGATGCGCCCCTTGCACTTCGTCGGATTCTTCGGCAGGACCGCGACCGGCGAACCGCTCGATCTCCATGCCGAGCAGTCCCAGGTCCTCGGCACCATCGAGAACGTGGCCGCCGACGGCCGCGGGATGGACATCACCAAGCGCGCGCTCTCGTACCACGTCACCCGGGAACAGGTCGGGGAGCACCTCGGGAACGCCCGGCGAGGTGACAACCGGCTGGGGGCCGACTGGGAGATGATCCTGCATCTGGCCGGCCGGGGAACACCCGGCACCTGGTCGGTGGTCGACGGCGCGCACGAGCGCACCCCGATGACGGCCCGCGAGCTGAGCGGCATGCTGCGTCGCAGCGACAACCACCGGCGGCTGCGGCTGGTGGTGATGACCACCCGACCGGCCAGCAGCCCCTCGCTCGCCGACCGGCTGGCGATGTTCCGCATACCCTCCCATGCCGAGCCGGAACCCGACCCCGCCGACTCGGACCCCCCTCACGGCGGGCTGGCCGTGGATCTGGCCGTGGAACTGGGCTGTCCCGTCCTCGCCTTTCGGCACCGGATATCCGATCAGGCGGCGGTGGCGCTCATGGTGAGCCTCTACGACCACCTCCTCGCCCGGGGCGTGAATCTGCCGAGGGCCATGGCGGCGGCGATCGCCGCATGCCGTGATCTGCTGAGCCCTCTCGACATCGCGGCTCCCGTCCTCTACGGCGCGCAAGCCTGTGGACTGACCGTGAGTCCTCCGGAGCCGCCGCGGGCGGATGCCTTGAGCTACGAATCCGCGCCGAGCCTCATCGGGCACCACGACCCCATGTGGTCGGCGAGCCGGGTCCTGGCGCGCCTCGGGGGCGACGGACCCGCGGGTGTCGTCCTCCACGGCATGCCCGGTGTGGGGAAGGCCACCTGCGTCGATGAACTGATCAGCCAGTACCAGCACCGCTACCGCGACGTCCTGCGCCATGCGCCCAGATCCCGCGAGGGCGAGTCATCCGACGAGGTACTGCGCCGCTTCCTCCGGGAACTGCTCCAGCTTCCGGCGATGCGCCCGTATCTGGACGCGGACACCGCGCGCCTGGAGCAGCGGCTGGACGCCGTGATGGCCGACCGGGCCGAGTTCGAACGCATGAGTCGCGCGGTGGAGCAGCGGATCACGGGGAACACCAACGAGTACCTGCTGGTCGTCCTCTCCGATGTCGGCGAGCTGATCGGCAAGCCCCCGCAGAACGCGCGGGGGACGGACGACGGTCCCTGGCGAGACCAGCGCTGGGCCCGCTTGATCGGGGCCATGACCCTTCCGAGCGCCCGCGGGTTCCGGCTGCTCATCACGAGTCCCCGCCCACTGCGGCTCGACCAGGACCGGCTCCTCGACGTGCCGATGCCCTTGCTGGCACCCGCCGAGGCCTTCCTCTACGCCCAGAGTCTGACCAGCCTCGGCCCCGTCATCACCGATGCGGCCCGCGACACGTCCGACGAGAAGGACCGCAAACTCATCCACGACGTACTCTCCCGGGCCGCGGGCCATCCCAAGCTGCTGAGCTTCGCCGACACAGTGGCGGGCGAACCGGACGGGAGGGCACGACTGCGCCGTCTCGCCGCCATGGACACCGAGGGGTGGCAGACGCGCGGAGGAGAGCAACCGCCCTCGGTCTGGACCGAGATCGAGGAGTGGGCGCGCGAGACGATCTGGTGCATCCCCGACGAGGACCCGAGGCACCTTCTGCTCCTCGTCCTCTCCCGGCTGCGCGCCAGGGACCTTGTGCTCCACCTGGACGACGGCACCGAGCCGGGCCTGCTGGCCGTGGTCTGGGCCGGTCTGCGCCGCAGACGGCGCGATCTGCCACCCGAACAGCGGACCGGCGACGAGGAGACCGGTTCCCTGCACGGGGAGACCGAGGAGCTCGACGCGCTGGTGACGGCGCTTGCCCGGGACGCTCTCGTGACGCGTACGCAACGGCCGGGTGGCTTCGAGGTACGCATACGCATCCATCCCGCCGTCGCCCTCGCCGTCGACCCGTGCCTCGGGACCGGTGTCGAGGACGGCGACGAACTGCGAGGAGAAGTGGACCGGATCGCCTGCCGGCACGTGGCGGGCCTGGCGAAGCGAGCGCTGCGCCACCGCACGCACGGCGGCACCGCGGATGCGCTGCGGCTCATCCCTCCGGCGCTGCCCTACCTGGAGCGGGTGGGGGACTGGTCCACCTACCTGCTGCTGGTCGCCGCCCTCATGACCCGTTCACGGCGGGACCGCGGACTGAGCGACATGGTTCAGCGGCTCGGCCGCATCACACGGAGCATCCGCCGTCACGACTCCGACCCTGGGCTCTACACCATGGCCCAGCGCCTGTACGAGGTGTTCGAGACCCTGGAGCGGGGCGGCCGGAAGCCCGGTCTGTCGGCCCTGCTGTGCACGGGCCAGGGCGACCCCGACGTGGACGGCTCCCCGCTCGCGGTCGCCATGAGCGTCGTCATACTCAGCGGGCTGCGGGACACCGGGCGGCTCGCCGCGGCGAAGAAGGTCGGTGGCGACTATCTGGAGCGGCTCGTCCCCGGTGCTCGCATCGGCCTGGTCGCCAGCGCCGTCGAGGTCGAACTCCTGCGTGTCCTGCTCGACGAGGGGCGGTTGCAAGAAGTTCTGGACCGCGTCCCGGCGGCCGTGGAGGCGCTCGCCGATGTGCGGTTCCGTGACGCTGTCGGTACCCACTGGGCGGACGGGGGGATCCTGCGGCAGAAGCTCCTCACCATTCGGCGCGACGCTCACCTACTCCTTGCCGCCGAGTCGTCCGGCACCGCCGAAGGCGCCCACCGGGTCCAGGCACGCGCCGACCACATCCGCCTGGAGCACTGCTTCGGTCCGGACGGCGAGGGCACCGTGAAACGGCACCTGCACATGGTCGAAGGCTGCCTGCTGGAACTGGAGCCGCTGCTGCAGGGCGATCGGAACGAGCTGACGAAGCTGGACAACGACCTGGTGGCCCATGTGCGCGAGGTCGAACTCAGCGGCGACATCGTCCTGCTCGCGATGACGGACTCGGCGCGGGCGCGCATCCAACGGGCTCACGCGAGCCACGCGAGGGCCGACGGCGACCAGCGGGCGGAGCACGCGGCGATGAAGGCGGCCCGCGACTACGAACTCAAGGCGCTGGGCCTGTTCTACGCCCAGGGCACGCCCATGGACGTCGGAGCCTGCCATCAGCGGATGGGCGACGACCAGCTCAGGTGCGAAGTCCCCCGGTTGAGAGAGGAGGCCACGGCGCACCACATGTACGCGGCCCTGCTCGGCGAGCTCACGGAAGCGCACGTGCTGCGCGGGCGGGAGGAGGACCGCAGGCGATGGCGGGGCGATTCGGGTGCGCCTTCCGGCGTGGACGCCTTGTGCGAGCGTCTCCGCGAGGCGTTTCGCCCCGACGCCCCCGAGAGCGTACCGATCGAAATGGATCCGAAGAAATTCCTTCTAAGAATGGTCGATGACGAAGAAGAGTTGGCATCTGGCTTTCGGAGACTCCTGGGAGATCCATAGGCTCCATTCAGGGAGCGCGCGAAACATGGGGGGTAGGTGAATGACGAACGTCGTCCACCTCAGGATCGCTTCCGGGGATGTGCGCCCGGTGGCTTACACCGTCGAGTCGACTGCTTTTCGGGGGGCCGATATCGACACGGACCAATGGGAGATCACGACCCGGTCGGCATTGTCGGACCCGGCCGGGCCGGAGCAACTGTGGGAAGAACTGCGCCGCAAGGTGGCCGCGGAGATGGGGGAAGGGCCCGATGCGCCTGGACTGTGGATACTGCGCCCGGTGGGGAGGGAGTTGTGCGACGTCGAATGGGAGCGTCTCGCGCGCGAGGAAGCGGCCCGGCGTGAGGCGCATCCGGTGAGCGTGTTACGTACCGGCGTGGGCGCCGGAGGCTTCCAGCCGGGGGAACCGCTGCCGTTCCGCGATCTCTCGGTACGGGTACTGGTCGTAGGGGTCGACGTCCGAACGCAGTCGGAAGGCGACCTGCCCTGGCACGAGGATGTCGCGGTGCACACCGCGGTCGGACCCCACGCCGGACGGTGGGAGGTCGAAGTGCTCCCTGCCCCAGTCGACGACGAGAAACTGATCGCGGCACTGCGCAAGACCAAGCCTCATGTGCTGCATCTGGCGGGCGGTGCCGCCCGGTCCCTGTTCCAGCGCGCCCCGCACGACCTGGGCAGGCTCAACCTGTCCTCCGTACGGCTCGTCGTGTCCACCAGCGAGGAGTCGCCCGCCGAAGCACACCGACTGCTCGAGCCGTACATCGAGGCCGACGCCCCGTACCCGGCGCTGGCCGCGGTGTCCGTGACCGCCGGGTCGACGCCGGCCCCCGACCTGTGTGCTCCGCTCACCGAGCTCTACGGGGCGATGATCGCCGGCGAGAGCCTCGACACCGCGGTGGGCTCGATGACCCGGAGCGACGCACGCGTGTCCGCCCTCGTCACCGTCAACTGCCGTCCCGAACTGGTCCTGCCGACCCGGAAGGCCGTGCCGCGCGGGGGTGGTTCCGACGCACCGGACCTGTACACGTGCCTGAACCGGGTCACCGACCGCGTGCCCCAACGGCTCTCGGCGCTGGAGCATCTCGAGGGCGGGGCCGACGTGAAGGAGGTGGTCGTGCTGTCCGGCCGGGACGCCGACACCCCGATAGGGACCACATGCCTGATGCTGTCCACGCTGCGGGTCTGGGAGGAGCGGAGCGATCGCCGCGCCCTCTACCTGAACTTCAGACGGCGCACCCGCAACGCCCAGCTGCGGGTCCCCGCACCGCCCCGTTCGGACAGCGCGGTGACCGAGACGGTGTCTTTGCTGGTCGAAAGCGTCCGGGCCCAACTGGAGCGTCACGGCGACTGGGACGCGCCGGAGGAACTCGCCGAACTGGAGCGACTCCTCGCCAAGGAGCGCGGGGAGTACCGCACTCGTACGAAGACGGTGCGCGACGAACTGGTGCGGGGAGCGATCGATCTCCTCGTCAAACTGGCACCGTCCGGTACCCACCTCGCACTGGCGCTCGACCACTTCGGCGAGGACGAGAAACAGCAGGGGTGGGCCTCGTTCCTGGTGCGCGACCTCTTCGACGTCGTTCTCAACAGTGCGAGCGCCGTCAGCGTCGTGGTGACGGCGAGAGACCCGGCCCGACCGGAGACCGCCGACTGGCTGAACGCGTTCGTCGCCCGGCGCTGCACGGTTCTCCTGGAGCGCTGGAAGGAGGACCGTGGAGCCCCGCTTCTCCGCGAACTCGGCACACGAATGGGGTATGACTGGCACAATCCGGGCGAGTGGCGTCAGCTCATGACGGAGCAACTCGAGATGATCGAGGGCGACTTCGGCCCGCAGTTCCTGAACGACGTGTACTCCGCGGCAGTGAGCCGGTTCGGTTGACAGGGAAAGGGGGCGAGGGACACATGGAACAGGGAGCACGAGGGGCCGTGGGCGGGATGGCCGCGTACGAAGAGGCGTTCCGGCACTTCCACGTGTCGTGGGACCGCAACCCACGGCGCTATCACGTCCTCAAGCACTGCAGCCTGCTGACCTGCATCGATCACGACACGTTCGCTGCCGCCGCCGACGGACTGGACTTCACGTTCGGCGAGCTCGGCCGCGCCGTGGAGGCGTACCCCGGCGAGGCAGGCTGGTACGAGGTCAACGAGCTGGTGCGCAAAGGGGCGTGGGCCGCCTGGTGGCTGGACGGGCAGAACTCCGGCAGGCGCGGCGGGCCGCCGCGGGACATGGCCCGGCTCGCCTCGCGGCTCGCCTGCCGGCTCGCCGACGCCGACGGAGGCACGGCGCTGGCGCAGAGACTGCGGCTCCTGGTCATCGCCGGTCGGCACGACGAGGCGTGCGAGGAGTTCGACAAGCTCTACCCGGTCTTCGAGAACCTTCCCGACGTGGGCGTGTGCCACCGGCTCGCGGAGGCGATCGCCCCCGACGACCTCCGTCCCTTCGCCCCGGAGTTCCTGCACCCCCGATTGTCGTGGCGCCGTGACGAGGCGGAACGACGACTGGAGTCGGGCAGGGGACTGTACGAGTTCCTGGAGCAGACCCGGCACTACGTCGCGCGTCAGGAGGTCGAGGGCATTCTGGAATCGGCGGTCCGGGCTCCGGCCCCGGACGCTCCCCTCCCGGAGGGGACCGCCCTGCCGCCGGGACCACCCCTGGTGATCCATATGCACGCACACGGAGGCATGGGCAAGAGCACCCAACTGGCCTGGCTCGTGGCCAAGTACGGCAGCAGGCAGAACCCACCCGTGCTCTCCGCGGTCGTGGACGCGCAGACGCTCGTCCCCGAACTGCTGCTGGACAGGCCGGAACTGCTGCTGGTGAGGGTCGCCGACCGCCTCGTCGAGCGAGCCCGGATCCAGATGCCGGGAGCGGAACGGCTGGGGCCGATGACGCGGTTCGTGCACGAACACCGCGATCATCTCCACAGACTCGACCGCGAGTTCGGCATGCCCGGTGAGCCGCCGCGTGACCTGAGAGAGACGGCGTCCGTTCCGGGAGCTCTCGTCACCCAGTTCACCGACGCGCTCAATGTGCTGGCACAGGGCCCCGTCCTGCTCTGCCTCGACACCATGGACGAGGTTCTGACCCGGCCCGACGAGGAGCTGGAGCGGCTGATTCGCCTGATCCGCAGGCTGGTCAGGGCGGTCCCCTCGCTGCGCGTGGTGCTGTCCGGCCGTTCGGACATCACCACGACGGCAGGGTTCCGGTCCGCCTTCGACGACGTACCGTGGCGATCCGTCGAACTGAAACCGTTCACCGTCGAGGAGGCACACGCCTACCTCAGGATGCGGGGCACAGCTCCCGAACGGGCCAAGCGCATAGTCGAGACGAGCGCCCAGGACGTCGAAGGCTCGCCCGCCTTCACCCCGCTCGTCCTTGCCCTGCTGGCCGACCTGCCGGACGAACTGCCGGACGACCTGCCGGGGGGCGGCGACTCCCTCTACCTGTTCGTCGTCGAGCGGGAACTGAGCAACATCGAAGACACCCGGGTCAGCCGTGCCCTCGAGTACTGCGCCGTCGCCAGGCACCCCACCTTCGACTACTTCGAGAAGGTACTCGTACCCCTGCTGTCCCAGGACCCGAACATCGGCGCCGACGGTCCCGTGGAGCCGCGGATCCTCTGGGGGCGCCTCATCGAGCATGCCCGCCGGTCCGCCTGGATCAAGGGCGACGAGAGCCGCCTGCTCGTCCACGTCAACGTACGGCGAGCACTGAGCCGGCGCATGCGCCTGGACGAGGAGCAGGTCTGGCACAGGTTCCACCGAGACGGTGCCGCTAGCTGTCACGAACTCGCCCGGCGAGCCCAGGGTTCCGCCGAGGCCGCCGGCTGGATCGCCGAACAGGTCTACCACCAGCTGCATTCCGCCGTCGACCGGCCGGGCGACCGCGACGCCTTCCTCGACGAGGTGGCGGCGACCTGGTACTCCCAGGTCGCCGAGGCGTGGCGGCGCGGCGCGTTCACCACGGTCATCGACCTGGCCGATCGGCTGATCAGCGCCGACTTCGAGAACGCGGGCCCCGAGGCGGAGGGACGCGGCGAACCCGACTCCCGGGTGATGCCGCCGCAGCTGTGGTACGACATCGCGCTCGAACGCGCCTACGGTCAACTGCATGCCGTGCTCTACGGTTCCCTGCCCACATGGAACGAGGTCGATCGCTATCTGACGTTGGCTCGGCGCCGGGCCGCCATGACGGTCCCCGGCAGGCCACCGGTCCGTGAGGACAGGCTGCGCATGCGGATTCTCGAAGCCGCACTCCGGCTCCATGAGGGCGCGCGCCGGGGCCTCGGCACGGTGCGGGAGGCGCAGGGGCTGTTGCGGGAGGTCCTCGACACCGCGGCGCGGGCGACCTTCTCGGACGCTCTGCGGGAAATCTGGCTGGCGGACACCGGGCTGCTGCTGGCCGGCTGTGAGGTCCGCATCAGCCGTACCCGGGCGCCCGCCCACCTCGGCCACGCCGAAGCCGATCGCGTGTTCACCGAGATGTTCGACGCGGCGGTCCTGCGCGGAGGCCCGCAGGCTCTGCTGGTGGCCCGGTACGCGATGCGCGACTGGCAACGGGCGGACCGTCCCGATCTGGTGCGGGCCTGGCGACGGCGGTACGGCACGGTCGCGAACCGCACCGAGGACTGGGTGGCCCTGGCCGGGGCGGACGCGGAACTCCGGTCGGGCCTGCCCGTCTCGGGCGGCCTTCCGGACCATGAGGGCTTCGGCCGGGGCTCGCTCACCGCTGACCTGCTGCAGGCCCGGTCGCACCTGCTGATGGGCGATGCCGGCGCCGCACAGCAGTTGCTGGAGGAGGTCACCCTGCCCGCGGTGTCGGGACAGGTCGCGCCGGAACTGGCCTTCGAGACGCTCATGGTCCTGGCCCGCGCGCACGCACAGACGCTCGACCTCCAACAGGCCGAGATCTGCGCGGACCGGGCCTTGAGCCGTGCCTCCGACGATGAGGAGCGCCTCTCCGTCCTGGCCTTCCGGGCGTCGACGGCCCTGGCCGTGGCGGGCGACCTCGGGCGGGCCCATCAGTGGATCTCCCGTGCGACGCCGCTGCGGGAGAGCCCGCGGGGCGAGGCCGGTACGGCCATGAACGCCGCCGAATGCGTCCTGCTGCACCGGCAACGGTCGAGGGAGGACGCGGCGGCCCTGTTGAGAGGCTGGGCCGAGCAGCTGACCCGGCGCAGGGAGGACACCGGCCTCCACGGACCGCCGCCCACGCCCGCGGAATGGGTCGCCCACGCCGTGCACGCCTTGGTGTGCGGACCACCGGAGGAGACGCGCGACCACGTCGCGGCCCTGACCAGGGCTTTGGAATCGGTACCCGAACCCGGTCGCCGCCTGATGCTGCTCGCCGACCAGGTCCGTCTGTACGGTCCCGTCGCGGACGCGCCCCTGCTCACCGAACGTGCCCGCATCGACGCCTTCGACCGGCTGCTGGCCCGGCACCGCACCGAGCGTGACGAGGACACCCGGGCGGCGGGGCTGCGGGCGCTGTGGAGCGCCGAGCTGCGCTACCGGCTGATCGGCCCGAGCCCCGCGGCCAAGGCCGCCCTGCGTACGGCCATCGAGCGACTGGGCCGGGACAACGGGCAGGTTCACGCGGCCTGGCTGCGTCTGCACCGGCTGGTGCCCGCCGATCTGGCGGCGGTCTTCCCCGAGCCCGAGCCACACGCGAGCCAGCAGATGCTGCCGCTGCGCGCCGCCGACCTGCTGGCCCGCACTCATGGCCGGCCCCGACGTCAGGCGCTGAAGTCCGCACGGGAGGCGGCCGGGCTGCTCGGACCGCTGGATCCGTTCGTCCCGGAGGGAAATCCACCCACCGCCTGGCATCTCATCGCCGCACGGCACGGAGCCGAAGTCGGCATGCCGGCCGAGCTGCTGGCCGAGTCGCTGAACACTCCGCTGTGGGAGGAGGCACGGCGTCGCAACCTTCAGTTCGCCCTGTACCGGCTCGGCCGCTACGAGGGAACGCCGTTGCCCAGCGGCAAGGCCGACGATTCCTGGCGCAAGGCATGGGCCGAATTCGAACGGGAGACGGGCGGCGGTGTCCCCTCCCGACTGTGGCAAGCCGTACGGGAGGCTGCCGAGGAACGCCCGGTGAGACAGGTCGAGGTCGATGTCCAGGGCTTTCCGGGAGGCGCCTCACGGCACGGCCGGTCTCGTCCCCCGTCCCCGGCGAGCGAGCCCGGCGGACCGGTCGTCTTTCCGGCGACCGAGGACTTCCTGCTGGCTCCCGACGAGTCCGATGTGGCCGGGCAACAGGCCGTCGACGTGGTCCTTCTGCACGGCGAGATGCGGCCCTACGGCCAGGGCGCCGCGCTTCGTCTGCCCGGCAGCGCGCGGTCGATCCTGCCCGAGGACGTGGACCGCGCCGTGCGCCGGCTGTGTGATCGACGTCGGCAGGCACCGCCGCTGCTCGTGCTGGACGCGCTGCCGCAGGAGATCGGTGAGGGCGGGGAACCACACCTGCGCGACCTGTTCGCCTTCCAGCTGTACCTGCTCGGATACGTTCCGACGGTGCTGGTGTACGGACCCGTGTCCGCCGATCCGGACGGCAGCTGGCGGCGGGGCGCGCTGAGCCAGGCGATCGGCTTCGGCCGGACGGCACATCAGGTCGCCGAGCGGCTCCAGCGGTTCGCCACGAACCGGGGGCAGGAGGGTTCGGCCGTGCCCCGGATCCGGCTGTTGTCGCACATCCCCGCGGAGGAGATGTTCGGGCTCGGGCTGCTCTGACGGGTGCCGACGGACCCCGTCAGAGCAAGCCGAGCGACAGCACCAGCCACACCAGCAGGGCGGTCCCCGCCGACAGCAGGAGAAGGACGCCGAAGAGGGCCTTGCCGAGCCGCAGAAGGTCCTCGGTCAGCCCTGCGCGGATGTCCGCTCTGCCCGATGTCCCGTCCGGCGGGCCGTCGGCCCGGGTGGGGCGCGGTGCCCGCGGCGGCCAGACGTGGTTCCCGCCCTTGCCATGGGCCGCCGGTGGCCGACCGGGCCGGAGCGGGAGCCGGCCGGGTGTCCGCCGGGCGGTCGCCGACTTCTTGCTCAGCCCGTCGAGCAACGCCCTTTTGCCCAGGGCGACGAAGAACACCTGGTGAAGGACGAGTTCACCCTGCTCCTGCTCGGCGTACATCCGCTCCACCACCGACCGGAGCGGTTCGCTGAACGTGGCGGCTGCCTCCTGATGCAGAAACGCGGCCCAGGCGAAGGCCGCGGGCTGCCGGGACAGCGCCCGCCGGACCAGAAGGTCGAAGAAGTACGGGAGGTGTCTTCCCGCCGCCGACCGCTTACGGCCCGTCCGTCCTCGCTGCTTCGGCAGTCCGAGCCGGCAATGGATCGCCGTCACGGCGGCCGCGTCCGCCTCCTCGTCGGTCCATCCGTCGGCGCGCCGGCCTATGTCGTCCACCAGACTCTGCAGTTCCGGAAGCGTCTGTGCCCCGAAGACCCGCTCGACGAGAGTGGTCACACGGCGGATCCTGGCTTCGCGGTCGGCGCCCGACAACTGCTTGGCCACCGGCGGGTGGGTGAACCCCCGGGTCAGCGGAGGCGTCGTCGGCGCGGGGGGATTGCGGAGCCCGCCCGGCATCCCGGCCTTGTCGCCGTCGGTGGGCGAGGCGGCCGACGAGGCGCTCCCCCCGGACGTCCGCAGCGACGCGGCTCGATGGTGCGGGCCGTCCCCGTCCTCTGTCTGTTCCGGCGCACCGTCCTCCTGCCCCGCCGCCGCCCTGCCCAGGCCCGACGGTTGCCCGACGAGCGATGCCGACATACCGAGGCTGCGCCCCCGGGCCGGCTCGGTGAGCGCCGCACGGTCCTCCGCGCCCCCGTCCGTGGACCGGCCGGCGTCCTCGCCGCCCCCGCTCATGCCGGGCTCGGACGCGGTGGTTCCACGGGGTGTTCCTGGTGGCAACGCCTTGTGCGGAGTCATGCCGGAAGCCACGGTCAGCGTGCTCCAGAGCGCCTGGATCCGTTGGTCCGGATGCATCGAGTGCCAGTCCTGCCGGCCCTTCAGGAGGTCGAGCCCTTCCAGACCGTACTTCTGGTAGCGGCCGACGAGCATGCCGGCCACCTCCCGCACTGTGGGGGTGGGCGCGAGCTGTCCGCCCATCCGCAGCCTGCCGTAGTCGGGACTGCCCTCGTGCGGCCAGTTCCGCAGGACGATGACGCGATAGGCGCGGGACTCGGCGGACTCCAGCGTGGAGAAGAACCAGGGGTCGGGGAGCAAGGGAGTGAGAAGGTCGACGAGTCCGAGCAGCACGGCTCGCGGGTGTGCCCCGACCTGGGTCGTGGTCAGGGACACTCTGCGGGACGGCTCGGCCAGCAGAGAGGCTGTCACGTCGCACAGGATGCCCAAGTGGTCGGCGGAGCGCCCGATGTCCCGGAGCCGGTCGGCGCCCTGCTGCCCCCTGCGTGCCAGGAAGAAGCCGTCCACGCGGTCGAGCCGCTCGTGCAGCCGGACTCGGGTGACCTCGCTGCCCAGGGGCCAGTCGTCGTGGTCGAGGCCGAGGGCGAGTTCGGCGCCGAACTGCCCGGCCGGAGCGATCAGCGCCTGGCTGAACAGGTTGTCGCGCTGCAGATTGTCGAGCACGACGACCCTCCGCACGATGAGTTCTTCCCCGGACGGCAGCCGCTCGTAGGCGACCGAGTCGGCGGGGGGACCCGCCGGTCGCAGAAGAGGGCCCGCGTCGTTGAAGAGGGTGACGGCCCGCTGCATCGAGGAGGAGGTGGCGATGGGACCGAAACCCATGTTGTTCGAAGGGTTGTCCTGGTCGTAGGCACAGACGACCTGGTCGACGTCGTCGTTCGGGGCGAGCACCTTCTCATACCTCCCTGAGCCGGGGAGCGGGCCCTGAGGGCTCCAGCAGACCCCACATCTGGAAGACGGACAGCAGCGGTCCAAGGACGCGCCGGGGCCGGATGCCGCCGGCGAAGGCGCTGGGGGCGGCAGGGGAACCGGACCCGCCGCCCGTCGGTCCCATGACAGCCGGCGACATGCCGGTGGCCGACACGAAGTGCAGCGTGCAGCGTCGGCACTCCATGAACGGACGCAGCCACGGGGTGGCCTGATGATGTGCCAGGAAGGCGTACACGTCCTGACTCTCCTGGAAGACCAGCGCGGGATCGGGAGCGCTCGTGGGACGCCCGTCCTCTCGCAGCCAGTGGTCGATGGGTGGCTCGAAGCGCAGCACGTCGCACTTGTTGAGGACGATCGCGGTCGGTACGTCGCACAGGCCGTCCCTGCGCGGCAGCCGGTCCAGCACGGTGGTGAACGTCGGGTCGGCGATGCCCACGTTCTGCGGCCGGATGCCGACGACCTCCCGCGCCAGGGTGAGCTGCCGCAGCCGTAGGGCCCTGAGCGCGTCGACGACGAAGATGAGCGCGTCCACCCCCAGCAGGAACTCGGTCATGTTCCCGGGCAGGTGCAGCGATTCCCCGGCGATGTCGAAGAAGGCCACCGGCCGGGTCCGTCCGTCGACGGTGACCAGCAGGGCGTCGGTGAACTCCACGAACTCCGTGGGCGTGGTGGCCGGCAGTACCCGGCCGGCCTCCAACTCGTTGACCGCCCGGGCGAGGAAGGCGTGGTGCTGTGAACTGTTCACGGAACGACAGCGGATGCCCAGGGAGTCGAGACCGCCCCGGCCGATCTCGGCCATCATGGCCGCCAGCAGGTGGGTCTTGCCGGTTCCCGACTGCCCGACGAAGGCCACGGTCAGCGGTTTGCCGTGAAGCAGGTACGGAACGGGCAGGAAGTGCGGCTGCGCGCTGCTGTTCGGGCACTTCAGGAAGGCACGGTTCAACTGGTCCTGTCGGCGCATGTGGTTGGGCTCGGAGGCCGGATCCCACGCCGTGAGCTCATTGGTGCGAGGATCCGGCAGGAACAGCTGACTCTCGTCGAACCTCAGATCCTGAAGACAACTGGGGCAACGCGTGGAGTCCGCGGTGCGTTCGTTCACAGCTACCTGATCCACTATCCGCCTTCTCCCGCTCTGCGCCCACCCGTGCCCCAGCGTCCGGAGCCGGGCTTGGGCCGTTTCCGCCCCCACCCCGTTCCGAACGGCTCCGGTTGTCCCGGCCTGACGTCCGTCTGCGGCACGGCGGCCGACGCCGGCGGGGCGGGTTCCTCGGCCCGGGGAGCCGCGGGCCACGCCGACGGACCCTTGCCGGCGAGCAGCTCCGCGTAGCGGCGGCGGCCGTCCGACAGCGGGTCCGAGGGTCTGCCCAGGTCGTCCCAGGGGTCCGCGGCCGCCACTCGGCGCAGCATCGTCCTGGCGTCCGGGCGGTCCTGGGCGCGTTCGGCGAAGACGTCCTTGAGCAGGTCGTCCCGCGCAGGCCCGGCCAGCGGGGGAACCCGGCTGCCGGTGGGCTCGCGGGAATGGGCCACGAAGTAGACCAGCTGACCGGCACTCCAGATGTCGTCGCGGGGGTCCGTGGTACCGGTCCCGGCCCGCTGCTCGGGCGACGCCCAGGGCAACGCGCCGATGCGCTGCCTCGGACGGCCCACACGGTCGGCGGTGCTCAGGTCCGTGAGCTGCACCCGGTTGCCGTCCCAGCGCACCGTCGCCGGGTTGATCGAACGATGGACGAGCCCAGCCCACTCCAGAAGCCGGAGTGAGCGAAACAGGCTGCTCTCGAACTTCTTCTGTTCCATCGAGAGGACCAGTCCCCGGGCGATGTCCGCTGTGCTCTGCGCGGCGCGCGGGGGATCCAGCAGCAGGAAGGGCTCGTCGACGTCGATGGTGTACCCGGCCAGTCTCGTGAACTCCGCCGGGTAGTTGACCTCCTGGAAGGCCCGGATCAAGGTGAGGCCCGCCCGGATCTCGGCCTCCAGCGCGTCCACGCCCTCGGCACGGACCGCTTGCGCGGGCAGCAGTCGCTTCTGCAGGAACGGCCGGCCGTCCTCCAGACGGATGGCGCGTGTGCGAAAGCCGGATGCGGGCTGGTGGGGTTCGTCCACCTCGTAGTGGAGCACCCTGACTCTTTCGGGCATGCCGGAGGAGTCGACAAAGGACAGGGTCTCGTTCATCCCGCCACACTCCGGAAGTTCCTCGGATCCAAACCGCTCGGCGCCTTTCGTGCTAGCCGGTCTCGCCCGGCGCGTGCGACGCCGACGGAGGCGACGGTGCCTGCCTGGGCGCACCGGTCATGTCGGCCTCCTCCGGCCACACGGTCCGTACGGCGCCGGTCGACAGCGGCACGAGCCGCAGCAGCCCCGCGAACCGGCCCGACGTCGTCCAGACGATCTCGGGGAGCGCCGCCTGGTCGGGCGAGCGGTCCGCGGCCCAGCCGTCCCCCGGAGGGGTGCCCTCGGGCCGCGGCCTGTCGCCGGGCGTCCGTCCGGAACCGGATGCGTCGGCCAGCGCCTTCCAGAACGCGCCTTGCATGGCATGGGGCACGAAACCGAATCCCCTGGCGGACGCCGGGGCCCGGTCGAGCATGCGCAACTGATCGGGCGAGCAGAGCTGAAGGGCATCGTCCCGGCCGTCGGGCCGCAGGACGTCGACGATCCGGCGGAGGTCCACTCCGACGAGGGTGGCCGGGTCCGGGCGTCCGGACGACGCCGAGGCGAACGGCGGCGTCGGCGTCGTGCCGACCTGCGCCAGATGCAGCTGGAAGACGCGCATGAGTTCGTCCGTACGCGCCACCACGGGGAGCCCGGCGGCGCTGGAGGGATCCCTGAGCACCACTTCCCAGTACGGGGCCAGTACCTCCGCGACCAGGTCGGCCATGTCTCCCGCGAGCGTGGTCTGCAGGGCCAGGCCCGCCTGGCCGACGTACTCCACCGCCTGCGTACGGCCGCCACGACCGCCCGCCGGACCGGTACGGCTGTTCCGGGGAGGCCCGTCCCAGGTCGGACGCGCTCGGCGGCCCAACTGCCCCGCGAATTCCATCAGGGTGGTGCACACGGCCTGGACCAGATGCGCGAGCGCCTTGGCCTGGTCCGACGCGCCGGCCCGGGCGTCGGCGAGCAGCCAGTGGCGCAGTACACCCCGGTCGAGAACCTCGCCCAGCCGCTCACCGGCCTCGGCGGCCTCGGCCAGCCCACTGTCGACCCGCCACCGGCTCAGGGCCGTTGCCCACAGCGCCCCCACGGCCAGAGCCGCCGCGAGAAGAGCGAGAGCCAGGAGGGGCACACCGGCCCAGACCGGGATGCCGAGCGCGTGCAGCGCCAGCCCTGCGGCACTGCCCGTGAGCCAGATACCGAGCAGCGCGCCGGCTGTGACGCGAGGAACCTCTGCGGGCGAACCGGCCGTTCGGATGGCCCCTGCCGCCAGCAGCACCAGCGTCAGGAGGGCTCCCCAGATCCCCAGGGGGCTCGCCGCGGCCGTGAGCGCGGCGACGGCCGACCACGCCCCGGCTCGCACGAGTCGGCCGTCGAGGGAGGGCGGAGGGGGGTCGACCAGGGTATCGAGCAGGGTGTCGGGACAGATGAGACGCAGCCGGTCGAGCTGGGCCGCGCTGCCCGCGGGGACCGACCGCTCCGCGAAGTCCCGCAGCCAGGAGACGATCTCCGGCAGCGGACGGCGCCGCTGCAACCGGACGCTGACCCGTTCGCGCAACTCCGCGCCGATCTCCTCCGGACGGGTGCCGGGCACGTGCGGAAGCTGGATGCCCATGTGGGTGAGGTGATCCCGGCCGTCCGCGTCGAGCCCCGCCCGACCGTCCGCCCACTCGAAGGTCTGCTCGATGGCATCGCGGTAGTCGGCCAGGGCGTGGCCGACCTCGCGCACCGACTCACCCAGCGCGGCCAGGGGAGCGGCCGGTGCCAGCAGTCCCCGCCAGCCCGCCAGCCGGTTCAACCGGTCGTTCGCCTCACCCAGCCGCTCCATGCACCGCCAGTGCGCCTGCCGCAGCAGGCTGTTCTCCGGAAGACAGTCCTCCAACGCCAGCTCATCGGGGCTGGTGTAGCCGGCCAGAACGTCGAGGACCCCACCGGGGGCGGATCCCGTCCGCAGATCGTCCGGCAGCGACACGCACTCGTTCATGGCCTGTAGTTCGGTGCGCATGAGGTCTTCCTCCGGCACCTCGTGCACCAGGAGGCGCAGAGCAGGGCTGGCCACCGCCGACGGCAGCTCGCCCAGGGTGGACACGGTCTCGTCGAACACCTCGGCCACCTTGAGAAGGTCGATCAGTGGCTCGAGACCGGTGATGTCGTCCGCCGCGATGTCGGCGTCCGTCAGGGACAGCGACCGTCCCTGCCCCGGCCGCCAGCCGATGCCGCGGACATCGCCCACCCACAGGGTCGCCGCCATCGGAGGCCGCAGTTGCGACGGCAGATCGAGGACCCGGCCGTCGGGACCCGGCAGCGGACCCACCGCAAGGCACAGCAAGGTGGACACCAGGGCGTTCGAGCACAGCCGCTCGTACGCGGCATGGTGCTCCAGGAGGGATCCGACCGTGTCGATGACCAGCACGCGGGAGACGTCCGCCGACCGTACGTGCGCGTCGCGCATCGCCTCGCGGAAGCGTTCGTCGAGCGAGACCGGATCCATGACCTCCGCCAGCTCGTGGCGCAGGTCGATGCAGACGACGAGCCGGTCGTCGGCCGGGCCGTTCATGGCCGTTCTCCCCGTGGTTCCTTGGTCAGGTCGGCGGCGGCGGTGAACCGCAGGTCGGCGACCGGCGGTGTGTACGGCGCCGGCACGGCGCGCAGCGACTGATCGAGCTTGCGCAAGGTCCAGTTCGCCATCCGGTGCGCCCGGGGGAAGGGCATGTCCAGGGCTCCGGGCAGGGTCTCGTTCCAGAACGCGGCCAGGTCCTCGTATCCGGCCGGGCGCTGTCCGTCGGGGCTGCCGGAGAGCTGCGCCAGGAGTGACTGCTGCTGGGGGGCCACTTTGTCCACCAGGGTGCGGAACAGTCCGTGCGGGGCCACGGGCGAGCTCTCCAGACCGAGCGGCACGGTCGCCATGAGCTGCTCGCAGAAGGCGTTGCGGATGCCGCCGCCGTCCTCGGCGAGCGTCCACGCCTCGTACGCCCGGAGCAGGTTGCCCCAGCTGGACAGGGCACCGCCGGGCGGATCCAGCGGGCAGACCATGGCCGCCGAGTCCCGGTCCTGCAGCCCGATGCGGATCTGGCGGGGGTTGGTGACGTCCCCGAACACCTGGACCTGGTTGTTCCACATGGCGCACAACAGGCGATGCAGAATGTGCCGCCGGTCCTGGTCCGTCCCCATCAGGAAGTCATAGGCGTATCCCAGCCGCTGACGCCACCGCAGGTGGTCGCCGGGCTGCTCCGCGGCCAGCGCCTCGGACCACAGGGTGAGCGTCTCGCGCACCTCGGGTACCTCCGTGAGGCTCATGGCGCTGCGAAAGAGCACCACGGTGATGGACTCCGTGGAGACCGGCCGGAACTCGATCTCGCGTTCGCTGTCGCGTGGCAGGCGCATCTCGCGCTCCAGGAACTTGCGGACCGAGGCATCCGTGGAGGTCGCCGGGTAGACGATGAGGACCTTCAGCCGACCGCTGCCCTCGGGAGAGAACCCCACCGGCAGCAGGGAGGCGAGTTTGTGGCGGCACTGCTCCATGGCCTCGTCGCTCACCTGCCCGCCACCGCCCGCCGCGGACTCCGCCAACAGCGTGCCCAGCCGGGGCAGCAGCGGTCGTTCCTCGTGATCGCCCGGTTCCACGAAGAGCCGCTTGATGCGGTGCTGGAGCATGTCCTTGACCACCTGCACCGCACGTCGGGCATCGGTGCGGACCTCGGCGAAGGCGGCCCGCCAATGGTCCGGGCCGACCAGCCGTCCGAGCAGATCCCGTTCGTCATCGGTCTCGCGCAGTCCTTCCGCCAGCAACAGGCGGTGCACCACGGCGTCGTAGAAGGAGGCCAGATCGCCCTGCGGCGGCAGCAGGTACGAGACGCCGGTGCGGGGCCGGTACAGGTGCCGGGTGCGCTGCCGGAACGAGGCGTGCTCCTCGTCGGCCTGCTCGCGGAAGCCGCCGATGAGGGCGACGAGTTCGGACTTGACCCCGGCCAGGGTGCGGTCCCAGCGACCCGCGTGGTCGGCCCAGTGCCGGTGCCAGGCCCGCCGTGACTCCCACTGGTACCAGTCGTCCTGCTGCTGGAGGAGGGCCGCGACCTCCGGGTCCGTCCACTTGGCCTTCACCAGACCCGCCATCCGGTCGCGGACGCCGAGCGGGGGCGGTGGACCGGCGGCCAGGAGCCCGGGTGGGCGCTCCGGTTCCCGGCGTCGGTTCTCCAGCATGCCCACGAAGCCGGCCCGTTCGAGACGGTCCCGGGCACCCGGGTCGCCGAACACCACGCGGTGCACTTCCGTGACGTCGCAGCGGCCCAGCAGCTGGCGTACGCCACGCACCGGGTCGAAGCCCGCGGCCAGCTCGGCCACCTGCTGGCGCAGATGTCGGTCCAGGTCCCCGAGAGCGTCCTCCATCGCCGCCCGGCGCGTGGCCAGTGCGTCCTGGATCGCGCGAGCGCCGGTGGCGGGGCGCGGCTCGTTGATCGGTAGGGAGGCCCGGTTCCACACCGGCTCGATGTTGGCGGCGGCGAAGAACTCGCGGATGATCTCGCGTCGGACTCCGTCCGGGGGCCGGGGCGCCGTCTCCTGACAGCGCAGCGCGGCGGCGAGCAGCCGTGCCGCCACGAGTTCCGCCAGCTCGTCGACCGGAACAGTCATGGAGGCCACCAGGCTGGTGGACACGCCGCGGTGGCCGATGCCGGTGGGCGCCGTGGCGGCCCGCTCCACGTTGGTGTTGATGAACGAGTCCGCGAAGGACTGGTACAGGTGGTCGCTGTCGTGGGTGCGCCCGTCGTCGTCGCCGAGTTCGGTGCCCAGCAACGACATCACCAGTGACACCACGCTCCGATGCAGGTCCTCGCGCTCGATGCCCGACGTGCGGCTGAAGAGGAACGCGGTCTGGGCGGTGGAGGGCCGCAGATGGACGGCGAGCCCCCCGGGGTATTCCAGGCGCTGTCGGCTCTGGGCGCCCACGTCGTCGAGACTGTCGTCGGCATCGGGCGCGTTCTGTTCGTCCACCAGCCGGAACAGATCGACGAGGGCCCGGCCCGCGTTGAGGCGCGCGGCGCGGCCGCCGCCCCGGCCGTCGTCGAAGGCGGACGGCATCAGCACGAGGGGGTAGATCTTCACCCTGTGGTGGGCTTCGTCGAAGGCCTGCCCGATCAGGTGCAGATAGTCGTAGAAGAGTCCCGAACCGGTGCCGCCCGCCACCGAGAACGCCACGAACACGTCGCAGGTGTCGGCGAGACTGCCTCCGAGGGACGTCAGATCACCACCGGACTTGCTGATGAGCGAGATCGCCTCGCGTATCGGGCCCAGCGCCGCGCCGAGACCGCTGCGGAACGTCTCGAACAGCGCGGCCCGTCCGACCGTCGGCAGCTGGCCGGCTCCCCGGATCAGCGGGGCGATCCGCGGCTCCCCCGACCGGGGCGGCAGCCATCCGCACATCGGGTCGGGCAGGTTGGTACGCAGGCTGCGGGCCACCTCGGGATAGGAGTCGAACCGAGGAAGCAGTCCGTGCGTGGCGCGGGAGGTTCGGCTGTACGCCGCTTTCAGGGCCCCGTCCGCCCTGGTGTGGGGCAGCCGGTTCAGTTCGGCCTCGTTGAGGTCCGCGTAGACGAACTGCAGACAGTCCGGCAACTGGTACGGCAGCAACTGGCGTCCCCGCAGCACCGGATAGAGAGCGGTCCCGTCGGGCCCGCACAGTGCCTCCCTCAGCCGGTTCTCCAGCTCTGCGCCGATCAGGCATCCGGTGCCCCCGAGGCCGACGAAGAGCATCGGCTGATAGAT
Source organism: Streptomyces sp. NBC_00647 (assembly GCF_045207245.1). Classification (NCBI taxonomy): domain Bacteria; kingdom Bacillati; phylum Actinomycetota; class Actinomycetes; order Kitasatosporales; family Streptomycetaceae; genus Streptomyces; species Streptomyces sp. NBC_00647. The sequence continues at coordinate 8,262,821 of NZ_CP109040.1, forward strand.
CTTCACTGGGATTCACCTCGTGAGGAGAGGGCGGCCACGTCAGGCCTGACGGTCCGTGGATCGGTGTGCCGGGACACGCGGACGGCGTCAGAAGTCGTCGTCATACGACCGCCGTGCGGTGAGCGTCGGTTGGGGAGGGCCCGGCGCGTCGTCCTGAAGGTGCCGCAACAGTCCGCCGGGGCCGGAGCGCCGGTCGGGGACGCGGACGCCACCGGCCGTCCGGACCGTGCCACGCGAGCGGCCCGCGGGGCGACGGTCCGCGAAGCCGACGAGCAGCCCGTCACTGACGGGCGTTCGCCCACCACGTGGGATCGCCACCCGTGTGCCGTCGGCGAGCCGGACGGCGAGCCCGCCGTCCGCGGAGCGGCGGACCCGGTTGCGTCCTGCGGAGCTGTCCAGCAGCAGCCGGTGCGCGCCGCCTGCCACGGGCCGTAGTGCGAAGCCGAATTCGGCGCCCGCGCGGGTGGGCGCGCGCAGGCGGCTCACCTCGGTGTCGTCCCGGAAGAGAATCAGCTGGATGTCCGAGGTGTCCCGGGCCCTGCGACGGTCCTGCCACCGCAGAGCCAGCACGGTCAACAGAGCCAGGACCAGCGCGGACCCCGCGCCCACCGGCGTTGCGTATCGATCCAGGAATCCGGTCGGCGGTACCACCTTGACGGTCACGAAGCTCTGGGCGACCACCTGGCCGGTCTTTGCGTCGCGCAGCTCCAGCCGCCCCGGCACGGCACCTGATCGTGCGTCCTTGCCGAAGGACAGACGCAGGGGGACACGGGCGGTGGCGCCGGACCTCACGGTCATCGATTGGGGACGGACCGTCAGGTGCCTGTAGGCCGAGCCGTCCGTCCACGTCAGCCGAAGGCGGTGTGCGGCCGAGTCGGCGTTGCGGATCCCGATGCGCCCTGCCGCGGTGCCGCCCGGATTGACCTCGTGGTCGTCGAGAACGATCGCGGCCGTGAGGCGGGGGCCGGTGGCCGCCACTTTGGTCACATAGGGGCGTTGGTCGCCCGTGATGCCCTCGCCCGCCATCAGGCCGACGAAGGAGAGTGTGCCGGTGGCCGCTCTCGGTACGGTGATCCGTGCCGAGAACTCCCCGTCGTGGGCTCTGGCGTCGGATCCCTTGCCGCTGTCCGTGAGGCTGACCGTGCGGGGCGCGAAGCCTCGACCTGTCAGACGCACCGACACACGGATGCCGGCCAACTGGTCCGCTTCGGTGAGGACGACACCTTGCCTGGTCTGGAGCGTGACCCGGGCCGTCACTCGCTGCCCTGCCCGTGGCGCGGGCGGGTCGACGAGGATGTACGAGCGCAGGAGCCCCTGCCAGATAGCGGTGGCGGTGATCCGCTGCGCGGCCGCGTCGCCGAGGATCTCTACGTGCACGCGCCAAGTGCCCGGGTAGGGGTTGCGGATGCGCAGCGCTTCGACCGGGCCGGTCTGGCCGACTCGTTCGAACGTGGAGCCGTGTGCCCTGCCGTGCGGCGGTACCTTGCGTCCGAGTGGATCGTAGTAGGTGACCGCGACCGCGCCTGCGTCCGGTTTGACGACCTCGAGGGATCCGTCCGTGGCCACGGACGGGATCGTCACCTTGAGGTCGGCGCTGGACGTGATGTTCCCGACCGTCCGACTAGGTGTCGTACGGGCGCAGCGAGCGCCCGCGAAGGCGGCGAGCAGCACTTGGGCGACGTCCGAGGAGCCCGATGTGACACGAGCCGCGGGACGGGCGGACGGAATGTCCGCGCACCGGCTCTGGTAGCCGCCCGCGGCCAGCTGGTCCAACTGCCGCTTGTCGACGCCCGATCCGAATCCGAGGGGCCAGATCTGCACCTTCTGCGCGCGGGCCTGAGCGACTTTGCCGGCGAGTGCCTTGCGGCCGTTGACGTTGCGCGAGGCGGGGTTGCTGCCGTAGGCAGGGCTGTCGCTGACGTCGAGCCGCCCGTCCGTGAGCAGGAAGACGACCTTCGGGGTGTCGTCCGCGCCTTCGGCCAGGACGGACAGGGCCTGGGCCAGTGCGGCCGGGAAGTCCGTGCCGTTGCCCTCGCGCTCGCTGCGGCGGTGCAGCTTCGCGGTACAGGAACTCAGCTGTTCGCGGCCCAGGGTGTCCAGCCGTGTCAGGGGACAGACCGAGTCCACGGGCGTCTGGCCCGGGCCGGTCACACTGCCGAAGCCCAGCACGGCCGCCCGGGAATCGTCGGACACTTCTCCGAGCGCCAGCAGCGAGGCCGCGGCACGCTCCGCCGCGACGTCAGGGTCCGACAGACTCCCCGACTCGTCGACCAGTACAGCGAAATCCACAGGTGACGGGGCGAGGTCCGCCGCGCGTCCGGCGGCCGAGGCCGGAGACGGCAGCAGCGCCAGAGCGACGGCACACACGGTGGCGACAGTTCGGAGTCTCAGGACAACCCGAACGAAGCTCATGCGTAATGAGCCCCGTAATGCTGAATTCGGACCTTTCGGCAGGCGGCCGGACGTGCCTGTGCGCATCGGTCCACCCCCCTGGCACCCCGCGACATCCCGTAGGTCGTAGTTGTAGCACCGCCTCAAGACCTCCCATAAGCCACTGATCAAAGGAGACGGAGTGTGACGCCTTCCCGTCGAAAATGAACCTGTCCGGATCGAAGGATGTGCTCTACGAGATCCGGATCAGGGCGCGGGACGGGCGCTGCGCTCCCGCGTCGGGAGCCGCGGTCCTCCGACGCCCTGTCCGAAACCGTTCGCCTCACGTACCGCCGACTTTCACGCGAGCGCCACGGGGCCCTTCCCTGACGTTTGGTGCTGTTGGAACACTCCTTTCGCGCACGTTCCATCAGCTTCCGGCCGAATGGGCCCGTCAGGACAAGAGGTCACCCACCCATGCCCCAAGTGAATCGGCGCCGATTCCTCCAACTCGCCGGTGGCACCACGGCGTTCACCGCGCTGTCCAACAGCATCCAGCGTGCGGCGGCCCTGCCCGCGCACCATCGTTCGGGCACGATCGAGGACGTCGAGCACATCGTCGTCCTGATGCAGGAGAACCGTTCCTTCGACCACTACTTCGGTTCGCTGAGGGGTGTCCGAGGCTTCGGCGACCCGCGTCCGGCGACCACCACGGGCACCAAGTCGGTCTGGTACCAGTCGGACGGCACCAAGGACGTCCTCCCCTTCCACCCGGAGGCGGACGACCTCGGTCTCGCGTTCATCCAGGACCTCCCGCACGGCTGGAGCGACGGGCACACCGCGTTCAACAAGGGCAAGTACGACAAGTGGGTGCCCGCCAAGTCGGCGACGACGATGGCCTATCTGACGCGCGAGGACATCCCGTTCCACTACGCGCTGGCCGACTCGTTCACCGTCTGCGACGCGTACCACTGCTCGTTCATCGGCTCCACGGACCCGAACCGCTACTACATGTGGACGGGGTACACGGGCAACGACGGAAAGGGCGGCGGCCCGGTCCTCGGCAACGACGAGGCCGGGTACGACTGGACCACCTACCCCGAGCGGCTCGAGGCGGCCGGGGTCTCCTGGAAGATCTATCAGGACGTCGGCGACGGGCTCGACGCGAACGGCTCCTGGGGCTGGATACCGGACGCCTACCGCGGCAACTACGGAGACAACTCGCTGCTGTACTTCAACCAGTACCGCAACGCCGAGCCCGGCGACCCGCTCTACGACAAGGCCCGCACCGGCACCGACGCCCGCAAGGGCGAGGGCTTCTTCGATCAGCTCCGGGCCGACGTGCAGGGCGGGACCCTGCCGAAGATCTCCTGGATCGCCGCACCCGAGGCCTTCAGTGAGCACCCCAACTGGCCCGCCAACTACGGTGCCTGGTACATCTCCCAGGTTCTGGACGCGCTCACCTCCGACCCCGAGGTGTGGAGCAGGACGGCGCTGTTCATCACGTACGACGAGAACGACGGCTTCTTCGACCACCTGGTGCCGCCGTTCCCGCCGCAGTCCGCGGCGCAGGGCAAGTCCACCGTCGACGTCGGCCCGGACCTCTACCAGGGCGACGCGAGCCGTGCCGCCGGTCCGTACGGCCTCGGCCAGCGGGTGCCGATGCTCGTCGTCTCGCCCTGGAGCAAGGGCGGTTACGTCTGCTCCGAGACGCTCGACCACACCTCGGTCATCCGGTTCATGGAAGCCCGGTTCGGGGTGCGCGAGCCCAACATCTCACCGTGGCGGCGTGCCGTCACCGGCGACCTCACCGCCGCCTTCGACTTCGCGCACAAGGACACCGCGCCGGTCGAGCTGCCCGACACCGATGGTTACCGGCCGCCGGACGGCGACCGTCACCCGGACTATGTGCCGGCCCCGCCGGCGAACCCCGCCCTGCCCCGGCAGGAGCGCGGCTCCCGCCCGGCCCGCCCCCTCAAGTACGCGCCCCTGGTGGATGGTTCGGCGGACACCGCGGCCGGCAGGTTCACGCTGACCTTCGGCTCCGGGGCCAAGGCCGGCGCCGCGTTCCTCGTCACCTCCGGCAACCGTGCCGACGGCCCCTGGACGTACACCACCGAGGCGGGGAAAACCGTGTCGGACACCTGGAACTCCGCCTACTCGGCCGGCTCGTACGACCTCACGGTGCACGGTCCGAACGGCTTCCTGCGCACCTTCAAGGGACCAAACGGGACGGCAGGGCCCGAGGTCACCGCCCGCCATGTCGGCTGCGACGTGGTGCTCACCTTCGTCAACAAGGGTGGCGCCACGACGACGCTCAAACTCATCGACGGCTACGGCGGGCAGCCGCATGTCTTCCGGGTGCGGGCGGGCGCGACCGTGAAGCACACGGTGGACCTGAGGGCGAGCAAGCGCTGGTACGACCTGACCGTCGGGTGGGACGCGGACGCGGGCTTCCTGAGGCGATTCGCCGGACATGTCGAGAACGGCCGATCCGGCGTCAGTGACCCGGCGCTCATCACCGTCTGATGGATACCCAACTGACAGTTGATTTCCGGCCATGTCACGGTAGGGTGCCCCGGTGACCACGCATTCGAACACTCCTGCAGGTTGGTACCCGGACCCCAACGCGCCTCAGACGCAGCGCTACTGGGACGGCTCGCAGTGGACCGACCAGCAGGCTCCGGCCGCTCAGCAGGTGCCGCAGCAGGGCCAGGCGCCTCAGCAGGCGTTCCCCCAGCAGGGCGCGCCGGGCGCGGACCCGCGCGTGCAGCGCCAGGTGCAGCAGCAGGCCGGGGTGGCCCCGAGCAACGTCGGCGGCGGCAGCCTGTTCACCGAGCCGGTCCTGGTGGTGAACCAGAAGGCCAAGCTGATCGAGCTGACCAACGAGTACAAGGTCATGGACCAGCAGGGCAATCTGATCGGCTCGGTCGTCCAGGTCGGACAGGGCGTGATCAAGAAGATCCTGCGCTTCGTCTCCAGCCTCGACCAGTTCATGACGCACAAGCTGGAGATCCGTGACGCGCACGGCCAGCCGCAGCTGCTGCTCACGCGCCCCGCGAAGTTCCTCAAGTCGCGGGTGATCGTGTCGCGTCCGGACGGCTCGCCCGTCGGCGAGATCGTCCAGCAGAACATGATCGGCAAGATCAACTTCGCGATGAACGTCAACGGCCAGAAGGTCGGCGCGATCAAGGCGGAGAACTGGCGTGCCTGGAACTTCGCGATCGTCGACCACACGGACAACGAGGTGGCCCGGATCACGAAGACCTGGGAAGGCCTCGCCAAGACGATGTTCACGACCGCGGACAACTACGTCCTGCAGATCCACTTCCAGCTCCCCGAGCCGCTGCTGAGCCTCGTCGTCGCGACGGCGCTGACCGTCGACACGGCGCTCAAGCAGGACTCCCGCGGACTGGGTTAGCGAGACCGGATGTGCGGAAGGGCGGCTGCGGATCTCTCCGCGGCCGCCCTTCGTGTCTTTCGGCCGGTCTTCACGGCCGCCTGCCACGTGTCGCGCCTGCCGGGGCCCTCGGCGCCGGTTCCCCGCGAGGACGTGAGCCGGCTTCCCGTGGCGACCCGCGCCCGTTCCCGACGGGCGCGGGGCTGTTCCTCCAGGGTCCTACAGTGACGTGAGATGGCCCGAGTTGGGCTGCTGAGGCAGCAACGAGGGCTCGTACGCCGCCGATCCGGGCTTCAGCGCCAGCACCGCGGCGACGGGATGCTCGTCGTCCACCAGGCTGCCCACCGGGTCCGCGGCCGGCTCGGGTGCCGAGCGGGACAGCGTCACCACGCCCCACCCGGCGATCGACGCTCCCGCGAGCGCGAGCAGGACGCCCGCCGCGCCGCCCTGGAGGCGTTCGCCGAGCAGCGACAGTCCGATCACCGCCGCGGCCAGCGGGTTGGCGAGCGTCACGACGGCCAGCGGAGCGCCGAGTCCGCCCTGATACGCGGTCTGCGACAACAGCAGTCCGCCCGCCGCGAAGACCGCCACCAGCAGAGCCACCACGACCACTTGGGCGCTCATCAGGGAGTCCGAGCGGTCCGTGGCGGCCACCGTCACGGTCTGGGTGAGAGCCGACGCCACACCCGAGGCGAACCCGGAGGCCGTCGCGTGCCGAAGGCCCGGCCGCGCCCCGCGCGACAGCCCGCCGATGAGTACGGCGGTCGTACCGGCGACGGCCAGCGCCTGCGGCAGGCTCAGCACATCGTCGGGCGCGGGTCCGGAGGCCGTGACGAGCAGTGCGGCGAGGCCGAGCAGGGTGAGCGCCGTACCGCGCCACTCGACCGCGGTGACCCGCCGTCCGGCGACCCGCGCGCCCAGCGGTACCGCCGCCACGAGTGTCAGCGCCCCCAGCGGCTGGACCAGCGTGAGCGTTCCGTACTTGAGGGCCGCGACGTGCAGCAGTGCGGCCGAGGCGTTCAGCGTCACCGACCACCACCACGCGCCGCGGGCCAGCAGGCGCAGCGTGCCCGAGCCGGCCGACCGGGCGGCGAGCCGCTCCTGGGCGACGGCCGCCGCGGCGTAGGCCGCCGAGGAGAAGAGGGACAGGACGATGGCGGCGAGCGTCGGGGTCATCGCCCGGCTCCCACGAGTTCGGGCAGATCCCGTACGGGGACCTCGGTGCGGTCGTGCTCCTGGTGCCGTCCCGCGGTCGTCACCGTCCGGTGCGGCGGGTGGACCACGGCGAGGGCGATGCAGAGCAGCGCGGTCGCGACGATCGCGTCGAGCCAGTAGTGGTTCGCGGTGCCGACGATCACCAGCAGGGTGAGCAGCGGATGCAGCAGCCACAGCGGGCGCAGGCGCGACCGGGTCGCCGCGATCAGGCCGATCGCGACCATCAGCGCCCAGCCGAAGTGCAGCGACGGCATCGCCGCGAACTGGTTCGCCATCGCGTCGGTCGCCGGGTGCGCTCCGTACACCGTGGGCCCGTACACCTGGCCGGTGTCGACGAGACCCGTCTCGGCGAGCAGCCGCGGCGGTGCGAGCGGGAAGGCGAGGTGCCCGACCAGGGCGGCGGCGGTGACCAGGGCGAGGACCCGGCGGGCCCACACGTAGTGCGCGGGGCGCCGCAGATACAGCCAGACCAGGAAGGCGGCGGTGGCCGGGAAGTGGACCGTCGCGTAGTAGGTGTTGGCGATGTGCACGAGGGGGTCGCTGTGCAGCAGCGCGCCCTGGAGGGCGCCCTCGTCCGGCAGGTGCAGGAATCGTTCCCAGTCCCAGACGCGGTGCGCGTCCGTGAAGGCCGCGTCGGTGTGGCCGGTGGCCAGCATGCGGCCCGCCTTGTAGACGGCGAAGAGCCCGACGACGAGCAGCAGTTCCCGCAGCAGTGGCGGGCGCGCGACGGTGTCGTGCGGGCGGAGTGGGGCGAGCGCGTCGCGCGACGCGGCCGCCGGTATGGCCGCGTCGGGCGGCTCCGGTTCTGATGCGGACTCGGATGCGGAGTCTGCAGGCTCGGTTCGGGAATCCATCCCCCGGCCCCCTTGCTGACGGTCTGGTGTGGGGTGGTGCGCGGTGAGCCCGGGACAGGATCCACTCGACGTCCGCCAGATCTCCGTGTGCGGGAGGAGTGGGTGCTGTCCGAGGCTCATCGATACGGCACTGTACCGATACGGCAGTGTACCGATACGCGAGTGTACCGATACGGCGACGTACCGGTACACTGGCGTATCGATTACAGTGGGTGCAAGACCGCACCGGCATCAACCGGTTTCCAGCGAGGAGAAGCGCCATGACGTCGCAGGCCGCGGACGGACCGGAGTCGGTCGTCGCCTCGCGCCGCTCCAAGATCACGCCCGAGCGTGAGCAGGAGTTCTACGACGCCGTGCTCGAGCAGATCCGGGAATGCGGCTACGAGGCGCTCACCATGGAGGGCGTCGCCGCCAGCACGCGGTGCAGCAAGTCCACGCTCTACCGTCAGTGGAAGACGAAGCCCCAGTTCGTGGCCGCCGCGCTGCGCAACAACCGCTGTCCGCGGTTCACGGGCATCGACACCGGCTCGCTCGCAGGGGACCTGCGCGAGGCGGCCAGGGCCGCGGGCGAATGGTCGGCCCGGGACAACACGCAGCTGTTGCAGGGCCTCGGCAACGCCGTCATGCAGGACAAGGAGCTCCAGCAGGCGCTGCGCGACGCCCTGGTCGAACCCGAGGTCGCCGAGCTGCGGCAGATGATCAGCCGGGGCGTCGAGCGCGGCGAGGTCGCCGCCGACCACCCGGCGCTGGAGTTCATCCCGGCCCAGATGCTCGGGGTCCTGCGGGTGCGCCCCCTTCTGGAGGGCCAGTACGCGGACGCGGCGTATCTCACACAGTTCGTGGAGGCGGTCGTGCTGCCGACGCTCGGCCTGACCTGAGACCCAGGCCGCCGTCCTCGGGATGACAGGACGTCGGCCTGCGACGCGCCGCACCGTGGGGACGGGGGCGGCGCGCACCCACCGGCCGGGTGGGGTTCCCCTTGAGCGGAGGGGCGCCCCATCCGGCCGAGTCATGTCCACGGACCGTGCGCGAGCCGACGGGAACACCGGCTCGGCGGGTGGACGGGACGGGGATGCCCGGCTCGGCGCGCGGAGCGGGACAGGGATGCCCGCTCCGCGCGGGGCCGGGACCGGGCCGCCCGGGCGGGGTCCCGGCTAGACGTTCTGCCCGTCGCCACCGGTCCCGGACGCCACCTTGATGCCCTTGGTGATCGTGTCGATCACCGACTGCTCGGGAGCCTTGGAACTGACGTCGACGCCGAAGCGCACGACGACCAGCGAGGTGGAGTCGGCGGGGGAGGGGAACACGAGCGATTCGACGTAACCGTCGTCACCCTTGCTCGTCACGACCTTCCAGCGAACCATGTAGCCCTTCTCGCCGGCCACCGTGACCGCCTTCGAGGCGAGCTGGGTGTGCGAGGTGATCGAGCCGTAGCCCTTGCCGTACGAGTCGTCGGCGTTCGCGGAGATGTCCTCCTTGGCCGCGGCTTCCGCCGTCGTGGACTTCAGCTTCAGCGCCTTCGCCGGGGCCGAGTAGGCGCCGCCGCGCTGGCAGTTCTGCGAGGTGTCGCCGGGGCACTTGTAGGTGTCCTTGGTGGCGACCGAGGCGGAGCCCGCGCGGCTCTGGCCGGTCCACTCGTCCGGCACCGGGATGCTGATGCCGTTGTAGACGTCCGTGGCGTAGCCGTCCTCGGTCTCCGGCTGACCCGACTCGCCGGGCGCCGGAGCCTGTCCGCCGGAGCCGCCGGAGCCGCCGGAGCCGCCGGAGCCGCCGGAGTCCCCCGGGCCGCCGCTCGGGCCGCCGCTCGGACCACCCTGTCCGCCGCCGGTTCCGCCCTGGCCGTCCGGCCCGCCGGGCCCCTGGGAGGCCGCGCTGCCACCGCCTCCGCCGTCGTCCTTGGTGAGCGCGTACACGCCGCCGCCGATGCCCGCGAGGACGGCGATCGCCGCGGCGACGGCTATGCCCGTGCGCAGCCCGCGCCGCGGGGAACCCGGGGCGAGGGCCGGATACGGTCCGGCGGCCGGCGCGTATGCCGGGGGACCCCATGCGGCCGCCGACCCGACGGGGCGGACCTGGTCCGTCCATGCCTTACCGTCCCACCAGCGCTCGGTGGGGGGAGCGTCATTCGTCTGCCCGGGGTCGGGATACCAGCCGGGGGGAGTCACCTGCGTCATGGACCCACCGTATGAGTCCAGGGTGAAAGGCGGATGAGAGGGCCCCCCGAAGCCCGTTCCGGGCGCCTGTCAAGGGGTTCCCGCGAGGTCCCGGCTCACTCCACGACGAGCCGCGCGGGTGCCCGCTCCGCCCGCGGTGGCAGCCCCAGCCCGTCCCGGCCCGGCGTGATCGAACCGAGCACGCTGGGCCGGCGGGCCCCGGTGCTCGCCGGTTCGGTGCCCGCCAGGCCGTGCACGGTCAGGAAGCCGAGGACCGCGAAGGCGTACGCCTCCTTGGCCACCGCCGAGAGTCCGAGCTCGTCGGAGGTGCGCAGCGCCACTCCGGGAAGCTCCGCGCCCAGCATCGCCATGAGGACCGGGTTGCGCGTGCCGCCGCCGGAGGCGATCACCTCCGTGGCGCGCACCGACCGCACCGCGTCCGCGACCGTCGTGGCGGTGAGCCGGGTGAGGGTGGCGATGACGTCCTCGGCGGTCAGCCTCCCGAAACCGGCCAGCGCGTCCCACAGATAGCCGAGGTGGAACAGCTCCTTGCCGGTCGTCTTGGGCGCGGGCAGCGCGTAGTACGGCTCCGTGAGCAGGCGTCGGAGCAGGGGCTCGTGGACGGTGCCGCGCGCGGCGAGGGCGCCGTCCACGTCGTGGTCGAGGCTCCCTCCGCTCAGCCCCCGCGCCGCCGCGTCGAGCAGCGCGCAGCCGGGGCCGGTGTCGAAGGCGGTCCCGTCCGGTGCGGTGAGGTTGGCGATGCCTCCGAGATTGAGCGCCACCGGCGTACCCGGGCGGCCGCGCAGCCACAGCAGGTCGACCCGGCTCACCAGCGGCGCCCCCTGTCCGCCCGCGGCGATGTCCCGCGGCCGGAAGTCGGCGACCACCGGCAGTCCGGTCGCCTCGGCGATCCAGGCGGGCTGCCCCAGCTGGAGCGTGCCGTGCACCTGCCCCCGCTCGACCCAGTGGTAGACGGTCTGGCCGTGCGAGGCGACCAACTCGGCCCGTCCGTCGCACAGTTCACGGTCCGCGCGAACAGCCGTCGCCGCGAAGGCCCGGCCGATCAAGGTGTCCAGACGGCACACATGGGCCAGGTCGGTCGGGGCCGGTGGCAGAGCGGCCGCGAGCGCGTCGCGCAGTGCCGCGTCGTACGCCTCGCTGACGTGGCCGAGCGGCCGCAGGACGAGGACGTCCGCGTCGAGCTCCAGATCCACGGCCGCCGCGTCGATCGCGTCGTACGACGTACCGGACATCAGGCCGATCACCCGCACGCGCTCACCTCCCTTTCTCCGAGCGGAGCGTGGCGAGCGCGAGCGCGCTCACCGCGCAGGTCGCCGCCGCGTAGTACCCGGGGATGTGGACGCTCCCGGTCCGTTCGGCGGTTTCCGTGATGATGAGCCCGGCGCAGCCCGAGAACACGGCATTGGACAGCGCGTAGGCGAGTCCGAGCCCCGTGCAGCGCACGCTCGTCGGGAACATCTCCGCGAGCATCGCGGGCCCCGGTCCCGCCGTCAGCCCGACGACGGCGCCCGCCGACAGGACGGCGAGACCCTTCAAGGCGTTCGAGGTGCCGCTGTTCTGAAGGAGGTCGACCAGGGGGACCGACAGGGCGGCGACCAGCACGGCGCCGGCGAGCATCACCGGACGGCGCCCGACCCGGTCGCTGAGCAGACCGGCCGGGAGGATCGTGGCCGCGAAGCCGAGGTTGGCGAGGACCGTGGCGAGCAGCGCCTCCCGGAAGGTGGTGCCCAGGGTGCTCTGGAGGTACGAGGGGAGCACGACGAGGAAGGTGTAGCCCGCCGCGGACCAGCCCATGATCCGGCCCGCGCCGAGAGCGATCGCCCGGACCACCTCGCCTGTCGGCGGCCGTTCGCGCGCCTGCTCGTGGGTGAACGACGGCGTCTCGTCCAGCCGCAGCCGGAGCCACAGCGCGCCCAGGCCGAGAGGCAGCGTCAGCAGGAACGGCAACCGCCAGCCCCAGTCGCCGAGTTGAGCCTCGTCGAGCACGGTGGCCAGCAGCGCCGCCACGCCGGCTCCGCCGAGCAGGCCGAGCGCCACCGTGAACGACTGCCAGGCCCCGTACAGTCCGCGTCGGCCGGGTGGCGCGGACTCCGTCATCAGGGAGACCGCACCGCCGAACTCCCCTCCCGCGGACAGGCCTTGGACCGCCCGGAGAAGGGTGAGCAGCCACGGGGCCAGGGCGCCCGCGGTGGCGTACGTGGGCAGGACGCCGATCAGGGTGGTCGCGGCCGACATCATGACGATGACCGTGATCAGTACCGGCCGTCGTCCGACGCGGTCGCCGAGCCGCCCGAACAGCGCGGCCCCCACCGGACGGAAGAAGAACGCCAGTCCGAAGGACGCGTATGTCTTCACCAGTGCCTCGGCCTCGCCGCCACCCTCCGGAGTGAAGAAGCGGGCCGCGATGATCGTCGCGAAGCAGCCGTAGACGCCGAACTCGTACCACTCGATGAAGTTGCCCATCGAGCCCGCGAACAGGGCTCCGCGGGAATGCCCTGACCGGAGGGCGTGCTGGTCGGAGTCGTGCGCGGGGGCGTTCATGCCGGTTCCTCCCGGGGGCGTGCGGGGCCGGGCGGTCCCGGAGCCGCGGTGAGACCGATGGAGGAAAATTACCGTCATTCTCAAGGCTGCTGACTGCCGATAACTTTCACGGAAGCCGGTGGGCGCCCGGCGGCGTCGACTCCCGGACACCGCCGTCACCCGTCTCGGCAACTGCTGCCGGGTCCCGCCTCCGCCACGGCTCCCAGGGGGCTAGGCTCATGGGAGTTACGTCGTTTGGGCGACCTGGGGAGGTAGCGGGATGACGGAGGCACGACCCGGAGCGGTCGCCTCGGCTTCCCTGTGGGAGCGCGATGAGGAGGTCGCCACCCTCGAAGAGGCGATCGCCGCGCTGCGCGCGGACTCAGCGATCTCGGGCAGCCTGCTGATGGTCAGCGGTGACGCGGGACTCGGCAAGACCGCTCTCCTCGCGGAGGCACGCCGGATCGCGGAGAGCAACGGCTGCACGGTGTGGTCGGCACGCGGCGGCGAGACCGTCACGTCCGTTCCCTTCAATGTCGTACGGCAGTTGCTCCAGCCCGCTCTGGTCTCGCTCCTCCCGGAGGAGGCGCGCGAGTATCTCGGCGACTGGTACGACATCGCCGGCCCCGCCCTCGGCATAGCCGAACCGGGTGACCGGCAGCCCGACCCGCAGGGTGTCTGCGACGGTCTGGTCGCCGCGGTGCGCCGGCTCGCCAAGCGGGAATGGCCGCTCGTCCTGCTCATCGACGACGCGCACTGGGCCGACCAGGAGACCCTGCGCTGGCTCGCCGCGTTCGCCGAGCGCCTCGACGACCTGTCCGTCCTCGTGGTGGTCGCCCGCAGGCCCGGCGGGGTCAGCGGGGAGAGTGCCCGGCTGCTCGACGCGGTGGCCGCCGAGGCCCGTCCCATCTCCACCCTGAGCGCGCTGACCCCGGCCGCCGCCGAGGGACTCACCCGCGCCACGCTCGGCGAGCACGCGGACGCGCCCTTCTGCCGCGAGGTGTGGGCGGTCACCGGCGGCAACCCGTACGAGACCGTGGAACTGCTCGCCAAGGTCCAGGACAGTGAACTGGAGCCGAGCGAGGGCTCGGCCGCCGACCTGCGTGACCTGAACCGCTCGGCCCGCGGCCGTGGACTCGTCGCCCGCCTCGAAGGACTCGGCATCGACGCCACCCGGTTCGCCTGGGCGGCCGCCATCCTCGGCACCGGGATCTCCCTCGACCTCGCCGCCCAACTCGCCGGAATGCCCGACGACGAGGCCAACCGCTGCGCCGAACTGCTGGGCGCCGCACGCATTTTGACCACGGTCGGATCCGCGAACGGCCACGGGCCGGACGGTGACCTGGAGTTCGTGCACCCGCTGATCGCGACCGCGGTCTACCGCTCGATTCCGGACGCCCTGCGCACGGCGATGCACGGGCAGGCGGCCTGGGCGGTCACCGAGTCCGGACGAGGTGCCGCCGCGGCCTCCCGCCACCTGCTCGAAGTGCATCCGGACGACGATCCCGAGCTCGTCGAGCAGATGCGCGAGGCCGCCCGCGAACACCTGGCCGTCGGCGCCCCGGACGCGGCCCGGCGCTGCCTGGAGCGCGCGCTGAAGGAGCCACCGCTTCCCGAGGTTCACGCGCGCGTGCTCTTCGAGCTGGGCTGTGCCACGCTCCTGACCGCGCCCTCCACGACCATCGGCCATCTGCGTGCCGCGCTCGAACGGCCCGGTCTCGAGGACACCACGCGCGTGGACGCGGTCTTCCGGCTCTCCCAGGCGTTGCTCCACAACAACCAGCTGGACGAAGCGGTCCGCACGGTCGACGAGGAGGTCGAACGGCTCGAGCCGGGACCCGCCCGGATGCGGCTCCAGGCCGTGCACTACATGTGGGAGGGCATCCACGCGGGCGAGGAACGCTCCGGACACTCCAGCGGTCTCGCGGAACTCGTCGCGACCTGTACGGGGCGGGACAACTCCGAGCGCGCCCTCCTCATACTGCGCGGCTTCGACGCGATGACCCGCGGCGAGAACGTCGAGGAGGTCGTGGACTTCTGCGACCGCGCCCTCGTCAACGGCCGCCTCGCACCCGGCCTCGCCTGGACCGACACCGAGTGGGGCGTCGAACTCCTCCTCATGCTGGGCAGCGCGTACGCCTACGCCGACCGGCTCGACCGGGCCGAGAGCCTGTTCAGCGAGGCCCTGCACGCCTATGTGAAGGCGGGCTGGAGCGGCGGTCATCAGTCCCTGGCCAACGCCTACCTGGGACTCGCCCTCCGCCGACGAGGCCGCCTCACCGACGCGGAGCACTACCAGCGCGAATCGCTGCGCCTCGCGGAGCGCGTCGGGCGCGGCCTGCCCCTGTACTGGTCGGCGACCTGCGGGCTCATCGACACCCTGCTGGCCCGCGGTCACGTTCAGCAGGCCGCGGAGATCGCCGAACGCTACGGCTTCGCCCCTCCGTACCCCGCCACGATCGTCCTTCCCGACACGCGCTCCGTGCGCGGCCGTCTGCTGCTCGCCGTCGGCCGCACGAAGGAGGGCATCAACGAACTGGAGGCGGCGGAGAAGGCCGCCGGCGCCCGGGGCCACCACAACACGGTGCTCGCACCCTGGGCCGTGGACCTCGCCAGGGCACTCGCCACGGAGGATCCGTCGCGTGCCGCCGCCCTGGCGGGTGACGCCCGTCGCCAGGCCGAGCGCTTCGGCACCGACACGGCGATCGGCGAGGCGCTCCGCTGCGCCGCGGCCCTCGAGACCGGCCAGCGCGCGGTCCGGCTGGCGGCCCAGGCGGTCACCTACCTGGAAGCCTCCCCCTGCCAGTACGAACACGCGGCCGCCCGCATCGAGTACGGCGTCGCCTCCCGCTCGGTGTCGGAACTCAACAAGGGACTGACGCTGGCGCGTACCAGCGGCGCCGACGGGCTGGTGGCGAAGGCGGAGGCGGCGCTGGCGGGCCTGTAGCCGCTGCGGGTGCCCGGCCGGCACCGATCACCCGCCTCGGCCGGGCCCGCGAGGCGCCGAAGCGGGCCCCTCCGGTGCTTGAACAGCGCGGGCGACCCCTGTGCGCCCCAAGGGATGAAAGTCCCCCTGAGGGGCGAGTGTTTGCCCCCGGCCCCGGACCGCACCCGCCGGTTCAGTCGCATCGGATGCGGCGCGCGCTCGTCCGGGTCCGCCGAAGGCGCGTGTCCGCGACGAGGTGGCCGTGCCGGGGCTCGCACGGCGCCGGCGTTCGCCGCCCGCTCATCGGGCGGGGCGAGCACCCACCCCGGGCCGGGCTCCCGTGGGCCGTTCGGCCGCGACGCCGTGGTCGCCGCAGGTCGCGGAGGCGTGGGCGAGGGTGCGGGCGTCCCGTGAGGTCACCCCGCGTGCGGGCCGCCCTCCGCGTCCTCCTCCGCCAGCACCCGCTGAGCCACGGCGAACGCCGAATTGGCCGCCGGGACACCGCAGTAGACCGCCGTCTGCAGCAGCACCGCGCCGATCTCCTCGGGTGTCAGCCCGTTGCGCCGCGCCGCGCGGACATGCATCGCCAGCTCGTCGTAGTGCCCGTGCGCCACCAGCGCGGTCAGCGTGATCATGCTGCGTTCGCGGCGCGCCAGTGTCGTATCGGTCCAGATCTCGCCCCAGGCGTAGCGCGAGATGAAGTCCTGGAAGCGGGCCGTGAACGGGCTCTGGCGCGCCTGCGCGCGGTCCACGTGCTCGTCACCGAGAACCTGACGGCGGACCTCCATGCCCCGCCGGGCGCCCCCCGCCGAGAAGTGCGCCCGCAGGGCCGTCAGCACGGCTTCCGGGCACTGCGCGGGTGCCAGGTGGGAGGCGCCCGGGATCTCGACGAGCGCCGCGCCCTGCACCGCGTCGGCGATCTCCCGCAGATGCGCGGGCGGCGTCGCGGGGTCCTCGCGCCCGGCGATCAGCAGGGTCGGCACCGTGAGGGACGACAGCCGGTCCCGGATGTCGAACGCGGCCAGGGCGTCGCAGCAGGCGGCGTACGCCTCCGGGTCGGCGCCGCGGTGGTCCTCGATCAGCTCCGGCACGGTGAAACCGGCGGTGAACCAGCGGGTGTCGGCGGTGGCGGCGACGGGCGCGAGGCCTTCGCGGCGCACCAGTTCCGCCCGCTCCTCCCACGGCTTCGACCCGTTGAAGTGGGCCGAGGAACAGATGACGGCGAGGGACGAGAGCCGCTCGGGGTGGTGGACCGCCAGATGCAGCCCCACCGCGCCGCCGAGCGACACACCGGCGTACGAGAAGCGCTCGATGCCCAGGGAGTCGGCCAGTTCCAGCACGAGCATGGCCAGGTCGGCGACGGTCGCCCCCGGCCCGATCAGGTCGGCCGGAGAGCCGCCGTGTCCGGGAAGGTCCCAGCGCACCACCCGGTGGGTGACGGACAGTTCGGGCGCGACCTTGTCCCACAGGGCGTACGACGTCCCGAGCGAGGGGCCGAGGAGCAGCGGGGGAGCGGTGGCCGATCCCTCGGCACGGTGGTTGAGCAGTTTCACGGTCAACGTCGCTCCAGAGCACGGTCGGTGAGGACTCCGGCGGAGCCCGTGTAGCGAGTGGGGTCGGTGAGGTCCGCGAGGTCGACGTCCGGCACGTCCTTGAGTGCGGGCTCCTCGCCGAGCACGTCCGCGAGGGACCGACGCTCGGTGACCGCCCGTTCGGCGGCTCGCGTCAGCAGTTCCTTGGCGGCCGCACGGCCGAGCACCGGGGACAGCTCGGCGGCCAGCCGCTCCGAGACGATCAACCCATGGGTGAGGTGCAGGTGTTCGCGCATGGCGTCGGCGTTCACCCGCAGTCCTTCGGTCAGTTCGGCCGCGTCGCGTGCCGCCCCGCCGACCAGCCGGAGCAGATCGCGCAGGGGCTCCCACTCGGCGTGCCAGGCCCCGGCCGGCCGTTCGTCCTCGGCCGTCATCGCGCCGTACAGCGTGGCCGCGAGCAGCGGTGCGCGCCGGGCCGCGGCGGCCACGAGCGTGGCCCGCACCGGGTTCGCCTTGTGCGGCATCGCGGACGAACCGCCGCCCGACGCCTCGGCCAGCTCGGCGATCTCCGTGCGCGAGAGGGTGAGCACGTCGGCGGCCGTCTTGCCCAGCGCGCCCGCCGTGAACGCCAGCGCTCCGGCCAGGTCCGCGATCGGAGTGCGCAGGGTGTGCCAGGGCAACACGGTTTCGGCCAGGCCCAGTTCGTGGGCGTACACCGCGGTCAGGGCCCGGGTGTCGTCCGCGCCGAAGACCGTGAAGGCGGCCAGGGTGCCGGCCGCGCCGCCGAGTTGGGCGGGCAGCGAGGACCGCACGGCCCGCACCCGGTCCCTGGCGTCGAGCACCAGCGACCGCCACCCCGCCGCTTTGAGCCCGAACGTCGTCGGCACCGCGTGCTGGGTGAGCGTGCGGCCCGGGAGCACCGTGTCCCGGTGTTCCTCCGCCAGCCGGGTCAGGGCCCGCTCGGTGCGGTCCAGGTCGCTCAGGACCAGGTCCAGGGTGCGAGCCGCGACGAGCATGGTCGCCGAGTCCAGGATGTCCTGGCTCGTCGCGCCCCGGTGGACGTACGGGCCGAACTCCGCCGGGACGGCGGCCGTCAGGTCCGCGACCAGGGGGATCACCGGGTTGCCGCCGCCCCGGGCGCGCAGCGCGATCGACGCGACGTCGAAGTCCCCGGCGTGGGCCGCCGAGGACACCGCCGTCGCGGCGTCGGCCGGGGCCAGTCCCAGCGATGCCTGGGCCCGGGTCAGCGCGGCCTCCGCGTCGAGCAGGGCCCGCAGATACGCGGTGTCGCTGGTCGCGGCCGACGCCGGGGAACCCGCCCGGCCGGGGGCGAGCAGGCCGGTGTCGGACGAGACGGGGTCGGCAGCTGTCACTGGAACTCCAGGAAGACCGTTTCGCCTTCGCCCTGAAGGCGGATGTCGAAACGGTACGTCCGCAGCGTGCCCTCGGCCGCGATCAGCGTGGCGCGCCGCTCGGCCGGCAGCGCGTCGAGCAGCGGGTCCGTGCCGTCGGCCAGATAGGCGCGGGTGAACAGGTGGTGTGTCAGACCGCGCGCGAACACGCAGACGCTGATGTACGGCAGTCCCGCGTTGCCCGGCGGCAGTGTGCGCAGCGCGTAGTGCCCGTCGGCGTCGGTGGCGACGCGGCCGAAGCCCGTGAAGTCGACGCCGTTGCGGCCGAGGAAGCCGCCCGTCGACGGGTCGCGGCGCAGGGAGCCGGGGGTGCCCGTCAGGGAGCCGTCGGGCGCGGCCTGCCAGAAGTCCAGCAGGGCGTCGGGGATCGGTGTGCCCGCTCCGTCGTAGACATGGCCGTGCAGGGTGATCGTGTCGGGGTGGCCCTGGGGCGCGATGTCGTCGCCGCCCGGGAACGGCAGCGCGTGGCCGTAGAAGGGGCCGATGGTGTGGGAGGGGGTGGGGAGCAGACGCTCGGGCATGCTCAACGGCCTTCCTCGGTCCAGGTGGCGGAGGGACCGTCGAGGACGATGTCCCACTCGTAGCCCATGGAGAACTCGGGCCGCGAGAGATCGTGGTTGTAGGTGGCGATCAGCCGGTCGCGGGCCGCCTCGTCCGTCACGGACCGCAGGATCGGGTCGTAGGGGAAGAGCGGGTCGCTCGGGAAGTACATCTGGGTCACCAGCCGCTGCGTGAAGGCAGTGCCGAAGACCGAGAAGTGGATGTGGGCGGGCCGCCACGCGTTGGTGTGATTGCCCCACGGGTACGGTCCCGGCTTGATCGTGGTGAACGAGTACCGGCCCTGATCGTCCGTCAGAGTGCGTCCCACGCCGGTGAAGTTGGGGTCGAGCGGCGCCGGGTGCTGCTCGCGCAGATGGGCGTACCGTCCGGCCGCGTTGGCCTGCCAGATCTCGACGAGCTGACCGCGCACCGGACGTCCGTCGCGGTCGAGCAGCCGTCCCGAGACGGTCATCCGCTCGCCGATCGGCTCACCGCGGTGCTGCAGGGTGAGGTCGTTGTCGATCTCGGTGATGTCGGTGACCCCGAAGACCGGGCCCGACAGCTCGACCGTCTCCGGGTCGCCGCCGCTCACGGCGATCAGCGGCTGCTTCGGGTGGCGCAGCCCGGAGCTGCGGTACGGGGCGTAGTCGCGAGCGGGGTGGTGCCGCACGGGCGCGCCGCCCGCCACCGCCTTGTCGTACGCGTCCTGGAGATCCTTGATCTCGACGTCGATGTCCGACTGAGTGAGAGCCATGGTCGACTTCCTAGCGTTCGAGGACGAGGGCGAGGCCCTGGCCCACGCCGATACAGAGGGTGGCAACACCGACTCCGCTTCCCTTGCGGGCGAGCTGGTGGGCGACGGTGCCGGCGAGCCGGGCACCGGAGGCGCCGAGGGGGTGGCCGAGGGCGATGGCGCCGCCCTGGGGGTTGAGGATCCCGGGGTCGAGGTCGGGCCATTCGGCGACACAGCCGAGGACCTGGGCGGCGAAGGCCTCGTTCAGTTCGAGTGTCGACAGATCGTCAAATCCCTTGCCCGACTTGGCGAGCGCGCGGTTCACGGCTTCGACGGGGGCGAGCCCGAAGTACTGCGGGTCGACCGCGGACACGCCGGTGGCGGAGACGCGGGCGAGGGGTTCGCGGCCGGTGGCCTCCAGCCCCTCCGCGTCGACCAGCAGCAGGGCTGCGGCGCCGTCGTTGAGGGGCGAGGCGTTGCCCGCGGTCACGGTGCCCCCCTCCGTGCGGAAGGACGGCTTCAGCCGGGCCATGGCGTCGAGGGACGCGTCGGCGCGTACGCACTCGTCGGCGCCGAACACGACCGGGTCGCCCTTGCGCCGGGGGAGGGACAGCGGGGCGATCTCGGCGTCGAACAGGCCCTCCTCCCGGGCCCGGGCCGCCTTCCGGTGGCTGGCGAGGGCGAACTCGTCCTGCTGTTCACGCGTGATCTTGTGCTTGTCCGCGATGAGTTCGGCGGATTCGCCGAGCGGGATCGTCCACTGCGGGTCCATCCGCGGATTGACCATGCGCCAGCCGAGGGTCGTGGAGTACAGCTCGGCGTGCCCGGCGGGGAACGGCCGGTCGCTCTTGGGCAGGACGTACGGGGCACGGGTCATCGACTCGACGCCACCGGCCAGGGCGATCGAGGCGTCGCCGAGCGCGATGGCGCGGGCCGCCTGGATGACGGCTTCGAGCCCGGAGGCGCACAGCCGGTTGACGGTCACGCCCGGGACGGACGTGGGCAGTCCGGCGAGGAGGGCGGCCATCCTGCCCACGTTGCGGTTCTCCTCGCCCGCGCCGTTGGCGTTGCCGAAGTACACGTCCTCGATCCGTGCCGGGTCCAGCGCCGGGGTCCGGGCGAGGAGTTCGCGGAGGGCGTGGGCGGCCAGGTCGTCCGGGCGGACGCCGGCCAGCGAGCCGTTGTACTTGCCGACCGGCGTCCGGACGGCATCGACGATGTAGACGTCCTTCACGACTGGATCTCCTCCACGACACGGACCTCGGCGGCGGTCTTCGCCCTGATCTCCTCGGCCGTGACACCCGGCGCGGTCTCCACCAGCACCAGACCCTCGGCGGTGACGTCGAGGACGCCCAGGTCGGTGATGATCCGGTTCACGCACGCCTTCCCGGTGAGCGGCAGCTCGCACTCCCCAAGGATCTTGGGCGAGCCGTCCTTGGCGGTGTGGGTCATCACGACGATGACCGTACGGGCGCCGTGGACGAGGTCCATCGCGCCGCCGATGCCGGTGATCATCTTGCCGGGGACGGCCCAGTTGGCGAGGTCGCCGCCCGCCGAGACCTGCATCGCGCCGAGCACGGCGACGTCGATGTGCCCGCCGCGGATCATCCCGAAGGACAGCGAGGAGTCGAAGAACGAGGCGCCCGGCAGGACCGTGACGGTCTCCTTGCCCGCGTTGATGAGGTCGGGGTCGACCTGGTCCTCGGCCGGGTAGGGGCCGGTTCCCAGAATGCCGTTCTCCGACTCCAGGATCACCTCGACGCCCGCGGGGAGGTGGTTGGGGATCAGCGTCGGCAGACCGATGCCGAGGTTCACGTACTGGCCGTCCGCGAGCTCGCGCGCGGCGCGGGCGGCCATCTCTTCCCTGCTCCAGGCCATTACGCGCTCACCGTTCCGTCCGCCGCGGACGCCGAGACCGTCCGCTTCTCGATCATCTTGGCTCTCGCCTGCCCGGGAGTCAGGGCCACGACGCGCTGCACGAAGATGCCCGGCAGATGCACCGCGTCCGGATCGATCCCGCCCGGCTCCACGAGCTCCTCCACCTCGGCGATCGTCACCCGGCCGGCCATGGCGGCGAGCGGGTTGAAGTTCCGGGAGGACTTGTTGAACACGAGATTGCCGTGCCGGTCGCCCTTCGCGGCCCGTACCAGGGCGAAGTCGGTGCGGATGCCGTGCTCCAGCACGTACGGGGTGCCGTCGAACTCGCGCACCTCCTTCGGCGGCGAGGCCACCGTGACGCCGCCGTGGCCGTCGTACCGCCACGGCAGTCCGCCGTCGGCGACCTGGGTGCCGACTCCGGCGGGCGTGTAGAAGGCGGGGATGCCGGCGCCGCCCGCGCGCAGCCGCTCCGCCAGCGTGCCCTGCGGGATCATCTCGACCTCCAGCTCGCCGGCCAGGTACTGCCGGGCGAACTCCTTGTTCCCGCCGATGTACGAGCCGGTGACACGGGAGATGCGCCCGGCGGCGAGCAGGATCGCGAGCCCCGAGTCCATGGCCCCGCAGTTGTTGGAGACCACCCCGAGCCCCTGGACGCCGCGTGCGTGAAGGGCCTCGATCAGCACGTTCGGGACACCGCCGAGGCCGAATCCGCCGACCGCCAGCGTCGCGCCGTCCGGTACATCGGCCACCGCCTCCAGTGCCGTGGCGACCACCTTGTCCATCCGTGAAGCCTCATCTCTCCCGCGTGTCCAGTGCCCAAATTAATCAGGGCACTGATTAATTCTCCGAGGTTCTCGACACGCTGCCACCCGGACTCCTTTCCGTCAAGAGCCTTGCTGGAGGCCGGATCGGAGAGGGTCCCGTAGACCGGGACAACCGTAGGGAGGGCAGGTATCGTTCAGTGCACCAACGAATACGACCCTGGTGCGGCGCGGTCGCATGCGCGTACCGGACCCGAGGAGCGCACATGGCCGCGGTGGACCTCTCCACCCACCCCGGGCACCTGGCCCGGCGACTGCAGCAGGCGCACTACCTGCTGTGGAACACGATGGTCTCCGAGGAGATCACCTCGCCCCAGTTCGCGGTCCTGAACGCGCTCGTCGCCGAGCCCGGCCTCGACCAGCGCACGGTGGGGGAGCGGGTCGGGCTCGACCGGTCCACCATCGCCGAGGTCATCAGCCGGCTCGGGCGCCGCGCTCTGCTGGACAAGGTGCGCGATCCGCAGGACGGACGGCGCTTCCTGCTCCGTCTCACGGACGACGGGCTGCGCACCCACCGCAGACTGACCGTCCGCACCGCGCGCATGAACCAGGTCTTCCTGGCTCCGCTCTCCGCCGAGGAGCAGACCCTCTTCTTCGACCTCATCCAGCGGGTCGCGGACGCCGCCGAGGGCCTCCGCAACCCCGCGGACCCCCTCGGCGCGCAGCGCTAGGTGCTGGCGGGCGGTTCTCAGGCCTTGGCGAAGACCACCCATACCTGGCCCCGGGCGAAATTCATCGGCGCGCCGTCCGGCGTCGTGAACCGCGTGCCGTCGGCCGCTCCGGAGCGCGTCCAGTTCGCGTCGAAGGAGCGGCCGTCGCGCAGCACCTGCGCCGTGCCGGAGCCCACCGACTCCGTGTACGGCGAGTTGTTGCCGAGGACGTCGTGGTACTTGGACTTGTGCACCTTCACGTACTGGACGACCACCGTCGCCGGAGCCACCGAGGTGCCCTCGGTCGTCACCGTCGGCGTGCCGTCCATGGCCACCAGCCAGCGCTTCCGCTCGGCGGACCAGGTGAAGGTGAAGCGGGCCGACGGGAAGCGCACGGTGCGGGAGGTCTCGGGGGTGCCTCCCGGGGGCGCCGCACCGAAGCGGAAGCCCGTGGTCAGCGCGGTGTCGCCCGGCGCGGAGCCCACCAGCTGCTGCGGGCGCAGATACAGATTGTGCGGCGCTGCCTTGCCCGCGCCCCGGTACCAGGCGCCGGACACCTTCCCCGGCAGCTGGGGATCGAGCGGAGCGTCGTCGATCAGCGGCAGCAGTTTGCGCTGGGCCCCGGAGAAGGCGAGCGTCGGCTCGTGGAACTGTCTCAGCAGTTCCAGATCCGACTCGCGGGCACTGCGCACGGGCCCGACGGCCTTCGGGTAGGTACTCGCGAAGACCGCCATCAGCCGGCTCAGGCCGCCCTCGACCTGTTCCGCGTACACCACGTCCGCCGCGTCGAGCCCCGTCTGGGGGCGGGCGGCGGGCACATTGTCGATCTTCACCGCGAGCACCGAGCCGGCGTCCGGCCCCCCGCTCTCGCGCGGGTCCGGGCTGTCGCTCCGGCTCGGGGACTGAGCCCGGCCGTCGTCGACCGATCCGTCCCCCGCGGTGCAGCCCGTCATCAGGGAGCCCGTCACCGTGACGGCCAGCAGCGCCGCCGCCCAAGCGCCGCGCCGCATCCGCACCATCTCTCGCATGCCCACCGTGCCACCTGTCCCGTGCCATCGATTGTGCGCTCATCAGTTCATCGGTGGCCATACCCGATCGTTTCTGCTTGCGCGCGTCGACTGAGCTGATCGGCTCAGCGGGAGGGCCCGGGCCGGGGCAAACGGAACGGGGGAGGGTCTCGTTCCGGGTCCCGCGCGTCAGTCCTGCGGCCCGAGGATCTCCGCGAGGTCGTAGCCGACCGGTTCGTCCAGCTGTCCGTAGGTGCAGCTCTCGGCGGTGCGGTCGGGGCGCCATCGGCGGAAGCGGGCTGTGTGGCGGAACCGTACGCCGTTCTCCATGTGGTCGTACGCCACCTCGGCCACCCGCTCGGGCCTGATCGGCACCCAGGACAGGTCCTTCTTCGCCGACCACCGGCTGGGCGCTCCCGGCAACCGGGCCGTCTCGTGCGCCGACTCCTGCGCCCAGGCCGCCCACGGATGCTCCGCGGCATCCTCCAGCCGCAAGGGCTCCAGTTCCTCCACCAGTTCGGCACGCCGCTTCATCGTGAACGCCGCGCTCACGCCCACGTGCTGGAGCGCGCCCTTGTCGTCGTAAAGACCGAGCAGCAGCGACCCGACGACCGGGCCGCTCTTGTGGAAGCGGTACCCGGCGACCACCACATCCGCCGTCCGCTCGTGCTTGATCTTGTACATGGCCCGCTCGTCGCGCAGGTACGGCAGCGTGAGCGGCTTCGCGATCACCCCGTCGAGCCCCGCCCCCTCGTACTGCTCGAACCACCGCTGCGCCACGTCGCGGTCCGTGGTCGCCGGCGCCACGTGCACCGGCGCCGTGACCCCGGACAGCGCCGTCACCAGCAGCGTGCGCCGGTCGCCCAGCGGAACGTCGAGCAGCGATGCGTCGGCCAGCGCCAGCAGGTCGAAGGCCACGAAAGTGGCGGGGGTCCTCTCGGCCAGCATCCGCACCCGTGAGTCCGCCGGGTGGATCCGCTCCGTGAGCGCGTCGAAGTCGAGCCGCCCCTCCCTGGCGATCACGATCTCCCCGTCCATCACACAGCGCTCCGGCAGACGCTCCCGCAACGCCTCGACGAGCTCGGGAAAATACCTGGTCAGCGGCTTGCCGGTGCGGCTGCCGATCTCCACCTCGTCGCCGTCCCGGAACACGATCGCCCGGAAGCCGTCCCACTTCGCCTCGTAGTGCATGTCCGGAGGGATCTTCGCCACGGACTTGGCGAGCATCGGTTTCACGGGTGGCATCACCGGCAGGTCCATGCTCCGATTCTGCGCGGCGGCGCGGGCATCCGCCCGGTGTGCGCGGCATGCGTGCTGCGCCTACCGTGGCTCGCATGGGCGATGCGGTGGAACTCGAAGCGGCCGGCAGGAGCGTACGTCTGTCCAGCCCGGACAAGATCTTCTTCCCGGAGCGCGGCTTCACGAAGCTGGACCTCGCCCAGTACTACCTCGCCGTCGGCGAGGGCATCCTGCGCGCCCTGCGCAACCGCCCCACCACCCTGGAGCGCTACCCGGACGGGGTGACCGGCGAGTCCTTCTTCCAGAAGCGGGCGCCCAAGAACATGCCCGACTGGATCCCGACCGCCCACATCACCTTCCCCAGTGGCCGCAGCGCCGACGAGATGTGCCCCACCGAACCCGCCGCCGTGCTGTGGGCCGCGCAGTTCGGCACGCTCACGTTCCACCCGTGGCCGGTCCGCCGAGACGACGTCGACCGCCCCGACGAACTCCGTATCGACCTCGACCCGCAGCCCGGCACGGACTACGCCGACGCGGTGCGCGCGGCCCACGAACTGCGCGAGGTCCTCCACGAGTACGGCGATCTGCGCGGCTGGCCCAAGACCTCCGGGGGCCGCGGGCTGCACGTCTTCGTACCGATCCAGCCGCGCTGGACCTTCACGCAGGTGCGCCGGGCCGCGATCGCCGTCGGGCGCGAGCTGGAACGCAGGATGCCCGATCAGGTCACCACCGCGTGGTGGAAGGAGGAGAGGGGCGAGAAGATCTTCGTGGACTACAACCAGACCGCGCGCGACCGCACCATCGCCTCCGCCTACTCCGTACGTCCCCGCCCGCACGCCCCCGTCTCCGCGCCGCTGCGCTGGGACGAGGTGGAGGACGCCAGGCCCCGGGACTTCGACCTGGTGACCATGCCGGCACGCTTCGCCGAACTCGGCGATGTGCACGCCGACATGGACGACCACGCCTTCTCCCTCGAGGCCCTGCTGGAACTCGCCAGCCGTGACGAGCACGACCACGGCCTCGGCGACCTCCCCTATCCGCCCGAGTACCCGAAGATGCCGGGCGAGCCCAAGCGGGTACAGCCGAGCCGCGCCAAGC
The DNA here is from genome assembly GCF_045207245.1 of Streptomyces sp. NBC_00647. Classification (NCBI taxonomy): domain Bacteria; kingdom Bacillati; phylum Actinomycetota; class Actinomycetes; order Kitasatosporales; family Streptomycetaceae; genus Streptomyces; species Streptomyces sp. NBC_00647. The sequence goes on from NZ_CP109040.1 coordinate 8,289,190, forward strand.
ACGAGGACGCCGAGCCGCCGAGCACCTGATCGCCCGTAGAACCGTAGAACCGTGGGGCGTTGGGTGTCGGGCGTCGGGCGTCGGGCGTTGGGTGGTGGCCTTCGGCCGGAGGTGACGTCGATGCCCGGCAGGCGGTTCACCCGTGCGTGCGCGGGGTGAGTCGCTGAAGTGCGCGCGGCCCGGCGGACCCGGAGGAACGGCGCCGCCCCCACCCTTTCCTGGGCTCGGTTCGAGATGCTGGGCCGGGTTCGAGCCGATTTCGTTGATCGGTGAGCGATCGCACGGTGCGAGCGGCCGCGCGGCTATCCTGATCGGCATCCGCCGAGGAGGTGCCCTGAGGTGACCGAGACAGCGTCGCGCCCGACGTTGGAGGCCGTGGCCGCGCGGGCCGGGGTCTCCCGGGCCACCGTGTCGCGGGTCGTGAACGGTGGGGACGGGGTCCGCGAACCGCTGGTCGAGCGGGTGCGCCGGGCCGTCGAAGAACTCGGCTACGTGCCGAACCAGGCCGCCCGCAGCCTTGTCACCCGGCGCCACGACGCGGTCGCCGTCGTGATCGCCGAGCCGGAGACCAGAGTCTTCGCCGACCCCTTCTTCGCACTCCAACTCCGGGGCATCAGCAAGGAACTGACGGCACACGACTCACAACTCGTGCTGCTGCTCACGGAGGGCCGCGACGACCACGCGCGCGTCGCCCGCTATCTCGCCGGCGGTCACGTCGACGGCGCGCTCGTCTTCTCCCTGCACCTCGACGACCCGCTGCCCGGCCTGATCCACGGCGCGGGTGTGCCGACCGTGTTCGGCGGGCGGCCCGGCTGGGGCGATGGCGTCCGTGAGGCGGTGTACGTCGACTGCGACAACCGCGGTGGTGCCCGCCAGGCCGTTCGCTATCTCCTCGGTCTCGGGCGGACCCGCATCGCCCACATCACCGGTGCCCTCGACCAGACCTCCGCGGTCGACCGGCTGGACGGCTTCCGGGATGTCATGGCCGACGTCGATCCGGGGCTCATAGCGCAGGGGGACTTCACACCCGCCGGCGGCGAACGCGCGATGCGGGAACTGCTGGAGCGCCGCCCCGACCTGGACGCGGTGTTCGTGGCGAACGACCTGTCGGCCCTCGGTGTGCTGCGCGTGCTGCGCGAACAGGGGCGGCGGGTCCCCGAAGACGTCGCGGTGATCGGTTTCGACGACATGCTGCCGATCGCCGAGCAGACCGACCCGCCGCTGACGACGGTTCGTCAGGACATAGAGGAAATGGGCCGGTTGATGGCCCGGCTGCTGATCCGCGGGCTGGAGGGCGGGGCGGAGGAGGAAGGCCCGGTGGCCGAACCCTCCGGCGTGGTCCTGCCGACGACCGTCGTGAAGCGGGCGTCCGCGTAGGTACGTGACCGGGCACGGCGCGAGGGCGTCCGGACCCGCTCCCGGTCCTCACCCGCTTCAGGTCCTCACCCGCTCCGGGGCCTCACTCGCTCCGTTCCTCACCCACTCCCGTGCGGGGCCAAGGGGCCCGGTGGCTCCGTGAGTTGACGCGAGACGCCGGCGATCGGCGGGACCCCGTGTGCCCGGATCCCGCCGGCCGGGTACGTCAGCTCTGCTGCGGTGCGCTCTTGATCACCGCGAAGCGGGCCCCGTACGGGTCGGCGAGCTTGGCCATGCGCCCGACGCCCTCCATGTCCGTCGCGGGCATGCGGACCGTGCCGCCGAGCTCCTGGGCCTTGGCGACCACGGCGTCCGTGTCGGGGACCTCGATGTACGGCAGCCAGTACGCACCGGACTTCGCCTCGACCGGGTCGTCGGCGAGCGCCACGACTCCGCCGAACATGTCCTCCGGCTCGGTCTCCGCGGGGTTGATACAGGTGTAGGTGCCGCCGGGGAACGGAGCCGCCGAGGTGTTCCAGCCGAAGACCGCGTCGTAGAACGCGGCGGCCGCCGCGACATCCGGGGTGTACAGCTCGACCCAGCACAGCGAGCCGGGGTCCCCGGCCATGCCCAGGCCCTTCGTCCGGCCCGGCTGCCAGATGCCGAACATGACGCCCGCCTTGTCGGCGAGCATGGCCATGTGGCCCTCGCCCATCACGTCCATGGGCGGCATCAGCACGGCGCCCTTGGCCTGCTCGACCGTCTTGGCCGTGGCCTCGGCGTCCGCGGTCTGGAAGTAGACGTTCCAGGACGGCGGACCCTGTTCGGCGGTGATCTGCATGCCGCCGGCCACGGTCTTGCCGTCGACCTGGAAGAAGCCGTAGCCACCGGCGTCGGGTCCCGCCGACTGGAACTGCCAGCCGAAGAGGCCTCCGTAGAAGGAGATGGCGCCTTCGATGTCGGCAGTGCCGACATCCAGCCAGTTCGGGGCGCCGTTGACGAAACGGGTGGTGAGCATCATTGCCCTCCTTTGGGTGGTCTCGTTGCCCTTGATGCCGAGTCTTCCACCGCCCACTGACAATCGCCGCCGGGACGCGCAGCCCGTACGAGGCCGCGGCTCCATCACTCTCGGTGTCCGGAGAGATTCGTATGGTTCGCGCCCCGCCCCGCGCGCCGCCGTGTCCCGGACGCTTCCGCGGTCCATCATCGGGGCGGCCGGAGGCCTCGGAACACGGCGTTGATCCCGCGTTGATCGAACGTTTTTCGCCGCGAGGCACGATCCTGACCATGCATTTGGAAACGATCACTCCGTCCGACATCGCCTGGCAGCAGCAGGCGTTGTGCGCGCAGACGGGGGCGGACTTCTTCTTTCCCGAGCCGGGCAGCTCGGTGCGCGAGGCGAAGCGCATCTGCGGGATGTGCGAGATGCGTTCCGCGTGCCTCGACTACGCGCTGAGCAACGACGAACGCTTCGGAGTGTGGGGCGGCCTCTCCGAGAAGGAGCGCCTGGGCCTCCGACGCGCCATGGAATGACGCCGGTCCCGTCACCGTCGGCCGCGTGAGGCGCGGGCATCCGCCGCCCGCAACCGGGAAACCGGTTCGCCGTACCACCGCCGACAGGCACAATCCCCGCATGAACCGGACCCCGCAGCAGATCGTCGACAGCCTGCTCAACGCTCTCGATCCGCTGCCCTACCCGCAGCGCATGCGCGAACTCGCTCTGCTTGTCCGGGAGATGGACGATCCGCGGCCGGTACTCGAGGAACTGGACACGCGCGGCCCCCACGAGCGGGGCATCGGCATCGTCGCGGCGTCCGTCGGACGCGACGCCGAGTGGATCGCGGACCGCATCGCCGACCCGGACGCCTTCGTGCGCGGACATGCCCTGCGGGTCGCCGAGAGCCTCCACGTGCCCGACTCCGCCTATGAGTCGGCGCTCGACGACGCGCCGGAGGCGGTCCGCCGAGAGCTGCTGCGGGCGATCGTGACGGGTCGGCGCACCGCGCTCGCCGACCGGCTGGTGGACGGGCTGCGGAGCCAGTGGGGCGACGCGCAGGCGGCGCGACTGCTGCCCGGCTGCACCGCGCGGACGGCCGGCCGACTGCTGCCCGCGCTCTTCCATGCCGTCACCGGCTGGAAGACGCTCGCCGAGCGTCACCCCGGCCTCCTTCTGGACGTCGCCGAAGCGGAGTTGGCCGCGCTGCCCGAGGTGCTGCGCGCCACCTGGTGGAGCCGGTACGCGGCGGGGGTGTCCGCCGCCGTCGCAGCGGACCCGATCCGCGTACTCGACCTGCTGGAACGCCTCGGACCGGCCGCTCTTCCCCATCGACTGAAGATCCACCTGGCGCGGTTCGCGACCGCCGACGCGAGCCGTCTGCTCCGGCTGCTGCTCGCCCCGGCCGAGACCGCCGCCCGCCACGGCAGGGCACCGGGACCGGACGTCCTGCGCCGACTCGCCCGCTCGGGTGCGCCCGAACTCATCCCGTACGGAAGGTCCTTGGCCGAGTCCGGCGACCTCGCGCCGCTCCTGCGGGCCCTGCCGCCCGCCAGGCGCCACGCCTTCTACCGGGCCGTCCAGGAGGGCCGCGGTGCCGGTCGCGGCACTGTCGACGCACTCGTCCTCGAGGCACTGCCCAGAAGTTGCGTCGCCGAGGAGGCCCGGCGCATGGCGGCCGAGTCGCGCGAACGCGGCGCCGCCCGGTACCCCCTGTTGCTCGCGGACTCCTTCCTGCCGGTCGCCGAAGCGCGGGACCGCCTCGGCGAGGCCACCCGGCGGCCCGCCGCCGAAGACCGCGCGCAGGCCTGGCCGTTGCTCATCCGCAACGCGGAGCGGTCCGGGGACAGCGCCGCCGTCACCTCCGTACTGGAGGACATGGGGCGACTGCGCAACGAACAGGACCCGGTGCGCTCGGCCGCGCTCGGAGCGCTGTCCGGGGTGCGGCCCGCACTGTTCACCGAGGACGCCGAACCCTGCCTCGACCGGATCACCGCCGACGCGGTCGAGGCGCGTGACTCCTCGCCCGCCACCCGTCGGCACCTCAGCGTGCTCGCCCTGTCCGTCCTGCGCGAGCACGCGGCGGGCGGATCGAGGGAGTTGGTGAACTGGGCGCTGCGCACCCTGGTCCGGATATCCGGCAGCACCGGCGGCGCGGACCTCGGCCGCCTGGACGCCGAGCTGCGCCGGGGCCAGGAACACCAGGTGTACGAGGCACTGCGGCCGTGGATCGAGGCGGGCGCGGAGAAGGCCGACTACAGCCTCGCCTTCGCCGTGGCCCGAGCGGTGGGGCGCCGCGCCGCCGGTATGCCGGAGCTCCAGGAACTGCTGTGGCAGGCGATCCGGTACGGCGACGACACCACGGTGCGTACCGCCGTCGATCTCTGGCTGGAGCCGCCCGCGACCCGGGACGAGCGGGTGTCCCGCATCCTCGCCCTGGAACCCTCGGCCGGCACACTGCGGCCCGTCCTCCGGGTCGTCACCCGGCGCCGCACCGACCTGCTCGATCCCTTGCTCGCCGAAGCCCCGCCGTACGGGCGCTTCCTGGCCAGGGGTACCCCCTGGACCGTACCGGTGGACCGCGACGTACGCCGCTGGGTGCCGCGCCAACAGCGCGCCGCTGTGCGGCAGTTGACCGAGGTGGTCGAGGACGCCGGATCGCCCCTGCACCGGCGGGCCGCCGTCCTCGCGCTCGCCGTGCTCGTCCCGGGCCGCGGCCCGGAGCTCGTAGGGCGCTGGACGAAGGCCCCGGACGTGGTGCTCGCCGAAGCGGCGCTGGCCGCGCTCGCCCGCACCGACCGGCCCGCCGACGCGCTGCCCGAGCTGCTGGCCCGCGCGGGCGACGACCGGGCCAGGGTCGCCGTGCACGCGGCCACGAGGGCATCCCGGTATGCCGCGCCGTCGCGCCTGGCCGGGCCGTTGCGCGCGGTGCTCCTCGCGCCGGACACCAAGGTGACCAGCCGCAAGGAGGCCGCCCGGCTCGCCGCCGTCCGGCTCCCGACGGCGCGAGCGGCCGAGCTGCTGACCGAGGCGTACGCCGCCCCGGGCGCCCACGTGGACGTAAGGGCCGCCGTCGTGGCCTTCACGAGCGGTCTGCTCGACGAGGAGCCGGTCTGGGGCGTGCTGCGCGATGCCGCGGGCGCCGAGCCGGTGCTGCGCGCCGCGGTCCTTCGGGTCACCGCGCTCGACCTGCCCGAGCCGCATCGCGAGCGCTACGCCCGACTGGTCCGGGAGGTGACCGCCACCGACGACCCCGAGACAGCGACCCTCGCGTTCGCCGCCCTCGCCCGCTGGGCTCCGTGGTCCCCGGAGGCCCCCACGGTCCTCGCCACGGCCACCACGGACCTCACGGACCGCACGAGCTGGCGCGCGGCGGCCCAGGGGCTGGTCGCCGTGGCGGCCGGCTCGCCGGGTGGCGTCGACGGGTTCGAGCGGGCCCTGAGGACGCTCGCTGAGGCTGAGGCTGAGGCGGACACGGAGACAGGGGCAGCGGCCGGAGCGGCTCGATCCGGGGGAGCGGCCCGATCGGAGACGCCTCTCGTGCCGGAAGCCGGTGTCTCGGCCCGCGCCGACGCGGAGGAGCGGCGGGACCGGCCCGCCCGGCAGCGGCTCGCCCACCTCGTCGCCTGTCTCGGCCGGAGCGCCGCCATGGACCCGGACGCGGTCCGCCCCGCCGCCCTGGCCGCCGTGGAGCTGCTCGCCGGCTACGACGCCTTCGTGCCGCAGGCCGCCGCGCTCGCCGTGACCCATCTGGACCTGGACGCGGACCCGCGGCGGCTGGAGCGGCTGGCGGCCCTGACCACCGGCCGCCCGGCCCTCGCCGTCCGGACGGCCGAAGACCTGGAGGCCCGGCTGAGGTCGCGGGCGGGTGACCCCGACGCGCTGCTGGAGGCCGTACGGCGCCTCGCGGCCCACGGCGGCCATGCCGAGGGGCTGCTCGCCGTGGCCGTGACGGCCGCGATCGGCACCCGTACGGGCTGGGCCGCTCCCTGGAGGGATCGCCTGAGAGCCCTGCGCCGGCACCCGGTACCCGACGTCAGGGACGCCGCGCTGAACCGGCTGACTGCCCAGGAGTGAACGACCGCGCCATGCCTCGGCGTCCGTCCGGACACGCGCGAGCCCCCGGTCACGTCCCCGCGTGAGGCGGGTGGTGTGAGCCGGGGGCTGAGTGCGGAGCCGCGCATCGGCGCGGGGCGGTGGTAGTGGCGGCAGGGCCGTGTGCCCGGGGCCGGGCGTGCCGGAGCCGCGCGCTCGCGGGAGGAGCTACGCGTTCGCGCGGGCCGCCATACGGGCCTTGCGGGCGGCGAGCTTCTCGTCGAACTTCGAGGCCTCCGAGTCCAGGCCGCTCATGAAGAAGCCGAGCTCCTCCTGGGCCTGGAGGCCCTCGGGGCCGAGGCCGTCCATCTCCAGGACCTTGAGGTGGCGCAGCACGGGCTGGAGCACGTCGTCGTGGTGGATGCGCATGTTGTAGACCTCGCCGATGGCCATCTGCGCGGCCATGCGCTCGAAGCCGGGCATGCCGTGACCGGGCATCCGGAAGTTGACGACTACGTCACGGCAGGCCTGCATGGTCAGGTCGGGGGCGAGCTCGAACGCGGCCTTCAGGAGGTTGCGGTAGAAGACCATGTGCAGGTTCTCGTCGGTCGCGATGCGCGCCAGCATCCGGTCGCAGACCGGGTCGCCCGACTGGTGACCGGTGTTGCGGTGGGAGATGCGCGTCGCCAGCTCCTGGAACGCGACGTACGCGACCGAGTGCAGCATCGAGTGGCGGTTGTCCGACTCGAAGCCCTCGCTCATGTGCTGCATCCGGAACGCTTCGAGCTTGTCCGGGTCCACCGCGCGCGAGGCGAGCAGGTAGTCGCGCATCACGATGCCGTGCCGGCCCTCCTCCGCCGTCCAGCGGTGCACCCAGGTGCCCCAGGCGCCGTCACGGCCGAAGAGGGAGGCGATCTCGTGGTGGTAGCTCGGGAGGTTGTCCTCGGTGAGGAGGTTGACGACCAGCGCGATCCGGCCGATCTCGGTGACCTTGGACTGCTCCTTGTCCCAGGCCTCGCCGTCCTCGAAGATCCCCGGGAAGTTACGGGCGTCGCTGAAGGGCACGTACTCGTGCGGCATCCAGTCCTTGGCCACCTTCAGGTGGCGGTTCAGCTCCGTCTCGACCACTTCCTCCAACGCGTACAGCAGGCGAGCGTCGGTCCAGGCGGCTGACGGGCTGCCGAGATGAGGAGAAGTGATCGTCACGGGTGCTCCAGGGAGGGACGGGGACAGCGAGCGGAACTAACCTACGGCATCGTAGGCTACGTCTCCGTAGGTTACGACACCGTAGGTTAAGGCGGCCGTAAAGACCGCTGATCAGCGGGGTTCCAAGGGAGATCCCGTACGTCCCGGGGTCATCTCGGAGGTGCCGCCGGAAGTCGAGGTCGTGGGGCCGGACGGATGTCTCGATCACTCGTTCAGGCGTACAGCTCCCGGAGTCGGACCGAGAGACATGTCACACAGCCTTCGAGCTTCTCGAACTCGCTGATGTCGACCGGAACCGGTTCGTGCCCGAGATCCGCGAGCATGTCCGCGGTCTTGGGAGCGCTGGCCGCGATCAGCAGCCTGCCGCCGCCCAGGAGAACCACGTGCGCCCCGGACTCCTCCGGTACCGACAGGAAGCGCGGGAAGAGCGAGGGGGTGTCCACCAGCGGCTCGTGCCCGATCACCGTCCCGTCGGGCAGCGCGGTGACCGCCGACTTCAGATGCAGCACCCTGCTGACGGGGACCGCGACGACCCGCGCCCCGAGCGGTTCGAAGACCGCCCGCAGCTGCTGGACCCCGGCCGCGTTCGTGCGGCCGCCGCGGCCCACATAGATCGTGTCGCCCACCTTCAGGATGTCGCCCCCGTCGAGGGTGCCCGGATCCCAGATCCAGTTCACCGAACAGCCGAGACGCGCCACGGCCTCCTCGACCCCCGCGGTCTCGGCCCGCCGGGACTCGGCACCCGGGCGGGCGATCAGGGCGACGTTGCGGAAGACGACCACGGCGTCCTCGACGAACACCGAGTCCGGACAGTCCTCCGCCGGGTCCACCTCCACGGTCTCCCAGCCGTGCGTGCGCAGCGCCTCGGTGTACGCCTCCCACTGCTCGACCGCGAGGTCGACGTCCACCTCCGCCCGTTCCACATGCGTCACCAGGCCCTCGGCGAGGCGGGGGCTGGGCCTGCGTACGAGCGCTTTCCGGCTGGGCACGGGTGGGTCTCCGAATCGGCAGGGGGTGTCGGCGCAACATCATGCAGCGCGGTTCGCGCGCGCAAAAGCCCCCCGGCCTGACGTCGGGCGCCACCCACCCCCGACGCTAGGCCGCCCCCGCCTCCCGCACTAGGAGGGATACCCGACAGTTTCCGGGGCGATTTCTTTCAGTTCTCCTCCTTCCAGCAGCAGCCGTCGCGTGATCTTCCAGCAGCAGCCGTCGCGTGATGCCGATCGACTCCAGGAACGGCATGTCGTGACTCGCGACGATCAGGGCCCCCTCGTACGACTCCAGAGCCGTGGTGAGCTGACGGACGCTCGCCATGTCGAGGTTGTTCGTCGGCTCGTCGAGCATCAGGAGCTGCGGCGCGGGGTCGGCCAGCATCAGGGCCGCGAGCGCCGCACGGAAGCGTTCGCCGCCGGAGAGCGTCGCCGCCCGCTGGTCGGCCTTCGCCCCCTTGAACAGGAAGCGGGCCAGCCGCGCCCGGATCCGGTTGTTGGTGGCGGCCGGCGCGTACCGGGCCACGTTCTCGGCGACGGTCAGCTCGTCGTCGAGAACGTCGAGCCGCTGGGGCAGGAAACGCAGCGGCACATGGGCGCGCGCCTCACCCGAGACGGCGTCCAGCTCCCCGGCGATCGTGCGCAGGAGCGTCGTCTTGCCCGCTCCGTTGCGCCCGATCAGCGCGATCCGCTCGGGCCCGCGCAGATCGAAGATCCCGTCCACCCGTGCGCCGTATCGCAGCTCCAGCCGGTCCAGGGTGAGGACCGTGCGCCCCGGCGGCACGGCCGTGTACGGCAGGTCGACCCGGATCTCGTCGTCGTCCCTCACGGCCTCCACCGCCTCGTCGAGACGCTCCTTGGCCTCGCTCAGCCTCTCCTCGTGCATGATGCGGTGCTTGCCCGCGGACTCCTGGGCCGCCCGCTTGCGCGCACCCATGACGATCTTCGGCTCGCGCTTCTGCTCGAACATCTTCTGGCCGTAACGCTTGCGCCGGGCCAGCTTGACCTGAGCGTCGACCAGTTCGCGCTTCTGCTTCTTCAGATCGGACTCGGCGACGCGCACCATGCGCTCCGCCGCCTCCTGCTCGCCGGCGAGCGCCTCCTCGTACGCGGAGAAGTTCCCGCCGTACCAGGTGACCTCACCGGAACGCAGATCGGCGATCTGGTCCACCAGGTCCAGCAGTTCGCGGTCGTGACTGACCACGATCATGACCCCGGACCAGGCCTCCACCGCCGCGTACAGCCGCTGTCGCGCGTACAGGTCGAGGTTGTTGGTGGGTTCGTCCAGGAGCAGGACGTCGGGCCGACGCAGCAGGAGCGCGGCCAGCCGCAGGAGCACCGACTCGCCGCCGGACACCTCGCCGATCGTGCGGTCCAACTCGATGTGTCCGAGGCCGAGTTCGCCGAGAGTCGCGCGGGCCCGCTCCTCGACGTCCCAGTCGTCCCCGACGACGTCGAAGTGCTCCTCCGCCGCGTCGCCCGCCTCGATCGCGTGCAGGGCGGCGCGGGTGGCGGCGATGCCGAGCGCCTCGTCGACCCGCAGGGCGGTGTCGAGCGTGACGTTCTGCGGCAGATGGCCGACCTCGCCCGCGACCCGGACGGTGCCGTCGGCGGGGGTGAGGTCTCCGGCGATCAACTTCAAAAGGGTCGATTTTCCTGATCCGTTGGCACCGACGAGCCCGGTGGTGCCGGGTCCGAAGGCGATCTGGAGGTCGTCGAAGACCTCGGTGCCGTCCGGCCAGGAGAAGGACAGGGAGGTGCAGGAGACGGAGGTGGGGAACGTTGACATGAGGGCCTCGCGGTTGCTGGATACGGTCGGGGGTACGCGTACGGGACACCGCGAGGCGACGACGATCCAGTTCGGAGGAGAGCGAGAGGAAGGCCCGCACCGAAGGACGGCTCGAACGCCGAGGTCGCACGCTGCGCACACGCGGGCCGGACAGAACCGGCTGTGTGACGCGGTGTCTCAGACCTCAGACGAGCAACGTCCTTCTCCATTCGACGGCAACAGAACCGCCATCCACGGTAGGGACAGCCCCCTGGGCTGTCAAAGGATTAACGCGCCCCCGACGAACCGAGGAGATCCCGTGCCGAACGGCTCGCTCTCGCTGCCCGCCCGGCTCTACCTCCTGGCCTGGGACACCACGAAACTGAAGATCACGGGCTCCACCCACCTGCATCACCTGGTGCGCGCCGGTGCCCTGACCGAGCTGGCCCAGCGCGGGCTGCTCCTCGACCACGACGGCATCGTCACCCCCGTCGACCCCGACTCCCGGACGGGGGACCTCGTCCTCGACGGGCTCCTGGAACTCGTCGCGGAGTCCCGGCCCCGCAAGTGGAAGCCCTGGGTCACGCTGCGGGCCCGGGTCACCCTGGACGCCGTACGCGCCCAGCTCGCCGCCGGGGGATACCTGAGGGCGGAGCGGAAGCGGGTCCTCGGGCTCTTCCCCTCGGTGGAGTACGAGCTGGACCGGGTGCCCGCCGTCGAGGCGCTGCGCGCGGAGGCCCGAGAGGTGCTGGAAGGTCCGATGCCCGTCGCGGAGGTCTCCGACCGCGACGCCGCCCTCGTGGCCCTCGCCACCGCGGCCGAGCTCCGCACTCTCGCGTCGCCCAAGGACCGCAAGCTCCACAAGGCCCGCATCGAAGAACTCACCGCCCGCGGCGGCGCGGCGGCTCCGGCCCTGAGGAAGGTCATCCAGGAGGTCCGTACGGCGGTGATCGTGGCGGCGACCACGGCATCGTCCACGGCCTCGACCACCGGGAGCTGAACGGGCGGGGGACCGACCCCGGCGCTCCCCGGACCGGGGGACGCCGGCCACGGGCACGGCCGGCTCTACGGAACCGGGAGGGCCCCCGTCCAGCTGCGCGCGGGGGTGCGGCCACGGCCGGCTCGACGGGCACGGGCGGGCCCCCGTCCAGTGCGCGCCGAGTGCCGGCCACGGCTTCCACGACCCTCACCGAACGGGCGCGGGCCGACGCACGCGCCCCGGGGACCGGGGTTCCCGCACGGTGGCGCGCCCGCCACGTCCACGTCGGATTCCCGCCAGCCCCCGCCGCGCCGCCCGTGCTTGGCTCGTCCCCATGACGAACACCGAGCAGCTCCGCGAAACCGCCCTCGCCTTCCGCGCCCTGCATGTGCCCGGCCGTCCCCTCGTGCTGCCGAACGCCTGGGACACGGCCGGCGCCCGGATCGTCGAGGAGGCCGGCGCGGCCGCGGTGGCGACGACCAGCGCGGGGCTGGCCTGGGATCTGGGCACGGCGGACGGGGACCGGCTGGACAGGGAGAGCGCGCTCACGGCCGTCGCACGGATCGCCGCCGCGGTCCGGGTGCCGGTCAGCGCGGACATCGAGAGCGGATACGCGCCGGACGCTCGGGGCGTCGGGGACACGGTCCGGGCCGTGCTCGCGGCGGGCGCCGTCGGCGTGAACATCGAGGACGCGCTCCACACGGAGGGAGCCGGGCCGCTGCGCCCGGTCGGCGAGCAGGCGGAGCGCATCGCGGCGGCCCGCGCGGCCGCCGACGCGGCGGGCGTACCGCTGTTCGTCAACGCCCGCATCGACACGTATCTGCGCGGCGCGGGCGGGGTGGAGGAGACCCTGGAGAGGGCTGCCGCCTTCCTCGCGGCCGGAGCCGACGGCGTCTTCGTCCCCGGAGCCGTCGATCCGGTGACCGTGAAGGCGCTCGTCGAGGGCGTCGAAGGCCCGTTGAACATCCTGGTGGGCCCCGGAGCACCGTCCGTCGGCGAGCTGGCGGCCCTCGGGGTGGCCCGGGTCAGCGCGGGTTCGAGCATCGCGCAGGCCGCGCACGCCCTGGTCCGGCGTGCCGCGCGGGAGCTGCTGGACACGGGGACCTACGGGACGCTGACCGACGGCCTCGACTACGCCGGGCTCAACGCCCTGATGAGCCGCGCCCGCTGAGGGCGACCGCGCCGCTCAGCAGGTGCCCCGCATGAGCTCCGCCAGATCGTGGTCCAGATCCACCTGGAGGTGCTCCAGGCCGACCGGCACCAGGTCGGTGGTGAGCCGCAGGAAGTTCCGCACCTCGCCCGAGCGGACATGCACCACGGCGGTGCCCTCGGGAGCGTGGAACTCCAGCACGGTGCGGTCGTAGCCGTACGGCCGCACCCGCACGTCGCCGTACCCGACCGAGTCCTCGAGGCCGGACACCAGCAGCTCGCGGGCGAAGGTCCAGCAGACCTCCACGCCCTCGAGCGTGGCGGGGGCGGGGAAGGTCATGCGGACGGCGAACGGGTCGGTCCGGTCGTAGTGGAGCGTTGCGGGAATGCTCGGCATCCGCGGCGCGGCGGCGACGAGGCGTGCCTCTACGGGCTGCTCGATGACGGTGGACAACGCCTGGCTCCCTTGTGACGGCTGAACGAACTCCGGGCGGATGAGGCCGGTCAATTGAAGAGACGGAGAAATGACCCGGCGCGTGCACCTCTAAGGCAAGTGACCTCTGTCACCGAGGTCATGCACTGGGGAGATCAACTTTCCCCGACCGTGATGATCCCTTTCCGTCCCGCGCTCGCCGGACACTCGAGAGGACACCCGGGCGGGCCCCGAAGGTTCCCGCGGGAGGCCATCTGGACGACACCGGGGGAGTGGACTAGCTTCGCCCGCCATGAGGGGCTTGGGGAAGACGAGACGTACGAGCCGGACGGTCACCGTGGGACTGGGCGCCACCGCGCTCGTCGCGGCGCTCGCGGTGGCGGTGCCCGCGGTCGCGGTGCCGGCGCACGCGCACGAGGGGGCGGGAACCCCGCACTGGGCGCTCAAGGACAGCGGTACGGACGTACGTTTCCGTGGCCTGTCCGCCGTCAGCAGGGACACCGCGTGGGTGGCCGGCTCGAAGGGCACCGTGCTGCGCACCACGGACGGCGGCGGGCACTGGCGGAACGTGTCGCCGCCCGGGGCGGCGGACCTGGAGTTCCGCGACATCGAGGCGTTCGACGCGCGGCGTGCCGTGGTCCTGGCCATCGGGGAGGGCGAGGCGTCCCGCGTCTTCAGGACCGAGGACGGCGGGGCCACCTGGACGGAGTCCTTCCGCAACACCGACGCCAAGGCGTTCTACGACTGCCTGACCTTCCTGGACCGGCGCCACGGCCTGGCGATGAGCGACCCGGTGGACGGCAGGTTCCGCATCCTGTCGACCAGTGACGGCGGCCGTTCCTGGAAGGTGCTGCCCAGCGCCGGGATGCCCGCCGCGCAGGACGGAGAGGCCGGCTTCGCCGCGAGCGGGCAGTGTCTGGTCGGTTCGGGGCCGCGCGACGTGTGGCTGGCCACGGGAGGGGGCGCACGCGCCCGCGTGCTGCACTCCTCGGACCGCGGGCTGACCTGGACCGCCACCGACACCCCGGTCCCCGCCGGTGATCCGGCGCGCGGTGTCTTCGCCCTCGCCTTCCGCGACCGGGTCCACGGCCTGGCCGTCGGCGGCGACTACCGCGCCGACCAGGCCTCGCCGAAGGCCGCGGCGGTCACCCCGGACGGGGGCCGCACCTGGACCTCCGCGGACCGGCCCCCGCCCGCCTACCGCTCAGGCGTCACCTGGCTTCCGCACAGCCGCACCGCCGCTCTCGCGGTCGGCCCCACCGGCACCGACCTGACGACCGACGGCGGCCGCACCTGGCGCACCCTCGACACCGGCTCGTACGACACCGTGGACTGCACCCCGGACCTGGGCTGCTGGGCCTCCGGCGAGAAGGGACGGGTCGCCCGGCTGGAGCGCTGAGCCGTGCCCTTTCGGGCACGCCTACGGGCACCCGCACCGCGAGCGGGAGGGAGTGATCAGCCGCGGAGAGCCGTGTTCCCCGGCGGCGTCGTGGGCGCCATGACGTGCCGCCGGACCAGTTCGTACGACCTCAGCCGGTCGGCCAGCGCGTACACGGGTGTCACCAGCATGAGTTCGTCCGCGCCGGTCAGGTCCACCAGGCCCGTCAGGCGCCGCGCGACCATCTCGGGCGTACCGTGCGCCTGGTGGGCGCGGAAGCTCTTCAGAGCCCGGACTTCCTCCGCGGTGAACGGGTGAGCCGCCGCTTCCGCGGGTGTGGGGAAGGGCGTGTCGCCTCGTCCCTGGAGGAGTCCGGCCTTGACGACGTCCATCGGGCCGGCGAGCCAGGACGCCTCCTTCTCCGTCTCGGCGCACACCGTCTCCACGCAGATCAGCACGCGCGGGCGCGCGCACCAGCGGGACGGGGAGAAGCACGCGCGGTAACGGGCCAGCGCGGCCAGGGTGTTGTCCGGACGAATGTGATGGGCGACGGCGATCGGCAGCCCGAGTTCCCCGGCGAGCGCGGCACCGGCCGTGCTCGAAGCCAGCAGCCACGGCTCAGGGAGCGGGTCGAGCGCGACCTCTTCCACCAAGTGGCGCAGCGTCGACGAGACATCGTCGCGGTACTCGTCGTCCGTGGTCGGCCCTGCGCCGCGGCGCAGGGCCCGCGCCGTGGACTCGTCGAAGGTGCCCGGGCCCCGCCCGATGCCCAGGTCGATCCGGCCCCCGTGCAGCGCGGACAGCGTGCCGAACTGCTCGGCCAGCATGATCGGGGCATGGTTCGGCGCGAGAACACCTCCGGAGCCGACCCGGATCGACGACGTCGACGCGGCCGCGTGGGCCGTCAGCACGACGGGCGGGAACGCTCCGATGGCCGGTGAATGGTGGTGCTCGGCGTACCAGAGACGCAGATATCCGAGGTCCTCGAGGCGCCGGGCGAAGGCGGTGGTGTCGCGTAACGTGTCGGCGGCTTCGGAGCCGTTCTGGACCATGGCCACTTCGAGCGCGCTGAGCGGAACAGTGATCATTCGGTCAGTATAGGAATCATCCGACAGCACCAACCGCCTTGGCTCGTAAGGCGGTTCGGGCCACCGGTCAGGCCGCTCGGACGCAGGGTGGCAGGCCCTTCGGACATGAACGGCATGAACAGCGTGAACAAGGACTGCTCCCGCGGGTGCTCGGCCGTGGGTGATCGGGAGGTTCAGCCGAGCGGCTCGCGGTACCGCTCGAGGCCGGGCGCCGTCTTCGTCGCGACGAACTCGGTGACGCGATACGCGCACACGCCCGCCGTGACGAACGGGTCGCCCGCGGCGATCTCCTCGATCCGCGCCCGGTCGTCCGCGACGGCCAGGATCACGCCGCCGTCGCGGGGGCTCTTGGGCCCCGAGGCGAGGAAGAATCCGGCCGTGTACTGCTCCTCGAGCCAGGCGACATGGGCCTCCAGGACGGCGTCGACGGCTTCGATCGGCGCGGTGTAGGTCAGCTCCAGTACGAACATGATCGGGACTTTACCCCTGGCCCACCGCCCCGGTCCCGTGCCCTTTAGGCTCGTTCCCATCATGACCACCGTGAGGATTCCCGCGGGCTGGCCCGCCACCGAGGAACAAGCCCGCGCCGTGCAGGACGAGTTGCGCGGGCGGGTGGTGCTCGACGAGCCGGGCCCGCCGCCCGGCACCGGCCGGGTGACCGGCGTCGACGTCGCCTACGACGACGAGCGGGACGTGGTGGTCGCGGCGGCCGTCGTCCTCGACGCGGCGACCCTCGACGTCGTGGCCGAGGCCACCGCCGTCGGCCGGGTCTCCTTCCCGTACGTCCCCGGACTGCTCGCCTTCCGCGAGATCCCGACCGTGCTGGCCGCGCTGGACGCCCTGCCGTGCCCGCCCGGCCTGGTCGTGTGCGACGGGTACGGCCTCGCCCACCCGCGCCGCTTCGGCCTCGCCAGTCACCTCGGCGTCCTCACCGGGCTCCCCACGATCGGGGTCGCCAAGAACCCCTTCACCTTCTCCTACGAGGAGCCGGGCGTCCGGCGCGGCAGCGCCTCACCGCTGCTCGCCGGCACCGACGAGGTGGGGCGCGCGCTGCGCACCCAGGACGGGATCAAGCCCGTGTTCGTGTCCGTCGGCCATCGTGTGGACCTCGACAACGCCTGCGCGCACACGCTCGCCCTCGCCCCGAAGTACCGTCTGCCGGAATCCACCCGGCACGCGGACTCCCTGTGCAGGCGGGCCCTCCAGGAGGCAACGGCCTGACGTCGCCGGACCGTTGGCCCGCCCGACGTCCCGCACCCGCCGGCCCGCCGGAGGACTTCCACGCGTCGGCCGGGACAGCCTGAGTACGTGTACTGAGTACGCGTGCGGATGTATGAAGCCGCCATGATCGGCAAGCTGATCCGCATGACGACGCACCGTGCCCCGAAGCCCGCCGCCCACGCCACCCGGCCCGTCGAGCGCGCCGTTGTGGCCGCACTGGTCCTCGCCGTGTCGGCCGGTCTCGCCTGGATCGGCGGGATGGTCTACACGGTGATCGGCTGGGCGTCGTGAGGGCCGCGAGACCCTCACGAACGCGCCGTACCCCGCTCGAGCTTCTTGCCGGACCCCGCCGGAGCCCTTGCCGTACCCCGCCCGAGCCCCCTGTCGTACGCCGCCGGAGCCCCTTGCCCGGCCCCGGCTGTGGCCCCGGCCCTACCGGACCGCGGCCACCCGGAAGGTGATTCCCGCCGCGCTGAGCCGTTCCGTCAACGCGTCGCCCATCGCCACCGCCGGTGTGACCTGCCCCGACGTCTTCGGCAGCTCGTCGAGGGCGAGGGACAGCGCGGACTCCGCGAGCATCTTGGCGGTTTCGCCGTAGCCGGGGTCGCCGCCCGCGACCTCGGTGTACACGCGCCGGCCGCC
Organism: Streptomyces sp. NBC_00647; assembly: GCF_045207245.1. Lineage (NCBI taxonomy): Bacteria > Bacillati > Actinomycetota > Actinomycetes > Kitasatosporales > Streptomycetaceae > Streptomyces > Streptomyces sp. NBC_00647. The sequence goes on from NZ_CP109040.1 coordinate 8,306,428, forward strand.
GCCCTCGCCCACGAAGCGTACCGAGAACCAGCTCTTCGCCCGCAGTTCGGCGCTCGGGCCCTCGCCCGGCTTGATCCGGTCGGACAGCCAGCGGCGCGCGGGCGGCAGCTGGGCGGCCGCGAAGATCGCGCTCACCCCGGCGACTCCGCCGAGGGCGACGGGCAGCCGCTCGACGGCCGCGTAGTGGCGGTAGCGGAAGTCGGGCCCGTACCGCTCCAGGGCGCGCGCCGAGCGCTGCACCACCTGGGCGTCGATCGTGGGCAGCGGCAGGGCCCACGCACCGACCTCCTTGGCGAACCGCGGCGCGCCCAGCGGGGCCTCGACGCGCCGTCCCATCAGGCGCGGCTCGTGGTGCCTGCGCTCCCGCGCCGCGGCGAGCAGGTGCCGGCCGCGGGCGAACTGGTTCAGGGCGGAGGCGAAGGTGCCGCCCGAGAACATCGCCCGGGAGCGCACGAACCCGTCCACCCTCAGCGGTACGCCCTCCGGGAGCTGCCGCACCGTGAAGTAGGCGCCCAGGTCGTGCGGAACCGAGTCGAAGCCGCAGGCGTGCACGAGCCGCGCGCCCGTCTCCCGCGCGCGGGCGTCGTGCCGGACGTACATCAGGTCCACGAACTCGGGCTCGCCGGTGAGGTCCACGTAGTCGGTCCCGGCGTCCGCGCACGCGGCCACCAGATCCTCGCCGTAGGTGATGTACGGCCCCACCGTGGTGGCCACCACGCGCGCCTGCCCGGCGAGCTCGCGTACCGAGTCCGGGTCCGTCACGTCCGCCCGCAGCACACCGGGGGCGCCGCCGAGCCGCTCCCGCAGCCGTTCCAGCTTCTCCGCGCTGCGCCCGGCGATCGCCCACCGCAGCCCTTCGGGCGCGTGCGCGGCGAGGTACTCCGCGGTGAGTTCGCCGACGAACCCCGTGGCTCCGAAGAGCACGATGTCGTACGCGCGGTCTGTCCCGTTCAGCCTGCTCATGACACCCTCCGCACTGTGGGCTGCGCTCGATCGTGCGGTGCTCGCCACGTCGTGCGCGAAGCGCCGTTGTCGGTGGCTGAGGCTAGCGTGAGGTACGAGCAGTCGGACGACGAGGTGGCAGGAACAGGCCGGAGGTAGCCGTGGCCGTGTCGAAAAACGCGCTGAAAAAGTGGCAGAAGGTGCGCGAGTTCGCGCTCGGCCTGCCCGGCGCCGCGGAGGAGTTCCCCTGGGGCGAGACCGTCGCGAAGGTCAACAAGAAGGTCTTCGTCTTCCTCGGCCTCGACGACGGCAGCTACCCGATGGGCGTCACGGTGAAGCTCAAGGACGAGGCGGCGCACGCCCACGCGCTCACGGCACCCGGCGCCGAGCCCGCCGGATACGGCCTGGGCAAGGCCGGCTGGGTGCGCGTACCCCTGGAGGAGCAAGGGGCTCCCGCGGCGGAGCTGCTGTGCGACTGGGTCGAGGAGAGCTACCGGGTCATAGCCCCCAAGAAGCTGATCGCGGAGCTGGACCAGCGCTGATCCCGCGGGTCCGCCGGGGCGTACCGATCGGCCCCGACCCGCTCCGCCCGGGTCGGGCGTGGCAGGAAGGCGATCCGTCCACGCGGTCCGGTTCCGGCCCCCTGGCCTGGTACGGACCGGTTTGATCATGGTCCGGCACCGGGAATTTAACTAAGCGCTTGCTCGTCAGGGGCTTGCCCGGAGTGGAACACGTTCTTAACATCGCTGATGTCACATCAGTAGTGTCACAGTCCTGGGGGCTTGATGGCAGAGGCAGGAACGCCGGGGAACGGCCCCCTCACCGGGGTGCGCGTGGTCGAGCTGGCGGGCATCGGCCCCGGCCCGTTCGCCGCCATGCTGCTCGCCGACCTCGGAGCGGATGTCGTCCGGGTGGACCGGCCCGGCGGCCCCGGGCTCGGGGTCGATCCGGCCCACGACGTCACCAACCGCAACAAGCGCTCCGTGATCATCGATCTCAAGGCAGAGGACGGCGCTGCCCGCGTCCTCGACCTGGCCGAACGGGCCGACATCCTGATCGAGGGCTACCGCCCCGGCGTCGCCGAACGCCTCGGCGTGGGCCCGGCCGCCTGCCACGCCCGCAACCCGAGACTCGTCTACGGCCGGATGACCGGATGGGGCCAGGAGGGCCCGCTCGCCCACCGCGCCGGGCACGACATCGCCTACATCGCGCTCACCGGCACCCTCGGCATGATCGGCGAGCCGGACGAGCGGCCTGCCGTCCCCGCGAACCTCCTCGGCGACTACGCGGGCGGCTCGCTCTACCTCGTCGTCGGCGTCCTCGCCGCGCTCCACCACGCGCGCGCGACCGGAGCCGGGCAGGTCGTGGACGCGGCCATCGTCGACGGCACCGCGCACCTCTCCACGATGATCCACGGAATGATGGCCGCGGGCGGCTGGCAGGACCGGCGCCACGCCAACCTCCTCGACGGCGGCTGCCCCTACTACGGGACCTACGAGACGGCCGACGGCCGGCACATGGCGGTGGGCCCGCTGGAGCAGCGGTTCTACGACGAGTTCGTCGACCTGCTCGGCATTCCGGAACTCGGCCCCGCCCGCAAGGACCCGGCCCGCTGGGAGGAACTGCGCGAGACGGTCGCCGCCCGCTTCAGGAGCCGTACGCGAGACGAGTGGACCGCCGTCTTCGAGGGCTCCGACGCCTGCGTGGCGCCGGTCCTGTCGCTGCGCGAGGCGCCCGGCCACCCGCACCTCGCCGCCCGCGGCACCTTCGTGGACCACGGCGGCATCACCCAGCCGGCCCCCGCGCCGCGCTTCTCGACCACCCCCACCTCGGTCCGCGGCGGCCCCGCCCTGCCGGGTGCCGACACCGCGGACGTGGCCCGTGACTGGGACGTTCCCCGGCTGACGAAGGACGGCGACTGATGGAGCTCTCCCTCCCGCTCGACTACGCGGGCGACGCGCGAAAGGCCGCCGACGAGGTCGCGGCCCTGGAGTCCGCCGGCCTGGACGCCGTCTGGGTCGCCGAGGCCTACGGCTTCGACTCGCCCACGATCATGGGCTACATGGCGGCCCGTACCGAGCGCTTGAAGATCGGCGCCGCGATCCTGAACGTCTACTCGCGCACTCCGGCGCTCATCGCGCAGACCGCCGCCGGGCTCGACGCGATCTCCGGGGGCCGCGCCATCATCGGGCTCGGCGCCTCCGGCCCGCAGGTCGTCGAGGGCTGGCACGGGAAGGCGTACGACAGACCACTCGGCCGGACCCGCGAGACCATCGAGCTCACCCGCCGCATCCTGCGCCGCGAGGTCATCGACCACCACGGCATCACCGACATGCCACGCCCCGGCGGCCTCGGCAAGCCCCTGAAGATCCTCACCAAGCCCGTACGTCCCGAAGTCCCGCTGTACGTCGCCTCGTTGGGGCCGGCCAACGTGCGGATGACCGCCGAGGTCGCGGACGGCTGGCTCCCCACGCTCTTCATCCCCGAGAAGGCCCACCAGGTGTGGGGCGCGGCACTGGCCGAGGGCGCGGCCCGCCGGGACCCGGCTCTCGGACCGCTGAAGACCGTAGCGGGCGGACTGCTCGCGATCGGCGAGGACGCGGCGGCCGTACGCGACCTCGCGCGCCCCAGGATCGCCCTCTACGTCGGCGGCATGGGCGCCCCGGGCAAGAACTTCTACAACGACCTCGCGGTGGCGTACGGCTACGAGAAGGAAGCCCGCCTCATCCAGGAGCTGTACCTGTCCGGCCGCAAGGCCGAGGCGGAGGCGGCCGTGCCGGACGAGTTCTGCGAGCTCATGTCGCTGTGCGGTCCCGAGAGTTACGTCCGCGAGCGCGTCGCCGCCTTCCGGGAGGCCGGGGTGACGATGCTGAACGTGACGCCGGTCGGCCCGGAACCGGCCAGGCTCGTCGAAACCGTCAAGGGATGGCTCTAGCCGGTGTCCCCCCGTATGAACTCCAGGAAGGCGTTTCCCGCATGAAGCGGCAGATCTTCACCGCCGAGCACGACGCGTTCCGCGAGACCGTGCGCACGTTCCTCGCCAAGGAGGTGCTGCCCCACTACGAGCAGTGGGAGAAGGACGGCATCGTCTCCCGCGACGCCTGGCGCGCGGCGGGGAAGCAGGGCCTGCTCGGACTCGCCGTCCCCGAGGAGTACGGGGGCGGCGGGAACGCGGACTTCCGCTACAGCGCCGTACTCGCCGAGGAGTTCACGCGCGCGGGAGCGGCCGGCCTGGCCCTCGGACTGCACAACGACATCATCGGGCCGTATCTGACGGACCTCGCCACCGAGGAACAGAAGCGGCGGTGGCTGCCCGGCTTCTGCGACGGCTCGATCATCACGGCGATCGCCATGACCGAACCCGGCGCCGGATCCGACCTCCAGGGCATCACGACGCACGCCGAGGACAAGGGCGACCACTACCTGCTCAACGGCTCCAAGACCTTCATCTCCAACGGCATCCTCGCCGACCTGGTGATCGTGGTCGCGAAGACCACCCCCGAAGGCGGTGCGCGCGGGCTGTCGCTGCTCGTCGTCGAGCGTGGCGCGGACGGCTTCGAGCGCGGCCGCAACCTCGACAAGATCGGCCAGAAGTCGCAGGACACCGCCGAGTTGTTCTTCAACGACGTGCGCGTGCCCAAGGAGAACCTCCTCGGCGAGCTGAACGGCGCTTTCGTCCACCTGATGACGAACCTCGCACAGGAGCGCATGGGCATCGCCGTCGCCGCCATCGCCGGCGCCGAACACCTGCTGGAGATCACCACCCAGTACGTGAAGGAGCGCGAGGCGTTCGGGCGGCCGCTCGCGAAACTCCAGCACATCCGGTTCGAGATAGCCGAGATGGCCACCGAGTGCGCCGTCACCCGCACGTTCCTCGACCGCTGCATCGTCGACCACTCCGACGGCGAACTCGACGCCGTGCACGCCTCGATGGCCAAGTGGTGGGCCACCGAGCTGCAGAAGCGGGTCGCGGACCGCTGCCTCCAACTGCACGGCGGCTACGGCTATATGACGGAGTACCGGGTCGCCCGGGCCTTCACCGACGGACGCATCCAGACCATCTACGGCGGGACGACCGAGATCATGAAGGAGATCATCGGCCGCTCCCTGCTCGGCTAACCCTCCCCGAAAGGCTTACCAGTGAGCACCGAAGCGTACGTGTACGACGCGATCCGCACCCCGCGCGGTCGCGGCAAGCAGAACGGCGCCCTGCACGGCACCAAGCCCATCGACCTGGTCGTCGGGCTCATCCACGAGGTGCAGCGGCGCTTCCCGGGCCTCGACCCGGCCGCCATCGACGACATCGTCCTCGGCGTCGTCGGCCCGGTCGGCGACCAGGGCTCCGACATCGCCCGGATCTCCGCGATCGCCGCCGGCCTGCCCGACACGGTGGCCGGCGTCCAGGAGAACCGCTTCTGCGCATCGGGCCTCGAAGCCGTCAACCTGGCCGCGATGAAGATCCGTTCGGGCTGGGAGGACCTGGTCCTCGCGGGCGGCGTCGAGTCGATGTCGCGCGTGCCGATGGCCTCGGACGGCGGCGCCTGGTTCGCCGACCCGATGACCAACCTGGCCACCAACTTCGTGCCGCAGGGCATCGGCGCCGACCTCATCGCCACCATCGAGGGCTTCTCCCGCCGCGACGTCGACGAGTACGCGGCCCTCTCCCAGGAGCGTGCCGCCGCCGCCGTGAAGGACGGCCGCTTCGAGAAGTCCGTCGTCCCGGTCAAGGACCGCAGCGGTCTCACGGTCCTCGACCACGACGAGTTCCTGCGCCCCGGCACCACCGCCGACTCGCTCGCCAGGCTGAAGCCGTCGTTCGCCGACATCGGCGAACTGGGCGGCTTCGACGCCGTGGCCCTGCAGAAGTACCACTGGGTCGAGCAGATCGACCACGTCCACCACGCGGGCAACTCCTCCGGCATCGTCGACGGCGCCTCGCTCGTCGCCATCGGCTCCCGCGAGGTCGGTGAGCGCTACGGCCTCACTCCGCGCGCGCGGATCGTCTCCGCGGCCGTCTCCGGCTCCGAGCCCACCATCATGCTCACCGGGCCCGCGCCCGCCACGCGCAAGGCGCTCGCCAAGGCCGGCCTGACCATCGACGACATCGACCTCGTCGAGATCAACGAGGCCTTCGCGGCCGTCGTCCTGCGCTTCGTGAAGGACATGGGCCTGTCGCTGGACAAGGTCAACGTCAACGGCGGCGCCATCGCGCTCGGCCACCCCCTCGGCGCCACCGGCGCGATGATCCTCGGCACCCTCGTCGACGAGCTGGAGCGCCAGGACAAGCGGTACGGCCTCGCCACCCTCTGCGTGGGCGGCGGCATGGGCATCGCCACCATCGTCGAGCGCATCTGACCTTCCCAACGGATCAAGGATCTACGGAGCATCCCCTGATGAGCACTGAGCCCACCACCATCCGCTGGGAACAGGACGAGACCGGCGTCGTCACCCTCGTCCTCGACGACCCCAACCAGTCCGCGAATACGATGAACCAGGCGTTCCGCGCCTCCCTCGCCGCGATCACCGACCGGCTGGAAGCCGAGAAGGACTCGATCCGGGGCGTCATCTTCACCTCCGCCAAGAAGACCTTCTTCGCGGGCGGCGACCTGCGCGACCTCATCCGGGTCACCCCCGAGACCGCCCAGGACCTCTTCGACGGCGGCCTCGCCATCAAGCGCAACCTGCGCCGCATCGAGACCCTGGGCAAGCCGGTCGTCGCCGCGATCAACGGCGCGGCCCTGGGCGGCGGCTTCGAGCTCGCCCTCGCCTGTCACCACCGGGTCGCCCTCGACACCTCCGGCACCAAGATCGGCTGCCCCGAGGTCACCCTCGGCCTGCTCCCCGGAGGCGGTGGAGTCGTCCGCACCGTACGGCTGCTGGGCATCGCCGACGCCCTGCTGAAGGTCCTCCTCCAGGGCACGCAGTACAACGCGACGCGCGCCCAGGAGAACGGCCTCGTCCACGAAGTGGCCGCCACGCCCGAGGAACTGCTCTCCAAGGCCCGCGCCTTCATCGACGCCAACCCCGAGTCCCAGCAGCCCTGGGACAAGCCGGGCTACCGCATCCCGGGCGGCACGCCGGCCAACCCGAAGTTCGCGGCCAACCTGCCCGCCTTCCCGGCCAGCCTGCGCAAGCAGACCAACGGCGCGCCCTACCCGGCCCCGCGCAACATCCTCGCGGCCGCCGTCGAGGGCTCCCAGGTCGACTTCGAGACGGCCCAGGTCATCGAGGCCCGCTACTTCGTCGAGCTGGCCGCGGGCCAGACGTCGAAGAACATGATCCAGGCGTTCTTCTTCGACCTCCAGGCCGTCAACTCCGGTGCCAACCGGCCCCAGGGCATCGAGCCGCGCCCGGTCCGCAAGGCCGCGGTTCTCGGCGCCGGGATGATGGGCGCGGGCATCGCCTACTCCTGCGCCCGCGCGGGCATCGACGTCGTCCTCAAGGACGTGACGGCGGAGGCCGCGGCCAAGGGCAAGGCGTACTCCGAGAAGCTCTGCGCCAAGGCGGTCTCCCGGGGACGTACGACCCAGGAGAAGGCCGACGAACTGCTCGCCCGCATCACGCCCACCGCCGACCCGAACGACCTCGCGGGCTGCGACGCCGTCATCGAGGCCGTCTTCGAGGACACCGCGCTCAAGCACAAGGTGTTCCAGGAGATCCAGAACATCGTCGAGCCCGACGCCCTGCTCTGCTCCAACACCTCGACCCTGCCGATCACCGCGCTCGCCGAGGGCGTCGAGCGGCAGGACGACTTCATCGGGCTGCACTTCTTCTCGCCCGTCGACAAGATGCCGCTGGTCGAGATCATCAAGGGCGAGCGCACCGGCGACGAGGCACTCGCCCGCGCCTTCGACCTCGTACGGCAGATCAAGAAGACCCCGATCGTCGTCAACGACTCGCGCGGCTTCTTCACCTCCCGCGTCATCGGCCACTTCATCAACGAGGGTGTCGCCATGGTCGGCGAGGGCATCGAGCCCGCCTCCGTCGAGCAGGCCGCCGCCCAGGCCGGCTACCCCGCCAAGGTCCTCTCCCTCATGGACGAGCTCACGCTCACCCTGCCGCGCAAGATCCGCAAGGAGTCCAAGCAGGCCGTCGAGGAGGCGGGCGGCACCTGGGAGACCCACCCCGCCGAGGCCGTCATCGACCGCATGGTCGACGAGTTCGGGCGCCCCGGTCGCAGCGGCGGCGCGGGCTTCTACGAGTACGGCGAGGACGGCAGGCGCGGCAAGCTGTGGCCGGGGCTGCGTGAGCACTTCACGAAGGCGGGGCACGAGATCCCGTTCGAGGACATGAAGGAGCGCATGCTCTTCTCCGAGGCGCTGGACACCGTCCGGCTCCTGGAGGAGGGCGTCCTGACCTCCGTCGCCGACGCCAACATCGGCTCCGTCTTCGGGATCGGCTTCCCCGGCTGGACCGGCGGTGTCCTGCAGTACGTCAACGGCTACGAGGGCGGGACCGGCACCGGACCCGCCGCGTTCGTGGCCCGCGCGCGGGAACTCGCCGAGCGCTACGGGGACCGCTTCCTCCCGCCGGCGCTGCTCGTCGAGAAGGCGGAGAAGGGCGAGCGGTTCACCGACGCGTCCTGACCCCGGACCGGGCCACGAGGGGCTGCTGTCCGAAGCGTGTTGCGGGGTGGACCGTGCCGTGCGGGCGCGGTCCGAACGGCAGCCCCGGGGTCGCGTGTCGCTGAGTGGTATGGGGGACTTGCTCCGCGGGGGCGGGCACCGGACGCTGACCGGCGAACCGGTACCCGTCCCCCCGCCGAGGAGCCCCCATGGGGCGCCGTCCCGCCCTCGCTCTGCTGGACATCCTGCGCGGCGAGGGCGTGGACCGCGTCTTCGGCAACCCCGGCACCACCGAACTCCCCTTCCTGGCCGCCCTCGCGGAGACCGCCGACGCACCCGCCTACGTGCTCGGCATCCACGAGGGCGCCGTCGTCTCCATGGCCGACGGATACGCCCGCGCCACCCGGCGCCCCGCCTTCGTGAGCCTGCACATCGCCGCCGGGCTCGCCAACGGACTCATCGGTCTGCTCAACGCCCGTCGCTCCCGCACCCCGTTGGTGGTGATGGCGGGCCAGCAGGACCGCCGCCACCTCCAGCAGGACCCGATGCTGTCCGGCGATCTCGTCGCTCTGGCCCGCCCCGCCGTCAAGGCGGCCCTCGACGTCCAGCACGCCCATGACCTGCCGCTCGCCGTGCGCCGGGCCTTCGCTCTCGCGGTACGGCCGCCCGCCGGGCCGGTGTTCCTGTCCGTGCCGATGGGTCTGCTCGCCGAGGACACCGACGTCGAGGTCCCGCCCCGCACACCGACGCCCCGCGCCGGTCCGGCCGCCGGCCTCGACCGCGCCGCGGTGCTGCTCGGCCGGGCCGCCCGTCCCGTCATCGTGGCCGGCGACGGCGTGGGCCGCGACGACGCGGTACGGGCGCTCGTGCGCGTCGCCGAGACGTGCGGCGCCCCCGTCCACCACCAGCCGATGGCCGACTGCCTCGACTTCCCGACCACCCACCCGTTGTACGCGGGCATGCTGCCCCCGCGCCACGAAGCCGTTCGCGAGGCTCTCGCGCCGTACGACACCGTCCTGATCGCCGGGGCGCACGCGTTCACCCCGCACCACTACACCCCGGGCCCCGCGCTGCCGCCCGGCATCACCGTCGTCCAGCTCGACCCGGACCCGGACGAGATCGGCCGCAACTTCACCGCCGACCTCGGGCTGGTCGGCGCCCTCGCCCCCTCCCTCGACCGCCTCGCCGACCAGCTGCGCGACCACGTGCCCGCGCACAGGGCCAAGGCCGGAGTGCTGCGCGCCGCCGAGCGGCACACGGCCGAACGGGACCGCACGGAGGCCGCCGCCCGCGCCGCCTACTCCCCGGCGCCGCTCGCGCCCTGGGCCGCCGCCCACGCCGTGGCGGACGGGCCGCCACCCGGTGCCGCGGTCGTCGAAGAGGCCATCACCGTCGGCCTGTTGCTGCGCCGGCTGGTGCGCCTGGACCGTCCCGGCAGCTACACCCACACCGTCGGCGGTGGGCTCGGCTGGGGGATCGGGGCCGCCGTCGGCCGGGCACTCGCCGAGCCGGGGCGGCCCGTGGTCGCCGTCCTCGGAGACGGCTGCGCCCTGTTCGGCCTGCAAGGACTGTGGAGCGCGGCACGATCCAACACGCTTTCCAACTGTGTTGGTGGTCCCGGGAGCCTCGGACGGGGCCGTTCACCTGCGTTCATGGACGGCCGGTCGCTTGAGCGGATACCGCCTTGGGCCTCGCCTGAACGGCCGTGAACGGCGCTGAATGAGACGGAAACTGAGACGGCCAAAGACTGCGCACACCGGGTGACACAGCCAGGTCGACCTTGGTGACGACTCGGGCGCCCCTATGGCGCGTCCCGCTCTTGCATCCTGAGGTCTGACTGCTTTGCAGCTCGGGTAGCTCTATCCGGATGGCGCCACTGATCCTCGCGACCTAGCGTGGGACGGGCGCTGTCGATCAGGAAACCGGTGCCTGCTGCAGTGCGAACTGCACGCTTCGTGGACGGACCGCTCGGGCCGACGGTCCCGGCCGGTGCACTCATGGTGTGCCTCATCGCGCAGAGACGCCGAGTGCCCACCAGGAAGAGGTCGCGCGCTCGGCAAAATGGAGGCCGGGTATGTCGCAGAAATCCTGGAACGAGTACAAGCCGGGGCGGTCGTTCCCCGGAGTGATCGGGCGGACGACCGACGAGTCCACCCCGGCATGGCCGCAGCCGGTGCGAGCGGTACCCGGCTCACCGAACGTGCTGTTCATCGTGCTGGACGACACCGGCTTCGGTCAGCTCGGCTGCTACGGCAGCCCGATCAAGACTCCGAACCTGGACGCCCTGGCGGCGGGCGGGCTGCTGTACAACAACATGCACACCACCGCGCTGTGCTCACCGTCGCGCTCGTGCGTCGTGACCGGCCGCAACCACCACGCCAACGGCATGGCGGCGATCACCGAGCTGGCCACCGGGTATCCCGGCTACAACGGACAGATCCCGTTCGAGAACGGGTTCCTCTCCGAGGTGCTGCTTCAGCACGGCTACAACACGTACATGGTCGGCAAGTGGCACCTGATGCCCTCGGAGCACGAGTCGGCCGCGGGACCGTACGACCGATGGCCGCTGGGACGGGGCTTCGAGCGGTTCTACGGCTTCCTCGGCGGGGACACCAGCCAGTGGTACCCGGACCTGGTGTACGACAACCACCAGGTCGAGCAGCCGGCGACGCCGGAAGAGGGCTACCACCTCACTGAGGACCTGGCCGACCGGGCGATGTCGTTCATCGCGGATGCCAAGCAGGTTGCCCCGGACAAGCCGTTCCACCTGCACTTCTGCACCGGTGCGACGCACGCCCCGCACCACGTACCCAAGGAGTGGGCAGACCGCTACCGGGGCCAGTTCGACGACGGCTGGGATACCTACCGCGACCGTACGTTCGACCGGCAGAAGCAGCTCGGCATCGTGCCGTCGGACGCGGTGATGTCTCCGCGCGACCCGGACGTGCCCGCCTGGGAGTCACTGTCACCGGACGCACGTCGCCTGTCGGCGCGGATGATGGAGGTCTACGCCGGGTTCCTCTCCCACACCGACCACCACATCGGCCGCCTGATGGACTTCCTCAAGGAAATCGGCGAGTTCGACAACACGCTGGTCATGGTGGTCTCCGACAACGGCGCCAGTGCCGAGGGCGGCGTCACCGGCACGACCAACGAGCTGCAGTTCTTCAACAACGCGCCGGAGCCGCTGGAGGAGAGCCTGGCGCGCATCGACGAGATCGGCGGCCCGGAGACGTTCAACCACTACCCGTGGGGCTGGACCTGGGCGGGCAACACGCCGTTCAGGCGGTGGAAGCGGGAGACCTATCGTGGCGGTGTCAGCGACCCGTTCCTGGTCCACTGGCCCCGCGGCATCCAGGCCCGTGGCGAGATCCGCTCCCAGTTCGCGCACATCATCGACATGGTGCCCACCGTGCTCGACGTGCTGGGCATCGAACCGCCCACGACCATCCGGGGTGTCACCCAGTCCCCGCTGCACGGGGTCAGCTTCGCGCACACCTTCGACGATCCCACGGCCCCGACCCGCCACCGCACTCAGTACTACGAGATGTTCGGGCACCGCGCGATCGACCATGACGGCTGGCGTGCGGTCTGTCCCTGGCCGGGCCCTTCGTTCGCCGAGGCCGACAAACCGTTCGGCGCCCCGATCGCGATGGCGGACCTGGACGACTTGGACGCCCATCATTGGGAGCTGTACCACGTCGACGAGGATGTCGCCGAGACCCGCAACGTCGCCGAGGAACACCGCAGCAAGCTCATCGAGATGATCGCCCTGTGGTACGTGGAAGCCGGCAAGTACAACGTGCTGCCGATCGACGGCAGCGTCCTCGAGCGCATGATGCTCGAGCGCCCGCAGATCACCGAGGACCGGACCAGCTACACCTTCCATGCCGGCACGCAGATTCTGCCGGCCGCCGTCGCTCCTCGGGTCCTCAACCGCCCGCACAGCATCACCGCCGACGTGGAGATCCCACCCGGCGGCGCCGAAGGCGTGCTGCTGTGCCAGGGCACCAACGCCGGCGGCTGGTCCTTCTACCTCAAGGACGGCCACCTCCACTACGCCCACAACTACGTCCAGCGCACACTGCACCACGTGGCCTCCGACGAAGCCGTCCCCGAAGGCCGTCACAAGCTGCGCTTCGAGTTCGAGCCCACCGGCAGCCCGGACATCGCCGCAGGCAAGGGCTCGCCGGGCCGCGCCCAGCTCTACGTCGACGAACGCCTCATCGGCGAGATCGACATGCCGTTCACGACCCCGGTCGCCTTCAACCCGGGCGGCATGTGCTGCGGCGCGAACCCGGGATCGGCCGTCACCCCCGACTACCAGGCGCCCTTCCGATTCACCGGGACCCTGCACAGCGTCACCGTCGACATGTCCGGCGACCTGATCGTCGACGCTCCCAGCGAGATGCGCATGCACATGGCCCGACAGTGACCGCGGCCGGGCCTGCTGCCGGTCAGCCGATGCCGTCCAGCAGCAGGCCCAGCCGGATGTCGAACCACGCCTGCTCCTGTCGCCACGCCTGCGCTGCGCCCACCAGCAGACGGCTCAGCCCGTCAATGGTGAGCGACCGCCACCGGTAGCCGTTCAGGATCTCCACCAGCGCGTCGACGCACTCCGCTTGCGGGTTCGTCCCGTTGAGCGGACCACGGGGGCGTGGCAATGCCTGCCCCGCGTCCATGGCAGCCACCGCGCGGCGGCAGACCAACTCGGCGGTGCACGACTGCCAAGCGAACGGTTCCAACGCGGCACGGACCGCGACGACCCGGGCATCCCCTGCCCTCACCGTCACTCCCATCGAGACCACCTCATTCGCCCATCACCAGCCCGACCTCGATTGTCACATGATGGCCGAGCCACAAGGCTCAAGCGGTATCTGGGCTGCTGAGAAGTGTGCCTACACGCTTCTCCAGGGCCCACCGTTGTTCCCCGCTCAATCGGGCACGAATGGGGCACGAGGCCTTCTGATCCGTAGCTCTATGCAGACCAGTCACCACCGGTCATAGCAGTCGTTCAACGGCTAGGAGCAGACGCCAGTGGACGGTGCCGGTTGCTGTGGTTGCTGTACTTCTGTGCTGTACAGCCGGAGTCCGGCAGTTCGGTCGATGTGATCGAGGTGCCGCGCTGAGGTTCTGTGATCAGTAACATCGTCTCCCCGAACGCTAGGACATCGGGACGCAGGGGGGCGTGGTGCTGGAGAGTTTGGTGACGACGGTCGCTGGTGCCCTTCTCGCCACCGTGGGGGTGCTGGTTGGCGGTGCCGTTACGCGCCGCGCCCAGGACCAGCAGTGGATACGAGACCAGCAACTCGCTGCCTATCAGGAACTTTTCAGCCATTACGCCAAGTTCACAATGGAACTTAGGCGAGCGCACGGTGATGGCCGGGGCTGGGACTATGACTGGGGTGAGTGGAGCGCGGCTTTGCTGCGTGTGAGCCTGGTCGCCCCTAGGGAAGTCGCCACGGAGATCGACAACTTCGGACGTGCCATCAACTCCTTCTTGGACCAAGTGGAACGAGGGGAACGCACCCCACTGCGCAACCCGCTCAGTCCAGAGGAATTCGAAGTGGCCCGACAGGCACCTGCCTTGGCGCAAGTGAAGTTGGTCAACGCCATACGTCGTTCACTCAGTGATGATCACCAGGGGCTGCCGTTCGGGATCGGAGGGTAGGGCGTGTCGGTCTCGGCTCCACGTCCCTCCTGAGCACCGCTTTAGGAGCGAGGTTGGGCGATGACATGTCTGACCTTCGCATTCCCTGTCTTGCTGGGAGCCCGGACATGTCTCCCCCGCGTACCTTGATTCCCCGTGGTTCCCCGCTGGTTATGGCACGAATGTGGCACGGTCATCGAGGTCTTGCGGGCATCAGCGTGCCCCTACTCCGCAACGCTGTTCACCCCATCGACAGCGATCGCTGAAGCAGCAGCGTGGACAAAAGCCAAGTACGCCCTGTGGGACTCCTGACTCAGCTCATCCAGCGAAGCTATTGCTTCCGGGGTGCCACCGCCGTCGCGTTGGAACTGGACGAGGCAGGCATGGACTTGGGCTTTGAACTTCAAGAACGCCCCCCGGCAGTCGGCCGCCGTCTGCGCTACTGTCGGTGGTCCTTCAACGGCAACCTGTGCGTAGCGATGGCCATGGGAGTGGTCGTCCGCATGTGTGGAATCGTAAGCCTCTTGAGCCGCCCTCATCCTGTCTTCATAGGCTGCGGGATACCTGCTTTCAGCAACGACCTGGAGGCAGCTAATTGCCCTGACCATTTTGTTGTAATCTATGAGTATTGCCTCGGCGAGCGCGATGTAGGCAGCTTTCCTGGGCTCTCTGATGATTCGCGTGTGTTCGGCCTGCAGCTGAGAGCGCGCCTGCGAGCGGGCTAGGAGTGCGGCTCCGATGCCTGCACCTCCAGTGCCTATAGCTCCTACAGCAGCACCTAGTACAGCTGCGAGTCCTGCATCCATGCCTGGCATCCTGTCTGACCCGCCATAAGGCGCTGCTGGCGCTGGCCGTTCATCGGTTCCATCCTTACGTTCGGCACCCCTACCCACGACGGCGTCGTCGCATCTCGACCGGCTCCACCACCACTATCCCCAACTCCCATCCCGTCCGCCGTCGACCCACACACCGTGGAGCGGGCGTGGTTCATGGCGTCCAGGTGGAGCGCGCCACTGTACGAACGACCTGGACGCCATGGGCCGCGTCTGCTCGGCTCTGCCTGGGTCGATGGCGGACGGGATGGGAGCTCCCCGCGCACGCCACTACGAACCCGCGGTCGCGAACGGCGCCCCCTCCATCCCGGTGCCGGCCGATCCCCGCCGGAGGCTCGTTCTGACCGTGGCCTTGCTCGTCCAGTTTCTACTCAGGGCCGTAACTCGCTTGCGGCCCCAGGGGCACGGCCCCGGCGCAGAAGGCGCAGAGAGGCCGGGCCCAAGGGGCCAGCCCGCGCTTTGTACGGGCCCTTGAACCAGTAGAGAAAGTTTGAATCACGTCGGGATCCGGGGGTCTGTCCTGTCTCGGTTGATGCTTGACGTTGTGGCTCCACCTGATGCTTGACACCGCTTGCCTCGGCTTGGCCGTGCGATCGTTTGTGAGAGGGCACACGAGGTCCAGAGCTGGCACTCCTGTACCAGGGGTCCGAGGATGCTCGCATGAAGGTGCCGATCGGCCGCCCGAGTTTGCGGCCCTACCTGCCTTACCAGCAGCGCACTGCAGCGCACCGTGAGGGGCTGAGCGCTCACTTCTTGGGCACCAGTTCAGTACTGCTGTCGGACGGGCAGACCTCGGTGCTCAGCGACGGGTTCGTCACCCGCCCGGGGATGATGCGCGTGGGCATGGGCAAGATCGCCCCGAACCGTGCGCTGGTCCGTGCCGCCATCGAGCGGCTGCGGGTGGACAACCTCGCCGCTGTGGTGTGCGCGCATTCCCACTACGACCACGCCCTCGACGCACCGGTCTGGGCGCTGGAGACCGGCGCCGACCTGGTCGGGTCGGAGTCCACCGCCAACATCGGGCGCGGCCTGGGGGTCCCCGAGTCGTCCTTGCGGGTGGTGGGCGATGGCGACACCGTGACCTACGGCAGCTTCACACTGACCTTCCTGGACTCCGTGCACAGCGCGGGTGACCACTACCCCGGTACCGTTGACCAGCCCTTGGTCCCGCCGGCTCGCGCCGGTGCCTGGAAGACCGGCACCGCCTACTCCGTGCTCGTCACCCACCCCTACGGCCGCGTGCTGTTGCACGCCAGCGCCAACTACCGGCTCGGTGCGCTGCGCGGTCATCACGCCGACGTCGTATACCTGGGCGTCGGCATGCTGGGCAAGCAGCCCGCCGAGTTCCTTCAGACCTACTGGGACGAGGTGGTGGCCGCGACCGGGGCCAGGCGGGTCATCCTGGTGCACTGGGACGACTTCTTCTTGGGCCTGGACCGGCCACTGCGCCCCATGCCCTACCTGCTCGACGACCTCGACACCACCATGGGCCGACTGCTGCCCCTGGCGCACCGTGACGGCGTCGACCTTGTCCTGCCCGTCTCCTGGCAGCCCAGTGCCCCCCTCACCGGTCTTGCGTGAACTCGGCTGCGTAAGCCCCTGGAATCGGCGGAGCACGTCGATTACCCGGCCAACGCTGCGAGACGAGCCATTGGGAACCGACAAGCATCAACTGAGACTCGACACGGGGCGGGCATCTCCTCCGGCCTCGGTTGATGCCGGAGGTTGCGCCTTGCATGTGCATGACGCTGGTTTCACTTGCTCGCCTCGGTCTGGCGGTGAAGGGACTCGCCCGCACGCGCCTGGCCAAGTCCGTCCACGACGCCGGATGGTCGGCGTTCGTGACCATGCTGGAGTACAAGGCCACCCGGTACGGGCGCGCCTTCCACCGGATCGGCCGGTTCGAGCCGACCTCCCAGGTGTGCTCACACTGCGGCGTCAAGGACGGCCCCAAGCCCCTCAAGGTCCGCATGTGGACATGTGGGGCGTGCGGGGCGGTCCTGGACCGGGACATCAACGCGGCGGTCAACGTCGCCAAGGCCGCCGGACTGGCGGTGCCGGCCTGTGGAGCGCAGGTAAGACGGGCACCCGTGCCCGCACAGCGCAGCGAAACAGGAACCCACCAAGAGCTACCCACCGCGTCGCCGCGGCGGGAGCAGATTGGAATCCCCGGCCTTTAGGCCGAGGAGGATGTCAATTGTGAGCGTTCGTGCCGCCGAGGACGGCCGCCCCGGACTCAGGACTCCCGGAGCCACTCCCGCAGCTCCTCCTTCAGCGAGCGCTGGAACGCGGTGAGCAGCGCCTGCACCACCAGCGGCTGCATGTGCGCCGACAGGGACTTCACCGCCGCGACGGACTCCCCTTCCCCCACCGCGTCGCGCAACAGGGCGGACAGTTCGTGGGCCGCCGCCCGCGAGTGCTCCAGCAGGACGGTGCGTGCGGCGAGGATCGTCTCGTGCGCGATCGGTACGTCGAGGAGCTCCGCGCCGAGCCGCAGCAGCCCTGGGTCCAGCCGGACGGAGTCCCCCGTCCGCTCGATGACGCCCATCGCGGCGAGCCGCTCCAGGTCCCCTTCGCCGAGCGGCCGTCCGGCGCGCCGCTCCAGCTCCTCCCGGGTCACCTCCTCCGTCGCGTCGGGCGCCCAGGACGCCACCACGGCACGGTGGATGGCGAGCTCGTGCGCGCTCAGACCGGGCGGCAGCTGCGTCAGATGACGTTCGATCGCGGCCAGCGTCATGCCCCGCTGCTGCAACTCCTCGATGAGAGCGAGCCGGGCCAGGTGCTCCTGGCTGTAGTGGCCGACGCGGCGGGGGCCGATCACGGGGGGCGGCAGCAGGCCCCTGGCGCTGTAGAAGCGGACCGTACGGACCGTGACGCCCGCCCGTGCGGCCAGCTCGTCGACCGTGAGCGTCGGCTCCTCGGTGTCCGTCGTCATGGGCAGGTCCTCGCTTCTCGCGTCGTGCCGCGCGCCCTGGGTCACCGGTGGCGGCGCGGTGCAACAGTATTGCTGTCTCACCGGTGTTGTGAAAGCGTCCGTCCAGGAGCGGCGCGGGTCGCGGCCCGCGCGGCACTCGGATCCGACGGCGCCAGGAGGCGGTCATGACCACGATCCTGAGACTCCCGGGAGAGCCCGCCGAACTCACCCTCCCCGCCCTGCTGCTGCGCAACGCCGAGGACCACGGCGACCTGCCGGCGCTGTCCTGGCGTACGGAGGACGGCTGGACCACCCTCACCTGGGGCGAGGTGCGCCGTGAAGTCGCCGGACTCGCCGCCGGATACGCCGGTCTCGGCGTCGGGCGGGGCGACCACGTCCTCATGATGATGGGCAACCGTCCCGAGCACTGGCTGAGCGACCTGGCGCTGACCCACCTGGGCGCCGTACCGGTCACCGTCTACTCCACGTCCGCCGCGGAACAGGTCGCGCACATCGCCCGGCACAGCCGTGCCCGCCTCGCGGTCGTCGGGGGACTGCGCGAACTGCCGCGCTGGGAAACCCTGTTGGGGGACACCAGCGTTCCCCTGGACCGATTGGTGGTCGCGGAGGCGTCCGAGGCGGGCACCCACCGCACGTACGACTCGCTGCGGGGCCCGCGTCCCACGGCGTCCGCCGGGTCCGGACCGGGGACCGTCGCCGAGGCCGCAGCGGTCGGGACGGCCGCGGACGCGCCCCGCTCCGAGGCGTTCGAGAAGGCCTGGCACGAGAGCCGCCCCACCGATCCGCTCACCGTCGTCTACACCTCGGGCACCACCGGCGAGCCCAAGGGCGTGAGCATCAGCCACCGCAAGGTCGTCCAGAACGTCCTGGCCCTCGACCGCCTCGTCGAACTCCCCACCCATGTCGAGCACATCTGCTACCTGCCCTTCGCGCACATCGCCGAGCGCATGCTCGGGATCTACCTCCCCGTGTTCCGCGCCTCGCACGTCCATCTGTGCGCGGACCCCTCGGAGGTGGCCGCCGTCGTCAGGGAGCTGCACCCCGCGCAGTTCTTCGGTGTCCCGCGCGTGTGGGAGAAGCTCGCGTCCGCCGTGCGGGCCGCGCTGGCCGGACTGCCCGAGGAGCGGCGGGCGGCCGTGGAGGCGGCGATGGAGACGGCCCGCGCGCACGTGACCTGCCGCGAGCGGGGCGAGGAGCCGTCCGCCGCACTGCGGGAGGCGTACGCCAGGGCCAAGGAGCAGGTGCTCGACCCGATCCTCGCGCTCGCCGGCTTCGACCGTCTGGAGTGGACGGCGAGCGCTTCGGCACCGATGCCGCAGGACGTCGTGCGGTTCTGGGCGGGCTTCGGCCTCGCGGTCATGGACGCCTGGGGGCTGACGGAGACGATCGGCGTGGCCACCGCCAACAGCCCGGCCGCCTTCCGCCTCGGCTCGGTCGGCAGGCCGCTGGACGGACTGGAGATCCGGATCGCCGGGGACGGCGAGATCCTCGTACGGGGAGAGACCGTCTTCGACGGCTATCTGCGGGCCGACGGTTCGCTGGAGGACGTCCGGGACGCCGACGGCTGGTTCGCCACCGGTGACATCGGACGGCTCGACGAAGACGGCTTTCTCTGGATCACCGACCGCAAGAAGGAAATGGTCGTGACCTCGGCGGGCAAGAACATCTCGCCCGCCCTCGTCGAGAACACGCTCAAGGAGCATCCCCTCGTCGGCCAGGCCTTCGTGCACGGGGACGGACATCCGTACCTCGTGGCGCTCCTCGTGCCGGACTTCGAGCAGGCGGCCCGCCTCGATCCGGCAGCCCTGCGGGAGGCGATCGCCGAGGCGGTGGACCGGGCCAACTCCCGTCTCAGCCGCCCGGAGCAGATCAAGCGGTACCGGGTGCTCGACCGCGAGTGGAGCCCGGAGAGCGGTGAGCTGACTCCCTCGCTCAAGCTGCGCCGCCGCGCGATCATGGAGCGCCACGCGGACGTCATCGAGGAGATGTACACGCCGTGACCGCGGGGCCCCGCCGCAATGGACGGCGGAGCGGGGCTTCTGTCAGTGGTGGCCTCTACGGTGGTGTCATGTCGGAGATCAGGTATGTCCGGGGTGACGCCACCGTCCCGTCGGCCAAGGGCGTCAAGCTGATCGCCCACGTGTGCAACGACATCGGTGGCTGGGGAAAGGGCTTCGTGCTGGCCCTCTCACGCCGCTGGCCGGAGCCGGAGGCGGCGTACCGGGCCTGGCACCGTGGCCGCGCGGGCAACGACTTCGGCCTGGGCGCGGCCCAGTTCATCCAGGTCGAGCGGTATGTGTGGGTGGCCAACCTGGTGGGCCAGCGGGGGATACGGACCGGCAGCAAGGGTGTGCCCGTGCGCTACGAGGCCATCGACGCCTCGCTCGGACTGCTCGCGGACAAGGCCGTCGAACTCGGCGCGTCCGTGCACATGCCGCGCATCGGGTGCGGCCTGGCCGGCGGCAGATGGTCGCGGGTCGAACCCCTCGTCGCCGAGCGGCTGGTGCGCCGGGGACTGGCGGTGACGGTGTACGACCACGGGGACTGACCGGCGGGGCGACGCGGCGGCGTGCGGTCCGGCCGGAGCCGACCGGACCGCCAATGAAGGAAGTTGCGAAAGTTTCTGCAACTTCTTGCCGTGATGGTCCGGGCCTGCTTGACTCGCTGCTCGGATCCGAGAGGGAGAGTCATGAGCCGCGACATCGACGTCCTCGTCCTCGGCGGCGCGGGGGTGGACACGATCGTCCACGTCCCCGAACTGCCGCTTCCGTACGCCGACAGCTACATGATCCGTCCCGGGATCGAGACCAGGGCCGGGCAGACCGGAGACTTCGTCGCGCTGGGCCTGCACGAACTCGGCCTGCGCACCCACCACCTCGACCTGCTCGGCGACGACCCCGAGGGCGACCTCGTGCGCGCCCTGCACCGCGAACGCGGCATTCCGCTCACCGAGGTGCCCCAGCGCGCGGGCACCAAGCGCGCGGTCAATCTCGTCGGCCCCGACGGGCGCCGGCTGTCCCTGTACGACGACAGCCGCTCGCACGAAGGGGACCGGCTGCCCGAGAAGACGGTGCGGGACCTGGCTGCGGCGAGCCGTCACGCGCACGTCTCCATCACCCACCCGTGCGCCTTCGCCCTCCAGGCGCTGCGGGAGTCCGGGGTGACCCTCTCGACCGACCTGCACAACTGGGACGGCGAGAATCCCTACCACGAGCCGTTCGCGTACGCCGCCGACGTCGTGTTCGTCTCCACCACCGCCCTCTCCGACCCCGAGCGCACCATGCGGCGGATCGTGGAGCGGGGCCGGGCCGAGGCGGTCGTCGCCATGGCCGGCGCGGAGGGCGCGTACCTGCTGGCGGACGGCGAGCTGACCCACGTCCCGCCTGTCCCGCCGCGCACGCCCGTGGTCGACTCGAACGGCGCCGGGGACTCCTTCGCCGCGGGCTTCCTCTTCGGCCGGCTGACCGGCGAACCGGTCCGGCGCTGCGCCCTGTACGGCGCGATCGCCGGCGCTTATGCCTGCACCGTTCCCGCGACCCGGGCCGACGCCATCGGCCGCGACGAACTCCTCGCCCGCGTGGACGAGTTGGAGGAGAAGACCGTCCGCCACTGAGCCGTGCGACCGGCCACCGGCCGACGCCCGGCCCGCCGCTCGCTCACGGCTGCCACCGGTCGACCGATCGCTCGCGGCCGCTGCCCCACCTGCGATTCGCTCACGGCCGCCGCCCGACCGCGGTGCGTTCACCGCCGCTGCCCGCCCGTCCCGGAGGGAAGGGCGGGCAGGGACTACCCGGCGGGCGGCCGTACCTCAGTCGGCGTGGACCGCGTCAGTGGCGGCGATCTTCTTCCACGACTTCGGCCGGGCGACGGCACCCTTCGCTCCCGGGGTCACCGTGAGCCCGGCACCCCGAGCCACCGGAGCCGCCGGCTTCGACGGCTGGAACAGCCAGGTGTCGAAGAGCGCCGCGAGCGACCTGCCGGACACCTGCTCGGCGTACTTCTGGAAGTCGCCGACCGACGCGTTCCCGTACGCGTGCTCCTTCGGCCACCCCTTCAGGACGGCGAAGAAGGCGTCGTCGCCGATCTCGTCGCGCAGCGCCTGCACCGCCAGCGCGCCCCGGTCGTACACCGCGATGTCGAACTGGTTGTCCGGCCCCGGGTCGCCGGGCGCCACCGTCCAGAAGGCGTCGTCCGCCGGATGCGAGGCGTACACGTAGTCCGCGAGCTCCCGCGTCGTGCCCTCGCCCTCGTGCTCCGACCACAGCCACTGCGCGTACCGCGCGAAGCCCTCGTTGATCCAGATGTCCTTCCAGTCCTTCAGCGACACGTCGTCGCCGTACCACTGGTGCGCCAACTCGTGTACGACCACCGAGGTGTTGGAGCCGTTCGCGAACTGCCGCGGGCTGTAGTACACGCGTGTCTGGGTCTCCAGCGCGTACCCGGTGGTGGTGTTGGGCACGTACCCGCCGGCCGAACTGAAGGGATACGGCCCGAAGTAGCCGCTCAGCCAGTCGACGAGTTCCCCCGTCCGCTCGACACTGGCGCGCGCCGCCCCGTCGTTGTCGCCGAGGTCCTTGCTGTAGGCGTTGACGACCGGGACTCCGCCCTCGGACGTGCTGGTGGTGATGTCGAACTTCCCGACCGCGAGGGTGGTGAGATAGGTGGCCTGCGGCTTGTTGGACCGCCAGTTGTAGCGGGTCCAGCCGAGCCGTGAACTCGTCGACTGGAGCGTGCCGTTGGAGATCGCCTGGGTACCGTCCGGGACGGCCACCGACACGTCGTAGGTCGCCTTGTCGAGCGGGTGGTCGTTGCTCGGGTACCACCACCACGCCGACTCGGGTTCGTCCGCGGCGACCGCCCCGTCCGGGGTGCGGTGCCAGGTCGAGAAGCCGTACGCGCTCTTCGTGGACGGCACTCCGCTGTAGCGCACGACGACGGTGACCGGCGTGCCCTTGGCCAGCGGCTTCGCCGGCGTGATCTCCAGCTCGTGCTGGCCCGACGTGGCGAACGACGCCTTCGCGCCGTTGACCCGGACCTCGCTCACGTCGAGCAGGAAGTCCAGATCGAACCGGGACAGGTCCTGCGTGGTGGTCGCCAGGAGGGTGGCCGTGCCCTCCAGTTCGTCCGTCCGCGGCTGGTAGGTGAGCCGCAGGTCGTAGTGCGAGACGTCGTATCCGCCGTTGCCGTAGGCCGGGTAGTAGGGGTCGCCGATGCCCGGTGCTCCCGGTGTGTAGCTTGCCGCCGATGCCGGGATCGCCAGCAGCAGGGAGGCGGCGAGGGCGCCCGGGGCGATGAGTCTGCGGTGCACGTCAAGCTCCAAGTCGTGGGGGCATGAAGTTGTCCGGAGCCTATTCAGTCCCTGTGGCCCCGGTCATGTCCACGGCCACCCCTGTCACACGATCGCCATTCGGCCGACATGAGTCATCCAGCCCCAGAGACCTTTCATCGACCCTCTTTTGCACGGGAGTTGACCGGGGTACGTTCCGCGCATGCCGATACCAGTGCGCCGCACGCGCTTAACGACCTGGAGATCGCTCGCGACGGCGGCCGTTGCCGCCCTGTTGGCCGCTTTCCTCGCTCCCACCGCCGCACACGCGGCCCCGAGGGAGAGCACCCCGGTCTATTCGTACGAGAATGCGATCCGTGAGTCCGTCTGGGTCGACACCGGTCTCGACGGCGACAGCGACGGAAGGCGCGACCGGGTCGCCGTCGACATCGTCCGGCCGCGCGAACTCGCCCGCCAGGGACGCAAGATCCCCGTGATCATGGATGCCAGCCCGTACTACTCCTGCTGCGGGCGCGGCAACGAGAGCCAGCGCAAGACGTACGACGCGGACGGTCACGTCGTCCAGATGCCGCTCTTCTACGACAACTACTTCGTGCCGCGCGGCTATGCCTTCGTCGGCGTCGACCTCGCCGGCACCAACCGCTCCGACGGCTGCGTCGACGTGGGCGGCCGCTCCGACATCCAGTCCGCCAAGGCGGTCGTCGACTGGCTCAACGGCCGGGCCAAGGCTTACACCACGCGCACCGGAGCGTCTACGGCCAAGGCCACCTGGACCAACGGCAGAACCGGCATGATCGGCAAGAGCTGGGACGGCACGATCGCCAACGGCGTCGCCGCCACCGGCGTCAAGGGCCTGAAGACCATCGTGCCGATCAGCGCCATCTCCTCCTGGTACGACTACTACTTCGCCCAGGGCGCCCCTCTCTACGACTCGGGCCCCGACTGGCTCTCCGACTACGTCGACAGCCCCGACGCCCGCGCCAAGTGCGCCGCCGTGCAGCGGAAGCTGGTCGACGAGGCGCCGCGCACCGGCGACTGGACGTCCCTGTGGACCGAGCGCGACTACGTCAAGGACGCCGCGAAGGTGAAGGCCAGCGTCTTCCTGGTGCACGGCATGCAGGACCTCAACGTCCGCGCCAAGAACTTCGGCCAGTGGTGGGACGCGCTCGCCAGGAACGGTGTCGAGCGCAAGATCTGGCTCTCCCAGACCGGCCATGTCGACCCCTTCGACTTCCGCCGCGCCACCTGGGCCGACACCCTGCACCGCTGGTTCGACCACGAACTCCTCGGCTACGACAACGGCATCGACGACGAACCGATGGCCGACATCGAACGCCACCCCGACCAGTGGGCCACCTCCGCCGTCTGGCCGCCCCGCGCCACCGCGGCGGCGACCCTGCGACCGGGCACCGGCCCGCGGGCCGGCGTCGGCACCCTCGGCCTCCACCGGAAGTCCGGAACCGAGACCTTCACCGACAACCCGCGGTCGAGCGAGACCGACTGGGCCGCGCACATCGACGAGTCGACACCCGACAAGGCGGGTTTCGTCACCAAGCCGCTCGCCCGCGGCCTGCGGCTCTCGGGCTCGTCCGAAGTGACCGTCACCGCCACGCCCACGACCTCGACGGCGCATCTCTCGGCCGTACTCGTCGACCTGGGGCCGGACACCATCCGCAATTACGCCGTCTCCGGCGAGGGCATCACCACACTCACCGACCGCACCTGCTGGGGCCCGAGCACGACCGGCGACAGTTCCTGCTACAAGGTGACACAGGCGAACAGGGCCGACGTCGACTACACGGTCCTCAGCCGCGGCTGGGCCGACCTCGGCAACTACGCCTCGGACCAGGGCGTCCCGCTCACCCCGGGCAGGGCGTACACCATCACGCTCGACCTGGCGGCCACCGACCACATCGTCCCCGCGGGCCACCGGCTCGCGCTGATCGTCGCGGGCACCGACAAGGACCTCATCGACCCGCCCTCCACCACACCGACCCTGACCCTCGATCTGGCCCGTACCTCGGCCCACGTCCCCTTCGTGGGCGGCGCCGACGCGTTCGCGCGGGCGACGGCGGGCTCCACCCCGGCCCCGTCCGCGTCCGTCCTCGACGGCGTACGCGGTCCGCGCGCCGCCCTCCGCGTCCCGGGAGAGAGCCGCTGAGCCACCTGGACGACGGCCCACGGGCCGGATGACGGAGGCGAACGCACCTCTCAGACGGAGGCGGTCGGACCCACGAGTCCGGCCGCCTCCCGCGCGCATCCCCACGCCACGGTGACTCCGGCACCTCCATGGCCGTAGTTGTGCACCAACACCCGCCCGTCCGGCAGGACTTCGCGCTCCAGCCGGACCTCGTGGCGCACCGGGCGCAGCCCCACCCGGTGGTCGAGCACCAGCGCTCCGGCGACCTCGGGGCGCAGCGCCGCGCACCGCTGGACGATCTCCGCCGCCACGTCGGGGTCGGGGACCTGCGACCAGTCGTCCTCGTCGGTGGTCCCGCCGAGGACCAGCCGGTCCGGCTGCGGGAAGACGTACGTGGTCGTCCCGGCCGCCGGGTCCGTCGAGACGAGCCACTCGCGGATCCCGGGGTTCTCGACGATCACGAGCTGGCCGCGCACCGGCCGTACGGCCGGATCCGGGACGAGGGCGCGGGCGCCGAGGCCCGCGCAGTTGACGACGACCGGCGCCCGCGCCTCCGCGAGGTCCGTCACCGTCCGTTCCTCGACCGTCCCGCCCGCCCGCAGCAGTCGCTCGCGCAGCAGGCGCAGGTGCACGGGCATGTCGATCAACGGCAGCCGCGCCCGCAGAGCGGTCCCCGGGTACTCCTCGGCCGTCGCCGCACGCAGTCCGGGCACGCGGGCCGCCCACGCCCCCAGCTCGTCCAGCCGCGTCTCGCCCATGACCCCCTCGACCAGGCGTACGCCCGTCTCCCCGGGCCGCGCCGCCAACTCCTCGTACACGGAGAGGGACACGAGCGCCCACGCACGGGCCAGCGCCTTCGGCTCGATGCGGTACGGCCACCACAGAGCCCCCGCAACCGCCGAGGTGGTCCGCTCGGCGGGCTCCCGCGCCCACACCCGGACCCGCCTGCCGGCCTCGGCCAGGACCACGGCCGTGGTCAGGCCGACGACTCCGCTGCCGACCACGATCACATCGCCGTTCCCGGGCTTCTCCATGCCGGGACGTTAGCGGAATATGTCATGCCGTGCTCACATCACTCTCCGTCTGGGGATACTCACAGCATGTCTGCCGAGTACGCCACCTTCGGCCTGGCACCGGCGATGCGCGCCGGTGGAGTCCTCACCAACGGTGACTACCAAGTGCACCGGGACTTCGTCGACTTCGTCGTCGACGGACGCCCGCTGCTGTTCCAGCTCTCCGACCTGGACGCGGTGTCCCCGCTCGCCTCCGACGTGCCGCCCGCGATCTTCACCGCGCAGGTGCGCGGCCTTCTCCTGGAGGCCGACGCTCCGCTCGACGGGGGCAGGCACGTCATCTACGGATGCCCCGAGTGCGAGGGCATCGAATGCGGTGCCGTCACCGCGCTCATCGAACGAGAGGGTGACGACTACGTCTGGCGCGACTTCGCCTGGCAGACCGGTGAACAGGCCGACCTGGAACGCAACGGCTACCACGGCATAGGGCCCTTCCGCTTCCATGGCGCCGAGTACCGCAGCGCTCTGAACTCCCTGCTCGACGGCGATCCGGGCCCCCGTCGCCGCGTCCTGCTGATCGGCGCCCGGGTCGCCCTCCTCGCGAAGCTGGCCGCCGCCCTGCGCGTCATCGGTATCGGCGCCGACATCGCCCGCGACGCCACGGGGGTTCCGGCGGACGAACTGCGCGCCTACGGCGCGGTGGTGTTCGGCCGGGCCGTCCCCGAGGCGGAACGGGCCGCCGTGAGGGAGTCCTTCCGCGACGCGGGCGTCGACGTCGCCCACGTCGAGGGCCTCGCCCCGATCGTTCCGCTGCTCGTCGCCCAGATCGAGCACGCCCTGGACCGCGGCCCGCGGGAGCTGCGCCGGCTCACGCGCCTGGTCGCCGCCGAGGGTGAGGCCGGCGTCGAGGTCACCTCCACCTGCCGGGTCCAGTTGACCGCCTACCGCCTGGACCGCCTCGCGCGCACCCACGCGCACGACGTGTTCGACGGCATCCTGGAAACGGGCCGGCACCGGATTCCGCTGGAGGCCCGTGCGGTGAAGGGGGAGTCGTTCATCGTGGCACGGACCTCCGGGAGCGTGCTGGTGGAACGGATGACCCCCTGACCGCCGGTCCACTGACCAGGGGCCTCCGGCGGCGGTGGCCGGAGAGCCGTGGAGCCGGGCGCTCCGGGAGGCCCGTGGGCGGAGGTCAGGGGGCCGTGGGCCTGGTCGTACGGGAGGCCGTGGGCGTGGGTGGCCGAGGGCGGCCCGGACCCCGGGGATCGGCGGCGCGGAGCGAACCCGCGGGCCGTTAAAATCGGCTCCCTGATGACTGCCACTCTCGTCGCCAAGAACCTCACCGCCGGACACGGCGACCGCGCGCTCTTCGCCGGACTCGACCTCGTCGTCGCGCCCGGCGACGTGATCGGGCTCGTCGGCGCCAACGGCGCGGGCAAGTCCACGCTGCTGCGGCTGCTCGCCGGCCTCCTCGCCCCGGAACAGGGCGAGCTGCGGCTCTCCCCGCCGACCGCCACCGTCGGACACCTGCCGCAGGAGCCGGAGCGGCGGGAGGGCGAGACCGTACGGGACTTCCTCGCGCGCCGTACCGGCGTCGACGAGGCCCAGCGGGTGATGGACGAGGCGACGCAGGCGCTCGTCGACGGAGCGCCGGGTTCCGACGACGCCTACGCGACCAGCCTGGAGCGCTGGCTCGACCTCGGCGGCGCCGACCTCGACGAACGAGCCGAGGAGGTCGCCGACTCCCTGGGGCTCGGCGTCGGTCTCGACCAGCCGATGACGTCCCTGTCCGGCGGCCAGGCCGCCCGGGCCGGACTCGCCTCCCTCCTCCTGTCCCGCTACGACGTCTTCCTGCTCGACGAGCCGACGAACGACCTCGACCTGGACGGTCTGGAGCGCCTCGAGCGCTTCGTCTCCGGCCTGCGCGCCGGGACCGTCGTCGTCAGCCACGACCGCGAGTTCCTCACCCGCACGGTCACCAAGGTCCTCGAACTCGACCTGGTGCAGCAGCAGATCACGCTGTACGGCGGTGGCTACGAGGCCTATCTCGAAGAGCGCGACACGGCCCGCCGGCACGCCCGCGAGGACTTCGAGGAGTACGCCGACAAGCGCTCCGCCCTCGAAGGCCGCGCGCAGATGCAGCGCGGCTGGATGGACAAGGGCGTCAAGAACGCGCGGCGCAAGGCGGGCAACGACAACGACAAGATCGGCCGCAAGTTCCGCAGCGAGGCCAGCGAGAAGCAGGCCTCGAAGGCCCGGCAGACGCAGCGCATGATCGAGCGGCTGGACGTCGTCGAGGAGCCGCGCAAGGAGTGGGAACTGCGCATGGAGATCGCGGCGGCCCCGCGATCGGGCGCGGTGGTCGCCACCCTGCGGGACGCGGAGGTGCGGCGCGGGGAGTTCACCTTCGGTCCCGCGACGCTCCAGATCGACTGGGCGGACCGGGTCGCCGTCACCGGCGCGAACGGCGCCGGCAAGTCGACCCTGCTGGGCGCCCTGCTCGGCCGGGTCCCGCTGTCCTCCGGCCACGCCACGCTGGGTTCCGGCGTGGTCGTCGGCGAGGTCGACCAGGCCCGCAAGCTCTTCCACGGCTCCGAGTCACTGCTGGACGCGTTCGGCGCGGCCGTCCCGGACACGGAACCCGCCGAAGTCCGCACGCTGCTGGCCAAGTTCGGTCTGAAGGCGGACCACGTCCTGCGCCCGGCGGCCACCCTCTCGCCGGGAGAGCGCACCCGCTCGGCGCTCGCCCTGCTCCAGGGCCGGGGTGTCAATCTGCTGGTCCTGGACGAGCCGACCAACCACCTCGACCTCCCGGCCATCGAGCAGCTGGAATCGGCCCTGGACACCTACGAGGGCACCCTCCTGCTGGTCACCCACGACCGCCGCATGCTGGACGCGGTCCGCACGACCCGCCGCCTGGAGGTGGCGGACGGCAAGGTGACGGAGCGCTGACACGGACCCGGAAGGGGCCGCCGCCGTCAACGGCAGCCGCCCCTTCGGTCCAGCCGAAAGCCGTCAACGGCAGCCGCCCCTTCGGTCCACCCGAAAGCCGTCAACGGCAGCCGCCCCTTCGGTCCACCCGAAAGCCGTCAACGACACCGGCCCCTCGGTCCAGCCGAAAGAGGGCGGCTCCCCGTCGGCTTTCGCCGCGGGGAGCCGCCCTTCCGTCTCAGCCCCGACCCCGCTTGGGGTCGGTCAGGCCCGCGCGTCGCAGCGCGTCCGCCATGGCGCTGTTCGCCGGTGGCGGAGCCTGCCGGGAGCCGCCGCCCCCGCCGCCGCTGCCTCCGCGACCGCCCTGCCGCTGTCCACGCTGCTGGGGCGGGCGCCCGCCCCGCTGGGGACGACCGCCGCCCTCGGCGTCCGGGGCGGCCGCCTCGTCGTCCAGCCGGAGCGTCAGCGAGATCCGCTTGCGCGGGATGTCGATGTCCAGGACCTTCACCTTGACGATGTCGCCGGACTTCACGACGTCCCGCGGGTCCTTGACGAAGGTCTTCGACAGCGCCGAGACGTGCACGAGCCCGTCCTGGTGGACGCCGATGTCCACGAACGCGCCGAACGCGGCCACGTTCGTGACGACCCCCTCCAGAACCATCCCGGCCGCCAGGTCGGAGATCTTCTCGACGCCGTCCTTGAAGGTGGCCGTCTTGAAGGCGGGTCGCGGGTCGCGCCCCGGCTTCTCCAGCTCCTTCAGGATGTCCGTGACGGTCGGAAGACCGAACTTCTCGTCGACGAAGTCGGCCGCCCTCAGCGAGCGCAGCACACCCGTGTTGCCGACCAGCGACGCGACCTCATTGCCGGCCGTCTTCACCATCCGCCGCACCACGGGGTACGCCTCGGGGTGCACGCTCGACGCGTCCAGCGGGTCGTCCCCGCCCCGGATCCGCAGGAAGCCCGCGCACTGCTCGTACGCCTTGGGCCCCAGCCGGGCCACGCTCTTGAGAGCCGTACGGGAGGTGAAGGGACCGTTGGCGTCACGGTGCGACACGATGTTCTCGGCGAGGCCGGAGGTGATGCCGGAGACCCGGGCCAGCAGCGGGGCGGAGGCGGTGTTCACGTCCACGCCCACGCCGTTCACGCAGTCCTCGACCACCGCGTCCAGCGACCGGGACAGCTTCACCTCGGACAGGTCGTGCTGGTACTGCCCGACACCGATCGACTTCGGGTCGATCTTGACCAGCTCGGCCAGCGGGTCCTGGAGCCGGCGTGCGATGGAGACGGCGCCGCGCAGCGACACGTCCATGTCGGGCAGCTCCTGTGAGGCGAAGGCCGACGCCGAGTACACCGACGCCCCCGCCTCCGACACCATCACCTTGGTGAGGCCGAGCTCCGGGTGCTTGGTGATGAGCTCACCGGCGAGCTTGTCGGTCTCGCGGGACGCCGTGCCGTTGCCGATCGCGATCAGCTCGACCGCGTGCTCCTTGGAGAGCCGGGCGAGCTTGGCGATCGCCTCGTCCCACCGGTTGGCCGGGACGTGCGGGTGGATGACGTCCGTCGCGACGACCTTGCCGGTCGCGTCGACGACGGCGACCTTCACGCCCGTACGGAAACCGGGGTCCAGGCCCAGTGTCGAGCGCGTGCCCGCCGGGGCGGCGAGGAGCAGGTCCCGCAGGTTGGCCGCGAAGACGTTCACCGCCTCGTCCTCGGCGGCGGTGCGCAGCCTGAGGCGCATGTCGATGCCGAGGTGCACGAGAATGCGGGTGCGCCAGGCCCAACGCGCGGTCTCCGTCAGCCACTTGTCGCCGGGACGGCCGCGGTCGGCGATCCCGAAACGGTGGGCGACGATCCCCTCGTACGACGAAGGCCCTTCGGTGGGCTCCTCCGGCTCCAGGACGAGATCGAGGACGTCCTCCTTCTCGCCGCGCAGCATGGCGAGGATGCGGTGCGAGGGCAGCGCCTTGAAAGGCTCGGCGAAGTCGAAGTAGTCGGCGAACTTGGCGCCCGCCTCCTCCTTGCCCTCGCGCACCTTGGCGGCGAGCCGTCCGCGCACCCACATGCGCTCGCGCAGCTCGCCGATCAGGTCGGCGTCCTCGGAGAACCGCTCGGTGAGGATCGACCGGGCGCCGTCCAGGGCGGCCTGCGGGTCGGCGACGCCCTTGTCGGCGTCGACGAAGGCCGCCGCGGCGGCGAGCGGGTCGACCGTCGCGTCGCCGAGCAGGCCGTCGGCCAGCGGCTCCAGGCCCGCCTCGCGCGCGATCTGCGCCTTGGTACGCCTCTTGGGCTTGAACGGCAGGTAGATGTCCTCGAGACGCGCCTTCGTCTCGGCGGCCCTGATCTGCGCCTCGAGCTCGGCGCTGAGCTTGCCCTGCTCGCGCACCGAGTCGAGGATCGCGGCGCGCCGGTCCTCCAGTTCCCGCAGATAGCGCAGCCGCTCCTCGAGGGTGCGCAGCTGCGCATCGTCGAGCATCTCGGTCGCTTCCTTGCGGTAGCGGGCGATGAAGGGAACCGTCGACCCGCCGTCGAGCAAGTCGACGGCGGCCTTGACCTGCCGTTCCCGTACGCCGAGTTCCTCGGCGATCCTGCCTTCGATGGACCCTACGAGGGGTGTCGTCACGATCCCGTACCGCCTTCTCCACTGAGGTTGCGCGGCAATTGTGGCAGGTGACACGGACAACGGGGGATCAGGGCGGTTCTCGAAGGGGGCGCGCGCCGCGGGTCGGGCCCCAGGGACACGGAATCCCGCGGGACCCGCGGCATTCCGTGCCGCTCGGTTCCTGCGGGTGACCGTGTCCCTCGGCCGCCGAGGGCCATGTTCCTCAGGCCCCGCGGGCCCGCCCTGAGCGCGAGGCCCCGCCGAAGAGCCGGGCCAGGGCCCGGAACGGCAGTGTGACGACCGTGGCGATGGCCCCGCCGATCTGCCGCAGCACGTCCGCCATGGCACGCAGCATGTATCTCCCCTTTCGTCTCCCGGCACGGAGGGCCGGGAGACGTCCGGGTACCTCAACCCTCGCCGGTCATTCCTTGCCGATCATTCCGTCCGGGAACGCGCCGGCGGCGAACGCCGTCATCAGCAGGTTCCTGGCGATCTCGGTGAGCCGCTCCACCCCGGCGGCGCCCAGGTGCTCGTAGGGAGCGCGGTCGAGCCGGTCCGTCCGGGCCTCGATGTCCTGGCGCAGGTCCACGCCCGCCTGCGTCAGCTCGCCCTGCGCGTCGAGCAGCCCGCGCTCCCGCAGCCGCCCGGACGCCGCCTCCCAGTCCTGCCGCGACCAGCCACGCGTTCCCAGCGCCCACTTGGGAGCCATGCCCTTGCCGGTCGCGGTGTGGCTCACGAGGGCCTCCACCGGGCCGAGCTCCGCGTCGAGCAGCACCGCGAGGTGACCGTCGCCGCGGTGCTCGCGCAGCAGGGTGGCCGCGTGCCAGAGCGCCAGGTGCGGTGCCTCGGGCACGGGGAGGTCCGCGTGCGCGGCGTAGAGCGGACGGGCGGTCGAGCCGCAGGCCTCGGCCGCGCGCAGGGCGAGTTCCGCGGCCTCGGCCACGTCCTTGGAGGCGATGAGGTCCTCGCCGAGCAGCCGCCTGAGCGTCGCGTCCACGGCACGCGCGCGTGCCGCGAGCACGGTTTCCGGAGAGGCGGCCTGCCACACCGCCGGCACATGCGCGGCCACCAGGTCGTGCCGGAAGTTGTAGAACGTCGCCGTCACGGTGCCCGCGCCGACCGCGCCCATCGCGGCGGCCCGGGCCGCGAAGTACGCGGCCCGGTCGTCCTCGATGCCGACGGCGGCCAGCTCACGCCCCAGATCGGGTGAGAAGTAGTGCGTCGAGTGCAGCGGGTTGAGGACGTTGTGGCAGCGGCGCCCGGCGCGCTCCGGCAGTGGAGGGGTCATGCCCCGCACATTACCGACTGGTCGGTACGTCGGGAACAGTGAGACCCGTGATGGCAGGAAGGGTGGGATCCATGTCATTGCGGCCATCGGTGCGCCGGTCGAGAATCGAGACATGCGAACGGTGCTGATCGTCCTCTTCGACGGGGTGCAGAGCCTCGACGTCACCGGCCCCCTGGAGGTGTTCGCGGGCGCCGAGACCTACCGCGGCGGCTCGTACCGCATCCGCACGGCCTCCCTTGACGGCGCCCTGGTGCGCACCTCCAGCGGCCTCGTCCTGGTCCCGGACGAGGCGCTCGCCGACGCTCCCGCCGCGCACACCCTGCTGGTCCCCGGCGGCCGCGGTACCCGGCGCCCGGACCCCCGCCTGCTCGACTGGCTGCGCGCGCACGGTCCGCGCGCCGAGCGCCTGGTCTCGGTGTGCACCGGCGCCGGACTGCTCGCGGCGGCGGGCCTCCTCGACGGCCGCCGCGCGACGACCCACTGGGCGTACTGCGACCAGCTCGCCCACGACCACCCGGCGGTCGCCGTCGACCCCGACCCCATCTACGTACGCGACGGCAACGTGTCCACCTCGGCGGGCGTCACCTCCGGCATCGACCTGGCCCTCGCCCTCGTCGAGGAGGATCTGGGCCGCGACGCCGCCCTGACCATCGCCCGGCACCTCGTCGTCTTCCTCCGGCGTCCGGGCAACCAGGCCCAGTTCAGCGCCCAGCTCGCCGCCCAGACCGCGCGACGCGAACCGCTGCGCGAGGTCCAGCACTGGATCTCCGAACACCCCGGCGACGACCTGAGCATCGAGTCGCTCGCCGCCCGTGCCCGCCTCTCGCCCCGCCATTTCGCCCGCGCCTTCCAGAGCGAGACGGGCACGACGCCCGGCCGGTACGTCGAGCGGGTCCGTCTCGAGCAGGCCCGCCGTCTCCTGGAGGACACCACCGACGGCATCGAGGAGATCTCCCGCGCCTGCGGCTACGGCACGCCCGAGGGTATGCGCCGCGCCTTCGTGAAGATCCTCGGCTCGGCACCGGCCGAATACCGGCGCCGCTTCCGGCCCGCGCCCAAGGGCTGACGGCGGCCCGCCCCACTCGCCTGCCCCGCCGCGGGCCGGCCGCCTCACCGTCCCGCGTGTCCCGGCCTCGCCTCGCTCGCGACTCCCGCTCACCCAGGGGCCGCCACCGCGCCCCTCGCCGAAAGGAACCCGATGCAGATCGCCATCGTCCTCTTCGACCGCTTCACCGCCCTGGACGCCGTCGGCCCGTACGAGACCCTCGGCCGCCTGCCGGACGCGGACACCGTCTTCGTCGCCGAGCGCACCGGCCCGGTCCGTTCCGACACCGGCAGGCTCGCGCTGACCGCCGACAGGAGCCTCGCGGAGGTACCGAACCCGGACATCGTGGTGGTACCGGGAGGGCCGGGCCAGAGCGCGCAGATGGACAACGGGGTCCTCCTGGACTGGCTGCGGGACGCCGACGGCACCAGTGTCTGGACGACCTCGGTGTGCACCGGTTCCCTCCTGCTCGCCGCCGCGGGGCTCCTGGACGGCCGCCGGGCCACCTCCCACTGGCTGGCCCTCGGCCACCTGGCGCGGTTCGGAGCCGAGCCGACGGGGGAGCGGGTCGTGTTCGACGGCAAGTACGTGACCGCGGCGGGTGTCTCCGCCGGCATCGACATGGGGCTCACCCTGCTCGGCCGGATCGCGGGGGACGAACACGCCCAGGCCGTACAGCTGCTGACCGAGTACGACCCGCAGCCGCCCTACGACGCCGGGTCCCCGGAGAAGGCGCCCGCGCACCTGGTCGCGGAGTTCCGGAGCAAGAGCCGCTTCATTCTGACGTAGGCGTGCGGACCGCCCGCCTCACACGCGCCCGAAGAGCCGTGCCCCGAACGGCCGTCAGGTCCTCACGGGGCCCAGGTGAAGCGCGGCTGCCTGCGCTCCAGGAAGGCGGCGACCCCCTCCGCGGTGTCGCCGCCGCCGCGCGCCTGTTCCGCCCAGTACGCGTCACGGTCGGTGCGCCCGTTCGCGAACTCCTTCGCAGACGCCTGCGTGAGCAGGGAGCGCGAGGCGAGGATGCGGGTGAACTCCGCCACCCGCTTGTCGAGTTCACCCTCGGGCAGTACCTCGTCCACCAGGCCTGTGCGCAACGCGCGCTCAGCGTCGATCAACTCGCCCGAGAAGAGCAGGTACTTGGCGGCGGACGGACCCACCAGTGCCGCCAACCGCCGTGTGGAGGAGGCCGGATAGACGATCCCGAGCTTCGCCGGAGTCACCCCGAAGAGCGATCCCTCCTGGGCGAACCGCAGATCGCAGGCGGCCGCGAGCTGGGATCCGCCGCCCACGCAGTAGCCGCGGATCGCGGCCAGTGTCGGCTTCGGGAACGCGGCGAGGGACTCCTCGGCGAGCACGGCCAGGCCCTGGGCCTCGTCCGGCGAGCCGCGGAGCGTCGAGATGTCGGCTCCGGCGCAGAACGTCCCGCCCTCACCGGTGAGCACCAGGGCGTGCACATCGGCGCGAACGGTCAACTCGTCCAGCAACGGCGGCAGCGCTCGCCACATCCCCGTCGTCATGGCGTTCCGCTTGGCGGGGTGATGGATGACGACGGTGGCGACTCCGTCGCCGACGTGGTGCAACAGCTGCGGCTCCATGCGCCGGATGCTATCTGCACCTACAGCGGGCTCCGGATCGCGGGCACCCTCCCGGGCCGTCTCCCGGGCCGTCTCGTGGGCTCCGGAAAGGCGGGGGAACGAATCGGGTCAGCTGAGGGGCAAACCCGTACAACCCGAAGAGTTTCCGAAGTCGGCACAAGACGGACAGGAGCTGTCGTGGAACTGACCGTGTCATACGCAAACGATCAGAAACCATCGATAATTGCTGACTTCTGTTCAGTCAACCGGTACGGACCGGCGCATTACCAACACTCAATGTGTGGTGACAATCGAGCGCAAGGGTGGCGACCGGACGATGGAGAACCCCGGGCCGGGGTCCGACCCCAGCCCTGAAGGCGGAGGCGCGACCTCCGGCGTCAGATCGCCGGGACCGCTGCCGTACGAGGGGGTGTGGCGGTTCACCGCCACCGCCGTCGACGCCTCGGTGCCGCAGGCGCGGCACGCCGTCCGTGATCTGCTGGTCCGCCAGGGGGTACCGGTCTCGGACGATCTCGTTCATGGACTGCTGTTGATCGTGTCCGAACTGGTCACGAACGCCGTCAAGCACGCGGCACTTCTGTCGCCGATGCTCGCGGTGGAGGTCGCGGTCGGCGCCGAGTGGGTGCGGGTGTCCGTCGAGGACAACCACCCCTACCGGCCGACCGCGCTGGAGGCCGACCACGGGCAGACCGGGGGCCGGGGCCTGCTGCTGGTGCGTGAGGTCACCAGGGAGTACGGCGGCGTGTGCGACGTCGAGCACACCGCGAGCGGCGGCAAGGTGATCTGGGCCGCCCTGCCGCTCGCTCCGGGCGCGTAGGGACCGGCCTACCAGCCCGCGGACGGGCCCGTCAGCTCCCGGATCGCCGGACGGGCCGCGTCCAGCACCGTCATGAACCACGCCGAGAAGGGGTCCTTCTCGTGCCGCTCCGCCAGCTCGGCGGCGGTCACGAAGGCCGTCGAGCCGACCTCTTCCGCGTCGGGCCGCAGCCCCGACTGCACCATCCCGACGAACAGATGGTTGTACTCCTGCTCCACCAGGCCCGAGTCCGGGTCCGGGTGGTTGTAACGGACCGTGCCCGCCTC
This sequence comes from Streptomyces sp. NBC_00647, assembly GCF_045207245.1. Taxonomy (NCBI): domain Bacteria; kingdom Bacillati; phylum Actinomycetota; class Actinomycetes; order Kitasatosporales; family Streptomycetaceae; genus Streptomyces; species Streptomyces sp. NBC_00647. The sequence goes on from NZ_CP109040.1 coordinate 8,343,334, forward strand.
GGCGAGCAGGGTCGGCGACACCCCGAGCTCCTCGTACGTCCGCCGGGCCGCCGCGGCGAAGGGCGCCTCGCCCGGGTAGGGGTGGCCGCAGCAGGTGTTCGACCAGACACCGGGGGAGTGGTACTTGCCGAGGGCGCGCTGCTGCAGCAGCAGCCGGCCCCGCTCGTCGAAGAGGAACACCGAGAACGCTCGGTGCAACTGCCCCGGGGCCTGATGAGCCGCGAGCTTCTCGGCCGTACCGATCGTGTTGCCGTCCTCGTCGACCAGTTCCAGCAAGATCGCTTCAACGGTGCCGTTCGACGAACTGTGCGTCGCGGTGGCAGGTGTGATCGGCATACCCATCCTTCGCATCGGTCTTCAGGACCCAGTCTGCCGTACGAAACCGGCACTCCCGGCACTTCGCGGCTCCCGCATGTCCCGCCCCGGGGAGCCCCGGGGCGGGACACGCGGCCGACGTGGGTCAGACGCCGAAAGCGGCCGGATACCTGAGCGTGCCCGGTGCCACCGACACGGAATCGTCGAGGACGAGGGCCATCAGGTGTTCGGACGGCACGTCGAATCCGGGCCGGATGCCGTAGGCGGCGGCGGGCCCGAAACCGAACCTCGGGTAGTACCCGGGATGCCCGAGTACGAGGACGAGCCCCTCACCCCGCGCGCGTGCCGCCTCCAGCACCGCGCGTACGACAGCCGATCCGGCGCCTTGGCGCTGCCGGTCCGGCCGGACCGCGACCGGTGCCAGCGCGGCCGCGGGGACGCCGTCGACGTGACAGCGGGTGATCAACGCGTACGCCGCGATCGTGCCGTCCGGTGCCTCGGCGACGTACGACAGGCCGGGCAGCCACGCCTCGGGGTCGGTGCGCAGCGCGTCCACCAGATCGGCCTCCTCCGCCCTTGCGAAGGCGGCGGCCGTCACGGCGTACACCTCGGCGATGTCGGCGGAGATCTCCCGGCGGGTGTGCCAGACAGTGCTCTGACCGGTGCTGTTACCGGTGCTCTGACCGGTGGTGTGTTCAGTGCGGTGTTCGATGTGGTCGGTCAACGTGGAAACCCTTGTTGAGGGGCCCGGCCGACGCGTCGCAGGAACGGCGGGTCAGCCCCGGGCCCGGGAAACGGGGACGACGAGGACGCTGCGCGTGGCAGCGCCGAGAGCGGCCGTCATCAACCCACCTCCTGGGATCGTCGGACACGCTAACAGGCGGTGCCGCGGTGCCGCCTCCGGATTTCCGTCAGTGGCAGAGCTTCGCCTCGTGCTCCGCGTGTCCGCTCGGCTCCAGCTGGAAGGTGCAGTGCTCGACGTCGAAGTGGACGCCCAGGCAGCCCTGGAGCTCGTGCAGGATCTTCTCGTGCCCGATCGCGTTCAGGACGTCGGAGCTGACGACCACGTGCGCGGAGAGGACCGGCATGCCCGATGTGATGGTCCAGGCGTGCAGGTCGTGGACGTCCTCGACCCCGTCGAGGGCCAGGATGTGGGCGCGTACGTCCGCCATGTCGACGCCCTTGGGAGCCGCCTCCAGGAGCACGTCGAGCGTCTCGTGGAGCAGCTTCCAGGTGCGCGGGACGATCATCAGGGCGATGGCGATCGAGGCGATCGGGTCCGCGGCCTGCCAGCCCGTGGTCATGATCACCACCGCGGAGACGATGACGGCCACCGAGCCCAGCGCGTCCGCGGCCACCTCCAGGAAGGCGCCGCGCACGTTCAGGCTGTCCTTCTGCCCGCGCATCAGCAGCGTCAGCGACACCGTGTTGGCGACCAGACCGATGACACCGAACACGATGGTCAGTCCGCCCTCGGTGTCCGCTGGCGTCACGAAGCGCTGGATCGCCTCGACGAGCACATAGCCGCCGACCACGAGCAGCAGCAGACAGTTGGCGAGCGCGGCGAGGATCTCGGCCCGCGCGAGGCCGAAGGTGCGGTTCTCGCTCGGCGGGCGCGCCGCGAAGTGGATCGCGAGCAGGGCCATGCCCAGCCCCAGCGCGTCCGTCGCCATGTGCGCCGCGTCCGCGACGAGCGCCAGCGAATCGGCGAGCAGGCCTCCGAAGATCTCGACGACCATGACGGTGAGCGTGATCGCCAGCGCGACGCGCAGCCTCCCCCGGTACGCGGCTGTCGCCGTACCGGTCGGGGGCGCGCCGTGCGCGTGCCCGTGGTCGTGCCCAGCCCCCATGAAAGCCGCCTCCCGTGTTCCGCTCGGTCGTCACAGTGAACTACGGGCGGGGGGTACCGGGCAACGCGGCACTGAACACCGTTGTCATATGCTCTGACCTGCGGAAACGATCAGCAGGTCAGAGCACCGGCACGATCACGCGGACGTGGTCTCCGGGTGGTGCAGCAGCCAGCCCCGCCATGCCGACTCCACCATCTCGCGCACGTCGCGCCGCGCGCGCCAGCCCAGCTCGTCCGCCGCCAGGGCGGCCGAGGCGACCGCGCGCGGGGCGTCACCCGGGCGGCGCGGCTCGACGAGCGGCTGCCGGGTGTCCCCGGTGACCTCGGCCACGAGCGTCATGAGCTCCCGCACGGAGACCCCTTCGCCACGGCCGATGTTCACCGTCAGATCACCGCTCGCGCCGTCGGCCAGCCGCCGGGCCGCCGTGAGATGCGCCTCGGCGAGGTCGGCGACATGGATGTAGTCGCGTACGCAGGTGCCGTCCGGCGTCGGGTAGTCGTCGCCGAAGATCCCTGGGGCCTCGTCGCGCGTGAGGCGGTCGAACACCATCGGGATGATGTTGAAGACGCCCGTGTCGGCGAGTTCCGGCGAGGCCGCGCCCGCGACGTTGAAGTAGCGCAGGCACACGGTGGCGATCCCGTGCGCCCGGCCCGCCGCCCGCACCAGCCACTCGCCGGCGAGCTTGGTCTCGCCGTAGGGGCTCAGCGGGGCGCAGGGAGTGCTCTCCGTGATGAGGTCCACATCGGGGTTGCCGTAGACGGCCGCCGACGAGGAGAACACGAAGCGCTTGACGCCCGCCCCGGCGACCGCCTCCAGGAGCGTCGCGAGACCGCCCACGTTCTCCTGGTAGTAGAGCGTCGGTTCGGCCACGGACTGACCGACCTGCTTGCGCGCGGCGAGGTGCACGACGCCCGTCACCGCGTGCTCCGCCAGGACCCGCTTGAGCAGATCCCCGTCCAGCGACGACCCCTGAACCAAGGGGATGCTCTCCGGAAGCCGGTTCGGTACCCCCGACGAGAGGTCGTCGAGGGCGACGACCCGCTCTCCGGCCTCCGCCATCGCCCGGGCCACGTGGGCCCCGATGTATCCGGCTCCGCCTGTGATCAGCCATGTCATGGAGGACCACCCTATGCCGGTCCCGCGCGGCGTCCGCCGTGCCCCGCTCCCGGGGCGCGGGGCGTACGGCGCACCGTGCCGAGAATGCGCCGGTCTGTGAACCCGGGTTTGTGACCCGGGCCCGGAATCCCCGATGATGATCGCCGTGCCGGTAAGGCAAAACCGGTTGATCGGGCCGTGAACGGGCGGTGAACGCCGTCTTCCGTTCATCGGATACCCTCTGCCGACATGCCGCCGGGCCCGCCGCCGCGGGCCGGGGGCCATCCCATCACGTACACGCCAGGCGTCAGGCCGCGCCGGCATTCAGGGAGTGAGTTCGCTGTCGACCGCCATCCTCACCGGCCAGCCGGTCCCCGGATCGTCGCTCGAAGGCGATCTGCGGTCGCTCGGCTTCGACGTGCGGCTCGCCTCCGACGCGGGCGAGACAGAGGCGCTGCTCGCCGCCGCGCCGGCGAACGAACGGGTCGCCGTCGTCGACGCCCGCTTCGTGGGCCATGTACACGCCCTGCGCCTCGGCCTCACCGACCCACGTTTCGCGGCCTCCGCGCTGCCCGGCGCCGTATCCGTGCAGCCCGAGGCCCGGCGGGCGCTGGCCCGCGCCGTGGCCCATGAGACCGCCGCCGCGGGCGGTGTGGCCGTCACCACGGAGAACCTCGTCGACCGCCTCGGCGCGGCACTCGACGCGGACGGCCTCGCCGTCCACCGTCCCGAGCTCGGCAGCCTCGTCGCCGCCGTCCCCGCCGATCCGCAGGAGCGCAACGAGGTCCGGCAGTCCGTGCTGGCCGTCGACGACGAGGCCGTACGGCTGCGCAGCGCCGTCAAGGCCCGCGACGGCTTCTTCACCACGTACTGCATCAGCCCGTACTCGCGCTACATCGCCCGCTGGTGCGCCCGCCGCGGTCTGACCCCGAACCAGGTCACCACCGCCTCGCTGATCACCGCGCTGATCGCCGCGAGCTGCGCCGCCACCGGCACCCGCCTCGGCTTCGTCGCGGCCGGGCTGCTGCTCCTGTTCTCCTTCGTCCTGGACTGCACGGACGGACAGCTCGCCCGCTACTCCCTCCAGTACTCGACGCTCGGCGCCTGGCTGGACGCGACCTTCGACCGCGCCAAGGAGTACGCCTACTACGCGGGCCTCGCGCTCGGCGCGGCCCGCGGCGGCGACGACGTATGGGCGCTCGCGCTCGGCGCGATGATCCTGCAGACCTGCCGGCACGTCGTGGACTTCTCCTTCAACGAGGCGAACCACGACGCCGAGGCCAACACCAGCCCCACCGCCGCCCTCTCGGGCAAGCTCGACAGCGTCGGCTGGACGGTCTGGGTGCGCCGGATGATAGTTCTGCCCATCGGCGAACGATGGGCGATGATCGCCGTTCTCACGGCGCTGACGACCCCCCGTATCACCTTCTACGCGCTGCTCGCCGGCTGTGCCTTCGCGGCCACCTACACCACGGCGGGCCGGGTGCTGCGCTCGCTGACCCGCAAGGCGCGCCGCACGGACCGCGCCGCCCGGGCGCTCGTGGACCTCACCGACTCCGGCCCGCTGGCCGAGTACCTGACGCGTTTCGCCGGCCGCCTCCCGCGGATCGGCCCCGCGCTCGTCGCCTTCGTGGCCGGGGCGATCGTCGTGACATCCGCCGCACTCGCCCCCTACGGCAGCTGGTGGCCCGTCCTGGGCGCCGCCGTCTACGTCCTGCTGTCGCCGGTCGCCCTGGTCAGGCCCCTGAAGGGCGCCCTCGACTGGCTGGTGCCGCCGTTCTACCGCGCGGCCGAGTACCTCACCGTTCTGGTACTGGCGGCCCACGCGGGCGTGAACGGAGCACTTCCTGCGGCTTTCGGCCTGGTGGCCGCGGTCGCCTACCATCACTACGACACGGTGTACCGCATCCGCGGCAACGCCGGAGCCCCCCCGCACTGGCTGGTGCGGGCGATCGGCGGGCACGAAGGCAGGACGCTGCTGGTCACCGTCCTGGCCGCGCTGCTCGCCGCCTCACAGTTCAAGGTCGCGCTCACGGCATTCGCCGTGGCCGTCGCCCTACTGGTGCTCGCCGAGAGCATCCGCTTCTGGGTGTCCACCGGGGCGCCCGCCGTACACGATGAAGGAGAACCCGCATGATCGGCCTTGTACTGGCAGCCGGCGCCGGACGGCGTCTGCGCCCCTACACCGACAGCCTCCCGAAGGCTCTCGTGCCGGTGGGCCCTGCGGGCGCAGAGGACTCCCTCACCGTCCTGGACCTGACCCTCGGCAACTTCGCCGAGATCGGTCTGACCGAGGTCGGCATCATCGTCGGCTACCGCAAGGAAGCCGTGTACGACCGCAAGGCGGCCCTTGAGGAGAAGTACGGCCTCAAGATCACGCTGATCGACAACGACAAGGCCGAGGAGTGGAACAACGCCTACTCCCTGTGGTGCGGCCGTGACGCCCTCAAGGACGGCGTCATACTCGCCAACGGCGACACCGTGCACCCGGTCTCCGTCGAGCGGACGCTGCTCGCCGCCCGCGGTGAGGGCAAGAAGATCATCCTCGCCCTCGACACGGTGAAGAAGCTCGCCGACGAGGAGATGAAGGTCGTCGTGGACCCCGAGAAGGGCGTCCAGAAGATCACCAAGCTCATGGACCCGTCCGAGGCCACCGGTGAGTACATCGGCGTGACCCTCATCGAGGGCGCCGCCGCCGACGAGCTGACCGACGCCCTGAAGACGGTCTGGGAGACGGACCCGCAGCAGTTCTACGAGCACGGCTACCAGGAGCTCGTCAACCGCGGCTTCAAGATCGACGTCGCGCCGATCGGTGAGGTCAAGTGGGTCGAGATCGACAACCACGACGACCTGGCCAAGGGACGTGAGATCGCGTGCCAGTACTGACGAGGCTCATCCCCTCGCCGGTCGTCGTCGACATCCGTCCGGGTGCCCTGGACGACCTCGCGAGCGTACTCAGCGACGAGCGCATCTCGCACTCGGGCAAGCTGGCCATAGCGGTCAGCAACGGCTCGGGCGCGAGGCTGCGCGAGCGGATCGCCCCGTCGCTGCCGGGAGCCACCTGGTACGAGGTCGGTGGCGGCACGCTGGATGACGCGATCCGGCTGGCCGGCGACATGAAGTCCGGGCACTACGACGCCGTCGTGGGCCTCGGCGGCGGCAAGATCATCGACTGCGCGAAGTTCGCCGCGGCACGGATCGGGCTGCCCCTGGTCGCCGTGCCGACGAACCTCGCGCACGACGGTCTGTGCTCGCCGGTCGCCACCCTCGACAACGACGCGGGCCGCGGCTCGTACGGCGTGCCCAACCCGATCGCCGTGCTCATCGACCTCGACGTGATCCGTGAGGCGCCGGTCCGGTTCGTCCGGGCGGGCATCGGAGACGCGGTCTCCAACATCAACGCGATCGCCGACTGGGAGCTGGCCAACCGGGTCAACGGAGAGAAGATCGACGGGCTGGCCGCCGCCATGGCGCGCCAGGCGGGCGAGGCCGTGCTCCGGCACCCCGGCGGTGTCGGCGACAACGGCTTCCTCCAGGTGCTCGCGGAGGCGCTCGTCCTCACCGGCGTCGCGATGTCGATCTCGGGCGACTCACGCCCGGCCTCCGGCTCCTGCCACGAGATCAACCACGCCTTCGACATCCTCTTCCCCCAGCGCGCGGCCAGCCACGGTGAGCAGTGCGGCCTGGGCGCGGCCTTCGCGATGTACATGCGCGGGGCGCACGAGGAAGCGGCGTTCATGGCCGAGGTGCTGCACCGGCACGGACTGCCGGTACTGCCCGAGGAGATCGGCTTCACCGTGGACGAGTTCGTGCAGGTCGTGGAGTTCGCTCCGCAGACCCGGCCCGGCCGCTACACGATCCTCGAGCACCTCGACCTGAAATCCAACCAGATCAAGGACATCTACTCCGACTATGCCAAGGCCATCGGTAGCTGAACTCCGCCCCGTCGTTCACCCCCCTGGGGTGAAGGACCGGCGCAGCGGTGAGCACTGGGCGGGACGCCTGTACATGCGAGAGATCTCGCTGCGCTGCGACCGCTACCTGGTGAACACCAGGATCACGCCCAACCAGCTCACGTACCTGATGACCCTGTGCGGCGTGCTCGCGGCCCCGGCCCTGTTGGTGCCGGGGATCGCGGGCGCCGTGCTCGGCGTGGTGATGGTCCAGCTGTATCTGCTGCTCGACTGTGTCGACGGCGAGGTCGCGCGCTGGAAGAAGCAGTACTCGCTCGGCGGGGTCTACCTCGACCGCGTCGGCGCCTACCTGACCGACGCGGCCGTCCTCGTGGGCCTCGGTCTGCGCGCCGCCGACCTGTGGGGCACGGGCAGCGTCGACTGGCTGTGGGCCTTCCTCGGCACACTGGCCGCCCTCGGCGCGATCCTGATCAAGGCCGAGACCGATCTCGTCGGCGTCGCCCGCCATCAGGGCGGCCTGCCACCGGTCAAGGAGTCCGCCTCCGAGCCCCGTTCCTCGGGCGTGGCGCTGGCCCGCAGGGCCGCCGCGGCCCTCAAGTTCCACCGGCTGATCCTCGGTATCGAGGCCTCCCTGCTGATCCTCGTCCTTGCGATCGCGGACCAGATCAGGGGAGACCTGTTCTTCACCCGGCTCGGCACCGCCGTGCTCGCCGGCATCGCGGTCCTGCAGACCGTGCTGCACCTCGTGTCCATCCTCGCTTCGAGCAGGCTCAAGTGAGTACGGCGACGAAGGTCGGCGCGGTGATCATCACCATGGGCAACCGTCCCGAGGAACTCCGGGCCCTTCTCGACTCCGTCGCCAAGCAGGACGGCGACCGCGTCGAGGTGGTCGTCGTCGGCAACGGCTCACCCGTCCCGGACGTCCCCGCGGGCGTCCGCACGGTCGAGGTGCCCGAGAACCTCGGTATCCCCGGCGGACGCAACGTCGGCATCGAGGCCTTCGGCCCCGGCGGCACCGACGTGGACGTCCTCCTCTTCCTGGACGACGACGGACTGCTGGCCCGCAACGACACGGCCGAGCTGTGCCGCCGGGCCTTCGCCGACGATCCGGACCTCGGCATCATCAGCTTCCGCATCGCCGACCCCGAGACCGGCGAGACCCAGCGCCGTCATGTCCCGAGGCTCCGCGCCGCCGACCCGATGCGCTCCTCGCGCGTCACCACGTTCCTCGGCGGCGCCAACGCGGTCCGCACGAAGGTCCTCGCCGAGGTCGGCGGGCTCCCGGACGCCTTCTTCTACGCCCATGAGGAGACCGACCTGGCCTGGCGGGCCCTCGACGCCGGCTGGATGATCGACTACCGGTCCGACATGGTGCTGTACCACCCGACGACCGCCCCCTCGCGGCACGCGGTGTACCACCGCATGGTGGCCCGCAACCGCGTCTGGCTCGCACGCCGCAACCTGCCCGCGCCGCTCGTCCCGGTCTACCTCGGTGTCTGGATGCTCCTGACCCTTCTGCGCCGCCCCTCGCGAGCGGCCCTGCGTGCCTGGTTCGGCGGATTCAGGGAAGGCTGGACCAGTCCGTGCGGACCCCGCACCCCCATGAAGTGGCGTACCGTGTGGCGGCTGACACGACTGGGCCGACCTCCTGTCATCTGACAAGCTCGATTCTGAGAGCATTCGGGCCGTACCGGTCCCCGGCTCATGCCTATGCCCGACCAGGCTGTGTGCATCTTGAAGACGAAAGTTTCCACTTGTGAGTGAGACAACGCATGACGGCGGAGTCGCGGTGAGCGACCGACCGTCGCCCGATGACGGGCTTTCCGCGGCCGAGGTGGCCGCCAAGTACGGGCTCGCGGTCAGCGGCGCCCGGCCCGGGCTCGTCGAGTACGTTCGTCAGCTCTGGGGCCGGCGGCACTTCATCCTCGCCTTCTCGCAGGCGAAGCTCACCGCCCAGTACAGCCAGGCCAAGCTGGGCCAGCTGTGGCAGGTGGCGACGCCGCTGCTCAACGCGCTCGTCTACTACCTGATCTTCGGCCTGATCCTGCAGGCCAACAAGGGTTTGTCACGCGAGGTGTACATCCCCTTCCTGGTGACCGGCGTCTTCGTCTTCACGTTCACGCAGAGCTCGATCATGGCGGGCGTCCGGGCGATCTCGGGCAACCTCGGCCTGGTGCGCGCGCTGCACTTCCCGCGTGCCTCGCTGCCGATCTCGTTCGCGCTCCAGCAGCTTCAGCAGCTGCTGTTCTCGATGATCGTGCTGTTCATCGTGGTGATCGCCTTCGGCAGCTATCCGGGCCTGTCGTGGCTGCTGATCATCCCCGTGCTGTGCCTGCAGTTCCTCTTCAACACGGGCCTCGCCCTGATCGTGGCGAGGATGGGCGCCAAGACGCCCGACCTCGCCCAGCTGATGCCGTTCATCCTGCGCACGTGGATGTACGCGTCCGGCGTCATGTTCTCCATCAGCACCATGCTCGCCGGCCGCCCCGAATGGATCGCCCGCGTGCTCCAGGCGAACCCGGCCGCCGTCTACATGGACCTGATGCGCTTCGCGCTCATCGACGGCTACGGCTCCTCCAACCTGCCGCCGCACGTGTGGGCCATCGCCGTCTTCTGGGCCGTGGTCATCTCCGTCGGCGGGTTCGTGTACTTCTGGAAGGCTGAAGAGAGGTACGGCCGTGGCTGAGCTCGAGAAGAGGTCGCACATTCCGACCGTCATCGCGGACGAACTGCACATCGTCTACCGCGTGAACGGCGCCAAGACCGGCAAGGGCAGCGCCACCTCGGCACTCAGCCGCATCCTCAAGCGCGGCGAGGAGCGCGGTGTGCGCAAGGTGCACGCCGTGAAGGGCGTCTCCTTCACCGCGTACCGGGGCGAGGCCATCGGCCTCATCGGCTCGAACGGCTCCGGCAAGTCCACGCTCCTGCGGGCCATTGCCGGCCTGCTCCCCGCGGAGAAGGGCAAGGTCTTCACCGACGGCCAGCCCTCGCTGCTCGGCGTGAACGCCGCCCTGATGAACGACCTGACGGGCGAGCGGAACGTCATATTGGGCGGGCTCGCTATGGGCATGTCCCGCGAGCAGATCAGGGAGCGCTACGAGGGCATCGTCGAGTTCTCCGGGATCAACGACAAGGGCGACTTCATCACCCTGCCGATGCGGACCTACTCCTCCGGAATGGCGGCCCGGCTGCGGTTCTCCATCGCCGCGGCCAAGGACCACGACGTCCTGATGATCGACGAGGCCCTCGCGACCGGCGACCGCTCCTTCCAGAAGCGGTCCGAGGCCCGCATCCGCGAGCTGCGCAAGAGCGCGGGCACGGTGTTTCTGGTCAGTCACAACAACAAGTCGATCCGCGACACCTGCGACCGCGTGCTGTGGCTGGAGCGCGGCGAGCTGCGCATGGACGGACCGACCGAAGAGGTCCTGAAGGAGTACGAGAAGTTCTCGGGCAAGTAGCCCGTTTCGCCCAGGGCCCCGCCGGAACTCTCCGGCGGGGCCCTGCGTCTGCAAAGGAAACGCCAACTCCCGTCGGCCTTAGGAATCTTGACGCCAATCGGTGTGTTGTTGTGATGTGCAGGACACCCCGACGGACTGTGCCGCGTTGTACAACGTAAGCTGTACCGGTGCTGAATCGCGGCAAGTAGGGCGATAATACGCGACACCCGGCACCGTCGCGCTGTGCGGATCTCCGGGCGGCGTGTCCGAAATGGGCAGTGTTGGGTCGGCAGTGTAGAACGGGAGATGTGACGGCAATGGCTACGGTGACTCTCCAGCTCCGCGATGCGTGTGCCGTCCTCGCGCCGGGCGGCGAGCGGTGACCGAAGCCGGGACGGCCCGCACCGGCGACGATCCGGCGCGCGGCACCCTCGACAAAGCCGCGGACGAGAACTTTCCCGTGGCCCCGTTCTTTCTGCCCAGGGCCTGGCGCGACGACTTGATGGCCGTGTACGGCTTCGCCCGCCTCGTCGACGACATCGGTGACGGCGACCTCGCCCCCGGCGGGGCGGACGCCCGCCTCCTCGGTGTACCGGCCACGCTGTCGGAGGACCGTACGGCCCTCCTCGACGCCTTCGAAGCCGATCTTCACCGCGTGTTCGACTCGACCCCGGGTCACCCCCTGCTGCGCCGGCTCCAGCCCACCGTCCGCCGCGCGGGCCTCACCCCCGAGCCCTTCCTCGCCCTGATCGCGGCCAACCGCCAGGACCAGCTGGTCCAGCGGTACGAGACCTACGACGATCTGCTCGCCTACTGCGAGCTCTCCGCGAACCCCGTCGGCCGCCTGGTCCTCTCCGTCACCGGAACGTCCACGCCCGAGCGGGTCCGCCACTCCGACGCGGTGTGCACCGCGCTGCAGATCGTCGAACACCTCCAGGACGTCGCCGAGGACCTCGGCCGCGACCGCGTCTACCTGCCCGCCGACGACATGAAACGTTTTCATGTCGTCGAAGCGGACCTGGCCGTCCCCACAGCAGGCGCATCGGTGCGAGCACTGGTTGCATACGAAGCAGAACGCGCCTTGAACCTCCTGAATGAAGGCACCCCCCTCGTGGGTAGCGTCCACGGCAGGCTGAAACTGCTGCTCGCGGGGTTCGTTGCGGGGGGAAGGGCGGCAATCCGTGCGATTGCCGCCGCCGAATACGACGTACTTCCCGGCCCGCCCAAGCCCGGCAAGCTCCAGTTGCTGCGCGAGGTGGGAGTGACTCTGCGAGGAGAGGGGTGATCCGGACCGTGGAGTCGGAACAGCACGTGTCCGCACCGGTACTCGCCGCGTACAGCTACTGCGAGGCGGTGACCGGTCAGCAGGCCCGCAATTTCGCGTACGGCATCAGGCTTCTACCGACGCCCAAGCGCCGTGCGATGTCGGCGCTCTACGCGTTCTCGCGGCGCGTCGACGACATCGGCGACGGCACGCTGGCGCCGGACGTGAAGGCCGTGCGCCTCGAGGAGACCCGGGCGGTGCTCGCCCGCGTCCGCGCGGGCACCGTCGACGAGGACGACACCGACCCGGTCGCCGTCGCCCTGAGCCACACCGCCGATTACTTCCCGGTACCCCTCGCGGGCCTGGACGAGCTCATCGACGGCGTGCTGATGGACGTACGGGGCGAGACGTACGAGACCTGGGACGACCTGAAGATCTACTGCCGGTGCGTGGCCGGGGCGATCGGGCGGCTCTCGCTCGGGGTCTTCGGCACCGAACCGGGGGCGCGTGGCGCCGAGCGCGCGCCGGAGTACGCCGACACGCTCGGGCTCGCGCTCCAGCTCACCAACATCCTGCGGGACGTCCGCGAGGACGCCGAGGGCGGGCGTACCTATCTGCCCGCCGACGATCTGGCCAAGTTCGGCTGCTCGGCCGGGTTCAACGGGCCGACCCCGCCGCCGGGCTCCGACTTCGCGGGCCTCGTGCACTTCGAGGTACGCCGGGCCCGCGCCCTCTTCGCCGAGGGTTACCGGCTGCTGCCCATGCTGGACCGGCGCAGCGGCGCGTGCGTCGCGGCCATGGCGGGCATCTACCGGCGTCTCCTCGACCGCATCGAGCGCGAGCCGGAGGCCGTGCTGCGCGGCCGGGTGTCGCTGCCGGGGCGCGAGAAGGCGTACGTCGCCGTGCGCGGCCTCTCCGGTCTGGACGCACGGCACGCCTCCCGCCGTACCGTCCGGAGGCGCGTCTGATGGACAATATGGGCCAAGGTGACTCCACCGGAGAAAAGCGGCACGCAACCCTCCGGAGCCGGGCGGCGTCCCTGACTGCAACGGCCTGCCGTGCATCGTTCAATCAACACGGCGCGGCCGCAGGGGAGGGTGCACGATGAGCGAGGTCGAGTCCACGGACGACTCCGGCCGGGCCGCTGCCGTGGTGATCGGCGGCGGGCTCGCCGGGATCACCGCCGCGCTCGCGCTGGCCGACGCCGGGCTGCGCGTGACACTGCTCGAAGGCCGGCCGCGCCTCGGCGGCCTCGCGTTCTCCTTCCAGCGCGGCGCGCTCACCGTGGACAACGGACAGCACGTCTATCTGCGCTGCTGCACCGCCTACCGCTGGTTCCTCGACCGCGTCGACGGAACCTCGCTCGCACCCCTGCAGGATCGTCTCGACGTGCCCGTTCTCGACGCGGAGGCGGCTCCCGGACGACGGCTCGGCAGAATCGGCCGCAGCGCTCTGCCCGTGCCGCTGCATCTGGCGCGCAGCCTCGCGACGTATCAGCATCTGTCGCTCGCCGAGCGTGCCAACGTCGGCCGTGCCGCGCTCGCGCTCAAGGGCCTGGATCTCACCGATCCGGCACTCGACGCGCAGAACTTCGGCGACTGGCTCGCCGGGCACGGTCAGTCGGAACGTGCCGTCGAGGCACTGTGGGACCTCGTGGGGGTCGCCACCCTCAACGCGGTGGCCCAGGACTCCTCGCTCGGGCTCGCCGCGATGGTGTTCAAGACGGGTCTGCTGTCCGACCCGGGCGCGGCCGACATCGGCTGGGCGCGCGTCCCGCTGGGCGAACTGCACGACACCCTCGCCCGCAAGGCGCTCGACTCCGTGGGCGTGCGTACCGAGATCCGTACACGCGTCACCTCCATCTCCCCCTACGAAAACGGACGTTGGAGCGTTCAGGTTCCCGGCGAGCGCATCGAGGCCGACACCGTCGTGCTGGCCGTCCCTCAGCGCGAGGCCCACGATCTTCTGCCGGAGGGTGCCCTCGACGCCCCCGAGCGGCTCCTGGAGATCGGCACCGCGCCGATCCTCAACATCCACGTCGTCTACGACCGGAAGGTCCTCAACGCGCCGTTCTTCGCCGCGCTCGGCTCCCCGGTGCAGTGGGTCTTCGACCGCACCGAGGCGTCCGGACTCCGGGAGGGCCAGTACCTGGCCCTGTCGCAGTCGGCGGCGCAGGACGAGATCGACGAGCCCGTCTCCGCGCTGCGGGAGCGGTATCTGCCGGAACTGGAGCGGCTGCTGCCCCCCGCGCGCGGCGCCGAGGTGAAGGACTTCTTCGTGACCAGGGAGCGCACCGCGACGTTCGCTCCCGCCCCGGGCGTCGGGCGGCTGCGGCCCGGTGCCCGTACCAAGGCCCCCGGCCTGTACCTGGCCGGAGCGTGGACCGCCACAGGGTGGCCCGCGACCATGGAGAGTGCGGTTCGCAGTGGAGTCGGTGCGGCGGGCGCCGCACTGGACGCCCTGGGGCGGCCCCGCGATCACCTCCTCGGACTCTTCGAGGAGGCGGCATGACGCTCGAGCGGAGCATCGCAGGCCCCCGCACCCCCGGTACCGCAACAAGAGGAGAGATTGTGCCCACTGTGCCCCCGGCCGAAGCGGCTGCCGACGCGGTGGACGTGACCGCGCTCCTGGAGCGCGGCCGAACCCTGGCCACACCGGTGCTGAAGGCGGCCGTCGACCGTCTGGCGGCGCCCATGGACACCGTCGCCGCCTACCACTTCGGCTGGATCGACGCCGAGGGCAACCCCGCGGACGGCGACGGCGGCAAGGCGGTGCGCCCCGCACTCGCCGTGCTCTCCGCGCAGGCCGCCGGAGCCGAGCCCGAGGTGGGCGTCCCCGGCGCGGTCGCGGTCGAGCTGGTGCACAACTTCTCGCTCCTGCACGACGACCTGATGGACGGCGACGAGCAGCGCCGCCACCGCGACACCGTGTGGAAGGTGCACGGCCCCGCCCAGGCAATCCTGGTCGGCGACGCCCTGTTCGCGCTGGCCAACGAGGTCCTCCTGGAGCTCGGCACCGTCGAGGCCGGCCGTGCCACCCGGCGTCTGACCACCGCCACCCGGGCCCTCATCGACGGCCAGGCCCAGGACATCTCCTACGAGCACCGCGACCGCGTCAGCGTCGAGGAGTGCCTGGAGATGGAGGGCAACAAGACCGGCGCCCTGCTCGCCTGCGCCTGTTCCATCGGCGCGGTCCTCGGCGGCGCCGACGACCTCACCGCGGACACGCTGGAACGGTACGGCTACCACCTCGGCCTCGCCTTCCAGGCCGTCGACGACCTCCTCGGGATCTGGGGCGACCCGGACTCCACCGGGAAGCAGACCTGGAGCGATCTGCGCCAGCGCAAGAAGTCCCTGCCGGTCGTGGCCGCGCTCGCCGCGGGCGGTCCCGCCTCCGAGCGGCTCGGTGACCTCCTCGCCGAGGACGCCAAGGCCAGCGACTTCGAGAACTTCTCCGAGGAGGAGTTCGCCGTGCGCGCCGCGCTCATCGAGGAGGCGGGCGGCCGCGAGTGGACCGCCCAGGAGGCGCGTCGCCAGCACGCGATCGCCATCGAGGCACTGGACGCCGTCCCGATGCCCGAGCAGGTACGGGCCCAGCTCGTGGCGCTCGCCGACTTCGTAGTCGTACGAAAGAGATGATCGTTATCGGTCGAATAAACCTCGCGTAGTCGCCGGCCGGTGCCGTTCCCAAGCTTCGAACCTTGTTCGAGCGGGGGGATATCCATCCGAACGAACGCACCGGCCGACGGCGGACCCACAGCAGAGACACACCACTGCACGAAGGGGAAGCCATGACAGCGACGACCGACGGAAGCACCGGGGCACTGCCTCCCCGCGCTGCCTCGGCCAGCGAAACCCAGCACGAGACGACGCCCGCGGCGGCCGGGACAGTCGAGACCCGAGACGCCGCCACGCGCGCCATCGAGCGCGCCACGGACTTCCTGCTCGCGCGGCAGGACGCCCAGGGCTGGTGGAAGGGCGACCTCGAGACGAACGTCACCATGGACGCCGAGGACCTGCTTCTCCGTCAGTTCCTGGGAATCCGCGACGAGCCGACCACCCGCGGCGCCGCGCTGTTCATCCGCGGCGAGCAGCGCGAGGACGGCACCTGGGCCTCGTTCTACGGCGGTCCGGGCGAGATCTCCACCACCATCGAGGCCTACGTCGCCCTGCGGCTGGCCGGGGACGACCCGGACGATCCGCACATGGCGAAGGCGTCCGCGTGGATCCGCGAGCGCGGCGGCCTCGCCGCGGCCCGTGTCTTCACCCGGATCTGGCTCGCCCTCTTCGGCTGGTGGAAGTGGGACGACCTGCCCGAACTGCCGCCGGAGCTCATCTACTTCCCCAAGTGGATGCCGCTGAACATCTACGACTTCGGCTGCTGGGCGCGGCAGACGATCGTGCCGCTCACCATCGTCTCGGCGAAGCGTCCGGTGCGGCCCGCGCCGTTCCCGCTCGACGAGCTGCACACCGACCCGCGCCATCCCAACCCGACCAAGAGCCTTGCCCGCGTGGCCAGTTGGGACGGCGTCTTCCAGCGACTGGACCGGGTCCTGCATCAGTACCGGAAGGTCGCGCCGCGCGCTCTGCGCAGGGCGGCGATGAACACGGCGGCCCGCTGGATCATCGAGCGCCAGGAGAACGACGGTTGCTGGGGAGGCATCCAGCCGCCCGCCGTCTACTCGGTCATCGCCCTCCATCTGCTCGGCTACGACCTCGAACACCCGGTGATGCGCGAGGGGTTGGCCTCGCTGGACCGGTTCGCCGTGTGGCGCGAGGACGGTGCCCGGATGATCGAGGCGTGCCAGTCGCCGGTGTGGGACACCTGCCTGGCGACCATCGCGCTGGCCGACGCCGGGGTGCCGGCCGACCATCCGCAGCTCGTCAAGGCCGCGGACTGGATGCTCGGGGAGGAGATCGTCCGGCCCGGCGACTGGTCGGTCAAGCGGCCCCAACTGCCGCCCGGCGGTTGGGCGTTCGAGTTCCACAACGACAACTACCCCGACATCGACGACACCGCGGAGGTCGTCCTCGCGCTGCGCCGCGTCCGGCACCACGACCCGGACCGGGTCGAGAACGCCATCGGACGCGGGGTCCGCTGGAATCTCGGCATGCAGTCCAAGGACGGCGGCTGGGGCGCGTTCGACGTCGACAACACCAGTGCCTTTCCCAACCGGCTGCCGTTCTGCGACTTCGGGGAGGTGATCGATCCGCCGTCCGCGGATGTCACCGCGCACGTGGTGGAGATGCTGGCGGTGGAGGGGCTCGCGCACGACCCGCGCACCCGCCGGGGTATCGAGTGGCTGCTCGCCAACCAGGAGCCGAACGGTTCCTGGTTCGGGCGCTGGGGAGTCAACTACGTCTACGGAACGGGGTCGGTGGTCCCGGCTCTCGTGGCGGCCGGGCTGCCCGGCTCGCACCCGGCGATCCGCCGGGCCGTGGCCTGGCTGGAGACCGTACAGAACGACGACGGCGGGTGGGGCGAGGACATGCGCTCCTACGACGACGTCGGGTGGAGCGGGCGCGGTGCCTCGACCGCCTCCCAGACCGGCTGGGCGCTGCTGGCCCTGCTGGCCGCGGGGGAGAGCGACTCCAAGGCGGTGGAGCGCGGGGTCGTCTGGCTCGCGGAGACCCAGCTGTCCGACGGCTCCTGGGACGAGCCGTATTTCACGGGGACCGGCTTCCCGTGGGACTTCTCGATCAACTATCACCTCTACCGGCAGGTCTTCCCGCTCACCGCGCTCGGCCGCTACGTCCACGGAGAGCCCTTCTCCGCGGCCGAGGGGGGCTGATGGACAGGCAGCCCGCACCGGCCCCGCTGCTGATCGCCTGCGCGCTCGGCATCGAGCACCTCGCCCTGCGCATCGGCGACCGGAGCGGCGCCGGCGGGCCGGTCACCGTGCTGCGTACGGGCATGGGGCCCAAGGCCGCCGACCGGTCGGTCACCCGGGTGCTCGCCGACCCGGCGCTGACCGCGGCGGCCGTGCTGGCCACCGGCTTCTGCGCGGGGCTCGCCCCGGGCATGCACCCCGGCGACCTGGTCGTCGCCGAGGAGACCCGGGACCCGAGCGGCGCCACGCCGTGCGTGGGCACCGATCTCCTGGTCAAGGAACTCGTGCGCGCCGTGCCCGGCCGCACCGTCCACACGGGGCCGCTCACCGGCTCCGATCACGTCGTCCGCGGTCACGAGCGGTCCGATCTGCTCGCGACCGGCGCCATCGCCGTCGACATGGAGTCCGCGGCCACCCTGCTCGGCGCGGTCCGCACGGGGCCGCGTCCCGTTGCGGCCGTACGGGTGGTCGTGGATGCTCCAGAACATGAACTCGTCCGTATTGGCACGGTGCGCGGTGGAATATCAGCTTTCCGCGTTCTTCGTGCCGTGCTTCCCGCTTTCTTTGAATGGCACCGTTCTTTGTTGCTCCCTCGGAGGTGAGCCGTATGGCCATGCCGCTTCGGCAGTCCATGAAGGTCGCTGCGTACCTGTTTGAACAGAAGCTCAGGAAGCGGGACAAGTTCGCCCTGCTCGTCGAGTTGGAACCGCTCTTCGCGTGCAACCTCGCGTGCGAGGGCTGCGGCAAGATCCAGCACCCCGCGGGTGTGCTCAAGCAGCGCATGCCCGTGGCCCAGGCCGTGGGGGCGGTGCTCGAATCCGGTGCGCCGATGGTGTCCATCGCCGGCGGTGAACCGCTGATGCACCCTCAGATCGATGAGATCGTGCGGCAGTTGGTGGCCAAGAAGAAGTTCGTCTTCCTCTGCACCAACGCGATGCTGCTGCGCAAGAAGATGGACAAGTTCAAGCCCTCGCCGTACTTCGCCTGGGCCGTGCACATCGACGGGCTGCGTGAGCGGCACGACGAGTCCGTCGCCAAGGAAGGCGTCTTCGACGAGGCGGTCGCGGCCATCAAGGAGGCCAAGCGCCGCGGCTTCCGGGTCACCACCAACTCGACCTTCTTCAACACCGACACCCCGCAGACCATCATCGAGGTGCTCAACTACCTCAATGACGACCTGAAGGTCGACGAGATGATGCTCTCGCCCGCCTACGCCTACGAGAAGGCCCCCGACCAGGAGCACTTCCTCGGCGTCCAGCAGACCCGGGAGCTGTTCAAGAAGGCCTTCGCGGGCGGCAACCGGCGCCGCTGGCGGCTCAACCAGAGCCCGCTCTTCCTGGACTTCCTGGAGGGCAAGGTCGACTTCCCGTGCACCGCGTGGGCGATCCCGAGCTACTCGCTCTTCGGCTGGCAGAAGCCCTGCTATCTGATGAGCGACGGGTACGTGCAGACGTACAAGCAGCTCCTGGAGGAGACCGACTGGGACTCCTACGGCCGCGGCAAGGACGACCGGTGCGCCAACTGCATGGCGCACTGCGGCTACGAACCGACCGCGGTCCTCGCCACCATGGGCTCCCTCAAGGAGTCGATCCGGGCCGCCCGCGAGACCTTCACGGAAAGCCGCGGGTGACGTCGTGACCGCCGTTTCCCTGGGCCTCCCCGAAGTGCCGGTCCGCCCGATCGCGGAGCGCCGTGTGTCGCGGCGGATCCAGGTCGGACCGGTGGCGGTCGGGGGCGGGGCGCCCGTGTCGGTGCAGTCGATGACCACGACCCGTACGTCGGACATCGGCGCCACCCTGCAGCAGATCGCGGAACTGACCGCGTCCGGCTGTCAGATCGTCCGCGTCGCCTGCCCCACGCAGGACGACGCGGACGCCCTCGCGACCATCGCCCGCAAGTCGCAGATCCCGGTGATCGCGGACATCCACTTCCAGCCGAAGTACGTGTTCGCGGCGATCGAGGCGGGCTGCGCGGCGGTGCGGGTGAACCCCGGCAACATCAAGCAGTTCGACGACAAGGTGAAGGAGATCGCGCGGGCCGCGAGGGACGCCGGGATCCCGATCCGTATCGGGGTGAACGCCGGCTCGCTGGACCGGCGGCTGCTGGAGAAGTACGGGAAGGCGACGCCCGAGGCGCTCGTGGAGTCGGCGCTGTGGGAGGCGTCGCTCTTCGAGGAGCACGGGTTCCAGGACATCAAGATCTCCGTCAAGCACAACGACCCGGTGATCATGGTCAACGCCTACCGGCAACTGGCCGCCCAGTGCGACTATCCGCTGCACCTCGGCGTGACCGAGGCGGGGCCGGCGTTCCAGGGGACCATCAAGTCGGCCGTGGCGTTCGGGGCGCTCCTCTCCGAGGGCATCGGGGACACCATCAGGGTCTCCCTGAGCGCTCCGCCCGCCGAGGAGTGCAAGGTCGGTATCCAGATCCTGGAATCGCTCGGGCTGCGGCAGCGTCGGCTGGAGATCGTCTCCTGTCCGTCCTGCGGGCGCGCCCAGGTCGACGTGTACAAGCTGGCCGACGAGGTCACGGCCGGTCTGGAGGGGATGGAGGTCCCGTTGCGCGTCGCCGTCATGGGCTGCGTCGTCAACGGTCCCGGCGAGGCGCGGGAGGCGGACCTGGGGGTCGCCTCCGGCAACGGCAAGGGGCAGATCTTCGTCAAGGGCGAGGTCATCAAGACCGTCCCCGAGTCGAAGATCGTAGAGACCCTCATCGACGAGGCGATGAAGATCGCCGAGCAGATGGAGAAGGACGGCGTCGTGTCCGGAGAACCGGCCGTCACCGTGAGCTGATCAGCACGGACCGAGAGGGGGCCCGACGTGACGATTCTGGAGAACATCCGGGGACCACGCGACCTGAAGGCGCTGTCCGAGGCGGAACTCGGTGAACTGGCCGAAGAGGTGAGGGAGTTCCTGGTGCACGCGGTCGCCAGGACCGGCGGTCACCTCGGACCCAATCTGGGAGTGGTGGAACTGTCCATCGCCCTCCACCGGGTCTTCGAGTCGCCCGTCGACCGCATCCTGTGGGACACCGGCCATCAGAGCTACGTACACAAAATGCTGACGGGGCGGCAGGACTTCTCCAAGCTGCGTGGCAAGGGCGGCCTGTCCGGCTATCCCTCGCGCGAGGAGTCCGAGCACGACGTCATCGAGAACAGCCACGCCTCCACGGCGCTCGGCTGGGCGGACGGGCTCGCCAAGGCCCGCCAGGTCCAGGGCGAGAAGGGCCATGTCGTCGCGGTCATCGGCGACGGCGCGCTGACCGGCGGCATGGCGTGGGAGGCGCTGAACAACATCGCCGCCGCCAAGGACCGGCCTCTGATCATCGTCGTCAACGACAACGAACGCTCGTACGCGCCGACCATCGGCGGCCTCGCGAACCACCTCGCGACCCTGCGGACCACCGACAGCTACGAGCAGATCCTCGCCTGGGGCAAGGACGTCCTGCTGCGCACCCCCGTCGTCGGCAACACGATCTACGAGTCCCTGCACGGCGCGAAGAAGGGCTTCAAGGACGCCTTCGCGCCGCAGGGCATGTTCGAGGACCTCGGGCTCAAATACGTCGGACCGATCGACGGCCACGACCTCGGCGCCGTGGAGTCCGCCCTGCGCCGGGCGAAACGCTTCCACGGGCCCGTCCTCATCCACTGCCTGACGGAGAAGGGCCGCGGCTACGAGCCCGCGCTCGCGCACGAGGAGGACCACTTCCACACGGTCGGGGTGATGGACCCGCTCACCTGTGAGCCTCTCGCCCCGTCCAACGGCCCCTCCTGGACTTCCGTGTTCGGTGAGGAGATCCTCCGGATCGGCGAGGAGCGCGCGGACGTCGTGGCCATCACCGCGGCCATGCTGCACCCGGTGGGGCTCGGGAAGTTCGCCGAGAGATTCCCCGACCGGGTGTGGGACGTCGGCATCGCCGAGCAGCACGCCACGGTCTCCGCGGCCGGACTCGCGACCGGCGGCCTCCACCCCGTCGTCGCCGTCTACGCGACCTTCCTCAACCGGGCCTTCGACCAGCTCCTCATGGACGTCGCCCTGCACCGCTGCGGCGTGACCTTCGTCCTCGACCGGGCCGGGATCACCGGTGTGGACGGCGCCTCGCACAACGGCATGTGGGACATGTCGATCCTCCAGGTCGTGCCCGGCCTCAGGATCGCCGCGCCGCGCGACGCCGACCAGTTGAGGGCGCAGCTGCGGGAGGCGGTCGCCGTCGACGACGCGCCGACGATGATCCGCTTCCCGAAGGAGTCCGTCGGTCCCGCGATCCCCGCGGTGGACCGGGTGGGCGGGCTCGACGTCCTGCACCGCGGCGAGCGCCCCGAGGTGCTGCTCGTCGCCGTGGGAGTGATGGCCCCGGTCTGCCTCCAGGCGGCCGACCTGCTGGAGGCCCGCGGCATCGGCTGCACCGTCGTCGACCCCCGCTGGGTCAAACCCGTCGACCCGGCGCTGCCCCCGCTCGCCGCCGAGCACCGGCTCGTCGCCGTCGTCGAGGACAACAGCCGGGCGTCGGGCGTCGGCGCGGCCGTCGCGCTGGCCCTCGGGGACGCCGAGGTCGACGTGCCCGTCAGGCGGTTCGGCATCCCGGAGCAGTTCCTCGCGCACGCCAAGCGCGCCGAGGTGCTGGCCGACATCGGGCTCACGCCCGTGGAGATCGCCGGGCGGATCAGCGCCGGCCTGGCGGTCAGGGAAGCGCGGTCCAAGGCCGCCCACGAGCTGTCGAAGGCCGCCGACGTGCCGGCCGAACATGAATTGTCCAAGGAGAAGAAGGAATGACCGACCCTGCCCAGAAGGGGGAGTTCGACCTCGGCGCGCTCCTCGCCGAGCGCGGAGCCGAGCGCTACGAGCTGCACTCGAAGTACCTGAACCACCAGCTCCCGCGCATGCTGCACACCATCGGATTCGACAAGGTCTACGAGCGGGCCGAGGGCGCGCATTTCTGGGACGCCGACGGCAACGACTACCTCGACATGCTCGCCGGATTCGGGGTGATGGGCCTCGGCCGCCACCACCCCGTCGTCCGGCGGGCGCTGCACGACGTCCTCGACGCCTCGCTCGCCGACCTCACCCGCTTCGACTGCCAGCCGTTGCCGGGTCTGCTCGCGGAGCGACTCCTCACCCACAGCCCGCACCTGGACCGCGTGTTCTTCGGGAACAGCGGTACGGAGGCCGTCGAGACCGCGCTGAAATTCGCGCGGTACGCCACCGGCAGGCCGCGGATCCTGTACTGCTCGCACGCCTTCCACGGGCTGACCACCGGCTCCCTGTCCGTGAACGGCGAGGACGGCTTCCGCGACGGCTTCGCACCCCTGCTGCCCGACACCGCCGTCCCGCTCGGTGATCTCGACGCCCTGGCGAGGGAGCTGAAGAAAGGCGACGTCGCCGCGCTGATCGTGGAGCCGATCCAGGGAAAGGGCGTCCACGAGGCCCCGCCCGGATATCTGCGCGCCGCCCAGGAACTGCTGCACCGGCACAAGGCACTGCTCATCGCCGACGAGGTGCAGACCGGCCTCGGCCGGACCGGGGACTTCTACGCCTACCAGCACGAGGAGGGCGTCGAACCGGACCTGGTGTGCGTGGCCAAGGCGCTCTCCGGAGGCTATGTGCCGGTCGGCGCGACCCTCGGCAAGGACTGGATCTTCAAGAAGGTCTACTCCTCGATGGACCGGGTCCTCGTGCACTCGGCGAGCTTCGGTTCCAACGCGCAGGCGATGGCGGCGGGCCTCGCGGTGCTCTCCGTCATGGAGAACGACCAGATCGTCGCCAACGCCCGGGCCACCGGCGAACAGCTGAGGTCCCGGCTGGCCGCGCTGATCGACCGGTACGAGCTGCTCAGCGATGTGCGCGGCCGGGGCCTGATGATCGGCATCGAGTTCGGCCGGCCCAAGTCCCTCAAACTGCGCAGCCGCTGGACCATGCTGCAGGCAGCGCGCAAGGGCCTGTTCGCGCAGATGGTCGTCGTCCCGCTGCTCCAGCGGCACCACATCCTCACCCAGGTCTCGGGCGACCACCTGGAAGTGATCAAGCTGATCCCGCCGCTGGTCATCGACGAGCACGACGTCGACCGGTTCGTGGAGGCCTTCACCGCGGTGATGGAGGACGCGCACAGCGGCGGCGGGCTGATGTGGGACTTCGGGAAGACGCTGGTGAAGCAGGCGGTGGCGAACCGCTGAGACCCGCTGGGCCCGCCCTCTCCGGCGGGCCGACGGTGACACGGCGGGACTCTCCGGCGGGCCGACGGTGACACGGGTCTCTTTGCCTCTGGGACAAGAAAATTGCCCCGGAGGCAATCATCGGGCTCAATGGAGCTATGAGCCCCGATCCAGGGACGGCCGACGAGCCGTCCGACGAGCTGCACGCCGTGGCGCCCCGGCTCCGCGCGCTGCGCCGCGGCGCCTCCCTCACGCTGGAGGCCGCGGCCCGTGCCGCGGGACTCTCACCCGCCCATCTCTCCCGTCTGGAGACCGGGCAGCGCCAGCCCTCGCTGCCGATGCTGCTGACACTGGCCCGCGTCTACGGTACGACGGTCTCCGAACTGCTCGGCGAGACGGTCGCCGACCGTGACGCGATCGTGCGGGCCGCCGACATGGACCCGGCCCCGGCGGGCGGCTGGACCTACTGGCAGGCCGGCGCGGCCGGCCGCGGCATGCAGGCACTGCGCGTGCACGTCCCGTACGGCTCGCAGGGCGACATCGTGCGCGTCCACCCCGGCGAGGAGTGGCTGTATGTTCTCCAGGGGCGGCTCAGGCTTCGCCTCGGGGACACCGCGCACGTGCTCGCACCGGGGGACAGCGCCCACTTCGACTCGCTCACCCCGCACCGCATCGCGGCCGCCGAGCGCGACGGGGCCGAGCTCCTCTTCGTACACACCCTCTTGCAGAGCCCCGTCGCCGCGCTGTGCCTCGGCGCGGCGACCGGCCACCCCACCTCGGGAGAGACGTCATGACCGAACCCACAGAACCCCGCCGGCGCTCCATGGAGGAGAAGTTCCCGCGCGCCCTGTGGGTGCGGCTGATCATCTATGTCGCCGTCGGCCACCTCTTCGCGGCCTTCATCTACCTGCTCTTCACGCTGGGCGCGCAGAACCAGTAGCTCCTCGGCCGGGCGCGCCGGACAGGCCGACGCCCGGGCCGGCGAGAGGAAGCGGCGGACGCCCGGCGTCGGCGCGAGGAGCCGGTGGACGCCCCGCATCGGCGCGCGGCTCAGTCCAGCAGGCGCTCGCGCAGGCGCTCCCGCAGCTCCGGCGTCATGCCCAGGCCCTGCTCCAGATAGACGTCGACGCTGCCCCAGGTCTCCTCGATGGTCTCGAAGGCGGCCGTCAGGTACTCCGCGCGCGCGTCGAACAGGGGGCTGAGCAGCTCCATGACCTCGGGGGAGTACGCGGAGGCCGAGGAGTTGTTGCGGTGCACCTTGTAGCGGCGGTGCGCGGCGTTCGACTCCAGGTAGTCGGCCACGATCGCGTCGCGCTCGACGCCGAGGGCGAGCAGGGTGATGGCGATGGACAGTCCGGCGCGGTCCTTGCCGGCCGCGCAGTGCATCAGCGCGGGCACGCTGTCCTCGGCCATCTCGCGCAGTACCTGGGAGTGCTCGGCCGTGCGCTCCTTGATGATCCTGCGGTACGAGCCGATCATGCGGTTCGCGGCCTTGCCGTCGCCGAGGATCGCGTGCAGCTGGTCCAGGTCGCCGTCGCGGACCATCTTCCAGAACTCGCTGCCGTCGGCCGGGTCGGACAGGGGCAGATTCACGTTCCGCACGCCCGGCAGATCGACGTCCGGGCCTTCCAGCTTCTGATCCGCGGCGTTGCGGAAGTCGAAGATCGTGTGGAGCCCCAGGGAGGCGAGGAACGCGGCGTCCTCCTCCGTGGCGTGCGCGAGGTGACCGCTGCGGAACAGGTGCCCGTAGCGCACTCGTCGGCCGTCCGCGGTGGGCAGTCCGCCCACGTCGCGGAAGTTGCGCACTCCGCCGAGCTCGGGCTCGGTCGACGGGACCTGCTGCGTCACGGGGGCTCCTCCCATTCGGCCGGCGGCGTCGCCCGGCTGGACTCGGCGTCGCGCGTCGGCAGTTGTCTTCGGCTCGCGCTCTCGACGATACGACATGGGTTCCTGAGGCAATGAGTTGTCCACAGGCGGCACATCAGGGCGCGGCACCCGTGATCATGTCGGCCCCGATGGGGTCTGTCCGGCACCGCGGGAGCCGATGATCGAGATCGGCGCGGAAGCCCGGACCTGGCCTCTTCCCGGGGCGAGCGGCGGTCACGAGACCGACGTCACCGACCGTGCGGCGGTCACGCGAGATGTCAGCGACCTCGCGTCGGTCACGGCGCGCGTCACCGAGCGCGACGAGCCGACGCGTCCGCACCGGGTCCGGGGATCACGTACGGCGCCACCGCGTCGAGGTGCGGCGCCATGCGGGCCGGCCGCATGGCTCCGGACGAGCGAGCTGAGGCTCGACATAAGTGCATGAATATTGCGAAAGCTCTCAAATCGCCCTAGAGGGGGCATCGCCACCCCGCGGTGTGCGGACCGGACTCCGTGAGGGTCTGGATGTGATGGATATCCGCCGACGTCGCATGTGACTGTTCTGTCCGAAATAGCGCCTTCATTCCAACTGTCCCTGAAATAAGGCACCGTGGGACGAGTCGCGTGAGGAGCGTCATATTCGTGACGATGCGTTGCCGTCCCCATTTCTCAACCGGCCCGCATTCCCGGGCGGGTTGAGGGGCCGTAAAGATCGTCATTCCACAGAGGGTGACGGCAATTCCCGCATGGATCAAGAAAGGCGAGCGCACAGAAACCGCACATAGTTGTCGACGCGCTCTCATCTCGCTTACGTTCTGCCTCAATCCGGACGGACGCCCAATCCTGCCGCCGCCCGGAATCCGCACACTCACCCGTACACGGCAGGAGCGGGGGACCCACAGGTTCCGTGCCTGGTCCGGTCTCCGGAACAGGCTAGGGGTACAGCCGCGCAGCAGCGCGGCCGGGCATCTCCAGCCCGCACCCGACAGCTCACCTCGCAGGCGCCGGAGAGGAATTCGTCATGCCCGCCAAGGGTAAGCATCGCCGTCCGAAGTCCCTGCGTCTCACCCGCTCGATCGCCGTGGCCGGCACCGGTGGCGCCGCGCTCGCGCTGCCTCTGATGGGAGCCACGGGCGCCCACGCCGCGACCCCGGCCACCGCCGTCGCGCACCACGTCGAGAAGGCCGCGACCGCCGCTCCCGCGGCCAAGAAGGCCGCCACGACGAAGACGTACGCGGTGAAGTCCGGCGACTACCTCTCGAAGATCGCCGACGAGCAGAACGTCACCGGCGGCTGGAAGAAGATCTACTCGGACAACCGCTCGGCCATCGGCGGCGACCCGTCGCTGATCCACCCCGGTCTGAAGCTGTCGCTCGGCAAGAAGGCCGCCTCCGCCGGCGCCACCCACTCGTCCACCCGAACGAAGGCCCCTGCGGCCAAGGCCCCCGCGGCCAAGGCCGAGAAGGCGACCACGGCCACCAACGCGGCCTCCGCCAGCAGCAGTTCCGGCTACACCCTGCCCGTCGACGGCGCCACCCTCGGCACCAGCTACAAGCTGGCGGGCAGCATGTGGTCCAGCGGCTACCACACGGGTGTGGACTTCGTGGTCCCGACCGGCACCACGATCAAGTCCATCGCCGCGGGCACGGTCGTCTCCGCGGGCTGGGGCGGCGCCTACGGCAACCAGGTCGTCATCCAGCACGCCGACGGCCGGTACTCCCAGTACGCCCACATGTCGGCCCTGTCCGTCTCGGCGGGGCAGACCGTGACCGCGGGGCAGCAGATCGGCGTCTCCGGCGCCACCGGCAACGTCACCGGACCGCACCTGCACTTCGAGGTCCGCACCACGCCGGACTACGGCTCGGACGTCGACCCCGTCGCGTACCTGCGCGCGCACGGTGTCACCGTCGGCTGACGCCCAGCCCCGCTCCTGAAGCCAAGCCCTGCTCCTGACGGCAGGACTGACTCCGAAGGCCGGACCCCACGATCCCCGGGGTCCGGCCTTCGGTGTTCCCCGTACAAGGCCTGTGACCGCCGCGGCGCGAATTCGCGCGATGTTCCCCGCCCGTGGGTGCTCGCTGCTTCAACAGCCTTGATCTGAGAGCTATTCCGGAGTTGACCAATACTTGGCCAGTGGCCTTTCTCACCGCACGTCAACCCTTCCCTACGGTCGCGTAGCTCACATCCGAGGGTGAATCATGGCTCGATGTGGCAGACGATTCGAAGAGTGACAACAGATCAGTGATCGGGTCGTACGTGGCGGTGGGGGACAGCTTCACCGAGGGCGTCGGCGACCCTGGGCCCGACGGGGCCTTCGTCGGTTGGGCGGACCGGTTCGCGGTCCTTCTCGCGGACCGGCGCCCCGAGGGCGATTTCACCTACACCAATCTCGCCGTACGCGGCAAACTGCTCGACCAGATCGTCGAGACCCAGCTCCTGCGGGCCAAGGAGCTCGGCCCGGACCTGGTCTCGTTCTGCGCGGGCGGCAACGACATCATCCGGCCCGGTACCGACCCCGACGAGGTCGCGGAGCGCTTCGAGCGCGCGATCGTCGACCTCACCTCCGCCGTCGGCACCGTCATGGTGACCACCGGCTTCGACACCCGCGGCGTCCCCGTGCTCAAGCATCTGCGCGGCAAGATCGCCACCTACAACGGACATGTGCGGGCCATCGCGGACCGCTACGGCTGTCCCGTCCTCGACCTCTGGTCCCTGAAGACGATCCAGGACCGCCGCGCCTGGGACGGCGACCGCCTGCACCTCTCGCCCGAGGGCCACACGCGGGTGGCGCTCCGTGCCGGACAGGTACTCGGTCTCGACGTGCCCGCCGACCCGGACCAGCCCTGGCCGCCCCTGCCGCCGCGCGGCACGCTCGAGATGCGGCGCGACAACATCCAGTGGGCGCGCGAGTACCTGGTCCCGTGGATCGGACGGCGGCTGCGCGGGGAGTCCTCGGGCGACCACGTGGCGGCCAAGGGCGCCCTGTCACCGGACGACATCAAGATGCGCATCGAGTCGGTGGCCTGAGACGGGACCTCCGTCGCGGCGTCACAGGCGGCGAGGGTGCGGGCGGCCCGGCTCGGCCGGTAGGGCGCGGGTCGGGCACGGCGCCCGGGGCGGACCCGCGCCGACCGGTGAGGTGAGGGCGAAGGAGTGGCTCGGGACCGCGTGACGGGGCAACGGGGCTGGGCACACGGGAACCGGCGCACGGGAACGGGCGCACGGAATGGGGCACCGTGCCCAGCCCTAGCGCACTGCCGCCACCAACGCCTCGCGTTCGAGGCCCAGTTCGCGGGCGAGGGCCTCGTCCGCCCACTCCTGGGTCCGCGCCCGTGACACGGCGCCCGCGTACGCCGTCATCTGGACGGCCAGGCCGTCCAGCAGCGCCGTGAGCCGGAGGGCCGCACTCGTGGGGTCCGGGCAGCGGAACTCGCCCGCGGCCACGCCCTCCGCGATGACCTCGGTGATCGCGGCCTTCCACTGCCTGTCCAGATCGCGGGTGACCTCGCGCAGCGCGGGCTCGCGCAGGGCGGCGGCCCAGCCCTCGATCCACAGGCGCCAGCCCTTTGCCTGGCCTGTCGGGGCGTACCAGCGCACGGCGGTACGGAGGCGTCGCAGTGCGGTCGTACGGCGGCCGAGCAGCTTGCGGAGATGGGCGAGGTCGTCCTCGGCCGCGTAGGTGAAAGCGGCGGCGACCAGCTTCTCCTTCGTCGAGAAGTGGTACAGCACCAGCGCGTTGCTCACCCCGAGGGACGAGGCCACGTCGGCGATCCGTACCGCCGCCACGCCCCGCGCCTCGATCTGCTCGACGGCGGCCCGCAGCAACTCCTCGCGCCGCTCCGCCACGCTCAACCGCACTCTCGCCACGCGGCAACCCTACACAGCCCCCTCGGGAGTGACCCCGCGGGAGTTGACGCCTTCTCGGCGCCCTCGGCGGCCCGGCCCGCTCGGGCGACTCCGGCCGGCCGCTGGACGGCCACGGACCATCCGGCGTCGTGGACGGACTCGGTCGGGCGTGTACGGGCGGGCCCCTTGACCGCCAGGTCCTCGACGGCAACCCGACGATGGAACGGCGGGGCGCGTGCTCAGGGGCTCCGGGCCGTCATCCGTACCACCCGAACCGCTCCGCGATGACCGGCAGCCGGTCGGTGACGATGGCGTGGGCGGCGGCCCGGGGTGTCGTGCCGTCGGCTTCGGCGCGGGCGAGCGTCTGGCCGATCAGGGCGCGCATCGAGCGCCGGGTGTGGGCGAACGCCTCGTCCGCGTCGGCGCCGATGTCGCCGAACAGCGTCCACCACCACCAGGCGTTCGTGCCGGAGTTGACCACCACGTCCGGCAGGACGGTGACCCCGCGCGCGGCGAGCAGGGTCTCCGCGTCCGACAGGACGGGCATGTTGGCCGCCTCCACGATCCAACGGGCCCTGATCCCGGCCTGGTTCGCCGTGTCGATCGCGTACGACACCGCGGCGGGCACCAGAACCTCGGCATCGGCGGACAGCCAGGCGTCACCCGGGAGCTCACGGTCGGCGCCGCGCAGCACCCCGCGGTCGACCGTCCCGTACGCGTCCCGCCCGGCGAGCAGCGCCTCGACGTCGAGGCCGTCCGGGTTCGCGATCGTTCCCTTGACGTCGGCGACGGCCACGATGCTGAGCCCCGCACGGGACAGGAAGCGCGCCGTGGCCCCGCCCATGGTGCCGAGGCCCTGCACGGCGACGCGTGTACCGGCGTACTCCACCCCGGCCCGGTCCAGGGCCGCGAGGACCGACTCGGCCACGCCGCAGCCGCCGACCAGTTCGTCGAGACCGATGCCGTCCACCTCGACCGCGAAGGCGTCCGCGAGCCGTCCGCGGGCCGCCGTCTCGTCGTCGAGCAGCGGGTACACGGCCTGGATGGACGAGACGAGCCCGGCCTCCTCGGCCGCCCGGTCGACCAGGTCCTGGGTGAGCCCGAGGTCCTCGCCGGTGGTCCAGAAGGCCTCGATGTACGGGCGCATGGCGCGCAGGTAGCGCACCAGCAGGCCGTACGCCGCCGGGTCCTGGGGATCGCAGTCGATACCGCCCTTGGCGCCGCCCAGCGGGATGTACCGGCCCTCGGGGTTGTAATGCAGGGCCTCTTTCATGGTCATGCCACGGGCGAGCCCGGTGACCTCCTCCAGCGTGCAGCCGGGCCGCATCCGCAGACCGCCGCTGGAGACGCCGCGCACGAGCCGGTCGACGACGAGGAAGCCCGGGCGGCCGGTGACGTGGTCCGTCCAGGTGAGCGTCATCAGGGGGGCGGTCATCGGGTCTCCTCGGGGATGGCGATCAGGGTGGGGCCGGGGGTGTGCAGTGCCTCGGTGAGCGCGGCGGTCAGCTCCTCCGGGCTGCACGCGCGCGTGCCCTGTCCTCCGTAGGCGCGGGCCAGGGCGGGCAGGTCGACCGGTGCGAGGTCGACCGCCGTGGGGGTGTCACCCCGGGCGGCCATCTCGTCGCGGATCTCCCCGTAGCCGCCGTTGTCGAACACCACGACGGGCAGCGGGAGGTGGAGCTGTGCCGCGGTCGCCAGTTCCTGCACCGTGAACTGGAGGCCGCCGTCCCCGCTGAGTGCCACCACCTGGCGGTCGGGGCACGCGGTCCTGGCGCCGATCGCCGCGGGCAGCGCGTAGCCGAGCGTGCCGAAGCCGGTCGGGTGAAGATAGCGGCCCCCGGGGCCGAGCGGGAGGTGCGGGAGCGCTCCGTAGTAGCAGCACTGGGCGCTGTCCGAGGTGATCACGGCGTCTTCGGCGAGGACGGAGCGGACGGCCCGCAGGTACGGGATCCAGCGGGCGTCGCGCCGCGCGGTCTCGGCGTTCCGCGCGGCCCGCAGAACCCCAGCCCCCAGGGCGGGGTCCTCGTCCGCCACGCGCGCGCGGCGGCGCGGGCCGCCGGCCCCCTCCACGGCCGCGAGCAGGGCCGTCAGGGAGACCCGGGCGTCGCCGACGACGGCGATGTCCGCGGGGAGGCCCGCGTACATCTGGTCCGGGTCCAGGTCCACGCGGATCAGCGTGCCGTTCAGGGCGGGCGGCGCGGTCCACAGATCGGACTCGGCGAGTTCGGTGCCGACGGCGAGCACGGCGTCGCGTTCCGCGAGCCAGCCCAGGACCGAGGGGCTGTGGAGGGACACGCCGAGGGAGAGCGGGTGGGTCTCGGGGACGATCCCCTTGCCGTTGGCCGTGGTGAGGACGGGAGCGCCCAGCTCCTCGGCGAGGGCGAGGCCCGGGGCGGCGGCGCCGCGCGCGCCGCCGCCGAGCACGAGCGCCGGACGGCGTGCCCCGCGCAGGGCTTCGGCGGCCCGCTCCACGGCCGCCGCGTCGGGGGCGAGGGTGAGGACGGGAGGGGTGATGCGGACGGGACCCGTCTCCTCGGCCGCCTCCAGGAGATCGAGGGGGATCTCGATGTGCGCGGGGCGCGGCCGGCGGGTGCGGAACAGGGTGAAGGCGCGCGCCACCGCCGCGTCGATCTCCGCGACCGAGGACACGCGGTGACTGAAGGCGGCCACGCCCCGCAGGGCCCCCGTCTGGCTGCGCGTCTCGTGCAGCAGACCGGTCGCGAGACGGGGGTGGCGCAGGGGCATCCCGGGGGAGACGACGAGCAGTGGCACGCTGTCCGAGTAGGCCTGGCCGATGGCTGCCGCCGCGTTCAGCAGGGCGGGCCCCGTCGTCGTGATCACGACACCCGGGCGATGGGTCACGCGCGCGTAGCCGTCGGCGGCGTATCCGGCTCCCTGCTCGTGGCGCGTCAGGAGGTGCCGGATGCCGTACGCGGACAGGTGTCGGTAGATCTCCAGATTGTGCGTTCCGGGGATGCCGAAGACCTGGGTCACGGCATGGCCGCACAGGGCGCGGACGAGGGCCTCGCCGCCGGTGATCCTCTCGCCCATCACGGGCTCCGCGCGATGACGCGCCGCACGGCGCCCGAGACGTCCTCGGTCGGCGTCGGCCGGGCGTGGCGGTCGGACACGGTGCCTCCAGGGAGCGGGCGGGCCGACGCGACCCGTGGGCCACGGGACGGTTCCGTACTACTGAATCATGAGTCAGTATCGGAACGGGGGTCGGGTCATGTCAACGCACGGGATCGACCATCGGTGGGGGTGCCGGAGCGACGCTCGTCGCGCGGTGGTGTACGAGAACGTTTCGCTTCCGAGGAAGAACCACGTGCACGCCGGGGTTGAGCACATACAGACCCGGGGCCACGGACATCGCGCCGCGACCGGGGCGACCCGGCGCTGTCAGAGGCGACGACCATAATGAAAGCCTGACCGACTCCTTCTGGAGGTATCCGTGACCGGTTTCCGTACCTTGAGCTCCGGGCTCCGCGCGCTGCGGCCCGCCGCCTTCGGCGCGGATCCGGGAGGTGCGCGCATGGAGCGCATCCGCAACTCACCGAACTTCGCGGACGGTGTCTTCCAGAACCCGGAGCGTGCCCGGACCCGCCCCGACGGCTCGATGGTGGAGTTCGCGAAGGTCTACTTCCGCAGCGAGGAGCGCGCCCACCGCGCCCCGACCGGCACGGTGCCGGTGCATGCCACGACCCTCGCCGACCTGGGCAAACCCGCCGCGACGGGGCTGCGGCTCACCTGGATGGGGCACTCCAGCGTCCTCGCCGAGATCGACGGCCACCGTGTGCTGTTCGACCCCGTCTGGGGTGAGCGCTGTTCTCCGTTCGCCTTCGCCGGCCCCAAGCGGCTGCACCCGGTGCCGCTGCCGCTGGCCGCGCTCGGCCCGGTCGACGTCGTGGTGATCTCGCACGACCACTACGACCACCTCGACATGCCCACGATCAAGGCGCTGGCCGACACGGACACGGTGTTCGCGGTGCCGCTCGGCGTCGGCGCCCACCTGGAGCACTGGGGCATCTCGGCGGACCGCGTGCGCGAGCTGGACTGGCAGGAGTCGACGAAGGTCGGCGGGATCACCCTGACGGCGACACCGGCGCGCCATTTCTGTGGTCGCGGACTGCGCAACACGCAGCACACCCTGTGGGCCTCCTGGGTCGCCGAGGGCGACGCCCACCGCATCTACCACAGCGGTGACACCGGCTATTTCGAGGGCTTCAAGGACATCGGCGCCGCCCACGGCCCGTTCGACGCCACGATGATCCAGATCGGCGCGTACAGCGAGTTCTGGCCCGACATCCACATGACACCCGAGGAGGGGATGCGCTCCCACCTCGACCTCCAGGGCGGGCGGCCCTCCGGAGTGATGCTGCCGATCCACTGGGCGACGTTCAACCTCTCGACCCACGCCTGGGCCGACCCGGGAGAGGGCACGGTGGCCGCCGCCCGCGCGGCCGGAGCCCGTGTCGCGCTGCCGCGGCCCGGCGAGCCCTTCGAGCCCACGGCCGAGACCGTCCCCTCCGAGCCGTGGTGGCGTGGTGTGGCCCGTGCGCCGAAGGGCGGCTGGCCGGTCGTCGAGGAGACCGTCGCCGACACGCCGGGTGACGTCGGGGGCACCTCCGCGGAGGGCACGGGAGAGCCGGAAACGGTGCCTGCGGGCTGATCAGCCGATCTACGGCGAGGGCCGAGGAGCGACATGCTCCTCGGCCCTCGCCGTTTGTTTGCGACCGCTTCTGACCAGCTCCGATCGGATGCGGGGGTGGCACGAACATGCGTCCGACGCTGTTATCGGTCAGTCGTACGACGGCTCATACCAGAGCGGGATGTCGGCTGGGGGAGTTTGTCAACAGCCCACCGCACATGATGCGTTGGCGACTACTGTCAGTTGCCGTCGGGCGACGCAGGGCCGATTTTTTCGGCTCTCTCGACCGGCACCGCGATGGCACATCCCCGAGTCACGCAGACCCGCGGGAGCCCCGTGCCCCCGACGCATCCAGTACGAGGACGCCGATGTCTCACCTTCGCGCACCGGCCGCACGCGCAGACCGCCGTGAGGGCGGACGGCACGGACGACCGGTCGCCCGTGCCACCTCTTCGCTGCCCGAGACGCACCTGCGGCCCCAGCTGCTGCGCCTCGCGGTACTGCCGCCGACCGCGGTGGCCCTCAGCGCGTGTGCCGCCGTACTGTTCACCGTCCGCTCCACCGGCGCCCGGCCCGGCCTCACCCTGTGGGCCGTCCTGGCCGGAGCCGTGAGCGTGGCCCTGGCCGGCATCCTGATCGCCGCCGTGGCAGCCGATCGCGCCGCCACGTCCGTCCGGGAACGCATAGGAGCACTGCGCCGCGCCAGCGCTCGTACGGAGACCGATCTGCGCGCCGTCGTCGAGGGGCTGCGCCGCGGCGAGAACCCGCCCGAGCGCAAGACGCGCCGTCGGCCTCCCGCGGACGCCGACGAATTCGAACTGCTCGCCGCGGACATGTCCCGTGCCCACGACGGCGCCGTCGCCGCCGTCGTGCAGGCCGCGCAGCTCTCCAGCCACGCCGGCAGCGAACAGAAGGTCGAGGTCTTCGTCAATCTGGCCCGGCGCCTCCAGTCCCTCGTGCACCGCGAGATCTCCATCCTCGACGAGCTGGAGAACGAGATCGAGGACCCGGACCTCCTCAAGGGACTCTTCCACGTCGACCACCTCGCCACCCGTATCAGGCGCCACGCCGAGAACCTGGCCGTGCTCGGGGGTGCCGTCTCGCGCCGCCAGTGGAGCAACCCCGTCTCCATGACCGAGGTGCTGCGCTCCGCGATCGCCGAGGTCGAGCAGTACTCGCGGGTCAAGCTCGTGCCGCCGATCGAAGGCACCCTGCGCGGCCACGCGGTCGCCGACGTCATCCACCTGCTCGCCGAACTCGTCGAGAACGCCACGGTGTTCTCCGCCCCGCACACCCAGGTGCTGCTGCGCGTCAATCTCGTCACCTCGGGACTGGCCATCGAGGTCGAGGACCGTGGGCTCGGCATGCAGCCGGGCGAACAGAACAAGATGAACGCCCTGCTCACGGACCCCGACCAGGTCAGCGTCGCCGGACTGCTGCAGGACGGGCGCATCGGTCTGTTCGTGGTCTCGCAGCTCGCCCGCAGGCACGGCATCCACGTCCGGCTCCAGAGCAACATCTACGGCGGTGTCCAGGCCGTACTCGTCGTCCCGCAGGCGCTGTTGGGCGCAAGGCCGGGAGCTCCGGGAGACGCGGGCATGACGCAGGCGTCGCCTCAGGAGACGAGCGGCGGGCACCGGCCGTCCCTCGGACCCGGGACCGCGCAGCCCGCACCGGCGGGGGTCCCGGTCACTCCCGCGGGCCGCACGGTCGCCCCCGTGCCACGGCAGTCGCAGCGGGAGCCGGTGCGAGGGGAGCGGACACCTCCGCGCGTCGCGCCGGGTGAGCCGGTCGCGGGACGCGGCGGTCCCACCCCGCTCCCGATGCGCGGTGCCCGCGCGGAGCGGCCCAATCCGGCCGAGGCCGTGCCCGGCATCCGCCCCGGGGACCGGCTCACGGTCGCCGAGAACGCGGCCATGCCGCCCACACCGCGCTCCGGTGCCGTCCGCGGCACCATGGGCAAGCCCCATCTGCCCAGGCGACGGGCTCAGGAGCACCTCGTTCCCCAGCTGCGCGAAGGGCCCGCTCCCCGCCAGGACACGGAGGACGTCGTCGGGCACGACCCGGGTCTCATGGCGGCGTTCCAGCGCGGGATCGGGCTCGCCGAGGCCGTCCACGCGGACACGGCGGGCCGGGAGAAGCCGGAGCCGGCACGGGGGGCGTCGGCGGCGGCCGCCCCGGCGTCGTTCCCTGACCGGGCGCGCCTGGAGCGGCCGCGCCTGGAAGCACCGCGCCCGGACGGTGCGGCGCGGGTCCACGGGGAGTCCGCCCGGGAAACCCCCCTCGGCGGCGGCGACCCCATCGACGTACCCCTGGAGTACGGCACACCGACGGCGTTCCTGAGCGAAACCCGCACGACGCACGCGCCCGCGCCGCACGGAGCGCGCGACACCGCGTCCGGCCACGACCGCACCACCCGGCACGACGGGAGCGCACCGGCCGGATGACCACCCCCACCCCCACTTCCACACCCACCCCCACCGCTCCCGCGGACCTTCGTACCTCAAGGAGTCGATCCCCCATGGCGAGCGATGCGCCGACCGGTCACGTATCCGATCTCGACTGGCTGATGAGCGGCCTCGTCCAGCGCGTACCCCACACCACCAGCGCGGTGCTGCTCTCCTGCGACGGGCTCGTGAAGTCGGTCCACGGCCTCGACCCGGACAGTGCCGACCACATGGCCGCGCTGGCCTCCGGCCTCTACTCGCTCGGGCGCAGCGCGGGCGTGCGCTTCGGGGACGGCGGCGAGGTACGCCAGGTCGTGGTCGAACTCGACTCGACCCTCCTGTTCGTCTCCACGGCGGGCTCCGGTACCTGTCTCGCCGTGCTCGCGGGCCGCGAGGCCGACGCGGCCGTGCTCGGCTACGAGATGGCGATGCTGGTCAAGAGCGTCCGCCCCTATCTGATCACCGCGCCCCGGCAGCACACCGTCGAACCCCCGGCGATGAGGCCTTGAGCGTGGCCGCGGCCGGTGACGAGCCCTGGCTCGATGACGCGGCAGGACGCCTGGTGCGCCCCTACACCGTCAGCAACGGCCGGACCCGGCCGACGACCGCGCTCGACCTCCTCTCCCAGGTCATGGCCACCGGAGCCACACCCCTCGGCTACTTCGGCCCCGAGCACAGCCAGGCACTCGAACGCTGCCGGGCACCGGTCTCGGTCGCGGAGATCGCCGCCCATCTGAAGCTTCCGGCGGCGGTCACCAAGGTGCTGCTGTCCGACCTCGTCGACTGCGGGGCGCTGACCACGAAGCCCCCGGAGTTCCACCACAACCCCACTGACCGGTCTCTTCTGGAGGCAGTGCTCGATGGATTACGACGACAACTCTGACCTCTTCCCCACCGCACTGAAGATCTTGGTGGCGGGCGGGTTCGGGGTCGGCAAGACGACTTTCGTCGGCGCGGTGAGCGAGATCGCGCCGCTCAGTACGGAGGAGCTGCTCACCACGGTCAGCGCCGCGACCGACAAGCTCGACGGCATCGAGAACAAGGTCGAGACGACCGTCGCGATGGATTTCGGACGCATAACCCTCGATCCGGAACACGTGCTCTATCTGTTCGGCACACCAGGGCAGGAGCGGTTCTGGTTCATGTGGGACGAGCTCTCCGAGGGCGCTCTCGGTGCGGTGATCCTCGCCGACACACGGCGCCTGGAGGACTGCTTCGCGGCCGTCGACTTCTTCGAACAGCGCGGTCTCGGGTTCATCGTCGCGGTCAACGAGTTCGACGGCTCGTACCGCTACGACCCGGCCGAGGTGCGCGCGGCCATCGACCTCGACCCCGAGATCCCCGTCGTGCGCTGCGACGCCCGGATCTCCAGCTCGGGTGTGCAGACCCTGCTCACCCTGGTCCGCCACCTCCTGGCCCACGCGCCGGCCCACTCCCCGAGCCACGGAGCCCGTACATGAGGTACGACCCGCCGCGGCCGGCCGGTCGTCTGCTGCTCACGCCGGAGGACAAGGACGCTCCGGCCCGGGTGCGACGGCTGCGCCGACTGGGGCTGGGGGAGCGCGCCGAGCCCGCCTTCGACGCCTTCGCGGACCGTCTCGCGGAGGTCGCCGCGGCGCCGTACTCGATGGTCAACTTCATCGACGAGGAACAGCAGTTCTTCGCGGGCCTGCACACCCCTGACGGCGGGGCCAAGGGCCGCGACCTCGCCGCGACCGCGGACAGGCCCGAACTCGAAGTGGGCCGCTACATGGCCCGGGACCACGGCTTCTGTCCTCATGTGGTGGTGCGCCGCAAGGCGCTCGTGCTGGAGGACGTGTGCGACTACCCGCGCTTCGCCGGGAATCCGGTCGTCGACGATTTCGGCGTCCGCTCGTACCTCGGTGCCCCGCTGATCGACCGCACCGGCATCGCCCTCGGCACGATCTGCGTCGTGGACGTCGAGCCGCGCCCATGGGGAAAGGCGGGCCTGGAGACGATCAAGTCGATGGCGGCCGAGCTGGTCGAGCAGCTCGAACGACGGGAGGCGGTCCAGGGGTTCTGACTACGTGCCGGACGCGGAAGCCGGCCCTGCCGACGGCCGCGGGACCTGCTCTCGACGTAGGTGATGAGCCCCGGTGGGACGGGGATCATGCATGTCCACGTAGTCACCTCCGACACCGCAGTCCCTCTCTTGGGCCACTCCGGCGGCCCGACATCCGACCCCGGGCGGGGCTAGGGAGAACTGGGGTGTGAAGGAAAGCTGGGGCCGCGCTTAAGAAATCCTCGATGGACCAGGGGCACCGTCGTACGGCAGATTTCTGGGTGAATTCACCCCTCTCCCCGGTGCGGGCCCCTTCGGCGTGCCCGTTCCCGGGACCTCACGCACAGGAGCCGTCGAGTGAAGGCGCTGGTCAAGGAGAAGGCGGAGCCCGGACTCTGGCTCACGGACGTTCCGGAGCCGCAGGCCGGCCCCGGTGATGTACTGATCAAGGTCCTCAGGACCGGGATCTGCGGCACCGACCTGCACATCCGCAACTGGGACGGCTGGGCGCAGCAGGCCATCAAGACGCCGCTGGTCCTCGGCCACGAGTTCGTCGGCGAGGTCGTCGAGACCGGCCGCGACGTCGCCGACATCAACATCGGCGACCGCGTCAGCGGTGAGGGACACCTGGTCTGCGGCAAGTGCCGCAACTGTCTCGCCGGGCGGCGCCACCTCTGCCGTGCCACCGTCGGCCTCGGCGTCGGCCGCGACGGCGCGTTCGCCGAGTACGTCGTCCTCCCCGCCCAGAACGTGTGGGTGCACCGCGTCCCGGTCGACCTCGACGTCGCCGCGATCTTCGACCCGTTCGGCAACGCCGTGCACACCGCGCTCTCCTTCCCGCTGGTCGGCGAGGACGTCCTGATCACCGGCGCCGGACCGATCGGCCTGATGGCCGCGGCGGTGGCGCGCCACGCGGGTGCCCGCAACGTCGTCATCACCGACGTCAGCGAGGAGCGCCTGGAACTGGCCCGCAAGATCGGTGTCAGCCTCGCCCTCAACGTCGCGAGCTCGACCATCGCCGACGGTCAGCGCACGCTCGGCCTGCGCGAGGGCTTCGACATCGGCCTGGAGATGTCCGGCCGCCCCGAGGCGATGCGCGACATGATCGCCAACATGACGCACGGCGGACGGATCGCGATGCTGGGCCTGCCGTCCCAGGAGTTCCCGGTCGACTGGTCCCGGATCGTCACCTCCATGATCACGATCAAGGGCATCTACGGCCGTGAGATGTTCGAGACGTGGTACGCGATGTCGGTCCTCCTGGAGGGCGGCCTCGACCTCGCCCCCGTGATCACCGGCCGGTACGGATTCCGCGACTACGAGGAAGCATTCGCCGACGCGGCCAGCGGCCGCGGCGGCAAGGTCATTCTCGACTGGACCCTCTGAGGACTCTAAGGAACTGATGATGTTCGACTCCGTCCGTGATGACCTCCGCACCACCCTCGAAGAGATCCGCGCCGCCGGGCTGCACAAGCCCGAGCGGGTCATCGGCAGCCCGCAGTCCGCGACCGTGAACGTCACCGCGGGCGGCCGCCCCGGTGAGGTCCTCAACTTCTGCGCGAACAACTACCTCGGCCTCGCCGACCACCCCGAGGTCGTCTCCGCCGCCCACGAGGCGCTCGACCGCTGGGGCTACGGCATGGCCTCCGTGCGCTTCATCTGCGGTACGCAGGAGGTGCACAAGGAGCTGGAGGCGCGGCTGTCCGCGTTCCTCGGCCAGGAGGACACGATCCTCTACTCCTCCTGCTTCGACGCCAACGGAGGCGTCTTCGAGACCCTGCTCGGCGCCGAGGACGCGGTCATCTCCGACGCCCTCAACCACGCCTCGATCATCGACGGCATCCGGCTGTCCAAGGCGCGCCGCTTCCGGTACGCCAACCGCGACATGGCCGATCTGGAGGCCCAGCTCAAGGAGGCCTCCGACGCGCGCCGCCGTCTGATCGTCACCGACGGCGTGTTCTCCATGGACGGCTACGTCGCCCCGCTCAAGGAGATCTGCGACCTCGCCGAGCGCTACGACGCGATGGTCATGGTCGACGACTCGCACGCCGTGGGCTTCGTCGGCCCCGGCGGCCGCGGAACCCCCGAGCTGCACGGCGTCATGGACCGCGTCGACATCATCACCGGCACGCTCGGCAAGGCCCTCGGCGGCGCCTCCGGCGGCTATGTCGCCGCCCGCGCCGAGATCGTCGCCCTGCTGCGCCAGCGCTCCCGTCCGTACCTCTTCTCGAACACGCTCGCTCCGGTGATCGCCGCGGCCTCCCTCAAGGTCCTCGACCTGCTGGAGTCCGCCGACGACCTGCGCGTCCGGCTCGCGGAGAACACCGCGCTGTTCCGGTCCCGGATGACCGCGGAGGGCTTCGACATCCTCCCCGGCGACCACGCGATCGCTCCCGTCATGATCGGTGACGCGTCCGTCGCCGGCCGCATGGCGGAGCTGCTCCTGGAGCGCGGCGTGTACGTGATCGGCTTCTCCTACCCGGTCGTTCCGCAGGGGAAGGCCCGTATCCGGGTCCAGCTGTCCGCGGGACACTCCACCGAGGACGTGAACCGGGCCGTCGACGCCTTCGTGGCGGCGCGGGCGGAACTCGACGCCTGACGGGGTGCGCGCCCTCGGGCCCGAGGGCGGCCGGCACCACGGTGGCCGGAAAGTGCGTGTGACCTGAGAGAATCGGTCGCATGATCGAAGCGCGGCGGCTCCACATCCTTCGTGCGGTGGCCGACCACCGCACGGTGACTGCGGCAGCCGCCGCGCTCTATCTCACGCCCTCGGCGGTCTCGCAGCAGCTGACCGCCCTGGAGCAGGAGACGGGCCACCGGCTCGTCGAGCGCGGTGCCAAGGGTGTACGGCTGACAGCCGCCGGCGAGATCCTGCTCGGCCACACCAACGCCGTCCTCGCCCAGCTGGAGC
Source organism: Streptomyces sp. NBC_00647 (assembly GCF_045207245.1). Classification (NCBI taxonomy): domain Bacteria; kingdom Bacillati; phylum Actinomycetota; class Actinomycetes; order Kitasatosporales; family Streptomycetaceae; genus Streptomyces; species Streptomyces sp. NBC_00647. The sequence goes on from NZ_CP109040.1 coordinate 8,384,928, forward strand.
GCGCGGAGGCCGAGCTGGCCGCGTACAGCTCGGGCTCCGCCGGCACGGTCACCGTGGCCTCCTTCGCGACCGGCATCGGCCTGGTCGTGGCCCCCGCGCTGGCCCGCCTCGCCGTCACGGCCCCCGGCATCCACCTCCGGGTCCACGACGCCGAGGGCGACGCCAGCCTGCCGATGGTGCTGGACCGGCAGGTCGACATCGCGGTGGCCGTCGAGTACCGGGGTGCCCCGGACGCGGACGACCCGCGGCTGACGCACGTCCCGCTCTACGCCGAGCCCTTCGACGCGGTCGTCCCCGTCAGCCACCGCCTGGCCGACGCCGAGGAGGTGCCGCTCGCCGAGCTGGCCAAGGATCCGTGGATCGGTCCGTACCCGGGCAATCCCTGCCACGACGTGGTGGTCCTGGCCTGCGAGAACGCGGGATTCCAGCCGCGCCTCGAACACTCCTCCGACGACTTCCGCGCCGTCGTCGCCCTCGCCTCCGCCGACGCCGGTGTCGCCCTGGTGCCCCGCTCGGCGCTGCGCGGCATGGAGCTCACCGGTGTCGTCGTCCGCCCCGTCGACGGCGTCGCGCCCACCCGCCGCGTCTTCGCCGCCGTACGCCGTGGCGCGGAGGACCATCCGCTGATCCGGCCCGTGCTGGACGCTCTGACCCGAGCGGCGACCGTGGACTGAACCCGACGGCTCGTCTTCTCGTATCTGGGATAGAATCCCGAATATGGGAAGTGATGAGGATGCCGCCGTCGACGCCCGGCTCGGGGCCCGACTGGCCGAGCTGAGAGCCGAACGGGGCTGGACCCTCGGCGAGTTGGCCGAGCACAGTGGGATCAGCCGGTCGACCCTCTCCCGCGCCGAGCGCGCCGAGATCAGCCCCACGGCCTCCCTCCTGAACCGCCTCTGCCATGTGTACGGGCGGACCATGTCGCATCTGCTCAGCGAGGTGGAGGGAGAGCCCGCCCTGCTGGTCCGAGCCGCCGACCAGGCGATCTGGACGGACAAGGCCTCCGGCTTCGTCCGGCGATCGGTGTCGCCGCCGCATCCGGGACTCCGCGGTGAACTGGTCGAGGGACGGCTCACGGCGGGCGCGGACATCGCGTACGACAGGCCTCCCGTACCCGGCCTGGAGCAGCACATCTGGGTCCTCGACGGAACGCTCGACGTGACCGCGCAGGATGTCGAACACCGCCTCGGTGCCGGCGACTGCCTGCGGTTGCGGGTGTGGGGCCCGACGCGCTTTCGCTGCCCCGGCCCCGCGGACGTGCGGTACGTGCTGGCGGTGGTGCTGCCGTGACCACCGTCGCCCGCCTCACCGCAGCCGAACTCCACGCGGCCGTCGACGAGTTGGCGGACCTGCTCACCGAGACCGTGGAGGGCGGCGCCTCGATCGGGTTCCTCGCCCCGCTCGACCACGCGGCGGCCGTCGCCTGGTGGCGGGAGCGCGCGGCCGCGGTCTCGGCGGGGCACCTCGCGGTCTGGGTGGCCCGCGGCGGTGACCGGCTGCTCGGCACCGTCGCCCTCGCGTTCCCCGACAAGCCCAACAGCCGCCACCGCGCGGAACTCGTCAAGCTGATGGTGCACCGGGACGGCCGTGGGCAGGGCCTCGGCCGGACGCTCCTCGCGACCGCGGAGAAGGAGGCGGCCGCCGCCGGAGTCACCCTCCTCCATCTGGACACCGAGACCGACAGCCCCGCCGAGTCCCTCTACCACTCGGCGGGCTGGACCCGGCTCGGGGCCATACCCGACTACGCGGCGACGCCCTCGGGCGAACTGCGCCCGACGACGATCTTCTACAAGCGGCCGGGAGCGCCCGCGGACGACGCGTGACGGGGCTCGGCCCCTGCGGGCGCCGTGGAGGCTGGTGAGGCCGTGGCGGGGAGACCCCGCCGGATCGAGGTCGCCGGAGACCGGGGTCCGCCCCGCCCCGTCGACAACGCCGCTGACGTCGTGCTTCGTCGCGTCGATGTCAGTGCCATTGGCTACCGTGCGTCTCATGCCGGATGCCGAAGACGTACGCCGTATCGCCCTCTCCCTGCCGGACACGACGGAGAAGATCGCGTGGAACATGCCCACCTTCCGGGTCGCGGGAAAGATGTTCGTCACGCTGCCCGAGGCGGAGACCTCCATCGCGGTGCGCTGCCCCAAGGAGGAGCGCGACGAACTCGTCCTGGCCGAGCCGCGGAAGTTCTGGATCGCCGACCACGAAGCCGGTTTCGCCTGGGTCCGGGCCCGGCTCTCCGCCCTGGAGGACGACGACGAACTCCGTGACATCCTCGCCGACTCCTGGCGCCAGGCGGCCCCGCCCCGACTGATCGACGCCCACCCCGAATTGGGGCTCTCGTCCGCCGACTGAAACTGCCTCGGCGGTGTCGGAGGCCCGTGGCATGATCCGGAAACAGGAGTGGGGAGAGGGACAGGCGGCTTCGCGGGGGAGCCGCCCGGCGGGGCCAGGGGAGGGGTGCGAGCGGGATGACCAGGACGTCATCGGGCGAGGAGTCGCCGCGCGGAGAGCGGTCGGAGCGCGTCGGTGTGGCCAGGGGTGGATCGGCCGAGTCGTGGAGCGAGGCATCCACGGTGGCGGGCTCGGGCTCGGGCCCCGTCCGGCCTGACATCGTTGCCGACCGGCCTCCGCGGCCGGTCTGGTCGCGCGACTTCGCCCTGTTCTTCGTCGCCCGCGCCATGGCCCGGCTCGGCGACACCATGCTGCCGGTGGCCCTCGCCGCGGGATTGCTGCGGTACGGGTACGGGGTGGGTGCCGTCGGCGTCGCCATGGCCGCGTCGGCCGCCCCTTTCGCCGGACTGGTGATCTTCGGCGGAGTGATCGCCGACCGGTTCAGCACCCGCAAGCTGATGATCGGCGCCGACCTCGTGCGGCTGGTGGCCCAGGCGGTCGCCGCCGCCCTGTTCTTCGCCGACCACGTGATCCTCTGGCAGATCTGCGTGATCGGCGCGGCCAACGGCGTGGCGGGCGCGGTCTTCCAGCCCGGCGTCGCCAGCACCGTGCCGCGCCTCGCCGCCGACGTGCAGGGCGCCAACGGCGCCATCCGGATCGCCGAGTCCTCCGCCCAGCTCGCCGGCCCCGCCCTGGCGGGTCTGCTGGTCGCGTTCGCCTCCGCCGGCGGGGTCTTCGTGGCCCACGCCGCCACCTTCGCGTTCAGCGCCCTGTGCCTGCTGCTGCTCCGCCCGCCCCCGGCCGCTCCCGGAAGCCGGGCGCACAGCGGCAGCTTCAAGGCCGATCTCGCCGAAGGCTGGCGGGAGTTCAGATCCAGTACCTGGATGTGGGCCGTCATCGTCATCTGGTGCGTCTACATGATCTCCGTCTGGGGCCCGACCGTCCCGCTGGTGGCGACCGAGGTGGTGCGGGAGCACGGCCCGCGCGCCTACGGCCTGATCAACTCCGCCCTCGGCGCCGGCACCGTCATCGGCGGGCTCGTCGCGCTGCGACTGCGTCCGCGCCGCATGCTGCGCGCCGGTTCCTTCGCCCTCTTCGCCTTCGCGTGCTTCCCCGCGTCCGTCGGGGCGGGGCTCGGTGTGGCCGCCATGTCGGCGGGAGCGCTGATCGCCGGAGCGGGCACGTCGCTGTGGGGCGTGATGTGGGCGACCAGTGTGCAGACGCAGGTCGCGCCCGACGTCCTCAACCGCATCCACGCCTACGACGTCGCCGGTTCCCTGGCGATGATGCCCGTCGGCCAGGCACTCGCGGGACCCGCCGCGGCGGCCCTCGGCGCCGACCACGTCCTCCTCATGGCCGGTGTCATGACCCTCGTCGTCTCCACGGCCCTGCTGTCGGTCCCCGCGATCCGCAATCTGGTGCGCGCCGACGGGCCCGTACTCCCGGGACAACGGGAACCGGTCACCCGGGTCCGTGCGGGTCGGGGCAGGCCGGGCTAGGTACGGCCGTGCGTCGCCGAGACCGTCGTACGGGGATCTCGGGGATCTCGGTGACCTCGACCGCGCTCCGGGCCGGCACCGGACGCGTGCCGCCCGTCCGCTTCCGCGCGGCGCCGGCCGCCCGGTCGGCGGAAAACCGGTGCGCGACCACCGTCACGAGTGCGGTATTGTTTCCGTGCACGTCCAACCAGGGGAAACCCCAGGTCAGGCGGGCATCGGGACGTGGCGCAGCTTGGTAGCGCACTTGACTGGGGGTCAAGGGGTCGCAGGTTCAAATCCTGTCGTCCCGACTTTTTGAGTCGTGGTTCAGAGGCCGTTTTCTCAGCGATGAGGAAACGGCCTCTGTCGTACCCGGTCGCCGTCGTACGGCCCTCTTCGGCCGAGCCCGTCCGGGGTGTCCGGGGCGGCCCGATGGCCGAGAAAAACGCTTGGACCGCGTGGACACCGTCACGGGACACTGCAAGTCCTGGCCTGCCCATATGCGGACATCGCCGTCTTCGTGACCGGACGCGCGCGGCGGGCTGCCGTACGACGACACAGGGTGGGTATGGCATCGCCTGAATCGCGCAAGGCTTTACCGGGCAGGGGCTCCGTGCTCCTCGCACTCCGCTACTACGGAAGGGAGTTGGGCCGGCTCCGGCGGCTGACGCTGCCCGCCATGCTGATGCCGGCGCTGGGCAACATCGGCATCAGTTACGTCGCGCCGCTCATCGTCGCGAAGCTCGTCGGCCGCATCGCGGGCGACGGCAGCGGTATGTCCATGGGCGCGGCCCTGCCCTACGTCCTCGGCTTCGGCGGCGTGCTGCTGCTGGCGGAGGCGTTCTGGCGCCTCGGTCTGCACTGCCTGAACCGTCTGGACGCCCTGGGCATCGAGCAGTTGTACGTGATCGGCATGGACGAACTGTTCGCCAAGGACGCCTCGTTCTTCCACGACAACTTCGCCGGATCGCTGACCAAGCGGGTGCTGAGCTTCGCCTCCCGCTTCGAGGAATTCGTCGACACGATGACGTTCCAGGTCGTCGGGAGCCTGGTGCCGCTGGTGTTCGGATCGGTGGTGCTGTGGCGCTACGAACCGCTGCTCGTCGTCGGGCTGCTGGTGATGATCGCCGTGACGGGACTGTGCGTGGTGCCCCTCATCCGCCGTCGCCAGGCACTCGTCGACCAGCGCGAGGAGGCGATCGCCCGGGTCTCGGGCCACGTGGCCGACAGCCTGATGAACATGGACACCGTCCGGGCCTTCGCCGCCGAGGAACGCGAGGCGGCCGAACACCGTTCCCGCGTCGCGGCCTCGCGGCGGCTCACCCTGCGGTCGTGGGACTACGGCAATCTGCGCATCGACACCCTGGTCGCGCCGATGTCCGTGCTCACCAACGCGCTCGGGCTGCTGCTCGCGGTCGCCCTCGGCGGGGGCGGGCACGGCGTGGAGGCGGTCGTGGTCGCCTTCACGTACTACGCCAACGCGACGCGGATCATGTTCGAGTTCAACCAGATCTACCGCCGTCTGGAGAGCTCGATGACGGAGGCCGCCCAGTTCACCGAACTGCTGCTGACGCCGCCGACCGTGCTCGACCCGGTGGCTCCGGAGCCCCTCCTGTCCCGCGACGCCGACGTCCGCTTCGAGCGGGTGACCTTCACCCACGGGGGTGCGAAGCCGCTCTTCAGCGGGCTGGAACTGGCCGTGCCCAGCGGGGCGAAGATCGGTCTGGTCGGCCGGTCCGGCGGGGGCAAGACCACGCTCACCCGGCTGCTGCTGCGGATGACGGACATCGACGGCGGCCGCATCCTGATCGGCGGCCAGGACATCAGCAAGCTGCGCCAGGCCGACCTGCGCGGCCTGATCGCCTACGTGCCCCAGGACCCGGCGATGTTCCACCGGACGCTGCGGGACAACATCGCCTTCGCGCGGCCGGACGCCGGCGACGCCGAGATCCGCCGCGCGGCCGAGGCGGCGCACGTCACGGAGTTCGCCGACGCGCTGCCCGAGGGATTCGACACCATGGTCGGAGAGCGCGGCATCAAGCTGTCCGGCGGCCAGCGCCAGCGCGTCGCCCTGGCCCGCGCGATCCTGCGCGACGCGCCGATCCTGCTGCTCGACGAGGCGACCAGCGCCCTGGACTCGGAGAGCGAGATCCTCGTCCAGGAGGCGCTGTGGCGGCTCATGGAGAAGCGCACGGCGCTCGTGGTGGCGCACCGGCTGAGCACGGTCGCCACCATGGACCGGCTCGTCGTCCTCGACCGGGGGCGCATCGTCGAACAGGGCACGCACCAGGAGCTTCTCGCGTCCGAAGGCGCCTACGCGAAGCTGTGGCGGCACCAGTCGGGCGGCTTCATCGACGACAGCCCCGCACCCGCCGACCAGCACTGAACGCGGCCCCGGGGCCGGGCGCGGGTGACCTCGGGGCCCGGACCGGCCGGGTGACGGCGCCGCCGGGCGCTCGCGGAACCGTCGCACGGGACGGGAGCGCACTCCGAGGGTCAGGCCGGATCGGCGTGGTGCAGCGGCACCGTCCACTCCAGGACGGTGCCGCTCGGCTCGTTGGATGTCAGGGCGCACGAGCCGCCGAGGTTCTCGGCGCGGATACTTAGGTTGCCGAGCCCACTGCGGCGGGTGACGTCGGGACCGATGCCGCGGCCGTTGTCCGCCACCCGCAGCCGCAGCGTGGTGGCGGTGGCCTCGGCCGTTACCTCCACGGCGGTGGCGTGGGCGTGCCGGGCGGCGTTCGACAGGGCCTCCCGCACCACCGCGAGCAGGTGTTCGCGCTGCTCGTCGGACACGTCGGTGTCCAGCAGGCCGCTCATGCGCAGGGCGGGGGCGAAGCCGAGCGTCTCGGCCGCGCGGCCCACCTCGGTGACGAGCCGGGCGCGCAGACCGGTGGCGCTCGACCGGTCGCTCTCGCGCAGGGCGTAGATCGTGGAGCGTACGACCTTGATCGTGTCGTCGAGATCGTCCACCACCCGCTGGACGCGCGCGGCCACGTCGGGCCGGTCGGTGAGCCGGTTGAGCACCGACTGCAGGCTGAGCCCCCCGGCGAAGAGCCGCTGGATGGCCAGGTCGTGCAGGTCGCGCGCGATGCGGTCGCGGTCGTTGAGGACGAGCAACTGCTCGGCGTCGCGGCGGTGTTCGGCGATCTCCAGGGCGAGCGCGGCATGACCGGCGAACCCGGCGATCATCTCGACGGTGGCGTCCGGGAACGCGGTGCCGCCCTGCCGGTTCGCGACCTGGAGAACGCCGCGCACCCGCTCCTGGGTGCCCAGCGGAATCACGAACGCCGGGCCGAGGTCGAGGACCGACGCGCTGCCCGTCCCGGTGCGCGGGTCCTGGCTGAGCGACGTGCTGACGATTCTCTCGCCGGAGGCGAACACCTTGGCGGCCAGGCTCGTTCCGTCCGGCAGGGCCAGCCCCCGTACCTGGTCGGCGTCGCGTCCCTCGGCGGACTCGATGACCAGGTCCGTGGTGCCGGTCACCGGCAGCGCCAGGGTGACCAGATCCGCGTCGGACAGCTCCCGGACCGTCGCGGTGAACGCGTGCAGGACCTCGGCCGGATCGACGCCGGACAGCAGGGTGCGGGTCAGTTCGCTGCTCGCGGCCAGCCAGCGCTCACGGCGCCGGGCGTCGTCGTACAGCCGGGCGTTGTCGATGGCCACACCGGCCGCGGCGCCGAGCGTGCGCAGGACCGCCGCGTCCTCGGCGTCGAACGCGGTCCCGCCGTGCTTCTCCGTGAGGTACAGATTGCCGAAGATCTTGTCGCGGACCTGCACGGGTGTGCCGAGGAACGTGGTCATCGGGGGGTGCCCGGGCGGGAAGCCGACCGAGTCCGGGTGGTCGCTCAGGACGGGGAGCCGCAGCGCGTGCGGCTCCCGGATGAGCAGGCCGAGGATGCCTTCTCCCCGGGGGTGGTTCCCGATGCGGGCGATGGTCTCCTCGTCGATCCCCACCGTGATGAACTGCTTGATGCCGCCCTCGTCGCCGAGGACTCCGAGCGCCCCGTAGCGGCAGTCGACGAGCTGCACCGCGGACTCCACGATCTGCCGCAGGGCCACGTCCAGGTCCAGGTCGCTGCCGATCGCGAGGACCGCTTCGAGAAGGGTGTGCACCCGGTTCTGGGTGCCGCGCACACGCTCGACCTGTTCCTGCAGGTCCTCCAGCAGGGCGTCGAGCCGGAACTGCGGTACCGACGGCTCCTCCGGAAGGCGCGCGCCCCGGTCCATACGTGTTCCCCTCACTGCCGCCCGTCGGAGCCATGATGCCCGACCGGCCGCACCCGCGGTCGAGCACCAGTGCGGAACGCGACGCGCGGCTTCGGGGCGGCAGGAACGGCGCCGGAGGCGCACGGGGAGGCGGCGCTAGCCCTTGAAGCCGACCCCGCCGTACAGGGACACCGGCTCGTCACCGATCGGGGTCTCGCCCTCCGCGAGGTCGGGGCGCCAGTCCTTCACGGAGACGACGCCCGGCTCGACCAGGTCAAGTCCCTTGAAGAAGCGGCTCACTTCGGCGTGCGAACGGCCCACCAGGGTGACTCCGCCGCGCGCGTAGTGCTCGATACCCCGCCGCACGTTCTCCGGCTCGAAATCGGCGGTCATCGCGGACAGCGCCAGACAGCTGCCCGGCGCCAGTGCGTCGACCAGGGTCTCCACCAGCTCGTACGCGCCGCCGTCGTCGGCGATGAAGTGCATCAGCGCGATCAGTGAGAGGGCCACGGGGCGGTCGAGGTCGAGCACCCGCGCGGCCTCTTCGAGGATCCTCCCCGGATCGTGCGCGTCCGCCTGGACGTACCGCGTCACGCCCTCCGGGGTACCACGCAGCAGCGCCTCGGCGTGGGCGAGGACGATCGGGTCGTTGTCGACGTACACCACCCGTGCGTCCGGAGCGGCGGTCTGCGCGATCTGGTGGAGATTGGGCTCGGTGGGGATGCCGGTGCCGATGTCGAGGAACTGGCGGATTCCCGCCGTGCGGACCAGGTGGCGGGTGGCCCGCTGCATGAACCAGCGGTTGCTGCGTGCGGCCCGTCGGGCGCCGGGATCGAGCGCGGTGATCTGCTGCCCGAGCCGCTCGTCGACGGGGTAGTTGTCCTTGCCGCCCAGGTACCAGTCGTACACCCGTGCCGGATGTGGCCTGCTGGTGTCGATCCGGTGTGCGGTGGACTCCGTCCCCGTCATACGGCAACTCCCTGCTCCGCTGGGCTGGTTCACCCCGTCGACCCGTGTCCGGCGGGGTGCGTGAGCAGTGTGCCATCCGCGTGGAATGCGGTGCCTCGGACAGTCGATCCTCGGCCACCCGGCGGTCGCGCGGCCGCGGAGCGGTTCTCACCGGTCCGGCTTCAGCGGATCATGGCCCAGCGCCATGAGGCGGTGGCGCAGCCGTACGTCCCCGGACCCGGGTCCGCCGTCCCCGTTCTCTCCGTCCTCCTCGGCGGAGACGATGTCCACCACCTCGTACATGGTCCGGATGTCGTCGTCGGTGAGGTCCGTGCGGCGCTTCTGCAGGATCGCGAGCACATGACGGCCGGTCGACGGACCCGCCTCGGAAGGCGGCGGCTCGCTCGGCTCCCCGGCGTCGCCGACCCGCAGCCAGGCCGCGAGTTCCTGGGAGGTCATGTTCACCACGCGGTGGAACTCGTCCCACAGCGCGTCGAGCTCGACGGCGTCGGTCATGGCGTGCCCCCTTCGGTGTTCCCGTGGGTCTGCTTCGGGACGAGGAGCGGCGCCGAGGGTCCCTCCGGGCCGCCCCGTCCTCACGTCTGCCCGCGGTGCCCCACTCCATGCGGGTGTGGGGGTGGAGGTGGGCCGTGTGAGGGGAGGGTGCGCGGTGTCCGGGGACGGATGGGTGGATACCGGCCGCCGGGGGGATCTTCCCAAGGGCCCGGTGCGGGGTTATAGTCCAAAACTAGCAGTGCTAATTAATCTCGGTGTTCCGTCAGGAGTCCTGTCGTGCGTCCCGTCCACTTCGCGGCCGCCCGCCGCACACCCATCGGCAAGCTGCGCGGAGCGCTGTCCTCCGTGCGGCCCGACGACCTCGCCGCGAGCGTCATCCGCGGTCTCGTCGCCGAGGTGCCCACGCTCGACCCGGCCCGCGTCGACGACGTCTACTGGGGCGCCGCCAACCAGGCCGGTGAGGACAACCGCAATGTCGCGCGGATGGCCGCGCTGCTCGCCGGACTGCCCGACAGCGTGCCCGGCGCCACCGTCAACCGGCTCTGCGCCTCCGGCCTCGAGGCCGTCACGACAGCGGCCCGCGCCATCGGCTCCGGTGAGGCCGAGATCGTGCTCGCCGGCGGCTCCGAGTCGATGAGCCGGGCCCCCTTCGTCCTGCCCCGCCCGGACGAGGCGCTGCCGCACCGCATCGAGACCGTCGACACCCGGCTCGGCTGGCGGCTGGTCAACCCCGCGATGAAGGAGCTGCACGGCGTCCTGTCGATGGGGGAGACCGCGGAGGAGGTCGCCGGGCGGTACGGCGTCTCGCGCGAGCGCCAGGACGCGTTCGCGCTCCGCAGCCACCAACGTGCGGCCGACGCCCGCAAGAACGGGTACTTCGACGCCGAGCTGCTTCCCGTCGAGCGCCCCGACGGTGTGGTCGTCGACAGCGACGAGTGCGTACGGGAGGACACCTCGCTCGACAAGCTGGCCCGCCTCAAGCCGGTGTTCCGCGCCGGCGGCACGGTCACCGCGGGCAACGCCTCACCGATGAACGACGGCGCCGCCGGTGTGCTGCTGGTCAGCGAGGAGGCCCTGAACGAACTCGGTCTCGAATCGCTCGGACGGTATGTCGCCGGCGCCTCGGCCGGTGTCGATCCCGACGTCATGGGCATCGGCCCCGTGCCCGCGACCCAGAAGGCGCTCGGGCGCGTCGGCTGGAGCATCGGCGACATCCAGGAGGCCGAGTTCAACGAGGCGTTCGCCGCCCAGGCCCTCGCCTGCGTGGACCGCCTCGGCATCGACCCGGACCTCGTCAACCCGACCGGCGGCGCCATCGCCCTCGGTCATCCGCTCGGCTGCTCGGGCGCCCGCATCCTCACCACCCTGCTGCACCGCATGCGCCGCACGGGCGCCGCGCGCGGCCTGGCCACGATGTGCGTCGGCGTCGGACAGGGCAGCGCGGTCCTGGTCGAGCGCCACTGACACCCCGACCGCCCCGACCCGCCCTCGTACGCGCGGGGGCGCCTGGGCCGGCGTACGCCAGGCGCACGCCGACACACGTGCCCGCCCGGCCGCCCCGGCTCGTTCGCGCCCCCGACGCGCCCCCACCTGGTTCAGAGCCGCACCAGCAGGAAACGGAGCACTCCTCCATGGCAACCCTGTCCCTCGCCGCGATCCTCGCCGAGAACGCCCGGCGGCGGCCCGCGAAGACGGCACTCGTCGAGGGCGACCTGCGCCTCACCTTCGCCGAGGTCTGGCGGAGCGTCCTGGCGCAGGCCGGCGCGCTCGTCGGTCTCGGCGTCCGGCCCGGGGACCGGGTGGCCCTCATGGCGCCCAACACGGCGGAGTTCCCGCACGCCTACTACGCGATCGCGGCGGCGGGCGGCGTGGTCGTCCCCGTGCACCTGCTCCTGTCGGCGTCCGAGGTCGAGCACGTGCTGAAGGACAGTGACGCCACCCTCCTGCTCTGCCACCCGGCGCAGGCCGGGACGGGCGCCGCGGCCGCGCGGGCCCTCGGTGTCCGGACCGTCACGCTGGGCGCCGAGTTCGAACGGCTCGCCGCGGACGCCGAACCCCTCCCTTCGTACCTCACCCGCGACGCGGACGACCCGGCCGTCGTCTTCTACACCAGCGGAACCACCGGCGTCCCCAAGGGCGCCGTCCTCAGCCACTTCAACCTGGTGATGAACGCGACGGTCAACGCCTTCGACGCCAACGACATCCGCCCCGACGACATCGCGCTCGGCGCGCTGCCCCTCTTCCACGCCTTCGGCCAGACCGTCTCCCTCAACTCCACCTGGCGCGCGGGCGCCACCCTCGTCCTGCTGCCGCGCTTCGACGCCGCGCGCGCGATCGAGCTGATGGTGAAGGAGGGCGTGAACACCTTCCACGGCGTCCCCACGATGTACGTCGCCCTCGCCGCCGCGGCGGCCGACGCGGGAGCCCTCCCGGAACTGCGCATCTGCATCTCCGGCGGAGCCTCGCTGCCCGTCGCGGTCCTGGAACGGTTCGAGGCGGCGTTCGGCGCGAAGATCTACGAGGGGTACGGGCTGTCGGAGACCTCGCCGACCGCGTCCGTCAACCAGCCCCTCTTCGGCACGAAGGCGGGCACCATCGGGCACCCGCTCTGGGGCGTGGACGTGGAGATAGCGCGCGCGGACGTCGAGGGACGCGTCGAACTGCTGCCGCCGGGCGAGCTGGGCGAGGTCGTCATCCGGGGCCACAATGTCTTCTCCGGCTACCTGGGCCGGCCCGAGGCGACCGCGGAGGCCGTGGTCGACGGCTGGTTCCGCACCGGTGACCTGGGCACCAAGGACGACGAGGGCTTCCTCTCCATCGTCGACCGGAAGAAGGACGTCATCATCCGCGGCGGCTACAACGTCTACCCGCGCGAGGTGGAGGAAGTGCTGATGCGCCACCCCGCGGTCGCCCAGGTCGCGGTGATCGGACTGCCGGACGAGCTGCACGGCGAGGAGGTGTGCGCGGTCGTCGTACGCGCCGGGGACGCCTCGGCGGAGGCGGCCGACATCACCGACTGGTCCAAGGACCATCTGGGCCGTCACAAGTACCCGCGCCGTGTGGAGTTCACCGACGCCATGCCGCTCGGCCCGAGCATGAAGGTCCTCAAGAGGGAGCTGCGCGCCCGGTACACGGCGTGACCTCGGGAGGGGCGGCGGGACCCCGCGTACGCGGGAGAGTTGCGTGGGCATAGCATCGGCCCCCGCATGAACACGATGACGCTCTGGCACATATCCACCTGGGAGTTCGCCGCTCTCGCCGCCGCGGCTCTGCTCGTCGGCTTCTCCAAGACAGCCGTCAGCGGCGCCAACACCGTGAGCCTGGCGATCTTCGCCGCCGTGCTTCCCGCCCGCGCCTCGACCGGTGTCCTGCTGCCCCTGCTGATCGTGGGCGACGTGCTCGCGGTCCTCACCTACCGGCGCCACGCCCACTGGCCCACGCTGTGGCGGCTGTTCCCGGCGGTCGCCGCCGGCGTCGTCCTCGGCACGCTGTTCCTGGTGTGGGCCGACGACGGGGCCGTACGGACCTCGATCGGCGCGATCCTGCTGCTGATGACCGGGGTCACCCTGTGGCGCCGCCGGGCCGCCGGCCAGGACGAGGAGCCCGACTCGGTGGTGACCCGCACGGGACGGGTCAAGGCCCGTTCCTACGGTGTGCTCGGCGGCTTCACCACGATGGTGGCCAATGCGGGCGGTCCGGTGATGTCGATGTATCTCCTCTCGGCGGGCTTCCGGAAGCTCGGCTTCCTCGGCACCTCCGCCTTCTTCTTCCTCATCGTCAACGTCTCCAAGGTGCCCTTCAGCGTGGGCCTCGGCCTGATCGACGGCCGTTCCCTGCTGCTGGACGCGGCCCTGGCCGCGTTCGTCGTGCCGGGAGCGCTCATCGGCACATGGGCGGTGAACCGCATCAACCAGCGGCTCTTCGAGCGCCTGGTGATCGGGGCGACGATCGTGGGGGGAGTGCAGCTGCTGCTGCGCTGAGTCCGGGGCGTCCGGGGCGCGCCCCGGCGCTACCGGGGAGCCGCGGAGGCCAGCAGACGCGGGAGGTCCGCGAAGGAGTCCAGGACGTGATCGGGCGTGCCGTCGGCCGCCCGATGGCTCTCCGGCAGGTATTTCCCGGTCCTGACCAGGACGCCGGTGATGCCGGTGCGCTGGGCCGCGAGGACGTCCGACTCGATGTCGTCGCCGATCATCAGCGCCTCGCCGGGACCGACCCCGAGACGTGCCAGCGCCGTCTCGAAGAACGCCGGCGACGGCTTCCCGGTGATCGCGGCCTCCGTGCGTGCCGCCCGTTCGAGCCCCAGCAGGAACGCGCCGCCGTCGAGCTGGAGCCCCTGGTCGGTCCGCCAGTACAGATTGCGGTGCATGGCGATCAGCCGGGCACCCCGCTGGAGATGGCCGAAGGCCCGGTTCACCGCCGCGTAGCCGAACTCGGGACCGGCGCCGCCCACCACGACGACATCCGCGTCCTCCTCGACGAGGTGCACGCCTTCGAGATCCTCACCGATGTCGCCGCTGTTCAGCAGGGCGCACCGGGCGTCCGGATGGTGCTCGGCGAGATACGCGGCGGTGACGGCCGGCGCGGTGAGGATGTCCGCGGCGTCCACCGGGAAGCCCGACCCGGCCAGCGTGGCGGCGATGGACGCGCGCGTGCGGGACGTCGTGTTGGTGACCAGGGCGATGCCGAGACCGGCCTCGCGGATGTGCCGCAACGCCTCGACCGCGCCGGGAATCGGCTCCCACGAGACGGTGAGGACGCCGTCGATGTCGATCAGGACCGCACGCACCGTATCCACGCGAGGACGATACCGACCTGACCTGCGGCGACCGGGGCAGGCGCACAGCCGCTCCCGTACCCCGTACGCTCGCCCCATGTCCCCGCACGTCCTCCTTCTCGGCGGCACCACCGAGGCCCGCGAACTCGCCGCCGAGCTGGCGACGCGCCCCGGCGTGCGGGTGACGACCTCGCTGGCGGGCCGGGTGTCCCGGCCGGGAGCGCTCGAAGGGGACGTACGGACCGGCGGATTCGGCGGGGCGGAGGGGCTGGCGCGATGGCTGCGCGAGCACCGGGTGGACGCTGTCGTCGACGCGACGCACCCCTTCGCGTCCGGCATCACCGCGAACGCGGCACGGGCCGCGGCGGCGACCGGGATTCCCGCGGTGGTGCTGCGCCGCCCCGGCTGGAGCCCCGGTCCCGGCGACCGCTGGCACCCGGTGGACTCCCTCGCCGAAGCCGCGGCGCTGCTGCCCGAGCTGGGCCGCCGTGTCTTTCTCACCACGGGCCGCCTCGGTCTCGCGGCCTTCGCGGATCTGGCCGGGCTGCACTTTCTCGTACGTTCGGTGGAGGCCCCCGAGCCGCCGTTGCCCGCGGACACCGAAGTGCTGCTCGCGCGCGGTCCCTTCACTCCGGACGACGAGACGCGCCTTCTCCGCGGGCATCGCATCGACGTCCTGGTGACCAAGGACAGCGGTGGAGCGGCGACGGCGGCGAAACTGACGGCCGCCCGCGACCTGGGCCTCCCCGTGGTCGTCGTACGCCGGCCGCCCCTCCCGCAGGACGTGAGCGCGGTACCGGACGTCGCGTCGGCGCTGGCCCTGCTCGGCCTCGGCCCGCGGTGACCGACCTCCGGGGCCCGCGCTCGGCCGCGTGACGCCGTTCGGGTACCTCGCCCGGCTCTCCGTCGCGACGGCGCGTGGCTACCGCCGGTCGCGGTGGGCCGGACGCCGGCCGGTCAACTCGTCGTCGCCGAGGCCAGTTCCGGGGGCCGGCCGGGCAGGCCCTGTGTCAGGTCCTCGACGAGCAGACGCTTGGCGATGGTGTCGACGGCGGCGCGCAGTTCCTCGCCGGACGGCCGGCCGAGATCCTGCTCGACGCGCCCGGCGAGCCAGCGGCCCCAGGCCTCGCTGATCACCCGAGCCTCGCGCTCGCCCGCCGCGGTGTGCGAGAACAACGAGCCGTGCCGGGTCAGATAGCCCTCCTCGACCATGCGGTTGAACACCGGGACCAGCACCTCGGGCGGCAGATGGCGCCGGGCGGCGATCAGCGCGAGATTGGCGTGGCCGACCATCCGGGTGAACAGCTCCACCTGCATCACCGCCCAGGAGCCCGCCACGTCCAGCCGGGTGTCGGACTCGGCGACGATCCGGCGCGCGGTGTCCATCTCCGTGGTGCCGATGATTTTCGCGACCGCGAACTCCAGCAGCCGCTGGGAGTCCGCGGTGGACGGCGACGCGAAGCCCTCGCCCATGTCCGTCGACCCCATCCGCGCGCTGTCGCGCAGCTCCACCTGCTTGAGGAAGAGCGCCACGACGAAGCCGAGGACCGCGACCGGAACCGTCCACAGGAACACCGTGTGGATGGTGTCGGCGTAGGCGTCGATGATGGGCTGGGCCGCCTCCGGCGGCAGTCGGTGCAGGCCTTCCGGACTCTGCGCCGCCTTGGCGATGACGGCCGGTCCGGCCGCCCCGGTCTCCGCGGCGGCTCTGACCCCCTCGGCCAGGTTCGGCTTCAGCGCGTTGGTGTAGATCGTGCCGAAGACCGCCGTACCGAAGGAACTGCCCAGCGTACGGAAGAAGGTGACACCGGACGTCGCGGTGCCGAGGTCGGTGTACTCGACGGTGTTCTGCACGGCGATCGTCAGCACCTGCATGCACAGCCCGATCCCGGTGCCGAGCACGAACATGTACAGGGACTCCAGCCAGGCCCCGGTGTCCGGTCCCATGCGCGACATCAGATAGAGCCCGACCGCCATCACCAGGGAGCCGACGATGGGGAAGATCCGGTACTGGCCGGTCTTGCTGACCACGTTGCCGCTGAAGATCGACGCGATGAGCAGCCCCATGACCAGGGGCAGGGTGCGCACACCGGAGACCGTGGCCGAATCCCCGTCGACGTACTGCAGATACGTCGGCAGGAACGTCATCGCGCCGAGCATCGCGAAGCCCACGATGAAGCTGAGGATCGAGCAGACCGTGAAGACCGGGTTGGAGAACAGCCGCATCGGCAGCATCGGTTCGGCCGCACGCGTCTCCACCAGGCAGAACAGGCCGAGCGCGACCACACCGCCCACGAAGAGACCGATGATGGTCGGTGATGTCCAGGCGTACTCGTTGCCGCCCCAACTCGTCGCCAGGATCAGGGCGCTGGCGCCGACCGCGACCAGCGCGATGCCCAGATAGTCGATGACAGGCCGGGTCACCGACTTCACCACGGGAATGGTGCGGGCCGCCGCGATCACCACCACGATCGCGAGGGGGACGTTGACGTAGAACGCCCACCGCCACGACAGATGGTCCGTGAACAGTCCGCCCAGCAGCGGCCCGATGACCGTGGCCACACCGAAGACCGCGCCGATCGCGCCCTGGTACTTGCCCCGCTCGCGCAGCGGGATGACGTCCGCGATCAGCGCCATGGAGGTCACCATCAGACCGCCCGCGCCGATGCCCTGCAACGCCCGCCAGGCGATCAGCAGCGTCATGTTCGTGGCGAGCCCGCACAGGAACGAACCCGTGATGAAGATGATCGCCGACACCTGGAAGACCAGTTTGCGGCCGAACAGGTCGCCGAACTTGCCGACCAGCACCGTCGCCACGGTCTCGGCCAGCAGGTACGCGGTCACCACCCACGACATGTGCGCCGCGCCGCCCAGATCGGACACGATCGTCGGCAGCGCGGTGCCCACGATCGTCTGGTCGAGCGCGGCGAGAAGCATGCCCAGCACGATCGTCGCGAAGACGATGTTGCGGCGCCGGCTGTCCAGGACCGGCGGCCCGGGCGCCCCCGCCGCGGGTGGCGCGGAATCCTCCGTGATCGTCACAATCGCCACCCTCACACCGGTGGGCTCCCCCTGCATGCGGGGCGATCCGCCCGGTGTACCGGCGGGAAGGCCTTCTCGGACACCTGACACCCCGGACCCGGGTCCGGGGTGTCACACCTGGCGGACTACGCCCGCGGATTCCTGCGCAGCAGATAAGTGTCCATGATCCAGCCCTTGCGCTCCCGGGCCTCGGCGCGCAACCGCTCGATACGGGGGGCCGCCTCGGCCAGCGGACCGGAGGCGAGGATCTCGTCGGCCGTGCCGATGTAGGCACCCCAGTAGATGTCGATGTCCTCGTCCGCGTACTGCCGGAACGTCTGGTGGGCGTCGAGCATCACGACCACGTCGTCCACCCCTTCGGGGAAGCCCTCCGCGAGGCGCCGGCCGGTGGTGATCTGCACGGGCCGGGCGACCCGGTTCAGTCCCGTGCGGTGCCGGGCGACGAGCGCCGAGACGCTGCTGATGCCGGGCACCACGTCGTACGAGAACGCCACCGCGCCCCGGTCCAGGATCTCCTCCAGGATGCCGAGCGTGCTGTCGTACAGGGCGGGATCGCCCCAGACGAGGAACGCGCCGCTCTCGTCCTCGCCCAGCTCCTCGGCGATCAGGCGCTCGTAGATCGCGGCTCGGGCGCTGCGCCAGTCCCCGACGGCCGGCGAGTAGGCCGGGCCCCCCGCCGTCCGGTCCCGGTCCGGGTCGCGGGCCTCGACCAGGCGGTACGCCCCTTCGGGTATGTGGGCGTCGAGGATGTCGCGGCGCAGCTGGACGAGGTCCGACTTCACCTCGCCCTTGTCCAGGATGAAGAACACGTCCGTGCTCCTCAGCGCCTTGACCGCCTGGAGCGTGAGCTGATCGGGGTCGCCCGCACCGATGCCGATGACATGAATCTTTCGCACACCCAGAGTCTGCCGCACGCCACCGACCGTGGACGCACCGCATCGGCGGAGCCGGGTCCGGCGCCGAGCCCTGTGCCTGGCCGGGGGCTGACGGACGGCGTGGCCGGGCACCCAGCCGGTATCGGGCGGGGTGGGGCGCGCACGCGTCAGGCGGCCCGGCCGCGCAGCCGCGGTGACGAGGCCGCCGCGTCGACCGGCCCGCCGTCGTGCTCCACGACTCCCGCCAACTCCCTTGCCCAGACGGCGAGTTCCGCGAGGTCCAGGTCGTACGGCCGCGGCCGCCCGGATTCCGCCGCCCACTCCTCGACCGCCCCGGTGCCGCGTCGCAGCAGCCGTGCGCCGCCCGTCGTGTTGCCCCGCGCCGTGTGGGTCAGTCCCACGGCGAGCTGGGCCAGCCCCCGCCAGAGCCCGCGCTCGTCCCGCGGACCGGACTTCCAGGCGTCCTCGAAGACCTCGTGCGCGTGGAACGGCCTGCCCGCGTCCAGCAGCGCCTGCGCCTCGGCGACCGTCTCCTCGGGGGCGCGCACGACCCCCTCCGGCTGCCGTTCCACCCCGTCCGCTCCGTAGGGCAGGGGGCGCCCCAGTCCGTCGCGGGGCCGGGCGTTCCGTGCCCGTCCCTCGGTGTCCCGATCACGTCCGCCGGACTGCCGCGTCTCAGATGTCCCGCTCATACGCCGATTGTCGCGCGCCCCGTCCCCCTGCGGAGCAGCCCCCCGGCGTGGGGTAAAGTTATGTTCGCACGATCACGCGGGTCACCGCGGGTGAACGCACCGGGACGTGGCGCAGCTTGGTAGCGCACTTGACTGGGGGTCAAGGGGTCGCAGGTTCAAATCCTGTCGTCCCGACGGTGCGAAGGGTCTTCACGGCGGAAGCCCGTGGAGGCCCATTCGCATGAGGGCCCGCGCCGCCGCCGCGGTGCGCTGCCTACCAGTTGCGTTCCCTTCGGAGGGCCGCCTCTGCCAGTGCGCGGATGTGCACGCCCTGGAGGAAAAGGTCGTAGAACCACTCGGGTATGACCAGCATCGACGCCATGGCCACGCGCCACCCTCGTGCTTTCACGGTGATCGCGCGCTCTATCGCGTAGAAGGCTGTAAGGGCTATCCAGAAGGGAGCGATCCTGACGCCGGCACCCGTCATGACAAACCACAGAAGCGACCCGACGTAAATTGTCGATACCGTGGCGCCCAGAAAGGCGATCGCTTGTCTGACCCATCCTTCTAGCGTGTAACGCGTAAGACCGTAGTCAAACAGGTTCTCGAGCGCTCCGCGTTTCCAACGAAGCCGCTGATTGGCGAGGTCTCCCCACGTCAGCATGACTTCCGTGGTCATGGTGGCTCGGGAAGGGGCGACAACACGCCGACCCCGGTGCTTCAGCGCGAGCGTGAGTTCGTTGTCCTCCGTCAGCACCTTGGTGTCGTACACGCCGTCAGCCGCAGGCAATTGTCCGTTCTCACGGGCGGCCAGAACATCCTTCAAGGCTTCCACCCTGAACAGGCAGGCTGTGCCTGTCAGGCACAGTACCTTGCCTTTCTTGCGTCCTGTGTCCCGCGCGTATCGCGCGTACTCATTCCGCTGGAAGACGCCGCACAATCCACCGCCCGCACGTCCGCGGAAATTCCCTCCCACAGCGTCGTATCCCTGGAGCAGCTTCCTGCGCGTCACTTCGATGAAGTGGGGATCGAGGTAGGTGTCGGCATCCTGAACCAGAACCGCGTCATCATCCGAGAGGGTTTTCAGAAGTTCCGCCAGTGCTCCGTTGAGATTGCCAGCCTTCTTGTACTTGTTGCCGACGGAATGCCAGACTTCGGCACCGGCTTCGCGGCCTATTTGCTCCAGTTCGCGAGTTCGTTGCTTCTGCTTGTGCGGGTCAAGAGTCACGACTATGCGGTCCGGGGGGTGCGTCTGGCGCTTCAGGGTTTCAAGGACGTGCCCCAGCGAGTCCACTTCCTTGTAAGCGGGAACGAGCGCCACCACCCTTCGCGGGTTCTCCCCTCGGGGCGGCCTGCCCCGCTCATGCTTCGAACGCATCCGGAAGGAGCAGGCGCGAAGCATGCGTGTCTTGGCGAACATGGCCATCACCTCGATGCCGCTGAGAGGGTGGACGCTGTTTCCACCCAGGGCGATGTGGCTGAATGCCTGGGGGTGTGTTGCCGAGTCGGCGGCCAGTGTCCGGGGCCGCGTACCGGCGCGGGAACCGTCCGCGTCCGAGCCGGCGCACGGCTCGAGCGGTGGAACGCCACGCCACGATCTTGGAGTGGACGAACTGTCGCCCGGGGCCCCGCACCTGCCAGTTGTCGGTGACTCGCACCGGCGCGGTGTCCAGTGGCGGCAGGCTGTTGTCCGCCGTGCCCAGTCGCGCGGGGCCGGGCGGGCAGGTGAGTCGAGGCGCGGCAGACACGGCAAGTCGGCTGATCCGTCCCTGGCGACCATCGGAGCCGTCTCCAGGTCGCGGAGGAGGGCGTAGTCCTCGATGCGGGTCATGGAGTCCGCCTTTCGGCCCCTCGGTGCGATCAGCCCTGTTGAAGGAATGGATGATATGCGTATATTTACACTGTATACGTACACTAGAACCCGAAAGGGCGCGTCGTCAACACGAGCGGCGCGGGGGCGGATCGCCTGGAGGCGCCATGGCCAAGGAGCAGGGTCGGGCGGAGGGTAAGGGCTGGCGCGGCGCCGGTCCGGTGCGCCGCTCCGGCGGTCGCGGCTGGTACCGCCCGCTGAACCGGGAGCGTGTGCTGGCCGCAGCGCTGGCGTTGGTGGACCGGGAAGGACTGCCAGTGCTGAGCATGCGCCGCCTGGGCGCCGAACTCGGGGTGGAAGCGATGGCGCTCTATCGGTATGCGCCGAGCAAGAACGCCCTCCTGGACGGACTGGTGGAAGCGCTCTACCTCGAAGTGGAGGAGTGCCTGGCCGCCGATGCGGCGGGGGCCGTGGCCGGCGTGCCGGCGTGGCGCTTCGGGCTTCACCGGATTGGGCGGGCGACCTACGACGTCTGCCTGGCCCATCCCGAGGCGGTGCCACTGCTCCCCACGCGCATGCTGAGGGCTCCCCTGGCCCGCCGGCCGCTCGCCGTTCTGAGGGGCCACGAGAGGGTGTTCGCCCTGCTCGAGGAAGCCGGACTCGACGGCGTCCGCGCCGGAGTCGTCTTCCGCGCCATCACGGGGTGGGTCCTCGGCTATGTGTCGGTTGAGGTGTGCCCCATGGCGGACAACCCGGATGAGCCGGATCCCGTGGTCCGCCTCGGGCTGGATCACCTGCCGCCGCAGGAGCTGCCCAGGCTGCGGATGGCCGTCGCGCTCACCGAGCCGGGTGGGCCGGAGGGCCTGGCCGTCGGGCTGGACGCACTGCTCGACCGCCTGGTCCGGCCCATCGGGGCGGGGCCGGTGCAGTGATCGCCGCACTCTCCACTTGACCGCATGCGTCAACCGGGTTGAAGCTGTACATATACGTCGTAAACAAGTCGGATCGGCAGCTGAGAAATCTCGGCTGATGTGCCCGTCCCCTCACCACTACGGCTTCGGGCCGGGCGTCGGATCGATGCAGGTGCCGGATCTCCACTTGTCCGTGGCGCCGATCCGTTTCTGATGGCGGAATTGGCCGCAGCTTCATGTTCCGAAGGAGAAACTCATGGCGGACTACACCGGTGCCGGAACTGCGGCATCTGCCGGAGTCGGTGCAGGCGTTCTGCCTGTCACCGGCGGCGTGGACAGCATCTGGTTCTGGGTCGTGATGTTTGTTCTGATCTCGGTGGGATTCGCCGCGCTGCGGCTGATTCCCCGAAGGGAGAACAACAGCGACGACACCTGACCAAGGCTGACACGCACCCAAGGTGGAGTGGAATTGTCGGTGACCTCGCCAAAACCGTGAGGACGTTTCTCATGCGGACAATAATCCGCCTGGTGGGACTGGGCTTGATCCTTACCGGCCTCCTCATGGGAGGGCTCAGGCTCCACCAGGACTGGCAGCAGGATCACGAATATGGCCGGGCACAACAGAATCTGCGTGATCAACTGTGGCAGCCGCAGGTGGGCCATCAGGCATCGGCTCCTCCGCAGGGGGCGAAACGGAAGGGTCCCGGCCTTCGTGAGGGGAAGGCTCTCGCGGTGCTGCGGATTCCGAAATTCGGGTCCGGATACCGTCCGGTCGTTGTCGAGGGAGTATCTCAAGATGCTCTGGCAAAGGGACCGGGGCACTATCCAGGGACTGCGATGCCCGGTGAGATCGGCAACTTTGCGGTTGCCGGCCACAGAACAGGCTGGGGGCAGCCGTTCAACCGGCTGGACCAGTTGAAACGCGGCGACTCGGTCACCGTCGAGTGGCGGGGACGAAGCGACACCTACCGGATCACGGAGACAAAGAAGGTGAAGCCGACGGAGGTCGGTGTCGTCCTGCCCGTTCCCAACAGGCCCGGGGTCAAGCCCGACAAGGCGCGCATCACGCTCACCACCTGCACGGACCGTGACCCGGTCACCCGTGCCTACAGGCTCCGGCTCGTCGTCTGGGGTGAACTGCGCGAGCGGTGACATCGCGCGCTCCGAGCCGGGCGGCGACTGTTTCCTGCCGGACCGTGTTGAATCCGCCGTCGAGGTTCAGCATGTGCGCGGTGTGGGGATCCAACCGGAAGCCCGTGGGTGCGGCGCGCCCCCACGCCTCGTCGTCCCCGGCCGGAACCTCACACCGGCCCGGAGGGCCGGTCGCCCAGCGAGGTCCTGTCGTCCCGACTTGCATGCATGCAGGTCGTAGGCCGTTTCCGCTTCTGCGGGAACGGCCTTTTACCTGCTCCGCCGACTGATCGCCGCCCGATGTCCCGGGCCGCGTCGGCAGGATCTTGATGACGGGGTCGCGGCGCCGGGCAGGGTGATGGCCCGGCTGCCGTGTCGGGCGGGACGTCGACTTTCCCCGATTCCGGGGTGTTCGGCGGGGCTTCGCGTCAGGAAAGGCGTCCGACATGTGCCAGCGCCTGCCTGAGCAGCACACCCTGGCCGCCGGGCATGTCGTCCGCGACCACCGATGACGAGACCTCTTCCGGGCTGAACCAGACCAGGTCGAGTGCGTCCTGCCGGGGGCGGCAGTCGCCGGTCACGGGGACGATGTAGGCCAGGGACACGGCGTGCTGGCGGGGGTCGTGGAACGGCGTGACGCCCAGCGTCGGGAAGTACTCGGCGACGGTGAAGGGCTGCAGGGAGGCCGGGATCCGGGGGAGTGCCACGGGGCCGAGGTCCTTCTCCAGGTGGCGCAGCAGGGCGTCGCGGACCCGCTCGTGGTGCAGCACCCGGCCGGAGACGAGGGTGCGGCTGACCGTCCCGTCCGGACCGATACGGAGCAGCAGCCCGATGTGGGTGACTTCGCCGTTGTCGTCGACGCGCACCGGTACGGCTTCGACGTACAGGATCGGCAGGCGGGCGCGGGCCGATTCCAGTTCGTCACGGGACAGCCAGCCGGGCGTGGTTTCGGTCAAGTCAGACATTGCTTGATCATACTTTCCGTGCGTCCGGTGCGGGCGTGATGCTCCAGGTCAACGATGCCCCACGGAAAGGGTCATCGCGCATCCCTCGGCGTCAGCCAGGCGGTGTCGGCCCACAGGGCCGTCGACGGAATCCGGTCGCGGTAGCGCGCGTCGCGCGCGCGGACGCTGGCGTGCACCTGGGCGTCCGCGGGCAGCCTCCGGCGCCGGTAGGTGAGCAGGGCCCAGATCCGGCCCATCCGGTGGATCCGGCCCAGGGCGTCGTCGGGCGCCAGGGTCACCTCGCGGGCGTACGCCCCCTTCTTCAGCAGGACACCCGCGTCGAGGGCGCCGTCCACGATCCACTTGAGGGCGACGGTGGCCGTCCGGGGATCGTCGTCGAAGGTGCCGCCGACGTCGGAGTGGACCCCGGCGAACCACACCTGCTCGACCAGGCCGGGCGCGGGGCGCCTGCCGTCGCCCGGTGTCACGAGGTACTCGCGATAGGGCCTGCGCTTCTCGTCGACGGACACGGCGTGGCGGATGCGCGCGACGTTCGGGACCTGACGGGTGTAGGGCCACCGCAGGTTCCAGCGCAGCACGCCGGCCGCCTTCACGGAGTCCCAGATCCCCAGATAGGCGACGGAGATACCGACGCGGCCCTCGACCGCGTTGCTGAAGGCGCCCGCGAAATGGTGGAGTTGGTCCCAGTCCTGCCGGGTCCAGTCCTTGTTCCTGGCGTACACCGACACCGCGTACGGGACGAGGTTCTCCATTCCGGGACGCATCAGCCCGACCGCCTTGAGCATGCCCACGAGCGCGCGGGCCGTGTACGCGCCCCGGCTGAATCCGAAGACATGGATGTGGTCGCCCGGCTGGTAATGGCCCATCAGATACGTATAGGCCTCGGCCAGGTTGGCCTTCATTCCGGAACCGAAGGCGAGGCCGAGGAGCTTCGACAGGCGGCGGCCCACGGGGGTCCACGCGCCGGCCGCGGAGAAGGTGCCGACGCCGGGGTCGTAGTAGGCGATCTGGCGGGCGGGATCGGAGAGGTCCAGCATCTCGTAGAGCCGGACGACGTTGGTGTTCCCCTTCGCCTTCACCTGGTTGCCGGTGCCGTCGAGGCAGATGACGAGGTTCTTGGGCATGCCGGGCCTCACGTTCACCGATCGGTCGAGACCTCGATGGGCCAGGGGGAAGGGCCGAAGGAGGGGTCGAGATACGAGCCTGGGACAACGCGGTGCATATCAGGACATAAAGAGCGCCCAGAAATATAATAAAGGAAATGCTGTCGGCGGGCGGTTCTCAGCTCCGCCGGCGGTCTCCGGCTCAGTCGGGTTCCGGAGGGGCCATGGCCGGTTCCGTGATCCACCTCGAAGAGGACACCGGCCTTCCGTGCACCCACGCACTGGTGATCGGTGTCGGCAAGTATCCGCATCTGGCCGGCGGCGAGGCGCCGGTGGCGGACCCGGACGGGATGCGCCAGCTCAGCTCGCCCCCGCTCTCCGCACGCGCTCTCGCGAACTGGCTGCTGGCCGAGTACAACGACCCGACGCGACCGCTCGGCAGCGTCGCCCTGTTGTTGAGCGAGGAACAACCGGCCCCCTTCACGGACCCCCGCACCCACACGGCGCACGACGTCGACGCCGCCACCATCGACAACATCCTCGCCGCGGTCACCGCGTGGTTCGACCGCGGCGACAGCCACGTCGACAACCGGCTCGTCTTCTACTTCTGCGGACACGGCGTCTCGCAGGGCGACGACATGGCGCTCCTGGCCGCCGACATCTTCGCCGACCGGCACAACCCCCTCAACGGCGCACTGGACTTCGCGGCCCTGATGAACGGACTCAAGCGCTGCAAGGCCGGCCAGCAGGTCTTCTTCGTCGACGCCTGCCGGTCCAACTCCGATGTGCTGATCGAGAGTTCGGGCACCCGGTTCGCCGGACGCTCGCCGCTCGGTGCCGGGTCGCGACCGCTCGATCTCCCCAGACGGTTCCACATCCCGTACTACGCCACCCTCGCCGGGGACCGGTCGCACGCGCGCCCCGGACAGGTGAGCCTGTTCACCGAGGCGCTGCTCAGGAGCCTCGCCGGGGCGGCGAGCGACGACCCCGAGGGCGACTGGCGGGTCAACACCGCCCATCTCCTCGAAGCGATCGACCACTTCATGCACCAGCCGCAGTTCGCCGGAGCCGTCGCCGGCGTCCAGGTCCCCTCCGTCGGCGAACTGCCCGTGTTCGTGTTGCACGAGCTCCCCGGCCCGCCCGTCGTCCCGGTGTACGTGGGCTGCGAGCGCGCCCAGGAGAACGCGGAAGCCGAGTTCGTCTGCCGCGAGGGCGGCCACGAGCGGCTTCGGCGCCCGGCCGGAGCCTCCGGAGAGGCCGACCCGGAGAGCGAGTGGGCCATCGAACTCCGCTTCGGCGAATACGACTTCGAGGCACGGCTCGGTGACCAGGACGTACGGACCAAGTCCATCACCGTACGACCGGTCTTCCGCCGCGTGCAGCTGGTGAAGCCATGAACACCGTGCTGCGCGTCCGGGTCGCGCTCAGCCTCGACGAGGACGACGTCTCCGGCGGCGCCCAGGTGGTCGGCAACATCTATCCGGTCGGCGGCGCCGGGGCCGCACACCGCAATGTCCTCTTCCCCTGCGGTGCCTCGGCGCGGCCGGCGACCTACGCCGTCGAACCCGGGCGCTACCTCGTGACCGCCACGCTGCCCTCGGGTGTCGTCCTCACCAAGGACGCCGAGGCCCGCGAGGGCACCTACACATGCGTGACGCTGCGCACCGCGCGCTCGCCCTACGCCTCGCACTCCTGGCAGTACCTCATGGGGAACATCGAGTCGTACCGCGACTACCACGACGGCGAGGCGATTCCGGTGCCCCGGTCCCAGGGGTCGCGCTCCGGCGTCTGGGAGTGGGACTCGGTCGTCGAACCGGGCCACGCGGCCTGGGTCGGCGACCCGAAGCCGTCCACCTGGCAGTTCGCCACCATGCTCGACGCGGCCGAGAAGCCCTCGCGGCGACCGGTCGTGTTCGAGATCGCCCACTCCGCCCCGCACTCCGTGCCCAGCCTCGATCTCGGCGACGCGGCGGCGCGGCTCTACCGCTTCGGCCCCGACGGCCCGGTCGACGAGCGGGGCGAACCCACCATCGAGGGGGCCACCGGACCGCGGCAGTTCCTCGTCGTCTCGCTGGCCGGCAGCGAGTACGTCGTCACCCTGCCCGCGCCCTGGGAGACCGCCCAGATCGAGGTCCTCGTCAACGAGCGCCAGAGCCCGACCGGCAGCGCCGTCTCGGTGACCGTGCGCGACAGCCGTGTGGGACCCGCCCTCGGCTACATGGTGCGCGGCGCCTTCGACGCGGCCGCCACCCTCGTCCACGACGCGGAGACCATGCTCTACGACGAGCTGACGAACCCGCTCGCGGCCATGGCCGGGGCCTACGTCCTGATCGGCAGCGAACTGACCGACCGGCCGCACCGCTGGGACCCGTGGCTGTCCCGGCTGCGCCACGACTTCCCGTGGATGAGCGACGGGTCCCTGCTGTGGGCCATGCGCCATCTGCGCCGCGCGCACACCGAGACGGAACGCCAGGCGGCGCGGGACGCGCTCGTCGAGGCGTTCGACCGAGGGGTGCCCGTCTTCACCCTCGGCCTGAGCCGCCTCATCCATGGACTCTCCGAGTTCCCCGACGACCCGGAGTGCGCGGCGCGGCTCGATCAGGCCCGCCGTCTTTCCTGGCGCGTCGACACCCGCGAGCCGTTCGTCGTGGTGTCGCTGCACGGGAGATCGCGGTGAGGGCCCCGCGGGTGGGGGCGACAAGGACCCTTTCGCCCGGGAGGCCGAGATGATCAGATTCACGATGATGCCCGGTGAGGACGGCGACTGCCTGCTCCTGGAGTACGGCGACGACACCTTCGTACGCCGCATCCTGGTCGACGGCGGACGCTCGGGAACCTATCCGCTCGTCAAGCCCGTGCTCGCCGGACTCGACGGACTGGTCGACCTCCTCGTGGTCACCCATGTCGACCAGGACCACATCCTCGGCGTGCTCGCCCTGCTGGACGACCCCGACCGGACGGTGGAGTTCGGGGACGTCTGGTTCAACGGCTTCGACCACCTTCTCGACGCCGAGGGGTTCGGCGCGGTCGACGGGGAGAAGCTCACCAGCGCCCTGCTGGCCCAGAAGATTCCCTGGAACGACGCGTTCGGCGGGCGCGGCGTGGAGGTCGGACGGGAGCTCGCCTGGTTCGACGACGGTTCCACGATGACCGTGCTCTCACCCGATCGGGGGCAACTGGAGCGGCTGGCCCCGGTATGGAGCGCGGAATGCGCGAAGAACGGGCTGATCCCGGGCCGGGACCCCGACGAACTCCCCCCGGTGGAGGGCTTCGAGCACTTCGGCGCCCCGAACGTCGAGCAGCTCGCCGCGGCACCGTTCAAGCCGGACACCTCGAAGACCAACCTCACCAGCATCGGCCTGCTCTTCGAGTTCGAGGACCGGCGCATCGTGCTCACCGGCGACGCGGACGACCGCCGGCTGGTCGCCTCGTTGCGAGCGCCGGCCGAGGCGGCGGGCGGCCGGCTCCACCTCGACGCCCTCAAGGTCGCCCACCACGGCAGCGACCACAATCTCTCGAACGACCTGCTCGGACTGATCGACTGCGACCGCTATCTGATCTCCACCAGCGGTGCACGGCACGACCACCCCAACGAGATCGCCGTCGCCCGCATCCTGGAACACGGTGGCGACGGGAAGGACATCGTCTTCAACTACCGTGACCGGGCGGCGATGTGGGACGACGCCGGGCTCAGGAACCGGTTCGCCTACACGGTGACGGCCCCGGAGCCCGACGCGGCGGACGGCTTCGTCAGCTTCGAACTGTGAACCCCGGCAGCCTCGTAGCCTGATAGACGCCCGGCAGGACGACCGGCGGGACCACGGGAGCGGCATGGCCACGGAATTCACCACGGACATCACCGAAGCGGTCGTCGACAGCTTCGCGGGCACGGCCGACCCGAGACTGCGCGAGCTGCTCGGCGCGCTCACCCGCCACCTCCACGCCTTCGCCCGCGAGACGCGACCGACGACGGGGGAGTGGGAGCGCGCCATCGACTTCCTGACGGAGACCGGCCACATGTGCACGGACGCCCGGCAGGAGTTCATCCTCCTGTCGGACGTGCTCGGCGTCTCCATGCTCGTGGAGGCCCTCAACGGTCACCGTGACCCGGGCGCGACGGAGTCGACGGTCCTCGGCCCGTTCCACATGACGGAGTCGCCCGTACGGGAACTCGGGGCGACCATCGACCTGGTGGGCACCGGCGAGCCGTGTGTGGTCAGCGGCCGGGTGCTGTCCCGGGACGGCACCCCGCTGCCCGGCGCGGCCCTCGACGTGTGGCAGGCGGACGGCGAGGGCTTCTACGACGTCCAGCGGCCTGACGTCCAGCCGCCCGGCAACGGACGCGGGCTCTTCACGACGGACACCGAGGGCCGTTTCCGGTTCCGCACCTGTGTACCGAGCCCGTACCCGATCCCCACCGACGGCCCCGTCGGCGCCCTGCTCCGGGCCACCGGCCGCCACCCCTACCGCCCCGCCCACATCCACTTCATCGCCTCGGCCGAGGGGCACGCCCCCGTCACCACGCACCTCTTCGTGGCGGGCAGCCCGTATCTCGGCTCCGACGCCGTCTTCGCCGTCAGGAAGAGCCTCGTCCAGGACTTCGCCGAGACCGACGACCCCTCCCTGGCACGGGAGTTCGGCGTCGCGAACCCCTTCCGGCACGCCCGCTTCGAACTCGTACTGGAGCCGGCATGACCACCCCACCGAGCGCTCCGCTCGACTTCTCCTACGAGACCCGGCCCGCTCGGGTCGTCTTCCGGGCCGGCGCCTCGGTGACCGCGACACCGGGGGAGGCCGCGCGGCTCGGGCTGCACCGGGTGCTCGTCGTGTGCGGCAGCCGGGGCGCGGACGCGGCACGGTCGGTGGCGGACGCGCTCGGCGACAGCTGCGTGGGGGTGCACACCGGCGCCCGGATGCATGTGCCCGTGGAGGTCGCCGACGAGGCGGTCGAGGTGGCCCGCGCGGCGGGCGCCGACGGCTGCGTCGCCGTCGGCGGCGGCTCCGCGATAGGCCTCGGCAAGGCGATCACGCTGCGCACCGGCCTGCCGCTGATCGCCGTCCCGTCCACCTACTCGGGCTCCGAGATGACGTCCGTGTGGGGTCTGACCGAGCGCGGGGTCAAGCGCACCGGCCGCGACTCCTCCGTACAGCCCCGCTGTGTCGTCTACGACCCCGACCTCACCCTCGGCCTCCCGGTCCCGCTCTCGGTGACCAGCGGCGTCAACGCCCTCGCGCACGCGGTCGAGTCGCTGTACGCCCCCGACGCCTCCCCGCTCGTCTCGCTGATGGCCGAGGAGGGCGTACGGGCGATGGCCGGCGCGCTGCCCGAGGTGGCCGCGGCCCCCGCCGATCCGGAGGCGCGCGGCCGGGCCCTCTACGGCGCCTGGCTGTGCGGAGCCTGCCTCGGTGCGACGACCATGGGCCTGCACCACAAGCTGTGCCATGTCCTCGGCGGCACCTTCGGCCTGCCGCACGCCGAGACGCACACCGTGGTCCTCCCGTACGTCCTCGCCTACAACGCGGCCGCCGCGCCGCGGGCGATCGCCGTCCTGTCCCGTGCCCTGGGTGCCGACGACGTGCCCCGCGCGCTGCGCGAGCTCGCGGGCGGCCTGGGCGCTCCCCGCACTCTCGCCGAACTGGGCTTGAAGGAAGCGGACTTGACTCCGGCGGCGACACAGGCCGCCGCCGAGTCCTATCCCAACCCCCGCGAGGTCACCGCGAACGGCGTCCTGGGGCTGCTGACGGCGGCGTACGAGGGATGGGAGCCGCGGAGCGAGGTCTCCTAGGGGCGCCGGGGCCGGTATCGCGGCCGCCACGAGCAGGCCGGCCGGCTGTCGAACCATCCTGGGCAGCGCGTACTGACGCACTGTCATGTTGCTTGCCCCGCAGGTCAGTTGAACGGTTGACGACTCGGCTGACCGTTCCGGTGGGCGTGGCGCACATCACCCCGGCGGGCGTCGAAACGTGAAGCGCGGCTTCACGGGTTCATGACACCCTCACCTCTGGTTACCGACCGGTAGTCCCACGCCACCCCCCACCCCCCTCAGGACTGAACTTGCGTATCCGCAAGCGGCCCTCGCGCGCCGTCGTGCCCGCGCTCGCCGTATCCGCCCTCCTCCTCGCCGCCGGCTGCTCCGCGAGTCCCGCGGAGTCGTCCTCCCGGGCCGACCGTGCCCGGCCCGCCGAGGCCTCCGCCTCCGCCACCACGGACACCGGGCAACCGCTGGCCGTCGCCGCCGCCCCCGAGGCCGCGGCCACCTCGACCGCCGTCGCCCGTCCGGGCGCGGCCGGTGGACGGGCCCACCGGGCCGCGCTCAAGGTGGCCTCGTACGACAGCAGGACCCGACGTGCCGTCATATCGCCCATCGGCAAGGGTGGTTCGGGCGGAAGCGCGACGGAGTCGCCGTCCCCGTCCGGCGGGAGTACGGCGAAACCGCGCGGCACCGCCGTGGGAGACGTCATCGCCAGCGCTCCCGCGCCCGGCGCCCCCGACGGCCTCCTCGCCGAGGTGACCTCCGTGATCGGCGAACACGGCGACGGCACCGAGGTGCAGACCGCGCCGACGACCCTGGACGCGCTGCTCGGCGACGACGACGCCAAGGGCTCCGTCCCCGTCGACCCGGCGTCCTTCGACATCGAGAAGCTGCTTCCGGACGTGCGGGTCTCCTGGGCGAAGGCCGGAGACGTCCACGTCGGTCCCGCGGGCGCCAAGGTCCCGCTCGGCAGCCTGCGGATCGATGTCGGCGCGAAGGTGGCCACGGCCCCGGGGGCCCCGGCGTCGGCATCCGCGTCCGTGTCCGGGTACGTGCAGGTCGCGCCCGACGTCGACTTCTCCTACGGCGGTGACGCGGCCGGCTCCGGGCCGGGTGCCGCGTACCTGGGCGTCTCCGGTGACTGGGACGCGCAGTGGACGGTGAAGGGGCGCGCCGCCGCCTCCGCGCGGCCCCAGCGGGTGGCGTTCGCGAAACTGCACGCCGACCCCGTGCTCCAGGTCGGCCCGATTCCCGTCGTGGTGAACCTCGATCTGACCTGCTACTTCCAGGTCGCCGCCGACGGAACCGTCAGCGTCGACGTCGAACAGC
The DNA here is from genome assembly GCF_045207245.1 of Streptomyces sp. NBC_00647. Taxonomy (NCBI): domain Bacteria; kingdom Bacillati; phylum Actinomycetota; class Actinomycetes; order Kitasatosporales; family Streptomycetaceae; genus Streptomyces; species Streptomyces sp. NBC_00647. The sequence continues at coordinate 8,416,831 of NZ_CP109040.1, forward strand.
GTCTGAAGGGCGACTTCAAGGCCGGTGGCACGTTCGGCGCTGCCGAGGGGTGGACGCCGGTCGACGAGTCGCACATGACGAGCAGTCCGGTGCACACCTCGGTCGGCGCGGCCGGGCGGCTGAAGGCGGCCCTCGGCGCGGAAGCCACGGTCGGCCTGTACGGCGCCGTCGGTGTCACCGCCGACCTGGCGCCGTATCTGCGCGGCGAGGCCTCCGGCTCGGCCGACGCCGCGACCGCGACCGGGTCCACGGCGAAGGCCGACGCCACCGCCACCGGCGCCTGGGCTCTCTACGGCGGTGTCGATCTGACGGGCACTCTGCGGATGCAGTTGTCCATCTTCGGCACGCCCGTCTTCCAGCGGGCCATTCCCTTGGGCGTGTTGCACCGCGAATGGAAGCTGGCCGACGGCCGCGTGTAGCTCGGCACGTCCTGTGCCCGGCGGCAACAGGGCCGCCGGGCACGGGAGTCGAGCCCCCGGTCGGGCCGGCGTCTCCCAACTCGCCCTCCTGTGCTCCTCATTGGTGGATCCTTCATCGCTCGGACACCCGCGACCTCTGGTGTTTTTCGCGCCCACCCGGAAGGCTGAACTGGGCATGCCAAGACGACCGCCTGGCCTGCCCCGCCCCCACGCCGCGGTCGATCTGGAGGAAGCAGTGAAAAGAAGCTCGCGGATCCGCAGGGTCTCGGTGATTCTCGGCAGCGCCGTCGCGCTGGTCGTCGCCTTCCCGGGCAGCGCCCTCGCCGACCCGCCGAAGGCCTTGCCCGCGAACGCGGACGGACTGGAGCAGACGTTCCAGCCGGCCTTCGACTACGACACCGACGGCTGTTACCCGACGCCCGCCATCGGCCCCGACGGCACCGTCAACGGCGGACTCAAGCCCTCCGGGGCCCTGAACGGCCAGTGCCGCGACTCCTGGGACCTCGACAACACCAACGGGTACTCCCGCGAGAAGTGCAACAACGGCTGGTGCGCCATCATGTACGGCCTCTACATGGAGAAGGACCAGGCCGTCGCCGGCAGCGGTCTCGGCGGGCACCGCAACGACTGGGAGCACGTCGTGGTGTGGGTCCAGGACAACGAGGCCAAGTACGTGTCCACCTCGGCCCACGGCAACTTCAACATCTACGGCCGGGACCAGATCCGCTGGGACGGTACGCACCCCAAGGTCGTCTACCACAAGGACGGCATCGGCACGCACTGCTTCCGGCCCGCGAACACCAATGACGAGCCGCCGGAGAACCACTACCACACCTGGCAGTTCCCCACCCTGGTCGGCTGGAACGGCTATCCCGCCGGTCTGCGCGAGAAGCTGAGCGCCTACGACTTCGGCAGCGCCGTGTTCGGGCTCAAGGACGGGAACTTCAACGCCCACCTGGTGAAGGCCAAGCCGGCCGGTATCGCCTTCGACCCCAACGCCTGATCCGCGGTCCGCTGGTGGGTGACGCGCCCGGCGTCACCCACCACGGGCCGGTGCCGTGACAGGCGCGGCCGGTGCGGTGCCGGGCGTCGCGAGCCCGTCCTCCGGGCGGACGACGGGAGTTCGCGGCCACGCCCTAGGAGCCGAGAAGCCGTTCCTGGTGACGCGGCGGCCTGCCCGCGTGCCACGGCACCACCTCCCCGAACCTCACGAGTTCGCCGTACAGCGCCGGATCGGCCTTCTCGCGCAGCAGCAGATCGAGGACCGCGACCGCCGCCCGCTCCGGGGTCTGGGCCTGGCTGAAGTCGGTGAACCACGGCCGGGACAGCGGTGTGTCCACGAGCCCCGGGCAGACCGCCGCGACCAGAGTGCCGCGGGCCAGGTCGGCGTCCCGGCGCCCGGCCGCGACCGCCCGCACGGCGGCGACCTGGGCCACCTTGGACGGCACGTTGATCCACTGCGGCCAGCCGGCCTCCCGCTCGGTGCCCGCGTGCACGGCGGCCCGCCAGGACGCGACCACGGCCTCCACCTCGTCGAGCGAGGCATCGTCGAAGAGCGGGTGGAGCCGGGCGTCGAGATGCCCGAGCGTGCCCAGCGAACTGGCCACCACGATCAGCCGCCCGCCGGGACGCAGCACCGGGCCGAACGAGCGCAGCATCGCGTGCGCGCCCCCGTTCGCGACATCGATGAACGCGTCGGCCTGCTCGGCCTGCGGCCGGTCCGGCGTCAGCATGGCACTCGCGTTGGACACCGCGATGTCCACCCCGCCGTGGCGCGCGCCGAGTTCGGCGGCCAGCTCCGCCACGGCCCCCGCGTCGGTCACGTCGAGGACGCGGCCCTCGACCCTGCTGATGGTGTCCCCGGACCCGGTGACCCGGGTGACGGCGTCGGCGACCCGGTGGGCGTCGCGCCCCGTGAGCAGGACCAGGTCGTCGCGGTCCATCCGGGCGGCGAGCCCTTGGACGAGCGCGAAGCCGAGCCCCTGATTGGCGCCGGTGACGAGAGCGATGCGTGCGTTGGCCATGCCCACCACGCTAGGAACACCTCGGGTATGCGTCCAACGAAACCTGCTCACATCTGGTATGCGTCATTCTCATGGATTTCACCGACGTCTCGCTGGTCGCCCTGCGCGTCTTCCGTGAGGTGGCCGAACGCGGCACGCTCACCGCGGCGGCCGGTGCGCTCGGCTACACGCAGTCCGCGGTGTCCCGGCAGATCGCCTCGCTCGAACGTGCCGCGCGGGCCCAGCTGTTGGAGCGGCGCAGGGACGGCGTGCGGCTGACGGCGGCCGGGCACGTCGTGCTGCGCCGGGCCGTGACGGTGCTCGACCAGATCGACGCGACCGCGCGGGAACTCGCCGGGCTGCCGGCCGACGCCGGGACCGTCCGCCTCGGCTGGTTCGCCAGCGCGGGCGCCGTCCTGTTGCCCCGAGCCGTCGCCGCACTGCGCCGCAGCCATCCGGCGATCACCGTCAGCACCCGCGAGGGCAGCACGCCCGCGCTGGTGCGCGCCCTGCGGGCCGGCACCCTGGACCTCGCCCTGCTCGCCTCGGCGCCACCGTTCCGGCCCTTCGACAGCGAGTCGCCCCCGCTGGCGGTGCGGACGCTCGGCGAACGCAGTCTGCGGCTCGCGGTGCCCGCGACCCATCCGCTCGCCGCCGGTGACGCGGTCGACGTCGCCGACCTGCGGGGACAGCGCTGGATCGCCGGTTCCTCCGTCGGGGACGAGAGGCTGATGGGCGTCTGGCCGGGACTGGACGAGCGTCCCGTGATCGCCCACACCGCCCGTGACTGGCTGGCCAAGCTGCACCTGGTGGCCGAGGGCTGCGGCCTGACCACCGTTCCCGCCTCGCTGGCCCCCGCCGCGCCGCCCGGCGTGCGCATCCTGTCCGTGCGCGGCGGCCCCGAGGAGCGGCGCCGTGTCGTCCTCGCCCGCCTTCCGCGGCCCTTGCCGGAACCGGCCGCCCGGCTGGCCGACGCGCTCCGGGCGGCGGCGGCCGACCTGAGCGAACCGGCCTGACGCGACCCCTCCCGGGCCCGGACGGCATCCCCTGTCGCGCTCGGACGATGTCTCCTGCCGGACGGCGACCCCGTCTGCGCTGGGACGATGACAATGCGTGCGCGGCCATCCACCGACGTGCGGTAGGGTTTGGATGCGCGATCACGCGGGGAACCGTGAGAGGACGCATCGGGACGTGGCGCAGCTTGGTAGCGCACTTGACTGGGGGTCAAGGGGTCGCAGGTTCAAATCCTGTCGTCCCGACTGAAGAAGTCGTGGCCGGAGGCCGTATCGGAATTCCGATACGGCCTCCGGCTGTTTGCGCGCTCCTCGGGGGACGGTGGCCGGCCTCCCGGCCGGGCGGTGTCCTGGGGCCCGCCCGGAACGGGCAGGTCAGGCCTGGTCCAGCAGGGAGATCAGGGCCTCCCGCAGGGTTGTCCGGGGATCCTTGACCGGCCCCTCGGAGCGCCAGGCGACGAATCCGTCGGGGCGGACCAGCACCGCGCCGTCCGCGGTGACGCCGTGGATCTCCGCCCAGTCCGCGTCACCCGCGGGGACGAGGTCCGCCTCGGGCCCCGTGCCGACCCGGTGGGAGTCGAGCGGGACGGACATCTGCCGGGCCAGGTCCCTCGCCGCGGCGTCCCAGCCGCCGGCACCGTCGGCCGCGCTCAGCAGCACCATGGACCGCTCGTACAGATCGAGGGTGGAGATCCGGGCACCGGCGCGGGTCAGCCACATGTGCGGCGCCCGGGTTCCGGGCTCGCCCGTCAGCCGTACTCCCTCGGGCACGACCGGACCGGCCGGATCGGCGCCCAGGACCGCGCCGCGCGGGTAGCGGTAGGCGAGCGCCACGTTGAGGATCCCGCCCTTCCTGCCGCCGGGGCCGCCCTGACCGCCGGGGCCGCCCTGACCACCAGCTCCGGGACCCGGGGTGTATCCGGGGTGGCTGTGCTCGACCGAACGTGACGAGGCCCGGGCGCTCGTCGCCTCGGCCACCGGCCGGCGCTCGGCGTCGTAGGTCTCCAGCAGTCCCGGACCGGCCCAGCCGGCCAGCACGGCGGACAGTTTCCAGGCCAGGTTGTGCGCGTCCTGGATACCGGTGTTGGACCCGAACGCCCCGGTGGGGGACATCTCGTGGGCCGAGTCGCCGGCCAGGAACACCCGGTCCCGCGCGTACCGTTCGGCGACCCGCTCGGCGGCGTGCCAGGCGGCCCTGCCGGTGATCTCCACATCCAGATCCGGCACGCCGACGGCCCGCCGGATGTGTTCCGCGCAGCGCTCGTCGGTGAACTCCTCCAGGGTTTCGCCGTGTTCGGGGTGCCAGGGAGCGTGGAAGACCCAGTGCTCCTTGTTGTCGACCGGCAGCAGAGCCCCGTCGGCCTCCGGGTCGGTCAGGTAGCAGACGATGAACCGCCGGTCGCCGACGACGTCCGCGAGGCCGCGCGAGGTGAACGTGACGCTCACGTTGTGGAACAGGTCGCCGGGCCCGGTCTGCCCGATGCGCAGCGCGTCGCGGACGGGGCTGCGCGGACCGTCCGCCGCGACGAGGTAGTCCGCGCGGATCGTGGTGTGCTCGCCGGTCTCCCGGCTCTTGACCTTCGCGGTCACTCCCTCGGCGTCCTGCTCGAACGACATCAGCTCGGTGGAGAACCGCAGGTCGCCGCCCAGCTCCCGGGCGCTCTCCAGCAGCACCGGTTCCAGGTCGTTCTGGCTGCACAGGCACCATGCGCCCGGGCTGAAACGGGCGAGTCCGTTGCCGGGGTCGATCTCCTTGAACAGCCACTCGCCGGCATCGCCCACCAGGGTCGGCGTCTGCAGGATGCCGTGGTTGTCCGCGAGGACCGACGCGGCCTCCTCGATGCGCCGCTGGACCCCGGCCACCCGGAAGACCTCCATGGTGCGCACGTTGTTGCCGCGCCCCCGCGGATGGATCGAGGTGCCCGCGTGGCGCTCCACGAGGATGTGCGGCACGCCGAGCCGCCCCAGGAACAGCGACGTGGACAGGCCCACCAGAGAGCCGCCGACGATGAGGACGGGCGTGTGGTGACCGATCTCTCCGGCCTCTTCGAATCGGTTCATTGATTGCCTCCAGCGTCGCCTGCGACGTGAGTGAGGGAAGGGGATGCAGGTTCCATGCCCCTTATGGGCTGGTTCGCGCGCCAGGGGCACCCGGATGGCGCGCGGTTCACTCGTCCGACCCGTGGGGCTCGCGCACTGCGGAGCTCGCGTCAACGATCAGCTCATGGCGGCCCCGGCGTTTCGGATACCGCGGTCGTTCCTGACTTTCCGTGACGAAAAGGAGAGGTGTGCCGGAATGACTCCCTCGGGACGTATCGCACAGTCGGCGTTCGACGGCTCCAGGCTTCGGGTGATCCTGCTGCTCGACCTGTACGAAGGCGCTCAGCAGCAGTTCCTCGACGCGTACGAACTCATGCGCAACCAGGTCGCCTCGGTCCCCGGTCACATCAGTGACCAGCTGTGCCAGTCGATCGAGAACCCCTCGCAGTGGCTCATCACCAGCGAGTGGGAGAGTGCCCCGCCCTTCCTCGCCTGGGTGAACAGCGAGGAGCACGTCGAAACCGTCCGGCCGATGCACAGCTGCGTCCGGGACACCCGGTCGATGCGCTACAGCATCCTCCGTGAGACGAGCCCCGCCGAACCGCTCACCCCGGAGTCGGCCAGGACGCCCAAGCAGGTCGAGGCCCGTGTCGGCAACGGTGTGGCCCGCCACGCCCTCACCTTCACCGTCAAGCCCGGATCCGAGTCGAAGGTCGCCGAGATCCTGGCCGGGTACCAGTCACCCCAGGCCCAGGTCGACGACACCACCCGGCTGCGCCGCACCTCGCTCTTCATGCACGGCAACCGCGTCGTGCGGGCCGTCGAGGTGGAGGGCGACCTCCTCGCGGCACTGCGCCACGTCTCGCGCCAGCCCGAGGTACGGGCGGTCGAGGAGGCCATCAACCCCTACCTGGAGCAGGACCGGGACCTGAGCGACCCGGACTCGGCACGGGTGTTCTTCACCCGGGCGGCGCTCCCGGCCGTGCACCACGTGGTCTCCGGCCGCAAGGAACCCGGGAAGCTGCGGCGGCACGCGCTGTACTACCCGGCCCGGCCGGGCTGCGGCATGGAACTCGCCCGGCTGCTGGCCCACCAGGACGAGGCCGCGGCCGACGACAAGGACAGCCCGGTGTACGGCAGCACCGTCTTCCAGCGCGACGACATCGTGGTGCGGCTCATCGACATCGTGGGCGAGCTCGACGGCGACCCCGTCGCCTCCCTCGGCCTCAAGGGCACCAAGAAGGCCGCCGAGCTCGAGCGTCTCCTCGACGGTGCCGCGATCGGCGTCGAGGGCTCGCTGGGGACGGAACGCAACATCAACCGCCTCCTGTCGCACGCCGACATGCTGCCCATCACCGACCGCAGCGCGGCGGGCTCCTGACGGACCGCCGCAGCCCGCGTCCCCGGACGTCCCATCCGACGTCCTCGCCCCACCCGGAGGTACCAAGCATGATCAAGCACCATCCACGCATCGTGGACCTGAGCGAGACGGAACCCAACCGCAGGCGCGGAGGCGACATCCGGGCCCTGCTCACGCCCGCCACGGCGGGGTCCACCAGCGGCTTCATGGGCCTGGCCATCATCCAGCCCGGTGAGCGCATCGGCGAGCACTACCACCCGTACTCCGAGGAGTTCGTGTACGTGGTCAGCGGCGCCCTCGAAGTGGACCTGGACGGTGAGGCGTTCGCGCTCCGGCCCGACCAGGGCCTGTTGATCCCGATCGACATGCGGCACCGCTTCCGCAACGTCGGCGACGAGGAAGCCCGCATGGTCTTCCACCTGGGCCCGCTCGCCCCGCGTCCGAGCCTCGGCCACGTCGACACGGAGGCGACCGACGCCGCCGCGCCCGGCCACGAGGTCGTCATCGGCGGCCCGGACCTGTCCGCGCCGGACCACGGACAGCCGTCCGAGCGAAGTGGGGCCATACAGTGACCCGGCGGGTGGCCGTCACCGGCATCGGTGTGGTCGCTCCGGGCGGTACCGGAACGAAGGCGTTCTGGGACCTCCTCGCAGGCGGCCGCACCGCGACCCGCGGCATCACGCTGTTCGATCCGGCGGGACTGCGCTCCCGCATAGCCGCCGAATGCGACTTCGACCCGCTCGACCACGGACTCGATCCGGAGCTGATCCGGGACGCCGACCGCTACATCCAGTTCGCGGTGGTCGCCGCCGGGGAAGCCGTCCGTGACTCGGGACTCGACGCCGGCAGCCAGGACCCCTGGCGCGTCGCCGTCTCCCTGGGCAGCGCCGTCGGCGGTACCACCCGCCTGGAGCACGACTACGTCAAGGTCAGCGAAGGCGGCCGGCGGTGGGACGTGGACCACCGCGCCGCCGACCCGCGACTGCACCTGGCGTTCGCGCCCAGCACGCTCGCCTCGGTCGTCGCCGAGCAGTTCGGGGCCCAGGGACCCGTGCAGACCGTCTCCACCGGCTGCACCTCCGGACTCGACGCGGTCGGATACGCCTTCCACACCATCGAGGAAGGCCGGGCCGACATCTGCATCGCCGGGGCGTCGGACTCGCCGATATCCCCGATCACCATGGCCTGCTTCGACGCCATCAAGGCCACGTCGCCCAACAACGACGACCCCGAGCACGCCTCCCGGCCCTTCGACGCCAACCGCAACGGTTTCGTCATGGGCGAGGGCGCGGCCGTGCTGATCCTGGAGGAGTACGAGCACGCCAGGGCCCGCGGCGCGCACATCTACTGCGAGATCGGCGGCTACGCCACCTACGGCAACGCCTATCACATGACCGGTCTGACCAGCGAGGGCCTGGAGATGTCCCGGGCGATCGACAGCACGCTCGATCAGGCCCGCCTCGACCCGACGCTGATCGACTACGTCAACGCGCACGGCTCGGGCACCCGGCAGAACGACCGGCACGAGACCGCCGCGGTCAAGCTGTCCCTGGGCGAGCACGCCTACGACACGCCCATGAGCTCCATCAAATCCATGGTGGGCCACTCGCTGGGCGCGATCGGCGCGATCGAGGTCGTCGCCTGCGTCCTCGCCCTGAAGCACCAGGTGGTGCCGCCCACGGCGAACTACGAGACCCCCGACCCCGAGTGCGACCTGGACTACGTGCCGCGCACCGCACGCCCCCGGAAGCTCAGGAATGTGCTCTCCGTCGGCAGCGGGTTCGGCGGATTCCAGTCCGCGGTGCTCCTGACCGGGACGGGTGGGAGGACACGATGAGTACTCAGCGCCCCCGGCGCGCGGCCGTCACCGGCATCGGTGTCATCGCGCCCAACGGATTGCGTGCGGACGCGTACTGGAAGTCCGTCAGGGAAGGCCTCGGCGTTCTGGACCGGATCACCCGCGAGGGCTGCGAGCATCTGCCGCTGCGCGTCGCGGGTGAGGTCCGGGCCTTCGACGCCGCGGACCTCATCGAGGAAAGGTTCCTCGTCCAGACCGACCGGTTCAGCCATTTCGCGATGGCGGCGACCGTCCTCGCCCTCGACGACGCGGGCCTCGGCGCGGTCGACCCCGAGGAGGCGTACGACATCGGTGTGGTCACCGCCGCCGGATCCGGCGGCGGCGAGTTCGGCCAGCGGGAACTGCAGAAGCTGTGGGGACAGGGTTCCCGGTTCGTCGGCCCGTACCAGTCCATCGCCTGGTTCTACGCCGCCAGCACCGGCCAGATCTCCATCCGCGGCGGCTTCAAGGGACCGTGCGGAGTGGTCGCGAGCGACGAGGCGGGCGGACTGGACGCCATCGCGCACGCCGCCCGCGGGGTACGGCGCGGCACCGGCGCGATGGTCGTCGGAGCCGCCGAGGCACCGCTGGCCCCGTACTCGATGGTCTGCCAGCTCGCCTACCCCGAGCTCAGCACCGTCGAGGACCCCGATCGCGCCTACCGCCCCTTCACCGAGGGAGCCTGCGGCTTCGTGCCCGCGGAAGGCGGCGCCATGCTCGTCGTGGAGGACGAGGGACGTGCGCGCGAGCGGGGAGCGGCCGTCCGGGCCGTCGTGGCCGGACACGGGGCCACGTTCACCGGCGCCTCGCAGTGGGAGCGGTCCCGGGAGGGACTCGCGCACGCGATCCGGGGCGCCCTCGCCGAGGCGGACTGCGCACCGGAGGAGATCGACGTCGTCTTCGCCGACGCCCTGGGCGTCCCGGCCGCGGACCGCGCCGAAGCCCTGGCCATCGCGGACGCCCTCGGGGCACACGGAACCCGCGTACCCGTCACGGCGCCCAAGACGGGAATCGGACGGGCCTACTGCGGGGCGCCCCTGCTGGACACCGCGGCCGCGGTGCTCGCGATGGAGCACGGCCAGGTCCCGCCCACTCCGAACGTGTTCGACATCTGCCACGACCTCGACCTGGTGACGTCGAACGCCCGCCCCGCCGAGCTGCACACGGCCCTGATCCTCAGCAGGGGACTCATGGGTTCCAACGCGGCGCTGGTCGTGCGCCGCGGCGGCGACTCCGCCCGGTAGCCCGGGCGCAAGTGAGGAGAACACGCATGATCACCACCGAAGTGACCTTCGACGAACTCGCCGCCCTCATGAAGAAGGCGGCCGGGATCACCGTCGACCCCAAGGAGCTGGCGCAGGCGTCCGACGCGCCGTTCGGCACCCTCGGACTCGACTCGCTCGGGCTGCTCGGCATCGTCGGTGAGCTGGAGAACCGGTACAGCCGGCCCCTGCCCCCCGACACGGAGCGCTGCAAGACCCCCCGCGAGTTCCTCGATCTCGTCAACCACACCCTCAAGGCTGGAGCCTGAAGTGCCCGGACACACCGACAACAGCATCACCATCGACGCCCCTCTCGACCTCGTCTGGGACATGACGAACGACATCGAGAGGTGGCCCCTGCTCTTCAGCGAGTACGCGTCCCTCGAAGTCCTGTCCCGGGACGGCGACACGACGACCTTCCGCCTCACCATGCACCCGGACGACAACGGGAAGGTGTGGAGCTGGGTCTCGCAGAGAACCGTGGACCGGGAGCGGCGGACCGTCCGGGCGCGCCGCGTCGAGACGGGGCCGTTCGCGCACATGAACATCCGGTGGGAGTACGAGGAGACCCCGGCCGGCACCCACATGCGCTGGGTGCAGGACTTCGCGATGAAGCCGGAGGCCCCGGTCGACGACGCCTGGATGACGGACAACATCAACCGCAACTCCGCCACGCAGATGGCCCTCATCCGGGACCGGATCGAGAAGGCCGCGCGTGAGCGCCGCAGCCCGGCCGCCATGCCCCGTTGACCCCGGCACAGGAAGGAAATCCGATGCACCACGCCCTGATCGTCGCCCGCATGGCGCCCGACTCGGCGCCGGCGATCTCCGACGTGTTCGCCGCCTCCGACCGGGGTGAACTCCCGCACCTCATCGGGGTCAACCGGCGCAGCCTCTTCCAGTTCGGTGATGTGTATCTGCACCTCATCGAATCCGACCGGGACCCGGCACCCGCCATCGCGAAGGTGGTCGGACACCCCGAGTTCCGCAGTGTCAGCGAGGAGCTGTCGGCGTACGTCAGCGCGTACGACCCGCAGACCTGGCGGAGTCCCAAGGACGCCATGGCGCACTGCTTCTACCGCTGGGAGCGGGACTCCGCCTCCTGAGCGAGCACCGTGACACAACCCGAGGCCGCCGGCTCCGCGAAGAAGCGGAACCGGCGGCCTCGGGTTTTCCTCGGCGTTCCGGACGGATCAGCCGGGGACGGTGCACTCGAAGGCGTGCAGGTAGGCGTTCACCGGGCGGATCTCGCCGATGACCAGGCCCGCGTCCGTGAGCCGGTCGACCATGCTCTGCCGGGTGTGCTTGGCACCGCCGACGTTGAGGAGCAGCAGCAGGTCCATGGCCGTCGTGAAGCGCATCGACGGGGTGTCGTCCACGAGGTTCTCGATGACGACGACGCGGGCACCGGGACGCGCGGCCTTGCGGACGTTGGCGAGCGCCCGGCGGGTGCTCTCGTCGTCCCACTCCAGGATGTTCTTGATGATGTACACGTCCGCCTGGACCGGGATGTCCTCACGGCAGTCCCCGGCGACGATCCGCACCCGGTCGGCCAGCGCCCCGCCGCTCCGCAGGCGAGGATCGGCGTTCTCCACCACGCCCGGCAGGTCGAGCAGGGTGCCGTGCATGCCGGGGTGCTTCTCCAGCAGGCTGGCCACGACGTGCCCCTGACCGCCTCCGATGTCGGCGACCGCCTTCACACCCCGCAGGTCGAGCAGGTTCGCCACGTCCTGGGCCGACTGCGAACTGGACGTCGTCATGGCCCGGTTGAAGACGTGCGCGGACTCGGGGGCGTCCTCGTTGAGGTACTCGAAGAACTCCTTGTCGTACACGTCCTCGAAGACGTTGCGGCCGGAGCGCACCGCCTCGTCGAGCTTCGGCCAGACGTTCCACGTCCACGGCTCGGTGCACCACAGCGCGATGTAGCGCAGGCTGTGCGGGTCGTCCTCGCGCAGGAGCCGGGACATCTCCGTGTGTTCGAACGTGCCGTCGGGGCGCTCCGCGAAGACGCCCTGGCAGGACAGGGCGCGCAGCAGCCGGCGCAGGGTCTTCGGCTGGGTCTTCACCGCCGCCGCCAGGTCCTCGGCGCTCATGGGCGTGTCGTCCAGGGCGTCCGCCACACCCAGGCGGGCCGCGGCGCGTACGGCGGCGGCGCGGGCCGCTCCGAAGACGAGTTCCCGCAGTTGCATGGACGGCGGGGGACTCTGATCAACAGTCGTCATTCAATGCCTCGTTTCTGATGCCGATGTCGTGCTGTACGGGGAGACCGGACCGGTCCGGACGGGGGACGGACCGGGCGGTACGGAGGCAGGACCGGGCTGTACGGGGGTGCGGACCCGGTTCTGTGGACGGGCCGGGACCTCAGCACATCCCGGCGGGCTCGGAGACCGCGCAGGTGTTGCCCCGGAACGAGTTGTTCTTGCCGGTGTCGCGGTTGGCCAGGTCCGACGGGCCGTTGCGCAGGACCACGTTGTCGCGCACCTCGTTGTTCTCGCTGAGCGCGCCCACGAAGCTCTTGAACAGCACGATGCCGCCCGAGAGCGGGGACGTGCCCACGTTGTCCTCGACCCGGTTCCGGGTCACGTGCGTGTCCTCGGCGCCGGTGAGGACGATTCCCGAACCCTGGAGCGCGGGCAGCCGCGGGGTCTTGGGGCAGGACTTGTTGTTGGCGTGGATGTAGTTGCGGCGCACCTTGATCGCGCCGATACGCGGCTTGTTCTCGTCACCCACGACGAAGACCGCGGCGCAGTTGCCGGTGGCCTCGTTGCGGGCGACGGTCAGGTTCCGCAGCCGCCGCACCGTGATGCCGATCCGGTTGCCGCTCAGCAGGTTGCGCCTGACCACCGTTCCCTTGGTGTCACGGGCTCCCTCCTCGGTGTCGACCGTGTTGGAGAGGAAGAGACCGGCGTCGCCGTTGTCCTTGGCGATGTTGTGGACGAACTTCCCGCGGACGGACCGCTCCGAGGCGATACCCCACTGGCCGTTCTTCTCGGAGGTCACCCCGCGGACCGTCAGCCGGTCGGTTCCCGACGCCCACAGGCCCTGCTTGGCGAAGCCCCTGATGGTCAGCGAGGTCACGGTGACACCCCGGACGGGACTGCTGTCCGTCCCCGTCACACAAATGCCGTTGCCCGCCTTGGCACACGTGTCGCCGGTGGCCGTACCCGGCACGATGACGGTGGAACGGGCGTCGGCGCCCCGCAGGGTCAGGTCCGACACCGTGATGCGGACGCTCTCGTGATAAGTGCCGGGGCGGACGAGGACGGTGTCGCCCCGCTTCGCCGAGTCCACGGCCTTCTGGATGGATTGTCCGGCGCGTACCACGTGCACCGAACGGTGGTCGGCCGAAGGGGCTGCGCCCAGCCCTGAGGCCAGGACCACCGCGGTGCACGCGAGGTAGGCCATCTGTTGTTTGGTCATGGGCCGAAGCTATGAACGGGCGTTCAGACCCGCCACCGGTGCTCCTCCAGGTGGCCCGCTCCATCACCGTGACGCGCCGAACGACGTCACCGTGGCGTGCTGAGTGACCTTGCTCGTGGCGCACCGGACGTGGTCACCGCGCCGCGCGGAGCGACGGAGGCGGACCTCAGTCCGCAAGATGCCGCCGCCGAGAATCTCAGCGCCATTCCACGAGCAGCTCCTCGACTGTGTGGACGCCGAGCGAGTCACGCTCACGGTGCGACCCGAGCCCGAGGCCCTGGGCCCCACGGGTGGCGTACCACTCGTCGGTCTACACCTTGGTTGGGACGTCCCACCCATGGGGCGACGTACCGTCCGGTCGGCCATGGCCGACGAGGCGAGTCCCTCGCACGAGCAGGGTCTTCGACCCTCGGTCATGGTGAAACGAGCCCCGCTTCTGCGGGCTGACGTAGATGTCCGCCGGTCTGGACGACGATCCGCGTGTACGGCCGGCTCTCGTGGACCGGCCAAGGAGTAGACAGGCAGCCGCTCGTCTCACCATTTGGACACGGGGGCCCTCGGGCTCGGTGTAAGGCGTGTTTCCTTCGGTGACTGATTATCACCGCAGGTCGCTGCCAGCGGAGTTGATCGCCATGTTCAATTCGGCGGTCGTCGTGCATCGGGTGTAGGCGACGTCACATGTCGTCACAGCGGCCCCACTTGCTTTCCCCGTCGGCATTGAGGACTCTTGCTTTGTCGGCGAAGCTGCCGAGGGTCCGAGGAATCTCGGATTCCGTGTATTGGTCCCGCCTGCGTGTCCCTGTGAGCACTGCGACTCCGGTCTAGTCCATTAGTCCGGCAACAAGCAATCACAGCAAGGGAGACGAACCCACCCGACCCGATCGAGAGGACAGATCAACTTCAACACCACATGACCGAATGCCGCTCGGGCGCAGCCCGAGGCAATCGGTCGGAGGACGGAAATCCGACCACTTCGAGCGTCATCCGACGCAAGACAGGCCGGGTCTCCAAACCTCGAAGATCCAGTCCAGCAGAACGTCTTCGCGAACCAGCGAGGACTCCGAGCAGCCCAAGATCCAAGGGGTTGCTAGGGGAGAGCGTCAGGCCTGACAGCAGGCCGAAGCGCTCTCAGTGGGCCGGAACGAACCGATCGGCACAAGTCGTTCGGGTGGTGCTGAAAGGGAAGTTCGTGGGCGAGTTTATTGGCATAGCAATCAGCATCCTGATGCACGGAGTGCATCCGCTCTTGATCGCGCTGGATGCGACGATGTGGACTGTCAAGGGCTGGAATTGGATCCAATTCCTCCCTGCCAAGCGTGAGATGCGCAGGGTGCGCAAGACGCGCGAGATCAACAATGGTGCGGCCGGGGCTACCAACGAGCTCGCCGCCGACATACCCGCGTCGAAGCGCGAGGTGGGCACGGCCAAGGTCGGCATCACCTACGTTTCGGACGAAAAATTCGAGAAACTCTGTGTCGAGTTCACTCCCTCGCGAGGTGGCGGCAAAGAGAGCGTCTGTGAAGTCGTCGTGCGTGTAGACGATTGATGCTGGTCCAGTTACTCCGGACTCTCGCTCGGGACACAAAGAAGCCCGGGGGTTCGTCGCCAGTATCGACGAACCTCCGGGCTGCTACCTACAGGTAACCACCGCCGAGTTGGACATGCACCCTCTTGTGCAAGATGTCACGCGGCGTATACCAACCTTTCAGGTTGCCCCGACCCCGCGCACTGACCCCGGACCGCCGTTCCGTCACGGCTACAGCCCCTGGACAGGCACGAGGGGCAGCCCCGGGAGTGGCTGCCCGGACACAGCGCCCTGCCCATGAAGTCATTGGACTTGGTACGCCCGGGCGTGCGCCCCCGGCACGACGACAACCGCCCCGGCCGGAGAGATCCGGCCGGGGCGGCGTGCGCGGAGCGTGCCCGCGAGGTGATGCTCAGGTCAGGCGAGGATCGCCAGGGTCTCGTTCCAGGTGGCCGAAGGGCGCATCACGGAGGCGGCCTTGGCCGGGTCGGGCTGGTAGTAGCCGCCGATGTCGGCCGCGTCGCCCTGGACCGCGATCAGCTCGTCCACGATCGTCTGCTCCTGCGCGGTCAGCACCTCGGCGAGCTGGGCGAACGCCTTGGCGAGGTCCGCGTCGTCGGTCTGCTGCGCCAGCTCCTTCGCCCAGTACAGGGAGAGGAAGAAGTGGCTGCCGCGGTTGTCGATGCCGCCGACGCGACGGGTCGGCGACTTGTCCTCGTCGAGGAAGGTCGCCGTCGCGCGGTCGAGGGTGTCGGCGAGCACCTGGGCGCGCGCGTTGCCCGTGGTGGTCGCGAGGTGCTCGAAGCTGGAGGCCAGCGCGAGGAACTCACCGAGGCTGTCCCAGCGCAGGTAGTTCTCCTTGACGAGCTGCTGCACGTGCTTCGGCGCGGAGCCGCCGGCGCCCGTCTCGAAGAGGCCGCCGCCCGCCATCAGCGGGACGACCGACAGCATCTTGGCGCTGGTGCCCAGTTCCAGGATCGGGAACAGGTCGGTGAGGTAGTCGCGGAGCACGTTGCCGGTGACCGAGATCGTGTTCTCGCCGCGGCGGATGCGCTCCACGGACAGCTTGGTCGCCTCGACCGGGGACAGGACACGGATGTCCAGGCCCTCGGTGTCGTGCTCCGGAAGGTACTGCTTGACCTTCTCGATCAGCACGGCGTCGTGCGCGCGGTCCTCGTCCAGCCAGAACACGGCCGGGTCGCCGGTGGCGCGGGCGCGGGTGACCGCCAGCTTCACCCAGTCGCGGATCGGGGCGTCCTTGGTCTGGCAGGCACGGAAGATGTCGCCCGCGGAGACGGCCTGCTCCAGGACGACGTCGCCGGCCTGGTCGACGAGGCGGACCGTGCCGGTGACCGGGATCTCGAAGGTCTTGTCGTGGCTGCCGTACTCCTCGGCCTTCTGCGCCATCAGACCGACGTTCGGGACGGTGCCCATGGTCGACGGGTCGAAGGCGCCGTTGGCGCGGCAGTCGTCGATGACGACCTGGTAGACACCGGAGTAGCTGCTGTCCGGCAGGACGGCGAGGGTGTCGGCCTCCTGGCCGTCCGGGCCCCACATGTGGCCGGAGGTGCGGATCATGGCCGGCATCGAGGCGTCGACGATGACGTCGGACGGCACGTGCAGGTTGGTGATGCCCTTGTCGGAGTCGACCATCGCGAGGGCCGGGCCCTCGGCGAGCTCGGCGTCGAAGGACGCCTTGATCTCGGCACCCTCCGGCAGGGCCTCCAGGCCCTTGTAGATGCCGCCGAGACCGTCGTTCGGGGAAAGACCGGCGGCGGCGAGCGTCGCACCGTACTTCGCGAAGGTCCTCGGGAAGAAGGCGCGCACGACGTGGCCGAAGACGATCGGGTCGGAGACCTTCATCATCGTGGCCTTGAGGTGCACCGAGAACAGCACGTCCTCGGCCTTGGCGCGGGCGATCTGCTCGGTGAGGAACTCGCGCAGCGGCGCGACGTGCATGACGGACGCGTCCACGACCTCGCCCGCCTTGACGGGTACGGACTCGCGCAGCACGGTGGTGGAGCCGTCGTCGCCGACCAGCTCGATCTTCAGCGCGCCGGCCTCGGAGACCACGGCCGACTTCTCGGTGGAGCGGAAGTCGTCGACGCCCATGGTGGCGACGTTCGTCTTCGAGTCCGACGACCAGGCGCCCATGCGGTGAGGGTGGGTCTTGGCGTAGTTCTTGACCGACGCGGGGGCGCGGCGGTCGGAGTTGCCCTCGCGCAGCACCGGGTTCACGGCGCTGCCCTTGACCTTGTCGTAACGGGCGCGGATGTCGCGCTCCTCGTCCGACTTCGGGTCGTCCGGGTAGTCCGGGAGCGCGTAGCCCTGCGCTTGCAGCTCGGCCAGCGCCGCCTTCAGCTGGGGGATCGAGGCCGAGATGTTCGGCAGCTTGATGATGTTGGCCCCGGGCGTCTTGGCCAGCTCACCGAGCTCGGACAGGGCGTCCTCGATGCGCTGGTCCTCCCGGAGGAACTCCGGGAACAGGGCGATGATGCGCCCGGCCAGCGAGATGTCACGGGTCTCCACAGTGACACCCGCCTGCGAGGCGTACGCCTGGACCACCGGCAGGAACGAATACGTCGCCAGGGCCGGGGCCTCGTCAGTGTGCGTGTAAATGATGGTCGAGTCAGTCACCGGGTGCTCCGCTCCACGTCTGCAACATTGCTCGACATCAAGATATCTCGTGAGCGACCCCGGCTCGACAGCGGTCCGTCCCGGGCCCGGCGAGCCCGACGGAAAACCGCCCTCCGCGGCCGGCCGGCTGCGGGCCGGAGTGAACACGCCGGCCCGAGTGAAAACGGAAATGCTGAGCCGGAGGCAACCGGACGCCCCGCCCACGCGTAAAGGAAGGTGATCAATCACTTGATCACCCACTGGATCCGGCGACGGGCCTCCAGGCTCTCCCGCCGCCCGAACGAAAGCGAACCATGAGATATCGCACCAGAGTGACGGCCCCCGCGGCCGCGCTGATCGGCACGGCCGCCGTGCTCGCCGCCGGACCCGCGGCCTCGGCGCGCCCCCTGGCTTTAAGACCTGAGGGCACCCCGGGTGCGGAGACCCTCGGCGACTCCGTCTTCCCGGCCCTCGGCAACGCCGGCTACCGCGTAGAGGCGTACCACCTCGACTTCTCGTACGACGCCACGACCCGTCTGGTCGACGCCAAGGCGACCTTGATGATCAAGGCGACCCAGAACCTCTCCCGCTTCTCGCTCGACGCGCTCGGCCTGGACGTGCGTTCGGTACGGGTCGGCGGTGCGACCGCAACCTTCGAGCAGGTGGGCGAGAAGCTGCGCGTCACCCCGGCCCGGACCCTGCCGGAGTCCTGCGCCGTCGCGGTCTGCGTCGAGTACGTCGCCGACCCGGCCAGGACACTCGCGTACACCGCCTGGGTCCCCACCGTCGACGGATTCGCGGTGTGCCCCCAGCCGAACGCGGCGCACACCGTCTTCCCGTGCAACGACCACCCGACGGACAAGGCGGCCTTCAGTTTCCGCATCACCGTGCCGAGCACCCTGCGCGGTGTCGCGAGCGGCACGCTGGTCCGCACGGAGAACCTGGACGGCGACCGGACGGCGTACACCTACCGTTCGGCTTCGCCGATAGCCACCGAGCTGGTGCAGATCACGGTCGGCGACTACGTCGTCAAGGAGAGGCAGGGGCCGCACGGGCTCGGGCTGCGGGACGTCGTCCCGACGGCGCGCGCCGCCGCGCTGGAGCCGGCGCTCGCGCTCACCCCCGGTCTCCTCGACTGGCTGGAGCAGCGGCTCGGCGCCTACCCGTTCGAGACGTACGGGCTGCTGCCCTGCAACTCCGACGCCGCGAACGCCTTCGACTTCACGGGCCTGGAGACCCAGACCCTGACGCTCTACAAGCCGAACTTCCTGCTCCAGGAGGAGAAGAAGATCGGCTCGCACATGATGCACGAGCTGGTCCACTCCTGGTTCGGCAACAGCGTCAGCCCGGCCAACTGGGCCGATCTGTGGCTGAACGAGGGCCACGCGGACTTCTACGGGCTGCTCTACCGCTACGAGCGCGGCTGGGCCGACTCGCTCGGTCTGACCACCCTCGAAGCCCGGATGAAGGACACGTACGCCAAGGGCGACCAGTGGCGCAGGGACTCCGGGCCCGTCGCCGCGCCGAACGCCGTCAACCTCTTCGACAACCAGCGCTACGTGGGCGGAGTCCTGGTCCTCTACGCGCTGCGCGAGGCCGTCGGCGAGGACGTCTTCAACCGCATCGAGCGCACCTTCCTGGAGCGCCACCGCAACTCCGCGGCGACCACCGCCGACTACGTCGCGGTCGCCTCCGAGGTCTCCGGACAGGACCAGTCCGGCTTCCTGAACGACTGGCTGTACGGGACGAAGACACCGCGCATGCCGAACCACCCCGACTGGACGGTCACCCCGGTCGTGTCGAGCCTGGTCGCGCCCCGCCACCGCGAGCCCGGCCACTACCCGGACTCGTCCGCCACGCTCTGACCGCCCGGTCAAGCAGGGAGGGGCCGGGCGGAAGTGTTCCGCCCGGCCCCTCGGTCCGTTCTCAGGTCTGCTTCGTGGCCTCGCGCTGATGCGGGATGGCGGTCTCCAGGAGCCCCACACCGCCGGACTGCAGCGCGACCGTCCGGGCGGGCGACGGAATCCGGATGCCCTCGTCCCGGTAGCGCCTGTGCAGGCGCTTGATGAACTCGTGCTTGATCCGGTACTGGTCGCTGAACTCGCCCACGCCGAGAATCACCGTGAGGCCGATGCGGGAGTCGCCGAACGTGTGGAAACGGACGGCGGGTTCGTGGTCCGGGACGGCACCGGTGATCCCGGTCATCACTTCCTCGATGACCTCGTTGGTGACCCGCTCGACATGGTCCAGGTCGCTGTCGTAGCCGACGCCGACCTGCACGAGGAGCGTCATCTGCTGCTCGGGCCGGGTGAAGTTGGTCATGTTGGTGCCCGACAGCTGGGCGTTGGGGATGATGACCAGGTTGTTGGAGAGCTGACGGACCGTGGTGTTGCGCCAGTTGATGTCGACGACGTACCCCTCCTCGCCGCTGCTCAGACGGATGTAGTCGCCCGGCTGGATCGTCTTCGAGGCGAGGATGTGCACGCCCGCGAAGAGGTTGGCGAGGGTGTCCTGGAGGGCGAGGGCGACGGCCAGACCACCCACACCCAGGGCCGTCAGCAGGGGTGCTATCGAGATCCCCAGCGTCTGCAGGACGATGAGGAAGCCGATCGCCATCACCACGACCCGGGTGATGTTGACGAAGATGGTGGCCGAACCGGCGACGCCCGAGCGGGACTGGGTCACCGACTGGACCAGGCCGGTGATCAGCCGGGCGGCGGTGATCGTCGTGACCAGGATGAGCAGGACGGTCAGCGACCGGTTGACGGTGCGCCCGACCGGCGCGGTCAGCGGCAGCACCGCGGCCGCCGACGCCATGCCCGCCGTGATGGCCGCCCACGGCACCAGGGTGCGCAGCGCGGCCACGATCACGTCGTCGCCGCTCCAGCGGGTGCGCTCGGCGTGCTTGCTCAGCCAGCGCAGCAGCATCCGCAGCAGGAACGCCGCCAGCAGCCCGGCTGCCAGGGCTATACCGGCGATCATCAGGTCGTCCACGGTGACGGAGCGCTTCATCGATGACCTCCTCGGAGACCGGGGCCGGGGTGAGGGCCCGCGGGCCGAATGTGCTGTGTCGTCACTTGCCACCTGCTCGAATCCGGGAACGCGCGATCACGCCCGGACGCGTGTTCGTCGCCGTCCGGGGAGACCGCTCATCCTGCCGTATCCGCCTGCCCTTCCGTCACCACGCCTGCGGGGAGCCGCCCTTGACGGACGGGCCGGCCGACGGCTCCCGCGGCGCAGGGTTCGCCGGTGTCACAGCCCGCCGAACGAACCGTGCCGCCCGGCACCGGAGGCGAAGCGGGCCGCGCCCTCCAGGCCCTCGTCCAGCACGTCCATGCCGTACCGGAGTTCGGTGCGCATGGCCTCCTTCTCGATCAGGCCCTCCTGGTCGAGGACCGAGGCGCGGTCGCCGCGCAGACAGGCCTGCGGGAAGTCGGCGATCTCGGCGGCGAGCCGCTCGGCCTCGGCGCGGGCCCGGCCGACCGGCACGAGACGGTTGGCGAGCCCCATCTCGTACGCCTCCGCGGCGGCGACCGGGCGGCCGGTGAGGATCATGTCCATCGCGCGGCTCGTGCCGATCAGCCGGGGGAGCCGTACCGTGCCCCCGTCGATGAGCGGGACACCCCAGCGGCGGCAGAACACCCCGAAGACGGCGTCCTCCTCGGCGACGCGCAGGTCGCACCAGAGCGCGAGCTCCAGACCACCGGCCACGGCATGCCCCGCGACCGCCGCGATCACCGGCTTGGTCAGCCGCAGCCGGGTGGGACCCATCGGGCCGTCGCCGTCCTCGGTGACCTGGTTGCCGTGCTCGGTGCCGATGGCCTTGAGGTCCGCGCCCGCGCAGAACGTGCCGCCCTCGCCCCAGAGCACGGCGACGCGCGCCGTCTCGTCGGCCTCGAACTTCCGGAAGGCGTCCGCGAGTTCGGCGGCCGTCGGCCCGTCCACCGCGTTCCGGGCCGCGGGCCGGGAGAGGACGACGGTAGTGACGTGACCCTGACGTTCGATCCTGACCGGCATCGCGCTGTCCCCTTCTCCGGCCGACGCGCCTCACCGCACGCCGTGGTTACTCCTCGGTATCACAGCATGCGCCGGAACGCACGACCCGGAACGCACGACCCGGAACGCACGACCCGGAACGCACGACCCGGAGCGGACGACTCGGACCAAGGACGACCCGGAGCGGGGTGGACCCGGCTCAGATCACCTTCCAGCGGACCAGCGCGCCCAGCGTCAGCGCCCCCGGGAGCAGCGGCAGCCACACCGTGATGATCCGGTACGCCAGCACCACCGCCGTCGCCACGGCCACCGGGCCGCCCGCCGCGACCAGCGCCACGATCAGCGCGGCCTCCACCGAACCGAGTCCGCCGGGCGTCGGCACCATCGCGACCGCCACCGTCGCCGCCAGATAGGCGATCACCATGTGCGTGAGCGGGACCGCAAGGCCCAGCGCTTGCCCCACCGCGGCCAGTCCGGCCGCCTGGAGCAGCGGGAAGGCCAGCGAGCCGCCCCACAGGGCGAACGCCCGGGACGGACGCGTGTGCACCGAGCGTGCCTCGCCGATCGCGGTGCGCAGGAAGGAGAATACGGCCGCGCGCAGCCGCCGTACGAGAGCGAGGACCGCCGCCGCGGCGCACAGGGCCACCCCGATGCCGAGCAGCAGCGGGCCGACCGCCCCGTCGGGAAGCAGACCGCCGAGCCGCAGCGCTCCCGGGAACGCGATCAGCAGACCGAGGAGCAGGCCCAGCCGGGCGATCGACTCGGCGAGCAGATACAGCGCGAGCGCGGCCGACGAGCGGGCGAGCGGCACCCCGCACACCGTCATGAACCGCAGATTGACCGCACCGGCGCCGAGACCCGTGGGCAGCAGATGGTTGGCCGCGCCCGCGGCGAACTGCGTGGCGAGGAGCCGGCGCGCCGGAAGCCGTTCCATGACCGCGCCCTGGCGGGTCACGGCCGCGGCGACCCAGGTCAGGCAGGTCGCGACGACCGCGGCCACCAGCCAGGGCCACTCGGCGGACTCCAGGTGCCCGAAGCCCTCGATGAGCACCGACCGGTGGCGCACGGCCACCACCAGGACCAGGGCGAGCGGGAGAAGGCACAGGACCGGCCGGACGGCAGGCCGAAGGGCGAGGCGCCGGGGGAGCCTGGGCAGGGCCCGGGGAAGGCGTGCGACGGTCACATCGGGAGAGGTTTTCCACACCGGACCAACGTGAGGTTGCGGGCGCGGAGACGGCGGCTGACGCGCCGGGCAAGGTGCGGGAGGGGTGGCCGCCGGGCGCGCGGTGCCGACGAGGAGCCGCTCGCGCGCATGCCTCCGGCTCGAACCGTTGACCTCAACAAAGCTTGAGGTCCTACTGTCACTCCTATGAGCATGGAGACCACAGCCTGGACACAGCTGCACAGTGTCATGAACGCCCAACAGGAGCGCCGTCCCTTCGACCGCGCGACGCTGCGCCGCATCGCCGCCTTCGCCCGCCCGCATCGCCGCCGTATCGCGCAGTTCGTCCTCCTCAGTGTGCTGACCGCGCTGCTGGCCGTCGCGACGCCGGTGCTCGCGGGGCACGTCGTGGACGCCATCGTGGAACACGGCGACGAAAGCACCGTCATCCGTCTTGCCGTGCTCATCGCCGTCATCGCGGTCGCCGAGGCGGCGCTCGGGATCCTGGGGCGCTGGCTCTCGTCCACGCTCGGCGAGGGGCTCATCCTCGATCTGCGGACAGCTGTCTTCGATCATGTGCAGCGCATGCCGGTCGCGTTCTTCACACGTACACGTACGGGCGCGCTCGTCAGTCGACTCAACAACGACGTCATCGGCGCCCAGCGTGCCTTCAGCAACACCCTGTCCGGAGTCGTGAGCAATGTCGTCACCCTGGTGCTCACCCTGGTCGTGATGCTCACCCTGTCCTGGCAGATCACCCTGCTCGCGCTCGTGCTGCTGCCGGTGTTCGTCCTCCCCGCCCGGCGGATGGGCAGCCGGATGGCCAAACTCCAGCGCGAGGCCGCGGACCTCAACGCCGCCATGGGCACCCGGATGACCGAGCGGTTCTCCGCGCCCGGCGCCACCCTCGTCAAGCTCTTCGGGCGGCCCGGGCAGGAGTCCGTCGAGTTCGCGGCGCGCGCCCGGCGGGTGCGGGACATCGGGGTACGTACGGCGATGGCGCAGTCCGCCTTCATCACCGCGCTGACCCTGGTGTCGGCCCTTGCGCTGGCGCTCGTCTACGGGCTCGGCGGCTGGTTCGCCCTCAAGGGCACGCTGGAGCCGGGTGCCGTCGTCTCGCTGGCGCTGCTGCTCACCCGCCTGTACGCGCCGCTCACCTCGCTCGCCGGGGCGCGCGTCGAGGTCATGAGCGCCCTGGTCAGCTTCGAGCGCGTCTTCGAGGTGCTCGACCTGAAGCCGCTCATCGAGGAGAAGCCGGACGCACGCACGGTCCCGGACGGGCCCGCCGCCGTCGAGTTCGACGACGTCCGCTTCGCCTACCCCTCCGCCGACAAGGTCTCCCTCGCCTCCCTGGAGGAGGTCGCCGCCCTCGACACCCGCGGCGGTGCCGAGGTCCTGCACGGCATCTCCTTCCGTGCCGAACCCGGCCAGACCGTGGCGCTCGTCGGCTCCTCCGGCGCCGGCAAGTCGACCATCGCGCAATTGCTGCCGCGCCTGTACGACACCGACGCGGGCACCGTGCGGGTCGGCGGGATCGACGTCCGCGAACTCAGCGCCGAGTCGATGCGCGCGACCCTCGGCATGGTCACGCAGGACGGGCACCTCTTCCACGAAACGGTCCGAGAGAACCTGCTCCTCGCCCGCCCGGGCGCGACCGAGGACGAGCTGTGGGACGTACTGCGCCGCGCGCGTCTCGACGATCTCGTACGGTCCCTGCCCGACGGACTCGACACCGTGGTCGGCGAACGCGGCTACCGGCTCTCCGGCGGCGAGCGCCAGCGCATGACGATCGCCCGGCTGCTGCTCGCCCGCCAGCGCGTCGTCATCCTGGACGAGGCCACCGCCCATCTCGACAACACCTCGGAGGCGGCCGTTCAGGAGGCGCTCGCCGAGGCACTGGAAGGCCGCACCGCCGTCGTGATCGCGCACCGGCTGTCGACGGTGCGGGCCGCCGACATGATCCTCGTCGTCGAGGCCGGCCGGATCGTCGAGCGGGGCACCCACGAGGAGCTGCTGGCGGCCGACGGGCGCTACGCGGAGCTGTACCGGACGCAGTTCAAGACCGCCCGGGACGACGTGGCGGACATCGCGGTCACCGCGGACGCGATGCCGTAGCCATCGGGTGGACGCCCGCCGTACCCCGGCGGGCGTCCACCGTGTCCGCTCCGGGACATGCTTCTCGGAGCCGATCCTCGGAGCCGTTCCCTTCGCTAGGCGGTGAAGCGGTGGCTGCCGGAGCCGACCCGGTACACCGCGCAGCCGTCCTCGGTGCGCAGGTAGGTCGCGTGGGTGTGGGACACCTCGTCCGGCCCGCTCGCGGGGATCCACACCTCGGCCGTGGTGTTGGCGGGCACGGCGCAGGTGAGGACGAAGGCGCCGGAACGCTGCTGCCACCGCGTGGAGACCGGGCCGTACATCGATGTGAATGTGGCGCGGGCCGAGGTGACGTCGCCGCCGGGCCGTGGGCGGACGACGATCTCCCGGTATCCGGGCCGGCCCGGCGAGATGCCGGCGATGTTGGCGTACATCCACTCGCCCACCGAGCCGTAGGCGTAGTGGTTGAAGGAGTTCATGTCCGGGGTCTGGAAGCTGCCGTCGGGCCGGACGGAGTCCCAGCGTTCCCACATCGTGGTGGCGCCCTTGTCGATCTGGTAGCCCCAGCTCGGGAACGAGCGCTGCCGGAGCAGCCGGTAGGCGACGTCGGTGTGCCCGGTGTCCGTGAGGACGGGCAGCAGCCGGGGCGTGCCGAGGAAGCCCGTCGACAGATGCCAGTCCTTGGCACGGATCAGGTCGACGAGACGGCCGGCCGCCGCCGTGCGCAGGGCGTCCGGGAGCAGGTTCATCGAGAGGGCGAGGACGTACGCCGTCTGCGTGTCGCCCTTCACCTTCCCGTCGGCGCCGACATAGGCGTCGCGGAACGCCTCGCGGACGCGTTCGAACAGTCCGGCGTAGGGCGCGGGGTCCTTGCCGAGCTCCTCGGCCATCCGGGCCGCGAGATCGGCGCTGTGCGCGAAGTAGGCGGTGGCGATGACGTCCTTGGGCGTCTCGTCCGAGACGTTCAGCCAGTCCCCGTATCCGCCCGCCGGCCGCAGCAGGCCGTCGCTGTGGCGCTCCAGGTACGTCAGCCAGGCCTGGACGGACGACCAGGCGTCGGCGAGCACCTGCCGGTCCCCGTAGGCCTGGTACAGCGACCAGGGGACCGTGACACCCGCGTCGCCCCAGCCCGCGACGCCGTTGCCGACCGTCCCGACCATGGGTGCCACGTCCGTGAACGCGCCCTCCGAGGTCTGGCCGTCGCGCAGGTCCACGAGCCACTTGGACAGGAAACGGGCCGACTCCATCGTGTACGCGGCGGTGGGCGCGAAGACGTTGATGTCGCCGGTCCAGCCCAGTCGCTCGTCGCGCGCGGGTGTGTCCGTCGGGACGGAGAGGAAGTTGCCGCGCTGCCCCCAGGTGATGTTGCTGTGCAGCTGGTTGAGCATCGGGACGTCGGTCTCGAACTCCAGGGTGAAGGGCGCCGACGTATGCATCACACGCCCGGTCACCGCCCGCGTGGAGGGAGTGCCGGGGAACCCGGTGACCTCGACGTAGCGGAATCCGTGGAAGGTGAAGCGCGGCTCGTACGTCTCCTCGCCGCCGCCCTTCAAGGTGTACGCGTCGGTCGCCGAGGCCGAGCGCAGGTTCGCGGTGTAGAGCGTGCCGTCCGGGTTGAGGACCTCGGCGTGTCTCATCCGCACGGTCGTCCCAGCGTCGCCCGAGACGCGCAACCGCACCGAGCCGACCATGTTCTGGCCCAGGTCGAACACGAAGACGCCCGGCGCGGGCTCGGTCACCTTCTCGGCCGCCCGTTCGCCGGCCACCCGCACCGGGCCGTCCACCTGCGCGACGATCTGCGGGGGCGCGGCATCACCCGCGGCGCGGACCGCGAGCCACGTCCGGTCGTCGAAGCCGGGTGAGGTCCAGCCGGGGGTCTCCATGCGCGCGTCGTACGTCTCGCCGCCCAGCAGGTCCGCCGCGACGATCGGCCCGGACGCGGCCCGCCAGTCCGTGCCCGAGGTGACGCGCTCGCTCGTCCCGTCGGCGTACTCGACCTCCAACTGCGCCAGCAGCGCGGGGCGTTCACCGTACTGGTGGGGCCCGAACATGCCGACGTTGCCCGCGTACCAGCCCGGCGCCACATAGGCGCCGATGGCGTTGGCGCCGGGCCGCAGGAGGGAGGTGACGTCGTACGTCTGGTACTGGACGCGTTCGCGGTAGTCGGTCCAGCCGGGGGCGAGCTGGTCACGGCCCACCCGGCGGCCGTTGACGTGAGCCTCGTACAGGCCGAGAGCCGTGGCGTACAGGCGGGCGCGGGCCACCTTCTTGCGGGGCAGCGTGAACGCGTGCCGCAGCTGGTTGGCGGCGAACGACGCCGGGACGACCCTTCCCCAGGGACCCGACCCCCACGCGGCGGCCGGCTTGGCCGCGGGCCAGCCGCCGTCGTCGAAGCCGTCCCCGCGCCAGTCGGCCGCGGGCTGCGTGTCCGTCGCCTTCCAGGAGGCGTCGGTGACGATCCGCTGTTCGCCGGACGCCGTGCGCAGCGTGAGCACGGCGACCAGACCGGCGGGTCCCACCGTCGCGTTGGCCGCCGCGACCGCGAGGACGTTGCGCCCCGGGCGCAGCCGGGGGAGGACGTCGACGACGGCGGGGCGGCGCCAGCCCTCGTTGTCCGTCGCCAGGTCGGTGCGGGCCACCTCGGCGCCGTTCACGGAGAGGGAGAAAACGTTGTCGGCGCTGATGGCCACCTTCGCCGCCGTCACGTCGGCGGGGAGGTCGACGACGCGCCGGAACCATCGCGTGCCCGCCGGAGCGCTGCTCGCCGGATCTCCCTCGGGGAACCAGATCCAGGAACTGCCCTCGAGGGAGGGCGCGTCCGTGAGGACCGGGGGAGCGGAGATCCAGCTCGCCGACCATCGCGCGGAGTCCATGAGACCGGTCTCCCACCAGGACGGCGCGCTCCAGCCGGAGGCCGCTCCGTCGGTGTCCCAGACCCGCACCGACCAGAAGTAGCGTGTCTGCGGGGCGAGCCGAGGGCCCGCGTACGGGACCAGGACGGACTGGTCCGACGTCACCTTTCCGCTGTCCCAGACATCCGGGTGGGACAGGCCCGCCGCGCTGGTGGCGACACGGACCTGGTAGGCGGCCTGGCGCATCCCCGGCTCGTCCGAGGCCATCGGCCAGCTCAGCCGGGGGTGTTGCGCGTCGAGACCCAAGGGGTGCTGGACGTACTCGACGGTCGGAGCGGTGACGCGCGGAGCTCCGCGCGGCGCGCGCGGCCCGGTCCGCGCGGACGCCGGCGCGGCCACGGCCGCTCCGGCTCCCGCTCCCGCTCCCGTGGCCGTTACGGCAACGGCGCCCGCCGCGCCCGCCAGGATGTTCCTCCTGCTGATCAATTGCGGCCCCTCACCTAGGAGTTGTGAATCGCAGTTATGAATCGATTCAAACCGACTTCACAGCGGCGAACGTAGGGGTGTGCGGGGTGAGGGTCAATGTGTGTGCAGGATTTTCCGTGCTTTCGGGCTGCTGATCCGTGTCACCAAGGGGATCTGGCTGGTTCACGTCGTTGGGCGATTGAACGGTTTCAATCGTCCGGCGGGTGGCTTCGGCGCGGCGCCCGGCATGCTGCCGGGTGGCGCATGGCGGCCGGTTCCGTGATGCTTGCCCGCTGCCCGCTGCCCGCTGCCCGCTGCCCGCTGCCCGCTGCCCGCTGCCTGCTGCCTGCTGCCTGCTGCCTGCTGCCTGCTGCCTGCTGCCTGCTGCCTGCTGCCTGCTGCCTGCTGCCTGCTGCCTGCTGCCTGCTGCCCGCGACGGGCTGGGGCTCGGGCTCGGGACGGTCAGGCGAGCCGCTGTCCGAGCTTCGCCGAGCGCCGGTTGTGCTCCTTCGTGTCCCACCACTCGTCCAGATGGGCGCGGACGAGACGCGCGAGCTGCCGCACCCGGTCGGGGGGAGGTGTGGGTGAGGTCAGCACATCCACCCAGGACCTGTCGTCCCAGGGCAGGGCGACCACCCAGCGCTCGTCCGGGTGTCCCGGGCGGCTCACGGTCAGCCGGTACGTCAAGGTCACACCGTGGCTCGGACGGTGCCCGACCGACAACTCCGTGACGTCGAAACGGAGTCCGTCAGGGGTCACGTACGAGCGGCTCAAGGCCTGCTCGGCCGGCGTCTGTTCCTCCACAGGGGGGGCCATCACCCTTTCGTGCCTCACTCTTTCGCGCCTCGCCCTGTCAAGCCCCGGAGCCGGTCGTGGCCGGCCACGGGGCGCTCGCGAAGGTCGCGTTTCGCCTCAGGTGGCGTGCCGGGCCGCAAAGCCGAGGAACTCGGTCCAGGCGTTCTGGCCGAGGCTGACTATGGGGCCCGCCGTGTGCTTCGAGTCCCGTACGTGCGTGGTGCCCGGCCCGGTTGCGACCTCGACGCACTCGCCGCCGTTGCCCGCGCTGTAGCTGCTCTTGAACCAAGCCGGGCCGTCGCTGTCCGGCCTGGCCGCTACCCCGCCGCTCATCTCTCCCCCAACAGCTTCTCGATCAATGAGAGCGATTCGGCCGGTGTGAGGGCCTGCGCGCGGAGACTCCCGTACGCGGCCTCAACCTCCCGGACCTTCCCACGCTCCGTGTGGACGCGGCTGTCACCTTGGACTTCCGTGTAGGCGATCCTCCGCCCATCCACCGTCTCCATCAAGGTGAACGGGCCCGCCAGTCCTGCGTGTTCCACGCGAGACAGTGGCATCACCTGGATCTCGACGTTCCGTCGCTCGCCTGTCAGGAGGAAATGCTCCAACTGCCCACGCCAGACTCCCTCCCCGCCCAGGGGGCGATGAAGCACGGCTTCCTCGATCACGAAGCTCAAGTGAGGTGCCGGACGCCTGACGAAGATCTCCTGCCTCGCCAGCCGTGCGGCCACTCGCTGCTGGATGACCTCTTCGTCCAACAACGGCCGCCACATGGCAAAGACCGCCCGCGCGTACTCCTCCGTCTGCAACAACCCTGGTGCAGCCTGGGTCGCGTACACATGCAGCTCAACCGCATGCGCCTCCAGGGCTGCCGCATCCCGAAAGAAGGCCGGATACTGCGCCCGAGCCACCTCTTCCTTTCCCGCCCCCAACACGCCACCGGTGTCCAGCACTTCATCGGCCCGGTCGATGAACTTGGGTGGTGGGATCCGCCTCCCCTGCTCGAAGGAGGCGATCGTCGACGCCGAGTACCCCGTCCGCGAGCCCAGTTCGGTCCGGTCGAGCCCCGCCCGCTCACGGCACAGCTTCAGTTGCCGCCCGAACACGTGCAGGATGCCCGCCCCGGACTCGTACTCCTCCTCCGCCCGCCGCTCCTCCACGCCCGGCACCTCCCGTACGCACCGCCACCGGAACACCTCGCAAACACCACCACAACCGCTCCCGCCACCAACGCGCCGCACGGGAGGCCGGTCACGCCTCACCCCGCGTACAAGCGCGCACCCGGCACGTACAACCGGCAGCGGTCGGCGCGTCACGCCTGTTCAACGCTACGCACGGGCCGCGACCGTTCTCCCTATGAAGCCGGGAATTCCCCCACACGGGCATATGCCGCAACGCACGTTGGTCGCACGTGAGTTCGCGATGCGGTTCACATCGACCCCACGCGGCGCACGACTCGCCCGTCGCCTCATCTCGCTCCGCCTGAACGAGTGGGGCCACCCCTACACGTCACCGGTCAACGAGACCGTCACCCTGATCACGGCGGAGCTCGCCGCCAACGCCGTCCGGCACGGCCGTGTGCCGGGCCGCGACTTCCACCTCCGCCTGGCCGAGACCGACCGTGTCCTACGGGTCGAAGTCACCGACACGCGGGCCGAGAGGCTCCCCGCTCCGGAAGCGCCGTACCCGGACGGGGAATCCGGGCGCGGCCTCCTTCTCGTCGCCGCACTCGCCCACGACTGGGGTGTGGCTCCGCGCCCGGCCGCACCGGGCAAGACCGTGTGGGCCGAGGTGGGTCTCCCCGCACCGCTGGGCGCGGCTTGAACGCGGCGCGGGGAGGCTGCTCCTGTGGGGTCAAGAACTGGGCTTGTCGGTCGAGGAGGACTCCTTGCTTCTCCCGCCGGGCTGGTGGGTGAAGAAGGCCAGGTGCCACACGCCCTTTTCCCGTGTCACGGTGAAGGTGTCGCGCAGGGATCCGCCCGCCTTCCCCTCGGCCAGAAGTCTGGCGGAACCGGTGTCGGGACCCATGTCGTAGTCGATCCGGACATCCTTGATCTTCCACTTCTTCCCGCCCCGTTCCGTGAGGATCCGTGCGGCCTCCTTCCGCGACCAACCCTCGTTGTCGACGCCGCCTACATGGATCAGACCGGTGACGCTGCGGGAGTTGAGGGCGTCGACATAGGCCTCGACGGCGTGCCGTGCCCCGCCGGAAGAGGCCGAGCGGGAGGGTTCGCCGTTGTCGTCCTGGGTAGAGCAGCCGGTGCCGACGGCCAGCACGACCAGCGCGGCTGACACGGCCAAGAGTCGTCGACGATCCACAGCGCGCTCCTTGTTCATCTGCTTCTCCTGTGGTGCGGCAGCTTTGTCAGGTGCGGTGTGCGAACCACAGGGCATGAGGGTGGTCCGACAACAGCTTGCTCAGGCTTTTGTTGTGGGTGTCGCCGGTGTGGTACGTCAGGTACGGCGTTCCCTGGAATTTCTTCGTGACGATCATCGAGTGGTCGATGTTGTTGTTGCGGGTCCAGTCCGCCTGGAGCACGTCCGACTTGGCCAGCCGCCACACGCTGTCCAGAATCTTGGTCCTCTTCGCGTGCTTCTTCGCGAACCAGTACCAGTTCTCGGCACCGGCCCAGGTGTAGCTGGTGAAGACCTTCGCTGGACCGTAGAACCAGTACTTGTTGCTTGTCCGCTGGATAAGGGCGCCCCCCCTTGGGGCCCCATCCACCGGCCAGCATTGCCTGGGAGATGAAGTTCGTACAATCGTTGCCATAAGTCCGGTAGGCGTCGTTGTGGTGATCCCAGTACCTGTCGGCGTAGGCCACCATCTTGTTGTAGCCGTAGGCGGCCGAGACCCCCGGCTTGACACTGTCGGACGTGCCGCTGTCGGGCAGCGGGGTGGTGTCCGAGGCGTCGTTCTTGGGGCTCTCGTCCTCGTCCGGGGTGCCGCCCCCGTCGTCGGTGCCGGCCCCGGCATCTGCGTCGCCCACCTGCGTCGTCGGAGTCGGCCCGCCCTCGGCATCAGCCTTGTCCGATGCCAACAGCCACGTTCCGTTGGGATCCTGGGCGAACTTCACGGTGTGGGGGAGCGACAGCTCCTCGTACTCAGGCGCACCGTCCTCGACCTCCTGGGGCGTGAACGGCAAGCGGAGACGCGTGCGCTCGGTCAGCTTGAGCGTCGCCGTCCCGTTATCGACGGTCGTTTCGTCGACCTTCACGTCGACCTGCGCCTCCGTGTAGCCCCCGTCGACCTCCTTGTACCGTTTGCCCTTGTCGCGGAGGGCGGCGAGATCATCCTGTGTCTGCGTAGCCATGGAACGTGTGACCCGGACATGGACGAGCGCGGTCTTCGCCTTGGGAGATGAAGTGGTCAGCATGTCGGCCCGCTGTTGCAGGTAGTTCTCGGCAAGCCCCGCCAGGGTCGTGGTGTCGGAACTCGCTGTGGACTGCTCGGTGGCGGAAGCCGGATGAGTACCGGCCTGCACGCCAGCGAGTGCGAGGGACGCTGCCGCTGTGGCCGCGACGACGTGTCTGTGATGCGCGATGTGCATGAAGCCCCCTGTGATGAGGGCTGACTGGTCAGGGTCGGCCCGCGTACCAAGAGATCAACCTCGATCAGCGCGTTCCACGTTGGCGATTTCGTGGTTCAGGAATGGCCGGTTCCCTGCACATGAGCCGCTACGGCCGGGGAGTGCGGATGACGGGCCAGAACATCGACGAGGGAGCGCGAACGTAAGGGAGTTGTGCTGCCTGGATCGGGCTGTGGGAGTTCGGCTCCGCTTCTACCGCGCAGGGCGATCATGCGCGCCCTAACAGATCCTTCGGCACCCGCGCAATCCGTGTGACGGGGACTGACGCGAGGCCGGCTGTGGTGCTCGGTGCCATATCGGCGCCGCGCGTCCGCTCCTAAGGTTCCGCAACCCCTCGGTGCGCCCGGCGCCCAGTACTGCGCCGACTGCCGCAAGAGCACCGGGTATTCGACGAAGGAGCCGCCGATGCCACTCCCCTCAGCCCAAGGACGCCACTGGAACCCGTGGGGCCGGGCCCTGCCCCGTCTCCTCACCGTCGTCGCCCTCGTCCTGGGCGCCGCGCTGACCGGTCCCACGCCCGCCCACGCCGCCGTCGCACTCACCCGCGTCGGCAACTTCGGCTCCAATCCTGGTGCGTTGACCATGTACGTGTACCGTCCGGCGTCCCTGCCCGCGAACCCGCCCGTGGTCGTCGCGCTGCACGGCTGCACCCAGAGCGCCCAGACGTACGCGGACAACTCCGGGCTGCCTCAACTCGCCGACCGGGACAAGTTCCTGCTCGTGTTCGCGGAGACCACTTCCTCGAACAACCTCAACAAGTGCTTCAACTGGTTCCAGTCGAGCGACAATCGGCGCGATCAGGGGGAGGCCCTCTCCATCCGGCAGATGGTGAGCAACGCCGTCTCCTCGTACGGAGCCGACCCCCGGCGCGCCTACGTGACCGGCCTGTCCGCCGGCGGCGCCATGACCGCGGTCATGCTCGCCACCTATCCCGACGTCTTCTCCGCCGGCGCCGTCGTCGCGGGGCTGCCCTACAACTGCACGAAGGACAACAGCCCCTACGTGTGCATGAACCCCGGGGTCGACCTCGGCCCGGGCGACTGGGCCCAGCGGGTGCGCGACGCGTACCCGTCGTACACCGGCCCGTGGCCGCGCACGGCCATCTGGTACGGCGACCAGGACACGACGGTCGCACCGCTCAATGCCGGTGAACTGCGCGACCAGTGGACGGCGTTGCACGGGCTGTCCCAGACCCCCACCCGCACCACCACCATCGGGCCCGACTCGACCCGGCACGACGAGTACCTGGCCGCGGACGGCACGGTCGCCGTCGAGGTCGACCGGGTTCCCGGCATCGGTCACGGCACCCCGGTCGACCCGGGTACCGGCGCCCAGCAGTGCGGCAGCACGGGCGCCCCGTACTTCCTGAGTTCGATCTGTTCCAGTCACTGGATCGCCGCGTTCTTCGGCCTCGACGGCCCGGGGACCGGAACAGGCACCTTGCCCGCGCCGACAGGGCTGGCGGCGACCGGAGCCACCGACACGAGCATCAGCCTGAGCTGGAACGCCGTCAGCGGCGCCACGGACTACGTCGTCCACCGCGACGGCACCCCGGTCGGAACGCCGAGCGGCACGTCGTACACGGACACCGGGCTGCGGGCGGGCACCTCGCACACGTACGCGGTGGCCGCCCGGGACGCCGGCGGCACGGCGGGATCAGCCTCGGGGACGATCACCGCGACCACCACCGGCGGCACCGCCGCCTGCTGGACGGGCAGCAACTACAGCCACGTGCAGGCGGGAAGGGCCACCACGAGCGGCGGCTACACCTACGCCAAGGGCTCCGGCCAGAACATGGGTCTGTACAACACCTTCGTCACGCACACCCTGAAGGAATCACCCACCGGCTACTACACCGTCGCCGACGGCGGCTGCCCCTGACCGGGCCCGCATCCCCGGTCCGGTGAGGTGACCAGGCCCGCCATGGTGGTCGGCGACCCTATCGGGGCCGCCACCATGGTGGGCCAGCACATGTCCTGAGCAGTCACCGCACCCCTAGCCTCCGGTGCGTCCACCCCTCACCACGCGACCCGGAGGCACCGGATGCCCTCACTGCGTACGACTGTCGCCCCACCTCGCGGAAGACGGCCCAGATGGCGCGTCGCTCTCGGAGCGCTGTCCCTCGCCGCCGCCTGTTCGACCGTCCCCGCGCCGGCCGCGGCGGCGCCAGCCGTCGCCGTCGCCGGGGGAGCGGGCGGGCACTGCGCCGCCCATGATCTGCCGCTGCGGGTACCGGGCGCGGAGTTCCAGCAGGCCGACTGCCTGGACGAGCTGACCACCGCCGGGACCGTGGCCTCGGGCCACACCGACCCTGCCGACTACGCGGGCCTCACACCCAAGGACCTGCCCACGCCGAGCGGAGTGCCCGGCATCCAGATCGACGGCTACTTCCCCGACACGTCCACCACCGACACCAACCACGGCTGGAACCACGACGCGCAGTTCGTCCTGCGCCTTCCCGACCACTGGAACGGCGGACTGGTCGTCGCGGGAACACCGGGCAACCGTGAGCAGTACGCCAACGACCGCGCGATCTCCGACTGGGTGCTCTCCCGCGGTTACGCCTACGCCGCCACCGACAAGGGCAACACCGGCCTCGCCTTCCACCGCGACGGCCGACGGCCCGGCGACGCCATCGCCGAGTGGAACACGCGCTTCACCCAGCTCACCCGGGCGGCCCGCTCCGTCGTCAGGCAGCGCTACCACCGGCTCCCGGACCGCACCATCGCCACCGGCCTCTCCAACGGCGGCTACCTCGTCCGCTGGCAGCTGGAGAACCATCCCGAACTGTTCGACGGAGGAGTCGACTGGGAGGGCACGCTGTGGCGCTCCGACGGCCCCAACCTGTTCACCTTCCTGCCGCCGGCGCTGCGGGAGTACCCCGTGTACGCGGCCGGGGGCGCCGGTGCCCGACAGGCGCAGGAAGCCCTGCACGCCGCGGGCTATCCAGCAGGCTCGGAGTTCCTGTGGCCGTATCACCACCAGGTGTACTGGGACCTGACCCAGCGCATCTACCGCGAGGAAGTGGACCCCGGTTACGACGGCGCGACCGAGGCGGGAACCCCGTACTGCGCCTCCGGCACCCCCGGCTGCGACGCCGACTACGACTACGCCGCCCGGCCGGGAGCGGTCCACCGCGCCGTCGACCGCATCGCGCTGACCGGACGCATCGGTAAGCCGCTCATCACCCTCCAGGGCACACTCGACGTGCTGCTGCCCATCAGCCAGGACTCCGACGTCTACGCCCGCATGGTGCGGGAGGCCGGACGGGGCGGGCTGCTGCGCTACTACCGCATCGAGGACGGGACGCACACCGACTCGCTCGTCGACGCCTTCCCCGACAGGCTCCGCCCGATGGTCCCCTGCCACCGCTCCGCCTTCACGGCGCTCGAACGATGGCTGGCAGGAGAGGGCCGCCCTCCCGCGGGCCACACCGTCCCGCGCCCGGCCGACGCGGACCGGGCGACGCTGCTGACCAGCTGCCCGCTGGACCGGACGAGCGATGCCGAAGGGGCTCCCCGGTCGTAGGCACTCAGCGCGCACCCGGCTGTGGCGATCGTCACGCAGGTCTTCGGGGGCTGTTGCGTACCCTGTTCCCGGCCGTTCGTGAAGGGCGACCCGGGGGCGTGAAGACGCTCCCGAGCACCCTTCGCGGCGCCGGATGCACCGTCGCGGAAGTCGCCGGCCGGTCAGCGGGAACCCTGGAACATTGCGGGACAGCTGACCGGACCAGCGACTCGCTGTAAGGTAGAAAACAGCCCTTGACCTGCAAGAACGCAGGCAGGGAGCCGAGATTCTGGAGTTGCCTCGATGCTGCGCACCATGTTCAAGTCCAAGATCCACCGTGCCACGGTCACCCAGGCCGACCTGCACTACGTCGGATCCGTCACCATCGACGCCGACCTGCTCGACGCCGCCGATCTGCTGCCCGGCGAGCTCGTCCACATCGTCGACATCACGAACGGCGCCCGCCTGGAGACGTACGTCATCGAGGGGGAGCGCGGGTCGGGTGTCGTCGGGATCAACGGAGCGGCGGCCCATCTCGTGCATCCCGGTGATCTGGTGATCATCATCAGTTACGCTCAGGTCACCGACGAAGAGGCGCGAGCGCTTCGGCCGAGCGTCGTGCACGTGGACCGCGACAACCGGATCGTGGCCCTCGGTGCCGATCCCTCCGAGCCGGTACCGGGCTCGGACCAGCAGCGCAGCCCGCAGGCCGTCACCGTCTGAGCCGCGGCGCGGCGGCGCAGGACCCCTGGACCCAAGGACCCGAGGAGTGCCCGTGAGCGACATCGAGATCCGCGACGACAGGCCGGCCGGCCGCCTTGAGGCGTTCGCCGGTGACCGAGTGGTCGGGCACATCGAGTACTTCGTTCTGGAGGAGCCCGCGAGGGCCCTCGTGCCCGTGCACACCATCGTGGAACCCGAGCACGAGGGCCAGGGCATCGCCGGCTCCCTCGCGCGTGAGCTGTACGTCATGGCCGCGCGCGAGGGCGTCGTGGTCGCCCCGCTCTGCCCGTACGTCGTGAAGTGGGCGGAGCGACACCCCGATGAGGCGCCGGCTGCCGATCCGGCGCTGCTGAACGCCGCGGTGGAGTGGCTCAAGGCGCATCCGGGACGCTTCTGATGACCGGGGCGCCGCACCTGCCCCGGTCCGGGCCGCTCGCACTGCTGCACACCTCGCCGACGCACGTCCCCGTCTTCGACGCGCTGCGGGACGAGGCCCACCAGGGCCTGGAACTACGGCACCTGGTCGACGAGGAACTGCTGGCCAGGGCCCGGCGCGAGGGTCCCGAAGCGGTGGCCGACGAGGTCCGGGCGCTGCTCGGCCGGGCGGTCGCCGACGGCGCGCGAGTCGTGCTCTGCACCTGCTCGACCATCGGCGCGGTCGCGGAGCGGGCCGGCGCCGGGGTGCCCGTGCTCCGTGTGGACCGCCCGATGGCGGCCGCCGCGGTGGCCACGGGCCCGCGGGTCGTCGTCCTTGCGACGGTGGAGAGCACCCTGGAGCCGACGGTCGCCCTGATCGAGGAGGAGGCCCGCAGCGCGGGCCGCCCGGTCGACGTCCGTACGGCACTGGTCGAGGACGCGTGGGCTCTGTTCGACGCGGGCGACGTGGACGCCTGCGCCCGCGCGGTCGCCGGCGCCGCCGACGCGGTCACCGACGCCGATGTGATCGTCCTCGCCCAGGCGTCCATGACTCCGGCCCAGCGGCTCACCACGACCTCGGTGCCGGTGCTGTCGAGCCCCCGCCTCGGTCTGGCAACCGCGGCGGACGCGCTCCGCGCGACCAGCGCCGGGTAGGTCCACGGACCGCCCGAGCATCGCGCCTCGCGTGGGCCGGCCGTGGTCCGGCCGCGCCGGACGGCGATCGACTCGTGGTCCGGGCGTGCGCCCCGGGTTGGCCGAGAGGCCGTCCGGGCATCGCGCCCGGGCAGATCCGGGTGCGCGCCGGGGGAGAGGGACCGACTCGTGGTCCAGGCCCGCGCCGCGTGCGGCCCCACCTGCGGTCCGGGCCTCGTGCCCGTGCGGGCCCACCGGCGAGCACCCTGCGGGGGCCTCAGCGTCGGCGCGACACACCCCGAGTGGGGGCCAGGGCCCCGCGGCGCATCCCGCGTAGGCCCACCTGGTCGCCGTCCCTCGCGCGACGGGGTGAGTGGGTGCGCCGGGGCCGGGTACGCGGGGGACAAGTCCAGGGCCGACGTACCGACTGGCTGGAGGACCGCCATGACACATCCGTACCCCGACCCCGTACCCCCGGGGCCCACCCCCGGTCCGAGCCCCGAGCCCCCGGGGCCGAGCCCCTTCCCGGACCCGACGCCGAACCCCGGGGGCCCCGATCCGGCCCCCGGGCCCAAGCCGGGCGGCCCCGATCCCGTGCCCGGTCCGAACCCCGTGCCCGGTCCGGAACCCGTGCCGTCCCCGTCCCCGATCCCGAAACCGCCGGGCCCCGACCCGGTACCGGAGCCCCAGCCCCAGCCCGGGCCCCTGACCTGACGGACGTCCCCGCGCCCGGCCTCGACGGGTTCCCGGCCGGGCGCGTGAGGACGGAGACCCGAGCGCCCGGCCGGGGCCGCCCGGATGCCGGGCTGCCCAAGTGTTCGAGAACGGGGGCGTGAGGAGTACGCCTCATGGGGTCGTGCGCGCATCGCCACGGCCCTTTTGTCACGCGGCAGTTGGAGGAGCCGAGGAGAACCGGCCCCACGTGCCCGACGCGCGCGGAGGATCAATACACTCCGACGATGAACAACGTGCGGTGCACGCAATGCGGCACGGTGGGGCTGGAGCAGGGCTTCGTCGAGGACTCCGGACAGAACGCTCCCGGGTTCGCACGATGGATCGCGGGCCCGCTCGAGCGAGGTCTCTTCGGCGGCGCCAAGAGGCTGGGCCGACCGCGCCGGCAGATAGACGCTTATCGGTGCCCCACCTGCGCACACCTGGAACTCTTCGCCACTCAGCGGGACTAGGCTCACCGGCCCCCGGGACCTGAGCACGCCGCTCCCCGAGCATCCCGGCACCTCGAGCACGCCGGAGCCGGCACGTTCCCGGCTCCGGGAGCGTGCCGGCCTCGGTGACGGCGCGTGCCCCGCGCGGCCCCGGCCCGGCGACGTGATGTGCCGCGCCGAGCCGGATACCGCGCACCGGGCTGATCCGGACCGGCTGATCCGGACCGGCTGATCGGGACCGGGCTGATCGGGACCGGGTGATCCGAGCTGGGACTGATCCGAGCCGGGACGAATCCGGGCCGGGGTGATCCGGGCGGGTGCCCTACGCCTCGACCTCCGAGCGGTCGCCGCCCCACAGCGTGTGGAACGACCCCTCACGGTCCGTCCTGCGGTAGGTGTGCGCCCCGAAGAAGTCCCGCTGCCCCTGGGTGAGGGCGGCCGGCAGGCGCTCGGCGCGCAGGGCGTCGTAGTAGGCGAGGGCCGCCGAGAAGCCGGGGGTCGGAACGCCCTGGCGGGTCGCGGCGACGAGGACCTCGCGCCAGTCGTCCTGGGCCGCCGCGATCTCCCGGGCGAACGTCTCGTCCGACAGCAGGCTCGGCAGGTCGGGCCGGGTGTCGTAGGCCGCGCGGATACGGTCGAGGAAGGCCGCCCGGATGATGCAGCCGCCGCGCCAGATCGAGGCGACGGACCCGAGGTCGATGTTCCAGTCGTACTCGTCGCTGCCCGCGGTGATCTCGTGGAAGCCCTGCGTGTACGAGACGATCTTCGACGCGTACAGCGCCTGCTCCACCCGGTCCGCGAAGGCCCCCGCCTCGGACTCGCCGAGCTGCTGCGCCGTCGGACCGGCGAGGCCGCGCGAGGCGGCGCGCAGGTCGGCGTGCCCGGACAGGGAACGGGCGAAGACCGCCTCGGCGATACCCGACACCGGCACACCCAGGTCCAGCGCGATCTGCACGGTCCAGCGGCCCGTGCCCTTCTGTTCGGCCCGGTCCTGGACCACGTCCACGAACGGCTTGCCCGTCGCCGCGTCCACGTGCGACAGCACCTCGGCGGTGATCTCGATCAGGTAGGAGTCGAGCCGGCCGGTGTTCCAGGTGCGGAAGATGTCCGCGATCTGCGCGGGGGAATACCCGGCGACGTCACGGAGCAGCTGGTAGGCCTCGCCGATGAGCTGCATGTCGGCGTACTCGATGCCGTTGTGGACCATCTTCACGAAGTGCCCGGCGCCGTCCGGACCCACGTGCGTGACGCACGGCGCCCCGTCGGCGGCCTTCGCGGAGATCTTCTCCAGCATCGGGCCGAGCGAGGCGTACGACTCGACCGAGCCGCCCGGCATGATGCTCGGCCCGTGCAGCGCGCCCTCCTCGCCGCCGGAGACGCCCGTGCCGACGAAGTGGATGCCCTGCTCGCGCAGCGCCCGCTCACGGCGCCGGGTGTCCGCGAAATGCGCGTTGCCACCGTCGATGATCATGTCGCCGGGCTCCAGCAGCGGGGCGAACTCCTGGATCACCGCGTCGGTCGGCTCGCCCGCCTTCACCATGATCACCAGGCGCCGGGGCCGCTCCAGCGCCGCCACGAACTCCTTCGCGGTCTCGGCCGCCACGAACGTTCCCTCGTGGCCGAACTCCTCCACCAGCGCGTTCGTCTTCGCCACGGTGCGGTTGTGCACGGCGACCGCGTAACCGTTGCGCGCGAAGTTGCGGGCGAGATTGCGTCCCATGACCGCGAGACCCGTGACGCCGATCTGGGCTGAAGTGCTCATTCGGATGGCTCCTATGAAGTCCGGTAAGAAAGTCCGGCGACCGACAGGGAGGAACATCCCGATATCGGTGCCGCCGGTCGTGCTCGTCCGTGCTGTTCGCCAGTATTGCCCCAGGCCATCCTGACGCGTCGGAGGTGTCCACGCAGCAGACCGCCCCGGCGTCGCGAGGTCGGATTTCGGCCAGGCCGTACGCCGCCGACCGCCGGTGACAGGGATTTCCGGCGTCCCCGACCGGGTCCCCGCTCGCGCGCGGTCCGTTCCGGCGGCCGTTCCGCCCGCTCCTCGCCGGGCACCGGAAACCGATGCCGACAGGCCACGGAGCGGCGGAGCGGCACACCCCGCTTCCGCGGCGGCCCGGTCACCCAACGTGCGGAGCGCGTTCGGGCCGGCGGAGGCCGGAGTACCGGTCAACCGCCTTTTGGGAGCGACCGATTGCCACCTTGTCCTGGCCTGTTCCCAGCGCTTACTTTTGCCGCTCCTGACGCATGTCTAGGGGGGCTCCCTCATGGCCGTACGCGGTCGGCACCGCCGGTATCAGCCGAACAGGATCAACCGCGCCTCACTCACCGTCACGGCGGGCGGCGCCGGGATCGCGCTTCCGTTCGTCGGAACCGGAGTCGCCGACGCGGCCGATGTGAGCACCTGGAACAAGGTCGCCGCCTGCGAGTCCAGCGGCAATTGGAGCATCAACACCGGCAACGGCTATTACGGCGGACTGCAGTTCACCCAGTCGACCTGGGAGGCGTACGGCGGCAAGGCCTACGCGCGGCGCGCGGACCAGGCCACGAAGGACCAGCAGATCGCCGTCGCCGAGAAGGTGCTCAAGGGCCAGGGGCCCGGTGCCTGGCCGGTCTGCTCGGTCCGCGGCGGGCTGACCAGAGGCGGCGCCGCTCCCGACATCAGCCCGGCGGGGACCGCGCCGCAGACGGCGAAGCAGCGCTCGGTCCGGGACGTGAAGCCGCAGACCACGCCGCAGTCCCAGGCCGGGACCGCGGAGATGTACACCGTCGTGCACGGCGACACGCTGTCCGGCATCGCCGGTTCCCGGCAGGTCGAGGGCGGCTGGCAGGGGCTGTACGCCGCGAACCGCACGACCGTCGGCTCCGACCCGGACCTGATCCTGCCGGGCCAGCGGCTGAACCTGCGCGGCAAGGCCCAGGCGCCCGCGACCACGCGGGAGGCACCGACGAAGACCCCCGCGAAGACGCCGGCCAAGGCGCCCACGAGGACACCGGCGAAGAAGACCTCGGCCGGCACGACGACCC
Organism: Streptomyces sp. NBC_00647; assembly: GCF_045207245.1. NCBI lineage: Bacteria > Bacillati > Actinomycetota > Actinomycetes > Kitasatosporales > Streptomycetaceae > Streptomyces > Streptomyces sp. NBC_00647. The sequence goes on from NZ_CP109040.1 coordinate 8,458,747, forward strand.
CGCACAGGACCACCCCGGAGAAGGCGGGGAAGACGCACTCGGTCGTCGCCCCGGTGAGGGCGGCGACCGGCACGCCCTACCGTGCCGCCGGCTCCTCCTGGTCGAAGGGCTACCACACGGGCGTCGACTTCCCCGTGCCGACCGGTACCTCCGTCGAGGCGGTCGCCGCCGGTCATGTGGTCAGTTCCGGCTGGGGCGGATCGTTCGGCTACGAGGTGGTGATCCGGCACGCCGACGGCCGCTACACGCAGTACGCCCACCTCTCCGCGATCTCCGTGAAGGCGGGGCAGAGCGTGGTGGGCGGCCAGCGGATCGGCCGCTCCGGGTCCACGGGCAACAGCACGGGCCCGCATCTGCACTTCGAGGTGCGGACGGGGCCCGGCTTCGGTTCGGACATCGACCCGGTGGCTTACCTCCGGGCGGGCGGCGTCAGGATTTGACTCGGGTGCGGTGGTGGTTGACGAAGGGCATCGGCACGTAGGGCACACCGAGCATGGCGGTCAGGAACGGCAGCTCGTCCGCCGCCGCAGGGTCCTGCGCGGCGACGACCTCCATCCTCGGCGCGGGAGCCTTGAGCGGAGCCGGTGCGAACACGCCCCCGGCACCGCGCTGCGGAACCGGCACGAACCCGCTCGCGGCACTGGACCGCGGAGCGTGTACGAACGCGCTCTCGCCGCCCGGCGGCGGAGCCGGTACGAGCGTGCCGTCGCCCGCCTCGGCAGGCTGGGGAAGTCCGTCCAGCAGCTTCCGCACGGTCGCCTCGGTGACCGTGAGAGCCCCGAGGCCGGCGGCGACCGGGACCAGCGGCTCGGGGAGCCGCGGGGCCGAGAGGGCCGGGACGGCCGCCGTGGACGGCTCGTCGACGGGCCGGTGGGCGTCGCCGGGCTCCCGGGCGTCCGTCTCCGGCACGTCCGCGAGCTCCGGGGGAGCGGTCGCCGTCCGGCCACCGCTGCTGATCCGCTCGGTCGTGAGCAGGATCAGACCGCCCGCCGCGACGACGCCGCAGCCCAGCGCGAGCGCGGTGCCGGTCGTGCCGTAGCGGAAGGTTTCGCCGAACATCGTGATGCCGACCGCGGCCGCCACGACGGGGTTCACGACCGTCAGCGTGGCCAGCGGCGCCTCCAGTCCGGCGCCTCGGTACGAGGCCTGCGAGAGCAGCATGCCGGCCGTCGCGAAGACACCGATGGCGGCGAGGCTCGACATATTGGCGAGCGAGACGTGCTGGGACCAGTCCACCGTGACGGACTTGGTGAACACGGAGGACAAGCTGAAGGCGATGCCCGCCGCGACCGCCAGCAGCACACTGCGCACGGCCGGGTGCCGGTGCGCCGCGCGCCCCGCCACCATGAGGGCGGCGACCGCGCCGCCCGCCACCACGGCCAGAGCCAGGCGCTGCGCGCCGCTCAGCGACTGCGTGTCGGACGCGCCGACCAGCGCCAGCAGACCGGCGAGACCGACCGTGGCCATGATCGCGCCGCGCCAGGCGGTCGCTCCGGCCTTCCGGCCGACGAACAGGGCCGCCATCGGAAGCGCGAAGACGATGGTCAGCGCGCCGAGCGGCTGTACGAGGCTCAGCGGGCCGAACGCGAGGGCGACCACGTGCAGCAGCCCGCCCAGGCCGGTCAGCGCGACGGCGGCCCACCAGCCGGGCCTGCGCAGCGGTGCGTAGGTCTGGCCGGGAGAGGTCAGCGCGACCTGTTCCTGAATGATCGCGCCGCCCGCATACGCGACGGCCGAGACGAACGAGAGCACTACGGACAAAGCGAGGGCACTCATGAGTCCCTCCTCTGCGTACGGCGCGGAGCAGCTGCCCGGCGCGACGAACGGTCGGCTTCCATGCAAACAACGATGCCCCGCGATTTGTTTCTCGTCGTCGTCCCTGAGCAGTCATTGGGTCCTACTGCCGATGGAGTACGAAACGCCCCTTGTCCTCCCCAGGGTGGGCGACACCACGGACCGATCCACTGGTGGTAACCCCTAGGGGGCTTGGTACTACTGGTCTTCGTGGACCTCGACCCCCGACTCACGGCGCTCGACGCGCTCGGCGGATTCTTCGTACTACGTACCGGCGTAGCGCCGCGCGGCCCCCTGCCGACCCTCGCGAGCGCCTGGGAGAACCCGCGATTCGGGACCCCTGCCGAGGTTTACGGGGATCCGGTAACTTTTCGCGTCCGGAAGGTCGCACAGAGTATTCGGGCACCGGAGCCGCGAGTCGCGGCCTCGGTGGCGCAGCAGGGTCTCGCGGCCCGGTTCTGGTCGATCGCGCTGGGTGCCGCCGCGCTCTGCGGGAGCCTGCCCGACCTCGATCCGGAGCTGCTGCGCTGGGACCCGGACGCCGGTGTCCCGGACGATCTGTGGCTCGCCGAGGTCCGCCCCCGGCCCGTGACCGATCTCGACGCGGTCGTGCGCGACGGGCTTCTCGTACCGCTGAGCGCCGCTCTGCGCTCGCGCCACCGCGTCTCACCGGCCCTGCTGTGGGGCAACGCGGGCTCCGCCCTGGCCGGAGCCGTGCGCGGGCTGGACCGCTGGGCGCTCGCCCACGGGCGCCCGGACGTGGGCGAGCGGGCCAGGACACTGGCCGGGCGGCTCTTCGAGCACCCCGACCTCGCCGGCACCCTCGATCCCGGGACGCTCCGCCGCCGCAGCTGCTGTCTCTACTACCGGGTGCCCGGCGGCGGAGTCTGCGGCGACTGCTGCTTCGACCGCCCGCCGCGCCCCGCGCCCGGCCGGACCTGACGGCGGGGCTTCCCGCGTGGTCTTCCGTATCGGCTTCAACTGAGTGACCATGAGGGGCACCAGCCGGCTATCACGGGGGTTCTGTGTGCGCGTGGGACTGCTGACCAGGGAGTACCCGCCGGACGTGTACGGCGGTGCAGGCGTCCATGTCGAGTTCCTCGCGCGGGAGTTGCGCGCTCTCACGGAACTCGACGTGCACTGCTGGGGCGAGGGCGGAGCCGGCGGGGTCGTCCGCCACCGGTCCTGGCCCACGCTCGACGGCGCCAACGACGCCCTGCGCACCTTCTCCGTGGACCTCTCCATGGCCGCCGCCCTCGAAGGCCGGGAACTCGTCCACTCCCACACCTGGTACGCCAACCTCGCGGGACACTTCGGGAAGCTCCTGCACGGCATCCCGCATGTGATGACCGCCCACTCCCTCGAACCGCTGCGCCCCTGGAAGGCCGAGCAACTGGGCGGCGGCTACGCCCTGTCCAGCTGGGCCGAGCGCACCGCGATCGAGGCCGCGGACGCCGTGATCGCCGTCTCCGGCGCCATGCGCGAGGACATTCTCGGCTGCTATCCGGTGCTGGACCCGGCCAGGGTGCACGTCGTGCACAACGGCATCGACACCTCCCTCTACCGGCCCGACCACGGCACGGACGTCCTGGAGCGGATCGGCCTGGACACCGGTCGCCCGTACATCCTGTTCGTCGGCCGCATCACCCGGCAGAAGGGCGTGCCCCATCTCCTGCGCGCGGTACGGGACATCGACCCGGCCGCGCAGGTGGTGCTGTGCGCGGGTGCCCCCGACACCCCGGAGATCGACCGGGAGTTCCGCGAGCTGTACCAGGAGCTGAGCGGTGTGCGCGACGGCGTGCACTGGATCCCGCAGATGCTGCCCCGTCCGGACGTCATCCAACTCCTCACGCACGCCGCCGTGTTCGTCTGTCCCTCGGTGTACGAGCCGCTCGGCATCGTCAACCTGGAGGCGATGGCCTGCGGGACGGCGGTGGTGGCCTCGCGCGTCGGAGGCATTCCCGAGGTGGTCGAGGACGGGGAGACAGGCCTGCTCGTGCCGCTCCAGGACGACTTCGAGACCGCTCTGGCGGCGGCCCTGGACTCCGTGATCGCCGACCCCGAGAGGGCCCGCCGCATGGGCGAGGCCGGACGGCGGCGCGCGGTGGGGGAGTTCGGCTGGGACGCGGTCGCCCGAAAGACCGTCCGGTTGTACGAGGAAGTGCTCAAACCGGGGTAACCATCGGACAGGCGAGCTTCGGAAACACGGGCGGGCCCGGGCAGCCGGGCGTGGCCCTACCGGGTGTAGAGGGGCGGCGGCATGCGGCGCGGTGGACCTTCGGTGCTGGGCATCGTACTGGCGGGCGGTGAGGGCAAGCGGCTGATGCCGCTCACGGCGGACCGGGCGAAACCGGCGGTGACCTTCGGCGGCACATACCGCCTCGTGGACTTCGTACTCTCCAATCTCGTCAACGCCGACATCCTGCGCATCTGCGTGCTCACGCAGTACAAGTCGCATTCGCTGGACCGGCACATCACCACCACCTGGCGGATGTCGAGCCTGCTCGGCAACTATGTGACGCCTGTTCCGGCCCAGCAGCGGCTCGGCCCTCGCTGGTACCTGGGAAGCGCGGACGCGATCCTCCAGTCGCTCAACCTGATCCACGACGAACAGCCCGAGTACGTAGCGGTGTTCGGCGCCGACCACGTCTACCGGATGGACCCCCGGCAGATGCTCGCGCAGCACATCGAGGGCGGGGCGGGTGTGACGGTGGCCGGGATACGGGTGCCGCGCACGGAGTCGTCGTCCTTCGGCGTCATCAGCCCCGGTTCCGACGGCCAGACCGTGCGCGGCTTCCTGGAGAAGCCCGCCGACCCGCCGGGTCTCGCGGACGACCCGGAGTGCGTCTTCGCCTCGATGGGCAACTACGTCTTCACCACCAAGGCGCTGATCGAGGCGCTCCAGCGGGACGCCGAGGACGAGAACTCCGTGCACGACATGGGCGGTTCGATCCTGCCCGCGCTCACCGAGCGGGGCGAGGCGCAGCTGTACGACTTCAGCGACAACCACGTGCCCGGCGAGACCACCCGCGACCAGGGCTACTGGCGTGACGTGGGAACCCTCGACGCCTACTACGACGCCCACATGGACCTGATCGCCGAGCGCCCCGCCTTCAACCTGTTCAACCGCAGCTGGCCCATCTACACGAGCTCAGGGCAGCTCTCTCCCGCGCGGTTCAACGCCGGGGGCATCGCGAGCGAGTCCATCATCAGCGCCGGGTGCCTGATCCGGGGACAGGTGACGCGGTCGGTCCTGTCGCCGGGCGTGGTCGTCGATCCCGGAGCGGTGGTGCAGGGCTCGATCCTGCACGACAACGTCAAGATAGGCCGGGGTGCCGTGGTGCGCGGCGCGGTGCTCGACAAGAACGTCGAGGTGCCGCCGGGCGCGACGATCGGCGTCAATCCGGAGCGCGACTCCGACCTCTACACGGTCTCCAAGGGCGGGGTGATCGGGCTGGGCAAGGGCCAGCGGGTGCCGTAGCCGGCAGCGGACACCCCGGGCCCCGGCCGTCGTCCTCGGGCGACGGCCGGGGCCCGGGATGCCGTGCGTGGACAACGGCCCCGGACACCGGGCTCACCGAACCCGGCATTCCGGGGCCGTTTGTCATGTCCCTGGACATGGGGTGGGGGTGCGTGTTGTCATGCCAACTGCTGTCGATGACAACGTTGTACAGCTCTGACAACGATGTCATCGGCCGTGGTGGTCTCGGACGCGCCGTGCCCGGACGCGACGCGTCCCGCGGGATCCTCGCCGGTTGCCCGGAAAGCCGATCCCCCGCCCCGACCATGCATGAGACAACGATGTCGATCACCCACCGGAGGTCTCCCGCATGAGATGGACCCGGCGCCTGCGCCTGTGCACGGCGGGGCTGGTGACAGCCTCCGCGCTGTTCGCCCTGCCCACCGCACAGGCCGCCGAGCCGCGCGACGGCCAACTCACCGATCTGGTCAACCCCTTCATCGGAACGGAGAACGAGGGCAACACCTATCCCGGCGCCGCCGTGCCCTTCGGCATGGTGCAGTTCTCGCCGGACACCGGCCACAACACCGGGTACGACCACTCCCAGAACCACATCCGCGGCTTCTCCCTCGTCCATCTCTCGGGCGTCGGCTGCGGTCTCGGCGGCGACCTGCCCGTCCTGCCCACCACCGGGGACGTCACGCGGACGGACTACGCGAAGTACGAGGCCGAGTTCAGCCACGACACCGAGGAAGCGCACCCCGGCTCCTACAAGGTCGGCCTGAAGACCGGGATCGAGGCCGAACTGACGGCCACGGAGCGCACCGGCGTGCAGCGCTACACCTTTCCGGCCACGGACAAGGCCAACGTGCTGCTGAACGCGGGCCAGTCGCTGCACAGGACCGTCTCGACGAAGGTCGAGATCCTGGACAACCGGACCGTCCGCACGGCGATCACCGGCAGTGGCTTCTGCCAGTCCACCAAGCCGTACACGGTGTACACGATCACCCGGTTCGACCGGCCGTTCACCACCTCGGGCACCTGGAGCGGCGACACCGTCACCGAAGGCTCCAGGGAGTCGGCCGGCACCACCGGGCGCACCGGCGCCTTCGTGCGCTTCGACACCACCGACGACCGCACGGTCGAGGCGACCACCGCGCTCTCGTACGTGGATGCCCGCGGCGCGGCCGTCAACCTCCGCTCCGAGGGCGGCCGTTCCTTCGACGCCGTCCGCGACGCCGCGCACCGCGCCTGGGAGGACCGGCTCGACGACGTACGAGCGAAGGGCGGCTCCGACACCCTGCGCCGCACGTTCTACTCGTCGCTCTACCGTTCCTTCCTCGCACCCAACATCGGCAGCGACGCCGACGGCCGCTACACCGGCTGGGACCAGCGGATCCACCGCGCCAAGGGCTTCACGTACTACCAGAACTGGTCGCTGTGGGACACCTACCGCACCCAGTCGCAGCTGCTGGCCCTGCTCGCGCCGCGCGAGGCGCGCGACATGGCGATCTCCGTGATCAAGATCGACGAGGAGAGCGGCTGGCTGCCCAAGTGGGGCTACGGCACGGTCGAGACGAACATCATGACCGGCGATCCGGTCACCCCGTTCCTCACCAACGCCTATCAGCAGGGCCTGCTCAAGGGGGCCGGCGGATACGCCGAGCGGGCCTACAGCGCGTTGAGGAAGAACGCCGACGGCGTGCCGCCCACCGACTCGCCGGCGGTGGGCCGCGAGGCCAACAGGGAGTACATCGCGAACGGTTTCGCGCCCTACGTCAAGGGCCGCCCGCACGCGAAGCCCGGCGACTCGGACTACGACCACGGCGCCTCCGCGACCCTGGAGTACGCCCTGTCGGACGCCATGCTCGGCGCGATGGCACGGGACCTGGGCCATGACGCGGACGCCGAGCGCTATCTGGCGCGGGCCCAGAACTACCGCGCGGTCCACGACGGTTCGACCGGCTTCTTCCGCGCGCGGGACGCCTCCGGGGCCTTCACCGGACCGGCGGACCCGGCCCAGAGCGAGGGATTCCACGAGGGCACGTCCTGGCAGTACCAGTGGCTCGTGCCGCAGGACCTGCCCGGCATGGTGGACCTGATCGGCGGCAAGCAGGCGGCGAACGACCGGCTCGACTCGTTCTTCGCCTACGGGCAGTTGCTGAAGGACCCCGCGAAGACCGCCCGCGAGGTCTGGGTCAACGGCCCGTACGACTACTACAACGCGGACAAGTACAACCCGCAGAACGAGCCCGACCTGATCGCCCCGTACACCTACCTGTCGACCGGCCAGCCGTGGAAGACGACCGACGTCGTGCACGCGGCGCTGACCCTCTTCACGGACGCGCCGACCGGGATGACCGGCAACGACGACCTCGGCACGATGTCCGCCTGGAACGTCCTGTCGTCCATCGGGATCTTCCCGGTGCAGCCGGGCTACGACACCTGGGGGCTGTCCACGCCGGTGTTCGAGCGAGTCGACCTGACGCTCGATCGGCGCTACTACCCGCTGGGCGCCCTGACGGTGACGGCGCCGGGCACCTCGGACACCGACCGGTACATCCAGTCGGCGCGGGTGGACGGCTCGTCGTACGGCCGCACGTATCTGACGACCGGCACCCTGCGGGGCATCCGCTCGCTCGGTTTCACGGTCGGTCCGGAGCCGTCCGAGTGGGGAACGTCGGCCTCGGCGGCGCCTCCGGTCCTGAAGTGACGCAGGGCGCGCCTGTCCTGAAGTGACGTGGGGCATGTCGTGAGGTGAAAAGAGTCCCGCCCCTCCCGGGAGGGGCGGGACTTAATCTGGTGTTAACTGAGCGTAGCCTGATCGTACTTGACCGTAATCACCGGTCCGGGTTTGACTGCAAGTTCACCCGTTGCCGACGCGAGAGCAAGCCTTTGACTTCTGACCTGCTCGCACCACTCGACCTTGCGTTCTGGAACATCGAGTCCGACCGGCATCCGATGCACCTCGGCGCCCTCGGTGTCTTCGCCGCGCACTCACCCACCGCCGGTGCGCACGCCGCGGACCTGCTCGCGGCCCGTGCCGCCGCCGTCCCCGGACTGCGGATGCGCATCCGTGACGTGTGGCAGCCGCTGGCACCCCTCGCCTTCGGCAGCGCGGCCCGTGAGCCGGCACCCGACTTCGAGCCGCTGGACCACGTCCTGCTGCACGCGCCGACCGCCGACTTCCAGGCCGAGGCCGGCCGCCTGATGGAACGCCCGCTGGAGCGCGGCCGGCCGCCCTGGGAGGCCCACGTGCTTCCCGGCGAGGACGGTGTCTCCTTCGCGGTGCTCTTCAAGTTCCACCACGCGCTCGCCGACGGGCTCAGGGCGCTGATGCTCGCCGCCGCCATCATGGACCCGATGGACCTGCCGGAGCCCCGCCGGCGCCCCGCCGAGCAGCCCCGCGGGCTCTTCCCGGACGTCCGCAAGCTGCCCGGTCTGGTCCGCGGCACCCTCTCCGACGTGGGCCGTGCCCTGGACATCGGCACCTCGGTGGCCCGCGCCACACTCGGCGTCCAGTCCTCGCCCGCCCTCACCTCCGAGCCCACCGGCACCCGGCGCACCGCCGGTGTGGTCATCGACCTCGACGACGTGCACGTCGTCCGCAAGACCGTCGGCGGGACGGTCAACGACGTCCTGATCGCCGTCGTCGCGGGCGCCCTGCGCCGCTGGCTCGACGAACGCGGTGACGGCAGCGAGGGGGTCTCCCCACGCGCCCTGATCCCCGTCTCGCGGCGCCGCCCCCGCACCGCGCAGCCACAGGGCAACCGGCTCTCCGGCTACCTGATACGGCTTCCCGTCGACGACCCGGACCCGCTCGGCCGGCTGCGTGCCGTGCGGACGGCGATGGACCGGAACAAGGACGCCGGACCCAACCGGGGCGCCGGTGCCGTCGCGCTGCTCGCCGACCACGTGCCACCGCTCGGGCACCGGCTCGGCGGCCCGGTCGTCGGCCAGGCCGCCCGGCTGCTGTTCGACATCCTCGTCACCAGCGTGCCGCTGCCCAGCCTCGGCCTGAAGCTCGGCGGCTGCCCGCTCACCGAGGTCTACCCGTTCGCCCCGCTGGCCCGTGGCCAGGCCGTCGCGGTGGCCGTCTCGACCTACCGGGGCAAGGTCCACTACGGGCTCGTCGCCGACGCCGAGGCCGTGCCGGACCTCGATCTGCTGGCCCGTTCCCTGACCGAGGAGGTGCGCGCACTGATCACCGCCTGCACGCCTTGATCATCACGGGTTTGGTGCCGCGCGCGATTGCTCCGTAAAATTCCGCATTCGAAAGCGAACGCGGTTCGAACGCGGCGCACAACCCGAGGAACGGCAGCAGCGATGACGGTGACAGAGGACGGCCGGGCGACCCCCGCCGTGGACACGACAGAGGCGGCCGACGTCGCGTTCGGTCCCGGTATCGACCCCGAGCGGCTGGCCGTCTGCCTCAGCGTGCTCGACGAACTCGAGAAGATCGACGTCGACCACCCCGACGCCATCACCGTGCGCCGCGCCACCGCGGGCATCTACCGGTCCGTGAAGCAGCGCCGCCGCCAGGAGCGCCGCGCCGCCAAGACGGCCCACGACAAGATGGTCACAGAGTCCACCGCGACCGGTTCCGCCCAGCGCATCGACGACGAGACGGAGGGTCTCCTTCCGTCGTCGGTGACGGAGGAGGGAAGGATCGCGGGGATACTCCAGCGCCCGCGCTCCTGCTACACCTGCAAGGCCCGCTACGTCGAGGTCGACTACTTCTACCACCAGCTCTGCCAGGACTGCGCCGCCCTGAACCGCTCCCGCCGCGACGCCCGCGCCGACCTCACCGGCAAGCGGGCGCTGCTCACCGGCGGCCGCGCCAAGATCGGCATGTACATCGCGCTGCGGCTGCTGCGTGACGGTGCCCACACCACCATCACCACGCGCTTCCCGAAGGACGCCATCCGCCGCTTCAAGGCCATGGACGACTCGGCGGACTGGATGCACCGCCTGGAGGTCGTCGGCATCGACCTGCGCGACCCCGCCCAGGCCGTGGCCCTGGCCGACCGGGTCGCCGAACAGGGCCCGCTCGACATCCTGATCAACAACGCGACACAGACGGTGCGGCGCCTGCCCTCCGCCTACGCCGCGCTCGTCGACGGCGAGAGCGCCCCGCTGCCGGCCGGTGAACTGCCCGCCAGCCACGTCATCGGCGCCTTCAACTCCGGAGCCGTCGACGGTCTGGCGGCGCTGCCCCTGGGCACCAGCGGCATCGACGCGCAGAAGGTCGCCGACCTCGCGCTGGTCGCGGGCAACGCCAGCGTCGCCCGGCACCTCGACGGCACGGCCATCGACGCGGGCGGCCTGGTCCCCGACGTGGTCGACAGCAACACCTGGGTGCAGACCATCGAGCAGATCTCCCCGGTGGAGCTCCTCGAGACCCAGTTGTGCAACTACACAGCGCCGTTCATCCTGATCAGCAAGTTGCGGACCTTGATGGCGGAGGCCGCGCGCAAGGCGCCCGCCCAGCGCGCGTACATCGTCAACGTGTCGGCGATGGAGGGTGTGTTCGGCCGCGGCTACAAGGGCGCGGGCCACCCGAACACGAACGCGGCGAAGGCCGCCATGAACATGGTGACGCGCACCAGCGCCCAGGAGATGTTCCAGACCGACGGCATCCTGATGACCTCGGTCGACACCGGCTGGATCACGGACGAGCGCCCGCACTACGACAAGCTGCGCCTGGCCGACGAGGGCTTCCACGCCCCGCTCGACCTCGTCGACGGCGCGGCCCGTGTGTACGACCCGATCGTCCGCGGCGAACTGGGCGAGGACCTGTACGGCGTCTTCCTGAAGGACTACGCGCCCGGCAAGTGGTGACCGGGGCGGGCGCCGCGACGTGGAGGCGACGGCGGGCGCCCGCAAGCGGTGCCCATGCCCGTGGCGCCCGCAAGCGGTGACCACGCCCGTGGGCGGTCGTCACCGCGGGCGCCACGGCGGTGCTTCCGCCGGCGTACGAGCGCTCGTACCGCCCCGAGCGCTCGTACTGCCCGTGGTCTCGTACCACCCCGAGGCCTCGAACCGGCCGAAGTCCAGGGGCCTCACCCGTCGGGCGTCCGTGTCCGGAGGCGTTCGTGGACGGCGTGGGCGGGGGAGCCCGCGTACGCCGCCCGCACTCGTGTACCCCCGTCGACCAGCAGATCGGCCCCGGTGATCCACTCGGCCGCGTCGGACGCCAGCCAGGTCACGGCACGGGCGACGTCCTCGGGCCGCCCGATACGGCCGAGCGGGAGCCCGGCGCCCAGCTCCTTCTCGGAGTGCTCCCACACGAAGCGGGCCATCTCGGTGCGGACGAGGCCGGGGGAGACCGAGTTGACCCGTACCTTCGGGGCCAGCTCCCCGGCCAGTTGCCGGGTCAGATGGAGCAGGGCGGCCTTGCTCGTGCCGTACGCGCCGACCTGCGGCCCGACGTGTCCGGCGCCCTCCGTGCAGACGTTCACCACGGCCCCGCCGTGCTCGCTCATCCAGGCCCGCCACGCGCACTGCACCAGCCGCAGCGGGGCCTCGACGTTGACGGTGAACGCGTCGCGCCAGCGCTCCGGGTCGGCGTCCATGAGGGGGCCGTAGGGCTGGTTGGTCGCCGCGTTGTTGACCACGATGTCGACGCGACCGAACGTGCCGAGCGTCAGCGCGGTGAGCTCCGTGAGATGCGCCCCGTCGGCGACGGAACCCGCGAGCCCGATGCCGCCGACCCGCTCGGCCGCGCGCCGCACCGCGTCCGGATCGCGCGCGCTCACGCACACCCGCGCGCCCGCTCCGGCGAGCGCCTCGGCGACGGCGAGACCGATCCCGCGCGAGGCCCCGGTGACGATGGCGGCCCTGCCCTCGAGCGTGTACGGCGACATCATCCGCGTACCGTCTCATGACGGACCGTCAGCCGACAGCCCCCGGCGGCGACGGCTCGCCGTCCGGTGGGCAGGACGGCGAGCGCCGTGGGCGGCTCTCCCGCGCGGCGGTCCTGTCCGGCGGTCCTGTGCGGCGGTCCTTTGCGGGCGCGGAGGCGAGGGCCCGGCAACGAGGGCCCCGGGCGCGGCGGCTCGGGGTCGGCGAGGGGGCCTTGAACGGGCGGCGCGGCCGTCGTCAGTCCACGGCCCCGAGGCGCGCGGAACGTTCCGCCACCAACTCCAGCACCGTGCGCCAGTCCTCACATGACCCCGGCGTCCAGGCCGACGACCCTGGCCGCGTCGTCCGCCTGCCGCAGGGTCACCGCGTCCTCGGCCAGCGGGTCGCGCTCGAACGCGGACGCCTCGCGCGGGGTCATCGCGTCCCCCTGCCCGGTCGGGGTGAGCGCGCCCTGCGGGGACGGGCCGCGGCCCGGTGAGGTGGCCGCCAGATAGCGCTTCGCCGCCACATGCAGGCGTACGAGGCGGGAGACCCGCTCGCCGAGCAGTGGCCGTACCGCGTCGGCCGCGTGGTCGGCGTGCCCGGCGTCGTCCCCCGGCCTGAGCAGATGCCCTACGTCGTGGACCAGGCCCGCGACCTGGAGCTCCTTGTCGCTGGGACGGCCCCGCCGCAGCAGCGCGGCGGTCTGCAGTGCGTGTTCGTGCAGATCGACGGGGTCGCCGACGCGAGTCCCCCCGCTCGAGCGAAGCCGGGAGCCGGAGAGGTCCGGGGTGTCCCGGGCGCCCCGGCACGCGTGCAGCAGGTCCATCAGCTCCTCGACGCTGCGCAGCTCCATGCGTCAGTCCTCCCGCGGGAAAGGCCGTTGCCGGGCGCCGGCAGAGCATGGCCTCCTTGCGAACCGGCCAACAGGACCTGAACCGCGTGCCGTCTTCGGTGCCGGCTGCGTGAGTCGCCGTGGGCCGACGGTGACTTCAGGCTTACCCGTGGGCCGGTGCCGACACCCACGCCCAGGGTCGGTTTTGAGCCGAATGGGTGGTAGCGAAGCGGGCATCATGTTTCAAATCGCCGCAGATCGAGGCCTGATGAGTCCTGGATGACGTGTGACAGTAACCTCAAGTTTTCAGCCCCATCGAGCAGGGGCCTGCTCATTTGGTTACTCTGTAGCCGACGGACAGCCTTACTGGGGTCCACCCACACCCACGGTCCGTCCCGGGACAAGCCGGCTACAACGGCTCGCTCTCTTACGAGTTACCGGCGCCACCGCGTCCCTAACTGATTCGACTCAGACCCGAGCGGACGTCAGGTGAGCGGCGCGTACCGTGCTGTATGTCCCGAGGGTTACCCGACACATAAGGAGTGCGCGGTGACACCAGAGAAGACGAATCGCGATCAGCGCCCCAAGGAACACACGGAGCGCTCGGGCGGTGGGACCGACACCAAGCTCGGCAGCCTGGACGTGTGGGCCAGGTCCGCCCCCATCCGCCTCGCGGGCTACGAGGACGACCTCGCCGAGCCCCACATCCTGCCCAGCGTCGACTGATCGACGCCAGGGTCCATCGCGATCGCTGACGGCATGGGCGTGCCAGACTCGCGCCCATGCTGATCAGAGAAGCCGCGGCCGACGACTGGCCGCGGATCTGGCCTTTCTGGCACCGGATCGTCGCCGCCCGGGAGACCTACGCCTGGGATCCGGACACCTCCGAGGAGGCCGCCCGCGCCCTGTGGACGGGCCCGGGCAAGCGCGTGTACGTCGCCGAGGACGACACCGGCGCCGTCGTCGCCTCCGCCTATGTCACCGCGAACTACGGCGGTCCCGCCGCCCGGGTCGCCAACGCCGGATTCATGGTCGACCCGGACCACGGCGGACGGGGCATCGGCCGCGCCCTCGCCGAGCACGTCCTCGCCCGCGCGAAGGCCGACGGCTATCGGAGCATGGTGTTCAACGCGGTCGTGGAGACCAACCCCGCTGTCGGGCTGTGGACTTCGCTCGGCTTCACCGTTCTCGGCACCGTCCCGGACGCCTACGAGCACGCCCGGCACGGGCCGGTGGGTCTGCACATCATGTACCGCGCGCTGTGACCGAGCCGCGCCCCGCAGCCCAGGACCGCAACACCCTTCAGCCGAGCGGTGCGGTACGCCGCCACGGGTGCAGCACCTCGAGCTGTCCGGCCACGTCGAGCAGCGCCGCCTCGGAGCCGGGCAGGCCGACGAGTTGCACGGCGCAGGGGGCGCCGTTCGGCAGTGTCCCGAACGGGACCGACATCGCGGGCCAGCCGGTGAGGTTCCACGGCGGCGTCATCGGCGAGTAGTTGGTGTTGGCCAGAAGATTGCGCAGCCAGCCCCGCTTGTGCCAGTCGGCCGAGGCGGGACTGCGCCGGGCGAGCGCCGGGGTGAGCAGCACGTCGTGCTCCGCGAAGAACGGCGCCAGGCGGCCGCGCAGTTGCTCGCGGCGGGCCCCCTTGCGCACCCCGGTCACGAAGCGGCGTCCGACCGCGGCGTGCACCCGGGTGCGCCGGGCCAGTCTGCGCGGGTCGAGATCCTCGGCGTCCACCGCGGTGCCAGCCGTCCAGTGCGCGAGAGAGGTCGTGCTCAGCCAGAGCGGATACGGCGGGTTCGCGGAGCGCACCTGGTGACCCGCCTCGGCCAGCAGGGCGGCGGCCTCCCGGGCCGCTCTCGTATACGGCCCGGTGACGCGGACACCGGCCAGCGGACTGCGCACCGAGACGGCGATCCTGCGGGTGACGGGCTCCGCGGGAGGTGCCGGCTCGGTGTCCGCGAGGAGGGAGAACAGCAGCCGGACGTCCTCGACCGTCGTGGCGAGCGGGCCGTTCTCGGACATGCCGAACCAGTCGCCGTGACCGATCCCGGCCGGGACCACGCCATGGCCCGGCTTCAGGGTGACCAGACCGCAGTTGGCGGCGGGGATGCGCAGCGAGCCCATCCCGTCGTTGCCGAGCGCGATCGGCACCATCCGGGCGGCGACCGCGGCCGCGCTGCCGCCCGAGGATCCGCCCGCCGTGCGGGACAGGTCCCAGGGGTTGCGGGCGTTGCCGAACACGCCATCCGTGGTGCCGAAGACACAGAGCTCGGGCACGTTCGTCAGTCCCACCACGACGGCGCCCGCCGCACGCAGCCGGGCCACCGTGACGTGGTCCTCGTCGGCGGGCGTGTCCGCGGTCGCGGCGGATCCGTTGCGGTTCGACTCGCCGCGCACCGCGAGGTTGTCCTTGACCGCCACCGGCACGCCCGCGAGGGGGAGTCGGCCGAGATCCCCGGTCGCCAGCGCGTCGGCCTCCGCGAGGGCTGCCTCGGCGCGGACCGTGCGGAAGGCGCCGACGCGGCCGTCGAGCCGTTCGATCCGCGCGAGGTGTTCGGCCACCACCTCTCGGGGGGTCACCCGCTTCTCGCGTACGGCTGCGGCGATCTCGGTGGCGGTCCGGCCGACCCAGGTGGTCACGGGCGCTCCTCACGACTGGCGTACTGGCGAGTAGTTACGAGGAGCACTCTGCCCGGAGGTGGGGCGCCGCGTCGAGAGTCCGCGGCCCCGGACCTTTCGCCCGGCCCTCGCGGGCGTCGAGTGGCGCACCGGCCGAGGTGCCCGCGAGGGCCGCCGTCGCGCGTGGGACCGTCCGGTCCCGCCAGGGCGGGACGACCGTGGAGAGGACCGGCGTGACGGCCGACGGGACCGGCAGGGGCGACGGCCGACGGGACCGGCAGGGGCGACGGCCGACGGATCGAAAGCGAACCTGACCCCATCGCCCGGTCCTCCGCTCGGGAACGCCCCGTTCACGGCCGGTGGAGTTGCCGGATCGGTCGCCGGAGCCCCGACGCGGGACCCACTCACGCCCCGCAGGGCCCCGTGCTCTCGCGCTCGATGAGCCGGGGCACCGGCACCCGCACCGTCCGGGCCGGCCCGCCGTCCAGGAGCGCGGTCAGTTCCTGGGCCGCCGTTCGGCCGAACTGGACCGTGTCCCGGGAGAGCGCCGACAGCCACGGCCTGACCATGCGGCACAGCGGGGAGTCCTCCCAGGCGACCACGGACACGTCACCCGGGACGGTGAAGCCCAGCTCCGTCGCCGCGGCCACGCCGGCGAGGGCCATCATGTCGTTGTCGTAGACCAGGGCGCTCGGCGGGACGGCGCTCTCCAGCACGCGGCGGGTGACCGCGGCGCCCTCGGCGTCCGAGTAGTCCGTGGTGACCGAGCGCACCTCGGCCAGGCCCCGCCGCTCCGCCTCCGCGCGCAGCGTCCGGATGCGCCGCTCGGTGTGGGCGAGCCCCGGCAGACCCGCGATGTGCACGATCCGGCGGTGGCCGAGGGCGTACAGCTCGTCGACGACCGAGGCCATCGCGCCCGCGTCGTCCGCCCAGACCGTGGACAGTCCCGGATGCCGGGCGTCCGGCGCCCCGCCGATCACCACGGCGGGCAGACCCAGCTCGTCGAGGAGGCCCGGACGCGGGTCGTCGACGCGCGGGTCGACGACGAGTACACCGTCCACGCGGTGCTCCGCCCACCAGCGCCGGTAGACCGCGCACTCGGCGTCCACGTCCTCGACCACCTGGAAGAGCAGACCGAGATGACGCTCCGCCAGCACTTCCTGGATTCCGGAGATCAGCTGAAGGAAGAACGAGTCCACGCCCAGGGTGTCGGCGGGGCGTGCCACCACCAGGCCGACGGTGGCCGCGCCTTCGCCGGACAGCTGGCGCGCCGCCGTGCTGGGCCGCCATCCGAGCTGTTCGGCAACCCGGCGGACCCGGTCGCGGGTGACCTCGGAGACGCCGGGCCGGTCGTTGAGCGCGAAGGAGACCGCGCTCTCGGAGACTCCGGCGCGGCGCGCGATGTCCTTCATCGTCGGGCGGCGCGCGGGGGACCGCTTGGCCGGCATGGTGGCTCCCCATTTCTTGATGCTGCACACTAATGCGCTTGAGTGATCGCAGCCTAAAGCGCATTAGTGATCGTGTGCAAGTCGCTGCTGTCAATGCTCTGACCTGCACTAATGTTCTGCGGATTCATTTAGTCCGTTCGAATCCATTGACTTCTTTGAAGTACCCCGGGCATGGTCGCTGGCGCCACCAACTGCCGACGCCGCAAGGGAGCCGTGTCACCGTGCCCATACCCCGCAGAGCACTAGTCGCCGCCGCCGTCGCCCTCGTCCTGCCGCTGAGTGCCTGCGGCTCCGGCGACGACGGCGGCTCGACGGACGCCTCCGGCAAGGTCGAGGGCGACATCACCTTCCAGACCTGGAACCTGAGGGCCAACTTCAAGCCGTACTTCGAGGGTGTGATCGCGGACTTCGAGAAGAAGTACCCCGGCACCCACGTGAAGTGGATCGACCAGCCGGCCGAGGGCTACGCCGACAAGATCAGCGCGGACGCGGCGGGCGGCACCCTGCCCGATGTCGTCAACGTCTCGCCCGACCTTGTCGCGCCGCTCGCCAAGGCGGGCCTCGCGCTCGACCTCGACAAGTCCGCGGGCCAGTACAAGAAGGAGTACCTGGACGGCGCCTGGGCCGGTCACCAGGTGCCGGGCATGACCGGCACGTACGCCTTCCCCTGGTACCTGAACACCGGCCCGCTCTTCTACAACAAGTCGCTCTTCGAGGAGGCCGGCCTCGACGCGACCGAGCCGCCGACGACGTACGACGAACTCTTCGCGGACGCGCTGCGCCTGGCGAAGAAGAGCGACGGCAAGGTCGCCACCCTCGCCAACGTGCCCACCATCGAGGACTTCGGCCGCTATGGCGTCGAGCTGATGAACAAGGAGGGCACCGCGTTCTCCTTCAACGACGCCAAGGGGGTCGAACTCCTCACCAAGTACAAGGAGTTGTACGACGCCAAGGCGCTCGACACGCAGGCGCTGACCGCCACCCCGGAGTCGTCCGGCAAGAAGTTCCTGACCGGCGCCGTCGCCATGAACCCGGGCAGCGCCCTGGACCTCGGCAACTTCAAGAAGCAGGCGCCGAACCTCTACAAGAACATCGGCATCACGGACCAGATCACCAGCACCGGCAAGGTGAACATGTACGTGATGGGCGTGATGGTCAACGCGCGCACCAAGCGCACCCCGGCCGCCGTCGCGTTCGCGCACTACGTCACCGACGCGCGGAACCAGATGTCCTTCGCCAAGAAGGTCGCGATCTTCCCGAGCACGGCGGGATCCCTGGACGACCCGTACTTCACCGAGGAGGACGGCACCGACGAGACGCGGGTGCGGATCGCCGCCGCCAAGTCGCTGAAGAACGCGGTCAATTACACGCCGGTCCTGTTCAGCGAGCAGATGAAGACGGCACTGCGCAACGAGGTCGCCAAGGCGCTCCAGGGCAAGAAGAGCCCCAAGACAGCGCTTGACAACGCTGTCAAGGCCTGCGACACACTGCTACGGCAGCAGGGCTGAGCGGACATGGCGCGATCCTCCGGCACCGTGCGGGAACCCCGGCCCCTCGCGAGGGAGTCCAGGTCTCCTTCCCCGGGGCGGCGGCCCGGCGACCGGGTCCGGCGGCCCGAGACCCGGGTGCGGCGGCAACTGGCCATCAGCCCCTGGCTGTTCGCCGCACCCGGCCTCCTGGTCGTGGGTGTCTTCATCCTGTATCCGTTCGTCTCGACGGTGATCAACTCTTTCACCGACCGTCGCACCCTGATCCCCGGCGAGTTCGTGGGCCTCGCCAACTTCCGGGAGCTGCTGCACGACGAGATGTTCTGGACCGCGCTGCGCAACAGCACGCTGTACGTCCTCGGGGTCGTCCCCGCGCTCGTGCTCCTGCCGCTGCTGCTCGCTCTCCTGGTCCAGAAGAACATCCCCGGCATCACCTTCTTCCGGTCGGCCTTCTACACCCCGGTCGTCGCGTCGATCGTCGTGGTCGGGCTCATCTGGGTATGGCTCCTGGACGAACGCGGGCTGGTGAACTCGCTGCTGGAGGCGATCGGAGTGGGCAAGGTCGGCTTCCTCAGCGACCAGTGGCTGCTCCTGCTCAGCGCCATGGCCGTCACGGTCTGGAAGGGCCTCGGCTACTACATGATCATTTACCTGGCCGCGCTCGCCAACGTGCCGCGCGAACTGCACGAAGCCGCCTCGGTGGACGGCGCGGGCGCGGTGCGCCGCTTCCTCACGGTCACCGTGCCCGCCGTCCGCTCCACCATGGTGCTGGTCGCCGCGCTCTCCTCGGTCGCCGCCTTCAAGGTGTTCTCCGAGGTGTACCTGATGGCGGGCCCGGACGGCGGTCCGGCGGGCGAGGACACCACCCTCGTCATGCTCGTCCAGCGCACCGGCACCGGACTGACCGGCCGGGTCGGCTACGCGTCCGCCATCTCGGTCGTCGTCTTCGTCGTCACCGTCGCGCTCATGCTGCTCGTGCTGCGCGCCGACCGGAAGGAGGACGCGTGAGCGTGCCGGAGAAGGTGCGTCCCGCCGACCGGCGACCGGCGGCGGAGCGCACGCCCCGCCGCCGTGTCACCGACGAACACGGACGCCGCGTCCGCGCCTGGGAACTCGCCCTGCGCTACCTGCTGTTGCTCGCCGTCCTCGCTCTCACCGTGGGCCCGTTCCTGTGGCAGCTGTCCACCTCGCTCAAAGGACCGACCGAGGACATCTTCAGCTCGCCGCCGAGGTTCCTCCCCGCCGAACCGACCCTGCACAACTACCAGCGGGTCGCCGACACCATCCCGGTGTGGGACTACGCCCTCAACTCGATCAAGGTCGCCGGCGCCAACGTCGTCACCAACTGCGTCGGTTCGGCACTCGCGGGCTACGCCCTGGCCCGACTGCGCTACCGGGGGCGGCGCGTGGCCACCCTGGTCTTCATCCTCGCCATGCTGGTGCCGGTCGAAGGCGTCATCATCGCCCAGTTCACGACCATGCGGGAGCTCGGTCTGAACAACACCTTGATCGGGGTCGTCCTGCCCGGCTGCGTCGGCGCGATGAACGTGCTGCTGATGCGCAACGCCTTCCTGAACCTCCCCTACGAGATCGAGGAGGCGGCCTTCGTCGACGGGGCCGACGTCTGGCAGCGGTTCCTGCGGATCGCGCTGCCCTCGGTGAAGGGCACCCTCGCCGTCGTCGCGATCTTCGCCTTCATGGGCGCCTGGGACGACTTCCTGTGGCCGCTCATCGTGCTCAGCGATCCGTCGAAGTTCACCCTGACCATCGGACTCAACTATCTGCACGGCACCTTCGCCAACGACGAACGGCTCGTGGCCGCGGGCACGGTCATCGCCGTGGCCCCCCTGATCGCCCTCTTCGCCTGTCTCCAGCGGTACTTCTTCAGGGGTGTGGGCGAGGGAGCGGTGAAGGGCTGACGGCCGAGGGGCCTTTCGCCGCCGCGCCCGCACCTCCGGAGCTCCGCACCTCGGCACTCCCGCACCTCCGCTCCGTACCTCCGCTCCCGTACCTCCGCACTCCCGTCCTTCCGATTCGCGAGGATCCCGCATGCCTCCTGCCGTGCGCTTCGGCGTCAACTACACCCCGAGTGCCGGGTGGTTCCACCACTGGCTCGACTTCGACCTGGACTCCGTACGGGCCGATCTCGACTCCGTCGCCGCGCTCGGCCTGGACCACATCCGGGTCTTCCCGCTGTGGCCCTACTTCCAGCCCAACCGGACGCTGATCCGCCCGCGGGCCGTCGAGCAGCTCGTCGCGCTCGCCGACGCGGCCGGAGAGCGGGGACTCGACGTCAACGTGGACGGCCTGCAAGGACACCTGTCGAGCTTCGACTTCCTGCCGGCCTGGACGCGGACCTGGCACCGGCGGAACATCTTCACCGACCCGGACGTGGTCGACGGGGAGGCGGAGTACCTGCGCACCCTGGCCGCGGCCCTCGCCGACCGGCCGAACTTCATCGGCATGACGATCGGCAACGAGGTCAACCAGTTCGCGGCCGGCCCGCACCCCGACCCGGACCGTGTCACCGCCGGCCAGGCCGAGGCGTGGCTGCGGTGCCTGCTGGCCGCCTGCGAGGAGGGGGCCCCGGGCAGGACACATCTGCACGCCTCGTACGACGCCGCCTGGTACCAGGACGACCAGCCCTTCACACCCGGTCACTCGGCCCGGCTCGGCGCGATGACGGCCGTGCACTCGTGGGTGTTCAACGGCACGGCACAGCGTCACGGCCGTACCGGCGTCGCCACCGAGCATCACGCCGCCTACCTGATCGAGCTGTCCAAAGCCTGGGCCGACGACCCGCACCGGCCGGTCTGGCTCCAGGAGGTCGGCGCCCCTGCCCCGCTGATCCCCGCCGAGCACGCGGCCGCCTTCACCGAGGCGACCGTCGCGGCCGCCCTGGACTGTCCCGACCTGTGGGGCGTGACCTGGTGGTGCTCGCACGACGTCAGCCGCGACCTCGCCGACTTCCCCGAACTCGAATACAGCCTCGGCCTGTTGACGAGCGACCGGCGGACCAAACCCGCCGGGGAGGCCATCGCGAGGATCGTCAAGGAGGGCCGTACCGGCGCACCCGCCGCGCGCACCACCGCGCTGGCCGTCGACACAGCGCCCGGTCGTTCGGTCTGCGCGCCGGGCGGACCCGTCTTCGAGGCCTTCGCCCGGCTGACCGCCGACGGGGTCCGCCCCACCACTGTCCTCGCGAGCCGCGCCGCCGACCGGGAACATCTCGCCGCCCGCGGCATCACCGAGGTCGTCACACCGGGTCAGGTCACCGCTTGATCCCAGCACCGTAGCCCGTCCCCCAACGATACGGAGCACACCGTGAACCTCAGCAGACGCACCGTCCTGCTCGCCGGAGCCGGCGCCGCCGCCGGACTCCTCCCCGGCCTGCCGGGCACGGCCGCGGCCGCCGGCCGCGACCTCCAGCCGTACGCCTCCTACTGGTACCCCGACTCGCTGCCCTCGGGCACCCCCGGCACCGGTATCACCTGGCGCAGCCTGAAGGAATGGAGCGCCGAGGGCGACACGGACCTGGCCTTCAACGCCGCCACCGTGCCGCTCGCCGCCCGCTTCACCCCGGTGCCCGCGAACACCACGGCCCGCTCCGGCCAGGCCCGCGTCCAGTCCCTCGTCTCCTTCGGACCCACGTCGGGCAACCCCGCGCAGGGGGCGGCCACCGCCGACTACTACGCGCTCACCCACTGGGCGTACGTCGACGAACTCGTCTTCTGGGGAGGCTCGTCGGGCGAGGGACTGATCCTCGCGCCCAACGCGCCGATCGTGGACGCCGCCCACCGCCACGGCGTACCCGTCCTCGGCAATGTGTTCCTGCCGCCCGTCGCCTACGGCGGCCAGCTGCGGTGGACCCGCGACCTGGTCCAGAAGGACTCCGCGGGGCACTTCCCCCTGGCCGCGCGACTCGTCGCGGTCGCCGCCGCGTACGGCTTCGACGGCTGGTTCATCAACGCCGAGACCGGCGGCGGGAACGCCGCGCTCGCCGCCGACATGCTCGGCTTCCTGCGCGAGCTGAAGGCACTCGGCGCGGCCGAGGGGCAGCGCGTCACCTGGTACGACTCGATGACCGTGAACGGCACGGTGAGCTGGCAGGGGGCGTTGAACAACCAGAACAAGACGTTCTTCCAGGCCGCCGACTCCATGTTCCTCGACTTCCGCTGGTCCCGCAGCAGCCTCGCCTCCTCCGGGACGACCGCCCGGCAACTCAGCCGCGACCGGTACGAGTTGTGGGCCGGAGTAGACGTCGAGGCGAACGGCACGAACGCCTCCGTGAACTGGGACGCCACCGTGCCGACGACCACGGCACACGTCACCTCCATCGGCTTCTACCGGCCCGAATGGACTCGCAACCACCTTCCCGCGAGCCGCACACCCGGCGACTTCCACGCCGCCGACGACGCGTTCTGGACCGGCGCCTCCCTCGACCCCGCGCGACCCGACCCGACGGCGCGATGGCGGGCGCCCGCCGTCTCCGTCGCCGACCGCTCCACGGTCACCGCCCTCCCGTTCGCGACCGTCTTCAACACCGGCCACGGCCTGAAGTGGTACGAGGACGGCAGCGCGATCTCCGACGCCGCCTGGAACCACCTCGGGCTCCAGGACCGGCTGCCCTCCCGCCGCTGGGTGGTCCGCACCACCGGCCGACGCCCCACGGTGGCCTTCGACTTCGCGGACGCCTGGCGCGGCGGCAGCAGCCTGCTGGTCTCCGGCGACCTCGACGCGCCGGCCACCCTGGACCTGTACGCGACGCGCCTCCCGCTCGGCCCGGACACGGTCGTCGAGCTCACCCACCGCACCGACACCGGCGACGCGTCCCTGGAACTCGCCGTCGCCACGGCCGAACCGGACGCGGCCGGCGGGGCGCCCCCGTACGCCTACTTCCCGCTGACGTCGGGCAACGACTGGCAGACCTCCACCGTGCCGCTCACCGGGCTGTCGGGGACCGTCCGGGCCCTCGGCGTCCGGCTGACCGGGGCCGGAGCCCCGGTGCGCTGGCGGCTCGGCGGACTCGCCGTCCGGGACGCGGTCGTGACCCCCGACGCGCCCACCGGCCTGCGGGTCACCGACGCCGACGGCGGCAGTCTGCGCCTCGCCTGGCAGGCCGCCCCCGGCCCGGCCGGCGAGGAAGCAGCGTCAGCCGTACGCCACTACGAGCTGTACCGGATCCTTCCCGACGGCACGCGCCGCTTCCTCGGCGGGACCTGCCAGCGCGCCTTCCACGTCGGCGGTCTCGCCCCCGAGCAGGGCGAGGCGGCCGCGCGCTTCGAACTGCGGTCGGTGGGGGAGCTGTTCACCGTCTCGACCCCCGCGACGACCACCCACACCTGGTAGCCCGCACCCTCACCCCACGGAGCACTCACATGCATGACGACCGCACGCTGGTCGAAGCCCGCCTCAAGCGCGTCCTGGACGAACGCATCCGTCCGGCCGTGTACCCCGAGTCCGTGCCGCTGGAGGTGGCGGTGTGGAACGCGCCGGGCGAGCCCGTCCCGGTCGACGAAGGCCTCGCCGCCGCGCCGGAACCGATCGAGGTGGGCGCGCGCTGGGGTGCTCCGTGGGGCACCAGCTGGTTCCGGGTGACCGGGACCGTCCCCGAGGCATGGGCCGGCCGGACGGTGGAGGCCCTGTTCGACCTCGGCTTCGACGAGAACATGCCCGGCTTCCAGTGCGAGGGACTCGTCTACCGGCCCGACGGCACCCCGGTGAAGGGCCTCAACCCGCGCAACCAGTGGGTGCGGATCGGCGACCCGGTCGAGGGCGGCGAACGCGTCCGCCTGCACATCGAGGCCGCCTCCAACCCGGTGATCCTCGACTACCACCCCTTCCTGCCCACCCGGCTGGGAGACAAGGAGACGGCGGGCAGCGAGCCGCAGTACCGGCTGGAGCGGA
This sequence comes from Streptomyces sp. NBC_00647, assembly GCF_045207245.1. Taxonomy (NCBI): domain Bacteria; kingdom Bacillati; phylum Actinomycetota; class Actinomycetes; order Kitasatosporales; family Streptomycetaceae; genus Streptomyces; species Streptomyces sp. NBC_00647. The sequence continues at coordinate 8,483,143 of NZ_CP109040.1, forward strand.
TGGACCTCGCCGTCTTCGACGAGACCGTGTGGCAGCTCGTCAACGACCTGGAGGTCCTCGGCGAGCTGATGGCCGAGCTGCCGGTGGAGTCCGCGCGGCGCTGGGACATCCTGCGCGCGGTGGAGCGGGCGCTGGACGCGGTGGACCTGCAAGCCGTCAACAGCACGGCGGACGCGGCGCGTTCACAGCTCCGGGACGTCCTGGCGGCGCCCGCCGTGCCGTCGGCCCACCGGATCAGCGCCGTCGGGCACGCGCACATCGACTCCGCCTGGCTGTGGCCGCTGCGCGAGACCGTCCGCAAGGTGGCCCGGACCACGTCCAACATGACGGCCCTCCTCGAGGACGAGCCCGACTTCGTCTTCGCCATGTCCCAGGCCCAGCAGTGGGCCTGGGTGAGGGACCACCGGCCCGAGGTGTGGGCCCGGGTGAAGAAGGCGGTGGCCGACGGGCGGTTCGTGCCCGCCGGAGGCATGTGGGTCGAGTCGGACACCAACATGCCGGGCTCGGAGGCGATGGCCCGTCAGTTCGTGCACGGCAAGCGCTTCTTCCTCGACGAGTTCGGTGTCGAGAACGACGAGGCCTGGCTGCCCGACACCTTCGGCTTCGCCGCCGGACTTCCGCAGATCATCAAGGCCGCCGGCTCCAAGTGGCTGCTGACACAGAAGATCTCGTGGTCGCAGACCAACAAGTTCCCCCACCACACCTTCCGGTGGGAGGGCATCGACGGCACCCGGATCTTCACGCACTTCCCGCCCGTCGACACCTACAACTGCTCGATGAAGGGCAGCGAGATCGCCCACGCGGCGAACAACTTCAAGGACAAGGGTGTCGCCCGGCACTCCCTCGCCCCCACCGGCTGGGGTGACGGAGGGGGCGGTACCACGCGCGAGATGATCGCCAAGGCGGCCCGGCTGCGTGACCTCGAAGGGTCGGCGACCGTGGTGTGGGAGACCCCCGAGGACTTCTTCCGCAAGGCCGAGGCCGAATACCCCGACGCGCCCGTGTGGGTCGGCGAGCTGTATCTGGAGCTGCACCGCGCCACCCTCACCAGCCAGGCGAAGACCAAGCAGGGCAACCGGCGCAGCGAGCACCTCCTGCGGGAGGCCGAGCTCTGGGCGGCGACGGCCGCCGTGCGCACCGGATTCCCCTACCCGTACGAGGAGTTGGACCGGCTCTGGAAGACCGTGCTGCTCCATCAGTTCCACGACATCCTGCCCGGTTCCTCCATCGCCTGGGTCCACAGGGAGGCCCGCCGGACCTACGAGCGGGTCGCCGAGGAGCTGAACGCCGTCATCGACGCCGCCCAGCACGCGCTGGCCGGCGACGGGGCGACGGCGCTGGTGTTCAACTCGGCTCCGCACGGCAGGGACGGGGTCCCGGCGGGCGGCGCCGCCGCCCCGCGCGTCGACGGGGAGGTGGGACTCACTCCGCGTACCGGCGGAGGCCACGCCCTCGACAACGGCCTGCTGCGCGTGGAGATCGACGAGCGGGGACTCGTGGTCTCGGCGTACGACCTGGAGGCGGAGCGCGAGACGGTCGCGCCCGGTCGGGCCGCCAACCTGCTCCAGATCCACCCCGACTTCCCGAACATGTGGGACGCCTGGGACGTCGACGAGTGCTACCGCAACACGGTCACCGACCTGGTCGACGTGGACGAGGTCGCGCCCGCCGAGGACGGCGCGTCGGTCCGGATCGTACGGTCGTTCGGGGCGTCCCGGGTCACCCAGGTGCTGTCGCTGGCCCCGGGGGAGCGGCGGCTCGGCATCGACACCGAGGTGGACTGGCAGGAGACCGAGAAGTTCCTGAAGCTCGCCTTCCCGCTCGACGTGCACGCCGAACGGTACGCGTCCGAGACCCAGTTCGGGCACTTCCACCGGCCCACGCACACCAACACCTCATGGGAGTCGGCGAAGTTCGAGGCGTGCAACCACCGCTTCGTGCACATCGAGGAACCGGGATGGGGCGTCGCCCTGGTCAACGACTCGACGTACGGCCACGACGTCACCCGCGCCGTGCGGGACAGCGACTCCGGTACGACCACCACCGTGCGCGTCTCGCTGCTGCGCGCCCCGCGCTTCCCCGACCCCGAGACCGACCAGGGCGTGCACCGCTTCCGGCACGCGCTCGTACCCGGCGCCGCCATCGGTGACGCGGTGCGCGAGGGCTGGCGGATCAACCTGCCGGAGCGGCGGGTGAGCGGTGCGCGCGAGGTCGCGCCGCTGGTCACCGTCGATCAGGACGCGGTCGTCGTGACGGCGGTCAAGCTCGCCGACGACGGCAGCGGCGATGTGGTCGTCCGTTTCCACGAGTCCCGCGGCGGCCGCACGAAGGTCACGCTGACGGCCGGGTTCGAGGTCGGCGAGGTCACCGTGACGGACCTGCTGGAGCGGCCGCTCACGGACGCCGCGTCCCCGTCGCGCGACGGGGCCCGGATCAGCCTGCGGCTGCGCCCGTTCGAGCTGGTGACGCTCCGACTCGCACGCGTCTGACCGGCGCCCCGGCCGTCGTGGAGGCGACCCCGACGTCGGGGCGGCGGGCCGGCCTCCACGACGTCCGGCCCGGCCGGGCTTCGTGACAGGCGACCCTCTGCGGGGCCGGTCGCCTCAGGTCCCGCGGGCCCGGTCCCGATGGCGCCGGTTCCACCGGACGTGGAACCGGGGGTCGCACGTCCGGTCGGGCCTCATGGCGCTGGACCGGTGGAACCGGGGGTCGCACGTCCGGTCGGGCCTCATGGCGCCGGACCGGTGGAACCGGGGTCGCACGTCCGGACGGGCCTCATGGCGCCGGTCCGGTGGAACCGGGGTCGCACGTCCGGACGGGCCTCATGGCGCCGGACCGGAGGGACCGGGGGGTCGCACGTCCGGACGGGCCTCATGGCGCCGGTCCGGTGGAACCGGGGTCGCACGTCCGGACGGGCCTCATGGCGCGGGACCGGCGGACCGGGGGCCGCGCCCGGACCGGCCCGGTGGCTACGGATCGAGCCGGTTCCGCAGCCACTGCTCCACCTCACCGACGTGCGCGGCCGCCGCCACCCTCGCCGCCTCCGGGTCGCGGGCCACCAGCGCGCGGTGGATCGCGGCGTGTTCACGACGGGTGCGTTCGAAGGCGCCCTCCTCCTGGTAGCCGCGCCAGACCCGGGCACGGAAGGTGCGCGAGGAGAGGCCGTCCAGGATGGCGGTCATCGTCTCGTTGCCCGCGGCGGCCACGATCTCGCGGTGGAAGGCGAGATCGTGGGCGAGGATCCGCTCCGGATCGTCCGTCGCGTCCATCGCGGTCAGATGCCTCTCGACCTCGGCGAGCCGGTCCGGGGTGATCCGCGCGGCGGCCGTCGCCGTCGCGGCGGACTCCAGGACGCGGCGCAGTTCCAGCAGCTCGACGAGCTGCCGGCCGCGGGAGAGGTCGGCCATGACACCGAAGGTCTCCAGCAGGTCTCCGGCCTCCAACCGCGTGACGTAGATACCCGATCCGTGCCGCGCCTCCAGCACGCCGAGGACCGTGAGCGCGCGGATCGCCTCGCGCATCGAACTGCGCGAGATGCCCAGGTCGGCCGCCAGATCCCGCTCGGTCGGCAGGCGCTGCCCCGGCTCCAGACGGCCCTCGCGGATCATCGCCTTGATCCGCTCGATGGCGCGCTGCGTCACGGTGCCCTTCGGCGGAGCGGGGTCCGTGCCGGGTTCCGTGCCACCGTGAGGGGTCTCGTCCACGCCGCGTCCTCCTGTTGCCGGGTGCGGCGCAGTCTAACCAGCGAAGAGGTCGGACCACTGGTGTCGAGAATCGGGAAAACATGCCGCCGAAGGGTGTCGTCATCTCGAATTGGTCTGATAAATATTCGTCCCGGTAGGCAGAGAGATTTCCAGGACCGATCTCCCGGACCCCGACCGAGGACCCCCTGTCACCGACAGAAAGGCGTTCCGTGTCCGCCACCCCGGCCCGCGTCACCGCGGTCGACACCTACGACATCCGCTTCCCCACCTCACGCGAACTCGACGGCTCGGACGCGATGAATCCGGACCCCGACTACTCGGCGGCGTACGTCGTCCTGCGCACCGACACGGCCGACGGAGCCGAGGGGCACGGCTTCGCCTTCACGATCGGGCGGGGCAACGACGTCCAGGTCGCCGCGATCGACGCGCTGCGCGCGCACGTGGTCGGACGGTCCGTCGACGAGCTGTGCGCCGACCCCGGCTCCCTGTCCCGGGACCTGATCGGCGACAGCCAGCTGCGCTGGCTCGGACCCGAGAAGGGCGTGATGCACATGGCGATCGGCGCCGTCGTCAACGCCGTGTGGGATCTGGCCGCCAAGCGCGCCGGCCGACCGCTGTGGCAGCTGCTCGCGGAGGCCGATCCCGCCTGGCTCGTCGGCCAGGTCGACTTCCGGTACATCACGGACGCGCTGACGCCCGAGGAAGCGCTGGAACTGCTGCGCCGGGGCCGGGAAGGAGCCGCGGACCGGGCCGCGACACTCCGCGCCCATGGCTTCCCCGCGTACACCACCTCGCCCGGCTGGCTCGGCTACAGCGACGAGAAGCTCACCCGTCTCGCGGCCGAGGCGGTGGCCGCGGGATTCCGGCAGATCAAGCTGAAGGTGGGAGCGGATCTGGCGGACGACGTACGCCGCTGCCGCGCCGCCCGTGCGGCGGTCGGCCCGGACATCCGTATCGCGATCGACGCCAACCAGCGCTGGGACGTGGACGAGGCCATCACCTGGACCAACGCGCTCGGCGAGTGCCGGCCGTACTGGATCGAGGAGCCGACCAGCCCCGACGACATCCTCGGGCACGCCGCCGTGCGCGCGGCGGTCGCCCCCGTGAAGGTCGCCACCGGCGAACTCGCGCAGAACCGGATCGTCTTCAAACAGCTCCTCCAGGCGGGCTCCGTCGACGTCCTCCAGATCGACGCGGCGCGCGTGGGCGGTGTCAACGAGAACCTCGCCGTCCTGCTCCTCGCGGCTAAGTTCGGCGTGCCCGTCTGCCCGCACGCCGGGGGCGTGGGCCTGTGCGAACTCGTCCAGCACCTCGCGATGTTCGACTTCGTCGCCCTGTCCGGCACCACCGAAGACCGCGTCATCGAGTACGTCGACCATCTGCACGACCACTTCACCGAACCGGTGGTGATCCGCGACGGCCACTACACGGCACCGACCGCGCCGGGCTTCTCCGCCACCATGCGGCCCGCCTCCATCGCGGAGTTCACCTACCCCGGCGGCACCTTCTGGGCCGCCGACCTCGCTCAGCGAAACGGCAACGAAGGGAAGGGGCAGGCCGTATGACGGACCTTCAGGACTTCTACGGGCTCAAGGCGCTGGTGACCGGAGGCGCTTCCGGGATCGGCAGGGCCACCGCCGACCTGCTCGTCGCCCGCGGCGCCCGGGTCGCCGTCCTCGACCTCGATCCGTCGTCCGTCGACAAGCCGCTGACCGGCCACCGTGCCGACGTCACCGACGACGCCTCCGTACGGGAGGCCGTGGCCGCCGCGGTCGCGGACCTGGGCGGCCTCGACGTCCTGGTCAACAATGCGGGCATCGGGGCGCGCGGCACGGTCGAGGACAACGACGACGAGGAATGGCACCGGGTTCTGGACGTCAACGTCCTCGGCATCGTGCGGACGACCCGTGCGGCCCTGCCCTGCCTGCGGGAATCCGCGCACGCGGCGATCGTGAACACCTGCTCCGTCGCGGCCACCGCGGGCCTGCCCCAGCGGGCGCTGTACTCGGCGTCCAAGGGCGCCGTCCTCTCCCTCACCCTCGCCATGGCCGCCGACCACGTCCGCGAAGGCATCCGCGTCAACTGCGTCAACCCCGGCACGGTCGACACTCCGTGGGTCGGACGGCTCCTCGACGCGGCCCCCGATCCGGCCGCCGAGCGCGCCGCCCTTCAGGCCCGCCAGCCCACCGGCCGCCTGGTGTCGGCACCGGAGGTCGCCGGCGCCATCGCCTACCTGGCGAGCCCCCTGTCCGGCTCCACCACCGGCACCACGCTCGCGGTGGACGGCGGGATGCAGGGGCTGCGGCTGCGCCCGGTGGGCCGGTGATCTCCCTCGGCGGGAGCGGCGTCCGCGTCGGCGGGCTGTCCTTCGGCGCCGCCGGTATCGGCAATCTGTTCAGCGAGGTCGCCGACGAGCAGGCGTACGAGGCCGTCGACGCCGCCTGGGCGAGCGGCATCCGCTACTTCGACACCGCCCCGCACTACGGCCTCGGCCTCTCCGAGCGGCGCCTCGGCGCGGCCCTGCGCGACCGGCCCCGCGCCGCGTACACCGTCTCGACCAAGGTGGGCCGCCTCCTGGAGCCCGCGGACACGGGCGGCGACGACCTGGCCGACGGCTTCGCGGTGCCCGCCGCGCACCGCCGCGTCTGGGACTTCAGTGCCGACGGTGTACGCCGGAGCCTGGACGCCAGCCTCGAACGGCTCGGCCTCGACCGGGTGGACGTCGTCTACCTGCACGATCCCGACGACCATGCCGAGCAGGCCTTCCGCGAGGGCTACCCCGCGCTGGAGGAGCTGCGCTCGCAGGGCGTGCTCGGGGCGATCGGCGCGGGCATGAACCAGACGGAGATGCTCACCCGTTTCGTCCGCGAGACGGACGTGGACGTGGTGCTGTGCGCGGGCCGCTACACCCTCCTGGACCACCGTGCGCTCACCGGGCTGCTGCCCGCCGCCCAGGCCCGCGGCGTCTCCGTCGTCATCGGCGGCGCCTTCAACTCCGGCCTGCTGGCTGACCCGGGACCGGGAGCGACGTACAACTACTCTGTCGTCCCAAGGGAGTTGCTGGCCCGCGCCCTGCGCCTGAAGGAGATCGCCGAGCGGCACGGCACGACCCTGCGCGCCGCGGCCCTGGCCCTCCCGGCCGCCCACCCGGCCGTCGCGAGCGTCTTGGTCGGCGCCCGCTCGGCCGACGAAGTCCACGACTGCGTACGGCAGTCCGTCACGCCGGTACCCCTGGACTTCTGGCAGGAACTGCGCACGGAGGGCCTGCTGCCCGCCGACGCTCCCCTCCCCGTACGGGCGCTGCCGTGACCGTCGACGCGCACCACCATGTCTGGAACCTGTCGGTCCGTGACCAGGAGTGGATCACCGGCCCCGAACTCCAGCCATTGCGGCGGAACTTCGGGATCACGGACCTCGCACGGGTGGCAGGGGCCGCCGGTGTGGACCGTACCGTCCTCGTGCAGACGGTCACCGTGGCCGAGGAGACCCCGGAGTTCCTCGCTCTCGCGGAGGAGAGTCCGCTGGTGGCGGGCGTGGTCGGCTGGACGGACCTGACCAGGCCGGACGTCGCCGAGGAACTGGCGCGGCTCCTGGAGGTGCCCGGCGGCCGTCGTCTCAGGGGCATCCGCCATCAGGTCCAGGCCGAGAGCGACCCCGGATGGCTGCTGCGGCCGGACGTACGGCGCGGACTGGCCGCCGTCGCGGAGGCGGGACTCGTCTACGACCTGGTCGTCCTGCCGCACCAGCTGCCCGCCTGCGCACTCGCGGCCGCCGATCACCCCGGACTGACCTTCGTGCTGGACCACTTGGGCAAGCCGCCGATCGCCGAGGGCACCCTGGACCCCTGGGCGAGCACCGTCCGCGAGCTGGCGGCACTGCCCAACACCGTGTGCAAACTCTCCGGGATGGTCACCGAGGCGGACCCCGCACGGTGGATGCCCGACGACCTGCGGCCCTACGCCGACACGGTCCTGGAGGCCTTCGGGCCCGACCGCATGATGTTCGGCTCCGACTGGCCGGTGTGCACACTCGCCGCGACCTACGGCCAGGTCCTTCGGACAGCGGAGGCGTTGACGGCAGGCCTGGCCGAGAGCGAGCGGCACGCCGTCTTCGCCGGAACCGCCACCCGCGTCTACCGCCTCTGACCCCGCCTGCCTGCCTGCCTGCCTGCCTGCCTGCCTGCCCGCCCGCCTGCCTGCCGAGGCGTGGGGCGCCAGGGGGCGGTGCCGGCCGGCGGTGTCGCCCGCCGCCCGGTCTAGTACGGAATCCGCCGCTCGTCGGCGCCCTCCAACCGTGTCGGCGGCAGGAAGTCGCGCACGTAGGTCCGGTGCCAGCACGCGCCCGTCTCCCGCAGTTCGCGCCAGGTCGTGTACCGGTAGCGGAAGAGGCGGGCGCGGACGAAGCGGGGCGGCGCGTCGGCGGGGAAGGGGGAGCGGCGCAGCAGCCGCAGCGTGTCCCGGTCGTTCTCCAGGAGCCGCTCCACCAGACCCGAGAACCACGCGCCGGCGTACCCGGGGGAGAGCGCCACGAACCACATCAGCCAGTCGAGCCGCAGATGGTACGGCGCGAACTGGCGCGGCCAGTACCGTGGATCGCCCGGCTTGCCCTTGAACTCGTACTCCCGCCACTCCGCGTCCTCGCGCGGCACCGCGTCGGCCGTTCCCTCGACGACCACCTCGTGGCGCACCCGGCTGACACTGCCGAACGCTCCGTAGGTGTTGACCAGATGGAGCGGGTCGAAGGAGCGGTTCATGACCTGCCGCCGGGAGAGCAGATTGCGCGCGGGGCGGTAGCTGAGGGCCAGCAGCCCCGCCGCCACGGCGAGGACGACCACCTCGTACCAGAGCGGCGCTCCGGTGGCCCGCGGCGCGGTGGTGGGGAGTTCCACCACGCTCAGGGCCAGCACGATCGTCGTCCAGTTCAGCCAGGCGAAGTTGCCGGACAGGACCAGCCACAGCTGGGTCAGGATCATCAGCGCGGCCGCGGCCGTCGCGATCGGCTGCGGGGTGAACAGCAGCACCGGCAGCACGAGTTGGGTGAAGTGGTTCGCGGCCACCTCGATCCGGTGGAACGGCTTGGGCAGGTGGTGGAAGAACCAGCTCAGCGGACCCGGCATCGGCTGCGTCTCGTGGTGGTAGTCGAGGCAGGTGAGATTCCGCCAGCACGCGTCGCCCCGCATCTTGATCAGCCCCGCGCCGAACTCGACGCGGAACAGTATCCAGCGCATCAGGAACAGCACCACGACCGGCGGCGCCACCTCGTCGTTGCCGAGGAAGACCGCGAGGAAGCCCACCTCCAGGAGCAGGGACTCCCAGCCGAACGAGTACCAGGTCTGGCCGACGTTCACGATCGACAGATACAGGGCCCACGGGACCAGCCACAGCAGCATCGCGCCCCAGAGCGGCAGATACCCGTCGAGGCCCGCGATCAGCGCCGCCGAGACGGCGCAGCCGGTCCAGGACCAGGCGGCGAAGAAGCGGTCCGAATAGCGCAGATGGAACACGCTCGGCGCGTCACGGAACGCGACCCGCCGCACGAAGGCGGGCACCGGCAGCATCCCGCGCTCCCCGATCAGCGCGCGGAACTGCAGGGCCGCGCCCAGGAACGCGACGAGATACAGCACGGCCAGCGCCCGCTGGAAGACCAGTCGGCTCAGCTCGTAGCCGGGTGCGACGAACCACTCCATGAGGTGTGCTCCTCTCCCCTCCATTGTGACGCTGGGTGATCGATCTCCGCTTGCGTGCGCCAAGAGGGTGACGCAGAGAATGGTCCACACATTGCCCGGGACGAACGGGAGAACGTGGTGCACATACCCACCAGGACCCTCGTCGCGGCCTGCGCGCTCTGGGCGGCACTCCTCGTCGCCGGGTGCGCGGGCGGCAGCGACAGGGGCGCGGAATTCAGCGGGCCGACCGGCGGTGAGGTGTTCCTCCAGCCCCTCGAAGCCGCGGGGCCGGACCCCTTCACGGCCTCCACCGTCACCCCCGCCGCGACCGGGCCACCCGTCACCCGAACGCCGCAATCCCCGCCCACCGGCACTGACGGCCCACGTTCGTTCTCGGGCGCGACGCCGGGCCTGTACGGCGGCACCCGGAACGCCGGCAGCTGCGACATCGACCAGCAGGTCCGGCTTCTCGACGCCGACCGGGGCAGGGCCCGTGCCTTCGCCGAGGCCTCCGGCATCTCTCCGGGGTCCGTCCCGGACTATCTGCGCGGACTGACCCCGGTCGTGCTGCGCGCCGACACCCGCGTCACGAACCACGGATTCGGCAACGGACAGGCGACCGGCTTCCAGGCCGTGCTCCAGGTCGGTACGGCCGTGCTCGTCGACAACCGGGGTGTCCCGCGGGTCCGCTGCGCCTGCGGCAACCCCCTCAACCGGCCCATCGCGCTCGACGGGGACCCGGGCACCCGGGGCAGGCCCTGGAGCGGCTACCGGCCCGCCCGGGTCGTGGTGGTGACACCGGCGCCCGTGGTCATCACCGACATCACGATCATCGACGTCGACGACCACGCCTGGATCGAACGCCCGGTGGGCCAGGGCGGTCACCGTCACGACCATGTCGTGGCACCGCCCGACAGCGGGACCGTGCCCCCGAGGCCGCACGAGTCCACCCCGCACACCCCTTCCTCCAGCGCCACGCCCGGCGACGGGAGCAGCTCCCCCGACGCTCACGCGTCCGACTGCGCCACGCCGACCGCGACGCCGACCCCGCCGCCGGGGGATCGCGAGAGCGGCCCGGGCGAGAGCGCCGGGTCCGGCACCGGGCCCACCGGCCTGCCGACGGACGGTTCCGCCATGGACGTGTCCCGGCCGGACCGTTCGCCACGCCCGGAGGACAGGCCCTCGGACTGCCCGACGGCCTCCCTCGCGCCACCGCCGACCACGGGACCGGGGATCACCCCGGCCCCCTCGGGAGGGACCACCGCCCCGCGGAAGGACACGGCCGCCCCCGACCGCTCCGCCGCCCCGGAGCCCTCGTCACCGCGGGTTCCGTCCGCCGGGCCGGGAACGCCCACCGAGGACACGGGTCCGGACACCGTCCCCGAGAGCCCCGGCGTACCCGACGGAGGCGGTCTGATCCCCGGCGAGCCGACCGGCCCCGACAGCGTCTTCGACGTCTCGGCCGACGTCTTCGACAGTTGAGAGGCCTCGTGTCCGGGGAGTCCCGAACCGGGCTCCCCAGGAGTCGAATAATCGGGCAAATGCTGGCAAGGTGGGCCCATGGTTGATCGGGGAGCGAGCGCCCTGTCACTCCCGGACGACTGGCCCGCCCACCCGGCTCCGATCCTGGCGCTCAACCGCATGGGCAGCTTCGACTGGGACCTGGACACCGGTCTGATGCAGATGGACGCCCAGGCCCACGAGGTCTTCGACGTGCGCCCGGACGAGTACGACGGGGACCCCGCCACCCTGGCCATGCGCGTCCCGCCGTCCGAGTCGCTCCGCCTCGACACGATGGTGTCCCACGCGCTGAAGGACGGCAGCGAGAACTACGGCGCCTATTTCCGCGTCCGCCGCCGCGACGGTTCCCTGCGCTGGACCCACACCCAGGGCTACATCCGCCGCGACGAGACCGGCCGGCCGCGCCGGATCATCGGGATCGTCCGCGACGCCACCGAGGAACTCGCCGAGGTCGCGGCGGGCCGTGATCAGGCCGCCCAGAACGAGGCGCGGCGCCAGCAGACGAGCGTCGTCCAGCTGACCACGGCCGCGCTGGCCCACGCCGTCACCGTCCAGGACGTCATCGACGTCCTCCAGGACACCCACGGCCTCACCCACCTCGGGGCGGCCAGTCTGGTCATGGGCCTGGTGGAGGCCGGCCGCATCCGGATGGTCGCCACGGGCCCGCAGCACAGCTACGTCCCCGGCACCCGGGTCACGCGGCTGGACGCGCAGTACCCGATGAACGAGGTCGTACGGAAGCTCGCGCCGCACTTCATCGAGTCACCCGAGGAGTTCGCCGAGTCGTACCCGCTCCTCTGGCCGAACATCACCGGCCTGAACATCACCTCGGCCGCCTACCTGCCGCTGATCGTGCAGGCCCGCCCCATCGGCGCCATCGGCCTGCTCTACAACGACCGGCACGGCTTCTCCGAGGACGAGCGCAACGTCCTCGTCGCCCTCGGCAGCAGCATCGCCCAGAGCCTCCAGCGGGCCATGTTCTTCGAGCAGGAGAAGGACCTCGCCCAGGGCCTCCAGCAGGCCATGCTGCCGCGCTCCATCCCCAGCGTGGACGGCGCCGACATCGCCGTCCGCTACCGCTCGGCCTCCCTCGGCCGGGACATCGGCGGCGACTGGTACGACCTGATCCCGCTGCCGGGCGGCCGTGTAGGCGCCGTCATCGGCGACGTCCAGGGCCACGACACCCACGCCGCCGCGGTCATGGGCCAGTTGCGCATCGTCCTGCGCGCCTACGCGGCCGAGGGCCACACCCCGGCCACCGTGATGGCCCGTGCCTCGGTCTTTCTCGACGAACTCGACACCGACCGCTTCGCGACCTGCCTGTACGCCGAGGTCGACCTGTCCACCGGAGTGACCCAGCTGGTGCGGGCCGGCCACATCGACCCATTGGTCCGGTACGCCGACGGGAGGTGCCGCCGGCTGCCCGTGGAAGGCGGCCTGCCGCTCGGTCTGTCCGCCGAGTTCGGACGCCTCGAATACCCCGTCGCCACCATCGAACTCGACCCCGGCCAGACGTTGCTGCTGTGCACCGACGGGCTCGTCGAGGAGCCGGGCGTCGACCTCGACGACGGCATGCACGCCCTCAGGGAACGCATCCGGGTCGGCCCGACCGACGTCGGTGACCTCGCCGACCGGCTCATCGACATGGCCGAGGAGCGCGGCGGGGACGACGACGTCGCCGTGCTGCTCCTGCGCCGCCGCGGGGTCAGCGACCACCGCTCCGGCGGACGTCTCCAGCAGCACGTGGCCCCCGGCGACCCGGAGGCGCTCGCCGAGGCCCGCCACATGATCCGGGCCGCGGTCCGGGCCTGGGGAGCCGCTGAGCGGGCCGACGAGATCGAGCTGGTCGCCGACGAACTGATCACCAACGGCCTGATGCACACCGAGGGCTCGGCGATCGTCACCCTGCGCGTCCTGTCCGGATCCGACCGCAGACTGCGCGTCGAGGTCGAGGACTCCTCCAGTGCGCTGCCGCGCCGTCGCGAGGCCGGAGTGTCCGGTGTCTCGGGGCGCGGACTGCTGCTCGTCGACCGCCTCACCGATGTCTGGGGCGTCGAGGCCCGCGGCGGCGGCAAGTGCGTGTGGTGCGAGTTCATCGTCCGGGAACGGAACTGATCCCTGGCGTCGGCGGCGCCGGATGGCACTCTGGACGTATGCCGGAACTGCCCGAGGTCGAAGCGCTCAAGGACTTCCTGGCCGATCATCTCGTCGGTCGCCGGGTCGTGCGCGTGCTGCCCGTCGCCATCAGTGTCCTGAAGACGTACGACCCTCCCGTCTCCGCGCTGGAGGGGCGCGAGGTCACGGCCGTACGACGGTTCGGAAAGTTTCTCGACATCGACCAGGACGGCCTGCATCTCGTCACCCATCTGGCCCGCGCGGGCTGGCTGCACTGGAAGGACACGCTTCCCGACGGCCCGCCCCGGCCCGGCAAGGGGCCGCTCGCGCTGCGCGTCGCGCTGGAGACCGGCGAGGGCTTCGACCTCACCGAGGCGGGCACTCAGAAGCGGCTCGCCGTGTACGTCGTCCGGGACCCGCAGCAGATTCCGGGCGTGGCCCGCCTCGGGCCCGACCCGCTCGCCGACGACTTCGACGAACAGCGGTTCGCCGGGCTGCTCCAGGGGGAGCGGCGCAGGCTGAAGGGCGCGCTGCGCGACCAGAGTCTGATCGCGGGCGTGGGGAACGCCTACAGCGACGAGATCCTGCACGCCGCCAGGATGTCGCCCTTCAAGATCGCCTCCTCGCTCACCCCCGAGGAGACCCGGCGGCTGTACGAGGCGTTGCGCGGCACGCTCGCCGAGGCGGTGGAGCGCTCCCACGGGCTGGCCGCCGGGCGGTTGAAGGCGGAGAAGAAGAGCGGTCTGCGGGTGCACGGGAGAACGGGAGAGGCCTGCCCGGTGTGCGGCGACACCGTTCGCGAGGTCTCCTTCAGCGACTCCTCGTTGCAATACTGCCCCACCTGCCAGACGGGCGGCAAACCGCTGGCGGACCGGCGGATGTCCCGGCTGCTCAAGTAGGGACCCGCGGTCCGTCCCGTCGAAGCCGGACTCTTCAGCCGCGACCGTTCGGCGGGACCGCCATCCGGTCGCCCGAGCGGTGGGCGAGCGGTGGGCGAGCGGTGGGAAGGGCGTGACTCAGGGGGAGTTGAGGGTCACGAGATGTTCACCCTTGGCTGTGCGCACCTCGTACCGGACGATCTCCCCGGTCCGCATCGACGAGCCGCCCTGCATGGCGATGACGTCGCCGTTGTGCGGGGGCTCCATCCAGCTCGTCACCGTCTGCTCGGAGCCGTCCTTGCCGATGGCGACGAGCTGGCACGAGCGGGGGCCTCCGGCGTCCTTGACCTCGACCCCGACCTCACTGCCCCAGACCCGGTCCTGGGCCGTCACCTGGGCCCAGACCCCGGTCTCCGCGTCGGTCCTGGCGATCTTGTTCACCGGCGGGTCGGCCGCGGCGATCCGGTCGGACGAGGAGTCGTGCGCGGCGACGACGGCGATCGCGGGGCCGCCCGCCGCGAGGACCACGGAGGCCGCCACGGCGTACAGGAAGCGCCGGCGTCCGGCCCGATTGCGTGAGGCCACCTCACCGAGCAGCCGGTCGAGCAGCCGCGGCCCGGGCGCGGCGAAAGGGTGCACGGTGCGCGGAGTCGACCGGCGGTACAGCATCAGCTGCCGTGCGGCGGGGCGGAATTCGCTGACGTACTTCGTGCACCGAGGGCACTCCGCGAGGTGGTCCTCGAAGCGGAAGGCTTCCGCCTCGCCGAGCACGCCGAGCGCATAGGCGCCGACGTCGCGATGCCGTTCCAGGGACCTCATACCGAATACCGAATCCTCGTGGCGTTGGTGCGGACTGTGAGTGGTGTTGCTGTTGCCCACGGGTACGCACCAGACCGCCGAATCACTCAAGACTCATTCGGAATCGCGGCCAAGACCTTCGGAGCACCGGCGCTCGCGGATTGGTGCGAGCTCGAGAAAACTTTCCCCGGCGCGGTCGCGACCGCCGTCAGAAGAGGTGGATGGCCAGATGCCCGAGCGGCAGCCCGAGTCGCCAGGCCGCCGTCCACACCTTCGGGCCGTCGTCCTCACCAGGCACGGGACCGCCGCCGGGCACCGCGTCGAGGTCCGGAGCGAGCAGTTCCGTCTCCTCCAGCCATCGCCAGGCGGCCGACGCCAACTCCAGGTCGGGATCGGGAGCGGTGGATCCGGCGGACTCGGCCGCGCGCAGAGCCAGATGCTCGCGCACCCACTCGTGCCAGGGCTGGTCGTACGCCGTCAGCGAAAGCCAGGTCTCCAGCTGGGTGATGACCCGGATCCCGGAGAGTTCGCCACCGCTGTCGGACAGGAAGATGGTCAGCGCGAGGGCGTCGCGCCCGGCGCGGAACTCGAAGGATGTGGGCGGCATCAGGTCGCCCGTCCGCAGCAGCTCGTCGGCGATGTACTCGGCGTACAACCAGGCCATGGGGACCGTGAGTTCGTCCCCGCCGGTGCCGCCCGTGCTCTCTTGACCTCTGTGCAGCATCCCTTCCTGCCTTCCTCCGGTGCGTGCGCGTCGCCCGACCCCGGGCCCCAGTCCGGAAAACGGATGAGGCAAGCTGATTGCTCAACCATGGTCCTCAGCAAGGCGCTTTACGGAGGTTTGACTCAGCCTTCGGTTTCACCGCAGGTCGGCCGCGTATCCCGGAAGAACCCGGCGCAGGGCGCGCAGCGCGTAGTACGCGCGCGACTTCACGGTACCGGGCGGAATTCCGAGTGCCGCGGCGGCCTCCGCCACACTCGCCCCTTGGAAGTACACCAGCACCAGGACTTCACGGTGTTCGGGAGTGAGTGTCTTCACAGCCTCCCGCACATCGAGCGTGGCCGCAGACCGTTCGGCGTGATCGGCACAGATCCGCGCGCTCTCGAGCACCGCGTCCCCGACCTCCGGCGGCCGTGCCTGACGGGCCCGCCGCGCGTCGATCGCCAGCCGGCGGCCCACGGTCAGCAGCCAGGGGCGTACGGACTCGAACTCGTCGGCACGCAGGGCCTCGGGATGCTGCCAGGCGCGTACGAACGTCTCCTGCACCAGGTCCTCGGCGCGCTGCCGGTCGCCGTCGGACAGGCGCAGCAGCAGGGCGAAGAGGGGGCGGCCGTGCTCGCGCTGCAGCGCGGCCAGCTCGTGCTCGGCGGTCGTTCCGTGGCTGATGGTGGTGGTTCCGGCCGTCATGGCGTGTATGCCAGCGCGCCGCGCCCCGCGCGGACAGGGCGGGAACACGGTCGTGCGGTGGGCGGTCGAAGCCGTCGGTGAACGGTGCGCCGAACGGTCCCGCCGGGGTGGAGCCCCGGATTCCGTGACCGCCGCCGCACCGGATTTCGCCCCGACGGGCATGCCCGCGAGCGCCGAACGGGCTAGCGGCCGTGGTGTCTCCTTGACTGCCGGTCGCCCGTGTATGTGGATTCCCCTTGATTAGTAATCAAATACGACCGAATGGGGTCCGGCATGATCACACGCGCGCGGCAGATCAATCTGGCCCTCGCGGCCGCCCTCATCGCGGCCGCGGCCGCCTGCCAGGCGCACGACTCGGCCGGGCACCACCGGAGCGGGCAGCCCGCCCCCGCCGCCGTCCGCGGCTTCACCCTCGTGGCCTCCGGCGACGTCCTGCCTCACACCTCGATCATCGAGCGGGCGAACTCCGACGCGGGCGGCAACGGGTACGACTTCCGGCCGATGCTCGCGGGCGTCAAACCCATCGTGTCGGGCGCCGACCTGGCGATCTGTCACATGGAGACGGTGTACGGCGCCGCCGGCGACTACACCGGCTATCCCACCTTCAAGTCCCCGCCCCAGGTGGCCGACGGCCTCGCCGCGACGGGCTACGACGCCTGTTCCACCGCCTCGAACCACACCCTGGACGACGGCGCCGACGGCATCCGGCGGACCCTGGACGCGCTGGACCGCGCGGGTGTGCGGCACGCCGGATCGGCGCGCACGGCGCAGGAGGCGAGCGGCGCCGCCATGATGCGGGCGGGCGGCGCCCGGGTGGCCCAACTCGCGTACACCTACGACACGAACGGCATCCCGCTCCCACAGGGGCAGCCCTGGGCGGTCGCCCTGATCGACCCGGACCGGATCGTCGCGGACGCCCGTGCCGCCCGGAAGGCGGGCGCCGACGTGGTCGTCGTCTCGCTGCACTGGGGCACCGAATGGCAGGACGAGCCCGATGAGCAGCAACTGCGGCTGAGCAAGCTGCTGACCGCGTCCCGCACCGACGGGCGGCCCGACATCGACCTGATCCTCGGCACCCACGCCCACGTCCCGCAGGCCTACGAGAAGGTCAACGGCACCTGGGTCGTCTACGGCATGGGCGACCAGATCGCCGGCGAGATGTTCAACGGCCAGGGCGTCCAGGACCCGCGCGGCAACGAGAGCACCATCGGACGCTTCACCTTCGCCCCGCCGGCGCGGAAGGGAGCGCGCTGGGAGGTGACGAAGGCGGAGTTCGTCCCGCAGGCCTTCGACCTCGACGCCGGCCGGGTCGTCGATCTCAACGCCGCGCTGGAGCAGGGCGCCACGGTCGGAGCCGTACGCGACCGGATCCGGGACGTCGTCCTGAGCCGGGGCGCGGCCCAGTCCGGCCTCGTCATGGCCAGGTGACGCGGGGCCGCTCTACGGCACGACCGTGACCGGCCAGCGGCCCGCCTTCACCAGCCGGATCGCCACCGAACCGACGATCCGGTGCCCCGCCTGCTCGGAGGCCCCGACCACCACGGCGTCCGCCTTGAGTTCGTCCGCGGCGGTGACCAGGCCGTTGTAGGGGTCGCCACGGAAGGTGTGGAACTCCCAGCGCACATCGAATATGTCCTTCACCCGCTCGGCCGCGTCGCGGATGTACCGCACCAGGTCCTCGGCGATCTCGTCGGTGGTCTCCGCCACGGGCACCCCGAGCGCCGCCCCCGCCGCCATCACCGGCTGGACGTAGACGACCGCGAGCAGCGCCCGCTGCCGCCTCGCCAGACCGCCCGCGTACGCCGCGGCGCGCAGCGAGGAGTCGGAGCCGTCCACACCGACGACGATGACTTTGGGGCCGTCCGTGCCGCGCTCGAACCGATGTGCGTGCTGCTCTTCCGTCACGGCTGTGAGGCTATCGGAACCCGCAGGTCCCACGGCCGCGGGGGAGCGGTGAGGAGTCGCTCGACGGGCGGGGCGGCGCCGCTCTTCCTACAGTCGGAACCATGAGTGCCACCGTGGCGGCCCGTCCGCCGAAGGACACCGTCGGCCCGAAACGGCCGCCCCGGAACGGTTTCCTCAGCAAGGTGCCCGAGGGCTTCGCGGCGTTCTTCGGCGCCATCGGACTCCTCTGTGCCCTGCTCGCCTTCATCCCCCCGCTGCGCAGACTGCTGCGCCCGGTGGTGCGCTTCCTCGACCTGCTGATCATCCCGGTCAGCGCCAACCTGGCGTACGCCGTCTTCCTCTTCCTGCTCGCCGCCGCGACGGCCGCCCGCAAGAAGATCGCCTGGTGGCTGGTGGTCGTCTACCTCGGCCTGCTGGTCCTCGTCGACGCCCTCGGCATCGCCGCCGGCCTGTACGCCGCCTCGATCCCCTCCTTCGTCGTCTGCGGGCTCCTGCTGGGGCTGCTGATCGTGGCCCGGCGCGAGTTCTACGCGGACTCGCGGCGCGCCGCCGTACGGCGGGCCCTCCTCGTCCTGTTCGCCGGGCTCCTGGTGGCGATCCTGGTCGGCTGGGGCCTGGTCGAGCTGTTCCCGGGCACGCTGCCGCGCGGTCAGCGGCTGCTGTGGGCCGCCAACCGGGTCTGCGGCGGACTGGTCTCCGGGCAGTCCTTCGACGGCCGTCCACCGCGCTGGCTGTTCTTCGTCCTCGGCCTGTTCGGCGCCCTCGCCCTGCTCAACGCCGCCGCCACGCTCTTCCGCTCCCAGCGCCTGGTGGCCGCCCTGCACGGCGACGAGGAGACCCGTATCCGCGCGCTGCTCCAGGCGTACGGCGGCGACGACTCGCTCGGCTACTTCGCCACCCGCCGCGACAAGGCCGTCGTCTTCTCGCCCAGTGGCAAGGCGGCCGTCACCTACCGCGTCGAGGCCGGGGTGTGCCTCGCCAGCGGTGACCCCGTCGGCGACCGGGAGGCCTGGCCGCACGCGATCGGCGCCTGGCTGGACATCGCCCGCCGCTACGCCTGGGCGCCCGCCGCGATGGGTGCCTCCGAGGAAGGCGCCAAGGCCTTCGCGCGGGCCGGGCTCGGCGCCCTCCAGCTCGGCGACGAGGCGATTCTGCACGTCGCCGGCTTCGACCTCGGCGGCCGCGACATGCGGGTCACCCGGCAGGCCGTCAACCGTGTCAAACGCACCGGCGCCACCTGCCGGGTACGCCGGCACTCCACCCTGACCGACGCCGAGATGGAGGAGATCGTCAGCCGGGCCGACGCCTGGCGCGACACCGAGACCGAACGCGGCTTCTCGATGGCCCTCGACCGGCTCGGCGACCCCGAGGACGGCGACTGCCTGCTCGTCGAGGCGATGGGGTCCGACGGCAAGCTCCTCGCGCTGCTCTCGTTCGTGCCCTGGGGCCGCGACGGGATCTCCCTGGACCTGATGCGCCGCGACCGCAGCGCGCCCAACGGCGTCATGGAGTTCATGGTCGCGGAAGTGTGCGCGGTCGCAGGAAAGTTCGGCGTCCGGCGCATCTCCCTCAACTTCGCGGTGTTCCGCTCGGTCTTCGAGGAGGGCGCCCGCATCGGCGCGGGCCCGGTGCTCAGGCTCTGGCGCCGACTGCTGCTGTTCTTCTCCAAGTGGTGGCAGCTGGAGGCCCTGTACCGCTCCAACGCCAAATACCACCCCGAGTGGTACCCACGCTTCATCTGCTACGGCGACACCGGCGCCCTCGCCCGCATCGGCATGGCGTCCGCCATCGCCGAGGGCTTCGTCTCCGTGCCCTCGCTGCGCACGCTGTGGGGCAAGGGACACCTGCGCGGCGGACCCCGGCCCGCGACGACCGCGGGACTGCCCTCGCTGGCGGCCCTCGGCCTCGACACGGGGGACGGGGCCCCGGCCGACGACCCCGCCGCCGGCCTGCCCGACCAGGTCCGTGTGCGGCACCGCAAGCTCGACCGGCTGCGCGCCGACGGCACCGACCCCTACCCGGTCGGCATCCCGCCGCGCACCCACGTCCTGGCCGACGTCCGCGGCGGCGAGGACGTGACCGTCGCCGGACGCGTGATGCTCGTACGCGACTTCGGCGGCATCCTCTTCGCCGTGCTCCGCGACTGGTCCGGCGATCTCCAGCTCGCCCTCAGCCGCCAGGAGTCCGGACCCGCGCTCGACCGCTTCCGGCAGGTCGTGGACATCGGCGACCACATCAGCGCCGACGGCCTCGCGGGCGCCAGCGACACGGGCGAACCCACGGTCTTCGTCACGTCCTGGCAGCTCACCGCCAAGTGCCTGCGCCCGCTGCCCGACAAGCGCAAGGGCCTCGCCGACCCCGAGGCCAAGGTCCGCCGCCGCTACCTCGACCTGGTGTCCAGCACCGGCGCCCGTGACGTCGTACGGGCCCGCTCCACGGCCGTCCAGGCGCTGCGCCAGGGTCTCCTGGAGCGCGGTTACCTGGAGGTCGAGACCCCGATGCTCCAGCAGATCCACGGCGGTGCCAACGCCCGGCCCTTCACCACCCACATCAACGCCTACGACCTGAACCTGTATCTGCGCATCGCGCCCGAGCTCTACCTCAAACGGCTGTGCGTCGGCGGTCTGGAGAAGGTCTTCGAGATGGGCCGCACCTTCCGCAACGAGGGCGTCTCCTACAAGCACAACCCCGAGTTCACGATGCTGGAGGCCTATCAGGCCTTCGCCGACTACGACGTGATGCTCGACCTCGCCCGCGAACTGATCCAGGGCGCAGCGACCGCCGCCTTCGGCTCACCGGTGGCCCGCAAGAACGGCACCGAGTACGACATCTCCGGGGCCTGGCCCGTCAAGACGGTGTACGGCGCCGTCTCCGAGGCGCTGGGGGACGAGATCGACGCCGACACCTCCCTGGAGGCGCTCCTGCGGCTGTGCGACCGTGCGGGCGTGCCGTACACGGCGGACGACGGCCGCGGCGATGTCGTACTGGAGATGTACGAACGTCTGGTCGAGGAGAAGACCGAGCTGCCCACGTTCTACAAGGACTTCCCGACCGACGTCTCGCCGCTCACCCGGCAGCACCGCACCGACCCGCGGCTCGCGGAACGCTGGGACCTTGTCGCCTTCGGCACGGAACTGGGCACCGCCTACTCCGAGTTGACCGACCCGGTGGAGCAGCGCCGGCGGCTCACCGCGCAGTCGCTGCTGGCCGCCGGGGGAGACCCCGAGGCGATGGAGCTCGACGAGGACTTCCTCGACGCGCTGGAGTACGCCATGCCGCCCACCGGGGGCCTCGGGATCGGCGTCGACCGGCTCGTCATGTTCCTGACCGGACTGACGATCCGTGAGACGCTGCCGTTCCCCCTGGTGCGCCGCCGCTGAATGGTCCAGGCGGGTGCTTTCGCGAGGCCCCATCGGTGTTGCTCGGCCGCGTCGCCCCTCCGCCGGGTGACTGATTAGTCATGAAAAAGGATCAGCTGATTACCCGGCGTCGGGCGTTGATCGCCGGCGCCGCCGTCCTGGGGGCGGCCGGGGCGGCGGGCACAGCCCATGTCCTGACCGCCGGCCCGGCCGCGAAACCGGCGCGGAGCCTCCCCCGTTCCGGGCCGCAGGCGTCCCGTGCCCTCAAGCCGTCCGCCTACCGCCTCCAGCCGATCGCCGGATACGGCGCGCCGCACAGCGCGCAGACCCGGACCCTCGTCCGGCACGAGCCGTTCCTGCGCATGTCCGGGCGCGGCCGCAGCATGGTGCTGACCTTCGACGACGGCCCCGACCCGCGCTACACCCCCGACATCCTGCGCACCCTGCGCGAGTACGACGTGCGCGCGATGTTCTTCGTGTGCGGGGAGATGGCAGCCGGCAACAAGGACCTGCTGAGCGAGATGGCCGACGACGGACACCTCGTCGGCAACCACACCTGGAGCCATCCGCTGCTGACCAAGCTCTCGCGCTCGGCGATCCGTTCCGAGATCGAGCGCACCTGCGAGGTCATCGAGGACGCCTACGGCGAGCCGCCCGCGTGGTTCCGGGCGCCCTACGGAGCCTGGAACCGGGCGACCTTCCAGATCGGCGCCGAACTCGGCATGGAGCCGCTGGGTTGGACCGTCGACACGCTCGACTGGACGACACCGGGCACCCGTTCCATCGTCGGCCGGGTCCAGGGCGAGGCCGCCCCGGGCGTCGTCGTCCTCTCGCACGACGCGGGCGGCGACCGCTCGCAGAGCGTACGGGCGCTGCGTGACTATCTCCCGCATCTGCTGGACGACGGCTATCACATCATGGTGCCGCGCCGGAAATACGCCTAGAACCGCCGCCGGATCCCCGCGCACCGTGGGGCGCGGGGATCCGGGGAACGCTCAGCGCGCCTCGACCATGCGGGCGAAGACGACCACATTCCCGTCGTATCCGTGCTGCTTGGAGAAACCGCCCCCGCACGTGATGACACGCAATTCCGGGGTGCCCTTGCTGTTGTACACACGGTCGCCCGGGAAATCGTTCTTCGCGAAGACTTCGATGCCGTAGATCTCGAACACCGCGGTCTTTCCGTCCTTGCGCAGGACCTCGACCCGGTTTCCCTTCTTGAGGGCGCCGAGACCGTAGAAGACGGCGGGACCCCGCAGGTTGTCGACATGGCCCACGACCACGGCCGTGCCCTTCTCGCCGGGCGAGACGGCACCGGTGAACCATCCGGCGAGATTCGGGTCGTCGGGCGGTGGCGCGTCGACCCATCCGTCGTTGTCCAGACCCACCGGGATCACCGGGGCGTCGACGCGGATGGCGGGGATCCGCACCCGGTCGGCCACGGAATACGGCAGCGGGGCCGGTGTGTTCGAGAAGGTGCCACCGGGCGTGCGGCTGTCCGCCGCGGCCGCCGAAGCGGGCTGCGGGGGGCCCACGTCGAACTCACCGGAACCATTCCGAATGAGTGCGAGGCCGGTCAGCAGAACAAGCGCTATCACGCCCCAGGGAGCGCGCTTCCTCTGCCGCTCCTCCTCTTCGGCCAGCTCGGACGCAGACATTCGGCAATCCCCTCTCGACGCGGCCGTCGCCTCGTCATTCGCGCATATGAGCACGCTAATGGCAGCGGGGCCGCCGGGCGACGGGGAGCGGGCGAACGGGTGGCGGGGCGAATCCCCCGTGCGCCATCCGAGTTGCCGTGACCAGGAATTTTCTGACGGTCCGTGACCTGCGGCAATATCCGATTGTGTGGAATTCCTTCGGCGTGTCTTCTCACCAGGACGGACCATTCCCGAAATGCGGGCCCGTGCACGGCATCTGAGGGTCTGTCTGGGAGGCGCTTTCTCGCCGATCCACCGGGGACGGTTCCCGGGGCGCCCCCGCGGAGGATCACATGCGTACTACTCGTGCCCTGGCGGTGTCTGCCGCCGCGGTCG
The DNA here is from genome assembly GCF_045207245.1 of Streptomyces sp. NBC_00647. NCBI lineage: Bacteria > Bacillati > Actinomycetota > Actinomycetes > Kitasatosporales > Streptomycetaceae > Streptomyces > Streptomyces sp. NBC_00647. The sequence continues at coordinate 8,506,529 of NZ_CP109040.1, forward strand.
CCGCCGTGGGGCTCGCCGCCCCGATGGCCGCGGCGTGGAACACCCCGAGCAACATCGTCGCGATGCCCAGCGTCATCGCCCGCGGCGGCCAGCTCACCGTGACGGTCGACGGGTGCCCGAGGGGAGGCACCATGACCTCGCCCGCGTTCCGTCAGGCGAGGCTCTCGCCGCTCCTGGGCAGCAACAGCGAGTCGTCCAGCGGGACGGCCACCATCAACCAGGACGCCCGTCCCGGCTCGTACGACATCACCGTCAACTGCGACGGGACGGGCCCGCTCACCCGCCCGGCCGCCTTCACCGTCATCGGCGGTGTGCGCGGTGGTCTCGGCGGCAGCAGCACCACCGGCGCCACGTCCACCGACATGGCGATCGGCGGCGGTCTGGTGGCCGCTGCGGCCGTCGGCGGCGGAGTGTTCTGGATGCGCCGCAGATCGGAGAAGCGCATCTGACCGTTCCGCGTGCGGGCTGCCGGTCCCGTCCCCTTCCGGGGCCGGCCGTCCCCCGCGGGCAGCGCGCGGTGCGCGCGCGAGACAGCCCTTCGCCCCGGACCCTCCCGAGGGGGTCCGGGGCGAAGGGCTGTGCCGCTCCGTCAGGAGTCGTCGGACGAGGTGCGCCGGCGGGACATGTACCAGGCCGCGCCGACGGAACCGGCGATGAGCGCCGCTCCCATGCCGATCTCCTTCAGGTCGAAGCCGCCGGCGCTGCCGCCGACACCGGCCCGGACACCCCGCTGGAGCGGGACCGGGGTCGGCGTGACCGGCCGGCCCCCGGCGATGGTGAGACCGGTGCTGCCGCTCGCTCCGCCGCACGAGAACGTCACGTCGTACACGGCCCCGGGTCTGGCGTCCCAGTCGACCATGGCGGTGGCCGAGGACTGCCCCGGCGGGATGGTGACGGTGTCGAAGACACCGGAGGTGACCGTGGCGTTTCCCTTGCACCCGCCGTCCCGCTTCAGGAGCAGCGACACCTGACCGCCCGCGGAGACGGTCGACGGCTGCACGCTGAAGGCGAACGGGGTGATGTTGTGGCTGTCGCCGTCACCGGCGAAGGCGGCGGGTGCGGTGAAGGTCAGGGCGGTCACGCCCAGCAGTGCGGCCGAAGCGACGCGTATCGCGCGCATGGTGAGCCTCCAGGTCCCCGAGGAGCCTTGCTGCGGACCTTTTCCGCTTGCGCCAGAAATGCACCTCGATGATCGAAACGCTAGGAAAGGGTGCCCGCCGGCGCGATCCCAGTCGCGCGAACGGGTCAATCGTGTGGGCCGTCCGGGGGGCGGCACGCGTACGGCCGGGGGACGGACACGGCGTGGCGTGTGTCCCCCGGCCGCCGCGTCCCGCTCAGGGGTCCGCCGCCCGGGAAGGAGGGTCCGTCACCCGGGAAGGTTCGGGAAGAGAGCCGTGAAGGGCTCCACCGACGCCGTGATCCCACGGCTGTAGGGCGCGTCGAAGTCCCAGATCAGGAACAGCAGGAAGGCGATCAGGGCGGAGAACAGCCCGGCCAGGATCAATTCCCGGGCGGTGCGCCGGATCTGCAGCGCGAAGATCATCCCGACCGTGACGACGGCGCCGGTGATGAGCCCGAACCACACCACCCCCGGCATGGTGGCCCCGGTCGAGTCGGCCCGGGCGCTGCGGGCGGCGTCGGCCGCCGTCACCTGGTCGAGGAGCGGCTGGTAGGTCTGCGCCTCGAAGTCCGACTTCGGCTCGTAGTCGGTGACGTCGTGCCGGATGTTCTCGAACAGCCGGGCTCCCTCGGCGGTCACCTCGCCGTGCTCGGCCATGGCCTTCCACTCGGTGGTGACCACGAAGTGAACGTACGCGTCCACATCGCCGCGGATGCGGTCGCGCACGTCGGGCGGGTAGACCCGGACCCGCTCGGAGATCTCGTGCAGGGCCTGGGCCTCCGCCTGCACATGGTCCTGGGCGCCGCCGCGGGCCTCCCAGACACCGGCGATGGCCAGACCGAGGACGATGGCGTACACCACGCCGATCATCATCGTCATGTACTCGATGACGTCCGGGGTCTCGGTGGGGTCCTCGTCCTCGCGGGCCCTGCGATGGCGTACGAGGGTCACGATGAGGACCACGAGGCACGCGGCCGCCATCGCGAGGGCGAGAACAAGCCAATCCGACAAAGTTTGCCTCCAGGGTCAGCGCGGGCGCAGCGCCGCGACGGCGAGCACCGCGGGCGCGGTGATGAGCAGGGTGAACGAGACCAGCGACGGACCGCTGCGGGGCGGGTGCTTGTGCGGCGGGGTGCGGTACGCCGGATAGCTGACCGGGGCCGGCGAGGGCGCTGGACGCGCGCTCGGCGTGGGCTCGGGCTTCGGCGTGGGTCTCGGCGCCGGGACCGCCGCCGGCCGTGGCGGCGCGGGCTTCGGTTTCGGCGCTGGGGGAGGCGGAGGCGGCGGAGGAGGCGGTTGGGGCTTCGGCGCGTGGGTGGGCGGGGGAGGAGGCGGCGTCGGCTTCGGCTTCGGCGGAGGAGGGGGCTTCGGGGGCGGTGGCGGGGTCGGTGTGGGGGTCGGCGGGCAGGGCGGGGGTGTGGTCGGGGCCGGGCACCGGATGGTGTTCCCGGCGACCGCGACCGCCCCGCCGCCCGCCACGGCCACCGCGGTGGTCCCGCCGCTGTCCGGGCCCGTGGAGGCGTAGGCGCAGGCGTCGGCCGCGGCCGTACCGCTCGGCGCGCCGACGAGGAGCCAGGTGAGCGCCGTCAGCGCCAATGCCCGTATGACGAGGGCGGATCGGGTCCGTTGGGGTCCATGCACGACGAAGATCATGGGGCGCGCCGGACCGGGCCGTGCCGCAGTGTCGGGGATTGCCCCCGAAGGGGGTACGTCCGACTCCCGGCGACTTGACGTGCGCGGCGGGAAACGCGGCCGTCGTGTGCACGTGTGTGCTAGACGCGTCGCTCGCGTCACAGGTTTCCGAAAGAAAGTTGAGGCCTGTTTGAACACTCCTGCCCCTCCCGCCCGTATCTAGGGCCATGCGCGGCGCAGTAGGGCGCTGCAACATTTACGCGAACAGCGGGAGTTACCAATGAAGACCTCCTGGCGGAGCGCCTCACTCGTAGCGTCAGCTGCGGCCGTGCTGGCGCTCACGACGGCGTGTGGTCAGGAACAGGGCACCCCTTCGACGGGCAGCCAGAACGTGGGCGCTACCGCCGCCGCGGGTGGATACGGGACGAGCACCACCGCGGGCAATGGCTACGGCGCCGATTCCAAGGAGACCGCCGGTGCCAAGGCGGAAACCGCGGGCCAGCTCGCCGTGTCGGAGAGCGCGAAGCTCGGCAAGGTACTCACCGACGGGGCCGGACTCACCCTCTACCGCTTCGACAAGGACACCGCCGAACCGCCGAAGTCGAGCTGCAACGGCGACTGCGCGACCGCCTGGCCGCCCGTGCCCGCCGACGGCGCCGAGGCCGCCACCGGCGTCGACAAGGCACTGCTCGGCGAGGTCACCCGGTCCGACGGTACGAAGCAGCTGACCATAGGCGGCTGGCCCATGTACCGGTACGCCAAGGACACCAAGGCCGGAGACGCCAACGGCCAGGGTGTGGGCGGTACTTGGTTCGCCTCCGCGCCCAACGGCAAGAAGGCCACGCTGGCCGACCTGCCCGGCCTGTCGGTCCGCAAGGACCCGAAGCTCGGCGAGATCGTCGTCGACAAGAACGGCATGACCGTCTACCGCTTCATGAAGGACCAGGCCTGGCCCGTCTCGAAGTCGGCCTGCATCGGCGCCTGCCTGGAGAAGTGGCCCGCTGTCGCGCCGGTCTCCGAGGACGACACCAAGGGCGTCAAGAAGAAGGGCCTGATGCCCTTCACCCGCCCGGACGGCGTGAAGCAGATGTCGGTCAACTGCTGGCCGATCTACACCTTCTCCGGTGACACCGCTCCCGGTGACACCAACGGTCAGGGCGTCGGCGGCACGTGGTACGCCGTCTCGCCCGAAGGAAAGCCGGTCGGCGCCTCCGAGTAGGGAATCGCCTCTCCAGGGTCCGCCCCCTCCGCACCGCACGGAGGGGGCGGACCTTTGTCATGGGCGGTGGTGTGTCCGGACGTGGCCGAAACATTTCGGCTGCGTGGCGACGTGAAAGGTCCCGACGGCCGGCCCGGATGTGAAAGAACGCGGCTGTTCTCCGCGCGAGGTGGCCACGCTTCGTGACTCCGCGGAGCTTTTTGGAATGCTTCGGAGCGATTTCGCGGCGGCGGTGAGTTGCGTGCGGCAGCGACGTTCGCAGGCGCCAATTCGGCACTTGCCCTTGGCAGTGACCGGGAACGGACGGCCAATTTCCGTTTTGACTCGCTCCTTTGGCGGGCGATCAGTAGCCTCTGCTCGAACACCGGATCGTCTACGCCGTCGCCTACGCCTTGGAGAGATAGATGGAGCGTCCCGCCTGGGCCCCCCGCAGCATTGACATCTCAGTGCCGAGCGTGTCCCGTATCTACGACTACTACCTGGGCGGTTCGCACAACTTCGAGGTCGACCGGGAAGCGGCACGCAAGGCGATGGAGTTCGTGCCGGGACTTCCCAAGGTCATGCAGGCGAACCGGGCGTTCATGCGCCGGGCCGTTCGCTTCGCGGCCGGCGAGGGCATCGATCAGTTCCTCGACATCGGCTCGGGCATCCCGACATTCGGCAATGTCCACGAGATCGCCCAGGCCACCCGGCCCGGCGCACGGGTCGTCTACGTCGACCACGATCCGGTTGCCGTCGCACACAGCCAGGCCGTGCTGCGGGACAACGAGGACGCGGACGTCGTCGCCGCCGATCTTCTCAAGCCCCAGGAAATCCTGGCGAGCGCCCAGGTTCAGCAACTGATCGACCTGAACCGGCCGGTCGCCCTGCTTCTCGTTGCCATACTTCACTTCGTGGAAGACGCGGACGACCCGTACCGGGCGGTGGCCGAACTGCGCGACGCCCTCGCGCCGGGCAGCCTGCTCGTCGTCACGCATGCCTCCTTCGAGGGAATTCCGCTCCCGAAGGAGCAGGCCGAGGGCACGGTCGACGTCTACAAGAACATCCGCAACCCGCTGATCATGCGCACGCGCGAGGAGATCGCGCGGTTCTTCGAGGGGTACGACATGGTGGAACCCGGACTGGTGCCGATGCCGAACTGGCGGCCCGACACGGCACCCGAGGACGAGGATCCTTATTCCTTCTCCGGGTTCGGCGGCGTGGGACGCACGGCGTGACCGCCGAGCCGGACGGGCCGGAAGACAGACTGCGCCGGTTCGCGACGATCTGGAGCCGCGCGGTCTTCCCCGTCACCTCCACCTCGCTGACCCGGCCCGAGTTCGAGGAACAACTGCTGCCGCTCGCACGGCGGTTGAGTGAGGCGCTGCGCGCCAGGAACTTCGAGGCGGCCGAGGGCCGGGCCGTCGGCGCCGCGCTCGTCGCCGCACACTGCACCGACCCCGAGGCGCTCAGCCGCGCCCTCGACTGCGTCGACGCCTATCTGGTGCTCTACTGCGGCGAGGACGGGCCCCAGGAGGCGCTGCGGACCCGCTCCGCCCGCCTCCAGCACGCCATGGCCGCCGGATACGCGCAGGCGCTCCGGGAGCGGACGCTGGCCGAGCAGCAGGCCATCTCCCAGGCGGCGTTGACCGCGCGCAGCGCGGTCGCCGAGGCGCTGCACGACAGCGAGGCCCGCTTCCGCGCGGTCTTCGAGGGCGCGGCCATAGGCATCGGCATCGCCGACCTCGACGGCAACATCCTCCAGGTCAACGGAGCCTTGCTGAGGATGTTCGGCGGCTCCGAACAGTCCATGCGCGGCCGCCGGGTCACGGAGTGGACCCACGCCGAGGACGCGCCCCAAGTGTGGCGGCTGTACGAGGAGTTGGTGCGCGGCGAGCGCGAGCACTATCACGTCGAGAAGGCCTTCTACCGCCCCGACGGCACCGCCCTGTGGACCAACCTGACGGTCTCGCTGCTGCGCGACGCGGACGGCGAACCCCAGTACCAGCTGGCGCTGATGGAGGACACCACCGAGCGGCGGCTGCTCAATCTGCGGCTGCGCTACGAGGCGACGCACGACGCGCTCACCGGACTGCCCAACAGGACCCTGTTCTTCGAGCGTCTGGAGAAGGCGCTGGCGGCGGGGAAGGGCCAGCGCTTCGGCCTGTGCTACCTCGACCTCGACGGCTTCAAGACCATCAACGACAGCCTCGGGCACGCGGCCGGCGACCGGCTGCTCGTCGAGGTCGCCGACCGTCTCCAGTCCTGTGCCACCGCTCCCGGCGAGATGGTCGCCCGGCTCGGCGGCGACGAGTTCGTGGCCCTCACCACCGGCCCGAACACCGAGCGCGAGGTCGACGAGCTGGCCGGGCGCATCATGAACGCGCTGGTGACCCCGATCAGGGTCGACGGCCGAGACCTGACCGTGCGGGGCAGCGTCGGCGTCGTCGAGGGCCCGGCCGGGGAGCGCGGCGCCGCCGAGGTGCTGCGCAGCGCCGACATCACGATGTACCGGGCCAAGTCCGCGGGCGGCAACCGCTTCGAACTGGCCGACCCCGAGGCCGACGCCCGCGCCATCACCCGCAACGGCCTCACCACCGCGCTGCCCGCCGCCCTGGACCGGGGCGAGTTCTTCATCGAGTACCAGCCGCTGGTGCACCTCGGCGACGGCAGTGTGCGCGGCGCGGAGGCGCTGGTGCGCTGGCTGCACCCGCAGCACGGCGTCCTCGGCCCCGACCGTTTCATCCCGCTCGCCGAGCACACCGGACTGATCGTGCCGCTCGGCCGCTGGGTCCTGGAGCAGTCGGTGCGCCAGGCCCGCACCTGGCAGGAACGGCATTCCGGCGCGGGCCCGCTCCGCGTCAACGTCAATCTCTCGCCCTGCCAGCTGACCCATCCCGGCCTGGTCCAGGACACGGTCGACATCCTGGAACGCGAGGGCCTCGACGCCCGGGCGCTGTGCCTGGAGGTCACCGAGTCCGCGCTGATCGGCGCCGACGACGACCTGCTCAAACCCCTGCGCCGGCTCGCGGAGATGGGCGTCGACATCGCCCTCGACGACTTCGGCACCGGTTACTCCAATCTCGCCAACCTCCGCCGCCTGCCGGTCAGCATCCTCAAGCTGGACCGGTCCTTCACCCAGGGCATGCAGCAGTTCCCGGCGGATCCGGTCGATCTGAAGATCGTCGAGGGCATCGTCTCGCTCGCCCACAGTCTCGACCTCGCGGTCACGGTCGAGGGCGTGGAGACCGGCGCCCAGGCCGAACAGCTGCGGATACTGGGCTGCGACACCGCCCAGGGCTGGTACTACGCACGGCCCGGGCCGCCGGAGCGGCTGCACGAGCTGGCGCTGGTCGACGCGACCGCCTGAGCGCATCCACGCGGCGCGGTCTCCCGGAACGGAGGCCGCGCCGCGTCGGCGTGGGAGGACGGCGCGCCGCACCGTGCCGGATGTCATGACCCGCCCGGCGGCCGGGGCGCCCGCCGCCCGCACGCCTCGCGCGCCCGGCCCTCCGTATGTCTCACTGACAGGACGCACCTCTCACAGATGGAGCCGGACGGATGAGTACGGAACTTCAGGGCAGGACCGCCGTCGTCACCGGAGCCAGCAAGGGCATCGGACTCGCGGTCACCGAGACGCTGGCCGGCGCGGGCGCGACGGTGATCGCCGGCTCCCGCGGCACGTCCCCGGGCCTCGACGCGCTGGTCGGCAAGGGTCACGTCACCTGGGTGCCCGTCGACCTCGCCGAACCCGACGCGGCGGGACGGCTCGTCGAGGCGGCGGGCGGGCGGATCGACGTCCTGGTCAACAACGTGGGCTCGGCCCCCGCCCGCACCGGTGGCTTCCTTTCGGTGACCGACGAGGAGTGGCGGCGCACCGTGGATCTGAACCTGCTGACGGCCGTACGGGTCACCCGTGCGGCCCTGCCGTCGATGCTGGCCGCCGGGCAGGGCTCGATCGTGACGATCGGCTCGGTCAACGCGACCCTGCCCGACCCTCTGGTCATCGACTACAGCGCCGGCAAGGCCGCCCTGGTCGCGTTCTCCAAGGCGCTGTCCAAGGAGGTCGGCCCGAAGGGCGTCCGGGTCAACACCGTGAGCCCCGGCCCGGTGGAGACCGACCTGTGGCTCGGCGGCGGGGGAGTGGCGGCGACGGTCTCGGCGGCGGCCGGGCTCACCCCCGACGACGTGGTCGCCCAGGCGTCCGGCGCGACCGTCACCGGCCGCTTCTCCAAGCCGTCCGAGGTCGCCGACCTGGTGCTCTTCCTCGCCGGGGACCGCGCGCGCAACATCACCGGCAGCGACTTCGTCATCGACGGCGGCTTCATCCCCACCTGGTGAACCGGGCCGGGCCCGTGGTGCCGCGCCGCGCGCCCGGGTCCGCCCGCCCTCAGCGTTCCAGCAGCATCCGCTGAAGCTCCCGGGCCGCCCGCGGCGGCGCCACGTCGCTGCGGTGCGCCAGCGCGATCGTCCGGTGGAGACCGGGCCGGGCCAGCGGTGTCACCCGCAGGCCGCGCCCGGACCGGGTGGCGACCATACGCGGGACGACGGCCACGCCGAGGCCCGCCCGGACGAAGCCGAGGACCGCGTCCATCTCGCCGCCCTCGACCGCGAAGTCGGGTTCGAAGCCCTCGGCGCGACAGGCGGCGACGGTCAGTTCCCGCAGGTCGTAGCCGTGCCGGAACATCACGAGCCGCTCGCCCTCCAGATCGGCGACACGCACCGTGCGCCGGCCGCCCCCGCCGGGCGCCGGGGCGTCCGGCGACGACACCACCACCAGGTCCTCGCGCAGCAGCTCCACCGTGGTCAGCGCGGGGGACGGGGTGGGCAGCGGGAGGACGACCAGGGCGAGGTCCAGGGCGCCGCGCGCGAGTTCCCGTACGAGATCGTGCGAGCCGCCCTCCTCGATCAGCAGACGGATGCCCGGGTAGCGGTCGTGGAAGGCGCGCAGCACGTCGGGCAGCAGGCCCGTGCACAGGCTCGGGGTCGCGCCGAGCCGCACCCGGCCGCTGCGCAGCTGGGCCAGCTCCTGCACCTCGTGCCGGGCCGTGTCCGCGTCCGCGAGGATGCGCCGGGCCAGCGGCAGCAACGCCTCGCCCGCGTCGGTGAGCGTGATGTTCCCGCGCGCCCGCAGGAAGAGATCCGCCCCCAACTCCCGCTCCAGCGACTTGATCTGCTGGGACAGCGAGGGCTGCGCGACATGCACCAGATCGGCGGCCCGGGTGAAATGCCGGGTCTCCGCGACGGCCACGAAGTACTGGAGCTGCTGGAACTGCATCCTTCGACGATAGTTCATGCCTATGGAAACCAGCTGGACCATGTCTTGGACTGATCGGTTCCCCGGGTCTTAGCGTTCTGTCCCATGGCTCTGGCAACGCGGACGGACCGACGGCCGTCCATGGCGCGCACCGTGTGGGACAGCTCCGTCGGCAAGAAGACCGTGATGGCCGTCAGCGGCCTGATCATGCTGCTCTACCTGGTCGCCCACATGATCGGGAACCTGAAGATCTACTTCGGCGCGGGCGAGTTCGACCACTACGCGCACTGGCTGCGCACCGTCGGCGAACCCTTCATGCACTACGAGTGGACGCTGTGGCTCATCCGTGTGGTGCTGGTCGTCGCCGTGGTCGCGCACGCCGTCTCCGCCTACCAGCTCAGCCGCCGCGACATCAGGGCGCGCCCCGACAAGTACGTCCACCGGAAGCGGCGGGCGAGCTACGCCACGCGCACCATGCGCTGGGGCGGGATCATCCTCGGCCTGTTCATCGTCTGGCACCTCCTCGACCTGACGACCGGCACGGTGCACTCCGGCGGCTTCCAGGAGGGCCACCCCTACCAGAACGTCGTGGACACCTTCTCCACCTGGTACGGCAACGTCGTCTACATCGTCGCCATGCTCGCGCTCGGCCTGCACGTCCGGCACGGCTTCTGGAGCGCCGCCCAGACCCTCGGGGCCGGCAGCCGCACCCGCGACCGTGCCCTCAAAACCGTCGCCAACGTTCTCGCGCTGGTGCTCACGGCGGGGTTCATCTCCGTACCCGTCGGTGTCATGACCGGAGTGGTGAGCTGACATGACCGCATACGCTGCCTACCGGACCGGTGAACCGGTCGTCGACGGCAAGGCCCCGCAGGGGCCCGTCAACGAGCGCTGGGACAAGCGCCGCTTCGAGGCCAGGCTGGTCAACCCGGCCAACCGCCGCAAGCACACCGTGATCGTCGTCGGCACCGGCCTCGCGGGCGGATCGGCGGGCGCCACGCTCGCCGAACAGGGCTACCACGTCGTCCAGTTCTGCTACCAGGACTCCCCACGCCGTGCCCACTCGATCGCCGCGCAGGGCGGCATCAACGCGGCGAAGAACTACCGCAACGACGGCGACTCCGTCCACCGGCTCTTCTACGACACCGTCAAGGGCGGCGACTTCAGGGCGCGCGAGTCCAACGTCCACCGCCTGGCGCAGATCTCGGTCGAGATCATCGACCAGTGCGTCGCGCAGGGCGTGCCCTTCGCCCGCGAGTACGGCGGACTCCTCGACACCCGTTCCTTCGGCGGCGTCCAGGTCTCCCGCACCTTCTACGCCCGCGGCCAGACAGGCCAGCAACTCCTGCTCGGCGCCTACCAGGCGCTGTCCCGGCAGATCGCCGCGGGCAACATCGAGATGCACCCGCGCACCGAGATGCTCGACCTGATCGTGGTCGACGGACGGGCCCGCGGCATCGTGGCCCGCGACCTGATCACCGGCAGGATCGACACGTACTACGCGGACGCCGTCGTCCTGGCGAGCGGTGGCTACGGCAACGTCTTCTACCTCTCGACGAACGCCATGAACTCCAACGCCACCGCCGTCTGGCGGGCCCACCGGCGCGGCGCGTACTTCGCCAACCCCTGCTTCACCCAGATCCACCCCACCTGCATCCCGCGCACCGGCGACCACCAGTCGAAGCTGACGCTGATGAGCGAGTCGCTGCGCAACGACGGCCGTATCTGGGTTCCCAAGGCGCACGGCGACACCCGGCCGCCGAACGAGATCCCCGAGGACGAGCGCGACTACTACCTGGAGCGCATCTACCCCGCCTTCGGCAACCTCGTGCCCCGTGACATCGCCTCCCGCGCCGCCAAGAACGTCTGCGACGAGGGCAGGGGGGTGGGCCCCGGCGGCCAGGGCGTCTACCTGGACTTCGCCGACGCCGTCCGGCGGATGGGCCGCGCCCGGGTCGAGGAGAAGTACGGCAACCTCTTCGACATGTACGCCCGGATCACCGCCGAGGACCCGTACACCGTGCCCATGCGGATCTACCCCGCCGTGCACTACACGATGGGCGGACTGTGGGTCGACTACGACCTCCAGACCACCGTCCCCGGCCTGTTCGCCATCGGTGAGGCCAACTTCTCCGACCACGGCGCGAACCGGCTCGGCGCCTCGGCCCTCATGCAGGGACTCGCCGACGGCTACTTCGTTCTGCCGTCGACCATCAACGACTACCTCGCCCGCAACCCCCACCACGACGAGATCACCGACGAACACCCCGCCGTCCAGGAGGTGCTGGCCGACACGGAGGACCGGCTGCGGCTGCTCCTCGCCGTCGACGGCGACCGCACCCCCGACTCCTTCCACCGCGAACTCGGCGAACTCATGTGGGAGTTCTGCGGCATGGCCCGTACCGAGAGCGGCCTGCGCAAGGCCCTGGAGCGCATTCCCCAGATCCGCGAGGAGTTCTGGCGGCGCATCAAGGTTCCCGGCACCGGCGAGGAGTTCAACCAGTCCCTGGAGAAGGCCAACCGGATCGTCGACTACCTGGAGCTCGCCGAGCTGATGTGCCTCGACGCGCTGCACCGCGCCGAGTCCTGCGGCGGCCACTTCCGCGAGGAGTCCCAGACCCCGGACGGCGAAGCGGCCCGCCGGGACGAGGAGTTCTCGTACGCGGCCGCCTGGGAGTTCACCGACACCGGTGACGCGCCCGTCCTGCACAGGGAAGACCTGGTCTTCGAGTACGTCCACCCCACCCAGCGGAGCTACGCATGAAGCTCACCCTGCGCGTCTGGCGGCAGAAGAACGCCGACGCCGACGGAGCGATGTCCACGTACGAGGTGGACGGCATCTCGGCCGACATGTCCTTCCTGGAGATGCTCGACACCCTCAACGAGGAACTCATCCTCGAAGGCGACGACCCCGTCGCCTTCGACCACGACTGCCGCGAGGGCATCTGCGGCGCCTGCAGCCTGGTCATCAACGGCGACGCCCACGGACCCGAGCGCACCACCACCTGCCAGCTGCACATGCGCTCCTTCCACGACGGCGACACGATCGACATCGAGCCGTGGCGGGCCTCCGCATTCCCGGTCGTCAAGGACCTCGTCGTCGACCGCTCCGCCTTCGACCGGATCATCCAGGCCGGCGGCTACATCACCGCCCCGACCGGGGCCGCTCCTGAGGCACACGCCACGCCCGTACCCAAGCCCGACGCCGACTTCGCCTTCGAGCACGCCGAGTGCATCGGCTGCGGCGCCTGTGTCGCGGCCTGCCCGAACGGCGCCGCGATGCTGTTCACCTCGGCCAAGGTCAACCACCTGAACGTACTGCCCCAGGGCACGCCGGAGCGGGAGACCCGGGTGCTCGACATGGTGGCGCAGATGGACGACGAGGGCTTCGGCGGCTGCACCCTCGCGGGAGAGTGCGCGACCGCCTGCCCCAAGGGCATCCCTCTGGTCTCCATCACCGGCATGAACAAGGAGTGGCTGCGCGCCACCCGCAAGCAGGGCAGGCGTTAGCCGCAAAGTCGTTCGCCGTACGGTGCGGACGGGCGGGACCGGGTGTGGTGCTCCTCCCCGGTCCCGTCTCGCGTTTCCGGGCCACCCCTGTCATTCAGCATCCTCACATCCGTCCTCCTGGCACTGGTCACGCGCACGCCAACCGGCATCGGAAGAACAGGAGCGCGCAGACCGAACGGATCCGGCCTGCCTCCCCCGAGCTCTCAGCTCCTTTCGAGCAAGGGGTACCCCCTCCGCCGAACCGGCCCGTGACCAGGAGAGTGCCATGACCGGCGTTTCCACCCTCGACAGCCCGCCCCAGCCCGTCGCTCCCACCCGCTACACCGTCACCCTGGCCCGCGACGAGGCCGACGTCCGGGCCGCCCAGCGACTGCGCCACGACGTCTTCGCCGGGGAGATGGGCGCCCTCCTGAACACCCCGCAGCCGGGCCTCGACATCGACGCCTTCGACGCGTACTGCGACCACCTGCTCGTCCGTGACACGGAGACCGGCCAGGTCGTCGGCACCTACCGGCTGCTGCCGCCCGAGCGTGCCGCGATCGCCGGACGCCTCTACTCGGAGAGCGAGTTCGACCTCGGACCGCTGGCCGGAATCCGCTCCGGGCTGGTCGAGGTCGGCCGCTCCTGCGTCCACCCCGACCACCGTGACGGCGCGGTCATCGGCCTGATCTGGGCCGGGATCGCCCGCTACATGGTCGACGGCGGCCACGAGTGGCTCGCCGGCTGCTGCTCCATACCGCTCGCCGACGGCGGCACGCTCGCCGCGGGCACCTGGGACCGGGTGCGGGCCAAACACCTGGCGCCGGAGGAGTTCCGCGTCCGTCCGCTGCTGCCCTGGAGCGCGGAGGGCGTCGCCCGCCCCGGGCGCACCGAGCTGCCCCCGCTGCTGCGCGGCTATCTGCGGCTGGGCGCGTGGGTGTGCGGGGAGCCCGCGCACGACGTGGACTTCGGTGTCGCGGACATGTACGTGCTGCTGTCGATGAGCCGCGTCAACCCCCGCTACCTCCGCCACTTCCTCTCGCTCGTTCCCGCCTGATGAGCGCGCCCCGCACGGGAGCGCCACGCCTCGTGACCGTCCGCCGCCCCCGGGCCGGCGGACGGCCGGGAACGGGGGTGCTCCCCGGAGCCGTCCCCGCGCCACGGCGGCCACTCGCCGGCCGTCCCGCCCCGCGGGTCAGTGCCTGGCTGCCCACCGCGCCCTGCTCACCGCGCGGCTGCGTGGAGTCCCCACGGACCTGGACGGGCGTGCCACGTGCTGTCCTGCGGCTGGCCGCGCTCCTGCTCGTGGTCGTCCTCGGCGTCTGCCTGATTCCGCTGGTGGGCCGGATGCGGGCGGAGACGCGCGACCGGTCGATCCGCCGCTGGTGCCTCGCCGTGGTGCGTACCGCCGGGGTCCGCACGCGGATCACCGGAGCGGCCCGGCCCACCGGCGGACTGCTGATCGTGGCCAACCACATCTCGTGGCTGGACATCCCGCTGCTCGCCGCCGTCCGCCCGGCGCGGATGGTCGCCAAGACGGAGGTGCGCGGCTGGCCCGTCGCGGGGCCGCTGGCGGCCTGTGGCGGCACCCTCTTCATCGACCGCGACCGGCTCCGGGCCCTGCCCGGCACGGTCGAGCGGATCGCCGAGACCCTGCGCGGCGGCTCGGCCGTCGCCGTCTTCCCCGAGGGCAGTACCTGGTGCGGGCGCGCCCAGGGGCGCTACCGCCGGGCCGTCTTCCAGGCCGCGCTGGACGCCGGAGTGTCGGTCCAGCCGGTGCGCATCCACTACCGGCTCGCCGGCGGCGCGGCGAGCACCGCGCCCGCCTTCGTCGGCGAGGACGCGCTGCTCGCCTCGCTGTGGCGGGTGGTGTCGGCGCGCGGCCTGGTGGCCGAGGTCACCCTGCGTCCCGCACTCACGCCGGCCGCCCACACGGACCGACGCGCCCTGGCCGAAGCGGCACAGGGGGGTGAGCGCCGCACCGGATCACGTTCCGAGGCGCACCCTTGAGGCCCGGGGCGGTGCCGCCTCGCTTCCCTTCCGCGGCGCACCGTAGATCCGCGGGACCGCGCCCGCCGGCTCGCCCTCCGGCGCACACCCCTCACGTCCGAGGGCCGTGCCACCGGACAGGTCCGTCACCGGAGCCGCCCGAGCGCGCGGGTGAGGTAGGGCGCCGTTCTGCCGGCCGCTGTCGCCACCCGCGCGGGCGGCCCGGCGGCGACGACGCGACCGCCCTCCTCGCCCCCGCCGGGACCCAGATCGATCACCCAGTCGGCACCCGCGACGACCGTCATGTCGTGCTCCACCACCACGACGGTGTGCCCGGCGTCCACCAGACCGTGCAACTGCCGCATCAGCACCTCGACATCGGCCGGGTGCAGTCCCGTCGTCGGTTCGTCGAGCAGATAGAAGGTGTGCCCCCGGCGAACCCGCTGCAACTCGCTCGCCAGCTTGATGCGCTGGGCCTCGCCGCCCGACAACTCCGTCGCGGGCTGGCCGAGTCGCAGATAGCCGAGGCCCACGTCGAGCAGCGTGGCGAGGCTGCGCGTGACGGCCGGGGTGTCCGTCTCGGCGAAGAACCGCGCCGCCGCCTCGACCGTCAGATCCAGCACCTGCGCGATGTTCCGTCCCCGGTACGTCACTTCGAGGGTCTGGGGGTTGTAGCGCGCGCCGCCGCAGTCCGGGCACGGGGCGTAGGTACTGGGCAGGAACAGCAGCTCCACACTGACGAAGCCCTCGCCCTGACAGGTCTCGCAGCGCCCTCCGGCGACGTTGAAGGAGAACCGCCCCACGCCGTAGCCGCGCGCCGTGGCCTCCTCCGTCGCGGCGAACACCTTGCGCACCACGTCGAACAGCCCTGTGTACGTGGCCAGATTGGACCGGGGGGTACGACCGATGGGCTTCTGATCGACACCGACCAGCCGGCCGACGCCCGCCAGCTCCTCCGTCACCTCGCCGATCAGCGTGGACTTCCCGGAGCCGGAGACCCCGGTGACCGCGGTGAACACACCGAGCGGGAACTCGGCGGTGACGCCGCGCAGATTGTGCCGGTTCACCGGGCCGACCGTCACCCGGCCGCGAGGCGGGCGCACCGGGCGGGCCGGGGCGGGGGAGCGGTCGAAGAGGAAGCGCGCCGTCGCGGACTCCGGTACGTCCTCGAGCGCGGCGACCGGGCCGCTGTGCAGGACGCGCCCGCCGTGCTCCCCGGCGTGCGGGCCCACGTCGACCAGCCAGTCCGCGCCGCGTACGACATCGAAGTGGTGCTCCACGACGAACACCGAGTTGCCCGCCGCCTTCAACCGCTCCAGCACGGTGAGCAGAGCCTCCGTGTCCGCCGGGTGCAGTCCGGCGGACGGCTCGTCGAGGACGTACACCACGCCGAAGAGCCCGGAGCGCAACTGTGTCGCCAGACGCAGCCGTTGGAGTTCCCCGGCCGACAGGGTGGGGGTCGCCCGGTCGAGGCTGAGGTAGCCGAGCCCGAGTTCGACGACGGGCGCGATACGGGACGTGAGGTCCTCGGTCAGGACACGGGCGGTCTCGGAGTCGCCCGTGAGGGACTTCGCGAGTTCGACCAGCGGCAGCGCGGCCAGTTCGGCGATGCTCCGCCCCGCGAACGTCACCGCCAGCGCCTCGCGCCGCAGCCTGCTGCCGCCGCACAGCGGACAGGGAGCAGCGGAGAGGAACCGCTCCGCCTTCGCCCGCAGGGTGGCGCTCTTGGTGTCGGAGAACGTCTTCATGACATAACGGCGCGCACTCATGTACGTGCCCTGGTACGGGCGTTGGATGCGTTCGGCCTCGCGCACCGGATGCACGGTGACCACCGGCTGCTCGTCCGTGAACAGGATCCACTCCCGCTCCTCGGCGGACAGCTCGCGCCAGGGCCGGTCCACGTCGTACCCGAGCGTGTCGAGGATGTCCCGCAGGTTCTTGCCCTGCCACGCCCCCGGCCAGGCGGCGATCGCGCCCTCGCGGATCGACAGCGAGGGATCGGGGACGAGCAACTCCTCCGTCGTCCGGTGCACTTGACCGAGACCGTGGCACTCGGGGCACGCCCCGGCCGCGGTGTTCGGCGAGAACGCGTCCGAGTCCAGCCGCTCGGCGCCGGCCGGGTACTCACCCGCCCTCGAGAACAGCATCCGCAGCGAGTTGGACAGATTGGTGACCGTGCCCACGGACGAGCGCGAGGTCGGAGCCGACCTCCGCTGCTGGAGGGACACCGCCGGCGGCAGCCCGGTGATCTCCGCGACCTTCGGAGCCCCCACCTGATGGATCAGCCGCCGCGCGTACGGGGCGACCGACTCGAAGTACCGCCGCTGCGCCTCCGCGTAGATCGTCCCGAAGGCCAGCGACGACTTCCCGGACCCCGAAACACCGGTGAACACGACGAGGACGTCCCGGGGGATGTCGACGTCCACACCCCGCAGATTGTGCTCCCGCGCACCGCGGACGCGGACGTAGGGGTCGTGGGGGCGGCCGTCGGGGCTGGGCATCGGCGGGACTCCTGAGCGCGGCCCGGTACCGCGAGCCGGCGGGCCCGGGCCCGGGCGCCGGTGGGGCACGGGGCAAACCCCACGATTCTAGGTCGCGACCAGACCCGCGACCCGGGCGAGGCGGCGGTAGGAGTCCAGGAGGGCGGTCCGGTCGTAGGTGCTGGTGGTGATCAGCAGCTCCTGGGCGCCGGTCTCCTCGACGAGCGTCCGCAGTTCGTCGGCCACCTGGTCCTCGGTGCCGGCGATGTGGCCGGTCAGACCGGACTCGTAGAAGCCGCGCTCCCTGGCGGTCATGGTCAGGGCCTCGACCCGCTCGGCGGGCGGCAGCGGCGGGAACGTGCCGTGGGTGCGGGCGTACGCCATCAACCACGCCTCGGGGAGCAGCAGCCGGCGTGCCTCTTCCGGGCTCGGGGCCACCGCGACCGTGCCGGAGACGACGACGTAGGGCTCCGACGCCCAGACCGAGGGGCGGAAGGCCTCGCGGTACCGGTCGATGCCGTGCCGCGTCTTCTCCCGGTTCCTGAGGTCCCCGATGACCAGGGGGAGTCCCGCCCGCGCGGCGATCGCGGCACCCTCGCCGAGGGCCAGCACGAACGGCGGAACGGTCAGGCCCTCGGACGGGCGCGCGTGCACCCCGGTCGGGGAGGTGCCGCGGAACCAGCCGAGCAGCTCGTCCAGCTGCGCCGCGTAGCCCGCGGACCCGGCGGCGTCCTTGTCCCGGCCGAGCGCCCTGCGGACCCCGTCGGTGAAGCCGACGGAGCGGCCCAGACCCATGTCGATCCGTCCGGGGAACAGGGACTCCAGGACGCCGAACTGCTCGGCCACGACGAGGGGCCGATGGTTCGGGAGCATCACGCCGCCGGTGCCGACCCGGATCGTCCGGGTGGCGGCGGCGACCGCGGCGGCCAGCACGGTGGGCGCGGACCCGGCGACACCGGGGACGCCGTGGTGTTCCGCGACCCAGAACCGGTGATATCCGAGCCGTTCCACCGCGCGCGCCAGCTCCACCGTGTCGCGCAGGGCCTCGGCGGACTCGTGCCCGTCGCGCGTGCGGGAGCGGTCCAGCACCGAGAGGCGCACGGACCACGGACGTGGGCCCGGCTCCCGCGGGGTGTCGTGACGCTGCTCGCTCTGCATGACCGCTCCGGAGAACTGATACCTGTCGTCTCGGTGTCGCGCCGCCGGTCGACCCGCGCCGTCCATGATCCGTCAGGTGCCCGGAGCGGGCAAGGCGCTCACGCCGGTCAGGACGGCACGTTCTCCAGGTCCAGGAGCTGCCGCTTGCGCTCCAGGCCCCCGGCATAGCCGGTGAGCGCGCCGCTCGCGCCGATCACGCGGTGGCAGGGGCGCACGACGAGCAGCGGGTTCGCCCCGATCGCCGTACCGACGGCACGGACCGCGGCCCTCGACGCGCCGATCCGCGCGGCGATCTCGCCGTAGCTGAGCGTGGTGCCGTACGGGATGGCCTCCAGGGCCTTCCAGACGCGCCGCTGGAAGTCGCTGCCGCGCGTCACGTACTCGATGTCGAAGGCGGTCAGCCGGCCGTCGAAGTACGAGCGCAGCTGGGACACGATCTCCCGGAAGGCGTCCGCGTCCTCGCGCCACTCGTCCTGGACGACCGAGCCCTGCTTCTGGCCGGGCACGGACAGGGCGGCGAGCGCTGTGCCGCCCTTCGCGGTGGCCGACTCCTCGCCCACCAGCAGCAGCCGGCCGAGCGGGCTGTCCATCGTCGTGTAGACCGTCATCGGGCCGGTTCCTCTCCAAGGTCGTCTTCCGTGTTCACCCTCAACAGTGCTCCCCTCGCGACATTCCGTCCGGCGGGATTCGGACATCGCGCTGCGCCGACGGCCGGGCTGGAGGTGTGCGGAACGCGGAACGCGCGGCGGGGGGTGCGTCACCGTCCCGCCCGCTGAGGTCGCGCCCGGGCCGGTACGGGCCCACGATCGAAGACGACCACTCCGCACGGCCCAGGAGTCCCCATGGTCTGGATCCCGCAGATCCCCGACCTCGTCGACCGGCTCGGCGCCGCCGAGCTCGCCGACGCGCTGCGCGACCCGGCGTCCGCCACCGTACCCGTCGCCCTCGACGACCCGGAGGCGGGCCGGATCAGCGGTGTCGGGGTCCTGGCCGCCTGGCTGGCCGTGCAGGACAGCTGGCGCGCGGAGCGGAAGGTGGACATCGAGGAGGTCGCGACCACGTTCGGTGACGGGCGGGCCGTCGGTGAGTGGGTCGTGCACCTGGAGGGCCCCGACGGCGAGCGCACCGGGCTGCCGGTGGCCGCCGCCGTGGATCCCGCCTCCCCGCTGCCGGTGCGGATCCACCACTCCCGCCGGCCGCTGCTCGGCCGGCATGTCGTCCGCCGCCCGATGCTGCGGCCGGACCCGAGGGCGCACGCCTCCGACGTGGTGGGCGCCTACAAGGCCGCCGTCGACGCGGGGGACACCGCGGCCGTCGTCGCGGCCTTCGCGCCGGACGGCACCTTCCGCGGGCCGTCCGGCGACGCCTGCCGGCGCGTCGGGACCAAGGAGCTGACCGAGCTCTACGAGTCCTACTTCTCCGCGGGCGGCGGCATCCCGCTCAAGCTGTGCACCGTGACCGAGGACGGCATCCGCAGCGCGTTCGAGTACATCTGCGACCGCTGGGGCGACACCGAGCTGCCGCCGCAGCCGGGGCTCACCGTCTGTGCCCGGGGAGGCGATGGCCTGATCGCGTCGGCGCGCGTGTACGACGACGTGGAAGCCCCCGTGGAGTAGGGCTGCGGGGCCCTCGCGGCGGGCAGGGATCTGTCCTCGGAACTCCCCTCCCCACCGGCACGAGAGCAGGAGTGAGCATGGAGTACGTGAAGCTCGGTTCGACGGGTCTGGACGTCTCCCGGATCTGCCTGGGCTGCATGAGTTTCGGCCTGCCCGACCGAGGCGTCCACGAATGGACCCTCGACGAGGAGGCCTCGCGTCCGTTGATCCGCCAGGCCCTGGAGGCCGGGATCACCTTCTTCGACACCGCGAACGTGTACTCCGACGGCACCAGTGAGGAGATCGTCGGCCGGGTGCTCGCGGAGTCCGCGCGCCGCGACGAGATCGTCATCGCCAGCAAGGTCCACGGCGCGATGCACGAGGGGCCCAACGGCCGTGGTCTGTCCCGCAAGGCGATCATGACGGAGATCGACAACAGCCTGCGCCGCCTCGGCACCGACTACGTCGACCTCTACCAGATCCACCGCTTCGACCGCGTCACCCCCGTCGAGGAGACGATGGAGGCCCTGCACGACGTGGTCAAGGCGGGCAAGGCCCGCTACATCGGGGCGAGTTCGATGTACGCCTGGGAGTTCTCCAAGGCCCAGTACACCGCCACGCTGCACGGCTGGACCAGGTTCGTCTCCATGCAGAACCACTACAACCTCCTCTACCGCGAGGAGGAGCGCGAGATGCTGCCGCTCTGCGCCGACCAGGGTGTCGGCGTCCTGCCGTGGAGCCCGCTGGCCCGCGGCCGGCTCACCCGCGACTGGGACACGGCCACCGCACGCAGCCGCAACGACGCGTTCGGCCGGAACCTGTACCAGGACGGCGACCGCGAGATCGTCGACGCGGTCGCGCGCATCGCCGCCGAGCGCGAGGTGCCGCGCGCCAGGATCGCGCTCGCCTGGCTGCTGCGGCAGAGCACGGTGACCGCGCCCGTCGTCGGCGCCACCAGAGCGCCGCACATCGACGACGCGGTCGCCGCGCTCGACGTGGTGCTCACGGACAAGGAGACCGAGGCGCTGGAACAGCCGTACACGCCCCGCGCGATCAGCGGTCACTGACGCCCCGCCCGCCCTCACCGCGCCCGCCGTCACCCCCATCGGGTCACGACGGCCGGCGCGTCGGTGGCAGTTTCGTGGCACCCGGCACGGACCGCGGAGAGGGGCGACGCGCGAAGGACCGGAATATCGTGCGGAATGGTGCTCGGATGAGCGCGTGAGAGCGCTCCCATTGTGGAGAGTTCGGGACGGATGGCAGAGCCCTCGGGTTTCCGAATTCCTATTGGTCGAGGGTGACTGACATTTGGTCAATATCCTGGGCCGCGGCGTAATTCGGAGAAAATCCGGGATCGCTTGTTCCGGCTCGCCGCCCTGTGCAAAGGTGGGCGTTGTCGGCGTGCAGACAATAGTGGCTTCCTTCTGCGCGCTTACGGCGCGCCCGTTCCCTCCTCGCCCCGACGGGCCGTCAGAGGTGGTCGTTCGCGGCGTGACCCCCCATGGGTAGACCTCCCGACTCTGTCGGGCGGTCTACATACCCATTGGTATGGACTAATTGCCACGCTACCTTTGGGAGGAAAGCGGACGTGAATGACGGAACGCTGTCTCATTCGTCTGACCCCGGCCGCTTGTTCGAGGTTTCGGATGAGCGGCTCGCCGCCGAGCTGAGGAAGAGCCCGGGAGGCACACCCGCGAACTATCCCGTCGGGGAACTCCTGGACCGCCACTGGGAAGCGGTGTTCTCTTACGCGCGGCTGTGCACCGACGGCGTACGTCCCGCCGGAATGCTCACCACCGCCTCATTCACGCGCCTGTTCGGTGATTCGCTGCATCAGGGCGGGCCGAGCGCCGCGTGGCGGCCCCAACTGCTCGTCACCGTCCGCCGCATAGCCTCCGAGTGGCTCATGGACCAGCGGCGCGAACTGCTCGACCCCGAACTCCTCGCCGACGCGGACCGCGAGGACCGGGCTGCCGCGCGGCTGCTGCCGCCGGAGGGCAGGCGCCTGCTGTCCCGGGCCTTCCAGCGGCTGCCCGAACCGGCCCGCTGCCTGCTGTGGCACGGGGAGATCGAGGGCGAGCAACTGGAGCTCCCCGCAGCTCTGTTGGGCCTCTCGCCGGACGAAGCGGTCGTCGAACGGGATCGGGCCAGGGAACGCCTGCGCGAGGGGTGCCTCGAGATCCACCGTGAACTCGCCCCGAGCGAGGAGTGCCGCCGCTACCACCGGATGCTCGACGTCTCCTTCCGGCGCGGCGGCGTCGATCTCGACCCGGACCTGCGGCGCCACATGTCCCGATGCGGCCACTGCCGTGCCGCCGCCGACCAGTTGAACCAGTTCAACGGCGTCCTCGCCGTCCCGCTCGCCGAGGCCGTCCTCGGCTGGGGAGCGCCCGCCTATGTGGCTTCACGGCAGGCGCGCGCGGAGGCGGCCGAAGCGCCGGGGACCGGCGGGGGCGCCGAGGGCGCGGGGGGAGCGGCCGGCGCCGGGAGCGGGCGGGCCGCCGAGGCCGACCCGATCGTCGAGTTCCGGCCCGAGACCGACGCCGTACGCCCGCCCGGCCTTCCCCCGCGCACACCGCCGAACGCTCCGCCCGCCGGCGATTCCCCGTCCCCGGCCCATGACGCGACCGCGCGGCACCCGGCAGCCCCGGCCCGCCCGGGCGAATCCACGCCCGAAGGAGGCGCCCGCCCCTCCCGTCGAGCCGCGCCGCTGTCCGGCACGGGCAGGCGCTCGTCCCGCAGGGCCGCGCCGCACAAGGCCCCCCGGCGCGCCCCGCACCGCCGCAATGTCGCCCTCGCGGTGCTGACCCTCGGCGCACTGATCCTGGTCCCGCTGGTCCTGTGGGCGGCCGATTCGGGTTCCGACGGCGGGAGCGGGACGGCCGACGGAAACGCCACCTCGGGAAAGCCGAGTCCGGGTACGAACCCGTCCTGGGTCGGGACCGACAAGCAGGCGGACGGCACCGTGCGCGGCCGGCTGCGCAACGCCGCGACCGGGCTGTGCGTCGGCATCGCCGGGAAGAAGCCCGTGAAGGGCGTGGAGACCCGGCTCACCTCGTGCACCTCGGAGTCGGCGATGGAATGGTCGTACACGGCGGACGGGCTGCTGCGCGACGCCGCCCACCCCGACCTGTGTCTCGACGCGCACCTGGGCTACTCCGTCCAACTCGCCTCCTGTCCCGGCACGTCGGGGGCCGGCGCCAAGAACGTCCGCTACGACTTCACCCTCCAGGGCATGCTGGTGCCGCGCTGGAACCAGGACCTGGCCCTCGCTCCCGCGGCGGCGAAGGGCGAGTCGGCACTCGTCCTCAAACTCCGCAAGGTCGAGCCGGCCCAGCGCTGGACGCTCGAGACCCCGTCGCCCTCGCTCCAGCTGGAAGTCGTCAACTGGGACTCCTCGCACGGTGGCGCGACGGCCTCCTCCACCCCGGAGTCCACGTCCTCGACGGCACCGGTACCCGCCGCGACCCGGACGCCCGCCGTGACACCGTCCACTCCGGAGCAGGCCACGCAGTCGGCCGCGCCGGGGGACGACTCCTGTTCCTCCTCCTACGACTCCTGTCACTGGGACGGGGGTGACGGCTCGGACCGGGACGGCGGCTACGGCACGGGCTCCGGTGCCGGAGACATCACCGGCGGCGGAGGCCAGGGAGGCCGCAGGTGACCAGGTGACCAGGTGACCCGGTGCGCTCGGCGGTCCCGTGCCTTCTCCCGTCGAGCCGTCGAGCCGTCGAGCCGTCGAGCCGTCGAGCCGTCGGGCCGTCGTGGTGTCCGCGGGGCGCGGCGCCCGAAGCCGGCGGCGCAGCTGAGGGGCGTCTCGCGAGCCGGACTTCAGGTGCCGTTCCCGGCGCGGACGACCGTCAGGGAGACCGACGACGAGTTGCCGGAGACGGGCACCTCGCCCTGCGTCCACTTCACCGTGAGGGAGTCCCTCTCGTCGGGCGGCGTGACGATCAGGGAGGCGGGCGTTGCCGTACGGGCCCCGCTGATCTCCGGGTTGGAGAAGGTCAGGCCCGACCACGCGCTCCGCCCGGGTGCCAGCTCGACCGTCGTCGGCGTGCCCGAGGACCGCCGCGGGTCGGGGCCGAGCTGCTTGCCGGACGCGTCGACGAACGCCGCGCCGGGGTAGCCCCGCACGGTGCAGGTGCGCCCGGAGCGGTTGGTCAGGACGATGGGGAAGTTCTCCTGCCCCGCTCCCGGGTCGTTGCCGCCGACCGAGGCGCGCAGCTCCGAGGTGTGGCAGCGGCGGCCTGCCGCGGCGTTCCCCGCGGAGGCCGGGGCCGAGGCGGATTCCGAGGCCGCGCCCGTTCCCGATCCCGTCTCCTTCGACGGAGCGCTCGCCGCCGGGCCGGACGGTCCGGTGGAACGGGCGCTCGCGCTCGTGTCCCCGGAAGCCGGTTGGGCCGTGCCGGGAAGGTTCCGCGGCGAGCTGTTCGGGGTGTCGTTGCCGCAGGCGGTGAGCAGGCTCAGCAACGCGGCAGCCGCGAGCAGCGCGGCCCGCCGGGCTGCCGGTGAACCGCGGTGCTCGGCGGGTGAGGTGAGGTGCGCGGACACCTCGTCGGGCCGGTCCGTGTCCGCCACCGCGCGCCGGAAGGTCGACATGTGCACTCCTTGGGTCTCTCCGCACGGGCTCCTCGCACGTGCGCACGGCGCGTTGTGCCCCGTCACCACTCTCCGATGCGCCCCGGGACCGAAAAGTTCGCCGCACCGGCCGACGAATTCCGCCGGGTGCGCCCGCCCAGGATCAGGCCTTGACGCGTAGGGAGCCGATGACGCCGTCGGCCGTGTCGTCGTCGCCGCTCTCCTGGCGGATCTGGACGTAGACCTGAGGCTGTCCGGCGCCGCCCGCCGGAGTGAGCGCCGCTTCGGTCAGGGACCCGGTCCGGCCCGGGCAGCCGTCCCAGGCCCGGATCAGCCCGCGCCAGCGCGCACCGGAGTAGCCGCGGCTGCCGGCGTAGTGGCATCCGGCGTGCGCGATCACGCGGACCGCGCCGGTCACGTCGCCGTGTTCGCTGAGTCCGACGAAAGCGCCGTCGACGCCGGAACCGAGGTCCTGCCAGCGCGCCAGGTGATCGGCGACGGCGAGACCGGGTTCCGTGCCGTCCTCGAGGCCCAGCGTCCCCGGATTCCATCCGGAGTCGCGCAGCTGCCCGCCCCAGGAGGCCGGCACCTCCACCGTGACCCGGCCGGTGCCGTCCTCGACCCGGAGGGTCCTCGCAGCGGGGTCCCGGGTCACCAGCAGGGTGGTGGCGACGACCGCGCAGGCCACGACGACGCCGGCCAGTACCGACAGCGCGGTGCGCCGACGGCGCCGGGACCGGGGCACGCCCCCGTCCGAGGCCTCCTCGGCGAGCCGGTCGAGCTCCGCGGCGAAGGCGGCCGCGGTCGGCCAGCGCCGCTCCCGGTCGGGTTCCATGGCGCGCAGCAGCGCCCGCCGGACGTCCGGGCCGACGTCCGCACGGAGCCGGTCGGCCCGTTCGACCTTGCCCGGCGGGCCCGGCACCGAGCCGGTGACGAGGTGGTGGCCGAGGGCGCCCAGGCTGTACACATCGGCCCGCGCGTCGATCCCGGAGCCGGGCCGGGCCTGTTCGGGCGGGGTGTAGCCGGCCGAACCCGCCGCCATGGTGAGGCCGGAGGCCTGAGCCAGGCTCTTGGCCAGTCCGAGGTCGGCCAGCAGCACCCGGTCGGCTCCGCCGGGCGAGGTGCGCAGCAGCACGTTGGACGGCTTGATGTCGCGGTGCACGATCCCGGCCTCGTGCAGCGCGGCCGCGCCCCGGGCCGCCCGTGCCGTCAGGCGCAGCGCCTCGGCGACGGGCAGCGGTCCGGCCTCGATCCGGTCGGCGAGGGTGCCGCCGTCGGCGTACTCCATGACGAAGTAGGGCCTGCCGTCGGGGAGTTCACCGATGTCGTAGACCTGCGCGACCCGGTTCGAATCGGCCTTGCGCAGCAGCCGGGCCTCGGAGAGGAACCGCTCCCGGATGTCCAGTCGGTCGATCCAGTTCTCGGAGAGCACCTTGACCGCGACGCTCGCGTCGAGGACGTCGTCGTGGGCGAGCCAGACCACGCCGAAACCACCGGCGCCCAGTCGCCGCTCCAGACGGTAGCGGCCGATCCGCTCCAGGGAGTCCATGCGACTATCATGCCTGGCCTCTGATCGACACCGAGGGGAGCGCCCGGTGCAGGAACCCGCCGAGACCGAGGAGTTCGCCCTGCGGGCGGCAGCCGGTGACGGGGCGGCACTCGACGAGCTGCTCCAGCGGATCCGGCCCGAGGTCGTGCGGCGGTGCGGACGTTTCCTGCCCTGCCGCGAGGACGCCGAGGAGGCGGCCCAGGACGTCCTGCTCCAAGTGGCCCGGAAGATCGCCACGTTCGAGGGCCGCAGCCGCTTCAGCACCTGGCTCCACACGGTGGTCGCCAACTGCGCCCGGCAGAAGTACCGCGAGTTGAAGCGGCGGGCGGCGGAGCGGCCGGAGGACATCGACGCCGGCCGGTACGTCGATCCGCGCACCACGAGCGTCATCGCGGGTTCCCGGATCGACCTCCTGGAGGCGCTGGAACGGCTGGAGCGCGAACATCCGCACCTGGTGGCACCGTTGGTCTACCGCGACATCTGCCGGCTGGAGTACGCGGAGGTCGCCGAGCGTCTCGGGGTGCCGCTCGGCACGCTCAAGTCCCGTCTGTACGAGGCGCGCAGAAAGGTCAGGCCCTGGCTGTCCGACGCCTCCTGACGATCGGGCCCGCGGTCTGCCGGCTCAGGTCGTCCGTCGCGGCCTGTGGCCGCCATCGCGGTCGCCCGGGGTACGGCCCTCGCGATCGGCCGGATCAGACAGGCCGCCCGCGCGCCGGGTGACCGCGTGTCGTGATCCATCCCGGTCCGTCAAGTCGTCTTGTCCCTCGGCGAGTTGTACGTCAGGCCCGTCCCCGCCGGGTCCGGACGATCGGCGGGGACGGGTTCGGAGGCGTCCGGTCAGCGCCGGGTGTAGATGACGCCGATCTTGTCGACCTCGGTCCCCGCGCGGCCGTGGAAGCCGGCGATCTGCCCGCCGGTCGGCGCGGTGCGGGTCACGCAGTCCGGCGTCGTCGTGCCCCCGGCGAGGGCGCGGCCGAGGTTTGTGGTGAACCTCGCGGAGAAGATCCGGGTGTGACCGTCCTTCACGCCCTGGCACAGCTGGACGGAGGTGATGTACTCACCGCTGCCCAGGGTCAGCGAGGCGGCGATGCCGCCCGTACCGCCGTGCGCGAGCGTGGTGCCGTCGCTCAGGGTCAGCCCCATCCGGTCGACCCGCGCGCCGCTGCTCAGTGAGACCGTGGTCGGGCGGGCGCCGGCCGGCACCTTGGCGATGTCGTTGAAGTGGTCGCCGTGCGGCCCGCCGAACTGGTCACTGAGCTGGAAGTCCGCGTTCCGTGACCAGCTGAACGCGGCGGATATCGGGTCGTGGTCGGAGAGCATCAGACCGTCGGTGGTCAGGAAGCGCGCGTGCTCGTTGTCGTAGCCGGTGGCGTCGAGCGTGACGAGCTTGCTGCCGCGGTACAGGATCTTGTCGACGACCTCGCAGGTGTTGGGCACGGTGGCGCCGGTCTGGTCGCAGACCAGCGCGTCGCTTCCCTTGGCCGGTGGGGTGCCGCCGCGGACGAGCCGGACCCAGGCGTCCGTCAGACCGTTGGCCGCGGCGAACTCCGCGATGGTGTCGCCGGAGCGGGTGTAGCGGGTGTTCGTGTCACCCATGACGACGATGGCGTTGCCCGCCGAGTGCGTGCCGATGAAGGCGGTCAGCTGGTCGAGGTTGTCGGCGCGGGCGGCGAGATCGCCGTCGCTGGTGCCCGCGTTGGTGTGCACGTTGTAGAAGTCGACGTAGACGCCCTCCGCGAGCCGTTCCCGCATGAAGGTGAAGCCCTTGGGGGTGAGGCAGTCGCCGGAGTCGAGCTGGCAGGCGTTCCAGCCGACCCGCTCGAAGTCGTCGGTGTCGTAGGGGATCTTCGACAGGGAGTTGAGGCCGCTGCCGATGCCGGCGCCGCCGCTGGTGGGGGTGCGGTAGGGGTGCGCGGCGTCGGCCGCGTACAGGTTCGCGTGGTAGTTGAAGTCCTCCTCGACATGGACGATGTCGTAGGGGGAGATGCGCCCGCCGATCGTCGTGGTGCTGGACCCACGGGGTGTCGGCGCGCTGGAGATGCCGTCGGGCAGTCCGGCGACGTTGTAGGTGAGCACGCTGAAGGTGCCCGAGTCGGCGGCAGCGGCGGGAGGCGCGGCCGCGGTGAGTCCGCCGAGTGCGGCGGCTGCCGCCGCGGCACCGGCGAGAAGTCTGCGGAGCGGGGACATGGGGGTGTCTCCTGAGGACGAAGGGGCGTCAGAAGCCGACCGAGAAGGTGGCGTCGGCCTTGTCGGTGGAGGTGGAGATCGGATCGATGCGCAGCACGTAGTCCGCGTGCCTGAGGTAGCGGTCCGGGTGGTTGTAGGAGCGGAAGGACGACCACGACGTGTCGGCCAGACCCGCCGTCCGGTGGAAGGTGGCGTCCTGCGCGAAGGTCGTGGTCCCGTCGTCGACGGCGAGCGCCATCTGGTAGTTGCTGTGCCGCAGGTAGCGCGTCGGGTAGTTGACCGAGCGGAACGAGACGCCCGCCGTGTCGGCGAGTCCCGGCACCAGCGTCCACTGCGCGTCCGCGTACGGTTCGAAGGGGTACTCGTCGATCCGGGCGGCGTAGTTGGAGTGCCGGACGTAACGCGCCGGATAGTTGTAGGACTTGAGCCGGTTCCAGGCGGGGGCGCCCCACTTGGCGAGGAGGCTGTCGTACTCCGTTGTGGTGATCGGCTGGATGCTCCCGTGCTTGGAGTTGAGCGGCTGTGTGTAGAGCCGCTGGTCGACCGGGGTCCAGGTGCCGCTCGCGAGGTCGGCGGACTGCCAGGCGTAGAAGACGCCGTTCGGCGTGTAGGTGTCTCCCCAGAGGAACCACGTCGCTGTGGACGGGGACTTGACGAGGATCGGGGCCTCGGTGCCGCCGTGCGCGACCGGAGTGCTGAACACGGTGAAGCTGCCGGGGTTCAGGGACGACGACCTGGCGCCCACCAGGGTCTGGTCCTTCTTGAAGTACAGGTAGTTGACGCCGCCGACGCCCACGGCGAGATCGCCGTCGATGACGTCGTAGCCGGGGTCGAAGAAGACCTGCGCCGCCGACGCCGTCACGAAGTCGGTCGTGTAGTTGACCATGATGACGTTGTGGCCGCTGGAGTCGACGGCGGAGTAGATGATCCCGTACTGGCCCCGGCCCGCGTCCCAGTAGGCCTCGGGCGCCCAGCTGTGGGTGGCCATGTCGTGCAGCTTCAGCCGGCGGTAGCCGCTGAAGGACCGCAGGTCGGCGGAGTCCCAGACGTGGATGTACTGGCTCTGCAGACTCCAGTCGGTGCCTTTGAGGTCGGTGGCGATCACGACGAACGTGCCGTTCTGCTTGCGCAGGACGAAGGGGTCGCGCAGGCCGCCGGTGCCGCCGGTCGGCGTCACGACGGGCTTGTTCTGGTTCAGCGGCGTCCACTGGAGGGAGTCGGTGCTGACGGCCAGATGAAGGCCGTAGTCCGCTCCGCTGAAATTCGGGGACTCGGTGAAGTAGCCCATCACGTAGGCGGTTCCGGCCGCGGCGCGGGCGGTCGGGGCGCCGAGGGCGACGGCGGCGGTGAGGCCCGCCATCGCCCCCAGAGCGACGCGCCGGGACGGCTGAAGGGGACTGTCGTTCATGGCGGTCTCCTCGATGATCGTGCGGGGGTCAGGCCCAGGCCGTGACGGGGACGAAGGAGCTGTCCTGGCGGAAGAGGGCGGTGCCGTCGGCGATGTCCATGCGCAGCTGGTAGTTGTAGTGGCGCAGGTAGTAGCCCGGGTAGTTGTACGACTCGAAGCGCAGGGAACCGCTCGACGTGCCCGTCCGGGCGATGAAGGTGGCGTCCTTGGCGAACGTCGCCGTCCCGTCGTACGCGTCGAAACGGCCGCGGAAGTCGTAGTGCCGCAGATAGTTGCCGGCCATGTCCTGGAAGGAGCAGCCGTTCGCGTCGGCGAGGCCCGCCACGACGGTGAAGGTGGACGCCTGTTTCTCGGCTGCGGTGCTGGAGGCGCTCACCACGGGGAGGTTGAGCAGCGCGGACTGCTCCTGCCAATAGCGGGTGGTGTAGTTGCCCGACCGGAAGGACCGGGTGACGCCGGTGGCCAGGGCGGCCCCGCCGGAGACCGTCTCCTTGATCACGGTGAAGTGGCGTGCGGTGCCGGAGATTCCCGGCAGCTTCTTCGGCGCGCTCCAGGTGGCGAACGTGTCGTAGCTGTCGCTGCAGTAGTAACTGCCGTCGCCGTAGCCGTCGAAGAAGATCCGCCATCCGCCGTTGTCGAGCTGGATCAGCGCCGGCCCCTCACGGCTGCCGCCCCAGCCCGCCCAGTCGCCGGTCCGCCGGATCGTGTACGGCCCGGTGAGGGCGGAGGCGGTCGCGTACTCGATGTACTTCGTCGTCTCGTTCTTGGTGAACGCGTGGTAGGTCGACCCCGTCTTCACGACGAAGGTGTCGATGTGGTTCGGGCCGATGCCGGCCAGCGCTGTCGGTGAACTCCAAGCCGTCAGTGCCGAGTTGGTTGCCTTCAGTAGATAGGGCGTGAAGATCCACTCGTCGCTGGTGAGCGAGCAGGACACGATGATGTTGACGCTGCCGTCGCTGTCCACGAACCACTCGGGCGCCCAGGCACGTGACAGGCCCGTGACCGGGACCGTGTAGTCGTACAGGAAGCTCCAGTTGACCCGGTCGGCGCTGCGGGCGAAGCCGATGGTCGTGCTGACGTCCTGCCAGGTGTGGGTGGTGTAGGTGACGTAGTAGTAGCCGTCGGTGTGCTTGAACACGCTGGCGTCGCGGATCCGGTTGCTCGGCGGCGTGTACGCGGACGCCTTCAGCAGCCGGAAGTCGGTCGCGTCGTCCGACTCGTAGACGTTGACGGTGCCGTCGTCGCTGTTGAGGAACGGCACGATGGTGTAGCGGGTGGCGTAGCCGCGGGCGGGTGCCGCGGCGGCGGTGCCGAGCAGCCCGGGCAGCTCGCCCAGGGCGAGAGCGGCCGCGGGCAGGGCGGCCAGGGCGCGGAGCAGGCTGCGGCGGGACGGCTGCGGTGGGCGCGGCGCGGTGTCGGGTGTGGTCATGTGCGGCTCTCCTCGGATCGGTCACTCGGCCGGCGAGAGGGGGTTCACCATGAAGGGAGGGGGGTTCACCTGGACCTCCGCATGCCGAAGAGCGGGGCGGTGGTGTCCCTCCGCCGCCCCTCTCCGTTCGAAATACCGAATGCTGTGCGACATGCTGTGCGAGGCATTACGGTAAGGGCTTGCTGGGTGGTGTGAACAGGGCCTGTCGAGGCGGAAGTTGAGCGTGTTCCCGCGCGGGGCCGCGGGCCGTGACGCGGGCCGCTGTCGGTGCCGCTGTCGGTGTCGCTGTCTAGGCTGGCTCGCGTGAAGGAACAGAGCAGCAGGCCACTTGCCGTGTTCGACCTGGACGGCACTCTCGCGGACACCGCGCACCGACAGCGGTTTCTGGAGCGCACGCCGCGGGACTGGGACGCGTTCTTCGCCGCGGCGCCCGAGGACCCGCCGCTCGCGGAGGGTGTCGCGCTGGCGCTGAACAGCGCGCGGGAGTGCGAGGTGGTCTATCTGACCGGCCGTCCCGAGCGGTGCCGGCGGGCCACCGTGGACTGGCTGGCCGCCCAGGGCCTGCCCGAGGGGCGCATCTGGATGCGGCGCAACGACGACCGCAGGCCCGCCCGCCGCACCAAACTGGAGATCCTTCGCCGGCTGGCCCGCGACCGGGAGATCCGGGTCCTCGTCGACGACGACGAACTCGTCTGCGAGGACGCGGAGCGGGCCGGCTTCACGGTCGTACGGGCACGGTGGGCGGCCGCGTCAGCGGCACTGAAGGACGCGCAGGAGCGGGAGGGGCGGACCTGAGGGGGTTTTCTCGGCGGGTGCGGGACCCGTGGGGGAGGGTCGTGTCAGTCGGCGTCCTCCAGCCGGAAGCCGAGCTTCAGGCCGACCTGGTAGTGCTCGATCTGCCCGTTCTCGATCTGGCCCCTGACCTGCGTGACCTCGAACCAGTCGAGGTTGCGCAGGGTCTGTGAGGCCCGGGTGATCCCATTGCGAATGGCCTGGTCGACGCCTTCGTGGGAGGTCCCGACGATCTCGGTGACCCGGTAGGTGTGGTCGGACATGCGGCTGCTCCTCTCCGCCGTGGCGCGAGTGCCAGGCGTCATTCCACGGTGCCCCACCGCGTGGCGCTCCGCGAGACGGCGGGGGTGGCCCGGGTGACGGGGGGCCCTTGACGGGGCCGATTGGTCCATACCAAACTCCAGACACCCGTGCGAGCGACCGGCTCGTCCCCCCATGTCGGGCCCCTTGCCCCTGTCCGCAAGACAGAACAGGACCCCTCGTGAAACGTCGCCTCCTCGCCGTTGTCTGCGTCACGGCCTCCCTGCTCACCGCCTGTGGCGCCCTGCCGGGCAGCGGCGCGCAGCGCCGGACCGTCACGGTGTGGCTGATGAAGGACAGTGCCTCCAAGGAATTCCTCAAGCGGTTCACCGAGGACTTCGAGGACCGGCACGGCGACCTCCGGCTCGACATCCGCATCCAGGAGTGGACCGGGATCGGCGAGAAGGTCCAGGCGGCCCTCAAGGCGGAGGACGAGGCCGTGCCCGACGTCATCGAGGTCGGCAACACCCAGGTCGCGCAGTACGTCGACGGGGGCGGCCTGAGCGATCTGACCCTGGAGTCGATGCGCGACTGGGGCATGAACGACTGGCTGCCGGGCCTCGCCGGACCCGGACGGATCGACACCCGCCAGTTCGGCATCCCCTGGTACGCCGCCAACCGCGTCGTGATCTACCGCAAGGACCTGTTCGCCGGGGCCGGCATCAAGCAGCCTCCGAAGACCCGCGAGCAGTGGCTCACGGACACCGAGCGGCTCAACGCCGACGGGAATCAAGGCATTTACCTGGCCGGCCAGGACTGGTACACCCTCTCCGGATTCATCTGGGACGAGGGCGGCGACCTCGCCGAGGAGTCGAGCTCCGGACACTGGGAGGGCTCGCTGGGGACGCCGGCCGCCCTGCGCGGCATGGACTTCTACCGGCGTCTTCAGGCACTCGGCAAAGGCCCCGTGGACGCCGACGAGGAACACCCGCCGCAGTCGGGAGTGTTCGCGAAGGGGCGGGTCGCCCAGATCGTGGCCGTGCCCGGACTCGTCCAGGCCATCGAGCGGACGAACCCGGACCTCAAGGGCAAGCTGGGCTTCTTCCCGGTCCCCGGCAAGACCGCCGCGGCGCCCGGCGCGGTCTTCACCGGCGGGTCCGACCTCGTGGTGCCCAAGAACACCGACGACCGCGCCGGCGCCACCGACGTCGTCTCCGCCCTCGTCGGCGCCAAGTGGCAGACGGAGCTGGCCCGGACGATGAACTACGTACCCAACAAGACGAAACTCGCCGACGCCGTATCGGGTGAGGAGGGAGTCGCCGCCATGGCGGCGGGCGCCGCGCACGGCCGGGCGACCCCGCCCTCACCCCAGTGGGCCGCCGTCGAGGCCGACAACCCGATCAAGGACTGCATGTCGAAGATCCTCGGCGGAGCCGACCCGGCCACGGAGGCCCGGCGCGCCTCCAGCCGCATCACGAAGATCCTGGAGGCCGACCGAAGGTGAGGGTCCGCGCCCTCCCGCACCAGGATCTGTCCGGGACGTCACGGCGAACACCGGGTGCGCGGCCGCCGTCCCGGCCGACCGCGCTCCTCCGCCGTGACCGCCCGGACCGGGTGCTACGCCGCCGCGCTCAGCGACAGGGCGAAGCGGCCCTCCGTGTCCGTCCACCAGTGGGTCAGGCCGAAGCCCGCCGCGGCCAGTTCACCGCGGACGCCGTCC
Source organism: Streptomyces sp. NBC_00647 (assembly GCF_045207245.1). NCBI lineage: Bacteria > Bacillati > Actinomycetota > Actinomycetes > Kitasatosporales > Streptomycetaceae > Streptomyces > Streptomyces sp. NBC_00647. The sequence continues at coordinate 8,540,353 of NZ_CP109040.1, forward strand.
TCGCGGAACTTCGCCGAGATCTCGGTCCGCAGCTCCTCGTCCTCCGCGAAGTGGACGGCCAGGTCGAGGGCCGGGATCTTCACGGTCTGCGCGGTGCGCGACCGCAGCCGCATCTCGATCCACTCGTGCTCGGCGTCCCAGAGCGCGACATGCTCGAACGCGTCGAGGTCGAAATCGGCGCCGAGTTCACGGTCGACCACGGTCAGCACGTTCTTGTTGAACGCCGACGTCACCCCCGCCGCGTCGTCGTAGGCGGTGACGAGGACCGACTCGTCCTTGACCAGGTCGGTACCGAGCAGCAGGGTGTCGCCGGGGGACAGCAGCGACCGTACGGACGCCAGGAACGTGGCCCGCTCGGCCGGCAGCAGATTGCCGATGGTGCCGCCGAGGAAGGCCACGAGCCGCGGCCCGGGGGTGCCGGGGAGCGCGAGACCGCCGGTGAAGTCGGCGATCAGCGCGTGGACGTTCAGGCCCGGCCGCTCGGCGATCAGCGCGTGCCCGGCCTGGGTGAGGGCGCTCTCGCTGACGTCCACGGGCACGTAGGTGTGCAACTCCGGCAGGGCGTCGAGCAGATGGCGGGTCTTCTCCGACGAGCCGGAACCCAGCTCGACGAGGGTGCGCGCACCGCTCGCCGCGGCGATCTCGCCGGCCCGCGCGAGCAGGATCTCGCGTTCGGCGCGTGTCGGGTAGTACTCCTCGAGTTCGGTGATCTTCTCGAAGAGTTCGCTGCCGTGGGCGTCGTAGAACCACTTCGGCGGCAGTGTCTTGGGCAGGTGTCCGAGGCCGTGCAGGACGTCGGCGCGCAGGGCCGCGTCCGTGGTGTCCTCGGGAAGGGTGCGGGTCAGCAGGAACGGACTCACGTACGGGGCTCCTTGCGCTGTGCGGATGCCATGTCGTCGCTCATGTCCTTGAGCGGGGTGAGCAGTGCCTCGGTGCGGCTCGCCGTGAGGAGGGTGCGGTCGGGGACCTCCCGCCAGCGTGGGTCGTCGTCGTGCGGCTCGGAGGCCACGACGGTGTGACGGCCCGGCTCGGCGAGGTACCAGAGGGTGTCGCCCCAGGCGGTCGCGGTGATGGTCTCGCCGTTGGTGAGGAGCAGGTTGAGCCGGGACCCGGGAGCCGCCTCGGCGACCTCCAGGACCGTGTCGGCCAGCGCCTGGCTCTCCTCGTCACCGGCGCGCAGCCGGTGCAGCACCAGCGCCCAGACGAACGCGGAGTCGCACCGGGCCTCCAACGACAGCAACTCGGCCGGGGGCAGGCCCGGTACGAGCGGGGCGAGCGCGTCGGGCCACCCGGCGACCGCTCCGTTGTGGCTGAACAGCCAGGGGCCCGCGGTGAACGGCGCCGCCGCGGCCTCGCCGTCCGCGCCCGCCACGGTCGCGTCCCGCACCGCCGCGAGCAGCGCCCGCGTCCCGACCACCCGGGCCAGATCCGCGAACGACTGGTCGCCCCAGATGGGCCCGGTGCGCCGGTACCGGGCCGGCACCGGGTCTCCCTCGGCATACCAACCCACCCCGAAGCCGTCGGCGTTGACCGTCCCGTGCCGCTGTCGCCGGGGTGCCCACGACTGCCGGTACAGGCTGTGCTCCGGCTCGACGAGGAGCGCACCGAGCCGCTCCTCGTCGCCGAGGTACGCCAGATGACGGCACATCAGGAATCCCCGTCGCGGGCCGTGCGGAACCCGGAGAAGATCTGCCGCCGGATCGGGTAGTCCCAGTTGCGGAAGGTGCCGCGGCAGGCGACCGGGTCCACCGCGAAGGAACCGCCGCGCAGCACCTTGTACTCCGGGCCGAAGAACACCTCCGAGTACTCCCGGTAGGGGAAGGCCACGAAGCCGGGGTAGGGCTCCAGATCGCTCGACGTCCACTCCCACACGTCGCCGATCAACTGCCGTACGCCGAGCGGCGACGCGCCCGCCGGGTAGCTTCCCGCCGGGGCCGGGCGCAGATGGCGCTGGCCCAGGTTGGCGTGGTCCGGGGCCGGGTCGGCGTCGCCCCACGGATAGCGCGTGGAACGGCCGGACACCGGGTCGTGGCGGGCCGCCTTCTCCCACTCGGCCTCGGTGGGCAGCCGCCGCCCCGCCCAGCGTGTGTAGGCGTCGGCCTCGTACCAGCACACGTGCAGGACGGGCTCGTCGGGCGGCACGACCTCGGTGACGCCGAAGCGCCGCCGCAGCCACTGCCCGCCCTCGCGTCGCCAGAACTGCGGGGCCTCGATGCCGTGCGTGCGGATGTGGTCCCAGCCCGCGGGGGTCCACCAGCGTGCCTCGTCGTAGCCGCCCTCCTCGATGAAGGCCTGGTACGAGGCGTTCGTCACGGGAGTGGTGTCGATGAAGAACGACGGAACCGTACGCCGGTGCGCGGGGCGCTCGTTGTCGAGCGCCCACGGCTCGGTGGAGGTGCCCATCACGAACGGGCCGCCGGGCACGAGGACTTCGGCGGGCCCGGTGAACGGCGGCGCGGGCGCGGGGTCCGGCGCCGTGAGGGCGGCGGGCCCGGTGCGGAGCTGATGGGTGATCAGCATGGTCTCGTCGTGCTGCTGTTCGTGCTGCGCGATCATGCCGAAGGCGAACCCCGCCTCGGTCAGCCGGGTGCCCCGGAACGCGGTGCTCTCCAGCACGTCCAGCGCCCGGCCGCGCACCTCGGCGGCGTACGTCCGGGCCTCGGCGGGCGCCATCAGCGGCAGGGACGGCCGCTCGGAACGCGGGTGCTCGAACGCGTCGTAGAGCCGGTCGATCTCGGGCCGCATCGCCTCACGCCCCGCGACCGTCCGCAGCAGCCACAGCTCCTCCTGGTTGCCGATGTGCGCGAGGTCCCACACCAGCGGGGACATCAACGGCGAGTGCTGCGCGGTCAGGTCGGGGTCCTCCACGCACGAGGTGAGGAGGGCGGTGCGGTCGCGGGCCGTGGTGAGCGCGTCCAGTGCGCGCCGCCTGAGCGACTCCGGATCGGTGAGCGCATCGGTGGCGGTCATCTCGGTCATGTGTTGATGTCCTTCCCGTCGAACCGACCCTGCGAGCGGCCTCCGTCGCCGCGCCCGGACGAACCGTCGTGCCGGGACCGGGCCGCGACGGCCAGGTCGTCGGCGGGGCAGCGGCCGCGTGCCACGTAGCGGACGGTGAACTCGGCCACCGCGTCGAGGACCTCGGGGCCGGCGCCGAGCCGGGGCAGTGCCTCGGACGCCGCCGCGAAACAGATCGCCGCGGCCTCGCGCAGCTCCGGATCGGCGAGGCCGAACCGCGCGGCGTCCTCCCACAGCGGGTTGCGGGGCGCCGGAGCCGGGCCGGCCCGCTCCGCGAGAGGCTTCACGGTGCGGTAGGCGATCTCGGCCGCTTCCGGGTCGTCGAAGAGCGCCGCCGTCACCGCGAGCGGCACGATCCAGCCGTTCTCGCCCGGCTGCGCGTCGATCATCCGGAGTTCCAGATGGCCGCGCGGCCGTACCGGCGGGAACAGCGTCGTCAGGTGGTAGTCGAGGTCCTCCCGGTCCGGCGGCTCGTCGGACCGGGTCCAGTCCCGGAAGCTCAGTCCCTCCGGGACGTCCCAGGGTGCCTCGGGCGCCCGCACGCACATCACCGGCGCGTCCAGCACATGCCGGGCCCAGGCGGCGCGGGGGTCGCCGCCCAGAGCGGGCGCGTCGATGCGGCCCGGGTCCATGGACGCCCAGAGCGACTGCCGTGTGGAGCGCCAGCCGGTGTGCCGTCCCCGTGCCATCGGCGAATGGGCGAACGCGGCCACCAGGACCGCGCCGAGCTGGTGGGCCAGCCACCAGCGGCGTCCGTGCCCGAGCGGGCCCGGTTCCTCGTATCCCGCGTCCAGACACACCTGGACGGAGGCCGACGTGCACATCATGGCGCGGCCCTCGGGTCCCGCGCGGTCGAGGTACCGCTCCATGGCGTCGTACCTGGGCTCACGGAGATAGCGGCTCGGGGGGTTCCAGGGGTCCTGGCCGTAGCCACTGAGGCCGAGACCCGCCTCGCGCAAGCAGGCGCGTACGGCGTCGAGGTCGGCCGAGACGGACCCCACGCACTCCATCAGGGAGGTGGCGGGAGCGGAGCTCAGCTCCAGCTGTCCACCGGGTTCGACGGTGAGCGCCGAACTCAGGGGCAGGGTCCGCAGTGCGGCGTACGCCGCTTCGAGTCGTTCAGGTGGTACGGGGAGCCGCGGTCTGCGCAGCTCGTGAACGAGCCATTCAACTTCGACACCGAGGAAGCGAGGGGGACCGGTCTTGAAGCAGATGCCGCGGACCAGCGCCTCCACTTCGGCCTCGGTGACGGCGGAGCGTCGTCGCTCCGTACAGTCACTCACCGAATCGGACATGTTGGGGATCCTCCTGAGATTCCACCATGCCGCCGGCCCGGGGGTCTGGTGGGCCGGACCGGCAATCACCTGTCCCACCCAAGACCCTCGCGGCGGTTCGCACAAGGGTGCAAATAGTCGCTTTCGGGACCGGGAACCACTGTTTGCGGGGCCGCGAAACTCTGTTGCGCCGCAGGACCAGCATCGCTCACGATGCGTTCATGGGCACGACGGGGGAACGCACGCAGGCCGTGCTCGTGGCGCGTACGGGGGTGGCGCCATGAGCGCGCGCCTGCGTGCGATCGCCCGGGAGACCGAGGAGATCGTGGCGGCGGGCGGCTATCGCGGGCCCGCCGGCGGCGCGGTGTCCATCGCCGCGGCGGTCGAGGCCGCGCGGGCCGGTACACGCCTGCACGGACCGGAACCGGTTCGGGCACCGTCGGTGACTCCGGTCGGCACATCGTTCGAGGTCACGGGCGAGAGCAGCCTGGAGGCGGCCCGTCGGCTGACCGCCCTGGGCGGGGATCCGGTCGCCGTCCTGAACTTCTCCTCGGCCCGCAATCCCGGGGGCGGCTATCTGAACGGCGCCCAGGCCCAGGAGGAGGCCCTGTGCCGGGCCTCCGCGCTGTACACCTGCCTGCTGCGGGCCCGGGGGTTCTACGACCATCACCGCGCCCACCGCGACGCGTTCTACACGGACCGTGTCATCCACTCACCCGGCGTACCCGTCTTCCGTGACGACCGCGGCCGGCTCCTCGACGAGCCGTTTCCGGCCGGATTCCTGACCGCGGCGGCCCCCAACGCGGGAGTCGTCCTGCGCGCCACCCCGCAGCGTGCGGCCGAGCTGCCGGGCGCGCTCGCGATCCGCGCCGAACGCGTCCTGGAGACGGCCGCCGCCCACGGCTACCGCCGCCTGGTCCTCGGGGCCTGGGGCTGCGGAGTGTTCCGGAACGACCCGGCGCACGTGGCGGGCGCCTTCCGGGGACTGCTGGTCGAGGGACGTTTCGCGGGGTACTTCGACCACGTGGTGTTCGGAATCCTGGACCGCACCCCGGGCCGGACGACACACCAGGCGTTCGAGCAGGCGTTCGCATTCGAGCTCAGGGGAGCATGACGGACCCTCTCCGGCGGTCCGCCCCCGGAACGACACCTCCCCGGCCGCCATCGGGTGGCCCCGCACCTGTAGGCCGTCATGGCAGGTCCGGGCCTCACGGCCTGCACCGGCCGGCCTCGGCATCCGAAGGCCGACACCACCGCGCGCGGGGACCCACGGGTTTCCACCGCGGGCCCGCCCGCCGACCCTCACCTCGCGGCGCTCAGCGCCAGCCGTACCGCTCCCGCAGCCGGTGCACCACGGAGTTGAACCGCATGCGGTCCAGCGCGCAGGCCTCCCGCCGCATCCCGTCCTCGTGCAGCCGGAGCACCCGGTCCACACCCACCCACGAGTCCCGCCCGGTCCGGTCCCACGGACCGCTCCCGATCGCCACCCACTCGCGGTCACCGTCGTGCCGCTTGCTGGAGAGCTGGACGGCCAGCAGCGTGCCCGCGGCCTCCCGGGCCACGACCAGCACCGGGCGGTCCTTGCCCCGGCCGTCGTTCTCCTCGAACGGCACCCAGGTCCAGACGATCTCGCCGGGGTCGGGGTCTCCGTCGTGCGCGGGGGAGTACTCGGTCTTCACCGGGCCGACCTCGCGGGGCTCGGCCTCGGAGGTCGCGGAGGGGCCGTAGCGGCCGGGGACGTCTTCTTCGGTAGAGGCAGTCACGCGGGCCACGGTAGAGCCCTCGCGGGAGAGGGCGCCGGGCGGGTCCGCGTCCGTACGGCATCGGGCGTACGGGAGCCGTGCTCCAACTCCCGTACGCCCGGGCCTCACCTCGTCGAGGCGCCCGTGCCGGTGCCCGTGCGCCTCACCGCGTCGTCCTCATCCCCCGTTCGCGTCCCTCGCGTTCACCCGTCGTGCTCACCGCTCGTCCTTCTCGACGGGCACCTTCTCGGTGAGGGGCGGCACGAATCCGTTGACCCCCGCCGCCGGGCTCTGCCCCTGGCTCCCCTCCTGGTTCATCGACGAGAGCAACTGGCGTGCCAGGCCCAGGCCGGTGCCGCCCATGGTGAGCGCCTTGGCGAACAGCTCCGACATGCCGTCGGCCCCGTTGAGCAGCACCATGTGATCCACGTTGCCGAACGCGCTCGCGCCCGCCCGGACGATCTCCGGCCAGTTCTCGGCGAGTTGCTGGGCGACCACCGCCTCCTGGTTCTCGGCGAGCGCGGCGGCCCGCGCCTTGATGGTCTCCGCCTCCGCGAGGCCCTGTGCGCGGGTCGCCTCGGCGGCGGCGAGACCCTTGGCCTGGGCCGCCGCCGCCTCCGCCTCACCGGTGGCCTTGGTCGCCAGCGCGGCGGCCGCACCCCGGGCCTTCGTGGCCTCGGCCTCCGCGTTGGCGGCGGTCTTGACCCGGTTCGCCTCGGCCGCGGCGGCCAGTTCGGTCTCCTTGGCCTTGGCCTGCGCCGCCGAGATACGCGCGTCACGCTCGGCCTCGGCACGGGCCCGTGTCTCGTACGCCTGGGCGTCCGCGGGCTTGCGGACGTCCGCCTGGAGCTGCTGCTCGCGGCGGAGGGCGTCGAGCTCGGCGATCCGGGTCTCCTGCACGACGACGTCCTGCCGGGCCGCGGCGTCGGCGAGCGGTCCGGCCTGCCGGGCCTTCGCCGCCGCCTTGTCGCGCTCGGCCTGGTAGCCGGCCTGGAGGATCTCGCTGTCCCGGGTCGCCTCCGACATCCGGGCCGCGGCCTTCTGCTCGGCCTCGGTGGCCAGACGGTTCGCCTCGGCCTGCGCGATGCGCGCGTCCCGCTGGACGGCGGCGGCGTGCGGCATCGCGAGGTTCTTGATGTACCCGGTCGGGTCCTCGATCTCGTGGATCTGCAGCGAGTCGACGATCAGACCGAGCTTCTCCATCTCCGTACCGCACGCGGCCCGCGTCTGGCCGGTCAGCTTCTCCCGGTCGCGGATCATGTCCTCGACGGTCAACCCGCCGACGATGGACCGCAGATGACCGGCGAACACGTTGTGCACCCGCTCGGCCATCATCTTCTGCTGGTCGAGGAAACGGCGGCCCGCGTTGGCGATCGACACGAAGTCGTCGCCCACCTTGAAGATGACCACGCCCCGCACCTTCAGCGGAATGCCCTGGGTGGTCACGCAGTCCACGTGCAGCTCGGTCTCGTTGAGGTCGAGCGAGATCTTCCGCACCGCCTGCACACCCGGCATCACCAGCGTGCCGCGCCCCGTCACGATGCGAAATCCCATGCCCTCTTCAAGGCCCTCGGTCCGATGCTTCGAACCGGAGATGATGAGTGCTTCGTTGGGCTCCGCGACACGCCACATGAGCTTGAAGACCACAACGATGAAGATCAGTGCGAGGACAACCGCCCCCGCCACGACGCCGATGACCATCGGCATACGCCCCCTTTGCATGGTGCCCTGTCGGCACCGAACGAACGGGAGTGTGCTCCTTGCCGACGCCGGGGTACAGAGCCCGGCGAATCCTTGTTGCGTTCTTGACGCATACGGCTCTCACCTGGGACGAGGCATGCTCAACTGTCGTATGGACGGCGTGAGTTCGCCGGCCTACGGAGGGGCGAGCGGGCACCTTCGGGCGTCGCCGCGCGGGCAGCCTCCGGCCGAGCCGCGGCCCGCGCGGGTGAAGGCCGCGAGCGCCCGCCCGCCGGCGTCCCGATACCCCGTCAGGCGTCGTACGCGGCCGAGACGTACACCGTGCGCGGCGGCAGGTACTCCACCACCATCACCACCGTGCCCCGCTCGATGCGTTCCTTCGCGGCGGCCGGATAGGCGAGGAAGTGCTCGGCGCCGCCACGCACCCGGACGATCACCTCGCCGACGAGCCCGGGGCCGACCGTGCCGGTGACCCGCCCCATCAAACCGACCATCGACGCATCGTCCATGGTCACAGCGTAAGGCTGGAACTCGCTCACGCGGCCGGGGAGTCCGCGACGGCCTCGTGCGGCGGCCACAGTTCGTGCCAGCCCTGGTCCGCCTCCAACTGCGCGGCCAGCGACACGAGTAACGGCTCGCTGTCCGCAGGGCCGAGCAACTGCGCGCCGACCGGGAGCCCTTCGCCGACGAAGCCCGCCGGGACGTTCACGCCGGGCCAGCCGAGGATGTTCCACGGCCAGGCGTACGGGCAGGCGGCGATCATGGCCCGGTCGGTGCCGAAGCCGCTCAGGCCGGTCATCTCACCGATCCTCGGCGGGGGAGCGGCGGTCGTCGGCGCGAGCAGGACGTCGTAGGTGTCGAAGAGGGCGCCGATGCGCCGGTGCAGGCCGGCCTCGGCCCGGCGGGCCACCCGCAGCGGCGCTCCGCCGAGCAGCCGGCCGAGGCGCGCCGCGTCGCGGGTGCGCCGGTCGAGGAGTTCGGGGAACGGCACGTCGCGCACGTGTTCCGCGAGACCGGCCGTGGCGCGCGGGAGGAACGTGAGCCCGATCTGGCCGTAGCGCGGATCGGCCTCCTCCACCGTGTGCCCGAGCCCGGCGAGCCGCTCCGCGAGCGCGACGACCTTCGCCCGTACGGCGGGGTCGAGCCGGGCGGGCAGCGCGGTGAAGGGCGGTTTCAGCGACAGGGCGATGCGCAGCCGGCCCGGATCGCGGTCCACGGCGTCACGGACGCGCAGTGCGGCGGGCCGGTGCAGATCGCCGTCGTGGTGGCCGCTCGCCGCGTCCAGCAGCAGGGCCGCGTCCGCGACGGTGCGGGCGAGCGTGCCGTTGACCGTGATGCCCTGGAAGGACTCAGGGCGCGGCCAGGTCGAGATCCGGCCGCGCTGCGGCTTGATGCCGATCAAGTGCGTCCACGCGGCCGGTATGCGCACGGAGCCCGCGCCGTCCGAGCCCAGCGCGGCGGGGACCAGACCCGCGGCCACGGCGGCCGCGGAGCCTCCCGACGAGCCGCCCGGGGTGTGCCCGTGGTGCCAGGGATTGCGGGTCGCGCCGAAGGCCGGGCCCTCGGTGAAGGGCCACTGGCCCAGCTCGCAGGTGTTGGTCTTGCCGATCACGACGGCACCGGCCGCGCGCAGCCGGCGTACCGCCTCGCCGTCCTCGGCCACCGGCGGGAAGTCGCCCGGGCAGCCGAACGCGGTCGGCTCGCCCGCCACGTCCATGTCGTCCTTGACCGCCAGCGGCACCCCGAGCAGCGGCAGCCGTCGGCCCGCCGCCAGCTCCTTGTCCGCCGCGTCGGCCTCGGCGAGGGCCGCCTCGGCACGCACCAGCCGGAACGCGTTCACCGTGGGCCGGGCGGCCTCGATCCGGGCGAGAGCCCGCTCGACGAGCTCGCGCGAGGTCACCTCGCCGTCGGCCAGGGCGCGCACGCTCTCGGTCAGGCCTGCGGCACGGTCGGGAGCCATCCGGGTCACCTCCGAAGCAATGGTCTACCGAACGGTAACCTCTGCGCGGGCCAATCGGTACGGGATGAGCAACTCACTTTGCGGAAGCGGGAGTTCCGGGCGCCCGGGGGCCGCCCGGGTGCCCCGGCACGAAGCGGCGTCCAGGGCTTCTGCAAGGATGCCGTACGTCATGGTGCAGATACCGAAGCAGCCCGCCCAGCAGTCGCCCGCGCAACGACCGGTGCCGACGAGTGCCGACGTGGCACGCCTCGCGGGTGTCTCGCGCGCGACCGTCTCGTACGTCCTGAACAACACCAGCGCCGTCCGCATCAGCGAACCCACCAGGCGCCGGGTCCGCGAGGCCGCCGAGGAACTCGGATACGTCCCGCACGCCGCCGCCCGCAGCCTGCGCGCCGGGCACAGCCGTATGGTCCTGATGCCCGCCCCGACCGTGCCCGTGGGTCCGCTCTACAGCCAGTTCTTCTCTGAGCTCCAGGGTGCGCTCGGCCGGCTCGACTACACCGTCGTGCAGTACGGCAGCGTCGGGCTGCGCGGCGACGAGGCCGCCCGCGCCTGGGCCGAACTGCGGCCCGTCGCCGTCCTCGTGCCGGGCAGCGGGCTCGGCCCGCAGGGTGTGGCGGTCCTCAAACGGGCCGGCGCCCGTGCCGTGGTGACGCTGGGCCCCGAACGGGTCGAGGGCGCCCACGCGCTGCTCATGGACCACGACCGTGTCGGCCACTGCGCGGGCGTCCATCTGCTGTCCGTGGGCCGCCGCCGCATCGGCGTGGTGATGCCCGGGGAGGCGGGCCTGGAGATCTTCTCCAAGCCCCGCCTCGACGGCGTACGGCGGGCCCTGCGCGGTACGGACGCGACGGTGACCGAGCTTCCCCTGGCGTACGAGGAGGAGGCCGCCGCCCGGCTCGCGGCGCGCTGGCGTTCCCTCGGCCTCGACGCCGTCTTCGCGTACAACGACGAGTACGCGATGCTCCTGATGCGCGCCCTCCAGGACGAGGGTGTCGCCGTCCCGGACGAGACCGCCGTCGTCGGCGCCGACGACCTCATGCTCGGCCGGCTGCTCCGGCCCCGGCTGAGCACCGTCCACATCGAGCTGCCCTCCGGCCGGGACCTCGCCGAACTGGTCGACCGCGCCGTCCGCGAGCCGGGCGCCCAGCCCGAGACGCACGAGGTGCTGGGCGCACGCGTCGTGCACCGCGCGTCCAGCTGAGAGAGGCTGGGCCTGTTCGCCCGGCCCGAGCGCGGCCGGGCTGGTCCCCCGCCGGAGCTCCGCCCCGGCGGCACCGGACACCGGAGGCGCGTCATGCGGACCACGGTCGGCATCATCGGCGGCGGCCCGGCAGGGCTTCTGCTGGCCCGGCTGCTGCACCGGACGGGGGTCGACTGCGTCGTCCTGGAGAGCAGGACGCGCGCGTACGTGGAGCGGCGCCAGCGGGCCGGCATGCTGGAGCAGGGCACGGTCGACGCGCTGCGCGGGTGCGGCGCGGGCGGGCGGCTGGACGCCGAGGGCCTGGTCCACCACGGCATCGAGCTGCGCTTCGACCGCGAGAGCCACCACATCGACTTCCCCGGACTCACGGGCGGCCGCACGGTCACGATCTACGCCCAGACGGAGATCGTGAAGGATCTCGTCGCTCTCCAACTCGAGGACGGGCCACCGCTGTTGTTCGAGGCGGAGGCGCTGGCCGTGGAGAAGCCGGAGAGCGACTCACCCGTCGTACGGTTCGTGCACGAGGGACGCGAGCGGACGCTCACCTGCGACTACGTGGTGGGCTGCGACGGCTTCCACGGCATCGCGCGCGCCGCGTTCCCGGCCGGGACGAGCCGCACGTACGCGCACGACTATCCGTACTCCTGGCTCGGGATCCTCGCCGATGTGCCGCCCTCCTGCGAGGAGTTGATCTATGCCCGGGGTGCCACCGGTTTCGCCCTGCACAGCATGCGTTCACCGACGGTCTCCCGGCTCTACCTCCAGGTCCCGAACGGCACCGACACCGCCGACTGGCCCGACGAACGCGTCTGGGACGAACTGGCCGCGCGCTTCGCCGTCGACGGGGACTGGCGGTTGGAGCGTGGCCCCGTCACCGCCAAGTCGGTCACCCCGATGCGCAGTTGGGTCCACGAACCCATGCGCCACGGGCGGCTGTTCCTCGCCGGGGACGCCGCCCACATCGTGCCGCCGACCGGTGCCAAGGGGCTCAACCTCGCGGTGTCCGACGTGCGGCTCCTGGCGCGCGGCTTCGCCGAGCTGCATCGAACGGGATCGAGCGAACTCCTGGACCGATACTCGGAACTGGCTCTCGAGCGTGTGTGGCAGGCGACGCGCTTCTCGTACGACATGACTAGGATGTTGCACGCTCAACAAGATGGAGATGCCTTCGAGACCCGGATGCAGCTCGCACGACTGCGCCGGATCACGGCATCCCGCCCCGCCGCCGCCGAACTGGCCGCGAACTACACGGGACTTCCGCTCGCCCCTTGAGTTCGCCGGGCCCCGGAGACAGGGACCCGAAGGTCACGGAAGCCACGGAAGCCACGGAAGAGACAGAAGCCCCGAGCCGTAGGGGCCGCCGAGTCCCGCAGGTGATCAGTGAACGATCGGAGAGCCGACATGCCGCTGCTCGACCCCACGACCTGGCAGTCCCGCCCGCTCTCGGGCGTGGAGTACGCCGTCACCGAGCCCGCCACCGGTGAGGGCCTCGGCACCGTCACGCTCGCCGCCGCCGAGGACATCGCGACGGCGGCGCGGACCGCCCGCGCCGCCCAGGCCGAGTGGGCCGGAGCCCCGCACTTCGTGCGCGCCGCCGTGCTGCGCAAGGCGGGGGACCTGTTCACCGCGCACGCCGACGAACTGCGCGACTGGATCGTGCGGGAGTCCGGCTCCATCCCGGGCAAGGCGGACTTCGAGCTGCACGTCGCCGCCCAGGAGTGCTACGAGGCCGCCGCGCTCGCCTCGCGCCCGACGGGCCAGGTCCTGCCCTCCGAGGCACCGCGACTGTCGTACACGCGCCGCGTCCCGGTCGGGGTCGTGGGCGTGATCGCGCCCTTCAACGCGCCCCTGATCCTCTCGATCCGCTCGGTCGCCCCGGCGCTCGCGCTCGGCAACGGAGTCGTTCTGAAGCCGGACCCGCGCACCGCCGTGTGCGGCGGCCTCGCGCTCGCCGCCGTCTTCGCCGAGGCGGGACTCCCGGACGGGCTGCTGCAGGTGCTGCCCGGCGGCCCCGAGGCCGGCCGCGCGCTGGTCGCGGACCCCTTGGTCCCGGTCATCTCGTTCACCGGCTCGACCGCCGCCGGACGCGCGGTCGGTGAGGCGGCGGGCCGTCATCTCAAGCGCGCACACCTGGAGTTGGGCGGGAACTCCGCCTTGGTCGTCCTCTCGGACGCCGACCTCGACGCGGTCGTCTCCACGGCGGCCTGGGGCTCGTTCTTCCACCAGGGCCAGATCTGCATGACGACCGGCCGCCACCTGGTCCACGCCTCGCTGTACGAGGAGTACGTCGAACGGCTGGCGGCCAAGGCCGACTCACTGGCCGTCGGCGACCCGCACCGCGAACAGGTGCACCTGGGCCCCATCATCGACGACGCCCAACTCGCGAAGATCCACGGGCTGGTGGAGTCCAGCACGGCGCACGGGGCGAAGCTGGCCGCGGGCGGTACGCACGACCGGCTCTTCTACCGGCCGACGGTGCTCGCCGGAGTCGACGACGCGACCCCGGCGTACGCCGAGGAGGTGTTCGGTCCGGTCGCGCCGGTCCGCTCCTTCGGCAGCCTGGACGAGGCGGCGGCCCTCGCGTCCGCGGGACCGTACGGCCTGTCGCTGGGCATCGTCACCCGGGACACCGCGCGCGGCCTCGACCTCGCCGAGCGCATCCCGACCGGAATCGTCCACATCAACGACCAGACCGTCAATGACGAGGCCGTCGCTCCCTTCGGCGGTACCGCCGCCTCCGGCACCGGCGCCCGCTTCGGCGGTGAGGCCAATCTGGAGGCCTTCACCGACGTGCGGTGGACGACGGTGCGTGGGGACGTGGCGACGTACCCCTTCTAGGGGACCAGGGCTCTCGGAGAACCGGTTCCAGGGGACCGGGCTCTCGGAGAACCGGGCTCCGGCTTCCAGGGGTCTCGGGCCTCGAAGGCCCGGGTCCCACGGGCGCGGGCCTACCCGCCCGGGGGTCTACTCCGCGGCCTTGGCCGCCTGCTGGGCGGCGACCGACTTGCGGACCTCGTCCATGTCCAGCTTCCGGGCCTGACCGATGACGTCGTCGAGGGCGGCCGCGGGCAGCGCTCCGGGCTGGGCGAAGATCGCGACCTGGTCGCGGACGATCATCAGGGTCGGAATCGACTGGATGTCGAAGGCGGCGGCCAGCTCCGGCTGGGCCTCCGTGTCGACCTTGGCGAAGACCAGGTCGGGGTTGGCCTCGGCCGCCTTCTCGTAGACCGGGGCGAACTGACGGCACGGCCCGCACCAGGACGCCCAGAAGTCGATCAGGACGAACTCGTTGTCCGTGACCGTCTGGTCGAAGTTCTCCTTGGTGAGCTCCACGGTGCTGCTCATGCGTTTTCCCTCTTCCTCACGTCAGGGTCATGCCGGTTTCCACAACGCCACCCACCGGGGGCGTATTCCGCGCCCGTACCCGTGTGGCCACGGCGCACACCAGCAACCAGACTGGCCCCATGACGGAAACGGAATCCATCGCCTACGACGTCGTGGTGCTCGGTGCCGGGCCCGTGGGGGAGAACGTCGCCGACCGCGCCCGCGCCGCCGGCCTCTCCACCGCGGTCGTGGAGTTCGAGCTGGTCGGCGGCGAGTGCTCGTACTGGGCGTGCATGCCCAGCAAGGCCCTCCTTCGCCCGGCCATCGCCCGCGCCGACGCCCGCCGCGTACCCGGTCTCGCCCAAGCGGTGCAAGGCCCCCTCGACGCCGCCGCGGTGCTCGCCCACCGCGACTGGTTCACCTCCGACTGGAAGGACGACGGCCAGCTCGCCTGGCTGGACGGCATCGGAGCCGACTTCTACCGCGGCCACGGCCGGCTCGCCGGATCACGCACCGTGACGGTCGACGGGCCCGACGGCGTCCGCCGGGTGCTGACCGCCCGGCACGCGGTCGCCGTCTGCACCGGCACGCGCGCCCAGCTCCCCGATCTGCCGGGGCTCGCACAGGTCAAACCCTGGACGAGCCGCGAGGCCACCAGCGCGCACGAGGTGCCCGGACGGCTGATCGTGGTGGGCGGCGGCGTGGTCGCCGCCGAGATGGCCACGGCCTGGCAGGCCCTCGGCTCCCAGGTCACCCTCCTGGTCCGCGGCAAGGGCCTGCTGCCCCGCATGGAGCCCTTCGCCGGGGAGCTGGTGGCCGAGGCCCTGGCGGAGGCGGGCGCGGACGTGCGCACCGGCACCTCGGTGACCGCGGTCTCGCGCGAGGGCTCGACCGTGGTCGCCCTCACCGACACCGGTGACCGCATCGAGGCCGACGAGATCCTCTTCGCCACCGGCCGCGCGCCGCGCACCGAGGACATCGGCCTCGAGACGGTCGGCCTGGAAGCGGGCTCCTGGCTCGACGTCGACGACAGCCTCAGGGTCGTCGGCAGCGAGTGGCTGTACGCGGTCGGCGACGTCAACCACCGCGCCCTGCTCACCCATCAGGGCAAGTACCAGGCCCGGATCGCCGGCGCCGCCATCGCCGCCCGCGCCGCGGGGGTGCCGCTGCTGGAGACGGACCCCTGGGGCGCGCACTCCGCGACCGCCGACCACGCGGCCGTCCCGCAGTGCGTCTTCACCGACCCGGAGGCGGCTGCCGTGGGCCTCTCCTTCGCGGAGGCGGAACAGGCCGGGCACCGGGTCCGGGCCGTGGACGTCGACATGGCCTCGGTGGCCGGGGCCGGCCTGTACGCGGACGGCTACCGCGGCAAGGCCCGCATGGTGGTCGACCTCGACCGCGAGATCGTCCGCGGTCTCACCCTGGTCGGCCCCGGCGTCGGCGAACTGATCCACTCCGCGACCGTCGCCGTCGTCGGGGAGGTGCCGGTCGACCGTCTGTGGCACGCCGTCCCGTCCTATCCGACGGTCAGCGAGGTGTGGCTGCGGCTTCTCGAGGCGTACCGGGACGCGTGACCCGGGAGCGGTGTACCGGCGGGTCACCGCACGTGCCCCGGAGAGCCGCCCCGCTCATGCGCGTCTGCTCCTGAAGCCTGTATCGCCTCGGAAGGACAGGAAGACCGCTGCGCCGCCGGATCGTGAGGATCCGGCGGCGCAGCGGGGGTGCTGTGACACAGACACCGCGTCTGCCGGGAGAGCCGGACATCCCGGCCCTGCGCGGACACGTGGCGTTGTGCGCGCCCGCTCTCGTCCGCGTGCCGTACGGCCGGTTGGCCCAGTGCCCGGCGGAACGGGAAGCGGCGGTCACCGGCAACCGGGGCCCCTTCCCCCGCCGGCCTCGCGACCGGCGGGGGACGGGCCTCAGCGGGCGAAGGCGGCTTCGCTCGGCGCCTGGGTGCGGGGGTCGGAGCCGAGGGCGCGAAGGATCTCCTCGACGCTCTGCTTGGCATCGCCGAAGAGCATGCCGCTGTTCTCGCGGAAGAACAGCGGGTTCTGCACGCCCGCGTAGCCGGAGGCCATGGAGCGCTTGAAGACGACGACCTGCTCCGCCTCCCACACCCGCAGCACCGGCATGCCCGCGATCGGACTGGTGGGATCGTCCGTCGCGGCCGGGTTGACGGTGTCGTTGGCGCCGATGACCAGGACGACAGAAGTGTCGGCGAGGTCGTCGTTGATCTCGTCCATCTCCAGAACGATGTCGTACGGCACCTTGGCCTCGGCCAGCAGCACGTTCATGTGCCCGGGCAGACGGCCCGCCACGGGGTGGACGCCGAAGCGGACCTCCACGCCGCGCTCCCGCAGTTGACGCGTGAGTTCGGCGACCGGGTGCTGCGCCTGTGCCACGGCCATGCCGTAGCCGGGGGTGATGACGACGGACCGGGCGTGTGCCAGCAGCTCGGCCACCTCCTGGGCGTGGACCTCGCGGTGCTCGCCCTGTTCCTCGTCCCCCTGCGCGGGAGCCTCGATGCCGAATCCGCCCGCGATGACCGAGAAGAAGGACCGGTTCATCGCCTTGCACATGATGAAGGACAGGTAGGCACCCGAGGAACCGACCAGCGCGCCCGTGACGATCAGCAGGTTGTTGTCGAGCAGGAATCCCGCCGCCGCCGCGGCCCAGCCGGAGTAGCTGTTGAGCATGGAGACGACGACGGGCATGTCGCCGCCGCCGATCGAGGCGACGAGATGCCAGCCCAGGACGAGCGCGAGCGCCGTCACGGCGATCATCAGACCGAGGCTCGGGCTGATCGTGAACCAGGCCGTCAGCGCCGCGAACGCCACCAGCGCCCCGATGTTGAGCGCGTTCTTGCCCGGCAGAACCAGCGGGCGGGACTTGACGCGCGCCGACAGCTTGAGGAACGCGACGATCGAGCCGGTGAAGGTGACCGCGCCGATGAAGATTCCGATGAACACCTCGGCGTGGTGGATCTCCAGCAGGTCGGCCGCGACGTGTGTCTGCGCGGCTCCGTGCGCCTCGACCTCCAGGTAGCTGTTCCAGCCGACCAGCACCGCGGCGAGACCGACGAAGCTGTGCAGTACGGCAATGAGCTCGGGCATCTGGGTCATCTCGACCTGCCGCGCTCGCCAGATGCCGATCACGGCGCCGAGAACCATCGCGACGACGATCAGCGCGACCGCGCCCGCGGTGATGCTCTGTGCCGCGAGCACGACGGTGGCGACCAGGGCGAGGGCCATGCCGGCGATGCCGTACACGACACCGGCACGGGAGGTGCGGTGCTGGGACAGCCCCGCCAGGCTGAGGATGAACAGCAGGGCGGCGACCAGGTCCGCAGCGTGTGAGGCTGTAGTTGTAGTCATTGCGGCTCAGCCCTTCGAGAACATGGACAGCATGCGGCGGGTGACGGCGAAGCCGCCGAAGATGTTCACGCTCGTCAACAGGATCGCCACGAACGCGAGCGTGGTGACGACCGCGCTCTCGTGCCCGATCTGCAGCAACGCTCCGATCACCACGATCCCGGAGATCGCGTTGGTGACGGACATCAGCGGCGTGTGCAACGCGTGGTGCACCTTGCCGATCACGTAGTAGCCGATCACCACCGCCAGCGTGAAGACCGTGAAGTTCGCCGCGAGTTGCGCCGGTGCGAAGGCGACCAGGGCGAACATCGCGAGCATGCCGGCGCCGATCAGCCCGAACCGGGCCGCCGGGGTGAGCCGTGACTCCTTCGGCTGTGCGGCCGCTGCCACGGGGGCGGGCTGCGTGGCGGCCGAGGCCGAGACGGCCACGGGCGGCGGAGGCCAGGTGATCTCGCCCTCGCGTACCACGGTCACCGCCCGCTGGACCACGTCGTCGAAGTCGATGACCAGCCGACCGTCCTTGCCGGGCGTCAGCAGTTTGAGCAGGTTCACCAGGTTGGTGCCGAACAGCTGCGAGGCCTGGGTGGGCAGCCGGGACGCGAGATCGGTGTAGCCGATGATGGTGACGTCGTTGTCGGTGACCACGGTGCGGCCCGCGACGGTTCCGGCGACGTTGCCGCCCTGGGCCGCGGCCATGTCGACGATGACGCTGCCGGGCTTCATCGCCGCGACATCCTCCGCCGTGAGCAGGCGCGGGGCGGGACGGCCCGGGATCAGCGCGGTCGTGATGACGATGTCCACGTCCTTCGCCTGCCCGTGGTAGAGCTCGGCCGCGGCGCGGTCGTAGTCGGCGGAGGTCGCCTTGGCGTAGCCGTCGGTGCTCTCCTCCTGCGCGACGTCCACCGGGAGGTACTCGCCGCCCAACGACCGCACCTGGTCGGCCACTTCCGGACGTGGATCGGTCGCCCGCACGATCGCGCCGAGACTGGACGCGGCACCGATGGCAGCCAGTCCGGCCACACCGACGCCGGCCACCAGCACCTTCGCCGGCGGGACCTTGCCCGCGGCCGTCACCTGGCCGGTGAAGAAGCGCCCGAACACGTGCGCCGCCTCGATCACGGCCCGGTAGCCGGCGATGTTGGCCATGGAACTGAGCACGTCCATCGACTGCGCCCGCGAGATCCGCGGTACCGCGTCCAGGGCCAGTACGGTGATGGGCCTGCTCGCGAGCTCCTCGAGCAGGTCTGCCCGCTGGGCCGGGCTGATCAGCCCGATCAGTGTCGCGCCGTCGGGCACGCGCGCGATCTCGCCCGGCGAAGGGGCGTTGACCTTGAGTACGACGTCCGCCTGCCAGGCGTCGCCTATCTGTGCCCCCGCGTCACCGTAGGTGTCGTCCGCGAAGCCTGACGCCGTGCCGGCGTCCGACTCGACGACGACGTCGTAGCCCAGCCCCACCAACTGGCGCACTGTGGCGGGCGTCGCCGCGACACGGGTCTCCCCGGGAGTGGACTCGGCCACCACTCCGATGCGCTGGGGCGGATGGTGGGCCGATTCTTCTGCGGGCATGGCGATGTCTCCCTCAGGGGACGCAGATGTGCTGGCACGAATGTCGAGTCAGGGGGGAGTCCGCACCCCTTGGACGCAGGAACTTACATGCTGGAGCAGGCTGTTTGGCACAGCGCGCAACCGTGACTTGTTTCACGCGAGGTATGTCGCCGACAACACGGTGGCAGGCACCGGAGCGACCGCACGCGAGCACGTCTCAAGAGGGACCCGGCTTCCTCGGTCGTGCGGGGGACTCCGGTCCGACCCGGCGTCACGGCAATCGGCCCGGCCTATGACGACCTGGCCCGCGACGTGTATCCGCACGCGTGCGATCATGCTGTTCGCCGACAGGGCAAGGAGAGGTGATGGCCGGTGTGACCGTGACGGTCCGCCTGCCTCCCGAGGCGGCGAGCGACCTCGAAGAGCGCTGGAGACGGCCCTCGCGCCCTTCAGCTCCGACTCGGGGGCCAACCCCGTCCAGCGTGGCATGTGGGACTCCCGCCGCATCCGCGGCGGCGGCAACGGCCTGGGTTTCGCCGTGGCCCCCGGGTTCGCGGACGATCCCCGGCTCATTCATGACGACCCCGCGTTGGACGGCACACCCCGCCCCAGCGCCCCGGGCGTCTGCGCCGGAGGCCCGCGCGCCCTGCTCGCTTTCTGCCACTGCTGACACATGGCCAGGGCGCGGCGGGAGCTGGTGGGATGTGGACATGTCCTGAAGTCGGCGAGGCCGACACCGCGGCGCCTCCGATGCGTCGGCCGGGCGCCCCGTGGCCTCCTTCGGACGGTCCGGTCGCGCCCGCCGGGTAGGCCATGGCGTCCGCTCGTCGGGCCGGTGGCATCCGCCCGGGATGTCAGTCCTGTCAGTCCTATAAGTCCTGTCAGTCCGGCAGGCTGAAGCCCAGGGCCTCGGCCGCGTGCTCCGGTGTCGGCTGGGCCCAGAGTTCCGAAGCCGCCCGGTTCGAGGACAGCGAGCGCAGCTCCGCGCGGTCGAGGTAGAGCGTGCCGTCCAGGTGGTCCGTCTCGTGCTGGACGATGCGCGCGGGCCAGCCGCTGAACACCTCGTCGACCGGTCGCCCGTGCTCGTCCAGCGCGGTCAGTCGCACCTCGGTGTGCCGGGCCACCACGGCCTGCCAGCCCGGAACGCTCAGGCAGCCCTCGAAGAACGCCACCCGACCCGAACCGGTCCCCTCGTACGACGGATTGACCAGGACCCGGAACGGCTGCGGCACCCGCCCGCGCGCGCGGCGTACCTCCTCCGACACCGGCGCCGGGTCCTCGATGACGGCGAGCCGCAGCGGCACGCCGACCTGCGGCGCGGCGAGCCCGACACCCGGCGCCGCGTGCATGGTGGCGCGCAGGGCGGCCACGAACCGGGCCAGCAGGTTCGGGTCCAACTGCCCGTCGAACGGCTCGGCGCCCCGGCGCAGCACGGGGTCACCGGCCGCGACGATCGGCAACGGACCCTCGTGGCCGAGAAGTTCCTCGACCAGGTCGCTCAGGGAGGTGGGGGAGACGCTGGGGTCACGTTCGGATGCCATCGCGCCAGGATGCCAAGCCGGATCGAGCCGATCGAGGCGGCGCCGGGCGAGTCCCGCGACTTCCGTATGTGACGCAGGCCACACGGGGGCGCGGGAACTGGCCGCCTCCGCGCCCCGACTACTGGACCGCCACCGGTGAAGGGAGTCCAACTCCCCGGCCCACGGCTTCTTTCCGTCCCCCGCACAACCGGAGAACACCGCCGATGTCCACCGCTCCCGCCCCGACGACGGACGCGTCCCCGCAGTCCGCCGCCCCCGCGCCGGCCCGAAGTGTCCGGTCCGTCCTGCGCCCGCTGATTCTGCGTCTGCACTTCTACGCGGGCGTGCTCGTCGCCCCGTTCCTGCTGGTGGCCGCCACCACGGGCCTGCTGTACGCCGCGTCGTTCCAGGCCGAGAAGATCCTGTACGCGCACGAACTGACCGTTCCCGCCGGTGACCACAAGCTGCCGCTGTCCGAGCAGGTCGCGGCGGCCCGCAAGGCCCACCCCGAGGGCACGGTCTCGGCCGTCCGCCCCTCCCCGGAGGCGGACGCCACGACCCGCGTCCTGCTCTCCGGCGTCCCGGGTGTCGGCCCCGACCACAGCCTCGCGGTGTTCGTCGACCCGTACACCGCGAAGGTGCGCGGCTCGCTGGAGCAGTACGGCTCGACCGGGGCGCTGCCGCTGCGCACCTGGCTCGACGGGCTGCACGGCAATCTTCATCTGGGCGAGAGCGGCCGGCTGTACAGCGAACTCGCCGCGAGCTGGCTGTGGGTGATCGCGGGCGGCGGCCTCGCGCTGTGGTTCGGCCGGCGCAGGGCACAGCGCAAGGTGCGGGGGACCAGCGGGCGCCGCCGCACCCTCGGACTGCACGGCACGGTCGGCGTCTGGGCGGCCGTCGGATTCGTCTTCCTCTCCGCGACCGGCCTGACCTGGTCGACGTACGCCGGAGCCAACATCGACACCCTGCGGACCGCGCTCCACCAGGCCACCCCCTCGATCTCGGCGGCGGCCGGCGGCGACCACGGGGGCCACAACGGTTCGGGGACCGGTGCCGGAAAGGACGCCGCCACCCCGCGGGAACTCGACACGATCCTCGCGGCCGCCCGCGCCGAGGGACTCGGCGACCCCGTCGAGATCGTCCCGCCCGCCGACGCCTCCTCGGCGTACGTGGTGAAGCAGATCCAGCGCAGCTGGCCCGAGAAGCAGGACGCGGTGGCCGTGGACCCGGCGAGCGGCAAGGTCGTCGACGAACTCCGCTTCGCCGATTACCCGTTGCTCGCCAAGCTCACCCGCTGGGGCATCGACGCCCACACCGGGACACTCTTCGGCCTGGTCAACCAGATCGCGCTGATGGCGCTCGCGCTGTCGCTGATCCTGCTCATCGTGTGGGGCTACCGCATGTGGTGGCTGCGCGGCCGGGCCTCCGCGTTCGGCCGGCCGATCCCGCGCGGCGCCTGGCAGCACGTGCCGCCGCAGATCCTGGTCCCGGCGCTCGCGACCGTCGCCGTCCTCGGCTACTTCGTCCCTCTGCTCGGCATCCCGCTCGCCGTGTTCATCGCCGTCGACGTGCTCCTCGGCGAGATCGCGCACCGGAAGGGCAGGAGCACCCGCGACGGCCAGGTAGCGTGACCCGACACGCGACAGCCGGAGGGAGAGGGACATGGCGCACCGCGACCGCGAGGACCGGCCGCCCCGATACCGGCGCCGCGGTCAGGGCGAGTTGGAGGTCCAGGTGCTCGCCGCCCTGCGCGGGAGCGATGTCCCGGTGACCGCCGCCTGGGTGCAGGAACGCCTCGACGGCGACCTCGCCTACACCACCGTGGTCACCATCCTGACCCGGCTGCTCGCGAAGGACGCGGTGGCCCGCGAACGGCGGGGGCGGTCCTTCGTCTGGACGCCGACCGCCGACGTCGCGGGCCTCGCCGCGCTCAAGATGCGCCGGCTCCTCGACGGCGAACACGACCGGGAGGCCGTGCTCGCGAGCTTCGTCACCGCGCTGTCGCCGGACGACGAACAGGTTGTGCGCGCGCTGCTGGAGGCGGCACCCACGGCCGCGGTGCCACGGGCGAACGGCGCTGCGGACCGGGGTGGTGCGGACCGGGGCGCTGCGGACCGGGGTGGTGCGGGCAGGGGCGGTGCGACTCGGGGGAGCGATGAGCCGCGAGTGCCGCACGGGGCGCCCGGCGGTACGGAAGACTGACGCCTCATGGGGGTCTTCGTCTTCCTGCCGTTCTTCCTGCCGCTCAGCGCCTGGCCCGTCGCGCGCCTCGCCGAACTGCGTCTGCACCCGCGGACGGCGACCCGGCTGCTGACGGCCGTCGCCACCGTCATGGCCCTGTGCAGCACGCTCAGCCTCGCCCTCCTGATGGTCGTCGGAACCGCCCAACTGCCGGGCAATCCACTGCCGGACGCCTGGTCGGACCCCGAGGTGCGCGCGGCCCTGCCCCAGGACGAGATCGCGGGCAAGGCGGCGATCCCGGCCCTGATCCTGGTGGCCGCGCTCTGCGGGCGGACCCTGTGGCGCAACCGCCGGGTCGCCCGCCGAGCACGCAGGGCGCTCGCCGGACTCCCCGTCACCTCCGTGGTCGTGCTTCCCGAAGCCGCGCCCTACGCGTACGCGCTGCCCGGCGGCCGCCGTGACCGGGTGGTCGTCACCTCGTCCCTGCTCGCCGGGCTCACCTCTGCCGAGCGCCGGGCCCTGTTCGCCCACGAACGCGCCCATCTCTCGGCCCGGCACCACCGTCACCTGCTGGCGGTGCGGCTCGCCGCGTCCGCCAACCCCTTCCTCGGACCGCTGCGGACGGCCGTCGTCTACACGGCGGAGCGGTGGGCGGACGAGGAGGCGGCCCGGTCGGTCGGCAGCCGCAGGGTGGTGGCGCGCGCGATCGGGAAGGCCGCGCTGCTGTCCGGCGGCGGTCCGCTGCCCGCGCTCGCCGGGTTCGCGGCCGTGGGTCCGGTGCCGCGCCGGGTCGCCGCCCTGCTGGCACCCGAGCCGGTGGCCCGCAGCCTGCCGTCCGTGTTCACGGCGGTGGGGCTGGCGGCCTGGTGCGCCGCCGCGGGGACGCTCGTCTCCGCGATGTCCTCGGCCAACTCGGCGGTGACCATGTTTCTGATCCTGCACGCGGCGACGCCGTTCTAGATCCACCTCGGGGCCGATCCGCTCTCCCTGATCGATTTCCGCTCTCCCCGGCCGCCGGGCGGCCCGGTTGCGCGAGAAGAACCGGTCACGCGAGTGGCCGGCCTTCTCGGGAGGGGCGCGGAGTTAGGGTTCTCCGTGCCCGCGACCCGGATCACCGAGCAGTCCGGGACCTGGATCGCCGA
Source organism: Streptomyces sp. NBC_00647 (assembly GCF_045207245.1). NCBI lineage: Bacteria > Bacillati > Actinomycetota > Actinomycetes > Kitasatosporales > Streptomycetaceae > Streptomyces > Streptomyces sp. NBC_00647. Next base: position 8,564,335 of record NZ_CP109040.1, read on the forward strand.
GCGTCCGGGACCCGGATCGCCGAGGGTCCGCGACCTGGATCACCGAGCAGTCCGGGACCCGGATAACCGAGCAGTCCGGGACCTGGATCGCCGAGCGTCCGGGACCCGGATCACCGAGGGTCCGAGACCCGGATAACCGAGCAGTCCGGGACCTGGATCACCGAACGTCCGGGACCCGGATCACCGAGCAGTCCGAGACTTGGACAACCAAGCGTCCGAGACCCGAAATCACCGGGGTGGCCCGGGTCGAAATCAGCGCGGACCCGGGTCCCGACGCGAGCCGGGACCCGGGTCCGGACCCGAGTCGGAGCCTGGGTGATTCCTGGGCGGATCAAGCCTGTTCGAAGTCGCCCGCGAGCGCGGACGCGATCCGCAGGTGCGATGCCGCCTCGTCGCCCCGTCCCAGGCGCTGCAGCGTGCGTCCCAGCATCAGCCGGGCGTAGTGCTCGACCGGGTCGAGCTCCACGAGCGCCCGCAACTCGGTCTCGGCGCGCCGCAGTTGGGCCGAGTGGTAGTAGGAGCGTGCCAGCAGCAGCCGGGGTCCGGTCTGCTCCGGCGCCTCCTCGACCAGTCCGCCCAGCACCCGCGCCGCCGCGGCGTAGTCCTTGGCCTCGAAGAACAGCCGCGCCCGCTCCCAGCGCTCCGCGGCCGTCCCGTGGTCGTAGTACGTCATTTCCACCACTGACCTCCTTCGACGGGCCTCAACCGCGCTGGTTGGTTGAATATTCCACGACCTGTCGGGGGTGCGGTCGCGGAGTGGCTACGCCCCGGCCAGTTCCGCGTCGGCGCGCTCGGTGACCAGGGTCAGGACGCGTCCGGCGGTGGCCAGGTCCTCGGCCGGAATCCCGGCGTACAGCCGGGCCGCGATCGCGTTGCCGGCGGTGCGGATCGACTCGAACAGCTCCCGGCCGGCGTCAGTGAGGGACACCTGCCCGGCCGTGGGCTCCTCCAGCAGCTTCAGTGCCGTCATCGCGTCGACGGTCCGCCGGGCCGCCGGCTCCTCGATCTTCAGCGCGCCGGTCAGTCGGCCCACGAGCCGGTCGCGCTCGACGGTTCCGCCGTTGTCGGAGACGGCCCGCAGGGCCACGGACTGCTCGAAGGTGGTGCCGCTGCGGGCCAGCACCCGCTCCAGGGCGGCGCGGCTCGCGTAGTGGGCGAGGCCGATGACCTGGCCGTTGACAGGGGGAGGGGAGGTGGTCATGACTGCTCCTTCGGTGAATCCTCGTCGGAGTACGGCTCGGCTCCGGTGTGCGGATCGAGCGGTACGTCGAGCAGGGTGGCCAGTTCGCGGCTGAACGCCCGAGTGCGTTCGCCGCCGAGGCCGCCCAGTGGTTCGAGAAGCTGTTCCAGCAGGCCCTGGACCACGGTGATCGCGCGGCGGGTGACCGCGCGCCCGTCCTCGGTGAGGGACAGTCGCACCGCCCGGGGGTCCGCCGGGTCCCGGACGCGGTCGACGATGCCGGCCGATTCCAGGGAGCGCGCCAGCTTCGACACGTAGAGCGGTTCGAGCCCGGTGTGGTCGGCGAGCTGGCGCTGGCTGGGGCGCAGGCCGTCCCGATGCATGCCGTACAGCGATGCCACCAGCGAGTACTGCGCGTGCGTCAGGCCCAGCGGGCCCACCGCCCGGTCGACCGCGACACGCCATCTCATGGACAGTCGCCAGACGAGGAAACCGGGCGTCGCGTTCTCGGATACCGACTTCGCTGAGCTCATGCCAGATACAGTACATAGATATTATATCCATGGCTACTATTTCTGGGGTGCTGTCTCGAACCGTGTGCCGGAGCCCTGTCGGCAGCCCCTCGAACGGTCCGTCGGCGGTCCCTCGAACGGTCCGTCGGCGGTCCCTCGAACGGTCCGTCGACAGTTCGCCGACGAGCCGTCCCCTGGCGTACGGACCTGTGGTCCGGGTTCTCGGTCGCCGTGCCGGTTCTGAGCCAAGTGCCCCTCAATGGGCGGATCGATGACCTGACGAGAGGTCCCCGACAGGGCTAGGTTGTGCGCCATGAGCAATCTTGATCGGGAGGCGGTTCCCGCCCTCTGCGGTGGCCGCGGGTTCGTGGTGGCCGAGCCGGTGCGCGAACTCCTCAGCCCCCGCCGGGTCAAGCTCGGCGAGTCCACCGAAGTCCGCCGCCTGCTGCCCAATCTGGGCCGCCGCATGGTCGGCGCCTGGTGCTTCGTCGACCACTACGGTCCCGACGACATCGCCGGCGAGCCCGGCATGCAGGTGCCGCCGCACCCGCACATGGGCCTGCAGACCGTCAGCTGGCTGCACGAGGGCGAAGTGCTGCACCGCGACTCCACGGGCAGCCTCCAGACGATCCGCCCGCGCGAACTCGGCCTCATGACCTCGGGCCGCGCCATCAGCCACTCCGAGGAGAGCCCCCGCTCGCACTCCCGCCTCCTGCACGGCGCGCAGCTCTGGGTCGCCCTGCCGGACAGCCACCGGCACACCGAACCGCACTTCGAGCACCACGGCGAACTGCCCGTCGTCACCGCCCCCGGCCTGCGGGCCACGCTTCTGCTGGGCACGCTCGACGGCACGGCCTCGCCCGGAACGACGTACACGCCGATCGTCGGCGCCGATCTGGCCCTGGCGAGCGGCGCGGACGTACGCCTGCCGCTGGACCCCGACTTCGAGTACGCCGTTCTCGCCATGTCGGGCGAGGCCCGGGTCGACGGCGTGCCGGTGCTCCCCGGCTCCATGCTCTACCTCGGTTGCGGCCGCACCGAACTCCCGCTGCACGCCGCGTCGGACGCGGGCCTCATGCTCCTGGGCGGCGAGCCGTTCGAGGAGGAGCTGATCATGTGGTGGAACTTCATCGGCAGATCGCAGGACGATATCAGTCAGGCCCGGGAGGATTGGATGGGTGGGTCGAGATTTGGGGAAGTGAAGGGGTACGACGGGGGTCCGTTGGCTGCGCCCGAGCTGCCGCCTGTGCCGCTTAAGCCTCGAGGCCGGGTGCGTTGAACTGCCTCTTTGCGGCGTGACCTATGCGGGGCCGGACGCACGGGGGGAGTCGACTCGCCCGGCTTCCCTTCACTGCGATCGCAAACGCTGTTCGGGGACTTTGACTCCACGTTCGCGAGTCACAGGTTTCGTCACCCGTGGGCAGCTGTCATCAGACTTATGCTGACCCAATGCTGACTTTCCTGACGCCACGTCAAGTCCCTGTCGGCACAGTGACCCGGTCGACGCCCGACCATCTGAGCTCCCGTTTCAGGGCCCCCGGGCGGGGGTGCCCCAACGCCGGGCGCAGGCGCTCATCCCCGTGAAGCGCGATTCCTGCGGATCCTTGCCGACTCGAAGGGGCGTTTGTGCGGCTTCCACAGATCGCCGCACCTCCATTCCGCTCCGTCGGCACTCTTCACGAATGGCACTTGTCAGGCGAGGTCCTCCCAGTCGGCGATGATGTCGGTCTCGTACTGATCGATGATCTGTTGCGGGGTGTGGCCGGTGTGACGGGCGAGGTCATTGACGGTGGTGGTCGCCCATTGACTGCGGAACGGCAGGCGTTTCGTGGGCACATTCGGTTGCAGGCGGCCGAGTTGTTCGCGGCTGGGCTTGGCAGTGCCGCGGTCGCCAGGGAATTACGTGTCAGCGTGCGGTCGGTGCAGCGGTGGCGCCGGGCCTGGGAACAGGGTGGGGAGCGCGCCCTGGCACCGAAGGGGCCGGTGTCCAAACCCAAATTGAGTGAAGCAGTGTTCATCGTGCTGGAGCGGGAACTGGCCCGGGGGCCGGTGGCACACGGCTGGCCGGATCAGACCTGGACGCTGTCGCGGATCAAGACTCTGATCGGACGCCGGTTCCACAAGGGCATGACCTTGTCGGCGATCGCACAGATGCTGCACCGGCACGGTTTCAGCCACCAGGTACCGGCCCGGCGCGCGGTCGAGCGCGACGAGGAAGCCGTCAGTGGCTGGGTGAAGGAAGCCTGGCCCCGGCTGGAAACACCGCGGCGGCGCTCAAGGCCTGGGTCGGCTTCGAAGACGAAGCCGGGATTCTCGATGACGCCGCCCTCGACGCGCACCTGGGCCGGGCGCGGAAACACTCCCGTCATCCGGGTGCGAGGACGTTCCCAGCGCCGGTTCTCCATTGCCGCCATGGCCTGTTACAAGCCGGGGGGAACGCTCGCGCCTGATCTTCAGACCCAAGCGGCATGTCGACCACAAACGGGGCGGTAGACGCAGTTTCACCTGGACCGAGTACCGCGACCTGCTGAACGACGCCCACCAGCAACTCGGCGCACCGATCGTGCGCATCTGGGACTGTGAGACACCGTTCCGTGTCTGCACAAGGCCGTCCTGGCGTGGGACCCCGCCGCCGGGGATGGGCCCGCGCAGGTCGAGAAGGACCTGCCGCATCGTGTACGGACCGAAGGGACCGCTCGACTTCAGGATGTACTGCCCGTTCGCGGGGCGGGTCAGGAAGATGTAGTAATGCCCGTTGATCTTGTAGAAGCGGGAGCCCTCCAGGGTGCCCACGCTCGACGGTGTCGTGAACACCTGCTGCGTGCGGACCTGGTTGCGCCCGTCCGGGGACAGCTGTGCCACGTTGATCGTGGTGTTGCCGTACGCCACGTACAGGGTGTCGTCGGTGTCGACGCGCAGCCCCGCGTCGTAGTAGGGGGTGTCGATCGTCGCGTGTCTGCTCCAGGGCCCCTCGGCGGCGGTGGCCGTATGGACGTACATCTTGGCGAAGTCGATCTGGCCAAGCCAGTAGAACGTCCTGTTGCTGGGCCGGTAGGCGAGCGACGACGCCCAGACCCCTCTGACGTAGCCGCGGGCACCGTTGAGATCGTACTTGGCGCCGAAGTCCAGGCGGGGCACCGCGTGCCCGGCGATCTCCTAGTCGACCAGGTCGTACGAGCGCAGGACGGGCGCGCCCGGCGAGTAGTGCATGGTCGAGGCGGAGGCGTAGAAGGTGTCACCGACGCGGATGACGTCGATGTCGGCGAAGTCCTGCCAGATCACCGGGTTCGTGTAGGTCGCCGCGGCAGCGCGGGCCGGCCTCTGGGCGGAGGCGGTGCCGGGGGCCGCTGTCTGAGGAATCAGGGCACCGGTGGCCAGGCCCGTGGCGTCAGTCAGTGCGCGACGGCGGGACAGGGCGTGTTGATGGGTCCATGGCATTTGCATGCGTGGTGTCCCCCTTCTGTCGCCCAGGTGTTGGTGGTTGGAGTTGTCCCGAGGTGCCCTGTCCGGCTGCACGGAGCGGCTGCCCATGTGCGAAATGTCGAACGTGGGTTGGCTTGTCGAGCAACCAGGATGATAGAGGGCCGGTTGATCCCGTCAATACCTCTCGCATGAATCGACAACGATCGCGAAACATTCGAAGTGGGAGATTCCCCGTCTTCGTAAGCGAGTTGCCGAGGTTATTCCGAAAGGCCGCCTACTGCTGGCCTGTGTGACCGAACGGGGAAGGCAGCCATGTTAAGGGTGTTGACATGTTCGGTCGGATCCCTAATATCCGTGAGGCCGTCAGTTTCGGAATGACTCACGAAATTTCGAACCCGCTTTCCCTCGCTTCTGTCAGTGTCATGGACGTGACATCGATCTTCGCGTCGCCCTCCCATGGCGCCCTTCCGTGAAGGAGCCCTTGGTGTCCAGACGATCAGGCGGACGACTGCTCCGCCTCCTCGCGACCACCGTGCTGACGGTCACCGCCACCGTCACGGCCTCTGTCCATTCCACCGCTTCGGCCGCACCCGGCAGCCCCGCGCTCACTCCACCGCTCGGCTGGAACAGCTGGAACAGCTTCGGTTGTGGGGTCACCGAGGCTCAGGTGCGCCAGGCCGCCGACGCGATGGTCTCCTCGGGGATGCGTGACGCCGGCTACCGGTACGTGGTGGTCGACGACTGCTGGTTCGACCCGCAGCGTGATGCGGCAGGCAACCTGCGGGCCAACCCGACCAAGTTCCCCAGCGGCATGAAGGCGCTCGGGGACTACATCCACGGCAAGGGCCTGAAGTTCGGGATCTACCAGGTGCCGGGCGAGCGCACCTGCGCGCAGACCAGCGGCGCCTATCCCGGGTCGACGGGCAGCAGGGGGCATGAGGCTCAGGACGCGACTGCCTTCGCCTCGTGGGGCGTCGACTACCTGAAGTACGACTGGTGCTCCTCGAGCGGCACCCGCGACGAGCAGGTCGCACGCTTCACGCTGATGCGCGACGCCCTGCGTGCCACCGGGCGGCCGATCACCTACAGCATCAACCCCAACAGCTTCCACGCCATCACCGGCTCCACGTACAACTGGGGCGAGGTCGCCGACCTGTGGCGGACCACAGAGGATCTGCTCGACATCTGGCAGAACGGCAACACCAATAGCTATCCGATGGGAGTCGGCAACGTCCTGGACGTCACCGCGCCGCTGGCGGCGCAGTCGGGTCCCGGACACTGGAACGACCCGGACATGCTGGTCGTGGGCCGCCCCGGCCTGTCACTGACCGAGTCACGCTCCCACTTCGCCTTGTGGGCGCTGATGAGTGCCCCGCTCATGGCCGGCAACGACATCCGCACCATGTCCGCCGACGTGAGCGCCATCCTGCGCAACCCGCGTCTGCTGGCGGTGAACCAGGATTCGCTGGGCGCGGGCGGGCGCAGGGTGCGCGACGACGGCAGCACCGAGGTGTTCGCCAAGCCCCTGTCGGACGGTTCGGTCGCGGTGGGTCTGTTCAACCGAGGGGAAGGCGCCGCGACGGTCACCGCCTCGGCCGCGCAAGTCGGCCTGTTCGGCGGGCAGTTCACCCTCACCGACTTGTGGACCGGCGGCACGTCGAGCACGTCGGGGCAGATATCGGCGAGCGTCCCCGCGCACGGTGTCGCCGTCTTCCGGGTGAGCGGAGGCAGCCCGCTCGCCGTAACGACCTCGCGTCTGCGGGGCGCCGGCTCCGGCCGCTGCGTCGACGTGGACAACGCCTCCACCGCCGCAGGGGCCACGGCTTTGCTGTGGGACTGCCACACGGCGGCCAACCAGTTGTGGACCACGTGGGCTGGCGGCGAGATCCGCGTCTTCGGCGACAAGTGTCTGGACGCCTACGACCAGGGCACCGTCAACGGCACCCGGGTCATCACCTGGCCCTGCAACGGGCAGGACAACCAGAAGTGGACGGTCGGCTCCGACGGATCGATCCGCAACGTCCACGCCGGACTGTGCCTCGACGCCAACGGGGCCGGCACCGCGAACGGAACCCCACTGGTCCTGTGGACCTGCAACGGCCAGGCCAACCAGAAATGGAATCGCGCGTAGCAACCGCGCTTTGAGGAAGAGAGTTTCACGATGACGAGGACAACAAGATCCGTCTTATGGTCCGTCGTGGTCGCGGTTCTGGTCGTTTTGGGTATCGGCGGCACGGCAGCCCCTGGCACGGGCTGCGGCGTCCGCCAACTCCGCGAGCCCGAGCTCCGGTTGCGGCAAGGCGCCCACCCTGACGAGCGGCACGCACACGATCCGTAGCGGTGGCAAGAACCGCGACTTCATTCTGCGTATCCCCGACGGCTACGACCGGAACCACGCCTACCGGCTGGTCTTCGGATTCCACTGGCTGGGCGGTTCGTCCACCGACGTCGCCACCGGCCGCACCGTGGACACCGGCACCTGGGCCTACTACGGGCTCCAGCGACTGGCGAACAACAGCACCATCTTCGTCGCGCCCCAAGGCCTCAACAACGGCTGGGCCAATGCCGGGTCGGCATCTCCGGCGGACGGGCACTGCGGGACAGGTTCGTCAGGAACAACGGATGCACTCCCCAGAACGCGCCGGAACCTCTCCAGGGCAGCCTGACGCACCGGGTCACCGCCTATGCGGGCTGCTCGGCCGGGCACCCGGTCGTCTGGGCCGCCTTCGACGAAGGGCACATCGCCGCTCCGCAGGACGGGGCCGCGGGCGACAGCGGACCCAGGACCTGGGTGCCGCAGGAGGTCTGGAAGTTCTTCACGCAGTTCTAGGCCTCTCAGGGCCGACTGCTCGCGTCGGTTGCGCACCGGAGCGGTGCGCAACCGACGCGAGGCGGCCGGATCAGCTGTTCACGGTGATGTTGGAACTGCCGCTGCTCTGGTACCCCTCGGTCGCCAGCATCATGTAGTAACTGAAGCTGCCCAGAGGCATGCCGGCGCGTGCCCACGCGTCAAAGTGGTTTCCGGTGGTGATGGCCCCGCCGGTGCGCTTCGACTGCCGCACGCTCCAGTACTGGTTGAAGGTCTTGGTGCCCTCGACGGACGGGGCGTTGTACCGCGTCGTCTGGTAGATGTCGTAGGTGCCGCCGTCGCTGGTCACCGCTCCCTTGTAGGTGCCGGTGGGCCGGTAGGTGCCCCAGTTGTCGACGATGTAGTACTCGACGAGCGGGTTCGACGTCCAGCCGTAGAGGGCCAGGTAGCCGTTGCCGGACGGGCTGAAGCTCCCCGAGTACTGGACGGTCCTGCGGCTGCCGTTGCTCCAGCCCTTTCCGCAGACGAAGTTGCCGCAATTCGTCCAGGACGTGCGGTAGTTGCCGCCTGAGGCCAGGGTCATGGAGACGGAGCCGCCGCCGTCGGTCCAGAACGAGTAGTAGAACCCGTTGTTGGTGCCGGTCTGGTTCGTCGTGATGGTCGTGTCCGCATGTGCCGAAGCTGGGAGCAGCAGGCCGGACGCGGCGCCGAGCGCCAGTGCGCCGACGCCGCCGATGACGCCTCTGCGGCTGATCCGGGTGCGGGTGTCGTCCTCGTGCACGCATCCTCCTCGTGAAGGTGATGGCCGAGCACAGGAGAGCACAGGGCCATCTGTTGCCGGGATCGGTGCGACACATGCTGGCCTTGAGGTTCGGTCGAGTCAATGGTTTCGGTACTTGACGCGAAAGACTTTTGCTGTCTTGGGTGAGTGGAATAGAGGCCGTGACCTTGGGAAGTAACTGCCTGGGCCAGGTTCTCGTGCCATCGGTTGTTAGCTGTAAGGGAGTTGGGGCTTCCAGGTGAGCCGGGGCGACTGAAAAGTTTCGGTCTGTCGGATCTATGGTTCGACAGTGAACGCGAAGTGCGCGTGCAGGCGGCGCCGGTGATCGACCTCCCGGACGGGCCCGGTGAGAGCGAACCGTGCCGTCAGGCGCGGCTCGGTGCTCGACGCGCTGAGCCGCAACTCCATTTCGCCGGGTTCGACGAGGCGCAGCCCCTCGCGCCCGGTGAACGAAGCGAGGTCGGCGGACACGCGCACCCGTACCCGTACGGCTTCGTCCGGCGCTAGTTCCGGCAGGCGTACGTAGCCGATGAGCCGCTGCACCGGCTGCACCACGGACGGGACCGGGTCGTGCAGATACAGCTGTACGACCTCGGTCCCGGGCAGTGTGCCGGTGTTGCGGACGGTGCACTCGAGCTCGAACTGGCCGTCGGTGGCGCTGAGTTCGTTGCCGACTTGCAGGTCGCTCCAGTCGAACGTGGTGTAGGTCAGACCGTGGCCGAAGCCGAATGCCGGGGCCGGGTCCAGGTTCGAGACCTCGGTGGCCGTGGCCGAGGCGAGGCGCGAGATACGTCGTCGGCTGCGCGCCCGGTCCGCGGGGGACGCTGACAGGCAGCCTGCCCGATGGCCGTACGCGACCACTGAGCACTCCGGCCAGGGCGGTCGTGCCCTCCTCGCCGGGAAAGAAGGCCTGCACGAGCGCCGCGCTCTCCCGGGCCGCGCGGCCCAGGGCGTACGGGCGGCCGGCGAGCAGTGTTACGACGACGGGGGTGCCGGTGTCCAGAAGGGCGTCGAGGAGTTGTTCCTGGGCGCCGGGCAGGGAGAGGGACGCGGCATCGCAGCCCTCGCCGCTCGTGCCGCGCCCGAAGAGCCCCGCTCGGTCGCCGAGCGCGGCGACGACCAGGTCGGCCCCGCGAGCCAGCGCGACGGCCGCCGCGAAGCCCTCGGAGTCGGTGTCAGTGGCGTCGGCCTCGGCGAGACCGGCGGCCGTGACGATCTCGCTGCCGGGAAACTCCGCCGCCAACGCCTCGCGCAGCGTGGGCAGTTCGATGCCTGGCGGGGTGCCGGGCGTACGGCTGCCGACGTGCACCGGGAACGAGTAGCAGCCGAGTACGGCCGTCGGCGTTTCGGCGTTCGGTCCGATCACGGCGATGCGGGCCGGGGTGTCGGGCGCGAGCGGCAGGGTGCCGTCGTTCGCCAGCAGGATCACCGACTCCTCGGCGACCTGGCGCGCCAGGTCGCGGTTGAACGGGCCGTCCAGGTCGATGGTCGCCCGGGCCCGGTCGGCAGTGACTCCCGCGAGGGCGGTCGGAGTCGGGTCCCAGTCCTCGTCGAGCAGACCCAACTCGGCCTTCTGGACGAGCACTCGACGGGCCGCGCGGTCCACGAGGGATTCCGGTACGGACCCGTCGGCGAGGGCCTTGCGCAGGGGGTCGCCGAACGTCTTCACGGTGGGCAGTTCGACATCGACGCCCGCCGCGAGCGCGGCGCCCGCGGCCTCGCCGAACGAACCGGCCCCTGCATGAAGGGTCTTGAGGAACGCGATGCCGAAGTAGTCAGCGACGACGGTCCCTTCGAACCCCCAGGTGTCACGGAGTAGTCCGGTCAGGAGCCGCTCGTCGGCGGCGGACGGAATGCCGTCGACGTCGGTATAGGCGTGCATGACGGACCGTACGCCGCTCTCGCGCACGGCCATCTCGAACGGTGGGAGCACCACATCGGCGAACTCCCGACCGCCCATGGACACCGGCGCGAGATTGCGGCCCGCGCGGGAGGCCGAGTATCCGGCGAAGTGCTTGAGCGTGGCGACGATCCCGGCCGACTCGAGGCCCTGCACGTATGCCGTGCCGATGGTGCCGACGAGGTCCGGGTCCTCGCCGATGGTCTCCTCGACGCGGCCCCAGCGGGCATCGCGTACGACGTCGAGGACCGGGGCGCACGCCGACCGAACGAAGGTCGCGGCCGATCGCCGCGGCCATCCGCCGGACCAGGTCCGGGTCGAACGAGGCGCCCCACGCGAGCGGAACAGGGTACGCGGTGGCGCCCCACGCGGCGAATCCGGCCAGGCACTCCTCGTGGGCCAGCGCCGGAATGCCGAACCGGTTGGCGGCCACGATGCGGCGCTGGGTGCGGGCGAGGGAGAGGGCACCGAGCGCGGGATCGACTGGCGCGGTGCCGAACGGCCGCGTCAACTGGCCGAGCCCATGGGGGAGCAGCTCGTCGAGGTCGACCGGCTCCTCCATGTCGTGCTGGTGCGGGGCGACGTCGCCGCCCTCCGCCGAGGCGCCCACCCATACGCCGAAGAGTCGGGCGATCTTCTCCTCGAGCGTCATCTCGGCGAGCAGCGCGTCGGCACGGGCCTCGGCGGTGCGATTCGCGTCGCGCCAAACAGGCGCACGAGTCGCGGCGGTCTCTTCGGCCGGTACGGCCAGGTGCTCGGTCACTTTCCTCCGACTCCCATCAGCCCCTGGACCAGGGCACGACGGGCGAACAGGTAGACGATCAGGATGGGCAGCATGGACAGCACCACCGCGGCGAGAAGGCCCGGGATGTCGACGCCGTGTTCCGTCTGGAAGTCGTAGAGTCCCATGGTGATGACCTTGGTGCTCGCGGACTGGGTGAGGACCAGCGGGAAGTGGAAGCCGTTCCACGCCTGCAGCGCGGAGAACACGATGATGGTCGACAGGCCGCTGCGGGACAGCGGGAGCACCAGGCGGAAGAAGATCCGCCGCGGCGACGCGCCGTCCATCGTCATCGCCTCGTACAGCTCCGGCGTGATGTCGCGCATCGACCCGGTCAGGATCAGCGTGCACACCGGAATGGCGAAGGCGGCCGTCGGCAGGATGACGCCGATGAGGTTGTCGTAGAGGCCTGCCTCGCTGATCACGTAGAACATCGGGACGATGACGGCCTGCGCGGGGATCGCGAGGCCGAGCAGGAACAGCCGGAACACACCGCTCGTGAGCCGACCGCGGCCCCGTACGCTCGCGTACGCGAGCGGCGGCACGAGCAGCAGGATGATGCCGACGACGCAGACGGTGACGACGACGGTGTTGACGAAGTACTGGCCGAAGCCGTTGTTGAAGTCGTTGATGTAGTTGTCGAGCGTGATGTGCTCCGGGAGGGACAGCGGGCCGCCCGACCCGTAGTCGGAGCGCGACTGGAACGTGGCGACCAGCTTCTCGACCTTGTTCGCCGCGTCCCCGTAGACCAGGACGTGGATCTTCCCGTCGTCGCCGCCTGCCGCGGATGAGCCGCCGCCGCACCCGGACAGGGACAGCAGCAGGGCCAGGGCAGCACCGCCCGCTGCGACCGATCTCGGCAACCGTGCGCGTAGAGTCATCGCCTCGCCTCTCGACACTGTTTCGGCACTATCACCGAAAGTTAACGATTCGGGGCGCTAGATCGCGCCCGGTGGGCGGTCAAGCCCGATTCGTCGAGTTATCAAAGCGTTACGATGTCGAGAGGTCTGACCGTGCCTTATGCTCCAAGGCATGCGTGATGACGAGGACTTGGGCCGCATCACCCTCGCCGAGGTGGCCCAAAAGGCAGGCGTCTCCATTTCGACAGTTTCGAAGGTGCTCAACGGGCGGCAGGATGTGGCCGCCCCGACCCGGGTCAAGGTGGAGCGCCTTCTGGAGACGCACTCCTACCGGCGCACGACGCGGGCCGCCCGCGAGGCGCCCCTCATCGAGTTGGTCTTCCACGAGCTGGACAGCATCTGGGCGATGGAGCTGATCCGTGGCGTGGGGAACGTCGCCAAGGCGCACCAGGCAAGCCTCGTGCTGACCGAGAGCGGCACCCGCCACGCACCCGCCCCCGACTGGATCGAAGGCGTCATGCAGCGCAGGCCGCGCGGCGTGGTGCTCGTCTTCTCTGCGCTGCCCGCCGAGGTCAAGCAGCGGCTGCAGTCGCGCTCCATCCCGTTCGTCATCGTCGACCCGGCCGGCGACCCCGACCCGGACGTACCCTCGGTCGGCTCGGCGAACTGGAACGGGGGGCGGGTCGCCACCCGGCACCTGGTGGAACTCGGCCATCGCCGCATCGGGATCATCACGGGGCCAGACGACATGCTCTGCTCCCACGCCCGCCTCGACGGCTACCGCTCCGCGCTCGGCATGGCGGGCATCGAAGCCGACCCCGCCCTCGTCCGCTACGGCGACTTCCATGTCGAGGGCGGCTTCGAGCGCGCCCTCGAACTCCTCGATCTGCCCGAGCCGCCCACCGCGATCTTCGCGGGCAGCGACCTGCAGGCACTCGGCGTCCTGGAGGCGGCCCGAGTCCGCGGTCTCCGGGTGCCGCAGGACCTGTCGGTGGTCGGCTACGACGACGTGCCGGTGGCTCGCTGGTCGAGCCCGGCCCTGACGACGGTGCACCAGCCATTGCGGGAGATGGCCGAGGAAGCGGTGCAGATGATCATGCGGTTGCGTGACCAGGAACCGGTGACCACGCGTCTCGAACTGGCGACGAGCCTCGTCGTCCGCAAGAGCACGGCGGCACCTGCTTCTTGAGGGGCGCCGCCGTGCGGCACCGCTCACGGTTGACCTTGGCGACATCGTTTTGGGCTCGCCGCGTCTGACGCACGGCAGCGGTGCCGTCCACGCCACGGTGGAGCGAGGGTGGTCCCGAAGCGCCCGGTGCTTGTCCTGATCTCGTTGGCCGGTCTCCAGGACGCGCCGCGCGAGCTCCTTCAAGCCGCCCGAGTCGGGGGTGTGATCCCGATGCGGTCGCGCGTTCTGGCCTTTCGTTCCGCCAATTCTTCGCCGGGCTGCCCCGCGAGCTGGAGGAGGCGGTCCATGTACGTCGTCCCGATCCCGCCTTCCTGGTGGCGCGGCGCGACTTCATCGCTGGGACGTGGGCATCCGGGCCCAAGCGGCGTGGTGACGCGAGCGTCCACGACAGCGACTGTCGTGCCGTCCGTCAGCCCCGGATCACGCGGGGGTGCAGTCCAGCCGGAATCCCGTGAAGTCGGCGGTGAACGCCGCGTCCACGAGGTCGTCCGCGTGGATCCCGGTAAGCGATCCGGTGAAGCGGAGCCGCCCGCAGTCGTCGTCGGAGAGGCGGCTGAAGACTGTGCCGACGCGCGGTCGATGTCCGCGCCCAGGACCACAGGCGTGTCAGGGTCGAGCGGCACGAGGGCGACCTGATGGGTGCCGTCGAGGGTGCGCTCCACGAGGCTGAGCACACGGCGGCCCGAGCCCTGCCACTGCTGGCCGCGCTGCGGTTCGCCCTCGGGTTCGGCCCAGGTCACGTCCAGAGTGAGGTAGGAGAGGGAGTCGTAGCGCAGGACCAGCCCGGCGGACTGGGTGAACGTGGCCGGGCGCGCGTTGACGGTTACCTCGACGCGCGCCCGGTGCTCCGTGATCCGCTGCGCCAACAGGCTGTGCTCCCAGAGGGATTCAGGACCCTGACGGCCGCGCAGCCTGATCCATCCGGGGCGGCTCGTGGTGTCCGCCCACGAGGAGTCGACCGGTGCGCGCAGGGTGCTCCAGGGCCACCCCAACGGTCTTGAGTTCAGAGGGGGTTGGGGCAGCGCGGCGGCATCCGGGACCTCGACCTCGACGGCCGGACGGTGTCCTCCGTGCCGCAACCGCGGCCATCCGTCCGCGTCCCAGGCCACCGCCTGGAGCGCCGTCTCCCGGCCCAGCGTGCAGCGCGGCCCGTCCGGGGTGCGCAGGGGGCGGGCCGTGAGATGGCTCAGGAACCAGTCGCCGTCCGGCGTCTCCACCAGTTCGGCGTGTCCGGCCTTCTGCAACGGCAGCGCGGGGTCGTCCCGTGACGTCAGCAGAGGCCGGCTGTCGAGCTCGTACGGGCCAGTGAGGGAGCGGCTGCGCGTCACGAGGACGCCGTGCTCGAACCCCGTGCCGTCGTGCGCCAGGAGGAGTACGAACCAGCCGTCGCGGTACAGCAGTTTCGGGCCCTCCACCAACTCGTCGTGTTGGAGCAAGAGTTGGGAGGGGCTCAGTGGGGTGAGCGTGTCCCGGTCGAGCTCGGTGAGGACGATGCCCGAGAAGCGGCGCCCGCCCGGCCGGTGGTTCGTCTGGAGGTTGAGCAGCCAGAGACGCCCCTCGTGGTGGAAGAGGGCCGGGTCGAAACCGTGCCCGGGCACCCGGCGCGGCGCGGACCACGGGCCCGACACGCACGGCGCCGTCGTCACGTACGTGTCCAGGTCGAAGTACGGCGTGCCGACCGAGCGGACCACCGAGGACGTCAGCCAGAACCGGGCCGTCCCAGCTCAGGGAGGGCGCCCACACCCCGCCCGAGTCCGGCACCCCGGCCAGGGAGTTCCCGGGACCGCGCCTCGCACATGCCCCGCGTACTCCCAGCGGGCGAGGTCCCGGGAGCGGTGGATCGGGATCGTGGGGAACCACTCGAAGGAGCTCGTGTCGCGCGACCGGGGCGGGCTCGGCCTTTCGCCGAGCCCGCCACGCCGGCTCCATGCCGGACCCGGACCCGTGTCACGCCGTCAGCGCTGCAGTGTCAGCAGACCCGGACGGTAGGGCAGGAGGCCGTAGTCGCCACCGGAGTTGGGGCTGCGCCCCTGGTAGAGCAACTGCAGATTGCAGGGATCGACGGTCATGGTCTGATCGGCGCTGGTGCGGATCAGTTCGCCGTGGCTGATGTCGTTGGTCCAGGTGGCGCCGCTGTTGGCCTTGCCGGCGAAGGGGTTGCTCTCGGTCGCGGCCTGGGGTGTCCATGAGCCGTTGAGGCTGGTGGCGGTGAACGAGCGGAAGTAGCGGCCCTGGGAGCCGATCGCCTCGACCATCATGAGGTAGCGGTTCTGGCCCTGTAGCTTGTAGACCTGCGGGGCTTCGAACAGGTTGTTCGTCGTATCGCTCATGACCACTGTCGAGTTCGTGCCGAAGCTGCCCGGGAAGTTCCCGATCGGCATGCTGGCCCGGTAGATCTTGCCGTTGTCACCGGCGAAGAACAGGTACATGTTCGTCCCGTCACCGATGAGCGTCTGGTCGATGGGTCCTGTTCCGGAGCCGGTGATGCTTCCGGAGAAGAGCACCTGCGGTGATGACCAGCCGTTCGGGTTGGTGGGGTCGCTCGACGTCCGGTAGGAGAAGGCGGTCCCGCCCCACTGGTAGGTGAGCACCCAGATGTTCTTCGGCGCGAAGTAGAAGAGCGTGGGCGCGACGGTGGCGGAAGACATCGTGTTCTGGCTGGCCGAGGTCATGTCCGACCAGTTGGTGAACAGGCCGAAGTTCATCGAACCCCAACTCGTCCCCGTGTCGTGCGTCGTCGCGTAGACGAGCTGCTTGCCGTTGTACGGGACGACGGTGAAGTCCTTGAGCGAGGCCCATCCCGGCTTGGGCTGCGCAAGCGCGCCCGTTGATGTCCAGCGGTACGTCGACGGAAGATCGCAGGCGCCGGGAGTGTCCCCGCCGACCTTGACGAGCTTCCACTGCTGGTTGGTGCCGCCCCAGTCGTCGTACTGGACGATGTTCGCGCTGTCGGCGGTGGAGGCGCCTTGTACCTCGAGGGCCTTGTTGCTGTGGCGCGAGATGAGCCTCACGTAGCCGTCCGAGCTGTCGGCCAGCCGCCACTGCTGATTCGTGGCGTTCAGGTCGGTCCACTGGACGATCGCGCCGCTGTTCGCGGTGGACCAGTTGTGGACGTCCAGCACCTTGCCCGAGTGCCGGGACTTGATGCGGTAGTAGCCGTCCCCGGAATCGACGAACTGCCACTGCTGCTGGTTCTGATCGTTCCTGGTCCACTGGGTGATGCGGGCGCCGTCGTCGGTCGCCATGTTGTAGACATCCAGGGCCTTGCCACTGTTGCGGTTGACCAGCACATACGAGGTGTTGGGGTCTACGGTCGCCGCGCCGGCGGGATGGGCACCGAGGAAGGTGGCCACGAGCAGCAAGGGCGCAAGGACGGCGAGTAAACGTCTCAGGCGGACCGGGGACGGATGGCGGAACCGCATCAGAGGGTCTCCTTTGGGGGCGGGGGTGAGGTGGCCCCGATGAACCGCGGAGCGGCCACGCCGGGGTAGGGGGACAGGGGCGATCCCGAAAACTTTTCGGAAGGTTCCCGGATTCATTGACGCCACAAGCTAGGAATGAGAGGCCCTCCGGTCAAGGCCTGTCGCCGATCTGTCTACAAACGGCGCCTCCCCGTTGGGCTCGACAGGCTGTCGTGCCGACTGGAAATACCGTGCACAACACCCCGAACCGGCCTTACGGCGTCCACTGGTCGTGGCGTCAGGAGTTCGCCGCTGACTCGATGGGATTTCGGAAAGTTTCGGGCGAGGAACGGAAACTTCTTCTGCGGGGAGTATTGACGAGCCATCGTCAATACCTCAATCATCCCTGTCTGAGACACCGGCCATAGTCCGGGATTTCGAACCATGTTGACCCTGGACGCTCTGTTCTGCACGGCAGATCCAGGTCCACGCACAGCCGCGCGGCAGATCCGCGCACCACAGCACCTGCGCCATCCCGTTTCGTTCCGGTGAGGTTCGCACCCACGCATCCTGGCTCTTCGCGTAGTTGGAGAGGTACGCGACGCCGCGTGGTGGTTCCCCGGCTGGGCCGCGATGGAGTCCTTTCGTGCCGGTCGACCCCTGCGCTTCAGTCCTTCCGTGATTTCTACCTTGGAGGCACAGTCATGGGCTCGTACGCCCTTCCCAGACCCGATATCCGCCGGAAAACCCGCGGGCTGCTGTTGGCGCTGGTCGTCGGCGTCTTGGTTGCGGTCGGCGCCCTGGTCGCCCCGCCGAGAGCACACGCCGCCGAGGGCACGCTCGGTGCCGCGGCGGCGCAGAGCGGCCGCTACTTCGGCACCGCCATTGCCTCGGGCAGGCTGGGCGACTCGGCGTACACGACGATCGCGGGCCGTGAGTTCAACATGGTGACGCCCGAGAACGAGATGAAGATCGACGCCACCGAACCGCAGCGGGGCCAGTTCAACTTCACCGCCGGTGACCGCGTCTACAACTGGGCGGTGCAGAACGGCAAGCAGGTGCGCGGTCACACCCTGGCCTGGCACTCCCAGCAGCCCGGCTGGATGCAGAGCCTCAGCGGCAGCACGCTGCGCCAGGCGATGATCGACCACATCAACGGCGTGATGGGCCACTACAAGGGCAAGATCGCCCAGTGGGACGTCGTGAACGAGGCCTTCGCCGACGGCAGTTCGGGCGCCCGGCGCGACTCCAATCTGCAGCGCACCGGCAACGACTGGATCGAGGTCGCCTTCCGCACCGCGCGCGCCGCCGACCCGGCTGCCAAGCTCTGCTACAACGACTACAACGTCGAGGACTGGACCTGGGCCAAGACCCAGGCCGTGTACGCCATGGTCAAGGACTTCAAGCAGCGTGGCGTGCCGATCGACTGCGTCGGCTTCCAGTCGCACTTCAACAGCGGCAGCCCCTACAACAGCAACTTCCGCACCACCCTGCAGAACTTTGCCGCCCTCGGCGTCGACGTGGCCATCACCGAACTCGACATCCAGGGCGCCTCGTCCACGACCTACGCCAACGTGACCAACGACTGCCTGGCCGTCTCGCGCTGCCTCGGCATCACCGTCTGGGGTGTACGCGACACCGACTCCTGGCGCTCGCAGGACACGCCGCTGCTGTTCAACGGCGACGGCAGCAAGAAGCCCGCGTACACCGCCGTCCTCAACGCACTCAACGGCGGCTCCACCACGCCCCCTTCGGATTCCGGACAGATCAAGGGCGTCGGGTCGGGCCGCTGCCTGGATGTGCCCAGCAGCAGCACCACCGACGGCACCCAGCTCCAACTGTGGGACTGCAACAACGGCACCAATCAGCAGTGGACGTACTCCGCCGCCGGTGAGCTCAGGGTCTACGGCAACAAGTGTCTGGACGCCGGCGGCACCGGCAACGGCACCAAAGTCCAGATCTACAGCTGCTGGGGCGCCGACAACCAGAAATGGCGCCTCAACTCCGACGGATCCATCGTCGGCGTCCAGTCCGGACTCTGCCTCGACGCCGTCTCGGCCGGTACTGCCAACGGCACCCTGATCCAGCTCTACACCTGCTCGAACGGCAGCAACCAGCGCTGGACCCGCACCTGATGAAGACCTACGGTGCGGCTCCCGCCCCTCCACGAAGACATCGCTGATGGTCCCGGGTCGCCGCCATGGTGGTGGCGACCCTCGGGATCGGCCTGCTCACCGCGGTCAACGCCGGCCGCCACGCGTTTCACCCGAGTGTCAGGCTCACTTGCACCGGCAGGTGATCGCTGGGGTACTGGCCGCGCGGCTCGTACGTGTTGATGGTGGCGGAGTGCACGGTCACGCCGGCCGTGGCGAGGATCCAGTCGATGCGGTCGCCGTCCGGAACGAGCGGACGGTAGCCGTGGAAAGTCGCGTAGAGCTTGCTGCGCTGCGCGGCCGCGTCCCAGGTGTCCTTGAGGCCCAGGGCGACGAGCTGGTCGTAGACCGGATTGCCGTGCGCGGCGACGTTGAAGTCACCGGTCATCAGCAGCGGCAGGGACGTGTCCCGGCGGCGACTGCCTGGACGCCTCGGGCCAGGGCACCGGCCCCGGAACCAAGGTGGACATCTGGACCTGCAACGGCGACAGCAACCAGAAGTGGACGCGCAGCTGATCTCGATGACCGGCTGACGATCACCAACTCCCGTATCACCACCGCCCATTCCCCCCGAGAGGCCCCCACATGCCTGCCTCTTCCCTTCCGGTCAGCCGGCGCCGACTGCTGGCGGCGGCCAGCGCGGCCACGGCCATCGGCCTGCTGCGCTTCGCACCCGAGGCCGCCGCGACCGACGGCCCCGGCAGCTACACCGCGAACTGGTCCTCCCTGGACCAACACCCCCCGGCCCCCGCCTGGTTCCAGGACGCCAAGTTCGGCATCTACTACCACTGGGGTGTCTTCAGCGTTCCCGCGTACGGGAACGAGTGGTACCCGCGCAACATGTACATCGGCGGCTCGAACGAGAACAAACACCACATCGCCACCTACGGCGACCCCTCAGTCTGGCCGTACAACAACTTCATCGACGGAGCCCGCGACAAGGCCGGCGACTACGTGCAGTTCGCCCCCAAACTCGCCTACCAGGACGGCAGTTGGGAGCCGAACGCCTGGGCGCAGCTGTTCAGGGCCCGGGCGCCAAGTTCGCCGGCCCGGTCGCCGAGCACCACGACGGCTTCTCCATGTGGAACAGCCGCTCCAACCCGTGGAACTCGGTCCAGCACGGCCCCCGACTCGACCTCCTGGGGCTGCACGCGCAGGCCATCCGCGGACAGGGGCTGAAGTTCATGACCTCCCTGCACCACGCCTACCACTTCAACGGCTTCTACGACCATGTGCCGAACCAGTCGGACCCGACGCTGCGCATCCTCTTCGGCCAGCAGGGCTCGGCCGCGGAGAACAAGCTCTGGTACGACAAGCTGGCCGAGGTCATCGACGGCTACCAACCGGACCTGGTCTGGCAGGACTTCAACCTGGGCCAAGTGCAGGAGACCTACCGGCTCCAGTTCCTCGCGCACTACTACAACCAGGCCGTCGCGTGGAACAAGGACGTGGTCGCGACCTACAAGGACGGCCTCAACAACAAGGGCGAGGTCTACGACTTCGAGCGCGGCGGACCGGCAGGGCTGCTCACCCCCTACTGGCTGACCGACGACAGCATCTCCTCCTCCAGTTGGTGCTACACGGTGGGCATCGGCTACTACTCGACGCAGGCACTGCTCCACTCGCTGCTCGACCGGGTCAGCAAGGGCGGCAGCATGCTGCTGAACATTGCGCCGATGGCCGACGGCACCATCCCCTCCGGCCAGCAGTCGATCCTGCTCGCCATGGGGGACTGGCTCGGCCGCTTCGGAGAGGCGATCTACGCCACCCGCTCCTGGACCGGCTACGGCGAGGGCCCCACCCAGATGGGCGGAGGCTCGTTCAGCGGCCCGGTGGCCGGCACGGCGAAGGACATCCGGTTCACTCGCAGTCGGGACAGCAAGGTCCTCTACGCCACCGCGCTGGGCTGGCAGGGCGCCGCCATGACCATCACGACGCTGAGTTCGGACCGGATCAACCTGAGCAGCCTGACGAGCGCCCAACTGCTGAACAACGCCGCAGGCACCTACATCGACCTGCCCGCACCGACCCAGGACAGATCCGGCCTGCACCTCACCATGCCCTCGTCCAACGCGCCGGCGTACACGCAACAGCTCCCACACGTCCGGCGCCGGGGAGTCGACCACCTCCGCCTGCCCTGGCGAACGGGCCTGCTCACCCAGCCCAACTCCTCCTGCTGACCAGCCTCGACATAGGAGCCGCTCATGCCCTCCGTTCCTTCGGTACCCCGCCCCAGACGCCTCGCCGCCACCCTGCTGACGAGTTCCCTCGTCGGCGGCCTCCTCACCACGCCCGCCGCGGCGGCCGTCGTCTCCGATGCGGCGGCGACCACGGCCGTACGCGTCAACCAGGTCGGCTATCTGCCGGACGGCCCCAAGCGCGCCACCGTGGTCACCACGGCGACGCAGCCGCTCACCTGGCAGTTGCGCGACGCGTCAGGGACGGCGGTCGCCTCCGGTGCGACCGTCCCGCGCGGGGCGGACGCCCCCTCCGGACAGTCCGTCCAAGTGGCCGACTTCTCCTCGTTCCAGGGGTCCGGGTCGGGCTACGTCCTGACGGTGGACGGCAGCAGCAGCGTGCCCTTCGACCTCCGCGCGAACCTGTACGACTCTCTGCGCTCCGACGCGATGGCGTTCTTCTACCACCAGCGCAGCGGCATACCCATCGACGCCTCTCTTGTGGGCTCCGCCTACGCGCGCCCGGCCGGACACCTCGGTGTCGCGCCCAACAAGGGCGACACCTCCGTCCCGTGCCAGGCCACCGTGTGCGACTACACCCAAGACGTCAGGGGCGGCTGGTACGACGCGGGTGACCACGGCAAGTACGTGGTGAACGGCGGCATTTCGACCTGGCTGATGGTCAACTCCTTCGAGCGGGCCAAGCGGGCGGGCAAGGACGCGGCGCTGGGCGACTCCTCGCTCCAAGTCCCCGAGCGCGGCAACGGCGTACCCGACGTGCTGGACGAGGCGCGCTGGGAACTCGACTTCCTGATGCGGATGCAGGTGCCCGAGGGCAAGCCGTACGCGGGCATGGCGTTCCACAAGATCCATGACGCGGCTTGGACCGGCATGCCGCTGCGCCCCGACCAGGACCCCCAGCCCCGCGAGCTGCACCGTCCGTCGACGGCGGCGACCCTCAACCTCGCGGCGGCCGCAGCGCAGTGCGCCCGGGTCTACAGGGCCTACGACACCGCCTTCGCCGACCGCTGCCTGTCGGCCGCGCGCCGGGCCTGGACGGCGGCCCGCGCCAACCCGGCGCTGTACGCGCCGGATTCGGACAGCACCGGCGGCGGTGCCTACGGCGACACCACGGTCAGCGACGAGTTCTACTGGGCGGCGGCCGAGCTGTACGCCACGACCGGCGAGAGCGGCTACCGGGACGCGGTCACCGACTCCTCCTGGCACACCTCCTCAACTGCCTTCTCCGCCTACGGATTCGGCTGGGCGGACACGGCCGCACTCGGCCGGCTCACCCTGGCCACCGTCCCCAACGGCCTGCCCGCCGCCGACCGGGACCGGGTCCGGACCTCGGTCACGGCAGCCGCCGACGGTTACCTGTCCCGGATGGCCGCCCAGGGCTACGCGGTGCCCGTACCGGCGGACGGCTACTTCTGGGGCTCCAACGGAGAGGTCGCGGGCGACGCGATCGTCCTGGCCGTCGCTGGAGAACTGACCGGTAACGAGCGTTACCGCACCGGCGCGCTGGAGACGATGGACTACCTCCTCGGCCGCAACTCCCTCGGCCAGTCCTACGTGACCGGCTATGGCGAGACGTCCTCGCAGAACCAGCATCATCGCTTCTGGGCCCACCAGTTGGACGCCTCGCTGCCCCATCCTCCGGCGGGATCGCTGGCGGGCGGGCCCAACAGCGGCCTCCAGGACCCGGTGGCGGAGGAGAAGTTGGCCGGCTGCGCGCCCGCCGCCTGCTATATCGACGACATCGGCTCATACTCCACCAACGAGGTGGCGGTCAACTGGAACGCCCCGCTGGCCTGGCTCGCCGCCTACGCCGCCGAGCGGACCTCCACCGGCGAACAGCCCACCGGTGCCTGCGCGGTGACGTACAAGACCGACAGTGTGTGGAGCACGGGCTTCACCGCGACGGTCACCGCCAAGAACACGGGCCCGACCGCCGTGGACGGGTGGCAGCTGAGCTGGGCCTACGCGGCCGGGCAGCGCGTCACGAGCGCCTGGAACGCGACCGTCACCCAGAACGGCACCGCAGTCGTCGCCCGCGGCACCGACTGGAACCGGACGATCGCGCCCGGCGCGACAGCGAGCTTCGGAGTCCAGGGGACCTACAGCGGGACCAATCCCACGCCCACGGCCTTCACTCTCAACGGGAAGACCTGCACCTGATCAATCCACGGTCGGCCTGGCCCGCGGCCCGCAATTCCGCCCCGGGCCAGGCCGCAGCGATCTCCTCTCCCCGCAGCCACCCCAAAATCATCAACGTCACCCCGGGCACGCCCAAGTGTCCCCGACGGCCTCCGGGGGCTGGAGGAGCGCAGGGTGTCGCTGACCGACAAGGCCATCGAGCAGATCCGCGAACTGATCCGCACCGGTGCGCTGCCACCGGGGTCGAAACCGCCGCCCGAGCCCGAACTCGCCGACCGAGCCTGCTGTTCGAGGGCCTGGGCGGAGCGGTGGAACTCCTGCAGAGCGACCCGGCGGCGCTGCTCGACCTGATGGAGGTCCGCCGTCTCCTCGAACCGGCGGCCACCGCACTCGCCGCCACCCGGATCTCCGACGCACAACTGGCCGATGTGCGGCGGCACTTGGACGCCATGCGCGAGACACGCGACGACGCGGAGGAGCTCAACTCCCACGACGCGGCCTTCCATCGCGCCGTGATCTCGGCTGCCGGGAACGACGCACTGCTCACACTCCTGGAAGGCGTCTCGGGTCGCACCCTGCGCGCACGCGTCTGGCGCGGCCTCGTCGACGCGCAGGCCTCGGAGCGCACCCTCGCCGAACACGAGGCCATCTACGCGGCGTTGGCCACGCGCGACGCGTCCCTCAGCCAAGCCGCCGCACTGCTGCTCATCAGCACGACCGAGCGCTGGCTGAAGGAACACGTCGACAGCAGCGAGTCGTAGTCCGCGAGTTCCCTCATGTCGGTTTCAGTACATGACGGGAAGGCATAGTCCGGGGCTTCACATGTTGGCGGAGTGCTGACATCCGCAAGGTCCGGGCCGTCGACAATTTCGCCAGACCACCCGCAAGTTTCGACTCGCCTCTTGACAGGTGCACCTCCACTACAGCAACTTGGGAGCGCTCCCACGACTTCAAGGCTTGCAACATCTCCCGTCAGAGCCGCGGGGGAGGAGACGGTGCGCCGCGACCGGTGGGACCCCGGTCGCAGGGCTTCGGTGACGCTTGAGCGTCCCCCTCCCGCATTCGGAGAGAGGAACCAGCATGACGCTGGAGCCCATACCCCCCGCCCGAAGATGGGCGTCTCGGAGCATCGCCGCCCTGATCGCCACTCTCGCCCTCGCGGCGGCCGCGATCGGGCTCACGCCGTCGCCGGCGGCCGCGGCCGAGCCGCCGACGCTGCATCAGCTCGCCGACGCCAAGGGCAGGTACTTCGGCTCGGCGACCGACAACGGGGAGCTGTCCGACGCCCCGTACACCCAGACCTTGGGTTCCCAGTTCGGGCCGATCACCCCCGGCAACTCCATGAAGTGGGACAGCACCGAGCGCACCCAGGGGCAGTTCAGCTTCACGGGCGGCGACCAGATCGTGAACTTCGCCGAGGCGCACGGCCAGAGCGTTCGCGGCCACACGCTGGTGTGGCACAGCCAGTTGCCCGGCTGGGTGGGGCAGCTGCCCGCCGCGCAGGTGCGCCCCGCCATGGAGAACCACATCGCCAATGTCGCCGGCCACTACCGCGGCAAGGTGTTCGCCTGGGACGTCGTCAACGAGCCCTTCAACGAGGACGGCAGCTTTCGCAACTCGCCGTTCTACAACGCCATGGGCAAGGACTTCGTCGCCCACGCCCTGCGCGCCGCCCGGGCCGCCGACCCCGACGCCAAGCTGTACATCAATGACTACAACGTCGAGGGGCTCGGCGCGAAGAGCGACTCCCTCTACGCACTCGCCCGCGATCTGAAGGCCGCCGGCGTGCCGCTCGACGGCGTCGGGCTGCAGGCGCATCTGGCGATCCAGTACGGATTCCCGAACCAGATGCAGCAGAACATCCAGCGCTTCGCCGACCTCGGCCTCGACGTGGCCGTCACCGAGCTCGACGTGCGGATGCAACTGCCGAAGGACACGGCGAAGGAGGCCACCCAGGCCGACTACTACCGCCGGGTCACCGAGGCCTGCCTGGCCGTCACCCGGTGCGTCGGGATCACGGTCTGGGACTACACCGACAAGTACTCCTGGATCCCCGGCGTCTTCAACGGCGAGGGCTCGGCCCTCCCGTGGGACGGGAACCTGCAGCCCAAGCCCGTCGTCATGGACGCGATCCGCAAGGCCCTCGGCGAGACCGGCGCGGTCGACACCCAGGCCCCGAGCGTGCCGTCGGGGCTGCGGGTGACCGGCACCACCTCGGCCTCCGTCTCCCTGGCGTGGAACGCCGCCACCGACGACACCGGCGTCACCGGGTACGACGTCTACCGCGGCGGTACGAAGGTGGGGACGGCCTCCGGTACGTCCTTCACCGACAGCGGGCTCGCCGCCTCCACCGCGTACGCCTACACGGTGCATGCCCGCGACGCCGCCGGGAACGTCTCGGCGCAGTCCGCTCCGGTGAGCGCCACGACGCAGCCGGCGGGCACGGGCGGCGGCGCCCTGAAGGTCCAGTACAAGAACAACGACCAGTCCGCCGGCGACAACTCGATCAAACCCGGGCTGCAGTTGGTCAACACCGGCGACTCGGCCGTCGATCTCTCCAAGGTGAGCGTCCGCTACTACTTCAGCGGCGAGTCCGGCGTCACGACGTACAGCACCTGGTGCGACTGGGCGGTGCTCGGCTGCGAGACGCTCACGCACCGGGTCGTCGCGATGAGCAGCCCGACGGCCGGCGCCGACCACTACCTGGAGGTGGGCTTCTCCGCCACGGCGGGCAGCCTCGCCCCCGGGGCCTCGAGCGGCGAGGCGCAACTGCGGTTCAACAAGAGCGACTGGTCGAACTTCAGCGAGGCCGACGACTACAGCCGCGGCACGAACACGTCCTTCGCGGACGCACCGAAGATCACCGTCCACCTCGACGGCCAGACGGTCTACGGCACCGCCCCCTGAAGCACGGTCCGGGCGGCAGGCCCCGCCCGCCCGGACCGTTCCAGCGTGCCGCCGTGCCGGGATGGGGAGCAGCCCCGGCACGGCGGCACCTCCACCACCTCCACCACTCGCACCCGGACCCTCTCTTGGAGGACCTGTGTCCGCACACCCCGAATGGCCCGAAAGGTCCGCGTCACTCTCCCGGCGGTCCTTCGTCGGCGTGGCCGGCGGCGCGCTCGTCGCCCTCGGTGCCGGGCAGGCGCTTGCCCGGGCCGTCGAGGCCCCGGCCGGTTCCGCCGCACAGGCGGCCGCCGCCAACGGCCCCTACACGGAGGCCTTCCTCACCCAGTACAACAAGATCAAGAACCCGGCCAGCGGCTACTTCAGCCCGGACGGCATCCCCTACCACTGCGCCGAGACCCTGATTGTCGAGGCCCCCGACCACGGCCACCAGACCACCTCCGAGGCGTTCAGCTTCTGGATCTGGCTGGAGGCGGCGTACGGCCGGGTCACCGGCGACTGGGCCCCGTTCAACAAGTCCTGGGAGGTCGCCGAGGCCTCGATCATCCCGCCGCACATCGACCAGCCCACCAACGACTCGTACACCCCCTCCAAGCCCGCCACCTACGCGCCCGAGCACCCGCAGGTCACCAGCTACCCGTCCCAGATGGACTCGTCCGTCTCCGTCGGCTCCGACCCCATCGCCACCGAACTCGCCTCCGCGTACGGGACGATGGACGTCTACGGCATGCACTGGCTGATGGACCTCGACAACGTCTACGGCTTCGGCAACAAGCCCGGCACCGGCGACGAGCTCGGCCCGGGCAAGATGGCGTCGTTCGTCAACAGCTACCAGCGCGGCGCGCAGGAGTCCGTCTGGGAGACCGTCCCGCAGCCCAGCACCGACCTCTTCAAGTACGGCGGTCCCAACGGCTACCTCGACCTCTTCGTCAAGGACGCCTCGTACGCGAAGCAGTGGAAGTACACCAACGCCCCCGACGCCGACGCGCGCGCTGTGCAGGCCGCGTACTGGGCGCTGACGTGGGCGACGGCGCAGGGCAAGGCGAGCCAGGTCTCCGCCTCCGTGGCCAGGGCCGCGAAGATGGGCGACTACCTGCGCTACGCGATGTTCGACAAGTACTTCAAGAAAATCGGCAACTGCACCAGCCCGACCGGCTGCCAGCCCGCCTCCGGCCGCGATGCCCAGCACTACCTGCTGTCCTGGTACTACGCCTGGGGCGGCTCCGCCGGCACCGGCGGCGGCTGGGCCTGGCGCATCGGCGACGGCATCGCCCACCAGGGCTACCAGAACCCCCTCGCCGCCTGGGCGCTGTCCACCATCCCCGCCCTCACCCCCAAGTCGCCGACCGCGAAGGGCGACTGGCAGAAGTCGCTCACCCGGCAGCTGGAGTTCCTGCGCTGGCTGCAGTCCGCCGAGGGCGCGCTCGCCGGCGGCTGCTCCAACAGCTGGGACGGCCAGTACGGCACCCCGCCAGCCGGCACACCGACCTTCTACGGCATGGCGTACGACTGGCAGCCCGTCTACCACGACCCGCCGAGCAACAACTGGTTCGGCTTCCAGGTCTGGTGCATGGAGCGCGTCGCCCAGTACTACTACGTCACCAACAACGCGACCGCCAAGGCCGTCCTCGACAAGTGGGTGGCCTGGGCCTCCGAGCAGACCACCGTCGGTTCCGACGGCAGTTACCGCTTCCCCTCCACCCTGGGCTGGACCGGCGCCCCCGACACCTGGAACGCCACGAGCCCCGGCGCCAACACCGGCCTGCACGTGTCCGTCGTCGACTACAGCGACGACGTCGGCGTGGGCGCGGCGCTGGCCATGACGCTGATCTACTACGCCGCGAAGTCCGGGGACGCCGACGCCGCCGGACTCGCCAAGTCCCTGCTCGACGCCATGGCCGGGCACGCGGACACCAAGGGCATCGCCGTCCCCGAGACCCGCGGCGACTACGACCGCTTCGACGACCCGGTGTACTTCCCGGCGGGCTGGTCCGGCACCTCCCCGCAGGGCGTGAAGCTGGGCACCGGTACGACCTTCATCGGGATGCGGCCGTGGCTCAAGCAGGAGCCGGGCTGGTCGAAGGTGCAGACGTACCTCGACGGCGGCGCCCCGCCGGTCTTCACGTACCACCGCTTCTGGGCGCAGGCGGCGCTGGCGCTCTCCTTCGCCTCGTACGCCGAACTCCTCGGGGACGAGGGCGGCCCCGGCGGCGGGGACACCACCGCGCCGACCGTCCCGACCGGCCTGACGGTGACGGCGACGACCGGCACCAGCGTGTCGCTGAGCTGGACGGCGTCCACCGACGACACGGGCGTCGCGGCGTACGACGTCTACCGCGACGGCACCCCGGTCGGCACCCCGACCGCCACGACCTACACCGACTCCGGGCTCTCCGCGTCCACCGCTTACCACTACCGGGTCGCCGCGCGCGACGCGGCGGGCAACGCCTCCGCGCTGTCCGCCGAGGTCACCGGCACCACCAAGGCGGGCGGCGGCACGGGCGGGGCCAAGGTCCAGTACAAGAGCACCGACTCCAACGCCACCGACAACGCCATCCGGATGTCCCTGAAGGTCGGCAACACCGGCGGCGGCGCGCTCAGCCTCTCCACGGTGACCGTCCGCTACTACTTCACCGGCGACGGCGCCGCGTCCACGTACAGCACCTGGTGCGACTGGGCGATGCTCGGGGCCGCCAACATCACCCACCGGGTGGTCGCCCTGAGCAGTCCGAAGACCGGCGCGGACCACTACCTGGAGGTCGGCTTCAGCGCCGGCGCGGGGAGCGTCGCCGCGGGCGGCGACTCCGGCGAGATACAGCTGCGCGTGCACAAGGGCGACTGGTCGAACTTCAGCGAGGCCGACGACTACAGCCGCGGTACGAACACGTCCTTCGCGGACGCCTCGAAGATCACGGCGTATGTCGGCGGCGAGCTCGTGTGGGGGACGGCGCCGTGACGGGACACCACGTGCGCGGCGCCCTCGCCGTCCTCGCCGCGAGCATCCTGCTCGCCGGGCTCGCGCTGTTCACCGGCGCGGGCACGGCGGCGGCCGCGTCGGTCACCGACTGCACGCAGTGGGGCACCACCGAAATGCAGGGCGGCGCGTACACGTACCAGCAGAACGAGTGGAACTCCTCGGCCCGCCAGTGCGTCGACGTGGACACCGCGACCGGCGCCTGGAAGGTCACCGAGGCGAACTTCTCGCTCACCACGGCGGGACCACCCGCCACCTATCCGTCCAGTTACAAGGGCTGCCACTGGGGCGCGTGCACCACGAACAGCGGCCTGCCGATCAAGGTGAGCGAACTGGGCAGCGCCCGCTCGACGTTCGACACCACGCAGGTGGCCTCCGGTGTCTGGGACGCCGCGTACGACCTGTGGTTCAACTCCACGCCGACGACCGACGACCAGCCGGACGGCACCGAGTTGATGATCTGGATCAACCACCGCGGCGGCGTCCAGCCCATCGGTTCCCGCACGGCCACGGTCACCTTGGACGGCCGGACCTGGGACGTGTGGACCGGACCCGGCGCCTCCGGGTGGAAGGTCATCTCGTACGTGCTCCAGGGCGGTGCCACCGCGGTGACCGAACTTGACGTGAAGCGCCTCACCGATGACGCCACAGCGCGCGGCCAGATCAACCCCGCGCACTACCTGATCGACGCCGAGGCCGGCTTCGAGATCTGGCAGGGCGGCCAGGGCCTTGGCGTGAACTCCTTCTCGTTCGACGCCAGCAAGGGCTCAAGCGGGGGCGGGGACACCACGCCGCCGACCGCGCCCCGCAACCTGCGGTCCACCGGATCGAGTTCGTCGTCCGCCTCGCTGGCCTGGGATCCCGCCACGGACGACGTCGGCGTCACGGCGTACGGCATCTACCGCGGCAGCACGCGCGTCGGCTCCACCGGCGGCACGGCGTACACCGACACGGGGCTGACGGCGTCCACCGCGTACAGCTACACCGTGCGCGCCCTGGACGCGGCCGGGAACGTCTCGCCGCCCGCCGGTCCGGTGAGCGTCACCACCGCGTCGGCGGGTGGGACTGGTACCGGCAACCTGAAGGTGCAGTACAAGACGAGCGATACGAGTCTGACGGACAACGCCATCGGGATGAACCTGCAGTTGGTCAATACCGGGAGCAGTGCGCAGAGTCTGAAGGATGTCGAGATCCGCTACTGGTTCGACGACTCGGCTTCCTCGTACACGACGTGGTGTGACTGGGCGCAGATCGGCTGCTCGAACCTCACCCACTCGGTGTCGACGAACGGCACGACGACCGGGGCCAGTCGCTACCTGAAGGTCAATGTCACCGGCGGCACGCTCGCCGCGGGTGCCTCGACGGGTGACATCCAGTTGCGGCTGCACCGGGCCGACTGGTCGAACTTCAACGAGGCCGACGACTACAGCCACGGGACCGCGAGTTCGTACACGGACGCACCCAAGATCGGCGTCTACTCCGGCGGCCAGCTCGTGTGGGGCACCGCGCCCTGATCCACCCCCAGACACCCGGTGGCGGGAATCCTTCCCGCTGCCTCCCGCCACCGGGCCGTACCTCCGCACACCCTTATTCGAGAGGAGCACCAGAGCCGCGATGAACACCACCACGCACCTCAGACGCAGGAGCCGCTTCAGGAGGCTCGCGGCGCTGCTGCCGGCGCTCGCCATGGGCGCCGCGCTCAGCGTCGCACTGCCGGCCGCGCCCGCCTCGGCGGCCGCGGCGGCCCGCGTCGACAACCCGTACGTTGGCGCCAAGCCGTACGTCAACCCCGACTGGTCCGCCAAGGCGAAGGCCGAGCCGGGCGGCTCCGCCATCGCCGATGAGCCCAGCTTCGTCTGGATGGACCGGATCGCCGCGATCACCGGCACCTCCAACGGCCGCGGCCTGCGCGCCCACCTCGACACCGCGCTGACGCAGGGCGCCACGCTCTTTCAGGTCGTCATCTACGACCTGCCGGGCCGCGACTGCTCGGCGCTCTCCTCCAACGGCGAGCTGAAGGCGGAGGAGCTCAGCCGGTACAAGTCGGAGTACATCGATCCGATCGCGGCGATCCTCGCCGACCCGAAGTACGCCGCACTGCGGATCTCCGCGCTGATCGAGCCGGACTCGCTGCCCAACATGGTCACCAACGCGGGCAGCGCGGCCGGCGCCACGGACGCCTGCCGGCACGTGAAAGAGCTGGGGGCGTACGAGCACGGCGTGGGCTACGCGCTGAACAAGCTCGGCGACATCCCCAACGTCTACAACTACATCGACGCAGGCCACCACGGCTGGCTCGGCTGGGACACCAACTTCGACCCGGCCGTCGACGAGTTCAAGATCGCCGCCACCACCGAGGGCGCGACGGTCGACGATGTCGCCGGCTTCATCGTCAACACCGCCAACTACGGGGCGCTGCACGAGCCGAACTTCAAGGTCACCGACTCGGTGAACGGCACCACCGTGCGCCAGTCCAAGTGGGTCGACTGGAACTACTACGTCGACGAGCTGTCCTACGCCCAGGCGCTGCGCGACCGTCTGGTCAGCCGCGGCGGCTTCAACTCCGGCCTCGGCATGCTCATCGACACCGCCCGCAACGGCTGGGGCGGCACCGCACGACCCACCGGACCCGGCCCGCAGACCTCCGTCGACGCCTACGTTGACGGCGGCCGCATCGACCGCCGCCTCCACACCGGCAACTGGTGCAACCAGCAGGGCGCCGGAGTCGGCGAGCGCCCGCAGACCGCGCCCGAGCCGGGCATCGACGCGTACGTGTGGGCCAAGCCCCCGGGCGAGTCGGACGGCAACAGCGAGCCCATCGACAACGACGAGGGCAAGGGCTTCGACCGGATGTGCGACCCGACCTACGGGGGCAACGCGCGCAACGGCAACAACCCGACCGGCGCCATGGCCAACGCCCCGCTGGCCGGCCGCTGGTTCTCCGCACAGTTCCAGATGCTGCTGACCAACGCCTACCCGCCGCTGAACGGCGGCGGGGACCCGGGTACCGACACCGAGGCGCCGAGCGTCCCGGCGGGGCTGAAGACGACGGGCGTCACCTCGTCGTCGGTGTCGCTGTCCTGGACCGCCTCGACGGACAACGTGGGCGTCGCGTCGTACGACGTGTACCGCAACGGGACCCTCGTCGGCTCCACCGGCGGCACGACGTACACCGACAGCGGTCTGACCGCCTCCACCACCTACCAGTACAAGGTGCGGGCGCGGGACGCCGCCGGGAACGCCTCGGCCCAGTCCGCCCAGGTCGCCGGCACGACGACTTCGGGCGGTGGGACTGGTACCGGCAACCTGAAGGTGCAGTACAAGACGAGCGATACGAGTCTGACGGACAACGCCATCGGGATGAACCTGCAGTTGGTCAATACCGGGAGCAGTGCGCAGAGTCTGAAGGATGTCGAGATCCGCTACTGGTTCGACGACTCGGCTTCCTCGTACACGACGTGGTGTGACTGGGCGCAGATCGGCTGCTCGAACCTCACCCACTCGGTGTCGACGAACGGCACGACGACCGGGGCCAGTCGCTACCTGAAGGTCAATGTCACCGGCGGCACGCTCGCCGCGGGTGCCTCGACGGGTGACATCCAGTTGCGGCTGCACCGGGCCGACTGGTCGAACTTCAACGAGGCCGACGACTACAGCCACGGGACCGCGAGTTCGTACACGGACGCACCCAAGATCGGCGTCTACTCCGGCGGCCAGCTCGTGTGGGGCACCGCCCCGTAACCCGCAAGGCCTGACTCACGTACGGCGCGACGCGCCCCCGGGGTTTTTCGCTCCGGGGGCGGTGGGCCTGTCGCACAGCTCGCCCGCTCCAGTACAGCGGTCGGCGAGCCAGCGGCCTACTGCCCGGTCCAGGGCATCACCGTCGATGCCAGCCATGAGCCGGCGGAACGTTGTCTCAGCCGGAAGGCAACGGCCGGGGAGCACGGGGTCGGCGCGTACGCCGAGCCGTTCCCGAACCTGGGGAGGGGCGTCGGCGTTGCACCCGTTGACACCGCAGTAGGTCAGCGGGCGGATCCGTCCATGCGATAGGGCCCTGACCTGTGTCGAAGCCCCGCTCAACTTGTCATGCGGGGCTCAGACACAGGCTCTGAGCTTGACTCTGTCGGGGATCTTGGAGTTTCGCGGTGCGGCAGCATGGTCAACGGGCATGCTCGGGTAGTTCCGATGACCGATGCAGCTGTCGAGGTGCCCGTTGTCCCTCCGCCCACGTTCCGGTGAGCAGGTCCCGCCTCTGACTGCGCAGGTCACGCGGGCGAGCAACCCGGGCGGTACGACGGCGATATGGGTGAGAGACCGCCTCGACGGGCTGTGGCACGACGAGGACTTCGCCGACTGGTACCCGCGTGACGGGCGTCCAGGTCTCTCGCCTGCTCAACTGGGTACCGTCTGTGTGCTGCAGTTCCTGCTCGGTCTGTCGGACCGGCAGGCCGCGGAGGCGGTCCGCTGCCGCATCGACTTCAAGTACGCGATGGCCATGGAGCTGGATGACCCCGGGTTCCACCACAGTGTGCTGGCCGATTTCCGTGATCGTCTCGTCGAAGGCGACCGTGCTGACCGCCTCCTCGACCTCGCGCTGGCCCGCCTCAAGGAGGTTGGCCTGGTGCACGAGCGCAAAAACCCAGCGCACCGACTCCACCCATGTCCTGGCCGCGGTGCGTGACCTGACCCGCTTGGAGCTGATCACCGAGGCGGTCCGCGCCGCACTGGAAGAAGTCGCCTACACCTCCCCTCAGCTGCTCGACGAGCTGGTCGATGAGGACTGGGGGCGCCGCTACGGCCGACCGGTCCGCCTGGGAAAGAACCCCACCAAGCCCAAGACCAGGATCCTTGCCACCGGAAACGACGCCGTCCGGCTCCTGGAACACCTCTACCGGCCCGGAGCAGACTGCGCATCCGGCCCTCGTATCCAGGCCCTGCGCCAGATCATGGTGCAGAACTACCACCGTGACGCCGCAGGACACCTGCGCTGGCGCACCGCCGAGAAGGAAGGCGGGCCCGGGTTGCCGCCCTCGTCCCGTGCGGTCGTCTCTCCCTACGACACCTCGGCCCGCTACGCACGGCACGGACACATCATCAGCTGGAAGGGGTTCTCCGCTCACCTGACCGAGACCTGTGCTCCCGAAGGCCCCAACGTGATCACGGACGTGGCCACCACTGCGGCCACCACCCACGACAGCCAGGTCCTGCCCGGCATCCACACCCGTCTGTCACGCCGCGGACTGCTGCCGGCCGAGCACTTGGTCGACGCCGGCTACACCTCCCTGCCCCACCTGGAGCAAGCCACCCGTGAACACCAGGTCACCGTCTCCGGGCCACTCCGGAGCAACCCCACCCGGCAACACCGCCGGGACGAGGGCTTCGCCCGGGACGACTTCCACATCGACTACGACCGCCAGCAGGTCACCTGCCCCCAGGGCCAGGTCAGCCAGGGCTGGCACGGCCCCTACCCGACCTCCTCACCCACCGCGGCCCCGCTCATCGTGGCCAGGTTCACCAAAAGCCAGTGCCAGCCCTGCCCGGCCCGCACCCAGTGCACCACCTCCCGCGAAAGCACCCGCACCGTGGGCTTTCCCCCGCGAGAACTCCGCGACCTGCAACTTCGAGTCCGCACCGAACAACAGACACTCGAGTGGAAAACCCGCTACGCGGTCCGCTACGGAGTGGAGGGCACGGTCAACGAGTTCGCCCACGGACACGGCATGCGGCGCTGCCGCTACCGCGGACAGGGAAAGGCCCACATCCAGCACGTCCTGACGGCCATCGCCGTCAACATCGAGCGCCTCAGCGGACTGTCTCCAACCGAAGAAGCCCGCACGCCCCGCCGACCGACTGCCTTCCAGAACTACCTCGACCAGCGCGAGATACCCCGGCCGAAGTCCTGGCGAACCCTGGGCAGCTGACCTCGACGCTCCAAGATCCCCGACAGAGTCAAGCTGAGAACATCGGGCTCACCCATCTAGGCGCGGCCCGGGAAGGACAGGGTTGTCACCAGGTCCGGAGCACCCCGGAGAACTTTTCCGGATTCCTGTCACATCTGCGTGCGTCGTTCCGTCAGTGCTGTGAAGACGCCAACCAGGCCGAAGCGAAGGAGAGCAGTCATGACGAACTCCTCCATCTCCCGGATGCCCAACCCGGCCGAGTTCGTGCCCGAGCTGAACGACATCAGCGCCGCCCTCTTCCGGGCCACGGGCAACCACTCGGTGCCGCGCACCACGATGAACCTCGTCCACCTGCGCGCCGGGCAGATCGTCGGCAACACCTACCTGACGATCCTGAACACTGGCTTCCTGCGCAAGGCTGGGGAGTCCGAGGAGCGCATCACCGCCGTCTCCTCCTGGCAGGACGCCCCGTACTTCACCGACGCCGAGCGCGCCGCCCTAGCCTTGGTGGAGGCCACTCTCCAGCCCGCCCCGAACGGCAAGGAGCGCGTCTCCGACGAGCTGTATGCCGAGGTGGCGAAGCACTACGACGAGAAGGCGCTGGCCACCCTGACCATCGCGATCGGCCAGATCAACTTCTTCATCGCCCTGGCCGTCATCGGCAAGCCGCAGCCCGTCAGCTCCCTCGCGGACGAGCAGTGGGACTGACCTGTCCGTCAGCGGGGGCACGCCGCAGCAGACTGTGGGACATCGCAGGCGAGGCCGAAGCCGAGCCCGTAGTGCAGACGTTGCTGACGGCATGGGAGGCCAACGATGCCGCCTCGAACCATGTCCTGGTCTGCCTGATCCGGATGGGGCCTACTGCCGCACCGGCCCTGCCCCGCATCCAGGAGGAACTCGCACGGGGCCGCCGCAGTGGTCGTTTTGCCTCACGTTCTGCGCGTCGGCCAGCGGACGGATCACGTGAACTCCAGCGCGCCTGCCGGGCCATCCAGGGGGCGGGGTGCGCAGCGGGGCATCGGCCACGTCGACGTGCCGCGGCTGCGGCAGGTGACCTGGCTGCGTTCCGCCGGGCGGCGGCACTGGGGGCCATGTCAGAAGGACCGCACGCCGCGCAACTGGGCCCCCTCAGTCGACAGCTACTTCACCACCTTCGTGGAGGCCGGCACCGACAGCGACTTGGCCTCCTGGGACGGCGCCGACCAACCCGCTCACGCCGGGCGCGGCGCACCAGGCCGGCATCGAGCCGGCCCACAGGGCGGCGCCTCTTCACGAGACCAGCCAACGGCGCGTCTGCGGTATCGCGGCAGTTGACAGAGGTACAGGGAAGGCACTGCCTGATCCGGAGACCTGGCCCCGAGTCCCGCCAGGCACGCCTCGGCACGAGGCAGCGGCTTCTGCAGCGCCTCGCCACTGGCGTACGGGCGGATGGTTCGTGGCATGCTCGCGACACCGCCGGATGGACATGGCTCCCGGTTGCATGGTCACCACTATGCGGTGGATATCCGAGGTGGAGCAGATCAGGTCATGTGGCAGGGCCTGTGGAGTCACGTACGTTGAGGGTGGTCGCCAGCTGGAGGTGCCGGGAGGCGGGCTGGACGCCGTTCGCCATACCGAGGGCAGTCTCGACGGCCATCCGGCCCATGCCGACGAGCGGCTGCCCGACGGACGTCAGCCGGGGGGTTGTCCATTGTGCCTGCGGCGTGTCGTCGAACCCGGTAACCGATAGATCCCCCGGGACGGTGATATGGAGTTCATTAGCCGCAGCGAGCGCCCCGACAGCGATTTCGTCGTTGCCCGCGACGATCGCGGTTGGCCGCTCGTCGAGCGCCAGCATGTCATGGGCGTGCTGAAGTCCCGCTTCGACGGAGAACGCGTCGTGGCGGATCATTACGCCGTCCGGCATGATGCCCGCCGAGTGCAGCGCGGCCTGGTACCCGTGGAAGCGCTCTGCCGAGGGAGTGGAACCCAGCGGGCCGCCGATCCAGGCGATCCTGCGGTGGCGCAGCCTGATGACGTGCTCGGTCGCTGAGCGACCACCCGCCCAGTTGGTGGAACCGATGCTGACGACGCGCGAGTCGGTGGTGTCGATCGGGTCGATCAGGGTGTGGGCAGGGCTGTGTGCCCGGTGACCGTGGCGGGCCGCCGGGTGTCTGGGCTCCCGGTCAGGCGGCGGCCTCCCTCGGGTTGAGGGTGACGGTGTAGCCGAGATGGTTGAGCTGGTTGATGGCCCGGCGGGCGGCGCGTTCGGGGTCGCGTTGGGTGAAGTAGGTGCCGCCGAGTTCCTGGTAGGGCACGTGGTCGGTGAGCATGTGCCAGATCGCGGTGATGATCGAGTGCTCGACGGCGACCAGCGCCCTGAGCGGGCCGCGGCGGGCGGTCAGCCGCTTGTAACGGTCCTGCAGATAGGTGTCCTTGGTTCTCACCGCGCCGAACGCGGCGATGTCGAGGGCACCCTTGAGGTAGGGGTTGCCGGGCCGGACCTTCGTGTTCTTGGTGCGGCCTGCGGACTCGTGGTGGCCGGGGCAGACCCCGGCCCAGGACGCGAGGTGTTTGGCGGTGGCGAAGCGGTTCATGTCCCCGCCGGTCTCCGCGATGATCACTTCGGCGACGGCCCGGTTGATTGCGGGAATGGTGTCGAGGAGGTCGAGGGCGTCACGAAAGGGGGCCATCGCCTCTTCGATGCGTCCGGTGAGCTGGTCGATCATGGTGGTGAGCTGGTCGTAGTGGTCCAGATGCAGGCGGGTCAGGAACGCGTAGTGCTCGCGGAAGCGTCCGGTCAGGGCCTCGGTGAGTTCGGGGATCTTGTTGCGGAGCTTGCGTTTGGCCAGGTCCGCGAGGACCTGCGGGTCGCGTTCGCCGCAGATGAGGGCTTCGAGCATGGCCCGGCCGGGGACGCCCATGATGTCGGAGGCGACCGCGGACAGTTTGATGCCGGTGTCCTCCAGCAGCTTCTCCAGCCGCTGGACCACCCGGCCGCGTTCGCGCGTGGCCGTCGTCAGGGCGCGAGTGAGGTCCCGTAGTGCGCGGACCGGCTCGGGCGGCACGAACGAGGGCCGGACCAGGCCGTGGGCACCGAGCTGGGCCAGCCAGGCCGCGTCCGAGACATCCGTCTTGCGGCCCGGCAGGTTCTTGACCTGCCGCGCGTTGACCAGGATCACGTCCAGGCCCTCGGTCAGTACGTAGTAGAAGGGCTTCCAGTAGTCCGAGGTCGCCTCGATCACCACCAGCGTCACCCGTGCAGCGAGCAGATGATCCCGCAGGGCGAGGACCGCGTTCGTCGTCGATCCCCACGTCGTGGTCTCGGTCGTGAAGGACCCCCGTCGCTTCGCACTGGGGGTGCGCACACATGCCTTGGCGTCCTTCTTGCTGATGTCGAGGCCGGCGCAGCGTTCGTGCAGCACGTCCACGGCCTTGCTCCCTCCCTCACCGAACAGCCGGGTACGCCGTTCCGGGAGGGCCAGGGTGAATCAGGAATTCTGACGCACGTGCTTCGCAGCAACACTCCACGGATCCGTGGACGGCCCCCAGTACCACGCTGACCTGCGAGCTCACCGGCATCACAGAAGTATCGGTTTCGGCCGGAACGGACACCACCACGATCCCGAACGACATCACCCCAGGTCAGGGCAGACAGAAGCACCTCCGGCGCGCACACGGGATTTACCACGCCCCCGGCGCGCACCGAAGGTGCGCTGGATCGCTGACCTGGGAAGAACCGCTGCTTCCGTGGTATGTGGTGGAACTTCATCGGCCGTACTCAGGAGGACATCGAGCACGCCCGCCGGGACTGGGCGGAGGGTTCCCGCTTCGGTGACGTCAAGGGATACGACGGTGCGCCGCTGCCCGCCCCGGCCCTGCCCCCGGTGCCGCTGAAGCCGCGTGGCCGGGTGCGCTGACCCCGTCCCGGAGGCGTGCGGCGGAGCTTCCGAGGGGCGTGGCCGGTTCCGCGTCCGGGAGTCGGCGGGGACGCCCGCACCGGGTGTCGGCCGGTGCGCCCTCGGCCGTGGGCGTCGCATCGGCCGGCGCGGACCGGGCCGCGGGCCATGGAGCGTGCCCGCGCTCACGGCGCCCGGGGCGGCCGCGTGAAGGCGGCGTGAGCGCCCGCGGGCCATGCCTGGTCGGCGCCGTGATCCCGCCGGTGCGAAGGGAGCACCCGGCTCGCGGGGCGTCGTCGCGCTCCAGGGTCGGCCGATCGCCATGCGTGGTCTGATGCACGAATTGGTTTGCGTGTATTCATGCGGGGCATGTGTCGTCTCAGTGCTTCGGACAGGAGGCACGCCCGTGGTAACCGGGTGCACCGGACCGCGAAGGTCTCCTGTCGGCCGTCCGCGCGCTCCCTCCCACGGTGACTGTCCACTCAGCACCTCCTGAGGGAGACGTGAGAGACATGAGCGTCCCGGTCAGTACGAAGCGGCACCCGCACGACGACGCGCCCGACACCGACCCGGCCTTCGTCCGGCTCGCCGAGCTGCCCGACGGCCCCGAGCGCAAGGCGCTGCGCGACGACATCGTCCGGTCCTGGCTGCCCATGGCGCAACGCATCGCCGGCCGGTTCCGCGGCCGGGGTGAATCCGTCGAGGATCTCGTCCAGGTGGCGGCGCTCGGCCTGGTCAAGGCCGTCGACCGGTACGACCCCGGCCGGGGTCACGCCTTCGAGAGCTACGCGATCCCGACCATCACGGGCGAGATCAAGCGCCACTTCCGCGACCACATGTGGATCCTGCATGTGCCGCGCCGCGTCCAGGAGCTGCGCAACCAGGTGCGCGCCGCGCTCACTGAGCTGTCCCAGACGGTGCCGGGACATCGCCCCACCGTCGCCGAGATCGCCGCCTGCGCGCACCTCGACGAGGACGACGTACGGACCGCCCTGGAGGCCCTGGACTGCTGTGCGGCCCTCTCCCTGGACGCCGAGCAGCCGGGCGCCGAGGACGGCAACGCACTGGCCGACGCCCTGGGCGAGCCCGACGCCGGCTTCGATCTGGTCGTCGACCGCGAAGCGGTGAAGCCGCTGCTCGGCGAACTGCCCGAGCGTGAGCGGACCATCCTCTACCTGCGGTTCTTCCGCGGCATGACACAGAGCCGCATCGCCGAGGAGTTCGGCATCTCGCAGATGCACGTGTCCCGGCTGATCAGCACCTGCTGCCACACGGTGCGCGAACAGGCGCTGGCGGACGTCGCGTAGCGCGGTCGCGCGGCACGCGAGTGCTCGCCCGGCCGCCCGGGCCCTTCTCCTCGGCCCGGGCGGCCGGAGGGCGAGCTCACTGCCGAACCCTCCCGGGAACGGTTTGGCTGTGCGCCGCCACTGTTCGCACTACCGAGGTCGGCTCGATCCAAACACCGCGCGCCCCACGGATGCGCGGCTCTTGGACCGGCCGCGCGGCCGAGGGGCCGCACCGCGCGGCTCACGCGGCGGTGGGGCGGGCAGCCGGGACACCCGCGTGGCCCGTACCCGCGAGCCAGTCCCTCCGGTGCCGGTCCGCACCGACTCCTGGCGCCCGACGCGTCCGGCGCCACCCCGTACGGGTCACCACAACGCACGGTCGCCCTCGCCCGCCCGGTGCAATGGACGCGTGACCGCGCCCCCCGACGACCGTCTCG
Organism: Streptomyces sp. NBC_00647; assembly: GCF_045207245.1. Taxonomy (NCBI): domain Bacteria; kingdom Bacillati; phylum Actinomycetota; class Actinomycetes; order Kitasatosporales; family Streptomycetaceae; genus Streptomyces; species Streptomyces sp. NBC_00647. The sequence goes on from NZ_CP109040.1 coordinate 8,605,043, forward strand.
CGCGCAACGAGTGGATCTGCGGCGCGTATCTGAGCACCCGTAGCCAGACCTTCGTCGACGCGACGGTGCAGCACCTCCGGCTCACGGCGGTCTCCGTCCTCGTCGCGCTCGTCCTCGCCGTATCTGCAGGACAAGGGCCTGCTGAAGTGAGGGTGGGTCCGGCGGGCCGGGATTGTCAGTGCCGCGCAGTACGTTGCGTCCATGGGCGTCTATCTGGTCAGCATCGGTGCGCGGGAATGGTTCGGCGAGGACGACGACAGGGACGAGGAACAGGTCGGATTCGGTGAGCTCGCCTCCGCGCTGAACGGCGCGTTGCTGCGGCGCGGCCTGCCGCCGTACACCTTCCTGCCCGAGGAGGCGCCCTTCGTCCGGGGTTCCGGGACGACGTTCGAGGAGAAGCTGGTCCCTCCCATGGAAGGCTTCATCGGGCTGTGCCGGGCCCATCTGTCGGCGGAGGACACCGAGACGCTGTGCGGCTGGTCGGCGCTCGTGCCGATATCGCTGGACGAGGAGATCTGTCTGCCCGTCGAATCCGGTTACGCGCACGAGACGACGGTCGCAGGCGCTCCCCAGGTGCTCGCGATCGCTGAGCGGCTGGCGCGGATCATCGGCCTGCCGCCCGAGATACCGGCGACGTCCGACAACCTGGAGCTGACCACGTGGTTCCTGGACGGGGCGGCGAAGGACACGGCCGCCGTCCGCCCGGGCCCGTGGACCGAAGACCTCGACGCGGCCTTCTACGTGGCGTTGTACCTGCGTGCCGCCCAGCATGTGCTGCGCCGCGGCTGTCCGATCGTGATGTCCTGATCGGTCAGGTCGAGCAGCTCGGCGGCCCGCGCCCGCGCCTTCGCCTTCTTCCAGCCGACCGGCGTCGGAACCGTCGCCGTGTTGTCGCTGACGGTCCGGTGCGGGAACAGACCGACCTGCTGGATGACGTACCCGATCCGCCGCCGCAGCCGCACCGGGTCGACGGTGGCGATGTCCTCGTCGTCCACCAGGATCCGGCCCGACATCGGCTCGATCAGACGGTTCACCATCATCGTCGTCGTCTTGCCGCAGCCCGACGGGCCGACGAGCGTGACGAGTTCGCCCTCGGACACCTCGAAGGAGAGGTCGTCCACGGCCGTCGTTCCGTCCGGGTAGCGCTTGGTGACCTGCTCGAACCGGATCATGACCTCACGCTGGCCGCGCCCGTCACTCAGCGCTCACCAGGCGCCCGTCACCCAGCGCTCACCAGCACCACCTCCAGGGTGCGCGGACCGTGCACCCCCTCGACCCGGTCCAGCTCGATGTCGCTGGTGGCGGAGGGGCCGGAGATCCAGGTCAGCGGGCGCGCCGGATCGAGGCGCTCCATGGCCTGCGGTACGGAGGCCACCACCTGGCCGGGAACCTTGACGACGCAGATGTGGTGGTCCGGGATCAGGGTGATCCGGCGTCGGCCCTGGTCCGGGCCGCCGTCGAGGACGATCGTGCCGGTCTCGGCGATGGCGACGGCACAGCCGGTCACCACACTCCCCACCTCGTCGAGCTCCCGGGGCGTGCTCACGGCACGGTCGTGGACCAGGGTGGGATCCGCCGCCGACATCCACTCCGGCGGGAGTCCCGGAGGCACGAGCACGTGCTGGGTCCCGCGTTCGGCGAGCAGCCGCATGACGAGGTTCGGCAGCTCCTCGTCGGTGCTGCGGTGCACGATCGCCCGGTAGTCCGCCAGGTTCTCCGCGAGCAGATCCACCGTCTCCGCGACACTGCGCGCACCGTGCTCCCGCAGATAGCTCCGGTCGACGGCCTGCTCGTACCGGGGGTCCCGCCCAGGCCGTTCAGGCACCGGGGGAGTGTCGTCCGGGGGTACGTCCGCGAGGGCCCGCCGCACCCGGCCGAGGATCAGATCCCTGCTGCTCACTTCGTCGTGTCCTTTCCGCCCCGCGTGCGCTGCCACCAGTCGCGGAACGACTCGGCCGGGACCACGGGCAGATCACGGGTCTCGCTCCACGCCCTGCCGGGGCCCGGCAGGGTCCGTGGATGGAAGCGCCGGGTCCGGGACGCGAGCCGCTGCCCGGTGCGCAGCGCGCCGGGGTGACTGAACGCCCAGCGGGCGGCGCGCATCGCCGCCCGCTCGGCGGCGTGCCCCTTGGCCGGCTTGAGCACGACCGTGTTCCCGTCCCGCGTCGCCCGGCCGCCCTCCGCGATCCGCTCGCGCAGATGGACGAGGACTTCCGGGATGTCGATGGCGACCGGGCAGACCTCGTAGCAGGCCCCGCACAGCGAGGAGGCGTACGGGAGGGAGGCGTCGATCTCGCTCGCGGTGCCCCGGAGCTGCGGACTGAGGATGGCGCCGATCGGTCCCGGGTAGACCGAGCCGTAGGCGTGGCCGCCCGCCCGTTCGTACACCGGGCAGACGTTGAGACACGCCGAGCAGCGGATGCAGCGCAGTGCCTGGCGGCCGACCTCGTCGGCGAGCGTGTCGGTACGGCCGTTGTCCAGCAGGACCAGGTGGAAGGCCTGGGGGCCGTCCCCGTCCGTGGTGCCCGTCCAGGTCGAGGTGTACGGGTTCATGCGCTCGGCCGTCGAGGAGCGGGGCAGCGTCTGCAGGAACACCTCCAGGTCCCGCCAGGTCGGCACGATCTTCTCGATGCCGACGACCGAGATCAGGGTCTCGGGAAGCGTCAGGCACATGCGGCCGTTGCCCTCGGACTCCACGACGACGAGGGTGCCGGTCTCGGCGACCATGAAGTTGGCACCGGAGATTCCGACTTTGGCTCTCAAGAACTTCTCGCGCAGATGCAGGCGCGCCGCCTCGGCCAGCTCGGCGGGCGTGTCGGTGAGTCCCTCGGGCGCCGGGCGGCCCCACTCGCCCATCTCGCGGACGAAGATGTCACGGATCTCGCCGCGGTTGCGGTGGATCGCGGGGACGAGGATGTGTGACGGCCGGTCCTTGCCCAACTGCACGATGAGTTCGGCGAGATCGGTCTCGTACGCGTGGATGCCCTCGGCCTCGAGCGCCTCGTTGAGGCCGATCTCCTGAGTGGCCATCGACTTGACCTTGACGACCTCGCTCTCGCCGGTCATCTTCACCAGGGCCGTGACGATCCGGTTGGCCTCCTCGGCGTCGGCGGCCCAGTGCACGACGCCACCGGCCGCGGTCACCGCCTCCTCCAACTGCACCAGATAGCGGTCGAGATGACGGAGCGTGTGGTCCTTGATCCGCTTGCCGGCGTCGCGCAGCTCCGCCCAGTCGGAGACCTCGGCCACCGCCTTGGCACGCTTGGCGCGGATGGTGTGCGTGGCGTGGCGCAGATTGCCGCGCAGGGTGGCGTTGTGCACGGCCTCGTGCGCCGCCTTCGGGAAGGCCGGCATACCGACGAACGTTCCGCTCATGCGCTCGGCTCCTCTTCCGTGCTCGCCAGGATCTCCGCGATGTGCACGGGCCGCATCTCCGTCCGGAGGCGGCCCATCGTGCCGCCGATGTGCATCAGACACGAGTTGTCCGCGGCACACAGCACCTCGGCACCCGTCGACTCGGCGTTGCGCACCTTGTCGGCACCCATCGCCGCGGAGACGTCGGAGTTCTTGACGGCGAACGTCCCGCCGAAGCCGCAGCACTCGTCGGCTCCGGGCAGCTCGCGCAGCTCGAGTCCCTTGACGGCCTGGAGCAGCCGGCGCGGCCGGTCGCCGAGGCCCAGGCTGCGCAGGCCGTGACAGGTGGGGTGATAGGTCACCGTGTGCGGGTAGTACGCGCCGACATCCGTCACTCCGAGGACGTCGACGAGGAACTCCGTGAGCTCGTACGTCTTCGGCACGACCGGTGCCAGGGTCCTGGCCAGGGTGTCGCCGCGCCCCTCCGCGCGGGCCCGCTCGCCCATCCGCGGATACAGCTCCCGCACCATCGCCCCGCACGATCCGGACGGCGTCACGATCGCCTCGTAGTTCCCGAACACATCGGAGAAATGCCGGGCGAGCGGCTCGGCCTCATGGCGGTACCCGGTGTTGTAGTGCGCCTGCCCGCAACAGGTCTGACCCATCGGGAAATCGACGTCGACACCCAGTCTGGTCAGCAGTTTCACCACGGCGCGGCCGGTGTCCGGATACAGCGTGTCGTTGACACAGGTCAGGAACAGCGCGATACGCATCGCAGCCCCTTGGTCTCGATCATCGGATGGGTGCAGGGTACGCGGCGGGCGCGCGACGGGGGAGGCAGCGCGCGCCACCGGAGCGGCCGGGTCTCACCGTGCGCCGAGCCGCGCCTCGGCCGCGCGCCACGCCGCCGTGTCGCCCCGCGGTTCGTAGAGGCGGAGCGGCTGCGTGCGCGCCACGAGAGCGCGCATCTCGGCACGTTCGCCGACGAGTCGGTGCGCCCGCGCCTGGACCAGGACGTTGCCGAGCGCGGCCGCCTCCGCCGGTCCCGCCACGACCGGCAGACCGCAGGCGTCGGCGGTGAGCCGGCACAGCAGCTCGTTGCGGGTGCCGCCGCCGACGATGTGCACGACGTCGACCGGATGGTCGGCGAGGGACTGCGCCTCCTCGATCGCCCGGCGGTGGGCGAGCGCGAGGGAGTCGAGGATGCAGCGGGTGATCTCGGCACGGGACTCGGGCACCGGCTGCCCCGAGGCCCGGCAGGCGTCCGCGATCCGTGACGGCATCCGTCCCGGCGCGAGGAACGCCGGGTCGCCCGCGTCCACGACGGAGCGCAGCGGCGCCACCTCGGCGGCGGCCGTGAGGAGTTCACCGAGGTCGGGCCGGCCCCACTCGCGTACGCACTCCTGGAGCAGCCACAGGCCCATGATGTTGCGCAGATAGCGGACCGTGCCGTCCAGGCCCAGTTCGTTGGTGAAGTTGGCGGCCCGGCCGGCCTCGGTGAGGACGGGCGCGTCCAGCTCCAGGCCCGCCAGGGACCAGGTGCCGGTGCAGATGTACGCGAACCGTTCGCCGGTGGCGGGAACGGCGGCCACGGCCGAGGCGGTGTCGTGCGAGCCGACCGTCGTCACCGGCACCGGGCCGGTCATCCCGGTCTCCTCCAGCACGCGCGGCAGCAGGGTCCCGGCCGGGTCGCCGGGACGGCGCAGCGGGGCGAACAGCCCGAGGTCGATACCGAGCCGCTCCGCGAGACCGTACGACCAGTCGCGGGTCCGGGGATCGATCAGCTGGGTGGTGGAGGCGTTGGTGAGCTCGGTGCCCGCCTCGCCCGTGAGCCAGTACGCCAGCAGGTCCGGGATCAGCAACAGGCGCTGCGCGGAGGCGAATTGGACGGAGGAACGCGCGGCCGTCAGCTGGTACAGGGTGTTGAAGGGCGCGTACTGCAACCCCGTCGCCGCGTACAGCTCGGGGGCGGGCACAGTGGCCCACACCTTCTCCGCGACGCCCTCGGTGCGGGCGTCGCGGTAGTGCACCGGGTTGCCGAGCAGCGCCCCGTCCGCGTCCAGCAGGCCGTAGTCCACGGCCCAGCTGTCGATGCCGACGGAGTCGACCTGACCGGCCGCGCGCAGTCCGTCGAGGATCCCCGCGTACAGCGCCAGGATGTCCCAGCGCAGCCCTTCGGGGACCCGGACCGGCCGGTTCGGGAAGCGGTGCGCCTCGGCCAGCTCCAGGGTGTCCGGGCCGACGCGGCCGACCATGACACGCCCGCTGGACGCGCCGAGGTCGACCGCGGCGTAGGTGCGCGGGGCGTTCATCGACGTCATCGCAGGAACGCGGCGGCGACGCCGGCGTCGACCGGGACGTGCAGTCCCGTGGTGTGCGTCAGGTCCCCGCCCGTCAGCGCGAAGACCGCGTTCGCGACATGCTCCGGCAGCACCTCCCGCTTGAGGATGGTCCGCTGGGCGTAGAACTCGCCGAGCTTCTCCTCCTCGATGCCGTACGTCGCCGCCCGCTGCGCGCCCCAGCCGCCCGCGAAGATGCCCGAGCCGCGTACGACCCCGTCGGGGTTGACGCCGTTGACGCGGATGCCGTGTTCGCCCAACTCGGCTGCCAGGAGGCGTACTTGATGCGCCTGGTCGGCCTTGGTCGCGGAGTAGGCGATGTTGTTGGGGCCGGCGAAGACCGCGTTCTTGGACGCGATGTAGACGATGTCGCCGCCCAGTCGCTGCGCGATCATCACCCGGGCCGCCTCGCGCGCGACGAGGAAGGAGCCGCGGGCCATGATGTCGTGCTGGAGGTCCCAGTCCCTCGCGGTGGTCTCGAGCAGCGGCTTGGAGATGGAGATGCCCGCGTTGTTGACCACCAGGTCGACCCCGCCGAAGGCCAGCGCCGCCGCCTTGAAGGCCTCGGCGATCTGCTCCTCGGAGGTGACGTCCACGGCCACGGCGACGGCCTTGTCGGGACCGCCGAGCCCGGCGGCGACCTCGGCGGCGCCCTCGGCGTTCAGGTCCGCGACCACCACACACGCGCCCTCGGCCACCAGCCGCTCGGCGATCGCCCGGCCGATACCGCTGCCCGCGCCCGTCACCAGTGCCACCCGCGTGGCGAGCGGCTTGGGCTTCGGCATCCGCTGGAGCTTGGCCTCCTCGAGGGCCCAGTACTCGATGCGGAACTTCTCCGACTCCTCGATCGGCGCGTACGTCGAGACGGCTTCCGCGCCCCGCATCACGTTGATCGCGTTGACGTAGAACTCGCCCGCCACGCGCGCCGTCTGCTTGTCCTTGCCGAAGGAGAACATCCCGACCCCGGGGACCAGCACGATCGCCGGGTCCGCGCCGCGCATCGCGGGGGAGTCGGGCAGCGCGTGCCGCTCGTAGTAGGCCGCGTACTCCACGCGGTACTCGGCGTGCAGTTCCCCGAGCCGGGCGATCGCGTCCTCGAGGGAGGCGGTCGGCGGCAGATCGAGGACGAGGGGCCTGACCTTGGTGCGCAGGAAGTGGTCCGGGCACGAGGTGCCGAGTGCCGCGAGCCTTTGGTGCTCGGCCCGGGAGAGGAAGTCCAGTATCTCTTCCGAGTCGGTGAAGTGGCCGACCTGCGGACGGTCCTGGGAGGCGATGGCCCGGATGTGCGGCGCGAGTGCCGCTGCCCGCTCGCGGCGGTCCGCCGCGGCCGGCGCCTCGTACCCTTCGATGACGGGCCCGAACGGCTCCGCCTTCCCGCGGTCGGCGAGGAAGGCCTCGGCGGTGCGGATGATGTGCAGCGAGTTGCGCTCGCACTCCTCGGCGGTGGCGCCCCAGGCGGTGATGCCGTGGCCGCCCAGGACACAGCCGACGGCCCCCGGGTTGGCCTCCTTGACCGCCGCGATGTCCAGTCCCAGCTGGAAACCGGGCCGGCGCCACGGCACCCACACCACGCTGTCGCCGAAGCACTCTGCGGTCAGCTTCTCCCCGTCCGCCGCGCAGGCGAGCGCGATCCCCGAGTCGGGGTGCAGATGATCGACGTGCGGGGCGTCGACCAGCCCGTGCATCGCCGTGTCGATGGACGGGGCCGCACCGCCCTTGCCGTGCAGGCAGTAGTCGAACGCGGCGACCATCTCGTCCTCGCGCTCGACACCCGGGTACACCTCGGTCATCGCCCGGAGCCGGTCGAGCCGCAGCACCGCGAGCCCGGCCTCGGTGAGGGTGCCGAGGTCACCGCCCGACCCCTTCACCCACATCAGTTCCACGTCACCGCCGGTCACGGGGTCGGTGTCGGTGCCCTTGGCGGAGGTGTTGCCGCCCGCGTAGTTGGTGTTGCGGGGATCGGCGCCGAGCCGACGCGACCGGGCCAGCAGAGCGGCGGCTTCGGGATGGGGTGCCATGTTCCAGGTCCTTAGAGAGAGTGTGTACGTGAACTGGGGACGAACCCGAGGAGGAGCGCCCGTCAGGGGCGCGGGGAACTGCGCGACCGGCCCACTACGGCCCGCAGTCCGCATCCCGCCTCGCGGGGCAGACGCGGTACGGGGTCGGACCCCGGCCCGCTTCGCCGGGCGGACGCGACACGGAGGGCTGGGCCTCGACTCCGTCGGGGCCCGCGCCCCGACCCCGTCAGGGCCCGCGCGTCGAGGGGCGGCGGGGCGGCACCGGGACCCGAGCCCGCCCCGCCACAGCCCCTCGGTGAGAGAGAAGGCCCCAGTAAGGGGCTAGGCCCCCCACCCGGCCTGGGTGCCCCCGACCCGCTCGGCGGCGATCCGCTCCGCCCACCCCGACCGGTGGTACGCGGCCACCGGGTCGGGGTCGAGCCCCAGCTCGGCACGGACCTCGGCGAGCAGCGGCCGCACGTCCGTGTTGTACGCGTCCATCACCACCGCGTTCGCGGCGAGCACGTCCCCGGCCCGCTGGGCCTCGGCGAGCGCGCCGCGGTCGACGAGGAGAGCCTTCGCGGTGGCCTCCTGCACGTTCATGACCGAGCGGATGATCGCCGGGATCTTCGCCTCGATGTTGTGGCACTGGTCGAGCATGAACGCGACGTCCGGGGAGAAGCCGCCGCCGCGGATCACCTCGTACATGATCCGGAACAGCTGGAAGGGGTCGGCCGCGCCCACCATCAGGTCGTCGTCGGCGTAGAAGCGCGAGTTGAAGTCGAAGGCGCCGAGCTTGTCCTCGCGCAGCAGCGTGGCGACGATGAACTCGATGTTGGTGCCGGGCGCGTGGTGCCCGGTGTCGACCACGACCTGCGCCTTGGGGCCGAGCTTGAGGCAGTGCGCGTACGCCGTGCCCCAGTCGGGGACGTCCGTGGCGTAGAAGGCGGGCTCGAAGAACTTGTACTCCAGCAGCATCCGCTGGTGGTCGCCGAGCCGCGCGTAGACCTGCGCCAGCGCCTCGGCCAGCCGGTCCTGGCGCTCACGCAGATCGTCCTGGCCGGGATAGTTCGTCCCGTCGGCGAACCACAGCTTCAGGTCCTGGGAACCCGTCGCGTCCATGATGTCGACGCATTCGAGCAGGTGATCGACGGCCTTGCGGCGCACCGCAGCGTCCGGGTGGCAGACGGAGCCGAGCCGGTAGTCGTCGTCCTGGAAGGTGTTGGAGTTGATCGCGCCCAGCTTCAGGCCGCGTTCCTCGGCGTGCTTCGCCAGCGCCGCGTAGTCGTCGACCTTGTCCCAGGGGATGTGCAGCGCGACGGTCGGGGCCGCGCCGGTGAACTCGTGCACCTTGGCCGCGTCGTCCAGCTTCTCCTGGGGGGTCCGGGGCACGCCCGGTTGCGCGAACACCTTGAATCGGGTTCCCGAGTTCCCGTACGCCCACGACGGCGTCTCGACGGCCTGGGTCTTGAGCGCGGCCTTCACCGCGGCGAACTCGGTCACTTCGGGACTCCTACGACTTCGAGTGGAACGGCTTCTTCGACGGCTTGCGGAACCGTGTCGCGACGGCTGTCCGGGACGCGTCCCGAGGGAGTTCCCGCAGGGCTTCCCGCGGTGCTGCTCACCGGGCTTCCTGAACGCGACGTCTGAAACGATTCAGGAGCTGAAGCTATGAGCCCCCCGAAGGGCTGTCAACCCCTCCGGCGTGGACCGTTCGCCGTGACTCTGTTGTGACACACGGCTGCCGAAGAATTTCGCCACGAACCCATTGACGTGACCTGGGTGACCTGCCTAACGTCCCGGCAACCCAATTGAAACCTTTCACGACGCTGTGGGGGCCGTCCCGCCGGCGTCGTCGAGGAGCCCCTCATGACCCACCCGTCCGACACGGGACCGACCCCGGTGCTGGCACTGAAGGACCTTTCGAAGTCCTTCGGCGCCGTGCGCGCCCTGCGGGACGTGTCCCTGGAACTGTTCCCCGGCGAGGTGCACGCGCTCGCCGGAGAGAACGGCGCGGGCAAGTCGACCCTCATCAAGACGCTCGCCGGCGTGCACCGACCGGATGCCGGCCAGGTGCTCCTGGACGGCGAACCCACCGTCTTCCACGGTCCCGCGGACGCCCGCGACGCGGGCATCGCGGTGATCTACCAGGAGCCCACGCTCTTCCCCGACCTCTCGATCGCCGAGAACATCTTCATGGGCCGTCAGCCCCGGCGGGCACTCGGCCGCATCGACCACAAGGCGACCCACGCGGCGACCGCCGCCCTGATGAAGCGCCTCGGTGTCGGACTCGACCCCGAGCGCCCGGCACGCGGTCTGTCGATCGCCGACCAGCAGATCGTCGAGATCGCCAAGGCGCTCTCCTTCGACGCCCGTGTCCTGATCATGGACGAGCCGACCGCCGCCCTGACCGGCAGCGAGGTGGCCCGGCTGTTCGGTGTGGTCCGCACCCTGAGCGAACAGGGCTCGGCGGTGCTGTTCATCTCGCACCGGCTGGAGGAGATCTTCCAGATCTGCCGGCGGGTCACGACCCTGCGCGACGGGGCCCTGATATCCAGTGAGCCGCTCGAGGGCATGACGGAGGACGACCTGGTACGCCGGATGGTCGGCCGCGACCTCGACGAGCTCTACCCCAAGCAGGACGTCGAGGCGGGCGAAGTCGCCCTGAGCGTGCGCCGGCTGACCCGGGAGGGCGTCTTCACCGATGTCTCCTTCGACGTCCGGCGCGGCGAGATCGTCGGACTCGCCGGGCTCGTCGGCGCCGGCCGCACGGAGGTCGCGCGCTCGGTGTTCGGCGTGGACCGCTGGGACGCCGGAGAGGTGGAGGTCGACGGCCACGCACTGACGAACGGTGCCCCCTCCACCGCCATGGCCGCCGGGCTCGCCCTCGTCCCCGAGGACCGGCGCGCCCAGGGCCTGGTGATGGACATGTCCATCGAGCGCAACATCGGCCTGACCGGGCTGCGTACGACGGTCAGGGCGGGCCTGATGGACCGCGGCGCCGAGCGCAGCCGCTCCCTCGACTGGGCGGTCAAGCTCCAGGTCAAGTACGCCCGGATCGCCGACACCGTCTCCACGCTGTCCGGCGGCAATCAGCAGAAGGTCGTCCTCGCCAAGTGGCTGGCCACCGGCCCCAAGGTGCTGATCGTCGACGAGCCGACACGCGGCATCGACGTCGGCACCAAGGCCGAAGTGCACCGCCTGCTCAGCGAGTTGGCCGCCGACGGGGTGGCCGTCCTGATGATCTCCTCCGATCTGCCCGAGATCCTCGGCATGGCCGACCGCGTGCTCGTGATGCACGAGGGCCGGCTCACCGCAGAGATCCCACGTTCCGAAGCCACCGAGGAATCCGTGATGGCCGCCGCCACCGGGAGGGCCGCCGCATGACAGCCATCGAGAGGGCTGCCCGAATGACCCCGATCATCCCCCGGAGGGCCGCCGCATGACGGTGACCGCGCCCACTCCCGCCCCCGCCACCGAGGTGCCCAAGTCGAGCGGCACCCGGCTGGTGGACCGCGTCTTCAGGATGCGCGAACTCGCCATCCTGGCCGTCTTCCTGGTGATGATCGTCATCACCCAGATGGGCAACAGCGAGTTCCTCTCCGAGCAGGGCATCAAGGACCTGCTGCTGAACGCGACCATCCTCGTGCTGGTCGCCACCGGCCAGTCCCTCGTCGTCATCACCCGCAACGTCGACCTGTCGGTCGGCTCCACGCTCGGCATCAGCGCCTTCGCGGCCGGCACCTATCTTCAGGGCGGCGGCAATCCCGTCGTCGCGGTGTTCCTCGCGGTACTGCTCGGCATCGGCTGCGGACTCGTCAACGGACTGCTCGTCAGCCTCGGGCAGGTACCCGCGCTGGTCGTCACCCTCGGCACGCTCTACATCATCCGCGGCATCGACTCCATCTGGGTCGGCTCCCGCCAGATCACCGCGGCCGACCTGCCCGGCGGCTTCGTCGACTTCGGCTCCGGCGGCATCTCGGCGGTCCCGTATCTCGCCCTGATCGCCGTGGCCGTGCTGGTGGTCACCGCGTACTACCTCAAGCACTTCGGCAGCGGCCGCGAGCTGTACGCGCTCGGCTCCAACCCCGAGGCCGCGCGCCTGGCCGGCATCCCGGTCCGCAACCGCCTCCTGACCGCGTACATCGTCTGCGGCGGCCTCGCGGGGCTGGCCGGCGCCCTGTACCTCGCCCGGTTCGGCAACGTCGACTCCGGCACCGGCACGGGATACGAACTGACCGTCGTCAGCGCGGTCGTGGTCGGCGGTGTCGTCTTCACCGGCGGCTCCGGCAGCGTCTACGGAGCCGCGCTCGGCGCGCTGCTGCTCACCTCCATCAACAGCGTGCTGCCCGCGCTCGGCGTCAGCTCCGTCTGGGTGCTCGCCATCAACGGCATCCTGCTCATCCTCGCCATCGCGGTCGACCGGATCGTCGCGCTGCGCGTGGCCTCCGCCCTGAAGAAGAGGAACGCCCGTCATGGCTGACTCCGCTCTCGCGCGCGCCGTCCGCTGGGACACGGTCGTCGGCGCCCTCCTCATCGTCCTGCTGCTCTTCTCCTTCTCCCTCGTGGACGGCTTCGGCAACGCGCTCAACCTCTCGTTCCTGATCGGCAACACCCTGCCGATCGCGCTGATCGCCCTGCCGATGACCCTGCTGGTGGTGGCCGGCGAGATCGACCTGTCCGTCGCCTCCACGGCCGGCCTCTCCGGCTCGGTGATGGGCGCCCTGTGGAACCAGGGCATGTCCATCGAGACGATCATCCCGATCTGTCTGCTGCTCGGCGTGGTGTGCGGGCTGGTCAACGGTCTGCTGGTGACCCGGCTCGGCCTGCCGTCCCTCGCCGTCACCATCGGTACGCTCGCCGCCTACCGGGGCATCGCACAGATCGTGCTGGGCTCCGACGCGGTCACCGACTTCCCCACCCAGTACCTGGACTTCGCCGCCGGACGCGTCGGGGACACCTTCGTCCCGCGGGCCCTCCCGCTCTTCCTGGTGCTGCTCGCGACAGCCGTCGTCGTGCTGCACGCCACCCCCTTCGGGCGGTCGGCGTTCGCGATCGGCGCCAACGAGGAAGCCGCCCGCTTCGCCGGCATCCGGGTCAAGCGGCAGAAGCTGCTCCTGTTCGTCGCCACCGGACTCATGGCCTCCCTGACCGGCATCTTCTGGGCCCTGCACTACGCCAGCGCCCGCTACGACAACGCCACCGGACTCGAACTCTCCGTCGTGGCCGCCGTCCTGCTCGGCGGTATCGACTTCGACGGCGGCAAGGGCACGCTCGGCGGCGCCATCGCGGGAGTCTTCCTGCTCGGCGCCCTGCAGAACGTGATGAGTCTCCTCAATGTCTCCGCGCAGTCGCAGATCGTCGTCACCGGCGTTCTGCTCGTCGTCTCCGTGCTCGGCCCCCGGGTCGCACGGCAGATCTCCGTAGCGAGGGCGGGCCGCAGAGCCGCCTCGACTCCGATCTCGTAACCCGCTCCGCTCACCCTCGTAAAGGAACCCTCAGCCATGCGCAAGTCATCGATCCGCCGCACCTGCGCGGCGCTCGCCGCCGTCACCTCCCTCGCCCTGGCCGTCAGCGCCTGCGGCGGCACCACCAAGGACGACGTCAAGGACACGGTCGGCTCGGGCGCCGTCGCCGACGGCAAGGCCGACCCGAACGCGGTCACCAAGAAGGGGCTGACCGTCGGCTTCCTGCCCAAGGCGGTCAACAACCCCTACTTCACCTCCGCGGACACGGGCGGCGAGAAGGCGCTCAAGGAACTGGGCTCCACCTACAAGGAGGTCGGCACCAGCAGCGCCACCGACACCAGCGGCCAGGTGAGTTACGTCAACACGCTCACCCAGCAGCAGGTCGACGCGATGGCCGTCTCCGCGCAGGACCCGGGCGCCCTGTGCACCGCGCTCAAGCAGGCCATGACGAACAAGATCAAGGTAGTCACCTACGACTCCGACACCAAGGCCGACTGCCGCAACGCCTTCGTCTCGCAGGCCAGCGCCGAGGACCTGGGCCGCACCGAGGTGCAGCTGCTCGCGAAGCAGATCGGCTACAAGGGCGAGATCGCGATCCTGTCCGCCGGGCAGACCGCGACCAACCAGAACACCTGGATCGACTTCATGAAGGAGGAGCTGAAGGACCCCAAGTACAAGGACATGAAGCTGGTCAAGGTCGCCTTCGGCAACGACGAGGCCCAGCAGTCCTTCCAGCAGACCCAGGGCCTCCTTCAGGAGCACCCCAAGCTCGCCGGGATCATCTCCCCGACCACCGTCGGCATCAAGGCCGCCGCCCAGTACCTGTCCGGGTCCAAGTACAAGGGCAAGGTCAAGCTGACCGGCCTCGGCACCCCCAACGACATGCGCAAGTACGTCAAGAACGGCACCGTCGAGGGCTTCGAGCTGTGGGACCCGGCGAAGCTCGGTGAACTGGCCGCCCGCACCGCCGTGGCGCTGTCCTCGGGACAGATCACCGGCAAGGAGGGCGAGACCTTCAAGGCCGGCGACATGGGCTCCTTCACCATCGGCAAGGACGGCGCGATCAACCTGGGCAAGCCGACCGTCTTCGACGCGAAGAACATCGACCAGTTCGACTTCTGACGGTCCGACCCCTGACCGTCCGACCTCTGACGGTCCGACGTCTGACGGTCCGACGTCTCGACGTGCTGATGTCCTGCCGGTCCCGCCGGTTCGACTCCCAGGCCCCGGAGGGTCATTGATGCAGCGTGTGTGCTTTCTGCTGAAGGTCCGTGCGGACCGCCTCGACGAGTACCGCGAGCGGCACGCCGCCGTGTGGCCCGAGATGCTCGACGCGCTCTCGGCCACCGGCTGGCACAACTACTCGCTCTTCCTGCGCGAGGACGGCCTGCTCGTCGGCTACCTGGAGACCGAGGACTTCGCGGCCGCGCAGGCCGCCATGGAAGCCACCGACGTCAATGCCCGTTGGCAGGCGGAGATGGCGCCGTTCTTCACATCGCTGGACGGCGCCAGACCCGACGAGGCCATGAAACCCCTCACCGAAGTGTTCCATCTCGCCTGAGCCGCCCGCCCGCAGCCCGATCAAGGAGCCCGTAGATGAGACGACGCACCGTGCTGACGACGGCCCTGCTGGGCGCCGTGGCAGGCCCCGCCCTCACCGCGGGGACGGCACGGGCGGCCGACCCCGGCCCCTCCGTCACCCAGTCCGGCACCACCCAACTCGACTCCCAAGCCCTCTACTTCGTCTCCTACGACGGTCTGGTCAACAACAACTCGTTCCAGAAGAACGGCCTGTTGACCCACCGCGGCTATCAGTACGCGGCCTGGTACACCGCCGACCGCAGCGCGGTCGTCGCCCGCCGCGCGCTCGGAGCCACCACCTGGTCCAGGATCACACTCGCCCACAAGCTCAAGAGCAGCGACTCCCACAACGTCATCTCCATGGGCGTCTCCAGGACCGACGGCCGGCTGCACCTGAACATGGACTCGCACAGCGACGGCTTCTTCTACGTCAAGTCGGTGGCCGGGCTGCTCGACAACGCCGCGTCGACGGCCTGGACCTCCGCCGTGTTCGGGTCCGTCCAGACCTCCCTGGACGGACTCGCCCTCACCACGCAGTTCACCTACCCGCAGTTCGTCGCGACCCCGGCCGGCGGACTCCAGCTCAGCTACCGCGTCGGCGTCTCCGGGAACGGACGCAACGCCCTCGCCGAGTACAACGGTTCGGCCTGGACCGCGCTCGGCGAATGGTCCGCCTCGACGGGGACGTACACCAGCGCGCACGGGTCCAGCACGGCCCGCAACATGTACCTGCACGGCATCGACTACGACACCAACGGCCGGCTGCACTCCTTCTTCACCTGGCGCGAGCAGAACGCCGCCGTGATGTGCAACGCCGGCGGCATCACCAACCACGACACCGGCTACGTCTACTCCACCGACCGGGGCCGCAGCTGGCGCAACGACGCGGGGACCCTCGTCGGCACCACCGGCAGTTCCGACACCGTCGCCGTCACCGACGCCGGACTCGTCGTCGACTCCCTCGACCCCGACCACTCCCTGATGAACCAGGAGAGCCAGGCCACCGACTCGGCGGGCCTGCCGCACGCGATCATCAGCTATGTGCCCGGGCGCTTCGGACAGTGCACCACCAACTACGTGACGGACCGCACGGCCAACGGCCGGGCCTTCCATCTGCGGAAGAACGCCTCGGGCGGCTGGACCAAGACCGAGATCCCGATCGGCCTGAACTCCAGCCAGCGCACCAGGCTGGTCCTGGACCGGTACGACAACGCCTACGCGATCCTGCCGTTCGGTCGGATCGCCGGCGCCTCGAAGTCCTCCGGACACACCGACTGGAAGCTCCTGTTCGACGGCAGCGGCCTCAACGCCTTCGGCGAGGTCGTGATCGACGAGACGCGCGTCCCGCAGGACGGAATCCTGTCCGTGATGTACCAGGAGAAGTCCAGCGGGACCACACCCTCGGCGCTGCGCGTCATCGATTTCCGGCTGCCCGCATGACCACTGGTTCCGGCCCGCTCGCGGGTAATGTGAGGGCCTGCCCGCCGCTTTTCGTTCTTCTCCCGGAGGTTCCCGCCTGATGGCCCAGTCGGTGGGTATCAAGGACGTCGCCCGTGCCGCCGGAGTCTCCGTCGGCACGGTCTCGAACGTGATCAATCGCCCCGACTCGGTGGCCTCCGAGACGAGGGCACGCGTCCTGTCCGCCATCGACCGGCTCGGATACGTACGCAGCGAGTCGGCACGCCAACTGCGGGCCGGGCGCAGCCGCATCATGGGGCTTCTCGTCCTCGACATGGGCAACCCGTTCTTCGTGGACGTCGCACGCGGCGCCGAGCGCGCCGCACGGGACGCCGGGCTCGGGGTGATGGTCTGCAACAGCGCGCAGAGCCCGAGCGAGGAGGCCGACTACCTGTCGCTCTTCGCCGAGCAGCGGGTGCGCGGGGTGCTGCTGACGCCGTCCGACGCGAGCGGGCGCAACATCGAGGCGTTCCGCCGCAACGGCATCCCCTTCGTACTGGTCGACCGGGTCGCCGAGGGCACCACCGAGTGCTCCGTCTCGGTCGACGACGTGGCGGGCGGGGCCCTCGCCGTCCGGCACCTCGTGGACGCGGGACACCGCTCGATCGCGTACGTCAGCGGACCGCCCGGCCTCAGCCAGGTCAGGGACCGCCGCACGGGCGCGCTGAACGCCCTGGCCGAGGCGGGCCTCGGCCCGGGCCATCTGCGCGAGCTGCCGACCGAACGCCTCGACGTGGCCGACGGGCGCGACGCGGGCGCGCGGCTCCTCGGCCTCGCCGAGCGGCCCACCGCCGTCTTCTGCGCCAACGACCTGCTCGCGCTCGGCGTCCTCCAGGCCATGTACGCGGCCGGCGTCGGCGTGCCCGACGACCTCGCGATCGTCGGCTACGACGACATCGAGTTCGCCGCCGCCGCGGCGGTCCCGCTCACCTCCGTGCGCCAGCCCGCCGTGACCATGGGCGCCCTCGCCGCGGAGCTGCTCCTGGAGGAGATCGACTCCGAGACGGCGCCCGCACCGCACGAGCACCGGCGGGTCGTGCTCCAGCCGGAGCTGGTGGTGCGCCATTCCAGCCTGGCGGCGCGCTGAGCAGCGGTTCAGTTCCCCGTCACCAGCCTGCTGAGTCACTGTTCAGTTCATTTTCTTGATCCCCGGGCCGCGGAGCCCCAGGAACATGTGCTCAACTGGGACGCAGCCTGGAATCCGTACGTCTCGGGAGCCCTGTTGACCGTCAGCTACCGCCAGCCCGGTGTCGTCCTCACCGACCACCGCTTCACCGTGCCTCTGGACCACGACCGCCCGGCCGGGGAGACCATCGAACTGTTCGCCCGCGAGGTCGTCGCGAGCGACAAGGCGCATCAGGACCTGCCCTGGATGGTCTACCTCCAGGGTGGCCCCGGGTTCGGGGCGAATCGTTTCGTCGGCCGGCAGGCCTGGCTCGACCGGGCCCTGAAGGACTTCCGCGTCCTGCTGCTGGACCAGCGCGGCACCGGACACTCCACGCCCGCCAACCGGCAGACGCTCCCGCTGCGCGGCGGCGCCCGCGAGCAGGCCGACTACCTCGCGCTCTTCCGCGCCGACTCCATCGTCCGGGACTGCGAGGCCATCCGGCCCGGACTCACCGGCGGAGCGCCCTGGACGGTCCTCGGCCAGAGCTTCGGCGGCTTCTGCACCGTGCACTACCTGTCCAGCGCCCCCGAGGGGCTGAGCGCGGCCGTCATCACCGGCGGCCTGCCCACCCTCGACGGACACGCGGACGACGTCTACCGCGCCGCGTACCCCCGCATCGAGCGCAAGGTCGCCGCGCACTACGCGCGCTACCCGCAGGATGTCGAGCGCGCCCGACGGATCGCGGAGCACCTGCTCCAGCACGAGCCCGTCCTGAGCGGCGGCTACCGCCTGACCGTCGAGGCGTTCCAGTCGCTGGGCATCCTCCTCGGCGGCAGCGAGGGCAGCCACCGGCTGCACTTCCTGCTGGAGGACGCCTTCGTCCGCACCCCGCAGGGCCCGGCGCTCTCCGACGCCTTCCAGGAGGACGTCCAGGGGCTGCTCTCGTTCGCGGGACACCCCCTGTACGCGCTGGTCCACGAGGCCTGCTACGCCCAGGGCGGCCGCCCCACCGCCTGGTCCGCAGAACGCGTGCGCGCCGAGTTCCCGCAGTTCGACGCGGCCAAGACCCTCGCGGACGACGGACCGCTGCTGTTCACCGGCGAGTCCGTGCACCCCTGGACCTTCGAGACCGACCCGGCGCTGCGCCCGCTGCGGGAGACCGCCGAGGAACTGGCCGCCCGCACCGACTGGGCGCCGCTGTACGATCCGGCCCGGCTCGCCGCGAACGAGGTACCGGTCGCGGCGGCGGTCTACCACGACGACATGTACGTCGACGCCGAACACTCCCTGCGCACCGCGCGTGCCGTCCGGGGCCTGCGCACCTGGGTGACGGACGAGTTCGAGCACGACGGGGTACGGGCCGGCGGCCCGCGCGTCCTGGACCGCTTGCTCGCGCTCACGCGCGACGACGTCTGACAGGTCCCGCACCCCGCGCCGTCCGGCCCCGCCCACGGGTTCCGCCGGACGGCGCAGCCGTGTCCGTCACCGCTCGCCGACGACCGGACGCGGACATAGCGTCGCAGGCGACATGAAGTCGTCTGCGGATCGAGGGACCGGCATGACTGTTCTGGTGCACAACCAGAGTGCGGCGTGGAATCAGAAGCTCTACGACACCATTTTCGAGCGGGTGATCCCGGACCGCGCGAAGCCGCCCACCGGGCTCGTCGCCCACTACAGCGCGCCCCTCGCGTCGGGCGGCTTCCAGGTCGTCGACGTATGGGAGTCGGAGGACGCCTACCGGCGGTTCGAGGTCGAGGTCATCGCGCCCGCCGCGCAGGACCTCGGCCTGCCCCCGTTCGAAACGGCGGTGGTCGAGATCCACAACACCCTGGTCGTGTAACGGCGTTCCTCGACCCCTTCATCCGGTGGGCGGGGCCTCCTAGGATTCTGACGGTCTGTCAGAATCCTGAGGGGGTACGGATGATCGACACCACGCGTACGGACATCCCGAAGGGCGAGGAGCGGCTGCGCCTCGACATCGAGGCCGGTATCGGCGTCCTCACCCTCTGCCGTCCGGCGAAACTCAACGCGTGGAGCTGGGAGTCCACGCGCCAACTTGGCCTGTTCGCCGACCGGATCCGCTTCGACCCGTCGATCCGCGTGGTCCTGCTGCGGGCCGAGGGGCGCGCCTTCTGCGCGGGGATCGACGTGACCGCCCCGGGCGGCGCGATCACCGGCCGCTCGGGCGCCGAGCGTGCCCGTGCGTACTACGAGGGCATCCGCTGGGCCCACGAGCGCTTCGCCGCCTTCGCCCGGCTGCCGCAGCCCGTCGTCGCGGCCGTGCGGGGCTACTGCCTCGGCTTCGGCTTCGAACTGGCGCTGATGGCGGACATCAGGATCGCCTCCCGGGACGCCGTGTTCGCCCTGCCCGAGGCCCAGTTGGGGCTCGCGGTCGACGCCGGCGGGGACCTGCGCATCGCGCGCGAGGCGGGCGCGGGGTGGGCGAAGTTTCTCGCGCTGACCGGGAGACGACTGGACGCCACGACGGCCGAACGCCTGCACCTCGTCCAACTCGTCGCCGAGGAAGCCGCGTTGGACGACACGGCCCGCGCCGTCGCCGCGGAGATCGCGGCGAACGGGCCGCTCGCCGTGCAGGGCGTCAAGCACGACATCGACGCATACGCCGACGCCGGTCTCGGCGCGGCCCTCGACCGGACCGCCCTGTCGGCCGCGCTCACCCTGACCTCCGACGACGCGGGCGAGGGATACGCGGCCCAGGGCGCCCGCCGCGTGCCCCGCTTCGAGGGAAAGTGACCGCCGTGTTTTGATCGGTCGCTGTTCCGTACGACGGCTACAGCTCGCGAGCCGGGCGCGCCGCCGCGTCAAGGGAAACGCCCCGGAGCCCGAGCGGGATGTCATCCGGCAGCGGAAGGTCCTCGACGCCTTCCTCGCCGCCTCGCGCGGCGGGGACTTCGAGGGCCTCGTCGCCGTCCTCGACCCCGATGTCGTGCTGCGCGCCGACGCGGGCCCGCTGGTCGGCGGCGCGGCCGCGTCCAAACTGGTCCGCGGCGCGGCGGCGGTGGCCCGGCAGGCGCTCACCTTCGCCCGGTTCGCGGCGAGTTCACGGCTCGTCCTGGTCAACGGGGAGGCGGGCGTCGTCGCGCTCGTCGACGGCCGGCCGATGTCGGTCATGGGCGTCACCGTCGCCGACGGCAGGATCGTCGCGATGCACATCCTGGCCGACCCCGACCGGCTCGCCCGGCTCGGCCTCGCGCAGGCGGGCGCGGGGGACTGACGGTCAGCCGGTGAAGGGACCGCGCCCCAGCTGCTCCCGCACCGTCGTCACCGGCGGGCCGACGAGCTCTCTGCGCTGCCAGTTCGCACCGTCCACCACCAGGGTGTGGCCGGTGATGAACCGGGCGTAGGGGGACGCCAGGAAGGTGGCGGCCCAGCCGAGCTCGCGGGGTGCGCCGACGCGCAGGGCCGGCTGCCGCAGGTCGTGCGCCCGGCGCCCCGCGCCGTCCGGGCCGTTCTCGTCGTCGGCGCTCCCCCCGTCGGGCCCGTTGCCTTCGCCGTCCCTGCCGTCCCCGCCGCTCCCATTGTCCCCGCCGCTCGTGGTGGCCGCGCGGGTCGCGGCCCGCGCCAGATTGCCGCGGATGTCGTCCGTCATGTCCTCGTGCGGCATCAGCCCGGGCACCAGACCGTTGACCTGGATGCCGTACGGGCCCCATTCCACCGCCAGCGTCCGTACGAGGCTCTCCACGCCCGCCTTGGCCGCCGCGCTGTGCGCGAAACCGGGGCCGCCCGTCCACGCGTAGGACGCGCCGACGTCGATGACCGATCCCGGTGTGCCCGCGGTCAGATGCCGCCGTCCGAACTCACGGGTCATCAGAAAGGTTCCGGTGAGGGTGATGTCGACGACCGCCTGCCAGGCGTTGGGGGACATGTCCTCCGTCGGGACCGGGAAGTTGGCCGCCGCGTTGTTGACCAGCACGTCGGGCAGCGCGCTCCCGTCGAACACCTCCGAGATGCGCTTCGGGTCCCGGATGTCGCAGACGGCGGACGTCACGCGGGTGCCCAGCTTCGCCAACTCCTCGCGGGCCGCGGCGAGATGCCGCTCGCGACGGCTGACGATCAGCAGATCGGCGCCCAACCGGGCGAACTCCGCCGCGATCGCCCTCCCGAGTCCGGTGCCGCCACCGGTGACGAGCACCAGAGAGCCGTCGTACGTTCCGGCCGGCAGGGCGCTCGCGCCCAGCGGGGGAGGAGCGGGGAGGCCGGGGAGCGCTGTGGAATCCATGGCGGTCTCGATACCCGGTGCGCCGTGAAACATCCAGACAAGGACCGTACCGATCACCTGCGCAGGGGCCGGGCCGTCATGTCGGCGCATTTCAGTGCATGCGTCCGGGCTCAGTAGGCTGGGGACCATGCGAGATCACGGCACCACGGACCCGGACCCACGCCTCGAGCTGCGAGCCGACTGCGGTCAGTGCTTCGGACTGTGCTGTGTCGCCCTGCCCTTCGCCCGCTCGGCCGACTTCGCGATCGACAAGGACGCGGGCAGGCCCTGCCCGAATCTGAAGAGCGACTTCCGGTGCGGCATCCACACCCGGCTGCGGGAGACGGGCTTCACGGGCTGCACGGTCTACGACTGCTTCGGCGCCGGGCAGCGGGTCTCCCAGGTGACCTTCGGCGGCGTGGACTGGCGCTCGGGGACCCCGGAGCGCGCCCGGCAGATGTTCGACGTGTTCCCCGTCGTACGCGCGCTCCACGAACTGCTCTGGTACCTGAACGAGGCACTGACACTCCCCGCGGCGCGGCCGGTGCACGACGACGTCCGGCGCCTGCTCGCCACGACGGAACGCCTCGTCCGGCAAACCCCCGAGGAGCTGGGCGAGTTGGATGTGGGCGCGCACCGGCAGGAGGTCAACGAAGTACTGCTGCGGACCAGCGAACTCGTACGGGCGGGGGTCGGTCGGGGCAGGAAGAAGGACCGCCGCGGCGCCGATCTGATGGGCGCCCGTCTCAAGGGTGCCGACCTGCGGGGCGCGAGTCTGCGCGGCGCCTACCTCATCGCCGCCGATCTGACCGGGGCAGATCTGCGCGGCGCCGATCTGATCGGTGCCGACCTCAGGGACACCGACCTCACCGACGCCGATCTGACCGGAGCCTTCTTCCTCACCCAGCCGCAGCTCAACGCGGCCCGCGGCAGCGCCGGTACCCGGCTCCCGGAATCTGTCGAACGCCCCGGTCACTGGAGTTCACAGGGCTGAGGCGGGCACTTGCCCGGGCCGGGAACAGGATGTCTCCCGGCCCGGTCAGCCCGGAGGCCGTGAGCGCCGGGAGGGGATCGAACGGAAGGGGACCCGCCCAGGCCTGTGGCGCAGCCTCAATCGGCCGCCCAGGCCCGGTGGCGCAGCCTCAATCGGCCGTGCGGGCCAGAGGCACTTCCCGGTCCGGCGCTCCGGGCGTCCGCCGTTCGAGGTGCAGCCGCAGGCCCTCCGGCATCAGGGTCAGCCGCTCGGACACCCGCAGCCGGTAGCCCGGGTCGGGCCGCAGGTCGTAACGGCGCAGCAGCAGTCCGAGGACCAGCGTCGCCTCGTGCAGCGCGAACTGCCGGCCGATACAGGCGCGCGCCCCGGTGCCGAACGGCTTGAAGGTGTGCGGGGGCCGGGCCCGTACCGCCTTCGCGTCGAAGCGGTCCGGGTCGAACGCCTCCGCGTCGGCGCCCCACACCGCCGGGTCCCGGTGCAGCATCGCGGTGAGGACCAGCGCCCATGCCCCCTCCCGCATCGGATGGACGCCGCCGAGCAGGGTGTCCTGCCGGGCCTCGCGCGCGAACGCCGGCGCCGTCGGCCACAGGCGCAGCGACTCGTCGAGGACCCGGCGGACGTGGCGGAGCTTGGCGACCTGCTCGTAGCCCGGCCGGTCCGTGCCGCCCCAGACGCGGTCGACCTCGGCACGGGCGCGGGCCGCGACCTCCGGGTGCCGGGCGAGGTAGTGCAACGCGAAGGAGAGGGCGCCGGAGGTGGTCTCGTGGCCGGCGATCAGGAAGGTGATCACCTGGCGGCGGATGTTCTCGGGGCTCAGCCGCTCCCCGGTCTCCGGGTGCGCCGTCTCCAGCATGCGGTCGAGCAGGTCCCCCTCGCCGCCGGCGGTCCGGCGGGAGGCCACCACCGCGTCGACCGTGCGATTGAGGTGGGCCATGTCCGCAGCGTTGCGCCGGGAGGCTCCCCGCAGGAGGAGCGGGGCCAGTGGCACCGGGACGACGTTGAGGCGTTGGGCGTAGGTCAGCGTGCCCACCATCGCGTTCACGAAGGGGTGCGGCCGGGAGCGTTCGAAGGAGGCGAAGTCATGACCGAAGCCGGTCCTGGCGATCGTCTCCAGCGTCAGCTTCGTCATGTCGCCCGGCACGTCCACCGCACGCCCCGCCGCCTGCTCCCGGTCCCAGCGGTCCGTCAGCCGCTCGGTCACGGCCAGCATCATCGGGTGGTAGCCCTCCATGGCCTCGCGGCTGAAGCCGGGGGCGAGGACGTCGTGCGCCAACTGCCAGTTGGGCTCGTGGTTGTAGGCGGTGAACAGTCCGTCCCCGGCCACCGGACGGAGATTGGCGACGCCCAGGCCCACGTGCTTCGCGAAGCGCGACTCGTCGGCCAGCTCGGCGGCGAGATCCGCGCCCCAGACGAAGACGATCTCGTTGCGGAAGGCCTTGCGCCGGAAGACCGGTCCGAGCATGCGCCCGAACTTCATGGAGTCCTGCAGGGGAGAACGGACATGGGCGCCGAGCACATCGCCGACCAGGGGTACGCGGCGCGGCGGGTGCGGGATGCGGTGCAGCTCCGGCCAGCCCAGTTCCGCGCTGCGGAACCCCTTGGGGCGCGCGGCCTCCGTCGTCTCCGCCATGACGCCATCTCCCTTGTTTCCCGGGCACGTTGACTCTGTTGTACGCGAGTTCAATAGCGGCACTCAGTCTGCTGCCCTTGTTGAACCGACGTCAAGTAAGGTGCGGGCATGACCGGGAAGCAGGGGGAGCGCCCACGTCGGCGGCTCAGCACCGAGGAGCGCCGGGAGCAACTGCTCTCGGTCGGCGCCCGCCTGTTCTCGGAGAGTCCGTACGACGAGGTGTGGATCGAGCAGGTCGCCGAGATCGCCGGAGTCTCGCGCGGTCTGCTCTACCACTACTTCCCGACGAAGCGGGACTTCTTCGCGGCCGTGGTCGAGCGGGAGAGCGGGCGGATGCTGCGGCTGACCGCGGCGGTGCCCGGCGTTCCGGTGCGCGAGCAGCTCGGCGCGGGCCTGGATGTCTTCCTCGGGTACGTGGAGGAGCACGCGCACGGGTTCCGTGCCTTCCATCGCGCCGACGCCGCCGGTGACCAGGCCGTCCGCCGGGTCTACCGGCAGGCACTGGCCGCCCAGGAGTCGCAGATCCTCGAGGCGCTGGCCGCGGATCCCGAGCTCGGCTGGGCCCCCGAGGACCGTCCGGAGCTCCGCGTCGCGGTCCGCGGCTGGCTCGCCTTCACCACGGCCGTGTGCCTGGAGTGGCTCAGAGGGGCGGACCTGACCCACGCCCAGGTGCGGGACCTGTGCGCGCGGGCGCTGCTCGGGGCGATCGCACCCTGAGCGGCGGCCTGTTCGAGGGCCGCGATCCGACGGATGTTCCGCCGTCTCGGTGAGGCGTGGTTGGCGTACACCCGGATCTTCGATAGGTTAGGCAAGCCTTACCTAAGGAGGAAACGATGGGTGGCCCTCACACCTGGACGGCCGCGCCCGCCGCGGCGGAGCACGCCCGCTCGGTGGTCGCCGCGGCCTGGTCCTGCGCGGTGACCGCCGAGGGTGGCCGGGAGGAGTTCGTCGGCGCGCACACCGTCGCCGCGGACGGCCGGGTGCTCCTGCGGGTGCCGGAGGACAGCGCACTGCTCGCGGCCGCCATCTGCTCGCCGCGCGGAGAACCGTCCGCCGTCCTGGAGTTCGCCGACGTCGCGCCGGTTCCCGTACGGAACCGGATCCGCGCCCGGCTCTGGCTCGCCGGCTGGTTCCTCCCCGAGGACGGGCACCTGTCGTTCCGTGCGACCCGCGCGGTGCTGCGCCGTCCCGGCGGGACCGTGGTGGTGGACCTGGACGAACTGGCGGACGCCGAGCCCGACCCGCTCGCCCTCGCCGAGGCGCAGCTGCTCACCCATCTCGCCGACGCCCACCCGGACGCCGTCGAGCGGCTCACCCGGCTCGTCGAACCGGACAGCCTGCACGGCGCGGTGCGCGTCCAGCCCCTGGCCGTCGACCGCCATGGACTCACCCTGCGCATCGAGCGGGCGCGCGGCAACGGCGACGTACGCCTGCCGTTCCACGCGCCCGCCGACGACGTCTCCCAGCTCACGGAACGCATGCACGTCCTGCTCACGCAGGCGAGCGCGGCCTCCTGCCCGCGAGCCCTACAGCGGCAGCGCACAGACCGCGACGGGTGAGGCGAACGGCTCACCCGCGCGGCGGAGTTCACCGCTGCCGCCGTCGACGTGGAAGACGCTGACGGTGCTCGACCGCTGGTTCGCCGTGAACAGCAGCCGCCCGTCCGGGGAGAAGGAGATGTGGCGGGGGAAGTCGCCGCCGACGGGCACCGTGTCCAGCAGTCGCAGCCGGGCACCGTCCGCCTCGATCGCGTACCGCGTCAGGCTGTTGTGGCCCCGGTTGGCGAGATAGGCGTACGAGCCGTTCGATGTCACCAGGATCTGCGCCGGGTAGTTCGTCCCGCCGCCCGTGCCCGTGGACTGCGGCTCGCCCATGGTGAGGCGCCCGGTGGCCCGGTCGTAGCCGCAGACGGTCACCGTGTTGTCGACCTCGTTGGCGAGATAGGCGTACCGGCCGCCGGGGTGGAACGTGAGATGACGCGGCCCCGCGCCCGGCTCGGTCCGCGCCCGCGACACCTCGGTGAGGGTGCCCTCGGCCTCGTCGAGACGGTAGGTGTACACCGTGTCGGTGCCCAGGTCGACGGCGAGCAGGTGGCCGCCGTCCGGGCCGGTGATGAACTGGTGTGCGTGCGGGCCCTGTTGGCCGGGGCCGGGGGCCGGGCTTGAGTGCGTGACCAGGTCGGTGCGTTCGCCGAGCGCGCCGGACGCGTCGATGGGATGCACCGCGACGCTTCCCGAGGCGTAGTTCGCGCTCAGCAGCCAGCGCCCGCTCGGATGCACGGACAGATGGCAGGGGCCCGCGCCACCGGTCGCGCGCGTGCCGAGGACCTCGGTCCGGGGGAGACGTACGGCCGTCACCGCTCCCGCGCTCTGCTCGTCGGCGGCGTACAGCGTACGGCCGTCCGGATGCACCGCCAGATACGAGGGGTTGTCGACGCCCGTCACGACACCGCCGCCGGTGATCACGCCGGTCTCCGCGTCGTACGTGGCCACGCCGATCCCCTTGCCGCCTCCGTCGACCGAGGTGTACGTGCCGAGGAACAGCGGGCGGGGGCCCGAGCGGGACGCCGGGGACGAGGACACGGACGGAGACGTGGAGAGGGACGCCGAGGGGGTGGGGCCGGCCGACGGCGCCTTCGGGGGCGGTGTCGCATCAGCGGGGTCCGCCCGCGGAGCGGCCGGTGCCGGGACCGTCGTGATCGCGGCGGCTCCCGCCAGCGCGCCGACGAAGCGGCGCCTGGTCCAGCCGCCGCCCGCGCCTCGCGACGGCTGCGCACCACTGCTCATGCCTGCACCTCGGGGTGTCGGTTGCCTCGGCTGTGACAGCCACCTTGGCGTGCGACACCCCGGAAGTGCAAGAACGGCAATGAGCGTTGCGTGAGCTGCAACGGGTGGGCGGGTGCTCGGCGGTTCGGCGACGGACGCGGACGGGTGGTGCCGCGGGTCTCCTACCAGTCACCGTCCCCGACCGGCTTGCCCGGCGCGTCGCCGAGCGGCTTCACCTGGTGGGGTGAGGGGGCCTGCCAGGGTTCGTGGTCGTCGCCCAGCCAGTCGCCGACCGGCCGCACCGAACCCAGCTCGTCCGCGGGGGCCAGATCGGCGGCGTCCTGGTCGTAGTAGTCGAACCAGGGAAGCCCCGCTCGGGTGTACGCCGCACGGTCCACCGGGGACGGAGGCGGCGCCTCGCCGGTGATGCGGCGCCACTCCGGAGGCGTCACGAGATGGACGAACACGCGCCCGGCCGGCTCCTCGGCCCAGGCCCCGAGCGGCCGGTCGTCCCGGTAGACCTCCTGGCGCATCGAGCCGCCGACGCCGAGACCCATCGCCGGGGCGCTCCGCGGGCGGGCCGGTGCGGCTCCCGCGGGGGCCGGGGCGGACCCCGGTGCGGGCGGCGGGGAACCGGGCGCGGCCATCATCGGCACGGCTCCGCCGTACCCGCCGATCGACGGAGGCATCGGAGGCATTCGCAGGCGCTCCTCCGCCTTGCGGCGCTCCGCCTCGCGCCACGCCGCCAGTTCCCCCGCGTCGAGGGGGAACGCCTGCAGCTGGACACCGCCCCAGACCTCCTCGCCGGTGACCTGACCCTCCACCGTCGCCCCCAGACCCAGCGGCACGGCCACGAACTGGCGGACCGTCCCCTTGCCGGAGTTGATGCCGTCGAGCCAGGGCTGGCGCGGCAGTACCACGTAGTTCTGCGGGTCGCGGCCGAGCCGGGAGCTCCACGGCTTGCCGGAGACGGCGCACACCTTGCCCACGCCGACCTGCAGCGCGGCCGGCTCGGTCGTCCCGGCGAAACTCAGCCACATGGCCTCGCGCAGATACACCGGCAGCATCACACCGCCACGGGCCCGCCACTCGACGGGCACCCGGTCCCCGTAGTCCTCGATCCGCCGGACGGGGAACTCGCCGAGCCCCGGCGGCAACGCGTGCGTGCCCGTCTCGGGCAGGCGCAGGGTCCGGATGAACCGCACCTGCACCCCGCCCGGCAGCCGCAGCGCGTTCCCGTCGATCCGCACGGTGTCCTCGGTCATCAGCCCGCCCCTCGTCGTATCGCGCTTCTCGCCTTCGGCGACGCCGTGCCGCTCTCTCACACCGAACCCGTCACTTAGAACGACCGGAAGCGGCCGCACGGTTCCGGTCGCGGCGCAGGGGGCGCGGGAGGCGCAGCCGGCGCCGCATACGCGTGAGGCGCGGTCGGCGCTCGCGCTCCTCGGCGGCGCAGCGGTCCAGCTCCTCGAGCAGCTTGCGGGTCCGGTGTTCGGTGTCGAGCTCGTCGATGATGCGGTTGACCTCGGTCAGGACGGAGCCGTGCAGCTGCCACTGGCTCGCGTCGCGCTGGACCTCGTCCAGGAAGAGCTGGGCCAGTTTGTCGCGGGTGGCGGCGGCCGTGGTGAGTTCCGCGCTGAGCCGCGCCTCGGCGGACGCGGCGCTCTGGGAGACATCGGTGGTCACCAGGACCGCGAAGCTCACGATCGCGTCGGCGACCTCGGACAGCAGTTCCTCCAGGACGGCCCCCGCCTGCGGTTCGAACAGCGGCTGGGGTTCCCGCTCCTTGGCGAGGTCGGTGAGACTGCGCGCGAGGACCCGCAGGACCACGGTGCAGATCTCCAGGGTGTCCAGGCCGGTGCGCAGCACGACCCGGTGCAGCAGCCCCTCGCGCACACGGGGATTGAGTTTCAGGCTGTCCTCGGCCTGCCGCAGGGCCGCGTCCACCCCGGCGATGTCATGGTCGAGCTGGCGGGCCTCGTGCAGCCGCTCGGCCGCGATCCGGAAGGGGGTGTGCCCGGCGGCCTCCTCGCCGATCCGCAGCATCAACTGCCGCACCCGGCGTGCCAGATCTTCGATGGACTCACCGGCCACGCCCACCCACACGGGGGGCGCGAGCACGAGGTTGCAGGCGAGACCCACGACCGCCCCGATCAGCGTCTCCAGCACGCGGGCCCACGCGGTGTCGCCCACTCTGGTGACGCCGAGGACCAGCATGGCGCTGATCGCCACCTCGGGCACGAACTCGCTGACCCGGACCAGATGGCCCACGGCCAGCGAAGCGAGGATGATCAGGCCCAGGCTCCACCAGGTCAGGCCCACGAGACTGCTGAAGCCGATGGCGATCACGACGCCGACCACCACGGAGTTCACCCGCCTGATGGCGGTGGTGATCGTGGAGTACAGGGTGACCTGGACGACCAGCAGCGCGGTCAGGGGCGCGGTCAGCGGCGCGGGCTCGGGACTGAGATGCAGGGCCACCACGTACGCGAGCGTCGCGGCGGCCGTCGAACGAAGTGTCTGGACGACAACCGGCTCCCGGCGTCGCTCCACGATCTTCGCGACGGATGCCGTCCACTCACCACGTGCCTCTTGCATCCTTGGGGCCTTCCCGTTTCCCACCGGTACCGAACGTCTTCCTTGCGGACCGTATCTGTCCGCAAGGGGTCCTAGATTGAGGACATCAGCTCGGTCGGACAGGCATCAGGAGGAATCAGGATGAGCGACCTCGAAGGCATCGAACTGCTGACGCGGGCGCACGCACGGCTGCGTGACGTGGTCGCGGGTGTGCCGGAGGGTGCGTGGGGAGCGCCGACGCCGTGCGGCGAGTGGACGGTGCGGCAGGTGCTCAACCACGCGCGGCTCGATCAGCAGGCGTACGGCGCGGCGATCACCGGCAGCGGATGGCCCGACGCGGACCCCTTCCACCCCGTGGACGGCCTGGAGGCCGACGCGGCGGCGGCGCTCGACAAGGTTCTCGCCGACGTCGCCGACGTCTACGGAGGGCTGTCCGCCGACGCCGAGGAGGTGGCGACGCCGCTCGGTCCGCTGCCGTTCCGGGTGGCCGCCGCCGCGGGTGCCATGGACGCGGCCGTGCACGCCTGGGACATCGCCGTCGCGACGGGTCAGGAATCCCCCCTCGACGACGACCTCGCGGCGGGGATCGGCCTCGCGGCGGACCGGCTGGCCGATCACCTCCGGGACGCGTTCGGCGTGTTCGCCGCCGCGCGCGAGGTGCCGGAGGGCGCCGGCCGGGCCGAGGCGCTGCTCGCCTTCCTGGGCCGTGACCCGCAGTGGGCACCTGCCGGCTCCTGATGCGTCCGGCGCAGGACGAGGGCCCGGCAGGGCGAGGGCCCGGCGGCGCGAGGTCGGTCCGCCGGGCTCCCGGGGGAGCGAGGACGGTCCGCCGTGAGCCCGGCGGAGCGAGGCGGTGTGGCGGGATCAGTCGTGCAGCTTCGCCAGGAAGGCCGACAGGTTGCCGACCGTCCGGGCGATCTGCTGCTCGGTCGTGAGGGTCTCCTCGAAGCGGCTCCCCGACTCCAGGGACTTCTTCCCGCGCACGTAGAGGGAGCAGGCGAGGTCGGCGCAGATGTACACGCCCACCGAATTGCCCTCGCGGCCCGCCGTGCCCGCCTTGCGGGCGGTCATCAGCGAGACCCCGCTGCCCGGGTGCGTCGTCAGGCACAGCGAGCACAAGCTGCGGTGCAGAAGCCCGCGCCGGGATGAGGGGAGGCGCAGGCAGACGCCGACGAGGCCCCCTTCCCGCTCGGTGACGAGGTAGCCGCGATCGGGCGCGCCGGGATCTCGCCATCCGAGGAAGTCCAGGTCGTCCCAAGGGAGTTCGTGGAGAGGGCGAGGCGTCGCGAGCCGTTCGGCCTCACCTCGGGAGCAGTTGACGAAGGAGTCGCGGATGTCCCGCTCGGTGACTGATCTCATGGGGGGAGTCCTCCTGGGTGCCGGCAGTCAAAACCTAGGGGTCCTAGGTTTTGACCGAAGATACCTAGCTCAATGAGGGGGAGCCAATGGATTTCGCGGAGGGCGGTCGCGGGACACGGAACCGGTGGACGCCGCAGGAGCTGGCCTTGCGCCATGTCGCGGCCCGGTCCTCCGGCCCCGCGGTGGATCCCACGGTGCGGCTGACCCTGAACTTCCATCCGGACCGGCTCGTGCGCGGGGTCCCGATCCTTGAGGCACTGGCCCGGGACGGCGTGTACCGCTCGCAGTTCGTCACGGGCACCAGCAACGGCGGCCTGACCGCGCACCCCGGCGGCGACCGGTGGCGCTGGGAGAGCCGGATCTTCGGCGGGGCCTACGACACCGCGCCCGCCGAGGAGCGCCCGGTCTACGGAGGGCTCGACTTCCGTCGCCAACTCGTCGGCGCGGCACCCCGGTTCGGCTCCTCGCACTTCCGGCTGACCGGCGAGACGCTGCGCCGCGCCACCTTCTGCTACCCCGACAGCGCCGCCGAACCGTCCGCCTTCGGCGTCGCCGCCGGGATGTCGCTCATCGAGACCGCCGAGGCGGACGACCGGGACGCCCTCGACGACTACATCGAGGCGCAGGTGCACGGGCGGGTCGTGCCGGCCCGGGACGTGGAGGCACTGGTCCTCGACGCGTCCTTCCGGGGCACACCCGTCGAGGCCGCGGCACGTCTCCTGCCCTGCCCGATCGCCTGGCACCCCGGATACCGGCTCGGCGTCGAGGAACTCCACCTGCACCCCGGTTTCCGCGGCCCCGAATACGTCGAGCTCGGCACCCGCATCGCCGAGGACGGCTTTCTCGACCCGCGCATGATCGGGGACGCCGCCCGCACCGGCCGCCACGGCCTCCAGGACCTGAAGAAGGTCTGGCACTGCCTCGCCCGCTTCGGCGCTCCTCGGGGCGCCGGTACGGCGGAGGGCGACACCCGGGGCGTCAGGGCGCCCAGCGTGTAGGCGCCGGGGCGGCCGGTTGGCCAAGGGGCCCGTGCCCAGGCGCTCGGTCGGGGCGGTGGATACGGCACTCCCCAACTGGCAGAGTGGGCCCATGGGCGAGGCGACCGATGGAGCCGGTGCGCACGGCTGGGAGCGGGCACGGCGGGCTCTTGATGGGGTGGGACTGCCACCCGGAAGCCTCGCCGGCCGCCGGACCCTGACCGGCGGCACGTACAACGCGGTCGAGGAGCTTCTGCTCGTCGACGGCACCCGATACGTGCTGAAGGTGCCTCCGCCCGACACCGCCCCCGCTCTGGCGTACGAGCGGCAACTCCTCGTCTCCGAGGCGGAGTTCTACCGCCGGGCGGCCACCGTCGGCGTACCGGCGCCCCGGGTGGTCGGAGATCGTCGCGACGGTCATCTGCTCATGACGCACTGTCCGGGCGATCCCTGGGGAGATCTGTCCGTCAGTGAACGCGGGCCCCTGCGACGAGAGTTGGGGCGCATGGTGGCCCGGCTGCACGAGGTGACCGGCCCGGGCTTCGGCTACCCGTCCGGCGCACTCGGGCCGCTCGCCCCCGACTGGCGGACCGCCTTCGCCGGGATGTACGACGCCGTCCTGGACGACGCCCGCCACTACTGTGCCTGGCTGCCCCTCCCCGTCGACGAGGTGGCCCGCGTGGCGCGGACCGCCCATGACGCGCTGGACGAGGTCACCGTCCCCCGCCTCGTCCACTTCGACCTGTGGCGAGGGAACATCCTGGTCGAGCGTGCCGAGGCGGGCCCGCGGATCGGCGGTCTGATCGACGGCGAGCGCATGCTCTGGGGCGATCCGCTCGCCGACTTCGTCTCGCTGGCCCTGCTCGACGACATCCGGCGGGACGCGGACTTCCTGGCGGGCTATCAGGAGGCGGGCGGGACAGTCGATTTCGACGGACCCGCCCGTCAACGCCTGGCCCTCTACCGCAGCTACCTCTACCTGATCATGCTCGTCGAGACGGTGCCCCGAGCGTCTGGCGACGAACGGGTCGCCTGGGTGCGCGAGACGGTGGGCCCGCAGCTGACGGCCGCTCTCGCGGAACTGGGTCCGGAGGGACGTGACGCCGCCGACGGCGGTGTCTGAACCGGTCGGGCAGCAGCCCTGGGGTCATCGAAACTCTGCCCCCTCACACGTGTGGCTCCCTCCTGCGTGCGGCATATGTCAGCGTCAAGAATGCTGGTGGAGTCATGGGAGAGCCGGTACGAGAGGTGGACGAGGCGTGATGACACCTCTGACTCGGATTCCGCTGGACGGCGGAGGCAGCGTTCTGGTCGAGCAACCGGCCGCCGCGTGGGACGGACCGGTGAAAGCCGGCCGCCTCGGGGATGCCGTACGCGAGTTGCCGGTGACGCTGCAGGGGGCGCTGGAGCCGATCACAGAGGCAGCCCGCGCCACTCTCGAACAGCTGCGCAAAGCCCGTCCCGACGCGATCACCGTCGAATTCGGCGTCGACCTCGCGGCCGAGGCCGGGGCTGTCATCACCAAGAGCCAGGCCAGTTGCCACCTGAACGTGACCGTGTCCTGGAAGAGCGACGGATCGCGGCACCCGGACTCGGCCGAGAGTACGGGCTGATCCGGGTGACCAGCGAGGAAGAGAAGCCGGGTGACGGCAGCGCATCGGATCTGGCCGCGGCCGTGGCCCAGATCGTGGGGCCGGACGGGGCCGTGGCCGGGACGGGATTCCTGGTCGCCGATGGGGTCGTGGTGACGTGTGCGCACGTCGTCGAAGCGGCCGGGAGCGGGCCCGGGGAGGAGATCCTGCTGTCCTTTCCTCATGTGCGGGGTGCGGACCGGGTGGAGGGACGTGTCCCGGGCGAGCTGTGGCGTTCCGTCGAGGACGAGGACGTGGCATTCATCCGGCTGAGCGGCACAGCGGCGGCCATGCGGACGATGCCGTTGGGCTCCGCGGAAGGATGCCGGGGTCACCAGGTCCGCTCCTTCGGATTTCCCGCCCAGGCCCCGGCGGAGGGACACTTCGGCTTCGGCGTGACCGGTGATCTGCTGCCGGGCGCGGACGGCAGATGTGCACATCTCCAACTGACCGCCGCCAACGACCTCACCACCGGCTTCAGTGGCGGACCTGTTCTCGATGAGACGACCGGCCTGGTCATCGGCATGCTCACCGAGATCACCGCACCCGACATGTACGAACGGGGGCAGGGCATCGCCTACGTGACGCCGACGCAGGTCCTGCGGGAGATCCTGCCGGAGCTCGCCGAGCGTGAGGTCTGCCCTTACCGAGGGCTGGAGCCGTTCACCGCGGAACACGCGCGGTGGTTCGAGGGGCGCCAGGACGCGGTGCAGCAGGTCTTGACGAACCTGGCACAGCAACGGCGGCTGACGCTGCTGCTCGGGCCGTCGGGGTCGGGTAAGTCGTCGTTGATCCAGGCCGGCGTGCTGCGGGCGCTGGCGGCGGGGGAGTTGCCGGGCAGTGACCGCTGGCTGCCTGTTCTCACCCGGCCGAGGCAGGACATGCTCGCCGAGATCGAACGGGCTGGACTGCCGGGTGCGAAGGGTGACGGGATCGTTGCGGCGGTCAACCGGAGGCTTGTCGCCGACCCTGGTCATCAACGTGTCCTGCTGGTGATCGACCAGTTCGAGGAGCTCCTGGTCCAGACGGCCAACGGTCGGCTGCGGGACTTCCTGTCCGTCATCGATGAGGTCACCACAGCCGCCGACGCGTACACCAAGGTCACCGTGATCCTGATCATGCGTGACGACTTCTACCCTCAACTGGCCTCCCTGGCGCCAAAGTTGCTCGAAGCTGCGATGCCGGGACTCCTCAACGTACCGGGCACGCTGAGCCAGCAGGACCTGCACGACATCATCACTCTGCCCGCCCGGGACGTCGGGCTCCGCTTCCAATCGGGGTTGCCCGAGCGGATCATCGGCGACGTCCTGGAGATCACACCCGAAGCGGCCATCACCTGCCAGGCACCGGTCACCGTGCTGCCCCTGCTGGAGATGGCGCTCAGCCAGCTGTGGCTCCGGCGGCAGGACGGGTACCTCACGCACGAGGCGTACCGTCGCATCGGAGCGGTCAGCGGCAGCGTCACCACGTGGTGCGACAGCGTCCTGAGCGAACTGTCCCCAGAACAGCGGACCATCGCCCAGCGGGCGCTGACGTCCCTGGTGCACCCCGCAGACCCGGGTCACAACATCACGGCCGTCCGCACGCAGGTCCCCCTCGACGAGCTGCGCGAGCTGGCGGCGGAACCCGGCGACCCTCCCGACGCTGAGAAGGCGGCCGTCAACGACGTCATCGCCGCCCTCGCGCGCCATCGCATCATCACCACCCAAGCGCTTCACGCCCCGCATGACCCCGGCGCTCCTTCCGGGGCACCGGTGGCCGAGCTGATCCACGAGGCGCTCATCCGCGACTGGGGCGCACTGCGCGAGTGGGTCAACCAGGACCACCGCTTCCAGGAGTGGCTCGACCACACCCGCGAACGGCAGGCCCACTGGGCCCCGGCGAAGGACCCCGGGGACCTGCTGGGCGGGACAGCGCTCGCGGAAGGCCTCGAATGGTCGCGGCGGCGTCGGCTGCCGGCCGAGATCACGGGGTATCTCGACGCCAGCAGGCAGCGACAGCGGGCCGCGATCCGCCGCAGCAGGCGGCTCAACGGGGTCCTCGGCGGTCTGCTGGTCCTCGCCCTGCTCGCCGCAGGGGGCGCGATCTGGCAGTGGCGAACGGTGATCGCCACGCGGCAGGCGGCTCTGTCGCGGCAACTCGCCGGCCAGTCCGACGGACTCTTCGCCACGAACCCGGAACTGGCCTCGCTGCTGGCCGTCAAGGCGTACCGCACCAGTCATACCTCCGAGGCCTTGGAGAGCCTGCGAAGCGCCGCGGCCCTGCCGGTGCATCGCCGTCTGTCCGGTCACACCGATGAGGTGTACGCGGTGGCGTTCAGCCGTGACGGCCACACTCTGGCCACAGGCGGCGCCGACGGGACGGTTCGTCTGTGGGATCCGGTCTCCGGCAGGACCCGCACCACACTCAATGAACACGCGGGCCAGGTGACGTCAGTGGCGTTCAGCCCCGACGCTCACACCCTTGCCACAGGCAGCGCCGACGGGACAGTGCGTCTGCGGGACCCGGTCTCCGGCAGGATCCGCACCACACTCGAAGGACACAAGGCCGAGGGGGTGTACGCGGTGGCGTTCAGCCCCGAGGGTCAGACCCTTGCCACAGGCTGTGCCGACGGGAGAGTTCGTCTGTGGGATCCGGTCTCCGGCAGGATCCGCACCACACTCGAAGGACACAAGGCCGAGGTGTACGCGGTGGCGTTCAGCCCCGACGGGCGCACGCTGGCCACGGGCAGCGCCGACCGGACGGCTCGTCTGTGGGACCCGGCCACCGGCAGGACCCGCACCACACTCAAAGACCACACAGAACCGGTGACGTCAGTGGCGTTCAGCCCCGACGGCCACACCCTCGCCACCACCGACGGCATTGACGCCATCCTGCGGGACGCTGTCACCGGCAAGAGCCGCGACACATATCTAGGCCCAGCGCTCGTGATGAGATTCAGTCCGGACAGCAGAACTTTCGCCACAGCCAGCGGACACACCGTACAGGTGTGGGACGCAGCCACCAGCTCGCCTCGAGCCACCCTCGATGGGCACGCCAACGAGGTTCTCGCGCTGGCCTTCAGCAAGGACGGACGTACCCTCGCCACCGCTGGCCGGGACAAGACGGCACGTCTGTGGGACGTCACCACCGACAAGAAGCACACCATATTCAAAGGACACACCAACGTGGTGTACGAGGTGGCGTTTAGCCCTGACGGCCGTACCCTCGCCACCGCCAGCGCCGATGAAACCGCCCGGCTTTGGGATGTGGCCACCGGCAAGTCCCGTCGCACGCTCAGAGGACACACCGGCGAGGTGAAGGCGGTGGCGTTCAGCCCCGACAGTCGCACCCTCGCCACCACCAGCCTCGACTCCAACCTACGGCTCTGGGATGTAGCAACGGGCAAGTCTCGCCACACATTTAAGGGACACAAGGGCACGGTGCACGAGGTGGCGTTCAGCCCCGACGGGCGCACCCTCGCCACCGCCAGCGCCGATAAAACCGCCCGGCTTTGGGATGTGGCCACCGGCAAGCTCCGCCGCACGCTCACAGGACACACCGGCGAGGTGAAGGCGGTGGCGTTCAGTCCCAACGGCCGCACTCTCGCCACCGTTAGTGACGACTCCACCGTACGGCTTTGGGACGCGGCCACCGGAAAGCCCCGCAGAACACTCAAGGGACACAATGCCGGGGTGAGCGCGGTGACGTTCAGTCCCGACAGCCATACCCTTGCCACTGCCAGCGATGACGAGACCGTACGGCTGTGGGACGCAGCCACGGGTGACGTGCGTATCTCTCTGACCGCGCACGTCGGATGGGCGAGCGCGGTGGCGTTCAGTCCCGACGGCCACACCCTCGCCACTGCCGACACCGCCAGCAGCGGCGCGTACAGCGAGACAGTACGGCTGTGGGACGGGGCCACTGGCAAAGTCCGCACCAGCTTCGAAGTCGAGGGGATCTATTCGCTGGCGTTCAGCCCTGGCGGCCGCACTCTCGCCACCGCCGACGGGATCAATGCGACAGCCCAGCTGTGGGACGTCGACACCTCCCTCAAGCCCGCCCAGGCGATCAAGCAGATCTGCCACACCTTCGGCCGTGACCTCACTCCGGAAGAACGTGTGACCTACCTCCATGACAAGTCAGCGGGACACGTATGCCCATCCGACTGACGGCGGGCCATTCCGGGCCAGCCGTCACGCCCGTCCGGCGCTCGTCGCACTCCGCCTCCGGCGGGCCGGCCGGGCGTTCCAGCCGGCCGGCCCGCCGCCGATCGGCTCAGGCCGCCTTGCTCGCGCCCCCGCGGTGCTTGCGGACGATCTCCGCATACCGCTGCCCGCTGCCCTTGATCGTCCGCGCTTGCGTCTTGTAGTCGACGTGCACAAGACCGAACCGCTTGTCGTAGCCGTACGCCCACTCGAAGTTGTCCAGCAGCGACCACGCGAAGTAGCCGGCCAGCGGGGCACCCTTGCGGGCCGCCGAGGCGCAGGCCGCCAGGTGCTGTTCGAGATAGGCGGTGCGCTCCGGGTCGTCGACGGTGCCGTCGGGGCGTACGACGTCGGGGTAGGCGGAGCCGTTCTCCGTGACGTACAGCTTGCGGGCGCCGTAGTCGTGCGTCAGGCGGAGCAGCAGGCTCTCGATCCCGGCGGCCTCCACCTCCCAGTCCATGCCGGTGCGGGGCACGCCGAGCCGGCGGACCGTGCGGGCGTGGGGGGCCGGACCGCTGGGGTCGTCGGCGACGCTGGACGGGAAGTAGTAGTTGAGCCCCAGCCAGTCCAGCGGCGCGGCCATCGTCTCCAAGTCCCCCGCGACCTCGGGAAGTTCGACCCCGTACACCTCGACCATGTCGGCGGGGAAGCCGCGGCCGTGCACCGGGTCGAGCCACCAGCGGTTGGTGTGCCCGTCCAGACGCTTCGCCGCCGCGATGTCCTCGGGGCGGTCGGTGGCCGACTCGATGCTGGACAGGTTGTTGACGATGCCGATCTGGGCACCGGGCGCGGCGGCGCGGATCGCCTGCGTGGCGAGTCCGTGGCCGAGCAGGAGATGGTACGAGGCGCGGACCGCCGCCGTGAGGTCGGTGAGGCCCGGGGCCATCCGCCCCTCCAAGTGACCGATCCAGGCCGAGCACAGCGGCTCGTTCAGGGTGGTCCAGTGCTGGACGCGGTCGCCGAGCCGCTCCGCGACGACCGACGCGTAGGCGGCGAGGTGGTGCGCCGTGTCACGGGCAGGCCAGCCGCCCCGGTCCTGGAGCGTCTGCGGCAGGTCCCAGTGGTAGAGGGTGACCGAGGGGGTGATGCCCGCCTCCAGCAGCCCGTCGATCAACGCGTCGTAGAAGTCGAGCCCCTTGGCGTTGACCGGGCCGTCGCCGCCCGGCATCACCCGGGGCCAGGCGATGGACAACCGGTAGGCGTTGGTCCCGAGCCGGCGCATGAGACCGATGTCCTCACGCCAGCGGTGATAGTGATCGCAGGCGGCGTCCCCGTCGTCGCCGTTGTCGATCTTGCCGGGAGTGTGCGAGAAGGTGTCCCAGATGGAGGGGGAGCGGCCGTCCTCGGCGACGGCTCCCTCGATCTGGTAGGCCGACGTGGCCGTGCCCCAAAGGAAGTCCTCGGGGAGGGCGGCAAGGTCGATGGTCACTGAAGTCCCTTCGTCATCAATGGGGTCGGTCACTTGACGGCTCCCGCCGTGAGACCGGCGACGAGATAGCGCTGGAGCAGCAGGAATCCGGCCACCACGGGGACGCTGACGACCAGCGAGGCGGCCATGATCTGGTTCCAGTACACGTCGTTGAGCGTGGAGTAGCCCTGGAGTCCGACGGCCAGGGTGCGGGTGGCGTCATTGGTCATCACCGACGCGAACAGCACTTCGCCCCAGGCGGTCATGAAGGCGTAGACGGCGACCGCGACGATGCCGGGGATCGCGGCCGGCACGACGACCCGGAAGAGCGCGCCGAGCGGCCCGCAGCCGTCCACCAGCGCCGCCTCGTCGAGATCGCGCGGCACCGAGTCGAAGTACCCGATCAGCATCCAGATCGAGAACGGCAGCGAGAAGGTCAGATACGTGAGGATCAGACCGCCGCGCGAGCCGAACAGCGCGATGCCGGTCGCGTTGCCGATGTTGACGTAGATCAGGAACAGCGGCAGCAGGAAGAGGATGCCGGGGAACATCTGGGTGGACAGCACGGTGACCGTGAAGACGCGCTTGCCGCGGAAGTTGTAGCGGCTGACGGCGTAGGCGGAGAAGACGGCGATCACGACCGAGCAGGCCGTGGCCGCACCCGCCACGATCAGCGAGTTCACGAAGTACCGCGCCAGCGGCACGGTCGACCAGATGTCGACGTACGGCCGCAGTGTCAGGCCGCTCGGCACCCAGCGGAACTTCCCCGAGACGTCCGCGAGCGGCTTCAGCGAGCTGGAGACCATCACGTAGACGGGTATCAGGACGAACCCGGTGAGCAGGGTGAGGAAGATCCGCCGGGACCACACGAAGGACCGCGGGGGAGCCATCGGCGAGCGAGGGGTGGTGGAGGTGCTAGACATCGGCCGTCTTCCTTCCCCGGGAGGTCAGCAGCAGGTAGACGCCGGTCACGACGAGCAGGAAGAGCAGCAGCAGCACGGACATCGCCGAGCCGGTGCCGAAGTTCCATGTCACGAAGGACGCCTGGTAGATGTGGACCGAGATGAGGTCCGCTGCCTCAGGGGCGGTCTTGCCGAACAGGACGAACGGCGTGTTGAAGTCGTTGAACGTCCACAGGAACAGCACCAGGACAAGGACCTGGTTCACCGGCCGAAGCGACGGCAGGGTGATGCGGCGCAGCTGCTGCCACAGACCGGCACCGTCCAGGGCCGCCGCCTCGTAGAGCTCGCCCGGGATGTTCTGCAGGCCGGCCATGACGATCAGGAAGGCGAACGGCCAGCCCTTCCACACGGACACGGTGAGCAGGGCGTAGAAGCTGTTGTCGCCGATCAGCCAGAACGACGGCTTGTCGGTGGGGTGCAGCTGGTCGTGCAGGACGTGGTTCACCAGGCCGTTGTCGTGCTGGAACATGAACACCCAGGTGATGACGGCCGCGTACACGGGCAGCGCGTACGGCACCAGGAACAGGGCCCGCAGAATGCCGCGCCCCCGGAAGGTGTCCTGCATGTAGACCGCGGCCGCCGTGCCGATCAGCCAGCACAGGCCGACCGAGAGCAGGGTGAAGCCGATGGTGACGAAGAACGAGTGCAGCAGCGCCTTGCCGACGGGCGCGTCGAAGTCCACCGACACCGAGTAGTTGTCGAAACCGGCCCAGGGCGCGGTGCCCCAGTCGCGGATGTAGAACTGCGTGAGCTCCTTGAAGCTCATCACGATGCCGATCACCATCGGCACCAGGTGGACCAGCAGTTCGAGGAACAGGGCGGGCAGAAGCAGCAGGTAAGGGAGTCCGATGCGCTTGATCCGCCCGGTGCGGCGCGGGCCGCGCGCCGCACCGGGGGAGCTCTTGCGCACCGTCCGCTCGCCGGGTTCGGCGGAGGCGGCGGTCGTGGTGGTCATGGCGGTGTCCGCACTCACTTCTTCGGCATCTGCTGCTGGGCCTTCTCGAGCGCCGCCTTCACCGACGCCGTGGTCACCGCGCGTCCGCCGGCGGCGTCGGCGAACAGGCCCTTGATGGCCGTACCGACCGCGGTCTCGAACTGGGACTCGTCGGCGACCTGCGGCAGCGCGGCCGCGCTCTTGGCCAGGGTGTCCTTGAGGACCGCGTTCGAGGGGGAGTTGAACGCGGCGTCCGTCTGGGCGCCCTTGACCGGCGGGATCGAGGTGTACGCCCCGTTGAGGATCTTCTGCTCGGCGTCACTGGTCATGAACTTCACGAACTTCGCGGCGCCGTCGAGGTTCTTGGTGTTCTTGAACACCGCGAGGTTGATGCCCGCGACCATCGAGTTGACGTTCGTGCCCGTCCCCGGGGTGCCGGACTGCACGGGCACCGGGGCGATGCCGTACGCGTCCTCGCTCATGCCCTGCGACTTGAGGTTGGCGGACGCGGACTGCCACAGCAGCATCGCGTTCTTGCCCTTGGCGAAGTCGCTCACCGACTGGTTCTGCGCGTACTCCGCGTTGCCCGGGGCGATGATCTTGTCCTTCGCCATCAGGTCGACGTACTGCTTGACCGCGGCGACGACTCCGTCGTTGGTGAAGTCGGCCGCGCCGTCGGCGGTGAAGAAGTCGGCCCCGTGCTGCTTGGCGAAGACGAACGCGTGGTGGATGTTCTCCGAGGCGTTCGAGCCCTCCGCGCCGATGCCCCACTTACCGCCCTTGGAGAGCTTCTTGCCGTCGGCGATCAGCTCGTCCCAGGTGGCCGGCGGGTTGGCGATGCCGGCGTCGGCGAACATCTTCTTGTTGTAGTAGAGCGCGTACGCCATCGAGTACAGCGGCACCGCGGCGGGGTCCTTGCCCTCGGCACCCGTCGAACCGAGCGCGGAGTCGACGAAACGGTCCTTGCCGCCGATCTTGGCGAAGTTCTTCGCGTCCCACGGCAGCAGCGCGCCGGTGGCCTGGAGCGAGGCGCTCCAGGTGTTGCCTATGTTGAGGACGTCGGGGCCCTGACCCGACGTGGTGGCGGTGAGGATCCGGTTCAGCAGGTCGGACCAGGGGACGACCTCCAGCTTCACCTTGATGCCGGTCTGCTTCTCGAACTTC
Organism: Streptomyces sp. NBC_00647; assembly: GCF_045207245.1. NCBI lineage: Bacteria > Bacillati > Actinomycetota > Actinomycetes > Kitasatosporales > Streptomycetaceae > Streptomyces > Streptomyces sp. NBC_00647. The sequence goes on from NZ_CP109040.1 coordinate 8,647,155, forward strand.
TTGAGTTCGGGCGCGAGGACCTTCTTGTCGATCTCGATGCTGGCACCCTGGTTGGACGCCCAATAGGTCAGCGTCTTCGGCGAGTCGTTGGACCCGCCGTTCGACGAGCCGCCGCCACAGGCGGTCGCGGCGGTCAGCAGTGAGATGGTGACCGCACCTGCGGCCGCGGCTCGGATTCTGCGCATGGCTGCTTTTGTCCCTTTCCCGGAGGGAGCGCATGAGGAGCGCCCGCGTTCACTTCCCGAACGATCCTCATGGCTTAATTTAGGACGTGAGTTAAGACCCGGAAGAAAGTCGCGTCAAGGGATCGCGCAGGGGTATCTTGCAGGTCGGGCAGGCCGGAAGGGACATCACATGGCGGGGCGGAACGGTCGGACAGTGCGTGACCTGCGGCGGGGCAATCGCACCGCCGTACTACAACGGTTGTATTTCGACGGGCCGATGAGCCGCTACGAGCTCGGTCCCGCCACCGGACTGAGTTCCGGATCCATCAGCAACGTGGTCGCCGAACTCGTCGCCGACGGCCTCGTCGAGGAGGCGGGCAGCGTCGACTCCGACGGAGGCCGCCCCCGCACCCTGCTGCGCGTGGTGCCCGGCAGCGGCCACATGATCGGCGTCGACGTCGGCGAAACCCGCGTCCGCATCGAGCTGTTCGACCTGACCCTGACCGAACTCGCCCGCGCCGAAAGACCGTTGGAACGCCAGGGCTATGAGGCCGACCGCCCGCTCAGGCGCCAGGAGTACGACGTCGACGTCATCGTCGGCCACATCCGCGACGGCATCGCCGAGGTCCTCGCCGAGGCGGACATCGCCCCCGACCAGCTCCTCGGAGTGGGCATCGGCGTGCCCGGCATCGTCGCCCGCACCCCCGAACGCGGCGCGGTCGTACACGGCCAGACCATCGGCTGGGACGCCGTCCCGCTGGAATCCCTGCTCCGCTCCGCCTGCGAACTCCCCGACACCGTCCCCTACTTCGCGGACAACGGCGCCCGGACCCTCGGCCAGGCCGAGATGTGGTTCGGCGCGGGACGCGGCGCCCGCAACGCGGTGGTCGTCCTCTTCGGCTCCGGCGTCGGCGCGTGTCTGGTCACCGAGGAGGTGGAGAACGGCCGGTCCGTCGAATGGGGGCATCTGACCGTACGGGTCAGGGGCCGCCGCTGCCGCTGCGGCGCTCTCGGCTGCCTGGAAGCCTACGCGGGTGCGGAGGCGCTCCTGGACCGCTGGCGCGAGGAGGGCGGACGGCCCCCGGAGGGCACCGACGAGGAGACCGCGCTCACCGCGATGCTCGCGGCCGCCTACCCACCCGACGGCACCGAGGCCGATCCCATCGCGCTCGCCGTCCTGGAGGAGACCGCCGAGTACCTGGGCGCCGGACTCTCCGACCTGATCAACCTCTTCCAGCCCGAGCGCATCCTCATCGGCGGCTGGGCCGGCCTCCAGCTCGGCTCCCGGTTCCTGCCCGCCGTACGCCGCTACGCCTCCTCGTACGCCCTGCGCTACCCCGCCGAGCGGGTCACCGTGGACCTCGGCCGCCTCGGCCCCGACGCCGTCACGGTGGGCGCCGCGATCCTGCCGCTGGCCGACTTCTTCACCCGCGGCGGCAGGCGCGCGGAACCCGCGCCGACGGGCCCCTCCCCGGCATGGCGCACGGCCCTCCAGGAGCGTGCGCCGCACTGACGGGGTGGGGCCGAGCGCCGTACTGGACGCCGCTGCCTGACCCGGCACGGGGTCGGGCGGGTGGCCCGGGAGGGCGATGCCGAGCCGGCCGTCTGCCTCGCGAGACCGCGGCGGCCACGGACGCGGCGTCCGCCGCGCGGCTCACGCGAAGGCGTTCACCCCGGTCAGCTCCGCCGACAGGTCCCACAGCCGGGCGGCCTCGCCGGGGTCGGTCGCGTAGGCGCGTACGCCGGTCCGGGCCCCGTCCGCCGGAGCGGGCTCGGCGATGTCGCAGTCCTCGCAGTACACCCCGCCCAGACCGGCCAGCTGCGGCGAGGTCGCGGCCCACACCTGGGTGGCCGCGCCCTGCTCGGGCGTCTTGAAGCCCTCGGGGTTCAGCGGCTCGCCGTTCTCGTCGATCCAGCCGCGCTCGACCATCTCCTCCTTGGGCAGGTGCCGCTGGAGCGGGGTGAGGATGCCGCCGGGGTGCAGCGAGAAGGCCCGTACGCCGGACTCCCGGCCGCGCCGGTCGAGCTCCACGGCGAACAGCACGTTCGCCGTCTTCGCCTGCCCGTACGCCTCCCACTTGTCGTACCCGCTGCGCCAGTGCACGTCGTCCCAGCGGATGCCGGAGTAGTGGTGGCCTGCGGAGGACACGGACACGACCCGTGCTCCGCCCGGCTCGATCGCCGGCCAGAGCCGGTTGACCAGCGCGTAGTGGCCGAGGTGATTGGTCGCGAACTGGGCTTCCCAGCCGGGGCCGACACGGGTCTCCGGGCAGGCCATGACGCCGGCGCTGTTGATGACGATGTCGATGACGCGGCCCGAGGCGAGGAACCGCTCGGCGAAGGCGCGCACGCTCTCCAGATCGCCGAGGTCGAGCTCGTCGGTCTCCGCTCCGGAGATGCCCTCCAGCGCCTCGCGCGCGGTCGCCGGGCGCCGTGCCGGCACCACGACCCGGGCGCCCGCCGCGGCCAGTGCCCGGGTCGTCTCCAGGCCGAGGCCCGAGTAGCCGCCCGTGACGATCGCGAGCTTGCCGGAGAGGTCGATTCCGTGGAGGACGTCGTCGGCGGTGCTCCGGGCGCCGAAGCCCGAACCGATCTTGTGCTGTGCAGTGCTCATGCCTGGAACGCTACGAATTGGAGCGGACTCGAAGTCAAGCGGACACGAGGCCGCCCGGACACGAGACCACCCGGACACGAGACCGCCCGGACACGGCTGTCCGGGCGGGCGGTCGGCCGGGGAGCCGCTTCGGGGAAGGGAAAGGCCCCGACCGGATGGGGGAATCTCGGTCGGGGCCGTCTGTGGTGGGCACGGATGGCGGTCGCCTCTCGGCGAAACGCTCCACAGGGCTTCAGCCGAACGATCGTCCCTGTGGGCAAAAGGTGAGGCCCGGGGACACTGTCCCATCCGCACCCACGGGTGGTTCAACGGGCAACTACCTATCAGTGTTCCCCGGGAGAACGCCATCGGCGGTGACGTGCGTCACGGTGCCCTGCCGCCTGCCGCCTGCCGCCTGCCGCCTGCCGCCTGCCTGCGGGGTGGGCAGGCTCGGACCCGGATTCGGCCCCGACGAGGTCAGGGCTTCACCGCGACCGCTCCGAACTGCGGAACAGTGGGTGCGGAACCGGGCTCGGAGCGCCACTGCGAGCACGAGACCAGGCCCGGGGTGACGAACTCCAGGCCGTCGAAGAACGCCTCGATCTCCGCGCGGGTGCGGGCGGTGATCGGAGGGGTGGCGTTCTCGTTCCAGAACTTCATCGCCTCGATGTTGCCCTCGCCGCCGAGGTCGGCGTCGGTGGTCGGGTGGGTCAGGACGAGGAAGCTGCCCGAGGGGGCCGCCGCCATGATTCGGCGCACGATGTCCTGTGCCTCCTTCGTGTCGAGGACGAAGTTGAGGATGCCGAGCATCATGACCGCGACGGGCCGGCCGAGGTCGAGCGTCGCCGCGGCGCCCTCGACGATGGCGTCCGGGTGGTGGACGTCGGCGTCGATGTAGTCGGTGGTGCCCTCGGGCGTGCTGGTCAGCAGCGTGCGGGCGTGGACCAGCACGATCGGGTCGTTGTCGACGTACACGATCCGCGACTCGGGGGCGATCCGCTGCGCGATCTCATGGGTGTTGTCCAGGGTCGGCAGTCCGGTGCCTATGTCCAGGAACTGCCGCACCCCCCGGTCGGCGGTCAGGTGGTGGACGGCACGGCCGAGGAAGTCGCGGTCCGCGCGGGCCACTTCGCGGATGATCGGGAACATGGACGCGACCTGATCCCCGACCGCCTGGTCGATCGCGTAGTTGTCCTTTCCGCCGATCCAGTAGTTCCAGACCCGCGCGTTGTGCGCCACGCTGGTGTCCAGCCTCGGTGACTCGCCTGACGGGCGCCGGCTCTCGCTCACGACTTCGTCTCCTCCCTGTGCGCCCACGCTGTCTTCGGGGCGGGTACGGCCGCCGACGTGGCGACGGACCGTCGCCGTCATTGTGCCGCCCGTTGATCACCACGTCCGGTGAATCGACTTGCCGACCGGAGACGGCCGACTTGGTGATCCCGCACCGTGGAACGATCTGCCGAATCGTCAAATGCGCTTGTGGCGCGGTCTGTTCGCCGCCGCCTCGACCGAGTTGGCGATGCTGGTGCTCCTTACAGGCTGCGGGCGGTGATGTCGCCGTAGGCGGTCGTCGCGCGGATGGTCAGGTCGGGGGTGCCGTCCGTGTTCTTGAGCGCGTTGTGGATCCGGCCGTGGCTGGTGCCGACGTCGAGGGACGCGGAGACTCCGTGGGCGGCGCCGATGGAGATGTCGCCGTGTTCGGTGCGCAGGGCGACCGTGCCGCGTACGGCCTCGGTGATGTTCAGGTCGCCCTTCTGGGTGCTGATCTCCGCGGGGCCGCCCAGGCGGCCGACCGAGATGTCACCGGCGAGGAGGGTGAGGCGGGTGCTCGCGGTCTCGTCGAGCGCGACGGAGCCCTGAGCGCCCTCGAAGGTGACGTCGCCGAGCCGCCCGACGCTCCGGAACTCTGCGACGGCCGCCTTCGCCTCGACCCGGGAACCGGCGGGCAGTTGGACCGTCACCGCGACGGACCCGGAAGTGCCGAGGATCCGGTTCTTCGCCTCGGGGGCCTCGATCCGCAGAACGCCGCCGTCGTACGTGACCTCGATCCGCTCCGCGGCCTTCACGTCGCGGCCCTTCGAGGCGTCCGCGGGCAGGACCTCGACGGTGGTGTCGGCGCGGTCGGCGGCGACGAACCGGATCTGTCCCGCGGGGATGTCGAGGACGGCGGAGATCGGGGCGGTGGTGTCGAACTTCTGCATCGTGCTCTCCTTCTTCTGCCGCGTACGCTTCTGCGGCCCGTGTTTCTTATGAAGGAAACGCTACGTTGCATTCATCGATTCGACAACATACTTGTTGTGCAATCTTGCTATATACGCAGGTAGTTGCATGGATATCGTTGCAATGACTCTGGAGCTAACGCAACGAACGTGAGTCGCACGTTGCAATGAACAGGGAGTGAACGCTCTGGCGGAGACTCAGAGGGACGCGATGGGGGCCGCGATGGAGGCCGTGCCGAACGCCGCGAAGGCGGGCTCGATGCTGCCCGCCGCCCGCTCCGTCTCAGCGGCCGCGCGCGCCGCTTGGTGTCTCCCGGGTCCTCGCCCAGGTGAGCAGGTCGTCCAGGGGCCACGTGGTGATGACGCGTTCGGCGGGCACGTCGCATTCCTCGGCTCGCGCGCAGCCGTAGATCTGCCAGTCCAATTGCCCGGGAGCGTGCGCGTCGGTGTCCAGGGAGAACAGGACGCCCGCGTCGACCGCCCTGCGCAGGAGCCGGCGTGGCGGGTCGAGGCGCTCCGGACGGCTGTTGATCTCGACGGCCGTGCCGGTCTCGGCGCAGGCCGCGAAGACCGCGTCCGCGTCGAACGCGGACTCGGGCCGGCCACGTCCGCTGATCAGTCGCCCGGTGCAGTGCCCGAGCACGTCCGAGAGCGGATTGCGTACGGCGGCGACCATCCGTCGGGTCATCGGCCTCGCGTCCATGCGCAGCTTGGAGTGGACGGACACGACCACCACGTCCAGCTGTTCCAGCAACTCCGGCTCCTGGTCGAGCGATCCGTCGTCGAGGATGTCGCACTCGATCCCGGTGAGCAGCCGGAAGGGGGCCCAGCGTTCGTTCAGGTCCGCGACGACCGCCAGTTGCTCACGCAGCCGTTCCGGCGACAGGCCGCTCGCCACCGTCAGCCGGGGCGAGTGGTCGGTGAGTACCGCCCACTCGTGACCCAGCGCTGCCGCCGTACGCCCCATCTGCTCGATCGGGCTGCCTCCGTCCGACCAGTCGGAGTGCAGATGGCAGTCCCCGCGCAGCAGCGCCCGCAGACTTTCTCCGCCGTCGGCGAGCGGACCCCCGGCCTCCCGCTCGACCTTCTCCAGGTACCCGGGCACCTCACCGGCCAGCGCCTCCCGCACCACCTGCGCGGTCTTCGGGCCGATGCCCTTGAGGGACTCCAGCGCCCCGGTCGCCGCGCGCTCGCGCACCTCGTCCGCGGGCATCCCGGCGAGCAGGGCCTGCGCGGTACGGAAGGCCCGTACGCGATAGGTGGGGGCCAGACTCCGCTCCAGCAGGAACGCGATCCGGTCCAGGGCCTCGACGGGGTCCATCGGCATTCCTCCCTGCGGTCACGTCGGCCGCCGCGCGCTCCCCCCAGCGTTGCCCAGCCGCCGCCGGACCGCACGGCGGATGCTCGGCGGGCGGTGATGCGGTGGCTCTCCGGGCGGGCGCGGCGGGCGGCTCACCCACCTGGGCGAACCCGGGGATCTCCGCTGTTCCGCCGCGTGCCGGGCGGCGCGGGCGGGAGGCTCCCGGTGCTCCGCCGCTGACCCGCGAGAACCGCTTTACGCTCTAGCCATGACCGAAAGCGCGAGCCCTCACATCTCTCACCCACGGATCATGGTGCTCGGGGTGCAACCGGGCACGCCGCCGTTCCGGATCATGGAGATCGACGGCGAGATGGTCGGGGAGGCGAAGGCGATCACGGACGTCCTGGAGTACGCGGCGGCGTACGGCATCACCGTCCACGACCTCGACGACCCCGACGTGGTCCGCTGGGTGGGCGGCGACAAACTCACCTGGCAGCCGCGCTGACGCAGCCCGGCCCCGGTCTGCGCCGATTCCAGGGTCCGCGCCGGCCGCGGAATCCGCTTCGGTCGCGGAATCCGCGCCGGGTCCGCGTTGTGCCGGGTCCGGATCCTGTAAGCCGGTTCCCCGGAATCCGCCGTCGGCGTTCGGAGCCCGTGCCGGTTCGGCGGCGGGGCCCTGGGCGCGTCGCCGCTCCTGCCCTGCCCAAGGGAGCCGTGCGGCGCCTTCCGCGGTTGTCGCTACATGCCCGCCGCCGGGTCGCCGTCGCCGAGGCCGATCCACCAGTCTCCGTCATCCTTGACCAGCAGCAGCTCCTGCCGTTGGCCGGTCTCCTGGTACGTCACCGTCACCGGGTTGAAGTAGTCGACGGCCCCCTCCAGCACAGTGACTTCGACGTGCCCGCCCGCGGCTTCGCCGTACGCGCGCACGTACTCGGCCGAGGCCTGCCCGGGCTCCTTGTACGCGGGCCCGGCGAGCTGGGCAATTCCCTTCGCGTCGCCGTCCTTGAGCCGCTGCACATAGATCCGGACGAGGGTGTCGACGTCGTCGGCCGTCTCCTGTACGTCGGGGTACTCGGACCTCTCGGCGCGCACGGTCACGTCGACCTCGGGCGAGTCGGCCAGGGCGTAGGGTGCCCGGAACCAGTTCCACCACACGGCCGCGCCGAGCCCGACAGCAACGACGAGTACGCCGCCGACCAGCAGGATGACCCTCTTCTTCATACGCACCTTCCCATCAGTACCAGTTGGGCTTGACGCGGATGATCGAGCAGTCGGTTCCCTTGCCGGACCCGTCACGTACTCGCTGTGCGGAGAAGTCGCGCATGGGCAGGTGCTCGGAAGCGTCCTGCGGTCCGAGGGCGGCGGACGGAATGCCGGCACCGTCGTCCTTCTTCCGTCTCGCGCGGGGCGGTCATGGTCAGCCGCGCGCCCTCGAGCTGAGCGGCTTCCACGAGGTCGTTCATGACGCCGGAGGAGGTGCGATGACTGGTGCGGATCTCCTCACACTGCAGAAGGGCGAGAGGTTGCCAAGGGGCCGACCGGCCCCATGCCTCGGGCCGGGTGGGCACGGGGAGATGTACGGACTGAGCGGACGGGGCGGTCGCACCGCGCGAGTGTGAGGCCGGACTTCGAACGGACGCCGAGATCGGGGCCGATCGGCCCATGCGGTGCACCCGGTCAGCCTCTGGGGCCTGCCCCGGGATCGCTGGATGCTCGAAGGGCCGACAGGTTTCGAGGAGGCCCGTGATGACGGACGACGACCACGACCGCCCCCTGGTCCACGCGCTGCTCCAGGACGGCACGACCGTGTGCATACGCTCCGTGCGCCCCGGTGACCACGAGCAACTGCGCGGCCTGTACGAGGAGATGTCCCCGGAGAACCTCCGGCTGCGCTTCTTCTCCATGAGCCGACGCTCGGCCGAGATGGCCGCAGACCGGGCGTGCGCCCCGTCGCGGCCCGGCTACCGGGCGCTGCTCGCCGAGACGCAGGGCCAGGTCATCGGTCTCGCCGAGTACGACACCGGTGGTGCGACGAGCGGTGAGACCGGTGGCGGGAGTGGCGGCGGGACCGGAGGCGAGACCGGTGAGGATCGCGGCACGGCCGAGATCTCCATCGCGGTCGCCGACGGTCTGCACCACCGCGGCGTCGGCACCCTGCTCGTCGAACACCTGGTCTCCGCCGCCCGCGCGGACGGCGTCCGCACGTTCACCGCCGACGCCCTGTCCGAGAACCACGAGGTGCTGCGGCTCTTCGCCGACCTCGGCCTGCGCACCTCCCGGCACTTCGAGGGCCCCGAAGTGCGCTGCACCATCGAACTCGACGAGGACGACACCTACCTCGCGGCCGTCGAGACACGCGGCCGGGGCGCCGACGTGGCGAGCCTGGAGCCGTTGCTGCGCCCCGACGCCGTGGTCGTGATCGGCGCGGGACGCCGGCCCGGATCGGTGGGCCGGGCCCTCCTGCACCATCTCCAGGAAGGCGGCTTCACCCGGCGCCTGTTCGCCGTGAACCCCTCCGCGACCTCGGTCCTCGGTATGCGGTCCTACCCCTCGGTCAGCGCCCTGCCCAGGATTCCCGACCTCGCGGTCCTCGCGATACCGGCCGCCGCGGTGCCCGCCACCGCCGAGGAGTGCGGCAAGGCCGGCGTACGGGCGCTGCTGGTGGTGACGGCCGGGCTGGACGCCGGCCAGGCCGAGGGGCTGCTGGGCGCGTGCCGCACGTACGGCATGCGACTGGTCGGCCCGAACTGCCTCGGTGTCTCCAACACCGACCCGGAACTGGGCCTCGACGCCACGTTCGCGGCCGCCCATCCGCGCCCCGGCACAGCCGGCGTCGCCGTGCAGTCGGGCGGCGTCGGCATCGCCCTGCTCGACGGGCTGTCCCGGCTCGGTATCGGCGTCTCGTCCTTCGCCTCGCTGGGCGACAAGTACGACGTCAGCGGCAACGACATGCTCCAGTGGTGGGAGTCCGACGGCCGCACCGACCTCGCCCTGCTGCACCTCGAGTCGTTCGGCAACCCCCGCGCGTTCTCCCGTACCGCCCGCCGCGTGACCCGCCGAATGCCCGTACTCACGGTCGACGCGGGCCGCACCGACGCGGGCCGCCGTGCGGCCGCCTCGCACACCGCGGCCGCCGCCACCCGGACCATGACCCGGCAGGCCCTGTTCACCCAGGCCGGCATCACCGCCACCCGCTCGGTGGGTGAACTCCTCGAAACCGCGGCCCTGCTGTACGCCCAGCCGCTGCCGTCCGGCAGCCGCGTCGCGATCGTCACCAACGCGGGCGGAGCGGGCGTCCTCGCCGCCGACGCCTGCGCGGAGGCCGGACTTGCCCTGCCGACGCCTACCGCCGAGCTGGCCGACGACCTGCTCTCCGTGCTGCCGGACGGCGCCGCCGTGGGCAACCCCGTGGACGCCACCGCCGCCGTCACGGAGGAACAGCTCTGGGAGTGCGTGGAACGGGTCGCCCGGCACCCGGGCTTCGACGCCGTCCTCGTGGCGCTCGTCCCCACCGCCGTCGCCACGGCGACCGGCGACGACCTCGTCCGGGCGCTCACCGACGGGTCCGCTCGCCATGAACGTCCGGTCGCCGTCGTACGACTGGAGCAGGCACTGCCGGTCGAGCTGCTGCCCGCCGTGGACGGCGGCACCGTCCCGTCGTACGCCGAACCGGGCGCGGCGGCAGGGGCGTTGGCCCACGCCGCGCATCGTGCGGCCTGGCTGAGCCGGCCCGCCGGAATCGTCCCGGACCTCGCGGACGTCGACACCGGGCGCGCCCGGACGGTCGCCGAGAACTTCCTTCTCGCGCACCCCGACGGCGGCTGGCTCGACCCCCGCACCTGCTGCGAACTGCTCGACTGCTACAGCATTCCGCAACTCGACTGGGCCTGGGCCGAGACCGAGGACGACGCCGTCATCGCCGCCGAACGGCTGCGCGGACCCGACGGCCGCGTCGTCATGAAGGCCCACTGGCCCGGCCTGCTCCACAAGACCGAACAGGGCGCCGTACACCTCGACCTCCAGGGCGACGCCCAAGTCCGCGCCGCCTTCCGCGACTTCGAGACCAGGTTCGGCGGACTCCTGACGGGAGCGGTCGTCCAGCCGCTCGCCGCACGCGGCACCGAACTGTTCGCCGGGGTCGTCCAGGACGAGGTCTTCGGACCCCTCGTGCTGTTCGGCCTGGGCGGCACGGCGACGGAGGTGCTGGCCGACCACGCGGCCCGCCTCGCCCCTCTGACCGACCACGACGTCCACGACCTGATCACCTCACCGCGCTGCGCGCCCCTGCTCTTCGGTGCGCACGGCGGCGGACCGGTGGACCTCGAAGGTCTGGAACAGGTGCTGCTGCGCCTGTCCCGCATGGCGAGTGATCTCCCCCAGCTCGCCGAGGCCGACTTCAACCCCGTCCTCGCGACCCCCGGCGCGGTCAGCGTGCTCGACGCACGCGTCCGCCTGCTGCCACGCCGAGCCCAGGACCCCTATCTGCGCCGACTGCGCTGAGGAGGAACGAACATGAAGCACGACAAGGTCGGATCCGTGATGACGACGGAGGTCGTCCGGGCACCGTACGGCGCCCCGTTCAAAGAGGTGGCACGGCTTCTCGCCGGGCACCGCATCAGCGGGCTGCCGGTCGTCGACGAGGATGAGAAGGTCATCGGGGTCGTCTCCGAGTCCGACCTGCTGGCCCGCCAGGCGGAGACCCCTGACCCGTACGCGCCGAAGCGCCGCTTCCGGCTCCTGCCGCCGACCCGCGGAGCCCGGCGGCAGGCGGCCAAGGCACGGGCGCGTACGGCTGGACAACTGATGTCCGTACCGCCTGTGACCGTGTACGCGGAGAACACCATCGCCGAGGCCGCCCGGACCATGGCGCAGAACCGGGTGGAGCGGCTGCCCGTGGTGGACGAGGAGGACCGGCTCGTCGGCATCGTGACCCGCCGCGACCTGCTCCAGGTCTTCCTGCGTCCGGACCGGGAGATCCGCTCCGAGGTGATCGACGAGGTCCTGGTGCGGTCGCTGTGGCTGACACCGCAGACCGTGACGGTGACCGTCCATCAGGGGGTGATCACGCTCGACGGTCACGTGGAGCGCCGGAGCGAGGCGGAGATCGCGGTCTCCATGAGCCGCCGCATCGACGGGGCCGTCGGTGTCGTCGACAAACTCACCTATCGCTTCGACGACGCGCACCTGCGCCCCGACGGCCCGGCCGTGCACGGCGTCACCGAAGACTGGCTGCGCAAGCTGTGAGAGGAGGCGCACCACCATGCCGAACAACGTTCTGGTCGCCTATGGATCGACCAACGGATCCACGGCGCGGATCGCGGAGACCGTCGCCGAGGTGCTGTGCAAGGAGGGGATGTCCGCCGAGGCGCTGCCCGCCGGCTCCGTGACGAGCGTCGAGCCGTACGACGCCGTGGTGGTCGGCGGTGGTCTGTACGCCGGGCGCTGGCACAGGGACGCTCGCCGCTTCGTACGGCGGCACCGCCGCGCGCTGGCAGGGCTGCCGTTGTGGTTCTTCAGCAGTGGCCCGCTGGACGCGTCCGCCTCGGAACGGGACATCCCGCCCGTGCCGGGCGTGAAGCGGGCGATGGACCGGCTCGACGTGACGGAACACGTGACGTTCGGCGGGTGCCTGGAAGAGGGGGCGAAGGGATTCATCGCCCGGAAGATCGTCTCCTCCGGCAAGGGCGGCGACTTCCGTGACTTCGAGCAGATCGAGGGGTGGGCGGCCGGTATCCGCGCCGAGTTGACGTCGAAGGGCCAAGAGGGCTGACTCCCCACGTCGCCGGACGTCGTGGCCGGGCGAACCTCGCCCGGCCACGAACTGGCGCAGCTCACCTGCCGCCGCCCTCGCCGGGACCCTGACGCACGGCGAACGCGAGGAGAGCGGCGGCACACGGCTGGAGCGACGGGTGCACGCATCGCCGGACGGGGTCCGAACAGCAGGTCGACCGTCAGCCGGTCGCGAGTTCAGCGCGTGGGGTGCTGGTCCCTCGTATCGGGGTGTTCGAGGTGGTTGGCCATCACCGCGGCCTGGACACGGCGCTGGACGCCGAGTTTGGCCAGCAGCCGGGAGATGTGGTTCTTCACCGTCTTCTCGGACAGGTAGAGCTTCTTGCCGATCTCGCGGTTGGTGAGTCCGTCCCCGATCAGCGCGAGGATGTCCCGTTCACGCGGCGAGAGACTGGCGAGTTCGGGCGAGAGGGCCGGCTCCTCGGCGGGGTCCGTGCGCAGCTTGCGCATGAGCCGGGCGGTCGTCGTGGGGTCCAGCATCGACTGGCCCGACGCGACGGTGCGGACCGCCGAGACCAGATCGGATCCCTTGATCTGCTTCAGCACATAGCCCGACGCGCCGGCCATGATCGCGTCGAGCAGGGCTTCCTCGTCGTCGAACGACGTCAGCATCAGACAGGACAGCTCGGGCATCTGGCTGCGCAGTTCCCGGCAGACGCTGATGCCGTCGCCGTCCGGCAGCCGTACGTCGAGGACGGCCACGTCCGGGCGCAGCGCCGGGCCGCGCACCAGGGCGTGCTCGACGTTGCCCGCGTCGCCCACCACCGAGATGTCCGGCTCCGCGTCCAGGAGATCCGTCAGACCGCGGCGCACCACCTCGTGGTCGTCCAGCAGGAAGACCCGGATCGGGTTCTGCTCGGAGAAGGTACCCGCCTCGGCCATGACGACCCCTCGTTCAGTGATGGTTGACCACGGACCGTGAGCCCGCTGAGGCCGATCATCACCCTTCGGGCCCGGATGCACCAGGGCCGACCGGGCCCGTTCGAGTCCAGTCCGGTACCGCGTTGATCCTTCGGGGGCCAGCCGGCCTTGAGCGGAGTGCTGTATCACGATGGCGGAGCAGGACCCTCAAGGTCCGACACGACGGCGCACCGGCGGCAGCCGTCTCATCACTCCTGATGGTGGTCCGGGCCGGTGAGGTCGAAGCCGACGTCCACCACTCCTTCGACGGCCCGCACCAGACGGGCGGCCACCGGCACCAGCGAGGTGTCGCGGACGCGTCCGGAGAGGGTGACGACACCGTTCCGCACTTCGACGCGGACTGACGACGGCGACCCGTGGAAGAGGTAGGACACGATCTCCCTGCGGACCTCCTCGGCGATCTCCCCGTCACTGCGCAGAAACACCTTGAGGAGGTCGCCGCGGCTGACGACTCCCTCGAGGCCGCCGAGGTCGTCGACGACGGGCAGCCGCTTGACCTTGGCGTGCGCCATGACGCGGGCGGCCTGCGCGAGGGTCGCGTTCGCGTGCACGGTGACGGCCGGCGACGTCATCAGCTCCTCGGCCGTCACCCCGCCGGCCTTGGCGAGATCGGTCAGCCGCCGCTGCTGCGTGTACCGGTCGGGGTCGCCGTCGCGGAACTCCTCCTTGGGCAGCAGGTCGGCTTCGGAGACGACTCCGATCACCCGGCTCTCGCCCTCCAGGACGGGCAGGGCACTGACCTTCCACTGCTCCATCAGCGCCACGATCTCCTTGAAACCGGCCCCGCGGCCGATGGCGGCGACGGTATGGGTCATCACGTCGCTCACGATGTGCGGACTGCCGTGCACGGTGGCTCCTCGGTAGGTTCCGGAAACGTCGGTCAGCGGGGGTCGCCGCTGCCGTAGGGCGCGTACAGGTCGAGCAGCCGGGTCCGGGTCGACTGGAGCCGGTGGGCGACGACCGCACCGGTCCACTGAGCCACGGCGATGCCGAATTCGGGATCGGCCCGGCACATCCCCCTGACCGTCTCCGCGTCGAATTCATAGGCACGTACCGGGCTGGTCGCCTTTGCGCCCAGATGCCAGGTGTGCGGGTGGAACAGCCAGGACCAGCCGACGAGTTCGTTGTGCCCGAGGATCTCGACGACGGCCGCGCGGCGGCCCGGAACCCGCAGGTCGAGGGCCACCGTGCCGGTCCGGATGATCCAGAACCGGTCGGCGTGCCGGCCTTCCCCGAACAGCCGGGCGCCCGCGGGGAACGACACCTCGCGGGCCACCTGCATCAGCCGGTCCCGGTGCTCGGCGGGCAGCGCCCGCAGCATGGTGGACCTGGTGGAAGTGTTCATGATCTGCCTCTTCCTGGCGCGTGACCCTCCCACCCCCAATCTCTTCCCGCCCCCGGCAGGACACCATGGGCCACCCGGCCCCCGCTGCGGGCCACATGTCATCGGCCGGAGCCGTTCGGCCCGGCGGAAGGTACTGCCTGGCCCCAGCGCACGGGTCCCGCCTCGTATCAGGCTCGACGGGAGAAGGGATCCCACGGGCGCGGCGATCGCCGCGAGGCCCAGGGACTCTCCGCCGAGCGCACGACGCTGGAGGTGCGGATCATGCTTCGACCGGTCGCCGCGGGGATCGACGGGTCCCCGGAGAGTCTGGCCGCCGCCCACTGGGCGGCCCGTGAGGCCCTGCGCCGGGGCACGGCCCTCAGTCTGCTGCACGCGTGGGAATGGCATCCGCGGCCCGCCCCGTCCGTGCCGGCCGACATGTCCCAACGGGCCTGGGCCGAGGACCTGCTGACACGGGTCTCGAAGGGTCTGCGCGCGGCGCATCCCGGACTGCGGGTGCTCGACCGGTCCGTGGCCGAAGCGCCGGTGGCCGCTCTGCTCGCCGCGGCCGACGAGGCCGGCCTGCTGGTCCTCGGGTCCCGCGGGCTCAGCGGAGTCACGGGATTCCTGCTGGGGTCCGTCTCCCAGCGGATCGTCTCCAGGTCACCGGTCCCCGTGGTCCTGGTGCGGGCCGGTGTCGGCACCTGTGACGAGCACTTCGCGGCACCGGACGGAATCTCCCCGGACGAGATACCGCAGGTCCCGTACCGCGACGTGGTCCTCGGCCTCGACACCGGCCGGCCGTGCGACGAGCTGATCGAGTTCGCCTTCGACGCGGCCCGGCGCCGTGGCGCCGGACTGCGGGTGATCCACGCCTTCAGCACCCCGCACTCCCTCTCCGCCACGGACCGGCTCGTCCGGGTGAGCGGCCCGGAGCTGTCGGCCGAGCACGAGCACGCCGTCGCCGCCACCCTGCGCCCCTGGCGCGAGAAGTTCCCCGAGGTTCCCGTCGCCGAGACCGTGGCCGAAGGCCGTCCGGCCGGTGAGCTGATCCGCGCCTCCGCGGGCGCCGCCCTGATCGTGGTGGGACGCAGGAAACGGGAGACCCGCTACGGCACCGGCCTTGGTCCGGTGGCCCACGCGGTGCTCCACCACGCCGCCGCACCGGTCGCGGTGGTCCCGCACGGCATGAGGGGCCCGGGGTACTCGACCCCGGGCGCCTCATGCCGTGTGTGATCACGAGTTGGGCCGAACGGCCCCTGGACGAGGCGGTTCGGCACGCCTGCCGGTGCTGTCCGGCCCTCGTCCCGGTCACTCCGAACGACAAGTATCGAAAGTGCAGAACACTTCGGCACAGCGCGAGGGGAGACCGGCGATGACCGCAACGGTGACGGCTGGAGGCCGGACGGCCGAGGCATGGCAGGGCTTCGCCGGGACGGCGTGGCGCGATGGCATCGACGTCCGCGATTTCATCCAGGCGAACTACACACCCTACGAAGGAGACGCGGCGTTCCTGGCCGGCCCGACCGAGCGTACCCGGACCGTCTGGGGCAAGATCAGCGCGCTCTTCCCGGAGGAGCGGCGCAGGGGAATCCTCGACGTCGACACCAGGACCCCGTCGACGATCACCTCGCACGCGCCCGGATACATCGACCGCGAGCGGGAGCTGATCGTCGGCCTGCAGACCGACGCACCGCTCAAGCGCGCCATCATGCCCAACGGCGGCCTGCGGATGGTCGAGAACGGACTGAAGGCGTACGGCTACGAGCCCGACGACTTCGTCACCCGTGTCTTCGGCACCTACCGCAAGACCCACAACGACGGCGTCTTCGACGCGTACACCCCGGCGATGCGCGCCGCTCGCAAGGCCGGCATCATCACCGGACTGCCCGACGCGTACGGCCGCGGCAGGATCATCGGCGACTACCGGCGGGTGGCGCTCTACGGCACGGCTCGGCTCATCGCCGGGAAGCACGCCGAACGAGCCGGCCTCGACGCCGCGCCGTCGACCGAGCACATCATCCGCGACCGCGAGGAACTCGCCGAGCAGATCAGGGCGTTGGACGAACTGACCCGAATGGCCGCGACGTACGGCTGTGACGTCTCCCGCCCCGCCGAAACCGCCCACGAGGCCGTGCAGTGGCTCTACCTCGGCTACCTCGCCGCCGTGAAGGAGCAGAACGGCGCGGCGATGTCCCTGGGCCGCACCTCGACCTTCCTGGACGTGTATCTGCAACGCGACCTGGTCGCGGGCGTCCTGGACGAGACGCACGCCCAGGAACTGATCGACGACTTCGTGATCAAGCTGCGCATCGTACGGTTCCTGCGCACCCCCGAGTACGACGCGCTGTTCTCCGGCGACCCGACCTGGGTCACGGAATCCATCGGCGGCATCGGCGAGGACGGCCGCCCGCTCGTCACCCGCACCTCCTTCCGCTTCCTCCAGACCCTCTACAACCTCGGCCCCGCCCCGGAGCCCAACCTCACCGTGCTGTGGTCGCCCCGACTGCCTTCCGGATTCAAGGACTTCTGCGCCAAGGTCTCCCTCGACACCAGCGCGGTCCAGTACGAGTCCGACGAGCTGATGCGGCCCCGCACCGGCGACGACACCGCGATCGCCTGCTGTGTCTCCGCGATGGCCGTCGGCCGGCAGATGCAGTTCTTCGGCGCGCGGGTCAACCTCGCCAAGGCGCTCCTGTACGCGATCAACGGAGGCCGGGACGAGATCAGCGGCGAGCGGATCGCCCCCGAAGCCCCGGCCCTGACCGGGGAGTACCTGGAGTACGACGAGCTGTCGAAGGCCTACGACGGGATGCTGGACTGGCTGGCACAGACGTACGTCGACGCGCTCAACGTCATCCACTACATGCACGACAAGTACGCCTACGAGCGCGTCGAGATGGCGCTCCACGACTACCCCGTCCACCGCTTCATGGCCTGCGGCATCGCCGGCCTCTCCGTCGCCGCCGACAGCCTGTCCGCCGTCAAGTACGCCCGGGTCAGGGTGATCCGTGACGAGACAGGGCTGGCCGTGGACTACGAGATCGAAGGCGACTACCCGGCGTACGGGAACAACGACGACAGGGCGGACGCCATCGCCGTCGGCCTGGTCGACTCCTTCATGGCGAAGGTGCGCGAGCATCCCACCTACCGGGACGCCGAACACACCCAGTCGGTGCTGACGATCACCTCGAACGTCGTCTACGGCAAGCACACCGGCAACACCCCCGACGGCCGCCGCGCGGGACAGCCCTTCGCACCCGGCGCCAACCCGATGAACGGCCGCGACCGGCACGGGGTCGCCGCCTCCGCCCTGTCCGTCGCCAAACTGCCCTACGAACACGCCCGCGACGGCATCTCGCTCACCACGACGATCACCCCGGAGGGCCTGGGACACGTGCCCGGCGAGCGCGCCGGCCATCTCGTCGGCATCCTGGACGCCTACATGGCCTCCGGCGGCTTCCACATGAACGTCAACGTCCTGGACCGGGCCACCCTGGAAGACGCGATGGAACACCCGGACAAGTACCCGGAGTTGACCATCCGGGTCTCCGGATACGCCGTCAACTTCGTCCGCCTCACCCGGGAACAGCAGCTCGACGTGATCAGCCGAACCTTCCACGGAACGCTGTGAGGACGATGACGACGGGCCGGATCCACTCCTGGGACCTCTCCACCGGCGTGGACGGTCCCGGGACCCGGTTCGTCCTCTTCGTCAGCGGCTGCCCGCTGCGCTGCCTCTACTGCGCCAACCCCGACACCTGGCACATGCGCGACGGGAAGGAGACGACCGTCGACGAGGTCATGGCGGAGATCGAGAAGTACCGGCCGTTCGTGACCGCCGCCGGGGGAGGAGTGACCGTCACGGGCGGCGAGCCACTGCTCCAGCCCGCCTTCACCGGCGCGCTGTTGCGCCGCTGCAAGGAAGCCGGACTGCACACCGCCCTGGACACCTCCGGCTTCCTCGGCGCCCGCGCCACCGGCGGACTCCTCGCCGACACCGACCTGGTACTGCTCGACATCAAGTCCTTCGACATCGCCGCCTACCGCGAACTCACCGGCGGCGCACTCGCCCCCACGCTCAACTTCGCCACCCGCCTGGACCGTCTCGGCATCCCGGTGTGGATCCGGTACGTCCTCGTCCCCGGCCGGAACGACGCCCCCGAGCCCATCGACGGGCTCGCCCGTTTCCTCTCGGGCCTCGGAAACGTCGACCGCGTGGACGTCCTGCCGTTCCACAAACTGGGCGCCCCCAAGTACGAAGCCCTGGGCATCCCCTTCCCCCTGCGGGACAACCCCGTACCTGACGCGGCCCTGACCGAGCGCGTCCGTGGACAGTTCAGGGACTGCGGTCTGTCTGCCTACTGAGGGCCGGGTGCCGTGATGAGAAGCCCCAGCAAGGCACGGGCCGGCACCGAAGGGGTCCGTGCTCGGGGCCGGGATTGCCTGCCTGCCCGGTGGAAGAGGGCAACGGCTGATCGTCACCCGGTCACCGCCCGGCTGCACACCATCAAGGCCGTGCTCGTCGTCACCCTGGAGGACTGAAGCCATGCGTATCGTCGTCGCCCTCGGCGGCAACGCCCTGCTCCACCGGGGCGAACGCCCTGACGCCGTGGTCCAGCAGGCCAACATCGACCGGGTCGCCACCGCCCTCGCGGCTCTGGCCCACGAGCACGAGCTCGTGATCACCCATGGCAACGGCCCCCAGATCGGGCTTCTCGCCATGGAGAGCGCGAGCGACCCGGCACTCAGCGCCCCCTACCCGCTCCAGCTGCTCGGCGCCCAGACCCAGGGCATGATCGGTTCCCTGCTGGCCTGCACGTTGCACGACGCCCTCCCGGACCGCCACATCGCCACCCTCGTCACCCACACCCTCGTACGGTCCGACGACCCGGCGTTCACACGCCCGACCAAGTTCGTCGGCCAGATCTACCCGCGTGAGGTAGCCGGCTCCCTCGCCCGCAAGCGCGGCTGGCACATCGCGCGGGACACCACCGGCTGGCGCCGCGTCGTACCCTCCCCGGTGCCGGAACGGATCGTGGAGACCCACACCGTCCACGAACTGCTGAACAGCGGCACCCTCGTGATCTGCGCGGGCGGTGGAGGCGTCCCCGTCACCGCGGACCTCGACACCGGCGCACTGACCGGTGTAGAGGCCGTCATCGACAAGGACCTCACCGCAGCCCTGCTGGCCGAGGACCTCAAGGCCGACTTCCTGCTCATCCTCACCGACGTCCCGTGCGTCTACGAGGACTACGGGACCCCCGACCAACAGCCCGTGCTCGACGCGACCCCGGCGGAGCTGCGCCGCAAGGGTTTCCCGGAGGGCTCCATGGGGCCGAAGGCCGAGGCCGCCGCGCGATTCGTCGAGCGGACCGGAGGCCTCGCTGCCATAGGAGCCCTGGATGCGGCGTACGAGATCGTGCACGGCCGGTCGGGCACCCTGATCCGACCGGACCTCGCGGCCGGCTGACGGGCGGGTGCGGCGAGCCGCCGGGCCGTCCGGCCCTCTGGGCCAAGGGACCGGACGGCCCGTCCGAAGGCGAGGGTGGAGTACCGATCACCGGTGGAGAACCACTGCTGCAACCGACGTCACCGGCGGGGTGCTGCGCACCTGCAAGGAGGCGGTTGGACTGCCTTTTCCGTTTGCGCAACGCACCCTTCCCGGCCCGGCCCCGATCGACAGGGTTCGCGGGCGCTTCGGGGAGCGGGGCATGCCCGCCGACTGAGGTCCGGGCCACGCACCGTACGCGGCCACGGCCGTCGGGAGAGTCGGGAGGATCCGCTCCTTGCCGACCGAGTCCACCAGTCCGTACGCCCTCAGGTCGTCCAGCAGGTCCTGCTTCACCCGGGCGAGGGCGGACACGACGCCGCGGTGGGTCGGTTCGCGGCGCAGTTCGTCGACCGCGTCAAGAGCGGTGATCTCGACCTCGACATTGGCCTCGATGCCACCGGTTGCCCAACGGCCTTTGAGAACAGGGCCGTTCGGCCCCCTGCCGCGGACCTTCGGCATCCGTCGCCGACCGGCGGCCAGGGCCAGAGTGAGTCGTGTCAGACACCGATGCCCTCGAAGGGAACCATGACCATGGCCGTGCACGAGCACCCTCACCGGAGCTCCGGCTTCCGCCTGCCGTCGTTCCGCAGGAACCGGACCGCCTCCGCATCCGAGTCGGCCGTGTCGGCAGGGACCGGCACGCACACCGCGCGGGCCTATGCCTTCGCGTCCCTGCGCCTGCTCACGGGCTTCGTCTTCCTGTGGGCGTTCCTCGACAAGACCTTCGGCTTCGGGTACGCCACGCCCTCCGGCAAGGGCTGGATCGACGGCGGCTCGCCGACGCAGGGCTTCCTCGGCTCCGTCGCGGTCGGGCCGATGGAGTCGACCTTCCACTCCTGGGCCGGCGACCCGTGGGCGAACTGGCTGTTCATGCTCGGTCTGCTCGGGATCGGCCTTGCCCTGGTCGGCGGTGTCGCGCTGCGCATCGCCGCCGTCGCCGGCACCGCGATGATGGCGCTGATGTGGATCGCCGAATGGCCGCCGGCCAAGCACCTCTCGGACGGCTCGCCGAGCATGTCGACGAACCCGTTCGTCGACTATCACGTGATCTACGCCGTCGCCCTGATCGTCCTGGCCGCAGTCGCCGCCGGCGACACCCTCGGCGCGGGCAGGCTCTGGGCCAGGCTGCCCTTCGTCCGCGACCACAGCTGGCTGCGCTGAGTACCGACGGCGCGGTGGGCCGGTCGCACGGTCCACCGCGCCCCGCCGTGCAGGGAGTCGGTCGGCCCGTATTCGGGACCAGTGGCCCCTGCACGAGGAACCGCGTGAAGACGACTCTGGAATCAGAACCCTCGCCCCAGGAGGTGGAGATCATGCTCCGCACCATCACCGTAGGTCTCGACGGCTCGCAGGAAAGCAGGGCCGCCGCGGAATGGGCGGCTCGCGAAGCGGAACTGCGCGGCCTGCCGCTGAAGATCGTGCACGTGTGGGAGCCGGTGCCGGAGCCCATGATTCAGGCCCCCCTCCTGGGAGCCGAGACCCAGCAGCACTGGACCGAGCGGATTCCCCGGGAAGCCGCCGAGGGGCTCCGGCAGCGTCACCCCCGCATCGAGGTGCGCACGGAGCAGCTCTCCGGCCACCCGGGTGACGCATTGGCCGAGGCCGCGAAGAGCGCCGAACTGCTGGTACTGGGATCGCGCGGCCTCGGCGGGATCGGCGGGTTCATGGTCGGCTCGGTCGGCCTGTCCGCCGTCGCGCACACAGACACCCCTGTCGTACTGGTCCGCGCGCTGGACGCCGCCGCGGACGAGCACGAGCTGGACCCGGCTGGTGTTCCGTCCGCCGCGACGCCGTTCCGACCCGTGGTCCTCGGACTCGACGTCGACCATCCGGACGAGACGCTGATCGAGTTCGCCTTCGCCGCCGCCGAGCGCCGTTCGACATCACTGAGGGTCGTCCACGGCTGGAACCCGCCGCCCTATTACGCGTACGGCACGCTCGCCAACCCGGCGTTGCACGAGGCACTTGCGTTGAGCGCGTCCGAGGCCGTGGCCGAGGTGCTGCGCCCATGGCGGACGAAGTTCCCGGACGTGGAGGTCGTCGAGGTGTCCCGCTACGGCAGTGCGGCCGTCCTCGTCGTGGACGCTTCGCGCGAGGCCTCGCTCGTCGTCGTGGGCCGACGCATCAGGCGCAGTCCCCTCGGCGCTCACATCGGACACGTCACGCACTCCGTCCTGCATCACTCCACCGCCCCTGTCGCCGTCGTCCCGCACAGCTGACGCACCCCGAGGAGAAGAGATCCATGAAGACGGCCCTTCCGATCGTCGTCGGCGTCGACGGATCCGAACCCAGCTTGCGAGCCGTCGACTGGGCGGCCGACGAGGCCGCCCTGCGGGGGGCACCACTCCGGCTGGTGTACGCCTCGCTCTGGGAGCGTTATGAGGGCGCCGCTCTCGCACAGGACCTCGGCAGGCCGTCAGAGGAGGTCACGGCCGAGGGCATCGTACGGACCGCCGCACAGCGCGCCGGCTTGCGCCAGGCCGGGTTGGAGATCTCCACCGACGTGCTGCCGGAGGAGCCCGAGTACGCGTTGGTCCGCGAGGGACACGACGCCGCCGCGCTGGTGCTCGGCACCCGCGGTCGCAGCGGCTTCGTCGAGATGCTGCTCGGTTCGGTCAGCCTGACCGTCGCCGCCCGTGCGGACTGCCCGGTGATCGTGCTGCGCGGCAGCCACGACAACCAGGTCCGCGCCGGGGCGCGCGGCCGGGTCGTCGTGGGCGTCGGCGAAAAGGCGGCGGACTCCGCCGCACTGCGCTTCGCCGTTCAGGAGGCGAAGCTGCGCCACGCGACCCTGGACGCCGTGCGGGCCTGGCGGTGTCCGGCGCACGAGACCACCGACCACCCCCTGCTGGCCGGTGAACCCGCGCGTCTGCACGCATTGCATGCCTCTGATGTCCTGGACCAGGCGCTGGAGGACGTACCCGCAGATCTGGACCTGAAGCGGCGCACGGTCGAGGGACCCGCCCGCAGGGTCCTGCTGGACGCCTCGTACAACGCCGATCTGCTGGTGGTCGGCGCGCGGCGCAACCCGGGACACCTCGGACTCCAGCTGGGGCGCGTCGCCCACACGGTGCTGCACCATGCCGCGTGCGCCGTCGCGGTCGTACCCGAGCAGGCGTGAGAGAGCGTGAGAGGGGGCGGCTGCTCGGAGTCTCGGACCGCGGTCGGGGACTGATCTCGTCCGTCCGGCACGGCAGTTCCGCCGCACCACGTGCAGTCAGAACGCCCGCACCGCCCGATGCCCTTCATCCCGACGACCTCCGGAGTCCCACCCATGTCCAAGGCCGAACACCAGGACGCCACCGTACTCACCGACGAAGAGCTGCACTCCCTGGACGCGCACTGGCGGGCCGCCAACTATCTGACCGCCGGACAGATATACCTGATGTCCAACCCTCTGCTGACCGAGACCCTGAAGCCGGAGCACATCAAGCCCCGGCTGCTCGGCCACTGGGGCACCTCGCCCGGCCTCAACCTCGTGTATACGCACCTCAACCGGGTGATCAAGGCCCGGGAGCTCGACGCGTTGTGCGTGTGGGGTCCAGGTCACGGGGGTCCGTCGATCCTGGCCAACGCCTGGTTGGAGGGCAGCTACAGCGAGACCTACCCGGACGTGTCGCGTGACGCGGCGGGTATGGCACGGCTGTTCCGGCAGTTCTCCTTCCCCGGAGGCGTGCCCAGCCATGTCGCCCCCGAGACCCCTGGCTCCATCCACGAGGGCGGCGAGCTCGGCTACTCGCTCTCCCACGCGTACGGCGCCGCGTTCGACAACCCGGACCTGCTCGTCGCCTGTGTGATCGGCGACGGCGAGGCGGAGACCGGGCCGCTGGCCGCGGCCTGGCACTCCAACAAGTTCCTCGACCCGGTCCACGACGGCGCCGTCCTGCCGATCCTGCACCTCAACGGCTACAAGATCGCCAACCCGACGGTTCTCGCCCGCCTTCCGGAGAGCGAACTCGACGCTCTGCTGCGCGGATACGGCCACGAGCCGATCCACGTGACCGGCGACGACCCGGCCCAGGTGCACCGGGCCATGGCGGCGGCGATGGACGACGCGCTGGACCGCATCGCCCTGATGCAGCAGACGGCCCGCGAGGACGGTGTCAGCGAGCGCGTGCACTGGCCCGTGGTCGTGCTGCGCACCCCGAAGGGCTGGACGGGGCCCGCGGAGGTCGACGGCGAGCCCGTCGAAGGCACCTGGCGCGCCCACCAGGTGCCTCTGGCCGGTGTGCGCGAAAACCCCGAACACCTGCGTCAGTTGGAGACCTGGCTGCGTTCGTACAGGCCGGAGGAGCTCTTCGGACAGGAAGGCTGCCCCGCCGCCGACGTCCTCGCCTGCGTCCCGGACGGCGCCAAGCGGCTCGGTGCCAACCCGCACGCCAACGGCGGTCTGCTCCTGCGCGACCTGCCCGTCGCCCCACTGCAGGAGTTCGCCGTGCCGGTCGACAAACCGGGTACGACCCTGCACGAGCCGACCCGCGTTCTGGGGGACCTCCTGGCCCGGGTGATGAAAGACACGGGTGCCCGAAGGGACTTCCGCCTCGTCGGCCCGGACGAGACCGCCTCGAACCGGCTTCAGGCTGTCCTCGACGTCAGCGGAAAGGCCTGGCAGGCCCAGCACCTGCCGGTCGACGAGCACCTCGACCATCACGGCCGGGTCATGGAGATCCTGTCCGAACACACCTGCCAGGGCTGGCTGGAGGGCTATCTCCTGACCGGCCGGCACGGTCTGTTCTCCAGCTACGAGGCGTTCGTGCACATCGTCGACTCCATGGTCAACCAGCACATCAAGTGGCTCAAGACATCACGGGAGTTGCCGTGGCGGGCACCCATCGCCTCGCTCAACTACCTGCTGACCTCGCACGTGTGGCGCCAGGACCACAACGGCTTCTCCCACCAGGACCCGGGATTCGTCGACCACGTCCTCAACAAGAGCCCTGAAGTCGTACGGGTCTACCTCCCGCCGGACGCCAACACTCTGCTGTCGGTGGCGGACCACGCGCTGCGCAGCCGCGACTACGTCAACGTCATCGTGGCCGGCAAACAGCCCAGCTTCGACTGGCTGACCATGGACCAGGCACGCGCCCACTGCGCCCGCGGCGCCGGGATCTGGGAGTGGGCGGGCACAGAGAACGGCGGCGAGCCCGATGTCGTTCTGGCCTGCGCAGGGGACGTCCCGACTCAGGAGGTACTGGCCGCTGCGCAGTTGTTGCGCCGACACCTCCCGGCCCTCGCCGTCCGCGTGGTCAATGTGGTCGATATGACGCGGCTCCTCCCACGCGAGGAACACCCGCACGGGATGGGCGACTTCGAGTACGACGGCCTGTTCACCACCGACAAGCCGGTGATTTTCGCCTACCACGGCTATCCGTGGCTGATCCACCGGCTCGCCTACCGCCGTACCGGCCACAAGAACCTGCACGTGCGCGGTTACAAGGAGTCCGGCACCACGACCACACCGTTCGACATGGTCGTTCGCAACGACCTCGACCGCTACCGGCTGGTCATGGACGTGATCGACCGCGTTCCGGGACTCGCGGTGCGCGCCGCCACCGTGCGACAGCAGATGGCCGATGCGCGCACCCGACACCAGGCCTGGATCCGCGAGCACGGCACCGACCTGCCCGAGGTCGCCGACTGGACCTGGAACAGCTGACCCGCCCCTCACTCCCGGAAGGAACTCACTGCCATGACCGTACGCGTCGGCATCAACGGCTTCGGTCGCATCGGCCGCACCTACCTGCGCGCCGCCCTCGACCGCGCCGAGGAAGGCATGCAGGACATCGAGGTGGTCGCCGTCAACGACATCACCTCACCCGCCACCCTGGCCCACCTGCTGGAGTACGACTCGACGTTCGGACGCATCGGACGCGACGTCCAGCACGACGACAGTTCCATCACGGTCGACGGACGGCGCATCGCCGTCACCGCCGAACGTGACCCGGCCGCCCTGCACTGGTCCGACTACGGCGCCGGCGTCGTGATCGAGTCCACCGGGCGTTTCCGTGACCGGGAGTCCGCGTCCCTGCACCTGAAGGGCGGTGCCCACACCGTGCTGCTGTCGGCCCCAGGCAAGGGCATGGACGCCACCATCGTGATGGGCGTGAACGACCGCGCCTACGACCGGAACAGCGACCGGATCGTCTCCGCCGCCTCCTGCACAACCAACTGCGTCGCCCCGATGGTCAAGGTGCTCGACGACGCCTTCGGTGTCGAGCGCGGTGTGATGACCACCATCCACGGCTACACCAATGACCAGTCGCTGCTGGACGGCCCGCACAAGGACCTGCGCCGGGCCCGCTCCGCAGCCCTCAGCATCATCCCCACCAGCACCGGTGCCGCCCGCGCCGTGGGCTTGGTGGTGCCGGAACTGGCAGGGGCACTGGACGGGATCGCGGTCCGAGTGCCGGTTGAGGACGGCTCGCTCACCGACCTCGCCGTGGTCCTCGCCCGGGAGGCGAGCGCGGACGAGATCAACGCCGCGTTCGAGGCGGCTGCCGACGGCCCGATGAACGGCATCCTGCGGGTCACGAAGGCCCCGATCGTTTCCCGCGACGTCATAGGCGACTCCTCGTCCTGCATCTTCGATCCCGCCCTGACCCAGGCCAACGGCACCCTGGTCAAGGTTTTCGGCTGGTACGACAACGAGTGGGGCTACACCAACCGCCTCCTGGACCTGACGGCCCTCGTGGCGGACGACTGACTGACGCGTCCCGGCCGCTCAAGGCGACGGCGGAAGCGGGCCGGTCGGCGGCCGCAAGGAGTGCCGACCGGCCACGGGACACCCCGCGGTGCACGCCACGGGCTCTTCCCGCACTCCACCGAACGATCGAAGGAGCCGAAGGCCATGGGATCGGCCCGGCCGCGTCGCGGGGTGGTGGCGGTGCAGCGGACCTGTGCGGCGGGGCCGGGTCGGTCAAGGTTCAGGTTCCCTCTCCTCAGTCATCGGCGACGGCGAAGGTGGAGATCCGGATGAAGACGGAGGGAGGGGCTTGGCCACCTCGCCGAGCGGGTCGACCGCGGCGCCGCCAACTGCCTTCGCGGCAAGCGCGGAAGTCCGGCCACGTGCTCGCGCCCGGACCAGCTCAAATGGATGAACTCCGTGGACTCGAGGCCTCCATGAGCACAGCAGCCGGGCTGCTTTCGCGTGCCGTGATATCACCTGACGGGGTTGACTGAGCCTGCGGCCCCAGTCCCGTCTGCGAGGAGTGGATGCGTATGCCGGTCGGACCGGCAGCCGGGCCCGCCACAGCCCCACAGGAGCCGCTCGAGATCGTCCGCGGTCGCGGCTACATCTCCCTGCTGGTGATCTCGGCCGCACTGGGCGTCCCCATCTCCTGCGTGGCCTACGGGTTCCTCGCCCTCGTCTCCGAACTCCAGTCCCTGCTCTATGAGGACCTGCCCAAGGGCCTCGGCTTCAGCGGAACACCGGACTGGTGGGCCATGCCCCTGCTCGCCGTGGCCGGCGTGCTGGTCGCCCTCACCATTCGCCACCTGCCCGGAAAGGGCGGGCACGAGCCGGCCGAGGGACTCAAGACCGGCGGCACCCCGTCGGTGACGACGGTGCCCGGCGTCGCCCTCGCCGCGATCGCCACCCTCAGCCTCGGCGCCGTCCTCGGCCCGGAGGCCCCGCTCATCGCCCTCGGCGGCGGACTGGCGGCCGGCGCGATCCGGATGCTGAAACGCGACACCCCTCCCACCGCCCTCGCCGTCGTCGCAGCGGCGGGCAGCTTCGCAGCGATCAGCGAACTGCTGGGCTCACCTCTGCTCGGAGCGTTCCTGCTCATGGAAGCCTCCGGCCTGGCCGGTCCGATGCTCGGCGTCGTACTGGTGCCAGGCCTGCTCGCCGCGGGCGTCGGCTCCCTGATCTTCACCGGCCTGGACAACTGGACCGGACTCGGAACCTACTCCCTGTCACTGCACCAGGTGCCGCCCCCCGACCGGCCGACACTCGCCGCGTTCGGCTGGGCGATCGTCGCCGGCCTCGCGGCCGCGATCCTCGGCGAGGCCATCCGCCGCTCCGGCCGGCACCTGCAGAAGCACGTCGAGCGGCGCAGGCTGCTCCTCACCGTGGTGATGGGCGTATCCATCGGACTGTTCGCCCTGCTCTACGCCACCATCACCGGCAAACCGATCTCCGGCGTGCTGTTCTCCGGCGAGACCACCATCGGCCCCCTCCTGGCCGACCAGGCCACCTATTCCCTGGGCACCCTGCTGCTCCTCGTCGTCTTCAAGTCCCTCGCCTACAGCGCCTCCCTCAGCGCCTTCCGGGGAGGCCCGGTCTTCCCGTCCCTGTTCGTCGGCGGTGCGGTCGGGCTGGCCATGTCCCACCTTCCCGGCCTCGACCCCACCACCGGCTTCGCGCTCGGCATGGGCGCCCTGAGCGTCGCCATGCTCAAACTGCCGATGACCGCGGTCCTGCTGGCCACCCTGCTCCTGGGCAGCGATGGGCTGACCGTGATGCCGTTGGTCATCGTGGCGGTGGTCGTCGCATACGTACTGACTCTCAGACTCGCCGAGCCGGAAGGTCCTCGACCCGGCGAGCGGAAACCCGACGGGCCGGCCGTCCCGTGACGTGGCAGGGCGGCTCGGTGACGGGCGAGTCAGGCGTGCCGGACGTGTCCCCGCATACTGCGGAGGCGGCGGAGACCGTCGTGCGTTGAGCGCCCTTCAGGCCGTCTCGCGGTCGACCGGCTGTCTCGACGCTCCGTCGTGCGTTCAGCTGGTCTTGTGACCCCACCGTGGTCCCACCCGATCCCATTCCCGGCCCCACTCGTCGACGCGGCGGCGGTCGAGCTGCCACCGGACAACCGCTACGGCACCGAACACCAAGCCGGCAAGACCGGCCGCCGCCACGACGCCCAGGAAGCCCGACTCGATCGCCGCCTCGGTGGAGCTCAGCGGCGCTGCGGTGAGGCGGCCATGGCCGTCCTGCCAGACCGTGACCCTGGATCCGGCCTTGAGACCCGTGTCCACCTGGGTTCGGCCGGTGCGGGTCGAGCCGTCGGAGGACGTCCAACGCACCGTTGTCGTCCGGCGACCGGAGGTGCCGCCGAGCGCGGGGGCGCGGGGGACGTCGGTCAGGAGCATGGCTCGGACGCGCTGCCGCTCGGTTCGCTGTGCCGCGAACGCCTCGTCCGCGGCATGGGCGGTCACGAGCCCGGCGACGGAACCGCCCACGGCGAACACCGTCCACGCGGCCAGGACGATCCAGGCTTCGACGATGTCGTCGCGTCGTCGCAACGGGTTGCTGCGCCATCGCCACAACCGATTCTTCGCGTACTTGGCATGGGGCATCGGTCCGCACCTCCTCGTCGTCGTGACACTTCCGACGGTGACAGCCGAGGCCGTGCCACGACATGGGCCGAGCAGGTGCCGCCGCAGGGCCGCTCGGGACCAACTCCACCGTTGGGAAGGGTCGTTCAGCCCAACAGGTGGAGAGGCCCGGCGGAGCCCGTCCAGGTTTTCGCCCCTGCCGGGAGCGGAGGCGCGGCGCCCATGCACCTGGAACACCTGTGACTCGTCGCGACGGCATCGACCGCACCGAATCCGCAGGTGCTCGTACGCCTCGGATGCGGCCCGCGAGCCCGGCCACTCCACGCCGCGCACCAGGAGTGGATCGACTGTGGGCCGCTCGGGCTCCGGACCCACCACTGGTCGCGACCGGCCTGACGGCAGGGACCGTTCGGCGAGTGATGGGGCCGGACGGCCCAAGCGGAACGGGAGATTACCGGACAAGGTGGATGTATAGGGCAATCTCGGACTCGGAAACAGGGAGGGGGAGGAGCGTCATGAAAGGCTTTGTCTTCCACGGTCCCGGGCAATCCGCCTGGGACGATGTCCCGGACCCTGCCATCAAGGAACCCACCGACGCCATCGTGAGGGTCGGTACTGTCACCATCTGCGGTACCGATTCGCACATCCTCAAGGGCGACGTGCCCGAGGTGCGCCCGGGTAGGGTCCTGGGGCACGAGGCAGTCGGCGAGATCGTCGAGGTCGGCAGCGACGTTCGGACCGTACGTCCGGGCGACACCGTCGCCGTCGTCGGGGCCGGTCCCATCGGGCTCGCGGCGATCGCCGCGGCGCGTCTGTTCGCCCCCGAGCGGATCGTCGCCGTCGACGTGGCCGCCTCCCGGCCGGCGGTCGCCAGGCGGCTCGGTGCCGACGCCGTGGCCGACGCCCGAGACGAGCCCGAGCAGCTGATCGCCGATCTCACCGACGGTCTCGGTGCTGACGTGGTCATAGAGGCGGTCGGCGTGCCGGAAAGCGTCGAACTGTGCACGCGCATGGTGCGGCCCGGCGGCCACGTCGCCAACGTCGGCGTTCACGGCAAGCCCGCCACGCTGCACCTGGAAGACCTGTGGATCAAGAACGTGACGATCACCACCGGTCTCGTGGACACGCACTCCACACCCACCCTGCCGCGCATGGCCACCGCCGGCCGGCTTCCCGCCGCGCAGCCGGTCACTCACACCTTCCCTCTGGATCGCATGGAGGAGGCCTGCGACGTCTTCGCCCACGCCGCCGACACCGGAGCCCTCAAGGAGGTGCTCGGCGAGCCGTCGCACGAGGAGGTCGCCATCTCGACTACTGATGAGAGGACATGACGGGCCATGACCGAAGAGACACAGGCGAACGGGACGGAAGGTATGCCCTCGGGCGACCTGGGCCGCCGACTCGCCGCACGCCGGGCCCAACTCGGGCTGACGACAGAGGAGACGGCCGCCCGAGCAGGCATGGCCCCCAGCTACGTGACCCACGTGGAACAGCACCCTGACGCCGCGCCCGGCCGAGGCGCACTGCTCTCCCTGGCGGCAGCACTGCGGACCACGGTCTCGGCGCTCACCGGCGGCGATGCTGATGTGCCACCCGGTCGTGAACAGGCCAGGCGCGCCCCCGAATTCACCGAGCTGAGCAGGGCCGAGTGCGCCGAGCTGCTGTCGACGCACGGCGTCGGAAGGCTCGCGGTGCCCACAGAGCTCGGACCGGTGATTGTCCCCGTCAACTACAGCGTCATTGAGGACACGATCGTCTTCAGAACCGCCCGCGGTGCGACACCGTCTCTGGCGTCCGGGTGCGTGGTCGCCTTCGAGGTCGACCGTGTCGACGACACCTTCAGCCAGGGCTGGAGCGTGCTGACGCGCGGATACGCGCGCACGGTGACAGACACAGACGAAGAACAACGGCTCGCGAAGCAGGCGTACAGCGCGCCGTGGAGCGGTGGGCGGCGCGACATGTGGGTGTGCATCGAGCCGTATGCCGTCACGGGACGCCGCATCGTGACCTGAACAGGGCCTCTCTCGGGAGGCCAGGGGCCCAGGGTCCCTGGCTGAGGGGGGCCTCACCCGATCGAGGATGGACCAGCGCAGTACCGCATGTCAGGTGAGAGACGAGAAGGCATATGTACGCCAACGACGGATTCCGCGAACTCGACCGGCAGGAGTGCCTGAGCCTGCTGGCCACAGCGCCCGTAGGGCGCATCGTGTACACGCGGCGGGCGTTGCCCGCCGTCCTGCCGGTCAACTTCTGCCTGGACCATGACGGCGCGGTGGTGGTGCGCACTTCAGCCGATTCGGAGCTGGCGAGCGCCCTCGACGGAGCCGTGGTGGCCTTCGAGGCCGACGAGGTCGACGCCGCCGCACACTCCGGTTGGAGCGTCGTGGCCATGGGGTTGGCCACCCGCGTGACCGATCCCGTCGAGCACGCACGACTTCTGAGGACCGGGCCGCGTTCCTGGGTGCCTGCACCGCAGGAGGTCTTCGTGCGCATCGCCCAGGAGTTGGTCACCGGACGCGAACTTGTGGGCGGACGCACCATGTACGGCGTGCTTCCCCGTTCCTGAGCCCTCGTCATCCCGACCGTCAGGACTCCATCCCCCTGTCCCGCCTGACCGAACGGCCCCTGGAAAAAGGGCCGTTCGGCTCCCCTTCGGACCTCCCGGCTTCTGCCCGAGGTGATGGCCCACGAGGAGCATCGTCGGAGGAGGCCCACGCGTCGGACGAGCGTCGCTTCCGCCGAACGGTCATTTCAAGGAAGGGACGGGTACGGCCATGACCTCGCATCACATAGTCGTCGGAGTGGATGGCTCTCTGATTTCCGCAAGGGCGCTGGACTGGGCCGCGGCTGAGGCCGTACGGCACGGTACCGGCCTGTGTGTGCTGTACGCGGTCACCGACCGGGACGAGGCCGCACCGGTCCTGGGCAACGCCGTGTCACGCGTCCGTGCGCGGCATCCGGAACTGCTCGTGGAGACCGTCGCGACAGAGGAGGGTGCGGCACATGCGTTGGCTTGCGAGACCGCGGACGCGGTCCTGACCGTCGTGGGAACACGCGGCTTGGGCGCGTTGACCGGCCCGGTGTTCGGGTCGGTGAGCCTGAGGCTGGCCGCGCTCACTCAAGGACCGCTCCTGGTCGTCCGCGGGGACCACCCGTGCGACGACGGGCAGGACGTTCTCCTCGGCCTGGCGGACGAAACGGACACGCCGGCGGCTGAGTACGCCTTCCAAGAGGCCGAGCGACGCGGCGCGAGGCTCCGGGTCCTGCATTCCTGGAGCCACCGACACATCACCCCCGAACTGCCCTCCCTCATTCCGACGCGCAGTCCGGGCCAGGAACACATGGTCAGGGAGGCCCAGGCGGAGGAGGCCGTACCCCGGTACGCCCTCACGCAACTACAGGACCGGTACCCCGGAGTCACCGTGGAGACCCGCACGGTCCGCGCCGCTCCTGGGGACGAACTCCTGGCAGCGACCCGGAAGGCTGCCGTGGTCGTCATCGGCGCCCACCGCCGGGCCAGTGTCCTGGGCCCGCGCCTTGGTCCGGTCGCCCACACACTCCTGCGCCGGGCACACTGCCCGGTGGTTGTCGTACCCCAGGGCTGATCCGCCGCCCGCCGGCCGGTCCCGCAGGGCGAACGCCGTTCAGGCCGACGGGGCCGGACCGTCGGCTGTGAGGCGAACCCCGGTGATCAGATCGGGGCTGATGCGGACCGTGTGATCCATCCTCCGTGACACCCACGGACGCAACAACGTCCGGTAGCGGGCCAGTTCCCGCGGATCGGTGACCAGCCGCGCATAGCCCGTGACGACCACACTCCAACCGAGGTGGGTGTCGGGGTCGATGTCGTCGGCCTCGTACGCGACGACGGCCCCCTCACCCTCGTACTGTCGGGTGTAACGGGTCAGCGCGGCGTCACCGTGCGTGCGGATGACGATGTCGCCGTCGACCAGGACATGGTTGACCGGGCGGATGGCCGGCAGCGCGTGCCTGGTGAAGACGATCCGCCCCAGGGAAACGCTGCCCAGGAGCCGCAATGCCTCGCCGCCGTCCAGCTCGACACTGTTCCGCGCTTCTGGGGCGTTCGACGGGTTGTTGTCGTCGGCCATGGCAGGGTTCCGTATCGTCGGGTCGCTCATGCTCATTCGTCTCCCGCAGCCGCAGCCACACGTGCGTCAGAGATCTCTCGATCCTGCGGAGGATCGAACGCCCACGTGGCCACGTGAGCGACACCGCGGGGGACCGGTGTCGCTCACGCAGTCACTGTCTCTCGGGCCACACCGTTCGCACAGGTGCCGATGGTCCCCATCGTGGGCCGAACAGCCCTCCCACCTCGGCGACCTATCGACGGTGCATGGTCTCCAGTGCGGCCGCCAGGACGTGGGGGTCGTGATGGCCCTTGTAGACCTGCGGCGGTTGTTTGTCCAGCTTCAGGAGCTGCGCCACAGCCGTCCATGCGGTGCGTACGGAGTACTCGACGGTGAAGACGACGTCGTCGGGCACCTCGGCGAACTGACCGATGAAGGCGAGGTTGACCGCTCCCTTCGGGACCACTCGGGGTCGGTCGTCGCGGCTGCGGGCGAGGAACTGGCTGGTGATGTACGGCATCACACAGGGCACGACCGTGGAAGTGTCCCGGATCCGGGCCGCCGTCCGCTCGTCGAAGGGAAGGTGGTGCAGGACCTCATCGAGGATCTCGCGGCCTGTGCACATGGTCATCGGCTTGGGCGTCTGGTTGCCCGCGCGGCCGGGGAACAGGCCGTAACCCCACCAGACCCCGACGTCCGCCGGCTGGTCGCGGTAGACGGGCTGGCGGTTGGCGACGATGGTGAGCAGCCAGTTGGACCCGGTGAAGGTCATCAGCCCGCCTTTGCCGGTCGGCCGGCCGCTGAACTCCTGGAGGGCCTTGAGGAACGCGGGGTCTTTGGTGGTGACCGTGAACGACTCCCAGCGGGACTCCTTGACGTTCTTGTCGAAGACGTCGGGGTTCCCGAAGTCTTCGCGGCCACGGGCCAGCCGGTGCCACAGCAGCCAGGCGTCCGAGCGGTGCGGAGCCGGCGGGGGCGCGGAGGTGTGGGAGCCGAGGCTGGACGCGTCGGTCATGGAACCGTTGGTCACGAGGACAAGGTCCTGTGCCGCGACGGTGATCTTCTCGGCGCGGCCGCGTCGGTTGAGGTGGATGGTCTCGACCGTGCCGCTCCTGATGCCCGGTGCGAAGCCGAGGTCGGTGACGTGGCAGGCGGTGTGCACGGTGACACCGCGCTCCTGGAGCCAGGCCGCCAGGGGCCGGACGATGGAGTCGTACTGGTTGTAGCGGGTCCGGTGGATGCCCGACATGGAGGCGAACTCGGAGAACAGATGGACGAAGCGACGCAGATAGCGGCGGAACTCGATCGCGCTGTGCCACGGCTGGAAGGCGAAGGTCGTGCACCACATGAACCAGAAGGCGGTGGTGAAGAAGTGTTCGCCGAAGCAGTCGGTGATCCGCTTGCCGTCCAGGTGCGCTTCGGGAGTGGCCAGGCAGCGGACCAGATCCAGCCGGTCACGTTCGGAGAATCCCATCGAGGTCGTGTCGACGATCTTGCCGTCCCCGTCGACGAGCCGTGCGATGTCGTCCCAGGCGAAGTCGTCATGTCCGGCCAGGATCTCCTCGGTCACCGAGACGGCGGGGTCGTCGAGGCTGGGGATTCCGGACAGCAGGTCGTAGGTGCAGCGGAACTCGGCTTCGAACATGCGCCCGCCGCGCATGGTGTAGCCGGCGTCCGGAGTGCCGGCTGCGTCCAGGCTGCCGCCGAGGGAGCGTTGTTCCTCGAAGAGGTGGATGTCGGAGCCTTCGAAGCCGCCGTCGCGGATCAGGAACGTAGCCGCGGCCAGGGCCGCGATCCCGCTCCCCACCAGATATGCCTTCGCCATCACACAACTCCTCGTTCTCGCCGGTCGATCGGGTACTGCGCCTCCCACGGTTTCCTGCCGACAGGTCTTGTGTCAGTGGGCCGTTGGGCACCTTGCTGGTCCGGACGGCCCTCGAAGCCGGTACCGGCGCATCGCCCGCAGGCGGCGGACAGGCCCGGTCGGTGCACTGCGGCCGACCGGGCCCGTCGTGACTGCGGGGTTACGCCGTGGGGGAGTCCTCGGCCGCGCTTCCGGGTCCTGCGGCAGTGGACGGCCGATCGGTCGCACCGCGCCACGGCGGGGCCGTCGTCCGGTGTCCGTTGTCCCAGGCTGGGGAAGCCTTCTCGGTCTGGCGGCGCAGCCGGTCCTGGAGCCGATCGACGACCTCCGTACCGGTCGCCTCCTCGGCCGCCACCACGACCTGACGGCCGCCGACGCGCAGGTCGGCCGTGGCCGACCACGGCCGGCCCGCGTGATGGGCGGCCGCTCGCATGATGTGCACCTCGCCGGTGACGACGGGCAGGCCCGGCCTGCCCACGACCACGTCGATCTTCGTACGGGCGTAGGCCAGGGTCTCCTCGTCCACGGCGCCGTCGGAGCGCAGCCGGACCAGAGGGGTCTCCTGGGCGCTGTGGGTGGTCATGAGGGTCCTTTCGTCGGGGCTTCAGGAGATGTGGTGGGGTCAGGCTGCGGTGTCGGGCATCCACAGGTCGGGTCCGAAGACCTCGTAGCGGATGCGTCGCGCGGGTATCCCGGCTCCGAGCAGTTGTCCGCGTGCGTCTCGCATGAAGGGCAGCGGACCGCAGAGGAACACCGTGGCGTTGTCCGGGAGTTCGGTGGTGCTCAGGTCCATCGGGCCGGTGCGGGCGCCGGGTTCCTCCGGTCCGGGGCGCTCGTACCAGAAGACGGCCCGGGCGCCCGGCAATTGCTCGACGAGGTCGTGGGTCTCGGCCCGCAGAGGGTGGTCGGCGGGAGAGTGGTCGGCGTGCAGGACCAGGACCGGGCGGATCGAGCGGAGGGCGGCCAGGTGGGCCAGGATGCCGGTCATGGGGGTGCAGCCGATGCCGGCCGAGACGAGTACGACGGGGGTGGTGGCATCGACCGGGTCGTCGAGGAAGACGTCACCGAACGGTGCGGACAGCAGCAGCTCGTCCCCTTCGCGGACGCGGTCGTGGAGCAGGTTGGAGACCTCGCCGTCCGGCTCGTGGACGTCACCCGTCACTCGCTTCACGGTGATCCGCCTCAGCTTTCCGCCCGGGTCCGAGGACAGGCTGTACTGGCGCAGTTGGTGCACTCCGTCGGCCATGCGCACGCGGACGCTCACGTACTGGCCCGCGCGGGCGCGCGGCGTGCGTCCGCCGTCCGCGGGGCGGAGCAGGAAGGACACGACGTCGGGGGTCTCGGTACGGCGCTCGACGACCGTCCAGGGCCGCCAGATGTCGCCGGGCTGTACGTCCACGTCCTGGTAGAGGAGGGCTTCCCGGGCGATCAGGGCTCCGGCCATCAGCCAGTAGACCTCGTCCCAGGCGGCCGCCACCTCCGGGGTGACCGCGTCGCCGAGGACCTCCGCCATCGCACCGAACAGGTACTTGTGCACGAGCGTGTACTGGTCGTCGGTGACGCCGACAGCGGCATGCTTGTGGGCGATCCGGGACAGCAGGGCGTCCGGCCGCGCGTCGGGGTTCTTCAGCAGCGCGCCGGCGAATCCGGCGATCGAGCCGGCCAGGGCCCGGCGCTGTGCGCCGCTGGCCTGGTTGCCCCGGTTGAACATCCCGTCGACGAGTTCCGGCCGGTCGTGGAACATCGTGGCGTAGAAGCGGGCGGTGATCTCGTCGAGTGCTCCGGCCACGGCGGGCAGGGTGGCCCGTACGAGGGCGGCGGATTCCGCGGACAGCATGGAACCTCCTGAGAGGGGCGGGGCGAAGGGCAAGGGGAGGGGACGGGCCCGGTCAGCGCGTCTCAGTTCGCCGGAATGGTGCCGCCGGTCTCCACGCCATGGCCGTAATAGGCCGCACGCATCAGCTCCGCCATGTCGTCGAGCATCGGCATCCGGGGGTTGGCGGGCGCGCACTGGTCCTCGTAGGCGTTGAGGGCCTGCTGGGGCAGGGCGTCGAGGAAGGCGTGCTCGTCGACGCCGAGAGCCTGGAAGGTCGGTTCGATGCCCACCGCGTCGCGGAGCCGTTCCACTGCCGAGGCGAGTGCTTCGACGCCCTCGGCGGGGGTGGCGGCGGGCAGACCGAGGGTGCGGGCGATGTCCTGGAAGCGTTCGGGGGCGCGGTAGCTCTCGTACTTGGGCCAGCCGGTGAGCTTCGTGGGAATGGTCCCGTTGTAGCGGATGACGTGCGGCAGCAGTACGGCGTTGGTGCGGCCGTGCGCGACGTGGAAGGTGGCGCCGAGCGTGTGGGACATCGCGTGGACGATGCCGAGGAAGGCGTTGCCGAACGCCATGCCGGCGATGGTCCCGGCGTTGTGCATCTTCTCCTGGGCCTGAGGCCGGGCCGCGCGGTCGTTCACCGCCGCCTCGATGTTGTCGAAGACCATCCGGATCGCGTGCAGGGCGAGGCCGTCGGTGAAGTCGTTGGCGTAGACGGAGACATAGGCCTCGATGGCGTGGGTGAGGGCGTCGAAACCGCTGTCGGCGGCCAGCGCCCGGGGCAGCGCGGTGGTGAGGAGCGGGTCGATGATGGCCACGCTGGGGGTGAGCGCGTAGTCGGCCAGCGGGTACTTCTTGCCGGTGGCGGGGTCGGAGATGACGGCGAACGGGGTCACTTCGGCACCGGTGCCGGAGGTGGTGGGGATGCACACCAGGCGGGCGAGTTTGCCGAGCACGGGGAACCGGAAGGCGCGCTTGCGGATGTCGGAGAACTTGTGCCGCATGTCGGCGAAGTCGACGTCCTTGCCCTCGGCCTGCTGTTCGTACAGCAGCCACATCACCTTGGCGGCGTCCATGGGGGAGCCGCCGCCGAGGGCGATGATGGTGTCCGGGCGGAAGTCGCCCATGAGGCGGGCGCCGCGCCGGACGGAGTCGATGCTCGGCTCGGGTTCGACGTTGTCGATGACCTGGATGGTGACCGGCTCGCGGCGTCGCCGCAGTACGCGTTCGACCCGGTCGACGAGGCCGAGACGGGTCATGGTCGCGTCGGTGACGACGGTGACGCGGTGGACGTCCGGCATGGAGGCGAGGTAGCGGATGGCCCCCGGCTCGAAGTAGATCTTCGGCGGGACCTTGAACCACTGCAGGTTGTTGCGGCGCACCGAGACGCGCTTGACGTTCAGCAACTGGGCGGCGGAGACGTTGTTGGACACCGACGTACTGCCCCAGGAACCGCAGCCGAGTGTCAGCGACGGCAGCAGGCTGTTGTAGATGCCGCCGATGGCACCTTGCGAGGACGGGGCGTTGACGATGATCCGCACGGTCTTCATGCGCCTTCCGTACGACTCCGCCAGCGCGAGGTCCTGGGTGTGGATGACGGCGCTGTGGCCCTGGCCGTGGAACGCGACCATGTCGGCCGCCAGGTCGAAACCCTGCTGCTCGGAGCCGGCGCGCAGGACGGCGAGGACCGGGCAGAGCTTCTCGCGGGTGAGCGGCTCGTCCGGGCCGACCCGGGCCGCCTCGACCAGGATGAGAGAGGTGTCGGCGGGCACGGTGAAGCCCGCCTGCTCGGCGATCCACACCGGACTCCGCCCGACGGCCGCGGAATTCACCTTGGGCTCGCAGCCCGCGCCCGCGGCACCGACGGGGAACAGGAAGGCCTCCAGCTTCGCCTTCTCCTCGGCGTTGGCCACGTGGGCGTGCAGGACGCGGAATTCGGCGAGTACCGCGTCGTAGATCTCCTCGTCCAGGACGACGGCCTGTTCGGAGGCGCAGATCATGCCGTTGTCGAAGGACTTGGACAGCACCAGGTCGTTGACGGCCCGGCGCAGATCCGCGCTCCGGTGGACGTAGGCGGGGACATTGCCGGCGCCCACGCCGAGAGCGGGCTTGCCGGCCGAATAGGCGGCTTTGACCATGGCGTTGCCGCCGGTGGCGAGGATCAGCGAGACACCCGGGTGCCGCATCAGGGCGCCGGTCGCCTCCACGGACGGGATCTCGATCCACTGCACGCAGTGCTCCGGCGCACCCGCCGCGACCGCCGCGTCGCGCACGATGCGGGCCGCCTCGGCGCTGCAGCGCTGGGCGGAGGGATGAAAGGCGAACACGATCGGGTTGCGGGTCTTCAGCGCGATGAGCGCCTTGAAGACGGTGGTCGAGGTCGGGTTGGTGACGGGGGTGATCGCACATACGACACCGACCGGTTCGGCCACCTCGGTCATGTCGTCGATGTCGTCGCGGGCGATGACGCCGACGGTCTTCATCGGGCCCATGCTGTGCGTGACGTACTCACAGGCGAACATGTTCTTGGCCGCCTTGTCCTCGAAGACGCCACGTCCGGTCTCCTCCAC
This sequence comes from Streptomyces sp. NBC_00647, assembly GCF_045207245.1. Classification (NCBI taxonomy): domain Bacteria; kingdom Bacillati; phylum Actinomycetota; class Actinomycetes; order Kitasatosporales; family Streptomycetaceae; genus Streptomyces; species Streptomyces sp. NBC_00647. The sequence continues at coordinate 8,686,631 of NZ_CP109040.1, forward strand.
CGCGAGCCGTGCGAGCTTCGTGTGCTGGTCCAGTGCTGCTACCGAGGCCTTCTTCACGATGTGGTCGACCTGTTCCTGATCGAGCGTCTCGTAGTCGGCAAGTGCCTTGAGCCCGTTCGTCACCAGGCGGTCCACCGCTATGGCGATGTCGGACGGCGCGGCGGCGGGGGCGGTGGTGGCGCTGCGGTCGTCGTGGCGGGTCATGGCGGCGAGCCTCCGTCGTTGAAAGGGCGGCACCGCACGGTCGGCGGCGCGGGGAGGGAGCGGCACCGCGGGGGATGGTGGCCGGCACCGCTCACATCAGCAGCGTCTCTCGTCAGCAGTGCTCCGCCCCAGGCCCCTTTGGTCCCTTCGCGGGGCCGACCGGCCCCGAAGGGATGCGGACGGTCAGCCCGTTGACGACGCCCACCACACCGTCCACCCGATACGTCCCCCGGATCACGAGCGGAAGGTCTCCGCTGCGTTCCAGGGTTCCTTCCAGCGTGGTCATGCCGTCGCGGACCGAGACCGCCACGCCATGGTCCGGCCGGCCGAGGACGTGGGCCAGCACCTCGTCACGGACCTCTCGGCGGATCTCGTCGTCCGTGCGCAGGAAGACCCGCAGCAGATCGCGCCGGGTGGCGATGCCGATCAGCCGGTCCTCCTCGTCCACGACCGGCAGGCGTTCGACACCATGACGCTCCATCACGCGCGCGGCGTCCGCGATCCGCTGCTCCGGATGCACGGTGATCGCGGGCGTCGACATCAGTTCCCCCGCCGTCGTGGCGTGAGCGACGGCGGCGGCGCGCCGGGCGGACCGGCGCAGCGAGGGGAACGGTCGCGCCCGGGCGTTCGCGGACCGGGCCGCCTGGCGGCGGATCAGATCGGTCCGGGAGATCACTCCGACGACCTTGTCGTCGTCGTCCACGACGGGCAGCCCGCTGATCCGGTGCCGGTCCAGCAGTCGTACGAGATCCTTGAAGGACATCTCCCGGCGTGCCTCGACGACGTCGTGGGTCATCACTTCACCGACGTTGCGGGCCATGCCGACCACCTTCTCCGCGTCTCCCGGTCACCTCCTGTCACTCGTTCCCGACTCCGGGAGCGCGGCCCGTCCCGCTTCCAGTCGCGCGACCGGGACGCGGAACGGCGAGCAGGAGACGTAGTCCAGGCCGGTCGCGTGGAAGAAGTGAACGGAGTCGGGGTCCCCGCCGTGCTCGCCGCAGACGCCGATCTTCAGGTCGGGGCGCGCGGCGCGGCCCTCGTCGACGGCGATCCGCACCAGCCGGCCGACACCGTCGCGGTCGAGGGTCTCGAAGGGGGAGGTGGCGAAGATGCCCTTGTCGAGATAGGCGGAGAAGAAGGCCGCCTCGACGTCGTCGCGGGAGAAGCCCCAGGTGGTCTGGGTGAGGTCGTTGGTGCCGAAGGAGAAGAACTCCGCCGCTTCGGCGATCCGGCCGGCGGTGAGTGCGGCCCGGGGCAGCTCGATCATCGTGCCGACCGGGCAGTGCACGGGGACGCCCGACTCCTGGGAGACCTCGGCCAGGACGCGTTCCACCTCGGCCCGCTCGATGCGCAGTTCCTCGACGGCGCCGACCAGCGGGACCATGATCTCCGCCCGAGGGGAGCCCCCGGCCCTGGTCCGTTCCACGACCGCCTCGGCGATCGCCCGCACCTGCATGGCGACCAGTCCCGGGACGACCAGCCCCAGACGGACACCGCGCAGGCCCAGCATCGGGTTCTCCTCGTGCATACGGTTGACCGCGTCGAGGAGTTCGGTGTCGTGCGGGGCGGGCACGGTGCCCCGGGCCGCGGTGGTGGCGATGCGCACGGCGAGGTCGGTGCGGTCGGGCAGGAACTCGTGCAGGGGCGGGTCGATGAGCCGGATGGTGACCGGCAGGCCGTCCATCGCCTTCAGAATGCCGATGAAGTCCTGCCGCTGGAGCGGCAGCAAGGCGCCCAGCGCCTTCTCGCGCTCGTTCTCCTCGCGCGCCAGGATCATCGCCTCGACCAGCTTGCGACGCTCGCCGAGGAACATGTGCTCGGTGCGGCACAGCCCGACACCCTGTGCACCGAACCGGCGAGCGCGGGCGGCGTCCTCCGGGGTGTCGGCGTTCGCCCGCACCTCCAGCCGCCGGAGGCCGTCGGCCCGTTCCATGGCGCGGGCCACGGCCTCGACCAGTCCGTCGGACCGTTCGCCCGTCTCGAAGTAGCGCATCACCACGGAATCGACGAGAGGGGCTGCACCCAGGTACACGGCGCCCTCGGAGCCGTCGACGGATACGACCGTGCCTTCTTCGACGACGGTGTCGCCCACGGTGAAGCGACGTGCCCCGGAGTCGACGGTGAGTTCCTCGGCACCGCACACGCACACCGTGCCCATGCCACGGGCGACCACGGCCGCGTGGCTGGTCTTGCCACCGCGGCTGGTCAGCACCGCCTGTGCGGCGATCATGCCCGGCAGGTCGTCGGGGGTGGTCTCCTGACGTACGAGGACGACCTTCTCGCCCGCGGCGGCCCGGCGGACCGCTTCGGCCGAGTCGAACACCGCCGCGCCCACGGCCGCACCCGGCGAAGCCGGCAGTCCGTGCGCAAGCGCCTCGCCGACGGCGGAGGTGTCGAACCGGGGGAACATCAGCCGGGCCAGACCGTCCCCGCCGACCCGGTCCAGGCCTTCGTCAGGGGTGATCAGCTTCTCGTCGACCAGTTCGGCCGCGATGGCGAACGCGGCCTCGGCGGTGCGCTTGCCCACCCGGGTCTGCAGCATCCACAGCCGGCCCCGCTCGATGGTGAACTCGATGTCGCACAGATCCCGGTAGTGAGTCTCCAACGTTCGCATGTGATCGCGCAGTCGGCCGTAGGAGACCGGGTCCAGCTCCTCGAGAGCCGCCAGGGAAACGGTGTTGCGGATGCCGGCGACGACATCCTCGCCCTGCGCGTTCGCCAGGTAGTCGCCGTACAGGCCCGGCTGTCCCGTGGCCGGGTCGCGGGTGAAGGCGACGCCGCTGCCGGAGTCGGACCCGAGATTGCCGAAGACCATGATCTGCACATTGACCGCGGTGCCCAGGCTGTCCGGGATGTGCTCGCGGTGGCGGTACACCCGGGCGCGCTCGCCCTTCCACGACTCGAAGACGGCGAGCACCGCGCGGCGCAGCTGCTCGGCAGGTGACTGCGGGAAGTCCTCGCCGGTCTCCTCGCGGATCAGGTCCTTGAACGTCCTGACGAGCTCGGCCAGGTCCGCCGCGTTCAGCCCCAGGTCGTTCGTCGCCTCACGCGATCGCTTGAGGGCGGCCATGGCGTCCTCGAACAGCGAGCTGTCGACGCCCATGACCGTGCTGCCGAACATCTGCACCAGGCGGCGGTAGGAGTCCCAGGCGAAGCGTTCGTTCCCGGAGACCTTCACCAACCCGAGCACGGAGTCGTCGTTGAGGCCGATGTCGAGGATCGTCTCCATCATGCCGGGCATCGAGAACCGTGCCCCGGAGCGGACGGACAGCAGCAGTGGATCGTCGGGCCGGCCCAGGCGTCGTCCCGCGGTCTGTTCCAGGGCGGTGAGGTGTTCGGAGATCTCACCGGCCAGGGTGTCCGGCTCGGTGCCGGTGGCAAGGAAGGCCCGGCAGGCCGCGGTGGTCACGGTGAAGCCCGGCGGGACCGGCAGCCCCAGCCGGGTCATCTCGGCCAGGTTCGCTCCCTTGCCACCGAGCAGATCGGCCAGCTCACGGCCGCCCTCTGTGAAGTCGTACACGTAACGGACCATGACACCGGTCTCCTTCGACGGGCTCCGGGCTGGGTATGTCCCCAGCGTCCGACCCGGAGGACCCGAGAGGCAGGTGCTGTCGGTCCCTTCCACTGGGCCGATCGGCCCAGTGGAGGCCCGCTCCTCCCCATGGGTGCGCCCGAAAGCGCTCCGTCGTCGTGCGTAAAGCGGAAGGGACTGCGGCCCAGGTCGGAGGCCCAGAAGGGGTGTACCCGGAACTCGGCTCGATTCGCTACCGCCCCGTACGGCTGACCATTACCGTGAACATGACCGGACCGTTGTGTGGTCGGGCGTTGAGCGGACCTGGAGGAATACAGGGTGGAAAGCCCCGAGGAGGCTCGCGTGCGGCTGCCGCAGTTGCGGCTGGACGAGCTGCTGGAGGAACTGCAGGCGCGGCTGGACGCGGCCCGTGGCACCCGCGACCGGGTGCACAGCCTGCTGGAGGCGGTGCTGTCGGTCGGCCGGGAGCTGGATCTCGAGCAGGCCCTGCACAGCATCGTGGAGGCCGCCGCGGTACTGGTTGACGCGGAGTACGCGGCGCTGGGCGTGATCGGCCCGGACGGCAGGCGCCTGTCCGCGTTTCACACCGTAGGTGTCAGCGAGGAGCAGATCGCCGCCATCGGACCCTATCCGGAGGGCCACGGCATCCTCGGGGAACTGATCAGGCATCCCGAACCGCTCCGGCTGGCGAAGATCTCCGAGCACCCGTCCTCGTACGGCTTCCCGGCGAATCACCCGCCGATGAACACCTTCCTCGGTGTCCCCATCCGGGTGCGGGGCCAGGCTTTCGGCAACCTGTACCTGACCGAGAAGCGGGGTGGTGCCCCGTTCGACGAGGACGACGTCTCGGTCACGCAGACGCTCGCCGTTGCCGCCGGCGTCGCGATCGACAACGCCCGGCTGTACGAGGAGTCCCGGCTGCGCGAACGCTGGCTCCAGGCGAACGCCGAGATCACCCACAGTCTGATGTCCGGCGGCGAGGGCACCGAGGTCCTCGCTCTGATCGCCGAGCGGGCCGGTGAGATCACCGGATCCGCGCTTGCGGCCGTCGCGCTGCCCATGCAGGACACCAGGTCGCTCGCCGTGGAGATCGCCGTCGGGATGGACGCCGAGGCGCACCGGGGCCTCGTCCTGGCCATGGACAAGAGCCTGATGGGGCTGGCGTTCTCCCGCTCTGGCCCGGTCACCAGCGTCGACGTCACCGATGATGAACGCATCTCCCCGCAGCCTCCGCGATTCGGCGGACTCGGTCCCGCCGTGGCCGTGCCCATCGGCGCGGGCGACTCGGGTCCACGAGGCGTGGTCCTCTTGGCACGAAAGTCTGGTCAGCCGGAGTTCTCGACGACGGAGACCGAGACCCTGCAGGCCTTCGCCGGGCAGGCCGCCATCGCGATGGAGCTGGCGGAACGCCGACAGGACGCCGAGCAGGTCGCGGTACTCAAGGACCGCGACCGCATCGCACGCGACCTGCACGATCTCGCTATCCAGCGACTGTTCGCCACCGGCATGACGCTCCAGAGTGCGAGCCGTCTCATCGGGCATGAGGAGGCCGCCGAGCGCGTGGGGCGCGCGGTGGACGATCTGGACGAGACCATCAAGATCATCAGGTCCACGATTTTCGGCCTGCGTACCCGCGAGGGCCCGGGGGAGGTCGGCCTGCGGGCCCGTGCCGTACGGGTGGCCGGAGAGGCCGCGCAGGTCCTCGGCTTCGCCCCCGGCCTCCGTATGGAGGGCCTGCTGGACACCGACGTGCCGAAGGAGATCGCGGACCATGTCGTGGCGGTGCTCTCCGAGGCCCTGACCAACATCGCCCGCCATGCCCACGCGGACCGCGCCGACGTGCTCCTGGCCACGGACGGGCGGGAGGTACGGCTGTCGGTCACGGACAACGGCGTGGGCATCCCCGCAGACGGCCGCCGCAGCGGGCTGCGCAACATGACGGAGCGCGCCGAGCAGTTGGGCGGGCGGCTGGAGCTGGGAGAGCCGGAGGGCGGAGGCACCAGGCTGGTGTGGCGCGTGCCGGCGCAGAGGCTGCAGGCCTGAGGTACACGGCACCCAGAAACGGAAAGAGCTGACCAAGTCCCGTACGGAAGTCGGGAGTGGCCCCGCGGAGTGGCGTGGCTTGATGTGGCGGGAAGAGCGCCACCCGCTTCTCGCGGATCCTGATTGCGCGGTGCGCGGCCCCTACGACCGCTTCTCCGCGCCTCTCTCGGGTCCTTCCCGCCGGTTCCAGCAGACCACCGGGACGGTAGGGACACCAGGGCCGAACGGCCCCGATCCCAGGGCGACCGGCGACCGGACATCAAGGAGCCGACCCACGGCAACCGGAGGGACGACGACGAGACGGGGCGTATCCACTTCGCCGACGCTGTGATCCGCACGCTTCGCCGCGCACGAGCCCCGCTCCGGGGAGCCACGTGCTCGTCCGCTGAGGGTGCCGGCCTGCGATCTCTCGGTGGCGCTCGTCGGAGGAGAGGGCTTCCTGGGGGATCAAGGCTTCGACCGAGCCTCGCCCGCGACGGATGGCCGGTTCGTGCGACCGCCCCGACCCGGCTCCCGGCGGGCTCAAGGCCCGCGCGGCCCCGCTCGTAAGGTCCGATCCGGACCCATGTACGGCCCCATCGGCTCATGTGCCGGGAACCGTGGGCGAGTTGGCTGAAGGCAAGGAGGACGACGCCAACCAGGGAGGGCGAGGACAGTGGGTACCAGTCTCACACCGGAGTTCTGGGAACGGTTCGCGGTGCTGCTCGTGTTGGCCGTGGGTCTGATCGGTGTCCTCACGGCGGCCTTGGACGGTCTCGCCGTCCGGCTGCTGAGGCGTCCGCCGCTCAAAGGGCTGCCGAAGGCGCCCCACCGGCCGGTTCGGAGGGACCGCCACACGTCGGTGCACTGCTGACGGGCAGTGCGGCAAGCGCTGTGCTGGGCCGGGGACTTGGTCCTCGGCCCATGCCGCTGGGGCGGCACCCGTGTCGAGGTCGTCGCTCCGCCCGGTCGGAGGCTCGTTCCCTCCGCCGGTCTGTCGGCAGGTTCATCTCCCCGAGCCCGGCTCGCTGCGGCACCACATTCCCGAACTGACATGACGTCAATCTCCAAGTCCTGGGACCGATCGGATCCCGACCGGGACCTTTGGCCCCTCCTGGGGGAGGTGCGTGGCTTGGAGACTGACGGTGCATCCCCGAAGGAGGTTCGTCCATGCTTGCCATCACCGTCGGCCTCGACGGCTCGCCCGAAAGCCTCGCCGCCGCGGACTGGGCCGCCCGCGAAGCAGTGCAACGAGAGGCACCCCTGCGTCTCCTGCATGCCGTGGCCTCACCGGGCTCGTCGTACACCCCCTTCCCGGGGATTCCGGCGCCGGACGCGATCGCAGCGCAGCGCGACTGGGCTGCCCACTTGCTGCGCGAGACGGAATCCCGGCTCAGGGAGGGCCACACGGGTCTGCGGATCACCACCCAGCAGGCCGAGGAACAGGCTGTTCCGGCTCTGCTGGCAGGAGCGGAGGACACCGAACTGCTGGTTCTCGGGTCCCGGGGCCTGGGCGCCGTGGCCGGGTTCCTGGTCGGTTCCGTCGCCCACGCCGTGGTGGCGCGTTCCGAGCGGCCCGTCGTTCTCGTACGGGCCGGTGAGCACGCCACCGACGAGCATCTGCCCGACGTCACGGGCGCCGCAGCGAGCAACACTCCGTATCGTGACGTGGTGCTGGGGCTGGACCTGGAGGAACCGGGCGACGCCGTCCTTGCGTTCGCGTTCGAGACAGCCGCAGGCCGTGCGGCCGGCCTGCGGGTCGTTCACGGCTGGAACCCGGCTGCCGTCTACGGCCACGCCGCTGCCCAGGATTCGGAACTCGACGCAGAACTGGCCGAGGAGAAACGGCTTGGACTGCGCGACCTCCTGCGCCCGTGGAGGGACAAGTTCCCCGGGGTGGAGGTGCGGGCACAGACCGTCATCGGCAGCGCGGGTCGTCACCTCGTGCACGCGTCGCGGGACGCGTCGCTGGTCGTCGTCGGGCGCAAGGAGCGCCACGCGTCGGTCGGCGGTCGGATCGGCCCGGTGGCACACGCGGTGCTGCAGCACGCCTCCGCGCCGGTAGCGGTGGTGCCGCACGACTGACAGTGAAGCGGCCCGTCCGCGGCGCCGGCACGCCGGCGTGTGCGGGGGAGGACCACTGAAGGACGGTTCCTACGTCCTGCGCGCCGAACTCCCGGTCTCGACCCTGACAAGGACGTCGAGATCACCGTCGACGACAACGTGCTGACCCTACGGGCCGAACGAGGCGAAGAGACGAAGGAGAAGCGCCGTACGGAGTTCCGCTACGGCTCCTTCGCCCGTTCCGTTCGTCTGCCGGCCGGAGCCAAGGGCGAGGAGGCGACAGCGGACTACAAGGACGGAGTTCTGACCATCACGGTCCCGGCCCCGGAGGAGAAGACGGGGACCAGGACCATCCAGGTGCGGCGCGGCTGAGGGCGGGCACGCCGGGCCGCATCAGGTGTGCGCGGTCGGTGATCCACCGGCCGCGCACACCACTGCACCGCTTGACGGCTCCAGGACACGGCAGCGCAGCTTTCGACGATTCCATCGACTTCTCGTCGGTGGTGCGAAGGAAGACACCGAACAGACTCCCGCGACGAGCGGCGGTATGGGCCGAACGTCCCCGCCGAGGGCCGATCCGCCCCTCGTGCGGCGCGCCGACGGGTGCGACGGTGAAGTGGACCCCTGTGCTGCATGGAAGGCGGTGGGGACGATGACACTTCCCCTGGTCACGGGCATCGACGGTTCCGATGAGAGTCTGACGGCGGTCGACTGGGCGGTGGACGAGGCCGCCCGGCACGGTCTCCCACTGAGACTGGTGCACGCCTCACGCTGGGAGCGGTACGAGCGGGCCGTTCCGTCCCACAGTCTCAGCCGCCCGTCGGAGCGTGTATTCCTCGAGAATCTCGTGGCCACCGCGGCTGAACGTGCCGGGCGCCGCGATCCGGAGGTGAAGGTCACCACCGAAATCGTCCCCGACGACGCGGTGGACGCTCTCCTGCGCGAGGGCGACAACGCGTCCGCGCTCGTGACGGGAGCTCGCGGCCGAGGTGAGTTGAAGAGCCTGCTCCTCGGCTCCGTGGGCTTGGCCGTGGCGGCCCGTGCAAGCTGCCCGGTGATCGTTGTCCGGGGCGACAAGGCGGGCCTGGCCGGCTCCCACGAGAGGATCCTGCTGGGTGCGGGCGAGCCGGTGACCGGTGCCGAGGCCGTGCGCTTCGCCTTCAGCGAGGCCGAGGCACGCGGATGTGCCCTGGACGTCGTACGAGCCTGGCGCCGCCCGGCGCACGAGAGCGCCGACGATCCCGCGCTCGCGGACGAACCGGCACGCGGGCACGACGAGCGGGCCTCCGACCTGCTCGACGCGCTGCTGCGGGACGCCGAGGCAGACCATCCGGATGTCCGGGTGCAGCGCGTCATGGTCGAGGGACCGGCCCACAACGTCCTCGTGCGCCGCTCGGCAGCCGCCGACCTGGTGATCGTCGGGGCCACGCGCAGGCACGGCCACCTCGGGCTTCAGCTCGGCCGGGTGAGTCATACCCTCCTCCACCACGCGGACTGCCCGGTGGCGGTCGTGCCCCACGCGGGGTGAGCGTCGTACATGGCTCCGCGTGGCGTCCGCGCAGGCCGACGTGCTGATGCTCCGTCTCCCTTTCTCGCCGGCCGAACTCTGTATGCCTCCCCGGCCGCTCATCGATCGACATACGGCTGCCGGATCGAGCGGTCTGCGTTCGGCTTGGCGAGACGTGCCGTCTCGTTTTTCCGGACCGGCGTCGTGCCTCACGGACAGGGGCCGGACGGCCCGGGGAGGGGCCCGGCCAGCCTCTGCCCCCGCGTTGCCCGCAGCGTGACGCTGGTATCGCACGACAGACCGAACTCTGGAGGTGCCGACATGCTTTCGTCCGTAGTCGCAGGAGTCGACGGATCCGCCGAGAGTCTGGCCGCCGCCGTATGGGCGGCCCGCGAGGCCGAGCGGCGGGACCGACCGCTGCACCTGGTGCACGCCTGGGACTGGCACCCCCGTCGGCAGGAAGGCGAGATCGTCGGCGCCGCCCAGCGGCATCTGGCCCGGAGTTCGCTGCGTGGGGCGGAGGAACGCGTCCGCGCCGAGTGCCCCGACGTCCGCCTGACCGACGAGCAGACGGAAGGCCCCGCCACCGCCGCCCTGTTGAAGGCGGCGGACCAAGCCGATGTGATGGTCCTGGGCTCACGAGGACTGAGCGGATTCACCGGGTTCCTCGTGGGTTCCGTGGCGCTCGGCGTGGTCGCGAAGGCGACGCGCCCCGTCGTCCTCGTCCGGGCGGACGAACGGGCGGCCGACGAACACGTGCCGACACGCGACGGCGGCTCCTCGACGGATACCGGCTACCGGGACGTCGTGCTGGCCATGGACCTCGACGAGGCCTGTGACGAGGTCATCGAGTTCGCCTTCGAGGCCGCCCGGCTCCGGCACGCACGCCTGCGGGCCGTGCACGCCTGGCACGCCGCCGGCCCGATCGGCCTGGGAGCCGGCGACATCGGCATGGCCGAGGAGTCCTGGCAGGGTGAGGAGTGGCTGGGTTTCCTCAAGGCCGTGCTCCAGGCGTGGCGCGACAAGTACCCCGACGTCGAGGTCCTGGAGACGGTGGTGGACGACAAGCCTTCGACGGCGCTCGTGAGGGCCGCGACCGGAGCGAGTCTCCTCGTCGTCGGCCACCGCCTCGCCGAACGCCCGCTCGGCCCCCGCACCGGACCCGTCACCCATGCCGCGATCCACCACGTCGGCTGCCCCGTCGCCGTCGTACCCCACTACTAGAAGAGCCCCGAGAGCGCGGGCCTGTTCTCGACGGACTCGCCACAGCCCGAACGGACGAAGGAGGTGACGGCCATGACAAGGCCAGTCGTAGCCGGCCTGGACGGTTCGAAGGAGAGCCTCGCCGCAGCCGACTGGGCGGCCAGGGAAGCCCTTCGCCGGGGACTGCCCCTTCGTCTGGTGCACGCCTGGGAAGGCCTGCCCGACGACGGCACCGCCGCGGACCTGCCCGAGATCCGGGCACCGCAGTACCACGCGCGGCGGGTGCTGCGCGGGGCCGTCGACGTACTGCATGAGCGCTATCCGGGGCTGTACATCGCCGCCGAGCACGTGTGCAGGCAGCCAGGTCCAGCGCTCCTCGCCGAGGCGGAGAACGCTGAGCTGCTGGTCATCGGAAGCCAGGGGACGAGCGGTGTCGGGGGGTTCCTCTCGGGGTCGGTCGCCATGGCCACCGTGGCTCATGCCGACCGGCCCGTCGTCCTCGTGCGGGCGCGCGAGACGGCGACGGACGAACACCTCCCCGACGCTTTCGGAAAGGCGTCGACCGATACCCCCCACCGTGACGTGGCGGTCGCCGTCGACGTCGGCGCGCCCTGCGACGCCGTCCTCGACCACGCGTTCCGCGCGGCCGAACTCCGTGCGGCGCCGCTGCGCGCCGCGTACGCCTGGCACGTGCCATTCACCAGAGGCGTCCCGGGCGTCGAGGAGCGTACGAGGATCCGGGAGGCGGCGGAGCGCGCACTCGCGGAAGTGCTCGAACCCTGGCGTGCGAAGTACCCGGGCGTGGTCGTCCACGCGAACCTCCACGAGGGCCGCGCCGCCCACGTCCTCGTACGCGCGGCAGGAGGGGCCGGACTGCTGGTGGTGGGCCGTCGGCGGCGGCGTACCGCGGTCGGCGCCCACACCGGTCCGGTGGCCCACGCGTTGCTCCACCACATGCCCCAGCCGGTCGTGCTGGTCCCGCACGACTGACAGTCGCGCCGCTCGGTCGCCGCCCGCCCCGCCCGGCCCCGGGAACGTATTCCGGCCGGGCCCGGCGACGGGTGAGGCGACGGTCTGACAGCCGGGCCGTCCGTCCCCTGCCACGCAGGCCGGACGGCGCGTCGCCGTCGTACGCGCCGAGCGTGCGCACGCGGTCACCGTGATGGTCGGAGACGGCGTCAACGACGCCCCGCGCTCGCGGCGGCCGACATCGGCGTGGCCATGGGAGCGCGCGGGTCCATCGCGTTCTCCGAGGCGGCCGACATCGTGCTGACCACCGACCGTGTGGACCGTCTGACGGACGCCGTCTCGATCGCCGTACGAGCCCGGCGAATCGCCGTGCAGAGCGCTCTGGGAGGCACGCTGATGTCGTCGGCCGCCGTGACCGCGGCCGTGTTCGCCCTGCTCCTACCGGCCGTCGGTGTTTTGCTCCAGGAAGGGATCGACGTCGCGGTCGTCCTCAACGCCCTGCGCGCGCTGCGCGTCGACCAGACCGCGCGGCCGAACACGACGAGCTTCAGGACGTCCTCGAAGCCGTGCGCGGCGCGGCCGACCGGGTCTCCGACAGCCCCGGCCCCCCAAGCCCTCGCGGCTGTCGAGGAGGTGCGCACCTGCTCACCGAGCGGCTACTGCCGCACGAGAACGCCGAAGAGCACGAGCTCTGTCCGGCTCTTGCCCCCGCGCTCGGCGGGCCCGAGGCCACCGCACCTTCTCGCCGGCGGCCTCTCCATCCGACGGAGGCCGCCACCAGAGCCCATGAGAGGGCTCACTCGATGTCGAGTACCTCGTGCACGGGGCGGCGGGGTGTGCCGGGGCCTGCCGGGCCGTATCCGAGCCTGAGCACCATCTGGATGAATCCCATCGCCGACTCCGGGTCGCGCACGGCCCAGCGGAGTTCGGGCCACTCGAGGGCCTGGGAGGTGAGTGAGGTGGAGAGCCCGTCCAGGGTGGCCTGGAGCAGAACGCGTTCCATGGCCTGGCCCGCCAGCAGCCAGTCCCTCGGCCCGTCGCCCGCGGTGCCCAGTATGGCGAGCTGGGGCGTGTTCTCGAACGCGGCGGCCGCGCGGCCGGGAACGGGGTGCCTGCCGGCGAAGTCACGCACGGGCGCCCTGCCGGAGCGTTCGCGAGGGCCGAAGGCGTTCTCCGGTACCCCGTCGCTCGCCGCCTCCGCCGCTCCCGTGCCTGTACGGGTCCATTGCCTCAGCTCCTCGGAGGCGGCGGAGTCCATGGCGTCGCGGCCCTCGGCGTCGTGCACCAGGTCCAGCAGTGTCTCCACGTGCCATGCGCTGGGGAAGACCAGATGTCCGCCCTCCAGAAGAGCGGCGGCGCACAGAGCGTCCTTGATGGCCTGCGGTATCGGCTCGTCGGTGAAAGGCTGACGGCTGGTGTGGCGACGGTGGACCGCCGGATACAGCGGCGCGAGGTCTTCCACGAATTCGTTGACCGCAAGGGCAGGGCTGGTGAGCCGTACCACCGCGAGCAGCCGTGTGTCGGCGGGGTCGGGCAGCAGCTCGGTGACCGGTGCCCAGCCCGCATGAGTGGCGGCGATGCGCAGGTTCAGGAGGGCGGCGGCGCAACCCAGGTGAAGACCGCGGGTGGTGGGGTCGGCGTGCGGCATGGCGCGCTCGAGATCCGCGTACAACCGGAAGGTGCTGTCAGCGCGCCGAAACCGGAATCTCCACGGCTGCGCGTTGTGCATGGAGGGGGCTGCCGCCGCGTCTTCGACCAGGGCTTTCACGGTCGTCGTGTCGAGTTCACGTACGGACATCGGACCTGCCTCCCTTCAGGCCGACCGGCCATTCACGGAAGGGCGATTCCCGTCTCTCCACTATTCCACGGCGGCCCCGGGCGTGCGGTGCCGGCCGGGTGACCGCGGAAACCGGAGTCTGCGGACAGGACGCCCCCGATCCGGCACGGTTCGGGTCGATCGATCAGTTCAGTTCTTGCCGAGCTGTGGGCCGCTGCCCGTGTGCAGGACGTTCGCCCGTCATGGGCCGAAGAGCCCGAACCCGCGGGGGCATGGGTCCCTCACTCGCGGGGCGAGCGGTGTACGGACCGGGCGAGCCCGGCTTCAGGCCTCCAGTTCGATGCCGATCACCGGGGGCTCGTGGAGTGAGTTGTGGACGGTGCAGTGAGAGGCGACCGCGAGCATCGCCGCGTGGCGTTGGGCGGACAGCGCGGGTGGCGGGACGATGACCAGGCGTACGGACTCGACGCGCGCCGGACGGTCCGTGGCCATGGTGAAACCCGTGCGGACCCGCAGTCCGGCTCGGGGCAGACCGTGGCGCTGGAGGTAGCGGCCCGCGTAGAAGGCCACACAGGCGGCCAGTGACGCGGCGAACAACTCGACGGGGGTCGGCGCGGTGTCCGTTCCGCCCGCGTCCACGGGCTGGTCGACCAGGAGCCGGTGACCTCGGATGTCCACCGCGTACGCGTCACCGTGAACGTGGGTGACGTCCACCTCGTGAACGACTGTTTCCTGCGGCTCCCGCTCGGCTGTCGTATCCGGTGCTGCGCTTGTCATGGCCGGCCTCCCCGGACGATGTTCCTGCTGTTTGATTCCAGTGGAACGCGGGCGGCACGGCGGGCCGATGAGCCGATCGGGTGCGAAGGGGGACCGTTCGGCCCCGGTGCGGTTCGGCGGAGCGGGCGGATCGCCCCGCGATGCTCAACCGCCGCCAGCACCGACGACGCGGACCGCTTCACCCAGCAGCGCCGGCTGTCCGATCCGGCCGAGGCGGATCGCTGTCCCGGAACCGTTCCTTGGGCAGCAGGTCGGCCTCGGACACCAGCCCGATCACCCGGCCGTCGCCCTCCAGCAACGGAAGGGCGCTGACCTACCACTGATCCATGCGTTCGATGATGTCCTTGAACAGGGTCCTGCGGCCCACCGCGATGACGGCACCCGTCATCACGTCGCTCACCCGGGGCGGGCTGCTCTGCATGGTCTTCTCCTCACAGGCCCGGGAGGTCATGTCAGGCCGCCGCTGCCGTAGGGGGCGTACAGGTCCAGCAGCCGGACCCGGGAGGCGTGCAGCCGTTGGGCGACCACCCGGCCGACCCAGACCGCGACCGCCCGGCCGAACTCGGGGTCCTCGGCGCACAGCGTTCGAACCGCCCCGGCGTCGAACTCCCAGGCCCTTACCGGACTCATCGCCTCGGCGCCCAACTGCCAGATGTACGGCGTGAAGTGCCAGGACCAGCCGACGAGTTCGCCGTGCCCGAGTGTCTCGATCACGGCGGGCCGCCGACCGGGTATGTGCAGGTCCAGGGCGACGGTGCCGGTGCGCACGATCCAGAAGCGGGCGGCGCGCGTGCCTTCCTCGAACAGACGGGTACCGGCCTCGAAGGAGACCTCGCGGGCGAGGCGGATCAAGCGTTCGCGATGTACGGGCTCAAGAGCCGTGTTCATGGTGGTGGCGGAGGTCATTGCACCGGCTCCCTTCATGAGTGGTTCTTCCAGACTGGGCGCGTCCCGCTTCCGGTGCCACAGGCCGCTCGGGCCTGGCTAGGGACATTTGGGCCCACTCGCGCAAAGGCAAGGTCATGTCGCAGGACAGAGGGGCTGGGCAGACCCCTCATTCCGAGGCGTTCACGACCCCTCACACCGGGAGAACACGCAGGGGAAGGAAGGGCACCGTGAGTGTGCCCAGGTGCATCGCCGTCCGGGAGCTGCCCCGGCACGACGAGAACGTCGGCCGGGACCGTGCTGTCCCACTGGCGCCGACGGGCGCTGGAGCAGCCCTTCCCGTCCGGCACGCGTGCGGCGGAGAGCGCCCCGGATCCGGGGCGGCCAGCCGCTTCTCCAGTTCTCGAAGGGGGTCCTTCCCGCCGGTACCGGCACATCACGCGCCTTCCCGTTCCACCAGGCCGATCGACCCTGATCGAGGTGAAAGCCGGTCCCACGACGGAAGGTCGGTCGGTATCGCCCGCCACGGGAGCAGCCGGAGGGCCGTCGGCGCGCCGTGGGGGTGCCGGTCCGGCATGCAGAGAAGATCTGGTCATGACCGACGCGACAGAAGCAGTTCTTGAGGGTGGCCCTGACGATCTTCCTGAGCGGATCGTTTCGGTTCCGGCGCCCGACCTCGACATCAAAGTGCCGTTCCGCGGAGGGTACGAGCACTTCCGGGCCACGACGCGTCAGCAGGAGACAGAGCAGGGCCAGTTGCCCGTCTACGAGTGGTGGGAGCGCACGGAGCTCCCGGGGTAGCTGGCTGCACGGAGCAGGCGACCGGACGGGCGTCGCCGGGCGACGAAGTGCACTGGGGACATGGCCCGTCCCCACAGCGCATGCCGTCCTGGCCCGCCGCAAGTCGCTACCTGCGCGTTCGGACTGCCTGTTTTGCCCTCTGTGCTGACTGCTCGGCCTGAACCCTCACCTGGCCGCTGTGGGTGGGGGCTCGTGGTAGCAGGTCGCGCCCCGATCGCCAGGTCCTCGGCGAAACCCGCCGCGGCCAGCTCCCGGCCCGAGACGCTGCCGTTGACCGCGTGGGGGATGCCGACGGTGCATTCGCCGTATGCGCGGCCTCCGCGGAGAGCGGGCCCGCCCCCTCCGCGGACATGTAGGCCGGAGATGAGCGCGCGCCGGCGCCGAGGAGGTATTCCGAGGCCGGGCGCAGGCTGCCGTCCGGCCGCGGTCCACCCGCGGCCATCACAGTGACCGCTCGCTTCCGTGTCCCACGGATCCCCGGGGCGTGCGGGAACGGGCGCAGGTCCAGATGCGTGGGGCGCATGCTGTCAGCTCACCCGGCGGCCCCGGCCGGATTGGCGTGCACCGGCTCCGGCCGCCGTCGCGGTCCGACAGCACGTTCGAATCGTGTCCGTGGCAGGGCCCGACGCCGGTCTCGTCCGTCAGTCGTCGCCGTGCTGCGTGGCCGCCTTCGAGTAGTTGTCGTGCCAGGCGGCCTTGGCGCCCGAGTCGCCGATCCGGTAGACGTCCACCACGGCGCCGACCGCGACGGCGACCGAAAGGATCGCGATCGCGCCCCGGACCGGTACCGGGAGAGTCCGCGAGGCCCCCGACGTGCCGTCCGCCGCGGGCGCCGAGCGGCGGGCCGCCCACCAGACGACGGCCGAGATCACGAAGAGGCCGATAGCCCACGGAAGCAGGCCGTCGCCGAGTTCGGCGTGCTTGCGCACCAGCGGGTCGCTGCCGACGTGCTGTTCCAGCCACTCGCCCGCGTGTGTGGACACCGGCACGGTTGCCAACGTCACGAGCGTGAGGACGGGCAGGATCAGGCCGAGTCGCCGGGCTGCGCCGGGCCACACCGCGCACGCTATGAGTGCCAGGGCGCTCAGAGGCACGAGCACGATGACGAAGTGCACGAACAAGATGTGTGCGGGCAGTCCGTTGACGATCGTGAGACTCATGTGGGCTTTCTCCAGGAGAGGTCGGACCGAAAGCGCGGGCTGGATCTTCGGAGGAACCCGCGCACCTTTTCACAGGGACTTCTCAGTTCCCTCTGAGCTGCAGTGGGATCACTGCCGCCTCGGGGCCCAGGCGGTCCGGCTCAGGGAGCGAGTGAGAAGTAGCTCTCCTCCTCCTGGCTGAAGTGCAGGAGGAGAACGGAATGGAGCCCGTACAGGCAGGCGCGCAGGTCGTCGAGTTGCTCGGGCCCCAGTTCTCCTGCCTCGTCCGCCATGCGCAGGTGGGTCGTGATGCGGCGGGACAGGCGGGCGATCTCGGTGTGGGCACGGCTCATGGTCTCGGTTGTTTCAGGTCCGCCGAGTTGTCTGTTCAGCGCGGGGTAGAGCTGGTGCTCCTCCGCGAGTTCGTGAGGGAGCAGCCGTGTGGTGAGCAGGTGGTCGACGTCGCGCACGGCGGCCAGCGAACCCGGAGCGTCCTGCATGGAAAGCAGGCCGGCGGCTTCGCGGATGGCGTCCAGCGCGTCCCTGAGGTCGTCGTGTTCGGCCGCGAAGCGGTGGATGAGGTCCTCGGCGTCCGGTTCGAGAGCGGTACGGGCGCTGCGAGCCGGCAGCAACGCGCGCAGGGCGTTGAGGATGACGGCGACGTCGATGGCTTCCTGAAGAAGGGCTCCGACGGCGGGCGGCAGCCACCCCAGGAGGGCCGCGATCATGGCGACCAGCGACAGCGCCATCCCGCCTGCGGCGCTCTGGACCGCGATCCGGCGGGCCCTGACGGCGATCTCCATGGCGTCGGCGAGACGGTCCACCCGGTCGGTCGCGAGGATGATGTCGGCGGCTTCGGAGGTCGCGGTGGAGCCGCGGGCGCCCATCGCCACGCCGATGTCGGCGGCGGCCAGGGCGGGTGCGTCGTTGACGCCGTCGCCGACCATGACGGTGACGGCCCGTGCGCGTTCGGCCCGTACCGCCGCCACTTTGTCGGCAGGAAGCTGACCGGCCCGGACATCGTCGAGGCCCAGCACCGCTCCCACCTCGCGGGCGGGCTCCGCGCGGTCCCCGGTGAGCATCAGCAGCCGGGTCAGCCCGGCCGACCGCAGCCTGCGGACGGTGCGTGGGGCGTCGTGGCGCAGCGGGTCCTGGAGCAGGACGGCACCGGCGAGGGCGTCGTCGACGGTGAGCCAGGCGACGGCGGCTCCATCGAGAACGGCGCGGTTGTCCACGGCACGGGCCCAGTCGGGGAGTGCCGCCTGGGAGAGACCGGACCTGCCGACACCGAGACGGAGACCGTCCACGGTGCCGGCGGGGCCGTGTCCGGGTTCCTCCGTGACATCGGCGGGCATGGACAGCGTGAGGTTCCGGATGCGTGCCTCGCGGACGATCGCGTCGGCCAGCACATGCGCCGAGACCTGGTCGAGAGAGGCGGCCAGCCGAAGCACCTCGGACGGGGAGCGCCCGGGCGCGGCGGCGACCGCCAGGACGCGCGGTCGGCCCGCGGTCAGGGTGCCGGTCTTGTCGATCACCAGGGTGCGCGCCCGGCCCAGCCGCTCCAGCGCCCCGCCGTCCCGGACGATGACACCGCGACGGGCCGCCCTCGACAGTCCGGAGACGACGGCGACCGGCGCGGCGAGCAGCAGCGGGCAGGGGGTCGCCACGACGAGGACGGCGACCGCGCGGTCGGCTGATCCGCTCAGCAGCCAGGCGAGACCGGCCATCCCCAGAGACAGCGGCAGGAACCACGCCGCGTAGCGCTCGGCCAGCCGCACGGTCGGCGCCCGCTCCGCGCCCGCGTGCTGAGCCATCCGTACGATCTCCGCGTATGTGCTGTCCTGCGCGGTGGCGGTCGCCCGGAGCTCGAAGACACCGCCCGCGTTGACGACGCCACTGCGTACGGGCTCGTGCGTGCCGCGCTCGACCTGGGCGGACTCGCCGGTCAGCACGGACTCGTCGAGTTCCGCCGTACCGGTCAGGACGCTGCCGTCGACGGGGACCACGTCTCCGGGACCGACCACGAGCACGTCGCCGACGATGACGTCGGCGAGCGGGACCACGGAGACCTTCCGGCCGGTCCGGCGGCGGGCCGAGCGAGGGGCGTGCTCCAGCAGGGCCCGCAGGTCGTGGGAGGCGCGGCGCTCGGCCGCGGCGTCCAGCGCCCGGCCGGTCGCCAGCATCGATGCGATCAGCGCCCCCGCCAGGTACTCGCCCACCGCGAGGGTACCGACCAGCGCCAGTACCGCGATCAGGTCGACGCCGGCCCGCCCCTTCTGCAACGCGGCCACGACCCAGGCCACGGCCGGAACGACGGCCAGGACCGTGCCGGCCGCCCAGCAGGCGTCGGCGACGCTCTGGCTCCCGGCCGCCCAGGCGATGCCCCCGCTCAGCAGGGCGACCGCCGTCGCGACCAGCAGCGCCGGTTCGAGCAGCCGACGGACATCACGGGCCCGCGATGCCCGGCCGTCTCCGGCGTCTCTCGTGTGCGACACGGCAGCGGCCCTCCGGCGTCTCCGGACGTGTCACGCCTGCGGGCGCGACGGCGTCTCCGGGTATCCATGCAACCGCGCGTACCGCGCCGGACGGCAGGGCCGAACGGTCCACAGAGAGAGGCCCACCGGCCAATCCGGGCACGGCAGACGGAATCGTACGATGTCGGTGTGCTTGTTCTGGTGGTCGAGGACGACCCGGGGATCGCCGCTTCCCTGGTACTGGGCCTGGAGCGGGCCGGGTACCGGGCGCGCGGCGTCGGCACCGGACAGGAAGCCCTGGCGGCGGTCCCGGAGCCCGATGTGGTGCTTCTGGACCTGGGGCTGCCCGACCTGGACGGCATCGAGGTCTGCCGCCGGATACGAAGCCGCTCCGACGCGGCGATCATCGTGGTGACGGCGCGTGGCGAGGAAGGCGACCGGGTCGCGGCCCTGGACGAGGGCGCCGACGACTACCTGGTCAAACCTTTCGGCCTGGCGGAGCTGCTGGCACGGATCCGGGCCGTGCTGCGCCGCGTCCAGCCGTCCGGCTCCGAGCTGTTGCGGCACGGCCCCCTCACGGTGGACCCGCGGACCCGCAAAGTGACCGTCGACGGCCACGAAGTCGCGCTCACACCCAAGGAGTTCGACATCCTGGAGTGTCTGGCCGCCGACCCTGGGCGGGTGATCACCCGGCAGGAGGTCCTGGAGCGCGCCTGGGACGCCCACTGGTACGGCCCCACCAAGGTGCTGGACGTGCACATCGCGGCGCTGCGCCGCAAGCTCGGCGTCCCCGGGCTGGTGGAGACCGTGTACGGCCGCGGATTCCGCCTCGGAGTACCCGAGCCGGGCCGGGACCCGGACGCCGGTGCGCGATGACCCGGCGGATCGCACTGACCTTCATGGCGCTGATCGTCCTGCTGCTGGTGCTGGCGGTGGTGCCGCTGGGGCTGTCCATGACGCAGCGCGAGCAGACCTCGTTCCGGGACACGACCCAGGCGGCGAACCGGACGATCGCCGCCGCGGCCGAGGAATACCTGTCGGACCACCGCTCTCCCGCCGCCATGCGACGGCTCCTGGAACAGGCCGAGCGGGCAGGCGACTGCGCCGCGGTCTTCGACACGGCGGGACGCCCCGTGGCGGCCACCGGGTGCCCCGGACGAACAGGCGAGGGCGAGGAAGACGATCAGGCCGCCGGCAACTGGGGCGACCTGGCACACCAGGTGCTCGTCCACCCGGGAACAGCAGCGCGTGAGCGGGACGACCGGCTGGTCGTCGCGGAGCCGATCGGCGACACCACGCATCCGGTGGGGGCGGCCGTGTTGTCCCGGTCAGCGGAGAGCATGCACGACCGGATCGCCTCGATGTGGTGGCGACTGGCGCTGATCGGCGCCGGCGCCCTGGTGGCGGGCGTGCTGTTGTCGGTGGCGCTGGCCCGTTGGGTCGGGCGCCCGCTGCGGGCCGTTGACGCCGCCGCGCTGCGGCTCGGCGAGGGCGCGCTGGACGTACGGGCGCCGGGCGGGCGCGGGCCGCAGGAGGTGCGCAGGCTCGCCTCGACGTTCAACACCATGGCGGCCCGCATGGAGGCCCTGATCCACGGGCACCGGGCGGTCGTCGCCGACGTCTCGCACCAGCTGCGTACGCCGTTGACGGCGCTGCGGCTGCGGCTCGACCTGCTGGCGGCGGGCGCCGACGACGCCACGGCGGCGGAGTTCGCCGGAGCGCAGGAGGAGATCGCCCGGCTGTCCCGGCTGGTGGACGGGCTGCTGGCGGTGTCCCGGGCGGAGAACGCGGTGCCCAGGCCGGTTCCCGTCCGAGTGGACCAGGTGGTCGACGACCGGGTCGTTGCGTGGGAGCCGGTGGCCCGGGAGCGGCGGGTGTCGCTCACCGGGCGCTGCGGCGTACGGCTGACGGCTTACCTGAGTACGGGGGATCTGGAGCAGGTGATCGACAACCTGGTGGCCAACGCGCTGGACGTCGTGGGGGAAGGCGCGGCGATCCGGATCGAGGGCGAGGCTACGCGTGGGCGGGTGGTGCTGCGCGTGGTGGACAACGGGCCCGGAATGCGCGAGGCGGTGCGCGAGGCGGCGTTCCGTAGGTTCGGCAATCCTGAGGCGTCGGGCAGTGGCCTGGGGCTGGCCATCGTGCATCGGCTGATCACCGCCAACGGCGGCACCGTACGGCTTCAGGACACGGCGGGCGGGGGGCTGACCGTGTTGCTGGAACTTCCCCCGCTGCCGCCGCAGGGGGCGCCGCAAGGCCTGCGGGCGGGATCTTAACCACTTGTGAAGAACTCCTGAACCGGTTCCCGACGGGCCACGAGGCAGCCTGGTCAGTGGGACAACCGGCCCCATTGCGAGGAGTTCATCCATGCCTCTTCCTGAGCAGCCCGCAGACTCCGACCGATCCGTGGAGGACGCGGTTCGGCGCCGTGAACGAGGGCGGCGGCGCGTGAGCGTCACGACCCGGTGGGCGACGGCCGCGGCCGTCGCGGGTACCGCGGTTCTGGGTGCCGGTTACGCACACGTGATCCCCGGAATCGCCCAGACCGCGGCGCCCGCCGGTCACGGCAGCGGCACGTCCACCGGGACGAGCGGTGGACTGCGGCCTTCCGGGCAGGCGCCCGCGCCGACCCCGCAAGCGCCGCAGACCCAGTCGGGTGCGTCGTGAACGCCACACCGGCGGGCGCCGTCGACCGCGCCGGAAGCACCGCGAGCACCACGCTCCCGGCCGGAGCGGCTCACCCCGCCCCCCTTCGTCCGGCCCGCACCGAGCCCGCCACCGCGGTCTTCGCCGCGCTCGGCACCACGGCCGTGCTCCTCACCGCGGACCCCGCCCGCGCCGACGACGCGCTGCTGATCCTGCGGGCCGAGCTGGCCGCCATCGACGCGGCGTGCAGCCGGTTCCGCCCCGACTCCGAGCTGTCCCGCGCCAACGCCACCGCCGGCACCCGGCCGGTACCGGTGAGCGCCCTGCTCGCCGAAGCCCTGGAGGCGGCCCTGCGCGCCGCCGACCTCACCGACGGCGCCGTCGACCCCACGGTGGGTCCGGCGGTCGTGGCCCTCGGCTACGACCGCACCTTCGCCCAGGTGGCCGCGCTGCGCCCCGAGGACACCGGGCCGACGACCGCACCACGGCCGGCCGCGGGCTGGCGCACCGTCCGCTGGGACCCGGCACTGCGCCTCCTGCGCCTTCCCGCCGGAACCACGCTCGACCTCGGCGCCACGGCCAAGGCCCTGGCCGCCGACCGGGCGGCCCACCGAGCGGCCGCGGCGGTGGGCTGCGGGGTCCTGGTCAACCTCGGCGGCGACCTGTCGGCGGCGGGCGAACCGCCGCACGGCGGCTGGCGGGTCGCGATCGCGGACGACCACGCGGCCCCGGACGCGGGACCCGGGCGCCCTGTCGTCTCGATCCGCGACGGCGGCCTCGCCACGTCCGGCACCGCCGTACGGTCCTGGCGGCGCGGCGGCCGGACGCTCCACCACATCGTCGACCCGGCCACCGGCGACATCCCGCCGCCCGTCTGGCGCACCGTCAGCGTCGCCGCGGCCAGTTGCGTGGACGCCAACACCGCCAGCACCGCCGCCCTGGTCCTCGGCGAAAGCGCCCCCAGCTGGCTGCGCGGCACCGGACTTCCGGCCCGCCTCGTCCGCACCGACGGAAACGTGCTGTACCTGGGGGCCTGGCCCGCCGACGGAGGCGACCGATGACCGGCGCCGTCCTGCTCGCCTCGGGCCCGAGCCCCCTCTGGTACGCCACCCGGGCAGGCGGCACGGTGTCGCTGGTCCTGTTGACCGCGACGGTCGCGCTCGGCATCGCGGCGGCGGGACGGTACGCGCCGGTGCGCCTGGGGCGGTTCGAGGTGTCCGCGCTGCACCGCAACCTGTCGCTGCTCACCCTGGCCTTCCTGGCGCTGCACATCGTCACCGCCATCGCCGACAGCTACGCCCACCTCACCTGGCCGACGGCCTTCGTGCCGTTCATCGGCTCCTACCGTCCGCTGTGGGTGGGCCTGGGCGCGGTCGCCCTCGACCTCCTGCTGGCGGTCGCTCTCACCAGCGCGATCCGCGGGCGGCTGGGCCACCGCCGCTGGAAGGCGGTGCACTGGCTGGCGTACGCGGCATGGCCGGTGGCGCTCTTCCACGCGGCGGGTACCGGCACGGACACCCGGCTGAGTCCGCAACTGGCGCTGTACGCCGCTTGTCTGCTGACGGTCGTGGCTGCCGTCTGGTGGCGGCTGGTGCGGGCCGGGACGCGGGCGACCCCGGTCCGCAGGTGGGCGACGGCGGCCTTGCTGCTGGTGCCCGCGACGCTGGTCGCGTTCCTGGCCGTGGGGCCCTTGCGGCCCGGCTGGGCGCACCGTGCCGGTGGCGCGGCGCCCACGCCGGTGCCCGCCACCGCGCCGGCGGTCCCCCACCAGTCGCCGACACCCCAGCAGCCCGCCCAGGAAGACGAACACGAGGGAGACGACGGCGAATGAACCACGACACCGGGACCGTCCTCGCCGGAGAACATCCGGCGGCGCCGTGCGGCCCGCACGGCGAACGCCTGCTGGCCGGCTGGTACGACACCGGCCGGCCCGCCGACCTCACGGAACACCTCGCCCGCTACGGCCCTCCGCCGCTGTTCCAGGCACGCAGCCGCGGGACCGCCATGCCGTTGGTGCGCGCCGTGGAGGAGGCCGGGCTCACCGGCCGGGGCGGTGGGGGCTTTCCGACCGGCCGCAAGCTCCGGTCGGTCGCCGGGGCGAAGGGGCCGGCCGTGCTCGTCGCCAACGGGATGGAGAGCGAGCCGGCCAGCCACAAGGACGAGGTGCTGCTCTCCTTCGCCCCGCACCTCGTTCTGGACGGCGCGGCGCTGGCCGCCGTCGCGGTCGGCGCGGAAGCGGTGCACCTGTGTCTGCCCCGCACCCGGGCGGCGCAGGTGGACCAGCTCACCGCGGCGGTCGCCGAGCGGCGCCGTGCCGGGCTCGACCCGGTACGGGTGCAGGTCCACGCGCTGCCTCATCACTTCGTCTCCAGCGAGGAGACGTCCCTGGTGAACTGGCTGAACGGCGGCGACGCCCGCCCTCGGTCCACCCCGCCGCGCCCCTTCGAGAAGGGCGTCGGGAAACGGCCCACCCTGATCGGCAACGTGGAGACCCTGGCCCACCTGGCGCTGATCGCCCGCTACGGCCCCGCATGGTTCCGCGCGAGCGGAAACTCAGGAGCACCGGGCACCACGCTGGTCACGGTCTCGGGCGCCGTGCATCGGCCGGGGGTGTACGAGATCCCGGCGGGAAGCCCGGTGACGGCGGCACTCAGCCGTGCCGGCGGCCCGCGGGGACGGCTCGGCGCCGTGCTCGCGGGCGGCTTCTTCGGCGGCTGGCTTCCGGTGCCGCTGAGCACCACGGCTCCGGACCGGGGCGCGGGCGTCCTGGTGGCACTGCCCGAAGGCACCTGCGGGCTGGCCGAGACGGCGGCCGCGCTCGGCTACCTGGCCGCGCAGAGCGCCCGCCAGTGCGGGCCGTGCCGGTTCGGCCTGCCTTCCGTCGCCGAGGACTTCACCGCGCTCGCCCGGGGCAGCGTCGACGCCCAGCTGCTGAACCGGCTGCACCACCGCCTCGGACTGCTCCCCCGGCGCGGCGCATGCAGCCATCCCGACGGCGCGGCACGGCTGGCCGCCTCGGCGCTGCGGGTATTCGCCGACGACGTCCACCGGCATGTGCACGGACCGTGCGGCGCCGCTTTCGCCCCTCTCGTCCTGCCGGTGCCCGCCGCCCGGCCCCCGGAAGAGGGGGAATGGCGATGACCCGTACCCAGACCCACGTCCTGGCCGTCGATTTCGCCGCCTGTGACGGCCACGGACTCTGCGCTGAACTGCTGCCCGAACTGATCGGCTCGGACGAATGGGGCTACCCCGTGCTCCGGGAATCCGCGGTCCCACCGGACCTGCTGTCCCACGCCCGACGCGCGGTCGCCGCGTGTCCGGTGATGGCGCTCCGTCTGAACCGCGTGCCCGCTCCCGCGCCCGACCAGCCCCTGAGCCGCACCTCTTGGCCGACAGGCGCTTGACGACGCCGGGCGGTGATCGGGGTGGTCCCGGGGTTCGGGGCTCAGCCGCGCTCAGCCCCGAACCCTTCTGCCTCGTTCGCTCGATCCAGGAGTCCGTCGATCTGAGGCGGTCCGGCGGTCCCGCACTCATCGTCGGCGTTCAGGCGCGTTCAGGCGCGGTCAGCCGCAACGCGAGGGACCGGTCCGAAGCCGATCGGCTGGGACCGTCGCGCCGGCATCGCCCGCGACGTCCCCGGGTCTCACTTTCGGGCACGACGAGCGAGCAGGATTCCCCGGGTGCGATGTCGGCCTCCAGGGCCTCGTGGACGTACTGCCATGCGTCGGCCCGTCTGGCCTTGGCGAGGACCAGCCCGTGGTGCGCCGCGGGTAGTAGTCGACGGTTCTCCGCCAGATGTCGTCGTCCAGGCCATATCCGAGGCGCCGGAACAGCGCCGACAGTTCGGCGGGTGAGAACAGGTAGCCGAGCATGAGGACATCAGCCTGCTTGGACGCCCTGTAGCGGTTGACCGTGTCGCCCTCGGCTTCCAGGATCCGGTCCAATCGGCGGATGGCGCCGTGCTGGGTGCGGTAGGCGTCCCAGCGCAGTTCGGCAAGGTCGTCGTAGCCCTCGAACTGGCTGATGACGCCCTGCTGGAACGGCACGTGCAATCGCCGGGAGACCTCCTCCCACTTCGGCGGTTCGTCGGCTTCCAGCCGCAACCGGGAGAACAGTTCGTCGCGGCGCCACGCGGGAAGCCGCGCCAGGAGTTCCAGAGTGCGGGTGATGACCCAGGCGGCGGTGACGTTGGTGTATGCGTTGTCGGAGATTCGCCACCCGTCCCTCTCCTCCGGAGGTCGTGAAGGGTCCATCCATGTGCGCCCGTCCTCAGACCGGCTGGGGGACGACGGCGACCGGGCATTCCGAGTGGTGCAGCAGAGTGTGGGCGACCCTGCCCAACTGCAGGCCGAAGTGGCCCTGCCGCCGCTGAGCGCCGACGACGACCAGGTCGGCCTGGGCCGCGGCCTCCAGCAGGATGCGGTGCGTGGGGCCTTCGACGGTACGGCGACGGACATCGACCCGGGGGTGCTCCCGTACGGCCTCGCGCAACGCGTCATCGAGGCCGGCCGTGGCCCGCTCCTCGCGCAGTCGGGCGGCGTCATCGGCGAGCAGCATGTGGTCCACGGGCTCTTGCGACGGGTTGCGCCAGGCCCGTACCGCCGTCAGACCGCATCCGCGTGCCTGAGCTTCGAGGAAGGCGAACCGCACGGCTGCCGCTCCGCCCGACGCCGCACCGACGCCGACCACGACGCGGCCGAAGCGTCCGAGGCGGTTGGACTCCGCGCCTCGGATCACCATGACGGGGCAGACGGCGCGTGCCGCCACCGCGAGGCTGACCGAGCCCAGAAGCATCCCGGCGATCTGGCCACGCCCACGTGAACCCGTGACCACGGCGAACGACTCGCGTCCCGCACTCAGCAGCGCGGACACTGCGTCCTCCGCGAGTGCCTTGCCCGACACGTTCACCTCGGGATGGCGACGCCGGGCCCGCTCCACAGAGGAGGCGACGATGTGTTCGGCCATGACCTCCTCAGCGGAGCGGCCGGTGCTGAAGGACGGCTGGACTCCCTCGTAGGTCTCCCAACGGGAGGCGTGGACAAGTTGCAAGGGAAGTTCGTGTCGTACCGCCTCGTCCACCGCCCAGTCCACCGCCAGCAGACTGGAATCCGAACCGTCGACACCCACGACCAGCGGAAGTTCCATCGCCGTCACCGCCTTGGCTCCGTCCAGCTGCCGACAGTTCTGTCAATACCGTCGCACTGCACGCTCCGTGCCGCGACACGCGACCGACTCCGGGTGGGGCGGATCTCCGTGCAGCGTGAGAGGTGTGATGACCGCGGCGCCGAGCGTGCGTCAGCGGAGTGGCGGCCGTGGTGGGGGCGTCGGGTCCCGAATCAGCGTCGAGGATTCCGGAGGGCGTGGAACCGAACCGTCACCGTCTACTGATCGGCCGCGGTGATACGGCGGCCCGTGAGGCTCGCGGGCCGGATCGACACCCACATCTCGCGCGCACCGCCCGCCCAGGGTGTGGTGTGCGCGTCTCGGGTGAGCCTGGCCACGGCCTCGGGGTCCGTCACCAGCTCGGCGGGGCCGACGGCGAGTACGCTCCAGCCCTGGCTCAGAGCCTCGTCCACGTGGTCGACCTCGAAGGCGACCTCAGTCGTTCCTGCGGCGGCCGCGGTCACGGAGCCGGGGGCGGTCCGGAAGACGATGGCGTCATCGACGACGTCGTAATTGACCGGAACGACCGCCGGGCTGCCGTCGGACGGCGACACCGCGACGCGCCCCACGCCGTGCGTGGAGAGCAGGGTGCGGCATTCGCCCACGCTGAGGTCCCGCAGCTGGGGGTGCAACAGTGCGTAGCCCTGCCCGGGCGGGAGATCGGTACCTCCACCACGCAGAGCGGTGACGGTGGTGCCCAGCGCGTCGGCCAGCCTGATGAGCGTCGCCAGGGTCGGGTCGGCGGGACGTTCCTCCACGTAGGCGAGGTAGCCCGGTGACATGTGGGCGCGGCCGGCTGTCGCCTCCCGGCTGAGCCCCTGTCTCCGCCGTTCGACGGCCACTCGCCGGCCTATGTCGCCCGGTCCGGGCGCACCGGCCGGTGGGGCGGCAATGGACAGCGCGTCTGCCTCACCCGTGCCCGTCTGCGCCTCACGCATCGGCTCTTCCTGCTCGAGATGGTGGACGTGGGCATCGGGTCCGGGAAAGACGAGCGTCACCTCGCCGGTGTCCGACCAGCGCACGTCGTACGGGGGCGTTCCGTCCTCGTGATGGAGTCCGACGATCTCGCCGTCGCGTCTGGCGGCGCCGCTCGCCTGGCTCTCGATGACGAGTTGGTCGCCGAGGTGAGCTCGCATCATCGCCGCCCTCTCCTCAGAATGGTCTTGTGTCCAACCTGCCACGCGGGACACAGCGCCGCACAGGGCGGCGGTCCCGTATCCGCGAGGTGGGTGGCGTGTACCGGGAGGCGACATGCACCACCGAACGGTCGAGGAACTCATGAGCCGGGACGTCGTCCGGGCACGGCCTGACACGCCGTTCAAGGAGCTCGTCAGGCTGCTGGAGGAGAACGACGTGACCGCCGTACCGGTGGTGGACGAGCTGGGCCGCCCGGCGGGAGTCGTCTCAGAGGCCGACCTGTTGCGCAAGAGCGCCGACCAGAGCGACCCGTCGGGCAGGACCCCCGTCCCGCACCT
Source organism: Streptomyces sp. NBC_00647 (assembly GCF_045207245.1). Classification (NCBI taxonomy): domain Bacteria; kingdom Bacillati; phylum Actinomycetota; class Actinomycetes; order Kitasatosporales; family Streptomycetaceae; genus Streptomyces; species Streptomyces sp. NBC_00647. The sequence goes on from NZ_CP109040.1 coordinate 8,715,269, forward strand.
GGAGGCTTGGGAGCGGGCCAAGGCCGAGGGATCGCGGGCCGACGAACTGATGTCCGCTCCCGCGGTGTGCGCGCGTCCGGAGTGGACCGTGGTCGAGGCAGCCCGTCTCATGGAGACCCAGAACGTCAAGCGGCTGCCGGTAGTGGACGAGGCGGACCGGCTCGTCGGCATCGTCAGCCGTGGGGATCTGCTGCGGATCTTCCTGCGCCGCGACGAGGCCATCCGCGAGGAGATCACGGGGGATCTTCTGCGGCACACATTGGGGATCGATCCACGGGACGTGACCGCAGAGGTGCGTGACGGGCGGGTCACCCTCACCGGCACTTTGGGGCACAGAAGTCTGATTCCCGTCCTTGAGCAGTTGTGCCGTGGCGTCGACGGCGTGGTGTCGGTCTCGGGGAACCTCGGCTACCGGACGGACGCCCGGGACGCGGCAACCGGCACCTGAACAGGGCGGACGGGCCTGAAATCGTTGGGCCGTCCATCAATGCCGCCCCGGTCTATACCGGCCATCCAAGTGGCTCAGGGGTGCTGGGCCGATGCCCTGCCGCGCCTTGGATGTCCTGTTCGGCGGTGTGCAGCAGTTGGTGGGCGAGGTCGTGCATGGCCCGGCCCGCTGCCAGTTCGTCGCCGATCTCCGGCACGCCCGTGTCCGCCGGACTGCAGTGCGCGGTTCCGCGGCCGGTGAGCGTCGTGGTGCCGGTGTCCACCACGACGTGCGCTTTCGTCGTGCCGTCGTCGTCCTCGAAGAGGTGGAGACGTACGTTCCACTGTCCCGTGTGCGCCATCGCTCTCTCCTTGCCCGCGTGGCCGCGTCCTGCTGGACTCCGTGATTCGAGCGGCGCTCGAAATGGCACCAGGGGACGGGCGAGATGTCCCGGCAAGCGGTGTCGGCCTCCGGCAGGTGTCGGTCGGCCATCTCGTCTTCCACGATCGAACGGCGACGGCCCTCGGCCACAGGGCCAAAGGTCCCTGCGGGACCGGCTACCGGCCCGGACTCGTTCTTGCGTGATCACCGGCGCTGGCAGCATGCCTCGGCGCCGCCCGTCAGGTCTCCTGACCGGCCGACGGCGGCCGTGATCGAGTACGCCCTCCGCAGCCGTTGAGCAGGCAGGGACACGTCCAGGCTGCCCCCGGAAACAGAGGGAAGAGGGAGACCGTGGCACACAAGCAGGAGCTGGCTGAGATCCAGCGGCGGCACTGGCAGGACACCTACGCCGCCCACCCGGGCATGTACGGCGAGGAGCCGTCCGAGCCCGCGGTCCATGCCGCCGCCGTGTTCAGGGCAGCAGGGGCCCAGGAGGTGCTGGAGCTGGGGGCCGGGCACGGCCGGGACGCGCTGTTCCTCGCCCGCGAGGGCTTCACCGTCCAGGGAACCGACTTCAGCCCCGTCGGGCTGGAGCAACTGCGCGACGCCGCCCGCTCCGAGGGAGTCGCTGAGCGGGTGACCACCGTGGTGCACGACGTCCGCGAGCCCCTTCCGCTGTCGGACGCCTCGGTGGACGCGGTCTTCGCGCACATGCTGCTGTGCATGGCGCTGTCGACGAAGGAGATCCACGCCCTGGTCGGCGAGGTCCGCCGTGTCCTGCGGGCCGGCGGCGCGTTCGTGTACACCGTTCGGCACACCGGCGACGCCCACTACGGCGCCGGCACCGCGCACGACGACGACATCTTCGAGCACAGCGGCTTCGCGGTCCACTTCTTCCCGCGCGAGCTGGTCGACGCCCTTGCCGCCGGCTGGATCCTGAACGAAGTCCACGCCTTCGAGGAAGGCGCGCTGCCCCGTCGCCTATGGCGCGTCACCCAGACCTTGCCCCGATAACGGATGTCCCCACGCCGTCGGCGGACGTCACCGTCGACGCCACACAGGCGGTGGACGAGCCGGGCCTGCCCCCGCTCGGCCAGGCGACTGGACCGGCCCTGCCATCGGCGCCGACAAATCCGTGGCATCCGGAGTCGACTTCAGGAACATCCCGGTGGCCAGCGCATGCCGCCAGCTGCCCGTCACCTGGCCGAATACCAGCACGGGTGGCCAGCAGACGCGCGGCCACCGACAACCCGGCCCCGTCCCGATCACCACCACCCGAGCAGTATCAAGCCCCAGCCGCCACTGGACCCGCAGTCTTCCCCTCCTCTGCTCCAGCGCGGCGGCAGCGGACGTATCGGCAGCGATATCAGAACACCTGACCGCCCCAGGTGGTCTGGGGTCATCGACCTAGACGGCCCGCACCACAAAGGCCGCGTTGCCGTGCGCCCGTGGGGCACCGGTCAGGCGCCGGTGTTCCGCCGCCCCTACATGGAGCCGGACTGAGCTGGGCGAGCAGTCCGCGCGCTCCGTGTCGTAGTCGCCCAGGTCAGGGGCGATCCGGGGGAGGGTGTCGTTTCAAATCGGCTCCCACCGCATGGCGGCCCTCCTTCCGTCGGGCCGCCTTCGACCATCCCGTCCACAAGCTGTCGGCAGCGGGCAAGTACCAGGGACCATCGGTCCCTCGTACTTCCCCGTATGGCTCTGTCGGCGCACCGCCCCGCCCGAAATGCTGCGGTAATAGGACTGTAAGGACGGCAAGCTGCGCCCGCCGTCCGCGGTGCTGAAGGAGATCGGCCATGAGTACGGACGCCGAGATGGACTCCTCCCCGCCTGCCGAGTCGGACAGCCAGGTGATGGGCAAGGACGGCATGGCCGCGCTTGTCGACGTCCTGCTCCGGCGCGGGTTCACCGTGGTCGGGCCCACGGTCCGGGACGGTGCGATCGTGCTGGCGGAGCTGTGTTCGGCCGACGAGCTGCCGTATGGATGGGGGGTTGAGCTCGAGGCCGGACGGTACCGACTTCGAGAGCGGGTGGACGGCGCAGCCTTCGCGAACGCGGCGGGCCCACAGTCGTGGAAGTCGTTCCTGCATCCGCCACGGGTGCGGGAGTGGAGCGCCGACCGGGTGAAGGGCGAGTTGGTTCTCACCGCCGACGACGCCGCGCCTCCTCGGTATGCCTTTCTGGGTGTGCGCCCCTGTGACCTGCGGGCCATCGCCATCCAGGACCAGGTCATGACAGGCGGGCTGTACCACGACCCCGTCTACGAGGGTCGGCGCTCCGGAGCACTGCTGATCGTCGTCGAGTGCACGGAGCCCGGCGCCACGTGCTTCTGTGTCTCGATGGGCACCGGACCCGCTTCCGGTCCTGGCTACGACCTGGTGATGACCGAAGTGGCCGATGAGGACGGGCACCGCTTCTGGGTTCGCAGCGGCAGCCGGGAAGGTGCGGAGATCCTGGCGGAGCTGCCCGCACGTTCGGCCGACCAGGAAACCCGGGAGGCTGCCCGCGCGGGCGTCACGGCTGCCGCGGACCGCATGGGACGGATCATGCCCGAGGCCGATCTGCGGGAACTGATGGCCGGAACGCTCGACGCGCCCCGCTGGGACGACGTCGCCGGGCGGTGCCTGACCTGCGGCAACTGCACGATGGTGTGCCCCACTTGCTTCTGTACGACCACCGAGGACGTCACCGACCTCACCGGCGACCACGCGGAGCGGTGGCGGCTGTGGGACTCCTGCTTCGACCTCGACTTCTCCCACTTGCACGGCGGGCCGGTCCGCGCCTCCTCGCGCAGCCGCTACCGGCAGTGGATGACCCACAAACTCGGCACCTGGTACGACCAGTTCGGATCGTCCGGCTGCGTGGGCTGTGGTCGCTGCATCGTATGGTGCCCGGTCGGCATCGACATCACCGAGGAGGCCGCCGCCCTGCACGACTGGACCCGGTCCGGCCCACCGACGCCGCACGAGGCGGCGCCATGACCGGGGTACCCGCATCCCAGGCTTCCGGCCCGGCCGCGCGGCTGCCGGGAAGCGGGCAGCCATGACCACCGTGATGCCCCCGCTGCCGTACCGCGTCGCCGAGACGCGGGCCGAGACCGCCGACACCCGGTCGATCGAACTGGTGCCGGCCGGACGGGAGCTCCCGCCCTTCGCACCGGGGCAGTTCGCGATGATCTACGCCTTCGGGGTCGGGGAGGTGCCCATCTCGGCCAGCGGTCTGCGCGGCCGTCACGGAGGTCTCGTGCACACCGTGCGTGCGGTGGGTGCGGCCTCGACCGCGTTGTACCGACTGCGCCCGGGCGACACAGTCGGGCTCAGCGGGCCGTACGGATCAGGCTGGGACTTGGAATCGGCTGCCGGGCACGACCTACTGGTGATCGCGGGCGGCATCGGGCTGGCCCCGCTGCGGCCGGTCGTCCACGAAGTCCTGGGCCGACCGGACGCGTACGGCCGAATCGCCATCCTGCTGGGCGCACGTACCCCGGCCGACCTGGCCTTTCGGGACGAGATCGAGAGCTGGCGCGGGCTGGCCCAACTGGAAGTGACTGTCGACCGCCACGCCCCGGGCTGGCACGGTGCCGTGGGCGTGGTGACCACGCTCCTCGATCGCCTCGAACTGGGCCCCGAACGCACCTGCGCGCTCGTGTGCGGGCCGGAAGTGATGATGCGGCACACTGCCCGCGACCTGGTCGTCCGGGGCCTGGTGCCGCACCGCGTGCAGTTGTCCCTGGAGCGCAACATGCGCTGCGCCACCGGCCATTGCGGTCACTGCCAGCTCGGCCCGCTCCTGCTGTGCCGGGACGGCCCGGTCGTCGGCTACGACCGCGTGGCACATCTGCTCCAGGTGAGGGAGTTGTGACATGACCAGCGATCCGGGAACGGCCACCGACGCGCGGCCGACGCTCGCCGTGTGGAAGTTCGCCTCCTGCGACGGCTGCCAGCTCACCCTGCTCGACTGTGAGGACGAACTCCTCGCGCTCACCGACCGCGTGCGGATCGACCACTTCCTGGAGATGACCCCGGTCGAGGGCACCGAAGGGGAGCGCGCGCGACTGGACGGCCGAGGACCGTACGATCTCTCCCTGGTCGAAGGGTCGGTCACCACCGCCGAGGACGCCGAGCGGATCCAGTACATCCGCCGTGTATCCCGGTATCTGGTGACCATCGGAGCCTGCGCAACAGCGGGCGGCATCCAGGCACTGCGCAACTTCGCCGACGTCGACGACTTCCTCGCTGCCGTCTATGCCCGCCCCGAGTACATCTCCACGCTGGAGACCTCGACAGCGATCTCGACCCATGTCCCGGTCGACTTCGAACTGCGCGGCTGCCCCATCGACCGTCGCCAGCTCCTCGAAGTCATCACCGCCTGCCTGGCCGGACGAAAGCCCCGCATCCCCAGCCACAGCGTCTGCTTCGAGTGCAAGAGGCGCGGCACCACCTGCATCACGGTGGCCCATGGAACCCCCTGCCTGGGCCCGGTCACGCACGCCGGGTGCGGCGCCATCTGCCCCGCCTACGGACGCGGGTGCTACGGCTGCTTCGGGCCCACGGGCCGGCCCAATCTGCGTTCCATGATCGATGAGCTGCGCCGCGACGGGATGAGCGAGCCTGACATCCAGCGTGTTTTCCGGACCTTCAACGCCGCGTCGCCGGAATACGCCCCCGTGCCCGAGCTCGCCGCCGAGGAGCAGCACAGCCCTCGGGCCAGGACGGAACCCCGTCCGGAAAGGCCCGCATGAACGATCGCGGAACCCGCGTCCTGAGGCTGGACGCGCTGGCCAGAGTGGAGGGCGAAGCGGCACTCCACCTGCGCGTCCAGAACGGTTCGGTCACCGAGGCACGTCTTCGCATCTACGAACCACCACGGTTCTTCGAGGCGTTCCTGATCGGCCGGGGCCATGCCGAACCCCCCGACATCACCTCACGCATCTGCGGCATCTGCCCGGTCGCCTACCAGATGAGTGCCTGTCAGGCGATCGAGAAGGCCTGCGACGTCACGGTGGACGGCCCTATCGCGGAGCTGCGCCGCCTGTTGTACTGCGGAGAATGGATCGAGAGCCACGCCCTGCACATCTATCTGTTGCACGCGCCGGACTTTCTCGGCTGCGCGGACGTACTGGGACTCGCCCGCGACCAACGCGCCGCCGTGGAGCGCGGGCTGAGAATCAAACAGGCCGGTAACGCGATCCTGGAGCAGCTCGGCGGCCGGTCCATCCACCCGGTCAACGTCCGGGTGGGCGGCTTCTACCGGACGCCGGCACCGGCCGAACTCCGACCACTGGCGGAACGGCTGTGGCGGGCCCGTGAGGATGCCTTGGAAACCGTCCGCTGGGTGGCGGCGTTCGACTTCCCCGATGCCGTGTACGACCACGATCTGCTCGCACTGCGCGACCCTGGCCGCTATGCCATCGATTCCGGGATACCCGCTGTCATGGCCGCGGAGCAGGGCCCGGCGCTGCGCGAGTTCCCGGTGCTGGATTTCGAGGAGCACGTCCGGGAAGGACAGGTACCGTACTCCACCGCCCGGACTGCCACGCTGGACGGCCGCCGCGTCCTCACCGGTCCACTGGCCCGCTATGCGATCAGCGGCCGGTGGCTGTATCCCGTGGCGGCCGAGGCGGCACGGGACGCCGGGTTGGGCGATCCGGCCGACGGTGCGGTCTGTGACAATCCCTTCCGGAGCATCGTCGTACGTGCCGTGGAAGTGGTGCAGGCCGTCGAGGAAGCCTTGCAGATCATCGACGGATACGAACCGCCTTCCCGGCCGGCGGTGCAGGTCCCGCCGCGCGAGGCGGTCGGTGCGGGGGCCACTGAGGCACCACGGGGTCTGCTGTACCACCGCTATGCCCTTGCCGAGGACGGCACGCTCACTGCGGCCCGCATCATTCCGCCCACCGCCCAGAACCAGACGGCCATCGAGGAGGACGTGCGCAGGGCGGTCCAGGCCCGCCTGGACAGAGAGGGACCCGCTGCCGACGACGAGGAGCTGACCCACCTGTGCGAACGAGCCATCCGCAATCACGATCCCTGCATCTCCTGCGCCGCCCACTTCCTCGACCTGACCCTGGACCGCGCATGAGCGGCCGGATCGTGGTGATCGGCGTGGGCAATCCCCTGCGCGGGGACGACGGGATCGGCCCGGCGGTGGTGGAGGCACTGCGAGGCCGTGTGCCCGACGGCACCGTCCTGGCAGTCAGCGACGGTGAACCCGCGCGCCTGCTAGGCATATGGCGTGGGGCCGACACCGTGGTCATCGTGGAAGCCCTGCGCACCCGGCCCGCCCGCCCGGGTGCGCTGCACACCCTGACACCGGCGGAGGCGGCCGGCCACTCACGGGGCACGGCGAGCACGCACGGCTTCGGTCTCGGGGACTGCCTTGCCCTGGCGGAGGCCCTCGACCTGCTGCCGCCGAGGCTCGTGGTGCACGCGGTGGAGGTGGCCGATGTCGAGCTCGGCACGCCTCTGAGCGATGCGGTGCGGTCCGCCCTCCCCGAATTGACCGACCGAGCCGCCGCTTCCGTACGACAGGCCTACGCGCGGAGGGATGAGCCGTAGGGGGCCGAAGAGCATGGACGTGGGCCGAGAGCCTCCCGCGCTTTCCAGGATCGGGGCATGCAACGGACAAGCCGGCCTGCGTGTCCCGTTCTCAGCCGAAGAGGTTCGGCACCCGGATGGTTTCGACGCGCCGCCACTTGCCGTCCGGCAGCAGCATCCGCTCGTCGACCGTGCCGTAAGCGCGCAGGCGGACGGGATCCACGGTCCAGGCGGCGGGTGGTGGGACCTTCCTGATCGGCGGCAACGGGGTGCCGTGGCGGGCGCGCTTGGCTCGCGGGCCGACTCGGGTCGGTTCACTCATCGCCGCTCCGTCCTCAGATCTGTGCCGCGGCGCCCGTCTTCGATGCCAAGGCGCTGATGCCACCATGGTGTCATCGCCAAGCCGCCCGAGGGTCAGGACTTCGCGGTGATCGCTGGTGTGGTGATGGCTTCGCTACCGCGCTCGGCGGCGGTGCCACCGCCTATGGCGTGTGGGACCGTCGACAGGAGCGTCGGGCGCCGTCGGCTGGCCCGGTGGAACCGCGAGTGGGAGAGCGTGGAGCCCGACTGGACGAGGCGCTGTAGGCGCTGAGGGCGCGCCGACGTCCGTCATCCCGCCGGATGCGCATCTCTGGCGGTCTGGCGATGGGGCCCGCAACGTGGAGACCAGGGGCGGACCGGCCAGGTGGGCGACCACCTACCAGGGAGAGGCGAGACACATGGACAGGGATGTCTCCGAGCGACGAGTGGTGGTCGGTGTCGACGGGTCGCCGTCCTCGTACGAGGCTTTGCGCTGGGCCGTGAACTATGCGGGTTTGGTCGGTGCCGTCGTGGAAGCGGTTGCGGTGTGGGAGCTTCCGGGCCTGTACGGCTGGTCGGGGCCCGCTGTGGACATGGATGTCGACGAGGACGAGACCGGGCAGCGGATCCGGACGGAGATGGCCGATGTCCTCGGCCCGGACGCGGCCGACTCGGTTCGGACCCATGTGGTGCACGGCAATACCGCCGACGTGCTGCTGCGGGCTGCCGAGGGTGCCGAGGTTCTGGTCGTCGGCAGCCGGGGCAGGGGTGGGTTCGCGAGTGCGCTGCTCGGGTCCGTCAGCCAGCACGTGTCGCAGCATGCGACCTGCCCGGTCGTGATCGTTCGTACCGAGAAGAAGTGACCCGAGGCAGGGGTCGCTGTCGGATCTCGGCTACTGGAAGGCCGCGTGGATCTCCTGCTCGGTCGCCTCGTGTGACACGAGCAGCAGTTCGTCGCCCGGCTGGAGCCGTACCCCCGGACCGGGAACCGTGGGCCGGCCGTCGCGGACGAAGGTGGCGACGACTGTGCCGGATGGCAGGGGGATCTCGCTCAGTACGTGCCCCGCGGCTCGGGACCGCTCGGTGATCTCGGTCTCGATCGCCTCGACACCCGCTTTGCTCAGTCGCAGGAGCGCCACCGTGTCCGTGGCACCGGTGGCCTCCTCGATGAGGGAGATCAGCGGGGTGGCCGCGGGTACGGCCACGTCGACGCCCCACTGCTGGTCGAAGAGCCAGGCGTTCTCGGCGTCGTTGACGCGTGCGGCGACCCGCCCGACTCCGAACTGCCGCGTGGCGAGCAGGCTGATGACGAGGTTGTCCTCGTCCCTGCCAGTGGTGGAGATGACGAGATCGCAGGTGAGCGCTCCGGCGTGCTCCAGGAGGGAGGAGTCGCAGGCGTCCCCGGCCACCATGCGCACGCGCGGCAGGGCCGCAAGTTCGGCCACGCGGTCGTCGTCCTGTTCAATGAGGATCACCTCGTGATCGCTCTCCGGTGAGCGCCGCGTTGTTGACGGCGGCCTCCTGGGCCTCGACCAACCGGCAGTCGGCCGGCACCGCGTCCCCGGCCTCCAGAATCACGACATCGCCCGGCACCAGCTCTGGCGCAGGCGGCTCCCGCCGTTCCCCGTCCCGCAGCACACGGCAGCTGTGGGACACCATCGCCTGCAGAGATTCCGCCGTGCGCTCGGCGGCGTATTCCTGCGCGAAGCCGATGCCGGCGTTCAGGAGCACCACTCCAACGATGGCCACGGCCAGTTGAAGCGTGGCGGGATCCCGAGGCTGTTCCAGGAAGTATGCGAGGAAGGTGATCGCCGAGGCGACGAGCAGCACGACCGCGAAGAGGTCGGTGAACTGCGTGACAAGCTGACGCCACACGTGGCCATGGCTCACGCCGGGCAGCTCGTTGGGGCCAGGGCGGGCCTGCCGCTCAGCTGCCTCGGTCGGAGGGGGCCGCGCGGGGTGCTGCCCATGGCGGCGAAGACGTCAGGGACCGGCAGGGAGGGGAGGGATGATGCGACGGCATGCCGATCCAGAAGCGGCGCTGCTGCTGTGCCAGTGACGCTCGTGGGTGGGCCCGTCCTCGTGCAGAGCGGCCGTCCCCTCCTCAGCCGATTTGGCGCTCATCCTTGGGAACCGGCCTGTGAAGATGGTGCCGGAGGCTCTCGTAGGACGCTTCCGGCGAGCGGGCCGAGCAGGTCGGCGAGCCTGCGGAAAACGTCCAGAAACAGGTCGTCGATCGCCAGTACGCCCACCACCCGGTCTGCCTCAAGGACGGGAAGCCGGCGGACGCCCGTGCGACGGAAAGTCCCGTAGGCCGCCTGGAGGTCGTCGGTGGCTTGGACCGTGATGACGCGTGGTGACATGACCGCGTCCACCCGGGCCCTTGTGCCCAGGCTGCCACCCATACCGCGTACCGCGAGGTCGCGGTCGGTCACTATGCCGTGCAGTACTCCGTCCTCGACCACGAGAACCGACCCGACGGCGTACTCAGCCATCTGTCTGGCCACCTCGACCAGGGGGACATGAGGAGCCACGCACACGGGAGGCGTAGTCATCACTTCCGAGACCTTCATGCGACTACTCCTCACTGATGGGAAGGCGTCAGAGGACATCGAGCAGATCGGCCACCGGCCGCCGTGGGCTCGCCTCGCCCTCGGGGCCGTAGCCCAGGCGGATCACCATCTGGACGTGCGTCATAGCCGAGACGGGGTCACGGACGGCCCACCGGATTTCCGGCCACTCCAGTGGCTGGGAAGTGACGGAGGCGACCAGTCCGTCTGTGGTGGCCCGGAGCAGGACCCGCTCCAGTGCCTGACCGGCACACAGCCAGTCCACCGGCTCGTCACGGGCCGTCCCGAGCAAAGCGATATTCGGGTTCTTCTCGAAGAGTGCCCAGCCGCGCCCGGGCACCGGACGGCCGACGGCGAAGTCACGTACAGGCGCCGAGGTTCCGCGCTGCCGGGGGCCGAAGGCCTCGCCGGGGATGCCATCTGTCGCCCCGGTGGTGGCAGCTGACGGCTCTGCACGCGTCCACCGAGCCGTTTCCTCGCGCACTCCCGGGTCGAGTGCCTCCCGGCCTTCGGCGTCCCGCACCAGCTCGAGGATCGACTGCACATGCCAGGGGTCGGGGAACACCAATTCCGCGCCCTCGACACGGGCCGCCTCGGACAGCATTTCCTTCATGGCGACGGAGATTCCCTCGTCGTGGAAGGGTAGGCGGCTGGAGTGACGGCGGTGGATCGAGGGGGCCAGGGGGGCGAGCGTGCCGTCCGGTGATCCGGAGCCGCGCAGGTCCACCTCGGCGAGGAACTCTGCGAATGCGGGATCGGGTAGCAGCCGGAGGACCGGCGCCAGCCCAGCCGCGGCGGCGGCTGCGCGCAGATTCAGCAGCGCGGCGCCGCAGCTTATGAGCAGTCCTCGATTCTCCGGATCGGTACGCGGCAGTGCGCGCTCCAGGTCGGCGTACAACCGCAGGACGCCCATGTCCCGCAGATAGCGGAACGCCCAGGGCTGTGCGTTGTGCAGCGAGGGCGCAGCCGTGGCGTCCGCTACGAGCGCCTCGACGGTGCTCACGTGAAGAGGTTCTGCGTTCACGGTGGCTTCCCTTCGCGTGGGCATGCGGCGGCAACGGTCAGCCAGATCAGGGAACCCTGCGATGAACCGAGGACCACGGCGCCGACGACGACCACGGCGGCGAGGGCGTACCTGCGCAACCAGCGCGGTCAGCGCGTTTCAGGGTTTTGTGAGAGGTCTGGCGTGCAGTGCGTTCAGGCGGCGTTGGTACTCGTCCTCGTCGATCTCCCCTCGGGCCAGCCGCTCACGGAGGATGTCCTGGGGGGAGGGCGTGGCCGGGACGTGGGTGTTCTCTTGGGGCTGGTTGAGGGTGCGGAAGAGCAGCACGGCGACTGTGATGATCAGCGCCCAGAAAAGGATCATGCCGGCCGACATCGCGAACCAGCCCCAGCCGCTGACGTCGTGGTCGTACCAGAACATCATCGTTATTCACCTGCTTCGGCCTTGTTCCGTGGCCAGATGAGGGGCACCCAGCGACTTCTTGCCTTCACCTGCATCGTTCCGCTTCTGGGTGTGGGGGGCTGGGGCCGAATGGTCCAGGACCAGTAGGCCATTGCGCCCTCAGGGGCGGCCGGGTACAGGCTGGAGAGTGAACCGGCAAGGGAGGCGAGGAGTTCATGGGTGCTCTCGAAATCGTCGTCGTCCTGGTCTCGGCCGTCCTGATCACCGCGCTGGGCTGGTATTTCTTCGGCCCTCGGCGCGCCGGTGCCGCCCGGCTGGAGGGCGGGGTTCAGCGGGTGGAGGTCACGGTACGAGGTGGCTACAGTCCCGACCTGATCAAGGTCCGCCAGGGCATCCCGGTGGAGCTGGTCTTCGACCGGCAGGAGGCAGGCGAGTGCACGTCCCGTGTGGTCTTCCCCGATCTGAAGGTCGGTGCTGGCTTGCCCGCCCACAAGCGCACCACCGTGCGGCTGAACCCCGACCGGCCGGGCTCCTTCGGCTTCGCCTGCGGCATGAACATGATCCACGGCACGCTGCTGGTCGAACCTGTGGAAGCCTCCGCACAGCCTGCCTCGGACGGTCATGGCGCCGCGGCCACGCCTCCTCCTGTTGCTCCTCCTGCCGCTGGCGGCAGGTCGGCAGGTGAGGAGCGGACGGCAGCCGAGTCGGAGGCCGCGGATGTCGCAGAGCGACAGGCAGAGATCAAGGACCTCACCCGCAGGGTCCTGGTGGGAGCGGTCCTCACTGCCCCGGTGCTGTTCGTGGTGATGGCGCACGAACTCTTCGGCGCAGACTGGGTGCCCGGTTGGATACTGAATCACTGGCTGCAGCTGGTGATGATCACGCCGGTGATGTTCTACACCGGGTGGCCGATCCACGTGACGGGCTGGCTGACCCTGCGCCACCGGGCCGCCGACATGAACTCCCTGATCACCCTCGGCACGTCTGCCGCCTACGGCTACAGCCTGCTGGTCACCCTCGTCCCCGGCCTGCTGCCCGAGGACGTGCGGGAGGTCTACTTCGAGGCCGTCGGCGTCATCCTGACCCTGATCCTGCTCGGGCGACTGCTGGAGGCCCGGGCGAAGGCCGGCACCGGCGAGGCCATCCGAGCCCTCCTGGGCCTGCAGGCCCGCACCGCCCGCGTCGTGCGGGACGGAATCGAGACCGAGATCCCGGTCGAGGACGTCGTGGTCGGCGACGAGCTCGTCATACGGCCAGGAGAGAAGATCCCCGTCGACGCCGAGGTTGTTTTGGGCTCCTCCGCCGTCGACGAGTCTATGGTCACCGGCGAGCCGATGCCCGTCACGAAGCGCAGCGGCGACGTCGTCGTCGGGGCCACTGTCAACGGCACCGGATCCCTGCGGGTGCGAGCGGCCAAGGTCGGCGCCGACACGATGCTCGCCCAGATCATCCGCCTCGTGCAGCAGGCCCAGGCGTCCAAGGCCCCCATCCAGCGGCTCGCCGACGCCGTATCGGCGTACTTCGTGCCTGCGGTCATCGCGATCGCGATCGGCACCTTCGCCATCTGGTTCACCCTGGGCCCGTCCCCCGCGCTGACCCTGGCACTGGTCTCCGCGGTCGCGGTGCTGATCATCGCCTGCCCGTGCGCGCTGGGCCTTGCCACTCCACTGTCGGTGATGGTCGGCACGGGCAAGGGAGCCCAGGCCGGCATCCTGATCCGCTCCGCCGAAGCCCTGGAGACCGCGCACAAGCTGGACACCGTCGTGCTCGACAAGACCGGCACCGTCACCGTCGGCAAGCCCGTCCTGACCGACGTCCACCCCGTCCACGGGTTCGACGAGACAGAGCTGCTGCGGCTGGTCGCGGCGGCCGAGGCCGACAGCGAGCACCCACTCGCGCGGGCCATCGCCAACGGCGTCCACGACCGCGGCCTCAACCCGCCCACAGCGACCGGCTTCGACTCCGTCACCGGCAAGGGCGTCCAGGCCACCGTCGACGGGCACACCGTCGTGGTCGGCACCGCCCGGCTGCTGAGCGACGTCGGCATCGACGCCACCGCACTGACCCCTGTGGCGGCCGCTCACTCCGCCGAGGGCAAGACCCCCGTCCTCGCCGCGGTCGACGGACAGCCTGCCGGCGTGCTTGCCGTCGCCGACACCGTCAAGGACGACTCCGCCGCCGCCATCGCCGCCCTGCAGCGCATGGGCATCGACGTCGTCATGCTCACCGGCGACAACACCCGCACCGCCGCCGCCATCGCCACGCAGGTCGGCGTCACCCGGGTGCTCGCCGAAGTGCTGCCCGAGCACAAGTCCGACGAGATCCGTCGCCTGCAGGCTGAAGGCCGCACTGTCGGCATGGTCGGCGACGGCATCAACGACGCCCCCGCCCTGGCCGCCGCAGACGTCGGCCTGGCCATCGGCACCGGCACCGACGTCGCCATCGAGGCCGCCGACATCACCCTGATCTCCGGCTCACTCGGCGGAGTTGTCACGGCCATCCAGCTGTCGCGGGCCACGATGCGCAACATCCGGCAGAACCTGTTCTTCGCCCTGGTCTACAACGCCGTCGGCATCCCCCTCGCCGCCGGCGCCCTGTACCCGCTGTGGGGCATCCGCCTCAGCCCGATCATCGCCGCCGCGGCCATGGCGCTCAGCTCCCTCTCGGTCGTCACCAACTCCTCCCGGCTGCGCCGCTGGCACGCTCAGCCGCTGCCCGATGCCCGGCCCGCCCAGATCCAGCCCCGTGCCGAGTACGCCGCTGCCCGAGCCCCAGTTGTCGGCACGGCCGCCCCGGCGGGCCACGGGCACTACCAGTCCACCTCCGCAGGCAACGGCGACAGCATGGTCGCCGACCCGGTGTGCGGCATGCGGGTGGACAAGGCGACCACCACCGAGCACCGGCAAACCGAAAACGGCACCTGCCACTTCTGCTCCGCGCACTGCGCCGCCATGTTCGACGCCGACCCTGACCGCTACACCGCTCCCACGGCCGGCGGTACGCGCGAGGGAGACGAACGCCCATGACCACCGTCGCCAACCGCGCCCCGCAGGAAGTCGCCCTCGGCCTCCTCGACGACCACGTGCGCGGCAGCGTCACCTCCCGCACCGCGTGCCCCACGGCTGGGCGCGCTCTCGTGTGCGCTCGGCCGTGCCCGCACGCGAGTCGAACATGACGAGTCGGGTGGCGATCAGGACTCTGCCTCATTCGGCGACGGTGATCGCATAGGGCCGTTCGGCCCCGCCTCGGGACGAACGGCAGCTTCCAGAGCTTTGCATGCGGTGTCAGGGTGGAATGGCCTTGAACCTTGGAGGGATCATGGTTGCCGTGCACGGACCGATCACTGTGGGGGCGGACGGTTCCGAGGGTGCCGCACTGGCGGTGAGGTGGGCCGCCGTCGAAGCCTCATCCAGAGGCGTGCCCCTGCACATCGTGTGCGCCACTGGCCTCGATACCTGGGGCACGGAACTGGCCCGCGACTCCGTGGTCCAGCGGGTCCTCGGTGCAGGTCTGAACACCGTGGAACGTGCGGCTGCACAAGCGGAAGACCAGGCCCCTGGCATCCGCGTCACCTCCATGGTCAGCCGCGACGCCGCTGCCGCGGCGTTGCTCGGCGAAGCGGGTGACGATGGTCTGACGGTGGTGGGTACCCGTGGAGCCGGCGGATTCTCGGCGCTCCTGCTCGGCTCAGTGGGACTCCGCGTCGCCGCCTGCGCGACCGCTCCTGTCGTCGTGGTGCGTGGCACGCCCGGTCACGTCACCACAGACGCCGTGCTGGTCGCCGTACGCGACGAGCGTGACCTCGACGTGATGCGGTTCGCGGCGGAGACCGCCTACCGCCACAAGGCCTCGCTGCGTGTGCTGAGCGCCTACACCTACTACCAGTACGCCGGGAGCATGGTGCCGATGCTCGGCGACCTCACGGAGGTCGCCGAGGAGCAGGCGAGTTCCATCGCCCGCCTGATAGCACCTGTGCGGGACGAATATCCCGACCTGACGGTGACCAGTGAACTGGTGCGAGCCCAATCCCCGGCCGGTGCTCTTGTCGATGCGTCCGCTCACGCGGATTTGGTTGTGGTCGGTGCCCGTCGGCCGGCGCACAGGCTCGGCACGCCGTTGGGGCACGTCGTCCATGCTGTGCTGCACCATGCGCACTGCCCCGTGGCGGTGGTCCCCTACGGTGAGCGTCAGAGCTCCGGTGACTGACCACGCTCACTGGTCCGAAAGGGCTCGTGTCGCCAGGCAGTGACGTGACCGATCGGATCCCTCGAGTCGGTTTTCCTCTCGGTTTTCCTCGAGCGCTTCGACTCTGCGGCGCGAACACGTGTTTGTGCGGCTGTCGTGAGTGTTCAGGAGGAACGGCAAGGAGGGGGGAGGTCCAAGTTTGTTGCCGGCAGTCCTCACGGCCGCTCGTTCGGTATGCCGATCTCGGCCCAGATCGCCTTTCCTCCGGGCAGATGGCGCGTCCCCCAGCGTTCGGTCAGCTGGGCGACCATCATCAGGCCGCGCCCGCCTTCGTCGAACATACGGGCCCGGCGCATGTGCGGGGCGGTGCTGCTGCTGTCGGACACCTCGCAGATGAGCGCAGCGCCGCGGATCAGGCGCAGCTGGACGGGAGGGCCCCCGTAGCGGATCGCGTTGGTGACCAGTTCGCTCACGATCAACTCGGTCGTGAAGGTGACCTGGTCCAGCCCCCAGTCCGTCAGGCGCTGGGAGACCTTGCGCCGAGCGTCCGCCACCGCTGCCGGATCGGAGGGCAGGTCCCAGGTGGCGACCTGGTCCGAGTCGAGGGACCGGGTACGTGCCAGGAGGAGGGCGACGTCGTCCGACGGCTGCGCGGGGAGCATGGTCTGGATCAGGTCGTCGCAGGCTGCATCCAGTGAGCGCGCGGGGCGTTCCAGGCGTTGCAGCAACAGTGTCATGCCCTTGCCGATGTCGTGTTCGGCGACTTCGAGGAGGCCGTCCGTGTACAGCGCCAAGATGCTGCCCTGAGGTACTTCCCATTCGACCGATTCGAAGGGGAGACCGCCCACGCCCAACGGAGGTCCGGCAGACAGCTCGATGAAATCCGCTCTGCCGTCGGGCGTCACCATGGCCGGCGGGGGATGGCCCGCGGCGGCGGCGGTGCAGCGGCGCGACACCGGGTCGTAGACCAGGTACAAGCAGGTGGCGATGAGATCGCTGGCGATGTCGGGTTCCGACTCCGCGGCAGTGCCTTCCTCCGTCTTGAGGTGACCGACCAGGTCATCGAGATGGACGAGGAGCTCCTCGGGAGGCAGGTCGACGTCGGCAAGCGTGCGCACCGCAGTCCGTAGCCGGCCCATGGTGGCTGAGGCCCGTAGGCCGTGGCCGACGACGTCTCCGACCACCAGGGCGACGCGGGCGCCCGACAGGGGTATGACATCGAACCAGTCGCCGCCAAGCCCTGCCTGGGAGCGAGCCGGCAGGTACCGATGAGCCACCTCCACGGCATCCTGGGCGGCCAGGTGCTGCGGAAGCAGGCTTCGCTGCAGGGCCAGTGCGGTGGTCCGCTCGCGGGTGAAACGGCGGGCATTGTCCACGGCGACGGCAGCGCGAGCGGCGATCTCCTCAGCGAGAAGCAGATCGTCTTCGTCGAAGGGGTGCGGGCGCCGGTGGCGCACGAGCACGGCCACCCCGAGCGTGATACCTCGGGCGCGCAGCGGTACGACCAAGATCGAGTGTATTCCGAAGGCGCGGACCTTCTCCGCGCGCTCGGGGTCTGCCGTCTGCCAGCTGCCGACGGCTTCGTCCAGGGTGCGGTGCAGCGACGAACGGCCTGTGAGCAGGCAGCGGATGGGAGGTGAGGACGCTGGGTAATAGTCCACGTCTCCAGGCTGGATCAGCGACTCGGGTACACCGGGCAGCACGGACTGCTGAGCAACGCGGCGCAGCCCGATGGAACCCTCGTCGAAGGGTCTGGGCTCGAAACCACGCAGCAGTGAGTCCAGCAGGTCGATGCTGATGAAGTCGGCGAGTCGGCCCACTGCCACGTCGGCCATCTCCTGGGCCGTGCGCGTCACGTCCAGAGTGCTGCCCACCTGCGTGCTGACGTCATTCAGCAGAGCGAGCCGCTCTCGGGCCAGGTGCAGTTCAGTGATGTCGAGCGCCATGAGCTGAACGTGGCGCACCTCCCCTGCCGGGTTCCTGACGGGCGCCACGGTAACGGCCCAGTAATGTCCGCGGGCTTCGGGGTGTGGTCGGCCACGCACTTGGAAGAACTCCGGCTCTCCCGTCTCGAAAACCCTGCGCATGCCCTCTTCGACCTTCGTGCAGATGTGGGGAGGCAGGATGTCGGTGACACGCCGACCACGTATCTGCCGCTCCGAGAGGCCCAGCGCGCGGACCGCCCCGGCGCTTCCGCGCAGAACCCGCAACTCGGCGTCGTAGATCATCACAGGCAGGTGGCACTGAGCGAAGGCTTCTTCTGTCGTCGCCTCGGCCTCAACCGGATGTGGCGCCCGACGCGGATACGGCCGCTGCGACGGCGTGGCTACGATGAGCCACTGTGTGCCGCCCTCGCGGTCGAGCGACGCGTAGGCCCGGAGCTCGGCTTCCACATCGTGGCCGTCCCGGTGCCGCAGAGGGGGCGTCCCCCGCCACCCCTCGTCGGCTGACGAGAAATCGACCGGGGTGTCGGCATTCCGGCCGAGCAGGCCGGCTGCCGGACGCCCGACGACGTCCTCGGACGGGTACCCGAGAAACTGCTCGGCACTGGTGCTCCACCCCGTCACAATCCCGCGCGCATCCACGACTGCCGTGGCCGCGGTGACCGGATCCGGAAGGTGGCCGTCTCCGAGGGGGCCGGCGTTCTCCATGTCCATTCATCGCCCATCCTGCCCCCGGGCTCTCGGGTCCCGCAGAGGCACAGCAGAGCAGCGGCGCGGCCCACGTGTCGTCCCGTCGCGTCGACTCCCTTCTCACTTGTATCTCTCCTCACCGGCAGACGCAGGTCGGCGGGTGCACGCGAGGGGACGCCGTACGGGGCTGCTGCCCCGGTGGACCGAGACGTCCGGCCTGCGGCCACAGGACTTCTGGCTGGTGTCTGGAGGGCCGCTTGTGGCGGCCCGTCCGAACGAGGAGCTGCTGGTCGAGGATGCTGACACCGGCGCGATCGGCCCGCCGACAGACGCAGTTGATCAGCGTCATCAGCGAGCCGATCTGGCCGGGGTCCCGGACGACCGCAGGTGCCAAGCCGCTCCACCTGTCAGCAACGACGGGGATGCGTCCTGTCTCGACCCGGCGGTCTGTCAGCCGACCGTCCACTTCTGGTTGGCTCCGCCGGAACACGACCAGATCTGCAGTCGTGTGCCATTGGCCGAGTTGTTGCCCGTGACATCGAGACACTTGTTGGCCTGCGGGTTCACGATGTCGCGCGCCGCGGTGACCGTCCATTTCTGGTTGGGGCCGCCATTGCAGTCCCACAGTTGGACCGTGGAGCCGTCCGCCGTGCCGTTGCCGGTGACGTCCAGGCACTTGCCGAGCGCGCGGATCGTGCCGTCCGAGGACACCGTCCACTGCTGGGCGGCGGTCCCGTTGCAGTCGTAGAGCTGTACGGGCGTTCCGTTGGCCGAATTGGCGGCGGCCACGTCCACGCACTTGCCTGCGAGGCCCTTGATCGGACCGCCGGTGCCGCCGGAGCTGTCGCTCGTCGTGACCTTCACCTCGTCGACGACGAGCTGCTGCGGGAACGTGGTGGAGCCGTCGGGGTCGCCCGGCCAGTACCCGCCGACCGCGAGGTTCAGGATCAGGAAGAACGGCTTGTTGAACACCCAGCTGTTTCCGCCCAGATCGGCGGGCGTACGCCGCTGGTAGACCGTTCCGTCCACCGACCAGGTGATCGTGTTCGGTGCCCAGTCGACCGCGAAGGTGTGGAAGGCGTCCGCGAAGGCCTGGCCGTTCGGCAGGGTGTAGCCGGCGCCGATACCGCCGGACCCGGAGTACCCCGGACCGTGGATCGTGCCGTGGACGGTGGACGGTTCGAAGCCGACGTTCTCCATGACGTCGATCTCACCGGAGTTCGGCCAGCCGACCTGTCCGATGTCGCTGCCGAGCATCCAGAACGCGGGCCACATGCCCTGCCCGCGCGGGATCTTCATCCGGGCCTCGACATGGCCGTACGTCGACGTGAACTTCCCGGAGGTGTTCAGCCGGGCCGACGTGTACTGGCATGTGCCGTACCAGCACTGGTAGTTGGCCGGATTCTCCTTGCGGGCCGTGATCACCAGATGGCCCTGGCCGTCCAGCGCCGCGTTCTTGTTGCCCGAGGTGTAGTACTGCCGTTCATGGTTGTTGACGTTGTCGCCGGTCTCTATCTGCCACTTGGACGAGTCGACGGCCGAACCGGCCGCACCGTCGAAGGTGTCCTGGAACGTCACGGCCGCCGCGGCGGCCGCCGGACCCGCGTGGGCGGGAGCGACGACGGCCGAGGCGGAGGCGACGAGTGCGGCGGACAGTGCGGCGAAGAGGCATCTTCGGAGCAGGCGTGGGGAGTCCATGACTCTCATTTCCGTACGGCTACCCGGGGGGAGAGTGAGCCGACTGAGGTGGGGGGTGCATGCTTCGCCTCTTGATTTAAGAAGTGAGGTAAGGGAGTGTCAAGACTCTGGTCCGGACCAATAGTTGGGGTGATGTCTCAGGCGCGAAGACGCTTCCTCGGGTGCACCGCCCTGCCGAACCGGCGCCCCAGAAGCAGGTAACCCACCAGCGCCCCGGTCGTGTTGAGGATGACGTCGTCGATGTCGAAGGAACGCCCGGTGATGAGAGCTCCCTGAACGAGCTCGACCAGGAGCATGACCGCCGCGGTGAGCGCGAGGACGCGCAGGATTCCGCGGGTCTTCGGAGCCACCACGGGGAGCAGCACTCCGAAAGGCACCCCGAGCAGGAGGTTCCCGCCGATCTGCTTGACGGCGTCGCGCAGCTCCGGCTGGTCGAGATAGGCCCGCAGGGAGCGCCCGGGGTGAAGGTTGTCGTGGATCAGCGCGGTCGACGCCGGTGAGGGCTCCAGCGTCAGCCGGGCCAGTGCGACCGCGAAGGCGACCATGGCCGCGAAGGCGATCAGCATGGCCAGCAGCCGGAA
Organism: Streptomyces sp. NBC_00647; assembly: GCF_045207245.1. Classification (NCBI taxonomy): domain Bacteria; kingdom Bacillati; phylum Actinomycetota; class Actinomycetes; order Kitasatosporales; family Streptomycetaceae; genus Streptomyces; species Streptomyces sp. NBC_00647. The sequence continues at coordinate 8,735,985 of NZ_CP109040.1, forward strand.
GGGCAGCGCCAGGGCACTGGGCTCTCGTGCCGGTGCCTGTGCCGACGTCGTCCGTCGGCCGAAGAAGGACCGCGACTTCTGCGACGTGCCCCGCTCGGACTTCGAGGCCCCCTTGCCCCGCTCGGGCTTCGACGCCGACTTCCCCCGCTCGGACTTCGGCGTCGACTTCCCCCGGTCCGATCCTGACTTCGGTGCCGATTTCCGGCGACCTGCCTTCGCGGCACGCGTGCGCAATGCGGTGCGGACCATGCGACCCTCCCCTTGTCGAACTGCCCTCTGGTGCAGCCCGGATACCCCCGATGGGGCCGAGGATGCCCAGGACTCGGCAAAGGGGAGGGCTTTTGCGGCAGCGCCATGACCCCGGCGTGGTCAGTGCCGCGACGGGGTCGCGAAAGGGCAGGTCAGCGCCGCGAGAGGGCGTGATGACGCGGTCCGGTCCGTGCACGGGAGAATGCAGTGGACGCGGTCCGGGGCCGCGCCACGAGAGGCCAGGATGACGCGGTCCGGCCCACGGGGAGTAGGTCAGGCTCTAGGCGTCCTTCGCCTTCGCGTAGTCGGTGGCCATGCCTCCCGCGAAGTCGTACACGACGACCTGTTCGTCACCCACGACCCACGCGTCGTGCCCGGGGGGACAGACGAAGACGTCGCCGGGTCCTACCTCGCCCTCGCCGCCGTCGTCCATGACGAGGTGCATCCGTCCCTGTACGACATAGCCGTTGTGGTGGACCTCGCAGCTCTTCGTCCCGGCGATCGGGCCCACGGACTCGGACCAGCGCCAGCCCGGTTCGAAGGTTCCCACGGCGAAGTCGAGCCCGCTCATGTGAACCGCTTCGAGGTGGCCGCGCGGGAAATCGCGTCGCTCATCGGGCTTGTCGACCGTCTTGATCTCCAGCATGACGGTTCCCTTCCTTGCCTCCTTCCATCGTCTGCCCGCACGGACGGGACTGCCATCCGGGGACCGCCTCCGGCGCCGGGTGCGACCGCGTGATCGCCCCCGGCGCCGCCGGTGCCGCCCGGACTCAGGCACCGTAGGTGACGGTCACCTCCTTGAAGCCGAGAGAACGCAACAGGCCTTCGAGCATGCCGGTGGTGTTCTCCTCGGCCCGCGCGGTCAGCCGGCTGTCCTTGGCGGCCGCGCCGATGTGCTTGGCAGCGAGCCGCTGCACGGCCCGTTCGTCGTTCGGGTTGCCCGAGAAGATGTCGCCGATCCGGTCGAGCAGACCGCGCTGCTTCGAGACGGCGTAGGAGTGGTCGGGATCGAGTGCGGGTTTGCCCAGCGCAGCGTGCGGCAGATGGAGCGTGGCCGACGTGCGGTCCTTGTCGACCTTCACGTCCTTCTCGCCGAGATGGCCGAGATCGACATAGGCGTCGACCGTGCCGGCCCCCACGTACAGCGTGCGGGTGCCGCGGATCGCGTCGGGCAGGTACTTGGCGTCCTTCTCCAGGTCCACGACAACCTGGAAGTTGCCCGAAGCGGCGTCGTAACGGCTCATGTCCTGGATCGACTTGAGAAGTGTGGGGCCCGAATTGTCGCGTGTCTCCGTGCCGAACACATCGCGCAGTCCCGGCAGAACGGCCAGCCGCAGCCCGGCGAAGAGCACCGCGAGCACCAGCACGAAGGCGGAGACCACCTTCGCCCAACCGGGCATGCGCTTGATGGACGTCGTCATGTCGACGGTCCTCCTTTCAACCGTCCGTGTACCCGCCAAGCCCCCTGACAGGCCGACTGGTTGGGCCGGGGAAGGTTCGCTGCCGGTTCGCTGCCCACGGAGTACGAGGGGGCTGGTGGTGGACGGGGCGCAGCTGGTGGCCGAGTGAGGTGAAGGCCATGACGAGGGCGGCGACGGCCGGCGGGAGGGAGCTCAGGCACAGTAGCCTCGGGCCATGCCCGAGACCTCGGTGGCACAGTTCTACGACGGACTGGCCGACGACTACCACCTGATCTACGCGGACTGGGACGCCGGTATTCGCCGGCAGGGGGACGCCCTTGACGCCCTGATCGGCGTGGACCGGGCAGCGGTGTTGGACTGTTCGTGCGGCATCGGCACGCAGGCCATCGGCCTGGCGCTGCGCGGGCACAGCGTCACCGCGACGGACCTCAGTCCCCGCGCCGCCGCCCGCGCTGCCCGTGAGGCCGCCCTCCGGAATGTGACGCTGCGCGCCGCCGTCGCCGACATGCGGCGCCTCCCCTTTCCAGACGCCCGGTTCGACGCCGTCGTCTGCGCCGACAACTCCCTGCCCCACCTTCTGACGGAGCAGGACGTCCATGCCGCCCTGGTGGAGATGCGCCGGGTGCTGCGTCCCGGCGGACTGCTGCTGGTCAGCACACGCCCCTACGACGACCTGCTGCGCAACCGCCCCGTTTCCACGCCTCCGCAGGTTCACCGGCCCGCGGATGGGCGAGAACGGACCGTCACCTTCCAGCTCTGGCACTGGCACGAGGACGGCGAGCACTACGACGTGGAACTCTTCCAACTCCTGTCGGCAGGCGGAGAGTGGCGCGTCCAGGTCCACCGGACCACCTACTGGGCGCTCAGCCGGAACCGACTGGCCGTCCTTGCGGCGGACGCAGGCTTTGTGGATCCCGGGTGGCGGATGCCGCAGGAGACAGGCTTCTTCCAACCGCTGCTCTTGGCGCACGCCTGAGCATAGGTGTCTCCAGGACAGATTCTCCGGATCACGCCGGTACGCTTCCTCGTCATGCTCACAACAGCGCTCAGATCTGTCCTCGGCGGCGCCGCTCTCGCCGTCTTCCTGGCCGCCGGCACCGGCTGTTCGTCCGACTCCGGCAACGGCGGTGACAGCTCCAAGGTGCTGGAGGGGCTGGGGGCCCTGGCCGACGACAACGGCACGAGCCAAGTGACCTACCTCGACGCCGCCAAGGTGCGTGAGCTGAGCAAGGGCGATGAGAAGCGGTTCGCCTCTGTCGGCCAGACGGGCAGCAGCCTGCTGAACGCGTACGAACCCGGGCCGTGGGGGCAGGACTTGAAGGTGACCCAGATCGACACGGCTGTCGACACCAAGGGCGCGGGCCGCTGGGAGGGCTCGTTCGACGCGGCCGCCATCACCGCATCACTGAAGGCGAACGGCTACAAGCAGCGCGAAGACGACGGCAGACGGACCTGGGCGCATCCCGGTGGCACGGGGGTGTCGTTCCAGGTCTCGCAGGACGAGATCTCCTACTCCGCCCAGGGCGACACCCCCATGGCGGCCGTCAACCCGAAGGAGGGCGCCTCGCTGGCCGACAAGAAGGACTACCGGCGCGCAGTCGAGTGCCTGGGCGACGTCTACCGTGCCGACTTCAATCCGCTCACCTCCACCAAGCCGGTGCGCTTGTCCGCCCTCGGCCAGCGGGCTGCCTCCGCCGCCAAGAACATCGAGACGCTCTGCCTCGTGGTCAAGGACGAGGCGACCGCCGACCGCGTCGCGGCCAAGCTGCGTTCGGTCGTCCGCGCCAAGTCGGCGAAGTTCGACGGCACGAAGGTGACCATCGAGAAGGGCGACCAGCCCGTGGTGCGTGCGGTCGTCCCGGACGGGGCCACACAGCGGCCGGGCCGACTGATGATCTCCGACGTGGACCTGTGGATGGCCATCACGGACCTTTGAGTCGCGAACGCCGGCGCTGCGCGGCAGAGCAGCCTCAACAGCCCTAGCCCAACAGCCTTAGCCCAACAGCCCTGGCCCTGGCCCTAGCCCTAGCCCAGGGTCAGCGCCAGTCAGCGATGCGGGCGCGAGGGCGTGGTCGGGGGATGAGGTGACACGGCCGGGACAGCCTTTCGGTCCGAACCGTCGGTAAACTGGCCACCTATGCCGAAAACCCGCCAAGCTTCCTCGCGGCCCCCTGCGCCGCACCCGACAACGCCCACCGGCGCAGGCCGGCTTCCGCACGGCTACCGCCTCGACACGCACTCCCATGGCGATGGTCAGCTGGTCTATGCGGCCGCGGGCGCGGTGGCCACCACGACCGAACGCGGGACCTGGGTCGCTCCGGCCAACCGGGCGACGTGGACGCCGCCCGGCTTCGAACACTCCCACCGGTTCTACGGCGAGACCGACGTCCGCCTGCTCACCATCCCGGCCGACCTGTGCGACACGTTGCCCGCCCGCCCCAGTGTGTTCACCGTGAACCCTCTGCTGCGCGAAGCCCTCCTGGCGCTGACCGGGCGGGCAGAGGCACGACCGGGGGCTTTCGGGCGGCTGCTCGCGGTGGTGATCGACGAGGTCGCCGAGACGCCCGAGCAGTCGCTGCACCTGCCCGAACCGGCCGACGACCGCCTGCGCGCCGTCACCGATCTTCTGCACGCCGACCCCGGCCGGGCCGCGACCCTCACCGAGCTGGGGCGTGCCGCCGGGGCCGGCGAGCGCACCCTGAGCCGCCTGTTCCACACCGAACTCGGCATGAGCTTCCAACGCTGGCGCACCATCCTGCGTATCCACCATGCCCTGGTGCACCTCACCGCCGGCCGGTCGGTCACCGACACCGCGACCGAGTGCGGGTGGTCGAATCCCTCCGGCTTCATCGACGCCTTCACCGAGGTCGTCGGCCAGACTCCTGGCCGCTATCAGGCGGAGCTGCGCGGTCACGCGAAGTAGCCCCCGAGGAACTTGGCGGCTTTTCGGTATCTGGAGTTCATTCACCGGTTGGTGGAGGCGTCGTCGGCTTCCACAGTGGTGGTCAGAAAGGCGAACCATCACAAGGCGGCACACCCGTCCCTGCTCTGCCAGGACCGTGTGCCGCCCGCTTCCGAGAAGGCTCCGACATGACAGAAACACCCGAGAACACGACCGTCGTCATCGTGGGAGCTGGGGTGGCTGGGCTCACGCTCGGCAACTTCCTGCTCCGCGAGGGCATCAGCTGCACCGTGCTGGAAAAGCACAGCCGCGCCTACGTCGAGTTGCGCCAGCGCGCCGGCACCATCGACACCCGCGGAGTGCGCCTGTTCCGGGCGTGGGGACTCGATGAGGTCGTGGAGGGCAACCCCATCGTCGAGGCCGAGGGCGGCTTCTTCATCGACGGCGAGGAAATGCCGATCGACACCGGCGACGACAACGAAAGCCTGTACTGCCCCCAGCAGGTCCTCGTCCGCAACCTCACCGATGTCTTACTCCGCGACGGCGGAGACCTCCGCTTCGAGGCCGCCGGCGTCACCCTGGAAGACCTCAACGGCCCCGATCCCCAGGTGCGCTACCGGGACGGCACGGGCTCGGCGAAGACCATCAGCTGCGACTTCGTCGCCGGGTGCGACGGCCACCACGGCGTCAGCCGCGCCAGCCTCCCCGAAGACGCCTTGACGCGCTTCTCCCACGAATACGGATACTCCTGGCTGAGCGTCCTCGCCGACGTACCCGCAAGCCACCCCTCCGGCATGGCGATCCACTCCCGCGGCCTGGCCGGACTGATCCCCCGGGGCGCGAACGCCAGCCGTGTCTACCTCCAGTGCCCGCTCGACGCCACCGTCGAACAGTGGCCCGACGAGCGCATCTGGAGCGAACTGGACGCCCGGTTCGGTACACCCGTGCCCACCGGGCCGATCGCCGAGAAGCGCATCCTGCCCTTGCGCAGTGTGGTCTACAGCCCGATGAGCTACGGCAGGCTGTACCTGCTCGGCGACGCCGCCCACATCGTCCCGCCGATGAGCGCGAAGGGGATCAACCTCGCCCTCAACGACGCCGAGGTCCTGGCTCGCGCCGTCATCCAGCGGGTCCAGCTGGGCGACGCGAGCCTGCTCGACACCTACTCCGACGACTGCCTGAGCCACATCTGGAACTACCAGGCCTTCGCCGCGTGGATCACCGAGCTCATGCACAACGCCGGCGACGCCTCTCACGAAGGCGAGTTCCGGAAGCAGATCGCCCGAGCCGAACTGCAGCGCCAGTTCACCTCGCCCGCGGCGAACCAGCTCTTCAGTGAACTCACCTCCGGGGTGAATTGACTCCGAGGGCGGCAGATCGCCCACCGGATTAACGAGCGCATTGCTTGACCCTCACGTGGCGTCATGCCGCATGGTCGGTGGTGTGGAGGAGCACCTGACCGTGGGACGTGTGGCCGAACTGGCCGGTGTGAGCGTCCGCACGCTGCATCACTATGACGAGATCGGCCTCGTGCGGCCGTCCTCGCGGACCGCGGCCGGGTACCGGACCTACTCGGCGGGCGACGTGGAGCGACTTCGGGAGGTGCTCGCCTACCGGCGGCTGGGCTTCGGACTGCGCGAGATCGCGGCTCTGGTCGACGACCCGGCCACGGACGCGGTCGCGCACCTGCGGCGGCTGCGCGGCCTGCTGCTGGAACAGCGCGACCGCGCCGCGGCCATGGTGACGGCCATAGACGGCGAACTGGAGGCACGGGCCATGGGGATCAGGACGACACCGGAGGAGCAACTCAAAGTGTTCGGGGCGCAGTTGTACGAAACCATCGGGTCCGCCTACCCGGCGACGCGGCGCACCGAGCCGCGGATCGCCGCGAGCGTCTGGAATGCGCTCGGGGACGCACGGACGGTGCTGAATGTCGGGGCCGGCACCGGCTCCTACGAGCCCCCCGACCGTGACGTCACCGCGGTGGAACCGTCGCCGACCATGCGCGCACAGCGTCCCGCGGGCGCGGCGCCGTGCGTGGCCGCCAGTGCGGAGAGCCTGCCGTTCGAGGACCAGTCCTTCGACGCCGCGCTGGCCTTCAGCACCGTTCATCACTGGCGGGACCCGATCGCCGGGCTGCGGGAGATGCGGCGCGTGGCCCGCCGCGTCGTGGTGTTCACGCACGACTCCAGTGACACCGGCTGGCGTCACCGGTTCTGGCTCACCCGCGACTACCTGCCTGAGGTCGCCGGTCTGGTCGCCGGCCGCCCCTCGGTGGACCAGCTGGCCGGTGCGATCGGGGCCCGCATGGAGCCGGTTCTCATCCCGTGGGACTGCGCTGACGGCTTCTTCGAGGCCTACTGGCGCCGGCCCGAGGCGTACCTCGACGAACCTGTGCGCCGCGCGGTATCGGTATGGACCAGGGTGGGGCCGGAGGCCGAGCAGCGGGCGGTCGACAGACTCCGCGACGACCTTTCCTCGGGCCGGTGGGCCGAGCGCAACCGCGAGCTCGTCGCCCTCGACGCGGCAGAGCTCGGCCTCCGGCTGCTCGTGGCCTGAACCCGTCGTGCGCGGGAGACCGTTCCGGGTGAGCCATATCAATGGTCGACGGGCCCGCCCAGGACTCGGTTCAATGCCGATCAATGCGGGTCAATACGGCCGGCGCGCCGCCCGGACCGCCCGGTCTCCCGACGGCCGGGACCACCAGACGCCCTCGCCGTGGGTCAGTCCCGGCAGGCGCAGTTCGACCTCCCGCACCTTTCGGGCGGGCAGTCCGCCGGTGACCACCCAGGTGTCACGTCCTCCGGTCGTCTCCTTGAACTCAGCTCCCGCGGAGGCGAGTTCGGCCGTCACTGGGGAGAGCGCGTCGGCCGGGATCTCCACCTCGAACGCGTGGTACGGCTCGTACACCCGCGTCCCCGCCCGCTGCAGGGCGCGCAGCAGCACGATCGGGGTGAGTCCGCGGAAGTCCGCGGCGGTGCTGAGCGGCCCGACGAACCCGGAGCGGGTCAGGGTGACCCGGTAGTCGGTCACCGGCCGGCCGTGCGGTCCGTCCAGCAGGGTCGCGTGGACCGTGTCCTCGATCGCCTGGTGGAACGCCCGGGGGAGTGCGCCGAGTTCGGTCTCGTACGTGAAGACGCCACCGGAGCCGCGTGGCCCGGGCTCGACGCGTAGACCCACCGTCGCCCAGAACCCCGTGTGCCCGTCCCGCTGGATCTCCTCGTACGCCTCACCGGTGCCGTCGGGCCGTTCCAGCATCCGCACCCGGCTCGGCTCGAACTCGGCCTCGATGCCGAAGTCCTGTACGAGCGTGGCCGCGAGGACCTCCTTCTGGACCTCCCCGTAGAGCAGGAGCGCGGTGCTGCCGGACACGGCGGGCCCGGCGTGCAGCAGGGGGTCCTGGTCGGACAGCGTGAGCAGGGCGGTGCGCAGCGCCGCCGCCTGATCCGGGTGCTTCGCCCGTGCCAGGGTCTCCAGCGTGGGCGCGGCGAACTGCGGTGCGCGGTCGGTGACATGGCCGAGCCGGTCGCCGACCCGGACGCCGGGGACCCCGCGGATCGCGGCGATGTCGCCCGCGGTGAGGGTGGCCGCTCCGGGCCGCCCGATCACCTCGAGATCCCGTGCCCGGCCCGGCACCTCTCGGGTTCGGCCGTCTGTCTCCCGGCGTACGAAGGACAGCCGTTGACGGTGTGTCACCTCGCCCTCGTACAAACGCAGATAGGCCGTGCGCTCGCCGCCCGGTGCGGTCCGTACGGCGAAGACCGTGCCGCGCGGCGCGGCGTCGGCGGGGGAGAGGGGGCGGGGGATCAGCTGGATCAGCCCCTCGACCAGCGCGGCGACGCCCTGGCCGCCGATTGCCGATCCGAAGAAGACCGGGTGGAGCGAGCCGTCGCCGGTACGCGCCGTGAGCGCGGCCCGCAGCGCGTCCCGGGTCGGCGGCGGACCGTCCACCAGAGCGGCCAGGACGCCCGGGTCGACCTCCGCGAGCGTGCCGGCGGCGAGGTCGTCGAGGGGGCGCTCCAGTACGCGGGCCGCCGGGGTGCCGATGTCCTCCACGCGCGACAGCGGGACGGCGTGCGGCGTGAGGAGGCGCCGAATGTCGTCGAGGAGGTCGTCCTGGCGCGCTCCCGCCCGGTCGATCTTGTTGACGAGGACGAGAGTGGGCAGGCCGAGTCGCCGCAGGGTCTTCATCAGGACGCGGGTCTGCGCCTGGACGCCCTCGACGGCGGACAGCAGAAGGACCGCCCCGTCCAGGACCTCCAGGGCCCGTTCGACCTCGGCGATGAAGTCCGAGTGCCCGGGGGTGTCGATCAGGTTGATCTGTACATCACCCACGCTGAAGGCGGCGACGGCCGAGCGGACGGTGATCCCGCGCTGCCGCTCGATCGCTCCGTCGTCCGTGCGGGTGTCCCCGGCGTCGACGCTGCCGAGCCGGTCGATGGCGCCACCGTCGAACAGCAGTCGCTCGGTGAGGCTGGTCTTACCCGCGTCGACGTGGGCCAGAATTCCGATGTTCAGGGTGTGCATGCGTGGTCGATTCCTCGAAGACAGTCGTCCGGTGGGGGCGCTGAGTCATTCCGAGGAAACGGCGCATTCGTTCTCCTGCGTTCGAGGGGCACCCCTCGTGAGGGGGCCTGGTCGCGCCATCATGGCGTGACCAGGGCGGTGGTCCGCAACCGGTTTTCCCCCCGGTCGAAGGCTCGAAAGGCGCCCAGTAGCATGAGGTACGCACTCCGGGCCGATCTTGCCAACCGGCGACACAACCCGGTTCGATCATGCGAGGAGCGGTCGTGCGTGACATCGCCGTGTTCAGCGGTAGTGCCCATCCCGAGCTGGCGGCCGAGCTCTGCGCGCATCTCGGTGTGCCGCTCAGCCCGACCCGCGTCAGCCGGTTCGCCAATGACTGCCTGGAGGTCCAGCTCCAGGCCAACTGCCGCGAGCGTGATGTCTTCCTGGTGCAGCCGCTGGTCACTCCGGTGCAGGAGCACCTCGTCGAGCTGCTGATGATGTGCGACGCGGCGCGCGGTGCCTCCGCCGGGCGGATCACCGTGGTGATGCCTCATTATTCGTACGCACGTTCGGACAAGAAGGACATGCCGCGGATCTCCATGGGCGGTCGGCTCGTGGCGGATCTGCTGGTCGCGGCCGGTGCGAGCCGTGTCCTCGCGATGACCCTGCACTCCCCGCAGGTCCACGGCTTCTTCTCGGTGCCGGTCGACCATCTGCACGCCCTGCGCGAGCTGGCCGCGCACTTCCGGTCCAACGACCTGTCGCGTACGACGGTGGTCTCGCCGGACCTCGGCAACGCCAAGGAGGCCGCGGCGTTCGCGCGGCTGATCGGTGCCCAGGTGGCCGCCGGCGCCAAGCAGCGGTTCGCCGACGACCGGGTGAGCATCAGCTCCGTCATCGGTGAGATCGCCGGACGCGATGTCATCGTGCTGGACGACGAGATCGCCAAGGGCAGCACGGTCCTCGAACTCCTGGAGCGGCTGCGTGAGTTGGGGCCGCGGTCGATCCGGGTCGCGTGCACCCACGGGCTGTTCGCGGCGGGCGCGCTCAAGCGGCTCAGCGAACAGCCCGACGTGCTGGAGATCGTCTGCACGAACACCGTGCCGATCCCGGCCGAGGAGCACACCGAGAAGCTGAGCGTCCTGTCCATCGCCCCGGCGCTCGCCGAGGCGGTGCGGCGCATTCACAACGGTGAGTCCGTCAGCGCTCTGTTCGACGCGCCGCAGAACCAATAGACAGGAGGGAGCGGAACTTCCCTCCCGTCCGCTCGGTCACCAGGAGCGGCTGCCGTGCCCGGCCGGGAAGCCGCGGAGCAACGCTCGGCGTCACCCAGGTGATCAGGAGGGCTCGCAGTGGCCAAGGCGAAATTCGAGCGGACCAAGCCCCATGTGAACATCGGCACCATCGGGCACATCGACCACGGCAAGACGACACTGACGGCGGCCATCACCAAGGTGCTGCACGACCGTTTCCCCGGCCTGAACCCGTACACGCCGTTCGATCAGATCGACAAGGCGCCCGAGGAGCGACAGCGCGGCATCACGATCTCGATCGCCCACGTCGAGTACCAGACGGAGAACCGGCACTACGCGCACGTGGACTGCCCCGGTCACGCGGACTACATCAAGAACATGATCACGGGCGCCGCGCAGATGGACGGCGCGATCCTCGTGGTCGCGGCGACCGACGGCCCGATGCCGCAGACCAAGGAACACGTCCTGCTGGCCCGGCAGGTGGGCGTCCCGTACATCGTGGTCGCGCTGAACAAGACCGACATGGTGGACGACGAGGAGATCCTGGAGCTCGTCGAGCTCGAAGTGCGTGAGCTGCTCACGGAGTACGAGTTTCCGGGCGACGACGTCCCGGTCGTCCGGGTGTCCGCGCTGAAGGCGCTCGAGGGCGACCCGGAGTGGAGCGCGTCGATCCTCGAACTCCTCGCGGCCGTCGACGCGTTCGTGCCGGAACCGGTGCGTGATGTGGACCGGCCGTTCCTGCTGCCGATCGAGGACGTCTTCACCATCACGGGCCGCGGCACGGTCGTCACCGGCCGGATCGAGCGCGGGGTGCTGAAGGTGAACAGCGAGGTCGAGATCATCGGCATCCACGAGCAGAAGACGCGGACCACCGTCACCGGCGTCGAGATGTTCCGAAAGCTCCTCGACGAGGGCCGGGCGGGCGAGAACGTCGGGTTGCTGCTGCGGGGAGTGAGGCGCGAGGACGTGGAGCGGGGGCAGGTCGTCATCAAGCCCGGCTCCGTGACCCCGCACACCCGGTTCGAGGCGCGCGCCTACATCCTCTCCAAGGACGAGGGCGGCCGGCACACCCCGTTCTTCGACAACTACCGCCCACAGTTCTACTTCCGCACGACGGATGTGACCGGAGTCGTGACCCTGCCCAGGGGCACGGAGATGGTCATGCCGGGCGACAACACCACCATGGAGGTGGAGTTGATCCAGCCGATCGCGATGGAGGAGGGGCTGAAGTTCGCCATCCGCGAGGGTGGCAGGACGGTCGGCGCCGGGCAGGTCACGAAGATCCGCGCGTAGGCGGCGGGGTCCCGGCGCTCTCAGTACGCGTCCGACGTGGCCTCCGGTGCCTCCGCGGCCTCCGAGGGGCTCAGCGCCTCCTCCAGCGAGGCCGAGGGCGGCAGGATCCGCGTAAGTCCGGTCACCCGGAGCATGCGGAGGGTCAGCGGATGGGTGCAGACCAGGCCCAGCCGGCCGTCGCGGGCGAGGACGCGGCGTCTGGCGCGGTACAGCAGCCGCAGGCCCGAGCAGTCGAAGAACTCGACGCACCGCAGGTCGATCACGACCTGCGGTGCCGGGCCCGAGGTGGCCGAGTCCAGGAGCGAGGTGATCTCCGTCGTCGCGAGCAGATCGATCTCCCCGTGCAACTCCAGCACCACATGACCGCGGTCATGATGGATACGCAGATACCCGGAACACGGTGCGGGGTCGCTCACCACGCGGACATCACCTCCAACCGGCAGTCGACCTGCCCCCGAACGCGGGGGTCAGGGTCACCGGGGGCCGGGGTGACGTCACGTCAAGTGATCCTAGACACGGCCCCAGGGCACCGGTGGGTGCAAAAGCGTTCCTCGCTCTGCAAGTTACCCTCGTTGGAGTGAATTTCAGCATGTTCGATTGACATATGTCTCCGCTGTGCGCGGCGAGTTGGCCGACTGTGCACGGGTGAGTCGGCCGACTCGGCGCGCGGAGTCCCGCGCGTCAGCCGACAGTCGACGCGCGCGGTCCCGGCCGTCAGTCGACGACCAGCACGAGCTTCCCGGTGGTCCGGCCGGTGTCGCCCAGCGCGTGTGCCTTGGCGGCCTCGGCCAGCGGGAAGGTCTCGGCGATCGTGGGGCGCAGCGCACCCTTCTCGATGAGGTCGGCGACCGCCCTCATCCCGGCCTGGTCGGCATCGACGAGCATCCGTACCGCCCGGACCCCGAGCCGCTCGGCCTCGTCGTAGAACTCGTCGGTCCCGACCGGCAGGATGGAGACGACCACGCCGCCCGGGCGCAGCACGCGCAGCGAGCGGACTCCGGTCTCGCCGCCGATCGTGTCCAGTACGACGTCGACATCGCGTACGGCCTCGGCGAAGTCGACGGCGGTGTAGTCGATCGGCTCGTCCACGCCGATGGACCGCAGATAGTCGTGCTTGCCGGCGCTCGCGGTGCCGATCACATACGCGCCGAGCGCCTTCGCGATCTGCACGGCCACGTGGCCGACCCCGCCGGCCGCCGCGTGGATCAGCACCCGCTGCCCGGACCGCACCTCGGCCCGTTCGGTCAGCGCCTGCCACGCGGTCAGGGAGACCAGCGGGAGCGCGGCGGCCTGCGTGTGGTCGAGTGCCGACGGCTTCAGGGTGAAGGCGCGGCCGGGACCGGTCACGTACTCGGCGTGCGAGCCGTGGCCGTAGGGGTAGGGCAGCATGCCGAAGACCTCGTCCCCGGGCTTGACGTGGGCGACGCCGATCCCGGTGGCCTCGACCGTGCCGGAGACGTCCCAGCCGAGGACGAAGGGCGGCTCGCCGAGGAACCCGCCCGTCGCGCGGTGCTTCCAGTCGGTCGGGTTGACCCCGGCGGCCCGTACCCGGACCAGGATCTCGTTCGCTCGCGGCGCGGGCCGCTCCATGGTTACTTCCTCGAGGACCTCGGGGCCGCCGAGGACGTTCTGGCCGATGGCTCGCATCGTGTTCACAGTGCTCATGGTGAACCAGCCTGCCGGGGTGCGCCTTCTCGGGAAATGGCAGAATTGCCAACCTTCGATAAGATCGTGCCATGCAGCATGTGGAGCGGGTCGTGGTCCTGGCGCTCGACGGCGTCTATCCCTTCGAGCTGGGTATGCCCAGCCGGATCTTCGGCGCGGCGGAAGGCCGGTACGAGGTGGTGACCTGCACCGTCGACGGAGGACCGGTCCGCACGGACGCCGATTTCTCCGTCACGGTCGACCACGGTCCCGAGGTCCTGGCCACGGCGGACACGGTGGTGATCGCGGCGGTCACCCCGGCGGCGATCACCACCGGCCTCACCGGCGAGGTCGCCGCCGCCCTCGCGTACATCCGCCCGGGCACCCGCATCGTCTCCATCTGCACGGGCGCGTTCGTGCTGGCCGCCGCCGGGCTGCTGGACGGGCGCCGGGCGACCACGCACTGGTGTGTGGCGGACGAGTTCCGGCGCAGCTTCCCCCGGGTCGACCTGGACCCTGACGTCCTGTTCGTCGACGACGGCGAGATCCTCACCTCGGCCGGCGCCGCGTCCGGCATCGACATCTGCCTGCACATCGTCCGCCGGGACCACGGCAGCGAACTGGCCAACAGGGTGGCCCGGCGCTGCGTGGTCCCGCCGCTGCGCGAGGGCGGCCAGGCGCAGTACATCGAGCAGCCCGTTCCGGAGCCCTCGACGGCGAGCACCGCCGCCACTCGCGACTGGGCGCTGACGCGCCTGGGCGACCCGCTGACCCTGACCGAGCTCGCCGATCACGCCGGGATGAGCCTGCGCACCTTCGCCCGCCGCTTCGGCGACGAGGTCGGTCTGAGCCCCGGCCGCTGGCTCATCCAGCAGCGGGTCGCCCGGGCCCGTCATCTGCTCGAGGCCAGCGATCTGTCGGTGGACCGGATCGCGGGCGAGGTCGGCTTCGCGACGGGGGCCTCGCTGCGCCAGCACCTGCACGCGACGATCGGCGTCTCCCCGCAGGCGTACCGGCGGACGTTCCAGGCCGCGCGCTGACCGGCGAACGTTCGTCCGCACCCGCGCGTCGTAGGAGCACGAACGACGGTCGGGAACAGGGTTCGGAGGAACAGGGGTGGGGATGCGCAAGGGGAACGTGGCGGCCTTGGTGCTGGTGGGGCTGGCGGCGGTGGGGTGCGGCGCGGGGGAGCGCGACGGCCTGGTGGTCAAGGGCACCTCGCCCGCCACTCCGTACGCCGGGCCGCTGGACCTGCCGTACAAGGAGAGCTCGGACGGCGGCGAACGGGGGGCGAAGAAGACGTCGGGTTCGGCCGGACAGGCACTGGAGTGCGACGGCGCGATCTACATGGGCGGCGCGGGCGACACGTGGAGCAAGGGTGACGGCGGTTCGACCCCGGAGGAGGGGCTGAACGCGTACTTCGACATCTCCCAGCCCGACCTGCCGGAGCAGGGCTACCGGGTCGAGCGCGAGGAAGGGGACCGCGTCCTGTTCTCGTACGACGTCGAGGGCCGGACCAAGGTCGCCGTCGTCGTCGCCAAGGACCAGCCAGGGCGCCCGGGTTGGGGCCCGGAGACCAGCGCGTCCTGCGATCCCTCGGAGTTCCCGGCGAGCTACACCGAGGCGCGGGGGGACGAGATCTGGACGGACCGGGACGGCCACCGGGTGCCGACCACCGTGGTGACCAGCTCGGTCGGCGCGGAGCACTGCGACTGGCAGAGCGCGCACTTCCTCGACCTGGGCGACCGCGGCCGGCTGTACGTGCGCGATCCGCGCGGGGTCTTCGACGGCGAGGTGCTGACCGCCGCCTACGACGGAGACGTCCGCATGCCGGCGGACGCGCGAGACACCGGCTACCGCTACCACGACTGGAAACTCTGGCTGACACCGGACAGGTCCACGGCGTACGTCCGGACGTCCGACGGGGTGGAGGCCTGGCCGGCGGCGAAGCCCGGCCTCGGGTGCAAATAGCTCCCTGGGACCGGCAGCGCGCCGGGGAACTGGCAACAGCCCTTCGGCCGAGGATTCTCGGCCTGGGAAGCTGGGGTCCTCCGCCCGTAGCTGCTGTATGGCCTGGTTACTTGTACTCCAACACCGATGTCCGTTGTCCGGTCCGCAGTCATACGTTGACTGGTCGGGCTCGGCTGCGGTGACGAAGCCATTGCACAACGATCGGCCGGTTCGAGCGGGTCGCGCAGCTTTGGGCAGGCGTCCTGTTGGGCAGGCAGAGACCAGTTGCTCAGGGGGAGGGAGGCCACGAGGTGGAGTCCTTGACGGCTGTTGTCGCGGTCGTGGGAACCCTGCTGGGCGTCGTGGTCTCGCATGTCCTCCAGACCCGTGCAGCCGAACGACTCCATGCTGGTGCGCTCCATGCTGAGACACGGCGTGAACTGCGCCAGGCGACTGCTCGTCTACTCGCCTGCGAGACAGCGTTCCGCCGTCTCCAGTACAACCGGTGGGGGAAACGCGATGCTGCTGATCCCGAGAAGGAGGCAGCAGAGGCCGCCGCCCTGGAGGCCCGCTCGGGAGTGATCGCAGCTTTGGTCGACGTGCAACTGCTCACGGACAATGCGGAGATACGCGAGCGGCTCGCAGAATTGACTGACGCCTCCTTCAAACTGCACTACGCCGCTGATGAAGCAGACTTGGCTGCCCGAGCAGCGCGCGTGCGTGCTTCCACGGCAGCGGTGGTTGACACGATTGGCCGAGTGGTTCGCTCTTGACGCTCCTCAAGCAACCATTGTCAGGTTGTTCATTCCGGTTCAATCGTCTGCCAGTTGAGATCAACCGGGCCGGAAGGCTTGAGCTGGGGCCAGCCGGAGAAGCACACGAATACCTTGCCTCAAGCGCGGCTTTGTAGGTCCGCTCAAGGCTTTGTGCGGCCCGCGGCAGCCCACTCGTCCGACCTACGCGGCGTTCTGGCCGGTCCGCCCTGATGCGCTGTCGTCCGGCGGCGACCTCGTGATGTCAGAAAGAGGCGGTCGGCCTTCTTTGTTTTCCGCCGAATCATCGGTCCCACGTGCCACCCTCGACGTCGTGCCGTGCCCCAGGTGGGCAGTCGCAGTCAGCCGCGGGGAGACCCCATGAACCTGAAGATGCCGGTCGCTCTGCGGGACCGGGTGTACGTCGCCGACCTGCTGAGGCGCTACTGGGCCACCCTCCCCGAAGGATCGCCGGCGTACACGGGCGCGAGGTTCGAGAGGCTCGGAGGCGGCGGGGACCGTCGAGAGGTGGTCGACCACTTCACGGCTGAGGATTTCGTTGCCGTGGCCATGCTCAGCGTCAACATTCCCGCGCGAGCAATCCTGCATGTCCTGGAGCCGGTCGAGTCCGCCTACTTCAACGGCTTGTTGTCCGAAATCCCCTCGGATACCGAGTTGGTCGATGCGGCGCCGGGACACGTGGCTCAAGGGAGTCCGGCATGGACGTTGTGGACACGCCTGTGTGAGGTCGACGGCATTGGCCCGGTCGGTGCCGGCAAGTTGCTCGCCCGCAAGCGCCCGCGCCTTCTGCCTGTCTATGACTCAGTGGTCAAGAAGGTGTTCGAGCGTCCAGCACAGGACTTGACGTTCTGGTCCGACGTGCGGACCGAGCTTCGCCGTGACCAAGGGGCACTGGCGTCCTGGCTCGAAGATGTTCGGGACTTGGCAGAGATCGGCGAGGACATCAGCGTGCTGCGAGTCCTCGACGTAGCTGCGTGGCTTCATGGCAAGACTCTGTAGGGGGCAGAGGGGTCACTGCCTTGTAGGGGCAGACGTGGTCGGCGGCGCAGGTCCTCAGGTCACTCCAGCTGAAACGACAGCCCAGGTGAACCGGGCATCTCGACTGCGTCGAGCCGTCGTTGATGGCACCATGTGGCACGGCTGTGGCGTGAGGCATACGAGAAGCAGCCTCGCTCATGTCGGGGACTGCCTGTGGTGCTCCGATGCCCGTAGTGCCGTACATGGGACAGGCTGTGAACTCTCCTGAGCCAGGCATCGAGCAGGCGGCCACGGCCCGCCTACTCGATCTCGTCCGCTCCTTCATCACGACGCATGTGTCGTGGAAACCGCTGCTCATCGGCGCGGTCATCACGGGTGACGACGGTATGCGCCTCTATTTCCGTTCACCCGAGCGGGACCGTACATACGGTGTGGACGTGCTGATCAGCCATACGGGGCCCGGCCTGCTCGGGGCCATGGCTTCCCCCGCCTTCTTGGCGAACGAGCATCTGCATCGACCTTCGAGCGATCCGAACTGCGATGTGATCGTGGATCTTACTGACTACTGACGGATACACACCGGCCCGGTATGCGGTCAGCGCCGACAACCCGGGGGTGGAGTTGCGGCACCGAGCCGATCGCACCCTCAGGAACGGCCCGTTGGGTAAGCCCGCTGGTTCCGGCCGAACCGGTACGGGACGGGCGCGTCGGCCGGCGGTCTCTAGATGGCCAGCAGCCCGGCGAGCAGGACAACGGCCACCGCGGCGAAGACCCGCGGCTTCCTCCAGCCCGGGCCCGAAGCCTGGCGGTTCAGCTCCCACATGAACACCAGACCGCCGCCAAGGCCCAGCGTGCTCCGCAGCAGGAAAACGAAGGTGTGCATCGGGCGCCTCCAGGAGCCTTCGGGCGGCAGAGAGCCACAGTCGACCGAGATCGCGCAGTCTCTGGAGGGGACTCCATTGAGATCGAACGCTTTCATGGCCGGGGATCGTATACGACCAGGTGAGGCCACTCGTCGACCGGTGCACGTCGGTCCGCGGCCGGCGGCGTGGAGGGGTCGGCTCCGAGGGGCTGGGCGGCCCGTCCCGAAGCGCCGGCCCGACGCGGGTGTCGGCCCCGCCGAGGTGGCCGAGCGGGCCGGCAACAGCGTTGAGGCCCGCCGACCCGTCATGCGAAGTGTCTCGACGGACGGCAGGACATGGCCGACCGGCGGGTCGAGGAGCTGTCGCGCGAAGTCCCCGGCCTCAGCGGCTCCTGACCCGAGGTGTCACCGGCTCATGTGCAGCGTCACGAGCAGTTGCCAGACCTGGTCGGCTACGGCGTCCGGGGTGCCCTCCAGCAGGCCGTGCAGCCAGTCCGCCAGGACGCCCGCGAAGGTGGCGGCGACCGCGGAGGCGACGAGGGGGGCGTCCGGTGCGCCGGCGAGGGTCCGTTCGGCGAGGCTGCGGGCTCGCAGGTCATGGTGGAGCACGCGGCCCAGCGGGCCACCGCCGCCCGGGCTGAGCAGGGCGCGGTAGAGACCTGTGTGCGGGGCGAGTTCGGTGAAGAAGGCGCGCAGGGCGGGAGGCGCGGACACCGGGTCGGGCCGTCCGCGCCAGGCGTGCAGCGCCTCCACGGCCTCCCGTACGACATCGGCGCACGCGTCGACCGCCAGCGCCTCCAGGTCGGCGTAGTGCACGTAGAAGGTGGCCCGGCCGACCCCGGCCCGCCGTACCAGCGCGGCGACGCCGATCTCCTCCAGTGGATGCTCGGCGCACTCCTCCAGCAGGGCCAGTCGCAGTCTGGCGCGGGTCCGGGCGGCGCGCGGGTCGTCGGGCGTCATCCGGCGACGAGGACGGCGGCCAGGGCGAGCGCGCCCGGCAGGGCCTGTGCGAAGAGGATGCGGCGGTTGGCGGTGACCGATCCGTACACGCCCGCGATCACGACGCAGGACAGGAAGAAGACCTGCGTGTCATGACCGGTCGGGTCCGCGGCGATCAGGCCCCAGATCAGGCCCGCGGCCAGGAAGCCGTTGTAGAGCCCCTGGTTCGCGGCGAGCGGTGCGGTCGCCCGTGCCGTCTGCGGGTCGAATCCATGGAGCCCCCGCCCCGGCTTCTTCTCCCACAGGAACATCTCCAGCACCAGGATGTACACGTGCAGTGCGGCCACCAGGCCCACCAGCACGTTCGCGACTGTCTCCATCGTCGGCAGGCTCCGTTGCGCGTCGTTATTTCATGGACAGGTGTCCACTATACATGGACAGGTGTACAGGAAATAGCCGTGCCTCAGGTTGTCCCAGGTGCCTCGGGGGTAGCGATGCACCCGGTTCCTTTGGTGGAAGTGGAAGGGGAGTTGACGTGGCGGGCAGCCTCGGTCCGGGTGGGTGGAGCGGGAACGAGCGGGAGATGTGGGCCGCGTTCCGGCGGGGGGAGTGGTTCGAGGACCGGGGCGAGGTGCGGGCGGCCGCCGTACGCGGGCTGTTGCTGGCGCCGCCGACGGCCGAGGCGGGACAGCTGCCACGGCTGCGGCTCAGGGGCGTGACGATCACCGGCCGCCTCGATCTCGCCGAGGCTCTCGTCGCGGGGACCCTGCGCCTGCACGACTGCCGTTTCGAACAGGTTCCGTGCCTCGACGGGGCCTCTTTGGGGGCCCTGGAGTTACGGGACTGCGTGCTGCCCGGCCTGTCGGCCGTGGGCCTCACGACCGGCTGGAAGTGCGAGATCTCCGGTTGCCGTGTCGAGGGGCCCATCGATCTTTACGGCGCCTCGATCGGCGGCACCCTGCACCTCGAGAACAGCCGCCTGACGGGACACGGCGAGCGACGCGGAGAACGGGCGCTGCAATTGCTGTGCGCCACTGTCGGTGGGGACATCCAGGCGGGCACGGGGCTGCGCGTGGACGGTTGCACGGACCTGCGCGACACCTCGGTGCGGGGCAGTGTCGTCCTCAAGCGCGCCGAACTGATCAACCCGGCCGGGACGGCGCTCAAGGCCAACAGGCTGCACATCGGCGGGGACCTGAACTGCCGAGGCGGACTCGTCGCCGAGGGGACCATCGATCTGTGCGATGCCCAGGTGGGTGGTGGCGCCCTCTTCGAGGAGGCCTCGCTGACCGCCGAGCACGGCCCGGCGCTGCGGGCCCACGGCATTGCGATCGGCGCGGTGTTCAACTGCTGCGACGGGTTCACGGCCCGCGGCAGGATCACCATCAGCAGCGTCACCGTGCGCAGCCGCATCTGTTTCCAGGACGCCGCCATCGACGTGCCGTCCGGCTCACCCGCGCTCACCTGCCGCCGCTCCACGGCGTCCGAACTCGCCCTGACTCCCCGCGAGTCCATACGCGGAGTCGTCGACCTCAGTCACACCCGGCTGACCATACTGCGCGGCGCGCCGGACTCCTGGCCGTACGCCGCCCGGCTGGAAGGCGTCGTCTACGACAGCCTGCTCCCCCAACTCCCCGCCGCCCAGCGGCTTCCGCTCCTCGCTCGCGACCCGGAGGGCTTCACCCCGCAGCCGTACGAGCAGCTCGCCGCGGCCTACCGGCTGCACGGGCACGACGCCGACGCCCGCACCGTGCTGCTCGCCAAGCAACGACGCAGGCGCACCACCCTGGCGTGGCCGGGGCGGGTGTGGAGCGGGCTTCAGGACCTCACCGTCGGCTACGGCTACCGTCCCCTGCGGGCCGTGTGGTGGCTGTGCGCGATCATGTTCAGCGGAATCCTGATGTTCACGCGCTGGCCCCCGCAGGCGGTCGACCCGGCCAAGCCGCCTCACTTCCAGGCCGCCATCTACACCTTCGACCTGGTGCTGCCACTGGTCGACTTCGGGCAGGAGGAGGCGTTCAGTCCTCGCGGCGGACTGCAGTGGGCGGCCGCCGTCCTCGTATGCCTCGGCTGGCTCCTGGCGACGACGGCCGCCGCGGGTGCCAATCGCATGCTCCGCAGGTCGTGACCCGCCGGCAGCCGGCAGCCGGCCAGGGTGAGCCCCCGGTACCCGGCTCCGGGATGAGCCCCCGGAGCCGGGCCGGGGCGAGCTCCCGGTCCCGGGCCGGGGTACGAGCTTCTGCGACCGGATGGTTCAGGTGCCTCGCGCCGGCGTGGTTCAGGCGTCCGGCGCCGCGTACACGCGCTCCCCTCCGACATAGGTGAGCGCGACCCCGGTCTCCTTGATCGCCTCCGGCGGTCCCGCGAAGGGGTCGCGGTCCAGGACGACGAGATCCGCGAGGGCGCCCGCCCGCACGCTCCCGGTGTCGTCGAGATGGTTGGCGTACGCCGTTCCCGCGGTGTACGCCGTCAACGCGGCCGTCAGGTCGATGCGTTCGGCCGGCAGGAACACCGGCCCCGGTTCGTCCGGGCTCACCCGGTTGACCGCGACGTGGATGCCCTGGAGCGGGTCGGGGCTGCTGACCGGCCAGTCGCTGCCCGCAGCCAGTCGCGCCCCGGAGCGCAGCAGCGCTCCGAACGGGTACTGCCAGGCGGCGCGTTCGGGCCCGAGGAAGGGGATGGTCAGCTCGTCCATCTGCGGTTCGTGCGCGGCCCACAGCGGCTGGATGTTCGCCGTGGCGCCGAGCTGCGCGAAGCGCGGCACGTCGTCGGGGTGTACGACCTGGAGATGGGCCAGATGAGGGCGCGTGTCGCTGGGTCCGTTCGCCTTGCGCGCCGCCTCGACCGCGTCGAGGGCGTGGCGGACGGCGCCGTCGCCCAGTGCGTGGAAGTGGCACTGGAACCCGAGCGCGTCCAACTCGGTGACGTACGAGGGCAGGTGGGCGGGATCGATGAAGCTCTTGCCCCGATTGGCCGTGGCGCAGCCGCACTTGTCGAGGTAGGGGTCGATCAGGGAGGCGGTGCCGTTCTCGGCGACGCCGTCCAGCATCAGCTTGACGCTGGTCGCCCTGAACCGGCCGTGGTTCAACGCGGCCCGCCGCTCGACGAGTTCGGGAATCTGCTCGGCACCCCGCGCGCGGTCCCACCACAGGGCGCCGACCACCCGAGCGGTCAGGGACCCTTCGCGGGCCGCCGTCATGTACGCCTCGGAGGGATCCTCCATGCCCAGGAAGGTGCCGACGATCGCGTCCTGCCAGGCGGTGATGCCGAGCGCGTGCAGATGCCGCTGGGCGTGCAGCAGCGCGGCGAGCCGGTCGGCGGACGTGGCCGCGGGGGTGAGCCGGCCGACGGACTGCATGGCCCCTTCCTGCAGCATGCCGGTGGGCTCGCCCGAGGCGTCCCGCTCGAACCGTCCGTCCGCCGGGTCGGGGGTGTCCCGGGTGACCCCGGCGATCTCGAGGGCGCGGCTGTTGACCCAGGCCCCGTGGTGGTCCCGGTTGGGCAGGTACACCGGCCGGTCCGGCACGACCGCGTCCAGCAGCTCCCTGGTCGGCGTGCCGCCCACGAAGGCCTCCATGGACCAGCCGCCGCCGGTGATCCACTCCCGTTCGGGGTGGGCGTCGGCGTACGCGCGGACGGCCGCCACGGTGTCCTCGGCCGTCTTCGCGCCGGTCAGATCGCACTGGGTGAGTTCCAGGCCCGCGGGCACCGGATGGACGTGCGCGTCCTGGAACCCGGGCAGCAGGAGCCGCCCGGCCAGGTCGACGACCTCGGTGCCCGGGCCGATCAGTTCATGGACCTCGGAGTTTCCGACGGCGGTGATCCGCTCGCCGGTGACGGCCACCGCGGTCGCGGTGCGGCCCTCGGGGGTGAACACCGGGCCGCCGGTGAAGAGAAGGTCAGCGTGCATGGTTCCGTTTCCTTGGTCGGGGTGGCCTGAGGTGCTCAGTTGGGGGTGGCCAGGAGCTGGGGCGCGTCGGCGTCGGTTCCCCGTCCGGTGGTGAAGTACGGGGACTTGCGGGCCCACTTGGCCCACGCGGCGGCCGCGAAACCCGAGACGATCATGACGGTGGGAGCCAGCAGCAGGAACCAGCCGTTGTCCGCGCTCACCTCGAAGTGATCGGTCGAGGTGTAGAAGGACCAGGCGAGATAGCCGCCGAGGCCGAGCAGCGCCACGGCGCTCAGGGTGGGAAGGACGACCGCGCGTATCCCCTCCCGCCAGTCCTCGCGGAGCAGTCCGCGGAACCGCGCGGCCGCCGCGAGGGCGATGAGCGCGTACGACAGCGCCACGACGATCCCGACGGCGTTGACCGTGGCCATGATCATGTCGGCGAGCCGGGGGATCACCAGGGAGAGGGTGGCCACGACGACCGCCATCGCGCCGATCAGCAGCGTGCCGACCGCCGGAGTCCCGTAACGGGCGCTGACCCTGGACCACACGGGCCCGAGCGTACGGTCCCGGCTCATCGCGAACATCCCGCGCGCGGTCGGGATCACGCCGGCCTGCAGCGAGGCGACCGCCGAGAACATCAGCGCCACCAGCGGCAGCGCGGCCAGCGGCTGGTCGGCGAGCCGGTTGCCGAGGAAGGCCAGCCCCTCCGCGCCGTGTCCGGCCAACTCGTCCTCGGAAAGCACCCGTTGGAATGCCACGGAGCCGAGCAGGAAGAGCCCGAGCATGGTCACCAGCGTGATGGTCCCGGCCCGCGAGGCGTCCCGCGGATCGCGCACCTCCTCGTTCACGGTGAACGCCGCCTCGAAGCCCCAGTAACAGAACACCGACAGCAGCAGCCCCTGCGCCAGCGCCGTCGCCGAGGGGATCTGGAACGGGTCGAACCAGCTCAGGCTGAAGGGGTGCGGGCCGGTGACGATGCCGTATCCGCAAAAGCCCAGCAGGACGACGTACTCGAAGACCAGCAGCCCGCTCTGGAGCCGCGCGGCGGTCTTGACCCCGGTCACCGCGGTCAGGGTGACGGCGACCAGGACCAGAATGCCCACGGCCGTGGTCTGGGCGGTCGAACCCGGATCGAGCACCAGGCCCGCCACCGTGTGCAGCCCCGCCTCGCCGGCGAGCTGGATCATCGCCGAACCGGTCACCGCCGTCGTGTACGCGAGGAACGCCACCGTGGCCACGATGCTCACCCAGCCGACCAGGAACCCCAGCCAGGGACTGAGGGAACGGCCCACCCACACATAGCCGTTGCCCGCGTTCGGCTCGACCCGGTTCAGCCGGGTGAAGGCGCCCGCGATCCCGAGGATGGGCAGAAAGGCCAGCAGCATGATCGCGGGCAGATGCAGCCCGACCACCCCGGCGGTCACCCCCAGGCCGATGCCGATGCTGGTCGTCGCCGCCGTACTGGAGGCGGCGATGGCCACACCGTCCGCGACGCCGAGAGTCCTGCGCAAGGACGGGGGGTCCACACCGTACGGCTTCTGCGTCATGACCAGCTCCGATCGCACCCGGGGCCTGATTCCGGCCCGATGACCGGAAATGAAACTGCCCGGGGCCTTAACAGGTCAACGCTGTTGACATAAGGTGCCCGCACCGGAGGGAGACCCCATGACGTCCACGAACGACCGCGTCGTCCCGCCCGCCGCCCGGCGGCGCAGACGCCCCACCAAGACCGGCGTCGTCCTCTCCGAGGAACTGATCGTCGAGACCGCCCTGCGCCTGCTCAAGGAACACGGCGCCGACGCACTCACCGTCCGCCGCCTCGGCCTCGCTCTCGGCGCCGACCCCAGCGCCCTGTACCGCTACTTCCGCGACACCGACGACCTGCTGCTCGCCATCGCCGACGAGCTGATCGGCCGGACCCTGCGCACCTGGCACCCCACGGGGGACTGGCGCGCCGACCTCAGGGACCTCGGCCTGCGCGTGCACTCCGGCTCCCTCGCCCATCCACAGGCCGCCGTCCTCAGCTCCTACCGCGTGACCGGCCGCGTCCACGAGATCGAGGCGGTGGAGGCGATCATCGGCGTGCTGCGCGGCGCCGGATTCCCCGACCCCGAGGCCGTACGGATCTACCACGCCTTCGTCGACCAGGCGCTCGCGTTCGCGGCCCTGGACGCCGCGAGTGTCGCCCTGCCCCGGGCCGCGCGCGAGGCCGAGGCCGGCGTGTGGCGGGCGATGTACGCCCGGCTGCCGGCGGACAGCCACCCCAACATCGCGGCGACGTCCGTCCACCTCGTGCGCGACATGCGGCGCAGCGCGTATCCGACGGCACTCGACATGCTGCTGAGCGCGGCGGCGGCCCGGCTCGCCGAGATCACGGCAGGCGGGAACCCGTCGGGAACCCCGTCGCACCCGCCCGGCCCGTCACACGCCTCCGGCCCGTCACACGCCTCCGGCCCGTCACACGCCTCCGGCGCGTCACACTGAGTCCCGCGCGACCGGCACGGTACGGCTCGGCCGCGGGCCGACCCGGGACGTGGTCGTGATCGACGGCACCCTACGGGCACTCGAGGCCGACTGAATCGCCCGGACGGGGTAACCCGGGACGGCAGGGCGGCGGATACGCACAAGCGGCGGCCGTCCGGTCGCCGCGCCCTCCCGGAACTCCCTTCGGAGGAAACATGGCACTGGTCACGGCAGCCGTCGTGGTGCTGGACTGCGCCGAGCCCGAGAAGCTCGCCGCCTTCTACAAGGAACTGCTCGACGCCGAGGACACGCACACGAGCGCGAACCGCGTCGAGATCAAGGGCACCGACGGCATGCGCATGGCCTTCCGCCGGGACGGGAACGCCACACCGCCCAGCTGGCCGCGTCCCGAGAACGCCTTCCAGGCCCACATCGACTTCCACGTCGACGACCTCGACACGGTGGAGCTCGTGGTGATCGGCCTGGGCGGGCGGGCACTGGAGACCAAGGACGCGTCCGGCCCCTACGAGGAACGCGGCTACGCCGACCCGGCCGGGCACTCCTTCACCCTGCGGTGCACCCGCTCGACCGCACCCAAGCAGGGCTGACCGCCCGGCCGGACTCCCCGGCTCCCTCCGCCGGTGTCACGGACGTGGTCCTCCCGGCCGGCGGGGCCGGGGACAGCCCGCGTGCCCCACATCACGGCACGCGGGCTGCCGGTCCACGACGCCGACCGGCTCACCACGTTCATGTCGCCGCCGATCGGCGGAGCTGCGCGCCCGGGCGGGGACCGTTCCCGGTCAGCGCGGCGTGGTGTCGTCGGCCTCGAACGGGCCGCCGTGGCCCGGCACGATCAGGTCCGCGGCATCCAGCACCCGGAGCCGGGAGGCGCGCAACACGTCACGGTCGGGGGCCACGGGGTCGTCCGCCGGGCCGTTCGCGTCCCACCACAGATCGCCGGCGAAGGCGACCACACCCGAGTCCGTACCGGCCAGCAGCGTGATGTCCTCCGGACTGTGGCCCGGTGTGCGGATCAGACGCAGCGACGGCGTGAGGTCGTACCCCTCCGCGTCCCGGTTCCTCCACTGATCGCCGAGGTACTCCACCTTGTGGTCGTGCACACGGGCCCGCCCGAACAGGCCCACGTTCATGGTGTTGTCCGGGTGGTGGTGACTGAGCACCACGTCGGTGATGTCGTCGGGGCCGAGTCCCAACTCCGCGAGCGGGGCGAGGATTCGGTCGCGGCTCGCCACCATGCCCGGGTCGAAGATCACATGCCGGCCCGCGTCGAAGACGTAGGAGACGGTGGCGGCGACCCCCGGGCCGGTGGAGCCCGTGTAGCCGGTGGTCAGGATCGTGTACACGGCGTCGCGGCCGAGCGGTGCGTCTGTCATGGCTTCGATCATTCCGGGACGGCGGACCGCCCACGAGTGGCACATCTGCCGCTGATCGCAGGATTCGTGCCACACTTCCCGCATGCCTCCCTTCGCCACCGTGGCCGCGTACGCCCCGCCGGGCGTCGGCATGCTCGCCGTCGGTATCGTCGCCGAGGTCTTCGGACCGCACGGCGCGACACTGCCCGGCTTCGATTTCACCCTGTGCACCGACCGGCCTGGCCCCGTCCCCACCGACGTGGGCATACCGCTCACCGTCACACACGGCCTGGACAGGCTCGCCTCCGCCGATCTCGTGATCGCCCTGCCCTGGGCCGACTTCCGCACACCACCCGCTCCCGCCGTGCTCGACGCGCTGTCGGACGCACACGGGCGCGGCTCGCTGGTCGCGGCGCACTGCGTCGGCGCCTTCGCGCTCGCCGCCGCCGGACTGCTCGACGGCCGACGGGCCACCACCCACTGGCGGTTCGCCGACCTGCTCGCCCGCCGCCACCCCGGCACGACCGTCGAACCCGACGCCCTCTACATCGACGAAGGGCGCATCCTCACGGGCGCGGGAGCCGCCGCGGGCTTCGACCTGTGCCTGCACCTGCTGCGGCGCGAGCACGGAGCCGCGATGGCCAATGCCGTCGCCAGGGACGTGGTCCTGCCGTCCCACCGCGACGGCGGGCAGGCGCAGTACCTGGCCGCCCCCGCCCCCGAGGACTGCGGCGACGAGCGACTGGCCGAGGTTCTCGCGTGGGCCCGCGAGAACCTCCACGAACCGCTTCCCGTCGCGGAGTTGGCCCGGCGCGCCGTGATGAGCAAGCGCTCCTTCGCCCGCCGCTTCACCGCCGCGACCGGCACCACCCCCCACGCCTGGCTGCGGAGCCTGCGTCTGAGCAGCGCCGAGGAACTCCTGGAGACCACGGACCTCCCGGTGGAGGAGATCGCCCGCCGCGTCGGATACGGAAGCGCGGCCGTCCTGCGCGAACAGTTCGTCCGACGCAGGGGAGTACCGCCCCGCTCCTACCGCCGGTCCTTCACGGCCGCGCCGTAGCGCGCGGCGAGCAGGTCCGGCCGGTCCGCACCGGGCCGCACCGGTGTCGTGGTGAACACCGCTACCGCGCAACGGGGTTGCCGTAATCTTGGCAGACATCGCAGACCCTGCCGGCTCGCGGATCCATGACGGCCGCGGGTCTGCTCACCTCATGCGAACGACCTCGCCCGCGCGCTCGGGGTGCCCCTCGACCGATCCGGTGCCGGGCTCGTCCCCCGCGGGACGCACGGGGAGAATCCACGGCGTTCTTTCACACTCGGAGGGCCCATGCAGATCCTGCCCCGCTCCCTGTCGGGCTGGACCATCGCGGTCTTCGGCCTTCTCGCCGCCGCCATGGGGGCACTGGGGCTGATCGCTCCGGAGACCCTGCTCTCGCTCATGGGCTTCGCGCCGGACGCGGGACCCGAACGCGCCCACGACGACTACACGTTGGTCTTCCTGACCGCCTCGTCCATGGCGGCGCTGAACATGGGCGTGTACTACGTGCTGGCCTCCCTCTCCGACTGGAGGGCCTTCTTCCGCTGGACCGTCCCCTTCCGGCTGCTGACCTGCACGGTCTTCACGCTCGCGGTACTCGGCGGCCGTGCCCCGGACGGCTTCCTGGGCGTGGGCCTGTGGGAGGGAATGGGAGCCGTGGCCACCGGCGTCGCGCTGCGCCACGAGAAGCGGCGCGGGCTTCCCGCGGCCGACGGGAGCGAAGAGGGCGGACGCCCGGAGCGGCCGATCCAGCCCCCGGCGATGAGCTGAGCAGACGGAGGCCGAATTGCGTGAGGCCCCCTGTTCACCGGAGTGATCGCCGGCGCCGCCCCGAAGGCGACGACCGCACCGGGCGTCAGTGGCACCGCGCAGGTCGGCAAGATCCTCACGGCCGACCACGGCACCTGGAGCCCGGCCCCCACCGGCTACGGCTACCACAGCCGGCGCGCCGAGGAGGGACTCGCCCGCGGGTTTCCCGCCGAAGCGGGGCCGGCCCTCGGCGAACGCGGCGACGAGAGCTTGAACGCGTACCTCCTCAGTCGCGGCCGGACTTGTCCGGGGAGGGCCACACGCCCGTGGAGCGCTCGATCGCCTTCGCGCCCGTGCGGTCCACCGCGCTGCGCACGACGGCGAAGATCGCGCCCTGGAGGGCGGCGGCGAGCAGCACCTCACCCCAACCGCGCTCCTTGTCCAGGGCGTCGGGTGCGTCTTCCTCGTGGCGTATCGCCATCCAGGCCTTCTGGAAGGCGAGTCCGGCGAGGGAGCCTCCCGCCCAGCTCAGTACGAAACCGACCGGCTTGTAGGCCAGGGACAGCTTGCGCTTCTTCTGCTTCTTGGACACCTGGGGCTCCTTCTTCGCTCCCGAGGCCGCGGGTGTGCGACGGCCTGCTCCGATCCGGTAAGAGTGCCCGATGTGCGGCCCCCGATTCCCTCCGTCCTTGCGGTGTGAGGCGCGAGGGCAGGGGAAACCGGCCGGAGTGAGTGGCGATGACACGAAGGAACGGCCGGACGAGAACCAGCGGACGAAGGACAAGGAGGACGGGGCGGACAACAGAACCCGGGTCACCGTATGGGTGGCGCTGGGCGCCAATCTGCTGATCGCCGTCGCCAAGGCGGTCGGCGGCCTGTTCGCGGGATCGCCCGCGCTGCTCTCGGAGGCCGCACACTCCGTGGCGGACAGCCTGAACGAGGTGTTCCTGCTGACCGCGCTCCGCCGCAGCCGCCGCCCCGCCGATCGCAGGCACCCTTTCGGCTACGGCAAGGAACGGTTCTTCTGGTCCCTGCTCGCGGCCGTCGGCATCTTCGTCATGGGCGGCTGCTTCTCCTTCTTCCAGGGTTTCGAGGCGCTCCGGAACGGCGCCGAGGAGTCCTTCAGCGGCTATATGGCGGGGATCGCGGTGCTCGGCGTGGCCCTGCTCGCGGAGGGCGCCTCGCTGCTGAGGGCACTCTTCCAGGTACGCGGCAAGGACGGCGACGGCATGCGTGACCCGGCCCTGCGGACGGTCGTCGCGGAGGACGGCACCGCGGTTCTCGGCGTGACCCTAGCGATCATCGGCATGGTGCTCCACATGGTCACGGGCCAGGTCGTGTGGGAGGCCTCCGCCTCCTTCGCCATCGGGCTGCTGCTCGTGCTCGTCGCCTTCTGGCTGGGCCGCGACGCGCGCGACCAGCTCATCGGGCGGGCCGTCGACGAGGAGCAGAGCGGCCGGATCCGTGAACTGCTGAAGGCGCAGCCGGAGATCGACAGCGTCGAGGCGCTGCTGACCATGGAGCTGGGTCTCGGCTCGACACTGGTGGCCGCCCGGATCGACCTCGTCCCGGGGCTCGACAGCGAGGAGGTCGAGGATGTCGCCGTGCGCATCAAGCGCTCCGTGGCCCACACCTTCCCCGAGGCCGACCAGATCTTCCTCGACGTGACCGACGCCCGGGCGGCGCGAGCCGCCGCCCGCCGCGGCGAGACCGGGGCCAGCGACCGTGCGGGGGCCGACGACGCGACAGCGGGAAGCCCCGCCGCGACGGGGGGACGCGGCGGGGCCTGACGTACGGGTGCCCGACGCCCGGCGGCTCATGCACACCGATCGCGTGGAATCCGGGAGCGATCGGTGCCCGCCGGGGCGCCGGTGCCGGTCGGCCGGGGCCGCCGCAGTCGGTCGGGGCGGCCGAGGTCAGTCGGTCGGCTCCAGTACGAAGACGGGGATCTCCCGGTCGGTCTTCTTCTGGTAGTCGGCGTACGGGGGATACGCGGCGACCGCGCGCTCCCACCACCGGGCCTTCTCGTCGCCGGTGATCTCCCTGGCCGTGAACGCCTTGCGCTCGGGCCCGTCCTGGAGCTCGACGCGAGGATCGGACGTGACGTTGTGGTACCAGACCGGGTGCTTGGGAGCGCCGCCCAGGGAGGCGACCACCGCGTACCGTCCGTCGTGCTCGACGCGCATCAGCGGGGTCTTGCGGATCTTGCCGCTCTTGGCGCCGCGCGTGGTGAGAATGATGACGGGCATCCCGGTGTCCATCAGCGTCGTGCCCTTGGTCCCGCCGGAACCCTCGTACAACTCCACCTGTTCCCGCACCCACTGCGTGGGGCTGGGCTCGTACTCGCCCTCAAGTGGCATGACTTCCGTCCCATCGTCGCGTCGGAATGGTCGTGTCTCGGCATGATTCAACACCAGTACGGACGCGAATCTTCCGCACCGCTGCCCCGCGTGGCTCCGCGCGCCGGGCGGGCGCCCGGCGTGTCGCCGCCCCGGAACCGGTTCAGCCTCAGGTCGCCCCGCCGGCTCCTTGATGGTCGCGTCGAGACGGAGCCCGGCGCGGGAATGTGACAGGCGACGGGACCTCACGGCCGGGCCACGAGCACGCGTACGGCCAGCAGCATGATCACGGCGCTCGACGCGAGTCCCGTCACCAGCCGTCCCCGGTGACCCGTCAGAGTCCGGCCGAGCAATGCGCCGCCTCCGGCGATCAGGAGCTGCCAGCTCGCGGACGCCACGAACGCGGCGAGGACGAACACCCCCTGCTCCAGAGGGCGTACGGCCTCGGCCGTCCGGCTGCCGAGCACCAGGGCGGCGAAGTAGACGACCGTGGTGGGGTTCAGCAGGGTGATCCCCAGCAGCGCCAGGTAGGCGCGGGCCGGGTGCGGGGGATCCTGCCCGGCACGCACGGGGAGCCGCCGCTCGCGGTACTGGCGGACCGCGCCGATCGCACCGCGGACCGCCAGCGCGGCGAGGACCAGCACGGAGGTCCAGCGCAGCGGGAGCAGGAACGGCTGGAGCCCGGCCGCGAGCGCCGTACCGCCGAGGGCGGCGACGAGGGCGTACAGTCCGTCGGCCGTCGCGACGCCCAGCGCGGCCGAGGCGCCGATCCGCAGGGACGTACGGGCGGTGAGGGAGACGAGATAGGTCGCGACCGCTCCGACGGGCATGGCGATGCCATAGCCCGCGAGAAGCCCCGCGACGAGCGCGGCGGTCACGACCGGGGAAGCTCGGGCCTCCGCGGTCGGCCGGGCTGCTGCTGGACCCGCACCGGACGAACGGCGGCGGAGGTCGGCGGCAGGGAGGCTTCGATCGTGAACATGGGCCGATGCTCGGGCCACCGGGTGTGGCCGCGCAACCGATTTTCGGAAGGGGTGTTCTGGAGGAGATCGAGCCACGCCCGCGGTGTCGGTGCCGCGGCGGGTGCGGAAACGCGAGGCAACGGGAGGCGAGCCCGCCGCGCTTCGGCCAGATCGCGCGAACCGCTCATCTGGCCGAACTTCGCGTGGCCCTATAGGTGCCTGGGGCATCTAATGAAGATCGGCAAGAGGGAACCGTCGCTTGCGAGGTCACGCATGACAGAAGCCCGCCCGACCCAGCCCCCCACGTCCCAGCCCCCCACGCCTCAGCCCTCCACTTCCCGGTCCTCCACGTCTCAGCCCACTACGTCCCTGCCCTCCACCTCCCGGTCCTCCACGTCTCAGTCACTGGCATCCCCGCCCTCCGCGTCCGAGCCCTTCGCGTCTCGGCGCCCCGCGGCGGAGGCCGCCGCGTCCCGGCCGCCCGCTTCCCGGTCTCCCGCAGCGGAGGCAGCCGGACCCCGGCCCGCCGTCGCCCAGGCATCTCCACCGGTCGTCTTTCCGCAGGACCGCACGTGTCCCTACCACCCGCCCGCCGCCTACGCGCCGTTGCGCGAGGGGCGTCCGCTCACGCGGATCTCCCTGTTCGACGGGCGTGGAGTCTGGGTGGTGACCGGGCATGGCGCCGCCCGCGAACTCCTCGCCGACCCTCGGCTGTCCTCGGACCGCACGCTGCCCGCGTTCCCGGCGACCACCGAGCGGTTGGCGGCTTCGCGCAAGCGCCGGGTCGCGCTGCTCGGCGTCGACGACCCCGAGCATCACGTCCAACGGCGCATGCTGGTACCGAGTTTCACCCTCAAGCGGACCGGCGCGCTGCGCCCCCGGATCCAGGTGACCGTCGACCGGCTGCTCGACCGGATGGCGGAACAGGGCCCGCCGGCCGAGCTGGTGAACGACTTCGCGCTCCCCGTGCCCTCCATGGTGATCTGCGCTCTCCTCGGCGTCCCCTACGGCGACCACGACTTCTTCGAGGCTCAGTCCCGCCGCCTGCTGCGCGGCCCGGCCGCGGCCGACAGCGAGGACGCCCGCGACCAACTGGACTCCTACTTCGCCTCGTTGATCGACCGCAAGGAGAAGGACCCCGGGGACGGACTCCTCGACGAGCTCATCCACGATCAGCTCCGCGAGGGAAGGATCGACCGGCAGGAGCTGATCTCGCTGGCCACCATCCTGCTCGTCGCCGGACACGAGACGACGGCGAACATGATCTCGCTGGGCACCTTCACCCTGCTCGGGCATCCGGAGCAGCTCGCCGAACTACGGGCCGAGCCGGGCCTGATGCCCTCCGCCGTCGAGGAGTTGCTGCGGTTCCTGTCCATCGCGGACGGGCTGCTGCGGGTCGCGACCGAGGACATCGAGGTGGCCGGGAAGACGATCCGCGCCGACGAGGGCGTGGTCTTCTCCACCTCCGTCATCAACCGGGACGAGCACACCTTCCCCGAGCCCGACGCCCTGGACTGGCACCGCTCGGCACGGCACCATGTCGCGTTCGGCTTCGGCATCCATCAGTGCCTCGGCCAGAACCTCGCCCGGGCGGAGATGGAGATCGCGCTGTTGTCGCTCTTCGACCGGTTTCCCGGCCTGCGGCTCGCCGCTCCCGCCGACGCCATCCCGTTCAAGCCCGGCGACACGATCCAGGGGATGCTCGAACTCCCCGTGACCTGGTAGGGGGTTGTGGGGATGGGCATGGACCCCGACATCGCGATCGACAAGGACGTCTGCATCGGCGCGGGCCAGTGCGCCCTCGCGGCTCCCGGCGTCTTCACCCAGGACGACGACGGATTCAGCGAGTTGCTGCCGGGCCGCACGGGCGGTGGCGGTGACCCGATGCTGTGGGAGGCGGCGCGGGCCTGTCCGGTCGCCGCCATCACGGTGACGGAGCGCGCCGGCTGAACCGGGGCCCTACCGCGCTGACTTCAGCAGGAGCCGGGCCGCCGCGCGCGCCTGGGCGGCGGGCTCGGCGCTCCGGGTGATGCCCGCCGTGACCATGGCGCCCTCGGCGAGCAGGAAGAGGTGATCGCCGAGCGCGGCGGGCAGTTCCGCGGCGCTCACCAGCCCGGCCAGATACGTCCTGAACGCCGCCTTGTGCGCGCGGACCTGCCCGGCCACGCGCTCCGAGGTGGCACCGAGTTCGCCGTACGAGTTGATCCACGCGCAGCCGCGGAAGTCGGGTTCCGCGAACCACAGGCCCAGCCAGTCGAAGACGGCCAGGATCCTCCGCTCGGGATCGCGCTGCCCGTCGACGTGCTCGGCGAGCCGCTCCCGCCAGCGGATGTCGCGCCGCTCCAGGTACGCCTCCACCAGCTGCTCCTTCGCCGGGAACAGCTGGTAGAGCCGTTTGAGCGAGACGCCCGAGGATCCGCGGATGTCGTCCATCCCGACGGTCTGGATACCGCGGCCGTAGAACAGCCGCTCCGCGGCGTCGAGGGCCTGCTCCCGGGCGAGCGTGAGCGCTTGCTCCCGGGCGGTCGTGCTGTCCATGCGGAGGGCTCCTTGACGGGAGAACGGTCGTTCTCTACCTTAGCCGAAGAGAAGAGGAGAACGTCCGTTCTCCTCTCGTCGGATCCACGCCCCTGCGCCGAGGAGTCCCCATGACCGCCCGCCCGCCGCTGCCGCCCTTCACTCGCGAGACCGCCCTCCAGAAGGTCCAGGCCGCCGAGGACGCCTGGAACACCCGCGACCCGCACAAGGTCGCGCTCGCCTACTCCGAGGACTCCCGCTGGCGCAACAGGGACACCTTCGTCACGGGCCGCGCCGAGATCGTCGAGCTGCTCACGGACAAATGGGCGCGCGAGCGGGAGTACGCCCTGCGCAAGGACTTGTGGGCCTTCGACGGCAACCGCATCGCCGTACGCTTCCAGTACGAGTCGCGGGACGCCGACGGCCAGTGGTGGCGCTCGTACGGCAATGAGCTGTGGGAGTTCGACGAGCGCGGTCTGATGACCCGGCGCGAGGCCTCCATCAACGACGTGCCCATCGAGGAGAAGGAGCGCCGGATCTTCGGGCCGCGCCCGGAGTCGGAACGCGGAGCGGCCTTCCCACTCCAGTAGGGGTCCCGGATCCTCACTAGGGTTCCCGTGTGAGCGCACCCACCGAGAAGCCCTTCCTCTATGTCGTCGTCTGCGCGGCGGGCATCGCCGAGGACATCGGCACGTTGATCACCGCGGCCCACGAGCGGAACTGGGAGGTCGGCGTCATCGCCACCCCCCAGGGCCTGGGCTTCTTCGACGCGGAGGCGGTCGAGGCGCGCACCGGCCGCCCGATCCGCTCGGCCTGGCGGGCTCCCGGCGACCCGCGTCCCTTCCCCGCGCCGGACGCGGTGGCCCTCGCGCCGGCCACCTTCAACACCGTCAACAAGTGGGCGGCCGGCATATCCGACACCCTCGCCCTCGGAACGCTGTGCGAGGCGTACGGACTCGGCGTCCCGATCGCCGTACTGCCCTGTGTGAACGAGGCGTTGGCGGCTCACCCCGCCTATCGCGCGAGTGTCGAGCGGCTGCGCGGGATGGGCGTGCGCTTCGGGGACCCGTACGCCGGGGAAGTCCAACAGGACGGCGAGCGGAAGGACTTCCGGTGGGAGCGGGTATTCGACCTGCTCATCCCTGGCGGGTGACGTCGCGTCGCCTCACGATGGGCGGGCAGTAGACGGCAGACAGCGCGTGCCAGGCGTCGGCTACCCGGTGACCGGTGACCGGGTAGCCGGTGACCGGTCACCGGTGGCTTCGGATCGGCTCATGGCCGGCGGAAGATCGTGATCGAGTGGCCGACCTCGTCGACCCGGCGGCTGGTGGCGAGCAGGGCCTTCAGCCGGGCGTCGGCCTTGTCGATCGACGTGTCGGAGACGACGAGCAGCCCGTGCACCCGGTCCGCGGGCACCGTGCGCGGATCGGCCGCGTCGATGCCGTAGGCGGACGGCACACCGGCGCCCTTGTACACGAGCCACACCTTCTCGCGCGGGTGGTTCCGCTTCAGCCGGTCGGCGAGGCGTCCGAGGTCCTGACCCCAGTCGACGTTCGAGTCGTGCAGGCGCAGGTACGTCTTCTCCGGCCCGCCGAACGCCTCGTTCGAGTACGGCAGGTAGTACGGGTACGTCAGCAGCGAACTCACGCCGACGAACAGGACCAGTGCCGCCGTGACGATCCCCGCCCACCGCCGGCGCACGACGACGACACAGCCCGCCGCGACCGCGAGGAACACCGGCATGAACAGGGCGTAGCGCACGCCGAGATCGCGGGAGCCGGTCATCGCCGTGGCCAGGAGCAGCGCCGGAGGGAGCAGCAGGTACGGGGCGGCGGGCCGCAGCCGGCGCACGGCGAGCAGCGCTCCGGAACCGGCCGTCCACAGGGTCGCCATGCCGAGCGGGGTCTTCACCAGCAGCGCGGCCGGCAGGTAGTACCAGAGGGAGCCGCGGTAGAGACGGCCGAAGAGGAAGCCCGCCCAGACCGTGTTCTCGAAGCCGAACTGGACCCGCATCCCGTCCCGGTACGGCTGCGGCACGGGCAGCCCGTCGATGACCAGCGCGCGCAGCCCGTGCACGGCGGGGAGGTCCGCGGGCGCCGTCCAGCGCAGCCGCGGATCGACGGCCAGATAGGTCGCCCACACCACCGCGACCGCCACCAGAGCCGTCCCGGCCGCGGCCGCCGCACCGAGTCCGAGCAGCCGGACCTTCGCCCGCGTGTCGCTCGGCGGCATCGCGGTGGGGGCGGGACGGCCCGCCTGCCAGACGGACAGGACCGTGAGGAGCAGCAGCAACGGAACGGCCGGCAGCATGCTCATCTTCGTGGCCACCGCCGCGCCGAGCGCCACTCCGGAAAGGGGCACGTACAGAAGCGGCCGTCGCCTGGCCCGCCACACCAGCCACACCGACGTCAGCAGGAATCCCGACGCCGGCACGTCGAGCGTTGCCAGCGAGCCGTGCGCGATCACGTCGGGGGAGAACGTGTAGAGCGCGAGGGCGACCGACGCGCCCACGCGGCCCACGAGTTCACGGGCGAAGGCGAGGACGACCAGGCCGAACAGCAGCGTCAGGACGATCACCGGCAACCGGGCCCACAGCATCACCCGCCAGGGATCGTTGCCGGACTCGTACAGCAGATGCCGCCCGAGTTCCGTCTGATCACCCTGGAACGCGGGATCGAGGTGAGGACGCTCGAACAGCAGCCCGCTCCCGATGATCAGCTTGCCCAGCGGTGGATGCTCGGGGTTGTAGCGCAGGTCGTGCTGCTGGACGTAGACCGCCGCCGTGCCCACGTACACCGGTTCGTCGATCGTCGGAGTCTGCTCCACGGCCGTAGTGACCATGGCGAAGGCCATCTGGGCCAGCAGCAGGACCACGGCCACGACGAACAGCGCCCGCCGGTGCCGCCGCAGCCGCTCGAAGCGCCTCGGCGGCGCCCCCTCGCTGTTCACCGGCACGCGGTCGTCGTGCCTGCTGGCCATGAATGTCGGCATGCCCTTTGTTACGTCCGCTCACTAGGGGCCTGCTCATCGGCCGGCGCCCGGATTCGGGCGCGCGTCGAGGTGCCGGCCGTGATCATCCGGCCGGCGCCCGGGCAGGGGATCATGAGTATGCCCGGCCTTCCGCGCGACTCAAGGGGTCGCGCGGGGCTCTGTGCGTGCCGCGGGCTGTGCTCGAACGCGCTCAGTAGGGGGAGGCCGGGTCACGTGGTCCCGTCGAGACCGCCCTGCGCAGGGCGGCTCGCCAGGCGAAGGCCACGGCCAGCTCGACCAGGCCGATCAGCACCATCCACAGGCCGAGCAGCCGGGTCAGGGCGCGGGCCGACTCGGTCGGCAGCGCCAGCACGACGATCCCGGCGATGATGCCGATCGCCGCCGCGCACAGGACGAAGCCGCGATGGGGCAGGTCCTTGCTGGCGATTGCCGTGTACGCGGTCAGCACGCCGGACACGAGCCAGACGACGCCGACGATCAGGGACAGCGCGGCGATGGTCTGCAGCGGGTTGCGCAGGCACAGGACGCCCGCCAGCACGTAGAGCACCGAGATCAGGAGTGCGGCGAACCGGTTGCCCTGCTCCCGGTGGCCGAAGACCGACACGAAGCGGAACAGGCCGATCACCAGCAGATAGAGACCGAGGAGAACCGCCAGGATGTGCAGAGTCTCCTCCGGCCAGACCAGGACCAGGATGCCTGGGATCAGCGTCGCGAACGCCGAGCCGAGGAGCCAGGTCCACGAGGCGCCGACGCCGGCCAGCACCGCCGCGGGGTCACCCGGGGGCGCGGAGGCCGACCCGTCGGCCCTGGGCTCCGATCCGGTGTACGGCGCCGAACCACGTGATTCGGTCATGGTTCCTCCTCACACGGTCGAGCGGACCACTGCCGGACCGCCCACGGGACGGTGGGTGGATTCCCGGCCTCCAGCGTCCCGTGCGCCGGCGTCCGGCGGGTCACCCCCGACGGGTGATCCTCATGGCTGCTCCGGCAGTTGGCGCATCTCCACCACGCGCAGCCCCAGCGAGCGGCAGCGGGCCAGCAGCCCGTACAGATGTGCCTCGTCGACGACCGGGCCGAACAGGATGGTCTGTCCGGAGATCAGCACGTGGTCCATCTCCGGGAACGCTTCGGAGAGCGTCTCCGAGAGATGTCCCTCGACGCGGATCTCGTACTGCATGTGGGGCTCCCCACGGCGAGCGGCCTGGGGCAGGCGGACGGCACCCTTCCCCACGATCATCCGCCGCGCGGCCCCGCCCGCCCTCACCCGCAAGAGGTGAACCTCGGCCTGGAGGAGCCACCTCGGCCGGGGATCCCGCCTCTCGCCTTCACGCCGGGCCGAGGGATCCGGCCGGGGCACCGGGGTCGGGTGATTCCTTCCGGCCCGACCGCCCGGTCGGCAGGTGCGTCGTGACCAGGAAGCTGGCCAGGGTGATGCCGCCGGCCGCGAGGATCGCCGCCTTGAGTCCGTTCAGCTGCGCGGTCGCGTAGGAGTCCGTGACGGCGTCCACCTCGGCCGGCGGAAGCCCGGCCTGCTCGGCCGCCGAACGCACCTCGTCGGTCGGGACGAAACTGATACCCGCTTCGAGCGCGATGCTGGTCTGTTGGCGCGCCTCCTCCGACACGTCCGGATTCTTTGCCACCTGGGTGGTGAAGGCCTGGGCTAGGGCGCCGATGAGGATCGATCCGATGAGCGCGGTACCCAGCGCGGAGCCCAGATTCTGGGCGGTGAACTGGAGCCCGCCGACTTCGCTGCGCTCCTCCTCGCCCACGCTGGACTGCACCACGTTGCCCAGCTGCGAGGCCATCAGGCCCATGCCGACGCCCAGCAGGGCCATGGCCCCGGCGAACTGGGCGTCGTCGATGACCGGGTCGATGGTGGCCAGCAGCCACGTGATGGCTCCGAGCAGGGTCAGCAGGGCGAGCCTGACCACACGCCGCGGCCCCATGACCCGCCCCAGCCGGGACGCCAGTACGGAGGCCACCAGCATGGTGACGGACACCGGGAGCAGCCGCAGTCCCGTCTCGAACGCGTCGAAGCCCTGCACGACCTGGAGGTAGAGCGGGATGGCGAAGAACAGCCCCAGCAGGATGAGGTTCTGGCTGACCAGCGTCAGCAGTCCGGAGCGCAGCGGCAGTTTGTGCAGCAGCGACAGATGGATCAGGGGGTCGGCGCCGTGCTCCTCCCTCCGGCGCTCCCACTTGGAGAAGACGGCCAGGACGAGCACTCCGGCGGCGACGACGAACAGCGTCGGAGCGAACCCGAAGATGGTGAACGGCGGGTTCCGGGGCTGTACCCATCCCCAGGAACTGCTCTGGAGCACACCGAACACGCCCAGCGCCAGCCCTGCCGCCGACAGCGCGGAACCCACGCCGTCCAGGCGGGGCCGGGGCTCGGGCCGGGCCGCTTCCGTGATCACCCCGCGGAAGAGGAGCATGGCGACGACGACCACGACCTCACCCGCGAAGACCAGCCGCCAGGTGAGGTAGGTCGTCACCCAGCCGCCCAGCAGCGGTCCGACCGCGATACCCGCGCCCGCGAGCCCGCCGATGACGCCGTAGGCGACGGCCCGGTCCCGTCCGGTGTAGGCCTCCGCCACGAGAGCCGCCATGGCCGGCAGCACCATCGCGGCACCGAGGCCCTCGATGACCGACCAGCCGAGCGTGAGCACCCACAGGGTGGGAGCCACGGCGGTCAGGGCGGACCCGACGCCGTAGACCATCAGTCCGATGATGAACAGGCGACGGCGTCCGAGAATGTCGCCGAGCCGCCCGCCGGTGGCCATGAAGGCCGCCATGACCAGCGCGTAGAGCGTGATGACGGCCTGGATGGCGGTGACCTCGGTGTCGAAATCCTCGACCAGCTGGCTGATGGACACGTTCATCACGGAGGTGTCCAGGACCATCAGGAACTGGGCCGTGCCGAGCACCATCAGAGCGCGCCAGTGCTTCACCGGTAACCACCTCATCGAGTCGGCCCGCGACGCTGGTGCGCCGGAGAGTGGCGTCCGGCCCCTGCTCCGCTCCCATCACACCCGAAGAACGCGCTCCGCGCCTCACCCGCCGCGGGCGACCGGAGTCTGCCTTGCGACTTTCGGCACAGCGGGTGACGATCAGTGTGCGGGGGTTACACCGGGGAGGGAGCTGTGGACCCCGACCGCATCGGATCGAACGCGTCGCCGCAGCCGAGAGATCGCGGAGGCAGAACCCCATGGCAGGGCTCCTGACCCCAGGGGGTGACCCCCTGCTCGCCGTCCGGTTCACGGTCCCGGACCTGACGGAGACCTTCGTGCGCAGACCGCGTCTGGTCGGACGTCTCGCCGAGGGTGTTCAGGGCCCCCTGACCCTGGTGAACGGGCCCGCGGGCGCGGGCAAGACACTGCTGGTCGCCCACTGGATCTCCACCATGGACCACCCGGGTGACGTGGCCTGGCTGACCGTGGAACACGAGGACACCGGACCCGGCATCTTCTGGACGTACGTCCTGGAATCCCTGCGGCGTCACGGGGCGGATGTCCCGGACGACATCGGAAGCCCTTCCAGCCCCGGCGATGTGGACCACTCGCTGCTGACCCGGCTCGCGGCCTGGCTGAGCGAGCGCGCGGATCCGGTGATCCTCGTGCTCGACGAGTTCGACCGGGTGGGAGCCTCGGCGGAGGTCGCCGACGAACTCCAGTTCGTCCTGCGCCACGCGGGTGACGGGCTGCGCCTTGTGATCATCAGCCGTACGGAACCGCAGTTGCCGCTGCACCGCTATCGCGCCGCCGGAGAGGTCGCCGAGGTCCGGGGCGCCGACCTGGCGTTCGTGCCGGGCGAGACGGCCGCCCTGCTGAGCCGCCACGGCATCCGGCTGACGGACGACGGCGCGCGGTCGCTGACGGAGTGGACCGGGGGCTGGGCCGCGGGGCTGCGGCTGTGCATCCTCGCGGCACAGCACGTGGACGATCCGGACACGTTCATCAAGAACTTCGAGGCGGGCCAGAGCACGCTCGCGGACTTCCTGCTGGCCGAGGTGCTCGAGGCGCAGTCGGACGAGACACAGGACCTGCTGCTGCGCTCGAGCATCCTCGAACAGATCAACCCGGAGCTGGCCAACGCCCTGACGGGCCGGGACGACGCGGAACCCATCCTGGCCGGACTCCAGCACGCCAACGCGTTCGTCGAGGCCATCGGCCACTCGTGGTACCGGCTGCACCCCCTGTTCGCGGAGATCCTGCGCGTCCATCTGCGCGTCAGGCTTCCGGGAGTCGAACCCGAACTGCACCGGCGGGCCGCCCGCTGGCTGAGTGACGCCGGACTGCTGGCGGAGGCACTGCCGCACGCGGCCGGGTCCGGCGAGTGGGAGCTCGCGGCGGGCCGGTTCATCGACGAACTGGCCATCGGGCAGCTGCTGACGGGACTCGACGCCGAGCGGCTCGACGGACTCTTCGCCGCCATGGCCCCGGACGCCGCCGGGCCGGCCGCGTGCCTGGTCCGCGCCGCCCGAGAGCTGAGCCGGCACGACGTCGACCGGGGCCTGGACCATCTGCGCCGCGCCGGTGAGAACCTGGCCGGCGAGGACGCCCACGCGGCGGCCCTGCGGCTGAGCCACGCGCTGCTGCGGGTGTTCGCCGCCCGGCTGATCGGCTCGGCCGACATGGCGGAGGCGGCGGCCGAGGACGTGACGGCGGCGGAGCGGTCCCTGCCGGCCGAGCGGCTCGAACAGCACCCGGAGCTGACGGCCCTGATGCTCACGGACCTGGGATCGGCGCAGCTGTGGGCGGGGCGGTTCGACGCCGCCCGGGCGGCGTTGTCCTCGGCCGTGCGGGTGGACGACGGACCCTCCACCGCGTACCCCCGGCACGAATCGCTCAGCCGGCTCGCCCTGATCGACCTGTTGTGCGGCCGGCCCGGCCGCGCGGAGTCGCACGCGCGGGCGGCGGTGGCCGAGGCGGAGCGCTCCGGCCTGCCGCCCGCCGCCCGGACCGGGGTCGCCCAGCTCGTCCTGGCGGCGGTCGCCGTCGACCGTGACGATCTGGCCGCGGCACAGACGCACCTGGACCAGGCGACCGCCTCCTCCTCGGCCTCGCACGATCCCGTCGCGACGGCGGGCCTCGGTCTCGTGCGCTCCCGGATACTGCTGGCCAAGGGGCATCCGAAGGAGGCGTTGCGCGTCCTTCAGGAGCTGCGGCGACCCCCGCACGGTGTCGAGCCCTCACCGTGGGTCGGCGACCGGGTCGCCCTGGACATGTCCACCGCGCACCTGGCCCTGGGTGATCCGCTCGTCGCGTTGGAGGTGCTCGCGGAGGAGGGGACCGTCGGGCCGGGGGCCACGGTGGCCGCCGCCCGCGCCCGGCTCGCGACCGGCGACGAGGAGGCGGCGCTCGTGCTGCTCGACGAACTCTCCACCGAGCCGGACGAGGGGCCGGGCGTCATCGTCCGGGTGCTGCTGGCGCGGGCGCAGACCGCGGACGCGCTGGGCGACGAGTCCACCGCCCAGCGGCTGGTGGCCCGGGCCCTGCGCCTGGCCAGGCCGGAGCACCTGAGACGGCCGTTCGTGGAGGTCGGCCCCTGGCTGCGGTCACTCGTGCGCCGCCGGCCCGCGCTGGCCCAGGGCCAGGACTGGCTTCCGTCGATGGCCGGGGTCCGGGCCACGGTGCCGGCCCCGCAGATGGGTCCGGCACCGGTGATCGAAGCGCTCAGCGACCGCGAGCGGGAGGTGCTGGAACGCCTGGCGCAGATGATGTCGAGGGAGGAGATCGCCGCCGACCTGCATCTGTCGGTCAACACGGTCAAGACCCACCTCAAGAGCGTCTACCGCAAGCTCGCCGCGACCCGCCGGGGCGAGGCCGTACGACGAGCCCGCGACCTGCACCTCCTGTGATCAGCGGACGCGTCGGGGCGCGGTCGGTGGTGGACTCAGAATTCGTCGCCCGAGTCCGGCCGTGCCACGCAGAGTGCCCAGATGACGAATCCGTACAGGGCGATCAGCGTCAGCGACCAGACCGGGTAGTACGGGATGGAGAGGAAGTTGGCGATGATCAGCAGCGCCGCGATGCCCACGCCGATCACGCGCGCCCAGGTGGCCGCCGTGAACAGGCCGAGGCTCACGACCACCGCGACCGCGCCGAGTGCCAGGTGGATCCAGCCCCAGCTCGGCAGGTCGAACTTGAAGACGTAGTTCGGGCTGGTGACGAAGACGTCGTCCTGGGCGATCGCCATGACGCCCCGCAGGATGTCCAGGACGCCGGAGACGAACAGCATCACCGAGGCGAAGATCATCAAGCCGCCGGCCGCCGTCATGGAGGTCTTGGAGTGAGTGTGATGCTGGGTGGTTGCCATGGCAGAACCTCCGATGCAGGGGCTGCGATCGCAGCCACTCATCACCGAGCCTGCGACAGGCGACCCCCTCCGGCCTCACCCCCTAGGGGTGACGATGAACGGCCACGCGTCCCCGAGTCCGGGAACGAGGGACCGGGGACCACGGCCGGAGCCCGAGAGACCAGGGCCGGGAGACCAGGGCCGAGAGACCGGGAGACCGGGGACCGAGAACCGACGAGGGCACCGACCCGGCGACGGGCGCTGTGACCCGAGTCCGGGGAACCGCGACTCCGGCGGGCCGCGGCCCCGGCCTCCGGCTTCTCAGTGGCGCAACTGGGCTCAGTGGCCCAACTGCGCCCTCAGCTCGGGCTGCAACAGATCACCGTGGGCCCGTACGAGGTCGTCGCACAGGTCCCAGATGCGCTCGACAGGGAGGGCGGCGGCCGTCGCGGGGTCGGCCATCGCGGCGTGCCGGATGTGGCGCGGCTCGTCGTCGGTGGCGGCGCGGACCACCAGGTCGTTGACGGCGACGTACGCGCTGTTCAGCGCCGCGCACTGCGGCGGCAGCGCGCCGACGCGGGTCGGCTGCACCCCCAACGCGTCGGTCAGACAAGGGACTTCGACCACGCAGTCCGCCGGGAGGTTGTCGATCAGGCCGCGGTTGGGCACATTGCCGTAGATCGTGCGCGGGGTGCCGGTGAGTGTGCTGTGGATGATCTGCGGGGCGTACTCCAGGGTGCCCTCGACAGGGAGGGGTTCCCCCGAGGCGAGGGCGTCGCGGGTGCGCCGGTAGCTCGCCGCGTTCTCCTCGATGATCTCCAGATAGGCGCCGACCGGCAGCCTGAGCCGCTCGATCTCGCTGTCGTGGTGGAGATACCACGGCACGTACTCCGAGGAGTGCTCACTGGTCTCGGTGGGGTAGTGGCCGAGGCGGCGGTACATGTCCACCCGGACCCGGCGCAGCAGTCCCGGGTCCTTGGCGATGGCCTCGTCCAGAAGCGGGTAGAGGTCCTGGCCGGCGCGCTCGAAACGCAGCACCCACGCCTGGTGGTTGACCCCGGCGGCCAGATG
This sequence comes from Streptomyces sp. NBC_00647, assembly GCF_045207245.1. Taxonomy (NCBI): domain Bacteria; kingdom Bacillati; phylum Actinomycetota; class Actinomycetes; order Kitasatosporales; family Streptomycetaceae; genus Streptomyces; species Streptomyces sp. NBC_00647. The sequence continues at coordinate 8,780,449 of NZ_CP109040.1, forward strand.
GGTGACCTCCTCGAAGGGGACGTCGATCAGGTGGGCGAGGTCGTGCATCGTCCAGTACACCGAGTGGCACAGGCCCGTGACGCGCAGGGCCGGGGCGACGCGGCTGAGGTAGAGGACGTTCATCGCCATCGGGTTCGTGTAGTTCAACAGCAGTGCGTCCGGGCAAAGTTCGGCCATATCGGAGGCGAGTCCGCGGAGCACCGGGAAGGTGCGCAGGGCGCGGAAGATGCCGCCGATGCCGAGTGTGTCGCCGATGGTCTGGCGCAGTCCGTAGCGGGCGGGGATGTCGAAGTCGGTGCGGGTCGCCCCGTCCATGCCGACCTGGATGATGTTGATGACGAAGTCGGCGTCCTCCAGGGCCGCGCGCCGCTCGGCATGCGAGGTGATCGTGGGCTTGGCGCCGCGCACACCGGCGATGTACCGGGCGGCGCCCTCCGCCGTGGCGAGCCGCTCCGGGTCGATGTCGTGCAACGCGATCCGCGCGTGGGCGAGTTCGGGAAAAGTGAACAGATCGGCCAGCAGCCCCTGGGTGAACACCACACTCCCGGCTCCGATGAAGGTGATCTTCGGGGTGGTGAGTGCGTTCATCGGGTTACCTCCGTGGATACTCCGGCCTTCAGGCTGGGATGGATGCGGACTCCTGCGGAGCAGGGCATGGAAAGCCGGACTACTGGCAGGCCCATTCGGTGCTCGCCTGTTAGCGGTCGACTCCCTTTGCTCACACGGAAGTCGATAGGGTGTGAGGCGTGGTGCAGCAGGTCAAGCGGGCGTTCAAGTACCGCTTTTACCCCACGGGTGAGCAGGCAGTTGAGCTGTCCCGCACGTTCGGCTGCGTCCGCTTCGTGTACAACAAGGCGCTGGAAGAGCGCACGCGAGCCTGGTACGGCGAGCAGCGCCGCATGTCCTACGTGCAATCGTCCGCCGCACTGACGGAGTGGAAGAAGACCGAGGAACTCGCCTTCCTGGCTGAGGTGTCCTCTGTCCCGCTCCAGCAGGCGCTGCGCCATCTCCAGACGGCGTTCGGGAGCTTCTTCGCCAAGCGGGCCAAGTACCCCCGCTACAAGTCCCGGAAGAGGTCTCGCGCTTCGGCTGAGTACACGCGCAGCGCCTTCGCGTGGCGCGACGGGCGTCTGACACTGGCGAAGATGGCGGATCCCCTGGACATTCGCTGGTCGCGTGCTCTGCCCGAGGGCGCGGAGCCGACCACGGTGACCGTGTCCCGCGACAGCGCGGGCCGCTGGTTCGTGTCGCTGCTCTGCGAAGGCACGGTCACCCTGGCCCCCGACACCACGGCGGCCGTCGGGATCGATGCGGGAATTACCTCCCTGGTGACCCTGTCCACCGGGGAGAAGATCGCCAATCCCCGGCACGAGCGCCGCGACCGCGCCCGACTCGCGAAGGCCCAGCGGGAGCTGTCCCGCAAGGTGAAGGGCTCCTCCAACCGGGAGAAGGCCCGCCGCAAGGTCGCCCGCGTGCATGCCCGGATCGCCGACAGGCGCCGCGACTTCCTGCACAAGCTGACCACGCGTCTCGTCCGTGAGAACCAAACGGTCGTGATCGAGGACCTCGCCGTCCGCAACCTGCTGAAGAACGGCAGGCTCGCACGCGCCATCTCCGACGCGGCTTGGACGGAACTCCGCATGATGCTCGAGTACAAGTGCGCCTGGTACGGGCGCGAACTCGTCGTGATCGACCGCTGGTTCCCCAGCTCGAAGCAGTGCGGAGCCTGCGGAGCGGTCCGCGGCACGCTGGCGCTGAACGTCCGTGAGTGGACGTGCGACTGCGGTGCCACGCATGACCGCGACGTGAACGCGGCATGCAACATTCTGGCCGCCGGGCTGGCGGTGTCTGCCTGTGGAGACGGTGTAAGACCTCAACGGGAGTCCTCCCGGACGGGGCGGTCGTCGGCGAAGCAGGAAACCCAACGGGCGACCGCTGGAATCCCCCGCCTTTAGGCGGGGGAGGAAGTCAAGAGCGGCTCCAGGTGTCGGAGGTGCGGGGGGCTTCTGAAGTGCCCGGGCCTTCGGCGGTGTTCGGGGCCTTCGAGGGGTGCGGGGTGGCGTCAGGGAGGTCCGCGCTTTCAGGTGTGCCCGGGTGGCCCGTGCGGTCGAAGGCCGCGGAGGACGACGACCGGGAGGAGGCGGACCGGGAGGATGAGGACCGGGAAGAGATCGCGGCGTGGGCCTCGTCCCAGGTGGGCTGCGCCGCCGTCCCGCCGTGCGCCCGCGTCGACAGTGAACCGCAGGCGGCGGCCAGCGTGAGCGCGGAGCGCAGGTCGAGACCCCGCAGGGTCGCGGCGACGAATCCGGCGTCGAAGCTGTCGCCCGCGCCGACGGTGTCCACCGGGTCGACGGGGACGGCGGGCGCGCGCGACAGCCGTGTCCCCGTGCAGGCGAGGGTTCCGTTCGCGCCGTCCTTGACGACGACCGTCGGCCCCCGGCCGGCCAGGAGGGCGGCGGCCGGGACCGGCTCGGTCTCCCCGGACAGGGCGCACGCCTCGGCCGCGTTGGGCAGCAGGAAGTCGGTGAACTTCAGTACTGGGTCGAGCAGTTGGTGATCCCATCGCCCGGAGGGGTCGTCGTTGGTGTCGAGGGACGTCGTCGCGCCCGTCTCCCGGGCCAGGGCGAACACCCCGGCCAGCGACCGTGCCAGACGGGGCATCAGGAAGAACGACGCCGCGTGCACGTGCCGGGAGGCCGCGAGCAGGTCCCGCGGCACGTCCTCGGGACCGGTCGCCGTGAGACAGCCCGGTGCGGTGAGGATGGCCCGGTCCCCGTCCCCGGCCGTGACGACCGTCGTGAGGGGCGTGGGCAGAACGGGGTCCGTGACCAGGAAGCCGACGTCGACGCCGCGTCCGGCGAGCGCCTCGCGCACGAAGGCGCCCGCGGGATCGTCACCGACCCGGCCCGCGAACGCGACCCGCAGCCCGAGCCGAGCGGCCCCGCACGCCATGATCGCCGCGGAGCCGCCCAGCACCAGCCCGGCGTGCTCGACGAGTTGTTCGCGCTGCCCGAAGACAAGGGGGCCGCGCAGCGGGCCGACCACGACATCCGGATTGGCGTCGCCGACGACCAGGAGATCGAAGGATTTCATGCCGCCTAGCCCTTCAGCCCGCTCGAAGTGAGCGACTGGACAAAGGTCTTCTGCGCCAGCAGGAACGCGATCAGGACGGGCAGCACGGTGATCACATTGCCCGCCATCACCGCCGACCACCGCGTGTGGTGTTGTCCCTGGAACGTCGTCAGACCGAGTTGCAGCGTGTACTGGGTGTCGTGGTTGATCGCGATGAGCGGCCAGGACAGGTCGTTCCAGGTGCTCAGGAACGTCAGCACCGCGACCGTGGCCAGCGCGGGCCGGGCCAGCGGCAGCACGATCGAGAACAGCACCCGCAGCCGCGAGCACCCGTCGATCCAGGCCGCCTCCTCCATCTCGCGGGGCAGGGCGAGGAAGAACTGCCGGAACAGGAAGACCGCGAACGGGGTGACGAGCGACGGCACGATCAGCGCGCCGAGCGTGTCGATGAGCCCCAGCTCCTTCATCACCAGGAACGTCGGGATCATCGTGAGCTGGAAGGGGATCACCATCGTCGCCAGCATCAGCCCGAGCAGCGCCCGAGATCCGGCGAACCGCATCCGCGCGAAGGCGTAACCGCCCAGGGCCCCGAGCAGAAGATTCGACAGGACGGCCGCCGACGCGACGATCAGTGAATTGGCGAACCAGCGGGGAAACATCGCGTTTCCGAGCACATAGCGGTAGCCGCCCAGGTCGATGCCCTTCGGCCACAGCGCGGGCGGGAACCGGTTGATCTCCGCGTTGGACATCACCGAGCTGAGCACCAGCCACATCAGCGGCAGCGCGAAGCACAGCGTGAGCGGCGCCAGCAACAGGTGCCAGGCGCTCGGCCTCCGGGAGGCGGTGGGTGAACTCATCGGACCGCTCCTTCCGTAGGGGCCTGCCGGCGCCGTACGAGGTGCAGCGCCCCGCCCGCCACCAGCAGGGCTGCCGCGAGGACGTACGCCGCCGCGGCCCCGTAGCCCGCCGTGAACATCTGGAACGCCTGCTGCCAGACGAAGTAGACGACCACGCCGGTCGAGCCGAGGGGCCCGCCCTTCGTCGTCACATAGATCAGGTCGAAGACCTGGAGCGCCGTGATCAGCTGCCACAGCAGCAGGAACACGGTGACCGGGGTGAGGGTCGGCAGGGTGATGTGGCGCAGCACGCGCCAGCGGCCCGCCCCGTCGATCCGCGCGGATTCCACGAGTTCGGGCGGGACGTCCTGGAGCGCGGCCAGATAGACGACCACACAGAAGCCGACGCCGCTCCACAGCGAGATCAGCACCAGCAGATAGATCGCCTGGTCCGGGTCGGTCAGAAAGCCCTGAGGGGAGAGGCCGATCTTGTGCAGCAGGGAGTTCGCGGCACCGAACTCCGGATCGAGGATGAACGAGAACAGCACGCCCTGCGCGGTCGCCGAGACGACGAACGGAACGAAGACGAGCGTGCGGTAGAGGCCGATGAGGCGGATGCGGCGGTTCAGCGCCAGGGCGAGCGCCAGTCCGCCGAGCAGGCTGAGCGGCACGTACAGGGCGGTGTACAGCAGCGTATTGCCCACGGCCGTACGGAAGTCGGGGTCCTGGATCAGCGCCCGGTAGTTGTCGAGGCCGACCCAGCGGCCCGGGGTGACCAGATCGTCGGCCCTGAAGGAGAGCAGCAGCGACCAGATGACGGGCACGATGCTCAGACCCAGGATCACGACGACCGCCGGGCTGATGAACCCCCAGGCGGTGGCCGTCTCGCGACGGGCCCGGCGGCGGGCGGCGCGCCGTGCGGCGGCGGGGTTCACGGCGGCGCCCGGTGCGAGCGTGAGGGCGCGGGGAAGAGTGGACATGACGGCCTCCTTCACCTGGAAGTCAGCTGGGAACGTCGGAAGTCGAGGTCACCGGGGGATGAGCAGGGCCGCGTCGGCCCTGTCGGCGCACCGGCGGATGGCGTGGGCGGGGGAGTCCTTGCCGAGCAGGACCGAGACGATCGCCTCGCCGAGAGCCTGGGAGATCTGCGGGTAGGCCGCGTGCACCGGCCGGACCCGGGCGGAATCCAGCGCGTCGGTGAACACGTCGAGCCCCCTGGTCGTCGCGGAGTGGGCGCGCCACTCCGGCCGCCGGGCGGTGCCCGAGCTGAGCGGGAGGCTGCCGGCCGAGATGCCCCAGCGCGCGTCCTGGGCCGGCCGGCTCATCCAGCGGACGAACTCGACGGCGGCCCGGGAACGGGCCTCGCCGTTGTCGAACACGGTCCAGGTGTCCGGCCCGGAGATGGTGACCGGTCTGCCGTTGTAGGTCGGCAGGGGGACGACGTCGTAGTCGACCTTCGCGGTGATGATGTCCGGAAGCTGCCAGGGCCCGGTCGCCACCATGGCCATCCGGCCGCCCAGGAAGACCTGGTACATCTGCTCGCCGCCCGGCTTCGGGTCGACGTACACGCTCTTGTCGCGGGTCAGCCGGGCGAGGGTCTCCAGGGCCCGGGTGCCCTGCCGGGCGAAGCCGATGCCCTTGCCGTCGGCGGCGACCACGTCGCCGCCGAGGTCCCAGATCATCGGCCACAGCCGCCAGACGGTGTCCTCGTCGCCCGTCCCCGGCCAGCCGGTGCCGAACACGCCGCGCCCGGAGTCGGTCAGCCGCCGTGCGGTGTCGGTGAACTCGTCCCAGCTCCAGCCCGGCTCCGGGAAGGGGACCCCGGCCTGCCGGAACAGCTTCTTGTTGTAGACGACGGCCAGCGAGTCGAGGACCGCCGGGGCGGCGCGCACCTTGCCGTTGACGGTGACCGCGTCCCGTACCGGCGCCCAGAAGGAGTTCCACGGCGGGGAGCCCTTGTGGAGCGCGGAGGTCAGGTCGACGACCCGGGGGCTGCGGGCGACGCTGGCCAGGTCCGAGCCGAAGATGTAGGCGATGTCGGGGTAGGAGCCGGCGGCGAGCGCGGCCGTCACCTTCTGGAGCATCGCGTCGGCCAGCACCCCGCCGCCCGAACTGTCCACGCGGATACGTGGATGCGTGCGGTTGAACTCGGCCACCAGCGCCTCCACGGCCTTCCTGGCCGTGTCGTTCTGGCCGTGCCACAGCTCGACGGTCACCCGGCCGTCGGCGCCGACGCCGTCCGAGGGGCCGGCACAGCCGGCGAGGGTCCCGGCGGCGGCCGCGCCCAGGAGCAGCCGGCGCCGCGCGATCGCGCGTGTCATCCCGGCCCCCGTCAGCGCGTCTTGCGGACGTAGTCCGCGCTGCCGGGCGTCGAGACCAGCACGTCCCGGCGCACGATGCTCAGCCGGTCACCGAAGGCCGAACGGGCCTTGCGCAGACCGCTGTCGGTGTACTCGACGACGACCACCCGGTCGTGGAACGCCTTCGCGTACTCCCCGCACTCGTCGTACTCGCCGCACTCCTCCGCCACCGCGAAGTCGAGCCCGGTCCGCGACCTGAGCCCCGCCAGTTCGACGGTGTTCTTCTGCCCGATCGCCAGCTGCCGGGCGTGCGCGTGATCCGACAGAAGGCGGATGAACGCGGTGGCGTCGTCGGCGGTCAGCAGCTTCCGGGAGCGGGTGTAGCTGTCGAAGTTGTCCGGCTCGACCGCGTCGAATCCCTTGCGGGCGCAGTCGTCGATCCATCGGTCGACGCGCGCGGCCACCCGCTCGCGTTTGGCCGGCGTGCGGATGTCGAGCAGCGCCTCGTTCCAGTCCTCGTCGACGACGACCTTGCCGTGCGCGTCCCGCAGCAGCAGGTCGGCGGGCCACTTCCCGCGTTCCTCCGGCTGTGCCTGGAAGGCGTTGACGTAGCAGATGTTGTACAGGCCCGGCGCCGGGGACGACGAGCGGTCGCGGCTGACGATGCGGACACCGGCGGCCGGCGGATAGGCGCCGCCGATCTGGTAGTCGAAACCCGCGTGGAGCGGCGGGAGTTTCACCTTCGCCGTCCGGTCGGGGCGGGGCGTCGGTTTCGGCGAACCGGCCGCCGTCGAGGGCTCGGCCGGGGTTCCGGAGGGCTCCGGAGAGGCGGCCGGGGTCCGGGACTTCCTGCTCGGGCTCTTCGGCGATGCGCTCGTGCTCTTGCCCGAGTCGCAGCCCGCGAGCGTCAGAAGACCGGCCAGGGCCGTGGCCGTACCCAGAATTCCGGCGCGGAGAACACGTTTGACGGGGGGCATGTCCGCTCCATCAATCGCGAGTACGTCCCCGCCTCGGACGCTGAGCGCGATCCTGGCGACTTTGGCCGGACTTGAACCGTGTCCGCTACCGGCTGGGCGTACCTCTGCGTGCCGGGTCGCACCACGGCACGCGAGGATCAAATCGCGCATGCCCGACTTCGTCAAGGGCCTGCCTCGGCCCCGGGCACGCTCCGGCCCCGGCCCGCCGGCCGGAGCGCGGGCCGGTCATACGACGGATGCCGCCGCCGGGGAAGTGCCCCGATGCTGGCCGGGCGCCCGTCGGGAGGCCGGGCGCGGCCAAGGAGCGGACCGCGGGGACATCGAGGAGAGCAGGCATGCCATGCCCATCGGAATCATCGGCGCCGGAGCCGTCGGCCAGGCCCTCGCGGGGCGGTTTCTCGCGGCGGGCGAGCAGGTCGTCATCAGCAACAGCCGTGGCCCCGCGTCGCTGCGGGCCCTCGCCGCCCGGACCGGATCCGCGCTGAGACCCGCCACCGTCGGCGAGGCCGCGGACCAGGAGATCGTCGTCCTCGCCGTGCCGTGGCGGCGGCTCGGCGAGGTGGTGGCCGCGGCGGACGTCACCGACTGGCAGGAACGGATCGTCGTCGACCCCACCAACCCGCTCGGCCCGCCGGACTTCAGGGCCGCGGACCTCGGCGGCCGCGTCTCCAGCGAGATCGTCGCCGGGCTGGTGCCCGGCGCCAGGCTGGTCAAGGCCTTCAACACCCTGCCGCCGGACGTGCTCGGCGCCGATCCGCTGACTCCGGCCGGACGGCGTGTGATCTTCCTCTCCGGCGACCACGCCCGTGCCAACGAACGCGTCGCCCGTCTCGCCCGGCGCGTGGGCTGGGCCGCCACGGATCTCGGCCGACTCGCGGACGGAGGGCGGCTCCAGGAGTTCCCCGGCGGTCCGCTCGCCGCACTCAAACTCGTCATGGAGCCCTGACCTGACGCTTTATTGTCAGGATATGACCGGAGAGCGCATCGAACTGGCCGTACACGACCACGGGGGAGACGGTCCACCCCTGCTCCTCCTCCACGGAGCGGGACGCACGCTCGCCGACTGGGCCGCCGTCGCCCCGCTGCTCGTCGCCCGGCACCGGGTGCTCGCCGTCGACCTGCGCGGCCACGGCCGCTCACCCGAGGGCACCTGGAGCCTGCCGGAGGTGCTCGCCGACCTCGAACGCGTCCTGGAGCAGTACGACATCCCCCACGCGCTGCCGGTCGGCCACTCCCTCGGCGGAATGCTCGCCGTGCTCCACGCGTCACGGCACCCCGACGTCACGCCCGGCGCGGTGAACCTCGACGGGTACGGATGGGGCCGCCCCGACCAGTACGTGGGACTCGACCCCGCCTACGTCGAGCAACGCCTCCTCCGGGTCAGGAAGTTGGCGCACTCCCGGTTCGGCCTCCCGCTGCCCGCCGACGGATTGCGGGAGCTGCTCGCCCAGCAGCGCGCCACGTCCGCCCGACTGGGCATCCCCTACGAGCTGTTGGAGGCCGGCGCCGTGCGGTCGCTGCGGGAGCGGCCCGACGGAACGCTCGACGTCGGACCGGAGCGGCAACACGCGCGGGAGATGCTCGCCGCGATCGACTCGCTCGACCTCTTCGCCCTGTTCCGCGACACGCCGGTTCCCCAGCTCATCGGGCGCGCGCTGCGGCCCGGCCCGGCGATCCACGGGATGGAGTGGTTCGACGCGCTGATGGCCGCCTACGCGCGAGGACTCGCCCGGGACCTGGCCCGACTGGCCGAGGAGCGGCCCGATGTGACGATCGCGGAGATCGACGGAACCCACGCGATGCTCCTGGAGAACCCGAAGGGCGTCGCCGACGCCGTCCTCGACTTCACCTCCACGGCGATCCCCGGACCCGCCGTATGACGCCGGCCGGAGACGAGTGGATCGTCGGCCGCGACCGGGAAATGACACTGCTGGCCCGCCTGGTGGACGAGCTCGCGGCGGGCGGCTCCGAGTCCCTGGTGGTGACGGGCGGCCCCGGCGCGGGCAAGAGCGTCCTGCTGGACGCCACCGCCCGCACCGCGCGGCGGGCCGGCGTACGGGTACTGCGCTGCCGGGGCAGCGAAGGGGAGTCGGAGCTGGCGTTCGCCGGACTGCACCAACTCCTGCGCCCCGTCCTGGACCTGGCCGACGGCCTCCCCCCGCGTCAACGCACCGCACTGCTCGGCGTGTTCGGACTCGACGACGGCACCGAGCCCGCGTCCGACCCGATGCTGACCGCGCTCGGCGCCCTGACGCTGCTCTCCGACGCGGCCGAACGGGGCCCCGTCCTGCTGATCGTGGACGACGCGCACTGGATGGACCTGGGCACGCTCGACGTCCTCGCCTTCGTGGCCCGGCGGCTGGAAGGCGAGCCGGTCACCCTGGTCCTGGCGTCCCGGGACACCGACGTACCGCCCCAGTTGGCCCGGGAAATACGGCAGTTGACGGTCGAGCCGCTCGATCAGGTGTCCGCCGCGCTCCTCCTCGACCACCAGCCGCAACCGCCCGCGGGGCGGGCCCGCTCGCACGTCCTCGAACAGGCCGCGGGCGTCCCCCTCGCGCTCGTCGAACTCGCCCGCGCCGTCGGACGCGACCCCGCGAACGCCGAGCAGGGCACGCTGCCCCTCACCGACCGGCTGGAAGCCATCTTCGCCGCCGACCTGCCCGAACTGCCGAAGGAGACACGACAGTTGCTGCTCCTCGCGGCAGCCGCGGAGAGCGCCGAACTCGCCGTCATCCTCTCCGCCGCCGGTGACACGGCGACCCCCGACGACTGGCTCCCCGCCGAGCGCGCCGGACTCGTCCGCATCGACGACGACCACATCCGCTTCCGTCACCCGCTGATCCGCTCGGCCGTCTACCAGGCCGCGGGCTACGCCGAACGCCGGACGGCCCACCGGGCACTCGCCGGCGTCCTCGTCGCCGACCCCGACCGCCGCGCCTGGCACCACGCGGCCGCCGTCTCCGGAGTCGACGAGCAGGCCGCCCGGGGACTGGAGGACAGCGCGGCCCGCGCCCAGCGCCGCGGCGGATACGCGGCAGCGGCCACGGCCCTCGAACGCGCCGCCCGGCTCAGCCCCGACCCCGCCGTCCGCGCCCGGCGCCTGGTGCGCGCCGCGACCATGGCGATGTACGCCGGACATCCCCGCTGGGTCGGCGAGATCAGCGCCCGCGTCGCCACCATCACCGACGACCCGGCCCTGCTCGCCGAAGCGGCCCTGCGCGCCGGCTGGGCACTCGCCGTGACCACCCAGTTCGCGGGCTCGCTCGGCTTCCTGCTGCCCGTCGCCGAAGCCGCCGTCGATGCGCATCCGGTCCTCGCCCTCGACGCCCTCAGCACCGCCGCCACGCCCGCGTACAACTCGGGTGCTCCGGAACACCGGGAGAAGATCCTCGCCCTCGTCGAACGCGTACCGCCCCAGGAGGACGAGGCGGGCCGCATGTGGGCGCTAGCGGCCTGCGATCCCCTACGCCACCGCAGGCGGGCCCTCGACCTGCTCGCGGACGTCCGGACCGACCCGCGGACCGCGAGCGCGGCCGGGGACGGGACCGACCTCCCGCTCTCCCGCCTGGTCGTCTCCGGAGGAACCGCCTGGGTGCTGGACGAGACCGCCGAGGCGGTCCGCCTGCTCGGCGCCGCCCTGGAACATCTGCGGCGCTCCCCGACCGCCGGGGCGAACGCGACCGTCGCCCAGGCGCTCGCACTGGCCCTCTACGAGAGCGGCGCCTGGGCGGAGTGCCGCGGCGCCCTCGACGAGGCCTACCGCACGGCCGCCGAAGCGGGCCTGGAGAACGTCGCGGTCGGCTCGCCCCTGCTGCGCGCGACCCTGCTCGCCCTGCGCGGGGAGACCGAGGCCGCCCGGACGGCCGTGCAGCGCGCCGTCCACGGCATCGACCTGCCGCACTGCCTCAGCCTCCAGGTACGCGCCCACTACGCGCTCGGGGCGGCAGCGCTCGCGGACGGCGACCATGCGGCGGCCTACGACCGTTTCCGGGCCGTCTACACCCAGGAGCCGGAGCCCGCACCCCTTCATTTCCACGCCTCGGACTACTACCTCGCCGACCTCGCCGCCGCCGCCGTCCGCACCGGACGGACCGAGGACGCGCGGAGCGTCCTCGACGCGGCCCGCCGACGCCTCGCGCGCGGCGAGATGTCGCCACGGCTCGACGCGATCGTGCACCGGGCCGCCGCACTGCTGGCCGAACCGGACGACGCCGAGCGGCACTTCGAGAGGGCACTGGCCGACCCCGCGGGGGACCAGTGGCCCTTCGAACGGGCCCAGGTCCGCCTCGACTACGCCGAGTGGCTGCGCCGCCGCCGGCGTGCCGTGGCCGCACGCTCGCTGCTCGGCGCCGCGCTGCACGTCTTCGAGCGGCTCGGCGCCCGCCCCTGGACCGAACGGGCCCGCGCGGAGCTCCGGGCCGCCGGTGTCACTCCCGGTGCCAAACCCCGGACCTCCCTCGACGTCCTCGCCGAACTGACCGCGCAGCAGGTGCAGATCGCCCGTCTCGCTGCGACCGGACTCACCAACCGGGAGATAGGGGAACGCATCTTCCTCTCCCCGCGCACGGTCGGCTTCCACCTGTACCGGATCTTTCCCAAACTCGGCATCACCTCCCGGGGTCAACTCCGGGACGCGCTGGCCGACTTGCCGGAATAGTCCGCCCGCCCTCAGTGCGGACCCGCCACCGGGAAGTCCGTGCCGCACGGACCCGCGCCCTCGCTCTCGGGCAGGGCGACGGGTTCGCCGTCCATCGTCAGCGTGCGGTAGAAGCCGCCGATGCGCAGCGTGGAGCGGCCGACGTAATGGCCGATGAAGGAGCGGCGGAATCGGTCCGCGCTCCGGTTGGGGCCGGAGCCGTGGACGAGGCTGCCGTTGAAGAACAGGACGTCCCCCGGCTCCATGTCGACGGGCACGGGGACCAGACCGGACGGCGGCGGCACGTACTCGCGGGCGAACGACAGCGCCGGGTCCGCCTCCTGCGGGCAGAACAGGTCCATCCGGTGGGTGCCCGGCACGACCTCCAGGCCGCCGTTCGCGCGGTCGATGTCATCACAGGCAATCCAGGCGGCCACACAGGTGCCCGGTTCGACGCGGAGGTAGAAGTTGTCCTGATGCAGTGCCTGCCCGCGGGCTCCGGGCGGCTTGAAGTAGAACATGCTCTGCGCGGCCAGGACCTCTTCTCCCAGCAGGGTTTCGAGGATGTCCCGCACCCGCGGGTCGAGCAGCAGACGCAGCGACAGGCCGCTGATGCGGTGCGGGTGCATGACACGGGGGTAGACGTGCAGCGGGTCGGCCGGGGCGCCGGTCGCCTTGCCGCCCGTCTGCCCGCCGCCCGTCAACCTGCCGCCGGTCTTCGCGGCGCCCGCCTCCGTGCCGCCGGTCTCCGTGCCGCCGGTCTTCGCGGCGCGGGGTTCGAAGTGCCCGGGGACCGGGCCGGCCGCGTGGAGCGCCGTGAACTCCTTGCACAGTTCCTCGATCTCGGCGCGGGTGAACAGCCCGCGTACCACCGCGAAGCCGTCCTCCTCGAACCGGCCGAGCCCGATCGCGTCCGTGACTGTCATACGACCGTCCCTTCTCACCGTGTCCCTCATGCCTCACGCCGGGCCGATACCCCGCCCGGGGGATGCCTGCGCGCGTGACGCCCGCGGGAGACCGCCGCACCGTGCCGCCCGCCGCCCCGCCCGCGGGACGGGACGCCACCGGGCCCCACGGGATACGGCACCTCAGTGACGCGGGGGATGCGGGGGATGCGGGGGAGGGGGCGGCAAGGTCGTGACGTCCGGTGCCGGCTCGGGCCAGACGAGCAGCACCGGGCAGGGCGCGTGGTCCACGACGAAACGCCCGGCCGGTCCGAGACTGTGCGGGCCGAGCCGGCTGCGGTCGCCGTCGCGGGCCAGCACGAGCAGATCGGCCCCCTCGGCCGCGGCGACCACCTCCCGTTCGACGCGGCCGGAACGCTCCAGCCGCGTCGCCGGGCCGCCCAGCCGCGCGGCCGCCGTGTCGAGGAGCTCCGCGCCCGAGGCCGTACCGAGGGATTCCAGGAGGTCGCCCGGGTCGGGCTCGGAGCGTCCGCGGCCGAGCAGCCCCGCGAAGGCACCGTGCGCGAGGCCGGGCACTCCGGGGTCCGCGACATGGAGCAGCACCACGTCCGTCGCACCGGGAGCGTGCGTGTGCACGGCGTCCACGCACGCGGGCCAGGTTCCCTCGACCAGCCAGACGACCACCCGCATACCCATCAGCCTCCGATGACCTGGAGCGAGACCCACAGGGCCAGTACGGCGGGAACCAGCGCCGCGGGCACGGCGATCAGGCCCAGCCGGGTGAACTCCTTGAGGTCGACGCCGTGTTCGTGCTGATGCACGATACGCCGCCACAGCAGCGTCGCCAGGGAACCGGCGTACGTCAGATTGGGCCCGATGTTCACTCCGAGCAGGACGGCCAGCACCGCCCCCGCACCCGAGTCGGCGGCCAGCGGCAGCAGGACGAGGACCGCGGGCAGGTTGTTGATCAGGTTGGCCAATACGGCGGCGAGCGCGGCGATGCCGAGCAGCGCGGGCAGCGAGCCGCCGTCCGGCAGGAGCCGGCCGAGGGCGTCGGCCAGACCGTTGTCGACCACCGCGCGGACCACGATGCCGAGCGCGAGGACGAAGGCGAGGAAGGAGGGCGCGGCGGCACGCACCACGGTGAGCGGGGTGGTGCGGCGGCGGACGAGGGCGCGGGTGGCCAGGACGAGTGCTCCCGCCGCCGCGGACCAGGCCGGATCGATGCCGACCGCCGAGGCGACCACGAAACCGGCCAGAGTGCAGCCCACGGTGATCAGCGCGAACAGCGGTACGTCCGGGGCCTCCTCCGTCCGACGGGGGAGGGCGCCCGCCCCGAGGTCGCGGGCGAAGAAGCGGCGGAAGATCACGTACTCGGCGCCGATCGCGACCAGCCAGGGCAGCACCATCAGCGCGGCGAACCGGGTGAAGCTCAGACCGCTGGCGGTGAACGCGAGCAGGTTGGTGAGGTTGGAGACCGGCAGGAGGAGCGAGGCGGTGTTCGACAGGTGGGTGCACGCGTACACATGCGGTTTCGGGCGGGCACCCATCCGCGCGGCCGTCGCGAACACGACCGGCGTGAGCAGCACGATGGTGGCGTCCAGGCTGAGCACGGCGGTGATCGCCGAGGCGAGGACGAAGACCGCCGTCAGCAGGCGGCCGGGCTGCCCCGCTGCCCAGCGGGCCATCCACGCGCCACAGGCGTGGAAGAGCCCCTCGTCGTCGCAGTACTTGGCCAGGACGAGGACCGCCGCCAGGAAACCGATCACCGGACCCAGGTGCGCGGCCTCCGCGCGGACGTGGTCCCAGGAGATCGCCCCCGTGGCCAGGACCAGCCCCGCGGCGGGCACGGCCACGACCGCCTCGGGCCAGTCGAACGGCCGCACCACCGCGCACACGAGGACGGCCGCGAGCAGGACGACGGACAGCGCCTCGGCGAACGGACTGCCCAGAGCGGCGGACAGCGGCGCGGCGATCTGCGTGCCGAGCCCGCGGAAGTGCGGCGCGGCCACCTGCGCGCCGAGCCCGGGAAAGTGCGGCGCGGCGAGATGGGCGCCGGGGCCGGCGGCGAGCGTTTCGGCGAGGGGGGTGCCGGCCGGGCCGGAGATTCCTTGGACGAGCGGGCTGTTCAGGATTCGGTCCTCCGGGCGGTGATGGCGGCGCGCTCCCATCACATCAGACGGGACATCCCTCGTCCCTCAGGGCCCGCACCCCGCGTCGCCGACCTGCTTCGCGCTCGCTACCGAAGCCTGCACGCCGCGTCGGCGAAAGGGCCCTGCGCCACGCTCCCGTGATCCCTGCACGCCGCGTCGCCGACCTGCCCGCGCTCGCTCCCGAACCCCTTCACTCCGCCTCGGCGAAGGCGCTCTCTGCGCGTCGCTCCTGTGATGCCCGCACCCCCGCGTCGCCGACCTGCCCGTTACTCGCCCCTGAACGGTCCGTCAGGCCGGGAGCGGCGCGCGCTCACTCCTCGCCGAGGAGTGACAGCTCCGCCCAGATCGTCTTGCCCTCCGGCGTGTGCCGGCTGCCCCAGCGCTGGGTGAGCTGGGCGACGAGGAGCAGCCCGCGCCCGCCCTCGTCGAAGGTCTTCGCACGCCGCAGATGCGGCGCGGTGTGGCTGCTGTCCGAGACCTCGCAGATCAGGGTCTCGTCGTCGTGGATGAGCCGCAGCCGAATCGGTGACTCGCCGTAGCGGATGGCGTTCGTGACGAGTTCGCTCACCACGAGCTCGGCCGTGAAGGTGGCCCCGGTCAGCTCCCAGACCTCCAGCTGCTCGGCGACCTGCTTGCGGATCGGCGCGACGAGAGCGGGGTCGGCGGGGATGTCCCAGGTGGCCACGTCCGAGGCGGCGAGCCCGTGGGTACGGGCGAGCAGCAGCGCCACGTCGTCCGGTGCCCCGCCCGCCGGAAGCAGCGCCTGGAGGATCGCGTGCGCCGCCTCCTCGAGGGACTGCGACGACTCCTCCAGTGCCCGGCACAGCAGCCGGTGGCCGGTGTCGAGGTCCCGTTCGCGGCTCTCGAGCAGGCCGTCGGTGTACAGCGCGAGCACCGTGCCCTCGGGCAGATCGAGCTCGACGGACTCGAAGGGCAGCCCGCCGAGGCCGAGCGCGGGACCGGGCGGCACGTCGATCTCCCGGGGCACGCCGTCCGGCAGCAGGACGACGGGCGGCGGATGGCCCGCCCGGGCGAGGGTGCAGCGCCGGGAGACCGGGTCGTACACCGCGTAGACGCACGTGGCGCCGACCTCTCCGGTGGTGCCCTCCGCACCGGCCTCGGCGGACAGCCGGACGACGAGGTCGTCGAGGTGGGTGAGCAACTCGTCCGGGGCCAGGTCGATGTCGGCGAGCGTACGGACGGCGGTGCGCAGCCGGCCCATCGTCGCCGAGGCCTGGATGCCGTTGCCGATGACATCGCCGACGACCATGGCGACCCGCATCCCGGACAGCGGGATCACGTCGAACCAGTCGCCGCCCACCCCGGCGCGCGCCGCGGGCAGATAGCGCGACGCCGCCTCCAGGGCCGCCGTGCGAGGAAGGGACTGGGGGAGCAGGCTGCGCTGCAGCGCGAGCGCGGTCTGGCGCTCGCGGGAGAAGCGGCGGGCGTTGTCGATGCAGACGGCGGCCCTGGCCGTGACCTCCTCGGCGAGCAGTATGTCGTCGGCGGTGAAGGGCTCGGCCCGCCGGAACCGGCTGAGGACGGCCACCCCGAGCGTGCGGCCGCGGGCCCGGATGGGCACCGACATGGTGGCGTGGATGCCGTACTCGCGGACACGCTTGCCGCGGACCTCGTCCCAGTTCAGCCATTCCTCCAGCGTGCCGTCGGCGTTCGGCGCGACGAGCGGCCGGCCCGCGATCAGGGAGTCGGCCTGCGGGGAGGACGCGGGGTAGACGTCGACGTCGCCGGGTTCGACGACCGCTTCGGGGCTGCCCGGGTTCACCGACCGGTGGGCGGCGCGGCGGAGCGTGATCGGGGCGGTCGGCGGTTCGGCGCGGTACTCACCGCCGTTGTCCGGGGGGTCCAGCAGATCGACGCTGACGAAGTCGGCGAGAGCGGGGACGCAGACGTCGGCGAGTTCCTCGGCCGTCCGCGTGACGTCCAGGGTGCTGCCGATGCGCACGCTCGCCTCGTTGACCAGCTGGAGCCGCTCGCGGGCCCGGTACTGCTCGGTGAAGTCGTGCGCGGCCACGCACACGCCGTGCACGCGTCCTTCGGTGTCGGTCAGCGGCGCGATCCGCGCGAGCCAGTGGTGCGGCCGGTCCCTGCCGCCGCCGCGCGTGTACGTCTCCACGTCCCGCCCGCGGCCGGAGGCGAGGACGTCGGCCATCTCGTGCTCCAGCTGCGCACCGGCCCGCTGGTCGCCGATCTCGGAGATCCGCAGGCCCCGGATGCGGTCCTCCGGGAGGCCGATCACCTCGGACATGGCGTCGTTGACGCCGTACAGCCGCAGCCGGTCGTCGTAGACGGCCATGGCGCACGGGGACTGGGCGAGGACCGCGCGGACCAGCGGGGCGTCCAGGGCGCTGAGGGCCTGGGAACGTACGGCGCGGAGCTCCTCGGCGTCCAGCGGGGTGACCACGAGCCAGTCGCCGTTCCGTTCGAGGCGGTGGGCGAGCAGCCACACGGTCAGGACACGGCCGTCGCGGTGCCGCAGGGCGAGCAGCCCGTGCCAGTGGTAGTCGGTGGATCCCGGCGGTGCGCCGGTGGCCTCGGGAGCGAGGAGTCCCGCCGCCGGGCGGCCCTCGACCTCCTCGGGCGCGTACCCCAGGAGCCGGTGGGCGCCCTCGTTCCAGTGGATCAAGGTGCCGTTCTCGTCGATGACCGCCCGTGCAGTGGCGGCCTCGTCGAGAGGGTGGACCGGGCTCATCGTCGCCACTTTCCCTTGTGCACACTCACCGTGAACAAGCGCGTCATCCGGGTTCCAGCCTAGTGGCTGCGCGCGCCGCGCACCGCCGAACACGGACGTCCCGGACAGCCATTCGTACGGTGAATTTTCGGCCGATGCGACCGGCGGGACGGAAGTGACCGCCTGACCCTTGACTCCGCCGTGTGTCCCACCGTCAGAATCTGTTTGTTCACGATCAGTTGTGATGACTTATGGGAACTGATGAGGGAGACGCCGTGACGGTCGCTCGTAGATCCGTATTGATCGCAGGAACGGCCGTACCCGCTGTGGGCGCGCTCGCCGGCGTCGCCGACGCCCGGCCGGCGTCCCCCGGGCACGCCGCGGGACGCCGCACACGCGCCCTGCGCGACGGCTGGCGCTTCGCCCTGGTCGACGCGGGCGGCATCATCGACCCGACCGGCGCCTACTCGGGGGCCGAGCGGCCCGAGTACGACGACTCGGCGTGGCGGGCGGTGGCGGTGCCGCACGACTGGAGCATCGAGCAGACCCCCACCACGGAGCACGGCACCACCAGCGGCACCGGGTTCTTCCCCGGCGGCCTCGGCTGGTACCGCACCTCCTTCACCCTGCCGCCGGCCTTCGCGGGCAAGCGGATCTCCGTGGAGTTCGACGGGGTGTACATGGACGCCTCCGTGTACTGCAACGGCGAGGAGGTCGGCCGCCACCCGTACGGATACACCGGCTTCGCCTTCGATCTGACCGGCTCGCTGCACACGGACGGCAGTACCGCGAACGTCATCGCGGTCCAGGTCCGCAACCAACTCCCCAGCAGCCGCTGGTACTCGGGCAGCGGCATCTACCGTGAGGCCCGGCTGGTCGTGACGGAGGCGATCCATGTCGCGCGCTGGGGGACACGTGTCACGACACCGGAGGTCGACGGGGAGCGGGCGGTCGTCCGGGCCCGGACGACCGTCGTCAACGACTCCGGCGCCCCGGCCGAGGTGCAGATGATCTCGACGGTCATCGGCCCCGACGGCCGGGTCGCCGCCCGCGCGAACGGCACGGTCACGGTCGGCGACCGGACCGACGAGACCCACGAACTCACCGTCGAAAAGCCGAAGTTGTGGGACTTCGCGACCCCCGGGCACCGCTACACGCTGGAGACCGAACTGCGCGTCGGGGGCGACGTCGTCGACACCTTCAGCACGCCGTTCGGCATCCGCACGTTCCGCTTCGACCCGGACGAGGGCTTCCACCTCAACGGCGTCCACGCCAAGATCAAGGGCGTCGACCTGCACCACGACCAGGGCGCCCTCGGCGCGGCGATCAGCATCGACGCCGTACGCCGCCAGATGACCATCATGAAGTCGATGGGCGTCAACGCCTTCCGCACCTCCCACAACCCGCCCTCGCCGCAGATCGTCCAGGTCTGCGAGGAACTGGGCATCGTGATGATGGTGGAGGCCTTCGACTGCTGGCGGACCGGCAAGACGACCTACGACTACGGCCGCTTCTTCGACGAGTGGGCCGAGAAGGACGCCACCGAGATGGTCCTCGCGGCCCGCAACTCGCCCGCCGTGGTGCTCTGGTCCATAGGCAACGAGGTGCCCGACTCCACCTCCACCGCAGGGCTCGCCATGGCCGACCGGATCATCGGCGCCATCAGGGCAGCGGACGACACCCGTCCGCTGGTCATCGGCTCGGACAAATACCGCCGCCTTCCCACGAAGGGCTCCGCGGCCGACCTCATGCTCGCCAAGCTCGACGGCCTCGGCCTGAACTACAACACCGCCAAATCGGTGGACGCCCTGCACGCCGCCTACCCCCGGCTGTTCCTCTTCGAGTCCGAGTCGTCCTCCGAGACCTCGACCCGCTCCGCGTACCAGGAGCCGGAACACCTCAACACCGGGGAGAACCACACCCCGGGCAGGCGCGCGGTCTCCTCCTACGACAACAATCTCGCCTCCTGGACGATGAGCGGCGAGTACGGCCACAAGAAGGACCGCGACCGCAAATGGTTCGCGGGCCAGTTCCTGTGGTCGGGCATCGACTACATCGGGGAGCCCACGCCGTACGACGTCTTCCCGGTGAAGGCCTCCTTCTTCGGGGCGGTCGACACGGCCGGCTTCCCGAAGGACATGTACCACCTGTTCAAGAGCCAGTGGACGAGCGAGCCCATGGTCCACCTGCTGCCCATGAGCTGGAACCACACGGTGGGGGACACCGTCGAGGTCTGGGCCTACGCGAACGTCGACACCGTCGAGCTGTTCCTCAACGGGACGTCCCTCGGCACGCGGACGTTCGACACGAAGAAGACCACCGACGGGCGCACGTACCTGGAGACCACGGAAGCGACCGGCGACGACAAGACCTTCACCGGCGGCCCGTATCCCGGGAGTTACACGAGCCCGAACGACAGCGCGGGCAAACTGCACCTCACCTGGAAGGTCCCCTATGCCCCGGGGGAGTTGAAGGCCGTGGCCCGGCATGCAGGCAAGGCGGTCGCGACGGACGTCCTGCGCACGGCCGGGGCCCCGCACGCGGTACGCCTGACGCCGGACCGTACCTCTCTCGCGGCCGACGGGCGTTCCCTGGTGTTCGTGACCGCCGAAGTGGTCGACGCCCATGGTGTCGTCGTGCCCGACGCGGAACACCCCATCGCGTTCGACGTCGACGGCGGATCGCTCGCCGGCCTCGACAACGGCCGCCAGGAGAGTGCCGAGCGCTATCAGGCGAGCAGCCGGACCGCCTTCCACGGCAAGGCACTCGCCATCGTCCGGTCCGGGACGAGGGCGGGCACCCTGAAGGTGACCGCGCGGGCTAAGGGGCTCCGGGCGGGCACGACGGCCGTGCGCGCCACCCGCGCCGGGTCCGGGGCGGCCACCCCGGTGACGCCGTTCGGGCCCGACCACCCGGCGGCGCCGAACTACCCGCACGCGGACGCCAGTTACTCGGGCCGCACGGACACCCTGCCGGCCGCGATGCTCGACGGCGACACGGCCACCGGATGGTCCAACGCCTTCTACAAGTCGGCGACGGCACTGCTGCCCGCCTTCGGCGGAGCCCGCCCCGGGGACTGGGTCTCGGTCGCCTGGGCGCGGCCCCGCCGCGTCGACCGCGTCGAGGTCTCCTTCACCGTCGACGCGACCCACACCCGCCCGGCCTCGGTCGAGGTGTCGGTGTGGGACGGGAGGCGGTACGCGCCGGTGCGGGGGACCGCCGTCGACTGGGCCACGACGTCGGACGCCCCGACCGTGATCACCTTCGACGCCGTCCGCGGCTCACGGCTGCGTCTCGTCATGGCGAGCGGTCACCCGGGCGCCTCCGACGGCGGCATGCGGATCAGCCGTCTGGAGGTCCCGGTCGTCTGACGTGCCGGTGGCGAGGGGCCGCCGCTCGTGCTCGGTGAGCGTGTGGAGCTCGGCCGGCCCGAGCGGGCGGTGCACCTCGACGTACTCGCCGTGCGGCAGGCGCCTGACGACGCCTGTCGCACGGCCGTGCGCCACCAGTGCGCGGTCCCGCGCCTGCAGACCCAGACAGATCCGGCGGGTCACGACGAACACGACGACGGGGACGACCAGTACGGAGATCCGTACGGTCCAGGTGACCGCGTTGATCGACAGATGGAGCCGGGTCGCGACGATGTCGTTGCCGCCGCCCGCCAGCAGGATCAGATACAGACTGATCCATGCCGCCCCTATCGCTGTGCGGACGGGCCGGTTGCGGGGCCGGTCCAGCAGATGGTGTTCGCGCCGGTCGCCGGTGATCCAGGCCTCGACGAACGGGTAGACACCGAGGGCGACCAGGAGCAACGGGAAGACGAGGACGGGGATCAGCACCCCGAGCACGAGGGTGTGGCCCCCCAGGGTGATCTCCCAGCCCGGCATCACCCGCACCAGTCCCTCCGCGAACCCGAGGTACCAGTCAGGCTGGGCGCCCGTCGACACCTGGTCGGCGCGGTAAGGGCCGTACGACCAGACCGGGTTGACGGTAGCGACCGCCGCGACCAGCGCGAGGACCCCGAACACCAGGAAGAAGAAGCCGCCCGCCTTCGCGAGGTAGACCGGCATGAACGGCGTTCCCACGACGTTGCGTTCGGTTCTCCCCGGCCCCGCGAACTGGGTGTGCTTGTGGTACACGACCAGGATCAGATGGGCCACGACGAGCGCCGCCATGATGCCCGGGATCAGCAGGACGTGCAGCGAGTAGAAGCGCGCCACGATGTCCTGGCCCGGGAACTCCCCGCCGAACAGGAAGAACGACAGGTACGTGCCGACGACCGGCGTCGCCAGGAGCGCCCCGTTCACGAACCGGAGTCCCGTCCCGGACAGCAGGTCGTCCGGCAGCGAGTAGCCGAACAGGCCCTCGAACATGCCGAGAAGCAACAGGGTCCAGCCGAAGACCCAGTTCACCTCGCGGGGCTTGCGGAACGAGCCCGTGAAGAAGTGCCGCATCATGTGCGTGAGCATCGCGGCGAGGAAGATCAGCGCGGCCCAGTGGTGGATCTGCCGGATGAGCAGTCCGCCGCGCACATCGAAGCTGATGTCGAGCGTGGAGGCGTACGCCTCCGACATCCGGACGCCGTTCAGCGGGACGTAACTGCCGTGGTAGACCACCTCGTTCATCGACGGATGGAAGAACAGGGTGAGGTAGACGCCGGTGAGGACGAGGACGACGAAGCTGTAGAGGCAGATCTCGCCGAGCAGGAAGGACCAGTGGTCCGGGAACACCTTGCGCAGATAGCGACTGCCGAGGGAGTGGAGACCGAGTCGGCCGTCGAGCCAGTCGGCGATCCGCTCGCCGGAGGACGCCCGCCCGCCCGGCCGTTCGGTGGCCGTCATGCCCGCCCCCGTCCCGCCGCCCCGGTGAACGCGTCCGCGCCGGCTTCCTCCTCGCGCCGGACGTGCGCGAGCTTGTCGGGATTGGTGACGATGTAGACGTCGGACACCCGCTCGCCGTCCTGGGTGAGGTCCATGACCATGACCGCGTAGGGCGACGCGCCGTCGAAGACCACCGCCGAGTCGTCGCCGTTGACCCGCCGGTAGCGGACGTCGAGGCCGGACCGCCGGCGGCCGGCGTAGCCGGCCAGCAGACGGGCCGCCTTGTCCCGGCCGCGCACCGGCCGCAGACCGGACGGGCGGGCCTTGCCGCCGCCGTCCGTCCACACCGTGACGTCCGGAGCGAGGATCTCCATCAGCGCGGCGATGTCACCGCCGAGCGCCGCCTCCACGAAACGTTCGGTCGCCTGGCGGCGGACGCGCGGATGAGTCCGGAAGCGGGGACGGCGGGCGTGCACGTGTTCCCGGGCGCGGTGCGCGAGCCGGCGGACCGCCGCGGGAGTGCGGTCGATGACCCGCGCGATCTCGGTGTGGGGGTAGCCGAACACCTCGTTGAGGACGAACACCGCGCGCTCCAGCGGGGTGAGCGACTCCAGGACGATCAGCATCGCCAGTGACACGGACTCGAAGCGCAGGACGCGGTCGTCCGCGGAGTCGTCGTCGGCCGGTTCGTCCAGCAGGGGTTCCGGCAGCCAGGGGCCCACATAGGTCTCGCGGCGGCGGGTGATGGCGGCGCGCCGGGTGAGCGCGTGGTTGACCGCGACGCGGACGAGGTAGGCGCGCGGGTTCCTGATGTCCTCGACCGGGGAGCGGTGGGCACGGCCCGTCCACGACAGCCAGGACTCCTGGAGGACGTCCTCGGTGTCGGCCACGGTTCCGAGGATGTTGTAGACGATCGCGAACATGAGCTCGCGGTGTTCGACGAAGACCCGCGTGGGGCCGTCGGCGACCGCTTCGGGGCTTTCGGACATGGTTCGCCTCCCTTGATGCGCTCACCACTGCGAGGGGAGGAACGGGCCCGGATGTGACATCCGAGGGCCCACATGTGACGCACGTCTCAGGTCGGGTCGGACGCGGCCCCGTGCGAGGCGGGAGAGGGCGCAGCCGGCGGGACCGTTTCCTTTTCCGGCCGAGCCCGGTCTGTACAGGGTGACCCGTCCGCCGCGTCGACGGGTCACGCCCTTCGGACAGGAGAAACCGTCATGAACGCCGATTCCGTGGAACTCGCCGGCCAGGTCGCCCGCGCGGCACACAACCTGCGGGACCACACGCAGTCGTCCGCCCTCACCGGCAAACGAGAATTCCCCACTCCCTGCGCCGACTTCGATGTCCACCGGCTCAGCGAGCACCTGCTCGGCGTGCTGGTCACCGGTGCTCGCGCGGCAGCGAAGGAGCCGCCGGCGGCGGACGCCCCGACGGCCCTGACCGAAGCCCCCTGGGTGGTCTTCCCGCCGCTCGTCGACAAGCTCGCCGCCGCCTGGTCCGAGCCGGGCGCCTGGGAGGGTGAGACGCCCTTCGCCGGAAGCGTCCGCCCCGCGCCGGTCGCCGGGATGATCACCATCATGGAGCTGACCGTGCACGGCTGGGACTTGGCCACCGCCACCGGCCAGTCGTTCACGGCGGACGACGACGTGATCGCGACCGCCGCGGCCGTCGCCGGACAGATCGCCGAGAGTGCCCGAGCCAACGGGGCCTTCGGACCCGAGGTCGAGGCCGCCCCCGACGCCACGCCCCTGGAGCGGCTGCTCGCGCTGACCGGCCGGAAGGCCGCCTGAGCACGGACCCGGGCCCGTCCCGAGCGGGCCCCCTCGGGGCCGCCGACCGAGGGCGGGCTGAACGGGGTCGGCGGCCGGTTTCGCGCGGGAGAGCCGCCGTCCCGCGCGGGGCCCCCGAGAAGGGCCGGTCCCAGTGGACTGCGGAGTTCTGTGCGCCGGGAGCGTGCGCGAGAGCCCGGCGCGTGCGCACGGTTCACACGGGGCGCGTGATATATCGAAAGCCGGTGCGAACCCGGTGAGTTGCCGTGCCGCTTTTGACATTCATTCAATAGGCCCGATCTTGCCCACGCGCCTTGTTGGTCATGAGCGTGTTGTGCGAGGGTGAGCCTCCTGCGCTTGGTCAATGGCCGGGTCTGAATCGCTGTTCGCCATTCCCGGCTGTCGACGAGCTCAAAAGGCTCCTGACCGACGGTCGCCGCACGGCCTTCGTCCCCCGGCCGTTTCCCGGCGCTCCGTCAAAAGGTCCACACCAATCAGGAATCCTTTTCGGCGGGCAAGCACCTTATGTGTGCCACCTTGCACCTCGGAAGGAACCCCGCTCCCGTGCGCACCCCCCACCCACCGCTTCCCGCCTATCCGCCCGGCGGCGTTCCCGGCGAATCCGACGAGGACCTCGCCGCGCTGCTGAGGGGCCGGACGGAGGGCGACACCACCCGTCCCGTCGCCCAGCTGACGGCCCGCCACTGGCAGCCGGCGTACGACTACGCGGTGATCTGCCTCGCCACCTCGGGGCAGGTGGCCTCGACAGTCGCGGAAGCCTCCTTCCATCACGTGCTCGGCCGTCTCGCGGTGGGCGAGCAGGCGCTCGCGCTGCGTCCCGAACTGCTCGTGACCGTGAGGGACACGGTCAAGGCCTGGTCGGCGGACGATCGGATATCCAGCGTTCTGCCGGACTTGAGGAAACCCGCGGGAGGCCGCGGTTTGCGCGCGGCGAAGTCCATGACGGCCGAAAACCGCCAAGTCGCCGAGCGTGCATTCCTGGCTCTTCCCGGCCTCGCCCGCTGTCTGCTGTGGCACACCGAGGTGGAGGCGGAGTCCCTATCCGTACCCGCCGGCCTTTCGGGTATGGACACCGACATCGCGGCCGCGGCCTGGGAGCAGGCCCGCGAGCAATTCCGCGAGGGCTGTGTTCGCGCCCATCGGGAACTCGCGCCGAGCCGGGAATGCGGTTTCTACAACAGACTTCTCGACGTACCGATTCGCCGCGGCGGCGCCTTGCTGCCGGATGTCCAGCAGCATCTGGCGGTCTGCTCCTACTGTCGACACGCGGCCGAGCAACTCAGCCATTTCGAGGGCGAGTTGGGGATTCTGATCGCCGAGTCCGTGCTCGGCTGGGGCGCCCGGCGCTATCTCGACTCGCGCCCGGCGCGCGCGGGGCAAGCGCTACGCCACCGGAGCGTCTCGCCCCTCGGCGGCAGACGGCAGCGAGGCGCCGGACGCCCCTCCAAGAGCACACGCTCCGGAGCGTCCGGAATCTCCGCGGACGGCGGAGGATCCGTGAGCGCCGGACACCGCGGGACGGGCGGACGCCATCGTCTGCTGTCCCAGATCTCCTCGACCGGACGCCGCGCCGCCGGGCCCGGTGACCGGCCCCAGCAGGCGCTGCTCACCGGAGCCGGTCTCTCGGCCGCCCTGTTGGCGACCGTCCTCGCGGTCAGCCTGTGGCCGCACGAGGAGGGTGGCGCCGATCCCGCGACCACCACCGGCGCGAGCAGCAACCACACGCTGGCGCCCGACCCCGACCCCGACCCCGGTTCCGGCACGCAGAGTCCGCCCGCCGTATCCGCGCCGCCCAAATCGGCCGCACTTCCCACGAACGCCGAACGGACCCGGCTGCGCAACCTGGGCGCCGACCTGTGCCTCGACATCCGGGGCGAGAAACTGGGGGAGGGCGCCGAGACCAGGCTGGCGGTGTGCTCGTCGGCCTGGACCCAGCAGTGGTCGTACGAGGGCGACGGACTGCTGCGCAGCGTCGCCGATCCCGGACTGTGCCTCGACTCGGGCGCCGACAACGGTGTCCTCTTCCTCAGCCCCTGCGTGTCCGAGGACGCGAAGCAGGGCAAGGACATGCGCTACGACCTCACCACGCAGGGCGAGTTGCTGCTCCGCCGGGACGACGGGCTGGCCGTGACGCCCGCGTCCACGGACCCCGACACCGATGTCGTGGTCAAGGTCCGCGACGGCTCCGACACGCAGCGGTGGCGGACCGACGGTTCGTCGGCCCGCCCCGATTCGCTGTCGATCGCGGGCACGTCGCCCGCCTCGCCACGGCCCACGGGCGAACCCTCGTCCGCCGACGGCACGCCCGCCTCCCCGAGCGAGCCCGTGGAGGAACCGCGGGCCGGCGTGCCGTCGGACCCGGGGGCCACGTCGGTGGGGACCTATCGGGGACGGCCGAGGGCGGTGGCCGTCAGCGACGGCCACCGCGCCGAGCCCGGCTCCCAGCCCGTCCTGCCGCTGCCGCTCCCCGATGCCACCGGCCTCCCCGAAGCCGCCGAGGCTGCCGAAGCCGCCGGAGTCACCGGTGTCGGCGAGATCATCGGCGGGCTCGGCTCGTAGCGCCACGGGACGTCCATGCGACGGGACGTCCACGCGAGGGACGTCCACGCGAGGGACGTCCACGCCACGTGGCCGTGACGCCACGCGAGTGTGCGGCTACCGGGTCTATTCGCAGTGCACCGGGCTTCAGCCCGGTGGTGAAGCGAATCTGAGAACTGCTCTGACCTCGGCTGTGGGCACGGATCCGCAGGGTTGACTTCAGCCGTGTCAGAGCGGCCGGTTCTGCTGCTCGATGTATTGCTTCACGATGCTGAGTGGCGCGCCGCCGACGGATCCGGCGAAGTAGGAGCCGGACCACAGGCGCTGTGCCCGCCAGGAGTGGCGGACGAGGTCGGGGAACTCCTGGCGGAGGCGGCGTGAGGAGACGCCGTTGAGGGAGTTCACCGGCCTGGACACGGCGACCTTCGGCGGGAAGTTCACGAGCAGGTGGACGTGGTTGGCCTCGCCGTTGAACTCCACGAGCTCGGCCTCGAAGTCCTCGCACACGGCCCGCATGAGCTCCTCGCACCGCGTCAGGTGCTTCCGGAGAAGACGGAGTGCCGGTACTTCGTCACGAAAACCAAGTGGACGTGCATGCGGAAGACACAGTGACGGCCTGTACGAATGTTCTCATCGATACCCGTAAACCAACTGCGTATCGTGATCCGTGTGCAGCTTCGGTACAGCTTCCGCTTGTACCCGACGGCTGGTCAGCGCACAGCGTTGGCAAGGGTGTTCGGGTGTGCGCGGGTGGTCTACAACGACGCTCTGCGGGCGCGGGAGAGGGCCCGCAGCGAAGGCATGCCGTTCCCGAAGACCGGCGACCTGTCGAAGACGTTGATCACCGAGGCCAAGCAGACGCCGGAGCGTGCCTGGCTCGGCGAGGTGTCGGCGGTCGTGCTCCAGCAGTCCCTGCGCGACCTGGACACCGCGTACGAGAACTTCTTCGACGCACTGAAGGGTAAGCGCCCGCGCATGGGCGCGCCCCGGTACAAGTCGCGGAAGGACACCCGGCAGGCCGTCCGCTTCACCGCGAACGCCCGCTGGTCGATCACGCCGGGGCACAAGCTGCGGCTGCCGAAGATCGGCGACCTGAAGGTGAAGTGGTCCCGCATGCTGCCCTCGACGCCGTCCGCGGTGACGGTGGTCAAGGACTCAGCGGGTCGGTACTTCGCATCCTTCGTCGTGGAGACCGGGCCCGAGGAACTGCTGCCGGAGATGACGCCCGAGGTGGGCATCGACCTCGGCCTCGGGCACTTCGCGGTCCTCTCCGACGGAACCAAGGTCGATTCCCCGCGCTTCCTGCGCCGGGCGGAGAAGCGCCTGAAGAAGGCGCAACGGGCCCTCTCCCGCAAGGAGAAGGGCAGCAAGAACCGGGACAAGGCCAGGATCCGCGTCGCACGGGCACACGCCCGTGTTGCGGACGCGCGCCGCGAGTTCCACCACCAGCTCTCCACGAAACTGGTCCGCGAGAACCAAGCGGTCGCCGTGGAGGACCTGGCGGTGAAGGGACTCGCCCGCACGCGCCTGGCCAAGTCCGTCCACGACGCCGGATGGTCCGCGTTCGTGGCCATGCTGGAGTACAAGGCCACCCGGTACGGGCGCGCCTTCCACCGGATCGGCCGGTTCGAGCCGACCTCCCAGGTGTGTTCACACTGCGGCGTCAAGGACGGCCCCAAGCCCCTCAACGTCCGCATGTGGACATGTGGGGCGTGCGGGGCAGTCCTGGACCGGGACATCAACGCGGCGGTCAACGTCGCCAAGGCCGCCGGACTGGCGGCAACAGCCTGTCGAGCGCAGGTAAGACCGGGACTTGTCCCGGCACCGCGCGGCGAAGCAGGAACCCACTCGACACCGCAGCCTTCAACGGCGCGGTAGGCGGGAATCTCCCCCCTTCAGGGGGGGGAGAGGATGTCAAGAGACGACGTCCCGCGGTGGCTTGCCCGCCACGAAGTCCGCGGCGTTCTGGACGGCGGCCAGCGCGATCCGTACCAGCGTCTCGCGCGTGACACCGGCGACGTGCGGTGACAGCACCACGTTCGGCGCCTTGAGCAACCGCAGGGCCGGGGTGGGCGGTTCGGGGTCGAAGACGTCGAGGCCGGCTCCGGCCAGGGTGCCTGCGTGCAGCGCGTCCGCGAGGGCGTCCTGGTCGATCAGGGCGCCCCGCGCGGTGTTGACGACGAACGCGGTCGGCTTGAGCAGCGCCAGCCGCTCGGCGTTCAGCAGGTGCCGTGTCGCCTCGGTGAGCGGGGCGTGCAGGCTGATGTAGTCCGACGTGCGCAGCAGCTCGTCGAGTTCGACATGGCGGGCGCCGAGCCGGGCCTCCGTCTCGGCGGACACGGGCTTGGGCCCGGCGTACACGACGCTCATGTCGAACGCGAGCGCGCGACGGGCGACCTCCTCGCCGATGTGGCCGAGTCCGATGATGCCGAGCGTCTTGCCGGACAGCTCGGTGATGGACTGCTGGAGCCGGGGCAGCGCCCAGTCGGCTTCGGTCAACGCGGTGTGGGCGGGCACCAGTTGCTTGGCCAGGGCGAGCATGAGGGCGAAAGTCTGCTCGGCCACGTTCTGCTTCTCGGCGCCGCTGGAACCGATGTTGCACACGGGCACGCCCCGGTCGCGCGCCGCGTCGAGATCGACGTAGTCGAAGCCGTGACTCGCGCACTGGATCAGCTCCAGGTCCGGTGCGGCGGCGATGTGCTCGGCGGTCACCGGGCCGAGGCCCGTGATGACGACATGGGCCTCGCGCAGCGCCCCGGGGTCCTCGTCCGCCGCCTCCACGACGGTGACACGGACCTGCCCGGGGAAGAGCGTCGCGAGCGCGGCTCCCGCCGTACGGCCGCCCACATGCGGAGAGACGACGGCCAGCACGTTCTTCGTGACGGTCATGCGGTCTCCTCGATGAGGTCGTCGGCGTCGATGGTGGCCGGGCGGGCGTGCCCGGACAGAGCGAGGGTGAGATCGAACTCGGCGAGCAGACATCGGACGACGTGTTCGACGCCCGCCTGCCCGTCGAGGCCGAGCCCGTAGGCGTAGGGACGTCCGACGAGCACCGCCCGCGCGCCGAGCGCGAGCGCCTTGAAGATGTCGTCGCCGGTGCGGATCCCGCTGTCGAAGAGGACGGTGAGCCGGTCGCCCACCGCCTCCACGACCCGCGGCAGCGCGTCGGCGGCCGCCACCGATCCCGCCACCTGCCGGCCGCCGTGGTTGGAGACCACCACGCCGTCCATCCCGGCCTCGGCGGCCCGCCGGGCGTCGTTCGGGTGCAGGATGCCCTTGAGGACGATCGGCCCGTCCCAGTTCTCCCGCAGGAAGGCAAGGTCCGGCCAGGTCTTGCCGGGGTCCGCGAACATGCTCACGAAGTGCATCACGGCCGCGTTCGGGTCCTCGTGGACGGGCTTGGCCAGACCGGCCTGGAACGCCGGATCCGAGAAGTAGTTGGCGGTGCCCACGCCGTGCAGGAACGGCAGATACGCCTGGTCGAGATCGCGCGGGCGCCACGCCAGCAGGGGCGTGTCGAGCGTGACGATCAGCGCCGTGAACCCGGCCGCCTTAGCCCGGTCCAGGAAGCTCCGGGTGACCTCGCGGTCCTTCGCCCAGTACAGCTGGAACCAGCGCTCGGCGTCGCCCATGGCCTCGGCGACCTGCTCCATGGGGGTGCTGGAGGCGGAGGACAGGATGTAGGGGACGCCCTGCGCGGCGGCGGCCCGTGCCGCGGCGCACTCCGCGTCCGGATGCATGATCGACAGCACGCCGATCGGGGCGAGCGCCAGCGGCGCGGGCAGCGGGCGCCCCAACACCTCGACGGACAGGTCGCGTTCATGGACGTCGCGCAGCATGCGCGGCACGATCCTGCGCCGGTCCAGGGCCGCCCGGTTGGCTCGTGCCGTGCTGCCGTTGCCCGCGCTGCCCGCCACATAGCCGACCGGACCGGGCCCGAGCCGCTGCTCGGTGAGCTCCTCCAGCCGCGTCAGATCGGTGGGCAGCCGCGGTACGGCGCCCGTCATTCCGTTGAGATAGATCTCGTACTGGAAGTCGGCCCAATGCTTAGCCATCCGTACGTCCCGCCTCTCGTCCCTGAGACCGCGCTGTACGACGACGATCCTGGCGACTGTGACAAGTCCCGTCCACCGTGGTGCGCACAACGTGCGGCTGGGATCATCACCCTGTGACAAACAAGCCGTCCGAGGTCCGGGAACGCGTCCGGCAGGAAATGGTCGCCGACCCGCGCGTCGTGGAGGCGATCGTCGCGGCGGTCCACGAACAGGTCCCGGTGTACGCGGCGCTCGACGACAGCAGGCTGCCCGAGGTACGGGCGATCGCGGCCTGGGGCCTTGAACGGCTGCTCCATCTCTGGGCCACCGACGGCACGCTGGGGCCTGCCGATCTGCGGCGTTTCCGGGGCATCGCGTCGGCCCGCGCGGCGGACGGGCGCCCGGTGCAGGCCGTGCTGCGTGCCTACCGGGTCGCGGGCACCGTCCTCACTGACGAGGTCGCCGCCCGCGCGCCCCGGCTCGCCGCCGCCGACGCCTTCGCGCTCGCCCGCATGCTGCTCGCCACGCTCGACACCCTCTCCGAGGAGATGGCCACCGCGTACGCCGCCACCAGCGAGGATCTGGCCGGTGACCGGACCCGGGCGCTGCGGCTGCTGCTCGACGACCTGATCGCCGGGCGGCACGCCTCGGTGGGCGCGCTGACCGACCGCTCCGCCCGGCTGGGCATCCAGCTCCCTGATCCCTTCTGCCTGCTGGCGGCGGAGCCGGTCGCCGCGGACCGGCCCGACCTGGCGCACGAGACGGCGACGGACCTGCTCGACACGCTGGCCGGTCCCGGGGGAGAGGCGACGCCCCTGGCGACGGTACGAGGGTCCAGGGCCGTTCTGCTGCTGCCGCTCGCGGCGTCCGAGCGGGTGGGCGCCGTCCTGGGCGACCGGTCCTGGCGCGGGTGCGTCATCACCGGCGAGAGCATGGACCGGGTCGCCGTCGCGCACCGGCTCGCCGCCGACGCCCTCGACACCGCGCCCGCCCACGCCCACCGGTCCGGGCACGTTCTCACGGACGCCGACGCGCAGGTCCTCGCCCTGCTCGCCGGGCGCCCCGCCGCGGCGTCGGACCACATCGCCCGGCTGGTGCTCGGGCCGCTCACCGACACCGCTCAGCGGCATCTGCTGGAGGCGCTCACGGCGTACATCGACTCGGGCTCGGCGAACGCGGCCGCGCGGACACTGCATCTTCATCCGCAGTCCCTGCGCTATCGCCTGCGGCGCGTCCAGGAACTGACCGGCCGCGACCCGCGTGACCCCTGGCAGCGGCTCACCCTGGACATCGCCCGAACGATCCGCGACTGAACCGCGGCCGGGCTGAGACTTACGGCGCCGGACGGGGGAAATTCAGTCCCTCCGGCGCTTGAGGAGCGGGGTCCGGGGCTCAGCCCCGAGGGCGATGGGGGTGCCCCCGGGGCGAGCGAAGCCGAGACCTCGGGGGGAGGGCAGGGGCGGAGGTGGCGAACCCCCTTCGGTACCCCGGGTGCCGCTCAAAGCTCCCGCGTCGCCTGCCAGCCCAGCCAGCGGTGGACGGTGATCACCGTCACCGGGCCGTCCGGTGGCCGGTTCCGGTACTGCGGGTACTTGTCCCGCAGCGCGTCGATCGCCGCGGCGTAGACGTGCGGGACCTCGTCGGACCGAGGCAGCCCGAGCCCCGGCTCACCGGGGTCGGGCCACCCGGGCGGCGCCACGACGCGCGCGTCGCCGTCCGCCCGCACCCACCACAGCCGCTCCCAGTCCTCGTCGTAGGCGTCCACCAGCAGACAGACGGCCGGACGGGCGGCGATGTTGCGCAGCCGCCGCAGCAGTGGTGACCGCTTGGGCTTGTGGTCGACCGCGGTGACGAGTCCGTCGCCGTAGCGCGCGAACACCAGGGGCACCAGATGCGGGCGGCCCTCGGCGTCGACGGTCGCGAGGCGGGCCACCCGCGCCGCCAGGAAGCGGCGGCGCGCCTGGTCCTCGTCCATGTCGGGCACGATCGGCTCCCATTCCCCGGCGGCGGTCCTCCGGCCGTCAGCGGTGGGCGGCCACGGCCTCGGCCAACTCGTCCAGCTCGTGCAGGGTCTGGTCCGCGGGCCGGGTCGGAAGGTAGAGCAGGACGCGCTCGACGCCGAGCTCCGCGTAGCGGTCGAGGGACTCCCGGTCGTGCCGGGCCGCGTACACCACCACGGCCGGCCGGTCACCCGCCGTCTTCCTCAAGTGGCCGATCCGTGCGGCCAGTTCCTCGGGCGGCACGCCGCTCGGCATCCAGGCCGCCCCGTACTCGGCGACCCGGCCGAAGGCCCGCTCGCCGTCGCCCCCGACCCAGATCGGCGGGTGCGGCCGCTGGACGGGCTTCGGCCGGAGGTGGACCGGGTCGAAGTCGACGAAGTCGCCGTGGAACTCGGCCTCCTCCTTCGTCCACAGCTCGATGATCGCGCGGATCCGCTCGTCCATCAGGCGTCCGCGGCGGGCCGGGTCCGTTCCGTGGTTGCGCATCTCCTCCCGGTTCCAGCCGGCGCCCACCCCGAACACCGCACGGCCGCCGGAGATCAGATCGAGGGTGGCGACCTCCTTCGCGGTGATGATCGGGTCGCGCTGGACCACCAGGGCGATCCCGGTGCCCAGCAGCAGCTCGCTGGTCACGGCCGCGGCGGCGCCGAGCGCCACGAAGGGATCGAGCGTGCGGTAGTACATGCGCGGCAGTTCGCCGCCGGGCGGGTAGGGCGTTTCCCGGCCGGCCGGAATGTGCGTGTGCTCGGCGATCAGCAGCGCGTCGAACCCGCGCTCCTCCAAGGCCGGGCCCAGCGCCACCGGACCGATGCCCTCGTCGGTGAGGAACGTCGACACCCCGAACTTCATCCGTGACCACCTCGTCTCCTCGGCACCTGCTGCCAGTGTGGCGCGGTACCCGGAAGCGGGGCGGTCATGGCCGTTCCGGCCGGGTCACTCCTCGTCGTCGGCGGTGTCCTGGTGCTCGGCGTCCGGGCCCTGGGAGCGGACCCGCTGCACATGCTCCAGCGAGTCGCGCAGCTCGGCGAGCCAGTCGTCCGTGTGCCGCTGCACCAGCCGGACGCACCAGGCCAGGGCGTCACTGCGGCTGCGGGCGACCCCGGCGGCGATGAGGGTGTCGAGGACCTCGCGCTCGGGCTGGCGCAGCCGGGTCATGACCGGCGCGGCGACATGCGTGAACAGGGCCCGCTCCGTGCCGCACTCCACACCCCAGGAGACCTTCTTGCTGAAGCGGTGCTCGGCCTCGCGGGCGACCGCGACGCGGTCCTCGCGGGTGCGCTCGCGGAATTCCTGGATACGGGCCCGGAGGGCCGCGTCCCTCTCGGCGTCCGAGGCGCCTTCGGCGAGCTTCGGCTCGGGGATGCGGCCGACGACGGTGATCTCCTCACGGTCGACCGTCACCTCCGTCAGGCTCGCGAAGAGATCGTCGGGCAGGCGGCCGGCGAACCAGCCGCGCAGCTTCTCGCGTTGCTCCGTTGTAATCATGTAATGACGATTACTCCATTGCGGGAGATGTGCAAGGGGTGCGGAAGAAGTCCGCCGTAAGCGGAAGGCAAGCCGCCATGCGGGTTGAAGCGGAATGTTTCAGGCCTATTGCTGAGCCATGTCAATCCGGCCAGGTGGCCATCGGCGACGATCAACAACCGCTCAGTTCCGGGCCTCAGGCGTTCGAATTCCGTAACTTCACGCCACTGTTTCAATACTCAAAGTTACTGAAACGCATGGGGTCGATGTGTGTTTCCTGTGCGGACTCGGCAGACTCGCGCTCGCCGAACCGGCACTCGACCGAGCCGGTATCGCATTCGATCGAGCGGAAGGATGCACACAATGCCGAACACCGCGCGCTGGGCAGCGACTCTCACTCTGACGGCCACCGCCGTCTGCGGCCCCCTGGTGGGGTCCGCCCACGCAGCCCCCAGCCTCGCCCCGTCCGGGCTCTACGCCCCCTCTGCCCTGGTGCTCACCACGGGCCACGGCCAGAGCGCGGCCGTCGCGACTCCGGAACGCGCCGTCACCCTCAACTGCGCCCCGACGGCCTCCGGGACCCACCCGGCCGCGGTCGACGCCTGCGCCGAACTCCGGGGGATCAAGGGTGACCTCGAAGGGCTGACGGCCAGAAACGACGTCTTCTGTACCAGGCAGTACGACCCTGTCGTGATCACGGTGGCCGGCGTCTGGCAGGGCAAGCGCGTCGCGTACGAGCACACCTTCGCCAACGAGTGCGTGAAGAACTCCTACGGGATGACCGTCTTCGCGTTCTGAGACCGGGATCGCGTGGTCCTTGTGGACATGGACCGGGGTGCGTGGCTGGGGAGCGCGAGCCCCGTCGCGAGGTGCCATGTGATTTCGCACCGAGGGTCGGCCGGACAGAGTGGGGCTGTCGGCCGGCCCTCGGCATTTCCGCGTGTACCGCCCTGTCCGCGGGTACCGCAGGGGCGGCAGCTTGAACGGCCGGAGCGGCAGCGTGTACGGCCGGGGCGGCATCTTGTACGGCCGGAGCGGCAGGGCGTACGGGCGGTGTGGCAGCGTGGACGGCCGGTGCGGAGGCCGGACGGCCGACCCGCCCCGGAGTGTCCCGCGTCCCGCGAACGGTCTGCCCCCGTGCGCCGCACGGCCCACGCGCTTCACCGTTCCGAGTCACCCCGGATGCCCGCACGGCCGGGACGGCGTAGCCGTGGAGCATGGGTGCACTCGGCGAATGGGACCAGCGGCTCTTCACACGGGTGGCCGGGGCGCGGGTGCCCGGAGCCGATCCGGCGCTGCGGCGGCTCAGCCACGCGGCCAATCACGGACGCCTGTGGCTCGGAACGGCGGCGGGGATCAGTCTGGTCGGCGGGCACACGGCGCGACGGGCGGCGCTGCGCGGGCTGGGTTCACTGGCGCTGGCCTCGTTCACCGTCAACACGCTGGTGAAGTGGAGCGCCCGCCGCCCCCGCCCGCTGCTGGAGGGCGTCCCGTCGATCCGGCACCTGACCCGTCAGCCGCACACCACATCCTTCCCCTCCGGGCACTCCGCCTCCGCCGCGGCCTTCGCCACCGCGGTAGCGCTGGAGTCCTCGCGCTACGGCGCCGTGGTCGCACCTGTGGCGGCCGCCGTCGCCTTCTCGCGCGTGTACGTCGGGGTGCACTACCCGGGAGACGTGCTCGCCGGCGTGGCCATCGGCGCGGGCGCGGCCGCTCTCACCTGCCGCTGGTGGCCGCCGCGCGCCGCCGTACCGGAACGGGAGCGACCTCCGGCGCAGGCACCCGCTCTGCCGCTCGGGAAGGGGCTGGTCGTCTTCGTCAACAGCCGGGCCGGCGCCGGTGCCCCCGCGGCGCCGCTGCCGCCCGCCGAGCGGCTGCGCGTCCTGCTGCCCGAGGCCGAGCTGATCGAGCGCGGCCCGGGTGACGACTTCGCGGAGCTGCTCGGCGCGGCGGCCGACCGGGCCGCGGAGGTCCGTGGAGCGCTGGGCGTCTGCGGCGGCGACGGCAGCGTCAACGCCGCCGCCCGCGCGGCGGCCGAACGGGGGCTGGCGCTGGCCGTGTTCCCCGGCGGCACCCTCAACCACTTCGCACTGGACGTGGGCGTCCCGGACTTCGAGGACACTTCCGTGGCGGTCGCCGGTGGCGAGGCGGTGGCGGTGGACATCGGCGTGGCGCGCTCGGGCGCCGGACAGGACATGCCGTTCCTGAACACCTTCAGCATCGGCCTGTACCCCGAACTCGTACGCCTCCGGGAGCAACTGGAGCAGCGCTGGGGCAAGTGGCCGGCGGCGGCCGTCGCCCTGGTCCGGGTGCTGAACACCGCGGGCCCGATCGAGCTGGACATCAACGGGCGTCCCCGCCGCCTGTGGCTGCTGTTCGCGGGCAACGGGCGTTACGTCCCGGAGGGCTTCGCCCCCTCCTTCCGGCCGCGCCTGGACGACGGGCTGCTCGATCTGCGCCTGGTCGACGGCGACCACCGTCTGGCCCGTACCCGGGTCGTCGCCTCCGCCCTCCTGGGGACCCTGCGCCACTCGCGGGTCTACAGCGCCGAGCGGGTCCCCTGGGTGGAGCTGGACGGGATCACCGGCGCGGACACCATCGCGTACGACGGAGAGGTCCACCCCGGCGCGGCCGGGTTGCGGCTGGAGAAGGAGCGCCGGGCCCTGGTCGTGTACCGGCCCGCCCGGCCGGGGAACGAACTGCGCCAGGAGGCGCGCCGGGTCGCCGCGACGGCCCGCTACCGGCGACGGGTGAGGGGCCGCCGTCTCCCTGCGGACGGCGGCCCCTCGGCCTGACGGGTGATCGGTCAGGACACGATCACATGTGGACGACCGGTGCGGCGTCCGGGTCCTGGACCGGCTTGCCGCGACGGTAGAGGGCCAGCGCGATGAGGGCTCCGGCGGCGAAGAAGCCGGCCGACCACCAGAAGGCGGTGGTGTAGCTCTCGATCGTGGACTGGGCCCGGACCAGCTTGTCCGTCGGGTCCTTGCCGGCGAGGTAGCTGGTCGCGGCGCTCGCGGCCAGCGTGTTCAGCAGCGCGGTGCCGATCGAACCGCCGACCTGCTGCATGGTGTTGACGGTCGCGGAGGCGACGCCCGCGTCCTCGGGAGCGATCCCGCTGGTGGCCAGGGACATGGCGGGCGGCATCACCATGCCGAGTCCGGCGCCGATGAGGAGCAGCTGCGGCAGGACGTCGGTCGAGAAGGACGAGCCGACGCCGATGCCGGTCAGCCAGGCCATGCCGAGCGCGGCGACCGCGAAGCCCGCGGGGATGACCGCCTTCGGACCGATCCGGGGCACCAGGACCGTGGTGGAGATCTGGGCCATGACCATCAGGGCCGCCATCATCGGCAGGAACGCCACACCCGTCCTGGTGGGGCTGAAGCCGAGGTTCAGCTGCAGGTAGTAGGTGAGGAAGAGGAAGACGCCGAACATGCCCGCGCCGGTGATGAGCACCGCGAGGAAGGAGGCGGCCCGGTTGCGGTCGAGCAGGACGCGCATCGGGAGCAGCGGGTGCTTGGCCCGCGTCTGCCACCAGGTGAACGCGCTGAGCAGGATTCCGCCCGCGACGAGGAAGCCCCAGGTGGCCGGTGAACTCCAGTCGTGCGTCTCGGCGTTGGAGAAGCCGAAGACCACGGCGAAGAGACCGGTGGAGACCAGCAGGGTGCCCGGCAGGTCGAGCTTGGAGTTCGCCGCGTCCCGGTGACCGCTCAGCAGTACCCAGCCGCCGGCGAAGGCGACGACCGCGAAGACGAGGTTGACGAACAGCGTCCAGCGCCAGTCGAGAGCGTCGGTCAGGACGCCGCCGAGCAGCAGGCCCACCGCGCCACCGGCACCGGCGATCGCGCCGTACACGCTGAACGCCTTCGCGCGCTCCTTGGCGTCGGTGAACGTCGTGTTCAGCAGGGAGAGGGCGGCCGGCGCGAGGAGGGCGCCGAACACACCTTGCAGTGCGCGGGCGGTGACCAGCATCCCGAAGCTGGTCGAGGCGCCGCCCAGGACGGAGGCCCCGGCGAATCCGGCGACGCCGACGAGGAAGGCGGGCTTGCGGCCGAAGAGGTCGGCGATGCGCCCGCCGAGCAGCAGCAGGGAGGCGAAGGCCAGCGAGTAGGCGGTGACGATCCACTGCCGGTTGCCGTCGGAGAAGCCGAGGTCCGCCTGGGCGGAGGGCAGGGCGATGTTCACGATGGTGGCGTCGAGGACCACCATCAGCTGCGCGATGCCGATGATCGAGAGGATCCACCATCGCCGTTTCGACGAGGGCGCGGACGTCACGTCCGCGGCACCCGTGCCGGTGCCTTTGGTCAGGGTCTGGGACATGGGAGAAGCACTCCAGGGAAGTCGCTCGTTGCGTGCACGTAAACGAAACGGTTTCGTACACATCGACGTCTCGAGGCTAGACCCCGTCGAGCGAAACGGCAACGTTTCGCTGGACGGGTCGGGTGTGAGGTGCGTCCCACCTATTCCTTGACGTTCATATAACTCGGCAGGCATATTGGAACCATGTCCGACGCCTCCCTCTGGGCCGCCCTCGCCGACCCCCACCGGCGGGCCATCGTCGCGCTGCTCCTGGAGCGGCCGCGGGCCGTCGGTGAGATCGTCGAGGCGTGCGGGCTCAGTCAGCCGGGCACCTCGAAGCATCTGCGGGTGCTGCGCGACGCGGGGCTCGTCCGGGTACGACAGGACGCGCAACGCCGGGTCTACGCCCTCGACCCGGCCCCGATCGCCGCACTCGACGCCTGGCTCGCCCCGTACCGCAAGCTCTGGAACGAGAGCCTGGACGCTCTCGGCCGCCGTCTGGACGGGGACCCGGACCACGTGGCGGGCGAGCCGTCGGACCACCCCGGAGAGCCGTTCCCGCACGATCGAAGGCAGCCGAACGGCGAAGCATCCGCCCCGAAGGAACCCGCCCCGAAGGAACCCTCACCGAAGGACTGAGCCACCATGTCCGCCGAACCCACCGCCCTCACCGGGACGTACCTCACCCTGGACGACGGCCGCCCCGCCGTCCGCTTCAGCCGCACCTACGACCATCCCGCCGACCGGGTCTGGCTCTTCGTGACCGACCCCGACGAACTGGCCGCGTGGTTTCCCTCCCGCGCCGAGATGGAGCTGCGCCCCGGCGGCACGATCACGTTCAGCGGCGATCCGAACATGCCGGAATCGACGGGCCGTGTCCTCGCCGTCGACCCGCCCCGCCACCTCTCCTTCGAGTGGGGCGGCGACGAACTGCGCTTCGACCTCGAGGTCCTCGACGGCGGGCGTACCCGCTTCACGCTCACCAATGTGCTCGCCGAGCCGAACACGGCCGCCCGCAACGGCGCCGGCTGGGAGGTGTGCCTCACCGCGCTCGACGCGGCGGCACGCGGCGAGCGGTCCGACGGTCCCCATGCCGGAGGGAACGCGCCCTGGAAAGAGATCTACCGCCGCTATGTCGAGGCGGGTGTCCCCTCCGGTGCCCCGGTCCCGGGGACGGACTGACCGCTCAGGCCAGCTGTCGCCGCACCAGTTCGTGCAGCCGCCCGGCCGTGTCCGCCAACAGCTGTGCGGGCGGGCCCTGTTGGGCGACCCGGCCGTCCTCCATCACGATGACACGGTCCGCGTCCAGCACCGTCGACAGCCGGTGTGCGATCACGACCCGGGTGGCGTTGAGCGCCTTGGTGCTCTCGATCACCGTGCGCTGCGTCGCGTTGTCGAGGGCGCTGGTCGCCTCGTCGAAGAAGAGGATGCGAGGCCGTCGTATCAACGCCTGGGCGATCATCAGACGCTGGCGCTGGCCGCCCGAGATCGCGCCACTGCCCGACACGAGCGTGTGCAGGCCCATCGGCATCCGCCTGATGTCCTCGGCCAGACCCGCCATCTCGGCCGCCGCCATCGCCTCCTCCGGCGTGTACGGCTCGGTGCCGCAGATACAGTCGAGGATCGACCCGGTGAACGGCTGCGCGTGCTGGAGCACCACCCCGCACTGACGGC
Source organism: Streptomyces sp. NBC_00647 (assembly GCF_045207245.1). Taxonomy (NCBI): domain Bacteria; kingdom Bacillati; phylum Actinomycetota; class Actinomycetes; order Kitasatosporales; family Streptomycetaceae; genus Streptomyces; species Streptomyces sp. NBC_00647. Next base: position 8,820,642 of record NZ_CP109040.1, read on the forward strand.
GTACGGCGGACTGGTCGAGCGCTCCCAGGTCCTGGCCGTCGTAGAGCACACTGCCCGACACCGGCCTGTCGAAGCCGATCAGCAGCCGCAGCAGGGTGGACTTGCCGCAGCCGCTCGGTCCGACGATCGCCACGAACTCGCCCGGCCGGATGTCGAACGACACGTCGTCGAGGACCAGCGGACCGTCGTCGGCGTACCGGAACGACAGCCGCCGCGCCTCGATCCCGCCGGACAGCACACCGGGACGGGTGCTCGCGACGCGCACCTCGGGCGTCGCGTCGAGCACCGGCCTGATCTCCTCGAACATCGGCAGCGCGGCCGCCGCCGAGACGAACGCGCCGGTGATCTGGGTGACCGAGGTCAGCAGCATCGTCATCGACGTGTTGAAGGTGAGGAAGTCGGCGGCCGACAGCGAGCCGTGCGCCGGGCCCGCCAGCAGCATGAACATCAGCAGGGAGCACAGCGGCAGATACACGGCGCCCATCACCGTCGTCAGGTTCTTGATGCGTCCGACCTGCCGCTGGAGTTCACGGCTGCGGGCGAACTCGCCCGCCCAGGCCGCGTACGCGTAGTTCTCGGCCGCCGCGACCCGCAGCTTGGGCAGTCCGCGCAGGGTCTGGAAGGCCTGGTTGTTGAGCTTGTTGCTCAGCACCACCAGGTGGCGCTGGCGCCGCACCTGCCACAGACCGAGGCCGAGGAACACGGCCGCGATGACCACCAGCATGCCGATGGCGGCCAGCGCCATGGGCACGCTGTACCAGAGCAGCAGGCCCAGGTTCATCGCGCCGACGGTGCCGGCCTGCGCGAGCGTCGGGCCGACACCCGCGAGAAGACGGCGGATCGCGCTGATGCCCATCGCGGCGCCGGCCAGCTCACCGGTCGAGCGGGAGGCGAAGAACGCCGTCGGCAGCCGCAACAGCCGGTCCCAGACAGCGGGTTGGAGGCTCGCCTCGATCCGGCCCTCCATCCGCAGCAGACTCAGGTTCTGCAACAGCATGAACGCCGCCGACACGACACTGGTGACCATCAGCGCGAGACAGACCTGCACGATGAGGCCGTGCTGGGCCTTCGGCACGTACTCGCCGAGCACCTTGCCGGTCGCGATCGGCACCAGCGCGCCGATCGCCACGGTCACCAGACCGCTGACCGCGAGGTTGCGCAGATCTCCGCCGGTGCCCGTCAGACAGAACCGCAGCAGCCTCAGCGGGCTCAGTCTCCGCTCGGGCAGCGGACGGTAGAACATCACGGCCTGCGCCTCGAACTCCGCCGCGTTGGCTTTCTCGACAGGCGTCTCCCGGCCGGACGACGGCTGCACGGCCACATATCCGCCGCGCCGCCACAACAGCGCCACCGGTGCGCCGGACACCGCCCGGTGGCCGACCAGCGGTCCGATGTCGTCGCGCCACCAGCGCCCGTCGAGACGCACGGCACGGGTACGGACGCGCGAGGCGAGCGCGATCCGCTCCACGGGGTCGAGCCGGTCGCTCTCCGTGCCGCTCTGCGCCTGCTCGGCGAGGGTGATCCCGGCTGCGCGGGCGACCAGCGCGCAGGCCGCGTACGAGGCGTCCGTGTCGGCCGCGGTCGGGCGCTTGGCCGACGACCTGCCGATCGAGGCGAGCAGCGTGCGGTCGGCCTGGGCGCGAACGGCCTCACCGGCCTTGATGCCCGCCGCCGTACGGTCCTCGTGACCGGCCTCGACCTGCTCGATCCACCGGTCGAGGGTGGACAGCAGCCGGAACTGGTGGTCGACCATGCCCTGCCAGACACCGGAGTCCATCAGCAGGTCGGCCGCCGCCTCGGCCCCGTACAGGGAGCCGTACTGCACACTTCCCGGCGGGACCTGCATCCAGAACACGTCGTCGTCGGTGGGCGCCGCCGCGTTCTCCGTGGCCATCGGCGCCTGGAAGAGGATGGACAGACTGCGTCCGACCCCGAGGGCGAGGGCGTACTCCAGAGGGCTCGACGTCGGCGGCACGTAGCGCGGGTTGCCGTACTCGTCGTACGACCAGGTTGCCGTGTCGGCCTGCTGGTACAGCTCCCGCAACCCGATCCTGCGCACGACGCAGTCGCGCAACGGCCGCCCGACCAGGGTGTGCTGAGGGCCCGCCACCGGGCCGAGCAGCAGGGAGCCCGCCTCGAGCCGGCCGAGGTGATGCCAGTGACCCTGCTGCGCGGCGTCGACCGCGAACAGGTCCATGGCGCCCGCGGCCACCAGCCACAGAACCTGGGGACCCTCCAGATCGAGGCGGCTCAGCCCCGCGCAGTCGACCGGTGTGCCCATCCCGCCGAGCGCGCCGAGTACGACGTCCCCCTCGTGGACGCTCTCGTGAACCGTCGTCATGTCATCGCTCCCTGACCAGAGCGGTGTACGGGCCGCCAGCCGCCACCAGTGCCTCGTGCCGCCCGCGTTCCACGATCGTGCCGTGTTCGAGTACGACGATCTCGTCGCTGTCCCGCACGGTGCTCAGCCGGTGGGCGATCACCACACAGGCACAGCCGCGCCTGCGCAGGTTGTCCATGACGGTCTGCTCCGTCTCCGCGTCCAGGGCGCTGGTCACCTCGTCGAGCACCAGGATGCTGGGCCTGCGCACCAACGCCCGCGCGATCTCCAGGCGTTGCCGCTGGCCGCCGGAGAAGTTCCGGCCGTCCTGCTCGACCCGGCTGTGGATGCCGCCGGGGCGGCGCGTCACGACGTCGTACAGCGCCGCGTCCTGAAGGGCGGCGACCACCGCGTCGTCCGGGATCGACGGATCCCACAAAGCCACGTTGTCGCGGACCGTCCCCTCGAAGAGGAAGACGTCCTGGTCGACGAAGGACACGGATGCCGCGAGCGCGCCGCGCGGGATGTCCTCCAGGCGCCGGCCGTCGATGCGGATCGTGCCCTCCCAGGGTGCGTACAGCCCCGAGATCAGCCGGGAGACGGTCGACTTGCCGCTGCCCGAGCCGCCGACCAGCGCGACCTGCTGACCCGGGCCGACCGTCAGCGAGAACCCGGTGAGCAGGGGCTTGTCGAGCGGGCTGTAGCCGAACGTGATGTTCTCCAGCTCGACATGGCCCTGCAGACGCCGGGTGGAATCGCCGGTGCCCGAGCGGGCGTAGAGCGGGTCGGCGCGGAAATTCTCGACGTCCTTGAGACGGGCCACGTCGGCGGCGAAGTCCTGGATGCGGCCCGCGACTCCGTTGAGCCGGGTGATCGGCGCGGTGAACCGGGTGACCAGCGCCTGGAACGCGACCAGCAGACCCACGGAGACGTGCCCCTCGACCGCCCGCAGACCGCCGATCCACAGGATCAGCGCGCTGTTGAGCATCGCGAGGGTCGGCGCGACGACCCCGAGCCAGGCGCTCGGCACCCCGAGGCGCTGCTGCTCCTCCAGCGTGGTGGCGTGCTGCCCGGCCCACTTGCGGAAGTAGCCGTCCTCACCACCGGTGGCCTTCATCGTCTCGATCAACTGGAGCCCGGTGTAAGCCGTGTTGGTGAGCCGGGCGGTGTCCGCCCGGAGCTTGGCGGTGCGGGTCGCGCGCAGCCGGATGACCACCCGCATCGCCACCACGTTGAGCAGCGCGACACCGATGCCGACGGCCGTCAGCTGCGGGTCGTACGTGTACAGCAGCACGGCGTACAGGACGACGACGATCGCGTCGACACCCGCGGCCGCGAGATCGCGGGCCAGGGTCTCGGCCACCGCGTCGTTCGACTGGAGCCGCTGCACCAGGTCGGCCGGGCTGCGCTGGGAGAAGAAGGTGACCGGCAGCCGCAGCAGATGGCGCAGGAAGCGCGCGCTGGAGAGTGTCGAGGAGATGATGCGGCCGCGCAGCAGATTCGCCTGCTGCAACCAGGTCAGCACCACGGTCAGCAGTACGGAGGCGCCCATCGACGCGAACAGCACGCCGAGCAGCGAACTCTGACCGCCGATCAGATACTGGTCGATGAACGTCCGGCTGAGCGCGGGCACCGCCGCGCCGACCGCCACCAGGAGCAGACTCGCCAGCACCGCGGCGGGCATCGTGCCCGACGTGCCGCGCAGCCGGGCCGGCATGGCCCCCAGCACCCCCGGTCTGCGGCCCCCCTTGCGGAAGTCGGGACCCGGCTCCATGACCAGGACCACTCCGGTGAAGCTGGTGTCGAAGTCCTCCATCGGCAGGAAACGGCGGCCCTTGCCGGGGTCGTTGATGTGCACGCCCCGGCGCCCGAAGCGGCGGCCCATGCCGTCGTACACGACGTAGTGGTTGAACTCCCAGAACAGGATCGCGGGCGCCCGCACCTCGGCGAGCGCGGCCGTGTCCATCTGCATGCCCTTGGCGGTCAGGCCGTAACTGCGGGCCGCCTTCAGCAGGTTGCTCGCGCGCGAACCGTCCCGCGAGACACCGCAGGCGATGCGCAGCTCTTCGAGCGGGATGTGCCGGCCGTAGTGGCCGAGCACCATGGCGAGGGAAGCCGCACCGCACTCCACGGCCTCCATCTGGAGAACGCTGGGGGTGCGGACGTTCTTGCCCCGGCCCTTGGGAACTCCGCGTCGGGGCGGGGCGGCGCGCCGTCGGTGCCGGGTGTCCGGTGCGGTGGTCACGGCAGGAGCCAATCGACGGGGCGCTGGTCGGCCAGCCGGATCGAGGCCGTGGCCAGGGTCATGGAGGTGAGCGCGTACGGCGGGCCGCCGGCCGACGACCACTTCAGGCCGCTCTTCGTGGTGGACGAACGGTCGAGCCGGACCAGGACGGCCACCGGCCTGCCCTTGTCGGTGAACTGCTCGCCCAACTGGTCGTCGCCCAGGTAGGAGGCGATCTGCTGCCGGCTCTGCACGCTCCGGCCCACCGTCTTCACATGGCCGCGCAGCACCCCGAACCGGGGGGCCGGGACCGACTGGACGGTGAGGTCGACGGCGGCGTCGGCGGGAATCGTGGCGGCGCTTCCCGCGGAGACGTACACCGTGGCGTACAGCGGGTCGTCGGCGTGGGCGACCTTCTCCACGGCCGCTACGTTCGCGCCGGTCGAGATGATGGCGCCGATGGTGGCGGCGAGCGCGGTGACGCGGCCCGCGGCGACCGTACGGACGACCGCGGTCTCCCCTTGTGCCGTACGCACCTTCAGTACGGGGGCGTTCGCGGGGAGCCGTTCGCCCTCCTCGGCGAGAACCGCCGTGACCTGGCCGGCGACGGGGCTCTGCAGGATGTAACTGCCCTCCCCGTGGGTGAGGACGGCGGGCGCGCCGACAGTGGAGGCGACGGTGCCGGTCACGGCCCACACGGACGCGGCGGCCATGGCGACGACGGTCACGGACAGCACGAGCCAGCCCTGGGGGCGGGCGAAGCGCACCGGAAGGTCGAGCTCTTCGGGCGACCGCAGCTTGGCGAGGGCCTGTTGACGGAACTGCACGGGACTTCCCTCACCTGTCAGAGAGGTCTACGGCACCCGAGAGTCCCGGAACCGGTGGGGCGGTTCCGGGACTCGGCGGCGTGAAACGCGATCAGAGACCGGCGACCAGGCCGGTGACCGGGGCGGTGTTCAGGCCGGTCACACCCTCGACGGTGCCGACGGCCGTGCCCAGGATGCCGGAGACCGGGGCAACGCCGTCCACCAGACCGGTGACGGTGCCGACGGCGTTCAGCGCGAGGCCACCGGAGACGTTGTCGAGGTCGGCGTCCGAGATCTCGGCGGTCTCGACACGGGGGGTGGAGTTCATGATGGAACTTCCCTTCATATGGATATTCACAAGGGGGAGAGCGGCCCCCTCTGGGGGACAGATGACGGCCGCCACCGCAGGGGTGCGGCTCCCGTTCCCGGGAGCACTGCTGCGACCTCCGCGGTGCAACGGATCAAAGCACGGCCACGGGGCGCGCTTCCAATCAACCAGGGCTCTCACCTGCGCACTTGCGCCCCACCGGCGGGGAACCGTGCAGGCGCCCACACGCCTCTGCGGCCACTTCTTCACATGCTGCGCGGCATCGATTCACGCGAGCCCTTGCGGCTCCGCGACCGAATGGGCAGTCCCGGCCCAATGGCGCGCAGGAGGGCGTGCGCCTGTGCAGATCCTTCGCAGGCGGTGACTTGCTTGAGCATGGGCTGTGCAGATTCGCTGAATCCAGGATTCCGTTCCGGATCGACGACGGAGCGTCGCCGACCGGTCGCACGGTGTACTGGCGGGATGGGCGGTGCGGCGGAGTCCGTCGGCCGGGCGGGAGCGTGAACTCCACGCGCCCCGCGGGGGAGTGCGCCGCACCGCGGCGCGGTCGTCGTCGGTCAGCCGAGGATCGCGTACACCGTGCTCGCCCGCGCCGCGATCTCCGTCGACCCCTCGGCGGTCATGGTGATGTCGGCGAAGGCCATGCGGCGGCCCAGTTTGGTGAGGACCGCCTCGATCAGGACGTCCGCGTCCGTCACCGCCCGCTGGAAGCTCGTGGACTGCTGAACCGTCGTCATGGGGACGAAAGCGCCGCGGGCCGCGGAGACCGCGATCACCGTCGCGGTGTCGGCGGCCGCCATCAGGGCCTGGCCGGACAGGCCGCCGCCCTCCCGGGCCAGCCGCGCGGACCACGGCAGCCGCAGGACGGCGCGCCGGCTGTCGAGCTCCGCCACGGACAGACCGAGGTCGAGCACCCAGGGAGCGAAGTTGTCGGCGAGGATCTTGTCGGCTTCTGCGAGGGTCAGTGGTGTCGTCGTCATGCGACGCATTGTTCCCGTTCGGGCCGGCGGTTCACGCACGGCCGCGCGCGCGGCGGAAAGGCCTGATTGTCTCCGCAATCAACGCCTTTGGCTCGGCTAACTCCCGCAATTTGCAATGGCAGTTGAACACCTCGGGTGACCCACGCGTATCAACAGGCAACCAGGCGCCCCCCAGTCAGCTGCCGGACGGCGGCATCGACCCCGTCCCCAGGAGGTCAAGAGTTGAGTCACAAACGGATACCCAAGCGCAAGGCCGCCATCGCGGTGGGCAGCGTTGCGGCGCTCGGAGCAGCGGCTCTGCTGCTGCCCAACGCCAACGCCTCGCAGTCGAACGGGGACGACGCCACTCCCAGAACCTTCAAGGCCGGCGATGTCTCGGACGTCGCCTCGCAGCTCGCCTCCCAGTTGGGTGACGCTTTCGCCGGGTCGTACTACGACGCGTCGAAGCAGCAGATCATCGTCAACGTCGTCGGTAACAACAGCAATGTCGTCAACCAGATCGAGAAGGCCGGAGCCGTGGCGCACCAGGTGCAGAACAGCACCTCGACGCTGCAGGCCGCCGCCAAGACGCTGAAGGCGGACGCGACGATCCCGGGTACGGCGTGGTCCGTGGACCCGAAGACCAACGAGATCCGCGTGACCGCCGACTCCACCGTCACGGGCGACAAGTGGGACACGCTGGAGTCGACCGTCAAGGGCCTCGGTTCCGACGTGGCGAGCGTCAAGAAGTCCGCGGGCACCTTCAAGACCTTCGTCGACGGCGGCGACGCCATCTTCGGCGGTGGCGCGCGCTGTTCACTCGGCTTCAACGTCACCGCGGGCGACGGCAGTCCCGCCTTCCTCACCGCGGGTCACTGCGGAGTCGCCGCCGCCCAGTGGTCGGACGCGCAGGACGGCGCGCCGATCGCCACCGTCGACCAGGCCACCTTCCCCGGTGACGGCGACTTCGCGCTCGTCAAGTACGACGACCCGAACACACAGGCCAACAGCGTGGTCAACGTCGGCGACGGGAAGACCGTCCAGATCAACCAGGCCGCCGACGCCGCCGTGGGCCAGCCGGTTCTCCGGATGGGCAGCACCACGGGTCTCAACGACGGCAACGTCACCGGCCTCGACGCCACCGTGAACTACCCGGAGGGCACGGTCACCGGCCTCATCCAGACCGATGTGTGCGCCGAGCCGGGCGACAGCGGTGGCTCGCTGTTCACCCAGGACGGCAGTGCGATCGGCCTGACGTCGGGCGGCAGCGGCGACTGCACCGTCGGCGGCGAGACCTTCTTCCAGCCGGTCACCACCGCGCTGGAGGCGACCGGCGCGACGCTGGGCGCGGGTGACGCCGGAGCCGGTGACGCCGGAGCCGGTGACGCCGGCGCGGGTGACGCCGGTGCGGGTGGCGCTGTCGACCCGAGCGCCGGCGCCAGTGACCCGGCGGGCGCCGGTGCCGACGACCAGGCCGGTGCGGGTGCCGACGACCAGGCCGGAGCGGGTGCCGATGACCAGGCCGGAGCCGGAGCTGACGAGCAGGCCGGGGCGGGTGCCGACGACCAGGCCGGGGCCGGAGCGGACGACCAGGCCGGTGCGGGCCACGACCAGTCCGGAGCCGCCGCGGACGACGGCTCGGGCTGGTGACCACCCCCTGATGAAGCCGGAGACTCCGGCGGTCAAGAACCACTGACTCGGCCAACGGAACAGGGAATTCCGGTCGGCAGTGGAAAGGTCCGGCCCTCCGGCGGGAGGGTCGGACCGCTCCCTTTCCAGGGTCGGACCGTTCCCTTTCCCCGGATCGGACGGCTCCCTTGCCAGGTGAGCCGTGTCAGCCGAGCGGCCGGACCCGCAGCAGAAGCAGGGCGACATCGTCGGGCCGCTCCTGACCCGCCTCCTCGCCCCGCTGGAGCAGCGTGTCGGCCAGTTCGTCCAGGGGCTGGTCCCCGGTCGCGGCGAACCGTCGCCCGAGGTCGGCGAGGGCGTCCTCGATGTCGACGCCGGGGGACTCGATCAGACCGTCGGTGTAGAGGGCGAGCACGGACCCGGGGACGAGCGGCACCTCCGTCGTCGGATAGGTGGCGTCGGCGTCGATCCCGAGCAGGGGTCCGCCGGCCAGGTCGAGCACCTTGACCTTGCCGTCCGGCCGGCGCAGCAGCGGGGGCGGATGCCCGGCGCGGGCCATCACGGCCACCCCGCGCGCCGGGTCCAGGCGCAGATACAGACAACTGGCGAACAGCTCGGTGCCGAGGTCGATGAGCAGTCGGTTGGTGCTCCTCATCACCTCCTCCGGAGCCTGGCCGACCGCCGTGTACGCGCGCACGGCGGTGCGGATCTGGCCCATCAGGCCGGCGGCCGTCACGTTGTGCCCCTGCACGTCCCCGATCACCGCCGCCGCCCGGCCGTGCGAGGACACCAGGTCGTAGAAGTCCCCGCCGATGTCCATGCCCTGGGTGGCCGGCAGATAGCGCGCGGCCGCCTCGATCGAGGCCAGCGGCGGAAGCGAGCTCGGCAGCAGCGCGGCCTGGAGGCCCTGGGCCAGCTGGAGTTTCGCGTCGTACAGCAGGGCACGCTCCAGGGCCTGCGCGATCAGCCCGCTCAGACTGGTCAGCACCGCCTGCTCGTCGGCCGCGAAGTGGTGCGACTGCGCGTACCCGAGGACGCAGGTGCCCACCGGTCGTCCGGAGGCGATCAGAGGCAGATACGCCCACGCGCCCATGCCGTCGGGTGTCGCGTTCCGCGACGGATACAGGCGCTCCAGTTGCTCGCGCGAGTCGAAGAAGGCGGGCACACCGGTGTTCAGCGCCTGGGTGCCCGGGGTCTGCTCGCTCAGCGGCAGCCCGTCGAAGCGCTCCACGACGTGTGCGTCCGGATAGCCGCGATGCCCGAGCACGTGCAGGCGGCCGGCCCGGCTGCCGAGGACGACCAGGGCCTGACTGCCGACGGCCGGCGAGATCTCGTCCGCGACCAGCTGCACCACGTCCTGGACGCCCGCCGCCTCGGTCAGCGCGCTCGCCAGACTCAGCACGTGGGAGATCGTCACCAGGCGTGAGCTGCCGTCGCGCCGCCGCGGCCCCGCCCGTGTCATCTCGGACACCGGCCGGGCCCGCGAGATACGGACGCTCAGTCCGTTCGTGCTCGGATACAGGCGGAACGACAGCCAGTCGCCCGGCGGGCGCAGCGCGACGAACGAGGTCACGTGCTGGCTTATCAGCGCCGCTCGGTAGCGGTCCTCGTAGACCGGGTCGTTCAGCCAGGGCACGGCCGCCCAGAGCTGGGTGCCCAGGAGGCGGCTGACGGGCACGTCGAGCAGCTCGGCGGTCGCGGCGTTGGCGAAGACCACCCGACCGTGCAGATCGAGCGAGCACAGCCCGTACGGCAGGCGCGCCACCATCCGCGTCGCCTCCACCGTGCCGAGCGTGCCCCCCGGCGCCGCCGCGGTCGGTGTGAGCAGGTCGGGCTCGTGGCGCATCGGGCGGTGTTCCACGGCCGCCCGCTCCAGCCGCAGCGCGAGCCGGTCACAGGCGGCGGTGAGGTGGTCCCGCTCCCGGTCGGAGAGGTCCGGCGGATGCGAGCCGGGCCACGTCACGTAGGCGGCGCCGTACACGGTGGTCGCCGTCGCCACCGGCAGGGCCGCGAGCGCGAAGGGGTACGGGAGCACCAGCGCGATCCGGGGGTACCGGCGGGCCATCTCGTGCTCGCCCCCCACCCAGATCAGCCGCCGCTCCCGTACCGCCTCGGCGACCGGGATCGGGGCGCTGAGCCCCACGCGCTCCCAGGGCGCGGCGAACGCTCTCGGCAGACCGGCGGAGACGGTCATCTCCAGCACCGGCTCGTGGGACGCCAGCAGGTACACGGCTCCCGAGTGGGCGTGCACGTCGTCGAGCATGGCGGCCAGCGTCAGCGACAGCAGCGGTTGTCCCACCGGGGCCGGCCGACTCGCCGGCGCCTGTGCGGCCCCCTGCCTGTCGGACACGCCGACCACCTCCTCGCGGGGCCGCTGCCGGCCTCCGGACTTCCAGGGATCAAGGCTCCCTCGTGAACGCCCATCGCGCACGGCGAGCGCGAGGACCTCGTACCGCTCGTCCGCGCGACGCCCCTTCGGCCTTCGCCGCCGTGCCACCCGACCCTCCACCCGGCCGGAGGCGCGGACCGTCACGCCTGTCACGAGATCACCCACGAGAACACCGCGCGAAACGCCCGAATCAAGATGAGTTCGATTTCGTTCGATACGATGTCCTGCATGGGCTCCTTCGCAGGCCCGACGGGTTCGGAACGGTCACAGGGGCTGCGCCGGAGCCTCGGAAGCGCTGTAATTGCGGACGTGGTCAGTGAGGGTGCTGCGGAACGCGAAACGAGAACGTCGCGCGCCGAACTCGCCCTGAAGACGCTCACCGCGGACCTCGACCCGCGCGAACGGCTGCACCGCCTGCTCGAACAGGCACTCGTCTTCACCGGTGCGACCGTCGCCGCCGTGTACTCACCTAACGTGAGCGGCGACGAACTGCATCTGGCCGAGTCCGCGGGGGTGCCCAGGACGCTGTACGGGCTCCGCGACAGCTACCCCCTGTCCGGCGGCTCCCCGGCCGCCGAGGCCCTGCGCTCCGCGGCGCCGAGCTGGCTCGGACCGGAGGAGGTCGCCCGCTGTGCCGACGCCCGGCGGCTGTCCTCCCAGGACTTCTCCCTGGCCGTCCTGCCCCTGCGGGACACCGGCTGCCTGGTCGCCGTCAGCGAGAGCCCGCGAGGCTTCGGCGCCGAGGACCGGGTCTGCCTGGGGATGCTCGCCGACGCCGTCGTCTGCCCGCCGCCCCCGCTGCCGGAGGACGTGGCCGACCTGCCCGCCAGCTCCTTCAGCCTCGCCATGGACACCGGGCACGTCGAGGTCGACGGCGAGGTGCTCGACCTGTTCGGGCTGAGCTCCACCGCGTTCGACGGCAAGGTCGAGACCCTGCTGTCCATGACCGTGCCCGAGGACCTCCCCTCGCTGATGTCCGCGGTGGAACCGGACCACATGTCGATCGGTGAGCGCGAGCTGGAGTTCCGCATCCTCCAGCCGTCCGGGGGACACAAGTGGCTCCGGCTGCGCGCCCGCCTGCTTCCCTCCGGAGAGGGCCGCCCCGCACGGCTCGTGGGCACCGTCTCCGACGCCTCCAAGCTGCGCTCCGGCCTGAACGACGTGGGCCGCGTCCAGCGGCTCGCCGCCGCCCTCGCGACCGCCGGCACCGTCCGCGATGTGGGCCAGGCCGTCGTCACCGCCCTGCGCAAGCCCCTCCAGGCCGACCGGGTCGCCGTCGCCGAGCTGGAGGGCGACCGCCTCGTCGTCACGCTGCTGGACCCGCCCGAGCCGGAGTCCTGGCCGGAGCTGTGGCGCAGCGAATGGCGCTCGGAGTGGCCCGACGCCCCCGTCCGGGCCATGCCCACGCTCGCGGCGGCCCTCACCGAGGGGCGCCCCGCCATCTGGCCCGCAGGCGCGGACCTGGAGGCCGCGCTCGCCGACGTCGGCCCCGGCGGCCTGGCCGTCCTGCCGCTGCCGGCGGGCGGACGCATGGCCGGCGCCTGCCTGATCGGCTGGGACGCCCCGCACGAGTTCGGCCCCGACGAGCGCGCCCTGCTCACCGCCTCCGCCGGTCTCGCCGGGCAGGCCCTGGTGCGCGCCCACGCCTTCGACGCCGAGCACGAACTGATCGGCATGCTCCAGCGGACCCTGCTGCCGCGACGGCTGCCCCGGCTGCCCGGCGCGGTCGCCGTCGCCCGCTATCTGCCGACCACATCGGGCCTGGACGTCGGCGGCGACTGGTACGACGTGATCCCGCTGCCCGACAACCACGTCGCTCTCGTCATCGGCGACGTCCAGGGGCACAACGCCTCGGCCGCGACCCTCATGGGCCAGATGCGCACCGCGCTGCGCGCCTACGCCGTGGAGGGGCATCCTCCGGACGTGGTGGTCTCGCACGCCAACCGGCTCCTGCTCGATCTGGAGACCGACCTCTTCGCCACCTGCTGCTATGTCGACGTCGACATGGAGGAGGGATCGGCCTGGTATGTGCGCGCCGGACACATCCCGCCGGTGCTGCGTCACCCGAACGGCCGTACCGAGGTCCCCGAATCGGAGGTCGGGCCACCGCTCGGCGTCATCCGGCAGACCGACTTCCCCATGAGCCCGCTGCGGTTCCAGCCCGGCACCATCGTGGCGCTGACCACGGACGGTCTGGTCGAGTCCGTCGAGGTCGACATCGAGGACGGCCTGAACCGGCTCGCCGAGGGCCTGGCCGGCGCCGACCCGAACCACCTCGGTCTGGTCGCCGACGGACTGCTCACGGGCGCCAACCGCAGCGACGACGTGGCGCTCCTGCTGATGCGCTACGACGGCATGGCGGTGCTCCCGCTCCGCGAGAGCTGGACCGTCTGGCGGGTCCCCGAGGCCGTCCGGCACGCCCGCCGCTACACCCGGCGCGCCCTGCGCGCCTGGGGCGTGAGCGCCTACGTGGACCCCGCCCTGCTGATCGTCTCCGAACTCGTCACCAACGCCCTGGTGCACACCGACGGCCAGGTCAGGCTCGACCTCACCCTCATCAACCACCGCCTGCGCATCGCGGTCGCCGACAACTCGCCCCGTACGCCGATCAAGCCCACCAGCATCGGCTGGGAGGCCACCGGGGGCCGTGGCATCCTCCTCGTCGAGGCGATGTCGGCGACGTGGGGCACGGTGCCGGTGAGCGGGGGCAAGCAGGTCTGGAGCGAGATCGCGCTGGACTGACGGACGAAGTGACACCCTGGGGCGGTGCGCCTCCTGCTGCTGTCCGACACCCATCTCCCGAAGCGGGCCAGGGTGCTTCCCGACCCGCTGCTCGCCGCACTCCCGCTCGCCGACGTGGTGATCCACGCGGGGGACTGGGTGGACACCGCCACCCTCGACCTGCTGGAAGCCCGTTCCCGCAGGGTCATCGGCGTGTACGGCAACAACGACGGCCCCGGCCTCAGGGCCCGCCTCCCCGAGATCGCCCGCGCCGAGCTGCGCGGCCTGCGCGTCGGCGTCGTCCACGAGACCGGCGCCGCGCGGGGCCGCGAGCAGCGCTGCGCGGAACGTTTCCCCGACCTCGACGTCCTGATCTTCGGCCACAGCCACATCCCCTGGGACACCACCGCGCCGACCGGCCTGCGCCTGCTCAATCCCGGCTCGCCGACCGACCGCCGCCGTCAGCCGCACTGTACGTACATGACCGCGACGGTGACCGACGACGGCCGGCTCACCGACGTGACCCTGCACCGGTTGCCCCCGCGCGCCGGCTGACCCCACGGCTACCGCGGATGGATCGCCCCGCCTGTCGCCGTCAGGGGCATCCCGCTGCCGCCCCAGCGCAGCGCGACGATCTCCGCGGCGACGGACACGGCCACCTCCTCGGGCGTACGGGCCCCGAGGTCGAGGCCGACGGGGGAGCGCAGCCGGGACAGCTCGCGCTCCGACACCCCGGACGCGAGCAGCCGTTCGACGCGGTCGTCGTGGGTACGACGGCTGCCCATCGCCCCGATGTACGCGGCCGGGCGGCGCAGCGCCTCCTCCAGCAGCGGCACATCGAACTTCGGGTCGTGGGTCAGGACGCAGATCACCGTGCGCGCGTCGGTCGTCGTGCCGCTCAGATAGCGGTGCGGCCAGTCCACGACGACCTCCACGCCCGCCGGGAACCGCCTCGGCGTGGCGAACACCGGGCGGGCGTCGCACACCGTGACGCGGTAGCCGAGGAAGTCGCCGATGCGGGCCACGGCGGCCGCGTAGTCGATCGCGCCGAAGACCAGCATGCGCGGCGGCGGCGCGAAGGAGTGCAGGAAGACGGTGACGGCGTCCTCGCGCCGTTCACCGTGCGGGCCGTAGTGCCGTTGCCCCGTGGCGCCCTGGGCCAGTTCGCCACGCGCGTCGGCGCTGACGGCGACATCCAGCCCCGCCGAACCGAGCGAACCGACCACCCGTCCGACCACCCCGGACCCCGCGGCGTCGACCCCTACAACTCCGGGCACCACCTCGTCGGCCTTCCCGGCCGTCACCGGGCCGGCCGCCTCGGCCGTGGCCCCGCCGGTTGTCCCGGGCTCCGTCGCGTCGGCCGCTCCGGCCGCAACTCCGCTGGCTTCTCCTGCCGCCGCCGGGTCGGCCATTCCGGGCGCCGCCCCGTCGGCCTTCCCGGCCGTCACCGGGCCGGCCGCCGCCCCGTCCCCCATCCCGACCGTCACTGGGCCGGCCGCCTCGGCCGAGGCCTCGCCGGTCGCCGCGGGCCGCGTCGCCCCGCCGGGAGCCCCGGCAGCGCCCCCGCCGGGCGGTCCCGGCTCCTCCATCGGCCACACGGCGAGCGTGGCTCCGCGCGGCGCGGGGCCGTCGAGTACGGTCGCCACCGTCACCGGGCGGCCCGCGGCCACCGACTCGGCCAGCGCGCCGAAGGCCGGATCGTCGGCGGGCGACACCCGCCGGACCAGCAGCGTGATCTCGCCGCCGCAGGTAAGGCCCACGGCGAAGGCGTCCGCGTCGCTGTACCCGAACGTCTCCAGGCGCGCCTCGCCCGAGGCGATCACCTCCTGGGCCAGTTCGAACACCGCGCCTTCCACGCAGCCGCCGGACACACTGCCCACGACCTCGTCGTCGGGACCCACCGCCATGGCGGCCCCCGGGTCGCGGGGCGCGCTGCGGCCGACCGCTACCACCGTGGCCAGCCCGAAGGGAGATCCGGCCGTGTACCACTCGTACAGCGCCGGGAGGATCTCACGCATCGTCCGCTCCTCTCGCCGCGGTGGGCGTCTGTCTCCAGGATCCGGTCATCCTCCGGTGTCCGCTCCGCGGCGGGCTCTCGGCGAGCGTTAATACGTTGCTGTCGGGGGCGGCCGACTGCTGCACTACGGAGGACGCGTTCACCGGATCGAGGAGCAGCAATGCGCACACCGTTCATGTCCACCCAGGAAGGAATCACTCACACTTCGAAGGACATGACGCCCGGTGCATATGCTCAACCTGGGAATTCTGGCGCACGTAGACGCCGGTAAGACGAGCCTGACCGAACGGCTGCTGTACACGGCCGGGGTCATCGACGAGATCGGCAGCGTCGACGACGGCAGCACCCGGACCGATTCCCTCGCGCTGGAGCGGCAGCGCGGGATCACGATCAAATCCGCCGTCGTCTCGTTCGCGATCGACGACCTCACCGTCAATCTGATCGACACCCCCGGTCACCCGGACTTCATCGCCGAGGTGGAACGGGTGCTCGGTGTGCTCGACGGCGTCGTCCTCGTCGTCTCGGCCGTGGAGGGCGTCCAGGCACAGACGCGTGTCCTGATGCGGACGCTCCAGCGGTTGCGCATTCCCACGCTGATCTTCGTGAACAAGATCGACCGCCGCGGGGCGCGCTGCGACCACGTGCTGGAGAGGATCGCCGAGCGGCTCACCCCGGCGATCGTCCCGATGGGCGAGGTCGCCGAACCGGGCGCGCGCGAGGCCCGCTTCACCGCCCACCCGGCCGCGCTGCTGCGGCCGCACCTCCTCGATCCGCTCGCCGAACACGACGAGGAACTGCTCACCGCGTACGTCGAGGACCAGGTGTCGTACGAGCGACTGCGTGCCGCACTGGTCACGCAGACCGGCGAGGCGCTGGTGCATCCCGTGTTCTTCGGATCGGCCATGACGGGCGCGGGCATCGCCGAACTGATGGCAGGGATGAGGGAGTTGCTGCCCGCGGCGAAGGCGGACACCGACGGCCCGGTGTCGGGCACCGTCTTCAAGGTCGAGCGGGGAGCGGCCGGGGAGAAGATCGCGTACGCGCGGATGTTCTCGGGGACCCTGCGGACCCGCGACCGGCTCGCCCTGCGCGGCGGCGACGAGGGGAAGGTCACCGCGATCAGCGTCTTCGACCAGGGCTCGGACGTCCGTGAGGCGTGCGTGACCGCCGGGCGCATCGGCAAGTTGTGGGGACTCGGCGCGGTCCGGATCGGCGACACCATCGGCGTTCCGCGGACCTCGCCGGCGGGCGGGCACCACTTCGCCCCGCCGACCCTCGAAACCGTCGTCTCCCCCAGCAGTCCCACCAGGAAAGGCGCGTTGCATCTCGCGCTTACCCAACTCGCCGAACAGGACCCGCTGATCGATCTCCGGCAGGACGAAGTGCGCGGGGAGATCTCCGTGTCGCTCTACGGCGAGGTGCAGAAGGAAGTCATCCAGGCGACCCTGGCCGACGAGTTCGGCATCGACGTCGTGTTCCGCGAGACGACTCCGCTCTGCGTCGAACGGCCCGTCGGATCCGGCGCGTCGGTCGAGTTCAACAAGAAGGACGCCAATCCGTTTCTCGCGACCGTGGGACTGCGCATCGATCCGGCGCCGGTCGGTTCCGGTGTGGAATTCCGCCGGGAGGTCGAACTCGGATCGATGCCGTACGCGTTCTTCAAGGCGGTCGAGGACACCGCCATCGAGGCGCTGGGGCAGGGAATGCACGGCTGGCAGGTCACCGACTGCACCGTCACGATGACGCATTCGGGCTATTCGCCACGCCAGAGCCACGCCCACCAGGGCTTCGACAAGAGCATGTCCAGCACGGGTGCCGACTTCCGCGGCCTCACCCCGCTGGTGCTCATGGACGCGCTGCGGGAGGCCGGCAGCCAGGTGTACGAGCCGATGCACCACTTCCGTCTGGAGGCGCCCGCGGACACGCTGGCCGCCGTACTGCCCGTGCTGGCCGGACAGCGGGCCGTGCCGCAGACCACCAGGCTGCACGGGTCCTCCTGCGTGCTGGAGGGAGTCCTGCCGGTGGTCCGGACGCATGAACTGGAGCAGCGGCTCCCGGGGTTGACGCGAGGCGAGGGTGAACTGGAATGCACCTTCGACCACTACGCGCCCGCGGCGCACGGCGCGGTCCCGGACCGCCCCCGGACGGATCTGAACCCGCTGGACCGCAAGGAGTACCTGCTGAACCTGACGCGCCGGGTCGGCGGGTGAGCCGGCCGCCGACCTCCCGGCGCCGTGCGGCGAGGCGAGTGACGAGGCGCGTGACGAGGCGGGCGGCCCGGGCGGGTGAAACGAGAAACTTACTCATGAGTCAGGGGTGTTGACGCCTTCCGGTACCGGCGGGACTGTTGTGAACATGTCGAAGTTACGTGCGCGTCTGCTCGGCGTCCTCGTACTCCTCACCGGCTTCCTCACGGCGGCGGGCCCCCGGCCCGCCGCCGCGGACGGACTCCCCGACTCCCTCTGGTTCGACGAACCCGCCGCCACCCTCACGGTCGCGAACGGCCGCTTCATCGACGGCCTCGGCCGCGAGGTCGTGCTGCGCGGCTACAACGTCTCCGGCGAGACCAAGCTGGAGGAGAACAGCGGACTGCCCTTCGCCTCGGTCTCCGACGCACGGAAGTCCGCGACGGCGCTGCGCGCCCTGGGCGGCGGCAACTCCGTGCGCTTCCTGCTCTCCTGGGCGCACGCCGAACCCGCCCGGGGCCAGGTCGACAGTGCCTATCTCGGGGCCGCCACCGACCAGATGCGCGCCTTCCTCGACGCGGGCGTCCGTGTCTTCCCCGACTTCCACCAGGACCTCTACTCCCGCCACCTCTTCAACACGGGCAGCTGGTACTCCGGCGACGGTGCCCCCAAGTGGGCCGTGACCGAGGGCGGTTACCCCCAGGAGTCCTGCGGCATCTGCCTCTTCTGGGGCCAGAACATCACCCAGAACGGTGCCGTCAAAGCGGCGCAGTACGACTTCTGGCACAACGCCCACGGGCTCCAGGACGCCTTCCTCGTCACGGCCCAGGCCACCATGACGTACGTCCGACAGCACCTCACCGCCGCCGAGTTCGCGGGTGTGGCCGGCTTCGACCCGTTCAACGAGCCCTACGCGGGCACCTACGACTCGGGACAGACCAGCCGTACCTGGGAACGCGACCTGCTCTGGCCGTTCTACGGGAAGTTCCGGGCCCGCATGGACGCGGCCGGCTGGCAGGACAAGCCCGCCTTCGTGGAACCCAACCTTTTCTGGAACGCGAACATCAGCTCGCAGAAGCAGGAGGGCGGACTGCTGGACGCGGGCACACTCGGCCCGCGCTATGTGTTCAACACCCACTTCTACGACCAGAAGGCCATTTCCGGCATCCTCATGTGGGGCAAAGCGGGTGACGGTCAGTACGCCACGGACTTCGGCACGGTCCGGGACCGTGCCTCGGCGGCCGGGACGGCGGCGGTCGTCAGCGAGTTCGGCCACCCGCTCTCGGGAACGGTCTCGGACAAGGCGCCGACGGTCGACAAGGCGATGTACCAGGCCCTCGACTCCCGTCTCCCGGGCTCCCGTTGGTGGACGGGGACGGCCGCGTCGGGACCGGTTCTGTCGGGTACCCAATGGCAGTGGGACATCTACAGCGGCCGGCACCACGAGCTGATGAACGACAACCCCGACAAGGTCCTGACCGCGGGTGACGCCTGGAACGACGAGGATCTCTCCGCCGTGCGCCTCGACGGCTCGGATACGGCCGTGCTGCGCCAGGACGCCCGGCTCCTCGACCGCGTCTACCCCAGCGCCACCGCGGGCTCCACCCTCGCCTTCACCTACGAGGACCGCTCCCGCGACGGCACCACCACACTGACCTGGAACCCGGTTCCCTCGACCCTGCCGCAGGTCTCCCAGCTCGTGGGATCCGGGCAGTACGGGCTGTCGGTCTGGCGCTCGAACGGCGACGGCGCTCCCACGGAGCTCCACCTGCCGGCCTCCTTCCCGGCCTCGGCCACGACGGTGGTGTCCGACCTCGGAGCGACGGTGGACCCACCCGCCTACACCGCGGCCACACCGATCGCCGCGGCTCCCGAGCCGGGCGGCACCGGGAGCCGCCGCCTCCTGCTCACGGCTCCCGGCCCGGGGACCTTGCACTTCGCGCTGGTCACGAACGGGGCGAGCGCCCCGTCCTCCGCCCTGCTGAACGGGGCCCGGGCCGAACTGGCCGCCTGGGCCGCGGCGCGGTTCGGCTGATCGCCGTCAACCCGCCGACGGTCCGGTCCAGTTCGCCTCCACATGGCCGAGGCGGACTCGCTGGGGGTGGTCGCCGACCGGCACCGACACCTTCTTCTGCCCGGTGGCGAAGTCGATGGCGGTGACCTGGTCGGCGCCGCTCTCGGAGACGACGCAGTCCTTGCCGTCACCGCTGACGGTCGCCCAGTACGGCTTGGAGGCGGTGACCAGCGGGCCTTCCTGGAGGGTCGCGCGGTCGACGACGGTCGCGTAGTCGTCCATCGTCCCCGCCACACACATCTTGGTGCCGGTCGGGTTCATCGATATGCCGTGGTGGCGCGAGTCGTTGACCCAGGTCGTGCGGTCACTGCTGGTGGTGGGGTTCTTCGGGAGGGTCTTGACCCGGGTGATCCGGTCGGTGGCGACGTCGTACTCCAGGAATCCGTTGAAGAACGACACCTGGAAGTACAGCTTGGACTCGTCCGGCGAGAAGACGGCCGGGCGGACGGCGTCGGAGAAGTCCGTGAGACCGATCGCGTCGAGGCGCTGCCGCATGTCGATCACCTTGACCTGCCGGAAGGTGGCCGCGTCGACGACCGTGATGTGGCGGTCGCCCTTCGTCCAGTCCAGCCAGGGGTCGTCGAGAGCGGTGTTGACGTCGCCGATGGCCATGTTCCAGATGTACTTGCCGTCCCGGCTGAAGACGTTCTCGTGCGGCTTGTCACCGGTGGCGAAGGAGCCGAGCTGTCTGCCGGTCGTGATGTCGAGCACGTGCACGGTGTTGGCGGTCGACGCCGAGACCGCGACCCGGGTGCCGTCGGGGGACACGGCCATATGGTCCGAGCGGTAACCCGACACGGCGAAACGCCAGTTGATCCGACCGGTGCCGAGGTCGATCGACACGACGTCGGCGAAACTCGGGCGCGACACCACCACCGACCTGCCGTCGGGCGTGGAGTACATGTCGTCGACGAACTGGTCGTGCCCCTCGCCGACACCGTTGCGGATCGCCATGAAGAAGGCCCACTTGATGGGATCGGCGTTGATGGCCGCGAGCCGCTCGGCCTTGTCCGGGACGACGTTGATCCGGCCGACCTTCGCGAAGTCGCCGGTGGACCCGATGACGTCCGCGGTGCCTTCCCAGTTGTTGCCCACGAACATCACCTCGCGCAGATCGGCGGCAGTGACCTGCGCGGTGGAGGCGGATGCGGCAGTCGACGTGGCGCCGAGGGTGAAGGTGAGGGCCGCGGCGAGAGAACAGAGGTGTCTGGGTCTGAGGACGGACATGGAGGGTCCCTGTCGTAGTGGGGGAGTACGGGGCGGGTGCTGTGGCCAGGATTGCGGGAAATGGCGCGAGCACGACAAGAGGAAATCTGAACACGCCCGACTTCAAAGTGCACTTACTGGAAAGTAAGGAGTCGGGGACTCTCTTCACAAGGGGCGGTGCACGACAAAATCGCCGGAAGGGCTGACGCCGGGTTCGTGCCGGCGGCGAGGGAGGAACGCGTGGCGGGCAGGCTCAGACAGCCCACCGGCCGGTACGGCGGCAGAACGGCCGAGGAGCGGCAGGCGGAGCGCCGCCGCCGCTTTCTCGACGCGGGACTCGAGTTGTTCGGTGCCTGTCCCGGTTACCGGTCCACCACCGTGGCCGCCCTCAGCGAGGCGGCGGGACTGTCCACGCGCCAGTTCTACGAAGCGTTCCGCACCCTCGAAGACGTACTGGCGGCTCTTCATCTCCAGGTCAACGACTGGGCCGAGGAAGCGGCCCTGGCGGCGCTCGCCGAGGCGCGTGACCTGCCACTCGCCGAGCGCGCCACCGCCGTCTTCCACGCCTACGCGGCGAACGTCACCAGCGATCCGCGCCGTATCCGCATCACCTTCGTGGAGATCATCGGCGTGAGCGCGCGGCTGGAGGAACAGAGGCTCGCCCGACGGGCCCGCTGGGTGGAGTTCATCTGTGGCGAGGCGGCGGCCGCCGTCGCCCGCGGGGAGGCGACGCCGCGCGACTACCGCGTGGCCGCGACCGCCTTCATCGGCAGTGTGAACGGCCTGCTGCACGACTGGAACGCCGGATGGGTGGACGCGACCCTGGACGAGGTGGTCGAGGAACTGGTCCGCCAGCTCCTCGGGATCCTGCGGCCTCCCGGGTGGTACGCGGAGGCGTCCGCGCGCCCGTGAGCGGTGCGCTCGTCAGCCGCCGAGCCGTCCGATCGCCTCCGCGACCGGCGCCACCCCGTCCTCGGCGCGAAGGCGCTCCGCCAGGTCCCTCGCGCGCCGCCGGTACGAGGGTTGCGTGGTCGCCCGGACCAGAGCCTGCGCCAGCCGTTCGGCGCGCAGCCCCCGCAGCGCGAGGGAGCCGGGTGAGACGCCGAGCGAAACGAGCCGGGCGGCCCAGAACCCCTCGTCGAACTGGACCGGCACGGGCACGGCGGGAACCCCGGCCCGCAGCCCCGCCGCTGTCGTACCGGCCCCCGCGTGATGCACCACCGCGGCCATCCGGGGAAACAGGACGGAGTGCGGCACCTCGCCGACCGTGAACATGTCGTCGCCGTCCGCCCGCAGCTCACCCCATCCCCGCTGGATCACCCCGCGCAGTCCGGCGGACCGCAGGGCCCGCACCACCTCGGCGCTCAGCCGCCCGGGATCGGGGACGGTGGCGCTGCCCAGACCCACGAAGACCGGAGCGGGGCCGGCGTCCAGGAAATCCCGCAGCGCGGAGGGGAGCCGGGCGTCCTCGCCGTCGTAGGGCCACCAGTACCCGGACACATCGAGCCCGCGCCGCCAGTCCCGCGGCCTGCGCACCACCAGAGGGCTGAACCCGTGCTGCACCGGCCAGGCCCGACGCTCGCGGGCCCGGCGCGCCGCGACCGAACCGAGGGGCGGCAGGCCGAGCCGGCTCCTCAGAGTCCGCACGGTCTCGGCGAAGACCTGCTCGGCGGCCAGGTTCACCCCGTGGCCGGCCGCCCGGTTCACGGCGGGCCCCCATGAGCGGACACCGATCACCGGAGGGGCGAACTCCCCTGTGGGATGGAGTGGTTGAAGATGCACTCCCATGCTGGGCAGGTCCAGTCCCTCCGCGACGGCGTACCCGAGCGGCCCCAGCGAACCGGACACCAGGAGCACGTCGCTGGAGCGGGCCGCCGCGATCATGTCGTCGCTCAGCCGCCCGACGAGCGCCCGGGTCAGTGCGACCAGCCGGATGATCCTGCCCGCTCCCGTGGCGCTGCGGTGCAGGCGCTGCCCCCGCGCGGATTCCAGCTCGGCCCGCGGGTCGACGGGCAGCGCGTGGAACCCGACCCCCGAGCCGGACACCAGATCCGCGAAGCATCCGTGCGTCACCAGGGTGACCTCGTGCCCGGCCCGCACCAGGCCGTGCCCGAGGCCGGTGAACGGTGCCACATCGCCCCGCGAACCCGCGCTCATGATCGCTACTCGCACGACGGTCAGTATGGCGGCGTTCCCGGCCGACTGCCCGCGGCTCCACAGGAGGCGAGGTATGCGAACGGCCTCGCCGTCGGCCGTGCGAGGGACCGGGGCTCGTCAAAGAATGAGCCATGGCGCAAAATCGCTCTAGCTCGCCACGGTGGCGAATGATCGAATCGGTGCTCGATTAAATTCGGTGGTGGGGGTGGGCTCCGTGCGGGCGAAGTCGTACATGGATCTGCATCGTGAAATGTCCGCGGAGATCGAGGCGGAGCGGCACTCCGCACTCGAACTGCTGGGACCCTCCGCCGAGTCGGTCCGGGCGTCGGTCGCCGAACTCCTGGAACACCGGACGTTCGCCTACCCCCTGTCCGTGCTGCCGGTGATCGTCCACGCCGTGGAGACGGGCACGACCGGGCCTGCCGTCCCCCTGGCCGTCGTGCACGACCTGTGGTGGACCTCCGCGTGCTATCTGGACGACCTCGCCGACGGCCAGGCCGTCCTCGCCGCCGGTGGTCTCGGCGAGAGCGAGGCGCTGCTCGCCACGGTCATCGGTGGAATTCCGCTCCCCCTGCTCGTCGTCCAGTCGCCGCGGATCCCCGAAGCGGCGCGCGGCCCCCTGTCGGCCGAGATCGTGAAGTGCTGGATCAACGCCACCGAGGGACAGTTGAGGGACCTTCGCGCGGATCTGGGCGCCGCCACGCGCGACGCCGTGGTCACGGCGTACCTCGGGAAGTCCGGAGCTCCGTACAGCATGGTCACCGCCATGGCCGCGCAGCTGGCCGGCCGCACGCACGACAGAGTGGAACTCTGGCGGGAGTTCGGCAATGTCTTCGGTATCCTGTGGCAGCTGTTCAACGATCAGCAGGACATCATGACCGGCCGCAACGAAGACCTCGTGAACGGAACGGTGACCTACCTGCTGGCGTGCGCCCTGGAGGGCGCGGACCCCGGGTCCCGGGCCCGCGTCCTGGAACTGCACGCCGCCGCACGCACGTCGTCCGATGCCCGCGCCGCACTCACCGACATCCTTCTCGCACCGGACGTGCTGCGCCGGTACGAGAAGGACATCAACGGCTTCCGTGACGGGGCCCATCGGCTCCTGGACATACTCGGCGGCGACGCGGCCCATCTGTCCGTCCTGCACGACCTCGTGGACCGGTCCTCGCCGATGCTCCTCCGGGCGGTGGAGCCCGTCGCCCGAGCGGTTCCCGCCCCGCACTGAGCGCTACCTCCCCGACCAGGCCGTCACCGCGAACGCCGCCAGGGCGAGGGCGGTGCCGAGAAGGCATCCCGCGCACAGCCGTCCGCGCAGCGAGCGGTACCTCCGCTCGTACTCGGCCCGCAGCTCCCGGCTCCGGCGGGCGGTGCGCTCCCACGAAACCCGTGCGAGGGCGAGGTGGTTGTCCTCGTAGCGGGCCTCCACCTCCTCCCGCTGTGTGTCCGTCAGCCAGGCCAGCGAGCGCGTGAAGCGGACGGCCTCGGCGCGGGCCTCGGCGCGGGTGGCCGCGATGAGGAGGTGGCCTTCGAGCTCACTGATCAGGGAACCGGTCCCCGGCGGCCGTTCGTCCATGGCGGTCACCCGAGCTCCTTCGGCGCCGACTGCGGCCGGGCTCCCGAGGCGCCGACTTCGGGGTGGTGCAGATCGAACGCCGGAGACTCCGACCTGATACGCGGCAGGACAAGGAAGTTGTGCCGCGGCGGCGGGCACGAGGTCGCCCACTCCAGCGAACGGCCGTACCCCCACGGGTCGTCGACCTCGATCTTCTCCCCGTACCTGGCGGTCTTCCACACGTTGTAGAGGAACGGCAGGAACGAGATGCCGAGCACGAAGGACGAGATCGTCGACACGGTGTTGAGCGTCGTGAGGCCCTCCGCCGCCAGATAGTCGGGAATCCGGCGCTGCATCCCGCCCGCGCCCAGCCAGTGCTGGACGAGGAAGGTGCCGTGGAATCCCGCGAACAGCGTCCAGAAGGTGATCTTGCCGAGGCGCTCGTCGAGCATCCTGCCGGTGAACTTGGGCCACCAGAAGTGGAAGCCGGCGAACATCGCGAAGACGACCGTACCGAAGATCACGTAGTGGAAGTGGGCCACCACGAAGTAGGTGTCCGAGACCGGGAAGTCCATCGGGGGAGAAGCGAGCATCACGCCGGTCAGACCGCCGAACACGAAGGTGACGAGGAAGCCGACGGCCCAGAGCATCGGTGTCTCGAAGGACAGCGAGCCCTGCCACATCGTTCCGATCCAGTTGAAGAACTTCACGCCGGTCGGCACGGCGATGAGGAACGTCATGAAGGAGAAGAACGGGAGCAGCACGCCACCGGTGACGTACATGTGGTGCGCCCACACCGTCACGGACAGACCGGCGATCGCGACGGTCGCGCCGATCAGACCCATGTAGCCGAACATCGGCTTGCGCGAGAACACCGGAATCACCTCACTGATGATTCCGAAGAACGGCAGCGCGATGATGTACACCTCCGGATGACCGAAGAACCAGAAGAGGTGCTGCCACAGCAGCGCTCCGCCGCTGGCCGCGTCGAAGACGTGGGCGCCGAACTTCCGGTCCGCCTCCAGCGCGAACAGCGCCGCCGCGAGGACGGGGAAGGCCAGCAGCACCAGGACACCGGTGAGCAGGACGTTCCAGACGAAGATCGGCATCCGGAACATCGTCATGCCCGGAGCGCGCATGCAGATGATCGTGGTGATGAAGTTGACCGAGCCGAGGATCGTGCCGAAGCCGGAGAAGGCCAGACCCATGATCCACATGTCGGCGCCGGCACCCGGGGAGTGCACCGCGTCGGACAGCGGCGCGTAGGCGAACCAGCCGAAATCGGCGGCGCCTTGAGGGGTGAGGAACCCGCCGACCGCGATCAGCGAGCCGAGCAGATAGAGCCAGTAGGCGAGCATGTTCAGCCGGGGGAACGCCACGTCGGGCGCGCCGATCTGCAGCGGCATGATCCAGTTGGCGAAGCCGGCGAACAGCGGCGTCGCGAACATCAGCAGCATCACGGTGCCGTGCATCGTGAACGCCTGGTTGAACTGCTCGTTCGACATGATCTGCAGGCCGGGGCGCGCCAGTTCGGCACGCATCAGCAGCGCCATCACCCCGGCGAGACAGAAGAACCCGAACGCCGTGACCAGATACAGCGTGCCGATCGTCTTGTGGTCCGTGGTGGTCAGCCACTTCACCGCGGCGAGGCCGGGACGCCGTGCGCGCACGGGAGGGGGCGCGGGAAGCGCCGTGACAGTGTTGCTCTCCATGCCCCGCCTGTGTCCGGCGCCGCCCCCGACGTCACACTGAGGGGAAGCGACGAGGGTCACATCGACGGGTGTGACGACAAGGGACCTGCCGGACACCTACCGAACATGAGCGACGACGAGACCTTCGCCGCTGCCTATCGCGAGCACTACTGGGCGGTCAGCCGCTACGTCGCGCGGCGACTGGACGGCCGGAACAGCGATGTGGAGGAGGTGGTGGCCGAGGTCTTCACCGTCGCCTGGCGGCGCCGGTCCGACCTCCCGCCGTCTCCCCTTCCCTGGCTCTACGGCGTGGCGCGGCACTGTCTGGCCAATGCCGTACGCGGCTACGGGCGCCGCCGCAGGCTCCTCGACCGGCTCGGCAACCACGAGAGCGCGCACGGCAGGCAGGTCGTGCCCGGCCCCGACGCCGAGTCGCCCGGCGACTGGGTGCACGAGGCACTGGCCCGGCTCTCCCCGGCCGACCAGGAGGTACTGCGGCTGACGGCCTGGGAGGAACTCGGTGTCGACGAGGTCGCCGTCGCCCTGGGCTGCGGCAGCCGGGCCGCCGCGATGCGTCTGCACCGCGCCCGCCGCCGCCTCGGTGCCGAGATCGACCGCCTGCGCGTCACCGTGGCCGTCGGCACGGCCACGGCCCGCCGCGACACCTCGAAGGAGCACGGCCATGGCTGACGAACTCGAACTCCTGCGCCGAGCCAACCCGGTGCCCTCCGACGACCCCCGTTTCCACGACCGTCCGCTCGACCGGCGGGCCGAGCACCGGCTCCGCGTCCTGACCCACGCCGGGAGCCCCCGCCCCGACCGGCCGAGGCACGCTCCACGCCTCGGCCGTCTGCTCGGCGGCGTGCGCCCACCCCGTCCGCGCCAGTGGGCCTTCAGCCTCGGGGCGGCCGCCGCCGTCGGCGCGGTCGTGCTGGCCCTCACCCTCTCGGGCCCGACCACGGTCCCGGCCGTCGCCGCGCCCCGCCCGCTGGTCGTCCGGCCCGGCTCCACCCCGCTGCCCCTGGACCGGCTGGCCGACCTGGCCGCCGCGTCCGACGACGGGCTCCTGCTCCGCCAGGGCACGCATGTCCAGAGCTGGAGCCTGAGCATGACCTCGGGGCCCGGAGGCCGCCCGCCCGTCACACTCCCCGAGGAACGGGTCGTCCGCTGGGCGGCCGACGGCAGCCACACGGAACTGGTCGTGGCGACCGATCCGAGACACCCGGGCAGGCCGGTCGTCACCGACGCCGACCCCGTCCCGCGCACGGTCGAGGACGGACACGTCCTCAGCCGGCAGACCTACCCGCCGAGCTGGAGCGACGCCCCGCCGCGCGCCGAGCCGCCGCGGGACGCCGCACGGCTGCGCGCCTATCTGGACGAGATCGACCGCAACGAGGTCATGGACACCGACCAACTCCTCGATGCCATGGCTGAGTTGCTCGACAACTGGACACTGGGCGGCCGGGAGACAGCGGCGCTGGCGCGCGTCCTCGCCGACACACCCGGGCTGCGTCCAGCGGGCGCGGTCACCGACCGGCTCGGCCGCCCCGGGCAGGCATACGTGTACGACGAAGCGGCCCGGTCCGTCCGCCGCATGCTGATCCTGGACCCGGAGACCGGAGCCGTCCTCGGCCTGGAGGACACCGTCACCCGGGCCGATCCCGAGTTCGGTGTCGAGGCCGGGGCGGTGATGTCGTACCGCGCCTGGCTCCGCTGACCACCGCCCACGGCGACCGCCCGCCGCCCCCCCCGCAGCGGACGGGGCGCTCGCCGCCGGAGGGTGGCTCAGACGCCCAGCGCGCGTTCGGCGCCCGTGACGGTCTGCTCCAGCAGCACCGCGATCGTCATCGGGCCGACGCCACCCGGCACGGGCGTGATCAGCCCGGCCCGGGTGACGGCGGAGTCGAAGTCGACATCGCCGACGTTCCCGGCGTTGTAGCCCGCGTCGATCACCACGGCCCCCGGCTTGATGTCCTCGCCCGGATCAGCCGGGGCCGTCCGACGGCTGCCACCACGATGTCCGCCTCGCGTACGACGGACGACAGGTCCGCGGTGCGCGAGTGGCAGTACGTCACCGTGGCGTCGCGGCCGAGCAGCAGCATGCCGACCGGCTTGCCGAGGACCGCGCTGCGGCCGACGACGACGGCCCGCTTGCCGGCGGGGTCGACGTCGTACGCGTCGAGGAGCCGCATGATGCCGCCGGGTGTGCAGGACACGAAGCCCGGCAGACCGAAACTCATCGCCGAGTACGAGCTCAGCGTGACCCCGTCCACGTCCTTCCCCGGCGCGATGGCCTCGAAGGCGGCGCGCTCGTCGATGTGCGGTCCCACGGGATGCTGGAGCAGGATGCCGTGCACGGCCGGATCGGCGGACAACGCCGCGAGTTCGGCGACGAGTTCGGCCGTCGTCGTACCGGCGGGCAGTGCGACGTGCCGGGACTCGATGCCCGCTCCGCGGCTGCGGTTCCGCTTCATCCGGACGTAGGTGACGGAGGCGGGATCCTCGCCGACGAGCACCGTCGCCAGACAAGGGGAAACGCCCGTACGGTCCTTGAGGGCGGCCGCGCGCCGCGCCGTGTCCTCGAGAATCCGGCGGGCGAGACCGGCGCCGTCCATGAGCTGGGCCTGGGACATGAGTTCCTCCGGAGCGCTGCCGACAGTCGCCCAGGCGCGCGGCGGAGACACAGGTGTCAGGCCGCTCCCCGGTGGTACTCCACCTCAGCGCCAGTCACGGCCCGCCGACCAGGGTAGCCCGTACGATCACCTGCCCGCGGCGCTCGGCGAAGGGGGTGCCGTGGGGTCGGCGCCGGCCAGGAACGCGTTGGCCTGCGCCGCGGTGGCCACGGCTCCGATGGCTCCCGCCCAGCGCGCCACCTCCCGGGCCAGCGCGGCCGCTCCCGCCTCGTCACCCGTGTCGCGGGCCAGCACCGCGAGGAGCAGTTGCTGCGTGAGCGTGCCGGGGACGGTGCCGGCGCGGGCGCCCAACTCGGTCGCACGGCACCAGCGTTCCAGCGCGCGCGTGTGGTCGCCGTGGTCGTGGTCGTGATCGCCGAGGTGGCGCAGCGCCTCCCGCGACAACAGGTCGTCCCCGGACTCGCCGGCCCGCAGCGCGGCCTCGTAGTGGGCCGGCGCGAGATCGCGTTCCGCGAGGAGGTTGTCGGCGATGAGGCCCAGATACATCTCCGCCCAGCCCCGGCGCACCGCGTTCTGCGCCCGGTCGCGCAGGTCCTCCGCGGACGTACGGAGAGCGGTGAGAGCGGCCGGGTCCTTGCCGTCGGGCCCGGGGCGGAACCGGCCGTCGACCCGGACCAGACCGAGGTAGCCGTGGCGCAGCCGGAGGAAGTCCAGCTCCCAACCGCCGTCCGGACGGGCTTCCTTGTCTTCCCCGCGGGCCCGCTCCGCCGCTTCGAGTCGTGCCCCGGCCAGGCTCGTCCCGCCGAACCAGTCGCTGTCCAGGGCGACTTCGGCGGCGGCCAGCGCGAGCCGGGCGCGGTCACGGACCTCGGGGGTGTCGGCCGCGTCCAGCAGGTCCGCCGCGCGCGTCCATCTGCCGGAGATGCTCAATTCACGTACAGCCGAGAGGAGTTGGTCCAGCGGTACAACCGTCGTGATGGTGCTTGCGGTGTTCGTCATGGCGAGGAAAGTAGTAATCCGAAAAACTATCCACAAGGAAACCACTTTTCGGAGGACGCCATGACAGAGCGCGCCGATGCGTCGACCCCGGACTCCGTCGACCGGCATGTCGCCCTCTGGTCCAGGGAGCTCGACTGGATGGATCCGGTCAAGGAGGCGATCTTCGCGCGGCTCGCCGTTCTGGCCCGGCACGCGGACCGGGCCCGCCGGGACACGCTCCTGTCCGGCGGGCTCCAGCGAGGGCAGTTCAAGATCCTGCTGATGCTGCGCAGACTCGGGCCGCCCTACGAAGCGAGCCCGTCGCAGCTCGCCGACATGCTCGGCCTCACCCGCGGCGCGCTGTCGGCACGGCTCGGCCCGATCGAGGACGCGGGGCTGATCACCCGGAACGCCGGGACGGCCGACCGCCGCCGGGTACGGGTGCGGCTCACCGCGGCCGGATATGAGGCCTTCGAACGACACGCGGCCTCGGAGGACGAGGGTGAGAACGCGCTGCTCGCAGTACTGAGTCCAGCAGAGAGGCAGACACTCGCAGGCCTGCTGCGGAAACTGGTCGTAGCCGCCGAGACCGGCTAGGACGGGATTTCCCCATCGCCGTGCCGGCCGAGAAGGTCCAGGTCAGACGCGACTTGATCTGGACCTTCGGCCAGTTCCTCCCTACTCGTCCCATGCCTGGACCAGTGTCTGCTCGATGATCTTTCCGTCACGCAACGACATCATCGACGTGCTCAGCACCCGCACCCCGTCGGGGTACACGCAGGACTCGGTGAAGGCGACGTGATCGCCCTGGACGACGCACTGGTCCATTTTGTGCGTCATGTCCCGGCTGTAGACGTCTTCGAGCATCTCGGCGATCTCGGCGCGACCGTGTTTGACCATCGGGTGACTGGGCTGGGCGTTGCGGTCCACGACGCGCAGTTCCGCGTCGTCCGCGTAGAGCGACAGCAGATCTGTCGCGCTGTGTCCCTCAATGCCCCGACGCAGTGCCTCGGTGTCGAACGTGGGGAATGCCGCTGTGCCCATGGGTGACCTCCTCGGGAAGGCCGCGGACCGGCGTGGAGCCGACCGCGAAGGGCCTGTCTACCCGAGCGTCCTCCGCCCCGGGGTCCACGGCAAACGCAACGGCCCGATGAGCCTGTCGGGTGAGCGCGGGGACCGGGCCGTGTCCGCCCGGGGGCCGGGGCCGTTGCTGAAGACATGATCTCAACACGACGTATCGTCGCCGCCGTTGGTCTCGCCGTAGGCGTCACGGGACTTGCCGCGCCGATGGCGGCCGCCGCGGGTCCCGCGGTCCAGGACGCCGGGAAGCTGAGCCCCATCGCGACGCTCGACTCGCTCGCCACGAGCGAGATCCCCGCCGGGCACCAGGCCCAACTTCCACGGCCCTCCGCCCAGCTCGCCGGACTGAACCGGCTGAACGACCTGAACCAGCTGCACCAGGTCACCGACCTGGCCGCACCGGCCACCGGGCTGCTCGGAGGCATCCAGGGCTAGGGCGACGGTCCCGCGTCGGCCGCGGCGGGTCCCGGTGGAACAGAGGTGTTCCGCCGGGACCCGCCGTCGTTTGAGCGGGCCGGTCCGGTCGACGGACGCCCGGACCGCTCACGCGTCGGCAGGGCGCCCGGTTCGCCGGGTGAACTCCTCTTCGTCCCGTGCTGCCGCGGTGCCCGTGCCCTGCTCGCGCACCGTCGTGCGGAACGCGATGGGGGCCTGCCCGGCACGCTGATGGAAGTACTTGGCGAAGTTCGTGGCACTGGAGAAGCCCAGCTGGGCGGCGATGTGCGCGGCGGCCAGGTCGGTGTGGGCGAGCAGCCGTTTGGCCTCCAGGACGACCCGGCGGTCGATGAACTCCTTGGCGCCGACCCCCGCCGAGTCGAGGGCGGCCCGGGACAGGGTGCGTGCGGAGTAGCCGAGGGTGAGGGCGTAGTCGTCCACCCTGCGGGTGCGCGCGAAGTCCCGCTCGACGACCTCGCGGAACCGAAGAAAGGTTTCTCTTGGCTCCGGTGCCGCGCTGCCCGGCCCTTCCAGGTGGGCCAGACGCAGGATGAGCGCGTCCAGCAGATGACGCAGTACGGCGAGGTGCGCGTCGGCTGGCAGCCGTCCCGGCGCCCGGAACTCGTGCTCCAGATGCGTGGTGGCGACCCGCAGGGACGCGGCGTCCTCGGCCTTCGGAGTGCGCAGGACCCTCGCGTGCGGATCGTCGAGCCGGGCCGTGCGGACGGTGGCCGCGTCCGGGAAGTCACGCTCGAAGACGATCAGTGTCCCCTCGGCGCGCGTGAGATCGCCCCACTGGAGGACCTGCCCGGGGCGCGTCCACAGCCAGTCGCCTCGCGCGACGTCGTGGGCCGTGAAGTCCACGGTCGGGCGCAGCGTGCCGGAGGCGAGCGTGAGCACGTGGTGGAAGCCGGGTCGCTGGGGCACGCCGGGATCGGTTCCACGGGCGCGGCACCGGGCGCGCAGCGCGGCCAGCGAGATCACTTCCAGGCCGGCGGATGCGCGGACGGGGGCCGTGAAGGTGACCCCGGGGGCGGCCTGCCCGGCCGGGTGTCGGTTTTTGACCATGATCAGTCGCCTGGGTATCCGGGTGGGACGTGCCTCCCCGCCCGGTCGGGGAGCTCGCCGTACCGACGACCGCCCCGCGTGGCGGAAAGAGGGCATCACGATAGAGGAGAGCCGGTCCGTGGCCAAGGAAATCACGGACATCGGTGATGCAACGGGATGCTCGGCGAGTCCTCCGGGGGCGGGCAGAGGGCGGGGGGCAGGGGGCAGGCGACGGACGGCTGACCGGGGCGCGGCATCGACCCGGTCCGCGGCATCGTCGGCGGTCCCTCGGGAGGAACTGCCGCCCAGGGTGTCAGGAACCGCCGCCCAGCTCGTCAGGAACCTGCCGCCCAGGTGATCGGCACCTGCCCGCCGAGGGTCATCCGGCGGTCGCGAGGAACTGGGTGGCGGCCAGCTCGGCGTACAGCGGATCCGCTGCCACGAGCTCGCGGTGGGTTCCCACGGCGCGGACGCGGCCCGCGTCCATCACGATGATGCGGTCGGCCGTCGTGACGGTGGACAGCCGGTGCGCGACCACGAGCACCGTGGTCGTACGGGCCACATCGGCGACCGTGTCACGCAGCGCGGCCTCGTTGACGGCGTCGAGCTGCGACGTGGCCTCGTCGAGGAGCAGCAGCCGGGGGCGGCGCAGCAGGGCCCGGGCGATGGCGACACGCTGGCGCTCGCCGCCCGACAGCTTGGTGCCGCGGTGGCCGACCAGGGTCTCCAGGCCGCGCGGCAGCCGGCCGACCAGGCCGTCGAGGCGGGTCGTCTTCAGCACCCGGGTGAGCTCCCCGTCCTCGGCCTCCGGATTGCCGAGCAGGAGGTTGTCGCGCAGGGAGCCCGACAGCACCGGCGCGTCCTGCTCCACGTAACCGATGGCCGACCGGAGGCGGGGCAGATCCCACTCCTCCAGCGCACGTCCGTCGACGGTGATGAGGCCCGCCTCGGGGTCGTAGAACCGCTCGATGAGCGAGAAGACGGTGGTCTTGCCGGCGCCGGAAGGGCCGACGAACGCGGTCAGGCCGCGGGCCGGGACGGTGAAGGACACCCCGTGGTGGACGTACGGCAGATCGTCGGCGTACCGGAAGCGGACGTCGTCGAAGGCGAGTGCCGCCGGTTCCGCGCCGGGGGCCGGCAGGGGCGCGGGCAGGGCTGCGGGCTCCGCGGGCAGCCGCAGGGCCTCCTGGATGCGGGCGAGCGCGGCGGCCCCGGTCTGGTACTGCGTGATCGCGCCGACCACCTGCTGGATCGGCGACATCAGATAGAACACGTAGAGCAGGAAGGCGACCAGGGTGCCCACGTCGATGGCGCCCGTGGCGACCCGGGCGCCGCCCACCGCGAGGACCGTGATGAAGGCGATCTGCATCGCCAGACCGGCTGTATTGCCCGCGGCCGCCGACCACTTGGCGGCCCGGACGCTCTGCCGCCAGGACTCCTGGGCGGCCGCGTGGATGGTCCGCTCCTCACGGTGCTCGGCGCCGGACGCCTTGATCGTGCGCAGAGCCCCGAGGATCCGCTCCAGCGAGGCACCCATCACCCCGACGGCGTCCTGGGCCTGCCTGCTCGCCCGGTTGATGCGCGGCACGATCACGCCGAGCACCGCTCCCGCGCACAGGACCACGCCCAGCGTGACACCGAGCAGCACCACGTCGACCAGGCCCATCATCACCACCGTCGCGACGAGGGTGAGGCCGCCGGTGCCGAGGCCGACCAGGGAATCGGTCGTGACCTCGCGCAGCAGGGTCGTGTCCGAGGTGATGCGGGCCATCAGGTCGCCCGGTTCGCTGCGGTCCACGGCCGGTATGCGCAGCCGCAGGAGATACGAGGACAGGGCGCGCCGCGCGCCGAGCACCACCGACTCGGCGGTGCGGCGCAGAACGTACGAACCCAGCGCTCCCACCGCCGCGTTGGTGACCACCAGCGCCGCCATGCCGAGCAGGGCCCGCCCGATCGGCCGGTCGTGCGACAGGTTGTCGATGAGCCCGCGTGCCACCAGCGGCAGCACCAGGCCGGTCGCCCCGGTCGCGAGCGCCAGCAGCGCGCCGGCGAACAGCGCCCGGCGGTGCGGTCGTACGTACCCGAGCAGCAGGCGCCACGCGGGCACCTCGGGCTCGGCCTCGGTCAGGCTCACGGCGCTCCTTGCTGGAGTTGAGAGGGAGCCCTCAGGCTACGTCGGTGACGTGCCCGGCCCGGTCCCAACTGCTCCGAGTCCGCGCGGAGTCAGGACACGCGCGCTTCGAGAGCCGCCAGAGTGGCGTCGAGGTCCGCCGGGCGCGGCCGGTTGTGCGGGAGCCTGGCGAGCAGCGCGGCCATGCCGCAGGTGTTCGTGAGCGCCGAGAAGACCAGGCCGCCCGCTACGCCCGCGGACAGCAACTGCCAGGCGGGGCGCAGGAGTCCGAGGCCGAGGCCCGTGAGGACGACGGTGCCGGCGGCGAGCCGTACCTGCCGCTCCATGGACCAGCCGGCCCGGGTGGGCGTGACCGGTCGGCGCAGTTCGTGGCCGCGTTCCGCCCAGGCGCTGGTTCCGCCGGTGAGCGTGGCCGCCGGTGCACCGTGCTCGGCCAGCAGGGCGCAGGCGTTCGCGGACCGGTTGCCGGAGGCGCAGACGACGAGCAGCTCGGTGCGGGCGTCCCTGAGCACGGACAGCGCCCGGTGGAGTCCGTCGAGGGGAATGTTGAGGGCGCCCGGCAGATGGCCGGAGGCGTATTCGCCGGGGGTGCGGACGTCGATGACGGTCAGCTCGGCGAGCCGGCCGTGGGCCTGGTCGGCGTCGAGGGCGACGGGGGTGTTCATGAGGAGTGTCATCCTTGATCTTCGAGGGTGCCCCGGAGGGCGGAGTACGATACCCCTAGGGGTATGGCTGAAGGAGTCTTCGTGGAACTGGAACTCGCGGGTGCCGAGCTGAAGTCAGTGCTGAACCGGTTGCGCCGGGCGCAGGGACAGATCTCCGGAGTGATCCGGATGATCGAGGAGGGGCGCGACTGCGAGGACGTGGTCACCCAGCTCGCCGCGGCCTCCCGCGCCCTGGACCGGGCCGGCTTCGCGATCATCGCCACCGGGCTCCAGCAGTGTCTGACCGACGCCGAGAACGGCGCGAAGAACGGCGAGACCAACGAGCAGATGCGGGCCCGCCTGGAGAAGCTCTTCCTGTCGCTCGCGTGACCCTCACAGCACGACGTCCACCAGCATCAGCGCGGCCATGCCCAGCAGGGCGCAGGCGAAGATCCGCTGGAGCGTGCCGCCGGACACCCGGGCCGCCAGGCGCTTCCCGTCCCACGCGCCGAGGACGGCCGCCCCGGCGAACGGTGCCACGACCGCCCAGTCGAGGCTCTGAGCGGTCCCCGCGCGGGCGAGCAGCGCGGCCAGCGAATTCGCCGTGATCACCAGCAGGCTGGTGCCGACGGCGGCCCGCATCCGCAGACCCACGACGTTCACCAGAGCCGGTACGGCGAGAAAGCCGCCGCCCACGCCCAGTACCCCGGTCACCGCACCGAGGCCCGCGCCCGCCCCGGTGATGCGGCCGGGCCGCGCGGGCACGGCGGCCGGATCACCGGCCGCCGGCCGGAGCATCCGGAACGCCGCGAGGCCCGCGATGACCGAGAACGCGCCGGTCAGCGCGGCGGGAGGCAGCCTTCCCGAGACCGCCCCGCCCAGCGCCGCGGGGATCAGCCCCGCCGCCGCGAACAGCGCGCCGGCACGCCAGCGGACGGTGCCCTCCCGGGCATGCGCGGCCAGCGCGGTCGCCGACGTGACGGTGACGATGACCAGGCTCGCGGAGCCGGCGGCCGAGGGCGTGAAGCCCAGCAGATAGATCAGGGCGGGTACCGCCAGCACGCTGCCGCCACCGCCCAGTGCTCCGAGCGCGAGTCCGGTCACGGCTCCGGCGGCGAGAGCGAGGATCAGGACGCTCACGCCGTGGGGCCGCCGAACGCGTGGCCCGCCGCGTCGTGCGTGGCCGGGTTGCCGTCGCCACGCACGACGCGTATCGGGTCGCCATGCACCTGATGGGGTGTGCGGGGTGTGTCGGAGGCGCAGCCCCGGGCAGGGGCAGGGGCAGGGGCAGGAGCAGGAGCAGGAGCAGGAGCAGAGGCGGAGGCGGAGCCCGGGACCGAGGCGGGGCCCGGGACCGAGGCGGGGCCCGGGACCGAGGCGGCGGCAGGGGCGCGGCTGGAGTCAGAGGGTGCGGCTCCGGTCCCCGTGCCCGGTTCGCGGGCGGCCAGTGGGGCGGCGTCGGTTGCGGACTCCGTGAGAACGCGGGGCCGGGCCGGGGTGATCCGTGCCATGGGCAGGCCGGACGTGCTCGCGGCGGCGAAGGAGTCGTCGACGGCCACGACCTCCCGGCCCGCCGCGTCGAGCAGCGAGGCGGCGATGGCGGCCCGCATGCCCCCGGCGCAGTGCACCCAGACGGTTCCGGCGGGTATCTCCCCGAGCCGCTCGCGCAGGTGATGGACGGGGATGTGCACCGAACCCGCGATATGGCCCCCGGCGCGCTCGGAATCTCGCCGGACGTCCAGGATCACGGCCCGGCCGGGGACGGCGTACGCCTCGGCGAGTTCGGCGAAGCCGGCGCGCCGGAAGGTACGCGGCCGGTCCCCCTCGCGTACCCAGTCGCCCGGTGAGCCGATCGCGGCCGCGGCCGGCCGGTCCACGCCGACGCGGGACAACTCCCGCTGCGCGTGCGCGAGTTGTTCGGGGGACTCGGCGAGCAGGGTGACCGGCTTGCCCCAGGGCAGCAGCCAGGCCAGATAGACGGCGAGCTGACCGTCCGCCTCGAAATTGACCGCCCCGGAGACATGCCCGGCGGCGAACGCGAGGCGGCTGCGCAGGTCCACGACCCACTCGCCTGCCGCGAGCCGCGCGGCGATCTCCGCGGAGTCCGCGAGCGCGGGCGGGGTGAGATCCACGGAGGCGGGGCCGGCGGCGTTGGCGGGGCCCATGTGCGCGTAGTACGCCGGTACGTCGTCGAGTCCGGCCAGGAGGTCCGCGACGAACGAGTCGACGTCCTTGACCAGGGCTTCGTTGCTGTCGCGCTCATGCCCGATCGTCGTTGTCGCGTCGCCTTCCGCGCCGCCCGCGGAACAGAAGCTGCCGAAGCCGTGGGTGGGCAGGACGGCGGCGTCGTCGGGCAGCTCCGCGGCGAGCCGGTGCGCCGACGCGTGCTGCGCGCGGGCCAGTTCCCCGGTCAGCCGCGGCTCCACGAGATCGGGCCGGCCGACCGTGCCGATGAGCAGCGAGCCGCCGGTGAAGGCCGCGAGGGCGCGCCCGCTCTCCTGAAGGACGTACGAGGTGTGGTGCGGGGTGTGTCCGGGCGTGGCCAGCGCGCGCAGCGTCAGCCCGGCGTCGACCTCCACCGTCTCCCCGTCGCCCACCGGCACCCGCTCGAACGCGACCCGGGCGTCGGCCGGGACCAGGTAGGCGGCCCCGGTGAGCCGGGCCAGTTCGAGGCCGCCGCTCACGTAGTCGTTGTGGAGGTGCGTCTCGACGACGAAGGCGATCCGCACGCCCCGCCGGGCCGCCGCCGTGATCACCCGCTCGACGTCCCTGGGTGGATCGACCGCCACGGCGGTGCGCGGGCCGCCCGCCAGGTAGCTCCGGTTGCCCAGGCCCGCCACCTCGATGGTGTCGACGAAGAACACGGCAGCACTCCTCTCCTGCGTGAAGCCCGACAGGCTTCGCGGCTCGACCAAAATTACCCCCGGGGGTATATCTCCACGGTAGCAGAGGTACCCCCGGGGGTATCTGGGGCCAGTTGGTGACGCGCCTCTCCTCGCCCGCGTCCCTGATCCCGGCCGTGTCCTCCGCCTCCGGTGCGGCGGGGCGGGGGGCGCGGCCGTCCCCCACGGGTCGGCCGTTCGCCGCACCGCGGCCGCGGCCCACGGTCGCCACCTGGCCTGCTACCGGCCCGTCACCCCGTAGGGTCGGTCGACGGAACGTCGACTCAGCGAAGGGCTCACTCACATGGCGCAGGAAGTACGGGGTGTGATCGCACCGGGCAAGAACGAACCGGTGCGCGTCGAGACCATCGTCGTGCCCGATCCGGGGCCGGGCGAGGCCGTGGTGAAGATCCAGGCCTGCGGGGTCTGCCACACGGACCTGCACTACAAGCAGGGCGGTATCAACGACGACTTCCCGTTCCTTCTCGGCCACGAGGCGGCCGGGATCGTGGAGTCGGTCGGCGCCGGTGTCACGGACGTGGCCCCCGGCGACTTCGTGATCCTCAACTGGCGTGCGGTGTGCGGACAGTGCCGTGCGTGTCTGCGCGGGCGTCCCTGGTACTGCTTCAACACCCACAACGCGCAGCAGAAGATGACGCTCCTGGACGGGACTGAGCTGTCCCCGGCCCTCGGTATCGGCGCCTTCGCCGAGAAGACGCTGGTCGCGGCCGGACAGTGCACCAAGGTCGACCCTGCGGTCTCCCCCGCGGTCGCCGGACTGCTGGGCTGCGGTGTGATGGCCGGCATCGGGGCCGCCATCAACACGGGCAACGTCGGCCGGGGCGACACTGTCGCGGTGATCGGCTGCGGCGGTGTCGGCGACGCGGCGATCGCCGGCTCCCGGCTCGCGGGCGCGGCGAAGATCATCGCCGTGGACATCGACGACCGCAAACTCACGACCGCCGAGAAGCTCGGTGCGACGCACACCGTCAACTCCCGCGCGACGGACCCCGTCGAGGCGATCCGCGAACTCACCGGCGGCTTCGGCGCCGACGTCGTCATCGAGGCCGTGGGCCGCCCGGAGACGTACCAGCAGGCCTTCTACGCCCGCGACCTCGCCGGCACGGTCGTCCTCGTCGGCGTGCCCACCCCGGACATGAAGCTCGAACTCCCCCTGATCGACGTCTTCGGACGCGGCGGCGCCCTCAAGTCGTCCTGGTACGGGGACTGTCTGCCCTCCCGCGACTTCCCGATGCTGATCGACCTGCACCTCCAGGGGCGCCTGGACCTCGGCGCGTTCGTCAGCGAGACGATCGCGCTGGACGACATCGAGGCGGCCTTCGAGCGGATGCACCACGGCGACGTGCTGCGCTCGGTGGTGATGCTGTGATGAGCGCGCGCATCGAACACCTCGTCACCTCGGGCACGTTCTCCCTCGACGGCGGCACCTGGGACGTCGACAACAACGTGTGGATCGTGGGAAACGATCACGAGGCGATCGTGATCGACGCCGCTCATGACGCGGACGCCATCGCCGAGGCGGTGGGAGACCGGCGACTGCGGGCGATCGTGTGCACGCACGCCCACAACGATCACATCGACGCCGCTCCCGCCCTGGCGGAGCGCACCGGCGCCACCATCTGGCTCCACCCCGACGACCTGCCGCTGTGGAAGTTCACCCACCCGGACCGCCTGCCCGACGCCTGGCTCCAGGACGGCCAGGTGATCGAGGCGGCGGGCACCGACCTGACCGTTCTGCACACCCCGGGCCACGCCCCGGGCGCGGTCTGTCTCTACGACCCGGGCCTCGGCACCCTGTTCTCCGGCGACACCCTCTTCCAGGGCGGCCCGGGGGCGACCGGCCGGTCCTACTCCCACTTCCCGACGATCATCGAGTCGATCCGCGAACGGCTCCTCACGCTGCCGCCCGACACGGTCGTCCGTACGGGACACGGCGAGACGACCACGATCGGCGCGGAGGCCTCCCACCTGGAGGAGTGGATCGCCCGGGGCCACTGACCCCGCCGCCCCGCCGCCCCGCCGCTGTGACGCGCCGACCGCGCGGCGCCCGCCCGGCCCGACACGGCGGAAACGACTCCGAGATACCTGACAGAAGATGTCCGGCTTCCGGGAGACGCTCGTAGAGACACCACGGGGACAGCAGCCCGTGAACGCTACGCGCACGGAGGTCGGACATGTCAGGGCCGTTGGAAGGCACGCTGCGGGACAAGATCGCACTGGTGGCGGGCGGGACCCGGGGCGCGGGCCGGGGAATCGCCG
This sequence comes from Streptomyces sp. NBC_00647, assembly GCF_045207245.1. Lineage (NCBI taxonomy): Bacteria > Bacillati > Actinomycetota > Actinomycetes > Kitasatosporales > Streptomycetaceae > Streptomyces > Streptomyces sp. NBC_00647. Next base: position 8,861,011 of record NZ_CP109040.1, read on the forward strand.
TGGAACTGGGCGCGGCCGGCGCCACCGTCTACGTGACCGGCCGCAGCACACGCGAACGGCGCTCGGAGTACGACCGCCCGGAGACCATCGAGGACACCGCGGACCTGGTCACCGCGGCCGGCGGGCGGGGCATCGCGGTCCCCACCGACCACCTAGTCCCGGCCGAGGTGGCGGCGCTCGTCGCCCGGATCGCGGACGAGCAGGGCCGCCTGGACGTCCTGGTCAACGACATCTGGGGCGCCGAGAAGCTCTTCGAGTGGGACGCCCCCGTCTGGGAGCACGACCTCGACAACGGACTCAGGATGCTCCGGCTCGCCGTGGAGACCCACGCGATCACCAGCCACCACGCGTTGCCCCTGCTGCTGCGTCGTCCCGGCGGCCTGGTCGTCGAGATGACCGACGGCACGGCGGAGTACAACCGGGACACCTACCGGGTCTCCTTCTTCTACGACCTCGCCAAGTCGGCCGTGCTGCGCATGGCGTTCGCCCTCGGACACGAACTGGGCCCCCGCGGCGCCACCGCCGTGGCCCTCACCCCCGGCTGGCTGCGCTCGGAGATGATGCTGGAGGCCTTCGGCGTGACCGAGGAGAACTGGCACGACGCCGAGGAACGCGTCCCGCACTTCGGTATCTCCGAGACGCCGCACTACGTGGGACGCGCGGTCGCCGCCCTGGCCGCGGACCCCGACGTCGCGCGCTGGAACGGGCAGTCCCTCTCCAGCGGGCAGGTCGCCCAGGTGTACGGCTTCACCGACCTCGACGGCAGCCGTCCGGACTGCTGGCGCTACATGGTCGAGGTCCAGGACAAGGACAAGCCCGCGGACGCGACGGGGTACCGCTGACGGCGGGTAGGTCCCTGGAAGCGAGCCGGGGCCGGCGACGGGGCCGGGGTCAGGTGCGCGCGTGGAGCGGTGGTACCTGCCAGGTGGCCGGCCGCTCGGTCATCAGGGAGAGGTCCGCGCGCACGGCCGCGTAGTACGCCTCGCGCTCCGTGCGCTGGCGTTCGAGCAGGGTCTGCCATGCCTCGGGGTCGCGGGTGCCCTCGTACAGGAAGCGCTCCATCTCCATCACCACGACGACCCAGGCGCGCGACTTCTCCACCACCTCCGGACTGCCCAGGAGCAGCAGGGCCTCACCGGCCGGGTCCCCGGCCTCGGCGGCCTCGGGCAGCAGCGGAGCCGCCTCCTGCGGCGACAGCGGATGCGGGTGGGGGTCGTTGCCGAGATGGGCGGCGACCCGGTACGTCAGCGTGATCGTCTTCTTCAGGCACCGCGCGTAGTCGGTGTACACCGCGAGCCGTCGTTCCTCCCAGCGCGCGGTCTGCTCGCGGCCGAAGCGGGCCCGGTCGCCCCGCACGATCGCCACGTACGAGCCGAGGGCGCCGATGACCACGCCGATCAGAGCCGGGAGTTGCTGTATGAAGGCGGACATGGGCGCACCGTATCTGTCGCCGTGACGATCTTGGCAGTACCTTCGCTGCCATGACTGCGATGAGGCGCTTCGAGGGATACGGGGTTCTGATCACGGGTGCGGCGCGCGGGATCGGCGCGGCGACAGCCCGCCGGCTCGCCGAGGAAGGCGCCCATGTCCTCGTCACCGACACGGACTTGGCGCAGGCGGAGAAGACGGCCGCCCTGCTGCGTGAACTCGGCGGGCGGGCCGAGGCGTTCACCTGCGACGTGGGGGAGCGGGCACAGGTCGAGGCCGCCGTGGCGTACGCCGTCGACGCCTTCGGCTCGCTCGACGTCCTGGTCAACAACGCCTACCGGTGCAGCCCCGACGCCCCGCTCTTCGAGGACGAGAGCGACGAGGTGTGGGCCCGCGACCTGGACATCACCCTCACCGGCGCCTACCGCTGCGCCCGCGCGGCGCTCCCGCATCTGGTGGCCTCCGGCCGCGGCGCCATCGTCTCGATCGGCTCCGTCAACGGCATCCAGGACTTCGGCAACCACGCCTACAGCGCGGCCAAGGCGGGTCTGATGTCGCTCACCCGCACCCTGGCCGGCCACGCCGCGGCCCGCGGCGTCCGGGTGAACCTGGTGGCACCCGGCACCGTCCGCACCACGGCGTGGGAGGGCCGCGAGGACGATCTCGCCGTCGCGGCCTGGCTGTATCCGCTGGGCCGGGTCGGCGAACCCGAGGACATCGCGGCCGCCGTCGCCTTCCTCGCCTCCCGCGACGCGGCCTGGATCACCGGAACGACCCTGTGCGTCGACGGCGGCCTGACGGGCGTGAACACCGGCTTCCGGCGAGTGCGCGGGGCCGACGGCGGCGACGGCGAGTTCGGCGGCGGGAGCGAGGGCCGCTAGCCGCTCCGCTCCGCGCAGTGCCGCTCGAGGGCGTCGAACACCCGGTCCGTGTCCGCCTCGGACGTACGCCAGTTGCTGAACGCGGCACGCAGACCGTGCGTCCCGTCGTAGAACGTCGGTGTCAGGAAGGCCTCGCCCGAGGCGGCGACGGCATCGGCGAGTGCGTGGACGCGTTGCTCGGTCGGGTCGTAGGCGAGGGTGAAGCAGACGACGTTCAGCCGGACGGGCGCGAGGAGCCGCAGTGCGGGAACACGGGCGATCCGCTCGCCCAGACGCCGGGCGAGCGCGACGTTCCGCTCGACGATCTCGCGGTGTCCCTCGCGACCGTAGGCGGCCAGCGAGAACCAGGCCGGGAGAGCGCGCAGTCGACGCGAGTTCTCCGGTGTCAGGTGCAGGAAGTCGGGGTCGTCGGTGGGGAGTCCGAGATAGGGCGAGGCGTTGTGGAAGACCCGGACCTGGAGGTCCTGGCGGCGGGTGAACTGGACGGCCGCGTCATAGGGGACGTTGAGCCACTTGTGCAGGTCGATGCAGACCGAGTCGGCGGCGTCGAGCCCCGCGACCAGCGAGGAGTAGGCGGGCGACAGCGCGGCGAAGCCGCCGAACGCGGCGTCCACGTGCAGCCAGAAGTCATGGCGCTCCCTGAGTGCGGCGATCGCCCGCAGATCGTCGAAGTCGACGGTGTTCACCGTCCCGGCGTTGGCCACGACGACGGCCGGACGCCCGTCGAGCGCGGAGAGCGCGGCGTCGAGCCGATCGACGTCCATGGCCTCGCGGTTGCCGGGCAGCACCGGCACCGGACGCAGACTGCCCCGGCCGAGGCCGAGCACGGACAGGGCCTTGGCGACGCTGGAGTGCGGGCTGCCCGACAGCACGGCCACCGGACCGAGCGCACCGGCCCCCTCGTGCGCGACCGACACACCCCGGCGCTCGCCGAGCCACTCCCGTGCGATGGCGAGGCCGACCGTGTTGGACACCGTCGCCCCGCTCACGAAGGCCCCGTGGTGTTCCTCGCCCAGCCCGAACAGCTCGCGCAGCCAGCCCAGCGTCTCGTGCTCCAGGGCGCTCGCGAAGGAACCGCCGCTTCCGGAGACGTTCTGGTCGTAGGCGCCGGTCAGCCAGTCCCCGGTGAGCGAGGCGGGCGTCGCGCCGCCGGTGACGAAGCCGAGGTAGCGCGGGCCGGCGGAGCCGGAGAAACCCGGGGCCCAGCGCCCGGCGAAGTGTGCCAGGGCGCCCTCGGCACCCGCGCCCTCGGCCGGAAGCGGCGCGGGGGCGGGAGCCTTGCCGAGCTGGGCGACGGGACGGCGGTCGAGGCCACTCACCTCCTCGACGGCGAAGTCACGGGCGGCCTGGAGGAGTCCGGGGAGGTGTTCGAGGTCGTCGGCGAGGGTGGGGTGCATATCGGCAGCGTAGGGGGGAGGCCCCTCGAAACCTCGGTCCAATCGGGGAGAACTGGACCGATGCCGAGGATCGCGGCATCCTGCCTGCCCGGCGTGCGTGCACCGCTCGCCGGGCGGGAGCCGGTGCGGCGAGGAATGTCACCGTTTGGTCCCAGCCCGGACCGCCGTACAACGCAATACCCTCATGGGCGGTCTAGCAGGCAGACAACACGATGGACACGACAGGGAAGGCCCGCCATGGGGGAGACACACAGACGAGGTGCCGTCGCGCTCGGGCTCGCCGGACTGGTCGCGCCGCTCACGCTCGCACTGGGCGCGACGCCCGCGCAGGCGGCGAGCTGCACGACGTCGACCGGCCCGAACCAGAAGCAGGTGGAGAAGTTCCTCGGACGGCCGGTCGACGGCCGTCAGTCCACCACCGACTGCAAGGCGATCCAGGCCTTCCAGACCAAGCACGGCATAACCCCGAACATCGGGTACGCGGGACCTGTCACCTGGGGCGTGATGGATCTCATGAACAAGCAGAAGGCCGTGGGGACCAACCCGAACCGGGACGGCAAGTGCCCGGTGAACAAGGGCCGCATCGCCTGCGTCAACCTCACGCTCCAGCTCAGCTGGATCCAGGACGGCAGCCGGCTGGTCTACGGACCGGTCCCGGTCCGCACGGGCAGGGACGGTTACGAGACCCGCACCGGCCTGAAGAAGGTCTACTGGCGTGACATCGACCACGTCTCGAGCATCTACAACGTGGCGATGCCGTACAGCCAGTTCTTCGACGGCGGTCAGGCCTTCCACTCGGTGGGCGTCAGCATGTGGAACCCGCCGGGCTCGCACGGCTGCGTCAACATGACCTCGACCACAGCCAAGAAGTACTGGTCACTACTCAAGAACGGCGACGACGTCTACGTGTACGGCCGCAAGCCCGGCACGTGAGTGACGAGCTTCACGGTCCGTTATGTCGCCCGCTGCGCCTTTACTCACATTGTCTTCACGTCAAGGACCGTATGCTTCACGCCATGTCCACCACTCCTGACACCGACACTCAGCGCTCGGCCGCCGAGGTCAACGAGGAGATCCGGGCCCTCTGGTTCCGGGCGGGCGGGACGCTGAGCATGGAAGAGCGGCGTGAGTACCAGCGCCTCGTGCTGGAATGGGCCGAGGCCGCCCCGTCGTCGACCCGGGCGGCCTGACCCCTCCGCGTCCCGGCCGGAGCTCCCCGTAGAGGGGAGCCACCGCCTCGGACCTCGGCCCCGGCCTCTCCGGTAACCCGGCACCGGGCCTCCGGTAACCGGCCTCCGGCCGCTCGGTCCCGACTCCGGCCGCTTCGAACCGACTCCGGACCGCTCAGCCCCAACTCTGCGAATACTGCCGCCGATAGGCGTTGCGGTCCTGCTCGGTGCGGATGAACCGGGTCGCCACCAGCGCGATGATGCTTCCCGCGATGACGAGCAGGCCAGGGCCGACGTTCTGCGGGTCCGTGAGCTCCGTGACGAACGTCTCCGCGGTTCCCGCCCCGGTACTCTCCACCGGCTCCACCGCGCCCGGTGCCGCCGAGCCCGGTCCGGCCGCCGCCCCCTGAGAGGCCGCGGCCGACGCCGGCGCCGAGGGTGCCGGGGACGACGGGGCCGCACCGCCGGCGGCGCCCTGAGGCTGACCCGCGAGCGTCACGCCCAGCGCGGTGAGCGCCTTGGTGACCGGCTGGAAGAACGTCGTACCGCCGGTCGCGCAGTCCCCGTTGCCGCCCGACGTCACCCCCAGCGCGATGCCCTCGGAGAACAACGGGCCGCCGCTGTCGCCCGGTTCGGCGCACACCGTCGTCTCGACCAGCCCGGTGACCGTGCCCTCCGGGTAGTTGACGGTCGCGTTGAGCGCGGTCACCTTGCCGTCGTGCAGCCCGCTGGTGCTGCCGCTGCGGAAGACCCGCTGGCCCACGGCCGGATCGGCGGCGCCCGTGATCCGTACGCCGTTGCCGCCGCCGATGCCGACGATGTTGCTCCCGGCCGCCGCCTGCTGCTTCCCGGCGTCGTACTGGATGAGGGAGAAGTCACTCCCGGGGAAGGCGGTGGAGACTGTGCGGCCCACCTGCTGCCGGCCCGAGTTGTCGGAGAACCAGATGGACCCTTCGGGGCCGCAGTGCCCGGCCGTGAGGATGAACTCGCCCTGCGGGCTGGAGACGTTGAAGCCCGCCGAACACCGCCCACTGGTCGAGAAGATCGCCTGCGCGCCGTTCACCCGTGTCGTGAAAGTGCCCTGGGTCCGCTGCATCCGTACGGAGTCGCCGATACCGTCGGCCAGTTTCGTCATGCGCGACCAGTCGGTGGCGGAGACCGTGCTGTCGGCCTGCACCACCACCTCGTTCTTCGTGTAGTCCACCGCCCAGGCCGTGCCCGGCACCCGGGGCGCCGAACCGAGCGTCTCCGTGGCGGACTTGAGATCCTGCATGCTGTGCGACACGACCTTCGGGCGGGCACCGGCCCGCTTCACCTCGGCCGCCGCACCCGTGTCGGTCACCGCGACGACGGGACGCCCGTCCTGGGCGATCCAGCTGCCCGCGGTCCGCGAGGCGCCCAGCCGGGACACCAGCCCGGCACCCGTGTCCGCGGCCAGCTGGGCCGAACTCTCCGTGGCACGCGACGTGTCCGACGGTTCGCTCGCCATCGCGTGCGTCACCATCAGCCCCCCGCAGAGCAGTCCGCCGACGGCCGCGAGGCGCGCCCCCCGTCGGACGATCCGTCGTCGTGCGTGCCTCATCCATGGGCTCCCGAAGCCGAACGGAGCGGCGTCAACGCCGCCGAGGGCCCCGGTCGAGGGCCCTCCCCTCATACGTGCGCCCACGCCCGCGCGTTCACCCCCGCTCCCAGGTCCTGTCGAGGCCGCCGGTCCGCCCCCGGCACCGGCTGTCATGATGGCCGCATGCGTGTGCTGATCCCGCTCCCCGACCACGACTTCGACGTCACCGAAGTCGCCGTACCCTGGCGGATGTTGACGCAAGCCGGCCACGACGTCGTGTTCGCGGCCGAACGCGCGGGCAGCCGGCCGGAGGCGGACCCGCGACTGCTCACGGGCGTGCTGTTCGGACAGCTCGGCGCGGAGCCGGAACCCCGCCGTTTCTACGGGGAACTGACCGAGTCGGCCGCGTTCCGGGCGCCTGTGCCCTGGGCCGACGTGGACATCGAGGATTTCGACGGACTGCTGCTCCCGGGAGGACACGCGCCCGGCATGCGGCAATACCTCGGCTCAGTGTCGTTGCAGCGCCAGATCGCCCGGTTCTGGGCCCTGCGGCGGCCCGTCGGCGCGATCTGCCACGGCGTCCTCGTGCTGGCCCGAGCCCAGGACCCCGCCACCGGGCACAGCGTCCTGGCCGGCCGCCGTACGACCTGTCTGCCCAAGTACATGGAACGCACGGCGTACTTCAGCACCGCCTGGCGCCTGGGCCGCTACTACCGCACCTATCCCGCCTACGTCGAGGACGAGGTCAGGGCGGCGCTCACCGAGCCGGGAGGGCGGTTCGAACGCGGCCCGCTCACGCTCACCCGGCGCGGCACCGCGGGCGACGACACCCACGCCTTCGTCGTCCAGGACGGCCACTACCTCTCCGCCCGCTGGCCGGGAGACGCCTACCTGTTCGGCCGGCGCTTCCTCGCCCTGCTGCGGAGCACACCAGGCCGGGAGAACGGCGCGGCCTGATCCCGCCGGACCCGGACCTGCTCGTCGACAGGGCGCCGTCCGTACCTCCTGGTCGACAATGCGCCGTCCGTGTCCTGCGACCTGATCCGGACGACAGCCCCTACGCGCGGGCGCGGGTCCTGGCCCGCACCTCGTCCGGCGTCAGATACACATCCGTGCGCTCGAAGTCCCGCAGGGTTCCCTTCCGGTCCGCGAGGAATCCGGTGCGGACGAAGTCGTCGCCCGCGACGGCGTTGAGCAGCCAGTTGGCGCCCGTACGGAACCGGGCGGCGCCCGTGCGCAGCGCGTACAGGTGGTAGCTGCGGGCCACGACCTGCGCGGGGGCGCCCTTGAGGCCGATGCCGAGCGGTTTGGACACGGCGTCGTGGCCGCCGAGGTCGACGACCAGGCCGAGGTCACGGTGCCGGTAGGGCAGGGTGGGCTCTCCGCGCAGCCTCGCCGCCAGGACCTTGGCCGCGTGCCGGCCCTGCCGGGCCGCGTGCTGCGCGGTCGGCGGGCAGGCGGAGCCGTCGCCCTTGGCCAGGTCGGGCACCGCCGCCGCGTCGCCCAGCGCGAACACCCCGTCCAGCCCCGGAACCCTGAAGTCGGGCTCGGTGGCGATCCGCCCGCGTACGGTCTCCGCGCCGAGCGAGTCGACCAGCGGGCTCGCCGCGACACCGGCGGTCCACACCAGCGTCCGGGAGGGCAGCACCCGCCCGTCCGTGAGGGTCACCGCGTCCTTCGTGACGGAGGCGACGGACGTGCCCAGCGAGATCCGCACACCGCGCTCGCTCAGCAGCCGCAGCGCGCTCGCGCCCAGCTTGTCGCCGAGTTCGGGCAGCAGTTTCGGGGCCACGTCGACCAGATGCCACTTGATGAGGCCGGGGTCGATACGGGGGTGGTAGCGCTGTGCCGCCGCGGTGGTCAGACGCTGCAGACAGGCCGCGGTCTCGGTGCCCGCGTATCCGCCACCGACCACCACGAACTGGAGCCGTGCCGCCTGCTCGTCGTCGTCCGACGTGGCCGCCGCCAGGTCGAGTTGGGCGATCACATGGTCGCGCAGATACGCGGCCTGGGCGAGCGTCTTCATGCCGCGCGCCTCCTCCGCCAGACCGGGGATGTCGAAGGTGCGGGTCACGCTCCCCGGAGTGAGGACCAGGTAGTCGTAGCGCAGGTCGACGAGATCCCCGGTGATCTTGCGGACGACACAGACCTTGGCACCCGGATCGACACCGATCACCCCGCCCGGCACCAGCGCCGTGCGGTGCAGGATCCGGCGCAGCGAGGGGGCCACGGACTGGGGGGTGACGACACCAGCGGCGACATGCGGCAGCAGCGGCAGATACAGCTGGTAGTCGGTGGGGCTGATCAGGGTGATCCGTGCCTCGCCGGGGGTGAGTGTCCGCTCGAGGCTCCGGGCGGCCTCGACTCCGGCGAAACCCGCGCCGACGATGACGATGTTCGGTCCTTGCATCCGAGCAGCCTCTCTCCACTGGTGCCAGCCGCGAGCCTCAGGCTCACACGCGGCGCGGACCTCTGCCACCGCACCGCAGGTACACCGCGGGTACCCCACGTCGCACGAAGCACGATCTCTACCGATCAGTAACTACCTCTTCCCCCTCAGTACACGCGCTGCCAGGATCATGGCTGCCGCGGCGACGGTCCCGCAACCAGGCACCGTCGCCGTCGCGATGTTCGCGTACTCCAACAGCAGACCTGCACAACAGACGTGAAAAGGGGACAGGCATGACGAGACGCGGTGTGGTGCGCCGGATAGGCGTGGTGTCGGCGGTCGTGGCGCTGGGGATCGGAGGGACGGTCACCGCGGCCGGGTCCGCCGCCGCGGCTCCGGCCCAGGCGGTCGCGAGCACGTCCGCGACCGCCGACATCGACTACGCCACCTGGCAGCGGGACGTCCGGACCGTCGTCGACCAGGCGGTGCCGTACGTCGAGCAGCGCACCGACGCGGGCGGCGGAAAGCTCGCGGTCGTCTTCGACATCGACAACACCACGCTGGAGACCGACTTCCACCCCTGGTACGAGCTGCCGACCCCGGCGGTCAAGGCTTCTCTGGCGCTCGCCCGCTACGCGCACTCCCGCGGTGTCGCCGTCTTCTTCGTGACCGCGCGGCCGGGCATCATCGCCGCCGAGACGAAGTGGAACCTGAAGAGCGTCGGCTACCCGGTCGACGGCCTCTACGTGCGGGACCTGCCGGACCTGTTCGACGAGGTCAGCGCCTACAAGACGGGCAAGCGCGCGCAGATCGAGTCCCTCGGCTACACGATCATCGCCAACGTCGGCAACAACACCACCGACCTGGTCGGCGGCCACGCCGAGCGGACCTTCAAGCTGCCGGACTACGACGGCCAGTTGTCCTGACCCGGACGGCTCCGGTGCCGCGGGCCCGCGGCACCGGCCCGCCTTACACTTCCGCCATGGACGAGGCCTCGCTGAACACGCTGGGATCGGGCAAGTATCTGCTGATCACCAGCTATCGCAAGAACGGTACGGGGGTGGCCACGCCGGTGTGGGTGGTGCCCGACGGCGCGGCGCTCGGCGCCTGGACCGTCGCCGACAGCTGGAAGGTGAAGCGCATCCGCAACCGGGCCGACGTCCTGGTCGGCCCGTGCGACGTGCGCGGCAGGCCGACGGGGGAGCCGGTCGCCGCCACGGCGGAGATCGTGGACGCCGCCGAGACCGCCCGCTACCGGAAGCTCATCGCCCGCAAGTACGGGCTGGTGGGCCGCCTCACCCTGTTCGGCAGCCGCCTGCGCCGCGGCGCGAGCGGCACGGTCGGCATCCGTATCACTCCGGCCCCGTGACGCCGTGAGCCCCGCGGTCGTACGGGGGTCCCGCACAATCCGGACCGCCGTACGACCGCCCTCGGCTTCCCGGGCGTAGAACGGCCCCGACGCGCTCAGCCACGTTCGTGCCTTTGAGCCCGTACTGGGACGCCGTCATGCCGACCGGGCAATCCACCTGCGCGGCAGCGAAGTTCATCGATGGCCGGGGCTGATCGCGCACGTTGTGCGGACGCAGTCCAGCTTGAAGCCGCCACAGCCCGGCGCCGGTTCACAGTCGTGGCTCCCCCTCGTGCACATGGTGCGCCTTCATCGCAGGAACAGCCGCGGGTGCACGCCGACGCCCGGGAGTTTCCGCTCGCGTGGGCGCCGTGTGGTGCGGGAGTTGGCCGGATGTGTTCTGTGGGAAGCGTTGACTAGAAAGCGCTTACCGCTTACGTTCCCGTTCAGCAGCATGACCCGTGTGTGACATCTCGTATACGAGACATCAGATCTCCGAGCCGCACCACCTGGGCAAGTCGTCATCCATGAGCCGCGTTTCAGTCCGTACGCGTAATGCCGCACGCCACATGCTGTTCAGATCCAAGTACGTAGTTCGTGAACATGACCCACGGTCAACCCCGAAGGGACACTCCCGTATGCGTACTCGCCCCCCACGGAAGCACTCCTCACGCCTTGCCCTGGTGACGGCCGGGGCCGCCCTGGCCGTCACCGCGGCTCTCGTTCTGCCGCAGTCGGCCGGAGCCGCCGAGACCTCGCCGGTCGGCTTCGGCGCCGGTACCACCGGCGGCGGCAGCGCGACCGCCGTCACCGTCACGACGCTCGACGCCTTCAAGACCGCGGTCACCGGCAACTCGGCCAAGGTCGTCAAGGTCAACGGACTGATCTCGCTGAGCGGTCAGGTCGACATCGGCTCCAACACCACCGTCCTGGGTGTCGGTTCGGCGTCCGGGTTCACCGGCGGCGGACTGCGGCTGAAGAAGGTCACCAATGTCGTCGTCCGCAACCTGAACATCAGCAAGCCGGTCGCGCCCGCCGACGGCATCACCGTCCAGGCCTCGACGAAGGTGTGGATCGACCACAACGCCTTCTCGTCCGACCGTGACCACGGCAAGGACTACTACGACGGCCTGCTCGACATCACGCACGCCTCGGACTACGTCACCGTCTCCTGGAACACCTTCAAGGACCACTACAAGGGCTCGCTCGTCGGCCACAGCGACAGCAACTCCGGCGAGGACACCGGGCACCTGCGGGTGACGTATCACCACAACTGGTTCAACAACATCAACTCCCGCATCCCCAGCCTGCGTTTCGGCACCGGGCACTTCTACGACAACTACGTCGTCGGCGCGGAGAGCGCCGTGCACTCGCGTATGGGTGCCCAGATGCTCGTCGAGAACAACGTCTTCCGGAGCACGGCGGTCGCCGTCACCACCAACCGCGACAGCGACGTGGACGGCTACGCCAACCTCACCGGCAACGACCTCGGCGGAGCCGCCACCGAGATCTCGCAGGTCGGCACGTTCACCAAGCCGTCCTACAGCTACACCGCCGAGCCCGCCTCCACCGTCGTCGCCTCGGTGACGTCCGGTGCGGGCGCCGGAAAGCTCTGACCGCCCCCACGTCCGAGCGTCCCCACGCGACCACCCCCACCCACCCCCACCTGGAAGAAGGCATCGGGACATGACGTCATCAGCAGGCCCCCGCGCCCGGCGGCGCGCCCTCACCGGCACCCTCGCCGCGCTCGGCCTCTCGGCCGCCATGGTGATGGCCGACGGCGCTCTGACGCCGGCGAGCGCCGCCACCTGGCCCACAGCGAACGGCAGTCAGGCCGTCTCCTCCACCATCTCGGTCTCTGGCACCAAGGACTACGGGATGAAGCGCCTGTACGGCACCGGTGACCTGGGCTCGGACAGCCAGGACGAGGACCAGGGGCCGATCCTGGAACTGGCCGCAGGCACCGTACTGAAGAACGTCATCATCGGCGCGCCCGCCGCCGACGGCATCCACTGTCTGGGCAGCTGCACGCTGCAGAACGTCTGGTGGGAGGACGTCGGCGAGGACGCGGCGACGTTCCTCGGCTCCTCGTCGTCCAACGTCTACACCGTCAGCGGCGGTGGCGCGAAGGCGGCCAGCGACAAGGTGTTCCAGTTCAACGGCGCCGGAACCCTGAACGTGTCGAACTTCGCGGTGCAGACCTTCGGCACCTTCGTCCGGTCCTGCGGCAACTGCAAGACGCAGTACAAGCGGACGATCAACCTCAGTGCCATCGAGGCGACCTACAAGGGAAGCAAGCTCGTCGGCATCAACACCAACTACGGCGACAGCGCGACCCTCAAGTCAATCAAGATCATCGGAGACAGCAGCAAGAAGATCGTCCCCTGCCAGAAGTACATCGGCAACAACACCGGGGCGGAGCCGTCGACGAACGGCAGCGGTCCCGACGGCACCTACTGCAAGTACGCGACGTCCGACATCACCTACGGCTGACGCCCGTCGCAGGACGGCTGAACGGACCGGTCCCGCACGCCGGTTCGTTCAGCCGCGCACGGCTGTACCGGACGGCGGCTCGCGGTGCGGACCGTCTGGCGTGCTCAGTTCCAGCCGCCGTACGAGCCGTCGACGAGCTGGAACACCGGCTGCCGGCGCACCGGGTCCTGGGCGGTGGAGAGCTGGACGCGGTCACCGCTGTGGATGGTGGCGGGCGAGCCCATGACGCGGCCGCGGACCGTGAATCCCTCCGTCATCTCGATGAGGGAGACGTTGCGGGCCGCCGGGGTGTTGCGGTGGATCACCGTGGAGTGGCGCACGACGCCCGTGCCCGCGCTGGCCTCGGTCCGCAGGTCGCTGCCGGCGCACACGGGGCACAGGAGACGGTTGTACATGGCGGTGGCGCACCAGCGGCACCGCTGGAAGAGCAGGACGTCCCCGGGGTGCTCCTCCGAAACGGTGTCGAGCACGTCCGGCGCGGAGCCGATGCCCGGGTGAAGGGCGATTCCTGGGTGGTACACGATGTCATCTCCCTGCGCTCGGCCGGAATCCGATGTGCGCGGATCGCCGTGCACGACCACAGGTTATGGCACTGAGTGCCACCCGTAAAGACACTCCGTACCCTCAAAATAAAAGGCGAGCACGGGAGGCCGGCCCGGTCCGCGCTCAGTCCCGCCCGAAGGCCGACTCGATCTCCTGGACCACACGCCACATCGGCGCCCCGCGTCGCGAGACGACGACCACCACGTCCTCCGGCCCCTCGTCCACGGGTTCGCCGGGCGAGGAGCCGAACGCCTTCTGCACGTACCCGAGCGCGTGGTCGACCGCCTCCGCGGCGTCCCCCTTCCCGTCCGAACGCAGCCAGGAGCGCAGGGCGTTGTTGTGCGCGGCGACCACCGCCGCGGCGACGACGTCGGCGCGCAACGTGTCCGCGCGCGGACCGGTGGAGCGCCCGCGCAGGTATTCGGCGAGGGCGCGCTCGTAGCGCCAGACCACCGACAGCTCGTACGCGCGCAGGCCGGGGACCTTTCTGGTGAGGCGGTAGCGCTGGACGGAGAACGTCGGGTTCTCGGCGTACATGCGCAGGACGAGCCGGGCGGCGTCGCAGACGCGCTGCACCGGGTCGTCCGCGCCGGCCTCCTCGCTCAGGAACGCCGTCATGTCCGCCAGGCAGCGCTCGTGGTCGGGGAAGACCACGTCCTCCTTGGAGGGGAAGTAGCGGAAGAACGAACGGCGGCCGACCCCGGCGAGCGCCACGATGTCGTCGACCGTGGTCGCCTCGTAGCCGCGCTCCAGGAAGAGCTGGAAGGCGGCACTCACCAGGGCGTCCCGCATCGGCGGTTTGACGGCGGTCGCGTCGGCGGGCTCGCGGCGCCCCGGTGCCTCGTTCATGGTCGGAAAAGTAGCACCGAAACGGACACGATGGCACTCGGTGCGCACCTGGCAGGGAACTGAGTGCCTTCGAGGTTCTGCTGGGGAACAGCACGCCTCGAACCGATGAGTCGCACGCGCCCGAACGCCCGCGCTGTGTGTCCCTTCTGCCGCACCGGGCTCACCGAACCGTCCTCACCGAACCGTCCTCACCGCACCGTCCTCACCGCACCGTCCTCGCCGCACCGGCCGCGTGGCCTCCCGGCCGGTCGCGCGTCGGCCGGATCGCCGGTCTCGGAGCAGAGGATTCCTCATGTGGCGGTTTGTGTTCACTCGTGAAGTCCTCGCGTATGAAGTGAAGTTGACAGTCCGTAGGTGGTGATCGACTATGTGGTCGAGCTGTGGCCCCCGTGACCAAGGGGTCCAGTGTTCTTCGACCACCTATCCCCGGGACGGCCCCCGGCTGCCGAGTGCTGCCCGCCGCCGTCGACCGGGTCTCGCATCATCAGGATGGGATCCACATGTCCATAGCGAGACGCGTCACCCTTCGCTGCCTGCTGGGGACGGGCGCGGCGGCGTTCGCCCTCTGCGCGGTCTCCACGACCGCTTCGGCGACCGACAAGCCCGGCGGTGACGGGTGGGACAAGACGGGCAGCGGATTCGCCCCCGGGCAGGGGGCGGGTACGGCGACCGCGACCGACCGCTGCCAGTTCTCCCTGGACGGAACGCACTTCTACGACTCCGTCCGGGTCGACGACGAGAACCTGAAGCCGACCGACGACGGCAAGGTCCACATCAAGGTCAGGGCCGCGGACGACGCCGGCAGCTGCACCGCCTCGCTGGCCGCGTACCGTACGCACGGTGCCACCTTCAAGACGTCCGGAGTCCAGGTCTTCCACGACTTCGACACCGTCTCGGTGAAGCCGGGGGCGACGGACTCCCTCGACATCTCGGTGCCCGACGCCGGCTGCTTCGCGCAGATCGACCTCTACCGCGGCGCCGTCAAGTTCGACGGCAAGCACGACGCCCAGGACGGCTTCGAGCACGGTGACCTTCCGGCGGGGCCGGACCACGCGGTCATCAAGGACAAGCTCATCATGGCGTGGAACGGAGGGAAGAAGGACTGCACCGCGCAGCCGACCACCCCCGAGACCCCGCCGGCCTCGACGCCGCCCGCGGAGACGCCGGGTACCCCGGCCTCTTCGGCGCCGGCGACTCCGGCGACGCCTTCGGCTCCCGAGACGTCCGCGACCCCGTCCGCCCCCGGGTCGTCCACGCCGGCCGCCCCCACGCCGAACGGCGGTGGGTCGACCCCGTCGGGCGACCTCGCCGAGACCGGCGGCGGCAGCACCCTGCCGATCGCGGGCGCGGCCGTGGCCGTCCTCGCGGCCGGTGCCGCGATCACCGTCGCCACCCGCCGTCGGCGCGCGACGGGCACCCGTTCCTGACGCACCACGTCATCGCGTCCCGATGACCCCGTGACGAGCCCCGGCATGCGTTTCCCGCGCGCGTGCCGGGGCTCGTCCGCGCGCGGCGACGCTTCGGCGGGGCCTCGGAGGCGGCGGCCGGCTTCCGGGTCCGACGGGCGGAGCGCGGGAGCGACCGGCCGTCACGGTCCTCGGCCCGGACGGTCAGCGGTCGTTGCAGGTCGCCGAAAGAGTCTCGTCGCCCGGGACGTGCCCGTTCATGTGGGCCTGGAGAGCGACACTCACCAGGGTCAGCAGGAGGTCGATGTCCGAGTCGACCTCGAGATGGATGGTCACCCAGCGCGAGCCGGGCACCATGCGGATCGCGGTGGAGTCCTTGAGGTGGTCCTCGTAGCGCCGGATGGCCCGGTCCGTGAGGTGCAGGTCCACGTCGTGGTCCGAATGGAAGTGGACGATCTCGCACTGCGCCGCGCACAGTGCGCGTCCCGTGCCGCAACTCGGCAGGGACTCCGCGAGGTCCGGCCAGTTCGCCAGTCGCGTCATGGCTCTGGAGGCCAAGGTCATGCGCCCATCATGACGAGCTCATGTCTCGGCCACCAGGAGTTGAGGCAGACGTAATCCGGCGGTGGCCCCGTAATGTCCGGTTATCGCCTCGAAATTGACGACGCTTCGTGTCGATGACCGCTCCAGGACAGCGGAGAGTGGCCCTGGACTCCATGTTCGGGGCCACTTCCGACGCCGGGAGGAGGTCCGGATCAAGCCATCCAGAAGAAGACGGCGGTCATCCGTCTGTCCTCCATGGTGTCCCCGCAGTAGTCGGTGGCGCTGTGGATCAGGTTGGCGTTGTAGAGGAGCAGCCGGTTGTAGCGGTGGGGGACGCGGATGTCCTCGACGAAGGAGTCGGGTGGGACGAAGCGTGTGCCCAGGGCCTCGACCAGGTTGTTGTGCGGCGCGGTGACGACGTTGCCGCCGAGCCGGCCGCCGGGCAGGCTCTGCCGGAAGAAGCTGGTTCCGCAGTCCTTGGTGACGTTCGGGTTCAGGTAGAGCACCGCGGCGTAGCGGCACAGGGCGCGGGAATCGGTGTGGGGGCGCGGTTCGCCCTCACCCTTGCCGACGACCTGGACGCAGTTGTGGTTGAGCGTGGCGCCCGAGGGCGTCGCCTGCTGCCACAGTTTCTGCGCGCCGGTCGCCGTCCTCACCAATCGCTCTACGCGCGTCAGTTCGTCGGGTTCGAGTCCGGGCATCGTCCGGAGGCCCGGCCAGCTCTCCGAGGTGTACGGATGGCCCTTGACCCAGTCGTCCTTGGCGACGCACCGGGCACGCACCGCATCCGCGTCGGGCAGCACGTTGTCGAAGACCCAGTAGTCCCGGTCGCGGGTGGGTTTCCGATAGGGGAGGACCGGCAGCGCCGGGGTTCTCGGAGGTTGTGGGGGCATGTGGCCGACGATATGGATGTATCCGTCAGTGATCTCCAGGGATTTGGTCAACCTTCCGCCAACTGGCTTTTGATTTGTCCATGTCGAACGGGCTCCGATGGTCGGCGGGGAGAGGCGGGGGAGGCGGTCGTCCTCGGCTCGATCGATCGTATTGAGCGAAATCGATCGATACGATGGTGGGGCGTAGAGTGACCACACGGGATCACCCTGCGCGTTTCTACGGGATCACGCTGCGCGTCGGCCCCTTGTTCGTCCGTCCGGAATGCCCCAGGGGGAGCCATGCGACTGCATGTCGATCAGCGTCATGAGCGGGTACTCGAACTGGTCCGGGAGCGCGGCAGCCTCCGGGTCGCCGATCTCGCGGCCGAACTCGGCGTCTCCGCGGTCACCTTGCGGCGTGACGTGGAGGCGCTCGCCGCCCAGGGCCGGGTGCAGCGGCTGCACGGCGCGGTGGTGTGGCCCGGCGACACCACCGCCGAGGAGCGGCCCCGCCCGGTCTCCGCCGAGGGTGCCGTGATCGGCATGATCGTGCCGACCACCAACTACATCTTCGCGGACATCGTCCGCGGGGCCCGCGAGGCCGTCGGGGAGCAGGGCGGACGCCTGGTCCTCGGGATGAGCGGATACGTCGACTCCGAGGACGCCGTCCAGGCGGAACACCTGATCGCGGGGGGCGCCGAAGGGCTGCTCGTCGCGCCCAGCTGGTTCGGCGGCGTGCCCGTGGACGGCCAGGAGAAGTGGCTCGTGGACTGCCCGGTCCCGACCGTCCTGGTCGAGCGGTCCGCGCCTGCCGGGAACCCCGCGGCGGGCCTCGACCGGGTGCGCACCGACCGGGCGCACGGGGCGGCCGTGGCGGTGGGGCACTTCGCCTCCCTCGGGCACCGGCGGCTCACCGCCGTGCTCCAGGAGGGCCCTCACGCCGCGCAGATCTCGTCGGGGTTCCTGGCGGCCGTGCGGTCGCTCGGCCTGGAGGTCGACCCCGGGGCGCCGTCGGTCCGTGAGCACGGGGACTACGAGGCGAGCATCGACTACCTGGTGGAGGCAGTGGAGAAGCGCGGTGTGACGGCGGCCCTCGTGCACAGCGACGAGGACGCGATCGTGCTGGTGCCCAAGCTCCAGGCGCGCGGCGTCGGTGTGCCCGGGGACCTCGCCCTGATCGCCTACGACGACGAGGTCGCCGGCCTCGCCGACGTCCCGCTGACCGCCATCGCCCCGCCCAAGCGCTCGGTGGGGGAGCTGGCCGCGAAGCTGCTGCTCCAGCGGCTCGCGGAGCGCGCGGGCGGCCGACGGCCGACGCCCCGGCAACACCTCGAACTCCTCCCCGAGTTGAGGGTCCGCTCGTCCTGCGGTGGTGAAACGATCGACAACTGAGCATGAGTCGATCGTTTTGATTGTCTTGGTCGAATGCTCTTGACTCTGATCGTGCGCGCACAAAGGATGTCCTGCATCCGCCTCTTCCCGTACGAGGTCTCGTAGGAGCCGTGCCATGTCGCGCACTTCACGTTCGTTCCGCATAGCCGCCACCGCCACCGTCGCAGCCCTCGGCCTGCTCGCCACCGCATGCGGTGGCGACGGCGGTTCCGCCGACACCGCGTCGGACGGCAAGCCGGTCACCATCAGCTACTGGACCTGGACGCTCGGGGCCAAGTCGACGGTCGAGGCGTTCAACAGGACCCACAAGGACATCAAGGTCCGGCTCACAGAGATCCCCAGCGGCACCGAGGGCTACAGCAAGATGGCCAACGCGGTGAAGGGCGGCAACGCGCCCGACGTGGCGACCGTCGAGTACCAGATGGTCCCGGAGTTCGCGAGCCAGGGAAACCTGATCGATCTGACCAAGTACGCGGGTGAAACGGTCAAGTCGAAGTTCCCCGACGCCGTCCAGAGCCTGGTCACCTTCGGCGGACGGACCTGGACCGTCCCGTACGACGTGGCGCCGCAGCTCTACTACTACCGGACCGACCTGTTCAAGAAGTACGGCATCGAAGTCCCCAAGACCTGGGACGACTTCAAGGCCGCCGCGGCGAAGGTCAAGAAGCAGGACAAGAACGCCCGGCTCGCCTCCATGCCGAAGTCCGACCCCGCGCTGCTGGCCGCCCTTGCCTGGCAGGCCGACGGCAAGTGGTTCACCACCGAGGGCGACGCCTGGAAGCCCGCCGTGAATGACGCCCCCAGCAAGAAGGTCGCCGCGTACTGGGACGGCCTCGTCAAGGACGACCTCGTGCAGTCGTACACCGCGTACAGCCCCGAGGAGACCAAGGCGCGCACCTCCGGGAGGACGCTCTCCTTCCTCGGTGCCTCCTGGTCCGCGGGCAGTCTCAAGGCCGCCATGCCCGATCTCTCCGGCAAGTGGGCCGCGGCCCCCCTCCCGAACTGGGGCAGCCCGGCCGCCGGCAACTACGGAGGCACCTCCTACGGCGTCCTCAAGGGCAGCGAACACGCCGAGCAGGCCGCCGAGTTCATCAAGTGGCTCACCACGGACAAGGCCGGTGTCGAGGCCCGGCTCGCCGACCTGGCGTCGCCCAGCAGCGCCCTTCCGGCCGACCCCGAGATGCGCGCGGTGGCGGCGGCGAAGTTCGACACCGCGTACCTGAACGGCCAGGACCTCTACAAGCTCGCCTCCGAGCAGGTCGACACGATCGTCCCCGGCTGGACCTGGGGACCGGACCAGCTCGACGTCTACACCGCCGTCCAGGACGCCACGGCCAAGTCCGGCTTCTCCGGCGGCGTCGAGGCCGGGCAGCAGAAGGCCGAGTCGGGGATCACCGAGCGCGGGCTGAAGCTCGCCGAGTGACCTGACGGGTCCGGCCGCACGCGCCAGGCGACGCGGCCGGACCCGGTCACGCGGCCCCCTTCCCCGCACTCTCCCCGAAGCGTCCAGCCCGCCAAGGAGCCCAACCGTGGCAGCACCCCTCGCCCCGGCCGTGAAGGCCCGGCACCCCTCCCCGGCGAAGCCCCCGGGCCCCTCGAAGCCCCCGGGCCCCTCGAAGCTCCGGCGTGGCCAGCGCCGGGCCGCCGCCCTCTTCGTCACCCCGTTCTTCGTCCTGTTCGCCGCGGTGATGGCGGCGCCCATCGCCTACGCCGTGTGGATGAGCCTGTTCCAGGAACGCTCCTCGGGACTCGGCTTCGGCGGCACGGAACGCGTCTTCTCCGGGCTCGGCAACTACACCGAGGCCCTGTCCGACGCGGGCTTCCGCGACTCCTTCGCCCACATCGCGCTCTACTGCGCCCTGTACATCCCGGTGATGATCGGCGGCTCGCTCGTCCTCGCGCTGCTGGTCGACTCCACGATGGCCCGCGCCAAGCGGTTCTTCCAGCTCGCGCTGTTCCTGCCGCACGCGATCCCGGGACTGATCGCCTCGATCGTCTGGATCTACCTCTACACCCCGGGGCTGAGCCCCGTGCTCGACGGGATCGGCGCCCTCGGCGGTTCCTGGGACTTCTACAGCGACGACCATGTGCTCTCCTCCATGGTCAACCTGTGCGCCTGGCAGTGGATCGGCTACAACACGGTCGTCTTCTACGCCGCGCTGCAGGCCGTTCCGCGCGAAACGATCGAAGCGGCCGTCGTCGACGGCGCGGGCGCCATCCGTACCGCCCTGCAGATCAAAGTGCCGCTGATCGCCTCCGCGGTCGTCATGACCGTCCTGTTCACCTGCGTCGGCGCCGTCCAGATCTTCACCGAACCCAAGCTGCTCAACCAGCGCGGAGCACCCTCCGTCGACACCGAGTGGTCACCGACCCTGTTCATCTGGAAGGCCGGCTTCGTCCAGCACGACTACGGACTCGCCGCCGCCGCGTCCCTGCTGCTGGCCCTGCTCGGCGTCGTCCTCTCCTTCATCGTCACCCGGCTCGGCAACCGGTGGAAGGCGGCCTCATGAGCACCCTCGCCGCCCACAACACCCGCCCGGCCCCGCCCCGGACCGACCCCGAGCCCGTCCCGAACACCCGCCGAGCCCCGTCCCGCGTGCTGCTCTCCAAGGGCGTCGTCAACGGACTGCTGACCGTCGCCGCCCTCTACACCCTGATGCCGGTGAGCTGGCTGATCGTCGCCGCCACCAAGAACGACCGCGACCTGTTCGCCACGTCCGGCTTCACCCTCGGCGACTTCAGCCTCCTCACCAACCTGCACCGCGTCTTCACCTTCAACGACGGCATCTATCTGCGCTGGTTCGGCAACAGCGTCCTGTACTCGGTCATCGGCTCGGCCGCCTCGACGTTCCTGTGCGTCGCCACCGGCTACGCCTTCGACAAGTACGACTTCAGGGGCAAGGAGAAGCTGTTCGCCGCGGTGCTCGGCGGCGTCCTCGTCCCGACCACCGTGATCCAGCTGCCGATGTATCTGCTCGCCACCGAGGTCGGCGTGGTGAACACCTACTGGGCGCTCCTGCTGCCCGCCCTGGTCAACCCGTTCGGTGTGTATCTGGCCCGCGTCTTCTCCGAGGGATACGTCCCGAACGAGGTCCTGGAGGCCGCCCGCGTCGACGGAGCCGGGGAGCTGCGCACCTTCGCGGGGATCGCGCTGCCGATGCTCGCGCCCGGCTTCATGACCATCTTCCTGTTCTCGTTCACCGCGAGCTGGAACAACTTCTTCGGAGCCCTGGTCATGCTGAACGACGAGAAGCTCTACCCCGTCAACCTCGGCCTGTTCATGTGGAACAGCGTCACGCAGCAACAGCCCGAGTACTACTCGCTCGTCATCACGGGCTCGCTCGTCGCCGTCGTCCCGCTGGTCGTCGCCTTCGTCTGCCTCCAGCGCTTCTGGCGCTCGGGCCTGACCGCGGGCGCGGTGAAGTGACCATGTCCGCACCGGAAGGCACCCTCCTGAACACCCCGGACCGGTCCGCCGGGGACCGGCGTCCGCGCACCGCCCTCGCCATGGGACGCGAGATCCACGGCTCCCTCGTCACCGAAGGCGCACTCGACCGACTCGCTCGCGTCGCGGCCGTCGACGCGTCCGCCCCCATCACCGACTTCGCCGCGGCCGACGCCACCGAACTGGCCGCGATCGAGGTGCTGTTCACCCACTGGGGCGCGCCGCCGCTCACCGAGGACGCGCTGAGCCGCATGCCGCGGCTGCGGGCCGTCGTCCACGCGGCCGGCTCCATCAAGCACCACATCACCGCGGCCGTCTGGAAACACGGCATCACCGTCTCCTCTGCCGCGGAGGCCAACGCGCTGCCGGTCGCCGAGTTCACCCTCGCCGCGATCCTGTTCGCGAACAAGCGCGTCCTGGACATCGCCCACGACTACGCCCTCACCCGTGAACAGCCGCCGCTGCTGCCGTACTTCACCGGATACGGCAACCACCGGCGCACGGTCGGCGTCATCGGTGCCTCCCGCGTCGGCCGCCGCCTCATCGAACTGCTCCGCCCCTTCGACCTGCACGTCCTGCTGCACGACCCCTACCTGGACCCGAGCGAGGCGCGAGCCCTGGGCGCGGAACCCGCGGACCTGGACGACCTCGTCCGGCGCAGCCACGTGGTGACCATCCACGCGCCCGAACTCCCGGAGACCCGGCACATGTTCGACGCGCACCGGCTGGCACTCCTGCGGGACGGAGCGACGCTCGTCAACACGGCGCGCGGCTCGCTCGTCGACACGGAGGCGCTGACCGCGTGTCTCGTCGCGGGACGGTTGCACGCCGTGCTCGACGTGACCGAACCGGAGGTACTGCCTCCCACGTCACCGCTCTACACCCTGCCCAACGTGCTGCTCACCCCGCACATCGCGGGTTCCCTAGGCAACGAGCTCGGCCGGATGACCGACTGGGCCGTCGACGAGGTGCAGCGTTATGCGCGAGGGCTCCCGTTCGCCTACGGCGTCGGCCCCGACCAGCTCACCCGATCGGCCTGAACGCGATCTCCGCGTGCCCGCCGCGCCCCGCGGTCCGAGTCCACCCCACCGAAGGGATCGCACCATGCCCGACTCCGCCGCCCGTCGCGTCCTGGTCGTCGGCATCGACGGCGTACGACTGGACACACTGAGCCGTCTGCCCACCCCGCACCTGGACGCCCTCGCGGCGGAGGGCTTTCTGACGCCGGTCGAGGTCGACGACCGCACCCCCACCATGTCCGGCCCGTGCTGGGCGACGATCGTCACCGGCGTCGGCGTCGACAAGCACGGGGTGTGGAGCAACGACTTCGGGGGCCACCGGCTCGACGTGTTCCCCGACTTCGCCACCAGGCTGGCGCGGCAGTGCGGCCTCCGGACCTTCGTCGCGGCCGGCTGGCGGCCGCTCCTGCAGATCGACGACGGCGGCCCGCTCTTCCGCGCCCCGTCCAGGGCCGCGTTCGTCTCCCCGACGCAGGACACCCCCGAGGCCTGGGAGCGCTGCGACGAACGGATCACCGCCGAGGCGGTACGCGTGCTCGCGGACGACGACGTCGACGCGTCCTTCGTCTACCTCGGGGCGCCCGACGAGACCGCGCACCTCCTCGGCTGCGGGGACGCGTACGAGGGGTCGGTGCGGCGCGCCGACGAACGCGTCGGCCTGCTGCTCGACGCCGTGCGTTCCCGGCCCTCGTACGACCGGGAGCGGTGGACGTTCCTGGCCGTGACCGATCACGGGCACGTCGACTCCGGTGGCCACGGCGGCCGTTCGCCGCAGGAACGCACCGCCTGGCTGATCGCGGCAGGTCCGGGCGTCGGGGCCGCACCCGAGAGGGTCCGTCATGTCGACGTCGCCGCCCAGGTGTTCGCCTCGCTGGGCCGTGACGCCGACCGGCACTGGACCCTCGACGGCCGGGCCTTCGCGGCCGTCGGGACCCCGGGTCTCAGGGCGTCGGAGGGGGCGCCCGGAGACCCGCACGCTCGGTCCGCGACTGCCGACGCGCCCTGAGCGCACCCGAGTTCGTGTCGTCGGCCCGGGGGCGCGACGGTCAGCCCAGCTTGACGGTGATCTTCTGGGTGACGCCCGCGGTGGCACTGAGATCGCCGAAGGTCAGGGTGAGGGCGGAGCCGGTGGTGGCCGAGGCGACGGTGGGCGGCTTCGAGGTCACCGAGGCGACCGCCCTGTTCCAGGTGAGGGTGAGCCCGGTCTGCATGCGCATCGGGTCGCTCACGCACAGGACCGCGGTCCCGTCGCTCTTCTCGGTGATCATCACGGAGCACGGACCGCTCGCGGTGAGGGTTCCCACGGTGCCGCCGAACCAGAAGGTGACACCGGTGAATCCGAGCGAGGGGACGCTGACGCCCTGCTGGTCGTCGGTGTTGGCGAGGACCGTCAGCCAGGTCGTGGCCGCGGCCCGGGCCTGCGTCTGGGCCGCGGTCGCGCCCGGCATGAGCACATAGGCGTACGTGGCGTCGGCGGGAGCGGTGCCGTGATCGACGTACAGGGTCAGGTACTTGCGGTTCACGACGGCTGTCGCACCGCCCTTGTTGATGTCGCTCCACCTGCCGTCCCGGGCCTCGCGCAGCGCCTTGACGGTCGCGCCGCCGGGGAAGACGTAGCCGCCGTGGCCGCCGATGTGCGCCCACCGCGCGGCGGTGAGCGTCTCCGACCAGGGATGGACGGCGGGCTTCACCGTGCCGTCCACGGTGAGGGGGGAGTTGCCGGTCGGCCCGAGGTTGCGGTTCTCGACCGTCGACTCCACGGCCGCCGCGTCCGTGCACGTGATGCCGGCGCCCAGACAGATGATCGAGTCGTCCAGGCAGAACCACGACTTCTTGGCCAGCAGCGTGCTCTGCAGTCCCTTGAGGTACTGGCCGATCGCGGCACGCTGTCCGTCCGTGCTGCCGCCCACCCAGTTCACGTCCGGCAGGGACGCGCCCCAGTCGCCGCCCGCGCCGTCCGCGAGCACCTTGCGGGAGGCGGTGACACCGGGCAGCCGGTACGGGTCGACCGTGGGCCAGAAGGCGTCGCTGTACTGGCCGTTGGCGAAGGTGTCGCCCCACCAGTACAGCATTCCGGACCCGGTGTGCCAGCCGCGCAGGTTCTCGCCGTTGCCCGTCTCGTAGTAGGTGATCCGCCGGTCGGCCATGCTGATCGACGCGGCCCAGCCCGGTCGGCGGTGGGCGGCCCGGGACATGCTCGTGAACAGGCGGTGCCTGGTCGGCTCGGCGATCGCGGACACGGAGGTGTCGTCCAGAACTCCCTTCAGACGGGCGAGACTTGTCAGGCCGAGCGAGGGGTTGCTCATCGGCGGGCTGTAGTAGTCGCGCTGCGCCCAGCCCTTGACCAGGCCGCGCCAGCGCGCGTTCTCCGTGCTGCTCGCGCTCTGCCCCAGCAGCACGATCGAGGCGAGGATCGGATGGCCGCGCAGATGGTCGTCCTGCTGGATCCGCTGGGCGTCCGACGCGGAGACGCCCCGGCTGATCGCCCGCCCGGACACGCCGTCCATGACCAGACCGTTGTGGAGGAACGGCGCCCAGGCACTCTCCACCGCGTCGAAGACGATCTGGCGGCCGGCGTCGGTGACCGCCCAGGTGGACCCGGTCAGGAGTGCGAAGAGCATCCCGAGGCCGCCGAGCATCACCGAGCCGTACGAACCGGTGTAGGGGACCGTGGTGTGCTGGATGAACGATCCGTCCGTGTACAGCCCGTCCCCGCTGTTCACGTAGGGGAAGACGGGCGAGAGGGCGTCCCGGGCCAGTGCGATCTTCGCGGCGTCCGAGCCGACGATCCCGCGCAGCGCCAGTACGCGGCACAGGTCGACCCGGTTGGCGCCCGTGCTCGTACCGCTGTAGCTCGAGACGGCCGAGTCCGGCACGAAGTGGTCCACTGCGGCGAGGTAGCCGGTGATCCGCGTCGCCGGCAACTGGTCGTACATGACCACGCACACGTCGAGCAGCGCCTGCGGTGCGCCGATCTGCCAGCTGTACCAGTTGCCGTAGCGGGCCTGGTTCTCGTTGTAGACCTCGGAGTGGAGGTGCTCGAGACCGGTGAGGATGTCGTCCCGCAGACCGCTGTCGCCGGTCAGGCCCGTGCCCGGCTGGGCGTATGCCTGGGCGAGGGTGCTCAGCCGGCTGTAGCTGGAGTTCATGTTTCCGGAGTAGCCGTAGGACTCCTGGTCGGTGTCGGGCTCCGGATCGGCGTAGACCAGGTCGGGCCAGAGCGAGCCGGACGCCGGCGCCATCGTGGACCGCAGCGAGCCGGCCGTGCTGCCGAGGTCGGCCAGCCGGCTCTTGAAGGGGTCGGCGGTCGGGCTGAACCCCTCGCCGAGAATCAGCGTGCGCCACTTGGCGCGCAGCGTCGCGAACTCGTCCACGGCCGTGCCGGACTCCTCGGCTTCGAAGCTCATGGGGGAAGTGGGTGGAGCGAGGGGAGTGGGGGGAGTGGGGGGAGTGGGGGAGGTGGGGGGAGCGGCGTCGGCGGAGCTGTGCGCCCCGAGTCCGAGCGCGGTGCCGCCGCTTGCGGCCAGAAAACCACGGCGTGACCAACGAGTCGTCATGACGGCGGTTTCTAGCACGCCGACGTTCAAACGCTCAATAAGACTTACCGAATTGAGCGTATCGATCGTTTCCGGGATGGATGGCGTGCTGAACGTCCGAGCCCGGCCCCGCGTATCACTTCACACGGACGGCGGGAGACCGCGCGTACGGAAGGAGAGCAGTGTGCCGACACCGCCCGAACGCGGGCAGCCCACCGGGCGCTCCGTGATCGAACCCACGCACATCCAGCGACGCCGCCGTTCCGAGTCCCTGGCGGAACTGCTGCGGCAGGTGCGGGTTCAGGAGGGAATGGACACGGACGACGGGTACGAGCCGGTCGCCGTGCCCGCGACCGCGACACGGCTTCTCCCGCCCCCCGAGGAGGACGAGACCGAGGAACTGCCGCCGGTCCTGATGGGGGAGGACTACACCGACGGCGCGGGGCCGACGGACGCGGGGGCCGGACCCACGACCGGACGCGGACGCCTGTACGGAAAGGGCCACGGGGACGGCCACGGCCTCGACCGCGGTGCGGGGCTGCGCGGCGCCGCGATCACGGTCGCCGTCGCGACGGCGGCCCTGATCGGCTTCGCCCTCGCCCTGCTGGTGCCGCACGGCCAGGACGACGCGTCCCGGACGGGAGCCGGAGGCAAACCCTCGGCAGCGTCCGCCGCCCCGGCCCCCGACGGAGCCGACGATCCGGACGGGGCCGGCACCCTGCGGGAGGGCGACCGCGGCCCCGAGGTGACGGCGCTTCAGCAACGCCTGCTCCGCATCCCGAACGTCTACGACCACGGCAGCACCAGCGGCAGCTACGACGCCGAACTCACCGCGGCCGTCGCCCGCTTCCAGGTCTGGTACGGCATCCGGGGCGACGAGTCCGGCGTCTACGGCAACGACACGCGGGCCGACCTGGAATCCAGGACGGCGACCCCGTAAAGCGGCCGGGGCGGGTGGCGCGGTGACGGTCGCCTCGCCCGCCCCGGCACCCTCCCGCGCGGTCGCACGGTGCCGGCGTCTCGGTGAACTCCCGTTTCAGGCGGTCGAGTTCCCCTGTCCGGATGCGACGGCGTGCCGACGGGCGCGCGGGTGACACCGCCCCCGAAACGCGCTGCGGGCCACTGAGCCGGCGAAACGGAACGTGATCTCGGACTTCCGCCGCCAGCCCCCGTTCCCGGTCAGATCCCCCCAGGATGAGCAGGACAGGCGGAGTGTGAGAACACGGCGGGCGCGAGAGAGCGTGCCGTCGTCGACTCGCCACCCGGGCATCCGAAAGGCGTGGCGTTGATTCTCAAGGGGCGGGCCGGGGAACGCCGTGTCCTCGAAGGGTTCGTGGCCGGAATCCGTGACGGGCTCAGCAAGGTGACGGTGCTGCGCGGAGACGCCGGGATCGGCAAGACCGCGCTGCTGGAGTACGCGGCGGCGGAGGCGGCCGACCTGTGCGTGGTCACGGTGGCGGGGATCGAGTCCGAGAGCGCCGGGTTCCCCTTCGCCGCGCTGCACCGGATGCTGATCCCGCTGGTGGACGGACGGGACGGCCTGGACGCGCTCAAGCACTCCGGCGCCCTCCCACCCACCCAGCACGACGCGCTGCGCGTGGCCTGCGGACTGGCCGACGGCCCGCCGGCCGACCGGTTCCTCGTCGGGCTCGCGGTGCTGACCCTGCTCGCCGAAGCGGCCAGGAAACGTCCGGTGCTGTGCTGCGTCGACGACATCCAGTGGCTCGACGACGAATCGATGGGAGTCCTGTCCTTCGTGGGCCGACGCCTCCACGCCGAAGGCGTCGGTCTGCTGTTCGCGGCCCGCACCGGTTTCGAGGTGCCCGCGGGGCTGCCCGTCACCGAAGTGGGCGGCCTGGCGGACGAGTTCGCGCTGGAACTGCTGCGGGAGGCCGTCGCCGGACAGCTCGACGCCCGGGTCGCGGCCAGGATCGTCACCGCGACGTCCGGGAACCCCCTGGCGCTGGCCGACCTCGGACAGGAGCTCTCCGCCGAGCAGCTCTCCGGCGGACTCGCCCTGCCCGAACCGCTGCCCCTCGGCGGCCGGCTGGAGGCCCACTACCTCCGCCAGGTGCGGGCCCTGCCGGAACCGACCCGGACCTGGCTGCTGCTCGGCGCCGCCGAGCCGGGCGGCGATCTCGGGTACGTCACCAGCGCGGCCCGGCACCTCGGCGTCGACCCCGAGGCCTCCGGCCCCGCCGAGACCGAGCGCCTCGTGGTGCTGCGGACCACCGCGCGGTTCCGGCATCCCCTGGTGCGGTCCGCGGTCTACGGCGGCGCGAGCGGCGGCGAGCGCCGACGCGCCCACCGTGCCCTGGCCGAGGCCACCGACCGCCCGGCCGACTCCGACCGGCGCGCATGGCACCTCGCCGCGGCGGCGCTCGGCCGGGACGAGGCCGTCGCAGCCGAGGTGGAACGGGCGGCCGACCGGGCGGGCGCGCGCGGCGGCTACGCGGCCCGCGCCACCTTCCTGACCCGGGCCGCCGAACTCACCCCACAGGCCGGTACACGCGCCGACCGGCTGCTGGCCGCGGCAGAGGCCGCGCTGCGCGCCGGAGCGCCGGTGCAGGCGGAGTCGCTCCTCGACACCCTCGACGTCGGACTGCTCGACGACGTCGGCCGGGGCAGGGCGCTGCTGGTCCGCGCACACACCATCATCGCGCTCGGCGACGCCGGTTCGTTCGCCAAGGCGCCGGCGCTGTGCCTGAACGCGGCCCGCTTCCTGACCGGCGGAGCACCCGGCCTCGCCCGTGATGCACTGCTCAGGGCCGTCGAACGCGTCATCACCGCCGAACACCTCACGGAAGGGACGACACCGGCCGAGATCGCCCGCGCCATCGAGGAACTGGTGCCGCGGGACGCGCCCGCCACGGGTGTCGACCTCGTGCTGCGGGCGTTCGCCGTCCTGGCCATCGACGGGTACGAGAGCGCCGTGCCCCATCTGCGGACGGCTGCCGCGATGCTGCTCGACCCGCGGACCGGTGACGAGGACGTGCTGCGCGGCCAGGTGCCCGTCATCACCATGACCATGGTCCTGTGGGACGAGGAGGCGCACACCGCCGTCATCCGGCGCGGCGCCGACATCAGCCGACGGGCGGGCGCCCTCTGGCAGTTGGACTCCGCCCTGTACTGCGCCTCCATGTCCGAGACCAATCTCGGCGAACTGGCCGCCGCCGACGACCTGCTGACCGAGGGGCACCAGATCCGCTCCGCGATCGGCGCCAACGACGATGTGTGGGCCATCTACCGGCACCCGGAACTGCTCGCCTGGCACGGTGAGGCCGACGATCTCGACACCGTCCTGCGTGGCTCGATGGAGGCCGGAACCTGGCTCGGCGCGGGCGCCGTCGCGTCCATCGCCCGCATCGGCGCCGTCGTCCTGGCGCTGAGCCGCGGCGACTACGCGCGGGCACGCACCACCGCCCACGAACTGATCGAGCACGACGTCCTCGGCGTGCACTCCCGGCTGCTGCCCCACCTTGTCGAGGCGGCGGTGCGCTGCGGCGACCGCGTGCTGGCCTCGGCCGCACTGCGCACGCTCACCTCCCGCGCCAGGGCGGCGAACACACCGTGGGCGCTGGGCCTGCTGGCTCGCTCGGAAGCGCTGCTCGCCCCCGCCGACGAGTCCGAACCGCTCTTTCGCGAGGCGATCACCCTGCTCACCGGCACCAGGGCCCGCTCCGATCGCGCCGTCGCCCATCTGCTGTACGGCGAGTGGCTGCGCCGCCGCAAGCGCCGGAAGGACGCCCGTGAGCAATTGCGTACGGCCCTCGCGATGTTCGACGGCATGCGGGCCATGGGTTACGCGGCGCGCAGCGCCCAGGAGTTGGCCGCGACCGGCGAACATCCCCGTCGTGGATCGACGGGGCCGCAGCCCGCGCTGACCCCGCAAGAGCTCACGATCGCCCGGCTCGCGAAGAACGGCGCGACCAACGCCGAGATCGCCGCCCAGCTCTTCATCAGCGCCGGCACGGTCGACTACCACCTGAGAAAGGTCTTCCGGAAGCTCGACGTCACCTCCCGGCGCCGGCTCGGCGAGGCGCCGGGGCTCTGAACCCGGAGCCGCGTCCCAGGCGTTGCCCTCGGGCCCGCGTCACAGGCGCTGCCCGCGAACCCGCGTTCAAGGAGCTCCTCTCGGACCCGCGTTGCCGTGGTCGGTCCACCCGTCCAGGCTGCTGGGCGGATCGGCCACGGGGCGGGGACACCGATGACGCGACCCGCGCGCGGCGGTCACGACTACGCGCCGCACGGGATTCGGGGCCGCCCGGTCCCGGCGGACGATCAACCGGTCGGGAATCGTCCGAAGACGGGAGCACCCATGCCGTACGTCACCGCGGCCGACGGAGCGCGGATCCACTACAAGGACTGGGGCCAGGGCAGGCCGGTCGTGCTCAGCCACGGCTGGCCGCTGAACGCCGACAGCTGGGAGGCGCAGCAGCTGTTCCTCGCCGCGAACGGCTTCCGCGCCATCGCCCACGACCGGCGCGGGCACGGCCGTTCCGACCAGACCTGGCACGGCAACGAGATGAACACCTACGCCGACGACCTCGCCACCCTCATCGACACCCTCGACCTGCGGGACGCGACCCTCGTCGGCTTCTCCACCGGCGGCGGCGAAGTCGCCCGTTACGTAGGCCGGCACGGCACGGCACGCCTCGCGCAGCTCGTCCTGGTCTCCGCCGTACCGCCCTTCATGCTCAAGACCGACGACAACCCCGGCGGCGTGCCCCTTGATGAGTTCGACGCGCTCCGCGTCGGCTCCATCGCCGACCGCTCGCAGCTCTACCACGACCTCGCCGACGGACCGTTCTTCGGCAACAACCGGCCCGGCGCCGAGGTCTCGCAGGGTGTCCGGGACGCGTTCTGGCGGCAGGGTCTGGAGGCCGGGCACCGTAACGCCTACGAGTGCGTCGCGGCCTTCTCCGCCACCGACTTCCGGTCCGACCTGGACGCCTTCGACGTCCCCACGCTGGTCGTCCACGGCGACGACGACCAGGTCGTGCCGTTCGAGGTCGGCGGCAAGGCGTCGGCCGCCCGTATCAAGAACGCGACGCTCAAGGTCTATTCGGGCGCGCCGCACGGCATCACGGACATGCACAAGGACCAACTGAGCGCCGATCTGCTGGAGTTCCTCAACTCCTGAGCGGGAGCTACCGAGTCGGCCGCGCCAGGAGAGCGCGACGGCCGAGGCGCACCCGAGCGTGCTCGCCACAGGCGTCCGATGCGACCGGGCGAACCGGCCTGCCCCGGCCCACTGTTACGGGCCGTCGCGGAGGCGGACGCGGTCACCGTTCGACCGCGAGGCCTACAAACAGCGGAACACCGTCGAGCGCTGCATCAACAAGCTCAAGCAGTGGCGCGGCTTGGCCACTCGCTACGACAAGACCGCCACCATCTACCTCGCCGGGCTCCACCTCGCCGCCATCTTCATCTGGTCGGCGAGGTGATCCAAAGGAAACGGCCTAGGCCGGGGCTTCCTTCCTCGGTGTCACGACCCTCGCCGCAGCTGTCCAGGAATGACTCGCCGACATAAGACAAAGCAGTCGGACCGCTGTAACTGGGGTAGTTGCGGTTACCGGCGGGCAGACGACGTAGAGACTGTGGCGCGACCGCAGGGGTGGTGTGATCAGAAGTCCGAGATCCCCGGGTCGTCCGCACTCGGAGCCGGCCACTGCGGACCGGGCCGGGCGGGTGGGGCCGGCCTCGGGCGCTGTGTGCGGACGCGGCGCGCGTGCCCCACCGTCACCGCCGCCGGGACACCGGCCAGGAGGAGGGAGAGCCCCACCGGGAGCACCCCCGTCCACAGCGTCGGTGAGACGTATGCGGTGCCGGACGTGCCGTCCGCCAACCACGCACGGACCGGTTGCGAGCGGATGTCGCCCTCGATGGTGACGTCGAACGACGAGTTGCCGTCGTCTGAGGTGAAAGTGCCCGAGCAGGACGTCGATGTTCCCGCGTTGGCGACGGTGTTGTCGTACGTCCGGCAGCGGGCTTCGGTCACGGTACCGGGCTCGCCCCACAGCGCTGCCCGCAGCTCTCCGGTGAAGTTCGTCAGCACGACGTAGGCCAGAAGCAGCCCGACCAGGCAGGCCAGCGCCAACCACCACGCGGGTCCGTCCTGCTTCGGTTGCCCGTCCAGAACGTCCCCACTCTCGCTCATCCCCCACCCCCCCCCGGGTCGCCGACGGACCTCCATGGTGACCGCTCCGGAGCACTCGCGGAAGCCCTTGTGCGCACCACAGCTGGCTCATCCGGAGCATTGTTCACCGTTGAGAGGCAACGTTGGAAGGGTTCACTGACAACGACCGTGGCGACGGGTCCGTCGCAGGTCACCGCCACCTCGGCCGCGAGTCATCGAGTGCTGGCTCAGGGTGAACAACTTCCTGCGCAACAAGTCGCCCTCGAGCTCGTCCAATCGACGACGTCTGAGCGCTCCGCTGCCGCCAAAGCCAGCTGTACCGACTCCCCCGCTTTGCGCTGAACCACAGCGGAAGCGATCACTACCCATTTGACCTGTCAGAAGGCGAGAGAGGGGGGAGGGTCAGCCGCCGAGCGTGTGGCCGAACTCGGCGTCCTTCTCGGGGGCGCCGAGCTTCACCGGGCTGAGCGTACCGGCGCCCGTCGTGGTCAGGCCGCTCGCGGAGCCGTAGAGGTTCCACAGGGCGCCCGAGTCGGCGAAGGCACCGTCCTCGCCGGGGGCCGTCGCGGTCAGGTCCGCCTTGCCGTCCTTGTTCAGGTCGGAGAGTCTCACCTGGCGGCCGAAGTCGTCGCCCGACTCGGAGACGCCGGGCACGCCCGCAGTGGACTGGTTGTAGGCGATCGCGCCCTTGCCGGTCATGCCGCCGGCGGCCTTGGACGCGCCCTTGAGCAGGATCACCGCGCCGGTACCGGCGGCGGCGTCGAGGCTCTCGCCGGGAACGCCGACCGCGACCTCCGCCTTGCCGTCGCCGTTCACGTCACCGGCGCTGAGGGACGCGCCGAAGGCGTCGTTCGCCTCGCTCGCCCCGGGAACCCCCGCGGTGGCCTGGGTGATGACCTTCTTGCGCGTGCTGCTCGGCCCGGTGGAGCCGCCGTACTGGATGGTGATGCTGCCCGGGGCGGAGTCGATGACCTCGGTGACGGAGCCGATGTCGCGGGTGATCAGGTCGCCGTAGCCGTCGCCGTCGACATCGCCGACGGTGCCGCTGTACGCCGTGCCGAGGGCCTTGGAGGTGTGGCCGACGCCGGTCCTCGACCCCTTCCAGAAGCGGGCCTCGTGTTGCATCTCCTCGAAGCCGTGCGTGGTGACGATGTCGTCGACACCGTCGCCCGTGAGGTCACCGGTGATGAAGGAGCGCAGACCCGAGGGGCCGTCGTCCGTGGTGATGCTGTCCTGGGTGCGCGTCTTGCCGTCGCGGGTGAACGGGCCGTACTGGATCGTCATCCCGGAGACGTCCGGGTCGTCGCTCGGGTCGGAGTTCACAACGAGGTCGCGCTTGCCGTCGCCGTTGAAGTCACCGAGAGCGAACTCGGAGTACCGGTACGGCAGAACGGTGTTCTGGCCGGTAAGGCCGTCCTTGGAGCCCCAGAGCACGGTCGGCTCGCCGTCGTCGCCGCCGCTCGCCACGAGCAGGTCGGTGTACGAGTCGCCGTCGAGGTCACCGGGGAGCGTCTGGACACCGAAGGCGAAGGTGCCCTGGAGGTCGCCGGGGACGCCGGGCGTGGCCCGGCTGATCATCTGGTGGCGCGCCGTTCCGGGCCCGGAGGCGGTGCCGTACACGACCGAGATGTAACCGGCCTTCTCCACACCGCCGACGGTGCCGAAGGGCGCCGCGACCGCGAGGTCGGCGTGTCCGTCGTGGTTGAAGTCGGTCATCGGCGTGCGGGGCGGCACGGGCGCGGCCGACGCCGTGCCGGAGGTGGCGAAGAGCGTGAGGGGGGTCGCGAGCGCGGTGACGGCGATCGCGGCGGTGAGAGTGCGGCGGGGCACTGTGCCTCCTGTGCGGAACGTGTGTGACGTAACGGGAGACGGACCACTGCGAGTGAAGGTTGTACACCGCAGGAACTCCGTTGCGAGATGTGAAGATCAAGGGGGATTTGGTCAACCGACCCTGAGCTAAATCAAGAACGGCGCAGTAGGCGCAGCGCGGGTGAACGTGACCCCGCCCGCATCGAGGAGACTCGCCAGGCCATGCTTGAAGCCCTCTCGAGATCATCTGACCAGCAGAAGACGGACGGCGCCTCCTAACGACCTCGTGCACGGTTGGCCGTGGCTCGGCGCCTGGGTGGCTCGTTGAACTGTGCATGGTGGGGGCTGGGGCACGTGAGCTGATCGTGGCGGAGGACCGGGTCACGGGGTTGTCGCCGGGTGTGATCGCTGAACTCATCGCTGAGGTGGGGCCGTTGTGGCACGAGCAGTTCAGGCTCGGCTCACGGCTCGTCCGCGAAGGCGGGCTGTGGGAGCGGGGGCGAAGCAGAGGTTCGTCTTCGTCTTCGTCGACCGGTTGCTGGCCACGCTGGTGAACCTGTGGCATGGCACCACTCATGACGTGCTGGCCTGCTGCTTCGGCGTGGACCGCTCAACCATCACCCGTGCCATCGGCGAGGTCCGGCCGCTGCTTGCGCGCCGCGGCTGCACCGTCGCGCCCGGCCTGCGGCTGAAGCAGGCTGCTGGCGGTGGCCGCCGCGCTGGACCTGGGGCAGCCACCGCCGCACGCAAGGTCTGACGACCTTCCCCGGGGGTTCGGCGGGATTGCAGTAGGTGATGAGTGCCTCGGTCGGGGTCCCCGCGGCTTGGGATTCAGGGATTTGGGTGAGTAGGGCGGCGGTGGCTGTGGTCACGGCGGTGGCGAGGGTGATGACTGCGGCGACTGCGGTGGCGGCGCGGGTGAGGGCGGTGGGGTAGGTGGCGCCGTCCGTGCGGGCGAGTGTGGCCGTGCTGGTGGCTGTCAGCAGCGCGATGACGATGACGAGTGTGGTGATGAGGAGGGCAATGGCGACGGTCACGGCAGTACTTCCTGTACACGGTGGGGTGTTGGCGTGACCGAAGGGTGCGGAAATCGTGCGCGCCGTAGTTCGCCGGGACGAAGATGAACGCCGGTGGACACATCACGGCCCGGGGGCGAGCACGTGCGCGACGAGCAGTACGGCGACAATCCGGCACTCACTGAATTACGCAGGGCGCTGGATGGCGGGCTGGCTCGCATGCGTTTGGAGTAGAAGGCTCTGGCCGTCCGGGCGGGGCTGGGGCGAACGACGGTGTCGCAGGCTTTCCAGGGCGATGGGCCGGTGCCGTCGGCGCAGACTGTGGCCGTGCTGGCTCGCGTGCTGAAGTTGCCGGCCGCAGAGCTGCTGACGTTGCAGCGGGACGCGGCCGGAGTCGGCGGAGGTGGGGGCGGTGAGCATTCGGGGCCGGCAGGCCGATTGGGGAGTGGGAGCCGCACGATTTGGAGGTTCACCCCCGCGGGGCCTGGACAGATTTCAGGCTCTGGTGGGTCCGGGACAAGGGCGCTGCCCGGATACGTGGAGCGCGAGCACGACGGGGTGCTGGCCGAAGCGGTACGGCGTGCTGCGGCTGGCAGCAGCCGGATTGTGGTCTTGGTGGGTACTTCGTCGACCGGGAAGACTCGGGCCTGCTGGGAGGCCGTGCAGCCGCTCGCTGAGAAGGGATGGCGGTTGATCATCGTCGTCCGACACACGGTCGGGCCGCGCGGACAGGGGGTGTCTCGGTCTTCCCTGCTGACGCGGGGTGTTCCGGCCGACTTCCGTGAGCTCCTCACCCACGAGGTCAGGGTTCTGGCCGGCGTCGTGTCCAGAAGGGTGTGTCCCAGCGTTGTTCGATTCCATAGCAGACGGTTCGCGCCTGGAGGTACTCCCGGTGGACCGCCTCGATTCGTTCGGCGTACCGCTGCAGTGGCCGGGGCGCGCCGTCCGCGTCCGCGCGCACGGCGTCGGCCGCTGAGATGCCGGTGGCCAGGGCCGTGGTGATGCCGCGCGCGGCGATGGGGTCGCAGGCCGTGGCCGCGTCGCCGACCGCGGCCCATCCCGGCCCGGCCGCGGGACGGGCACGAGCGGTCGAGGCCCGCGTGATCAGCAGATCGACGGGAGGGGGTGTCGCACGGAGGCGCAGGCGGGCTCGGACATGTGTGGTCGCGGTGAGCTCCCGCCACCAGAGCGCCGGCTGGTGCAGCGCGTACCGTGCGACCACGTCGGCATCGGTCACTATCATGACCAGGGCCGTGCCACCGGGCAGCGGTGCGGTGTACCACCAGCCCAGAGGCACGGACTCCACGAGCGATGTCCGCGGCACGTCCCCGTGCGCAGCACCCAGCGGCAGCCGAGTCGCGAGTGCGACCAGTCGGTCGTCGCGTCCGACCTGTGCGCCGACGCGCCTGGCGACGGCGGCACTGGCGCCGGTGGCGTCGATGACGTACCGGGCGAGTACGGTCTCGTCGCCGAGCGAGATCCGCCAGTGCCCGGCACGGCGCTCCAACGCCCGGATCTGACAACGGCGTTGCCCGACGCCTGCGTCACGGCCCGCCTCGAGCAGCACGCTGTCGAAGCGGAGGCGGTCGAGATGCCACCCAGGGCCGTGAGGGTCCAGGCGGAAGTCGGTCCGGGTGAGCGTGCTCCCGCCCCAGGCCGACTCGTTCCCGTGACACGGCGTGTGCGGTCCGGCCGTCACCCGGTCCAGTACGCCGAGGCCCTCGAGCAGAGGCCGGGCCCTCGACGAGAGGCTCTCGCCGGGCTTCCAGTGTTGTCGCCGCCCCGGGTCAGCGACAACGACCGTGGCGCCCTGACGCCGAAGGGCGAGGGCGGCCGACGCTCCCGCCGGTCCGCCCCCCGCGATCAGCACGTCACAGAACTGCGACCGCGCGCAAGCGAGCATCAGTGGACGGCGCCCATTCCGTGGATCGTCGGCAGGCTGACGCCTTCGGCTCCCGCCATGGCGCCGTCGAGCGGCACCACCGAGGAGAGCAGGACCCGGGCCTGCGGCGGCTTGAGGTCCGGGAGCGGGCAGCCTGCGCCGATCCACGCGACGGTGATCTCCCGCCCGGTGCGGGTAGTACCGGGCACCACCACGTCGAAGGCCCTGCCCATGGCGTTGGTGGGAGCGATCAGGTCGGTGACGAAGGGGCTCGCCTCAGGGCGGCCGGGCTGCACGAGCCGGTTGTCCGGGTGGGCGATCGCCGCCAGCAGCGCGCCGGTCGGCTGGGTGAACCACCAGGCCACCGGCCCCGTCCGGGTACGGGTGGGATCCGCCGGGTCGGGGCCGGTGATGACGGCGTTGGTGTGGGCGGGATTGCCCGCCTGGCGGGCACGAAGGAATTCGACCAGCTTGGTCATCGCGTCGAGCGGCGTCAACTCGGGTGGTGGGGGAGGCGCGGTGAGCGACCGGGTCCACAGCCGCCACAGGTCCAGTTCGGCGTCCGTGAAGACCTTGTACATGGGGCCGGTGAACGCGGTCAGTTCGAAGAAGGGGCTGTTCTCCGGGTCGCCGGGCTTGATGAGGCCGGAGTCCTGGAGTTCCTGGAGCAGTCCGGAGGGGTCGAGGAACCAGTCGTTCAGCCTGGTACCGCCGAGCAGCTTCGCTCCGTGGTTGCGGGAAGCGTACGGCGCCTTGCGGACGATCAGGTCGATCAGCCGGGCTTCCGGGGAGGGCGGATTGAAGAGAAGCTCCGCCAGGTCGTTGCCCAGCGTCCCGGTGTTGGCGAAGGCCACGTAGCCGTTCCAGATCCGCTGCCAGTGGTGCTGAACCGCCGCGTCCCCGCCTTCGTTGTAGATCTCCTCCAGGTATTGCACGACTGCGTCGCGGGCCTTGGCGCCGTGCCCTTCCGCCGCGTTGTCGATGCCGATGTGCATCGTGTAGAACTGCGGGTCGATGCCGTGGTACTCCATCAGCTTCACCGTCGGCTTCAGCGCCAGCACCTCCCATTCCAGGTTCAGTGTCATACCGAGCAGCTCGGGGAGGTACTCCTGGGAGTGCTGGGAGATGGCCAGTTCGAACGCGGCGACGGTGTAGGCCGAGTCGAGCATCTCGGGCAGCATGGCGAACGCGTAGGAGTCGACCGGCGGCAGGTACACACCCACGCTGTGCAACAGGTCCGAGTAGAGGTTGGCGTGGTTCAGTGCCGGGTTGCCGTTGCCCATCTCGTCGACCCAGATCGCGAACAGCAGCGCGTGGACCTCGTTGGTCGGCCCGGCCGGAGTGACGTTGCGCAGCCAGGCTCCGTCGAGCAGGTTGAACGGCGCGAGCTGACGGAGCCGCTCGATGACGCTCTTGCGGCTGTACAGGGCCAGGCCGTCGTCGGCCTGCTCCGCGTCCATCGAGAGACCGGCGTAGATGAGGTCGAGGCGTGACTCGAGAGCCTCACGCGAATACCGGAACGGGCGCAGCGTCAGGGGCAGCATCGGGTTGTTGTGCTGCTCGGACTCGGCACGGTCCAGCACGGCCTTCGCATAGGCCTTGGCGGCCTTGGCCTGCTCGGGGTAGCGCTCCGGGTGCTGAAGCACGTAGAACCACTCGCGGTCGCTGAGCCCCACCTGGTCGGCCCGCTCGGTCTCCACCAGCACCGTCTCGCCCGTCGTGCCGGCGCGCGCGACCACGAAGCCCAGGGTGCTCCACTTGTCGACCAGGTCGTTGTCCCCGGCGTGGTCGCGGGCCCTCTGCCAGAGGCGGTTGACCCGTGCGTCGTAGTCACTGTCGCTCTCGCCCGGCAGCCGGTCCAGCTCCGGTTTGTACACCACCTGGAGCCCGACGCCACGCGCCCAGGGCTGCCGGCGCACCTCGTGCTCGGGCAGTTCCCCGGCGGCCGTGGCCGCCGACTGGATCAGACGCTGGTACTCCTGCTCGGGCAGGACGTCGTCCGGGCGCTGGGCCGGCCACCAGTGCGTGTTGCACTCGTAGAAGTCGGCCTGCCATGGCACCGCCATGTACTTGGTGACGTCTCCGGGCGCCAGCCCGTCGCGCAGCCGGAAGGGACCTGACCAGGTCGCGGGGTCGTCCGCGATGAACGTCATCTCGATGCCGGGGAAGAAAGGGCCCCCGACACACGCCTCCAGCGCGGCCCGGACCAGTGCGTGCGGCTGCTCGGCCAACGGCAGATCGGCCAGCCGCACGGGCAGGGGACCGCTCGTCGCGTCGGCGACGAAGTCCCCCGCGGCCCAACGGCGCATCCGCTCGTACTGCCCGGCGAGCAGCGTCATCCACCTGCGCGGATTGCCCTCGAACGGGTCGCCGCCGTCGCCCGCGAGCTGAGGCATGAACGTGTAGTTGGCCTGGGTCACGTCCTGCGCCCCAGGGGTGCGCAGCCGGGTGAACACCTCGTTGCGGAACGACGCGTCCTCGGTGGCGTTCGAGGACAGCCGCGCCAGGCGCTCCTCGTCGACGAAGTCGCCGCGGGCACCTTTGCCGTGTCCCCGCAGGGCGTTGCCGTTCACCCACCGGTAGCCGCAGATGCGTTCGAGCAGGGGGAGGATGTCGCGGCTGAAGGTCACGTCTTCCGCCGCCGGAAGCCAGCCGGCCTGTTCGGCGACCTCACGGGCGACGTCGTAGAGCGTCACCAGGTTGGTGACGTCCGGGGCGAAATCCGGGGGCCCGACGATCACCCACGCGGGCGTGACGGGGACCGCGCGTCCACCGTCGACGGTCACGGTCGCCGTGACCGGCCCGTCCGAGGTGTCGTCGAACCAGAAGTCGTTGTTCGCGTAGTGCACGAGGGGGTTGTGCCGCTTCACGGACTCCGAGCGGCCATGTCCGCCCAGTACGAGGAGTCGTCCGGCCTCGTCCGTGCGCAGCTCGCCCAGGGCGACGGGCGTCCCGAGGAACGTTCCCGTGTCGAACCGGGTGCCTGCGCCGTTCATGTTCGGCCCGCCCACACTGCGGGGCCCGGGCTTGATGACCAGACCGGCACGCGCCTGCGGGTCGGCCGGGTCGATCTTCGCGTTGCGTCGGTTGGCGGGCTGGTCCGACTGGTTGAAGCGTCCGTTGAACCGGTACCAGTCCGCCTTCGCGTTCGCGAGTTCTACCGTCCAGCGGACCTGTGCCTGCGCCGCGGTCACCTCGCCGAGCACGTTGTGGTCCTTGTCGTACGCGTAGAGGCGGAAGCGTGCCGCCTGGCGCTTGACGCGTCCTTCGGAGTCCTTGAAACCGCCTGGCGGATGAACGGCGACGCCCGGAGCCTCGGGTCCCACGAAGAATTCGGCAGGACTGTCTCCGACACGCGCGACACCGAGCGTGGGATGGATTTCGCAGTATGCGACGTCTTCGATATTCACGTTTACAGGGGTTACCACGCGGAGAGGAATTCGACACTGGCATATGACAGAGGCGGCCACCTTTCACACCGGTGGCTGGGCAATCGAGTTACCTGTGCGTGGGAGAGACGCACGGCTGGGACGGCTGCAAGGTCGCGCTACCGGCCCGCGCCTTCACGAGAGGATCACGGACATGACGGAGGAGGACTCAACGACGGGGACCCAGCACGCGAAAGGTTCCTCGACTTCTCGGCTCAAAAGGCGGACAAATGCACCATCGTCTCCACCGCCCACTTCGCCACGGGCCTCGACCTGATCGTCGAGGTCAACACCACCGAGGTCATGATGACCCAGCCCCCGAGAACCGAGGACTTCACCCGCTCCGGTCAGCAGGGCATGCCGGCACCGGCTGAACTGCCGAAAGACCAACATCGGAGCGGGGAGACGTCGTAGGCGGCCGGACTTGTCATCTACCGTGATCAAGATGTGCATGACGTATTGATCACAACTCTTCATTTCCTCCCCGCACTTGTGGAACGTGGGGTCGGCGAACCGCGGACGTACTTCGTCAGAGTCGTTCCCGCACCATCCCTGAACCCGCAACGCGGACGCGGGGCTTTACGGTCGACGACGAGACGGGCTGCGCTGCTCGGCGTGCCGCTCAGGCCCGTCATCCGTGAGGACGACGGGCCTCTCCCGATCCCAGCTCAACCGCGATCGTCGCCACAGGCGTCGGCCTTCCTCACGCGAGTCCTACCCATCTCGACGTATCCACGGATAGTGTCTCGGGCCTTCGGCTGGTAGCGAAGGTCGGTCTCACTGCGCACCCACTCCTTGCCGTGGCTGTCAACGAACGCCAGGTATGCGAAGTTGGTCCGCGTCTCCGAGTAGTGCTCCCCATGCTTCCGGCCAGCCCAATTCTTGCTGGCGTACAGGGATACCTTCCGGGTGTCGAAGACCTCCTCAATACACGGAGGTAGACCACTGGCCAGAACGCCGACGTAGAACCCCTCGCAGTCCTCCCGAACTCCGAAGTAGACGTTCGTCACCGGGGCGAGCGAGCGAGCGGTTCGGGACGTGGATCTCAGTCTCCTCGCCCGACTGCGACGCCCGCAGGCAGTACGAGACCGAGGCCAGGTGCGCGTGCGCGTGACGCAGCAAGCGTGTCTCGGAGGCGAAGCCGAGCCGTGCCTGCGCGACCGTCAGGCGGCGGGCTCGGCGTCCGTCCACCTGGGTGGTCTGCCCATCCACCGGTGCGCCCGCAGGTCGTCGTCGATCTTCATGTACAAGGTAGTCAGCAGGGTGTCCAGGTCCTTCCTCGCAGGGGGATCTTGGACGCCCTGCTTGCCGTCCCTGGACGCGGAGTTGGGCAGGATGCCTATTTCTGGTGTGCGGTGCCGCGTTGCGCAGTGTGCCGTTCGTAGAAGACGTTGCGTTCCAAGGGACGCCGGCCGGGATGACGCCGTTCTTCCGCCGGGTAGCCGACGGACACGAGCAGTGCGATGGCCAGGTCGTCGCGGTTGTCGATCCCGATCGCCTTCTTCACCTTGTCCTCGTCCCAGCCGTTCATCGGCGATGTCGCCAGACCCGCCTCGGTCGCGGCGAGCATCACGAACGAGGCCGCGATCATTGCGTCCTTGACCGCGTACTCGCGGAGCAGGCCGCGCTTGTCGAGATCTTCCTGGAACGTTGTTGATGCCGCTGAGAACATGGCGGTGAAGTCATCGCTCCATGCTCCGACCAGCCGGGCCCGGTCGTAGACGTCGCTGTGGTCGTCACGCCAGGACTGCGGCTCCGCGACGAAGACCAGCACGACGGGGGCTTCCTGCGGCTGCGGCTGTCCACCGGTGGCCCAGGCGAGCCTTTCGCGGCCCTCGTCGCTGGCGACCACGACGATCGACCGGTCTTGCAGATTCCAGCTGGTAGGAGCTTCGACGGCGAGTTCGAGCAACGATGACAGGACGGCTTCCGGGATCGGATCGGGCTGATAGTGGCGCACGGTGCGGCGTGTGCGGATCGCGTCCGCGACAGAGAGCATGTGATTCGTCATGGAACTCACTATTGGAGAGAGACTCTCTCTTGGGAAGAGGGCACCTTTTGGTGCGCTACTCTCCCGGTATGAAGACCGTGGTGGAATCCTCCGGACTACCGGCCGACGCCTACTCTGCGAAGTGCCCGACGCGCCAGGTCCTCGACCACATCGCCGGCAAGTGGACGATCCTTGTCGTCGACGCCCTCCTCGAAGGCACCATGCGCTACACCGACTTGAGTCGGCGGATCGAGGGCGTCTCGCAGAAGATGCTCACCCAGACGCTGCGCAGCCTCGAAGCTGACGGCTTCATCACCCGCACGGTGCACCCGACCATCCCGCCCCGGGTCGAGTATGACCTGACCACGCTCGGCCAGAGCCTTGGTGAGCCCATCACCGCACTCCGGCAATGGACGGAAGCCCACATCAACGAGATCGAAGGGGCCCGAGCTCGTGTCACCGCCGAAACCCCAGCCCGGTGATCTGCTGCTCCGAACGCGG
Source organism: Streptomyces sp. NBC_00647 (assembly GCF_045207245.1). Lineage (NCBI taxonomy): Bacteria > Bacillati > Actinomycetota > Actinomycetes > Kitasatosporales > Streptomycetaceae > Streptomyces > Streptomyces sp. NBC_00647. Next base: position 8,904,047 of record NZ_CP109040.1, read on the forward strand.
TGACACTCACGGGGAGTTGTCACTTCGGTGACTCCCCGCCCCGACATAGGACTTGATCGTTTAGGTGCGCTCAAGTTGGTCGAGCGCGTGGAGCGCGAATCGGCAGGCTTCCTCGGGCCGGCCGACGGCGGCCTCGACGGCGGCCAGGTCGCCCAGGACGACGGCGCGTTGCTCGTCCTCGCCCTCGAGGGCATCGAGGGCGCCGAGTTGCTCGCGGCGCCCGCGACCAGTTCCACGAGCATCGTGATGGCCGCAGCCCACACCAGCGTGCAGAGCGGCTGCTTCCATTGCTCGCGATCCAGCGGTACACCGGATCCGCCGCTGCGAGAGCGGCACGGTGCCGTAGTGCTGGGTGGGGTGCGACGGGCCAGCTTCCGATGGCGCGTGCCTGGTTCAGGGCGATCGGCTGATCGGCCGACCAGGACACGGTTCCGGCGCCCGGCAGCAGGAACAGCACACCGCCACCTGCGACGCTTGGTTGGCGATCGGGGCGAGCGGGGCAGCCCTTTGCGTTGGGCTGCCGACGCTGGGGTTGAGACGACGAAGGCCGCAGTTCCGATGACTGGACCCATGATCATGCCGACGGCGATCAGGGTCTTGAGACCGCCCTTCGGATTGCGGAAGGGGAGCGTGTCACCAGGGCGCGCCCCCTGGCCGGTGCCCGCGGTCGGATCACTGAGCCGCGTCACCTTGCCGTCGATGCATCCGTCAGAGTGCCTTACCAGCTTTGACCCGCTGGCGGGCTGGTGCTCAGGCCCAACGGACGCACGGAGGCGAGGCGACGGTTCCGGCTGGCGTTGGAGTAGTTCAGCGGAGCCGTCTGCCGCTGCTTGCCGTTGTAGCGGCTCCAGTCGTAGCCCTCGACCTTCACCTGTACGTACACGTTGTGGTCGTCACCGCGGTCAGCGTCCTGGAGCTGGCCTTTCCACTCGAAGGCGCCGTGCTCGTCGCCTGCGGGATGCCACGCGTATTCGCCGTGGTGGAACTTCGCATCGCCGGTCGACAGTGTCGGAATGTCGTGCCACGAGGCGGCGAACGCTGTGCCCGCCCCCATGGCGAAGAGGCCGGCCGTGAGGGCGCCTACTGCCAACTTGCGCGTTCTTTCTCCCGTTTGTTTTCTGTTGTATGACTCTGTGGTCGGCGGCAACGCGCAGGTGGCCGTGTTCGGCGTGGTAGCGCAGGGCAGAGGCAAGGCCTGCGCGGCGGGGCGCGGACAGGACGGCGCCGTTGGCGGGCCACACGAGCAGGTCGAGGGCGCGGGCGATGCCGACAGATCGCTCAGTCCTGGGCCGGCATCACCCGGGTCACCTTGCCCTTCAGGTCGGCATCCAGATAGCCGGTGACGTGGTCGTCGGCGAGATAGACAGCCAGTCCCAGTGGGGTGTCGAACGTGTCGTCGGCAGGGCGGACCAGGATGTAACGCATGGTCGGCCGCTGGACGTTCAGGTCCTTCTCCGCCCGCTTCAGCAGGGCGGGAAGGACGTCCCAGTCGAAGTTGTCGAGACTGAAGGAGCGTTTGCCGCCGATGATCGCGCTGCTGATGATGCCCTTCTCGACGCCCTGGCCCGGGCGGTAGGTGTAGCTGTCGTACTTGGTGTCGCTGCCCTTGACCATGATGTCCGCGGAGACATAGGTCGGATAGACCGTGAGGTCGCATGCGCGGTCCGTGCCGGTCGCGGCCTCGATCTCCTTCACCGCCGTCCGGATGCCGGCGGGGGTGAGCAGATCCGTCTTCGCGTCGGCCTGAGGCGTCGGGGTCGAGCGGGACGGTGTGCGAGTGGGGTCCGTCGTCCTGGTCGAGGAAGTAGCGCTGGCTGAATCGGCGGGCTTTCCGCTGTCCTTGTTGCCTCCGTCCGGCAGCAGGGTCCAGACCAGGACTCCTGCCATCACGGTCCCGACGACGGACGAGGCGATCGCGATTCGGCTCTTCGCATGGTTGCCCGGCCGCGCCGGCGTCTGCCGTGTGGGGCCCGCGGGGTACGGAGTCGGAGGGCCGAAGCCCGAGGCCGGCCCGAAGCCGGTGGACGGTCCGAAGCCGGCAGCTGGTCCGAAGCCGGCAGGCCGTCCGGACCCAACCGGTGCGGAGGGTGCGGGCGTTGCACCCGGCGGAGGGGCCAGCCTGTACGACGTGGCCCCGTCCGACCCGGCGGGAGCACTCGGAACCGTGTTGCTGCCCTCGATCGCCTCCGCGAGCAGCCGGTCCGCGGTCGTCGCGTCCGCCCGGTCGGCCGGGTTCTTGACGAGCACGGCGTTCAGGAACTCGGTCAGGACTCCGGCTCGGGCGGGTGGCGGAAGCTGCTCGCTCAACAGTGCCGCCAGCGTGGCGAGGGTGCTTCCCCTGCGCAGCGGGTGATGTCCCTCGACGGCGACGTACAGCATCATCGCCAGCGACCACAGGTCGGAGCCCGGGCCACCCTCGCCGCCGGAGACGCGCTCGGGTGCCATGTAGTCGGGCGTGCCGATGATCGACCCGGTCGCGGTCAGGGCGGTCGAGTCCCTGATGGTCGCGATGCCGAAGTCGGTGAGGACGGGACGTCCGTCGGGTCTCATCAGCACGTTGGCGGGTTTCACGTCCCGGTGCTGGATGCCGACATCGTGCGCGGCGCGTAGCGCGGCCAGCACCTCGCGACCCAGCCGGGCGGCGTCGGCGGGCGCCAACGGCCCCTTGTCGAGCCGGTCCTGAAGTGATCCGCCGGTCACCAGTTCCATGACGAGCCACGGGTAGACGTACTCGCCGCCGTCCACCACGTGGTGGATGGTCACGACATTGGGGTGATCGACGCGAGCCAGCGCCCGTGCCTCGCGCAGTACTCGGGCCCGGAGCATTGCCGCGCCCTGCGGGTCGTACTCGGCAAGACCCGGGTCGGGCGGCCGTACCTCCTTGAGCGCCACGGCCCGGTCAAGGACCAGATCGCGTGCACGCCACACCGTGCCCATGCCACCGCCACCGAGCCGCGTCTCCAGCTCGAAGCGCCCCTCTATGACCCGTCTGCCGGAATCACCCTCGCTCATGGCCGGAAGCCTACGAGATACCTGTGACACGGCCCCACGTGGGTGACCGCAATACTCGCAGGCCGGTGTGCCCCCAGCGTAGAGGCCATCGCATCTCGGTGTAGGCGCGCGCGGCGGTGACCGCGTCACGAGTGCTGATGCTTGCCATGGTCGACGCTCCCAATCGGCTGTCCTACGTTCCCTCGAAGCGGGCCGGCTGGGCCCGCCTTGAAAGCCAACAGCCGTTCAACTCCCGTGTGTGGACGTCCGCCCGGACATTAGGGCGGACATTTCAGCGAGCGGACATTCGAGAACCTGGGAAGCGGCTACCGTCGGTAGACGGGCAGACGAGTGGAGCTATGACGTGGCCGACGATCAGACACCGTTCGAGCAGGCCTGCATCGCTCAAGGCTGGGATCAGCCAGGCAAGTTCGTGGCGGCGTTCGAGAAAACGGCAGAGATTTTAGGCGAGCCGGTGACCGTGACTACCCGTCACGTCCGGCGCTGGATGCGAGAGATCCCTCCGCCTACTCCTCGGGCCCGGCCATGGCGCGTGATCCACGCGATGTTTGGCGTAGACCAACCGGCCTCGGTTTCCTAAACCCCCCGCCTGGTGTCACCGTGAGGAGCACAGCGCTCGTCACACAGGAAGGCAGCATCAACGTGCACCGACGGGCATTCCTAGCCGACACCATCGGCGCAACCGCAGCAGCCAGCCTGTCTCACAGCACCTCAGCCGCGTCCAATACGGCGCTGCGCAGCAAGGGCACCGTCGGTACCGCACACCTGCAACTCGACTACGCGCAGGGGCTGCTCTACACCGAGGCCGGCCACCACGGACGGGCCACCTCGCTTCTTCGTGCCGCGCTCGACCACCAGCACCGCACTTACGGCCGCAACCGCGCCCTGTACCGGCTCACCCTTGCCCGGAGCCTCATCAACTCTGGCGACGTTGACGAGGGGGCGGCCCAGGCCGTCGAAAGCCTGGATCACCTGAACGAGGTGGAGTCCGGGAGAGTTCTGCGGAGGCTGGCCGAGGTCGTTGATCTCCTCGCCGACACCGACGCCGTCAGCGCCCGCCACGCAGCAGAGGAACTGACCGACTACGTGCAGGACAGGGGAGCCGCCTGATGACGGTCATCACGTACAGCCGATACAGCGGCACCGATGCGGCAGCCCAACTGGACGACTTCGTGCCCGCCTACGAAGAGATCTACGTGGAGCCCCCGTACCGCGAGGGCCCCCACGACGTCGCGGAGTTCATCGAGCACTACGCCGTGCAGGCACGCGCGAGGGCGAGGAGCTGGTTGGTTTCACGTACGGCTACTACCTCGCCCCCGGTACCCGATGGTGGACCAACATCCAGGACGCGCAACTGACGGCCGAGTTCGCACGGGAGGACGGCCGGCGCACCTTCGTGATCATCGAAATGGCGGTCCGCAAGCCATGGCGCTGCCGGGGGATCGCGGCGTCTCTCCATGAGCGGCTTCTCGACGGTGTGGACGCCGAGCGAGTCACACTCACGGTGCGACCCGAGCCGGAGGCCGTAGCCCCTCGGGCCGCGTACCTCTCGTGGGGCTACAAGCTGGTCGGGACATCCCATCCGTGGGAGGGCGCACCACTGTATGACTGCATGGTGCGCCCGCTGCCCTAGGCGAGTGGTGGGCCACCCCCTACGGCCTGTGGTGAAAGTCCTGGTCGCGTGGGGTCTGGTGTACATAGGGGCGTCGTTATCAGTGGTGCTGTGCATGATCGGCGCGTCAGGTCTTTGCGGAGGTAGGGAAGCACCATGCCGATCACAGGCCAGCAGATAGCAGGACATGCGTTCCTACGGCAGATGTACGACGACTCATACTTCCCTGATCGCATAGTTGACCGGGGGGAAGGCGATCCTGTTGCGGCTGTGCGAACGAATTGAGGCTGAGCAGCCGTCGGATCTGGGGACCTTGTGCGCTCGCCCAGGCTGCGACGCAGGAGTTCAACCTGCTGGACAGGGAGTTCGCGGCGGCCGGGAGCGGGATCGAGGCGGTTGCGCGTGAGTGGATCTGTGACGAGGTTTGCTTCGTCGCGTCGACATACGGGTTCACGGACGCGGATGCGGAGGAGCCGACCGCCAGCCGGGACTGGTGAACGATGGCGGGAAAGCGTGCCAGGTGCCGTTCTGCTGCGATCGGCGAATCAGGTCGTAGATCCGGCCCGTCGGTCCGTACTTTGCAGGATGGGCTTCGCGGTCGTCGACTTTCGGAATTCGGACAGGTCTTCGGCGACGAAGTCTCGCCATCGATTCTCGACCGGCGCCTCCACCACTGCGACGTCGTCCCGATCAACGGCCCCAGCTACCGCCTCAAGAACCGCCTCACCGCCATCGAGGGCGAAGCCGGCGTCGCCTGATCGAGCACCCAACGATCTCGCTCCTGGGTCAGCTGGGTGATGTCTCAACTGCCGCCCTGATTGAGTGCTGCCGGAGTCGGGCGGCGATGAACTCCATCTCGACCAGGGTCCCCACGAGCCCGGTCGCCTTCAACTCAGCTGCCAGGGCCTTTGCTTGCGTGAGTGTCAAGCCATTCTTCTCGCGGAGAGCGCGCAGGATGGCCACCGGGCTTGTCTGGGGCCCCATCAGGCGGAGCCGGGCGGGCCCGTGTTCGGACAGGAGGGCGTGGCGGATCTCTTCCGGAGTTCTGCCGTCGCTGTCTTGCTCGCACCACGCGACGGTGCATGACTGGCAGGCGCCTTCAGTTCCCCACCATAGGCGTCCGTGGTCGATGAACTGGCCGATGTCGCGTGTCAGCACGCCGCCGCAGGCATCGCATCGCGTTGCGATCTTCACGCCCTGGGTGATCACCTTGCTCCTTGTCGTCGGACCCTGCCCTGAATGGTGCTGCAACAGGTCCTGTCCGTCGACTGTCTATCCTCGCCGATCGCACTTTGCACGTTCAGTCGTACTTCGCTCTGCAAGTTCGCGAGTGCGCCGATCCTGCCTGCCTGGCCCCGTCACCGTGCGAACTGGTGCCCCGTCAGTGAGGTGGCTTCTACACCGGTACGGCTTGGCACTGGCCTGACGAAGAGGCCGAGCAGCGCATCAAGTACCCCTGCCGCTTTGGTATTGAGCCCTTGGCCGTCCTGCACGATGTGCCCCTGGGTCCGGGAGGTCCTCTCACCGAAGCTGGGAGCGATGCCATCCGCCGCTCCGGCACCGATCGCGGTATGGGCAAACTCGTCCCCATGCCTGCACTGCCGCTTCTGCAGCAGGCTGGCATCCCCATCGACCCCGCCCAACCCGAGACGGTTCCCCTCGATAAATCCCCTGGCTTCACCGCCGATCAGGTCGAGGGCAAGAAGAAACCTCAGCGTCGCCGCCGCGGCGCCGGCTACATCTCCGACCCGAAAAAGCGCACCGCCATCGAAAAGCACCCCGAAGACCATGCCGTCGCCTACTACGAAAGCCGCGGCTGGAACGTCGAACGCCTCGGCAAGCCCTACGACTTGCGCTGCACCCGCGGCAGCGAGGAACGCCACGTCGAAGTCAAAGGCACCCACCGGCGCAGCGACCAGCGTGGAGCTGACCATCAACGAAGTCCTCCATGCCCGCGATCAGAACAACACCGTCGACCTGTACGTCGTCAGCGACATCAAGGTCTACACCCGCACCGACCCCTACACCGCCACGGGAGACACCGTCACCCACCATCAGGACTGGGAACCCGCCGAAGAAGACCTGCGCCCCCGCAAATACGAGTACCGCCTCCCCTCACAGCCGTCCTGACACGCAGCGCCCCAGCAGCATGTCCACCACGGGCTCTATCCGGTCCATGGTCGCGCGTTCTTGCCGCTTCTTCTCTGCTGCCGCCCGGGTCCGCGCTGCTGCGGCCTGGCGTTGCTCCTGAATTCGATCCAGCTCGGGCGGGCGTACCCAGACAAGCGGAAACTGGGGCGCCTTGTTCTGCTCGGCCCCTGATCGCGTTGGACGGTTCGGCCAGCTGTCCTGCTCACGCGTGGCACGACGGTCCTGCATCTCGCCCGCAACGATCCGCTGCTTGTACTTCCAGAGCCTTTGCCGCTCGTCCCTTGTCAGGTTGTCCCGAGGCGGTTCACCGCGTTCGAGAAGGCGGTCACTCATCGCGTCGGTGATCTGCTGATCCTCGACCGTGTCCATCTCGACAGGGCATGGAGGGGCTTCGGGCTAGGACCGATCCTGGCGGCCGAGGCGATCCGCCGCCTGTCCGGCGGCTGTTGTGCGGTGGCGGTGTACCCGGACATGGGCGAATACCCCGAGGACCGGGAGCAGCTCACCGAGGCGTGGCGGCGCCAGGCGAAGAAGAAGATCGCCGCGCTGTGGGAGAGCATCGGCTTCCAGCGATTGGGCGGGGACCCGGCCGGGGTGGCCCTGGCCGACGTGCCGGAGGCCAAGCGGCCCGGTACCCGCGTCATGCTGCTTGTGGCGCTGGTGCTGTACCGGATGACCGACGCCGACGTGGCTGCCTGTCGAGCGGGCCGGGGCGAGCGGACGGGCAGCACAGACGGTGACCTGACCCGCGGCCTGGCCTTCGGCGCGATCACGGCGGTGCTGTCGCGTCCTGGATCAAGGCGCCGTGGATCGCGGAGAGGCGGGCGGCCGGACGGGCACGGGGCGGAGTCGCGGAGGCCAGCCTGTCGGGATCGGAGGGCTGCGGACCGAGGGGACGGCGGCCGAGCGCACTGCCGAGTTCCGGCCGTCCGGGATGCTGTGGCAGGACGGGGCCGATCGGCCTTTACTGGAAGGTGAGGATCACCGGACTAGGCGAGCGAATCGTTTCGCCCGACGCCGGATGTTTTGCCAAGGCAGGAGGTCGTGCCATGGACCCGCCTCTGCGAGAGCGCGACCTACCGCACCTCGTGGTCGACCGCCCGGACCGGCTGCGTGGCCGGGTCTTCGTCCTCGACGACCAGCCGATGCTGGTCGGGCGGGACTCCGACTGCCAGATCCAGGTGGGCGATCCGAGCGTCAGCCGACGGCACGCGGTGGTGTGGCGGGCCTCGGGCCGGACCACCGTCGAGGATCTCGCCTCCACCAACGGCACCATGCTGAACGGGCACCCGGTGCTCGGGCAGCAGGTGCTGCACTCGGGCGACGTGCTGGATTTTGGGCCCTTAGAGGTGCATTACGAAGACCTGCGCGCCGCCGACCGGACCGTTCAGGCCCCGAAGCCCGGAGCCGGCGGCACCCCGGGCGGTACCTCGGACACCATGCCGGGCTGGGGCTCCGCCCCTGGGCCCGGGCCCACGCCTCACGGCGCTCCCGCGGCAGGGCCGCCACCCGCCGGCCCGCCGGGCCGCCCGGCACCGCGCGAGGCCGGCCGTATGCCGCCCGGCGGCGAGCGGCGGTTCGACATCGGGGAGCAGCAGGCCGACCGGCTGAGCAACGTTGCCGGGGACCAGTACAACTACGTTCAGCAGGCGCAGCGCGAGAGCTTTTTCAAGGAGATCGCCGCGACCCGTACCAGGGCACGACACCTGATCATGCTCGGCTTCCTGGTCTTTCTGGTCGGGGGCGGGATCTACGGCTGGGTGATCATTCGATTCATTGCCGGGACCAACGACGGTATTTCGTCGGGGAGTTCGACCTTCGACTCCTCCCCGGAGCTGCTCGGTCCGAAGGTGGCCGGGGTGCCGGTGGGGGCGGTCGGGTTCGCGATGGCGGCTATCGGGATGGTTCTGATGGTCATCGGGATCGTTCTGCACATCGTGACGACGTCCCGGCGCCGCCGCTTCGAGGATGCCGAGCGGCAGGCGTCCTGGCGGCAGCGGTGAGGAGATGGGGAGCCATGGCCTTCAACATCGGCAACCAGCAGGGCGGCGTGGTCAACAACGTCGCCGGGAACCAGACCGTTCACGGTGGCCAGTCGGCCGTCTTCACGGCGGGCGGGCAGGAGGTGCGCGGCCTGGTCCGGGACTTGAGGGCGTCGATCGAGCGGACGGCGCTGCCGCCAGCAATCGAGCCCGAGGTGCGGGCCGAGCTGGACTCGTTGGACGAGGAGGTCGCCCGGCCGGAGCCGGACCGGGAGGCAGTGGCGGGCCGGCTCGGCCGGATCACCCGGCTGCTGTCCTCGGCGGGTGCGCTGGCCGCGGCCGGCACCGGGCTGATCGGGCCGCTCGGAGCGCTCGCGGGCTGGCTCGGCGCACTCGGCCAGCCGATCTTGCGGGCGATCGCAGGCTGATGGGAGGAGGCTGACGAGGGCCTTGACCCCGGATGTTGGACACGGGCCACGCGGGTCCGACAAGACCCGGCCTCAGCCGCTCACCACACGGATCACCATCTGTCACCACCGAAGACGGAACAAAAAGACCTCGGTAACCACTGTTGGGGTGCGAGATTCGGTGTCGTCAGGCCGTCCTCGCTGGGGCCCCGGCGCCCCCGGTGGAGTCTGCCGTTGCTGCAAGGGGTTGCTCCTGGAGTCTCTTGCACCCTTCCTGTCCTGCGCGGTGCAGCGCCCGTTGTGCAACCAGCTGCTGCTCCTGGTGGTGAAGGGTGCAAGGCCGGTTGCTGCTCGATGTCGGGGACTGGCGCGCAGTATTCGCACGACCCGTACAGCACAAGCGTGCTGCACGAGCAGCAGGCCGGCCGCAGTCGGGCAGCAACGGGCCCCGGCGAGACCGTTGCCCGCGCGCTGCAACCGCAACGACTGCAAGGCGTGGGAGGAATCAGGCGCCAAGGCCGCCGTCGGCAGGACACTCACGATCGCCGACGGCGGCTGTCCCGGCACGGGACTCGTCATGCCCCATCGCCGACGCAAGGGCGAAGACCTGCCCGACTGGAAGGAAGCACACAACAAGTCCCACAAGCAGGTCCGCGCCCGCGTCGAGCACGTCTTCGCCCGGATGAAGACCTGGCAGATCCTCCGCGACTGCCGCCTCAAAGGCGACGGAGTCCACGAGGGCGAGGTTGTGCAACTCAAAGATCATTTACGAGTTCCAGCCGGCACTGACCGAGCAGCCGCAACCGCGGAGGAGGGCACATCAACGTGATCGCCTCGCTCACAGCTCACAATGCCTGCCGGAGCGGCCGCCCTCACTCACCAGTTTCGATCCCTCCCACCTGCCGTGCAAATCCGCTGGAAGACAGTGCGTTGGTACAGCCTTCACAGACTTCAGCGGAGCATGCGCCCGATCCGCACCGGGGACAGCACCGCCGCCGCACTCGACGCCCTGACCAAGACGTCTCCGGCAGGTCGCCCGGCCGAGCCGGAGGAGATTGCCGGGGCGGCCCTCTACCTCGCCAGTGAGGTGGCCACCGGGGCGGGGCACTGGCTGGCGGCTCGCTATCGAGGCTCTGACAGGGGGCGAAGCGCAGCCCAACACGGTGGGGTCGTCTGATCATTCCCCATACTGTGTCGACTCGTCCCTATGCTGCGGTGCGGTTGCACATGGAGGGGGAACTGATGCACAAGAAGCGGTTGGCGATGGGTATGTGCCTGTTGACAGTGACAGCCGTGTCTCTGCTGGCTTCAGGCTGCAGTAGCGAGGGCGCGGGTTCCAGCGGCGGGAAGCCGCGCAATCCCGCGGTGTCTCGAGATCGTGCGGTGCCGCTCGACTTTTCCCGGCTCAAACAAGCTATGCCTGATCTGCAAAGCATGCCCACCGGTTGGAAGGCGGGGGCAACACGGCTTCAAGGTCGTGACACCCCCAGGGACGCGCCGTGCCGGAGGCCCAAGGGCGGTTGCCAAGGCAAGAGGAGCAATGCGGCGGTGCAGTATGACAACGCCGAGAGCACGGGCAACGTCTACATCGAGGCATCAGCATTTGACGACAGCGGGACTGCCCGGTCCGGGTTCGAGCAACGAAGGGCCTCGTTTGCCGGCCCCAAGGACCGGGAGGTCTCCATGCCTAAGGTGGGCGATGAGAGCATCGCGCGGACCGGTTTTCACAAGTACAGCGGGCAGCCGCTTGTCTCGATGGTGATGCGGGTCGACACGGTGGTGGTCGCGATGGTCTACACCCAGGAGGCGACAGCTTCCCCCGAGACCTTGTTGTCCCTGGCGCGCATGCAGGCCAAACGCCTACAGCAAGCCCAGCGTGGCGAGATCCCCACAGCCGACGCTCGCTGAGCGCCACGGACGGGTTCGTAGACGCCCTCACTGCCGCTATCAATTGCCGCTGAATGAGCTCCAGTTATCGCTTGCGGTCTTTGGCGGACAGCTCGTGCGATCTTGTGGCTCTGGCTCTTCCCGTGTGGTGGGGCCTTGGCAGGAGTGCCCTTCGTCGTTTCAGGGGTCGTTCGAGGCTGTTCGGGGGTGGATGGTGGCGAGCCGGGTGTGTGGGCGTACTGGCCCGCCATCGCACGGTGTTGTGCGCATCACGGTCCCGCCTGATCCGAAGCTCAAGCGGGAATTCGTCAAACGACCCTGAGGTGACTCAAGAACGGCGCAGCAGGCGCAGCGCGGGTGACGGCGAACGTGATCCCGCCCGCATCGAGGAGACTCGCAAGGCCATAGTCGAAGCCCTCTCGAGATCCCCTGACCAGCAGAAGACGGACGCGAGGGCCAGGATGCCTCCTGGTTGTGGCCCCACCTCGTCCACGCAAAGGCTCATCAAGCCACGCCTCTGGTCGAGGAGCGCTGGGCCCGGCGGCGACGGTTGCGCCGTTCCTGGTGTCGCCCTGCAGCACTCACCGACAGACGGGACACCGGAGGGTTCCAGGTCGGGTCGGGCGCGTACGAGCCGCACGGGGTGACGCCATCGGCCGCCAGCATCCAAGGAGATGTCGACGCTCACTTCGACGACGAGCTCCGGCTGGACGAGGTGGACGTCGAGAGTCTGTGTGCTGCCCTAGCCCGCCGAGAACCGACGCCCTGTCCACGAGTGCCGGCCAGCCTGCTCCTGAAGCAGGCCTCCTACGCTGGCAGCGAGCTCCCGGTTGAGGGGCGTGGTGCGGCCAACGAAGTGCAGACGGCCCTCGGCATTGAGTCGGCCGAGCAGCAGACTGGACGGCGCAGGGACACGTCCGGTCACCGCACCGACGATCGCGTCGCTCGTATGGCGGACACACTGGTGGACTGTCGTTTTATTCGAGGGTTGCAGTATTCGCCGTAGAGCGAGCAGTTCCGTACTCGGCTCGGTCACGTCAGCGGTGACAAGGTGTAAAGCTCTCGCCGCAACGGGCGCTGTCTGCGCGAAGACGCCGAATCAAGAAGAAGACCGGCCTCTTGCGGTGAACCCGCCGGCCGCCCGCGCTCCGGTGCGGGCCTTCGCCCTCTGCCGCAGCGCCGTACGGCCCCCTACCGGCATCGGCAATCCCGCGCGGCAGAAGGCTCACCCGGCGCTACAAGGTTCACGGCGCCGGTACGGCACCGATCTGCTGCATCACCCCGAGGAGATCGGGCTGGCCCCGTTCGCCGACGATCCGGCCGTCGGCCAGGTAGTAGAAGTTCATGGCCTGCACCGAGATCTTGTTGCCGCTCGCCGGGATCCCGAAGAATTCACCGTCGTGGGTTCCCCGCATGGTGAACCGCGCGGCCACGGTGTCGCCTTCGGTGACCGTCTCCTCCAGCGTCCACTGGACGTCGGGGAATGCGCTGCGCATCATCCCGATGACTTCCAAGTACCCATCGGGCCCCCGCAGTGGTTCCGGGTGGCTTGGCGCGTGGAACACCGCGTCCGGAGAAATGACCTCGCGGGCGAAATCCTCGTTGCCCGTGTTGATGAACTCGACGAAACGGTTCATCACTGACTCGGTGGACTGCGATGGCATCTTGCTGTGCCTCTCCAGAGACGTTTGGACGGGTATCTGCGAGCGTAACATCGAATCGATGTTCACATCGATTCGATGTTTGCGTGCAAAGATGGACTCATGCTGGAACTCGCGATACTTGGCTTCCTCACCGAGGGACCCCTGCCTGGACACGAGCTGCGCCGCCGCGTCTCACAGTTGACCGGCTATACGCGGCCGGTCAGTGACGGCAGCCTGTATCCGGCGATCAACCGCCTGACCAGGGCGGGCTTGATCGAGCGGCGCGCCGCCCCTGACGCGGGGGCGTCCCGATACATGCTCAGCCTGACCGCGGCCGGGCGGGCCGACATGCTTCAGCGCCTGCGCGAGCCCGCCGACCACGAGATCACCGACTTCACCCGGTTCTACGTCGTCCTGGCGTTCCTCTCCCACCTGCCCGACCCGGCCGAACAGCACGCGGTGCTGCGCAGACGGCTGGAGTTCCTGGACGAACCGGCGAGCTTCTTCTACGACAACGAGCGGCCCCTGCGTGCCGAGGAGATCACCGACCCCTACCGGCGGGGCATGCTGCTCACCGCCCGCGCCACCAGCCGCGCCGAACGGACCTGGCTGCGCGAGACCCTCGGCGAGGAACCGCCCGCATTCGACACCGCATGCACCGACAGCGATCCACATGCGCCCGCCGCTCCCGCGAGCTGACTGCCCACGGAGGTACCCCCATGCTTGCTTCCTGGTACGACGACCAGGGACCCGCCGCCGATGTCCTGCACGTCGGCGAACTCCCTGATCCCGTCCCCGGCCCCGGCGAGGTCCGCGTCCGCGTCACCGTCTCGGGCGTCAACCCCGGCGACACCAAGAAACGGCGCGGCTGGCTCGGCTCGTCCATGCCCTTCCCGCGGGTGATCCCGCACAGCGACGGCGCCGGAGTCATCGACGCCGTGGGCGCCCAAGTCGACGCCCGCCGCGTCGGACAGCAGGTCTGGATATACGGCGCCCAGTCCTACCGCCCCTTCGGCACAGCCGCCCAGTACACCGTCGTACCTGACCACCATGCCGTACCTCTGCCAGATCATCTGAGTGATGAGCTGGGGGCGAGCCTCGGCATCCCCGGCATCACCGCCCACCGCACCGTCTTCGCCGACGGCCCGGTCGACGGCCAACTGGTCCTGGTCCACGGAGTTCTCGGCGGTGTCGGCTCCCTGGCCGCCCAGCTCGCCCACTGGGCCGGCGCCACCGTGATCGCCACCGTCCGCCGCACCGCGGACCTCGACCGCGTCGACCCGGCCGTCGCCCACGCCATCGCCCTGGACACTGGCGAGCCCGCCGCTGCCATCCGCTCGTACGCGCCGCGGGGCGTCGACCGGATCATCGAGGTCGCGCTGTCCGACAACGCCGATCTCGACAACGCCGTCGTCGCCAACAACGCCGTCATCGCCGCCTACGCCACCCGCACGGATCGCACTGAGATCCCCTTCTGGCCTCTGCTGTTCAACAACGTCACCCTGCGGCTGCTCGGCAGCGACGACTTCCCGGCCGAGGCCAAGCGCCAGGCCGTCCGCGACCTCACCTCTGCCGCCGCCGTCGGCGCCCTTACTGTCGCCGTCGGCGACTGTTACCCGCTGGACGACATCGCCAAGGCCCACGACCACGTCGACGCCGGCGGTGGCCACGGCCGCATCCTGGTCACCATCCCCCAATAGCGCGGACTCGGAACAATGCCCTGCTCAACTGCCTAACTCTGCGGGGCGGCCCGTCGCGCTGCGAAGTATTCGGACCAGTTCCCGCCGGCGAGGGTGGCCCAGCGTTCGGCTGTCTTGGGGTGGATGCCGAGCAGGTCGGCGATGACCATGGGCGGCAGGTCTACCAGGGCGTCCATTTTCGGGCCTTCTCCCAGCCGCGCGCTCCGCCCTGGTAGGTGCCCGCCAGTCGCTTCGCGACCACGCCCTCGATCCCGGCCGGAGCCCACTCCCGCATCCACGACAGCGCCTCGCTCCGGTCGAGCGTCATGGGACACAGCGTCCACGGCGGTTTGAGCTCATGCTCGGCGAACAGGGCTTCCAGACGTGCCCGGCGATCCTGGTAGGGGAGACGGGGCACGTTGCCGCCCGCACCCTCGTCGCGCAGGAGATCGAAGACCACGTAGTGGGCTGGAGTAGAACGGACCTCAGCAGCCACGGACTCCGGACTCCGGTTGAGGCGGCGCAGCAGTCGTACGAAAGCCAGGCGGCCGTCGTGCCAGATCACGATCTCGCCGTCCAGGATGACCGGTGGCAGGTCGCGGGCTGCAGCAGCGAGCTCTGGGAATCCGGGATTCAGGAGAGTCCCCTGCCGTGAACGGATCTCCACAGCGTACTCGGGGTTCCGACTGAGGATCGCCCGGAACCCGTCCCTTTTAGCCTCATAGGCGAAGGGACCCGTTGGGAGGTCCTTGACGGCTTTGGCCAGCATTGCCTCGGGCAGTCGCCATTCCATGGGCTCAGCGCTACCACCAAGGACGTGGCGTTCAACCGTCCCAGGGCATCAGCCGACCCCAGGATCCGCTGGTTCCGTCCTCGTACGGACCAGAATGGACTCTCCTCTGCCTCCTTTCGCCCCCGAAGAGTACGCGCGTGCCGAAAGGCCGCGCCTGGCTGTGTCCGTGTCCCGTCGATGAACTCGGAGACAGGCTGGTCCTTCATGGCCCAGGGGCGCTCCGCAGGCTCGGGGCGCTGTCCGCACGTCGTCATACTCGTTCCCCGCCCACGCGTGCTACCACCCTGCTACCATGCGAGTGTGAACACCGCGAAGAGGCAGACGCAGGTCCGGCTGGAAGAGGGCGTGCTCGCGGCCGGCAAGGCCGCCGCAGCCGCCCGTCGGCTGGACTTCAACCGGTACGTGGAGCGGCTCATCATCGAGGACACCACCGGCGTCCGCGCCGCCGGCATGACGGCCGCCCAGCGGCTCATCGATGAGCACGGCACGTTCCTCGACGATCTGGAGCAGCAGCTCGATGCTCCGTACGCCGATCCGCAGGCGGGCGCCGCGTGATCCTGCACGTCGACGAATCCTGGATCCTCGAGGTGGCGGAACGGGCCGGGCACCGCGACCCGGCCCCCGACGACTACGGCGTGCCCATCGCCTCCGTCGCCCGCCACCGCGGCGAACTCCTCGACACCGCCGTGTACGACGGCCCGTACGCCCGGGCCGCTGCTCTGGTGCACAATCTCGGCCGCTGCCGCTGGCTGGAGCGTTCCAACCTCACCGTGGCCTGCGCCGTCGCCGTCATGTATCTCGAGGCCAGCAATATCCCCGTCAACCCCACCCGCGAACAGCTCACCGCGCTCGCCCACGAACTGAACAACCCGCGCTGCACCGCCGACCGGATCACATCGTTCCTGCGGACCTGGAAGCCCTGACCGGACCCCCTGGGGACCCTCTCAAGCCACGCCGGATCGTCTTGGCGCCGTGATGAGCCGCCGTGTAAAGCTTCCCCTCAGACGCGGCAGCGGCATCCGGACCGAGTCGGCCTGTACCAGGAGGCCAGGCAGATGAACACCGACTACTTCGCCGTCTGGGACCGCTCCCGCGCGTGCCCGGCCGCCGTCATCGCCCTGCTCCACGCCCGTCCCTGACGCATCCGCTCGGCCACGGTGTCAGTGGCGGCAACTACCGTCGCAGTATGACCACTTCGCCGACCTCTCCTGACACTGCGTGGATATTAGAGGCCACCTGCAAGGCCGCGCACGGCGCCGACCCGGACTGGCGCGAGCAGCTGAACATGCTCCGCCCCATCGCCGGATACGACCCGACGACGCAGACGTGGCGTG
The DNA here is from genome assembly GCF_045207245.1 of Streptomyces sp. NBC_00647. Lineage (NCBI taxonomy): Bacteria > Bacillati > Actinomycetota > Actinomycetes > Kitasatosporales > Streptomycetaceae > Streptomyces > Streptomyces sp. NBC_00647. The sequence goes on from NZ_CP109040.1 coordinate 8,920,547, forward strand.
TGCGTCTTGGCGCGCTCGACCTAGCGGGCTTGCAGGTGCTGCAGGCCCTCTTCGACGCCGCGCACAAGCACGGCACCGAGGTGCACCTCGCGCTCGTGGCGGTCCCGGAAGGATGGGCGTACCACTGGCCCGCGGTGACCTTGCAGCCCGTCTCGATCGTCGGCTCCACGCGCGACTCGGCGATCAGGACCTCTGCCCGGGTGGTGCAGCCGTCGCGGTCGGCGTCGACCCAGTGCTTGAAGCTGCTGCGCTGATAGCCGTCACGGGACTCGGCGGCCGCCGACAGAAGACCAACCGCTTCGGACATCGGCAACGACTTTGTGCGCGCATCGGGCGCATGGACGGGGGTGACGGTGAACGGCAGGGCGAGGAAGGCGGCAGCGACCGCGATCTTCGGGAACACGATCCCTTGCTAGCGGCGTAGGGCTGCGACCCGCTCGGACTCACACCGCTCTTCACCCGCATGCGGGGATTGGTCGTACCGGAACAGAACCGACGTCGACTCTCACTTATGTCGTTCATTTAGCCCTATTTCAGCCGCTCCGATGACATCCTCAATGTCCCAGAATTCGAAGGTCTAAGGGGGGCCAATGAGCACCGGAGGCGGGAGCACTCCCCTTTGGCGTGAACCGACCTTCTATTGGCCTGCCACCTTTGGCCCAATTCTAGCAGGAATTGTCGTTGCGGTTTTCACCGTGCTTTTCACTGGCGGGTTTTCTTCCTTGACTTCACAGGAGGAGCATGGAGTAACGATATCGGCCGAGCGAACCAGACCTGCTCCCACTCCGACAATTTCAGAGTTGGAGTTGAATCCCTCGGTGGACGAGTCGCCTGCGAATGAGGAGCAACAGCTAAATCCAAGTCCGAGCGCGTCAATCCCACCCAACATGGGAAATTCGGGGAAGGCGCGGTCACAGGGTCAAGGGAATATGGCAGTCGTCAGGGCCGGGAGCGATAATGGAGATCAATGCTCCGTTGACGAGTGGGTCTACTTTCGGTCACCGGCAGACTGTGGTCGACCGGGGCCGGGTGCCCGATGGGTGAGGCGGGTGATCAAGCGTCGGATTTCGGCGCGGCTGCAGTGGATGAGCTGGGAGGATCCGTTTCTTCTTCCTCCACGTCCAGCTCTCGGGCCCGCAGAATGGTGAGGCAGGCGTGGGCGGCCTCCTCCGTGGGGACGGTGACGGGGCGTTCGGCGTGCGGGGCGGTGAGGCCGCGTACGACAGCGCTGAGCCCGCGCACGACGGCGCCCCGTGACCGTCCCCAAGTCCGGCGGCTCCCAGTCGGTGGCATACGGTCGCCGGTTCAGGACCTCCTCCCGGCCCGGAGCCGGTCGTGGGCCCTCGCTGCCCGCGTCACCCGCGTGAGCGTCCGCGGAGCGTGAGGGTGTCAGTCCGTCGGTTCGTCCGGCACCGGGTGCTCGGGGCGGGAGCTGCCGGAGTGCGGGGCGCCCCTGGGGCCGGTGCCCGCCTCGTCCGCGTCGGGGACCTCTGCGTCGGGCTTCTCCGAGTTCTCGGCTTCGCCTTCCGCGCGCTCCGCGCCGGTCCGGCGGCTCTGGGCCGACTGCCCGGGTTCGCCTACGACGTCCAGGGGGTCCTCGTCGGGTGCGGCCTGTTGATCGGGCAGGTCCTTGGGTACAGGCTTCGGCATTGGCCCCTCGCCGGTCCCGGGGCCCTGCGGGCGGGGCTCGCTCACGGCGTCCTCCATTTCCTCGCGCGGGTGTGGCGTGACGCGCGAGTACCCCTCTCGTTCGTGAAAATGCAGGTGATCGCCGGGCTTCCGCGTCAGGCCCGGCGCACCGGCGGTCCCGCGCGGACCACACCGCCACCGTGTTGCCCCAGCGCGCCGAGAACCGGCGGCCTGCCCACGGATGCTGCCCCGTCTGCAGACGGAGTAGATGTCCGACGCCGACCGCAGTCTCGCGACTGAGGGCAGTGGTGCGCCCGACGAAATGAAGGCGACCGTCCTCGCCCAGGCGCGTCGGCGTAGAAGGTGCCGTCGTGGAGCATCGCGAAGAGCACATGCGGTGCCGGGCGAAACGGAAAAGAGCCTGGCTGCGGGTGAACTGGATCGGTCGTGATTCGCCTGAGAGCCCGCCGGGGGTTGGGCTGTGTTGCCTGAAGCGTGATCACGCGGTGTCTCTCGCCGGGGCCGGTGCGCCCGGGTACGTCATAGCGCGAACGCCGGGACCCCGGGGGTACGGGTCTCACCGCACACCCCCCGTGCCCGCGAGGGCGCCGTGGGCGGCGGCGCGAGGGCCGGCCCGATCAGCGGCATGACGGCCGCCAGCATCTCCGCCTCGCTCGCGGTCCCGTCCACGACCAGATCGGCCGCTGTCCGGGAGGGCGCGACGTGGGCTGCGTGGCGGTCCCTGCCGGACTGCAGATAGTTGCGCAGGGACAGCCGGGGGTCCTGCCGCTGCGCCTCGATCTTCCGGAGGATCTTGCGGGCCAGGCGTATGTCGTCGGGGTGTCGACGTACACCCGCCACGCCGCCCGCCGGACCACGGACGGCAGTGACAGCGCGAACAGGCCCTCGACCACCACCAGCAGCACGCCGGGGCGCAGCAGCGCCGCGTCGATGGCGTGTGCCACCGCTGCCTCGTCGATCGACCCCGGATGGTTCCAGTCGAGGACGGCGTGCCCGTCGGCACTGACCGTCCACACACCCCTCCGGAGGGCCCTTCGGTCCTGGGCGTGTGCGCAGGTCACAGGCGTCTGCTTGATCAGTAACACGTGACTCGTCCACGGATGGTCCACGGACCGCCTCTTCGTCCCAAAGCACCTGAGTGGATGCTCCACCCAGGACGGTGGGTTGCTTGCCTGCCGCGGCTGTCCGCAGGCGTGTGCCGTCATACGTCGGCGTTGTCACGCAGTCAGACCATCAGGCGCCGTTCGTTGATCGCTTGTCGGCGGTCAGGTGGTCCTGGTGTCGTCCACCCGCTCGCCCTCGGCCTGGGACGGCTCGGTCCTGGGGACGTCGGGGTGCTGATCTATGGCTGCGCGCTCGGCCGGTTCGTCACGCTCACCCTCGGCCTGGGAGGGGGTGTGAGAGTACAGCCAGCGGTCGTAGTCCGAGGCTCCGGTCTTCATGGTGGGCTCCCTTGCTCACTCAACTCCTATGGTCCTCCCTCGACCGCAGCCAGGGCGAGAGCGGGGTGCAAAGGGGCCGCGAGGGTGTTCCATCATCGATGGATGGCCAGGCTGAACAGGGCTGGCTGACGCCGAGCTGTGGTCGGGTGGCCCGATCACAGCATCACAGGCGAGGTCCTACTCCTAGATGGATTCATAAATCGAACAGGTGGCTGAGTCACCCGGTTGGCTGGCTTGGTCGCCCACTGATCGACGTATAAGGGCAACAGTCCTGTCGCCCCTGACCAGGCGGTCGAGGGCCGTTCTCTTGTGCGCTGTCCGTCAACCACCGTGGCTCCCTGTCAGTTCCCGGTAGATCGAGTACGGCAGGGGCGCGGGCACCTTCTGATCCGTAGATCTAGCCGGATCGGTCAGCGACGGCCATACCGGCCGCTACGAAGCCCTGGAGGGACGGTAGCGGGCGGTGGTGGTTGCTGGGGTTGCGGTACTTCGCTGCTGTACGCCTACCGTGAAGCGGCGGTGTTACGACCCCGGCGACTCATCCCGCGGTACACCACCCAGATGCTGATCAGAACGAGTAGCGCTCCGCCGATCGGCCATCCCACAGCCCCGCCGTCGCGTTAGTCCTTGATGCCGATCGCCAGTAGGAGACTGGACGGGATCAACCCCGCCCAGTCGAGGGCTCTGCTCAATCTCGCGACTCTCGAAGACTCCATCACAGACCGATCCTGGCAGGGGAGGTGCCCTCCACGAGGTCAGTAGCCGAAGAAGTGACGCGGGCCCCGCTGACCGGGGGCCATCTATGTGATCAACGTGATGACCTGCGGCGTACTGTCGTGGGTTGTCGACGTTGGTCGCCATTGGCTGGCCTCGAACGGCCCGCGACGGCCAGCGATCGGGCTAGATGACTGAGTCCGATGTTCTCAGAGGTCGTGGGCGATCGGGGATCGTTTGATCTTGGCGCCGGTGGTCCAGTTGTGCCAGATGGCGGCTGCGAGGGCGAGGAGTCGTTGGCCAATGCGGGTAGTCAACGGTGACCCCGCGGGGTCTCATCAATCGCAAAGGGGTCGGACGACTACTTCGGCGGATCCAGCGGCGCGTTGGATGACTGTTCGCCAGGAGGTTTCGGGGCGACTGCGCTGTTCAATGCGAGAGAGAAGGACGCGAGGCCGTCTTCTGGCCTGGCGACGTTCGTGCCTCCGACCAGCGCACAGAGGGCTTCGGCGACGCGCCAGCTGGAGTTGCTTTGGTGCGGGCTCACAGGTCCGCGCAGTCGGAGCAGTTCGTCGTTCCAACTCGGTGGCGGGTTACCTCCGACATAACGCGCCAGGTCGTGGCCGACGTTCCACGCATACACATAGATCTTCACCCAGTCGCGGGGGAGCCTCTCCACACTGACCCGGACGTAGGACGTGTCGTTGTCGCCGCCGATGGAGCAGGTCGCTTCGAACAAGGCGTGTATACCAGCAGGTCGGCCTTCGCGTCGCCGGCACAGCTCCAGCAGTTCACGCAGGGCAGGTTCAACTTTCTGGGCCGTCATCGCAGCGAACGGGTACACAATGCCTCCAAGTCGTCATCTCATGACGGGCAGCAGGGCCCAGTCACCGACGACCGTACCGACAACGGCACTCAGGGGGGCCCTAGATGAGTGCGCTGGCGTAGATGTGGCGGGGCCGTGAGCTGGGCTGCGTGGGCATTACCGCTTTAGGAGCGAGGTTGGGGGACCACAGGTCTAACCTGTGAATCCTGGCCTTGGGCAGTGTGGGGCGGTAAGCGCCCTGGCTAACCTCGATTCCCCGTGAGTCCCCGTCCGTTCTGGCACGGATGTGGCACGGGCGCGGGCCCCCTCGATGCGAACTATGGGCGCGACGGTCACTGAGGTCTGCCGGGCACGTCAGGCGGTCGCTCAGGGCCGGTGGTGGTCGGGTCTGGTCGCGATGGTTGCTGTACTTCGATGCTGTACAGCCGCCTGTCCTGCCAGCCGATCACCACTTTAGGAGCGAGGTTGGGCGGTCACGGGACCGAGCTGCGGGTTCCCTGGTCTGGCGCAGTGCGGCCGTACTGCCCGCTGCGTGCCGCGATTCCCTTTGAGCCCCCGCCCGTTCTGGCACGAGAGTGGCACGGTCGGAGATGAGGTGGATGGAGTGGCTTGGGCTAAACGCCCATTAGCTGCCACCGTCGTTGATGGTGGGCCGTTCGTCAGGACGGGGCTGTCGTTGGTTGGCCGACCGGAAGCCCATCACGTGCCCAAAGACGTACGCCGAGAAGATCAGTATTACAGCCAGCGGGATCCTCGCCCATGGGTCGTCGATCGCTTTCCATGCCAGCATGATCAAAAAGTAGCCCGTCAGCGCCACCTGGAGCCACCAGACAACGCCTCTCCGGTTCCGCTCGGTCACTAAACCCCTCCTCGTTCGGCACAATATTGCGTGGTCGATGGATTTCTAATGCCCGGGTCAATCCTTCGCAGGTCGATCAACGGGGACGTCGACCTCGGCCAACCCGCTTTGTGCCTCGACTAGCTGTCTACTGAGGTCCAGCCTCGACCGCGGCTGTTTCGCGCCTGCGGGTGTCAGCTGCTGACGTCAGGAACCGGGGTGTTCGACGAGTTCGGGCTACTTGCACGCCGGATCATCTCCACAACGTGCACCGCCTGCCTCGGGTGGGCCCATAGCCGTACAGGCCCAGTAGACGATTCACACTCGATCACCAGCGCTCTGGTCCGGATCCACACGAGAATGGCACAGTCACCAGCCACGCCGGATCATCGCTATTACGTGCTTCACCTGCACGGGCATGACCCACAGCCACACGGGTCCATCAGACGATTCGCACTCGATCACCAAGGCGCCGTCCGGGAGCCACAGCATCTCGCGGAAGGTCATTTCACGTGTGCGGACGCACTGCAGGTCTGCCGGGAGTTCACGCAGCCGCGTCCACGGCCAGCGAGGTTCCCATCGGAACTCTTCAGCACTGGCTTGCGTTCGGCCCAAGTTCCATCGGTGACTCAAGTCCGGCCGCTTGGCCCCGATCGGGAAGAGGGCTGGCTGCCCCGCATTGACCCGAGCCATAGCCTGTTTCGCTCGCCTACGGACAGCCACAGTCCCGAGTAGCACGCCGAGGGCGCCGCAGATCGCCGAAAACATGTGCGAAGTAAAGCAGGGCGTTGACTCTCGGCCAATAGGTCCAGGCCAGCTTTTGACACAACCTCACCGACCGCCCTCCCCAGCTCCCATCCCGTCCGCCGTCGACCCACACACCGTGGAGCGGGCGTGGTTCATGGCGTCCAGGTGGAGCGCGCCACTGTACGAACGACCTGGACGCCATGGGCCGCGTCTGCTCGGCTCTGCCTGGGGCGATGGTGGACGGGATGGGAGCCCACCACGCTCACCACGAACCGGCCGGCACTCGCGTACGGCGCCCCCTCCATCCCAGAGTCTGAGCGCCCCCGCCGGAGGCACGTCTATGACCCGCGGATGACGTTCTCGCTTCCGCCCGCATGCACGCAGCGCGCCGCCGGGCGCGGCCAGCCGGGGCGCAGACAGGAGGCAGGCCGCGCCGCAGAGGCGGCGCGCACCCGCGCCGTGCGCGGGCTCTTGAACCAGTAGAGAAAGTTGTTACTCAGGCGTCGGCTGGGAGGCTGTCCTGTCTCGGATGATGTCCGAGGTCGCCTACCTCGCCGCAGCTGTGCCCATCGGTCGCCTTGTTGGCCAGCTATCGGGGCCCGTCGCCGACTCTCACCCGGCCGGAATAGGTGTCTCCCGCACATCGGTCGGGCAGCCTAGGGCACACGATCGGCGTTTGGGCTTGCTTGGGGGGCTAGTGAATGTGGCCGCTGTCATTGTCTCCGTTGTGGCTCTGCTGGTGTCGGGAGCGACTTCGTATCGTCAACTGACTCTGGCTAGGCAGGCCAACACGTTGCCTGTCTTGGTCGAACTGTTCCGCGAGCATCGCAGTGATCACTTAGCAGAGGCGCGTCTCTTCGTGCACCAAGACCTACCCGGACATGACGTCTCGGAGGGCCTGAACAGCCTGCCGCCCGACAAGCGCAAGCTGGTACGCGACCTCGCCTGGTATTACGACAACCTGGGAGCCCTTGTTGCTCACGAGATAGTCGACATTGGCCCAGTCTCGGGCTATTTGGGCGGGTCTGTTGTGTCCACCTGGGAGAACATGGAACCCCTTGTGCTTGCTCACCGCAGGTTCAGGTATGGAGGGCCGGCGGATGAGGTCCAATGGCAGGGCTACTACGAGAACCTGTATCGCCTGGTCAAGCAGAATCCCCCTGGAGCCATGCGTCGCAGGCTTGAGCGCTGGACGTCGGAGACCTCGAGTCCTCCACGGAGTTGAGGTAACTCCTGGGCTTGTCAACTCACTGCCCAGAGAGGCGCTGAATACCGTTCCGGTTGCCTGTTGAGGAGGAGTTGGCGCAGGCCATCGCGCTGAGAGCCCTTGAGGTGCAGGGCTTCGGTGAGACGCCGGAACGTCGTGTGGGTGACTCCGCGGCTTTGAGCCTCGGCCTCGAACTGCATGAGCTTGGACAGGGCTGACTCGGGCTCGAGGTCGGTCAGCGACTGGTCCTTGAGCCAAGCGGCCTTGTTGCGCTCGTAGTCGATCTCCGAGTAGCCGCAGACCTCGCGGCTGTATTGCTCAGCCTCGGCCAGGGTCTCCGTTGCGAGGATGGCGCGTGCCAGCTCGTTGCGGTTGAGAGCGTCGTCCAGATCCGCCTCGTGGACGGTGGGGCCTTCGTCGGTGAGGGGGACCGGCAGGCCGGCGTCCCTGACTTCGCAGAGACCCCGGACGCCACGGGCCGTGGCCGCCAGCATCGCTGTCGCCTCGGACGGGTGCCACTCCAGAACCGAGCTGATCGGTTCGACGTGCTCGGCCGTGAGCGTCAGGGCTGTCGTGCCCATACGGTCGGCCAGCAGCTCTGCCGGGAGCTCTCCGTCCAAGCCCGGTCCGGCGATCAAGAGCCGCACAGGCGCGTCGACTTGGCAGCATGCGGCCAGGGTGAGGGCGTCGCCGAGTGGGCTGCGCAGGGTGGGTTCGTCGCCCTTGGCGAGGATGTCGCCGCCCACGTCCAGGAGATCGATGGACTCGGGGGCCAGATTCTCGATGAGTTCCTCGAGTTGGCGGGTGATGCCCTCGGCGCCGTGCGTCGGGTCGATCAGAGCGAAGGTGTGGGGGAGCTCGGCTGCCAGCCGGGGGAGTGTTGAGCCTGCGGGGGCGATGGGCTTCGCGTCGGCCGGGACTGTCCAGACGCTTCGCGTGTACGGACCTAGGCCCGTAAAGTTCGCCGGCCCTCGTGGCCCTGGCACTGGATCGATCAGGAGGCGGTCCCACGCGTACGTGAGGATCACCGCCGGACTGTCGCCGCCTCCGTAAAGGGCTGCGTCGAGCATTGCGGCGGCGACTGCGTCGCCCCCTCCTCCTGCTGCCACGATCAAGCGGGTCACCCTCGCAGCGTACGGGTTCCCCTGCTGGCCACTCACCCTATAGTGGCTACTGGTCATAGCCACTTAGGGAGGGGCTCGGATGCCGCAGATCGAAGAGACCCAGCCCAAGTACCTCCAGATCGCACACCACATCCGCGATCAGATTCTGCGAGGCGACTTGAGGCCTGGCGACGAGGTCCCGTCGGAACGCCAACTGGCCGCCGACTGGAGCGTTTCACGCCCGACGGCGGCTCGGTCGCTGGAAGCCCTGAGTCACCAAGGCCTGGTGGAGAAGCGCCAGGGTTCGGGCACCTACGTGCGGGGCCTCGCGGTGAATCGGCGCGCTCGGGAGCTCTACGGCCGCGCCAAGCAGACCGGCAAGATCTACACGCCGGGCGAGTACGCGGTGATCACCTCCGCCGGTTGGCTGGAAGCCCCTGACTACGTGGCCGATGCGCTGAGTCTGGCGGTCGGAGCCCGAGCTGTTCATCGCCGCCGGGTGACCAAGAACGAGTCCGGCCCCATCACGATCTCGACGTCGTGGTTCGGTGTCGATGTCGGCGAGCGGGCCCCCAAGCTCCTTGACCCTGAACGGATTCAGGAGGGGACGCTCATGTACGTCGAGAGCATGACGGGTCGCCAGGGAAGCTATGCCGAGGACCGGATGTGCGCCCGACTGGCGACCGAGGACGAGGCCGCTGATCTCGAACTTGAGCCCAGAGCAGCCGTCCTGATTGTCCACCACGTGGTCCATGACATGCAGGATCGGCCTCTGGAGTTTGCCGAGGCCACGTATCCGCCCGGGCGTTGGGCGTTCGAGCAGGGCTACCCGATCAGCTAGAAAGTCGCGGCTCTCTTCGCGAACCGCTTGTGGCTTCGAGTGGCTAATGCCGCTATCCAGTAAGTGGCTAAGGCCACTTGACCGGAAGGGGCACGGACGTGAGCCAGGAGTGCGGGGAGTTACGGCACGTCTCGCGGGAAGCGGTCTGCCGTGGATGCCGGGGGCGAGGGTGGAAGCACGTCAGCTCCCGCTCCGCCCTGGCGCTCTCCGCCACCGACGCTCGCGTCCGTGCTACGTCCAAGCGGCGCTGTCTCGACTGTGACGGCACCGGTAGGGAGTAGTGGCGCTCATGGCGGATGCGCGTGAAGAGTCCGAAGCCGCGGTTGCCGGATCATCGCCGATCGGGGGCATGACCCTCTATCCCGTGCCCGAGTCCGTGGCTCGGGCCAGGCGATGGTTCCGGAAGTTCACCGCGCCGTACAACCTGGCCTGCTCGATCGATGACTGTGTCCTGATGCTCTCCGAGCTGGTGACGAACGCGATCCTCTACGGGGAGGCCGAAGAGCCCTGGCGGGTCCGCGTTGAGTGGTCGCGCCTGGGAGAGTCCCTGCGAGTCGGCGTCCACAACCCCGGCTTCCCGGCGGACGTGCGGCTGCGCAGTCCCAGGGCCAATGACGCGCACGGCAGGGGGCTTTGCCTGGTTGACGCGCTGGCGGATTCGTGGGCGGCCGGCCCCAGCCGCTTCGGTGGAACCGTTGTGTGGTTCCAGATCGACGAAGCCTGGAAGCCGTGAGGTCGATCCGAATCTGCGGCGTCGGCGCGTCCGCGGGTGTTCAGTACCCACTCACGTGAGTAGGCTGGTTGACAGGTTGACTTGGCGGATTCTCACTAGGCGGGGCTATGGCGTACGAGGTGGCTGCACCCAAGTATGTGCGGCTGGCGCAGACGCTCCAGGGGCGTATCGAGGACGGTACGTACCCGCCTGGGAGCCGGGTCCCGAGTGAAAACCAGCTGGTCCAAGCCTTCGGTATGTCCCGGCCCACTGTCGTCCGCGCGCTGGAGCTGCTGAAGCGGGATGGTTGGCTGGAGTCTCGGCAAGGGTTCGGCACCATCGTTCGCGGACGGCCGGAAGCTGTCGAGCAGAAGGGTCAGCGGGGACGTGACGCGCTGGAGCGCGACGAATCCTCGGTTCAGGTTCGCCTTGTCCAGGTCGAGCAGGTTCCCGTGCCTCCGAGGGTCGCCTCCATCCTCGGGGTGCCTAAGAGGGCAAGCGTTCTGGTTCGGCGGCTGTTGGTGGAGCAGGACGGCGAGCCGGTTGAGCTCTCTTCGTCCTACTTCCCGGCCGGCCTGGTCGAAGGGACCGATCTTTCTGTCTCGTCTCCGCTGCGAGAGGGCCAGCGTGCACACCTGGAAGCGCGTAGGAAGGTTCGCTTCGATCACGTAACCGAGCGTGTCTCGGCCCGACTGGCAAGCCAGGAAGAGGCTGACCTCTTGGCGATGCCTCAAGGGGAGCCGGTGCTCAGCGTGCTGGTCGTCGCGTGCGATGTTGCCGGGCAAGCCTTGCAGGTCACGGATGTTCTTCTGCCTGCCGATCGGCAGGAGCTCGAAGACACCTACCGCCTTGGCTGAGCCGAACTAGCTGCAGGAATAGGTCTGTTGGCGTCTCAGAGCCCCGGCCGGCAAGCCGCTGAAGTCACTTGACAAGTCAACCTGGCATCCCTAACTTTAAACTTGCTAAGTCAACCTGTCAGGTCGTCTGGTGGGTGTCTACGAAGGAGAAGTTCTGTGCGTGCAATCCGAGTTGAGACCTCGTCCGCGACGATCCTGCTGACCGAGGCCCCTGAGCCGAAGGTCAAGGACCGGCAGACGGGCGAGATCGCCAAGGACGCGGTCAGTGGGGAGGCGCTGATGAAGGTCGGCGTCGTCTACATCGACGAGGGGGAGTCGTCGCTCATCGCGGTGACCGTTCCGGAGAGCGGGATCACGGACGGCCTGGCGGTCGGCGCCCCGGTCTCCCTGCCCGGCCTCGTCGCCCGTCCCTGGGAGAGCGTCTTCAGCGGGCAGGCCCGCCACGGCATCGCCTACCGGGCGGCCGCTGTCGTCCCGGGTGCTTTCCCCGTCGGACAGGGGAACTGATCTCGTGTCCGAGCTGGTGACCATGGCCGGGCTGGGCGGACCCCTCGCCTTATTAGGCGGGGCGATCTACGCCCGGAAGGCGCATCCGGCGATCTACTGGGCCACGGTCGGGCTGCCCTCATCGGTGGCCCGGCTGGTCGGCTCGTACAGCTCGACCATGGACGCGTGCGGGCTGACGGTTCAGCCGTCTCGTCTGCGGGCCCTGGCGGTGCGGGCTACCACCCGCCATGAGGTTCGGCCGGTGCCTCCGCGCCGAGGGCTGATTCGTTCCACCTCCACGGGGCTGTGGGTCCGGCTTAGGCTCGCCCCCGGCCAGGGGCCGGCGGACGTGGCTGCCTCGTGTGAGCGGCTGCGGCATGCCTGGGGCGTTCACGCGGTCCACGTTCGCGAGATCAAGCCGGGCGTGGTCGAGCTGCGGTTGGTCGGGTTCGACCTGCTGCGCAAGGTGAAGATGCCTCGCAGTGCGGGACACGACCTCCTCGCCGTGCCGGTGGCTCTGCGGGAGGACGCGACCGTGTTCGTCCGCGACTACCGGGCCGTTCCTCATGAACTCGTCCTCGGCGCCACCCTGTCGGGGAAGTCGATGTTCCTCCGCAATCTGCTGACAGGGCTGGCCGCTCAACCGGTCGCCCTGGTCGGCATCGACTGCAAGCGAGGGGTCGAGCTGGCGCCCTTCGCTCCGCGACTGTCGGCCCTGGCCACCGACTCCGATGAAGCCGCCGAGCTGCTGCCCGTCCTCGTCCAGGAAATGGAGGACCGCTACGACCTGATCAAGGCACGCCAGGGCATCGCGCCCGGCACCCCGGACGAGGAGATCACCTCTGACGTGTGGGGGCTGCCGGACGACGAACGGCCGCCGCCCATCGTGCTGTTCGTCGACGAGGTGGCCGAACTCTTCCTCGTGGCAAGCCGCAAGGACGAGGAACGGCGCGACGAGATGGTCACCCAACTGATCCGACTCGCCCAACTCGGACGGGCCGCAGGTATCTACGTGGAGATCTGCGGCCAGCGTTTCGGTGCGGAGTTGGGCAAGGGCGCGACCATGCTGCGCGCTCAACTCAGCGGACGCGTCTGCCACCGCGTCAACGACGAGGCCTCGGCAAAGATGGCCCTTGGCGACATCGCCTCCGAAGCGGTGGGCGTCGCTGCCACCATTCCCGCTGAACGTCCGGGCCTGGCCGTGGCCGGTGACACGTCCGGCGGCTGGGGACGCATGCGCACTCCGCACCTGTCCCTCGGCGACGCTGCGGCGATCTGCCGCGAGACTGCCGAGCTCGCCCCCGACGTACCGGCCCTGAAGCCGTTCCGGCCGGGACCTGCTGCATCTCATCATCGAAGCAGACGCAGCCGGTGAACCGACAGGCCGAGCGGGTTCGGTGCCCGCGAACGCGTATGGACTCGACGGAGCGCCCCCAACCCGACCACCAGACCCCGACCACGATGGGGACACAAAGGCCCATGGTCGGGCTCACGACCCCGACCATGGGCTGCTCGAGCCTGTGACGGGTTCTTGGGTCCGCACACGTGCCACGGCCGAGGACCGCGTCACACCCGCCAGTCACGCGGCCCTGGAGTCCGTGACGGCGGTGCGCAGACGGAACCCACCCGGGCCGCGCTTGCCACCTGCGCAGTGCGACACCCGGACCTCGGCACCGCAAGGATCGGAAGCTTCCGAGGATTCTGCGCAGCCGCACCGCGCATGGCGACCTCTGCAGAACCCTCGGACCGGTTGCGCAGCCCGATTGCGCAACGCTCGTCCAGGGCTTCGCAATCGGACCTCGGGTACGACTGCGTGCCGCGTTGAAGGCGCGTGGTCGGCCCGACCACGGCAGCTGGACGGCAGCTGCGCGAACTGGCCCAGTCCGGAGCCAAGGACCCCCTGGCCCAGGGCGAGGTGACCGTATGCTGGGCGTACGAGATCATGGGTCCCGCTCGCCGGGGTGGTCCTGCCGGCGGTGCTACTGGCCGTCGGCTGAGGCGGCACCCCGTTCTTCCCGCCGACCTGCACAACGGCTTGAGGCGATCGACCCGCGCGGCCGTACGAGAAGGTGGCACCCTTCAGCGCGGGCGGAGGCGTCCGGTGGCCGGGCTCAGGCTGCCACCGCCACCGCCGGTGTTCCGACCTGATCCAGGAGTGAATGTGTCCTACGACGAGCCGCTGCCCCTGCCCGCGGCCGCGATACCCGACGGCTGCCGGGACTGGACGGCCGGTCCGGCAGCCGACTGGTCGGCGGCACTGGCACCGGGCTGGACCCTCCCGGCCGTGCGCAGGTCCGTCGCCGCCGCGGCGACCACCTTCGCGCTCTGCGCGGGCGCCTGGGCCGTGATGCTCGGCGGACTGTGGCCGCTCGTCGCGGCCGGGTTCGCCGTGTACACCCTGTGGGTGCTCGCGCGGCCCGAGCTCGTCTGGGTGGGGGCGCCCGCGCTGCTCGTCGGGCTCGCCGTGGAGGCCCCCTCGCTGCCCTGGGCCGTGACCCTGGCCGGAGCACTGGTCGTCCTCGTGTCCTGGACCGCCGTCGCCGTGCGCCTGCGGGCCAGGAGCACCCAGCTCGAACGGGCGCTGGGGGCCGCGGCCGACGGCACGGCACGCGTCCCGGACGCCGACGCACCGGTGCGCCGCGGCCGGTTCCTGCGCCCGCTCGGCCTCGTCGTGCTCGGCCTCGCCGTCGTCACCGGCGCCACCGCGGACATGTGGGGCACGGCCGAGGACCGCGACGGCTCCCGGATCGTGGCCTGCTACCTGGCCGGCCTCGCCGCCACCGCGCTGGCCTCCGCCTGGCTGGGCCGCCACCGCGCCGTCGCGCTGCGCCGGGACCCCGCGCCCGTCCTGCGGGTCCTCGTGCGCGACGACGCGCAGGGCACCACGGAGGTGTACGCGGCAGACGACCTCGCGGCGGGGCGCCCCCTGTTCACGGTGGAACTGACGTCGTACGACGGCGACACCGAGGCGGCCGACGACGAGCCGGAAGAGCCGGACGAGGCCGACGAGGAATTGGAGAGGCTGTTCGACGCGATGGACGACGACACCCCGGGCCCGGTCCGTGAGGCCGTCCTCTACGGAGCTCCCTTCGACGGAGCCGAGGTCGTGGTCGTGAGCGCCGACGAGGATCCGGCCCAGCCCCCGCTCACAGAGTGGTCGGCGGGGCCGGTCCGCCCGCTCACCCCGGGCGCGGGCCTGCGGCGGATCACCCGGCAGAAGGCCCGCGAGGCCCGCGGCCGCCGTCTGGAGCAGCAGGTCAGGGAGCGCGACGCGGGGCGGCCCGCCGTACCGGTGCGCCGCTGGCAGGCGGGCTGGCTCGACTGGCTCGCGGCGGCGCTGCTGGTGCAGTGGGGCGGCTGGCTCTGCGGGGCCTGGTTCACCGACTGGGGCCCGTCACCGTGGGAGTTGGCCCTCGCCGCCGCGATCGGCCTCTACGGGGCCGTGCGCGTCCCCCAGAAGCTCGCCTGGCGCATCACGGCCGACAGCACGGGCCTGTGGATCACCGGGCTGCGCGGTCCCCGGCACATCCCGTGGGACGACTTCCGCTCCGTGCGCCGTCAGTCCTTCGAGCTGAAGCTGCGCTGGCGGGACGACAACTGGTCGGTCAGGGCGCCGAAGTGGACATGGCTGGAGCGGCGGCGCGGCCTGACCCATCCCTACGACACGCTGGCGGCCGAGCTCACGGTCATGCGCGACGACCCCCGGCTCAGACCGACGGGGGAGAGCAGCGGGCCCGAGCGCGGGCGGCCGCTCTGGCCCGCGGCCCTGGCGCTGGCCGTGCTGTGGGTCGCGGCGCTTGCCCTGCTGGCCTGAGGCACGGGCCACTGTCCCTGGCGCCGGCGTGTTTGTCGGGTGCCGGTATGGACGCAGGCCCGGGCCGGTTCAGGTCCGACCATGAGGGCGGTGTCGCAGTCGAGTCACACCGCTGCCGGGTGCGGCAACTGGGTAGTCGGCGGGCTGTTCGGGGCGCCGAGATCCGCGCGCGCGGCGTCGAGCAGGACGGCCAGGTGCTGGCCGAAGAACCGGGCCTGTGGCGGTACACCGCGTCTGGCCGATCGCGGCGTGGAGCTGCCGGCGGTAGGCGCCGGGCTGGACCTGGGTGAGCCGTCCGCGCCGCAGGTCGACTTGGCCGGCCGTGCCGTAGAGGTTGCTGCGCAAGCCGGCCGGGATTCGGTCGAAGGCCTCGTCGTCCTAGTCGGGCAGCGGGACCCAGGCCTCTTCTGCCGCGATGACGACCCGGGCGGCGATGTCCCGGTCCGTGTGGGACGGGCCGCGTCCGAGGGTGCGCAGCCAATGCCCGGCCGTCCGGCGGACATTCTCCGTCTTGCGGTGGCGGACCGGAGCGATGGCGCCGACGTCGGCGCCATCGGCGAGTACGCGCAAGCCGCCCAGACAAGGCGGGTCGGGCTCCGGCCGCCAGAGACGCCCGTGCACCGAGCCCAGTCCGACCGGACCTGACGTCCGCCGCGCTGGGGGGTGGCGCGCTGGGGGTGGGGCGCGACGGCGACGGCAGCGCTGTCGGTGGTGTGCGCTTGGATGACGTCATGACTGTTCATGACGTGGCGGCCTCGCTGTCTGACCTGCCCGAGTTGCACGACCTGTGCCTCTCGATCGCCGTCGCGGAGGCCGTGCTCAATCACGGCGGCGCCTATCGGTACTACACCTTCGGCGCGCGGGGACGGGGCGGCGAGAAGTGGTTCTCGATGCGCAACGGTGGCGGCGACGAGTACGACGTGGTCTTCTCGGCGGCCGGTGCGTACATCCGGGGCTTCGACCATGAGTCGGCGATGAGCCCGTACGCGGACGACAAGGTGTGGCCCGGCGTCCTGGACACGGTGCCCGAGGTGTTCCGCTCCGCCGTCGAGGAACCGGCCTTCCAGGACGAGGACATGCCCATGGTCACCTGCTGTCTGTGGCGCGAGAAGGAGGACGACCGGTGGCGCACGGGCCGGATCGACTTCCCCGAGGGGGAGAGGGACCCCGACGGCTCCGGATGGATGTTCGCGATGCTCACCGAGCGCACACCGCAGGCGTTCCGGTCATGGGCGAAGGACTACTACGAACGGCCTGTGGACCTCGACGCGGTGCGGGACATCTACGCGCAGCGCCCGCTGGACGAGGACATCGTCAGACGCCTGAACCCGAAGATCTCCCTCGCCGACGTCCGTGACGAGATCCGCGCGACGGGATACCCGGTCCGCTCGTCGTGACCCCGACAGGTGTCAACGGCGATCGTCAATTTTAGACCGACAGCGGGGAGCAGTCCTTCGACCGGGCCTCGACCGGCGGCGGGGAGGGCAGGAGGGCCCATCCCCGGGTGCGCGGGGAGCAGAAGAGAAGCAGGGCGGAGGGATCCCCGACGATAGGACCATCCCCGCACGCGCGGGGATGGTCCGGAAGACCAGCCGGAAGCCGCGGAGTGCGTGAGGTGCGGCAGGCGTAGGGCTACAGCCCACGCATCCCGAGGGATGTCAGATGACGCGCCTGCCGCGGGCCGAGCCTAGCGTCAGCCCTCGATGTGTCCCAGCGCGCTGTCCGGCTGGCAGTGGGTGCAGGCGGGTACCTGGTCGCCTGCACCCCGCACGCGCGGGGATGGTTTCCCGGACCGCTGTCGCGCTGGACGGCATCGAGGACAGCGGCGATCTTGTCGACCGGTTCGTACATGCCGGTGTCAGTGACGCCGAGGATGGCCACGACGCCGATCGTAGGGGGCCACTGGAGGACGTCACAGCCAGCCCCCTACCACAACGGCTGCTCATACGCCGAAGGATTGCGCTCGTGACTGGTGATGGCCTATGAACGTAGCGTCACAACTGATGAGTGCTCCGGGGGATGGGTTTCGTGGCTGACTTCGTGGACGATAGCGGCGAAATACCAGGCATCGGGCTGGCGGAAGCTATTGGGCTGCTGCGGCAGGAGTTGCTGCGTGCCCGCGCCGCGGGAGCTGGGACCGACGTGCACCTGCCCGTCGAGTCGATGACGGTCGAACTCGTGGTGACCGCGTCGCGCTCGGTGGATGGCAAGGCCGGCTTCAAGGTGCCCTTCACCGGCGCTGAGCTTGGCGCCGGACGGGTGCGCGGGCAGGCCACGGAGCAGCGGGTGACCGTGGTGTTCGGTGAACCGGTCGATGCTCAGGGCAGACCGGTGAAGGTAGCCCGTCACAGCGGCGAACTGAAGGAATAGGCCGTTGTCGGCAGTTCCGTGGGCGGATCGACTGGTCGAGGTGATCGCCGAAGGACCGTTCGGCCTCCGGTACGGGTCCGGCTGTGTGGTGGCGGGCAAGACGGTTCTCACCGCCGCCCATGTCGTAGCCGGTGCAGACGCCTTGCGTATCCGTGACGTGCGCAAGCGCGAGTATCCGGCCACGGCCGACGCCGCTTTCATCGGTGACCCCGACGGGCCGGGCCCCGACCTGGCGCTGCTGCGTGCCGATGGTCTGCCGGGGGAGGGCTTACCGGCCATGCCGTTGGCGCGGGCGGTACGGGACGCTCCGGCGACCGCAGTCATCGAACGCTGCCATGCTTTGGGGTATCCCGTCTTCGCCGAGACGCGGTTGTCTTCCGGGGCCGCTGCTGCCCGTGATGTGATCCAGGCAACCGGGTTTATCGCGCCTCTGTCGAAGCTGACCCGCGGCCTGCTGAGCATGGTGGTTTCCAGCCAGCCGACGCCCCGGGCGGGGGAGTCGCCCTGGTCGGGGATGTCCGGCGGTCCAGTTGTCGCCGATCAACGCCTCCTTGGCGTGGTTTCCGAGCACGGCCTCCCGGAGGGCGCCTCAGCCCTCACGGTGGTGCCGCTGACGGCGTTGGAGGCCGACCCGCAGCGGCCGCGCTGGGGTCCTGGCGTCACCGATCCCGGGTCGTGGTGGCGCCAGCTTGGCGTCGAAGGCGTGCAGGACTTGGATCCGCTTCCGAGGAACGAGGCGCCGACGGAGTGCAGGTCTGCGTACCTGGCCCAAGTGGAGCGCATCGCCCCTGTGGAACTACGTGGCCGGGACGCCGAGTTGGCCGAACTGGAGGACTTTTGCGCGGGACCGGACTCCGGGCACTACCGGTGGCTGCGGGCACCTGCCTGGGCAGGTAAATCGGCTCTCCTGTCGTGGTTCGTCCTGCATCCGCCACCGGGCGTCCGAGTGGTCTCGTTTTTCGTCACCGCCCGCTTTGCCGGCCAAGACGACCGCGTGGCTTTCGCCGATGCCGTACTGGAGCAACTGCTGGCACTGCTCGGGCAGTCCGCCCCGGTCCTGCTTACGGACACGACGCGGGATGCGCACCTGCTGACCAAGCTGGGTGAGGCCGCCGCGCTGTGCCGAGCGCGGGGGGAACGGTTGGTCCTCGCCCTCGACGGGCTGGACGAGGATCGCAGCGCGGACGGTGACAGCATCGCCGCCTTGCTGCCGGTACGGCCAGTCGCCGGTATGCGGGTCGTCGTTGCGGGGCGGCTCAACCCTCCGTTGCCAGCAGACGTCGTCGAAGATCATCCCCTGCGCAACCCGGCGACGGTGCGCATCCTGGAGTCCTCCTCGTACGCCTTGCTGACCCGGAACACCACGCAGCAAGAGGTCAAGCGACTGCTGGCCAATCCAGTCGACCGGCAATTGCTGGGCTTCGTTGCGAGCGCAGGTGGCGGCCTCACAGCCCGCGACCTAGCCGAGTTGACGGACCTGCTCCCCTGGCAGGTCGAGGAGCGACTCGACGCGGTCGCTGGCCGGACCTTCAGCACGCGCGAGGGATTGTGGCAGCAGAGGGAGGGTTACGTACTGGGCCACGAAGAGCTCCAAAATGATGCCTTGGCCCTGTTCGGCTCTGAAGAGGTGGACCGATACCGCGGGCAACTGCATGAGTGGGTCAAGGCCTACCGCGACGGTGGGTGGCCCGAGGACACCCCGGACTTTGCGCTGCACGGCTACTTCCGTCTGCTCCGGACGGCGGGTTCGGTGAAGCAAATGATCGAGTTGGTCATCGATTCTGCTCGGCATGCGCGACTCCTGGAGCGCTCGGGCGCCGAGAGCGCTGCCATGGCGGAACTCGCTACTGTCCAGGACGCGATCCAGAGCGCGGATGCGCTTGATCTGATGGCGCTGGCGACGGTTGCCGTCCATCGCGACGTGATGGCGCGGCGCAACCGGAACATCCCAGTGGAGCTTCCTGGACTGTGGGCCCAACTCGGCGCGTACGCACGGGCGGAAGCCCTTGCTCAATCGATCGTCGATCCCGAACAGCGGGCCGCCGCGCTGGAGGCGGTCGCTGACGCAACGGCACCCACGGTCGCTGCCAGTGAAGAACAGCAGTCCTCCGGACCGTCACTGCCGCCGCTCCCATCGCACGTGAGGCGTGCTGAGGAGCCTCACGACGACGCAGTTGTACGGGACGATGTGGCGATACTCATCGCCGTAGCCCGCTCCCGTAAAGGTGTCGACAGACTGACGTTGCTTGAGGCGGCAGAGGCTACGGCGTATACCGCCCGGGACCCGGACCTTCGCGCCGAGTTGTGGAACGATCTCTCCACGGTCCGTGGTATCGACCACCGGCAAGAGCACCCCGTTTCAGAGCATGCTTTTCCACAGCCCGATGTCGAGGGACGGGCCATCCCTGTCGACCATGTTGCGGGGCGATCCGACGTCACGGGACGGGGCGACCCTGTCGAGCGTGTCGTAGAGCGCATGCTCGATAGGGGCGACATCGACCATGCGGAGGCAGTGATCCGCACAGCCCGTTCTTGGTTCTCCTCGACGCAGCCCCTGCTCTCCTGGATCGAACGTGTGACGCTGGCGGGCGATCCGGACCGTGCCGAGCGCTTCACCGACACCCTCGATGGGTGGTACGAGAAGGACGTGGCACAGGACCGCCTGGTTGACGCGGCAGTAGAAGGCGGCTTCCTCGACGACGCCGAGCGCATCGCCCAAAAGTTGAGGACCGAAGGTCGGGGTCCAAAGGCGCTGCTCAAAGTTGCCCGCGCTGTCTGCCGCCGGCACGGTGACGGCTCTGGTCGGGCGCTGATCGTGAAAATTCTGGAAGCTGAACCCCCCGGCGAGATATCGGCGCACGCGCAGGACGCGATGGTCGACTCTCTAGCCCTCCTCGCAGAGATCGGTTGCCTCGACGAAGCAATGACCAGGGCGGCAGAGCTGAACGACGCCTCCACTCAACTCCGCGTGCTGCTGGCCCTGGCGTGGGCCGCGTTGAACGCCGGCGACGAGGCGACAGCAGACGCCCTAGCCGTCCGCACTCTTCGGCAGGCACGGGCCAGTGACGTGGGGTACGCAGGCGAGCCGCTCGCAGAGGCAGTCGGGCTCGCGACACGAGTCGGCCGCACCGACGAAGCTCTCGCGGCGGCCCAGTCCCTGGCGGCCACCTACGCTCGATCGATGGTGCTCGACCGCATCAGAGGAGAGGTCCTCAAGGCCGGAGACCTGCCGAAAGCCGAAGCTATCACCGACCTCATCCCGGATCCGAGGGTGCGGGACCAGCGCCAGGAAGAATTTGTTCGCGCGCATCTCCTTGCCGGGGACCCCTGGGCGGCGCTGGAGGCCGTCCAACGCACAGTCGACGTCTACGAGTACCAGCGCGACAGGCTCGTCATGGATGTCGTCCAGGCGTCCCTGGACACGGGTGACTATCTGCGCGCCGCAACGCTGGTCGACGCAGTCCACGACGAAAATCTGCGGGCGATGCTGTGGCTCATGGTGGGCCAGGCTGCCGTTGCCTCCGCTACCCCGGTCCAAGCCCGGAAAGTGTTGGAAGCCTGGGAAACCGCCATGCGTACCGCGCCGGACCCCGCTTGGAGGGCCAAGACACTGGCAGAAGCAGCCTGGGCCGTCCTGCCGTCCGCCGACATCGGCCGGACGAGCATGTTAACGACGGCAGCGGAAGCTGCCGCCCACACACCCCATCACGCACCGTCACGCGCGGCCGCTCTCATAGACGTGGGCGCCGTCGTGGCCGTGGCGGGTGACACGGACCGCGCAGACCGACTGTTCCAGGAAGCGGCACGCTGCGTGGCCATCCCATGCACCTGGGCGGAGCATCTGGCGGTCCGGGCCTTGGCCACAGCCGACCGCGGTGACCTGGACACCGCCCGCGCGCAGGTGCGTGCCCTAGGGCATCTCACACGGCAGATCGCCGGAGAGCACGACCAGGTCCGGGCGATACAAACACAGGTTGCCACCGCTCTCACGCTCGGCGACCTCGACCAGGCCACGGACGCCGCAGAGCGCATCGGCCATCCGGACCAACGGGCGCTCGCCCTGGTCGACGTTGCGCGAGCCCGCGCCGCTGCTGGACAGACGACCCGCGCCATCGAGGCAGCCTTACGAGTTGATCCGCCCGACCGGCAGGCCGACGCGCTCTCGGAAGTGGCACGGCTAGCGGCAACTCAAGGTGAGTTCGACATCGCAGAGGAGGCCGCACGAGCCATCACCGTCCGAGGTGGACGATCGCCCGCGCTGGTTGCCCTGGCCTGGGAAGCCGCCCGGGCCGGTGACTTCGCCCGCGCGGAGAACGTCGTGGCATCCATCGTCGACCCAGGGTGGCATGCCCTTGGCCTTGAGGCAGCACGCGCCCGGCACTGCGCTCCGCCAAACAACCTTAAGGATTCGGGTGTCGCTCCTGACGCATCCGCTCAGGATGCCGACCAGACGGGGACCGAATCCACCCCACCCCCTGTAGAGGAAAGGGACAACCTCACGGCCGACCCTTCGCGACAAGCCCAGCAACTCCTGGCCCGTGCTGACGCCGACCCCGAATCCGATAAGGCCGCCGCGCTTGTCGCCGAAGCGCTACGCCTTGGTCCGTGTCCGCCCGCGCTGCCCACCCTTGCCCGCATCGCCCCCAAAGCAGCCATGGCGGCCGCCGACACCCTGCTGCTTCTTCTTGGCCAAAGCCCGAAGGGCTGAGGAAGAAGAAGAGCAACCGGTGCCCTCGCGCGTGCCCAGGCATCCGGCCCACCCCGGAGGAGCACCTTGCACTTGGACCTTGCCGGACAGGACTGGGCATACGTGTGCGGATGTACTCCGTGAAGTGGAGTTTGTGACCCAGGTCGGCGAGTGCCGCGTAGAGCTCCGGGGTCGGCGGCGGCGCTTCGCCCTCGTACTTCGTGTCCGGCACCCGCTTCACCATCAGGAACCACATGCCTGTCGCCTGCCTCCCTTGGACCGACCTTCCCGTCGCGGCTCGCGCCGCCGTCTAAGCCCGTACTGGCCCCGTCCTCAGAGCGGAGACCGCCCAGGGCGGAGTGAATTCCGGGATCGCCGCCACCCTCCGCACCGCCGAGACGTCCCTGTTCGTCAAGGGCGTGCCCGCCCATCACCCGCAAGTGCGTACCCAGCACCGCGAAGCTGCGATCAACCCGCACCTGCCCCAAGCGTGCCCGCGCCTGCTGTGGCACGTGAATGCCGGCGGCTGGGACCTGATGGGCTATCAGCGTCTCGCCGGCCGTCACGCGCCAACTACGCGTCCGGCTCCCCGGATCTCCCCCTCGTCGCCCGCGCGGTGGCGGAACTCCAGGCCACGTCGTGGCCCGGCATCGAACTCAGCGCGCGGAACAGCGCTGGGCCTTCTATGCCGGATCCGCCGACGTCGGCCTGCTCGCTGGTGACACGCTTTTGCACACCGACCTTGCACCCCACAACGTCCTGATCAACGACCGCGCGCACATCATCGACTGGGCCTGGCCCACGCGAGGCGCGGCCTGGATCGACCGAGCGGTGATCATCCTCCGGCTCATGGAAGCCGGGCACAGTGTCGAAGGCGCCGATACCTGGGCCCGCGCGTCCTTCGCCTCCTGGGAATCCGCCCCCACAGCCGGGGCAACGGTCTTCGCCAACGCCAGCGCCGCAGCCTGGGACGAGATCGCCCGCAACGACCCGCAGGCCTGGAAGAAGAACATGGCCCGACACGCCCATGACTGGGCGAACCTACTGGCAGAGCCGTACCTCCTGACTCAAGTGCCCCTGAACGGCCTCGCCGAGACTGCTGAGCGAACCTGGCCAGTGATGCGGTCACCAACACTGTTCTGCAGGCGTTCGATCCTGTGTGGCCAGGCAGTGAGCAGGTCTAGGCGCTGCGCCGCGGCTTCCGTGCCGTCGTCTTCTTGGCTGCTTTCTTGGCGGGCTGCTTCTTTGCCGTCTTCTTGGCCGTCGCCTTATTGGCTGCGGTCTTCTTTCTGGGCATGTCGTGGACGGTGGCGTCCTCGCCGCGGGAGGCTTTGGCCTTGGCCACGGACTCTTTGAGCGCGGCCATCAGGTCGACGACCTGCCCCGGTGCCTCGGGCTCCTCAGCCGTGGGCGGTTCACGGTTCTCCCGTTTCGCGTCGATGAGCTGCTCCACGGCTTCCGTGTACCGGTCGGTGAATTCCTCACCTTTGAGGTCGTCGCGGGTCAGCCGGTCGATGAGCTGCTCCGCCTGGGCGATCTCGCCTTCGGTGAGTTCCACCTCTTCCGGTTTCAGCTGGGCCGGGTCGCGGATCTCGTCGGCCCAGCGCATCGAGTGCAGGACGATGACGTTGTCGCGGACGCGGAGCAGGCCCAGCCTCTCGCGCCCCGACCATGCGTACTTCGCGACGGCCACCTTCGACGACCGCGCCAGGGCCTGCCTCAGGAGTGTGTACGGCTTGGCCGCGACCTGGCCGTCGGGCTCGAGGTAGTAGCCCTCGCCGATCTGGATCGGGTCGATGGAGTCCAGGGGCACGAACGCCTCGATCTCGATGGCTTTCGCTGTGGGCAGCGGTATCTCCCGCAGCTCCTCGTCGAGGACCGGGATGATCGTGTCCTTGCCCCACTGATAGCCCTTGCCGATCTCGGACTGGGCCACCTCGCGGTCCTCGATCTCGCAGATCTTGCGGTTCCGCACCCGGCCCATGTCCTCCAGGTGGACCTGGTGGAAGTGGATGGAGTGGTCCTCCCGGGCGTTGACCACGTGGATCGGCACGGTGACCAGGCCAAAGCTGATGGCGCCGGACCAGATGGTTCGGGGCATGGGGGACCTCCGCGACAAGCCCCGAGGCCTTCAGCCTAGAAGCAGGCGCAGGCCCAAGCACGGCGAGGCATCGCTGCTGAACGGGGGAGAGGCGGCATCGGCGTGAATGGTCAGGCGAGGATCCGCAGGGGCTGCCGGGCCGCCGCATCAGGTGCTTTGCGGGTGGCTGCTGGTGAAGCGGACGGTGGAGCCCAGTTCTTCTGGACGGGGGCCAGGCACCACTGGCACAGGGGCATGCCGCCGTTGCCGTACTTGTGGGTGCGTCGCTGGCAGCCGGAACACGGGCCGACCAGGCTGCCGGGGCAGGTGAAGGTGGAGGGGTCCGGTTCGCTGACCGGTGGCGGGGGAGCGCTGGTGCGAAGCCCGCCTCGTCGCCGAAGAAGTCGGCGACCGCATCCGCGCCAAGTTCGGGCCACCGACGCGATCCGCCCTGCCACCACGCTCCTGCGCGTCTCCTGAATCCTCGGACCCATCGCGGAGGCGAGACCCCTGCTGCTCCAACCTGCCCGGATTCCCCGGGCCTGATGTCCCGCCTGCTGTCACCTTGGCCGGGGCCTGTCTCGTGCACCACTCGCCGAGCGATATGGGTAGTTAAGCTCTAGTTTGTCACCGTCACTGATTTCTCATGCAAGGAGCAGGACATGGCTGACAAGGGCGGCATGGACAAGGCCAAGGGCAAGGCGAAGGAAGCGGTCGGCAAAGTCACCGGCAGCGACCGGATGAAGGCCGAGGGAAAGATGGACCAGGCGGAGGGCGAGGCGAAGGAAGCCGTGCACGACGCCAAGGACTCCATGCGCGGCAAGCACAGCAAGCACTGAAGCGCGAACCGGTTGGAGGGGCCCGCCTTCGAGAGGACGGGCCCTCCACCGGAGCCCTGGCGATGAGATGGGGCTGCGCAGCAGGAGCGGGTCGGGGTGGCGGGTTGCCGACGTCCGTATGCCTCGCATCGCCCTGGTCGCGCAATATGCGGGCGTATTGTCGCAATGATGGGGGACGTCGTCATGCACGGCGGGCGATCCCCTCCCGCGATGCCCGCCCGTGGGGATGGGGATGTGTGGTGTCCAGCCGCAGCGAGAAGCCCGGCGTCGGGATGCTGGATGACGCCCTGGCGGACACGGTGCGCCGCACCGGCGCTTCCGCTGGCGGGATCTACCTGCTCGACGAGACCGCGCAGATGCTGGCTCTTGTGGTGATATGCGGCGTACCGGTAGAGGTGGCGTGGCCGTGGCGGCGAGTGCCGCTGGGCGCGCCCGTTCCGGTGGGAGATGCGGTCCGCGAGGACCGGCTGGTCTGGGTGGGGTCCCAGGGCGACATGGCCCGTGCCTATCCCCGCGCCGCCGCGAGCCTGCCCTACCGGTTCGCGCTGGCCGCGACCCCGCTGCAGGGCAGGGGACGGTGCTGGGGCGCACTGATGCTGTTGTGGCCCGCCAGCCATCCTGCCGGTGCCACCGCGCGCGAACGGGGCCACATCGGCTCCGCGGCCCGGCGCATCGCCCGCCTCCTGGACGAGGCCGCTGTACCTCCTGCCGTGCCGGAGCATCCCCGGCTCATTCCGGCCGGCGGGGCCGCCCGCCCGCACGGCGGCCAGCTGCCGCAGGCCGCCGTGGACTACATCGAGCGTCTGCCCGAAGAAGCACTGGGCCTGGACCTCCAGGGCCGGATCACCTTCCTGACCGCCTCGACGGAATTGCTGCTCGGCGTCGATGCCGGACGACTGCTGGGCACCCGCCCCTGGCAGTCCCTGCCCTGGCTGGACGACACTCATATCGAGGACCACTACCGCACCGCCGTCATCAGCCGTGACCCGGTCACCTTCACGGCTCTGCGGCCTCCCGACACCTGGCTGGAATTCCAGCTCTACCCGGACGCCAGCGGCATCAGCGTCCGCATCACCGCCGCCACGGCACC
The DNA here is from genome assembly GCF_045207245.1 of Streptomyces sp. NBC_00647. Classification (NCBI taxonomy): domain Bacteria; kingdom Bacillati; phylum Actinomycetota; class Actinomycetes; order Kitasatosporales; family Streptomycetaceae; genus Streptomyces; species Streptomyces sp. NBC_00647. The sequence continues at coordinate 8,946,850 of NZ_CP109040.1, forward strand.
CGAGCACGGCCCGCCCGCGCCCGCCCGAGCATCGCGGTCCACCGGTGCCGCATCCACGCCCCCGCAGGTCGGGCGCCTGTATCAGCTGGTGCACCTGGCAGCCGCGTTCACCGAGACGGTCGCCGTTCGCGACGTCGTCGAGCTCATTGCCGACCAGGTGCTGCCCGCCTTCGGCGCGGACAGCCTGGTGGTATCCGCGAACGACGCCGGCCGCCTGAAGATCACCGGGCACCACGGCTACGACCAGCAGACGATCGACGGACTCGACGGCCTGCCGTTGGACACCGACCTCACCCCCGCGGGACAGGTACTCGCCGACGGCATCCCCTCCTTCTTCGCCAGCCCCCGTGAGATGGCCCGCCGCTACCCCAGAGCGCCGCAGATCAGCGGCAAGCAGGCATGGGCCTTCCTGCCGCTGGTCGTCTCCGGCCGGCCCGTGGGCTGCTGCATCCTCTCCTACGACCAGCCTCACGACTTCGGCGCGGACGAGCGCGCCGTGCTGACCTCGCTGGCCGGGCTGATCGCCCAGTCCCTGGACCGCGCCAGGCTCTACGACGCCACCCGCGACCTCGCCCGCAGTCTTCAACAAGCTCTCCTGCCCCGTAGCCTGCCCTCCCTGCCGGGCCTGGAGAGCGCCGCGCGCTACCTGCCCGCCAGCCGCGGCATGGACATCGGAGGTGACTTCTACGACGTCATCCGCATCGACGCCACAACCGCCGCAGCCGTCATCGGCGACGTCCAGGGCCACAATGTGTCGGCCGCCGCCCTCATGGGGCAGGTCCGCACCGCGATCCACGCCGCTGCCGGCGCTCCGCCCGACCAGGTCCTGGCCCGGATCAACCGGGTCCTTGCCGACCTGGAAACCGACCTGCTCGTCTCCTGCCTGTACGTGCACATCGACCTCGCCCGCCAGGAAGCCGTCCTGGCCAGCGCAGGCCACCCGCCACCGCTCCTGCACCATCCCGCCATGCCGCCCGGCGTCATGGAACTCGACCCCGGACCCCTGCTCGGCATCGACCCAAACCTCTCCTACCCCCTCACCGTCCAACCCCTCCCTCCGGGAACCACCCTCGCCCTCTACACCGACGGGCTCATCGAAGTTCCCGGCACCGATGTCGACCAGAGGGCCAACAGCCTTGCCCGCTGCCTTGCCCAGCACGACGGGGACAGTCTCGACCGCCTCATCGATGTCCTCCTCCACCACGCCCGGCCCACCGCCCACTACACCGACGACATCGCCGTCCTTCTGCTGCGCACCGTTCCACCGCCCACGTGAGCCCACACCCACACCACGGGCGCCGGAACCAGGCTGGCCCCGTTGCTACCAGCGCAGCGTCACCGAGTGAGTGACAAGACCCTCCAGGGTGCCGGGGGCCCTGGCTGACGAGGCAGCTTGCCCGGTCAGCCTCCACACGGCTCACCTCGCGGGCGCGAGGGATATTGCTCTCGTGTGGGGTACACGGCGCCCATGAACGCCGAAACGCTCACCGTGCTGGCCGCTTCGTATGGTGGCGCCCTGTGGCTGATGGCGGCGGGCGTCGCTGTCGTCGTCATCCTGGTCGTCGCATTCTTCATCGGTACCCGACACTCTGCCCGGCGCCGTGTGACAACGACTGCGCCGCAGGCCGCACAAGCACGCCGTGACCTGACGGATCCCGCACACCGCGGCGACGGATGGAGTACACCCGACGACGACCCTGAACAAGGGCATCCCCACCGCTGATGGCGCAGCATCCACGCCGTGCCGTGCAGCCGGTAGGCCCGACTCCGCGTGCGGGGTGCCGCTCACGATCAGCGGTAGCGGTACGGACGGGGCTCAGCTGTCTGGACACCCCAGCGCCGTGCTGTTTCGTCGAGCTGTCCGGCGGAGACCTGTCCGTAGCCGGCAGCACGGCCGGGGTTGCGCTGGGTACTTCGTGACCGACAGAGCTCGATGGCTGTGGCGGTTCCGTCTCGGCCCGACGGCCGCCGATCTTGGCCGGGCGCGGCGGATGATGCGGCAAGCGGTCGTCGGCGATGAGGGTCTCGTCGTCGGACACGCCGGATTCCACGGACCTCCCGACGAAGCGGGCAGGGTCGAGATCGGCTATTCCGCCGGCGCCTGGGGCCCGCCCGATCCGCGCAATCGGGCCGCTGCGCAGAGCTGCCGCCGAACTCGCGCGGTCGCAACCTGAGGGCGACGAGCGGCCCCGACGACCGGCCTTTCTGGTCGGAGGGCACTGGGAGGAGGACGGTCTCGCGCCCGTCCTCGAGGCCCCTGCCTCTCGGGTCCGCCCGCGTAACGGGGCAACCGACTGCTGAGCCAGAGCAAGGGCACCAGTCAGGTTATTCCTGTAAGTGCGTTTTCATGCTTTTCGGCGGGTTACGCGGAAGATGACCAAAGGGAGGCAGGAGGCCAGGATGATCACCCACGGGCAGATTGCCACCGTGCTGGACCACTCGGTGTACGACGTCGACGGAAACAAGATCGGCGACACCAAGCATGTCTTCCTCGACGAAGCGACCGGCGAGCCCGAGTGGGTCACCGTCAAAACCGGGCTCTTCGGCACCAGTGAGTCCTTCGTGCCCACGCGCGAGGCGGCCATGGTGGAGGACCATCTTGAAGTTCCTTACGCCAAGGCCACCGTCAAAGACGCCCCTCACGTCGACGTCGACGCCGGGGGGTTCCTCACGGTGGACGAGGAACATCACCTCTACGAGTATTACGACATCGCGTGGGACGATGGCCGGGGCTGGCAGCAGGTCGTCAACCGGCCGGACCAGGGCGGACGGGACCCCACTGACTCGCCCGTCACCGATGCCATCGAAGAGGCTTCGTTCCCCCGCGACAAGAGCACCGCTTCGGGCCTTGCTCGCAGCCGCCAAAACAATCCGGACACCGAGTCCGCCCGCTCCGATAGTTCCGAAGACAATGCTGCGATGACGCGCCCTGAGCAGGGGCGTGCCGGCACGAACAGTCGCGCCCCAGGGCAGGCGCTGCTGCGCTTGTATGTGGTTCCCGACGAGCAGCGGTAGGGAGGCCCTTGCTGCAGGCGGCGCGTCCAGTCAGCACCAGAACGTCGTCGCCGGCGGCACACTCTGGCCGCCGTCGAGGAGAACGACACCACCTGCTGCTACGCCCTCCAGGGCACGGTCTGCAGCTACTCTCCCAGTACCGCGGCTGCACGCGGCCTGCGCGCTGGGAGCAAGCGATGTCCTTCGCGCTGGCTCCAGTTGCGGGCATCCTCTGCGTCTGGGCCACGAGGGGCGGCCCCGGCGAGAACAACGAGTAGTTCACCACCATGCGAGACCGCTCCGTGGAGCAGCAGACGGGCAGGTGGCGGCGAAGTCGGCCAGCGACTGCCCTGGGCGCAGACGCCGCTGGCCGCAGGTGCCGGGCGCTGCGCGAGAACCTGCCCTCGGTCTGGGGCGCGTCGGCCAGCGCGCGCAGGCTCGGATTGCTGGCCATTGCCGCCCGAATCTTCCCCATGGCGGCCACGAGCCCGACCCGGGTGCTGATCCGCCCAGGCAATACGCATTTCCGGCCCGGCTTCGGAGCAGAGGCCTGCGTCCCCACTGCGATCGTGTCAAGCGCCCCTCCCGAGAGGCGCTTACTGGGCGCTGGCACGCAGCGGGTGGGGGGCAGCGTGCGGACCTGTTCCGCCCCTGAACACGGGGTGGGGAAACCGAGGAGCGCCATCAGAACCGGCGGCCGCGGGCTGAGAAGACGCTGAGGCGGCTATGGTCACCCGCTCCGGGTACCCGCCTGAGCATGCATGCTCTAGTGGCCTACCGCTCCTACCACGGCCCAACCACGTTGTGGGCCTTCGTAGTCGCCGTCCTCATAGTGCTGGTGGCGAGTTGGTATATCAGGCGTCGAAGGTAGGCACGACACCCGCTTTGTAAGTTGGCTCCGAGAGCGCTCCGGCTGCTGCCGTCGACTGGTGCGATGGCCCTCGCCGGCCACGGCACCAGCGTGGTGTGCGTGGGAGCAGGGGGGCGTGCGGGCCTACGCCGGGATCCTGCCCGACTCCCTCACCACCCACCGGCTCGAGCAGCAAGTCGCCGCCTGGAGCGACCCCACCCGCTGCCTTGATGTCGCATGTACGGGATGTGCTTCCAAGACGCCGAACTGCCTGAGACCGTCACCCTCGACCAGCTGCGCTGCAGGGAAGGCCAGCGCATGAGAGCCCTGTACGAAATTCTGGCGCAGCAGCACGAGATCGGCCGCTTCCGCCGCAACTACCACCCCCGACCGGTGGCGAGCCCAGGACTCCGTCAACCTCGCCTTGTCCGCCGCGAATGAATGCCGTACGGCATTTCCACGTCGCACTGCTCGCGCTGGGCCTGTCACCTGCTCTCGGTTTCGTTCACGCAGGCAGCTGCCCTCTGTGGGCGTGGAGTGGCTCATCGCTGTTCCCGGTAGAAGACTGGGGACGCATGCACCATGGAGTTGCAAGACGGAAAGGTGCGCCCCATGAGTGGCAGCAACGGCGGGATGCCTGGCAACAGCGAGTACGGTACGAAACCCTTCAAAAGGTCGAAAAGCCACTTCACGGACCGGATCACGGCGGACGGTCGGGACGGCTGGCCCGTTGAGGCGAACCGCTACCGGCTGGTTGCCAGCCGTGCCTGTCCATGGGCAAGCCGGGCGGTGATCTCCAGACGTCTGCTCGGTTTGGAGGACGCTCTCTCCCTGGCGATCGCCGACCCGATCCAGGACGACCGGAGCTGGCGGTTCACCCTGGACGCGGATGGGCTTGACCCTGTCCTCAAGATCCATTTGCTGGGCGAAGCGTACGAAAAGCGTGAGCCCGGCTACTCGGGCGGGGTGAGCGTGCCGGCGGTCGTGGAGGTGCCGAGCGGGAAGCTTGTGACCAATGACTACCAGCAGATCACGCTCGATCTCGCGACCGAGTGGACAGCCCTGTACCGGCCGGGCGCCCCTGATCTGTATCCGCACGCCCACCGCGATGAGATCGATGAGGTCATGGCCGGCGTTTACGAGGACGTCAACAACGGCGTCTACCGCGCAGGCTTTGCCACCAACCAAGAGGAGTATCAGGCCGCCTGCACAGGGCTGTTCCGCCGCCTGGACCAACTGACGCCCCGACTGGAACGCCAACGGTATCTGGTCGGGGACACCATCACGGAAGCGGATATCCGACTCTTCACCACACTCGTGCGCTTCGACACCGTCTATCACGGCCACTTCAAGTGCAATCTACGGAAACTGTCAGAGATGCCGACGCTGTGGGCTTACACCCGAGACCTATTCCAGACACCCGGCTTCGGCGATACCGTCGATTTTGACCACATCAAGCGCCACTACTACCAAGTCCAATCAGGCATCAACCCGATTGGCATCGTGCCCCTGGGCCCTGATCTGTCGGGATGGCTCATGCCGCATCACAGACAGGAACTGGGCGGTCATCCGTTCGGCGACGGAACCCCTCCGGAGCCGGTGCGCACCGACGAGGAAGTACCTCCTCCAGGCAGGCCCTGACTCTAGAAGCCTGTTGAGCGACTGCAGGCTGCGCCCGGCATACGCGTGACACAGCGCCACGGCCTGACATAAGCCGTTGCCTACCGGCTGCCCGCCTGGAGGGGACGTCTCACCCCGTACCCCCTCCGGCACTTCTGCGCTTGCCACCTCGAGCACCGTCACCGCCACTGGCCGGCCACCCAAAACCCTTACCTGTTCCTCCACTTCCGCAAAGCTCGTATCACCGCGCACGTCGGCAACCGCTGGGTCAACCAGCGCTTCGAACCCGGCCTCACCCCCGGCACACTGCGCGACGACCGTCTCCTGAACAAAGCCCACGTCCTGCGGAGACACCAAGCACCTCACGGAGCCCTTCGGCCTCACCACCCGTGCCGCACAGCGCTACACCACCACCCTCGAACACCCCGGCCTGCACACCCGCCGACCCGGCACCATCCCGGGCAGCGCCGCACCGCCCGACCGCTGACAGCAGCAAGCGAGGTGCGATGTGCGGACGGTGCAGGGGTGCATCCGGTACGCGAAGGCGCTGGGCCTGGCCCAGCGGGCTTCCCTCTATTTGATCGAGCCGTTCAGGGCGGCGTCGAGGTCCAGTGGTGTGGAGGTCGGGCTGGGCGGCGGGTTGAGGACGACCTGGGGCTGGCCGGGTACCGGGTTCGGTGGAGTCATGTCGGACTTGGGGAGCTTGGGCGGGGTGGTCTGGTTGAAGACCGTGGTGTCGAAGTCGACGAGGCCGGTCTTCTCCATCACGGTGATGTGGTCGAGCACCGTGTTGTTCGCCTGATCGGCAAGCGCGCGGATCAGCGTGTTCTTGGTGGTCGAGCGGACCTTGGCGATCGCGTTGAAGATCGAACCGTGGGTCATCCGCAGGATGTTGGCGAAGTCGGTGTCGAACTGCCGCCCCGACTCTGTCTTCAGCTGAGTGACGAAACCTTCCTGCTGGGGGCTCGCCACGTTGGGCAGCGTGATGTTCAGCATCGGTGCGATCTTGCGGCAGCTGGTGTCCAGGGCGGCGTGCCCGTCGACGAGGTGCTGGCTCGCGGTCTTGACGGCCTGGCTCTGTCCCTTCTGCAGGCCGATCAGGCCGAGCGGGTGCTCCCACAGGCCGGCCGCGCGCACCTTGACCACGAAGTCCCGTTCGCCTTCTGTCAGCGGTCCCCACTGCGTGTTGGCGATGATCCGGTCGGGCGAGGTCGACACCGTGCTGATACCGAGCATCGCCGGGTAGGCGAGAGCCGCGAGGGTCAGCGTTAGAGCACCGCCCACAAAGAGTGTTCCGATCACATTGCCCGAACGCTGCACTGTTCCTCCTGCCCGTCGGCTTGGCGCCGATCTGCCGTCGCCTGGTCGGGGCGGCCGAAGAGCAGTACGCACAGGAAGCCGCTCGGACTCAGTGCACCGGCCGAAAGGTTCATGGACAGCGCACAGCTCGAGCCCAGGACGCCGGGCCGTGCCGGGTCGGGTCGCTGAGCGGGCCCGGCACGCGCGGCCAAGTGATCTCACCGTCGGCGGCCGGGGTCGCCTGCCTGGCGCGGATGCTCGACGGCTTCGCCGGGCCGGGGCGGGGCGTGAGGTGATCACCTCAGAGAATGGCGGGAGTTGCTACGCCGCCCCGCCGGTCGCGGTCAATTCTCGCCACGTTCACCGTTACCGGGACCTGGAGTTCAGGTCACCTCGGTCGGGTGCCGTTGTCGCGCTTGCTGTCACGGTCAGGCGAGACCCGCCTGCTGATGTCGGGATGCCCGAGCAGCCGCTCCGGGTGGCCGGTCCTGTCCGTACGGCCACGTCCTGGTTGTGCAGCGCTTCGCCGCACCAGGAGCAGACGACCGTGGCGTGCATGTCGTGGTCGCACATGGTGTGGTGCGTGACTGGGTGATGACCCTCGGCATCGAGCTGCTGCTCGCCGCCGGCATCCGCAGCGGCATCTACCCCTTCGGCGGGGCCACCTTCCGCTTCCCCCGCGAAGCGGATGGGGCAACGCCAAGCGCTGGATCCTCACCTGCGATGAGTTCGACGCTGCCGAGGCGCACCGCATCGGCCTGGTCCAGGAAGTCGTCTCCGACGGCGCCACAGCGCTCGAGCGGGCCAGGAGATCGCGCGAGCCCGCCAGCGTCAACGGCGGGACGGGCGCGAACGGTTCCACTGGCGGGGGAGGCGACGGCTTCTTCGGCGGCCCCGCAGGCTGACATCGAGCCCACTGGCTTCGAAGCCATCGACGGAACGGGCCGTGTCGTGCGCAGTGAGGTGGGGTACGGCTTCGGCAATAGGCCCGTCGGGGTGGGGAGGCTTTCGCGTGGGCAGGGCGAGCCGAGGCAAGAAGGAGCGCAGCAGAGACAAGACTGGGCAGTGGACCCCTGTCGGCGCAGCAAGGCGGCCCATCGGCTGCGCGAGCAGACCCAGAAATGCCTGATAGGTAATCCGTGGGTGCAGATGACCCTCGCCGAGACCATCAGCAACGTCGTCAGTGAGCTGCACGCCGTGTTGCTGAACAGCAATGTCTCCGAGTTCGCGGACAAGCCCGAGGGCATCGAGCGGGATGCGGCACTGTCCATGACGCTGGGCAAGCAGGGACACCCGCCGCCATGGCCTCGGGCGGCCGGAGAGGCCGCTTCCTGGCAGACACGCCAGATCGGGAAACTGCTGCGGCAGGCCGAGGTCCTCGTCATCTCCCCGGCTGCGCACGCCGCAGTGATGGCGGCGGCCGCCACCCTTGAGCCGGCTGACGTCAGCACACTGGACCGGGACCGGGACATTCCCATGCGCACCGGTCTGCTCGTGCTGCCTGAGCCGGTCGTTGTCGTCAATCGAACCGGTTCCCTTTCGGACACGCGAGCGTTCGGCTGGCAGTTCATCACCCAGCATCAGATCCTGCCCACCGCGCAATACCCCGGTGTGCGAGTGTCGACGTTCATGGACCGTGACGGGCCCGTACAGCCCGCCGGATGGAGACAAGCGGTCTCCCAGGCCCGGGCGGCCGGCAGCCCGCTGCCCCCGCTCATGCCGGACGGAATGTACGGGATGCGGGGCGACGCCTGCCTGGCGCTCGAGAGCACCGAGACGCTCGCGCGTCTCTCTGAGGACTACCGACAGATGCAGGACGTCCTCAACCAAGCCTCCCAGTGGCGCGCCGAGCCGGTCCTCGAGATCGGCGAGTGGGCGGGAGGCCGGGTGGATGACCGGTACGACGACTTTGGGGCCCGCTACATGTTCGCTTTCTGGCGGCTCCTCAGCCAGGGCGTCACGGCCCTCGATTCACCTCAGGCCCCAGCAGTGCGCAGGGTCTCGGACGGCGGTGACACCTCGCTCCCGCAGGATCCCCAGGTACGGGTGATCCGCCTCGCCGCGCCCTCGCCCCGATCGTCGGATCCGGCGGGAGACACGAAGCGCCTCTACCGCCACCGATGGCCGGTACGCATGCACAAGGTCAGGCAGTGGTACCCCAGTCACCAAGAACACCGAGTGATCTGGCGCGGCCCCTACATCAAGGGGCCAACGGACGCTCCACTCATGGTGGGCGAAAAGGCCTACAGCGTGGATTCTTGACCCGGTAGGGGCGGCGACGCGCTTGACGCTGCCGGCGGGGAGCTACAGCGAGGTCTGATGCGGTGGATCCCCGGCTGCGTTCGGGGCTTCCGTGCTCAAGGGAGTAGGTTCTGATGCCGGTGGAGGCGTGCCCCCGTAGTCGCCGTGTCGTACCCGGGGGCACTGAGCCCAGCCTCAGTGTTACGACCAGCCGCACAGGAACACGATGTACGAGGCGAGCACGGACCCGACCACCCCTGTGACAGTGCTGGCGGCGAGCCATACGAGCTGCTCGCCAAGACCCTTGTGAGCGTTCAATTTCGTTCTCCCTCAGGCTTTTGACGTCACAGCAGTTGCCGTGACTAAGCTTGAGGCGGGCCTGGAAAGATCTTAGCGGCCGACGATGTGATGCGGGGTGTGGTTCTGGAGGCCAGGGGCTCGCTGGGGGCTGGCTGGATCGGTGCGTTCTTCTGCGGTCACCAGATCCATATTCCTCCTGGGACGCCGTCGGGGCCGAGGCAGTGGGCTGCTTCGGGGCCAACGCGCGTGTCGTTGTCGAGAGGGATGACGAATCGATCCTCGCCGAAATGGAGGGCGAGGAGCCGGGCGGGGTCGAGTTCGTAGCCGTCGACGGTCTTGCCTATGTAGCGGTGCAGCAGGTCCATTGATCCGGGCTGGGGAAAGCACCATTCGCTGCCGCCCAGCACGCCGAAGGGGTCGCTAATGGCGCGCAGGACCTCTCCGTTGGGGTCGAAGTGCAGTTCGACGTAGTCGGCTACGAAACACACGGACCTGACGTCCAGGCCCACCAGCTGCTGGATCGGGTCATCGGGATAATTCGGGGTGTTCACCGCTCCATGATCCCAAGCGGTTCTGCCCGTCCCGATCGCGGACTGTCCGCTGGTCGCCTGTGGTCCGAACGATCAGCCGGCAGTCGGCCTCACGCGAATGCACTGAGCTGCCGCCCCGGATGGGCGTTCTGGATGCGCCGGTAGTGCTCGGCAATCTGCAGGCCCGGCCATCCACGGCAGGGCCGGGCGGCGGCCTTCCGCGCTCGCGCCGGACAAAAGCCCGGCGCGAGCGCGGCAGGGCCGGGCGTGGGGCAGCGGGAGGGCGGGGTTGGAGCGGCAGGCGCGGTCCGTGGCGGGGCTGCTGGTGTGCCGTACCCGCGGTACCCGTTCGGCTCACGCGGACTTCCAGGCGGATCTCGTTGATCACGACATGACGATGCAGGACGTATCGGCAGTCGTGACGGCAGCGGACCGCACACCCCACCCACGGTCTCCCCGTCGACGTACAACAACCTTCAGCCCGGCTTGCGTTGCGAGGCCTGCTGGACGACGCCCTCGCCGGCTTGCCGCTCCTGCGCCCGCTCACGAGCCTGGGCGAGTACCCGAGATCCCCCCGGTCCTGGACATGATGCGGTGCATCGTGGGTACGGCTGCGGTTCGGGAAGATCGTGGGGCGGCCCGGCCGCGAGGGGTGAGTCGGCACTGGGCCGCCGCAACCTCACCCTGCAACAGCACGAGAACCAGCGCCACGCGGGCACGGCACAGGGGTGAGGGCCCGAAGCGGATCTCTTGGGCTTCGGGCCCTCGGTCGGTGCGCAGTCTCAAGAGCGTTGATATCCCGCGCGCCGACCGGCTCAACGTCATCCTGTTGGGAGCGACACGGCCATCTGTCCCTTTCAGCGGGCGTACGAGTGAGCTTTGTCGAGGGCGGTTGCTGACGGGCGAGTCGTCGCCTCGACGGCAGAGGGCTACGAGACGATCAGGCGTCACGTCGCTCCTCGCCCCCAGACCTGGCGAGGGTGACTCTGCCGCTGTGGTCAGCGTCGGCAGGTCCGGGCGGTCATCCCTTTACCGAGACGACCGCCCGGGACATCACGTCAACCGCAAACGCCTGCCACAGCTGCCATGACGGACGCAGCGGTCAGCTCACGCGCATCCGAGGGATGAAGCCGGAATGCCTGCGCGCGATGTCTCTTGTAACGATCTTCGTCGTGGACGGACACGACGCCTTGCGCCGGCGTGGGTGCTTCAGGGCTGCCGCCCGTGGTGCGTGGTGTAGGGCGGCGGGTCAGGCTTTGTGGATGAGAGAGCGTTCCGTGGTCGTGTACCCGGCCGTGAAGCATGAAGGGCGGAAGGTGGAAGTGGACGGGGTGCTGGTAGGCAGAGCGTGTGGTCTGCGTGATCTCACTGAGGTGCTGCGGCGCGCTGAGGTCGACGTCCCCGACTTGTCGGCGATCGAGTGGCATGGCGGCGGTCCTGAAGCGTGGTCCACACCTGGCTGATCTCCGCCCCGGGCCATCCGTTGCCGCAGGGCCAAGGACCGGTGAGGACGCGCTCAAGGGCCAGGGTCATGCACCAATTGGGCTGGTCCTTCTGGGCGAGGTGCTGGACCGGTTCCCTGCGGATGTCGGCGTACAGCGTTGCGGTGCGGGCCAGCCGATTCTTCTTCAGAGCGGCGGTGCCCTGCGGATGTGGTCATCGGCTCGGTGAGCACCGGATCTGGGCTGGCGGGTGGGGCGCGGTGGGGGATGGGCATTTTCGTCTGGGATCCGACCCGGCGCCTGGCGTCGTCCAGGGTCCAGTGGGTGTTGCCGCTGGGGAGATCGTCGATCGCGGCGAACCGTTCCGCGTCGTCGTCGATGCGGGCCAGCACCTGGTGGACCGTGAACGACTCCGTCTTCCGGCGCCGGTCGGCCGGCCAACGCGATGCCGTCCATCGGGCCTGTTCAACCGTTGTCACCGGCAGGCCGATGTCCTTGGCCAGCCGGGTCAGGGACTGCTCCACCGACCACGCGGTGGACGCGACCGGCCCGCTGCCGGGACCCATCGGCTCGATCTCCAGGGCCCGGTCCCCGATCGTGAACTGCGCCTGCGTCAGTCGACCGGCCGTACTGCGCAACTCGGCAATGATCTGCTCGTAGCGGAGCTGGCTGACGGCGCCGACGTTCTCGAACTCCTCGGACATGGTCACCCAAGCGCGGTCTGGGACAAGGCACTTCGGCCGTGAATGGAGCAGACTTTGCATCCATCACCGAGACTCACACCAGCAACCCTTGGATTGCAACGAACGACCGCAATTGCCCAGCAATTGCTCGGAGTCGGGATCGCGATGCGTTCGATGAACGCTCCCTGTGACCAGTCCGCGAACGGTCTCTTCCGGCGCCTCCAGGCCGCGGGCAGAGTTCATGCCTTGCTGTGCGGGGACTGTGCGTACTGCGCCAGCTGCCGCTCCAGCTCAGTGCGGACGTCGGTGCACAGTTGGCCGGTGCGGGCCCAGTCGATGACCAGTTCTGACACGTGACGGAGCTTGATGTTCGTCCGCTGGGAGACCTCGCGGAGCACGCCCCATCCCTGCTCTGGCGTCAGCTGGCTTACGGCGAGGACGACTCCGATGGCCTGGTCGAGCACGGCGTGCGAGCGCATCGCTTCGTGAAGCTGGGCATTCTCACCCTGTAGCTCCTCCACGAGCCCTGCTGCGCGTTCCTCCATGTGCCGCTCCACGTGTTCCTCCAACGAGTCCCGTGCAGCGGGATCCGATTCGGCGGCGGCATTGACCACCACCGCGCCTTCAGTCGCTCCCTGACTGGTCACCGGTTCCGTAATTCTCTGCCCCGTCTGTGCCGGAACGACCCCCACACAGGAGCGTTGAGAGTCCTAGATCACCACGTCGGCCCAGGGGGGAACGACCGGATACGACCAGCACCAGCACACGGACAGGGGTTATGAAGGCCCGCCGGCCCTCGAAGCCGCCGGAACCACGCTGATCACCGTGCTCAGCGCGACCAGCTGCAAAGGCCTATGACGAGCTGGTGGCACGGCCCGATGAGCTCGGCACGAAGCACTCTGCCCTGACCGCGCAGTTCGGCGTGAGGTAGTGCAACACTCACCCTGCAGCGTCAGGTCCGGTTCTCCGGGGGCTGGTGGGTGTTCGGGACGGGTGTGACATGCCGCTGGTGGCGTAATGAGGGTGCCACCTTGGCTGGCAGGGTGACTCTGTGTTGCGCCGGAGGAGGGGTCCCAGCCCGTGGGCGCACCCGTCACGTGAGTGGATCTTTGAGTGGATCCGGCCGAGAGGAGCCGGGGATGGTTGAAGGGTCTGTGGGCCTGGCGGGACTGCTTGCCGCGGCGGAGGCCGGGATGCCTGTCGAGTCGGCTGAGGTGGTCGCCTTCGAGCTGGCGAGGACTCTGGGCGCCCGGTCCGTGTCCTTCTTGATCAGTGACTTCACCGGCAACGCCGTTGTGCGCTTGAGCAACGCCGACGCCGGAGAGGAGCGGGAGCACATCGGGTTGCCCGGTACCGTCTACGAGCAGGTACTGCGTGACCAGCGGGTGTCCGTGCGGGAGGGGCGAGACGGGCAGGTCCAGATCGTGGCTCCGGTGACCAACCGGGGGGATGCCATCGGGCTTCTCGAAGCCTTCCTCCCCCGAGCCCCCGAACCAGCAGCTGTGCAGACCATCGTGGAAGCAGCCCACGCTCTGGCGTACATCCTCATCGCCAACCGCCGCTTCACCGACCTCTACCAGTGGGGTCGGCGCACCCTCCCTGTGGTCCTGGCCGCTGAGATCCAGAACACTCTCCTTCCCGACTGCCTTACCTGTGAGGCGCCGCAGTTCACGGTCTCCGGCGAGCTGATCCCCGCCGAAACGGTCGCCGGCGATACTTTCGATCACTCCCTGGACCGCCACACGTTGCATGTGTCCATCACCGATGCCATGGGCCACGACGTCCGGGCCGCCCTGTTGGCCACTCTGCTTGTCGGCGCTCTGCGCATGGCCCGCCGCACTGGTGCTGACCTGGCCGAACAGGCCCGACAGGCCCATCAGACGCTGCTCGACCACGGCGCTGTCGGCTCTTTGGTCACCGGTCAGCTCTTGCGGATCGATCTGCGGACGGGAAGGGTCGGTTTCGTCAATGCCGGCCACCCATGGCCCTGGCTTCTGCGTGGGGGACGTCTTAATCGCCTCACTCCCGAGGTCGATCCGCCCTTTGGCGCCCCTCTGCCGCACCCACACCGCGTTCAGACTCGCCAACTGCAACGGGGTGACCGTCTCATTCTGGTCACCGATGGCATGCTTGAGCGCAACGCTGTCGCCGAGGATCTTCCCGCCCTGATTGAAGGCACCCGTGACCTGCACCCTCGCGACACTGTTCATGTGCTTACGCAGGCCGTCCTGCGTGCCCAGCAAGGCGTCCTGCACGACGACGCCACCGTGGTCTGCCTGGACTGGCGAGGCACCCGGGACTAGGCAGTGCGCAGCTGCACGCGGAATGCGTACGACACCCAGCATCTTGTCGGTGCCCCACCCGGGCGGAGAACGACCGGAAGGCATGAGACATGGCTACGGGAACTGCGAAGTGGTTCAACGCGGAGAAGGGCTTCGGGTTCATTGCCCAGGACGGGGCGGCCCGGATGTCTTCGCGCACTACTCCGCGATCAACTCCTCGGGCTTTCGTGAGCTTCAGGAGGGCCAGATCGTGACGTTCGATGTCACCCAGGGCCAGAAGGGCCCGCAGGCCGAGAACATCAACCCGGCCTGACCCTTCAACCTGCGCCTGAGGGCACCGCGCTCGACTGTCTCGTACAGCAGTACCGCCCGCCCCTCAAAAGGATGCCTGGGCTTGTCCGGCGCATGGGCGGGATGTTGAGGGGCACGGATCGGGGCCGCGCAGCAGCTGCGCGGCCCCGATCCCTATGTGAGACCGGCGTTTCGCCGCGATGGGGCTGAGGCTGGCGCGGGGCAGCGTGCCGGGTTCTGCGTGTGATGTTCCGGCAGGCCTTCATTGACCTGCGTGGCGAGGCTTCTCCCCCAGCGCTGGCTGGGCTGCGCGGTCGTCGGGTTGGGTGTCCTGTTCCAGGTGGAGCTGGCGCAGGGTGCTGTCCGTGTCGTACCGGAGGTGTTCGGGGGAGGCCAGGCGCTGCCATTGCGGGTCGGGGTGGCAGGGGATGGTGGCTCCGCGGGCGGCCCATTCTCTGGCGAGCTGGCTGTATACAGGTGTGTTCTGGTCCGGGCCTTGTGCCGGGGTCTGGCCACGGGCGTGCGCGGGGTGGGACGGCCCTCGGCGCGTTTGTTCCGGAACGCGGGCGTCGGCTCTGCGTTTGCCGCTGCCTGCCTGTGTGCCCCGGCTGGAGGTCATCCAATGATCATCCGTCACGTTCGTCAAAACGATTCGCCCGCCCACGGGGACACCGTCTCTGGTGTGCCGTCGCGCTCCGTTTCTGTCAAAAGAGCGGGTCGTCGGTTCCTGGCTTCCTGGAGTGCACGCTTGTGGGTTTCTTCGGCTTCGGGCGGTCGGCCTGCGCGGGCGCCGAGGTTGGCGGCCAGCAGCCTGTTGAGGGTGCTGGGGTGGCTGCTTTCGGCGTATTCGAGCAGGTGCAGAAGGGCTGCGAGCTAGCCCTGGCGGAGGAAGAGGTGGGTCAGGGGAGCGGAGTCGCAGGAAATCAGTGCCTGCTGCACGCGGCCGTCGTAAGCACGTCTGTGCACGTCGGCGAAACGGGTCTGGGGATCCTCGAACAGGCAGGGCTGGGCAGGCAGGTAGGAAGCCAGGGCGAAGTCCTGGCCCTCCCGACGGTAGGACGGCTGTGCACCGCTGCCGGATCCGGCCGGGTCGAGACGGAAAGCATCGACGAAGCCCGCAACGAACTCGGGGCTTGGGAAGCAGACCGGCCCCGGGCCGCCGGACAGGTACCGGTCCTGTCCATCAGCGGTGTAGAGACACCAGCCGGACGTGCCCGCCCAGTGAAGCCCGCAGTCGCCCCCGCCGTGCCGGTCCTGGAACGACTGCGTGAACGAGATGCCGGCCTCGACATCGAGGTACTCGCCGTCCGCGTCGTGCCAGGGACCGCAACTCTGGATACCGGTCACCGACAGACTCGCCTCCAGGAGGCACTCGGCGACAGCAGCGGCATAGTGACCTGCTCGCCTCGGAGAGCTCAGCTGACATCTGGGGGCTGGTTTCGCTGGCCACGGAACTCTCTCTCCACCTTCGGTGTCGGACGGTGACGTCGCCGCGGCATCCCGCCGGGGCCGGATAACGCCCGCCGCAGCACGCGCGTGGCGGCGCAGGGAGGACGGCTGCGCTGTTCGACCCCGGATACCTCTTCGCCAGCCGCGCGTAAATCTATGTTGGCTGGAGTAGACATTGGCTGATCGTCTGGCTACGATTTCTCTCGTAGCCAGGAAGACAGCAGGCCCGGCAGACACGAACTGCCGGGCGGTAGGACGCAGTTGCAGTTGGCAGGACGGTGCGGTGGTGGAGTTCCGAAGCCAGGGTTGTCGCAGGTCGGCGACGGGGCTGACGACCGGACCGGGTGGCCCGCAGTGATCAGGGGCCGCCGTGAGCAGGATCGAAGGTGAGTTGCAGTACCTGTAGATGCAGTTCGCGGTATCCCGCAGTGCAGGTGTGTGGGTGGTACCTCGGTGAAGGCGTCGGCTGCGGGCGCGCGCACCGGGAGGTTCGGCAGTGGGGTTCTAAGCCAGAGCGGTAGTTGCAGGACGGGCGACGGGGCTGGCTGCCGAAGAGTGGCGCTGAAACAGGCCACTAAGTGGTTCGCATCACCAGTAGAGCAGTACCAGCAGTTGAAGTTGATTGATCCCAGAGGGAATGAACGGAGGAGCGAGGCGCCATCAGGATCGCCCGGGCGGATTGGCTGAGCCCGGGTACCGCAGGACATCGATAGTGAGGTGGTCTCCGGTCGAGCAACCGCGATCCCTGCGAACCCTGAGTCAATCTGGTCGGGTTCGCGGAAACAGTAGGCCGGCGCAGTATCAGGGCCGGCAGATGGTGTAGCAGTTCCTTCGGGGCCCTGGCACACATGGTGCCAGGGCCCCTCCACGCGTTCCATGAGAGAGGTGCAATGACAGCAGACGACTCGTTCAGCCGCCTGGAAGACGACGACTACCCCGCCTACACGATGGGCCGGGCCGCCGAACTCCTCGGCACCACCCAGGGCTTCCTGCGCGCGATCGGCGAAGCACGCCTGATCACCCCCTGCGCTCACCGGGCGGCCACCGCCGCTACTCCCGCTACCAGCTGCGCATCGCCGCCCGCGCCCGCGAACTCGTCGACCGCGGCACGCCCATCGAAGCCGCGTGCCGCATCGTCATCCTCGAGGACCAGCTCGAAGAAGCTCAGCAGCTGAACTCCGCCTACCGGCGCGAGGCTGGATCGGCGGACCCGACAGCTGCTGTCTGAGACGACATGCACCAGCCTCGGGCCCGAGGCCGGTCTCAGCTCGAGCTTGGCGGACAGGCCGGGGGTGGCCGAGCCTGAAGGGCTGTCATACCGACACACGACAGAAGACGGGGTTCCTGTTTGACCACGCGCCCAACACCCTCGCCGGTCGCATCGACCGCAGCCTGGCTCCACCACGCGTGCACGACCCGGATCAGGAACCAGATCCCGCGGACGGGAAAGGCATGACCGAGTCGATAGGGCCCGGCTTCGATCCTGTCCGCGACTTGGCCCGCCAGGCCGGCAGCATCGCCGAACTCCTCGACGTTATGTGGGAACGGGACCGCAACGAGGGGCCGCCCCCTTACGTGTCTGTCTCCCAGCTGCGCGTGATGTACCTGGTCGACCGTGAGAACGGGATCCGCATGCGGGGGCTCACCCGGCTACTGGGCGCATCGCCGCCCTCGGCCTCCCGTCTGGTCGACCGCCTCCAGGCTCTCGGCTTCGTGGAACGCCGGCCATGCCCCGACAGCCGCCGCGAAGTCATGCTCGGTATGACGCCCGCCGGCCGTACACACCTGACCCGGGTCCGTGAACGGCGCGACCAACTTCTCCTCCAGGCGCTCGGTAACCTGCCTCGCCAGCAGCGCGCCGCATTGGCCGGAAGTCTTGCCGCACTGCAGCACGCGCTGGTCCGACCTCATGGCTCTTGATCGGTGGCGACAGCGGGCACAGACGAAGTGCACGAACGGGGCAGGGAAGACCTGGGGGATTGAGGTGCGTGCGAGGCGATCGACTGCCGTACGGACCCACCCGCGGTCGGTGCCCACGAACCGTAGCCAGTGAGCGTCACCCCGGAACGGGCTCGGCCGTCAGCCAGCCGCTGTCCACGGGAATCCGACCCGCTCCGTTTTTTTAGATCGTTGCACTGCGAGCGAGTCAATATCTGTGCCCGCCAGCAGAGAGTTTGCCTGACCGTGTGGTGAGGCTTTTTACCGCAATGAACAGGATGAAATTATTCAACTGAAAAAGCCGTTGTGACGTGCTACTGTCCATCTCAGTTGCAGTTGTGGTTCCCAAATCTTCAAGTGCTCCCTCCCGGCTCTGCCGGGGAGAGTGCTTTTGTATTTCCGGTCATTTCCGGTCGGGGCAATCATCGCGGCGACACGGTGTCCGCACAGTGCGGACACTGTTGTACTGCCCCAAAGGAGATATGACATGGCTGCTGGCACCGTGAAGTGGTTCAACGCGGACAAGGGTTTCGGCTTCATCGAGCAGGATGGTGGCGGCGCTGACGTGTTCGCCCACTTCTCGAACATCGCCGCCCAGGGCTTCCGTGAGCTGCTCGAGGGCCAGAAGGTGACCTTCGACATCGCGCAGGGTCAGAAGGGCCCGACGGCCGAGAACATCGTTCCGGCCTGACGTAGACGTGCAGCTGGGGCCCGCATCCCTCGGGGTGCGGGCCCCAGCTGCACGCATTTTCGCGCAATGGTTTCGCCTGCGAGGGGGCTCGGAGGAATTCGCAGCCCCCGCTGCTCTTCCATCCGGATGTAGGCGCATCCGGAGCTAGACCGCACTATGGCGCCCAGGTTTGATACCCCGGCAGCGTCACCTATTTCAGCATCTGCGCCCGCGTGATTTTCCGGCGGCCGGATTTGCTTGGCATCGGTCCATACTTTTAATTCCGTGCTGCGTACTGCTTGCGGGAATTTCTTGATATGTGCCGCATCAAGGAAGGTTCCGCATGAACCGCACACGTACGAACGACCGCTCGCCTCGCACCCGGAATGGCAGTGCCGACGCAGGAAGGGGCGCCAGCCGCTTCGGCTCGCCGGCACCGCGCCGGTCCAGCGGGCCTGTCCGTTCCGGCGGCTACGGCCGCCGGCCCGCTGCCGTGCAGGGCGAGTTCGCGCTCCCCAAGACGATCACCCCCGCGCTTCCTGCGGTTGAGCGCTTCGCCGATCTCGGTATGCCTGAGCAGCTGCTGGCCGAACTCGGCAGGCAGGGAGTGACCGTGCCGTTCCCGATCCAGGGCGCGACACTGCCGAACACTCTGGCGGGCCGTGACGTCCTGGGGCGTGGGCGCACCGGTTCCGGCAAGACGCTGGCTTTTGGCCTTGCTCTGCTCGCCCGCACCGCCGGTCAGCGTGCCGAGCCCCGCCAGCCACTGGCACTGATCCTCGTGCCCACGCGTGAGCTGGCGCAGCAGGTGACCGACGCACTCACTCCCTACGCCCGATCCGTCAGGCTCCGGCTGGCCACGGTGGTGGGCGGGATGTCGATCGGCAGGCAGGCCAGCGCGCTAAGAGGCGGTGCCGAGGTCGTGGTCGCGACTCCGGGCCGGCTCAAGGACCTCATCGACCGTGGCGACTGCCGGCTGAACCTGGTGGGGATCACGGTGCTGGACGAGGCCGACCAGATGGCCGACATGGGGTTCATGCCGCAGGTCACCGCGCTCCTCGACCAGGTGCGTCCGGAGGGGCAGCGGATGCTGTTCTCCGCCACCTTGGACCGCAATGTCGACCTGCTGGTGCGCCGCTATCTGACCGACCCCGTTGTGCATTCGGTCGACCCCTCGGCCGGTGCGGTCACGACGATGGAACACCACGTCCTGCACGTCCACGGCGCCGACAAGCACGCCGCCACGACAGAGATCGCCGCCCGCGAGGGCCGGGTCATCATGTTCCTGGACACCAAGCATGCCGTTGACCGGCTGACCCAGGACCTTCTCAACAGCGGGGTTCGGGCCGCTGCGCTGCATGGCGGCAAGTCGCAGCCGCAGCGCACTCGCACGCTGGCGCAGTTCAAGACGGGGCACGTCAGTGTGCTGGTGGCGACCAACGTCGCGGCGCGCGGCATCCACGTCGACAACCTCGACCTGGTCGTGAACGTCGACCCGCCGACCGATCACAAGGACTACCTCCACCGCGGCGGACGCACGGCCCGAGCCGGCGAGTCCGGCAGCGTCGTCACCCTGGTCACACCGAGCCAGCGCCGCGGCATGGTCCGCCTCATGGTGGACGCCGGGATCCGGCCGCAGACCACCCAGATCCGCTCGGGCGACGAGGCCCTGCACCGAATCACCGGCGCCCAGGCCCCGTCCGGCATCCCGGTCGTCATCACCGCACCGGTGACCGAACGCCCCAAGCGCGGTGCCACCTCCCGAGGCCGGCGCCGCCCCTCTTCGACGACCCGGCGCGCGCCTGCACGCCAGACCGTCTTCGATGCGGCGGCCTGAATCTTCGTGATCAGGAAGCTGACCCATCTCTGCAGGAGGCACCTTGTGACGCTGGTTCAGACGCAGCCCCGCCCGGCGAACGCCGGCCCCGTGCACACGACGGTCGCCGAGGTCATGGACGCGGCCGGACCCCAGGTCTGTGACGACATGAGCGTCGAGGTGGCACTGTCGGTCATGGCCGCCGCCCGCACGGGCCGCCTCGTCGTCTGCGACCAGGACGGCCAGTGCACCGGCCTGGTCACCCACGCCGAACTCACCGCCGTCCGCGACAGCACCGCCTACACGGACCGCGTCCGCCTGCGCGACCTCCTCGGCGAACCCGGGTCATTCACCACACCTATGACCACGATGGCCGAAGCCGAGCACGCGATGCGTACCCGCCGGCTTGCTGCCCTGCCGGTGGTCGACGAACGCGACAGTGCTCTGGGCGTCCTCGCCCTCTCCTGCTGAACCGGCTCCTCCCGGCTGGCCGGACCGTCCCCCGCTTACTCTCTGCGAGGTTCACATGCGCTGCGTCATCGCCCGCTTCCCCTTCGAACTCACCAAGGCCGGCGTGCTGGAGTCGATGAAGGGCATCAAGCCCGAGCCGAGCACCGGCGAATCCGTGATCATCGGCCGTCGTCATTACCCCGTGAAGCAAGTCGGCCAGGTCATCACCCGCCAGGACCGCCGTGACTTCAGCGCCGCCGAAGTCCTCCGCGCGATGGCGCAGCTCGGCTTCACCTGCCGCACCCTCCCCAAGGCCGCGTCCGTAGGCATCCTCAGCTCGTTCCGGCATGCGTCCGCGATGCTTGGCACCCCGTGACCGTCTGACCGGGGGAAAAACAGGTAGCAGTGTTGACCGACCCGCGCGCGGGTCGGTCAACACTGCTACCTAGATGGTCTTTGCCGTGGTGGATGCTCAGTGGTCGGAATAGCTGAAGTCGCCCATGGTCCAGGCGCTGACGTCGGCGATCGCCACGCGGTACATGCCGCCCGTCTCGGGGATCCCGACGGTGCCCTGCAGGATCCGGGCGACGTGGAAGTGCAGGTGGGTGGGCGGTTCATCGTTCTTCGCAGGGGCGGCGAAGATGGCGGAGAACTCGCCCAGGCGGGCAGAGTCTGTCAGTACGTCCGACACCCTCTGCCTCCACACTGCTTCGGGAGCCAGCCGGCCGGTGATGACTGCACCACCGGTAACCACGGTCAGGGACATCTGGTTGCTCTGCCCGGACTCCACCAGGGCGGCGACGGAAACGAGCAGCTCGTCAGGCTTGGACATGGGGCAGATTATATTGACTGGCCGTCTGGCCCCCTCACCGCAGGCAGCTCTGAAGCCTTCATCCGCCGGTTGCCGCATCACAGAGCTGTCAGCACGGCTACGGAGCGTCTTCGTCATGTCGTGAACGCATCACAGACAACCTCAGACGCTCGTCCAGGCGTCGAGGAAGGCCTTGCGCCCGTCGGCATCGTCGGACCTGCGGTCCGCGTGCAGGACGCGCCAGGCGGTGAGCTCAAGATCACGGAGCCAGAGCTCTCCGATGACCTCGGTCTTGAGGTCGGGGAAATCGTCGGACTCCACGAGGGCCTGACCGATCACCTCGTTGGCTGCGAGGCGCTGGGGCGGGGTCATCTGGTCGACGGCCGAGAGGATCTGCCGGGCCAGGGCAGTTCCTTCTCCGGTCAGCGAACGCAGCACGAGAGCCTTGATGTTGGCGGGCAGCAGATACGCGGTCCCCGATGACCTCCACAGCTCCGACCAGAAGCGCTCTCCCGCCTTGGTGGGGGCAGGCAGTGCGGCCAGCAGCCCGAGGAGATGACCGGTGGCCGCATAGCCGTCGGAATGGGCTGCAGCAACGACTGCGATGCCGGCGACGCCCTCCACGTCGAGACGGCCCGCCTCAAGGTGCGGTGCCAGGCCCAGCTGGTGTTCCAACTGGTTCGTGAGGGGGGCGGATACGTGGGGACGGACCTCAGGAAGCATCGACGATCCTTACGCGTAGGCGGGCCCGATGCCCGTTCGGAAGACCTGATCGTTCCCACGAGGGGCCGGGCTACTCGGCCTCGGGAGACCCTATTTGCCGTCCGATCAACGAGAGCGGAGCTGCAACGGTTGCGAACCGCTCTCGGCAGAGCGGGTGCAGTACGTTCGCGACTGACCTCCCGAATTGCCGTCCGAGTGCCGCCCTCTAGCATCGCTCCATGATCACCCGTGATGCCCAGGAGTCCGAAGGAGGACGTGAAGCCGTGTCCCGCGACGCTGCTGAAACCGAATACATCCACGATTCCTCAGAGCGTGGAGAGGGCCGTAGAGACGGGCAGTTCGTCGGATCGCAAGCCGACGAAAAAGAAGAGGAAGGAAGCCCGGTTGCGGCTCTGGTGGAGCGTGCGGCCGACCTGGTCGAACCGATCAAGCCGAGGCTGCGTGGCTGGCTCCATGCGGGCATGGTCCCCTCCTCGCTGACCGCAGGCATCGTGCTCATCTGCCTGGCCGCCACCCCACAGGCAGCCGTGGCCTGCGCCGTGTACTCGGTCACCGCCTGGCTGCTGTTCGCAACGAGCGCCGTCTACCACCGCGGCACCTGGGGGCCGCGTGGGGAGGCGATTCTGCGACGTCTCGACCACGCCAACATCTTCCTCATCATCGCCGGCACCTGCACCCCCCTGGCCGTGCTCCTCCTCCCGCCGGACCAGCGGTCCCTGCTGCTGTGGATCGTGTGGACGGGCGCACTGGCCGGCATTGCCTTCCGGGTCTTGTGGGTGGGAGCCCCACGCTGGCTCTACACCCCGTGCTACCTGGCCCTGGGTTGGGCACCGGTGCGCTACCTGCCCGACTTCCTGCACAACGGCGGAGTGGCCGTACTCACGCTGGTAGTGGCCGGCGGTCTTCTCTACAGTGCGGGCGCGGTCGTCTACGCCCTCAAGCGCCCCGACCCCTCACCGCGGTGGTTCGGCTTCCACGAGGTGTTCCACACCCTGACCGTGGCGGCCTTCACCGCGCACTACATCGCCATCTCCCTGGCCCGTCTACTGACCGCGCGGGGTGACCGCGCAGGCTGCCGGGACGCAAGAGCGTTCCGGCAGCTTCGTCACCTGCGACCAGTGGAGGCGGGGCCCGTTTGCGGATCACATCGCCCCTGAAGCCTTGGGGGTGCGGGCCAAACCCGGGCAGCTTCGGGCCCTCACGCAACTCACCTACCCCGTTTGCGCGATACCTGTGTCAACGAACGCCGTAGCCGCTGGACACGCCCCGCTCTGCGGCGCCGCCCCATTGTCCGCGACGGGCGGATGCTGTTTGCCCGTAATGGCGGACTCCCTGCGTGGAGTCGAGTCGGTACGGAAGGATCTGCCTACCGACTACGGCTGTCACGTAGTGGTGTTGGACCGCGAAGTTTTGCTGGAGATCCACTGAGCACAGTGGGGCGATGAGTTCGTCCTGGCCCTGGCGGCCCGCAGCACCACGGACAAGTGGGTGGGCCAGCAACGCGCCTGGGTGCACGAACTGCTCACGTTCGCACAGGGACCGGTGTGGGAGGTGACGCCTGAGGACGTGGACGGCTGGCCCGCCGCCGCCCGGGCCCGCGGCGCCGGAACACATACCCGGGCCCAGATGGCCCACACCATCCACCGCTTCTACAGCTTCCTGCAGACCCGCCACGCACGAGACGCCGAGGAAGCCGCCGGCCGGCCGCTGGTGCAGCCGGTCGACGAGTTCAACCAGCCCCACCTGCTGGCCCGGGCGCATGTGCGCATCCCGCCGTCGGCCGAAGAGGTCGAGGCCCTGTTCGCCGCCTGGCGCTCCGGCCTGCCGGGCGAGCGGGGGTCCAGGTTCCTGACGGGCGCGCGGGACTACGTGGCCGCGTCGTTGTGGCGGCGGGTGGGCCTGCGCAACGAAACCGTCCGCCTGCAGGCGGGGGACTGGTATCCCCAGGTCGGAGCCTTCGGCGTCCTGCACATCCGGTGGGGCAAAGGCGCCAAGGGAAGCGACGACTGGTGCCGGCCGTCAACGGAGTGGACCGGCTGCTGGCGTGGTGGATGTCCCAGGTGCGCGGCCAGTTCGGCGACGACCAGCCGCTGCCACCAAGGCGACGGCAGCCGGCGCCCGGCATGCGCCGAGACACTGCGCCACGGCCTGGCACAAGCCGTCGCCCACCGGCTGCCCGCCTGGAAGGGACCCTCACCCCGCACCCCCTGCGGCACTTCTGCGTACTTTACGGGCATGCGGCCCGGGAACTGATCGATGACTGGCGCACGGTGAAGCCGATGCGCCAGGCGCCGGCGGCCTTCTCTCACCGCCTCCGCCTGGCCGCGGACGCCTTGTCGCCCACGAGTGCGGTCGACGTGCGCCCGCACCGCGCCCTTTATCAGCCGGCTTCCGTCAAGGCTGTGTGCGCGACGGCGAGGATCTCCTCGGAGAGCGGGGAGCCCTTGGTGGCCCGGGACAGGACCAGCGCACCGAACAGGGTGCAGAGGCGGGCGATGCCGTCCTGGTCGTCGGTGGCGAGGAAATCGGCGAAGTCGGCCACCCCCTCGGCGTAGAGGCGACGGGCCTCGCGCCCCCCGCCCTCGCGCGCGATGTCGGTGGCGAGCGCGGCGACCGGGCAGCCGTCCGCCGGGTCGTCGCGGTGCTCGGCGGAGAGGTAGGTGTCGATCAGCGCCTGCTGGGCGGCTTCGCGCTGCCCGTCGTGCCGCTCGAGCCCGGTGCTGTGGCGTCGGGCGAGCTCGGCGAAGGCGTGGGCGGTGGCCTCGTCGACGAGCGCCTCCTTGGAGGCGAACTGCTTGTAGAAGGCGCCGTGGGTCAGACCGGCCGCCTTCATCAGGTCGGCGACGCTGACCTGCATGCCCTGCTCCCGGAACAGCCGGGATGCGGTGTCCACCACCCGCCTGCGATTTTCCTCCGCCTGTGCCTGCGATACGCGGCCCATGACCACCTCCCATTTGGATGTCGACTGGCATCTATCGTAGACCCATGTTTAGATTGGATGTGTAATCTAATTTGTCGCGGGCGGCCGACGGCACCCGCCAGGACCAGGAGCAGGCATGGAACTGAAGAACGCGGTCGCGGTCGTCACCGGCGCAAACCGGGGGCTCGGGCGGCACTTGTCCGCTCAGCTCGTGGAGCGCGGGGCGAAGGTGTACGGCGCGGCCCGGCGCCCCGAGACGGTCGATGTGCCGGGTGTCATCCCGCTGCGGTTGGACGTCACGGACGAGGCGTCGATACGGGAGGCCGCCCGCGTGGCGTCCGACGCGACGCTGTTGATCAACAACGCGGGGATATCCACCGGCGCGACGCTGATCGGAGGCGACGTGGCTGAGGTGCGCCGGGAGATGGAGACCAACTTCTTCGGTCCGCTCGCCGCGACCCGGGCCTTCGCCCCGGTCATCGAGGGCAACGGCGGCGGCGCCGTACTCAACGTCCTGTCCGCCCTGTCCTGGTTCCACCCGGCTGGCCTCGGCTCCTACGCGGCCTCCAAGGCCGCCGCTTGGGCGCTGAGCGACGCGACCCGTGAGGAGCTGGCACCGCGCGGGATCACCGTCTCGGCGCTGCACGTCGGCTACATGGACACCGACATGGCCGCCGGCGTGCCTGCCGATCAGAAGGTCGCCGCCGCCGACGTCGCAGCCCAGGCCCTGTACGGCATCGAGACCGGCCTGCCCGAGATCCTCGCCGACGAGACCAGCCGGTACGTCAAGCAGAGCCTGTCCGCGGCACCCCAGCCGAACGCGGGCTGACGCTCACCCCTCCACCCCGGCGCGACCGCCTTCCCACCCCTCATGCAAGGACGTCTCATGCGTTACACGACCTTCGGGCACCGGACCGGACTGCGCGTGTCCGAGTACGCGCTCGGCACGGCGAACTTCGGCACCGGCTGGGGCGCCGGCGCTGAGCCGGACGAGGCACGCCGGATCTTTGACCGGTTCGCCGAAGCCGGCGGTACCTTCCTCGACAGCGCGGACGGCTACCAGTTCGGCGAGTCGGAAGAGCTGACCGGAAAGCTGATCTCCGCCGACCGCGACCACTTCGTCCTGGCCACGAAGTTCGCCCTCGGCGCCGCCCCGCAGCCGGACATCTCCAGGACGGGCAACAGCCGCAAGAACATGGTCGCCTCGGTGGAGGCAAGCCTGAAGCGCCTGGGCACCGACTACATCGACCTGCTGTGGGTGCACTTCCCCGACGAGCTCACCCCGATGGAGGAGCTCCTGCGCGGACTCGACGACCTGGTGAGCGCCGGCAAGATCCACCATGCCGCGCTGTCCAACTTCCCCGCCTGGCGTGTCTCGCGCGCGGTAACCCTCGCGGACCTGAAGGACTGGGCCCCGATCGTGGGCATCCAGCACGAGTACAGCCTCGTCGAGCGCACCGCCGACCGCGAACTCCTGCCCATGGCCGAGAGCCTCGGACTCGGCGCCGCCCTGTGGTCCCCGCTCGGCGGCGGACTGCTCACCGGCAAATACCGCAGCTCCGCCGAGGGGCGCCTGAGCGACCTGGGCATGGTCATCCACACCGAGAGCACCGACCAGAAGACCGCCGTCGTCGACACCGTCCTGGCCGTCGCCGAGGAGACCGGCGTGACGCCCGCCCAGGTGGCGGTGGCCTGGGTGCGCGAGCGCGCCGCTCGCTCCGTGGCCACACTCGTCCCGATCATCGGCCCACGCAACCTCTCCCAGCTCGACAGCTACCTCGGCGCCCTCGACGTCCAGCTGACCGACGAGCAGTACACCCGCCTGACCGAGGTCAGCACGGTGCCGCTCGGCGCGCCCCACGAGGGGATCGCCGTCTCCCTGGACCGCCTCCAGGGAGGCGCCGCCGACCGCGTCATCGCCCCGGTCGTGCCGGTGGCCTGATGGGTGAACGCGGCTGAGGACGCAGTGCGCCCGCGCCGCAGCCAGGAAAACGACACAAAATGTCCCGTACTGGGAGAAATCCTGGGCGAGCGAAGACCCCGCCCTCTCACGGACGGCAAACGGAACGGAGACGACGATGAGGGCTTTCATAGTCGAGAAGTACGGCGGCCAAGCCGGGATGCGCGCCGCCGAGATACCCGACCCCCAGAAACGCTTTGCCAGGAGTGCTCCGTGAAGGCCTTCGTCCTCGAGAAGTACGGCTCCCCCTTGCGGGAGGTCGAGATGCCCGTACCGGTCCCCGCCCCCCATGAGGTGCTCGTGCGCATGGTCGCGTCGGGCGTCAACCATGCCGACGAGCGGGTCCGCTCCGGCGAGTTCAAAGCAATCTTCCCGTTCCGGCTACCCAAAGTCATGGGCGGTGAGCTCTCCGGCGAGGTCGTCGAGGCCGGCTCCGCGGTACGCGACGTCGCCGTGGGTGACCACGTGTACGGCTATGTCGACTTGGCGGCCACGGGCACCTTCTCCGAGTTCGTCGCGGTCGACGCCGCCACGATGGCACCCGTGCCCCGGTCGGTGAGCCTGGTCGAGGCCGCGGGGCTTCCAGTCGTCGCGCTCACGGCCTGGCAGGCCCTCGTCGAGATGGGCAAGGTGAAGAAGGGCCAGACCGTCCTCATCCATGGCGGGACCGGTGGCGTGGGATCGGTCGCGATCCAGCTCGCCAGGCACCTGGGCTGCACCGTCGCCACCACCGTCTCGACGGCGAACATCGCAGCCGCCCGAGAGCTTGGTGCCGACATTGTCATCGACTACCGCCGCGACGACCTTGCGCAGAGCCTCGCCAGCACGCCCGTCGACCTCGTCCTCGACACCCAGGGCGGAGCCACGCTGCAGGCTTCCCTCGGTGTGTTGCGCCCCGGCGGCACCGCCATCGGCATCACAGGCCCGCCCGACCCAGTCTTCGCGCGGCGCGTCGGTGTCAACCCCGTCGTCCGGCTCGCCATCCGGGCCCTGAGTGCCCGTACCCGCCGCCGGGCACGCGCGCTCGGGGTCACCTACCGCTTCCTGTTCATCACACCCGATAGCGCCGCGCTGCGCCGGGTCGCCGGGCTGGTCGACGACGGGGTGCTGCGCCCGGTCATCGACCGGGTGCTCCCATTCGACCAGACCCCGCGGGCTCTCGACGAGGCGCTCGCCGGCGGCACACGCGGCAAGGTCCTGGTCACCACCGACCCGAAGGCGGTGACCAACCGTGGCTGAGTCCAACGTCCGCCCCCGCCCGACCACGTGGGCCACGGCGCCCAACCGCCGCATCGTCGTAGGTTCGAACACGCTCGTCTACCGCGACCTCGGCCCCGAGATCGGCGTCCCGCTGGTCCTGCTCACTCACCTGGGCGCCACGCTCGACGAGTGGGATCCCCGATTTGTCGACGCGCTCGCCCGCGACCGCCGTGTCGTCGCGCTCGACCTCCCCGGGGTCGGCGGATCCACCGGCCGTGACCCAGGCACCGTCGCCGCGATGGCGCGTGCGGCGGAGGGGTTCGTGGCCGCCCTCGGCCTGACTCAGATGGACCTGCTCGGATTCTCGCTCGGCGGCTTCGTCGCCCAGCAGGTGGCCCTCGATGCGCCGGGGCTCGTGCGCCGCCTCGTCCTGGCCGGCACCGGCCCCGCCGGGGGAGCCGGAATCGACCGTCCGACCGGAGGAGCCTACGTCTACTGGGACATGGTTCGTGCCGCGATGGCCCGTACCGATGCCAAGGAGTTCCTGTTCTTTCCCCGCACCCCAGCGGGCAAGGCGGCAGCCAAGGCTTACCTCGCGCGCTTGCGCGAGCGCGTTATGGACCGTGACGACCCCATCACACCGTCGTCCTTTCACCGCCAGATCACCACCATCCGGGGCTGGGGCCGGGCTGAGCCGCAGGACCTCTCCCGCATCGGCGCCCCGACGCTCATCGCCAACGGCGACCACGACCGCATGGTCCCCACCGAGCTGTCCCACGACATGCACGCCCGCATCCCCGGCAGCACGCTGATCATCTACCCAGGGGCCGGGCACGGCGGGGTCTTCCAATATGGCGACGAGTTCGTCGACGCCGTGCGAGCCCACCTCGACACCGACAGCTGAGATCGGCTGTCCATCGCCTCCGCCCGCACCCTCGGCCTGGCCGACATCGCCCTCCGCTGGGCCGGGGTGGGCCTGTACGACGGCGGCACCCTCGTCTACGTGACCGCCCGCCGGGTTGGCGAGGACGCCAACGAGTTCGGTCTCATCACGCACGGCCCTCTGGCGAGGGCGGTCGATGTACTGGCACGGTCAGCACAGCGCACCAGCCAGCAGCGCCGGGAAGGTGTCGACAACCCCGGCCAGATGAGAGGGGCCGCCATGGCCGCTAGGAACGTCCGCCGCGGCGGAGGAAGGGTGTACCGCGAGGCACTGCTGTTGCAGGCCCTGCGCAACACCATGCGCGGCATTTTCTCGATGCACCGTGCGCGTGAAGAACGTGACCAGGCACGCGGGGTCGAGAGACTGGCGCGCGCTGATCTGGCTCGTTTGCAGCATGTACGTGAGGCGATGCAGAGCAGCCCCGGCGCCGGACCCGCGCCGGGCACCAGTTACGGCCACAGTGCGCCGGTACACGACCCGCGGCGGGGCCGATAGCCGTAGCCACACGGCCCCACCGGGGCGAGCTACTTAGAACTCCTAACGAAATGATCTTCGGGGTGGTTGGATCACTCCGGGACTGGTGATCTGGGGGTGCGGTGGCTCGGCCGAAGCCGTGGGAAGTCGACGACGAGCTGTGGGCGGTGATCGAGCCGCTGCTGCCGAAGGTTGAGCGTCGGATCCGGTATCCGGGGCGCAAGCGGCATCCGGACCGGCTGGTGTTTCAGGGCATCCTGTTCGTCCTGCACACCGGGATCGCCTGGGAACACCTGCCGCAGGAACTCGGCTTCGGCTCGGGCATGACCTGCTGGCGCCGCTTGGCCGAGTGGACCGAGGCCGGCGTGTGGCCCCGATTGCACGAGGTCCTTCTCGCCGAGCTCCGCGGTGCGAACGCCCTGGACTTCTCCCAGGCGGCGGTCGACGGCTCTCACATCCGGGCGTTAAGGGGGCCCCAAGACCGGACGAAGCCCTGTAGACCGGGGCGGGACGGGCAGCAAGCATCACCTGATCACCGACGCCACGGGTATTCCGCTCGCCGCGACCCTGACTGGCGGCAACCGCAACGACGTCACTCAGCTGATCCCGCTCCTGCAGGCCGTGCCGCCGGTGCGGGGCAAACGCGGCCGGCCCCGGCGCCGCCCGGATGTGGTGCTGGGCGACCGCGGCTACGACCACGACAAGTACCGCCGCCTGGTCTGGAACCTTGGCGTGAAGCCGCAGATCGCCCGCCGCGGTACCGAGCACGGCTCCGGTCTTGGCACCCAACGCTGGGTCGTCGAGCGAGCTTTCGCCCACCTGCACTGGTTCCGTCGCTTGCGCATCCGTTGGGAGATACGCGATGACATCCACGAAGCCTTCCTCAGCCTCGCTTGCAGCATCATCTGCTGGCGACGGCTGAAAAAGCTCCGGCCGCGTTAACCGTCGGCGTCCTGGGCGGCCCTGAAGCCGCGATCTTGGATCACCGGGAAGACCTGCTGCGTGGTGGTGATCCAGTCGTCGATGTCGGCATGAGACGACCTGATGGCGCTGATCAGCGCCTCGATCACGTCCAGCTTCGGCTTGCCGACGTTCAGGCTGAGCTCGTCCATCGATACCTCTCGGTACGACATGACCAGCTGCCACCAGAACCGCATGAGGAAGCGGCATTCCTGCGGGTCACGGTCGTCTGCGAGGCGATCATGAATGACCCTCTGGACGCGCCGCCGCTGCTCGTCATCACGAAAGCCGTTGTTGAGGTCAGTCAGGGTCACGTCCGGACAGTAGCAACCACGTTCGTTCACGACCCGGGCACGCCCTCAAGTCCGCCTAGAGCATTCCGTTAGGGGTTCTTAGCTTCGCTTTTATCCGTGTGCTCTGGTCGTGCACGGTTGGTTGCTCGGTAGCCGGGACATGGAACGGCCATCGCGGGACTCTCCAGGTAGGTGAAGACCAGGGGAGGGTGCGATGGCCGTCGCTGTCAGTGTGCTCGGGGCGGGGGTGGGCCGCCAGAGCGGGACCAACTTAGCGCGGTTCCGTAGGGGTTGGTACGACTGCCTGGCCCGGCGGGGTGACGCGTTGTTCGACCTGACGGATGCCCTGCTGGCAGCCGGCCCGGTCATCTCACTGCCCTACCTGTCACTCGATGGACTGCACCGCCGCGGCCACGGGAGTACCTATGCGGCCCTGGCTGAAGGCTACGTGGATGCCGAAAAGGTGCGTGAGCTGCTCGCCGCCTCGCTGCCCGGTGCTTCGTGCCCTGTGTTCGCGGTGGACGTGAGCGTGTGGGTCCGCGGCGATGCCGAGTGCTCACCTGACCGCGGCTACTACTACCACCCCTCCAAGCACTCGGCGGGACAGCCAATCGTTGCCGGCTGGGCCTACTCCTGGCTCGCCGGCCTGGAGCTGACGACGAACTCGTGGACCGCGCCAGTAGATGCCCAGCGGCTGCTGCCGGGGCAGAATCCCAGCACGGCCGCCGCCCTCCAGATCCACGGCCTGCTGCGACGGAGTCCCGAACTTGGCCTCAAGACCCCGCTGTTCGTATTCGACGGCGGCTACGATTCCGTCCGCCTGGCTCTCGAACTCGCCAGAACTCCGGCCCAGATCCTGGTCCGGGTCCGCTCCGACCGGTCGTTCTACGCCGACCCGCCACCCATCAGGGCGACAGGCTCGGGGCGGCCGCGCCGCCACGGCGCGAAGTTCACTTGTCCCGACCCCACCACCTGGCCGGTCCCGGACGCCGTCCACACCTGCGCGGACGAGCAATACGGCGCGGTGAGCGTGCAGATGTGGCACCGCCTGCACGCCAAGACCCAGCAGCACGACGGACACGGCAGCCGAGGCCCTCGCCCCATCGTCCCCGGCACCCTGGTCCGGCTCACCGTCGACCGGCTGCCCGGCCGGAGCCGGGCCCCGAAGACTCTGTGGCTGTGGTGGACAGGCCCCTTTGGCCAGACCCCCGATCCGGACCTGCTCTGGCGGGCCTACACCCGCCGGTTCGACATCGAGCACACCTTCCGGTTCGCCCGCCAGACCCTGAACTGGACTCTGCCCCGGCCCCGCACTCCGGAGCAGGCCGACCGATGGACCTGGCTGGTCATCGCCGCCTACACCCAACTCCGCCTTGCCCGCTCCCTGGTGGCCGACCATCGGCTGCCCTGGGAACAGCCTTTGCCGCAGACCCATCTCACACCCGGCCGCGTCCGCCGACGATTTCGTCACGTCCAGGCAGCAATGGGAACACCGGCCAAGCCGCCACAACCCTGCCAGGCCGTCCACAAGGCACCCGACGAGGCCCAGCCACCCGCCACCCCGCAGTCAAAACAGCCGCAAGACCTGCGATCCCACACTCACAGGGATAAAAGCGAAGCTTAGAGGGGGCGCTGATAGGGCTCAGTCGGGGGAGCCGGGCGAGGTCTCCGAGCGACCGGCCCCGAGGCTGCGCCGGGTTTTCGGCTGGGCAGGGAGGTGGCTTCCGACCACTCCGCGGGCCCGCAGTTCGCTGAGATCGGAGAGGCGGATGCCGGGCAGGGCGGCGAGGAGATCAGCCTGGGTGGCGCGGATACCCTGGGCAGGAGCCTCGGGGCCGGCGCCCAGCATGCGGCGGGTGGTCACGGCGATCATCGTACGGGCGCCCTGGGTCCGGTTTCGGCCCGTTGTCCCGGTCCCCGCATCAACGGGTTCGCTGCATGGGCAGGATGCGCCCATTGCCTTTACCTGGAAGATCCCCCCGTGGCAGCGCAACGAGGACTGTACGCACATGGCGGTCCTGGTCACCGACGTCGGCAACGGGCAGATCAGCGTCAAGACGAGTATTGCGGCTTGACATGATTGTGGCCTGCAAAGCTGCAGAGATTGAGACGATCCTGCACTCTCATTGAGACGCCCTTTGTTCGCAGTGCTGATCGCGGAGTTTGTCCTGGCCGGACCGAGGCGGCAGTGGACAAACGGTAGGATGGTCAGCAGTTCCTCGTCGGTTGATGCCGGTCGATCCGGTCCGCGGACGGCAGCAGGCCGAGCACCGTCGAACGCTCGAAGCCATCACGGGGAAGCACCGCACCAACTCGCCCTGGCGGGACCTGCTCGGGGGCGCCGCGGTCGGTGGAAGATCTGGCTGTGGACCTGTTCACGATCATCGGCTGGCCGTCGGCCCGCTGTCCGCGACGCCCTGGACAGCCAAGCAGACGGAGCCGGTTGGGTAGAGCCAGCAGGTGCCGGCACCAGGCTGTACTGGGCGACTGGTCTCCGGATCCTGCGGGCGCGTTAGGACTTGGCTCCGCAGGTCAGCGTCCTGATCGCCTGCATGGTGTTCTTCTGCGAGCCGTTGGGGCGGTCGCAGTGCGCCTCGGCCTATTCAGTCCCTAGCGCCGTGTCCGGATAGGTTCACCGAGGTCTCGTGGTCTGCGGGTGCGCGAGTCACCGTTGCTCCCCGGTTTCGGTTGGTCGCAGGGCTGAACGAGTTTGTTTGCATGGTGGTAATCAACTTGCTGCCCGCCCCGGCGGGCGGGCAGGGTCTGGATCATGCTTGAACTACGCACTTTGGAATCAGACGACTGGCCCTTTTGGCGGGAGTTGCGACTGGCCGCGCTTGCTGAGGCGCCCTACGCGTTCGGATCGACACTGGCCCAGTGGCAGGGCTCCGGCGACCGAGAGGAACGCTGGCGTGCCCGTCTGTCGATTCCTGGCGCGCACGATCTCGTCGCGCTCCTCGACGGCCTTCCGGTGGGCATAGCCAGCGGAGTGCCGGGCGAGGGAGCAGAGAACGTGGAGTTGATCTCGATGTGGGTCAACCCCACGGCTCGGGGCAAGGGCGTGGGTGACTGCCTGATCCAGGCGATCGAGCGGTGGGCGGCGGAGCGCGGTGCCACGACGCTGCGGTTGTCCGTCATGCCGGACAACCGCAAGGCAACCGCGCTCTATGAGCGGCACGGTTTCGCGGACACGGGTGAGTCCGGCGATCTTCTGCCCGATGGCGTTGGCAGGGAGCGGGTCATGGCGAGGAGCCTGGCCGCTGTCTGATCTCCACATCCCGGGCACGGCGGGATCCCTCACTTGGCCAGGCTGCGGCGGCGAGGGGGCGTCCGCCCCAGCGAATGCCCTTCTCACTGCGGATGCGGGCGCGTTCGCAGCGCTGTGCGGCCAGGACGTCGGGGTGGCGGGGGTTCTGGTTGCGCCAGCGCAGATAGCGGTGCAACTGGCGGGTCTGGACGGTGTGGTTGGGGTGGTGGGAGTTGGCGAGGGTGAACTGCCGCAGCGGCCCGAAGTGTGCCTCGATGGGGTTGGCCCAGGACGCGTTCGTCGGGGTGAAGCACAGCTCGACCTTGTTCCTCGTCGCCCAGCGGCGCATACGCCCGTTCTTGTGGGCGGAGAGATTGTCCAGGATCACAGAGACCGGGGCGCCGTCCGGGCGGGCTGCACGGATGCTCTTGAGCGCGGCCCAGGTCGGGCCGATGCCCTTGCGGCGTCTGTTGACGCCCCACAGGGTGTCGTCGCCGACCGAGTAGCAGCCATGGAAATAGCGGGTGCCGTGAGTGCGGTGATAGGTCGCCGGCAACCGGTCCGGCCTGCCCTGCTCGGCCCAGCAGGCCCCGGCGGTCGGGCGGATGCCCAGCGGCCCGAACTCGTCGAAGGCGAAGGTCCGGTCCGGGCGCTCGTGGAGCACGTACTCGATGCGGTCCAGCTTGGCGTCGAAGTCCGGGTCAGTGGACTCCTTCCAGGTCTTGGTGCGCTGGAAGGTGATCCCGCGGCGGGCGAGTAGGCAGCGCAGGGCCTCGCGGCCGATCCGTATCGGGCGGGCGAGGTCGCGGCGCAGGTGATCGGCGAGTTTCCGGATCGACCAGCGGGTGAAGGGCTTGCCGAGCTTGGCCGGGCGGGTGGTGGCCGTCTGGATGACGAAGTCCTCGTCGTCTTCGCTGAGCAGGCGGGGACGGCCTCCCGCCCACCGAGGGGCCAGACAGGCCAGCCCGATCTCGTTGAACTTGTGGATCACGTCCCGGACGGTGTCCTCGTCCGCCTGCACGAGCCGCGCGATCACCGGCACGGTGTTCCCGCTCGCTGAAGCCAGCAGCATCATCGCCCTGCGGAACCGCACCGTGCTGGTGCTACCCCGTCGCACGATCCGCTGCAGTTTCTGGTGCGCAGGGCGAGGATGGCCATGTCGTAGGACAGCTGGACCTGCGGGGGCGTTGCCCACCGCGCTTCCGGCATCGACGGCCAGGTCGAAGGTCGGCGTGCCGCCGTCGTAGGCCAGGTTCAGCCCGGTGGCGGTGAAAGTTCCGCACGCCGAGGTGGTCGTTCAGTCCGGGGCGCGGCACTTCCCGAGGCTGGACGATGCCGACGCGTTCGCGGCGGCCACTGCGGCATTCAGCGGATGACAGGCGGCTCACCGCTGATTACGTCGTGGCGTCGCTCGGTTCCTCGTCGGAATGGAGGATCGAGACCTCCAGCTTGCGCAGCAGTCGCGCCAGTTGGCGGCGTTCGGAGGGCGAGAGTCCGCTGAGCATCCGGCGTTCGTTGTCGAGGTGCTCCGAGAAGACGGTGTCCACCGTCGCCAGGCCCTTGTCGGTGAGACGTGAGTAAACGACTCTGCGGTCACCGGCGTCCCGTTCGCGGACGATGAGACCGTCGTTCTCCAAACGGTCGATCCGCAACGTCACTCCTGCCGATGAGACCAGTCCGGTGTCCGCGAGCTGTCCGGCCGTCAGCCGGTAGGGATCGCCGGACCGCCGCAAGGCGGTCAGCACGTCGAAGCCGGCCACGGAGAGCCCATGACGCTCGATCGATGTGGTCAGCCTCGTGCTGTAGCGCAGGAAGGAGCGGTGGAGGCGCGCGAGGACCTCGAGGGGGCTGGTGTCCAGCTCGGGGCGTTCGCGCGCCCAGTCCTCGATCACGTTCGCGACGGCGTCCCGGTCCGCCGGCCTCGATGCAGCCATGCCCATCCCCTCGTACAGCGCCCGCCACCTTCTCATGGCACTGAGAATCTTACCGCTGAGGTGATAGGCCGGACCGGGGGACGGGCTGCGCAGCCCGAATCACCTGCTGGAACGTCGCCTCAGGCGCTGAATCACCACGACGGCGACCAGCACTGCTGCCGTCGGCACGGCAGCCTTCCTGAGCAGCACGGGCAGCGCGGCCGCTCCGAGGTCCACCGCCTCCGGCTCGGGCGAGAGCCGGCCGGACGACCCCACCACGCCCGTTGTGGCCGCGACGGACGCGGAGCCCCCGGAGTCCCGCAGCAACTCTTCGAGGCGGGTGGCGAACTGCTGAACGATGCGGTCACCGACTTCGGTCATGATGCCCCGGCCGAACTGCGCGGGACGGCCGGTGATGTCGAGGTCCGTGCGTACGCGCACCCGGGTGCCAACCGGGTCGGCGGTCAGCGTCGCGGTGACCGTGGCCGAGGCCGTACCCGCGCCTCGGGTCTCGCTCCCGCTGACGTCGAGGTGCATCGAGCGGGCGGACCCGTCGCGGCTGACGGTGCCCTCGCCGCGGTAACTCATCTGCACCGCACCGACCTTGACCTTGACTCGTCCGGTGAACGAGTCACCGTCGAGGGTGTCCAGTACGGCGCCGGGCATACAGGGTGCGACCCGGCCGAGGTCGAGGAACAGTTTCCAGGCGTCGTCCGGATCCGCCGGGACGGTGAAGGAGTGGTCGAGCTGCATGGGTGTCCAATCAGAGATGGGCCGGCCGTGGCCGGAACGAGGGAGGGCAGGCCGCGGGGGTCTGCGGATTCATGCATGGGCCGGATTCAGGTTCGGTCGGCCGTCCGGATCAATTCGCGGACCCGGCTGGGTGAGAGCGGTCCTCGGCGCACGACCACACCGAAGGGGCGCAGTGCGTCTTCGACGGCACCGGCCAGCACTGCCTGTGGTGCGATCGCGCCGCCTTCGCCGAGTCCCTTGACGCCGAGGTCGTTCATGGGACTGGGCGTGAAGATCTCGTCCATGTCGAGGTCGGGTATCTCCGAGGACGTGGGCACCAGGTAGTCCATGTATGTGCCGGTGCGGGGCTGGCCGTCGGGGCCGTAGACCATCTCCTCGTAGAGCGCACCGCCGATTCCCTGCGCGATGCCACCGGTGACCTGTCCCTCCGCGATCATCGGGTTGACGATGTTGCCGGCGTCGTGGACGACGACATAGTGCAGGATCTCGATGCCGCCGGTGTGTTCGTCGACCTCGACGACCGCCGCATGCGCTCCGCCCGAGACCGCGAAACCCGGTGGGCGGAAATGCACGGTCTCACTGATCTCGGTGCCGTATCGCCCGTCGGCGGGTTCGGGGGTGCCGGGCAGCGGGGCCCGTCCGGCCAGCTCCGCCAGCCCCATGGACGGGCCGCCCGGATCCTTGGACGCCACGACGCCGTCGTTCAGGTGGAGGCCGTCCGCGTCGACGCCGAGCCGGCGCGCCGCCGCTTCGACGATCTTCTCGCGGATCAGCCGGCCGGCCCGGTGGGTGGCGTTTCCCGCGGTGACCAGGGCACGGCTGGCGATGGTGCCCACACCGAACGGGGTGGCCTCCGTGTCTCCGCCGACCACATCGATGACATCGAACGGCACCCCGATGGCGTCCGCGGCGATCTGCGCCATGGAGGTGCGGTGCCCCTGCCCCTGGGAGGGGGCGCCGATGGCGAGGCGCACCCTGCCGCTGGGGGCGATGTCGATCCGGGCGGTTTCGAACGGTCCGAGTCCGGTCGCCTCGATGTACATGGCGAATCCGATGCCGATGTACTTGCCGTCCCGGGCGCCTTCGCGCTGCCGTGCGCGTACCCGCTCGACATCCGCCTTGGCCACGGCGCGGCGCAGGAGCTCGGGATAGTCCCCGGAGTCGTAGATCTGCGGTCTGCCCGAACGGTCCACGAGCCCGGTCGCGTACGGCATCGCGTCGGGTCCGACAAGATTGCGCGCCCTCAGCTCCTCGGGCTCGATGCCCAGCTCCGCTGCCAACCGGTCCATTGCGCGTTCCATGGCGAACACCGTCTCCGGGCGTCCGGCTCCCCGGTAGGGCGTGGCGAAGGTGGTGTTGGTGAGCACACCGACGACGTCGATGTCCACGTTGGGGATCCGGTAGGGGCCGAGCAGATGACAGAGGGAGTTGTACGGCACCACAAGGCCGGTCATGTTGTAGGCGCCGAAGTTGACGGTGATCCGGTCGCGTACGGCGAGGAGCCGGCCCTCGGCGTCCGCGGCGAGTTCGATGCGGTGGATCTGCTCACGGGCGTGGGAGGCGGCGGTGAGGTTCTCGTTGCGGTCCTCGCGCCACAGCACGGGGCGGCCGATGCGGCGGGCGGCATGGGGGACGAGGAGCTCCTCGACGTAGAGGATGCCCTTCTGGCCGAAACCGCCGCCGACATCGGCCGCGACGACATGGACCGCGGCGGACTCCAGACCGAGGGTGTGCGCGATGGCGTCCCGGAGCCGGTGCGGGGTCTGGGTGCCCGACCAGACGGTCAGCCTGCCGCTGTACGGATCCACCTGGGCGGAGATCGCGCGGGTCTCGATCGGAGAGGCGACGTACCGGTGGGCCTCGAACCGCTCGCTCACCACGGCGTGAGCGCGGGAGAACGCCGCGTCCGGGTCGCCGACCCGGGCGGCGACCGCGACCGCGGTGTTGTCGGGAAGCTCCTCGTGCAGCACAGGTGCGTCCGGGCTCAGGGAGAGCCCGGGGTCGACGAGCACGGCCAGCGGGGAGTAGCGCACGTCGACGAGTTCCAGGGCGTCCTCGGCGAGGTAGCGGTTCTCGGCGAAGACGACGGCGACGGGCTGGCCGACGTAGAGGACCTTGTCGCGGGCGAGGAGGGGCATGGGAGTCATGCGGACCACCGGGTCCAGGAGCTCGGCGAGCCCCGGCGGGGTGCGCAGTTCCTCCTTGTTCAGCATCGCCGGAAGGTCCGCCACGTCGTCGCCGGTCCACACCGCGACGACGCCGGGCGCGGCCAGGGCCGCGCTCACGTCGACGGAGTCGATGCGGGCGTGGGCGTGCGGGCTGCGCACAAACGCGGCGTCGAGGGCTCCGGGCAGGGCGATGTCGTCGACGTATCGGCCGTTGCCGCGCAGCAGCCGGTCGTCCTCGACGCGCGGGACGGATCGGCCGATCCACCCGCCGTCGCCGTGCCGGTGCAGGTCGGAGTCGTGGGACATGCGGGTCACTCCCCGAAGCGCTCGTCGAGTGCCTGGCACACGGCACGGCGGATGTTGCGGTAGCCGGTGCACCGGCACAGATGCCCGCTGAGGGCGTCGGCGACCTGTTCCTCGTCCGGGCGGTGGGACCGCTCGGTGAGCGCGGTCGCCGTCATCACGAACCCGGGCGTGCAGAAGCCGCACTGCATGCCGTGGCACTCGTGGAAGGCCCGCTGTACGGAGGTGAGGGGGGCGTCGCCGGGTGCGAGGCCCTCGACCGTGCGGATCTCGGCGTCCTGGCACTGCACGGCCAGGGTCAGACAGGTACGCACCGGCTCGTCGTCGACAAGGACGGTGCAGGCCCCGCAGACTCCGTGCTCGCAGCCGACATGCGTGCCCGTGAGACCGAGCCGGTCGCGGAGGAAGTCGCTGAGGAGCAGCCGGGACTCGACCGAGGCGGTGACCGGCCGGCCGTTGACGGTGAGCGTGATCTCGTGCCAGGCGGAGGGCTCGGCGAGCGGCGGCTTGCGCGCTGCGAGCGGGGCGGGGACGGACGGGGTCATCAGCAGCGCTCCCAGGCGGTGGTGCAGGCGCGGACGAGGAGATGGGCGGCGCCTTCGCGCCGGTACTCGGCGGCGGCGTGGACGTCGTCGGAGGGCGTGAGACGGGACAGCGCGGCGCCGGCCGCGGCGGCGAGGGCCCGCTCGTCGGCTTCGCTGCCCACGAGTGCGTCCTCGGCGGCGGCCAGACGTACGGGTGCGGGGGCTGTGCCGCTGAAGACCACGCGGGCCGCCCGGACGGTGCCCTCGGCGGAGCTCCGCTCCAGCACGACCGCCACGCCCACGGTGGCGAAGTCGCCATGTCTGCGGGTCAGTTCCTCGAAGGCCCAGCCGTGATGCGCCGGGAGCGGGGGGAACACGACCTCGGTGAGCAGCTCGTCCGCCTCGACGGCGGTGGAGAAGGTCGCGACGAAGAAGTCCTCGGCGGTGACGGTGCGGGTGCCGCGCGGCCCGGTGATCACGAACCGGGCGTCCAGGGCGAGGGCCGCGGTGGGCAGCTCGGCGGCCGGGTCATGGTGGGCGAGGCTGCCGCAGACGGTGCCGCGGTTGCGGATCTGCGGGTGACCGATGTGCTCGATCGCGGCGGCCAGCAGCGGCCACCCTTCCCGTACGGCGCTGTCGGCCGCGGCCCGGCCCTGCCGCACGGCGGCGCCGATGCGGAGGTTGCCCGCCGCGTCCACGTGAAGACGGCCGAGCTCGGGGATCCGGGTGATGTCGACGAGCAGCTCGGGCCTGGCCAGGCGCATGTTCAGCATGGGGATCAGTGACTGGCCGCCCGCTACGACCTTTGCCTCCCGTTCCTCGTCGGCGAGGAGGGCGACCGCCTCGCCGACGGTGCTGGGGGCGGTGTAGTCGAAGGGTGAGGGTTTCAACCTGCTCCACCGGTCCTCTCTGGTCGTCGTCGCGCCGTTGCATTCGACACGTACAGATCTATCTAGTACCTGAAATGATTTACACTAAAGTTTCTTCCTGGCAAGAGGCTGTCCGAAATTTCCCAGTCCGAGGTGAGCGATATGCGACACGTCATCGACCAGGCAGTCGCCTGGCAGCGCTCCGGAACCCGCTTCGCCATGGCGACCGTCCTGCGGACGTGGGGCTCGGCTCCGCACGCGCCGGGCGCGTCGATGCTGGTGTCGGAGGAGGGCCGTGTCGTCGGCAGCGTCTCCGGCGGCTGTGTCGAGTCCGCAGTCTGCGCGATCGCCGAGGAGGTGCTCGCGGGCGCCGCCCCGACGGTCGAGCGCTGGGGGGTCGGCGACGACGACGCCTTCGAGGTCGGCCTGACCTGCGGGGGCACGATCGAGGTGCTGATCCGTGAGGCGGGCCCCGAGGTGCCGCTCGGCCGGATCGCCGCCGATCTCGCGGCCGGCGTGCCGGTGGCCCTGGTCACTCCCGTCGGTGGCGGCGGGGGACTGGCCGTCGGCGGTGGGACGGTGACCGGCTCGCTGGGTGATCCGCAGGCGGACCGGGCGGCTGCCCTGGCCGCCGACGGCATGCTGGGACGGGCCGCGAGCGGCCTTGTGACCAGCGGAAACGCAGCGGGCGGCGGCATCGCCTGCGCACCGGAGCGGGAGCTGCTGGTGCAGTCCTTCGCCTCCCGGCCGCAGCTGCTGATCTTCGGTGCGGCCGAGTTCGCCCGCCCCCTGGCAGGCATCGGTGCCGCGCTCGGGCACCACGTGACGGTCTGTGACGCCAGGCCCGCCTTCGCGGCGCCCGAGCGCTTCCCGGGCGCCGACGAGGTCGTCACCGACCGGCCCGACCGGTGGTTCCGCGCCCGGGAGGATCGGTTCGACGCCACGACCACGGTGTGCGTGCTGACCCATGACCATCGCTTCGACGTGCCGGTCCTCGCGCTCGCGCTGCGCAGCAGGGCCGGATACGTGGGAGCCATGGGCAGCCGCCGCACGCATGAGGACCGGCTCGCACGACTGCGTGCGGCAGGCACCACCGAGGCGGAAATCGCACGACTGCGTTCGCCGGTCGGCCTGGATCTCGGCGGTCGGGGACCCGAGGAGACGGCCGTGTCGATCATGGCCGAGATCATCGCGGTGCGGCGCGGCGGCAGCGGGCTGCCGCTCACCGACCGGCTCGGTCCCGTACATAGAGTGTGACCGTTTTTGAACGTCTGTTTTTATGAACGCTCGTTTAATGTGAGGGCTGTGGATCCAAAGAGCAAGGGCCGTCGAGAGACGGCCACAAGCCCCGTACCCGAGGCCGGGCAGCCCCCGGCCGCGCCGCGCCGTCCCGGCTCGCACGACCCGGAAGGCAATCGCCGTGCGGTTCTCGATGCCGCCCGCCGGCTGTTCGGGGCGCACGGCTACAAGGGCGTCGGGGTCCGCGCCATCGCGGCCGAGGCCGGGGTGACGCCGGGTCTGGTGATGGCGTACTTCGGGACCAAGGACGGTCTGTTCCGCGAGGCGGTCGGAGGCGAAGCGGGCGTCACGGGTGACGTGCTCGGCGCAGACGGAGATGGCGATGTACCGGCAGCCCTTGCCCACGCCTACCTGGACCGCTGGGACCGGCTGCCGGCCGATGATCCCTGGCCCGCGCTGATCCGCTCGGCGGCCAGCCACCCGCCGAGCGCCGAACTGCTGCGCACGATCCTGGAGAAGCAGGTCGGCGCCCCCCTCGCGAGGCTGCTCGGCGACTCGGCCGAGTCGGACGTGCGCGTCGCCATGGTCCGCAGCGTCCTCTTCGGCGTGATCATGGAACGCTATGTCTTCGCGCACGAACCGGCGGTCTCCGTCCCGACCGGGGAGCTGGCTCCCGCGCTGACGGACGTGCTCACCACCGCCTTCGGCGACGCGCTCCGTCCCGCCCGCGAGCAGGTGCGCGGCACCGAGGTCACGGGCGAGGCGGTGTCCGTACGCGCCGGGAGTCCGGAGGCGGAGCGCCCGCAGGCCGAGCGCCCGGAAGCCGAGCGCCAAGGCACCCGGTGGTCCGTGCCGGCGCCCCCCGCCACCGACGAATCCGCCACATCCCTGTTCGACAGGCTTGGCGAGTGCGCCCAGCGGCATCAGGCGCTCGTCGGCAGGACTGTCCGCGCGTACGGCATCAGCCTGCCCGCCTACGAGGTGCTCGCCACCCTGCGCGACGCAGGAGAGCCCTACCGCCGGACGATGGGCGAGGTGGCGGCCGCCGGCACGGTCCGCGCGGGCGGCCTCACCCAGCACGCGGACCGTCTGGAGGCGGTGGGCCTGATCCGGCGGGAGCGCGACGCGAAAGACCGCCGGATCGTCCGGCTGTGCCTCACCCCGGAGGGCATCGCGCTGTCCGACCGGGTCTTCGCCGCTCGGTCCGCCCAGGAGCGTGAGCTGCTTGCCGGGCTCGG
Source organism: Streptomyces sp. NBC_00647 (assembly GCF_045207245.1). NCBI lineage: Bacteria > Bacillati > Actinomycetota > Actinomycetes > Kitasatosporales > Streptomycetaceae > Streptomyces > Streptomyces sp. NBC_00647. Next base: position 8,990,243 of record NZ_CP109040.1, read on the forward strand.
GCCCGCGGACCGGCGCCGGCTGTCGGGGCTCCTCGGCGCTCTGGGGCAAACGCTCGGGGCCGGTGTCCCGGAGCAGTGATCGCTGCTCCGGGACACCGGCCCCTCTCCCGGCCTGCCGGGTGCGTCAGGAGTTGAGCTCCTCCAGGGTTTTGCCCTTGGTCTCGATCGCGAACCAGGCGATCGCGGCGCCCACCGCGGCCACCACGGCGAGCTGCGCGAAGACGAGCCCCAGGCTGCCGCCCGCTCCGATGATCGCGCCTACGGTTATCGGACCGAGAATGACGCCGAGCCGGTTCCACAGGCCGCCGAACGCTGCCCCCTTGGCCCGGTTGGCCGTCGGGTACATCTCGGGTGAGTACAGGTAGAGCCCCGCGTTGATCGCGAACAGGAAGAACGTCGTGCACGAGGCGAAGACGGCGACCTGACCGCCCGAGGTCGCACCGAGCAGGGCGAGCACGCCCAGCGAGAGCACGGTGCCGACTAGCGCGCCGATCAGGGCGGGCCTCCGGCCGATACGGTCGACCAGGAGGGCCATGACGAGGGTGCCGAGCAGACCGGTGATGTTGCTGACCAGGGTGAAGACGAGCGCGGTGGTCAGATCCAGGTCGAACTGCTTCGTGTAGAGCGACGGCAGCCAGACGGAGATGCCGTGGTTCACGTAATAGGCGACGAACCACAGCCCCGACAGGACCGCTGTACGCCGTAGGTAGCGGCCCTGGAACAGGTCGCGCAGGCGGCCCTGGGACACCTCGTCGGGCGCACCGGCGGCAGGGGCGGGCAGTGGCTCGGCTGTGGCGCGGACGACCTCGGCCTCGATGCGGGCGATGGCCTCCTCCGCCTCCTGGGTTCGTCCGCGGGCCAGCAGCCAGCGCGGGGACTCCGCTACGTGGCGCGGGAGAACGGCGGCGAGCAGTACCGGGAGAGCGCCGAGGACGAACATGGCGCGCCAGCCGAAGTGGGGGACCACCCACACGGCGACCAGGGTGGCGGCCGCCAGTCCCGCCGGGAAGATCATCTCGTACAGCAGGACGAAACGGCCCCGCTTGTCGGAGCGGGCGATCTCGTTGATGTACGTGGCCGCGACGGGCACGACTCCGCCGATGCCGAGGCCCTGGACGAACCGGAAGAGCGCGAAGGTCTCGATGCTGCCCGAGAGGGCGACGGCGAGGCTGGCCAGGGCAGTGACGGCGACGCCCAGTGCGACGGTGCGTACACGGCCGATCCGGTCGCCCATCCAGCCCGCCGCCACGGCGCCGAGCAGCATGCCGATGGAGGCGGAGGTCACGGCGAAGGTGGCCTGGCCGGTGGTCAGGTGCCATTCCTTCATCAGGACGGGGAGTGCGGAGGCGGCCAGCAGCTGGTCGAACGCCTCGAAGAAGGTGACGGCGCCGATCAGAAACCGGACTTTGACGTGCCAGCGTGATTGCGGCAGTCGTTCAAGTCTCGCGGCTATGGAGCCGATTGCTGGCTTGCCGGCCACAGTCGTCATGGAGGGGTTCCTTCCGCGGGCTGAGCAGTTGCGGAGACAGTAGGTTCCAATGACTAAGCGGTCAATGGTCAAGGACTTAGGGATCTAGTCTCCGGCGACTCGGTGTCCATCATCGGGGTCGCGGAGTGCGTGCTCAAGGCATGGAAGGCAACGATTTCGCCCTGGGTTCTTGCGCAAGAATAGTTAAGCGCTTAGATTTCTAGCACTTCGAAGGTTCCGGGTGACGGCACGCGCCCCCTGCGTCCGTACCCGCAGCCCACCTGCCCCCCACCCCGCCCGGAGGTACACCCGTGCCGCACTTCCCCACCGACATCCTCATCGCGGGCCAGTGGCGACAGGGTGCGGGCGAACCCCTCGACACCATCGACCCGGCGAACGGCCGCGTCCTCGCCACCGTCCACACCGCCACAGCCGACGAGGTCGACGAAGCGGCCGAGGCAGCGGCGAAGGCGGCGGCGGACCCGGCCTGGCGGGACCTGCCCGCCCATGAGCGCGCCCGGCTGCTGCACCGCATCGCCGAGCTGACCGAGCAGTCGGCCGACGAGCTCGCCGCGGTGCAGACGGCCGACACCGGCAAGACCCTCACCGAGACCCGCGCCCTCGCGCTCAGTGCCGCAGGCACCTTCCGCTACATGGCGGCGGCCCTGGAGTGCGCCGAGGACTCGGTCACGCCGTCCCGCGGCCCGTACGTCACCATGAGCGTGTACGAGCCGCTCGGTGTCGTCGGGGCGATCAACCCCTGGAACTCTCCTGTTGCCAGCGACGCGCAGAAGATCGCACCCGCGCTCGCCGCCGGGAACGCGGTCCTGCTCAAGCCGGCGGCCTGGACCCCTCTGGTCTCCCTCGCCCTCGGCCGGCTGATCACCCAGGCCCTCGACGAGTTCCGCCTGCCCACCGCCCTGCTCTCGGTACTCCCGGGCAGCGGCCGGGTGGTCGGTGACGCAGTCGTACGCCACCCCCTCGTCGCCCGCATCGGATTCACCGGCGGTACCGGAACCGGCAGGTCCATCGCCACGATCGCCGCCCAGAAGCTCATCCCCGCCTCGCTGGAGCTCGGCGGCAAGTCGCCTACGATCGTGCGCGCCGACGCCGACATCGAGCAGGCCCTGGCCGGCGTGATGTTCGGGATCTTCTCCTCCAGCGGACAGTCCTGCATCGCCGGCTCACGGCTCTTCGTGGCCCGCGAGATCTACGACACCTTCGTCGGTGAACTCGTCGAGCGCGTCCGCAAGCTGCGCGTCGGACCCGGCACCGAACCGAGCACCCAGGTCGGCCCCCTGGTGCACCACAGCCACCGCGACTCCGTCGCGGCCTACGTGGACCTCGCCCGCTCCGAGGGCGCACGGGTCCTGTGCGGCGGCTCGGCGCCCGAGGGGCAGCGGTACGAGGACGGCGCGTACTACCTGCCGACGGTCCTGGAAGGACTGCCCAACACCTCGCGCACCTGCCAGGAGGAGATCTTCGGCCCCGTCCTGGTCGCCCTGCCCTACGACGACGAGGACGACCTGGTCCGCCAGGCCAACGACTCCGTCTACGGGCTGGCCTGCGGCATCTGGACCCGTGACCTGCGGGCCGCCTGGCAGCTCGCCCGCCGGATCGAGGCCGGCACGGTCTGGATCAACACGTACAAGCAGTTCAGCGCCTCCACCCCGTTCAGCGGATGGAAGGACAGCGGCCTCGGCACCGAGAAGGGCCGCGACGCGATCCGCGCCTACCAGCGCCAGAAGTCCCTGTACTGGGGCACCTCAGGCCACCCGCTTCCCTGGGCCAACTGACCCGGCCGCACGCACGTCCGCCCGCCCGTCTGGAGAGACCGATGCACCAACCACCCCCCGGTCCGATCGCCCGGCTCCGCTCACTGCGCTACGTCGAGCTGCACACCCCGGCCTTCACAGAGACCGCCGACTTCTACGAAGAGGTCTGGGGTCTGGAGACCGTCGAGTCGGACACCGGTGCCCGCTGGCTGCGCGGCACGGGCGACGAGCACCACGTTCTCCATCTGTCCGAGCGGGAGCGGGTCGGACTCGGCCGCCTCTCGTTCGCCGTCGCGACCCCCGCCGAGGTCGACGAGGCCGCGCGGCGCCTCGAGGCACGCGGCATCGTCCCCGTCCTCGGGCCCGGCCCGCTGGACCAGGCGGGCGGCGGCTACGGGCTGCGGTTCACCGATCCCGAAGGGCGCCTCATCGAGATCAGCGCCCAGGTCGAGGCGGTCGTCCCGCGCGGCCGGGACGGCGCCGTGCCCGTCGGGGTGACGCACGCCGTGCTCAACACCACCGACATCGACGCCGCAGTCACCTTCTACTGCGAGGTACTGGGGCTGCGCGTCTCCGACTGGTCCGAGCACCAGATGGCGTTCCTGCGCTGCAACGCGGACCACCACTGCATCGCGTTCAACCAGGCCGAGTGGACCTCGCTCAACCACGTGGCGTACGAGATGACCTCGGTCGACCACTTCATGCGGGGCCTCGGCCGGCTCCGTCACCACGGCATCACCCCCCAGTGGGGCCCCGGACGGCACGGCCCCGGGAACAACACCTTCTCCTACTTCACCGACCCGTCCGGACTGGTCTGCGAGTACACCTCCGAGGTCGCCCAGATCGTCGAGGACGCCTGGATCGCCCGGGTGTGGCGGCGGGTGCCGGACCTGTCCGACCTGTGGGGGACGGCGGGACCGCCGTCCAAGGAGATCCGCTGCCACATGGCGGGCGCGCCGGACCCCGGCCCGCTCGCTCCCCTCGACGCCCAGGAGGCCACCGCATGAGCACCGTACGCAAGGTCGGCATCGTCGGCTGGGGCGCGATCGGCCGGGTCGTCGGCACCGCCCTCGCCGACGGCCGGGTGGGTGGCGCAGAGCTGGTGTGCGTCGTCGACAACCGTCCGCTCGGCGAAGCCGCACCGGCGCGGCAGGCCACCTTCGAGGAGGCCCTGGAGGTCTGTGACCTGATCGTCGAGGCCGCGGGCCAGGGTGTCGTACGGGAATGGGGCGAGCGGGTGCTGGAATCCGGCACCGATCTGCTGATCGCCTCCACCGGAGCGCTGACCGACGAGGAGCTCGCGAAGCGGCTGCTCGCGGCGGGACCCGGCCGGGTGTACTTCACCGGTGGTGCCGTGGGCGGCCTCGACCTGCTCCAGGCGGCACGCTCCCTGGGCCCGCTCGACGAGGTGCGCCTCACCACCACGAAGCTGCCCGCGACCCTCGAACAGCCCTGGATGGACGAGGAGTTGCTGGCCCGGATGCGGTCGGCGACCGGCCCGGTCGTGGTCATGTCCGGCACCGCCCGCGAGGTCCCGGTCAAGTTCCCCAAATCGACGAATGTGGCTGCGTCCGTCGCGCTGGCCGTCGGCGACCTGGACGCTGTGCGGGTCCAGGTCGTCGCCGACCCGGCGGCGCACCGCACACGCCATGTGATCGAGGCGTCGGGCGCACACGGTGCGTACCGCTTCGAGGTCGCCCACCTGCCCGACCCCGGCAATCCGGCCACCAGCCAGGTGGTTCCGTACGCGGTCCTGCGCAGCCTCGCCGCGCTCGCCGGGCGGACGGGCCAGATCCTGTGAGCGCCCGCGCCGACGTCCACGTCGAAGAGGCCGGTGACCGGGGCCCCCTGCTGCTGTGCCTGCACGGGATCGGCTCGTCGTCGGCAGCGTTCGCCCCGCAGCTCGCCGAACTCTCCTCGTACGTGCGGGTCGTGGCCTGGGACGCCCCCGGTTACGCCAAGTCGCCCGACCCCGAGGAACCGCTCGGCCTGGACGACTACGCGGACGCGGCAGCCGCTCTCATCCGTGAACGCGCCTCGACCGCGCATGTCCTCGGAGTGTCCTGGGGCGGCGTGATCGCCCTGCGGCTCGCCGCCCGCCACCCGGAGCTCGTCGCCTCGCTCATCGTCGCCGACTCCAGCCCGGGCTCCGGCACCGACGAGGCGAAGGCGAAGGGCATGCGGGCCCGGGCCACCGAGCTTGCCGAGCTCGGCCCACGCGCCTTCGCCGAGGGACGCGGACCGCGGCTGGTGTCGCCCGGCGCCCCCGACGAGCTGGTCCGCCGGGTCGTGGACACTATGGCCGCCTCGGTACGGCTGCCCGGCTACGCGTACGCCGCCGAGTCCATGGCCGCCGCCGATCTGCGCGCCGAACTCCCCTCGATCGCCGCGCCCACCCTCGTGCTGTGCGGCGAGCAGGACCGGGTCACCGGCATCGAGGCGAGCCAGGCCATCGCCGGAGCCATCCACAAGACCGCCTACGTGATCGTCAAGGACGCCGGTCACCTGGCCAACCAGGAGCAGCCCGGGCACTTCAACGCCTGGGTGCTCTCCCACCTCCGCATCACCGCATCCATCCCCGAGTAGGAGCTACCCCCATGCCTCTGACGACCACCGAGTACGACAACGGCGGCGACCTCACCGCGTACACCGACTCCCTCATCGCCACGAAGGCCTCCCGCGTGGCGGACTTCGACACCCTCTCCTTCCAGGAGAAGGCCGGCGCACAGTTCCGCCGCGGCCAGATCCGGTACGTCGGCTCGGGTGCCACCGGCAACCACGAGAACGACAGCCGGATCCTCCCCTCCGGCGGGTTCACCTTCTCCAACATGCTGCTGCCGCCCGGCGCCGAAGGCCCGGCCCACACCCACCACGACGTCGAGGAAGCCTTCTTCGTCCTGGAGGGCGAGGTCAAGGTCGGCATCCACCGCGGCCCGGACGAGGCCGAGTACCGCACTCTCGGCTACCGCGACATGATCGTGGTCCCGGCCGGAGTGACCCGTTCGCTCAAGAACGAGGGCGACACCGACGCCCTGTTCTGCGTCGTCATCGGCACCAGGAAGCCGCAGGTGCCGACCTACCCCGAGTACTCGCCGATGCACGGCGTCACCCGTGGCTGACCAGCCCCCGGCCGACGCACGCACTGTCGTCGTCACCGGTGCGGGCCGTGGCCTGGGACTGGCCATGGCCCGCCGGGCAGGTGCCGACGGCTTCCGGGTCGTCGTCGCCGAACTGGAACAGGAACGGGGCGAGCACGCCGTCGCGGAACTGTGCGCGGAGGGCATCGACGCCCACTTCGTACGCTGCGATGTCGCCGACCCCGACTCGGTGGCCGCGCTGGCCGCCGCCGTACGCGAGTTCGGCCCCGTGTACGGCCTGGTCAACAACGCGGCCCTCGCCAACGGTGTGGGCGGCAAGGAGTTCCAGGACATCGACATCGAGGTGTGGGACCGGCTGATGGCGGTCAACGCCCGCAGCCCCTGGCTGGTGTCGAAGGCGCTGTACCCGCTCTTCGCGACGCCGGCGCGGATCGTCAACATCGCCTCGGACGCCGCGCTCTACGGATCCCCCCGCCTCGCCCACTACATCGCCTCCAAGGGCGCGGTCATCGCACTCACCCGTGCCATGGCACGCGAACTCGGCGACAAGGGGATCACCGTGAACGCGGTCGCCCCCGGACTCACCGAGTGCGAGGCGACCGAGACCGTGCCCGCCGAACGGCACGACCTCTACCGAATGAACCGGGCCATCTCCCGGCCGCAGCAGCCGGACGACCTCACCGGGATCGTCTCCTTCCTGCTCGGCGAGGAATCCCGCTACCTGACCGGACAGGTGATCGCCGTCAACGGCGGCTTCACCATGAACTGAACTGCAAGGGACACGAGTTATGGATCTGGGACTCGCCGACCGCACCATCGTGGTCACCGGCGGCAGCTCGGGCGTCGGCCTGGCCACGGTCCGCGCCCTGCTCGACGAGGGGGCCCGCGTCGCCGCCTGTGGCCGTGACGCCGACCGGCTCGCCAAGGTGACAGCCGACCTCGGCGCCGGACACGACCGCCTGCTGACCGCAGTGTGCGACGTCCGGGACGCGGGCGCCGTGGACGACTTCGTCCGCCGGACCGCCGAGGAGTTCCGCGGCATCGACGGACTCGTCAACAACGCCGGACAGTCCCGGATGAAGGGTCTCGACGACTCCACCGCCGAGGACTGGCGCGACGAGCTGGAGCTGAAGTTCGCCGGAGTGCTCAACCCCCTGCAGGCCGCGCGCCCGCATCTCGCCGCCTCCGGCGCGGCGAGCGTCGTCAACATCAACGCGGTGCTCGCCAAGCAGCCCGAGCCCCGGCTGATCACGACGAGCGCCGCCCGGGCGGGCATCCTCAACCTCTCCAAGTCCCTGTCGGCCGAACTCGCCGGCGACGGCATCCGGGTCAACTCCGTCTGCCTCGGCCTCATCGACACCGGCCAGTGGACGAGGCGCTACGCAGCCGCGGAGTCCGGCCGGACCTACGAGGACTGGCAGGCGGAACTGGCCGCCGACCGGGGCATAGCCCTCGGCCGCCTCGGCCGGGCCGAAGAGGTCGCGTTCGCGGTCCTCGCCCTGCTCTCGCCCCTCGCCTCGTACATCACCGGCACCAGCATCGACGTCTGCGGCGGCGTCGGCCGCTCCATCCTCTGAGGAGACACCATGCATTACGACAACGGAGGCGATCTCCTCGTCGCCGTCCTGCGGGAACTCGGCATCGACACCGTCTTCGGCATCGTCAGCGTGCACAACCTGCCGCTCGTCGAGGCCGTCGACCGCGAACTGCGTTTCGTGCCCGTGCGGCACGAGGCATCCGCCGTGAACGCCGCGGACGCCTACGGACGTGCCCGGGGCTCGCTCGGCTGCGCACTGACCTCCACCGGTACGGGAGCCGGCAACGCGGCCGGATCGCTGATCGAAGCGCTCAGCGCGGGCAGCTCCGTACTGCACGTCACCGGCCAGGTGGAGAGCGAATTCCTCGGCAGCGGCCGGGGCTTCATCCACGAGACGAAGGACCAGCTCGGCATGCTGAGCGCGGTCTCCGCCCACGCCGCGAGTGTGCCGGACGCCGAGCAGGCGGGCCGGATCCTGCGCGAGGCGGCACGCGCCGCGCTCACCGCACCGGGCGGCCCGGCGAGCGTGGAGTGGCCGATCGACCTCCAGTTCGCGGCCCAGACCGACGAGCCGGCCGAGCTCCCCGCAGCCGCCGTCCCGGCTCCCACGGGGAGTGAACTCGCCGCAGCCGGCGCCCTTCTGGCCTCCGCCCGCCGCCCGCTGATCTGGGCAGGTGGCGGCGTGGTCACCGCCGGGGGCGAGCTGGCCGGGCTGCTGGAGGCTGCCGGAGCGGGACTGCTGACCTCGAACTCCGGGCGCGGCGCGGTCCCCGAGGACCACGAGCAGGTCATCGGCAACTTCGCCACCACCCCCGCGGTGCGCGCCCTGCTCGCCGACGCGGACGTGCTGCTCACCATCGGCACGCACTTCCGCTCCAACGAGACCGCCGACTACACCCTGGAACTCCCCGGGGCGCACATCCAGATCGACATCGACAAGGACGCGCTGGGCCGGGTGTACCCCGTCGCCCACGCCCTGCACGGAGACGCCGCCGCCACTCTGGCCGCTCTGCTGCCGCACGCCCGGCCCTCCGAGAGTGGCTGGACGGATCGCGTGGGCGCCGTACGCACCGAGGTGCGGGCACTCCTGCACGGCAACATCGGACCGCAGGCCGCGATCTGCGACGCGATCCGCGCGGCGCTGCCCCGCGAGGCGGTCGTGGCGCGCGACGTCACGATCCCCTCCAGCAGCTGGGGCAACCGGCTGCTGGAGATGTACGACCCGCGGGACAACGTCTTCCCGCGCGGCGGCGGCATCGGACAGGGGCTCGGCATGGGCATCGGTGCGGCGCTCGCGCGGCCCGACGCGCCCACGGTCGTCATCGCCGGCGACGGCGGACTCGCCGTCCACCTCGGCGAGCTCCTCACCCTTGCCCAGGAACGGCCCCGGCTGACCCTGATCGTCTTCAACGACGGCGGCTACGGAGTCCTGCGCAATATGCAGGACCGCTACAGCGAGCGCCGCTCAGGGGTCGACCTGGCCACCCCCGACTTCGAACTGCTGGCCCGGGCCTGCGGGTTGCCGTACCTGCGGATCGCTGCCGAGGAGCACGCCGGCCCGGTGCTCGCCGAGGCCGTCGACTCCAACGGTCCAACGCTCGTCGAGGTCGATCTGACGGCACTCGGACCGATGAAGGTCCCGTTCACCCCACCCGTGAGGATCCCGGGCCAGTAGCCCGGTCACGTCACCGCCGGTAAGGAGGCAACAGGCCATGAGCGAGCACTCGCTGCAGCTGGTCGTCCATCGAATGACCTGGGAGGCACAGGGCGTACTCTCCGTCGAACTGACGCACCCCGACGGCAAACCCCTGCCGGCGTGGACGCCCGGCGCACACCTCGACGTCCATGTCGGGGGCCAGGTACGCCAGTACAGTCTGTGCGGCGACCCGAACGTGCCGGACGTCTACCGCATCGGTGTGCTCAACGAACCCGCCTCGCGAGGCGGTTCGCGGTTCGTGCACACACAGCTGCGCCCCGGGCAGCCGGTCACGGTCTCCGAACCGCGCAACCACTTCGCGCTGGAGGACGCCGACGCCTACCTGTTCGTCGCCGGAGGCATCGGGATCACCCCGCTGCTGGCGATGGCCGGGGAGGCGGCCCGCCGGGGTGCCGCCTGGCGGATGGTCTACGGAGGCAGAGGGCGGGCGTCGATGGCGTTCACCTCCGAACTCGCCGCGCTCGGCGGCGATGTCACCCTCGTCCCGCAGGACGAACTGGGCCACATCGACCTGGATGCCGCGCTCGCGGAGCTGCCCGACGGCACGCTGGTGTACTCCTGCGGTCCCGAGCCCCTGCTCGCGGCCGTCGAGGCGCGCTGCCCCGAGGACCGGTTGCGCCTGGAACGGTTCGCCGCACCGTCCGTGGAACGCACCGGTGACGACGAGGAGTTCGAGGTCGAGTGCCGCACCTCCGGGGTGACCCTCACCGTCGGCGCAGGCACCTCCATCCTCGACGCCGTCGAGGGCGCCGGCATCGACGCACCGAGCTCCTGCCGTGACGGGATCTGCGGATCCTGCGAGACCCGGGTGATCGAGGGCACCCCCGACCACCGGGACTTCCTGCTCAGCGAGGCCGAACGTGCCACCTGCGCCACGATGATGATCTGCGTCTCGCGGTGCGCGTCACGGAGCCGGCTCGTCCTCGACCTCTAACACCTTTCCCCCGCACTTCAAGGAGACACCGTGACCGACACCTGGCCATACCTGGACGGCCACCAGTCCCGTAGCCACGAGCCGACCCCGTACGAGTACAAGCTCGCCGCGACCCTCGAGGAGGTCTTCACCAAGGAGGGCCATGAGCTGGCCGACGTGGTGCGCGGACTCAACGCCCGCCAGGTCCACGCCGGCGACGGCACACCGTGGACCGAGGAATCCTTCCGCGCCGAGATGAACCGACTGGGAGCCTGACCATGACGCTGTCGTCCTCCGCCACGGCGGACCACATCTACGCCACCGGCCTGCGCAACCAGTGGCACCCCGTCGTCCCCTCGCACTTCGTCGCCTCCGGCGCGATGCGCAAGGTGACCGCGCTCGGCGAGCAGTGGCTGCTGTTCCGCCGTTCCGACGGCGCCCTGTCCATGCTCGCCGACCGCTGCCCGCACCGCGGTGCACCGCTCTCGCTCGGCAAGCACCTCGGTGACCGGGTCGCCTGCTGGTACCACGGCGTCGAGGTCGAGTCCGACGGGACGGTCTCCTCCGTCCCCGGGCTGCCCGGCTGCAGTCTGGAGGGCAAGAAGCTGGTCACCTCACTGCCGGTTCGCGAGGTCGCGGGCGTGATCCTCGCCTACTTCGGCGACGAGGAGCACCCGGAGCCTGTCGAACTGACGCTCCCGGAGCCTCTGACAGACCCCGAGGTGGACGTGTTCCTGTGCTACGCCGAGTGGAACTCACCGTGGCGCTACGCCGTGGAGAACCTGCTCGATCCGATGCACGGCGCCTTCCTCCACCACGATTCGCACACCATGTTCGATGGTGACACCACGGCCAAGTTCCGTATCCGGGAGACCGACCGCGGCTACTTCTTCGAGAAGACCGACCAGCGCGGCGTCAACTTCGACTGGGTGGAGCTGTGCCGCACCGGCGTGGACTGGGTCGACCTGTCCATCCCGTACCCGCCGTCGGCCGGCCCCGGCGGACCGTTCGGGATCGTGGGCATGGTCTGCCCGGTGGACGAGCAGCGCAGTGGCGTCTTCTTCTGGCGCTACCGCCGGGTCGAGGACTGGCAGCGTGCTTCCTGGCGCTTCCTCTACCGGACGCTGATCGAGGAGCGCCACTGGGACGTGCTGGAGCAGGACCGCGTCATGCTGGAGGCCATGCCGGCGGACGCCGACCAGCGGGAGAACCTGTACCAGCACGACCTGGGCGTGGTGCGGCTGCGCCGGCTGTACCGTGCGGTGGCCGAGACACAGTCGTCGGCGGGCGCCTGACGGCTCGCCGTTCATCATTGAGTACGAGCGGGGCGTCGCTGCCGGCGTCATCCAGAGCTCCCGGCCGCTGCACCGGGTTCCGGAACTCAGCCTCCCGCGTTCGGCGGCAGCCCGCGCCGGAGGCTTCCGGACCGCGGCCCGGAAGCCGACCGAACCCACGGGCACCCCATGGTCAATTGGTCTGTACTAACTCTCGCCAAGACTGATGCGCACGGGTAGCGTGCGCTCACCCCCCGCTTCCCTTCGGTCCCAAACGAGCCCTGAGCCACGCAAGGAGAAACGGGATGCAAGACGACTTCGGGTCCCCCGAGTACCCGCCGCACCGCCGGGCAGCACCGCACGGCCCCGCGCCCTACTTGTCCCCCTCGTATGTCACTTACCCCTGGCAGCCGCAACCGGAGTCCGACAGGGGGACGACGCCGCGACATCCGGCACTCGGCCACCACAGCGACCTGCGCTTCCTGCGCAGTGCCTACCGTTCCCTGCGGCGCGTTGCAACGTGCACGGCGCTCGGGTACTTCAGCCTCTTTCTCGTCCTGTCCGCGTTCGCGCCTTCGCTGATGACGGGCACCGTCTCGGGCGGTCTGTCCACGGGGCTGCTGCTCGGACTGATCCAGGTTCCGATCACCTGCTTGGCGATCGGGCTGTATGAGTACACGGCGCGCCGCAGGGTCGATCCGATCGCGGACCGGATCCGCAAGCAGGCCGAGCTGGACGCCGAGCGGGGAGCTGGACGGTGACCGGTTTCAGCAGTTCCGCGCAGGCGATGTCTTTGATGGCCTTCACGACGGTCGCCACGATCATCCTGCTGCTGTGCGTGATGACAGGCCCCGACGGAGACAACCTCGACGAGTTCTACACGGGGTACGGATCGCTGTCGCCGATGCGCAATGGCCTCGCCATCGCCGGTGACTACATCTCAGCCGCGACGGTCCTGTCCACGGGCGGGGTCATCGCGCTCGACGGGTACGACGGCGTGGTCCTGGCGCTGAGCATAGCCCTCTCCCTCATGCTGCTGATGTTCCTGCTGGCCGAACCGCTGCGCAACGCGGGCCGGTTCACCATGGGTGACGTGCTCGCGCGGCGGATGCCCGGACGCGCGGTGCGCATCGCCGCGTGCACCGCCACCATCGCGGCGCTGGTACCGATGATGCTCATCCAGCTCGCCGGCACCGGTGATCTGCTGGCGTTCATCCTCGGCTTCTCCAGCGACTCGCTGAAGACCGGGTGCATCGTGGGCGTCGGCGCGCTGATGATCAGCTATGCGGCGATCGGCGGTATGAAGGGCACCGCCCTCATCCAGATCCTGAAGATCGTGATGCTGTTCGGCTCCGGTGCGATAGTCGCCGCACTGATCCTGCGGCAGTTCGACTGGGACATGGGCAAGCTGTTCTCCGCCGCAGCAGCACACAGCGGGGTGGGGCCGGCTTTCCTGCACTCCGGTCTCCAGTTCGCCGACGGGCCCAACCCCCGGCTCGACATGATCAGTTCAGAGATGACCGTCGTCCTCGGCGGCGCCTGCCTGCCGCATGTCACCATGCGCATGTACACCGCGAAGAGTGCCCGCCAGGTGCGCCGGTCGATGTCCTGGGCGGTGCCGTGCGTGGCCCTCTTCATGCTGATCACCATGATCGTCAGCTTCGGCGCGACGGCGCTGATCGGGCGCGCGACGATCGCAGGTGCCGATCCGACGGGCAGGACCGCCTATCTGCTGGGGTCGCGGGCCGCGTTCGGGACAGACGTGTCGTCGACCGAAACCTTCCTGTTCACCATGGTCACGACGGCGCTCTTCCTCACTCTCCTGGCATCCGTCGCCAGCATGATCCTGGCCTGCGCCAACACCCTCGCGCACGACGTGTTCGGCAGTCGGCGCAAGGTGACGACCCCCCGCCGCGAGATGGCCCTCGCACGGGTGTCCGCCCTGGCGGTGGGCGCCCCCACCATCCTGCTGGCCACCCTCGTGCAACACCACAATCTGCAGCCGCTGGCCCTGCTGTCGGCCTCCCTCGGCGCGTCCGCACTGGCACCGGCACTGGTCTACAGCCTCTTCTGGCGCCGCTACACCCGCACGGGCCTGCTGTGGACCCTGATCGGCGGCACGCTCGTCACCATCGTCCTCATGACCGGCACCAATCTGGTCTCCGGTTCCCCCTTCTCCGCCTTCCCCCAGTCCGACTTCAACTGGTTCCCGTTCACCACCACCGGCCTGGTCTCCATACCCCTGGGCTTCGCGCTCGGCTGGGCAGGGACCGTGCTTTCCGGGCGGCGGAAAGCGGAGGAACAGCGCCGGCAGTACGAGGCGGTCGAGGCATGGATCCTTGCCGGGGTGGCACGACGAGGAAGCTGACGCCCCAGCCGCCCCAGCCGCCCCAGCCGCCCCAGCCGCCACAGCGCGGGGCACGCCGGGGACGTGGCAAGGCCCCGGCCCCGAGCGGGGCTGGGTCGCCGACTTCACCCACGTCACCACTTCGCCGGCGTGGCCTACGTGGCCTTCGTGGTGGACTCTTTCTCCCACCGCATCGTCGGCTGGTCGGCAACCACATCGAAGAAGACACCGCTCGTCCTGGACGCCCTCGAGATGGCTTTGTAGCAACGCGACCGAAATCAACGCTCTTAACAGGGAGGCGAGTTGATACATCACTCCGATGCGGGGTCACAGGGCGGATTCAAGTGGTTGGCGCAATACCTCGATCATGGAGGCGTTGATGGGCGGGCCAGCGGGTTGGATGACGGAGTTGACCGGCAGGTCACCGATGAAGTCGCCGGGCAAGCCGTCACTGCGACGCGATGCGGAGTGGTTGTTCTGGCGTGAGATCGGCCGTAGTAGGGGCTGACGGTCCGGGCCAGCTTCCGTTGGATCACCCGCAGCATGCTGATCGACGCCGCGTCGTCGAGCCCCGTGGTCGTTGGCCATTCGACGCCCGAGCCGGCGAGGTCGCTGACGAAGACGATCTCTGTAGCCAGAAGTGTCCGAGCCCAGTCCGCTGCGCCGAGTGGGGCGTCTTCGCCAAGTGCGTACCGGAGCCTTCGACACTGATCGAGCAGATCCTGCGCGCCGGCGAACCCCATGCCGACGGCGAGTTGTTCCCGTGCCAGATCATGCGGGGAACCACGGGGAACACCGGGGAACCAGCCGACCTCGCACCAGGCGCCGACACCGCTCAGCCGCAGGTCAGCCTCGGAGCAAGCCCTGGATGCTCTCAGCTTCCCAAGCTGATGGTGCGCTCCACAGCGTCGGCCATCGCTATCGTGCGGCTTCCGACGCCGGGGTGTAGCCCATTCAGACGAGCCAACGCGCTGATTGGCTCTCAAGTGGGTGTCATGAACGGGTGATGGATCAACGTCGGGCTCGCGCGACCCTCAAATGGTTGCTGCTTGTTGTGTGCGGGCTTGCGGCTGTGGCGACCTTTATCTGGCTACTGATCTCGGGTCCTTGGTACTTCGAGGATCCTCATCTGTCTGGGCTAGAACCAGGAGCAGCCACTGTGATCAGCGGATTCCGTACCGCTGTGGTGGCGATGGGTGCGGCGTTAGTAGCGGTGATTGGGCTGATCTTCACGGGCCGCACACTGCATCTGAGCCGAGAGGGTCACGTCACTGACCGGTTCAGTAAAGCTGTGGAGCATCTCGGTTCCGCCGTGCTCGAGGTACGTCTCGGAGGAATCTATGCCTTGGAACGGCTCATGCGGGACTCGCCCAGGGATCGTCAAGCCATGAGCGACGTGCTGGCTGCCTTCGTCCGCGAGCGCGCGCCGAACAATCCGTCGGCCGCCGGGCGCGCTCAGTCGCTGATTGCCCCTGGCGAACGTCGGCTGGAACGGGCGCGACGCAGAGTACGAGATGCCACCCCAGCCACAGACGTCCAAGCCGCGCTAACAGTACTCGCCCGCCGCCCCAGGCAAGGCCAGGGCGGCACCCCGTTGCCGCTTGACCTAAGTAACAGCTATCTACGCGGGGCGAATCTTTTCAAAGCGGACTTGGAAGGAGCGGTCCTGTTCGCCACTAACTTGGAGGGCGCGTTCTTGAAGGACGCCAACCTGTCCTCGGCGAATCTACAGAATTCCCAGCTGGACAACGCGATCCTCGTCAAAGCTAAACTGACTCTCGCGAACCTTGCCGAGGCCCGTCTGGACAGCGCGGATCTCTCCAAAGCTTGGCTGGTTGTCGCGAATCTGGCCGGGGCCAGTCTCGTACGCGCTAACCTCTCGGGGGCGCGGCTCTATAGCGCAGATCTGAGGAATGCTCGGCTGTCGCTCTCAAATCTATTCCGGGCGCACTTGGAGGCTGCGAGGTTGGACGGGGCGCGCCTAGAGGGAGCGAACCTGGAGAGGGCACATCTGGCGAAGGTTGCGGTTCGACGACCTGGTCGGCGAACGAAGCCTCGCCGGGGCTACCTCGTTGCCAAGGGGTTGACCGTCGAGCAATTGGTGACAGCCATTCTCTACCGCACACGGATGTCACAGGATTTGGCAGCCAACCCTCACGTTCAAGCACGAGTCGCAGAGGTGGAAGCCGCCATCCAAGACGAATCAGAGTGAGATGAGGTGATACCCCCGCCGGTGAGGCCCCGCTGACCGATCCTAATATTGAGCTTGATTGGGTGATCTCGGGCCGTCCTGCCGAGCGTTGCATCCTCTGTGCCGCATTGCTGTCCCCGTGAGGTCCGCGCGAAACTGCGGCTCGACCGGTGCCAAGACAACAACCTGGGGAACGCTTCGGCCGGATGCCGTGGGTCGGTTCGAAGCCCCGTCGCGTCCGCTCTCCGGGTGTCTGAGAGATCGGTGGACCGGTGTCAGCGGCAGTGGCGTGAGGCCGCTACCCAGATAGCCGGACAGGGAGCGGGAGTTGGAGCGTGGCCCGCGCGCCCACGGCCGACGTCCGCGCCGCCGGGAACCGTCGCCGGACTGGACATCACCGCCGATGCCACTGGCCTGACGCTGTTCGCGACGGTGCGGCGCGCTGACGAGCCGGGGTGATCCCCGCAGTCGGCTTCGTGTTCGTCGCCGACGCAGCCTCGATCGTCAGTCGAGGCCTTCGATGATGCGGAAGTCGCGCTCGACGCCGTCAGCAAGTACGGCCAGTGCCTCCTGGTAGGCCGCACTCGCGCGTGCGGCGACCGCCTGTTCGAAGCTGTCGAACTCGATCAGGATGGTGCGCTCGGCGATTCCGGCGTCGTGTGCGACGACCCGGCTGCCGCGGGAGAGCAGCCGCCCGCCCGCGGCCCTGACGGCTGGACCGGCCAGCTTGTCGTAGGCAGCAAGCCTCTCAGGGTCTGCGATGGTGCGGTAGACGCTGACCCAGTAGCCCTTGGCCACGGTACCTCCTGTGTTCGGAATTGATGATCAGAAGCATGCTCAGATCCATGGCCGGCGCGCTGTGGGTCAGCGAGCCGACGGAGACGGCGTCGAAGTCGGACGGCTTCGATCCTCAGCTTTCGGTTCGACTCGAGCGGCCCAGGCCCGGCACACCGACTGGGGCTGTGATCGGATTGGTCTCGGGTGAGCGTCGGCGGGCTAGGGCGAGGCCGGCCATCGTCGTGATCGCCATCGCGGCGACGCCGACCAGCGCCGCGGTCGTGTAGGCGTCGTCGTCCGGGAAGAGGCGGCCCGTGGCGGTGCCGGCGGCCAGGACCAGACCGCCTATGGCGCTGCCCAGGGAGTACCCGACGCTGCGGACGACGTAGTTGAAGCTCATGGCGCTCGACGTCTCGCTCTTGGGGGTGACGGCCAGGATGACGCCGGGCATGGCGGCCGAGAAGCTGCCGACGCCGAAGCCCAGCACGCCCATGGCCGCGAGCAGTTCGGCCAGGTTGGACCGGGCGGTGGCGAACAGGACGAACCCGCCGCCGACGATGGCGGCGCTGCCGGCCAGGAGCAGGGGGCCGTCGATCCGTTCGCGGACCCGCGGCGTGAGCTTGCCGGCGACGAACCCCAGCACGGAGAACGGGATGAGGACCAGCCCCGCCACGAAGGTGGTCAGTCCGAAGCCGTAGCCGGCGCTGTGCGGCGTTTGCGCGTAGCGGGTGATGAGCGTGAGCAGGAGGTACATGCCGCTCCCGCCGACGAACATGGCGAAGTTCGCCCCGGCGACCGCCGGGTGCCGTACCGCCCGGACGTCGACCAGCGGCGTCTTGGTTCGCAGTTCGGAAACGGTCCAGACGCAGAGCAGGAGTACGGCGGCGACGGCAAGGGTCACCGCCACGGCGAGGTGTCGGCTCCACAGGCTCCTCTCGCCGGCCAGGAACAGGACGAGGAGCAGTCCACCCGCCAGGACGAGCGCACCGGCCACGTTCACGTGAGCGGAGCGGCCTTCGGGAGCTGCGGGCATGGAGCGCCACGCGGTCACGAAGGCGATGGCGGTGACGAGCAGGCCGAGGCCGTAGGCGGCCCGCAGTCCGCCGAACTCGGCGAGCAGCGCGGCCAGCGGGTAGCCGACGCCGGCTCCGATGATGGAGACCACTGAGATCAGGGCGATCGTGGCCGCGCTGCGCTCCTCGGGAAGATGGTCGCGGGCCACGCCCATCATCAGCGCCGTGAGACCGAGTCCGACGCCTTGGGCCGCTCGGCCCATGAGCAGCCAGGCGAACGGCAGCGGCAGCACGGTGAGCGCGCTGCCGACGACGACGATCGCCAGCGTTGCGAGAATCGTGGCCCGCCGGTGCGGGCCGGCTCCGAGCCGGCCGAGGACGGGTGTGGCGACGGCGCCGCTGAGCAGGGCGATGGTCAGCGTCCACTGCGCGCTGTCGAGAGAGACGTGGAACGTGGTCGCCACGCTGGTGATGAGCGGCGTCCCGAGGCTGGCGACCGCCGCCACGACCAGGGCGATGAACATCAGGGCGGGCACCAGCAGACGTGCCTCGGAACGTATCAGGGCAGTGCTCATGGGCTGGTCATGAGCCTGGGCCGCGGTCACCGGTCCGACTCCTGTCGGGCGTGGCTTTCGAGCTCCGCCAGATGCAGCAGCGCCGGAAGGGCTGCTGCCAAGGCCTTGACCTCGTCACCGGTGAGTTCGTCGATCAACCGCGCGTACGCGTCGACGCCCGCCTGGCGTCGCGTCCGGACGTACGACGCGCCGGCCTCGGTCAGGCACACCAGCGTGACCCGCTTGTCGGACGGATCGCCCTTCCGCTCGACCAGGCCGGATTCCTCCATCACCCGGACCAGGACGGTCATCGCGGGCTGGGTGACGCCCTCGGCCACTGCCAGATCGGTGATCCGTCGCGGGCCGGTCTTGTCCAGGGTGGCCAGGGTGGCGGCGGACGTCAGGCTCATGTCGCGGGGAAGGCGTTTCACGGCCCTGGTGGCCAGACCGTAGAGGGCTGACCCGATGGCATCGGAAGCGCCGTGCGCGGCGTCTCGGCGACTCATGCCTGAAGCATAGCAGCTTTATATGAATCCTTTATGTATAGCCCGATCAGGGTTCGGCGATACTGCACTTACAACTCGTTCGCGTAGAGATGAACGGCGTCGCTTTATCGCCCTGTTGATCCCTTCGGAGGCGGCGTTGGTGACGCCGGTCGTGATCGCGGCGAGGATCTGGGGCCACCACGTGCTGACGTGCGGCAGCGAGTCGCGCACCGCGGCTTTGAACACGGTGCACATGTCGATCGCGACCACCTGGACCCCGGCCCGCCACTGGCGAGTCTGGGCGCCGATCCACGCCGACACCCTCGCCGCGGTGCGGCCCTCGACCTGCCCCAGCAGCCCGGCACCGCCGACCAGGTCAACCAGCCCGACACGCCATCGGTCGGCGACGACTTCCCAGATCTCACCGCCGTCGGGCGCCTCGACCAGGCGGAACTTCGCCTTCCTGCGTCGGGTCTCGTCGATCCCCAGGTGCGTCACCGGCGGCGTGTCCTTCGGCAGCGCAGCCGCGGCCGTGAACGCGGTGTTCGCCACCGGCCACGACACCTCGAAGTCGCGCGCCGCCTGCACCACCGTCCGTCTGCGGTCGGCGACCGCTTCCCCGACCGAGGTACGCAGCCCACCGCCCACCGGGTGGTGATGGAGGCGCTGACCAACGTACGCAAACATGCCCAGGGCTGCACAGAGGTGCGGGTGCGCGCGGTCCGGTGCGGCGACGGCGTCACGGTGCGGGTCAGTGACGACGGCAGGCAACTCCACCGCTCCGGCGGCGGGTTCGGGCTGCGAGGGCTGGCCGAACGGGTGAACCTGGTCGGCGGCGGCATGCGAACGGGCCCGGCCGCGGACGGTGGCTGGAGCGTCGAGGCCACTTTCCCGGCGGCTCCGGTCCCCGCCCCGCCCGCCGGCGGCCCGGGCGGAGGGACCCATTGGCCATTCGGGTGCTGATCGCCGACGACCAGGCCATGGTCCGCGCCGGATTCGCGATGATCCTGGCCGCCGAGGACGACATCGAGGTCGTAGCCGAAGCGGCGGACGGCCTGCAGGCAGTGGAACTTGCCGAGCGGCACCACCCCGACGTGGTGCTGATGGACATCCGGATGCCCCGCCTCGACGGCCTCGAAGCGCTCTGCCGGCTGAACCGTCCCGGCGCCGTCGACCCGCCGAAGGTCGTCGGGGCCACGACCTTCGACGACGACGCGTACGTCCATCGCGCCCTGCACGACGGCGCCTGCGGGTTCCTGATCAAGGACTCCGGTCCAGCCCTGCTGGTCGAGGCCGTCCGGGCGGCGGCCTCGGGCGAGGCACTGGTCAGCCCCTCCGTCACTGTGCGGCTGCTGCGCCGGCTGAACGCCCCGGTGCCCGACCGCCGGACTGTGCCGAGCCCTCTGTCGGCCCGCGAGCTGGACCTCGTACGCCTGGTAGCCCGAGGGCGTACCAACGCGGAGATCGCCGACGAACTGTCCATCACGGTGGGCACGGTGAAGACCCACCTAGGGAACGTGCAGGCCAAGCTGGACGCCCGGAACCGGGTGGAGATCGCCGCCTGGGCCTGGGAGACCGGCCTCATCGGCCAGGAGTGACCGCCCGGCGGCTGCCTCTCAGCCGACGTCCTCGGCACCCTTCCCGTGAGGGTTATGAAGGCCCCGCCGGCCCTCGAAGCCGCCGGAACTACGCTGATCACCGTGCTCAGCGCGACCAGCTGCAAAGGCCTATGACGAGCTGGTGGTACGGCACGATGAGCTCGGCACGAGGCACTCCGCCCTGACCGCGCAGTCCGGCGTGAGGTAACGCAACACTCACCCTGGAGCGTCAGGTGCGGCCACCGCGGGGGATCGGGCTGTTCGGGACGGGTGTGACATGCCGCTGGTGGCGTAATGGGGGTGCCACCTTGGCTGGCAGGGCGACTCTGTGTTGCGCCGGAGGAGGGGTCCCAGCCCGTGGGCGCACCCGTCACGTGAGTGGATCTTTGAGTGGATCCGGCCGAGAGGAGCCGGGGATGGTTGAAGGGTCTGTGGGCCTGGCGGGACTGCTTGCCGCGGCGGAGGCCGGGATGCCTGTCGAGTCGGCTGAGGTGGTCGCCTTCGAGCTGGCGAGGACTCTGGGCGCCCGGTCCGTGTCCTTCTTGATCAGTGACTTCACCGGCAACGCAGTTGTGCGCTTGAGCAACGCCGACGCCGGAGAGGAGCGGGAGCACATCGGGTTGCCCGGTACCGTCTACGAGCAGGTACTGCGTGACCAGCGGGTGTCCGTGCGGGAGGGGCAAGACGGGCAGGTCCAGATCGTGGCTCCGGTGACCAACCGGGGGGATGCCATCGGGCTTCTCGAAGCCTTCCTCCCCCGAACCCCTGAACCGGCAACGGTGCAGACCATCGTGGAAGCAGCCCACGCTCTGGCGTACATCCTCATCGCCAACCGCCGCTTCACCGACCTGTACCAGTGGGGTCGGCGCACCCTCCCTGTGGTCCTGGCCGCTGAGATCCAGAACACTCTCCTGCCTGACTGCCTCACCTGTGAGGCTCCGCAGTTCACGGTCTCCGGCGAGCTGATCCCCGCCGAAACGGTCGCCGGCGATACTTTCGATCACTCCCTGGACCGCCACACCTTGCATGTGTCCATCACCGATGCCATGGGCCACGACGTCCGGGCCGCCCTGTTGGCCACTCTGCTTGTCGGCGCTCTGCGCATGGCCCGCCGCACTGGTGCTGACCTGGCCGAACAGGCCCGACAGGCCCATCAGACTCTGCTCGACCACGGCGCAGTCGGCTCTTTGGCCACCGGTCAGCTCTTGCGGATCGATCTGCGGACGGGAAGGGTCGGCTTCGTCAATGCCGGCCACCCATGGCCCTGGCTTCTGCGTGGGGGACGTCTTAATCGCCTCACTCCTGAGGTTGATCCGCCTTTCGGCGCCCCCCTGCCGCACCCACACCGCGTTCAGACTCGCCAACTGCAACGGGGTGACCGTCTCATTCTGGTCACCGATGGCATGCTTGAGCGCAACGCCATCGCCGAGGATCTTCCCGCCCTGATCGAAGGCACCCGCGACCTGCACCCTCGCGACACTGTTCATGTGCTTACGCAGGCCGTCCTGCGTGCCCAGCAAGGCGTCCTGCACGACGACGCCACCGTGGTCTGCCTGGACTGGCGAGGCACCCGGGACTAGGCAGTGGATCCGTGCCACCGCAGCTGCACGCGGAATGCGTACGACACCCAGCGTCTTGTCGGTGCCCCACCCCGGCGGAGACGACCAGCCCCTCCAGGGGTGTTCGCCCCCTGCCTTTTTGCCATGCAGCCCCCTCAACCCCGACTAGGACGGGTCCGGGCAGGCCAAGGTCCCTGTCACCTGCGCGTCTCGTTGCCGAAGGTCTCGCCGAGTGAGGTAGAAGGGCGGGATGGATACCGCCGTGCTGGAACAGATGCTGGACGAGGCCTTCGATCACGCTGTAGTGCACCACGGCTACACCAGCTACATGCGTGACTACGAGGTCATCGTCTACGCGACGGCTGATCCTTCGACGGCCATGGAGTCGTCCTACAAGCGGTATCTGTTCCGGTACTGCGTGGAGGCCCGGTGTGAGACGTCGGTGCCGGCGGAGACCTGGCGAGTCTCTATGGACGATCGGCTCATCGAGCAGGAAACCGGTACTGAGCTCGATGGATACGTCTGGGGCGTGAAGTGGCACTGCCTGTTCCCGGGAGCCAGGCTCCTGCCCGACTCGGAGGACGCCCGGCGCTGGTCGAACGTCCTCGGCATCGACTTTCACGAGGTACGCCTGGAAACCAACGCGCACAACCTGACCCTGATCTTCTCCGACCTCCAGGTGAGCGAGGTCCCCGCCGGCTATGCCGCCTTCGTCACGGAGTAGGGGGCGGTTGGTGAATTTGCGACCGACGCCTGCCCAGGAAGGTCTTCCCGTCATGAGCCGGGTGGTCTGAGGCATGCGGGAGCACGAGCGGGTGGGCGAGCATCAGGCCTGGCAGGACAGGTGGTGGATCTGGCGAAGGTGGAGCGGCAGGCCCCCGGACTGCTGGCTCCTGCACGCCAGGCCGGCCAGGTTCTCGCGGACACAGGCATCGCAGCGCGGCGCGCTGCGGTGTACCTGATCCTCGATCACGACTGGCATATGGAGGAGGTGTACGACCCATCACGGAGGCGAGACTCGTGGTGCTCCAAACTGCCCGGATTCCCCGGGCCTGATGCCCCGCCTGCTGTCTCCCTGGCCGTGGCCTGTCCCGTGCAGCACTTACCGAGCGATATGTGCATTTACGCTCTAGTTTGTCACCGTCATTGATTTCTCATGCAAGGAGCAGGACATGGCTGACAAGGGCGGCATGGACAAGGCCAAGGGCAAGGCCAAGGAAGCGGTCGGCAAAGTCACTGGCAACGACCGGATGAAGGCCGAGGGAAAGATGGACCAGGCTGAGGGCGAGGCGAAGGAAGCCGTGCACGACGCCAAGGACTCCATGCGCGGCAAGCACAGCAAGCACTGAAGCGCGAACCGGTTGGAGGGCCCGCCTCCAAGAGGACGGGCCCTCCGCCGGAGCCCCGGCGATGAAGGCGCCGGAACCAGGCCGGCCCCATTGCTACCAGCGCAGCGTCACCGAGTGACAAGACCCTCCAGGGTGCCGGGGGCCCTGGCTGACGAGGCAGCTTGCCCGGTCAGCCTGCACACGGCTCACCTTGCAGAGCGGCGAGGGATATTGCTCTCGTGTGGGGTACACGACGCCCATGAACGCCGAAACGCTCACCGTGCTGGCCGCTTCGTATGGCGGCGCCCTGTGGCTGATGGTGGCGGGCATCGCTGTCGTCGTCATCCTGGTCGTCGCATTCTTCATCGGTACCCGGCACTCTGCCCGGCGCCGTGTGACAACGACTGCGCCGCAGGCCGCACAAGCAC
This sequence comes from Streptomyces sp. NBC_00647, assembly GCF_045207245.1. NCBI lineage: Bacteria > Bacillati > Actinomycetota > Actinomycetes > Kitasatosporales > Streptomycetaceae > Streptomyces > Streptomyces sp. NBC_00647. The sequence goes on from NZ_CP109040.1 coordinate 9,014,305, forward strand.
GCCGTGACCTGACGGATCCCGCACACCGCGGCGACGGATGGAGTACACCCGACGACGACCCTGAACAAGGGCATCCCCACCGCTGACGGCGCAGCTCCACTCCGTGCCGCGCAGGGCGGTAGGCCCGACTCCGCGTGCTGGGTGCCGCGCACGATCGGCGGTAGCGGTACGGACGGGGCTCAGCTGTCTGGACACCCCAGCGCCGTGCTGTTTCGTCGAGCTGTCCGGCGGAGACCTGTCCGTAACCGGCAGCACGGCCAGGGTATCGCCGGGTACTTCGTGGCCGACAGAGCTCGATGGCTGTGGCGGTTCCGTCTCGGCCTGATGGCCGCCGATCTTGGCCGGGCGCGGCGGATGGTGCGGCAAGCGGTCGTCGGCGATGAGGGTCTCGTCGTCGGACACGCCGGATTCCACGGACCGCCCGACCAAGCGGGCAGGGTAGAGATCGGCTACTCCGTCGTCGCCTGGGGCCCGGACGATCCGCGCGATCGGGCGGGCTGCGCAGAGCTGCCGCCGAACCCGCGGTCGCAACCCTGAGGGCGACGCGCGGCCCCGACGCGCGGCCTTTCTGGTCGGAAGGCAATGGGGGAGGAGGACGGTCCCGCGCCCGTCCTCGAGGTCCCTGCCTCTCGGGCCCGCCCGCGTAACGGGGCAACCGACTGCTGAGCCAGAGCAAGGGCACCAGTCAGGTTGTTCCTGTAAGTGCGTTTTCATGCTTTTCAGCGGGTTACGCGGAAGACGACCAAAGGGAGGCAGGAGGCCAGGATGATCACCCACGGGCAGATTGCCACCGTGCTCGACCACTCGGTGTACGACGTCGACGGAAACAAGATCGGCGACACCAAGCATGTCTTCCTCGACGATGCGACCGGCGAGCCCGAGTGGGTCACCGTCAAAACCGGGCTCTTCGGCACCAGTGAGTCCTTCGTGCCCACGCGCGAGGCAGCCATGGTGGAGAACCATCTTGAAGTTCCTTACGCCAAGGCCACCGTCAAAGACGCCCCCCACGTCGACGTCGACGCCGGGGGGTTCCTCACGGTGGACGAGGAACACCGCCTGTACGAGTACTACGGCATCGCGTGGGAGGACGGCCGGGGCTGGCAGCAGGTCGTCAACCGGCCGGACCAGGGCGGACGGGACCCCACTGACTCGCCCGTCACCGATGCCATCGAAGAGGCTTCGTTCCCCTGCGACAAGAGCACCGCTTCGGGCCTTGCTCGCAGCCGACAAAACAATCCGGACACCGAGCCGGCCCGCTCCGATAGTTCCGAAGACAATGCTCCGATGACGCGCCCTGAGCAGGAGCGTGCCGGCAGTCGCGCCCCAGGGCAGGCGCTGCTGCGCTTGTATGTGGTTCCCGACGAGCAGCGGTAGGGACGCCCTTGCTGCAGGCGGCGCGTCCAGTCAGCACCTGAACGTCGTCGCCGGCGGCCGACAGCGCAGCGTTGCGGTGCAGTACGTCGCTGCGCCCGCGAGTTTGACCTCTGAGGCCGACTGGCCTGCCGCTTCTGGCTGTGCTGTGGCGAGTGTGCCGCCCGTCGTGCACTGGCCATCCCGGAGAAGCGCCGTGCACACGGGCCGGGGCCTGGCCTGGCGGGCTTCCCTCTATTTGATCGAGCCGTTCAGGGCGGCGTCGAGGTCCAGTGGTGTGGAGGTCGGGCTGGGCGGCGGGTTGAGGACGACCTGGGGCTGGCCGGGTACCGGGTTCGGTGGAGTCATGTCGGACTTGGGGAGCTTGGGCGGGGTGGTCTGGTTGAAGACCGTGGTGTCGAAGTCGACGAGGCCGGTCTTCTCCATCACGGTGATGTGGTCGAGCACCGTGTTGTTCGCCTGATCGGCAAGCGCGCGGATCAGCGTGTTCTTGGTGGTCGAGCGGACCTTGGCGATCGCGTTGAAGATCGAACCGTGGGTCATCCGCAGGATGTTGGCGAAGTCGGTGTCGAACTGCCGCCCCGACTCTGTCTTCAGCTGAGTGACGAAACCTTCCTGCTGGGGGCTCGCCACGTTGGGCAGCGTGATGTTCAGCATCGGTGCGATCTTGCGGCAGCTGGTGTCCAGGGCGGCGTGCCCGTCGACGAGGTGCTGGCTCGCGGTCTTGACGGCCTGGCTCTGTCCCTTCTGCAGGCCGATCAGGCCGAGCGGGTGCTCCCACAGGCCGGCCGCGCGCACCTTGACCACGAAGTCCCGTTCGCCTTCTGTCAGCGGTCCCCACTGCGTGTTGGCGATGATCCGGTCGGGCGAGGTCGACACCGTGCTGATACCGAGCATCGCCGGGTAGGCGAGAGCCGCGAGGGTCAGCGTTAGAGCACCGCCCACAAAGAGTGTTCCGATCACATTGCCCGAACGCTGCACTGTTCCTCCTGCCCGTCGGCTTGGCGCCGATCTGCCGTCGCCTGGTCGGGGCGGCCGAAGAGCAGTACGCACAGGAAGCCGCTCGGACTCAGTGCACCGGCCGAAAGGTTCATGGACAGCGCACAGGTCGAGCCCAGGACGCCGAGCTGTGCCGGGTCGGCACCCGAGTGATCCGGCGCGGCCCCTAGATCAAGGGGCCAACGGACGCTCCACTCATGGTGGGCGAAAAGGCCTACAGCGTGGATTCTTGACCCGGTAGGGGCCGCGACGCGGTTGACGCCGGCGGCGGGGAGCTACAGCGAGGTCTGATGTGGTGGATCCCCGGCTGCGTTCGGGGCTTCCGTGCTCAAGGGAGTAGGTTCTGATGCCGGTGGAGGCGTGCCCCCGTAGTCGCCGTGTCGTACCCGGGGGCACTGAGCCCAGCCTCAGTGTTACGACCAGCCGCACAGGAACACGATGTACGAGGCGAGCACGGACCCGACCACCCCTGTGACAGTGCTGGCGGCGAGCCATACGAGCTGCTCGCCAAGACCCTTGTGAGCGTTCAATTTCGTTCTCCCTCAGGCTTTTGACGTCACAGCAGTTGCCGTGACTAAGCTTGAGGCGGGCCTGGAAAGATCTTAGCGGCCGACGATGTGATGCGGGGTGTGGTTCTGGAGGCCGGGGGCTCGCTGGGGGCTGGCTGGATCGGTGCGTTCTTCTGCGGTCACCAGATCCATATTCCTCCTGGGACGCCGTCGGGGCCGAGGCTGTGGGCTGCTTCGGGGCCAACGCGCGTGTCGTTGTCGAGAGGGATGACGAATCGATCCTCGCCGAAATGGAGGGCGAGGAGCCGGGCGGGGTCGAGTTCGTAGCCGTCGACGGTCTTGCCTATGTAGCGGTGCAGCAGGTCCATTGATCCGGGCTGGGGAAAGCGCCATTCGCTGCCGCCCAGCACGCCGAAGGGGTCGCTAATGGCGCGCAGGACCTCTCCGTTGGAACCGCCGTCGGCCCAGACCTTGGTCACGCTGGGATGCGCCGCGGCGAGGTCGTCGAGCAGGAGCTTGCCGCCGGTCGTGTCGTGCACGTTCGCGGCGGTGACGAGGACGGCCAGCATCAGACCGAGCGTGTCCGTGATCAGGTGCCGCTTGCGTCCATTGATCTTCTTGCCGGCGTCGATGCCCTGGCTGGTCTCGGCGACGTTCGCCGAGGTCCCTCGAAGGTGGCCTGCCGCGCCGGTGCGGCTTCACCGACGTACGGCGCCCACGCGATCCGTCCAGCCACTCTCGGAGGGCCGGGCTGCGGCAGCAGGGTACGGGAATGGGGCGAGCGGGTGCTGGAATCAGGTCGTGGTCAGCCGTGCTGGTCGAGAGCGCGGGTCAGGTCCCGGGTGGCTGCCCGGGCGGGCGTCGAGTTCGGCTTGGCGTTCCTCCAGGGAACGGGCCGGTTCGACGGTGTGCTGCGTTCGGGATTGATGGCGAATCCGTGGTCGCTACGCCCGGTTCGACAGGCGATTCCGCAGGCGTGGTCGGAGCGTTTCAGTTGGCGGGATGCGCAACCTGCGGCGCGTCCGCCGGCGGCGCGCGGGTCATAGGCGGATGACGACCAAGGCGACGTCGTCGCGGGCGCCGCTGCTGACGCCGAGGTCCTCGAGCAGGGCATCGGCAAGGCCTTCGGGCTCGTGTTCTGCATGGCGGGTGAGCGCGTCGGTGAGGCGTTGCAGGCTGGCGTCGATGTCCTCGCCGCGGCGTTCGATGAGGCCGTCGGTGTAGAGCACGAAGGTGTCGCCGCGGGTGTAGGGCAGATCGGCGTGGGGGTGGGGGACGTGTTCGGGGCGGGCTCCCAGCGGCGGGTCGGTGGCCCGGTCGAGAAGGTCGAAGGTGCCGTCTGGGTGGAGCAGGACGGGAGGCGGGTGGCCGGCGCTGCTGTACATGATGCGGTGAGCGCGGGTGTCGACGACGGCTTGGACCACGGTGGCGGCCAGCGCACCCTCCACGTCGCGTGCGTACAGGCCCAGGACGTCCAGGGCCCTCGCGGGCCGTTCGACGGCCCGGACGACGGCGGACAGCGCGCTGCGGAGCATGCCCATGACGGCGGCGGCCTCCAGTCCGTGGCCGACGACGTCGCCGACCGCGACGGCGAATCTGTCCTCGGGCAGGTCGACCACGTCGTACCAGTCGCCGCACACGTTCAGTGACCCGGCGGCGGGCAGGTAGCGCACCGCGGTGTCCTGGTGCCGGGCCAGATGAGGCGAGTGGAGCATGGCCTCCTGCAAGGTGAGAGCGACCTGGCGTTCCCGGGCGTGCGCTTGGCGCAGTTCCTCGTTCAGGCGCTTGAGCTCAAGCGCCCGCGCGTACAGTTCGACCTCCCTCGCTTCCACGTCGCTGAGCGCCCCGCCTTCTCGCAGGCGGGGGTGGGAGCGGATGAACGAGGTCACGTCCTCTCCCCGGTGGAGGATCCACTCCACCTGCCCGTCCGGCCCGAGCACCGGGGTGTTGATCGCGGACCACCACCGCTCCTCGAACACGCCGGGCCGGTCGGCCACCGGAATGTCGTACTTCATCGGCGCCATCGTGTCCGGCTCCTTCGAGCGCAGGACCCGGTCCAGGGAGGCGTGCAGATTCCGCACCCCGTCAGCATCGGGGTCCGCCGGATTGTTGGGGAAGGCATCGAAAAGGTACCGCCCGAGCAGTTCCTCCCGGGTACGGCCGGTCACCTGGCAGGCCGCCTCATTGATGTCGGTGAGCACCAGATCCGGGCCCAGCACCATGCAGGGGCTAGGGGTGACTGTGAACAGCGCGTGGTAGTCGATCGCCGGCCTTGCCACACGGTGCGGCGGTGCATCCTTATCAGGGCTGCTCTCGTGCCTCACCCTTACGTTCTACCGTTCGTCGGCGTTCTCGGCACCTGGGCCCGTCGTTTGCCCTCGGCCAGTAAGCACCTTCCACGTGCCCGCCTGACGAACCTCGCGGGACCGCAACGGCGTCGGCGCAACCGCGCCGAACGATTGCCCGCCAATTTTGCCGATCAGCTCGCCGACTCCGGCGATCACGGCCGGTCGCGTGATCGCTCGGCTGGGCTCACCACCTACGGAACATCCGCCCCTAATAGAGGGTGTTGCACAAGGTCCTTCTCGGGCAGGTCGGAGTAGTGCTTGACCTGGTGTTTCACTCGGTGAGGGCGAGGTTGTGCATGGTGGCGACGGCGTGGTGGAGGGGTGCGGGCCGGCGGATAAGTCGAGGATCTCCAGCGCGGTGTCGGGCTGGCAGTGACCGCAGGCGCGTACGCCTGAGGCGAGGAGCCGGCGTGCTTCGTCGCGCGGGACGGGACGCCGTCGTTTGCCCGCGGCGTAGCAGCCGCCGACGTGCACTTCGATGGGCGGGCGGCCGTTGCCGATGCCGAGTTCGACGACCCAGTCCGGTTCCGCGGGCCGGTTTCGGCGGCCCTGTTCTTGTTCGGCTTCCCTCTCCTGGAGGGCGGCGATCTTGGTGTCGATGCGCTGCAGCCACATGGCGTGCCACACCCGCAGGGTGAGCAGTCGCGCCAGGTCAGGCGGCAGGTCATCGAACATGTATCCGATTCTAGATCCAGAGGTCACTGGGTTCGCCACCTCGCGTGTTCGAATTCTAGTTCGATAATGTGGGGCGGAGGAGGTGGGTGCTGTGGAGACAGGGACCGAAGCACGGCGGGTGGCGAGTGTGGTGCACGTGCGCTGCCCGGACCGGCTGCCGGAAGACCTGTACCGGCAGGTCCTCGAGCAGATGGCGGAGCTGTCGCCGGTCGTCCAGGCACTGCCCCCGACGGCAGCCCTGGCGGAGCTCCGGGGCGCGCTGCGCTACCACGGCGTGGACGCCGGCCGGCTGGGGGAGGTGCTGCGCGTGCGGACCATTTCGAGGCTGGGCGTCGACGTCCGCGTCGGGATCGGCCCGTCCATCACCGTCGCCGCCACCGCCTCCGGCCAGATCACCAACCCCGGCGGCGTCCTCGCCATCACCCCCGACCAGGTCGCGGACTGGCTGGGACCCCTTCCGGTCGAGGCCCTGCACGGCATCGGCCCCCGCCAGGCCCAGGCCCTGCACGACTACGGCGTCCACCGCATCGGCCTGCTCGCCGTGATCCCGCCCGCCACCGTCCAGCGCCTCCTGGGCGGCCGCGCAGGGCGCCAGGCCGCCGACCGGGCCCGCGGCATCGACCCCCGCCCCGTCGTCCCGCGCAACCTGCCCGTCACCGCGAGCGTGAGCCGCACCTTCCCCCGGCACACCCTGGACGGCGCCGCCGTCCGTGCCGCCCTCCTCGACACGGTCGTCACCCTCGCCCTCCAGCTGCGCCGCCGCGGTCAGGCGGCCCGCGGTCTGACTCTGACCCTGCGCTTCGCCGGAGGCACCAGCTGGGAAAAGACCCGACGCCTTCCGGAAGCCTCCGCACACGACGACGACCTGCGCACGATGGCGTACCGGCTGATCGACGCGGCAGGACTCCAGCGCGGCCGGATCACCGCCATCACCCTGAAAGGCGAAGACCTTGTCTCCGCCGACCAGGTCGCCGAACAGATCAGCCTCGACCGGACACGCGAGGCCCGCCTTGTCGCCGAAGAAGTCAGCGACCGCATCCGCGCCAAGTTCGGACCAGACGCGATCCTCCCCGCCGCCACCCTGCTGCGCGTCTCCTGACCCGCCCGAACAGATCACGGAATCGGGACCGGTGCTGCTCCAACCGCCCGGATCCCCGGGCCTGATGCTCCACACGCTGCCGCACAGGCCGTTTCGACCGCTGGGCGCTGCAAGCCCAAGTAGCGCGGCGGATCAGCTCGATGGTGTGGAGCGCGTTGCGCATTTCGCGATGCCCACGGCAAACCCCCCTGCCCAGGGGGCCGTTGAACTGGCCCGGCGGTACCCGCTAACCGGCCCCGCACTTGACCTACGCCCATCGTGCCGTGCGGCTGGCCCTCCGGGGCGGCCACAGTGGCGCGGTCAAGGCTCTCGTCGGCTCCGGCCATCGGCGTCATACGGTGGGCCGGCGGCGTGAGCGGAGACCATCCTCGCGTCCGGCGGTTACCGCCTCGGGCTATCAAGTGCGAGTGGTCATCCGAAAGCGGATGCCCAGGCTGAAGATGTCAGGCGCACCGGGTGTTCTGCGCGCGTTCGGCGGTTCTCGTTGGCTTGAGTGCGCGTTGTCCGGTTCCGGGGCTTCACGGTCGGTGGCGCGGTCCGCTGGGACGCGTGAGCGGGCGTCAGCCGTACCCGAGTGATCTGCCGGATGAGGCATGGGAGTTGATTCGGCCGGTTATCACGGCCTGGAAGGCGAGGCGTCGAGGCGTCCCTCGGTCAGCGGGCACGCGGGCCAGTACGAGATGCGGGAGATCGTCAACGCGATCCTGTACCAGGCGCGTACCGGCTGCCAGTGTCGCTATCTGCCGCATGACCTGCCCGCCGAAGAGCGCGGTGTACTACTACTTCGCGAAGCGGCGCGACGACGGCACCGCCGAGGCCGTCCACGACCTGCTGCGCTGGCAGGCCCGCGAAATGCGCAGGCGGCACGAGGATCCGACCGCGGTCGTCCTGGACTCGCAGACGGTACGGGCGTCGGTGAACGCGCCGAAGGACACGACCGGGCTGGATCCGGGCAAGAAGAGCCCGGGACGCAAGCGGGGCATCGCCACCGACGTCCTCGGCCTGATCATCGCCGTGGTCGTGACCGCCGCGAGCGTGCACGACAACGCGATCGGCATCGCCCTGCTGGACAAGGTCGCTGCCAGCGCACCGACGGTGACCAAGAGCTGGGTGGATGCCGGATTCAAGCAGGCCGTGGTTGAGCACGGCGCGCGTCTCGGCATCGACATGGAGATCGTCCAACGCGATCCCGGGGCAAGAGGGTTCACCCCGGAACCGAAACGGTGGGTGGTGGAGCAGACGTTCGGCACCCTCCTGCTGCACCGCAGGCTCGCGCGGGACTACGAGACCCGGCCGACCAGCTCGGTGGCGATGATCCAGTGGTCCATGACCGACGTCATGCTCCGCCGCCTGACCCGCACCGCCACCCCGACCTGGCGCGATGCGCCCCAGGCGAGCGGGAGCGGGCGGTGAGTGAGCTCCTGGACAAGATCGAGGCCCGGCATCGGCTGGTGCGCGAGACCGCCGAACGGCTGCGTGAGCAGATCACCGAACTCACCGAACAACTCGCCTCCGCCGAGCGAATCTTGGAACGGCTGGAGACCACCCGCGAGACCGTGCTGGAACTGGCCACCGAGGACGGCGGCCCACTGCCCGAGCCGCTGCCGCCCGGCTACCGCGACATCCTGGCCCTCTTCGAGCAGAGCGGGGACGGGCTGCGCGCCAGGGATGTCTGTCGCACCCTGGATACCGGCACCGAGCCGCGGCACACCGAAGGCATGCGCGCCAAGCTGAAACGCCTGGTCAACCGCGGCATCCTCACCGAACCCGAACCGGGGCTGTTCACCATGCCCCGGACGGCGTCACACGCGTGTGGCTGAGCGCTCAGGTTGGCCCGTCTGGCCAACCTGAGCGCCGAACCCGGAAGCCTGCTGACTACAGGGCCGCCTCGCGGAAGCGGGCCAGGAGGGTCTGGGCCGACGGGGCGGCCGCGTCGAAGAACTGCGTGGCCAGCGTGGGTGGCACAGCCGTTCCATGCATCCGGACCTCATGGCAGCTGAAGCAGAATGCCGCCTCGAACAACGCCAGGTCGAGGGTGTCCTCGTATGCCCGGATGCTCCAGCCCGGCGAGAAGCCGCAACGGTGCTGTTCGCTGCCGGGCAGGGTCTCGATCAAGGTCAAGGCGTCGGCGGCCTCGCTCCCGGCCCAGTGGGTGACCACCTCGCCAGGGAATGGGGCGCCCCGCTTGGTCGGGAGGGCGGAGATCCTGATGACTTCGATCAGCGCGGTGGCTGCAACGGCTTGTGCGGGGAGCTGCATGGACGCAGTCTGCTCTCCAGGCCGACGGGTGCCTACGGCGTGTCATCAGAGGCAACCTGCCGTTCGAAAGCGTGGGATGCCGAGATCCAGCAAGCTGACTCCTCCGCTCAGTCACACCGCTCCAGCCACCGACTCCAGCTGAGAGCCGACGAAAGCTCGCAGAACGCCCTCTGAGAGCATCCCAACATGGGGATCGATCTACAGCTGCATGCTGACCGCCCGCATTGGCCCAGCCGACGCTCGAAGCGCAAGCCGACTCTGATCCGGCAGTCCTACCAGCACGGCGAAGCGCTGGCCCAGCTGATTGCCAAGCTCCCTGCCAACACCTCGGGCAAACTCTGGACCGTCGACCCTTACAACGACACGGTCTTCAATGAGCAAGTAGCCGAGGCTGCCCTTCGCGAGATCCCAGATCTCCTGGACCGCTGCGCCGACGACGCCCAAGTCGAAGCAGTCCAGGACCTCACGGCTTACCTGAAGGACTGCGCCACGACTCCGGGCAGTTACCTGATCTTCATCGGAGACTAGTCAGATCGCCGAAGGTTAAGGAACAAGCAGCCAGGCCTGTGACTGGCGTGCTGACGTTGATGGTGTGGGTGGTGAACCGGGACCGGTCGACGAGGGTCGACCAGATCGCCGAACAGATCAGCCTCCTATGCACGCGAAGGCCGCCTCGTCGCCGAAGAAGTTCAGCGACGACGCGATCCGCCCCGCCACCACTCTGCTGCACCGCCGAATCTCGCGCGCACAGCGGAGGCGACGGCGGCGCCACCTGGGAGTCGCTGCCGATGCGTGACCTGCTGGCGGACGCCGAGCGCGCACTGGCCGCGGCGGCAGGGGATTCCGACCCGCAGGCCAGCCGGACCGCCACCGTGCTGCGCGACGCGCTGGCGCCGAGGCCGCCGACTGGCTCGATGCCCGCCCGCGGACTTCGTGGCTGGCAGACAAGTAACTGTCGACCTGCCGTTTCCCGTCGCGCCCGGACGCTCTCGAAGCGATGTTGCCGAGCTGCTTCCTTCTTTTGGACGTCATCTCATTTGGCGAGTCTGCGATAGCGGATGAGGGTGCAGGCGAGGCTGGTGAAGGCCAGGAAGTGCTCGGCTTTGCGCTCGTAGCGGCGGTGTAGGTGGCGGCAGCCGGCGAGCTGTCAGGACATGGTGCGTTCGATGGTCCAACGGTGGCGGCCCAGCCGCTGAGAGGACTCGATGCCCTTGCGGGCGATGTGCGGGGTGAAGTTCCGGGACCGGAGCCATCGGGGCAGGCGGTCGTAGTCGTAGCCCTTGTCGGCGTGGAGCTTGGCGGGCCGTCGTCTGCGGGGCCTGCGGCGGGAGCGGATGGGTGGGATGCCCCGCACCAGGGGCTCCAGGCCCCGGCTGTCATGGGTGTTGGCGGCGGAGATGCCGATGGAGAGCGGCAGACCGGTCCGCTCGGTGGACGGCCGAGCTCGGCGTTGTCGGCGATGTGGTGCAGCGCGCAGAACCGTTCGAGGCTGCCGCGCAGGTGTGGGGGTGCGCGCGTGCGCGGGATCTCTCAGGTCCTCGGCGTCGGCGACGTGCGTGCCATCATCGGCCGCGGCGTCCCTCGGGCGGTGAAGCCTGCTGCCTGGATGGCCTCACAGGTGGCCGTATCCGATCGGTGCGCGGTCGAGATGGCCGACCCCCTTCCCGAGGCATATTCGCCCAGGGTGCCCTGCTCCCGGCCTTGCGCGGGTCATGCCGGGCCCCATATAACCGTCCCTGCAGGCATCGGTGGGGATGGCCGGAAATGGCAGTTGCCGCCGACCAGGGGGGATCCTCAGCTCCGCCGGGATCAGACAGCAGCGTACGCAGACCCACGGAGACCCGAGGATATGACCGACAACGCCTTTCGCGATGCCATGACCCGCCTTGCCGTCGACCCGGCCTTCAGGGCCGAACTCGACGGTGACACCGATGAGGTGGCCCGAAGACTCGGCCTGACACCCGCGCAGGTCGGCGAACTCCGTGCCCTGCGCGTCGAGTCCGGCACCGCCGGGGGACCGGCCGCACTCGACCCGCGGCTGTCCAAGTCGTCCCTGTTCTTCGGGAGCACGGCACACGCACTGGCGCACCATGACGTCCCGGATGTCCCGGCCGACCACGTGTCCGGTGAGCACGCCTCCGTCGACCACGCGCCCGACCTGTCTTTTCCCGCTGACGGACATGCTGGCGGACATGAGGACGCCGGCGGCTTCGACGTCTCCGCCACCGGCACCCAGAGCCTGCTCGGCGGGGGACTGGTCCAGGAGTCGCCGGTCGATGTGAGCAGCGGACTCGGTGAGTTCGGTGACTTCGGGGGGTTCGGGAACGAGGACGGGCCGGACCTCGGCGGGCTCGGGGGGCATGTCGGTGGGGGTGCCGAAGGCGGGTTCGGCGACGGCGGTGCCGATGGCGGTCTGGGCGGGTTCGGTGATGGCGGCTTCGGCAACGGCGGCGGTCTGGGCGGGTTCGGTGATGGCGGTTTCGGTAACGGCGGTGGCGGCGGCGGTCTGGGCGGGTTCGGTGACGGCGGCTTTGGTGCCGGCGGTGGTGATGGCGGTCTGGGCGGTTTCGGTGACGGCGGCGGGTTCGGCGGGTTGGGTGACAGCGGTGCCGGCGGGGGGTTCGGCGACGGCGGCTTCGGTGCGGGCGGTGCCGACGGCGGTCCGGGCGGTTTCGGTGACGGCGGCGCCGGGTCCGGGTTCGGTGAGGGCGGTGCCGGATCCGGTGGCGACTTCGGGGGGCACGGCGGTGGCTTCGGTGGCGAAGGCGGCGGCGACGCCGGTCACTTCGGCCACGGCGGCATCTACGACCGTGGCGAGGACGGTGGCGGGGACAGCGGTGGCGGCGAGGGTGGCGGCGGAGACAGCGGCGGAGGAGACAGCGGCGGTGGCGGCGGTGGCGGCGACCAGGAGAACACCGGACGTCGGCCCGGTGGCGGTGGCGGTGGCGGCGGTGGTGAGGGCGGCGGCGGAACCGGTGACGGTGGCTCCGGTCAAGGCGGCTCCTCCGGCGGCCAGGGCGGGGGCCAAGGCGGTTCCGGCGGCGGTGAGGGCGGCGGTGGCGGCGGGGGCGGCGAAGAGGGCGGCGGGCACGGTCACGACGGCGGCTCCGGTGGCGGCGGTGGCGAAGGCGGCAGCGGCGGTGGTGACCAGGAGAACACCGGCCGACGCCCTGGAGGCGGCGGTGAACCCGGTGGCGGCGACGGCGGCAGCGGCGGTGGCGGCGACCAGGAGAACACCGGACGCCGGCCCGGCGGCGGTGGAGAACCCGGCGGTGGCGACGACGGCGGCGGTGGCCGCGCGGGCATCAGCGACGGCGCCGAGAGCGTGCGCGGCGGTGTGAGCACCCACGGCCTCGGCGGCATCGCCACCCACCTCTCGCCCTCCGCACCCGGCATCGACACCGACGGTGGCTTCTCCGACGGAACGTTTCTCAGCGGCTCCGGCGCGGGCTGAGCCGACGCATGCTCTGCCACTCCTGCCGCGTCCACGTTCGGCGCGACTTCCCGTACTGCCTGTACTGCGGCACGCTCCGCCGCGGCGCGGCACCGACGTCGTATGCCGCGCCGCACCTGCGTGGCGTCGACGACCCCACCCTGCTCGTCCCGCTCACCGGCCCGGTCACCACGCTGGGCCGGGGCGCGGACAGCGACGTCGTCCTGCCCGACAGCAGCGTGTCGCGCCGCCACGCCCGGATCGTCCGCACGGAGTCGGGCTTCCGGATCGAGGACCTGGACTCGTTCAACGGCACGGCCGTCGCAGGCGTCGACCTGCACGGCGGCGCCGCCCACCTCGCCGACGGCACCGAGCTGTCCATCGGCGACGTACGCCTGGTCTTCGAACAGCCCCGCGGCGCCCATATCGGCCAGCGCACCCAGGTCGTCGGCACCCAGCTCACCCAACTCCCCACCGCAGTGCAGGAGGCGGCACCGGAGGCGAACGGCCCGCTCACCGCACGTCCCCGCCGCCGCTCCGGCTGGGCGCTCAAGCAGGTGCCCACCGACCGCGGCGAACCCCGCTGGGTGCTGAACAACACCCGCACCGGCGTGTATCTGGAGCTGGACGAGCGCGAAGTCTTCCTCTGGCACGCCGTCGACGGCGAGAACACCGTTCGGGACCTGCTGTTCGCGTATGCCGACCGCTTCGGCGAGCTCGCCCTGCCGCGCATCGAGGCGGCGCTCGCCGCGTTCGCGAACGCGGGGCTGCTGCGCGGCCTGCCCGGCCGCACAGAGGACACGGGACGGAAGGGCTGGCGCCGCGCGGGACGGGCCGTGTACCGGGCACTGCTGAAGCTGGAGATCTCGGTCCCCGGCCTCGACCGGGTCGTGACTCGCCTCTACCACGCCTTCGGCTGGCGCTTCTTCACCCGGACCGGCGTGACCCTGGTCTGGCTGTCGGTGATCGGCGGCCTCGCCGCGTTCTTCGCCGCGCAGGGCCGGCAGCACCTGCTGGACTTCGGCGGGGCGGGTGCCTGGGGCCCGGTGCTCCTCGCCGCCGGATACGTGTCCGCCCTGGTCGTCCACGAGCTGACGCACGCGCTGGCCGTGAAGTCGTACGGCCGCAAGGTCAGGCGCGGCGGGTTCCTGCTCATGATGGGAATGCCGTTCGCGTTCGTGGACACCAGCGACATGTGGTTCGGCACCCGCTGGTCACGCGTCGTCGTCGCGCTGTCCGGGCCGCTGTCGACGGCGGCGCTGGCCGGCTGGTGCGCGGCCGGCGCGGTCGCCCTGCCCGCCGGACCGGCCTCGGCCGTCCTCTTCCACCTGGCCTTCGGCCTTTACCTGAACACGCTTTACAACTTCAACCCCCTGATGCCGCTGGACGGTTACCAGGCCCTGACCGACGCGCTGCGCGTGCCGCGGCTGCGCGAGGAGGCGAGCGCGTACTTCCGCAAGGGGCTCTGGCAGGACCTGCGCGCCGGCCGCCGGCCCGGCCCACGGCAGGCGGGCATGGCCGCGTACGGCCTCGCGGTCGTCGTCGGCACGTACGGCTTCCTCGTCCTCGCCCTGCTGGCCTGGCGCTCCCGGATCGGCGACCTGCTGGACGGGTGGCTGTCCCCGCTGTGGACCACGGTGATCGAGGCGGTCGTGGTCGCCCTGGTGGCTTTCCCCGTGTGGTCCGCGCCGGTGCGGTGGCTGACGCGCCGTGTGCGCCGCCGCCGTGACGCGAAGGGTGCGGCGCCGGCGCCGGCAGTGGGCGCGGTCGTGGAGGGGGCGGCATGACACAGGGTCCGAGAAGTGCCGAGGGCGGCGACTGGGCCGTTCCCGGCTACGAACCCGTACGGATTCTCGGCGAGGGCGCCGGGGGACGGGTCGTACTGGCCCGCCACACCACCACCGGCGTGCCCGTCGCGATCAAGTATCTGAGCGGGCGTCTGCGCGGCGACCGGGAGTTCCTCACCCGTTTCCGCGCGGAGGCCCGGCTGCTGGGCGGCCTGCGGCACCCGTGCGTGGTGCGGCTGTACGAGTACGTCGAGGCGCGCGGCGGTGCCGCCATCGTGATGGAGGCGGTGGACGGCGTCAGCCTCCGCCAACTGCTGCGCCGGCACGGGGCGACCGGCCCCGAGGCCGCCCTGGTCCTGCTCAAGGGCTCGCTGCTGGGCCTCGGCGCGGCCCACGCTGCCGGGGTGGTCCATCGCGACTACAAGCCGGAGAACGTGCTGGTCCGCGCCGACGGCACGAGCGCGCTCGCCGACTTCGGTATCGCCGTACGCACCGGACGTGAGACCGAGGCCGCCGGCACGCCCGCCTACATGGCGCCCGAGCAGTGGCAGGGCGAACCGGCGGGACCGGCGGGCGACGTGTACGCCGCGGCGGCCGTGTTCCACGAGTGCCTGACCGGGCGCCGCCCGTTCACCGGCGACGACGTGACCGCGCTGCGCCTGCAGCACCTGCGGGCCCCCGTCCCCCTGGACGACGTACCCGACCCGGTGCGCGGGCTGCTGCGCAGGGGACTGGCCAAGGACCCGGCGGACCGGCCGGGCATCGAGGCGTTCCTCGCCGAGCTGGAACGGTCAGCCACCGAGGGGTACGGCGCCGACTGGGAGGAGCGCGGACGCCGCAGGCTCGCCGAACTCACCGCGCTGTTGGCCCTGTTGTTCCCGTTCACCGCGACGGCGACGCTCGACGCGCCGGCAAGCGCCCTGACCCTGCTGGGGCGGGTGAAGCGCAGCGGATGGAAGGCCGCCGCCGGAGCGGCGGCACTGGCGGTCGTGGCGGGCGGGATGACGTCCGTAGCGGCCCGTCCGCACGACACGGCTACGACGGTGGCCAGTTCGGTGCCCTCGGGGACCAACTCGCCTACGCCACCCGCCTCTTCGACGTCCGATGCGCCGACTGCCGTCCCGACCACGGCCGACGTCACGCCCTCGGCCACCCCGGAGAGACCATCGGCCTCACCCACGACGTCCGTGAGTACGGCCCCGCCGACGGAGCCGCCCACGCCGACGACCGTGCCCCCGGCCTCGCCCACGCCCGGCACGGTCACGATCACCATCGGTTCCTGGCGGCGGGGGCAGACCCCGGGCACGCTGATCGCCGACGTCACCGTCGACACCACCGGGACCGGGCCCCTGACCCTCACGGCGGACTACTACGTCGACACGCCCACCGATCCCTATGGAAACCGGACCAAGGAGCTGTCCGGCGGCACGCACTACGCCGTGACCTTCGCGGCGGACTTCTCCAACCACCCGTGCCGGGGCACCTGGATGGTCACGCTCAGCAGCACTCCGTCCGCCGCGAACGGACCGCAGACAGCCTCCCTGGACGCTCCGCCGTGCTGAGCGACGACGAGCGACGGCGAGAACGGATCGACATGACGACAACCACCACGGTCGCCGGCCGCCCCCTGTCGGGCTGGACGCGGGACGCACGCCACGGCACCTGGCACGCGCTGCTCCCGGGCCGTTCCAGCGGGTCCGAGCTCGGCGCGCTGCGCATCGACCGTGCCCTGCTCGCGCCGGAGGGCACGCGCGAGCGGCTCGCGGCGGCCGTGCTCGCCGTCGCGAAGCTCCGGCTGCCCGGGGTGCTCGGCACGGTCGACCTCGTAGCGGAGGCCGGGGAGGTGTGGCTGATCACCGCCCTGCCACCGGCTCCCACCCTCACGGACCTGCTGGCCCGCCGGGGTACGGGCCCCGACGCGGGCAGCGCGGCGAGTGTCCTGAACGAGACCGCGCAGAGCCTGCTCGCCCTGCACGCGGCCGGTCTCGCCCACGGAGCGCTGGACGCGGACACCGTCGTCCTCGCCCCGGACGGCGTCGCCCTCCTCGCAGAGGCCGCGCTGGGCACGGTGCTGGGCGACGCGCCGGACTCCGCGCGCCGTGAGGCCGACATCGCGGCCTGGGCCGGGCTGTCCCGCACCCTCGGCGAGGCCTGGGCGGCCACCGGCACCCCCGCGGCCGCCCTGTTCGCGCACTGTTCCGCCACCGCCGGTTCCGAGGGGCTCGCGGCGGCCCGAGCGGCACTGGTCGCCGGGCGCGCGGCGCTCCCGGCAGGCTTCCTGCGGCGTACGGAGCTCCGCGCGGCGGTGGCCGCGGCGACCCCGGAGATCACCACGCCACCAACGGCGAACGAGACGGGCGCGGACGCCCAGCGCGTGCGCCCCCAGGCGGGGGGATGCGAAGCCCCCCGTTCCGAAGCCGCCGGTTGCGACATCGCTGGTTTTGAAGCCGCAGATTCCGAAGCCGCAGATTCCGAAGCCGCAATGCCCGAGGGCGTGGCCGCCGTGGACATGGGTGCCGTGGACGCGGGTTCCGAGGGTGCGGGTGCCGTGGACATGGGGTCCGAAGGCACGGGCCCCGGGGACGTGGTCCTGGAAGTGGACCGGCCCAGGCACGCCGTGCCGGACGAGCAGCTGACCATGCCCAGCCGCACCTGTTCCGCCCCGCACCAGCCCCGCTCCTTCCCGCACCCGTCCCACCCCAGCGCCTCGGACGACCGGGCCACCGCCTCGGACGACCAGGCCACCGTCCTCGGCAAGCGCAACCGCACCCCCGCCGGACCCCCGACAGCGACACCCGCCGAGGCAACGACGCCACCCCCGCCCGGCGAGGACGACGACGAGATCATCCTGCGCTTCGGCCCCGGCGTCCCCGTCGAGGCCCAGGACGTCCTCCGCGCCCAGTGGCGCACCGCACCCGTACCACCTGACACCCGCCCCCACCGGCGACGACGGCGGGCCTGGATCGCCACGAGCGCCTTCCTGGCCGCCGCGGCCGTCCTCCTCTGGCTGCTGCTGCGCCCGGCCCCGGCCCCGACGGTCACCGGCGTCGAAGTCCGGGCGCCCGCCGGGCGGTTGCACTGCGGACAGACCGCCGATCTGGTCGGCGTCGTGACCACCGACGGCCGTGGCGGCCCGGTGACGTACCACTGGCTGCGCAGCGACGGCCACGACTCCGGCGAGCTGGTCCACATGGCCCGCCGGGGCGACCGCAGGGTCACCGTGCACCTCCGCTGGACGGTCCGCGGCCCCGGCAGTTTCCGGGGAACCGCCCGCCTGCGGATCGCGCACCAGCGCAAGCCGTCCGAGGCGGAAGGGACCTTCAGCTACGCCTGCTCCTGACGGACCCGTCCACCAGCGCCACAGCCGGACCGGTGGCGAGCAGCATCGCGAGCGCCGCGAAGCCGTACGCCAGTGCCGCCGCCGCGACCGCACCGACCAGCAACGGACCGCCCGCGTCGTCGAGTTCGCGCCCCATCTCGGCTTGGGTGTATCCGCCGGGTGGTGGCTGCGTGCGGTCGTTCGGAGCAACGTGAGCGGCTGCTTCCTGCGCGGTTGGTCGTGTACTTCGTCCTGGGGCCGGCGCTGTTCTCGCCTGCCCCCGAAGAGGCCCGTCGCGGCCCTGCAACGTGGCCGGTATGCAGGCGTGTTCGCGAGGCAGGTCCCCTCGTCTGTCCTCGCCCAGGCGCTGGAAGCACTGATGCCGGCCCTCGCCGAGGAGAACACGGGGGACGCCTGGACGGGATCCCACGGGTGAGGCGGCTGCGACCGTGTTCCTCGTCGCCGCCGGCGTACCAGCACAGTCCGCTGCGCTCCAGGTCTGAGCCGTTTCGCTTGAGTCAGAGGAGCGTTGACGGTCCGTCGAGGCCGGGCAGCGGGCGCCGGGTGACCTCGTGCGCATCGTCCGCGGGAAGGCCGAGCATGCGCAGGACCATCTCGGCCAGATCGGAGGCCGCCTCGTCGCCATCGAGGTCGGGACAGGCCAGCCTCAGCGCCACCAGGGACAGCAGAGTCCCGCCCAGAGCGGTCAGGGCCGTGGTCGGGTCGGTGCCGGTGAAGCGGCCCGAGTTGATGCCCCGCTCCAGATCGCGGCGCGCTCGTGGGGACAGGCCGCTCTCGGAGTGGATGTGGGCCAGGCCGCGATCGCGCAGGATCCGCATGAGTTCGGGGTGGGAGTCGGCCATCCGGGCGGTGAGCCGGAAACCCGCCGCGACGAGCTCGGCGGGATCCTCGATCCCCGCTACCCGCGCGTCGATGACCTGGCCGAACTCCTCCAGCGCGTCCGCTACGGCAGCGTCGAACAGTTCCGTCTTGGACTCGAAGTGGTTGTAGAAGGAGCCGAAACCGACGTCCGCGCGTTCGGCGATGGCCTGGATGCTGGCGCTGGTGTCACCGGTCTCCGCGAGGATCTGCCGGGCCGCACGGACGAACGCCTGACGGGTCTCGGCGCGGCGTCGTTCGAAGCGGTTCCTGGGCGGGGCTGACGACGTCGACATGGGGCGAGTGTAACAACCGTCACGATGAGTCCGCCATTACTGATGAAAGCATCAATATTTTCAGCCTGGGCTATTGACGATGGTTCCCCCAGAGTTGATGATTTCCTCATTACAGCAGTGTTGCTTGGAGGTCACCATGTCCCGCACCCCCGTTGACCAGGCCGCTCCCCAGACGCCCCACCAAGACCTCCACAGTGAGCAGGGCCCCTTGCGCGGTGAGCATCCGGGACGGTCCCGGAATCCCGTGATCAAGGCGGCCGACCTGGCCTGGCTGGAGTTCGAGAAGCCCGACCTGAACCGGGCCGAGGTCTTCGCCCGTGACTTCGGCTTCGCGATCGCAGCCCGCACCGAGGACGAGCTGTGGCTGCGCGGCACCTTCGCCGGCTCGCCCTGCATGGTGATCCGCCGTGGGCGTGTGTCGCGCTTCATCGGGCCGGCGTTCCGCGCGGCCGAGCGGGCCGACCTGGACCGGTTGGCCCGCGCCACCGGCAGTACCGTCCGGGACATCGGCGTACCCGGAGGCGGGCAGTCGGTCGCCCTGCTCGATCCCTCGGGCCTGCCGGTCCGGGTCGTGCACTGCGCCGAGCACCTGCCCGCGCTGCCCGAGCAGGAGACGCTGCTGCTCAACTTCGGTACCGGTCACCGTCGTACGAACGTCACCCGGCGTCCGCCCCGTGAGCCGTCCCGTATCCAGCGGCTGGGCCATGTGGTCCTGGAGACCCGGGTGTTCTCCCGCGCCTTGGACTGGTACCTGGACACGCTGGGCCTGATCGTGTCCGACTTCCTGTTCCTGGACGGGCAGCGCGATCGCGGTCCGACGATGGCGTTCATCCGCTGCGACCAGGGGAGCGTGGCCGTCGATCACCACACGCTGGCCCTGCATCTGGGGCCCGGGACCGGCTACGTCCACTCGGCTTACCAGGTCACCGACCTCGACGCGATCGGGGCCGGCGGGGAGTACTTGGCCGAGCGCGGTTACCAGCGCAGCTGGGGCATCGGCCGGCACATCCAGGGCAGCCAGCTGTTCGACTACTGGCGCGACCCCGATCACTTCATGCTGGAGCACTTCGCCGACGGTGACCTGTTCTCCTGCGACCTGGAGCCGGGCTGGGCGCCGATGTCGGGGAGCGGCCTGGCCCAGTGGGGCCCGCCGGTCACCCGTGACTTCCTGGGCGCGAGCCCGTCCCCCGCCAAGCTGCGTGAGGTCCTGGCGGCCCTGCGCGGCGACAACGAACTGGACCCCGCACGCCTGCTGGGCCTGATGAAAGCGATGAGCTCATGAGTACCAACGTTCTGCGCACCGCTGGGGGCACCTCCCGCTCGAGCGGAGCCGAGAGTGGGGGAGGCTGGTGGGTCGTCCTGGACGAGCGCGCCGTCCGCATCGAGACCAAGGCGGTCACCACCGCCGAACTGCTGGCCGACCGCGACGCGGTCCGCGAGGCCGCCGCCTCCGCCGAGAGCGGCACGCCCGTCGCCGACCTGGTGTTGCTGCCTCCGGTCACCACCCCGTGCAGGGTGGTCGCCCAGATGGTCAATTACCGTAGCCACGCCAAGGATTCGGGCTTCACCGGCGACATCCCGGCCACCTTCTTCCGTAAGGCGTCCGGCTCGGTCAGCGGACCGCACGAAAAGATCGTGCGCCCCGAGCACGTGAAGTTCCTCGACTACGAGGTGGAACTCGGCCTCGTCATGGGCGCGACCCTGCCGGTGGGTACCGTCGTCGAGGAGCAGGACCTGCCGCGCTACGTCGCCGGGCTCGTCCTGACCAACGACGTCAGCGCCCGCGACGTCCAGCTGACCAAGACCCAGTTCTACGAGAGCAAGTCCTACCCGACCTTCACGCCGACGGGGCCGTACCTGGCCCTGCTGGAGCCCGAGGACTTCGCCCACCTGCTGAACCTGCGGCTGCGGCTGTCGGTCAACGGTGTCTCGCGCCAGGACCGCACGCTGGCCGACATGATCGTCCGGCCCGCAGAGGCGCTCACCCTGCTCGCCCGCTTCCAGACCCTCGACCCGGGCGACCTGCTGCTGACCGGCACTCCCGGCGGCACGGCCCTGAAGGCCCCGCCCAAGCCGGTCGAGAAGATCGCCGCTCTGCTGCCGCCCGCACTGAAGTGGAAGGCCTTCTTCAAGGGCCAGGCCAAGAACCCTCGCTACCTGCGCAACGGTGACCTCATCACCGCCACGATCGCCACCCCCGACGGGCAGATCGACCTCGGCGAGCAGCACACCCCCGTCACGGACGCACCGTGAAGGCCTCATCCCGCAGGCCGGTGGTCATCATCGGTGGGGGACCCGTCGGGGTCACCGCCGCCCTCCTGCTCGCCCGGCAGGGAGTGCCCAGCCTGATCCTCGAACGCCATCGGGACATCTACCCCCTGCCGCGCGCCGTCGTAGTGGACGACGAGATCCGCCGGATCCTGCAGAGCATCGGCGTCCAGGAGGAATTCGCCGCCCTCGCCCGCCCGTCGCCCGGGCTGCGGCTGCTGGACGCCCGGCACCGCGTGATCACCGAGTTCCCGCGGTCCCTGGACGGACTCCACGGCTTCCCGCAGCTGAGCATGTTCCACCAGCCCGAGCTGGAACGCCTGCTGCGTGACGCCTTGGCGCGCCGCCCGGAGTGCGAGCTGTGGAGCGGGGCGGAGGTCGTGTCCGTCGCACGGGACACCGACGGACCGGACGACTCGCCGGGTCCCGTCCGGGTCGCCTTCCGGCGCGACGGCAGCGACGAGGAGGAGCACCTGTGGGCCGATGCCGTCCTCGGCTGCGACGGTGCGGGCAGTCTCACCCGTGACGCCATCGGCACCGAGTGGGAGGACCTGCACTTCCAGGAGAGCTGGCGCGTCATCGACGTACGCACCAGCCGTTCGGTGCGTACCTGGGACGGCGCCGAGCAGATCTGCTGCCCGACCCGGCCGGCCACCTTCATGCGCATCAGTGAGGACCGCTACCGCTGGGAGTTCCGGCTGGCCGACGACCAGAAGCTGGACGGTCCGGACGGATGGGATCGCCTGCGCGTGCTGGTAGCCCCCTGGGTGGACCTGCCGGCCGAGCAGTGCGACGACTTCGAGGTGATCCGGCAGGCGCAGTACACCTTCCAGGCCCGTCTCGCCGACCGGTGGCGCAAGGGGCGTCTCTTCCTGCTGGGCGACGCCGCCCACCTCACTCCGCCCTTCGTCGGGCAGGGTCTGTGCTCCGGCCTGCGCGACGCCAACAACCTCACCTGGAAACTCGCCCGCGTCCTCCAACAGGGCGCACCCGACGTGCTGTTGGACACCTACGAACGCGAGCGCAAGCCACACGCCCGCCATGCGATCCGTGTGGCGGTCGCCGTCGGCTGGGCCATGACCGGCGGGCAGGACCGCGCTGCGGCGTTCCGCCGGGCCGCGGTGGGCGCGGTCTGTCGCATCCCCGGCGTGACCGAGGCGGTGAGCCGTGACCTCAGCCCCGCCCTGCCCGCCGGCCCACTCGTACGGCGCCGCCCCAGGCTGACCGGCCGCACGCTGGCCGGCACCTTCTGCCCACAGCCCTGGGTACGGCACGACGGCAGGCACGTGCGCCTCGACGACGTCCTCGGGGACTCCTTCGCCGTCCTGACCGCTGTGCCGCCCACGGCGCACATGACGGCCGTGGCCACGGCACTGGGCGCCCCGACGATCCACGTCGACCAACTGGGCGACGACGGCACCTTGGCCCGCTGGCTGGCACGCGGCCGTGCCGACGCCGTCCTGCTGCGCCCCGACCGCGTCGTGACGGACACCGTCCCGGCCGGCACCGGCGACTTCACGGACACCGTCGCCTGGGCCCCCCTGCTGCACACGGCCCGTCGTACCGCCGGCGCCCTGCCCGCCCCCTGACGAGGAGCACCTCACCATGACCAGCCCGCACCTTGTGCCGTACACGGAACCCTTCTTCACTCCCGACCCGAAGTCGGCCGCCCTTAGCCGCATAGCGGACTTCGCCCGATGGGCGGCCCGGCACGGGGGCGCTGAAGAGATCCAGGACCCCACGGACTACCGAGCCCTGTACCAGTGGTCCGTCACCGACCTCGAAGGCTTCTGGGCCGCGGTATGGGAGTACTTCGACATCGACGCGACGACCGGGTACGAGCGGGTGCTGGCCGAGGAGAGCATGCCAGCCGCCCGCTGGTTCCCCGGCGCCACCCTCAACTACGCCCACCACGCGCTGCGCAATCTGCAGCCGGACGCTCCCGCCGTCACCGCGCTGGACGAGACAGGAGCCAGCTACGAGATCACGGGCCGGGAACTGCGCTCCCGGGTCGCCTCCGTCGCAGCCACCCTGCGCGACCTGGGCGTCGAACAGGGCGACCGGGTGGTGGGTTACCTGCCCAACACCCCCCACGCCGTCATCGCCTTCCTCGCTGCCGCCAGTCTGGGCGCGGTGTGGTCGGTGTGCGGCCAGGACTACTCACCCAAGGCCGCCGGCGACCGTTTCGCCCAGCTCGAACCCACGGTGCTCATCACCGCCGACGGCTATCTCTTCAACGGCACCACTCACGACCGCCGCGCCGCCTCGCTCGAACTCGCCACCGCCCTGCCGACGCTGAAGGCCACGGTGCGCGTGGAGTACGTCGGCCTTGCCTGGCCCGAGGGCGGGCACCCGGGGCTGGCCGTGCCCTGGGAGGAGGCGGCCACTCGCTCTGAGGACCTCTCCCTTGCCCCGGTGCCGTTCGACCACCCTCTGTGGGTGGTGTTCTCCTCCGGCACCACCGGCCTGCCCAAAGGCATCGTCCACGGCCACGGCGGCGTCCTGCTCGAACACCTCAAGATGCTCGGCCTGCACACCGATCTAGGCACCGGGGACCGCCTGCTGTGGTACACCACCACCCACTGGATGATGTGGAACCTGCTCGTCTCTACCCTGCTGACCGGTGCCACCACCTGCACCTACGACGGCAGCCCGGCACCGCAGGCACGTCCGGACGTCCTGTGGGAGCTGGCGGCCCGTCACAAGGTCACCGTCTTCGGCACCAGTCCTCAGTACCTGCTGGCCATGGCCAAACTGGGCATCGAACCCTCCGTGCACGACCTGTCCGCCATCCGCGTCGTCGGCTGCACCGGCTCCGCCCTGCCCGCCACCGCCTACCCCTGGGTCCGCGACCATGTGGGCGCAGGTATCCAACTGGCCTCCACCAGCGGCGGCACGGACATCGTCTCCGGCTTCGCCGGCAGCGCCACCACGACTCCCGTCTGGGCGGGGGAGCTGTCCGCCCCCTGCCTGGGCGTGGCGCTGGCCGCCTACAACGACC
Source organism: Streptomyces sp. NBC_00647 (assembly GCF_045207245.1). Classification (NCBI taxonomy): domain Bacteria; kingdom Bacillati; phylum Actinomycetota; class Actinomycetes; order Kitasatosporales; family Streptomycetaceae; genus Streptomyces; species Streptomyces sp. NBC_00647. The sequence goes on from NZ_CP109040.1 coordinate 9,038,548, forward strand.
AGGGAACGCCGGTCCTCGACCGCGTCGGCGAACTGGTCGTCACCCGCCCCATGCCGTCCATGCCGCTGTACTTCTGGAGCGACCCCGACGGCAGCCGCTACCGCGACGCCTACTTCGGCGCCTACCCCGGTGTATGGCGGCACGGCGACTGGATCACCCTCACCTCGCGCGGCTCGGTGATCGTCCACGGCCGCTCCGACGCCACCCTCAACCGCAACGGCGTGCGCCTGGGCAGTGCCGACATCCACGACGTCGTCGAACGCCTCCCCGAGATCACCGAGGCCCTCGTCATCGGCGCGGAGGAACCCGAAGGCGGCTACTGGATGCCCCTCTTCGTCGTCCTCGCCGACGGGATCGGCCTGGACGACGCACTGCGCGAGAAGATCCGCGACGCGATCCGCGCCGGCGCCTCACCCCGCCACGTCCCCGACGAGATCCTCGCCGTGCCGGCCCTCCTGCACACGAAGACGGGCAAGAAACTCGAGGTTCCCGTCAAGCGCCTGCTCCAGGGTGCCCCCGCCGAGCAGGTCCTGAACCCCTCGGCGGTCGACGACCCCGATCTGATCGCCTACTTCTCCCACTTGGGCGCGGAGCGGAACAAGCGGTCAGCAGACCACACATGACGACGCCGAGGGGGGCCACAGGGTCCACGTGACAGTCCGGCCCTTGTGCCCCGGGCGGCTCCACAAACCCCGTCCCCACCGCGTGGTGCCGGGGCGGTCAACCCGCCTCGGCACACCACCAATCCGCCCAACCGAAGTAAGAGAGAGATCATGAGCACGACTGACCGCGAACCGCAGCAGACCCTCGATGTCCCCTTGAGGCTGTTGACCAGGCTGGCGAGTGCGACCTTGGGCGGGTAGTGCACGAGCAGGTGGACGTGATCCGTTTCGCCGTTGAACTCCTTCAGCTCCGCGTCGAAGTCCTCGCACACCTTGCGCATGACCTCTTCGCAGCGCGTCAGCACCTCGTCGTTCATGACTCCACGCCGATACTTGGTGACGAACACCACGTGTGCATGCAGGTTGAAGATGAGTGGTCGACCCCTGCGGATATCGGGGTTTGTTTCCCATCGTGGCGACATGGGCCAGCGGTATGGTGATCGTTGTGCAGCTTCGGTACAGCTTCCGCCTGTACCCGACGGCTGGTCAGCGTGTGGCGTTGGCGAGGGCGTTCGGGTGTGCGCGGGTCGTTTTCAACGACGCGTTGCGCGTCCGCGAGGACGCCCGCAGGGCGGGGCTGGCGTTCGTCACCTCGGCGGAGCTGTCCAGGAACCTGACGGTCTCGAAGAAGACGCCGGAGCGGGCCTGGCTCGGCGAGGTCTCGGCGGTGATCCTCCAGCAGTCCCTGAGGGACCTGGACACCGCCTACCGGAACTTCTTCGACGGCCTCAAGGGCAAACGCCCCAGGACGGGTGCGCCACGCTTCAAGTCGAAGCGGGACAACCGGCAGTCGGTCCGCTTCACCGCGAACGCGGCCTGGCGGATCACGCCCGGCAGGAAGCTGCGCTTACCGAAGATCGGCGACGTGCCCGTGCGCTGGTCCCGGACGCTGCCGTCCACCCCGTCCACCGTGACCGTCGTCAAGGACGCGGCCGGCCGGTACTTCGCGAGCTTCGTCGTCGAGACGGACGCCTCGGAGGTACTGCCGCAGACGACGCCCGAGATCGGGATCGACCTCGGCCTCGGGCACTTCGCGGTCCTCTCCGACGGCCGGAAGGTCGACAGCCCGCGCTTCCTGCGCCGAGCCGAGAAGCGCCTGAAGAAGGCACAGCGGGAGCTGTCCCGCAAGGAGAAAGGCAGCGAGAACCGGGACAAGGCCAGGGTCCGCGTCGCACGGGCACACGCCCGCGTTGCGGACGCGCGCCGCGAGTTCCACCACCAGCTCTCCACCAGGCTGATCCGCGAGAACCAAGCGATCGCCGTGGAGGACCTGGCGGTCAAGGGACTCGCCCGCACCCGCCTGGCCAAGTCCGTCCACGACGCCGGCTGGTCGGCGTTCGTGACCATGCTGGAGTACAAGGCCACCCGGTACGGGCGCACCTTTGTGAGGATCGGCCGGTTCGAGCCGACCTCCCAGGTGTGCTCACACTGCGGCGTCAAGGACGGCCCCAAGCCCCTCAACGTCCGCATGTGGACATGTGGGGCGTGCGGGGCGGTCCTGGACCGGGACATCAACGCGGCGGTCAACGTCGCCAAGGCCGCCGGACTGGCGGTGCCGGCCTGTGGAGCGCAGGTAAGACGGGCACCCGTGCCCGCACAGCGCAACGAAACAGGAACCCACCAAGAGCTCCCACCGCGTCGCCGCGGCGGGAGCAGATTGGAATCCCCGGCCTTTAGGCCGAGGAGGATGTCAAAACTCGGCACTGCAAACCGGGGTCTTCCTACTCGCGGTGCGCGCAGCGGGGCTCGCGGCCGGTCCCATGGCGGGCTTCGACCGGGCCGGTGTGGACGAGGAGTTCTTCGCCGGTACCGGCTGGCGTTCGCATCTCGTGGTCAACATCGGCCACCCCGGTGCCGACCCGTGGTTCCCGCGGCTGCCTCGCGTGCCCGTGGAGGACGCCGTCGCTTGGGCCTGAGGGCCGCTGCCGCCGCCTGATCGCGAGGAATCGGATCCGAAGTCCGACGGGTGTCAGGCCGCCGACCGGGCCCGCGGCATCGACCCCCGCCCCGTCGTCCCCCGGCACCCTGCCCGCCACCGCGAGCGTGAGCCGCACCTTCCCCCGGCACACCCTGGACGGCGCCGCCTTCCGCGCCGCCCTCCTCGACACGGGCGTCACCCTCGCCCTCCGACTGCGCCGCCGCGACCAGGCGGCCCGGGGCCTGACCGCCGTCGCCGAGGCGGCCGCCGCCATCGATGACGTACTGCATCCCTTCGACGGGTCGCTCACCAAAGGTCGATCCGCGCGACCCCGCCCGCGCTCACACTCGGCAAGAGCAAGGCGTCACGCCGGTGGCCGGGTGAGTTTGGCGGCCACGGCGTCGAGGACCCAGTCCAGGCCGGTCGCGAAGGATGTCTCGGCGTCCACGTCCGTGCTGTCGTGCACGGCCTTGGCCAGTGCCGGGAAGCGGCCCGTGGCCAACATCCTCGTCACATGCGGGCCGGAGGCGCGCCGCCAGTCCTGCTTGGACAGGCTGGTGGCGCGCTCGGCCCGCAGGTTCGCGATCTCGCGCCTGATCGCGCCGGTGGAGTAGGAGCTGACAGTCTCCACGGCGCGCATGACGGTGTCGATGTCGGCGAGCCCGTCGAGGGCGGCCAGCTTGGCCTCGGTCACGGCGAGGCCGTTGGGGCCCAGGGTCGGGCGGCCGCCGAGCAGGTCGGCCATCCAATCGTGACGGAGAACGGCCTGCCTGGTGCGCTGGGCGAGGACGCGCAACGCCTCCCGCCAGTCACCGGGCTGCTCCTCGGGGAGGATCTCGGCGTGGACCTCGTCGACCATGAGGTCGAACAGCTCCTGCTTGGTGGAGATGTATCCGTACAGCCGCATCGGGCCGGCGTTCAGCCGGGCGGCGACCTTGCGCAACGACACCGCCTCCAGCCCGCCCTCGTCGGCCAGCGCGATGGCGGCGGCGACGATCCGCTCCCGGTCGAGCGGCACGGGGCGAGACGGCGGCTCCGGCCGGTCCCACACAGTCACGGTCACACCGTTCTGTTGCGATGCAGAGTAATAGGGAAATACAGTGTATCGGCATGAGACATCGTATCGCCGTGATCGGGAGCGGCCCTGCCGGCCTCACCTTCGCCCGTGTCCTGCACCGCCATGGCCACCCCGTCGCCGTCCTCGAACGCGATCCCTCTCCCGACGCCCGCCCCCCGGGCGGCACGCTGGACCTGCATGAAGGGATGGGACAGCTCGCGCTGGACAAGGCGGGGCTGCTGGCGGAGTTCCAGGCGCTGTCCCGCCCCGAGGGGCAGGCCATGCGCATCCTGGACACGGACGGGACCGTCCTGCGCGACTGGCGACCCCGTCCGGACGACCGGGCCAATCCCGAGATCGACCGCGGGCAACTCCGTGACCTGCTGCTCGGACCTCTCGACGTCCAGTGGGGTCGGGGCGTGACGCAGGTGGTGCCGGGGACCCGGGACGGCGTACGGGTCGATTTCGCGGACGGGCGGCAGGAGTCGTTCGACCTCGTGGTCGGCGCGGACGGCGCCTGGTCCCGGGTCCGCCCGGCAGTCTCGCCGGTGACACCGCACTACACCGGCGTCACTTTGGTCGAGACCTCCCTGGACGACGTCGACACCCGCCACCCTGACCTCGCCCGGTTGATCGGCGACGGTTCCGTGGCGGTGTACGGCGTGAACCGAAAGCTCGTCGCCCAGCGCAACAGCGGCGGCCACGTCAAGGTGTACGCCCAGTTCCGCGCGCTGCTGGACTGGCACACGAACCTGGACCTGGCCGACGTCGAGGCCGTGCGATCGAGCCTGCTGGCTCTGTTCGACGGCTGGGCCGCTCCCGTCCTCGACCTCCTCCGCCACGGCACCGCTTTCGTCCACCGCCCCCTCTACGTCCTGCCCGTGTCCCACACCTGGACCCATGTCCCCGGGGTGACGCTACTGGGCGACGCCGCCCATCTGATGCCCCCACTGGGGGCGGGCGCGAACCTCGCGATGCTGGAAGGCGCCGAACTCGCCGAGGCCATCACTGCCGGCCCTGGAGATCTGGACGAGGCCATCCGCACCTTCGAGGAACAGATGTGGGCACGGGCCGGTAGGTGGGCGAAAATCACGACGGCCGGTCTGGAACGCCTCGTGAGCCAGGACCCCGCAGAAGCCCTCGCCCTCTTCGACCAAGTCCAGCCATCCTGACTGCCAAGAGCAAGAGCAAGAGCAAGAGCAAGAGCAAGAGCAAGAGCAAGAGCAAGAGCAAGAGCAAGAGCAAGAGCAAGAGCAAGAGCAAGAGCAAGAGCAAGAGCAAGAGCAAGAGCACCGGCACCGGCTCGCCACGGCTTCACGGGTCGGTACGGCACCGCCGCGCCGGTCCGATCCTCCTCGCGGGCCGCGCTGGCTGCGCGCCCTGGGCTCTGCGCGGGCTCAGGACTGGGCGCCGTTGTCGTTGTCGTGGTCGTCGAATTCGGGAAGATCGGCGGACAGCAGGTGTTCGGCGCCGCCTTCGAGGATCTTGGCGGTCTCGGTGGAGCGGGGAAGCATGGTCTGCTCGTAGATGCGGATGGCCTCGTCGACGGTGGGGGACTCGGCGAGGGCGAGGGCGAGTTCGCTGGCGTCGAGCATGGCGAGGTTGACGCCCACCCCCAGCGGGGGCATGAGGTGGGCGGCGTCGCCGAGCAGGGTCACCGTCGGGTTGTGCTTCCAGGTGTGCGGGACCGGCAGGGCGAGGATGGGGCGGTGGGTGTAGGGGCCCTCGTTGTCGGTGATCATCCGCAGCAGGCTCGGGGACCAGTCGGCGTACCGGTCCAGGAGCAGGGCCCGAAGGTCGTCGGTGTCCTGGACGGTCAGGCCGCTCCGGCTGATCCAGTCGACCGGGACCCGCTGGATGAGGTAGACGCGGATGTGATCTCCGCTGTTGCGCTGGGCGAACATGCCGCGCTCGCCGTCGGCCGCGTGGGCGCCGCCCTGGCCGACCAGTGCGGAGATCTCGGGATGGCTGTTCTCGACGTCGTTGAACCACGCCTCCAGGAAGCTCACCCCGGAGTACTCGGGGACGGCGGAGGACACGGCGGGGCGCACCCGGGAGAAGGCGCCGTCGGCGCCGATGACCAGATCGGTCTCGATGGTGGCGCCGTCGGCGAAGTGCAGCTGTCGGGGCCCGTCGACGGGACCGCTGACCCTCTCCAGGGCGCGGCCCCACTGGATGGTTCCCGGCTGCAGAGAGTCCAGCAGCAGGTCGCGCAGCTGGCCGCGGTCGATCTCCGGTTTGAAGAGCTCGTCGGCCTCCGGGACCTGGTGGGAGGTGATGGTGCCCCTCGGGTCCATCTGACGCATTTCCTGGCCTTCGGGGCGGGCCAGCTTGAAGAACTCCGCCAGCAGGCCGGCTTCGCGCAGGGCGATCTGGCCGTTGTCGGCATGCAGGTCCAGGGTGCCGCCCTGGTTGCGGGCCTCGGGGCCCGCGTCGCGGTCATAGACCGTGACCGCGATGCCGCGCCGCTGCAGGATGCGGGCGCAGGTCAGCCCGCCCGGTCCGGCGCCGATGATGCTGATCCTGGCCTGAATGGGTGCTACGGAGCTCATGAGGGTCCCTTCTTCCGGTGCTGCGGTGCGCGGCCTTGTGCCGCGGACGTGTCCAGCACCGGTGTAAGTTTCCAACCGCTACAAACATACAACAGTTACAAATATGTCGCTGTTCGAATATTAGAGGTATGGTTCGCGGCATGGATCGGACCGACCGCGCAGCACCGGGCGGGCGGCGCGCACGCAAGAAGGCCGCCACCCGCCAGGCACTGGCCGACACAGCGCTGCGGCTGTTCATGGAACGCGGCTACGACCAGGTAGGCGTCCGCGAGATCGCCGAAGTCGCCGACGTGTCGGTGTCGACCCTGTTCAACTACTTCCCCGACGGCAAAGAAGCCCTGGTCTTCGACGAGGACGCCGGCAACGAAGCCGCCCTGGTCAACGCCGTGACCGACCGGCCCCCGGGCCAGACGATCCCCGAGGCCCTGCGGGCCCACTTCACCGCCTTCGTCACCTCGCCCCACACCCGCGACCCGCGCTTCGCCGAACTCCAGCAACTCGTCCAGCAGACCCCGGCCCTGCGCGAGTACGCCCGCACCATGGCCCTGCGCCATGAGAACGCCCTGGCCCGCGCGCTTGCCGACCAGACCGGCCGACCGCACGACGACCTCCTCTGTGCCGCCTACGCCCGGTTCACCCTGGAGACCCTCGCGTTCGCCGGCTCCCGCCCCGACCCTGTCGCCGCCATCGACCAGGCATGCCTCCTGCTCGACCAGGGCTGGACGACCACCGTCGCCCCACACGGCCACGACCCCGCCTAGCGGCCGCCTCTGGGGAGAACCGGAAGACCAGTAGGCGGCCAGAGGTCAGGCCATCGGTATCGATCGTGCGCTCGACCTTCCAGCGGCGGGGCAGGACGACGAAGCCTTTGTTGCCTCTGGGCCGGGAGACGATGCGCTGAGCGAGTCAGAGGCGTTCGCGGGCCCAGTTCATGAGTTCCCCGCCGTAACCGCGGTCGGCCGGACCTGGGTGATCTGCGGCCGGGTGAGGCTGAGGCGCCAGAAGACATCGCGGTCGGCGTCGCGGTCCTGGATGCCGGCAGGCGTCTCTCGTGGGTGTCCTGGTACGTCCCCCGTGATCGCCGGCGTGGCCTGCGGGGCGGCGACCCGGTGCGCCATCGCCAGGACGTCCGGACCGTTCGTCCAGTGGTAGGCCCGACAGCAGGTGACCAGGTCAGGCGTCCATCTGTCCTCCCCGGGCAGTGGGGCGAGGGGCTCGTAGACGTCGGCCGAGGCCTGGACGAGGTTGAGGGTGCACTCCCCGAGCACGGGCGTGAGCGGGGCCCGGGCCTGGTCGAGCATCGGCCGGCTCCGGTCGACCGCTTCGATGTACGCGAGGGAGGGGAGAGCCTTCAGGAGAGCGCGGGGGACCTGCCCGGTGCCGGTGCCCAGGTCCAGCAGCGTCGGATGGGGAAGATCCCGGACAGTGTCGGCCGGCAGCTCGGCCACCTCGGCCGGCACACCGGCCGGTGGCGGTTGTACTCCTCGGCTGCCGCCGCGAACAGGGCTTCCTTGCCCGGAGACAGGCTCGGGAAGGGATCGTCGGGACAGGTCACGTGGATCCTCCTTCGTCGAGCGGGCGGGGGGGGGTGCCCCTATGGGTTTCGTCAAGCTGATGTGGCGGGCTGTGGGTCGTAGAAGGTGCCGTCGCGGAGCATCGCGAAGAGCACGTCGGCTCGTCGTCTGGCGAGGCAGAGGAGGGCCTGGGTGTGGTGCTTTCCCTGGCTGATCTTCTTGTCGTAGTAGGTCCGGGAGGCAGGGTCGGCCAGAGCCGCGAACGCGGACAGGAAGAAGGCCCGTTTGAGCTGCTTGTTTCCGCGTCGGGAGGGTTGTTCGCCGCGGATCGAGGAGCCCGAGCTGCGGGTTGTTGGGGCGAGGCCGGCGTAGGCGGCGAGGTGGGCGGCGGTCGGGAACGAACTGCCGTCGCCGACGTCGATGAGGATGCGGGCTCCGGTCCTGACGCCGATCCCCGGCATGGACGTCAGGACCTTCGAAAGAGGGTGGTTCTCCAGCAGTTCCTCGATCCGAGTGGCCAAGAGTTTCCGCTGGTCAAGCACCGCTCGGAGCGAGTTGGCGAGGCTGGGGACGATCAGAGCGGCCGCGTCGGTGCCTGGGACGACAACGGTCTGTTCGTCCAGTGCGGTGAAGATGTCGTCGACGAGTCGCTCGGCCATCCGCGGTGCCTTCGGACGTATCAGCGTCACGAGCCGGCGCCGTCCGGCTTTGCGGATCTGGGCCGGGGAGCCGAATTGGTCGAGGAGTTCGAGCACGGCCGGGTGTTGGACGCGCGGGCCCAGTACCCGTTCCAGCGACGGGTGGATCTGCGTCAGCAGGCCCCGCATGCGGTTGCTGATGCGGGTTGCTTCGCCGGCCAGGTCGTCGTCGAAGCCGACGATCATCTCCAGCTCGGCGATGGTCTCTTCCTCGAGGGCGACCGAGCGGAGTGTGTGAGGCATGACGCGGGCCGCGTCGGCGATGACGAACGCATCCCGGGCATCGGTCTTGGCCTCGCCGGGATAGAGGTCGGCGATCCGCCGCATCGTCAGCCCGGGCAGATAGGCGACTTCGCAGCCCATGTCCCGGGCCACTGCCAGCGGCAGAGCCCCGATCGAGGCCGGCTGGTCGACCACAACGAGCACGGTCCCGTGCTTGGCCTGCAGCTTGCCGAATACTTCGCGGAGCTTTGGCTCGCTGTTGGGCAGCCGCTTGTCGAAAGCCTTCTTTCCGGCTGGGGTGACGGCGGTGGCGTGGTGTTCGCCTTTGCCGACGTCCAGGCCGAGGAAAGCGCCGATGTCACTGACGTCGATCACGTGCGTCCTTCGGTCGTCCTCGCCCGGCCGTCCCACGGCACCGATCGCCACATCCACATTACGAAGAGCCTCCCGACCTGCGAAGAAGCCGGTGGTCATGCCCCTAATCAGCGGTCTGTCGATGCCTTCGAAGCCGGTGACACCACCCCCCAAGACATGCGATCGACAGGGGGAGAAAGTCATGCCCACTCCGAAGGCCGGGCGCCCCATTGCGGGGCTACCAAAACGGTAATGGGGGGGCAGGTGCCAGGAGCGCGGCGACGCTGACGAGATCGCCGGTGATCATCTGCTTCCGCTTGGAGTGGCCAGGCGACCTCGGCGGGAGCGAAGACGGCCGTCCCGGCGCGCCCGACGGTGATACGGCCAGTCGCGAGCAGCCACACGACCGCCGCCCGCACCACCGCCGATCCCAGCCCCCCGCACAGCGCGCCGAACAGGGACATCCGGGCGCCCTTGTCAGCCGCGGCCCGGTCCTCACGGTTGATCCGGGCGACCGTCTGCCGGTACCGGCCGGACAGGAAGCCGGCCATGGCGTCGGCGCGGATCTGGTCGGTAGCGTCCTTCGTGCCGCGGCCTGTGCTGCGGCGAGCTCTCCCGACGCGGTCAAGGGAGTGCCACCTGCGGGTTCGCCGCCACGCCGAAGAGCGGCAGTGCCGGCCGGCCGATCTCGACAGCCTGCCTGCCGTGCAGTTCGTCGCCAACTCCAGGTCATGCTTTCTACGAGGCAGGGACAGGGAGTTCGCCCGAGCCTCGGACGATCAGGTGGGTGGGGACGGTGATGGTGCGGGCGCGGGTGCGGTCGCCGTCGAGTCGGGTCAGCGCGGTGGTCGCGGCTGCCCTGCCGAGTTCTTCCGCGTCCTGGGCGACGACGGTCAGGGCCGGCTCGAGTGCCCCGGCGAGCGAGATGTCGTCGAAGGCGACGACGGCGACGTCCTTGCGCTTGCTGCGGGCCAGTTCGGCGACGATGCCCAGCGCCATGATGTTGTTGCCGGCGAACAGCGCTGTGGGGGGATCGGCCAGGCCGAGGAGTTGGGCGGTCGCGGTCTCGGCTCCCTGCTGGTTGTGGGCGTTGGCGAGGAGCGAGCGGTCGTCGGGGATGTCGGCTTCTTGGAGTGCCGAGCGGTAGCCGGCCAGACGTTCACGGCGGGTGTACAGCTTCACGGGCAGGTCGGCGACGAAGCCGATGCGCCGGTGTCCGTGGGCGATGAGGTGGGCGACGCCGTCGTGGGCGCCGGCCCGGTTGGAGCTGACGATGCTGTCGGTGGCGAGGCCGACTCCGGGTCGGTCCAGGAAGATCACGGGCAGCCCCGCCGTACGGTGGGACTTGAGGTGGGAGTGGTCGGCGCCGACGGACGGTACGACGATCAGGATGCTGACGCGGCGGGCGAGGAACTTGTCCGTCAGGGCGCGTTCGCGCTCGGGGTCGTCCGCGGAGGAGCCCATGAGGAGGGTCAGTCCGCGTTCGCGGACGGTGTCCTCGATGGCGCGGGCCACGGCTCCGAAGAAGGGGTTGGCGAGGTCGGGAATGACCAGGCCGATGGTGGTGTCCGGGCCGCCGATGCGGATGTTGCGGGCCATGAGGTTCGGCTGGAAGCCGAGCTTGGCCACTGCCGCGAGCACCTGTTCCCTGGTCTGCGCGGAGGCGGGTCCGTCCTCGTTGAGGACTCGGGAGACCGTCTTGGCGCTGACGCCGACTTCTCGGGCGACGTCGGCCAGGGTGGGGCGGCGGTTCGCTGCCATGGAGGAAACCGATCTCCTGAGGGCTCTCGCTTCCGGCCGCGGCCTCGGCCGGAAGATGCGAGAGCTGGGTAGGGCTGTCAGGTGGCCCGGACTCCGGCGGCCTTCGCGGCCTCCGAATCCGCTACGACAGTATCTCCGGTTTCGTCGACGGTGAGAGCGCCGGTCATGATGGCGACGACCTCGGCCATGGAGTAGTCGGAGGGCTTGATCACGGCAGCGCGCCGGCCGAGGCGGTGGACGTGGATCCGGTCGGCGATCTCGAAGACGTGGGGCATGTTGTGACTGATCAGGACAACCGGCATGCCCTTGTCGCGGACCCGGCGGATGAGGTCGAGGACCTGGCCGGACTCCTTGACGCCGAGGGCTGCGGTGGGTTCGTCCATGACGACGACGGAGCGGGCCCAGGCGACGGAACGGGCGACCGCGACGGCCTGCCGCTGTCCGCCGGAGAGCGTCTCCACCGACTGCGTCAGCGAGCGCAGGCCGATCTTCAGGTCGGCCATGTGCTCGGCGGCCTCCTGGCGCATGCGCTTCTTGTCCAGCATGCGGAAGACACTGCCGAGGACGCCGGGGCGGCGCAGCTCGCGCCCGAGGAACATGTTCGAGGCGATGTCCATGGAGGCGGCCACGGCGAGGTCCTGATAGACCGTCTCGATGCCGTGGGCGCGTGCGCTCTGCGGGCCGGAGAAGGCGATGGGCTCGCCGTTGAGTCGTATCTCGCCCGCATCGGGAGTCACCGCGCCGGTGAGGGCCTTGATCAGGCTGGTCTTGCCGGCGCCGTTGTCGCCGATGACGGCGAGGACCTCACCGGGGAGCAGGTCGAAGTCGGCGCCGTCGATGGCGGTGACCTGGCCGTACCGCTTGACCAGACCGCGGGCCTGCAGCACGGGCGTGGGGGAGGAGGTGACGGTCATCAGGCCTTCTTCCGGGAGAGCTGGTCGACGGTCACCGCGAGGATCACCAGGACTCCGGTGATCAGGGTCTGGTAGATGGAGGCGACGCCCATCAGCTGGAGGCCGTTGCGGAACACGCCGACGATGAGGACGCCGATGAAGGTGCCCAGGACCGAACCGCGCCCGCCGAAGAGGCTGGTGCCGCCGAGGACCACGGCGGTGATGCTGTCGAGGTTGTCGGTCTGCCCCGCCTGCGGGTCGCCGACTCCGGTGCGGGAGATGAGCAGCAGGGCGGCGATGCCGTACAGCAGGCCGGCCACGGTGTAGATGCCGATGGTCAGGCGAGAGGTACGGATGCCGTTGAGCCGGGCGGCCTCGGCGCTGTTGCCCAGGGCGTAGACGTGCCGTCCCCAGCCGGTGCTGCTCAGCGCGTAGGCGAGGAGGAGGAACAGGGCGATGGTGACCAGGGAGCCGTAGGTGATGTCCGTGTGGCCCAGCGGGAAGGTCCCCCCGAGGGCCGTCAGCGGGCCGGGCAGGTCGGTGACCGTCTGCTCCTCGGAGTAGATGTGGGTCAGCGCGAACGCCACGTTGAGCATGCCAAGGGTGACGATGAACGGCGGCAGCGGGATCTTCTGCACCAGCAACCCGTTGAGCAGACCGAACCCGCCGCAGACCACCAGGCCCAGGGCGACGGCGAGGAGCGGGGGCAGGGAGCCCTCGGCCGCCATCTTGGCGATCACGATGCTGCCGAACGCCATCACGGCCCCGCACGACAGGTCGATCCCCGCCGTGAGGATGATCAGGGTCTGCCCGATGGCGAGGGTGCCCACGACCATGACCTGCTGCACGATCAGCGAGAAGTTCCCGCCGGTCAGGAACTGGTCGGTCGAGAAGGAGAAGAAGGCGCAGGCCAGGAGGAGGGCGGCCAGGGGTCCGGTGGTCGGCGCCGTGAGCAGTCTGCGGGCTGTGGTCGGTGCCTTGAGCTCCGAGTACGGCGTTGTCGTGGCTGTCATGCGAAGTCCTTGTCGGAAGACAGATGTCCCTGTCGGAGGACGAGGGCAGAAGCCCCGCCGACGGGACAAGGGGGCGGCCGTCCCTGGTCGGGGAGGTGGGCCGACCGCCCCGCTGAGGGGAGTGGCGGTGTCGTACGGTCCCGGGGCTGTCGTCGCCTTCCCGCCTGCCGCGGGCGGACGACGGGAAGGTGACGGCAGTCCCTGGGGGCTTAGCCCCAGCAGTTCTCCAGGCCGTAGGCGGTGTCCTTCGACGTGACCCCGTCCTGCGCCTTGTCGGTGATCAGCGTGACGCCGGTGTCGGTGTAACCGGACGCCTTCTTGTCGTCCTTGGCGTACGTCACGACTGCCTTGACGCCCTCGGCGGCCATCTTCAGCGGGTACTGCTGCGAAGTCGCGGCGATCTTGCCGTCCTTGACGGCCTGGGTGCCGGTGCAGCCTCCGTCGACAGAGACGATCAGGACGTCCTTCTCCCGGCCCTTGGCCTTCAGCGCGGTGTACGCGCCCAGGGCCGCCGGTTCGTTGATGGTGTAGACGACGTTGATGTCGGGTGACTTCTGCAGGCAGTTCTCCATCGCGGTCTGGCCCTTTGCCTGGTCGCCACCGGTGTCCTGGGCGCACACGACATCCTGCTCGGTGGCGCCGAAGCCCTTCAGGAAACCGTTGTGTCGCTGGACGCCGACGGAGACGCCCGGCGCCAGGTCGAGGGCGGCTATCTTCGCCGTCTTGCCCTTCATGACGGCCTTGGCGTACTCGCCGATCAGCTGGCCGGCCTTGAGGTTGTCGGTGGCGAAGAGAGCGTCGACCGCGCTCTCCGGCTCGGTCGGCGTGTCCAGCGCGATGACCAGAACACCCTTGGCACGGGCCTTCTGGATCGCGGGCACGATCGCCTTGGAGTCGCTCGGGGTGATCAGGATGCCCTTCACGCCGGCGGCGACCATGTTCTCGATGGCGGTGACCTGCCCGGCGTTGTCCCCGTCGAACTTGCCTGCCGCGGTCGACAGTTGAGCGCCGTTCTCCTTGGCGGCCCTCTCCGCGCCCTCCTTCATCTTCACGAAGAACGGGTTGGTGTCGGTCTTGGTGATCAGACCGACTTTCACCTTGCCCGAGCCGGAGCTCGTGGAGCTCGAACCGGAGCCGGACCCGCAGGCCGTCAGGGTGAGTGCCGCGACGCCAGTGACCGCGGCGGCTCGGAGGAGGGACGAGGACAGGCGAGTGGTGCGAGACATGATCGACTCCTGTGGGATAGCGGGTGGCACGGGGGTTGGGATCAGAGCATGCCGCCCGGGGTGTCATCGTTGACTTATGTCATCGTTGACACTGCCTGGCCAGGATGATGGACTCCGGATACCGGCAACGTCAATGCCTTCCACTCGTCACAAATCGGCAACGTCCCTAGCCGTCGGCTCCGCGCGGCCGGTCAGTGGCTGTGTCGCAACGCCGCCACTTTGCCCGGTCTTTCCGAGCCTTTCCGAGAGAGAGCAGCCCATGAGCCCGCGTCAGATCACCGTTCTGGGAGAGTGCGTCGCGGACGCCTTCGCCGAACGGGCAAGCGCCTCGGACGAGCTCGCCCTGCGGGTGCTGCCTGGCGGCGGACCCGCGAATACGGCGGTGGCCCTGGCCCGGCTGGACACGCCGGCCCGCTTCCTCGCACGCCTGTCCGGCGATGTGTTCGGCCGCCTGTTCCGGGCCCACCTGGAGGCGTCCGGCGTCGACCTGTCGCACGCCGTCGCCGCCGCCGAGCCCAGCACGCTGGCCGTGGCGGAGCTGGACGCCACCGGGCAGGCCGCGTTCTCGTTCCACGCGCAGAACACGGCCGACTGGCAGTGGACTCCAGGGGAACTGGCAAGGGTGGATCTGTCCGAAACGGCCTGTGTGCACACCGGGTCGCTGGCGCTGGTCCGTGAGCCCGGCGGGGCGGCGGTGGAGGAGTTCCTGGCGGCTGCTGCTCCGCGGGCCACCATCAGCATCGATCCCAATGTCCGGCCGCTGCTGGTGCGCCCCGAGGTCTACCGCGCCCGACTGGCGCACTGGTGCGCTCTCGCCGACATCCTGCGGCTGAGCGAGGACGACCTGGAACTCCTCCTGCCGGGCACTCCGCCCGAGCAGGCGTGCGACATCTGGCATGCGGCGGGGGTACGGCTCGTCGTGATCACGCTCGGCGTCGACGGCGCCCTGGCCTCGCTCGACGGCGAACGGCTGCGGGTGCCCGCGGTGGCCACGCGGGTCGTCGACACGGTCGGCGCGGGGGACTCCTTCACCGGCGGCCTGCTGCACCACCTCGGCGCCCGTGGACTCCTAGGTGGCCGGCTGGCCGATCTCGGTCTCGACGAGGTCGCGGAAGCCTGCCGGTTCGGCACCCGGGTCGCGGCCCTGACCTGCTCGGTCGCCGGTCCCAATCCGCCGTGGCGGAACCAGTTGGCGGAGCTGTCGGCCGCGGGTGGCGCCTGACGGGCGGGCGGGCCGCGCCGGGCAGTTCCGCCCCAGCCTTGACGCATCGGGCGGATTCCGCCCATCATTGGGCCACTGAGTGTCATCGATGACACAAGTCGACGATGACACCCCTGGTTCGGTCGCGTGGACGACGACGCCGGCCAGGGCGTCACGTCTCGGTCGGTCCACGCACGAGCCGCAGGCTCCGCCCAGTGGACGGCCCCAGCACAGGAGCCACCATGAGCTCTGGACGCGTATCCCGGATGCTCTCCGACACCCAGGCCCAGCTCGTCTCCCAGGAGACGTCCGTCAACCTGATCGTCGACGGCAAGGTCGTCCGCAGCGCCACCGGCTCCAACAGCGAGACCCTGGACCGGGCCCCCTTCGACATGCGCTCATACGCCGGCAAGCAGACGCAGATCCAGATCGTCGACATGAACACCGCCGGCTGGGGCCACCTCCTCGCCGACCAGTTCGCCGCCGCCGACACGGCCGCGAAGTCCGTCGTGCAGCGCGCCGACTGGGCCGACTACGGCAAGTACTACTGCGCGGCGGTGTCCTGGGAGAACACGTCGGGCGGCAAGAAGTACGCCCACAACTGACGCCCACGACTGACAAGGACACGAGACCGTGAAGAAGACCCTGCTCGCCGAGTTCACCGCCCGCGAGGGAGCACAGGACGAGGTCGCCCGTCTGATCGGCGACTACGCCCTGAAGGTGCGCGAGGAAGAAGGCAACCTCGCCTTCGACGTCTACGCCAAGGCAGCCGCTCCGCGCGCCTTCTGGATCTTCGAGGTGTACCGGGACGAGGACGCCTTCCAGACGCACCTGAACGCCCCGTACGGCGGCCCTTTCAACGCCGCCCTCGTTCCGCTGATCGAAGAGGACGCCTCCGTGCTGACGTTCCTGAACCAGCTGGCCACGAATCCGTAACGAGCCCTGACAAGGGCCTCCACCGGGGCGCGGTCTCGATCTGCCGACGGGGACGATATGACCGACGACGATCTACTGGCGGTCCTTGCAGGGAGTCGCCCGGCTGGCGCGGTCGGCAGTGCGCACGGGTGGTGGCCTCTACAGCTGGAGCTTCTGACCGTCCGGTACCTCTGCGAACAGGGCAACTGCCGTCTGCTGGATGACAACCGGCTGACAAGTTCGGAGCAGGTGACGTCAGGGCCGGGCGGGTGCGGTTCCTCTGGAGTGAAGCACCGATCGAGAGGGGGTGTCAGGGGCGGATGCCAAGATCGCCGGGCTGCTGCCCGGCGGAGGTGATCCTTTCGGACGGGTCGGCCAAGACCATCCCGGCGGACCTGCGGCATGGCACCTGCTCGCGACGGCAACTGTTGTGTTTGTCGCCAATAGACGCCCTGTGTGACCACTCGCCGTCGCTGACGATGGTTCATTGCACGACGTGGCCCGGGTATGGGCCGCGTCGGACGTGTTCCCGACGCCGGCGGATCCTGACGGTCTTGCGGAGTTCCTCGATCAGGCCGTCGCCTCCTGGTAGCGGCCAGTTGTAAAAACCCGTTGCCGGGCGCGCCGCCCAGCCCCGACGATCAGGCGCATGCCTGCCGCCCTGGCACCACTGCGCCACCGCCCGTTCCGTCACCTCTTCATCGGTACGACGGCAAACTTGCTCGGCAACGGGGTGGCGCCGATCGCCCTGGCCTTCGCCGTGCTCGACGCCACTGGCTCGGTCGGCTCGCTCGGGTCGGTGATCGGCGCCCACTCCCTCACCGGCATCCTCTTCCTGCTGTACGGCGGGGTGCTGGCGGACCGGCTGCCGCGCGGCCCGCTGCTGGTCGGCAGCAGCGTGGTCAGCGCCACGAGCCAGGCGGTGGTCGCCGCCCTGGTCCTCACCCACAGCGCCGCCATCCCCCTGCTCATGGTGCTCGCCGCGGTCAACGGGGCGTCAAGTTCCTGCTACCAACCCGCCGCCCAGGCCCTGCTGCCCCAGACCGTACCGGCCGACTCCCGCCGCGCCGCCCTCGCGCTCTCCCGGATCGCGGGCAGCAGCGCGATGATCGTGGGCGCCTCCCTGGGCGGCGTACTGGTCGCCGCGGTCGGCCCCGGCTGGGGCCTGGCCGTCGACGCGCTAAGCTTCGCGGTCGCCGCCGCGTCCTTCGCGCTGGTCCGCGTCCAGGTCGCACCGCCCGCGCCCAGCCCCGGCCTGGTGCATGAACTGCGCGTCGGCTGGCGGGAGTTCACCTCCCGCAGCTGGGTGTGGGTGATCGTGGTGGCTTTCTGCTTCCTCAACGCCGGCCTCACCGCCTCGTTCACCGTCCTCGGCCCGGCCGTCGCCGACACCACCGGGATCGGACGCACCGGCTGGGGCTTGGCCCTCGCCGCGGGCTCGCTCGGGGCGGTCGCCGGCGGCGTACTGTCGCTGAGATGGCGGCCCCGCCGCGCGATCCTGGTCGGCTGCGCCCTGATGAGCCTGACGGCGATGACCCCGCTGCTGCTCGTGCTCGCCCCCTACACCTGGGTGCTGGTCATGGCCAACTTCATGGCGGGCGTGGGCGTCGAGCAGGCCGGCGTCGCCTGGTACTCGACCCTGAACGAGCAGATCCCCGAAGACCGCCTGGCCCGCGTCTACGCCTACGACGACCTCGGCTCCTACCTCGCACTCCCGCTCGCCCAGTTCGCCGCCGGACCCGCCGTGCTCCTCCTCGGCCTCCATGCCGCCCTCTACGCGGCCGCCGCGCTCATCCTCCTCGCCACTCTCGCCATGGTCGCCACCCCCTCCATCCGCGCGCTGGCCCCGAAGTCCGCAGAACCGCTGCCCACCTCCGAAGATCCGGTGCTTCACTGAGCTCGACTCCGACGCGTAAAGACCACAGCTCCTTAACACGCTGCCGGCCGCGATTGAACGCTCCCCGTTGGCGTTGGCGTTGGCGGGTGGGAGCGGGGTCCCCTGTCCTTGGCCGAGGACGCGCAGAGCGCGAGCGCCAACCCGACGGGCCCTGTGCCGCGCCGACGTCCACCGGCAGCCTCGACTACCTGTAGTGCCTGAACTGGCGCGGCGTTCTCCTACGGAGGCCAGGAACCGGGCCCGAAAGACGTGCCCGAGGTGAAGCGGATCGGGGCCGTGGGTGAGGGCCTCTTCGAGTTGTCGGTCGACGCGGAAGCGCTCAAGGGAGGCAGTGGGATCGCCGGGGGCGTCCGGGTTGCGATGCATGCGGGAAGTGATTCCATGGAAGAAGGCGTCGGCGCACCGCGAATCCTCCATCCCGAGAAGCGCTCTCGGAACGCGCTAGGAGAACGCACCATGACGAGCGTCGTCCGCCACCCACCCGGCAAGGAGCGACCGCGCGCCGCGCCGATGGCGACGCTGAACGTCCGGCGGGCAGGAACCCGGATCGGACAAGGCCTCGTGGGCCGCTGGCACAGCCTGACGATCCGTCTGGAAGCCCGCCGCGGGGCCACCCGACCCAGGAAGTGGTGCCGGTACCTCTCCTACGCCAACGTCACCAGGGCGATCTGGCTCGTCGCCGTGCTGGCGCTGCTCGCCTGGGCCGGAGAGGGCCTGTTCATCCTCATTACGCACCAGACGACCGGCTTCGAGAACTGGCGGCAGGGCAACCAAGGGTTCGAGACCGTCTTCAAGTTCGTCGGTCCGATCCTCGCCGCCTCGATCGCCGCCACGCTCTTCCTGTTCTGGTGGTACCGCTGGACCAAACGACGCTACCTCACCAAAGCACTGCGGGATCCCCACAAGTTGGTGCCCACCGCAGGGCACGACACCGCCGAGATCGTGGGCCGCGAGGAGATCGCCCAGGTCATCGCCGAACGGCTACGGGAGCGTGCCACCCGCCGGCCCTATCTCCTCGTCGGCGGCGTCGGAGCCGGGAAGACCGCCGTCCTCGTACGGCTCACCGAACTCCTGGCCCGCCAGAACGCCGTACCGGTGCCGATCCGGCTGCGGGACGCGGTCGACGGGTCCGACCTGAACTTCGAACGCCTCGCCAGGCGGCGCTTCGCCGAGGAGGCTCCCAAGGGCATCATGGCGCGCGGCAAGACCGACCGGGTCTGGCAGCAACTCCTCGCCGACGACAAGCCGGTGGTGATCGCCGACGGCCTCGAAGAGGTCCTCCTCGACGACGGCCACGGGCACAACCGGGACAACATCATCCGCCAAGCCATCGAGCGTGCCCACGAGGAGAAACTGCCCCTGGTCATCGCCTCCCGGCCGCACAGCCCGCTGGAGAGCACCTCCGCCGCGATCGTCGAACTGGAACCGCTCAGCGAGGAGGCGGCACTGCGCTTCGTCGAAGCGGGCGTACCGGAGACCGACGAGCGGCTCGTGGACTGGATCGTGGAGACGGCGGAGGTGACCGAGTCACCGATCTACCTCCAGCTCGCCCGCGAACTCCACCGGCACGGAGCCCTGGAGCACGAGCGTCCGGGCGACGGCCCTCAGCATCTGAGCACACGCGGCCACGACCGCGCCACCCTGCGGCTGTGGCTGCTGGAGACCTGGGACGAGGCGCTGTGCGAGGGGAGAATGCGCGAGGACGTCGCACTGACCCCGCGGGAACGCCGCGACACCCTCGAGGTGGTCTCGGCCCTCGCCTGCGTCGGACTCCTCCAGGACAGCCTCGAGGTCGACTTCGCGGAACTGCTCGACCCGAACATCCACCATCCCGGCGCGGGGCGCCGGGTCCGGGCCCGGGCCGAACATATGTGGGCCGGCAGGCGCGGCTTCGACCCGTACGGCAAGCGCGGCAACGGCCTGACCGAATGGCATCGCCAGCAGATCTGGAATGCCCTCGGCGAGCGGCTCGGCGACCAGGAGAGCCGGCGGCTGCGCGAGGGCAACCTCGACCAGTGCCGCGCCGCCCTCGCCCGCTTCGCGGCCCGCGCGAGCCAGCTCGAGCTGGTGGAGGGCTCCGCGCGCAGGGTCCGATTCCCGCACAGCATCATCCAGGCCTACTTCGGCTACCGGGTGCTGAACCACCTGGGCGAGCGGGGCGTCGGCGAGCTGGTCGAGCGGGCACTCCAGCCGCCCGGCCCCAGCCGTGAACTGCTCATCGCCCTGGTGCTGCTGTCCCGTCGGCGGGCGGCGGCGCGCCCCGCGCGGGGCGGCGGCGTCCGGGCCGGGGTGCGCAAGGAACTCGCGGGGCTGGTGCGGCAGACCCCCGTGCGGGGCCGCCCTCTGGCCCATCAGCTGTGCACGGCCGCGGGCCGCCGCACCGACGACCCGAAGGCCCTCGACCTCTACGCGGCAGCCCTGGAGATCGCGAGCGTGGACGACGACCCGAAGTTGCTGGGCCACATCGTCGAGGCGGTGCGCGAGCGCTGGTCCGGGATCAAGGGCGACCGGCGGACCCTGGAGGACGCCAAGCTGAGACTGCTCAGGCAACTGGGAGCCGCGCTGCGCAAGGCCTCCGACCGGACGGACACCACCCCGCTGTACTGGCAGCTCTTCCGGCTGGGTGTCGAAGAGCCCTCCTACTCCATCCGCCTGGCCGCCGCCCAGGAGTTCGGCACCGGTGGCAACCGGCGTTCGCCGTGATCCGCGAACAGGTCGGCCTGAACAGCGACCCCGTGAAGGAGTACAACGACCGGCTCGACAAGCTGAAAGCCTGGAAGCGCGGGGAGTACGAGTCATGGGCCGCGCGCATGGGACGGGCCAGGGCGGCCGGTACGACGTCGCGGACCGTCTCGTCCGAGAGCATCAGGCGGCTGCAACAAGACCGGAAGGTACTGAACCGCCGCTACCGCGAGCAACGAGTCGATCTCTTCCGGGAGTTCGTGATGCGGGCCTGGATGATCCCCATGCTGCTGGGTTCCGTCGACGAGGCCCACCGCGACGAGGCCAGGGAACGACTCACCAAGTGGTTGCGCCATCTCGACCCGAACTTCACCGGCGGTGCCCCCGATCTGCCGCTCGCCCTCGAGGCCGCGCTGGCCCAGGGCTTCAAGTACGCGGCCAACCGGCGCCAGCGGCATCCTCACGCCTATCCGGGCGGCCGCTCCGACCTGATCCGACAGGCGGAAGCCGTCCTCCAGCGGTCCCGGTGCTGGTACGCGCAGCTCAGCCTGCTCCAGGCGCTGTGCCTGTGGGAGCTCGCGGACAGTGCAGGCGGCCATGACCACCGGGGACACGCCGCCCCGGGGCGGGACAGCGGCCGCTCCAACGGGCACGAGCCGTTGCAGCCACTCGGCGGGGTCGCCGCCGTACGGACCGCGCGACGCTGGCTGTCGATGGCGGGCACGGTGAACGCGTCGTCGGGGCGGTCCGATGCCCGCGGTGAGCCGGCCCGGCCGTGCCTGCATCCGTTCGTCGCCGAGGCCGGGGACCTGGTGGCTCTCGCTCTGGAGACCGGGCAGCCTGAGCGGTTCCTGTGGATCGACGAGAAGGGCGTCGCCGACAACATCGGCTCACGCGCCGACAACGCCGGGGGATACCGCAGGCACAGCCTGTGGGTTCCGCCGTCGGTCGGCTGGAGCACCCTCGACTCCCGCGCCCAACGCCTCGTTGCCGACGTGCTGGTCATGCTGAATCTCATCGAACGGGACGGGCACCCGGACGAGGTCGAGGAGCGGCTCGCCCGTGCGGAGCAGCCCGGTATGCCGCTGCCGCCGTGCATCCGTTCGGACCGGGAGCCTCTGAAGCCCGGACTGCGGATCGGCACCTCCACCCCGCCCGCACCGGGCTCGAACTGTCTGCCCGACTGCAAGTTCCAGCTCTGCCCGTACCCTCCCCGGGGCCGGGTGCCCCGGGGAGAGATCCGCGAGCCGTTCTGCCGCCAGCAGCAGGCCCTGCTGCCCGGTAGCGTGCGGCGCTGGCTACCCAGGGGGCTGCGCAGGAAGACACCGCGCTGGGTCGGCATGCGCGTCCGTGAACTGGACCGTTTCTGGGACGCGATGGCCGGCCGGACCCGCGACTAGGGTCCGTCTTCAAACGGATCTTGCCCACAGTAGGAATGACGCGAGTGGGACCGCTGCTTCGTAGGAGGCGGCGGTCTTCTCGTATCGGGTTGCGATGCCGCGGAACCCCTTGAGGCGATCGAAGTAACGCTCAACGATGTTGCGTTGTCGGTAGTTGCGCCGGTCGACCACCGGCGGCCGCCCGCCTTGGCGGCCGCGGTTGTGCCGGTGTCGCTGCTGGTCGTTCTTCTCCGGGATGGTGCACGCGATGCCGCGTCTGCGCAGGTAGGCGCGGAAGCCGCGGGAGCTGTAGGCCTTGTCGGCGACGACCTGGTCGGGTCTGCAGAGGGGCCGGCCCTGGCCCGTTCGCGGGACGCGGAGGCGTTCCAGGAGGGGCCGTGCGCAGATGCTGTCGTGGCGTTGGTCCGGGGTCAGCAGGACGGCGAGGGGGCGGCCGCGGCCGTCGCAGGCGAGGTGGATTTTGGTGGTCAGTCCGCCTCGGGATCGGCCGAGGGCGTGATGTGTGGCCGCAGGTCTTCGACGCCATCGCCGCCCACGCCGTCCGGGCCCGCCGGCCGGACGCACCGTGCGCCGGGGCGGTCCACGCCCCGGCGCGTCCGGAACCCGGCCGGCGCCCGTACAACCATCGGCCCCGGGGACGGGTCTGCCGTGTCATGCGAAGACTCATCGTCGCCGGCGCCGCGCTGCCGGCCGCCCTCGCGGCCTCCGTCCTTCTGCCCCCGGCCACCGCCCACGCCCGCACACCGACGCCCACCGCCGACTTCAACGGCGACGGCTACGGCGATCTCGCCGTCTCCGCGCCCGACGCGGCGATCGACGGGCACAGCCTGGCCGGGGCCGTCGTCGTCGCCTACGGCTCGTCCGCCGGGATCAAGTCCTCGCGAACGACGATCGTCAGCCAGAACACACCGCGCGTGCCGGGTATCGCCGAGGCGTTCGACCGCTTCGGCGCGTCCACCGCGGCCGGGGACTTCAACAAGGACGGATACACCGACCTCGCGGTCGGCTCCCCCGGCGAGGACATCCCGCGCGGTGACGACTGGGGCACGGTCACGGTGCTGTGGGGCAGCCCGAAGGGACTCGGCGCGGGCGGGGCGCTGAGCCAGCCGCTGGGCATCGAGCAGACCGGATTCGGCACTGCGGTCACCGCCGGGGACTTCGACGGGGACGGCCATGCCGACATCGGGGCGAGCACGGGCAGCGGCACCCACCTGTGGCTCTACCTCAACCGGAGCACCGGCCAGTCCGGCGAGATGGGCTTCGTGCTCACCGACTTCGAGGCGTCGGCGATGCCCGCCACCGGCACCGGCGTCACCGCGCTCGCCGCCGGGGACGTCGACGGCGACGGCATCGACGACCTGGCCGCCGTCACCAACCCGCTCAGCGGCTCCGGCGGCGCGCTCTACCTTTCCCCCGGGGTCCCGGCGAACCGCCGCGCGGCGGGCGACCTGCCCCCGGCACTCTCCCTCGCCATCGGCGACGTGGACGGCGACGGCCACGGCGACGTCGTGTCCGGGCAGCCGTACGGGCGCGAGGAGGTGCCCGGCGCCCGGGACGGCGGCAGCGTGACCGTGCTGCGGGGCTCGGCGCAGGGCGTCGACGGCCGACGGGCGGTCGTGATCACGCAGAACACTGCCGGGGTGCCCGGGGTCGTCGAGGAGGGCGACCGCTTCGGCTGGTCCGTCGAGCTCGGCGACGTCAACCGGGACGGACGGGCCGACCTGGTTACCGGCGCCGTCGACGAGGGCGTGGGCCTGACGGGCTTCACCGGCTCCGTCACCGTGCTCCCCGGCTCCGCGAAGGGCCTGACCGGCACCGGCTCGTACGCCTTCCACCAGGACACCCCGGGCGTGCCCGGCGTCGCGGAGTCCCGCGACTCCTTCGGCGAGGCCCTGGCGCTGGCCGACACCGACCGCGACGGGCGGCTCGACCTGGCCGTCGGCGCGCCCGGCGAGAACGGCTGGTACGGCGCGCTCACCTCGCTGCGCGGCGACGGCGTGCGGATCACCTTCACCCGCGCGGTCGGCTTCAGCGCGGAGACCATCGGGCTCGCCACCGGCGAGGACTGGTACCCCGAGTTCGGCGCGCCGATCAGCGGCTGAGCCCGGACGCTCGGTCAAGGGGGCGCGTTCCGGTGCGCACAGCACCGGGACGCGCCCCCTCGCCGTTCCAACGCGGGCCGACACGCGGCGGGTTGCGCGGTGATCACGCCGGCCGCGCGGCCCGACCTGCCAGGATCGGTGGGATGTCTATCGAGCAGCACAGCGTCCAGGCCAGAGCCCGGCAGGCGGAAGGCCCCGCCGGAGCGGGGCCCTCGCTGCGCAGTCAGGCGCGGTGACCGTAGTACGGGTCCTCAGCTCACGTCGACGTAGTCGCCGGAAGAGTTGCTGGCGCCGGTGGTGGTGTTGCCGCTGTAACGCCAGCGCCAGGTGCCGTCCTGGGAAGCCGTCACGGTGGTCTTCAGGTACCCGGTACTGCTGGCGGTCACCGACTTGACCGTGGCGTAGGCGCTGGAACCGGCGGGCTTGAACTGCAGCTTCACCAGCCGGCCGCCGTAGTTGTCATAGCGGTGCTGACTCCAGTTGGCGCGCTGCACGGTGCCGGTGACGGTGATCTGCTTGCCCTTGGCGACGGGCTCCGGGGACGCGTTCGCGTTCTGGATGCGCGAGGCACGCTGGAGGCGGACCGTCGCGGAGAGCAGGTCGGTGTCGTAGCCGCCGTTCTTCTTGATGGCCGTGCCGAGTGTCTTCCACGCGGCGGCGTCACTGTTGACGAGGTGATTGCCATGACCGACCGGCATGCCGTCCGGGTCGATGGTCACCGTCTCGTCGCAGTCGCGGAGGGTATAACCCCCCGCAGACGACGTCCTGCAGCTCCACTGGGTCGAGGAGATCGAGAGCATGTACCTGGTGGACCCGCTACTGCGGTACGCGTCGACATACCAGCTGTCGAGTGCCACGTTGCTCTTCACCGTGTACGTCAGCGGGGCCTCGACTTCGGCACTGATGCCGACGACGATCGGCTTGCCGTTGTTGAAGACGACGTTCGAGAACGAGATGTCGCTTTCAGCCGCGTGTGCGGCCGGCGCCGTGAGCCCCACGCCCACCAGCGCCATTCCCCCGGCCACCGCCGCGGCGGCCACGCGCCGCGCGGTCGCCGGTCTGTTCCGCTGCGTAGCAGCAGATGTTGCAGTGCTCAATCCCCACCCCTGAGTCAAATACCTGAGCGGCGGGTCGACTGCCCGCCGCCGGAACTCTAGATCATCCAGGGGCGGCACCTGGCGCCGCTCCGCACCCGGTGGCCAGGACGCTGACCGAGCGCCCACCGCCTTCACGACGAGGACGTCTGAGGAGTCGCTGACGCGATGCGGCGGTCCGGGGCGAACAGCGGGCTCGGGTTGGTGACCAGGTACGCGAGCTCACTCGCAACCGCCGCGCGACCTCCGGCGGCTTGACCCTCTGCTCGAACAGCTCGGTCTCCGCGACGCGGCACGCGTCAGGTATGCCAGCGGCTCGGTCGGCGAGAACCTGACCGTGGCCGAGGAGAACTCCGGATCATGCACCCTCAGCGGAGACTCCGGCGGCCCCGTCCACACCGTGAAGCAGTCCAACGGACCGGCGTACGCGAAGGGAATCATCTCGGGAGGGAAGTGCGAGACTGCCCCTGACGACGGTGAGTGCAGCGACGGTTGTGACGGCGTTTGCCGAGTGGTCTTCACCGACATCGCGCCGGCGGAGAAGGCGCTTCCGGGAGTGGTCAAGAAGTGGTCACCGAGGTCGCGGCGCGTTATCGGGGTCTCGCGGAACGACGCGACCTCTTCAGTGCCGGGCTGCTATGACCCGAACTTCGTCCATTGTCCTTCGGAGACCACCTCGACGGAGCCGTCGACGACCTTGATGGCCGTCTGTTCGTCGATGGCGTAGGCCGGGACGCCGATGTCGGCGGCCCACCGCTCTGCGTCAGCCAGGGTGTTCTGCGGGAAAGCATCCAGGTGCGGGAAGATCGAGAAGTCGACGACTCCCAGGGTGCGGTCGTCCGGTGCGGACGGCCACTCGACGAAGTACGCTCCGATCCGCGGCGTCATCACCATGCTTCCGGCACTCACTCCCACCCAGACCGTGTCAGGCAGCGAAGGCAGTAGATCGGCCAGCCCGGACTCCCGCATCCAGTGGCACAGATAGGTCGCGTCGCCGCCGTCGACCAGGAGCACGTCGGCCTCGCGGATCCAGGGGACGTATCGCCCGGCGCCGATGGTGGGCAGTGCGGTGAGCTCGAGGACACCGAGCGACGCCCAGCCCAGGCCGGACAAGTGCTGCCACGTGGGCTCGGCGGCTGCGAAGCCCCGCACCGATTTCGGACCGCACATCGGGTGACCCCACTGTGCTGTCGGGACGCAGAGGGCGTGGCACTCGGCGATCGGTTTGCCGAGAAGCTGCACGAGCGCAGAGTGGATGCTTGGGTTCGTGACGCCGCCTGACGTGAGCAAGAGCTTCAAGGTGCCTCCAAATTCGCGCGGAAGGTGGCTGTACCTGAAGACCGGGGACCGTGCTGGAACTCATCGTCGTTCGGGCAGCCTCTTCAGAGATCCCTCAGGTCCCCTCAGGTCGCCGGGCTCGACTGCTCCACCTGACAAGACAGTCAGCCACGACGTCAGGCGCAGCTGGCAGCCACGTCGAGATCCCCCAGATCCCAGGCTTCGGCTGTTATGGGCGAGGCACTCGCCGATGCATCGGGGCATCCAGGTATGTCCGAGCGTGGCGACCTCTTGAATGCTCGGAAGAGGCGTCGGGCAGTTACCTGATCTTCATCAGCGACTAGTCAGATCGCCGAAGGTCAAAGAACTAGCAGCCAGGCTCCTGGCTGGCGTGCTGGCGCGGAAGGTGTGGGTGGTGAACCGGGATCGGTCGATGCCGCGCACGCCGCCCGCGTCATCACCCCCCCGGACCTCCGGCACAGCCTTGCGCCCGCCCACCTTCGCTGGCAGACAGACTGCGGCCGCACCGAGGGGCCGCGAGAGGCTCGATGCGGTGTTCGTCCACAACCCCGAACACCACCACGGCGACCAACAGATGCTGACCGACGCGCTGGGGGACGGCTTCGCCGTGCTGGAGCAGGCCAGCGCGCGGCCTACGAGACCCGGGGCGGTCGACGGTACGTTGCCGCATCATCTCCTGCAGCTACTCCTGCGACACCTCTTGCATCACCTCTTGCGTGATCTCTTGCGCGAGAACCGGAGCCCCAGTGCGCATCCCCACAGCTCACCCCAGCAATTCTCGCGCGGTCGGAATGCTGACATCCTGCTGACATCCCCTCTGAAGCCACTTTTCCCAGGCCGGTTGAAGATGACTGAGACGGAGGCGGGCCGAGCACAGACGAGCACAGCCGCAGGGAGGGCGACGCCGTCCGTGCAACGCCAGGCAGCTTCGCCGCCGCGCCGGCACCCACTGCGATCACGTAGATCCAGCTTCGATGAGCACCGCACGTGCCTTCGGCCAGGATCACCAGCTCGTGGAGTGCGGGGCATGCCCGACGGACATGCCATCGGGGGTCCCCTCAGCAGCCGTCTAGGCTCTCGGCATGCAGCGCAGCGATGTCACGCGGGACGACGGCACGTGGGTGGGCCTGTCCCTGGACGTACAGGACCGCCACCAGCCGGGGCTGGGCGTGTTCACTGCCGGTGCGCAACTGCTGGTCTCCCAGATGTCGCAGCCGGTGTTGCTCGCCGTCGTCGACGAGCAGCTCGAGGGCGTGGACTTCTGGCGCACCGACGGGTATCGCTCCTTCGTCCCGCCCTTGCGTGCCCATGCGGGCCGCGCCCTGGCGGGCAGCCGTGAACGGTGGGCTCACCGCTTTGCGGAGTACCTCATCGACTCGCCGGGCAGCCCGTTGCATGAGGGCCGGTGGCTGCTCTCGTGCGAGAGTCCGCTCCGGCGCTGGCGCCACGCCGACACTTCGCATGCCGAGTACTGGAGCTCGATGCTCGTCGACGGCCATCCCAACGGATACATCGACTGGTTCCTCCATTCTCATTCGTGGGAGGTCTTGCCGCTGCGGCCGATGCCCGATGCCGACGACAGCCGGGTCAAGGCGTACCGCAAGCAAGCCCGTGAAGGGACGCTCCCGCCCGTCCTGTTGTGGTGGGTCAGTGGCTTGGACTGCCATCTGATCCTGGACGGCCACGCGCGGTTCGCTGCGGCAGTCGCCGAATCGGTCGAGCCACCACTGCTGCAGCTGCACCGCACGGTCCCGCGCGATGACCTGGCCACGCGCACCGAGGAAGCGGCGGGCTTCTACGAGGACGAACTGGCACGCTTCGCCGAACTCCGCGCCGTCCACGGCCCGGCCGTCCCGGACGGCGCCGCCACCGCCGGCCCGCAACTCGTCCGACTCCTTCACGGCCTGAACACCGCGGAACAGCCGACCTGGGCCTGGCCCCTGCCGGGCGGGGAAAAGCAGTGGCGTCGCATCGCGCGCGAGGTGACAGACAGCCAGAACTGGCCCCGCACCTGACTCCTGCCGATCCCTTCCCGCCGACATGACATCCGGGCGTACCGCCGCACCGTCAGGAGGCGCGCACCGTGATGAGGGCCAACCTTCCTGGGCTCGCCCTTTCACGCGTTTGCAGGCTGCCTCAGCAGGCGTCCGCGCCCCAGTTGGTCCGACCCATCCCAGGGCCCGGCTGGCTATTGGACGTCACCTCTTGTGGCGCCCGTCCGTAGTTCAGGTGCCAGATGCCTGGGGGAGATTCACTGAGTAGGTGTTGGGGTCACCTGTGAGTACGGGGACCGTTTCCAAAGAACGCCATCACAGCTGGTCCTGCTCCGCAGGCTCGGTGCGCCGCCGCTACGCGGCGGACTGTCGCTGTGGCGCCCGCACGGCCTGAGCCAGGAACTCGGGGAGACGACATCGGTCTCCTCCCCGCGCGGGATCTGCCTGTGCAGCCAGCTGAGCGGGCCGCGTATCCAGTGATCCATGTCAGCACCGTAGGCGACGGCACCGACAGCGCCGCACCGTGTCCGGTGAGCGCTCGCGCTTCTTTCCACCTGCGGCGACGCACCCAGGAGACGCCTCCGCCGCGCAGCGATGCCTTCGCGGAGAAGCGCAAGCGCTCACACCGCGACGACTGCAAGTAAGCGCTTCACCGGGTGGAGGGGTGTGCTGGGCGCCTGCGCCGTGGATCGCACCTCTCCAGGCACCCCGAAATCGGCAACCTCACGACGGAGCAAGGCTGTTCATGCCAAGACTCTTGCCAGCCAACGAAGGGCCCCCTATCGTCTGCCGACGGAAAGCGCTTTCTTCACGGATGTAGATCGATTTCAGAGGGTCGACCGTTGCGGAGGCCGCCGATACGTGCGTACGAACCGCCGGTGGTCCGGTACAGGACATCTCGCGATGTCCGCGTGCCGCGATACGAAAGGTGCACGCAATGACGCACACACATCGCGCCATCCGCCCCGCCGTACAGGCGACCGCGACCGGTGGCGACGGCTGATCCCCTCCCGGTCCACCAGATGTCAGGCAGTACGTCGACGGGCCGAGAGCGGGGCGTGGCGGAGACCCCGCCCAGGGCGACGCGGGCGTCATGCCCGGGCCGCCGAATGCCGGCGCGGGAGATCCCGGACCGGAGCGCCCCCTGCCTACGCCACTCGTAGGCCGGCCCAACGCCGACGACCCCGGTGGGCAGCACGCGCACACACCAGCAGCTCCCCGTACTCGAACAACGCATGATCAATCAGGAGATGAGAATGAGACGATCAGTCGCACTGCGACTCTCCGCGGCCTCGGCCGCGATGGCCCTCGCGACCGCGGTCGGTGTGGTGCTGTCGATGCCCGACGAGGCGTCGGCGGCGACCGGCAGCGCCACCGGCTACGCCACGCAGAACGGTGGGACCACCGGCGGCGCGGGCGGGCAGACGGTGCGGGCCACCACGGGGACCGCGATCCACGCGGCGCTGTGCGGCCGGGCCAGCAGCACCACGCCGATCACCATCGAGGTCGAGGGAACCATCAACCACGCCAACACCGCCAAGGTGTCCGGCAGCAGTTGCAACACGGCTGACGGCGTGATCGAGCTGAAGCAGATCAGCAACGTGACGATCGTAGGCGTCGGAAACGGAGCCGTCTTCGACCAACTGGGCATCCACATCCGTGAATCCAGCAACATCATCATCCAGAACGTGACCGTCCGGAACGTGAAGAAGTCGGGCTCGCCCACGTCGAACGGCGGGGACGCCATCGGCATGGAGACCGACGTCCGCAATGTCTGGGTCGATCACACCACCCTGGAGGCGTCCGGCGGCGAGTCCGAGGGATTCGACGGTCTCTTCGACATGAAGGACAACACGCAGTACGTGACGCTCTCGTACAGCGTCCTGCGCAATTCGGGCCGCGGCGGTCTCATCGGATCCAGTGAGAGCGACCTCTCGAACGGCTTCGTGACCTTCCACCACAACTACTACGAGAACATCGACTCTCGCGCGCCCTTGCTGCGTGGTGGAACGGCCCACATCTACAACAACCACTACGTGAGCCTCAACGAGTCCGGCATCAACTCCCGTGCCGGCGCGCGCGCCAAGGTGGACAACAACTACTTCGAGGACTCCAAGGACGTCCTCGGCACCTTCTACACCGACGCGGCCGGGTACTGGCAGGTCAGCGGAAACGTCTTCGACAACGTGACCTGGTCCAGCCCCGGTACCGACAACAACCCCGCCGGCCCGAACCCGCAGTCCAACACCACGGTCAGCATCCCCTACTCGTACAGCCTCGACGCCGCCTCGTGCGTGCCGGACGTCGTGAGCCGGACAGCGGGAGCCGGAACCGGACTGCAGGTGTCGAACGGCAACTGCGCCGCCCAGACGCCGACCGCGACCCCGACTCCCACGTCGACCCCCACCCCCACCCCGACCCCGACGCCGACCTCGACTCCGACTCAGCCGAGCGGGACCAACCTCAGCATCGGTGCCGGTTCCGACGGTTCCAGCAAGGCCACCGGCACGAGCTACGGCAACGTGCGTGACGGCGACCTGAGCACGTACTGGTCACCGGCCTCGTCGACCGGATCCATCTCGATCAAGTGGGGTTCCGCCACCGCGGTGTCCAAGGTCAACATCCGGGAGGCCTCGGGTTCCGCGGGCGCCATCGGGTCGTGGCGCGTGCTCAACGCCGACACCGGCGCCGTCCTGGCCTCCGGAAGCGCCGCGGGAGTCATTTCCTTCTCGCAGACCTCGCTCAGCAAGATCACATTTGAGATCACCGGTTCGACGGGCACCCCGAAGGTGGCCGAGTTCGAGACGTACGCCCAGTAGCGGCACCCGCCGTCACGGCCCTGCCGGGAGAGGAACTCCCGGCAGGGCCAAGGCAGTACCCCCTGGACGGCCCAGGCCTCGCGTGGGCGGCGAGCCGGCTGCCCTCCTGCGGACAGGGTGTGCCCGGCATGATCCTGGCCCGATTTCCGCAGCGGCCTACCCGAAGTCGTACGCGGAAAGCCAGTGACCGGGACAAAACCCATGCGCCGGTACAGCGCGTTGCTCGTGGGATGTGCCGCGTTCGTGAACAGCACGACCTCCTTCGCGCTCGGGGCCGGCGTGGCCCGGCTCACCTGGACCGTGACGGCGCCCGCGTAGCCGCGGCCGCGCAGGTGGGCCCGGGGTGTAGACGGCGTCCACCCGGGCCTGGCCGCCGACCATCGGGTTCGCTCCCGCCATCGAGACGGGCGTGCCGTCCGGGGTCTCCCAGTAGGTGTAGTGCCTCTGGGCGAGCGTGTGCTGGCCTCCCATGTCCTCAGCGCCGACGGCTGCGAAGCGCTGCTTGACGGTACGGCGCACGGATCGCACCGTGGCTTCGGCGATGCCCATGATCAGCGAGGTCTCCTTGGTGAAGCCGAGCGCGTCGCGCACCGCCGCTCGCTGAGGCGGCCACGTGCCAGTAGAGCCCCATCCCTTCTTCGAGTCCGGCGATCTCCCTGCCGTGCTCGCATGGGAAGAAGTACGGGTGCACGTGGAACGCCCTGGTGGTGACGCTCCTGGTGCACCTCGGGACGGTGGCGGTGACAGGACTGCTGAATCTGCGGCTGCCCCGGGTGATCGGCTGAGACACGGATGGTCGGCCAAGAGCTGAACTCAACTTGCTGCGCCCGGTACGGCAGCAGGGCCCGACCGCGCGTCGCGGTCCGGGCCCTGCACCGTGGGGTGCCACCCTGCGGCGGCGGTGCGTCAGCTCTGTGTGGTGTCGTCGCCCACCTGCCCGGCACTCTCAACTGCGCCTGCCTTCTCGCGCATCTTGCGCACCAACTCCGCCTTCTGGGCAGCTGCACCCTGGCGGTCGAGGTTGCGGTGCGGACCGTGGTTCTGGCGTTCGGTGCGGGACTGCTTCTTACGCTGGCCGCCGCCCATGCCCACGGGGTTGTTGATGTTCTTGCTCACGGTCACGGGTTCTCCCGGTAGTGATGTGAAGTGATCTACGGGTTCATCGGTGGGAAAGGGCGGCGACGTCGAAGTACGTCAGAAGAGGCCCATCACGCTGTCACTCGTAAATCGGCGTCTGGAAGAATATGACAAAGACGTTACCCGGTTCCGTGGGCCCCGCAGACCAAGCTTTTTCGCTGCCCTGGCCAAAATCATCGCGCTTGACCAGGCAGACCGTCCGCTTGGGCCTCTTCGAGCGGCCTGCACGTGGGAGGAGTCGATCACCGCCCGAGACCAGTCCAGTTGCTTCGCGGCCCGTAGCTTCAGCGGCACCAGGTGCATTTCATCGCAGACAACGGCTTCGTTCCATGCGGCAAGGCGCCGCCAGCAGGTCATGCCCGAGCCGAAGCCCAGCTCCTGGGGCAGATACTCCCACTGGATGCCGGTATGCAGCACGAACAGGATCCCGCACAAGGCCCGCCGGTCAGGTATCCGAGGTCTGCCCGGCATCGAGAAGGGTCGGTCGATCAGCGGCGAAATGTCCCGTTTGGCGTCGCCGGGGCGCACCGCGCCCTGGTTCTCGGGCACGGTCGCCGCGAGGATGGTGAAGCCATTGGCCGGGGCGGACAGGGCTCGGAGGCGCGGAGGCCCGGAGGCGCGGAGGCGCGGAGGCTCGGGGGTGAGGGGTCGCGATTGCTCACGGGGTCGGTGGAGTTCTAATGACCGAGTCAAGGGCCTGGGCTGGGCCGCTGGTGCTGTCAGGCGTCGTGGTCGGCGGCCTCTTCGAGCAGGTCCATGGCGTCGTTGTGGAAGCGGCGTTCGGCGTCGCGGCATGGGGCGTTGAAGAAGGCTCGTTGGGCTTCGGCAAGATCGCAGTTCAGCAGGCCCATGGTCACGAGCACGGCTTCCACTCCGTGACACCCGTTGTGCCTGAGGAACTGCTGCAGTGTGTCGATGTCGCCGGTTGCCTCCCAGACGGGCCGGGCGGTTTCCTGCATGGCAGCGATGCGCGCTGATCGTTCTGCGTCGAAGCCCATTGGACCCACCTTCCTGGTTGGGCCCGCCGGCTATCGCCAGGTAGGCCGGGTGCGCTGGGCCGTTTAAGAGGGCATCTGATCTAGGTAGCTGGTAGTTCGGGATGATTTTGTGACTGCTGGCGTCGGTGGTCGTTGGGTGAGGTGTGAGTGCTCGTCGCCCGTACCGAAGTGATGTCTCCGACGCCGGCTGGGCCTTGATCGAACCGGTCTTCACGGCCTGGCGAGCCGGCCGGACCGGCCCCGGCATGGCGGCCCGGGTCCACGACTTACGGGAGTTCGTCAACGCGATCCTCTACGTGAACCGCACCGGCATCCCATGGGAGGCGTCAACTCCATGCTCCAGGTCCTGCGTGCATGGGCAGCTGACGAAGGTGATGCGGAGATCCAGGCCATGCTCCTGGCCATGCCGGACCTGCCAGAACCTGTGGCTCCTGCGCCGGCGTCCCCCTGACCCCTGCGCATTGCGCGACGAGCGTCTCCTGGACGAAGCCCACGCCGGCGGCGACAGCAAGCACCTCATGGAACCTCTTCGGCCTCAACACCCGTGCCTACTCCTGTCGGGGGCCGATGACGGACTGGCCGATCTGCTTCGCCAGCCAGGCGGCGTGCCGTTCCTCGGACTCCCTGTCGTGGCCCCTGCAAAGCACGTGGACGAGCACGGTATGGTCATCGGCGCGCTCGTCGAGATTGGTAGTACGGCAGTTGAAAAGCAGTGAAACCCGGGCGTTGTTGGCTTCGCGGTAGATGTTGCTGTCCGGTGCGTCGGGCCAGATCAGACTGGACCACCAGATCTCGCCGATGTTCGACCCCACCAAGGCAGCGAACTCTTCCTCGACGCTGCCCACGGGCCGGTACTCCATCGATGCCCAGAGCGGCAGGTGCGGGGACAGGAAGTCCGGATCATCGGAGAGCTCGGGCGCATGGACACCGACGTGCAGACCCGTCGGGTCGGAAAGATCCCGTGCCCAGTCCTCGACGTTCTCCTTCCTGAACCAGGAATCGGGCAGCGCATCGCGTATCCGCAGCACTTCCCGGACCGTCCGCAGCTCGATGTCCACCGACACCTCCGCATGCTGCGGGTCACCGACCTCCACAAGCTCTCGCGCCACGCGCAAGGCCACTGCCGGGTCGGTGGTACGGAAGACGGGATACGAGGCCGGGCTGGACATGCGAGCACCCTGCCACAACCGAGAGCGGGCGGAGTTCCATTTTCCCGGCGCCCTTCGGGGCCTTGATCTGGCCCCCCGATGCGTGGCGATCGCCGAGGTCCGCCGGACTGGTGAACCGGTCGCCGAGCGCTCGTGACGGCCGGTTGCGGTTATGCCGGTTGCTGTACGTCGCTGGCCTTGTTCGCGAGAACCGGTTCTGGCTCAGGTTTCCGTGCAGCAGCGACTGAGCGTTGCGACCAGCGGGCAGGATCGATGCGGTGGACCCGGAGCCACGCCTCGCCGGTGGTGGCGCGCCCGTTCACAAGGAGGTCGCCACCCAGTCCCAGGGCTTGTCGGAGATCTGCTGGAGCAGGCCTTTGAAGGCGGCGCCGTCGAGGAGCAGGCTGTTGTACTCCATGGGGATCCGCTTGTCGTTGATCACGGCGGTGGGTGTCCCGGGACCCTCGGGTTCCTTCGCTCCACCGGCCTCCTCGTAGGCCTTCTCGGAAGCGGTGACGAAGGAGCGGTACTTCATGCTCTTCACGGCCGCGCTGAACTCCGGTCCGCCCAGACCCTCCACCTGGCCGGCCAGTTCCAGCAGATACGCGTCGGTGTAGCCGTCGATGCTCTCCTCGGGCTGGTTGGCGAAGAGCACCTCGTGGTACTCGACGAACCTGCCCTCCTCCAGCGCGGCACGCAGGGCGTTGACCGCCCTCTTCGACCCGCCGCCGCCCAGGCGGTCGTCCAAGAAGGAGGCCAGTGTGTACTCGGCCTTGGCCCGGTGGTCGAGCATCATCTCCCGAAGCTTCGGGGAACCGCCGGTCGTCTCGAACTCCTCGCAGTACGGACAGCGCGGATCTTCGTACAGGTGCACCGTCATCCTCGCGTCCGGATCGCCCACGAGAATGGTGGTGCCGTCCTTCGCGAGCTTCTCCGGCAGCTTCTCCGCACTCTCGAACGCAGGCTTGGCCTGCGCCGCCTGCTGCCCGCACCCGGCCAGCATCAGCACCGCGGCCGCGCACAGCACAGCGACCCGTCCCCCACGCACCATGCGTCTTCCCTCCCCTATGAACAGCGCGACCATAGATCATCAGTGTGAAGAAAGCACGTGCCGTTACGCCTGCGAGACCGTGCCTCGCATCCAGCGCAGGCGCCGCCCCGTTGGTCCTGGCCCGTCCCAGGACGGGGTCGTACGGTCGCCCCGTCCTGGGACGGGCCGGTGTCAGTGCCGCCTGGCATGGTTCTGATCATGTTCGACGGACTTCATGACATCGACTGGGCGCCGATGGCGTGAGGGCGGGGCGGCTGGTGTCGCCCTCGAAGGTGTCGCCCGGTAGGCCGAGGCTCAGCGGTGCCCAGGTCGCCAGGTTGGAGAGGGAGTTGGAGCGTGGACCGCTCGCACAGGGCTGGGCTGACCAGCGATGGACCCTGGCGCGGGTCAAGAAACTGATCAGTCGGCTCTTCCGTATCTCGTACACGGTGGAGGGCACGTGGCGACTGCTCAGGCGTCACGGCTGGTCGTGGCAGCAACCCGCGCGCCGCGCGATCGAGCGTGACGATGACGCGGTGGAGCTGTGGAAGAGGAGGTCTGGCCGCGGGTGAGTAGGTGTTTTTCAACTCGCTTCCTTGGACTGCGTCCGGTAGTCCGGGAGCAAGTGATCTTTGTTCCGGAACAGGGTGTGCATGCCGCAGGGATTTGATGGACCGGGGTGATGAAGATCTTGTCGCCTCGTGTCCTGCGGGCTCTTGAACGGTTCAACGCTGCTTAGCCCTGGGATCACACTGCTCACTACCATCGCTGGATCCTGCGGCAGTTGCCGAGGCGCTTCGGCCTCGCCCTGGAAGTCGGTTCCGGCGGCGGTGATCTTGCAAGGCTCTTGGCCGGACGATCCGACGCTGTGCAGGCCGTTGTGACCGAGACTTTTAGTTGGCGGGTCATGATCTGAACCGTGGAGGTCAGGAGCACCCGGAGGATTCTTGTTGGCGGATCTTGAGGCTTCAAGACCGGCCGGGCATGGACAAGTTCCCCCGGATCGTCGCCGCCCTATCGGATATGGCACAGCGGTTCTGCACCATGCTGGTCTGCGTAGACATCGGCTTCATGCCCGATGGCACCCTCGATGAACTGCCGCTGCCCTTCCAACTCGGCGCCACCCGCGTTGGCGGGATCGATCTGAACAGGCCCCGGATCCGCGCCGTGCTGGCCGGAGTCCTGGCCCTGGCACCCGCCCCCGGCGGCTTCACCGCCACCCACCTGACCGCCCAGGTCACCGCGATGCGTGGCATGGACGGCTACACCACCCGCCAGGCAGACCCTCCGTTTGGAGATGATGGCCATGTTCACCGAACTGGGCATCGCCTGCGGATAGACAACATTTTGTCGATCGGGATTTCGTAAGCGCCTAGCCCTGTCTCCGGGAGGGTGAGACGGGCGCCGTCTCACCGGAACCGACGGACGGGCCGGAGGCGGCGAGGTCGAGGAGCGTCATCTTGTCGTGGTCCGGGCTGCCTGGCGGCGCCATGTAGATGATGAGGCGCTGGCCTTGTGCGCGGTTGAGGGACAGCCCTTCGTGCGAGAGCGTCATCGTGCCGACCTCCGGGTGTCGGAGCGTCTTCTCGCCGTCGCCGATCGTGTGCACCTCGTACCGCTCCCAGAGCCGGTTGAAGTCGGGGCTCTTGACGATTAGCTCACCTACGAGTGCGGCGAGATCCGGGGCATCCGGATCGGTGCCGGCGATCGCCCGCAACTGGGCGACGCACCCCTTGGCCTTCTGTTCCCAGTCCGCCCACAGCTCGCGGGCAGCTGGGTGCAGGAAGGTGTACCGGACGGTGTTCCGCTGCCGCTCCGGCCAGTCGGCGATGCCGTGGAGCAGCCGCAGCCCGCCGGGGTTGGCCGCCAGTAGGTCGTTGGTGCGGCTCACGACGTACGCCGGGTTGGGCCGGAGCGTCTCCAGAAGCTGCGTGACGGTCGGACGGACCCGCCGTGACGGCAGGGGACGGGGCTCGGGCGCACGCCGCGCCGCCCGCGCCGCCAGCTCGTGCAGGAAGCCGCTCTCCTCCTGGTTGAGGCGGAGCGCGCCGGCCAGCGCCTCGACCACGGAGCGGCTCGGATGGGTCTCCTTGCCGCGTTCCAGACGTATGTAGTAGTCGATGCTCACACCGGCCAGCGCCGCCAGCTCCTCCCGGCGCAGACCCGGCGTACGGCGCGTGCCGGTTCCGGCGGGCAGTCCGACGTCTGCCGGGCGTACGTCGCCACGGCGAGCCCGCAGAAACTTTCCGAACTCGGTCATGTCGTCATTCTGCCAGCGGGTGATCAGGGGTCCGGCCCGGAGCCTGGCCCTGTTACACCCACCTATGGCGCACCCCGGAAGATCACGGTCTGCCTCGCCCTCGCGAGCCTCACCAGTCTGGACGGATGACCACTCTTGAACCAGCCCGCGCGTCACAGGATGCCCGGCAACGCACGGCCGCACCGAAGCTGATCCTGGCGACCACGTTCATGGGCATCTTTCTGCTCAACCTCAACACCATGGCGATGAACGTGGCGCTGCCCGGGATCGGGCGGACCTTCGGCGGCAGCACGGCGGGACTGCAGTGGATCGTGGACGCCTACACGCTGATGTTCGCCGCACTCCTGCTTTCCGCGGGCACGCTCTCCGACCGCATCGGGGCGAGCCGCGCGTTCGGCGTCGGCGTCGCGGTCTTCACGGTCGCCTCGGCTGCCTGCGGACTGGCGCCGGGGCTGGGCGAGCTGATCGCCGCCCGCCTGATTCAGGGGAGCGCGGCGGCGATCATGCTGCCCTCCTCGCTGGCCCTCGTCCGGCAGGCCTTCCCGGACGCGGCCGAACGGGCACGGGCCATCGCGCTGTGGACCGTTGGCGGAGCCGTCGCGGTTGCCGCCGGCCCGGTGGCCGGCGGGGTGCTGTCCAGCACTCTGAGCTGGCGGGCGATCTTCGTCGTCAACCTGCCCGTCGGCATCGCCACCCTCGCGGTGTTGACCCGCGCGGAGCGCTCGCCGCGCCGTGCCGCGCCGCTCGATCCGTACGGCCAGCTCACGGCGATCGTCGCGCTCGCGGCGCTCACCTTCGCGGTGATCGACGGAGGGGAGAACGGCTTCGGCGAGCCCGTGGTGCTGGGCTGCCTGGGGCTCGCCGCAGTGGCGACGGCCGCGTTCATCATGATCGAGGCACGTACCGCCGCGCCGTTGGTCCCGCTCGACCTCTTCCGTTCGCGCACGGTGACGGTTTCGGTCGCGATCGGCTTCGTCGTCAATGCCGCGTTCTACGGGCTGGTGTTCGTGCTGAGCCTGTTCTTTCAGGACGTTCTGAACCTGTCCGTCATGGCCGCGGGGCTGATGTTCCTACCGATGATGTCCGTGATCGCCGGAGCCAACCTGGCCTCGGCCAGGGCTGCGGCACGCTTTGGGCCGCGGATGCCGATCACCATGGGACAAGCGATCTTCGCGTCGGCGATGTTCGGCCTGCTCTGGATCGACGAGGGCACCAGCAGACCAGTGATCGCGGCGATGCTCATCCCGGTCGGCCTCGGCCTAGGTTTCTTCGTACCTTCCCTGACCGCCATCCTGCTGAACGACATAGCCGCAGATCGGGCCGGAATGGCCGCCGGGATCCTGAACTCCTTCCGGCAGACGGGCGGCGCGCTCGCCGTGGCCGTCTGCGGAGCCTTGGTCGCGGACCGGGGTGAGTTCATTGTGGGTCTGCGGGTCGCCTTGTGCGTCGCGGCTGTGATGCTGATAGCCACCACGGCCGCGGCCCTCATGCTGCCGCGCGGCCGTAGCTGACGGGACGGTGACGCGGATGTCTGGCGCGGGGCCCGGTAATGAACTCAACCTGAGGGAGCCGGGCGGCGCACGTCGTGAGGGCGCTCCGCACCTCGCCTCGGCCGGGGGAGGGGCAACCCCGACCTTCAGATCGGCTGGGCGAGCCGGTCGATGATCAGTGGCGGAGGGCCGCAAAGGCTCCTCGCCCAGCCGCTGGCGGGCCTGGGTGATCCCACCCGAGGTCGGCACCTTCCAGCCGGCATCCCAGCAACCCCAAGACGTCCTCCCTGGCGCACGGCTGCGGCGACGGCTGTTCTGGCGCTATACGCAGGTTCTCCGAGGCGACGACGTCGCGGACGTGCCGGATGCAGCGGCCGACCTGCGAGCGGGTGAGGCGGGTGGCGGCCATGAGCTGGTACGTGTGCAGGCCGGCGGGGCGTGCCTTCGAAGCCCACTGCCACGACGGCTTCGCAACCCTCGCCGTGGTGGTCCCCTGCTGCGGCACCGCGAGCTCGCTGGACGCACTGGACTACGACTGGCCCTGTGGCTTTGCTCGATTCGAGATTGCCATCCGGAACCCCGAGCGCGCCTGGTTCAGCGACGAGGAACTGACCGCCATCGGGGACGCACTCGGACATCCAGTGCAGCAAATCAGGGCCCATATCTGACACGTCTCAGCCCGCAAGGCCCGACATCACGAGTTCAAGTTCAGTAGCGAATGAAGACGGGGTGCATCAGGAGCGCACGCGTGCGTGTTACAAAAGTGAGTCCCAACTGCCTCAGGACGTGACAGGTTTGCCAGCCGAACGGTGCACGTGTTCCAACTGTGTTGGTGGGGTGCCGGGCTGTGTGCAGGGGCGTTCCCCTGCGGCCTGGGCCGGTGGTGAGTTGCACTCTGCTGTCTCATGATTGATACCCGGGTCAGCGCACGTGCGTGGCCGCGTGAAGAATGAACCGCTCGACCGCTACGCCGGTGAGATCATGTCTGCTCTTTCGGTCAGCCACATCATCAGCCGAACCCACGTCTCGTGCTTCGATGACTGCCGCGTCCGCAAGGCGCACGAGCTCTTGGTCTTCGGTAAGGAGTTGAATGCGCCAGCGAATCTGTCGAGTGACGCCGCGCAGGCGGTGTGATTCGAGTGTGGCCGCTGTCGACTCGGGGCTCGCTGGATCGAGTTGCATGAGCTCCCACCGCCGAAACTGGCTGCTCCGATAGTCCGTCACAGCTTCCGCGAAGGCGCTGTAGGCAGCCAGCTGATCTTCGCGCAGGCGATCCGCCCGGGAGCTGCGCGTCGCGGACGCCGCTGCGCGGCGCTGGAATGCATAGGTGGTCACTGCTCCAAGTAGCGTGCCGAGCACAGCTACAAGACTTGCGTAGACAGCCTGCATGCGCAGAGCAAAGCATCTGAGCCTGAGGCGCGCACTACCGCCTACAGCGGTAGGACCGCCGGGTCCTGGCGGGCTTGAAGGCCTGGTCTTCGTTGGCCAGAAGGGAACTGCCTTCCGCCGCAGCCTTCGGCCGGCAGGCCCGTGGCGTAGCGGGTGACGAGAATCGAACTCGCGCCCTCAGCTTGGGAAACTCAGATGCTCTGGCGTCAGTTGCCCTACTGACCTGCGGCTAGAGGCTGTTGGAGCTCTCGGTGCCGCCGAATCAGTACCCGCTGTTCCCCGTGCTTCCCCGCACGACCTGGCACGCCTCTGGCACGAGTCATTCGTCGTCGCACCTCTCCAGGACCAGGCTCGCGGACCCCTCTTCGAGTCCGTTGTGTGCCGTCCTGGGCGAGTGTGATCAGGTGGCCGGCCAGGGTCCTCAGCCCTGCGGCGTTGGCCTCGATCACGATTTCTCCGCCCAGGTCGCGTACCTCGATGCGTGCGTCTTCCTCCCACGTGAAGACTCTGGTGATTCCATCGGTCACCGTATTGACGTGAGTGGTCATTGACGGAGCGATATGGGGTTCAGGCGCCATGCCCAAGCATCCCATCCCTCATCCAGGCCGGCGCCGTCCAGGGCGAGGCCATCACCGCAGGCGCACTCTTTCCAACTGCGTTGGTGGAGTGCTGGGCTGCGCGCCGGGTGTTCAGTCACGTGCCTGAGCGGTTGGCCGGCGCACCGGAATGGGTTCCTGGTGTTGCTTGAACGTCCGTGCGCGGCACTGAACGAGCGAGAGGGTGAGACGGCGGTGCACGCGTCTAGTACTCCAGCAGCACTTTGACGTTTTCCCTGTTCAGGGGTGGTTTCGGTGAGTGTAGTGGGCTGATTGCCGGCCTGTGTTCTCTTTCCCGGGCCGCCCCTCGATCGTGTGCAGCCGCCGTCGGTAGTGGCAACGTCGGGCGACGGCTTGGCGTCGTCTGCGCCAGTGTGACCATCTCAGTGCGCGTGCGTTGATGAGGGGCTGGTGAGCCGTGGGTGAGTGGACAGTTGCCAGGAGCCGCCGAACTTCTGCCACGGTGAGGGGCGCAAGGCAGGAACCGTTTCTGCTGCCCCTTTTGCCGCGGCGTCGGCGGCCATGACGGCTAGGAAGGCATGCGCCAGCATGGCCAGGGTGACGTGCCGCATCCAGCCCGTGTAGCGGCGGACTTCGTACTGATCCAGGCCACATTCGTTCTTCGCGGCCTGGAAGGCTTCCTCGATGGCCCAGCGCATCCCGGCGACACGGACCAGGGTCTCGATCGTGGTGCCGAGCGGTGCATGGGCGAGGTAGTAGGCGATCTCGTCGGGCTTGTTGATGCTGCGGCGTGCCAGTGCCCACCGCTGGTGGGTGGGCATGTCGCCGTCGAAGTCCTCGATGGACGTGATCTGCAGGGCGGCCCAGTGGTAGAGGCGCGGGCCCTTCGCGCCGTCACCGCACGAACGTCTCTCCCATGCCCCGCCCGGTGCCTGGGAGAAGAGGTGATCGATGCGTCCGAAGTGCGGCACCTGCTGGGACTTCGGGACAACCAGGACGTATCCGATGGCGGTCTCTTCCAGCAGGCGGCGGAAGCGCCACTCCTGGCCGTAGGCGGAATCGGCGGTCACCCAGGCGATCGGCAGCGGAGAGGCGATTGCCCGCAGCACCATGGCCTTGGCCAGGTCAGGCTTGGTGGCGAAGGTGCGCTCGTCAGGAATGTGGGCGGCGCGGCAGCGGTCGCGGTCGTCGGTCCAGGACTTGGGCAGATACAACTCCCGGTCCACCAGGGCGCGTCCGCGTGTGGTGGCGTAGGCGGCGAACACGCCGATCTGGCAGTTTTCGGTGCGGCCGGCGGTGCCCGAGTACTGCCGTTGCACGCCGGCCGAAGTGGTGCCCTTCTTCAGGAAGCCGGTGTCGTCGAGGACGAGGATGCCGTCGGGCTCGCCGAGTCGTTCGGCCACGTAGTGCTGGAGGTCGTCGCGGAGCTCGTCGGCGTTCCAGCGGGCGCCGTTGAGGAGCCGCTGCAGGCGGTCAGGGGTTCGGTGTCCAGCGTATTCGGCCAGTTGCCACCCGTTCTTTCGGCCGACCGGGCCCAGCAATCCACGGATGTAGTCACGCATCCTGCGACGCGGCTCGACGCGCTTGAAGCGGTGCCCGGTACGCAGGAACAGTTCCTCGAGCTCGTCGTTCCAGATCTCAACTGCACGCTCGTCGATCACGCCCGAAGGCTGCCCAGAGCGTTGCCACTACCGACGGCGGCTGCACACGATCGAGGGGCGGCCCGGGAAAGAGAACACAGGCCGGCAATCAGCCCACTACACTCACCGAAACCACCCCTGAACAGGGAAAACGTCAAAGTGCTGCTGGAGTACTAGTACTCCAGCCGTAGATCGTGACTTGGCGCAAGGTGGCGCCGGTCTGTGGGGCTCGGTCTGACGGCGGTGGCGGGCTACCGAAGTCCGGGCTCGTGCCCAATACGATCTGGCAAGATCCGCTTGTGAGCCAATCCATAGTGACTTTGCGCAAGCTCGCGCTCAACGACTGGCAAGCAGTGCACTCCTGGGCCAGCCTTGACGAGGCTTGTCGCTACCAGTCTTGGGGGCCGAACACCGAGGACCAGACGCGCGCGTTCGTGCAAACCGCCGTCGAAGCCTGGTCGCACGCCCATCAGCAGAGATTCGTCTACATTGCTCGCTTCGAGAACGAACTCGTCGGCATGGGTGAGCTGCACATTCGTAGCCGTCGCCATCGTCAGGGCGAAATCGCCTACATCGTGCACCCGAGGGCCTGGGGGCGTGGCGTGGGCACGGCGATCGGACAAGAGCTTCTGTCGCGCGGGTTCGGGGAATTGGGACTTCACCGGATCTACGCGACCTGTGACCCCCGCAATCTCGCGTCGTCTCGGTTGTTGGGCAAGCTCGGCATGACGTACGAGGGGCGGCATCGGCACACCGCGTTGATCCGGGACGGCTGGCGGGACTCCGAGATATTCAGCATCCTCGAAGCGGAATGGCGGCCGAGCCCCAGCGATAGATTGTGATCTTGCTGGTGGGGGCCTGTTCGGGCAAGGGCGCGGCCACTGTTAAATCATCGGCGTGTGAAG
This sequence comes from Streptomyces sp. NBC_00647, assembly GCF_045207245.1. Classification (NCBI taxonomy): domain Bacteria; kingdom Bacillati; phylum Actinomycetota; class Actinomycetes; order Kitasatosporales; family Streptomycetaceae; genus Streptomyces; species Streptomyces sp. NBC_00647. Next base: position 9,082,375 of record NZ_CP109040.1, read on the forward strand.
ACAAACGATCATGCGGTGGCCGCAGGTCACAGCGTAGACCCTGCCCGCTGGCAGGAGGCATTCGAGGGTCTGATGGACCGGATATCGGGACGGTTCGCGCGGGTCGAACCCCGACGTCATGTCCGGCAGTTGGCGCTCGGCCTGCTGTCGGACCTGCCCCGCAAGAACTGCTTTCCGGTGCCTCGGTAGCCACCGTCCGCAATGATCGTGGTCCTACCGACTGCGGCCTTGGCTCCCGACAGCTCCCAAGCCTTGCAGTCGTTCCGGTTGCCGGGCAACGGGCGCCCGACGGCGACGGCGACGGCGACGGCGACGGCGAGCCGGGCATCGGCGTCGATGACGACCTGGTGATTGGTGGAGTACCGGTAGCTTTTCGACTGCTCGGCGATGCTGTGGTCGCGGGTGGGTACCAGCGTGCCGTCCACGATCAGGACAGTGCCCTTGCGGAACCGTTTACGAGGCTGGAGCGCAAACGCGGGCCCAAGGTGGTCGATGATGCGGTCGGCGGCCGACTTCGAGACCCCGAACAGTGGGGCGGGCTGCCGCAAGGTCAGATTCGTCCGCCAGTACGCGACGACGAGGAGAACCCGGTCCTCCAACGGCAGGCTCCACGGTCGTCCCCTGCGGATCGCATCCGCTCCTTCGCGGCGCAGCACGCTGACCAGCTTCCCGAACTGCTGCGGGCTCAGCCCGGTGAACGGGGCTATCAAGGAAGGTTCCGACGCCGTAATCACACCAGACACCGCGAGATCTTTTCACGGGCCGCAGTGCTGGCCGTGGGTAGTCAGGAGGGGTATCGATGCGGTTCCACAGCCTTGAGCAGGCACGCGCGGTCGTCTGCGCTGATCAGTCCGTCCGGAAGAGCCTCGTCCTCCAACAACGCGCGCAACGCAGAAGCATGTGCGGCGAAGGCGGCCCTGCCCCCTTCGCGTTCCGGGTGATCGCAGTCGTTCCCGAGTAGCAGCACCTGGCGTTCGTTGGCCGAGTCAACGGGCGAAGACAGCTCCGCGGCAACGACCAAGAGGTCGACCAGGCCGGGCCGCACCGCGATGTCAGGGACAGCTACCAGGCCGATCAGGAAGGGCAGGGCCGCCGGCATCGCGGTGCTCGTATGAAAGACGCTGTTCATCAAGACATTGCCCAGCACGCGCAGGGCCTCGGGCCGGCTACCTCATCCAGGAGACCGCGGAGCAGGACCGGGATCCCGGCAGGGCACCCGGGAATCTGCGACCAGTCGACATCGGCGCAGCCCAGCAGCGCGGGGTGGTCGCATGCAGCTCGCTCTATCTGTGGATATTCGCGAAGAAACCGAGCGACGGCAGCCTCTTTGCCCGCCGCATCCATCACACACATATCTCTGCCCAGCCCCTGCCCCTGCTCCCCCGACATCGCCCCGAACGGTGTCCGCAGGACGGACTCTTCCCGGGGCAGGCGTCGAACGCAAGCACCAAGTTCAGCAGCTGACACCTCCCACCCTGGGGGTAGTGGCGTACCAGCCCGGCACCGGATAACGGGACAGCCCTTAAACAACCTCTCAGGGACAAAGCGCTTTTTTAGGGCGTGTTGCGAAAGTCGTTTGGTCCGCTTGTCGGACACCCCTACCCTCTGGCCCATGATCCAGACGAGGAATGGCGAGTTGCGTGGCTATCAAGTGGGACCAGTGCGCGCCGAGCTTCGTGCACTCACGGTAAGTGACGACCGTGAAGGTATGCTCGAAGGGACGCCACAGCTACACCGTCGCTTTCGTCTGATGGGCATCGAGAAGGCGATGGCGGCGACGCCGCATTTGTATGTGCATGATCTCGACAAGCTCCGAGCCGATACGGAGGGGCGAGTCGAGGAGTGGCTGCCGCGAGAAGCGGTTCATGCTCGACTGACGTCTTGGTGGCAGCCCGAGGACATTGCGGAGCCTGGGCATACGGTGCTCTCCGTGATGTGGTTCCAAACGTCTGCGCAGGATCCCTTCGCTCGCCTGGCCACGATCGTGCGTCCCCTGGACTGGACTGCGCTTGCCGAGTTTGTCCCCTTTGAGGACTAGGGTCTGGCGTGAAAGTGCTGGTCACAGCCGTTCGTTGATGGCTGCGACCGGCACGGTCGCTTCGTAGCGGACGGCGAGTTTGTCGTACCTGGTGGCGACGGGCCGGTGGCGCTTGAGGCGATTGATCCCGCACTCGACGACATGCCGGTGGTTGTAGTCGTCCTTGTATCAGTGATCTTGAGTTGAACTTGCTTTGGGGCGCCCGGCTCTGATCCCGGGTGGACGCAGGTTCGAATCCTGCCCTCGTCGCCGCTTCACTGGCCGTCGCTTTTGTCGGCCCGGCTTGCGGTCGGTGATGTGGCCGAACCAGTTTTTGTTCCTATTGTTCATGCTCTCTTGTGCCGGCGGCAGGCGGAATCTCTTGGCCGTTTGGAGATGCCGCCTTCAGGAGTTCGTCACCTCTGGAGTCGATGAATCGGGTGAATACTTGCTGCGAGTATCCGAAGATCGCTGCGAAAGCAAAGATCTCCCATGTCGTGGTGACGTGGAATCCTGGTGTCGCAAACAGTAGAAGCAGCCCGAGAACTGCCGTTATTCCGCCTAGGGACACCTTCAGTATCGCCTGGCCGACGTGGACCATGTAGGGGTCTTCGACTCGCTGTACCCTCGCCAACGAATATACTGCCGATACCGCTGCCCCGGCCGCTCCGACGAGTTCGATCAGCAGAATGTCACTGTGGTTCGGTTTATTACCCAGGGGGCATACCAGCTTGGTCCCAAGGTCGCTGCATGCGAGGCTGGACCCCCAGTGTGCGTTCAAGACTCCGAGCAGTACCGTCAGGGCGATGAGAACGACAGCCGCCACAAGAAGAATATTGTTGAACGTCCGAAGACGGCCACGGGTGAAGCCATTCGCGATATATGCCCCGCGTAGCGCACTCTCTATTCTCTGACGGTCGACTGGGGTAATTCCTCCCCCGTCCTGTTCCTTGAAGGAGTCGAGCCACTTACGTCGCTGATCTTGGGGTTTCAAGTGGCTTTGGACGGTTTGTCTGATTCTGGGAAGTTCACCGCAGAGCATTTCGTCCGTCAGGAGGCGAACTAGCAGTGCATCGGCCGCCTGCATTCGGGAGATCGCGATATCAGCATAGCCTGCGTATTCCCAGGGTATGCATCTTGATTGTGCTGCCTGTTTTGACTGCGCCGCATTGAGCAACACCCCGTTGTAGGCAACGCGAAATTCCTCTGGCCCGGCGCTCCACTCTCCGGATTCTGGATCGACCGTACAGTCACGCTTTATTGCCGCTATCCTGGCTGTGCATTCCATCCAGTCGGTGCGGGTTTCGCAGCTGACCCGCCAGCGGGACTTCGCGACGGTGTGGGATATTGATCCCTCGTCAGTCTTGGCTCGACTCATGAGGTTCCCTCTTCTCCCCGAGGAGCGAGCACACCGGCGCCGGTCTGTGCCTGGGGTCCTTGGGCGCAGCGACTTCGCCCCTTCCGCTGTTGCGAGCCACTCGAAGTGACCAGCCCCTCGCTGCCCATTCTTGGGTCGTCCAAGTGGCCCACTGGTATTGGAAGTTGACAGCAAAACCGCTGATGCGCCGGCCCGCTCAGCCCCGCTGCGGCGTCGCGGCGGTGACGAGGGCGCCGGCCGCGGTGCGTCGCCCAGGCTCGATCTGATGCTTGAACGCCTCCAGGGCGACAGTGCTGTTGGCCGGGAAGACCGCCATCTTCCCGAGGCTCTGGGCCTCGACGAGGGTTTCGCCCGCAGGGCTCCCCTCGGGCGCATGCATCAGGCGTACGTGTCCGTCGCCCGATCCGCGCCGGTCCACCGGGGCCACGGCGCCGTGGGTTCCGTCGGGCAGAGTCACCCACAGCTCGAAGTCGTCGTACCGGACGAAGTCGGCGCCCTTGACGGGCCACGGGTAGTGGTGTTCCCCGGGCACCTTAGGCAGGACGCCCTGGTGGTTGCCGTGGCCCATCGGTACGCACGCGTTGAACAGGGAGTCGGTCCACTGCTCGACGCCGTCGGCGTCCGTGATCGGGGTGCGCAGCAGCCTCTCGGCGTCCCTGTAACCCAGTTGCGCCAGGGCGGGCAGGGTGTCCGGGAAGGCACCGACAAGCTCGGCGGCCTCCCGTCGCAGCCGGTCCACCTTCGCCGGGTCGGCACAGAACTGCATGCTCCACTCGATGCCGACCCGTGCACGGTACATCCGCCAACCGCCGGCCCCCTTGACCCACAGACTGCCGCCGTGGTGCATCTCCCAGTGTTCGGCGCCGGGGGGCTGGGGCCCGTAGGGGAGGTCGTCCTCGCTCATCTCGTCGAGGATCTTGTGCGCGACCTTTTTTGCGGCCCGAAAGAACGTCGACTCAAACCGCGGGGGATGATCGACCAGCTGTATCTTCCAGGGGTGGTTCTCCGATTCCGTGCCGCCGAGTGTCAGTGCTGCCGGGGGTCCAGAATCGGTTGCCGAAGCTGAAGCGGTGTCCGTCATGGTCGGCCTCCTCGCGCCGGTGACGCGGACTTGCGCCAGACCGCAGTGCTTGTGCCTTTGCCTCCATCGTGCGCCCGGAGTCAAGGCCGGCGCCAGTCGGCGGGCAGCTGTCCCTTCTCTTGAAGTCCCGCCGCACGTCCGTCACTTGGCGTGTCACAGCCGTGGTGCTGGTGCGTCGTGGATTCATTGAAGGACGGGAGGACGGGAGGACGGGAGGGTGGGAGGACGGGAGGACGGGAGTGGGCTGTGCTCGCTCGGCCCGGCTGAATGCGGACCAGGGGCGCATGGGATTGGTCAATGGATTCGAGGAAGGGTTCCGGGGCCTTGCTTGGAGTGGGTACCGCGAACGACATTCCTGGGAGCTCGATGATGACCACGCCTCAGTTCGCGAACTCAGAGCTCTGGTGGGCGAGCGTAAGCGCACGATGCGGGCTTCCGGCAGGCTCGAGGGCCAGACGATTCTGGGTGCGGCCGAGGAAGAGCTCGAGCGCGCGGAGAACATCGTGACGTTCGACGAGCATCGCCGGGCGCCGTTCGGGTCTCATGTCACCGCGGCGCAGGTTCACTTGAACACCGCACGCCCACTCTGATTGAGGTCGTTCCTCTCCTCTCCCGACGAAGTGACTCCCTGTCTTCCGGGGCACCGTCCTTCGGCAGGGCCTGCACCCCGCGCCGGATCGGCAAGGGCCCGCTCGGCCGACGAGGAGGCCGACGGCCGATCAGTCGACCAGAACGGCGGGCACGTGGAGCTTGTCCCAGGACTTCCTGCCCGGAATGCCGTCTGCGTCCGAGCCGGAGAGTCCCAGTTTGCGCTGCCACTTGGAGTACGAGGCCTTGTCGGCGTCGCTCCACTGGTAGTCGGGCTCGCCGGGGTAGGCCGAGCAATGCTCCTCGATGAGGCGGTAGCCCATGGCCTCGATGATCGGGCTGACCGTGTCCGGAACAAAGAAGTGCGTACCGGGGAAGGGCTCGTACCCGCTTGACGACTCAGGTGCGGAGACGCGGACTCGCTGTCCTACCCGAATCATGTTCGGATCGGTGATTTCCGGATTCCAGTCCAGAAGCTGGTTAAGCGTCAGACCGTGTTTGGCGGCAATCTTGGTCAGGTTGTCGCCCTGCTTCACGACGTAGAACTGCGTTGTTGTTTCACTCATATGGCTTACTCTAGTAGGCCTTTGATGATATGCAAGCGCGAAGTCATTTGCTATTCAGCTATTTACGCGTCAACTGCTTGGGTAATGGTGTGGCCACATGCCGAGTTGCACAGTGCCGGCCCCGTATCAGTGCTTGTCTCGCGGAGCGGCGAGCGGTCGTCCCGCGGATCGCTGACGCCCCGTTCTCTGTTCTGGAACGTTCTTGGCTCAAGCCCCTCGCGTGGAAGCGGATTTCCTCCGCGGTTCGCACAGCTGTGAGGCCCCATGAGGCCCGGGCGAGGTTCGCCGGATCAAGATCTGCGCGGTGAACGATCTGATCTTCTCCGGAGGCCGCCAGGCCGTCCGGTTCAAGCGTCGCCTTGGGGTAAGGGGTCGTCGACTCCGTTGGACAGGTGTACCTGGGCAGATGCACGATGGTGATCAGGTGGGCTCGGCGTGGAGACCGTTCCGCCCGAAACGCGTGCCCAGCGGCAGAGGAGGCACCCATGGCCTTCGATATCTCGTTCGATCCTACGTTCAAGCACACGCCCTGGATCGACGCCGTGGACCGGGTCGCGGCCGGCGGTGACAACGGATTCAACATCCGCTTCCAGCACCTGGAAGCGGATCTGGGCACGGTCGGCAGTCGCTTCACCGCGGTCAGCGAGGCGCTGAACTCGCTCGCGACGACCGCGGAAGTGGCGCGCAGTGTCAACATCGCGGCTGTGCTGAGTACGGTGGGCACCGCGGGATGGGAGATTTCGCAGGCGGGTGAGGCGAGCAAGCCGTCCGATGCCGAAGAGGCCCAAGGTGCTGTCGCCGTCCTGTTGCCGGCCAGTGGTGTGATCACCGGTTTCAGGGCGTTCGGCACATGCAGCGGGACGGGCAAGTTGAAGGTCGACCTGGTCCGACGCAAGCTCACGGGGGGTGCTGAGAAGAATGTCGTCCAGATCGTCGCCCAGCCCGACCAGGTGTTCCCACCGGAAAGAACCCCCGCCCCCGCCGACGCGTTGATCGATCCCGAGGCGTCCTACTTCATCCACGCCCACACCGACGGCGCGGCCATGGAGGACACCATGGTGCTCACCGGCTTTCAGGTGAGGTACAAGGAGACGCACTGAGCGTCGTCAACGGCCTGGCGGTTTCGTTGCACGGCCCGGATCCGTGTCCACGGTGCGGGGCCGCCGGTAGCGGCGGTACGTGCGTGAAATGTCCCGCGCAAGGAAGGGCTGCTCCACCCCGTCATCGGTGAACTGCACGTGGTTGCGACGCAGTTCAGTCGTGTTGATCTCGATGCCCAGAGGACAGAGGTTCTCGAGCACGTTCATCACGTAGCCGTACTGGTCCCGGTCGAGGACGGTGCCTTCGGGCAATTCCACTCGCACCTCGTACGGATCGGCCAGCCCCCGGCGGGCATGGCCCAGACAGACCATCAGAGCCAGTCCTTCCCTGGCCGCCGTGACACCGATCCGGCCGCCGCTGGAATTCACCAGCGACAGTGGAAGGGTGCCCGGCGCGGACGGCTCGGGCACCTCCGTGGTGAACCACCTGAACTCCGCGGGGGGTCTCTCACCGTATTTGGGAGGCCTGCCGGGCAGAAGACAGACCGCGGCCAGCAGAAGCAGCCGGTTCCCGTCCGCGTCCCAGACCCCGTGCACGCTGTAGAAGCCGCTCTCCAGCAGCGACTCGACGCGTGCCGCAACGGCGGTCCGCAGGGCGTCCCCGCTGCCCAGTGCGGTGAGCTGCGCGGCGGTGAAGGGATACGCCACGACCTGATCGATCACGACAACCTTGCGCACCTCGTCGGTGAACGCAGCTCCGGCTTCGGCCAGCAGGTCCCCGGCGACGAGGGACGCGACTTGGTCCGGCGGTGTGACGGTCACCCGTACGGCCACGTTCTTCAGGACGGCGTCGAGGCCGTCGCCGGTCAAGGGCGTCGGGGCGGAGCCCAGCCCCTTCGTGACGAATCGGTCCTCGGCCAGGCGGACCGCCTCGGCTGCCAGGACATGCAGACCGTTCGAGGCGGCGTCCGCACTGTGGCGGGCCTGGAAGACGGCCGTCGCGCCAGGTGCCAGGGTCGCCGGAGCGTCGATGGTCAGCCCGGACATCGGCAGGCCGGAGACGAAGAAGGTGCTGGAGGTGAGCGCGTGAACCGTGCGCAGGCCGCACGGCTCCACCAGCCACCTGCCCACCGGGTCCTTGGAGTGGGGCAGGGGGACGAGCATGCGCGCCAGGCTCGCCATGTCGCCTGTGCCGGCGGCCAGTTGGTGGACGGCCTCGGCCATGGCCGCCAGCCGCTGCCGGCTGAACCGGTCGATGGTCGCTCCGAGGCCGAGTTCGTGCAGCGGGTCGGACTCCTCGACATGGGTCCGGCGCAGGGTGATGGTGTCGGTGTCTCCCAGCGCGCGCATCAGCCGGACCAGGCGCGCCAGGGCGATGGCGAGCGAGGGTGCCAGGTGGCTCACCGCCGGCGGGCCCGCCGGCCTGCTCACCTGGGTGGTCAGCTCCTGCCGGGCGTCCTCGAGCTGCTGTCGGCGTTCGGCCGGCATCAGAGGTGGCACGGGTTTGTCCAGGTCGAGCAGGTAAAGGGTGCGAAGTACGGAGTGGAACCTGGTGAGCCGGGCAGCACCGGCGGCTCCGACGGCAACCAGCCGGGTGGACAGGGCCAGCGGATTCTGTTGCTCCAGCACGCGAAATCTCGCGGAGATCCCGAATCGGGAGGGCAGGCCTGCGTTGGGTGCGCCGTCCGCGCCGGGTCCGTTGAGCGCGTCCGCCAGACCTGCCGGAGTGGGAAGGCGCCATGACGTGAACATCGTCAGCCGGGCGCGGTAGGGGCCGTCGCCTTCGTCGGGCAGGCGGCGGACGCCGAGATCCCTGCCGAGCGAGTCGAGGGCTCCGGAGAAGGCGAGTTCGACGTGCCGGCAGGCGGAGATCTCCCGTGCCTGACGGATCATCCTCTGCTTCTCCATGGTGGCGAGGTAGGTGAGACGGGCGAGGACTCCTTCGAGCAGGACGCCCTCCACTAGCTCCGCGGCTTGGTCCTCGGGCAGCGCGGATCCCAGGACCTCCTCCGCGGGGATCGGGGCGTGACAGTCCGGGGCGGGGACGATGTGCACCTGCGCGGTGATCCGCAGCGTGTCGTCGGCCTCGTCCGCGGGACCCGGCCCGCCGGACGGGGTCGGGGGAAGGAACGCCGGCAGGAGTGTTCCCGCGCCGGAGAAGGGTGCGTAGACCACCGGGGGCAGTGGGTGCTCCCCTCCCGCTGTGCACCGTACGACCACGGCCTGGTCCGCCAGCGGCCGGCGCAGTCGCACCAGCAGGACGGGTTCGCGGAACGGTCCGGTGACGCTGAATGCGCCCTGGGACAGGGGCACGGTGCGCTGCCGTGCCGCGGCGGCGTAGACGGGTGGCAGCGCGGCGAGCGCGCTCTCCAGTCCGGAGGTGTTCAGGGGGCGGCTGTCCGGGGCGAGCGCGGTCATCGCAGCCCCCGAGCCGGTGTCGATGCCTTCAACTCAACCTCACACGATGACGATGTCTTCCAACGAGTCGACGAGCAGGGCGATTTCCGTGGGACTGATCTCGACGTCCTGCAAGGGCTCCAGCTCCTGGGCCTCCTGTGGCACCTCCGGCCCGTCGAGCGGTACGGACGGCAGCCGCCGGGGAAACCGGCGCAGTCTCAGGTCACGGGCGTCCACGACGCCGGGCTCCTCCATGACCGCCCACAGCACCTCGCTGTAGCGGACGGGTTCGCCGATCCCCAGGGTCAGCACCCGGCGCCGCACGCGGTCCAGGATCCGGCTCTTGAGGGCGATGGCCTCGGGAGAGACCTTGACCGCCTCGGGCAGGCCGACCGGAATGGGCAGGCCGTCCACCGAGATCTTGCAGTTGAGTCCGACGCTGACTTGCTGGGCCTGCTCGATCTTCGGTGCGATGCCGACGGGACGCACCTGATCGAGGGCTGCGGCGACCTGGTCGCGCAATTGGCCGGTGCCCTCCCAGATCGCGCCCTCGTCGGGTGCGACGAGCACGGTGAAGAAGGTGGGGTCGCCCAGGCTGCGCTCCTGCGAGAACAGCCGCTCCAGGAAGGAGAAGCTGCCGAAGATCGGCTGGTTGATGTCGAGACCGCCGAACAGGTCCTTCACCAGCACCTGACGTACGCCGGGGACCAGTGCGGCGGTGATCCGCATGGTTTCGGGCGACCAGACGTTGCGCGGATGGGCGAGCAGGAGGTCCCGGTAGCGGGAGTCGCTCCAGTACAGCTCGCCGCCGCCGGTGGCCGTGGTGTGCTCGATGGTCACGGCCTCGACACCGCCGGTCCGGGCGAGCCGGTGCACCGTACGGGGATCGGCCGGGTTGAACCGGCTGATCCTTCCCGGGGTGGTGCCGTCCTGGTCCACGTGGTGCGGGTCGGCGTTGAACTCCGGTCCCGGCGCGACGGCCTTCACCGCGACGGTGGCCTGCTGGCCGCTGTTGGTGAGGGTGGCGGACTCGTCGAGGAAATAGTCCTGGCCACCGGTGGTGAGCAGGCGGGTTCCGCGTTCGATCTCCACTTCGGGGACGTCGGGGGCCAGTGCGTCCGCGAGTTTGAGCGTGACCTTTCCGGTGGCGCGGTGGTGAGGCCTGGGCAGGCCCAGTTCGGCGCCCAGGCGGGAGAGGGCGTCGCCGACCGCGGTGCTCACGCGGGTGTCCTCGTAGGACAGTCCCAGATGGACCCACGTCCGCGCCTCCTCCAGGGCGATGATCTCCAGGATCTTGCGCAGGGTGCTGCCGGCCGTGAGGTCGACGTCGGAGCCGAACAGCACCTGAGCGGCGGCCTTCTTCTCGTCGAGGAGCCGGGCCAGCGGCTTGGGGACGAAGCCCTGGGGGGTGATGCCGAAGGCCTTGTCGGAGCCGCTGACGCGCGCCAGGTTCTCCAGGTCGGTTGCCTGATCGTCCTCAGCCATCGGCCGTGACCTCTCCGATCGTGCTCTGCAGAACGTTGCCGAGCACCGTGCGCAGGACGACGTCCACCTGCCAGCGCCGGCTGCCGGGGGGCGTTTCGGTGAGAGTGAGGTCGAGGACCTCGGCCACGCGGGAGTCCACCGCGACGGTACGCAGCACGGACAGCCTCAGCATCTCCAGGGCCATGGGCGGGGTGAGCCCCTGGGTGAGGACCTGGAGCCCGTCGAAGCCGAACCGCAGATGGAAAGGGTCGGTGCCGGGCGCGGTGAGCAGGGCGACAGCGAGGTCCTGGGCCAGGTTCTCACCGCCCTCGACGCGTGCGAGGTCCCGGCCGTCGGGGCCGTCGGCGAAGACGAGGTCGTGGCCGATGCCGTCGGGACTCGTGGGGCGCAGTGCGACGCCATGTCCGAGCCAGCGGCGCTCGACATCGGCGCCCACCTGTCCGCTGGGCATGGGGCCTGGCGGCATCAGACCACCTCCACGGTGCTCTTGGTACGAAGAGTGATCTTGTTGGCGGCCAGGGTGAGATCGGCGCCGGTGCTGATCTCGATGTTGCCGCAGGAGTCGATGGCGATCCTGGCTTGCGCGGTGGCGTGTTCGATGACCACCTGGTCGGAGGCGGCGTCGGTGGGCCGCTCGCCCACCTTCGTCATCAGGGCCTTGCCCACGCTGATCCGTAGACCGCGCACCTCGATCACGCGGTTGCCCCGTCCGTCGATGAGGTCGTGACTGGCCTCGTCCCGTGGGGCCGGCGCCGTTGCCGGATCCCCTCCCGAGCCCGCTTCGACGCCGGTTCCGGCCAGGTTCGTCGGCAGGCTCAGCCACCAGTCGCCCAGGTGGGACTCGGGGGCCTTGCCGTTCTCCCACAGGGCCCCGGTGACCACGGCGTTCTGCGGCTCCTCGCGGTAGTGCAGACTGACCACGCGCATGCCGGGGTAATGGGGCACGACCAGGCCCGTCCCACCGAAGGCGTACGGCGTGAGATAGGGCTTGCCGGCAAGCTGGGTGGGCGTTTTTGCGGGTTCGGCCTTTCCGGGCAGGTTGGGGGAGGGCGTGTCGGCCAGCCCTTCGTCGATGGACACGGTCTGGGCGGCCACGTCGTGCCCGTCGTGAAAGGTCTGGGCGACGTCCTGGCTGCGGACGAGCCCCACCTCGTGCGTGCGGCGGTCCAGGGCGGCGCGGCGGCGCTGCTCGGCCATGCTCGCCGCGAACTTGGCCGCCTCGTCGCAACTGCCCGATCTCGGTCCCACGGCCTGCCGGTCGTCACCGGTCCGTCGCTCGACGGTGAGCCGGGTGACGAATCCCTCGGCGGCGCTGAGCCGGTGGTGGACGCCGACGACTCCGTACTCCTCGGGATTGAGGAAGGGTGTGCCGACGCCCAGCCCGCGGGCCACGCCATTGACGGCGTCGCCGAGCGGACCGAGGGCCGAGTGGGCGAGCGTGCCGGTCGCCCCCGCCGGGGAGGGGACGGGGAGATCGGCGTTCACCATGTCACCGACACCGATGTCCGGACGTCCCAGCAGGGTGAGGTCGAACCGGCGTACCTCCGGCGCGTCGAACGGGGAGCCGAGGGACACGGCGTCCGGATCACGCTCGACCACCGGCCGACTCTCCACCAGGCCCGTGGCGGGTGTCAGTTCCCACGTCCGGCCGCCACCCACTGGTTTTGTCCACCGCCCCACGTGCAGCGTGCCCGCGCGCAGGAACATCGGCACCTCGGCGCGGGCATCGCCGTCATGGGTGAGGCGGGCGAGGTCCTTGAGCGCCTGTACGACGGATCCGTCGGCGCAGATGCCGGGGTTCTCGACCGGCGCGTCCTGTCCCTCGCCCAGGACCGGCACGCCCACCTTGGGGTCCTGCTGGCACAGCTTGCGCGCGTATTCGACGACGCTCGCGTGCGGCACTTGTGTGCCCGGCTGCGGGCGACAGCACTGCATGCGGTGGTAGGCCGCGTCGATGCCCTCGAACCGGGCGCGGTACGTGAATTCCGCGCGGGAGCGCTCGACGGCGAGCACACGGCCTGCGAGTACCTGGTTGAAGCCGTCGTTCTCGCCACCGCCTCCCGGCAGAGGGGCACCGATGGCGGCGAGGGCCGATGTGACGAACCCCCGCTTGAGGTCCCACCAGCCGAGCCGGATCTCCAGGTGCACATAGGGGCCGGCAGCGACGCGGTCGTAGTCACTGTCGCTCATCCCGTCCACGGTGACCGCGAAGGTCGCGCCGCGCAGGGTGTTGTCGGTGTCGACCCTGATCTCGGCCGGACAGTCGGTGTGCGTCAGCCGCAGAGGCTCGGACTTCGCGTCGGGAAAGCCCTTGCCGTCGTCCTTGCGGAACACCAGGGCCCAGCCGGCCTGGAATCCGACCACCGCCTCGGTCATCGGATCAGACAAGGAGGTCATGAACATTCCCTTCCCGTGGCACGGCGGGGCGCGGCGGCGGTCCGCCGGCTCCGGCTTCCCGGAAGCCCGCGACGATGCGGCTGCCGACGTCCCCTGGTTCCACCAGCGCGCCCGCTGTGAGGCGGAATTCGGTGACCAGGACCTCGATCACCAGACCGGCGGCCTGTGAGGTCCCGAACGCCATGGGACGGCCGACGACCACCGGAGCCGATCCGATCACCTGTCCACCGTCCAGAACGACGAGATAGGGGCGCACCCCTGCGGAACCCGCCGTGTCCGGCGGCCGCGCGGTCAGGCCGGCCCTGACCCCTTCCTCGCCGGAGGCGTCGCGCGGAGCCAGCTCCGCTGTCCCGTCGACCACCACACGGGTGCGGTCCAGGGTCAGTGTTCCGACGATGTCGCCGGTCATCGCAACGAGGACGACGGCGAGCGCACGGCCGTTCGCCGTCACCCGAACCTGCTGCGGCAGGCCGCGAGCGGGGTTGAACGGCAGTGGGCTGAAACCTGTCGGCAGGGCGCTCGTCACAGGAACTCCGTCGCGGTGGAGGCTGCCAGCATGCCGGCGTCGACGAGCAGGTCGACAGGTCCGGGAGGGGCCACGTGCTGGAGCCCGATGGTGACCTGGATGGTGTCGATCCGCTGCGTGGACGCCATGAACTGCAGCTCGGTCACATGCATGTTCATGCGGACGGACATCCGGGTGGCCAGAATGAGTCCGGAGACCTTGCCGCCGGTGAAGCGGCCGATGGCGCCCCCGCGTTTGGCGAAGCTTGCCATCAGCTCCAGTCCCTGTTTCCACGCGTGGCGCTGGGGTCCGATCAGCAGGGCAGACAGACTGGCGCTCTCGTCCGCGTTGCCGACCGCGGCCCGGAAGGAGGGGGTGCCGATGGGGGGCATGGTGTAGCGCTCGGTGAACGTGAGCTGTTGAACGGCGAACAGCGGGACGGCCAGCAGACCGTCCGTGAGGATCGCCGAGGGCAGACGCTGGAACTCGTCGAGTTTGGACGCGGACGTCATCGTTCGCTCACCACCTTGAACTGCAACTCCACACCGGGCTTGCGCAGTCTGGGGCCCAGGATCTCCTCGAACGCCGCCGCCAGATCAGGGGAGTTGGTCACCCACTGGACCCCCCGCAGCCCGTTGTCATGGGCGAAGGCCAACTGCCGTTCCAGTTCGGCCTCGAGGGTGATCCCCGTCTTCTCCTCGTACACGGCGATCCGTTCACGTGCCGACACCGGGGGAGGGGGCTTCATCTGCGTGGCGACGTCCGGTGTCTCGTGTGCCTCCCACGGCCGGTCGCGTCGGGGGAAGCCGCCCTGGACGTCGTCGGGCACCCGGCCCTTCTTCGGCGGGACCACGCGGCCCCTGAGGTGGCCGGACTCGGCGAGCGGCGTCTCGGAGTACTTGGCGTCGCGCACCCAGCCCTCCACGATGCCGTCGATCCCGATCGTGGTGAAGCCGCGGATGGGCTGCCGCAGGCGGCCGGTCCATTCGAAGGAGGATCCGGTCCATCTCTGCTGGAAGGCACCGGCCTTGACGTGAGGGCCGCCCCGGGGGACGGCCTTGCCCGGCGTGATGCGGTTGTGTGCGATCAGGATGGCGATGATCATGCGGTTCCGTTCCGCCAGGTCGCCCGACCCGCCGACGACGGCCCTCACGGCCTCGGCGACGGCGTTCCTGCCCTTGCCCCGGAACAAGGCCACCAGGGTCTTCGCCGCGTTGCTGACCCGAGTCGACTGGGTTCCGGCGTACTGCCTGGCGGTGTAGGGATCGTACGATCCCTTGCGCCCCTTGGGCACCGGGCGTACCGGGCGAGGTGGGTGGTTCTCCATCGCCTGCAGCAAGGAGCGTGCGGCGCCTTCGATGGCGGGATGGGCTCCGGGAGCCAGCCGGGGCGGGTTGATCAGCGGGAGCAGCCGTGCGACCTCCGCCGTCTTCGCGGGCAGTACCGGCGTGTGGGAGCGCGTCAGCCCCAGCTGCGTCTCCATCTGGTTGCGCAATCCGGTCTGCCAGTCGTGCTCGCCGTCGCCGATCGCCTCCCGCACGGTCTGCTGGAACGTCCTGAGGTTCTCGAACTCCTTGACCAGGGCGCGCATGTCGGCACCCTGTGCTTCCGGGCTGCGCCGGGCACGGCTGCCCTTGGTGCGCAGGACGTCGCGGTCTTCAAGGAGACGGACCAGCAGTTCCTGGAGCCGGTCCCGGGAGGTGTGCAGCCGGTTCTGGTGCACGCCCAGCGCTCTCAGCAGCAGCCATTCGACGAGTGAGTCGGCGGCCTTGGCCCCCTTCACGTCACCGTAGACGTGTTTCAGGACCTTCGTGATCGCGCGGACGGAGGGGTTCTTGCGGCTCCACGTACGCAACCCCTCGAGGGCTGCCGCGCGGTCGGCTGCGACGGTCATCGGTCGTTGCCCTCCTTGTGCGCAGGTGGTGGTGGCGGAGGCGGAGCGGCTGTGGCGGCGGGGGCGGGAGCGAGGGAGGGGGAGGAGGGGGCAGGTCCGGCGGCGGGCGGGGGCGCGGGAGCCGGTTCCTCGGCCGGCTCCAGGGTGCCGTGCAGCAGTCCCTGCTCCCGGCTCCAGTCCGTGATCACGGGGCCGAGCACTTTGGCCGTGAGCTCGTCCATCACCTCCATCACCGCGATCTGGGTGACGGCCTGCGCCAGGGCGTGCTTGAGCAGTTCTTCGGTGGTCTGTGCCACGATGTTCCGCCACACGGCGGTGGCGACATTGAGTCCCTGGGCGTGGGCCGCCTGACGGGCCGCCTTCACCGCCTGCGCCGCCCCGCCGACGATCTTGGCACTCATCGCCGTGTGCCCGAGATCGAAGAGCGCGAAGGCGAGCCCGACGGTGGCCATGAGCTGAGCGGCCTCGACTTCCTGCCACCGCACGAGCGCTTCCGGGTCCTCCAGGGAGCGGTACAGCTGTCCCTGCTCCTCCGCCTCCTCGTAGTCCCGGTACGCGAACGCGACACCGGCCGCGCCGGAGATCAGCCCCGCGGCGGTCGCCCCCAGCGGAGCGCACAACAGCGCGAGCACGACGACGCCCGCCGTGCCTGCCACCTTGAGGACCGAGTCGAGGTGCGCCTTCCGGCCGATCGCCAGGTTCACCCCGAGGGCGTACTCCGGGAGGCCCCCCACATACGGCTTGAGTTCCTCGTCGGCCATGCCGTGGATGCCCTTGAGGTCGTACTGGATGCCGCGGTGGTCCCTGCCTCCCGCGTTCGGGATCCAGTGCGAGGTCTCCAGGGCGAAGAACGCCCCGGCTGCCTCCTCCTCGGCCCTGCGGGTCATCTCGGTGTTGGCCGAGGCCATCCTGTCGAGCAGGGCCGTGAGGTAGGTCCGGACGTGCGAGGGGTCGGCGTGGGCCGACCTGAGCAGATCCTCGATGTCCCCGACCTGGAAGAAGAGCGGATCGACCTGGTTGACCAGGGCGCGCCGGGCGTTGATCCCCTCCTCCAACTGGCCGACCGTCCACGAGCGTCCGCCGTGCACGGCCACGTAGGCGGTCGCCCGGCGTTCGATCAGGGCGTCGTCGAGCCGGCTCAGGATCTGTGCGTCCACGGCCCCGATGGGTGCGGGGGCCTCGTAGGAGGAAGCGTGAGGGCCCCCGCGGTATTTCATCTCGCGTGCGGACAGGACGTGGCGCACGGTTCCCGTGACGGAGGTGCGTTCGGCATGGCGTACAGCCCTGCGCAGCACCAGCAGCTTGACGACGCTGCCGCCCAGCACGTCCAGGGCCTGGGTGAAATGCTGGAGCGTCTCCTCCTTGTGGCCTCCGCGGCGCTCCTCGATCGCCGTTCGCGAGGACCGCAGTTGCTGGAGCAGAAGGATCCGGCATGTCTCGGCATACATGTACATGCAACCGGTCGTCAGGTGCTGACGGACGTCCTTGAGGAACGCCAGTCCCCAGGACGCCGCCTGCGTCCCGGGCTGTCCGGCATAGGGCCGGAGCGCACCGGCGTTGGCCTGGTGCTCGTACGTCGCCGCCACATCGTTGGCGAGTTCCCGGACCAGGGCGGCGACCTCGCCGAGGACGCGCATGAACTTCAGCTCGGGGGCCTGGCCCGGGCGCAGGTCGAGGAAGCCGTTGTTGCCCTTGCCGTCGCCGCGCACGGTCACCTCGGTGGTGGCCGTGCTCTGGCGGGTGGCCAGTCCGACGCCGTGGGCGCGGGTCGCGATCAAGCGGGCGCAGTTCACGGTGAACATCCCCGGGTAGAGGCAGTCGTCGGGGACGTCCAGCAGACGTGAGATGCGGAGCATGCTCTCCTTCAGGCGGGTTCCGCCGTGGGGAAGCCTGAGCAGGGAGGGCTCGCCGGCGTAGGGGGCGCAGGTGAGCTCCTCGCCGTTGACGCCGGTCACGGGCCAGACGTTCCCCCGCCCCTTGCCCTTGGGGCGCCCGGGTGTTCCGCGTGCGGACTCCTCCTCCCCCGCGCCGGGGCGGGAAGCGAGGTCTTTGGGATCCTTGGCTTCTTTGGTGCCCTTGGTTCCTTTGCCGCCCTTGGCACCGGCCTGCCTCTTCGGGGCCTTCGGCGGAGTCGCCTTCGGGGCGGGCTTCGCGGGAGGCTTCGCGGGAGGTGGCGCTTCGCCCGCTCCGTGTTCGGTCTTGGGTTCCGCCGGGGCGGGCAACGCGGTCACGAAGCGGATGGGCGACTCGATGGTGCTCCTCATGAGCGCGAACAGCTTCTGATCGCCCGTCAGCCGGCAGATGACACGGGGCCCCTCCGCGCCGGAGAGCAGCTGTTCGGCATAACGACGACGAGCGAGCGGGTCACGCAACGGATGGGACGCCGGTTCGTGGCGCTCGTCCAGCAGCTCGTTGATCATGTTCTCGAGTTCGTCGACCGTGCCGGGCCGGTCGGTGCGTACGAGCTCCTGAAAGGTGCCGAGACCTCCGGCCGGCCTGTCGCGGTGGAACTGCGCGCGGCCGCCGGTCTTGCGCCACTTCAGGAGTTCGAGCGGGTGCCATTGAGGAACGAAGTCGCCTTCGAGGATCTGCCCGTCGGGCTGGATGCTGTCGACCTGGCTGAGCCAGGCCAGCGCCGCCACGGCCGGGCCGCCCTTAACGGAGATCAGGCCCGCGTATCCCGGATAGCCGAGACGGGCGGGGTCCCACTTCGCCCCGTAACGGGAGACGTGCGCGTCCCACGCCACGGTCAGGGCCTCGGCCCAGGTCAGAACCTGTCCGGCGGCGGGCCGACGGTAGGGGGCACGCTCGTCGCCCTTGCCGCTGTCCAGGAGCGGGACCGCCACCTCCTCGCCGCCGTGGTCGTAGGACGGGACCCGGTACACGCTGCCGCTCCCGTGCCCGCCCGCACGCGAGGCGTCGAAAGCCTCGTCCGCGCGGGCCTCGGTGCGCACCCCTGGCACGTCCCTGCGCTGCAGAAGGCCCGAGGTGGAGATGGCCTCCGCGAGCCCGCGTGCCACGGCCGCGCGGACTCCCTCGCGTACTCCTTCGGCCGGGGGCAGGCCGGTGAAGACCGGAGCCGGACGGTCGAGCACGATACGGCGCCCGTCCCCGCGCGGGTCGGTGACCTCGCGGCGCACGGTGAGCAGGGCGGTACGGCAGGCGTCACCGACCGTCTGCTCCAGCAGCACGAGCTCCTGGGCCGTGATCGGCTCCACCAGACGAACCTGGAGCGGGAGGTGCACGTGCAGGGCCACGCCTCAACCCCCCTCCGCATGGGCGTCCATGGCCTGCCGCACCCGGCGCAGTGCCTCGTCGACCGCCTCGCGCACCACATGGGCCTGCGGCGCTCCGACGACTTCCACGACGACCGGCAGATGGACGTGGATGTCATGGCGTGCGTCCTGTTCGGCGAGAGCGAGTTCGGCCTCGCTGCCTTCGAACGGCACCACCATCTCGCCCCGCCGCACCAGAGCGATCCCCGTCCTGCGCACGCGTCCGCCGCGTGGCCGCGCGTCGCCGCTGCCCGGCCAGGGGCCCTCGGGGCGGCCTGTGGCGTCCGTCATGAAGACTCCTTCGTACGGTGTCTGCCGTGGCTGTGGACGAGGTCTGTCCCGCTACGCCACCACCGGCGGCAGCTTCCGTTCCGTGCCGTCGTCGACGACGGCCTCCCGCGCCACACCGCCGAAGACCGCCGAGGGCGCGCCGCTGATCACGGCGTTGGACGGGTTGGCCGAGGTGATGAGGCACTTGTTGAACAGCAGCTTCTTGAAGTCCCACTCCTCGGTGCTGCTGCCCTTGGCCTGGTACAGCCCGATGGAGAACTCCGTACCCTCCATGGCCATCTTGGTGAGCAGGGCCGCCGCGCCGCCGATGGCCTTGACGGTCAGGGTGAAGGTGAAGCTGGCAGGGTTGGCGATGTACCCGACGTGGGTGGCCTCCAGGGAGTGCACCACCTCCGTGTTCAGGGTGAACGTCGGGGTGAAGGAGTCCACGGGGGTGAGCGGCGCGTCGACCTTGTTGTCCACGACGACGGCCAGACGGGTGTCGGCCCAGGTGCTGGGAGTGGTCACGGCGTCCTCCGGTAACCGGCTCAGGACTTGAGCGCGAGATTGATGTCGAGAAAGTGGACCGAGCCCGCGTAGGTGACGGTGAGCAGCACCTCGACGACGCGTTCCGTGCGCGCCGCGGTGAGCGTCGTGGCCTGGCCGGGGGAGCGGTTGGCCTCGGCGGCCTCCAGGATCGGCAGCAACGGGATGTCGATCGTGTATTCGGTGATGATTCCCGAACCGACCAGGGGGCTGAGGATCCCGTCGATCCTCGAGCGCAGTCCCTGCATGCCCAGACGGTCGATGCGCGTGTCGCCGATCGCGCCGATCAGACCGGCCTTGAGCAGGAACTCGATGTGGTCGAGGACGCGCACGACATCGACGTAGAGCCGTTGGGTGTCGGTGGTGTAGCAGCGCCCCGAGCCGAGGAACAGGCCCTCGCCCGGGATCAGTTCCGGGTCGATCACCGGAATGATGAAGGCTTCGGCCAGTTCCTTGATCTCGGAGCCGGTGAACTGTCCCTCCAGCGGGATCCTCACCTCGCGGACCGGCTTCATCAGCACACTCGCATGCGGGGGGAATCCGGCGATGGCGCCGGTCACCGCGGCCGCGACGTCGAACGCCGGTCTGCCGTTGTCGACCTTCACCCGCGCGGCGACCAGGATCATGCGGCTGGAGTCGCTCTTGACCTGCGTGTACGCGCTGTTGGCGGCCGCCGCGAACGTCGCGTCGCCCACGGCGAGATCAGGGTCGACCATGGCGACGCCCATCCTGGCGGAGCCGGCCTTGCTGACGTCGTCCACATGGTTTTTGAGCAATTCCAGCTGGGCTGGATCGACCTCGCCGGCCAGGCAGACGAACTGGACGGGCAGGGCGGCGGCCGCGGCCAGGGCCGCGCCGTAGTCGGGTACGGGAGCGGCGGGCTCTCCGTCAGGGCCGGGTGTTCCGTCACGGGTGCCGGTCGCAACGGCGTAGACCCGGGAAGGTGCCGGGTCCTGGAGCAGAGCCGCCCGCACGGCGTGATAGAGCGGACCGGCGCTCTTGCCGTGGTCGGCGATCGCGCCCTTGTCCAGGTTCGCGAGGTGCTTGCGCGCGTCCGCCTCGTCGCCGATCTGCAGCGGGACGCCGGGCTCGGCGTCTCCGAATCCCCCGGTCGAGCCGACGACGGCGATGTTGCCCACCGCGCGTCTGGCCAGTGACTGGAGGCCGCGTGTGTCGATGGTGACCTTGATGAAGGGGAACTCGGCGGTCACGGTCATGCTGTCACTCCTGGCGGTGAGGGCACCGCGACGGGCACGATGCCGATGTGCCTCAGCCGGGTGGTCAGTTCGGTGAGGCGGGCCGCACGCAGACGCGCGGTGTCGGAGGGGTCGATACCGGTGGAGTCCGTGGGAAGGTCCCCATCGTCCAGGGCGGTTTCCGGGAACAGCAGCAGTGCGGGCGTTGCCGTGCGTACGGTCGTCCCGGGCGGTGGCTGCGGCAGCTCGGCGCTCGCCGCCGTCCGCGCCATCCCGAGCTGGATCCCGGCGAACTGCGCGGCCAGATCGTCGAACGGGCCGTCGAGCACGAAGGCCACGCAGACCACCTTGAAGGCCGTCTCCGTCGCCGGCTTCGTGGCGTCCTCGACCAGTTTGAGCCGGAGCCGCAGTGGATTGTGCGGCGTACTCAGGCCGGCCCGAAGCTCCTCGAAGGTAACCCCGCGCCTGCGCAGCAGGTCACCCAGAGGCGCTTCGGCGCTGGTGTCGAACCGCTCCTCCAGGATGCCTACGAGCGAGACCAGCCGGCGTTCCCGCAGGGCTTGCGCATCGGTGGGCACTGATCCGTCCTCGGCGACGATGCGGGCGTCCACGGCGTCGAGGGCGGCGATGCCACCCAGATCCTCCACGCTCACCTCGGTGACCGAGGTCTGCACACCCGCGCGGCTCGCGAGCAGGGTGAGGTCGAGCCGGGCGTCGGCGTCCACCGTCGGTTCCGTCAGGGGCAACTGGGCGGTCAGTCTCCACTGATGGGTCGACTGGATGTCGTACAGGTGTGCCTCGACCGGCTGCGGCGTCCGGGACGCCGGCATCAGGCTCACCTGACGGGTCACCACGGCGGTGACCGGTCCGACCGTCGCCTCCTGGGACAGGAACGCGGTTGCGAGCAGGCGGTCGCCCACCTCAGCGGTCAGGAGTGCGGCGCGCTCGTCCGCGTCGAGCAGACGCAGCAGTGCGCGGTCGCGGAAGCGCATGAGGATCTCCTCTCCGCGGATCGGGTCTGGCACGGCACAGGTGAGGTACCAGCCGCACTGGAGATCGACGCGTGGTGGGCGAAGAGTTCACACGTCCTGGGGAGCGCGGCAGGCCAGGCGGTCACATCCGCTCCGCCTGCGATTGCGGTCCTTGTGGCCCCGTCCCACGGTTGAGGAATGATCAGCACCAGCGTCGCCCCCATCCCGCTCGAGCTCAGGCCGCGTGGCATCGCGCTGTCCAGGGACGGAGGGCGGCTGTACGTCAGCAGCTCCGACAGCACCGGCTTCGTCTTCGTTCTGGAGACGGCCGGTCATACGGTGCTGAGCAGAATCGACTGCCCGGGGGCGGGCGCGATGGTGATGACGCCCGACGGCGGCCGTCTCTACGTCGCCACCAGCGAGGCGGCCACGGTGTCGGTCATCGACACGGCGACGAACACCCTGGTGCGCAGCGTCTCCACCACCGCTCCTGCCTTCGGGCTGGCCGTGACGCCGAACGGCTCCCGCGTCTACGCCACGATGGGCTCCAACGAGGTGGCGGTCATCGACACGGCCTCCGACCAGATGATCCGTACCATCGTTGTGGGCGGCGACCCCCTGGGCGTGGCGGTGACGGCCGATTCCGAGCGCGTTCTGGTGACCGATCTGTCCGACGCCACCGTCCATGTGATCAACGCCAGGACGGACACCGTGACAGGGACGCCCATCCCGGTGGGGCAGTTTCCCCGGGCGGTGGCCGTGACCCGGGACGGCCGACGGGCCTTCGTCGTCAACGGCCAGGACGCCACCGTGTCCGTGGTCGACGTCGTCGCCGGTGCCGTGACCGACGTCATCGAGGTCGGTGACTTCCCCAAACAGGTGATGATCTCCCCGGACGGCGGCCGCGCCTACATCAGCAACGCCGGGGACGACAGCATTTCCGTGGTCGACACCGGCAGCCTGCGGGTGATCAGGACCACCCGCATCCCGGGCCCGCCGGCCGACATGGCCCTCACCGCCGACGGGCAGCGCCTCTACGCGGCCGCCTTCCGGGAGCGGTTCGTCCTGCCCTTCGACACCAGAACCCTCACCATGCCCGTCGGCAAGCGCCCGGAAGGTGTGGCGCTCTCCCCGGACGGCCGGCGAATCTACCTCAGCGAGGCCGGGGCCGACAGCGTCGCTGTCATCGAGACGCACGAGACCCAGACGACCGCCGGTCAGCTGCCGGCGGCGGTGGCCGTGTCCCCGGACGGCCTGCGGGCGTATGTCGCCAACAGCGGATCCAACAACGTGTCGGTGATCGACACCGCCACGCGCCAGGTGACCGAGACCGTCCCCGTCGGTTCGGTGAGCACCCTGGCGATGTCACGCGACGGGCGGCAGGTGTATGTCGTCGGGCCCGGCGAGCTCTCGGTCATCGACACCGACACCCGCAAGGTCGCCGGCACGCTCGCGCTGCCGGACCCGTCGGGAGTGACGGTCGGTCATGACGGGGCCCGTCTCTATGTCAGCGATGCCACGACGGGCACGGTCACCGTGATCGCCACCAGCCCCCTCGAAGTGGTCGGTGATCCGATCCCGGTCGGGCAGAGCCCCCGGAGCCTGGACATCACTCCCGACGGCAGGCACGTCTACGTCGCCAACACCGGGTCCAGCAGTGTGTCGGTGGTCGACGCCGTCGCCCGCGCGGTGACGACCACGGTCGAGCTCGACGGGGAGCCGCAGTTCGTCACCGTGAGTCCCGACGGGCGACAGGTGTACGTCAGTTGTGTCGGCCGCGGGGACACCGGGGCGGGCTTGATCGGGGTGGCGGTCATCGACACCGTCGGCCAGACACTGAGCGGAGCCCCGATCCCGGTCCGGCCCTTCCCACAGGGTTCCGCCGTGAGCCCCGACGGCAGCCGCCTGTACGTGGCGTCCTTCTCGTCCACCGTCCACGTGATCGATACCGCCACCCGCGCGCTCCTGGAGACGATTCCGTCCGGCAGGACCTCGGCGACCGTGTCCCTCACCCCCGACGGCCGGCACGCCTATGTCACCGGCCCCGACACCGACTTCGTCACGGTGATCGACACCCATGCAACCCGGCTCAGGGTCGGCGACCAGCCACTGGGCGTCGCCGTGACCCCGGACCATCGACGTGCCTATGTGGCGAACTCCGGCAGCGGCACCGTGTCCGTGATCGACACGGACGCCCTCAAGGTGTCCGGCCCCCCGATCTCCGTAGGAGGCCGGCCCCGGGCCGTGGCCCTCGCCCCCGACGCGGGACGCCTCTACGTCACCGACTCCGACTCCGGCACCGTCATCGTGGTCGACACCGTGACCGGCGCCGTGACGGGAACCCCCGTCCCCGTCGGCAACTCGCCCGCAGGGCTGGCCGTGGCACCGGACGGCTCTCACCTGTACGTCGCCTGCCCCGGCGCGGGCACGGTCACCGTGATCGACACCGCCGCCCGCACGGTGACCCGCACCGCCGTGGCCGGAGTCGCCCCGCTCGACCTCGTTCTCACTCCTGACGGTGCCAGACTCTTCGTGACCGACTCGGGTTCCGATGCCGTACTCGTGCTCGACACCGGAAGCCTGGAGGTGACTTCCTCCGTGCCACTGCCCGGATCCCCTCACGGTCTTGCGCTCTCCCCCGACGGGCGGCTCCTCCTCGTCACCGTCCCCACGGCACGCGGCCTGGCCCTGATCGACACCACCACTGTGACAGCGGTCGGCCCGCCCGTCGTCGTAGGCAACGGCCCGCACGGTGTCGTCGTCGCGCCCGACGGACGGCAGGCCTTCGTCGTCAACGCGGCCTCCAACACGCTCACGTCCGTCGATCTCTGACGATGTGACACTCCACCCGGTTGGCCGCCCGGTGGTGATTGCGGGTGGCTCGAGGCAGTCCCATGCTGAGTCTGTGATCAACCCCAGCACCGCCCCGATCCCTCTCGGCATGACCCCGGACGGCGTGGCTGTCTCCCCGGACGGCCTACGGCTGTACGTCTCCGGTCCCGTGGACACCGGAACCGTCCTCGTGCTGGACACCGCCACCCACACGGTGGCGCACCGGACGGTCTGCTCCGGTGCCACGGACATGGCGCTCAGCCCCGACGGCGGTCGCCTGTACGTCATCGACCGTGAGACGGACTCGGTGTCGGTCGTCGCCACGGACTCGATGACGGTGACCGGGAGCATCCCGACCGGGTTCGCGCCGGCGAAACTGGCGATGACCCCGAACGGCACACGCCTGTACGTCACCATCCAGCCAGGCGGCGTCGCCGTCATCGACACGGCGTCGAACCAGGTGATCCGGACCGTCCAGGTGGGTGAGGAACCCTTCGCCGCCGTCGTCACGGCGGACGGTGGGCGCGTCTATGTGACGGACCGTCTGTCCGAGGGCCTCGTGCACGTGATCGCCACGGAGACCGACACGGTCGTGGGGACGCCGATCGAGGTGGGCCGGATGCCCCTCGCGGTGGTGGTGACCCCGGACGGCCGCCGCGCTTTCGTCGTCAACCACGACGACGCCACCGTCTCTGTGATCGACACCGCCGCCGGCACCGTGATCGCCACGGTCGAAGTCGGCTCCTTCCCCCGGCATGCCGTGATCTCCCCGGAAGGCAGCCGCCTGTACGTAGGCAACGAGATGGGCGGCGTGTCGGTCCTCGACACCCAGACCCTGACGCTCGTCACCACCCTCCCGCTCGACAGCGGCGCGGGAACGATGGCCCTCACCCCCGACGGACACCGCGCCTACGCCGCCGACTTCGGAGGCATGTCCGTCCTGCCCTTCGACACCAGGACGGTCACCGTCCCCGCCGGCAAACGTCCGGAGGAGGCGGCGATCACCCCGGACGGTCAGCAGATCTTCGTCACCGACGCCGCCGACGGCACCGTCACGGTCGTCCAGACCCGCCCGCTCCGGATCACCGCGGGCCGGACCCCGAGCGCGGTGGCCGTGACCCCGGACGGGGCGCACGCGTTCGTCCTCGACGACGGCCACGGCGTCGCGGTGGTCGACACCGTCGAGGGCAAGGTCACCGACACCATCGATGTCGAAGGCGCGCACGTGATGGCCCTGTCCCACGACGGCCGGCGGCTCTACGTCGGCGCGCCGCAGACACTCTCCTCGATCGACACCGCCACACGGCAGGTCACCGGCACGGTGCCGGTGCAGGACCCGGGCGGTGTGACGGTGTCCCCGGACGGAGCCCGGCTCTACGTCACCGACATGGCCACGGAGACCGTCCTGGTCATCGACACCGACCCGCTCCGCCTCCTCGGCGAACCGATCGCCGTGGGCCAGAGTCCGCAGGACCTGACCGTCACACCGGACGGCCGGCACCTCTACACCGGGAACGTACTGAGTCACGACGTCTCCGTCATCGACACGGTCGACCGCACCGTGACGGCTACCATCCAGATCGGCAGCCGCCCCGGATTCCTCACCGTCAGCCCCGACGGGCGGCGTGTCTGCGTCAGTTCCGCCGAAGCCGCGAACCTGACCGTCATCGACACCGCCACCCAGTCCGTGAACGGCGAGCCGATCCCGGTCCTCCAGGTCCCGCAGGGCCTGGCCTTCAGCGCGGACGGCAGCCGGCTGTACGTCGCCGCTGTCCACTCCCGGGCCGTCCACGTGTTCGACACCGTCACCCGTGCCCGGATCGAGACGATCCCGGCGGGCCTCGCCCCGACGGCGCTCGCGCTCAGTCCCGACGGGCGCCGCGCCTACGTCACCGGCCCCACCGCCGGCGCGGTCTCGGTGACCGACACGAACACGACCAGGGTCCGGATCGGAGGCCAGCCCCTGGGAGTGGCGGTGACTCCCGACGGCCGGCGCGCCTACGTGGCCGACGCGGCGACCGGCACCGTACACGCGATCGACACCGCGACCCTGCAGCTGGCCGGCCCACCAGTGCCGGTCGGCGGCTCGCCGCGGTACGTGGCCCCGAGTCCGGACGGCGGGCGGCTCTACGTCACCGATCCCGCCACGGACTCCGTGGCAGTCATCGACACCGTGACCGGCACGGAAGCCCGAGCCCCGATCCCTGTCGGCGGCTCCCCGGCGGGGCTGGCCGTCAGCCCCGACGGCCGGCGCGTGTACGTGGCCGGGTCCGGCGCCGGCACCCTCTCGATCGTGGACACCACCACGGGTACGGTGATCGGCGCTCCCGTACCCGCGGGCGTGGCCCCGCTCGATGTGGCTCTCACCCCGGACGGGTCCCGCCTGTTCGTGACGGACACCGGAGCGGACGCGGTCCTGGTCATCGACACCGGGGCGCCGACGGACGTCCGGTCCATCTCCCTGCCCGGCGCCCCGCACGGCGTGGCCATCAGCAGCGACGGCCGCAACCTGCTCGTCACCGTCCCGGCGAGGAAGGCCCTGGTCGTGGTCGACACCACCACGCTCACGACCACCGGCATCCCCATCCCCGCCGGCAGCGGACCGCACGGCCTCGCACTCGCGCCCGAGGGCCGCCGCGCCTACGTCACCAACGCCGCCTCCAACACCGTATCGGTGGTGGACTGGTGAAATTACAGGCCGCCAGTAGCGGCTTCATCCGGGACACGTGGCCGACTTCAGCACCACCCCGATTCCGTCGGGCCACGTTCCGTTCGCACCGGCGCTCGCACCCGGCGGGCGGAAGCTCTACGTCACCGACTCGGACGAGACCGTCTCCGTGATCGACACCGCCACCCACAAGGTCACGAGCACCTTCGCCTGCCCTGGAAGGGCGGAGGGCGTACGTCGCCGGCACCGCCTCGAACACGGTGTCGTTGGTGGACCTGTGAGTGATGACCGGTGAGGAGGTCCGGCCCATGGGCGAGTTCGTCATCGTCACAGGCGACGAGGTAACGATCAAGCCCCCGGAGGACACCGGGGCGATGTACACCCTCGTCCCGCCCACTCCTCTCCCGATCGTGGGATCGAGCCCGCATGCGCGGGTGCGCGGCGTGCCCGCATGTGTGCCGGACGACATCGAGAAGAAGCTCAAAGCGGCATTCACCTATGTCGCCGGAACGTTCACGGTCGCTGGCGGCGGAGACATCTCCTTCGAACTCGAGGACGCCAACAAGTCCCGGAAGACCGTGGACACGACGACGAGCGGTTCCGAGGAACCGCTCGTCGTCAGCGGTGTCGCATTCAAGGCGAAGTTCACCTTCACGAAGTCCGCCCAGGATCCCAACGGGGTGGTCGACGCCGACCGGCAGCCGGCCTCGTCGAAGGACGGGACGGCTTCCTTCGGGACCCCTACCAAGAACGCGATCCTGCGCGTCCAGTAGAGGCAGTGCTGCGGGCCTGGCCGCGCCTGCGGATCCGGGACCGGCCGGCACCGGCTCCTGGCCCCGTCGTCGTGTCGCGGGTGCGGACAGGCCTGCCGCTCACCTCGATCCGGGGCATCGGAGACATCGGGGCGGCCGAAGTCGACGAGGCGGGGGTCGGTGACCTGGTCGCGCTGAGCTGCGCCGCAACGGAGACCGTCGCCGGGCTGCACGAGGTGTCGGACAAGAGGGCGCGGAGGCTGATCACCGAACCGGGCCGGTCGGTGCGAGCGCACGGGAAACGAGTGATCTTTCCCGCCTGAGCATGGCCATCGCGTTGACCACGTGGAAGCGGACGCCCACCGGCCAGGCGGTCCCGCGCGGCCGGCGGATGACTTCCGGCAAGAGGCGAACCGGGCCGTTCGTGCCGGGGAGACTCAGCTCTGCCCGGCCCCTGCCAGAGTGGTGAGGACGCGCCGGGTCTTGCTCTCGGGATGCTCGGAGAGGGTCACCCCACGGTCCCGCATCGCGTCCTCCAGCTTTCGCTGCCTGTGCTCGGCCCGCGCTGTGAGCTTCTCCGGATCATCCTCGTCCTTCGGCTTCACCCGGATCGACCCCTCCAGGAAGTCCAGACCGGCGACCGACCACGCCTCCAGGTCCACCTCCAGGTCGTCGAGTTGGACGTCGTCGAACTTCGTCGAGTGAATCGGCCCCAGCGCGACCAGCCTGCCGAGCCGGACGACGGGCACACAGGCATGCAGGAACTGGTCCTGTACGGCGTCGATCATCGTGGCGGGATCGGCTCCGGGCTCCGCCACACCAGACAGCGCCCCCGGCGGGTGATCATGAACCAGCGAAGCGGAGAGCACGCGATTCTTCCCCGACCAGTCCTCCTCGATCTTGTACTCGAACGGATCCGCGTCGAACGGAGCGGAGAACCGGCCGACCAGCTGCTCCCGGACGCATGGACGCAACTTGACGGTCAGGTCGTCCGCACCATCGCCGATCCTGAACCTCACGATCACGCCGGCGTCCAGCAGGGGCACGCGTCCCTGGGCGACGCCCTCCTGGTCCTCGGCGAACCAGATTCGGCGCGTGGTGATCGCACTGCTCGATGCGCCGAGGACCTCGAGCGCCGCCGCCACGTCGTCCTCGATGTTGACCTTGATCTCGATTGGCGAGAGATGCATGGCGTCGCTCCCACACTTGTCGCGCACGTCCTGTGGAGACCCCCGGACAGAGGCGTCGAACGTCGCCTCGTTGAATCCCCTCATTTCAGGATATCCAATCCTGCGTGAACTTCCTGTCGGCATCGGGACTAAGGTCCGCGAAGGGAAAGTCAGTTGAGGGACGGACGCCGGGGCGCGATGCGACCAAGTTGAACGAGAAGCCTCACGATTGAGCCGTCAAATGTATTCCTCCGTCAACGACTTGCCGCCCGTTCCGAGCCCTCAAGCTGTAAAGGATGACGTGGAGCCCATTGACAGTCCGACTCGGCGCCGCCCTGACGAGAGCGTGACACGGAAGCAGGCGCCCGGCTCAGGGCAAACCGTGTCCCCTCCTCTCCGAAGAGGTCGTGAATGCCGACCGTATTGCGGAGCCGACCGGCTATCAGTGGCTCAGTGAGCGGTTCGCGTCACCCACACTCCGTGTCCGCTTCAACTATCAGAAGTCGAAAGGCATTCGCTTACATCCCAGGATGCGAAAGCGCAACCCAGGGCGGACGATGGAGAAGGCGGAAGCCCGCTCACAGGGCGCTTGTGGTGCCGCGGGCGGAACGGCGTGGTCGTCGAAGTTGCCCGTACTGGGGTGCCCCCGCTCCGTGGCCCCGCTCGCTTCCGAACGGGTCTTACTGCTACGACGTTTCCCCTGGGGCGCGCGCCGGGATCGAGGTCATGTCCTTGCGTGTCCCCTGCGCCCCGCTCGTGTCCGCCACGACGAGCATGCGCAGAGCCACGGCACTCGAACAGGCTGGATTCGCGGTCGACTTGCCGGGGACGTCCGGACTTCAGGTCGGCATCGTGCTGGGCGGAGCATCAGCGAAACCCTTGAACGGTTCGTCACTGACATTGTTGCCTCGGCAATCACATGAGCTCGTGCAGAAGGACGCATGGTGGTGCCCCTCGGCATCGCGTCCGAAGTGAACGAGCACGCACAGGAGTTGATGCCCGGGGAGGGCCACTGGCCAGGTCTGCGCCACGGTGGGAAGCAGGGCCTCGCTCGGAGTGCGGGTCGTCGACACCGAGCGGATACTCGAAGGAGACGCGGTTTTCACCTCTTCGGTCATGTGCACGAAGCAGACGGTGAAACCGCCCGCTGCACGGCTGAGCCGGCATCCCGGAATTCACCTCGCCGTCCAGAGACGCGGAGCAGGTGTTGTCCGGCGCGACAGACGCGATGGTCCGGTCACAGCAAAACCCGTCCGCCTGGTGATCAACACCGTCGATGCGCCGCCTCCGGCGCGGACGATCGACGAAGGCGAGCTCCAGTCGGGGCCGGCGTGATTGTCCTGAAACGCGGAGAACAATCCACGCAACAACATCCGATGAGTGAGATTTCACCGCCCCTCCTCATGTACGCGAGGTGTCCCATGACCAGGACCAGCCACCTCAATTGCATCATCCCCCCACACTTGCTCGAGAAGCTCCTGAGCACTGACGACAGCGAAATGCGCCAGGTTGCGCTGAACACCTTGATGACCACCGCTCGGTTGCGGGGTGAGCGAGGCGTCCGGGCGTCCTTCGCCGGCCTGGCCACGCCCGGCAATGGCCGACGGACCGTCTTCGACTGCAAGCACAGCACGCTCCTCGCTTCGGCTGTTCTCGCCCGGTCGGAGGACGGACCGGAGTCCGCTGATGCGTCCGTCAACCGTGCGTTCGACGGACTCGGAACGACACGCGACTTCTACAGGAAGGTGTTCAACCGCAACTCGATCGATGGCGAGGGCATGCGCCTGGACGCGTTCGTCCGCTTCGGCGAGAGGTTCAACAACGCCTTCTGGGACGGGCAGCAGATGGTTTTCGGTGACGGGGACGGAAGGCTGTTCTCCGACTTCACCGGATCCACCGACGTGATCGGGCACGAGTTGACGCACGGAGTCACCGAGCTCACTGCGGGACTCAAGTACCACAACCAGTCCGGGGCCCTGAACGAATCCATGTCGGACGTCTTCGGGTCGCTGGTCAAACAGTGGTCGCTGAAGCAGTCGGTCGATGAGGCGGACTGGCTGATCGGTCCTGACATCTTCACTCCGGGAATCGACGCCGACGCCCTGCGATCGATGAAGGCCCCGGGGCACGCGTACGACAACGACCTGTTCGGCAAGGACCCCCAACCCGACCACATGGAACACTTCGTCAAACTGCCGGACACCGAGAGGGGTGACCTCGGCGGGGTGCACGTCAACTCCGGCATCCCGAACAAGGCGTTCTTCCTGACGGCGACGCGCATCGGCGGATTTGCGTGGGAGGCTCCCGGACTCATCTGGTTCGAATCGCTCAAGGCTTCCAACGCCGAGACGCAGTTCCAGGAATTCGCGAACACCA
Organism: Streptomyces sp. NBC_00647; assembly: GCF_045207245.1. Taxonomy (NCBI): domain Bacteria; kingdom Bacillati; phylum Actinomycetota; class Actinomycetes; order Kitasatosporales; family Streptomycetaceae; genus Streptomyces; species Streptomyces sp. NBC_00647. Next base: position 9,113,778 of record NZ_CP109040.1, read on the forward strand.
CCTACCGGAAGGCCGCGGAACTGTTCGGTGACGACAGCGCCGAACAACTGGCCGTACTGGCGGCCTGGCAGGATGTAGGCATCCAGATCAGCGGGATCCTGGCAGGCGTCGCCCGGGCACGAAGCCTCGCTGCCAACCGGAACGGCCGGAACGGTGGCGCGGGCGGGGACAAGGGCCTGACAACGGTGAGCCAGCAGATCGGCGCACTGGCCGCCCAGGTGACGGGGCTGGCCAAGGACGTGACCGCACTGAAGGGCAAGTGACCGACGGCGGTCGACGCGGGCGACCACAAGCGGCGACGAGTGCCGGTCGGCCGGCTGGGAGGGTGTGCCCGATGAAGGTGACCTGGGAAACCTATGGAGGCCAGGCGGCTGCGATCCGCCTGGGCCTCCCGCCCAAGGTGCTGGACACCGATGCCCTGCCCGAGAACACGGCAGGGGAGCTGGACCGGCTGGTGGCGGCAGCCGTCCCTGAGGCCGAGGAGAAGCGGTCCGACCGCGCCAGGGACGCCATGAGCTACACGATCACGGTGGAGGACGGCGGTCACTCGACCGCTCTGACCCGGTCTGACGCCACCATGACCCCGGCCTTCGCGGCCCTGCTGAGCTGGCTTGAGAAACACGCCGCGCAGCAGTGACACACGCCGCGCAGCAGTGACACGCGACGCGCAGCGGTGACACACGCCGGTGAGCGTCACCCGCGCGCTGGTGGCGCTCGAGCACCTTGTGACTCGAGCACTATGTGAGGGGCCCCATCCTGCTGACGGCCCCTCACAAAGGGTTGTCAACAGCGCTGGAACGGAGTGCATTCTGCCGTTTGCGACGCACCGCACCTTCAGGATCCTGAGATGCAACCGGCGTGCGAGAAGGGCATCATGAAAAGGGGGTTCTCTCTCCTTGGAGGCGATGAGGATGCGACGTGTGTTCACCGCCGCAGCGGCCCTGGCTCTTCCAATTGCCCTGGCGGGCGCGCCGTCTGTTGCTGCGTCCACTGGAACTTCTGCGCATTCGGCTTCGGGTGTTCAAGTCGTGCACCATTTGACGAATCAAAAGAATCTCGTATCTCAGGGCCCGGATGATGTCTGCAACTACACCAAGAGTCGACCGAGCCTTCAGCAAGGCTCGTCCGGGCGTGCGGTCCAACAAGCTCAGTGCTACCTGAATCAGGCAATCGGTGCAGGCCTGGACGAGGACGGGGTCTTTGGGCAGTTCACAAGGACCGCGACGAAGGAATTCCAGCAATGTGCCGGTATTGTCGTCGACGGGCTTGTCGGAGCACAGACCTGGTCCTTCCTTTCCTTCTGGGCCAACTCTCCGGACGCTCCGTTCTGTTGACAGGCCCCGTGTTGCAGGTTCCTGAGCTGGGCAGGCGCCCATGGGCCTGCAACGGCCCTTCGTAGGCCTTGGTTCGGCGACGCTCACCGCAACACTGATGGCGACAGCTTGATCCTCGGCACAGCCCTCTGAAGCACTCAGGCCAGCGTGGCCATGTGTACGGCCGTCCACACGTCCGTCCGGCCGGTCGTGCGGGGCCTGCCCCTGCGCGAGATGCCCTGCGAGCTTCCTCAGGCAGCGCGGTGAAAGGTGACACTGCGCTGCCGCTCGGTCGTCCGAAAGCAGTTTGTCGGGCCACCTCCTCGGACAGCTGGACCTGCTGAGCGCACGGCTCTGCCACCTCATATCCGTATCGACGGCTGCGTGCGCCCGCTCGGAGATGGCACCGGCCCCACCCACGAAGTCGGAAGCGCGACACTCAGTCGCCGGATCGAGGCATCGGCGGGTTCCAGGGCCAGTGCTCAGCCTTCGTCGGCGTCGCGCAGATCTGGACGAGATGATCTGACGTCGTGCCGAGACATGCAGGCCGCGCCTGTACCCCGTTCGCGTTCACGCGCCGACGCCTGGACAGCCGCGCGGCCACGCCGGGAACAGTCGGTCGGGCTGGCACGGTTGCATCGATCGAGGGACCGGCGCCACAGGGGCGGGGAACAGAGACCGCAAGGTCGTCCGCCAGGATCCGGGCCTCGGGGTCGCGGTATGCCCGCCGCGCACTTGGACCACAGGGAATTCTGCAGGAGGACTGTTTCGTGATTGACCGGCCGTTGACGCTCATGGCAGTACACGCCCACCCCGACGACGAGGCCACCGGAACCGGAGGGGTCCTCGCGCGGTACGCGGCGGAAGGCATCCGCACGGTTCTCGTGACGTGTACCGACGGCGGTTGCGGTGACGGACCGGGGGGTGTCAAGCCGGGCGATCCCGGACACGATCCGGCGGCCGTCGCCTTGATGCGCCGTCAAGAACTTGAGGGGAGCTGCGAGGTACTGAAGGTCAGCGATCTGGAGATGCTGGACTATGCCGACTCCGGGATGATGGGCTGGCCGAGCAACGACGCCCCCGGATCCTTCTGGCAGACCCCCGTGCAGGAAGGCGCGGCTCGACTCGCGGAACTCATGCGGCACTACCGGCCTGATGTGGTCGTCACCTACGACGAGAACGGCTTCTACGGCCACCCCGACCACATCCAGGCCCACCGCATCACGATGGCGGCGCTGGAGATGACAGCGCTGACACCGAAGTTGTACTGGACCACGATGCCCCGCTCGATGATGCAGCGGTTCGGCGAGATCATGCGCGAGTTCCATGAGGACATGCCGGAGCCGGATCCCGCCGAGGCCGCCGCGATGGCCGAGATCGGCCTGCCCGACGACGAGATCACCACGTGGGTGGACACCACCGTGTTCAGCGGTCAGAAGTTCGACGCGCTGGCCGCGCACGCCAGCCAGGGCGAGAACATCTTCTTCCTCAAGATGGGCAAGGAGAGGTTCGGTGAGCTGATGGGCGTGGAGACCTTCGTACGTGTCCAGGATCCCACCGGCGCGGCGGCGCCCGAGAACGATCTCTTCGCCGGACTGCGCTGATCCGCTCGCCCGATAGGGAGAGTGCACCAAGCGCACGGCGCGAGCCGGGCGGATCGGACGACGGGCTGCCCGGTTCCCTCGCGGACGGCTCCAAGCGGAGGTATTGGTCCGCCCGGTGCTACGGCGAGGTGGGCAGGTGCGGGGAGCGGAGTACGAGCAGGGTGATCTCGCTGGGGGCGAAGACGCGGAACGGCGGGCCCCAGAAGCCGGTGCCGCGGCTGGTGTAGAGGAGGGTGCGGCTGCCGTGGCGGCTGAGGCCGGCGACGGCGGGCTGGTCGATGCGGACCAGGTGGTGGAAGGGCCAGATCTGGCCGCCGTGGGTGTGGCCGGAGAGTTGGAGGTCGATGCCGTCGGCTGCCGCCCGGTCGACGAACTTGGGCTGGTGTGCCAAGAGCAGGACGGGTAGGTCGGGGTCGGCGCCGTTCAAAGCTCCGGCGAGGTGGGCGCGGTGGCCTGCCAGGCCGGAGGACTCGGCGGTGACGTCGTCCACGCCGGCGACCACGAGGGTGTCGCCTCCGCGTTCGAGCAGCAGATGACTGTTGCGCAGCGGCTCCCAGCCCAGCTCGTCCATCAGGTCGACCCAGCCCTGGGCCTCGCTGTAGTACTCGTGGTTGCCGGTGACGTATACACGGGCCCGGGTGGCCCGCACGGTACCGAGTGGGGCGGCCTGGGCGCGGCGGCGTTCGGCCGTGCCGTCCGCGATGTCGCCGGTGTGGCAGACCAGGTCGGCTTCCAGAGTGTTCACCGTCTCGCATACCCGTGCCGACCAGCGAGCGCGATCGAGTGGGCCGTAGTGGGTGTCGGTGATGAGGGCGACGCGAAGGCCGTCCAACCCGGCACCCAGTCGCGGGAGTTGCACGTCGAGTCGGCGCACGCGTGGCACGCGGCGGGCCTCGGCGTACCCCCAGGCGAGCAGTACGGCGGCTACGCCGAGGACGGCCCAAGTGACGATTCGGGCCCGGTCCTGACTCTCGTCGACGCCGGCCACGATCAGGGCAAGCCGCAGGAGGACGCCGAGCAGAACGGACCAGGTGAACAGAACCCAGCTGATGCCCAGCAGGGTGTCACCGACGATCGCCGCCCGGTCCTGCTGACGCCGGCCGTGGCCGCGCACCATCGTGAGCGGCATGCCGATGAGGCCGAGCGCGAACAGGGCGGTGCCGAGCAGTGTGACGGGCAGCGACCAGTGCTGGCCGGTGTGCAGGAGCACCCAGCAGGGCACAGCCCACAGCAGGACGGGGGCGATCAGGGGGATGTAGCGCATCAGGCGGTGCAGTCGGCTCTGCCGCGGCGCTTGCGCTTCACTGTCGGCGGGTCGGGTATCGCTGGTGTCGGTCACGCTTCCCCTCTCTGGTCAGGCTGCCGTCTCGCGCACTGTATCCGGTCGTCCTCGGGCCGGCCGCAGGGCAACAGTGCCTTCATCCGGCCGACTTGAGGCGCTGCAAGATGCCATCTCTCTGAGGGCCGCATCCGCATGCTCTGGTATGAGATGGCGATTCACGGGTGTCACGTTGTATGGACGAAGTCCGGCACGTTGTCGGAACGCAGAGCGACTCTCCGCTGGTCGTAGCCGCTGAGACGGCTTCGAGGCGGATCCGGAGGCCGTCCAGTGGTGACGGCGGTGGACTTGTGAGCCGGCCCGGTCGCGAGTGGCCGCCCCGATTGCGGGTGCCGGGGCTCGGTTCCATGCTGAGGATGTGGGCGACTCCAGTACCGCACCCATTGCCCTGGGCATGACGCCGTGGGCGCTGTGCATGGCCCCCGACGGCCGACACGTCTATGTTTCCAGCCCCAAGGGCGGGAGTGTGCTGGTGGTGGACACGCACACCCACCACGTGACCGACTCCATCGCCTGCCAGTCACCCGCACAGATGACTGTCACTCCCGACGGCGGCCGTATTCATGTGGCAACCGCCTTGGGCGTGTCCGTCGTCGACACCGGAACGAAAGCCGTGACGAGCACCGTCTCCGTCGGTGAACGTCCCGCCGGCATCGCGCTCGACCCGATCAGGAAGCGGGTCTATGCGAGCGCCTCCGTCGGGGGCTTCATCTCGGTGATCGACACAGACTCGGACACGGAGATCCGCCGGATCCCGACGAACGGCCACCCAGACGCCCTGGCGGTCTCTCCCGACGGCAGCCGCCTGTACGCGTCCGACTCCGTGGTGTCCGCGGTCATGGTGATCGCCACGGACAGCGGACAGCCGGTCGGCACACCCGTCCCGGTCGACAGCGACCCCATCAGCCTCCTCGTCACGCCCGACGGCCGCCGTGTCGTCGCGACCGGTTTCCAGAGCCGGACCGTCACCGTCATCGACGCGCTGACCCGCACCGTCGACGCCGTCGTCCCGGTCGGTCCCTTCCCCGCCGACCTGGGAGTGTCCCCGGACGGGCAACGCCTGTACGTGTCCTTGCAGGAGGCGGACTCGATCGCGGTACTGGATGTCGGCACGCTGAAGGTCCGCAGGAGACTGCCGCTCGGGGCTCCGCCCTTCGGCCTGGCCCTCACCCCCGACGGACTGCGCGGCTATGCCACAGCGCGGGACATGGACTTCCTGCTGCCGTTCGACACCCGGGTGGTGTCGGCACCGGTGCCTTCACGACCGGAGGCCGTGGCCGCGCATGCGGACGGACGGCGCGTGTACGTCACCGCCTCCGGCGACGACAAGGTGGCCGTTGTCGGTCCGCGCGAACGGCAGATCGACGCCGGCCCGGGCCCGAACGCTGTACGACTCACCCCCGACGGCCGCCACGTGTACGTCGCCAACACCGGCGCAGGCACCGTGACGGTGCTCGACACCCGTACCGACGACGTACTCGAGACGATCCAGGTCGGTGTGGACGCCGTCGCGCTCGCCGTGCCCGAGGACGGCCGGCACGTGTACGTCCTCGGGCACGGCGAGGTGTCCGCGATCGACACCACCACCCGCGAGATCACCGGTACCGCGCCCGTGCCGACCGACGCCCAGGACATCGCGGTGTCGCGTGACGGCAGCCGCCTCTACGTGAGTGTCCACGGGCCGTCTCTCGCCGTGTTCACCACCGACCCGCTCGCCATGACCGGTGAGCCCGTCGCCCTCGACGCTTTCCCCGGCGCTCTGGCGGTGTCCCCGGACGGACGCGAGCTGTACATCGCCGACAGTTCGGTGGTCTCGGTCTTCGACACGCTCGCCCAAGAGGTGACGGCCACCGTCGACATCGGCCACATTCCCGCCGGCCTCGCCGTGTCCCCGGACGGCGGGAGCCTTTACGTCGCCTGTCCGTTCGAGCACGTCGTCGTCATCGACACGAGGACCCGGACGGTGGCGGGGGAGCCGATCCCGGTCCACGGAGGGCCGAGGACAGTCGCTGTGAGCCCGGCGGGAGACCGCCTCTACGTCGTCGCAGGCGAGACCTCCATCTTGTGTCTGATCGACACCGGGACCAGGACAATGACCGAGCGGATCTGCGTCGGCCAACCTCCAGCGACGGGATCGGATTTGCTCCCGGGGCCCGGGGCGGTGGCACTCACCCCCGACGGCAGGCGCGCCTACGTCGCCAACCCGGAGGCGGGGACCGTTTCGGTCGTCGACACCTTGACGACCGGCATCCCGGTGGGCAGCCGTCCCATGGGCGTCGCGGTGTCCCCGGACGGACATCGCGTGTACGTCGCGGAGTCCGGCGCGGGCACGGTGTCGGTGATCGACACCAGCGCTGACAGGGTGACGGGAGCCTCCGTTCCCGTCGGCGGACAGCCGGGTGCGCTCGGTCTGTCACCGGACGGAACGCGGCTCTACGTCACGGACACCATCGGCGGACGCGTCGTCGTCCTCGACACCGCCTCCCTCTCGGTCGTCGGTTCACCGGTGACTGTCGACGGCACCCCCTTGGGGCTCGCCGTCGCCCCGGACGGGAGGAGCGTGTACGTGTCCGATGCCAGCTCCGCCACCGTGTCCGTCATCGACACGGCCACCCTTGCGGTGAGCGGGCCCCGTGTCGCCGCGGGTGTCTCTCCCCTCGGCCTGGCCCTCCCGCCGGGCGGCGGGCTTCTGTACGTGGCCGACACCGGCGCCGACGAGGTACTGGTCGTCGACACGGTCCTGCTCACGGTGAAGGGCCGCATTCTCCTGCCCGGGGCCCCGCACGGTGTCGCCGTCAGCCATGACGGTAGGACCCTCGTCGTCACCCTCCCGGCTGTCGGATGCCTGGCGGTCGTGGACACTGCTTCCGGCGAGCTCGTCGGCGCGCCGATCCCGACGGGGAAGGCGCCCCACGGAGTCATCCTCGCCCCGGACGGGCGGCACGCGCATGTGACCAACACCGGGTCGGACACCCTGTCCGTCGTGGATCTCTGATTCCCTGGCCGGCCGGGGGCCACCGGGGCGGAGGTCTCGGGAGCATGGGGCCCGGCGGCGGTCTGGTGCCTCACACAGACGCGCAGCTCGCGCCACTGTTCGGGATCTCGCCTGCAACGGTGTGTCGGGTCATCCAGCGGCTTGGGCCCCTCCTCGCGCTCGAGCCGGCCGCCCGTCCTGTCGATGCTGCGGACCGGCTGTGGATCGTGGACGGCACCTAGATTCCGGTCCGCGACCGCAAGGTCGGTGCCTCCAGCCGCAACTACCGATTCTCCGCGAACGTGCAGGTCATCATCGACGCCGACTCGCGCCTGGTCGTGGCCACCGCCCGCCCGGCCCCGGGCAACAGGGCCGATGCCCATGTGTGGCGCGACTCCGGCTTGCCGCAGCGGTGTCAGGGCGTCACCGTGCTCGGTGACGGCGCCTACATCAACACGGGCCTGGTCGTCCCGCACCGCAAACGACCCGGCCGGGCTCTGCCGGCCGGCGAGGAAGCCGACAACGCCGAGCATCGCCGAGTCCGTGCGCGGGTCGAGCATGCGATCGGCCGGCCGAAGAACTACAAGATCCTCCGCGACTGCCGACAGCACGGCGACGGCCTTCACCACGCGGTCCAGGCCGTCGCCCGCACGCACAATCTCGCCCTGGCCGCGTGATCAGAACAGTCGCGATCGGGCCTTGGCCTGCAAAATCACGGCGTTCTGCAACGCGCTTTAGGTTCTGTCTCTTTGGTCAGCGTCGTGCCCGGATGAGGATGGCGGCGAGGTGGAGTGCTTCCTGGTAGGCGATGGCGAGTTTGTCGCATCGTGCGGCCAGGCCGCGCCACTGCTTGAGGCGGTTGATGCAGCGTTCGACGCTCTTCCGCTGCTTGTAGATCTCGGCGTCGAAGCCGGGCGGGCGGCCGCCTCGGCGTCCTCGCCGCAGGCGGTGGCCGATCTGGTCGGACGGGCTGCGGGATGACCGCGCGGATCCCGTGTCGTCGCAGGTGGGACCGGATGGCACGGGAGGATTGGGCCCGGTCCGCGAGCACGGCCAACGGCCGGTTCGGGGCCCGCCGGGCCCGCTTCGTGGCGCGCGGATGCGGGCCATGACCGCTTCGAAGGCGGGTGCGTCGCCGGCGTGGCCCGCGGTGACGGTCAGGGCCAGGGGCCGTGCACGGTCGTCGGCGGCCAGGTGGACCTTGTCAGGCCGCCGCGTGAGCGTCCGAGGGCGTGGTCGGCGGGCTCGCTGCGGCCTTCGGCCCCCTTTTGCATGCTCCGACGGAATGCTGGTGGGCGCGGACGACGGTGGAGTCGACCGGGACGCTCCAGCCGATGTCGTCATCGGCGTCCGCGGCCGCCGGCACGGCGGTCAGGATGTTCTGCCAGGTTCCGTCGACGGCCCATCTGATCAGCCGTTTGTGGGCGGTCTGGAACGGGCCGAGCTCGTCGGGCAGGTCCCGCCAGGGCGAGTTGGCGCGGTACTTCCACGCGATGGCCTCGAGCGTTCGGCGGTGATCAGCCCACCGCTGTCCACGGACCGGATCGGCCGGCATCAGCGGCTCGATCCGGCCCCACATCGCATCAGTGATCACTCATCGGGCAGACACATCCGATCAACTGACCAACCCATCAAAGAGGCACCCGCTAGCCAGGAGACACCAGCCGGCTGCTCCCGCTGGGTAGTCGGGCCCTGGTCAGATCGTGACCGGGCCGTGGGCGGTGGCGAACTCAACCGAGACCAGGCCCGGTTCCTCGTCCTCGACCCAGGTGACGTCGATCTGGTCGAGGGGGTGGTCGGCCGGTTCGCCGAGGAACTCGGCGATGGAGGCGGCGTCGCCGGCGATGGAGACCCCGTGGATGGTGGTGGAGGTGCGCGGGTCGGCGCTCGGGCGCTCCTCGATGGGGACCAGCCACTGAAGGAAGTAGGGCAGTTGCGGGTCCTCCAGCAGTTCCAGCAGGCCGATCTGCTTCCACCTCAGGTCGAACCCGTCGGGGCGGACACGGTGGCCCTCGGCCGAGGTGCGGCCGAGGCGGGCCTCGACCGGGGCGATGTCGTCGACGGAGACCACCCAACCGAGCCAGCCGCCGCCCTCGGCGGCGCGGCGCGCGACCGCCCGGCCGAAGGGTGCGCGGTCGGCGGCGGGGTGGTCGAGCGTGGTGACGACCTCGACGTAGGTGCCGCCGCTCAGCGGGAGAATGAAATTGCGGGTGCCGAATCGCGGGTGTACGCCCCCGTCGACGAACCCGGCGCCGAGGGCCGATCCGATCCACTGGACGGTCGAGACGAAGCTGTCGCGGGCCACCGCATAGGACACGTGATCAAGTCGCACTGCGCCATCATGACCCGACAACCCGTACAAATCCCCACGCCACGCCCTCCGCCCCGGCCGCGTCCGCTGTGGATTCAGCCGTGGAGCGGATCGATCATTCGTCATCCCGGCGGGGGAGGCCCGGTCGAAGCCAGGCAGCAGCGCTGCCGCCTCGTCGAGGCCCGCGACCCGCTCGATCAGCCGCTGCGGGGCGAGCGCTGCTGCCACAAGATTTCGATCCGGCATGCAGCACCATGCGCACCGCACTTCCAAGAAACAGGCTCTAGGGCCGGGCACCCTGGCCGCCGCCGTGGCGGCCGCCAATTCGAGGTGCAAGTTCATGTCCGGCTCGCACCGGCTGCAGGTCACATCGTCCAGCCGGGACCGCGTCGGCGCTGACAGCCGGCGCACGGTGGCCGCGCAGAACCGTTCCTCGAAGGTGATGACCGCCCACCTCACCAGCCGGGCGATACGCCCGACTGGCCAACAGCCACGAGATGGACCGTTGCAGTACCAGGTCGGCGGGCGTACCAGACGTGGATCCGATCCTCGTGGATTGATGGCGTCAGAAGGTGATGGTCTGGCCCTCACGTTGGGCTTGTCGCGCGGTGTAGGAGACACCGTGGACTTTGAGGCCGTTGGGGTCGAGGAGGGTGATGGTTCCGCCTCGGTCGTCGAGGCGGAACCCGTTGCCGGCGGGGACGGCAAGTGCGGCGCCGGGCGGAAGGGGCTCCGTGGGCAGGCCGATGGCCTGTCGGTTCTGGTCAGCGAGCTGCCAACCCTGGAGGTTGATGGGGGCAGGGGAGGTGTTGAGTACGGTGACGGTCTCGGCCTCGGGCGCTGGGCCGACGGGATTGACCAGCGCAGCCATGATCCGCAGCGGTTCCTCGCGGCTGCTGGGGCGGGGCGGTGCGGTGTCGATGGGGTGACCGGTGCTGTCGTCGGTGTGCCAGGCCTGGGACTGGAAGGCCAGGAAAACGGCGACCCAGCGATCTTCGGCGGGCAGGTGCAGGAGCAGGGCGCCGTCCTGCCAGACGCCGTTGTCGGAGCGGAAGCGCCCGCTGTTGCCCTGGTTCATGTGGATGTCGTGGACGCCGTCGTTGGGCCGGAACCCGAACACCTTGTCCTCTTCGGCCTTTTTGGGGCCCCATCTCTGCCCGAAGGCGTAGACGGTGGCGGAGGAATCGCCGATGGCCCGTTGAACGTAGTGGTCGAGCAAGTCGGCCAGGTCGTTGTCGGCGCCCGGAAGATCGGGCGGGAGAGTCCGCATCGAAGCGGGATCGAAGAGATTGCCGCGGATGAAGTCGACGCTTGTGGTGCCCGGCTGCGACGGCAGGGCGTTCCATCCGCTGCCGGCCGGTGGGAGCAGCTCTGTGAGGGGGTGGTGGAAGTTGTCGTCCGCCAGATACAGCAGCTCTGAGGGGGCCTGCTGGGACTCGACATTGACCGCGGCCCGGTAGTGGGCACCGGTGCCGTCGGTGAGGTGGATCTGGTAATGCGGAGTGTCACTGGATCCCTCCCGGCGCCGGTCGACGGCGCGGGCGGCCAGCACCCCGTACTTGTTCAACGGCATGGGTCATCCTCTCCGAATGCAATGGGAACGGCGCGGCCCGGCGTGGGTCGTGCCGGCGGGAGTGGCTTGGTGCAGGGTTTGCCCGCTGCGACGGCGGAGCTGCGGTCACGTGCGGCTGACCGGTGTCGGCCCCGTCCTGGCCAGCGGATGACAAGGTCCGGCTGCACGGGCAGTGCCATGGGAGCGCCGGGTTTCGACTCTCCGCTCTGGACATGCGGCGAGAACAGGGCGTGGCCGGAGACGGGCTCGTCCCGACGTTCGGTGGGGTCGGCGTCGACCGACGGCAGGGGGTGTTCGGCGTGGGGAGGCCTCCTCGACGCGGGCCGGGAGGGCGTGGCTGATCAGGATGGGGTCGACGACTTCGGGTTCGCCCCGGCCAGCACTACTCCCATCGTCTGCCCTCCTGGTCCGGCCTGTCCACCGCAGCCGTCGGCGGCCGCCTGGGGCATGCCGCGGCACGCCAAATGGCCGACGCACGGCGGGAGTTCCGCAGAGGCAAGAGCCGTCCGCCGACTGGCCCGCCCTCGGCTCCGGGCGCACGATGGAGACACAGGCACTGGCGCCCCAGGTCTGGCGCGAGTCCGCGTCGCCGGCGCTAGGAGGCCGACCACGACGCACACCGTTTCCCCTTCAACAACCAAGTCCCGTACGACAACCGGCGCGAGGTCCCGGACGTCCGCCGCCAGGCTTCGAACCCCGGCGACACGGCGCCGAGCGGCAGAGCGGAGCGACCCGGCTCAACACCACCGGGCACACCGGTTACCGAGTTCTTCGGACTGTTGTCGGCCGATGGATGAGGGTGAGTTCGGTGCCGGCAAGGTACCCGTCGATCAAGTCGGGGTGGAGCTGAATGTGGCAGAAGGCGCCCCAGCCGCCTCCGCCCGCTCCCTCTTCGCGTCGATGAGCTGCTCCACCGCTTCCCTGTACCGGTCGGTGAATTCCTCACCCTCCAGGTCATCGCGGGTCGGCCGTTCGATGAGCTGCTCCGCCTGGGCGATCTCACCTTCGGTGAGCTCGACCTCTTCCGGTTTCGGCTGGGACGGGTCTCTGATCGCGTCGGACCAGCGCATCGAGTGCAGGACGATGACGTTGTCGCGGACCCGGAGCAGACCGAGGCGCTCACGGCCGCTCCAGGCGAGAAGACTTCGTAACACGCCAGAACAGCTAGGGTCTTGCACCCTGATGAAACCCAGCGAGCCTGCGTAACTCGCCATGCAGGTTTCTCGGTGCAGGTGAGTGCGTGATCCGGATGCGTCCAAGGGCGCTCAATCGGGGCAGAGGCGCAGCCAGTACGTTCTCGGAACGACACCTTGGCGGAATGTGGGTGCGGAATGACAGAGTCCCGCTTGTCCGCCTCGGGGAGCGGACGAGCGGGAGCGTCTGTATTCGAGCGTAAGCCGGGTCATCCAGGAGCGCAGGCGCGCACGAGGAGTGTGCCGAGCTCGGCGGGGTCCGGGTTGGGGATGACTTCCGCGTGGACGTCGGTGAAGCCGTGGTTTGAGGATGTCGGCCCACTGGGTGGCGCTGTACTGCCATCGATACACCGTCAGCTCCTTCTCGCGGCCTTCCAGCCACTTGCCGCCCATCTGCTGCGTGCCGTACTGGCCGGTGACGGGCTTGCGGTGCGAGAAGGCGAAGACGCCGCCGGGCTCAAGGCGCTTGGCGACGCAAGGGAAGAGGCGTTCGGGGTCGGTCAGCCAGACGGCGCCCCACGTGGAGGAGACGGCATCCCAGATGCTCAGGTCGTCGTCGAGGAATGCGCAGGCTCGGCGTGGATGAACTTCAGTGTCGGGAGGCGGTCCCAAAATGCGCGGGCGCGGGCGACCTGTAAGGGCGAGAAGTCGACCCCGGTCACGTCACCTGGACGCGGGACCGGGTGAGGAATGCGGCGTTCTCGCCTTCGGCCGGCCCCAGGTCGAGCGCGGTTTTCGGGGTGCCCAGGGTCTCCGCGCCGGGCCCTTCGTCCTTGACGCCGGTCCAGTCGAAGCGTTCTGCCGCGGGGCGCGACGGGGGTCCTTCTCCCCGGTTCGGCTTGTACTTGTCCCAGTCTGACCTCGGGCGGCTGCTCAATGGAGTGGTACGTCTCGCTGCTCGCCGTCGACAACCCGGTGCTGCTCTACGACGCTGGGGGGCTGGGATCCCACATGGGTCCAGCGTCCCCGCGACGGCCTGCGCCATGCGACCCCCTCGCTGTGGCAATGGCTGTGGAGCTGGGCCAACCGCGGCAACGTCTGGGACGAAGCACTCAGCCGTTGACACCCCTGGCCGTCGAGGCGTGCTACACACCCATCTCATTCCGTAGTGAGTAACAAGGCGCGTCCGCAGGCCGGGTGCCCAGGCACTTCACAGGCGTAGTGTCCAGGTTCCAGAAGCCAAGTTGCCGGTGCCGTTCGTAGGGGTCGACAACTGCACTGAATCTGCCGCCTCGGCCAGAAGCTCGACATGACAGACCAGCCCGGCAGCGACTGAGATCGGGCAACACAGGACGACTTGGCCGCGTAGCGTGCCCGGCATCCTGAACATGGTCAGACACGGCCGCCACTTGGCCAGCCTCGACAACGCCAGAGCCGTTGTGAGGGCGTTGCCGGTCTGAGCGATCCGACGAGAGCAGACTCAGACCCGACGTACGCATGTGTCTGGGATCTGCCCGCCTTGCAGCACATGCCAGACCAAGCCCGTGCGGCCGCACTTGTGGTAAGCCGGGCCGCGTTCCGTTCGCGCGATCGCGTCGATGCACTGCTCTCGGAGCCGGACGAGGCTCAGCCGGGCCTGGCGAGGACTCCGGCGCTAGCAACGTGCGCCCCCCCGGGTCCGGACAGCGACAGTGCCCGGATCCTGAAACTGGTGGAGTGAGCCCAGGCAGGCGATCCCGCCGCCTTCGGCCAGCTCTACGACCGGTACAGCGACACCGTGCACCGCTACATCTACTACCGTGTCGGCGCGAAGGCGACCGCGGAGGACCTCACGAGCGACACGTTCCTGCGCGCCCTGCGGCGCATCGCAACCTTCACCTGGCAGGGACGTGACTTCGGCGCCTGGCTGGTGACGATCGCCCGCAACCTCGTCGCGGACCACCTCAAGTCGAGCCGCTTCCGCCTGGAGGTGACCACCGGCGAGATGCTCGATGCAGCCGGAGTCGAGTGCTCCCCGGAAGGCCGAGTCCTGGAGGCCCTCTGCGCTGCTCGAGGCCGTACGGCGCCTGACCCCGCAGCAGCAGGAGTGTGCGACTCCGCGAATCCTCCAGGGGCTATCCGTCGTGGAGAAGGCCCGCGTGATGGGTAAGAACGAGGGTGTGGTTCGGGCCCTCCAGTACCGGGCTGTGCGGGGCCTGGCCCGGATTCTGGACAACGAGAGGAAGTGACCGAGCGGCAGGGTGCGCACGAGCCGCCGTGCAGTCCTGGACCCCGCGGCGGCTTAGGGCCATGGGGCCGGACCAGCAGCCTCGGCGCCTGCCTTACCCGGGAAGGACAGACCATGATCGTGGACGAAGCCGCTGTGGTGAGGGGAGCTCATGCCGGCTGACGAAACAAGGGGCTCGCCTCAGCCACCGAGCCCGGCAAAGGACAAGCGTGATCTCCTGCGGTGGGCTGGCCATGATGCCCGTGAGGCAGGGCTCATTGAGGATGCCATAGCCGCCTACCGACAAGCCGCTGGCCTGGGTGATCTCGATGCCCGGCGCTGGGCGGTCCATCTCCTAGAGGACGCGGGGCGCATCGACGAACTGGTGGGGTGGCTCCAACGGTGCGCAGCGGCTGAGCCCGACGACAGCGCCTACTGGCTGGCGGCGGGCACTCTTTTAAGGGCCGGGAGGGTCGGCGCAGCGGTGTCCTTCTTCGACCGCGCCAGCGAGCGAGGAGGCGCGCGCGCCCTGCTGGCCGTAGGTGACCACTTGCGCAGGGCCGGTGAGATCGATGAGGCGACCCGTTTCTACCAGCGCAGTGCTGACGCGGCCGGCATTGCGGCGGCCCCAGGGCAGCGAGGGCCGACTGGTGATCACTTTGCGGATATGCAGCCGCAGCCCCGAGAGCCAGTGGACGACGGTTCAGGCGCGGCGGATCTGGGCTCCGCAGCTGCGGCGCTCCTCACTATTGAGAAGTTCGATGAGGCAGCCGCAGTCGCCGCAAGGCTGGCAGACCTCGGCGATGTGGAGAGGCTCGAGCCTGTCGTTCAGGCGCTCGTAAAGGCGGGCCGGGAAAGCGCCGCCATCACCCTGCTGGTAGGCACCGTGGAGGAAGGAAGGACAGACGTACGCCCTGCGCTGGTCAGGCTGCTGCTCAGTACGGACCGCATCGATGAGGCATTCGACTGCTACCGGCAGGCCGTCTCCGAAGGAGAGAGGGCAGCGGCTTGTTGGATGGCGGCCCAATTGGCCGCGCAGGGCCTGACCGACATGGCAGTCGATATCTACTTGCGCTCGCCGATTGGTGAGACGCCCGACGCAGTGGACCAAATCGCCAGGCAACTGCCGTACTTCGAAGCCCATTCGGCTGTGTTCCTAGAGCGTATTGCAGCCGAGACAGGATCAATTCGAGCTCTGCGGCATGCGGCAGAACGGTGGGCGCGCCGGCGGGATGGGAGAACGAGGGCGGTGCGGCTGTTTCGGCGGGCCGCCGAGGCTGGCGACCCAGGTGCCATGGAGCAGGCGACGGAACTTGCTGTCGATGTGTACGGCACCGAGGCAGCCGTGCGCTGGCTGCTTCGACTGGCCCGGCGCCGCCCGGACGCCTTCAGCCATGCGGCCGACCAGGTGGCCGAGATCGGTCACGTCGACCGAGCCATCTATCTCTACCGGCGCGGTGAGGCCGCCGGCGACCCGGCCGCTTGCGCCAAGGCCGCCGCGCTCAGCCCCCGCAAGAGGCTCCTCGACGAGCAGATCGCCGCAAGCCGGGCTGCCGCCGAGTACGGAGCTCTTCCGGCCCAGTGGACGGCTTTTCAACTCATGTTGGACGCAGGCCGGTACGGCGACGCGCGTGCGTGGCTGCTGGAGCGTGGTGCGGCCGGGAGCGATTCTCGGAAAGCGGCACAGATGCTGGAGACGCACGGCTTCGCCGATGAAGCACTCACGCTTCATCGGCAAGCCGCCGAGAACGGAGACGCCCATGCGCTGCGGCAAGCCGTGCGGCTCCTGAAGGATGCCGGTCGCATCGGGGACGGGCTGACATGGCTGTGCACGCTGGCTCACGCGGGCCACACAAGCGCCCTGTACCCAGCCGCAGGGCTGGCACGGCAACTGGATCGAATGGACGAATCCGTCGATCTCTACCGGCGTTCCGCCGCAGCCGGCTACCCCAAGGCCCTGTGGACGGCCGCAGGTCTACTCCTGGAGCTGGGACGCGACGCCGAGGCGATCCCCTTGTATCGGGAACTCGCGGACTCCGGGTCGAAGCGTGCGCAGCGGCAGCTGGCCGAGCTCGTCGAGAAACACGATGTGGACTGACGTAGCGTCAGAACATCTTCGTCAACCCGTTGACCAAGTGCGTAGCGCCCTCGGACAACGCGGCCCCCGCTGCACCAGCAACCGCCCAGGAAAGCGCCCGGCGCAGGGCATCGACGTGCAGGACGTCTGCTGCGGCGAAGGCACGGGTGCCCGGTCCGTATCCGGGCGGGAGAGGATCGGTCCGCCAGTCACTGTGCGACTCCACGACTGCGCTGAGCGCGGAAGGCCCCTGGTGTCCTACCTCATGGGCCGTCAAAGACTCCCAATCAGGTGCGGCGTCGGATACCCACAGATTGACGATCTCGGGAGAACCGGAGTACTTCCACGGCGTGCGCCTGCCGCGGAGCACCGGCACACGCTCCAGGCACTCGGAATGCGCCGCTGCGACGGTGTTCGACAGTTGCACGAACCGTTGCGGACCGAACCACCAATCTGTTCCTTGACCAACGCCGAGTCGGTGGCTGCCCGCGTCGCGGCCGGTCGCCTCCCTGATCGGGAAGCCGTCCGGATCGTATTCATTCCCGCCGTACGCGTAGTACCCGGCAATGTACAGATCCCACATGTGCCCCGAACGGGCGTTGTACAGGGCCATGTTGTCGTGCAACCCCTCGATCACCACCGTGTCGGGTGCTGCGAACAGGATGCTCACCAGGCGTCTTTGCCCGGTGCCGCCAGTATCGGGCTGATCCTGCACGGGGTGGCCAGGCTCCCCCCGCGCCAGGATGGAGTTCAGCGTCGGTGCCGGAATCACGATGTCCCCCAGTGACCTCACAGAACACGCCGAGCGGGCCGCCCATGGATCGCCGATCGAGGCGGCGGATCCCCAGTATGCAGACGCTTGGGCTCCATTGGTACAGCTTTGGGGTGTCGGTGGAGGATTTCTGTGCAAAGCGGGGACAGCCGGGCACGATCGGTCTACCGTTTCTCCCTGCGATCTGGGGGGGGCGATGCAGACAAAGACGTCGCGCAGGTGGAAGAAGCTGGCGTCGGGGATGCGTCAGGGGCCCTCTCGATGCCTGTGGAGGGGCTGGCGCCGGGTGTTTCCGCACGGCTGCCAGTGCCTCACGGCGTGTCCGGCGACGGCGTCCTGGTGCTCTGCGATCACCCGGCGACGGGCGGAGCGTCGGTGGCCGGCTCCGCCTTTCCTGCGCGGTCTGGCACATCCGCTAGTCGAAGTGGACAGCGTCGCGATCGCGGTGAATGCCGATCTACTCCCGCACGGGGACCCTGTGCGCCCGTGCACCCCATCTGACGACCATGCAGTACCGCCAAGATGTCTCCTCGTTCCATGTGGCGGATCTTGCAGCGAGGTAGACGGTTGGTGCCGACGGAAGCCCGCAGCTGACGGATGGAATGTTCATTCGGTGGGCGGCGGTGGTACCGCCTTCGACATGGATGCTGCGGTGTCGATCAATCCGAGCAACTCAAGGAGCCGCTGTGGTCAACTCGCCTGCGCATCCCTTCCTGACCGCCAAGGAGTCAGAACAGTTCGAGCGTCGCGAAGAGGGACTGTTCACCGAGGCATGGACAGAGTTTGAGAAAAGGCGGGTGCCCCGGACTGACGGGACCGTGCGGGAAGCGGTGAGGGCGCGGTACGACGGCTCCAACCTGGCTGCCCATGACGAGTGGCACTCGGCCTATTTAGCATTTGTGGCCGCGGATCGGCTGGCTACATCCCGCCGCGTCGAGAATGCGCTCTCTACCCTCCTATGCATCGCGGCGGCCGGCGTAACCATCACTTACGCGTTGGCTGCGCTCAAGCACACCACCTGGCTGCCGTCATACCATGCGCAGAACTGGTGGTTCAGCGCTCTCTCCTTGCTCGTCACTGTCTTACTCGTTACCGCGGCTCGTGCCCGCAGAGGACCCGTGACTCAGCGGCGTGAACGGGCGGTGAGTAATCTTGCGACGGCGCAAGCACCCTTCTACGCCGCATTGGTGAATGAGGTTCAGGCCCTTGCCAACAGCGTGATCAACGAGCACAAGGAACGCGACAAGCATGAAGTCGCAACACTGAAAACCCTCAACGCGCCGATCCTGGTGGAGATCGACTCCGCGGACGTGGTCCCGTCCACATCCACAGAGGGTGTCCTCACCTTCATTCGCGAACACGGTACGTCCGCCATCGGTATCAGCGGGCCGCGCGGCATCGGTAAGACCACCCTCATGCGAGATATTCAACGCCACATGGAGGGAACGCTGTCGGTGTACCTGCCGATCCCAGTCAGCTACGCCGCTGAAGACTTCATCCGTGTCATCTTCCGCGAGGTGGCGTCGTCGGTCAGAGCGGCCTACGGGGACGAACGGGAGGAGCGTCAGGCCCAGCGGGTGGCGCTGCGCCGCATTGACATGGCTCGTGCTGGCGTATGCGTCGGCCTGGCGCTCGTAGGTGTGATCCTTTTCGCGGTCGGTCGCAACGGCGTTCCGGTCTTCAAGACGACTGATATTCCGGGACTTCTCCTCATCCTCATCGGTCTGGCCGGCGGGGCCGCGTTGGTGTTCTCCTCGGCGGCACGGATCTTCGCAGTCTCCCCGATCCCGCACTATCATCGTCATTCCGGGATCCTCAACGCGGCCAGGCACGCTATGCACAGCCTGGAGTTTTCCCACATGCAGAAAAGAACGACGAAGAATGTTTTCGCTCTCAAGTTCTTCTCCGCAGAAGACCAGGATCAGTTCGAGCAGACTGAGCGTGAGCTCACGCATCCCGAACTTGTCACCAAGTTCAAGGAATTCGTCTCTCTCTACGTCCAGGAGACTAAACAGCGGATTGTCATCGGACTGGACGAACTCGACAAGATCGACAAGGGGAAGGAAGCGCTCAAGTTCGTCAACAGCATCAAGGACATCCTGCATATCCGTGGCGTCCACTTCATCGTGTCGGTGTCTGAAGACGCCCTGCACAGCTTCTCCCTCAGGGGCGTTCCCGTGCGTGACGCGTTTGATTCCTCCTTCGACGCGATCGTGCCAGTCAAGCGGCTGGACACTGCAGAATCGCAGCGGTTGGTGAACCGACGCGTTCTCGATTTTCCCGATCCGCTCATCCTGTTTTGCCATGCATTGAGCGGAGGAGTTCCACGTGACCTGATCCGCTCTGCACGCCAGTGCATCGACGTCCGGCGCGCTGCCGGCCCTGATACTCCTGTCCTCGTCGACTCCGTTGTGCGTCAGGTTGTCAGGCGGCAGAGCGTGCTCGTCTGCGAGGCACTGGCCGCACGGGCCAAACACACGCAGCCCCCCGTTCTCGCCGCTAGCATTGCTGCTGTCAGCGCGGTTAATGACGCTGCGGCAGAAACCGGTTCTCTTGTCGCAGCACTCGACCACGCGGCTAAGCAAATCCAAGATGCCTCGGTCGACTTCCCCCTTGGTCGCGACGCTGCGGTCTATCTCAACGCCGCTGCCGCTCTGTGTTCGTACTTCGCTATCGAGCGGACCAACGAACAGTGGGATCAGGAGGAGGTGGCCGGCACCAGCATCCGCGTGGCCCAGACCGTCGCGCACGCCATTGAACTCCTCTCCTTCGAAAGCGAAGCAGGTCGGGAAGCACTCCAGCCTCTGCGAAGTTCACTTGGTCTGTAACAACGTAAGATCTTCCAGCGGACTTGCTATTGAACATTTGAGTGAGAGGGCTTCTTGCAGCGGCTAACACAATGAAGTGGCAGGGGGTGTGCGCGGCCCGCCGCTGCTCAGCGAACTGGTCGGTCTCCTGACTGGTGAGGTCTTCGCCGTTGGTTGTGTTGGGTGCGAGGCGATCCGCCTGCTTCTGCGCTGTACCGTCTTCGGAGACGATCACCGGGAGGGGCGGGATGGCCAATGGTCTCCAGTTCAGTTGGGAACTGAGTGGCAGTGGCTGGGCGACGTGCCTCATCGAGGACGGCTCTTCGGAGCGGAAGGACATCGTCAGCTACTGCACGGATGCTCTTGCCGACTTGCTTCGCGGTGTGGCGGGTCTGTACGGCCCCATACCTGTCCAGCGCTTCTCCTTTGACCTTGAACCGGCTGAAGTGAGGTGGGTGCTGCGAGGCAGGGGGTCGGAGGTTGATCTGACGATCTACCGTTTCCCTGACATGTCCGCAAGCTTCGATGCGCCTGACCAGGAAGGCACACTCGTCTGGGGCTCCACGCAGCCGCGCGGCCTTCTAGGACACGTCGTCATGGAGGCCGCTCACTCAGTACTGCAGGTCCACGGCGAGGACGGCTATCTTGCGAAGTGGGTTCAACACCCCTTTCCCATAGCTGCCCTGCAGGACCTCCGCCGGCTGCACCTCCAGCACGACGGGTGTGAACTACCGCATGGCATTGTCATTGCATAGGACGTTGGACGCTTCCCGGATCAGGTCCGCACGGCAACAGCGCTCAGCCTCCCGATGACCTCTATCGACGGCGGCGCAATACGCCGAGCTGCCGGTGAGTGATCAGGCAACAGGCGTGTAAATACGCCTCCTTTCTGCCAGGCGACGAAGTAGCCGTAGCCCTGGTGGTGAGGATGGGTCCGATCAGTTCCCAGCGTGCATCAAAGAGGTCGCTGGGATACGGGTGTTGTCGCGTCATGCTTCGGTGGTACCGGCGGCCGGCCCGTCCCTGCAGGGCGCAAACGGAGCCGAGCGGGGCACCCTGGGATCAGACAGGAGGGAACGGGAAACGGGCGACCGAAGAGTGGCATCCGCCCCGTCCATCACATGGAACACCTTCGCCCCAGCAGCCTTCTCAACTCGTCCCGGTGAAGCGCCACCAAACAACCTCGCCGGAACAAAGCGCTCTTTAGGTGGGGCTCGTCGGGGAGCTGTGGGCCTTCGACGAGTCCGGGCCACCCGAGTACGCTGGATTCCCTGGCTGCGGCAGCACGGGCCGAACGGATTGAGGTGGGGCGCTCACAGGTGCCCCATCCGGCAGGCGACGACCTTCACGAAGCCGTGGTGCCCCTGTTTGATGGCGATATCTGCAATTCCCCACACCATGCTCAGGGTCTCGCCAGACCTGCTTTCCTTGGCTCCCCGCCACGGGCGCCGTCGAGGGCCCACTTGACGGCTTGACTTGATGGGGGCTGCGTCCGGTGGTGTAGCCGTCAGGGCACGTATAACCGATCGACGTCCTGCTCTTGATCGGGTTGGCTGGGTGGCATGCGAGAGCTGTGTACCGATCGTCTACTGCTCCGCCCGTGGCGGGAGTCCGACCTCGAACCGTGGGCGGCGATGAACGCCGATCCCGAAGTCCGAGAGTACCTGGGGGAGCTGCTGACGCGGGAGCAGAGCGATGCCGTGGTAGCAGGCATGCAGGCCGAGTTCGACGAGCGCGGTTTTGGGTGGTGGGCACTCGAAGCACGCCACACCGGTGAATTCATCGGCCGAGCCGGCTTGGACGAGGTGGGCGACGATATGCCGTTCACGGGTGTGGATATCGGTTGGCGGTTGATGCGTTCGGCTTGGGGCCACGGCTACGCCACCGAGGCCGCCCTCGCCTGCTTGGCCTTCGCATTCGAGGCCCTCGGGCTGCCGGAAGTGGTTGCGTCGACGACCGTCGACAACCTTCGTTCCCAGGCCGTGATGCGCCGGATTGGCATGACCCGGGATCCGGCCGACGACTTTGAGGATCCGAGTGTGCCTGAGGGACCGCTTCGCCAGTGCGTGCTCTACCGAGTCTCCCGCAGCGATGATCACGGCCCACGCCACTCAGCGGGATACGACCCAGTGCGCAGCCCGCGAGCTCCACGAGCGAGTGGCCCGACTCGTCATTGATCGCGCAATCGTCTGGGGAACGAAGAGCGGACCTGGGGAATTTCACGAATCCGCATCATGATCGACCCGGCTGGCATGCTGTCCCACGACGAACCAGATCGGCTCGCCTTCCTACAGGCCCGGCCCGCCCACTGACACGGACTGGTCCGCCCGTGTCCAGCTCGGTCCCTTGTCGCATATGGAGCCCCACCACACCGTGCCAGCTCCTTCCGTGGCGCTACGCCCTTTGACGGGCTTCGGATGGTTTGCGTGTCGCGTTCACCGCGCGGGACCAGACGTCGGGGCTGACGCCGTGCTCGTGGGCGAGGGAGGCGGCAAGCCCCCGGAGGTCGCCGCGCTCACGCAGAGCGGCCAAGGCGATGACCATCAATATCGACCAGGAGTCCGCTACCTTGCTCGCCGCTGTCCTGATCGGGTGTGGCACCGACGAGGCGCCCCGGCCCCATGGTGCGGAGGTGTTCACCGCGCCGTGGATCCAGGCGACCACGCGGGCGTTGATGGAGCTCACAGGGGCGTCTCCCGCAGGCGTTCGAGCGGCTTGCCGCGGTTCTGGAGATGCGTGCGCAGGCAAGTGCCATCCGGATGGACACCCTCGACGATCCCGATGTGGCGGTCCCGCCGATGCGGAGGATCTGTGCAGTGCGGGAGGGTTGCGCAGGACTTGGCGGATCTGTTCGCCCCCACCTGTCCAAGGTCTGTGGCCGATGTCTTACCAGGACTGACCGGACCCGCTCTGCGCACACTGCTGTGCGATCCCGACCCGGCTGCGCAGCCTCGCGCACCGGCTCGCACGTTGCGCCGCAGGACATGTCGACTTGAACTAGAATTCGAACACGCGAGCTAATGGGGTGGTGAGGTCCGCGCCCTTCCCCGATGATCTGGTCCAGCTGCTGGCGGCAGCCCTGGGCGGCTACACCGCTGCGCCGGTACCCGTGGTGGTCGCCGGTTGGATCCTTCGTCACTCGGCACCCATCTCGAAGACCCGCAGCTCCTGATCGTCTCGGCGTCCTCCGACTGCTCGAAGTCCGACCTTCGGCTCCGCCGGGTGGAAACCGACCAACCACGTTTCTGGTGCGACCGCGCCACGGACTGCACGCACATCAGGTCGATCTGGAAGCCCAGCACCACCGACGACGAGAAGCCCGCTGGTGGTCTTCGGCGTTGCTGCGATGGCGTACGGTGGGGATACCGACGCGGGGTGGAGCAGCTCGGTAGCTCGCTGGGCTCATAACCCAGAGGTCGCAGGTTCAAATCCTGTCCCCGCTACTGCTGGAGAGGGCCCGGATCCATACGATCCGGGCCCTCTCGCTTTCCCGGACGATCGCCCTTCTGGCTCCTGCCCGGTACGGGACCGGGCCGGCCGCATCGTTGCCTGTCTGCGCGGGCGGCGTGCGGCGTCGTGCCGGCGCCGCACGGCTTCGGCGTGAGCGCGGCGTGCAGCAGCCGGTGGTGGGGGTCCTATCGGCGAGCCGGACTCGTGACGGTCCCGGCCAGCCGGCATGACGGGGCGGAGTCCGGTCAGTTCCGGTAGTCGGCGGTGATCCGGTCGGGCAGGCGCAGCTTCGTGGTCCATGCGAGTTCGAGCATGGCACTGTCGTGCAGATCGCCTCGGCTCTCCCCTCGACCTGTCGGGCGATGTGTTCGCACACCTCGGGCGACGGGACGACGAGCGCGGGGGCTGGCGGCCTGGGCGGCGAGCTGCGTGTCGCAGGTCTTCTTCAGGCGGGGTTTGCACGCTCTGCGCATCGATCGACTTGCGTTGGAGTGCGCTCGAACTCGTAGCGTCGCAGACACCACTACGGCGCACGAGGCCCGTGGCGCCGTCCGCCTCTCACGGGATGCCGGCGTTGGAATTCGCCGCTTGAATCGATGAGGGGCTTCGTGCGCTCGAACGATAGGGAAGGCTGGACACGACATGCAGAAACGCAGTCTGCGGGATCTCCAGGTATCGTCCATCGGCCTGGGGTGTATGGGCATGTCTGCCTTCTACGGATCTGTCGATCAGCAGGAGGGCATCGCGACCATCCGGCGCGCCCTCGACCTCGGGGTGAACTTTCTCGACACCGCGCAGATGTACGGGCCGCTCACCAATGAGTCGCTCGTCGGCGAGGCGATCCGGGGACATCGCGAGGAGTACGTGATCGCGACGAAGTTCAACTACCGGATGGACAACGCCGTGCCGGGCGACATCAGCACGGTCGGCCCGCAGGACGGCTCGGCCGAGCACGTCCGCAGCTCCGTCCACGGCTCCCTCGAACGACTGGGGACCGACCGCATCGACCTGTACTACCAGCACCGGGTCGACCCGAACGTCCCCATCGAGGAGACGGTCGGCGCGCTGGGCGAACTGGTGGCCGAAGGCAAGGTGCGGTGCATCGGCCTGAGCGAGGCGAGCTCGGAGACCATCCGGCGCGCCCACGTGGTGCATCCGATCACCGCGGTGCAGAGCGAGTACTCGCTGTGGTCACGGGACGTGGAGGCCGAGGTGTTGCCCGCCTGCCGTGAGCTGGGCATCGGCTTCGTGCCGTACTCGCCACTCGGCCGCGGCTTCCTCGCCGGGCGGTTCACCTCGACGGATGAGCTGGACGCGAACGACTGGCGCCGGGAGAACCCGCGTTTCCAGGACGCCAACCTGGAGGCGAACCTGCGGCTGGCGGCAAAGGTGAAGGAGATCGCCGCCGAGAAGGATGTGACTCCGGCCCAGCTGGCGATCGCCTGGGTGCTGGCCCAGGGCGAGGACCTGGTACCGATCCCGGGCACCAAGCGCCGCACCTACTTGGAACAGAACGCCGCCGCGGTCGGTATCGCGCTGACCAAGGAGGAGTTGGCCCGCATCGATGCGGAGCTGCCCGAGGTGGCGGGGGAGCGGTATGACGAGGCAGGGATGCGATCCGTCAATCGTTAGTGCGCGTGTGGCCAGATAGAGGGCGCGCGGCTGCCAGGGGCACCGGCAATCCGGGCAGAGCTGCAAAAGCCCGGCTGCTTGGGCGGCACTGACTGCACGAAGGAAGGCGGTGAGGGCCCGGACCACGCGCGTTTCCGGCCCCACACCGTTCCTTGGCTGTGACGGTTTGAGCCGGCCCCTGTCCGGTGGTCCGAAGCGGCCCCGGTGGGGGGCGGATCCGCTGGTGGTGGCGGCCTGAAGTGGTCCCGGGTGTTGGCGTGACGCGGCCCCGCTGGATCGCTCGTTGTCCTTTGCCGGGAGAATCAGCTCGTCCGAGTGCGGCCAGTGAGATGCCCGGAGGAGCGAGTGACTGCTCAGCAGCCCCTAGACGAGGTTCCGGCGACGGTCGCCACGGATGCCGGAATGCTCGTCCTGTGGGATCCGCAGCGGTTCGAGGCCGTGGTGGATTACGACACCTGGGAGGACGAACTCCTGGAGGATGAGGACATCCTCCGTCATATCCAGGCGGGCGCTCTTGTTCCGCTCAACGTCGGTGGGGACGGCGCGTTCGGTGTGCTGGTCCGCTCGGGCACTGCGGCCTCGCCGGCCGGGTTGACCGAGCGGGAGTCAGCCCATCAGTTGGTCGCTTCCCAGCCCTACCACTTCGTCTCCTGCGGTCGTGCTCTCGTGGGGGGCATCGAACACGTCAGCGGGAACGCCTCGGACAGCGTGATCGAGCACCTTGTGTCGGAGGGCCGGTACGCCGTGGTCATCCACTTGATCGACTGGCAGGCCGAAACCGGCAGCCAGGACCAAGAAGGGCGTCCTGTTCCGGGAGCCCTGCCGGACTTCGTGGTGCTGATCAACCCTGCCCAGCCCGGTCAGGGAACCTTCCGGACCGCGGTGAATACTTTCGAGGCCCCGAACGGCTGACGTAGGCGGACCCGGTTCAGACCGCTTTGAGCTGCTGCTGGGCCTTGGTGCCGTCGCTGTCGC
Organism: Streptomyces sp. NBC_00647; assembly: GCF_045207245.1. NCBI lineage: Bacteria > Bacillati > Actinomycetota > Actinomycetes > Kitasatosporales > Streptomycetaceae > Streptomyces > Streptomyces sp. NBC_00647. The sequence continues at coordinate 9,139,944 of NZ_CP109040.1, forward strand.
CAAGGGCGGTCTTCGCCGCCGCCGAGAGCGCTTCGTGGGTGCTGGTGAAAGAACCGTTGGCTTGGGCTGGTCGAGAGCTTCGGAGCCGGCTAAGGCGCCCGGCTTGCGCAGGAGGACCTCGAGGTAGTGGTCGAGGACGATGCGGTCCTCGACCCGACCAGTCAGCCGGGGGGATGGCGGGCGATCTCGAGGCGGCCGTCGTAGGCGATCAGCTCGGTGGACCGCAGAACGACCTGGACCTTGTGCCCGATGAACCGGGCCGGAACCGAGTACCGGCTTTCGTCCGCATCGCAGCCGGTGCCGTGGCTCTTGTTGCTTCTTCGTGTGGGGAACCGGGGAGCGGACAATGCCGTGGCGATGTGGGGGGCGGGGTTGGCAGGATGGAGGCGATGCCCACTGAACTCCCTTCCTCCGACCTCTTCGACTTCCGTTCCTTCGACCACCGTTCGGCCGCTCGCGACGCCCTCCGCGGGCTGGCGGTCGGTGACGCCTTCGGCGCCCAGTTCTTCGTGCCCGACAATCTTCCATGCCTCCGGGAGCGCCGGTTGCCGCCCGCCGAGTGGCCGTGGACGGACGACACCGAGATGGCCTGCTCGGTCTTCGGCGTACTGCGCAGCCGCGGTGCCGTGGACCAGTACGACCTGGCGCGGGGCTTCGCCCGCAGGCACGACTTCGACCGCGGCTACGGTCCCGCGATGAACAGGCTGCTGCGCCTGGTCCGCGAGGGCGGACGCTGGACGGAGCTGGCCGCGGGGCTGTTCGACGGCCAGGGGTCGTGGGGCAACGGGGCCGCGATGCGCGTGGCGCCCCTGGGAGCCTGGTTCGCCGTGGATCCGGCCGAGGCGGCAGCCCAGGCCGGTCGGTCGGCCCGGGTGACGCACACTCATCCGGAGGCGGTGGCCGGGGCTGTCGCGGTAGCGGTGGCGGCCGCGTACGCGGCGCGCGGCACCGTACGGCCGGTGACCGGAGCCCAGTTGCTCGCCGCGGTGGAGGAACTGACCCCTCGGGGACGGGTTCGCTCGGGCGTGGCCGAGGCACGCCGGCTGCTGGGACAACCGCACGCCGAGTACGCGGCGCACCGGTTGGGCAACGGACGACAGGTGAGCGCGGTGGACACCGTACCGTTCGCCCTGTGGTGCGCGGCCCGGCACCTGGAGGACTTCGAGGAGGCGCTGTGGGCGTGCGCGTCGGTCGGCGGGGACGTGGACACCACCTGTGCGATCGTCGGCGGGATCGTCGCCTCGCGGGTCGGCACGGCGGGCATCCCGGCCGGGTGGCGGACCGCGTGCGAGGCGCTCCCTGAGTGGGTGGCGGAGGACAAACTCGGTGAGGACCTCGGTCGCGCCGGGCTCGGCGACGACGTGACGCCGCTGCATCGCCCCGAACCCGTGTCCGTCCCGGACTTGGAGTGGACCGCGGGGCAGTGGCAGCGCATCCGGCACGGCATCCGGTCGCAGAGCATGGACGAGAAGTGGGACGTGTACCTGGAGGGCGACCAGCTCGCTCTGCACCGCAGTTGGACCGGTCGCGGCATCTACCGGCTGACCGTGGCGGAGGGACCGGCCGGCGCGCGGCCGGTGGCCGCGCTGGTCGAATCGGACCCGGAGCGCTACCGCCGCCGAGGCGACGAGACGGAGAGCGCGTTTCTGGAACTCTTCCTGCGCGGCTGGTACATGGACGACACCCGGCCCGAACTGTGGCAGCGGTACCAGGAGTTGGTCCGGGCGGAGCCCATGTCCGAAGCCGTGCCGGACGAACGGACCTAGCCAAGCTCGGGTTGGTCACGAGTCCGGTCGGTGGCGGTCGCGGGCCATGGGCGAGGAGCGCTGCCGCGTCGGGTCGCCCGCCCTCACGCTGACGGTGAGCGCGGCATCGTGACGAGGCCGAGTTCGCTTCGGACGGCGTTGATGAAGTCCTGCTCGGCTCCCCACAGATTCTCGAACGCCTCCGACGGGATGTCGGCCTCGGAGAGCGTCGCGCGCGAGGCGGCCACCCTGCGTGAGGAGTTGACGAGGATCACTCCGCACCGCACGGTCTCCGGACGCTCCATGACGAGGCGCATGGCGGTGAAGCCTGTCTCCAGCGCCTCCTTGTACGGCCTGCCCATCTCGTCGAAGAACGGCATCAGGTGACCCGGTTCGCGCGGATGCGGCAGTGCGGTGATGGACGCGCGGGGGTCGAGGACGTAGGCGACGTACCGCCGGTTGGCCGCCAGGAAGTCGTTGCACACAGTGAGGCGGATGTCGCGCCACTGACGCTGGTGCTCCCGCTGCCATGCCCGGTCCTGGTTGCGCAGGGAGAGCCAGCCTCCGAGCGCGACGCCGACCAGTGCCACCAGGCCGGTGATGATCGATACGGTCAAGCAGGCACCCCCTCGGCAGCCGACCCGCCCCATGGTCCGGCGCCAAGCGCCTGCGGGCAAGGCCGCACCGGCGGCGGGCGCCCGCCGCGCGGACGGCAGACGGCAGACCCGCAGACAGCGGACCGCGTTCGGTCAGGGGCCGTCCTGCTGATCACGTGTCTCCTCGGCCGGTGTCAGAGGAGGCCACGATCGTTTCCCGCGGAGTCAGTTGTACGTGAGGGACGCGCGGTGCCCCTGCCACACACGCTTCGCCGACCGCCTCAGGTCGTGCGGCTGGACGCCGATGAGTGGGTGACCGACGGATGAGGGCGGGCAGCGGCGACGAGCTGAGGAAGTGGGCCGCCCTGCGGCTGCTCGCCGCCCTCGGTACGGCCTTCGACGGCGCGTGTCCGAGGGCCGCCTGGCAGTGGCTCGTCGTGCGGGGCACCCCGGGGCGGGTCCTCGTGGAGAGCGCCGACCGCGTCGCCGACGTCCTGGTGGTCGGCGCGGCGGGTAGGTCGAGACGCGTCGGGCGCGGTTCCCTTCGGTGGGCCGGTACTGCCTCGCGCATGCGGCCTGCCCGGTGCTCGCCGTCCCGCCCTCACCCCAGCACGGCGAGCTGTCCTTGGTGCGACGCCGGATCCTCCGCGGGTTGCCGCTCGACGTGAGGGAGCTGACGAAGGCAACGCTTGAAGGGCCCGGGACCCCGAGGAGCGGGTTCCTTTGCCGTCAGGGCGGCGTCACGGGCGCCCCGCTTCGCGTCAAGCCGCCGTCAGCGAGGCGGTCGTACCCGGGCGTGGATGGCATAACGTCAGGGCAACGCCCCGGCCGAGCCGTCCGGGCCACCAACTTCGCCTTCTCCGAGGAGAGTCACCATGTCCGCCGTCAACCGTTCCGAGGATCCCGAGCCTTCTCAACCCGTCCCGGCCGGACTTCTCCACATCCCCGTCCGGTCGGGTCGCGCCGGCTGTACCGTCCGCTTCTTCCGCACCCTGCCGGGCGGCCGTACGGCCGCCGGATTCACCTCGGCGGCGAAGCTCACCGCCGCCCTGGGCGTGAACCAGGAGAGCATCCGGCTGTCCGACCCCGCACTGCGTGCGCTGGCCGGACCCCTGGGTGTCTTCACCCTCATCGTCGATCCGCGGTTCTCAGCCCGCCCGGAGGTCCTCGTGGGGGCCGGCCGCACCCTCTCTTCCCACGTCCAGGCCGCCGATGCGCCCGCGGGGGCCCGCGAGGACGGGAACATTCGGCGCGGCGCGCAGGTGCCGTTCGTGCAGATCGTCGACGCCCCGGGGACGACAGGCGCCGTCCCCACCCTCGCCCACCTGAACCTGCTGAACGGCTGAGGAGGCACCCGACTCCAGCTCTCCACCCGGTGGATCCGCGAGAATCAAGCGGTTGCCGTCGAGGACCTGGCGGTGAAAGGCTTCGCCCGCACCCGCCTGGCCAAGTTCGCCCACAATGCCGGATGGTCGGCGTTCGTGAGCATGCTGGACCAGGCCGCCGGTGCGGGCGCACCCTCGTGGAGATCGGCCGTGCCGAGCCCACCAGTCAGGCGTGCTCCGCATGGGGCGTGAAGGACTGCCCCAAACCCCTGCACGTCCGTACGTGGACGTGCCAGACGTGCGGGGTCTTCCTGGACCGGGATGCGAACGCGGCGGTCAACGGCATGACCGACGGCGAGGTGGATTTCCGATCGCCGAGAAGGGACGACTGCTCGGGCGGGCCAGATGTTTCGCCCGCCGCATCGGCGCCATCGTCCAGGCCGTTCACACCCTTCTGTCCTGAACGTAGCCAGGACAGAAGAGGTTCAGTGCTCGCAGAGGGAGAATTCTCTTTCGTAGAGCTGCTCGTTGTGTTCGTCGACGAAGAACTTGCGTTCCTGCATGAGTTGTTCGCGATAGCTCTTGGCCTGTTCGAGCGTCATGGTCGAGGTGTCGGACCATGGTTGTTGCGGTGCCACATCGGATGTCGAGACGATCCTTTCCGACGGGTCGACCAGGAAGAACGCGAGAATCTTGCGATATCCCGGGCGGGTGGGGTTGGTGAGGCGGAATGAGCCGACGCGGTGTTGCAGGATGTTCGGGAACGCCAGGCAGCGACCTGCTGGGGTCGATGCCGATCCCAGCACCTGGTTCAGTGCGTCTTCGTCCTCCAGGCCGTATACCTCACGCAGGCCGTTGTCGTCGTTCTGTTCGTAGCTCGGGTCGTCGAGTGCCGCCCGGAAACTCAGCCGGCTTTCGGTGATGTTCTCGTTGTCCCAGTAGTAGATGCCGGTCGAGACGATCCGTTCGTTCAACATCCCCTCGACATGCCAGGAACCGCCGGGGTACTCGGGCTTGTCCGGGGTGAGATGAATGGTGGCGAGCTTGACGATGACCTGGAGACGGCAGCCGCGCAGGTCGACCCGGGCGGATTCATCGGGCAACTCGGGCGGGGTGAAGGCGGGGGCGTCCGGGACGGTCGGGCGGCGGTCTTCCCACCAGTTGTCATGGGCCTCTTCCCATACACGGAGGGCTTCTGCGTAGGCCTCATCGTCACTGTAGGAAGATTTGTCCGGATACTCCGGCTCCCGCGACTCGTACCACCCGTAAGGATCGGCCTCGATCCGCAGGGGCCGCGGATGGCGCAGATCGGTGAGCACATTCTCCAGGAGCGGGCGCAAACGCGCGAACAAGTCCGGCAGGACGGAGGCCAGTTCGCGATGAGTCTCGGGGTGGACGTTGTTGACGTACGAACGGAAAGAGACATCGCCGTCGTCACTGACATCGACGTCCGTGGGGAGCCACTGGAATTTCTCCGAGAATTCGTACTTCGAGTAGCGGTTCGTCGGGTTCTGCCACGCCCGCTCGGGCCCGCCGCTCACCCCTCTCACCAGGCAGAACAGTGAGGGATGAACCAGATCCAGTACCTGGCCGTCGGATCCGGGATGCCAGTCCTGCTCTGCTTCGGGCACCTGTTCCAGAACCTGAACCGCCTCGCGCAGCCGGGATCTGAGCTTGTCGTCGACCAGGGTGTCCGACTGCCACACCCCGTCGACGGCGGACACCTCCACGCCGGTTGGTCCGTCCCGCAGCGCGGCGTAATGCACGAGTTCGGCAAGCACGTAGCGAACCTGCGCTTCGGTGAGGCCCTGGGCGACCGCCTCTTGCATCCATCGGGACACGATTTCGGCGTCGTTCATCTTGTCGAACCACGCCGGCTTCGCTCGAATGTGTGCGCTGCACTGCAACATCTGAAGTTCCCTCAGCGTTCGCGGTGTCGCGAACGATATGGAACGGGAAGCATGAAAGGGCAGTGGGAAAGCGGGCAGGTCAGTCAATTCTCTCGATCCTCCCAGTCGGTGTGCGGTGGCGGGAAGAATACTTCAGCAGACTGACACCGCCGTGGCCCCTGTCGTCGCTTGTCCGGGAGCCAAGGCTTCGACTTGGTCGCGTCATGTCCGGTTCGCACCGCGCACATCGGAGGCCGAGAGGGAGACGGGGGTTGCGGGCGTTGCGGCGGAGGCAGCCGTGCTGTTCTTCACTCCGGCCGTGTGGAGGGCCCCGATAGCGAGCCTTGGAGACAGAGCGGGTCTGGCTGTCGCTGTTGTGGGACTGACACCCCGTCACAGATAGGGAAAGCGGGGTGAGTCGGGCTCAGGACGCAGGAAGCCTGCGGCTATGCGTCTCCTATTGCTGCCCCTGGCCCTCCGAGGGCGGCTTGCGACAACGGGCGGTCGGTTGGGGTCTCTGCCGCAGAGCGCGCGGGTGAGCGGCTCCGCATCGAGGGGCGCTTCGGTCGGCGCTTTCGCCGGCCCGGACCACGGTGAGTCCGACGCGGCCGTCCTTGTCGTCCGCCTTCTTGCTGCCGATGATTCGGCTAGGAGGGCCGGCGGGTTCCATCCGGCATGGTCCTCGCATCCGGGGTCGCCTGTGCCGCCACGGTTTCCGGATGGCCGGCCAATCGACCTGCTGACGTGGGGGAGCCATGAATACAGGTATGGCAACGCTTCTGGTCGCCCTTGTAGGCGTGATGGGCACTCTGCTGGCGCCGCTCACCACAGCCTGGGTGAGCTCACGAGTCCGTCTGCAAGAGTTCGACCTGCAGCAACGCGCGAGCGCTGCGGCGCGCCAGGAAGAGTCAGCCGCAGCTGACTTGGAACGCCGCCGAGCGGCATACATAGCTCTGAACGGCAGCGCCAGGCAGTGGCGCATCCTGCTCATGGAAGACGTAAACGCCCTGCGGGCAGGCGGCAACGCTGCGGAACACACGGAGCAGGCACGCCAGACGTTCCAAGCCGACTTTGCCCAGGCGCAGATGCTGGTCCCTGACTACGTCCTGGACGCGGCCAACCGAGTTCGCATCGCTCTGGCGGACGCGCGCAAACGCCTCGACCGCCAGGCAGCGAGCAGCAACAGTGAGGGGGAGAGTACGTGGCAGGACCTGCACGGCTACGTGCTCGATATCTGGGACGTGATCACCGACATGCAGGCAGCGATGCGAAAGGATTTGGGAGTTGGTTCCGGCCTTCCGGTGCCGTCAGAGCGATCAGAGGCGTATCGGGCCAGTTCGTAGTGCTGGCGGAGCCGGTGGGGGGCAAGTGTGGGGCGGCATTCCTTCGGGAGTGCAATGTGCACGCGTCGGGGCCAGGGCAGTGCGGTCTGTAGCGCTGCCGCCTAGCTGCAGGAGTCGCAGACGCCAGTTGCCGGGAGCTGGACGAAGCAGCCGCGGCATACAGGCGGCGGCTCAATAGTCCGGGCGCGTCGCCGCTCGATGGTCGCCTGGTACCTGGTACCTGGGAGCGAGGGCGGGTACCCCTCCGCCTGGAGGCAGAGCTGCGCCGAATCTCCGGAGCTTGTACCGCTTTCATCGCGGTAGCGAATTCCACAGCCCAACTAGATAGACCTCGCTGGCGGCCCTTAGTGGCTGTTGTCGTTCCGGCCTTGATGGCTGCGTTTCCGCTGGCCAGGAATGGGGTCGGCGGTCTCGGGGGAGTGGTGACGTGTCGAGTCGTCGCTCTGGTGGAGGTCGGGGATGCCGTCGGTCGTGGGGCTGCTGGAACAGCGTGAGCTGACCGCTCGCCGTCGCCTGGACGAACTGCGGGAGGAGGCCGACCGAATTCAGGCCGAGCTGGCCGTGGTCGAGCGGGAGTGGAACGAGTGGGTCATCGCCCGCTCGCGCGTCGGCGAGGTCCTGGCCCCGGGCTGCGACGATGCCAGCCCCGAGGACCTGGCGGACCGCAGCCAGCTGCCGACAGCGCCCGGGTCTTCGGGGGCTGCGAAGCCGAAATCGATGGTGCCGATGTGGCGTGCGGGACAGTCCTGGTCGGCACTGTCGGTGGACTACCAGCGGATTCTGCAGGCTCTCGCGGACCGGAGCCGACTCGGTCAAGGGCCGCTGACGTGCCAGGAGATGGCCGCCTGCTTCGGCCTGGACCCGGTGCCCGGGAAGGTCGAGACACTGCGGTCGAAGGCCAAGCGGCTGGTGGCCCGGGGCTGGCTGGTCGAGTTGGCGCCGGGCCGGTTCACGCTCGCGACGGGCGTGGCCGAGCCAGGCGGCGGGTCATGAGCTGCGTCATCGACCAGTAGACCATCGCCTCCGCGCTGCTGGTGGATCGCTCGAAGTCGCGCACGAGGCGGCGGCTTCGCATCAGGTGGGCGAAGAACCGCTCCACGATCCACCGCTTGGGGAGAACGACGAAGCCGCGCATGTCATCGCTGCGTTTGACGATTGCGAGGACCAGGGCGAGGACGGCGAGGCAGTACTCGACGAGACTGCCGGTGTAGCCGCCGTCGGCCCAGACCAGGGCCAGCAGGTGGTGCGCGGCTGCCACCTGGGCGAGCAGCACCTGGGCGGCGGCTCGGTCGCCGACATCCGCGGCGGTGACCATCACCGCGAGCAGGAGGCCGAGCGTATCGACCACAGCGTGCCGCTTGCGTCCGTTGATCAGCTTGCCGCCGTCGAAGCCGCGGCTGTCGGATCCGACGACGGCGTCCGCCTTGACCGATTGGGAGTCGATCACGCCTGCACTCGGCTCCGGATCCCGCCCAGCCTGCTCGCGCACTCGGCGGCGGAGCCGGTCATGGAACTCGCGGACCAGGCCGTGGTCGCGCCAGCGGCGGAAGAAGGCGTAGACGCGGTCCCACGGCGGGAAGTCGACCGGGATGGCCCGCCATTTGGTGCCGTTGTCGACGAGGTAGCGGATCGCGTCCAGTATCGCGCGGTGGCAGTAAGCCTCCGGCTGCCCGCCCTGGCCCCGAAGCCAGCCCGGCACCGGCAGCAGCGGACGGACCACCGCCCACTCGGCGTCCGACATGTCCGTCGGGTAGTGGCGCTCGCGCACCCCGTGGTCGCCGGCATTCCCGAACCGGTGAGCCAGACAGTCACACGCACGAGTGGCCGAAGTGGACGCCACCCCGGTGATGCCATAGAACTGCGTCAACAGGGCCTCCTGGACAGCTTTTTGGCGTAGACACCCTTTGAGCTACCAAGAGGCCCTGTTATCATGCGCGGCGACCCCCGCAGTCACCCGATCGAGACCTCCGTTCGACCGGTGCCCTCAAGCTCGGGACGACGACAGCCACACGTCGAACGGTCCCGACCGAGTAGCGTTGGGCCCAAGAAGATCAACCTCAACGTCGGAAAAAGCGCAGGATGCACATCCTGGATGACCCCGCTGGCCTCACTGTCCGTGCCAAGCGTCTGCTTCGCCGAACTGGCTGGCGGGAGCCCTCGCAGGGACCTCGGCTCACCGCAGACTTCCTGCGGATTCGCGATGGGTTCAGCCAACCGATCACCGCACCCCCGATGCTCGTCATTCGCCGGGAGGGGTTCGAGCAGAGGTACGGCGGCCTTCGCTACCAGGTGAGAAACAGCTACACAGTCAGAAACGAGCGTCGCGAGGAAGTCCGGGACTGGCACTTCGACCCGGGCCAGAACGTGTGGCCCGACTCCGCTCACGGCTGGTACTTCGACTGGCTTGGGGAACGTGTCTCTTCCCCGGTGCGCTATCTGATTCACACAGACGGGCGGGTCGGGGTGGAGGACGGAAGCGGTGTATTCGTCGAAATTGCCCCTTCTGTCCAAGCGCTCATCGAATCCCATGCGCTCATCGACATGGTCTCCACCTGGGATCGCGCCGACACGGGCGACATGGACAGCTTCGCCCTGGCTCAGAAGCTCGAAGGTCTGGTCGAGATACCCGAAGCCTCCGGTCGCACCATCAGGTGGCGGGTCTCTGCCACCGTCGCGGTCATGGCGTTCCAGAACTGGAGTAGCGAGGAGCCGCGTCGATGGCGGGCATTCGTCTGGAGCAGAGGCGAGGTCGGCCGACGCCAGATCGGAGCAGCAATCGTGCCTACAGCAGCACTGCCCCTGCCACGTGCAACCGGTTGAGATCCTCGTTCGACCGACATACCTCAAGATCGGAACGACAACAGCCACTTAGCGCCGTAACAAGCCGGCGGACGCCGGAGCGGGTGCGGACAGCGTCAGAAAGGAAGGGGGCCTCTCCGCGCTCTGCTGCGGAGAGGCCCCACCGTTCCTCGCGATCAGTGGCGCTGCTTGCTGTTCTTCACCGGCCGGCTGAGCGCATCTCTGATCCGCCACCACAGCTTGCGGGCACGCGGGGTTTCGGTTGAGTAGCTGTTGCCAACCCGGGTGTTGTCCGCGCTGCGGCCCAAGGGGGTGCCCTCGGGCGAGTAACGCGGCGGAGGGTTTTCGGCCATGCGCTCTCCTACGGATTCGGAGACCTGGTCCCGCATCCCTTGCGCAGTTCGTTGTCGGAGCGGGTCTTCGGGCCCCAGCCGATACCGCTGGCGTAGCCCTGCATTACAGGGTAGTAGGTGTAGGTGCCGCCGCCGTCGTTGCAGTCCGTCGACCACCCGTAGTCGATGAAGCTGTTCGACGTGAGGCCCGTCCCGTGCCAGTCGTTGTAGCCGCGCGGCCCACTCCACGAGCTGCGCCACATCTGGGTCTGGAGCTTCTGCGAACCGAAGGAGCCGCTGCAGGCTTGCGAGGTCTCCCACTGGAACCACGCACTCGCTCCGGAGCCGTGGAAGGAGACGTCCGAGATGTACACGGAACAGCGCGCCGCGGCAGCTGCGGCGGGTGCGCCGGACTTGGTCTCACCCGCCGTGTAGGTGAAGGAGTACGACTTGCCGCCCTTCGTCTTCCCCCACTCCCCGATTGTGGTCCCCGCCACCACGCGGTGTCCGTCCACCATTACGTAGCTGTTCGCGGGCTTGGCATCGTCCAAGGCGGCCGGGGCGGCCACCGAGACAGAGGTGCCGAATCCCAGAACAGCGGCTGTCGCCATGCCAACCGCTAGGGGCCTTGCTGGGTGCATTGTGTTCCCTCCCGTAGCTTTTGCCGGTCGGTCAAGCCGGCAACAGTGGGAACACTAGTTCGATACGAGCTCCGGGAAGGCGCCTCCAGTAGGCCTGGCTGGATCACGGCTTCCCCACCTGCATCGAGGGAACAAAATGACTCAAAAGGAAGGTGCGGCCGTCCTGCGAGACCAGCTGCCGAGCATGTTCACCGGCATCCCTCGCGTCGGCCCTTCGTCGTTTGGTCCGACGGGTCGCGTCTGTGGATGACGGTCGCCGTGGAACGCCTCCCGGGCAGCCCGTATCACAACTGACCCTCCGCACCAAGGCGTTCACCGCGCGGATCGGTGACCCCCGCGGCGATCCCCACGGGGAGACCGAGCTGGAGATCCGGTTCCGGTGACCTCGTGCCCGGTGACCTCCTTAGCGGCCTCGGTCTCGGTCTCGGCCGCCGCGGTGCCGACGACCAGGTCGGCGCGGTCCCGTGTCGCGGCGACCAGGTCGGCGTTGCGCTGATCCGTCCCGAGCACCCACGCCACCGCCGTGTCGCGGCCCTTGCCGAACTCCTCGTGGCGTGCGACCAGCCGTCGGATGCGTTCGGCCTCGTCCAGCTCGCAGAACCACACCTCGTCGAGCTGGGCGCGGGCCCGCGCCCAGGCGTCGTCCCGCAGCAGCAGGTAGTTCCCCTCGGTGACGATCAGACGCGCCGTCCGGGGGACCGGGAGGGCACCCGCCAGGGGCTGTTCGAGGACCCGCTCGAAGCCGGGTGCGTAGACGAGATCCTCGTCGTCCTCGCGAAGCCTGCGCAGCAGCGCCGCGTACCCCCCGGCGTCGAAGGTGTCAGGAGCCCCCTTCCGGTCGCGGCGCCCCAGCCGGTCCAGCTCGGCATCCGCGAGATGGAACCCGTCCATCGGCACGTGAGCGACGCGGAACGGCCCGTCCTCGTTCAGCCGCCGCACCAGTCGCTCGGCGAGCGTCGTCTTGCCCGCGCCGGGGGCGCCGGCGATGCCGAGGAGCGCGCGCCGGCCGGGGCGTACGAGCGAGGCGGCCCGTTCCACCAGGTCGTCGAAGGTCATGCACGCCTCGGTCGTACGAGCCCGGACAGGGGCGTGAGGGCAGCGATTTCCATGCCTCCAGTATCGGCGACGGGGCGCGCGGGGGAAGTCCCGTGCCGGTACCGGCAGGGGCGTCGACGGGTCGGTACCCGACGCCCCGATGTGGCGCTCGCCACCCGCTGGAGGCGGATCCCGGGGGAAGACTGCTCCTATGACTGAGCTCGGCCTGCCGAAACAGATCCTGGCCTGCCTCTTCGACCTCGACGGGGTCATCACCAAGACCGCCGTGGTCCACGCGGCCGCCTGGAAGCGGACGTTCGACGACTTCCTGCGCGGGCGCGACGGCGACGGATTCCGTCCCTTCGACGACGGCGACGACTACGCCGAATTCGTGGACGGGCTGCCGCGCGCCGACGGCGTCCGCACCTTCCTCGCCTCGCGCGGCATCGAACTGCCCGAAGGGACACCCGACGACCCACCGGACCGGACCACCGTCCATGGTCTGGGCAACCGCAAGAACGAGCTGCTTCTCGACATGATCCGCACGGACGGGGTCGAGGCCTACGACGGCACGCTGCGCTACATCGAGGCCGTCCACGCGCGCGGCCTGCGGACCGCGGTCGTGTCCTCCAGCGCCAACTGCCAGGACATCCTGCGCTCGGTGGGGGCGGAGTCCCTGTTCGACGTACGGATCGACGGTGTCGTCGCCACCGAGCGGCGGCTGCCGGGCAAGCCGCGCCCCGACACCTTCCTGGCCGCGGCGAAGGACCTGGGCGTCGACCCGCCCGAGGCCGCCGTCTTCGAGGACGCGCTGGCCGGCATGGACGCGGGCCGCTCGGGCCACTTCGGGTACGTCGTCGGCGTGGACCGCGTCGGGCAGGGCGCCGCGCTGCGCGCCCACGGCGCCGACATCGTCGTACGGGATCTGGCCGAACTGGGGGAGCACGCGTGATCACCCACTCGTCGTACGGTGTCGACTCCTGGACCCTGCGCGAGAGCGAGCTGCACCTCGGGCTGCTGCCGCAGAGCGAGTCCGTGTTCGCCCTCGCCAACGGCCATGTCGGCTGGCGCGGCAACCTCGACGAGGGCGAACCCCACGGGCTGCCCGGCTCCTATCTGGGCGGCGTCCACGAGGTGCATCCGCTGCCCTACGCGGAGGCGGGCTACGGCTATCCGGAGTCCGGGCAGACGGTCATCAACGTCACCAATGGCAAGATCGTCCGGCTGCTGGTGGACGACGAGCCGTTCGACCTGCGCTACGGCCGGCTGCGTTCCCACCAGCGTGTTCTCGACCTGCGCACCGGGCTGCTCACCCGCACCTGCGAGTGGACCTCACCGGCCGGCTCCACGGTCCGGGTGCGCTCCACCCGGCTCGTCTCCTTCACCCAGCGGGCGATCGCGGCCGTCGCCTACGAGGTGGAGCCCGTCGACAGCCGCACCCGGGTGGTCGTCCAGTCGGAGCTGGTGGCCAACGAGCAACTGCCCGGCCGCAGCGCCGATCCGCGGGCGGCGATCGCCCTGGAGTCGCCGCTGGAGGCGGAGGAGCATTTCGCGGCGGGCCGCCGGCTGCGGCTCGTGCACCGCACCCGGAACAGCGGGCTGCGGGTCGCCGCGGCCGCCGACCACGCCGTCAGGGGACCCGACGGGACCACCATGACCAGCGAGAGCAGTGCCGACGTCGCCCGCCTCACGGTGACCTCCGTGCTGGAGCCGGGCCAGACGCTGCGGCTGGAGAAGCTCGTCTCCTACGGCTGGTCGGGCACCCGTTCCCTGCCCGCTCTGAGCGATCAGGTGGACGCGGCGCTCGCCGCGGCCCGGCACGGCGGCTGGCAGCATCTCGTCGACGAACAACGCACCTATCTCGACGACTTCTGGGCACGCGCCGACGTCGAGGTGGGGGGCGACGAGGAGATCCAGCAGGCGGTCCGCTTCGCCCTGTTCCATGTCCTGCAGGCGGGCGCCCGGGCGGAACAGCGCGCCATCCCCGCGAAGGGCCTGACCGGCTCCGGATACGACGGCCACGCCTTCTGGGACACCGAGACCTTCGTCCTGCCGCTGCTCACCTACACCTCGCCCGGTGCCGTCGCCGAGGCGCTGCGCTGGCGCCAGAACACCCTCCCGGCGGCACGCGAGCGGGCCGCCCAACTCGGCCTGCGGGGAGCCGCGTTCCCGTGGCGGACGATAGCGGGCTCGGAGGGCTCGGCGTACTGGCCGGCCGGCACCGCCGCGTTCCATGTGAACGCCGATATCGCCGACGCCGTCATCCGCTACACCGCCGCCACCGGCGACCAGCGCTTCGAGCGCGACACCGGCGTCGAGCTGCTGACCGAGACGGCACGGCTGTGGCGCTCGCTCGGGCACCATGACCACCAGGGGAAGTTCCACATCGACGGGGTGACGGGCCCCGACGAGTACAGCGCCGTCGCCGACGACAACACGTACACCAACCTGATGGCCCGCGCGAACCTCCTGGCCGCCGCGGACGTCGTCGAGCGGCACCCCCGGCGGGCCGCGGAACTCGGCGTCGACGAAGAGGAGAGCGCCGCGTGGCGCGACGCCGCCGACGCCATGCACATCCCCTACAACCACGAACTCGGCGTCCACGAGCAGCACTCCGGGTTCACCCGCTACCAGCGTTGGGACTTCGCGACCACCCGCCCCGACCAGTACCCGCTCATGCTGCACTTCCCGTACTTCGACATCTACCGCAAGCAGGTCGTCAAGCAGGCCGACCTGGTGCTCGCCATGTACAAGTGCAGCCCCTTCTTCGACGAGGAGCACAAGGCCCGCAACTTCGCCTACTACGAGCCCCTCACCGTCCGGGACTCCTCCCTGTCGGCCTGCTGCCAGGCCGTGATCGCCGTCGAGGCCGGTCATCCGGGCCTCGCCTACGACTACTTGGTCGAGGCCGCGCTGATGGATCTGGAGGACCTGGAGCACAACACCCGCGACGGCCTGCACATCGCCTCGCTCGCCGGCACCTGGATGGCCCTGGTCGCGGGGTTCGGCGGTCTGCGGCACCACGGCGACACCCTGGCGTTCGCGCCCCGGCTGCCCGAACGGTTCAACCGTCTCGCCTTCTCCCTGGAACTCCTCGGCCGGCGGCTGCGCGTGGAGATCGAGCACGACATCGCCACGTACACGCTCGCGACCGGTGATCCCCTGGAGATCCACCACTACCGCGAACCCTTCACCGTCGACGCCGACAAGCCCCGCAGCCTGCCGATCCCGGCGCCGAGGCTGCGCCCCGCCCCGGACCAGCCGGCGCACCGGCGGCCGAACCCTCGGGGCTGAGACGCAGCGGGGGCGTCGGCGTGTCAGTCCCGGGTCAGGCCGGGCGCGATGTCCTCGTGCCGCTCCACGGGCGCCGCTCCGGGCGTGGCGGCCCGTGTGGCGGCCTTGGTCGCGGGCTTGCCGCAGAACGCGGGCTCCAGGGTGCGGTACATGGTGTTGAGCACCGTGGTGTTGTTCGAGGTGTTGGCCAGCGCGGTGAGGCTGCGCTTGCCGTCCTTCGTGGTGAACGCGTACGAGTAGTAGCCCTGCACGGTGCCGGTGTGCCCGTACACGGAGATCCCGCACGACAGGGTGCGGCGCCGCAGCCCGAGGCCGTAGGACGTGGTGCTGTTGACCTGCGTCCACTTCTTCATCTGGGTGAGCTGGGCGGCGGACATGAGTTTGCCGCGCAGCAGCGCGGAGGTGAAGACGTCGAGGTCGTGCGCCGTGGAGATGATGGCGCCCGCGCTCTGCGCCCAGGAGGCGGTCTGCTTGGTGGAGTTCACCAGGGCCGCTCCCGCCGCGTCGGGCCGGAGATAGCCGTTGGCGTGGCGGCCGGGGATCGACGTGCCGGGATGGACGTAGAAGGTCTCGGTGAGGTGCAGCGGCGTGAAGACGCGCTTCTGGTACTCCGTGGCGACCCCGTGCCCGGTGAGCTTCTCGATCAGCATGCCGGCGACCACGAAGTTGGTGTTCGAGTACGAGTAGGCGGCGCCCGGCGTGTTGGTGCGCGGCTTCGCCAGCGACAGCTTCACCAGGTCCCGGTAGCTGAACACCTTGTTGCGGACGGCTTCGAAACCGGGGACCGTCCGGGCGAACATGTCGTTGGTGTAGTCGTACAGACCACTCTTGTGGTTCAGGACGTGCCGCACGGTGATCCGGTTGTCGGGGAGCAGGCCCGGCAGATAGCTGTTCACCGACTTGTCGAGCTTCAGCTTGCCCTCGTCGACCAGCTGGAGCAGCACCACGGCCGAGAAGGTCTTGGTGATGCTGCCGACGCGGAAGCGGTCGTTGGTGCTGATGGTCCGTCCGGTGGCGCGGTCGGCGACGCCCTCGACCAGCCGGTGGACCGTGCCGTTGTCGTCGATTCTCGCCATCGCGCCGGGCGCTCCCTGCGTGCGCGCCGTGCGCAGGATCGCGCGCAGGCCCGCGTCGTCGGGCGCCGCGGCGGCGGCCGACGCGACCGGTTCGGTGCCGTCCCCGCCGATGCCCGCCGACGTCGTCGCGGCCTGCGCCGGGGCCGCCAGCAGGGACACCACGACCGCTCCCAGCGCCGTGCCCGTGCCCACCGTTCTTGAGACCATCTGACTCTTCTCCCGAGTGCCTTCCGCCGGTCGGACTTCCCGGCTCGAACCGCGCCGCGGATGCGGACGTCGGCTCCATCTGTACGCGCTGGAAGGGCGCACGGGTTGCATTGCACAGGGATGCAGCGGAAACGGTGAAGAGGAATCGGCGAATTGGCGGAAAGGCGCCGCGACGGGCGGGGCCTGACGATGCGTCGAGAGTGCCGGGTGGGCCCCGGGCCACAAGGCACCGGGGGCGCGGGGTGACGGTGGGTCAGCCGCCGAAGAGCTGTGTCCAGTACGTGCCCGCCCGGCCGCCGCCGGCGAGGCCGATCCCGATGTGGGTGAAGTCCGGCTTGAGGATGTTGGCGCGATGGCCGGGACTGTCCATCCAGCCCTGGACCACCTCGGCGGGGGAGCGCTGCCCGCAGGCGATGTTCTCGCCGATGGTGCGGCGAGTGCAGCCGGCGGCGGCGGCCCGGTCCCAGGGTTGGCCCCCTTCGGGGGACGTGTGGGCGTAGAAGTCGCGGGCCACCATGTCGGCGCTGTGGGCCTGGGCGGCGGTGGTGAGCGGGGTGTCGGCGGAGAGGGGCGGCAGGCCCGCCGAGGCCCGCTCGGCGTTGGTGAGGGCGATGACCTCGTGCGCCGTCCGTTCCAGGCCGGCCGGGCTGAACGGCCGGGCCCACAGCGCCGTCCAGTACAGGTCGCCCGAGCGGGGGTCGGGGACGGACGCCAGTCCCGCCTGGTCGAACGCGGGATCGCACAGCGTGCGCCGGGACTGCTCGTTGGAGAGGCAGTAATCGACGAACTCGCGCGGGGTGCGCGGGCCGGAGACCAGATGCTCGCCGATGGTCAGATAGGTGTAGCCGGTGGAGGTGACGCGCTGGTAGACGGACCTGCCGTCCGGGCTCTCCGAGCTGAGCAGGCCGCGGGCCGCCATGGCGCCGGCGTGCTCCCGGGCCGCGGCCGTCAGCCGGGCGTCGAGACGGACGGGCGGGGAACCGGCGGAGGCGCGCGCGGAGTTCACCGGCCCCAGGAATCCATCGGGGTCGGGTCCGCCACCCGTCGACCCCACCGGTCCGCTCCTCGCCGTCGCGGCGGGCCCGGCTCCCGGCGCGGTGAGCCGTCCCGTACCCGGCGCCGTCATGGGTCGGCCGCCTGGGACCACTCCCCGCACCGCGCCCGGCGTCGGTCCCGAGGGTGTGGTGTCCTCGGTGACATCGACCCCGAAATCCCGCGCGACGCCCGCCAGTCCGTCGGCGTACCCCTGTCCGAGGGCACGCAGCTTCCAGGCCGTGCCGCGCCGGTACAGCTCGGCGAGTAGCAGCACCGTCTCCCGCTGCGGTCGGGGCGGGGTGAACCGGGCGAGGGCGCGGCCGTCCTGCGAGGTGACCTGCACGGTGGGGGAGGGCAGCCGGCCCAGGGGAGTCCCGGGGTCGGCGGGGCTGACGACGACGGTGACGCGGGCGGCTCCGGGCCTCAGCCGCGCCGGATCGATGGTGAGGCGGTCGCCGTCGAGGCGGGCGCCGGGCGCGGCCGGCTGGTTGTAGAACACGAAGTCGCCGTCGCCGCGCACCTTGCCGCTGTCGTCGGTGATCAGGGCGGACACGTCGAAGGGACCCGGCACCCTGAGGGTCAGGACGCCGTCCGGCAGGGGTGTGTTGCCCCCGGGAACCAGCTCGCTCATGCCGCCGCCCGTCGGTGTGGTGATCCGTGCCGGCCGCGCCGTGGCGTACAGCGCGGGCTGTCGGACGGTCAACGGACCGCCCGCGCCCCGGGGTTCCCGGGACCGGCCGCCGACCATCGCGGGCAGCAGAGGTTGTGGAGGCCGCCGGCGCGGAGCGCGCGGTGGCTACCGGGGCTGGGTGGCGCGCATCGAGCGCAGGGCGAGCAGCATGACGCCGATGTCGTCCAGGTAGACGGGGTCGGGGAGCAGGTCCGTCGGCAGCACCAGATAGGCGACGGCGCCCCAGAACACCCAGCGGGGCCCGGTCGGCAGTCCGGCCCGCCGCAGGTCACGGCGGGTGCGTACGAGTCGGAGCAGCAGCACGAGCGCCACGCCGAGGGCGACGGCGCCCAGGACCGCGACGACGAGGATCACGTTCCATGAGATCGAATCCATGTGTCCGTCCAGGGCTCTCGTCGGGGGTGTTCCTCCCTTCCGTGTGCCCGCTCGTGCCCCGGCTATCGCCCGGATACGGCCATCCGTGCGCGCGTGCCGGGACCGGAGCGATCAGGACCGGGCCGCCCCGGGCGTGTCGCGGCGGCAGATGATGAAGTCGTCGAAGACGTGCCGGCCGGGTCGCAGACCGGCGGACTCGGTCGCCCGGCGGATGTCCAGCAGTTGATCCGTGGTCATCTCGAGGGGCGGCTCGTCGGGCTGATAGGTGGTGCGTACGGGGTAGTCCCGCCCCGGTTGCCTGGTCATCTCGATGTGGCAGCCGAGCACGTGCGTGACGGGGCGGCGCCCGCAGAAGTCGATCAGGCGGTCGACGGTGCGGGTGAAGGCCGGCCAGTCCTCGACGTACAGGCGGCCGGGATAGACCGTGTCGCCCGTGAGCAGGAGCCCGGTCCAGGGGTCGAAGAACGTCACCGCGGCCTCGTGGTGCCCCGGCGTGGCCAGACACTCCAGCACCCGGCCGCCGAGATCGACCCGGGCGACCGCGTCGGGATCGTCATGGAACCCGAAGAAGTCCCAGGCGCTGTCGAGGGCCGCGTCCACGACCTCGGTGCCGGGGCGGCCGGTGAACTGGCCGTCCCCCGCGATGTGGTCGCCGTGCGGATGGGTGTGGAGCACCAGCAGCCCGTAGTCGTCGTCCCGGGGATGCGTGGCCGACCACGACTCCATCAGTTCGTCGACGACGCGCCGGAGTGGGAAGTGGTCGGCGGACGCCGTGGCGCCCGTGTCGATCAGGAGGGCCCGTTCCGTGCCGAACAGCAGGAACATGAAGGGCGCTTCGTAGTCGATCGCCATGTTCTGGCGAAGGATCACCGTGTGCTCGTCGTAGGCGTGGACCTGGATGTCGGGGTCCGTGTTGTGCTTGGCCGAGAGCGAACCGTGGATCCACCGCACGTCGAGAGGTGCGGCAGGTGCGCGATCGTCGCTTCCACGGGCACCGTCGGTCTGCTGCCTCGGAGTGTCCACGCTGTCTCCCTGGGACTCGGTCCTGCCGGACCACGGCAGGGCCCGGGACCTCAGTTTCGCGGGTGCGCGTGGTCCACCAGTGCCTGGGACACCGTGCGGATGCTCCGGGCGATGTGCTGGAGCTGCATGAGCTCGGCGGCGTACAGCTTGATGGTGTGCTCGATGACACCCTCGTGCAGGCCGAGGCCGGGCAGCTCGGAGCGGGCGGTCTGCAGTGCCGTGCGGGCGACGCGTATCTCCTGCTGCACCTGGAGATGCGCGTGGCGGGCGAGCAGGACGGGGTGCTTGTGCAGGACGGGGTAGCTCGCGTAGCGGCTCGGCACCAGCTCGCGCAGCCATTTCACCGCCGATCGCTCCCAGTCGAAGCTGCCGGGGGTTTTGACCTGGCACGGCCAGTCCGAGGCGATCGGTGAATACGTCAGGGCCATGTTCATCGCTTCCGGGTTACGTCGGCGGGGGACTCTGGGGCGGCCCCGGCATAGGGGATGACCGGGGCCGCCACCACGGGCCTCGCAGGCGAGACCCGCTCGATCACCCGGGACCCGATGCGGGTAGGAGCGGACGGCCCCGGGTGGTCATGGGTCGTGACCTGGAGGCATCCGGGTCGCGATCCGAAAGAAGTATTTATATATACCGCCGGATGCGCAAGGACATGAAAACATTCATGCGTGCTTTGATACGAATGATCCCGTGATGCCGTGGTGAGAGCCGGTACGGGAGAGGGCTTTCTGTCGGTGCCGCGAGCCGGCCCGGGCCGTCGCGCGCCCCGTACGCGGGGCGGTGCCGGGGTCAGTCCTTCAGGAAGAACTGGTGCTGCTCGGCGACCTGCTCGTACTCCTCCAGGCGCGCCTGCGTGCGCTCCGGATCGGCGTCGGTCATGGCCTGGAGCAGCGCCGCCGACAGCACCACGGGCGCCGCGTAGGAGTCGAAGACGAGGCGGGATCCGGTGCCGGTGGCGAAGGTGACGTCGGCCTCGTCGGCCAGCGGGCCGAGCCCGAGGTCGGTGATCAGGGCCACCTGGAGGCCCGCGCTGCGCGCGACCCGCATGGCCGTGAGCGTCTCCTGGGCGTGCCGGGGCATCCCGAAGGCCAGGACCCAGGTGCCACCCGCCTCGCGCGACTGGAGCAGCGCGTCGTAGGCGACCGAGCCGCCGCGCGTCACCAGCCGGACGTCCGGGTGGATACGACGGGCGGCGTACGCGAAGTACTCGGCCAGCGAGACGGAGATCCGCAGGCCCAGGACCGTCAGCGGGGCCGACTTCGACAGGGCCCGGCCGACACGGATGACCGCGTCGGGATCGGCGAAGTCCCGCCGCAGGTTCTCCAGGTTCTCGATCTCGGCGTCCACCGCCGCCTGGAGTTCGTTGCTCGTGACCTCGGCCGGGGTTCCCGGTGTGCTGCCCAGGGTGCTGAGCGCGATCGCCTGGAGCCTCTCACGCAGCGCGGGGTAACCGCTGAACCCCACGGCCGCCGCGAAGCGGGTCACGGAGGGCTGGCTCACGCCCACGCGCTCGGCGAGGTCGGTGATCGACAGGAACGCCGCCTCGGTGATGTGCTCGATCAGGTACTGGGCGATGCGCCGCTGGCCCGGGGAGAGCCGGGGGCCGTCGAACAGTTCCCTGAGCTGGGACGTGGGTGCCACGCCCGCCTCGGGAGCCGTCTTTCCCGAGGTGATCGCGGATGCCTGAGCGCGTGCCTGCTGCGGCGATGGCACCGGTGCGCCTCCTTGATGTCCCACGAGAACTCAACATAGCTCACGGACCGTTTTGACCTGGGCTGGTATCGCCGCAGGCAATGTGTGCGGTCCTTGTTTCGCGCGGGGTCGCTGGGTACTCGCGTCAGCATCACGACGTGCTCGTTCGCGGGCGCGCGTGTCCCTTCACCGACGCGAGGGAGAGGGTTTTCATGAGCGTGCAACAACTGCCCGCGTCAACGGTTCATGTGATGCTCGGCGACTGTTCCGCGGCCGATGCCCGCAGCGTGCTCGCCGTCCTGTCCGGCCGCTTCACCGCGGACCGGGAGGGCGCGGACGAGCCCCACGAGTCCGAACTCGGCCGGCCGACGGTGTGGACCGCCCTGTTCGACACGGCCGGTGATCCGGTGCGTGCTGCCGGGCCTGTCGAGGAACTTTCGGGGCAACCGACCGTGGAGGCGCAGGGTGGCCCTCTCGCGACGCAGCGTCTGCGAGAGGCCCTCGGCTCCGCCTTCACCGTGCACGAGCTGGGCACGGAGGCCGGTGATCAGGAGGTTCAGATGAAGCTGCGGCTGGATTCGAGTACGGCACACGAGACGCGGTCCGTGTGAACGCCGGGTCGGTGGCCCGCAACGGAGAGATCGGCGCCCGCCGCGCGGCGACCGGCTCGGCGCGGGAAGGTGCGGCCCGGGCGGGGCTGGCCGCGCGAGGGGTGATCTATGCCCTGGTCGGCGTGCTGGCCCTGCGTATCGCCTTCGGTGACAGCGGCCGGCAGGCGGACCGGGGCGGCGCCCTGGAGGAGATCGCCTCGAAGCCGTTCGGCGCCGCCCTCCTGTGGGCCCTTGGCGCCGGGCTCGTCGGCATGGCCTTGTGGCGCCTGTCCGAGGCGGTGTTCGGTGGCGCCGGGCAGGACGGCGGCGCGGTGGGCAAGCGCCTGATGGCGGCCGCGCGCTGTGTCTTCTACGGGTTCGTCGCCTACTCCGTGCTCTCCTTCGCCGCCGGGTCGCGCGGCAGCGGTTCGAGCGACAAGCAGTCCCGCGATGTGACGGCCAAGGCGCTCGGCATGCCCGCTGGACAGTGGATCGTCGGCGCCTTCGGCGTGGGGCTGGTCGTGGCGGGCGTCTGGATCGCCGCGCGGGCCGTCATGCGCAAGTACCACAAGCATCTGAAGCTCGGCGAGATGTCGCGACGGGTCCGCCGGGCCGTCGACACGGCGGGCGTGGGCGGCGGGGCCGCGCGCGGCGCGGTGTTCGCCGCGGCGGGGGCCTTCGCGGTCCGGGCCGCCGTGGACTACGAACCCGACAAGGCCAAGGGGATGGACGACACGCTGCGGTCCTTCGCCGGAACGCCGATGGGTCCGTGGCTGCTGGTCTGCGTCGCCCTCGGGCTGGTCCTGTTCGGACTGTTCTCCTTCGCGATGGCACGGTGGCGCAGGGTGTGACCACGCCGCGCGGGCCCGTCGACCTCGCCGGCCCCGGCCGTCCGACCCGCCACGAAAGGTGCCCCCGCCGCGCGCACGCGGCGGGGGCACCTTTCGTGAACCGGTCCGTCAGGGCTTCGCGGTGAGTGCGAAGCTCTGCGCGGCCGAGCCGTCACAGGCGCGCTGGGTGAGCTGCACGCTGTTCGCCGCGGAGGCCGCCGCGCTCAGGCACTTGCCGCTGTGCCGGGCGGTGAAGTGGTAACGCCCGCTGCTCTCCTTCACCGGCTGCCACTGCTGGTTCTGCCCGCCTCCGTAACTCCACAGTTGCAGCGGCGCGTTGTCGGCGGTCGAGACGTTGGCGACGTCGATGACCTGTTGCGGGTTGCCGCGGATAGCGGCCTGCCGGTAGCCACTGTCGAGCGGAACTGGAACTGCTGTGCCTGTGTGCCGTTGCAGGCGTACTGCTGGATCGCGGTCCCGTTCGCCGTCGCGGCCGAACGGGCGTCCACACAGGTGCCGTTGCCGGCGTTGGTCAGCGAGTACCAGGCCGTCTCGGAGATCGAGTCCGCCGGCGGGGTCGTGTTGTCGGCGCCGCCCAGCCACTTCAGCCCGTCCAGCAGGAACCGGTTCTGGGTCTCACTCGCGAACGTCGACGACAGCCGCGTGTTCGTCGTGTAGTTCATCGCGTTGTGGCCGAAGTTCGCGTACAGCATCTTGTACTTCGTGTTGGTCCAGAGGATCGGGTAGTAGCCGCTGTACCAGCTCTGGTTGGGATCCGTGCCCAGCGGGAAGCTGCTGGGGTCGACGGAGGCCAGGATCTTGATGTCCGGGTTCTGCCGCAGGTCGTTGGACCAGCTGTACCACTCGCTGACCGCCGAGGTGAACGTGGCCGGCAGGTTCTTGCTGGCGGGTTGCGTACGGTCCTCGACCTTCAGGACCGCGGTCGTCGGACCCCAGGTGTTCGACTGGAAGTTGCCGCTGCCGAGGAACTGGTTGTGATACCACGGCCACTCCGCCGCGTTGGTCGTGAAGGCCGACACATGGAAGCCCATCCAGGCCCCGCCGCCCCGCATGTAGGCCTCGAAGCCGCTCCGCTGGGCCGACGTCTGCGGCAGGTCGTCCAGGAACAGGACGACCTGGTAGGCGTTGACGCCACCGTTGCTGAGCAGGTCCCAGTCGGTGCTGGCCGTGTAGGTGAAGCCGTTCGCCGCGGCCTGCCGGGAACCAGTCGTTCGCCTCGTTGTCGAAGTCGATGTGCGCGGCGTCCCAGGTGCCGCTGTAGAGCGCCAGCACCTTGAACGGCGCCGCCGCCGAGCTCGCCCGGGCGGCGGGCGGTGCGGCCAGAGTGAGCAGCGTGGCCAGCAGCAGGAAGACCCGCAGGGTCGCGCGCGCCGTACCGGATCGGTTCGTGTACATCGGCTGATCCATCCTCTCTGCGCGGATCACGGGTAGCTGACGAGGTTGGCGACGTTGGTCGAGGAGTTGGACGGCCCGCCCCGGTCGTTGACGACGTGCCGGATGGTTCCCGTGCCGCCCAGCGAGACGGTCACCATGTCCTTGAAGCGCACGTTCGCGTTGCTGGGCGCCTCGATGGCGTGCTCGGCCGCGACGGAGGAATTGACGTTGAAGTAGCAGTAGCTGCCGAAGCCGTACACCTGATGGCTGGTCACGGAGTTCGCCACCTTGTAGGCCGCGTAGCCCTGCGTCGAACCGTTCATCCAGGCCGCCTGGTTGGGCGGGTCGTAGGGCATCTCGTTCTGGTAGAAGTACGTGCGGCCGCCGTTGCCGTTCCAGATCGTCTGGTGCTTCTGGTAGTGCTCCACGAACAGGCCGTACATCGTCACGTCGTCACCGTTCACCACGAGCCCCGTGTCGGCCGTGTTGCTCGTCCAGCCCACCCCGCTGCCGTGGTCGGCGCGCCACAGCCACAGATGGTCGCCGATGACGTCGTCGCTGTTGATCGTCAGGCTGGTGGTGGCCTTGCCGACGCCCGCGCCGCCGATGCGGAAGAACACGTCGTGCAGGGAACTCGGGTCGGCGCTGTGGTCCGCGGAGGAGCCGCTCGGCCCCATCTCCAGCAGCTGCGCGGAGTTGGTGGTGCCCGCGTCGATCAGCAGCCCCGCCAGGTGGACACCGCTCACGTCGGCCACCGTCATGGCGGTGATGCCGTTGTCGGGGACGATCGTGGCGAGACCGAGGCCCAGCACCACCGTGTCGGCCCTGGTGACCTTGAGGGTCTGGTCCAGGTGGTAGACACCCGGCGTCACCAGCAGGTTCTTTCCCTGGGCCAGTGCGTCGTTCAGCTGCGCCGCCGTCGCGCCCGGTTTCACCACGAAGAAGTCGGAGAGCGGCAGGGACGTGCCCGCGGGAGTGCCCGAACTCCAGCTGGTACCGCTGGAGTTGGTGCGCACGGACGGAACGAACACCTTCCAGGCGCCCGCCGCGTCGACGTACAGGAAGGGCTTCTCACGGGACACCGGTGTCTGGTCCACCGTCGTGTACGGCGGGCTCGGGAAGCTGTTCGCGGGGGCGTTCCTCGCGCCGACGAACACCATGTTCCAGTTGGATCCGGTCCAGTTCGACCACTCGGTGTTCCGCGACAGCCACTGCTGCTGCGATCCGGAGTTGATCTGACCGTCGATCTTCGTGTCGGCCATGTAGCCGCCGCTGGACCAGCCGCCGTCGTCCAGCGCCAGATTGCCGCGCAGATGCATCCGCCGGTACGGCGCCGCCTGCGACACCGCCCACCGGTCCGAACCGGACGTGGGAGTCACCGAGAGGTTCTCCGCCGAACGCCAGAAGTTCTGGGTCGCGTTCCCCTGGAACCAGTCCGCCTCGGTGTGCACCGAACCCCGGATCGTGACGTCGTCGGGGGACAGACCGAGACCCGCGACCTGGGTGTAGAAGCCGACGTTCGCGTTGGCGCTGTAGGTGCCGGGCTTGAAGAGGAAGGCCTTGCGGGCGGTGCCGAACTGGTTGGTCTCCTGCTGGGAGAAGGCCGAGTCGAGGCTGCTCTGGATGGTGGCGGCCGGCGTCGACGGGTCGAAGACGGTGACATTGGGGCCCAGGTCCGGTGTACCGGGCGGCTGTTGCGTGTCCACCGCGTTGACGTAGAAGGACTGGGCCGCGGTGCCGTTGCAGGTGTACTGGTGGAGCTGCACGCTGTCGGCGGTGGAGGCGCTCGGCACGTCGAGGCACTTGCCGCTGTTGCGGTTCACGAAGTGGTAGGCCCCGCCGGCCTCCGCCACGGCCTGCCACTGCTGATTGGTGCCGCCTCCGTAGGCCCACAGCTGCACCAGTGCGTCGTCCGCGGTCGAGACGTCGGTGACGTCCCAGGCCTTCGTGGCGTCGGCCCGGTTGTCGACCTGGGAGTAGCCGCTCGACGTCGCGGCGAACTGCCACTGCTGGGCCTGGCTGCCGTTGCAGGCGTACTGCTGGACCGCCGTGCCGTTCGCGGTTCCGGCCGCGCGCGCGTCGACGCACTTGCCGCTGCCCGCGTTGACGACGGTGGCCCAGCCGGTCGGCACCGCGGCTGCCTGCGCGACCGCGCCGTTCAGGGCGACCGCGTCCTGCGAGGCGAGGGTCAGGCCCGACACCGTTGTCGCCACGAGGGCGGTGACCGTCAGCAGTCTGATCGTCCGGTGGCGACCGGACCTTCTTCTGGATCCGGGCAGGGGGAATCTGGACATGGGGGACACTCCTGCAAGGGTGGGGGGTTCAAGTCTGTGAACGACGAATGCATTCATGGAGTCTTGGTGATCGGTGAACCTAAAGGTCTGCACCAAAGTCGTCAAGATGTGAAACAAAGAACCCTTTGAAATCGGCTGACAGCGCGAGGAGTTGAACATCCGGGAGCGTGTCGTTCGCTGAACTCGGCGCAATGGCAAGGGCGTTCATCGGCTCGACGCAGTGGAGCTCGGTGTCGGCCCGCGTCACCGTCCGGCCGGGCGGTGACGCGGGAGAATCGCGACGAGGTGCGCCTTCGTCCACGGCGGACCGCAGTTCACTTCTTGAACGGCGCGTTACGTGGCTCATGGAGGTGCGCAGTTGACACGGGGCAGCAGGGTGCCGAGGGGGCCGTCCCGAGTGAGAGTCCGGCCTTCCCGGCCCTCCGCGGCGGTCCGCCGGACCGCCCCTTCGGGTGTGTGGTTCCTTACAAGGCGGTGACATGCCGGCGAACCTCACCCGCCCCACCCGCATCTCAGGGCACTCTGGTTCCGGGCCGGTGACTCCTGTGGCGGAGCCGCAGGGAACTCCACCGGCCACCGCGCCGACCGGCACCGCCGGTTCGTGTCCCGCGGCAAGGGAAGCGGCTGCCGCGGAACAGCGCCCCGGAGCACCTCCGGGGCGCCGTGCGTGTTCCCCCTGCCGTGTTCCCCGCTGTGTGCCGTGCGCCGCTACGGCCTGTCCGGCGGATCATGCGGTGATCGGGACAGTGAAGTGGGTCGTCTCGCTACGATCGCGGGATGTTCGAGTACCACGGGTGGATCACGGTCAGGGAGACCGCAGCCGATGACGACAATGAGCCCAGGCTGCAGCAGATCGTCGATGAGCTTCGCCTCCGCATTGCTCAGATGGACAGCCCGTACTTGCTTGACCTCAGGTGGATGAACGGCGAGCCGTTCATCCACCTCGGTGGTTCGTCCAATCACCGCTCGTCGCCTGACGTCGTCGAACTGTTCGAGCATGTGGCCCAGGTCGCCCCTGGTTCCTACGGACTCCTCCATGTTCACGATGACGAAGAACCGGGTCACGAGAACGAGGTACGCGTGCTGAGGCTCGTCCGGGGCCTGGTCACCCAGCACACGGAGGTGCTGCTGTCCCCGTACATCCCGACGGTGGAGGATCCCTTCACGGGTTGAGCCGTCGTTGGCGCATCACGTTCGGAGCCAGAGGCGGATCGCGGCCACAGTGATGGTGCCGTGGAAGACGTAGGCCCGTTTGTCGAACCGGGTCGCGACGGCACGGAAGCTCTTCAGGCGGTTGATCGTCCGTTCGACCTCGTTGCGGCGCTTGTACTGCTCCTTGGCGAAGCCAGCGGGCCGGCCTCCGGCGCTGCCCCGGCGCCGGCGGTTGGTTCTCTGGTCCTTCGGCTCAGGGATGATGTGCTTGATGTGGCGACTGCGCAGGTAGCAGCGCTTGCGGCGGGACGAGTAGGCCTTGTCCGCGCTGAGCCGGTGCGGCGTGGTGCGCGGCCGTCCCGCTCCAGTGCGGGGAACACGGACGCGTTCGAGGACCGGAATCATCTGCGGTGCGTCGCCCCATTGGCCGGGAGTGATCAGCAGGGCGAGGGGCCTGCAGCAGCCGTCGCTCAAGAGGTGGATCTTGCTCGTCAGCCCGCCCCAGGACCTTCCGAGCCCCTTGTCGGGGCAGTGCTGCCGGGTCTACACGGCCACGCACATCGGAACACTCATGATCCGCCGGACGGACCTTAGTCGGTGGCCGTGCCCCGGCGTTCGGATTCGAAGCGGGCGAGGGCCGCCTGCACCCGGTCCAGAATCGTCTCGGCGTCGGCCGTCGCGTCGACCCTCAGCCCCGGTTCGTCGTCGAGCAACGGCTGGAGGTCCTCGTACTGGGACTCGAGCAGTCCCTCGGGCATGAAGTGGCCGGAGCGGTGCGTGATGCGCCGGCGGGCGATCTCGATCTCGAGGTCCAGGTGCACGAACCACACGCCGGGCCCGGCCGCCCGCAGCAGCTCCCGGTAGGGGAGTTTGAGGGCCGAGCAGGAGACGACCGCGCTCCGCCGGAACCGGCTCGTGTCGCGGATCCAGTTCGCGAGCGTGTGCAGCCACGGTTCGCGGTCGGCGTCGTCGAGCCGCAGGCCCGCGCTCATCCTGGCGATGTTGCGCGGTGTGTGGAAGTCGTCGCCCTCCACGAAGGGCACATTGAGACGCTGGGCGAGCTTCCTCCCGAGTGTGCTCTTGCCGGACGCCGAGACGCCCATGACGACCACGATCGTCGGTGCGGTCCCGGGTGATGTCATGCGGCTTCTCCTGGATCGGTCCGGCAGGACGTGGGTGGCCCTCGCCGGAATCCTGGGGGGAGGCCAGGGACGTAGGGCCCACACGGCGGCGCGGTTCCGGCGGAATGCACCCGGATGGGTGCGCCGAAGACGGAGGCCGGTGTCGCCCCTCGCGGTGGTCCGTGCCCTGGCGGGCCGAGGTGCCGTCGGGGCCGATCCCTGTTGAGATGCCTTCCATGAGTGGTGTGGAGCGCCCGCCCGGCGGACGGACGGCGAGGAGTCTGCTTCCGTACCGGCCGGCGCAGCTCGGTGCGGCGTCCGGAGCGGAGACGGAGTTCTGGGACGGAACCGGCGGACCCCCGCCTCAAGACGTCCTCGACTCGGTGGAGTTCTTCGTCGTTCCCTACGGTCTGGCGTCGGTGTGCGTGCCGCTGCTGCGGCGCATGCCCCGGTTGCGTGTGGTGCAGAGCCTGTCGGCGGGTGTCGACGACCTCGTGCCGCACATCCCGTCGGGTGTGACGCTCTGCAACGCCGGAGGTGTGCACGACGCCAGCACGGCGGAACTCGCCCTCACCCTGACGCTGGCGTCGCTGCGCGGTGTCCCTGGCTTCGTGCGGGCTCAGGACGACGGGACCTGGCAGAGCGGCTACTTTCCCTCGCTGGCCGACCGGACGGTCGTGATCTGCGGATACGGCTCCATCGGCCAGGCCGTGGAGGAACGGCTCGCGGGCTTCGAGTGCCAGGTCGTACGGGTCGCCCGCACCGCCCGTCCGGCGCCGCGCGGGCCGGTGCGCTCCATCGCCGAACTGCCCGATCTCCTGCCCGGTGCCGACGTCGTCGTGCTCACCCTTCCGCTCACCGAGAGGACCCGGCATCTGGTGGACGCCGAGTTTCTCGCCGCGATGAGGGACGGAGCCCTGCTCGTCAACGTGGCGCGGGGCGCCGTCGTGGACACCGGCGCCCTGGTGGCGGAGCTCGAGCGCGGACGGCTCGCGGCGGCCCTCGACGTGACGGACCCCGAGCCGCTGCCCGAAGGACATCCGCTGTGGCGGACACCGAACACCCTGATCACCCCTCATGTCGGGGGCAACTCGTCGGCGTTCCCGCCACGCGCGCTGAGCCTGGTCAGGGCTCAACTGCTCCGCCACCTCGCGGGGGAGGAGCTGGTGAACGTGATCCTCCCGCCTTCGTCGTGAGGCGCACTCGCGCCGCGGGGCACCGGCCGCCGTGCGGTTGCTCCGCCCGGGGGACCCGGCTACTTCCAACGGCCGAGCGAGGCGAGTCCGCCCTCGCCGACCCCGGGCCGGAGTGCTTGCCTCGGTGCGGGGCCCGCGGACCCGAAGCCGACGTGGTCGCGGCGGGCGGTTCCCGGCGGTGGCCCCAAGGACACCGGCGCCGTGCCGAGCGGGCACGCGCGAGGTGAGCCGGCAGGCCGGGGGCACGTCCGGTCCCGGCAACGGCGCACCGACGAATGGGAGACGGCAGTGACCTCAGGTGTGGACACGGGTGGGCAGCTTGCGGCGTTGCCGCTCCTGCGAGGCCAGAAGGCCCTGGTGACCGGGGCGAACTCCGGAATCGGACTGGCGACGGCGATCGCGCTGGGCCGGGCGGGCGCCGACGTCGTCGTCAACTACGTCGTCGGGCAGGAGGCCGCCGAGGACGTGGTCCGGCAGATCCAGGGCTTCGGCGTACGGGCCTTCGCCCATGAGGCGGACGTGTCCGACGAGGGCCAGGTCGTCGGGATGTTCGCGCGCATGCTGGAGGAGTTCGGCACGATCGACATCCTGGTGGCCAACGCCGGCCTGCAACGGGACGCGTCGGTGACGGAGATGACCCTCGCGCAGTGGCACAAGGTCATCGACGTGAACCTCACCGGCCAGTTCCTGTGTGCACGGGAGGCCACCAAGGAGTTCCTGCGGCGCGGTGTCGTGCCGGAGGTCTCCCGTTCGGCCGGAAAGATCGTCTGCATGAGTTCCGTGCACCAGATCATTCCGTGGTCCGGCCACCTGAACTACGCCGCGTCCAAGGGCGGCGTCCTGATGCTCATGCAGACGCTCGCCCAGGAACTGGGCCCCCAGGGAATCCGGGTCAACGCGGTCGCGCCCGGCGCCATCAAGACCCCGATCAACCGCAGTGCCTGGGAGACACCCGAGGCCGAGCAGGAACTCCTGCGGCTGATCCCGTACCGCAGGGTCGGCGAACCCGAGGACATCGCGACCGCGGTGACGGTGCTGGCCTCCGACCTCATGGACTACGTGGTGGGCACGACCCTGTTCGTCGACGGCGGGATGACGCTCTTCCCCGGCTTCGCCACCGGTGGCTGAGACGGTGGCGCCCGCGCTCACGTCGCCTCGGTGCGCGGTGCCGCCCACTGTCGGCACCAGCCTATGAGGCCCGCATGAACAAGGCATTCACTTTTCTGGCCGGCACTCCCGACCAGCTGCTGCCCGCGCGCGAGATGATGGCCTTCACCCTGGCCTCCCACATCATCCTCGTGCCGCTGGGCGTGGCCCTGCCGTTCATCACGCTCGTGATGCACCACCGCGCCCTGCGCAGGAACGACCCGGTCGCCCTGCTGCTCGCCCGCCGCTGGTCGGCCGTCATGGCGGTGCAGTTCGCCGTCGGTATCGTCACCGGCACCGTTCTGTCGTTCGAGTTCGGGCTGCTGTGGCCGAAGATGATGGGCACCTGGGGAGACGTCTTCGGCCTCGGATTCGGGGTGGAGGCCTGGGCGTTCTTCCTGGAAGCGATCCTGATCGCCATCTACCTCTACGGCTGGCGCCGCCTCCCGGCCTGGCCGCACTTCTGGCTCGCCACACCGCTGCCGCTCGCCGCGCTGATGGGCGCCTTCGGCATCATCGGCGCGAACGCGTGGATGAACACCCCGCAGGGCTTCACCCTGGACTCCCAGGGCAGGCCTACGAACGTCGACGTCCGCTCCGCCGTGTTCACGCCGATGTTCGGCCCCCAGTACTGGCACTTCGTCGTCGCGATGTTCCTCACGGCGGGCTACGTGGTGGCCGGCGTCTACGCGGTCGGCTGGCTGCGCGGGCGCCGGGACCGGTATCACCGGCTCGGGTTCTGCGTGCCGTTCACCGTCGCGGCGATCCTCACGCCCGTGCAGTTCTTCCTCGGCGACAACATCGCCCGGCAGATCTACCAGAAGCAGCCGGTGAAGTTCGCCGCCGCGGAGCTGGTCTGGAAGACCGATACGCACGTTCCCGAATACCTCTTCGGCCGACTGCATCCCGACGGGACCGTCACGGGAGGCATCAAGATCCCCCAGCTGGACTCGATCCTCGCGGGTGGCAGCCCGGGCACCAAGGTCACGGGGCTCACCTCGGTGCCGGCCGAGGACCGGCCCACCCCGACGCAGGCGACCATCGTGCACTGGACCTTCGACATCATGGCCGGCATCGGCACCGCGCTGATCCTCCTCGCGCTCTGGTACGGCTGGTGCTGGCTGCGGCGCCGTGACCTGCCCCGGTCGCCGTGGTTCTTCCGGTGCGCGGCGATCGCCGGCGTGGCCAGCGTGGTGACGGTCGAATGCGGCTGGATCACCACCGAAGTGGGCCGCCAGCCCTGGATCGTCTCTCAGCACATGCGGGTCTCCGAGGCGGTCACGCCCACCTCCGCCGGTTCGCTGTGGACGATGTTCGGCATCGTGGTGGTCGTCTACGTGCTCATGTTCGGCGCGTTCCTGGGCGTCGTACTGAAGATGAGCAGACGCTGGCGTCTCGCGGGTGCGAGCCCCGTCGGCGAGCCCGGACACGAGCCGGAGGCCGACACGCCGTACGGGCCCCGGCGGGAGAGGGCCGCCGCGACGCGAGGCTCCTCCGCGCCACCGGAGTCCGGGCCGCGGCCGGAGCCGGGAGACGGGCGATGACCGCAACGGTGGCCGCCTGGATCCTGCTGGTGGCGACGGCCGCCTACGCCTGCGGTGGCGGTGTCGACTACGGGGCCGGGTTCTGGGACCTGGTCGCCGGCGGCACCCGACGGGGCAGACGGCCGCGCGGGCTGATCGACGACGCGATGGAACCGGTCTGGGAGGTCAACAACGTCTGGCTGATCTTCGTCTTCGTCCTCATGTGGACCGGCTTCCCGGTCTTCTTCGAGACGGTGTTCAGCGCGATGTGGCTGCCGCTGGCCCTGGCGGCTGTCGGCATGGTGCTGCGCGGAGCGGGATTCGCCCTGCGCAAACCCACCCACCGGCTGGCCCAGCGCCGGATCTTCGGAGCCGTCTTCGCCGTCGCCTCGCTGCTGACCCCGTTCTTCCTGGGCGCCGCGGTCGGCGGTGTGGCCTCCGGCCGGGCCGCCCCGGGCACCACCGCCTCCGCCGACGTGTGGGCCGGCCCGACCTCCGTCGTCGCCGGTCTCCTGGCCGTCGCGGCCACGGCGTTCCTCGGGGCCGTCTTCCTCACCGCGGACGCCCGCCGTTTCGACGCCCCGGACATGATCGTGTACTTCCGGCGGCGCGCCTGGTGCGGCCTCGCCGCTGTCGGCGTCCTGGCCCTGATCGGTCTCGGCGTGACGCGCGAGCACACCACGTACGTCTACCACGGCCTCACCCACGGCCTGGGGCTGCTGCTGGTGATCCTCTCGGCGGTGGCGGCGGCGGCCACCGCGTGGCTGGTCTCCGGACGCTTCGCGGGCTGGGCCCGGTTCACCTCGGTGGGCGCCGTGGCCCTGGTGATCGCCGCGTGGGGCGCCGCCCAGCGGCCCTACCTGATCCCCACGTCGCTCACGGTCCAGCAGGCCGCCGGCGCGGCGGGTTCGCTGCACTGGCTGCTGATCGTCACGGCGATCGCGATCGTGCTCGTAGGGCCCGCGCTGGTGGTGCTGTACCGCCTCGACACCCGGGGTCTGCTCGAGGCCCAGACGGACGCGGACGTCGAGGGCGGCGCGGGCTGACCCGCCGGCCGCCCACCGCACCGCAGAGGCGGACCGGCGGTGAAGAGGACCGCCGGTCGGCCCGACCGAGAGGGACCGCAGGCCGGCGGAACCGACGGCCGGACCGGCCTCGACGGTCCGGCGGTGAGCGGAACCGGCCGTCGGCCCCGCTGAAACGACCGCCGGCGGCCAGAAGTGCCGCTCCCCCCGCGACGAGACGAACGTCAGCCGAGCTGACCGGCAGGGAGACAGCCGTGACGGACAACCAGATCCTGGAGGGCCTCGGACTGATCGTCGTCCTGGCCGTCGGCTCCCAGCTGGTGGCGAGCCGGCTGCGGATCCCCGCCCTGATCGTCCTGCTGCCGGTCGGATTCGCCGCCGGAGCGCTGACCGACATCGTCAACCCCGACAAACTGCTCGGGGACGCCTTCTCCCCGATGGTGTCGCTCGCCGTGGCGGTGATCCTCTACGAAGCCGGACTCGGCCTGAACGTGCGCAAACTGCACGGACACATGCGGCGCGTCGTGGTGCGGCTGATCTGGCTCGGCGTCCTGATCACCTGGGCCGCCACCGCCGCTCTCGCGGTACCGCTGCTGGGCATGTCGAAGAGTTCGGCGGTCATGCTCGGCGTGATCCTCGTCGTCTCGGGGCCCACCGTCGTCGGCCCGCTGCTCAACTTCGTGCGCCCGACCGAGCGGCTGCAGCGCATCCTGATCTGGGAGGGGTCGCTGATCGACCCGGTCGGCGGCATTCTCGGAGCGCTCGCGTTCCACGCCGTCGTCGCGAGCGACAGCCGGGGCGTGGCCGCCAAGCTCGGCCAGTTCGTGGTGAGTTCGGCCGTCGGTCTGATCGGGGGCGCGGTGGGTGCCGCCGTGCTGTGGTTCCTGCTGAGCCGCCTGCACCTGGGCGAGGTGCTGGGCACGACGGCGCAGCTCGCCGCCGCGGTGGGCGTGGCGGCCGCCTGCGACGCGATCCGGGACGACACCGGACTCATCGCCGCGGTCGTCATGGGGATGGCCCTGGCCAACCTGCCGGGCATGTCCCTCCCCGCGCGCCGGCCCTTCCTCGAGACCCTGGTGTCGCTGATCATCGGGCTGTTGTTCATCTCCATCTCGGCCACGGTCACCCCGGCTTCCCTGCGGCACGTCATCCTGCCCACGCTCGTTCTCGTCGCCGCCCTGGTCCTGGTGATCAGACCGGCGATCGCGTTCCTGTCCACGGCAGGAACGGATGTGCCCCGCGGCGAGA
Source organism: Streptomyces sp. NBC_00647 (assembly GCF_045207245.1). NCBI lineage: Bacteria > Bacillati > Actinomycetota > Actinomycetes > Kitasatosporales > Streptomycetaceae > Streptomyces > Streptomyces sp. NBC_00647. The sequence continues at coordinate 9,174,562 of NZ_CP109040.1, forward strand.
GAGCCTTCATCGGCTGGATGGCACCGCGCGGAATCGTCGCCGCGGCCACCGCCTCGACCTTCTCCGCCACCCTGGTGGCCGAACACATCGGCGGAGCCCAGAAGATCCTGCCCGCCACCTTCCTGGTGATCGTCACCACGGTGACGCTGTACGGGCTCAGCGCGCACCCCGTGGCCCGGCGCCTGGGCGTGCTGCGCCCGGCGCGCGCCCGCCCGCTGCTCGTGGGCGGCGACCTCTGGGCGATCGACATGGGACGAGCCCTTCGTACCGCCGGCCTCGACGTGCTGATGTGGGCCGGACGAGAACAGCAACGCGACCTGATCCGGGCCGCCGGACTGCACCTGGCGCCGGGCGAACTGCTCGCCGCGGCCACCGGCGAGGGAGCGGAACTCGAAGGAATCACCGGGGTCCTGCTGCTCACCGAGGAGGACGACTTCAACGCGCTGGCGTCGGCGACCCTGCGCGGCAACGTCGACGGGTTCGTCCACCGGCTGGGGCCGCCCGGCCTGAGTCACGGCGTGGTCGCCCCCTACACGTCCGGCGACACCCTGTTCGGCGCCGAACTCAACAGACCGGAACTGGCACGCCGCTACGCGGACGGCGCCCGGATCACCGCCCGCCCCGCCGGGGAGGGCGTCCCGGCCGGACACGCGCTGCTGTTCCTCGTACGCCCCGACGGGCGGCTGGACCCGGTCACCAGGACCCGCACCCCGCAGCCGGGGGCCCACGACACCGTGATCCTGCTGGGTCCGTCCCCGGAGCCCGGACCGGTGCGGGCGGGCTGACGACGGCGGTCGGGGCCACTCGCCCGGCCCCGGTCCGGACACCAACGGGTCAGTACGGATTGCGGTCCGCCGTGCGGCTGGATCTCATGGTTCTCATGCAGCAACAAGCCTCTGAGCCAGACGACCTCGTGCCGCCGATGGAGCGTTCGCACTGGGTGGCCTTCGCCGGAATCCTGCTGATGGTCAGCGCTCTGTTCAATCTTCTCAACGGCTTCGTGGCGATCTTCAACCACGGCTACTACTCGAAGGTGTACTCCCAGGGCAACCGGCTGCTCATCTTCAACTTCACGGCCTGGGGCTGGATCTTCGTCGCCATCGGCATCGTGATGGCCCTGGCGAGCCTCGGTGTGTTCGTGGGCTCCAGGGCGGCGCGGCTGACGGGCATCTGCCTGGCCGCGTTCTGCCTCGTCGCGCAGATGATCTTCCTTCCGGTCTACCCGTTCTGGTCGGTGTTCACGATGCTCGTGTCCCTGCTGGTCATCTACGGCCTGCTGGTCGAGCCGAAGCATGTGCACGGGGCACGGGTCTAGCAGGATTCCGATGCCGGATTCAGACGCCGGAAGCCGTGCCCCGAAGGGCACGGCTTCCCGGTGCGCCACTGCCGCCGGAGCCGCCGCTCAGAGCAGGGCGATCGGATTGACCGGTGAGCCGGTGGCGGCGGGGAGTCGCAGAGGCGCGACCACGCACAGGAAGGACCAGCGCCGCTCCTGTGCGCAGACGTCCGCCAGGTCCTCGAACTGCAGGTAGTCGAGCAGGTAGAGGCCCAGGGCGTGGATCGCCAGCACATGCGTCGGGAAGGCGACTCCGTCGACCGGGCTCGGGGCGGTGTCGTTGTTGCCGTCACCGCCGAGAGCGGCGACCTGCCGCTCCGCGAGGAACTCGACCGCGCCGGGATGGATCCCCGCCCGCGCCCGCGCGGCGTCCCACGGCCCGAGCTCCGCACGCCGACGGCGGTGGCCGACGCGGACGAACAGCAGGTCTCCCGCCCCGACCCGTACGTCCCAGGCCGCCTCGGCCGCGGTGAGGTCCTCCGTGGTGACGCTGTCGCCCGGCTCCAGCCAGGGCACACCGCGCAGCCTCGGGATGTCGAGCAGCACACCGCGGCCCACCAGCCCGTCGCGGACCGCGTCCACGGACAGTTCGGTCGCCCCCTCGGCCGTCAGCGAGGACGCGGGGACGCCGCCGTGCAGGGTGCCGTCGTAGATGACGTGGCAGAGCGCGTCGAGATGGCTGTCGGCGTCGCCGTGCACGTTCATGGCGAAGCGGTCGAAGGCGAAGTGCAGTCCCGGGGCGCCCGCCTCCCCGGCCACCGGACCGGTGAGCCGGTGGACCGCGGGCTCCGGGTTGTCGGGTCCGGGCCGGGTGTCCACCGGCGCCGCCATGGTGACGGTGCGTCCGGTCCTGACCTCGCCCACGGCGGCCCGCAGCTGCTCGGGCGTGACACGGGGCGCCCCCCGGCCGGGGCCGGCGGCGCGTTCCCGGACGCGTCGGTACAGGGCCCCGAACTCCTCGGGACTCATCCGCGGGGCGCCGGCGGGTTCGATGGGATCGGGCATGGGTGTGCTCCCGGCGGTCTCAGTCGCGCAGCCCGTCGAGTGCCTCGTCGAGCGTGGTGGCCGCCATGATGAGCGACAGATGGGTGAACGCCTGTGGGAAGTTGCCCAGTTGCTCGCCGCTGGGGCCCACCTCCTCCGCGAAGAGGCCGACGTGGTTGGCGTACGTGTGCATCTTCTCGAACGTGTAGCGCGCCTCGGCCAGCCGGCCGGAGCGGGCCAGCGCGTCGACGTACAGGAAGGTGCACAGACTGAACGTGCCTTCCGAGCCGCGCAGGCCGTCCGGGGAGGCGGCCGGGTCGTAGCGGTAGACGAGGCTGTCGGAGACCAGCGTCCGGCTCATCGCGTCGAGGGTCGACAGCCAGGTCGGGTCCTTCGCGCCCAGGAAGCCCACCCGGGGGATGAGCAGGAGCGAGGCGTCCAGGACGCCGCCGCCGTAGTACTGGACGTACGCCTGTTCCTTGTCGCTCCAGCCGCGCTCCATCACCTGCTCCAGGACGGCGTCGCGTGCCCGGGTCCAGCGGGCGGTGTCCGCCGGCCGGCGCCATTGATGGGCCAGGCGCAGCCCGCGGTCGAAGGCGGACCAGCACATCACCCGGCTGTAGGTGAAGTCCTTGCGCCCGCCGCGGGTCTCCCAGATGCCCTCGTCGGGCCGGTCCCACTGGTCGGCGAGCCAGTCCAGGGTGCGGGCGACGGCCTTCCAGCCGGCGTAGTCGGCCTGGACGCCGATCTCATGGCCCTGCGAAAGGCCGTAGAGGGCCTCGCCGTAGATGTCGAGCTGGAGCTGGTCCGCGGCGGCGTTGCCGACGCGTACGGGGTAGGAGCCGCGGTAGCCCTCGAAGTGTTCCAGGATCTCCTCGCCGAGCAGGGGGGTCCCGTCCACCCGGTACATGATCTGGAGCGCTTCCCCCTCCTGCTCCAGGCGCTCCATCAGCCGTTCGCGCAGCCAGTGCGTGAACACCGTCGCCTCTTCGGCGAACCCGAGGTCGACCAGGGCGCGCAGCGACAGGGATCCGTCCCGTACCCAGGTGTAGCGGTAGTCCCAGTTGCGTTCGCCGCCGACCTGCTCAGGCAGGCCCATGGTGGCCGCCGCGACCGGGGCGCCGGTGGGCGCGTAGGTCAGGAGCTTGAGGGTGATGGCGGAGCGGTGCACCATGTCGGGCCATCGGCCCCGGTACTTGGAGTTCCGCACCCAGTTCTGCCAGTACTCGGTGGTCTCCGCCAGGTTCTCGGCGGACCCGTCCACGGTGGGTGGCGGCGGTGCGGCGGCGTCCGGCCCGTCCACCGTGAACACGGCCGTCGCCATCTCGCCCGCGTTCAGGGTGACAGTGCCCCTGACGTCCTGTCCGTCCCGCTCCAGGGGAAAAGTGCTCTGCAGGAACGCGGTGATTCCCGGGCTGCGGAACACGGCGCCGTCGGGACCGAGGGCGAGTTCGTGGCCGGCCCGCCCGTAGTCGAAGCGCGGACGGCACTCCAGGGCGAACCGCACGGTTCCCCGCACCGTCCGCACGGCCCGGAAGAGCCGGTGCCGGGCGGACGCGGTGCCGGAGCGGTCCGGCGGCATCCAGTCGAGGACCTCGCCCACCCCGTCCGGTGACATGAACCGCGTCACCAGCACCGCCGTGTCCGGATAGTAGAGCTGCTTCCAGGAGCCCTCCGGGTGGGAGGGCGCCAGCCGGAAATAGCCTCCGCCCTCGTGGTCGAGCAGCGCGGCGAAGGTGCTGGGGGAGTCGAAGCGCGGGGCGGCGAACCAGTCCACGACACCCTTGGACGAGACCAGAGCGGAGGACTGGAGATCGCCCACCAGGCCGTGGTCGGCGATGGGCGGATAGCGGTCCATGGTGATCCAATCTCGAGGATCCAGGCTTCTTCACTATCCGACATCGACGGCATGTCCGCTTGTTCTGTCGGGCTGCCCTCTCCGGGAGCCCGGATCGGGCGGTCCGTGCGGCGGTGGAGGCGGCTGGATTGCCGAACACCGGGTGGCCGGGGTTACTGGAGACGACCGCTCGACGTCGAGGCGCGCACCGGTGTCCCGGGAGGTACCTGCATGGACATGATCCATGTGCGCATGGTGAGTCCCGCCCCGCTGACCGAAGCCGTGGTCGCGCTCCTCGCGGCCGACCCGAGTGTCCTCAACCTCGTGGTGCAGCCCGGCATCGCCCGGAAGCCGGACGGTGACGCCCTCGTCTGCGACGTGCTGACAGGAGGGGCGAACGACGTGCTCCGCGGTCTGCGGGAGCTGCGCCTCGACGAGGTGGGCTCCATCGTCATCGAGCCCGTCGACATGGCGTTCTCCGGACGCGCCGCGCGGGCCGGGGCCGAGCGGCTCGGGGCCCTCTCCCGGGCGCCCGTCTGGGAAGCGGTCGAGGCGCGCATCCGCGCGGAGGGCACCTACGCTCCGAGCTTCTATCTCTACCTGGTGGTCGCCGGACTCATCGGCGCGGTCGGCATCGTGACCAACTCGCAGATCCTCATCGTCGCGGCCATGGTCGTCGGACCCGAGTACGGGGCCATCGTCAGCGTCGCGCTGGGCATCGACCGGCGCTCGGGGCCGAGAATCCGCAAGGGGCTGACCGCCCTGACGGCCGGATTCGCGCTGGCCGTCGTGGCCACCTTCCTCTTCGCCCTGCTGATCCGTGCGTTCGGCCTGGAGTCCAAGGCGTTCGACCTCGGCGTGCGCCCCGTCTCCCATCTGATCGACACACCGGACTTCTTCTCGGTCGCGGTCGCCACGCTGGCCGGGATCGTGGGCATCGTCTCGCTGACCGAGGCCAGGACGAGCGCTCTGCTGGGCGTCTTCATCTCCGTCACCACCATCCCCGCGGCCGCCGACTTCAGCGTCTCCGCCGCCTTCGGGAGCTGGAGCGAGGCACGCGGCTCCTTCATCCAACTCCTTATCAACGTCACCGTGTTGATCGTGGTGGGCACGCTCGCGCTCAAGGGGCAGCGGGCCCTCTGGCGCCGGGTCGGGCGTCGCCGCCTCCGCGCCGCCGGGTGACGGACGCACGGGCAGGGGAGGACGCGCGGGGCGGGGGCGTCCGGTCCGGTCAGGGGAAAGTGTCAGACTGACGTCATGGACGAGCGCGTATTCGACAGGTCGGGCCAGCATGCTTCCGTCATCGGTCTCGGCACCTGGCAACTGGGTGCCGACTGGGGCGAGGTCAGTGAGAAGGACGCCCTGGCCGTGCTGGAGACGGCGGCGGAGTCGGGAGTGACCTTCTTCGACACCGCGGACGTGTACGGCGACGGGCGGAGCGAGGAGACCATCGCGACCTTCCTGCGCGGCAGGCCGGACCTGCACGTCATGGTCGCCACCAAGATGGGCCGCCGCGTCGACCAGGTCCCGGAGAACTACGTCCTCGACAACTTCCGCGCCTGGAACGACCGCTCCCGCCGCAACCTCGGCGTCGACCGGATCGACCTGGTGCAGCTGCACTGCCCGCCGACGTCCGTGTACTCCTCCGACGCGGTGTACGACGCCCTCGACACCCTCGTCGAGGAGGAGCGGATCGCGGCGTACGGCGTGAGCGTCGAGACGTGCGACGAGGCGCTGACCGCGATCGCGCGCCCGAACGTGGCGAGCGTCCAGATCATCCTCAACGCCTTCCGCATGAAGCCCCTGCGGCAGGTCCTGCCCGCCGCCCGGGAGGCGGGCGTCGGCATCATCGCGCGGGTCCCGCTGGCCTCCGGGCTGCTCTCCGGCAAGTACACCAAGGACACCGTCTTCGCCGCGGACGACCACCGGACGTACAACCGCCACGGCGAGTCCTTCGACCAGGGCGAGACCTTCTCCGGGGTCGACTTCGCGACGGGCGTGGAGGCGGCCGCCGAGTTCTCCGCCCTGGCCCCCGAGGGGTACACGCCCGCCCAGCTGGCGCTGCGGTGGATCGTCGGGCAGCCGGGCGTGACGACGGTGATCCCGGGTGCCCGTTCACCCGAACAGGCCCGTGCCAACGCGCAGGCCGCGAAGCTGCCCGAGCCCTCGGGCACGACGCTGGACGCCATCGGGGAACTGTACGAGCGGCGGATCAAGGAGCAGGTCGAGAACCGCTGGTAGGAACCGTGCGGGACCCGGCGGCGGGACGCGTCAGTCATCGACCCCGCCGCCGGGCCGTGTCGGTCCTTGGTGGTCCGTGTCGCCGGGCCCTTGTCCGTCCTCGGAGGGCCGCGCCCCCGGGGCGGACGTCCCTTGGCGGTCCGTGCCCCGGAGCGGACGCGTCCTCGGCGATCCCCACCCCGTCGGGCCGGCCCGTGGCGCGGCGGTCGGGCCAGATGGGGCCTCGGCGTTCCGCGCCGCCGGGCCCTGTCAGTCCTTGGAGGGCCGCGCCCCCGGGAGCGCCCTGAGCTGGCGGTCGTGCAGGCGGCTCAGCAGCAGCACCGAGACGGTCGCGCCGATCAGGCCGATGTCCCACTGGGTGTCCCACACATCGCCCTGGGCGGCCAGGAAGTCGTCCGCCGCGTGTGCGCCGATCACGGCGGCCACCCACTCGAACATTTCGAACACAGCGCTGAAGGCGAGACACGCGCGCACGGTCAGGGGTGCCGGCCACCGGCTGCCGCGCAGCGGTGACGTCCGGCTCAGCAGCGCCCGCACCAGGTCGACCGGCACGAAGCCCTGCATGAGATGGATCATCAAGCCGCGCTCACAGACTCCTTTCGTGACCGCCTCCGTCCGTGGCCCGGACCGCCCCTGCTCGTCGTTGTCTACGGTGACTGCCAACTGCGGCGCTGTCCGAGGACACCGGCGCCTGGAGTGGCGGGTTGTCCACAGGGGTAGGGCTCTTTCCGAACACGCCGTAGGCCGGGGGTGCACGTGGACGCGGAATTGTGGCTGGGGCTGTTGGGTGTACTGATAGCTGTTGGCGGTTTGTACTACGCGTGGCGCGCACTGGACCACGCTGCCGTCGAGCAATCTCAGGCATCCTTCGTCAAGGAACGAGCAGACCTCCGTGAACGGTTTGGTCAGCTGTGCGAGATGGCCGCTGACTTGCATGTCCTCGCCCGCCCCTCATTGCAGCGGATCGGTGGTACTTCGCTTCTGTGGGAGGAGGCCATGCGCCCGCCGACTCCTGTTCCCCTGTCGGCCGTGGTGGTGGAGTGGCAAGACACGTCGCCGCCCGTCAATCTGCCTTTGAGACAAGCCGCGCAGCACTGTTTGCCTCAAGAGTCGAAGGCCCATCGTTTCGAGCGGTATTCATCGGCCATGGGGGCTCTGGCCCGTCCTACCCTCTTCGAGGACCGGCCGTCTTTTCGCCTCACGCGTGCCGACTGGTCTGCTCCTGGAGGGCCTCGTCTGGCCTTCGGTACTGGCCAGTACTTCGACCTTATCGACCAGAACGAAGCTGTTGCTCACGAACTGGCCGTTGCCACGAGGCGCGTACCGACTGAGAGGCCGCCCTGGCGAGCGGTGCCCATGCGCAAGCTCCTGGCCGACGATCCTCTGTTGCTCAAGGGACGTGTCGTGCTCCCAGCTGTAGGGACACTAACGTTGCGCCGCACGCCCGATGGCCAAGGCACTTTCTTTCTCCTCTACCGAGAAACCGGGCACGTTGCCACTGGGGAGGGCACCTACGGCCCCCTCCCCGCTGGCATGGTTCAGCCTGCGTCGTTCTCACCTCTTGCGCACCGCCAGGACCTGGACATATGGCGCACCATCATGCGCGAGTACAACGAGGAATTGCTCGGGGCGCCAGAAGCCCGAGGGGACTCCGGCACAGAAGTCGACTATGGCCAGCCCCCTTACAGCTTGCTCAACGCCGCCTTGGCCGAAGGATCGTTGCGGGTGTGGTGCTGGGGTATGGCTTTGGAGCCTTTGAATCTTGCAGTATGCCTTCTGACAGTGGCGGTGTTCGAAGCGGAAACATTCGACACGATCTTCGCTGAGGCGGTAGAGCGTAACGAAGAAGGCATAGTGATCAGCGGGCCACGATCCAGCGGCACCATCACGGGTCTGCCTCTCGACGCAGCCTGCATCAACGATCTTCCTCCGAGCCGGATGTCGTCTCCCGCCGCAGGACTGCTCCGACTCGCATTGCAACATAAAGACGTTTTGCTGTCAGACCCTGAACAGTCCCGGGCGTAGTAAAGGTCTGCGACCACGGCTTGACATGGATCATGCAGCACCGCCGCCTGGCGCGGGACTACGAAGCCCTGCCACAGAGATCGCGGACAGTGATCCGCTGGGCGACGGCCGGCAAGATGTCCCGTGAGCTGACCGGGTCGAGGCACCGCTCAATCATTGTGCGGGTAGCTCGGGACGGGGGCGGTGCCTGCCCATCGGCAGGTACCGCCCGATGAAATCCCTTTCATCGCCCTTCAGTTGCCCCCACGTCATGCAGGATGCGCTACCGGATCCGCTCCATGGCGCGGAACGGTCCGCCAGATCGATCACGACTCGATACCCGCCCTGGATGGGCGGGCAGGGGCGGCGCATCCCCCTTGCGAGCTACAGGGATTGTCCATGTGGGGGTGACTCGCGGACGTCGGCCCGTCCCTAGCGTGGTTGTCAGGTCGCCACCGGTGCGACCACCACCCACAGGGGGAGGCCACGATGGGCACGACGTCCACCGCACTGCACGACACAGGCTCCGGCCCGGACGAAGAGGGCGACGGCTGGGGCGGCCGTTTCGGCCGGATCGTTCGATCTCCGCTCGGCTGGATGCTGACGGGCATGGTTGGTGTCGGTCTCGTCTCGGGCTTGACCGCGACGGGCCCCGGTCCGGTGCCGGCGCTGGGAGCGGCTGCCGCGGTGGCTGTGTACTGGGCGGTCATGCGCTTCGTCGCACGACGCTCCACGCCGGAGATCGCCCGGCGCGGGGCCGGCCGGGAGGTATTGCTCGGCGGCGGGATCGGTCTGGGCTTCATTCTCGTGTCCGCACTCCTGATCACGGCTCTCGGGGGCTACTCGTTCTCCTGGGCGGGCAGCGGCTTCGTGTCGGTCGTGTGGTCCGCGGTCATGGTGCAGATCGGCGCCGCGGTCACCGAGGAACTGCTGTTCCGCGGCCTCGCCCTGCAGGCTCTGGAGCAGTTGTGGGGCAGCCGGGCCGCCATCGCGATCACCGCGTTGTTCTTCGGCGTCGCCCACCTGGGGGCTCCGGGGGCCAGTGGGCGGAGTGTGGTGGCGATCGCTCTCGAGGCGGGTGTCATGCTCGGTGCCGCGTTCCTGTGGCGGCGTAGCATCTGGTTCGTCGGGGGTCTGCACTTCGCCTGGAACACTGTCGAGCAACTGCTCGGCGTCCCGGTCTCCGGACACACCCCCGAGGCTCTGTACACCGTCGACGTCCATGGTTCCACCCTGTTGACCGGCGACGGCTTCGGCCTGGAGACGTCGATCGTGCCCATCGTCCTCGGTGTACTGATTACCGTCCCGATGGCCGTCCTCGCCCACCGGAACGGCCGACTGCTGCCCCGGCGGCGGGCCCGGCACTGAGACAGGCCGACTGGAGGAAACGGAAGTGATGTCCCGTCAGGCGCTCTGGAGCCCCCCGCCCCTCCGGGCATTACGTGACTGGTGGAGCGAGCGGGATGCCTCCGTCAAGGACGGCGTCCTCGCTCTGGTGCTCTCCCTGCTGGCCTTCGTGCCGACCCTGTCGAACATCGGGGGGCAGATCGGCGACCTGCCCGAGCGGCCGGCGAACGCGCTGGGCATCGGGCTGATCCTGGCCCAGACCCTGCCGGCGGCGGTCCGCCGCCGGTGGCCCGCGGCCTGTCTGGCCGTCACCGCGGGCGCGTTCGCCGTGCACCAGGCGCTGGGTTTCGCGACGACCTTCGGGAGTGTGGGGCTGTATCTCGCCCTGTACTCCGCCGCGGCCCATCAGGTCAGCCTCCGCCGCGCCGTGACCGTCGCGGCGAGTGCGGCCTACGCCGTACTGGTCGTCGTCCTGCACCACCTCGGCTCACCACAGGAAATCCCGGACTATCTCGCGTTCTATCTGACTCTGGCCGCGATCTGGCTGGTGGGGAGTGCCGTACGCATGCGGCGAGGGGAAGAGGCGGAGCGGCGGCGGCTGGCCGCCGAGGTGGCCACGGCCGCCGAGCGGGCACGGATCGCCCGTGAACTGCACGACGTCGTCACCCACCACGTGACGGCCATGGTGGTCCAGTCCGACGCGGCGCAGTTCCTGCTCACGTCCGCGCCGGAACGGGCCGGGGAGGGACTGGCGGCCGTCAGCGACACCGGCCGTCGGGCTCTGACGGAACTGCGGTACCTGCTCGGTGTGCTGGAGGCGACCGGTGAGTCCGCGTTCGCCGACCCGGCGCGTGCGGACCGGGCCCCGACACTGGGACGGGTGGTCGACCTGGTCGAACAGGCCCGCAGGTCGGGTCAGCCGGTGGAGTTCAACGAGCAGGGCGAGCGGCGGGCGCAGTCCGTGGACGTGGAGCTGGCCGCATACCGTGTGGTGCAGGAGGCGCTCACCAACGCGATGAAACACGCGTCCGGGCAGCTGGCACACATCCTGGTCCGGCACCGCGAGGAGCACGTCGAGATCAAGGTGACGACCGACGCACCCGCCACCTCCCCGGCGGCCGTACCGGTCCCGCGGAAGCCTGGCCCAGCGGGCGGACGAGGCCTGGCCGGGCTGCGTGCACGGGTGCGGATGCTCGATGGTGAACTGGAGGCCGGACCCCGGCCCGGGGGCGGGTTCGAGGTCCGCGCAACGATTCCGTCCAAGCCCGTTCAGGAGTGACCCCGTGAGCGATGCGCCGCAACCCATCCGTGTACTCGTCTGCGACGACCAGGCGCTGGTGCGGACCGGCTACGTCACCATCTTCTCCGCGCAGACCGACATCAAGGTCGTCGGGGAGGCCGAGAACGGGCACGCGGCAGTGGAAACCGCACGGCGGCTGCGGCCCGACGTGGTGGTGATGGACATCCGGATGCCTCTGCTCGACGGTATCCAGGCGACCCGGCAACTGGCCGGTCCCGATGCCCAGTTCCCGCCGAAGGTGCTGGTCGTCACCACGTTCAACGTCGATGCCTATGTCTACGACGCGCTGCGGGCCGGAGCCAGCGGCTTCCTCCTCAAGGACGCGCCTCCTGCGGAGCTGGTGAACGGGATTCGGACGGTCGCCCGGGGCGAGTCCCTGCTGGCGCCCGCGGTCACCCGCCACCTCATAGGTCACTTCGCCGAACACCTGCGGCCGGCCGACACCTCCCGGCAGGCCAGAGAAGACCTTGTACGCGCGCTGACCCCCCCCGTGAGCTCGACGTGCTCCGGCAGATCGCCGAGGGGCTGTCGAACGCGGAGATTGCCACGGCGCTGTTCATCACCCCCGAGACGGTCAAGACCTACGTTTCGCGGATCCTGGCCAAACTCGGCCTGCGCGACCGGGTCCAGGCGGTCGTCCTTGCCTACCGGGTCGGGCTGATCCCAGAGGCCGGCTGACTGGGGGCCGACCCTGGCACAAGAACGTCGGCTGGTCGACCTCATACTCGCGAAGCTCACCGACCCGAACGCCTCCACGCACGAGCCACCATGTCCTCACTCTGCCCCCGGTCTTCGCCGAGGAAGCGCTCTCCTGCTGTCCGTTCACGTTCGGGCTATGCGAATCAGTCACTCCGCATCGGCACAGGACGGTTGGACCGTCGCCGCAACGTCTGTGGACGTGGGTTGACATGGGTCATCAAACTGCGCTCACAGACCTCGGCCACGCTGCTGGTGGCATAACCGCGACGGCTGCAGGTGTGTTGCTTGCCTCGCACGTGGGACGGGACGGATTGTGTGGAGCGCAGCCACCGCGGTGATCCGGAGGGTGCAATAGCCGGGGCGGCGTCGCGGCAGTCCGGCATCCGAGAACTTCCTCGACAGCCGGGCGAAGGCGCTGCAGGAGCTTTCCGAAGGCGGGAGTGGACTGTGACACTGTTCATGATGGCGAAACTCCCTGCGATGCGGGGCAGGTGGCGCGGCGGCGCCCTGCAAGCCTTCGAGGACGGTGAGGGGCACTGCTTGGAAACGGCGCCGTCCGCTGGGTCGGCGGGTCTTGGCGCAGGCCCTCGGAACGAAAGGGCTACCGCGGGCGGATCTCTCGGTCACTGCTGGCGTCCTGGATCAGCCCAGTTTGTGCCTGTGGTCGGGACGGGTGCCCGACCTGACTGTTCTTCTGCGCCCGTCAGGGCGTGAGCAGGTCGGCGAGCTCTGTTCGGGAGCTGATGCCGAGCTTGGGGAACGCGCGGTAGAGGTGGTGGCCGACGGTGCGTGGGCTCAGGAACAGGTGCGTGGCGATTTCGCGGTTGGTGGCGCCGGTGGCCGCGAGGCGGACGACTTCGCGCTCCTGGGCGCTCAGGCGGGTCAGGGGGGAGTCGGTGGCGTCGGACGGGTCGTGGGTTTCGCCGGCTGCCTTGAGTTCCGTGCGAGCGCGGTGGGCCCAGGGTCGGGCGTTCAGCTGATCGAAGACTTTCAGTGCGGTGCGCAGTTGATCGCGGGCGTCGATCTTGCGGCGCGAGCGGCGCAGCCATTCGCCGTAGAGGAGCTGGGTGCGCGCCCGATCGAAGTCGTTGCCGTCGGTGTGCAGGTCCAAGGCGGCCAGATAGAACTGCTCGGCCTGTGTGTCCGGGCCGGTCAGGGCCGCGCAGCGGTGCGCTTGGGCCGTGAAGTGGCGCTGCCCGAGGTCGGCCGCCCATGTCTTGAGCTGGTCCGCGGGTGCCCGCGCCCCTTCCGGATGTCCGGCACGCACGGCCGCCTCGATCAGATCCGGCAACAGGTGACGGGCCAGGAAGGGGTGGCCCGCCGCCTGCAGGGCCGCCTCCAGATGGCACAGAGCATCCTGCGCCCGCCCGAGGCCGAGGTCGAGCAGCCCCAGCGCCCACAGTGCCTCCGCCGCGCCCCGTCCGACCTCGCGCGGGCGGGTGTACTCCAGTGCCTTTTCGGCCATCTTCCGGGTCTGCGCCTCCTCCCCTTGGACGGCGGCCAGCACCGCCAACAGGGCGCGCAGATGGGCTGCTCGGTGGTCCAGGTCGTAGCCGTCGGCCAGCCGGAGCGCTTCGGTGGCGTGTGCGTGCGCGTCGTCGAGCCGGCCGAGCGCCAGCTCCACCTGGGCGCGCAGATGCAGGGTGGTGGGCAGCCATCCACCGATGCCCTGCTCGCGGCACCGCGCGACCGCCGTGGTGGTCAATTCGTGCGCGGTCGCGTGATCGGCCATCAGGTGGCAGTGGATCGCGGTCACCAACTGGTCCATGAGCCCGACGTCGTCGAGGTGTCCGGCCCGTACGAGAGTGTCCAGGGCCCGGCGCGCGCCGGGCAGGTCGCCGGCCAGGAGGTGGGCCGGCACGGCCAGGATCGGCAGATGGGGTGTGCGGACGCCGATCTCCACCATGAGGGGTGCGTCGCCCGCGCAGAAGGCCGCGTGGATGGCGTCGGTCAGCAGCGGCGCGAGCTTGTCGGGGCGGTCGGCCGAGATCGTGTCCGCGCAGTCGGCCAGGATGCGGGCGGCCCGGCGGGGGCTGCCGTAGCCGAGCTCGACCACGGAGCGTACGCGGGCGAAGTCCGCCGCCATCCCGGGGTCCCGCAACGGCAGTGGCACCTGGTCGGTGAGAGCGCGGCACCGTTCGTCCTGGCCGGCCTCGCTCGCCTTCTGCGCGGCCGTGATCAGGCGGCGGGCGTGCCGGTGCGGATCGGCGGTCAGGCGGGCGGCCCGCTCGTACGCCGCGGACGCGGACGCCATCGCCTGCCTGCTTCCGGCCCACTCGGCGACCCGTTCCAACTCCGCGGCGACCTCTTCGTCCGGGCCGGTCGTCGCTGCGGCCAGGTGCCAGGCGCGCCGGTGCGCGTGCTGGGCGCCGTCCAGGTCCGCCGCCAACGCCCGGTGCGCCGCGATCCGCCAGGCCAGCGGGGCCTGTTGGTAGGCGGCGAACCGGATGAGCGGGTGCCGGAAGCGCAGTTTCTGCGCGGAGACGAAGACCAGTCCGGCACGCTCGGCGGGCTCCAGATCCCTGACCTCCCCGTCGAGCCGGCCCGCGGCTGCCAGCACGGTGGGAAGGTCCCCGGTGTCGTCGGCCGCGGCCACCGCGAGAGTGCGCTGGGTCGCGTCGGGAAGGCGGCGAATCTGCAGTGCGAACGCGTCCTGGAGCTGATGGGGCAGCTCGGGCCGCGCCTCGGCCGGCGCCAGCAGCCCCAGCTGTCCGGCGCGCTGCGCCGGGGTCAGCGCGGCGGCCAACTCCCGCAGCGCCAGCGGGTTTCCCTGTGCCTGGTCGAGGATGTGCTCGGCGACCGGGGGAGCGAGGCCGGGCAGCAGTGCGACGGCCGACCGCCGGTCGATGCCGGTGACGTGTACGCGCGGCAGCGCCCTCGATCCGCTCTCCGGCGAGGTGCCGCGGCTGGCGAAGAGCATCACGATGCCTTCGTCCCGCAGCCGCCGGGCAGCAAAGGTCAGCGCGTCCCCGGACGGCCGGTCGAGCCATTGCAGGTCGTCGACCAGGCACAGCAGGGGGTCGTCCGTGGCCGCCTCGGACAGCAGCGACAGTGTGGCGAGCCCCAGGGTGAGACGGTCCCGTACGGGTTCGTCGATCAGGCCGAAGACGGCGCGCAGAGCCCCGGCCTGCGGTCCCGGCAGCCGGTCGAGTAGATCGAGCACCGGCAGGAAGAGCTGATGGAGCCCTCCGAAAGCGAGCTCCATCTCCGACTCGATGCCCTCGACCCGCAGCACGCGCATGCCGTCCGCGTGGGCGGCCGCATGCTCAAGGAGAGTGGTCTTGCCGATGCCGGCCTCGCCGTGCAGCAGCAGTGAACTGCTCGCTCCGTGACGAGAGTTGGCGAGCATCCGCTCCATGTGGCGTCGTTCTTCTGCGCGCCCCTGCACCGTCCGCTCCCCCGCCGGCAACCGAGCATCATGATCGACACTGTACGTCGGGGGAGGGACGATGCCGCAACTGGCCTTCCTCAGGCGCCTTCGAGCACCGGCCAGATCTCGATGGTCTCCAAGGTGCCGAGCCCCTTGGCGAGTTCCACGGCTTCCTCACGGTCGGCCACGTCGATGACGAACCAGCCGCCCAGGGTCTCCTCGCCGGGGTGTGCGGGCCCGTCGGTCACGGTGGCGGGCGCTGCTTCGGTGGTCTTGCGCACGGTCGTCGCGGAGGCCGACTCGGTGTCCAGGGCATCGCCACTGATCAGTTTGCCTGCCGCCGCGATCTTGCCGATCCAGGTCTCGTACGCCGCTCGGTGAGCGGCCCGGTCGGTCCGGATCCGGTCGCGCGACTCATCGGTCTCGAAGATCACGAGTGCGTACTTCATGAGCGTTCCCTTTCGTTGCTTCGTTGCTTCGTTGCTTCGTTGCTTCATTGCTTCATTGCGTGCGGACACGGACGCCGACGCGGGCGAGTGCGCCGATTTCCAGGGCTGTCCACAGAGCTCCGTCCGGGCCCAGGGCGATCCCGTGCGGCTCCGAGCCCGGGGTCGGCAGGTCGTGCACCGTGACAGTGCCGTCGGGGGTGAGGGAGCCCACCCGGTTGCCGGCCCACTCGGTGAACCACAACGTGCCGTCGCTGCCGGGGGTGATGGCATGCGGCCGGGAGGTGCGGTCGGGCAGCGGGAACTCGGTGATCCGGCCGTCGGGAGTGATCCGCCCGATCTGCCCTGCACCGATCTCGACGAACCAGACCGCCCCGTCGTGCCCGGCAGCGATGCCCACCGGGGCGGCGGACCTGGTCGGCAACGGGTGCAGAGTGACGGCTCCGTCCATGCCGATCCGCCCGATCGCGTCGGCCTGGTTCAGGGTGAACCACATCCCGTCGTCGGCGCCTGCGGTGATCGCCGAGGGGTAGGACCCCGTGGCCGGCAGCGGGAACTCGGTCACCCGGCCGTCGGTGGTGATCCTGCCGATCCGGTCGGCGGCGGTCTCGGTGAACCACAGCGCTCCGTCCGGCCCGGCGGCGATTCCGAACGGACCGCACTCCGCGGTCGGCACGGTGAATTCCTCGACCTTGCCGTCGAGGGCGATCCGGCCGATGCGATGCGCCCGGTGCTCGGTGAACCACAAGGCGTCGTCCGGCCCGACAGCGATGATCGTCGGCCCGCAGTCCGGATCGAGTTGATGGTGCGTGAGCACACCTCCGGGCACGAGTCGCCCGATGCCCCCGCTGTGCACCAGCGTGAACCACAGCGCCCCGTCCGGGCCCGTGGTGAGCGCGTAGGGACCGCTGTCGCTCCCGGCCACGCTGAACTCTTCGATGAAAACCGGCATCAGACCGGCTCTCCTCTCTTCATACGGCTCATACGGCTCTCTTCGTACGGCGCGCCCGCTGCCGCCCTTCATCAACCGTCCGTCTCCCTCGGGCGAAGGGGTCTCCGTCTCTCCGCCCTACGCCACCGGCGCCGAATACAGCATGCGGATCTCCGAAGTCCGGTAGCCGGCGCGGGCGAAGGCCGCGGCCATGGGGGCGTTGCCGGTGTCCGTGGTGGCTGTGATCAGTTCGGCATCGGATTCCGCGTGGATGAGGGTGATCTCGGTGAGGAGGTCGTCGACGTATCCATGGCCGCGGAACTCGGGGACGACGCCCAGGTAGCCCACGTTGCGGGCATACGGTGTCGCGGAGGGGAGGGCGAGGCCCGCGACCTGCCCGTCCGGGGTGTGGGCCACGCGCCACCACTCGCGCCGACCGGGGCAGCCGAGATAGAAGTCCATCTCGTCCCTGGCCGTGGCTTCGGCGCCCTTGGCGGCGATGTTCCTGCGGGTCTCGTCGTCCAGGCTGCCGACGGCTATCCGACGGAACAGCCGGAGGAACTCCTCGTCCGAAGCGGGGGCGAACGTCAGTCGGCCCCTGGACGTGGGGAGGCCGACGTCGGCCGTCCATTGCAGGCGCAGCCGTTCCACCTCGTGCGTGAGGCCTGCTGCCACGGCGGCCCGGCGCCGCCACTCCACGGCGGCCACCGCGGCCGGGGTGTCACGCCAGCCGACGGGCAGCGTCAGGTTGTACAGCGGAGTTCTGGGCGCACCCGCTTCGGCGAACGCCCGCAGCGCGGCGGTCAGCAGCCCGGCGGCCACCTCCGGGCGGTCGGGGAGCGTCGTGTCGACATGCAGACAGTCCAGGGCGACGGGGTGAGCGCTGTCCTGCTGCCCCCACCACAAGGAACGGCCCACGATCCGCCCGTCGTCCTCGGCGATCCAGGTCCACTCCGGCCGGTACATCCCCTGCTTCAACTCGTCCAGGTAGCGGTCGGCGTCGATCCAGCCCACCGGTTCATCCACGATGACTGCTGCGACACGCTCTTGATCGGCCTCGGTCGCGGGGCGAAACAACACATGTGCTCCTACTGCTTGGTGTACGTCGTGACAGTCGCGCCGGTGGCGAAGACCCGGAAGCCGGTCAGCGTGAAGGCGGCAGGGTCGAATGCCGCGTGGAACAGCGGAACGCCGGCCCCGAACGCCACCGGGTGGCGATGAACCACGAGCTTGTCGACCTCACGCAGCAAATGCCCGGCCGGCACCGGGCCGCCGCACAGCCAGACGCCCATGCCCGGCCGTCGCTTCAGCCCG
Organism: Streptomyces sp. NBC_00647; assembly: GCF_045207245.1. Classification (NCBI taxonomy): domain Bacteria; kingdom Bacillati; phylum Actinomycetota; class Actinomycetes; order Kitasatosporales; family Streptomycetaceae; genus Streptomyces; species Streptomyces sp. NBC_00647. Next base: position 9,192,371 of record NZ_CP109040.1, read on the forward strand.
CGTACGAACTCGGCCGGGTCCTCGGCGACGACATCGACGCCTGACGGGGGGCCGTTTCAGGGGCGAGGAGACCACGTACTGCCGCATCCAGGGATACGGGCTGTCGGCACCGGCCGCCCGAGCGGATTCGTAGACGCCGCGCCGCATGACGACCGTGTCGAACAGTCTGTTCGCCGTGCTGACGACGCCCAGCGACCTGCGGGCATGGTCCGGGACGGTCTCGGGGTACTCGGCCAGTACGGCGGCCTTGAGATCGCCGTCGAGGCCGAAGGGGTCGCACTGTCCGTCAGGACCGGCGGTGAAGCCGTCGACACTGCAGCCGACGAGGTACGTGAGCAGACGCATGCGGGTCCGATTCCGATCCGTTGCCACCAGGGACGAGATGACACTAGGCACCCCTGATCCAGGAGGGCATCGGTCATCGCGACGTAACGTGACCCGCCTCGGCCGGGACGGCATCGGTCGCGGTGTCGGGGTCGGTACCGGCGGGCCGGAGTGTCAGGGCCGCCCCGTCTCCCACGCCTCCTGATCCCCTGTGTACCGAGGGCGATCCGCGACGATCGACCGGGTCCGGGCCGTGCCACAGCCCAGGTGCCGGCGCACCGTGCCTCTGACTCGGGACGCGGAAAGTCCCATGCCCGCGACCACCACCACGGCGAGGACGGCCGGGAGGCCCCGGCCGCGCGGAGCGCTCCGGGGGAGCCGGGTGCTGGGCGGGCGGGGCGAGGACTGATCCGGGCATGGCGGGCTCCTGGGTCCAGGTGGCCCCATGGCGGTGGAGCGCCGGGGCGGGCGACATGAGTACGGGTACTCACCCGGCCGCTGTGGGCAGCGGTACGAACATGTTCGTGACGTACTTGTTCGCAACGAACATGTTCGTTACCTTGAAGGAGTGACAGAACATCCCGCCCCCCGCCCCAGCCGCCGTGAGCGCCCGGCGAAGCCCGCCCTGACCAGGGACGGCATCATCGGGACGGCCGTCGCGCTGATGCGCGCCGAAGGCCTCCGGCGCGTCACCATGCGCCGCCTGGCGCAGGAACTCGACACCGGACCGGCCTCGCTCTACGTCTACGTGCGCAACACCGCCGAGCTGCACGCGGCGGTGCTCGACGACCTGCTCGGCGCCGTCGACCTCGGCCCGGTCCGTGCGGACGGCGACTGGCGCGACCGGCTCGTGCGGGTGCTCACCTCGTACACGGCCGTCCTCTTCGAGCACCCGGGGCTCGCCCGCTCCGCGCTGGTGGCCCGCCCGTCCGGCGAGCGCTACCTCGACCTGGTCGAGGCACTGCTGTCCCTCCTCGACGAGGGCGGTGTCCCCGGTGAGCGGGCGGCCTGGGCGATCGATCTGCTGCTCCAGTTCGCCACCGCCACCGCGGCGGAGCACGCGTCGGGGGAGAAGGACCCGGCCGAGACGGAGGGGGAGTGGGCGGCACTGGCCTCCGCGGTGCGCGGTGCGTCCCACGAGCGGCACCCCCGCATCGCCGCGCTGGGCGCGGACCTGCTCTCCGGGCCGGGCGAGGCCCGTCTGAACTGGGGCTTCCATGTCCTGATCAGCGGCGTCCTGCACACACCCCGGCCCGACACGCCCGAGGCGCCGAGCGCGCCCACACCACCCGACACGCCGTGAGCCCCACCGGCCCGCGCCCGTCACCACCACGCACCGTCGCCGAGAGCGACGGTTGCGCCCGCACCGGCACCAGACGGTCACCCCCGCACAAGGAGAACCAGCCATGACGAACACCCACCACCCCATAGCCGTGATCGGCGCCGGTCTCGGCGGTCTCACGCTCGCCCGCGTCCTGCACCTGAACGGCGTCGAAGCCGCCGTCTACGACCTGGACGCCTCACCGACCGCCCGCCCCCAGGGCGGCATGCTCGACATGCACGAGGAGTCCGGCCAGGCCGCGCTGCGCGCCGCCGAGCTCCACGACGAGTTCCGCGCGGCCATCCACGCCGGCGGCGAGGCCATGCGCATCCTCGACAAGAGCGCCACCGTCCGCATGGAGGACGCCGGTGAGAACGAGGCGCGCCCGGAGGTCTCCCGGGCCGCCCTGCGTGACATCCTGCTCGGCTCGCTGCCCAAGGGCACCGTCCGCTGGGGCGCCAAGGTCACCGGGACGCGGACGGCCGGGGACGGCCGTCACGAGGTGACTCTCGCCGACGGGCGCACCTTCACCGCCGATGTGCTGATCGGCGCCGACGGCGCCTGGTCGAAGGTGCGGCCGCTGGTCACGGACGCCACCCCGGTCTACTCCGGCATCTCCTTCGTCGAGATGCACCTGCTCGACGCCGACACCCGTCACCCGAAGGGCGCGGCCGTCGTCGGAGGCGGCATCCTGTTCGCCCTCGCCGAGGAGAAGGGTCTGCTCGGCCACCGTGACCCGGACGGCTCCCTGCATGTCTACGCCGCCCTGCGCACGCCCGCCGACTGGGCGGTCTCCGGTGCCGTCGACTTCACCGACACCGAGGCGGCCAGGCGGAGTCTCCTGGAGCACTTCGACGGCTGGGACGAGAGCCTGCGCTCGCTCATCGCCGAAGCCGACGGCGAACTCGTCGCCCGCCCGGTCCACGCGCTGCCCCCCGGCCTGCGCTGGGAGCGCGTCCCCGGCGTCACCCTGCTCGGTGACGCCGCCCACCTGATGTCCCCGTTCGCCGGCGAGGGCGCCAACCTCGCCATGCTCGACGGCGCCGAACTCGGAAAGGCCCTCGCCGCCCACCCCGACGACGCCGAGAAGGCACTGACCGCGTACGAGGAGGCGCTCTTCCCGCGCTCCGAGATCTCGGCGACCGAGTCCGCCGCGAACCTCTCCGTCTGCTTCAGCCCGGACGCTCCGCAGAGCCTGGTCGACCTGATGAACCACTACCGGGGCGAGGCGGACTGACGCGCCGAACCGCGCACGGAGAAGCCGATGTGACGATCCATCGGTGAGACTGGACCGTCACCGACCGACAACTCGCCCCTGTTCCGCACCGGTTGGCCGGTCCCACCCTTCACCGCGCCGTCACCCTCCGGACGCGCACGTCACTTCCGGCACTCCGGGGCGCCCTCTATCCTCGCGCCCTGGCCGCTCCGTTCCTGGCCGATGTGGCCGTCCGTGCCGCGGAGGGGCCGGTGTCCCTCGTGGACCAGCTGATCGGATCGGCGAACGGGTGACGTAAGCACTCGGTAAAGTGACTCGCTGTGCAGCTTCGGTACAGCTTCCGTCTGTACCCGAGTGCCGGTCAGCGTGCCGCGTTGGCAAGGGCGTTCGGGTGTGCGCGGGTCGTCTTCAACGAGGCGCTCCGCGCTCGGGAGACTGCCCGCGAGCAGGGGTTGGCGTTCCCGAAGTCGGGTGACCTGTCCAAGGTACTGATCACCGATGCGAAGAAGACCCCGGAACGGGCCTGGCTCGGCGAGGTGTCCGCCGTCGTCCTCCAGCAGTCCCTGCGGGACCTGGACGCCGCGTACCGGAACTTCTTCGACGGCCTCAAGGGCAAACGCCCGCGGATGGGTGCGCCGCGCTTCAAGTCGAAGCGGGACAACCGGCAGTCGATCCGTTTCACCGCGAACGCGGCCTGGCGGATCACGCCGGGCAGAAAGCTGCGCCTGCCGAAGGTCGGCGACATCTCCGTGCGCTGGTCCCGGACGCTGCCGTCCGCCCCTTCCACCGTGACGGTGATCAAGGATGCGGCCGGACGGTACTTCGCAAGCTTCGTCGTCGAGACGGACGCCTCAAAGGTGCTGGCGGAAGTAACGTCCCAGGTTGGCATCGACCTCGGCCTGGGGCACTTCGCCGTCCTCTCCGACGGGACCAAGGTTGACAGCCCGCGCTTCCTGCGCCGGGCCGAGAAGCGCCTGAAGAAGGCGCAGCGGGACCTGTCCCGCAAGCAGAAAGGTTCCAGTAACCGGGACAAGGCCAGGATCCGCGTCGCACGGGCCCACGCCCGAGTCGCGGACGCGCGCCGCGAGTTCCATCACCGGCTCTCCACCCAGTTGATCCGCGAGAATCAAGCGGTCGCTGTGGAGGACCTGGCGGTCAAGGGACTCGCCCGTACGCGTCTGGCCAAGTCCGTCCACGACGCCGGATGGTCGGCGTTCGTGACCATGCTGGAGTACAAGGCCGCCCGGTACGGACGCACCTTCCACCGGATCGGCCGGTTCGAGCCCACCTCCCAGGTGTGCTCGGTGTGCGGGGTGAAGGACGGACCCAAGCCCCTCAATGTCCGCACGTGGACGTGCGGGGCGTGCGGGGCGGTCCTGGACCGCGACATCAACGCGGCGGTCAACGTCGCAAAGGCCGCCGGACTGGCGGTGACAGCCTGTGGAGCGCAGGTAAGACCGGGACCCGTCCCGGCACAGCGCGGCGAAGCAGGAACCCACCCGAAGCGACCCACACAGTTCGTGTGGGAGCAGGCGGGAATCCCGGGCCTTTGAGCCCGGGAGGATGTCAATGGCGCAATGTCTTCACCCCCCGCCGCCACGGCTGGCGCCGGCTACATCCAGGCCCGCCACCTAGACGGGTCCTGGGTGTCCCCGTTCAGCCCGGGCAGCGACCGCGGCCTCGCACAGAGCGCCAGCGCCACGTACGCAGGCGACCGTCCGGCAGATCCTCGACACCGTGTACGGCACCGGCCCCTCGGGGCTGCCGGGCAACGACGACCTCGGGACCATGTCGGCCTGGTACGTCTTCTCGGCGCTCGGTCTGTATCCGCAGACCCCGGGCAGCGCGAACATGCTCCTGGGCGCCCCGCTCTTCCCCCGCGCGGTGGTCCTCCGGCCGGGCGGGAAGAGCATCGTCGTCAGCGCGCCCGACGCGGACGCCACGCACTTCTACGTGGGGGTCGTACGGGTCGACGGGCAGCCCACGCAGCGTTCCTGGACCGGGGCCGCCCTCACGACCGGGGGCGGCACGGTGAGTTTCGAACTCACCGACCGGCCCGACACCCGGTGGGCCACCGGCCCCGACGACCTGCCGCAGTGACGGCCCGGCCGCGCGGGAACCCTCGTTCCCGCGCGGACCTGCGGCCCCGCGGCCCGATCAGTCCCGGCCGGCCGCCCCGCGCAGCGCCGCGATGGCGGTGCCGATCGCCTGCTGGAGCTCCTCCAGACGCTGCACCATGTCGTCCTCGTAGATGTCGTCGGCGTCGTCGAACGTCAGCTCCTCGAACACCTTCGTTGCCTTCTGAAGGCTGCTGTAGAACTTCGTCCGGCGTTCCTGGACGCGCAGTTCGGGGTCGGCCTCCACGGTCTCGACGACCAGGTTCTTCATGGTGTCGTACGCCTCGGTGGCCCACTCGCCCGCGTCCTCGCCCTCGTCGAGTTCGTCGAGGAGGGACAGGTGCCGCTCGGCCTCGGAGCGCAGCTCGGCCGGAGCGTCCAGGGTCTGCCCGGCCGGTGTCCTGATCTGGCCCTTCTCCGCGATCTGGCGCACATAGCCGATGCGGTCGGCCGCCCTGTTCTCGGTGGCGACCGCCTTCTTCAGCTCCTCCGTGCGGGCGATGTCGCGGGCCAACTCGGTCTGGAGCGCGGGGTCTTCCTTCACCCGGTCCAGCAGTGCGGACCGCGCCGCCTTGGCCGTGGAGGGGTCGGCGAGGATCGCGGCCCGCAGCGCGGTCGGGTTCTCGGCCACCTCCAGGGCCTTCGTGGGACGGATGCCCTCGGCCTCCGCGGCCTGGGTGATGGCGGTGCCGCGCTCCGACGCGCCGCTGGAACGGGAGGAGTAGTAGGTCTGCCAGGCCTCGGCGTCCGGCAGTTCGACGTCCTCGCCGGGGACCAGGGTCTCGAAGTGGGGGACCAGACCGTCGTCGGCGGCCCTGTCCCAGGCCTTGTAGTAGCGCATGACGCGCTCGGGCGAGCATCCGGCCAGTTCCGCGAACTCCTTCGCGGACACCTTGGGCGTGTCGTCGGCGGACTGCCCGCCGGGACGGACGCTGCGCGCCACCTTGAGTGCGAAGGCCCAGCCGCCGGTCCGCGCGTAGGCCCCGAAGTCATGCGCGTCGCGCTCGACGGGGTTCGGCGCGTCGGCGCGCGTGGCGGATTCTTCGGACGGGGCGATGGCTGAGGACACCGGGAACTCTCCTGGGATGGCGGGGCGTTGATGTCACGGAGGATGAAGCATTGGCCTAAGGTTTGCGTGGAATCAAGCAGCCACGCATGGGCCGGAACCAAGCGGACACCCAAGTAAATCCGAAATGAGTAAGCCAGAAACGACGCGATGTGATGACCTTCACCCCGATGTGGCAGAAAGTGATGAATTCCTTACGGCCGTGTCACGTACGGGTGGGTATCGACCATCGTGCGACCGCGGGAGGATCTTTCGTGCGACCGTTCACTCTCAACTACGCCCTGCCCTCAGGGCAGTCGGCCGCAGTACCCCCGTACCACTTCGACGTGTCCCTGCAACTGAACGTGCTGCCCGACGGCCGCCCGGCCGTCAGTGATCGCGCGCTGCTGATGGCGACCGGCACCACGACGTCGACGGCCGGTTCCCAGACGCACTTCGACGACTGACGGAAGTCCGCGCGCATGACGGTTCTCATACTCACGGCCGAGCAGGACGTCACCGCCGACATGGTGGTGGCCAAACTGCATGAGCGGGGCGTGCCCATGGTGCGCCTCGATCCCGCCGACCTGCCCGGCAAGGCGGTGCTGTCCGCCGACTACGCCCACGGTGACTTCGACGGCTATCTGTCGGTCAACGGCCATGTGCTCAGCATGGGAGGCCTGCGCTCCGTGTGGGTGCGCAGGCCGGGCGAGCCGGCGGCCCACGCCGCCGAACCCTCCGCGTGGCTCACCGCCGAGACCAGGCAGGCCCTGTTCGGCATGCTCTACTCGGCCTCGACCCGCTGGATGAACCACCCCCGCCGAGCCGAGCAGGCCCGGCACAAGCCCTGGCAGCTACGGGTGGCCCACACCAGCGGATTCGCGGTGCCGCCCACCGTCATCACGACCGCTCCCCGGGTGGCCCAGCAGTTCGTCAAGGAGCACCGGGACGTGGTGGTGAAATCCGCCTCGGGGCCGCCGCCCGGCGAGCCTCCGGCGGCCCTGCCGACCACGCTGGTCGGACCCGACACGGACTTCTCCGGTGTGGCGGCGGGCCCCGCGTTGCTCCAGCGCTACATTCCCAAGCGTGCCGACATCCGGCTGACCGGCATCGGCACCCGGCTGTTCGCCGCCCGCAAGGCCGCCGAGCCCGGTCAGGTCGACGGGCGGTTCGGCGAGACGGGGAACGGCTGGGAGCCCGTGCCGGTACCCGACCGCATCGCCCGTGCGGTCCACGACTACCTCTCCTTCACCGGACTCGCCTACGCCGCCTTCGACTTCGCCGAGGACGCGGAGGGCATCTGGTGGTTCCTGGAGTGCAACCAGGGAGGCCAGTTCGGCTTCGTCGAGCTGGAGACCGGCCAGCCCATCGCCGAGGAGGTCGCCCTGTGGCTGGCCCAGCGCAGGCCCGACTTCCGCATCCCGGAGGGGCATTGACTTGACTTCCTCCCCCTCCTGAAGGAGGGGGATTCCTACGGCTCGCGCCGTGGGGTTTCCTGCTTCGTCGCCGACTGCTTGCCCGGAGTGCTCCGTTGAGGTCTTGCACCAGCTCCACAGGCTGTCACCGCCAGTCCGGCGGCCAGCAGGTTCTTCGCCGCGTTCACGTCCCGGTCATGGGTCGTGCCGCAGTCACACGCCCAGGTACGGACGTTCAACGGCATCCGCTCCCGGAGGGTGCCGCAGGCGGAGCACAGCTTGGAGGAGGGCAACCACCGGTCGACGGCGATCACCTCACGTCCGTACCACTGGGCTTTGTACTCCAGCAGGCTCCGGAAGTCCGCCCATGCCGCGTCCGAGACGGCTCGGGCCAGGCTCCGGTTCCTGACCATGTTGCGGATACTCAGGTCCTCGATCACGAGCGTTTGGTTCTCACGCACGAGTCGGGTGGTCAGCTTGTGCAGGGTGTCACGGCGGCGGTCGGCGATCCGGGCATGGATCTTCGCGACTTTGCGGCGGGCCTTGGCCCGGTTCGCGCCGTCGCCCCTGGCCTTCTTCGACAGTCGGCGCTGCGCTTTGGCGAGGGCGGCACGGTCGCGGCGCTCGTGCCTCGGGTTGGTGATCTTCTCTCCGGTCGACAGGGTCAGCAGATGGTTCAGGCCGACGTCGATACCGACCGCCGTGTCCGTGGCGGGCAGGGGCTGGACGGACGGATCGTCGCACAGCATCGAGACGAACCAGCGTCCGGCCGGATCCTGGGACACGGTCACCGTCGACGGGCTCACGCCCTCCGGAAGGGGCCGGGTCCAGACGATGTCCAGGGGCTCGCGCATCTTCGCGAGCGTCAGCCGGCCGTCCCGGAAACGGAACGCGCTGGTGGTGTACTCGGCGGACTTCCGCGACTTCTTCCGGGACTTGAACCGCGGGTACTTCGCCCGCTTGCCGAAGAAGTTGGTAAACGCCACCTGCAGATGCCGCAAAGCCTGCTGCAACGGAACCGACGACACCTCGTTCAGGTAGGGCAGTTCCCCGGTCTTCTTCCAGACCGTCAGCATCGCCGAGGTCTGGTTGTAGTTCACCCGCTCCTGCCGCGTCCACGCCTGCGTACGCGCGGCCAGCGCCAGGTTGTAGACCTTCCGCACGCATCCGAACGTGCGCGACAGCTCGGCGGCCTGCGCATCGGTGGGATGGAAGCGGTACTTGAACGCCCGCTTCACGTGAGTGGGCATAGCTCACAAATTGGCGTCCACGTCAGCGAAGGATCGAACCTGCCGGTCGGGGCACTGGGATCCGCCCTGACGGCGAATCCCGGCCCGCTGCCCTGCTCCGCAGGAGTCCGTTTCTCCCCCGCAAGCGGGAGGTACCCCCACCCCGGCCTGAAGGCCGGGGTATCCACGGAGGAGTTCCGATGAGCCGACGCTGACACAGGGTCAATCGACCTTCGGATCGAAGGTCTTGAGAAAGACGTTCAGTGCCTGCCTGTTGGGCTTGGTGTCCCAGTCGTCGGCCGGGGTCGTCCAGCGCAGGGAGAATCCCCGGCTGCCGCCGATGAGGAAGCCGCGGCCGAAGGTGCGCACCTGGTCTCCCTGGGACACGGAGTACCACTCCATGTCGGCGCCCTTCCGGCCGCGATAGGTCACCGGCCGGATGTCGCCCACCCGTTCGTAGCCGGTGGAGACGGCGCGCAGGGAGGGCTCCAGCTCGCTCCAGACGGCGACGGGGTCCGGACCAAGCTGGGTGCTGTAGGTGACGGCCAGCGTGCGCGGATCACCGCTCGCGCCGAAGGTCACCCGGTAGGCGAGGTCGTCGGACGACTGCGTCTCCAGGGGTTTCCAGCCCTGCGGGAGGGCGACGGCGAAGCCCTGGGGTGCCCGGTAGAGGGAGAAGCCGGCCGGTACCGTCGAGCCCGCGGTGGCGGAGGGGGACGGCGTGGCGGACGCCGAGGGCGTCCCGCCGGGGCGCGCGCCGGAACCGGTGGAAGGCGCGGAGGGCGCGGACGGTGTGGCGGCGGCCGTCCCTGACGGCGCCGAGCCGGACGCGGATGTGTCGTCACCGCCCGGCAGTCCGCCCACCGCGGCGAGCACCGCGAGGGCGACGACCGTGACGGCGAGCACCCCGCCCAGCACGACCGGCCGACCGGCGAACCGGCCTCGCCGAGTGTGCCCCGTCCGCCCCGCGTCCCTGTCCCCCTCGCGAAGGTCCCCGCCGGGACCGGGGAACGCGGGCGGCTCCTCGGGCGGTGTGGTCTCTTCGAGGTTCTGCCGGAGGATGCGTGTCAGCGCCTCGCGTACGACGGCCTCGGGCACCCGCTCCACGGGGTCCCAGCGCAGCAGGCCCTGAATGGCGGGCGCCAGCGGGCCGGCGCTCACCGGGGGCCTGACCGGCAGCCGGTCCACCGCCCGGAGCGTGGCGTCCATCTGCCCCCGGTCCTGAACGGCCGGCCGTCCCTCGACGAGCGCGTACATCATCGCGCCCAGCGCCCAGAAGTCCGCCGCGGGTGCGCCGCCCTCACCACGGGCCTGCTCCGGGGAGGCGTACGAGGGAGAGGTGACGCGCGTCGAGTCCGTGGCCGCCGTCACTCCGAACCCGGTCACCGTGACCGTGCCGTGCTCGTCGGACCACACCTGGCTCGGGCCGAGTTCGCCGTGGTGGACTCCCTCGAGATGGGCGGCGGTGAGGACATCGAGGACGCCGAGCCCGATGCGGGCCGCCCGCACGTGATCGAGCGGCTCGCGCCCGAGGAGCTCGGTCAGCGGGGCGCCCGGGGGCCGCTCCGTGACGGTCCACACGAAGCCGGGCTCCTCGACCACGTCGAGTACCGCGGCCACCCGGCCGGGACAGGCCGGGCCGAGGATCTCGGCCGCCCGCATGATCCGGTCGGCGGCGGGTTCCCGCGTCCCCTCGCCCCGGTGCTCCGCGAGGCGTGTCCAGGTCAGTACGACCGGCCGTCCGAAGGCGATGTCCTCGCCGTGCCAGCAGGCCCGGCCCTCTTCCCGCAGGACGACTTCGAGCAGCCGGTACCTCCCGGCGATCAACTCGCCCGCGGAGTCTTGCGCCTTCACCATCGTCATCCCTCGCTGCGTACCCGGCCTCACCTTTCCCGGAAGTACGCACGGCGTGACGAAGAGTGTTCAACGAGAGGGGGACTGAAATATCTGCTTCCGCCCGGCCGCGCCGTTGTCGCGCACTCGTACGAACAGTTCAGGCCCGTGTCTCCTGCTGATTCACCGCACAGTTTCCTTGCCGGTGCAGGAGTCCGCGAAGGCTGCGGCCGCGGCCGGAGAGTCCAGGATCCTGCGGAGCCGCGCACTCGCGGCGCCCGCCCGGAAGGGGTCGCCCGACGACGGCCCGTGCAGCAACTCCGCGAACCACCGGGAGAATTCCTGGTAAGCCCACACCCGCCGCAGACAGGCCGCCGCATACCCGCGCAGCCCGCTGTCGTCGCCCCTTGTGCAGTGGGCGACGAGCGCGTCCGCCAGGAGCATCGCGTCGTGCAGCGCCAGATTCATGCCCTTCGCGGCGATCGGCGCGACCAGATGGGCCGAGTCGCCGGCCAGGAACAGCCGCCCGTACGTCATCGGCTCTACGACGTAGCTGTGCATGTCGAGGACGCGCTTCTCGATCAGACGTCCCTCACTGAGCTCAGGGGCGCCCGAGGCCGCCAGGCGGCTGCGGAGTTCGGTCCACACGCGCTCGTGCGGCCAGTTCCGCGGGTCCTCGCCGGGCGTCACCTCCAGGTAGTAGCGGGTGACCTCGGGGCTGCGGGCCATATGGGCGGCGAATCCACGGGAGCCGACACCGAAGACGACGCAGTCGCAGGACGGCGGGGCCTCGGCCAGCAGTGCCAGCCAGCCGACGCCGTAGTCGAACCGGGCCCACGAGGCGCGCTCCGGGGGCAGATGGGTGCGTGTGACTCCGCGGGCACCGTCGCAGCCGGCCACGAACGCGCAGTCCAGGCGCCGCCGTTGCCCTGTCACCGCGTCGGTGTACCGCACGGACGGCCGGTCGCCGTCGATTCGCCTCAGTTCCACGTCCCGGACGCCGAACCGGATGTCGCCGGCGCGCGCTTCGGTGTACTCCCGCACCAGATCCGTCACCAACAGCGGCTGCGGATAGACGAAGTGGCGGTCGCCGGTCAGTTCGCCGTACCGGAGGCGGCGCTGCTCGCCGGCGACCCGGAACTCACACTCGCCGTGCGGCTGCGCGCGCTCGATGAGCCGGTCGGCCAGCCCCCGCCGGTGCAGGGCCCCCGTACCGCCCACACCTCGATGAAACCGGCCCGGGGCCGCTGTTCGATGAACTCCCGGCTCTCGGCCTCCAGGACCACGCAGTCCACGGATGCCGCTCGCAGGATGTTCCCGAGGGTCAGACCGGCCGGTCCCGCGCCGACGATGACGAGGGGGACGCGGTGAACGGGCATGGGGGAGGCCGGGGACAACACCCCGGGACCATGGCAATAAACCATCGATGAGCGTCATGGCGCCTTCCGGGCAAGGGAGTTGACGCCGGAGCGGGAACGGGTAACGCGGGCAGCCCGCTGTCGTCACCGGCCATGGACAGGGAGGAGGCGTCCGGGAAAGATGCCGCATGCAAGCAATGTCCTTGATCGCTGTGTCCAGTCGCCGCTCACCGCCGCGCCACCCGGAGGTTGCCGTATGAGTGCCCGTCCGCTACCTGTCAGCCCGCCCGCCGAGCAGGGGGTCGACGCCTCGGGCATCGCCGCGTTCCTCGACGCCGTCGAGGCCGCCCCGGACATCGAACCGCACAGCCTGATGATCATGCGCCACGGGCACCTCGTCGCCTCCGGCTGGTGGGCGCCGTACACGCCCGAGCGCATCCAGCTGCTCTACTCGCTCAGCAAGAGCTTCACGTCCACGGCGGCCGGATTCGCCGTGGCCGAGGGCCTGTTGGACCTGGACGACCCGGTGATCTCGTACTTCCCCGAATTCGAGGCCGACATCACCGATCCGCGCAGCCGCGCCATGCTCGTCCGGCATGTCGCGGCGATGGCCAGCGGCCACCTCACCGACACCTGGGCCGACGCGGTCGGGCTCGACCGGAAGGAGGCCGTACGCGGCTTCCTGCTGATTCCGCCGGACCGCGACCCCGGCACCGTGTTCGCGTACAACCAGTCCGCCACCTACACCCTCGCCACCATCGTCCAGCGGGTGACCGGTCTGTCGCTGACCGCGTATCTGCGGCCCAGGCTGTTCGATCCCCTGGGTATCGGGGAGACCGCCTGGACGCGGAACCGGGCCGGCCGGGAGATCGGCTTCAGCGGGCTCCACGCCGCGACCGACGCGATCGCCCGGCTCGGGCAGCTGTATCTGCGCGAAGGCGTCTGGGAGGGGCGGCGGCTCCTGCCGGCCTCGTGGATCGCGGAGGCGTCCCGCGCGCACGTCGCCAACGCGGACGGCACTCCGGAGGGGGCCCGGTCGGACTGGCAGCAGGGCTACGGGCTCCAGTTCTGGCGGGCGCGGCACGGCTACCGCGGCGACGGGGCGTACGGGCAGTTCTGCGTCGTGCTGCCCGAGCACGACGCGGTGATCGCGACGACCGCGGCGACGGACCGGATGCAGGAACTGCTGGACCTGATGTGGCGGCATCTGCTGCCCGCGTTCGGTACGGCGCCGCTGCCCGCCGGGGGCGAGGCGGACGGTGCGCTGCGGCGACGGCTCGCCCGGCTCGCCCTGCCGCCGGTCGAGGGGAGTCCCCAGCCCCCCGAGCCCGTGGACGCCTGGTCGGACGCGGTCTTCGTGCCGGACGGCGGCGTCTGCGCGGCCCAGCGCTCGCTGACGGAAGTGGTCGTGACCGAGGGCGACAAGGGCCCGCTCGTCACCCTGGTCGAGGGCGACCGGCGGTTCGAGCTGCGACTCGGCGGAACCGGCTGGACCGTCGATCCCGGCCCGACACCCACGGCGGTGAGCGGGGGCTGGACCGGCCCGGGGACCCTGCGCGTCGACCTGCTCTTCCTGGAGACCCCGCACCGCATGACCGTGACCTGCTCCCTTCCCGACCGTACGTTCACGGCGCGCTGGCACACGACCCCGCTCCAGGCCCTCTCCCTGGCATCCCTCCACGCACCATCACAACCGTCGTGAACAGGCCATCGGGAAACGCCATACCGCGCCACCCCTTCCGCCACGTAGAGATATCTACCAGCATGCATATGCCGAGGGCCTGATGGACAACGCGGGCCCTCGGCCCATGCCTCCTTCCGCGCCTGTCGAGCGGAAGGGAAGATCCCCGGGGTGATCCATGAGCAACGCGATGTGGATGCAGAGTGTGGAGTGGCTCGCGGCGGCGGCCACGAATCCGAGGGCGTGCAAACGGGAGTGGGACCAGGGGAGCGGCGGTGTGCTCCTGGAGGCCGGGCGCTACTGGGACGTGCTGAGCGTGCCCGAGCAACTCGGCCTGCTGGCCCTGGACATCCTGTGGTCCGAGCCGATCCAGGTGCCGGGGCCCACCCTGGTCGACTGCGCGGCCCACCGTGTCGGCTTCTTCCTGCCCCCCGACCCGGCCAGCCGGTGGGTGGGGTCGGGGCTCCGCCACCTCGGCAAGGGCTCCTGGATCGCCGTACCGCCGCCCTACCGCTCCGCGGGACCGCTGGAGTGGATCATCCCGCCGGACGGGACGGGGGCCCTGCACCCCGCCCTCTCCCTCGAGCTGGCGCTGCGCCAGGCCAACGGCACCCTGGCCGTCCTGGCGCCCGGGGCCGCGGAGTAGCGCTCACCAGCCGGTCAGGCCCCGGGGTACGGGAACCGCGGGAACGGATCCGTCGCTCTCCGCCTCCGGAACGGGGGCCGCGAAGGTGGCCCACAGCACCTCGCGGGGTTCCGGCACTCCACGGCCCTCGGCCCGCCACTCCGCGACGAGCTGGGCGTAGATCGGCGGATGGGCGCCGGGCTGGCCGCCCTGACGGGCGACGGGATCGGCGTAGGGCCTGCCGGTGCCGATGCCCGTCACCGTGCCGGCGTTCCCGCTCGGGCGGGCACCGGCACCCGCACCAGCACGAGCGGGAACGTGTCGCAACGCTTTGTGAGTGCTGTCCATGCCGGAGCAACGGGTGCGTCCGCGCCGGTGCAACGCGCCCCCACGACCGCCCACCGGGTCGAGTGAACGTGCCCCCCGTTCGGAGCAACGCGACGACCGGGCACCCGAGCGGTCTCCGCCCGACACCCGGCGCGTTCCGGGCGGTCCCCGCCCGTTATCCGGTTCCGTAGAAGTGCGCCTGGCCTCCGCGCCACTTCACCCATGCCGGATCGTCCAGCAGATCCTCCGCGTCCGGCAGACCTGCCCGGCCGAGGAACTCCATCAGATCCTCGTCCGAGAACGCCACGCCGAGGTTCTCACCCCGCGCGGTCACCTGGCGGCCACTGGTATCCAGGGCCGGATGCACAACCAAAGGAGCCCGTCCGGACATGTCTCCAGGATCGTCCTTCGCGCCGCGCCGCGCATCCGGACGGGCCGGCGTGGGCGATCCGCACGGCGGACGGCGTTCGCCGTGCGGCGGCGGGACATAGGAGCGGCCGACGTGAAGTGGTTGTATTCAGTACTGAGAACACCGGTACCGAACAGGGAGGTACCGGCCGGCGTCGCCACTTCTCTGGGTGAGGAGACCGTGATGGGTGCGATGGACCTGACAGCGATCGAAGCGGAGCGTCAGCGGATCAGGGGCGCCCATCTGAAGCCGGAGAGGCCCGCGAGCACGGCCCGCGGTGTGCACCATGTCGCGCTGCTGTCCTCGGACGTGGAGCGGACCGTACGGTTCTACCAGGGCGTCCTGGGATTCCCCCTCACCGAGATGATCGAGAACCGGGACTACCAGGGCTCGACCCACTTCTTCTTCGACCTCGGCAACGGCAACCTGCTGGCCTTCTTCGACTTCCCCGGTCTCGACCTCGGCCCCTACGCGGAGGTCCTCGGAGGTCTGCACCACCTCGCGATCTCGGTCGACCCCGTCACCTGGCGCGGTCTGCGCGAACGGCTCGACGCCGCCGGGGTCGAATACGCGCAGGAGAGCGGTACCTCGATCTACTTCCGCGACCCCGACGGCGCCCGCGTCGAACTGCTGGCCGAACCGCTCGGCGAGATGTACGGCAGCACGGTGCTCTGATCCCGGAACCTCAGCGCAGTGTCTCGGCCCAGTTGGCCGGAACACGCCCCGCGGGACCGGGTGCGGGCTGGTCCAGCGGATGACTCACCGGGGGAGCGAGCTCGGGACCCGACTCGTACAGCTCCGAGGTGTCGTAGTCCCAGAACCAGTTCTCGCCCGGTTCGAAACTCTGGATGACCGGGTGCCCGGTGTTCCGCGCGTGGGCGGTGGCGTGCTTGGCCGGGGAGTCGTCGCAGCATCCGACGTGCCCGCACTGGGCGCAGCGCCGCAGGTGGAACCACCATCCGCCGGCAGCGTCGCACTCGGTGCAGCCGGTGCCGCTCGGCGGGACGGAGGGGTCGATACCGTTGGGCGTGGTCATGACGGCTCCTCGGAGGTTTCCGCGACGGTCAGGGGGAGGCGTACCTGGAAGCGGGTGTCGCCGGGCACGGACTGCACCTGAAGGCTTCCGTGGTGCTTGTTGACGACGATCCGCCAGGAGATGTCCAGGCCGAGACCGGTGCCCTCGCCCACCGCCTTGGTGGTGAAGAACGGGTCGAAGATCCGGTCGCGGATCTCGTCGGGCACCCCGGAACCCGTGTCGCGGAACTCCACGAGGCAATGGTCGCCGTCGAGCGCGGTGCGTACCGTCAGCGTCCCCTCGCCGTCCATCGCCGCGACCGCGTTGTCGATGAGATTCGTCCACACCTGGTTCAGCTCGCTCGGATAGGCGGGGATCCGGGGCAGCGTACGGTCGTACTCCTTGACGGCCTTGACGCCCGAGCCCATCTTTCCGGAGAGCATCATCAGGGTGCTGTCGAGCAGGTCGTGCACGTCGGCGACCTGGTAGGGCGCGCGGTCGAGCTGCGAGTACTGCTTGGCCGCGTCCACGAGGTGCGAGATGCGGGTGGTGGAGTCCTCGATCTCGTTCATGAGCAGTTCGGTCTCGACCGTGTAGTTCAGCCACCGGACGGCGCCCTCGAGGGTCGGCCCGTCCACGGCCGCCGCGACCTGGTCCAGCCAGTCGGTGTCGAGCCCCGCCTGCACGAACGTCGGCGCCAGCTGCCAGCCGTTCGCGATGTCGTGGTCGTCCAGCCAGTCGGCGAGCGCGTCCTCCCGGTCGGAGGCCTCCAGCGGACTCAGCGGCGTGGCCTTGGCGACCTGTTCGGCGGTCCGCTCCTGGATCTCGACCAGCGTCTCCAGGGTGTCGCGCGCATAGGGTCCCGCCGCGATCACGCCCAGTTTCTGCCGCATGTGGGCCACCCGGTCGCGCAGCGCGGAGGTGGCCCGCACGGCCGCCGCGGCCGGGTTGTTGAGCTCGTGCGTGAGCCCGGCGGACAGCGAGCCGAGCGCCAGGAGCCGTTCGCGCTGCCCGATGGTCCGCTGGGTGTTCTGGCTGCCGAAGAACATGCCCTCCAGCAGATGGACGGCCATCGGGAACCAGTCCCGCAGGATGGCGGCGAACGTCGCCGCAGGCAGGACGAAGAACCGTGAGGGCTCGGTGACCCGCATGGAACCCTTGTACTGCGCGTCGTTCGGGCCGCTGAGATACGCCTGCATCGCGCCCGCGTACACCCCTCGCTTCGAGGTGCGGCTGATTTCCACGTCGTCGGCGCCGACCCGGCGCGACATCACCACCGTGCCTTCGAGGAGCACGTAGAAGCAGGTGGCCGGATCACCCTCGGTATAGACGGGCCCCGGGTCGAACGCCTCCGTCCGGCCCTCCTGGCACAGCCGGTCCAGCTGGTCGTCGTCGAGCTTCTCGAACAGGAAGAGCGTGCTGAGTTCCGCCGCGTCGCACGGCACCGGCCGCCCGCTCACGACTGCTCCAGATAACGGTGGACGAGCATGACGGCCATGGCTCCCTCTCCGACCGCGGACGCGACCCGCTTCGCCGACTCGGCGCGCGCGTCCCCGGCCACGAACACGCCGGGCACATTGGTTTCCAGGTGGTACGGAGGCCGGTCCAGCTCCCAGCCCCGGGGCGGCTGACCGTCGGGCGTCATGTCCGGGCCCGCCACGATGAACCCGCGGCCGTCCCGGAGCACCGTGCCCTCCAGCCAGTCGGTGAGCGGCGCCGCGCCGATGAACACGAACATCCACTGCGCGTCGACGAGTTCGGTGTGGCCGCTCTCCACATCTCGCAGGGTCAGCTGCTCCAGGTGGTCGCTGCCGTGCGCGGACTCGACAACCGTGCCGGTGCGGACCGAGATGTTCGGCGCCTCGCCGATCTGCTCGATCAGATAGTGCGACATCGAGGCGGACAGCGAGGAGCCGCGCACCAGGATGGTGACGGACTTCGCGCCCCGCGCCAGATACATCGCGGCCTGACCGGCCGAGTTCGCCCCGCCCACGATGTACACATCATGGCCCTGGCACGCCGCCGCCTCGGTCAGCGCCGAGCCGTAGAAGACGCCGCAGCCCGTCAGCTCGGCGAGCCCGGGCGCATTCAGCTGCCGGTACGAGACACCGGTCGCGAGGATCACCGCGTGCGCGGAGATCGCGGAGCCGTCCGAGAAACGGATCGTGCGCGAGGCCCCGGTGACCTCCAGCCCGGTCACCTCGCGGGCGGTGAGGATCTCGGCGCCGAACTTGGCCGCCTGCCGCCGCGCCCGGTCGGTGAGCTGCCCCCCGGAGACGCCGTCGGGGAAGCCGAGATAGTTCTCGATCCGGGAACTCTGTCCCGCCTGTCCGCCGGTCGCGGACCGTTCCACGAGCACGGTACGCAGACCCTCGGACGCGCCGTACACGGCGGCACCGAGCCCGGCGGGACCGCCGCCGATGACAACGAGGTCGTAGAACTCGGAGGTGGGCGTCGTGGCGAGCCCGACGTGCGCCGCGATGTCGGGGTCCGCGGGCTCGACGAGCGGCGTACCGTCCGGGGTCACCACCAGCGGCAGCCGCTGCCCGTCCTGCCCTGCGGCGGCCAGCAGGCGCTGTCCCTCCGGGGTGTCGGACGAGTACCACCGGTAGGGCACCTGGTTGCGGGCCAGGAACTCCCTGACGCCCGACGAACGCGCCGACCACCGGTGCCCGACCACCTTGCAGGCCCCCACGGGCCGGTAGTCGCTGGCCCGCCACGCGTCCAGGAGATCGTCGACGACCGGATAGAGCTTCTCCTCCGGCGGGTCCCAGGGCTTGAGCAGGTAGTGGTCGAGGTCGATCACATTGATCGCGTCGATCGCCGCGTTGGTGTCCGCGTACGCGGTCAGCAGCACCCGGCGCGCGCCCGGGTACACGTCGAGGGCCTGCTCCAGGAACTCGATGCCGTTCATCTGCGGCATCCGGTAGTCGGCGAGGATCACCGCCACCTGGTCACCGCGCAGCTTCAGCTCGCGCAGGGCGTCGAGCGCCGTCTCCCCGGACTCGGCGCGCACGATCCGGTGCGCCTCGCCGTAGCGGCGCCTGAGGTCACGCGCGACGGCGCGCGACACTCCGGGGTCGTCGTCGACGGTCAGAATGACGGTCCGCGCCGGACTGGCGGCCTGGGTCATACCTCTCCCACCCCGAGCAGGTCAGTTGCGTTCCGGCCGCGCGGACGCCGCGAGGCGCCGCGGGGCAGGTACACAGCCAATCGTATGTACGATCGGTCACCTTTGCTCAGGAACCGGGTACGCGCCGGTCGGCTCCGGTGTTTCCGCGGGAACCGGCAGGGGGTCGTGGACCTTGGGGAGGATGTTCGTGACGTAGTCCTCGACGGCCGTCTCCAGGCCGATGTCGTGCTGCGCGCGCTCGGACAGGAACCAGCGGTGTTCGAGGAGCTCGTGGTAGAGCTCGGCCGGGTCCATCGATCCGCGCAGGTCCTGGGGCACCGCCCGGACCGTCGGCCGGAACACGTCCCGCACCCAGCGATGGGCGAGGACCTCCGGCCGGGCGGCACGGGGGTGCTCTCCGCCCGACCCGGGCCGGGAGCCCGGAGGGCCGCCGGGCGCGTAGTCGTCCTGGGTGGCCATCCAGCTCTCCAGGTCGTTCAGGAGGCGGCGCGCCTGGTTCTCCTCGGTGTCGAGGCCGGTCAGCCGCAGCAGCTGGCGCTGGTGATGGCCCGCGTCGACGACCTTGGGCACGAAGGTGACGGTGTCGCCGTTGGAGGAGCTCGCGATCTGCATCTCGGCGACATCGAAGCCGAGGTCGTTGAGGCGGCGTATGCGGCGGTCGATGTAGTGGTACTTGCCCGCGGGGTAGACGGAGGTGCGGGTCAGCTCCTCCCACAGGCCCCGGTAGCGCGCGCAGATCTCCTGGCCGAACTCGATCGGGTCCACCGAGGGGTGCAGGGCGCCGGCCGCCTCCAGGTCCAGCAGCTCGCCGCTGATGTTCACCCGGGCGAGATCGAGGTCGTACTCCCGCTGACCGGTGCTGAGCTGCGGGTGCAGATCGCCGGTCTCGGCGTCCACGAGGTACGCGGCGTACGCTCCCGCGTCGCGCCGGAACAGCGTGTTGGACAGCGAGCAGTCGCCCCAGGCGAAGCCGGCCAGGTGCAGCCGCACCAGCAGGACGGCCAGCGCGTCCATGAGCCGGTGCATGGTGGCGGGCCGCATGGTCGTCTCGAACATCGACCGGTACGGCAGTGAGCCTCCCAGGTGCCGGGTGATCAGCACGGACTCCAGCGGCTCCCCGGCCGGGTCGGTGCGGCCCGTGACCACGGCCAGCGGGTCGACCGCGGGAATCCCGAGGCGGTCCAGGCCGAGCAGCAGCTCGTACTCGCGCACCGCGGGCCGCTCGGCGAGTTCCTTGACGGCCACCACCTCGTCGCCGGCGCGCGCGTAGCGCACCACGTGCCGGGAGATGCCGCGCGGCAGCGGCACGAGCACCTGCTCCGGCCATTCCTCCAGAGGCAGCTGCCACGGCAGTTCGAGCAGGAGCGCGGGATGCTCCGGGTTGGTCGCGCTGATCTGAAAAGCCATGGCCGGGCTGCCCTCACCTCACGGTCGAACGCTGTTCCGGCCCCAGCATCTACGAATGATCGGGAAGGCGGAAGACGCGCCGGGCGTTGCCCGCCAGGAACAGGGCGGTGGCCTCCTCGTCCAGGCCCAGCTCGTCGAGGTGCTCCAGCGCCCGACTCGGTTCGATCATCGGGTAGTTGGAGCCGAAGAGGACCTTCCGCCGCCCCCGGCCGCGCAGATACGCGACCAGCTCCGGGGGATAGCGGCGGGCGGTGTAGGCGCTGGTGTCGATGTACACGTTCGCGTGCTTGTCGGCGACCGCGATCATCTCCGTGGTCCAGGGGTAGCCGATGTGCCCGCAGACGATGGTCAGTTCGGGGAAGTCGAGCGAGACCTGATCGATGTACGGAATGGGCCGGCCGGTCTCGGAGGGACGCAGCGGTCCGGTGTGCCCGACCTGGGTGCAGAAGGGGATGCCGAGCTCGACGC
The DNA here is from genome assembly GCF_045207245.1 of Streptomyces sp. NBC_00647. Lineage (NCBI taxonomy): Bacteria > Bacillati > Actinomycetota > Actinomycetes > Kitasatosporales > Streptomycetaceae > Streptomyces > Streptomyces sp. NBC_00647. The sequence continues at coordinate 9,213,294 of NZ_CP109040.1, forward strand.
AGGCGGCGTACAGGGGGTAGTAGAGCCGGTCGGTGGGCGGCAGCTGCCACAGCCACGGCACGATCCGCAGGGCCACGAAGTCCAACTCCTCGACGGCCCGCCGCAGTTCCCGCACCGCCGCGACGGGGCGCGTGAGGTCGACGCCCGCCACCCCGCGCAGCCGGCCTTCGGAGCGCGCCACGAATCCGGCGACCTCGTCGTTGCTGATCAGAGCCCCCTGGGGTCCGTACCAGGCGGAGGACAGGCCGGTGTCCACGTCGGCCGCCGCCATCGCGGCCACCGTGACCCCGACCGGCATCTCCTCCTCCAGCTCCTTCATGCCGGTCCAGCGTCGCAGTGACGCGAACATCTCGTGGTTGGAGTGACGGAGAGTGGGGTGCTGCATCCACGCGTCGACGACCGGCATGGTCTCGGGCCCTCCCTGAAACGGATGACTGAGCGTTTGCTTACCGCCGACCCTAGGATGTGCCGCGCTCCGGGTCTACCCGCCCAGGGCGTCGACGAGCGTGGTCAGGGCCGTGACAAGACGCGCGAATCCGGGGCCCACCGGGCCTCCCGGCTCCGCCATGTACGTGTCCCGCCGGATCTCCACCATCAGTGCCCCGACCTGAGGCTCCCGCTCGTAGTACCGCAGGGGGACGTACGCGCCCGCGAACGGGCTGTCGATCCCCACCTCGCCGAGCCCGGCGAACGCCTTCTCCGCCAGCGCGACCAGTTCCGGCGGCGTGTGGAAGGAATCGGTCCCCAGGCAGATCGGCGGCCGCGGCCCGTCACCGTGCAGTTCGTACGGCAGCCGGGCCGTCGGATACGAGTGGACATCGATGATCACGGCCCGCCCGGTGACGGCCAGCCGGTCGGCGACCGCGGCCGTCATCGCCCGCGCGTAGGGATGGAAGTAGCGGTCGGCCAGCGGCCGCGGGTCCGTGTCCGCGGGCCGCAGCGGCGCGCGGTGCGTCGTACGGGTGTAGACCGCGCCCATCCCGACCGCCAGCATCTCCTCCCGCTCGTCGGGAAAGCGCTCGGGATCGACGACCAGCCGGGACAGCCGGTTGACGAATCGCCACGGCGTCAGCCCGGCCGCCTCGGCCACGGCCGCGGCCAGCTCCGCCGTGTGCGCGTCGGTGATGTGGTCCAACTCGCTCTCCAGCGCCGCGTCGCCGAGGAGGATGCCCTCACGGACCGGCGCCGGAACCTGCCGTGAGGAGTGCGGCACGTGCAGGAGCACGGGCGAGTGGACCGCGCCGGGCAGGATCGCGAAGGAGTCCGGGGCGTCCGCGGCGTCCGGGGAATCGAGGATGTCGTTCATAAGAGGTCACTGTCCCAGCCGGGTCCGACAACAGCCGCGTCCGGCGGAGGCGGGACGGGCTGAGGCGGGACCTGCTGCCGGCTTCCGGCCGGGTGCCCTCAGCTGCTGCCCCCATGGCGCGCGTAGTGCTCGATGAGCGCCGCCCGGGTCGTTTCGAGACGGTGGGCCAGGATGGCGCCGACCGTCCGGGTCAGCGACAGCTCCAGGGTCGGATCCTGTTCGAACAGGCCCCGCACCTCGGCGGCGTCGAATTCGTAGGCGCGCACGGGGCTGAAGGCCTCGGCGCCGAAGTCCCAGGTGTGCGGGCGGAACAGCCACGACCAGCCGAGCAGGTCACCGGGCCCGAGCTGCGCGACGGTGATCCGCCGGCCGGCGATGACCTGCTGGTACAGGGAGACCGTTCCGGAGCGGACCACCCAGAAGCGGTCGGCGGTACCTCCCGCCTCGAAGATCGGCCCGTCCGCGGGGAAGGAGACCTCGCGGGCCACGCTCATCAGCCGTTCGCGGTGTTCGGGGGAGAGGGCGGGCAGGAGCCGGAGAGCAGTGGGCATCGCGGACCTCCATCGGGTCGCCGTGAGACCGCGGGGGTCGGCGGCGCCTGTCGTACCGGTGGTATCCCGTCATCCTCTATTGGAGCCCGAACGGCGTAATCCGTCGCGTCGTGGGCCGGAAGACGCGGTCGCGGGCGGGTCGCGGGCGCTCCGTTCGTGCGGTCATCCGGCGGCCCGGGAGGTCACCGTGAAGCGTGCGCCGTCGGGGTCGGTGAGGGCCGCCTCCATCGAGCCGATCCCCTGCTGATGGGCGGTTCCGCCGTGGACGCGCGCCGCGCGGACGCAGGCCTCCACGTCGTCGACCGCGAAGTGGATCTGCCAGTGCGGCCGGACGGTGGGATCGGGGGCTGCCCCCACCGCGCCGGAGTGGATCCGGGCCACCACGTCGCCCCGGCTGCGCAGCACGACCTCGTTCTCCTCGTAGTCGACCTGGCACGAGTCGGGGTCCGCGGACGCCCAGCCCAGCACCTCGCCGTAGAAGATGGCGGCGTCGAAGGCGTCCCGCGTGTGCAGGCGTACGAAGGAGGGGGCCGCGTTGCGCCAGCGTTCCCAGCCGGCCACCAGGTCGCCCTCCCAGATACCGAAGACCGCGCCGTCGCGGTCCGCCAGCAGGGCGGCGCGGCCCGGTGGCAGCGAGATCGGTCCCACCGCGGTCGTCCCGCCGCGCTCCTGGCTGCGGGAGACCGCCTCGTCCGCGGAGGCCACGGCGAAGAAGGGGGTCCAGGCGACCGCCGTTCTCGCCACGAAGTCGACCTCGGCGACTCCGGCGACCGGAACCCGGTTGACCCGGGCGATCCGGTACTGGTCGCCCATCCTGGCGCCCGAGACCCATTGCCAGCCGAGAACCGCGGTGTAGAAGCCCTCGGCGGTCCGCAGGTCGCGTGTGGTCAGGCTGACCCAGCACGGCGCACCGAACACCGACTGACTGGTGACGACACCGGGGTGGAGTGTTCCGTCGCTCTTCATCGCCGTCCGTCCTGACCTCACTGGCCGGCAGCGGTCGCGCGGTGCGGGGACCTGGTCGGGCCCCGGACATCAGCTCAGCCGTGTGAGGCCTTCCGTGCCGGAAGGCCTCCGACGGCATCAGTAGCACCTGCGGATCCGCTGTCCCATCATCAACAGCATCTCCCGCCTCGGCGCCGCGCGCACCACGCGACCGCTATCGGCGCGGCCGTTCCAGGGTGAGCAGCAGCCCCTCCACCGCGCCAGGGCCTATGCGGCCCTTGACGTCGGCGGACGTGATCGCCTTGAGAGCCCACCCGTCCTCGGCGTGCTTGTTCAGGACCTTCTCCAGCTTGTCGCTGTCCAGCGCGTCGCCGATCAGCGACTCTCGGAACGTGACGACCTTGTATTCGTAGGTGTACGGGTTGCTCATGGCTGCGGAGCTCTCCTGCGTGTTGGATGGCATGGCCGGGGCTCACCCAATCACTGTTCGCGGACGTGGCACAGGGGTGAACCGGACTGCACGGACAGCTTTGTTGAAATTTCATGAAGTGCCGGGCCGTGGCAGGGGAGAACGTCCGGCCGGGCGGAGGGGGACAGCATGGAAGAGGCACGGACCGAGACGCACACAGCGGGCCCCGCACTGGCGGCCACGAGCTTCGCCGAGCTGCGGGCGCGCGAGTTCGGCTATCTCGACGAGGGCGGGCACACGTATCTCGACCACACGGGCGCCGGACTGCCGCCGCGCTCCCTGGTCACGGGCAGCGCGGAGCGGATCACGGGCGGACTGTTCGGCAACCCGCACTCCGACAGTCCGGCCTCGCGGGCGTCCGGGGTCCCGCTCGCGGAAGCCCGCCGAGCCGTTCTGCGGCACTTCAACGCCGACCCGGCCGAGTACGCGGTGATCTTCACCCCCAATGCGACGGGCGCTCTGCGGCTGGTCGGCGAGGCCTATCCGTTCACCCGCGGCAGCCGCCTCGTGATGTCGCTCGACAATCACAACTCCGTCAACGGACTGCGCGAATACGCACGGGCTCGCGGCGCCAGGACGACGTATGTACCGGTCGGCGGAACCGGCCTCCAGATGGACGAGAAGCGACTGCGGGCCGCGCTCGCGGCACGCGGCCGGATACCGGGCACCGGACCGCGGGCCCGCGGTCCGGTGGAGGGGGGCTTACGGGGCTCCCTGCGCGGACGGGCCCGGGCCCGCGCGGGCGGCGACACCCGCTCGCGCGGACTGCTCGCCTATCCGGCACAGAGCAATTTCACCGGAGTCCAGCACTCACTGGAATGGATCGAACGGGCACAACGGTTGGGGTACGACGTCCTGCTGGACGCGGCCGCCTTCGTCCCGGCCAACACCCTCGACCTGGCCCGCTTCCACCCGGACTTCACCGTCGTCAGCTGGTACAAGGTCTTCGGCCATCCCACCGGCATCGGCAGCCTGATCGCCCGCCGGGAGGCACTCGCCAAGCTCCGCCGGCCCTGGTTCTCCGGCGGCACCATCTACGCGGCCGGCGCCCAGGCCCAGTGGCACGTCCTCGCGGAGGACGAGGCGGCCTTCGAGGACGGCACCGTCAACTTCCTGTCCGTGCCCGACGTGACCGCCGGGCTGCGGTGGATCGACGGCATCGGCATGGACCGGGTGCACGCCCATGTCACGGCCCTGACGGGTCATCTCCTCTCGGGACTCCGCACGTTGCGACACGGTGACGGCTCACCGATGGTCCGGGTGTACGGACCCGAGGGCGCCGCCGGCGCGGCCCGCGGCGGCACGGTCGCGCTGAACCTGCTCGCGGCGGACGGCAGCGTCATCGACGAACGCGTCGTCACCCGGGACAGCGCCGCGCGGGGCATCTCCCTGCGCACCGGCTGCTTCTGCAACCCGGGGGCGGGCGAGGCGGCCTTCTCCCTCCCGCTGCGCCGGCTCCGCTCGGCGGCCCGCAGCAGACAGGGCTCCCTGGAGGACTACCTGGACCTCCTTCGGCTGCCCTCCGCGGGCGCCGTGCGCATCTCGGTCGGTGTCTCGTCCCAGCCCGCCGACATCGAGACGTTCCTCGCGTTCGTCGACGAGACCTACCGGGACCGTGTGCCCGGGGTCGCGGGACTCACCGCGCGGGCGGGGTGTTGAGTCCGGAGGCGGCACGAGTTCCTTCGCGGGAGCACACGAGTCCTTCGCAGGAGCAGGGGAGCAGGGGAGCCGGCGAGCGGGGGAGCAGGGAAACCGGGGCGGCGAGGGGCCGAGGTCGCGGGTCGCCGTGGTGGTGAGGTGCGATCGGGGGAGGGCGGGCCGGTGCGCCGGCCCGCCTCAGCGTCCGTCCCGGCTCCGGGCCGCCCCCTCCCGGCACTTGCGGACCAGCACCACCCACGTCAGGGCCATGAACAGCAGCGCGAAGGCCGCCAGGGCCACCCAGCCTCGGGTGGCGGGGTGGCCGAACGAGTCGCCGTAGGAGGCGAGCAGCGGCGGACCCAGCGGCGAGCCGCCCGCGCGCCACAGCGACTCGAGGCCGACCCCGCTGCCCAGCGCCTCGAACGCCCACCGGTTGGCCATCGCCCCGCTGATGGCCTCCCCGGAGCCGGTCATCCGGGGCACCGGAACGAAGGCCCCAGAGAAGAGCACCTGGGGAAAGCACAGCAGGGGCAGCATGAGCGTCGCCTGCCCCGGTTCGGACACCGCCGCCGAGGCCAGCAGCCCGAGCGCCAGCGCGGCGGCCGACGCCAGCACACTCGACACGAACAGCGAGCCGTAGGTGTCCCAGCCCGCCGACGGCAGACGGTCCAGGGCCCGCAGCACGACCAGCAGCAGCGCGTCCGCCACCGCGAGCACCGGCAGCATGGTCGTGAGCTTCGAGGCGATGTACGGTCCGACGCGCAGCCCGGCCGACCATTCGCGGCGCAGTACGGGCAGTTCGGCGCAGATCTGGAGCAGCCCGTACGTCAGCCCGAAGAAGAACGCGCCGAACGCGATCCAGAACATGATCATCGCGGTCGAGCCCGGGTCCGGCGACGCCGGATCGAAGGCGCCCGCGCGGAACAGCACCGCGAACATCGCCACGATCTTCACCGGCGAACCGGCCAGGACGGCGAGCGACAGCCGGTTGTGCAGCAGCAGCGCGGTACCGCGCCGGGTCAGCAGCGTCCACTGCCGCACCGCGCCAACACGCCGGGTCCGTACGGGAAGTGACGTCTGCTCAGTCGGCTCGGTCCGGTCGGTCTCCACAGGGGCGGCGCGCTCGGTCCGTACGCCCTGGGCCACCGCCTCGTAGACCTCCTCGACCGTGCCGACTCCGAACGCCGCGCACAGGCCTTCCGGTTCACCGGCGTACGCGACCTCTCCGCCCGGGGCGAGGAACACGACGTCGTCGCAGCGGAGCAGGTCGGCCAGGACGTGTGTGGTCAGTACGACCGTCGTGCCGTCCTCGGCGAGCGCGCGCAGGGTCCCGAGGAGCGCCGCGCCGGTGACGGGGTCGAGGCCGGAGGTCGGCTCGTCGAGGAAGAGCACGCGCGGCCGGCTGAGCAACTCGACCGCGATGGAGGCCCGTTTGCGCTCTCCGCCGCTCAGCGCACGCACCGGGGTCGCCGCCCGATGGCGGAGCCCCAGCGACTCCAGTACCCGGTCCACCCGCGCGGCGACCGCCTCGGGCGGGGTGCCCGGGGCCAGGCGCAGCCCCGCCGCGTAGCCGAGCGTGCGACGCAGCGGCAGCTCGCGGTGGATGATGTCCTCCTGCGGCACGAAGCCGAACTCCGGCCCCGGGAGGCCGGGTCGGGACCCGTCGTGCAGCACCTCGCCCTCGGCCGGGGCGCGCAGTCCCGCCAGGGTCTGGAGCAGCACCGTCTTGCCCGCGCCGCTGCTTCCGGCGATGACGGTCAGCCGCCCGGGTTCCGCGTCGAACGACACGTCGTGCAACACGCGCCTGGCCCCCGGCACTTCCTGACCTACGCGACGCGCCTGGACGCGCAGGCCGTCGACCGTGTGACGGGGCTGGCCGCGTCGACGGGGAGGCTCGGCTGCGTGGGAGTCGGCATGGGGGCAGCATGCCAGGGGAGCGGCGGGCGTGACCCGTCCTCCGCCGCGAAGGGCGGGGAACCATGTCCGGACGGCCGTCGTGTCCATGCCGGGCGCGGTCGTGCGGCGTCGTAGCGTGGGCTCCGGACCCACGGGATCGTGACGGCGGACGCAGGGTGGAGCGATGTGCTGGAGTGCGACGGCCGATCTGGCGGCCGGTGCCGGTGTCGCCGCTGTCGGGGTGGCCTGTGTCCTCCGGGCGCGACGGAGGGAGGATCTCCCGCTGGCCGCCCTGCCGTTGCTGCTCGGCGCCCACCAGATCGTCGAATCCCTGGTCTGGGACGCCGGTGGCGGTACGGGTCCCGCCACCGTGGCCTGGGCGGTGATCGCGCTCCCGCTGCTGGCGGTGTGGGTGCCGTTCGGCGTGTTCTGCGCGGCACCGCGCCGTGCCCGGCGCCGGCTGACGCTCCCGCTCGCCTCCGGCATCGTGACCGCGGCGGCGCTCGCGTACGCGCTGGCCGCCCACCCCGTGAGAGCGGAGATCCGCGGCCACACCATGGGCTATGTGGTCGACCTGGCGCAGCCCGAACTGGTCATCGTGGGCTACCTGTTCGCCACCGTCGGCGCGTTGCTGATCTCCGGCGACCGGGGGTTGCTGCTGCTCGGCGTCCTGGTCGCGACGGGCGCGATGATCTGCTGGTCGCTGTGGGAGCTGGAGTTCGTCTCGACGTGGTGCGCCTTCGCGGCGGTCGGTTCGGTGGCCCTGCTGGGCTGGGTGAACTCGCGTGAGTCCGCCGCCTCGCTCGAGCCGGCGGATCACCGATGACGTGACGCACCATGCCCCGGCCGCCGGACCATGCCCGGGCCCCGGGACCACGCCCCGGCCTCCGGGACCACGCCCCGGCCCCTGACCGCCGCCGATTCCCCGGAGCACGGGTGATCCGCCCAGGCACCGGTGACCGGACGGAGTACGGATGATCAGGTGCGGCATCGGTGACCGGGTGCGGCAATCGGTGACCGGGCGCGGCCCGGGGGATCGCCGAAGCGCCTGTGATCCGGCGGTGCACGGGTTCTCCGCCCCAGCACGGGCGCATCCCGCGGAGCGCCGGTGGTCGGCCCGGCACCGCGCTCCGGTCGCGTACGGGTGATCCGGTGCGGTACCGGTGATCGGGCGCAGCCTGGGTACTCGGCGACCTGTGAAAGACCTGACGAGTTCCTCATATGTGTCGGCGAGGGTCGACGCATGATCAACCCTGTACACCGTGTTCCGGCGGCGATCGTCGCCGTCTCGTTCCTGATCGCCGGCTGCGGCGGCGGTACGGCCGAGACGCTCGGCCCTGGGGCCGGCGGCTCCCAGGCGCGTCAGGGCGTGGCGAAACCGGCCCCCGCGCCGACCGCCTCGCCCGAGGCGGCACCGCGACGACTGCCGGGCATCGGCCCCAGGACCTGGGCAGCGGTCCCGTCGAGGACCCGGCAGGCCGTCGTGGTGACCGGTCTGGGCAAGAACTCCCCGCGGTCCACCGTGGTGCTGTACGAGCGCACGGAGGCGGGCTGGGAGGCGGGCCCGAGCCGGCCCGCGCACAACGCCCTCAAGGGCTGGACCGACCACCACCGGGCCGGTGACCTGCGTTCCCCCATCGGGGTCTTCGGCCTCACGGACGCCGGTGGGCTGCTCCCCGATCCCGGCACCCGGCTCCCGTACGACCGCTCGGGTGCCTTCACCTCACCCGGCACGGGCTTCGACGGGGAGTCGCTGGCAGGCGCCTTCGACTACGTGGTCGCCGTCAACTACAACCGCAGGCCCGGCACCACACCTCTGGACTGGACCCGGCCCCTCGGCCCGGCCCGCGGCGGAGGGATCTGGCTGCACGTGGACCACGGCGGCCCCACCCACGGCTGTGTCGGTCTGCGCGAGGGCGACCTGAAGGATCTGATGCGCGACCTGGACCCCGACGGGCATCCCGTGGTGGTCATGGGGGACGCGGCCTCGCTGGCGCGGTGAAGCCTTTCCGGGGGCTGTCGCCGGCCCGAGTCGACCGGCAGGGTCCCAGGGGGATGTGAGGAAGGTGTCAGGGTGTGGGAAGCCCCTCTCACCGGTCGATTCACGGTCCGCCGCGCTTACCATCGGCGGCGTGTGCGCACATGTGCTGGTCGCGGAGGACGACGAGATGCAGGCGGAGCTGATACGCCGCTCGCTGCTGAGCGAGGGGCACACGGCGACCGTGGTCCACGACGGCGGGGCCGCTCTCGACGAGGCCCGGCGGCACCGGCCCGACCTCGTCGTCCTGGACCTGATGCTCCCGGTGGTCGACGGCTTCGGGGTGTGCCGGGCCCTGCGCCGGGACGACGACATCCCCGTGCTGATGCTGACCGCGCGCTCCACCGAGGACGACGTACTGCTCGGCCTGGAACTCGGCGCCGACGACTACATGACCAAGCCGTACAGTCCGCGCGAGCTGATGGCCCGTATCCGTACGGTGCTGCGGCGCAGCGGACGGTCCGCCTCCGAGCGGCGGGGCGATCCGGTCGTCCGGGCCGCGGGGATCACGGTGGACCCGGAGCGGCACACGGTCGTGTGCGACGGCTCACCGGTGGAGTGCACCCCGGGCGAGTACGAGATCCTGCTCGCGATGGTCGGCGAACCCGAACGGGTCTTCTCCCGGCGGCAGTTGCTGCACAGCACCCGGGGCATCGACCGGGCGTCGACGGAACGGGCCATCGATGTGCACATCATGAACCTGCGCCGGAAGATCGAGGCGGACCCGCGCCGGCCGACGCGCCTGCTGACGGTGTTCGGCGTCGGGTACAAGCTCAAGGGCGGCCGGGCGTGAGCCGCGCGGTGAGCCGCGCCCTGCCGCTGCGCAAGAGTCTGCTGGTGCGGCTGCTGATCACGTCCGTGCTCATCGCCCTGTGCTCCGTGGCGGCGACCGCCTGGCTCGCGGTGCAGACCACCACCCGGGCGATCCGGGAGGAGCAGGGCCAGGTGCTCGCCGAGGACATGGACATCCTCCGGCAGCTCAGCGGATACGCGGCGACCCATCCCGACTGGTCCGGTGTCGCCGCGACCCTGCGCACGCTCTCGCACAGGACGGGCCGGCGCATCGCCCTGACCACCGGCGACCGCACGCCGTTCGCGGACTCCGCGGCACGGGGCACCTCCCTGCCGCCCCGTGCCGCCGCCACGGTCGACCCGCTGCGCACCGACACCTACACGGAACCCGGAGCACAGCTGACCGGTGTCGATCCCCGCGCGGTGGGGCCGTACCGGCTGCCCGCGACCGAGCGCCTGCGGGTGGCCAAGCTGGCCACCGTGCGCCAACTGTGCTTCGCGCGCAACGGCATTCAGACCCGCACGGAGCGGATGCCGAGCGGCCGGACGGTCCTGACGGCCATGGACGGGACGCTCGACTCCGGCTACGTACCCACGGAGTGCGCCGACGGGCTGCTCAACACCGCCACCCCGACCGAACAGAAGGCCCTGGACATCCTGTCGGCACTCACCCGGACATGTCTCGACCAGCACGAGGTGGACCTCGGCCATCCCGTCGAGCTGACGGTCGGCGCCACGAGCAGGGCCACCGCCGCCCCCTCCTTGACGTGGAAGAGGCCGGGTGACCGGCACAGCGCCCAGGCCCGGACGGTGGACGCCTGCGTCGACGGCGCCCGGCGGCGGCAACTCGATCCCTATGTCGCCCCGGTCGCGGAACTCTTCCTCGGTACGGGAGACAGCCCCACGCCCCGCTTCGACATGTCCCCGGCCAACAAGGCCAAGGTGTTCGGTGTGGCCGGACTCGTCCTCGCCCTCACCGTGGCCGTGACCGCGCTGGTCGCCACCCGGCTCGTACGTCCCCTGCGCGCGCTGACCCAGGCTGCCCAGCAGCCGCCGGAGCGGCATGTACGGGTGCCCGTCACCACCCAGGACGAGACCGGCATCCTGGCGCTCGCCTTCAACGAGCTGACCGAGCGCCGCGAGCGCATGGAGGCGCAGCGCAAGGCGATGGTCAGCGACATCGCGCACGAACTGCGGACCCCGCTCACCAATATCCGTGGCTGGCTGGAGGTGGCCCGCGACGGTCTCGTCGAACCCGACCCGGAACTCCTGTCCTCCCTGCACGAGGAGGCCGTGGTCCTGCAGCGCGTCATCGACGATCTCCAGGACCTCGCGGCCGCGGACGCCGGGACCCTGCGACTGCGCCGCGAGGAGGTGCGTGCCGACGAAGTCCTCGAACAGGTCGCCGCGGCACACCGGGTGGGCGCGGAGGCCGCGGGCATCCGCCTGGTCACCGAGCCGGCCGGCACACCGTGGCTGGACGCGGACCCCGTACGGATGCGGCAGGCGCTCGGCAATCTGGTGTCCAACGCGATCCGCCACACGCCGCCCGGCGGCACGGTCGCTCTCTCCGCCCGCGCTCACGACGGGCAGGTCGTGTTCGAGGTGGCCGACACCGGCGCCGGCATCGAACCCGAGGATCTGGACAGCGTCTTCGAACGGTTCTGGCGGGCCGAGAAGTCCCGCAGCCGGCGCACCGGCGGCAGCGGCCTGGGCCTCGCCATCGTCCGGCAACTCGTCGCCGCCCACGGCGGAACCGTCTCCGTCGCGAGCGAGGTCGGCAGCGGCTCGGTCTTCAGCCTGCGGCTGCCCTGTGCGAAGGCGCCCGCGTCGACCGCCGCCGCGTCACCCGCCGCCGGGCCGGACTGAGCGGCGCCGGTTCCTGCTCCGGGGCCCGGTCCGCCCCGGGGGGTGGCGCCGGTCTGTTCCCGCTGATGGTGGTGGAGCCGGTACCAGGACCGGTGGTCCTCCTCCCAGGAGAGATCTGGTCGCTCCGGCGGGCCCGGCGCAAGGTGGACGCATGAACATCACCGATCAGCCGGAGACCAGGAGCCGCGTCACGCCGTTGAGGTCGCTCCTGGGAGGCACCTACGTCCCGCGCCGCGCCGTCGTCCGCCCGTTTCACCGGAAGACGTTGTCCGAGTCGTCCAGGATCGACGGCTCACTGCGCGCGGATTCCCGCGGCACCCGCGACGAGGTCTGATACATCGCCTCGATCTCGGCCGCGTACCGCTGGGCGATCGCGTCGCGGCGCAGTTTGAGCGAGGGCGTCAGCAGTCCGTTGGACAGGTCGAAGGGCTCCGGGAGGACACGGAAGACCCGGATGGACTCGGAGCGGGACACGGTGGTGTTGGCCGCCGCGACCGCGCGTCTGACCTCCTCCCGCAGCTCGTTCTCCTCCCGCGCGTCCCGGGCGGGTGTCTCGCCCTTGGCCCGGGACGCGCGCCAGTGCGTCACGAACTCGGGGTCCAGTGTGATGAGGGCGCCCACACAGGGCCGGTTGTCGCCCACGACGGCCGCCTGATGGATGAGCGGGTGGGCCCGCAGCCGTTCCTCGAGAGCGGAAGGGGCCACGCTCTTGCCCCCGCTGGTGATGATGATGTCCTTCTTGCGCCCGGTGATCGTCAGGTATCCGTCGGCGTCGACCCGGCCGATGTCCCCGGTCGCCAGCCAGCCGTTGCGGAACGAGGCCTGGGTCGCGGCGGAGTCGTTGATGTAGCCCTGGAACACGGACGGCCCCCACACGAGGATCTCCCCGTCGTCGGACACCTGGACCTCGGTGCCCGGCAGCGGCTGTCCGACGGTGCCGAACTTCTCCCTCCCGACCGGCTGCGCGGTGATTCCGCCGCTGGTCTCGGTGAGCCCGTATCCGTCGTGCACGAAGATCCCGATCCCCGCGAAGAACAGGGCGAGTTCACGGTTCAGCGGGGAACCGCCCGACACCGCGCCGCAGACCCGCCCGCCCAGCGCGCCGCGCAGTCGCTTGTACACCGTCTTCTCGTAGAGGGAGTGCTGGAGCCGCAGATCGAAACCGGGGCCGGTGCCCGCGCCCAGACGCTGACGCTCCTCGGCCAGGGCGAAGTCCTGCGCCGTGCGCACGGCGCGCTCGAACAACGCGCCGCGACCGGCTCGTTGGGAGGCCCGCAGGAAATTCTTGTAGATCCTCTCGAACACGGAGGGGACGGCGTACAGATAGGTCGGCCGGAAGGAGAGCATGGCCTCCGACAGCGCGTCCTCCCGCAGATCGGGCTCGTGCCCCATCAGGATGCCGCCGCGCAGGCAGATTCCCTGGATCATCAGGCCGTAGGCATGGGAGAAGGGCAGGAAGGCGAGGACGGCCGGCTGCACGCCCGGCGGGGCCGCCGTGTGTCTCCAGCCTTCGAGCAGGGTGTCGCAGGGGCTCGCCAGGCTGCGGTGGGTGAGGGCGCAGCCCTTGGGCTGTCCCGTCGTGCCGGAGGTGTACGCGATGACGGCGGTGGAGTCGGCGAGCACGATCCTGCGCAGCGAGTCGACCGCCGTCACGGGTATCGCGTGGCCGCGCTCCACCAGCTGCGCGATCGCCCCGGTGTCCAGCTGCCAGACGTGGCGCAGGAACGGGAGCGCGGCGCACGCCGAGCCGACTGTCATGACTCCCTGCTCGTCCTCGACCACCACGCCCACGCAGCGCGCGTCCTGGAGGATCCAGGCGACCTGCTCGTGCGACGACGTCGGGTAGATCGGCACGATCTCGGCGCCGACCGACCACAGGGCATAGCTGAGCACCGTCCACTCGTAGCGGGTGCGGGCCATGATGGCCACGCGGTCGCCCGGCCGGATGCCGGACCGGACGAGCCCCCGCGCCACGTCGACCACTTCGCCCCACAGCTCGGCCGCCGTCACCTGCGTCCAGCCGCCCGAGCGGCCCTCGGGGCGACGCGCGACCTGCGGCAGATCGGGGGTGCTGAGCGCCGTCTCGTGGAGGCTGTCGGCGAGTCCCCCCTGCATGCGCGCCGCCGGTGCAGGAGGAAGGTGGGACTGGTGCATTCGCCGCTCCGGAGTTCTCCTCGACGTGGCCTCGCCCCCGGAGGCGCCGATGCCGAGGATTCCCGAATGTAGCCCACGCGGGCGACGGCCGCGTCCAATTCCGGCAGCCGTTCGCCCGCCGCGGAGTTTCCGGTCCCCGGACGTTCTCCATCGCCCCGCTGAGGGGCCAACAGCTACCCGTCCGGCTGCCGTTGACGCCCGCCGTCCTTCCCGGGCACCGCGGGACCAAACCGGCACAAGGCGGGCGGTCGTCGCGTGTGCCGGGAGGTGCCGCATCCCGGCACCCGCTTCGCGGGCGCGTGTTGCCGGAGCACCGGCCGCCGCCCCGCGTCGGTGGCGGCCCACGGGTGCCGATCCACGGCGCCGGCCGGACCGACGGTGGCCTCACGTGGCCGAGGGACCGTCGCCGCGCTCGGCCTGCCGGGCGATGGACGCGAGCAGACGGCGCATGCCCCGCGCGTGCCCGCCCGTTCCCACGACGAGCCGACGGTAGGCGCCGCCCGCCGCGCCGGGGAAGGCCGCCCGGCTCTCGGCCCGCAACCGCGACCGGTCCGGGCCGACCCGCTCGACGCGGAAGATCAGGGCGTACGACGAGAAGCGGTGGCGGCCCCGCAGGACGAGCTCGCTCCCCGGGACGGCGGCGGTCACCCGGAACCCCGGGACCGTGGAGCCCTCGGCGAAGGGGCGGGGCCCCGACACCGTGCGGTCGGCGCACCCGACCAGCCTCGCGTACCCGGACGCGCCGGGCCGTGCGGCGGAGCGGTCGAGGACCTCGCCCAGGCCGCGCCAGAGGTCGTCGGTTCCCGCCGCGACGACGGTGGTGTGCTCATCGAGGTACGGCAATGCGTCGATCTCCACAGAGGCCTCCAAGAGGCGGGTTCCGGGCTTTTGGAAACCATCATGGCGCGGTCGCACGGCGTCCGGCTCGGGGGGTCGGTGGTGGCGCCGGGAGCCGTCGCGCCGTCCGTGCTCCGCCGACTGGTCACCCGTTCACCCTTTCGGGGAGAGGCCTCGGGCTGACAGACTCCGGAGGTGCGCGACTTCGACATGCTCGTCATCGGATCCGGCCCGGGCGGCCAGAAGGCCGCCATCGCCGCGGCCAAGCTCGGCCGTCGGGTCGCCGTCATCGACCGCCCCGACATGGTCGGCGGGGTCTCCATCCACACCGGAACCATCCCCTCCAAGACGCTGCGGGAAGCGGTCCTGTATCTCAGCGGCCTCAGCCAGCGGGATCTGTACGGCCAGAGCTACCGCCTGAAGGAGGACATCACCGTCGCCGATCTGACCGCGCGCACCGAGCACGTGGTCAGTCGCGAGGTCGACGTCATCCGCAGTCAGCTCTCGCGCAACCACGTGTCCCTGTTCGCCGGCACCGGCCGCTTCGTCGACGACCACACCGTCGCCCTCGTCGAAGTGAACGGCAACGAGAGGCTGTTGAGCGCCGAACACATCGTCATCGCCACGGGCACACGTCCGGCGCGGCCCGAAACCGTCGAGTTCGACGGGCGGACGATCATGGACTCGGACAACGTCCTGAACCTCGAGCAGGTGCCGCGCTCCATGGTCATCGTCGGCGCCGGGGTGATCGGCATGGAGTACGCCTCCATGTTCGCCGCCCTCGGCTCCAAGATCACCGTGGTCGAGAAGCGCGCCGGGATGCTCGACTTCTGCGACGTCGAGGTGATCGAGTCACTGAAGTACCACCTGCGGGATCTTGCCGTCACCTTCCGGTTCGGCGAGACCGTAGCCGCCGTCGAGCGCCACCCCCGGGGCACGCTCACGATTCTGGAGAGCGGCAAGAAGATCCCCGCCGACGCGGTCATGTACTCGGCGGGCCGACAGGGCCTCACCGACGAACTCGACCTCGACAAGGCGGGGTTGTCCGCCGACCGGCGCGGCCGGATCACGGTCGACGAGCACTACCGCACCGAAGTGCCGCACATCTACGCCGTCGGCGACGTCATCGGCTTCCCGGCACTCGCGGCGACCTCGATGGAACAGGGCCGTACGGCGGCGTACCACGCCTTCGGAGAACCGGTGAACCGGATGCACGACCTGCAGCCCATCGGCATCTACACCATCCCGGAGATCAGCTTCATCGGCCGGACCGAGGATCAGCTCACCGAGGAATGCGTGCCGTTCGAGGTGGGCATATCCCGCTACCGCGAACTGGCCCGGGGTCAGATCATCGGCGACTCGCACGGCATGCTGAAACTGCTGGTCTCGCCCGACGACCGTAAACTCCTCGGCGTCCACTGCTTCGGCACCGGCGCGACGGAACTCATCCATATCGGCCAGTCCGTCATGGGCTGCGGCGGCACGGTCGACTACCTGGTCGACGCCGTCTTCAACTACCCGACCCTCGCCGAGTCCTACAAGGTCGCCGCCCTGGACGCGACCAACAAGATCCGGCAGATCGACCGCCTGCGGGACTGATCACCGCGAGGACGCTCCCGGCCGGGCGGGGACGGCAGGCCCGACGGCGCCCCCGCCCCGCACGGGCCAACAGGCCCCCGGGCACCGCCGTCGGGCGGCGCCCCGAGCAGCCGCGTCAGGACAGCGGAATGGTCACCTCGTCCTCGACGGGCGGATCGATCTCGTGGTCGAGGGTGCCGGTCGCCGAGTGGCAGCGCAGATGCACCGAGGACGGGGTGACGTCCAGGCGCAGGAAGCACTTGAAGAACGGCGGACTGTACGTCGCCGAGCCGGGCGAGAAGAGCTGGGTGTACGCCTTGCGGACCGGGAGCCGCAGCCGCGAGGTCCGGTCGGGGCGGCCGCCGGCGCCCAGCAGACCGGCGACCAGACGCATGCGCAGGGTGACGCGAACGGGCGTGCCCTGGGCACGCGTCGGCGGGATGCCGAGCCGCCGGGCGATCACCGCCGTGGCCTCGGCCTCGGTGAGCGTGAAGAAGCGCCGCATCCGCAGCCGGCGCCCGTAGAGCCTGCTGTAGAACGCCAGGGAGTCCCCGCGCAGCGGATAACAGCGGAAGTCCTCCTCGGCGACCTGGGCGACACGGACCCGGGGGATGGTGTGGGTGGCGTGCATGAACGCCCCGCCGCCACCGGCGACGACGTACTGGATCGTGCGACCGCCGTCCACCCGTACCGGATAGCGCTGGTAGTTGTGGATGTCGCCCCCGATCGCGGCGACATAGCGATGACCGGGGTCCCGCACGATGTCGTCGACCGTGCCGCCGCCCTCGATGGCGCACGGGTGGTGCTCGCCGTCCACGTACAGTGGGGAGCCGGTGATCAGGATCTTGGGCGTGTTCCCCTGGGAGACCTCGCGCAGCCAGCGCCCCTGCGCGGCGTCGATGGTCCCGAGCAGGCCGGTGTCGATGCCGATGATCCGCACCGGTCCGGCGTCGATCGCCCAGTACGGGCCCGGCTGGACGGCCTGTTGGGACGGCGCCGAACGCAACTCCCTCGCCTCGGCCAGCCGTTGCTCGTCCGCCGCGCCCGGCCTGTGCCACAGCAGCGACCGCAGCCAGGCCCGCGTCGGGCGGCGCGGGGCCGCCTCCGGTGCCAGCGCCGGCGCCTCGCAGAACACACGCATGAAGCCGTGCAGGTCCTCGTACCAGTCGTGGTTGCCGGGTATGGCATAAATGGGGGCGCGGTAGTCCCGGTAGGGGCGGAAGAACTTGCTGCCGTAGTCGTCCGTGCCGCCGACCGGATAGATCACATCACTGGCGAGGACGGCGAATTCCGTTCCCTGACTCACCTTCAGAAACCCGGGCACCACGGCGTATTGCGGATCGTCCCCCTCGCCCGTGTCCCCGATGACCATGAAGGAGAAGCGGTCCGCGTCCGTACGCCGGATCACCGCGTCGGCGGGCGCCCCGGCAGCAGCCCGCTGCTCCACCCAGCGGGCCCGGGTGCGGCCCGTGGGATCCCCGAACCACGACGCCAGCACGCCGTTGCGCGCGGGCCACAGGGTCCTGGGGTCGAGCCACGAGAGCTTCTCGACCCGGGACGGCATCAGCCGCTTGTACTCCCCGGGTCGGTGATCGCCCCAGCCGGCGCCCTCGGCGGTGTCGCGTGAAGAGTGAGCCATCGGTGCACCGTAACAACGCTCTTCAGACTGCCGGTCGCCACCCCAGCGCCGGGCCCAGCTTCGTGGCGATGTCGGTGAGGATCTGGACGTAGTCCTCGTGGCCGAAGGTGAACGGCAGGGCGAACGCCACCTCGTCGATCTCCCTGAACGCGGCCTGCTCGTAGAGCTGTTCGGCGATGCGGTCGGAGCTGCCGACGAGGTCCGGCGCGAACATCAGACGCGCGGGCCCCTGCGGTGTCGCCGTGCGCGGCAGCCGTCCCCGGGCGTACGCCTCGTACTTCGCGCGCTGCGCGGGCGAGGCACTGTCGGTGGGGATCACGACGAGTCCCTGCGAGACGCGGGCGCGGTCGCCGTCAGGGTGCCGGGCGCGGAAGGCCCGTACATGGGAGAGCTGGATCTCGGCGAAGTCCTCCGACTCCTCGGCCTTCACGACGCTGCTGGTCAGGAAGTTCATTCCGTGCTCGCCCGCCCAGCGCGCCGACCGCAGGCTGCCGCCGCCGTACCACATACGGCGGCCCAGGCCGGGGGAGTGCGGCTGCACGCGGTCCGAGAAGACCTCGAAGCCCTCGATCCCGCTGAAGTCGGAGGCGGGCTTGCCGCGCACGAAGTCCAACAGCCTTTCCACGCGTGCGTAACCGAAGTCCTCGGCCTGGGCGGTGTCGGGATAGAGGGCGTGCTTCACCTGCTCGTAGTGCTGGGGCGGGCCGACGCTGACTCCCGGGTTGAGGCGGCCGTTCGCCAGTACGTCGACCGTCGCCAGGTCCTCGGCGAGCCGCAGCGGGTTCTCCCAGCCCACGGGGATGACCGCCGTCCCGAGCTCGATGCGGCGGGTGCGCTGCGAGGCGGCCGCCAGTACGGCGACGGGCGAGGAGATGCCGTACTGGAGATGGCGGTGACGCAGCCACGCGCTGTCGAAGCCCAGCCGCTCGCCCAGCTCGATGATGCCGAGCGTGGACTCGTGCCCGCGCCCGGGGTCGTCCTCGTCGAACAGGCCGATGGTCAGGAACCCCAGCTTCAGCAAGGGGTGTGAGGGCAGCGGCACGGACTCCTCCATCGTTCGCGGCACACTTCGTCGAACACGGGCGCTACCGAAGATTGTCGCAGGCGATCACCGTGGGCCGACGGGGAGGACCGCGCAGGTCACGCGGGCCCGGCGCGGAGCCGCCCGCCGGCGCGCCGGGCCGGACTTCGCGAAGGCACTGCGCGAGACGGGCCGTGCATGGCACCGTGTGCGGAGGGTCTGGCCCGTCGCTCCCCCCGTGGTGACGGGCCAGACCTCCGCGTCGGCCGACGCCTCCCCGAGGCCGGCCGGAGGGGCGCCGGACGGGCGGAGCCTCGACGCCCCCGCAGTCCTTGATGGCACAGGATCCGGCCCGGCCGCCACACCTTTCGACGAGGTTCGAATCGTCCGGCCACGCGGCACGGGTCGCCGCTCCTGCCGGCGTCGACGGCGGCAGGAGCCGAGCCCGGCTGGAACGGAACCTCACCGGTCCCGCTCCCACGTCGACGGCGGCACGAGCCCGGCAGGAAAGCCGTCCGTTCCCGATCTATCGTGAACAACGGCCGGTCCGTGCCGAGCCGGAGGCCCCGACCTTGATCGACTCGACGGCGCCCCTGTGCCGTCCCGAAGAGGAGGAACCGGATGAGCGGCACGATGCACGCGGTGCGCGGCCATCGGCGGGGCGGCCCGGAGGAACTGGTGTACGAGCTCGCGCCGAGGCCGGTTCCCGGCCCGGGTGAGGTCCTGGTCGAGGTGCGCGCGGCGTCGGTCACCACGGGGGAGCTGGGCTGGGACGCGACCTGGACCGACAGCTTCGACGGCAGCGGCGGCCCCCGGCTGCCGATCGTGCCGTCCAAGGAGGTCTCCGGTGTCGTGGCCGAGCTGGGAGAAGGTGTCACGGACTTCGCCCCCGGTGACGAGGTCTACGGACTGATTCCCTTCACCCGGGACGGGGCCGCGGCCGAGTACGTGACCGTTCCCGCGGCGGTGCTCGCCGCGAAGCCGCGCTCGCTCGACCACGAGCGGACGGCGGCGCTTCCCCTCGCGGGCCTGACCGCGTGGCAGGGGCTCGCCGCGCATGCCGGTGTCGCACCGGGACAACGGGTGCTGGTGCACGGCGGGGCGGGTGGCGTGGGCTCCTTCGTGGTCCAGGTCGCGGCCGCGCTCGGAGCCGAGGTGACGGCCACCGCGTCGGCCCGGGACGCGGACTTCGTCCGAGGCCTCGGCGCGGAGACCGTGATCGACTACGCCGGGCGGCGCTTCGAGGACGAGGTGAAGGGCGCGGACGTCGTCTTCGACACGGTCGGCGGGGACACCCTGGACCGGTCCTGGCGGGTGCTGCGTCCGGGCGGTGTGCTGGTCGGGATCGTCGCCCCGCCCGCACCGCCGGCCGGGGTGGACGCCCGCGGCGTGTTCTTCGTCGTGGAGCCCGATCGCGCCGGTCTGGACCAGCTGAGCGCGCTGGTGGAGGCGGGCCGGCTGGTTCCGCAGATCGACCGGGTCGTCCCGCTGGAGAGCGCCCCGGAAGCCTACGCGGCCCTCGAACGCGAACACCGGCGCGGCAAGATCGTGTTGCGCGTCTCCTAGGACGTGTCCGCGGAGTCCCGCCGTCCGCCCGCAGGGCAGGCGGGACCCCGCGGCACGCCCTGGGCACGAAGGCCTCCTGGCGCGCGCGGTCCGTGGGCGTCGTCACACGTGACAGTTAGGGTGAACAAGCGCTTAGATAGTCAGCCCGACCTCGTGCGCGCGCTGGAGGCCCCGTTGCTGTTCACATCCGTCGACGACGTCTCCGCACGCCTCGCCGAGACGGGCTATCTGGCGTCGCCCGCCGTGGCCACGACGGTCTTCCTGGCCGACCGCCTCGGCAAGCCCCTCCTGGTGGAGGGCCCCGCGGGCGTGGGCAAGACCGAACTCGCCAAGGCCGTCGCCCAGGTCGCCGGGGCCCGGCTGGTCCGCCTCCAGTGCTACGAAGGCGTCGACGAGTCACGGGCGTTGTACGAGTGGAACCACGCCAAGCAGCTGCTGCGCATCACCGCGGGCCGTGACGAGACGTGGGACGAGACGCGCACGGACATCTTCAGCGAGGAGTTCCTGCTGGCGCGCCCGCTGCTGACGGCCATCCGCGGCGACGACCCGAAGGTCCTGCTCATCGACGAGACCGACAAGGCCGACGTCGAGGTGGAGGGCCTGCTGCTCGAAGTACTCAGCGACTTCCAGGTCACCGTCCCCGAACTGGGCACGATCGCGGCGACCAGCCGTCCCTTCGTGGTGCTCACCTCGAACGCCAGCCGCGAGCTGTCCGAGGCGCTGCGCCGCCGTTGCCTCTTCCTCCACATCGGCTTCCCGGACGAGGAGTTGGAGCGCCGGATCGTACGGCTGAAGGTGCCCGGACTCGACGAGGCGCTGACGGAGTCCGTGGTACGGGTCGTCGGGGCGCTGCGGGAGATGGACCTGCGGAAGGTGCCGTCCGTCGCCGAGACCATCGACTGGGCGCGGACGCTGCTCGCCCTGGGCGCCGGCACCCTCGACGAGAGCGTCGTACAAGACACCCTCGGCGTGATCCTCAAGCATCAGGACGACGTACTGAAGGCGGCCGCCAAGCTCGACCTGGGCGCCGTGTGATGGCCGCGGTGCCGACGGCCGGAGTCGCGGACCGGCTGACGGGACTGGTGGGCGCGCTGCGCTCGCACGGCGTGCGGATCGGCACCGGTGAGACCGTGGACGCCGCGCAGGCGGTTCAGGCGCTGGGCTTCGCGGACCGTGACCGGCTGCGCGAGGGACTGGCCGCCACCCTGCTCCACAACCCGGGCCAACGACGGGTTTTCGACCCCGTCTTCGACGTGTACTTTCCGCGGGGCGTCGGCGCACCGGACGGTACGGCGCCCGCGGACCGGCACGGTCTGCGGGACCGGCTCGCGGCCGCCCTGGCCGCCGACGACCAGTCCCTCATGGGCCGGTTGGCGATGGAGGCGGTCGACGGCTTCGGTGGCTACGGGGGCACGACGGCGACGGACGGCTGGTCGTCGTACCAGACGCTCGACCGGCTCCGGCCGCAGACGCTGATGGCCCGCGTGCGGGACACGGTCCGCGCCGAGGGCGGCGCGGACGGGTTCACCGACCGGCTGCTGGAGGACGAGATCCGGCGGCGCATCGAGGTGTTCCGCCGGCTGGTGGCGACGGAGGCGCGGCGCCGGATCGCCGAGCGGCGCGATCGTGACGAGATCGCCCGGCGCGCGGTGGCCCCGACCGCCGACCGCGTCGACTTCCTGTTCGCCGGACGGGACCGGCTCGCCGAACTGCGCAAGGCCGTACAGCCGTTGGCGCGCAAGCTGGCCACCCGGCTGGCCGCGCGCCGCCGCCGTGCCAGCCGCGGCAGCATCGATCTGCGGCGCACGCTGCGCGGATCGCTGTCGACGGGCGGGGTGCCGATGCGCCCCGTGCTGCGCAGGCGCCGTCCCGTGCGGCCCGAACTGGTGCTGTTGTGCGATGTGTCGGGGTCGGTGTCGGGATTCTCGGACTTCACCATGCTGCTCGTGCAGGCGCTGCACGACCAGTTCAGCAAGGTGCGGGTGTTCGCCTTCGTCAACCGGGTCGACGAGGTGACCGGGCTGCTCGTGCACGGTGCGGCCGACGCCGAGGGACTGAGCGCCCGGATCCGCTCGGAGGCGACGCTGACGGGCTGGCACGGCAGCAGTGACTACGGCGTCGCGTTCGGCGAGTTCGCGGAGCGGTACACCGGGGCGGTCGGCTCCCGGACGACCGTCTTCGTGCTCGGGGACGCCCGGACGAACATGAGCGATCCGAATCTGCCGGCCGTCCGGCAGCTCACGCGGCAGGCCCGCCGCGCCTACTGGCTGAACCCCGAAGCGCGCTCGCAGTGGGGCACGGGCGACTCCGCGGCCTTCGACTACGCCGAGCTCGTGGAGATGTACGAGTGCCGCAACGTCCAGCAGCTCAGCGCGCTGATCGGCCGTCTCCTGCCCGTCTGAACGCTCACGGAGCGGGGACCGGGCCACACCCTCACGGTGCGAGGAGCCTGCGCAGCCAGGTGACGCGGGCGGCACGGGCGGTCCGCGACAGCGCGGTGTGCGGGGCGAAGGAGTCGAAGCCGTGGAAGCCGCCGGGCCACACGTGCAGCTCGGCCACTCCGCCGGCCTGCCAGATCCGCGAGGCGTAGGCGACGACCTCGTCCCGGAAGGTCTCCGCGGAGCCGACGTCGAGAAAGGCCGGGGGAAGACCGGACAGATCCGCGGCCCGGGCCGGGGCGGCGTACGCGGACACGTCCGGGCCGCCACGGGCGTCGCCCAGCACGGCGGTCCAGGCCGTCTCGTTGGCCGTACGGTCCCAGGCGCCGACGCCCGCCATCTGGTGCGCGGAGGGGGTGTCGTTGCGGTCGTCGAGCATCGGGTACATCAGGACCTGACCGACCGGCCGCGGTCCCTCGCGGTCCCGGGCGAGCAGGGCGAGCGCCGCGGTCAGACCGCCTCCCGCGCTGGCGCCCGCGACGACGATCCGCTCCGGGTCGCCGCCGAACTCCCCGGCGTGCCGCGCCGTCCACAGCAGACCGGCGTAGACGTCCTCCACCCCGGCCGGGTACGGGTGCTCGGGAGCCAGCCGGTATTCCACGGACACCACGACCGCGTCCAGTTCCTTCGCCCATTCCAGGACGACCTCCACTCCGGCCCGGTTGGTACCGAGGATCATGCCGCCGCCGTGGGAGTGGTAGATCACCGGGCGCGGCCCGTCCCGCGGGGGCGCGAGGGGCCTGACGACGAAGAGCGAGATGTCGGGAGCGCCCTCCGGTCCGGGAACCGTCAGGTCCATGGTCTCGAAGGTTCCGCCGTCGGTGAGGTCGTACACGGGTACCGCCAGTTCCGGTCCCGCGCGCAGGGCGGCGATGTCCTCCAGGCTCAGCCCGGACGGCATCGACGGGCCCACCGCGGCGAGGGCGACGCTGAGTTCGGGGTCGAACGGGGGCGGTACCAGCAGCATGACGTCTCCTCGTGCTGAGCCCGGCGGCTCGCTCGACCATGATCGGCGCCGTGTTCCCGGACCGGGAGCCGCCGTGTGGCGGAACCTGCCCCCGACGTGGCGGGGCATGCGTGCCGCGGGGCTTGGCGGGAGGAGAGTGCGGTGTCCAGCGGGGCGGCGGCGCGGTGGGCCGGCCGGGGGCGGTCGGTGGCGCTCGGCCCCGCTCGATCGCGGCGGCTCGCCGCGATGACGCCCGAAGGCGCCACCGCGGCGAGCCGGTGAGCTGTCAGCCGTCGATGCGGTGGGTCGTCCAGAACGACGTCAGGTCCGTGGTCGTGGCGGCCTGGGCGGCCGCCTTGAACTCGGCCGTGGTCGAGACGCCGTACCAGTGCGACGTGGCGTAGTCCTTGAGGAGCTTGGCCATGACGGTGTCGCCGAGCACGCGCCGCAGATCGTGCAAGGCGCACTTGCCGTAGCCGTAGACGACGGTGGAGTAGCGGGACGAGTGTGTGTCCCAGTACGCCATCGAGTTCGTGATCTTCTCCGCGGTCGAGGCCCAGGAGACGCTGCTCCAGCAGCTCGCGCCGGTCTTGCCCTGCGCCAGGTCGGTGGCGTAGTCGGTGAACGACTCGTCGAGCCACGGGCTGGTGTACTCGTCGTCGCCGACGATCCCGTAGAACCACTGGTGGCCGATCTCATGGGTGAGTGCCGTGGTGCTGACCAGGTCGAGGACGAACCCGGGGTACTCCATGCCGCCGAACCAGAAGTTGTTGTCGATCACCGCGTCCAGCTCGCCGTACGGGTACGCGCCGAAGCGTGCGGCGTGCGCGTCCACGGCGGACTTGGCGGTGGTGAGCATCGACTGGGCGTTGGCGGAGCTGATGCCCGAGACGGAGTAGACGTTGATGGGTGTGCCGGCGGTGGAGGTGCCGGAGATCTTGCTGAACGGGCCCGCCGCCCAGGCGAAGTCACGCACCTTGGACGCGGTGGCCGTGGTGACCGTGCGGCCGCTGGAACCGGGGGTGTCGACCGAGGTGCCGGTCGCCGGGACGAGCAGGCTCGTCGGGTGGTCGAGGGTCACCTTGAAGTCGGAGGCCAGGGAGTAGAAGGACTCGCCGTTGTTCGTGTACGGGTCCAGGTGCCAGCCCGCGCCGTCCTTGACCGCGAGCACGGGCAGAGCGTTGCCGATGAAGCTGAACGCCCCGTCGTAGCCGAACCGGTCGGCGCCGCTGGGCACGGCGATGCCGAGGTCGAAGCCGATCGTCGTGCTCTGGCCCTGCGCCAGCGGTGACGCCAGGGTGATCTTGAGGGCCGTGCAGCCCACCGAGAGGGCGCCCAGAGTGCCGCCGGTGACGTTGCTGACGGTGATGGGCATCGCGGAGCAGGTGCCGTGGTAGTTGTCCCACAGCCTCAGGTACACCTCGCTGAGCGCGGTGGAGGAGGCGTTGGTGAAGGTCGCGCTCTCGTGACCGGTCCAGACGGTGCCGCTCGTGTTGCTGCTCAGACTGACCGTGTACGCGGGGGCGGCGGGCGTGCGCGTGGAGTCGGCGGGCGGGGCCGTGTCACCGGAGGTGTCGAGGGCGATGTCGTCGAGGACGAAGCTCGTCTGGAGGCTGGAGTCCTCGGTGCCGGTGAAGGCGACCGTCACGGTCTGGCCCGCGAAGGCCGACACGTCGAACGACTTCTGGGCGTACCCGGAGGCTTTGTTGAGGTTCGAGTAGGTCCCCAGCGTCGTGCTGCCGATCTTCGCCGTGAGTTTGTCGTAGGCCGTCGACGAGGTCGTCTCCGCCGTGTCGATGTGCAGCCAGAACGTGAGGGAGGCGCTGCTGCAGCCGGAGGGGATCGTGACGCTCTGCGAGAGCGTGTCGGTGTGGGTGCTGCCGACACCGTTCAGCCAGGCGAAGCTGCTGCCGCCGTGGGCGGTCTGGCCCGAGCGGTTGGTGATCACTGTGGTCGAGGACTGGGTCCAGGGCGAAGTACCGCTCTCGAAGCCGCCGTTGGTGACCACCTGGGCCGGGGTGCAGGCGGCCGCCGCCGCCGGTGCCGTGTGCGGCGCGGCCGCCACGGGGGTAGTGGGGAGCGAGACTGCGGCCAGGGCGGCGACGGCGAGGACGCGCGCCGCGAGGGCCTTGCGGGGGGTCGGTCTCACACGAATCTCCTTTGAGGCGGCCGGGATTCCGGCCTGCTCGGTGGCCGCCCGGACGACTGGGGTGCGCCGGTGGGCGGCCGCGGGCCGCGCGCGGGTGCGCGCGGCCGCTTGGTGAGATTTCCGTGCCGTCGGCCTGGGGTCAGGGCGACGGCAGTCGGAAGCCTGGCAGATTTGACCTAGACATGCCATCAAACCGCTGCAAAGGAGGTCGGGGGCGGGGTGCCGCTCACAACTCCGGTTCGCCGAGGGCGGGCGTCAACCGCGACCAGGGGTTGGGGAGTTCACCCGTCACCGGCCCGGCCACCGCCGCACCGCGCTCACGCGCGGTGCGAACGGCGAGCGGAACGAGCGCCTCGGGGACGCCGTAGACCAGATGACAGAACCGCTCGGGAGGATGCCGCGCCGTCCACTCCGGTCTGCTGAACGCCGACACGTACGTGGACCAGTGGCCCTCGAACGTGACCAGCAGGTCCGCGACACGGGCGTACCCCGGAGCAGGGTGGACGCCCGTGTTCAGCACGACAGGAGCCGCGCCGAGCCGCCGCACGCTCTGCACCAGCCGCTTGCAGGCGGGCAGCGCCGCGGAGGTCGGCGCCACCCGGTCGAGGAAACAGCCCTGCGTCCCGTACCAGTCCCGGTGCCGCAGGACCTCGTCCGCGATGTCGTCCGGATCGCGGGCACCGTAGTCGGTGTCGACATAGCCGAGCAGTCGGGCGCCCGCCGACCGCAGCGCCTCGGCCGCCGCGGTGAACGCCGGGTCCGGGTCCGTGCCCGGTCCGTCGGCCGGGTTGATGACGACCCCGTACGTACGGCCGGCCGACCCGATCAGATCGTGCCAGGCGCCCGGATCCTCGCCGGGATGGACGTACAGCGGAATCAGCAGACTCATGGCGCCCGGTCGCCTTCGAACGGCGGGACGGGAGCCGTCCCCCCGGCCGCGGCCCAGAGCGCGGCCAGGGACTCGTCGAGGGTCAGGGACGGCCGCCAGCCGAGGGCCTGGCCGGCGGCGGTGATGTCGGAGCACTGCCACGACACCTCGCCCGAGCGGGTGGACCCGCCGCCGTTCTCCTCGATCCGCCCCCGGAACCCGGCGACGCGCGCCAGCCCGCCCACCAGGTCGCGCACCGGAACGGCCTTTCCGCCCCCGATGTTGAGGACGCGCGGCAGCGGCACCGGCGCCGTCGCCGCGGACACCGCCGCCCGCGCCACATCGCGTACGTCCACGAAGTCGCGGTACGCCGACAGGTCGCCCAGCCGGATCACCGCGTCCGGGTCCCGGCCGGCCCCGCGGAGCAGTCCCGCGATCCGGCCCGGCAGCCCGGCGGCCGGCGCCCCGGGCCCCACCGGGTTGCCCACCCGCAGCACCACCGCGTCCAGGCCGGAGGTGCTGACGGTGACGGTTCCGGCGAGCTTGGTGGCTCCGTACGGGGTGAGCGGACAGGTGGCCGCCGACTCCGTCACGCCGATGTCCCGGACGCCGGGACCGTACTCGGCGGCCGAGCCCAGATGGACGAGCCGGGCGGCCGGTGCCGCCTCGCGCAGCGCCGCGCAAAGAACGGCGGGGCCACGGGAGTTGACCTCGGCGAGGGTCACGGCGTCACCACCGGTCGCGCCGGCGCAGTTGATCACGGCGTCGGGTGCGGCCGCCGCCAGGGTCGGGACCAGCCGCTCTTTTCGGGCGGTGGCCAGGTCGATGCCGAACTCCGCGGCGGGCGAGCGGCCGCCGCCGAGCACCCGCACGCCCGGAAGGGAGTGCAGGTGCTCGACGACATGGCCGCCCAGATAGCCGGTGAAGCCCAGGACGAGAATGCGCATGCGGTGGTCAGGCTCCCTTGAGCAAAAGCGACTTGCGGGTGGTGAACTCGGCGTTGGCCCGGTCGTAGTCGTCCGGGCGGCCGATGTCGAGCCAGTACCCGTCGAAGTCGTAGGCGTGCGGCTCGTTCCGGATCCGCAGCAGGTCGAGGACCAACTCGTCGAAGCCCAGCGGGAGTCCCGGTGTGTAGCCCTCGAGCGTGGACCGCGACAGACCGTACACGCCCATCGAGACGCGATAGTCCATGCTCGGCTTCTCCGTGAAGGCGACCACCTTGCTGTCGTCGGTCGTCAGCACACCGAAGTCGATGTGCACCTTGCGCGCGTACGTCGCGATGGTCAGCGGGGCGCCCGAACTCCGGTGCCGCACAAGGACATCGGCGAAGTCGAGATCGGTGAGCACATCGCCGTTCATCACGAGGAACGACTCGGGCAGCCGGTCGCGCATGGTCAGCAGCGGGCCCATGGTGCCGAGCGGGCTCTCCTCGGTGGCGTAGTCGACGGCCATGCCCCATTGGGAGCCGTCTCCGACGTAGGCGCGGATGATCTCGCCCAGGTGGCCTATGGCGATGGTGCAGCCGGTGAAACCGGCCGAGGCGAGCTGGCGCAGCACGATCTCCAGAATGGCGTGCTGGTCGCCGATGGGCACGAGCGGCTTGGGCAGCGCGGTGGTGTAGGGCCGCAGCCGGACGCCCTTGCCTCCCGCCAGAATCACTGCGTGCATGAGGCTCCTCCTTCGTGGGACGTGCCGGACGGGTCAGATGTTGTAGATGCCGGTCTTGTAGCGCGCCAGGTTCGCCGGCTCACGGAAGAACTCCACGGTGTGCGCGAGTCCTTGCTCCAGCTCGTGGGCGGGACTCCAGCCCGTCGCCGCGACGAGCCGGCTCGCGTCGGCGACCAGCCGCATCACCTCGGAGTTGGCCGGCCGGATGCGCCCCGCGTCCTCCCGTACGTCCAGGGAGGTGTCCATCACCTTGCCGATCAGCGCCACCAGGTCGCCGACCGAGATCTCCCCGCCCGTACCGGCGTTGAAGGTCCGGCCCACGACCCGCTCCGCGGGCGCCGTGCCCACCGCGAGGAACGCCTGCGCGGTGTCGCGGACGAAGGTGAAGTCGCGGGTGGGCCGCAGATCGCCGAGGGTGATGGTGCGTTCGCCCGCCACCACCTGGCCGATGACGGTGGGGATCACCGCGCGCATCGACTGGCGCGGACCGAAGGTGTTGAACGGCCGGAGCGTCACCACCGGAGTGTCGAAGCTCGCGTGGTAGCTGTCGGCCAGCCGGTCTCCGCCCGCCTTCGAAGCGGCATACGGGGACTGGGTGTTGATCGGGTGGTCCTCGGTGATCGGTACGGTCCGCGCGGTTCCGTAGGTCTCGCTGGTGGAGGTGTGCACGAGCCGGGGCGTGCCGAGGGCGCGCACGGCCTCCAGCACATTGAGGGTGCCGGTGACGTTGGTGTCCACATAGCTGTGGGGCGCCCGGTAGGAGTACGGGATCGCGATGAGCGCGGCCAAGTGGTAGACGCAGTCGGCGTCTTCGACCAGACCGCGGACCGAGCCCGGGTCCCGGACATCGCCGAGGACGATGTCCACGTGGTCCAGGACGTCGGGGGCCAGGGTCTCCAGCCAGCCGTACGAGGAGAAGGAGTTGTACTGCGCCATGGCCCTCACCCGGTGTCCGGAGGCGACCAGCGCCTCGGTGAGGTGGGAGCCGATGAAACCCTCGGCTCCGGTGACGGCGGCGAGCGGTTCGGTGGTCAACTCGTAGGTCCTTCCGGTCGGTTGCTCATGTGATGTGCGTGTGATGCGCGTGGTCGGTTTGGTGCCCGGCCCGGTGCCCGGTGTCCCGTGGCGGTCTTCG
This sequence comes from Streptomyces sp. NBC_00647, assembly GCF_045207245.1. Classification (NCBI taxonomy): domain Bacteria; kingdom Bacillati; phylum Actinomycetota; class Actinomycetes; order Kitasatosporales; family Streptomycetaceae; genus Streptomyces; species Streptomyces sp. NBC_00647. The sequence goes on from NZ_CP109040.1 coordinate 9,242,797, forward strand.
GGACGCGGCTCGTCCGGGCGGGCCGCGGACGGCGGTTCAGGCGTGCGGCGCGGGCCGCCCCAGCAGCAGCACGGCGCAGGCCGCGAGACACAGGGCGGCGGTGCCGCAGAAGAGGGACAGCGCGACGGCGCTCGGCGGCGGACGGAGCACGGTGGTCGCGGCGGCCCCGCCGGCCGCCGCCAGACAGATCGCTGCCGGCGCCCAGGCCACCCCGAAGGCCTGGAGCAGCAGAGCGGTCCACAGCGTGGCCGCGAGCAGCAGCAGCGGGGCCGGCTCCGCGCCGGTGAGCAGGGCCGCGGGCAGCAACGGGAGGACGTAGACGAGCAGGCAGAGGCCGAGGATGCCCGCCGAACGCAGCAGGAAGGCGGCCGGAGTCGCGGTCGCCCGCAGCGCCGCCACCGACATCCCGCGATACCGGTACAGCAGCCACTCCGCCGGTCCCATGCTCACGGTCAGCACGATCACGGCGTACGGATGCTGTCGGCCCTCCAGCAGCACCAGCACCCCGGCGGACAGTCCGAACAGGCCGTACGGCAGAGACCGCAGCAGCGACGGACGGGCGCCGTCCGGGACCGGGGCGGCGGCGACGGCGGCCCGCAGCGCCCAGCCGGCCGCGGCGACCGCGCCGAGCACGGACAGCAGCGGCAGGCCGACGCGCAGCACGGTCCCCGGCTCCCACCAGGGAAGCGCCGCCGAGCCGGCGATCAGCGGGGTGAGCGCGGCCAGCAACAGCCGCTCCCCGCCCAGCACCAGCAGCACCCCGGCCGCCGCGAGATACACCGACTGCGCGGCGGCGATCCCGATCGCCGTGCCGGACCCGGCGACCAGCGCCCCGGAGGCCGTCGCGGCGAGCGCGCCGAGCGGTGCCCCCTTGAGCAGGGTCCGGCCCGCCTCGCGGCGGCCCGTGGTCATGCGCAGATGGGCGCGGTGCCCGAGCGCCTGACCCCAGGCCCAGGAGACGAGTCCGGCCAGCACGAGGACGTCGAGATCCCGCCCCGCGTGCCACAGCCGCCCGGCCAGCAGATAGGCGAGGCCCGGCAGGGCGAACAGCGCCCCGCGCAGTCCGCAGCGCACATGGTCCGGACGCCACGGGTCGGCGGCCCGGGCCGGCTCGGGAAAGGTGCGCGGGACCCGCTCGTACAGCGCGGAGGCGAGCGAGAAGAGGTTCGGGTGTCCGTACCGCTCCTGGATGACCTCGGCGGTCAGCCCCTCCGATTCCAGCAGTGCGGCCACCTCGTACGGGTGGACGGCCGGCCCGATGCCGTCCGCCAGCTCGGCGGCGAGCCGGTCGACCGCGTTCTGGTCCGCGCCGTGGCCGCGCGCCGTGAGGGCGGGCGGGCGGTCGCCGGCGAGGCGCAGGGACAGCGTGTCGCCCGCCGCGCCGCCGGGTTCCAGGGCCATCGGTCCGCTCATCCGGCCAGGCTCCTCGGCATCGGCCCGGCCGCCGGGCCGCCCGGTGCCGCGAGCACGGCGTCGGCCGCCTCGAGAACACCCGGGACGGTCCGGCCGAGCGCCGACAGCTCCAGGTAGATGGACCGGAAGGTGTCGACGGTCTGCCGCAGCGTGAACTGCTCGATGACCCGCAGCCGGGCCGCCTCGCCCATCGAGCGACGGCGCCCGCGATCGCCCAGCAGCTCCAGCGCGGCGGCCGCCATGGCCGCCGGATCACGCGGCGGGACGACGAGACCGCTGTCGCCGACGGCCTCGCGCACCCCGCCCACGTCCGTGGACACGGTCGCCCGCCCGCACGACATGGCCTCGATCAGCGTGAACGGGAAGCCCTCGCTGATGCTGGAGAGCATCACGACATTGCCCGCCGCGTAGGCGTCCTTGATGTCGTCCACGCGGCCCTCGAAGGTGGCCGCGTCCCCGTGCCCCAGCTCGGCGGCCAGGGCCTCGCACCGTTCGCGGTAGGCCTCGCCGCCCCGCGGAGTGCCGCCGAACAGCCTGAGCCGTGCTTCCGGGAGCCGTTCCCGGACGAGCGCGAACGCCCGGATCAAGGTCTCCAGGTCCTTGATCGGGTCGACACGGCCGGCCCAGCTGAGGGTCGGCCGCTCGGGCTCGGGGCCCGCGGGCGGGAACGCGGCGGGGTCCACGCCGTTGTAGACGGTGCGGATCGCCTCGGGCGCGGCGCCGCCCTGCTCCTCCCACAGCCGGTTGTAGCGGTTGCCCGGGGTGATCAGGGCGGCGCGCCGGTACGTCTCCTCCGCGAGCAGCCGGAAGAAGCCCAGCACGACGGCCTTCACCGGCCAGCGGTACGGGGCGGTGCGGTAGCCGAGGTAGCGCTCGCGCAGATACACGCCGTGCTCGGTCAACAGCAGGGGGACGCCGTGCCGTTCGAGTGCGGCGAGGCCCGGCAGTACGGCGACGCCGCCGCTGACCGCGTGCGCCACCCCGCGCTCGGGCAGCGGTGCCGCCAGGGGACGCAGCGCGTGCTCCAGCAGAGCGGTCGCGGTGATGGCGTCGTGCAGGGTCGGCCGGGCCTCGCGGACGGCGAGCCCCGGACGGTTCCACACACCGGTCAGGATGCTGATCGCGCGGTCGCCGCGCAGAAAGGCACTCAGCATCCCGTCGGCCGCGGCCTGCGCCATCGCGTACAGGGCGGCGGCGAACCGGTCCTCGGCGCCCGGGTCCACCAGGGCGGTCAGGAACTGTTCGTAGGCGGCGGTGAGTTGGCCGCGGCGACGCCCGCGGGGCGGGCGGCCGTCGGGTGCGGGCCCCCACATGGGGACCGCGACGACGTCCGTGACCTGTGCGGGGATGTCCCACACGATGAGTTCGCGTCCGGTGCCGGTGACGGCGATGACCTCGAAGTCGATGTCGGGCATGCCGTCGACGAGTTGGTCGCACCAGACGCTGACACCGCCGTGACTGTGCGGGTAGGTGCCTTCGGTGAGCAGAGTGACGCGCGTTGAGTTCAGACGTCGCGCGCCGCGGGGAACGTGCATTGATGTGCTCCACGGCCGAGGTGTGGGGTGGTCGAGCCCGTCCGGGCCGCGGTGGTGCGGCCGGGACCTTCGGTCGGTGCGCCGTTCAGTTGTCCGGGGTGTACGGGACCGGCTCGGTGACGCACTGGAGTCCGGCCTAGGGGCGCGCGTACGTGTAGGCGTCGACCTGGGGGATCGCGTAGGTCTGCTCGTACGCCGCGAGGGCCGCCATCTCGGGTGAGTTCGCCGGGAACGGGTTGTCGTCGGGCAGCACGACGGCCTGGTACCTGGCGCGCGATTCGCCGTCCACGGTGTCCGCGGGGAAACCGGCGTCGATCACCGGCCGTCCGGACTGCCGCAGGTCTACCTCGGTGTACGGCGTTTCCGCGGTCGCGAGTTCGGCCGCGATGGCGTCGGTCGTCGCTCCGCCGTCACTCACGATCAGGACCCGCAGATCGATGCGGGGTGTCACGGTGTCCGCGTGTGCCGTGCCCTCCTGCAAGTCGAGCGAGGCGATGAGCGCGCCGACGGTGGGCGCGGTCGTGCCGATGGTCCGCTTCATGCGGTGAAAATCCCTCCCCGGGCAGGGGTGAGTACGGCTCCCGTGGAGCGGACCACCCCCTGACGCGACGCCACTGCCCCCCTCAGACGCGGTCGTCACGCTTGCTTCGCGTCACATAGTGGTGTCTCTGTGTAGCTTTCGTGCGCCTGCTGCGGAACATGACGGAAAAGAGCAGGTATCGAACGGGCGCTGTCCACGTCGCGGCAGAGCCGCGGCGGTCACTGTGGGAAAGCGACCGGTTACCGCACGAAACGCCCCTGTGCTGGCCGAGGTCCGAGAGGGGGCGGGTCTGGAACGCCGACGTCCGCCCCACGGAAGTGCCAGTGGTCCAGACCTCCAAGGATTCTGGGCGGATGATCGGTTTTAGGTCACCTTGATCCGGACCTGTGAAGTGCCTGCGTGCCGACGGGCGGTCGGTCCGCGCGACTCGCGCGGGCCGGGGGCGCCGTCGGGTCGGGCTCGTCCTCGAGGTGCGCAGACCGGGTCAGGCGCGGAGCACGCGGGCCTCGGGGGTGTGCACCGGACCGCCGCTGATGTTCGTGCTGTCCGCGAACTCGGCCAAGCCGGTCTTTTCGGCCGGGTCGGAGCCGTTCTCGGCAGTCCCTTCCCTCCCGCTCGAAACTTCTGCGCATGAACCCGGGGAAGTGCGGGCACAAGGAGTCGCAGACCGCTCGTGGATGCCTCCCCCCGGCACCCCCGAGCTCTCGGCCCCGCCCGTGGTCCCATCCCCCCTGGACCGCGCGGCGGGGCCGCTTCTGTCTCACCGCTTCCCCTTCCCGGGGGAGCGCGTCCGGGCGAGGAGGGAGAACCCGCGATCCGGCGGTGGCCCCGAGCTCTGCCATGAGGGTGACGCCCTGCGCGTGCCGCATGCGATGAGTGCTCGGGGGCGATCCCTGCGGTGAGGGTGACGCCCTGCGAGCGCCGCATGCGATGAGTGCTCGGGAGACGGCGTCGGTGTCGGACCGCGGCGCCCCTGTCCGCAGGGCGGGCCCGCCCCCGCAGTCACTGTCCGACGGGCCGGAAGTCCAGGTCCCGTCCCGTCTGCCTCCGCCGGGAGTGGCAGGCCGGCGTCCGAGTGGCCGGCCCAGCGGCGCCTCGCTGCCTCGGTCGTGCCGGTGGCGTGCCGCGTCAGCCGCGCCGGTCCAGCGAGCGGGCCTCGGCGCGGTGGTCGTAGTACGCCCAGGTGCTCACGGCGATCACGGCGATGAGCCCCGCGGCCACGATCCGCACGACTCCGGACGTCGTCAGGGCGACCAGCGCGATCGCCGCGCCGCCGCCGAACATCAGCACGCGGCTGATGACGTGCTGACCGGACGACTGAGGCTCTTCGCGGTCCTTGAGATCGTGCAGGGCGTCACGGCCCGGATGCCGGGACCCGCGCCGGGCGCGTGCCCGGTACTGGAGCCCGTAGCTGATCAGGCCGTACAGCGCGACCGCTCCCAGCGCCCATGGCCACCCCTCGGCAGCGGCGCTCTCCCCGGATACTCGTGCCAGATGCATGACAACTCTCCTCCCCGCGGCCCGGCCCAAGGGCATCCTGCTTCCCTCGAAACCCGCGACTACGCCCGCCCGTTGAGCGCGGCTGACCTTCGTGACGGGAAATCGAGGATTCTCCGGACAACGGGTGTCAGTGGCAGGGAAAGGGACACCCGGTGACCTCCAGCGGGAAAACACGCTGAGAACACGGTGATCGGAATCCGGTCACCGAAGCGGGCACCCGCAGGCGAGACCGAAGCGAGCGCCCGCAGATGAGTTGGAGGAATTCTTCGTGAACGAGAACCTTTGGGGTTACGGCCCGACCAGCGGTCACACGCCCGACGCCGATCTCACCGGCTACAAGGTGGAGGCGACCGACGGCCACATCGGGAAGGTCGACAAGCACTCCGACGAGGTCGGTTCTCAGTACATCGTCGTCGACACCGGCGTCTGGATCTTCGGCAAGGAGGTCCTGCTGCCCGCCGGAACGATCACGTCGATCAGCCACGAGGACAAGACCGTCCAGGTCGCCCGGTCCAAGGACGAGATCAAGTCGGCGCCGGAATTCGACAAGGAAAAGCATCTCGGAGACCCGCACTACCGCGACCAGCTCGGCGGCCATTACGGCTCCGGCCACTGACGCGACCCGAATCGCCGGTGCCGTCCCTGCTGCGGGCGGCACCGGCGCTTTTCCGTGCGCGGAGCGCCGCGGAGAAACCGCTCGGCACAGCAAAGGGACCCCGGCTGGACGGGGGAGACCAGCCGGGGTCGTTCATGAGGGGTGCGGAGGGTGGTCGCCTCTCGGCGAACGGCTCCGGGGCTTCAGCCGGACGATCGTCCCCCGGGGCCCTGGGTGAGGCCAAGGGACACTGTCCCCTCCGCGCCACACCCTTAAGAACGGGTGACCATGCCGAAAGGTTCCGTCCCGGGACGGAAGCGCCGTGTGACCTGCGGCACTGACCTTCGGCGTGGCCCGCATCCGTCCGGCGGGCCCGACGGGAAGATCGGTTCAGAAGGGCGCGTACGACGGCGCGGGGCCGTCGGCATGTGCCCGGACCGCCCCGCGCCCGCCGGCGTGCGGACGGACCGGCTCCTCGGAGGATGATGCCCATGACCGCGAAGCGCGGTGTGTCCGATGTCCTGGTCGTCGGCGGCGGCCTCGCCGGTCTGGCGTGCGCCCGCGATCTCGCCTTGCGCGGCTTCGGGGTCCGCGTCCTCGAGGCGTCGGACGGAGTGGGCGGCCGGATGCGCTCCGACCGGCACGAGGGGTTCGTCATCGACCGGGGCTTCCAGGTCTTCAACACGTCCTATCCGCAGGTCCGGCAGCGGCTCCCGCTGCGCGACCTGCGGCTGCGACCCTTCACGTCCGGCATCCTCGTCCACACGGAGGACGGGCCGCTGCGCTTCAGCGACCCGACCCGCGGTCCACGGAGGCTGGGCGACCTGCGTCCGGGACGGCTCGCGGGAACCCGCGATCTGATCGCGCTGGCCGCCCTGTCCGGACGGGACATGCTCGCTCCCGCACGATCGCTCAAACGCGGGGAGGACCGCACGACGCGCACCGCGCTGGCCGCGGCCGGATTCTCCGAGGAGTTCGTCGAGCGGTTCTTCCGGCCCTTCCTGTCCGGCGTCTTCCTGGAGGACCGACTGGAGACCTCGAGCCGGGTGTTCCATCTCGTCTGGCGCAGCATGCTGCGTGGCACCCTGTGCCTGCCCGGCGCCGGAATCGGGGCGGTGCCGCGGCTGCTGGCAGAGGCGCTGCCCCCGGACGTCGTCCACCTCGGCCTGCCGGTGCTGCGCCTCACGGACGACGGAGTGGAACTGGACGCCGGAGGCGAACTCGCCGCACGGGCCGTGGTGGTGGCGACGGGGCCGGGCCCCGCCGCTCGTCTGCTGCCCGAGCTGGACCTTCCGGAATACCGCGTCGTGACGACGTACTACCACGCGGCGACCCGTTCCCCGCTGGCCGAAGCCACCCTGATGACGGACACGAGGCGGCGCTTCCTCAACACCTGCGTCCTGAGCCAGGTGGTCCCGGTGTATGCCCCGCCCGGGGCGTCGCTGATCGCCACCTCGGTGCTCGGGCACGACCGGGAGGGCCGGGAGACATGGCTGCGCGACGCGCTCGCCGAGGTGTACGGCACCGACACCGCCGACTGGGACCTGCTGACCGTCCGTACCGTTCCCGACGCCCTGCCCGCGATGCCGCCGCCGCATCCGCTCGGCCGGACCGCCCGGGTGGCCCCGGGCCGCTATGTGTGCGGGGACCACAGGGCCACGGGCTCGGTCCAGGGCGCGCTGGCGTCGGGCGCCCGAGCGGCACGCGAGGTGGCGCGGGACCTGGCCGGGTAGACGCGCCGCGCGCGGGAGTCGAGCGGGCCGTCTCCCCTCCACACACACAGCGGCCGCGGCAAGCCCGCGGGAAACGTCACATCCGCGGGAGCCGCGGCTACGGATCTCCACTGAGGGAACTCAAGGGAAGAACCGCGATGACGAGGATGAAGAGAACGTACATGCAGTGTGTCGTCCCGGCGGCGGGACCACCCGTCCTGCGCGGGCAGCGCAAGGACCTCCGCCGCACGATGACGGAATGGGGCCTGGAGGACGCGTGCGAGGACGTCCTGCTCGTGACCGGTGAGCTGCTCGCCAATGCCTTGGAGCACGGCCGGCCGCCCGTGCGGGTCCTCTTCACCGAGACCCGCACGGACGAGGGCCGGTGCCTGCGGATCGAGGTCACCGACGCCGGGACCGGCCCCGACGTCGGCCTCGTCCGCGCCACCTGGCGGCACCCGTCCTTCTCCCTGGCCGACGGGGGCCGCGGACTCCTGATCGTGGACACCCTCGCCGCGCGCTGGGGGGACGAGCCGACGGCCGAGGGCCACACGATGTGGGCCGACGTGGACTGCGCGGCGGCCGGCGTCCGCGCGGGGGCCGCGTAGGCGGCGGCGATCCGGCACGCCCCTAAGGCAGGGTCTGTTCCGTCCAGATCGTCTTGCCTTCGGCGGAGTAGCGGATGCCCCAGTTGTGGCTCAACTGCGCGCAGATGAACAGGCCGCGTCCGCCTTCGTCGACCGTGCGGGCATGGCGCAGCCGCGGAGCGGCCCCGCCCGCGTCGCTGACCTCGCAGGTGAGCGTGGAGTCCTTGATGAGGCGCAGCCGGATCGGTGGCGCTCCGTGGCGCACGGCGTTGGTCACCAGCTCGCTGACGATCAACTCGGTGGCGAAGGCGGTCTCCTCGTCCACGCCCCACAGCCTCAGTCTGTCCTGAGCGTGGTGCCGTGCGGTCGCGGCCGCCGCCGGCACCGAGTCCAGGGGCCAGGTGGCGACCTGGTCCGGCGGAAAGGCGCGGGTGCGGGCCAGCAGCAGAATGACATCGTGGGTGCCGGACGTGTCGCGCAGCCTGTAGAGGATGTCGTCCCGCACTTCCTGGAGCGGGCGGTCCAGCCGGGTCAGCGGCTCCCGGAGAGGGTCCGTCCGGTGCCCGTCCGCGCTTCCGGAGACCGGGAAGGACGTGGTGCGCAGCGCGAGAACGCTGCCGTCCCGCATGGGGATCGAGGCGGTCGCGAAGGGCGGTCCGTCCCGGTTGCCGAGAAGCGGGCCCGTCGGGAGTTCCGGGACGTGCACGACTCCACCGGGATGAGCGACGACGGGCGCGGGATGACCGGCGGAGGCCATGACGCAGGCCTTCTGGAGAGGGTCGTGGACCGCGTAGACACAGCTGGCGGTGAGCGGCTGCTGGTGCAGCGGATCGCTCGGAGGCAGGGCCGCCCGCTCGTAGGCGAGCCGTACGACCGCGTCGTTGAGGCGCGCGAGCAGTTCGTCGGGTTCCAGGTCGAGCGCGGCGAGCGAATGGATGACCGTCCGGAGCTGGCCCATGGTGGTCGCGGCGTCGATGCCGCTCCCGCTGACCTCCCCGATCGCCAGTGCGGTGCGGGCGCCGGGCAGGCTGAAGGCATCGAACCAGGTACCCGCTCCCGTGTCGGCCGGGACGTGCAACGGCGCGAATTCCATGGCCGTCTGGGAGGGAGGCTCCGGAGGCAGCAGATGGCGTTGCAGCGCCGCCGCGATCGTGTGTTCGTGGGTGTAGCGGCGGGCGTTGTCGAGGCTGAGCGCCGTATGCGTGGCCATTTCCTGGGCGACGTCGAGATCGTCCTCGTCGAAGGCGTCGTTCGGTCGTACGCGATAGAGGCTCAGCAGCCCGAGCACGGCGCCCCGCAGCGCCAACGGGGCGGTGAGCAGCGTGCGGGCGCCGGAGGCGCGGATGGCGCGGGCCCGATCCGGATCGGCGTCGAGCCAGGGGGTGCCGCAGTCCAGGGCGACGGCTCGCGGTGTGAGATCGCTGAGCACCTGTGAGTACGGCGTCGGCGCCGGCAGGGCCCGTACGTCGCCGACCGGATGCGCCTGCGCCAGGCGAGCGGGTCCCCCGTTGCGGAAGGCCGCGCGGCGCAGGGGGATGTCGCGTCGGAGAGGGCTGAGCGGAGGATCCTCACCCCGCACCACCGCGTCGACGACCTCGACCACCGCGATGTCGGCGAATCCGGGCACCAGCGCGTCCACCAGTTCCTGGCAGGTCGTGACGACGTCGAGGTTCCGTCCCACCCGCTCGCGCACCGAACCGAGCGCCGTCTGACGCCGTTCGGCCCTCATGGGCTCGCTGACCTCGGTCATGGAGACGACCAGACCGTGCGTGCTCTTCAGCGGGAACGCCGAGACCGTCGCGAATCGCTCCGGCTGGGACCCGTCCACCGGGTCGAGCCGTACGACGTGGCCGGTGACGGAGGCGCCGTCGGCGAGAACGCTCCGCAGGACGCCTTCGAACTCCTGCGGGCGGGAGGGACGGCACACATCGGTGACCGGGCGGTCGAGGGCCTTGTCCGCCGCGACGTCGCACAACGCGCATGCCGCGTCGTTGACGCTGAGAACGCGCAGCTCGGAGTCCAGGACGAAGAACGCTTCCCGGGTGTTCGCGCGCGGAGCGTCCGACACCGCGGTCCGTGCGCCGACGGGGGCGGCGCTCTCGTCCGCCTCGAAGACGCCCCACGCGACCTCGCCGTCGGAGAGCGGCACCACCTGGACGCGCAGGTCGACCGGGTTTCCGTCGATGTCGCGGATGCCCCGGGGCCCGGATCCGATCCCGGTTTCCGCAGCGTCGCCGGGGTCCCCCGTGCTCGGCATGACCATGCTCAGGGCCGCACTTCCCACGGCCTCGGACTCCGAGCGCAGCCAGAGTTCCCGCGCTCTGCCGCTCCACCGAACGACGACACCCGAACGGTCCACGACCATCAGCGGAGTACCACCACTCACCGGACATCACCTCTGCTGTGCGTCCGGCTGGGCACCCCCGCGTCATGGGACGACTTCGACGGCTGAATCTCACCGGAGGAGGTCAGATAGTGCATCACGTGCTTTTTTGGTCCACTAAACGCTGATTTTACTAATGTAGGACCTCACCGAAGGCGGTGCGCGTCGACGCCCGCGCCCCGGCGGGACACGGGCGTCGACGCGCTCCCGAGAAGTGCGGGAAGACGATCGCTGCCGCGCTCGGCCGCGCCTCCAACGGCCCCGGCGTGCCCGAGCGGCTTCCGGTTGGCTTCCGGTGTCATGTGCCGGGTGGCCGATCGCCGGCCGCCGGTTCCGGTGTGAGCCCGCCGCTCGACGGCAGGAGCGACCGCAGGGCCATGTCCGTCAGTTCGGCCTCCATCACGGCCCGGTCCGGCATCACCGCGCCCCGGAGCGGGCGCCCGGCGAGGAGCGAGATCAGCCACCAGGCGGCGGTGCGCGGACTGATGTCGCCGCGGATGTCACCGGCGAGCTGGCCGCGGTGCAGCAGGCCGGCGAGGGCCTCGGCGAAGTGCTGGTGGATGTGGCGGGCGGCTTCGCCGAGGGCCGGGTCGTGGGCGAGGGCCGCCGCGTCGGCGAAGAGGAAGCCGTGTGCGCCGCGCTGGTGGAAGCGGTCCATGTGGGCCGGGTCCAGGAAGGCGGCCAGGATATCGGGGACGGGGCGACCGCTGTCGGCGGCCTCCGTCAGGAGTGTGGTCACCGCGGTGGTCACGTGGTCCAGAGTCGCTTGGTAGAGGGCGGACTTGGAGCCGAAGTTCTGGAAGACCACCGGCTCCGTGACTCCGACGCGCCGGGCGATGTCGGAGACCTTGCCCCGTTCGTAGCCGGTCTCGGAGAAGACCTCGGTGGCCGCGGTCAGGATCGAGGCGCGCCGCTCGGCGGCGGGCATCCGAGTGCGTGTACGGGCCTTGCCCTGGTGGGCGGGGGTCTTCTCGGCGTCGGTCACGCACGCCATCGTATGCCCCTTGCGATCTTTCTTAGTCGGGACTAAGTTGAGCCTGTACTTAGTCGCAACTAAGTTAAGGAGTGTGGCCGGCATGTCCATCGGACGCCTCATGCAAGGGAAGCCGCACGCGGACACCCCCGGGGTGACGATCGGAGCTCCGCGAACCTACGAGCTCTGCGGCGCGCTCTGTTTCGCGGGCCGACGGCATCGCGCCTTCTTCCGGCTCGCCGCACTGAGCGGGGCCGAGACCGGGGACCGCGTGCTGGACGTGGGCTGCGGCACCGGGTATCTGACCCGGCGCATGGCCGTCGCCGTAGGCCCGCGCGGAGCGGTGACGGGAGTGGACCCGTCGCGCTCGGTGCTCGCCTACGCGCGCCGCAGGAACCGGGCCGGGCGGGGTGCCGAGTGCACCTATCGGGAAGGGGTCGCGGAGTCCCTCGCCCTGCCGGACGGGTCGTTCGACACCGTCGTCACCAGCTTGATGCTGCACCATCTGCCGGATGAGCTCCGGCCGTCGGCCCTGGCGGAGATGTGGCGCGTGCTGCGGCCGGGCGGACGACTGCTGGTCGTAGAGTTCCGGCCACCGCGCAGCACCCTCGGCCGCCACCTGGTGCACGGCGGCCTCGGTCACGCCATGTCCCACAACCGCACCGACCTGCTGGACGGGCTCATCACCGGCGCCGGGTTCGAGATACGGGGGAGCGGCGACGTCCGCCCGTGGCTGACGTACGTCCAGGGCGTACGCCCGGAGTCCACGGTGCCTACCTCTGATCCTGCGAGCGTGCCCCGGCCTTCGGGCCGGGGGTGAATCGCAGCTCGACACCTTGTCGCCCCGCTCCAAGATCAGGCTGATCGACCCGCTCTCAAGATGGATGCGTCCCTCAAGATGTTCGTGGTAGCCATCTCGGAGCTCGGGATCGGCAAGACCAATGAGCCGACGGCTACTCGTAGATGACGGCCGCGCTGAGGGCCCGCGCGAAGAACGTCCAGTCGCCGTTCGCCGGCATCTCTTCGCCGAGGTGACGGTACGAGCCGGGGGAGTCCGTGATCCACGCTGCGAGCGCGCCGAGGTAGTCCTCTACGGTGCGGTTCTCCCACTCCGCTCCTCGTCGCCGAAAGTCCTCGCAGAGGTCGTAGATCATGGCAGCGAGGGACTCTCGCGTCATGACTTCCTGATAGGGATCGGGATCGGGAGCAACGAAGGGCATGGCCGGGACCCTAGCGTGGTCGGCATGGTGTCGTTCATCGCTTGCTGACGGTGCTCCGCCCTGAACGCAGGCTTTGAGGTGTGGCCTCATCTTTATCAGGTCGATCACGGGGGGTTGTCGACGCCGACGGACCGGCTCTGCGCCTCGGCCGATCGTCCACTGAGGTCCGGCGTCGACCGCCGCGGTTCGCGCTTGTTGGTGTCAGCCGCTGATGTCTGAAGGTTCTGGCACGCTGGTTGCCATGATCGACGATCTAATCGGCACGCAGACACCGATGCGCCGAATCACGGAACCGGAAGAGGCGATCGCGGCGCTGGAGCGCGCTGTTCCTGGATTGGCCGAACACCGCCGACCAGAGCCCGCCGTGCTCGACTGGGCTTTGCTCGAAGACGGCTTGGGCACCGCGCTGCCCGCCGATTACAAGCGCCTCGCCGAGTGGTACTCCACCTTCGCCGTCGGAGACTTTCTCCTCGTCGGCCTTCCTGAGCCAGGTGAGGAGCACTACCTGCTCCGCGGTATCCGCTACGACCTTGAAGAGGTCATCCAGGCATGGTCGGAGGCCGAAATGTCCATCGGCCTGCGCCCGCATCCGGCACCAGGCGGTCTACTGCCGTGGGCGGAGTCCAACGAGGGCGACAAGTTCCTTTGGAGCACGGCCGGGGACAACCCGCAGCAGTGGCTCGTCACCATCGCCTCTCGCAACGGCGGTTGGTGGCACTACGAAGGCGGCGCCGTCCAGTTCCTCGCCGAGTACTGCAACGGCACGTTGGAACCCTGGGCGCTGCCCCCGGTCGACCCTGAAGTCACTCCCTGCTGAGCGATTTGCATGCCGTCATCAGCCGCAAAACAACGACGTCCACGGCGGCTCGCAGCAGTTCGCTGGAGGCTCGCTACCAGACCACCTCCACCCACCACTCTCCCCAGCTCCCATCCCGTCCGCCGTCGACCCGCACAAGCTCCGCAGAACGATCATGCATGGGGTCCTTGGTTCGTTACTCGATGTCTGCAGCGCAAGCCAGGATGTCAGTGACGTGATGTTCACTGAGTCCCATGGAGGATTCGGAAGTGGTTGCCGCCATCTGGAAGATCACCGACTCATCCTTCGAGAGCGGCCCGCCGGTCATCCTCGAGGCGCCAGAGGGCACAAGTCTGACAGGGCTGCTCGCCGAAGTGGGCGGGCGGGCAGGCAGGCCCCGCAACCTTGCCGCGGACGGCTTCACCGACCCGTCACTCACTGAGCGCACTGGACTGCCGCTCGTCGAGCCTTTCGGGGACGAGCTGTTGGAGATGCGGGGCTGGGCCTACGGGTCTCACTGGATCGGTTGCGGTCGCGTGGTCACCTCACGCCGAGAGCGCACGGTCGTAGTCGTAGCCACACGTGAGGACCCTGCGGTCAGCGTCACAGGCGAACGGGAGGACCCTGCGGTTACCGGGTTCCCCGAGGACGCCTCCTGGGCCGAGAAGCTGCGCATCCTCACCGACTGGGACCCGGTGCCGCAGCGGGCCGTCGACTGGCCTGCCGTCGAGGCCGCTCTGGGCACCTCGCTGCCGAGCGATTACAAGGAGATCGTCGACCTCTTCGGTCCGGGTGGCTTCGACGAGCAAGTGGACCTCCTTGTCCCCGGAGCCTTGGGCATGGACCTCGTGGACTGGGCCAAGAGCGATGGTGATGCCGCCGATCTGTGGGACCCCTATGCCAGCTACCCAGCGCTGCGGGGGCTCCTGCGGTGGGGAGCGTCAGAGCAAGAGTTCGACTTCGTCTGGCAGACCGGGACGGCCAATCCGGATGACTGGCCGGTCCTCGTGGGCCTGTTCGGTGACTGGGAGCGATTCGACTGCGGTCTGGGCGAGTTCCTCGTCCGCATGCTCACAGACGTGCAGTACGGGTTCCCCACAAGCCGCCAGCACGTTCACTTCTTTCAGAGTCACGATCTCCGATCCGTTGAGGGGTAACCCCGCCACAGCGCGCGCCGCGCTGACCATCGGCACGTCCTCAACGGCCTTGAATACGACAGAGGGTTCAGTTTGAGGGGATCAAGTCCCTGAACTGGCCCTCGTTGACGCCCCAGCAGGATTCGAACCTGCGACACCAGCTCTAGAGTTCGATCCGAACCCGCTCCTTACGGGTCATCTCATTTGGCGAGTTCGATAGGTTGCTGCGCCGGGGATCGTTGAGCGGCTGGTGCCGGATGAGCTGTGGGAGTTGTTCCAGCGGGTGGTGCCGGAGGCGCCGACTCGTCGGCAAGGCGGAGGCCGGCGTCGGCATGGTGACCGGGAGGTGCTGGCTGCGATCGTGTGTGTGGCCACGTCGGGCTGTACCTGGCAGCAGCTGCCGTCTGCCTCGTTCGGGCCGTCGGGGGCGACAGCTCACCGGCGCTTCACGGAGTGGTCGAAGGCCAGGGTGTGGGCGAAGCTCCACCGCCTGGTCCTTGGCGGGCTCGGTGCCCACGGCGAGCTGGACTGGTCCCGCTGGGCGATCGACTCCGTGAACATGCGTGCCCTGAAAAGGGGGACCTGACAGGCCCGAGTCCTGTGGACCGGGGCAAGTGCGGCTCGAAGATCCACTTGGTTACTGAGCGGACCGGTCTGCCGCTGTCCGTCGGCATCGCCGGCGCGAACACGCATGACAGCCAAGCCCTCATCCCTCTGATACAGGGAATGCCGCCGATCCGGTCCCCCGGCGCGGCCGACGGCGACGCAGGCCCGGCAAGCTCCACGGCGACAAGGGCTACGACTACAACCACTTGCGCCGATGGTTACGCGGCCGCGGGATCACGCCCCGGATCGCACGCAGAGGCACAGACTCCAGCCAGCGGCTGGGCCGGCACCGCTTGACCATCGAACGCACCATGGCCCGGCTCGCCGGATGCCGACGTCTGCACCGGCGCTACGAACGCAAGGCGAGCCACTTCCTGGCCTTCACCGCCATCGCCTGCTCCCTCATCTGCTACCGACGACTCGCCCGAGCGGACGACTTCTAGGATGCGTCGGCGTAGGCGAGATGGGTGCCAAGACGGTGCAGCGGAAGAGCATGGCGGTCGCCCCGTCGCCCAGGTGGGCCAGGAACTGCTCAAGCTGGTTTTCGTCGTGCCAGCCGTCGAGGCGCATGTCGGTCCGCAGCTGGTCGAGGGCTTCGGGATGCGCCGCCAGCTCGGTGTATCCGACTTCGCCTACGAAGGCCGCCGCGTCCTGGCAGTGGACGAGCCAGTGCGGATCCTGCCAGGCGTTGAAACCAGGGGTGCGGCGAGTGACCTCGTGCAAGACGTCCTCGCTGACACCGTCGAGCCCGTAAGAGTCAGCGAATTCACCCGCAAAGCGTTCAGCCGCGCTCCCGTCTGCGATGCACCACGGGCAGAAAGGTCCGTTGACCTCGTGTGCGGTGTAGAAGGTGGCCGTGTAGATCCATCCCCTGTTGCGCTTGCAGCAGGCACACGTCTCGGCGGCCGTGCGGATGGACCCGCTTGCCAGAGGGTCCGGGTGATAGCGAAAGAAGGGCAGGCTGGCACTCATCGCCGGTTCCCGATCTGCGCTCTGGTGGCCATGCCTACTGATCCCATGGAGAGCAGTCTGTCCGCGAGCGGTTCCCCGATCAAGCGCGGCGTCGGACTCCTCGTGGCCCAGCCAATTGAGACAGCTTGCTATTAGGCGGGGCGGTCTACGCCCGCAAAGCGCATCCGTCGGACTACTGGGCCCACGGTCGGGCTGCGCTCGTCGGTGGCGCGGCTGGTCGGGTCGTACAGCTCGACCATGGATGCGTGCGGGCTGACCGTCCAGCCGTCCCGGCTACGGGCGCGCCGGCGGTGCGGGCCATGACCCGCCGTGAGGTTCGGCCGGTGCCGTCCCGCCGGGGATTGATTCGTCCCACCTCCACGGGGCTGCGGGTTCGGCTTCGGCTCGCCCCCGGCCAGGAGTCGGCGGAGGTGGCTGCGTCGTGTGAGCGGCTGCGGCACGCCTGGGGTGTTCACGCGGTCCACGTTCGTGAGATCAAGCCGGGCGTGGTCGAGCCGCGGTTGGTCGGGTTCGACGTGCCTCCGGAGTGGGCCACCGCCGGGCTGCTCACCAGCGCCATTGGCGCCGCTGCCGTTCATTCCCGCGTCAACGGCCCCGTCATCGACGGACGCTCGCACGCGTGCGCCTCGGCAGGCAAATCGACGTGCGTGCGATTCGCTCCGCTGACTTCGATGGTGGCCAGGAGCTGACCGAGCGGGCTGTCGCCTCCTACATCACCAAGTACGCCACCAAGGGCGCAGAGACGCTTCAGTGCTGACCTGCGAAGACGCCGACCCGCCGGGTAGCTGTACAGGCAGGGTCGTACCTTTGCCGACCGCCGTTGTCCGCCCGTAGGGGCACGCTATGTCAGCAGCCGAGCCGGTCGGCGATCACGTCCAGGACCTGCTTCAGATCGCGTGACATGCGTGTGTACAGGCCGATCTCGGCGATCCCGGGCGCGAACCCCTGATGGTCGGGGAGCACCCGGTGGACGCGATGGGTCACCCGGGCGCCTTCGGGGCAGGCGGTGACGGTGTGCACACCGGCGTACCAGCTCTGCACCGCCAGCCTGGACCGGGCCCGGTCCACCTGGATCTCCACCGGCTCCACCGGCCCGGCGTACTCGACGCGGTAACCGTCGGCGCCGGAGCCGGCCACGACGGTCATCGCCCCCTGCCGAGCGGCCGAAGCCCTGGCCAGCACCAGCAGGTTGTCGTCGCCGACCCGCCCCTCGGCGACAGCGAGCAGGAGCGCGGCGACCGAGCCGACGGGCGCTGCGAGCGCCCCTCGTACCTCCCACCGGGCGGGCAGCGCGTCCAGCTCGGTGAGCAGGGAAGGCGTGGTGTGCATGGCGAGAAGCTTGGGCGCGGGCGGCTCGTCCGGGACGGCACGTACCGCGGTCCCGGCACGGGGGCATCCCACCGGCACCCTGTTGATCTGCGCTGTCACACCACCGTACGACTGCCTTCCGGGTGTCCCGGGACGGGACGGGACACCCGGGGCACCGCTGGGACGGGCTCAGGGCACGGGACCTCCCGGGACCGGCTTCAGGACACCCGCGCCAGCCCCGAACGCGCCGCCGGCACCAGGTAGGTGACGCCGTGCGCGGTGGCGATCTCCAGCGCCTGTCGGAAGTGCCGTGCCGCGGCTTCCCGGTCGCCCGTGGCCAGGCAGGCCTGGGCGTACGGCAGGAGGCTGCGCACCATCCGATGCGACTCACCGGCCTCTTCGAGCAGCACCATGGCCTCGGCGTGCACGGCCGTCGCCTCCTCGCTGTCACCGAGGTGGCGCAGGGCCACGGCCTCGTCCGTCCGGCTGATGGCCTCCAGGACCGGGTGGCGGGTCTCCCGGCTGATCGTGACGGCCTGCTCCGCCAGGTCGAGCGCGGTGCGGGCGTCGCCCAGACCGAGTGCCGCCCGGCCGAGCACATCCAGGCACATGCGCACCTTCTGCCGGTCCAGCCCGCGCGCGGTTTCCAGCAGGTCCGCGACGACCTCGCGGGCCTTGTCGTGCTCGCCCAGCAGCACCAGGGCCCGCCCGAGCCGTACGCCGATGTACACCCGGACGGCGCCCTCGCCGGGAGGTACCAGTCCGGCTGCTTTTCGCAGGAGTTCGAGTGCACCACGGGCGTCGGCGTCGTACAGCCTGACCTCCGCCAACTGTTCGACGGCCAGGGCCTCGCCGACGATGTCGCCCTCCGCCGCCATCAGCGTGCGGGCCGCCGCCAGCTCCGGCACCGCCTCCTCCAGTCGGCCCACCCGCAGCAGCGCGGCGCCCAGCAGGTACCGGTGGGAGGCGAGTGTCCGGCGCCCGCCGAGCGCTTCGGCGGCGGGTCTGCTGACCTCCAGCCCACGGCACAGCTGTGCCGTGCCACCGCGCCGGCCGAGGGAGATCACGAAGGCGTACTGGGCGAGCCCGACAGCGGGTCCGTCGACGCGCAGTTCGACGGCGAGCGAGAGGGTCGCGGTGATGTCGGCCCACTCGGTGCCCAGCCAGTCGAGGGCTCTGTCATGAGAGAAGTCGGGAAGCGCGGGAGGGCGCTGCGACACGACGACCGGTACGGGAACGACGACCAGCTCGATCACCTCCGTCGCGGCCAGCAGGCCGCTCAGGTAGTAGTCGGCCAGCCGGGCGATCGCCGGTCCGGGGTCCGCCGCGGCGTCCTCGGCGCGGGCGGTCTGCCGCAGCAGGTCGTGCATCCGGTAGCGGCCCACCGTCGGCTCCTGCAGCAGATGGACGTCGACCAGCTCCTCCAGCAGGGAACGGGCGTTGGCCAGCGGGATCCCGGCCAGGGCCGCCGCGCCGTACGCGTCGATGTCCTCACCCGGTACGAGCCCCAGCAGCCCGAACATCCGCCGCTGAGCGGAGTCGAGCTGCCGCAGCGACATCGCGAACACGTCCGACACCGCCAACTCGCCCTCGCGCAGCCGCTCCACCAAGGTGTCGAGGGTCCACGCGGGCCGGTGCAGCAGCCGTGCGGCGGCCACCCGGATGGCCAGCGGCAGGTTCCCGCAGCGGCGCAGCACCTCGCCGACATCACCGGGGCGGGCCCCGCCCGCCGACTCGATGAACAGCTCCGCCGCCTCCTGGGTCGGTAAGACGTCCAGCGATATCGGCTGGACGCCGTCCAGCCCCACCATCCGCCGACGGCTGGTGATCACAGCGAAGCTCTGCCCGGCGCCGGGCAGCAGATCACGCACATGATCGGCGTCGGCCGCGTTGTCCAGCAGCACGATCGCGCGCCGCGCCGCCAGCTCCGACCGCCACAGCGCGGCCCGTTCGGTGACCCCGTCGGGAATCCTGCCGGGTGGCACCCCGAGCGCGGCCAGCAGCACCCGCAACGCTTCCGCGGGCTCGACCGGCTCCCGGCCCGGAGTGAACCCGTGCAAGTCCAAATAGAGCTGACCACCAGGGAATTCGGCGGACAGCAGATGTGCGCCGTGCACGGCCAGCGCGGTCTTGCCCACCCCGCCCATACCGTCGATCGCCGCCATCGTCGTGGTCCGCGCGGCGCCGAGGAGCGCGGCCAGCTCCTCCCCGCGCCCGGTGAACGAGGTGATGTCGTGCGGCAGATCGTTGCGCACAGGCGCAAGTGCGGTGGTGACGCTCGGCTGTGCCTCGCCCTTGGCCCGCTCCCACACCTCACGCAGCGGCCTCGGGTCGCGACCGGCCGCCTTGCACAGTGCGACCACCGTCGGCCAAGGCGGAACGGCCTGCCCGGAGAAATATCGCGACAGCGAGGAACTGCTCCCGCGCACGTCACGGGCCAACCCCCGCAGACTCAGCCCAGTCAGATCGCGCAACTGCCGCAACTGCCCAGCCAATTCCTCACGCACGCTTGCCAGCCCCCTCCAGCTTCACGCGAGCTCTACGCGCTGATCTTAGAGGGGGCGAAGTCGACTGAGTCCGGTCCCGAGACACCACCGCGCGGATCGCGCGGCCGGAGATCGGACGGAGACCCAGGAGGAACCACATTCGCCCACTGCGCCGGAGCCCCCACGGACCGTGGGGCTTCTCCGCGGCAGCTAGGCATCAGACGGTTTTGTGGCGGGCACCGCCCTCGATGTGGATCGTCTCGCCGGAGACGAAGCCCGCACGCAGGAGCCACATCACCGTGTCGACGACGTCGTCGGTCTCGCCGTGGCGCCCGACGAAGGTCCCGGCCGCGCTCTTGCTCAACAAGCCGGTCTTGTTGTCACCAAGGCGATCCCATGCGCCCGAGTCCACGACGCCGGGCGAGACGGCATTGACCCGTACCGGCGCCAGATCCGCCGCCAGGTGGCGCGCGGCGTACTCGACCGCACCGTTCGTGACGCCCTTGACGAGTGATCCCGGCCCAGGGCGCCAGCCGACCACGCCGGAGAACAGCACCATCGATCCGGTCGGTCGCAGGACCGGCGCGAAGTGCTTGGCCATCAGCATCGGGCCGACCACCTTCGCCGTGAACGCGGCCAGCAGCTTGTCGCGGTCCAGCTCGGTCGCGCGAACGTCGTGCGGCGCCGAGCCGGTCGTCACGATGTGGTCGATTCCGTCCTTCAGCCGTTCCGCTGCGGCCGCGAGTGTCGACTCGTCCTGCAGATCGACCCGCACCGCTGTGGCGCCGATCTCGCGCGCCAGCGCGTCGGCCGCAGCCAGATCGCGGGCACCGACAACGACCTCGTACCCGTCCTTCTCCGCACGCCTCGCGACGGCCGCGCCGAGTGCCCGTGCACCGCCGATGACCAGGATCCGCTCCATGTGTCACTCCCTCTCGTAGGATCGGGTGCAACGGTATGGATTTGATACCGGTATCTTCAACGGAACTGGGAGCAGCCATGGGCAAGGCGTACAACGTGATGGCGGCGACCTGCCCGAGCCGCACGGTGCTGCACCGTATCGGCGCCCGCTGGACCGTGTTCGTCGTCAACGCCCTCGACGATGGACCTCGCCGCTTCACCGAACTGAAGGGGCATATCCGGGGCATCACCCCGAAGGTCCTGACCGAAACCCTGCGCTCCCTGGAAGCCGACGGTTTGATCAGCCGCCACGAGTACGACGAGAACCCACCCCGAGTCGAGTACGCCCTGACACCCCTGGGCCGCTCTCTGCTCATCCCACTCCGCGCTGTACGACTTTGGGCCGAAGAGCATGTCCCGGACATCGAGGCGGCCCGAGCGCGCCAGCCGAGTCTCTGACCCGTGAGGCGACCGCCGACATGAACCGGAGCGGCAGGACCGCCGCCACCGCCCTCAACGAGGGGGATCACGCCGCCCGCCAGATCGCCGACCAACTCGGCCAGGCCAAGGTCTCCATCTCCTCCTTGACGCTGACAGTTCTACGGTGGACGTCAATCCTGGGCCATGTCCGACTCGGCGGAACTCGCCGCCGACTCCGCGTCGTCGACCAGCTCGCGCAGGTGGGCGAGGTCCGTGGAGGTCGAGGTGGGGGAGGAGGGGGCGTCCGCCTTCTCGGTGGGGCCGCCGCACGCGGTCAGGAGCAGCGCGGTCGTGGCGAAGGCGAGGGCCGGGGCGAGGTGCCGTGCGCGCATCAGGCGTCGGCTCCGTCGTCGTGGCTCTCGCACCACTTCTGGACATCCGCCAGATCCTTCTGGCGGCCCTCCAGCGTCGGAACGAGCGAGCGCCGGAAGGTGAGCCGGTTGCTGAGATAGGCCTCGATCTCCGTGTGCCCGGCGGACTTGGCGTTCTTCACGCGCTGTTCCAGACGGGCCACGGAACCGCGCTGCGTGGCGTCCCCGTTCAGCCGGTCGAGGATACGGTCGATCCGGTGGTCGATCTTCGGTGCGCGCTTGCAGAGCGCCCGCGCGCCGTCACCCGTCGGGGCACCCGACGGCTTCGTCCCGGTGCCGTCGGCCGACGCGGCGCCTGCGGCGCCGAGCAGCGCGCCGGCCGCCAACAGAGAGACGACGGTCGTCCTGGTCCTCGATGCCGCCGGCGTCCGCGGCCTCGACGTACTCGACATGCTGAACTCCTCTTCGCTCCGGGGCGGTTGCCCGCACGTCCGGCACGCTAGGAGTCCTCTTTGTGGAATTCTTGTGGGCGGACACCCGCGGTCGTGATCACCCAGTTGCGCTGCAAGGGCAGGGTCGCCTCCGGCCCGGCCGGGCCATCCATCAGCGGGAGCACGACCTCGATCCGGGTTCCCGGTCCGGCAGGCGGCTCGACGATGCGGACACGGCCCCGGTGCAGGTCGATCTGCTGGGCCACGAGGGTCAGCCCGAGGCCCGAACCCGGGCTGTCCGGGCGGCGCTCGAAGCGCTCGAACACCGTGGCCCGACGCTGAGGCGCGATGCCCGGCCCCTGGTCGTCGACGGTCAGGACGGCGTTGTCGCCGTCCGCGCGCAGTGTGACGTCGACGTGCGCGGGCCGGCCGTCCGCGCCGCCGCCGTGCACCAGCGCGTTCGTGAGGAGATTGTCCAGGACCGTGCGCAGGCCGGGCTCCCAGCCGTACACGCACAGCCCCGGCGGACAGTCGCCGGTGATGCGCGCCCGTGGATGGCGACGCCGCTGCTCCCGCACGCTCGCCTCGACGACGTCCGCCAGGTCCACCGGACCGAAGGCGTCCGCCTCGACCAGGTCGCCGCGGCCGAGCTCGCGCAGCATGACCAACAGGCCCAGCAGCCGGGCGTGTTCACTGCGCAGGTCGCCGAGGACATCGTCGCGGTCGGGACCGGGGAGGTGCGGATGCTCGGTGAGGATCTCCAGGTTGGTCTGCATGCTCATCAGCGGAGTGCGCAGTTCGTGTGCGGCGGCCGACGCGAAGGAACGGGCTGTGGCCAGGGCCTCCTCGGTCCTCGCGGCCTGTTCGTCGTAGCGGCTCAGGACCGTCTGGAGGGTGTGCGCCAGGTCGTCGACCTCGGCGATCCGCGCCGGTGTGTGGTCGAGACGGGCGGAGGTGGTCCGCGGATCCAGACCGCTCGCGCTGTCCCGCAGCCGCCGCAACGGACGACTCGCGCGCCCGGCCACCGCCCCGGCCAGCAGCCCGGACAACGGCGCGGCGAGCAGCGCCACCGTCACCACGCGCCTGCGCACCAGCCGCAGTTGGGTGGCACCCGCGGTGTCGGGCGCGAACAGCCAGAGCGTGCCACGCACCCCGGGCCGGCCGCCGGACACCCGCTTCGACAGCACCCGCCAGGTGTCCCCGTCCGCCCGCAGGGTGACCGGCACCGGCGCGCTCGCGGGAAGCGGCACCCCTTGCGCCGGCTGCGGGCCGCCCATGAAGGTCTCCTCGGGACCGGTCAGTCGTACGCCGACGTCCAGGGCGGACGTGAACAGCCGCCGCTCACGGGCCTGTTCCACTGCCGCCGACCGGTCGGCGGCACTCGCGCGCAGCAGCCCGCGGGCGTCCTTCGCCACGGCCGCCGCGCTCTGCCGCAGGTGTGCGTCCTGCTGGTCGTGCAGATCCGCCGCCACCAGGCGCAGCAGCAGCCAGCCGGTGGCCAGCACCAGGACCGGCACGGTCGCGCCGACGGCCAGGGCGATGCGGGTGGACAGTCTCATCGCCCGGCCTCCGGTCCGTCGTCGCGCAGTACGAAGCCCACGCCTCGTACGGTGTGAATGATCCGGGAGCGGTCCGGAGCCTCCAGCTTGCGCCGCAGGTAGCTCACGAACGTGTCCACCGCGTCGGTGCGCACATCGAAGTCGTACCCCCAGACCCGGTCGAGGAGCTGATCGCGGCTGAGCACGATGCCCGCGTTGCGGGCCAGGACATGCAGCAGCTCGAACTCGCGCCGTGTCAGCTCCAGTTGCCGGCCGTCCAGGCTCACCCGGCGGGCCGCGGGATCCAGCGAAAGCCCGCCCACTCGCACGGAGTCCGTGTCCCTCGGCGGCCGGCGCCGCAGCAGCGCCTGGAGCCGCAGTACCAACTCCTGGAGGGCGAAGGGCTTCACCAGGTAGTCGTCACCACCGGCCTGCAGCCCCGCGATCCGGTCACCGGTCTCGTCCAGCGCGGAGAGCATCAGGACGGGTACGTCGTTGTCCTCCGCGCGCAGCGTCCGGCACACGTCGATGCCGCTGAGATCCGGCATGGAGATGTCCAGCACGATCGCGTCCGGCGGCGTCCGCCGGGCCAGCGCCAGTGCCGGCCGGCCGCCGTCGGCGAGATCCACCGTGAAGCCGCCCAGCCGCAGCCCGCGCTCCAGCGAACGTCGTATCGCCGCGTCGTCGTCGACGACGAGGACCCGGCCCCGGTCTCCGCCCATCACCACACTCCAGCTCGGAGGTACCGGCCGGTCGGGCCGGCCGTATGCGTCGCCCATGGTGCACCAGCCCCTTCGCCGATGGACCGGCGTGGTCCTCGTGAGCCGTCGGCAGGCACGAATCGGTAACGAACGACTTCGTGCGGCGTGAGGTTCGACCGCGCAGCGTAATGTCCCGCATGTCCTGGGTGCTCGTGGGGGAGCGACCCGGTGTGGGGGAGGGGAATGTCATGCCCGTCATGACGCCTGTTCGAAGAATGCCCGGAATCGGCCGGACCCGACTCGTCGCGGCGGTCAGCACAGGGCTCCTGTGCGCCGCGCTGGCCGGCTGCGGGCACGACGGCGCGGCCACGGCCGACGCGTCGACGGCGTCCGCGACCACCTTGGCGTCCGGGCCGCCGACGTCCGCGCCCGCCTCCCTGCCCGAGCCGACGCCCTCGGCCAGCGACGCACCCACGCCGACACCGACGCCCGCGGACGAGCCGGCCGCGACGACGTCGCCGGACGAGCCGATCGCGGCCGACGCCTCGGGCGCGGCCGCGCTGTGGGGCAAGAGATACAGCGGCACCGCGAGCATCTCCGTCGACATCTACGACTACTGCACCACCGACGGCTCCCGGCGTCGGGCAGACAGCCAGAGCTACTCCATGAACAGCACCCTGGATCTGAGCCGCCCGAAGACCGGAGGTGACGAGACGGAGAGCAACCCGTTCTCGATGCTGTTCGCGGCGGGCGATCCCTCCCAGGCCGGCGCGGTGTCCTTCTGGTCCTCGGCGGTCAGCACGACCTCCAGCCAGGACCTGGCCGGCAACCCCCGGGATCCGCATCTCCTGTTGACGTACTGGGACATCGAGTGGTCCGACGGCGACATGAACGCCCGGCTCACAGACCCGCACACCCAGCAGGCCGTCGCCCTGAACCTGCTCAACTGGCCCAGCCCGGTCGTCGCCTGCCGCTCCGACCTCGGCCGGCTGCCCGGCGGCTATCCGCACGCACTGGCCTCCGGCACGACCTTCGCGGGCCGGCTCGACGGCTCCACGGCATCACTCAGCGCCGAGGGCAGCAGCACCGACGGCCAGGTCGCGTTCCGCTTCGAGTTCGACGGCTCGGCCTCGTGACCATCTCCCCGCGGACGACCGGGACCGGGCGGAAGGAGCGCGAGGCGGGCGGACCGGGGGAGGCCGGATGACGACACCGGATCGGCTGGACGGCTGGAGCGTGCGGATCGCCGAGTGGGCGGCTCCCGACGAGATGGACTTCGCCGCTCAGACCGCTCGCGCGTACGCCGCGGGAGGCACCCCTCGCCGACATCTCTTCGGCTCGCCCGGACACGCGCCCGGAGGCATGGGCGGCGGAGGGGCCTCCGTCCTTCCCGTGCTGCTGGACGGGCTGGCGTACACGGCCGAGGCTCTCAAATCGGCCCTGGGCAGCGCCGAGTTGAACAATGTCCTGTCCGCCACCGGACTGCTGGTCGGCTTACGGGCCCAGCGGCGTTCCGCTGCCGCGTCCGGGCGACCGGGGGAGGACGACTCCGGCGGCCCTCCGGGTCCCGACGCGACCGGGGACGGCAGGGGGCCGTCGTCCCCGCCGCCACCGGTCCGGGACGCCGGGGACGACGAAGGCGCCGGGGACGACGCGGAGTTACCGGCCGGCGTCGCTCCCTCGGACGGTGCGGACGCCCGGCTTGTCCGCCCCACGGCGGAGGACGGCGCGCACGCCGGGCACGCCCGCCCCACGGCGGAGGTCGTCCGAGCCGCCCTGCGCATGAGCGGGCGGCTCCGGGCCCGGGGGATCGAACCGGCCGAAGCCGACGAACTGGCGGCACGGCTCACCGCCCGGTTGCTGACCGAAGGCGATCCCGGGGAAGCGGCGGCGTTCCTGGACGCGCTGGTCGGTGACGAACCACCACCGCCCGTACGGGGCGTGGGCGGCCGGTGCAGGAAACTGCGCCGGTTGCGTTCGGCGGCGTCGGGTCTGCTGTCCCGCGTCGGACGGCCCCGCAGGGCGAGCCACGGGCCACCGCCCGGTCCCGAGGGAACGAACCAGGGATGAGCACGGCGTCGACCGCACAGGTCCACCGATCCTCCCGGAACCCCGGCCACCGCCGCACGGCGTCATGAGGAAGTATCCGCCGGCGCGCCCCGGCCGCTCGTGGGGACCGCCACCGTGGCTGTGGCTGACCCTGCTGCTCTTCCTCGTCCAGGTCCCCGCACTGACCGGACACGCCCTCGGCGTGGGTGCCGGACTTGTGCGATTCGGCGACACCGGACGCGGCTCCTTCGTCACGGCCACGCTCAGCCTGGTCCAGCTCCTGCCCCTCTTCTTCCTGCTCGCCGCGGTCCTCGCGCTCTTCGCCCCGCGGGCACGTTGCCGGGTCGTCGAGCGCCGCTACGGACTGCTGGCGCCCGACGATCCGCTGATGGCGCCCCCGGCAGAGCCACCGGGGTACCCCGGTCGGCCCTCCGCACCCGATTTCGCCACCCGGATGACGGCCTTCGTCAACGAGCACGCACCGGGCGTCCAACTGCGCCTGAGCACCCAGGATGGACTCTCCGCCCGCGTCTATCCGGGCAGTTGGCGCACCACCCGGATCGGCGTCTTCGCTCCGCTCGTCCATCTGTGGCGGACGGACACCGAGGCGGCCCGCGCCGTACTCCTGCACGAGCTCGGCCATCTGCGGCAGGGCGAGCAGCACGTCACCGGGCTCGGCGGCCCGCTCACCGCCCTCGTCCGCGCCTGGCCCCATGTCCTCGTGGCCTTCGTCGTCCTGCCCGTCACCCTGTTGTTCGTCACGGGCGACGCGACCGCCCGCCTGACGCTCGCCGAAGTCGTGCTGGTTCTCTTCAGCGTGCCGAAAGTACTGCTCCTCGTGGTCGGCGCGCTCTGGTCGGCGGAACTCGGCGCGGACCGCTTCGCTGCTCGGGCCGCGGGCGCCGACCATCTCGTACGTGCTCTGCGCCGCCTCGAGCAGGGCGATCACGGAGGCCTCGCACGGCTGCATCACCCACCCGCCAGGATGCGGATCCGGTGCGTGTCGCGGGGCGGGACCACGAGGGTCCGGCTCCTGCTGACCCTGCTGTGGCCCCTCGCGCTGCTCGCCCAGCTGCCGCTGGCGATGCTGGGGGCGCTTCCGGCGTACGCGCTGCTCGGCGCGGAGAGCGACCGGGCCACCCGGCAGGTCCTCGCCCTGGCCCACGAGTCGCTCGCGACGGAGCCCGCCTGGTGGGCGACACTCGCCGTCACGCTGGTCTGGCCGCTGGTCACAGGCGTGCGACCCGTACGGCGGGACGCGGCGGCCGTGACCGAGTCCGCCACGGTCCACACGGCAGCAGTGACCACGTCCGCGAAGGTCCACACCGCAGCAGTGACCACGTCCGCGAGGGTCCACACGGCAGCCGTCCTGCTCCCGGCGGTCCTCCTGCTCGTCGGACTGCTCCCCCTCGTCTCCCGCCCGTCCGGCGGCGTCTTCCCCGACGAACGGGCGGGGCCGGCCACCCCGGCCACACGGGCGCCGGGTGGCGGTGCCCCGGCCGGTGTCGCGCCGACGGCGTGCCCGAGCCGTGGGGCACCGCGCGATCCGACACGTCCGCCGGGACTCCCGGTCTTCACCCCCGAAACGCCCCCGCCGTCCCGCGACAGTGCGCCGGACCGGCAGCGGGGAGCACGGACCTTCCGCACCCTCGACGTCACCGCGGCCGATGCCCTTTCTGGCACCCGTGACCAGGCGCAGGACGTGGGCGACCGTCTGCGCGGTGCCCGTTGGACCCTGCACGACGACGGCACGCTGACCGCCGACCGGGCCGGAGTCCCCCTCCTGCGCACCACGTCCGCCGGCGCCACGACACGCCTGCTGACCGGGCAGCGCACGGAACGCACCGACGTCAGCGCGACCACCACGTGGATGGAGGCCCGGCTCGTCGGCGGCGCGGGCCGGACGGCGCGACTGGACCTCGTCCGCGCCGCGACCCGGGACATGCGGGCCGTGGTCGACTGCCGGGAGTTCACCTCCACGTCGAGCACCGCCCAGCGCCTGTCGCTGACCCTGGTCCGCGAGTGATCGGTACCCACGCCGTCACCGTCGTGTCACAGCCCCGTGCCCAGGTGAACCGAGGGAAGCCGCCGTGCGATCTCTAGCGGCGAGTGCCGGGGAGACCGGCGCCTGGACATCTCACATCGGGGGACTTCATGCAGTACGGGATGCACCGCGGGTCACGTGCCCGCAGAGCCGCTCTGGCCATGGCGACCGTGTCGGCGGCCGCGCTTCTCATGACCGCGTGCCAGCCGGGCGACGACGACGCGGGGTCCGCCGCCTCTCCGTCCGGCGCGCCGACGGCCTCGTCCTCCGGTTCCCCGAAGCCCGCCACGTCGCCCGGAGGGACGGGATCGTCCACCGCGCCCGCCGTGACGTCCACTCCCAAGGCTCCGGGATCGGCGTCCGCCACCTCGACCCCGACGACGAAGACATGTGCCGGGGAGTCCTTGAAGTCGTTCATGTACCAGGCCGACGTCCGGCCCGAGGGCACCGGGATCGGCGCGGTCATCGTCGAGTTCACCAACATGTCCGGCACGTCGTGCGTCGTCCAGGGGCATCCGACCGTGGCGGGGGCGCCCAACGGATCCCCCGAGAAGGGCCGCCCGCTCGCGGTGACCCCGACGGGCCCGGCGTCCAAGGTGGTGCTCGCAGCCGGCGCGAAGGCCTGGGTCAAGGTGACGTTCGTCCAGGTCCAGGGCGAGGGCGACGGCTACTGCGTGTCCGGGGCCGAGCCGGTCACCTACCCGACCCTGGTGGTCGGTCTCCCGGCCGGCGGAGCGCACCAGCTCGCCCTCGACGACGGCGCGCTGGCCGAGTGCGACGACAAGGCGACGGTCACCGCCGTCACCGCGACGAAGCCCTCCTGACGGTCACCGCGACACCATCACCGTGACGAAGCCCTCCTGACCGTCACCGGTGCGCCGTCGCCGCCGCCCGGCGAGGGCCACGGCGCACCGGTGAGCGGGACCGGAACCACGGGAACGGCTCCGGGATCAGGTTCGGCACCGCTGGGGCCGGCGGGCAGGCGGCGACCCCCGTCGTGACCCCGCGGGCGAGTGCCCGAAGCACCGGTCCGGTCCGGCTCGGCCCCCGCGCAACCGGCCGGAGCGCTCAGGTGGTCGAGGCGGACCGAACGGCGGTGACCGCCACCGTCGTGCAGGGCATCGTGAAGCGGCCTCCCAGCGCGTCGACGGCGGCGCCCACCTCCTCCAGCACGGAGGCCGACGCGTCCGCGGGAAGCCGGGTGAGCGGGCCCAGGGTCGGCATCACGTCCAGCCAACTCTCCCGGGTGTGGGACCACTCCCAGGAGAAGCTCCACTCCTCCGGTTCCTCGAATCCGCCCACCCCGCGCATCTCCTCGGCCGCCTTGGTGAGCATCGGCTGATAGGCGTCCACGGACGGTTTCGTCAACGCCCCGAAGTCGAACGGGGAGTCGGGCATCGTCCTTCGGCAGGCGGTGGCGAAGGCCTCCGCCACCCGGGACGGCATGGGGAACACGTGCCAGAACGCGGCGAACCGGCCGAAGGGCCGCAGCACCCGCTTGGCCATGGCCGCTCCCGCGACCGGGTCGACCCAGTGCCAGGACTGGGCGGCGACGACCGCGTCGAACCCCCGTCCGGCCGGGTCCCAGGTCTCGAACGCCGCCACCTCGACCTCGGTGCCGAGCCGCCGTGCCACGTCGGCCATCCGCGCGTCGGGATCGACCCCGAGGACGGTGCACCCCGCGGCCCGGAACTGCCGGGCGGCGATGCCGGTGCCACAGCCGACGTCCAGGACGTCGGGGCCGGGGATGCCGGAGACGATCCGCTCCACGAGGGCCTCGGGGGAGCGCGGCCGTGCCCGGTCGTAGCGTTCGGCGTCGGAGCCGAACGACTCCGCCGTCTGCCGGTACTCATGAGGCTTCTTCGCGGAGGGACGCGATCCCTCCGTGGGTACAGTGGGCATGCGCCCACTGTGAGTGGGCGCATGCCCACTAGTCAACGGGCGGACGTGTTCGGTGAACGGCGCGTACGCCCCTGCTTCAACGCGTCTCCCGATGGAGGGATGCGCGCTCACTCGCCCTGGACGAGGTCGTCGTCCTGGGCGCGTCCTGCACGGAAAGGCGGATGCACGTATGCCGACCGGGGTGGCCCTGCGTGACGCGCGCGAACAGCTCTTCGCCGCCGCCGAACGCGTCCTGCTGCGGGACGGGCCGAACGCGCTGACCAGCCGGGCGGTCACCGCGGAGGCGGGCTGTGCCAAGGGGGTCCTGCACCGGCACTTCGCCGACTTCGACGAGTTCCTCGCCGAGCTGGTGCGGGACCGGATCGCCCGGCTCGACGTCCAGGCCGCCGCCCTGCGCGAGTCCGCCGGAACGGGCACCGTCGACGGCAACCTCACCGCCGCGCTGGCCGACGTCTTCGGGCCCCTGGCTCTGGGAATCCTCGGACTCGTCATCGCCCGGGACGCCCTGCGCGCCCGGCTGCGGGCCACCACGCCGACCGGCCTTCCCGTTCTGGCCGAGGCCGCGGCCATGATCGCTTCCTACCTCCGCGCGGAGCGCGACCTGGGCCGCGTCGTGCCGGACGCCGACGTCGACACGCTCGCGCTCACGCTGATCGGGACCGGTCATCTGCTCTTCGCCGGCCGGGAAGGCGCGTCACCCGATCTGGCGGGCGTCCGCCGGACGGTGGGCTCGGTCGTCGCCGGTGCCGTACGCGAGGTGTAGCCGCCCTGGTGGGGCGGGCCGCGTGGGCGTCGTGACGGGCCCGGGAATGCGGACGCGGGGTGCGCTGTTACAGCTCTCGTAACTGATTGGCATGCGCGAGTCAAGGCCCGCGCATGGTGGGCGAAGGAGGACCTCATGGCACGCAGCACCGCGCGCCCCGTCGTCACGCTGAAGTCGACGGCCGGGACCGGCGCCACGTACGTGACGCGCAAGAACCGCGGGAACGACCCCGACCGGCTCGTCCTGCGCAAGTACGACCCGCTGGCGGGAAAGCACGTCGCGTTCCGGGAGGAGCGCTGACCCCACGCCGGGCGCAGCAGGCAGACGTACCCGGCGTTTCCGCAGACGCACCTGCCGTAACCGAGGAGGGAACCCCATGAGGCCCGACATCCATCCCGAATCCCGTCCCGTCGTCTTCCGGGACCGTGCCGCGGGCGTCGCCTTTCTGACGCGATCGACCGCGCGGTCGGCCAAGACGATCGAGTGGGAGGACGGCGCGGTCCACCCGGTGATCGACGTCGATATCTCGTCGGCGAGCCACCCGTTCTACACCGGGACCTCACGGGTCCTGGACACCGCCGGCCGGGTCGAGCGCTTCGAGCGCCGCTACGGCCGCGCCGCGCCGAACCGGCACTGAACGCCGGAGCACGTCGAGTCCGGCAGGAGGGAACAGAGCCATGAAGGTACGCAAGTCGCTGCGTTCGCTGAAGTCCAAGCCCGGGGCCCAGGTGGTCCGTAGGCGCGGA
Organism: Streptomyces sp. NBC_00647; assembly: GCF_045207245.1. Lineage (NCBI taxonomy): Bacteria > Bacillati > Actinomycetota > Actinomycetes > Kitasatosporales > Streptomycetaceae > Streptomyces > Streptomyces sp. NBC_00647. The sequence continues at coordinate 9,274,425 of NZ_CP109040.1, forward strand.
GTGGTGTTCGTCGTGAACAAGAAGAACCCGCGCCTCAAGGCCCGCCAGGGCTGACGGCGGATCAGGGAGATCCCCGGATCAGGGAGATCCCCGGATCAGGGGCATCGGGGGGAAGCCGTCCGGTCCGGCCGACGCGTCGCGCGTGGGCCGGACCGTAGTGTGTGTGAGGGTCCGGCTCCGGGGCGGACGGGGTCCCGCGGTACGGGGAGGTGCCCGCACACGGGACCCAACGGTCCGACGGTGACACGATGATCGGTCCCACCACCCAGAAGCGGCGGCCCACCACGCCCCCGGCCTCCGTCCCGGGCACGGGCCACGGCCTCGGCGTCCTCGACGTCCGGGGGTGGATCGGACACAACGGTTCCCTGCCGGGCTACGCGCCGCTGGCCGTCTGCTTCCCGCCGGCCCGGGTGACCCTCGTCGTGCCGCTGAACACCGACATCGACCACAAGGGCTCGGAGCCCGGCACACGCTTCGGAGACGCGATCACGGAGATCGTGACACCGCGGCACCTCTTCGACCTGCCGGCGCAGCCCGCGGCTCGCCGACGTGCCGGTGCGCCGAAGCGTTACGATCACGATCGTGACGTGCCCTTCTCCGCGGGCGACCGGATCACCCGCGGGCGGCGGTGCGGTGGATGTGATGGATCCGATGCGTGACGGTCGCGCCGGGCGAAGTACTCCGAAGGGAGCCGTTCGTGACCACGGCAAGGGACTTGTTCATCGTCACGATGGACAAGGAGCCGGACCGTTCTGTGGGGCAGGGCGATCTGTCGCTCGCCCTCGCCGGAGCCGAGGTGATCGATCTCCTCGCCGACGAGGTCCTCACGCTGGACGGCGACCGGATGGTGCCGACGCGACAGCCGACGACGGACGACCGTCTTCTGGGCGAAGCGGCGTCCGCGGTGGTGCGGCAGATTCCGTTCGAGCGGGTCGAGGACTGGCTGTGGCGCAGGGGCCGCGACCTGGCGGCGGCCTATCAGGCCGACCTCGAACAGGCGGGCCAGCTCGCCCGGCGGCGGCGCAGCCGGCTGCCCTTCGGCGGCGACCGTATGGAGTTGGTGGACTCGCCGGCCCGCAGCCGCGCGATGCACCGCTGGGCGGCGGACGAGCCCGTCCTCGCGGCCCTCGCAGCTGTCGTCGGGATTCCCGCCGAGCAGACCGAGGACACCCCGGCCGTCGGCGACGAGGCGGTGACGACTGTCCTGGTCGCCGTGCACGACGCGGTGATGGAGCTCGAAGCCGTCCGCCAGCGCCGGGCCATCGAGAACGCGGCGTTCGCCAACATCTGGCGGGGTGCCTGAGGGAACCCGCGCGAGGGACGGGCCCCGACCGCACCCGGTGATCACCCGGACGACTCGCGGGCCCGCTCCTCGCTCTCGCGTGCCGCCTGGAGGGTGTCGGCGCGGGGCGCGCGCCGGGGCAGCAGCGAGTCGGTGACGCGCTGAAGGGTCTTCGTCAGCGGGTGCCTGTCCTGTCCCGACGCGGAGGCCCGTACGGCGGACACCGCGTCGCGGTACTCGGCCATCTCGGCGAGCGCCGCGTGGGCGAGTTCGGTCGCCTCGCGGTACAGGTCGCGCGACGTGGTCATGGCTTCGAGGGCTTCGGAGTACGAGGCCGCCAGGGCGCGCGCGTGGGCGAGTTCCTCTTCGAGGGTCAGCAGACGCCAGTCCTGCCGGAGCGCGGTGAGGGCCGCCGCCGCGTCGTCGGGCAGCGGCCAGGGCAGTGCCGCGAACTGGACGACCTTGTCCAGGAGTTCCGTCGGTTCGGAGCCGTCGAGGAAGACGCTCCGGACCCTGAAGGCCTGCTCGTCGAACCCGACGCGGGCCGGTGTTCCGGACAGAATGACGGCTCCGCCGCGCGGCACGGACGTCCCGAGGTCGCCGAGCGCCCAGTTGACCGCGTGGAACTGCTCGGGCGTGGCCCGGTGTTCCACGACGCGGTGCCGCAGTGCGGGCGGCAGCAGGCGGGTCAGCGGGAGGCGGCCCTCGGGGTCGGGGGTCATGGCCTCGTGCACGACGACGTTGATGCTCCAGCTGTGCCGGGCGATGTCCTTGAGCATCCGGCGCAGCGCGGCGTCGTCCTTGGGGAGCGGATTGATGTCCTGGAGCCGCAGCCCGGCCACGCTGTCACGGTCCCAGGAGATGTCGCTCTTCTCCGGCCAGAACATGGTGGCGGGGGAGGGCCACGAGAGATCCCAGGGCCGTTCCGCCTCGGCCGCCAGCGTCCAGCGCCGCTCGGCGTCCACGTGGTCACGTCCGTCGGTGACGAGCCGCGCCCGCACCGTGACGTCGTCGTCGACGAGCCAGCGCGCCTCGAAGACATGACCGTCGGGCGTCGAGGCGTTCTCGGGCTCCAGGAAGTCCTGGATCGTTTCGCTGTTCTTCAGTTCCCGCAGGTGCTCCCGGAGCGCCTGCTGCGGGGCGGGGCCGGTATGGCGCCCGGCGGCCAGCCAGACTGTTTCCGGGGCGGTGGGACGGTCTGTGGAGGACTTCGGCATGAGTCACTTTGCTGGTGGGGTGCGGTGTGCTCTCCCAGTATGGTCGCCTTGGGACACGAGCCGGGAGGCGAGGCCCCCCGGGATCACGGACCTCCGCCATCGAGTGACTATGGGCAGTTCGTTGACGATCGGGTGGATCGGGGCCATCGCGAGGAATTCGGCCGGTGCGCCGATGGCCGGCACGGTCCGGACGGCCCGGTTTCCGTACGCGCGTGTCGCGGCCGGGGACGGCGGCGCACCACCGGGCGGGTGAAGGCGCGGACCTGCGAGGACGGGGAGTGGATCGTGCCGGCCGGGACCTCCGTTACGGCGCGGGCGCCGGTAGGGTTGCGGTCGGAGAAGGGGCGGACGCGGATGCGGCAGCGGGTGACCATGAGCGATGTGGCGCGGGCCGCGGGTGTCTCGTCCGCGACCGTCTCGTACGTTCTGAGCGGCAAGCGGCCCGTCACCGAGGAAACGCGCAAGTCGGTCGAGTCGGCCATCGAGCGTCTCGGCTTCAGTCTCAACCCCGTCGCCCGCAGCCTGCGTACGGGCAAGTCCACGATGGTCGCCCTCGTCGTGCCCGACATCGCCAACCCCTTCTACGCGCTCCTCGCCCGGTCGATCCAGGACGAGCTGCGGGGCCGGGGCTACCACGTGCTGGTGAGCAGTACGGGGGCGCGGCGGGACGAGGAGGAGGCGCTGCTGCGCGAGGCGGTGCAACAGCGGTTCGCCGGTGTGGTGATGACGCCGTTCCGGCTGGCCACCGACGCCTTCGACGCGCTGCGGAGTGCCGCGATCCCGGCGGTGGTCAGCGCGGACGTCTCGTTCGGCGACGTCGATCTGGTGACTCCCGACGCCGACGCCGCGGTCCGCGAGGCGCTGGCGCATGTGGCGGCCACCGGCCGCCGGCGCATCGGCGTGATCGCAGGGCCCGAGGACGCCGCGGGCGGCGATCCACGTCTGGAACGGGTCCGGAAGTACGCGTCCGAGGCGGGGCTGCGCGTCGCACGGGAGCACATCGTCCACGGCGAGCACACGCGCGAGGCGGGGGCGGAGGGCTTCGAGCGCCTGATGCGCTCCGGGCTCCGGCCCGAAGCGGTGCTGTGCGGCAACGACATCACGGCTGTCGGCGCGATGGACACGGCCGAGCGTCTGGGGCTCGACATCCCCGGCGACGTGTCCCTGGTGGGGCACGACGACATCGAGTTCGCCTCGCTGGTCCGGCCGCGCCTGACGACCATCCGGTACCCGGCGCGCGAGGTCGGCCGCGTCGCGGCCGGGCTCCTCCTGGAACAGATCGACGGCCGAACGCGACGGCGGACCGTGCGGGTCGCCGCGGACTTCGTGGCGCGGGCGTCCGTCTGATGCCGGACTGACGTCGCTCCGGCGCCGCCGCCCGTCGTGGGCCGCCGTTCCGGACCCCTGTTTCCGTCCCCCTCTTTGCCGGATCGATGTCGAGGGACCGTAGCGTAATCGATTACGTTGCGCGAGACTGGGCGGCGGGCGAACGCCTGGCGGAGGTGGGCGGCCACATGAACCGTCATGACCTCTGCGGCATTTGACATGAAAGAGTCTCGATGTCGGTTTGGGTTGCCTGTAAACATAATCCATCAACGACTGTTGGCTTTTGGTCATTGTCGTTGCGGAATTCGACATCTTTCATGGCGTCGGCCCGGCCTCCGTGGGCCGGTCGTTGACCCGTCCGAAGGGCTGGCGTCGACGGCTCGCGGGAGGCTGCCCGATCCCCGCCCGCCGCTCGCCGGGTTCGTGGATCCCGGCACCGGCCCCTTGCTTTCGGCTGCCCAAAACCGCTCTGTCGCACCCGATATGGCCGATGAGCTGTGCCCTCGATTCCGTCGGCGTCCTCGGTGGTGGTCCCTGCGTCCGGCCGGCCCCTTGGTGTGGCCACGGTCGTCCCGTGCCGTGTCGGTCACGTTTCGGGTACGTGGGACGTGAGGTCTTGACGCCACGGCGACATCCGGCTGTCATTACGCCCACGTTGTTCGGTCAAGTTGGTTTCTGATCGATTTCCGGCCTCCCCGCCGTCCATCGCTGACCGAACCCTGCCCTCAGGAGCCGTCATGCACCTTCCCCTCTCGGGTCTGTCCGCCCCGACGCCCAGTCGCCGCACCCTGCTTCGCGGAATCGGCGGCGCGGCCGCGCTCGGCGCGGGCATACCCCTGCTGAGCGCCTGCGGCGGCAGTGGCAGCGCCGCGGACCCCAAGACGGTCACCGTCGGCTCCAACGCCTCCGACGCCGTGCCGAAGAAGGCCTTCGCCGACATCTACGCGGCGTTCAAGAAGCAGTCCGGCATCACGGTCGACGTGAACACCAAGGACCACAACACCTTCCAGGAGCAGATCAACTCCTACCTCCAGGGCACGCCCGACGACGTGTTCAACTGGTTCGCCGGCTACCGCATGCAGTTCTTCGCAGCCAAGAAGCTCGCCACCCCGATCGACGACGTGTGGAAGACGATCGGCGGCAACTTCCCCGACGCGATGAAGGCGCTCAGCAAGGGCGAGGACGGCAAGTACTACTTCGTGCCGCTCTACACGTACCCCTGGGCGATCTTCTACCGGAAGAGCGTCTTCCAGCAGCACGGCTACGAAGTCCCCACCACCTGGTCCCAGTTCATCGCCCTGTGCAAGCAGATGAAGAAGGACAAGCTGGTCCCGATCGCCTTCGGCGACAAGGACGCCTGGCCCGCCCTCGGCACCTTCGACCAGATCAACTTCCGCACCAACGGCTACGACTTCCACGTCGAGCTGATGGCCGGCAAGGCGTCCTGGACCGACGCCAAGGTGCGCGCCGCCTTCGACAACTGGGCCGAGATCCTTCCCTACCACCAGGAAGGCGCCGTCGGCCGCACCTGGCAGGACGCGGCGCAGACCCTGGCGTCGAAGAAGGCCGGCATGTATCTGCTGGGCACCTTCGTGGGCCAGCAGTTCACCGACGAGGCCGACCGCGAGGACCTCGACTTCTTCGCCTTCCCGGAGATCGACCCCTCGTACGGCCAGGACACCGTCGAGGCCCCCACCGACGGCTTCATGCTCTCCAAGGCCCCGAAGAACCACTCCGGAGCCGTCAAGCTTCTGGAGTACCTCGGCAGTCCGGCCGCCGAGCAGATCTACCTCAAGTCCGACCCGAACGTCGTCGCCGCCTCCACCAAGGCCGACACCTCCTCGTACAGCGCCCTGCAGAAGAAGGCGTACGAGATGATCAGCGGCGCCAAGCACCTCACCCAGTTCATGGACCGCGACAGCCGGCCCGACTTCACCTCGACGGTGATGCAGCCCGCGCTGCAGAAGTTCATCCGCGACCCCAAGGGCATCGACGGTCTCCTGTCGTCCATCGAGCGCCAGAAGAAGACGATCTTCGCCTCCTCATGAGCACCGAGACGACCACCAAGAATCCGGAGGCGGCCGCCGTGCCGCCTCCGGGCACCGCATCGGTCGACAGCCGCGTGCCGCACGGGCACAAGCGCCTGTTGACCCGGCGTGACAGGATCACGCTCGGTCTGATGGCGGGTCTGCCCACCATCCTGCACATCGCGCTCGTCTGGGTCACCGCGCTCGCCTCGATCGCGCTGGCCTTCACCACCTGGGACGGCATCGGCTTCGACGCCATCCAATGGGTCGGGCTCCAGAACTTCCGTGAACTCTTCACCCAGAACCCGCAGTTCTGGCCCGCCGTCCAGCACAACATCGTCTGGTTCGTCGTGCTGATCCTCGTCCCGACACCGCTCGGCCTGTTCCTGGCCGTGCAGTTGGACAAGAAGATCCGCTTCAGCCGGGTCTACCAGACCGCGTTCTTCCTGCCCGTCGTCCTGTCCATGGCGGTCATCGGATTCGTCTGGCAGCTGGTCTACAACCCCGACACCGGCCTCATCAACAGCGTCATCGGGGCCAACACACCTGGCCACTACATCGACTGGATCGGCGACCCGGACCTCAACCTCTGGGCGATCCTGATCGCCGCCTCCTGGCGCCACACCGGCTACATGATGATCCTCTACCTGGCCGGCCTGAAAGGCGTCGACCCCTCGCTGCGCGAGGCGTCGTCGCTGGACGGCGCCAACGAGTGGCAGACGTTCAAGAACGTGATCTTCCCTGTCCTGCGACCGACCAACACGATCGTCCTGGTCGTCACGATCATCGAGGCGTTGCGCGCCTTCGACCTGGTGTACGTCTTCAACGGCGGTGCCGAGGGAACCGAGTTGCTGTCCATCCTGGTGACCAACAACATCATCGGGGAGTCGAGCCGCATCGGTTACGGATCGGCGATCGCGGTCGTCCTGCTGGTCATCTCGCTCGTCGTGATCGTTCCCTACCTGGTGACCACCTTCCGGAAGGAGCGGCGATCGTGAGCGCCTCCACCCTCGCGCTCAAGAAGCGCGCGCCACTGCGCCCGGCCCGGCTCCTGCTCCACCTCTTCCTCGCCGGGGCGTCCCTGGCCTGGCTCGCGCCGCTGCTCTGGGCGGTCTACGCCGCGCTGCGCCCGTACGGCGAGACCAGCACCAAGGGATATGTGTCCTGGCCCGACAAGCTGAGCCTGGACAACTTCACGAGCGCGTTCCAGCAGTCGGACATGACGCACTACTTCGGCAACACCCTGCTGGTCGCGATCCCGGCCGTCCTGCTGACCCTTTTCCTTTCCTCCTGCGTCGCCTTCTACGTCAGCCGCTTCGACTTCCGCGTCAACCTGGCGCTGCTGCTGGTCTTCACGGCGGGCAACCTGCTGCCCCAGCAGGTCATCATCACGCCGCTGTACCGCCTGTACCTCCTGGTCGACCTGCCCGGCATCACCGTCAGCGGCAAGCTGTACGACTCCGCGCTGGGCCTGGTCCTCATCCATGTGGCGTTCCAGTCCGGCTTCTGCGCCTTCGTCCTGAGCAACTACATGCGCTCGCTGCCCCACGAACTCACCGAGGCCGCGCTCGTCGACGGCGCCTCCGCGTGGCGCCTGTACTGGCAGATAACGCTGCCGCTGTGCCGGCCCGCGATGGCCGCGCTCGCGACCCTGCTGTCCATCTGGATCTACAACGACTTCTTCTGGGCCCTGGTGCTGATCTCGACCGGCGAGAACATGCCCGTCACCTCCGCCCTGAAGAACCTTTCCGGGCAGTACTTCACCGACCCCAACCTGGTGGCCGCCGGCGCACTGCTCACCGCGATCCCGACACTGATCGTGTACTTCGTGCTCCAGCGCCAGTTCGTCAGCGGTCTGACCCTCGGCGCCAACAAGGGCTGAGACGGCTCCCCTTGAAAGAGTCAGGCGGCTCCACGTGAAAGAGAACGACGTGCCTCAATCCTTCACCACCGTGGCCGGCGTGCCCGTCGACCCGCGCACCGCACGGGTCCACGAGGAGGGCTGGCAGTCCTGGAGCCCCAGCGGCTCCTACGCCCTCGACGACATCCCCCATCGCCCGGCCGACACCAACTGGGCGACCGTCTGCTACCGGCCCGGGCGTACCGTGCCCCCCGCCACCTTCCAGGGCGAGGGACTGCTCGCGCTGGACCCGGGCGACGGCTCCCCGGTCCGGCTGTGGGCCGCCCCGGACTCGCGGCGCTCGGTCCCGTCGATCCGGCTCACCGTCCGGGACGGCCGCGCCGAGATCAGCGCCGACGGCCCCGTCACGGAATCGGCCCACACCGGACCGGACGGCATCCAGGGCGCCCTCGCCGCCTGGGCCGACGGACTCGGCCTGCCCGCCCCGCCGCCCGCGCCGACGGTCTGGTGCTCCTGGTACGAGTACTTCACCGCCGTCACCGAGGACGACATCCACGAGAACCTGCGCGCGATGGACACCCTCGAACTGCCCGTCGACGTCGTCCAGATCGACGACGGCTACCAGAGCGCGCTCGGCGACTGGCTCACCCTCTCCGGCCGCTTCCGCTCCCGCGCCGGAATCGCCGACGCGATCCGCGCGCGCGGCCGGCGGGCGGGAATCTGGACGGCACCGTTCCTGGTGGCCCCGCACAGCGAACTCGCGGCACGGCACCCCGACTGGCTGGTCCGCGACTCCGACGGCGCGCCCCTGCACGCCGGCCACAACTGGGACCACGACCTGTACACGCTCGACGCCACCCACCCCGAGGCCGCGGCCTACCTGACCGACGTCTTCGCCACCCTGCGCGCCGAAGGATACGACTACTTCAAGACAGACTTCCTCTACGCGGGCGCCCTGGACGGCGTACGGCACTCGGGAGCCGACGCGCTGACCGCCTACCGCGCCGCCGTCGCCCTGATCCGCGAGGCCATCGGCGCCGACGCCTACCTGCTCGGCTGCGGCGCGCCGATCCTCCCCTCCATCGGCCTGTTCGACGCGATGCGGGTCAGCCCCGACACGGCGCCGCACCGGCGTCCCGAGGCCGACGACTACAGCCAACCCGGCCAGGACGCCGCCGAGTTCACCGGTGCGGGCCGCCAATGGCAGCACCGGCGCCTATGGATCAACGACCCCGACTGCCTGGTGGCCCGCCCCGCCGTGGAGACCCGCGAGCGCTGGGCGGCCCACGTGGAGGCGACCGGCGGACTGATGGCCTCCAGCGACCGCCTGCTCTCCCTCGACGCCTGGGGCCTGGCCACCACCCGCCGCCTGCTGTCCTCCGGAGGGGCCGCATGACCGCCGACCGCACGCTCTCCGTCCCCGGCATCGCCTACGGCGGCGACTACAACCCCGAGCAGTGGCCCGAGGAGGTCTGGGCCGAGGACATGCGCCTGATGCGCGAGGCCGGCGTGACCATGGTCAGCGTCGGCATCTTCTCCTGGGCGCTCCTGGAACCGTCCGAGGGCACGTACGACTTCTCGCGCACGGACCGCCTGCTGGACCTCCTGCACGAGAACGGCATCGCCGCCGACCTCGCCACCCCGACGGCCGCGCCGCCCGCGTGGTTCTTCCGGGCGCACCCGGAAGCGCTCCCCGTGGACCGGGACGGGCGTCGGCTGACGTACGGAAGCCGGCAGACGTTCTGCCCGAGCAGCCCCGCCTACCGTGAGGCCGCCCTGCGCGTCGCGGGCGCCCTCGCCGAGCGGTACGCCGCTCACCCCGCCGTGGTGATGTGGCACGTCCACAACGAGTACGGCTGCCACAACGCGGCCTGCTACTGCGACACCAGCGCCCGGTCGTTCCGGCGCTGGCTCCGCGAGCGCTACGACGACCTCGCGGCCCTCAACCACGCCTGGGGCACCACCTTCTGGAGCCAGTGGTACTACGACTGGGACGAGATCCTGCCGCCCCGCGCCACCGGCGCCGTCCCCAACCCCACGCACCAGCTCGACTGGCGCCGCTTCTGCTCCGACGAACTGCTCTCGCTGTACACGGCGGAACGGGACGTGCTGCGGGCCGCCTCCCCGTCGACACCGGCCACCACCAACTTCATGGTGATGGACACCTTCGACGCACTGGACTACTGGCGGTGGGCCCCGGAGCTGGACGTCGTCTCCAACGACCACTACCTGATGTCCGCCGACCCGGCCTCGGAGATCGACATCGCGCTCTGCGGCGACCTGACGCGGTCGTTGGCCGGCGGACCCTGGCTGCTCATGGAGCACTCCACCGGCGCCGTGAACTGGCAGTCCGTCAACCGGGCCAAGGGCCCCGGCGAGATGCGCCGCAACGCCCTGGCCCATGTGGCCCACGGCGCCGACGGCATCGCCTACTTCCAGTGGCGGGCCGCGAAGGCGGGCGCCGAACAGTGGCACTCGGCGATGCTCCCGCACGCGGGCACGGACAGCCATATCTGGCGGGACGTGGTCCGCCTCGGCGCCGATCTGAGGGCGCTGGCCGAGGTGCGCGGCAGCACGGGCACGGCGGAGGTCGCCGTCGTCTGGGACTGGAACGCCCGCTGGGCCCTGGAACTGCCCTCCCAGCCGAGCGGTGAACTCCGGTACCAGGAACTGGTCCGCGCCTGGTACGAGCCACTCTGGCGGTCGGGCGTGGCCGTCGACTTCGTACGCCCCGACGCGGATCTCTCCCCCTACCGTCTGGTGCTGGCCCCGAGTCTCTATCTGGTCGACGAGACGGGCGCGGCGAACCTCGGCGGTCACGTCGAGCGCGGCGGCACCCTCGCGGTCGGCTTCCACAGCGGCGCGGTCGACGAGAACTGCCACATCAGGACGGGCGGTTACCCGGGGGCGTTCCGGGAGACCCTCGGTGTCCGCAGCGACGAGCTCTTCCCGCTCCTGCCCGGTGAGTCGGCCGGGCTGACCGGCCAGGTGCCCTCAGGCGCCACGGCCACCCTGTGGTCGGAGCGGGTCCGCCTGAACGGCGCCGTGGCGGTCGCCTCGTACACGGACGGGCCGCTGGCCGGTGTCCCGGCGGTGACGAGGAACGGCCACGGGGCCGGCACCGCCTGGTACTTGGCGACGCTCCCCGACCCGGACACCCTCGCCGAGCTGCTGGACCGTATCCGAGCCGAGGCCGGAGTCGCCGCTGCCGGGCACGTGCCACCGGGTGTCGAGGCCGTCCGGCGACGCGGCCACGACGCCGACTACGTGTTCCTGGTCGACCACGCGGGCAAGGGAGCCGAGATCCCCGTCCCGGCCGGGGCCACCGAACTCCTGACCGGCAAGACGCTGTCGGGCTCGGTCACGGTCGCACCCGGGGACATCGCGGTCGTGCGGGAACCGCGGGCGGTGCCGAGGACAGTGGGCCGGTGAACGACGGCCGCCACCGGGGAGGCCCGGGCGACGGAGGCGTCGGGGAGACGTCGCGGTGGCGGCGCCGTCAGTTGACACTCTTTCAAATATCGTTCTTAGAAAGGGCGTTGACTGTCGCACTAGACGGCGAAAGGGCGCACATACTCCTTCCTGCGGTGTAGCTTCTACCCGTCAGTAGGGGCTTGAGCAAGGGTGGGTGTGTGGCTGCCTCTCCGCAAACCGAAAAGTTCGCCGTCTGCCTTCGGAGGCTGAAGGACCGCAGTGGCCGGGGCTATGACCGCCTCGGCAAGGAGGCGGGCGTCAGTGGCTCCAGTCTGCATCGGTACTGCTCCGGCCTCAGCGTCCCGACGGACTACCGGGTGGTGCACTCCTTCGCCAAGGTGTGCGGCGCCAGTACGGAGGAGCTCCGGGAACTCCACCGACTGTGGGCGCTGGCGGACACCGACCGTGACGTACCGGTCGTGACCTCGGAGGATGTCCCGGCACCGGCACCGGCACCGGAACAAGAACGAGAACGAGAACCGGAACAAGATCCGGCACCGGCACCGGCACCTAAACCGGACCCTCCCGCCGTGCCCGCGCAGGCGAGCCCCGGACCGGACGACGCCGTCCCGCCGGAGACCGCTCCCGACGAGGCCGAGAGGCCGCGGCGGTCCCGGGTGCCCGGGAAGCTGTCCTCCCGTTTCGCGATGCTGGCCGCCGTGGTCGTGGTGGTGCTGGTGGCCGGTTTCGTGTGGATGCCCGCCGATGCCTCGCCGTCGGCCGACGACGGGCTGCTGTACTCCGCCGCGTGCAAGTCGGTGAGCATGGGACAGCACGACGAGTGCGTGCGTGAGGTCCAGAGACTGCTCGTGCGGGCCGAGGGCAGGCTCGCCGTCGACGGGGACTTCGGGCCGGAGACCCTGCGCAGACTGACCGCGTTCCAGGTGCTGGCGGGTATGCCGGCCAACAACGTGGTCGACGAGCCCACCAAGAAGGCGCTCTACGCGCAGAAGGTGAGCATGGCGACCTGGTCGCAGGACAGGGTGGCGAAGCGGATCCGGGAGGTGTTCGTCGAGGATCCCCGCACCGCTGTGGCCATCGCCCACTGCGCCTCCTTCCTCGACCCGCTGTGGACGCTGCCCAACACCAACGGCAGCCGCAACTGGGGCGTGTTCCAGATCTCCGACGCCCGCCTGCGGGAACTCGACGGCACACCGCTGCGGGCGTTCGACCCGGAGTGGAACATCCAGGCGGCCCACCGGCTGTGGAGCGTCCGGCACGACTTCCACGACTGGCCCTCCTGCGAGGCGGCGCTGAAGAACGCACCGAAGGGCTGAAGCCCGGAAGCCCCGGGTACCGCCGCCGCGGTACCCGGGACTTCCGGCTCCGGATCATCCGGGGCTGCGTCAGATCGTGCCGCTCTCCCACCACCAGTCACGGCCGAGGTCGGCCCTGCTGTCGACGTGCTGGTGGTCGACGGTGTACCGCTCCAGCCCGGAGAACCCGCAGGTCTCCGCCTTCTGGTAAACGGTCTTGGTGGCCACGCCGGGCACATCGAGATCGGCCGCGGTGCCGTACAGGTGCATGCTGTCGCTCGCCCCGCCGATGTCGGCGTTGTGCTCGATGCTGCGGAAGCCGGAGTTGACCGTGATCGGCTTGTCGCCCAGCTTCTTGCGCAGCGCCTCCAGCTTGTACATGCAGCGTCGGGCGTTCTCCTTCACCTGCGCCGCGCTCACCTTGCCGCCGTTGAAGTTGCCGCTCGCCTGGTCGTAGAACTCGCTCCAGTTGAAGTGGGCCGTGGACCCGTCCGACTGCTCCAGCGCGTTGAGCTTGGCGTGGGTGTTGGGACCGGCGATCCCGTCGTCGTCGAGACCGTACGCCGCTTGGAACCGCTTCACGGCCGCCGCCGTGCCGGGGCCGAAGTCGCCGTCGAGGCCGACCCGGGTCTGGCTCGCGCTGTTGGCCGCCCAGCCCGAGACCCGGATCTGCAGCTCCAGCACGTCGGCGCCGCTGTCACCCTGCTTCATGGTGCGCGACCACGAGTAGGCCTGCGCGGTACCGGAGAGCAGCAGCGGGCCGAACGCCAGGCCGGCGCCGACGGCCAGCGTGCCGCGCAGCATGCTGCGGCGGTCGAGCGGGCGGCTGCCGACGGAGCGGCCGCCGGCGGAACGGAAGGGGAAGGTCATCGTCGTCCTTTCGGAACGGTGGTGCGAGAAGGAGCGGAAAGAAGTCAGTAGGCGAGCTGGAAGTCCACGTTCTGCGCGTCGGTGTCATAGGGGCCGACGCGCAGGACGAAGCGGGTGCCGTCCTTGACGTCGGTGGCGACGGTCGCCCACGGGGTGCCGTGGAGGGAGTACGTGTTGTCGTGGTTGCACTTGTCGGTGTGGTCGACGAACACCACACAGGCGTACAGGAACCCTCCGTCGTCCGTGGTGAGCCGCATGTTGATGTCACCGCACCGCGAGGACGTGGTGAAGGGGCCGTAGTCCCTGGGGCCCACCTGGTAGCGGTAGTTCAGGTTCTTCGCGCCGCCGTAGCAGCTCGTCGCCGCGGCCGAGGACTGTGCGGCGGCGGGCGCGGCACCCGCTCCCAGCAGTGCGGCCACGGTGACGAGAGCCGAGGCGAGCGCCCTGGTCTTGATCATGGTGGTCTCCGTTCGGTGAGGTGGGTGAGGGGGTCAGAAGGCGATCTGGAAGGTGGCGGAACTGCCTTCCAGGTCTACGCCGTTGGGCACGGTGAACCTGGTTCCGTTCAGGACGTCGGTGGCGATGGTCGTCCAGCTCCGGCCGATCTTGGTCCAGTAGTTGCAGGCGCCGGCCCTCGCGAACTGCACGCAGGCCCAGCCGAACTCGGCGTCCCCGCCGGTCATCCGCATGTTGATGTCCGTGCAGCGGCTCGTGGTCACGTACGGGCCGAAGTCGCGCACCTCCCCGTAGTGCACCGTGACCGCTCCGCCGTAACAGCTCGTGGCGGCGGCGCGGGCCGTGACGGCCGAGGCGGGCGCCGGGACGGTGAAGCCCAGGGCGACGAGCAGCGCGACGAGGGACGCGCGGGCGAATCGGCCGGTCATGGGGGTCCTCCTCGATACGTACGGGGTCACCGGTTGGCCAGCCGGTCCAGATCGGCCTGGGTGCCGTTGAACACGTCTCCCGTCGCCGGCGCCCGGACGCCCGGGAAGATCGCGGCGTCGGTGTACTGCCACATCGCCCAGGTCGTCGAGCCGTTCGGCAGCGGCGGCTGGGTGATCGACTGGCGGTAGTCCGCGAGTTGCAGCGGATAGCGGGCGAAGGCGGTGGTCGAACCCAGGCAGTCGTCCAGGAAGGACTTCTGGGTGTAGATCATCGGAACGCGGCCGAAGGCGTTCTCCACCCGGTCGAGCCAGGCCTTGGCATCGGCCACCGTCCCGTAGGTGGGACAGCGTCCGCTGCCGTCGTCCATGCGCTCCAGGTCGAAGATCGGCGGCAGGTCACCCGCCCGCTTCCCCGTGTAGCCGGTCGCCCGTACGGCGGCGATGAACCGGTCGGCCTGCGCGGCACCCGTGTCGGCCGCCGTGCCCGTGTAGAAGTGGTACGGCGCCACGGCCAGCCCCGCCGCCCTGGCCCCCTCGAGGTCGGTGGCGAGGTATTCGTCGGTGACGTTCATGCCCCGCGTGGCCTTGACCGTCGCGAACCCGGCACCCGAGGCCCGTACGGCCTTCCAGTCGATCGGCGCCCCGCCGGGGTGCTGGTACTTGGCCGTGTCCAGGCCGTCGATCGGGTGACCGGCGGGGTGGGGCGGCACGCAGTACGCGTTACGGCTGGACCAGTCCACCAGCTTCGCCCAGGTGTTCGGGCCCACGGTGCCGTCGGCACTGAGGTTGGCGCAGTGCTGGAGCTCGATGACCCGGTCCTCGGTGCCGCCCCCGAAGTCGCCGTCGATGGTCAGCGGCGGATAGTGGAACGGCTCCATGGCCAGGTTCAGCCGGCACTGGACCTCCTTGACCTCATCGCTCTTCGCGCCCTTCTTGAGGGTCGGGCGCGCGTCGGTGTGGCCGCACACGGTCGCCTGCGCCGTGCCCGCCGTGCCCTGGGTCGCGCAGGTGTGCGGTTGCGCGGCCCAGGAGTTCAGCGCCGCCCAGGTCTGCGGACCGAGCACGCCGTCCGCGCTCAGCCCGGCGCACCGCTGGAACTCCTTGACCCGCGTCTCCGTCGCCGATCCGAACGAGCCGTCCGCCGCGATCGGCGTGTACCGGCTCGGCTTCGTCGCCAGGCCGAGTTCGCACTGCGCCTCGACCGTCGCGTCCCCCGTCGATCCCTGCTGCAGCGTGGGCTGCGCGCTCGTATGCCCGCAGACCGCCACCGCGGCGGCCGGCGCAGCCTGCACCGCCGCCGGACCGCACAGGGGCAGGACCGCTGCCACGGCGAGGGTCAGACCCCGCAGAAGCGTCCTTCGTCCCATCTGGTGTTCCCCCTCTGATGAGTGGCCGGGAGCCCCCGGCCGCTGGTCATCCTGGCAGCGGTCGCTCCGAGACGGATCCTCTTGCTCCGGGTCGGGACGCTGGGACAGTCCCGCGCCTGTGACCTGCGAAGACGCGTCATCGCTGGGATGCACATGGGATACGGGCGGCGGAGCCGGAGCTCGACGAGGAGGCCGACGGGCGCACGGGTGCGCGGCGCGGGCGGGGAGCGGTGCGCGCCGTCGGTACGGGAGTGGCCGGCGCAGCGAAGACGGCCCACCTCGTAGGTGTCGGTCCAACGGGGCAGGCCACCGACGAGGCAGGGGGAGTGCGAGTGGGCACCAACTCCCTTCGCTGAGCCCTATGTGGCTGCGAGGGGGATCGTCCTGCGGGTGTGGACTCGGCTCAGGTCGGCCCGCCCTGAGGCGGATTGTGGTCGCGGAGGCGCCCGGCTGAATCCCGGGGGACCGCACCCAGTGGCCGGGCGTGTGATGCCCCGCCGTTCGCAGTCCCGACGCCGCGTACCCCGTTCGGACGCGGCAGCAGGCATATGCCATTGGCGACGAGTAGGTTGCGGCTTATGGGAGGTCGACCCTCCCGTTCGATCTTCGCTCGAACATTCGAGCAGGGGGTGTTGCCTCCCCCCACTCCACCTCGTCACTCACAGGAGCCATCATGCCCATGCTGCTGATCAAGGGATCGTTCCACCTGAAGGACACGGCGCCCGACGGAGACACCGTCCACTTCATCGCCGACAACCCCGACGAATGGCAACTCGTCGGGGGCAAGAACCCCGTGCAGCTCACCGCGGCGGGCCACGCGAAACTGCGCCTGGAAGGCATCGACGCACTCGAAACGCACTACCACGGGGCCCATCAGCCGCTGCCCCATGCCCACGCCGCGGCGAAGGAGCTCGTCGAATGGCTCGGCTTCACCGCCGTGCAGCGCGACCCGGACGAAAGCGTCACCGCGTCGACTCCCGCCACCACACCTGGCTTCGTCCTGACCCGCGGTGCCGACCTCTACGGCCGTGTGATCGCCCTGGTCGGCAAGGGCAGCCCTCCCGGAACCAGCGGCACGGAAATCCCCGTCGACGCAGCTCTCCTGAAGAAGACGGCCAACCACCACATGGTCTCCGAAGGGCTGGCCTACCCGACCTTCTACCGCAGCCTCTTCAAGGACCTGCGCCTCGAACTGACCGCCGCGGCACAGCAGGCCGAGGCGGCCGGCAAGGGCGTATGGCCCGACGACGTCTCGCTCTCCGGCGTGAAGGTCACGGGGCTGTCGTCCATCGAGAACGACTCGGTGATCCTGCCCAAGCTGTTCCGGCGCTTGGTGGACTACTTGAAGCTCGGCATGCCGATCACCTGGTTCCCCGCGTATCTCGCCGGCCAGGGGGACCCGGTCACGGTTCTGTCCACCGGAGAGCGGTTCGTCGGTCTGCACAACGTCATCGAAGTCAGCAACGGCGACCTGGTCCGCCTGTCGCACCCCGCCGCCGATCTGCTCTTCGACGAAGGGTGAACCCATGACGAGCCCGTACACCGAGGGCAACGCGTCCGGCGTCGGCGCCGAGCACCAACTCGTCGCCCCCTGAGGCCACTTACGGCCCCAGCGGGCCCTGTAACCGCCGTGGTTCCGGGGTGCGCGCCCACGGGCGGGTCCCCGGGACGGGCCACCATGCCGACGGCGGTGGGGAATTCATGGGGTATCGGAGCTGCCTGGACCGTCCGAAGAAGTCTCCGTCAGCTGAAGCTGTACGGAGGCAGCGGTCCGTCGAGCCGGAAGTCGAAGCCCTCTCCCATCTGATGGGCGAGACTCAACTCCGTGGTGAGGAACAGCTCGTCCTGTTCGTCGCTCACGAGGAAAGCGACGCTGAGGAAGTCCGTCCCGCCGGGCCGAGTGGCGTCGATCTTCCGGGCGAACGGGCGGAGCGCCTCGATCACCCCTGACGCCAGGGCCTGCTGACGGGCCCGTGATTCCTGGACGACCAACCTGCCCAGCCGCGGAGCCGCGTCGGGTTCCGCCGTGCCGGCGCGGATCTCGTCGTCGAGCCGCCGGGCCGCCTCCGACTCCGAGAGGATCTCGCGCAACAGCATCTCCTCGTCCTGCGACGCCTTGAGGCGGTACTCGGCGCAGCCCTCCAACTGGCGCAGCCGGTCGGCGTAGTCGTCCGCGTGCTCCTCCAGCGCGAGCCGGACCGCTTCGTCGTCCGGGGCGGTGCTGCCGAACCGCAGGGGCAGTACGGTACCGTCCGTCATCAGGCGTCGCTGGACCTCCTGATGTGCGTCGATGTCCCTCTGCTCGGGCCCCAGTTCCTCCGGTGCGTCACTCACCACCGCGCAGAGGGGGCCGGCGGTCACCGTGCGCAGCCGGGAGGGCGATGCTCCAACTCCGTCGAGACCGTCGAGCCTTAGCGGATGGTCCTTCGACGTGATCGAGTAGATGTATACGGCCATGGCTCATTTCTCCGCGTGAGACGCGCTCCTCTCCCGCCGGGAGGATCGTCACGCCGCACTCGTACACAAAAGTGCAATACCATCATATAAGGGTACTTGACCCATGCGGTAGGGATCAGCTGCCCATGAGGTCGGTCGCCGGAACCTGCGGCACAGGCGAGGCCGTGGGCCGGCGCGGCGAGATCCGCGGAGGCGAGCGGAGAGCTGCCGGGTTCCTCGGCTCTAGGTCTCGTCCTCCATGCGGATCACCTTCCTGAGATCCGCGTGCGCCTTTCCGGACGCGCCTTCCTGCGCTTCCAGCAGCGCCGCGGCGATGGCGTCCAGTTTGCGCTGGACGGCACGCTCCGACCGCAGTTCGGAATTCTTCAACAGGGCGAGGAGCAGCAGCGTCACCGCGGTCATCGCGTCCCCGGCGAGAAGCAGCCACTTCACGCCGAGGTCGGCGACGTGCAGGGCGAGGGTGAGCGAGACCAGCCCCACGCAGAACACGAAGAACAGCGGCGAACTGGTGAACCGCGACGCCGATTCGGCGAACCGCTCGAACCAGCCGCGCTCGTCACCACCGCGGTCGGCGGGATGCTGAAGAGCCATGGTCAGTGCTTGGTCCACTGGCGCACACGGGCCGTGGCCGACTCCGTCATCTCCTGTGCCTTGCCACGCAGTTGTTCACGCCGTCCCGCCCTCTGGACCGAACTGTCGCCCAGCGCCTTGCCGACGGACTCCTTCACCTTGCCCTTGATCTGCTTCGCCTTCGCGTTGCCCTTGAACTTCATCGTCGCCGTCCTCTCAGGGGCGGCCCGCGCCGCGAACCTGGCCGGTCACCGCCCTCTTCCTCACCGTGTGGCCTCGTGGACGGCACCGCAAACCGGCGCCGGCGTATTCGTCCGCGCCCGGCACCTCCCGGCGTACGTCCGGGGTTTCTCCGCGCCACCGAGGGGGACCCGATGCTGACAGCCCGGAGTCGCAGGGACAACCGGTGCCGACCGGGACCGCACGCACAAGGAACCGGGGGCGAACACAGAAGGAAGATGAAGTGCCGTGACCGCGGACATCAGCATCAGGACCACCGTGCGAACCGAAACGGGATGGGCGAAGGCGCGCCGTCCGCGGAAGAGCGCTCCGCGGACCTGTGTTCCGGCGACGGCCGACCGAACGGCACGACAGGACCGGTCCGCCCCCGAGTGGAACATCGTCAGGGGCGAGGACTGACCGCCCGCCGCACCGATACTGACCGTCCGCCGCACCGAATACTGACCGTCCGCCGCACCGAATCCTCATGAGCTCGGAGACCCGGTACGAGCTCGGAGGCTCGGTCTGCAGGTCCGTAGGCAGGCCCCTGGGCAGGTCCGTACGTACGCGAAGACTCGATCTGTACGAGTCCGAGCAGCCGATCCGTGCGAGTTCAAGGACTCCGCACACCACGGGTCCGCGCACCGACCTCTAGGGAGCCGCGTCCGTGTCGGTCCGCAGCCGGCGGACCACGTCCTCCGGGGGGCGCCGGACGTCCTCGTCCGGCAGCCGCTCGGGCACCTCGTCCGGAAACAGGTGGACGGCAGCCTCTTCCCCGGAAGGGGAGGTGGCACCGTCGATGCCGAGCTCCTCGGCGAGCATGTCGTGCTCGGCGTCCAGGTGGGCGCCCTCGTCCAGGGCGCCGGGCGAGCCCGTACGATCCGCCCCCGCCTCGTCGTCCAGGGACTCCTCGCCCTCCAGGTCGTCCTCGCCGTCGTCGGTGCCGGCCTCCTCCAGCGCCGGATCCGTCCGCTCCTCGGCCAGCTTCTCGTCCAGGGTCTCCCCTTCGCGCTGCTCACGCGGCGTGGTGCCCCAATGGTCCACGGCGAGCGGACGCTCGGGCGGCGTCCATCCTTCGTCGAAGGGATCCGAGCCCCGGTCCTCCAGAGTGTCCTCCGGGTCGAGGATGCCCTCGTCCTCGCGGACGTCGGAGCCTTCAGACTGGTAGACCTCATCACCCATGACGTCGTCCTCGCTCCGGCTGCCCATGATCTGCGCGACCCTCCGAACGGATCGAACTGTCATGGGCCCATGTATCCAGGCTGGCCCAGCCCATCCATTCCGGCACGCCGGAACCGCACGGGATCACGGAGAGTGACCGGGCGTCGGGTCCGATCGGGGATCTTCACGTTTGGCACGGGTGTGAGGGGTCACTCGACTCCTCGGCACCCGAAGTCGATCGTGATGGGGAAGTGAGACGTCGTGAGTGGAGAGCAGAAGGCCAAGGCCAAGATGGAGCAGGCCAAGGGCAAGACGAAGGAAGCGGCCGGGCACGCCGTGGGCAACGAGCGGATGACCGCCGAGGGCCGGGCCGAGAAGGCGAAGGGCGACGCGCGGCAGGCCAAGGAGAAGACGAAGGACGTCTTCAAGCACTGACGGCTCAGGCGCGGGGGAGCCGGTGCGGCCGCCAGGCCGAGCCACACGTGGGGCCCGTTCCGGGGGAACGGGCCCCACGGCTCTGCGCCCACGTCCGCCCGCAGCTCTCTGCGCGCACGGTCCTGTGCCTACGGCTGTCTGCCGAGGCTTGCGCCCGAGGCTTGCGCCCGAGGCTTGCGCCCGAGGCTTGCGCCCGAGGCTCGCGCCCCCGGGCCGTCCCGGCGCCCCGCTGCCCGGGGCGAACCACAGGGTGAAGCCCGCCCCCGTTCCCTCCGGCAGCGCCTGACCACGATGTCGTGTTGCCGGATGCCGCCACGGGCCGAAGATGGTGGGGGAGCGGTGGAGAGGAGCCCCCGGCGTGGGACGGGACACGCAGGCAGACGGACGTGAGGGCAGTACACAGGGGGCGGCCGAGGGAGCCGATCCGCGGCGCTGGCGCGCCCTGTGGGTCACCCTGGCGGCCGGGTTCATGAGCCTGCTCGACGTCACCATCGTCGCGGTGGCCCTGCCCTCCATGCAGCGGGAACTGCACGCCTCCGCACCCTCCATCCAGTGGGTCGTCTCCGGCTACGCCCTCACCTTCGCGCTCGTTCTCGTGACCGCCGGGCGGCTGGGCGACGCGATCGGCCGACGGCGGATCTTCCTGCTCGCGCTCGCCGGTTTCGTCCTGTGCAGCGCGGCGGCGGGCGCCGCACCGACCATCACGCTCCTCATCGTGGCCCGACTCGCGCAGGGCGTGGCCGCCGGCTGCCTCGCACCACAGAACTCCGCCCTCATCCAGCAGATGTTCCGGGGAGCCGAGCGGGGACGCGCCTTCGGGCTCTTCGGCGCCACCGTCGGCATCTCCAGCGCGGTGGGCCCCGTCGTCGGCGGGCTGATCCTGATGCTCGCCGACGGGCCCCAGGGCTGGCGCTGGATCTTCTATGTGAACGTCCCGGTCGGAGCCGTCGCGTTCCTGCTGGGTGTGCGCCTGCTGCCCAAGGTCGCTCCGGGCCGCCGGGAGCGACTCGACCTGCGGGGCGTTCTGCTGCTCGGCAGCGGTGTGCTCGCGATGATGCTTCCGCTGGTTCTCGCGGAGTCCGGCGGCGTACGGAAGCTGTGGTGGCTCTTCCCGGTCGGGCTGGGTCTCCTCGCGGCGTTCGCGCGGTGGGAACGGCGCCTGGCGGCCGGCGGCGGCCATCCGCTCTTGGACCCTCGCCTGGTCACGAGCACGCGCGGATACGCCGCCGGAGCGACCATCGCCGCCCTGTACTTCGTGGGGTTCAGCGGGGTGTGGCTGGTGTTCGCCCTCTACTACCAGAACGGTCAGGGCTACTCCCCTCTGCACTCGGGGCTCGCGGTGACCCCCTTCGCGATCGGTTCGGCCGTGGCCGCCGTGGTGGCGGGGCGGCTGGTGGAGCGGCTCGGCCGACTGCTGACCGTCTGCGGGCTCACCGCCGTCGCCCTCGGTCTGGGCGGAGCCGTGCTGACCCTGAGGCTCGCTCCGGGGGACAGCGCGGTGTGGTTCGCGGCTCCGGCCCTGTTCGTCGGAGGTCTGGGCAGCGGCTGCGTCATCTCGCCCAACGTCACGATGACCCTGCGGGACGTGCCGGTGCGGATGGCGGGAGCTGCCGGCGGCGCGTTGCAGACGGCCCAGCGGCTGGGCGGAGCCGTCGGCACGGCCGCGCTGCCGGGGCTGTTCTACGTGGTGCTCGGCACCGGCCGTCACGACTACCGCTCCGCCGTGGCGATCGCCGTCGGCTCCGGGGTCGTGCCCATCCTCTGCGCCCTCGGCCTCGCGGTCCACGACTGGCTGCGCGACCGCAAACCCCGGACACCGCCCTGCCCGCCGGAACTGTCCCACGGCCACACCCACGCGAGCCAGCTCTGAGGGGAGAGCCCTCGAAGGCCGGAGCAGGGGAGCGTGCTCCGAAGGCCGCCCATCGGACGCCCGGGCTCAGAGGCTGAGCACGCTTCTCCGCCAGAACGTGTCCCGCAGTCGAGCCGTGCGCGTCGACGGTGGCAGCCGTGCTCACAGCCACCTCACAGCGGCCGAGAAGGTCTGCCCGAAGTGATGAACTCGCAGTAGGCAATGGCAAGTTCAAGCCTTTGTCTTGTCGCCTCCATGACAAGACCGCCGGGGTGATGTCACTCTGCTGTCGAACGTTCACGCTTCGTTCACACCCCCCTCGGGCGCCTCGCGCCCCTCATCCCCCGCCCCCTCACGATCCATGCGCCGCCGAGTCCGCGAGCGCGTTTCGTGCGGCACTTCGTGCGGTGCTCCTTCCCGCCCAGCGCTCCGCGGACCGGCCGCACCCCGCCGGTCCGGTCGCCCGGACCTCTCCCGGGCCAACCCCCCGCAGAAGGAGATGACCTTGAACCTGCAACCCCGTTCCGCCCGTCGGCGCAGACACGCCGCTGCCCTCGCCCTCACCACCGCGAGTTCGTTACTGGTCCTCGCTGTCCAGCCGGGCGCCGCGTCCGCCGCGCCCGCTGACCCCGTTCCCGCCAAGACCGTCGCCGAGCCCCGGGCCGGTGCGGCCCAGGTCCCGCTGTCGCCCGCCAGGCACACCGCCCTCGTCAAGAGCGCCGGAGCGGAGGTCTCGGCCACCGCGAAGCGACTCGGCCTCGGAGCGCGGGAGAAACTCGTCGTCAAGGACGTCGCCCAGGACGTGGACGGCACGACCCACACACGGTACGAGCGCACCTACGCCGGGCTTCCGGTGCTCGGCGGCGACCTGGTCGTCCACCTGAAGAACGGCCGGAGCACCGTGTCCGAGGCCGGCCGGGCCGCCATCACGGTGGCGACCACCAAGCCGAGGATCGCCGCCGCCGACGCCGCGGCGAAGGCCCTCACGGTGAGCAGGAAGGCGGCCGTCGAGCGATCCGAGGTCGACGGGGCGCCCCGGCTCGTCGTCTGGGCCGCCGGAGGCACCCGCCCGGTCCTGGCCTGGGAGTCGGTGATCGAGGGCTTCCAGCACGACGGCACGCCGAGCGAGCTGCACGTCGTGACCGACGCGGCCTCGGGCAAGGTCGCCTCCCGGTACCAGGACGTGCACACCGGCACGGGTACGGGCCAGTACAGCGGCACGGTGCAGCTCGGCACCACGCCGTCCGGATCGGCGTACCAGCTGGTCGACGGGGACCGTGCGGGCCACCGCACCTACGACCTCAACCAGGGCACGTCCGGCACCGGGACCCTCTTTGCAGATGACAACGATGTCTGGGGTGACGGAACCCAGAGCAACCGGCAGACCGCCGGCGTCGACGTCGCCTACGGCGCTGCCGCGACCTGGGACTACTACAAGGACGTCTTCGGCCGCAACGGCATCCGCAACGACGGCGTGGCCGCCTACAGCCGGGCCCACTACGGAAACAGCTACGTCAACGCCTTCTGGTCCGACAGCTGCTTCTGCATGACCTACGGCGACGGCGCGAGCAACGCCAAGCCGCTGACGGCGCTGGACGTGGCGGCCCACGAGATGAGCCACGGTGTCACCAGCGCCACCGCGAACCTGACCTACTCGGGAGAGTCCGGCGGTCTCAACGAGGCGACGTCGGACATCTTCGCCGCGGCGGTGGAGTTCCACTCGAACCTCGCGGCCGACGTCCCCGACTACCTCGTCGGCGAGAAGATCGACATCCGCGGCAACGGCACGCCCCTGCGCTACATGGACAAGCCCTCCAGGGACGGATCCTCCCGCGACTACTGGGACTCCTCGCTGGGCGGCATCGACGTCCACTACTCGTCGGGGCCCGCGAACCACTTCTTCTACCTGCTCTCCGAGGGGAGCGGCCCCAAGACCGTCAACGGCGTGTCGTACGACAGCCCGACCCATGACGGCCTGGCCGTGACGGGCATCGGCATCGAGAACGCCGCCCGGATCTGGTACCGCGCACTGACGACGTACATGACGTCCACGACCGACTACGCCGGTGCCAGGGTCGCGACCCTCCACGCCGCGGCCGATCTCTTCGGGGCCTACAGCGCCACCTACCTCACCGTCGCGGACGCCTGGGCCGGCATCAACGTCGGCGACCGCATCGCCCTGGGTGTCAACATCGCCCCGGTCGCCGACCAGACCTCCGGGGTCGGCCAGGACGTGTCCCTCCAGGTGAACGCGTACACCACCAACACCGGCGCGACCCTGGCCTACGCGGCCACCGGACTGCCGGACGGCCTGGCCATCAGCGACACCGGCCTGATCTCCGGGGTCCCGACCACCACCGGGTCCAGCGACACCAAGGTCACGGTGACCGACAGCACCGGCGCGGCCGTGTCGGTGGCCTTCCAGTGGCGGGTCGCGTACGTCTACGCCAACAGCACCCGCGTCGACATCCCCGACGTGGGCGCGGCGGTCGAGTCACCCATCACCATCACGGGCCGGAGCGGCAACGCCTCGGCCACCACCGAGGTCTACGTCAACATCGTCCACACCTACCGGGGTGATCTGACGGTCGATCTGGTCGGCCCCGACGGCACCGCGTACTCGCTGCTGAACCGCAGCGGGGGTTCGGCCGACAACGTGGACCAGACGTTCACGGTGGACGCCTCGGCGCAGCCGGTCGACGGCACGTGGAAGCTCCGTGTCCGGGACCTCGCCTCGATCGATGTGGGCTACATCCAGCAGTGGCGGATCACGCCCTGACCCAGCTCCGAACCCCGTCCGACCCTGATCCGACCCGCCCGTCCGGACCGCCTTCGCGGACCGGACGGGCGAGCCGTCGGCGCTGTGATTCCGTGGACTCCCGACGTTCCGGCGGCGGGTGCCCCTCGGATGTTCGACGATGGAGGGGACAGCACGTGCCCGGTGCGGCGCGTCCACCTCTGGAGCCAGGCGGGACCGGCTCGTTGGCGCCGCCGGGCCGGCCGAAGCGTGCGGGAGAACGGCATGGACTACTACGACCTCGGCACCCACGGCCGTCCCGTGACAACGTCCTCCGCCGAGGCCCAGCTGTGGTTCGACCGCGGTCTCGTCTGGTCGTACGCCTTCCATCACGAGGAGGCCGTCGCCTGTTTCGAGGCCGCCGCTGCGGCCGATCCCGACTGCGCCATGGCGTACTGGGGCATCGCCTACGCCCTGGGCCCCAACTACAACAAGCCCTGGGAGTTCTTCGACGGCGAGGACCTGGCCCGCACGGTCGAGCGCACGCACGCCGCGGTGCGGCTCGCGGGCGAGAAGGCGGCTGCCGCGACCCCGGTCGAACAGGCCCTGATCGCTGCGCTCGCATCCCGGTACCCGCGGGCGGAACCGGTCGAGGACTGCTCGGTGTGGAACACGCCCTACGCGGACAGCATGCGCAGCGCCTACGAACTCGCCCCCGACGACCTAGACCTCGCCGCCCTCTACGCCGACGCGCTCATGAACCTCACCCCGTGGCGACTGTGGGACCTGCGGTCCGGTGAACCGGCCGAGGGCGCCCGGACGCGGGAGGCCGGGGCCGTCCTGGAGCGGGCGCTCGCCACCGAGGCCGGGGAGCGGCACCCCGGGCTCCTGCACCTGTACATCCACCTGATGGAGATGTCGCCCACCCCCGAGACCGCCCTGCCCGTCGCGGACCGGCTGCGCGGTCTGGTGCCCGACGCCGGGCACCTCCAGCACATGCCCACGCACCTGGACGTGCTGTGCGGTGACTACCGGCGCGTGGTGGCGGACAACAGTGCCGCGATCGTCGCCGACGAGAAGGTCCGCGCGCGGTCGGGCGCGATGAACTTCTACACGCTGTACCGGTCGCACGACTTCCACTTCAAGATCTACGGGGCCATGTTCCTCGGGCAGGCGAAGACCGCTCTGGAGACCGCGGCGCAACTCGAGGCGTCCATCCCCGAGGAACTGTTGCGGGTGCAGAGTCCGCCCATGGCGGACTGGCTGGAGAGCTTCCTCGCGATGCGGGTCCATGTGCTGATCCGGTTCGGCCGCTGGGACGACATCCTGCGACTGCCGCTGCCCGCCGACCCGCGGCTGTACTGCGTGACGACCGCGATGCTCCACTACGCCCGCGGTGTCGCCCTCTCCGCGACCGGCCGGACCGCCGCGGCCGAGGCGGAGCGCGGGTGGTTCCGCGAGGCGGTGTCCCGGGTCCCGGAGAGCCGCATGCTGTTCAACAACACCTGCGCCGACATCCTCGCGATCGCGTCGGCGATGCTGGACGGCGAGCTGGAGTACCGCAAGGGCAACCACGACATCGCCTTCGCCGCGCTGGAGCGGTCGATCGAGCTGGACGACGGCCTTCCCTACGACGAGCCCTGGGGGTGGATGCAGCCCACCCGCCACGCCTACGGGGCACTGCTCCTGGAACAGGGGCGCGTGGCGGAGGCGGAGGCCGTCTACCGTGCCGACCTCGGACTCGACGACACGCTGCCGCGGGCCTCGCAGCACCCCGGCAACGTCTGGTCCCTGCACGGCTTCCACGAGTGCCTGCTCCGGCTCGGCAAGGCGGGGGAGGCGAGGATCGTGGCCCAGCAGCTGAAGATCGCGCTCGCGGTGGCGGACGTACCGATCGAGGCGTCCTGCTACTGCCGTCTCGAGACCGCTGTCGATCCGGCCGCCGCTCCCGCCGAGCGGGACTGCTGTGACGGACAGTAGCTGACGGTGTGTCAAGAGTGGCTGAGAGCAGTCGATCCGGTACCTCGGCCCATGACTTCGTGACGGTCGGCCGGAGCGACCGGAGCTCTCCTTTGTCTTCAAGCCTTGACGCTTCCGTGCGGTGTTCCGCCCGCCGGTGCCCGCTTCCATCCAGGTCACACCCCGTGGGGCGGTCCGCCGACTCGGCTCCCCCGCACACGAGTTGAAGAAACTCGCGTCGCGGGACTTGCCACCCTGATGGTTCATTACTTAAATCAAACCGTGAACTAAGAGCGCCGGAAGGCCGGTTCACGCCCATCCTCACATGGCACAGCTGTTTCCCCAGCTCCCAACCCCAGTGTGTCCGCTCCGCTCGTCACCCCACCCGCATGGAGTCACGGCATGAAACTCAGAACCATGGGTGTCGCGCTCGCCGCGATGGCCGCGCTCATCACCCTGCCCCTGCAAAGACCGGCCGCCGCGGCAGAACTGCCGCTGTCCCAGGGCAAGACGGCCACGTCCTCGTCGGACGAGAACGGGGGCACTCCCGCCGCCTACGCCGTCGACGGCAACACCGCCACCCGATGGTCCTCGGCAGCCCTGGACACCCAGTGGCTCCAGGTCGACCTCGGCGCCTCGGCCGCGGTCACCAAGGTCGTCCTCAACTGGGAGGCGGCGTACGGCAGCGACTACCGCATCCAGGCGTCCCCGGACGGGAGCAACTGGACCGACATCAAGACGGTGACCGGCGGCGACGGGGGCACCGACACCCTCGACGTCTCGGGCCAGGGCCGCTACGTACGGATGTACGGCGTCCACCGCGGCACCCAGTACGGCTACTCCCTCTGGGAGTTCCAGGTGTTCGGCACCAGTGGGACCACCCCGCCCTCGACCTGTGACTCGGGCAACGCGGCGCAGGGCAAGTCCGCCACCGCCTCCTCCACCGAGAACGCGGGAACCCCGGCGTCGGCCGCCTTCGACGGCGACACCGGCACACGCTGGTCCAGCGCGGCCTCCGACCCGCAATGGGTCCAGGTCGACCTGGGAGCCACCCGCGACCTGTGCGGGATCGACCTCAACTGGGAGGCGGCGTACGGCAAGTCCTTCCAGATTGAGGCCTCCACGGACGGCCAGAACTGGACCACGCTCAAGACCGTCACCGACGGCACCGGGGGCAAGGCCTCCTACGACGTCTCCGGCCAGGGCCGCTATCTCCGGATCAACGGGACGACCCGCGCCACCGTGTACGGGTACTCCCTGTGGGAGGTCGCCGTTCACACCGGTTCAGGAGGCACCCCGCCCGTGGAGGGCGGCGGCGACCTCGGGCCCAACGTCATCGTCGTGGACCCCTCGACGCCCAACCTGCAGCAGAAGTTCGACCAGGTCTTCGCCCAGCAGGAATCGAACCAGTTCGGCGCCGGCCGCTACCAGTTCCTCATGAAGCCCGGCACCTACAACGGCATCAATGCCCAACTCGGCTTCTACACCTCGGTCTCGGGCCTCGGCCTCAATCCCGACGACGTCCACATCAACGGTGACATCACCGTGGACGCGGGCTGGTTCAACGGCAACGCCACCCAGAACTTCTGGCGTTCGGCGGAGAACCTGTCGATCACTCCCTCCAACGGCACCGACCGCTGGGCGGTGGCACAGGCGGCGCCCTTCCGCCGCATCCACGTGCAGGGCGGCCTCAACCTCGCCCCGAACGGCTACGGTTGGGCGTCCGGCGGCTACATCGCCGACTCCAAGATCGACGGCACGGTCGGCCCGTACTCCCAGCAGCAGTGGTACACCCGCGACAGCTCCGTCGGAGGCTGGACCAACGGTGTGTGGAACATGACCTTCACCGGCGTCCAGGGAGCGCCGGCGACGAACTTCGACTCCGGCCCGTACACCACCTTGGACACCACCCCGGTCTCCCGCGAGAAGCCCTTCCTCTACCTGGACGGCAGCGCCTACAAGGTGTTCGTGCCCGCCAAGCGCACCAACGCCCGCGGTGTCTCGTGGCCCAACACGGCCGGTACGTCGATCCCGCTCGACCAGTTCTACGTCGTCAAGCCGGGTGCGACCGCGGCGACCATCAACGCGGCCCTCGCCCAGGGCCTCAACCTGCTGTTCACCCCGGGCGTCTACCACCTGGACCAGACGATCAACGTGACCCGGGCCAACACCGTCGTCCTCGGTCTCGGGCTCGCGACCGTCGTGCCGGACAACGGCATCGACGCGATGCATGTGGCGGACGTGGACGGCGTCAGGCTCGCCGGCTTCCTCATCGACGCCGGCCGCTCCAAGTCCGACACCCTGCTGCAGATCGGTCCGTCGGGCGCCTCGGCCGACCACTCCGCCAACCCGACCACCATGCAGGACGTGTTCGTGCGGATCGGCGGCGCCGGCCCCGGCCTCGCCACCAACTCGGTCGTGGTCAACAGCGACGACGTCGTGATCGACCACACCTGGCTCTGGCGGGCCGACCACGGTGAAGGGGTCGGCTGGGACACCAACCGCGCCGACTACGGCCTCGTGGTCAACGGCGACGACGTCCTGGCGACCGGCCTGTTCGTGGAGCACTTCAACAAGTACGACGTGCTGTGGAACGGCGAGAACGGGCGCACGATCTTCTTCCAGAACGAGAAGGCGTACGACGTGCCCAACTCCGCCGCCATCACCCACGACGGCATCGTCGGATACGCGGCCTACAAGGTCGCCGACTCCGTGGCCGTGCACGAGGCATGGGGCCTGGGAAGCTACTGCAACTTCACCTCCGATCCGTCGATCGTGCAGGCCCACGGCTTCCAGGTCCCGGTGAAGACGGGGATCAAGTTGCACGACATCCTGGTGATCTCCCTGGGCGGCAAGGGCCAGTACGCCCACGTCGTCAACAACACCGGCGCCCCCACATCGGGGACGGACACCGTCCCGTCGAAGGTCACCACGTTCCCGTGACCCTGAGAGGTACCGACTGAGTGGTACCGACTGAACGGCATGTGGGTGCCGGTGCTCCGCCCTCTGGGGGGGAGCACCGGCACCCACGAGCCGTTCGCGCCGGGCCGGGCTCCGCCGCCGTCGCGTTCTCAGGCGGGGCGGTGTCCTGACCGGGGGCTCATCACGGCCCACTCTCGTTCCCATTGCCTGTCGCGGCACCTGTCCAGCCGTACGCGCACGACCCAGCGGGCTCCGAGCACCACCGCGGCGGCGCCGCCCGCGGCCATGGTGCCGAAGAGGACGCCCTGTGCCACCGCCTCGGTGGCCGTGGCCGGTGCTTCGTGCATCGCGCCGCGCCAGTCCTGCCAGACGGTGGCCGTGGCTCCCGCCTCGGTACCGGCCCGCACGAGCGCCGTACCGGTACGGGGCGACCCGTCGGGAGCCGTCCAGCGCACGACCCCCCGCACATCCGCGTAGACGCTGCGCGGGGCGTCCACGACCAGCACGGCGGTGGCCCTCCGCCAGTCCTGGCCGTGCCGCAGCGCCGCGTCGTGCACGCTCAGTCCGACGGCCGCACCGACCGCCGGAGCACCCGTGGTCAGCAGCACGAACGTGCCGAGCGCCACCCACGCCTCGGTCACGTCGGAGCGCCGCCGCAGCGGGTTGCGCCGCCAGCGCCAGAACCTGATCGTCGTACCCATCCCACGCCCCCTTCACTCACCGGTACACCAACTCCGGCTTCCCGGAAGCGGGCCGGGCCATGCCCCGCGCCGACAAGGACATCAAGCGGGGCCGCGCCACAACCGCCGCCTCCGTCACATGAGTTGGCCTCGACGGTCCGGCCGGTCGGGGCCCCGCGCCCGAGCGCCGCTCGCGATCACATCGCGCGAAGGCTCGAAGGCGCGAAGGCTCGAAGGGGTGAAGGCTCGAAGGGGTGAAGGCTCGAAGGGGTGAAGGCGCGAAAAGGCCAAGAGGTGAGGGGCGAGCAGGTAAGGGGGCTCGGGTGATGTCGGGGCGCCGGGACGATCGTGGGTCGGTCGGCCCGGTGCGGCGCCGGGTCATTCAGCGGGAGGTGTCCGCGTGCGTTCCCGCCCGTATGCCGGGACGCGTCGTGTCGAGGGGCGCGTCGTGAGCGCGGGGTGCTTCCTGGTCCGGCGGCCCCGCCGGTTCCACCAGGGCGGCGTGGGCGAGGAGGCGACGGGCCAGTTCACGCGCCTCGGCGGGAGTGAGGGAGGCCCACACGCCGTGTTCGTCGCCCTGGTCGGGGCCCACGTCCAGGGTGACGCGGCCGATCGGCCGGTCCCGTGTGGCCAGCCGCAGTTCCTTCACGGCGATCCTGCGGCCGCAGGATGTCACCAGGGGCAACTCGCCCGCCCCGGACTCCTGTAGTCGACGTTGTCCGGACGCCATCATCGCTCTCACGCCTTTCCACGCGCAGATCCGCCGGACCGTCCACCGGGCGAGGTGACACCCCGTGCCCCGGTACCTGCCGGGCTATTCAGATCAGCGTCACCCGTCACGGGTTTGTTCCCGCTTCTCCTCGGCACGCGCCCCCGCGAGCGGTCCCCGCACAGGTGACGGGGGGTCACACCGATGCCCCGTCCGGAGAGCGACCCTGTTCCGCTCTCCGGGTCAGCGGTGGGCGGAACCCTTGGTGCGCAGGGCACCGAGACGCTCCAGGAGCAGACCCTCCCGGGTGGACCAGGGGGAGATCTCCACACTCGTGGCCCGGCAGGCCGCCATCAGGGCCTCCGCGACGAGCGCCCCGGCCAGGGACTGCCCGGCCCGGTGACGTGAGATACCGGGCAGACGGCCACGCTCCGCGGGCCCGCGCTCGGCCAGTACGCCCACCGCGGCCCGTACCTCTTCGATGGTCAGGCGCTGCGTCTCGCGGGAGCGGCGGCGGCCGGCGGTGGTGTAGCGGGCGAGCTGGGTGAAGGTCTTGGAACAGGCCAGCACGCGCCCGTCCGGCTCGGCCCGCGGCAGGTCGGCCACCTCGGCCAGGCGGTCGCCCAGATGGTCGCGCACCTCGGCCAGTCGCCGTTTCGAGGACACGGCCTCGCCGAGTCCCCAGTCGCGGGTGACCGTGCGGGCGCCCAGCGGCAGGGAGAGGGTGGTGCGGGGCTGCTTGGCCGTGCCGGACGCGATCTCCACGGTCCCGCCCCCGATGTCGAGCACCAGCAGGGAACCGGTCCGCTCGCCCGCCCAACGGCGTGCCGCCACATAGGCCAGGCGGGCCTCCTCCTCACCGGCGAGGACCCGAAGCCGCGTGCCGGTGTGGCGCGCCACCTGGGCGAGGACCTCCTCGCGATTGGGCGCGTCGCGAATCACCGAGGTGGCGAACGCGTACACCTCCGGCAAGGACTCCCGGTCCTCGGCGAGTGTTTCGGCCACGGCGAGCTGGACGCTGCGTACCCCGGATTTGCCCAGTCGTCCCGTGGCGTCGAGTGTCTCGTGCAACTGGAGCCGCACCTTGCGGGACAGCACCTGCTCCATGTCGACCCCGGCGCGCCGTCGCGCCACGGTGAGCAACGCGCTGTGGCACCCGACGTCAAGTACACCTGCCTGCTGCACAGTGTTAACCCCCCGTTTCCCCGGTCGAACGAGACCTGCGAACTCTCCATTGTCCCGCAAGCCGACCGTGGTGAGGCCACTCGATTTCGTTTTGCCTTTTCAGACGCCCCTCGGGAGGGTCACGGGGGCGCCGTAGGGCCCCTGAGGGCCAGGGCCAGGGCCAGGGCCAGGGCCAGAGCTACGGCTACGGCGAGGGACGGCACCCGTGTCGGTGCGCTCCGGGCTTCCGCTCCGCCGGTGATGGGGCTCGGCTCGGTGTCAGGTCAGGCGAGGGGGTGGGGTACATCGCCGTCAGGGGTGTCGGCCAGCGTCACCACAGCGGTGATCCGTTTGCCGACGGGTTCCCGGCGCACCTCGAAGGCCTGGCAGACGGCCATGACGATCTCCAGCCCGTGCTGTCCGACCCTGCCCGCGTCGGCGGCACGGGCCACCGGAAGGGTCGGGTCGGAATCCCACACGGTGGCCTTCACGGCGCCCTTGTCCACCTCCAGGGACAACAGACAGGGGCCGCCCGCGTACTTGACCGCGTTGGTCACGAGTTCGCTGACGACCAGGGGCACCATGCCCATCACCCGTCCGGAGACGGGCAGCCCGGCGACCGCCTGCACGCGCGTCAGGAAATCACGGGTGAACGCCCGCGCCTGCGCAATGCACGCGGAATCACCGTCGTACGCGACGGACGCCTCGATGAGTGCACCCCGCTGTTCCTGCTGTCCTGCTTCGCTCACCGGTTGGCCCATACGATCCGTCCCGCATTCACCGTCTCCGACGTTGCGCGTCTGCCCCGGAAATCCCGCTTCACTCCACCCGGCCGCGCAAGAGTTGTGAGGCACTTGCCCGGGGTCGGCGCGGTCACGTGTCGGCGACCGTCGCGGTGACGTGCGTACCGATCTCGACCGTGCGGCTGACCGTGCAGAGCCGGTCGTGGGAGGTCTTGACCGCCCGGGGGAGGATCGCGCGGGCTCGGTCGCCGGGTTCGCCGTCCGGGAACGCCACGGAGAAGGTGACGGCCAGGTCGGTCATCCGGTTTCCGTGCTCGTCGCTGATCTTGTTGCCGGTCACGGTCACGGTGAACCGACCGGGCTCCGCGTGGCGGCTGGTCGCGACATCGACATCGGCGGCGCTGCAGCCGCCGATGGCGGCGAGCAGCAACTCGACGGGGGTGAACGCGTCGGCCCCGTCGGGATCGGAACCGGTGCCGAAGGCGATCGTCCCGCCGCGCGCGTTCGTCGCGGTGAAGTGTCCGGCACCGGTCCGTTCCACGGTGACGAGGCGCAGGTTGTTGTCGGTCATACCGCCGACCCTAATGTCGTGCCGCGCCGCCCGCCTCAGGTCGCCATGACTGGTCGAGCTGGCTCGGCCGGACAGCGGTGGCGTCGGTGATCGCGCCGGCACGCGCGGGATACGCGTCCCCGTGCCGGACGGGGGTCAGCCGGACGGCGTCCCGTGCGGGACCTCCGGCAGCGGGGCGGAGACGGCCCAGTCCTCGTCGAGCTTCTCCGCCAATGCCGAGGCTGTCGTGGACGGAACGTGCGTCGCGGCCCAGCGGCCGACGCAGGCCAGGAAGCCGGCCAGATCCTCCTGGACGGAGCCCAGGAGGAGAGGGAGCTGCGCCCGGGGAATGTCGATGGAGCGCCCCGCGCCCCGATCCTCGTCGGGCCAGAGCCTGACGATCGCCCCGGCGTGCTCGACCACCGGCGTGGGATCGTGGCCGAGCCAGGGCTCCTCACCGGTCGCCAGCCCGAGCCAGTCCCGCCAGTCCTCCGTGCCGACGCAGCATCCGGGCGCCGCCGTGACGCCGGTCGCGGTGTCCGTGAGTCTGAGGCCACCGGGAGCGACGACGCGCTCGGTGGCCTTCAGCCGGCGGATCAGCTCCCCACCGTCCTCGGGGTCCCGGGCTCCCCGTCGGCGTTCCCCCTTGTTGTAGGTGGCGAGGACCGCCATCGCCGTACCGGTCTCGGCCGGGGACAGGCGGCCGGACAACGGCAGGAGGCCGTCCGCGGGCGGGGCAGCGGTGGGCCAGAGGGTGAAGTCCCTCGCCTCGTAGGTCTCCATGACGGCATCCATGATCAGCACGCCGTCAGTGTGCCCGCCCGGGGGAACGCCAGGAAGCCCGGGGCACCAGGAGCACCGCCTCGGACCGTGCCCGCCGCGCGGTGGGCACGACGCGGTACGCGCACGTCGGCGACCTCCCCCCGGAACCTGCGCGTCAAGCCGACGGGTTCGGGTGGACGAGGCCCAGGTCGTAGGCCAGGATCACCGCCTGGACGCGGTCGCGGGCTCCCACCTTCGACAGGACGCGGCCGACATGGGTCTTCACGGTGGATTCCGCCACGACCAGGCGCTCGGCGATCTCGCTGTTGCTCCAGCCCTGGCCGATGGCGCCGAAGATCTCGTACTCCCGATCCGTCAGGGCGCGTAGCCGGGGGTCGTCCTGCGGCCTGCCGCCCGACGGATCGTGGGGGAGGTGCCGGGAGTAGGCGTCCAGCAGGCGGCGGGTCAGCGCGGGGGCGATCACGGCGTCGCCCGCGGCGACCGCGCGGATACCGGCGAGGAGCTCCTCGGGATGGGCGTCCTTCAGGAGGAAGCCGCTGGCCCCCGCGCGCAGTGCGGCGTAGGCGTATTCGTCCAGGTCGAACGTGGTGAGGATGAGGACGCGGGAGCGGCCACCGGACGCGACGACCCGACGCGTGGCCTCGATCCCGTCCATACCCGGCATCCGTACGTCCATGAGGATCACGTCCGGGCGGAGTTCGGCCGCCCTGCGGACGGCGTCACCGCCGTGGGACGCCTCGCCGACGACGTCGGTGTCGGGCGTGCTCTCCAGGAGCATGCGAAAGCCGAGGCGTTGGAGCGGCTGGTCGTCGACGATGAGCACGGTGGTCACGCCGCACCGCCGGTGGTGGCCGCCTGAGCGAGGCCGATGTCGGCCCAAGGGGTGACGTCGAGGGTGGCCCGCAGGGTCCATCCCCCGCCGGGGGCGGGTCCCGCGACGACTGTGCCGTTGTAGAGGGCCGCGCGTTCTCGCATGCCGGGGATTCCGTGTCCTTCGTCGTCGTGCGGCCGGGCGCGGCCGGTGTCGGCCCCCCGGCCGGTGTCATGGACGTCGATGTGCAGCAGGCTGTCCTCGACGCTCACCGTGAGCTCGACGCGCGCGTCGGGTCCCCCGTGCTTGAGCGCGTTGGTGAGGGCCTCCTGGACGATGCGGTAGACGGCGAGCTGGACACCGCGGTCCAGGGTGTTCAACCGGCCGCTGCTGCGGTGGACGACCTGCGGGCCGGCGGACCGGATCCGTTCGCACAGGGCGTCGATGTCCCCGACGCCGGGCTGGGGGCTCAGCTCGGGCTCGGCGGGAGTCTGTGTCCCCTCGCGCAGGACGCCGAGCATCCGGCGCAGCTCGCCGAGCGCCTGACGGCCGGTGTCACCGATGAGCTGGAGGGCCTGCTTGCCGCGTTCGGGCGCGAGGTCGGTCGCGTAGGCGCCGCCGTCGGCGAGGGTGATGATGACGGAGAGGTTGTGACCGACGATGTCGTGCATCTCGCGGGCCACGCGGGTACGTTCGGCGGCGGCGGCCAGCTTGCTGCGCTGGTCGCGTTCGATCTCCAGCCGGGTCGCGCGGTCCCGCAGCACGGCGAGCTGGCCGCGCCGGATCCGTACGGCCAGTCCGAGCGCGACGGCCGCGGTTATGGTGCTGAACAGGAAGAACAGCGCGTCCAGGACGTGCACTTCGGACGGCAGGCGCACCGCCACCAGCCCCAGCGCACCGGCCGTGACCGCGCAGGCCGCGGGCAGCCGCCGCAGCTCTCCGTGCAGCACCAGGCTGTAGAGGGCGATCAGCACGGCGATGTCGGCGCGCAGCCAGACGCCCAGCGCCAGTTGGAGAAGGAACACCGAGATGATCACGGCGAAGGCGAGCGACGGTCGTCTGCGCCGCCAGAGCAGCGGAAGCACCAGTCCGGCCTGCAACGCGAGCGTCCCCGGCCAGGGCAGCTCGGTGAACCGGCTGTCGAACCCATGGCGCATGCCGTCGTCGTCGTGCACCAGCTCCGGTACGCAGAACATCAGCGCCACCACAGCCGTCACCGCGGCGTCCAGGATCCACGGACGGTTCCGGTCGCCCTGCTTGAGCCGACGGCCGAGACGGGACAGCGCACGGGCCAGCGGGTGGTTCCACGGCAGGTCCGCCTCCGCGAAGGGCGGGTCGTCCACCGCCGTCCGCCGGTCGGTGTCGTCGATGTTCATGCGAGTCACTGGTCCACGCTCATGGGTGTCACCTGTCCATTGTGTGTCCGGCCGCGTCCTCGTACGCGCCTCCCCATGTCCTCGTACGCGCGTCACCACGCACGATCTCCGGGGGCCCGGCGCCCGGAGGGCACGGCGCCGAACCGGATGATCCGGTTCGGCGCCGTGCCGGAGGCGGGGCGTCGGACGTCCTGCTTCGGCGCGGGGTGTCAGGCGTCCGACCGGACGAGACGGTAGGCGGCGCCCGCCAGGGCGAGCACGGTCCAGCCGAGGAAGACCACGAGTCCGGCGGTGGGCGACAGGGATGCCGAGTCGTGTGTCAGCTGGAACATCGACTGGCCCGCGCTGCTCGGCAGATAGGGGTTGATGTCGTCCTGCCACGAGCTGGGCAGCAGCGAGATCAGGCCGGGTACCAGCATCAGCGAGGCGACCAGGACGGAGATGCCGCCGGCGACCGACCGGAGCAGGGCGCCCAGCGCGGTGCCGATCACGCCGACCAGACCGAGGTAGAGGCCCGCGCCCAGCAGACTCCGGACCACGCCGGAGTGGGACATGGAGAGGGCCGCGGGGGTGCCGGAGACGATGCCGCTCGCGATCAGGAACGCCACGAGCACGCCGACGGTGGAGACGACGAGGGCGACCACGCCGAACGCCGCGGCCTTGGACCACAGCACCGGCAGCCGGCGCGGGACGGCGGCCAGCGTGGAGCGGATCATTCCGGTGGAGTACTCGCCCGCGGTGACCAGCACGCCCAGGACGCCGAGTGCCAGTTGAGCGAAGTTCGTGCCGAACACGGAGAGGCTGAGCGCGGTGGCCGAGACGTCGTCCGGGCGCATGGGGTGGCCGGAGTCGAGCTCGGACTTGTAGTGCGCGGCCGCGATCACGCCGAACGCGACGAGGAACAGCAGGCCCAGGCCGAGGGTGATCCAGGTGGAGCGCAGCGACCACATCTTCGCCCACTCGGAGCGCAGCACGCGACGCCCGGTGACCTTGTACGCCGGACGTGCCGCCCGCGCCGGTGCGGGAGTGGGGCTGTCGGTGACGGTGACGGTGCTCATGCCGCTCTCCCGGAGGTCTCGACGGTGGCGCTCGCGTGGTATTCGACGGCGTCGCGGGTCAGGTCCATGAACGCCTGCTCCAAGGAGACGGTCCGGGAGCTGAGCTCGTACAGCGGGATGCCGTGTTCGGCGGCCTTGAGGCCGATCGCCCGCGTGGACAGGCCCGTCACGTGCAGCTCCTCGGATCCGGCCGCACCGGTGATCTCCACACCGGGCCCTGCCAGCACCTCGCGCAGCCGGGCCGGCTCGTCGGACGCCACGGTGACCGTGTCACCGCCGGCCTGTTGGACCAGCTCGCGCACGGTCGTGTCCGCCAGCAGGCGCCCTCGTCCCACGACGATCAGGTGGTCGGCGACCAGCGCCATCTCGCTCATCAGATGCGAGGAGACGAAGACGGTACGGCCGTCCGCCGCGAGTCCCGTCAGCAGATTGCGGATCCACAGCACGCCCTCGGGGTCCAGTCCGTTGACCGGTTCGTCGAGCATGACGGTGGCCGGGTCGCCGAGCAGGGCCGCGGCGATGCCCAGGCGCTGGCCCATTCCGAGGGAGAAGGCGCCCGCACGCTTCCTGGCCACCGACTGGAGGCCGGTCAGCTCGATGACCTCGTCCACCCGGCGGCGCGGAATGCCATGGGTGTGGGCCTGGGCCATGAGGTGGTCGAAGGCGGACCGGCCCGGGTGGATGGACTTGGCCTCCAGCAGCGCGCCGACCTCCTGGAGCGGCGCTGTGTGCTGGGCGTACTGCTTGCCGTTGACCTTGACGCTGCCGCCGGACGGCGCGTCCAGTCCGACGATCATGCGCATGGTGGTGGACTTCCCCGCGCCGTTCGGGCCGAGGAAGCCGGTGACGGTGCCGGGCTTGACGACGAAGTCCAGCCGGTCCACCGCCGTCTTCTCGCCGTAGCGCTTCGTCAGCTGATGTGCCTCGATCATCGATGTTCCCTCACGTCCGGGGGCAGGCCCCCCACCTGGCTGCTCACCGTCCACGCTAGGTGCCGCCGGCCCGGGTTCCGTGGTACCGAAGAGCTCTGTGCGGCGAGGCCCGTAGTACCGCGGTATCACCGGTGTCCGGCGTTCGGATGACGATGCGGGGGTGGTGGACCGTGGTGTCACGCCGGCTCGGAGCTCCTGCGGCGGGCGGTTGGGGCCACCAGGACGTGCGGAGCCCTCGTGTCAAATGGCAGGGCTGACAATTGACAGGCCCGGCGCCAATGGTGAGGGTGGCACCATGCCAGAGAGAACCGAGAAGCCCGGTCTGCGCGAGCGCAAGAAGGACGAGACCCGGCGCGGGCTGCGGGAGGCCGCCGGGCGGCTCTTCGCCGAACGCGGCTTCGCGCAGACGACGGTGGCCGACATCGCCGCCGAGGCGAACGTGTCGGAGCGGACGTTCTTCCGCTACTTCGACAGCAAGGAAGCCCTGCTGCTCCCGGACGGGATCGAACTCTTCGCGCGCATAGAGGCGGCCTTCCTGGCCCGCCCGGCGAGCGAGGCCCCGCTCGAAGCGGCCTGCGGTGCCATCACCGACGCGGTGGCCTACTTCGCCACCAGCAGCCTGACCGCGCTGGCCCATCCTCTCGGCGAGATCCGCGAGCAGGCGCGCGAAGGCCTGTCCCGGCAGTTCCAGCAGTTCGAGGAGCGCCTCACCGAACTCGTCCTGGAACGCCTTCCGGAGGGCGCGCCGGACGCGGACCTCCAGGCCGCCGTGATCGCCAACTGCGCGCTGTCGGCCGCGCGCGCCGTTCTGCGCACCCTGCGCAACCGCCGTACGGCCGGAGTGCCCGTCGAGCCCGACCGCCTGCTCCCGCAGGCATTCACCTTCCTGTCCATGATCGGAGCCACCACCAAGTGAGCCATCGCCGTCGCGTCATCATCACCGCGATATGCCTGACCGCCGCCGTCGCGGGAGCCGCGACCACCGACCTCGTCGTGGAACGCAAGGTGCAGCGGCGCGTCGCGGAGACCGCCGAGTGCCGCCTCGACGCCACCAGGGGAGTGCAGGTGGACCTCGACGACACACTGGCCGGGCTCAAGGCGCTCACCGGCACGGTCGGCGGCGTCCATGTCAGCGCCGACGGCGTGCGTCGGCAGGGCACCGACATGGACGTCGATGTCTACCTGCGTGACGTGTCGACCGCCGGTGCCACCACTGGTGGAACCGCCACGGCGACCATCGCCTACGACGCCTTGGACACGACCGCCGCCGAGCAGAGCGGCGCCGACACCGCCACGGGCGGGCTGAAGACGGGGACGGACGGCACGCACCTCATCCTCACGGGCAAGGCGGGTGAGGCGGGTATGCCCGCCACGGTGGTGACGAGCCTGTCCACCACGGCGCACAGCCTGACCATCACCCCCGAGAACGTCCGGATCCTCGGCCGCGAGGTGCCGGTGTCGACGCTCTCCGCACTCCCGGGCGCGACCGGGTTCGCCGACAAGCTGAAGCCGCGCACCGTCGACATCCAGAAGCTCCCGGACGGCGCCACGCTCGTCGGCGCCCACGCCGGAAGCGACGGTCTCGTCCTGGACTTCGAGGTGGCGCCCGGCGGGCTGAAGAAGGAGGCGAAGGCGGCTTCCGCGTGCGCTTCGGGTCGGGGGCGGGTCGACGGCTGACCGCCGGCCCGCCGTGGGCCGGAGCGCCCGCCGCGTCCATGACCCGGACCCGAAGCGGGGTCGGGACCTGGATCGGGAACGGGACCGGGATCGGGATAGGCGGAGGGGCTGCGAGCTCGGCCTGGCCCGGTCGGGAGGAGGTTGGGAAGTGGCATGACTGACAATTGACGGGCCTGCCATCTTCCCGGTTAAGTTGTGGCAGTCCTGTCACTTCTTGGAGGCGCAGTGTCCCTTCCCCCTGCCCGCCGTCCGTCGGTCCTGCGCCGCACAGGCGCCTTCTGCGCCCGGCACCCCGTATGGGTGATCACCGCCTGGCTGCTGGTCCTGGCGGCCTCGATCGCGGGCCGGCACGCGGTCGGGGCGGCCTACGGCGACGAGGTGCGCCTCCCCGGAAGCCAGGTGAGCGTGGGCGCGGATCTGCTGGAGAGGTCCGACCCGGCAGCGGGCGCGCCCGGCGGGAAGGTCGTCTTCCACGTCGGCTCCGGGAAGGTGTCCGACCACGGAGCCGGGCTGGAGACGACGCTCGACCGCCTGAAGGACCTGCCCCATGTCACCACCGTCGCCGCGCCCGTGACCAGCGCCGACGGGGCGACCACGTACACCGCGGTGTCCTTCGACCAGAAGCTCAAGTCCCTCGGCCACGCCTACACCGAGCGGCTCGACGCGGCGACCGCCCCTGCCAGGGACGCCGGAATCGGCGTCGGATACGGCGGCGACCTGCACGACATCGTGCGCGCCCCCGCCGACGACACCGCCAGTGAGGCCATCGGCGTCAGCGCCGCACTCTTCGTGCTGCTGCTCGCCTTCGGCAGCGTCGCCGCGGCCCTCATGCCCCTGCTCACGGCCCTGATCAGCGTCGGCGTCGGCCTGGGCGTCGTCGGCATCGTGGCCGGAACCCTCACCTTCGCCACCTCGGCACCCACGCTGGCCACGATGATCGGGCTCGGCGTGGGCATCGACTACGCGCTCTTCCTGATCACCCGGTTCCGCCAGCACCTGATCGACGGGCACGATCCCGAGACGGCGGTCGCCCGCACAACCGCCGTCAGCGGCAAGGCGGTTCTCGTCGCCGCCGTCACCGTGGCCGTGGCCATGCTCAGCCTGTACGCCTGCGGTCTGACCATGATCGGACGGCTGGGCCTGGCCGCCACCGTCGCGGTGGTCGTCACCGCCCTCGCGGCGCTCACCCTGGTGCCCGCGGCCATGGGCCTCGTCGGGCGCAGGATCGACGTGCTGCGCGTCCGCCGCCGGCCGGTCGCCGAGACCGCCGGGGACCACGACGGATGGCACCGCTACGCGCGCCGGGTCGCCCGGCACCCGTGGAGGTTCTTCACCGCGGGGTGCGCACTCGTCGCCCTCTGCGCGATACCGCTGTTCTCGATGCGCCTCGGGCACATCGACGACGGCGCGGGCCCGGCGGGCAGTACCACCCGCAACGCCTACGACTGGATAGCCGACGCCGACGGTCCCGGATTCGGGCCGGGCGTCAACGGGCCCTTCACCGTGGTCGTCGACCTGGCCGACGCGACCGCGTCCGCCGACCAGGTCGCGGGCCGGCTCACCGACGGACTGACGGAGACGGACGGCGTCGCCCGCGTCACCCCACCCCGCCCGAGCCAGGACGGCAAGATCCTCGTCACCACGGTCGTTCCCGTCACCGGCCCCCAATCGGCCGACACGGACGCCCTGTTCGCCACCCTCACCGACACCGCGCTGCCCGACACCCTCCAAGGCACCGGCGCGACGGCTCATCTGACCGGCAGTACCGCGGGCCAGCTCGAATTCCGCGACACCGTCACCGAACGCCTGCCCGTCATCATCGGCATCGTGCTGGTCGCCGCGTTCCTGCTGCTGACGCTCGTCTTCCGCAGCCTGGTGATCCCTCTCAAGGCGGTCGTCCTGAATCTGCTGACGACCGGCGCTTCGTACGGCGTCCTGGTCGCCGTCTTCCAGTGGGGCTGGGGAGACGACCTGCTCGGCATGAGCGAGCCCGTCCCGATCGAGTCCTACGTCCCGATGATGATGTTCGCCATCGTCTTCGGACTCTCGATGGACTACGAGATCTTCCTGCTCTCCCGCATCGCCGAGGAATGGCACGCGACCCATGACAACGAGCGGGCGGTCGGCACGGGTCTCTCGCTCACCGGACGGGTCATCACCTGCGCCGCGCTCATCATGACGGCCGTGTTCCTGTCCTTCACCGGCTCACCGGCCGTCGTGGTGAAGATGCTCGCGCTCGGCCTCGCCGTCAGCGTCGTCCTCGACGCGACCGTCGTACGCCTTGTCCTGGTGCCGTCCCTCATGTTCCTGATGGGGCGCGCCAATTGGTGGCTGCCGGGGTGGCTGGACCGCCGACTGCCGCAGACCACCGTCTGACCTCTGCGGACCGG
Organism: Streptomyces sp. NBC_00647; assembly: GCF_045207245.1. NCBI lineage: Bacteria > Bacillati > Actinomycetota > Actinomycetes > Kitasatosporales > Streptomycetaceae > Streptomyces > Streptomyces sp. NBC_00647. The sequence continues at coordinate 9,317,171 of NZ_CP109040.1, forward strand.
GCGAAGGCGGACCGATCAGGCGTGGACGGCGCTGTGGGCGATCAGGCTCCTGGCGCAGTCCACCACGGTCCGCCGGGCGGGACGAGGCTGCCAGCCGAGGACACGGCGGGCCTTCTCGGTGCTGTGACGGTTGCGTCGGCCGAGAGCCGGAGTGATCTCGCGCAACGACGGGTCCTTGAAGCGGGCCACCAGGCGTACGACGAAGTCGGGGACCTGCCGGGTGGACACCCGGCCCGCCTCGGGCCCGAGTTCCTCGCGCAGAGCGCGCGCGATGTCCGCCATCCAGATGAACTCCCCGGTGGCCAGGAAGCGTTGACCCCCGGCCTGCGGGGATGTCATGGCCCGGATGTGCACGTCGACGAGATCGCGCACGTCCACCACCTCCAGCCCGATCCGCGGAATCCCGCTCATCCGGCCCGAGAGCATGCGCGCGACGATGCCGACGGACCCGATGTTCTCCGTCGTGAGGACCGGGCCGAACACGGCTCCGGGGAGGACGGTGGTCAGTTCGGTCGGGCCGTCGTGGCCGTCCATGAAGTCCCAGGCCGCGCGCTCGGCGAGCGTCTTCGAGCGCCGGTAGGGGATGAGTGTCGGGTCGTCGGGATCCGTCCACAGCGTCTCGTCGGTCACTCCTTCCGTGGCGTACGACGAGGGGCTCGCCGCGTTCGCCGCCGAGGTCATCACCACGCGTCGCACCCCGGCCGCGGTCGCGGCGCGCAGGACCCGCAGGGCTCCGTCGCGGGCGGGGGCGATCAGTGCGTCGGGATCGTTCCCGGCCGCGATCCCGAGCGGGGACGCCACGTGCAGAACGCGGTCGACGTCCTTCAGGGCTGCGTCCCAGCCCTCGTCGGCGGTGAGGTCGGCGACGGCGAAGGACAGCCGGCCCGCGGGGTCGACGACTCCGGACACCGCCGCGGTGACGCTCTTCGCCCTCTCGGGGTCACGCACGGTGGTACGCACGTCGTAGCCCCGCTTCAGGAGCTCGGCCACGCACCATCCCGCGATGTAGCCGCTGCCCCCGGTGACCAGAACCAGCTCGGCCATGATGTCTCCTCCACGGTGTGGATGCTGCTGTGGGAGAATGAAACGGAGGGCCCTCCGATAAGTTCGAAATTACCGGAGGGGCCTCCGTTTATCAATCCGTACGGGATGGACGGCCCTTGCCTGTGAACGCGCAGCACGCGAAGCCGACCCGCAGAGACGCGGTCGACAACCGGGAGCGGATTCTCGCCGTGGCCCGCGAGGCGCTGGCCGAGTCGGCCGGCGCGTCCCTCACCGGCATCGCCAAGAAGGCGGGCGTCGGCATCGGGACGCTCTACCGCCATTTCCCCAACAGGGAATCGCTCATCATCGAGCTGTACCGGCACGACATCCAGCACCTCATCGATCTCGCGCCGGAGCTGGTGACGTCGCACCCGCCGATCGAGGCCCTGCGCCGCTGGTTCGACGAGGTCGCCCGCTACGGCCGGCTCAAGTACGGCGTCGCCGAGGTCATTCACGCCGCGACCAACCGCGGTCTCGACGACGAGTACTACGAACCCTTCCTCCGTGCCATCGCCGTGCTGCTCGACGCCGGAGCGGCCGACGGGACGCTCAAGGACGGACTCGACCCCGAGGACGTCCTGCTGCAGCTCAGCGTGTTGTGGCGGATCGACCCGGCGCACGGAGGCGACGCCCGTGCCGCACGGATCCTCGACCTGATCGTCGACGGCCTCCGTCGGCCACGTCCCGAGCCCGCGTCGGCGGAGTGAGGGCTGCCCCCGTTCGTCCGCCGGGCCGGCGGAGGTACGGCGTGACGCCCGCGCCGCCGGCCGGCCGGGAAGTGCCGATGTCAGGTCACGCGCTTCGGGTCGTTATCATCCGATAGAACCGTTTTTTTAATGTTTCTTTCATCGTGCGGCTTTTCACCCGGGGTGGTCGATGTCCCGCAAGCCCCCGACGGGCGACGACGACGAGCTGCTCGCCAGGCTCGGGTCGCTGACCGCTCAGGCACGTGAACGCGCGGAGTTCCAGCGCTCGCAGGTCGAGCTGGCCATCGCGCTGCAACGCGGCATGCTTCCGGGCGACATGCCGTCCGCCCCCGGATTCGACGTCGCCGTCCAGTACGCGCCGGCCTGCTACGGGCTCAACGTGGGCGGGGACTGGTACGACGCCTTCAAGCTGCCCGACGAGCGCATCGGCCTGTCCATAGGCGACGTACAGGGCCACAACATCGAGGCCGCCGCGTTCATGGGGCAGGTCAGGGTCGGCCTTCGGGCGCTCGCCTCCGTCACGAGCGACCCGGGAGAACTGCTCGCGCGGACGAACGACCTCATCCTGTCCATCGGCTCCGACCTCTTCGCGACCTGCACCTTCATGCGCCTCGACCCGGCCACCGGCGTCCTGGAGAGCGCGCGGGCCGGGCACATACCCTGCGTCTGGGCGACGGCGGACGGGAAGTCCGGCATCGCCGAGGACGAAGGCGGGCCGCCGCTCGGCGTCGAGGCCGGGATGCGGTATCCGGTGACCCGGCACCGGCTCACCGTCGGCGGACACTTCGTCCTGCTGACCGACGGCGTCGTCGAGGGCCCGTCGATGACCGTCGACGAGGGGCTCGACCAGGTCGTACGGCTCGCCGGAATCGCCGCCGTCGCGGGCATGTCGGCCGCTTCCCTGGCCGCCGCGGTGATCCGGGGAGCCGAACGTGTGGGACACGAGGACGACGCGGCCGTACTCGTGGTCGGCCACGGCGAGCACACCTTCAGGCCCTAGCGCGGGACGCCCGCTCGCCTCGCCGGCAGGCCCGGATGCCCGCTCGCCTCGCCGACAGGGCCTCGGCGGTGTCTGATGGCTCCTGTGGTGGGTACACACGAGCTGTCCCGACGAGCCGTCGTCGCTCTTCAGACGCTGGCGGTGGCCGCCTGCTACTACGGGGCCGGTTGGCTGGGACTCCTGCGGCAGCTCTCCGTGGAGGGGGCCGTGTTCACCCCCATCTGGCCGCCCAGCGGCGTGGCCGTCGCCGCCCTGCTGCTCCTGGGGATCACCTCGTGCTTCGGCATCGCGCTCGGGGCCCTGTTGGTCGTGCTGTCCCTGTCCTCGTTCTCCTCTTTCCAGCCCTCGGTGATCGGCATCGTCGCGGGCAACACCATCGCTCCGCTCTGCGCGTACCTCCTGCTGCGCCGGGTGCGCTTCCGCCCCGATCTCAGCCGCTTGCGCGATGGCCTCGCGCTGGTCTTCCTGGCCGCCCTGGGCAGCATGATGATCAGCGCGACGGTGGATGTCGGCCTTCTGGTCCTCCAGGACAAACTCGCCGCGGAGGGCTTCTGGCCGGTCTGGCTCGCGTGGTGGGTGGGCGACGCGATGGGAGTCCTGATCGTCACCCCCATCCTTCTGATGCTGTACGCCGTACGCGGGCCGGTGGGCCTGTCGCGGTGGAAGGAGGCGGCCGTCCTCCTGGTCGCGGCCTGCGTCATCGTGCCCCTCGCCACGCGCAGTGACATCAGCATGCTGTTCCTCGTCTATCCGCTGCTGATCTGGGCGGCGCTGCGTTTCGAGCTCCCCGGCAGCCTGGTGTGTGCCCTCTTCGCCTCCGTCATGGCCACCGTCGCGGCCACGGACGAGGTCGGTCCGTTCGACGAGTTGAGTCATACCGCGGTCATGATCAAACTTCAGGCGTTCAACGGCTCCATGGCCCTGACCGCGCTCCTCCTGTCCGCCGTGATCACCGAGCAGCGCAACACCAGACGCTCCGTGGAGCGGGCCTGCCAGGAACTGGTGCAGGTGCTGGAACACCTGACCGCCGGGAACTCCTCGCCCAGACCGCCCCCTGCGGAGAACGACGGCCGGGGCTGACAGCGGTCGTCGGCCGCGGCCGACGCCGGGGGAGGAGGGCGGTCGGGCTTCTCTCGTCCCACGCCCTAGCCGTAGCCGTGGCCGTGGCCCTCGCCGTCGCGTCTCCGCCGTTGCCCGAGCCGCTGCCGCTTCTCGCGGGCTCCGGGCCGCCCTCACCGCAGGAGCTGTGAGGCCCAACGCTGCCTTCGGCCGTCGTGGCGGCACCGTGCCGCTGCGGAGCCCGGTGAGGAAAGATGAGTCCACAAACGAAGAAACCACCGATGTGGAGGTGCGGGCACCATGCAGCACGAGCGAGCGGGCAGTCCGGCCGGCCCCGAGGACCTCGTCGACGTAGCCCGGTTGGTCACCGCGTACTACGCGCTCCACCCCGACCCGGCCGAGCCCGGCCAGCGCGTCGCCTTCGGTACGTCCGGACACCGCGGTTCGTCACTGGCGACCGCATTCAACGAGGACCACATCGCGGCGACGAGCCAGGCCATCTGCGAATACCGCGACGGCCAGGGCATCGACGGACCGCTCTTCCTGGGCGCCGACAGCCATGCGCTCTCGGAACCCGCGAAGGTCACCGCCCTGGAGGTGTTCGCGGCCAACGACGTGTCCGTGCTCCTCGACAGCGACGACGGCTACACGCCCACACCGGCGGTCTCGCACGCCATCCTCACCCACAACCGCGGGCGGTCCTCGGGCCTCGCGGACGGTGTGGTCGTGACCCCGTCCCACAATCCGCCGGCCGACGGCGGCTTCAAGTACAACCCGCCGAACGGCGGCCCGGCGGGCTCCGAGGCGACTTCCTGGATCCAGGACCGGGCCAACGAACTCATCTTGGGCGGCCTCAAGGACGTACGCCGCATCCCGTACGCCAGGGCGCTCGCCGCTCCCGGCACCGGCCGCTACGACTTCCTCGGCACCTATGTGGCGGACCTGCCGCAGGTGCTGGATCTGGACGCGATCCGCACGGCCGGCGTCCGTATCGGCGCCGATCCCCTGGGCGGGGCCTCGGTCGCCTACTGGGGGCGCATCGCCGAGCAGCACGCGCTCGACCTGACCGTGGTCAACCCGCTCACGGACCCCACCTGGCGTTTCATGACGCTGGACTGGGACGGCAAGATCCGGATGGACTGCTCGTCGCCCTACGCGATGGCCTCGCTCATCGAGCAGCGCGACCGCTTCCGGATTGCCACGGGCAACGACGCCGACGCGGATCGCCACGGGATCGTCACCCCCGACGCCGGACTCATGAACCCCAACCACTACCTCGCCGCGGCCATCGCCTACCTCTACTCCCACCGGGAGCGGTGGCCCGCCGGCACCGGGATCGGCAAGACCCTGGTGTCGTCCGGGATGATCGACCGGGTCGCCGCCGATCTGGGCCGTCAACTGGTCGAGGTGCCCGTGGGATTCAAGTGGTTCGTGGACGGGCTGGTCAGCGGCTCCATCGGATTCGGCGGAGAGGAGTCGGCGGGCGCCTCCTTCCTGCGCCGCGACGGCTCGGTCTGGACCACCGACAAGGACGGCATCATCCTGGCCCTCCTCGCCTCCGAGATCACCGGAGTGACCGGAAAGACGCCCTCCGAGCACTACGCCGGGCTGACCTCACGCTTCGGCGAACCGGCCTACGAGCGCATCGACGCTCCGGCGTCCCGCGACGAGAAGGCCCTCCTCGCCAAGCTCTCACCCGCGCAGATCACCACGGACACGCTCGCCGGAGAAGCGGTCACCGCGGTCCTCACCGAGGCACCCGGCAACGGCGCACCCATCGGCGGCATCAAGGTGACCACCGACAACGCCTGGTTCGCGGCCCGCCCGTCGGGAACCGAGGACGTCTACAAGATCTACGCGGAGTCGTTCCTCGGGACCGATCACCTCCGCCAGGTGCAGGACGAGGCGAAGGCCGTGGTCTCGGCGGCCCTGTCCGGCTGAGGCCGGGGCACCGGCGCCGTGGCCTCAGCCGCACGGCGCCGGTACCGACCGGGGGTCGAACCGGCCCCGGAGACCTCGCGGGTCTCGCCGCCGCGCTGTTCGGCGGCATGATGGCCCGCATGCGCATCCGTATCGACGCCGTCGACCTGCCCGGCCTCACGTGCCCGGCCCCCGAGGGCCGCGCCGTCTCGGCGTACGACAACATCCACGTGGCCGTGCAACGCCGCGACCGCCCGGCCGAGCTGCTCGATCCGCAGCCGGGCGACGGCGAGTCGGCGACCTGGACCCTCGACTGCACCACGGCACCGTCGCCGACGGGTATCGAGATCAAGGGCCCCTACGTTCAGGACCGTCTGGGCCACCGCTTCATCTATCTGTCGTGGGGCACCGTCGACGAGGCGGGCGTCTTCAGCATGTTCCGCCGCGCCAAGCTCATGCTCGACGCCGTCCCCTCCGACGTACTCGCCGCGGCCGCGCGCGAGGGACTCCTCGTCGGGCGGCTGGGCCTGACCGACGAATGCGGCAACCCGCGGTGCGCCCGTGTCGTGCCTCCCCAGATCGCCTGGACCGCGGAATCCGCTGTGTAGGTCCTCGGCGCCCCGGGGCCCCGTCGGGGCGGCGGTGACGGCCGGGTCCGGTGCGCGGGACTCGCGTGGCATCGCGGCCGAGGTGATCGAGTTAGACCCTATAACGAAAGTTCTTGACGGTTGCCGTGGTCGAGTTATAGCCTCTAACTAAAGCGAGAGCAGATAACTCAGCGCGGAGCGCAGTGGAGGTCGTCATGAACGCCGAAGGGCTCGTCGAGGTCGTCCTGCCGGGCAAGGTGGAGCCGGAGGGGCTGGAGATCCGGCACGGCGCCGTGCCGGTGGCGGGCCCCGGCCAGGTCGTGATCCGCATGGAGGCGACCGGAGTCTCGTTCGCGGAACAGCAGATGCGCCGCGGGCGGTACTACGACCAGCCTCCGTTCCCCTTCGTGCCCGGCTACGACCTCGTCGGCACGGTCCTCACCACCGGCCACGGCGTCGACCCGGGGCTGGCCGGCACGCGGGTGGCCGCTCTGGTCAAGGTCGGCGGCTGGGCCAGCCATGTGCGTGTGGAGGCGGCGGACGTGGTGCCGGTGCCCGACGGCATCGGGGCGGCCGAGGCGGAGACCGTGGTCGTCAACGGCATCACCGCCTGGCAGATGCTGCACCGCAAGGCGCGCGTCCGCACCGGCCAGACCGTTCTGGTGCACGGCGCCAACGGCGGCGTCGGCTCGGTCCTCGTCCAGCTCGCCCGTGCCGCGGGCGTGAAGGTGATCGGTACGGCCTCCGCGCGCCACCACGACGCCCTGCGGGAACGGGGCGTCACGCCCGTCGACTACCGCACCGAGAACGTCGCCGCCCGTGTGCGCGAACTCGCCCCCGGCGGGGTCGACGCCGTCTTCGACCACGTCGGAGGCCGCAGCGCCGTCGACTCCTGGAACCTGCTCGCCCCCGGTGGCACGCTCGTCGCCTACGGCAGCGCCTCCACCCGGGACGACACGGGGTCCAAGCAGGGACCCGTGCTCAAGCTCCTCGGCAGGGTTTGGCTGTGGAACACCCTGCCCAACGGCCGCCGTGCCTACTTCTTCAACGTGTGGGCCGGCCGGGCCCTGTCGAAGAACCGGTTCCGGGCCCGGCTGCGCGCCGACCTCACGCAGGTCTTCACCGCCCTCCAGCGCGGTGACGTGACCGCCCAGATCGCCGCCCAACTGCCGCTGACCCAGGTCGCCGAGGCCCTGCGACTGGCCGAGTCCGGCACCGTCGCCGGAAAGGTCGTCCTCAACCCGTAGGACCGCCGGGCACCGTCTCGCCCGGCTTCTGCGCGGGCGGGGGCCGTCATCGGCGACGGTGACGGGCACCGAGGTGACCTTCAGGCTGCGACGGCTTGGCCGCGCGGGCCCGGCAGCCCCGTGTCAGGGTTGTTGCAGGGCCGCGAGGCCACGTGACCACCAGGATCTCGGGCCGCCAGGCCTTCATACAGCCGAGCCGTCGGACGGACGAGGCAGAAAAGGAGACAGCGCGTGGAGGAGAGGGAATTCATCCAAGCGGTGTCGGAGCGCACGGGTCTGTCGCGGCAGGAGTCGGCCGATCTGACCCGTGCCACGCTGGAGACGCTCGCCCACCGACTGAGCGGGAGCAAGGACCGCTCACTGGCGCTGGAGCTCCCGGAAGGCCTGGCCGAGGCCGTTCAGCGAGGGGCCACCTCGGCCATCGAGGTCTTCGGCTACGACGAGACCGTACGGCGCGTCGCCGAGCGCAACGTGCTCAAGAAGGAAGAGGCCGACAGCGGCGTCCGCGCGGTGCTCGTGACCCTGCGCGAGGCGATCAGCGAGCAGGAGTTCGGCAACCTGATGTCGCAACTCGGAGCGGAGTTCTCCAAGCCGGTCGAGGAATTCGTCGGCTGACTCGCCGGGGCGTCGCCGCAGGGACGCGATTCGGGCACTTTTACCGCGTCCGGCGCAGGGGCACGATTCAGGCAGTCACGCCACCGCGTCCGGCCAGGACGACGCCTTTCGAGGCGGACGGGCCCACAGCACCGCTTTCACTCGCCGTCCCCTGGCGGCACGGGTTCGCGCCACGACCCGGGCCGTGGGCCCGGGCCCGGCAGTCCGCACCGGCCCCGGCCCCGGCCGGTCCACCAGCCCTGCGGTCCCGGCACCTTATGCCGGGACCGCAGGGCTGTCGGCACGACCGTCTCCGGGCCGTAAGCGCCCTCGGCGGCCCGGGCCGTCGGCATGCCTGCCCCGGGGCATGGATGTGCTCCGGCCATCCGCGCTCGGCCCCGTACCGGCCAGCCACCCGTTCTCCGGCACGTCCCGCTCGCGCGGGCCGGTCGCCCCGGTGGCTCCGTGCGCGCCGATAGTTCCGTCGATCCCTCGGCTCGAGCCGGTCCAGCAAGGGCAGAGGCGTCCCGCGGCCCGTGGCCGGACACCGACCTGGCCCGTCGGCGGGCCGCCGCACCCCCGATACCCTGGAACTTCGTCCTCATCTCCGACCTCGGGTGCCTCCCACCTGGAAGGGATCGCGCCCGTGGAGTTCCGGCTGCTCGGCACGGTGTCGGTCGACACCCTCGCGGGACCGCTGCCACTCGGCCCGGCCAAGCGCCGCAGCCTCCTCGCGGCGCTGCTGCTGTCGGTCAACACGCCTGTGCCCGTCGCCCGTCTGACGGACTGTCTGTGGGACGACGCGCCACCGCTGCACGCCCGGAGCGTCATCCAGGGGCATGTGTCCCAGCTGCGCGCCCTGCTGGCCGGTGCGGACGCCGCCGCCTACGGGGTCGAACTGGCCACACTCGGCGACGCGTACACCCTGCGGGCGCCGGAAACCCTGCTGGATTCACAGCGGTTCGAGGAGCTGCTCGCGCTGGCCAGGGAGCAGCAGGACGCGCACGACGCCGTACTGATGCTCAAGGACGCCCTGTCCCTGTGGCAGGGCCCCGCCCTCGCGGGCGCGTTCCCCGGCCCGCCCCTTCAGGCGGCCGCGCACTCGCTGGAGGAATCGCGGCTGGTGGCCGTCGAGCAACTGGCCCGTGCTCACTCCGCGTTGGGGGAGCACGACCGCGCCGCGGCCGTCCTGCGCGCGGAAGCGGTCGCCCACCCCATGCGGGAGCCGTTGGCCGCGTCCCTGATGACCGCGCTGTACCGGGCCGGACGCCAGTCGGAGGCGCTGGACTGGTTCCACCGCACGAGGCGGCTGCTCGTCGACGAACTCGGCGTCGACCCGGGGCGCGAACTCGCCCAGGCGTACGCGCTGATCCTGCGCGGCGACCAGGTCCAGCAGGGCGGGCCGGACACGTCGGCCGACCCGGTCGCGGCGCCGGCCGCGGGGATACCTGACGGGGCCGGCCGCCAGGCCGCCGAGTCCGGCCGGAACGCGCCCGGATCCCGAACGGCGGGACATGAACCGACAGGACCGAGACCGACGGGACGCCAAGGGCCCGGTCGTCAGGGCTCCTCCGGACATCATGGCTCCGGACGGCAAGAAGTGGTGCACCGGGCGTCCGTACTGCAAGGGCTCACGCATCAAGAGTCCGTGCGTCAAGGGGCGGGAGAGCAGTCCGGGCCGCACGGTCCACGCCCGGTCGCCGCGGCCGCAGACCGCGCGTACGACTCGCCGGCTGGTCTCCCTCCGGCGGCGCCTGGCGACCGTAGCGACGGACACTCCGCCTCAACGCCCGTACACTCCAGGCCCGTTGTTCTCCCGCCCCTGGTCGGGGGCCTGCCGTACCCTACGGATCTGCTGCCTCGGGCACCCCGCGGTTTCCACGGGCGGGAGGCCGAACTGGCCGCGCTGACCCGCGCCACCGCGGCCGAGGGACCCGTCTGCCTGGTCACCGGGCTGCCCGGGGTGGGCAAGACCGCGCTCGCCGTCCAATGGGCTCACCGCAACGCCGACCTGTTTCCGGACGGACGGCTCTTCGCCGACCTGCGCGGATTCAGCGACACGGGCGAACCCGAACTCATAGAAGTCCTGCGCGAGTTCCTCCCGGCGCTCGGCGTGCCCCCGCGCCGCGTGCCCGAATCGGCGTCGGCCGCGGCCGCGCTCTTCCGTTCCCTGACCCACCGGCGCCGCCTGCTCGTCATCCTCGACAACGCCCGTGACTCCGCCACCGTCCGCGCGCTTCTGCCGGGCGGCGCCGACTGCGTCACCCTGGTCACCAGCCGGCACCGGCTGGACGGTCTCATCGCCTCCGAGGCGGCCGGTGCCGTCCCGCTCGACAGTCTCGAACCCCAGGACGGCACGGCCCTGTTGGCCGGCGTCGTCGGCAAGGACCGCGTTCTCGCCGAACCGGTCGCGGCGCGCAGACTCGCCGAACTGTGCGGCGGGCTGCCCCTCGCCCTGCGCGTCACCGCCGCACGGCTGGCCGGCCGCCCGCAGTGGACGCTCGCCGACCTCGCGGACGAACTCGCCGACGAGCGGAGCCGCTTGACCTATCTCGACGTGGACGACACCAGTGTCTCCGCCGCCCTGCGACTGACCGTGCAGCAACTGCCGCCCGACGCACTGCATCAGTTCGCCCGGCTCGGCCACCATCCCGGCGCGCACTTCGACCCCTTCACGGCCGCGGCACTGGCCGACACGGACCCGCCCGTCGCCGCCGCGGCACTGGATCGCCTCGCCGCCGCGCACCTGGTCACCGAGACGGCACCCGGCCGGTGGGAACTCCACGATCTGGTACGTCTCTACGCCCGCACGCTCGATCCCGGATCCGGACGCGAGGCCCTCACCGGCGTCCTCGACCACTACATCGCCACCGCTCTCGCTGCCGCCGACACCGCGCAACCGGGCGGCGAACCCTGCTTCACGCTGCCCCGAGGCTTCCGGCGTCCCGCCGCCGTACGGGACTTCACCGACCGGGCGGCGGCCATGCGCTGGCTGGCCACCGAGCGCGACGACCTGGCCCTGGCCGTCGGCGCGGCCCGGGCCGCCGGCCTCGACGACCGCGCCTGGCGCATCATCCTGCTCCAGTGGCCCCAAGTGGTGTGGCGGGTAAGGGACAACTGGGTTCCGCTGCTGAACATCGCGCTGGAATGCGCGCGTGCCCAGCGCGACCCGTATGCCCAGTCGCGTGTGCTCACGTTGCTCGGCTGGGTGCTGAGCGAGGAAGGCCGGCCGACCGAGGCACTCGCTCTGCTGGAAATCTCGCCCCCGCTCGCCCGGCAGGCGGGCGACCGGCTCGGCGAGGCGACCGCGCTCATCAATCTCGCCGTCGTCGAAGCCGGGCAGGGCGACCTCGGGGCCGCGCTGGAGAACTGCGCCCGGGCCATCGCGCTGGCCCGCGAGGAACCGGACGCGCACACCGAGATGCTCGCGCTCCAGCACCTCGCCCGGATACAACTCACCGCGGACCAGCCCCGAGAGGCGCTGCGATCGGCTCGTACGGCACTCGATCTCGGCCCCGAGCACGAGGAGGCGGCCCGGCGGGCACTGCTGCTGACCGTCAGCGGGGAGGCCCAGCTGGCGCTCGGCGCCGACAGCGAGGGAATCCTGCTGCTGGACCGGGCCGCCGGGGAGGCCGAACGCGCCGGCTACGACGAGGGCGCCGTACAGGCCCTGGCGGCGCTGCTGCGGGTCAACCCGGGGGCGGACTACCGCAGACGGTACGAGGAAGCGGTGCGCCGGATCGCCGACGACGGGTGACCTCCGTGTGCGCTCGGTCACATCACGGACGTCAGTGGCACGCCAGTGCGACGTCAGCGTGACGTGAGCGCCAGGCCCAAGACTGATGCATGTCAGCAGTTCAGGGACGGCGCGCGCCCCATGGCCCGGCGTTCTCCGCACATCTTCTCGGGGGATCCTTCGTGAGCACCATCCGTAACCGCACCACTCTGTTCGCCGCCACGACCACGGCCATGCTCGCCCTGGCCCTCACCGCCTGCGGGCAGGACGGCACCGGCACGAAGACGTCGGGCCCGGACACCAGCGGCTCCCGGAAGGCAGCTTCCTCGGGGACGACCGCGCGGAACGCCGGCAACGCGAAGGGCTCCGGCACCACGGGCGGTTCGACCGGCGCGAAGAACTCGACCGGTTCCGGATCGGGTTCGGACGCGGCGTCGGGTTCGGGGTCCGACTCGGGCTCGGGCAAGGCGTCCGGCTCCACCCCTGCGTGCACCACCAAGGACGTCGCCATCAGCGCGGCCCACCAGGGCGGCCCGCCCTACACCCACATCGTGCTGACGGCCAAGAACACCTCGGGCCACAGCTGCCGCATGAACGGCTTCCCCGAGATCCAGTTCCTGGAGAGCCACCGGGAGAACGTGCCCGCCGTCGCCAAGAGCAAGCCCGGCGTTCCCGTCGTGCTGGCCGCCGGGGCACCCGCCTACGCTCTCGTGAGGCTGTCGGACGGCGGCAAGGACGAGGACACCGAGCCTGTGACGGCCTTCTCGGTCATGATCGAGGGCGGCAGTGGACTGGCCACCGTGAGGGCTCCGGGCGCCGACGGCATCGCCGTCGACTCCGCGAAGTGGGCCACCGGCTACTGGACCCACGAACTCCGCAACGGCGCCGACGACTTCTAGGCCAGGCCTGGTCGCCCGGGTTCACCGCCCGTTCCACACCGCCCGCGCAACACACGGTCGCATCCACTCGCCCCGAGGCCGCCCACCGGCCCCGGGGCGAGTGAATGCGACCGTCGTCGTGAACCGGACGGGGCTGCGGCCACCGCCCGGAACCGCCCCGGAACTGCCCCTGGTCCCTAGGGCTGTTCCTCGACTGTCATCTCGCCCAGGAGGGACCAGTCGTCCTGGTCGATCTTCATGTTCACGATGCGCGGGGTCGCGACCAGGTGCCCGGGAAGCGCCTGCTGCGCGGCCTTGAAATGGTCGGACTGTACGTGGGACGCGCCGGCCTCGTCGTCCCGGAAGGCCTCGACCAGGACGTACTCCGTCGGATCGTCGAGACTCCGGGACCAGTCGAACCAGAGGCAGCCGGGTTCGGCGCGGGTCGCCGCGGTGAAGTCGGCCGTGATCTCGGGCCACCGCTCCGCGTCCTCGGGGCGGACACGGAACTTGACGGTAATGAAGATCATGAAGGCTCCTCGGTCGGTGTCGAGCCATTCTGTGCCGTCGGCGGCGGTTGAACACCATGGGCCCGTAGGCCGACAGAGGGAACCTCCGCAAGGAGGTCTGTCGTGTCCGGCGACGATCGCTCGTCCGCATCGGATGCGATGCATCGGATGCGGTGGGCCAGATGCGGTGCGGCAGTGCGCCGGACCGGTGGGCAGGGTGCGTGCTCGGCAGGTCCCGCCGCCCCCGAACACGGATGCGTGAGCTGTCGGGCGCGAGTGACACTGCACTCATGTATGACCACAACACCCCGCCCCCCTCCCGCTACGGTCGGCTCCGCGTCGAGCGCGGCGACCTCGCCCCCGCCGCGTGGCTGGAGCAACGGCCGCCAGGCGAGGGCCGGTTCGGCACCGTGGCAGGAGTGTGCGCGCCCGGCTTCGAGGCGTACGCGCGGATCTTCCACCCGGCACGGCTCGGCGCGGAACCCGTCCGCTGGGACCGGGTGGCTCCGGTGTACGGCCGGTCGGTCACCGCCGCGACATGCTGGCACGCGTTGATCGGAGTGAAGGACGAGGACCGCCTCGTCCACCGCAACGAGGACACGCCCGCGGTCCCCGGCGTCTGGGACGAACACCCCCATGAGGGCCCGACTCCCGCGGACGTGGCCTGCGCACTAATCCCCGTGCTGTCCCGGCACACGGGCACCCCTGACCGGTGCTGGTACGGACTGTGGGAAGGCTACGGCCACTACGCGTGGGACGGCGTCCCCGTTTTCCGTACGCCGGGCCGCGACGAGATCCTGCTCTCCGGCCCCCTCGATGACGCCGACTCACCTCAGCGGGGGTCTCACGAGGGAGTCCCCGAGATCCCTGACCTGTGGTGGCCGGAGGACCGGACCTGGTGCGTGGGCGGCGATGTCGACCTGGTGAGCACCTACGTCGGCGGCACCGCGGCCTGCGTCGCGGACCTTCTCGCGACGCCGGCCCTGGAGGCGTACGAACTCGACCCGACCTCCCTGGTCGATTGATCTTGCCGAGCCCCGACCGGGTGTGTATCGTTTTTCGATAACATCGATAATCGATACGGGGGTAGTCATGGCAACGGTGCGTAATCCGCTGGAGCCGATGTCGAGCGCGGTCAAGGGCATCGTGACGCTGATGGCGGTGCTGATGGTCGCGGGCGTGGTCGGTCTGTTCGTGGACGGCGTGAACGTGCACGTCTTCGGCATCGGTGAAAAGTCCGTCTGCGTCATGGACGAGTCCGCGACGGTGGGCGGCGGCGAGGTGCCGCCCATGGAGTTCAAGCCCGCACCGGGAGCCACGATCCAGTTGGACGCCCACCCGAACTACTGCACCGACGACCCCACTACGGCCCAGAGCCTGCTCCACACCACGGGCCTGGTGCCTCCCTTCGTCTTCAGCGTCGGAGCCTTCCTGCTCGTGCTCAGATTGATCAGGGGTGCGGAAGGAGATGGCCTCTACACCGCGCGAACCGCGGGACGCCTGCGCACGCTGGGCTGGTGGCTGCTGGCCGGCAGCGTGATCGCCGCGATCACCGAGTCCACGACCGAGCAGTCTCTCGTCCACTCCCTGAGCCGGAACACCGACGACAGTGCCGTCACCGGCCTGTTGACGTGGGACATGCCCTACATGGCGATCCTCACCGGCCTCGGCGTCCTTTCCTTCGCCCGGGTCATGCGCATCGGCATCGCCATGCGCGAAGACCTCGACGGAACGGTCTGATGTCCGAGGACAAGGAGGAGCACGCGATCGAGGTCCATCTCGATCGCCTGCTCGAAGAACGCGGGATGACCTTGGCCGAGCTCGCCGATCGGGTCGGTGTCACGCACGTGAACCTGTCGATCCTGAAGAACGGCCGGGCGAGAGCAGTCCGGTTCACCACCCTGACACGGCTCTGCGAAGTGCTGGAGTGTCAGCCGGGGGATCTCCTCAGCCACCGCCCGCACTGAGGCCACCGCACGCACTGAGTACCGGGCCCGCGCGAGGCTCGCGGCATCGGCCGATTCCAGGGTCGTTCGGCGGGCGTTCTCAGTCGCGGTCGACCGCCGTGCAGACGCAGACCCGGTTTCCCTCCGGGTCGGCGAGCACGGTGTACGACGGGGAGTGGGAATCGTCGACCACGGTGCCCCCGGCGGCGACAGCGGCCGGAATGCGCGTCCGCGCCGCCTCGGGGGCCAGCCACAGATCCATGTGCCAGCGCTGGCGCGGGGTCTCGTGGGCGTCGGTCGGCTGGAACCACACGCCGGGGACACGGTTCGTCGGGTCGAAGACCGAGTCGTGCACCGTGTTGCCGGCGTCTCCCGTGAGCAGCGCCGCCCAGAAGGGGCCCGCCGTCGCGTCGTCCGCGGTGTCGAGCCCGATCTCCACCTGGGCCACCTCGTCCGGGGTGGCTGTCAGCCCGTGTTCGCGGGCCAGCCCCGAGATGACGCGAGCCAGGTCGAGGTCCTTCGGGGTGACCCAGCGGGCACCGCTCGCGTCGACGCTGTACAGGCTCACATCGACCAGACCGGGCCCCAGCCTGATCTCCGGAACGTCATGCCCGGCGGCGACCGACGCCTGCGCGACCGCGCCCACGAAAGCGCCCCCGGAGCCCGCGTCTGTGGCCCGGTATCGGGCGGCGAGAGGCTGAGCGAGCTTGCGCCAGTCGTTCAGTCCGTTGGCGATCGATTCCAGAATCTCGCGGTTGCCGACCTTGTCCATGGGCCCATGCTTCCAGACCGCCGCCGACGCCACGCGGCAAGGTGTCCAAGGAACCGCCACACGTGGCGAGTGCCCCGCGCTCACCCGCCGGACGCCCCCGGTTCCGGCTGTTCGTCGGTGAGTTCGGGCTCCAGACCTTCGGCGACGTCGGCACGGACCCGCCCCGCGTCGGCCCGCCAGGCCTCGAACGCCCAGGTGGTGAGGGCGACGACGGCCAGACCAAGCAGCCAGCCGCCCACGACGTCGCTGAACCAGTGCACGCCCAGGGCGACGCGGGTGAAGCCGACTCCGAGGACGGAGACCACGGCGGCGTACCAGCAGAGCGTTCGCCAGGAGCGCGGCACCATGGGCAGCAGGACCAGCAACAGGATGGCGAACGAAGTGGTGGCGGTCATCGCGTGGCCCGACGGGAAGGAGAAGCCGGGAGCCCGCGCCACGGGATCCTCCAGCGACGGACGTGCCCGTTCGACGACGGTCTTCACCAGCAGCCCGATGAGGCCCCCGGCCACGGCCGTCACGGCGGACCAGGCGGCCAGTCGCCACGCCCGGCGGTACAACAGCCAGACGGTCAGCAGTCCCACGGCCGTTCGCAACGTGAGCGGATCCCAGACCCAGTCGGACAGGAAGCGCAGCGTACTCGTCCAGGCGGGATGGTCCAGGGCGATGCCGTGCAGCCGCCGGGCGGCGCCCGCGTCCAGCAGGCGCAGGGGCTGCCACTGTCCCTCGACGAGGACGAGGAGCAGCCCGAAGGGGACCGCGGCGATCGCGGCGACGGCGGCCGAGCCGAGGAGCCGGACGCCGAATCGGCGGTCGGCCGTCCGCCGCCGACGCTCGCGCAGGCTCCGGACCGCGACGCGCGCTGCCATTCAGACTCCCGGGTCGGGGTGGATCGGACCGGGACGCCGGGCCCGTGAGGCCTCCAGCTGCGCGGCGAAGGACAGTCCGAGGAACAGGGCGATCGAGGTCAGGTAGGCCCAGAGCAGCAGCGACATGAAGGCGCTGAGCGGGCCGTAGACCGTGTCGAAGGAGCCGCTGACCCCGAGGTAGAGACTCAGCAGCCAGGTCAGCGCCGTCCACAGCACCAGATACACGGCGGCGCCGAAGGCCAGCCAGGTGTACCCGGGCTGCCGTCGCCGGGGCGAGCGGCGGAAGATCGCACTGGCCGACATGAGGGCGAGGAGCAGCCCGAAAGGCCAACGCAGCAGGTCCCAGGCGGTCTTGGCACCTCCGTCGAGGTGATAGACGGTCACGACCGCGGACGCCAGATCGCCGCCCGCCACCATCAGGATGAACCCGAGGCCGAGCGGGATTCCCGCACTCAGAGACATCACCAGGCCGCGCAGATACTTCAGGTGGAAGTCGCGGTCGCGCTCGTTGCCGTAGATCCGGTTGGCACCGCGCTCTATCTGGCACATCGCGGTGGTCACGTTGACCAGGGAGAAGGCGAGGCCGAACCACAGGGCGACCTGTGCCCCGTCGCCCGCCTGGTGCCGGCTGCGGCGCAGCGCGTCGTCGACGACGTCGGCGCTCGGGCCCGCGGCGAGCCGGCGGATGGTCAGTTCGGCGACCCTGCCGACGTCCTCGGTGTGCAGTGCCGAGGAGAGTCCCACGAACGCGATGGCGAGCGGGATCAGGGCCAGCACCGTCTGCAGGGCGAGGGCACGGGAATGGCTGAACCCGTCGGCGTAGCGGAACCGGATGAACGCGTCGCGCAGCAGGGGCCAGCCGCCGTAGCGGCGCAGGGACGCCAGCGCATCGTCGGCGGAGAGCTCGTCGCCGGTCATGTCACGGGTCTCGGGGACTTTGGTCGCGGTACTCATTACTTCCCCCGGGGCGGCAGCAGAACGGTCAGTGCGCCGGGCCTGACCTCGGCGGTGAGGCGTCGGCCGGTACCCACCGGATCCCCGTCGAGCTCCCGGGACTGCGGGGTGTCGAAGGTGAGTTCGGCGCGGCGGAAGGTGAAGAACTCGACGGGGACCCTGCTTCGGGCGTCGCCCTCGGCCGCGAGGGTGTGCACGGCGGACGGCCGGGACGGCCTGGCGCGGCCGCGCAACAGCGTCCCCAGGGCGCGCAGCCAGCCGCCGGGGCCGCGGGGGTCGAGGACCAGGAGGTCGAGCAGCCCGTCGTCGGGTCGGGCGGCGGGCAGCAATGTCACCCCGCCCTGCACGGTTCCGACGTTGGCGAGGAGCACCATACGGGCCGTGCGGCGGAAGGCGGGGGAGTCGTCCAGCCGGATGGTCACCCGCATCCGGGGTGTGCGCAGCGTTCGGACGCCCGCGAGGACATAGGCGGGCCAGCCCAGGGCAGCCTTGGCGTGCTCGTCGGTGTGTTCCATCATCTCGGCGTCGAGGCCGGCCCCGGCCATCGCGGCGAACCGGGTGGCGGTCAGGCCGTCGCCCTCGACGCTCGCCAGGTCGAGACGGTGCGGACTGCCGCCGAGCGCCGCGTCGAGTGCCGCGGTGGGGGAGAGCGGCAGACCGAGGTTGCGCGCCAGCAGATTGCCGGTGCCGCAGGGCACGATGACCAGCGGAACATCACGGTCGGCCAGGGCGTCGGCGACCGTGCGGACGGTCCCGTCCCCGCCGCAGACCACCACCAGCGTGGCGCCCTCGCGAAGGGCCTGGTCCGTCTGTCCGGCGCCCGGGTCGTCCGCGGTCGTCTCCAGGAACACGGGGTCGCGGTGGCCGTGCCGTTCGAGGACCCGCCGCAGCTCGTTGCGGGCTGCCTCGTCGGTCACCGTGGGATTGAGGATCACGGCGGTCGCACCCGGGCGCGCCTCGCCGCCGCGGGCGTCCGGGGTGCGTGCGGCCGGTACGGCGCCCGCCGACGGCGGAGCGGTCACGGACTTCTCGACGAGCAGGGCGCGTCCCACGATCAGCAGGGACAGGCCACCGTTGGCGACACCGCCCAGGACGTCCGTGGGGTGGTGCATGCCCCGGTAGAGCCGGGCGGCACCCACGAGCAACGGCAGGAGCAGCAGCAGTCCGCCCACGATCCTGCGCCACGGTCCGCGGATCCGGGAGAGCGCGAGCACCGCCAGACCCGCGTAGAGCGCGGTCGCCGCGCCGGTGTGCCCGGAGGTGTAACTGGAGGTGGGCGGCGAGGCGTCGAGGCGGTCCACGTCGGGCCGGTTCCGGTCCACCGACTCGGTGATGGCCAGGAAGACCAGCGACTGGAGCGAGACGGCGACGGCGAGGAAGATCGCTTGGCGCCACATCGGAAGACGGGGTATCAGGAGCAGGCCCAGGCAGGTCGCCAGCGTGATGGCGATCACCGTGAGGGTGTTGCCGGCCTCGGAGGCGACGGAGGACAGCGTGGTGAGTGTGCCGGTGCGGGCCCGTTCGAGGCCTTCGTTCACCTTGTCCTCGGCCGTGATCGGCCACAGTCCCCGGGCGGGACCGGTGACCAGGAGTCCGAATCCCACCATCAACGCCGCCTGGCAGACGGTGAGCGCGGCGATGCGCGCGGCGGTCCTGCCGGTGCCCCGGGGTGGTGCGAACGAGCGGGCGGGGCCGGTGGCTTCGGTTCGGATGCCGGGTATGGCACCAGGTCGGTCCGGCACGGCGGTCGGCATCGCGGCTCCCAGGGGTCAGCGCGGTGCGGCTGGCTTCGGCCCGGGCCGCGCTTCCTCCCGGGTCCATCGCCGTTTGCCCCGGAACGTCACGGACAGGCCTGTCCCGGCGGGGAAATGCGCGGAGGCCCCGGCCTGGAGCGGGTGTCCCGCGGAGGGGCGCTGATCCGGGGAGAGTGGCTCGCCGTCCCTGGTGAGGCGAGCCCGGCCGGATCGGGCGTGACGTCCAGGAGACTGCCGAATGTGGTGAGCAATGGCCGGAACGACGGGTCGGACCCGCCCCAGGCGGAGCGCGTGCGCGCCGGTGCACCTGGGGCGGTCGTTCCTGGCGGGCCGGAGCCCGAGCCCGTCGCCGGACCCGTCAACGGGCCCTGGCGGTCGGCTCAGTCGTGATACGTGATGTAGCCGTTGTTGTCACGGTCGTTGGCCGACTTGGTGTACGAGTGGACGTCGGCGCCGGCGCCGGACGGCTTGTACAGCTTGATGGTGTCCTTGTCGTTGTTCCAGATGAAGTTGCAGTTCTGGCGGTAGACGACGTTGTTCGTGTCCGAGTCGGTGCCGTGCCCGCCGCGGAGCTTGATGTAGTCCCCGGGCTGGAGGTAGTGGTTCGCCGGGAAGGTGAACGTGTTGCCCGTGGCGTCCTTGACGCGGTAGCCCTTCAGGTTCACCGTCGCGCTGGACGAGTAGTTCTTGATCGTCAGGTACTCGCTCTTGCTGTTGCCGGTGGAGCAGCTGTTGGAGTCCGAGCCGGGCGCGTCGTACTGGACGCCCTTGATCTTCAGCGCGGACGAGTACTCGGTGGCCTGCGCCGGGGCGGCGGCGACGGCTGCGAGCGTTCCGGCAGCGGCGGCGGTGACAGCCAGGGCATTGCGTATACGCATGAGGAATCCCCCCTCAGTGGTGCGGATGGAGCCCCAGGAGCATACCGAGGGCGTGACCGCTGAGTGACGGGAGTGTGGGGGAAACGTGAACACCCTCCCCTGGTGAGGTCCCGCGCGGGCCGCCCGGCGGGTCGGCCGTCCCGCCGCGGACCCCGCCGTCATGCCGCCGACCTGCTGTGATTTGCCCCACCTCCCCTTGTCGCGACAAGGAAGGCATACCTAAGTTCTGTCCCATGGCCCCACAGAATCCCCCGCTCCCCGACGGCCCCGGCGAGGCCGGCGGCCCGCGCCCCACGGGTGCCGGCCGACCGGACGCCCCCGCACTGGTCGACTTCACCATCGACCTCGCCGCTCAGGAGGTCCTGCGGCAGGCCCAGGTCCTGTCCGCCCTCGGCTCCGACTGGGACCCGATGGAGGCACTGCGCGGAGAGGAGGCCGCGTACGCCCTCCTGTACTCCGGTCTCGACGACGAGCAGCAGCGCGTGTACGACGACCTGGTCGCGTCCGGCGTGCTCCCGCGGCGCGGAGACGGCAGTGCTGCCGCTTGATCCCCAGGCGGACGCCGGGCGCCGCGCCTGGGTGAGCTGTCCGAACTGTGCCGACAGCCATGGGTGCGTGGCCTGCGAGCAGCGGCGGTCGTGCTCCGACCACTGGCGCTATCTGCTCTCCACCACCGGCAGTCTGCTGCACCTGCAGTGCCCGTCGTGCACCCATGTCTGGGTGCACGAGACCGGATTCGGGGCCACCCGCTCCCTGTGGAGCCGGATCCGTACCGGCCGCCCGAAGCGCTGACCTACGGGCCGGCGTCGCGGGCGGGGCATGAGACCCGCCCCCACGGGACCCCTGTTTCACGGCGGGGATATCCTCAGGGGCCCAGGCGGGTCGAACTTGTCCGATGCGCCGCTGTGGGAAGATCGCAACCCCGCACGACAGCAGTCCGGGCCCGCGCACGCCATCGCTCGTAGATTCGAGGACGCTCGCGGCCCACCGGTGGATGACGGACCGGCCCGCGCGGGTAAAGAAACTATGCGCACCTGCGCGAACATCCCACTGCCGAAGGACTGCCGGTCTTGGACCTCCCACACTCCGAATCCCCTGCCGCGCGACGTCCGGGACGCACTTGGACCGTCCGCATCTCCGGCCACAGCGACCGCACCGCGTCGGTCACGTGCTCCTCTCCCTGCGCCATGCCGCCGCGGTCCCGTGACCTCGCCGGGCTGCGCCGCTTCGCCGAGGCCCACGTCGGGGCGCATGCCCGCGCGGCCACCGTGCACGCGGACGCCGCCTGCGCCTGTCGGCAGACGCAGTGCGCCTCCCACGAGGACAGCCAGGTGCACTGCATGGGCAGTGTGCTGCTGGTACTGCGCCATGATCCGGCCATTGCCCAGGTGTGGACCCTGATGGAAGTCTGCGCCGCCTGTGCGCCGTTGATGACGCACACCCGCGTCGTGGGCCGCGCCGTCCCCCGTACCCGTACTCCCGTCGTGCCGCCCGCGCCCACGGCCGCCACCGGCGCCCCGGCGAGCGCGCCCGCGGTCCCCGGCGGATTCAGTGCCCCGAGCGGGCCCGGTTTCAACAGCGCGGACGCGCCCCCGGCACCGTCGCGTCGTCGATCCGGCGGCCGTGGCCGCCCCCAGCCCCGCCAGGGCCGACGGGATCAGGGCAGGTCTCGCGGCTGACCGTGGCCCATCCGGCCGACCACGGTTCACCGCGGCCGGCCACCGTCCCGCCGAGGCGGCTCGGGGCGCCGCCGGTTGTCACCGCCCGGCGGTCGGCACGATCCGGGCGAAGGTGAGGTCCGGGGGTGCTGTCACCCCTCGGTGAGAGTGCGATACGCGCCGGTCCGCCCGACCCGGCCGGCGCGGCGGAGCCCGCGCCGGAGCCGGGTGCGCGGCTCTGATCTGCGCATTTTCATGAACGGCACTGATTCGGTTGAGAGTTCATCATCGACTGAAAGAAGTTGCATGCCTTTGCGCAATTCTTGCAGGCGTTGCAGGGTGGCATCGCGCAGCGGCTCGAAGGCCGCTGCCTTCGCCGACATGAAGGACGCCACCATGCTCCCCGCCAGTCGATTCCTGCCCCCGCACCGGCTCAGGACGGTCCTGGGGCTGTTCGCCGCGGCTCTCGGCCTGTTGAGCGCGACCGGTGCACCCGCCACAGCGCGGGACGGTGGCCGGGTGGCCTCCGACGACGGTTCCGTCCACGCGACGCCTGCACCGGACTGCGTCCACTACTACAGCGACTGGCGCTACACGACGGTCGTCAACGACTGCGACACGACCGTGGACGTCACCGTCGACTACACCGACGGCCAGGCCGCCCCGTGCCGCACCGTGCTTCCCCGCGCCATCGCCACCTTCGCGGGCTACGGCCCCCAGCTCAACTACGTCACGGGACTCAGCGCCTGCACACCGGCGACCGTGTGAAGCCCTGACGCGGCGGGGCTGTCCAGGGGGCGGAGTTCGTCGGCGTACGAGACGGAGACGCGGCGCATCAGCCCGTCCTCGTTGATGTCGTACTGGCCCAGGCGCCACAGCGGCGGCGAGTAGGCGTGCAGGGAGACCGCGTCGTCGGTGGCACCGGTGAGTCGGTGGATGTGGTCGGGGCCGAAGCAGAAGGAGTCACCCGCGCCGACGCCGACGGACAGATGACGGCCGCCGATGCGGGGGTTGGATTCGGTCAGCGCGCCCTGGACGACCCGGACGGCGCCTGACGACACGTCGTGGTCGTGCCAGCCGGTGTCGTTCCGCCGGGTCCAGCAGAGCAGCCAGACGTCGACGAACTCGTCGCGGTACAGGGAGGCGTAGTGCCGTTCCTGGTGGGAGAAGGCGATGCGGTCGCGCCAGAGTTCGGGCCGGGCGGCGAGGTCGTCGACGAGCCGCTGGAGTTCGTGCTTGTCGAGCGTGCGGTCCGGCAGGGACGCGTACGTCATGGGGGATTCCCTTCCAGGTGAGGTCCGCCGGCCGGCTCAGGAGCGGCCGTGCAGCAGGCGGGCGGGATTGACGGTGCGCAGGGCGTGGACGGCGGCCTCCGCGCCCAGGTCGGGGATGACGAGGTGCGCGTACGGGCGGTCGCTGCCGCTGACGACGACGTCGATACCGACGGCCCGGACGAGGGCGTCCACGGCGCGTGTGCCGTAGGAGGAGGTGTCGTAGAAGACGTCGAAGTCGACCTCGCCGCGGCCGCCGCCCCGGGCCGCGAGACGTTCGCCGTGCATCGGGGCCAGGCCGGCGAGTGCCGCGAAGCAGACACGCAGTTCCGGATGGCGGGCACGGCCGAAGGCCCGGAACGCGAACCACGCACCGTGCGACTGCTGTTGGTAGGGGACCAGGGCCGCCCACCAGGAAGGGGCCCGGGGCGTCGGCGGAGCCACGCCCGGATGGACGAAGAGGGGCTTGCCGAGGCGGGTCAGGAGGTCCAGGAACGGGGCGCACGCGCGCAGGCCGGCCGCGTCCAGGAGTGCTGTGGCCGGGAGTTGAAGGCCCACACAGCCCCGGCGGAGGTCGCGTTCCACCGCTCCGGGGTCCGGCTCGCTCAGGCAGGGGGAGGCCCATACGCCGAAGGGGGCCGGGAGGGCGAGTGCTCCCTCGTGGAAGGCGCTCAGCAGCGGCAGGGCTTCGGCGGGCGGCAGATGCTCGATGCCCAGCGGGCTGGAGAGGGAGACCAGAGCGAGGTCGAGGCCGTCGGTGCCGGCCAGACGGGTACGGGCGTCGATGTCGTGGTCGGCCGGGTCCACCTCGTAGGGCGGCTCGCCCTCCAGGTGCAGCGTCCAGCCGTCCAGGTGCGGCGGCGCGGTGCGCGCACGCAGCAGCTCGACGAAGTCGGGCGGCCAGATGTGCTGGTGGACGTCTATGGGCACCCTGAGGTCCTTGAGGGGTCCGTTGCGGTGACAGGGCGGGAGCATCAGTGGTCAAGCGGTGGTTAAGCGTTTCAGTGATGCGCTTAACTTAAGCGCTTCACAACAGAGCGTGTCAAGCACGTGCCCGCTGTACGGACGCGGCCCGGTAGGCTTTCCGGCATGGTCAGGCCCCAGAAGCGCACCACCCTCAGGGAGGTGGCCGAGGCCACCGGCCTCTCCACCGCAGCTGTCTCCTATGCCCTGCGCGGCAAGCAGGTCTCCAAGGAGACCGAGGAGCGCGTACGCAAGGCCGCGGCCGAACTCGGCTACGAGGCCGACCCCATCGCCCGGGCCCTCGCCAGCGGCCGCACCAGCATGGTCGGCGTGCTCGCCGGCGACCTCCAGGACCTGTGGCAGCAGCAGCTCATGGCGGCCATCGGCCGGGAACTCCTGGCCGGCGACCGCTACGCGCTGATCCTGGACGCGGGCGGCGACCCCGACCGGGAACTCGTCCTCGCCAAGCAGCTGCGGGATCAGCGCGTGGACGCGCTCGTGGTGTCCCCGGTGAACCCGGCGGCGGAGGCGTGGGCGGCGATCGCCGACACGCTGCCGGTCGTCGCCGTCGGTGACTCGCTGAGCCGGGCGCGCACGGCCGGGCAGGTCATCTTCGACAACCGGGCCGGGATCGACGCCGTACTGGAGTACCTCCACGGCCTCGGCCACCGCCGGGTGACCGTCCTGACCCCTACCCGGCCGAGTACGCCCGACCGGCCCGCCGACGTCTATGTGCGCGAAGCGGCGGACCGGATAGGGGTACAGGCCGAACTCGTCCCCTGCCCGCAGGAGTTGGGCGCGGCGACCGTCGTCGCACGGAGGGTCCTCGACGGGGACCGGCGCGCCACCGCCGTCTTCTGCTTCTCCGACTCCCTGGCGTACGGGGTGTACGCGGCGGCGGCGGAGGCGTCACTCGTGGTGGGACGGGACGTCTCAGTCGTCGGTTTCGACGACCACCCCGTCTCCCGCGTCCTCACTCCGCCGCTCACCACCGTCGGCTGGGGACTCACACAGATCGCCGCGGAGGCCGCCCGGCTGACCGCTTCCGCGATCGAAGGGAAACGGGCGCGCAGGAAGCGGATCCTGTGCGCTCCGGAGATGTGCGCGCGCGGATCGGCCGTGGCGGTCTGAGGGCCCGCCGGTGACGCGGACCGGCCGCGTCACCGGCAGTGGTAGGCGATCCGCGTCGAGACCGTGCGCCGCTCGGGCGAGAGCAGACGCAGCTCGGCGCGTGCTCCGTACGTGCCCTTGCCCTGGAACGTCCACAACAGGTGAAGTCGTGCCCGCTTCTGGCCGCGCGTCAGGTCCTCGTGCAGGACCTTCGAGAACGTACCGTCGCTGCGGACCCAGCGGTACGCCAGGGTGCCCGGCCTGCCGTTGGTGCTGACCACGGCCACGACATCCGCGGTCTCGTCGCATCCGGGGGAGGACGACACGGTGGAGACCGCGACGCCGTCCACGTCGATGGACGGCGCGGGACGGTGCCAGAGGAGGAAGGCGAGGACGGCCAGGAGCACCACGGTGGGCAGCGCGTGCCTGCGCCAGGTCCGGCGGCGTACCGGGACCACCACCGCGGGAGGAGCTTGGGTGACACGGCGTACGGTGTCGGCGTTCACGCCGGGGCCGAAGCGCAGCAGGGTGCCCTCGACCCGGTCGGGAGGCGTGTCCTGGGCCGCGGGTCCCGACAGCACCTCGGTCGCCGTGTTCCCGCCGAGCAGAGCCGTGTTCCCGCCGAGGAGAAGGGTGTCGGGGGAGTCCGGGAGAGGGAGGGTGTCCGGCGAGTCCGGCCGCTGGATCCAGTGGCTGGCCAGCACGGTCGCGCTGTAGTCGTCGTCGGCGGAGTGGGCGCCTGGAGCGCCGGGGCGTTCGTTCATCGGAGGGTGCACCGCCGGGTGAGGAGCTGCTGCCACGCGCCGCCGTCGGCGGAGGCGGGCTGGGTCCTGGCCTGGACGCCCCAATAGCAGCCCGTCCCCTGGAACGTGTGGTCGAGGGCAAGGGTGTACTGGGTCGATCCACTGCGCTGGAACGTATCGGCCGCCCCGTCCTGGGACCCGGCCTGACCGCTGACCTCGCCGGTGAACCACGCGACCGTGAGGGTGACCGGTCCGGTTCCGTCGGTGGTGACGGTGACCGTCGCCGCCGCGGTCGCCGTGCCCGTCTGCCGGAAGCCGCTGAACGCTACGGCCTTGACGTTGACGGTGGCGGTCGGCGACGGAGGTGTCGTCGGGGGCTCGGCCGTAGGCGTGGCCGGCGGTGTCGTGCCCGCGACCGTGGGGGACGCGCTCGCCGACGCCGACACCGGAGGTTCCGTGGTCGATTCGCCGGCCGAGCCCGAGGGGGTGGGCGGAGTCGACGCGGACGACGACGAGGACGGCGTAGGGGAATCGGGGTCAGTCGTCGTGGGCCCGTTCGGGCCGGTCGGCTGCGCGCTGGTGGTGGCCAGCGCCTGGGCGGCCTGTCGTGGCGCGCCGAAGTCCGGAGCGTGCCGGTCGATGCCGTACGTCAGGAGGAGTGCCGCGACGAGCGCGGCGCCCGACACCAGCAGCGAGCGCAGGCTGGGCCTCCAGGCCCGGATCCAGTCCGGTGTCCTGCCGATGACCGTGCGCGCCGTGTCCGTGGCGCGGCGCGGAACGGGGGGAGCCGAGGGAAGCAGCAGAAGGGACAGGGCCACGAGGGTCGCGAGCCGTCCGCGCCCGCGCTCCTCCCAGTCCGGCCCGTACGCGCCGCCGGCCGTGGCCTCGAGCTCCGCCACGAAGTCCTCGGCATGGGCGGGCCGTTCCTCGGGAGACTTGGCCAGACCGCGGTGAACGAGGGAGCGCACCGGCTCGGGGACCTCGTCGGCGGGAATGACTCCGTCCACGTGCTGGAGCGCGAGTTCGGCGAGGTTCTCGCCCGTATAGGGCTTGCGCCCGGTCAGGCACTCGAAGAAGGTCGCGGTCGCGGCGTACACATCGGCGGCCGGAGAGGCGGGGGCGCCGGTCCACTGCTCGGGCGCCATGTACGACGGGGTGCCCGCGATGCCCGCGGTGGTCCCGTCGGCGGCGGCGATCCCGAAGTCGACCAGCTTCGACGTGCCGTCGGGGCGGACGAGGACGTTCTCCGGCTTGTAGTCACGGTGGACCACGCCGAGGCGGTGGGCGTCGGCGAGGCCGAGGAGGGAGCCCTTGAGGAGGACGAGAGCGGCTTCCGGGGCCAGGGGAGCGTCTTTGGCGAGCAGGGCCCGCAGACAGACGCCGTCCACCAGCTCCATCACGATGGCCGCGCCGTCCGGCCCCTCCACGTACTCGTACAGGCCGGCCACGTGCTCGCTCCGCAGGCCGCCGAGCAGCCGGGCCTCCGCGCGGAACTCCCGCACGAAGCCCGGACGGGTTCGCAGCGACTCGCTGAGGTACTTGACCGCGACCGGAAGGCCGGTCTGCTCGTGAACGGCCAGCGCGACGCGTCCGCTCGCCCCCGAACCGAGCTCGCGGGACTCGGTGTAGCCCGGCACCGCCCAATCGTTCATGACCCATCTCCCCAAGACGTGGGGCGCGTGAGGCATTCCGATCCCCTCGCGCTCCCAGCCGCGTGCTGTGAGACACGATTCCGGCCACTTCGGTTGCAGGGCAAGGGAGAGGTTCGGTTCCCGCCCGCCGCCACGGGTCTCCCGCGCGCACGGCGAGGTGCGGGAGGGGTGCGGGACAGGTGCGGGAGGGGTCCGGGCCCGGCCGGGCCGAAACCACCGGGCCGGTCTCCCGGTTGACGTCGGTGACGCGGCTTCCCTGAGCCGGCCCGGCCGAGAGGAGTGGGACATCGCATGAGGCACAACGAGTCGCTCAAGGCGCTGATCGACGAAGCGGATCTGACCTACGAGGCGTTGGCCCGGCGGGTCAACGTGCTGGGGCGCGCCCAGGGCAGGCCCATGACCTACGACCGGACCTCCATCGCGCACTGGGTCCGCGGCACCCGCGCCCGTGAACCCGTCCCGGACCTGTTGTGCGAGGTGTTCACCCGCCGCCTGGGCCGGACCGTGGACCGCCGGGACGTGGGCATGGACTCCGCGGCGCGTGCTTCCGGCCGAGGCCGCGCCATGGCGCCGGGCGTCGCGTCGGCGACGGGCCCGCGCGTCCCGGAGCAGCGGACCCCCGCCCTCGCGCGACCCGCGACGGCCATGTCCGCCAGGGAGATCGCCTTCGCGTGCGCGGAACGCTTCTTCGCCCTGCAAGGGGACACGCTGGGCGGCCGGTCGACCCGGCCCGTCCTGTCGGCCTATCTGCGCGGCACCGTCCTGGGCGCGACCGGGGTCGTCCGCCCGTCCTCGGTGTCCGCCCCGGAACTGGCCCACGCTGCGCGCACCCTCGTCCTGCTCGCCCGCGCCTGCACCGACATGCGCCGGTTCTTCGAGGCCCAGCACATCCTGGAACGCGCGGCCGTGCTGGCGGCGCGTGCGGGGGACGACGCCGCCGAGGCCATCGCCCTGCGACTCCAGGGCGAGTACGCCCTGACCCGAGGACTGACGGCCCTGGCCGCCACCCATGTGCAGCACGCGCTGCAGGTCTCCAGGCGGACCCCGGCCGGCGTACGCGCCTACGTCGCCGTCCAGGCCGCGGAGACCAGCGCCGTGATCGGGGACGAGTCCCAGGCGATGGACTGGCTGGACATCGCGCTGCGCCTGCTGGCCGCGGCGCCGGACGAGAACCTGGGCCCCTTCGGCAGCTACCGGCCGGCCGCGCTGCACTTCCGGCGGGCATGTGTGCTCCGCCGCCTCGGCAGACACGACGCGGCGAGGACCGCTCTCCAGATCTCGATGGAGGAACGGGCCGCCCACGAGGAGCGGCCCATCGTGCTGACCTGGGTGGCCCGCGCCCGCCTGCACGCCGAGGCCGGGCAGCGGACCGAGGCCCTTGACGCGCTGCTCCGGGCGCGGCACCTGAACGCACAGGTCGGCTCCCAGGAAGCGGCCTGGTCCATCGCCCGCCTGGAAACGCTCCTCGGCAGCTGACGAGTCATGATGCGCGCCGGTCGACGTGCATATGCACCTGGCAAGCCTCAGGATGGACGAATGAACGACCCCTTCAGCGTGGCAGAGGTCCTCGGCGACACCGACGTACCCCCCGAGCCGGCTAACCCCTCCGCAACCGGCCGGCCCGCCTCCCGGGCGGGCACCCCTCGGCAATCGGACCCCGGCACCGGACCAGGCCGACCGTCTCCGGGTCCGGGTCCGGGTCCGGGCAGGGACGATGTACAGGGAAGCCGCCCACGGCCTGAGCTCGACTGACGTACGTGCGGGTGGGGCGCCACCTGCCGAGTCGGGGTGCCGGTAACCTCCAGCCATGAATGAGCACTTGGTCCCTGCCGGGCAGGACGTCAGGCGGGTCGGGGGGACCGTCGGCTATGCCGAGACGGCGGACGCGCTGGCCGTTCAGTACGAGGACGTCACCTTCGAGGAAGTCCACCGTGACGTGCTGCGATGGGTTCCTGTCGAGGCCGGTCGCGTTCTGGATGTGGGCGCGGGAACCGGTCGGGACGCCGCCGCCCTGGCGGCTCGTGGGCACGAAGTCGTGGCCGTCGAGCCGACGGCGGAGTTGCGGGTGCATGGGCAGCGGATCCACGGGGGCAGCGCCGTCGAGTGGGTCGACGACGCGCTTCCCGCATTGTCGCTCGACCGGCACCCGGGGCGGTTCGACGCGGTTTTCGCGACCGCGGTGTGGATGCACCTGGACGCCGGCGAACGCCGGCGCGCGATGGGCAGGATCGCCGAACTGCTCGTACCCGGCGGCCGGTTCTTCGTCAATCTGCGGCACGGACCCGTGCCGCACGGCCGCCGTATGTTCGATGTGTCCGCCGCCGAGACGGCCGAACTCGGGGGTACGCACGGTCTGCGGACGGTTCACCGCGGTGAGCGTCCCGATCTGCACGGTCGCGTCGGCGTCCGCTGGAGCTCTCTGGTGCTCCAGGCGGAGGAGCTCGGCCGGCGGGCCTAACCCAGTTCGGCGATGTCCTCGGCGGTCAGCTCGAGCCCTCCGGCAGCGATGTTCTCCTCCAGGTGGGCCAGGGAGCCGGTGCCGGGGATGAGGAGGATGTTCGGTGACCGGGCCAGCAGCCAGGCCAGGGCGACCTGGGGCACGGTCGCCCGGTGGCGGGCGGCGACGGAGTCCAGGTGCTCGGCGGTGACCGGCTGGAAGCCGCCGACCGGGAAGAACGGGACGTAGGCGATGCCGGCCTCCGCGCAGGCGTCGACGAGGGGGTCGTCGTCGCGCCGGGACAGGTTGTAGAGGTTCTGGACGCAGGAGATCGGCGCGATCTTGCGGGCCTCGGCGAACTCGTCGACGGTGACGTTGGAGATGCCCAGATGCCGGATCAGGCCCTCGTCGCGCAGCGCCAGCAGGGCTTCCAGCGGCTCGGCCAGGGACGGTGTCCCGGACCGGTCGAGATCGCCCAGCCGGAGATTCACCACGTCCAGCCGGTCCAGGCCGAGCGAGCGGAGGTTCGCCTCGATGCCACGACGCAGGTTGTCGGCGGTGAGCCCCGTCTTCTCCGCCGCCGGCAGGCCGATGTCGGAGCCCTCGACCAGCGCGCCCACCTTGGTCACGATCACCAGGTCGTCCGGATACGGGTGCAGCGCCTCCCGGATCAGCTCGTTCGCCGCCACCCCGTCACGTGCGTAGTAGTACGAGGTGTCGATGTGGTTCACCCCGAGTTCCACGGCACGGCGCAGAATGCCCAGCGCGGTCTCCCGGTCCGGCCGGCCGCCTCTCGGCCAACCGGTCAGCTTCATCGTGCCGTATCCGATGCGCGCGACATCCAAGTCGCCGCCCAGTGCCCACCGTTCAGTCATCACGGCGAACACCCTAGGCGGGTTTCGTCCGGAGTGCCGATCATTGATCCGGGAGTGGCCCCGGTCGGCACGCCGGTCACGACGCATCGCTCCGGGAGTGCAGGCCGCGGGTGGTGAGGCGCTGCCCGTCGGTGTCGGTGACGAGGAGGTTCCAAGCCGGTTCCGTACCGTCGTCGCCGTCCCACCAGAGCACGAAGTCGCGGGCCAGGCGGCGCGCGCCGGGCCCGTCGGCCCCGGCGGTGTAGGTGGTGGTGAGTTCGACGTCGTACTCGCCCGCGTCGAGGTGGACCAGCGTGACCCGGGTGAGGTGGCGGGCGGAGCCGGCGGCCCCGTTCTCGCGCGCCCAGCTCCCGAAGCGGTGCAGCAGGTCCGCGTCCGGTTCACGCCGGGTGACGGGGCCGCTCGGGGGATGGGGGACGCTGCTTCCGTTGCCCTGCTTGCAGCCCAGGACCCAGGCTCCCCGGTCGAGGTCCACCACCGCCGTGGGCTTCGCGGTGAGGGAGCGGCGGACGCACCCGCCGTTCACCTCCCGTACCGCGCTGCCCTTGCCGCCGTCCTCGAACAGTCGCCTGCCCACGGCGAATCCGGCGTCGTACGCCTGCCGGTGTCCGGGCGCGGACGCCGACGGCCGGCCGGTCCCGTCGGACGGTGCCGCCGGCGGCCGGGCGGCGCCGTCCGTGGATCCGCACGCGGAGGCGGCCAGGCACGCTCCTACGACGAGACCGAGCGCGCGGGCCCGCCCGATGGAGCCGATGAAGGGGTGAGGTGTCGTCGCCATACCGGGTCAGATGCCTTTTCCGGACCGCGGGTTGCCCGATCGCACCCCTTGGATCGATGTCGCACAAAGATTCGGCATTTCGGGTCTTCTTTGGCTACGGTCGGTGGCTTGTCCAAGATCCGGATCACTGACCACGATCCGGAATGACCAGATGGAGGGGGAAATGAGGCTGAGACACAGCCTTGTCACCATCACCGCGGTGACCGCCGCGATCACCTTGTCCGGACTCACCGTGTCAGCGCCCGCGTGGGCCGGTCCGACACCCGGCACCGCGTCCACCGGAACCGCAGCGCCGACCGGTTCGTCCACCTCGCCGACCTGGACGCCCGGCACGACGTCCGGGCCGTCACCGTCGAACACCACCACCGGCCCTGCCACCCCGTCCGCCCCCGCGCCGCCGGACGGGAGCGGCGCGGCGACCCCGAGCCCCTCGGCCACGCCCACCGGCCCGCCCACGAGCGGCGGCCCGGACGACGGTTCCGAGTCGCTGTCCGACCTCGAGAAGTACTGGACGCCCGAGCGGATGGCCGAGGCCGTGCCGGTCCACGAGGACCAAGTCCGCGAGGCAGGGCTGTCCGCCGCGCAGCGCAGGAAGCTGCTGCGGTCGCCGTCGCACACGTTCGAGGGCGTCAAGGAAGTCGGTACGTTCTACTGGGACGAACGCCGGGACGGCGAGCTGTACCACCGCTACTGCGCGGGCACCGTCGTGCCGTCGCCCGGCAAGGACATGGTCCTCACCGCGGCGCACTGCTTCGACAGCCAGGACCAGCACATGAAGCAGGTCTTCGTGCCGAAGCACAGCAAGAACCACCCGGCCCCGTACGGGCTGTTCCCCATCAAGGTCGGGCAGATCTATGCCGACCCGCGCTACCTGCGCCGCGGCGGTGACCACGACAACACCGACCTGGACTTCGCCATCCTCAAGACCGAGCCCCGGTCCGACGGCAAGAAGCTCGAGGACGTCGTCGGCGCCATCCCGATCGGCTACAGCACCGGCTTCGACCACCCCAGGACCCGGGTGATCGGCTACCCGTACCTGGACAACGGCGACCCGCACTACCACCCGAAGCAGGACCCGCTCGACTGCACCTCGCCGATGAAGAAGTTCACCACCGGGGACGAGGGCGGCTGGAAGGGCGGCACGTTCTCGCAGATCGACTGCGACGGCTATGTGTCCGGCACGTCCGGCGGACCGTTCATCGTCGGCGGGGACGATCCGTTGGTTGTCGGGGTGACAGGCGGCTGGCAGACGGGCGGGCACAACGCCGACACCTCGTACTCCTCGTACTTCGACAGCGATGTGAAGCGGATCTACGACGCCGCGGTGGACGGGCGCAAGCCGACGCCGATCGTCCTGCCGGCCGCGTCCACCTGGAAGCACGCCAAGGACATCGCCTCCGGCTACTTCGCGCTGAACGGGCCGGTCTCCGAGGACCACATGGACATGTTCGTCCTCTGGTCCGACGGCGAGCTGACGATCTACCGGGGCGCCGGCAAGGGGCTGAACTACTTCGACAAGGAGATCCGCGTCCAGGGGCCGAACAAGCTCTGGGCGGACCACGCCGCTCAGGTCGTGGCGGGCGACTTCACCGGCGACAACGGCTCCGACCTGATGGTTCGCTGGTCCGACGGCGAACTCACCCTGTATCCCTCG
Source organism: Streptomyces sp. NBC_00647 (assembly GCF_045207245.1). Lineage (NCBI taxonomy): Bacteria > Bacillati > Actinomycetota > Actinomycetes > Kitasatosporales > Streptomycetaceae > Streptomyces > Streptomyces sp. NBC_00647. The sequence goes on from NZ_CP109040.1 coordinate 9,350,763, forward strand.
GTGGACGAGAGGGGCTTCCACGGCGAGAAGCAGCTGATGCCGCCGAACGACACCTGGAAGCATGCCGAGGCCCTGACCGCGGGACGCTACGGCGGGAACAAGTGGCAGGACGACCTGGTGGTCCGCTGGTCCGACGGCGAGTTGACGGTGTACCAGAACACCGGTGCGAGCCTGGGCAAGGAGATCAAGGTCGTCAACCCGAACAAGCTGTGGAAGCACGCCGTGGAGATCGGGTCGGGCGACTACACCAAGAACGACACCTGGGACCTGGTGGTGCGCTGGTCCGACGGCGAGGTCACCTGCTACGACGACTTCACCGGCACCGGCGACAGCTGGGGCGAGCATCAGTGGAAGGCGCCGAACGATCTGTGGGAGCACGCCATGCTCGTCACCGGCGGCGACTTCAGCGACAACCCGTGGCCGGACGACACGCTCGTCCGCTGGTCCGACGGTGAACTGAGTCTGTACACCGAGGGCAACGGGTCGGGCATCGGGGCCGAGCACCAGCTCGTCTCGCCCTGACAACCCGTAAGGCTCCCGCGGGCCCCGGAACCGCCACGGTTCCGGGGCCCGTCCCCACGGGGGAATCCACGGGGGAACCCCGCGAGGACCGCCCGGTGCGGCGAGGAGACTGGCCGCGCCCGGGCGTGCGCATCTCCGCACGCGGCGCGCCCATCGGCGCACGCCACATGTCACGCCTGCCCGTGCGTCGTTCGGGGACAGGCGGGGGTGCGCGGGAGACGCTGCTCCTGAGCAATCGACCGGAAGCGCGGCCGAGGCGCCGACGCCACGGCCCGCTCGCTGTCGCAGCCCCGCACCAAGGAGTCCCCATGACCGAATCAGCGTCGACCTCGGCAGCCGACGACGCGTACCGCTTCGACGATCTGCGCACGCTGTTCATCAACTGCACCCTCAAGCCGACGCCTCAGCAGAGTCACACCCAAGGACTGGTCGACAAGAGCAGGGCGATCATGGAGGGGCGGGGAGTCACGACCGAAGTCGTACGCGCCGTCGACCACGACATCGCTCCGGGCGTCTACCCGGACATGACCGAACACGGCTTCGCCACGGACGCCTGGCCGGCCCTTCAGGAGCGGGTGATGGCCGCCGACATCCTGGTGATCGCCGGGCCGATCTGGCTCGGTGACAACAGCTCGGTCACCAAGCAGGTCATCGAACGGCTCTACAGCGGCTCGGGACTGCTCAACTCCGCCGGTCAGTACGCCTACTACGGGCGCGTCGGCGGCTGTCTGATCACCGGCAACGAGGACGGCGTGAAGCACTGCGCGATGAACATCCTCTACAGCCTCCAGCACCTCGGCTACACCGTCCCGCCGCAGGCCGACGCCGGCTGGATCGGCCCGGCGGGACCCGGCCCGTCGTATCTCGACCCCGGTTCGGGCGGCCCCGAGAACGACTTCACCAACCGCAACACCGCCTTCATGACCTGGAACCTGATGCATGTGGCGGCCCTGCTGAAGCGGTCCGGCGGCATCCCGGCCCACGGCAACCAGCGTTCGGAGTGGGACGCGGGCTGCCGCCTCGACGCGCCGAACCCCGACTACCGCTGACTCACAGACTCCGTGCGGGCCAGTCCAGCAGCCGGGCGCCGATGACCGCGGTCTGCAGCGTGTAGCGGTGCGCGGGATCGGCGGGGTCGGCCCCGGTGAGCTGGTGGATGCGTTCGAGGCGGTACGTGAGGGCGCGCACGCTCAGGCTGAGGCGGCGGGCCGCCGCGGCGGCGACGCAACCGGTGTCGAAATACGCGGTGAGGGTGTCCAGGAGCGGCTGGGCGCCGCCGCGGGCGCCGGTGAGCGGGCCGAGCGCGGCGAGGACCAGGTCGGCCATCGCCTGGCGGTCCCGGGTGAGGACCGGGTAGACGAGCAGGTCGGCGGCGCGCAGCACAGGAGTGTCGAGGTCGAGCCGCTCGGCGAGTTCGAGGGCGTTCAGTGCCTCCTCGTACGACTGGACGACGCCGCCGGGGCCGGGCTGGGGCCGGCCGATGGCCACGCGTCCACCGTCGGTCGCGGCGTGCGCCTGCCTGGCGAAGTGGGTGAGGACGTCCTCCTGGTCGCCGGGCGCGATGCACAGCATCCGGCCGTCCTTCGTGGTGAGCAGGATGCTGCGGTCACCGAAGCGGGCGATGAGCGCCTGTTCCACCCGGCGGGGAGCGGGCGCCGACTCGTCGTAGGCCGTGGGGCCCTCCGCGACGGCGACGGCGTGCGCGTGGGAGAACCGCAGACCGAAACGTTCCGCGCGCTCGGCGAGGCGGCCCAGGTCGCTGCGTCCGTGGAGGAGGTCGTCGATGAACTCGCGGCGCGCGGCTTCCTCCTTGCGCACGGCGAGCAACTGAGCCCGCCCGTAGCCCTCGGCGAAGGCGTCGATGACCTGCTGGATCGCGGCGAGCGTGCTGTCGGCGGAATGCGGTGAGGCGGGCCAGGCGGCGCGGGCGGCGGAGAGATGGGCACTGACGAGCGCGGGGAGGCCATGACCGGCGTCGGCAGCGCGTTCGCCCAGGGTCCGCCGCGACTCGATCTCGTCCCGGGTGAGGCGTCGGCCGGTGCCGGAGACCTCGGCCAGTATCAGGGCATAGCCCTCCAGATACTGCTCGGTCATCTCCCGTTCCATCATGGAGTCCCCCGGTTTCTTGACGGTCCGGTGACGACTTCCTGACGCTGACCGGCACGCAGAGCCTAGGCAACACTGCCGGGAACCGGCAATGCGGTGGTGACGCGGTGTCATGCACGATGTCTTCAGGGGAGCACGGCGGATGGTTCCGTGCCGGACACCGGCAGAGTCGGCGGTGTCCGGCACCGGGCCCTGGAAGGGGCGTACGGACCGTCGGCGTCCCCACGGTCGGGGCGTCGGTCAGGGAGCGGGCCAGTTCCGCAGCAGGGTGTCGAGGGCGTCCAGGACGCGGGTCCAGCTTTCCTGCGAGTCGGGGGCGCTGTGGCTGAAGCCTCCGCCCGCCTCCAGGCTCACATAGCCGTGGAACACGCTGCCCAGCATCCGGACGGCATGGGTCTGGTCCGGTTCCTCCAGCTCGTAGCCCCGCAGGATCGCCCGCATCATCTGCGCGTGCTTGACACCGGCGCTCGCGGCCGCCGTCTCGGCGTCCAGCCTCAACTGAGCGGCGGCATAACGACCGGGGTGCTCCCTGGCGTAGTCGCGGTAGACGTTCGCGAAGGCGGTCAAGGCGTCCTTGCCGGCCCGCCCGGCCAGTGCGGCGGCACCGCGCTCGGCGAGCTCGTCCAGAGCGAGCAGGGCGATCCGCGTCTTGAGGTCCTGGGAGCTCTTCAGGTGCGAGTACAGGCTCGCGACCTTGACGTCGAACCGTCTGGCCAGCGCCGAGACGGTCACCTGATCGAAGCCGACCTCATCGGCCAGCTCGGCGCCCGCCCGTGTCAGGCGCTCGGCGTTCAGTCCCGCGCGAACCATGTCCTTCCTCTCCCTTGGCGTAACTGATTATGCATTTGCCTAATACCTTTAGGCAAATTACCGTGAGCTATATGAAGCCGTTGACCGAGCAAGAGATCCGTACCGCGTTCGTGAACTGCACCAAGGGCGAGGCGAAGCGCCTCTCCGTCCCGCGCGACCTGGCCGACCGGCCCTGGGACGACCTGGACTACCTGGGCTGGCGAGACCCTCAGTCACCCGAACGCGCCTACATCGTGGCCGAGCTGGGCGGCGGCCCGAAGGCCCTCATGCTGCGCTGCCCCAGCTCGATCGCGGGGCACATGCGGCGCAGCATGTGCTCCGTGTGTGTGACCACCCACACCGGCGGTGTCTCCCTCATGGTCGCGCTCAAGGCCGGGAAGGCCGGACAGCAGGGCAACTCGGTCGGCGCCTACCTGTGCAGCGACCTGGCCTGCTCGCTGTACGTCAGGGGAAAGAAGGACGCGGGCGTGGGAGGGCGGCTCCACGAGTCGCTGACCCTGGAGGAGAAGATCCAGCGGACCGTCGCGAACCTGGCGGCGTTCGTCGCCAAGGTGACGGCCTGAGCGATGGTCCGGTGTGTCAGGGGGCCACGAAATCCGAGATCACGGCATGTCGGCCTGCCGACCGGATCTCGGTGCGGCCCAGGGCCAGGGCCGCAGACCGAGAGCCTCGCACCCGTGGACCCGTCGGGAGCCCGGTGACCCGGGCGCCCCGATGACGGCGGGACCGGCACGCGCGGTGCGCGCCGGTACGGCGAGCACCAGGAGTCCGGGACGGCTGTCGCTGCCTCACACCTTCACGTCGAACCGGCCGCCCTCACACCTTCACTTCGAACGGGCCGCCCTCACACCCTCGTCTCGAACGGGCCGCCCGGGTTCGACGGCGGGCCTGAGCCCGACTCCGGGAGTAGGCACATCAAGGCGTCGGGTGCGGAGCCGCGCCGGACTCGCCGACGGCCGTCACGAGCGCAGTCCCGTCCCGTCGACGCGGTCGGCATGGTTGCCCAAGTCCGCTGTCGTGTGCCGAGGTTGACCGGCTTCAGTTGCTGACCTTCTCCGCCGGCTGTTCCGAGCTCGGCGCGGGCGCCGTCGGCTCCGCGGCGTCGGTCGTCGTGTAGAACACGGAGCTGCCCTGCTTGGCACGATGGGCGTGGCTCTTGGCCACGAGGTTCTCGAGCGTGGTGCGGACGACGTTGGTCTGGATGCGGCGGTCGGGGTGGGTCTGGCCGAGCGCCGTCGACACCTCGGCGGCGGAGCGCGGTTCGCTCTGTTCCGTGAGGTAGCGCCGGATGAGCTCGATGAGGGTGGGCTGGGTCGATGTGTCCTTCACCGCGGGCTTCTTGGCGGCGGGCGTCCGGGCGGGCGCGTCCTTCACGGCGCCGGCCTTCTTGGACCGCGTTCGCTTGCCGTCCGCCGCCTTGGTGGCCTTGGTGGCCTTGGTGGCCTTGGTGGAGGTGACAGGGGTCTTCTGCTGGGGGACCGAGGGCACCACGGTGGGCTCGGGTGCGGTCTCGGTGAGAGCGCTCGTGGCACCCAACGCCTGGTGCAGGTTGGTGAGGACGGCGTGGTCCTGCCGCAGAGCGGTCAACTGCTCCTGCAGCGCGTCGATCTCCGCGCCGATGCGCTCCTGTTCCTTGGCGTTGCGCTCGAGGTCGCCGACCACTTGAGCGGTGTAGTGCGATGTCAGTTCGGTGGGAGTCTTGGTGTCGGGCACGATGGAGACCTCTCTTCGGTGCGCGGCCGCCGCATGAACACACCATGAAGCCGCCGGGGGGCGGGGCTTGTTCCCGTTGACCGGGCTGCAGGGATGGGCAGCCGCACTTGATGCGTATGCCCCGGCTTACAGATAGTACGGACAGTGTTGGCCTGTTGTTCCCTTCGCGTGATGGTTCGCCCCAAAGGGGAGCGCGAGTTGTGGCGCGACGTTCACTCCCGAGGTGCCTTTTCGGGGCTCCGCAGCGTCTCACCGATGGGGCGACCGTCCAGGAGCGTCCATCAACTCTCCACGCACTGTCGCCGTGATCTCCCGGGCCCGCCGGCGGCTGCGCCGAGTGTGTGGGCGGCTTGCGGGTACAGGGCCAGTACGAGAGCGGAACTGTTGCAGGAACGGGAGCGAGGTCGGGCGATGGCGGTCAAGGCGATGGGCTGGGCACACTCGTTCCCGGTCTCCGGAGGTGTGAGCGCCGGCCGGCGCTGGACCCGCGCGCACCTGGAGTCCCTGCCGTGGACGGCCGAGGAACCCGAGACGGTCGACGCCGTCGTGTTGACGGTGTCCGAACTGCTCACCAACGCTCATGTTCACGCCCGCAGCGACGCGCATCTCATTCTCACCTGGGACGGCGACTGCCTTCACGTGAGTGTTCACGACGAGGACTCCACCCTGCCGCTCCAGCGTGATCCGGAGCCGGGCGCGGTGTCCGGCCGCGGGGTCGGCATTGTGCGGATGCTCGCCGACGAGTGGGGCATGAAGTGCCAGCGGCACGGGAAGACGGTCACGGCGTGCTTCCGCCCGACCGGCACGCGACAGCGCGAGGCCGACTGAGCGTCGGCCCCGCGCTCGCTTCCCCGCGACGCGAGGTCTCTCAGTCGTGCCGAACGGCGGAGAGGCTGTGGGTGCCCGCGCGCAGGCCGGAGACCGTGAGCCGGCCGTCGGTGACCCGAACGCCGCTGCCGGAGGCCCGTCGGCCGTCCCAGAGCAGGCGCCCGCCGCCTCGCACCGTCACATCACGACTGTCCATGGGGAACACGACCGCGCCCCGGGTTCCCGCGGGCACGCGCACGGTCAACTCGAAGGCTTGCGCGGAGTTCTCCCACTTCACTTCCAACGGGCCCTGAGGTGTGGGCAGTTGTCCCTGGGCCCAGGCGATGCCACCGGGATGTGGCCGCACTTCCCATGTGGCGTAGCCGGGGGATGTCGGCAGGGCGCCGAGCAGTTGATGTGTCAACGCGGGGAGAACGCCTGTGGACCAGCCGTGCGCCATGCTGGTGTAGGCGCCCTCGTACAGCGACCCGCCGGGACCGATGCCCTCCCAGTGCGTGGTGCCGGGATCGTGGCTGTCCATCCAGCCGTAGGTGCGCCGGATCTGGTCGACCGCGGATTCCGCCCGCCCGGTCTCGAAGCGTGCCACGATCTCGGGGTACGAGGTGAAGGCGTACACACGCTGTGAGGCATCGCCGAAGATGGTGTCGTTGTCCATGAACGCGTTGCCGTACGGCCGTTGTGTGGAGGCGTCCAGATGGGCGAGGGCCGAGGCGGCGCGCTCGCTCCCGGCGACACCCGCGGTGATGGCGATCGCGTTGCCGTCCTGCGCGTGTCTGACCGGTCCCGTCGCCGAGTCGAGGTAGGCACCAGCCGCCTCGTCCCACAGATGCTCGTTGATGGCGTCCTTCACCGATGCGGCCCGCCGGCTCCAGCGCTCCGCGTCACCCTCATGGCCCATCCAACGCGCCAGCCGGGCCGCGTCGTTGAGTGCCTGGACGTAGTTGGCGTTGTAGTAGGTGATGCGTCCGGTGCGGTCCAGGAAGGCGTAATCGCCGTATCCGCCCGTGCCGTTGAGTCCCTTGCTGAGCAGACCGGCACTGTCGGTGACACTCGGATACCAGGTGTCGAGCACCTTCAGCAGGGTCGGGTAGTAGCGGCTCGCGTAGGAGCGGTCTCCCGTGTAGAGCACGTAGTCCCAACTGCAGGTGACCCACCACAGCGGATAGTCGAACAAGGGGAGGGTGTAGCCGCCGATCGATGCCGGTGGGATCCATCCGTCGGCGCGCTGATGGTCGGCCAGGTCCGCCAGCACGTTGCGTGCGGCAGCGGCCGTGTCGTCATGTGTCAGATACAGCGTCCGGGCCGACACCGCCAGGTCACCGACATAGGGGTCCCGGTCGCGCTTGGGGCCGTCGTGCAGCACCAGCTTGCCTTCGAGCGAGGGACTCCAGGCGTTGCGCGGGTCGACGTCGTCCTGACGGAAGGTGTCCGTGACCAGCTCGTTGGTGTACGAGGCTCCGTACCAGTAGCGATTGAGGTCGTCGTCGGAGCACAGGAACCATCCCCGGTAGGTGCTCGGCGTGCCCAGGTAGGCGCTGAAGTCGAGGCCCACGGAGTCGATCTCGACCGATCCCCACGGCTGCGCGGCGGGTGCGTCGCTCGCCAGGGCGTCGAGTGTGATCTTGAGATAGCGGAAGCCGTGCAGTCCGTCCGCGTAGACCTTGTCGCCTGCCTGGAAACCCTTGTGGTCGGTCCAGTCCGCGCCCGCGGCCGGTACCGCGAACTGGTCGGTTCCCCGGCCCGCGCCGCCGGACTGGTCGGAGCGGGTGAAGTCGGAGCGGTCGGTCAGGAACTGCTTGGTCTCGGAGAACGCGAGCCGCACACCGGGGGAGTTGTCCGACGCGGAGGTGAAGCGGACGCGCGGGAATCCCACGACGACCTTGCCGAAGTCCACCGTGACACTCGGTGGCACCACCGGCGCGACAGGCTCGGGCCACACCTCGTTGACCCGGGTGAAGGCTCCGCGCGGGGTGTCCTGGACGCCCGTCACCGTGATGCGGACCTTGGTCGTGGAGAGCTTGGCCGTGAACGGCACGGCCCGCTGGATGACATCGTTGTCCTCGACCGTGGCGGCCGTCTGCCACGCGCCGTCCTGCCACACGTCGACCACGAAGTCGGTGGGCACGCCGTCGCTGTTGGAGACGATCGTGATGCCCGACAGCTCCCGCGACGCGGGCAGGGTGATGGTGAGCGTGTCGGGAAACGTGCCCAGCGTGTCGTCGTTCCAGAACGACTCGGGATCGCCGTCGATGGCGTTCTTGGCGTCGTAGGTGCGCGGCTGCCCGTCGTTGCCGTTGTTGCCGGCGTGAGCCGACGAGGCCTCGGCCACGGTGCCCTCGGGCCAGCGCGGGGCCGGCGTGGGCTCGGGGCGCCGCAGCACGGTCCGGGGGCCGCCGGACTTCAACAGGCCCTCGGGGCTGCGGACATCGCCGGTGGAGTCGATGACGCGCACCGGCCGCACGGCGCGGGAGGCCGGAGCCTGCACATAGCGCTGCCAGTCCTTTCCGGAACGGGGTGCCGGCGAGGGGGTCGCCGTACCTGCCGATCTCTCGGCTGCGGACGCGGTCCCCGCGACGGGGAGGCCCGCGGCGGACAGGGCCAGGGCACCGGCCCCCGCGGCGACGACCGTTCGCCGGGGGAGACCCGACCGTGGGGCGTTCTCAGGAGTGCTGTTCAACGGCATGGCGCCTCGTTCCTCAGCGGGTTGAAACGATTCAATCGTGGTGGGCGAGGTGACGCTATCTCAGGACGCGGGCGCCGTACAGACATTGCGCCGGGCGCACGCGCGCGGATCGATGGCCTCCGGCCTCGAAACGGGGCCGGCCCGTGCCCGCTGCCGAGACTCCGTCCGTCCCGAGGGCGAGCCCGGCGGTCCGACCGGCCCGGCGGACACCTCTGTGATCACCGCCCTAAGCTGGCGGCATGTCAGCCCAGCACCCCACGTACCGGCACGTCGACGGCGAGCGGATACCCGGCACCACGCGGCACGCGTTCATCCGTAACGGCAGCGACTACTACCTCACCGACCTGATCGTCTACGCCGACGGCCTGATCGACTGCTGGGGACTCGTCGGTGTGGCCGATTTCGAGGAGAAGCTCCGCTCCGGATGGGTCGCCACCACGCTCGAACAGGGGGCCAGGGCCTCGATCCATCACGTCGCCTCATGGAGATTCGATGCGCCGGAGTCGTGGGTCACCCCGGAGATGCTCCTCGGCGAGGTCCGGGACACCATCGACGAGCTGAACGGCCGCCCCGACTCGACCGAACGATGCCGGGAGGCGGCCGACACCTACCTCGCCGACCCGACGGAAGAGCGCCGACGGCACCTGTTCGACGCCTACCTCGCCATCCCCGAACACCTGCGCCACTACGCGCTGGGCGACATGGACAACAAGGACCGGCCCCTTCAAGTGCTGGCGGTCGGCGTCGGCGGCCGCATGCCGCGCGGCGGCGAAGCCGTCACCGAGAAGATGCACGCCTCGGCGCTCGCCTACTTCGCCCGGCACGGTGAACTCCGCACCGAACAGGAGGCCAGGACCGAGATCTTCGGACCTGCCGAGCCCGTCGCCCCCGCCGTCAGGCTCGCGCACACGGTCTTCCCGGAAGGCTGGCCGGACGACCCGGGCCTGCTCGCTCTGCGGAACGAGTACCCGTGCCGCATCCAGGCGCGAGGCGTCGAGTATCCCGACGTCGAGCGCGCCTACCTGGCCCTGTCCACCGACGACGAGACCCGGCAGCAGGCGGTGCTCGCCGCCGAGAACAACTACGCGGCCAGGCGGACGGCCGAGGCGGCTCCCCCGCGCCCGGGCTGGGGACAGGCTCGACTCGCCGTGATGGCGGAGCTGATGCGGGCCAAGTACGCCCAGCATCCCGCGCTCGCGGAGCTTCTGCTCAGCACGGGGGACGCCACGATCCTCTACTCCACCGCGGATTCGTACTACTGGAGCGAGGGCGGGCAGCGCGGACGGAACTGGGCCGGACGGCTCCTGGAGCTGATCCGCGGCGAACTCGCCGCCGAGGCGGCCGGCATCGGGCCGACCCGGTCCGCTCGACCGTGACCCGCAGGCCGTCCGACGTGCCCTACCCCGGAGCCGCCACGACGTGTACGCGGTCGCTGTCCCGGCCGGAGAGGAACGACGACAGTTCCTGGCCCTGTTCGGCGACGGCGGAGCGTTCGGCCGGGGACAACGAGCGCAGCGGGGCGACGACCACGGTGTCCGCCTCGGCCTTCCAGGTCGCGGCGACCCGGCCGTCGAGCAGCACCACGCGCTCGCCCGCGACCGAGAGCCCGCGGTGGGCGGTGTCGACGATCCGGGCGCGGTCCTGGTAGCCGAGGATCGCGTTGTCGAACGCGGGCAGGAACCGCACCGGGGCGGGTGTGTCGGGATCAGGGCGTGGCGCGTCGGGGAGGTCCAGCAGTTCCCGGCCCGCCTCGTCGCGGAAGGCCACCAGTTCCTCCCGTACGGCGGCCACGGCGGCCGGCAGCCCGGCGAGGCCGCACCAGGCGCGCAGGTCGGAGGACGTGGCGGGGCCGAAAGCGGCCAGGTACCGGCGGACCAGGGCCCGGCCGACCGGGTCGGAGCCGTCGGGGGCGGGCGGGTCCACGTCCCGGCCCAGCCAGGAGGAAAGCAGCACGTTGTGCACGCCCGCCTTGGCACGCCACAGTCCGCGGGGCGGCGTCTGCGCGACCGGTACGAGTGCGGCGACCAGCATCTCGCCGAGAGCCCGTCGTCCGGGCGCGGGCCAGCGCGTGGCCAGCGCGCGCACCATGTCGGCCGCCGAGCGCGCCTCGCCGTCGGCCATCAACGCGCGTCCCGCCGAGGCCAGTTCGTCGAGGTCGACGCCGTCGAGCTCGCGGCGGTAGGTACCGAGCACCTTCTGGCGCAGCATGGCGTCGTGGCGGGCTCGCCAGCCGAGGACGTCGTCGGCGGCGAGGAGGTGCACCGTGCGGCGCATGAGGTGGGTCCGCACCACGTGGCGCCGGATCAGCAGGTCGTCCAGGGCCGCCGGGGCGAACGCGCGCAGTCGCGACCAGAGTCCGACGAAGGGTTCCTGCGGTTCCTGGGCCTGCAGGCCGCAGAGGTGCGCGACGGCGTCGAGCGCTGGTACGTCCGCGCGGTCGAGCAGCAGTTGACGGGCGAGCGTCGCCCGGTTGAGCGCCCGGCTGCCGAGAACGGTCATCGTGTCACCGCGCGGCGCTCGTCACGGGTGCGCGACGGTCCGGAAGGGCGCCCGGAGAAGCCGGGCTCCGGGGCGGACCGGGCGGCCCGCGGCGCGGTCGTCGTGCCGCGCCGGTGACTGCTGCCGTCGGCGTGGTCGGCCCGTTCTCCATCGGGCGGCGAGGGAGCCGCGGTCGGGGTGTGCACGGTGATCGGGTCCTTCCGGTCGGGCGCGCTGTCCTGTACGAGATCACCGTCGCAGGGATGGAGGTCAGGGGGTGTCCGCTACTCGGGGCAGGGCGGGGCAGGGCGGGGCAGGGCGGGGCAGGGCGGGGCGGGGCGGGGCGTGAGCCGTGCCGGAGCTCTCGGGCCATGAGGGCCGGCGCGTGTCCGAACCCGCTCACGCGGCGACCCGGACGGCACGCTCGCCGGGCGCGGCCGTGGCGCTCCTCCTATGGTGAGCTGGTGAGTCGCTCCAGCGTGCCCCCTGAGCGTGGGGATCGTGCGGACCCGTCGACAGGCCATCGAACCGACTACGCGGGCGCCATCTACGGCTCCATCCTGGCCGCGTCCGTGGTGGCCACCGCCGGGGCGGGAGGGGAGTACCCACGGCTCGAAGCGGTCGTGCTGCTGGTGATCACCGGCCTGGTCTTCTGGGCGACCCACGTCTACGCACAGCTCGCGGGGGAGCGCATCGTCGGTCAGGTCTGGTCCTGGCGGGAGATCCGTCGGATCGGTACCCACGAGTGGTCCATCGTCGAGGCCGCCACCCTTCCCGCTGCCGCCGTGGCCCTCAGCGCCTTGTTCGACATGAGCGTGAACACGGGCCTGTGGATCGCCCTGGGTGTCGCGGTGGCCCAGCAGGTCATGTGGGCGTGCCTCGGAGCCGCCCGCGCAGGCGCCTCCCGCGGTCTGGTCATCGCCGAGGGCTTCGTGAACCTGGCTCTCGGACTGACCATCGTGGCCGCCAAGGTCGTCCTCAAGCACTGACGGCACGGCCGCGTGGACGCAGGGTCCACGGCCGTACACGTCACGACTTCGCGGGGAGCACGACGTGCCCCGCTCGCCCGCCCGTCCCGCGGGCGGCGGTCCGCCTGCGCGGTCGTACGAGGGGTCGGGTGGCGGGAGTCCGGATGCACGAGCGCCCCCGATTCCGGATGACTCGTTAGCCTGGAACGGAGGGGGCTCGGGCGACAGCCCAGAGGAGGCCGGTATGGCTGACGTGACTGCGGGGCCCGGCGCGTACGACGGGGCCCGTGGTGCGCCCGGCGGCCCGCGCGGCGCGGACACCCCTCGCTACCTGCCCATCGCCGACCACGGTCTGATCGGCGATCTGCGCAGCGCGGCCCTGGTCGGCACGGACGGCACCATCGACTGGTACTGCTGCCCGCGCTTCGACGCGCCCAGCGTCTTCGCCTCGATCCTGGACGCCGACCGCGGTGGCTCCTTCGAACTGGCCGCCGACGTCCTGGCGCGCACGAAACAGTTCTACTTCCCCGACACCAATGTGCTGATCACCCGGTTCTTCGCGGACGACGGGGTCGGTGAGATCCAGGACTTCATGCCGGTCGTCGACGACTCGCGCGAGGCCAGCCGGCACCGCCTGATCCGCCGCGTGGTGTGCGTCCGCGGAACACTGCCGTTTCGCGCGCGAGTCGCGCCCCGCTTCGAGTACGGGACGGTCCCGCACACCGTGCGCGTGGACTCCGGCCAGGCGATCTTCACCTCGTCCGTGCTGAGACTGGCCCTGACCTCCACGGTGCCGATCGAGACCGCCGGACACGATGTGTGGTCGCTGTTCAAACTCCACGAGGGGGAGACCGCGGTCTTCACCCTCGACCAGATCGACGACGACGTGGGCCCGCGCTTCTGCGCCGTGTCCGAGGCGGAGAGGGAGTTCAACGCGACCGTGCGCTACTGGCGGCGCTGGCTGTCCCAGTCGCGGTACCGCGGCCGCTGGCGGGAGATGGTGCACCGCTCCGCCCTCACGCTGAAACTGCTCACGTACGCCCCCACCGGCGCCATCATCGCCGCGCCGACCACCAGCCTGCCCGAGCGGATCGGCGGCGAGCGCAACTGGGACTACCGCTATGTGTGGATCCGTGACGCCGCGTTCTGCGTGTACGCCCTGCTGCGTCTCGGCTTCACCGACGAGGCCGAGGCCTTCATGGGCTTCCTCGCCGAGCACGTCCAGAGCGACATACCCGAGCGCGTCGGCCCGGACGGCCCGCTGCAGATCATGTACGGCATCGACGGGCGCCGCGACCTGCCCGAACGCGAGCTGACCCACCTCGAGGGCTACCGCGGATCCGCTCCCGTACGCATCGGCAACGGCGCCGTCGGCCAGCTTCAGCTGGACATCTACGGCGCCCTGGTCGATTGCCTCTACCTCTACGACAAGTGGGGGCAGCCCCTCTCCAGCGCCCACTGGGACACCGTGAGCGGGCTCGTCGACTGGGTGTGCGACAACTGGGACCAGCCCGACGAGGGAGTGTGGGAGACCCGCGGAGGCCGCAAGCCGTTCCTCTACTCCCGCGTCATGTGCTGGGTGGCCATCGAACGCGCCATGCGGCTGGCCCGGCACCGTGGTCTGCCCGCCGACATCATCCGCTGGGGCGCCGTCCGCGACACGATCTACCGGCGGATCATGAGCCAGGGCTGGTCTCCGCGGCGCAACGCCTTCACCCAGACCGAGAACAGCGACATCCTCGACGCGTCGCTGCTGATGATGCCGCTCGGGAAGTTCATCTCCCCGACCGACCCGAGATGGCTCGCCACCCTCGACGCCCTGGGCGAGGACCTGGTGTCCGACTCCCTCGTCTACCGCTACGACCCGCAGGCGAGTCCCGACGGCCTCAAGGGCGAGGAAGGCACCTTCTCGATCTGCTCCTTCTGGTACGTCGAGGCACTCACCCGCGCGGGCCGTCTCGACGAGGCCCGCCTCGCCTTCGAGAAGATGCTCACGTACGCCAACCACCTCGGCCTGTACGCGGAGGAGATCGGCCACACCGGGGAACAGTGCGGCAACTTCCCCCAGGCCTTCACCCACCTCGCCCTGATCAGCGCCGCCTTCAACCTCGACCGCAGGCTCGGCTGACCCCTCCGGTCCTGCCGCCGCGAGGAACCGCTTTCTCAGGGCGCGGTGAAGAGACCCGGGAAGCGGGGAGCGAGCCAGGGCCTGCGGCCCCAGACGATGATGCGGCCGCGGGCGATGGGACCCGCCTGTCCCTGGCGACCGAGCCCCATCAGGAGGAAGGTGACCGGCTCGATGAGGATGGTGCAGTCCGGCCTGACCGGTGGCTCCCGGTCGACGGACAGGACGCCGTCGGCCAGGGTCACGCCGAACCGGCCGCCGCCCCACAGCCGGATGTCGTAGCGGGCGTTCATTCCGGCCGCGCGGAGCGGATCGGTCACCCGGGGCATCGCCGTGAGCATGAACGGCAGGGTCAGCCCGACCCGGACCCGGTCGATCATGTGCGCCCGGCCCAGCGCACGGGCGAGATCGTAGCCGTGGCCGAGCATGTGCGTGAGCAGGTACGACCCCAGTTCCTGCGGGCTCATGGGGCCCAGCGGAGTGACGACGGGGTCCTCCGCCGCCCCTTCCTCCAACGCCTTCACACACGCATCGGCGTGTCGGACGATCATCGCCGCCAGCGGTTCGGCCGCCCGCTCGCCGAACTCCGCCAGCGACCGCTCATTGGCCTGGGCGAGGCTCTGCGGTGTGCCGTCCCCGTAGGGGCGCGCATGTCCTGCCGCGAGCTCCGCCATCAGCTCGTTGGCCACGGCCAGATGCGCCGCCGCCTCTCCGACACTCCACTCCGCCCCGGGAATCCGGAGCTCCATGTCGGCATCGGGTCCCAGCAGCGCGGCGATGTCCTCGGCGGTCTCGCGTATCGCCGCACCCAGCCCTTCGGGCAGTCCCCTCCGGATGTCCTGCCCAGCCACTGAGTCCACGTTGTCGCCCTTCCCGCCGGCCTCGCCTCACCACGGGCCGCGGACAGACCGTGGTGAGGCGACGCGCCATCGATCACCGGCGTACAGAAGACCAGGCAACCGCAGCGGCGACAAGCCCCTGAGCAGCGAGAACGCATGTCGAAGGCGGGCTTCGGTGGGTAAAGCGGGCATTCGTCTCAGGAAGGGGCCGACGTCGGGTCGCTGTTGAACGCCTCCACGCGCAGGGAGGGCCGACCGGAGGGGAGCGCGGCGGCCGGCCAGGACAGTGTGACCTGCTGGGACTCGCCCGGCAGCAGCCACAGGTAGTTGTCGCTGTACAGCGTCGGCAGGACACGGTCACCGCTGCCGCGGTCCAGCAGCGAGAGCCGGGTCATCGCGGCCACGGCCCTGCCCCGGTTGCGGACCGTGGCGGTCATCTCGTGGCGCGCGCCGGTCCGGGAGAGACGCGTGATCGAGGCGGACACCCGGACCCGCTCGGCCGTCGTGAGGGACTTCATGGCCGCCGGGCTGCGATAACGCCAGTAGGTGTTGCGCGACAGCGGGTGCCCCGACGCGTCCTCGAGCGTCAGCCGCAGCAGGTGCAGGTCGGGCAGGCCGTCGGCCCAGCCGACGGTGAAGGCCCGGGCCGTGGCCGCGGCCGGGACGTCGACCTCGTTCGTGTGCGGGGTGCCGAGCTGTCGTCCGGAGAGGTCGTGGAGGCGGGCGGTGACCCTCGCCCCCTCGACCGCTGCACGGGTGTGGTTGACCGCGATGACCTGACCCGTCCTCGGGTCCGCCTGCACGTGCAGCGGCTCGCAGGCCGAACGGGCGCCGTAGTAGGTGCCGTTGACGTCGAAGTCGTAGTCGTAGGTCTGCCAGACCGTGCTGTGCCACGCGGGGTGGGACATCCACAGCATGAGACCACTGGCGTCGTCCCACAGGTGCGCGTTCCAGGCCTCGAACATGGCGCGCGTGTTCTCGTAGTTGACGAACTGCGCCTTGCGGGCGAAGTCGTCGAGGTCCGTCGTCGCGCCCAGGCGGGCCTCGATGGCTGCCTTGTAGTTCTGCGGGGCCTGGTTCCCGCGTTCGCTCCAGTCGTGGTAGTACCACGCTCCGCGGATCGGCCACTCGGGCTCGTCGCCGGTCATGTTCCGCAGGCTGGCGGCGGTGGAGACGACCGGCATGCCGATCTCGGTGTGGAAGCCGAAGCCGTTGCTGCCGTAGGTCGACGGCTCGTAGTACTTCTCCGGCTCGACCCAGCCGTAGGGGCCGCCGCCGGTGATGATGCCGCCGGCCGAGTTGTTCTGGTACAGGATGCCGGGCGCCTGCTGTTCGACCGCTTCCCGCATGCCCTTGTCGATGGCGGCCGGAGGATTGCCCTCGTTGGCGCCGCACCAGACCACCACACAGGGGTGGATGCGGTAGCGCAGCACGGTGTCCCGGGCGGTCGTGTTGAAGGCGTCGTGGTCCGGCGGGTCCATGCCCCAGGCGTTCGGGAAGTCGTTCCACACCAGGATCCCGTGCTCATCACAACTGGCATAGAACTCCTCGCGGTTGCTGCTGCCCACCCAGTTGCGGATCATGGTGAAGTTCATGTCGCGGTGCATGCGCACCGCCGCGTCCGTCCGGGCGGCGGGCATCCGGCGCAGCAGCTCGTCCCAGCCCCAGTTGCCGCCGCGGGCCAGTACCCGGACGCCGTTCACGCTGATCTTCAGCGGTTCGGGGGTGTTGGTCACCGACTTGACGTCGGTCCACGCGTCGCCGTCGTCCGACACCTGGATCGTGTACGTCTTCGGATAGGCGGCCTCCCAGACGATGGCCACCCGGTCGAAGCGCCGCGCGGCGCCGAGGTCGGCCCGGATCCACTGGTGGTCCGCGTACTGCGAGGACCAGCGCGTGCCGGGGTCGCCGTCGGTGGCGGAGGCCGCGGGGTGACCGTCGTCCTCGGTGGAGGCGGTGGCCGGCATGCGCAGCGCGAGGTCGGTACCGGGATCGGTGCTGTCGATCACCGAGAGGGACCACAGGGAATTGCCCCAACTGGTGTTTCGCAGACCGCATTTGATACGCACATAGCGGGCCGTGCGCGGGGCGAACTCCTCCACCTGGAGGCTCGCGTCGCCGTTGTTGAAGGGCAGCGGCACCGCGATGTTGTCGACGGCCCGCGCGTCTCGCCACTCGGAACCGTCGGTGGACACCTGCACCACGAAGGTCCGGGCGTAGGCCTTCTCCCAGACGAGGTCGACCCGGTCGAACGACTGGGTGGAGCCCAGGTCCACCCGGATCCACTGATCGTCCTGGTAGGCCGAGGACCACCGGGTGGCCGGGTCGCCGTCCGTGACATTGCCGGCTCCGTGGCCGTCCTCGTCCACCGTGGAGGCGGCGGCGGCGCCGTGCAGGGCGAGGTCCGTCCCCGGCCGTGACGTGTCGAACACGGACAGGGCCCACAGCGAGCTTCCCCAGTCGGTGGCCCGGGTCAGGCATCTGATCCGGATGTGGCGGGCCTGCTGTGCGCCGAGGTCCACGGTCTGGGTGTACGCGTCGCCGGTGGCCACGAAGGGCAGCGGTATGTCGTAGTCGTAGCCGAACTGGCGTATCCCGAAGCGGGTGGTGCGCCGGTCGCTCTCGGTGCCGTCCACGCGGGCGACGAGCGTGAGGTCGTGCAGGCGGGGGCTTCCGAGCCCGTTGGGCCACCACAGTTCGGGATCGCGGAGCCGCAGGCGGCTGAACGAGTCCGGGCCGAACACGACGTCGACGCTCCGGCCGGCCGGAACCGTGACGGTCCTCGAGACCCGTACGTCGTCGAACGCGGCCGTGACGGTCGCCTTGTGGTCGGCGCCGTCGGCGTTGCGGACCGGGACGACGATGGTCAGTTCGGCCGTCGACGTGTCGGGCAGGTCGGGCAGCACGGTGTCCACCCGCGGGTCGCCGATCACGACCTGACCGGTGGATCTCAGCCGGACATGGTTCCAGATGCCGGCGACGCGGTCCCGGACGGCCGGCATCCAGTCCCAGCCCGAAGAGGCCAGGTAGGTGGGGGAGTTGAGGTTCATCTGGTTCGCTCCGGCGTCGACCCAGGCCTCGCCGGCCGGTCCCTTGTCCCCGGGGCTGCCGGGGACGGGCATCGGCGTGATCTTCACCGCCAGCGCGTTCCCGTCCTGCACGCGCAGGAGTTCCGTGACGTCGTGCGCCGAGCGGGCGAACGGATACAACAGGCCGCCCACATGCTGCCCGTTGAGCCAGATGTCGGCCCGGTGGTTGATGCCGTCGAACTCGAGCCAGATCCGCCGTCCGGCGCCGCTCCGCAGGCCGCGCGGCACCTCGAAGTCCCGCTTGTACCACCAGGAGTGGCGCGAGAGCGCCTCGGGGATGCGCAGATTGTTCAGGCCGGCGACCGGGTCGGGCAGCCTGCCCTGGTCGACGAGGGAGGCCAGGACCGTGCCGGGCACGGTGGCGGGCAGCCAGGTCCGGGTGTCCACGCTCTCCCGCGACAGCGCGGGGCCGTCGCCCCCGGCCCAGTCGTCCATGGTCAGCGTCCAGCCGGACTCCAGCGGTACCGTGCCGTCGTCGGCCTGCTTCAGCGCGGGGGCGTGGCCGTCGTGCGTGCCCCAGTCGGTCCAGCCCGTGGCCGGTGGACGATGCCCCTGCGCGGTGCCGTACACCTCGAAGCCGTTCAGTCCGAGCGGGTTGGCACTGGACCGCTTGCGGGAGGTCAGACGCACCCAGCGGGCCGTGGTCGCCCTGGGGAGCTGGATGTCGACGACACCGCCGGTTCCGGCGGTCGTTCTGTAGACACTCGCCCAGGACGAGCGGTCACGCGATGTCTCGACCACGAAGTCGACCGCGTAGCTCGAAAGGATCTCCTTGCCGGTGGTTCCGTCGGCCCAGTTCCCGCTCGCCGGAGGGGTGAACACCGGGTCGCTCGCGTCGGCTTCGAAGGTGAGGCGGATCCATGTGACGCGGCATTCCGCCTGGAGGTCGACGGAGATCCACTGCGGGTCACCGCCCGCCGCACGCCACCCGGTGCCCCGCACGCCGGGGGAAGGGACCCGGTCCACCACGAACTCCCCGGGCGTGGGGGCGTAGTCGGTCGAGGAGACGGTCACGGGCCGGTACACGGCGAGTTCCTCCGCGGACCCCCGCGGGACATCGGGGCCTTGGCGCTCGGTGGCCGCGCCGGTGCCCGGGAACGCGGTTCCCAGGCCGAATCCGGCCAGCAGCGTCGAGCCGGTGAGGACGATCGATCGTCGGGTGGGGGAGTGCGGCGGATTCGGCTGAGCCATCAGCAGGGTGTCCAATCACACGGGTGGTGCTTGCCGAGCACTGGGGTTGGCAACGTTGTCAGGGCGAATGACAACGTTGCCAAAGACTGTGACGCGTGATCGATCCTGTCAAGACTTCAGGTGTCGATCACCCGCGCACCGGGAGGACTTGCCGGCCGGCCGGAGGTGTTCGGCCCGTCGTCGGGAGCGGTGCGGGTGACCTTTTCGGCCGGACGTGTGTGGTTGGCCCGACGGCCGCCCGACCTGCCGACTCCCGGTGGGTCAGGGGTTCCCGCGGCTGTCCCGGGCAGGCCTCCGGATCCCCGGCGCCCGATTCCGCCGAGGAGCCGGTTACCTCTCGGGTAATCGACTCCGGTGTGCGCGGCTGCGAAGGTCGTTCGTGTACGGAGCCCCGACCGCCGGAGGACGTCATGACCGCGTACGCCATAGCCCACCTACGGGATGCCGCGCCGCACCCGGAGATCGCCGAGTACATCGACCGCATCGGCTCCACCTTCGAGCCGTACGGTGGGCGCTTCCTCGTGCATGCCACGCGGCATGAGGTGATGGAGGGCAGTTGGCCCGGCCATGTCGTGGTGATCGGCTTCCCCGCGATCGCCGAGGCGCGTGCGTGGTGGGACTCGCCCGCCTACCGGGAGATCGCTCCCCTGCGCTCGCGGCACATCGAGGGGGACATCATCCTGGTCCCCGGAGTCCCCGAGGGCTACGACCCGACGTCCACCGCGAGGGTGATGCGGGACGCACTGCCGGCCGAGTAGCCCTTGAGCTGCCCGCTGCCCGCTGCCCGCTGCCCGCTGCCCGCTGCCCGCTGCCCGCTGCCCGCTGGGCGTCGTTGTGGGTTCCGTGCCGACCTCGGGTGTACGCGCTGAGGGGATGGCGCCGCCCCGACCTCGGGTGACGTCATCCCCTCAGCACCGCGGCTCGGCGGGGAGGCCTTGAGCCGATGGCTCCGGGCGGGGCGCCGCTCGGACACGCCGTCCGGAACCGAAGAACGGACGTCAGCAGGCGCCCTCGTCCTGCCACGGACCCCACTCGGCGCCGCTCGGCGCCTCGTTCTGGGTCCACCACTTGGCCTTCCAGTTGTGGTGGTTGTACGAGGCCTCGTTGCCGGCGGTGTAGACCGTCGACGCGCTCCAGGCCGTCTTGCAGGCGGAGCTGGGCGGTGTGGGTGTCGGGGTCGGCGTGGGCGTCGGGGTGGGTGTGCCGGTGGGCGGGGTCGCTCCGGCGAACTTCACCGAGTACTTCGCGAAGTCCCAGGAGTTCTGGGCCACGCTGGAGCAAGTGCCGGACGTACGACCGCCGTTGTCGGCGGGCGTGCACTGGCGGTCCCGGTTCAGGGACCAGAAGGTGAAGCGGTCCATGTTGTGGCCGGTCGCGAAGTCCAGCACGGTCTGGAAATCGGCCTGGGAGAAGTACTCGCCGGTGTCGCTGCGGCCGTTCATGCCGGAGAAGCCCTCATGGGCGTACGCGGTCGCCTGGTCCCAGCCGAAGGTGGACTGGAGGATGCTGTTGAAGTTGGCGAGCGCGCTGGTCTGCGACGCGGCGCCGTTGAAGCCGCCGTCGAACGGCATGATGGAGAAGTTGTTCGGCGTGAAGCCCTGCGACTTCGCCTCCAGCAGCATCTGCTTGCCGAACCAGCCCGTTCCGTCCGCCGTGCCGGCCGTGGTGACGGAGACGTACAGGCCGGGGTTGTTCTGCTGGAGGATCTTGGCGGCGCCGATCTCGTTCCTGATGGCCGCCGTGTTCTCGTACTCCGGCTCCTCCAGGTCGAAGTCGATCGCGTGCAGGCCGTACTTGGTGATGACCTGCTGGTACGCCGCGGCGGTGGCGGCCGGGTCCGAGCATGCCTGGCCGAGCTTGGTGCCGCCGTAGCCGCCGATGGAGACGGACACGTCGCCGCCCTTGGCGCGGATGGTGTTGACGACCGACTGCACGGCGGTGTCCGAGGAGACCGCTGATGTGCCGCCCCAAGTGGGGGAGCAGCCACCGCCGTTGGGGGCGAGGATGAAGGCGAGCTGGAACGCCTTGAGGCCCGTCGCGTCCATGATGGCGCCCGGGTCCGGCGGTTCGTTGTCCGTCGGCATCAGATAGGGGGCGGCGGCGTACCAGCGGTTGCTGAGCGCGCTGGTCGCGCCCGAGGCGTTGCCCGCGACCAGCGCGGTGGTGCCGACTGCGGCCAGGCTCACGGCGGCTGCCGCGCCCAGACATGCGCGAAGACGTCTCACTGTGCCTCCAGAGGGGTGGGGGAGTGGCCCCAGCTTCCGGCTGCTGTCGCGATCACGTCAATGAGTTGGACTAGACCAGACGGGTCTTTGGACTAGACCATGCGAACTCTTTACTCGAGGAGTTGTTCGTCGCCCGGCCTTCGTGGGGCGTGAAGGGGTGATGCGTGCGTCGCGGTACGCCCGCCCGGGTGCGCCCCGGCCTCGACGGGCCCGTCCCGGTGGGGTGTTGTCAGTACGGCAGGCCCTCCGACGCCGCGTGCAGGGCGGCGTGCAGGGAGGCGGCGAGATCCTCTTCCGAGGCCTCCGCCCTGTCGGCGAACCGTACGGCGAAGTCCTCCGCCGCGGCGCGCAGTGCGCCGTTGACGGTGGCCGCGTGCACCTTCACCCGGAGGTCGTCGGCACTCCTGCCGGAGCGCTTGGCGAGCAGTTCCGTGAGGACGGGCAGTGCGTCGTCGTGGGCCTGGAGCCAGACGGCACGCAGTGCGGGTTCGGTGGGGGTCATGCGGATCAGGTCGAGCACCGCGGGGTCGGCGGAGGGCAGTCTCCCGTGCCGGCAGGAGTGTGTGAGGAACTCCAGCAGGCCGGTGTCCGGGGGCCAGTGCCGCAGTTGATCCGTGGCGGCGTCGAGCCCCGCTGTGAGTAAGGGGCGTACGCAGCTCTCCTTGGTCGGGAAGTGGCGCCACAGGGTGCGGGTCGAGACGCCCACCGCCTCCGCGATCTGGTCCCCCGTGGTGCCCGTGACGCCCTGTGAGATGAACAGGCGGACGGCCTCGCGGGCTATGTCGAGACGGAGTGCGTCCCTGCGCCGTTCGCCCAGTGACGGCCGCGCGGCCGCTCCGGCCGTCGTGGTCCGGTCTGCGGGTGCCGCATCACGCACCGTTGCCCCACCATCCCTGTCCGTCAGATCGCTGGAAGCATAGCGAGCCCCTGGGAACTGACACACGCAGACATCTTGTCACTGAGTGACATGCGCTCCTACTCTCCTGATGTGACTCGGGAGTAACTAACGGGCGTCGCACGGGACTTCGGCGTCCGTTGCTGCCGATCACAGGCACAGGAACAGGGCAACACGGGACAGCACAGGACGGCGGAGCCACAGCCACGAGCACCGGGGCTCCACCGTGTTCAGAATCCTCAGGACATGCCGCCTCGCCCGGCGTCGTACGACGCGTGGGCGGGCTCCGCACTGCGCGCCGCCCGGCCGACGGCGCGTGTGCGGTGCCGGCCTGCCCGCGTCCGTGACGCGGGCGGATGCGGTCGTCCCGCCCCCGTCCGCGACGCGAGCGGGTCCGTCGTCCTGCCCACGTCCGCGGTCCGGGCGGGTGCGATCGTCCCGCCCCCGTCCGTCCCCGTGCGCTGCCCTTTCCCCCGCACCGACCCGCGACCGCCACCGGAGTCCCCCGGTCGCGGCCGGGCCGGCCTCTCACCCGAACCGGTGTCACGTCCTTGACGCCGCAGGCCGCCCGCACGACCCCCACGTTTCGACGAAGCAGGGAGTGAGCCGCATGGAACGACCCCCCAGCACCGACCAGCCGCATCCGGCGTTCACCCGACGTCCCCGCACGGAGCGGCCGCTGCCCTCCGCGCATCCCGCAGCCGCCGCGGCGAAGCGCGGCCGCCTCCTCGCCACCGCGCTCGCGGCCCTCGCCTGCCTGAGCGTCCAGGCGATCCCCGCCGTGGCCGCCGGCACGGACGGGGTGGTCTCCCGGGGCGTGAGCATTCCCGCCTTCTACACGCCACCCGCGAGTCTCCCCGCGGCCGACGGCGCCCTGATCCGCACCGAACCCCTGCCGCTCGCCCTCAGCCTGCCCGGCCTCGACGGTCCGCTCCCCGGCACCGCGACCCGCCTGATGTACAAGTCCACCGACTCCAACGGCCGGCCCGTCGCGGTGACCGGCGCCTACATCGAGCCCTCGGCCGCCTGGAAGGGCGGCGGCCCGCGACCCCTGGTGGCCGTGGCTCCGGGCACCATGGGCCAGGGCGACCAGTGCGCGGCCTCCATGGGACTTGAGCACCCGCTCTCCCTGAACGGCGACACGGTGTCGGTCGGTTACGAGGACCTCGCCATCTACCGGCTCCTGGCCGCCGGCACGGCGGTGGTCGTCACCGACTACGTCGGGCTGGGCGCGACCGACCGGCTCCACACCTACGTGAACCGCCTCGACGGCGGCCACGCGCTCCTCGACGCCGTCCGCGCCGCACGCACGCTGACCGGTGCGTCGATCACCTCCGCGTCACCCGTCGGCCTCTTCGGCTACAGCCAGGGCGGCGGCGCCAGCGCGTCGGCCGCCGAACTCCAGCCCTCCTACGCCCCGGACATCACGCTGGCCGGCACCTACTCCGGAGCACCGCCCGCCAACCTCACCGAAGTGATCAAGGGCATCGACGGCAGCGCCCTCGCCGGTGCCCTCGGCTGGTCCCTCAACGGCTTCCTGCAGTCCGACCCCGAGCTGCGGGCCGTCGCCGACGCCCACCTCAACTCCGCCGGGAAGGCCGCGCTCAACGACCTCTCCACGATGTGCGTCGGCGACGCGATCTTCGGATACGCGTTCAAGAAGAGCACGTCGTGGACGACGGACGGCCAGTCCGTCAGCGACATCGTCGCGAGCTCGCCGGAACTGCGGGCCACCCTCGAAAACCAGCGCATCGGCAAGCTGAAGCCCACCAGTCCGGTGCGCCTGGTCACCGGCATCCAGGACGACATCGTGCCGCACGGCCAGGCACGTCAACTCGCCGTCGACTGGTGCCGCAAGGGCGCCGACATCACCTACGACGCCATCAACCTGCCGAACCTCGGCGACGGACTGCTCACCAACCACGTCGTACCCCTCATCACCGACCAGGGTGACGCCATCTCCTGGCTGACCGACCGGCTCGCCGGCAAGCGCGCCACCTCCAACTGCTGGACGATGCCTCTGCAGCCCTGAGTCACGTCCCGTGGGCCCCGGCGGCGATCCAGGCCACCGGGGCCCGCGGCACGCCCGGGACCCGCCCGGGCCGGCACCCACGGGCCACCGGACCGGACTCTCCGGCCTGTCGGAGCCGGACCATCCGCATCGAACGGTGCCCGCGGGGTGGTGCCGCGCCTGTCGTGACGCGAGGATGCATCGTCGCGTGGTGCTCTCTGTCGCGGACGGCGTCCGGAGCGGTTCTGGCGGACCTTGCGTGCGGGAGAGCGACGGGTGCTCGCACGGCGCGGAGCGAGGGAGGCTTGCGATGGGGTCGCACGCGGCGTCCGGCCGACGCCGGCGCGCTCTGCTCATGCCACTCGGTCTCGTCCTCCTGGCCGGCGCGCTGTTCTGGGTTCCCCGCGCCGACGGGGCACCCCGCTCGGCGGATGCCTGTCACGACACGAGCACCGTCCTGCCCCGCGGTGACTGCGGGCCGTTCTGGCAGGTCCTCGCGGAGGACTTCAACGGCGACCGGGTGCCGCTGGGTTCGTTCAGCGACTGCGACCACCGCGTCGACACGTCCGGCGCCTTCTGCGGCGGGCTGAACGGCAAGTACCGCGACAACTGGTGGGCCTATCCGTCCGGTTGGGAGGACACCGCGAACGACCGGGGCCGTGACGTCGTCGGCGAGTACCACCCCGAGGACACGGTGAGCGTGGGCCCCGGCGAGAACGGCGACGGGGTGATGCGCATCCGGATGTGGCGCCCCGAGGACGGAGGCCCCGTGCATGCTGCGGCGGTCGTACCGCGTGCCGTGATGCGGATGGCGTACGGCAAGTACAGCGCTCGTATCAAAGTGACGAAGGTGGCTCCCGGATACAAGTCCGCGTGGCTGCACTACGGCGGTGGCTGCGAAATGGACCACCCCGAAGGTGAGTGGACCGGCAGCCTCACCGCGTTCCACCATCCCTGCGGAGGCGGAGAACAGGGCTACTTCCCGAGCGACGGCGCGTGGACCGAGTGGCACACCGTCTCGACGGAATGGACACCGGGACATGTGCGCTTCTTCGTCGACGGCAGGCAGACGGGTGAGGACACCCGCGGGGTTCCCTCCGCACCGCTGTCCTGGGTGCTGCAGAACGAGAGCGCGCTCGAAGGCCCCGGAGCGGCGCCGGGCAGCAGCGCCGAACTCGACATCACCTGGGTGGCCGCCTACGCCTACGGGTGGAAGTGACCGGCCGCGCGGGTACGTCCGTACGCCGGGCGCGATCACGGAACGGTCCGCACACCGCGCCGAGCCGGTGCCCCTCGGGCGCGTCCGATCCGAAAGGCAAACGGCCGTAATCGCTCAATGGGCGCCCATTAGAGGCAAAGCACCTTGAACTCGCCCGGCCGTTCCTAGGCTCGCCTCCTGTTTCTCAGCGTCCGGGAGGCCCGCGTGCCGCAACCCCATCGGACGGACGAACAAGATCTCGTCCTGCCCTGCGGTTTCGACGACATCGTCCGTGTGATCGACCGCTACGTCGTCGACCGGCGAACCGGCGTCCCGCCCAGGCGGCGGAGCTCACGGCACCGGCTGCCCGCCCTGCTGTTCGTCCGCGAGCCCGCCGCCGGCACGACCTCGGCGGCCACGGACGCGGCCGGTGTCGCGGCTGCCGATACCGGACGGGGCGAAGCGGATCCGGCGCTCTCGGCCCTGGTGCACGTCTACCACCACCGCCTGGTGCGCCTCACCACCGGTGAGACGGGCCACCTGGCCAGCCTCGCGCCGCACGCGCTGGTCGACGAGGGACTGCTCGCGTGCGACCGTCCCGCGGAGGACGGGGAGGTGTACGAGGGCCCGCACGTACGGCTGTTGGACCGGGTCGCACGCCAACTGCGCACCACCATGCCGGACGGCTCCGGCACGCTGCGGCTCACCGAGTTCGACGCCTGTCTGTCGGTGCTGCGCGCCGACATCGCCCCGGGGGACGTGCAGGACGAACGCCGGGCGCTGCGGGACAGGATCTACGACAAGTACGCCTGGAAGTTCGGGTTCGCCGCCGAGGTCACGCGCCTCGGCGACGACCTGGGAGCCAAGCAGTGGTCGGCGATCACGAGGGTGGTGACCACACCACTGGCCTGGCTGTGGCGGTGGTCGTACGGCGTACGGATCGACCGCGGCGCCCGCTTCCGGTGGGTCGGCGGGATGCTGGACGAGCCGGGGCGCAGCTTCCTCAACGCCGCGATGTCCCTGCGCGACGCCCAACTGCGGTCCAGGGCCCAGGAGAGGGCCGAGCAGGAGGCACCGGCCGACGCGGGTGCGCCGGCGGCCGCGGCCCAGGCCGCGATGTCCGTCGTGTCGGCCCGCGACGAGGCGGTGGTCCGGCAGGTCCTGCTGACCGCGCTGATCCACGACCTGGCCCGGGCGGCGCGCCCGCCGGTGTGGAGTGTGCGCAGGCCGCGCCGGCGATGGCCCTTCGTCCTGCTGCTGCCGACGGTCGGCGGTGACGACTCCCCGAGCCGCAAGCTCCTGAACTCCTTCTCCGCCGTCTCCGAGGACGTCGGGACCTGCCCCGTGCTCGTGCTCGGCGCCGCCACGGCGGACATCCCGCCGTACGCCGTCGGCCTGCCCCGGCAGGGCATCCCGTTCCAGGGCACCCGGCACGGCGACAACGGCACGACGGACCGGGCGGTGGCGTCGCTGCTGGCGGCCGGCGCCTCCGGGCAGCCGGTCGAAGCGGTGCGGGTGGTACCGCTGTCACGCGTGCCCGACAGCGGGACGGCGGCCGAACGGCCGGTCGTGCAACGGACCGTGCGTTCCCGCGACCGGCGCGCGGGCGACTGGCTGCGTCCCGTCGTGGCCGCCGTGGCGGTGGTGGCGGTGGTCGCCGCCGGACTCTCCCAGGTGCTGAGGCCCGGCGAGGCGCACCCCGGCACCGGAGGCGACGCCAAACCCCCTGCCACCGACAGCTGGTGTCCGCGCGTCAGCACGGGCGAGCGCGTCGGGATCACCGACGGCTCCGACCACTGCGAGCTCGCGCACGGCCTGTACGCGCCCGAGTTGCGAGAGCTGGAGGCCCGACTGGGACGCCAGAACGCGGGAGTCGACCGGACCAAGCCCTATCGCACCCTGGTCTTCTTCGCCCCACTGAGCGTCGGCTCCACGTCACGCCGCACCGTGCCCACCGGCTTCCAGATGCTGCGGGGCGCGCTGCTCGCCCAGAAGCAGGTCAACGATCTCAACCTCAAGTCACAGATGCCGATCCGGCTCCTCGTCGCCAACGCGGGGGAGTACTTCGCCTTCGGATCGCGCGGGGGAATCAACACGACGAACCACAGTGACGTGGACGTGGCCCGCATGATCGTCGACCGGATCGACCGGGACCACATCGCCGGCGTCATCGGCCTCACGCAGAGCCGCCCGGAGTCCCTCCAGGCGGCCATCGAACTCGATGCCCGGGGCGTCACGGTCCTCGGCACCGGCGTCTCGGGCCAGCCCATGGTCGAAGGCGACTCCCCGGTGTCGTACTTCCAGCTCTCGGCGCCCGACGCCCGCGTCGCGCGCATCATGGCGTCGTTCGCCCGGCACTCACCTCGGCTGGCCGCCCTGACCAAGGTCGGTCCGGGGCACACCGCACCCGCCGCCGTCGTGGTCTTCGACCCCCACGACCGGTACTTCAGCGCGGATCTCAAGAAGCGGTTCACCGACGCCTACAGTTCGGCGGGGCCGGTCTACCCGGTGCCGTACGGCGAATCGGGCAACGACAGCCAGACGCCCTCCGTGGCGGCCGGCATCTGCGCGCTGATCCGCAGGACGGACGGCTTCATCCTCTACGCGGGCCGATCCAGCGTGATGCACGACCTGTTCTACTACCTGCAGAGCGACAAGCAATGCCGTACGCACCAGGGCCGCGTCGCCGTCCTCGCCGAGAGCCCCGCTCCCAATCTCGTGCTGCACCCGGAACTGATGCCGCAGGACTACGGCTCGCTCAGCCTCTTCTACAGCCAGTTCAGCCTGCCCGACGCCCAGGGCCCCTTCGTCCGGAACTTCCGGAAGTCCTTCGAGGTCTCCTCCGACAGCGACGCCGCCGCCGGATACGACGCGGTGAAGGTCTTCTTCAAGGTGATGAACGAAATCGCGGTCACCGACCCGCAGTTCACCCCCAGCGCCGTCGTCACCTTCCTCCAGTCGACCGGAGTCACCGACTACGTCGGAGAGTCGGGGATCATGACCATCGGCAAGGGACACAAGTATCCGGTCGACAAGGAAGTCGACATCCGGGAGATCACCGAGGACGGCACCAAGATCACCGGCCTGACGTGCGGGGCGGTATCCGCGAAGGCGGCGCCGGTGACGCGCTGGGGGCCTTCCGGGAGCTTCTTCTGTCCGGAGGACGACTGAGAGCGCCGCAGGACGCGTCCGGGCACGGCCGCCCGGACGCGTGACCACGGTCGGCCGCGGCACCCCGGCACCCGCGCTGGTGCACTGCACCTCCTCGCCTCACCGGACCCCCGACTCCGCTGCCTCGCGCGGTAGTTGACCGAAGATACGCCGGTGACATGAGGCAACCCATCGGCCTCGCTTTCCGTCCTCGTGGGACGGGGAGAGCGCTTCGGGACCAACGGGGCGACGGGGGTGCAGGCCGACCATGAGGAGAAGAACCTTGTTCCGTGTCCGGCGCATAGGGGTCGTCGCTGCGGTGTTGCTCGCAGCGGTCGCAGGATCGCCAGGATCGACCCAGGCAGAGGACGCCACAGCCGGTTCCGCGCGATCCGCGGGACCCGGGTCCTCGGACACCGACAGCGGTGCACCGGCCGGCTGGACCATCACCGGCGAGGGAGCGGCGCGACAGCTGGTCTGGCGCTCGGACGCACCGGTGCCCGTCACCGATTCCGGCGTCGCGTTCTATTCCGGGGACCGTCTCCTGGGCCGGCCCGTCGGCGCGCCGGACGGCCGCTCCTTCCGGCTCCCGCTCGGCGCGGCACCCCTCGGGGACCCCTCGGAGCTCCAGGTACGGGCCGGCGGACGGCGCCTGGACGCGGCGGGCGCCGAGCAGGACCCGCCCTCCGGGCAGCGGCCCGGAGTCACCGCCCAGCCCGTGACCCGCCTTCCCGCCAACGCGGTCGACCCGGGGAAGCCGGGCACCTACCGGACGGCCACCGGTGACTACGCGCTCGCCGCCGTGCGCCTGCCCGGCTTCTCCGCGCCCGTGGAGATGCGCGCCGTGGTGGTCGCGCCCACGAACGCCACGGGACACCGTCCGCTGGCACTGTTCCTGCACGGCCGCCACGCCACCTGCTACACCGGTCACGGCGACCAGGCCGGCGGCGAATGGCCCTGCCCCGCGGGCTCGAAACCGATCCCGAGCCACAAGGGCTACCTCAGGGCCCAGAAGCTGCTGGCCTCGCAGGGATACGTGACCGTGTCCATCTCCGCCAACGGCATCAATGGACAGGACTACGCGGCGGAGGACGGCGGCGCGCAGGCCCGGTCGTCCCTGGTGCGACAGCACTTGGCCCGCTGGGCGGACTGGGTGGCGCACCCGGCCTCCGCGCCCGCGATCGTGCGACGGGCGGCGCCCGCCGACCTGTCGCGCGTCCTGCTCGTCGGCCACTCGCGCGGCGGCGAGGGCGTGAACCGGGCCGCCATGGACAGCCTGTACGCCGCCCCCGCCGACCAGGACGGCTACCGCGGCCCCGTGCGCTGGCACATCCGCGGCACCGTGCTCATCGGCCCCACCATCTTCGGACAGAACCCGACCCCCGACGTGCCGTCGGCGACGATCCTGCCCGGCTGCGACGGCGACGTGTCCGACCTCCAGGGCCAGATGTACGTGGACGCGACACGCGGTGTCAGCCGTGGCGCCGCCCTGCACAGCGCCGTCTACGTGGTCGGCGCCAACCACAACTTCTTCAACAGCGAATGGACGCCGGGGCAGGCCCAGGCACCGGCGGACGACGACTTCTGGACCGGGGACACCCGGGACCGGGTCTGCTCGCCGGGCACCGCGACCAGGCTGACGGCCCGTCAGCAGCAGGCCGTCGGCGCGACCTACATCGCCGCCGCCGCGCGACTGTTCGTGGCCGGTGACGACCGCGTACGACCGCTGCTCGACGGTTCGGGGCGACGCGCGCCCTCCGCCGGCCCGGCACGCGTTCTCACCCACGCCGTCGGCGCACGCCGCACTCCGGCCTTCCTGCCCGACGGACCGGTCTCCGTCGAAGGCGGCCGGCTGTGCGCCGAGGTGGACGACGACGACTCCACGGCCTGCCTCAACTCCGGCGCGAAGGGCCTCTCGCCGCACTTCGCCCCTTGGGAGACATCGAAGGAGCCGGGCCGGCGCGCCGTGGCCCTGCGCTGGACGGCGCCCGGTTCCACGGTCCGGGTCCGCTCGGCGACGCCGGTCTCGGTCGCTGGGGCCAAGAGCCTCGCACTGCGCCTGATCGTTCCGCCGAACACCAGGGACACCCGGTTCGACGTCGCCCTCACCGACGCGTCCGGCCACCGGGCGACCCTGGGGCGCGTCCACCTCGACGGCCTGCCCGGAACCGGGCGCACCGCCTCCCACTGGGGCCAGGAGGTCCGGATACCTCTGAGCTTCGCCACCCGGGCGCGCATCGACACGCACCGCGTGACGGCCCTGGAGATCGTCCCGCGCACGTCGTCCGGGCAGGCGTGGCTCATCGACGCCTGGGGATGGCGCCCCGGTACCCCCGCCGTCCGGTCCGCCGCACTGCCGCGCGTCGACATCGGGCGGCTGACCGTCAAGGAGGGCGACACGGGTGTCCGGACCTACCACGTGCCGGTGAAGGTCTCCGGGCACGGGAGCGGCAGGGTCCGCCTGTTCGTCGCGGACCCGGTCACCGGCCGGACCACCTCGCGTGAGGTGACCGTAGGACCCGGCGGCGACATCCCGGACGTGAAGGTCGAGGTCCGGGGCGACACACGGTTCGGCTACGACATGTCGCACGACGTCTTCGTGAAGGCGGTCCAGGGTGCGGTGATCGGCGCTCATCGTGGCGGGGTCACCGCGCGGAACGACGATCCCATGCCCACCCTCAAGGTGACCCCGGCCTCCGCCCGGGCCGCCGAGGGCGGGAACCTGACCTGGCGCGTGTCCCTGTCCGCGGCGGCCGACGCGGACATCCAGGCCGGCGTCGCCGTCCTGCCGGTGACCAGCGGCGCCGAACTGTCCACCACCGACGTCGATCCCCAGTGGCTGCGGGAGAACTCCGGCGAGGCACCCCGGCCGTCACGGCCACTGTCCCAGCTGAGAGGACTCAGCCTCTTCGTCGATGTCCGGCCCGGCGAAACGGGAGCCGAGATCACCATCCCCACGATCACGGACACGGTGACCGAGCCGGAGGAGAAGGTACGGCTGCGCCTGACCGTCTACGACGAGACCGGTGAGTCGCACGACGGACCGAAGTTCACCGGTACGGTGCACGACCCCTCGTAGGCCCGGCACCTCCCCGCGCGCCGACCGGCCCCGGACCCAAGAGACCGGGCCCCCGGCCGGTCGGCGCGCGGGAAGACATCCCGGTCGCCTACTTCTCGTCGAAGACGAGGTCCTCCGAAGGGCGGTTGAGCCGCACGGTGTCGCCGTTCGTGACCTCCACGACCGTGTCGAAGCCGGTCCACTGCCCGGTGGACAGGACGAACAGCCGGTCCTCGCGCTGTTCCAGGTAGGGACGGAAGCCCTCCAGGGACGGGTCGCCGTCGTTGAGCTGGAAGTAGTCCGCCAGACGACAGCAGAGCTTGGGCAGCAGCACCGCGGAGTCGGTCGGCGTGAGCCGCCCCTCCACCTTCGCCCCGCTCTGCGTCTGGTCGGCCGGCCACAGCCCCCGCCCGTCCTGACGCGCCTGCCGCGCCGCCCCGGAGAGCTCCTGACGGAGGTCGACGAAAAGGTTGCGGTAGAAGGCCGGGTAGGCCAGCCCTTCGGTGAGCTGGTGGTGGTTGACGGTCTGCCGAAGGTGCTCGGTGGTGACGGTGACGAGCTCGCCACTGGCACCCGGAGCGTCCGTCCCCCGGCCCGCCCGGCGGTCAGGTGCGTCGCGCGGCCCACACCGTGCGCTCGGTGCATACCGTCAGGTCGTCGCGCCGCAGGATGCTGTGGGGGCTGTCGGTGTCGAGGAGGCCGTCGAGAGCGGTGAGGTCCTCGGCGTCCAGCGCCTGGGCGACGCCGCCGCGCAGGCGGCGGAGGCTGTTGAGCGCGTAGCGGCCCACCGCGTCCGTGTGGGGCGGGCCCATGTTCACGGTGATGGTGCGTTCGGCCTCGACGTCGAAGCCGGCGGCGGTGAGTTCGGATCCCCAGTCGGCGCCTCGGTGCGGCATCTGCTCGGCGTGGTGCCGGTCGAGTGCGGCGTGAGCGCGTTCCTCGAGACCGGGACGGTCCTCGGGGGCGTCTTCGGGCAGGAACCTGGGGAAGCCGGCCAGCTCGACGACGGCGAACAGACCGCCCGGTGCGAGCATGTCGTGGACCCGGCGCAGGGTGCGGCCGGGGTCGGCCATGTGGTGCATGGAGGCCGAGGCCCAGACCAGGTCGGGCGTGCCGAGATCGGGCCAGTCCGCGTCGAGATCGGCCTGGACGGTGTGCACCCGGTCGGCCAGGCCCGCCGTCGTGGCCTTCTCGAGCAGACGGCGCAAGTGGCTCGCCGAGCTGTCGACGGCGGTCACCTCGGCCCGGGGGAAGCGCCTGAGCAGTGCGAAGGTGCCCGCCCCTGTTCCGCACCCCAGATCCACGAGGTGACGGGGGTCGGCCTTGAGGGGCAGCCAGGCGGTGATGGAGGCGATGTGCTCGGAGAGCACTTCCGCGTCCAGGTCGAGGATCTCCGCCTGACCGTCGGCGTCATGGTCCGCGCCGTGCTGATGGACCGGGTGGGCGCCGTGGTGGTGCGCCGCGGCGGAGGATGCGTGAGTCATGCGGGCCACGCTAAGTGGATCATGAGTGTGCGGCACGTGCGCTTCCCGAAAGAGCAAGACGATGACCGCTTCGTCTGCCCGCCGCGCAAGATGTTGTCGACAGGCGACGGCGAGCGGCCGGGTGGCGACACCCGCGGCATGGGTACTTGGCGGCGAGCCACGTGCCGCACGGAGGAGCACCTGCGGCCCGCGTCTCTACGGGGCGGGACGGCTCACGTCGCCGCTGCCCTCCCCGCGCTGGTGGCTGCGGCGGGCGTCCCGGTCGAAGATGCCGAGGATCTCGCACGGCCCGCCCTCGGCGCCGATGGCATGCGGAAGCATCGTCGGGAACTCGGCGGCCTGGTTGGTCTCCACGCGAAAGCGCCGGTTGCCCAGCAGCAGGACGGCGGTGCCGGAGAGGACGACGAGCCATTCGCGGCCCGGGTGGGCGCGCATGCGCGAGGGGTTGTCGGGCGGCGGATTCGTCATGCGCTGCCGTACGACGGTCATGCCCGGGTCCGCGCGGATGGGCCACCGCATCAGCTGGTGCGCCGCGTCGATCATCGGGCTGGAGATGACGTCGTCGGTGGCGGTCTCGACCAGCTGGTCGAGGGAGGTGTCCAGGGCGCGGGCGAGGGTGACGAGCTGGTCCAGCGCGAGGCGGCGCCGACCGGTCTCGATGCGGCTGAGCGTGGACGGGCTGAGCTGGGCGCGGGTGGCCAGCTCGTCGAGGGACCAGCCCTGTGCCACGCGTAGTGCGCGGATCCGTTTGCGTACGAGGCTGTCCAGCTCGCCTTGGTCTTGCGTCATGCGCAACATCCTATGCCTGGAGCGCAAGGCATGCTTACGGTGAGTGCGCAACGACCCGCTGGCGGCCTGCTCACCGCGACGAAAGGGGCGCCCGCCGGCCTGCGGCCTCACCGCCATGACGGCGCACCTCGTCGCCGGTACGCACCACCGCACCATCACCCGCACCCGCACCGCGCGGGCACCGGGGAACGCCCGGCCCGGAAGCTTTGGAAGCCTCGGCAGTCCGCTCGTTCGGGAAGCCTCGGCAGTCCGCTCGTTCCGGACGTCCTGGTGGTCCGGTCGTCCCCGTGCGCGCAACGCAACACCCTTCCAGCCGCCGTCCGTTGGACCTGCCTTGCCTCCACGCCCTACCGAAAGGTCAGCCCCGCATGAGTACGAACCTGTCTTCGCAGGTGAGCGTCGACACCCCCGAAGCGGGCGTCGACGACCCGCGTCGGCGTCGCGTGATCCTGATCGCCGTCTGTATCGCCCTCATGGCCGTCATCGCCTCCGTGTCCGGGCTCAACGTCGCCCAGCCGGACATGGCCATCGCCTTCGACGCCTCACAGAGCACCGTTCTGTGGATCATCAACGTCTACACCATCACCCTGGCCGCACTCCTGCTGCCGCTCGGCGCGCTCGGCGACCGGTGGGGCCGCAAGCCGGTGCTGATCACCGGCCTGGCGGTCTTCGGTGTGGCGGCTGCGGCCGCCGGGCTCGCGACCTCGGCCGAGGTCATGCTCGCCGCGCGCCTGCTCAGCGGCGTCGGCGCTGCGATGATCATGCCCGTCACCCTCGCCGTCATCACCTCGACCTTCCCCGAGGGGGAACGCGGCCGGGCCATCGGCGTATGGACGGGCGTGGCCGGAGGCGGCGGTGTGCTGGGCATGTTCCTGTCGGCGGCCCTGGTGGACGTGGCGAGCTGGCGGTGGCTCTTCGTGCTGCCCGTCGCTCTCGTCGTGGTGGCGATCGTCATGGCGCTGCGTTCCGTCCCGAACTCGCGCGACGTGGCGGAGCACAGCTTCGACACCGCCGGTGCGCTGACCTCCGTCATCGCCGTGGTCGGACTCATCCTCGTTCTCCAGGAGGGTCCGGAGCGCGGCTGGACCGGACCCGTCACCCTCGTGAGTCTGTTCGTCGGCGCGATCGCCGCCGTCTGCTTCGTGGTCTGGGAACTGCGTCGGCACGCTCCCCTCCTCGACGTCCGCCTCTTCCGCGAGCGGCCTGGCCTCCGGCTCGGTGGCACTCCTCGCGGTCTTCGGGGTGCAGGCGGGGATCTTCGTGGTGCTCTTCCCCTACTTCCAGGCCGTACTGGGATGGTCCGGGCTCCTGTCCACCCTCGCCCTCATGCCCATGGCACTGCTGATGATGGCGGCCTCAGGACTCGCCCCTCGCGTGGCCGAACGTTTCGGAAGCCGCTCGACCATGGCAGCGGGAATCCTCCTGGGCGGCGCCGGCCTGGCCCTCATGGCCACCCTCGTCTCCGTCGACGGCGGCTACCTCTCCGTCCTCCCCGGCATGCTCGCCATGGGAATCGGCATGGGCCTGACGATGACGCCCTCCACCGAGGCCATCACCGGCGCCCTGCCTCGTGAACGTCAAGGTGTCGCGTCCGCACTCAACGACGTCACCCGGGAGTTCGGCACCGCGCTGGGCGTCGCGCTGCTCGGAGCGCTCCTGTCGTCCGGCTATCGCGGCGCCATCGACTCCCGGCTCGACGCTGTTCCCGAGGGCACGGCCGACACGGCCCGCGAAGGTGTCGCCAACGCCCTCGCGGTCGCCGACGAAGCAGGCCCGCACGGGCAGGCACTGATCCGAGCCGCCCAGGATGCGTTCGTGGACGGCTGGCAGCAGGCCATGTGGGCAGGAGTCGTCGTCATGGCCGTCCTGTTCGTCCACCTCCTCGCCCGCGGCCCACAGCGCCCCGCGGCGGCGACACCTCCGCGCCGGAACCCCGGCGCGGAGGCCTGACACGAGTGCCGTCGCCGAGCCTCAGAACTCCTCGTGCGTCGTCGGGTCGCCGCCGAGGCGTCGCCGCGGCCGGTCGGAGACGGCCGCCATCTCGGCGGGGGTCAACTCGAATCCGAAGAGGTCGAGGTTCTCCCGCTGCCGCCCGGCGTCGGAGGACTTGGGGATGGGGACCGCTCCGAGTTGTGTGTGCCAGCGCAGTACGACCTGGCCGGGTGTCACACCGTGTGCCTCGGCGATCTTCCCGAGCGCCGGATCGTCCAGGAGGCCGCTGCCACGGCCCAGGGGGCTCCAACTCTCCGTGACGATGCCCTTGTCGGCGTGGAAGGCACGCAACTCGTCCTGGGGGAGGTAGGGATGAAGCTCGATCTGGTTCACCGAGGGCAGCACCCCGGTCTCCCGCTCCAGCCGGGTGAGATGGTCGGCGGTGAAGTTCGAGACGCCGATCGAACGCACCAGACCGTCGTCGCGGAGCTTGATCATCGCCCTCCACGAGTCCACGTACTTGTCCACGCGCGGCAAGGGCCAGTGAATGAGGTAGAGGTCGATCCAGGAGAGACCGAGGCGCACGCGGGACTCCTCGAAGGAGGCGAGGGTCTCGTCGTAACCGTGATGCCGGCCCGGCAGTTTGGTGGTGACGACGATCTCCTCGCGAGGCACGTCGGCGCGGGCGACACCTCGTCCGGTTGCGGTCTCGTTGCGGTAGTTGGTCGCCGTGTCGACGAGTCGGTAGCCGAGGCCGAGCGCCCGGCTCACGGCTTCCTCGGCCTGCGTGTCGCCCATCGGCCAGGTGCCCAGGCCGACAGCCGGGATCTTCGTACCGTCATGGGCCGTGCGGGCCGGGATGCTGATCACGGGGGAGCCTTTCCGAATCTGCCGGGGGTACATCCCCATCGTGCACGGCTGTCGCCGTCGTGGCGACGCGGGCGCGCGCCGGCACAGGTGCAGGAACGGAGCGGCGGGAGGGTGACCGGGTTCGGAGGGGCGCCGCGGAGGGGTGCGACAGGCTCTCGGCGAACGGTAGGCCGGATGCCTGACGACCTCCGGAATTCCGTGGGATGTCCGTGCCGCGTTTCGTGCGGATGTCCGTGTCGCGTTTCGTGCGAAGGCCCGTCACCTCCGGTGGCGGGCCTTCGCCTTGCTCGGGAAGCGGCCGAGCGGCCGCTGTACCGGCCCGCTTCAAGCGGCCGGAGCCCGGTGCGGTCGGGTCACGCGGTGTGGAGTGTGAGCCCGTAGCGGCTGAGGATCTCGTTCACGGGCTGGTACCAGGTCTCGCCCCCGCTGCTGCAGTTGCCCCAGCCTCCGGACGTGACGCCCTGTGCCTGGTCGCCGCTGATGAACGAGCCGCCCGAGTCACCGGGTTCGGCGCAGACGCTCGTCTTGGTCATCTGGTGCACCGCGCCCTGGCTGTAGTTGACGGTCTCGTTCTTCGCGAGGACGTTGCCGCAGTGCCAGTGCGAGGTCGAGCCGGAGCGGCAGATCGACGCTCCGATCGGGGCCTCGCGCGAGCCGCGGACGAGCTGGTCGGAGACGGTGCCCCAGCCCAGGACGACGGGAACCGTCCACCAGCCGCTGCCCACGTTGACCCAGGCGTAGTCGTTGTCCGGGAACGAGGAGCCCTGGAAGTTGCCGATGTAGCTGCCGTCCCAGCCGCTGACGCCCGCGCTCGGGCGGCCGCAGTGGCCCGCCGTGACGAAGCCGCCGTACACGGAGAAGCCTATGGAGCAGCGGACGTTGCCGGTGTAGTAGGGATCGCCGCCCACCGTGCCCGCCGCGAAGGTGCTCGGGGCCTTGTCGGTCCCCCGCACGGTGACGGGGCCGGAGGCACCGGCACGGGCGAGGAAGTCTTGGACATCGTTGTCATCCTTGTGTGCGGAGACCACGCTGATGACGACCGTGCTGGACTTGGGGTCGACGTGCCAACTGCCCACCCCGGCCGGTGCGTCGAGCGCGTCGATGCGCGCCATGGTGGCGTCGAGCTGCTTCTCGCTGTGCTCGACGAGCGTGACCCGGGCGCCGGTCGCCTCCACGGCCTCGCGCGAGGCCGCCCTGGTGAGGGCGACGACGAGCCGGCCGCTCTTCGCGTCGAACCAGGAGCCGCCGTACGAGGTGCCGGCCACGCGCCGGGCGGCGCGCTCGACGCCGCGTGCCGCTGTCTCGTCGGCGAGCCTGGCGGTCGCCTGTTCCTTGGTGAGGCCGAAGTCCTTCTGCATGGCCGCGATCAGCGCCGACGAGGCGGGTGCCCGGTGCCTCGGGGTCGCGGTGAGGGGGGCGTCGTCGGCCTGGGCCTGGGTGAGGCCGGCGGCCGCGGCGGTGACGAGTAGGGCCGCCGAGACGGCGGCACGCAGAACTGCAGTGCTTCTCAAGGGAGTTGCCTTTCGTCGATCCGATGGTCGGTGAGTGGGGCGAAGGGCAGGAGAGAGCGCTCTCAGAGTTGCGTGAACGAGGGTAGTGGGTACCGGTAGACAGGTCCATGCCAATGCGCGCCCGCTCTCTCGGCGTTCTTCGGGGAGCGCGGAGGCGGGTTCGGGGCCGTTCGGGAGTCCTCGCTCGGCACACGTCCGAGCGAGAGGCCGGAATCGTCCGCCGCGTTCGTTTCCGTACGTCCTGGTGGGAGGTCTCTCGACCGGCCTTCGGTGTCACATTCGGTCAGCGTCCGGTGTCACTCCGATCGCTTCTCCGCGATCTTGAGGCCGAGGGTGAACAGCGTCTGATCACCGCCGTGTTGGCAGTAGGCTCAACCTGCTGCGGCGCCCCGATGATCACTCCTGCTCGGTAGGGCATTGACCCGTGGCGATCGACGAATCCCAACAGCGTGAGGACGAAGCACAAGTGCTGATAGCGGGGCGGTATCGGCTGCACACCACTCTCGGGCGGGGCGCGATGGGGGAGGTGTGGCGGGCGCACGACGAGATGATCGGCCGGTCCGTGGCCGTGAAGCTGCTCCTCTCCCAGGACGCCGACCCGACCGCCGCGGCCCGGTTCCGTCTGGAGGCGCAGACCGCGGGCCTGTTGAACCACCCTCATGTGGTCGGAGTCCTGGACTTCGGGGCG
Source organism: Streptomyces sp. NBC_00647 (assembly GCF_045207245.1). NCBI lineage: Bacteria > Bacillati > Actinomycetota > Actinomycetes > Kitasatosporales > Streptomycetaceae > Streptomyces > Streptomyces sp. NBC_00647. The sequence goes on from NZ_CP109040.1 coordinate 9,389,926, forward strand.
TACGAGAACCGGCTCTTCCTCGTGATGGAGCTGGTCGAGGGCGACAGCCTCGCCCATGTCCTCGCCACCGCCGGGACGCTGCCCGCCGAGCAGGTTGCCCGGATCGCGGCCCAGGCCGCCGCGGGACTCGCAGCCGCCCATCAGCAAGGCATCGTGCACCGGGACATCAAGCCGGGCAACCTGATGCTGGACGCCCAAGGGAGCGTCAAGATCGGCGACTTCGGGATCGCCCGCTTCCTGGACGACCCGGCGGGCGGTCTCACCGCCACCGGCCAGATCGTCGGCACCAGCCTGTACCTGGCCCCCGAGCGGGCCCTGGGCAAGACCGCCGGGCCGCCGTCCGACATGTACTCCCTCGGCTGCGTCCTGTACCAACTCCTCACCGGTCGGCCGCCGTTCCAGGCCAACAGCCCCGTCGCGGTCCTCCATCACCACCTCGACACCGCGCCCACCCCGCCCCGGGAACTCGGCGCCGACCTGCCGCCCGCCTTCGAGAACCACCTCCTCGGCCTTCTCGCCAAGCAGCCCGAAGACCGGCCCACCGCCGTCCAGGCGGCCGCCTGGTACGGCGCGGGTGCCTGGCAGGGGCGTCCCGAGCCGCTGCCGCCGACGGTGCCGGAACCCAGACGCCACCGGCAGGACCTCAGAGCCGCCGGCCCCGCGACCACATACGCCCTGCCGTCGGTGTCACGGGACACCTCCGGAGGCCACCGGTCACGCCGACGCCGGCGTCCGGGAGTCGGCGAGCTCCTCGGCAACCGGTCGCGAGCGGTGGGCGCGGCCGCCGGAGTGGTGGTCTTCTTGCTGGCGGTGCTCGTGGGCGTGGCGTGGTTCTCGCCCGACAGCAGCTCCGCGGAGACGCCGGAGCCCGGCGCGACCGGCACGGTGAGCACAACTCCCGCGGCGACGGCACCGAACGGTTCCCCCGCGGGTTCGTGACCGGCGGGACGGCCGGTGCGGGCGGCGGCGCGCGCCGCCGCTGAGTTCCGTCACAACTCCCACATATTTATGCGGTGTTGACGGTTCTGGCGCATGTGGGACAGGCGCTTTGGTGCCACCGTCCGCTGTTCCCTCCGCAGGTCCGGGGCCGATGGAAAGCGCTCCATGACCTCCCGCATACCTCCCCGCCGGAGTCGCCGTAAGGCACTCGCGGCGGCGTTCGCACCGAGACCGTCGGCAACGACCTCTACGTCTTCCCGGACGGGGTGCTGCCCAACCTGGCCGCGAACCGCCTCGACCGGCGCCTGTTCGATGTCACCGCCCTGGTCGAGCAGGGTTACGACGACGCCCACAGCGACGGCATCCCGCTGATCCGTCCCTGGACGACATCCGCCTCATGGTACGGCCGCCCATGGACGGCCGCAGAGGGACACGGGCAGGTCTACGTGACCCCTGTCTCGGGCCCGCGCCGGTGCTCGGATCGCGCGGACCGGCCGACCGCACGCCCCCTCCTCCCGCGTCCGGGACGTCCGGGCAACCAGGAAAGGCGCTCGTTCGTCCTCTGGTTGACGATCCCGGAGGGGAGACGCGGATGGGACTGGTACGCACCCTGCTGCCGGCGTCGCGGGCGGCGGCCCGGCTGAGCGCGAGCCATGGGCGGCGACTGCACGGCGCCGCGTTGATGCGCTGCCTCACCCCCGACTGGGTGCTGCTGCGACCGCCGCCGCCCCACCGCCGGCTGGCCTGGGCAGAGGAGGCGGTGGCCGTGTACCGGGCACTGGCCGAGCGGAAGGACCCGCGTCCCGAACACCGGGACCTCCTGGCCCGCGGTCTGACCCAGCACGCGTCCGCGCTGCTGCTCGTCGGCCGCTGTGAACAGGCGCTCACGTCGATGGACGTGTCCGTGGCCGTACCGGGCGCGCGGTGGTCGCCGGCACAGCGGGCCTTCCTGTCGCACCTTCGGGCGCAGGCCCTGTTCGGTCTGGGACGGCTGGACGAAGCGCTGGACTCGGCGGCGCAGTGTGTGGCGGCGTACCGGCGTCCGCTCCCCGGGCGCCGGGAGCGGGCGCCGGGTGGACTGCCGGGTGCGTTGCGCACCCACGCGCTGGTGCTGAGCGCCCTGGACCGCAGGGAGGAGTCCGTGGCCGTCTACGAGGAGTGCGCCGGACTGCTGCGGGCGATGTCGCTGCGGGAGTCGGGACGCGTGATGCTCGTACGGGCGCGCGTCCTGAGCGAACTGACCACGGGAATGAGGGCATTGGGCCGCTACGAGGAGGCGCTGTCCGTCGGCCGGGAGGCGCGTGATGCCGCCGATCCGATCCTCGCCTGGGCCGCGCCCGACGCGGTACGGCCCTTGCGCGTCAGGCTCCTTGAGGACCTCGCCCGTTGTCTGGAGGCCACCGGCGACCTGACGGCGGCGCGGACGACGGCCGAGGAAGCCGTCGCCGAGGCCCGGACCCTGACGGTCCGGAACCGGGCGGTGCGGGAGGCGTGGCTGGGCGTCACGCTCGACTGCCTTGCCGATCAGCTCCGTGAACTGGGCTCACGATCGCAGGAGTTGACGGCACGTCAGGAGGCGGTCGATCTGTACACCGCGCTCGCCGTCGAGCGACCGGACGTCTACGACCCCCTCCTCGCCACCTGCCTCGAGCGGCTGGCCGACTGTCACGGGGCGGCGGGTGACCGTCGTGCCGAACTGCGGGCGACCGAGCTCGGCGTGGCCGCGTACCGGCGTGCCGCGGACCTCGACCCGGCCGCGCACGAACCGCAACTCGCCCGGGCGCTGGCGGACTCGAGTCTGTGCCGACAGGGTGACGGGGACCTCGACGGTGCGATCGGGGACGCCCGGGAGGCGGTCGCCCTCACGCGCCGGCTGGCCGAGTCCGACTGGAGGGCCCACCACGCCCTGACGGCCCGCCGTCTCAGGGTGCTCGGCCGCGCCCTGTCCCGCGGCGGAGACCACGGGGAGTCCGTCGCCTGCTATGTGGAGTCGGAGTCCATCCTGGTCGGCGAGTCGGCAGGTCCCGAAGCCGACAGACTCGCCTCCGCCCTGGCCGCCACGCGTTCCGGTCTCGCCCGGGCGCTCGACGCGGCGGCCCGCGCCCATCTGGCCGACGGCCGTTCCGCCGACGCGGTCACCGCACTGCGCTCCCTGCTGGCGCTCAGCCGCCGCACCGGGCAGACGTACGTCCACGCCCGCTGTGTCAGCGCCTTCGCCCATGCCCGCGCGGAGCACCGGGACGCGATCGTGCACGCCTGGGAACGAGCGACCGGGGAGGGCTTCCCCACGTTCGTGTACCGCTTCTCCGGGGGTGAGTGAGCGGCGATCGCCTGCCCCCCAACCGGCCGCGGTCGCAGACGAGTTCTACCGGACCGACTCCACCAACCACTGCTCCAAGGCCTCCACGCGGCCACCGAGGACGGCAAGGCCTCGGGCTTCGCCTTCGACGACGTCGCCGACTTCGCCTCCTTGATCCAGTACACGGCGCACGGAGCTTCGCCTGACACTGACGCCCTTCCAGAGCCGCACCCCGTCCGCGGCACGCGGCTGCCGGGAGGGGCGACGGAACAGCACGCCGTCCCGCTCCTCCGGCGGCCGTCCCGCCCGCCCGCCGCGGTCACGGTCGGGCCGGGCTCGTCACCCTCCGCGACCGAGCGGACGAGGCAGCGGCCTCGGGGCCGTCACCTCGCTTCTCTCGGCGCCCCGCGGGATCCGGGATCAGGGATCTGGGCGGGGCCGGGCCGGCGGACGGAGAACCCTGTGCGGCGGTGGATCCGTTCGTTTCAGCAGGGGGAATCGACGCACGCCGTCACTCCGGTCGCGCGGTGGTACCGAACGAATATGGTGGAACCCTGACAAATCAGAATGTATAGGTGGGTAACGGTCTACGGAAGTGTCATGGATGGATCGCTGGGCGGACATGGCCGACCGGGTTCGGAGCTGGACGACGCCGTTATCGGCGCTCTCTTCTCCGAGTCCCCTATAGGCCTTCATGTCCTGGACCCGCAGCTGCGGCTGGTGCGCTTCAACACGGCGGCCCGCTTCGTCCGGGCGTTCGCCCTGGAGGAGGCCCTGGGCCGTCACCCGAGGGAATGGGCGGGTGATTTCTACACGGGCGCCTACGAGGAGACGATGCTCGAGGTGCTGGACACCGGTGTGCCCGCCCTGGACGTGGAGGTGCGGGGCCATCTGAGTCCCGACGCGCCCGAGATCGTGCTGTCGGTGTCCTGCTTCCGGCTGGAGGACGCCGCGGGGGGCGTTCTGGGGCTGGCGACGGCGGTCGTGGACATCACCGAGCGGCAGCGTGCGCGGGCGCGCCTGACCCTGCTGGAGCGGGCGAGCGGACGCATCGGAACGACGCTGGACATCTTCCGTACCGCGCAGGAGTTCGCCGACGAGATGGTGCCCGCGTTGGGCGACGCGGTGGTGGTCGAGGTTCTGGACTCCGTCCTGCGGGGCGAGGTCTCCGCGCCGGGGACCGTCATGGAGCACGGGGCTCTGCGCTGCACGGGCCGTCGGTCCGTGCTCCCGGAGGCCGAGCGGAGTCTTCCCTCCATCGGTGAGGCGATCGGTCTGTCCGCGGCGACCCCCTTCGCCCAGAGTCTGTCCGACCTGCGCCCCCGCGTCGTCCCGTACCTGACCTCGGACGCCGACTGGCTGGCCCGGGAGCCGGTGCGGGGGCGCCGCATGGTCGAAGCGGGGGCGCATTCGCTGCTGGTGCTGCCCCTGGCCGCCCGAGGCTCCGTGGTCGGGGTGGCGCACTGCTACCGGGCTCGCACCGCGCATCCCTTCGACGACGGCGAGCTCGCGCTGGCGGGCGAGCTCGCCGAGCGCGTGGCCCTGTGCCTGGACAACGCCCGGCTGTACACCAGGGAGCGATCGGCCGCCCGCATCCTCCAGCTCAGTCTGCGACCGGCCCGGGTAGCCGGTCACGCTGCGGTGGAGACCGCCTACAGCTATTGCCCGCTCGGGGCCGGCGGGGACTGGTTCGACGTGATCCCCCTGTCCGGGGCGCGGGTCGCCCTGGTGACGGGTGACACGGCGGGCCGGGGTCTCCGGGCCGCCGCCACCATGGGAGAGGTGAGGGCGGCGATCAGCGCGCTGGCCGTTCTCGACCTGGCACCCGACGAGGTAATGGAACGGCTGCACGCCCTGGTGACCCGCCTGCGCGGGGAGCGGCCTCAGCTGCAGGAGGCCGCGGCCGACGACGAACCGCAGAACACCACGTGTCTCTACATCGTCTACAGCCCCATCACCCGCCGCTGCTCCGTGGCGAGCGCCGGACATCCGCCTCCGGTGCTGGCGCTGCCCGACGGGACCGCCGAGTACGCCGTGGTGCCCACCGGGCCGCCGCTCGGCCGTGGTCTGGCGAAGTACGGCACGGCCGAGTTCGAGCTGGCGGAGGGCAGCACTCTCCTGCTGTCCAACACCGCCATGCTGCGTGCCGTCTCGGAGGACCCGGAGGAGCAGTTGGCCCGCATCTGTGATGCGTTGCTGCCGGCCGACCGCCCGCTGCAGGAGATCTGCGACGAGGTGCTCTACAAGCTGACGCCCGAGCATGTGGAGAACGACGCCGTCCTGCTGCTGGCCCGGACCCGTGCCCTCGGTCCGGACCGGGTCGGATCGTGGACGGTGACCAACCACCCCGCGGCCGTCTCCGAGGCGCGCGCCCGCGTCGAGCGCCAACTGGCGTCCTGGGGACTGGAACAGCACTCCTTCACCACCACCCTGGTGGTCAGCGAGCTCGTCACCAACGCGGTCAGGTACTCGGACGGCCCCATCGAGGTGCGTCTCATCCTCGAAGACACCGCCATCGTCTGTGAGGTGACCGACGACAGCAGCACGGCACCGCATCTCCGGCACGCCGAAGAGGTCGACGAGGGCGGCCGGGGCCTCTACCTCACCTGGCAGGTCAGCCGGCGTTGGGGGACCCGGCCCGAGGCTCGCGGAAAGACGATCTGGGCCGAGATCTCCCTTTCCGGGGAGGACTGAGAGCGCCCCGGGCCGTGTGCGGGCCCGCGCGCCGCGGGTGTGCCGTCCCCTGGGTGGTCTCCCGCCCGGTCACCCGCCCCGTCTCCCGTGGATCAGCGACCCGCGAGTGCCTTGCCTATCCGGAGCAGAGCACCCTTGTGCGTGACCCACTTGCTCAGGGTCTCCAGCTCGGATCGTGCCGTTCGGTCGTCTGTCAGGGACAGGGCGACGATGCCCGCCTCGGCGACGTGAAGGGAGCGGGGAACATCCCCGGACCGGTGGTCCAGCGAGGTCTCGACGAGGCCGACGAGAGCATGGACGGTGTCCGGACCCGGGTGAAGGAAGGAGAGCATCCAGGCGAGGCCGCGCAGCGTGTGGGAGTTGTAGACGTCGAAGCAGGCGTTCACATCGAACGGGAGGTGCGGATGTCCCCGAAGCGGGACCGTCCGATCCAGCGCGGCCAACTCGAACCATCGCAGCAGGGCGCTCCGCGCTTCCTCGGGACCGACGGCGTCCAGCAGACCGCACCCGGTCTGTCTCCACTTCGCCGAGGGGGTGCCGGCGGTCGCCGGGGCGGCATGGGCCAGCAGCCGTAGCCATGGTTCGCCGCCGGAGGCCGCTTCCTCGAGTGCCTGGTCGGCCCACGGCTCCCCGGAATTGAGCACCGGACCCGGAAAGCCGGCCAGCAGTTTCCGCAGTCCGGGCTCGGAGCCGTTCGCGGACACGTGCGTACGCCCCAGGCCGGGCGTGTTCGCGGCCGCGCCCGTGCGCCGGAAGGCAGCCAGGACCGCCGCGTCCGGAGTCCGCCCGGCCGCGAGTTCCGCATCGGCCAGTTCCCAGATCCGGTGGGTCGACCAGACGAAGTACTCGTCCCTCAACCGGGAGAGTTCCGCATGGCGTTCGGCGGCCAGCAGGTCACCGTCGAGGCCGCGGGCCACGCCGGACGCGACCATGAGGAGTTCGGTGCGGAGGTACTCCAGATCCCGCCTGAACTCCTCCGCGGTCCAGTCGTCGTCCACGTGGGCGTACCAACGGGCCCAGATGCCCGCGAGTTCGAGGCGGTCGTCGTCCGGCAGCGCCCGCAGCAGCTCCATGTTCTCGACACCGACACCCGTCATGGAGCCGTTGGCGCAGGCGGCCCGCATGACCGCCCGGGACAGCTCCCGCAGGTCGCCGCGCCCGGCGAGATCCCTGTAACGGTCGGCCTGTTCGACCAGCACCTGCCTGTTCCCCAACCATCGACTCATGACCGCGAGACTAGAGGGGAGCACCGACATCGGACGCGCACCGTGGGGTGACGAGGAGTCATGCCCGCCCGTGTCGCCCCGCCGCCCGGACGACCGTCCGTTACGCTCGCAGCGCCACACCGGGCCCGAATTCACGGAGGACAGGACGGCGGGGATCAATCGCGAGCGCCTCGTCAGAACGCTGACGTTCTGGCTGCGTCCCGCCTTCGCGCTGCGGGTCATCAGCCGGTTCCAGAGGATCGTGGGCTTCGACCGCTCGATGGCCCTGGCATCCAGCGCGCTCACCGCGATGATCCCGCTCACCATCCTCTGCGGGGCCGTGCTGAGCAGCTTCTCGGACTACGACGCCGCCGAGCGCATCATCAAGCGCTACAGCCTCACCGGGCAGGGAGCCGAGGCGGTCAGGTCGCTCCTCGCGCCTGCCGAGGGAACCAGCACGAGCGTGGGTGTCTTCGGAGGCCTGTTCCTCATCATCTCCGTGCTGAGCTTCGCGCGCGCCGCGCAGCGATTGTTCGAACAGACGTGGCAACTGGCCCCGCTCAGCGTCCGCAACACGAGGAACGGCCTGTGGTGGATCCTCGCGCTCGGCGGCTACGCGGCGCTGACCGGGTGGCTCCACGCGGTCCTCGGAGGAAGCAAGCTGGGGCTGTTCGCTTCGGTGTGCGAGGTCCCGGTGAGTGTCGCCTTCCTCGTCTGGAGCGGCTGGGTCCTGTCCGCGAAGCGGATCCCCTGGCGCGATCTGCTGCCCTTCGGCATCACGGCGGCGGTTCTGACCGCGGTCTACTCGGTCGGCGCGACCGTCTACCTTCCGCGCCTGTTCAACTCCTACGCCGCACGCTACGGGTCGGTCGGTGCCGTCTTCGCGATGATCTCGGCGCTCTTCGCCGCGATGTTCGTCATCGTCGCGTCGGCGGCCCTCGGGCGTGAGATGCGGGAAGAGCTCGTCCGGATCCGCGCGGGCGACCGCCCCTCCGACGACGAGGTCCGCCGGCAGTGGGACAACGTGGTCGAACAGACGCGGTCGCGGTGGCGCACCACACGCGAGCAGGTCTCCCATTACCGCTCCAAGGACTCGAAGAAGTCCTAGGACACGCCCGAGGGCGGAGCGGCACGTGCCGGCCGGGCGCTGCCCGTGAGCGGCCCGGGTTCCGCCCCGTCCGGTGGCCCGGGACCGACCGTCGTACGGCTACGTCGCGCGGGCGACGAGGAGGGCGACGTCGTCGTGGTCGTCGGAGTTGCGCAGGCCGTACAGCAGGAGGTCGCAGATCTCCTCGAGCGGGCGGCGCGGCTCGTCGAGGAAGCTGAGGAGGACGTTCAGGCGGTCGTCGATGGCATGCAGCCGGGTCTCGACGAGACCGTCCGTGTAGAGGACGAGCAGGTCGCCGGGCTTGAGTTCGACCGTGGTGGTCTCGAAGGGGATGCCGCCGACGCCGAGCGGGGCTCCCGTCGGAAGGTCCAGCAGGACGGGGGCGGCGTCCGGACGGGCCAGGGCGGGCGGCATGTGTCCGGCGTTGGCGATAAGGCACTGCCTCGTGCGGGGGTCGTACACGGCGTAGAGACAGGTGACGATGTAGTGCTCCAGATCGCACGTGATCTTGTCGAGGTGCTGGAGCACGTCACCGGGGTCGAGGTCGAGGTCGGCGTAGGCGCACGTGGCGGTGCGCAGCCGGCCCATGGTGGCGGCGGCGTCGATGCCGTTGCCCATGACGTCGCCGACGACCAGGGCGGTCCGTTCGTCGGCCAGCGGTATGACGTCGTACCAGTCGCCGCCGACCTCGCTGGTGGCCTGGGCGGGCTGGTAGCGGGAGGCGACCTCGAGACCGTTGAGGTGCGGTGGATGCTCGGGCAGCAGGCTGCGCTGGAGGGTGACGGCGGTGTTGCGCACGCTCTGGAACCATCGGGCGTTGTCGATGGCCACGGCGGCGCGGGTGGCCAGCTCGGTGGCGAGGACCACGTCGTCGTCGTCGAAGGGGAGCGGGTTGCGGGTGCGCTTGAGGTCGAGGGCGCCGAGCACCTCGCCGTGCGCGATCAGCGGTACGGCGAGATACGAGTGGACACCGGCCCGGGCCAGCAGGGTGGTGCCCTCGGCGTCGCGGGCGATGCGCGGCAGATCGTGCTCGCCGACATGACGTACCAGGACCGGCCTGCCGGTGTGGACGCACAGCGTCACCATGCGGTCACCGTCGTACGCGGCGAGGTCGCCGGGAGGATCCGCGGCGCGCAGGGCCACGGTGGGGTGGGAGGCCTTGAGAGCCAGCGCGCGGAAGAACTCCGGGCCGCTGTCCGGTCTGCGCTTGCGGCGGCAGGCCAGGGCGGAGTCGAGGACGTCCACGGCGACCACGTCGGCCAGCTCCGGGGTCGCGATGTCGGCCAGCTCGCGGGCGGTCTGCTCCACCTCCAGGGTGGTCCCGACGCGCGTGGAGGCGTCGGCGATGAGCGCGAGGCGCCGGCGCGCCCGGTCGGCCTCGGCGGCCGCGCGATGGCGCTCGGTGACGTCGACGACCGAGGCCGCCGCGCCCAGGACCCGCCCGCCGGGGTCCTCCAGCCGGTAGAAGGACAGGGACCAGGCGTGCTCGTGTTCGGGATCGGCCGGCGGACGGCCCACGTGGTACTGGTCGAGCAGCGGTGTCCCCGTGGTGAGCACCTGCCGCAGCGCGGACTCGACGGTGTCCACGTCGGGGAAGGGCAGCGTCTCCCGCAGGTGACGCCCGATGTGGTCCTCGGCGGGGATGCCGTCGATCCGTTCCAGCGCCGGATTGACCATGAGATAGCGCAGGTCCGGGTCCATCAGGGCGAGACCGATCGGGGACTGGTTGATCAGCTGTTCGCACAGAGCCAGATCGGTCTCCACGCGCTGCAGCAGGGTGTGGTCGGCCGCGATGCCGAGCGCGTAGACGTCTCCGAGGTCGTCCAGGAGCCGCATGTTGCGGAACTCCATGAGACGGGTGCTGCCGTCCTTGTGCCGGATGGGGAAGGCACCGGCCCAACTGCGTCCCGTCTCCAGCACGTCGGCGAACAGCTTCGTGACGGACTGCATGTGCTCGGGGTGGATGATCAGGCGCGCCGCGTACTTGCCGAGAGCCTCTTCCGCCGAGTAACCGATGAGTTCCTCTGCCTGCGGGGTCCAGAACACGATGCGCCCGTCCGCGTCGAGGACCATCGCACCCACACTGAGGACGTCCAGCAGGCCGGTCGGCCGGGCCGACGAGGGTTCGTAGTCTCCACTGTCGGACTGCGAGGAATCGGCAATCATCCCTGGCCCTCCTCCGCCGGCCGGCGCGGTGTGCCGGGCTTCGTCGCCGTTGCCGCGCACCCCTGCGCCGACCCCGGCCCTTCCATGCTGCGCCCTGCCCTCGGCCTTGCCCACTCCAGAGCGGCTCCTTGGCATGTTCAGGCCCAGAGGGAAGGCGCCGTGGGGTACCGCCCCGGAGTGGCGCCGGGCCGGGCGGGATGGCTCCGCCCCCGGCGTACGGCGTCCCTCGGGACGTCCTGACGCATCCGCGTCAGGGGCCAGGAACGGCCCGGCCCGCCCGCATCCGGTGATCATCGGCCGGACCGTGCACATCGGGCGGACAAGCAGGAACATGGGTCCTGTAAAGGATGAACTCTATGGATTCTGCGCGAGAAGATCCCGATGCGCCCGCGTCCCAAGGACCGGGCGATGCCTTCGACGCGTCCACCGACGCGGCGGTGGTGGTGTCCGGCGACGGGGTCGTGGTGGGCTGGACGCGGGGCGCCGAAGCACTCCTCGGCCACCCGGCTGCCGAGATGGTCGGCCACCGGGCCGACCATCTGCTCGCGATGCCCAGGGACCCGGTGCGTGCGGCAGGCGTCGCGGAACGGTGCCGGTCCGGAATGGGCTGGAGCGGACTCGTCCCCGTACGGCACCGCGACGGCCGCCGTATCGAGGTGGATCTGCGTGTGTCCGCGTCCTTCCGTATCGGTGAGGGCGAGTGCTTTCTGCTCTCGGCACGACAGCACCGACGGCAGTGGACGGTCGGTCCGACCTTCCTCGACGGGTTCCTGACCCGTTCGCCCGTCGGCATGGCGGTGCTGGATCTGCAACTGCGCTACGTCTGGATGAACGACACCCTGGAGCACCTGGGCGGGGTGCCGCGCGAGCATCGGCTCGGGCGTCGTCTGACCGAACTGCTTCCGGGGATGCAGGCGGAGACCATCGAAGGGCTGATGCGCAAGGTCCTCGCGACCGGCGAACCGGTGATCGACTACGAGTACCTGGGATGGAGTTGGGCCGACCCGCACCGCCGACACGCCTACTCCACCTCCTTCTTCCCGCTGCTCGGTGTCGACAACTCCTACACCGGCGTGTGCTACATGGTCCTGGACGTCACCGAACGGTGGAACGCCCGGCAGCTCCTGTCACTGGTCAACGAAGCCGGGACCACCATCGGCCGGAGCCTCGACGTCATGCGGACGGCACAGGAACTCGCGGACTTCGCCGTGCCCCGCTTCGCCGACTTCGTCATCGTCGACCTCCTGGAATCCGTCCTCAGCACCGAGGGACACGGAGCGTGGCTCTCGGACGCGGGACCCGCGCCCGCCAAGCCGACGATGCGGCGCGCCGGACTGAGCTCGGTGCGGGAGGGCTGTCCGGAGGCCGTGGCGCGGGTCGGCGACCGGGCGGACTTCCTCCCTCCGCCGCACGACGTGCACCTGCTCACCAACGGCGAGCCCGTCCTCATCCAGGTCCTCGATCCGACCGACGACCTGTGGATCGCCGAGGAGCCGGCGAGAGCGGAGAGCATCCGCCGGTACGGGCTGCACTCCCTCATCTCCGTGCCGATGCGGGCACGCAACACCGCCCTCGGCCTCACCACGTTCGTACGGTCCGTCAATCCGATCTCGTTCCAGCCCGACGACGTCCTGCTGGCCCGCGAGGTGGTGGCACGCGCGGCGCTCTGCGTCGACAACGCCCGCCGCTACACCCGGGAACACACGGCGGCGGTCACCCTTCAACGCAGCCTGCTGCCCCACGCGCTGACGGGCGGGACAGCGCTCGAAGTGGCCTCCTCCTACCTGCCGGCGGACCCGTCCGGCGGGGTCGGCGGCGACTGGTTCGACGTGATCCAGCTGTCCGGCGCCCGCGTGGGCCTGGTCGTCGGCGACGTGGTCGGCCACGGCATCACCGCGGCGGCCACCATGGGCCGGCTGCGCACCGCCGTCCAGACCCTCGCCGACATGGAGATGCCTCCCGACGAACTGCTGGCGCACCTCGACGACCTCGTGCTCCGGCTGAGCGAGGAGCGGACCCACGAACGGGAGTCCGACCGGAGCACCACCGCGTCCTTCCTCGGGGCGACCTGCCTGTACGCCGTCTACGACCCGGTCACCAGGCGCTGCGCGATGGCCCGGGCCGGACATCCGCCCCCCGTCGTCGTCACCCCCGACGGACAGTTCTCCTTTCCGGAACTGCCCGCCGGGCCTCCGCTCGGGCTCGGCGGCATGGCGTTCGAGACCCACGAGATCGAGCTCGCCGAGAACAGCCTGATCGGTCTCTACACCGACGGCCTCGTCGAGGGGGGCCACTACGACATGGAGGTGGGGATGACGCGGCTCGGGGAGCTGCTCGCCCGGTCGGACCCCGATCTCGAATCGCTCTGCTCGGCCGCGGTACGGCAGCTCGTGCCCGTACCGCAACCTGATGACATCGCCCTGCTCCTGGCACGCACGCACACCCTGGGAGACGACCATGTGGTCTCGTGGGAGGTGCCGGTGGACCCCGCCGCCGTCTCCGACATGCGGGCCCGGGCCACGCGCGTCGTCGAGGGATGGGGGCTCGGGGAACTGGTCATGACGACGGAACTCATCGTCAGCGAACTGGTCACCAACGCGATCCGCTACGCCGAACCGCCCATCCGGCTGCGGCTGCTCCGCGATTCCCGGCTGACCTGCGAGGTCGCCGACGCCAGCAGCACCGCCCCGCGGCTCCGCCATGCCCGGAGCATGGACGAGGGCGGTCGGGGCCTGTTCCTGGTGGCCCAACTCACCCATCGCTGGGGCGCCCGCCATACGCCGGACGGAAAGGTCATCTGGGCCGAACAGGAGATCCCGTGAGCACGCCGGACCCGCTCGGCCGGCTCGGGCGGTGCGCCTCTCAGGCGAGACCGGTCTCCGGCCGGTCCGCCCGGCCGGGATCGCCGTCGTGGTCACCGCACCAGGAACGGTACGCGGCGACCGCGGTGGGCAGGGTGGGGAAGATCCTGTCCTCACCCACGGACGCGCTCAGCCCGTAGGCGTCCAGGTCGTCGCGCAGATCCTGCTTGACCCGGGCCATCGCGAACTCGATGCCGCGCCCGTTGAGTTCGCGTCGCAGTTCGTCCAGCGAGTCCAGCGCGGTGATGTCCACCTCCACGTTGGCCTCGGCGTTGAGGACGAACCATCTGACAGGGAGCTCCTGTTCGGCGACCGCGTCCAGGGCGCTGCGCCTGAAGTCCTCCGCGTTGGCGAAGAACAGCGGGGAGTCGTAGCGGTAGACCAGCAGGCCGGGGATCACCCTGGCGTCGGGGAAGTCGTCGACGTCGTGCATGCCCGCCATGCCCGGCACCAGCCCCTGGACCGCGTCGTGGGGCCGCGCCACCCTGCTCAGCAGCTCGGCGACCGACAGACCCACGGCCACCAGCACCCCGTACAGGATGTCGAGGGCGAGGACTCCGATCAGGCAGCCGAGGGCCAGCAGGAGTTCACGGCGCCGGAAGGACGCCAGCCGCCGGAAGCCCGCCAGGTCGATCATCCGGATCGCGGCGTAGACGACCAGCGCGCCGAGCACGGCCATGGGGGTGTTGGTGAGCAGCGGGCTCAGGAAGAGGAGTACGGCGAGCACGGAGACCCCGGCGACGAGCCCGTACGCCTGGGTGTGGGCGCCCGTGGACTGCGCGAGTGCCGTACGGCTGGCGCTGCTGCTCACCGGGAACCCCTGAAGGGTGCCGGCACCGAGGTTCACGGCGCCCAGGGCCAGCAACTCCTGGTTCGCGTCCAGCGGATCGCTGTCGTCGGTGGTGAAGGCACGCGCGGTCAGGATGAAGTCGGTGTAGCCCACGAGCAGGACACCGACGGCGGGCAGCAGCAGTTGGGGCAAGGTGTCGAGAGCGGGGAAGTCGGGGCGGGGCAGCCCGGCGGGAATCTCCCCGATCACGTCGAGGCCGTGGTCCTGAAGGTCGAACGCCGCGACCACGGCCGTGCCGAGGACCAATGCCAGCAGCGGCCCCGGGATGCTCCACCGGAAGCGCGTCGCCAGATACAGGAAGACCAGCGTCACGGCGCTGAAGGCCACCGTCGTGGCATGGATCTCGTCCAGGTTCCCCAGGAAGGAGGCCAGCTTAGGGAAGAACCCCGAACCGTCCGTCGGGACACCGGTAAGCTTCGTGAGCTGATCCACCATCATGATCAGGGCCACGCCCGCCAGATACCCGATCAGCACCGGCCGGGACAGCAGGTCGGCCACGAATCCGAGCCGCGCCACCCACGCCACGAGACACATCAGCCCCACCGCGACGGCGAGCCCGGAGGCCAGGACCGCGTACCGCGCTGGATCGCCGTCGGCGAGCGGCCCCACGACGGTCGCGGTCATCAGCGCCGTCGTCGACTCGGGCCCCACCGACAGCAGCCGGGACGAACCCAGGAGGGCGTACAGCACGATGGCGGGGAGGATGGCCCACAGACCCACGACGGGCGGCAGTCCCGCGACACTGGCGTACGCCATGACCTGCGGCACCAGATAGGCCGCGACCGTGACCCCGGCCAGCAGGTCCCCGCGCAGCCAGCTCCGCCGGTACCCCTTGAGCACCGCGAGGCCGGGCACCCCCGGTACAGCACTGCGCCACCCTCCGCCGGGGGAGCCGGGGTGCTTCGACACGCGTGTCCTTCGGGTCGGTCCGCGCCGCGAGGGTCACAGACGTGGGGTCGCACTCATTCGGTGCGCCGCGCCCTGCGGGCCAGGAGCTTACCCACCTCCCACACGACCAGGAGCGCGACGGCGGAGAGCAGCGCCCAGCCGAACTGCCGCAGGTCGATCTCGGTGGTTCCGAGGATGCGGCGGAACCCGTCCATCTGGGTCACCAGCACCGCGAGGACGAACTGGGCCAGTGCCGTCCAGTTCATCTGCTTGCTGTCGAACGTGCTGATCGTCAGCACGGATTCGGTCTCACTACGGCATTCGAACGCGGCCACGATCAGACAGAGCGCGAACGCGGTGAACGCCATCGAACTGCCGACGCGGACGCTGTCGAAGTGCGATTCACCGAACTTGATCAGCCCGAGCAGAATCAGTGTGATCGCCAGACCGCTGAGGCAGACCGTCACCATCACGGGCCGGGTCAGCACCGACTCCCCCCGAGGACGCGGGCTGCGCCGCATCAGCCCCGCGCTCTCCCGGTCGAAGCCGAGCGCGAAACCGAACGAGGCGTTGACCACGAAGTGGATCCACAACACCTGGGGCGGGGTGAAGGGTTCACCGGCCGCGATGTTGAAGATGGTGGCCCCGAGGAAGGTCAGCACGAACGTGACCAGCAACAGCAGGACGAAACGGATGTACTTGGTGAGGTTGTCGTAGAGCTTGCGGCCCTGCTCCACGGCGTAGACGATCGTCGCGAAGTTGTCGTCGGACAGGATCATCCGCGCCGCGTTCTTGGCCACGTCCGTACCGCTGCCCATGGCGATACCGATGTCGGCGGACTTGATGGCGGGAGCGTCGTTCACGCCGTCGCCGGTCATCGCGACGACATCGCCCTTCTTCTTGAGCGTGTCCGCGAGCAGCACCTTGTGCTCCGGCGCCACCCGCCCGACCACACCGATGTCTTCGATACGGGCCACCTGCTCGCGCTCCGGCAGCGCCGCGAAATCGGCACCGAGGATCGCCTCGCCGGGGATCCCGAGCTGCCGGGCGATGGCGGCACCGGTGGTGACGTCGTCCCCCGTCACCATGCGGACCCGGATATGGGCGGCCTGGGCGCTCGCCACGGCGGCCCGGGACTCCTCGCGCGGCGGGTCGACCATCCCGACCAGACTGGTCATCCGCAGGTCGGTGACATAGGCGAGCAGGTCCCCGGCGGGATCGAAGTCGGCCGGGTCCAGGTCCCGGGTCGCCGCCGCCATCACCCGGCGTCCCTCACCGCCCATGCGCTCGGACTGTTCATCGGCGCGCCGGCTGAGCTCGTCGTCCCACGGGATCGTCGCGCCGCCCGACAGCGCGGTGGCCGCGCGGGCCGTCACCGCGGGAGCCGCGCCCTTGACGAAACAGCGCACCACGGGCCGCCCGACGGCGTCGAGGGTGGAATTGAAGGTGGCCATCAGCTTGTAGCCCGGGTCGAAGGGCAGCGTGGCGAGACGGGGCAGCCGCTCGTGCGTGGCGTCGATGTCCAGCCCCGCCTTGTGGGCCAGCACCAGGAACGCGCCCTCGGTGGGATCGCCCACGACCTCGCCGCCCACCAGCTTCGCGTCGTTCGCGACGAGATACGGAAGGATCGCGTCCTCGATACTCGCGGAGGCGCCCGCGGCGTGATGGACCCTCCCGGCGAGGCCGTATCCCGTGCCCGAGACCGTGTACCGGTCGGTGGGGGTCACGACCTCCACCGCCGTCATCTGGTTCATGGTCAGGGTGCCGGTCTTGTCCGAGTTGATCGCCGACGTGAACGCCAGGGTCTCGACGGACGGCAGCTCCTTCACGATCGCGTTGCGCTTCGCCAGATTGAGGCTGCCGACGGACAGGATCGCCTGGGTCACCGTGGGCAGGGCCTCCGGAATGGCGGCGATGGCCAGCGAGACCGCGCTCACGAACAGGGCGTCCCACGCCTGGTCGCGGCTGCGCCCGAGCGCGAACATCACGAGCATGGTCAGGCCCGCGGCGGCTGTGATCCACAGCGTCAGCGTGTCGAGCTCCTTGGTGAGCGGCGCCTCCTCCCGCTCGGTCGCCGACAGCATCTCGGAGATCTTGCCGAGCTCCGTGCCCTCACCGGTCCCGGTGACGACGACGACACCGCTGCCATGAGTGACCGGGGTGTGCATGAACGCCGTGTTCGACTGGTCCCCCGGGCCGAGCAGGACTTCCGGCAGCGTCGTGGCGTCCTTCCCGGCGGGGACGCTCTCGCCGGTGAGTGCCGACTCGTCGATCTGCAGCGCGTGGGCCTCGATGATCCGCCCGTCCGCCGGGACCTGGTCCCCGGCGGAGATGAGCACGACGTCGCCCACGACCAGCTGTTCCGCCGGGATCTCCGACTCGGTGCCGTCCCGCCGCACCCGGGCCGTCGCCGTCAGCATGGACTTCAGCGCGTTCATCGCGCTCTCGGCCTTCCCCTCCTGCCGCAGGCCCACGATCGCGTTCAGCAGCGTCAGCAGGACGAGCAGGATCGCGGTGGTCCACTCGGAGATCGCCAGCGACACGACCGCCGCCACCACGAGGACGACCTGCATATAACTGCGGTACTGCTCGACGAACCGCCGCCACGCCGGTCTCGACCTCTCCTCCGGGAGTGCGTTCGGCCCGTTCTGGGCCAGCAGTTCGGCGGCCCGGGCCGCGGTGAGTCCGGACGCGGGATCGACACCGAACGCCGACGCGACTTCCCGCGGAGAACGCGCGTACCAGAGCTCCGGAGCGACGCGCTCCGGAGCCGTAGGGCCGCTCGACTGCATCCCCATCTCAGCTCTCCGATCTGGATCCGGTCCGCCGTCCGTGAACCCGGGGACTTACTTCCGCTTGCCCTTCCGGGTCCGCCGTGCCGAGGAGGACTGTTTGCCCTTCGCCTTGCGGCCGTCGCGGCGCTGTCCGTCGCTCACCTCGGGGACCGGATGCAGAGCCGCGTACGGATCGGCCGGCGCGCCCTCAGGAGCGTCGGCCTCCAGTTCCCGCCGGGCGGCGCGGAGGTCCTTGCGCGCTTCCTTGCCGACCACGGGGTAGCGGGGGTCGATGTCCATCAGGGTGTGGGCGAGCACCGCCGCGGTGCAGACGCGCGCGAACCACTTCCGGTCCGCCGGGACGACGTACCAGGGCGCCCACGGCGTACTGGTCTGCGAGAGCATCTCGGAGAACGCGTGCTGGTACTCGTCCCACCGCCGGCGTTCCCGGACGTCGGCCGCGGAGAACTTCCAGTTCCGCTCCGGCAGGTCGAGGCGCTTCATGAAGCGGGTGCGCTGCTCCTCCTTGGACAGGTTCAGGAAGATCTTCACGACCTTGAACCCGTTGTCGGTCAGGTAGCGCTCCCAGTCGTTGATGGCCCGGTAGCGGCGATCCCAGATGTCCGGCCCGCACACGTCCGACGGCAGCCGCTGCCGGTCGAGGACATCCGGGTGCACCCGGACGACGAGCACCTCCTCGTAGTGCGAACGGTTGAAGATCGCGATGTCGCCACGGGCGGGCAGCCGGGCGGCGTACCGCCACAGGTAGTCGTGGTCGAGCTCTTCGGCGGAGGGCTGCTTGAAGCTGCTCACCTTGACGCCCTGCGGGTTCACCCCGCTCATGACGTGCCGGATCGTGCCGTCCTTGCCTCCGGCGTCGAGCGCCTGAAGACAGAGCAGTACTCCGTACGTGTCCTGGGCGGCCAGCCGCTCCTGGTACTCGGCGAGCAGTGACACCCCCGCCTTCAGCAGTTCGGCACCGTGCTTCTTCTTCAGCCCGGCCTTGTACCGGGGATCGAAGTCCTCGCCCAGGTTCACCCGCGATCCCGGCTCGACCCGCAAGGGATCGATGAGCTTCGCGACGCGTTCGGCCCTGGCATCCGGCATGACGACCCGCCTCTCTTCCTGTCACGGTGAGTGCCGTGCGCTCATGGGCGCTCACCGACCCGGCCCAGGTCGGAGGCGGGCGCGGGCCGGAGTCGGGCGGGTATCCATCGGCCGAGGAGCGGAGGGCGTGAGGGGCTCCCGGCCGGCCGCGCCCCCGGCCCGGCCGTCGTGGGCCGCGCGTCCGTCGCGTCTGTGACGGCCGCCGGTA
The DNA here is from genome assembly GCF_045207245.1 of Streptomyces sp. NBC_00647. Classification (NCBI taxonomy): domain Bacteria; kingdom Bacillati; phylum Actinomycetota; class Actinomycetes; order Kitasatosporales; family Streptomycetaceae; genus Streptomyces; species Streptomyces sp. NBC_00647. The sequence continues at coordinate 9,409,025 of NZ_CP109040.1, forward strand.
CGGGGGAGGCCTCTTCACGGTCCATGGCGGCACGGTCCATGGCGGCGAGCACCACTCTGACCCGGCGTTCGATCAGAATCGGGACGTAGGTCCTGACCTTCGCCTGCCGGAACGTACCGCGGGCCGTCGTGACCGCCTGATCCACGACGGACGGGTCGATCGAAGGGTGCGCGCCCTTCAACCTCGCCGCCAGACGAAGGAGGGCGACCGCCTCGTCCTGGCGGACGCCCTTCTCAGCCGCCGGGGCCGCCGGCGGAAGGGGGCTCGCGGGCGGATCGGGAGCGATGCCTGCCGGTGGAGCGGGAGCTGTGCCCGCGGGCGGAGCGCAGGCGCGACGCGCCCCCTGCGGCGCGCCGCTCTCGTCGGCCGTGGATGCCGGCTCGTCCGTCTTCATCGCTCAACCACCCGCGCGCTCGCAAGACTCAGATCCCGACGGGTCGATGACCGCATGGCCGACGATCCCGGTCCGACCGTCCCAGGACGGCTCGACGGCCGGGTACGTGGCCGCCGCTCCACTCATTCTGGGTCCGCCCGGTCGAAACCGCCTCACGGACGACGCACCCGCGCGGGGGGTGCGTGACAGAGGCGCGGGCACAGCCGTCGAGACCGGCATCGCGCGAAGAAGGCGTGACGGGCGTGCGCGCGCATCGGCTTGTGCGCGAAGGACGTGCGGCGGCCGTGTCCGGCGACGGGCGGCCGTCCGTCGCCGGATACGGCTCGCGAGAGTCAGGTGGTGCGCAGGGTCTGCTTCGCGAGTCGGTACGCGGGGAGCATCTCGGTGTGCTCCGCGGTGTCCAGCCCGCCGAGGTGCACGACGACCGGGCCGTCGTCGGTGACGACGGCGAGCGCGCACTCCTTCTTCGCATCGTCGAGCAATTCGCTGGTGTAGACGTACTCCACCTCGGCGCCGGACAGCCCGCCCGCCTCGAACGTGCGATAGGCCGCCTTGCTCGCGCCGTGCTCGGCGGCCACGAACGCCTTGAGTACGGCGTCGGCGTCATCGGAGCCCGGCTTCCCGGTCCAGACCCTGAGGTAGCCGATGTTCCCGGCGGGCTTGGCATCGATCTCACAGACCAGGCTGACCGGACCCTGCCGGAGCAGCGCGTCGGCGAGATCGCCGGCCAGGTCGTCCTCCGGGGAGCCGCTGCTGTCCGAGCCGGTCGTGGACGTGTCCTGCGACGCCGCGGCGACGGCCTTCGGCTTCCAGTCCTCGGCCGTGTCGAAACTGACCGGCAGTTCGCAGGCCGAGCTCGCGGGACCGAGGGTGCCGCCGCTCCTGGCCACCGAGCCGGCGGCACCGGAAGCCTCGTCCGTCGGCGTCGCGCTCACTGGCGTCTTCGGACTCTCCTCGGCGGTCTCCGAGCAGCCTGTCGCCACAACGGTCAGCAAGGCAACGCCCGCCAGTCCGCGCCACCCGGCCCGCGCTCCCACACCCATGATGTGCTCCCTCTCTGGTCCGACGGACAATGTAGACGAGGGCATGGACGGTGAGCGCGGGACGGGTGGCAGGGGTTCATGTTCACCTGTGAACCGGCAGGATGTGCCTGTCCGCGCCGGATCGACGACGTTCTTGACGACCCATCACCAAAACGTCGGTCGAGCGCGGTTGGCTCGATTCACACAGGGTGTCGGCAGGACACATGTCAGGGCCGACCTGCGCGCGGCTCGGCGCTCCCTGTGTGGGGACGAAGGGTCAGCCGAGCGCCTTGACCGCCTGGTAGTAGGTCCAAGCCGTGCTGTTGCAGGAGGTCTTGGTCGCGCCACTGTACGCGGCGCAGACCCGCTTCAGGTCCTCGTAGAAGGCGCTGTCGAGGCGTGACTTGTTGGCGTCGAACGCGCCGGCGGCCTTGTAGTTGCGATAGCCGAAGTCGTGCCGGGCACATGATGTGGCGAAGGGGAAGCCGAAGGGGTTGTCCGGCGACGTGGAGCAGTAGTCGGTGGACCAGTCGAACGCGTAGGCCGACCAGGCTGACTGGTTGGAGCGTGCGGCCACCCAGGTGTTGTAGCTCGAGGCGCTGGTCTGGGTCCAGCTGGACAGGACTTGAGGCTTGTCGGCAGGGGCGGCGCTAGCGGCTGTAGCGGTCGCCGTGATGGTCGCGATGGCCATGGCCGAGGAAACAAGGCCTGTGGCGAGTCTTCGGTGCATCCCACACCTCCATGATGCTGCGACCCGCCCGTCGGGCTGCAGGTTCATGACAGGAATGATCGGCATCGCGACCCCCCTTGCATAGTGGCTGGAGCCCAACAATCAATTAACTCGGGGGAGTTGAAGGGGTGTGCTTCATGGTTGCGACCACCATGGCGGACTATGGCTGGATGTGTTCCCGGGCTGCCCAACGCGCGCCCATGTCCCACGCCTTCATGTCATACGCCCATGTACATGTGTCTGCCTTGATGGGCTCATGTCTTCATGTCCGTGCCCGTATGTCCAGGGGGATCAGTGCCGGCCCCCACCCGATCAGGTCCGTCGGATGTCAGTCGGGGACAAGGGCCCGGGCGGCCGGAAGCACCACGCACCCACGTGACCAACTCCCGGGCCGGCCGGAGGGGACGAGTTCCCGGCCTACCGTCGGACCGGTTCCTGGCGCGACCGGAACGGGAATCCCCGGCGTGACCGGATCGGTCCGCTCCCGGACCCGATGAGGTCTGTCCCCACCGTGCGGGCGACGGTCAGAGTGGGGGCATGACCCGAGCACTGATCGTCATCGATGTCCAGGAATCCTTCCGCGCCCGCCCCCTGTGGGAGACCATCTCCAACCCGAAGATCGCCGACCAGGTGGACCGACTGGTCCGGCTCGCCCGCCGGGCCGGTGACACGGTCGTGTGGGTGCTGCACTCGGAGCCCGGCAGCGGCGACGTGTTCGACCCCGCCCTCGGGCACGTCCGCCTGATGGACGAGCTCCGGCGCGAGGACGCGGAACCGCTGATCCACAAGACCTCGCACAACGCCTTCACCACCACCAACCTCCAGCAGCTCCTCACCGAGCGCGGCATCCGCGAGCTCACCGTCTGCGGAATCCGCACCGAGCAGTGCGTGGAGACCACCACCCGTCTGGCGAGCGACCTCGGTTACGCGGTCACCTTCGTCTCCGACGCCACCGCGACCAATCCCATCCCGCACCGTGACGCCCCCGCCGACCGGAGCGTGGCGGAACTGCTGGCGGACCCCCGCACCCTGGGCGCCGAGGAGGTCATCAGGCGCACGGAATACGCCCTGGCGGGGCGCTTCGCCACCATCGCCACCGTCGACGAGCTGGAGACCTCGGCCGCGTCTCGGGCATGATGACCGGATCGTGAGCCACATCGTCTTCTTCCTGGTGCCCGGAGTCCATCTGCTGGACCTGGCCGGCCCCGCACAGGTCTTCTCCACGGCCACCGACTTCGGGCACCCCTACACACTCCACTACGTCGCCGAGCGGGCGCAGATCCCCACCGCACAGGGCCTGCCGCTGGTGGCGCGGCTCGACTGGCCCGAGCTCGGCCCGGAGGACCTGATCGTGGTACCCGGCTGGCGGGCGCCCACTCTGGATGCCGGCCCCGCCATCGGTGAGGCAGGGCTGCGGGTCCTCAGGGACCACCACGCCAGGGGCGGCACCGTCGCCAGTGTCTGTGCGGGAGCCGACGCGCTCGGCCGGGCAGGGCTCCTCGACGGCCGCCGCTGCACCACGCACCACGACGTCCAGGACGATCTCGCCCGCCGCTACCCTCGGGCGGCCGTGGTCCGCGACGTCCTCTACACCACCGACGACCGGGTGGTCACCTCGGCGGGCATCGCCAGCGGGATCGACCTCGCCCTGCACCTGATCGCCACCCGGCACGGCCCGGCCGTCGCCGCGCAGGTGGCCCGGGACATGGTCGTCTACGCACGGCGCAACGGCGACGAACCCCAGGCCAGTGCGATGCTCCGGTACCGGTCCCACCTGGACGACACCGTGCACCGCGCGCAGGACCTGCTCGATGCCCGCTTCGACCGGTCAGTACCCCTGCCCGACCTGGCCACGGCCGTCGGCGTGAGCGAACGCACCCTCACGCGCCTCTTCACCCGCGCCACCGGCGGCCTAACACCCCTGCGCTATCAGCAGGCCCTGCGTCTGGAGCGCGCCGAGCACCTCATCAGCCACGGCACGACCGTCGACGCCGCCGCACGCGCGGTGGGCTTCGAGGACGCCCGTATGCTGCGCCGCCTCCGGGCCCGCGCGACCTGAACCGCCACCGCGCACGCCCGGGACACGAACAACGACCTCAGGTGTCCTGTCCCGCTCCCGTGAGCGCTGCCCGCTGGCGCGCGGAGCGCACGGCCGCCGTCAGCGAGGCGATGTCGTACGCGCCGTAGTGGCGGCGGCCGTTGACGAAGAACGTCGGCGTGCCCGAGACACCGCTGAGGTCGGCCGACTCGACATCCTTGGCCACCCGGGCGGTGCCCGCGCCGGCCCGGAGGTCGTCGCGGAAGCGTTCGCTGTCGAGGCCGACGCGAGCGGCGTACCGGAGCAGGTCCTTCGGACCCAGGTCGCCCTGGTGTGCCATGAGGAGGTCGTGCATCTCCCAGTAGCGGTCCTGACGGGCCGCGGCCTCGGAGGCCTCCGCGGCGAGCTGTGCGTTGGGGTGCACATCGGTGAGCGGAAGATGGCGCCACACATAGCGGACGTCACCGAAGTCGGCGAGCAGCTCGCGCACCGCGGACTCCGCCAGACCGCAGTAGGGACACTCGAAGTCGCCGTACTCGACGAGCGTCACGGGTGCGTCGAGCGGCCCGCGCACATGGTCGTGCTCCACGTCGACGGGCTCGCTGAGGTCGATGATGGCCCGGCCGCTGCCGAGGAGAGCCCGCGCACGGGAACGCGCGCCGAGCGCGCCGATCACCAGGGTGACGACCCAGGTGAGGAGGAACGAGCCCGCCACCGCGGCCAGAATGCCGATCTTCGCCTGCTCCAGACGGCTGCCGTCGAAGGCCAGCGACGCGATCAGCAGGGCCACGGTGAAGCCCACCCCGGCCAGGGTGCCCCCCGCGGTGATGGCGCCCCAGCCCACGGGTGGGTGCAGACGTCCCCGTGCCGCGCGCGTCGTGAGCCAGGTGCCGCCGATGATGCCGACGGGCTTGCCGAGCATGTAGCCGAAGAGGATGCCGAGGGTGACCGGCGAGGTGAAGGCGTCGGCGAGCTGACCGGTGCTCAGGGTGATGCCGGTGTTGGCGAGGGCGAAGAGCGGCACGATCACATAGCTGGTCCAGGGATGGAACATCTGCTGGAGCCGCTCGTTGGGGGAGAGCGTCGAGGCGAGGCCGCGTCGCACGGTGCGCTCGAGTTCCGGGGTCGGCTGCTCGCGAAAGCGCCGGAACAGCCGGCTGGCGTGTTCCAGATCGCTGCGCTCGGCCGCGTACGCGTAGGTCATCATGCCCATCGCGAGACCCGTCACCACCGGGTCGATGCCCGACTTCAGGAGCGCGACCCAGATCGCCACGCCCAGCACGCCGTACAGGGCCGGAATCCGCGCGCCGACGGTGCGCCGCAGCAACAGGACGACCACGAACAGGCCGAGCGCCGTCAGCAGCGCGGGCAGCGAGATGGCTTCGCTGTAGGCGACGACGATGACGGCCAGGGCCAGGAAGTCGTCCACGACGGCGACGGTGAGGATGAAGACCCGCAGGTTGGTGGGCAGTCGCGACCCGAAGACGGCGAGCATGCCCAGGGCGAAGGCGGTGTCCGTCGACATCGCGGCACCCCAGCCGTGCGCAGCGGAACCGTGGCCCGCGGTGATGGCCAGATAGACGACGACGGGGACGATCATGCCGCTGAGGCCGGCCAGCAGCGGCAGGGTGACCCGGCGGCGCTCGCGCAGCTCTCCCAGGTCGAACTCGCGGCGCGCCTCCAGGCCGACGACGAAGAAGAACAGCGTCATCAGGCCGCTGTTCACCCACTCGCGCAGGTCCAGTGACACTCCACCCGACCCGACGCGGATGGACAGCTCGGTGCTCCACACCGTTGCGTACGAGTCCGGGCCGATGTTGGCCCAGGCCAGCGCGACCACGGCGGCGGCGAGCAGCACGGCGGCACTGCCGGTCTCCGTCCGCAGAAACGAGCGCAACGGGCTTCGAACGTCCTTGCCGCACTGACTCTGGCCTGACATGGGCGACGTATCGGATGGCATGGTCACCCTCCGATTCTCGCCCCAGACCTGACCGGTCCACCTGCCGCCGCCCCTCGGCGGTGCCGGGACGACGGGCGGCCGCGGGCTGAGACCGGCCGACCGTGCGGCCCCCGCCCATGCGAGGGAGAATCGTCTGGGCACCCTGGACCAGGAAGGACGGCACTGTGGTGACATTCTCTCCGGGCTTCCGGGGGCGGCCGCGGTCCTCGGACGTCCGGCTGCCGCCAGGACAGTACGAGACGTACGACTTCCCGGTGCTGTCGGCCGGGCCCACGCCTCGGGTCAGCCGTGACACCTGGCAGTTCACGGTGACGACCGAGGCCGGGACCGCGCACACCTGGTCCTGGACCGATCTGATGGCGCTGCCTTCCGAGCGTCCGACCGTCGACCTGCACTGTGTCACCAAGTGGTCCAAGTTCGGCACCCAGTGGCAGGGCGTCTCGCTGGACCTCCTGCTGCAGGACGTCGAAACGGCCGCCGACTACGCACTGGTCCACTCCTACGGGGGCTACACCACCAACCTCCCCCTCGACGACCTGCTCGACGGCAAGGCCTGGATCGCCTACGGCTACGACGGCGAGGACGTCACCCCCGAGCACGGCGGACCGGCCCGGTTGCTGGTGCCGCACCTGTACCTCTGGAAGTCGGCGAAGTGGGTGCGCGGGATCCAGCTGCTCCTCGAGGACGAACCAGGCTTCTGGGAGAGCGCGGGCTATCACGACTACGGAGACCCATGGCGCGAGCAGCGGTACCAAGGCGACTAGGAGACCGGCTGCGATGGCGTACGGCCACGCTGGCGGACCGGCGAGCGGAGACACCGGCGGCCCGCACCCTGGTGCTCGAGGTTCCGGGGTGGCCGGGGCACCTGGCCGGCCAGCACGTGGACGTGCGGCTGACGGCCGACGACGGCTACAGCACCCAGCGCAGCTACTCGATCGCTTCCGCCCCCCACCAGGACCATGTCGAGCTCACGATCCAGCGCGTCACGGACGGGGAGGTGTCGCCGTATCTGGTGGACGACCTGGGCATCGGCGACGCGGTGGAGCTGCGCGGACCGGTCGGCGGCTGGTTCGTCTGGCGCCCCGAACAGACCGAACCCGTGCTGCTGGTCGCCGGCGGCTCCGGCCTCGTACCGCTCATGGCCATGATCCGCACGCGGCGAGCCGACGGAGTCCGGTCGCCGTTCCGGCTGGTCTACTCGGTGCGTACCCCCGAGGACCGGCTGTACCAGGACGAACTCCGGCACACGGAGCCGGGGTTGGACGTCGCCTACGTGTACACACGGGGTGCCCCGGACGGATCGCGGCGTCCGCCGGGCCGGCTGCGGCCCGAGGACCTGGTGGCGGCCGGCCGGCCCGTCGACTTCGAGCCGACCGTCTACGTCTGCGGCCCGACCGGCTTCGTCGAGAGCGCGGCCGACCAGTTGGTCGGCCTCGGCCACGCTCCCGATCTCATCCGCACCGAACGCTTCGGTCCCAGCGGAGGCTGACATGAGTACGCTCCCCGTCGACGAGTCCTACGACGACGACACCTACCAGGACGGCAATGCCCTGGCCGGCCCCCTCTCGGAGGTGTTCGCCGTCGATGTGACGACGGCCGTCAGTTCCTGCACCGGGTGCGGCAGTTCGGGCCCGCTGGCCCGACTGCGGGTCTACGGCAAGGCCCCGGGACTGGTCGCCCGCTGCCCGGACTGCGCCCAGGTCGTTCTCCGCCTGGTCCGCGGTCCGGACGCCGCCTGGCTGGACCTGCGCGGCACCGTCTGCCTCCGTATCCCGCTCGCCGACGGCTGAGTGCGCGTCCGGCCGGTCGGCAGTGATCACGCCCGGCGACGGCGGCCGGACCGGAAACGGTCAGGAATCGAGAAGCGCCGGCCACCGGGCCTCACCTAGCGTGTCCGCAGGGACCTCGGCACATCACGTCGGCACGCACCGCCGGTGCGGTACGTCGTGGACGGTGGCCGCGACCGAGCGGCCGGAACCGGCCGAGAAGCACCCGGCGTACCGCGCGCAGCTGGTTGGATCGAGCCAGGCGATGCCGGCGGGGACCGCGAGGGCGGCCCCGCCCGACAGATGGAGACACGATGAGCAAGGCCACGAGGACGGACACGCAGTCGCCTGCGCCGCACGGTGCCGACAGCCACGATCTGATCCGCGTGCTCGGCGCGCGGGAGAACAATCTCAAGGACGTCAGCATCGAGATCCCGAAGCGCCGGCTGACGGTGTTCACCGGAGTGTCCGGCTCGGGCAAGAGCTCGCTGGTGTTCAACACGATCGCCGCCGAGTCACAGCGGCTGATCAACGAGACCTACAGCAGTTTCGTGCAGGGATTCATGCCCACGCTCGCGCGGCCCGAGGTCGACGTCCTGGAAGGGCTGACCACCGCGATCATCGTCGACCAGCAGCGGATGGGTTCCGACCCCCGCTCCACGGTCGGCACCGCCACGGACGCCAACGCCATGCTGCGCATCCTCTTCAGCAGGCTGGGGAAGCCGCACATCGGCCCGCCCAGCGCCTACGCCTTCAACGTCCCCTCGGTCAAGGCGAGCGGTGCCATCACCGTGGAGCGCGGTGCCAAGAAGACCGTGAAGGCGACCTTCAACCGCACCGGCGGGATGTGCGGGCGCTGCGAGGGCCGGGGCACGGTCTCCGACATCGACCTCACCCAGCTCTACGACGACTCCAAGTCCCTCAACGACGGCGCCATCACCATCCCCGGCTACGGCTCGGACGGCTGGAACATGCGGCTCTACAAGGAGTCGGGCTTCGTCGACCCGGACAAGCCGATCCGCAAGTACACGAAGAAGGAGCTGCACGACTTCCTCCACCACGAGCCGACCCGGATGAAGATCGCGGGCATCAACATGACGTACGAGGGTCTGATCCCGCGGATCCAGAAGTCGATGCTCTCCAAGGACAAGGAGGCGATGCAGGCGCACATCCGGGCGTTCGTGGACCGTGCGGTCACCTTCACCACCTGTCCGGAGTGCGACGGCACCCGGCTCAGCGAGGGCGCGAGGTCCTCGAAGATCAAGCGGATCAGCATCGCCGACGCCTGCGCCATGCAGATCAGTGACCTGGCCGAATGGATCCGCGGTCTCGACGAGCCGTCGGTGGCGCCGCTGCTCTCCGCGCTCCAGCAGACCCTCGACTCGTTCGTGGAGATCGGCCTGGGCTACCTCGCCCTCGACCGCACGTCGGGCACGCTGTCCGGCGGCGAGGCACAGCGCGTCAAGATGATCCGCCACCTCGGCTCCTCGCTCACCGACGTCACCTATGTCTTCGACGAGCCCACGGCGGGCCTGCACCCCCACGACATCCAGCGCATGAACGACCTGTTGCTGCGGCTGCGCGACAAGGGCAACACGGTGCTCGTCGTGGAGCACAAGCCGGAGACGATCGCCATCGCCGACCATGTCGTCGACCTCGGCCCCGGCGCCGGTACGGGGGGTGGCTCCGTCTGCTTCGAGGGAACCGTCGAGGAGTTGCGGGCCGGCGACACCGTCACCGGCCGCCATTTCGACGACCGGGCCTCCGTCAAGGAGACCTTGCGCGAGCCCACCGGCACGCTGGAGATCCGCGGCGCGTCGGCGAACAACCTGCGGGACGTCGACGTCGACGTCCCGCTGGGGGTGCTGGTCGTCGTCACCGGCGTCGCCGGCTCCGGCAAGAGCTCGCTCGTGCACGGGTCCATCCCGGCCGGCGAGGGTGTGGTGTCGATCGACCAGACTCCGATCCGCGGCTCGCGGCGGAGCAACCCGGCGACGTACACGGGTCTGCTCGACCCGATCCGCAAGGCGTTCGCGAAGGCCAACGACGTGAAGCCGGCACTCTTCAGCGCCAACTCCGAGGGCGCCTGCCCCACCTGCAACGGTGCCGGCGTCATCTACACGGACCTGGCGATGATGGCCGGCGTCGCCACCACCTGTGAGGACTGCGAGGGCAAGCGGTTCGACGCGTCGGTCCTGGAGTACCGCCTCGGCGGCCGGGACATCAGTGAGGTGCTCGCGATGTCGGTCGAGGAGGCCGAGGAGTTCTTCGGCACCGAGGACGCGCACACCCCGGCCGCGCAGCGGATCCTCACGCGGCTCGCCGATGTCGGGCTCGGCTATCTCACCCTCGGGCAGCCGCTCACCACGTTGTCCGGCGGCGAGCGGCAGCGGCTCAAGCTGGCCACGCACATGGCGGACAAGGGAGGCGTCTACGTCCTCGACGAGCCGACCACCGGCCTGCACCTCGCCGACGTCGAGCAGTTGCTCGGTCTGCTCGACCGGATCGTCGACTCGGGCAAGTCGGTGATCGTCGTCGAGCACCACCAGGCGGTCATGGCACACGCCGACTGGATCATCGACCTCGGGCCGGGCGCCGGTCACGACGGCGGCAGGCTCGTCTTCGAGGGCACGCCGGCCGACCTCGTCGCCGCCCGCTCCACCCTCACCGGCGAACACCTCTCGGCGTACGTCGGGTCCTGACCGAGGTCCTCGCGGACGCGGGGGACGAGTTCTCGCCTCGGGATCGCGGTGATCTCGGCCGGAACTCGTCCCGCCCGACCGCCGGCCATGGTCGGGTGACCCGTCCGATCGGGAGTCGAGAGGTGCCGGACGCCGGACGCCGAACAGCGTTCGCCCTGACCGCAGGTGGCGGCCCGACGGCCGGGCCGCCCCGGTCAGGACGGGCGCTCCCGGACCGACCGGGCTCCGCGCGCGCCCTGCCCGAAATGCTTCTACGGTTGACGCACAGAGTGGCGCCCGCGGACAGCAGCTCCTTCCGCCTCCAGCGCCCCCGTCAGCGCATCAGGAGGCCGGCCGCCATGACCACCGCATCCGAAACCCCTGTCCTGGACACCCTCGCCGCCATGACCGTCGACTCCCTCGAGCGGTGCGGACTGCCCCCGGACACGCTGATCCTCACCCGCATCGCGGCACTCGCGGCCTCGGACGCGCCCCCCATCTCCTACCTCGCGCACATCGCCCCCGCCATCGAGGCCGGTCTGACCATCGCTGAGGTGCAGGACGTCCTGGTGGCCATCGCCCCCATCGTGGGTACCGCCCGCGTCATGACGGCGGCCGGCCACATCACCGAGGCGCTCGGCGTCGCGATCACCGTGGCCGACGCGGAGATCGAGGCGCAGCTCGAAGCCGAGACCGGGCGCTGAGCGCCGGTCGCCGGCCGGCGACCGACGCCCGGTTCGGCAGATGCGCTAGATGCGGTCGGGATCCGCCTCTGCCAGGCCGTACCGCAGGGCGATGGGATTCCACACCTTGGTGAAGGCCTTCTTCGCCCTGCTCGCATCCCTGTTGTGGGGTGCGGCCTCGTAGTCCTCGCCGGGCACTTGGCCATGCCCGCATCCCGCGACCCCGTAGGCGTCGACCGAGTCGACGATGTCCGTGGCCCAGGAGGCGTACGCCCGGTCCGCCTCCGCGGATGCCGTCCACGCCCGGGACAGATCGTCCAGAGCCTCGGCCAGGTCGCCGTCCGCCTGCGGGGTCAGCAGGCCGATCCGGCGGACGAAGTCGTCGCGCGTCTCCGCCACGTCCTCCAGACCGTCCCGCGCGTCCCTGACCGAACTCGACTCCTCCGTGCAGTTCTTGGCCGTGGCGATGGCACTCCCCACCCGCGCGCGCAGCGGGTCGTTCTCCTCCAGCAGACTCTGCACCTCGGTGGCGATGTCCTCCGGCGATGTCGGCGAGGCGGACTCCGGCACATCCGAGCCGGAAGGGTCGGTGGACGGGCCGCTGGGCGGGGCCGGGTCCGACGCCGAAGGCGGAGCGGGAGTGCCGGCTCCCTCGGGCACGGCGTCGGAGGTGGCCCGAACCGTGTGCGGCTGAGCGGCGGACCGGTCGGAGGTCAGCCACACCGCGGCGGCCGTGGCACCACCGGCGATGACCGCGCTCGCCACGAGAGTTGCCGTGATGACACCCCAGCCGATCCCGCGCCGCCGAGGCTGTGGCGCGGGGGCCGGTACGACCCGGTCCGCGGGCGAGAGGTGAGGAATGCCGGTGGTCGCCTGACCGGCGAGAGCGGCGAGGTGCTGCCCCGCTTCGGCCGGTGCCGCCTGGGGCACTGTGACGGATTGAGCGGCGGCGGGTTCCTTGAGGAGGCCCATCACGGGGACGCTCGTCGCGGGAGCTGCGGGAGCTGCGGGAGCTGCGGGAGCTGCGGGAGCTGCGGGAGCTGCGGGAGCTGCGGGAGCTGCGGGAGCTGCCGGAGCTGCCGGGGGTGCGGGATCCGCCTGCTCCGAGGGCTGTTCCTCGGTGTGGCCGACGGGCGTCTCGGGCGCGGCCCCGGCCGGGTTGTCGGACGCGGTGGCCGTCGGGTGGGTCGGCTCGTCCGCGCCCCGAGCCTCCATGGCGGGGTGTTCCTCCCGCATCACTCGGTAGGCGGAGTAGGGATCCGCCGCGAACTCGGCCGAGAGGATGTCCGGAATCCGTCGTGCCGTGGTCATGGAACTCCTCACGCTGGACACCTGCGTCACGTGCGAGCCCAGGGATCGCCCGGGGCTCCGACAGGCAACTCCTCCCCGAATCAGGTGTGTTGATGCGCTCGCGGCGGATGCGGCAGCCGTTGCTCGGTGTCGTCCGCGCACGCCTTCATCGGAACCGGCGCCCTCCGGAGCCGAGGGCGGGTACGCGTCCGGCCGACGAGCGGGCGCGGTCGTCCAGTTCGATGGCCAGGGGGGTGGCGGTGAACATGGAGGAGTAGGTGCCCACTGCCAGGCCGATGAGGAGAGCGAGGGCGAAGTCCGCCAGGGTGTCGCCGCCGAGGACCGCCAGTGCCGTGAGGATGAAGGCGGCGCCCATACCGGTGTTGACGGTACGCGGAAGGGTCTGGAGGAGCGCCTTGTTGGCCGTGCGGGCGAACGGCACCCTGCTGTCCTGGCGCCGCAGTTCCCTGACACGGTCGAAGACGACGACCGAGTCGTTGACGGAGTAGCCGATGACCGTCAGGAGCGCGGCGAGGAAGACGCCGTCGACGGGCTTGCCGAGCCAGGCGAAGACACCGACGAGGATCACGACGTCGTGGGCCAGCGCGGCGACCGCCGCGGTTCCCAGCAGCCAGCGGAAACGGGCGGCCAGGTAGAGGAGTTGGGCGGCAAGCGCGATCACGAGGGCGACCAGAGCGCCCTGGCGCAGCTCCTTGCCGAGGCTCGGGCCGATGGTCTCGTCGCGGAGTTTGTCGGCCCGTGTGGTCAGGTCGCCGACGACTTGGGTGATCGTGGCTGCCTGAGCGTTGGTCAGCTGGTCTGTCCTGACGGTGAGTTGACGGTCGCCGGAGGTCTGGACGACGGCCCGCGGGAACCCCGCGTCGGCGAGCGCGCCGCGCAACCGGTCGGGGTCGACGGGGGTCGCGGTGGAGTATTCGATCAGCCGGCCGCCGGTGAATTCGATGCCGAGGTCGAGGCCGCGCACTGCGATTCCGGAGGCGGCCAGGACGAGAGCCGCGGCGGAGGCGGCCAGCCAGCGGCGCGGGGCGCGCATCAGGTCGGGATTCCTCCGGGTGAGGTGGTCGCGGACACGGCCGGTGTGGGCGATGCCGGTGGCGCGGGGACGGCGGCGTATCAGGGAGCGCGCGGCGGCGTACTCCGCGAGGACACGCGTGATCACCAGGGCGCTGAACATGGACGCGAGGACGCCGATGCCCAGCGTGACGCCGAAGCCGCGTACGGGTCCGGTGGCGAGGAAATAGAGCAGGCCGGCGGCGATGAGGGTGGTGACGTTCGAGTCGGCGATCGCGCTGAAGGCACCGCGGAATCCGGCGGTCAGGGACGAGCGCGGGGTGGGACGTTTTCGTGCGGCGTAGTCTTCGCGGGCGCGCTCGAGGACGAGCACGTCGGCGTCCACCGCCATGCCGATGGCCAGCACGAACCCGGCGAGTCCGGGCAGCGTGAGGGTGGCGCCGACGGCGGCCAGGGCGGCGTACGAGATCAGGGCGTAGCAGGCCAGACCGATGGTGGCCAGGACACCCATGAGCCGGTAGACGATGCCGATGAACAGCGCGGTCAGGGCGGTGCCGAGGACGGCGGCCCAGGCGCCGGCCGCGATGGCCTCCGCGCCGAGGGTGGGACCGATGATGCGCTGCTCGACGGTCTCCACGGGCACGGGCAGGGCGCCGCCGTTGATGAGTAGGGCCAGTTCGCGTGCCTCGCCGTCGCCGAAGGAGCCGGTGATCCGGGTGGAGCCGCCGCCGATCCCGGAACCGCAGGACACCGAGGGATCGACCTCGGGCGATGAGATGACCTTGGAGTCCAGGACGATGGCGACACGGCGGGACGGATCTCCCGCCGGACGGCAGGCGGCCTCGCCGGTCAGGCGGGCCCATCCGTCGCGGCCGGCCCCCTTGAAGTCGACGGTGACATGCCACCCGGCACCGCCCTGCTGGTCGAAACGGGCGGCGGCTTCGTCGACGTCCTTGCCGGCCAGCGTGGCGGACTGCAGGCGCAGGAACCGGCCGGACTCGTCGGGCAGGACCAGCTGGCGAGGCCGCTTGGGCAGGGACGCGGGCTTGTCCTCCGCGTCGGCGGCGCTGCCGAGGACCGGGTGGAAGGTGAGCTGAGCCGTGCGGCCCAGAACATCAGTGGCTTTCCTGGGGTCCTGCACTCCGGGCAGTTCGACGACGATCCGGTCGCTGCCGGAGCGGACGATGGTGGGTTCGGCGACTCCGAGCGCGTCGATGCGGCCCCGCAGCACCTCCACGGTGCGGTCCGTGGCCTGATAGTCGGAGTCGGAGTCGGAGCCGTCGGCGGGTGACGTGGGGCGGGTTTCCAGCACGATCTGGGTTCCACCGCGCAGATCCAGTCCAAGGTGGACGGGCACGGTGAAGGCGACGTAGAGCGACAGGGCGACAGCGGCGAGAGCGAGCAGTCCTCGGATGCGCAGGGCGCGGGTCAAGGCGGGCCTCCGGCAGGCGAACGCGGCCAGGACAGTGGCGGCGGTGATCGGGACAGGGGCATGGAGATGTCTCGGCCGGTGATGGCCGGTCGGAAGCGGTCCCGCGCGCCGGTGGGGCCGGGGCTCAGGCCGGGGGAGGCCTCAGGGCTCCGACGGGGGAGTGGGGCCGGAGCCCTGAGGCGGTCGGCGGGGCGGAGGTCAGGGCTCGATGAGGCCGGCACGGATCGCGTACCGCGTGAGCTCCAGGCGGTCGCGCAGACCGAGCTTGTGGAGCATGTTCGCCCGGTGCCGGTGGACGGTCTTGATGCTGATGAAGAGCATCTCGGCGATCTCCTTGGAGGAGTGGCCCTCGGCCACGAGCTTGAGCACTTCCTCCTCGCGGGGGGTGAGGACCTGCTCGGGGAGCTCCTCGCCGTCGTGGACGCGGTCGAGGTAGTTGCGGACGAGCGCGGTGACCGCGCCCGGGTACAGGAAGGGCTCGTCCCGCATGGCGGCCCGGCAGGCGGCGACCAGATCGCGGTCGGCCACGGACTTCAGCACGTATCCGCTGGCGCCCACCTTCAACGCCCGGAAGAAGTACTGCTCGTTGTCGTGCATCGTCAGCATCAGGACGCGTACGCCCGGCTTCAGCGCGATGAGCTCGCGGGCGGCCTGCAGACCCGTCATCCGGGGCATGGCGATGTCCAGTACGACCAGGTCGACCGCGTGTTCGCGGGCCATGGCGATGGCCTCCGCGCCGTCCCCCGCCTCGGCGACGACCTCGAGATCCGGCTCGCTGTCGAGGATGAGCCGCACCCCGCGTCGTACCAGCGCGTGGTCGTCGGCGAGAAGGATACGGATCACGGAGGCGTCGGACGGGGTCATGACTGCTTCCTCGGGTCGGGCACGGTCAGCCGGATCTGCGTACCGGAGGACGCGGAGGTGATGTCGAGAGTGGCCCCGATGAGCAGGGCACGCTCACGCATCCCGCGGATCCCGGCGCCCTCCCGCGCGACGCCGCACCCGTGGCCGTCGTCCGTGACGGCGAGGACGACCGTGCCACCGGTGTGGCGCAGGCTCACCTCGACCCGCCCGGCCTCGGCGTGCCGGGCGGCGTTGGTCAGGGCTTCCTGGGCGACGCGGTACAGCACCAGTTCGGTCTGCTGGTCCAGGGGCGGCAGACCGGTGTCGAAGGCGCGCAGCACACGCAGTCCGGTGTGGGTGGAGAACTCGGTGGTCAGTGAGGTCAGGGCGCTGACCAGACCTAGATCCTCCAGCACCCCGGGCCGCAGTCGGCGCACCAGACGGCGCACCTCGTCCAGGCTCGCCCTGGTGATCTCCTGCGCTTGCTGGAGCTCGCCGCGCAAGGGCTCGGCGGCCTCGTCCGACGACCGCTTCAGGGACAGCAGGATCGCGGTCATCGTCTGCCCGACCTCGTCGTGGAGCTCCTGGGCGATACGACGCCGTTCCGCCTCCTGCGCGATCAGGACACGGGCGCTGCTGGCGGCCCGTTCATGCTCGAGGCGCTCCAGCATGGCGTTGAAGGTGCGGATCAGCTCGGAGATCTCCCCGCGTCCACGCTCCGGCAGCCGCCGGCCCGGGCGCAGCAGGTCGACGGTGGTCATCAGCTTCTTGAGCCGGGCGACCGGAGCCAGCCCGATCCGCAGCAGGGCGGCGTTGGCCACCAGCATGACGGCCAGACCGCCCACGAGGATCACGGCCTCGGTCAGCACCACCGGCACGGAGACGGTCACCGGAGCCCACAGCAGCAGCGCGGTGGCGCTTCCGAGCACCAGCGCGTTCAGCGCGAAGATCCGCCAGAACAGGGACAACGGGATGACACCTTCCTCGTGTGCGCGGCTTCTTCTCTACTGTCGGTCACCGCGCACCCGGAGCATGAGCTGCGGCCGTTTGTCTCGACCGGCCTGCTGCCCAGCCTGCCTGGGTCCGGCTCCGTCCGTCGATGGGGTCCCATGCCCATTTCCGCACCCGGGCCCGGCCCCGCCGCGAGGGCTGTCCGGACTTCGTACCTGCTGGTCCTCGGCGTGCACGGGTGCTTCGGAGGCGGGCCGCAGATGGGTACTGCGCCCGATGGGTTTCGCGCCGCGCATCGGCGAGGGTGAAGGCATCGCACCGCCACCGTGTCGCGGAGCCGTGCTCCGCACGGGACCCCGGCCCCGTCACGTCGTGCCGTACGTCACTCTCCGTGTTGCAGGAAGGACCCACCATGTCGCTCGACACGCCCCGGACCGGACCCCACCGAACTGAGCTCCTGACGGCGCACGAGGCACGTCAGCGTCTCGAACACGAACGCAATTCCCGGCTGACGCAACTGCGGGCCATCGACGAGGCCGGCGAGGACGCGGAGGAGCAGGTCATGTCGGCGCAGAAAGACGTCATCGAGCGTGTCCTCGGCGAGATCGACGCCGCCTCCGGCCGTATCCAGGACGGCAGTTACGGATTCTGCCAGGCCTGTGCGACGTCCATCCCGGTCGAGCGCCTGGAGATCCTGCCGTACACACGTTTCTGCGTCCCGTGCCGGCGCGACACCGCCTGACGAGCGGCCGTCCGTCCTGCGCGTCCCGTCCGGCCGTGTCCGTTTCCCGCCCTGCCCGAGGGGTGAAGTGGTGACCCATCAGATCATCGGCGACCGCCGTACGACCCTGTCGATCGAGGACCTCGCCGCGCTCCGCGAGAACCTCCACGAGCAACGCCTGTTCCGGCAGGAGCAGCTCCAGCAGCTCGCGGCCGCCGCCACGAACGCCACCGAGGCGCTGCCGACCCGGCAGACCGCCTCCCGGATCGAGGTCCGCGTGAAACTCGCGGCCTCCGCCCGCATGGTTCTCGCCGACGTCGAAGCGGCTCTCCAGCGCATGGACGAGGGCCGCTACGGCGCCTGCCACCTGTGCCGCGAGCCCGTCGACCGGGAACTTCTGACCATCGTGCCGCAAGCCCGATACTGCGGGCGCTGCCGGCGGGTCAGGGAGGCCGGACGGTGACCACGACACCCCTCCCCGGACGGCACCGGCCCTGGCCCCGGTGCCGGCACTGCACCGGCATCGCGCTGGACCTCGGCAGCTCCCGCACCCGCGCCTGGATGTCCGGCCGGGGAGCGATCCTCGACGTGCCGACGGTGACCTTCTCCGGCGGCGGCGCCGCACACCCCGTCCAGCGGGGCACGATCGTCGACACCCCCGGAACGGCCCGGATGCTCGACCGTCTGCTCACCCACCGCCTGCCCCGCACGGGCCGCCCCCTCCTCATCCTCACCACACCCGTCCTCGGCGGAATCGCGTTCCGCGCCGAGGCCCGCCTCGCGGTCGAGAGCCTGCGACCGCGCACGGTGCTGACCGTCCCGGCCGCACGGGCCGTCGCGGCCGCCGCCGGCGCCGACCTGAGCACGCCCCTGCTCGTCGTGGACCTCGGGGCCCACGTCACCGAGGTCGTCCTCCTCACCGACGGCACGGTCACCGATGCCCGCCGCACCGCTCTGGGCACCAGTGATCTGGACGGCCTCACCCCGTCCACGCGGATCGCCGACGCCGTCGTCGCCATGGTCACCACCATGCTGGAGCAGGACCACACCACCCAGACCCTCGACGCCGTGCACCGAGGAGCGCTCCTGGCAGGCGGAGGGGCCCTTCGCCCCGACATCACCTACCGCCTCACCCAGCACCTGCACGCTCCCGTCAGACCCGCCCCGGCCCCCCACACCGCGGCTGTCCGCGGCGCGGCCCACCTGCTGGCGGCGGCCCACACCCACCCGTCGTCGCTCTCCCTCTGCCCGCCGACCGTGCGGTGAGGTGGGCGCGCACCACGAAGGCGTACGACGCCGTCGCGGACACGCGCCGGTAGGATCGTCCGCTCATGGATACGGGCACGGAGCACGAGATGATCGCGATCCCGGCGGGGCGGGTCACCCTGTCGGACCGGCGGACACAGCGCAGTTGGACGGTGGAGTTCGCGCCGTACGCCATCGGGGAGCACCCGGTCACCCAGGGGCTGTACGCGGAGGTCACCGGCCTGTGTCCGAGCGGCGGGCGTGGGGACCGGTTGCCCGTCGAGGGCGTCTCCTGGTGGGACGCGGTGCGGTTCTGCAACGCCCTGTCCCGACGCGAGGGACTGAGGCCCGTCTACCGTCTCGGGGCGGACGACGAGGACATCGAACGCGACGCGTCGGCCGACGGATACCGGCTGCCCGGCGAGGCGGAGTGGGAGAACGCCTGCCGGGCCGGCACGACCGGACCGCGTTACGGCCCTCTCGACGAGATCGCCTGGCATCGGGGCAACTCCGGCGAGCGGATGCACGAGGTGGGCGGCAAACGGCCCAACTCGTGGGGCCTGTACGACATGTTGGGCAACGTGTGGGAGTGGTGCTGGGACATCTACGACCCCGAGATCTACGGCAGCTACCGGGTGCTACGCGGCGGTGGCTGGTTCGACGAACACTGGAGCTGCCGAGCTTCCGTAAGGCGCCGCAGCCACCCCACCTTCACGGTGGACGACGTCGGCTTCCGTGTCGCGCGGTCCCTGGTCGGCTGATCCGGGTGTGAGAGGGGAGCCCAGTCCTTCAGCCCTGTTCTTCACCGGCCCGTCCCGCGACTGCCCGGCGGCATCCGCGAGGTGACGGCCCGGACTATTTCCCTTCCGTGAGGAGGCGACACGGCAGCGCTCGCTCCCGGGCGGCGCTGAGCCCGTCCGGCTCGACCCTGTAGAGGTGGGCCCGTGGCGTGCGGGTCACCGCTTCGGTCAGAACGCCGTCCGTGAACAGGGCGCCGACACCGTCCTCCAGAGCCCACCCGGCCGGGAGTCCACCGGTTGCCACGGCTGCCCGGTAGGAGGGGCGGCGGCCCGGCTCGGTGTCGTAGTGCGGGCAGACCGACCCGGACAGGAGGCCCAGCCCGTCGGGCAGAGACGTCAGCGGTCCGAAGGAGTCGGTGTGGGAGCCCGCGGCCCAGCAGTTGGCACCGGCGCTGATACCGCAGAGCAGCGTTCCGCGGTCGTAGGCCTCGCACAGCAGCCGGTCCACACCGTGCACACGCCAGACCGCGAGCAGGTTCGCGGTGTTGCCGCCGCCTACGTAGACGACGTCTTGGGAGAGCAGGAACGCTCGCAGCGCGTCGTCGTCGAGCTCCCTCCGGAACAGCGGCAGGACACTGGGCTCACAGGCGCGTGGCGCGAACGCCGCGAGAAACCGCTCGACGTAGCCGGCGGCATCTCCACTGGCCGTGGGCACGAAGCACACCCTGGGGCGTGAAGCCCTCGCTCTGCCAAGGACCCATGCGTCCAGCAGTCCGTCGTCGTCGATGGAGAAGCCACCCCCCAGCAGAGCCAGCCGACGCACGGGAACGGCCGTCACGGAAGAGCCTCCTTCGCAAGCGGGTCCGTCAGAGCCGACGGTGCCGTGAACCCTGCCGGGTCGCCGCGTGCGCCCGCAATCGCATATCCCGCTGTGGAGTGATCAGCTTCTCTCGTCGCCGCGTAGAATCAAGTGGTGGGCGCCCCGGCCGGGTTGGTAGGAAGTGGAGATGACAACGCGCGATCTCGACCCTCTGGATCTTCTCCTCGCCGAACGTGCCTGTGAGCGGCTGGTCCTGGAGCTGGTTCGTCGGCTCGACCTGGGTGATCCGAGTACGGTGTGCGACCTCTTCACACCGGACGGCGTCTGGGAATGGCCGTACGACGGGCGACGGATCGAAGGCCGGGAGGCACTGCGGGCCTACTTCGGTTCGCGGCCGGTGGACCGGCTGTCCCGGCGGATGTGCACGAACATCCTGGTCACCGTGGACTCGCCGGACACGGCCGCGGCGACGACCTACTTCACCACTTACCGGGTCGACGGTCACACCGAGGGCACGTTGGTTCCGCCGCGGCTGCCCGCGAACATCGGTCACTACGAGGACACCTTCCGCAGGGTCGACGGCGTCTGGCTCATGGCGACGCGCACGCTCGTCCTGCCGTTCGGCGGGCCGACGGAACGCCTGGACGCGCCGACCGGCCCTCCACGGTCGCTGTGATGCCGTCCCGCCGTCCGACCCCGCCGGGGCGAAGCCCCTTCCTCAGCCCGT
The DNA here is from genome assembly GCF_045207245.1 of Streptomyces sp. NBC_00647. Taxonomy (NCBI): domain Bacteria; kingdom Bacillati; phylum Actinomycetota; class Actinomycetes; order Kitasatosporales; family Streptomycetaceae; genus Streptomyces; species Streptomyces sp. NBC_00647. Next base: position 9,430,100 of record NZ_CP109040.1, read on the forward strand.
CACCGACGCCCGGTAGGGGCGGAAGAACGCGCGCAGTTCCTCCGCGTAGAGCTCGGGCTCCTCGAAGGGGGCGAAGTGGCCGCCGCGCGGCGGCTCGGTGACGCGCGCGAGGTTCGTCGTGCGCTCGAGCCACGCCCGCGGCGGGCGGACCACGTCGCCGCGGAAGATCGAGAAGCCGGACGGCACCTCGACACGGCGGGCGAGCTGCGCGGGCGCGATCGCGCCGTTCGCGCGGTACATGCGCATGGACGAACCGATCGTCTCCGTGAGCCAGTAGAGCGTCACGTTCGTGAGGATCTCGTCCTTCGTGAAGGACCGTTCGATGTCGCCGTCGCAGTCGCTCCACGCCCGGAGCTTCTCGACGATCCAGGCCGCGAGGCCGGCCGGTGAGTCGGTGAGCCCCACGGCTGCGGTCTGGGGCTTCGTGCGGTGCATGGCGGCGTACGCGCCCTCGGTGCCGCCCCAGGCCGCGGCGCGCTCCATCCAGTCCCGCTCCTCCGGTGTGAGGTCGGCGGGATCTCCGGTGAAGACGGGCAGACCACCGTCCATGCGGTGGACGGCCACGACGCGGTGCGGGTGGTCGAGCGCGAGATAGCGGCTCACATGGCTGCCGAGATCACCGCCGGCCGCGCCGAACCGCTCGTATCCGAGGACGTCCATGAGCTCGGCCCACAGACCGGCGACGGCGATGGAGTCGAGTGGCCGGCCCGTGGGGCGGTCGGAGTATCCGAAGCCCGGCAGGTCGGGCACGATCACGTCGAACGCGTCGGCGGGATCGCCTCCGTGCGCGCCGGGATCCGCCAGCAGCGGGATCACCTTCGTGTAGCGCCAGAACGAGTCCGGCCAGCCGTGGCTGAGCACCAGCGGCAGGACGGGCCCGGCCGGTGCGACGGCCCGGGCGTGCACGAAGTGGATCCCGAGACCGCCGAGCCGGACGCGGTACCGCGGGAGCCGGGCGAGCGCCGCCTCCCGCGCCGGCCAGTCGAACCCGTCGGCCCAGTAGGCGACGAGCTCGCGGAGGTAGTCGAGGTCGGTCCCGAGTGACCATCCGGCGTCCTCGGGGGCGTCGGGCCAGCGCGTCCCGCGCAGTCGTGAGCGGAGGTCGTCGAGGGCGGCCGGGGCGGTCCGCGGAGTGAACGGCTCGGCGCGAGGCGCGACATCAGGCATGAGGGGCATCCTAGGGAGCGTGCCGCGGGACGTCCCGAACGCGCCCGCAGGCGTGGCGCCGCCGGCGGTCACCCTCCAGGGGCCCCTGACAGGAGGAGCCCGTGTCGCCGTTCCGCCGGGCGGCGGTATCGCGGTGGATCGACGACCTGCGGCCGGCGCGCTCCGCGCCGAAGTGCCGTCGAGCCCGCCGCACCGCCGGGCGACGAGCGAACTCCTCGCCGGGTGGGGAGTGGGTCCCCGGCGGGCGGACCTGAGCGTCGGGTCACCGGCCGCGCTGAGGCAGGCGGACGACCGCCGTTCCGCCGTCCAGATCCACCACGGTCCGGTTCGGCGGTGCTCCGTCCTCCTCGTCGTCCCGCAGGATGAGCGCCGACTGCCGCTCCTTCAACTCGCTCTGCTTGCCCGGCGAGAAGCTCGCGTGCAGCTGCTCGAAGCCGGTCGCCGATATCTGCCCGTGCCGGACGCTGTTCCGCCAGGGGAGCAGTCCGGCTCGCCCCGCACGCAGCACCAGCTGGTCGGCGAAGGCCACCGCGGTCAGAAGTATGACCAGCCCCGGCAACGTCATGAAGACCACGAATCCCATCCCCCCAGTATCCGCCGTGCGGGGCCGGAGAGAGCCGTCAGCCGGTCCGTTGCTCGTACGCGGCCCTGCTGGCCTCGATCTCCGCGATGTGTTCGATCGCCCAGCCGGCGAGCGCGAGCGCCGGGGGTATGAGGCTCTGTCCGGTCGGGGTCAGCGCGTACTCGACGCGTGGTGGGACCTCCGCGTAGGCCGTCCGGGACACCAGGCCGTCGCGCTCCAGGTTCCGCAGGGTCAGCGTCAGCATCCGCTGCGAGATGCCGGGTATCTGCCGCTGCAGGTCGGTGAAACGCAGGTGTCCCCGCTCGAGGGTCGTCACGATCAGCAGCGTCCACTTGTCGCAGATGCGGTCGAGCACGGCGCGGATCGTCTGACCGCCGTCCCCGCGGATCATGCACGTGTGCTCGTACTGCGACATGACAACTCCCTGTGGGTAGCGCACATCCATGTGCCTTTTGTAAGCCTCCCGACCGTGACACATCATGAGGCAACTTACGCCCGGTAACTATTGTGCGAGGGGTCGCTATGGACGTCGCCTACTGGATCGTCGCAGCGCTGCTGGCGGTGTTCTACGTCTACGCCGGAGGCAAGAAGGTCCTGCAGAGCCAGGAGCGCCTCCAGCCCATGATGGGGTGGGTCGATCGCGTTCCCATGCCGCTCGTCAGACTCATCGGGACACTGGAGGTCCTCGGCGCGGCAGGCCTGATCCTGCCACCGCTCACCGGGATCGCGCCCTGGCTCGCCGTCGCCGCGGCGGCGGGCCTCGTCCTCCTACAGGTCGGCGGAATCGCCGTCCACGTCTCTCGCGGCGAGGCCCGGCTGATCGGGCTCAACATCGCCCTGCTCCTGGCCGCCGCGGCGGCCGTCCAGCTGGGGACCACCTGGCTCTGACCGGCCCGCCGCGTGCCGGGGACCCGGCACGGCGCCCCGCGCAACGAAAAGGCGGGAGTCGGCACATGGTGCCGACTCCCGCCCCGGAACGCGACCGCTCAGGTGCGGTAGGCGTAGTACGCCGCGTTCGGGTACGACGCGATGATGCTCGCCAGCGACCTGTTGTAGGTGTTGGTCGAGTGGTACGACACATACGGCACACCCTGCGGGCTGCGGTACGTGACGATCATGGTGTGGTCCTTGGACCCGTCCTTGTTGAAGTCCATCTGGAGCACGTCACCGACGTCCGCCTGATAGACGTTGGCGAGGCTGGTGACCCGCTTGGACGACAGGGCGAACCACGAGAACTCGTTGACGCCGACGAACGAGTCCGACTGGATGTCGGCGTTGCCGAACCACTTGTGGAAGTCGTTCGTGTAGCCGGGAACGTGCTTCCAGCCGCCGGCCTTCAGGGACTGGCTGACGAAGTTGGTGCAGTCGCCGCCGGCGCCCTCCCCGTTGAAGTCGGGGTAGGCCGGGTTGTAGTTCTTCCAGTACTTGGCCGCGTACGCCGCCATGGCCTTGTAGTCGTAACCGGTGGCCGAGAAGTTCTTCGGCTTCGACGGCGCGGGCCGCGTGGTCGCGGAGCGCGTCGCCGAGGGCGGGGCGGTGTCGCCGGTCATCGGCGTGGCGACGAGCGGTGTGGTGGCGACCTGGTTGACCGCGACCCCGTCGTCGGTGTCACGGACGCCCGTGAGCTGCCAGTCGCCCTTGCGGTCGGCCTTGAACGTCAGCTCGTGGTGCGCCACGAAGCCGGTGGTCTTCGGCTCGGTGCCCTTGGCCTCGTCGTAGGTCAGCGTCGTCGTCTCGGTGACGGTGACCTTGGCGTGACGGCCCTTCAGCTGCGTACGGTCCAGCGACACAGTCGTGTTGGCCGCGCTGTACTTCTCGCCGAGCGACGCCAGGCGGGCCTTGCGGCTCTCCAGCTGCGACAGCGCGGCCTTCTCGGCGTGCGTCTGGGTGGAGGACAGCCGCACGTCGCCGGAGAACCGGGACGCCTTCCGCTTGCTCTCGTCGTTGTCCACCAGGGCGTCGGTACGGTCGGTGAAGACCGCGTCCGCCAGCCGCTGGAAGGTGGCCTTCGTCGACGCGTCCACCTTGGGGTCGGCGGCGACATTCGCCGCGCCCGCGGACCAGTTGGGCAGCAGAGCCGCACCGGCGACGACCGACGCGGCCGCCGCCCCGACTATGGTCGCGCGCTGCCGCTTACGGCTCAGTTTCCTTGATTTCAATGGTGTTCCCCTCTACGCCGGTATTCGATACCGGAGCCGCATCCTCGCACGACGTGTGAGGCTCCTGTGAAGGGGGTTACCGAAGCGGTATCACGGCTCCGCGGATGGCGGTAGCTCCGCCGGCGGGAGGGACCGCTCCCCGCGGCCGGGTCCTGCCCGGGCCCGGGTCATGGGCTCCGAGACCGCCCCGGCCGGAGGTGAGGCCCCTCGCCGATTCCCGTGACGGGTCATCACATGTCGGAGCGAGAGGGGGCAATCCGGGCGATCGTGTCGCATCGGGCGCCACTCCATCCGGTGGTGGAGGAGTCGACGCGAGACCCATCGAAAGCCATGGACGAGGAGGCCCACGTACCCTCTTCACCGTGGCAGCCTCCCCCTTGCATCACGTCGCCGTTCTCGTGCTCGAGGGGGCGAAACCGCTCGATGTCGGCATCGCCGCGCAGGTGTTCACGACCCGCGCGAGCATGCCGTACGAGGTACGGGTGTGCGGCGCGGAACCCGGTCTCGTGACAGGCGGCGACGGCCTGTCGTACCACGTCGCCCACGGACTCGAACAACTCGCCTGGGCCGACATCGTCTTCGTCCCCGGCTACCGCTCACCGGACCGTGAGGACCCGCCGCGCGCCGTCGTCGACGCGCTGATCGACGCCCACGAACGGGGCGCACGGCTCGCCGCCATCTCGACGGGCGCCTTCGCGCTCGCGGCGACGGGGCTGCTCGACGGAAAGCGCGCCACGACCCACTGGCACTACACGCGGGCGCTCGCGGCGAAGCATCCGCTCGTCAAGGTCGACGAGAACGTCCTCTTCATCGACGAGGGAAGCGTGCTCACCTCGGCCGGCGCCGCGTCGGGCATCGACCTGTGCCTCCATATTCTGCGGGGCGACCTCGGGGTGGCCGCGTCGAATCATGCGGCCCGCCGCCTTGTCGCGGCCCCCTACCGCAGCGGCGGTCAGGCGCAGTATGTGCCGCGCAGCGTTCCCGAACCGCTCGGCGAGCGCTTCGCCGCGACCCGCGAATGGGCGCTGCACCGGCTCGGCGAACCCCTTTCTCTCGAGGTGCTCGCCCAGCACGCGGCGGTGTCGCCCCGCACCTTCTCGCGGCGCTTCGCCGACGACACGGGATACACACCGATGCAATGGGTCATGCGAGCCCGCATCGACATGGCCCGCGAGCTCCTCGAGCGTTCGCAATGGAGTGTCGAGCAGATCGCCGCGGGCGTCGGTCTCGGTACCGGCGCCAATCTGCGACTGCATTTCCACAAGATCCTCGGCACCTCCCCGAGCGAGTACCGGCGCACCTTCACCCAGGGCGAGTAGTCCGCGGGCGGGTGGCGCGATCCTTGCGGACCATGGCGATCTCGCCGCTGTCACGGCCCGATGCCGCGAGCGAACCTGGGAGGGAACCGAAGGGACACCACTCATGACTCGTATCGCCATCAATGGATTCGGCCGCATCGGACGCAACGTGCTGCGCGCCCTGCTCGAACGCGACACCGACCTGGAAGTCGTCGCGGTCAATGACCTGACGGAGCCCGCCACGCTCGCGCGGCTGCTCGCCTACGACTCGACCTCCGGCCGGCTCGGTCGCCCGGTGACCGTCGACGGCGACACCCTCGTGGTCGACGGAAGGCGCATCAAGGTGCTGGCCGAGCGTGAACCGGGCCAGTTGCCCTGGGCCGAGCTCGGCGTCGACGTCGTGCTGGAGGCGACCGGCCGTTTCACCTCGGCCAAGGCGGCCGGAGCCCACCTCGACGCGGGTGCGAAGAAGGTCCTCGTCAGCGCGCCGGCGGAGGGCGCCGACGTGACGCTCGCGTTCGGTGTCAACAACGACGCCTACGACCCGGACGTGCACACGATCATCTCGAACGCGTCGTGCACCACCAACGCGCTCGCGCCCCTGGCCGCGGTGCTCGACGAACTCGCCGGCATCGAGCACGGCTTCATGACGACCGTGCACGCCTACACGCAGGAGCAGAACCTGCAGGACGGCCCGCACCGCGACGCCCGCCGTGCCCGTGCCGCCGCGGTCAACATCGTGCCGACGACGACCGGCGCCGCCAAGGCGATCGGCCTGGTGCTGCCGAACCTCGAGGGCAAGCTCTCGGGCGACTCGATCCGCGTGCCCGTCCCGGTGGGCTCGATCGTCGAGCTCAACACCACCGTGGCCCGCGACGTGACGCGTGACGAGGTCCTGGAGGCCTACCGCGCCGCGGCCGAGGGGCCGCTCGCCGGCGTGCTCGAGTACTCGGACGACGCGCTCGTGTCGTCCGACATCACGGGCAACCCGGCTTCGTCGATCTTCGACTCCGCCCTGACGCGCGTCGACGGCCGCCACATCAAGGTGGTCGCCTGGTACGACAACGAGTGGGGCTTCTCCAACCGTGTGATCGACACGCTTCAGCTCCTCGCCGCCGGCTGACGGAAGGCCGCGGGGCAGGGGCGCTACTCCACAGGGCGGGGGCGCCGTGCGCGGCGCCCCGCCCCTGGAGACCACCCGGGGGCGGCCATCAGGAAACCGTTCGACAGGCCCGGCCGGGACGCGCCATGATCCACACCCGTGGATACGACGAAGCAGTCCCTGGTCCTGGCCGCAGCGTCCAACAACGCGGAATGGTGCGCGGCGATGAGCCGGACGCACGGCTCGGTGGGCCGATTCGGGCCGCAGGCCTGGGCTTCCCCGACCCGCACTCCGCGGTACTACCCGGACGCGGTCACGTTGGTCCCGGGCGCCGACCCCACCGCGCTGGCGGCCCGGATCGACATCGCGCCCGGGGCGTCCGTCAAGGACAGCTTCGCCGATCTCGATCTGACGGGAGCGGGATTCCAGGTGCTGTTCGAGGCACAGTGGATCCACCGTCCGGCGATCGCGCCCGCCACCGCCCCGGAGCTCGTCTGGGACGTCGTGACCGGACCGGACGCTCTGCGTGCCTGGGCGCACGCCTGGGACGACGGAGACGGCGGTGCGGACCTCTTCCGGCCCGAACTGCTCGACGACCCGGCCACGTTCGTGCTGGCCGGGCGGTCCGCGCACGGCCGGGTCGTCGCCGGCGCGACGGCGAGTCGCAGCGGCCGAGTGGTCGGAATCTCCAATGTCTTCGCGCTCGACGGCGGCCCCGACACGGCATGGCCGGTCGTCCTGGAGGCGGTGCACTCGCTGTTCCCGCTGCTGCCGGTGGTCGGGTACGAGCACGGCGAGGCCCTCGCGGCGGCGGTTCGCCATGGCTTCGAGCCCATCGGCCCGCTGCGCGTCTGGCTGCGTGCCTGATCGACGGGCCGCTCGAGCCGTCCCGAGCCCGGCGCGGGGCGGTCCATGGGCCTTCCGCCCACGGTCGTGCGGCAGGATGGGGTCATGAGCGTAGTCAAGATCAACGTACTGACCGTGCCCGCCGAACAGCGGGAGACGCTGGAGAAGCGCTTCGCTTCCCGCGCCCACGCGGTGGAGGGTTCCGACGGGTTCGAGTGGTTCGAGCTCCTCCGCCCCGTCGAGGGCACCGACAGCTATCTCGTCTACACCCGGTGGCGTGACGAGGAGTCCTTCCAGGCCTGGATGGAGGGCCCGATGAAGGCCGCCCACCAGGGCGGTGACGCGCAGGGTGCCGAGCGTCCCAAGCCGGCGGCGAGCGGGTCCACGTTGTGGTCCTTCGAGGTCGTACAGCAGGCGGAGCCGACCAAGTCGTAGACGGATCGTCGCGCGACCGGCCGGCGGTGCCGCGGTGCCGTCGGCCGGTCGCGAGCCGGCGGATGATGCCTCAGGCGGCGGGGGCGCTCGTCCGGGGCCACCCGGATCCACCGGCGGCATCAGGGGCGGACCGGCGTCGTGGACAACACGGTTCTCGCTCTGGAGATCAACTGTCGTGCGCTGAGCGGCAGTTGACCTGTGGGGGCGTCGGTCACGGGATACCGGCCTCGAACAGGACGTATCCGGCGTAGGAGCCCGAGGCGAGTGCCGCGATGGTGAGGACGGTGCACAGCACCGGTGTGCTGAGCCGGCGCATGGCGGTGGCGCACGGGATGAGCAGGGGGAAGGCGGGGAGCAGATAGCGGGAGACGTTGCCGAAGATCTGCTGGCTCCCCAGGACGAGTGCCATGGTCAGGAGCGTGTAGACGGTCAGGACGAGGGGCGGGCGCAGCCGGAACAGCAAGGGCAGGATGATCAGGGCCAGCAGGACGGTGGCGGCGCCGATGGCATCTTCGTAGGGGTAGGCGTAGAGGTAGTCGAAGTGGCCGACCAGGAGTGAGCCGAACACCTTGACGGTGTGTCGGCCGTAGTCGAACGAGTGGGCCCAGGCGCCGTCCTGCAGTTTGAAGTACCCGCCGTAGTCGCCCATCCGGTGGCCCACCCAGCCGAGGTAGCCGGCCAGGCCGACCGGGGCGATCGCGACCGCCGTCAACGGGCGCAGGACCGCGCCCCGGCGCGCTCTCCCGTCGGGGAGGGGGGTGTCTCCCCAGCGGCGCACCGCGCGCCGATGGCGCAGCAGGTCCATCAGCACGGCGAGAGTGAGGGCCGCTATCAGCGCGGTGGCGGTCGGCCGGGTGAGTCCGGCGGCGCAGGTCAGGAGACCGGCGGTGAGCCAGTGCCGGCGCATGACGGCGTAGCAGGCCCAGGCGGCGAGGGCGATGTAGAGGGATTCCGAGTAGGCGGACCACTCCATGCCGGAGCCGGGCCAGACAGCCCAGAGTCCGGCCGCGGCCAGCCCGGCGCGTCGGCCGCCGACCCGGGCGGTCACGGCGTGGATGCCCAGCGCGGCCACGAACGACGCGGCGACGGAGACCACGAGGCCGGCGCCGAGCAGGCCGAGTCCGGTGCAGGACGAGACCAGGCGCATGAGGGCGGGGTACAGCGGGAAGAAGGCGGCCGAGTTGCCCTCGAGGGTGATCAGGCCCGTGGCACCGGGCACCGGCACGAGCGCGGGGTGGTAGCCGTGCGCGGCGATCTGCTGGTACCACCAGCCGTCCCAGGTCGCCAGGACGTCCCAGACGTGGGCGCCACCCCCGAAGCGGGGGTTCTTTCTGCGGAAGTCCCCGGAGGAGTCCAGCAGGAACATGAAGACGCAGAAGCCGATGAGCTTGACCGTGCCGTAGAGCGCGAGGACCGGGCCGTGCCGCCGCGCCGCCCCGCACAGCCGCGTCCACCCGTCGTGGGCCCGGGCACGGGCATGGTCGCGCGCCGAGGTGATGGCGGGGGCGTGGGAGGCAAGCAGGACCCTCGCGGGCGCTTCGGTGGGGACCGGTGACGGGTGGGAGCCTTGGCCGTGACGGTCCGTCGCCCAAGCCGTTGTCCTGTCCTGCGTAGCCGCGTCGCAACCGGCTCCCTCGCCGTTCGCGGAGGCGCCGTGCGTCGGACGAGTGCCGTGGGCCGCGGAAGCGCCCCGCGTCGAGCGGGTGCCGTGGGCCGTATCCGGACCGTCCGCCGGCTTGTCCATGGGCCAACGGACGCCAGTGCGGGGCCTGTTGTCCCGTTCCGTCGGGGAGTTCGCGGGGCCGTGGTCGTTCATCGCGACCCGGTTCCCGTGCCGTTGCCCCGCGCTGCGGCGGTGAACACCCAGGTGCGCAGGAGCAGGAAGCGCAGCAGTGTCGCGGCCAGGTTGGCGGTGACGAGGACCGCGATCTCGGTGGGCCGTCCGGGCCCGGGCGTCCAGCGGTGCAGCGCGGCCAGTGAGCCGCTGGTGAGCGCGAGACCGAGGCCGAAGACGGCCAGGCCCTTGGCCTGGTGGCGCAGTGCGCCGCCCCGGCCGCGCAGTCCGAAGGTGAGCCGTCGGTTCGCGGCGGTGTTGGCGATGGCGCAGACCAGCAGCGCCCACGCGTTGGCGGCCTGCGGCCCCGCCGCCGGGCGCAGGGCCGCGTACAGGAGGACGTACCCGACGGTGCTCACCGCGCCCACGGCGCCGAACCGCAGCACCTGTGCCGTCAGTGAGCCGGGCGGCCCACCCTCGGGCGCGCGCCCGAGCCGTGCCGTCGGCAGCGTGCCACGGGCCAGCGCGCGGCCGATCCTGGCGATGCCGCGCAGGTCGGCGACGGCCGTGGAGACGAGGTCGACGCGGCTGTCGGGGTCGTCCACCCAGTCGACCGGTACCTCATGGATACGCAGCCCGGCGCGTTCGGCGATCACCAGCAGTTCGGTGTCGAAGAACCACCCCGAGTCCTCCACCAGGGGCAGCAGGCGCTCGGCGACATCGCGGCGGATCGCCTTGAAACCGCACTGCGCGTCGGAGAAGCCCACGGCGAGAGTGGAGCGCAACAGGGCGTTGTAGCAGCGGGAGATGATCTCGCGGCGGGGGCCGCGGGTCACCCGGGAGCCGCGGGCCAGCCGGGAGCCGATGGCGATGTCGGAGTGCCCGGATATCAGCGGGGCGACCAGCGGAAGCAGTGCGTTCAGTTCGGTGGACAGGTCCACGTCGACGTAGGCGAGTACCGGGGCCTTCGAGCCCGACCACGCGGTGCGCAGGGCCCGGCCGCGTCCCTTCTCGTCGAGCCGGATCCACGTGGCCTCGGGAAGGTCGGCGGCCAGCCGTGCGGCGATGCGCGGAGTGGCGTCGGTGCTGGCGTTGTCGGCGACGGTGATCCGGAACGGGTACGGGAAGGTGTCGCGCAGGTGGGCGTGCAGGCGCCGCACGCTGGGCTCCAGGTCCGTCTCCTCGTTGAACACGGGAACGACCACGTCCAGGACGGGTTCCGCGTGGTCAGCCGGCAGCGGAAGGCGGACGGGCAGGCTGTCGACGGACCGTCGCTCCACGGGCTTGCGCGCCACCTGTAGTCCCCTCTCGAAGTCCGTGGGAGCGGACCGCAATGCCTTCGTCATGATGTGTCCTGTTCTGTTCGCCGTCGCAGGGCAGGCCGAAGACGCTCGCGGCCGGACTGCGACAACGGAGTGCGGATGGGGGTGCGCGGGCGGGGGCGGCAGGGAAGGTGGAGGTGCGGGCGAGAACCCGTCCACCCGTCCGGGGCCTAACCCGCCCGGTGGTGCGGGCGGTTGGAGAGCGTGCCGGAGCTACGCGGTGCCGGTCTCGCTGGCGAACGACGACGGCTCGAGCGTCGACGTCGGCGGGGACGAGGGTGTTCTGCTCGGTGTCGCCGGTGCGGTGGACGGCGCGCCTGTGGTCGCTGTTCCCGCGGGGTCGGTGGCCACCGAGGTCGAACTCCCTGTCGTGGTAGGTGTGTCGGGTGGGCCGGAGATCCCGTCCGTGCTCTCGGCAGTGGCCGACCCGGTGGGTGTCCCACTCGGGAAGTGGGTCGGTGTCGGGGTGCCGAACGGGGAGGTGGGGCTGGTCGCGGGCCGCGGCACAGGGGCCAGCGGCCGGTCGCGGTCCGGGGCGTGCGGCAGCAGGAACAGGCCGAGGCTGACGCCGGCGACGGCCAGGACACAGCTCGCGGCCCTCTGTGCCGCGCGGACCCGGCGCCGGACGCGCACACCGGCCCGGAGGCTGTCCTGCTGCGCGGGTTCGAAGGGGGTGTGTTCCTGGGCGTCGCGCATCATCCGCGACAGCTCCCGCTCGAAGTGGTCCATGCTTCCCTTCACCCCACCGGCTCGATGACGTCCGCCAGGATCTGGCGCAGCCGCGCCACACCGCGTGACGCGTGGGAACGGGCGGTGCCCAGTGGGCAACCCAGGACCTCCGCCACCTGCTTCTCGGGCAGGTCCTGGTAGTAGCGCAGTACGACGGCCGCCCGCTGTTTGGGCGGCAGTTGGGCGAGCGCCGCCTCGAGCCGGGACCGCTCCACCACGGCCGCGGACTCGTCCCCGGTGTGGGCCAGGTCCGGCAGTTCCTCCACGGGGCGTTCGCCCCACCACCGTCGCCGTGCGGAGCGGGCCGCCGCACGCGCCAGGACCTTCCGGACGTATGCCTCGGGTGCCTCCTCGGCGACCTTCGGCCAGACGAACCAGAGTTTGACCAGGGACTCCTGGAGCAGATCCTCGGCGCGGTGCCGGTCACCCGCGCAGAGCAGGCGTGCGAGGTGGAACAGCGCCGACCAACGGGCCGCGACGAAGCCGTCGAAGCCGTCGATCCCCTCGGTCCTTGTCTGTTGCATCCGCACCGTCCCCGCCCTTGCCGCCTTCGTACACCTGGAGAAAGACGTCGGCGGGGGTCGCACTATGCACCCAGATCGCGTGATCTGGGTCACGCGCCCTGAGAGGTCCGCGGGTTCCCCGTTCGTGGCGCGGAGGGAACAGCCACGGACGAGTGCGGGGCAGCGGCTGATGAAGGTTGGACAAGCCGAGACTGATCAGACTATGGCCCGGCGGCCTACCGGCCGGTATACAAGCGACGTTGGGTCTGCCGGGCAGGAGCCGTCCGGCCTCCGCGGCGTCGCGATCCCTGGTGCGCGCCGACGGGAGCCGGTGCCCGTCCCGCAGGCTGTCATGGCTTCAGGGGAGGGGCACGATGAACCATCACACGCGTCCGGACGACGCCGTCCCGAGGCGACGCGGCGCCATGGCGGTGGGGGCCGCGCTGAGCAGCTGCGCGCTCGTCGCGGGTGTCGCCGCGGCGACACCCGCCGCGGCGGGGCAAGGTCACACGCATTCCGGCGTCGACTATGTGGCGCTCGGCGACTCGTACACGTCCGGGCCTCTGATTCCTCAGCAGACCGACGCGAACTGCGCGCGGTCCGACCACAACTACCCCTCGATCACCGCGGCCGAGCGCAAGGTCCGCTCCTTCACGGACGTGAGCTGCGGCGGCGCGAAGACCGACGAGATGTGGAAGGCACAGGGGACCAACGGACCCCAGCTGGACGCGGTGAAGCGGGACACCGACCTGGTGACCGTGCAGATCGGCGGCAACGACATGGGCTTCGGCTCCATCATCGCCACCTGCGCCGGGCTCAGCTCGAAGGACCTCGCGGGCAATCCGTGCCAGCAGTACTACGGCGCCTCCGGCTTCGACCAACTCACCCTGAACATCGTCGAAACGGCTCCCAAGGTCGCCCGGGTGCTGCGCGCGGTGCACGCCAGGGCGCCGCACGCGCGCGTGGTGGTCGTCGGCTACCCCGACCTCCTGCCCGACGACGGCAGTGGCTGCTACCCGACCGTTCCGTTCGCCGCGAAGGACTTCCCCTATCTGCGGGACACCGGCAAGCGGCTCAACCTGATGCTGCGCACGGTGGCGCGGCTGAACCGGGCCGAGTACGTCGACACCTACGGGCCGACCGTGGGCCACGACATGTGCAAGGCACCCGCCGACCGCTGGATCGAACCCCTGCGCCCGACCTCTCCCGCCGCTCCGGCCCATCCCAACGCCAAGGGCCAGGAAGCGATGGCGCGAGCGGTGCTGGAGCGTCTGGCCAAGGGATCCGGGCACCACTGACCGGTCCGGTCGCGGCACCCGGCTCGTGAGCGTCCCTGTCGGCGAGCGCCCGTGCGTCCGCCGGCAGGGATCCCGTTCAGAGTGTGCCGCGCATGCGCTGGGTGAGGCGGTCGCGTTGGTCGTTGAAGGCGGTGCGCGCCCCTTGGAACTCCTCGGTGTCGAAGGTCAGCCCGCGCGCGACGGTGTCGCGGTAGGTGCGCAGCAGGGTGACGGTGAGGGTGGCTTGCTCGACGACCTGGTCGTCGGCCACGAGAGACAGTTCCAGTCGGCGGGGCAGCACATTGCTGTCGCGCAGGACCGTCCCGGCCCGGGCGAGCGCCGTTTCGTCGCGGTCGTGTCCTCTGGCGATGTTGATGAGGATCTCGCTCGCCTCCGCGGTGGCGTTGAGGAAGGCGACGTAGGCGGCGCGGCGGTCGTCCCGGGTCCGTTGCTCGCTCTCCCGCAGCCAACGGCGCCGCTCCGCCAGCGCGGACGCGGCGAGGGCGATGAGCGCACCCATGGTGGTGCTGAGGAGGCTTGTCCATTCCACCTCCTTACTGTGCTCCGGTCGGGACTCGTCCAACCCGCGTGTCGTCCATGACCCGGCGCTTCCCGCGCAAGGGGCGGGGCTGAACACGGGCTTCGTCGATCTGTTCCGACTCCGACGACGCATGTGCGGGCACCCGTTCCGGCCGGACCGGCGGCCCGGCCGGAACGAGGGACCCTGCCGGAACGAGGGACCCTGCCGAACGGCGACGTCAGGTGGCCGGGACCTCGTCCACGAACGCGGTGCCGGCACCGCGGTACGCGGCCACCTTCGCGGATACCTGGGCCGGGGTGAGGACCTGGTCCTTGACGTGCAGGACGTAGTCGACCTGCTGGTTGTAGGCGCGGGACGTGGTCGAGGTCTGTCCGGCGAGGTCGATCAGCCACTGGTTGAAGTTGATCGACATCGGCCGCTCGGGCAGGTACTGGGCGTCGTGGGTGCCGAAGAGCTGTCCGTCGATGTAGTACTTGATGCTGCTGTTGTCGATGGTGAGCACCAGGTCGTGCCATCCGGCGTAGCTCTGGCGCGCCTCGGTGTGCTGGTTGACGGCCTGCCAGGGATCCGGGTTGTAGGTCTCCCAGGACGTCGTGTAGAGGATGTTGCCCGACTCGCCCCAGCCGCCGTTCGGCAGATACTCGAAGTCGTACTCGGCGTAGTCGTCGGCCATGGGCGCCTTGAGGTCGTTGATGGTGAAGAACGTCTGCACCAGGTGATCGCCGTCCGGGCCGGACTGGGGCGCGTCGGCGAAGTTCACTCGCGCCGCGTAGGTGCCGTTCTTGAACTTCGTGCTCTTGGTGAGGACTTCGGTCTGCTTGGTGGACGCGGCGGTGCCCGCGGTCGAGGTCTCCAGGTTCATCACCGAGTTGCCGGACACCTTCGGGAAGGTGACCTTGGAGGGGTCCCAGGTGGCGCCGGGGACACCGGGGCCGCCGGAGTTGGAGCGGACGTTCCAGCCGTGGGCGGAGATCGCGGGGTCGGTGGACGACGAGTAGGTGAAGTCGTCGAACAGGGCCTGGCCGCCACCGGGAGGATCCGTCGGCGGATCGGTGGGGTCGGTCGGATCCGTGGGGTCGTTGCCCTCCGGTGCCGTGCCCCACACGGTCGTTCCGGCGAGCTGAGCGGTGACCTTGCCCCAGTCCGCGTACGAGGTCTGCGTGGCGTTGAACGAGTAGTCGTCCGCCTGGTTCACGCTCTGCCAGTTGGACTGGTAGAAGCGAAGCTGCATGTCGCCGGTGTCGGCGCCCGGTGCCAGTGAGCCGGCCCCGGAGGTGAAGCCGATCTCCAGATACCGGTCCGCCGTTCCGGTGGGGTGACTCAGTGTGCCGAACGTGCCGGTGATGTTCGCGCACCCCTTGACCGCCCAGGAACAGGCGAAGCGATAGGTGGTGCTCGCCGAGTCCGCCTTGAAGTAGTAGCGGATCTTCACCTGGCTCAACTGCACAGACGAGGAACTGGTGTTGCGCACCTTGAACCAGGGCTCGCTCTGGTCGGCGGTGGCTCCGCTCGCGCTGGTGCGGTACTGGACGGCGAGACCTCCGGCCGCGGCGGCGGGGGCGCTCAGGGGAACGGCGACCAGGGCGGTGCCGCCCAGGAGGGCCGACAGGGCGAGGGCCACACGACGGCGGCCTGTGGGTGGACGGTTTCTCATGTGAGTTCCTTTCGGGGGCTCCCGCAGAGCGCGGGAGAGTGGGGGTGCTCAGGAACACGAGGAGACATTCCGCGCTTGACCAGTTGACCGGCTGGGCTTACCAGTTGGCGTCGCATGAAAGTGGCATAGACCATTGCGCTCGTCAACCCCCTTGTCAGCAAGGGGACTTGCTTGAAGCAGGGGGTTCGGGTTACCTGTGTCGCGGCGCCGATCAGAGTCGACCCCGTTGACCAGCGGACCAGTTATGGTCAGAAGCCATACCAGTTGGCCCGTACCGACGAGGAACGAGAGTCCTGCATGGAGATCGATCCCGCCGCCTCCCGCGCGGTACTCAAGCGCGAGAGAGTCCGTGACGCGATCCTCGAACTGATCGAGGGGCGCCGCCCCGGTGACGCCATTCCCTCCGAGCGCGCGCTCTGCGCCGAACTGGGCGTCTCCCGGCCCACGTTGCGGGCGGCGGTGGACCAACTCGTCGTCGCCGGACTCCTGGTGCGCGAACACGGCCGCGGCATGTTCGTGGCCGCGGAGAAGATCACCCAGGAACTGGTCTCGGACCGGCAGACCTTCAGCCTGCCCCAGGCCGCGGGCACCTGGACCAGCAGACTCCTGGAATTCAGCACGCTCCCGGCGGGCGCCCGGGTGGGCCGCAGGCTGCGCATCTCGCCCGCCGCCAGAATCCGGTACGTGGCAAGGCTCCGCCTGGTCGACGGCTCGCCCATGGCCATCGAGTACCTGCACGTCCCCGCCGACCTGGTGCCCGACCTGACCAGTGACGAGCTGGAGAACGGCGACCTGTACGAGCACCTCGGGGAACGGCACGGAATCCAGGTCAGTGAGGCGGTCCAGTCGATCGAGCCCACGGTGGTGACCCGCGACGAGGCGGGCCTGCTCGATGTGCCGGAGCTGTCCCCGGCCCTCCTCTTCGAACGCCTCACCTCGGACGCCCAGGACCGGCCGGTGGAGTACGTCCACTCGATCTACCGGGGAGACCGCTATCGCATCGTCTCCCGTCTGGCGCTCGGTCCGCGGTCCGGGCATCCGTCAGCACGCGACGGGCACCACCCCGGCATCCCGCCGGGAGACTTCCTGCCGGGAGAACCCGTCACCTTCTCCACCCGTGGCGTGGTGGCGGGCGACCTCTTCGGGCACGGCGGCGGACGGGGCGGGGTCGGACCGGCGACATGACGGCGGACGGTCCTGCCCGTCCCCCGTCAAGGCGCCGCCGAGGTCCGCGGATTCCAGGCCCGCGGCACCCCGCCCGCGTGCTTCCCCCGCCCACACCGCCGGGCTCGGATCTCACCGGCTCCAGACCGGCGGGCGCTTCTCGGTGAACGCCTGGGCGCCCTCGGTGGCGGCGCCGGTGGTGAAGACCGGTGCGCTCAGCGGGTCCTGGACGGTGTAGGCGGTGTGATCGTCGAGCCCTCGCGTGTCCTGGACGATCCGCTTCGTGATGTGGACGGCCTCACGGGAGTGGGCCTGGACGCGATCGGCCAGGGTGAGCGCCGCGTCGACGGCCAGGCCCTCGTCCGTGAGCCGATTGACGAGTCCGTACCGGGCGGCGTCCGGGGCGGGCAGAGGAGCCGCGGTCAGCAGCATCTCCATCGCCACGTGGTAGGGGAGCCGGCCGGGCAGGCGGACGGCTCCGCCTTCGGCCGCGACGAGCCCGCGGGCGACCTCGGGCAGGGCGAAGAACGCGGTGTCGGACGCGGTGATGAGGTCACAGGCGAGGGCGAGTTCGAAGCCGCCGGCGACGGCCGCGCCCTCGACGGCGGCGATGAGCGGCTTGCGGACGCGGGCGCGGGTCAGCCCGCCGAGTCCGCGGTCGGCGACGAGCGGAACGCCTTCGGTGGGAAAGGCCTTGAGGTCCATTCCCGAACAGAAGTGGCCGCCCGCCCCGGTGAGGATGCCGACGGACAGGGACGGGTCGGACTCCAGGCGGGTGAGCGCCGAGTCCAGGGCGTCGGCCAGCGCCTGGTCGACGGCATTGCGGACGCGGGGCCTGTTGAGGGTGACGAGCAGGACCCCGGGGCGTGGCTCGGCCGTCATCACTACGGGCTCGTGGCTGTTCATGCGGTGTGCTCCTGGTGGGGGATGTACGGCATGCGGAGATGGGGGATGGAGGTAGGACGGCGGGAGGCCATCCGGTCGTGCGGGCCGGTCGTGCGGGCGGTCTGCGGAGGGAGTCAGGTCCGGACGACGGGCAGGGCCGCCAGTCCGCGCATGACCCGGGCGGGCCGCCAGGGGAGTTCGTCGGCCGGCTTGGCCAGCTGCACCGCACCCAGGCGCCGGAGCAACAGCGGGAGCGCGACGGCGCCTTCGAGCCGGGCCAGGGCCGCGCCGATGCAGAAGTGGGGGCCGTGGCCGAAGGCGAGATGGTCATTGGGCGTCCGGCTCACATCGAGCCGGTCCGCGTCCGGGAAGCGGGCGTCGTCCCGGTTGGCGGAGCCGATCAGGAGGCTGACGATGTCGCCCTCGCCGATCAGCTGACCGTGCAGGCTGATCGGTCCCGTGGCGCACCGGAAGGTGGCGTCGCGCACCGGAGAGTCGTAGCGGAGCAGTTCCTCGACCGCTGTCCCGACAAGCTCCGGGCCCGCACCCGCTCCGGTCAGCCGGGCGGCCTCGTCCGGGTTCCGGAGCAGGGCGAGCATGCCGTTGCCGATCAGGTTCATCGTGGTGTCGTGGCCCACCAGCAGCAGCAGATAGGCGGTCGAGCGCAGCTCCTCCTCGCTCATCGCCCCGCTGGTGTCGCCCGCCCGTACCAGAGCGCCCAGCAGGTCCACTCCGCCGCGCTCGCCCCCGGCGCGCTTGCCGGCGATCAGGGTGTCGAGGAGGGCATGGAGATCCGCTTCCACCCGGGCTTGATCCCGGCCCGGATCGGGGGCGATCGTGGCCATCAGGGTGTCCCGGGTCGCCGCGTTGTCCAGCTCCTCGGGGACACCGAGGATCGCGCAGATCATCCGGAAGGTGAGAGGCGCCGCGAACGCCGCGATCACATCCACGTGGGTGTCGCGTTCGATGCCGTCCAGCAGGCGGTTCGCGGCGTCCGCGATGAAGGGTTCCAGCCGGGCGATGCGACGGGGTACGAACGCCGCGTTCACCAGGGTCCGCAGCCGGGTGTGGTCCGGGGGATCGGCGTGGACCAGGTGCCGGTTCAGCCCGGCCGGCCCCGGAAAATAGCCGGGCACCCGGCCGGGGTCCTTGCTCAGCCGACCGTCGGTCAGCAGAGCCCGGACGTCCGCGTAGCGGGAGATCTGCCACACGGTGGGCCGGCCGGGTCTGCGGTCCGCGTGAGCGGGTGCATGCCGGCGCAGCCAGGCGAAGTAGGGATACGGGTCCCGCACCCGTGCTGCCAGCAGGCCAGGGGGTGGGGACGGTACTCGGGGAACGGGCACGCCGGCTCCGGAGTCGATGATCGATTCGGACACCGCGCCAACGCCCGGGCGCGGCCGGAGGATACGGAAACCGGCGAACCGCGGGCGCCGGAACCTGCAAGATCGCTCCGACGGATCAGCGCTCCCGGCGGCCTCGGAGGCGGCGACTGCCCGACGCGCCGAAGCGTGGTCCCTCGGCTAGAGTAATGCGGACGACGTGCCCATTCCGGTCATTCTGTGCTCTCGACCGTTCCGTCGCCCCCGTGCGTCCGCCGCTGGTCCGTGGCGTGGCATTCGGCGTTCACCTGCCGGCGCGGGCACCGAAATCGCGTGAAGCGTGGAATTCCGTACCAGTTGGAGAGGAACCACACATGCCCTTCGCCACCGCCCAGGACGGCACACAGATCTTCTACAAGGACTGGGGATCGGGTCAGCCCGTTGTCTTCTCCCACGGCTGGCCGCTGACCGCGGACGCCTGGGACGCCCAGATGAAGGTGATGGCGGACAACGGCTTCCGGGCCATCGCCCACGACCGGCGCGGTGGCGGCCGCTCCGGCCAGTCCTGGGACGGCAACAACCTCGACACGTACGCCGACGACCTGGCGGCCGTCATCGAAGCCCTGGATCTCCGGGATGTCATTCTGGTCGGACACTCGACCGGCGGCGGTGAGGTCACCCGCTACATCGGCCGGCACGGCTCCGGCCGTGTGGCCAAGGCGGTCCTGGTCGGCGCGATCCCGCCCCTCATGCTGAAGACCGACGCCAACCCCGAGGGTCTGCCGATCGACGTCTTCGACGAGATCCGCAAAGGCGTGGAGACGGACCGGTCGCAGTTCTACAAGGACCTCAGTGCCCCGTTCTACGGCGCCAACCGCGACGGATCGACCGTCACCCAGGGCACGCAGGACGAGTTCTGGCTCTGGGGAATGACCGTGGGCATCAAGGGCGCCTACGACTGCGTCAAGGCGTTCTCCGAGACCGACCTCACCGAGGACCTCAAGAAGATCGACGTCCCCACCCTGATCGTGCACGGCGACGACGACCAGATCGTGCCCATCGTGGCCTCCGGCGACAAGTCCTCGAAGCTCGTCAAGGACGTGGTCTACAAGGTGTACCCGGGCGCTCCGCACGGCCTGGCCATGGTGCCCAAGTTCGCCGAGGTGTTCAACGCCGACCTCCTTGAGTTCGCCCGCAGTTGAGCCGACAGCCACCTGGGTGTTCATGGCGTATCGGAGACCGGTGCGGCGTGCCCGTGGCCGACGGGCACGCCGGCAGTCCGGTCAGGCCGCTTCAGTCCGCCAGTCGCGCGAGGGCCAGCGCGTGGGCGCGGTCGAGGGAGTCGGCGGCGGCGCAGGTGATGTCCGGCTGTATGCCGGTGCCTTCCCAGTTGGTGCCGGAGACTGGGTTGACCGAGCGGCCGACCGGGATGGTGGCCTCCAGGTGCGGGTGCACCGTCCAGCCGTCACGCGGGTGCGCCCCGCCGCCGGTGCGCTCGCCGACGACGACGGCGCGGCCGAGCTGCTGCAGATCGTAGGTGAGTTCCTCCGCGGCGGAGAAGGTGCGGTTGCTGCACAGCACGTACAGCGGTTTGGTGCCGCCGAAGCGCGCGCCGGGCACGTGCGGCAGGCTCCAGGACTGCTCGTTGCGCTCGCCCTCCCGCCAGTGCATGGTGTTGAGGTGGGTGCGATCGTCCAGCAGATAGCTGCAGACGAAGGCGACCGTGTCCGGGTCACCGCCCAGGTTGGCGCGAAGGTCCAGGATCAGCGCCCGGGCGCTCGATGCCAGGGTGAGCGCGGCACCCAGCGGTTCGGCCGCCCACTCCAGTGGAAACAGCGTCGGTGCCAGTTCCACTACGGCCACCCCTCCCTCGAGCAGCTCCACACGGGGCGCGCCGCCCAGCGAGGTGTCGAAGTTCCGGCGCATCGCCGCCAGGGCGGCCGCTCCCTTCTCCGAAGGCACCGGCTCGGCGTGGTACGCCAGCCTCAAGTGCAGGTCGCCGTTCACGGATTGCAGGTCCGCGGTGACCAACCGGCCCAGCTCTTCGGCGCTGTCGACGTCGTAGGTGCCCTCGGCGAGGCGCCGTCGCAGCAGGTCCGCCAACTGCTCGGCCGTCTCCGGGAAGACATAGTGTTCGATCAGGAGCCGGGCCGTCTCGTCGATGACCGGGGCGGGCCGTAACTGCGTCAGGGTCGTCATGGCAGGGAGTAGAGCACTGCCCTTGCGAAAGCGTCAAGAGAATTAGACACTTTCGGAATGCACGATCAGCCGCCCAGTCCGAAGCCTCCCCAGGATCTCCAGCAGATCGGCAGCCCCGAGCAGTTCGCGGCGCTCGCCCATCCGCTGCGTCAGCGCCTGCTGTTCGTCCTAGGCCACCGGCCCGCCACCATCAGCGGTCTCGCGGTGCAGCTCGACGCGAAGAAGGGCAACGTCGCCCACCACCTCAAAGTCCTGCGCGAAGCCGGGCTGGTCCACATCGCCGAGACCCGTCAGGTGCGCGGCGGAACGGAGCACTACTACCAGCGCACGGCCCGCCGCATGGTCGTCGACGAACCTCGGGCGGACGGCACCGCGGCGATGTTCGCCGCGGTCGCCCAGGAACTGGAGCGCTCCCCCTCGGAGACCTGTCTGACGCTGCGACACCTGCGTCTCAGCCCCGCGAAGGCACAGGAACTGGCCGAGACGCTCGCCCGGCTGGTCGACGAGGCCGAGGAGGACGAGGAGGAACAGCCCATGCACGGCGTGCTGGTGACGCTGTATCAGCAAGCCACCGAGCCCGGCATCACCGACAGGTCCTCGTAGCCGGGTGCGGTCGGAGAACCGAGCGGCATCTCCGCGATCCCCGCCTCAGCCAGGCTGTCCGGCGTTCGAGGCGGACAGATCCCCGTCCGCCGGTTCCTCCGGGCCGGGGAGCGCCTGCTCGGTCCAGATCGCCTTGCCCTCCGTGGTGTACCGGCTTCCCCAGCGTTCACACAGGGCGCTGATGAGCTGGAGCCCCCGGCCCCCCTCGTCGGTCTCGGAGGCGCGCCGGATGCGGGGCATGGTCAGACTCGCGTCGGACACTTCGCAGACGAGGGTTCCGCTGCACAGGAGCCGTAGCCCGATGGGGCCCCTGGCATGGCGGATGACGTTGCCGACGAGCTCACTGGCCAGCAGCTCCGTCGTCATGACCAGGTCGTCCAGATGCCATTGGGCGAGCTGTTCCCGGACATGGCGGCGGGCCTCACCCGCGGCCTCCGGGCCCTCCGACAGGTCCCAGGAAGCCATCTGCCGGTCGGCCACCGTGTGCAGCCGTGCGATCAGCAGGGCGGCGTCGTCGTGGGCGGGCTGCCCGCCCGGCAGCAGGCCCGCGGTGACCGTGTCGCACAGCTCCTCCAGGTCCGGACAGCAGGTGGTACGGGGGAGCAGATCGGCGAGCTGGGCCATGCCCTGGTCGATCTCCCGTTGCGGTGACTCCACGAGTCCGTCGGTGTAGAGGACCACAAGACTGTCCGCCGACAGCTTCAGTTTCGTCGTCTCGAACGGAGGGAACGCGGCGCCGAGGGGAGGATTGGCGGGGACCTCGGGGAAGTAGGCGCTGCCGTCGGGCCGTACGACGAGCGGCGGCGGATGCCCCGCCCGCACCACGGTGCACGACCCGTCGGTGGAGTCGTAGAGCGCGTAGAGGCAGGTCGCGTACGCGTGATCGCCGAGGGCTCCGACGATGTCGTTGAGGTGCCCCATGATCTCGTCGGGAGGCAGTTCCAGAGCGGCCAGGGTGTGCAGCGCGGTGCGCAGACGTCCCATGGTCGCGGCCTCGGGCAGACCGTGGCCCATCACGTCGCCGATGACCAGGGCCACCTGGCCCGCGGACAGCGGGATCAGGTCGTACCAGTCCCCGCCCACGTCGGAGGTCTGGCCGGCCGGCAAGTAGCGTGCCGCCGCGGTGACTTCGGGCACGGTGGGCAGTCGCAGCGGCAGCAGGGCTTCCTGGAGTTCCTGCGAGCGGGTGAGCTCGGCGTCGTAGAGCCGTGCCCTCTCCAGAGCGTGCGCCACGAGCGCGCTGATGGTGATGAGGAGGGTGCGTTCCTCGGAGGTGAGGCGCCGGGCGGTGTCGAAGGCGATGACACACACGCCGAAGGTGTGGCCGGAGGCCGTCAGCGGAAGGAAGGCCCAGGCCTCCTTGTCCGTCGGAGGCTGCTGCTCGCCGTCCGGGAACGCCGACGCCCATTCCTCCCGCGACGAGTAGAAACGGGGTTCGCCCGTGAGGACCGCCTGTCCGGCGGGATCGGCACCGGACAGTTCCATGCCGTGCGCACCGCGCATCTGCCGCAGAAAGGAGCTCGGATAGCCGACGGACCCGATGTGCACCAGCCGCTGCTCCTCGATGACGAGCACGAGCAGGCCCTGGGCGTCGAACGGCGGCAGGACACGCTGGGCGACGGCTTTCACGACGTCCTGCGAGGTGGTCGCCGCGGCGAGCTGCGTGGTCAGCTCCACCGTCCGGCTCGCCCGCTCGGCCGCGGTCCGGATGGCCGCCACGTGCTCGGCCTCGCGGCGGCGCCGATCGGTGACGTCGGTGAAGTAGAGGGTGAGACCGCTGGGCACGGGGACGAGCCGCAGGTCGTAACAGCGGCCGGTGTCGGCCATCGTGACGTCGAAACCGGTGGCCGTGGACCGCTCGGCACCACGACGGCACCGTTCCTCCAGATCGGACATCCGGCGCAGGGCGGGAAGGTCCCACAGGTCACGTCCGAAGAGCTGTTCGTCCTCCGAGCCGAGGACGCGTTCCGCCTCCAGGTTGGCGAAGGTGATGCGCCAGTCGTCGTCCACGGACAGGAAGGCGTCGCTCATGTGCTGCAGGGCGCGGCTGAGGGTGTCGCGGGTGGAACGCGAGGCGTCGCTGGCCCAGCCCTTGCCTATGATGCGCGCGACCTGGCCCTCGTCGTCGAGGACGACGTGACCGGACGCCCGCGTCCATGTGTAGCCCCCGTCGCCGCGCCGGACCCGGTACTCGGCCTCGAAGGGTGCCTGGGTCCGGATGGTGCGTTCCGCCGCCGCCAGCGTGCTCGGCAGATCGTCGGGGTGCACCACCTTCATCCAGCTCTCGACGCCGGGGACGAAGGCCGCGGGATCGGTCTGGTAGACCGTCATCGCCGCCTCGTCCCACAGCAGCTCGCCGGTGCGTACGTCCCACTCCCAGGATCCGACCGGAGTGAAGTCGAGGTCGGTGCGCAGGCGGGCGGGCTCCGGCATCTTCCGCAGACGGTTCATGGCCCATTGGGCCACTGAGGTGAGGAACGTCCACTGGGCGGGCGCCGGCTCCTCGTTGTCCCCGGTGAGGCAGGTGATCGCGCCGATGGCACGGTTCTTGTCGACCAGGGGCACGGAGAACCAGCCGGACCGCGACAGGAGCGGCGCGTCGGGTTCGACCAGGTCGGTGGGGAGTGCGGTCACCCAGACGTTCTCGCCCGAGCGCACGGCACGGGCGGTCGCCGTCGGTCCGTCCTGGTCGACGATCTCCCATGCCCGCGTGAGCGACGACGGCAGTCCTGCGGAGGACACCAGACGCAGAGCCGACATGGGGCCCCGCAGGTAGACGGCCCCGCCGACACAGCCCAGCTCCGCGACGGAGTGCTGAAGGGCGAGCCGGAAGACCTCGCTTTCCGTGATGTCGTCGTCAGCGGTGTCGAGTAGGTCCAGCCGCCTGATCACAGACCCAATATAGGATGGAATGCCGTAAATGACATTAATGGCATTCTCTGCTACGGAGAGTGCCTCGTTCCGGACCGGCGTGAGGGGAGTCGCCTCGTTCCGGGCGGGCGCGGCGACCGGCACCGGCGCGAGGTCGGCGCGAGGCCGGCGCGGGGCGGCGCGCCAAGGGACGGCTCAATCCGCGTGTGTCGGGCGTGTGATCGCTTTTGGTGGTGCAACAGCAGATCCACCGACTTCGAAGGAACGCATTCATGCGCATCAGAACGGCTCTCGCCCTCCCCGCCGTCGCTGTCGTAGCCCTGGTCGGCCTGGCCGGCACCGCCGCGGCGGACGGTGACGCCGGTAACGGCAACGGTGACGGCACCACCGCGACGCAGACGATCAGCGACAACACCCTCAGCGGCCTGGACTTCACCGGTCGCGTGTTCAGCGTCGGCAACACCGGCCTGGAGCAGGACCCGATCACGATCACGTTCGCGGCCATCGGCTAGTGCGTGCGGCCGGCGGCCGCGGCCGCTCGCGCGGGGAAGTGTGTGCGGACCCGACGCTCCCGTGCCGAGGTGCCACGGTCCGCTCGCCGTACGGAGACCGCCGTCGACCTGGGCCGCCACGGCCGGGGGCGCCGACGCGTCCTCCGCAGGCCGGGCTCGTCCCCCGCGGCGTCGGCGCCGGGTCATCGGGCCGGCCCCGCGAGCGGTGCGCCGGACCGCCGCTCGGCGCCGCCCACCGTGCGTGCCCCGGGTTGCGGGGCCCGGTGCGCGACACCACGCTGGCCAGGACGCCCGAGTGATCGACGGTCTACGCCGCCCGGTCGCCCGTTCCCCCGGCGTCGCGCGGCGGTTCCCGTACGGGCACACGTGGCGGACGGCCCCGACGGCGGGAGGACGGTGGCACACAGGTGAACGCCGGATCGCGCCGTTCTCACCGGCGGCCGGACTCGCCCGGCACCGGTCGCGGCGGACGCCGGATGCGGTACGTCGTCGTGGGGAACCGTTCCTCCCGCGGCGCCCGGTCGGTGGCGCGGGCGCGTACCGCCGGTGCCGTCGTGCGGCGGGGCGCCGGACACGGTGACGGAGTGACGGTGGGTCACGGGCTGCGCGTGGCCGCCGCGTACGCGTGGCGGCTGCTCGTCCTCGGAGCGGCCGTCTACGTGGTCTTCGCCTTTCTGGGCAGGTTGCAGCTGGTCGCCGTGGCGCTGTTCCTCGCCCTGGTCGTGACGGCGGTCCTGCGTCCGCTCGCCGATCTGCTGGCGCGTCACATGCCGAGGACCGTGGCTGTGATCGTGAGCATCATCGGAAGCCTGCTCCTGGTCCTGGGAGTGATGGCGCTGGTCGGTAGCCAGGTGGCGGGCGAATCGGGTCGTCTGGGCCATGAGTTCGCCGGGGGCCTGGGGCGGATCGAACGCTGGCTGGAGGGCTCCCCTTTCCACGTGAGCCACGCGGTGCTGTCGGACCTCCAGGGCAAGGTCGCCACCTTCGTCTCCGAGCACCGCTCCGTACTGATCAGCAGCGCCCTCAGCGGCGCGGGCCGGGCGGTCGAGTTCATCACCGGCCTGGTGCTCGCCCTCTTCTGCTCGCTGTTCTTCATCCGCTCCGGGGACAGGTTCTGGCGCTGGTTCAAGGCGTTGATGCCGGGGGGTGCGCGAGACCCGTTGGACCGGGCGGGACGGGCGGCCTGGCGTACCTTCGCCGGGTACACGCGCGGCATCATCATCGTGGCGGCCACCAACGCCGTGCTCGTGGGAATCGCCCTGTACGTGCTGGGCGTCCCCCTCGCACTGCCGCTGACGCTGCTGGAGTTCTTCGCGGCGTTCATCCCTCTGGTGGGCTCGCCCGTCGCGCTTGGCGTGGCCACCGTCGTCGCCCTGGCCACCCGCGGGCCCGTCGTCGCGATCGTGGTGCTGGCCCTGATCGTCGTCATCGGCCAGTTGGAGGGTCACGTACTGCACCCGCTCGTCCTGAGCTGGGCGGTCCGGCTGCACCCCGTGGTCGTGGCCCTCTCCGTCATCGCGGGCAGCATCCTGGCCGGCGTGGTCGGCGCCGTCGTGGCCGTGCCGCTGGTCTCGGTCGCCTGGTCCGTGATCTGCGAACTGCGCGCACCCCCCGAGCCCGAGCCCGCCGGCCGCTCACCTGGTCACCCGTCCGCCCCGCCCGGCCCGAGCTCCCGGCCGACCGGACCGTCCCGGGCCACGGGCCCTGCGCGGTGAACGGCCCGACGGGCCGGGCGGCCCCGTGGTGGTGAAGCCGGCCCCGTCGTGTCGCCCTGCGGCCGAGATCGCGGCGCCGCTCCAGCGCTTACCGCCCGGTGGCCGGTTGCCGGAAAAGGCCCCAGCCCGCCGGGGCGCTCGTCTTCCGGCCTGCCGGTGGAGTTCATTCCGTCCAGCCCAGATGTGTGTAGGACTCTCCGCGGGCGATGGCGGCGAGCGCGGTGCGGGTGTAGTCGACCAGCCGGTCGGGGAGCGCGTCCAGCGGCCACCACCGCCACTCCGTGCACCGGTCGGGCTCCAGGACCTCGGGCTCACCGCTCCAGCGGGAGGCGGCGAAGAACAGCTGCACGCGGGGAACGAGACTCCAGGAGTTGTGCTGATCCACGGTGTGCACGAGGGCGAGGTCGCTCGCCTCGAGGGTGATGCCGGTTTCCTCCGAGGTCTCTCTGACCATGCACGCCAGCGCGGACTCTCCCTGCTCGCGGTGTCCGGCCGGTACGTGCCAGGTCGAGGGCGCGAAGGCGCTGTCAGGGTGGCGTCTGCCGAGCAGCACCGCGCCGTCACGTACGAGGACGAGATGGGCGCCGACGATACTGCGCCCCCGAGGCTCGCTCTCCTCCCGGACCCGCACGGTCGACGGTGTGCCGCTGCTGTCGAGGCGGGGGAGCGGGTGCCTCCGGTGCTCGTGGACGACCGCCACCGCGCCCGGGTCCATGGTCATGTCCGCCGTCTCGTCGGCGTGGGTCCAGCGGAGCTGGATGCCCTCGTGGAGCGGGATCTCGTGGGCGGGCCGGTTCAGAGTGCCCCGGTAGACGAGGGCACGGTCCTTGAGCGTGCCCGACGCGTCGAGGGTGTCCAGGATGACGAACGGGGTCAGGTCGGGGACGGTGAGGCCGGTCTCCTCGTACAGCTCGCGGGCGATGCCCTCGGCACACGTCTCGCCGGGCTCGGTGCCCCCGCCGAGCAGGGCCCAGGTCCCGGGGCGCCAGATGGGTCTGTTCGCGTCGCGCAGGTGCAGCAGGTAACGCCCGGAGTCGTCGACGAGCAGGGCGGCTGTGCCGTGCACCTCGATGGTGCGAGGACTGATCGGGGGTCCGGAGGCACTCGTGTCGGTCACGGAGAGAGTCCTTTCGTGTCGCGCGATCCCGAAAGACCGAGCAGGGAAGCGGTGGCCTGAAGGGGGGCGGGAAGCGGTGGTGTGAACCGGGTGGGTGGCCGGGCGGGAGCCGGTCGGACGTTCAGCGTTCCTGGGACAGGCGCAGGAGATCGGCGAAGGTGCCACCGGCGTGGACGAGGTCGTCGTACGTGCCCTGTTCGGTGAGGCGGCCCTGTTCCATGACCACGATGTGGTCGGCGATCCGGGTGTTCTCCAGCCGGTGCGTGACCACGATGGTGATGCGGTCCGCGGAGATGCTCCTGATCTTCTCGAAGATGCCGTGCTCGCCTCGCGGGTCCATCTGCGAGGTGGGTTCGTCCAGGATCAGCAGAGGCGGCCGCCGGTACAGGGCCCGGGAGCAGGCGAGGCGCTGCCATTGGCCGCCGGAGAGTTCGGCGCCGCCGAAGATCTCGCGCGCGAGAAGGGTGTCGAGCCCGGCGGGGAGTTCCTCGATGGCTTCGCGCATGCCCACCGCCTCGACGGCGTCCCACACGTGGTGGTCGTCGGCGGACCTGGGCTGGCCCAGCGTCACGTTCTCGCGGGCCCGGAGGGGCCATTGGGCGAAGATCTGCGGTACGAGGCCGGTGCAGTTCCAGGCGGTGGCGGGATCGGCGTGAGCGAGGTCGGTGCCGTTCCAGGTGACCCGGCCCTTGTCGGCGAGGTAGATCCCGGTGATCAGACGCGTCAGGGTGCTTTTGCCCGAGCCGTTCACGCCGACGACGGCGAGGATGTCGCCGCGCCTCAGGGTCAGGGAGACGCCGTCGACCGCGGGCTTCGATTTTCCCGGGTATCGGTAGGTGACCTCGTCCAATCGGATCTCCTCCACCGGCGCCTCGATGACCGCTCGCCCTCGCTTGGGCGCGCGCTCGGCGGCGTCGTCGAAAAATGCCTGCATGTCGCCGAGGTAGAGGCTGGTGTGGAACACGGCGGCGCCATTGATGACGACCTGGGACAGCGCGGCCAGAGTGGTCTGGACGGCGACGACCGCGGTGGCCGCGATCGCCGGCGCGATCCGTTCCGTGACGGCCAGCCAGGCGAGCATGCCCCAGGCCGCCCCGAGGAAGGCTCCGCCGGCCAGGGAGGACAGCACCGCGATCCGCAGAGTCCGGGGCGCGGCGGCGAGCGTGCGTCGGTCGACCCGATCGGAGAGGGCCCGGTACCAGTAGAGGAGGTAGTCGGTCATTCCGTTGGCGCGGACCTCGTCGCCGTACTTCGGCGTGGTGGCCCACCAGCGCGTCATCCCGCGGACGTTGCGGTCGGCGACGTTCGCGTAGTGGATCTCGTAGTCGACCCGCGCGGTGAGGACCGCGCCGACGCCGGCCGGGGTGACGGCCAGGAGGAGCAGCGGCAGCATCAGGGGGTTGAGCACGGACAGAACGCCGCCGGCGGTGACCATCCTGATCAGGGCGGACAGGAAGCGCTGGGCATCCATGACCATGACGTGCGTGCGCATCACTCCCATCTCGGCGGCCTCCTGGCGGTCGGAGAACCCGTCCACCGCGTACGCGGACGCTTCGACCCGGCAGACGGCCTCGACCAGCGCCGAGTCCATGATCGTCGTCAGCCGAGGTGTGATGCGCCGCTCGGCGTACGCGGCGACGGCCACCGAAAGCCGCGCGACCGCGCCGGCCCCGGCCACGACGGCCAGGGCCGGAAGCGCCTCGTACAGGCGGTCCGACACCGCTCCGCCACCGAGGATGGGGGACATGGCCCTCGCCGTGGCGGCCAGCAGCACGGCGGCGGTGAAGCCTGTGGCCAACTGGCAGGCGAGGATGAGGAGTACGGCGCGACGGTCGATCCGCCAGGCCATGCCCGTGATGCGGCCGACGACGCGCGGGAGCTGGGAGCACAGGGCCCGGAAGCCGACTTCGCCGAGCGGATTCACGGAGTACTGCCCGGAGTACGTGATCTCAGCGGGAGGCGGCGGTGGAACGGACGCGGTCTTTGAGGTCAACTGCTCGTCTCCCTGGGCGATTTGATGGGGATGAAGACGACTTCAGATGACTCAACGACAGGTACCGCGATATCGAACACACGTGTTTCGGCCGCATCGGAATCCGTGCGCGGCGGGGCAGGCCGGTCGCGGCCTTCCGGGATACGGGGTCCGGTGGCCACGAGCGGATGGCCGAATCGCCGTGGTTGATGCGTGAGTGACGGATGGGGCTTGCGGTGCTGCCCGCGAGCGCCCGGCGGGCTCCGGAGATGGCGATGCAGGCGCATCGGCAGCGGTTCCCCCTCCGCAGGCCGCTGTCCCGATCCGTGGCCAACTGATCCGCAATTGGAGAACGGTGACCGCCCTCTCCACCCCGGCGGTACCCTGGCCCTACGGCCCGCCCGTGTCCCCGGCCCTCTCCGTGCAGTCTCGTTCCGCGCAACAGAGGCACTGCGCAAGGCGAAAGCCATCCCACCGGCAGAGGAGTTGGGACGCATGGGCCCGCATCCCGGGTTGTTCGACGAGGTGCGCGTGGTCCGGGCCGACGGCGAGCTGGATCTGACGACAGCGGCCGCCTTCGCGCATGACCTGGAGAACGCCCGGCACGGCACCGGACGGTTGTTCCTCATAGTGGACCTGCGCGGCGTGACGTTCATGGACGGCAGCGTCCTGGCCCCGCTGTGCGCGGCGTGGGAGGAGTGTCATGAGCGGCTCGGATGGGTCCGCGTCGTGCACACCCGGCCCGGCCCGGGTCTCGTGTTCCGGGCCGGCGATCTACTGGAGCGGTTCCCGCGTTACGCGAACGCTCATGACGCGTGGAAGGGCTGTACCGCCGACGGTGCGTCGGCTGACCGCGACACGTGAGGTACGTCGGCAGCCGGACGCTGTCTCACATCGAGGACTCCCGGCCGGGAAGGGGCGGAGCACGGTGATCAGCGACGGCATGGCCGATGCCCTGCGGTCGCTGCGCCTGGGCGGCGGCGATCCGGCACTGGTGTGCGTGCGGGCGCTGGGCGTCGAGGGTGTCGCGCTGTCGTTGCTGGTCGGTGAGGACCGGGCGGCCGAGCCGCTCTGGTGCCGGCCCGGGCCGAGCGAGCGCTTCGAGGAACTCCAGTTCACGCTGGGCGAGGGCCCCGGGCCGGACGCGGTCCGTACCGGCTTGACCGTCCTGGAGCCGGACCTGCGGCGGGTGCACCCCGGGCGATGGCCGGTGCTGCTGCCACTCGCGCGGGAGATGGGCGTGCAGGGTGTGGGCTGCTTTCCGCTGGGTGTGGGGGCCATCCGGGTCGGTGTACTGACTGTGCTGTGCGACGAGGACCGGCGATTGAGTGAGCAGCAGTGCGCCGACGCGACCGCCCTGGCGGCGGCGCTGACCGGCGCCTTCCTGAACGTGGAGCAACGTGGAGGGGCGAGTGGAGTTGGCAATGTGTCCGGTCTCGGCATGGTGCTGCAGTGGCCTTCCGGGCTGCATCGCGCGGTCGTGCATCAGGCCACGGGCATGATCAGCGTGCAGCTGGGCGTGCCCATGGACGTGGCCCTCCTGCGCCTGCGTGCTCATGCCTATGGCAGTGAGCGCCCCCTCGGCGAGGTCGCGGAAGACGTCGTCGCCCGCAGGCTCCGTTTCAACGACGACTTCGACGACGATAAGAGCGGGCTGTATTCGCCCGACGGCGGAAAGGGATGAGCGGCATGACACGCGAACGGCGTCTGGCCGAGATCTTCGTGGAGGTCGCGGACTCCCTCGTCGAGGACTTCGACGTCATCGACCTCCTGCACCGTCTGTCGGCGCGCTGCGTCGAACTGCTCGACGTGTCCGCGGCCGGGATCCTCCTCGCGGACGCACACGGCGAACTGCAGGTCATCGCCGCCTCGGACGAACACACCCGCCTGCTGGAACTCTTCGCCCTCCAGCACGACCAGGGTCCGTGCGTCGAGTGCTACCGCTCCGGCACGGCCCGGACGAACATCGACTTGTCGCGTACCGAGACGACCGCCGGCTGGCCGCGGTTCGCCGCGCGAGCCCGTGAGACGGGGTATGTGACCACGCACGCCATCCCGCTGCGCCTGCGCAACCGGGTCGTCGGCGCGCTGAACCTCTTCCACACCACCCGGGACCGCCTCGGTGACGACGACATCGCGCTCTCCCAGGCACTCGCCGACGTGGCGACCATCGCGATCCTGCAGCAGCGCACGCTGGAGCAGTCGCACGTCGAGAACAGTCAGCTGGAGACCGCGCTGACCAGTCGCATCTTGATCGAGCAGGCCAAGGGAGTGCTGGCGGAACGCTGGAACACCTCTGTCGACGACGCTTTCACCGCCTTCCGCTCCTACGCGCGCTCCCGGCATCTGCGGCTCTCCGACCTCGCCGTACGCATCATCTCGGGGGGCTTCGACACCGCGGCCATTCCGGCACCTGTCCCGCCCGAGGGGCACAGCGGCTGAGCGCCGCCGTTTCCCGGCCCGCGCACGCCTGGCAGGCGGCTCCTGAGGGGCACGCGGGAGTAGAGTGAAAGTTCCGGTCAGCTGATCTCTGCCCCCAACGACGAGGTCGCCATGCAGTCATCGGAATCGCTCTCGGACGGACATGCCGAGGTACGCATCGTCGCGGCTTCCCCGGATGTCGCCCGCCGCGTGGCGGAAGTGCTTCGCCGGTGCTTCGACGCCACCGAGCAGCGCAGCTATCCCGCGAGCACCGACGGGGGCACGCGGCTCCAGCTCACCGTCGACACCGATAACCCGGCGGAACCGGCACGCTCCTGGCTGGAGACCAGCCGCTCCCCGGCAACGCGTTCCGACCGGAAGTGAGCCGGCCTCCAGGAACGGTCCGTTCGGCCTTCACCAGGAGTAGCGTGAGGCCATCGGGAGCATTCCGCGCACCGGCCCCGATGCCGGTGTCGTTCCCGGTGAGTCACAAGCGCCGGGCGATCGCTCGAGAACAGCGGCCCGGAGACGGGTTCGCGCGATGCACGCGACCGCCGACCAACCCCCGCCACGGCCAACGCCCTTCAGGGCCCCGATCGTGCGCCTCGCCCTGAAACCGGTGAGTCCGTCAGGAGGCCGTGCCGAACTGGACGGTGCCTGGTGGCCTCGTTCTCATGATCTGACGCCCGAACTCTCCGCTCTGGCAGATGTGCTGGATCCGCTGTGGGGGCGGATCACCCGGATCGCCGTCGATCCCGGCCGCTGGCCGGTCATCCCGCGCAGGATCCTCGTCAACGGCCGTGCGGTGAAGGTCGATTGGTTCACCTCGGGGCAGGACCCGCACAAGATCCTGTTGCTCTCCTCCACGTCGGGCCGCTGGGACCTCCTCGTGATCCCTCCGGAGACCGGCGCCCCCGCTGCGGCCCGGCTGATGTCCGCCGCGAGTGCCGGCACCGGCCCGTCGCCGACCGCGACCGCCCTCATGGCGGCGGAACAGGTCGACACCGTGCCCTTGTCGGACGAGCCCGACACCGGCCGCCCCGAGCGACCGGTGCCGGCCAGGTGACGGCCCGCGCCACCGCCCTGGCCGTCAGCCCACCGGCGATCCGCGGGGCGGTCCGTCGCCAGTGGGACCAGCCGTGACTCCCGCCGCGGCTGCCATGAGGGGCTCGGCGGCCTCCGAGGTCGTATCCGGGGGCACGACGAGCAGGTCCCAGCGTCCCCAGCCGGGAGCGAGCAGGATGACGGAGTGCCGAGTGGATGCCGTCGGGCTCACGTGCAGTCGCACCACCTGGCCGTCTACGAGGATGCGGCCGGGCACCGCGGACCACGCGGCCCCGCTGACCGTGACGCTGCTGATGTGGCCCCACGCGCGAGGCAACCCGGCGAGCAGCTGGGGAAGTTCGGCGAGCAGATCGTACGACCGCGGCCACCACGCTCCGTCGATGGCCCGGGGCAGGCCGCCATGAGGCGCCAGACGCAGACGGAGAAGAGGGTGGACGGGAAGCGGAGGCTGCAGTGCGGTGGTCATCGAGGCGCTCCTGCCAACTGCCTTACATGGATGAGACTTTGACTCGGACGCGACGGGCGGCGACGCGCTCCGGGGTCGGCCAGCGCACCTCGTACACCCAGCCGAGGCGTTCGAGGACGCGGATGAAGGCGGCCGACGGGTCGATCTGCCCGCGGTCCACGCCGTGGCGGGCGCTCGTGGGGTCGGCGTGGTGGAGGTTGTGCCAGCTCTCGCCGAACGACAGCAGGGCAAGCGGCCACAGGTTGGTGGCCCTGTCGTGGCGCCGGGTGTGGAACGGGCGTTCGCCGATCATGTGGCACAGTGAGTTGACACTCCAGGTCACGTGATGGAGCAGCGCGATGCGCACAAGGCCCGCCCACAGAAGGGCGGTCAGGCCGTACACCCAGGTGCCGCCGATCGCCCAGCCCAGCCCGAAGGGCAGAGCGAGGGTGAGGAGGCACAGTGCCGGGAAGGCCCGGGCGACGGCCCGGATGTCACGGTCGGCGACGAGGTCGGGGGCGTAACGCTCCGCCGGTGTGGCTTCGTTGCGGAACAGCCAGCCGACGTGCGCGTGGATCAGCCCGCGCAGCTGGCCCCGCAGGTGCGTGCCGTAGCGGTACGGGGAGTGCGGGTCACCGGGCCGGTCGGTGAAGGCGTGATGGCGGCGGTGCGTGGCGACCCAGCCGATGACATCGCCCTGGAAACTCATCGAACCGGCCACCGCGAGCGCGACGCGCACGGGGCGGACGGCCCGGTATCCGCCGTGGGTGAGGCCGCGGTGGAATCCGACCGTGACGCCGAGGCCGGTGACCATGTAGAGGACAGCGGCGAGCAGCACGTCGACGGGATGGATGAGACGTCCCCACAGCAGCCAGCCGGCCAGACCGAGCGCCACGAACGGCAGGACCACGATCACCGCCGTCACCGTCACGTACAGCCGCTCCCCGCCGCCGCGCGCGGGCACCGAGCCGTCCGCTGGGAAGGGCGAGGTCCCGTCGTAGACCTGAGGCGGAGAGGGGCCGTCCGACGGACCGGCCGTCGTGGCGGGGGTGGACATGAGAGGCATACGGAACTCCTCGGCCTCGGTGCGGGTGGCGCGGCCGGGGTCAGGGGCTGCCCCTGTGATTGGGAGTCGTGAGAACGGGACCGCTCCGGACAGCGACATAGGAGCCCGGACAGCGACATAGGAAGAGTCCTCGGTGTCTCCACCGTACTCCCGCACGCTCCGAAACGGGGCTTGCCGGATCGCGTGACCACTGCGACGCCACGGACCTCCGGCGGACGCCGGCCCCACGGTGCCGCGCAGGGCGCCGACGGTCCGGAGCAGGGCCTCGCACTTCAAGGACCGGGCGAGGCCCACCGCCCCTCCGTCCCGCCCGGAGCCCGTCCGACGAACTCCGGCTCGCGCCGCGGCGGTACACGGGAGAACGCACCACGACTGTTCGACATCCGGACGGCCGCAGCGCCCCGCCTCGGACATGCGCGGAGTAATGTTGCGAGTACCGAGGGCACTTCGCGCACCGGCTTCCATGCCGGGTCGTCCTCGGAGAGACACGAAACCCGGGTCGCCGCAGACGCGGCCCGGAGACGGGTCCGCATCATGTCGGCGACCTTGTACCCAACTCTGCCGCACGTCGAGCCCGTTGCCGCCCCGGCTGCCGCGCGTCTCGCCCTCAAGACCGACGGCGCCTCCCGCGGACTTCTGGACGGTGCCTGGTGGCCCCGCTCCCGGGATCTGCCGAGTGAACTGCCCGCCCTGGTCAAGACGCTGGATCCCCTATGGGGTCGCATCACCCGGATCGCCGTCAACCCGCGATACTGGCCGGTCATCCCGCACAAGGTTCCCGTGGACGGCCACGTCGTCAAGGTCGGATGGTTCACCCCGGAGATCGACCCGCACAAGCTGCTGCTGCTCTCCTACGGCACCGGCCGCTGGGATCTCCTGATCATCCCGCCCGAGACCGGGGCGGCGTCGGCGGCCCGTCTGATGAGAGCCGCTTCCGACCGCGACGGTCCGCCGTTGACCGCGAGCGCGCTCATGGCAGCGGAGGAGGCCCTGCACGGAGTCTCCGTGGCCGACCGGCCGTTGGGGCCGGACGAGGCGTGGGAGTACGAAGGCGGCGCTTCGGCGGTCGCCGCGGTCATTCCGGAACAGACCGGTCCGGACAGCCGGGCCAGTCGCCTGATCGTCGGAATGTGAGGCGGCCGCCATGGACGACCTTCTGACGGCCCTCGCCTGCGTGGGTCTCATCGCGGTGGCGGCCTACATGATCCACCGGCTCAACATCCAGCACGCCGAAAGAATCGCCGAGCACCGGTACAGCGCGGCCCGGCCCGCCCGCGGCGGCCCCAGTGCGCCGCAGCCCCCGGCGGGACCGCGGCGGTCCGATAGGCCGCCCCCGGGCGAACGACGTGACCACAGCGACGGGGGCCGCGGTCGCTTCCCATCGCGGCGCCACCCCAGTCGTACCCCTGACGGCAGCTGACCGGCCGGGATCCGGCACCGGCCCCGCGCGCGGACCGCCGAGGGGTCGGCGTTCCTCAGGAAGCCTCCACCGCCGCCTTGATCCGCTTGCCGAAGGCGTCCGCGTCCTTGCGGGCCGCACTCAGCGCGAAGCCCACCAGAAGCTTGCCGATGCCATGGCCGGAGAGGACGTTGAAGATCCTGACACGGGTCGTGCCGGCGCCGGTCGTCTCGAGGTCGTAGCCACCCTCGTCCGCCGTCACGGTGTTCTTCGATACTTCCGCCCAGCGGATCAGATGGGGCGGCTCGAACTCGGTGATCCGGAACTTCCGGCCCGTCTTCATGCCGGCGTCCTTCACCGTGCTGGTGAAGATCGTGCCCACGGCCGTCGGGCCCTCCGGCGTCTTGGTGATCGACTGCACCCTGGGGCTGAACTTGGGGTCGTTCGTGCCGGCGGCGAGGAAGGCGAAGACTTCCTCGACAGGGCGGTTGATCTCGGTTGTCGCCTCGAACTGACCGGACACGGTTCCTCCTGTGCTGCGATCACGGACCGCCCGCTGAGGGCGCGCGGGCTTGCCGCGCACGCTCAGCCTAGGGGCCGGACGGTTCACCGGCGCGTCACACGGACCCATTCGTACGGTGACCGGGACGCGGGACGCGAGGAGGGGGCCTTGTTCATGCCTCCGCGCGCCGGACCCGCACGATCAGTGGTCGAAGCTCTCGGTCAGGCGCACGGTGTAGCCGTCCTCCTCCATCAGGACGACGGTGACGCCGAAGGGGTTGGGGTGGTCCAGTTCCATCGGGGTGAAGGCGTAGTCGACGGCGGCCCGAATGGGCGGCGGCAGTTCGCCGCCCGGCTGGGGAGCGGGAGCCGGCTTCCAGTCGAGAGCGGTCGTGGTCCCGTCCTCGGAGCCGTGGGACGTGCGCCCCTCTTCGTACGGGAACTGATGCAGCACATGACCGTCCGGGGTGGCGTGGACCATGTTCAGGCAAGGGGCGGGGCCGACGACGGGCAGCCCGCCGCCGGTGGCGAGGTCATGGGTCTCCCAGGCGAGGACGACCTCGTCCGCGCAGGCCGCCGCGGCGATGTTCGACAGTGCCGCGACACCGGTCAGCGTGTCGGCGCCGGGCTCGGTGGGGCGGACCCAGATCAGCCCGACCAGCTCGCCTCGCACCAGCGGCATGATGACCGGCCTGGGCACCGCGCCCTCGCCCACTCCGTTGACGTAGGTGCTTTTCATCGAGCTGACCAGCGTGTCCCACGTCTGCGTGTCCACGGAAGCCCCCTTCGCCGCTGCTTGTCTTCGATCACCGCCGACCCTGTCACGCGCGCCGTCGCCGTGTCAGCGGGATGTCCGGCACACGACCCCTTCGATGCCCTCCGTTGCGTCGCCCTGTGGGCGGCGGAATCGCTGACCGGCCGGGCCCGGCCGTGCGGGGCGGTCTCGACCCACTCCTCTCCGTGGATCATCCACGGGGGCTCCCCTAGGCTCGATGAGGTGCACCGTGTGGAAATCCTTCAGTTGCTGGTCTCGCCCGTACACCGGTTCGAGGGGCGCCCGGGTGACGGAGCGCCCCCGCTGCCCGACGCGGACCTGGTGACGACGGCGCGGGTGCGCGCCGGACTCGGGATCGTCGGCGACCGCTACTTCCGTCACCCCGCGCATCGCAACGCTTCGATCACCGTCATGGCCGCCGAACGCTTCCCGGACGGGCTTGCCTCGGAAGCGGACCTCCGTCCGACCCGGCGCAATGTCCTGCTGCGGGGTGCGGACATCGACGCGTACGTCGGCGCGACCGTCTCCCTGGACTGCGGTACCGGGCCTGTGGTGCTGGCCGTGCACAGCGCGGCCAGGCCCTGCGCGTGGATGGACACGACACTGGGCCTGGGCGCGCAGCGGGCGCTGCGCGCCCGTGGGGGAGTCCGCTGCCGCCCCCTGTCCGACGGGATCCTCGCCGTGGGGCCCGCCGTCTTCGACGTGGTGGAGCCGGCACCCGCGAGGGGCTGATCCGTGGGTGCCGCCGCACCTACGACGGGCCGGCGGTGGTGGAGCCGGCACCCGCGAGGGGCTGATCCGTGGGTGCCGCCGCACCTACGACGGGCCGGCCGCTCGGGCCGTCACCAGGTGACGGGGAGTTCGCGCAGTCGGTAGACGATGGTGTCGCGCTGGAACACGAGTTGCTCCTCGGGTACGGCCAGCCGTAGTTCCGGCAGCCTGCGCAGTACGGTCTCCAGCACGATCTGGAGCTCGACGCGTGCCAGCGTGTGGCCGAGGCACTGGTGCACGCCGTGCCCGAAGGCCACGTGCCGGCGCGCGTCCCGGGTCACGTCCGGCTCGGCGGGACATGCCGCGCCCTCGCTCCGTGCTTCGGGGCCGAAGAGTTCCGGCTGCCGGTTGGCGGTGGACAGCACGCAGATCACCCCGTCGCCGGCCCGGATCGCGACATCGCCGACGGTACGTCTTCGGTGGCTGCCCGTCCCAGGCCGAGGTGGATGATGGTGAGGTAGCGCAGGAGTTCCTCGACCGCCGCTGGGATCAGCGCGGGGTCGGCCCGCGGCAGGGCCGCCTGGGCGGGGCGGCGCAGAAGGGCGAGGACGCTGAGCGCCGCCATGTTGGTGGTGCTCTCGTGCCCGGTGATCAGGAGCATGAAGCCGAGTGAGGCCGTCTCCTGGGGTGTGAGGTCGGGCCGGACGGCGAGCCGGCCGAGGATGTCGTCCCCGGGTGTCGCTCGCTTCCGCTCGGCGAGTGCCGCCAGGTAGGCCATCAGCTCGGGGTGGGCCACCGCCGCCCGGTCGGGGGCGGTGGTGTTGTCGAGCAGGGTCCGGCTGAGGGACTGGAACATCGCGTGGTCCTCGTACGGAACCCCCAGCATGAGGCAGATGACCAGGGACGGGACGGGGAGTGCGAAGTCCGCTACGAGGTCGGCGGTCCGGCGGCCGTCGGCGGTGATGGCGCCGACGGCCGTCTCGACGACGTCGGCGATGACCGGGCGCAGTTCCTGGATGCGGCGGGGCAGGAAGTCCTTGGCGGCCATGCGGCGGAGCCGGGCGTGTTCGGGGTCGTCCATCCGGATGAAACTGGGCTGGGCGGTGGCCAGTTGACGCTCACCGGGGGACAGGAAGGGGAAGCCGGGGGTGCGGGCGTCGGCGGTGAAGCGGGCGTCGGCGAGTACCGCGCGGACCTCTTGGTGGCCCGTCACGAGCCAGCATGGAGAGCCGTCGGGGAGGTCGGCGCGGCTGACGCGGGCTTCGGCGGCAGCCGATGTGTATCCGGGAGGCGGGTCGTACGGGCAGGACCCGTACGCGGCGGGGAGGGACAGCGGGGCCAGGGCCCGCGCCTCGGTGGGGGCGCTCGTGGTCGCGGTCATCATGGCGAATCTCCATCGGAGAGGGTTCGGCCGCCGTCGGGCGGGGTGTGCAGGGCGCCGAGGGTGGCGCACATGGTGGCGCACTGCCCGGTGAGGATCAGGAGCTCGATGAGCTGCTCGGGAGGCAGCTCGCCTGCCAGTCGGTCCCACAGCGGCTGGGGCAGCGGCTCGCCGGCCGCGAGCGCGTCGGAGGCCTCCAGCAGTGCCAGTTCGCCGTCGGCCCAGGGGTGTTCGCCGAGCGCCTGTGCCGTGGCCGCTGTCTCCCGGGTGTCCAGACCGCAGGAGCCGGCGATCGCTCGGTGGCGGTCGTACACGAAGGAGCCGCCGCGCCGGTGCGCCGTGCGGAGGATGATCAGTTCGCGCTGACGGTCCGTCAAAGTGCCTTCATGGGTGAGGACCCGGGCGAGCGAGAGCCAGGCGTGCCGCGAGTTCCGGATGGTGGGCGAGGGTGCCGAAGAGGTTGACGCGGCCGGGACCGTCCTTGGCGGATCCGGCCAGGAGCCCGCGGAGTTCGGGTGTCCACCGCTCGGGCGGCAGCGGGGTGATGCGCACGGGGCGGGTCGGCGCTTCCTCGGGTGCGGCGGGTGCGGCGGGTGCGGCGGGGCCGCTCGTCGTGCTCGCTCCGGACCGATTCCCGGGGTCGCTGTTCATCGCCTCACCACCGGCAGACGACGATGCCGGCGCTGGCGCCGCTCGCGAACCCGAACATGTCCACGAGGTCCCCCGGGTGGAGCCGGTCCGACCGCAGCGCCGTCGCCAGCTGCAGGGGGATGGTGTTCGTGGCGACGTTGCCGTGGGCCGGGAATGTGGAGAGGATCTGTTCCGGATCCACTCCGCCCCAGTCGCATGCCGCCCGGGTGAAGGCCACGGACGGCTGATGCACGCAGACGAGGTCGAAGTCCTCCACGCTCACCCCGAGATCGCGTACCGCTCCGCGCACCTTCGCCGGCATCCCGTCGAAGGAGGCCACGAGCTTCACGGAGTCGATCTCCAGCTGTCCCAGCCTGCGGTGGTTCGCGTACGGGTTGGGCAGCGTCGCGGCCTCCCATCCCCAGGAGTTGGCGAAGAACCGGCTCCCGAGGATCCCCGGCTTCCCGCTCGCGGTGACGAGCACGGCCGAGCCCATGTCGCCGGTGCTCAGGCTCGGCAGGGCGTTCAGGACGTCGTCCGGGTCCGTGACGCTCCAGCGGCTCTCGCGGGTACTGACCTCGGCACTGGTGATCAGCACGCGCCGGTACTGGCCGGTCCGGATGAACGCGTCGGCCACCTCCAGCGCGTTCAGTACTCCGTTGCAGGCGTTCTTCAGATCGAACACCGGGCATTCCAGGCTGAGTTTGGCCGCCACCACGTGGGCGGTGGCCGGCTCCTCCATGTCGGCCAGGATGCCGGCGTACAGGAGCAGATCAACCTCCTGGGGCGGGGTGCCGCTCTCGGCCAGCAGGTCCCGGGCCGCGTGCACCGCGAGGTCGGAGGGCTGCTCGTCGAGTGGGGCCACCGTGCGCTGGGCCAGCCCGTACGTGTGCTGGAGTACGCCTCGGGACATCGGGATTCCGGGGCTGCTCGCCC
This sequence comes from Streptomyces sp. NBC_00647, assembly GCF_045207245.1. Classification (NCBI taxonomy): domain Bacteria; kingdom Bacillati; phylum Actinomycetota; class Actinomycetes; order Kitasatosporales; family Streptomycetaceae; genus Streptomyces; species Streptomyces sp. NBC_00647. The sequence continues at coordinate 9,471,177 of NZ_CP109040.1, forward strand.
GGAAACGGTCTTCGACCGCGGAGACGCTCTGGCGTTCCTCCGGTACGTGGACGGTGGCGTGGACGACGGCGCTGTGAAGGGCCAAGGGTCCGGGCGGCGCGGGCCGGGTGGCAAGAGGGAACAACTGCTGTTCTGCGCAAGACAAGAGGGGCACGCACGTCTCTCAGAAGCGATCTTGGAGGGAGCGGCACGACTGTAGGGCGCGTCAAGATCACGTCGGGAACGCATGAGAGGAGAACGGATGTTCTGAGTGCGGAACGAGACGCTGTCCGGGCAGCTCAGGGGTGTCCAGGGGGAAACGTTACGGCCGCTGGGCCATCCGCGTATCGCCCCAAGGGCTGAATCTGGCACGGCTGTCGAGGCGTCGTGCTGACGCCCGGAAGTGGGCCTCTCCGGGTGAGGGGACCGCATCGGCGCGGCGTGGGCAACGGGCAGGGTGTGCGGTACCTGTTGAACGTGTTGCACGGGCCTCTTCGTGTGCGGATCCCGTGACCGCCGGTCCTGCCTGAGTGGGGTTCTCGGAGGCGTCGGTGGTGGCGGGGCCCGTCCGGGCTGACGCCGTCATTCAACCGATCGGTTGACAAAGGCGGGGGCCCGGCCGTACGGTTATTCAACCGATTGGTTGAATAGGTGAGGTGAGAGGTGGCCGACGACCGGCTGTCCCGGGTGTTCTCCGCTCTGGCCGACCCGACCCGGCGCGACATCGTGGCCAGGCTGGCCACGGGAGACGCCACGGTCAACGAACTGGCCGAGCCCTACGACGTGACCGTGCAGGCCGTTTCCAAGCACATCAGGGTTCTGGAGGACGCCGGTCTGGTCAGCCGGAGCAGGGACGCGCAGCGTCGGCCCTGCCACCTCGAGGGTGAGGTCTTCGACCTGATGACGCGATGGATCGAACGCTACCGCCGGGAGGCGGAGGACCGTTTCCGCCGGCTCGACGCCGTCCTCGAGCGGATGGAGGAACAGCCGGTGAAGGACACCACGAGGAAGAAGGAGGCATCGTGAGCACCGCGAAGGCGAACCGTCGGCACGAGACACAGATCGCCGCCGACCCGGCGCTGCCCACCATCCTCATCACCCGGGAGTTCGACGCCTCTGCGGAGCGCGTGTTCAGGGCGTACACCGATCCCGAACTCGTCGTCCAGTGGCTCGGCCCGCGTCGGCTCACCATGAGGATCGACGCGTACGAGGCGCGCAGCGGCGGCTCGTACCGCTATGTGCACCGTGAGGACGACGGGACGGAGTACGGCTTCCGCGGCGTGTTCCACGAGGTCCGCCGCGACGAACGCATCGTGCAGACCTTCGCCTTCGACGGCTTCCCGGACGGCGTCAGCCTGGAGACAACCGTCTTCGAGGACCTCGGCGGCCGCACCCGGGTCACGACCACATCCCTCATGGGCTCCATCGAGGCCCGCGACTCGATGATCAGAAGTGGCATGCAACGCGGCGTCCGCGAAGGCCACGAGCGGCTGGACGAGCTGCTCGCCGGCCGCCCGAGCGGCGACGCGGTATGACGGACCGAGACGGAAGGCTTGAGATCATGACGAGCGCAGCCGATGAACACCGCACCGTCGCGGGGGTCTTCACGGACCGTGTGCGCGGAGTGCGCCCCGGAGCCTGGGACAACCCCGCACCGGTCGAGGGATGGGTCGCCCGGGACGTGGTGCGCCATCTTGTCGAGTGGTTCCCGGACTTCCTGAAGGCCGGCGCCGGGGTCGAACTGCCGAAGGGGCCCTCGGCGGACGACGATCCGGTGGCCGCCTGGACGGTGCACAGCGACGGCGTGCAGGCCCTCCTCGACGATCCGGCCACGGCGGGGAAGACGCTGTCGAACCCGCACATCGGGGAGGTGCCGCTGGACCAGGCGGTCGACCGCTTCTACACCGCCGACGTCTTCATGCACACCTGGGACCTGGCGCGGGCCAGCGGCCAGGAGGAGCGCCTCGACCCCGGCATGTGCGCCCGACTGCTCGAAGGGATGCTGCCGCTCGACGACGTGCTGCGCAAGAGCGGGCAGTACGGGCCGCGGGTCGAGGTCCCCGAGAGCGCTGACGTACAGACTCGTCTGATCGCCTTCATCGGACGTCAGCCCTGAGCGACGCGACCGGACGCATCAATGCCCGGACGGTCGTGTCCTCGGGCCGCGGCCCGCCCCGGACGGGCTCGGTACGGGCCGTGGCTCGGATGCCACGGCCCGTATCAGCGCGGCCCGGGTGTGCGGCGCGCAGCGCGCGACACGTGTGCCGGGCACTGGGTCAGCGCGCGTTCTCCAGCTTGGCGAGGGCCTTCGCGAGGCCGTTGGCCCAGAGCTGGTTGACGCGGGAGCGCTCGGCCGTGTTCGGGTAGCGGTTGGTGCAGGACGTGCCCGGGCCGCCGCCCGACATCAGCTCGCTGCACGGACCGCTGTAGTGGTCCGGCAGCCCCAGCACGTGACCGGTCTCGTGGGCGGTGACGCGGATCGAGTCGTACCGCCGGTTCTGCGCGTAGTCGAGGAAGATGTAGCCGCTGCCGTGGCCGTCCGTGGAGGCGTACGACCCGCGCGAGTCGTTGCCCTCGTAGTAGGTGAAGTCCGCGCCGCTCGAGACCGCCTGGAGCTTGACGTTCGACACGGAGCTGTTCCAGATCGAGGCGGAACTCGATATCTGGGAACGGAAACTCGGCGCCTGGGAGGCGTTGTAGTAGACGGTCACCGACTGCACGGAGGGGTTGGCCGCCTGCTTCTTGGCGACCGACTTCAGTACGGCGTCGAAGAACGCCTTGTTCCCGGCGGCGTTCTCGGCCGAACCGGCGTACCGGGCCGCCGAGGCGGAGGTGGAACCGGCCGGGGCGGAGTCCGCCGACTTGGCGCTCGCCGGGACCGCGGTGCCCAGCGCGGCCGAGGCCAGACCCAGGCCGAGCGTGAGAGCCAGGACTCTCCTGGAGGCCTTCGACTTCATGCGGGAGGACAGCATGTGGGGTGCTCCTACTCGTTCGTGTGGGGTGGTGAACGATTGGTTCAGCAGGAGTCTCGGGTAGGCCAAGGGGGTGGCGGATGATGGCATTCGGGGATAGCGCGGAGCTATCGGGGAGCCGACTCGTCAGGCTTCGTCGCGTTTTGAACATCTGGTGCGTCGCTCCGCCTCGCCCTACCCTTCCGGCATGGAGCTCGAGGTGAGGCACTTACGTGCCCTGTGCGCCATCGCCGACACGGGCAGCCTGCACAAGGCGGCGCGTGAACTCGGCGTGGCACAACCCTCGTTGAGCACCCAACTGCGCCGTATCGAGCAGGCACTCGGCGCGCAGCTCTTCGTCCGCGCGGGCACGGGCTGCCGCCCCACACCACTGGGCCACGCGGTACTGAGCCGCGCCAGACCTCTCGTCGCCGAACTCGCCGCGATCGTCACGGAGACGAGGGCGGCGGTGGCCCGGGCCACGGATGAGTACACCCTGCGTATCGGGGCCACGGCGAGCCGGGCTCTGCCCGGCTGGCTGCGCCGACTGCGCGCCCGTGTTCCCCGCACCGAACCCACGCTCCGGATGGACGTTTCCGCGAACTCCCTGCTGCGCATGGTCGCCGGGGGGTGGCTCGAGCTGGCCTTCGTCCATGAGGTCGAGGGCAGTCCTCTGTGCATCCCGTCCGGGCTCTGTCTGCGCGTCCTGGTCGAACGCGAACCGCAGTTCGTCACGCTCGCCGCCGACCACCCGGCGGCGGAGCGGTCCGAGGTGCGGCTCGCCGACCTGGCCGACGACCACTGGATGGTGGACTCCACGGTCGACGGCGAGTGGGACGCGCTCTGCCGTGTCCTTCGCGACGCGGGGATAGAACCCGACATGCTGCACGGCGACTACCTCACGGCGTACTCCCTGGCCGCCACCGGCGAGGTCGTCACGGTCAGCCAGCCCACCGCGCGCCCGCGATCCGATGTCGTCGTCCGGCCGCTGCAGGGCGACCCGATAGGCGTACGACTACTGCTCGCCGCCCGCTCGGAGGCCGAACTCGACCACGGATACGACGAGTTGGTGGACGCCTACTGGGAGGTGGCCCGTCAGGCGCCGGCCTACCGCGCCTGGCTGAAGCGTTCGGGTACGCCGGAGGCCACGCGAGTCCTGCGTGAACCCGGGACTGACGACACGCGGGAGACACCCGAGCGGGTGCTCACGACGGACGGTACCGGCACGGGCGGAGGCGGGCGGTGACTCCGTAAGCCCGGGCGGGTGATCTGCCTTCGCGGATCGGGCCTGTCGACCGCCCGATCGGACAGGCTCTGGCGCGGGAAAGCCGTGGCGCGTCGCTGCCGAGGCCTCGCCGGTGAAGCGAGGGACGGCCGATGTCCGTCCGAGAGGGCTGATGAAACCCGCTGTCAGTGGGGCGGGGCATCATCGAACGCATGACACACGGATCCTCCGAAGCCCTGAGCGCCCTCGCCCACCAGCACTTGTCCGCCGAGACGGCGGAGCGCTGGGTCCGCCTGCTCCGTCCGGCTGTCCGCCTGGAGGCGGCCGGGTCCTCGGACGAGGCCGTCGGGCACATGGGCGGATCGCCGAAGCTGTCGGCGCATCTGGAGTGGCCGCAGTGGGAAGACCACGGGCCGCTCTCGTTCGTCGGCTCGGTGGACTGCGCCCTGCTGCCCGCGGGCGCCCTGGACATCGGGCTGCCGGCCGACGGGACCCTGTCGTTCTTCTACTTCGACGGTCAACTGGACGACGGCGAGGCGCTCGTGCTCGCCGAGGACCGGGAGAGCTGGGCAGGAGCGCGCGTCCTGTACACGCCGGCCGACGAGACGTCGGGGGAGCGTGAAACGCCCGCCGGTCTCCGGGCCTTTCCGAGGATTTCGCTCGCCGCACGGCCGGGTCTGACCGCGGCCGAGCCCTGGCATCCTCGGATCCGTGACGCGTTCGCGCCTGGGGCACCGTTGGGCAATCGGTACGACCATCCGGTGTGCGCGCAGCAATTCCTCGACGCTCTCTGGGAGTTCGACGAGGTGCCGGGCCATCAGATCGGTGGTCTTCCCCACTCGATACAGAACCCGGTGGAGATCGAGGTGGCGGAAGCGGTCATGGACGGGGACGTGTCGTGGGGCGACCCCGCTCTCGACGCCGAGATCGGCGAGTGGGTGCTGCTCGCTCAGTTCGGCAGTGACGACGCCTCCGAGATGATGTGGGGCGACGGCGGTGCCCTGTACTGGCTGATCCGCCCGGCGGATCTGGCCGAACGACGCTTCGACCGGGCCATGTTCACCTGGCAGTGCAGCTGAGGCCGGATGACCCGCCGGTGCGGTTTCCGGGGCCCCTCTGCCTTCCCTCTGGTGTCGAGAGCACTCTGCGCGTGCCCTTGCCGCGGAAGAGAGCGGCCGCGCCGACGAGGAGCAGCGGCGCTCGCTCCACGGTCCGGTTCCGGACGGACGCGGACCGCGGTGAGCGCGCGCGGCAGCAGCGGACGGCGTCAACCGGCCCGGGACGCGGCACCCGAGCCCTGCCGGCCGCCCGGCTCCGCCCCATCGCCCGTCTCCGAGCCGGCGTCCGCGACCGGAGGCCGCCCGTCCGGGACGTTCCCGTCCCCGGCGATCGCCGTCAGGTCCGCCGCGAGGGTCTGGAGCCAGCCGTCGATGTCGACCAGCATGGGCAGTACGGGACCCGGGGACGTGGAGACGACCTCGGGCGGCAGAGGTGCCGGTCGTGCCCGTACAGCACCGGACGGGAGTGCGGCCGCCCGGTCCATCGCCGCGGTCAGTTGCCCGACCGCGTCCCGCGCCCACCGGACCGCGTCGGGCGGCGCCGGACCGTACTCCTGCCGAGGCAGCCAGTGGGACCCGACCACCGCGTGGGAGGCACAGTTGAGCGCCACATGCCAGTCGGGTCCGCCCTCGACGGGGTGCCGGCCGCCCTCCGTCCGGTACTGCGCGTAGGCGGCCTCCGCGATACGGAGCCGGTGCCGGGTCAGGCGCAGCGCTTCCTCCGCCGCGACGCGCCGAGTCTCCGGATCGCCGGGCGCGCCGACCGCGGCGACCACGGTGAGACGCACCAGCGGCGCCACCGCCCGCAGCAGATCCGCCACACTGCGCCGAACCTCGCCACGGGCTCCGGCGGGCCAGGCGAGCACGCCGCACACCAGCCCGATCGCGCAGCCCGTCAGGACGTCGAGCAGCCGTGCCTCCGCGAGCCGCCAGTCGGGCGGAGCGAGCTGGCTGAAGGCAGCGGCGACGACCAGCGTGAACAGCCCCTGCGCCCAGGCCGGTCCGGCGATCGGCCCTACGGAGAAGGCCACGAACATCGCGGGCACCAGCACGACGGCGTAGACGTCGACGGCACCGCCCGCCTCGAAGAGCAGTACCCCGGCGGCGAGTGAGCCCACCAGCGTGCCGAGTGCCGCCGAGCGCACCGTGGACCACGTCGCCCCCGCGGTCGTGCGCCCCAGCGTCAGCACGGCCAGCAGCACCCAGAAGCCGTGCGAGAGGTCCAGGGCTCCGGCCACGAGACGGGCCGCGCCGAGCCCCAGGGCCGTGCGCACGGCGTTCTGGAACAGGACCGAGCGCAGTGTGAGATTGCCGGTCAGCCGCAGCGCCAGCAGCCGTCTCACGGGCGGTTCCGCGTACCAGAACTGGTCGTGCGGCAGGCCCGGCGCGGTGCGGCGCCCTCCGATCGCCACGGCGACCGCGGCCTGGGCGGTCATGGCCGAGGCCGCCGCGGTCAGTACGCCGGACCGGTGACTCAGCAGCCGCGGCGACGGTCTGCCGTCCATGTCGGCCCGCGTACCGGACGGGCGCCCGCGTACGGCGATGAAGTCGGCGGCCATCTCCTCGAGGGCCTCGGGTCCCGGAACGGCCCGCGCACCGCGCAGTGCGCCCGCCGTAGCGGCGCATCCGGCCGCGACACCGCGAAGCAGCGCCTCGGAGGGCGGATCGCCGACCGGCGCGGACTCGGGCCGCTCGGCCATCCGGGCCAGCTGGTCCAGTACGCGCCGTGTCGCGGCTCCGGCCTGCGCCAGTCCGCGGGCGGTGCGGCCCGCCCCGGTCGGGCGCGAGGCCGGTGGGGCCTGGGACAGGCGCAGTGCCAGGCCCGCCCGGCGCAGGTCCCGTGCGGCCTCGGGACCGTGACGGTGGCCCTGCGCGGCCGCGAGAGCCGCGGCGGCCGCGAGGTCCAGCGCCGCGGCGACCCGAGCGCGGTAGGGCTGCGAGGGTGGGGCGGGCAGGACCAGCAGCTCGCACACGACCAGCAGAACGCCACCGGCGAGCACGCCCAGGAGCCGTTGCGGCAGAGCGTCCGGCGCGTACGGCGGGAAGCAGGCCAGCACGTAGAAGAGCAGCAGCCCCGGGACCACACTCGCCGGAGCCGGTCCATAGGCGGCGGCGAAGGAGACGGTGAAGCCGACCACCAGCGTCCCCGCCACGGCGGAGCCGGTCGTCACGGCGAGAGCGGTGCCGAGGCCGGTCAGCGCCATGGCGACCGGCAGCGCGAACAGGACGGTACGCGCCCGGTCCCGGCCGCCGCCGGGAACGGGGGAGAGAACCCCGAGCGAGATCGCCGCGAAGAGGGCGTAGATCGCGACGATCGGCCGGTCCAGCCAGTACAGGGCCGGGTAGAAGCCCGCGGCGGACGCGACCGTGACCCGCGCGGACTGCCGCGCGGCCCGCACGCGACCGGGGGAGAGGGGCCGCTTCGGCATGCACGCTCCTTCCCCGGCGCCTCCCCGGGGCCGTCCCCGCCGTACGTCCATTGTCGGCCGGGACCGGGGCACGGGCAGCGCGACCCTCCCGCGCTCTGTCCCTGCCCGGTGGGCCCGGCGCACGCTCCCGAGGGTCCGGTGACGCGCTGTTCCCACGCGCGCCGGAGCGCCCGCGCGGAAGCCCGCCCGGCATCCGGAGCGACGGGGCCGGGCACACCGCCGCTGGGCAGGGATCTTCTCTACCCAGGCGGCAGGACAGGGCATAGCATCCGGACGGGCAGTCACCCAAAAGGCCTATTGGGGTTCGAAGCTGATCCGCGACTACCTGTCACATCGCTGTCTGCTCAGGCATTCAGTCCCGCACGAAGGAACCATCTGTGAGCGAAACCGGCTCCTCCGGAAGAGTCCAGCCGGCTCATGCCGGCGACCCCTCCCGTATCGGTCCCTACCGGATCATCGGCCGCCTCGGCGCCGGGGGCATGGGTACCGTCCACGCCGGAGTCGCCCCCGACGGAACGCGTGTGGCGGTGAAGGTGATTCATCCCGCGCAGGCCCAAGAGCCGGAGTTCCGGGCCCGGTTCAAGCGCGAAGTGGAATTGTCCGCCCGTGTCACAGGCCCGTACCTGATTCCCCTGCTCAGGGCCGACGCGAACGCGGTGACACCCTGGCTCGCGACCGCGTACGTACCCGGACCGACGCTGAACCAGCAGGTGCTCGCGCACGGACCGCTCACCGGGGCGAGTCTGTACGCCTTCGCGACGGCCACCGCGCAGGCGCTGGCCGCCGTCCACGCCGTGGGTGTGGTGCACCGCGATGTGAAACCGCAGAACGTCATCCTCACGCCCGCAGGCCCCCACGTCCTGGACTTCGGGATCGCGCACGCCGCCGACGGCACCAGCGTCACCCGTACCGGGGTCATGACCGGCACCCCGGGCTGGATCAGCCCTGAGCAGTACCGCACGGGGGCCACCGGGCCCGCGGGCGACGTGTTCGCCTGGGGAGCGCTCGTGGCCTACGCGGCCACCGGAAGAACACCTTTCGGGGCCGGTGCCCCCGACGTGGTCGCGTTCCGCGTGATGTCGGGCGATCCGGACCTGGACGGCGTCCCCGCTCCCCTGCGCGCGATCGTGCAGCGGGCCCTGGCCAAGGAGCCCGAGGGCCGTCCCTCGGCCGCGGACGCCGCCGAGGACTGTGTGGAGCTCCTCGCCTCCCAGGTCACCCAAGTGGTGCGCGCCGACACACTGTTCACGCGGGCCGAGGACATGGTCACAGCCGTCTGGGACATACCCACCGGGAACGATCCGGTGTGGCCCATGCCCGCGAACCGCCGACGAAGGCCCTGGGCAGGCATGGTGGTCGTCGCGGCAGCGGTCATCGGGGGCCTGGCCGGCGGAGTGGTGGCCCTGATGCCCGGAAAGACGGAGGGCGACAAGCACCGGACCACGGCCACGGCCTCCGCTCCGCCGTCCTCCTCGACGAGCCCGGGACCGTCCGCGGCGAGCGCGAAGGCGAGCACGGCGGCGAAGGGGAAGCAGACCGCGAGCGACGGCCCGGCCGGCGCGGCGAGCTGGGCCGCGGCACGGACGGCCCAGGGCGAGGGCGAACACGACGTGGCGCGCGCCGTCCTGCACGACCAAGGTGTTCTCGTCCAGGAACTCGGCGAAGGCATCGACTTCTCCCCGAAGACCGTCAGGTTCCACGCGTCGCGCCGGGAGGTCTACCTCTCGTACCGGCTCTCCTCCGACGAGCAGGGAACGATGTACGCGGAGACGGAGGTCGCCGGTCTGATGTGCCGGACGCTGCGCGACGTCGTTCTGCGCCTCCACCCGGCTCTGCCGTACCGCACCTATGTCCTGGTGAAGGAATCGACGGGCCGGGACCCGCAGGTGACGTGGTACGACGACTTCCGCACCGACGCGCAGTGCACGTCGGCCGCCGACGACGACGCCGGGCAGGCCGCGGACGCCGGGCAGGACTGGCAGCCGGACGAACAGGGGCTCGGCCAGGCCATGATCCCCAGCACCGACGGCGATGAGATCAAGGTCGCGGACCGCGCCGCCAGGAAGATCATCGAGCGCACCAACGGAATGCGCACGACGCTCGGCACCGACCGCCTGCTGGGCAACAAGGAGCTCAAGGTGGGCTTCGACCCCGGAGACGCGACGATGTACGTGTGGTCGGACTACGTCGCATGGAACCAGGGGCAGGTCGAGACCTGGGCGGCCATGACGGCGGGCGAGGCGTGCCGGGCTCTGGTGAAGCAGAAGGACAGCGCGGGCGAGGCGTGGCCGTACTCCCGCTATGCCGTGGCGGAGATAGGCGGCTCCGGCTACCTGATGATCCGTTGGGGCACGGCGGAGACCTCGGCCGACTGCCCGTCCTGATCGCGGGCCGGGCAGAGGAACCGCCCGAGGACCGGAGTCGGGGACCGGCCGAGGAGTGGTGAAGCAACGACGAAGGAACGGCCTGTCCGACGCAGGTTGACCCTCGACCTGGTCGAGGGCACAGGGTTCCGGGTGTGGAGAGCGAGATGCGCAGCATTGGTGAGATGGCCCGGGACAGCGGACTGAGCGTCAGCGCCCTGCGGTTCTACGACCGTGGCGGTGTGCTGGTCCCTGCCTGGGTGGATCCGGTGAGCGGCTACCGCTGGTACGACCCGGAGCAGCTCGACGAAGCCCGGTTGCTGGCTCGGTTGCGCCGGGCCGGTATGCCGTTGGCGGACATCCGGTTGATGCTCGCGGGCTGGTCCGGCGCGGACACCGACCTCGTGCGAAGGCTCTTTCAGGCGCATGTGCGCCGTCTTGAGGCGGGGTTGTCCGATGCCCGCAGCGAGTTCTCCACGCTCCGAGCACTCCTCGAACGCAGGGAGAAACCCATGCCTTTGCCCCGCACCGCCGCCGCCCGCCTGACGGTCTCCGCGCCGGAGCTGGCCGCCGCGCTGGACGCGGTCCGTTTCGCCGCCGGCACCGACCCGGAGCTGCCGATGCTCGGTGGTGTCCTCTTCGACGTCGACGGCGGGACCCTTCACGTCGTGGCCACCGACCGGTACCGGATGGCCGTCGCGCACGCCGAGGCCGACGGGCCCGCCGATTCCCGCGCGCAGGTCATCGTCCCCTCCCCACTGGCCGACGCGATGCGCGCACTGCTCAGCGGCGAGGACCACGTCCAACTCGCCGTGGACGGCGACCGGGTGACGCTCGAGACCGGGGACCGGCAGGCGGCGGGCCAATGCCTCGACCACGACTTCCCCGACTACCGTCGCCTCGTCCACCTGCCGGCCGGACGACGCGCGGTCGTCGACGCGGCGGCCTTCCAGGAGGCGGTGCGGACCGGTCCCGTCCGCACGAGCGACGAACACGGCCCGGACGACAAGGCTCCCGACCTCACTGTGCTCAAGGTGACGGCCGACGGCACGGTGACCCTCGTCGAAGACGGCGACGACGATCAGGACCAGGTAGCCGTCAACCGCGAGTTCCTGCTGCACGCGCTCGCCGCAGGAGCCCGGGACCGACTGATCCTGGAGATCGGCGCCCCCACCGCGCCCATCGCGATCCGACGGCCCGACGACGAGAACACGCTCTCCATGCTGATGCCGGTCCGCCTGGACACCTGAGCACAGGCCCAGGGCCCGACGGGCAGGGCACAGCGGCGGTCGTGCGGCGCTCCTGAACGGCGCCGAGGCACGGCCTTCCAGGGCGCCGTGACGATCAGGCCCCTTCCGGAGGCGGGCGCGTGGGAGCGTTCGTCCGCGAACTCGACGTCGCGCTCCGCTCCTGAGCGCGGTCGGGCAGCCGGCCGGCCGGGTCTCCACTCGAAATCGGCGTGGCTGTCGCGCTGGTGTTGTCGTACGGTCTGCAATCCCGGCCGACCGAACGAGCGGTATGCCACATCCAGAGAGTGACGCCCATGAACAGTCAGCGCGCGACGACGACTCTGTGGCGCCCGACCGGCCCCGCGGAACTGGACCTCGTCCGGGCGCTGGACTGGAGCGCCTGGCCACCCCGCCTTCCCGAGCAGCCGATCTTCTACCCCGTCCTCGACGAGGACTACGCGGTGAAGATCGCGAGGGACTGGAACGTCAAGCACGACGGTGCCGGTTTCGTCACCCGCTTCGAGGTCGACTCGGAGTTCCTGCGCCGGTACCCCGTCCAGCAGGCAGGGGGCCGGACCATCCTGGAGCTGTGGGTACCCGCCGAGGAGTTGGACGAGTTCAACGCCCACATCGTCGGCAGGATCCAGCTGGTGCACGAGTTCCGCTGACCGGCGGGTCGCCACGCCCTCGTGGTGCAACTCTCGGGTTGCACCACGAGGGTCATTGTGCAACCCTGGAGTTGCATCTGATCGTGGCGATGAAGGAGTCCCCTCATGAGCGCTGACCGGATCGAACGCGAAACCTTGATCGAGGCACCTCTGGAACGCGTCTGGTCGCTGGTGGCCCAACCCGGCTTCTGGGTCGCCGACAAGGCGAGCCTGCCCGGCACTGTGGCGAGGGAGGGTGAGTCGATGGTGGCGAAGAACGCCGAGCACGGCGACTTCCCCGTACGTGTGGAGAAGGTTCAGCCGCCGACGTACTTGGCCTACCGCTGGACCAGTGCGTTCCCCGGGGAGGAACTGCGCGAGGAGAACAGCACCCTCGTGGAGTTCACGCTGACCCAGGAGGGCGACCGGACGCGGCTGCGCGTGGTGGAGAGCGGATTCGCGGCACTGGCCGGGTCCGAGGAGCTGCGCAGCCAGAACCTGAAGGACCACAGCGCGGGCTGGCCCCTGGAACTCGACGCGCTCAAGAAGCGCGCCGAACAGCCGTCGCCGTGAGGGAGGAACAGGCTGCAGGCGCCGCCGAGGATGTCGACAGCGTCCTCGGTGCGCTGGCCGACCCGACGCGCCGTCAACTGCTCGATCTGCTGGCCGAACAGGGCACGGCCACCGCGACGACCCTCGCCGAACGACTCCCTGTCTCACGGCAGGCGGTCGTCAAGCACCTCGCCGTCCTGGACGCCGCAGGACTGGTTTCCGGCGGCCGCGTCGGACGTGAAGTGCGGTACGCGCTGCGGCCCGCGGCGCTGGACGCGACCGCCCGGTGGATGGCCGCGCTCGCGGCGGACTGGGACCGGCGGCTCGCGCACGTCAAGCGCGTCGCCGAAGCGGGGGAGTAGGCGTCGTCGCGCTCACATCGGCACGACCGAAAGGAACCACCCATGGACACGACAGGGCTTCGCGCCGCCTACGACACGTTGTTCGACATCGCGGCCAGGCCCGACCTCGGTGAAGCCGAGGACGGAGGATGGAACGCCGATCAGATACTGGCTCACCTCCTCAGCGTCGACGCCGCGATCGCGGCCGTCGCTCTTGGTGTCGTCTCCGGTTCACGCCCGACCTTCGACAACCGTGTCTCCCTCGACCCATGGAATCTCGAGCGGATCATCGCCGAGCACGCGGGCAGGGCGGACCTGACAGCCCATCTGCGGAGCCAGGTCACCGTCCTGTGTGGCATCGCCGACCGGCTCGGCGAGCAGGCCGCGGCGGTCCTGGTGCCCTCGCTCCTCCTGTCCGGCGACGCACTCGTGCTGGACCAGCCGGTTCCGCTCGCCGCCCTCATCGACGGCCTGGCCGAGGACCACGTGCCCAGGCACACCCGGCAGCTCCTGGACCTGCGTGTCGCTGCCCCCGGCCGAGTCTGACCGTCACCTCGACGCTCCGGGGCCTGCCCGGGCACGGCCGCCGTCTGTACGGCCGTGAACGTCACGGTGGTCGGCCCCCGCCAAGTCCTTCGGGCCGGTCAACGGCGGAACGCCTCGCTCGCAACTCGGCGGATGCGGCACCCTGCGGTCCGATTATTTGGCAGGAATGTGCAAGTGGGGTGAAAACGGCACGCATTGTGTGATGTCTCCTCGGGGCCCCATGCCCTTCCCGTTCCTGAGGCGTTGTCAGGTGGCCCTGTGGAGACGTGGCGTACCCGTTTCGGGTCGGTCGGGGGCGGAACCGTGTTACTCACTTTCGGGTGACGGGTGCACGACGTGGGCCGATGTGCCGGATGCCCGCTTATGGGCCAGAAGCTGTAGGAGTACGGGAGTTGAGGATGACAGTCCCGCACTCTTCAGCTTTCGGCAGTTAAAGGCCGGATACAGGCGTCTGTAACCGAAATGTTCTCAATCGGTAACAGCGGTCGGGTGTCGCTCGTATCGGGCCGGGACGAGGAGGAACTTATGAGTCCTCGGCCACCGGGCCGGGACTCGCACAAGGTCGCACCGTGCAGTTCCCTACAAAGGGGCGCTGCTCAGGGTGTGCCTGCTCTCGAACCTTGAGGAGCATTCATGTCCGCTTCCACGTCTGTCACGGCCCGTCGTCTGGCGGCCGCGGTCCTCGCCGCCGGCACGCTGGTCGGCTCGGCCGCCGTGTCGGCCTCCGCCGCGGAGCCGCGCCATGAGCGCACGCACGTCGCCATCAGCAGGGTCCAGAGCGACGCGCCGGGCTTTGACGACCGCTCCAGCCGTTCCCTGAACGCGGAGTGGGTGGAAATCACCAACTCGAACCGCCGCTCGGTGAACCTGAACGGCTGGACGCTGTCGGACGAGGACGGCAACCGCTACACGTTCCACCACTACTACCTGGCCGGCCGCTCCACCGTCCGTGTCCACACCGGCTACGGCCGCGACACCAGCCGCGACGTCTACCAGGACCGCCGTGCCGAGGTGTGGGACAACCGCTCCGACACCGCCACCCTGAGGACCGAGCGCGGCCGCTTCGTCGACAACGTCTCGTGGGGCCGGCACCACGACCGTGACCACGGACGCGACGACAACCGGGGTCACGGTGACAACCGTGGGCATGGCGACAACCGGGGTCACGGTGACAACCGTGGGCATGGCGACAACCGGGGTCACGGTGACAACCGAGGGCATGGCGACAACCGGGGTCACGGTGACAACCGAGGGCACGGCGACAACCGGGGTCACGGCGACAACCGGGGTCACGGTGACAACCGCGGGCACGGCGACAACCGGGGTCACGGTGACAACCGCGGGCACGGTGACAACCGCGGTCCGCGCCAGGGCCAGGGTCAGGGTCAGGGCCAGGGACAGGGTCAGGGACAGGGTCAGGGCCAGGGTCAGGGACAGGGCCACGGGCACGGTCCGGGCCGGGGCTGAACAGCGTCTGAAAGCACACCCGTCGAGGGTGCGCGCGGACAGCATCCGGTCAGGACGTGGAGATGACCGGCTGTAGTCACGGGCCCGATCGGACCTGGTGAGAACCAGGGGCCCGCAGGACGGAAGCACCGCAGAAGACCCGCACCGCACGGTGCGGGTCTTCTGCGTCCGAGCACGCGTGGACCCTTCCGCTCGGGGGAGGGGTCCACGGACTTGGGCCTTCGGGCGAAGTCTGGAGCCGCGCACGGCCTTCGGCACGCGCCGTCGCCCGTACGGCCCGAAAAGCCCCCTCGGCGTAGAGTCGACGGGGAGAGCGCTGCCGTGACGTGAACCGGTGACGTGAACCCGGGCGCCGGAGCCGGGCGATGGCGACGCGGTGGGAGGTCGATGGCATGGCCGGACTGTCCTCGCACGACGAAGCGGATGCCACGAACCCCTGGCAATGGCTCGACGACCTGTACGCCGTCCGGCCGCCGTGGGAGATCGGACATCCGCAGCCGGCCTTTCTCGACCTCGCGCGATCGGGCGCCATCCGGGGACGGGTGCTGGACGTCGGCTGCGGCACGGGAGAACACGCGCTCATGTGTGCCGGCCTCGGCCTCGAGGTCTTCGGCGTGGACCTGGCGAACACCGCGTTGCGGGCCGCCGAGGACAAGGCGCGTCGGCGCGGCGCCGAGGTGCGGTTCCTCCATTACGACGCGCGGCGACTCGCGGCTCTGGAGGAGCGGTTCGACACCGTGCTCGACTCCGGTCTGTTCCACATGCTCGACCCGGACGACCGCGCCGCCTTCACCGGCGGACTGCGGGCGGTGCTGCGCCCCGGTGGCCGCTACTTCATGCTGTGCTTCAGCGACCGTGAGCCCGAGACCGGGGCCAGGGGCCCGCACCGGCTGACGCGGGAGGAGATCACGGACGCCTTCGCCGACGCGCTGCGCGTCGACTCCATCGAGCCGGCCACGATCGAGATCACCCTGGACCCGGCCGGCATCCGGGCCTGGCGCGTCGCCATGACGAGGGTGTGAGGGGTGCCGGCATCCGTGGGTCGGGGTGACCCGCAGTGGTCCGGTGACCCGCGACGGGGCGCGGCCGTCGACGACGGAGTCGGGGCCGCGGCCCTCACAGCACCCGGCGTCTGCGTCCGAGCCACGTCTGCGCGATGACCACGACGGCCAGGAAGGCGCCGCTGACGACCTGTTGGTAGGCGGAGTCCAGGGAGCCGATCTGGTTGATGACGTTCTGGATGACCTTCAGCAGGAGCACGCCCACGAGCGAGCCGCTGATGAAGCCGAAGCCGCCGGTGAGCAGGGTGCCGCCGATGACGACCGCGGAGATCGCCTCCAGTTCCATGCCGGAGCCGAGGATCGTCACGCCGGACACCAGCCAGGCCGCGTTGAGCGCTCCGGCGAGCCCCGCGCACAGCCCGGAGAGCGTGTAGACGGAGATTTTCGTACGGGCCACGGGCGCGCCCATCAGCGCCGCCGCGTCCTCGTTCCCGCCGACCGCGTACACGTACTGGCCGAACCGGGTGCGCCGGAGCACGACCGCGCCGAGCACGAACAGCGCCACGGTGATCCACACGGGCACGCCGACACCGAGCAGCGTGCCCTGTCCGAGCTTGGCGAAGAACGACTCCTTGTCCACGAGGTACGTCTTCGAGCCCTCGTCGGTGACGGAGAGCAGGATGCCCCGGGCGCCCAGCATCGCGGCCAGGGTGACGATGAAGGGGGTCAGGCCCGAACAGGCGATCAGCAGGCCGTTGACCAGGCCGATCAGTCCGCATACCACCAGCGGCAACAGCAGGGCGACCGCCGTTCCGTACTGCGAACCCCAGGCCGCCAGGACGCCGCCGAGGGCGAAGAGCGAGCCCACCGACAGATCGATGCCGCCGGTGATGATGACGAAGGTCATGCCGAGTGCGACCACGGCGAGGAACGCCGAGGAGAGCGCCATGTTCTCGAGGTTGTCGCCGGTCAGGAAGGTGTCGAAGCCGAGGGACGCCGCGATCATCGCGACGATCAGGGTGACCAGGGCGCCGTGCTGCTGGGCGAGGGCGCTGACCCGCTCGGAGCGGCCGGAGCCGGACGCCTCGGCCTCGGCCGTGTGCTTCGCGCGTACCGGAGTGTCCACGTCGGTCGTCATCGCTTTCCCCGTTCCCGTGCCGCGTAGACGGCGAGGACGATCACCACGGCCTGGGCGATCTGGGTCCACGACGGCGGCAGATCGTGCTTGATGAGCGTGGTGGTGAGCAATTGGATGAGGACCGCGCCGGCGACCGTGCCGCCGATGCGGACCCGGCCTCCGCTCAGCGGGGTGCCGCCGACCACGACCGCGGTGATCGCGGACAGTTCCATCAGGTTGCCGAGCGAGGTCGGGTCGCTCGCGGTCAGGCGGGCGGTGGCCAGCACGCCCGCGGCGGCCGCGAGGACGCCGGAGCAGACGTACACCAGGATCAGTACGCGGCGCACCGGCAGTCCGGCGAGCCGGGCCGCCGGGCGGCTGTCCCCGATGGCCAGGAGCCGGCGGCCGAACGTCGTGCGGCGCACGACGAAGGCGACGAGCAGGGCGAGGGCGACGGCGATCAGCACGACGTACGGGATGCCCAGCACGTCGCCCGCGCCGAGTTCCGCCATGGCCGGGTCGCGGACGTCCTTGAGCTGGGGGAGGAGCACCAGGGCCAGTCCGCGCCCCGCGACCATCAGGGCCAGTGTCGCGACGATCGGCTGGACGCCGACGAAGGCGATGAGCGAGCCGTTGGCGACGCCGATCACGGCGCCGCCGACCAGCGCGACGAGGATGGCGAGGCCGGGCCCGTAGCCGAGGTAGAGGGACAGGAGCGAGGTGGACAGGGCCATCACCGAGCCCACCGCCAGGTCGACGCCCTCGCTGCCGATCGCCAGCGCCATGCCGAGCGCCACGATCAGGACCGGGGCCACCTGGACCGCCTGGGTGCGGAAGTTCTCGGTGGACAGGAAGTGCGGCGTGAACACCGTGTTCACCAGGAAGAGGACCACGACGCCCAGGTACACGCCGTATTCCTGGAGCAGGCGCAGCAGCCGGTCGCGGTCGGCGGTCACCCGGCCCAGCGTCAGGTCAGTCATCGTGGCCTCCCGGGCCCGTGCCGGTAGCCGTCGCGGTGGGGACGGCGGATGCGGCGGGTGCGGTGGCGATGGCGCGCATCAGCCGGTCCTCGGTGACGGCGTCGCCGGTCAGTTCTTCCACGACCGCGCCGTCCTTGAGCACGATCACCCGGTCGCTGCCCTCGATCAGTTCCTCGGGATCGGAGGAGATCAGGAGGACGCCGAGTCCGTCGTCGGCCAGTTCGTCGATCAGTTTCTGCACCTCCGCCTTGGCGCCGACGTCGATGCCACGGGTCGGCTCGTCGAGGAGCAGGACCTTGGGCTGCATGGCCAGCCAGCGGGCCAGCAGGACCTTCTGCTGGTTGCCGCCGGACAGTTCGCCCACCTTCTGGTGGGGGCTCGCGGCCTTGATCCGCAGCCGTTTCATGAAGGTCTCCACGATCCGGTCGATGCGTGCCTCGTCGACCAGACCGAAGCGCGAGAGCCCTGGCAGCGCGGCGAGCGCGATGTTCTCGCGGACCGAGAGGCCCGGCACGATGCCCTCGGCCTTGCGGTCCTCGGGCAGCAGACTGATGCCGGCCCGGATCGCGGCGGGGGTCGAGCCGGAGCGCACGCGCACGCCCGCCACCACGACCCGCCCGGAGTCGGTGGGCAGAGCGCCCGCGATGGCCTTCGCGGTCTCGGTGCGGCCCGAACCGAGCAGTCCGCCGAGCCCCACCACCTCGCCGGGCCGCACGGAGACCGACACACCGTCCAGTTGATGACGCACTGTCAGGGCATGTGCCTCCAGGACGGGTTCGGCCTCCGTGTCGTGGCTGCCCGCGAACTTGGTCAGGCCGTCCTGTCGTACGTCCGCGATCTCCCTGCCCAGCATCAGCGCCACGAGCCGCAGGCGGTCGAGTTCGGCGATCCGGCCCGTGTGCACCACCTTGCCGTCGCGCAGCACGGTGACCGCGTCGCAGATCTCGTACAGCTCGTCGAGCCGGTGGCTGACGTAGATCACCGCGATGCCCCGCTCGCGCAGGATCCGGATCACTCCGAACAGGGTCCGCACCTCGCGGGGTTCGAGCGAGGAGGTCGGCTCGTCCATGACGACCACCCGGGCGTCGACGGAGACGGCGCGGGCGAGGGCCACCATCTGCTGTGCGCCGACGCCCAGTTCACGCAGCGGCCGGCGTACGTCGACGCGCAGACCGAGTGCGCGCAGGGCCTCGTCCGCCTGCCGGTGCATACGCCGGAAGTCGATCAGGCCGAGCCGGTTGCGTGGTTCGCGGCCGAGGAAGAGGTTGCGGGCCACGCTCATCAGCGGGACGAGGTTGACCTCCTGGTAGATGGTGGAGATTCCCGCGTGCTGCGCCTGGAGCGGCGTGGCGAAGTGGACCGGGGCGCCGTCGTACGTCACCTCGCCCTCGTCGGGCCGGTAGACGCCGGTGAGGACCTTGATGAGGGTCGACTTGCCGGCGCCGTTCTCTCCGATGAGTGCGTGCACCTCCCCGGCGCGGGCCGTGAAGTCCACCGAGGACAGGGCCTTGACGCCGGGAAAGGTCTTGGACAGGCCGTTCACCGACAACATGTCAGTAGGCCTTGCCCAGGTCGGACTTGGCGTTGTCCTCGGTGTACGCGCTGTCCTGGATCACGATGTCCTGGGCGACCTTCTCGCCCTGGGTGAAGGTGTCCAGGGTCTGGAAGGCGAGCGGCCCGAAGCGCGGGTTGGACTCGACGACGCCGTCGATCCAGCCGTCGACGATGCCCTGGACGGCGTTGCGGGTGCCGTCGATCGTCACGATCTTCACCGCGCCCGGCTTCTTGCCGGCCCCCTTGAGGGCGTTGACCGCACCGAGTCCCATCTCGTCGTTCTCGGCGTAGATCCCGGTGATGCCGGGCTTGGACTGGATGAGGTTCTCGGTGACCGACTGGCCCTTCTCC
Organism: Streptomyces sp. NBC_00647; assembly: GCF_045207245.1. Classification (NCBI taxonomy): domain Bacteria; kingdom Bacillati; phylum Actinomycetota; class Actinomycetes; order Kitasatosporales; family Streptomycetaceae; genus Streptomyces; species Streptomyces sp. NBC_00647. The sequence goes on from NZ_CP109040.1 coordinate 9,490,967, forward strand.
CGGGCGAATTCGCCGGTCTGCTTGAAGACGATCTTGAGGCCGGGGGCCTTCTCCTTGATGCGGTCCTCGAAGCCCTGGGTGCGTTCGGTCGTCACGTTGTTGCCCGCGGCGCCGAGCAGGATGGCGATGTCGCCCTTGCCGCCGGTGGCCTCGATCATCCGGTCGGCGGCCCGCTTGCCCTGCTCCACGAAGTCGGAGCCGATGAAGCTCACGTAGTCCTTGCAGGCGGTGGCGTTGATCTTGCGGTCGATGGTGATGATCGGGATGTGCTTGGCGGAGGCCGAGCGCAGGACGGGTTCCCAGCCGTCGGAGTTGAGCGGCGCGATCACGAGGAGGTCGGCGCCCTTGGCGATGAGGTCCTGGACGTCGCTGATCTGCTTGGAGAACTGCGACTGCGCGTTGGCCGTCAGCAGTTTCACGCCCCGCTTGTCCGCCTCGGCCTTGATCGACGCGGTCTCGGCGATCCGGAAGGGGTTGGCTTCCTTCTCGGACTGGGAGAAGCCGACGGTGGCGGTCTTCAGGTCGATCTTCCGGGCGCCGTAGGCGTCGATGGCGCAGGTCGGTCCGGAGCCCGCGGACGGTGAGGCGACGACCTGCCCCGAGTCGCCCTGGCCGGTGGAGTTCTTGTCCTTGTCGGCGGAGTCGTCCTCCGACTTCGCGCATCCGGAGACGAGCGCGAGGCTCGTGATGAGGCCGGTGGCGAGGAGGGTCCTGGCGGAGGTGCGATGACGTGGTGCGATCGGCTTCATGGAGTCCCCAAACGGCGCGGCCCCGGCGCTGAGAGCGCTCCCGGGGATGATCGGCTCTTGCGGTCAACTCGGTGTACACGTCGTTCCGGGGAGGTTTTTACATCGTTGGAAGGAGGCTGTAAAGCCTTCCGTCCGAAATCTCGTCAGCGCCGCCCCAAGGTGCTCTCGCGTTCAACGAGCCTGAAATCCGCGGTCAGTTCACGTCCGCCGGGCTCGGTCCGACCCGACAGACTGCGCAGCAGGGAGGCCACCGCCATCCGCGCGATGGCCTGTTTGTCCGGCGAGACCGTCGTCAGCGTGACCGCGCCGAATCGCCCCTCCTCGATGTCGTCGAAGCCGACCACCGCCACGTCCCACGGCACCCGCAGACCGCGTTCGTGCAGCACCCGCATCGCACCGATCGCGACCAGGTCGTTGTACGCGAAGACGGCGTCCGGGCGCACTCCGGAATCCAGCAGCCGGGCCATCGCCCGGGCGCCCTCGTCGCGGTCCCAGCCGCCGACCGGCACCACCAGTTCGTCGGGCGCGGGCACCCCGGCCTCCGTCAACTCCTCGCGCCAGCCCGCCAGTCGCAGATGGGCGGGCCGGTTGGCCGAATCCGTCCGGGCCCCCAGGTAGGCGATCCGCGAGCGTCCGCGGCTCAGCAGATGGCGTACGGCACTGCGCGCGGCCGCCACGTTGTCGATCGCGATGTGGTCGTAGGGCAGTTCGTACTCCCGCTCGCCGAGCAGCACGAGCGGCACGTCGTCGGTCCGGGAGCGCAGATCCTCGTCCTCCAGCTCCAGCGGGCTGAGGATCAGGCCGTCGATGACGTTGGCCCGGAAACCCTGGCTCACCAGCACTTCCTGTTCACGGTCGCCGCGCGTGTGGTCCAGGAGCACGGTGAACTCGTGCTCGGCGGCGGCGTCGATGACGGCGCCCGCCAGCTCCGCGAAGTACGGGTTGCCCAGCTCGGGGATGGCGAGGGCGATGATGCCCGTGCGCCCTTTGCGCAGGTGGCGCGCCGTGAGGTTCGGCCGGTAGCCCAGCTCGTCGATGGCTTCCTGAACCCGTGCCCGCATGGCCGGGGTGACGTGCGGATAGTTGTTCACGACGTTCGAAACCGTCTTGATCGAGACGCCGGCGTGCTCGGCGACGTCCTTCAGGCTGACCCGCAAGGGATCTCCTCTTCATCGATGTGCGCCTCTGTCACCTGGGCGTTTGTCATGACCCTGGACAGAGGCCGGGACCCGTGCTGTGATGCCAACTCCCGTTCCTTCCAACGTTGTACAGACTGAAGCAACGAGCCGCCACCCTTCCTCAGCCAAGGAGGATCCGTGCGCATCAGAAGACTCCGAACCCGAATGGCACTCCTGCTCGTCGCGGTGCTCGGCGCCGCGGGACTCACCGCAGCCCCGGCCGCCACAGCCGCCGACGACCCCGTGGAAGTCCACGGCCTGAAGGGCGAGTACTACACCCAGTCCGCCCCCGGCGCCTTCGACTTCCATGAGCTGAAGGCCACCGGATTCGACACCAACCTCGACTTCGACAACCTGGAGCCACGCCTCGACTTCGCCACCGGTCAGTCCGACGACGTCAACGTCCGCTGGACCGGCCGGATAGTCCCGGAGAAGACCGGCGCCCACACCTTCTCGATCACCGGCGACAACGGCTTCCGGCTGTGGGTCGACGGACGCCTCGCCATCGACCACTGGGTCGACGACTGGGACCGCGAACAGACCTCCCCGGCCCTCGATCTGACGGCCGGTCAGGCCTACGACATCAAGGTCGAGTACTTCGAGCACTTCGGCGGCTCGAACCTCCATCTGCGCTGGACCCCGCCCGGCGGCACCAGGGCGGCCGTCCCGCAATCGGCCCTCCGGCTGCCCGACGGATACGCCTACGACGGCGCCATCGCGACCACCGTCCAGGGTGACGGCCGCACCCTGCGCCTCGACTTCGCCCAGGCGCTGACCGCGCCCCCGGCCGGTCTCACCGGCCATGTCGAAGCCGTCATCGGCGGCGCCAAGTGGCCCCTGGTCTCGGCGAAACTGGACCCGGCCGACCCCAAAACCCTGCTGGTCGGCCTGAAGGAACCCGTCGTCGGCAACAAGACCGGCACGGCCCGTGGCACCGCCGACCTGCGCTACGACGGCAAGGGCGGCCTCTCCGGGACGAACGGCAACGTTGTCAACGCCTTCTGGAGCAGCGGCCCCAACCACTCCACCTACCAGCTGCGCACGAAATGGGCGGACGACGTGGGCCCGGGCAACGCCCACCCCGAGTACCCCCGGCCGCAGCTGACCCGGGACAAGTGGCGCAACCTGAACGGCTCGTGGCAGTTCGCCGCGGCCGAGGCCGGTGAGCAGCCGCCGGTGGGCAGGAAGCTCGCCGAGAAGATCCTCGTGCCCTACCCCGTGGAGTCCCAGCTCTCCGGCATCGAACGGCACGAGGACCGTATGTGGTACCGGCGCACCTTCACCGTCCCGTCCGACTGGAAGGTCGGCTCCGGCAAGCGCCTCCAGCTCAACTTCGGCGCCGTCGACTGGCGGGCCGAGGTCTTTGTCAACGGGACCAGGGTCGCCGAACACCAGGGCGGCTACGACAAGTTCAGCGCCGACATCACGTCCGCGCTGAAGCCCGGCCGCACGCAGGAACTGATCGTCGGCGTCTACGACCCGACCGACGCGCAGGGCGGCGAGAACCCTCCGGTCGGCAAGCAGCGCCTCGACCCCAGCGGCATCTGGTACACCCCGTCCTCCGGAATCTGGCAGACGGTGTGGATGGAGCCGGTCGCCGCCGACCACGTCGGCTCGCTCAAGCTGACGCCCGACGTCGAGAACGGCCGGCTCACCGTCGAGCCGCAGGGCGTCCGGGACGGAGTGCCGGTCACCGCCACCGCGTACGCCGGACACCGCAAGGTCGCCACCGTCACCGGCCGAACCGGGCAGCCGCTGACCCTGAAGATCACCGACCCGCACCTCTGGTCGCCCGACGACCCGTTCCTCTACGACCTGAAGGTGAGCGTCGGTGCCGACCGTGTCGGCAGCTACTTCGGGATGCGGTCCATCGCCGTGGAACAGGTGAACGGAACCCCGCGCACCGTCCTCAACGGCGAACCCGTCTTCATGATGGCCACCCTCGACCAGGGATTCTGGCCCGACGGCCTGCACACCGCGCCGACCGACGAGGCCCTGGCGTACGACCTGAAGATGCACAAGGAGATGGGCTTCAACGCGGTCCGCAAGCACATCAAGGTGGAACCCGACCGCTGGTTCTACTGGGCGGACCGCCTCGGCCTGATGGTGTGGCAGGACATGCCCGCCATGACCGCCGGGGTCAACCCGGACGCCGCGTCCCGCGCCGAGTACGAGCGCGAGATGAAGCAGATGATCGACGAGCACATCAGCAGCCCGTCGATCGTCATGTGGGTGACCTTCAACGAGGGCTGGGGCCAGTACGACGAGGCCCGCATCGCCGACCAGGCCAAGGCCTGGGACCCGACGCGCCTCATCAACTCCATGTCGGGCATCAACCTCGGCGTGGACGGCGGCACCGGCGACATCATCGACGAGCACGGCTACCCGAGCCCCGCGCTGCCACCGCACCCGGACGGGAAACGGGCCCTGGTCAGCGGCGAGTACGGCGGGCTCGGACTCGCGGTGCCCGGACACGCCTGGTCCGTCCAGCAGTCCTACGTGGACGTCGACCCCTCGACGTACACCGACGACTACCTGGCCCGGCTGGCCGAGGTGCACAAGCTCGCCTGCAAGGGCGGCAACGGCGCCGTCTACACCCAGATCTCGGACGTGGAAGGAGAGCTGAACGGACTGGTCACGTACGACCGGAAGGTGGTCAAGCCGGACGTGAAGCGGCTGAAGGCCGCCCATGACGCGCTGATCCACGACGCGTCACAGCCGACGCCGGCGGGCTGTTCCTGACGACGCCCACGCCGACGGGCTGTTCCTGACGACGCCCACGCCGACGGGCTGTTCCTGACGACGAGGCGCCCGGCACACGCCTCCCCGCCGCACCGCGTGCGCCTCGCCCCGACCCGCTGACGGGTCGTCGGCATGGTCCGCCCTCCCGCTACCGCTACAAGGAGGGCGGACCGTGCCCCGTCCGTCATCCACGGGCGGGGGACCGGACGTTCCGGCGTACCGGATCGTGAGCACGCGCAGGGCCTCCCCGCCCCGTCGCGGCACGTCGGGGAGGACCATGGCGGCGCACGACGTTACTGTCGGCGGCATGGACGGTGATCGCCGAGGGTGGCGCCCATGCTTGCTCAGCGGGGCAGTGTTCGCCGTATGCATGGCCGGCACCACACTGCCGACCCCTCTCTACGGCCTCTACCAGGAGAAGTTCGGATTCTCCGAGCTGATGGTCACCGTCGTGTACGCCGTGTACGCCTTCGGGGTCATCGGCGTGCTGCTGCTGGCGGGCAACGCCTCGGACTCGGTGGGCAGGCGTCCGGTGCTGCTGTGGGGCCTCGGATTCGCGGCCGCGAGCGCTGTCTGCTTCCTCTGCGCCACCGGGCTGGGCTGGCTGTACGTGGGGCGGCTGCTGTCCGGACTGTCCGCCGGTCTGTTCACCGGGGCCGCCACGGCGTACGTGATGGAACTGGCCCCCCGGGGCGGCGCCGCCCGGGCCACCTTCGTGGCGACGGCCGCCAACATGGGCGGGCTGGGCTGCGGCCCCCTGCTCGCCGGGCTGCTCGCACAGTTCGCGCCCTGGCCGCTGTATCTGCCGTTCGTCGTACACCTCGTCCTGGTGGCCTGCTCGGCCGCCGTCCTGCTGCGGCTCCCGGAGACGGTAGGGGAACGCCGGCCGCTGAGTACGGTACGACCCCAGCGGCCCGGCCTGCCCCCGGAGGTGCGGCCGGTGTTCGGGCCGCCCGCGATCGCCGCGTTCGTGGGGTTCGCCCTCTTCGGGGTGTTCACGTCGGTCAGCCCGGCGTTCCTCACCGAGTCCCTGGACGTCCACAGCCACGCGGTGAGCGGGCTGATCGTCGCACTCGCCTTCTTCGCCTCGACCGCCGGTCAGCTCGCCGTCGGCCGGGTCGGCGTACGGCGGTCACTGCCGCTGGGCTGCTTCGCGCTCCTCGGCGGGCTCGCGCTGCTCGCGGGCGCGTTGCGATGGGACCTGCTGGCACTGGTGGTGCTGAGCGCGATCGTCGGTGGAGGCGGCCAAGGGCTGGCCTTCCGCGGGGCGCTGGCCACCGTGGCGCAGGCGTCTCCCGAGCACCAGCGTGCCGCGGTGATCTCCACCCTCTTCGTCGTGGCCTACACGGGCATCTCACTGCCGGTGATCGGAGTGGGCGTGCTGGTGGGTCCGATCGGCCTGGAGGGCGCGGGGCTCGTGTTCATCGCCTGCATGGCCGTCCTGGTCTCCATCGCGGCCGTCTACCTGCTCCGACAGCCCGCATCGGTGAGGACCCGGTCGCGTGACTCGGGAGAGCGGTGACCGTGCTCGCAACGTCCTGAGGGCTGCCCCGTAAACGATCTTCGGGGTCGTGCGGCTGAACCCGTCCGGCCATCCGCCGAGGGTGGGGCTGTGCAAGCGGGCGATGCCGAGCGTGGCGTGGTGGATGCCGTCGCCTGTGAGGCGGCAGTCGCGGAGGATCTTCCAAGTCTTCATGCGGGCGAAGACGTGTTCCACGCGGGCGCGGACCTTCTTGTGCGACTTGTTGTGCGCGACTTTCCAGTCCGGCAGATCTTCGCCCTCACGGCGCCGGTGGGGCATGACGAGTCCGGTGCCCGGACAACCGCCGTCGGCAAGTGGTGCCGCCGACTGCTGCCCTGGCGCCGGATTCCGCCCATGCGGTCGCATGCAGTCGTTACGGCTGCCCGGCAGTGGTCGGCCGACCACTGCCGGGCGGGTGTCGCCGTCGATCATGACCGGCTGGTTGGTGGAATACCGGTAGTTCTTCGACTGCTCGGCGCTCTCACGCCGCACGGCAGCCATCAACTTGCCGAACCGGCGCGAGCTCAGTCCGGAGAACGACGTTGTCCAAGACGGCTCCGACGCCGTAATCACATCGCCCCACCGTGATCATCTAGCCTGCGGCAGGCAACACCTAGCGTCGGCTGCGCAGCAGCGACCCGAGCGCCAGGCCGGCGCCCAGACCGATCAGGGCACCGACCGATGTCCGCAGCGCGGGCGACGCCGCCGAGGCCGGCACGGCAGGCGGACGGGGCGCAATGATCGAGCGCGTCGGCGGTCCGGAAGCGACAGCCCGTGCGTGCTCCTCGCCCACGACGGCCAGAAAGCGACGGCCGACCCGGCTTGCGGACGTGCCGGCGATCCACGAGGTGTGAGCCCTGCTCCAGTAATGTCGGCCGGCCTCTCCGGTGAACATCCCGGCGAGCATGTCGCGCAGCAGGCCTTCGCGAACGGTCCCGATCTCGAAGCCCATCCACGCGTAGTTCATCATGAGGTCGGCGTAGACATGCCGCTTCTGCTCATGCGGATCGACGATGTCCGTGTCGCCCCACACGGGCTGGAAGAGCGGCATGTCGTCGAGTTCCAGGCGGACGAGCTCCAGGTAGTAACTGCGGATCCCCTGGACTTGCTCCGCCTTCGCCTGCCGGTTCTGCACGACCAGGGAAACGGCAACGCCGGCCAACGCCAGCGCCGAGACGATCGCCGACGTGAAGCCGTACGCCGCGCCGATCTGACTCAGCCTGTTCCAGTCCACGCCCTTGGAGCCGGAGAGCGCCTCCAGCACGAAAGGCGACAACAGCACCACCGTCAGCGCAACCGCAGCGGCACCGACCAGACCCAGAACTCTGCCTGCTCGGCGAGCCACCGGTGCTGCAGCCGCAGACCCATGACGACCTATCAGGTCAATCACCCCCGTGTGTACCTGTACCCGTGACCAGGGCGAGCCTGAGGCAGCCTACTTCCAGCTGCCGTGCTCAACATCGCCCGCCCGCCCGCACCCCTCAACCGCGCCCGATGGACGGACAGCTCGCTGCCGGACGGACCACAGCCGCACCAGCTAAAGGTCATCTACGGGACAACCCTCAGCCGATGAGGGTCGCCTTGGGGCGGACCACGCAGAACTCGTTACCCTCCGGATCGGCCAGCACGGTCCATGACTCGTCGCCGCTCTGCCCGACGTCCGCTCTGCGGGCGCCGAGTGCGAGGATGCGCTCGATCTCGGCCTCCCGGTCCTCGGCCGCGGACGTCAGATCGAGGTGCAGGCGGTTCTTGACGACCTTGTGGTCCGTCACCGGCATGAAACAGATGCCCACCGGGGCCGTCTCGTCCGGCCCGATCACGACCTCCCGCTCCCGCTCGGACAGGATCCGCCAGTGGAGCACCTCGGCCCAGAACCGGGCCAGGGCGGGGAGGTCGTGAGCGTCGATGACGATGTGATGCAGCGAGAGAGGCATGTCGGCCACTGTGCCCCGGTTCCGCCCGGACGGAACCCGGCGGGCGGCTTCATGTCATCAAGAGCGTGATCCGAGGAGTCGGCGCGGGTCGGCTGCCGGACGGCGCCTCGCCGTCCTCGCCCGGCCGGGAGAAGCGGCCGACTACCGCTGTTGGGCTCGGAAGTAGTGGCCCTTGTCCAGGTCCTCGATCAGGCCCGGCTGGTCCGGCCGCCACCCCAGCAGCTCGCGGGTCGCCCCGCTGGATGCCGGGCTGTCGAGGCCGAGGAAGGCCGCCAGCCAGGTGAAGTGCCCGGCGGCGTCCTCGGCGGGGACGGAGCGGGTGGGCATTTCGAGGTGGCGACCGATGACCTCGGCGATCGAACGGATCGGCACGCCCTGATCGGCGGAGGCGTGGAGGACCGAGCCGGCCGGTGCGCCTTCCAGGGCGAGCCGGAAGAGCCGTGCCACATCGATACGGTGCGCGGCCGGCCAGCGTTGGGAGCCGTCACCGATGTATCCGGAGACGCCCTTGTCGCGGGCCATGCCGACCAGGGCCGCCATGAACCCGTGGTCGCCGTCACCATGAACGGTCGGGGGGAGCCGTACGACGGACGAGCGGATGTTCCGGTCGGCGAGGGCGACGGTCAGGTGGGCGGTGCCCATACGGGTCGCCGGGCCGCCCGTCAGGTGCGCGGGCATCGCCTCGGACGTCCGTCCGTCGGCCTCGGTGCTCACCTGCCCCGGGAGCAGCCCGAGCAGTCCTGAGGCGAGCACGAACGGTCGGCCGGAACCCGCGAGCGAGTCACCGAACGTTTCGACGGCGCGGCGATCCGCGTCGGCGGCGTTCTGGAAGCCGCCCGAGAAGGCGATCTCGTGCTTGAACGCGAGGTGGACCACGCCGTCCGACGCGTCGGCGGCGTCGCGCAGCACGTCGAGGTCGTCGAGGGTGCCGCGCACGGCGTCGGCTCCGGCCTTCGTGAGGACGGCGGCCGAGGTGTCCGAGCGGGCGAGGCCGACGACCTGGTGACCCGCGCCGATGAGTTCGGGGACCAGTGCGGAGCCGATCCATCCGGATGCCCCGGTGACGAAAACGCGCATGAGGAAGCCTCCAGTGTCGGGCGATCGCCCCCGCGCCGGGAAATGTGGGCGGGGCGACCGGGCGATGTCAGTCACTGTCATCAAACGTAACACTCGATGTCAGTGACTGTCATCGAGTACGATGCCGGGCATGGGTCGCTGGCAGCCGGACGCGCGTGGCCGCCTCGAACGGGCGGCGCTGGAGCTCTACGTCGAGCGCGGCTTCGAGCGCACCTCGGTGGCGGAGATCGCCGAACGGGCGGGGCTGACGGAGCGGACGTTCTTCCGGCACTACGCGGACAAGCGCGAAGTGCTGTTCGCGGGTTCGAGCGCGCTGCAGGAGGTGCTCGTGGGCGCCGTCGCCGGCGCTCCCGAGCCCGTCACCCCGATGGAGGCGGTGGCGGCCGCGCTGGAGGCGGCCGCAGGCGTGCTGCAGGAACGCCAGGAGCATGCCCGTCGGCGACAGGCCGTGATCGATGCCAACACCGAGTTGCAGGAACGCGAGCTGATCAAACTCGCCTCGCTGTCCACGGCGCTCGCCGACGCCCTGCGGCAACGCGGCGTCGACGACGCCACGGCGAGCCTCTCCGCGGAGGTGGGCATCGCCGTCTTCAAGATCGCGTTCCGGCGTTGGGTCGAGCAGGATCAGCAGGGCCGGCGCGACCGGCACATGGACTTGTCACAGTTCATCGGAGAGTCGTTGGCGGGACTCAGGGTGGTGACGGAGGGCGCTTGAGGTCTGATGCCCGGACGGGGTCAAGTCGCCCTGGGTGGCCGGTAGTTCACCTCCGACTCGACGGGTGGGACATGCGCACTCGGCACGAGGTGGTGACCCATGGCTGGGCTCAACTCCCGTAAATCGGCCAGTCGTTCCTCTTGGGGGTGCTCTTCGGCTGTGGTTCCGGCCGCGGGTCCGGCCATGGTTCGTTGAATCGATAGATCAGGTGTTGGCGTCCTGTCATGCTGGGCTTCCTGGCGCAACGAGAGGACGTCATGTCAACGGACCCCGACATAACCCTGTTCGCCGAGCGGCCTTGGTTCGCGGCCAACGAACTCCTGGCGTTCATGGTGGAACTCGCCGCGCTGGCATGTCTGAGCTGGTGGGGGTTCACCGTCGGCCACGGCCCGGCTCCGCACATCCTGCTCGGTGTGGGGACGCCCCTGCTGGGGACAGTGCTCTGGTGGTTGTTCGCGGCGCCGAAGGCGCGGCTGCGACCGGGGCTGCCCCTCGTGCTCGTCGTCAAGGCGGTGGTGCTGGGCGGCGGCGCGGCGGCTCTCTACGGAGTCGGGCATCCCGTCGCCGCCGTGGTCATGGCGATCGTGGTGGTCACGAACACGGCCGCGGCCGAGACCTTTCGCCGCACGGTCGCCGTCCGACCCGCAGGGCGGGAGGCTGCGACCGGCTCACCGGAGACCGGCTGAGGGCGCGGAAGGGCGTCCACGGCACTGATCCTCCCCGGCGTCGCGTCTTCCCGGGCGTCGCCACAGTCCCTGCCACAGTGCTGCCGCAGTCCCTGCCGTCATCCCCTGGGCAGGAGTGACGGCAGGGCTGTTCAGATGCGAGCAGCCGCCCTCACGCCTGGAACTCGGTCAGATCGATGGCGTGGATGCTCAGCGGGAAGCCGTACACCGGGTGCGTCGTCTCGCTCTCCGGCTTCATGCCGAGCTTGCGGACGATGTTCTCCGAGGCGTCGTTGCCCAGCCGGTTGATGCTGATGACGCGGTCGAGGCCGCGGTCCTGGAGCGCGAACTCCAGGGTGGCGTGGGCGGCTTCGGACGCGTAGCCCTGGCCCCAGAACTGCGCGCCGAACCGCCAGCTGATCGCCACGGCGGGCAGGACCTCCGGCAGGTACTCCGGTACGGACAGTCCCGCGAAGCCGGCCATCTCACCCGAGCCCAGCAGTTCCACGGCGAAGAGGCCGAAACCCTCCTCGTCCCATTCCTCTTCCCACCGCTCGATGGCCTCGGCCGTGTCGTCCAGATCGCGCACCGACCCGTCGTCGATCCAGCGCATGACCTGGGGGTCCGCGTTGATGTCCGCCATGGGGGCGAGGTCGTCGTCGTACCAGCGGCGGAGGAGGAGGCGGGGGGTGCGGATCTCGGTCATGACACCCATCCTGCCCTACGGGAGAGGCACCGGCCGGTGGCCGGGGTGCGGTGACGCACCGCCGCGGATCACGGCCGCGAGGCGCGACCGGTCTGCCGACAGCCTGCGGGCACCTTGTCCGCAGTCGCGGTCACCCGGTCGGCCGCCACCTGCGCCTTGTCGGCATGTCACTGTCCGGCGGAGCCGTCCCTCTGATTCCTTCGCCCGGTGGCGGCTACGTCACGCATGGCCAGCAGAAAACGCCGCACTGTGGCCAGGTCCTCCTCGTCGAAGGTACGCATCGAGGCGACCATCTCGTCGATCAACGGACCGAAGAAGGACCAGCCCAGGGCGACGGCCTTGTCCGTGACGGTGAGCAGGACCCGCCTGCGGTCGCGGGTGTCCCGTTCCCGGCGGACGAGTTCCAGGCCCTCCAGCCGGTCGATCAGGGCCGTGGTCGACGCCGAGTTCACTCCCAGCTGCGCGCCGAGCCATCCGGGGGTGGCGGGCGTGTCGGCCCGGCCGGCGTCCAGGAGGTGGATCAGTGCGCGCACATCGGTGGGATGCAGGCCATGAAGTCCGGCGAACTCGGCCGCGAAGAGATCGAGTTCCACGGTGACGGCTCGCAGCAGATGGACCAGGTGCAGGTCCGGGTTCCGATCGTCCACGGTGTTCCTCCCGATGATATTATCTCGACCATCGAGACTATCGTTGGTCGAGCAATCATAGGGCGGCGATCATGGATGGTGAGGCGGGGTTCCAGGCGGCGTACGACACGGTCCTGCGCCAGTGGCCCGTCGAGGTCGAGAGCGTCGATGTGTCGTCTCCCTACGGCAGAACCCGAGTCCACATCACCGGTCCGAAGGACGGCACCCCGCTCGTACTGCTGCCCGGCGGCGGCACCACTTCGGTCGTGTGGTTCGCCAACGTCGGGCCCCTGTCCGCCGCCCATCGGGTCTACGCGCCCGACCTGATGGGCGACATCGGCCGCAGCGTCCACGACGGGGCGCCACTGCGCTGCGCCGATGACCTGACGGCGTGGCTCGACGCCCTTTTCGACGAGCTGCGCCTGGACGGCGCGCACCTGTGCGGCCACTCCTACGGAGCCTGGATCGCCCTGAACTACGCGCTGCGCGCACCGCACCGGCTCGGCCGCCTCGCGTTGCTGGACCCCACCAACTGCTTCGCCGGGATGAGCTTCGGATACCTCGGTCGCGCGCTGCCGATGCTGCTCAAGCCCAGCGCCGAACGCGTGGCAGCCTTCCACCGGTGGGAAACGGGCCGTACGCCCGAGAATCCCGCCTGGCGGGCGTTCCTGGGCAGCACCGCCACCGCCCGCCGCTCGAAGGTCGTCGCCATGCGACGCCCGAAGCCGGAGGATCTGACGGCCTGCGCCGTTCCTGCGCTGGTACTCCTTGCCGGTCGCAGCCGCGCACACAACGTGCGGCGCGTGGCCGCCGAGGCCCGCCGGCTCATGCCCGGCGCGACCGTCACTCTCCTCCCGAACGCCTCCCACCACTCCCTCCCCACGGAACAACCGGTCGAAGTCAACGATGCGCTGACGCGGTTCCTGGCCTGAGCGTTCAGCCGCTCGCGGGCCTCCGGGGCCGGCCCTGGAGCCTGATCCTGTCCTGCCAGGCCGCGAGGGGCCGTAGTTTTGGACGGGTCGACGGGGGCAACCGGCCGTCATGGAGACGAATGACGGCACCGAAGAAGTGATCGAGACCCAGGGGGACGAGCATCACGTCGTCCTCAGCGCCGACACCAACGGTGACGGCAGGACCGACGTATGGATGACCGACACCACAGGTGACGGCAAGGCCGATCTCTACCAGTTCGACACCACCGGCGACGGGGAGATCGACCTGACGATGGTCGAGCGGGCCGACGAGCCCGGCGTCGACCGGACCGTGGTCGAAGGCGACGGCGGCCACCCGATGGACACCTGAGCTTCCGGCAGGGCACGTGCGGTGCCGGGCGGGGCTCGGCGGCTCGGTGGCAGCCCGCATCTCCGCCTTCAGTGTTGGCACCCGAGCGGGACCAAGGCGGGTTGGTCAAGTGACGCGCATGCCTGGGCGACCGATGCTGGGAGCAAGGTCGGTGGAGGCAGCCAATGCGTGGGCTGCGGTCCGGAGATCGCGTTCCCATCCCGGGAGGTCTGTGGGCCCGAGCCATTCGCTGTAGTCCGCAGCGACGGAGAGGAACCGCGCCTCCTCCTCACTGAGAGCTGTGACCGTCATCGACATGCGGTCGGCCACTTCCTTGGGGCTCAGCTCGCCCTCCGCGAGACCGAACGCGAGGCTCACGAGGAGACATCGGCCGGCCGCCACGTCGTCAGGAAGGGGTACGTCGAGTTCGTGCAGGGCTTGGACGTACAGCTCGCGCACTTCGGACGCGTCGCTCCGGCGTGGCAGTCCCGCCAGCTCGCGCAGGGACGGCGAATCATGCCCGTCAACGAGCGCATGCGCGGCCAGCATCGGCAGTTCCTCGGCGTGGAGTACCTCTGCCACGTACTGCCAAGCGCTGTGCCGCAACCGGTCCATGCGGTCATGTTGGAGCCGGAGACGCGTTCTGGCCAGCCAAATACGGCTGTCGTGGCCTGTGCTTCTTCTCGCCCTGGGGCCTGCGGGGGTCTTCCCTCTGTATGAGCCGTTGCCGGGGCGAGCCGGTCTTGAATTACCTATCTCCGCAATCAAGAGCTTTGTAAGAGTTGAGTTCCTCGTCAAGTTTCGCTTGATGCGGTCCATCGTATTCGAGAGTCTCTCCGAGAGAAACATACTCTTCCCGGGTGGAGTTGTCGGCATTTCGAGACGCTTGCCGGAGGCTGCCGTATTTATCGCGTTCCCATTCCCTCGCGTTGGCGTCTCTGAATGAGATGAAATAGTCGTCAACTTTGGCGTGCTCCAGCAGAGTGTTCACCTTTTCGTCTGTAGCGTAGACATCTTTAAGGTGTAGTTCTACTTTTGAGCACGGCGGGATCGAGTCCGCTATTGAGATAGTGGCGACTCGTAGAGGTTTCTGCTCCTCTCCGACGTACCCGAAGACGATCATGCCAACTACTACGTCCTTGAGCGGCTCAAAAGATCGATTCGAGATGACCAGTGCCGCTACTCCGCTCTTCCATCTCTGTTCCACCCACGCATTTGCCGAAGCGGCCTGAGAGCGCTGCGATTCTTCATCTTGATCTTTCGAATGCGCCAGCTGATCTCGCGCCACCTCCTGTGAGATGTAAGTGGTCCAGGCGCTGAATACGAGGCCGATGGCAGCCGCTGCGGCAGCCGTTATGGTGGCCAACCTCTCCCAGTTCGTTCTGTGCAGAGCTTGTCGAGCCCGCAGCCTTCTTGAAAGCCGGGGGGTGGGAGTCTGGCCTGGATCGGGAGTCGGCCGTGGTGGGGGCACCTGCGCTGGGGGAGATGCGGGAGGTTCTGGTTCGTCCGGACGGGTCGCCTGTGCCACTTGATGCAAATCCATTTCGTTTCATGGTCGGAGGATCTACATCTACGACATGCTTCTACCGGCATTGGTTCCGTAGGCCAAATTCGAACGCTTTGACTGCTCTCTCGCAGGTCCTGGCGCTCTGCGGTGCATGTGGCAGGAGGGCCGGGGTGATGGTCATGAGTCGGACCCGTCACCTCGAAGGTCGAGGTAGGGGCGCCAACGTCCCTTGGCTAAGGTCGCTCCTGCCGGGTATCTGGCTGAGCGCGCTTGCTCCGCTCTCTACCTCGCACAGCGCAGCAGCCACGGTGCGGGCATCGTGGGAGCCATTCTCATCGTGCCGACGGTGGGTTGGCACATTGGTATGAATCTCACCTGAGGCGCGATCCAGATTTTTCGGAGTTCGGCGGTCTGCGGATGTCGAGAACGTGCCACCGGCTCCGTCCCAGGGACAGCAGCGGCCACCACCGGCCGCACGAGGAGAAGGAGAAACCAGCATGGCGATTCAGCGGATGGACAACGTCGGCATCGTCGTCGAGGACATGGATGCCGCCATCGCGTTCTTCGTGGAACTCGGAATGGAGCTGGAGGGCAGGGCGGAGGTCGAGGGCCTCGTCGCCGACCAGTGCACCGGGCTCGACGGCGTCCACTGTGACATCGCGATGGTCCGGACTCCAGACGGTCACAGCCGGCTCGAGCTGGCGAAGTACCGCAGCCCAGCGGCGATCAGCGCCGGGCCGCGCAACCAGCCGCACAACATTCTGGGCACGCACCGCGTCATGTTCGCCGTCGACGACATCGAGGACACCGTCGCCCGCCTGCGCCCTCACGGCGCCGAACTCGTCGGCGAGATCGCCCGGTTCGAGGACAGCTATCTGCTCTGCTACCTCCGCGGCCCGGAGGGCATCATCGTCGGACTGGCCGAGCAGCTGCGCTGAGAAGGAGGAACCGAACCATGCAGCCGAACGGAAGCCACGAGATGGACCTCGGCGTTCGAGCTGCGCTCGCCCTGAGAACTTCTAGCAGACGGGCATCGTCCCGGGCGACATCGCGTGGCGTCGATTTCCGCCCGAAGGATGGGAGTCGGGCAGGTTCTCCGTCACAGTGAACCCACTCAGTCGAGGGGGAAGCCGTGGTGGGGGAAGGAAGACCGATGACGGAACCCGGTCTGTTCGAACTGGAAGCCGTCGTGGTGGGGCAACCGGAGCGTTCACGGTGGCGCAGATACGTGGGTCCCGCCCTGGCCGTGTCCACCGTGGAAGGGACCCTGCTGGCCCAGGTCACGCACACCGACGACACTCACTCCCTCCTCGCGAAAGCGTCCGGCGAGTGCATCGTCCGTATCAAGAGGCGTTCCCGGTTCGGCCAGTTCGGACCGGTGTGGTTCCACTTCACCGACAGCGCGGACTCGGAGGTCGGCACCGCCGTTGCCCGTGGAGTCGTGAAGACCCTACGGCTGACCCTTCAGACGGAACAGGGACGCCAGCTCCTCCTCACGCGGTGGGGTCACCTGTCCGCCGAATGGCTTCTTACGGAGACCGATCCGAGACGGAGCCCGGCGCCCGAGATACTCGGCCGGGTCACGGTGAGCTCCGGCGACGCGTGGCTCGGATTGCAGCGGTACGTAGTCGAAACGAATCCCCGCCTGAACGCCTTCGAACGGCGGACCGTCGTTGCCTCGGTCGTCTGTCTGCACCTGCTCCGCCGCCCTCCGGGTGACAGTGCCGCACCGGCGTGAGAGGGGCCTGGTGCTGTGCCCGGGACGGTTCACGGGGTGGCGTTTATCCCTCAACCATCCCTCCGGCGCCCTGAGTAGCGGCCCCAGGGCATGACGGGACTCCGGTCGTAGACGAGGATGCGGCCATGGGATCAATGCAACCGGACATGACCTGGCCGTTCCCGCGGGCGCCCTCCTCTCGGGGTTGACTGTCAGCGGGGACGGGCGGAGATCACGAAGGGCGATTTCTCCAAGATCGGCGGTGTCCGGCTGTCGGAGGTCGAGCGGCTCGGGTGAGGTGACGCGAGGTGTCCCCGTTGGAGCCGCGGCGCCATGGGCTGGCTGGGGGCTCCTCGCGGTTTCCCGACCGAACGAGCCCGGGAGGGCACGCCGTTGGCCGCCTCTAGATGGCCGCTGCGGCGATGGTGACGTCAAGCGCCTCCGGGTGTGGTCAGTAGCCGAAGAAGTGACGCCCCGGTTCTTTGACCTGCGGGCCAACCCATGATCATTCCCGTGAGCTGCGGGGAACCGTCAGCGGTTGTCGTCGTGGTGCACCCTTGGTCACCTTCGCACGGCCCAGGGACGGCCCCACCGGTCACCTGATGCTTGGTGCTGGCAAGATCTACAGGGGAGGGGTGGGCATGGACGTCGTGGAACTCATGGAATGGCTGACCGAGCAGGGGTGCTGCGCAGTCTTCAAGGCTGACGGCGAGCGCACCCCGGGCACACGGTGGATGGTGATCGTGTCCGGCGGAGCTTTGGGCAAGGATTCGTTCTTTCGTACCGACCAGCCCTCGCCGGACGCATGTCTTCAAGACCTGCTTGATCACCTTGAGACTGCTGGACTCTCCCCCTTCGCATGAGCCTGAGGGCCGGCGACTGCACTGATCGGTTCCACGGAACCACAATCCTCCCTGCCGCCATCCGGTCTGCCGTCCCACCCCTCGGTGGAGTGGCGTCCGCCTTCACCGACTGTGTGTCCACCACGGTTGCACTCGGCTCCGGTCCACGGCCTTCCGTCCGGCGGCCTGCCTGGTGCAGATGCTCATGCAGTTCGCCCACCAACGCCGTATCCCGCCAGCGAGCGAAGAAGGCGTAGACGCACGGCCAGGGCGGGAAGTTGGACGGCATCGCCCGCCATGTGATGCCGTTGTCAACGAGGCAGCGCACCGCGTCGATCAACTGCCGGTGGCCGAGGTTCCCGTAAGTTCCCGCCTCATCTGGCGCGATGGTGGCACGCGGGCATGTTTGATCTGACCTGCAACTGCGCGCCTACTCGGCCTGTCTCGGCTGTAGCTCGCCTGAGTCTTCGATAACCAATCTTGCGGCGGACCACCAAGCCCCCTCGCCGCCCCGACTGACGCTGCCAGGATCGGCTGACTCGGCCATGCACGCCGCGTAGCGTTCCCGCGCTTCCGTCAGGCTCTCCAACCCGTCGGCACCGCCCAGGACTTTGTCCGCGTCGAAATCGTCCTGCCCATCGTCCTCCCACTCGCGTTCTGGACAGATCTCGAAGCCGGGCGATGTCTCCAGAGTCATGAGTCGGCGGCACGGGCACTCGTATGGTCCTCCGTCCACAGGCCGGGGCCCACGGGGCAACGAGCTTGATTCCTAAGGGGCCATGTCGCAGAGGGTATGGACTTGGACCTATCGGGCGCGCAGTGATTTCAGTCCACTGCGGCAGTGACCCCAGGCAGTCGCTGAAGGAGCGTTTTGTCCCGCTGAGGTGGTTTGGTTCGAGGTTCAGGTGTCGCGCCAGTTCAGGGTGGATTCGCGGGTGAGTCTGCGGCTTATGAGGTCGATCATCGCGACGTGGATTATGGCTTCGGAACGGTGGGGATGGGCTTCGTAGTCGCGGGCCAGGCGGCGGTGGTGCATGAGCCAGCCGAAGGTCCGCTCGACCACCCAACGTCGGGGAATCACCTTGAACCCTTTGATGCCCGGCTTGCGTTGGACGACTTCGACGTCGATGCCGAGGCGTGCGCCGTGGTCGATGGCTTTGGTGCGGTAGCCGGTGTCGGCCCATGCTTTGGTCACGCGAGGGTGAGTGGCGGCGATGTGGGACATCACGTGTATGCCGCCGACGTTGTCGGAGACGCTCGCCGCGGTGACCCAGACAGCGAGGAGCAGGCCGAGGGTGTCCACTCCGATGTGGCGCTTGCGGCCTGCGATTTTCTTGCCGGCATCGATGCCCTGGCTGGTGGCGGGCACGTTCGCGGAGGTCTTCACGCTCTGTGCGTCCAGCATGCATGCGGTTGGCTCGGCGTCGCGGCCTTCGGCCTCACGGACCAGGCGTCGCAGGAGACCGTTGAGTTGGCCGAAGACGCCTTCTTTTTGCCAGGCGGCGAAGTAGCCGTAGACCGTCTCCCATGGCGGGAAGTCGTGGGGCAGGTAGCGCCAGGCAATGCCGGTGCGGTCGACGTAGAGGATGGCGTCCATGATGCGGCGCAGGTCATGCTCAGGCGGGCGACCGATGTCGAGACCCTTGCCTCTGCGCTCGGCCCGCCAGTTGGTGAGAGTGGGCCCGATCAGTTCCCAGCGCGCATCGGAGAGGTCGCTGGGGTATGGGCGGTGTCGCGTCATGTTTCGGTAGTACCGTCGAGCAGACCATCTCCCCAGGGCGCAAACGAGGTCAACCGGGGGCGCGTTGGCATCAGACAGGAGCGAACGGAACGAAACGGGTCGCCGAACGACGACACGAATCCCTTGCCCCACATCAGGCACGCCTGCCCCAAGGGCCCCATACCACCTCGGTCTGCAAATCGACACCAAACAACCTCAGCGGGACAAAACACTCTTTGAGACCGTGTTTGAGATCTGCTGGCAGGAAGCCCGACTACCGCAAGAAGTCCTTCCAGAAGGGGACGGTCGCCTTCGGGTTCCAGTTCTCCCAGTCTGGTTCGTGATCTTCGTTGAACTCGTGGTCGATGTAATCGGCCAGGTCGCTACCGTAGTAGATGATGTCGGTGCCGTCCCAGATCGACAGGACGGGGTGCGCGTAGGTCCGCCGGAAGGAACCGGTGCGCGTATACCGGGGCCAGTTGAGGGACTGCTGCCAGGTGTCGTTCGGCGACGCCCCGGGCATCCTGCGGCTCTGTGGGCCGCCGCCCCCATCCCCGGTACCAGTAACCATGCTCCACCTCGAGCAATATGCCCTCGGTCGGCCATGCGAGATGGGATCGCAGCTCGGCGGGATTGCCGTTGCGCCAATCGGGCCAGGGCTTGTCCCAGGTCGCGCCTTCCTGGGGTGGTTCGCTGACCGGTAGGCCAGCAGCGAGAAAGGCACGGTGATCGTCTGAGAATTGGAAGCCGTATTCCGCCTCTATACGCTCGAACTCGTCGTCAGTGAGCCCGGGCTCTATCTCGCAGCAGTCGGCCTGCTTCAAGCGGCGGGCGGCTTCGGCCCCGAGTCGGGCCGCGCTGATGTCGATCACGATGGAACAGTAGTGCCCATACTGGCCCGAGGTTCAACGGGTTTACACCACTCTTGATCCCCTAGGAGCCGGACCACACCGCAAGCTCCCCACCGGGCATCGACACGAAACGCCAGCCTCCCGGCCCCGTCAGCTGCCAGGCTTCGAACGATGGGTCGGCCCGGCAAGTGAGATGCAGCCCATTGTCGAAAACCAGCCTCAGCGAACCCGTTTTGAAAGCCACAGCCGACACAACCTTGGCTCCGAACAAGGCCAGAGCCGCAGCTACGTCCTGCTGCTGAGGATCCAGCATCTCCCGCCGATCATCCCCGCCAGCCGCCCCCTGCGACAGCCGGCACGGCCCCTCCAGAACGACCCAGGCATCCGTCCCCAGCAGAAGTGACAACCGGTAGTCAACGCTGATCTTGGCAACAGGAAGACCCCGAAGACCCAAGGTCCAACGGTCTTCATGCTCGACAAAGGCAAATTCATTCACCACCGCACGATGCATTGCCCCATGCCGACCACGCCAGTCAGAACCGCCCCGGAGGCCCCACAGCTACCCCTGGGTGGGGCCAAGACTCGCTGGTGATCAATGTCTTCCCGACGTCCAAGTGGGGCCAGAACCCGTTCCAGAACGGGGCCACTACTCATCCGGAAGCCAGGCAGCCCGAGCCGCTTCGCCGCCCGACGTCGTTCCCGGACTTCTGCAGACTCGGGGGTCTTGCTGCCGCGCGTCGTACGTCGGTTTTCCAGGGGGTACGCCGCTGTCCGAGATCGTTGATGGCAAATGGCAAATGGCAGCGATGGATGACAGGCGCGTTTGGCCAACGCGCGCTCGCTGCCTTTCTCGACACCCCCCTGCTGCTCCTTTCCCCCAGCCTGCGAGAGTGGTCCCGTGCTGCTGGATCCTGAGAAAACTCTGTTCGTCCGTGGTGCCACGCCCGTGCTCCTGCTGGCCGACGCGCCTGTTCACGATGCCCTGCCGCTCCTGACCTCACACGACGGGGCAGTGCCCCTGTGCGAGGGGTGGAGCATCGTCCCCCGACTCACCCTGTGTGTCGTAGATGGACCCGGGAACACGGACTAGTCGTTCCCGCTTTCGTTGCGCCGGTGCTCGGCGGGGCCGAGGGTGGTGCGGTATCGAGCGGCATGGCTGACTGGTGCGTGGATGCCGAGCAGGCGGGCGGAGCAGTCGTTCTGTCTTTGGACCAACTACCCGAGGCGCTCGACTGGTCTGCCCTGCTGTCCCCGGGCACCGCCCGCGGCGGCTTCATGCCTGCCCTGGCTTGACAGCAGGCAGCGTCGAAACCGGCTCAGCCAGCATGACGCCTGCCGGCTTTGCGAGCCTTGGACCCGGACCTCTTCGTCCCGAAGCAGTTTGGGTGAGCGCTCGGCCGGCGAGCGTGCGGTCGCGGTTGGTCGAGTTGCCGAACGGGGCGAACGGCTGTGGTGCCGCAGATCCGGGCCCGGTGGCTCTCACGGAGGGCCCCGTCGCCGCACACCCCTGTTCGTCAGTACTCGCGGCCTGGTCTGTGGCCTGGGCGGATGAACGTTAGGGTTTGTCCCGTCCGATTCGGCTTGGCGTAGTGATGTCATGGGTCATGGGTGATGCATGGAGGGCAAGGCGCGTCCCGAGGCGACCGCCGATCAGGCGTTGTACGAGATGGACCGCCTGATCGCGCTGGCGCAGTTCGGGCAGCAGGACATCGCCGGACGGCTCGGGCTCAACGTCACCGACCTGACCTGTCTCGGGTTCGTGATCGAGGCCTCCTTGGCCGGTGAGTCGCTGGGCGCCAGCGATCTCGCCGCGCGAGCCCGGTTGAGCACGGGTGCTGTCACCGGTGTGCTCAACCGGTTGGAGAAGGCTCGTTTCATCCGCAGGGAGAGTGACCTGACGGACCGTCGACGGGTCTGGGTCGTGATGGACGAGTCCGCTCAGGCGCGCATCCTCGAGGTCTACGGCCCCTTCTACGAGCGTCTGCGCCTGCTCTTCGCCGACTTCACCCGCGACGAGGTCGCGGTACTGGCGGACTGGTTCTCCAGGGCCAGGACGGCGATGCAGGAGAGCCTGGACGACCTGCGCGACGCCGCCCGGGCCGAGGGCGCCGCCCGGGCCGAAAGCCCGTCACCGGCACGGGACTGAGTGCCCGGGCGGTTCAGCGCCCGCCCCCGCCCCCGTCCCAGCCCCAGCCCTCGCTCCGTACGACTGAAGCCTCAGCCGGAACCGCTGCAGCCTCAGCCGGCACCGCTGAAGCCTCTACCGGCACGGCTGACCGGAAGCGGGTCGGCGCGCTCTCTCGGGATGGACGCGCGGACGGTAGCCGCCTGCTGCCGGACCCGGCGGCGCCGCGGCGGGCGCCGGTTCGTCCTGCGACGCGGCAGCCGAGACATTCGGGGTGTCCCTGGGCGGCTGCGTGGTCCCTGACGCGCCAGTTCTGTTCAGGGACGGACCGGGGCCCGCTCGGCTTGCCCCAGCCGCTCAGATGCAGCACCCAGGTGACCGGCGCGGCGACGGCGACGACACCCGCGCCCAGCACGAGACCCGGTGTCGAGCCCCTCGTCATGGCGGCTCCCGCGACACAGAAACCGATCACCGCGATGGCGGTTCCGGTCCATCCGGCGACGGTGTGGCCCAGGTCGTGCGTTCCATGCAGACCGCTCATGAGTCTCCTCGGAGTGGCAAGGCGCGAGAAGATTTATCTCGCGAGCTAAAATATTTGGCGCCATCGTAGAACCACCGAAGGGGGACGGCAAACCGGTGGGGCGGGGGCCGGGCGGTCATCTGTCGATGCGTCTCGCCCGGCCGGGCGAGACGAGGCGCCGAACAGGCTGCCCCATCTCGCGGTCATCCTGTGCCTCGCTCCCCGGGCGGGTCCTTGGCGGGTCCTTGGCGGGTCCGTGGTGGGTTCTGGCGGGTCCTCGGTGGTCCTCGGTGGGCATTCGAGCGCCCCCGGGCGTGCGGCGACGTGCCTACGTGGTGCCCGTCAGAGGGCGCAGCAGGGCCGCGCCGACGCGCAGGACCGCTGACACGGGTGGCCCCACCCATCGGGTCAGCTCGTGCGGCAACGCGGGGTCGAACTCGATCGTCACTCGGACGTATCGCGTGTCCAGGCGAGCGACCTTGGCGTGGCGCGGTCCGGCGGTGTCCGGTTCCCGCTGCAAGGCGGCCCGGTACGTGTCCCTGCGCTGATTCACATCGTGTCCTGACGCTTGATGAGCTCGTCCGCGAGATCCATGTACGCCGATCCCTTGACCTCGACAGGGCTGCCGAACGACTGGGAGTACAGGTCGAGTCGCGGAATGTGGGTGGACAGTACGTCGAAGCCGCGCTCGGTGAGCGCTTCGCGGGCGTCGGCGTCGGGACCGGTCCGGGTCGCGTCGGGCCGGTTCGTACGGTTCAGCAGCACCGCGGCGCGAGCCGGCAGAGCGCGCAGGGACTGTACGTCGCCCATCTCGCCGCCGATGGGCGCCATTCGGTCCAGTTCGATGGGGGACGGGGTGACCGGCACGATCCACTCGCTCGCGTACCGCATGACGCTCCGGGTGATGTGGGCGTGGTCCTCCATCTGCGGCGCGTCGAAGACGACGGCCCGCCGGTCGCCGAGGAAGTCGTTCACGCGCCGGTGCACGTCGCCGACCGGAAGGGAGAACACCGGGAACGGAAAACCTCCCGCCAGTTCGCTCCACCGCAGAGCCGAGGAAGCGGGGTCACTGTCCACGAGCAGTGGTGAGAAGCCCGATTCGTGCAGCGCGTGGGCCAACCACACCGCGCTCGTCGTCTTGCCCACTCCGGGTTTCAGGTTCACAAAGGCATAGCTCATCGACACAAGCGGCAACGCTAGTGACCGCGAGGGTCCGGGCACCGTCGACGCGGGGCGTGCCGTCCGATCCTTCACTCCGCGGCGCCGGTGAATCATTCCGATGGATCAACGTGGTGGCCAGGCCGCCACGGTGCTCGTGCCACTCCTGTCCGCCATGCCGATGTCCGGGCCATCCGTGATGATCGGGACGGGGGAGAGCGAGGTGCCCCCTACTCTCCACGACCGCAATGGAGTGCGCTGATGGAGCTGAATCTTGCAGGACGGACAGCACTCGTCACCGGCTCGACGCAGGGAATCGGCGCGGCGATCGCCCTGGGTCTGGCCCGGGCCGGCGCTCGCGTCGGTGTCAACGGGCGGGACGAGCGCCGGGTCGAGGAGGCTGTCGGACGCGCCCGGGCCGAGGCGCCCCGGGCGGACCTGGTGGCGGTGACCGCGGACGTCGGCACCGAGGAAGGCGCCGCCCGTGCCCTGGAGGCTCTCCCCGAGGTGGACATCCTGGTCAACAACCTGGGGATCTTCGGGGCCCGGCCGGCTCTGGAGATCAGCGATGACGAATGGCGGCGCTACTTCGAGATCAACGTGCTCGCCGCCGTCCGTCTCACGCGCCTCTACCTGCCCGGCATGACGGACCGGGGCTTCGGGCGCGTCCAGTACATCGCCAGCGACTCGGCGGTGGCCGTCCCGGCTGAGATGATCCACTACGGCATGTCCAAGACGGCACTGCTGGCCGTGAGCAGGGGATTCGCCAAGGCGGCCGCGGGTACGGGCGTCACCGTCAACTCCGTCATCGCGGGCCCCACGCACACCGGCGGCGTCGAGGAGTTCGTCTATGAACTCGTGGACCGGGACCTGCCCTGGGACGAGGCGCAGCGCGCCTTCATGCGCGAATACCGCCCCCAGTCCCTCCTGCAGAGACTGATCGAACCCGAGGAGATCGCCAACCTCGTCGTGTACCTCAGCTCGCAACAGGCTTCGGCGACGACCGGGGGGGCGGTGCGGGTCGACGGCGGATACGTCGACTCGATCCTTCCCTGAGACGGCCGTCGCTCCCCGCCTCCGACGGTCCGTTGCTCCGCGCCTCCGACGGTCCGGACGGGAGCCGTCAGGGCCGTCAGGGCCGTCAGGGTGCTGGGCCGAGCAACGGCGTGGGATGCACTCTTCTCGCACGGGGGAGAGCCGGGGGGAGAGAGCACGGGGGAGAGCCCCGGGGGGCAATGCCCGCGCCAAATCCCCCGGTGGACAAGGGTGTTGGCGCGCCGATTCATGGAGGCGTACCGGACTTGTGCCCCCGCACAGGTCCACCCCCGTACCGCTGTGCAACCGCCTCCCGAACGCGCCGTCCCCTGTACCCGGCCCGGGGCGGCTGATGCCATGCCCGGCATGTCTCCCGTATCTCCCTCGCCTCCGGTCCCGGGCGCACCGACAGGACTGCACGCACCAGCGACGTCGGAGCGCCACCCGTGAGCGCCGCCGACGGACAGTCGCTCGCCGTCGTGGTCTTCCTCGGGTTCGTCGCCGTGTCCCTGCTGCTGTGCGGGCTGGCGGCGGCCGACCTGGACGACCCCGAGCATTTCTACGCGGGCGGCAGCGCGGCCTTCGGACCGGTCGGAGGCGGGATCGCGATCGCCGGTGACTACATCTCGGCGGCCACCCTGCTCAGCACCACGGGCGCGGTCGCCCTCGACGGGGTGGACGGCATCCTCTTCGCCTGTGCCACCATCATCTCGCTCTACCTGGTCATGCGGATCCTCGGTGAACCCCTGCGCCGCGCGGGCGTGTTCACCCTGGGGGACTTCCTCGCCGACCGGCTCGGGGCCCCCTCCGTACGCAGGGCCCTCGGCGTCGCCACGCTCGTCGTCCTCACTCCGCTGCTCCTGGTGCAGCTCTCCACCGCCGGTCGCATCATGGCGGCCATGTTCGGGCTCCCCGACGGCGCGCTCACCGGGTGCACCGTCGCCGGAGGCGCCCTGATGGTCTGCTACGCCGCGTTCGGAGGGATGCGCGGCGTCGGATACGTACAGATCCTGAAGGTCGGTGTGGCCCTCACCGCCATGCTGCTGCTCGCCGGGATCGTCCTCGCCCGGTACGGATGGTCACCACCGGCCCTCTTCGACGCCGCCCGGGAGCGCTCCGGAGCGGGCGGCGACTACGTGACCCCCGGACTCCACTTCGGCCACTCCGTCGCCGGGCGCCTCGACCTGATCAGTTTCGAGGCCACACTCCTGGTCGGCGCCGCGTGTCTGCCGCACATCACCATGAGGCTGTATCCGGTCCGGGACGCCCGCACCGCGCGGCGCGCCGTCGGCTGGGCGGTGGGCCCCGTCGCGGTGGTGTGCGCCGGAGTCGTGGTGGCCGGGCTGGGTGCCTGCGCCCTCATCGGGCGGGACCTGCTGCGGGCCGCCGACCCCGGGGGAGCGACCGCACTCCTGATGGTGACGGGCGCTCTCGATCCGGTCGCCGGCGGTGCCCGGCACAGCATGCTGTTCGCGATCGTCGCCTGCGCGGTGTTCGCGACCACCCTCGCCGCGGTCGCGGGTATCACCCTGGCGGCCGCCTCCAGCCTGGCCCGCGACTTCGGCGGCCGGGCCGCCGCCCACGGAAATGGGGGCCGCTCGGCGGCCCGGGAGATACGCCGGGCGCGGCTGGCCATCGTCCTGGTCGGAGCCGTCGCCGTCGTCCTGGCGGCGATGCTCGGGGACCGCGGGAGACTGACGCTGATCTCGTTGTCGTTCACCGTCGCGGCCTCGGTGCTCGCCCCGGTCCTGCTGTACGCGCTCTTCCTGCCCGGCCACTCCGCCACCGGCGTGCGCTGGACCGTCTACGGGACCCTTCCGCTGATCGTGCTGCTGCTGACCGGATCCCCCGCGGTGTCGGGCACGTCCATCGCGATCTTCCCCGACGACGACTTCCACTGGTTCCCGCTCCAGACGCCCGGGTTGGTCACGATCCCGGCGGGCTTCCTGCTCGGGCTCGTCGGCCGCACTCGTGCCCGCGCTTCCGAGCACCCCTGGAAGGAGAGGACCGGACCGGTACCGCCCGGACCGGGCAGACTCGACCCTGCGGGACGGCCATGAAGCTCCGCTCAGGGCCTGCCGACCCGTTCGCTGCGTCCCCCGTCCTCCCGGTTCGGATGACGCGTTGCCGAGGCCGGCGGCCCTTGGGGAGGTGTCGGCCTCACGGCCCCTCGCCCTGCTTCGGCTCGACCAGCCGAGCCAGGTTGTCCAACGCCATGCGCGTTCCGGTCTCGTTGTCGGCGGCGGGCACCGCGTCAGGGACTCCCTCGTGCACGATGACGACCTGCGTTCCGCCGTCCACCTCGGTCAGTTCCGTGGTCATGGTCATCTCTCCGCGGAGCCCGGGATCGGCCGTCTCGAACTCGACGACCTCGACCACGCGTTCGTCCGGGACGAGCTCCACGAAACGGCCGTGGTAGGTGTCGGTGTGCGCCTCCGACTTGCCGGTTCCGTTCGGTGTTTCATAGGTGAGCGAGACCCGGAAGGCGCCACCTTCGTGGGCCTCGAACCCATGGACCTCGCTGCGCATACCGGTCGGCACCCGCCACTTCGCGACGGCGTTCGGGTCGAGCAGCGTCCGGTAGACCTCTGCTCGCGAGGCGTTCATGCGCCGCGAGACGCGCGTCGTATACACGACTTCCAGGCTACACAGGGCGGGTGCGAGGACGCGGTCGACTCCAGGGGCGCAGTCAGTTCTGGGTGCGGATCATCGACATCAGCAGATCGTGGGTCTCGGCGTCGGCGGCCGCCACGAGTCCGCGGCCGTTCTCACCGAGCGGGGCGCCGTCGATCCCCGTGACCACGCAGCCTGCGGCCCGGCACAGGGCGATACCCGCGGCGAAATGCACGCTTCCGGACAGGTCGCCGCCGTCGGTCACGTACGCGGCGCGCCTGCCTGCCGCGACCCAGGCCAACGCCAGCGTCGTGGACATGACCCGCGGTCTGAACCGTTCCACGAATCCGGGGTGGGCGAGCAGGTCCACGGCCCGGAATCCGGGCGCGTTCGGAAAGGGTGGGTCCAGGTTCACGTCGACCAACCGACTGGCGGGCGTGGGCGCGAGGCGCGCGTCGACCCCGTCGTTCCGGACCCAGGCAGCCTCGCCGTCGGTGAAGAAGACCTCGTCGCCGAACGGGTCGGCCACCGCCGCCGCCCCATGGCGCAGGGCCACGTTGACCGCCACCAGCAGGGAGCCGACGGCGTAGTTGAGGGTGCCGCACAGGGGATCGACCAACCACTGGCGAGCGGCACCCGCGGCCCCCTGCTGCCCGCCCTCTTCGCCGAGCACCGCGTCGTCGGGGCGTGCGGCACGCAGGACGTCCAGGATCGCCTGCTCCGCCAGCACGTCGGCCGCGGTGGCGAAGTCCCCGCCGCCCTTGTCGACGCGGGCGAGCCGTCGGCCGTACAGGCCGCGTACCACCTCCGCGCCGGAACGTGCCGCCGCCGCCGCGACCTCGGTGTCGTCCCGATGGGCGTACGAATCGATCATGGTGCCCAGACTAGGGGGAGGGGGCCGAGTCCGCGACGGGGTCCGCGGACTCGGCTCCGCGCCTTCGACGCTCACCCCGCTTCCAGCAGTTCCTCCAGATCCATCAGGCAGTCGCCGCAGCCGGTGTTCGCCCCGGTGGCCTCGCGGAGGGAGGCGATGTCGTGGATTCCGGAGGCCACCGCGGTGAGGATGATGCTCTCCGGAACCCGGGCGCAGAGGCAGATCAGGGGGTCGGGGGTCACCGCTGCTCCAGGGTCTCGGCGAGGAGGGTCAGGGAGCGGTCCAGGACCTCCGTCATGGCGTCGAGGTCGTCGGCCCCGATGACCAGCGGGGGGTGGATGTTGATGACGTCGGGGGCCATGCCGGTGGACGCGACGATCAGGCCCAGGCCGGGGTCCGCCGTCAGGCACAGGCGACGGAGCAGGGGCGCGTGGTCGCCGGTCAGGACCAGCCGGGCGGTGCCGCCGAACGCCCGGTGGCCGTCCACCAGATCCGGGTGGGACGACTGTAGTTGGGCCAGGCGCGTGGTCATGGCCGCCGCCAGGTCGCTCATGGCGGACTCCGCGTCGGGCCAGCTGTCCCAGCGGTCCAGGACCGCTCGGGCGACTCCCAGGGCGTGCGGAATGCCGATGTAGGTCGACGAGTGACTGCCCGGCCGGTAGGTCTCCGGGCCGGCCAGGGGCTCGCGGGCCCAGACCGCGCTCAGTGCGGCGGCGCCGTTGGTGAGAGCCTTGCTCGCGACCACGATGTCAGGGGTGACGCCCGAGCGCTGGAAGCCCCATCGCGGACCGGTGCGGTGCATGCCGGTGAAGATCTCGTCGGCGATGACCACGGCGCCGTTGGCGCGCGCGTGGTCCACCGCGGCCCGCAGCACCGCGTGGTCGGGCTCCGCCATGCCGCCGACGTTCTGGACGGACTCGAAGACGAACGCGCTCACCCCGCGACGGAAGCCGGTGCCGCCGACGCCGGACAGTTCGGAGCCCCAACGGGTCACCGCGGCGACGCAGGCGGCGCCGCAGCCGCCCCGGGCGGGATCGGGGTGAGGGCAGCCTGCGCCGTCGTGGACCGGGAGCCGGACGACCTCCAGGCCCCAGGCCGCGAGCAGTTCGCGGTAGCGGGGGCTGGCGCTGAGCATGCTGGTGACACCGGACCTGCCGTGGAAGGAGCCCTCGAAGACGACGACCGTGCCGGGGCCCACCGCGCTGAAGGCGATGCGCAGCGCCGTCTCCATGCCCTGCGCGCCGCCCAGGTCCAGTTCGACCCGCCCCGGTACGCCGGTCGCCTCGCCGAACAGCCACTCCAGGCGGTGCAGTACGTTCAGGCGCAGGTCGGATTCACAGAAGGAGGGCAGCGCGGGGAGGTCCTGGCAGTGGCGCAGGGCGTCCGCCAGAATGGTCCGGTCGTAGCCGAAGGCCGCGGTGCCGTTCGCCGCCTCGGCGTCCAAGTACCGTCGTCCGTCGGCGGATTCGAGGTGGCTTCCCTCGGCCCGGACGAATCGGGGGATGTGGTCGGCCCGGTAGATGAGGTTTCCGGCACCGACATGCGCCGGGACAGTGGGCCGTTCGGCCTCCGGGGCGGAGGCGAGAGGGCCGGGGGCTGTCGTCATACGGGGCTCACCTCGTGGGGGAGGGCGATCGGGCGCCAGGCTTCGGCGGTGCCGGTCGCGATCAGGGGGGTGACTCCCGGCTCGTTGCAGTCGATCCAGCTGGTCAGGACCGTCAGTACGTCCCAGCGGGCGCCGCCGGCGGGCAGCGGGGCGACACGGAGCATCCCGAGCCAATTCCCGATCGTGTCGGGCGTGTTGTTCGCCCGGGCGCACTCGCCCCAGGGGAAGGACAGGGCCGACAGACGGCGCAGGGCTGCCTCGACGTCCAGGTCGTGCGCCGGGATCTCGGCCTCGAGCTCGGTCAACAGCGCGTCCGGGGTCCAGGCCGGGTGCGTCGGCCCGGAACCGAGGAGGGGACCCGCGCACCAGTCCCATCCTGCCTGGTAGGAGAAGAGCTGCAACTCCCTTACCACGTCGGCTGGTTCGTCCGCCGTGTGCATGAAGTTGAAGAGGCCGTTGACCCTGCCTATGCGGCTGCGCAGGTCGCTTGCGCGGGCCGCGCTCGGCTCCGCCGATCCCTTCGCCGCGGTCAGCCGGGCGCTGGCCGGCAGCCAGTCGGGGCGCTGCCGGTCCGCGAGGAGCACGAGCAGGCTGGGGCCGGACGACAGGAGGTGGTCGACGACGGCTATGCGCTGCTCCGACGCGGCGTTGAACTGGTAGCGCCACAGTTCGCGCACGAGCAGTGGGTCGAAGCGTATCGGCGTCGCCGCGACCGGGTGCCAGCCCTCGGACCGCAGGATGTCCAGGATCAGCCGGCAGCGTCGGCCGGCGAACGCGTCCGGTTTCAGCACCACGAACGTGTGGTCGAGCAAGCTCTCCCCCGCCCGGCCACCGGCCGACGCGAGGGAGTGGATGCCCTCTCGCAGGTATGTGTCGTAGCGGTACGCCTCGGCCTTGGCGGGGTCCTTCGTCAGCGGATCCAGCGCATGGGCGGCTATCGCGCTGCGCGGCACGGGTTCGCTCCTTCGGCTCGGGCTCATGTCAGCTTCATTCCGCCGAGCGGCATCGGGACGCCGTCGACGCCGACGGCCGGGCTGCCGTCGGGGTGGGTCGCGCCGGTCAGTTCCAGGGAACCGGCGGCGAAGGCTCGTACCGTCCACTCCAGACAGGGGCGGTCGCTGAGCTGCTTCTGGCTGAGTTCGTGCGCCCAGGGATCGGGCTCGGGCGGCAGCGGCACGGCCGGTCCCTGGCACAGGACCGCGCCGCCGTCGTACGTCTCGTCGACCAGGAAGCAGGACGTACGGGTCGAGGCGTGCCCCAGCTCTATGGCCCTGGCCACCGGGTCGTTGCCGGTCAGGACGCGGGCCCCGGACGGGTCCAGGACGCTCAGGTCGCCTGGATGCTGGTTGATCATGCGGCCCCGGTACCGGGTCAGCAGCTCGCCCTCGATCCAGCGGTGGTAGGCCAGCACGATCAGGTCGAGCGGGCCCTCCTCCAACTCCCAGCGGGCGATGCGCCGGTCGAGTTCGTCGTGCCACTGCCGGGCCCGGCTCCGGTAGGCGGCGTGGTCGGCCTCGGTCCGGGCCTGCGAGACCAGGCCGCAGCGGGCGTCGAAGTCGCCGGGCCACGCCTCGACGCCGTGGTCGGCGGCGACGGCCAGTGCCTTGGACCGGGTGCCGTGCGAGGCGACCAGGCTGACCTGGAAGGCGTCCGGCTCGGCCGTCTGCAGGTCGATGAGGGTGCGCAGGTTGGCCCCGGTCGCCGAGACGAGCACTCCCACCCGCAGGGGGCCGGAGGTGGAGAGTCGGCGCAGGGGGCGGGAGGCGACGACGGTCACCGGGAGCCGCCGACCGTTTCGAGCGAGGCCCAGCCGGCGTGCGAGGCGGCGAGCATGCCGTCGGGCAGTTCGGACGCGTCCAGCGCGGTGAGCCCGAACGCCCGGTGTGCGGTGCCGGCTGCCAGGTCCCACAGCTCGGGACCCTCGATGGAACGACCGATGGCGTTGCGCATCTGCTGGGCCAGCGGCTGGGATCCCGCGGCGACGATGCCTCCCGCCTGGTACCAGAGGCCGTTCTCCTCGCCCTGCGTCAGGTCCTGGCCGCCCAGGCGCGCCGAGTCGCAGCGGTCGGTCATCATCATCGAGTTCTCGAGGCCCATGAGCACGACCGCGCGGCTCGCGATGTCGAGGTCGACGTGGTCGCCGTCGAAGTTGATGCACGCCGCGATCCGGCCCGCGGCGGCCTCGCGCATGATGGCGCCGGGTACCGGGCCGGCGATCTCGTCCATCGCGTCGAGCGTCCAGCCCGGCAGGTCGTACGAGGCGAGGGTGGCCTCGCGGGTCTGGCGGGCCCGCGTCGTGCGGAACGCGTGACGGATGTTGAGCGGCATGTCGTTGAAGAGGTGGTCGGTGACGACGCGGGCGCCCTGGCCGTTCCACTCGGCGTCCCACGCGATGTCGACGATGTCCGTCACCAGCTGGGCCGCAAGGCGCGGGTCGCTGCGGGTGAAGTGGCCGAGCGCGGGGCGCACTCCGTGGCCCATGAGCAGCGGGACGATCCATGCGAAGCCGGGGTGGCGGTCGAAGGTCTGACCGTGGAAGTCGGAGGCGGGCGAGAAGGCGTCCGGCGACAGGACCATGTAGCAGAGCCCGTAGTCGCCCAGCCGGGCGAGGCGCTCCCATTCCGCGCGGGTCGGCGCCCATACGGTGTCGGCCGGGGTGCCACCGTGGCTGGAGAGGAGTGGCCCCTCCAGGGCGACGCCGACGACGTGCGGGATCCGGCCGGCCCGGCGCATCACGTCGTAGCGGCGCATGAACTTCTCGAACTCCGCCAGGCGGTGGTGATGAAGGTAGAGCGTGGGGATGCTGAGCACGCCCTCCCGTGCGCAGACCTCTTCCAGGGCTTCCAGGTCGAGCAGGGAGAACTCGGAGAAGTCCACGCCCTCGAAGCCGTGGCAGTGGACCTCCACCGGGAGCAGCGGCGCGCGCGTCTGCTCGGCCGAGTCAGACAGGTTCCCCATGATTCATCCCTCATCACTCTCCGGGCCGGCCTGGAATCCACCGGGAATTATTGACGCGATTCCATTCCGGGAAATTTCTGATCTGCTGCCGTCCCTGCCTGAGTCAATAAACAAGGCCTGTCTGGGCGGGCGAGCGCCGACATTACCATCGAACGGGTGGTCTGCAAGAGGCAAAAAGCGCGGAAATTTGACCGCGAAAGTGGCCAATACGGACACCGAGACTCTCTGTCAACTTACTGAGTCAATAAACCTTGACTCAGTTGTCATGGGTCAGTATGGTCGCCGGGAAGGCAGAGCGAGGGGGAGTCCGTTGGAACACGATCTGGTTATCTTCGACAACAGCGGTGTACTCGCGGACAGTGAAACCCTCGGAAACCAGGTGCTGGCCGGACTCCTGACCCGGCTCGTGGTGCCGACGACCTTCGACGAAGCGGTGGAGCACTACCTCGGCAAGACGCTCACGGACGTGACGCAGGAGGTGCGGCGGCGTACCGGTGCGGTGGTGCCCGAAGGATTCGTGGAGAGCTTCCACACCGAACTGTTCGACGTCTTCGAGGAGCGGCTAGCGGCCGTCGAGGGCGTGGAGCGGGTGCTCGACGGGCTCGACGCGCTCGGCGTCGCGCACTGCGTCGCCTCCAACGACACCGCCGACCGGCTCGCCCTGTCCCTGCGCCGCACGGGTCTCCTCGACCGCATGGCCGGCCGTGTCTTCAGCTCCGACATGGTCGAGCGGCCCAAGCCCGCACCCGACCTCTTCCTCCATGCGGCCGCGCAGTTCGGGGCAGCACCCGAAGCGTGTCTCGTGATCGAGGACAGTCCGCGGGGTGTGGCGGCCGCGCGGGCGGCCGGCATGACCGTGTACGGCTTCGCCTCCGTCACCCCGCGCGAACGGCTCGCCGATGCGCACCGGGTGTTCGGCGCCATGGACGAACTGGCCGACCTGCTCCCGGAACTGTTCCCCGCACCACTCGTGGAGGTGAGCCGATGACCGCCGCCCCCGTGGACCGGACCGCCGGCCAGGACGACCGCGGCGACCTGCACGTCTGCGATCTCGACGGCACGCTCCTGCGCTCCGACGCCACCCTCAGCCCGTTCGCGCGCGACGGGCTCAACCAACTCCTCGACGCCGGGCTCGCGTTGACCGTCGCCAGTGCCCGCAGTGCCGCCGCCATGGCAACACTGCTCGCCGGAGTTCGGCTGCGCCTGCCGGTCGTCGAACTCAACGGCGCCTTCCTCACCGACCTCGCGACGGGACGTCACCTCGCGCACCGCACCCTCGACGCCGACACCACGCTGGTCGCGATCGAGACGCTGGAGGCACTGGGTACCCAGGCGGTCCTCACCACCTGGGACGGCGCCGCCGACCACGTCCACTTCGGCGCGGGGCTGAACGCCGGGGCCACCTGGTACATCGACGAGAAGCGCGCGTACGGCGACCCCCGGCTGCGGTCCCGTGCCGACGTCCGGGCCGTGGCACGAGCGGAGCACACCGCCGCGGTCATCGCCTTCGTGCCGGACGACCGGGCCGAGCGGGCTGTGGCCGAACTGGAGAAGGCGCTGCACGGGAGGGGGGCCGTGCTCGCCGCCGCGAATCGCTACGTGCCCGGCTGGTCGGAGGTGCAGGTGGCACATCCGGAGGCCGAGAAGGGGCGTGCCGTGAGGAACTTGGCGGAGGCCGTCGGGATGGCGGACGCGCGGCTCACCGTGTACGGAGACCACCTGAACGACCTGCCGATGTTCTCCGTCGCCGACCGTCGGGTGGCGCCCGTCAACGCCCACCCGGACGTGCTCGCCCGCGCCACCGCGGTCACCGCCGCCAACGACGAGGACGGTGTGGTGCGTCACCTGCTGCGCGAGGAGGGCCCGCCGTGTTCCTCGTGATGGAAGGCATCGACGGCAGCGGGAAGTCCACCGTCGCCCGGCTGGTCGAGCAGGAGCTCAACTCCCCGGGGTCCGTCGGCACCGCCGGCTCGGGCGGCAAGAAGGCACTGGGTCCCTTGGGGGCCGAGGCCGCCGCCCGGGCCGACCGGCTCCGCCGACTGATCTGGGCCTCGCCCGAGGCGGACGGAGACACCTTCGGCGCCACGCACTGGATCCTGCTCATCGCGTCCTGGTACGCGGGGCTGGCCCGGCTGCGATCCGATCTCACCGACCCGGACCGTATCGCGGTCATGGACGGCTGGTACTACCGCAACATAGCCAAGACCCTGGTGCGCGAGCCGCTGGACGCGCAGTGGGTCGAATCGCTCTTCGCGCCCGTCCCCGAACCGGAGTTGACGGTCCTGCTCGATGTCGCACCGGAGACCGCCTGGGCGCGCCGCGGCAGCTTCAAGGACACCGAGACCGGCCGCTGGGACGGGTTCACCGGTCCGCCGCGGGACGCGTTCCATGCGTACCAGAGCGTCGTACGGGGCGAACTGCTGCGGATGGCGGGGGAACGGGGCTGGCTGGTGCTCGCGCCCGACCCTGACGAGCCGCCCGAGCGGATCGCGCAGGCCGTGGTGGACCGGGTCCGTACCACGAGGAGACAGCCATGAGCCCCACGCGCGACGTCGTCGGCACGTCCCATCCCGAGGTGCTCGCCGACCTCCTCGGCGATGTGCTCGCCGGCCGCAGGACGACCGCCGAACTCACCGCCTTCGCCGCCGCGGCCCCGTCCGCCGAAGTCCCCGCCCTGGTCCGCTTCCTGGAGTCGGCCGCGCGCCACGACAGGAGCGGACCGGGCGCCCGGCACACCCGAAGCGCGTGCCGGGAGGTGCTCACCGCCCTCGGCACCCCCGAGGCCCTCGCCGCGCTCTCCGCGCTCGGCGAGCCGACCACCGCCCGCGAACACCCATGAAGCAGCCCCGCATCAAGGAGCAACCGTGATCGACTACCTCGACCGACTCACAGT
Organism: Streptomyces sp. NBC_00647; assembly: GCF_045207245.1. Classification (NCBI taxonomy): domain Bacteria; kingdom Bacillati; phylum Actinomycetota; class Actinomycetes; order Kitasatosporales; family Streptomycetaceae; genus Streptomyces; species Streptomyces sp. NBC_00647. The sequence goes on from NZ_CP109040.1 coordinate 9,526,581, forward strand.
CGACTGGAACGACTTCGAGGCCGCCGGCCAGATCACCCGCGAGGTGGTGCAGCGCCTCGCGGACGACAAGGAGTCGCTGCGCAAGCTCGTCTATGACGTGGAGCACCAGCCGGAGCTGCTCGCCATGTGCGAGCGTCATCAGCTGCTCGACTACATCGTGCTGTACGACGCCCTGGACCGGGGCATCCGGCTGCGCCTGCACATCTCCACGGACGACCACTACGACCGTCCGCACGACCACCGCTTCTCCTTCTCCAGCCGCATCGTGGCCGGCGGCTACACGCACACCTGGTACCACCTCGACGGTGACCTGTACGCGGACGGACCGGACCCGGAGGCGCGGCAGTACCTCAGCCGGCACAACCCGGACCCGCGCGGCAACGTCCACCTGGAGAAGCTGACGCCGCACGTGGTGCGCTGGGAGGAGCCCGGCAGCTGCTACACGCTGCACCACAGCGCCATCCACACCACGTTCACGACGCCCGACACCGTCTCCCTCTTCCTGCGCGGCCCGGTCGAGAAGGACCGTTCCGTGATCATGGACAAGGAGGAGGGCACGCTGTGGTGGCGCTTCGGCCGTCAGGACGAGCCCGAGGAGCGTCGTCTGCAGAAGGCCATGGGCCTGGAGGCGTACCGCCAGATCCGGGAGCGCCTGGAGAAGCTCGGCGTCATCTGACGTCCACCCCACCACCATTGACGACTAGGGACACCCATGAGCATCCAGACGACCGAGACGGCGGACCGGGTCCACGTCAACAACACCCGGGTCGAGCTGTTCGACGACATCGGCCCCATCGACTGGGAGGACCTGCCCAAGGTCGCCGTCCTCACCCAGCGCCTCATCCGTGAGTTCGCGGAGGACAAGGCACTGTTCAAGCGCCTTCTTCTCGCGGTGGAGCACGACCCGTACCTCTGGGCGAAGTGCGAGGAGGACGTGGTCGAGGACAAGATCGTCCTGTGGGACGACGTGGAGAAGGGGCTGCGGATCAGGCTCCGGATGTCCACGGACCACCAGCAGCAGCTGGCCCACAACCACCGCTTCTCCTTCACCAACCTGGTGCTGCGCGGCACCTACCTGCACCGCAACTACGTGGCGCGCAACGGGTTCGACGAGAACACGCTGCCCGACGACGTGCAGCCCGTGCTGCTGCACCAGGACCGGGCCGGCGAGTGCTTCACCATTCACCACAACGCCCTGCACTCCACCCCGTTCACCGAACTGGGCACCATATCCCTGGTGCTGCGGGGCAACCCGGTCAAGGACCGCGCGCCCGTCATGTTCAAGGAGACCCGCGGGCGCGAGGAGGCGCTGCGGCTGCACCAGGAGCGTGCCGACGGCGACCTCTCCGAGGTCGAGCCGGAGGCCGCCGGGGTCGGCACCATGTTCTGGCGCGTCGGCGAGGACCGCGAGTCCGCCGAGCGGCGCGCCGAGCGGCAGATGACCAAGGAGAAGTACCACTACTGGTGCAAGCGGCTGGAAGAGCTGGGGATCGTCTAAATGACCCTCCATCAGCTTCCGCCGGGACCGGGCCCGTTGCGCTACGGGCTGATCGGGCCCGGCACGCACGCGCAGGAGAATCTGCTGCCCGCCCTGTCGGTGCTGGAGGGCGCCCGGCTGACCGCGGTGGCGGCGCGCAGGCCCGAGGCCGCCGCCGCGGCGGCCCGGCGCTGGGGCGCGACCGCCTGGACGGTCGACTGGACAGAGCTCCTGGACGGGGCGGTCGACGCCCTCGTCGTGGCGGGCTCACCCGAACTGAACGCCGAGGTCGTGGAGTCGGCGCTCGCCCGGGGTGTCAGCGTCTTCGTCGAGAAGCCGCCCGCACCCGGCACGGCCACGCTGGAGAAGCTGGTCGAGGCCGAGCGCACGGCGCCCGGCGGCACAGTGGCGTTCGTCGGCTTCAACTTCCCCTACGGGCAGTCCTACCGGAAGCTCCGCGAAACTCTGCGCGCCCATGGCGAACCGAGGACCTTCGACCTGCGCATGGTGTCGGCCAAGCCGACCACCCCGGTGTGGGGGAGCGCGACGGTGGTCGAGAGCCTGCTGCAGGGGCTCGGCACGCACGCGGTCGACATGGCTCTGCGCGAGTTCGGCGTCCCGGACCGGGTCACGGCCCGCCGTGCGCGCGTCGGCGGCACACGCTACGCCGTGCACCTCTTCCTGGAGTACGCCGACGGCCGCCTCGCGACCCTGCGGGTCGGCAACTACTCCAACCGCCTCGAAGTCCGCTGCGAGTTCGTCACGGACCAGGGCGTCACCGGAGTCCTCGACCAGCTGAACTCTCTTGTCCTGAGCCGGCCTTCGGGCGCGCCCGGCGCCGGGGTCCTCGACGGCAAGGAGAGCGTGGTCTACGACTGGCCCAGCAGACGCGGAGGGTACGGCCGCACCGGCTACTCCACGGAGCTGGAGTCCTTCCACCACTCCGTCACGACCGGCACGCCCAGCACCTCGCCCCTCTCGGCATGCCTGGAGGTCTACCGGGTGCTCGACGACGCCCTCCGGCAGATTCCGACGGAAGGCGGGTCATGATCCCGGAAGGGCCCGAGTCCAGGAGGCCGGTCGGGCCGACGGACCTCGTCAACCCGGTGTCTCCCGACCTCACCGGGCGCACCGCGCTCGTCACCGGCGGCGGCAGTGGCATCGGCTTGGCCGTGGCGCGCACGCTCGCCGGGCTCGGGGCCCGGGTCGCGGTCAACCGGCTGCCGGGCTCCGGCACCGAGAGCGGCGCCGAGGAACTGCCCGCGGGCTGCTTCTCCGTCGAGGCAGACGTGCGCGACCGGGAACAGGTCGCCGCCATGTTCTCCGACGCCCGCCATCAGCTGGGCCGGCTCGACATCCTCGTCAACAACGCCGGGGTCTTCCCCCGTGCGAAGGTCCTCGAACTCGACGAGGAGACCTGGGACCTGGTCCTCGACACCAACCTCAAGGGTGCCTTCCTCTGTGCCCAGGAGGCCGCCCCGCTCATGATGGCCCAGCGGTCCGGGCGGATCGTCAACGTGGCGTCCAGCGCGGCCTTCACCGGCTCACCGAAGGGCGCCCACTACGCGGCGAGCAAGGGCGGTCTGGTGGCCCTCGGCAAGTCCCTCGCGCGAGCCTTCGCCGAGTACGGGATCACGGTCAACACCGTGGCGCCCGGGGTGACCCGCACCGGCCAACCCGGCCTGGACGAAGAGGGGTTCGCCGCCAAGGGCAAGGAGATCCCGCTCGGCCGGGTCGCCTCCCCCCAGGACGTGGCGTACGCGGTGGCCTATCTGGTCGGTGACGCGGGAAGCTACCTCACGGGCCAGACCATCGGCGTCAACGGGGGCGCGGTGATGGTGCCTTGAGTTCGGAGACATCGGTCCACGACGCACTCGCCGAGAGTCTCGGAGCCCCGCTGGACCGCGTACACGCGAAGATCTCACCCGTGCTGCACGCGTGGCTGCGCGAGTTCATCACCCTCTCCCCGTACGTGGTCATGGCCAGTGCGGACGGGACGGGGCACTGCGACGCGTCTCCTCGCGGCGGCGTTCCCGGATTCGTGCGCATCCTCGACGAGCGGACGCTGTTCGTGCCGGAGGAGTCCGGGAACCGACTGCTCCAGACCTTGCACAACCTGCGTGAGAATCCCGGCATCGGGCTGCTCTTCCTGATCCCCGGTATGCGCGAGACCGTCAGGGTCAACGGACATGCGGAGCCGCTGAGTCCGGAGGACTCGCGGTGGGGAGGGCTTCCCCTGGAAGAGGGCGAGCGGGCCCGCTACCGGTGGGGCACCCTCGTGCACGTGTCGGAGGCGTACTACCACTGCGGCCGGGCGAGCAAGTTCAGCAACCTGTGGAACACCGCGGACATCGAGCGCAACCTCGCGAACCCGCCGCTGCCGAAGCGGCCCCCCGGTACGCCGACCCGCTGAGGCGCTCGGAGAAGACGGCCTGTTCACAGCACAACGCACGAAGACGCAGCCAGGACTCAAGAGAAGGGGCGGGAGACGCATGTGCGGCACGGTCGGTCTGTTCATGGGGTGCACGGCGGTGAGCCTCTGCCCCAAACAGGCCCTCATGGCCGGGCGGGAGGAGACCGCCGGACCGGGGACCGGTCCCGAGGGGGCCGAGGGGCCGGCCGGATCCCTGGTGGCTCCGGACGATCCGTACGTGAGCCCCTTCCGTAACTGGTACGAGCGCTCCACCGTACGGGCCGGCAAGCGTCGTGAGCTGACCCCGCTCGAACCCGAACAGCACTTCTTCGCCCCGGAGCTGGTCCCGCTCGCCTCACACCCCCTCGTCCAGGGGCTGCGCGAGGACCGCCCGGAGCTGTACCAGGAGGTGCTCGTGCGGCACCTGTACCGGTACCTCGACTTCACCGCCAAGCTGGAACACCTGGTGGTCAACCGCACGGTGCTCGGCATCGCGCACGGCACCGTCGGCATAGAACTCCCCGATGCCATGCGGCTGGACGCCTTCAAGATCTACTGCGACGAGGCGTACCACGCGCTGTTCTCGGCGGACCTCGCCGGCCAGGTGCGGGAGACGACCGGTGTGCGCTGCGAGCTGCCTCCGGTCCCGTACTTCATGGCGCGCCTGGAGCGGTTCCTGGAGGAGACCCCGCAGGACCTGCGGGCGCTCACCGAGATCCTCTTCGTCATCGTCTCGGAGACGCTCATCTCGGCCCAGCTGTCGGAGATGTCGAACGACCCGACGGTCGTCCCGGCGGTCCGGGAGACCGTCCGCGACCATGCCCTCGACGAGGGCAAGCACCACGCCTACTTCGCCGTCTTCCTGCGCCACCTGTGGGGGCAGCTGCCGCCCACGACCCGCAGGAGGGCCGCACTCCAGGTGCCACGGCTGATCCGCATCTTCATCGACCCGGACGTCGACTCCATGGAGAGCGAGATCAGGGGATACGGCATCTCGCGGGACGGTGCCAAACAGATCGTCGGCGAACTGTTCCCCGACGCGGCTGTGGACGGCTACGCCCGCGGCGTGGCCCAGCAGACGGTGCGGCACTTCGCCTCGGTCGGCGCCCTGAACGACGCCCAGGTACGCGAAGAATTCGCGGCGTACGGACTGATCTGATGAATGGAATGCTGATGGCAGAGACAATCACGGCCGCGGACGGACCCCGGCTCATCGGCCAATTGAAGGAACAGGGGCTCCTACCGGATTCCTGTCGGTGTGTGTACGCGGCGGGCTCGCTCGTACGTGGCTGGGGAAACGCCACGAGTGACCTGGATCTGTACGTCGTGACGGACGATCCCTTCGTCTGGGAAGGCGAAGCCGATTTCCACCCGGTGTCCCTGGAACCGGACCGTGTCGGGGTCGCCGTGCCACAGTTCGGCGCGCTGCGCGGGGATGTCGAGTACTGGACGACCGGGCAGTTCGATCAGCTGATGGCGAAGATCTCCTGGGAGGAGTACCGCAGCGGCCGGGACACGGGCGCCACGGTCAGCCAGATCGAGCGCGACTGCCTGGTCAAGCTCCAGCACGCGGTCGCGCTCGACGGCGCCGACTGGCTGGCGGAGCGCCGCCAGCAGTTCGCCGACTCCGCGTTCGGCAGGACGATCGCGGCCCGCAGCCTCGACCTCGCCGACACCTTCGCCGAGGACGCGCTCGGCCAGCTCGGCTCGGGCGACCCGGAGAGCGCGCTGCTCACGGCCAAACTCGCCTTCGGATACGCGGCCGACGCCCTGCTCGCCCACCACGGCGAGTACGGCACCACCGCGAAGTGGCGGTCCAAGAAGTACCGGGCCGCCGCGCCGACCGTGCTCCCCTTCGAGCGCTACTGGGAGATCGAGACCATGCGCACGTACGACCCCGAGGACCCGGGCCGCTGGATCGAGGACGTGATCGGCTGCGTCCGGCGTGTCTCCATGGAGGTGGAGGTCTGATGAGCGCGGCACACACCGTGACGTCCGCGGCCGGCGTGCCCCGTCACAACCTCGAGGTGCGCATCCGCTCCAGCCAGGGCGCGATCCTGCTGGCCCGCTACGACCAGGCCTACGAACTGCCGGAGGTGGCGGCCTTCATCTGGCGTCGCATCGACGGGACCACACCGGTCACGGACATCGCCGGAGCGGTCGCCGAGCGGTACGGGATCGACGGCCCGACCGCGCTCTCGGACACCGTCGACATGCTCGCATGGCTGGTCGAGGAGAAGCTCGTATTCATGTGAGTCGTCTGAAGCGAATTTCCGAGAATTTCTTTTAGTTACCGAGCCGTGCACAGAGCCGTTTGCGATATTCGCAAACGGCTTGGAGGCGTTTCCTTTTTCCGTTTTCAAAGGCGCTGAAAATAAATCCGAGAACGGGCTTGCAAGGGCGGGAAAGATCCTCATAAGCTCAGCCACAGCTCGCCGGTCCGGAAGATCCGGGCGGGCGGTAACCATTGAAGGAGTATTCACATGAAGCAGTACACGAAGCCCGAGGTCAAGAAGATCGACTTCAACCGCGTCATGATGAACAACCGCTAATTACGCGGTAAGGGCGCCTCTCGCGGAAATTCTCCGCCGGAGGCGCCCTTCCTCTTGGTGCACCAGTTGTGCGGTGCACCCGCAGAAGATTCGCTGGAAAGGAATGGGTGGGGAGAATGTGCGGACTCGGCGGTTTGGCGAGGATCGACGGACACGACCTCGGCGTCGAGGCCGATGCCGTCCTGGCGGCCATGGCCCGCACACTGGCGCACCGTGGCCCCGACGAGGAGGAACTGCTGCGTGAGGGTCCCGTGGGACTCGCCTTCACCCGGCTCTCCCTGGTCGCCCCGGAGAACGGCGGCCAGCCCCTGTACAGCCCCGACGGCTCCGTCGTCCTGATCGCCAACGGCGAGGTCTACAACCACAAGGAGCTCGAGGCCACCCTGCCGGCCGGCACCCCCTTCAGGACCCGGTCGGACTGCGAGGTACTGGTCCACCTGTACCAGCAGAAGGGTCTGGACTTCCTCGACGACGTCCGTGGCATGTTCGGCCTGGTGCTGTGGGACCGGCGGCGCAATGTCCTGGTCATGGCCCGCGACCACTTCGGCGTGAAGCCGCTCTACTACACGCGGGACCAGCGACGCGTGGCCTTCGCCTCCGAGATCAAGGCGCTCTTCGCCGACCCGGCCTCCCCGCGCCGGATCGCCTGGGACAAGGCGCTGGTGAACCCGACCGTCACCTCGGCACCCTCGCTCGACCTGGCCGCGCCCACCACGTACTTCGAGGGCGTCGAGTCCGTACCGGCCGCCACGATCCTGGAGATCGACCTGCGCGACGGCGCCACCAAGCGCCACCAGTACTGGCAACTTCCCTCCTTCGACGGTGAGTCGACGCTCAGCGACCGCGAGATCATCGGGCAGTTCCGCGAGATCCTCGCCGACTCCGTCCGGGCCTGCGCCACCGCCGACGCCTCCATCGGACTCTTCCTCAGCGGCGGTGTCGACTCCGCGGCGGTCGCGGCACTCGCCGCCGACACCACCTCGCTGGAGACCTTCTCCGTCCTCAGCGGCTCGACCGTCGTCAACGGCGACGCCCGGTACGCCCGGATCGTCGCGGACAAGCTCGGCGTCCCCAACCACCAGATCCGCTTCGACGCCTCGTACGCGCCCAGCGCGGACGAGTGGAAGCGACTGCTGTGGCTCACCGAGATGCCGACGTGCAGTCCCGAGCAGTACTACAAGCACGAGCTGCACCGGTACGTGCGCGCCGAGCACCCGGAGATCAAGGGCATGCTGCTCGGCGCCGCGGCCGACGAGTTCTGCGGCGGATACTCGGTGACCAGCTCCGGCGGCGGAGGCTGGGACGTCTTCGAACACGCGCTCACCGAGATGGCCCGCCGCGGCCGGCTGGAGGAGCACCGGCCGAAGCTCGGGGCCTGGTGGGAGGGTGCCGAGGGCGGACTGCTCAGCGACGCGGCCCTCGACCACGGTCGTACGCTGCTCGGCCGTGACCCCTACGGCGCCTTCGTCGCCGCGAAGATGCGCGACGTCGAGCAGTTCAACTGCTGGCACGAGGACCGCACCGCGGCGGGCAGCGGCACCGAGGCGCGCGTCCCGTTCCTGGACCGCCGGCTGATCGAGCTGGTCGCCTCCATCCCGGCCTCTCGCCGCGAACGACTCCTGTGGGACAAGGCCATCGTCCGCGAGGCCGTCGCCGACCTGCTGCCCCCCGATGTGGTGAACCGCCCCAAGGTGCCCTTCTTCTACGGCCAAGGCGTCCAGCACACCCACCGCCCCTTCATCGCCATGCTCACCCGGGACAACGGCGCACTGGTGGAGGAGGCCCTTTCCACCGAGCACGGCCGTACGCTCCTGGACGCCGACCGCGTCAGGGGCCTGCTGGCCCGCCTGGAGCGCGCGCCGCTCGCCGGACACGTCGAGCGGCTGCTGCCCCTGCTCAACCTGTGCCTGCTCGACCGCATGGTCGCCGACGTCCCGCCGCCGCTCGCGGACACCGCGCATCTGCTGCCCCCGGTCCGACCCGAGCACCCCGTCGGCGACTTCGACGCGGAGGCGGAGGAGATCGAGGCTCTGGTGTTCGCGCCACCGCGCTGGGACGGGAAGAGCGTGCCTGCCCTCGCCGACAACGCGACGCTGCTCCAGGACCGGTCCGGCACCTGGTACCTCGCGGTCGACGGAGCCCTCGAGTACGTCCTGGAGGAAGACAGCGACTGGCTGAAGCTGCTGCTGGCGCTGGACGGCGAGCGCTCGCTCGACGACGCGGCCGCCACGACAGGCGTGCGGCCCGAATCGGTGAGCGCGTTCCTCGACGACTCCCTCGACCTCGGCCTCCTCGAACTGCCGGGGACCCCGGCGTCATCCCCCACCGACTGAGACGAGGCGACCATGACCGACCACGACCTGGCCATCGAGGCGGCCGGCCTGTGCCGCTCCTACCACACGCGCACCGGCTGGCTGCGGCCCCAACGCAAGACGATCCAAGCCGTCCGCGGTGTCTCCTTCACCGTCGGCCGCGGCGAACTCTTCGGACTGCTGGGCCCCAACGGAGCCGGCAAGACCACCACGATCAAGATGCTCAACACCCTGCTGCTGCCCACCGAGGGCAGCGCGCGGGTGCTGGGCCACGACGTCGCGACCGATCCGGTCGAGGTGCGCCGTCGTATCGGGTACGTCTTCGGCGGCGACCGGGGCCTGTACGAGCGGCTCTCCGCCCTCGACAACCTGCGCTACTTCGCCGAGCTGTACGGAGTCGAGGCGCGCGAGCAACTCCCGCGCATCCACGAACTGCTGGAGTCCGTCGGCCTCAAGGGACGGGAGGGCGAACGGGTAGAGGGCTACTCCCGCGGCATGCGGCAGAAGCTGCACATCGCGCGAGGCCTGCTGCACCGCCCCGAGGTTCTCTTCCTCGACGAGCCGACCATCGGCGTCGACCCGGTCGCCGCCCGCGAACTGCGCCAGATGGTCGCCGACCTCGTCGCGGCCGGCACCACGGTCCTGCTGACCACCCACTACATGGCCGAGGCCGACCAACTGTGCGACCGCATCGCGGTCATCGCCTCCGGCACCCTGCGTGCGGAGGGCACCCCCACCGAACTCAAGGACCGGGTGCGCAAACTCGACGTCCTGGAGGTGGAGGTCCACGAGGCCGCGGGCGACGAGCAGCTCCGGACGCTGCGGGCGACCCCCGGCGTCGAACAGGTCACCGTGGAGACCCGTGGACCGGTCGACACCGTCACCGTGCACGCCCAGCCCTCGGCCGGGAACCACGGAGCCGTGATGGCGGCGCTCGCCGGGCTGCGCACCGGAAAGGTCACCAGCCGCGAACCCACCCTCGAAGACGCCTATGTCTCCATCATCGGTGCCTCGGGCGCGACGGGGGAGCAGTGATGAACGGGCTCTCCCTGCAACGGTTCTGGCGGCTGATGGCCGTCGGTCTGCGCACCCACGTCCTGCATCTGTCCCGCTCCGGCGTGGAGTTGGTGATGGCGGTGTTCACGCCCCTCGTCTTCGCCACGCTGGCCGTCTACCTCTTCCGCGCCGGGGACAGCCCGGACCGGCTGCTGCAGGCGTCGGTCGGTGCCGGCCTGATGGGTGTCTGGTCCGCCGTGCTCTTCGGCTCCGGCGGCGCCATCCAGGAGCAGCGCTGGATGGGAACGCTGGAGACACTGGTGTCGGCGCCGACCCGGCTCTCCCTGGTCCTGATCCCCATCACCTTCGCGACCGCCCTGGTCGGCGTCTACTCGATGGTCGCCACCATCCTGTGGGGCGTAATGCTGTTCGGTGTGCCCTTCACCCCCGCCGCGCCCCTGCTGTTCGTGCCCGCGCTGCTGGTCTGTGTGGTGGCGCTCGGCATGATGGGCCTGCTGATGGCGGCCACGTTCGTGCTGCTCCGCAATGCCAACGCCCTCGCCAACGCCTTGGACTCGCCGGTCTGGATGCTGTCCGGGATGCTCGTCTCCACCGCGACCCTGCCCGCCTGGACACACCCCATCACCTGGGCACTGCCCACCAGTTGGGGCGCCCGCGCGGTCCAGGCGGCCACGTCCGGCGGCCCCGTCCTGTGGCCGTCGGCCGTCGCTCTCGGGCTCGGCGTGCTCTACGTGGTCCTGGCCCTGGTCGCCCTCGTCTGGGTGGAGCGCCGCGCACGCGGCGCCGGCACCCTCGCCCTCACCTGAGCGCCCGGATCGGAGACAAGTGATGAATTCTGTGACCCGCGCCCTGCGCCTGACATTCCGCGGCGGCGGCATCTCCTACCGTGCCCTGTTCAACTGGACCACACCGCCGATGTTCATCGGCACGCTGCTGGTCAGCCCGCTGTTCCAGATCTTCTTCTTCGTCCACGTCGGGCGCAGCCTGGGCGTCGCCGACGACCGGTTCTACCTGCTCGGCAACGCGGTGCTCGCCACGAGCGTGCCCTGCGTGTACGGAGCGATCATGGCGGTCGCCAACGAGCGCCGCTACGGGACTCTGGGAGCGGTGCTGCTCAGCCCCCGTTCCCGGGGACTGATCTGGGGCGGCCGGGTACTGCCGTACATCCTCAACGGCTGTGCGGTGATGGCGTTCATGATGCTGGTGGGCTCACTCGCCCTCGGGCTCGACCTGCCGCCGCGCGTGCTGTTCGGCCTGGTCCAGGTGTTCGTGGCCGCGGCCACGTCCTGTGCGCTGTTCGGCCTCATGCTGGGCGCGCTCGCGGTCCGTATCCGTGATGTGTTCGTCATCTCGAACGCTGCCTTCACCCTGTTGATCCTGTTCAGTGGCGCCAACCTGCCGCGGGATGCCATGCCCGGCTGGATGAGCACAGCGGGCAGCCTCCTGCCGCTGTCCCACTCCATCGAGGCGCTGCGCGCCCTGTTCGCCGGCGCCCCGCTCGCCGAGGTGTGGTCGAGCCTCGGACGGGAGCTGCTCGTCGCACTCGGTTACGGGCTCCTGGCCCTCGGGCTGCTGCGCTTCTTCGAGCGCCGTAGCCGGGCGGACGCTGCCCTCGACGTCATGTGACCGACCACGCCACCTGTGCGTCCGGACCCGTCCACGAGCTGTCCGCGTGACGAACCTCCGTGACGAACCTCCGTGACAAAGCCGCTTTCCGAGAAAGAGAGACCGCGCCGTGTTGTCCATCACCAAGGAGTTCCACTTCTCGGCCAGCCACCAGCTGGCCCACCTCCCGCCGGGCCACCCGTGCGGCCGGCTGCACGGCCACAACTACATCGTGGTGCTCGAACTCTCCGCGGCTCCGGAGCAGTTGACCAAGCCCGGCTTCGTCCGGGACTACGGCGAGCTGGCCGTCTTCAAGAAGTGGATCGACGACACGATCGACCACCGGCACCTCAACGACGTGCTGGGCGACGAGAACCCGTCGGCCGAACACATCGCGATGTGGATCCATCGCACCTGGTCCGCGGACTTCCCCGAGCTGACCGCCGTACGGGTCTCGGAGACGCCGAAGACCTGGGCGACGTACCGGCCGGGTGCCCGAGAGACCGTCTGAGCAACAGCAACTCATAGGCGACAAAGCCCGGTTGGGCAGTAGGGGGTGGTGTAAATGGCGGTTCCGAAGCTCGTGGTCAACGAGATATTCGGACCCACCTAGCGCCGTACAGGGCGAAGGGCCTTCCACCGGAAGGCTGTGCGCGTTCCTGCGGCTGGGGGGATGCAATCTGACGTGTCGCTGGTGCGACACGCCGTACACCTGGGACTGGAAGGGCGAGTCGGACACCGGCATCGCCTACCGTGCGGCCGACGAGCTGCACGCGCTGAGTGTCGACGAGGTGACCGAGCGGCTGCTCGGGTTCGGCGTCGAACTGATCGTGATCTCCGGCGGTGAACCGCTCAGCCAGCAGGACCGGGTACTGCCCGTGGTCCGGGCGCTGGGTCGCCAGGGTGTGGCCGTGGAGTTCGAGACCAACGGCACCGTGATGCCCACGGACACGCTGGTGGAGACCGGAGTCCGGTTCAACGTGTCCCCGAAACTGGCGCACTCGGGCGTCGCCGAGGAACGGCGCATCGTGCCCGAGGTGCTGCGCAGGTTCGGCGAACTGCCCACCGCGGCCTTCAAGTTCGTCTGCGCCGACGGATCCGACCTCGACGAGGTCGACGCACTCGTCGGCGAGCTCAACCTCAAGAACGTCTGGATCATGCCCCGGGGGCAGTCCCCCGAAGAGATCGAGCACGGTATGCGCACGTTGGCTGACGACGTGATCGCGCGCAAATGGAATCTGTCGGGACGGCTGCACGTGAACGTGTGGGGAAGCAAGCGGGGTATCTGATGACCAGCAGCATCGAAGTACTGACCGACGACCTGGCCCTGCCGGGCGACCCCGCGGGCCGGGACCCGCTGGAGGCCATCGCCCGCCGGCTGCTCGTGGAGATAGGCGAGGACCCCGACCGTGAGGGTCTTCAGGACACACCGGCCCGCTATGCGCGCTGGTGGCGCGAGTTCACCCAGTACGACCCGGGTTCCGTCGACACGGTGTTCGAGACCACCGCGAGCGGCAGTCTGGTCGCTGTCTCCGGCATCAGCGTCTGGTCGCTCTGCGAGCACCACCTGCTGCCGTTCTCGTGCGAGATCACCATCGGCTATCTGCCGCAGGGCAAGATGCTGGGCCTGAGCAAGTTCGCCCGCATCGCTCACCAGCACGCCCACAAGCTGCAGTCGCAGGAGCAGCTGTCCCAGCAGATCGCCGACGACATCGAGAAGCTCACCGGCTCGCCCGACGTGGCCGTGATCGGCCGCGGCGAGCACCTGTGCATGGCCATGCGCGGTATTCGCACCCCCGCCACCATGACGACCGCCGTATGGCGCGGCGCGCTCGCGGAGGCTCCGATGCGGGCCGAACTGCTCGCGCTGACCGTCGCCGGCCGCGGCTGACGGGGAAGGAGACACTCATGCGGATCACCGAACCGGCCCGTACCGGACTGAGCTTCGACGACGTCCTGTTCGTGCCCCGGCGCACCTCGCTGACCAGCCGCCGACAGGCGGACACCAGCTCCGAGCTGGTGCCGGGTGTGCGGCTGCGGGTGCCGATCATCTCAGCCAACACCCAGTGGTGCACCGGCGACCGGATGGCCGCCGCGATGGCACTCCAGGGCGGCCTCGGCATCCTGCACCGGATGCAGACCGTCGAGCAGCAGATCAAGCAGCTCGACGCGGTCAAGTTCGTGGAGCTGTCCGCCGAACAGTCCGAGAAGGCCACGCTCGCCGCGGACGGGCGCCTGCTCGTCGGCGGCGCCGTCGGTGTCACGGGCGACTGGCGGGAGCGCGCCGCCGAACTCGTCGCGCACGGAGTGGACGTCCTCCTCGTCGATGTCGCCCACGGCCACAGCGATCAAGTCATCTCCGTGGTCGAGGAGTTGCGCGCCTCCTGGCCGCAGACCGCGCTGATCGCCGGCAACGTGGCCACACCGGAGGGCGTACGCGACCTGGCGGCGGCGGGCGCCCAGGCGGTGAAGGTCGGCATCGGCCCCGGTGGCGTCTGCACCACCCGGCTCGTGGCGGGCACTGGAGTGCCCCAGCTCACGGCCGTCCTGGACTGCGCGGCCGCCGCCGAGACGGCGGGCGTGACGATCATCGCCGACGGCGGAATCCGCCAGTCCGGCGACATCGCCAAGTCCCTCGCCGCGGGCGCCCACGCGGTGATGCTCGGCTCGGCGCTCGCGGGCGCCGACGAGAGCGAGGCCACCCCGGTGGAGCGCGACGGCCGCCACTACCGCGTCAGCAACGGATTCGTGTCGCTCGGCATGGAACTGACCCTGCGCAAGGCCGCCGGCGGCAAGGTCACCCAGGAGGAGGTCGACGACTACGTCCCCGAGGGCGTCGAGGCGACCTTCCCGGCTTCCGGACCGCTCGCCCGCACCCTGCGAGCACTCACCGGCGGCGTGCAGTCGGCGATGAGCTACTCCGGGGCGCGTGACCTGGACACCTTCCGCGCGCAGGCCGAGTTCATCCGGGTGACCAGCGCGGGACGGGCGGAGAACGTGCCGCACGCCCGCGAGCGCTCGGTGCAGATCGACACGGACCACGTCGCGAAGGCGGTACGAGGATGAGCCCGACACGGGTCGCGGAACAGCCGGGTGTGGCCGGCGAGCAGCCCGGGATGTGGTCCCGGCAGGGTGCCTATCTGCTGGACTGGGCGAGCTTCGGGCAGCTCACCGACGACCTCGCCGACGCGGTGCGTGCCGAGGACTTCGCGCCGGACGCCGTCCTCGCGGTGGCCCGCGGCGGGCTCACCGCCGCCGGGTATCTGACCTGTGCGCTGGACGTGCCGGTCATGCACACCGTGCGGGTGCGCAGGACCGCCGACGACAGCCGGTACGCGGCCAAGCAGCAGCCCGTCATCGAGGCCTCCGCGGGCCTGGCGCTGAAGCCGGGTGACAAGATCCTGGTGGTCGACGACATCGTGGGCACGGGGGCGACCGCCGACGTGGTGCTGGCGTTCCTTGCCGAGCAGGGGATCGCGGCGGACGACGTGCGGTTCGCCGCGGTGGTGCGCAACCATCTCAGCGCCTATGTCCCGGACTTCTGCCCGGCCGTCATCGACGACTGGATCGTCTTCCCCTGGGAGACGACGCGTGAGTCCCTCGACAAGTGCCGCCCCTTCCCGAGTGAGTTGAGGGTGCGCACATGAACGCGTCCAGGCCTGGTTTCGAGGGCAGCGGGCTGAGCCCGGCGGCTTCCGCCGCCGGGCTCGGCCTGCCCGCCTGCTACGACGCGGTCGACCTCTACACCTACGACCGTCGGCTGAGCGGCCGCGTGGAGGTGGCCCGCACCCTCGCCGACATCGAGAAGGCGCACGGTGCCCGGCCCACCGTGGTGTTCACCGACATCGCCGAGCTCCCGGGCACCAGCGTGCTGTGCCACCCCTATCCGCGGGCCGTGCTGCTGGCGGCGTTGGCCACGACGGAGGAGAAGCACCTGGACGAGATGGCGCGGCGGCTCGCGTCGCCCGCCCCCGCTCCGTCGCCCGTCGGCGCGGGACCGGTCCTCCGGCAGCAACTTCCCGGCCTGCTCGACGACTTGCCGATCCTCCAGCATCGTCCGGGCGACGCGGGACCGTACATCACGGCGGGTGTCGGGGTGACTTCGAGGCCGGACGGCAGCGGCGTCAACATGGGCTTCTACCGGATCCAGGTGGTCGGCCCCGGCGAGGCGCGCATCTTCCTGGACCCGCGCACCGACGGCCACCGCAACATGCTCGCCTGGCACGAGACGGGCCGCCCGATGCCCGTCTCGATCTTCCTGGGCGCCGATCCTGCGATCACCGTGGTCGCCGCCTCCCGGCTGCCGGCCGAGGGAGACGACTACGCGATCGCCTCCCGGCTCCTCGGACGCCCGCTCGGCGTCGGCGGCACCCCGCCGGTTCCGGACGACGCCACCCACGTCGTCTCCGGGTACGTGGAGGCCCGGGACGAAGTCGAGGGCCCCTTCGGCGAGTTCAAGGGCTACTACGCCGAGGCCCGGCGCAGCAACGTGCTCACGGTGACCTCGGTCGAGGCCACGCCCGGCGCGCCCTGGCCGACGATCGTGGCGGGCGGCGAGTCGGGACTCACCCTGATGAGCTTCCAGAACGAGTACCTGATGTACGCCCACCTGCGCGGCCTCGGGTACGCGATCAGGTCCGTACGCTATTCGATCAAGGCGCGGGGCGAGTTCGTCGCGTACATCGAGACGGACGCGCCGAGCCAGGAACTCGTGCGAGAGGCGATGGAGTTCGACGTACGCTCCAAGGTGATCATCGCCGGCCCGGACCTCGCCAACCCCGGCCAGGCCCTGGCCACGTACGGCTTCACCACGCAGACCGGGCCGTACTACCGCAAGGGCAAGGTCGAGGGCGAACGCATCGGGCTGGCCCTGGTGCTCCCGCCGGACGGCTGGCCGACCGAGTACTGAACGAGGACCGCACACCCATGGACCGATTCGCACGCGCACTGCCCGCCGCCCTGATGGTCATCCCCGGCCCCGGCGGGACGGTGACGTTCATCCGCCAGCTCAAGGGCCCGTACGCCCACAACTGGCTGCTGCCGGGCGGCGGGATCGAGCCCGGCGAGGCCGCCGCGGCAGCCGCCCTGCGGGAGGCTCGCGAAGAGACCGGGATCGCCGTACGGTCCTGTTCGCTCTTCGCCGTCTACGAGTTCACCGGCAAGTGGGAGCAGGGCGGCTACCACCTGCTGATGTTCGCGTTCCTCGCGGACGGCGCCTACGAGATGCCCGACGGCTTCGAGGGCGACAACGTGGGGGAGATCCGCCAGGCCCGTGTCGAGGACATTCCCATGCACTCGACGGACCTGCGGATCCTCACCGACGCCGGACTCGCCGCCTATGACGACGAGACCGTCGAGCGGGCGCTCGCGGCGGACGGCATCACGATGCACGCGCACCAGGTGGCCTCCACCACCCGCTTCATCGCGCCGTGAGCGCCTGGCAGGTGCTCTCCCGGCAGCCGATGGTCTGCCGGGCCGCCCGCAGCCCTCGGGTCAACGCGGCCCGGGGGCTCGCGCCGTCCACGAGCGCGAGCAGGAACGCGGAGGCGAGCGCGTCGCCGGCCCCGGTGTCGTCCGCGCAGGGGCCCTCCTCGGCCGGCACCGTCACGGCCGCCGGCCGCTCCGCCGAGGCCACCGCGGCGCCGTCCGCCCCGGAGGTCACCACGACCACCCGCGGCCCCCGGACGAGGAGCCGCTCCGCCTGCTCGGCGGCGTCTCCCGGCCGACCGGTGAGGGCCGCGGCCTCCTTCAGGTTGAGCACGAGCACGTCGTACAGCCCGAGCAGATGGCCGCGTGGCCCGAAGTCGGCCTGGCGGGTGGGCATGCAGCACATCGGTATCGCGTGCCGCCGGGCCTCTCGCGACACCCAGGCGAGCACGTCCTCGTCGAGGCCCCCCTCGGCCACCACCGCCTTCGCCCGGCTGATGACGGCGGCCAGGGCGGGCCCGCACAGGCCCTTGGCGGACGCAGGATCCGGGAGCTCGATCGTCGACGTGATCTGGCGGCCCCGCTCATCGAGCAGCACGTCGAAGCGCCCTATGCCGGCTTCCGTGCGCAGGACTTCGAGGTGCACGCCGAGCCCGCTCAGTTCGGCCTCCAGATCGACGGCGTCACGCCCGAACCCGGACAGGCCCGCGAATGCCGTACGGCCCCCGAGCCGGGCGGTGTTGACCGCGACGTTGCGGCCGACGCCACCGTGCTGGCGCTGCACGCCCCAGACCGGGAGCGCCGCGGCGAAGGTCCCCGCCGCGAAGTACTTGCGGTCCATGACGAGCGACCCGAGCACCACCACGTCGCACGCGGCCCGATCGGTGTCGCCGACGTCGCGGCCGAAAAGCATGCTCACAGGACAGACCTCCGACAGTTTCAGGATGGGGTAGGGCTTCATGGCAGCGGAGAACGACGTCGCGTTCGGCGACGGAGAAATCGATCCGGTCCCGGAAGGGCACCGGCCAGGACGCGGGGATGAACGCGGGGAAGTGAGCTTCGAAAGGCGCGAGGCACGCGCGTTCTGGTGGAAGTTCGCTCTGATTTATCTGGCGGGCGTCACCGCCGCCACCAGTATGGGAAAGATATCACCGGTATCCGTCGCGCTCCGGGCGGATCTTCATCTTTCGCTCGCTCAAGTAGCCCTGATCGCCTCGTTGGTGACTTTCGTGGCCGCCGTTCTCGGAGTGTTCGTCAGCTACCTGATCCGGCCCCTCGACCCGCGCCGGATGCTGGTCGCCGGGCTCGTCCTGATGGGGCTCGCGGGGCTGTTCTGCGCCCGCACCGAAACGTTCGCCGCCATGCTGGGCGGGCGGCTCGTGGAGAGCGTCGGATACGTGGTCGTGGTGATCGTCGCGCCGGTGCTGCTGTTCGCCCTCGGCGACGGCCGCAGACTGACCGGCGCGCTGGCGATCTGGGGCACCTTCATGCCCGTGGGGCTCGCCCTCGGCTCGTTCGCGGGCGGGCTGCTCTCGAGCCGGCTGGACTGGCAGAGTTGGCTGACGGTCACCGCGGCCGGGACGCTGCTGGTCGGCGTGGCGACGAGCCGACTGCCGCGTACACCGGGCACGTCGATGCCCGGGAAGCCGGTCGGCGGGGAGGCCTCCGGGACCCCGGCGGCCGTCCGCCCCGGGGCCCGGATCGCACGGCTGGCGCGACCCGCCGCGCTCGGCGCGGGATTCGCCACGATCAGCGGGTCGATCGTCACCGTCGTGACCCTCTACCCTGCCTATCTTCACGAGGAGTTCGGGCTCGCGGCCGGGGCGGCCGGCACGCTCACCGGCACGGTCTCCCTGGTCGGAGTGGCGGGCGGCTTCCTCGCGAGCTGGCTGCTGGTCAGGGGCGTCGGTGTGAAGTACCTCTTCCTGGCCGCTCTGTTGATGCCGATCGGTGCCCTGGCCGCCTTCGCGGGGTCGGGCGGGCTCGGAGTCTCGGTGGGCAGCGCCCTGGTGATCGCGCTCGCCAACGAGCTGGTGGTGGCGTGTGTGTTCGCCGCGATTCCCCTGACCGTACGGGCCGGTTCGGATCTGGGCGCCGCCAACGGCCTGGTCGCCCAGTTCGGCAGCATCGGGGCGCTCGCTGCGCCGCCGCTGGTGGGGCTGGCGGTGACGACGGCCGACGGCTGGTGGGCCGTCGGACCCTGCCTGCTCGCGGGATGCGTCGGAGGGCTCGTGCTGTTGCAGCTGGGGGTGCGGGAGAGGGCGGACCCGCGGGACAGCCGGATCCGGAGCGGCCGGAACAGTGTGAAAGACCAGCAGGAAGACCAGAAGGAGAAGTCGGCGTGACCGTCAAATATGTGGTGTTCGACTGGGCGGGCACGCTCACCCCTTGGCACACGGTGGATCTGCCGGGCATCTGGCGGGCGGCCGCCGAAGCCCTCGACGGGGTCGCCGCGGACGAGGTGGAGGGTGTCGCGGACCGGTTGTTCGCCGCGGAACGGGAGCTGATGGCCCGCTGTCGCGACACCCAGTGCTCGGCCACTCTCGGGGAGGTCTTCGAACTGGCCGGGGTGGTGGCCGGGCGGCAGGCCCTCGCCGCCTACCGGCAGGCGTGGGAGGCGCACACGCTGCTCGACCCGGACGGCGCGGAGATGCTGGTGGGGCTGCGTGAGCGCGGTTACGGGATCGGGGTGCTCTCCAACACTCTGTGGCCGGCCGACTGGCACGAGGAGATCTTCGACCGGGACGGGGTGCTGGGTCTTCTCGACGCGGCCGTCTACTCCAGCGAGGTCGCCTGGACCAAGCCGCATCCGGAGATCTTCGCGGCCGTAGTCGAGCGGCTCGGCGCGGACTCGCCGGCCGATTGCGTGTTCGTCGGCGACCGGCTCTTCGAGGACGTGCACGGGGCCAGGGAGGCGGGGATGCGTACGATCCTGGTGCCGCACAGCGCCATTCCGGCCGAGGAACTGGGCGCTCGCGGTGGCGAGCCGGATGCGGTCGTGGCGTCGCTCAAGGACATTCCGGCCGTGGTGGACGAATGGAACGGCACAGCGCGGGTTTCCTGACCGATGGTCAATAAAGGTTCTACCGAGCGTGATTCCCGGTTCACGGGAGGTAAAGTAACTCCAGTTGCGCTGCCTATTACGGGCCAGTGAAGATCTCGCGATCAATCGGTCACTTTAGTGACAAATCTTGTTGACCTGCCCGTCTCGTTTGGTGTAATGCTAAAATAGATTCCATCGATATGGATAGAGGTAGTGATGGCGGACCATCAGTCCCTCGGAGGGAGAATCCGTGCGCTCCGGCGCCAGCAGGGCCTGTCCCAGGCACAGTTGGCCGGTGACGGCATCTCGCCCAGTTATGTCTCCCTGGTCGAAGCCGGAAAGCGGATTCCGTCACCCGAGGTCGTCTCGAAGCTCGCGGCGAAGCTCAAGTGTCCCGAGTCCGAGCTGCTGTCCTACCTCGGCCGTCAGCAGGACGACGAGCTGGAGCTGGAGCTGCGGTACGCCGAGCTGGCGTTGGCCAACGGTGATGCCAAGCATGCCGTCGAGCGCTTCTCGGCGCTCCTGGACAGGGTCACGCCCTCCGGCCACGCCGGTCTGACCGTCGGTGCCACGTGGGGATTGGCCCAGGGGCTGGAGCGATCCGGCAAGCTGGAAGAGGCGGTTCGCCTGTACGAGCGTCTGCGTACCTGGCCCGAAGGGGCGGGGGCGGAGCGGGTGGACAGGACCGCGGTGCTCATCGCGGTCTGCCGCTGTTACCGCGAACTCGGTGACCTCGGGCGCGCGATCGATGTCGGCGAGCAGGCGCTCGCAGCGCTCGAGCAGTTGGCTCTGGTCCCCAGCCCCGAGGGCATCGAGCTGATCTCCACGATCGTCGGCCTGTACTGCGAACGCGGCGACATCCACCGGGCGAGCTACCTCGCGGAGATGGCGGTCGAGCGCGCTTCGGCACTGGACAACCGCAAGGCGCTGGGCGCCGCCTACTGGAACGCGAGCATGGTCGCGTACGAGGCCGGCCGCACCTCGGACGCACTGCGCCTGGTGCAGCGAGCCCAGGCGCTGTACGCCGAGAGCGACAACGAGCGGGCGGTCGCCCGGCTCCGTACGGCCCACGCCGCGGTGTTGCTGCAGGCCGACCCGCCGCAGCCGGCCGAAGCGCGCGGACTGCTCACCGAAGCCGTGGAGTCCTTCCGGCGCATCGGCGGCGATGTGGACATGGCGTACTGCCAGACCGAACTCGCGCGGGTGGCGCTGCTGCTCGCCGAGCCGGAGGAGGCCGAGAGCTGTGCGCTGGAGGCGCTGCGGGGGCTGGGGGACGGGCATCGCCTGGAGGCGGCACGGGCGACGCTGATCCTGGGGGCGGCCCGCAGTGCGCAGGGCGACTCGGTGCGAGCGCGGCAGGCGTACGAGCGGGCGGCGCTGAGCCTGGAGGCTTCGGGCGCCGGCCGGCAGGCGGCCCGGGTCTGGACCGAGCTGGCGGAGTTCCTCGACGCCCAGGGCGAGGCCGAGCGCGCGGTCAAGGCGTACCGCGAAGGGATGCGGTGTCTGGGCTACCAGTCCTCGGACCGGGCCAGAGGGCCGCTCCTGAAGGGGCGGCGTTCGGTGTAGGGCCGCCCCTTCACACGGGGCGCGGGGGACGGGTTCCCCTCATCGCGGTGTTCTTGCCGGGCAGGCGTGCAGCATCTGCCCGGCAAGAACTTTTTTGTGCGTGAGCAAGCTCAGCAGCAGGGCGGGAAGCCGATCAGGGCGGCCTCTGTCTGCGCGGCGGCGGTGGGCGCGCCGGCGGTGGCGACGCCGCTCGTTGACGCGAAGCCGAGAGCGGTGAAGGCAATGGCGATAGCAGCGACAACGATGCGCTTGCGAAGCATTTGGGTTCCCCTTTTTGATGATCTTGTCGGCGAGCGACCTAATCATGTGAAACTTGACTCGGCCTGTCAAGGGTCGAGTCAAGGGTTGGTTTTGGGGTATTTTGCTACGTGATGCCGACCTATCCGCCGACTGATTCTGGCCGTGAGGACCGACTTCGATCGCGGGGTGGCTCCGGCCATGACTACTGTCATGACACCTGTCATTATTGTTGTCATGGTGTCGATTGCAGGATGCTCGGATACGTTCGTCGCCGATTACCTCGCGGATCACGGATATGCGCGGGTGCCCGCGGGGCCGGTCGCCGTGGCGGACGAGGCGACCGCGCTCGCGCACCCGCACCGATGGTGGAACTGGCCTCGGGGAGGAGGGCTCGCCAGGGCTTCGCCCGCCGTGATGTCCCAGTGGTGCGTCCATCCGCACGGCATCAATCCCTTCGGGCCGCGGACTCCCGGCTCCGTCGAGTGCGTCACGGCCGTGGCCTTCTCGCGCGAATGCGGAGACCAGCGGATTTTCGGCGACGTCCTCGGGATGCTCCGCGCGGCCGGAGTCGACGCGGCCGGCATCGTCGGTGTTGTCGAGGGTGACGAGGCCGGGTCCGACCGGGCGACGGGAATCGCCAAGTCCCTTGCGGCGTGCGGTGTTCCGGTGGTCGTCCGTGAGAGTGACGGCTCCGACGGCGGCGGACCGGTCCTTGTCCGGCTGCTCTGCGACCTCGGCGCGGACTGCTCCCCCGACTGCTCTCCGAGCTGCCTCTGTGGCCGACTGCTGCCCCTGGCCGACCTCGATCTGACGCGCCGTCACCAAGACCGTCTCGGCCTGCTGGTCAGGGTCGAGAGTGTCGCGGCGGCCGTGAGGGCGGGCGGCGCTACGACCGGTTTCCCGGACATGGCGGAGCTGCGGGAGTGGGTCGCCGGCCGACTCGGTGCCGACGCGGCCGACGCGGCCGCGCATGCCGCGCGATCGCTGGCGCTGCTCCTCGGGCTGGGGGTCGTGCCAGGTCCCCGAGGTGCCGGCCACGTCGTACGGCGGCTCGTCACCGACCAGTTGACCCGGCTCTTCGCGGGACAGGTACCCCTGGACTTTCTCGACGACGTGGTGTGCCGGGCGGCCGAACTGTTCGGCGGTGTCGCGGGATTCCCGTTCTGTGACGCGCCACTGTTGCGTCGGCGGCTGCATGCCGAACGGGTGCGGTTCGGCCGGGCGGTGGGCAAGGTGCGACAGCGCTATGTGCGCACCGTGCTGCACCGTCCGCCCGGCGATGACGCGGCACGCGCCCTGGCTGTGCTGATGGCCGAACACGGTGCGCCGCTAGGGCTGTTGGTGATGTGGCTGGCCGACGACGGGATCGCCGTCCCGAGCAGGGAGCTGGCCCGGCTGACACTGGGGGAGCGGTCCTCGGAGCGCGGGGCGGGTCGGCCGGAGTCTGACGCGGGGTTCGGCCGGTCGGTCGGCGGGGGCGGGCCGCGATTTCCGAGGTCTCCCTGATTCCCGGGTGCCTGGTCCCAAGTCCTCTGACCCCAGGGCGGCGAGGCGCGCGACCTCTTGACGGCGCTGGTTCAGACCTTTAGCGTCACGGCACACAGGGTTCATAGGTGAACCCGTTGTTCACTCACATGAACAACGCTTATCTTGCCGTCTGGTCGGGACGATCGCCAGGAGGGTCGTCACCGTCACCGGGCGGACCGGTTCACGCCGGACCCGCGGAACGCCTTCCATCCCCCACGATCAGTGAAGGACGTCAACATGACCCGTTCCAATCTTCTGGCGACGGCGACCGTCACGGGCGTCGTCGTCGCAGCGACCGTCCTGGGCACCGGCGGCGCGGGCGCCGCCGATCCGGGCGTCGCGCCCGGTGGCAACTTCGACCTGTCCGTCTGGCAACTGCAGGAGCCCGTGGGCTCCCCGGGCTCGCCCACCACCATCTCCTCCTCCCGGCTGCAGGGGGCGAACGGCTACCAGGACGCGTACTTCTACACCGACACCCGCGACGGTGCGATGACCTTCTGGGCGCCCGAGAAGGGCGTCACGACGCCGAACTCCTCGTACGCCCGCTCCGAACTGCGGGAGATGAACCGCAGCGGCAGCGCGGCGAACTGGTCGCTGAGCGGCAGTCACCGGCTGAGCGCGACGCTGCGGGTGGTGTCGGTCACCTCCAACGTGTGTGTCGGTCAGATCCACCTCGGCACCGGCGGCTCGTCCACCAAACCGCTGGTGGAGCTGTACTACCGCTCCAGCGGCGACATCGTCGTCGGCACCGAGAACTCGCCGTCGGGCGGGCAGACACCCCACACGGTGGGGCACGTGGCGGTCGGTAAGACGTGGACCTACACGATCGCCGTCTCCGGCGGCAACACCATCGACCTGACGGTCAACGGCAGCACCACGCACTACCCGATTCCGTCGTCGTTCTTCCCGTACAAGCAGTACTTCAAGGCCGGCTCGTACAACCAGTCGTCCTCCGACAGCACGACGAAGGGCGCGCGCGTCGCGTTCTACGGGCTGAACGTCTCGCACGGCTGACGGGCCGTGACGCACGGTCGGGCAGGCCCGTGGGCCTGCCCGGCACCATCACCCGAAAGCGATCACGGCGGTGGAGCGTTCCCTCAGAGCGACGTCATGACGTGCTTGATCCGGGTGTAGTCCTCGAAGCCGTACGCGGAGAGGTCCTTGCCGTAGCCGGACTTCTTGAACCCGCCGTGCGGCATCTCGGCGACGAGTGCCATGTGGGTGTTGATCCACACGCAGCCGAAGTCGAGGTTCTTCGACATCCGCATCGCCCTCGCGTGGTCCTTGGTCCACACCGAGGAGGCGAGCGCGTAGTCGACACCGTTGGCGTACCGCACGGCCTGGGCCTCGTCCGTGAACGACTGGACGGTCATGACCGGTCCGAAGACCTCGTTCTGGATGATCTCGTCGTCCTGCCGCAGGCCCGAGACGACGGTCGGGGCGTAGAAGTAGCCCTTGTCACCGACCCGGTGACCGCCCGCCTCGACCTTCGCGTGCTCGGGCAGGCGCTCGATGAAGCCGCTGACCTGGGCGAGCTGGCCCGCGTTGTTGAGCGGTCCGTACAGGACGTCCTCGTCGTCCGGCCGACCGGTCCTCGTCTCGGCGGCGGCCTTGGCGAGCGCGGCGACGAACTCGTCGTGGACCGACTCGTGGACCAGGACGCGGGTCGCGGCCGTGCAGTCCTGACCGGCGTTGAAGAAGCCGCCGACCACCAGGTCCTCGACCGCCCTCGCCAGGTCGGCGTCCTCGAACACCACGGCCGGGGCCTTGCCGCCGAGCTCCAGGTGGACCCGCTTGACGTCCTTGGCCGCGCTCTGGGCGACCTGGATGCCGGCGCGGACCGAACCGGTGATGGAGGCCATCGCCGGGGTCGGGTGCTCCACCATCAGCCGGCCGGTCTCGCGGTCGCCGCAGACCACGTTGAAGATCCCCTGGGGCAGGCCCAGTTCCGCCAGGACACCGCCGATGATCTCGGCCATCAGGACGGTGGAGGCCGGGGTGGTGTCCGAGGGCTTGAGGACCACGGCGTTGCCTGCCGCGAGGGCCGGGGCGAACTTCCACACGGCCATCAGCAGGGGGTAGTTCCACGGCGCGACCTGAGCGCACACACCGACCGGCTCGCGGCGGATGATCGAGGTCATCCCGTCCATGTACTCGCCGGCCGAGCGGCCCTCCAGCATCCGGGCGGCGCCGGCGAAGAAGCGGACCTGGTCGATCGCGGGGGCGAGCTCCTCGCTGAGGGTGAGATGCAGCGGCTTGCCGGTGTCCCGGCTCTCCGCGGCGACCAGCTCCTCGGCCCGCGCCTCCATCGCGTCGGCGATCTTCAGCAGCGCGCGCTGCCGCACGGACGGGGTCGCGTCGCGCCAGACGGGGAACGCCGCGGCCGCGGCAGCCATCGCCGCGTCGACATCGGCCGCCCCCGAGAGCGGGGAGGTCCCGTAGACGTCGCCGGTGCTGGGGTCCACCACCTCTAGGGTCCGGCCGTCCGCGGCGTCCGCGAAAGCACCGTCGATGTAGTTGCGGAACGTGCTGCTCATGGAACGTGTCTCCTGGTCAGGCGGCGGTACGGGCGGACAGGTGCTCGTGGACGGCACCCCAGGTGCCGTCCCCGGAGCGGGCGAAGACGATGGTCTCCCGCTCGCGGACCGTCTCCTCGCCCGCGTGGGTGGCGACCCGGGTCTCCACGTCGTGGCTGAAGACGGCGGTGTCGCCGAAGGGCTGGATCAGCTGCGCGGACGACACGCAGCCGAGAATGCGGAAACCGTCCTGCTCCACCCACTGCTGCCACAGGGCGCGGTACTCGGCCGTGGAGCCGAGCCGCTGCGGCGTGGTGTGGAAGACGAAGGTCGCGTCCGGGGCGAAGGCGCCGAAGTAGTCGTCGAGGCGGCCTTCGGCGAAGGCGGCGACGAGCGCGTCCGCGGCGGCCCGGACCTCCTGGACAGTGGTGGTGCTCATGCACGACTCCTGGTCAGGGGCGTCCGGCGGTCAGGACCGGACGCCCAAGTTGCGGGGGGTGACGTCCGGGAGCCGCCGTCCGCCGCGTGATGCGGACGACAGCCCCCAGGGCTCAGAGGGCCGGGGCGGGCTCGGCCGCCTTCTCCTCGGTGCCGCCGGTGATCGGCGCCACTTCGGCGTCGGACGCCCGGACGAAGCGGGGTCCGGCCGGCCCGAACACGGCGCGCGGCTCGGGGAACACGACGAGCGAGGCGAGGTAGAGCACGACGGCCAGGGCGAGGCCGACCGGCAGCGAGATGTCCGCGCCGTCCGCGAGGTTGCCCAGCGGGCCGACGAACTGGCCCGGCAGGTTGGTGAAGAGCAGCGCCACGACGGCGCTGACGATCCAGGTGCCCATACCGCGCCAGTTCCAGCCGTGCGCGAACCAGTAGCGGCCACCGCGCTGGCGCCGGTTGAAGACCTGCAGCGCCTCCGCGTCGTACCAGCCGCGTCGGGTGACGAAGCCGAGCGCCATGACGACCATCCACGGTGCGGTGCAGGTGATGATCAGCGTGGCGAAGGTGGAGATGGACTGCGTGAGGTTGAGCGCGAAGCGGCCGATGAAGATGAACGCGATGGACAGGGCACCGATGAAGAAGGTGGCCTGGACGCGGTTGAAGCGCGGGAAGACGCTGGAGAAGTCCAGACCCGTGCCGTACAGGGACGTCGTGCCGGTGGACAGGCCACCGATCAGGGCGATCAGGCAGAGGGGCAGGAAGTACCAGCCGGGGGAGATCGCCAGCAGCCCGCCCACGTAGTTCGGGGCGGCCGGGTCGACGTACTTCGCGGCCTTCGTCGCGATGATCGACGCGGTGGCCAGGCCGAACAGGAACGGCAGCAGGGTGGCGATCTGGGCGAGGAACGCGGCGCCCATCACCCGGCGGCGCGGGGTGTTCGCGGGGATGTAGCGGGACCAGTCACCGAGGAACGCGCCGAAGGAGACCGGGTTGGACAGCACGATCAGCGCGGCGCCGATGAACGACGGCCAGAACAGCGGATCGGCGGTGGAGGCGAAGGCTCCCGCGTAGCCGGGGTCGAAGTCGCCCGCGAAGGCGAAGGCACCGAGCACGAACAGGGCCGAGGCCGCCAGCACCGCGATCTTGTTCACCAGCAGCATGAACCGGAAACCGTAGATGCAGACGACGAGCACGAGCCCGCCGAAGATCGCGTACGCGAGGCCGTAGGTGACGTCCGACTCGGGGACGTCCACGAGCCGGTGCGCGCCGCCGACGAGCGCGTCACCCGAGGACCACACCGAGATCGAGAAGAACGCGATGGCGGTGAGCAGGGAGAGGAAGGAACCGACGACCCGGCCGTGCACGCCGAGGTGCGCGGAGGAGGAGACGGCGTTGTTCGTGCCGTTGGCAGGGCCGAACAGGGCCATCGGCGCCAGTAGCAGCGCACCCGCGACCAGGCCGAGGACGGTCGCCGCGAGCCCCTGCCAGAAGGAGAGGCCGAAGAGGATCGGGAAGGCGCCCAGCACGCAGGTCGCGAAGGTGTTGGCACCGCCGAAGGCGAGCCGGAACAGGTCGATGGGTCCGGCCGTGCGGTCCTCGTCAGGGATCCGCTCGACGCCATATGTCTCGATTTCGGTGACCGATGTCGTCACGGGCGCTCCATTTTCCGTTCATGCACCATGCAAGGGGCGGTTTCCACAGTGTGAGGCCCCCCGTGACCAGCGACAATGGTGCCGATCACAGATGCGTACGATGTCATTTGTGGCCAGCAACAACCTCACCATCGGAGACCTGCTCTCCTCTCCGGCACTCCAGCTCACCCTGAAGGCCGGCCGCGGAGGTCTGGGCCGGTCCGTTTCCTGGGCGCACGCCAGCGAACTCGTCGATCCGACGCCCTGGCTCCTGGGAGCCGAGCTGATCATGACGGCGGGCCTGGCGATTCCCCGGACCGCCGCCGAACAGCGCGCCTACCTGGAGTGCCTGGACGACGCCGGGGCATCCGCGCTGGCAGTCTCCGCGCAGCTGCACATGCCCCCGCTGCACGAAGCGTTCTTCGAGGCGGCGGAGGAGCGGGGCTTCCCCGTCCTCGAGGTGCCGCTCGCCGTCCCCTTCATCGCGGTGGCCCAGGAGGTCGCGGCCTCGGCCCAGGAAGAGGCGCGCCACAGGCTGGGCGCGCAGCTCCAGGTCTTCGGCGCGCTGCGCTGGCTGGTCACCGAGAACCTCGACACACCGACGCTCCTGCGCCGCCTCGAAGGCCTGTCGGGCTACGACGTCTTCCTGTGCACACCCCAGGGCCGCCCGCTCCTTCCCGGAGTCCCCGTGCCCGACCCCGCCGTCCTGCCCGCGTCCGTCGACGCCCCGCCGACCATCCCCGGCGGATTCGTCATCCCGGTGCCCGCGCCCGGCGGCCCGGCGGGCTTTCTCGTCGCGTACGAGCGTCAGGGCGCCCGGCCCGCGGGACTCGCCGTCGTCCAGCACATCGCCACCGTGGCGGCACTGCGGCTGGCGATGGTCCGCAACGAACGCGAGACGCTGCGCCGCGAGGGAGCGGAGACGCTCGCCGAGCTGCTGCAGGAGATCCTCGACCCGGAGGCGGCGCGGCGGCGGCTCGCCCGGCACGGGATCGAGGGAGACGCCATCCTCCTCGTCGTGCGCCGCACCACCGACGAGGCACTGCTGCGCTGTCTGGAGGACCGACCCCATCTGCTGCTCACCCGAGGTGAGGACCGCTACGTCCTCGGGGCGCCGGAACTGGCGGCGGCCGTCGGTGAGCTCCCGGCCGTGGCGGCCGGCACCAGTCGTCCCTTCCTGCCGGGCGCCGCACTGAGGGTCGCCCAGCGCGAGGCGCTCTGGGCCGTTTCCCAAGCCGTCGAGTCGGGCCGCCCCGTCGTCCGCTACGGCGACGACGGGGCGGGCCGGTGGCTGCCCGACGACCCCGCTGTCCTGACCGCGCTGGTCGAGCACGTCCTCGGCGACGTCCTGCGCTACGACGAGACCCATGACTCGCAGCTGCTGGTCTCCGTCCGCACCTGGATGGAGCGCGACCGCCGTACCGAGACGGCCGCGGCGGCACTCCACATCCACCCCAACACCCTCGCCTACCGGCTGCGCCGGTTCGGCGCGCTCGCCGACCGGGATCTGACGTCGACGGGTGCCCTGGCCGAGGTCTGGCTGGCGATCCAGGCAGCGGGAGCGCTCGGCCTCCCCGACTGAGCGGACCCGGGGCCGGCCGGGAGCGGCCCGCCCGGCTCGGGCTCCGGCAGCCGAGGGGAATCAGTGGGGTCGGCGCAGGCCCGCGATGAGGAGTTCGACCAGTCGCCGCGCGTCATAGCGGGGGTCGTTGCCGGCGCCGATGCAGAGGTTCCCGACGCCGCGCATCAGCTCGTAGGCGCTCAGGCCGGGGCGGATCTCGCCGGCCTCGGCGGCGGCGTCGAGGAGCTGGGCGCACACGGGGAGGAGCCGGTCGAGGAAATAGGTGTGCAAGGCCTCGAAGGCGGTGTTGTCGGGCTGGAGGACGGCGGCCAGTCCGTGTTTGGTGACGAGGAAGTCGACGAACAGGTCGATCCATCGCGCCAGCGCGGCATGGGGGGACGCGCAGTCCCTCAGCAGGGCCGGCCCCGCCTCGGCACAGGCCTCGACCTGGTGCCGGTAGACGGCGACGATGAGGTCCGCTCGGGTCGGGAAGTGGCGGTAGATCGTGGCCGTCCCGACACCGGCCTCGGCCGCGACATCGCGTACGGGTGCCTCCACGCCCGACCTGGCGAAGATCGCGGCGGCCGCGTCGAGCAGCGTCTCCTGATTGCGCCGGGCGTCGGCCCGTTTCGGCCTGCCCGTTCGCCCGGCGGCCTCGTCGCTGTCGCTCATCGCGCCCTTCCTCCGTGATCGAACCACCAAACGGGACAGTGTTCCGTATCGGCTTGCTAAGTGGGACAGTGTTCCGTATCGTCAAACGGGACGGTGTTCCGTTTGTTCATGATGGCAGACCGGGCACCCGGCGACCAATCCGCGCATCACCACCAGGCTTCACCCTCAATGGAGGCGACAGGATCATGCAGTACCGCACCTTGGGCAGCACCGGCGTGCAGGTCAGCTCCCTCGCGCTCGGCGCGATGAACTTCGGCGCGATCGGGCGCACCACCCAGGAAGAGGCCACCGCGATCGTCGATGCCGCTCTCGAAGGCGGGATCAACCTGATCGACACCGCCGACAGGTACGGCGACGGCGAGTCGGAGGAGATGGTCGGCAAGGCCATCGCCGGCCGCCGTGACGACCTCGTGCTGGCCACGAAGGCGGGCATGCCCATGGGCGACGAGCGCAACCATCGGGGCGGCTCGCGCCGCTGGCTGGTCACCGAGCTGGACAACAGCCTGCGCCGGCTCGGTGTCGACCATGTCGATCTCTACCAGATCCATCGATGGGACCCGAACACCAGCGACGAGGAGACGCTGTCGGCCCTGACCGACCTGCAACGCGCGGGAAAGATCCGCTACTTCGGCTCCTCGACCTTCCCCGCCTACCGACTGGTGCAGGCTCAATGGGCCGCCCGCGAACATCACTTGAGCCGGTACGTCACCGAACAGCCCAGCTACTCGATCCTGCAGCGGGGGATCGAGACCCACGTCCTGCCCGTGACCGAGGAGTACGGGCTCGGTGTGCTGGTGTGGAGTCCGCTGGCCTCGGGGTGGCTGTCGGGCGCCGTCCGCGAGGGCCGGGACATCACCACGAGCCGCTCGACCTTCATGCCGCAACGCTTCGACACCACGGTGCCCGCCAACCGGGCCAGGCTCGCTGCCGTCGAGCGACTGGCCGGAGTGGCCGACGGAGCCGGCCTGACCCTGATCCAGCTCGCGCTCGGATTCGTGACGGCGCATCCCGCCGTGACGAGCGCACTCATCGGCCCCCGCACGGAGGCCCACCTGCAAGCGCAACTCGCTGCGGCCGACACCGTGCTCTCCACCGACGTGCTCGACGCGATCGACGAGATCGTCGCCCCCGGTACCGACCTCGCCGCCGACGAGAAGTACGACACTCCGCCCGCGCTCCTCGACCCGTCACTGCGACGCCGTTGACAGCGGAGGCGGTCGACCGTCTCGCGACTCGGTCGAGCACCTGGCGGCCCTGCTCCGGGTCAGAGTTCCGGAACAGGACCGCCAGGAACGTGGGGGACAGAGCCGCTCTCAGCCGGTGTAGGCCTCGAGTTCGGACAGTTGTCCCGCGGGCCAGCCGGTGTTGCCCGTGACGGTGATCCGCAGATAGCGGGTGGGGGTGCCGGACAGGGTGAGGGTCGCGGTGTTGCCGCTCGCCGGATTGAACGTGTATCCGGCCGACGCCTTGAGCGTGGTGAACGTGGTGTTGTCGGTGCTGCCCTGGACGCTCAGGGTCTGGGTACGCGTGGCCCAGGCGGACGCCGGGGGCAGCTTGAGGACGACCCGCTTGACCGCCTGAGCGTTGCCGAGGTCGACGGTGACGGACTGCGGGAAGGCGTTGTTGGCACTCTCCCAGTAGGTGTCGGCGTTGCCGTCCACGGCCTTGGAAGCCGGGTAGACGTCGGTGTGACTCGTCTCGGTGATGGGCCGGTTCCTGGCGAGGTTCACGGTGGGGTCGGTCGGAGGGTCGGTCGGCGGGTCGGTGGGCGGCGGGGTGCCCCCGCCCGGTACTCCGCCGTTGGTCCACTTCGGGTCCGGCCAGGTGCCGGTGCAGACCGGCGGGTCGGCGTACCAGCCGCTGTTGCCCGCGCCGCGGGTGATCGCGAAGCCGGAACCGACGCAGTTGTGGATCGGGTTGGACTGGCCGATGTTCGTCGCCGTGACGTTGCTGAACGACGCCGACCCGGGTGCCTGGATCTGGAGTGCGTAGGTGCCTGCCCCGTCGATCCGAACATGGTCGAAGTGCAGCCCCTTCGTCGCTCCCTCGATGTTCATGATCGCGGCGTAGGAGCTGTCGAGGATCTCGCTGTCGGTGATGTTGACGGTCGCGTCCAGAGGTTCGTTGAGGCCGCTGAACCAGACCGCGCCGACTCCGAACTGCCAGTTGTAGTCGCTGTTCCCGGTCCGTATCAGGGTGTTGCGGGCGGCCGTCGTGGTGCCGGACACGGCGGTGCCCTGGCCGGAGTTGACCCCGGGATAGCCGCGATGTGCAGGCCGCCGCCGTTGGTGATCGTGTCCGACATGACGTTGTCGGAGAGGGTGATGTCCTTGCCGCCGTACGTGACGATGTTGTTCGCGAGGATCGGCAGGACCACCGTGTTGAAGGTGAACTTGTTCTTGACGTTCGGGACGCTCTCCGCCCACATCGCGAGCCCGTCGTCACCCGTGTTCCGTACGAAGGTGTTGGTGACGGTGGAGTTGGTGACGCCCATGTGGAAGTTCACGCCGTCGGCGGTCTGATCCAGGATGCGACTGTTCTTGATGGTGAAGTTGTCCATCGGCCCGTCCATCCAGGCCCCGCATTTGGTGTGCTGCATCCACACGTTGTCGACCGTGGAGTCGGACATCGCGCCGCCGATGGCGTTGACCTGGTCGTTGTCCTCGCGCTCCCGGATGTCGCCGATGACGGCGAAGTCCTTGAGGACGACGTTCTTGCTGCCGCCCTGAGCGGCGTACTTGCCGTACACGCCGACGGCCTTCGACCGGTTCGACGGGTCACGGCCTGTCAGAACGCTGTACCAGGGGCCCGCCCCGGCCAGTGTCACCTGGTCGACGACGATGTGATCGCGTACCTGGAAGGTGCCCTGCGGGATGTACACGGTCCTGCCCTGCGCCTTGCCCGCGTCGACCGCGGCCTGGATCTTGGCGGTGGAATCCGCCGTACCGGTCGGGTCCGCGCCGAAGTCGCTCACCACGTCCAGAGCGCCGGAGGGCTTGCCGATCGCCGCGCCCGCCTTCTCGAAGTCGGCGAGGTCGATGGTGAACGTCGGTGAGGCGCTCGTGGAGGAGACCTGCAGTCGCACCTTGCTGCCGACGGGCAGCGTGGAGCCGAACGTGGTGCGGGTCTCGTCGTAGAAGTGGTGCGGGTTGGTGTCCCCGGGGTTGTTGTTGAAGGGGTAACCGCCGTAGTACCAGCCGTACTTGGAGGTCACCGGGATGCTCTTGAGCTGATTCCCGTTCACCTTCAGGTCGAGGCTCGCGTCACGTCCCGTGCCGGCGGCGTTGTCCGGCAGCGAGTAGCGGAACGACATGGCGTCGGCCGGTGCGGTCAGGGTGAACTCGACGTACTCGCCGGTCGCGTCCAGCGTCACCGCCTGACGTCCGGACGCCTCGGAGGGGAGATGGCCGTACAGGCGGTCCGGCCCGATGAGGGTGCCGTTGGTGGCGGCGTACTCGGCCTCCTGTTCCTTGAACGGAACGTCGGCGCCCCGGCCGGAGATCCCGACCGGGGAGGGGGCGGGCACTCCCGCCGCGACCGCGTGAGGGGCGAGTGCCACCGCCGCGACCGTGCCGGCCGCGGCGAGTGCCAATGACACGGATGCGGCTACGCCGCGGCGCAGGGGTCTGCCTTGGGGAGAGGAAGTCACAGGCGTGCGTCCTTAGGGCTCGTGGGGTGAGCGGACGCAAGAAGGCTAGGAGTCACGGCAAGGGAAGTCTATGAACGTGCGCAAGATTGATACGAGACTTCGCAAATTATCGACGGCATCGTGATGGGGGTGGGCTGTCGCCGTCGGCGTGCGTCCTCTTCGGCCGGTGTGGTTGACACACGGACCGCGAGGGAAGGCCTACGCGCGGGCGTTCGAACGGTTGACCGGGATTACATGTGCGGGCGGGGGCGCGGGCGATGAGGACACCGTGGGGGATCTGGGGTGACTGGCGCTGGCGCCGGTTCGAGGAGAGGGTCAGGGCGCGCGAGGCCGCGGAGTGGTTGCGGGAGACGGGCCACGAGGACTGGGGCGACGACCGGATCGGCACTGCGCTGACGACTGTGTTCAACCTGCGTGAGTCTCTCGACGCGCGGCGCCTGTCGGCCCTTCGCCCGGGCGTCGGGCTGGGTGTGGCCGAGGTCAAGGAGGCCTGGGCCGGGATGGACGGAGGCCCCTACGCGTTCACGCTGAACCTGCTCGAGCGTCTCCGGGACGTACGGCTGGTCACCGTCGCCCCGGCTGCCGACGGCAGGATGCGGCTCACCGTCCCCGAAGGACTGCGCGACCGCCTGAGGCCACATTGGACGGCGGACGAGGAGGCCGAGTGGCACGAGCGACTGCTCGACAATGCCCGCGTCCTGGCCCAGCCCGGAGGCACCTGGTTGGATCTGCCCGTTCTGGCGGACTACTGGTGGCGGAACCTTATCTGGCACCTGTGGCACAGCGCCCCCGAGAAGGCCGCGGCGCTGGTCGTGTATCCGAGTTGGCAGATCGCCCGTATCCAGCGGCTGGAGGTGCGGGGACTGCTGGCCGACCTGGTCCTGGTCGACTCCCCGGAGTCCAGGGCCGCCGCCTCGGTGATCGACGAGGTCCTGAGCCGACTGGATCCCGCCGCGCCCGACGACCCGAGAGGGCTGGCCGACGAGCTGTCGCAAGCCCTGGGCCTCGCGGAGCAGGTTGTCGTCGCCCAGCGGCCTCCGGCGCATCATGCGGTCCTGCGCCTGCCGGTCCGGACACAGGACTTCGCGATGTCACCGGACAGCACATGGTTGGTGGCGGTCGGGCGGGACAAGCACATCAGGATCTACGACGTGGCGGCTCAGGCCGTACGGCAGGTGATCGCGGCCCCGCCCGAGGTGGGCTACAACTGCGCCGTCGCCCCGGACGGCAGCTTCATCATGACCAAGTCCGCCGGTGAGGACGCCCGGGCGTGGGACGCGGCCACCGGAGAAGAGCGCATCCCTTTCGAGGTCGGTGACTTGGCGGATTCCGTGTACGGACCCGGCGACATGTGGCTCTCCTACGACGCGGCCACCGGTGACCTCGTCAACCCGCTCACCGGCGAACGCCTGCCGACGAAACCCCTGGGGGGTCAGGTCGGACGCCTGGCTCTGGCCGCCGACGGGTCGGTTCTCGCCATGGGGAACGCCCGTGGCCAGATCGGGCTCTGGGACCCGCGTACCGGCCGTCGGGCAGCGAAACTGCCGGACCATCCCTATGCGGTCGACCGGCTCGGCATGGCCCCGGACGGATCCTGGATCGCGATCGGTGACCTGTACGGAATCCGGGTTCTGGACTTGCCCGGCGGGGACGAGCGTTTCACCGTGAAGCAGCGGGGCACCGACTTCGCCACCACCGAGGACTGGCTGGCCGTGCCCGACCGCGAACGGGTGCAGATCCGCTCCACTCGCTCCGGCGAGCTGCTGAACACCCTTGAACTCCGCACCGAGAACATTCAGGAGTGCCACCTGTCGCCGGACCGGAAATACCTGTTGACCATGGACCGCGAGGGCACACTCATCATGTGGGACGCGGCCGCCGTCGTCCCATGACCCGGTGCCTCTCGCGCTCCGGTCGGCCCAAGTGCGGCCGCTGTCCTAGTCGTCGAGGTGGGCGAGGACCAGGTTGGGGTCCTTGGCGGTGATCCAGCCGGCGCTCAGTACGTGGACGGTGTGGCCGCGCAGCGCGATGGACGTGGGGTTCTGCAGGCCGTCGGCGGAGTCCAGCACGGTGGAACGCCTGCCGTCGGGCTGGACGAGCGCGACCTCGCTCGGGCCGTCGAGGGCGGCGAGGAGCTGGTCGCCGCGACCGGTGAAGGCGAAGTCGTCGATTCCCGTCAGGCCGGTGGCCTTGGTGCGGACCGAACCGGCACGCCCGTCGTGCCGGATGGGGATGCGCAGGACGGTGCCCCTGTCGAGGTTGGTGACCCAGACCGCTCCCTTGTGGACCTTCAGGCCGTTGGCGCCGAGGAATCCGGTGGAGGCCAGTTCGGGCGCGGTGGACCAGGCGGTGGGAGTGCCGCCCGCGATGGGCAGGCTCCAGACGGTGCCGAGTGCGGAGTCGGCGACGTACAGGGTGCGGGTGCGCGGGTCCAGAGCAAGGCCGTTGGGCAGGCCGTCCGCGGGCAGCGCGGCGATCCGCTGCGGTTCGCCGCCGACGCGCAGGCGCCACACGCCGGTCAGGTCGGGGGTGCCGGTGGCATACAGGAAGTACAACGTGCCGTCGTGGTCGCGGACGATGCCGGAGGTCAGCGGGAAGCCCAGCGCCGGGGTGTGGACGCCGCCGTCGGCGGGTTCGGGCAGCGTGGCCACAATCCTGGTGGCGCCCCCGGGGGAGACCTCGGCGATCTGGCGGGCCTGGGCGAAGGTGACGTACGCGGTGCCACGGGGTGTCAGGGCGATGTTCTCCGGCGTCTGGCCCTCGGCCAGGTCGAAGTGGGCGGCGATCCGTGCGTTGTCCAGGGGGGCCGAGACGGCTGCCGCCGAGCCGGGGGCGAGCGCTGTGGCAGCGACGGCGGCCACGACAAGGGCGGCCGCGGGCACGGCGGACATGGAGTGCTTCTTGGGCATGGTTCCTTCTCCGGTTTTCGGGCGTGCGTCGGTGAGTGATGGGGGGGGAGCGGTGTCAGCGGGTACCGGTCGGCCGGTGTCGGTCAGGTGCTGCCGGCCGGGGTGCCCGGCCGGCAGGGGCGGCCGGGACGTCGTCCCGGGTGATGGCCTGGGCGAGGAGCGCCAGCGCCGCACGGGAGGGTGAGCCGGCCTCCGCGGTGGCGACCACGACACTGGGACCGGGCCCGTGGCTCAGGGTCTGCTGAAGGACCGTGAGCGGGCCGACCAAGGGATGCCGCATCTCATAGGACGCGACGGTGCAGGCCTTGATGCGATGGTCGGCCCACATCGAGGCGAACTCCGCGCTCTGCGTGCTGAGTTCACCGAGGAGGGTGTGAAGGGCGGTGTCCTGCGGGTGCTGGGCCGCCACCAGGCGGAGATGGCCGACGACCGCTCTGGCCTTGCTCGGCCAGTCCGCGTACAGGTCGCGCGTATGACGGTCGAGGAAGACGAGCGCGGCCATGTTGGGCCGTCGGGCCGGCAGGCCGGGGGCACCGGGATCCAGGTGGCCCGCGAACAACGCGTGGCCGAGGCGGTTCCACGCCAGTACGTCACCGCGCAGCCCGAGCGCGATCGCGGGTGTGTCCGCCAGTGCTTCCAGCAACTGCCCTGTCGCCCGCGTGACGTGCTCCGGCCCGGGCCGCCGGCGCCGGACGCGAGGCCGGTCGGCCCGGGCCAGGTCGTGGAGGTAGCCGCGTTCGGACTCGTCCAGTCGCAGAGCCCCGGCTATGGCGTCCAGCACCTCGGGTGAGGCGCTCAGTGACTGCCCCTGTTCGAGCCGGGTGTAGTAGGAGGCGCTCACCCCGGCCAGCAACGCCAGTTCCTCGCGCCGAAGCCCTGGCACCCGGCGCCGCTCCCCGTAGGTGGCCACCCCGGCGTCCTCTGGCCCCAGTTGGGAGCGCCGGGCCTTGAGAAAGTCCCCGAGCTGCGATTTTCCGGTCATGGATCCGAGTATGGGCCGCCTCCGGCCTCACAGCCTGCCCCAACTGTGGCTAGGCAAACGGGGGTTCGCTTCCTCCTCGTCGCGTCGGCGAAACCGGGTCGCCAGGCGAATCCGGGTCGTCCTGGCCCGTGGTTCCGTAGGCGGCCATGAACATGTCCAGCAGGCCGTCGACCGCGGCCTCGTCGATGGGGCGGGTCGACAGGAGGCTGCGGTAGTACAGGGCACCGCACAGCACCTCGGCGGCGAATTCCAGGTCCGCTTCCGCGGTCAGTTCCCCGGTGTGCTGGGCGCGGGTGATCCGGTCGAGGGTGCTCTGCTCGACGGTGGCCAGGAAGCGTTCGTGCAGGGTCGCCCGCAGGGTGGGATCGGCCTGCGCTTCGGCGATGACCGCGCGGTAGACGGGGCCGATCGGCGGGCTGGAGAGGGCGCGGCCCGAACGGAGGAACTGCTCCCGCAGGTCCCCTCGGACGTCCCCGGTGTCGCGGTAGTCCAGGTCGCTGGTCCAGACGCGGCTGAGCGCGTCGAGCAGCAGTGCCGCCTTGGAGGGCCAGCGCCGGTAGATCGTGTGCTTTCCGACCCCGGCCCGTCGGCCGACCGCCTCGATGCTCAGGCCCGCGTAGCCGACCTCGGCGGCCAGATCGAGGGTCACCTGGAGCAGCTCGTCGGTGCGCGCGGCGCCCCGGCGGCGTGGCATGGCGGGTGGCTCGGTCATGAGGCCACCCTATCGGCACGATCCGTGCCGTTGACAATGCCGGGATCGCGCGGGATATTCAGGCATTATCGGCACGGTGCGTGCCGATGATGGGATAGTGGTGTGACGCCACATACAAGCCCGACATCACGCACATCAGATCCTCAAGGGGACATCTGCCATGAGCAGCAGCGAAAGCGCCAAGCACGAGGGATTCACGGCCGAGGAGCGGGCCGCGATGAAGGACCACGCCCAAGAGCTGAAGAAGGAGGCCCGCCGCAGCTCGCGTGCGGACAAGGCGGCCGAGGCCGAGCGGGACGTGGTCGCGAAGATCGCCGAGATGCAGGACTCCGACCGGGTCATGGCCGAGCGCGTCCACGCCGTCGTCAAGGCCAACGCACCGGTCCTCGCGCCGAAGCTCTGGTACGGCATGCCCGCCTACGCGCTGGACGGCAAGGTCGTCTGCTTCTTCCAGAGCGCGGAGAAGTTCAAGGCGCGCTACGCGACGCTCGGGTTCAGTGACCAGGCGAAGCTGGACGAGGGCACGATGTGGGCCAGCGCCTTCGCCCTGACCGAGCTGACGGACGAGGCGGAGGCGCGGATCGCCGCGCTGGTGAAGCAGGCGGTGAGCTAAGGGCTTACCCGGAGAGGACTCGGGGGAGGCCGAAGCCGCGCAGGGCCCTCCTCGTCGTGCGGAGGGCCCTGCGTACGTCTCTTCCTCGTCGTCCTGCGTGGCCGCGCGGGACGCCCCGGGGAGAGCGGTTCCGTCCCGCGTCAGCGACCCCTGCGTACCCGGGCCGCCGCACGGGCCTCCGCGGCCTTTCGGGCGTCCGAGGTCTTCCGGGACTCCTTGGCGCGCCCCGGCCGGGTGCCGAGACCGCGGAAGGGCGCGTTGCCGGTGTTGGTCTTCGTCTCGGTCGGCGGGCGCCTGGCACCCGTGATGGCCGACAGCGCCGCCTCGCCCGAGCGCACCTGGGTGACGACCGGCCGGATCCCGGCCTCGGACATCAGCCGGTTCACATCGCGCCGCTGGTTGGGGGTGACCAGAGTGACCACGCTCCCGGACTCGCCGGCGCGAGCCGTGCGCCCGCCCCGGTGGAGGTAGTCCTTGGCGTCGGCCGGAGGGTCGACGTTGACGACGAGATCGAGCGCCTCGATGTGGATGCCTCGCGCGGCGACATTGGTGGCCACCAGCACGTTGATCTCACCGTTCTTGAACTGGGCGAGCGTGTGCGTGCGCTGCGGCTGCGACTTCCCGCTGTGCAGCGCGGAGGCACGGATGCCGCTGGCCCGCAGGTGGCGGGTGAACTGGTCGACGCCCGCCTTGGTGTCCAGGAACATCAGTACCCGGCCGTCCCGCGCGGCGATCTCGGTCGCGGACGCGTACTTGTCGGCGCCGTGGATGTTCAGCACATGGTGTTGCATCGTGGCGACCGAGCCCGCCACCTGGTCGACCGAGGCCGGAACCGGGTCGTGAAGGTAAGTCCGTACGAGCTGGTCGACGTTGTTGTCGAGCGTGGCCGAGAACAGCAGCCGCTGTCCGTCGGCCGGGATCTGGTCGAGGAGGTCCGAGACCTGCGGCAGGAAGCCCAGGTCGCACATCTGGTCCGCCTCGTCCAGCACCGTGATCCGCACATGGTTCAGGACGCAGTCCCGGCGTGACACCAGGTCGGTCAGCCGCCCGGGTGTCGCGATGAGCACCTCGACGCCGGTCCGCAGCTGAGCCTGCTGCCGGTTGATCGACAGGCCGCCCACCACCGTCGCCAGTCGTACGTTCAAGGTCTGCGCGTACGGTTCCAGCGCGTCGCTCACCTGCTGTGCGAGCTCCCGGGTCGGCACCAGGACCAGCGCCAGCGGCCGCTTCGACTCCGCGCGCCGGCCCGTCGTCCGCGTGAGCAGGGCGAGTCCGAAGGCCAGCGTCTTGCCGGACCCGGTCCGTGCGCGGCCGAGGACGTCGTGCCCGGCCAGCGCGTTGGGCAGCGTCGCGGCCTGGATGGGGAAGGGCTCCGTCACCCCGAGGCCGGTCATCTTCTTCACCAGCTCCGACGGCAGTCCGAGTGCGTCGAACGACGCGGCCGGAGGCAGTCCCGTGGGGGGCGACTGCGGTGTCGGCACGTCGCCCTGCGGCGCTGTCGTCGGCCGGCGCTCGCCGGCGGGGGAGAGTCCAGGAGCCGGCGGCTTCGCGTTCATGGGGAACCTTCCTCGGTCTGACGCCCGGAACGCCCCGGGGCCCGTACCTCTTGGCACGGGCCCCGGCGACACGAAGCGTGCCCCCATTTTACCAGCGGGCCCCAGGGCGTCCGCCGGTCCGCTGTCCGGCGCTGCGCGTGACCGCCGTCCGGCAGTCAGACGTGCGGCGAGCGGTGCAGGTACATGGTCGAATCCGGGCAAGGCTGCCATAGCGATCCGACTCATTCGGACGGGGTGGCCCGGATGTGACCTTTCCCATTGCGGCCGACGGACGGACGCGGCAAGTGTCTCCCGCAACGAGTCTCCGAAGAACTGTTATCCGAGGTTCTGCGGGCGGTCTCCCAGGTGACGGCAGCATCGTTCGGAGTCGAGGACAGGGAAGTATTCATGAGGAGACAGCACGGGGTGGCGACGGCGGCACTGGTGACTGCCGCCCGAGCGGGTGACGCGGAGGCCCAGGACGCCCTGGTCAGCACCTTCCTGCCGCTGGTCTACAACATCGTGGGGCGGGCCCTGAACGGCTCTGTCGATGTCGACGACGTCGTGCAGAACACCATGCTCCGCGCCCTGGACGGCCTGGACGGGCTGCGGACGCCGGAGAGCTTCCGCTCCTGGCTCGTGGCGATCGCGATGAACCAGGTCCGCGCGCACTGGCAGGACCGGCAGCTCGCGGGTGCCGTGGAGGAGGCCGAGGAGCTCGCGGACCCGGGCGCCGACTTCGTGGACCTGACGATGGTGCGGCTCCAGCTCTCCGGCCAGCGCCGGGAGACCGCGCTGGCGACCCGCTGGCTCGAGCCCGACGATCGGGGAGTCC
The DNA here is from genome assembly GCF_045207245.1 of Streptomyces sp. NBC_00647. Classification (NCBI taxonomy): domain Bacteria; kingdom Bacillati; phylum Actinomycetota; class Actinomycetes; order Kitasatosporales; family Streptomycetaceae; genus Streptomyces; species Streptomyces sp. NBC_00647. The sequence goes on from NZ_CP109040.1 coordinate 9,567,810, forward strand.
TCTCCCTGTGGTGGCTGGAGTGCGCCGGTGAACTGACCCGGACCGAGGTCGCCGAGGCACTGGAGCTCTCGCCGCAGCACACGGCGGTCCGGGTGCAGCGGATGAAGGCGCAGCTGGAGACGGCCCGGGTGGTGGTACGCGCCCTCGACGGCCGGCCGCCCTGCGAGGAACTGCGGGGCGTCCTCGCTTCCTGGGACGGCCGTCCCTCGGCGCTGTGGCGGAAGCGAATAGCCCGGCACGCCCGCGACTGCGCACGCTGCTCCGGCCTGTGGAGCGGACTGGTGCCGGCGGAGGGACTGCTGGCCGGCCTGGCCCTGATCGCCGTATCACCCGGGCTGCTCGCCGCCCTGAGGACCACCTCCGACGGGATGGCCGCCGCGGGCTCGACATCGGAGCTCCCGGTCGTCGCGGGCCACGGAGAAGCGGGCTCGGTGACGCTCGGGCACCGCGCGTCCCGGGGCGGAGCGACCTCCCGCAGCGAGGCGCGCCGACGCCGGCGCGTCCGGCGCCGGGCCGTGGGCGCTGCCGTCCTGGCGGCCTGTGTGGCGGGCGGCGGCCTCTGGTATCTCGGTATCGGGCCCGGGACACGAACCGACGAGGCGACCCCCTCGCGCACCGCGGGCGACCCCGTCACGGACCTCTCGGCCTCCGGCGCCGCCGGCCCTTCCGCGTCCGACTCGGCGTCGGCATCCCCCTCTTCATCGGAGTCCGCGTCGAAGCGGCCGAAGGCGAAGGCCTCCAAGACTCCCCGTCCTGCCAGGTCGAGCGCGTCGGCCGCCCCCTCCTCGGCTCCCCCCACTCGGCGGGTGTCCGCCGCACCCCAGGCACAGTCGGCCCCCACGGGCTCCGTGGCGCAGGTCGTCGCGCTGGTGAACAAGGAGCGGGCGGCAGCCGGCTGCGGTCCGCTCACCGAGGACGCGCAGCTGGAGGACGCCGCCCTGGCTCACTCCCAGGACATGGCCGCCCGCGACTTCTTCGACCACAGCAACCCCGACGGCGCCGACCCTGGTGAGCGCATCACCGCCGCGGGCTACCGCTGGTCCACCTACGGCGAGAACATCGCCATGGGCCAGCAGACACCGCAGGCGGTGATGGACTCCTGGATGAACAGCCCAGGGCACCGCGCGAACATCCTGAACTGCTCGTTCAAGAACATCGGGGTGGGGGTGCACAAGGGGTCGGGCGGCCCGTGGTGGACCCAGGACTTCGGGACCAAGCTCTGACGCCTGCTGATCCGCTTCGAACGGCGCGTCCGCCGGTCGGGGCTCGGGCCGACAGGTCTCAGAAGACGTGCCAGCCGGGTTCGAGGCGGTCGAGGAGGGCGTGGAACGCCGCGTCCGCCCGGCCCCGGTCGTCGACGGCCAGCGAAGCGATCAGCAGCCCGAAGGTCGCGTCGACCAGCACGCTGGCCTCCGTCCGGGCCCGGTCCTCGGTCATGCCGAGGCCGCGGAAGGCGGAGGTGAGCAGGGCCGTCCACTCGGTCAGCACGTCCCGCATGACGGGCCCGTACCGGTCGGGGTGGCGAAGGCCGACCGTCATGATCTCGAGGTAGAGGGGAAGCGTGGCGCGCAGGCCGGGAGCGCTGAACTGCTCCCAGGTCTCCTCCATGAAGCGGCGGAGTCCCGCCGGGTCCCGGACGGAACCGGCGGGTCCGAGCAGGCTGCGGGCGCGCAGGAGAGGTCGTCGCTCGTCGAGGGCGAGCGCCTCGGCGACCATGCGTTCCTTGCTCCCGAAGTAGTACAGGAGCATGCGGTCGCTGGTGCCCAAGGCCCGGGCGAGAGGGCGCAGGGAGAGGTCTGCCAAGCCGTGGCGCACCATGTAGGCGCGAACCCGGTCGATGAGGTCGCGTCGTTTGGCCTGGTCGGGCGGCCGTGGCATGAGGCTCCCCGCTGCGTTGCGTGCGGCTCCGTGACACCGAACACATTCCATATGCCCGGTTGGGTACCATCAGAAAGTATTTTTACCGTAGCGAGTGCTACATGTATTTTTGTTATCGTGACGAGCGCCACGTAAACACGTGACCTGGCACATGCCTGGACCAGTCTTCGACGGGTTCTGTTTTCGCCCCGGCAGCCGTGGTCGCCAGCAGTGCAGAAGGGACTGATTCCCATGGCCCCCGGGGCCATCGACCTCCCGGCGATACCTCGCCGTGGGCGTTTCGCACGGTTCTGCCGCCGGCCTGAGGGGTCGGAGCGCAAGACTGCCGAGAACCGGGCGGAGGAGGACCGATCCGGTCCGGCCGCGCCCACCTCGTGGCTCGCCCGGCACCAGGCTCTGTGGTCGCGTGCGCTGGAACCCATCAGGCCGTTCGACGCGCCGCGCGCCCGTGTCACCGCCTGGGACACCTCCTGGCCCCTGACCCGGGAACTGACCTCGGCGCGCCGGGCCCGCCGTCTGGTGACCGCGCAACTGGCCGACTGGGATCTGGACGGTCTGGCCGACACCGCGGAACTACTGGTCAGCGAACTGGTCACCAACGCGCTGCGTCACACACGCGGCCCTCTGCGGCTCAACCTGTGCGCGCGTGGCTCCCGCCTGCGCTGCGAGGTCGAGGACACGGATCCCGCCGGCCCCGTACGCCGGGAGGTCGACGCCGACGCGGAGGGCGGGCGCGGTACCGAGCTGCTCGATCTGCTCGCCGAAGCCTGGGGCAGCACGCGGATGCCCACCGGCAAGACCATGTGGTTCGAGATCCCGCTGCAGACACCGTCGCCCTTCCTGCTGTGACCGGCCCGCCCGGCGGTTCACCGGTGCCGTAGCCTCGGAGTGAAGATCACTTCTCGAGAGGGCCGCCTGAAGGGCCTCGCCGTCGCCGGCGCCGTACCGAGCCGACACCGGCCGGACGTGCGATCAGGTACGGGTGGCCACTTGGCTGGTGAGGAAGTCCAGCAGCGCGGCATTGAAGAGGCCGGGCTGTTCGGCGCCCGGGAGATGGCCGGCACCGTCGACGACGGTCAGGATCGCGTGCGGGACGAGGGCATGGATCATCTCGGCGTCGGCGACCGGTGTGTAGGCGTCGTCGGCGCCCACGACGATCAGCACGGGGGACTGTACGGCGGCGAGGGTGTCCCGGTAGTCGGGTCGTTCGGCCCGGCCACGCAGGGCCGCCGCGGCGCCGCGGGGGTCGGTGGCGCGCATCATGCGCAGCACGCGAGCGGCGACGTCCGGCATCGCGGTCACGTTGTAGGCGGCGAGCATCTTGTCGATGACCTCGTCCGCGTAGCCGTCCATGCCTTCCGCCAGGAGGCGGTCGGCGAGCCGGTTGCGGAACGCCTTGCCCTCGTCCGTCTCGGCCGGTGCGGAGGTGTCCGAGAGGACGAGGGCGTGTACGCGACGGGCGTGGCGGCGCTGCACTTCCATGGCGATCTGGCCGCCCATCGAGACGCCGCCGACCACGGCCCGCTCGATGTCCAGGTGGTCCAGGAGTCCGACGAGGTCGTCGGCGAAGTCCTCGAGATGGACGGGACCGTCATCCACCCCGCTGTCGCCGTAGCCGCGCAGGTCCGGGGTGACGACACGGTGTCCGGCCGCGACGAGCGCCTCGACCTGCGGGGCCCACAGGGTCCGGTTGAAGGGATGCCCGTGGATCAGCATGACCGGCAGCCCGGCAGGCGAACCGGTGTCGTCGTAGTGGAGCGTGGTGCCGCGCAAGGCTATGGAGGTCATGCCCGGCACCCTAGTCTCAAGATCGTCCCGAGGGCAGAGGACTGTGGCGCTCCGCCACGATGAGGAGCCGAACGCGGTGACCTACTCGGTGCTCTGCCGGGAGCTGTGGGCCTCGCCGGTGCCTCTGTCGCCGTAGTGGGACACGTGCTCCTCATCAGCGGCGAGCCACGGAGCGGGAGCGGGAGCCGGAGGCCGGCTGTCGGCGTGCCAGGCAGAGGACGTGAAGGACGAAGAGCTCTCGATGCCCGGCACCGACACGGGAATCCGGGTCCCGCTCGCCGCTGTCGCGGAGCGTCGCTCGGGGGACCGGTTCCAATTGCTCTCCCCGAGGATCAGGACCGGGTCGAACATGACGATGGCCGCGGCGAGGATGAGGAAGATGGTCGGGCCCAGGAGCATGGGCAGCAGGAGCGAGGCGCCGGACTGGCCGCTGGTCGCCTGCTGCGCCCCGGCGTGGAGATGGACGCTCACTGCGGCCATGCCGGTGTAGTGCATGCCCGTGACCGCGAGGCCCATGACGAGGCTGGCGCCGAGGGAGCGAAGGAAGCCCTGCACGGAGACGGCTGCCCACAGCGCGGCCGTCGCCGCGACCAGGGCGATGACCAGAGACATGGCCACGGTGAACACGTTGTACTCGAGGTCTCCGTTGAGCCGCATCGCGAACATGCCGAGATAGTGCATCATCGCGACGCCGACACCGGTGATGCCGCCGGCCACGGTCAGGGAGTTCCGCGTGGCACCGCGGTGCCCGACGATGAACACGCCCGCGGAGACCACGACGATCGCCACGACCAGGCTGAGCACGGTCAGAGGGACGTCGTAGGTTATGGACGTCTGCTCCACGGAGAAGCCGGTCATGGCGATGAAGTGCATGGTCCAGATGCCACAGCCGAGAGCGGTGGCTCCCAGGGCGAGCCAGCCCAGCCTCCAGCCGGGCTCGTGGTGCACCGTGCGCACCACGCAGCGCAGCCCCAGCGCCGAGCCCACGCATGCCATCACGTAGGCGGCCACCGGGGTGACCAGTCCGTAGCTGAAGCCGTCGATCGTGCCGTTCATCCGCTCCCTATCCATTTTCTGCTGACATAGCAGGGACATTGAGCCCTTTTCCTGGTAGCGATAGCAAATTCTCACGGCATTGGTGATTGAAACTTGCACAATTTTTATCGGTGCCGTGCGGGACCGTCGGCCCGGCCGGCGACCGGCCTCTGCCCCTTCCAGCGACTCAGGGCCGGCCCGGGAATTTCGACGGGTGTCTTCGGCCTTGTGCAGATCGGTGCCGCGTCGCCGCGAGGGCGGGGGAGACGGACCGCTCGGAGCACGTGCGGCGGTGGCGCCTGTGCGAGTCTGGCGAAGACAAAGAAGAAGGGTGCGTGCGATGAGCCGGAACGAGGAGAAGGCGCTGCTGGCGGGCGGCTGCTTCTGGGGCGTGCAGGATCTGATCAGGACCTTCCCGGGCGTGCTGGACACGCGGGTCGGATACAGCGGTGGCGATGTGGACCACGCGACGTATCGCAACCACGGCACGCACGCCGAGGCGATCGAGATCACGTTCGATCCCGCGAAGACGGACTACCGGACGATCCTGGAGTACTTCTTCCAGATCCATGACCCGTCGACGAAGAACCGGCAGGGCAACGACATCGGTCTCAGCTACCGCTCCGCCATCTTCTACGTCGACGACGAGCAGAAGCGTGTCGCCGAGGAGACCATCGCCGACGTGGACGCCTCCGGACTGTGGCCGGGGAAGGTCGTGACCGAGGTCGCGCCGGCCGGTCCGTTCTGGGAGGCGGAGCCCGAGCACCAGGACTACCTGCAGCGCTACCCGGACGGCTACACCTGCCACTTCGTCCGTCCGAACTGGCGGCTGCCGAGGCGCGCGGAATCCTGATCCGGGGCTGATCGCCGCGCCCGCGAATTCCGCGGGCGCGGGGCGTTCATCCGGATCGATGGGCGGGCCGCTCAGCTGCGCCCCGGTCCTGCGGGTGCAGCTCGGGGAACTGCTCGGCGGCCCACCGGTACAGTCCCGGCCGGTGGCGGCCGTCGGTCGTGGGTCGGCAGCAGGCCGTCAGCGCCCGGCGGGCCGCGCGGTCATCGTCGCGGCCGCCAACGCCGCCGCGGCCAGGACCGCGGCGCACCTGGATACGGTGGCGACAGCGTCGGCCGGCCGCGAGGAACTGGCCGTGGCCGCGGCGACGACCGGCCCGACGAACCTGGTCGCCCACGCGCTGTGCCGCGGGACGGAGGCCCTGCACCAGTACCTGACGCGGCGGGGCGTGGGACGCCGTCACGCGGATCGAGACGGCGCCGGTACTGCGCACCTACAAGGCGGCGGCGACACTGCGCTGACCGCTGTCGCCCTGGCGGCGCGCGGACCCGGCGGACGCGCTGAGGGTTTCGCTCAGCGCGGTCAGGCCCTGCGTGTAGATGCCGTCGAACAGGGCGACGGCGTCGCGGTCGCTGATGCCGTCGGGGGTGAAGGAGCCGGACCATTCCACCCGGGCCGTGTCCTCGCGCGGCGTCTCGTGCACCGTGAGTGTGGAGCGGTAGCCGGTGACGGGGAACGGCGCCCGGAGGATCGAGTAGCTGTACGTGCGGGCGTCGTTGTCGAAGGTCTCGAGCCGTTCGACGATGACCTCGCCTTCCTCGTTCTCCAGGCGGCGCAGGCGTCCGCCCTCGCTCAGTTCGCTGGTGGGGATGTAGGGGAGCCAGTCGGGCAGCGAGTCGAAGCCGCCGATGAGCTGCCAGACGCGGTCGGGTGACGCGGCGATGTCGATGGACGCGCTGGTCGTGGCCACGGGATTCTCCTGGGGGTGTGGGGGTGTGGGGGTGTGGGGGTGTGCGGGGTGGGAGGGGTCAGGCGGCGGCGGGAACGGGAGCGTCCTGCGCTATCAGTCGTTCCTCGCGCAGGTCGGTCCAGAACGCGGCCGGGATCTTCTCACCGAGAGCGGTGACGTCCTCGGCGATACGACTGGGCCGGGTGGCGCCGGGGATCGCGGCGGCCGTCGCCGGATGGGCGAGGGAGAACTGCAGCGCGGCCGACTTGATGCCGACTCCGTGCCGCTCGGCGAGCGCCTTGATCCGCTCCACCTTGGCGATGATGTGCGTGGGCGCCTTCTGGTACTCGAAGTGCGTACCTCCGGCGAGGATGCCCGAGCTGTACGGGCCGCCGACCACGATGTCGACGTCCTGGGCCGCGGCGGCCGGCAGCAGGCGCTGCAGGGCGCGGTCGTGGTCGAGAAGGGTGTAGCGCCCCGCGAGGAGGAAGGCGTCGGGCTTCGGCTCGTCCAGGTCAAGGGTGAGCTCCAGGGGTTCCACACGGTTCACGCCGAGGCCCCAGGCCTTGATGACCCCTTCCTCGCGCAGCTTCTGCAGGACGCGGAAGGCACCGGTGCGGGCGCTCTCGTAGGCGGCCAGCCACTCGTCCCCGTAGAAGTCCTGCGCGACATCGTGCACCCACACGATGTCGAGGCGGTCCGTCCGAAGACGCTTGAGACTGTCCTCGATGGAGCGCAGGGTGGCATCGGCGGTGTAGTCGTTGACCATCTTGTTCGGGCGGCCGTGTTCGAAGAGGCCGCCCTTCTCGCCGAGGTCGCGGGCGGCCGGGTCCTCCATCTCGTCGAGGATGACGCGACCGACCTTCGTGCTGAGGACGAACTCCTCGCGCGGGTGCTGTGCCAGTACGTCGCCGAGCCGGATCTCGGAGAGCCCGGCGCCGTAGAAGGGCGCGGTGTCGAAGTAGCGGATGCCCTGGTCCCAGGCCGCCTCGACGGTGGCCGCGGCCTCCTCCTCGGGGATGGCACGGAACATGTTGCCGAGCGGTGCGGTGCCGAAGCCGAGCGCGCCGGGCAGGAGGGGCTTGATGCTCATGGAGGGGTCCTCACAAGGGTGGTTCGGAGCAATGGCGGTTCGGACGGATAGCTCCTGAATGTGCGATCCGTCGGCCTTGCGTGTTCGAGGCTAGGATCCCTACATGAGACTGTCCAAGACTTGCTTGGACACAGTTGAGTCCTCCGAGGTCCTACATGCTTGACCTGCGACAACTCCGCTATTTCGTCGCCGTCGCCGAGGCCGAACACGTCGGCCGCGCCGCCGAGCGGCTGCACATCTCCCAGTCACCCCTCAGCCGGCAGATCGCCCAGCTCGAGAAGAACCTGGGCCTCACCCTCTTCGAGCGCAGCCAGCAACGCATCCGGCTGACCTCCGACGGCAGGGTCTTCCTGACCGAGGCACAGGCGCTGCTGCGCCATGCCGACCGGTTGGAGAACCTCGGCCGGCGGCTCGGCCGCGGGGAGGAGGGCGGCCTGTGCATCGGATACGTGGCCGACGCCATGCATACCGGCGTGCTGCCCTCGGCCCTGCGCACCCTGCGCGACCAGCGCCCGGGTATCCATGTCGCGCTGTACGACCAGGAGTCGTCCGAGCAGTTCGAGGGACTGCGCCAGCGCAGCCTGGACATCGCGCTGGTGCGCACGCCGCCGCCCGAGGACGACCCGGATCTGAACGCGGCGCCGTTGCTGCGGGATCCGCTGCTGCTCGCGCTGCCCGAGCGGCATCCCCTCGCCCGGCGCGAGGAGGTGACACCCGACGATCTCGACGGGCAGCCGTGGATCGCGGTGGGCGACGCCCGGGACCCGGCGTGGCGCGACACGTTCGTCGCCTCGTGCGTCGCCTCCGGCTTCACGCCGGACATCCGTCTCGACGCGGCCGACCCGCTCACCGCGCTGGGCCTGGTCGCCTCCGGCCTGGGCCTCGCCCTCATCCAGAAAAGCATGGTGCGCGGCACGTCCGACGGCGTCGCCGTCCGTGAACTGCCCTGGTACGAGGGGTCCGTTCAGCTGTGGGCGTCCTGGCACCGCATCGATCTGCGGCCCGTGGTGGCCGCCTTCCGCGAGACGGTGCTCGCGGACCGGGCCGTCGCATGAGGCGAGGGGCCTTCGCACAGGTCCGGACCGCTCCACCGGCCGGCACCGGTGCCGGCCGATGGCCTCAGCGGTAGTCGTTCTCCTTGAGTTCGATCACCCACGCGCGTCGCTCGCAGATCTTCCCGTCGCGCATCCGGAACACCTCGGCCATCGACATGCGCATCACCTCCCCGGTGTCGCGCTTCACCGTTCCGCCGAGCTCGGCCATGACCACGTCGTCCTCCTCGACCATGCGCACGACCTCCAGCTGCGGGGGCGGTACGAAGCCGGGGCCCTCGATGGCGGCGTCGTAGGCCTCCTTGCCGGTCAGACGGAAGCCGCCGAAGACGGTCCACTCGATGTCATCGGTCAGACAACTCAGGATCTGTGCGTGATCGTTCTTGCGGAAGCCGTCCAGATAGGTCTCGACGGTCTGCTTGTTCCGGGACATGACTCCTGCTTTCCGGTGGCCTCGACTGCGCGACTCCTCGGACGCTATCCGCCGCTGCCGCCGGTGGACGTGGAAGCGCCGCACGAGGAAGGGTGAAAGGCAGCCGCCGGCGCCGAGGATGTCGCTTCATGGGCGCTCGGGCGTGATCAATCAGACCTCCGCGACCACAACTCCGCCCAGAGCGACGGACAGGACACGGACAGGAACCGCGACCAGGGCCCGGCGGACCGACAAACCCGCCAAGTCGGCCTTTGGGCCGCACCGCAAGGCGTTCCGGACCTCCATAGCGCTGCGGGGCGCAGGAGGCAAGCGGCGCTCACTCGAAGGTGTGGTGACGTACGGCAGATAGAGTGACGGTCCTCAAAAGGCGTAGTGTCATATGCCTGTTGCCCAGGGCAGAGGGGTAACTCGCAGGCGGGGGCCAGGGGAGAGGACGGCATCACGAGATGACGAGCACCGACTGGAGCGACCGGGGACTGTGCCGAACGGCCGACCCTGACGACCTGTTCGTCGAGGGCGCCGCACAGAACCGGGCCAAAATGCTGTGCAGTGGCTGCCCCGTACTCACCGAATGCCTCGCCTATGCGCTGGACCAGCGCATCGAGCACGGCGTGTGGGGAGGCATGACCGAGCGCGAACGGCGGGCCCTGCTGCGCCGTCGGCCGACCGTCACCTCCTGGCGGAGTCTCCTGGAAACGGCCCGGGTGGAACACGAGCGCACCCACGACGCCCCGGCCGTCGCCCAGAGGGCGAGTTGACGAAGGCGCGCATGCGCATCGACGCGGCGAGTGAGGGGACGGCGCTCGGACCGTCCCCCGCGCGGAGACAGTGACCGACCCCGTGTTCTGAACCACGGCCGGTCCGGGTGATCTCGCGCGCCGTCCGAACCGCGCGGGCCCATCGCGGCGAGCCGCTGACCCCGCCCGCCCCGGTGACGCCGAGACGCTCGGGGAACCTCCCGTGCGGCCGGGGGCGCGGAGCCCCTGCGGGGTGACTCGAGGCGTGCGCCAGTGGCGCGTGACCCTCCCATGTACCGCATCACGCCCTCGTACGCCCCCAAGTGCGGAAACGAGGGAGCGTGCTGGTTCGTCCGACTTGTTGAGCCCAGGGGGACACGGCCGGGCAGGGCCGTGCGGGCGGGCGAGGGGGGACGGCCATGAGGCATGCCGGTCGGGTGAGGTACCGCGGGGTGTGGGACGCGGTCGCCACGGTGTCGGTGCTCGTCGGAACGGCGGTGATGCCGACGGTGGTCGGTCCGAGCGGTGGGGCGCGGGCGGTCGCCGATGTCCCGGCGCGTCATGGGCCGGTACGGACGCCGGCACAGGCAACTCCCTTCGGGACGAGCCCCGTTCCGCAGCCGACGGACACCGAGACGGAAGACACCCCCTCGCCGCAGCCCCCCGACCCCTCCTTGTCGCCGCCCTTCGTCAAGGTGAAACGGGGTGAGACCTTCACGGTGACCGGCACGGATTTCGCCTGCTCCGCGGAAGGCGATACGGCGGCGGGCCCGCTGACGTTCTCCGTGGAGGGTCAGGCCCCTGTGGATCTGTCGGTCGACGACACCGGAACCTTCGAGCAACCGGTCGTGGTGCCGGAAGACGCCACTCCGGGGGTGTACGGGACGACGGCACGGTGCGCGGACGTCGAAGGGCCCACCGCCCAGGCCGAATTCGAGGTCGTCGAGCCGGTCCGACCCCGGCCCCGACCGGAGATCACGCTGTCACCCGGCTCCGGGACCCCGTCGAGTCCGTTGACGATCGACGGCACGGACTTCGTATGCGACGAAGGATCCGGAGTCGACCTCCTCTGGGACGGGAAGTTTGTCGCGGCAGGGACGCCGGACGAGAACGGGTCGCTCAACAGCTCGATCACCGTCCCTTCCACCGCAGAGGAGGGGCGGCACGAAGTGACCGCGGCGTGCGGGAGTCCGGCGGAGACGCGGGACACGGACACCTTCGCCGTGGAACCCCGGGAGGTCGTCGTCACCCCGTCCGGAGTGCCCCACGACGTCACCATCCACATCACCGACCACCCGGTCGCGTGCACGCGGGGTCACATCGTCATCGGCGGTCACCGTCTGGACACCTGGCTGGACAGGGACTCGTTCGAGGGCAACGTCCGGCCGGGACACTGGGAGTTCATCGATCTCCACGCGCACCTGCCGGACGACCTGAAGGGCCGCCTCGGTGTGGAACTGACCTGCGCGGGGCGGTCTCGGGAGAGGGCGGGTGAAATCACCCTGCCGACGTCCGAGGAGCTGACGTTCTTCGCTCTCCCCCTGGGATCCACCGGTCATCACGAGGGGGACAGCGGAGCGATCACACCCCCGCCCACGGACGGTGCCGGTTCGCCCGGTCCGTCACCCAGTGCCTCCACGTCACGGGGCCACCCGACGGGTGGTGCTTCGCACTCGAGCGGCGCTTCCGGCAAGCCGCACCCCAGCGAGCCCGAAGGCCCCGACGATCCCGCAAAGGGCCACGACCAACCGGACGCGGGGCTCGTCGGGTCGCTGCACACCCCGGCCGACGTCTCATGGAGGCTGAAGGACGTGGCCGGGTCGGCCGCGATGGCCGCGTGGTTCCTCGTGCTCGTTCTCCTCCTGGAGCGGGCCTTTCCCTCCCAGTTGGCGGACAACGCGCTGACCCGCTGGTGGCGCCGCCTTCGGGAGCGACGGGCGAGGCGGACCGGGCGGTCTTGGCGGATCAGCACGCCCGGGTGGGTCACGATGTGCGGATTCGCCCTGCTGGGCGGCTCTCTGGCCGTTTGGGCCGACGCCGGAACAGGGTGGAGCGGCTCGACCGCGATCAAGATCGTCGGGGCCGCCGCGGGGATGCTCATCATCCTGGTGGCCTACGAGAAGACCAAGGACTCTCTGCTCCACCCGGCGCGGGGCCCGATCACCTCACAGCTGAAGGTCATTCCCGCCGGACTGCTGCTGGCCGTAGCGATGACGGCGATGTCCCGGTTCCTCGAGTTCCCGGTCCCCTACGTCTATGGCCTGGTCGCCGTGTATATCGCTGCCGGGGTGCGGCCTTCCGGCGGTGGCACGCGGCCCGGCGGCACGGAGAGGGGGCAAGCGGTCCTGATCGGCGGGATCTGCGTGCTGGCGGCCGCGGTCCTCGTCTGGGTGCTGGGCGCACCGTTGATCGCCTCCGCCCGGACGGAGCACGCGGCTCCCGGCAGCCTGCCCTACGTCGCCGCCTATGCCGTCGGGTTGGCTGCCGTCGCCGGCATCGAGGTGGTGGTCTTCGGCCTGCTCCCGTTGTCGGGGATGGACGGACGCCACTTGAAGGAGTGGAACAAGGCCGCCTGGTACGCGCTCTACCTGACAGGCCTGTTCTTCTTCTTCCACGTCCTGCTGTCGACTCTCCACCCCGGCGTGGGCAGCGATCTCGTGGCCGACGCGGACCTGCGTTGGTGCACCGTGGTGGTGGCCACCGGGCTGTTCCTGCTCGCGTGGGTGCTGTCCCTCGTCCTCCGGTGGCACGTGGCCCGCGTGGAGCGGCAGCCCGCGCCCGCCGGCTGACCACGACGGCTGGCCGGCCTCGCACCGCCCGGCCGTTCCGCGCGCCGACCACCCTTCGACCTCAAGTCGTGAGAATTCGCGTACCGCCGAGGATGGCGGGCGTCTAACCTGTGGGCCATGCAGCGGTTCCGAAGGCGCGACCGGCGTCCAGCCCGTCGTGGGGGAGTGGGGTCCGCGGAGCGCCGGTCTGCGGACGTGGAGCTGGCGGGGGCCGATGTCCTGCTCGTCGGCTACTTCTCCGCGAAGGAGCGGAATTTCGTCGGCATCATGGATGCGGCGGCCGCGGAACTGACAGCGCGCGGTGCTCGGATCGTCGGGCGGACCGTGCAACGGCGTGGCGTCTCGGGCGGCGGGGTCGAGAAGATGGCCTTGCCGTATTCCTCTCGCACCCTGCTGAGCTCCGGAAAGGTCCGCGAACTGGCGGCGGTCCGCGCAGCGACCGATGCCGACGCCGTGGTCTTCGTCGCCCCTCTGACGGAGCACCAACGGCATGTGCTGACGGAGACACTGGGCCGCCCCGCCGTTTCCCTCTTCGAGGTTCGCCGTCGTGCGGAGGGACTTCCGGCACGGTGAGCAGGGCTTGTGGAAGAGTCCGCCGTCCGGGTCGTCCGACAGTGGTCCGGAGGGTATTGCGGGAACCCGGGCGTGTGGCTGCGCAAAGACACCAAGGGCCGGGAGCGCGGGAGTCGGTGCCCGGCCTCGTCGGAGCTCTCGACACCGCCGGGAGCACCGCGGCGCCGTTCAGGCGCCGCAGTGTCTCCTCCAGCGGCCGGGCCCCCCGAAGGCGTCCGGGGTGGGGCGGGATGACGGAGGCCGGCTTCCGGAGGAGCCCGGCGGGCCCTCACGACGAACCCCGACGGGCGTTCATCACCCGCATCACCACCGTCCCCTTCCGTAAGGACGGCTGTCGTCGGCCGGCTCCGGAGGGCGTTCGGCCCCGGTCACGTCACGGCGCGGTCAGCAACGCGGGTACCTCCTGGTGGCCGTTGGAGATGAAGGACTCCAGCGGGCGCAGTTCGTCCGCGGGTACGGCCGACCGAAGTGCGGGGAAGCGTGCGAAGAGTGCGGAGAGGGCGATGGACGCCTCCATGCGGGCCAGTTGGGCTCCCAGGCAGTAGTGCACTCCGTGCCCGAACGAGAGGTGCTCACCCCGGGTGGCGCGGGTGACGTCGAAACGGTCGGCGTGCTCCCCGTGCAGGTCGGGATCCCGGCCCGCGGCGGCGTACGAGATCGAGATCGCCTCGCCGCGGGCGATCGTCACCCCGCCGATCTCCAGGTCCTCCACCGCGTAGCGCAGCACGGAGTGCGCACCGGGCGCGTCCAGGCGCAGCGACTCGTCGATGACGTCGTCCCACGAGGCCTGCCCGGAGCGGACGAGTTCGAGCTGTTCGGGATGGGCGAGGAGCCGGGTGATCGCGTTGTCGAGGAGGTTCACCGTCGTCTCGTAACCGGCCGTGAGCAGCAGAATGAGATTGTCGGCGAGCTCCTTCTCGCTCATCACCGCGCCCTTGTCGTCACGGGCCTCGATCAGGTCCGTCGTCAGGTCGTCGCCGGGCTCCCGCTGCTTCAGGGCGACGAGGTCGTTCATGGTCGTGTAGAGGCGGACGACATTGCTCTGCGCCTCCTGCGCCGACGATGTCGTCGCGAAGAACCCCTTGATGATGCGCAGGAGTTCCCCGCGCGCCGACTCGGGAACGCCGAAGAGTTCGGAGACGACGCTGCTGGGCAGCGGATGGGCGTAGTGCTCCCGGAGGTCCACCACCGAGTCGGGTGCGGCGGCCGCCAGATCCGCGAGCCGGTCCAGCAGTTCGTCGACGATCTTCTCGATGCGGGGCCGCAGCGCGTTGACCCGGCGGACGCCGAACGCTCCGGCGACCGGACGGCGCATGCGGGAGTGCTCGGAGCCGTACGCGGTGACCATGTTCTGTACCGAGACCCAGATGGACAGGGGCCAGTCCGCGGTGACCTCGCCGTTGATCCACGCCGGCCAGTGCCGGTAGGCGTCCTTCGAGACACGCGGATCCAGCAGGAGCCGCTTGATCAGATCGGCGCTGGTCACCGACCAGGCCGGTACACCCCCCGGGAGTTCGACCCGGGTGACGGGGCCGTGCTGACGGATACGGCCGATCTCGCCCTGGATGTCGCGGCCGGTGGGGTCGATCGCGAAGGGGCACGTCGCAGGCTGCTGGGCGGACTGTGTGGGGTGCATCGTTGATTCCGCTTTCGGGTCGGGGTGACAGGAAGGCCGGTTCACGCGGCGGGAGGCAGGGCGGCGGGCACGAGGTCCCTCAGGTGTTCGCGGTACCAGGGAGCGCAGGCGGCGAAGTGCTCCGCGATGCCGGGACCCGGTTCGAGCCCGGCCAGGGACCACAGCGGAGCGCTGTCGTACCAGTGGTCGGTTCCGAACTGCGCGAGCCTCAGCGCCAGGGCCGGATCGGCCGAGCCGCCGAATCGTTCGGCCAGGTCCGCCGAGGACATGTTCCCGAGCGGCAGCGGAAGCCCCAGGTAACGGCAGATCGTCGCGACGAGGTCGCGCACGGCGACCGGCCGGGGATGGGCCGCGTGCAGGACGGCGGACGCGGGAAGCGGCGTCGGCCGGGTCGCCAGGGCCGCCGTGACACGGGCCAGGTCGTCGACGGAGATCAGCGACAGCCTGGCCCGCCCTCCCTCGATCCAGCGAGGCAGCAGCGTGATCATTTTGACGAGAGCGGGGAGGACCCAGACGTCACCGGCGCCGTAGACGAGATAGGGGCGCAGGACGACGCCGCCGGCGTCGAGGACGCTCCGGTCGCCGGCGAGCCGCGAGGCGCTGGTCACCGACAGCGGACGCTCGGACG
Source organism: Streptomyces sp. NBC_00647 (assembly GCF_045207245.1). Taxonomy (NCBI): domain Bacteria; kingdom Bacillati; phylum Actinomycetota; class Actinomycetes; order Kitasatosporales; family Streptomycetaceae; genus Streptomyces; species Streptomyces sp. NBC_00647. The sequence goes on from NZ_CP109040.1 coordinate 9,583,191, forward strand.
GCCGGGGCCCGCCCTGATGGGGGCCCTGCCCGTAGACGGCGGCGGTACTCAGCCGCACGAACCGCCGGACGCCCGACCGGCGCGCCTCGGCCAGCAGGTTCTCGGCCCCCCTGGCGTTGACGGCATGGGCGTGTGCGGGGTCCTGGGTGATCACCGAGGCGAGGTGCAGGACCGTGTCGACACCGCGGCACACATCACGCAGGGACGCCGGGTCGGTGAGGCTGCCCCGGACGACGGGGGCCGTGGCGGCACAGCAGTCCGGTACGTCCGTCTCATGGGCCAGCAGCCGCAGTCGCGGACGAGTCGGGTGGGTGAGCAGACGGTGGACGACCTGATGGCCGATGAACCCGGTCGCGCCGGTGACGAGGATGGTGGACGGGCCGTCGCTCATGCCGGGTTCACCCACCGCTCGCTATCACGCCTGTTTGCGAAAGAGATCAGCCAGCGCCCTGCACGGGCGGAGGCAATTCCGGTGGTGCGGGATACGATGACGGCGCTGCGGCCGTTGGAACGAAGCGCGTGCGGACGGGAGTTGTGCGTGTGCGGGGATGGCCGGCCGATGTTCTCGGCCGTGAAGAGGTGCGTCACAGGAGTCGGATCCTTTCCTGCTGGAGCGGAGTTGTTGACGCGGGTCGTCGCACCGCGAGGCGTCGCGCGGCCGGTGGCCTCGCGGACACTTCGGCGGGCCGGTGTGAACCGCCTGGCGGCACCCGTGCGGAAGCCCTGTGCACAGGGCATGCGAGGGGGCGCCACCAGGCGTCAGTGACGGTGACGGGAATCGAACAGCGCAGGTCTGTGGTGTACCGGACGCCGCGGACAGCGATGTGGAACGGGATTCACCGACAGCGGTGGTGACGATCCGCGGGATGAGCGGGCCGGTCGACGGTGACTCGGGCCCCGCTCGATGACGGGCGAGCGAACGAAGGGATTTTCAGCGTTGCGCCGAAGTGCCTTCGAGCAGTGCCGTGAACATCAGACGGTCGCTCTGGCGCCCGGTGACCTCGATCGCCGTCAGATGCGCCGAGCCGGTCGGTTGGACGCGGGCCTCGATCCAGCACGGGTCGCCGTACTCGACGTAGCCGAGGAAGGCGATCTTGGCCGAGGTGTGATGGTGCAGGGCCGGTGCGACGGTCGCGTTTGCGGCTTGGAACGCCGCCTCGACGAGAACCATCCCCGGGTAGTGGTCGTTGCGGTGGTCGAACAGGGTCGGGTGCCCGAAGTCCGCGCGCAGTCGCCATCGGCCCGACGGCGCGTCGGCCTTGGGCGCCGGCTCGGGAGCCGGGGCGAGCAGAACGTCGATCGCCCGGGTACGGCCGACCGCGGCGGGCAGGACGGGGTCGGGCTGAAACGGTTGGATGCCGGCCTCGATCTGATCCCCGCGCAGCCTGCGGTACGCGGCGGGGCTGACGATGTCGAAGCGACCGCCTCCCTGCGCCACGGTCCTGCCGTCAGCGCGCAGGGTCATCTCGCAGGTCATGGCCCCCAGCCGGGAACCGCGGAAGCGCAGGTCGGAACAGCGGACCTCCACCTCGATGCGATGGGTCCCGTGCGCGGCCTGACGGGCCGCTTCCAGGGTGTACGTCATGTCCCACATCACGAAGTGGTGGCCCAGTGGCACGTCGTACGCGGCGTGGGCGAGCAACAGGCCGCACTGCCGGATGGTCTCGCCGATCAGATTCGCCGCGTGGTTACCATGCACTCGTGTATAGAACGGGTGGTCCTGCGGCCAGGCGACGCTGATCAGAAAGCGATCCTTGGTCAGAGGACGCCATCCGGCGGGCAGGACATCGGACGGGTTCGTACGGTGCACCAGTTCTTTCGGGACGGAATGGAACGGTATATCGGGTGATATGTCCGTTTCTATTCGTCCGGAGTCTTGTCTGCTTTCCGTACATAGAGCTATGGCTTGCATGCCTTCCCCCCAGGAATGCTGAAGCTGAGCTCGAGTTAACCTCGAGCGGGACGTAACATACGTGCGAGTCGGTATGTAGCTCAATGGGGTGTCTCACATAGTGAGATTAATGGTGGGTTAAGCCGGCTCCGCCCGCACAGATAGCCGCACAACCCCGGAGGTAGGGCCGATGGCGACGCAGGAACGAGGACTCGCGACCCGACGGATGATCCTGGAGGCCGCAGGATCCGTCTTCGCCGAACGTGGCTACAGCGCCACGACGGTCGCCGACGTGCTCAAGAAGCTGGGCCTCACCCGGGGCGCCGTGTACTTCCACTTCTCCTCGAAGGAGGAGCTAGCCCGGACCGTGCTCGCCAGTCAGGCGGACATCCCCGCCGTCGTCCGGGACATCAAGCTCCAGGAGCTGGTCGACCTGGGGCTGGTGTTCGCGTGTCAGTTGACCAGGGACCCCGTCCTGCAGGGCAGCGTCAGACTGTCGCTGGAGCTGGACTCGGTGGGGCTGGACCGGAAGCTCCCCTTCAGGAGCTGGGTCGAGCGCAATCAGCGGATCCTCGAGCAGGCGCGCGCGCAGGGCGAGCTGCGCCCGCACGTGGATCTGGTGGAGACGGCCGAGCTGCTGTGCTCCTGTTTCACCGGGGTGCAGCTGTTCTCGCAGGTCATGACCGGCTGGGTGGACCTGGAGGCGCGGATCCGGGCGCTGCTGAAGCACGTGCTTCCCAGCATCGCGGAGCCCTCGGTCCTGGTGCAGCTCGATCTGAGTCCGGAGCGTGGGCTCAAGGTCGGCGCGGAGCTGAGCGCCCTGGCGGCTCGGGAAGCCGAGGAGAGCGAGCACGGCGACTGCTGATCCTCCGCATGTTCGGCTTGTCGAACATGTTCCGAAGTGTGGGGGCCCACCCATTGGGGGCGGGCCCCGGTCGCGCCGCTTCCTCAGCCCACGCGGCCGCCCAGGGGCGGCAGCAGATTCCATACACCGCTGACGGTTGACTCGGCGAGCCACTGCTCGTTGTCATGCCACAGGAACGCCAGCCCCACGGTCATCGCCACGATGGCGCTGGAGGCGTGCCGCGCCGCGCCGGAGCGGGAGAAGGGTGACCCGCGCTCCGCGGCCGCGACGGCGGACGTCACGTACTCCTCCCACCGCTGGACCAGGTTCACCGTGGATTTCCGGTCCTTTTCGCAGCTCAGGAGTACCCCGGCGCGGAAGGTGACATCCCGCCGGTAGAGGTCGGCGAACGCCTGGACGGCTTGCGACAGGCTCTGCGCGGCGCTTTCGTCCCAGTCGCTCGTGACGTCCGCGAATCTCTCGGCCGCCGACGCCTCCACCGCGTCCGCCAGGGCTTCCTTCTTGGGGAAGTGGAAGTGGAGAGCTCCTCTGCTCACTCCGGCATCCGCGGCGATGGTGGACAACTTCGCTCTCACGTAGCCATGTTCGGCGAATTCCGTCGCGGCCGAACGTATCAATCGGGAGCGGGTCCGGGCCGCCTTGTCTCTCATGCCGACTCCTCACGTTCGTGCAGGTGGCTTGCGGTGCCGTCGGATCCGGATCCGCGCCGCAAGGGGGCGAATATAACATTCACACCTGTATCTTTATCCTCCTCGTTCGGGGCTTTTCTCGGCCGTCGAGTCGGTGGTCGGCAAGTGGACCTTGGTCGTTTCGTGGGCGTATGACCGTTTTTCCAGTGCCGATCGGGCCCGGCAGGGTGTGCTCCAAGCCACTCGCGGCGCGTTGACATACATGCGTGTCGGTTTGTAGTCTGGCGGTGCTTGAACGATTTCGGCGTGGGTGTCCACGCAGGAACAGGGGGAACGTCGCATGAGCCAGCCGGGCATAGTTCGGCACAGAACACGCGGCATGCATCACCGTCACCGCACTTCCGGTGCGCAGCGCAGCGCAGCGTGGGAAGGGCCGGGTCTCAGGTCGGGAGTACACGTGACTGAAGTGGCGTGGCGTGTGCTCGTGGTCGAAAGTGATGTGCACGCACAACGGGGAATCGCTCACAGTCTCAAGCGTCAGGGCTGCGACGTTGTCAGTGTCGACAGCGGCAGCAAGGCGCTGGAGATGTACGAGCACGCCGATCTGGTCCTGCTGGATCTGGAGCTGTCGGATCTGCATGGTCTCGACGTGTGCGCGGCGATCAGGGCGGCAGGGGACACGCCCATCATCGCGTTCACCTGTCGCCGCAGTGAGTGGGACCAGGTACTCGTCCTTGAGGCAGGGGCGGACGACTGCCTCCTCAAGCCTTACGACCTGCGGGAGTTGACGGCGCGGATCGGTGCGGTGATGCGTCGCAGCCTGCGCCAGGACCGCGCGGTGGATGTCATGGAGTGGGGATCGCTCCGCATAGACATGAAGGTGCGGGAGGTCACGCTGCGCGGCCGGCGCGTGGAGTGCACCCGCAAGGAATTCGACCTGCTCTGCCTGCTGGCCTCACAGCCGGGCGCGGTGGTGTCGCGGCGTCAGCTCATGAGCCAGGTGTGGGGGGAGCACTGGTCCCCGCCCAGCCGCACCATCGACACCCATGTGGCCAGCTTGCGCAGAAAGCTCGGACCCGATGAATGGATAACGACGATACGCGGTGTCGGACTGTGTTTCGAACCCGCCGACCATCGCTGACTCCGGCTCTTCACCTGCCGGTTCGGACTTTCGGGTGACTGACTGACGGTGCCCGCCGTCGAGTTATCTCTCGCAGGACGTACCGATATGACTATCAATAAGTTCTCGGCGGTCTGAGGAACGGTTTTCCGGCCGTCTTCAAGGAGGATTCCCGTGGGAAATCCCGAGAGCGACAGCAGTGGCTCGGTGGACCAGGAACACGGCGTCACGGCAGGCCACGAGGTCGTCAAGTCCCTTGGAGCGGTGGGCGGCAGGGCATTCACCGTACGGGCAGACACCGCCCTGCCGAATGCCGTCGCCGAATTTTACAGCGGTTCGGTTCAGGCGCTCTCGGAGCGTTCCGGAAAGGTGGAGACCGGAATCCGGGTGGTCGATTCCGCGATCACCGGCCCACGCGTCGACGCCACCGGTACAGCGTTTTCGGCACAGGGCCGAACCGACAGCAGTCCGAACGGAACACTTCGAAAGGAACGAAGATCCATGTCTGATCTCACCGCCGAACGCGTCGGCGCCGCCTGGGCATCCCTCGGTACCGGGGACCGGGCGAAGATAACCGAGTTCTGGGACGAGAACGTGCGCTTCGAAGTACCCGGGCTGCACGCCTACTCCGGCTGGTACGAGGGTCTCGACGCCTTCCTGGAGTTCTTCGGGAACATGTTCCGGCTCTCCGGCGGCACCATGCACGGCGAGAACGTGACCGTCCTGGTGAACCCCGAAGCCGGCTACTCGGTCGACGTCAACCACATCACGGCAGTGCGCGCCGGGGCCACGGCGGACAGCACCTCCCCCTACGACACCTTCGCGGTCGAGGCGCTGCACCTGTTGCGCTGGAGCAACGGCCGCATCGTGGAGGGCCGTTGGACGGTCCTGGGCGCCGGCGCCGAGACCACCGCTCTGTGGTGGTCGCCGCGCGACGCCCAGGGAGCCCGCCGCCAGGTCGTCTGACCTCCGGCGACACCGACCCCGGTACGGCCGTGGCAGTAGCGGAGACCACGGTCTTACCGGTAGCGGGTGCCGGGGCGGTGCGGCGGTGACGTGGGGACGGCCCGCCGCACCGCACCGCACTCCCCAGAGCCCGACGCGGGGGCGTACCGCTCCGCCGAGCCCGGACCACCGGGTGGCGCGCCCCCACCCGCACAGCACACCTTCGACCGTGAGGATCCCCATGTCCGAGGAAAGTCTCCGAGTAGCCCTGGTGATCGGGAGCACCCGCGCCACCCGTTTCGGTCCCACCATCGCGAAGTGGTTCGCCGAAGAGACCCGGCAGAACGACGGCATCGAGCTGGACATCGTCGACCTCGCCGACTACCCCCTGCCGGTGGCGGTGACCGACGCCCCGGAGCCGGCGGACGCGGCGACGGCAGCGGCCCTCAGCGCCCGGCTGGAGGCGGCCGAGGCGTTCGTCGTCCTGACCCCCGAGTACAACCACAGCTTCCCCGCTCCGCTCAAGGTCGCGATCGACTGGAACTACACGCAGTGGCAGGCCAAGCCGATCGGCTTCGTCTCCTACGGCGGCCTCTCCGGCGGTCTGCGCGCGGTCGAGCAACTGCGCCAGGTCTACGCCGAGATGCACGCCGTCACCCTGCGCGACACGGTCAGCTTCCACGGTGCCGCCGCCACGTTCGACGCGGACGGAAACCCCAAGGAGCCGGCGGGCTGCTCCGCCGCGACCAAGACCATGCTCGACCAGCTCGTGTGGTGGGGCACCGCGCTGCGCGAGGCGCGCGCCAAGCGTCCCTACCGCGCCTGAGCCGGCCCGCCCCGCTCTCAGCCGAGACGTTCATGAAATGAGACAGCCATGACCGGGATGCTCCTCGCTCCCCGCACCACCTCGGACACCTTCGTGTCCGCCGCACGGGCCGCAGGTGTGCCGGCGGGCCGCCACGCGGCCCGGGCCGACCGCGAACGACGGCTCTCCGCCGACGTGGTGGAGGCACTGGTCGAGGCCGGCTTCAGCAGGGCGCTGGTCCCGGCCCGCCACGGCGGTGAAGCGACGGACTTCGCCACGCTCACCGAGGCGGTCGCCGCGGTCGGCGAAGGCTGTGCCTCCGCCGCCTGGATCGGCTCGCTGCTCGCCTACACCGCTCGCTTCGCCGCCTATCTGCCCGCCGAGGCACAGGCCGAGATCTGGGCGGACGGCCCCGACAGCCGACTGGTCAGCTCCCTGGTCTCCACCGCCGCCACCGCCCGGGCGACCGACAGCGGCTGGCACCTGTCCGGGACCTGGACCTACGCCAGCGGAGTCGAGTTCTCCGACTGGGCGCTGGTGATGGCGATGGTGCCCGGGGCGGACGAGAAACCGCAGGCCCGCTTCTTCGCCGTACCCCGCAGCGCCTACCGGATCGAGGAGACCTGGGACACGGTCGGGATGCGGGCGACCGGCAGCCACACACTCCTCGTCGACGAGGAGTTCGTCCCCACGCACCGGACCTGCCTCATGGACGACATGTTCGCGGGCCGGGGTGCCGTCTCGGACGAACTCCGCCACTCCCAGCCGACGTTCGCCGTCAACGGCCTCACCTTCGCCGCACCGATCCTGGGTGCGGCGCGGGGCGCGCTGAAGCTCTCGGCACGCGCACTCGCCGAGAAGACGGCACGCGGCAACGAGCCGAGCGAGACACAGCGCATAGCCCATGCCCGGGCGGCCGGTGAGATCGACGCGGCCGGCCTGCTGCTGACCCGCGCCGCCCAGAGCGTCGACCGGGCGAGGGCCACCGACGACGTCCTGGTGCGCAACCGCAGGGACTGCGCACTGGCCACCCAACTGCTCGTCGGCGCCGTGGACACCCTCTTCCGCGGCGGCGGTACCCGCAGCCAGTCCGCGTCCGACCCGCTGCAGCGCATCTGGAGGGACGTGAACTCCGCCGCCAGCCACATGGTGCTGCAGTTCGAGCCCGCCGCGCTGGCCTTCACCCGCGGTCCGCTCGACGCCGCCCGAGCCGAGAAGAGTTCCTGACCATGAGCACCTTAGGAGCCGTCCAGAGCGGCCGGCTGTTCCACGAGACCTTCCAGAACGGCTTCTCGGCCACCGGCCCGGACGCCGCCTGGCACACCCAGGACGTCGCGGGCGTCCCGGGCGGCGACGGAGTGCCCCACGCGTCCGCGCTCGGTCTCGCCGTGGTGCCCACCGGCGTCAACCCGCGCACCGGCGCCCCCGCCTTCGTCTCGACGACCGGCCAGCAGGCGGACGGGGGCGAAGGCACCCGGGACCATGTCAAGTGGACAGCCATGCCGAACCGTACGGCCGCGACCGGACTGCCCGGCTTCGACGTCCCCGCGACCGGCGCTCTCGTCTGCACCACCACCCTCGCGGTGTCCACCTACGGCACGGAGGACCACCCGTTCGGAGCGGCGGTCACCGACCCCCAGGCCGATCCGCGGCTGGCCTGCGGCTCGATGATCACGGCGGACGTGGAGAGCGCGTCGATATTCGGGTTCTTCGTCACCAACACCCAGGTGTACGCGAACTACGAGCGGCTCCGCATACCCGGCACCACCTACGCGGCGTACACCTACGCCGTGCCTGTCGCCCGACGGGCGCCCGGAGACGTCGACATGCTGCGGATCACGCTGGACCGCGCACGCTCCACGGTCACCTGGGAGGTGAACGGCCGGGAGGTCCTCTCGGTCGACCGGATAGGACACCCGGTCCTGGACCGGGCGCACCAGCTGCTCGACCACGCGGGAGAGCCGGAGGACGTCTCCCCGCGTCAACTGATCACCGGCATCGGCATGTTCACCCTGCTCGACGGAGCCCTGGACGCCGACGGCACCGGTCTGGTGCGCATCGACTCGGCGCCCGCCCATTACGTCAATCCGCGGTCCGGTGCCCCCTGGCCGCAGAAGTTTCTCGACGAACAGAGCATCTCCGCCAACCGCCTGTGGGGCCAGGGCGTCGCGCTGAACGTGCGTGACGTCTCGGTCACCGCCGTCTGAGTCCGGGCCCCCGGCCTCAGCGGTCCTGACAACTCCGCCATCCCCCCATTCAGTAGTAAAGGAATTCGTTGTGAATGCAGTAACGCCCGCGAAGGCGGGCCGCCGTGAGTGGATCGGTCTGGTAGTCCTCTGCCTGCCGGCCCTGCTCACGACCATGGACCTGACACTCCTGTTCATGGCCGTCCCCAAGCTGACGGCCGACCTGGACCCCACCAGCAGCCAGCTGCTGTGGGCCAGCGACATCTACGGCTTCCTGATCGCCGGCTTCCTCATCACCATGGGCAGCCTCGGCGAGCGCATCGGGCGCCGCAGGCTGCTCATGATCGGAGCCGTGTTCTTCGGAGTGGCCTCGGTGCTCACGGCGCAGGCCAACAGCCCCGAGATGCTCATCGCCGCCCGAGCCCTGCTCGGCATCTCGGCCGCCACCCTCGCCCCGTCGACCCTGTCGCTGCTGCGCGTCATGTTCCGGGACGAGAAGGAGAGCACGACGGCGGTCACGATCTGGACCACGTCGTTCATGGTCGGCGGTATCGTCGGGCCGATCGCCGGTGGACTGCTGCTCGACCACTTCTGGTGGGGCGCGCCCTTCCTGCTGGCCGTCCCGGTCATGGTCCTGCTGCTGATCGCCGGACCGCTCCTGCTTCCCGAGTACAAGGACCCGGCCGGCGGTCGTATCGACCTGCTGAGCCTGGGCATGTCGCTGGCCGCGATCCTGCCCGCGGTCTACGGCATCAAGGAGCTGGCCCGCGACGGATTCGAGATCTGGCCCGCGCTGAGCCTCGTGATCGGCCTGGCCTTCGGTGTGGCCTTCGTGCTGCGCCAGCGCGGCCTGTCCGTGCCTCTCATGGACATCACGCTGTTCTCCCGCGCCGCCTTCTCGGTCTCCGTCGGCACCCTGCTCCTGACCACCGGCCTGATGATGGGCATCCAGTACCTGCTGGCCACCTACATGCAGGTCGTGCTCGGCATGTCGCCGGCCGAAGCGGGTCTGTGGCAGCTCCCGGTCATCATCCCCGGCATCATCGCCGCGATCGTCGGTACCGGCGTCTCCCAGAAGATCGGCACCCCGCCCGTGCTGATCGCCGGTCTGCTGGTCGGCTCCGTCGGCTTCGGCGTGCTGACGCAGATCGACGGCAACTCCGGCACGGCGCTGGTGGTCGTCTCGTCCGCGATCATGTTCATCGGTCTCGCCCCGGTGATGGCGCTCGGGATCGGCACCATCGTCCAGGCGGCCCCGGTCGAGCGGGCCGGCGCGGCGTCCGCACTGGCCTCCACCACCAACGAACTGGGCGGCGCGGTCGGCATCGCCCTCGTCGGCAGCCTGGCGACCGCGGTCTACGGCGCCACCCTCGACGACAACCTGCCCTCCGGTGTCACCGGAGCGGCGCACGAGGCGGCGCGCAGCAGCGTCTCCGAGGCGGCCGCCGTGGCGGGCGAACTCCCCGCCCGGGTCGGCGGTGAGCTGAGCGCGGCCGCCCACGACGCCTTCGCCCACGGTATGGAGATCGCTTCCTTCGTCTCCATCGGCGTACTCCTCGCGATGGCCGCACTGGTCGCCGTACTGCTGCGCAGGGCACTTCCCGCGCCGGCCCAGCCCGAGCCGCAGCCGGTGGCAGTCGCCGAGGAGACGGTGCCCACCGGCGCGCAGAACTAGGAACCAGGACCTGTCCGGCGGATCCCGCCGGAGACCGCGGGGCTCGGTACGCACATCCGCGCGTCGGCGTCGCTCGCCGAGCCCCGCTCACCGGTGCCGATCCGACACCGGTGGTCCCACCGGCCCGATCCGCCGGACAGGCCCCCGAACCACTCGCCCCCCGGCATGCCGGGAACGACAAGGAGGTTCCTCGCATGACGAGGATCAGTGTCAAGGACCAGTACTACACACTGGTCAACATCTTCGAGACGTCCCCGGAGCACCAGCACCGGCTGATCGACATCTGGCAGAGTCTCGGCGCCGCGGACGAGCGGACCGGACTCGTGTCGGTCAACGCGCACCTGAGCCACGACGGCAACTCCGTCATCAGCTACATACAGTGGCGTGACAAGGCCGCCTGGGAGAACATCCTCGTCGACCCGGGCCGCCAGGAGCGTTTCAAGGAAGTCCTGACCTTCGCGACGTTCGACAGCATCCACTGCGAGGTCGTCCACACCCAGCGGAACCCCGAACTGGACGATCCGACCGCCGAGATACTCGAGATATCGGAGCAGCAGGACGTCTTCACCGTCATCGAGGTGGCCCGCACCCGGTCCAAGTCCCAGCAGGAGACACTGCTCGAGGCGGTGGCCCAGCACGACGCGGCCCTCGACGCGACGCCGGGCTATATGGCGCACAGCGTCCACCGGGACTTCGAGGGCGAGTCCGTCGTCAGCTACTCGCAGTGGCAGAGCGAGGACGCCTACCGGGCCTTCCGCGCCGCGCAGGGCGCCGAGCCGGCCGCGCTGGACGGCATCGACGTACGCGAGTACACGCTGAAGATCGCCTACATCACCGAGGCGACCAAGGTCTGAGGACCTGAGGGTCCCGGACCCGCGGTCCGACACGCGTCGGCCGTACACCACAGACCCTCCCGCACGCGCCCCGCGCACCGCCCGCCCCGAGCGAGCGAGCGCCGGGTGCGTCCGGGAGCCCCCCACCCGCAACGACCTCTGAGGGAGGAGGTGACACCCATGACCGACGCCGCACTGAGCGCCGCTCTGGACGAGGTCCTCGCCACGTTCTCGGCCGAGAACGAGCTGACCGAGAGCGAGTTCGAGCTCGCCCTGGGCAACGAGACCTGGTAGCCCATGGTCTCCACATCGCCGGCCCTCGCTGTTCCGCAGCGGGGGCCGGCCTTTTCCGATCGGAACTAGGAGCGCGCCGTGACCTCTGATGCCGTGGCACCCCGTCCCAACTGGCTGCAGGATCCGACCCTCGCATGGCGCCCCGCCGCACACGGCGTGGTGCTCTGCGCCCAACCCCACGACCTCGCCGCCTGTCTGGGCCCGAACGCCGCCGAAGCGGCCGTGGACATAGGCCCACCCGGTGTCGGCTACGACCATCTGTGCGGACTCCAGGAGCTGTTGGCCGTCCTGCTGCCCGCGGTGCGCGGCGCCCTGCCCGAGGTGCTGGAGCGCCATGCCGACGTCGTCGGCCTGCTCACGCGACAGGAGGGTCCGGACGGCGAAGGGGCCGGACGCCGGGGCCGGTTCGTGCCCGTGTCCGAGACCGCTTCGCTCGGCACCACCCGGCGCATCAGCCGTGAATCCCACATCACCGCCGGCTGGATCGACCGCGCGGCCCGCTTCCTCGTCGACGCCCTGCCCGCCCTGGGCGGCCGGCCCGTCCTCGTCCTGCGCGCCTTCGACCACTGGGACCGCATCTCGGTCCGCATCCTGTACCGGACCGTTCTGATCGCGGACCAGCAAGGGCGGAGCATCACCGTGCGGGGACTGCTGCGCGACGGCGGCACCTTGTTCCTCGAGCGGCTCTCCCGGCTGCGTGCCGTCCGTGTCTGCGCGGCTCTGCCGCCGGTGCCGGACGCCCCGCGCGGCGCCCCCGGCCTTGTGGTCGAGGCATGGCGTTCCGGAGGCCCCGCCAGCCCGCTGCGTGCCATCGGCGACGCGATCGCGCTGCAGAACTTCGAGCGGGCCGACCTCCTGATCGCCGCCCATCTGGAAGCGGTCGGCGCCGAGGGCGGGAGGGCCGACGATCTGGCCGACCTGATCAGGCTCCAGGCCATCTCGGAAGCGCAGACCGGGCGGATCGACACCGCCGTGGCCAAGCTGGAGCGGTCACTGGACCTGGCGGAGAAGCCGGAGCTCCGGGCCCATCTGAACTACCTCATCGCGCTCCTCGTCACCAAGCGCAAGGACGACACACAGACGGCGCGCGCCTTCTACCTGCGGGGGCTGGAGTGCATCGACGCACTCGACACGCCGGGCGTGGACGCGCAGGTGGAGAAGGCGTGGATCCTCAACGGCCTGGCGCTCGCCGCGGCCATCGACGCTCGCGCGACCGAGGACGCCGAGCGCCGCGACGTGTTGTTCAAGGAAGCGTTCGAGCTGGAATTCGACGCCTTCCGGATGGTGCGGGAGATGCCGGGGGACAGCGCCTTCTACCTGCGGTACAACCTCAGCCACAACCTGGCCTTCCTGCTCCAGATCACCGGCCGGCACCGGCAGGCGGAGGACTTCCTGCGGTCCGTGTCGGCGACGATGCTCGGCACCGGCAGGCCCGAGTTCTTCGTGCCGCACCACTACGCGATCGCCGTTCTGCAGTTGCGCAGGGGCAGTCACGAAGAGGCCGCGGCCTCGTTCGGAGCGGCCGTCCGTGTCGCCGGGGAGCTGAGCGACCCCTTCCATCTGGAGAAGCTGTTCGCCGCCGCCGGGTACACGGATCTGCGGCGGGGCGATCACGCGGACGCCGCCCGGCACTACCGCGACGCGGCCCGGACCGCCCGCCGGCTCTGCGACGAGCCGGCGTTCGCCCAGGACCTGGCGGGGCTGCTGTGGGCACTGACCCTGGGCGGATCCCGCTGGGACCGGCACACCCTGACAGCGGCCCGGATCTGGTACCCGGAGGCGGCCGGCGCGTACGACCGGGGGGTCGGCGGTGACGAGCTGGCCGAGGCCCTGACGCAGGCGGGCGCCGAGATCGCGCCACCCTCCTCCAAACTGCCCTCCTACCTGGCCGCCGTCGACCTGGAGGGGCTGCCCGACCGGGACCTCAACCGCTTCCTGGCAGGCATCACGGCCCGCGAGAACCCGAGCCGGCTGCTGGGGGAGAGGGCGGGAGATTCCTCGGGCGAGGTGACGTCCGCCGAGAGGGGCGGTGCGTCCGGCGCTGTGACGTCCGCTGTGGCAGCAGGCACCTCCGGTGTGGTGAGGTCCTCCGACGCGGAGGGCGCCTCCGGCGCTGTGACGTCCGCTGTGGCAGCAGGCACCTCCGGTGTGGTGAGGTCCTCCGACGTGGAAGGCGCCTCCGGCGTGGTGAACTCGGTTGCGGCGAAGGGTGTTTCCGGCCCGGCGGAGGCCGTCGTGGCACCGGGCGCACGCGTCACCGCAGATGCCGCTGCCCAGGGGGACACAGCCGGCACGGCGAGCGCCGTGCCGAGGGCCGTACTCGACCCGGCGGAAGCGGTCGCCGGACGTGGTCGGCGATGAGTCCTCTTCCTCGGCTGACGAGTCCTCAGGCGGACGCGCTGGCAGACCGTTTCCTGGACCACTGCCGTGCGGCCGGGGTTCTGGCTCCGGACGCGCCCGCCGTGTCCTGGCCGGATTACCACGCCTTCCGCGCCCACCTGGTCTCCTCCTTCCAGGTTCCGACCACGACACTCACACCGCTGGCGGCACGCGTTCTGTACGGTCTGTCCGCGGCTCGACAGCCCGCCTCCGTAGCCACGTTGGGCTGTTTCGCCGGCAACCTCATGGCCTGGACCTCGGGACCGGGCTTCGGCCCGACGCCCGTCTATCCCGGTCGGCGGTCCCTGGGTCTGGACGTGGCCGCCGAGCCGGTGGCGCTCGCCTCGGACAATCTGCGGCGAGCGGGGTTCGCGCCGGGTGCCGAGGCCGTCGTGGGCGACGCCTTCGACGCCGCGGAGCACAGCGCGGGGGGCCAGTGGGACCTGCTCCTCATCGACATCGACGTGCCGGGCTCACGCAAGTCCGGATACGCCCGGCTGCTGGAGCGCTGGCTGCCCCATCTGGCGCCGGGCGCGCTGGTGATCGCCCACGACGTGTGCCACCCGGTCTTCGCCTGGGACCTGCGCGACTACGCCGCGTTCACCAAGGACCACGGGGCCGTCGCCACCACGACGCTGCCGGTGGACGCCTGCGGTTTCGAAGTCAGCCGCTGGCCGGAATGATCCGGCCCCTCCGCGCGCCGGCGCGGGGATGACGCCGCCGCGTGTGCCGTGTGCCGTGTGCCACGTGCCGTGTGCCACGTGGCCGGAGGCCCGCCCGCCGGAGCCGGGACGACCCGGCTCCGGCCGGCGCGCGGGAATCAATTCGGCGGAAACAATTCCGTAATCTCCACGGCGTCACCTCACAAAGATCTGACGAAACTTCGCACAGTCATGACGAGGTCGCACCCACATCTCCTTGAACCGGCCGGTCAGTTCTAGTGATTATTGAGTTGTCTTCGAGCGGCAGTCCCATCGGACGCCGGATGCCGGACGCCTTACCTGACGGTCATGGATTCCCGAATGGAGTCGTCATGCCGTCAGCACCGTGAATGCAGAACTTTGGATAAATTCCCGAGGATGACCGAGGAGAGTGGCATGGACGCCGAAGTCATAGTCGTGGGAGCCGGTCCCGCAGGACTGATGCTCGCCGGCGAATTGCGGCTCGCCGGAGTGGACGTCGTCCTTCTGGAGCGACTGGCCGAACGCACCGGTGAGTCGCGCGGACTGGGATTCACCGCGAGGACGATGGAGGTGTTCGCCCAACGGGGGCTGCTCTCCCGATTCGGAGAGATCGAGGTCAGCGATTTCGGGCACTTCGGTGGCCTGCCCGTCGACTTCAGCATCCTCGACGGAGCCCACCAGGCGGCGAAGACCGTGCCGCAGTCCCACACCGAGACCGTGCTGGAGCAGTGGGTCACCGACCTCGGCACGGACATCCGCCGCAGCCATGAGGTGGTCTCCGTCAAGGACGACGGCGACAGCACCCTCGTGGAGGTACGCGGCCCCGACGGCGTGCACGAGCTGCGCGCCCAGTACCTCGTCGGCTGCGACGGCGGACGCAGCAAGGTCCGCAAGGCCGTCGGATTCGACTTCCCCGGTACGGCCTCCACGCTGGAGATGTACCTGGCCGACGTGCGGGGGCTCGATCTCGAGCCGCGCATGATCGGCGAGACCCTGCCCGGCGGCATGGTGATGGTCGGCCATCTGCCCGGCGGCATCACCCGCCTGATCGTCTGTGAGCGGGGCACGCCCCCGCAGCGCCGCACCGAGGCCCCGGCCTACGAGGAGGTGGCGGCGGCCTGGAAGCGGCTGACCGGCGTCGACATCTCGCACGGCGAGCCGGTGTGGGTCAGCGCGTTCGGCGACGCCACCCGCCAGGCGACCCGGTACCGCGACGGGCGTGTCCTGCTCGCCGGGGACTCCGCGCACATCCACCTGCCCGCCGGCGGCCAGGGCATGAACACGAGCATCCAGGACGCCGTCAACCTGGGCTGGAAGCTTGCCGCCGTGGTCCAGGGCCGGGCGCCGGAGGCGCTGCTGGACACGTACCACGACGAGCGCCACCCGGTCGGCCGGCGCCTGCTGATGAACACCAGGGCCCAGGGGCTGCTCTTCCTCAGCGGAGGGGAGGTCCAGCCGGTCCGCGACGTGCTCTCCGAGCTCATCGCCTATCCGGAGGTGTCCCGTCACCTGGCCGGCATGGTGAGCGGCCTGGAGATCCGGTACGACGTCGGGTCCGGCGCGCATCCCCTGCTCGGCCGGCGCATGCCGCGGCTGGAACTGGCGACGGCCTCGACCTCGCAGCGCGTCAGCAGCTTCGACCTGCTCAACCCGGGCCGTGGCGTGCTGCTCGACCTGGAGGACACCGCCGTCCTCCGCGAGCGGGCGCAACCGTGGGCCGACCGCGTGGACATCGTGACGGCGGCACCGGTCGGCCTGTCCGCCGGGAGCCCGCTGGCGGGCACGGCCGCGATCCTCGTCCGCCCGGACGGCTACGTCGCCTGGGCCGCTCCCGGCAGTCACCACGACCTTCCCATGGCGCTGGAACGCTGGTTCGGCCCCTCCCGGGCGGGCCGGCAGCGCTGACCGCCTTTCGATCCGCACTCCGGGGCCGTTCCGGCTTCACCGGACCTGCTCGCCGCGAAGGAGAAGAAAAAGAGCATGCATAGCACACTGATTGTCGCCCGGATGGAACCCGGTGCGCGTTATGACGTCGCCAGGCTCTTCAAGGAGTTCGACGGAACAGAAATGCCGCACATCATGGGAACCCGGCGGCGCCAGCTCTTCCAGTACAAGGGCCTCTACTTCCATCTCCAGGAATTCGATACCGACAACGGTGGCGAGATCATCGAAGAGGCGAAAACAGATCCGCGCTTTGTTCGGATAAGCGAGGACCTCAAGCCGTACATCCAGGCGTACGACCCCGCCACTTGGCGTTCGCCCGCCGATGCCATGGCCAAGTCCTTCTACCACTGGGAAGCGTCCTCGTGACCGGCCGTCGAGTTGCCATCACCGGAATCGGAGTCCTCGCGCCGGGCGGCATAGGCGCCAAGAACTTCTGGAATCTGCTCAGCGAAGGGCGGACCTCCACGAGGGGCATCACCTTCTTCGATCCCTCTCCCTTCCGCTCACGCGTCGCCGCGGAGATCGACTTCGATCCCGAGGAGCACGGGCTGAGCCCGCAGGAGATCCGCCGTATGGACCGTGCCGCCCAGCTCGCCGTCGTGGCGACCCGGGAGGCAGTCGCCGACAGCGGCATCGACCTGGCCGAACTCGACCCCTACCGCACCGGAGTGACGATCGGCAGCGCGGTCGGCGCCACCACCGGGCTCGACCAGGAGTACCGCGTCGTCAGCGACGGCGGGCGGCTGGACCTGGTCGACCACCGCTACGCCGTGCCCCACCTCTACAACCACTTCGTGCCGAGCTCCTTCGCGGCCGAGGTCGCCTGGGCGGTGGGCGCCGAGGGCCCCTCCACGGTCGTCTCCACCGGCTGCACCTCCGGCCTCGACTCGGTCGGCCACGCGGTGGACATCATCCGGGAGGGGACGGCGGACGTCATGATCGCGGGCAGTTCGGACGCCCCGATCTCCCCGATCACCGTCGCCTGCTTCGACGCGATCAAGGCGACGACGTCACGCAACGACGACCCCGAGCACGCCTCCCGCCCCTTCGACGGAACCCGCAACGGCTTCGTGCTGGGCGAGGGTTCGGCGGTGTTCGTCCTGGAGGAGCTGGAGAGCGCCAAGCGCCGCGGAGCGCACATCTACGCGGAGATCGCCGGCTACGCCTCCCGCTGCAACGCCTTCCACATGACGGGACTGCGCCCCGACGGCGCCGAGATGGCCGAGGCCATCGGGGTGGCCCTCGACGAGGCACGGATGAACCCCGACGCGATCGACTACATCAACGCGCACGGCTCCGGCACCAAGCAGAACGACCGTCACGAGACCGCCGCGTTCAAGCGCGTCCTCGGTGACCACGCCTACCGGACGCCGGTCAGCTCGATCAAGTCGATGGTGGGCCACTCGCTCGGTGCGATCGGCTCCATCGAGATCGCGGCCTCCGCGCTGGCCATGGAGAACAACGTCGTCCCGCCCACGGCCAACCTGCACACCCCGGACCCCGAGTGCGACCTCGACTACGTGCCCATCACGGCGCGGGAGTGGCGCACCGACACGGTCCTGACCGTCGGCAGCGGGTTCGGCGGATTCCAGAGCGCCATGGTGCTGGCGCGACCCGACAGGAGCATCGCATGACGACCCCGGTAGTGGTCACGGGCCTGGGCATCGCTGCTCCCAACGGCCTGGGCACCAAGGACTTCTGGGCGGCCACGCTGCAGGGCGAGAGCGGGATCGGACCGGTCACACGCTTCACGCCGGACCAGTACCCGGCGCGCCTCGCCGGAGAGGTGCCCGGCTTCGTCGCCGAGGAGCATCTGCCGGGCCGGCTCCTGCCGCAGACCGACCGGATGACCCGGCTCGCGCTGGTCGCCACCGACTGGGCGCTGGAGGATGCCGAGGTCACGCCGAAGGAACTGAACGCCTACGACATGGGCGTGGTCACCGCGAGTTCTTCCGGGGGCTTCGAGTTCGGGCAGAACGAACTCCAGAAGCTCTGGAGCAAGGGCGGCCAGTTCGTCAGCGCCTACCAGTCGTTCGCCTGGTTCTACGCGGTCAACAGCGGCCAGATCTCGATCCGCAACGGCATGAAGGGCCCCAGCGGTGTCGTGGTCAGCGACCAGGCGGGCGGCCTCGACGCCCTGGCCCAGGCGCGGCGGCAGATCCGCAAGGGCACCCGCCTCATCGTCTCCGGCGGGATCGACGCCTCGATCTGCCCGTGGGGCTGGGTCGCCCAGCTCGCCAGCGAGAGGCTGAGCCAGAAGGACGACCCGGACCGCGCGTACGTGCCCTTCGACCCGCTCGCCGCCGGTCACGTCCCGGGCGAGGGCGGCGCGATCCTCATCATGGAGGACCTCGCGGCGGCTCGGGCCCGCGGCGCCAGGGTCTACGGCGAGATCGCCGGCTACGGGGCCACCTTCGACCCCAAGCCCGGCAGCGACCGGCAGCCCGGCCTGCGCCAGGCGATCCGTGCCGCGCTCGACGACGCCGGTGCCGCGCCCGCCGACATCGACGTGGTCTTCGCCGACGCGGCGGCCGTGCCCGAGCTCGACCGCATCGAGGCCGAGGCCATCACCGAGGTCTTCGGGCCGCGCGGCGTCCCCGTGACGGCGCCCAAGACGATGACCGGACGCCTCTACTCGGGCGCCGCGCCCCTGGACGTGGCGGCCGCCCTGCTGGCGATCCAGGACGGTCTCATCCCGGCCACGACGAACGTGCAGCTCGCCCCCGAGTACGACCTCGACCTGGTGACCGGATCCCCGCGCACGGCATCCGTACGTGCCGCGCTGGTGATCGCCCGCGGCTACGGCGGCTTCAACTCCGCGGTGGTCGTGCGCGCAGCGGCCTGACCGGCCGCCCCCACAGCACCAGAGCCCGACAGCACACACACCCTCAGCACTGGAGGAAGACACCATGTCCAACCGGATATTCACCCTGGACGACCTGCGCCGCATTCTGCTCGAGAGCGCGGGCGCGGAAGAAGGCATCGACCTGTACGGCGACATCGCCGACAGCGAGTTCGAGGTGCTGGGCTACGAGTCCCTCGCGCTGCTGGAGACCGGTGGCCGCATCGAGCGCGAGTTCGGCGTCAGCCTCGACGACGTCAACCTCTCCGACATCACCACTCCGCGAGCCCTCGTCGCGGCCGTCAACGACCTCCTCTCGGTCGACATCGCCGCCTGACCCCTGACTCGGCCCGACCGCGTGTCGGGCCGACCGAGCGGGCCGGGGCGGGTCCCCCCTCCGGCCCGGCCCGCTTCGACCCCGGCCCCGGCCCCCGACGGGCCCGCCTCCTCCCCAACCCTCCCCGCACAAGGAGACGCACATGACAGAGCAGAACGGCCGGGTCGCCCTGATCACCGGCGCCACGAGCGGCATCGGCCTCGCCATCGCCCGCCTCCTCGGCGGCGCGCGGCACAAGGTGTTCATCGGGGCGCGCAACGCCGAGAACGTGACGGAGACGGTGAAGCTGCTCCAGAGCGAGGGCATCGACGCCGACGGCACCACCCTCGACGTGCGCTCCACGGACTCGGCGCGCGCCTTCGTCCAGGCCGCCGTCGACCGCTTCGGCACCGTCGACATCCTGGTGAACAACGCGGGCCGCAGCGGCGGCGGTGTCACGGCCGACCTCGACGAGGAGCTGTGGGACGACGTCGTCGACACCAACCTCAACAGCGTCTTCCGCCTCACCAGCGCGGTCCTCAACACCGGTGGCCTGCGCCACAAAGAGTGGGGCCGCATCATCAACATCGCGTCCACCGCCGGCAAGCAGGGCGTCGTCCTGGGCGCCCCGTACTCCGCGTCGAAGCACGGCGTGGTCGGCTTCACCAAGGCCCTCGGCAACGAGCTGGCCCCCACCGGGATCACCGTCAACGCCGTGTGCCCCGGATATGTCGAGACGCCGATGGCGCAGCGGGTGCGGGCGGGTTACGCCGCCGCGTACGACGCCACGGAGGAAGTGATCCTGGAGAAGTTCCAGTCCAAGATCCCGCTGGGCCGCTACTCCACCCCGGAGGAGGTCGCCGGCCTGGTCGGCTACCTGGCCTCCGACACGGCCGCCTCCATCACCTCCCAGGCGCTGAACGTCTGTGGCGGCCTGGGCAACTTCTGAGCCCGCCCGCCGCACCCCGTCCGCCGACCACGCACTCATTCCAAGGAGCCTGAGCATGTCGCAGCCCGGCCTGCGCGAGGTGGAGCACGAGATCACGGTCTCGGCTCCGGCCGCCGCCGTCTACCGTCTGATCGCCGAGGTCGAGAACTGGCCGCGCATCTTCCCGCCGACCATCTACGTCGACCACCTGGAGCGTGAGGCGGACACCGAACGCATCCGGATCTGGGCCACGGCCAACGGTGAGGCGAAGAACTGGACCTCCCGCCGTGTCCTGGACCCGGACACCCTGCGGATCACGTTCCGCCAGGAGGTCTCGACGCCGCCGGTGGCCGCCATGGGCGGCACCTGGATCATCGAGCCGCTCGACGACGAGACGTCCCGGATCCGGCTGCTGCACGACTACCGTGCCGTCGACGACGACCCGGACGACCTGCGGTGGATCGACGAGGCGGTCGACCGCAACTCGCGCTCCGAACTGGCGGCCCTGAAGACCAACGTCGAACTGGCCCACGCCGCCGAGGAGGTGACGTTCTCCTTCGAGGACACCATCCGGATCGACGGCTCGGCCAAGGACGCGTACGACTTCATCAACGAGGCACACCTGTGGCAGGAGCGCCTGCCCCACGTCGCCTCCGTCCGTCTCGACGAGGACGTGCCGGGTCTGCAGACCCTGGAGATGGAGACCCGCGCCAAGGACGGGTCCACCCATCTGACCAAGTCGTACCGGGTCTGCTTCGAGGGCCGGAAGATCTCGTACAAGCAGGTGACGCTGCCCGCGCTGATGACGCTGCACACCGGCTACTGGACCTTCACCCAGGACGCGGACGGCGCCACGGCCTCCTCCCAGCACACCGTCGTCCTCAACACCGGGAACATCACCAAGATCCTCGGGCCGGACGCCGGCGTCGCCGAGGCGCGCGAGTACGTCCGCACCGCGCTGAGCACCAACAGCCGGGCCACGCTGGGGTACGCCAAGGCCCACGCCGAGGCGCGCTGACCATGTCCCGCACTCTGCGTACCCAGGTACTGGTGGTCGGGGCCGGCCCGGCGGGCCTCATGCTCGCCGGGGAACTGCGGCTCGGTGGCGCCGAGGTGCTGGTCGCGGAGCGGCTGGACACCCCCACCACCGAGTCACGGGCCTCGACCCTGCACGCCAGGACCATGGAGACCCTCGACGCCCGGGGCCTGCTGGAGAGGTTCGGCACTCCGCCGAACGAGCCCATGGGCCACTTCGGCGGCATCCCGCTCGACCTGACGCTGCCCGGCACCCACCCGGGACAGTGGAAGGTCCTGCAGGCGGAGGTCGAGCGGGTCCTGCAGGAGTGGAGCACCGGCCTGGGCGCGGTGGTGCTGCGCGGCCACGAGCTGCGCGCGCTGACGACCGCCGACGACCACGTCGTGGCCGAGGTGTCGGGCCCCGACGGGCCGCTGAGCATCCGTGCCGAGTACGTCGTGGGATGCGACGGGGAGCAGAGCGCCGTACGACGGCTGGCGGGGTTCGAGTTCGCCGGAGCGGACGCCGAACGGGAGTTGCTGCGCGCCGACGTGGCGGGCATCGACATCCCGGGCCGGCGCTTCCAGCGGCTGCCGCTGGGTCTGGCCATCGCGGCCCGGCGTCCCGACGGCGTCACCCGGGTCATGGTGCACGAGTTCGGCAGCCCCGCCCGCCCCCGCACCACCGAGCCCGACTTCGCCGAGATCGCCGCCGTCTGGCGCCGCGTCACCGACGAGGACATCGGCCACGGCACCCCGCTGTGGGTGAACTCCTTCGGCGACGCCTCACGCCAGGCGACCGAGTACCGCAGGGCACGCGTCCTGCTGGCCGGGGACGCCGCCCACCGGCAGATGCCGATCGGCGGCCAGGCCCTCAACCTGGCTCTCCAGGACGCGGTCAACCTCGGCTGGAAGCTGGCCGCGCGGGTGACCGGCCGGGCCGGCGAGGACCTGCTGGACTCGTACCACGGCGAACGCCACCCCGTCGGCCGCCGGGTCCTGAGCAACATCCGGACCCAGGCACGGCTGCTGCTCGGCGGCGAGGAAGTGGAGGCCGTCCGCGAGGTGTTCGGGGAACTGGTCCTGCTGCCGGCCGCCCGGGCCCACCTCGCCGCGATGATCGCGGGCCTCGACATCTCCTACGCCGACGCCGACGCCGACGCCGACGCCGACGCCGACGCCGACGCCGACACCGATACCGACACCGATGACGGCGACGGCGACGGCGGGAGCACCGGCCACCGCACCGGCCCCCCGCTGCTCGGCCGACGCTTCCCCCCGCTGGACCTGACGACACCGGACGGGCCCCGCACGGTGGCCGAACTGCTGCGGGACGGCCGCGGCGTCCTGCTCGACCTCTCCGGGGACGCCGGGCTCCGGGCGGAGTGGTCCGCCGAGCTCCGGCCCTGGGCCGAGCAGGTTTCCCTCGTGACGGCCCGGCTCCGGAACAACGACGGCGTGGACCTCACCGGCACCGACGCCGTCCTGCTGCGGCCCGACGGGTACGTCGCCTGGGCGGCCGCACCTGACACCACGGGACTGCCGACAGCCCTGCACCGCTGGTTCGGAACACCACCCGGCGCCCCCGGCACCGCGCCCGGAACACGCACCACCGCACCTGCCACACCGACCGAGGCACCCGCCCCAACCGCCGACACAGGCAACCACAGGAGGACCACGATGGGAACGCTCACCGGGAAGACCGCACTGGTCACGGGATCGAGCCGAGGCATAGGCCGGGCGACGGCCCTGCGCCTCGCCGGCGAGGGGGCACTTGTCGCCGTCCACTACACCAGCAACCAGGAGGCGGCCGACGACGTCGTCCGCACGATCGAGAAGGAGGGAGGCCGGGCCTTCGCCGTCCAGGCCGAACTCGGCGTCCCGGGTGACGTCCACGAGCTGTTCCTCGGACTGGAGCAGGGGCTCAAGGAGCGCACCGGCGCCACCGAGCTGAACATCCTGGTCAACAACGCCGGTGTCATGGGCGGCGTGCCCCCGGAGGAGACCACCCCCGAGCTGTTCGACCGGGTCATCGCGGTCAACGCCAAGGCGCCGTTCTTCATTATCCAGCGCGCGCTGTCGATCATGCCCGACGGTGGCCGCATCATCAACATCTCCACGGGCCTCACCAAGGTCGCCAACCCCCAGGAGATCGCGTACGCGATGAGCAAGGGCGCCGTCGAGATGCTCGCGCTGCACTTCGCCAAGCACCTCGGCCCGCGCGGCATCACGATCAACAGCGTCGCGCCGGGCATCACCCGCAACGGCAACCCGGTCTTCGACATCCCCGAGGCCGTCGAGCAGATGGCGCAGCTGTCGGTCTTCAACCGGGTCGGCGAACCGCAGGACGTCGGCGACATCGTCGCCCTGCTCGCGTCCGACGACGCCCGCTGGATCACCGGCGCCTTCATCGACGCCAGCGGGGGCACCCTCGTCGGCTGAGCACGCGAGCCGACGGGAACGGAACGAGACGGGGGACAGGACGATGAGACCGACGACCGTGCGACCGGTCGCCGAACGGCCCGGAGCGGCCGGCGGCGGGACCGGCCGATGGAGCCCGCGCCTGTGGGCGCTGCTGCTCGTGCTGGCCGGCAACATGCTCATCGACGCCCTGGAGGTGTCGGTGGCCGTGGTCGCCCTGCCGTCGATCGGCGGGGACCTGGGAGCGGGCCCGACCTCGCTGCAGTGGGTCATGAGCGGCTTCGCCGTCGGCTTCGGCGCCGTGATCCTGTTCGGCACCCGGCTCGTGGAACGGCTGGGACGGCGCCGGGTGTACCTCGCGGCCGTCACCGTCTTCGCCGTCGCCTCGCTGGCCGGGGCACTGGCCGGCGCCGCGTGGTTCCTGATCGTCACGCGAGTGGTCAAGGGCGTGTGCGCGGCGCTCACCGCCCCCACCGGGCTGGCGATCATCACCAGCACGTTCCCGGAGGGTCCGGCCCGCAACCGCGCCGTCTCGGTGTACAGCCTCTTCGGAGCGAGCGGCTTCTCCCTGGGACTCGTCCTCTCGGGGCTGCTCACCGAGGTCAGCTGGCGCTGGACGTTCGCCTTCCCCGCGCCCGTCGCCGCGGTGCTGCTCCTGGTCGGGCTGCGCCTCGTACCGGAGCAGCGCGGCAAGAGCCGGGCGGACGGCGGCCGTTCGTACGAGCTGCCGACCGCGCTCGGCCTGCCCGCCGCGCTGCTGGCGCTGGTGTACGGGATCGGGAACGTACCCGTACACGGCTGGAGCGCTCCCGGAACCCTCGTCGCCTTCGCACTCGCCGCCGCGCTGTGTGCCCTGGTGGTGTTCCGGGAGCGGCGGGCCGAACATCCGCTGCTGCCGCTGCGGGTGCTCGCCCAACCGGCCCTGAGGCGTTCGGCGTTCGGCGCCGCGGCGCTGAACGGGTCGTACCTGGGGCTGCTGTTCGTCGTCACCTTCCAGCTTCAGGCGCTGCTGGGGTGGTCACCGGCCAGGACGGGACTGGCACTTCTGCCCGCCGCCCTGCCGCTGGCCCTCTCCGCCGCGTACTCCGGGCGGATGGTCCAGCGGTTCGGAGCGGCCCGGCTGATCGCCGTCGGGTATCTGGCCCCTCCGCTCGGCTACGCCCTGTACCTGCGGGCGTCGGTGCCCACGCGGTACGCGACCGAGGTCCTGCCCACACTGCTGCTCCTCGGCGCGGCCTTCGTGCTGTGCTTCGCCGCGCTGCACATGCAGGCGCTGACCGCCGCTCCGAAGGCCGAACCCGGCATCGCGAGCGGCGTGTACCAGACCGCCGTCCAGTTCGGCGCCGCGCTGATGCTGGCCCTCGTGGCCGCCCTGATGTCGGCGCACCGCCCGGGGCCGGGCGCGTCCTCCGCCGACGTCCTGGCCGGCTACCACCCGGCGCTCCTGCTCATCACCGCCGTCGGCATCGCGGGGCTGGCCGTCTCGGTCACCGGCGTCCTGCCACGGCGTACGCACCGACCGAGCCCGTCATGACGAACCGAAGGGAGGACCTGGCGTTGTCCTCACATTCCGCGTCGCACCGCACCGGGTCCTCCCGGCCTCGTGAGGAGACCGGCCCGGACGGCGGTGTCGCCGTCGACCTCTGGCTGGTGCACCACCCCGTGCCGCACTACACGGGACGCAGGCTCGCCGTGGACGAACTCGACGCCCAGGAGCGTGCCCGTGCCGCGTCCCTGCCGCGGCCCCGGGACGCCCTGCTCTACACCGCCGCCCACATCGCCCTGCGCAGAGTCCTCGCGGCCGCCCTCGGGCTCGCGCCGCAGGACGTGGCGTACGTCCGAGAAGCCTGCCCGGAATGCGGTGGACCGCACGGGCGGCCCGCCCTGCGACCCGCTCCCGGAGTCCGCGGCGACGAACCCGCCGTCCACTTCTCGCTGTCCCACAGCAGCGGGAAGGCCCTGGTGGCCGTGGCCCCGGCACCGATCGGAGTGGACATCCAGCGGATGCCCTCGGCGGAGACCACGGAAGTCTGCACCGGCCTGCTGCACCCGGGCGAGCGCGCCGAACTCGACGAGCTGCCGCCCGGCCGGCGCGGCGCCGCCTTCGGACAGTTGTGGGCCCGCAAGGAGGCCTACCTGAAGGGCCTCGGCACCGGCCTCGAACGCCCGCTGCACGCCGACTACTTGGGCTCGCCGCACCGCGACCCATGGCTCAGGCCCCCGCACTGGACGGTCCTCGACCTGCCCTGCGGCCCCGCACATGGAGCCGCCGTCGCCGTCCTGGGCACCCCCGCCGGCCCCTGCACGGTCCGCCCGCTCCCTGCGGAGTGGCTGTACGACGGCGACGCCGCCCACGTCCTGGCGCGGATCGCGCCCCTGACCACGGCCGCTCGCGTGAAGGAGACACTGACATGACCACCACCGCCTTCGTCTTCCCGGGCCAGGGCTCACAACGCGTCGGCATGGGCCGGGACCTCGTCACCCGATGGCCCGATCTGCTCGACACCTACTACCGGCCCGCCGACGAGATCCTCGGACTCCCGCTCACCGAGCTGTGCCGGCAGGGCCCGGCCGAGACACTCGCCGACACGGCGATCACCCAGCCCGCCATCCTGCTGACGAGCGTCGCCACCCTCGACGTCCTGACGCGCCACGGCATCCGCCCCGCCCTGGTGGCGGGACACAGCCTGGGCGAGTACGCGGCGCTGGTCGCCGCCGGTGTCCTGGACTGGCGCGACGCCCTGCGCCTGGTCCGGCTGCGCGGCCGGCTCATGGCCGCCGTCAACGAGCGGGTGCCCGGCAGGATGGCCGCGGTGATGGGCCTGGACCTGCGCACCGTCGAAGGCCTCTGCGCCGCCGTCCGGGAGTCGAGCGGCCAGGTCGTCGAGGTCGCCAACGACAACGAGTTCGCCCAGACGGTCGTGTCGGGACAGGCCGAAGCGGTGGACGAACTGATCACGTCGGCGCGGGCCGCGGGCGCCGCACGCGCCCTCGCGCTGAAGGTCGGCGCGCCCTTCCACAGCAGCCTCATGGCACCGGTGGAGGAGGAGTTCACCGAGGCCCTGCTGCGCACCGAGTTCCGTGACCCGGCCGTCCCGGTGATCTCCGCGGTGACGGCCGCGCCCCTGACCAGCGCGGGGGAGGTCGTGGACACCCTGCGGCGCCAGCTGACGGGCCGGGTGCGCTGGACCGAGACCGTGACCCGCATCGCCGACGAGGGGACGGACCGGATCGTCGAAGTGGGCCCCGGCAAGGTCCTCTCCGGTCTGTGCCGCCGGATCGCACCGGACGTGCCCGCCCACCCCACGCACGACGTGAGTCACGTCGTCTCGGCCCTGGAGCTCCTCGCCACGGCAGACGACACCGTCCACGCCGTCTGATCGCCACGCCACGTCTGATCGCCACGCCACGTCAAGGAGGGGAAACCATGCCCGCCACCGGAAACATCATCCAGGAACGCCTGGACGAACTGGAGGCCATCAAGGAGTCGGTCCTGGCGGGACCGGACCCCGCGGCCACCGAGCGCCAGCACGGCAAGGGAAAGCTGACCGCCCGTGAGCGCGTCGAACTGCTGCTGGACAAAGGCTCGTTCAACGAGGTCGAGCCCCTGCGCCGGCACCGCGCCTCCGGATTCGGTCTGGAGGCCAGGAAGCCCTACACGGACGGTGTGGTCACCGGCTGGGGAACGGTCGACGGCCGGACCGTGTTCGTCTACGCGCACGACTTCCGCATCTTCGGCGGCGCCCTGGGCGAGGCGCACGCCCAGAAGATCCACAAGATCCTGGACATGGCCGAGGCCGCCGGTGCCCCGGTCGTGAGCCTCAACGACGGTGCCGGGGCCCGCATCCAGGAGGGCGTCACCGCGCTCGCCGGCTACGGCGGCATCTTCCGGCGCAACACCCGCGCCTCCGGCGTCATCCCGCAGATCAGTGTCATGCTCGGCCCGTGCGCGGGCGGCGCGGCCTACAGCCCGGCGCTGACCGACTTCGTGTTCATGGTCCGCGACACCTCGCAGATGTTCATCACCGGCCCGGACGTGGTCAAGGCCGTGACCGGCGAGGAGATCACCCAGAACGGCCTCGGCGGTGCGGACGTGCATGCCGCGACGAGCGGCGTCGCGCACTTCGCGTACGACGACGAGGAGAGCTGCCTGGAGGACGTGCGTCACCTGCTCGGGCTGCTCCCCTCCAACAACCGCGAGACGGCGCCGGTCGAGACGACCGGAGACCCCGCGGACCGGACCACGGACGCCCTGCTCGACCTGGTGCCGGCCGACGCCAACCGGTCGTACGACGTCCGGGCCGTCATCGAGGAGATCGTCGACGACGGCGAGTACTTCGAGGTGCACGCCACCTGGGCGCCCAACATCGTCGTGGCGTTCGTCCGGCTGGACGGGCACGTCGTGGGCGTCGTGGCCAACCAGCCCGCCTCCATGGCCGGCGTGCTCGACATCGAGTCGTCGGAGAAGGCGGCCCGGTTCGTCCAGCTGTGCGACGCGTTCAACATTCCCCTGGTCACCCTGGTCGACGTCCCCGGCTTCCTGCCCGGCGTCGACCAGGAGCACAACGGCATCATCCGGCGCGGCGCCAAGCTGCTCTACGCGTATTGCAACGCCACCGTGCCGCGCATCTCCCTGATCCTGCGCAAGGCCTACGGCGGCGCGTACATCGTCATGGACTCCCGTTCCATCGGCGCCGATCTGGCCCTCGCCTGGCCCACCAACGAGATCGCGGTCATGGGCGCGGAAGGTGCCGCCAACGTCATCTTCCGCCGGGAGATCAACGCCTCCGACGACCCGGACGCGGTCCGGCAGCGCAAGATCGAGGAATACCAGTCGGAGCTCATGCATCCCTACTACGCCGCCGAACGCGGCCTGATCGACGATGTCATCGACCCGCGCCAGACGCGAACGGTGCTGATCAGGTCCCTGGCGATGCTCCGCGCCAAGCATGCCGAACTGCCCGCCCGCAAGCACGGGAATCCGCCGCAATGAGGAGTGTTCCGATGACCATCGCCCCCTTCGCAGCCCCCGAACCGCTGTTCCGCGTCGAGAAGGGCACGGCCGGCCCCGCCGAACTCGCCGCCCTCACCGCGGTACTGCTCCACCGCGCCGCGCACGACGTCTGCGCCGACGAGGGCCGGGCGCCGACGGCGCGCTGGAGCAGGGCGGGTACCCGTCCCGTGGCGGGCAGCCCCGTGAGCTGGCGATCGGCGCCCGCACGGGGCGCCGCCCACCGGCCCCGACAGGACTGACCGCCCCCGCCGAGGTTTCGGCGGAGCGGTTCAGCGGTTGACGGAGCTTCCGCGTTTCGCCCCCGCCTTCCACCGCCCCTCGACCGGCCTTCGACAGACTTTTCTTCGACCGATCTTCAAGCGAGCAAAGGATGGATCATCGTGCGCAAGGTGCTCATCGCCAACCGCGGTGAGATCGCTGTCCGCGTGGCCCGGGCGTGCCGGGATGCCGGGATCGCGAGCGTCGCCGTGTATGCCGACCCGGACCGGGACGCTCTGCATGTCCACGCCGCGGACGAAGCGTTCGCGCTGGGCGGTGACACCCCGGCCACCAGTTACCTGGACGCTGAGAAGGTGCTACGGGCCGCACGCGAGTCCGGGGCCGACGCGATCCACCCCGGTTACGGCTTTCTTTCGGAGAACGCGGACTTCGCGCAGGCCGTTCTCGACGCGGGGCTGATCTGGATCGGCCCGCCGCCGCAGGCGATCCGGGACCTCGGTGACAAGGTCGCCGCCCGGCACATCGCCCAGCGCGCGGGTGCGCCGCTGGTGGCCGGTACCCCGGACCCGGTTGCGGGTGCCGAGGAGGTCGTGGCGTTCGCCGAGGAGCACGGTCTGCCGATCGCGATCAAGGCCGCCTTCGGTGGCGGCGGGCGTGGTCTGAAGGTGGCCCGGACCCTCGAAGAGGTGCCCGAGCTGTACGAGTCGGCGGTGCGTGAGGCGGTCGCGGCGTTCGGGCGGGGCGAGTGCTTCGTGGAGCGCTACCTCGACAAGCCGAGGCACGTGGAGACGCAGTGCCTGGCCGACACCCACGGCAACGTGGTCGTGGTCTCCACCCGTGACTGCTCGCTCCAGCGCCGTCACCAGAAGCTGGTCGAGGAGGCTCCCGCCCCCTTCCTGTCGCAGGCGCAGGTGGACGAGCTGTACGCCTCCTCCAAGGCGATCCTGAAGGAAGCCGGCTATGTCGGCGCGGGCACCGTGGAGTTCCTGGTCGGCACCGACGGCACGATCTCCTTCCTGGAGGTCAACACCCGTCTGCAGGTCGAGCACCCGGTCACCGAAGAGGTCGCCGGCATCGACCTGGTCCGCGAGATGTTCCGCATCGCCGACGGCGAGGAACTCGGCTACGGCGACCCCGAACTGCGCGGCCACTCCATCGAGTTCCGCATCAACGGCGAGGACCCGGGCCGCAACTTCCTGCCCGCCCCCGGCACCGTCACCGCCTTCGCGCCCCCCTCGGGCCCGGGTGTGCGCCTGGACGCCGGCGTGGAATCGGGCAGCGTCATCGGCCCCGCCTGGGACTCCCTGCTCGCCAAGCTGATCGTCACCGGAGCCACCCGCGCACAGGCCCTGCAGCGCGCCTCCCGCGCACTGGCGGAGTTCCAGGTCGAGGGCATGGCCACCGCCATCCCCTTCCACCGCGCGGTCGTCACCGACCCGGCCTTCGCCCCCGAGCTCACCGGCTCCGACGCCCCGTTCACGGTCCACACCCGCTGGATCGAGACCGAGTTCGTCAACGAGATCAAGGCGTTCGCCGCCCCGGCCGACACCGACACCGACGACGAACCCGGCCGCGAGACCGTGGTCGTCGAGGTCGGCGGCAAGCGCCTGGAGGTCTCCCTGCCCTCCTCGCTGGGCATGTCGCTGGCCCGTACGGGTCTGGCCGCGGGTGCCAAGCCGAAGCGGAGGCCGGCGAGGAAGTCCGGGCCGGTCGCCTCGGGCGACACCCTGGCCTCGCCGATGCAGGGCACCATCGTCAAGGTGGCCGTCGAGGAGGGCCAGGAGGTCAAGGAGGGCGACCTCGTCGTCGTCCTCGAGGCCATGAAGATGGAACAGCCCCTCAACGCCCACCGCTCCGGCACCATCAAGGACCTGGTCGCCGAGGTCGGCGCCGCGTTCACCTCGGGCGCCCCCATCTGCGAGATCAAGGACTGAACGGATGAGGACGGTCCACAGCGGGGTTCGCGACGCGGCGCCGGACGTGGTGCGGAGGCGCGGGCGGTGAGCGCCTCGGCGTTGTCGGTGCTGCTGTGCCTGGTGTCGGCACTCTGCTATGCCGTGGGGGCGCTGCTCCAGGAGCGGGTCGCCGTCGCGGCACGGCAGCCGGCCGTGCACGCGACGCTCTGCTCCGGCCTCTGGTGGGCCGCGCTCACGCTCAATGGCGGAGGCGGACTTCTCCACGTGCTCGCCCTGCGCTGGGGGCCCCTGACCCTCGTACAGCCGCTGGGCGCGCTCACCATCGTGTTCGCCCTGCCCCTGGCCGCGCTGGGCCACGGCCGAGGGGCCGGCCGTGCAGGTGCGGGGCGGGCCGCGTGGGCCGGAGTGGGACTCGTCGCCGGTGGTCTCGCGGTGCTGACCGCGATGGTCGACACGGGGCCGGGCGGCGTGCTGTCCGTCCGGGACCAGTCGGTGATCGCGGGACTGGTCATCGGAGGTGTGGCCCTGCTGGCTGTCACCGCGTTCAGGATGCGGTGGGCCGCGGGACGGAGCGCGGTGCTCGCCGCTGCCGCCGGTGTGGCGTTCGGTGGGGCGTCGGTCCACGTCAAGGCGGTCGTGGACGGCTGGGGCGTTCTCGGCGTGGGCGCCGAGGCGGCGGGCCTGTGTCTCACGGCTTTGATGGCCGTGGCGGGGCTGGCCACGTCCCAGGCCTCGTACGGCGGGGCCGGCCTCACGGTGCCGCTCGTGACGACGACGCTGGTGAATCCGGTCGTCGCGTCCCTGATCGGTGTCGCCGTGATGGACGACGGATTCCGCTACGGCGCGGCCGGACTTCCGTTGGTGGTGACGGCCGCCGGCACGGCGGCCGTCGGACTGCTGGCACTGGTCCGCGACCGGGCGGTCCGCGAAGGCACCGGGCGCTCCGAGGGATCGGTTCCCGTGGCCTCCGGTGTGCCGCGCGCGTCCCCCGGGGAGCGCGCGCCCCGCCTGTCAGCCCATGGAAGACCGAGTCCCGATGTCACGAGAGGCCAGTCATGCACGAAGAGCCCCTACGTCTCGCAGTGATCACCAGCAGTCCCCCGGAGAGCAGTTCGGGTCCCGTCGTCGCCCGGTGGCTGACCCGACAGGCCGAGCAGTTCGGTGTGTTCAGCGTCGACGTGATCGACGCCGTGCAGGCCGATCTTCCGGTGGTGGTCTCCCCGGCCCGTGCCGCGGAGGCGCGGGACCGACTCGCTGATGTGGCGACGCGGATCGAGGCGGCCGACGCCTATGTGGTCGTCACCGCCGAGTACAACCACGGCTGTCCCGCCGTCCTGAAGAGCGTCATCGACTGGCATCCCACGCAGTGGCGCGGAAAGCCGGTCTCCTTCGTCTCGTACGGAGGCCGTTCCCGGGGGCTGCGGGCGGTGGAGCAGCTGCGGCAGACCTTCGCCGAACTCCACGTGGCGACCCTGCGCGACGGGGTCAGCCTGGCGGACGCGCGAAGCCACTTCGACGAGGACGGCAACCCGAGGGACGCCCCGGGTCTCGAAGCAGCGGTGAAAACCATGCTCGGCCAGCTGATGTGGTGGGCGGCCGCGCTCCAACAGGCGCGCGAGCGACGCCCGTTCGCGGCGTGAACACGAAGGAGACGACGGTGGCAAGGCTGGAGACCCCGGGCATGCAGCGGACGTACGCGACCAGGACGTCCGGGGTCACGGACGTCACCCTCGACGCGGGCGGCATCACCCTGTCCGGACTGCACATCGAGCCGCCGGGCCCCTCACCCCGGGCGGTCGTGGTCGCCGTGCACGGCGGCGGCATGACGGCCGGGTACTTCGACGGGCAGGCGCATCCGAGCGTGTCGCTGCTGGGGCTGGGGGCGCGCCTCGGATTCGCGGTGCTGAGCCTGGACCGGCCCGGCTACGGGCGCTCCGCCCGCGAGATTCCGCACGGACAGAGCCTCACCGAGCAGTCGGCCACCCTGCACGCGGCACTCGACGACTACGCGCGGCGGTTCCCGACGGGTGCGGGATTCCTGCTGGTCGCGCACTCCTTCGGCGGCAAGGTCGCGTTGACGGCCGCGGCCGACGACGAGCGGGGCCGGCTCATCGGCCTCGACATCTCCGGCTGCGGCCACCGCTACGCCACCGAGTCCAGGGAGCCGCCCGGCGTCCTCGCCCGGGACTCCTGGAAGTGGCACTGGGGCCCCCTGCGGCTCTACCCGCCGAACAGCTTCCGCTACAGCCGCCCGCTGCTCGCGCCCATGCCCCTGGCGGAGGAACACGAGCTGCGGCAGTGGTCGCAGTCCTTTCCAGGGGTTGCCGCCCGGGTCCGGGTCCCGGTCCGGTTCACCTTCGCGGAGTACGAGAACTGGTGGCTCCACGACGCCGACGCCCTCGCGGACATGACGAGCCACCTGCGGGCGACCACCGTCACGATGGACCGGCAGCCGGACGCGGGCCACAACATCAGCCTCGGGTGGGCCGCCCGCTCCTACCACCTGCGTGTCCTGGCCTTCCTGGAGGAACTGCTCGCGCGGCGCGGACAGGTCGGCGCGTGAGACAGGAGGCGCCCCGGCGAACCGCTCGCACGGCCGGGCCCGTCCCTCGGGTCAAGGCCATCGGCCGGTCCCTGTCGGTACGCAACTTCCGGCTGTTCTTCACCGGCCAGCTCATCTCGGTCATGGGCACCTGGATGATGATCGTCACGCAGGACTGGCTGGTGCTGTCCCTGTCCGACGACTCGGCGGGCGTCCTCGGCATCGTCACAGCGCTCCAGTTCGCGCCCATGCTGTTTCTCTCGCTCTACGGAGGCCGGCTCGCCGACCGCCACGACAAGCGCACGATTCTCGTCGCGGCCAACCTCGTCTCGGGTGCCCTGTCGATGACCCTGGCTCCCCTGGTGATCACGGGAGCCGTGCGCGTTTGGCACGTGTGCGCCCTGGCCTTCTGCCTCGGCGTGGTCAACGCGATCGAGACGCCGACCCGGATGTCCTTCGTGCACGAGATGGTCGGCGGCGAACTCCTGCCCAACGCCTCGGCCCTGAGCGCCGCCTACTTCAATCTGGCACGCATCTTCGGGCCCGCGCTGGGCGGCCTCGCGATCACCTGGCTCGGCATCGGAACCGTGTCGGTGCTCAACGCGGTCAGCTACCTGGCCACCGTGGCGGCGCTGCTGATGATGCGTCCCGCGGAACTGCTGCGGGGGAGGAGCACCGCGCGTGACGGACGCTCCGTCGACGCGCTGCGGTACGTCGCGGCGCGCCCCGACCTGCTGCTGCCTCTTCTCACGGTCGCCCTCGTCGCCCTCTTCGGCCTGAACTTCCAGCTCACCCTGCCGCTGCTCGCCAAGACGGTCTTCCACGCCGACGCCGGGTCCTTCGGGCTGTTCACCTCCGCCGTCGCCGCGGGATCGCTGATCGGCGCCCTGGTCGGTACGGGACGCAAGGGGCGCCCGTCGGCGCTGCTGGTGGCCGGAGGGGCCGTGGCCTTCGGTGCGGCGGAGGCGTTGACCGGGCTCGCTCCGGGGCAGGGCACCGCCCTGGTTCTGCTGGCCGTCACGGGTTTCACCGCCCTCTACTTCACCCAGGCCGTCAACCACCGCGTCCAACTCGGCTCGGCCCCCGGCTTCCGTGGCCGGATCCTGGCGCTGTACACCCTCCTGCTCCAAGGATCGACGCCGTTCGGCGCACTCCTGACCGGCTGGATCGCCGCCCGCCACGGTGCTCGCGCTGCCCTCGTCGCCGGCGGCCTGATCTCCTTGGCCACCGGTCTGGCGGCCCTGGCCTTCCTCGCGCTCCGCGCCTCCCGGCAGACAGGGCCCGCGGAGAGGAAGCGGGCCCCCTGATGGTCACGAGGTGCGCTCGGCACGGCCGTGGAATACGCCTCGGGCACGGGGTGCTGAAAGAGAGCCCGCCCTCAGCGGAACGGGCATCCCCGGAGGGAGCCTGCGAGATGGAACCCGAACCGAGCCCGGCGACGACGGCCAGGGACGGTCCCGTGCGCTCCGGCCCGCGCCTTCGCCCGGGCGGCTCCGATCGATCGGGGGAGCGGATCCCGACGTCCCGCGAGAGACGTCGGGATCCGCTGGATCACTCGGCTGCCGCGGGGAGCTGGGGCGCCGTTCCGGACATCCATATCGGACGGACAGAGGTCCGGGAGAAGCGCCAGCCGTCGGCCGTGCGACGCAGGTCCACGTCCCAGACGCCGCCGACGGTGAACAGGGGGTCGAGACCCTCACCGAGTTTCTTGAGCGTGGATTCGTGGTGGATATGGGTCATCAGGGAGTTCCACGACGCCGTGGCAGTGTCGCCGTCGCCCTCCACGAGGATGTCCGTGTTCATGTACTGGATGACGGCCCAGTCCTCCACGGCCTGCTGCGACTGGCGCACGGCCTCCGCGCCCACCGCGGTTCCGTGCGGGCTCTCCGCCCTCACGTCATCGGTGAAGTATTCCTTGCTCCAATCCCCTTCGAAGCGCCGCTCATTGAGAGCACGGAAAAACCGGCTGATGAGTACAGTGATGGCGATGGTGTCCTCTTGAGTGGTCATGCCGTAAAGACTGCCATTCCAGCCCGATGCACCGTCAAGTAGGTATTTGGTCAGCCGGCCGTCGAAAAAGAGTTGAGTAGGTAGTAGGGTCGGGAAAGCGGTCTATGATTGCGACACGACATCGAAGGTCGACGGTGCGTCACATTCTTTCTGAGGCACCGCATTTGACCTGCTCAGCGGCGTGGGCAAGGGGTGCGGTGCGCGCCCGTCCGGCCGCCGGAAATAAACACGAAGTGAAGGGAATTCCTCATGCAGGTGCAGTACACCGATCGCATGGCGACGGCCGTGCGGACCGCGAGTGAACTCGCCGCCGCCCAGCGCAGTCCCGAATTATTCACCATTCATCTTCTCACCGTGCTGAGTGCACAGGATGATTCCACTTTCTCGGCCCTGCTGGTCGCCAACGGCGTGGATCTGGCGGCCTTCCATGAATTCTCCGCCAATCGCAGCCGTCAGATGATTCCGCCGGTCTCGCGGACGTCCGCGGACGACATCCGGCCGAGCCAGGAGCACGCGGCCCTGCTGGAGGGCGCGGCCGCCGAGATGGGGGAGATCGGCGACAGCCGGCTCGGCACCGAGCACCTGCTGCTGGCAGCGCTCAAGTACCGTCCCGGCAAGGGCGCATGGGCCGTCTTCGGGCTCTCCTACCCTCCGGTCCGCAAGAGCCTGGACGCCCTGAGGAAGAACTCGACGGTGTGACCACGGGGAGGTCATCCGGCCGGCGTGTCACCCACCGCCGTCCGGATGACCGCCGCGTCTCTGGTCGGCGTGAGGAGTCCGCGAGCGGGGTACTGCGTCACCCGACTCGGGTGCGCGATGCGGTGACATGAGCACTGGCTGGTCCATTCGGCTGCGGTCACCTCGCGCCCCTCGCCGGACCTCGGTGTGGTGGTCACGGAGGCGTGCCGGCACCCGCGCGGACGGTGTCGGGCGCTCGGCCGTGAAAGGACGAGGCATGCGCGGATCGGTATTCAGGGGGAGCCGTCGCGGGAGCGGCGCGGCTGTCGCCGCGATGGTGGCGTTCTCGACGGCACTGGCGGGGCAGCACCATGTCGCCGCCGAGGGGGGCGCGACACCTTCCGTGCCGCCCCTGAAGCTCGACTGGCGAGTCTGCGTCCAGGACAGCCCGTACGACTGTGCGACCGCGCGTGTTCCGCTCGACTACAGCAGGCCACGCGGGCGCACCATCGAACTGGCGGTCATCAAGCGGAAGGCGACCGGCCCCGGCCGGCGTATCGGCACCCTCTTCTTCAACCCCGGCGGACCCGGTGGGCCGGGGACGCTCCAGATGCCGACGGGCTACGACTTCTTCCCGAAGGAGGTGCGCGAGCGGTTCGACATCGTCAGCTGGGACCCTCGCGGGGTCGGCAACAGCACCGCGGTGAACTGCTTCGCGAGCCCCGAGGAGGCCGAGACCTGGAACGCGAGCAAGCCGGCCGGCTTTCCGGTGGGCCGACAGGAACGGAAGGCGTGGGTCTCCGCGTACGAGGAACTCGGCCGGCTCTGCGACGAGCGTGACCCCGAGCTGCTGCGACACGTGTCGACCGAGGACACCGCCCGTGACCTCGACCAGCTCCGCAGGGCGGTGGGTGACCCGAAGCTCAACTACCTCGGAATCTCCTACGGCACGATCCTCGGCGCCACCTACGCCAACCTCTTCCCCTCCCGGGTCCGCGCCATGACCCTCGACAGCAACATCGCCCCGACGGCATGGACGAACCACGCCTCCGACGACGCCCGGCTGCCGACATTCCTGCGCATGGGCTCGGACCGCAGCGCCGCAGCCACTCTGGACCAGTTCCTGAAACTCTGCGGATCCGACGCAGCGCACTGCGCCTTCTCCGCAGGCAGCCCGCAAGCCACCCGGAGCAAGTTCGACCGACTGATGAACCGCCTCCGGAAGCATCCGGTGAGCACGTGGACGTACGCCAGGACGGTGGGGGACACGGTCAGCAGCCTCTACATCGTCCACCCCGGCTGGACGCAACTGGCCGCGCGGCTGCAGGATTTGTGGCAGGGACGCGTGCCTCAGCCTCCCGCCGCCCCGGCCGCCCCCTCCCTCCCGTACCCCGTTCCGTATCTGGGTGAGGAACAGGCCGGCGCCGTGCTCTGCGGAGACAGCCCCAATCCGCGTGATCCGCGGGTCTACCACCCGCTAGAGGAGGCGAGTGCCGCCCGTGCGGGTGACGCCGGACGCTTCTGGACGTGGGCGGCGGAGCCTTGTGCCACCTGGCCGGCAGTCGCAGCGCACCGCTACACCGGCCCGTGGAACAAGAGGACCGCGAACCCGGTCCTCGTCGTCGGCACCGCCTACGACCCTTCCACCCCCTACCGCGACGCGCAGGCCATGACCAAGGAACTGGCCGACGCCCGCCTGCTGACCAACACCGGCTACGGGCACACCGCACTGCTCAACCCCAGCAGCTGCATCAACGCTCACGAGAGCCGCTACTTCATCGACGGCACCCTCCCACGGCCCGGAACGAAGTGCGACCAGGACACCCCGCCCTTCTCGACCCCCCTCACACGGACCGGCGCCCCCACCGCCGCAGGCGGGCCCGCCCCACGCTGAACGGGGAGGCTGCGAGGGCCGCTCGGTCCGGTCGGGCCGGGAGCAGGGCGGCGCGCTGGAGCATGTCATCTCCCCGGCCCACAACACTCGACGGCAACATGCCGATCACCGCAGTGATCTCCCGGATTCCGGCACGGGTGCCGGACCGCCGGAGAGGAAGACCGGCGTCACCGAGACCCGCAGGCGGACCAGCACGCCGTCCCGCTCCACCGGCACGGGTGTGCCGAAGGCGTCGACGGCGTGCGCGTCCGCGTGCGGCCAGGGGCGCTCGATCCACGAGGCGGGCCGCTCCTCTCCGGTGAACACGTCACCGTCGGTCCACATGACCTCCAGCGGACCCTGCCCGTGCCGCTCCACCTCGAAGAGGAAGAGATCGGGACTGTGCTCCGCGGCGACGCGGCGCACGTGATCGACGTCCTCCAGGTGCGCGGCCAGGAGTGCGAACGTGTCGGCCGACGGGCGGCGTACGGTCAGCTCGGTCCCGTCGTAGTCGAGCAGCGCCAGTTTGCCGAAGAGGAAACCCATCATGTTGAGCCGGTCGCGGTAGCCGGGGATCTCCGGGGCGAGGTTCCAGCACACCGTGCGGCTGACACCGGCGGCCAGGGCGAGGATGTTGCGGGTCACGATCTGCCGGCAGTTGATCCGGTCCCGCCGCGCGGTCAGCTCCGGCGGGCAGTCCTCCAGGAACATCCGCAGGGTGTCCGGGAGTTCGGCCGCCCGGTCGTACAACGCGCGCATGGTACGGCGGTCCGGCGGTTCCGCCTCCGGACCCGTGGCAGGGGCGGTGAAGGCGGCCGTCATCTCCCGCTGGAACGCCGCCTGCGCCTCGGGGAACTCGAACAGTGTCGGGCCGTTGTACTCACCCGCCACCACCGGACGTTCATAGCCGTGCCCGCGCATCATCGTGCGGGCGTCGTCGACGTACACTGGGATGTCGTGCGGATCGCCGTACAGGTTCACGCAGAACAGGTCGTAGTCGTCGCGGGCCTGCTCCACCACCTGGTCGAAGAACACGCGGGCGGGACTGCCCGGAGGGCTGGACAGCACGTCGTAGCCGCAGCCGCCCAGGACGACGCGGGCGGCGGGGTCGGCCTCCCGCACAGCCCGTGCGAAGGCGGCGAGCTGCGCGACGTACTCCGGCGCGGTGCCGTCCCAGAGCAGACCGGTGTTGCTCGGTTCGTTGCCGCACTGCCAGTACGCGACACGGCCCCGGCAGCGGGACACCAGACGGTCGATGAAGAGGGCGTACCGCCCTTCGTCGTTCGCCGGGGACGACGGCAGGAAACCAGACGGGGTCCGGGTGGCCCACGGCGAGCTGGAGCAGACCGTGAACCAGGTCTCGGCGGCCGGGTCCAGCTGTTCCAGGATCGCGTCCACCGCCGTCCAGTCGTAGCGGCCGGGCTGCGGCTCCACCTGCCCCCAGTA
Organism: Streptomyces sp. NBC_00647; assembly: GCF_045207245.1. Classification (NCBI taxonomy): domain Bacteria; kingdom Bacillati; phylum Actinomycetota; class Actinomycetes; order Kitasatosporales; family Streptomycetaceae; genus Streptomyces; species Streptomyces sp. NBC_00647. The sequence goes on from NZ_CP109040.1 coordinate 9,622,659, forward strand.
CACATAGACGCGTACGAGCGTGCCGCCGAGCGCCCGGACCTGTGGCACGAACGCGTCCGGCGCACCGAACAGGCCATAACTGATGCCCCGGCCGACACCGAGCCGGATCCCGGCAGGCACCGCGTCCTGCTCCATCGCGCTCTCCTCCCTTCTTACGTATATGCCATAAACTGTAGCTGATGAGATAAACTCTCGACGTGGACGAAGCGCGCAAGCCGATCGGGGAGGCCGGCGTACCCCTGATCTGGGCCCATCCCGCACCCCGGCGCCGGCAGAGCCCGCTGGAGCGCGAGGACATCGTCCGCGTGGCGATGGCCGTCGCCGACGAGGGCGGCGCGGAAGCGCTCACGATGACCGCGGTGGCCCGGCGGCTGGGCCCGTACACACCTATGGCCCTCTACCGCCATGTGCTGAACAAGGACGGACTCGTCGACCTGATGCTCGACGCCGCGACCGCGGAGGTTCCGTTGCCCCCGGAGCCGGGGGACGAGGGGTGGCCGGCCCTGCGAGCGGTGGCCATGGACACATGGGAGATGGCGAAACGGCACCTCTGGTACGCCCAGCTCGCCCCGGCCCGCCCCCCGCTCGGCCCGCACATGTTGCGCCGCACGGAATTCCAGCTCCGTGTCCTCGTGGGGCAAGGAGCCGACCTCGGCCGGGCCGTCGCCTACGCGGCGCTGCTCGACCGCCATGTCCTGGGCAGCGCACAACAGGTGGCCGAGGAGCATGCGATGCGGCGTCGGCTCGGCTTCGACACCCCGCAGCGGCTCACCGAGGCCGTCACCGCGGCCCAAGGGCTGGCGGAGCAAGGGGGGTACGAGCTGCTCGCGCGCTGGATGGGGGCGCCATCCGGGCCCGACATGGACGAGCAGTTCGAGATCAGCCTGACCTTTCTGCTCGACGGCATCGAGGCCCAGCTCAAGCGCTGAGCCTGCCGGCGAGCGGCGCGGCCGACGCGCCCGGCGGGCGCGCCCCCCAAGGCGCCGCTGGGCGTGGGGACTGACCGGAACCATCGCCCGAAGCTCGGCCGCGCCGCCGGACTCCGGTACCTTCCTGTGGTCGGTGGGAAGGATGAAGTCGCCGTGGCGTAGCCGACGTTGCGGCCATGAGCGCCCGTCCAAGATCATGCCGTCGCGACCCGACCGACCCAACCGAGGCGACACCCGGGTTCCCCTGAACCGGTGGCCGCCGCCCGCACGAGCCGCACCAGAGCCGCACGCGCACGTTCGCCCAAGAGGCCCGCCCGAGAGCCGAATCCGCCCGTCCGTCACGAACTCGGCGACAGACCCCGCACACTTGGGCGCCGGTCGGCAAAGACTCCCACGTCCGCGCACCAACACTCACTCACAGAGGTCCGATGCCCACCCTCAGATTTGGCAAGTACCTGACACTGGCGACCGCGGCCCTCCTGCTGCTGGCCGCGGCCCCAGGGGCGGTCGCCGCCACCGCGGACCCTGCCGCCACCGCGGACCCTGCGGGCACCGCGTGGACGACGTCCGCCGGCGCACAGGCGACGGAGGCGTGGCAACCGCCGTTGTCCACCCGCGGACGGTACGTCGTCGACGCCGACGGCAACCGGTTCCGGCTGAAGTCGGCCAACTGGGACGGCGCGCAGGGCTCCTGGAACGGCAGCGGCAGCACCGCCGACCCGGCCAACCACCACGCCGGACAGAACTCCTACGGCATCCCCCTCGGCCTGGACCGGGTCCCCCTGCCCCAACTGCTCGGCGACTTCCACCGGCTCGGCATCAACAGCATCCGACTGCCCTTCTCCAACGAGATGATCCACACGACGACGCCCGTTCCGGACGTCGCCCTCACCGCCAACCCGGGACTGCGCGGCAGAACACCACTGCAGGTCTACGACGCCGTGGTCGCCGCCCTCACCCAGGACGGGTTCGCGGTCATCCTCAACAATCACACCAATACCTCGCGTTGGTGCTGCGGCGTCGACGGCAACGAACGGTGGAACAGCGGACAGTCGACCCAGCAGTGGGCGGACGACTGGGTCTTCATGGCCCGCCGCTACGCCAGTGACCCACGCGTGGCGGGCGCCGACCTCTACAACGAGGTACGCCGTGACGTACTGGACGACCCCAACTGGGGCCTGGGCGACGCCCACGACTGGTACGCGGCCGCCCAGCTCGCCGCCGACCGCATCCTCGCCGAGGCCAACCCCGACCTCCTCATCGTCATCGAGGGCATCAACTGGACCGGCCTTCCGGTCGACGGACTCCCGCACGGCCGCCCCACCCTCACCCCCGCGCGCACGCTCTCGCACACCCTCGTCGCCACGCACAAGCTGGTGTACTCGGCCCACTTCTACGGGTACACCGGCCCCAATCACAGCGGCGCCACCGGGATCGGCGAGACCCATGACGCCCGCTACCAGGACCTCACCCGCGACCAGCTCCACCAAGTCCTCAACGACCAGGCCTTCTTCGTCTCCTCCGAGGGAAACCAGCACTTCACCGCACCGGTGTGGATCAGCGAGTTCGGCATCGGAGCGGGCGAGACCGGCGCGGCCGCCCGTACCTGGTTCGGCAACATCACCGACTACTTCGCCGACCACGACGCCGACTTCGCCTACTGGCCGCTCGTCGGGTGGGAGGGCCACGACGACTGGTCCCTGCTGCGCTACGACACCTCGGGCAACCGGTACGGCATCCTCGACCAGGCCGACTGGCGCGCGACCGCGTGGAACCGGCTCATGACCGCGCCGACACGCACCGGGTCCGTCGCCGCGGTTCCCAGCTGGCGCATGCTCGCCACCGATCACGGCGACTACGTCCAGTCGCTCCGGGTGCGAGCGAATGGTGACTGGAACTCGGGTGCGTCCAAGGCCGCTTGCCCCGACGGTCAGCGACTGATCGGTCTCGGCCACAGTGGCGTTCGCGGGCTGTGCACCGACGTCTCCACCGGCGACCTTCGCGCCGCGGGCAACACGCAGACGGTCGTCCCCGACGAACGCCACGTTCCCGCGGGCGGCGACTGGGCCTCGGGGTACACCAAGTTGCAGTGTCCCGCGGGGAACTTCCTCATCGGCTACAGCCGTCGCGGCGGCCGGACATCGGCCGCGCTCTGCGTGCCCGCAGGCCACTCACTGGCGGGCGCCGGTCGAACCGTGTGGTTCGACCGGTCCGACAACCGGCCCTCCGGCGCCGCCGGCGGCGACTTCGCGAACGGCGACTACAAGGGCCAGTGCGCCGACGACGAGTACGCCGCCGGGATCGCCTTCACCACACGCCTCGGCGCCAACCAGGGCCCGGCCGCCCTGCTGTGCCGCAAACTGACCTGATCGGCACTCGTCCGCTGTAAAGGCCTCTGCGTCATCGTCGTTGTCGAGCGGCGGCGCGCCGTGAGTGACGGCCGCTGCGCGAGAGTCATCCACGCGGGTCCCAACTGGCCAAGTACGTCGATCGCAGGCCGACTTGGCTCGGTCGGCGTCCGTCGGACGTGCCGATCCCCGGGTGCGGCGAGCAGGCACCGGCACGCGGAGATCGCGGATGATCAATCCCTCCCACAGGCAAGGAAGAGGTGCTCGCGCGGCTGGGCTGTGGCGGAGGGGGACCCGGATGGCGGAGGACGACGACCCACCAGCGGACTGGGGTGAGCGAGAGCGCCGCATGTGGGAGGCGTATCGCCGCGGCGACCGGTGCGACGACGTGACGGAGGTGCGGGGGGCCGCCGTGCGCAGGCTCCTGCTGTCCGCGCCGTCCCCCTACCCCGGCCCCCTGGCCCGACTCCGGCTGAGCGACGCCCGCACACGGGGACAGCCAGCTGGACCTGTCCGAGGCCGCCGTGCAGGACGCCGTACGGCTGCGTCGGTGCCGCCTCGACGACGCTCCGCGCCCGGAGGGCGGGCAGTTCGAGGCGGTCGAACTCGACGAGTGCCGGCTCCCCGGTCTGAACGCCCACAGTGCCCGCGTCACACAGGAGTTCAAGGTGACCCGCTGCACCGTGAACGGCACCCTGGACCTACGCTCCCTCAGCGTCGGCACACATCGGCTGTTCCAGGACACGACGGTCCGCCCCGCACCGGGAGACTCGACTGCCGGGACGGACTCACGGCACAGGGAACCATCGACCTGTGCGACGCCCGCGTCGGCGGGTCGGTCCTGTGCGAAGCCGCCGAACTGACCGCCTCCACAAGCGACTGGGTCGTCCTGAAGGCCAACGGCGTCGACGTCGGCGGCGTGGCGAACCTGTGCGACGGCTTCACCGCTCACGGCCGGATCCGCCTGAGCAGCGCCACTATTCGCAGCAGGTTGTGCTTCGAGGATGCGCTCCTGGACGCCGCCGCCGATGAGAAGGCCCTCATCTGTCGCGGTACGACGGCATCCGTCCTCACCCTTCACCTCCGTGACGCATCCCTGGGTACCGTCGATCTCAGCCGCACCAGGGTCGGACTGCTGCAGGACGAGCCCACGGCCTGGCCCGCCTCCCTGATCCTCGAGGGGACCGTCTACGACACCCTTCGCCCCGCCCTCCCCGCCGCCGAGCGCCTTCCCTGGCTCGGGCGGGATCCGGACGGCTTCACGCCCCAGCCGTACGAGCAACTGGCCTCCGTCTACCAGCGGCACGGCCGGGACGCCGACGCACGCACCGTCCTGGTGGCCAAGCAGCGCAGCATGCGGTCCACTCTGGCGCTGCCGGCATGTCCTGTGGGGCTTCCTCCAGGATGCGACCGTCGGCTACGGGTATCGGCCGATGCGAGCCGGATGGCTCCTGGCGTGCCTTCTGATCATCGGCTCCACGCTCTTCGGGACGTGGCCGCCCACACCCGTGGGAGACGGTCCCTATCACTACCAGCCGGTCATCTACGCCCTCGATCCGCTGCTCTCCCTCGTCGACCTCGGCCAGGAGCGGGCGTACAGCCCGAGCGGGGCGATGCAGTGGGTGGCGATCGTCTTCGTCGGTACCGGCCGGCTGCCGGCGACCACCGTCGCGGCCGGTGCGGGCCGCGTCCTCCGCAGAACCTGAACCCTCCCAGGGTGCGGCGTTGAGGGTGGTGCCGCATTGGTCGGCGGGCGAGGAAATCGGTCGCGTCCCGTATGCCGAGCCGCTAACTTCCGCCTGAGCGCAGTGAGTTGCGAGACGCGAACGCGAGGGGAATCGGGCATGGAGATCAAGGGCGCGAGGACCGACCGGCTGGGTTTGCTGCTCGACCAGTTCGACCATGCCAGGGAGATGGCCCAGGTGCGGCTCACGGGGCTCAGCGACGAGGAGTACCTGTGGGAACCGGTGCCCGGAAGCTGGTCGATCAGACGCCGGGACCAGGCGACGACGCCCAGGGCGTTCGGGCCGGGCGAGTGGGTGCTCGACCTGGGCGCAGCGGACATCCCGGCCGGCGAGTACGCCGAGGTGGCCCGGCAGGCCGCCGGCGGTATGAGCGTGGCCAAGATTGCCGACGACTGGAGCGTGAGTGTCGAGCGGGTGGAGCAGATCCTCGCCCACACCGGCGCGCCGGAGCCGGACGATACGCCGGTCACGACCATCGCGTGGCGGCTTGGGCACCTGCACTTCCACTTCGCCGGCGGCTGGGAATGGACCTTCGGCGAACGACGGCACGAACCGAAGCTGCTGACCGACTTCACTCCCTCGGCCCCCTTGGCGCTCGAGCGGTTCTGGGCGCTGATCGACCGCTGGCGCGACAGCGTCGGCGCCGTCACCGACGAGCAGCTCGACACGGTCGGCTTCTCGCAGTACCCGTACGGCTCCGACCCCGACGACCCCTTCATCGCCGTACTGGCGGGGGCCAACCTCGAATTCATCCACCACATGGCCGAGATCGCGTTGCTCCGCGACCTGTGGCGGACCCGCCCCACCACCTCCGCCTAGGCCGGGCGCCGGCCTGCCGACCGGGTATGCCCGGCAGGCCGCAAGTACGTTCGCCGGCCCCTCCGTCGCCGTCGGCCCGGTTCTCGACGGACGGGTGTGAGGGCCCGAGACCGGGCAGGGATTCGGGCCCTCACGTGCCGCGCAACCGTCGGGGGCGTTTGCGCGATGACCTCTTCAACGAGATTCCGCCCCAGGGGATACGATCCGGCGCGCGGCTTTGACCGGACGTGCCGCGGGCGTGGCGTGAGACGCCCAAGACGAGGCGAACCTGCTGCGGCATGAGCTCTGCCCGGGGAGGGGCAGAACCACGACAGCGCCGCTTCGCCGGTGTTTCAGCGTGATCTAGCGCGGAACCCCGGGCAGTCACGCCCGGGACGAAGCGCTTCTCTGGACTGCTCTGCCCGCGCGGGCGCCCGGGCCTGCACCGTGGACCTGAGTCGGGTCGCTTCTGGTTCTCAATGCGGTGTGAAGACCACGTGGGCATGGAGGGTGTAGGCGACGGTGCGACCCTGGCGGATATGGGAGTTTGGCTCCCAGCGTGGGGACATCGATCAGCGATACGGTCGTGGTCATGAAACTCGTGACGCAGGTGAAGCTGATGCCGGAGGCGGAGCAGGCCGCCGCGCTGTCGTTGACGCTGCGCACGGTCAGCGAGGCAGCCTGCTGGGTGTCGGCGGTGGCGTTCGAGCACGGTGTCCCGCGTGAGTACGAGCTGCGCAAGCACACCTATGGTGAACTGCGGTCGCGGGGGCTGGGGGCGCAGGCCGCCCAGCACGTCATCAAGAAGACCCGCGACGCCTACACAACGCTCAGAGCCAACATCAAGGCCGGGAGCCTGGGGAAGCCGGGATCGACGCGCCGAACCAAGGCCGAGTCCAAGCCGATCACCTTCCGGCGTGAGGCCGCGCAGCCGTATGACGACCGGTGTTTGAGCTGGCAGTACGACGTGCGGACCGTTTCGATCTGGACGACCGCCGGGCGTATCAAGAACGTCCGCTTCGCCTGCTCAACTGACGCACTCAAGTTGCTCAGGGAGCACCGGCAGGGCGAGTCTGATCTGATCGAGCGTGACGGCGTGTTCTACCTGATCGCGACCTGCGATGTGCCTGAGGCCGAGCAGTACGAGCCCGACCACTTCATCGGCGTGGACTTCGGCATCGTCAACATCGCTACCACCTCCGCCGGCTACCAGGCCGCCGGGCGTGGCCTGAACCGGTACCGCAAGCGGCAACTCGACCTGCGCAAGAAGCTGCAGGCCAAGGGCACCAAGTCCGCCAAGCGGCTGTTGAAGAAGCGCAACCGGCGCGAGCAGCGGCATGCGAAGAACCAGAACCACATCATCGCCAAGACGATCGTGACCGAGGCTGAACGCACCTCGGCCGGGATCTCCCTGGAAGAACTCAGGGGAATCCGGCAGAGGGTACGGCTCCGCAAGCCCCAACGGGTCGCGCTCCATTCCTGGGCCTTCGCCCAGCTCGCAGACTTCATCGTCTACAAGGCCCACCGGACTGGCGTCCCCGTGGTCTTCGTCGATCCCGCCAACACGTCGCAGCAGTGCTGCGCGTGCGGCCACACCGACAAGAAGAACCGGGCAAGCCAGGCCCTCTTCTCCTGCCGGAACTGCGGGGTCGTTGCCCACGCAGACCGGAACGCTTCCCACAACATCGCCCACAAGGGCGAGGCTGTGTGGACTGCGGGGCGTGAGTCACGCGTCCCTGACACCCCGTAGGGGTGTCAGGACGGAGGAGCCCACCCAGCAGCCAGTTGGGCGCTACCTCCAAGCCCGGTCCTTTGGCCGGGTCAAGTTGACGGCAGATACGCGATGAGTCGGTCGACGAGGGGAACCGGGTGCGACAGCGCGGCCAGGTGCCCACCGGGAATCGTCTCGGCCTCGACCCCTAGACGATCGCGGGCGACTCGGCGCTGGAACTCCAGGGGGAAGAACCGGTCGTCGGCCGCGGCAAACACGTGTGTGGTCACGTCGGGCCACGTGCGGATGTCGCAGGGCTGGTTGAAGGCGATGTCGGCCTCGGGCCCCTGGTGATCCGCTCCGGCGGCGGCGACTTCGGCCGGCACGTCGTGCAGGAAGTACGTGTCCAGGTCGATTTCCGCGGTGTATCCACCTGCTTCGGCCGCCGTGATACGGGCCTGCTCTGATCCGGTGTTGCCCCACCACTGCCCTGGCGTCTCGCCCGGCAGCGGAATCATCGCGTTGACGAGCACCAGCAGTTCTACGGAGGTGCGGGCGCAGGCCATCGGCGCGGTGAACCCGCCCATCGACTGGGCCACCACTACGACGCCGCGGCGATCACCGACGGCCGCGACGACCGCGTCGGCGTACTCGGGCAGCCCCGAGGACTCGTCGGCGCCGGGCAGATCGAGGGCGATGACCTCATGCCCTCGGCTCCGCAACGCGGACGCCACACGATGCCAGTACCAGGCCGAACCCCCGGCCCCGGGAACCAGGACGAACATGCTCATCCTCACTTCCATCCGTTTCACCCTCAGGACATACCGACCGCCGGGAGCGACGAAAGTCATCGGTGGCAGCCGCGGGTATGTGTATCCCTTCGGCACGCGGGAGACCGTACGCAACCGCGGGTGCGGTGTCGGGGTGAGGTCTGCGCGTTTGCGTCCCTCGTCCGGCGTGGTGTGCATGCAGGGTCATGCGTTAGCATTGATCTTGAGCAGATCGGCGGAAGACGCGCCGGTTCGCGATGCGTTGGTGGTCCAAGGAAAGACGCCCCGCTTCCTGCGGGGAAATGCAGGTGCAAGGCCTGCCCGGCGCTCTGTGAAGACCCTGTCCCGTGCAGTGCGGGACAGGGTCTTTTTTTGAGAGGCACCGCTTCCGTGGGGGCTGGGACAGCCGTCGCGAGCTGGATCGTCACCCCGTGAGACCCGACCTGATGCCGCAGCACCCGACCTCATGTCGCCACCAGGTGGTAGCCGCTGGGATCGCCACGCGGTCTACCGTTCAGCTCGTTCCGTCACCGGGGCCTCCGCGGCCTCCGCAGTGTCACGGCCCCCGGCCAGGCGCAGTGTCACGAGGGCCGCCATCCCCGCAACGGTGCCGAAGGTGAGCGCGGCCGGGACACCGACGCCCAGGTTCGAGAAGAGGTGGACAGGGCCCCACACGGCGACCGTGTCGTCGATCGCCATGTGCAGCACCTGACTCGCCAACAGCCCCAGCACGGTTGCGCAGACCGCGCCGATCGCCATCGCCGGAACCGTGGCCCGGGTGAGCAGGCCGGGCAGGAGCCGCAGCGCCCACCACACGACGGCCAGCGCGAGCACGTCGGCGGCCCGGTAGAGCAGCCAGTCGCCGAGCGGCGTGGTCGCCGGGCTCGTCCAGCTGCCGAGCAGCAGCCACTGACGCAGGAGGTCACCGGGTTCGGACAGCAGCCCTCCACCGACGAACGAGGTCTGGATCCGTGCCGCCACCGAATCGTACGAAAGGATCACCAGCGACAGCGCGACCACAGCGGTCCCGGCGCTCGCGGCCAGGCGGGCCGCGCGCGGAGGCACACTCTGCCGGGGCAGCGGGTCCTCACCCTTGGCGGTGACACGCGCCACGAGCACCGTGAGCAGGGCGGTCAAGAGGGCCGTGATCACCACGACCGGCCCGCTCGACGCGATCACGCTCGCCAGCTGCGGCAGGACCCGGTAGCTGCCGTGCCCTCGGGACGCGAGCAGCCACGGAGCGGAGACGGTCACGGCCAGCGTCCCGGCCACCGGCCCCCAGGCCCAGAGCGCGAGCAGCGTGGCCGGCGTACGGCCCTGCGTCGGCGGAATCCTGCGGATCAGGAGCAGCGAGCCCGCCACGAAGAACACGAAGACCGCCACGAACCTGATCTGCATCGCGGTGCCGTACAGCCCGGCGTACTGAGTGCTTCCGCTCACCACGGTGTCTCCGCCGGCGGCGCCAGGCCCGTCGGACAGCAGGTCCGCCGGGGGGCTGTACGACCACGGTGCCAGCCATCGCGTGAGTTCGCTCGCGGACTGAGCGTCGAACACGCTTGTGGTGCCGCGCAGTTGCAGTGCCTGTGTGCTCGCACCCGCCCACCACAGCAGCATCGTGATCACCAGGCCTCCGATCACAGCCGGTATCACCGCGCGCCGATACGTCATGTGCCTTCCCCCGCCTCGGACCTGCGTCCGTCAGTGTTTCGATCAACCGAAGAGTAGGGGGTGAAGATCGCTTGCGACACATGTCCGGTCGGGCAGTCGACTGTTCCGGCTTCAGCCGCCGTCGCCCCGAGCCCATGGCGCCACCGGGCCCAAGGGGGGCCGGTCCGGCGCTCCACGTCCGCGACCGGGCGTAGCCGTCAAGGGAGCCGCAACCAAGGTCAGTTGTACGGCGTGTGATCTGGTGGGACAGCGGTCGCCCGTCCCGATCGGAACCTGAACGCGAAGGGGGAGCCGATGACGCAGGACCCCGCAGGGGACGTGAGGTCGCAGGCCGGACCGGACCCCGGCCGGACCGGCACCGTGAAGGCGCGCGCAGTACGTCTGGTGTTCCGCCTCTTCATGGCTGCCCTCATCGTGTTGCTCGGCGTACGCACCTACGAGGAGACGGCCGTGGCACTCGCGCGGTCGAACGGGTCGCTGCGCACGGTCGGGGCCACTGTCACCGGACTGACAGGCCACACGGAGTCCGGGAGGGAGGGCGGAGGCCAGGACGGCGGCAGCGGGCGCTGGTTCGTCCACACCGAGTACACGATCGAACTGCGCGTCGGTGACGAGCTGAAGACGGTGGACGGCGTCCCGGACGATTCGGCGCACGGCCTCCAGGAGGGGCAGCGGGTCGAGGCGGGGTTGTGGCACGGGCGGATCGTGGAGATCGACGGGCGCGACGTGTGGCCCGGCTGGCACCCAGGCGCGTGGGACATCGCGCTGTTCGTGCTGTACCCACTGATCATGGGGTATCTGCTGGCCCTCGCCGTGGCCGCCTTCGCGTATGTCATGTGCCGCCGCGACCGGGTGCGGCTGGAGCGGCGGGACCGCGCCGGGCCCTGGCTGCTCGGGTTCCTCGTCGGGGTTGCGGCGATCTCCGCGCTCATCGGGTGCGCGGCTTTCGGGATCCGCCCCGTGTTCTGGCCGCTCGTTCCTGTCGGTGCCGGAACTGTGGCCGCGCTGGTGAGACTGCGGGTGGTGGTAGGGCGCATCCGGGCCGCCGGCACGATGGACGTATCCGACGGTGGCCGACCGGCCCCGGTGTGACGGCGTAGCTCGTCGCCCGAGGACGGTCGGCGGTGCGGGTGATCGGCGGAGGCCGCAGCCCTCCGCCGGTCCCGTGCGAGTGCCGCAGACCCGGCCGTCCGGCCACGCAGGTCGCCGAGGCGCACGGGCTGGAGCACGTCGAGCTCGAGACCCTGCCGGTGTCGCCCCTCGACCGACAGTGCTGCGTTCGCGTGTGTCACGGTGCTTCCTGCTCCGTTGGTGCGAAGGCGTGCTTCCGCGCGAGCGTGATCACGGCCAGGCTGAGGATTCCGAGCCCTGCCGCGGCGACGGCGTCGGCGGTGATGTCGACACGCTGCAGGAGTATGCCGCCGATGATGCCGCCGAGTGCCATGGCCGCGTTCCACAACGTCACAAGGATGGCTTGCGCGGTGTCGGCGACGGCTGGGCCGCGTCGCATCCCCGCATGACCGGCCGCGGTCTGGAGGAGCGTGGGTGTACCGCCCCATCCCAGGCCCCACGCGACGGCTGCGACCCAGACGGCGGCCTGTGCCGTGGTGGTGGCGAAGACGGCCGTGCCGACGGTGAACAGCGTTGCGGCGGTCAGCGCGAGGCCACGAGGGTGTCTGTCGATGTGACGGCCGGTGTACCAGATGCTGACCAGGCAGGCGATGCCGAAGGTCAGCAGGATCGCGTCCACTGCGGTGGCGAGGCCGGCGTGACGCAGGTACGGCGCGATGTACGCGTAGAGGATGGTGTGGCCGAGGACGAAGGTCACGACGACGACCAGGGTGGCGGTGACCCCAGGGACCCGGAGTGTCTGCAGGGCGGTCGGCTTGGGCTCTTCAGCCGCCGCCGTCGTCTCGTTGACGGCGGGAACGCTGACCGTGATCCACGCGAGGACGGCGAGGGTGATCACTGAGACGGCCGCGAAGGACGCTCGCCACCCGATCTGTTGCCCGATCAGCGTCCCGGTGGGAACTCCCAGCGACAGCGCCAGGGGAATCCCGGTCATCGCGATCGCGATGGCACGTCCTTCCTGACCGGTGGGCGCGATACGCCGCGCGTATCCGGCAAGGATGGCCCACGCGAGTCCGGCGGCGACGCCGGCGAGGAACCGTGAGACAAGCAGGACCGTGTAGCCGGGCGCGGCAGCGGTGAGCGTGTTCGCGACCAGGAAGGCGGTCATGGCGCTCAGCAGCAGTGGCTTGCGCCGAACTCCCGCCGTGGCAGCGGCCAACGGTATGGCGGTGAGGGCCGTACCGGTGGCGTACACGGTGACGGTCTGGCCCGCCGCACCGGAGCTGACGCCGATGGAGGAGGACATCTGCGGGAGGACGCCCGCCGGGAGGGTCTCGGTCAGGCTGGTGATGAAGACCGCGGTGCCCAGTGCAAGGAGCGCGGACCAGGGCAGGGCATCACGTCTTGTAGGAGAGGCTGTTGTGGTCGTCATGCACTGATCGTGAAACCCTCACATTGATGTGATGGTCAAGCTCGGACCGCGCGGCTACGCTCGAGCATGTGCGGATCGGTGAACTGTGCCGCCTGACGGGTGTGTCCCGGCGTCTGTTGCGGTACTACGAGGAGCAGGGTCTGATCGTGCCGGATCGGACGACGAACGGATACCGTGACTACGACGAGCGGTACGTGGACCGCGTGAAGCAGATACGCGGTCTGCTGGCGGCGGGGTTGCCGACCCGGGTCATCAAGCAGATCCTGCCGTGCCTGGACAAGCCCAGGTCCATTCACTTCCCGGACGCGACCCCGGAGATGCTGGCGTTGCTGACTTCGGAGCGGGACAAGCTCACCGACCGGATCGAGGTGCTCACCCGCAACCGGAACGCGATGACCGAGTATTTGGCCGAGGTGGAGCACCATCGCGCCCCGGTTGTGTCGAGTCAACTGGACAGCGTCTGATCAACTACGCGGGGCCTGAGGCGAGTTCCTCACCGGACAAGCTCCTGGACGATCCTGGCGCCGTCATCCGAGAGCACGGCGGGGCGCAGCCGAACCCCGCTCAGGCCGAACTGTTCACGCCAGCGGCCGAGTTCGCGGGCGAGGTGGTCCGCGGTACCGACCAACACCTGTGTGTCCGGTGCCCAGACGAAGCCGGCCGCTTCGTTCAGCCGGGCCAGCCTCGCCTCCGCGTGCTCGGCAGTGTCGCCCAGGACAACCGCCACATCCGCGTACACCTCGGTCCCGGCGGCGTCCGGCGTCAGCCTCTCGATTTCTCGAAACGCCGTCAGGAGCGCGGGAATCGGATGCTCCTGGGACGGAGTCACGAAGACCCGGTCCGCGACGGCGGCAGCGAGTCGATACGGCTCCAGGGCATGGTGCGCGAGCACCGCGACCTTCGGGGTGCTCGGCACCGGGACGGTCAGCGGGCCGGCCGCCGGGTACCTCTCCCTGCCGGTGAGCCGCAACGGGGCGACCATGTCCCGGTGCAGGAACGTGTCCCCGGAGCTCAGGCTCTCGGCGGGAAACGTCTTCCACAGCTCGCGCACTGTTCGCACGTAGTCCTCGGCATCACGAAAGAGGTCCCGCAGCCGGCGTGCGATGCGAGTCGGGACGTACACGTCCTCGGGCAGCAGTTGAGGCGTCGCCGGTCCACCGACCACGGTGGCGTCGCGCGCGTCGGCGGAAACCTGCGGCCGCCACACCACCCGGCCGGGCCCTATCGCCGCCAAGGATGCCAGCTGGACGGCGATGTGGAACGGGTCGGTGTGCGTCACGTTGCGCGAGACGACCACTTCGCTGATGTCCGTCGTCGCCAGCAGGACCGCTGCGGTGACCAGAGGATCGAGCCTGCCGCGTACCCGGTCGTGGGCCTGGTCGGCCGTACCGAACCGGTCGGTCTGCAGGCTCAGACCGTCCTCGAGCGTGACGAAGTCGACGCCACCTGACGCGGCCGCGCGCCCCCAGTCCGTCCAGTAGCCGCCCTTGAAAACCTCCTCGGCATCAGTCACCGACGACAACAGCCACGAGGCAGGGTGCCAACCCGTGCCCTCCAACGCCAGGCCGATCCGAAACGAGCCGGGATTCATCGAGTCCTTTTCCATGACTCGATTGCACAACCATCACACCGATGTGAAGGTCAACCCGTCAACAACCTCCCGACCCGCAACACCAGGGACCTGTCCGGGAGATCACGCGTGCGGTTGGGCTGACTCTGCGGAGGGATCTGATGAGTGCTGTGGAGATGAGTCGCGCGGAGGCGGTCGCGCTTGTGCAGCGGGTCATGCGAGCGGACCACGCCTCGGACGAAGAGGCGGACGCCTGGCTGGAGAGGCTCGACAGAGCTCTGGCATGCCCGTCCGGTCATGTCTGCGACCTGATCTTCTGGCCGCCGGAGCGGGAACTCTCGGCCGAAGAGGTAGTAGATCAGGCCCTGGCGTATCGGCCGATCGCGTTGTGAGGCCGGGACTGAGCTCAGACGCCGGATGAGCACGTCGGTGATGCCGGAGCCACGCTGCTCGAGGCGGGGCACGCAGCCGGTCGCGCACCTCTTCGCCGGTCTCGACGCTCGTCGTGCGGCGCGCGGTGCCGGTCCCTGGGCGACTTCCATCCGTTCAAGTGCCGTTCACCGCACAACCATCAGCCGTTGCCGCGTGTCTCGCAGGTGAGTCACATCCGCGCGCACGCGTCTCGACGTCGCTCGCGCTCAAAGGAGGAACCGTGAGCATCCGCCGACCCGCCCTGTCGACCGCCGTAGCCGCCGCGCTGATCGGGTCGTTCAGCGTACCGATCGTCGCGGGCACCGCATCCGCGAAGGACGGCGCCGCCACCGTGCGCGAGGACTTCAACGGCGACGGCTACCAGGACCTCGCCGTCGCAGCCCCCGGCGGGACGGTCAATGGGCATACGTGGGCCGGCTACATCACGATCACCTACGGCTCGGCGCACGACCTCGACCCCGAGCGCACCATGGTCATCACCCAGGACACTCCTGGTGTGCCCGGCGTCCCCAGCGACAACGCGCAATTCGGCTATGACATGATCTCCCGCGACCTGGACGGCGACGGCCTGACCGACCTGGCCCTGGTCACCCGCGAATACCGGCCGGAGGACAACATCGGCGGATCGGTGATCGTCCTGTGGGGCCGGCAGCTCGGCATGTCCGGCCAGGACGCCGTCCGCCTCGACGCACCGGCGAACGCCCAGGTCGGCGAAGACATCACCGCCGGCGACTTCGACAGCGACGGGCACACGGACCTGTTCATGGGCAACAGCGAAGACTCCTACGACTACCACGACGTGCTCTACGGCCCCATCGACCGGGGCGGCTCTCCCGCCCGCGATCAGCGGCTGCAGGTGTACAGCACCGACAACACCATCAACTCCACCGCCGCGGGCGACTTCAACGGCGACGGCATCGAGGACCTCGCGACCTTCTACGTCTACGAGAACCACGCCGAGGGCGGCAAGCTGTGGCTCGGCACGAAGGACGGCCTGTCCACCGTCCCGCAACGGCTGACCTCCGCCGCCAGCACCGCCGTCGCCGACTTCGACCAGGACGGCTACGCCGACCTCGCCACCCGGATCTTCCCCAACGGTGACACCGAGAACGTGGAGGACCCCGGCACCGTCAAGATCTACTACGGCTCGCCGGCCGGCCCCAGCCAGACCCGCACGCGGACGATCACGCAGAACACGGCGGGCGTGCCCGGGGTGAGCGAGAAGAGCGACCAGTTCGGCGGGCGGCTGAGCGCGGGCGACGTGAACGGCGACGGATACCCCGACCTGGCAGTCGGTGTCCCCGGAGAGGCGATCGGCTCGAAGAAGAAGGCAGGCGCCGTGGTGCTGCTCAAGGGCGGCAGGGCCGGACTCACCGGCACCGGCGCGCAGGCCTTCCACCAGGACACGGCGAGCGTGCCGGGCGTCGCGGAGTCCGGCGACCTGTTCGGCGGTTCGATACGACTGCTCGACGTGACCCGTGACGGCAGGGCGGACCTGGTCGCGGGCGCGCCTGGCGAGAACCTGGGGAACGTCGTGAACGGCGGCGCGGTATGGCTGCTGCGCGGCGCCGCCTCCGGCCTGACGGCCTCGAAGTCGGTCGCGCAGAACCCGACGGACATCGGGGCACCGGCGGCGAAGGCGTTGTTCGGCGAGAACCTGAGCGGCGACAACGGCCCCGGAATGGCCATCCCGTAGAGCTCACGACACGTCAATCAGCGGCCTTCTGGGACCGTGGGACCGCAGGCAGCGAGACCTGGAGCCGGTGAAGCCCGCGGGTTCCCATCCGCGGGCGCATCATCGAGTGGCTCAGCCCGCGGGTCGCGGAAGAGCCCTGATCGACGAGCATCAAGGATGCGGATCAAGGTTCGGCGAGGCTCGAGTCGCGCGCATTCCACGCGCGGCCGCAGCCTCGCCAGGATCTGTCGGGCTTCGTCGCGGACGCCGGCGTCTTGGTCCGTCGCGAGCTTGCTCAACTGCTTGATCAGCAGGTCCGTGCCTTCGGTCGTCATCCACTCGGGATCACAGTCCAGAGCAGCACCGAGATGATCCAGCGCGTCGTCGGTGGTCGCGCGGCCGCAGGCCAGGAGGACATGACGCAGGCCGATGGTGTCTTTGCGCTCGAGCAGGGCTTCTGCCGTCTCCTGGATGACCAGCTGAACTGAACTGACCTGTCGACGTCAGGACAGCGGGGGCAGTTCACCTCCGGAGGCTGCGTCGTCTTCGGAGGCGAGCGTCTCCTTGATGGCGCGGAAGAAGGACCTCCGCTCGACCAGCTGCGCACCCGGCACCTCGGCCAGCGGCTCGGGGCGGTGCCCGAAGCCGGCCGGTGGCGAGGGCAGTCCCAGCGCCGCGAAGGCCTCGTCGAGGTGCTGCCGTGGATCACCGGTGCCCCGCAGAATCGCGGTGAGGGGGCGAGCGTCCGACGTCCCGTAGGCCGCCGCCAGCGCGGCAGCCCGCTCCGCCGCCTCCTCCTGGGTCGGCATCTCGGCCGGATCGGCCCACCAGACGTGTGCGGCCACCAGGCGGCCGTCGCGGTACAGGTGGAGCGTGTAGTCCGCCCCCTCCTTGACCGCCACCAGCACAGGCCACTTCTCACCCCGGCTGAACGTGCCCGCCAGACCGGGAAGCCCGCCCTCGCCGAGCAGGGTC
This sequence comes from Streptomyces sp. NBC_00647, assembly GCF_045207245.1. Taxonomy (NCBI): domain Bacteria; kingdom Bacillati; phylum Actinomycetota; class Actinomycetes; order Kitasatosporales; family Streptomycetaceae; genus Streptomyces; species Streptomyces sp. NBC_00647. Next base: position 9,639,783 of record NZ_CP109040.1, read on the forward strand.
CCTCGTACGCCCCTGCGGCGGCCCGGCGGATCCGCCGAGGGCGCGATCTCGACGAACGTGCCGCCGCCGCGCGCCGGAGCGAGACGCATGGTCGTGCCGGTGATCAGGATCGCCTCGCGGACGTCCCGCAGCGTCGCTCCGGCGAGCGCGAAGGCCATGGCGGCGGTCTGGGCAGCCCCATTCTCCGAGGTCGTTGAGGTCGTCGAGGTCGCCGCACCCGCCGCGTCGCCGAAAGCCGGCGCCGGTACGGAGCCGCCGAAGTACGGCGTCCGGCGGGCGACATGCACCCGGACCGCGCGGCGCATCAGAAGGAAGATCTCTCTCGGGTCACCCATGTACGCCCAGGGAAAGGTACGAGCGTCGGTGCCGATGAGGCGGAAGACCTCCAGGGCCTCCGCCTCGCGCCCGGAGCGGATCAGCCCGAGCGCGAGATGGTTGCGGAAATCGGACGCCCGCTGGTCGCCCGGTTCGTACCCGGCGGACAGGTTCAGACCTGCCTCGACATGACCCTCGATGCGGGACCAGTCCACCGGGCCCCGCCCTCTGCCCGCCTTGTGCTCCAGCGCGTACTCGGTGACCGCGTGCAGGGGCAGTCCGCGCAGCGGTGAACTCTCGGGGGCCCCTGCGGCGGCCGCCTCTGCGAACTCGAACATCTCCGCGTGGGAGCCGTACCACTTCTGAGCCAGATACTGCACCGCGCGCGCGTGGAGCCCCAGATGGTGCGCGTCGGCCTCGCGCCCCCGCGCCAGGTACTCGTCGAACACGGGGCGGGGAGCGCCGAGCCCCATGGCGTGGGCGATGAGGATCCGCCAGGGTACGGGGTCGCCGGGGTTGAGGTCGGCGGCCGTCCGCAGGACCGGTTCGGCGTCGCGCAGGACAGCGCGAAACGCCTGGAACTGCTCCTGAGACACATGGCGGGCACGCGCGGCGGTGCGGATCTCCCAGGCGCGACTGATCTCCAGTTCGGCCGCGACCAGCGCGAGATCGGGGTCGCCGGGCCGCTCCCGGCGCCAGTCGTCGAGCCATCCAGTGTGGTGCAGAGCGAGTTCGGCCAGTCCGGCGGTGCACCGGCTGCGCCGGTCCCAGTCCCGGGCGGTGCGCGTCTGCGCCATCAGTTCCGCCGTCGGCTCCCAGCTCCCCGACCGGGCCGCGAACAGCGCGGCCCGCAGAGCGGAGTCCGGAGCGTCCACCTCCACCGCGCCGTCCGGCGGCATGTGCTCGCCGGTGGCCCCGAAATGACGCAGCATCCGAGGCATCGCGAATACACCGGGCAGATTGCCCACAACCCGTTCCTCCCTCAACGGCTCCCCGGCCGCCCGTGATTGATCTTCATCGAGCCGCACACCTTACCGACCGGGCGCGTCCTCCGACGTCGACGGGGCGTGCACTCGGAACCTGGTTGCGTCGAGGCCGTCTTGACGGTCGGCTGCGCCCCACCGCCGCCCACCCTCCCGCGCCCCGAGAACACGTCACCCGACGTGGACATGTGCCGGAGTGACGGTGTTCGGAAGGGCGGGGATCAAGCTCTCGGTCGGCTTGCGGGGCATCCGTCCGGAGACAAGAAGGGCGACGAGCACGGCCCCGCGTCCACCGGGCAGTCCTCGAGAGACAGCACCCGCTCACACCATCCGCAGAGCAATTCAGCTCGAGCGCCGACTGCGTCGAGGCGCCTCACCGCTTCCGTCGCGGCCTCAAAGCATGTCCGGTCGACCACCGTTGTCGGGCCGGCTTCGAGCAGCTGCTTGCTTCGCCATGCGCTCAGCCCAGTCACTGCCCGAACCACTTGGACAACGTCGATCCCGCGATCGCCGCCAGAGGACAGCACCACGTCGAACTCAGGCTCTTCCAGGGGAGACCTCCGCGACAAACGGCCTTCCCGGGCTCGGGAGCGGGAACGTGAAAGGCTTGGTGGGCACCGCACCATGGAAGCAGGTGATCGCCACGACCGCACGCTCGTTTCGCCTTGTGGACGAGCGCTACCAGGCTGCTGTAGCCACAAGGCCGGCGCTTGCCGTCATAGAGCTCCGAGATCGGCACATGATGCGACCTAACTGTGTTCCCCCGCCATCTCGTCGAGGACCGCATCGAGCGGAGCCGGCGCGATGTTCAAGACCTCCGCGGTGAGCGACGCGTCGAGGATGTTGGGACGGTCGTACAGGTACAGCATCTCCGGGAACTCCGCCATGACCGAATCGGTCCGTCCGATCTCCTCCAACTCGGTCTTCGTCATGTGTGTCAGCTCGGGGCCGGGCGCCGAGGCTGCGAGGGCCAGGTGTGCGGCCAGCTCGCGGACCGGGGCCCGGGAGACGGACGGCACGTGCCAGGCCCGGCCCCAGGACTTCTCGCACCGGGCGGCGGCGATCAGTGTCCGGGCTGCGTCGGCGGTGTAGGTCCAACTGTGTGGGGCATCGAGGTCTCCTGGGTAGGAGACGGGCGCACCGGTCAGCACCTGTGCCCCCACCATGAGCGTGAACGGCGAGTACGCGCCCGCACCGAGGTAGTCGCTGGCCCGGACCTCGGTCACCCGCACCCGGCCCTCCTCGTGCGCGCCAAGAGCGTCATGCCACATCTGAGCCCGGACGCGGCCCTTGACGCTGGTGGGCGCCATGGGCAGGTCCTCGGTGGCGGGCCCGTCAACGGGTCCGTAACCGTAGGTGTTCCCGAGCATCACATAGTCCGCTCCACCGTGTTCCGCTGCGCCCAGCAACGAGGCGGCCAGCGGTGGGAACTCGGACGGCCATCGGTCGTAGGCCGGCATGGCGCAGTTGAACAGGGCCGCCGCCCCGCGCGTCAGTTCCATCAGTCGCGCGGTATCGGTGGCGTCGGCGGTCACCCGGTCGATCCGATCGTGCGCCGGTCCGCTGCCCCGGCGGGTGACGAGCCGGACCTGCTCGCCGGCGTCCGCCAACAGCCGCGCGGCGGCCGATCCCGTGGCTCCGGCTCCGACGATGACGTACAAGGACATGCGTGCACTCCCTGGTCGAAAAGTCGGGACCGCCCGCCCCAACGCCCCTACCCTCAGCCACGGTTGATCCGTAGGGTAGTGGCCCGAATGCCAAACATCCGGAGGTTCGGGCCATGCGCCGCGTTGCCGTCGTCGCCGTCCCCCCTGCCACCACCTTCGACCTGTCGATTCCGGAGCTGGTCCTCGGCGAGACGACCATCGACGGCCGCCCCGGCTATCAGGTGCGCATCTGTACCGTCCACCCAGGTCCCGTCGCCACCAGCGGCAGCATGGAAGTCACCGTCCCCCACGGCCTGGAGGCCGTCGACGACGCCGACACCGTCATCGTGACCGGAACCGGTGCCCGCGACGACGTCGAGCCGAGGCTTCTCGCGACGCTGCGCCACGCGGCGGCCGCGGGCAAACGCATCGCCTCGATCTGCACAGGAGCGTTCGTCCTCGCCCAAGCCGGGCTGCTCGACGGCCGCAGCGCCACCACCTACTGGGCGAAGTCCGAGGAGTTCTCCGCCCGATTTCCCGCGGTCCGGCTGCGGCCCGATGTGCTGTACGTCGAGGACGGCAACGTCCTGACCTCCGCGGGGCTGTCCGCCGGCATCGACCTGTGTCTGCACCTGGTCCGTTCCGACTACGGCGCCGCGACGGCCAATGCCGTCGCCAGACTGGTGGTGGCGGCACCGGTGCGGCCCGGTGGGCAGGCACAGTTCATCGCGACGCCTCTGCCACCCGAGAGGGGCACCTCGCTGGCCGCGACCCGGACATGGGCGCTCGATCGCCTGCATGAACCGCTCAGCCGTGCCGACCTCGCCGCTCACGCGACGACCAGCGTCCGCACGCTGACGCGCAGGTTCCACGACGAAACAGGCCTGAGTCCGCTGCAGTGGCTTCTCCATCAGCGTGTGATCCGGGCGCAGGAGCTCCTGGAGACAACGGACCTGCCGATGGACCAGGTCGCCCAGCTCAGTGGCCTCGCCACCACGGACTCTCTACGCGGGCACGTGTCGAGAAGGACAGGGCTCACTCCCAGCGCGTACCGCGCCGCCTTCACCCAGAATCAATAGATCGAGGCGTCATGGTCGCCGCGCGTCAGCAGACGACGGCGGGCTCAAGCGGTCAGCGCATCCCTTTCTTGGCCTTCGCACACCACTTCCTGGCCTTCGCGCACCTCGCTCACAGCACGACCGGGCCCACCCATCAGGAGTCTGTCAGGACACCCGGCCGAGAGGACGGAAAGGGGCGCCGGGATTCCGTTGCCACGAACAGCGTCAGGCAAGCGAGCAGCACCGCCAGCGGCCCCCACACGAAGAACAGGACCGGATGGCCTTCCTCATGATGGAAAAGGCGCCAGAAGACGAAGAAAAGTGCGGGCACGTAGGAGCAGATCATGCAGATGAAGGCCCAATTCCAACTGTCCCGGCGCAGTGCTCGGCGGCGGATCTTCTCCTCCACCTCCGGCAGACGGATCCAGGGCCTGTCGCGCCACGCAGCGCCATCGGTGCGGATGGCCTCGACCTCGGCGAGGAGGTCGTCGCACTGACGGCTGTCCACGAAGAAGAGCGGCAGGCGGCGTCCGTCCGTGCCGTAGGCCAACGTCGAGTGCTCGGGGGCCATCGCGCCGGCCTTGGTCGGCTCGACCCTGATGTCGTAGAGGTCGGGCCAGGCCCGGTGGCGGCGCATCACGGCCCCCCGAGTGGTCACACCGTCCGGCCCCACAATGGTGCGCCCGAACCGCATGCGTACCAGCAGCCAGGTGTACATCAAGAGCAGGGCGAGGACGCTGCCTGCCTTGAGCCACGGGGCCCAGGGGCGGTCGCTGTCGATAGCGCCCAGTCTGCCGGTCACCAACAGCGTCTGGACGCCCAAGAACACCAGCAATGCCCGGGGCATCTTCTTGCGCTTCCGGTACTCCCGTTGCCCTGTGTGCACGCTTCCGCCCCGCCTCTTGCGCCGTCCATCGTCGCGACACAGTAGCCGGAGCGTTTCCGCAGGCTGTCGGCCGGGTGGCCGGCTCCAGTGGGAGAGATCCCGCTGAGGCTCCTCGGCGTCGCACGGGCACAAACTGTGAAGACGAAGCTTCCGGCAGGGGATCGGCCGGCGCCGGGGGGACTGATGCGATGACGGACGGCTGGGCACGATTGAGCGAGCGGTCACTGGTCTCGCAGCGCCCAGTTCAACACCGCCGTCCGCACTGGTTCTGGAAGCATGAGCACCTGTGGTTCAGCCTCCACCCAGCCAGGTTCCTTCGTCCGCTTTGCCTGCTCGATGTGATCGCGATCGATGGGAAGAGTGTGTTCCAGGCCTGCCCCGTCCTGACCTCTCACGGTGACCCAGAACAGATGGTCCTCGCCGTCTTCCCGTAGCCGGAACACGATCTCGATCGCCATCCGTTCGCGATCCAGCGTGGCTACGCATTCGTCGAGTCGGTCGTTGAGCATGCGCATCCATCTGTCGGCCTCGGCCTCGGCGCCGGGTTTGACCTTGGCACGCGACAGTTCGACAACCAGACCGGAGGGGATGCTCGCAGGACGCTCTTCACTCATAAGCGGGCAGTTTGTCAGAACGCTCTTCCGAGGTACCTGGGCGCGATGGGCAGTGTGCCAAGGGAGGCCCGGCCCCTCGGCCAACTCTCGGGCGTCGTCCACAAGAACATGGAGCTGGGTGTGTGTCGTGGCCCTGGTCTTCCGCTGCGAGCCTTCGACCGGCCGGCCGGCGTTGAGACCTTTGGGCGAGGCGACACGGGATGCTCGGCAGCCGAGAGGCATGGAGGCGGCCGTGAAGGCCGACGGCCCTGGTAGCTGGCGAGGGTGTCTTCCATAGTCTGATGGGAGACGACGGCCATGCACGCGCCGGGCCTTGAGTGAGTGCCGGATGGCGGAGGCGAGCCCATCACGCGGTTCGTGCTGCGCGGCAGTGGAAACATCGCGCGCTTCAAGTGGTATTGACCAAGTTGGCTGGGCAGGGGCCGATTCAGTCCTACCGCAAGGTCAGGATGCAGAGCGAATGGCCCTCGTCGGGGTCCCCGACATATGTCCAGAGTTTCAGTGTCTTGCCGTCTCGCAGGGCCTCGTAGGTGGAGCTCACGCGATCGGCTTCGAACGACACCGTGACGCTGCTCTGTCCCTCCCAGTCATCGTCGTCCCAGGTGCCCGATCCCGACCGGGGTTCGTTCTCCGGCCCGTAGGCAGAGATGTCGTAATCACCGCAGACATCGTCGGCAGTGAACGTTCCATCCGGCTTCAGCTCCAGTCTGCCGCCCGCGCCGTCGCCCCACGTGGTCGCTGTCTGCGATCGGGGTAGCTCGGCCGGCTTTCCGTCAGGGACGGGCGGGAAGGCGAACCTGCCACATGCGACGAGGGCGAACGCGATGGGAACGAGGACCAGGACTGCCCGACAGGAACGCAACTCACGCCACCCCAACACCTTCAGCGGGACACACGGACGACCCGGGTTCGACCAGTCGTCGAGCGGGTGCTCGTCATCTTGACAGCATTATTGAACATGTTCAACTTCTCTGTGCGGCTGTGCGGCTGTGCGGCTGTGCGCGTGATCGTGTGGTGCTCGGGGCCGGGCCGGAGAAATCCGCGGGCTTCTCTGCCGTGGCGGCCGGGCTGTTCGCCGGCCTGCCCGCCGTGTAGGGATCGCCAATCGACGCGTCCCTCCCGTGCCCTTTCGGTCGGGGCAGCGGGGAGCCACGGTCACTGGCGGACAAAGCTCACGAGAACGGCGCCAGACCGCCACCGAGGTCAGCCGGGCCGGCAACCGCTGGATCAGTGCCTCCATGCGCGGGCAGGACGCGACACTGGACGGCTCCGCGTCAACCGGCAACTCGAAGAAGCCCTGACCCACGGGCCCGATCCGCTCCACCTCGCCGAGGTGTTCGGCCTCGACGAGAAGCCCGCCGTGCGCTACGCGGAATCCGCACGATCTCTGCTGGAACGGAGCGCTGAACAGCAACTTTGATGAAACCGGCTCGACCGGGACGCGGCATGAAGGGAATCATGGGCGAGTGACGTCGACTGAAGCAGCAGCACTCGCCCTACAGGACCATGCCGCCCTCTGGAGCATGGGGGAAATCCGTGCGAGCGATGTCGTCAACGCCGCCTGTGATGCGCTCGTCGCCGGACTCGACACCCCTGGCCTTCGAGTCCTCGCTGCCTGCACCCGCGCCGAGGCGGACTACGACGTCCACGAGTTGCTTCCCGAGGCACTCGACGAACTCGGCCTCACCTTCTATCCGGTCGCCAGCGATACCGGCCAAGAGGCCGCCGCCCGAGCGCTGGCACGATGCATGCTCGGCGGCGAGCTCACCCCTCGGGAGTTCACATTCCGCACCCACCAGCGCTACGGACACGAGTTGCCCCTCACTGAGCGGCTCGCCGAACTCGACGATGAGTACGACACCATCGAATACGGCGGCAGGACTGTGGACCAGGTCGATACCGAGGTCATGGCCGAAGCCCGCCGCCTCGCAGCCCACCCGGCGGTTTCCGCCAAACCCACGGATGCGCCCAGCTGATGACACGGACCAACCCGGGAGTTCTCGCTGAACAGGCTTCAGGTTCCCTGAACCCACGGGCTCCCGGCCCCGTGGAACATCGGTACCGGGTCATTGGGGAAATCGATCATGGCCGGGTGGTGTCGATGAGCGCGTACATCGCCTCGGCCCGTGGTGGGCTTCGTAAGAGCAGTGAGAATGCCGAACCAGCGGGCGGCTGTGTTCGACTGCCCGTCGTTCAGGCATCCCCGCAGAGCGCTTGACCTTACCCTCAAGGGCAAGGTTTACGTTCTTCGAAGTGAGAGGCATGCGGATCGGGGAGCTGGCCCGGCGAGCGGGTGTGACGACCAAAGCGGTGCGCTATTACGAATCGCTGGGGCTGCTAGCGCCGGTGCGGTTGACCAACCGCTACCGGGACTACGACGAGCACGACGTACGGCTCACGCAGGAGATCAGGGCGCTGTGTCGCCTCGGCATCCCTGTCGAGGGGACACGGCCGTTTCTGGAATGTCTGGCCGTGGGGCACCGGCACGCGGACGACTGCCCGGCCGCGCTGGCCGGGTACCGGGACGCCATCGACGAGCTCACGCAGCGGATCGAGGGCCTCACCGCCCGCCGGGCGGTGCTGGCGGCGCACTTGCACGAGGCCGCTCACCGCAACAGCCGCCTCTCACCGGCTGCCGAAGGAGAGGAACCGATGACCGACTACACGAGCCTGCCTGCCGACCTGCCCGTTCCCGAGGACGACGGCGCTGCTGCCCACTTGCGTGGTGCGAGAATGCCGCATCTGGAACTCCGTGCCACCGACGGCGCGACGGTCGGCCTTGACGCGCTGGGTGCAGGTCGCACGGTGCTCTACGTCTACCCGCTGACGGGCCGCCCTGGCACCGATCTGCCCGAGGGCTGGGACTCCATCCCCGGCGCTCGTGGCTGCACTTCCGAGACGTGCGGCTTCCGCGACCACCACCAGGACCTGCTCGCGGCCGGCGCGGCCCAGGTGTACGGCCTCTCCAGCCAGGGCAGCGACTACCAGCGCGAGGTCACCGAGCGGCTCCGCCTGCCGTTCCAGATGCTGTCCGACCCCGCACGGAGCCTGGCCCAGGCACTGGACCTTCCCACGTTCACCACCAGCGGGCTGGCGCTGTACAAGCGGCTCACGCTGATCATCAAGGACAACATGATCGAGCACGTCTTCTATCCGGTCTTCCCGCCGGACGAACACGCCGACCAGGTCCTGGCCTGGCTCGGCGACAACACCCACCGGCCTTGATGGGTCGGAACAGATGTTGGTGATGATCATGGCTCGGTCGGGAAGGGCGCTGACCCGCTTCTCGTGCTCTCGGCGGGCCCTGCGCAGTGCCGGGTCGGTCGGGGCGCCGCGGCTGCCGCCGGGGGGCAGCGGGCGAGGAGCCGGCGGTGGGCAGCCGGGGTGGCGCTGACGCGCAGGGTGTAGCCCTGGCCGCGCCGTACGGTTACGCCGTGGTCGCGCGCGGCCAGGTCGGCGTCGCCCAGCTCGGTGGCGCGGAGGAAGTCGGCGACCTTGCCCGGCATGTCAATTGGATGCATACATCTCCTGTCGGCGAAGGATCGTTTGCCGACAGGATCGGATGACCCTCCGATGGATCAACACCGATCTCGTCTACGGGCTTCAGACGTGGAGCTCTGGCGGGAAGCCGGTCCAGCGGAGCTCGGCGGGGAGGTGGCCCGTGTCGTTGAAGAGGAGGACCGCCGGAGGGCGGTCGGGTGTGTAGCGGATGACGGTCAGGGCCGCGTTGGCGTGGTTGACGCCCAACCATCGCCACTTCGGCGCGTCGAGGGCGGCTCGGACGAGCCAGCCGACGAGGAAGTTGTGGGTGATGACAAGCTCGTGGCGCGGTTCGTCGCCGACGACAGGTCCGGTGAAGTCCGCGAGCGCCGCTGCCGCGAGCCCGGGGCCCTGTTCGCGTTCCTCGGCCGTGAACTGGTCCAGGAACTTGAGCCAGGCCTCGGCTGCCTCCGGCGGCAGCTCCTCGCGTGTCGGCAGGTAGGGAATGTAGTCGCCGGCTGTTTCGGAGCGATGCCGGGGGACGCCGTCGAGCCGCTCACCGACCAGTTGAGCGGTCTGTTCGGCACGGGCGAGCGGCCCGTGGTGGATTGCCGCCAGCGGAACCCCGCAGAGCCGCTCCCCGAGCAAGGCGGCTTGGCGGCGGCCGGCATCCGTCAGTTCACTTTCGTCCGGTGATGCCTCGCCGTGGCGGGTGAGGTAGAGGTAGCGGGCGGCCGTACCGGTCATGGGTGCCTCCTTCGGTGAAGTCGATCTTGCGGACTCATGGAGGGACGCCGACCGGCGTGGGCCGGTTCCACAATGGGCTGGGGCCGGGCTTCAAGCTGGATCAGCGCATCGCAAGGCCGGGAGGACGGGCCCTGATCCTCGCCGTCATCGTCCTCGTCAAGATCGCTGCCCCTGGGTCACGCAGTGGGCGCAGACCGCCGTCGACCGGGTGACGGCCAGTCGGGGGCGGGGTCCTCGGCGAGCAGCGGCCGGAGGGCGCCGAGTACCGCGCCGACACAGACGTCGCGCAGCTGGGTGCGGGTACAGGTCGCCTGGGTGAGCCAGTCGACGCAGAGGACCTGGACGAAGACCAGCCAGCTTTTTAGGACGCCTGATACGGCCTCGCGGGCGCTCTCGTCCGTGAGCGGGAGTACGGCCAGCAGCCGCGCACGGAGCGCGTCCAGCTCGTTCGTCATGATCGTCTGGATCACCGGGTCGCCCGCGAGGACCCGGTTCGCGGCGAGGACGGCGTTGCGGTTCGCGACGAAGTAGTCGAGATGGACGTCCATGCCCTGGATGAGCTGCTCGACCAGGGAGTCGGCGGGGTCGAGCCGCGTCTCGGCGAGCAGTTGATCCGCAGCCTGCTGGTAGACGGCCGCGAAGAGGGCGTGCTTGCTGGGGAAGTGACGGTAGAGCAGGGCCCGCGAGACGCCGGCCTCTGCGGCGACCTCCTCCATCAGCACGTCGGCGTACGGGCGTGCGGCGAAGAGCCGTGCGCCGACGGCGAGGAGTTGGGTGCGACGGTCGGCGGGAGTGAGTCGCTTACGGGGAGGCACGCACGAAGTTTAGTTGACATGCGTCTACTAGCGCATCCACTGTAGTAGACGCATGTCAACTAAGCTCCGCCAAAGACGACTTGGAGGGACTATGGCCAGGGCTCTGCGCGTACTCACACAGTTGATGGGCTGGACCTGCGTGGCGATCGGCCTGCTCCACGTGGCACTCGGCAACGCGGCAATCCCGGGCGCAGGTTCCGCCGGCACGACAATCGACAGCTGGGGCCGGTTCATGGGGGCCAGCTTCGTCGGCTACGGGCTGGCCTGGCTCTGGGCCGCGCGGCAGCGCCCGATCCCAGCTCGGACGGTGCGGTGGCTGGCCGGCGTTTTCCTGCTGGGCGGCGTGGGCCGACTGTTCTCGCTCGCCGTGCACGGCTGGCCCCAGTGGTTCCAGATTGCGCTGGCGGTGATCGAACTCAGCCTCCCACCGGTCTTCTTCTGGCTGGCCGACGCAGAGGAGCGGGCCCCGCACAGCGACGTTGAGTCCATGCCCGCCGGGCGATGAACGTGCCTGAGCTCGTCCAGATCGAACGCTTGGGCGGGCACATTGAGGCTGCCGGTGAGGAAATACGTGATCGTCGACAACTCGGCACCGCAGTATTCCTGCTGTGGCCCAGAGCTGGGGGTCGACCTGGTAGCGGAAGTACATAGCAGGTCGTTGGCGTACCGGCGCGGCCAGGACGCGCGAGAGCATGGCGGACGGGCTCGCGGCCGTGGCTCTCGCCATGGTCCAGCGCGGTGAGGGCGTTCCGGAAGACACGGATCTTCGCCTCGCGTTCCGGTGGGGCATCGTGCCCGCGAACGCGGGGGAGAAGCCGTCGGCAGAGTTGGGGCCCCGTAAGAGTGGCTCACGACGTCGGATCGGCCGGTCCTGGATCTGACCGACGCGGAGGTCTTCGAGGACGTCCAGTACTGCCTCAGCTATCGCGTCGATGGCGTCCGCCCGGCAGGCGAAACGTACAAGCGGCGGCGCCGCGCGCTGAACACCGCGCTCGAACATGCGGTGGGACCTCGGGGAGCTCCCGGAGAATCCTCTCCAGCGGGCCCGCAGGAAGCGCATGGGCTCGGACGATGTGGTGGACAGGCGCGTCCTCGTGAACGCCGTGCAGGGGCGCCAGTTGCTCACCGCCGTCTCGTACGTCGGGTCGTGGCATCGCAACCGTGGTCGGCGTCTCGTGGCGTTCTACGCGGTGCTCTACTACGCGGGTCTCAGACCCGCAGAGGCAGTCGGACTCCGGCCGTTCGCCTGTCACCTGCCGGAGACCGGTTGGGGCACTCTGACACTACGGGAGACGCGTCCCGTCTCCGGCAAGCAGTGGACAGACTCCGGGGAACGGCACGACCGCCGGGGCCTGAAGGCGAGCGAGGCCTCCGCGGACCGACCGGTCCCCATCCCGCCCATCTTGGTGGCGATCCTCCGGGCACACCTGAAGGAGTTCGGGACAGCGAAGGAGGGGAGCGTGTTCGGCAACGAGCGCGGGGGAGTGGTCGGCTCATTCACCTATTGGCGGGTCTGGGAGGAAGCGCGGGAGTACGCCCTACCGCCTGAGCGCGTCACCTCGCCGCTGGCTGGGCGCCCCGTACGACCTTCGACACGCCTGCATCAGGCGGTGGCTGAACGCCGGTGTGCCGATCGCGGAGGTGGCCTGACGGGTGGGCGACTCGCCGGGAGTGATCCACTGTCGTTACCACGGATGTATCGATGGCCACGAGGAAGCAGCCAACGCGAAGATCGCAGCCGCGCTGTAATAGCGATGATCCCGCTCAATTAGCAGACGCAGGCCGCCGGCCTGACCGCCGTGTAGGGATCGCCAAAACGACGACGGCACCGTCGAGCAGGTCCACGACGCCAGCACCGCCCGGCGGGCGGTGAGGCCCTCGGCACAGTGGGCCAGGGCGGGAAGTCCTTCGGCAGTTGGCGCCAGGCGCACCCGGTCCGTACCACATAGAAGATCCCGTCCACGATCCGCCGGCGTGGGTGCTTCTCACGCCGCCCGCCCTTCGGCCCAACCCTCGCCGCCGGCAGTAACGGCTCGACCGGAGCCCACTGCTCATCGGTCAGATCCCACGGATACCCGCCCCCAGGGCCACTCACGCAAGGCTCAACGACCCCTCCCATCCCGGGACACAGTAGATCTCAAACGCGGTCTCAGGGAATTTGGCTGTGCAGTTCCACCTTCGCGGCTCGGACGAAGATTACTTCTGCCTCGTCAAATTGACGAGCTACATCGAAGTACCTGCTGCTGAGCATTGGAGGACGGGGCGAATGTCCCACGAGGAGTGCCTCGAACTCCGCGTAATCGAGGGCGTTGGGCGGCAAGGCCCTTTCGGCCTCACGGCAGGACCGCTCTGCGGCTCGAGTTCCTCGGTCGCGTGTTCGTCCAGGTCAGCGGACTCGGATGAGACTGCGAAGTGGAGACGGCGGAGATAGGAAAGTGCCTGGCCGAGTCTTTCAGCCGGGGCACTCACGAGCGGCGACTGATCATCCTGCATTCTGTGGAGCTTTCCCAACGCTCTCTCGAAGGTGGCCTGGTGACCTAGGTGCATAGCTATCATCTTGGCAGCATTGGCCATCCGTGCGGCAGGCGCAGCTACGTCATCGGGGCCTTCCAATTCGATGATCGTTTGAGCTGCCTTGAGTGCCAAGAGGGCATCTTCGATCGCGGTCTTCCCGGCTCTCATGCTCTCCACTGGGAGTTCTTCCGCGTTATCCATGGCAAAACGTTCTCCCACCTCCGCAACGCGATGCGCGGCAAGCAGGAAGGAGGCGTACGCCTCCCGCTGGATGCCACGACGCCACTGCATATGAGCGGCGTATGTCTCAGCGCGGACGGCGTCCAATGCTGCACGGTAGGAGGAGTTGGCTTGGGCCAAACCCGCCTCACTCGTGGCCTCTGCCGTGCGCAATGCGGGCTTTCATCTGCCATCGGCCTATGAGCACTGTGGCGGGTATCCCGATCAGCGCCACCCCGGCTGCGGAGAGCGCGCCTACGACCTCAAGATCCATGCCTGTCATGGTGCCGCAACCCAGGAACGCGGCCGACGCGAGGCCTAGTCTCGCAAGCCGCAGTCGTGACCCACACGCCACTCACACGAGATCAGCGCGCAACAACGACGAAGAGCGGTGTCGGCGACGGCTGAAAAGTGGACCGGTAGCGGCGCTTGAAAGTTGACCCCCTCCAGGGTCTGGCTCGTTGAGCCAGGCCGGGAGGAGTGGTGATCAGCGTGGAGGACTGGGCGGAGATCCGCCGGCTTCATCGGGCCGAGCAGATGCCGGTGCGGGCGATCGCGAGGAAGCTGGGGATCGCGAGGAAGCTGGGGATCGCGAGGAACACTGTCCGCAGAGCGATCGCGGACGACGCGCCGCCGAAGTATCAGCGGGCGCCGAAGGGCTCGATCGTGGACGTGGTCGAGCCGCAGATCCGTGAACTGCTCGAGCAGTGGCCGGAGATGCCCGCGACGGTGATCGCTGAGCGGATCGGCTGGAACCGGGGTCTGACGGTGCTCAAGGACCGCATCCGAGACCTGCGGCCGGCCTATCGGCCCACGGATCCGGCCTCGCGGACGGTCTATGAGCCGGGCGAGATCGGCCAGTGCGACCTGTGGTTCCCGCCGGCCGACATCCCGCTCGGCTTCGGCCAGGTCGGACGGCCGCCGGTGCTGGTCATGGTCGCTGGCTACTCGCGGTGGATCACCGCCCGGATGCTGCCGTCGAGGTCTGCGGCCGACCTGATCGCCGGACACTGGCGGCTGCTGACCGAGCTGGACGCCGTCCCCCGGGTGCTGGTCTGGGACAACGAGGGAGCCGTCGGCTCCTGGAGGCCCGGCGGTCCTCAACTGACCGACGAATTCGCCGCGTTCGCCGGACTACTGGGCATCAAGTTCCTGCTCGGCAAGCCGCGGGATCCGGAGGCCAAGGGCCTGGTCGAGCGGGCCAACGGCAATCTGGAGACGTCGTTCCTGCCCGGGCGGGTGTTCGCCTCGCCGGCCGACTTCATGAGTTCCCACAACACCCCACACACCAAGAGATGATCGGAATCCATCCCAAACTACCCATATCGCACCGTAGGTGCCCGAACCGGCACACCGGAGTGTCCAGGTCGGTGGAGTCTTAATGACCGAGTCAACCCTTTGGAGTGCTGGTCCCTTCTTCCCATCCCCACTCGTGGCGGCAGTCGGCGCAGGTGAGGTAGGTGGGCACCGACTCTGATGTGCTGTGCGCGATGCGAAAGAGTTCGTGCTCGTCTGTGGTGGTGGGCACGAACACGGTCAGGACGCGGTCTTTTGCTGCCCCGCAGTGAGGGCACGGCGTGGGCGGATGAGGGCGTGGACGCATGGATCACCTGCTCGGTCGGCTGGGCGCACAAGGAAGTCAACTCTGGTGCGCACCGCAGGTGATCGGGGCTTCGCGCCCGGGTCAGGCCGCCGTGACTGTTGCTGTCGGTGTTTTTTGGCGGTTCGGTGCTGAAGGGGCGGTTGTCGCGTAGGGGGGCCCAAACGACGTCGACGCGGCGGCGGGCGAGAGCGATGACGGCGGGGATGTGTTTGTGTCCCTCGGCTCGCTTCTTGAGGTAGTAGGTGCGGTTGGGGCCGTCGCGGATGATGCTGGTCTGGGCGGAGAGGTAGAAGACACGACGCAGGTGGCGGCTGTAGCGCTTCGTCCGGTGCAGGTTGCCGGTGCGGCGTCCGGAGTCTTTTGCCACCGGAACCAGCCCGGCAGCGGAGGCGAGGTGGCCGACGTCGGCGTAGGCCTTGAGGTCGCCAGCGGCGACGAGGAACTCAGCACCCAGGATCGGGCCCATGCCGGGCATCGACTCGATGAGGGCGGCCTGCGGGTGGGTGTGGAAGGCGTCGCGGATTTGCCGGTCAAGCTGCTTGAGCCGGTCGTCCAGGGCCAGGACCTGGTGGGCAAGGTCCGCGGTGATGCTCGCGGCGGTGTCCTGGCCGGGCAGGGTGATGTGCTGGGCGTGCGCGGCCTTGAGGGCGGCAGCAGCCACCGTGTCGGGGTGGCGCACGCCTCGGCCGGTCAGCCAGCGGGTGAGGCGGTTTTGACCGTACCCGGCGCAGGGCGGCAGGTGTCTGGTAGCCGGTGAGCAGGACCAGGGCGCCCTTGTGATCGGCGTAGTCGAAGGCCGACTCCAGGGCCGGACTGATGCTGGTGAGCACGTCGTGGAGGCGATTGAGTAGACGGACCCGTGTACGAGGCCCGAAGGAATCGGACTCCCGCATGGCGACCTCGTGGAGGGCAGAACTCAAGCCGGGCGGAAGCAAGAAGGCCGTTGGGGCGGCGATTCTGCGAGCAGCTTCGGAACCACCACGTGACTCCTTCGTCCACGACGTGCGCACTCGCTGAACAACTGCATCCATGCGCTCAATCATCGGTCGGGTGCCGCACTGCGGCCACAGGGTTACGTGTCGTGCCAGGGCCGTGCCAGATCCTTCGGGGAACCACGGGGAGCACCGGGCAACATTTCGGCGCCAGCCCTCGCACCGTCCCGGCTCCGCCATACGTCAGCCAAGTAGCAGCTCCTAGATCACCTCAGCTTCCCAAATTTATTTGCAGGCCCTGTCGCGCGCCTCGTCCTAGGCTCAAGGTAAGGGGGAATGCGATGAGATCTCTAACGATCACTTGGACTCCACGCCACCACGGATGGGCCGTCGTCAAGGTGAGTGACGATCAAGGCGAAGCGGAGATGAGCGCTTCACGTATCAGCGATGGACCGGAGCAATTCCTGTACGCCGTAGCCAGGCTGGTGTTGGGTGATCAAGACTCACGCGCCGAGATGTCGTTTCCTCGCACCGAACTTGAAGCTCTGCGAACCTTGATGCGGCGGTACCTCAAGACCCCATCCGCTCCTGGCATCACCAAGTGACATCAACGACGGCGGACATGGGTGGTCCGCGATAGTCAGCCACGGGGCGTGGACGCAAGGGGAAGAGTTCCAGACGGCTGAGGCGATCGAACTCATAAATCGGTGCTCACCAAGCCTCAGAGCTGGCTTGCCAAGTAGGGTCCCGGGCGTGACTACTTCTCCAGAGAACGTCGACAGCAAAGAAGACCTAGCAGCCTTCGTTCGTTCCCTGCAGTGCAGCCACGCCGAGGATGGAAGCTCATGGGAGAACGCGGACCTCCCGAGCTTTCTGGAGGCTTTGGCAGCGTGGATCGACGACGCGGACGGCTGGTACAGCAACACTGGCCGGGAGTTGCCGGCCGGCGGTGACTGGAGATTCTTCGCACGAGCTCTGAGAGCGGCAACCATCTACGAGTAGTCCGGGCCGTGTCGAATGCTGTCGAAGTCGGGGGCAAGCCGTGATCGGAACGGGTGACAGCCCAGGCCAGGGGCCGATTGCGGACGTACCGAGCAAAGCGTCTTCGAAGCAGCTGGCCAATGACCGCGGGGCCGCAACCGACCGAGGGCTCAGGTGCCAGGTGCGTGCCAGATCGTGCGGGGAACCAAGGGGAACAGCGGGAAACCAGTCGGCCGCCTCCCAGGCGTCGACACCGCTCCGCCGCACGTCAGTTGAGCTCTCGCAATGAGAGAACCCAGGCTCCCCAAGTTGAGGCTCAGGCCACCGGAGCAGGAGGTACGTTGCAAGGGTGCCGACCGAGTCCGTGCCAACCTGTCCCCAGTGCGGTGGCCTGTTGAAGGCCGGCGCGATGGCGCTTTGCCACCGCGAGGAGGATGACCGCCGAACCTGCCGTGTGGTCTGGGGCTGTTCCAACCAACACGTCTGGTGGAAGTGGGCCGATCGGCCGACCGCCCCGTTGGAGCGCTGTCCCTACCAGGATCTGATGAACGGCTGACATCCACGCGTGACATCAACGACAGCGGGCTTCAGCAGACTTGAGCCACCAGTGACGACCGACGCTCTTGGAGTCGACGGCAGGATGGACGGTCGCGGAGCGAATTGCGGTACGAAGCGTGGTGAGGGAAAGCCGCGGCGCTCGGCCTGCTGAACATCGGCCTCCTCCTCCCGCTGCTGTTCATCGCGGCCGAACGCCTGCCGGGAGGCGTCGCCGCCACCTTGGTGGCTGCTCAGCCGCTCATGGTCGCCGTCCTGGGTCGGCGGTCTGCTCACCTTCTTGTGTGGTTCCAGGGCGTCGCCACCCTGCCGGTCACCTAGGTCGCGGTTCTCGGCCCGTGCTCCCCGCTGGTCGCCGCAGTTCTGGGCGCCGTCGTCCTCGGCCAGACCCTCGGCCCGATCCAACTCGTGGTGTTCGGCCTCGCCCTCGCCTCGATCGTCGCGGGGCAGCTCCCCGCGCCCGTCCGCTCGCCCGACGCCGCATTAACACCCGTACCGGAAAGGGGCCATCGAAGAGGATCGTCGTCATCGGAGCCTCAGGCATGGTCGGCTCACGCGTCGTCACCGAAGCCGCGAACCGGGGCCGTCACCTCGTCGCCGCGTCAAGCAGCAGGCGGTCAGCCGCACTGACGCCCGGCGTGAACGCCGTTGGGCGACCGTGACCCTCATCAGCCCCGCACCTGCGGACAGTCAGCCGTCGTACAGGCCGAGGCCCTCGCCGGCCGCCGCGCGCACCAGGACGTCGGCCAGCTCCACCGGGGTGGAGAGCATCGGGTAGTGGCCGGTGGCCAGTTCGAAGAAGGTGACTCCGGGCTCGGCGAGTTTGGCGAACCGTGGCAGGCCGGTGCCGTGCAGCGTGCGGGCGAACTCCAGGCTGAGGCCGTTCGCGAGGCAGAACACCCCCGTGGTCGGGAGCTTGAGCCAGGCACCGGTCAGCTCGATCGGCTCGGTGACGGTCCGGACCGGGTGTGGGGTGGCCAGGCGGTGGTACCGCTCCAGCTCCGCCGGTGGGACGGCGTGCACGGCCGGGATCTCCTCGGGCACCGGGATGACGCCGCCGTGGGCGCGGTCCAGCAGGCCGAGCGGCATCTGAGCCACCATCGACTCACCCGGCTCCGGGAAGCCGGTGTCCACGAACACGACCCGGGCGACCTGTCCGGGGCGCCGGTCGGCCGCCGCGAGGGCGGGGAAGATGCCGTAGCTGTGCGCCACCAGTACAACCCCCGGGCCCTCCGCGTCGAGCAGCGCCGCCACGGCGTCGGTGTGCTCGCCCAGCCCGACGCCGGCGGGGTCCTCCCCGGCCCGCTCAGCCATGCCGGGCAAGGTGACCGGAAGCGCCCGGTGCCCTTGCGCGGTCAGCTCGGCGGCCACCGCCTCCCAGGCCCAGCCACCCATGAAAAGCCCCGGGATCAGCAGAAACGTAGTCATGACAGCCCTCTTTCGAAGCATCGCCTGTGCGGTCGGTCAGGACGGTAGGACCTCCCCCTGGGGGAGATTCCAGTCGTTCCTGGCGCACGGGCCCGGCAGGATCCGCCGGAAAGGACCCAAGCCGCATCGAACTGGAGCCGCGTCGCAGCGACGAACTCGTCGTCCTGCGCGAGCCTTTGGTGTGCCCTGTGCCCTGTGCCCTGTGCCCTGTGCCCTGTGCCCTGTGCCCTGTGCCCTGTGCCCTGTGCCCTGCGCTCGGGCCGGCATCGTCGCCCGGACGTTCGGTGTCGGCTCGTCTGCTGTCAGAAGCCCCACGGGCTGAGTTCGACGATGGATGCGAACAGGTGCCCCCAGACGTCCTGCGCGGGCGCTTCCTCGTTCACCGAAAGCGGTTCGAGGGCGGCAACCTCGGTCAGGAAGTCCCGCTCGCTCGGCTCGCCCGTGTACGGGTTCCAGCAGGCGCCCATGAACCGGTACACGGCCTCCAGCAGCCGTACGAAGGTCTCGGTGTCCCGGGCGAGGGGGAACGGGCCCTGGTCGTTGCGAACCATCGGCACCGCGCCAGTCTGAGGGTGGACGAGTACCCGGCCGGTGTCGGCGTACGCCAGCTCGAAGGTGCCCAGGTGCAGCAGGCCGTTCTCGTCGGGCTCCAGCCCGTGCGCCTTCTCGTCGTTCCAGGCCAGGGTGAACGTGGCGACTCCCGCGGCGAACCATGTCGGCAGCCCCGCCGTGACGGCCAGGTCCCGCGTGGGCGCGTGCGTCAGCGCGGCGGGCAGTTGATCCTGCGTCAGCAGCACCATCCCGTCCGTGTCGAACGCCTCCTCCAAGCGGGCGGCGTCCAGCGGTGCTTCAGCTGCCGTCGGCCCTGTGAACCACGGTCCGCCCGCGCCCCAGGAGACGGCTTCGGACCCTGCCGACCCGCCCGCCGCCGCGCCGTTGCGCTCCAGGACCACGACGCCGCGCGGCTCGAAGAACATGACGCGATCGACTCCGAGGGGTGCGGGCTCCTCCCAGGCGTCGGGCTGGTGGAGGCCGTGGTCGTCGTCCGGGTCGAAGAGGGCGTGCCCCTCGATGGGGGCGTCGTACGGCCGCTCGGTGAACTCGCCGTCGGCCGGGGCGGGGACCCGTTCGCCGGTGGCCGGATCGAGCCAGCGCTCCCGCGTCCACTGCGACCACAGCTTGAGCAGGAGACGGCCGTCCGGCGCCTCGTGGACCTCGACGTTGGCGTCCCCGCTCAAGTTCGGCCTGGCCCGGTAGGCGCCGACCGGCCGCCACCAGGCCCAGACGGTTCGCCACGGCATCTCCGGCTCGGCTTCGGCGACCAGGTCGGCGTAGGCGTCGTGGCCCAGAACCTTCGCGCCGAAGTGCAGCCACGAGGCGAACTCCGCCCGCGGCACCTCGGCTCCGTCGAGGATCGTGGCAGCCTGGGCGTAGGCTTCGCGGCCCACTCCACCGCCCGTGGCGGGCAGGTCCCGAAGGGCCACGGGGCCGGCGGCGAACAGGGCCGCGGGGGAGGCGAACAGCGTGTCAAGATCGTCGCGAGTCATGCGGACATGCTGCCAGCCGCCGCTGACAGCACCGCCCGCTGAGACGGGTCGCGACGGGAAGGGCCGGGCCACTCGGAGGGCCGGGGCGACGTGGCGCCCCGGCGCCCAAGGCTCAGGGTGGTTCGACGACGCGGTGATCTCACCAGCCGCACCAAGGCCGTATCAGTGACGTGTTGGCCAGCTCCGCGCCCGCGCTCCGTGACTCTGTACGCCGCCTTCCCACCGCCGCGACGGCTGGCGGTCGCGGCGGACACCGTGATGGCTGCCAACAGCCGTTGGTCGAGCAGGCCGCCGAGGTGGACACCTGGCGGGAGGAACTGGCGGTCGCGGAACGGGACCTGCGGCGTCATCGCGGCCACCGCCGAGACGGCGACACGCTTTCAAGAGGCAAGAGGCAAGAGGCAAGAGGCAAGAGGCAAGAGGCAAGAGGCAACAGGCAACGGCAACAGGCAAGAGGCAAGAGGCAACAGGCAACGGCAACAGGCAGGAGGCACCTGGTGCTCGCGACGACGTAGGGCCAGGCCGGGCCAGGTCGTACAATCCCGCGAATGCCGATACCACGCGTCACCAGCAAGGTCGCCCTCGTTGCCGTTGCGGCGCTGCTCGCCGGGTGCGGCAGGGAGGGGGCGAACCCGGCCGATCCGGCGCCGAGCGGCTCCCGTACCAGTGAGGCACCCGTCCACCGGGCGTGGGCGTACGAGTACGTCTCCGACGCCGACCCCGTCGGCAATCAGGTGCTCGACATCGCCGCCGTGTCCCAGCGCGAGGCCTGGGCCGTCGCGGCGCTGCACGAAGCCGGCGGCTCAGGCGCGCGGATGCAGATGCTCCGGTTCGAGGGCTCACGGTGGCAGCAGTACGACCTGTCCTCCGATCTCCGTGACGCACTCGGCAGCGGCACGCTCGGTTCGCCGACTCTGCACGCCGGCGCGGGCAGCGCCTGGCTGTTCGCGCGCGTCGACCACGGGCCGGGCACGCACTCCACTCCGATCGCCGCCCGGTTCGACGGCACCCGCTGGCTGCCCGTCGCGCTGCCCGAGGACAGCGACATGGCCGGCGTCGCGGTGCTCGGCCCCTCGGACATCTGGGCGCTCGGGAAGCCCAAGCAACGTAAGGCCTGGCACTGGGACGGGCGCGGCTGGACCGCCACCCGACTGCCGCTGGAGGCACAGGCCATCACGACGGAGACCGTCGGCGGGGACCTCCGGGTGGCCGGGAACATTCCCGACCCGGAGGCGGACAAGGCGGACGAGTCGGATCCGGACCATCCGAAGCCGCGCCGCCTTCGGCTCGCGGCCGCGCGCTGGGACGGGCGGAAGTGGCGCGAGGAGCGGATGCCCGACGTCGAGACGCCGGACGCGAGGTTTCCCGGCTGCCGGACGCACATACAGACGCTCGTCGCGCGAGGAGCCGACGACGTCTGGGCCATGGGGATCGAGTACGGCCCGTACACCGGGACCAGATACGCGCCTCCGGGCGACCGTCCCTGCGCTCTGCACTGGGACGGCAAGCGGTGGAGCAAGTCGCATGCACTACCGGCGGGGATCCTCGACGCGAAGAGGGTGCGCGGCGAGAACGGGAAGGTGAGCCGCATCGCACGGCCGCCCTACGTCACCGGGATCACCGGGAAGGTCACCGAGGTCGACAGGAAACAGGCGTTCCGGCTGGCCGAGATCGCCCCGGTTCCGGGGACCGATGAGGCATGGGGCGTCGGCACGGCCGAACTCGGAGCGTTCGGTGACGCGAACTTCAGCCGCGCCGTGATCGTGCGGTACCGGCCCTAGTTCACCTCCAGCCGTCCAGCCGTCCAGCCGTCCAGCCGTCCAGCCGTCCAGCCGTCCAGCCGTCCAGCCGTCCAGCCGTCCAGCCGTCCCGCCACGGCTTCGGCTCGCTGCTGCCACTGCTGGCGGGCCTGTTCCAGGGTTCGCCATTGCCTTGACCTGCATCGCCCCGAACGGAACAGTTGCTCAGCCGTCGACCTAGGGGACAGCCTTGAACGAGTGTTGCCGAGGGCTGCGAGGGCATTTTCCTTGAATCCGTGGGGTGTTGAGGATCAGGGCGCGGCCCCCGGTCAGTTGGCCGCCGTCGCGGTCGTGTCGGACGTGGGTGTGGGTGCGGGTGCAGGAACGAACAACCCGCTGAGCACGCCGAGTTGGGTGTCGATTCCGTCGAGAGCTGCGAGAGCAGCGAGAGCAGCGAGGGTGGCGGTCTGGGTACATCGGCTGAGGGGAGCCGCGGCGTTGGCCGGCCGGAGCTGTTGCGACGGCTCGGCTCGCGGGGCGGAGAGCGGGGCCGGGCGGCGGCCGATGGCCCGGCGCAGGGCGATCGCATGCGCCGCGATCTGAGTACGCCGTACCGTCACGGCCGGGTCGGCGGTGACGGCGTCCGGGGTCGCCTGGATGGCCAGGACGAGGTCGTCGACAGGGTTGCCGCAGCACCGAACCGCTGTCAGGGACCGGAGCGTGAACGGGTCGGGGTGCCAACGAGGGGACAGTATCCGGGTCTTGGGGAGAGCGGCCTGGATGCGCATCGGGGCGGTCGCGGTTCCCAACTGCTGGACGAGGTAGGTGAAACGAGCCTGCGCCATGCGGACAGCCGGGCCGTCGCGCCAGTCGGCTTCCATCAGTTCGCCCAGGCCCGAGAGCGCCGCGGCCGTGCGTGCTCGTATCACTGCCCCGGTGCGGACGGGCAGGACCAGCCAGGAAGCCGCCACGCCGAGTACGGCGCCGACCGCGATTCCTGCCAGCCGGGTGTGCAGAAGGTCTCCGGGACTCTGCCCGAGCCAGTCGTAGAACAGCGAGAGTACGGCGGTGACGCAGCCCGCCCAGTAGGCGTAGCCGAGTTCACGCAGCCATGTGGCCACGGCCAGTACGACGAAGATGACGACGACCGCGGTGTCCGACCGGGGTCCGAACAGTCCGGAAACGGTGCCGGCCACCACCGTGCCGCCCGCGGCGCCGAGCGTTCGCCACGTCCCCTTGAGCAGTACGTCCCCGCGGCTGCGCGCACCGCTGCACACCAGGAATGCCGTGAGCACCACCCACGCCCAGTGCTCCGGCCACAGAAACCGTCCGATCACGAACGCGGCGGTCGACGCGGCCGCCATCTGCAACGCCATCCGGGTGCCGGCCGGGATCCGGCGGCGCGCCGCGCGGGCCACCGCGGTCACCCTCGTGGAGGGTGGCCGCGGCACGAGACCGGTGTGCTGTGCCGTCCACGTCAGCACGGTTCCCCAGACGACCGCCACCAGCGCCGTTACCGCCGCCCATAGCGAGTGCTCGTGCCCGCTCACGGGCCCTGTACCCGAGGGCGCCACGAGTACCGCGACGAGCGGGAGAACGACGAGCGTGCCCGCCCGGGTGGCGCGCGCTCCGAACCGGCGGACCCAGATCGCCGCCGTGACCCCCAGGACGAACACCGTGTCACCCGCGAGGGGGTGCCGCTGGATCAAGGTGCTCAGCTCTGTCCCTCCCGCCGCCGCGCAGGGCAGCACGGTGCAGGCCAGCAGTCGGTCGGCTCGATCGAAGAGGCGTTGTACGCGGCCGAGCGCCGAGGCGATCACCACGGCCTGCACCAGGCTGTCCACGCGCAGCCCCGCCTCGTGCTCGACGAACAACGCCCAGCCGTACGTACCCAGCACGGTGGCCATGGCCACGGCGGTCGCGCGCAGGTGCGTCCCCCGCGGGTCGAAGTGCAACGCACGACTTGCCGACCTGAGAAAGGTACGCAGCACGTAGAATCACCGCCGAGGGATTCCCGGGAATGGGGCATTGGAGGAATCGAGGCTCCAGCCATATCGTAAGTGCTACCTTAACAATGTGATGGGAGAGCGAACAGAGCACGGTGACGCGGAACGAACGGCGCCCGAGGGGCGGGACAGCCGGGCGTCCGCCGAGATCCGGACCGGCGTCATCCGGCTCGCGCGCAGACTGAGTGCCGAGCGCCCCGCGGACGGGCTCAGCCTCAACAAGAGCAGCGTGCTCGGTCACCTGCACCGCAACGGCGCCATGCCGGCCGGCGCGCTGGCCGCCGCCGATCACCAGCAACCCCAGTCTCTGACGCGGGTCTTCGCCGATCTCGAACAGGAAGGTCTGATCAGCCGGACGCGCGACACTCAGGACGGGCGGCAGCGCGTGCTGCAACTGACCGACGCGGGCCGAGAGGCCCTCGCCCGTGACATGGCACAGCGCGACGCGTGGCTCGACGTCGCCCTGGTCGACCTCACCGAGACGGAGCGTCAGGTCCTGCTGCTCGCCGCCCGCCTGATGAACCGCCTCGCGGACTCCCCGACCGCCGCGCCCGGCCCCACGACCCGACCCCACTGACGGAGGCTGCCGTGTCCTGGTCCGACCATGCCATCTGGTGGCAGGTCCACCCGCTGAGTTTCCTCGGCGCGGAGCCGACCGCCCTGCCCACCGACGCACCTCCGCGGCACCGCCTGCCGGTCCTCGTCGACTGGCTGGACCATCTCGTCGGCCTCGGGTGCAACGGTCTCGCCCTGGGGCCGGTCTTCGCCGCCGAGACGCACGGCTACGACACGACCGACCACTTTCGCGTCGATCCCCGTCTGGGAACCGAGGACGACCTGCTCGAACTCGTCGAGCGGGCTGCGGCGCGCGGGGTTCGCATCCTGTTCGACGGTGTCTTCAATCATGTCGGCCGGTCCTTCGCCCCCTTCGTCGACGTGACGCGGCACGGCAGCGCTTCCCCGTACGCGGACTGGTTCGTGCCCGAGGGCGACGACTTCCGCACCTTCGAGGGGCACTCGCATCTGGTCGCCCTGAACCACGCGTCCCCCGCGGTCGCCGACCACGTCGTCGCCGTCCTCGACCACTGGCTCGAGCGTGGCATCGCCGGCTGGCGGCTGGATGCCGCCTACGCGGTTCCCCGGCCCTTCTGGCGCACCGTCACGGAACGAGTGCGTTCCCGCCACCCCGAGGCGTGGTTCAGCGGCGAGGTGATCCACGGCGACTACGCCGCGTACGTCACCGAAGGCGGACTGGACTCCGTGACGCAGTACGAGTTGTGGAAGGCGATCTGGAGCTCGCTCAACGACCGCAACCCGCACGAGCTGGCCTGGGCGCTCAAGCGCCACAACGCCATGGTCGGCACCTTCGCGCCGCAGACGTTCGTCGGCAACCACGACGTCACGCGCGTCGCCAGTCGGCTGCACGAGCCCCGCCACTTGGCGCACGCGCTGACCGTGCTGTTCACCGTCGGGGGGACGCCGTCCGTCTACGCGGGAGACGAGCGTGCGTGGCCGGGCGTCAAGGAGGAGCGCGCGGGCGGGGACGACGCCATCCGTCCCGCGTTCCCCGCCTCCCCGTCGGGCCTCGGTTCCGACGGTCTCCCCGTCGAGCGGCTTCACCGGACCCTGGTGGGCATTCGACGCCGCCACTCCTGGCTCGTACGCGCCCAGACCCGGGTTCACACCCTCGACAACACAGTCCTCAGCTACACACTCACCGCACCTGATTCCGGCTCCGCCGTCGCGGTCGCCCTCAACTTCGGCCTTGCTCCGGCCACCGCAGACATTCCGGCCGCTTCATGGACCTGTGCCGCGGGTGACGCCTCCGTCGAACCCGCCACGGGTTCCGTCTCCCTGCCCCCGCTGGGGTGGTTCATCGCCACGACATCGGGAGCGAACATCGCGGCCCGGCGGGCTGGTCACCTTTCTGGCCCGTGACGAGACGGACGACATCCGGGGCCAGGCCTTCACCGTGGACGGTGGTCGCGTGATCATGTGCAGCCCGGGCCGACGATCCCGGTGAACGGCGGCGAACGGAGAACAGCCGTGGGGCTGTGAAGTAGGGGGAAGACCTGGCCCGACGCACAGACCTGGCCCGACGCACCCGTGCGTCGGGCCGGCGGACCGCTACGGCTTCGCGGTCGCCTTCCCGTCCGATCGTGTTCGGGCCGCGCTCTCCTGGGCCTCGAGAAGCTCGTCGCCGTGCTCGACCGCCCAGCGCCCGAGCTCCCTCATCGGGCCCTCGACCAGACTCTGCCCCAGGCTCGTAAGGCTGTACTCGACACGAGGCGGTGCCTCGGCGTGGGCGTGCCGGCCGATCAGGCCGCCGGTGAGCAGGCGACGCAAGGTGTCCGTCAGGACCTTGTCGCTGATGCCGCCGATCGAGGCGCGCAGGACGCGGCGTCGGCGCGGTCCCTCACGGAGCGCCGCCAGTACGACGGGATCCCAGGTGTGGGCGAAGAGATCGGTGGCCGCGCGCAGACGACAATCGGCGACCAACTCGTAGCAGTGGGCTTCGTGTTCAGTCATCGCACCACCATCATCGCGCGCCGGTCACGCACTGATCGGTGCGTAACGCCCTCCCTACCGTAGCCACTCGACCGACAACTGGTGGAAAGGGAGCGGCGATGCGTATCGGGATCCTGGGAACGGGGACACTGGCGGCGGCACTGGGGGAGGGCTGGGCACGTGCGGGGCACGAGGTGGCGATCGGCGGACGCTCGTCGGTCGGGGCGGAGAACCTTGCCGAGCGGCTGGGCCACGGTGTGCTCGCCCTCTCGCCGCGCGAGGCGGTCACGGGGCGCGACGCGGTGCTGCTCGCCGTGACCTGGGACGGCGTCGAGGACATGCTGGAACTGGCGGGCGCCTCCGACGGCGTGCTCGAGGGGACGCCGCTGATCGATCCCACGAACGCTGTGACGCACGGTGTCGGCGCCCTCCTCACCGGCTACGGCGAGTCGATGGCGAGCCGGATCGCCGAGCTCGCTCCTGGAGCTCATGTCGTCAAAGCGTTTCATCTCTTTCCCGCCGACCAGTGGACGAGCTCACCGGTCGGCGGCCGATCCCCTGTGACCGTGGCGATGTGCGGGGACGATGCGGCCGCACTGGGCGTGGTCGGCGAGCTGGTCCGCGATGTCGGCGGGACGCCCGCGACCCTCGGAGCGCTGGATCGCGTCCGTCAGCTGGAGGAGGTGGCAGGTTTCGTCATCGGGCTGGCGTTCGCGGGCTTCGACCCCAACTCCGCCATCCCGCGCGTCCCTTCACCGGCTGCGACGAACTGAACCGCTGTCCACGCCGATCGGGGAGATCGGGGGTGACGCCCGTGCATCCGGCTGGGTCGAGGGCGAACATTGACGTGCTCCCTGGCGGCGGTTCCGTGCGTATCCCGTTCAAGCGACACCGCCACCGGCCGAAGCTGTCGTGCCGGCAGAAGGCCGCGAACGAGGCCCACGCCCGGATCCGCTGCCGCGGCGAACGCGCCGCCGCCACCTTCACGACCTGGAAAATCCTGGCCAAGCTGCGCCGCAGCCCTTCCGGGACGACCGTAAGGGTGCAGGCCATCCTCGTTCTCCACCACGTCGAAGACCCGACCAGCCAAGGATGAGAAACGCTCAGTCATGCCGACCGATCCTGGTGATGAGTTTTCGCGCCCGCACCCGTCACACCTACGACGGGACACGACGAGGCGGAAGGATGACGTGATGAGTGCGGACACGCGGCTGGAGGAGCTGGGCGTGAGCGGGCTGGGCGAGGTCGACGAGTCGGCGTTCTCGGGGCTGGCGGAGCGGCACCGGCGGGAGCTGCACGTGCACTGCTACCGGATGCTCGGGTCGTTCGAGGACGCCGAGGACACCGTGCAGGAGACGTTCCTCCGTGCCTGGCGGCGGCGGGAGACCTTCGAGGGGCGGTCGACGTTCCGGGCCTGGCTGTACCGGATCGCCACCAACGCCTGCCTCGACCTGCTCGCCAAGTGCCGCCCGGAGCCCGCGACCGGCGGCGAGGTGCTGTGGCTGCAGCCCTACCCGGACCGGCTGCTCGACGAGCTGCCCGCGGGTGACGCGGACGATCCGGAGACCGTCGCCGTCGCGCGGGAGACGATCGAGCTGGCGTACCTGGTCGCCGTCCAGCACCTCGCACCGCGCCCGCGGGCCGTGCTGATCCTGCGGGACGTGCTCGGCTGGCCGGCGAAGGACGTCGCCGAGCTCCTCGGGGACTCCGTCAACTCCGTGAACAGCGCGCTGCAGCGGGCCCGCGCCGGCATGCGGGAGCACCTGCCCGCCGAGCGGCAGGACTGGACCGGCGGCGAACAGGACGCCGGGACGCGCGAGCTGGTGCGCCGCTACACCGACGCCAGCGTGGCCACGGACATCGACCGGCTCGCCGCACTGCTACGGGACGACGCCCGCTGCTCGATGCCTCCCACGCCGGGCCTGTACGTCGGCCGCGAAGCGGTGGTGAACGACTGGATCGAGAGCGGCTTCGAGGGCATGAAGGGCCTGCGCACCGTCCTCACCTCGGTGAATCGGCAGCCCGCCGTCGCCTTCTACCTCTGGCAGAAGCGGGAGGGCGTGTACCTGCCGCTGACGATCGACGTCCTGCGCGTCACCGGCGGGGCGATCACCGAGATCGTCACGTTCCACGACGACCGGTTCCCGCGGCTCGGGCTGCCGGAACGCCTGCCGGCGGACGGCACGGAGTAGTCGCGGTGTGGACGCTCGCGCTGCGCGGTGGCGCGCGTGTCGCGGTGGTCGCGGCGGAGTGGTGCGAGGCGTTCGGCGTCGTCACCCGCGGGCGGGTGCAGCTGGAGCTGCGCGACGGCGAGCCCGGGCCGGTCCTGGGACGCGAAGCCGGGTTCTGGCTCCGCGGCACCGGCGTCCGCGCCCTGCGGAACCCCGGCCGTCGCACGGCGAGGGTGCGCATCTTCACCCCCGGGGCGAGGACCGTCACATGCCAGTCAAGACACTCCGTACCCCAGTTGCCGAATGACGGAGGAACGACGTGAACAGCATGAACGACGCCGGGGTCGGCGCGGGCCCGACATCGGGCCAGAGCGGCCGCACCCACCCACTCCGCGGGCTCGCCGGCACCGGCTTCATCGCCACGCTCGCAGCGTTGGTGGCCACCACCCTTGCCGCCGCGCTCGCCCAGGCCTTTGGCGTCGACTTCGAGGTCCCCGACGGTGGCGAGACGATCCCGTTGTCCGGGTTCGCCGTGGTGACCGGCTTCTTCT
This sequence comes from Streptomyces sp. NBC_00647, assembly GCF_045207245.1. Taxonomy (NCBI): domain Bacteria; kingdom Bacillati; phylum Actinomycetota; class Actinomycetes; order Kitasatosporales; family Streptomycetaceae; genus Streptomyces; species Streptomyces sp. NBC_00647. Next base: position 9,669,081 of record NZ_CP109040.1, read on the forward strand.
CGGTCGTGGGCATCGTCATTGCCGTCGCGCTTCATCGTTGGAGCGCTCGCCCCGCCGAGCGATTCGTGTGGACGGCAGTGTCGCTGACCGCGATCTCGTTGGTCCCGCCCCTCCTGTCCGGGGCAGACAGCGCCACCACCATCGCCCTTCTCGGGCTGCACCTCGTCCCTGCGACGGTGATGATCCCCACCCTGGCGCGGAGCCTCCGCGCCCGGACCGTTGGTCGATTCGAAAGCTGAGTCGGGTGTACGAAGAAGCAGGGGGCGGAGCGGCCGAACCCTCTTCCCGGCCGTCCGCTAGCCGTTGGCCAGTCGACGGACAGTGCAGGTAAAGTGGGGTTCGGCGGTGGCTGCTACGGCCCCATGAAGGCAAGACCTATGCGGGAGCAAGCGAGCGTGCTCAGGGATCGAGAGTGGGGTGCCCCCGCGGTCAGTCGATCCGCGCAGGCCGCGGCCACCCGGCAACAGATCGTCGAGACGGCGCAGCGCCTCTTCGCAGACCGTGGCTACCAGTCGACCTCGTTGCAGGCCATCGCGAACGACATGGGTCTCACCAAGGCAGCTGTCTACTACCACTTCCGAACCAAGGCGCAGATCCTCCAGGCCTCGCTCGATCCGGTGGTCGAGGAAATGACGGTGCTTCTGGACGAGTTGGCGGGCATGACATCGCGCAGGGAGAGGCTGGACGCGTACGCGGTCGGCTGGGTCGACTTCCTGGTGCGCAACCGTGAACTCGGAACCATGCTCCTGCACGATCCTGAGATTCGGGCCGCCAGTGTCTACGCCGAGAACGACGGGCGCAGGCGTCGCATCCTGCGGGTTCTGTTCGGCAGCTCACCCACACCGGCGGAACGCATGGCCTATGTGATGTGCGTGTGGATGCTGGAGGGGCTCGGCGAACTGTCCGACCTCTCGGACGATGATCTACGGGCCACCCTTCTCCTGACCGCCCGAGGTCTCCTCGCCGTTCCCGGCGAAGCGAAGTCCGGCGAAGCGACATCCGACGAGGCGTGAGTCGACGTCCGTGAAGCCGGCGGCCGGGCGGACCCGAATCCGGGAGATCTGGCACCGATTGCCGATTGCCGATTGCCGATTGTCGACCGGCGACGGGCTCGGGGTCACGCACGTGCTCCGACACTGCCTGGACAGCCGCAGCGAGCAGCGTGAATCTCTTCGCTAGCCGATGGCTAGTGAGTGGCTACTCGCTGGTAAAGTGAGTGCGGGTTCGTGAGATCGAGGGGCGAAGGGCGATGGTGCGGGTGGTGGGCATGCCGTTGCAGAGCCGCGTGCCGCGCAGGTTGCCCGGCACGCGAGGTTTCTCTCGCCTTGCCGTCGCGGAGACCATCAGCGCCGATGCCGCGGATCGGACCGCCGAGAGCCGCCTCGGCCGGAAAGTACGCCGCGCCCTGTTGAGCTCGGCCAAGGCCGCCGTCACCCACGATGTCGGCGCAGCCGCCCTGACGACCAAGCGGTGATCCGGCCGGCGCTCGTGCCGTGCCGTCCCGACCCTGTGCGCAGACACCGCACCCGAGCAGTCCCTCTGGAGCCCTGACCGAGATGACGACGACCGCCACCAGTTCCGCCGCGACGCCCGGGCCCGAGCAGCCGCACCCGGTATGGGGCGTGCTCACCGAACGAGCGAGGGTCGGCAGCCGGCCCGGCGCACGTGCCGACGGGCACCGGGTCGCACTGGCCATCGAGGGCGGCGGGATGAGGGGAATCATCGCTGGCGGGATGGCCCTGGCACTGCACGAACTCGGGCTGACCAACAGTTTCGACGCCGTCTACGGTGCCTCTGCCGGAGCCGCCTCCGGGGCGTGGCTGCTGAGCAGCAGCCCGGAATCACTGCGTTTCTGGGCGGTGCCCAAGTACGCGAGGACGCTGATCCGGCGCTCCAACCCGCTGCGGGGGCGGCCGCTCGTGGACCTGCACGCCTTCTACGAGGTGCTCTACCGCTACGGCGACCAGGACTGCGCGCCGATGGACTTCGCGTCGATCCTGGCCAACGACGTCGAGTACCACCCGCTGGCCACCGACGCCGCCACCGGCGATTCCACCGACCTGCGGCCTTTCATCGACGACGACGCGGAATTGCGCCTGGCGCTGCGGGCCAGTGCCGCCCTGCCGCTGCTGGCGGGCGACCCCGTGACGCTGCGCGGGCGCCGGTTCTACGACGCGGGCGTCTCGGAATCCGTGCCGTACCGGACCGCACTGGCTCAGGGCGCGACCCATGTCATGGTGCTGCGATCCCGGCGTGCGACCGACGTCGCGCGGCCGTCGCGCTCCGCACCGATCATCGCCAGGGCTTTCCTGCGCCGTGAGCCCGTGGCCTTGCGCCAGGTGTTCCTCGACCGCGAAACACGCCTGGCCGAGGACGATGCCCGCCTGGCCCACCACTCGGCCGTCGTCTCGATCCGCCCCGCCGCGGACTCGCCGTCGGTCGGCCGCCTGGCCCGCGAGGGCGACCTCCTCGAAACCGCGTTGGAAGCGGGACGCGCCGCGGTCCACGAGGCCTACAGCGGCCTGAGCGACGCCCGAACGCCCAGCGGCGACTGACCGATGGGCGGTCCCTGGCCGCTTCGGTCGCTTGATGCCCGTGTCCGGCGGCCTCGGTTGTCTGCCCTCCGGCTCAGGCGTCCTGCCGGCGCACCATCTCGGTGATCCAGACCGGTGCGAAGGGGGACGTGCAGCCCGGGGACGTCGGGTAGTCCTTGAGCACTTCCAGGCGCTCACCGATGGCGATGGCACGGGCGCGGTGCTCGGCGTGCTCGATCCCGATCTGAGCCAGGCAGTGGTTCATCGCCCACTGCAGGCGATCGGGGGCATCTTTCATCTCTGCCTCGATGACGTCGAGCAGTCCCGGGAGGTCGAGTCCCTCGGGCTTCTTCGCCAAGCGCTCGGTGGTCAGCGCCCAGCCGGCACTGGCGACCGCGGGATCCGGATCGGCGGACCAGGCCAGGCGCAGCTCCTCGGAGTGCGGGATCTTCTTCACCACGTAGTTCACGAGCCAGTCGTGCACCTTGGGTGCGCGCGCCTCGCGCACCATGGCGTCCAACTCGTCACGCCCGAACGCCTTCGGACGGCAGATCAGGATCGCCAGCAGTCTCGCCGCGGTGTCATCCGTCTCCCAGAGCCGGCACGCGAGTTCCTGCTGCGTCTTCAGTCGCTTCGCGAGCGCGCGCAGCTTGCTGAGGTTCACCCCGTGATCGTCACCGTGCTTCTCGTTCACCGCGCGTGCCTTGGGGTCCTCGAGCTCGGCCAGCTCGGCCATCACCTCGGCCACCGTCGTCTCGGCCACCTCAGCCTCCTGTTCACCATCGACGACATGCAGCGTACGAGGCAGGTCGGGCTCTTGCCGTACAGGCCGGTGCGAGATGCTGTCCGCCCGCGTGAGCGAGGCCGCGGGCGACGACTGCTCCACCGCAACCCGGGGGCCACCGGACTTCGAACTTCGAGACCAGGTCCGCGAGCCGCTGATCTGCACACCGCGCGACGTCACCGGATGTTCGCCACCGAGTCTGTCGCGGGCGGGCTTCCCGCCCCGGTCAGCCATCTGTCCGGGCGGCGGGGGAGGCCGCTGTCACCCCGGCGGAATTGCCGATCGGCGGCAACCTTTCCGACCTGCCGGTGGTCCAGAGTGTGTTTCGGCATCGTCGAAGTGCGAGGTCTCATGGAGCGGCTGGTGCGAGTGCCACGGAAGGCGGAGATGCCGGTGCGGTCGGCGGTCCCCAAAGTCGACAGGCATCTCGGTACGCGGCACAGGCGTCGACCTCCGACCCTCATGGCAGGTCGCGTCGTCGGCCGCCCATGGAGATTCGCCGCAGCGGCGTTGGCAGCCGTGCTGCTGGGGGCCGGGTGCAGCACCGATCAGCGTCCGGTCGACGGCGACAGCGGCAACGGGCGGCGACAATCGGCCCGCTCCCAGGGCGAGCGGCCGCCGACCCGCTCCCAGGGCGAGCGGCCGTCGGCAGGGAAGCCCTCGGAGCGACCTCGGTCCGGAGATCTCAACGGCGACGGCTACGACGACTTCGCCGCGATGGTGGCGGGCCCGAGCCTGGTCGTGGTGTACGGCTCGGCGGACGGACTCGATCCGCGCCGGCGCACCGTGTTCCCGCAGCCGGCCTCGAAGACGGGGCCGGAGCAGGTGCAACTGTTCCGCGCCGATCTGGACCACGACGGCTACACCGATCTGGTCCAGGCCCCTGACCGACGCGGTCCGGCCGTGCTCCGGGGCGGGCCACGCGGTGTGGGCGACCCGCAGCCGCTCGCAGGGGCGCCGAGAAGCCCCGCGGCCACCGGGGACTTCGACGGGGACGGCAACGCCGACCTGTTCATCCCAGGCGGCACCACGGGCCCGGAGGGCACGGTGTGGTTCGGCCCCGTCAAGCGCGGCGGCGCACCCGCCCGCGTCCAGAACCTGACCAACGGGCGCTGGCCGGACTCCCTTCCGGCCCGCTTCCTCGCCGGCGACTTCGACGGCGACAAGGCCACCGATCTGGCGCTGTGGTTCTACGGGACCGACCCGGACATGGAGAGCGACGGCGATGTGACCATCAGCGGTCTGCAGTATCTGCGGGGCGGCCCGCGAGGGCTGAAGCTCTCCGAGCGCCGCGATCGCCCGGACATCGGCCTGGAGGGGCAGCCGGGGGACGTGGACGGCGACGGCATCGACGATCTGTACACGGCGAGCTTCCTCGCGTATCGGAAGCAACTCGGTGCCGGCTACTGGCTGAGCACCCGGTCCGGGCCCGAGACCGGTGAGCGGGACGGGGTGAGTACGAGCCCTGCGTCAGGGCTGACGGACGAGCCGCAGTACGGGGGTATCGGCGGCACCGCTCTCGGTGACGTCACCGGCGACGGCAGGGCCGATCTGGTCGTCTCGGCGACCGGCGCCAACAACAACAACGGTGTGGTCTGGCTGGTTCCCGATCTGCTCGCGGCGGAGGCCGGAGGCGTGCAGGCGGTGACCCTCGGCACCCCCGGCGTCCCGGGCAGCGACACCCCGCCCGCCGGCCGGGGCCCGACCCGCAATCGCATCACCGTCGTAGGCCCGCTGCTGGACACCGACGGTGACAAGCACCTGGACGTGGTGTTCGGTGCCCCGGGCTTCCTGGACGCGAAGAAGCGGGACCTTGACGCGTTCTGGGTCCTGCGCGGCACCGATGAGGGGATGAGATACCACCGCCACTTCACCGTCGAGGACCTCCGCTGAGACCCTCATGTCCGGGTCGCGGTCGCGGCAGCGAGGACGGCGCTGAGTGCGGCCGCCGCGTCGAGGAGGGGTCGGGAGCGAGTCGCGATGCTCGCCTCCCGGGCCGCCAGTGCGGCTCGGACATCTGCCGATCCGCGCCCGTGCCGCAGCTCGGGCTTCGACGGGGTCCTGGCCATCAGGCCGGGCCCCGACGACGGCTCACCAGAGATCAGTCGGGGAGACACGTTCTTCTTCTACTCGCCCGACGGCGTCGTGCCGAGGACGGCCCAGCCGTTCCCGACGATCGTGACGAAGAACGCCGAGGACGGCCCAGCCGTTCGTGACGATCGTGACGAAGAACTACCCGGGTGACGAAAGTTCGCGCCTGGAGCGCCCGGATATGTTCCGCGTCAACATCCCCGCCGGGAAGGAGGCGTTCATCGGCTGGACCGGCCACGCACCGGGCGGACCAGCCGGCGAGGACGACCCGAGCGTCACCGACGCCGTGATCGCCCACCCCGTGTACGGCTCAGTCGGCTGGCTCGCGGTGGTGAATCCGGGCAAGCGCACGGGCGAGGCAACCCGCGAGCTGCTCCGCACGGCCTGTCAACGCGCACGGGCGCGCCACGAGCGACGGCATGGCGCGTGAGTGGCGTACCGGGCTCATGAGGCTGCTCTGAAGTCCTTGCGGACGCGGGGGACCCAGATGCCCGGGACCTGAGTGGTCCAGGGATCGCGGGCGGGCCGTGTTCGGCCGGCGGTGGTCCGTTCGGTGCTGGTTGCGGGCCGGCGGTGTGCTGAGGCCCCGCTCCTCTCGTCGAGTGAGGAGCGGGGCCGGTGTCACAGGCGGGTGCCGTTCACCACCAGGGCGACGTCGATGTTGTCGCGCGTGGCGTTGGAGTACGGGCAGACCTGATGGGCCGTCTTGACCAGTTGGACCGCTTGCTCGTCCGTGATCGAGGCGAGCGAGATGCGCAGTTCGACGCCGAGTTGAAAGCGGCCGCCGTCGACCGGTACCAGGGATACCGACGAATCGATCTCCGCGTCGTCGGCCTTGAGCTCGGCGAACTGCCCGACCAGGGCGAGCGTCGTACCGAAGCAGGCGGCGTATCCGATCGCGAAGAGCTGCTCGGGGTTCGCCCCCTCACCGTCGCCGCCCAGCTCCTTGGGCTGCCGCAGATCCAGGTCCAGTCGCCCGTCGTTCGTGCGTCCGTGGCCGTTCCTGCCGCCGGCGACGTGCGCATGGGCCGTGTAGAGCGCTTTGGTCATCCTGACTCCCCTCAATGCTACCGAAATATGAATCTGACACTTCAAAAACAAGAAGTCAACGGCCTATGATCGGGACCCTCACGGCAACCGGGAGGGGACATGGCGGAACTGAAGATCGGCTACCTGCTGCCGACGCGCGACCAGTCCGTTAAGGGCGAGCACGAACCGGGCCGGCTCATCGCCCAGGCACGACGAGCGGAGCGACTGGGGCTGGACTCGGTCTGGGCCGGGGACAGCCCCGTCACCAGGCCGCGCGCGGACCCGCTGATGCTGTTGGCCGCCGCGGCCCAGGCCACCGAGCGGGTCGCGCTCGGCACGGCGGTGCTGCTGCCGGCGCTGCGCCATCCGATCCTGCTGGCGCATCAACTCGCCACCCTCGACCGGCTGTCGGAAGGACGGCTGATCGCGGGCATGGGCGGCGGGTTCCCGAACCCGAACACCCAGGCGCAGTTCTCTGCGGTCGGTATCGGATTCGCCCGCCGCATGAGCCGCATGGAGGAGTCGATCGACGCCATGCGGCGGCTCTGGTCGGGGGAGGCGGTGACGTACAAGGGCGAGCACTTCGCCTTCGACGACGTGCGGATCGAGCCTCCGCCGTCCCGTCCGGGAGGCCCGCCGATCTGGCTGGCGGGAAGCGGCGGACCGGCGCTGCGGCGCGTGGCCCGGCTCGCCGACGGCTGGCTCCCCTATCCGATCGACGCGACGACCTACGCCGAGGAGCGCGAGACCATCCAGGAGGCCATCGGGCAAGCGGCGACGCCCCGTTCGGTGACCCCCGCCCTGTACGCGACGCTCTGCCTGGACGACGCCCCGGAGAACGCGCGCCGCCGCCTGCGGACGAGCGTCGAGCGCTACTACGACGCACCGCTCGAGTTCGTCGCCTCCGTCCAGGCCATGTTCGCCGGTACCGCCCGCCAGGCCGCCGACTGGTTGAACGGCTACATCGCGGCCGGCGCCCGCCACCTCGTCATCCGCCTCGCGACCGACGACCACGACTCGGGACTGGAAGAGTTCGCCGACCGGGTGCTGCCTCTGCTGCGTGAGGAGGACGGCCGATGACCACGTTCGTCCTGGTCCACGGCGCCTGGCACGGTCCATGGGCCTGGGACCGGACCGTCCCCCTGCTGCACGCCGCCGGCGCGCGAACGCTCACCCCGGACCTGAGCACCGTCGGGGACCACGGGCTCCACGACCACGCCGGTACGGTCGTCGCTGCCCTCGACACCGTTCGGGAGGACGGCGACCTTGTGCTGGTCGGACACAGCTACGCGGGCCTGGTCGTCCGGGAGGCCGCCGACGCCCGGCCCGATCTCATCAGCCGCATCGTCCTCGTGGACGGATGGGCGGGCCCCGACGGTGCCAGCATGGTGAGCCTGGCTCCCGACGGCTTCGCCGACACGGTCCGTACGGCGGCAGAGAAGCTGGGGGACGGTTGGCGGATCCCCGCCCCGCCCCCGGAGGTGTTCGGCGTCGTCGACACCGACGACGCGGCCTGGCTGGCCGCGCGCATGGTCCCCCAACCGCTGCGCACGTTCACCGAACCCACGCGCCTGAGCGGGGCCGTCGACCGGATTCCCGGAACCGCCGTCCACTGCAGACCGCAGACCTACCCGTTCGACCGCTTCGGCGAGGCCGTCGGCTACCGGACCCACGTGCTGGACGGTCCGCACGACATCATGCTGACCGATCCGGAGCCGTTCGCCCGGATCCTCCTCGATGCCTCCTCCTTCAAGAAGGGGAAGCGTGAAGTCTAGAATGATGCAGTGGAACAGCGAACGTACAACCAGTACTGCGCCACCGCGCGCACCCTCGACCTCGTCGGCGAGCGCTGGACGCTGTTGCTGATCCGCGAGCTTCTGACCGGACCCAAGCGGTTCGGTGACCTCCAGGCCAGCCTCCGCGGCCTCGGCACCGGACTGCTGGCCGCCCGCCTCAAGCATCTGGAGCGCGAAGGACTGGCGCACAAGATCACGCTCCCTCCGCCCGCCCGGACCCCGGCCTACGCCCTCACCGAAGCCGGAGAAGAACTCGGCCCGGCGATCCTGGAGTTGGCCCGGTGGGGCCTGAAGTGGGCGATGGGTGAACGGCGCGCCACCGAGACGTTCCATCCGGGCTGGGCCGTGCTCGGCCTTCGAGCCTGCTTCGACACCGAGGCCGCCGCGGGACTCCACGCGGTGTACGAGTTCCGCATCGACGACGAGCTGTTCCACGCCCGGATCGATGACGGGGCGATCGAGGCGCTGCACGGACCGGCCCAGCGCCCGGACGCGACCGTCACGATCAGCCAGGAGGCGTTCCTCCGCCTCACCGGCCAGGGCTTCACGTTCGCCGAGGCGATCGAGACGGGTGCCGCGTCGGCATCCGGTGACAAGCAGGCTCTGCGCAGACTGGGAGACCTGTTCCGTCTGCCGCCCCCGCACACCCGTGCCCCGGACCAGCCGTCGTCCTGATCACGCCCTGATCCCACCACCTGGCGACGGCGGCTGCCGTGCCTGCGGTACGTCGCTGCTGTGCCGCTCTCCGGCGCCCGGGCACCGCCAAAATCGGGGATCGCCTTTTGTGCACAGGCCAAGGCAAGATGTGCCCATGGCGGAAGCAGCGGGTCCGAACACGTACGGCCCCGGAGAGTGGGCTGAGCGTCTGGGCTGGACGTACGGCTTGATAGCGCCCGACAACGTCGAGCGGGGTGCGGCGCTCGTCCGGCTGGACGAGGTCCGCGCAGAAGCCCAGAAGGCACACGCTGAGTACAACGAGTACTGGATCCAGGCGAGCAGGTCGGATGCGGAGACCTTGTTCCGAGCTCCGGAGGTCCTGGCGGCGCGCGCACGCGCGGACGATGTCGAGAGCCGTTGTCTGCCGGAAGCACTGTGGCTGACGAGACCCGCCGATGACATCAGGACGTCCCCGCAACTGTCTTTCGCCCTGCTCTTCCTGGAGTGGGAGGCGCGCTATCCGGAGGAGTGGACGGAGCACGCCAAGGCATGGGGCACGAAGCAATCCCTCATTCGGAGCGTGGCGGTGAGCGGCCACAGCGAGGCCGTCACAGAGAAGCTGATCGACCTCGTCGAACTCGTCGTGCAGCGGGCCTACCGCTGCAAGGACCGCGAGTACGTCCGGGTGGCCCGAGCCGTCGACGGGGATGAGCTGCGCACGAGGCTCAACTGGGCACGCCACTCGCACAACCCGTGGTCCCAACTCCACGCGGGCTACGTGCTCTGGCTCCTCGACCGTCCGGAGGTCCCCAACACGCTGCACGTCTGGAGGACTTGGCTCGCGGACACCCGAACCGGCTGACTCGAGGCACTCATTCAGGCTCGGGAACGGTGCGTGTGCTTGATATGGCTTGAGCTCGTCCATGCCGTCGCCGTGCTCGCCCGGGCCCGGCAAGACGCCGTCCGGGCCCGCGGCCAGGACCACAACAGGCTTCGTTCCCAGCTCCGAGAGTTCTACCCGGCGGTCCTCGGCGCCTTCGCCCAGCACAGGCACGGATGGGGTTCCAGGGAAGCGCGCAGCATCCTGGCCGCAGCACCGCCCCCCACCATGGCTGCGAAGCCGGCTATGACCAGGTGCCGATGTCCGGCGGCGGAATGTAGATGGGGGTGTCGGGACAACTGACGAACCCCTCGCCCGCACAACCGGCACGCACGTGCCGGTGACGCGGAGCGAAACGACCGTACGGGGGGTCACACCCTGGCAGGGGAGGGGTGTGACCCCCCTCAGGCATCCGACGCGTCGGCACATCGACGGCGCACGGCGCGTCTCCCAAGGCGCACACCGGTGTGCCCGTTTGCAGGCGGACCTAGTACCGGTCGGCGGTGACGAGGTGTCCGTAGTAGCGGCCGGGGATGGGGCGAAGGGGGTCGCCGAAGAAGCCGTAGCGAGGCTGCTTCGTGTTGGCCTTCTTCGCGTCGTTCACGATCGTGCGCAGATTCCGGCCCGGGCTGTCGGTGCCGCAGCGGCCCACGGAGACGCACAGCGCCGTCACTCCGGTGACCACTGGCGCCGAGAAGCTCGTACCGGCGACGAGCGCGAAGAAGCCGGGAGACAGGTAGGTGGTCTCCATGCAGTCTCCGGGCGCGGCCACCGCGTGCCGGCGGTCCGCCGCCGATGTGGCGAAGTTGCTGAATCCCAGCACTGCCTGGTCGTCCGCATCGCCGAGATCACCGAGATCTGTTCCGTAGCACACCGGTTCGGCCCTGCCGCCCGGGCGTCCGTCGAAGTCCGCCATGGCGGTGGCGGTGAGCACCTCGTCGTAGGCTGCGGGGATCGAGCCACGGAAGTCGGCGTGGTCGTTGCCCGCATTGACCACCAGGGTGACTCCTGCCCGCACTGCCGCGCAGACGGCCATGTGGAGGACGTCGTGGTCGACCGTTCCGCACTTGCCGTCGTCCGTTCCTGATCCGTCGATGCTCATGTTGGCGATCGTGATGTCGTTGGCGGGGTCGCCGTCGGTGCGGGTCGCGGTGACCCACTCGATCCCGCACAGAACGGCGGCGTCGGTCGCGTCCTCGGTGGCGCCGTCGAAGACGTTCACGGCCCACAGCGGGGTGCCGGGGGCGACGCCCACCGTCCCCTGCTCATCGTCCCGGGCACCCACCACGCCGGCCACCGCCGTGCCGTGCGGGGTCACGGGGGAGAGGCTGTTTCCCGGGACGACCGGCGAACCGGTGGAGCAGTCCACGCCGCCTCGCACGTTGAGGTCCGGGTGTCCCCCGGCGATGCCGTCGTCGATCACCGCGACATGGACGCCGACCGAGCCGCGGCCGTCGCCGGAACGCGCCGAGGACCGCTCGGCTTCGACGCGGTCCGCCCAGTTCGCCAGGCACTGGCCGGTCGCGCTTTCGGGCGTGCCGCATCGCACCGGCTTGGCCTCGGGGTGCGAGGCGGGCCGGTGGAAACCGCGTGACCGCTTCACGAACCGCACCCCCGGGTCACTTCCGAGCCTGGCGGCCTGATCCGGTGTCAGCTCGGCTGCGTACCCCTTGAACGCGTGGGAGTACACCCCCCTGACAGTGCCGCCGTGGGCCTTGACCTGAGCGGCCGAGGCCGCCTTCGGATCGCCCACCGAATCCTTGAGTACCACCACGTACTGCGCTGACGCGGCGGAGTGGGCGGACGGCACCGCGGGGGCGACCGCGGGGGCCGCGGGGGCGACTGCGGGGACCAGCAATGCCACGACCGACGTGGCCAGGATGACGGTACGCCTGAGACGGTTCACAAGGTCATACGTGCCCCGCCCACCACACGTCCCACGGTCCCTCACCCGGTCGGCGGCCGTCTCCGGCGAAACGTCACCTGCCGTTGCGCTGGGCAGATCCGGGTGACGGCCCTCCGTGCCCGGGCCACCGACGTCGCCCGCAACCCAAACGCCCGTAGACCAGAGCGCACCGGAACAGGAGAGCCTCGCTACCCGGCCCACCACGTCGTCGCACCGTCCGGTGAAGAAGAGGGCCGCCCCGTCCCCCGACACCGACCCGCGCTTCCCGCACGGCCCGCTCACCGTCCTGGACGGCGACAGCTCCGCGTACGGCACCGACGGCATCGTGCTGGACCGCCCGGCCAGCACGATCCCGGAACTGGTGGAATGGACCCTCACCAGTTCCGGACTCGGTGCGGCGAAACTGCACCGCAACGGCAAGGACGCCGACCCTCTCGTCGTGCCCACCGCGGCGGCCGCGGTGAAACTCGGCCTGCCCGAAGCCTGGAGGGCCACGAGCAACGCCGCTCGCTGCGCCTGCGCGCCGACCACCCGGTGGTCAGCCGGCCTCCGTATGCCGTTGCCCTTTGGCGGGGTTGGGCGGAGGGCATTGACGGGATGTCACGCGCGCTGTCCGGTGCACTGGCTCGTGCGCGAGCGGCGCCCCGCGGGGGGCGCCGGGCCGGCCCCCGGCCCGACGACCCGCTCGGCCGGCGGCACCGTTTCCCTCAGACGAGGTAGCGCCGGTCCAGGCTCTTGGGTGCGATGGCCGGGTACGCGAGAAGACGCCGCCGGGGAGCGGGTTGGGGCGGATCGGCGGGGGCGGGGACGAGTTCGCGCACGCCGAGATCGACGGTCATCGCCTGAGGAGCGAACGAGACGTCGCACTTCCGCGCCGTGGCCTCCAGGTGGTAGACCACGCCCTCGTGGACGACGTTCTCCGCCCGTGTCGCCAGGTAGAGGAACTCCGGGTCGATCTCGCGCAGCAGTGACTTCGGGATGCGGGCCGGGAGCGTGAGCGCGTAGTAACGGGGCCAGTGCATGAGCCGGTGGCGCTCGAGCCAGGACCGGCCGAACGGACGGAGGCTGGTGAACATGGCGAAGGCCCACTCGAGTTTCACGCCGGTCACCACCAGAAGGAAGTTCACCACGAACGCGGTCCCGACCAGCCCGTGGACAAGCACGACGTGGCTGCTTCGCGGGGCCGGTCCCTCGGCCCGCGACAGTACGGCAACCGCGCACAGGGCCCCGTAGACGGCGCCCTGGTAGAAGTCCTTCACGAGCCACCTGCGGGACCGGCGGCCGGTGGCGGTGCGCCCCAGCGTCAGAGCGGCCAGACCAGCGAGGAGGGCGGCAAGCCAGACCGGGTCCGTGTCACCCGAGATGTCGATCGTTCCGTCAGGGGAGAACACCGTCACCCACAGCGCCATGGCCACGACCGAGAACGGGAGGTTTCCCGAAACCCCGAAGGCCAGGTGCATCAGTATCGCAAGCCACAGGCTCCAGGGTTCCCCGCCCGGGACCAACAGCGTGACGCCCGCCGTGAACTCAACGACGATCACTGAAGTCGCCACGGTTTTCAGGAACGCGGGACGGGCCGGAAGCCCGAGCAGTTGGAGGTAGTGCGCGGTGACGATACGGCCCGCGCTCCGCTCGGTGAACAGATACTCGTCATTGACCTTGAGCAGTGCTGTAGTCAGGTAAACGCACGCCAAGAGGTCTCGCGCAACAAATGGATGGATTCCTGCGGGGGTGACCGCCATCACTGCTGCGGCAACCCACCCGAGCCAGGAGTGATCCGAAAGCCTTCGGTGCGTCGCAAGTATCCAGTAGAAGGCAAACGCAACGGCCGTGAGGCGTCCGGCGAGTGAGTGTGCCGTCGACACGATCAGCAAGGCCAGCGGGAGCGCGGCGACCTGGCCGGCAATTGCGGCCACACGCGGCAGGCGAATGCCGAATACCGGCGCGAAGTGTTGCCCCACCGCAGAGAACCCGTACTCCCAATGCCTGTTGATCTGATGGAAGAGAAGGCTCGATATCACCAGGGCCATGGGCGTGATCTGGAAAGCCATTACTAATCCCCCGAGGAAGTCAGGTCTCGCGCCGTCCCGGCTCGCTCACGTCGCACACGAGGCCTGCTCGATGCTCACATGCGCCGACGATTCCACAGTCATCGCCCGTCAACTGCCCCGGCTCCAAGATCCTGCATACGGCCACGGCGGGGCGTCAAGAGCCACAGGCGTGACCGGAGAGTCGCCTCCGGCCGGCGGCGACGGGAACCCGAGGGGATCTGTCTCATTTCCATCGGTGGGCTGCTTCGCGACCCCAATTGGCCAGCCGCTGTGGGTTCACCAAGGAGGTCTCATACTTCACCCATGGGTGAGTCATTGAAGGGTTTTGGATCAATAAAGAACCGGTCGACCGCCGTGCTCGCTGTTGCCCTTGGACTTGATGCCACGTTAGCGGCCGGACACTCGGATCGGCTTAATCAGCCACTCCGGCAATTGGCGGAAAACCAGTCGCAGTAAAAAAGTTTCTGGACCTGCGATCAAGGCTCGTTGTAGCCTGCATCAGGCGCCACGGTGGCGTCGGCAATTCCCTCAATCAGAGATGGAGAAAAGGCATGGCTGAGACCACTGTTGAGACCGTCAGTGAGGTTGAAGAGCTCACCGGTGAGGACTTCGAGAACCTCTTCGCGGACAGCCCGCTCATCATCACGGACAGCGAAGTCCGCGACTGACCATCGCATGATGCGGTTCGTGCTGATTGAATCGCTCGATCTGGTTTTACCGGCACGCCGTTGAGGGGGAAGGGCATGACGGTTCATGTGTTCGTCGGGCCGTCGTGCCCCGAACCTCTTGTACTGAAGAATCATCCGGATTGTGTTCTGCGCGGACCTGCAAAACACGGTGATCTGTTCTCGGGTGACCTCTCCTCCGGAGATGTCGCTGTCATTGTGGACGGCTTTTATCACCACCGCTTGGCCCTGCGTCACAAAGAGATCCTCGATGCACTGGCGCGTGGCATCGCGGTCCTCGGGGCGGCCAGCATCGGTGCCCTGCGCGCCGCCGAGCTCGACGAGTTCGGCATGATCGGCGTCGGCCGCGTCTACCACTGGTACCGCTCCGGCGTCTTCGACGGGGACGACGCGGTCAGCGTTGCCCACGGCGAGACCCGCTCGCCGGCCGGGATCAACGTGCCTCTCGTCAGCCTCCACACCGCCGTCGTGGCCGCTTGCGAGGCAGGCGTCCTGCGGCAGGAGGCAGGACGGGATCTGATGGCCCGACTCGAGCGCGAGTACTACCCTCTCCGCACCCGGGAACGAGTCCTCACTCTCGCCAAGGAGTGCGGTGAGACGCCGTTCGCGGACTGGTACGGCCAACAACTCGCCTCCGACCCGGACGCGTTCGACCAGAAGAGAGCCGACGCCCTCGAAGCATGTGCGCTGGCCGAGCAGCTCGACAACCGCGCACGCCCCGAACAGCGCTGGACCGCGGGCGGCGAAAGCGGACGGGACTGGTCCACCGAGTACCACCGACGCTGGCGCAACCGCTTCGCGACGGCGGCACCCGATCTGCACCACCGGCTCGCCTACCAGCAGGTCTTCAACCCCGAATTCCCCGACGTGTGGTGGGACTTCCTGCACGTTTCCTCCGACCCGACATCCCCCTGCACCACCGGCGGGTTTCGCGCTCACATCCAGCGGCAGCTGGGCCCGGTGGCGCTCCGGTGGCTCGACGACCCGCGGCTGCGGGCGCGCATCACCAGGCTGCTGTCTCCACTGCCCGACCTGGTGAACCGCCACGACGCCAAGCTGCTCCTGCAGAGGGAGACGCCTCAGGACCGGGCCCGAAGCGCTGACTGGCTGGAACAGACGCGGCGGCACCTGGACGCTCACCCGGAACGCAGCCTCAGCCAGATCAGGGAAGCTGTCTGCGCGCGGCTGCTGGGACGCATCTGGGGCGTCGGCGTCGAGGACCTTGCCACGGAGTGCGGCAGGAGGGGCTTCTCCTCGGTGCGCCAGGCATCCGCGGCCTTGCGGCCCTTCGCCATCGGCTACCTGTCCGATCTCCGGGAACCGACAACACATGGAGAACGCAGCCATGCCCAAGGTTAGATTGCCCGGAACGCACCGGGCCGTGGCGCCGGAGACCACGTGGGCACGCCTGAAACCCAGATTGCGCCACTACGGGATCACCCGCGTCGCCGATGTCACGCGCCTGGACAACATAGGCGTTCCCGTCTTCCTCGCCGTACGGCCCGAGTCGGAGACCCTCGCCGTCACCCAGGGCAAGGGCGCATCGCCGCTCCTCGCGATGCTCTCCGCAGTCATGGAGTCCGTCGAGCTGTGGCACGCCGAGCGCCCACCGCTGGACGCCTTCACCGCACCGCCCAGCAGCCTGGACCTGCCCTATTCCCTGCGGGACCTGAACCTGCGGGTGGCGGAGGACTGGATCGAGGAGCTCGAGCTTCCCTGGGTCTGGGGGCGATCGCTGGCTGATGACCGACCCGTTCCGGTCCCCCTCGACCTTGTCCGGCTCTCGTACAGCGGAGAACACTTCTGGCGCCCTCGAGTCTTCGAAACGAGCAGCACCGGGCTGGCGTCCGGCAACACCTTCGTGGAGGCGTGTCTCCACGGGATCTACGAAGTGGTCGAGCGCGACGTACTGGCAGCTCACCCCTCCCGCACCCACCCCGGCCGTGTCCGGGTGAATCCGGCGACGATCCACAGCGCACACCTGCGTTCCCTGATCCGGCATCTCACGGACGCGGGCGTCGAGTTCGAGATCACGTGCATTCCGAACCGGTTCGGCATTCCGACATTCGCCGCGTTCGTCTGGTCGGCCCTCTTCCCCATCGTGTGCGCTGGATCCGGCACCCACCTGGACTCGGACGTCGCCCTGTCCCGTGCGCTGACCGAAGCCGTGCAGAGCCGGCTGACGGAAATCAGTGCCACGCGTGACGACATCCCCTCGGACCAGGACACCACCAGAGACGCGAGCACGGATCCGGGCTTTGGCGCACACGCCGAGGGCCTGAGCCTCGAGGAAGCCCTGCGTGGTCACGGAAGCAGCTACGACGACATGGAACAGGAGCTCGCCTTCGTGGTGCGGCGCATGACCGACACCACCGGTCATGCGCCCGTCGTGGTCGAGCTGTCCGAGGAATCCGAGCCGTTCAGCGTCGTACGCGTCGTCTGCCCGGGGCTCTCGTACGCGGAAGGCCGCACCCTCACCCCCTGACCTCCCGAACTTGTGACCGCGGGACCATTCGATACGAGGTTTTCCAGTGAAGATTCAGCAGGACCGTTTCCGGCACTCGAAGGGATACGTCCTGGAGTACGAGGTTTCCGAACCCGAAACCGTCTCCAGCCCGTATCTGCACATCCTCTTCCACGGCTTCAGCCGTATCGAGAAGCACGTGCCTCCGGTCTTCGCACGCAAGCAGTGGAAACAGGCGGCGCAGTCCGTCTGCCTTTCCTTCTCGGACCCGATCCACCGCTTCACCCAGGACTCGTGCTGCGGCTGGTTCCTGCTGGGCGAGGAAGAGTTCGTACCGAAGATGTACGACCTGCGCGCGACCCTGCTGGAACGCCACGGCCTCAAGGCAACCGTCTGGCACGGTCTGTCGTCGGGCGGCTATGCCGCGCTCAAGCACTGCATGCGGGCGGGGGGCGACGACCTGGCGTTCGTCATCGCACCGCACAACGACCCCACCGTCCTCCCTCAGTGGGATCGCGAAGCGAAGCCGTTCGCAGATCTGCCCGGCATGGCCGCTCCCGAGACCATGACCGACATCATCAAGGACTGGGCCGCTCCTGACGCGGGTCGCTATCTGCACGCGTTGATCTCGGAGAAGGACTCGTATTTCGCTCTCGAGCACCTGCGCCCGATCATGCGGAACCTGAAGGGCCATGAGAGCGCCCGGGCGGCCATGCTTCGCGATGAGCGGGGCCATGGGTTCGTCAAGGACGCCGACTACGACTCCCAGCTCAGGGATGCCATCAGCCGCTGGGAGACCTATAGGGACCTGCATTCCTCCCGAAGCGTCAGCGCCTCTGAATGACGACAGGCCATATCCGAGTGAGGAGTACGCAGTGCCCGAGGTAGAAGTCGTCCTCTCGACCCCGCTCGCCCAGTTCGCCGACGGCGAGAGCAAGTTCCGGGTGCCCGCCGGCACCTTCCAGGAGATCATCGACAAGGTCTACGAGCGGCATCCGACACTGCGCGTGCGCATGGAGGACAACTCCGGCGCCCTTCTGCCCTTCGTCAGCGTCTACATCGGTGAGGACAACATCCGTGATCTCGGATCGCTGGATGTCGCGGTGGCGCCGAACAGCACGGTGATGATCATGTCGGCGGTGGCCGGTGGCTGAGGCGAAACCGTCGCGGACCATCCGCGAGGCCACGGTCGCGGACGCCCGGGCCATCCGTGAACTCTACGGATTCGGCGATGTCGAGGAGTTCGCGGCGCGACTCGCGGACACGCACACAGCATCCGGGACGACGCACTATGTGGCCGAGTCCGACGGTGAGACGGTCGCGGCCTTCGCACTCACCGGCCTCGGCCGACTGCGCCCCGACGGAAGGGACCGGCTGTTGCTCCACGAGATCAAGCTACGGCCGAGCGTCCGAGGGGCGGGAGTCGCGGAGGACATCCTGGCCTGGCTGGAGGAAAGCCGCGCCGTGGGCACCGAGAGGGAACTTCTCGCACTGGCCCCGCTGGGGCAACGTCCAGCAGCCTTCGATCGGTTCGGACTGTCGGAGTCCCATCAGGCGTTCAAGTGGGCCGTCGTGGAAGGAGACAGGCGCACATGACGGAGCGCGCGACATCACCGAACAGCGCGGAGTTCGCCGACTGGCTGGCCGGGCTGCGGGACTGGGCCGGCAAATCACCGGAGGGTGCCACCGCCTGGCGTGAGGCGGCCGGTCAGGGGCTGCTGGCCCTGCCCGTACCCGCAACAGCGGGCGGTACCGGCACCGGCTACGAGGCTGCCTGCCTCGCCCTGGAGGCGTTCGCGGAGGAGAGCGGTCGAAGCGGCCTGCCCTTCGCGATGGCGGCACAGATGTGGGCGTGCCAGGAGCCGCTGCTCGCATTCGGCGCCCCGGACCAGCACTCCAGGTACCTGACGCCGCTCATCGAGGGAAGGGCCGTCGGCGCCTTCGCGGCCACTGAGTACGACTCGGGCTCAGACCTGTTGTCGCTGCGGACCCGCGCCGAGCGGGACGCCGACGGGCGGTGGCGGCTGAACGGCTCCAAGACCTTCGTCACCAACGGGCCCACCGCTGACGTCTTCCTGATCCTGGCCCGCACCGCCGAGGGCAGTGCCCTCTCCGGGCTGACCGCCTTCCTCGTCCCGCGCGGCACCCCAGGCCTGCGGATCGGCAAGGACATCGACAAGGCCGCCCTGGACGGCGCTCAGCTCGGTTCGCTGCTCCTGGACGACTGCACGGTCGACGACAAGGATCAGCTTGGCGGAACCGGCTGCGGGTTCGCCGTGCTCATGCATGCGATGCGCCATGAACGTGCCTTCATCCTCGCTCCGGTACTGGGGCTGATGGCCCGGGCGCTGCGTCGCGCAGTCGAACACGCGCGGGCACGCAAGCAGTTCGGGCAGCCGCTCAGCACCTACGACACGATTCGACAGCGCCTGGTCCGGATGCATCTGAGTCTGATGAGCGCGCGCGAGGTGCTGTACGCCACGGCTCGTGCAGGGGATGAGGATTCCCTGGACCATGGCCGGTCGTCGCTGACGAAGCTGCACGTGAGCACCGAGTTCAACCGGTTCTGCCACGAACTCCCCGATGTGTACGGCGGTTACGCGCTGCTGCCCGAGACAGAGGCCATGACGCTGACGGCCGACGCGGTGGCCAGCCGGTACTACTCCGGAACCTCCGACATGCAGATGAAGATCATTTCCGAAGGGCTGGGTTTGTAGATGACACAGGACACTGTGCTCGAGTCCGTCGTTGCCGCGGTGCGGGAGGTGGCGCCGGGCGCCCGGGTCTCCGAGGACACCCAGCTCATAGCCGAGCGGATCATCGATTCCCTGTCACTGCTGAGCCTGGTCGCGCTCCTCGAGAAGGAATTCCCCGTCACCATCCGGGACGCGGAGGTGCTGCCGGTCAACTTCGAGAGCCCGACCGCCATCCGCGCGTTCTTGAAGACCAAGGGCTGCTGATGGCTCCCGGACGATCCCTTGTGGAGGACCTTCGCGCGACCGCCGCGCGCCACGGCGACCGCCCCGCCGTCATGGACGGGACGATCACGCTCACGTACGAGGCATTGGACGCCGGCGCGGAGCACATCGCGGGGGTCCTGCGAGAGCTGGGTGTCCGGCCTGGGAGCTGCGTCGTCTGGCACGGGGCGAAGAACGCCCTCGCGGTGGTGGCCGTCCACGGCATCCTCCGCTCCGGGGCCGGCTACGTGCCCGTCGATCCGGACGGCCCCATCAGCAGGGCCGAACTCATCGTCGGTCGCAGCCGCCCTCGGGCACTGGTGGCGGACGCCGCAGCCCGGGACCAGTGGCGTACGGTCATGCCGCAGCTCGTCTGGCAACCGCTGACCGCCGGCTTCGAAGGGGCCGACGCGCTGTGGTGCGCGATCCCGCAGGAAGCACCGCGCGCGCCGGTCGCTGATCTCGCCTACGTACTGCACACTTCCGGCAGCACCGGCGTTCCCAAGGGCGTGGTGCACACCCATGCGAGCGCCTCGGCTTTCGTCGACTGGTCGGTCCGGGAACTCGGGCTCACCGAGCGTGACGTCATCATCAACTCCGCACCGCTGCACTTCGATCCCACGACGCTGCACCTCTTCGGTGCCGTCCGGGTGGGTGCCGCGGTCGCGCTGATGCCCGCGTCGGCGGCACCGTTTCCCGCTGCCTACATCGACTTCTGCCGACAGGTCGGCGGGACCGTCTGGTACGCCGTGACGTCGACCCTGGCCTGGCTCACCCGCCGGGGCAAGGACCTGCTGCCGCAGCTCGGGACACTGCGTGCGGCGGTGGTCGGCGGCGAGGTGCTGCAGCCCGACGATGTGAACGTACTGCTCTCGGCCGTGCCCGGGCTGCGGCTGCTCAATGTGTACGGCCCCACCGAGAGCAATGTGTGCACGTTCCATGAGATCCGCGGTACGCAGCCGGCCCATGCCGTCATCCCCATCGGGCGGGTGCTTCCCGGCGCCGAGATCGCCGTGGTGGACGAGGGACTGGAACCGGTGGAGACGGGCTCCGCGGGCCAACTCCTGGTACGGGGCACCATGCTGATGGAGGGCTATCTCGATCCCGACCAGACGGCCCGGGCGTTCGTCCGGACCGCGGACGGACGGTCATGGTACGCCAGCGGCGATCTCGTCCGGGAAACGCCGTCGGGAGAACTCGAGTTCATCGGTCGCGAGGACGCGCAGATCAAGTCACGCGGCTTCCGTGTCGAACTCGGAGAGATCGAGCGGCACCTTCGCGCGCTCGGCGGCGTCCGAGATTGCGTCGCCGTGGCGACACCGGACGCCGTCTTCTCCAACCTGATCACCGCGTTCGTCACCGCAGACCACATCGACGACGTCAAACAACTGCCCGACCTGCTGCGCGCCCGGCTCCCGCACTACATGATCCCGCAGCGCATCCTCCTGGTCGCGGACGAACTGCCGCGGAACTCCAACGGGAAGGCCGACCGCAAGGTGCTGGCGGAGTTGGCAGCACGACAGACGCTGGGTGAGATCCCCAGCCTCACCATCATCCGCTGACGGAGTAGACCGTGACGCTTTCTTCTGTCATCGACGCCGACGACGATGCCACCGAGGTCCTCAAGGTCCCCGACTTCCGGCGACTGTGGGCCGCGAACGGTTTCCGGTACGCGGCTTCCGAGGTCGCCGGGTTCGCCCTGCCCGTCACCGCGCTCCTGCTGCTGCACGCGCGTCCGCTGGTGATGAGTCTGATCTTCGTCTGCAGCCGGGCGGGATTCCTGACGGTGGGTCTGCCCGCCGGCGTCTGGATCGACCGCTGGCGCAAGAAGCCGGTGATGGTCTGGGCAGACGTCGCCTACGCCGTCGCCTTCGGCAGCATCCCGGTCGCCTATTTCCTGGACGTCCTCACCGTGGCCCAGTTGATCGTGGTGGCCCTGGTGGTCAGCATGGCCGGGGTCTTCTTCGAAGTGGCCCACAGCAGCGTGCTGCCGTACGTGCTGCCCAGACGGCGAGTGGCCGACGGCAACGCCCGGCTGCAGACCTCCCAGACCACCATTCAGGCGATCTCGCCCAGCGTCGCGGGCGTGGTGGCACAGAGCATCGCCGCACCTGTTCTCTATTGCTTCGTCGGGCTCTGCCACCTGATGTCGCTCCTGCTGGTACGACGTATCCACCCGTCCGGGGACGTCGCGCGAGGCAGGGCACCCGAGCGCAGGTTCCGCCGTGAGATCGCGGACGGTATGGGCGTCCTGTTCAAGCAGCCCCTGCTCCGCCTGCTCCTCAACCAGGCAGCCATGAACAACATCGGCGCGGGCATCATCCTGGCCATGCTGCCGGTCTTCCTTCTCAAGGAGATCGGCATCTCGACCTGGATGTTCGGCCTGCTGTCCACGCTCGGCGCCCTGGCCGGGTTCGCTGCCTCGCTCCTGGCTCCACGACTGCGGCGCCGGTTCGGTGAGATCCGGATGACGCTCATCTTCTCCGCCCTGGCCCCGTTCGCCGTGGTGGCGGCTCCCCTCGCCGGCGTCTTCCGAGGCGCCGCCGTGCCGCTCATGGCGCTGGCGGAGGTCCTCATCGGCGTCGCCATCGTGGGCCGGTCGGTTTCCACGGCAGGACTGCGGGCCCGGGTGACCCCGAACGAGTACATGGGCCGGGTCACGGCCGCGTACAGCGTCGTCGTCCAAGGGGCCACACCTCTGGGGGCCCTCGCCGGCGGCCTGATCGCCAACCACTGGTCCACCGGCACGGCTCTGTGGGCAGGGGCCGTGGCCATGGGCGTCCCGCTCGTTCTGCTGCTCCTGTCCCCCGTACGCCGCCACAGCAGACTCCCCGAGGAGTGGGAGGTCCGCGGCTGAAGTCCGCAAGCACACACAGAAGTACCGTGATCGACTGGAGACACGCATGACCAACGCGCTGGAACAGGCCGCTGCCGACTACGCGGAACACGGCTTCGCCATCATTCGCAACGTCATCCCCGAGGACCTGCTCGAAGAAGCACGAGAACACGTCGACTGGCTCACGGCCAAGTACCCGCACATACGTCCCGAGCACTTCCACCACCCGCTGATCCGCAACGACGCGTTCTGGGTCCGTCTCATATCGGACCCGCGGCTCGTGGACATCGGTGAGTACTTCCTCGGCCCCGACCTCGCGTGCTTCACCGCGCACTACATCTGCAAGCCGCCCTACGACGGCCAACCGGTGCTTTGGCACCAGGACGGCGCGTACTGGAAGCTCGCACCGATGAACGCTCTCACGGTGTGGCTGGCCGTCGACGAGAGCACCACCGAGAACGGCTGCCTGCGCATGATCCCCGGCAGCCACGAACTGCCCCTGTACGAACCGAACCTACGCACCGACAAGCCCAACATGCTGTTCTCGGAAGCCGACGGCGGACTGGTACGCCAGTGGGCCGAGGAGCGGGGCATCGTCGACATCGAGCTGAACCCCGGGGACGTCTCGATCCACCACCCCCACCTGCTGCACTGCTCGGAGGCGAACACCTCACCGAAGCGGCGCTGCGGGCTGGACATCGGGTACATCGCCACCTCCACCCGCATCGAGAGCCAGGGGCTCTACCTGGATCCGGTCCTGGTACGCGGCGAATCCGTCGAGAGTGTGAACAACTACCGTCCGCTGCCGCGGTACTCGCCCCGCGAGACCATTGCGTTCGCGGGCCACGAGACGTGGAACGACCAGCCCGGCGTTGCCTCCGACCCCTCCTCCGTCGTCGAGACCCCCATCGTCACGACCGAGCGCATGATCGCACGCCTGAAGGAAGGCACCGTCGCCCGGTGAACCCGGGACACGGGCACCGGGCGTGACCGTGCTCGACGAGAGCGACGCCGAGAAACCTGGGAAAGGACCGAGCAGAGCATGCAGAGAGTTGTCTACCTGCGGGACCGGCTGGACGGCCAGCGGATGAAAGACGTCGTGTACGTCCATCCGCCGCGTTACAGGGGCGAGGAGTTCCAGAACCCCGCCGGACTGCCGCGCCCGGTGGTGGGCGGGCTGCCCTTTCCCTGGGTCACCCCCATGGGCGACGGCCAGCCGCTCTTCCGCGAGATCGAGCGGGTGAAGGCGGAGCTGTGCCGCCGGCTCTGGGGCTGCCAGGTGTGCGGGAACGATCTGGGCACCACGGCGTGGGTGGCCCTTCAGGAGCCGCGGGACGGGTCGGCGGTGGTGTCCTCTGCCGCCATCCATGCCGAGTGCCTCCGGATTGCGGTGGACTACTGCCCCGTGCTGGGCAACCCGAGCATGGGATACGTGTTCACGGAGGCGTACGAGGACGACATCGTCGCCGTCTCCGACACATCACCGGACCGGAACCCGCATACGCCCACGGCGCGCTGGCATCTGCGCCCGGTTGCCGAGACCTCGCGACCCGACCGGGTCCGCAGGTTCCATTCGCTCGCCGAAGTCAAAGCAGCAGGCCGGGGGTCCACCTCCAAAGAGACGAACCCCCGTTGACCTGCACGTTCGCAAGATCCGCGACGTGGTGCATCCCAGCACACTGGCCTGCGGGTGGTGCCGTACCGAACGGAGGGATATGGACGGGCGGTCGGCACGGCCTTGATGTTCACTGCCTCGGGGTGCAGGTACCCGAGGATGCGGTCCGCCTCCGTAGCGTTGACGCGGGGGCGACGTCGACCATCTCGGACAGGCTGGGGATCTCATGGCGCGGCCCCGTCGGGACATGGCGGCACCGTCAGTACCGGTCGGCGGTGACGAGGTGTCCGTAGTAGCGGCCGGGGATGGGGCGAAGGGGGTCGCCGAAGAAGCCGTAGCGAGGCTGCTTCGTGTTGGCCTTCTTCGCGTCGTTCACGATCGTGCGCAGATTCCGGCCCGGGCTGTCGGTGCCGCAGCGGCCCACGGAGACGCACAGCGCCGTCACTCCGGTGACCACAGGCGCGGCATAGCTCGTGCCGTCGACCCAGGTGTAGGGCGAACCGGGAGGCTCCGTGGTCTCCATGCAGACTCCGGGTGCGGCCACGGTGTGCCGGCGGTCTGCCACCGATCTCGCGAAGTTGCTGAACTCCAGCGCGGCCTCGTCGTCGGACTCTCCGAAGAAGGCGTGATCGAAGCCGTAGCACTGCGCGACGCCCTTGCCGCCCGGGCGTCCGTCGAAGTCCGCCATGGCGGTGGCGGTGAGCACCTCGTCGTACGTGGCAGGAACGCGCTGCCCCAGATCGCGGTGCTCGTTGCCGGCGGAGGCGACCAGGGTGACTCCGGCCCGCACCGCGCCACACACGGCGACGTGCTCGGCATCCGCGTTCGTCGTCCCGCACGCGCCGTCGTCGGATCCGGGACCGCCGAAGCTCATGTTGGCGATGGTGATGTCGTTGGCGGGGTCGCCGTCGGTGCGGGTCGCGGTGATCCAGTCGAGTCCGCACAGAGCGGCGGAATCGGTGATCTGCTCCTGGTCGTCGGCCACCTTGACCGCCCACACCGGTGTACCCGGGGCGATGCCCACGACGTCGATGCCGTTGTCCTTCGCCCCGACCACGCCCGCGACCTCCGTGCCGTGCCCGTCCGGATCGTCGAAGCTGGCGCCCGGTACGACAGGCGTGCCCGAGAGGCAGTCGACGCCGCCGCGCACATTGAGGTCGGGCTGGGCGTTACTGATGCCCGTGTCGAGGACGGCGACGTTCACGTGGACCGAGCCCCGTCCGTCGCCCGAACGCGTCGACGACCGGTCGGCGTTCACCCGGCGCGCCCAGTCCGGAAGGCACTGCTTCACGCCTGTCGACTCCTTGCAGCCGACAAGTCTGGGATGCGTCCGGGCAGGCGGGCGAAAGGTGTGTTCCCGGGTCACGAATCGCACAGCCGGGTCACGCTCCAGGAGGGCTGCCGCAGCCTCTGTCAGCACGGCTGTGTACCCCTTCAAAGCATGGGTGTAGACGCCACGCCGAGCGCCTCCGTAAGCCTTGATCTGATCCCGTGAGGCTGCTTGGGGATCGGTCACCGAATCCTTCAGCACCACCACGAAGGTTGCTTCCGGTGCCGGATCCGGAGCTGCGACTGTGGTCTGAGGGGCGGCGAGGGCGAAGAACACCAACGCCGATGTGGACAAGGCGGCGGCACGGCCGAGACGGGCCACGGGCACTCCGTTCCGAGGGGAGAAGCGTTCGCCCGGGACATGTCCGGACACGACATGACTGCCACGTCCGCGTCGGTACGGGACAGTCGTTCACTCGGGCGGCGGCTCGCCGGCACAGGTGCGGGCGCCTTGCGGCACGCTGCCGAGCAGCCCGAACGTCAGTGTGCCGTGGTAAGCGGACGTGCTCAGTGACCCATGGTTGGAGGGCACCCCTCCGGCTTCGGTGCCCAGCTATACCCGGCAGCATCGCCACGGACCGCACATCGCAGTCTTGGTCCGGGCCTCCCGAAACCCATGGATGAGGGCGGCGGAAGAGTTCAGCCTCCTTGCATCCATGCCGATACTGAACCCGCACCCCACCCAGAGACCTGACCAATCCCCGTCGTAGCCAGCCCCCAGTATCAGGAGGCAGCCCACAGCGAGACGGGCCTTGGGCCAAGGCCCTATTCGTAGCGGGCGCGGATGGAATCGCGCGCGGCGGCGAGGGCCGTCAGGCGGGGCGCGAGGCGGGTGCGGTCGATGCCGGTGGTGCGTAGCATTTCTTCCAGTGTGTCGGCGAGCTCGGCCAGTTCGTTCCAGCGGGCCGACGGGGTGGCCAGCTGATGGGCCAGTTCTGCATCCACCGCGGGCCAGCGATCGAGCGCCGCGTAGACGACAGCGCTGTATTGATGCCGTGTCTCGGCGGGGAGCTTGGCCTGGTGGAGGGCCTGCTCTGCGGCGTGCCACCAGGTATGGGCAGCCTGCCTGCCGTTACAGGTCTCCAAGGTAAGGGCGCGGCATGTCAGTCCGGAGGCTTCGTCGCTGACTCGCAGTTGCTCGGCTGCCTGTAGCGCCGCGACGCCCCGGCCGGTTCGTCGGTGCGCGGTGCATAGAGTTTCAAGCATGGTCTGCCTTGGCGGGTCCGCCCTCCAGGCCTTCTGGAGTGCTGTCATGGCCTGTTCGGTCCGGCCGTTGAGCAGGTGGATACGGGCGAGAAGATGCTGTGCTTGTGCGGCGGATTCCTGCACTCCGCGTTCTAGGTAGAAGTGCAGGTCGGCTTGGGCTTGCTGCAGGCGGCCGGTTGCAAGGCAGAAGTCGATCCTGAGCCACGGCGACCAGGTGTTCGCGTGCTCGAAGCCACTTTCGATGGTGGTCTCGAGATCAACGCGTGCTTCCTCGAACCGTCCCAATCTGTGCAGTACTTCGGCGCGGTGCATCAGCGTGCTCGCATCACCGGGTGTCAAGGCGAGTGCATGGTTGGCGTCGGCAAGTGCCTCCTCGTACGCTCCGAGCTTGGTGTGGACCCAGCAGCGGCGGGACCACGACCAGGCATGGAGGGGAAACAGCTCCACCGAACGGTTCAGGTCGCTCAGGGCTTCCGGGTACCGGCCCAGAATGCCCAGCGTGGCGCCGCGACCGCTGTAGGCGCGGGCATATCCGCGGTCGAGTTCGATGGCTCGGTCGAAGTCAGCGAGGGCGGACGGGCTGCGACCCATGATCCGCAGCGCTGAACCGCGTTCGCAGCGCACCCAGGCAGCGTCGGGCTCCAACTCCACTGCTCGGTCTAGGTCTTCCAACGCCTGCGCGCGGTGCTGCGGCTGGAAGGTATGCACCCGGGCCCTGTGGATCAGGGCGCGCACACTGTCGGGCTTCAGCTGCAAGGCATGGTTGAGATCGGTGAGAGCCGCCGCGGTGTCGCCGAGACTGTCGTGTGTCGTGCCCCGGGACGTCCACACCATGGGATCGAGCGGGGAAAGTTCAACGGCCCGTTGGAGATCACGCATCGATTCCTGGGGTCGGCCCGTGATCCGGTAGTAGTCACCGCGCCGTCGCAGGGTCTGCGCGGTATCAGGAGCCAGTGCGTCGGCGAGGTCCAGGTCTTCGATGGCCGCGGGATACTCGCCCTGTTCGGCATAGGCGAGTGCCCGGCCTACGTAGGCCGGTTCCATTCGAGGACTGAGAGCCACAGCCCGGTGGTAGTCGGCCAGGGCATGACGGACCTCGCCTTCCGCGCGACGCAAGCCCCCGCAGGCGACCAGGACTGCCGCCTGACCCTCTGAGCCGAAACCCGCCTGGTCAAGCAGCAGATGCAGAGCCTGCGTCGTTCCACCCTCGGCAAGGGCCGCGTGCAGGCGGCGCCCCCACGCAAGGAGCTCCTCGGATTCCGTGTCCCCGCCCGCGTCCCGGAAGACTTGCGCCCAGCGGCGGGCCACGGTCTCACCTGCAGTACACGCCGACGCCACGTCGAGCAGGACAGCGTCCCACGCACGTCGCGACCCGGTACACAGGAGGTGATACGACTCCGCCACGCGTAGCTCTCGCCACCTGTCATCCTTCCAGAACGAGCCCGGAGTCAGGTGTTCCTCGGCCTGTACCCGCCACTGCCTGAACAACTCGACCAGAGCCGTGTGCCGCTCGATCCAGTCACGCAACGAACGGCGGCGCTGCAGGCGCAGCATCTGGGCCCGCACCACATCGTGATAGCGCACACCGATGCCATGCTCTGCTACGAAGGGCAGGCCATGCAGCCACGGGAACAGAGCGGCCCCCTCGGCGTTGGAGCAGCCAACCGCTGTACGGAAGATGTCAACGTCCAGGTGCAGAGGCAGCGCGCCGGCCAGTGCCGCCGCTCGCCGCACCGGATCCTGCTCCCATTTCAGGAAGCCCTCCACGGCCGTGGCGCTGGGGTCCTTCACTCGGTCGGGTTCCGTGGGCCTGCCGGCCGCGAGAGTGGAGACCAGCACGGGCAAGCCGCCGCTGAGCCGGAGTACCTCCCTGACCACCGGTTCGGAGACGACCCCCTTGTTCCGCAGCAGCTTGCGTGCCTCCGCCTCGGTGAAGTTCCCCAGCGGCCAGTCCGCGATCACACTGGCGAAATCACCCCATCCGGCGGCATTGATGGCGTACTGCCCGGCCGTCACCACAACGACCCGGGACGTCAAAGCGCCATACCGCGTCGTCGTCATCACATCCCGCAGCCAGTCGTCCAGAACGGGCGCCGTTCTCTCGTACGCATCGAAGAAGAGCACGATCCATGGAACGGACGCGACCGCCTCGGCCAACTCCCGTAAGAACACCGGAGTCAGCACGAGCTCGGGGGACATCACCATCTGGACGTCTTCCTGGCTGCGTAACCGCGCACCGAGCCCGACCCGCAGCCGGTCCGCTCCTCGGGCCACCTGAGCCGGATCGACCGCCCCCGTGAAGACTCCCGCACCGGGCACCAGCCCAAGCCCGATGAGGCTGGCACGCGCGACCACCATGCTGCTCGGCGACGGCTCCGGCACACTGCTGTCCGGCAGTTCATCCAAACCCACAGATGCCGCCTCATGCCGGCGCTCCCGCCAGACGGCGAGCAGGCGGTTGAGCTCCCGGAATCGGTGACCTTGGCGACCGAACTGGGCGCTGAGCGCACCGAGCGCCTCCGGCACGCTGTCGGCGGATTCGTCAACGCAGGCAGTCAACGCTCCTTGCTCACGCGCGATGTGCTCCAGCTCGGCCAAGAGGAACGTCTTGCCAACACCGGCGTCGCCATGAATGTGAAAGAGAAAACGATGGCGCTCATCCTCCGGTGCCACGGTGAAGTTCTCCGTGAACGCGGCGCGTTCCGCCTCCCGGCCGAGGAAGCCGCGGCGCCTACGTTCGCTGAGAATGTCCTGTACTGATTGCTCTCCTGGCAGCCTGTGTCTCACCCGCCCGCCCCCCTGCGTCAGACCGTGAGACCAGTCTGGCTTCGCCGCAGTCCTTTCGCCCAGAGGTTCACCAGAGGCGGCTTGTCACCCCACGTTCGAGAGGGCCCAGGCAGCGGAACAGCGCCGGGATCGGGATGCGGCCATCGCGGTGGTGAGCGTCCACGCCGAGCGCTACTCCACCGATAGCTACAGGCACGAGAGCCATCTGTGGCACATGGATCTGCTCGACTGTGCGGACGGCTCTCGGAACTCAGGGGGAGGCCGGACACGGGGGACACGCTGCACAGCTCCGTCATCACCAGCGACTGCACGGTCGTGGACAAGGCGAACGGAGTCTGCGACTTCAAGGAGTGGCTGTACATCGACCCGCGGAACTCCGACTTCGGGAACGAGGACGCCGGCACCTGGAAAACCGCCGCTCGGGTCTTTCTCGCCGGTGACGCCTACGACACGGACGACGAGAACCTCCCGTTGCAGGTCAAGCGTGCTACACGCGTCACCGTCAACGCCTCGCCGGAGCCGGTCGCGGCAGGGAAGACGATCACCGTGACCGGGCAGGTCACACGGGCGAACTGGGACACCCACACGTACCAGGGGTACGCGGGCCGCACGGTGAGCCTGCAGTTCAAGGCGACGGGCGCCTCCTCGTACACGACGGTCAAGAAGGCGACGTCGAGCAGCACGGCGGCGCTCACGACCACGGCGAAGGCCGCCGGGCCGGGGACGTGGCGGTGGACGTACTACGGGAACTCCACCTCCGGAGCGAAGTCGTCGACCGGCGATTACGTCGCCGTACGGTAGGCGACGCACGCGGACCGCCTCCCCGCACAGAAGCGTCACGGCGATGTGCGCCGTGCAGAACCCTGAGCGCGCTCCGGGGCCAGGCCGGCCACGAGCGCGCTCAGTCAACAGCGAAACAGCCATTCCTCACACTGTCCTGGAGGGGAAGCTGCTGCCCATCGACCGCATTGCCGCGCACCGATGACGGCAAGACCTCGCTGACAGTGGGTTTTCGCGGATCGTCTCCGCGCGGAGGGGCACTGACTGGTGCTCGTCCGATGCAGCCAGCCGGGCCCCTCACCCTTCGGTCGTCCGTTGAAGCCTCGTGAGGAGATCTCCGCCCGCAGTTGGCCCATTGTGGTGGCGGGCGGTTTGTGCCGACCCGGTCAACCCGAGACCGAGCAGTCCAGGATCCGCCCGTCCACCGTCCCTACGACCAGCCGCTGTTGCTCCGCCCGGTACGCGGCGGACACCGGCGTGACCGGGTGGCCGTGCGCGTGCAGCGTGTGCCGGGCTCGCACCTCGCCCGTCGCCGTGTCCAGGGTCTCCACCTCACCGGTGAGATACACGACGTACATCCTCCGCTCGTCGCCGTCGAGATCGGCGAGCGGCTTGTCGGTGCGGTACACCCAGCGCGCCTCTCCGTTCGGCAGCCGGCGACTCGCGACGTACGTGCCCTCGCGGGCTTCCGCGTATGTGGCGCCCTGTTCGTACGACCTGCCCGCGTGGACGAGGGTGTGTGTCAGCTCGACGGCGGGGCCGTACCAGGGCTGGAGTGCGGACGCCGGGTCCCAGCGCAAGGGGAAGAGGGCGCGCAGAGTGGCGGGGCCGTGGGCGCCTGGAGGTTCGATCGCGTGGATCCACGGCGCGTCGTCGTCCGGGCCGGGGCCGTCCACGTACAGCAGACGGGCGCTGTGTCTGACGCGCAGCGCCGGGGAGTTGGAGCGGCTGGGGGCGAGGCCGAGGCGTGCCGCCTCCTGATGCGTGGGGGCGAGCAGCAGCGCGGCGGCGTGTGCCTCGCGCCCTTGCGGGCGCAGGGCGAGCCAGCCGTCGTCCGCGGCGCACAGTGCGGGGACCGACGGCACGTCCACGCAGTCCACCGCACCGCCGTCCGCCGTCGATATCCGCCGAACAGTGGTCGCGCGGTCAACCGGGCGACCCGTCACCTCGTGGCGCCGGTAGCCCCGGTACGTCACCCACGCCGACTCGTCGCCAGGGGCTGCCTCGACCC
The DNA here is from genome assembly GCF_045207245.1 of Streptomyces sp. NBC_00647. Classification (NCBI taxonomy): domain Bacteria; kingdom Bacillati; phylum Actinomycetota; class Actinomycetes; order Kitasatosporales; family Streptomycetaceae; genus Streptomyces; species Streptomyces sp. NBC_00647. The sequence continues at coordinate 9,700,700 of NZ_CP109040.1, forward strand.
GGACGCTCCCCTCCCCGTCCGCAGGAAGAGCCCACATCAGCGTGCCGGACGGATCCCAGCATTCGAGGTCCGTGTGCCTGCCGGTGGCGAGCACCCGGCCGTCGGCCAGCACCGCCAGGTCCCGCACCTCCGCCCGCCGCCGCCACCGGCCCTCCGTCAGCCGCGCGAGGGTGTCCTCCACACGCGGGTCGTGAAGGAGCCCGCTCTCGACCATCGGATGGCGTGTGTCGTCGGGGTCCACCAGACCGGCCGGAGCAGACAGCCAGTCGTCCACCGCGACGGCCAGCTCGAAGCCCTCGCGGAAGCCGCCGTCCTTGTCCTCGGGGGAGAGCAGCATCGCGAGCCTGCCGTCGTCCAGCCAGCGCAGGTGGCGCACTTGGCGGCTCTTGCTCAGCAGGTTCGTCACGCGCCCGGTCTCCAGGTGCAGCAGGAGCAGCTGTCCCTGGAAGTCCCACGAGCCGTCGTAGCGGCCGGTGCCGACGGCGACGAGCGGCAGCTCGGGGTGAGGCTCGATGGCACATACGGAGTAGCGGGAGGCGACGACGTGGCGCGGACGGAGGGTGTCGGCCTCGTACACGCCGATGCGGTGGCCGAGCCAGTGGCCCGTACCGCGCCACATGACGTGCCCGAGGTCACCGGCCGCGATGACGCAGCCGTGACGCGCGTCGGGCACCGCCCACACGGGCCTGCCGATCTCGGCGAACGGCTGGTCCCCGAGTATCCGGCGGACGGTCAACTCATCCGGCACGACAATCTCTCCCCCCAGGTGGCGCACAGTCTGTCAGGCCCGGCGCTTTCCTGGGGTCTTCCGAGGAATCGACTCATCCGTGTACGTGATCGGGAACGGGCCGAACTCCCACTCCGCCGTAAGCCGTCCTACTCACTGCTGCCCGCCCGTCGGAACAGCCAGTGACTGTCGGAGGGGCTCGGTGATTCTTGAGCACGGAACCTAGAGTGAGTTCCTCGACGAGTCGGCAGGGGTTCGCCATGGAGATCACCGTCCAGTGGATACGGACGTCCTGAACGAAGCAGTCCCGGGGAGGGGAGGCTGCTTCGCGCAGGAACGCGGCCCCGATCGGCTTCGCTCTCCCGTATGTCGCGGCCGCCTCCGCACACGTAATCCGTATGCACGAGCGAGACGGCTTCGAGCCGTATGACACCCAGGAAGACCGCGGCAAGGTCGATGTCCAGCTCCGTGAAACCGACGGACGCCTGCGGGTCCTGCCCCGAGTAGAGCCCTTGTTCGCCCTGCCGCCCAGGCCGCGACGTCCCCCGGCGGTGCGACTTGCCCCCGGCCAGTGGGTGCGCTGGCAGCTCAACTATCGCTTCAGCAGCATGGCAGGCATGCAGGACTGGTCGTACTGGCTCGACACGTTCAACATCGCCTACGGCCCGGTGAACAACGATGTGTTCCTGTCCACGCCCACCATGCTCGTCGATGAGCAAGGGCCGGTCAGATAGCCGGGTCCTGGACGGCGACCACGATTGATCCCTGATGACGCGCGGTCGCCGAGACCAAACTCCGTCGATCGTCCTCACGGAATTTGTGACTGACTTTGAGGAGCTCCGAAACCTCCACCGCAGCTCGGTTGGTCCACCAGACTTGCTCCTGTATCCCCGACGGAGAAGGGACGGTAGGCATGGCGAACAGCGCACTTCTGGTGATGGACGTCCAACGGGACGTCGTGGCCATCGCCGATGATGGCTCCGGATATCTGCCACGCTTGCGCAGGGCGATCGACGGTGCCCGGGCTGCCGGTATCACCGTGATCTACGTCGTGCTCGGGTTACGGCCGGGCGATCCGGAAGTCAGCCCCCGCAACAGGGTGATGACAAACGCCGTGCGGGCCGGCCTGTTCACCGAGGGGGCCCCTGGAACCGCGATTCATCACGACGTCGAGCCCCAGCAGGGCGACGTCGTGGTCACGAAGAGGCGGGGGAGCGCGTTCTCGGGCAGCGACCTCGGCCTGGTGCCCAGGGCTCGCGATATCGACAGCCTTGTTCTCACCGGCATCGCCACCAGCGCCGTAGTGCTGTCCACTCTGTGGCACGCCATTGACCTGGACTTCGCCCTCACCGTCCTGGCGGATGCCTGCCTCGACACCGACCCCGAGGTGCACCGGATGCTCACCGAGAAACTGTTCCCGGAGTGGGCAGATGTCCTCGCCGTCGAGGACTGGCTCAAAGCCATCGCCCCGCGTTAGCGGGAGGCCGCCCGGAAGCCCACCCCATACTTGGGCTGGACGGCCCGGTTCGACATTCCCGCCCGGACATCACGGCGGATCGCCGCATACAGATCGACCTTGGACTTCGGCGGCACCGGCGCCCCCTCACCACTCCGAGGACCTGCCCGACCGCACTCCCTCGATCTTCGAGTGCACGGGCTGCACTCCGAGTGCCGACACGACCTCCTTGCAGCTCAACGAGCCACCCTGGACAGGCAGGACCGCCGTCAGCCGTTGATAGTCCGCCGGCAGCACCGAGACCTGACGGCCCTCACCCCACACCGGCACCACCGACCTCAAAATCGGCGCCAGCAAAGGGATCTCATCGCTGGACCACCAGGCCCGGCCGCAACGTCGTCATGGTCCGGGACCAGCAAGGACCTCGACCACCGTCTCCCGTGACATCACGAATCGCTCCCAGTCCCCTCCCGCGTCCTGCAGTTGGGCGAGGAAGCACCTCCACCCGCCGAGCAGTTTCCCGTTCCCGCTCCACCAGCAGACCTCTCACCGAGGGCACTCCTTAACCTCCACCACCGCGACGACACGACGCCCTGGGCCTGCCACGGAACCCACGACGCCATGCCTGACCAGCCGAAAGTCAGCTGTCAGGTTCGGAACGACAACAACTTCTGAGCATTGACGCGGTTCGTTGGGCTGCAGTGCTGGCTCATGTTCCCGTTCGGGAAGATGATCATGTTTGCTGATCGAGGGCTGGCGGGGAAGGGCTCGCATCGACTACGAAGACGCTGTTGCGAGAGGCTACATACAGCCTGCCATTTACGATCATGACAGGGCTCGAGGAGGTCCATGGGCGTTTGACGGAGGCGGTACGCGGGTGGGTCTGCCAGAGTTGATCGCCCGTATGAGTGTCTACAGCGAACACCTCTCCGAAGCGAGTGGGATAGAGCAGCTGTGTCCCAACGAGGGTCGGCATGCCCGTCGGGACAATTGTTCCAGGGGTGCGGTGCCATCGGATGCGCTTGCTCTTGGTGTCCACGGCGATGGTGTCGCCGCTGTAAGCCACGATGTAGAAGAAGTTGCGATCAGGTACTCCATAGTGGTCCTTGATCGATTGTGTGGTGTTTGGTGCCAGTCGAATCTCGAAGCCTCCTGGAATGTGGACGCGGAGGTCGGTGCGGGTACGGGTATCGAGGCGGACCAGCGCGATGTTCCTGACGTCATTGGCCAGGTCTTTGTTGCGCTCTGACAGGTACAAGGCGCCTGGTGCGGACGCGGCGAAGTCGAGGATGCCTGCCTTGGTGGTGGACCACGCTGTCCGCCCGGTTGATGCTTCGACTGCCGTGATCACAGACTTGTTGGGTTGTTGAGCACGTTTCAGCGAGGTCCGGATGGCGTACAGGCCGTCGGGTGTCGCGGCGAGTATCTCTCTCGGGGCGAGCGGCCGTTTCCACCGAGTTTCGCGGGTGGCCACATTGATCGCCCGGATCTCGCGCCTGGCCAGATCAGTGAGGTACAGGGTATTTGTCTCCCGCACCAACTGTGCTGCCTGAAATCCTGGGATGTCTGTGGTGTTGTCGGGGAGAAGACGGGTCCACAGCGTCTTCCCGGTGCCGGCATCCAGCGCGTAGAGCCGAGAGGGCAGCGTGACCCATGCGTCATCGGGCTCGGGGTCGTGGCGGGCGCGGTCCCGCACGATAAAGACCATGCCGTGGGAGATGCCGAGCACGGCCGTGCCACCGTTGGGGGGTGTGAAGTTGGCGTACTGGTCGGCAGGGGCGTCGCTCGTCCAGGCGATGCGGCCGTTGTTGTAGGTGTTGATACGGGCGACGGAGCCGTTGCCAGTGGTGCAGTAGATGACTTCGTCGTACGCGGAACACCGCTGAATGTCGCCGTTTCCCGCAAGCCTCGTCTCCCACGGGTGCCAGTCCGTCTGGGTATGACGGGTGGCCGGCACGGTAGCCGGGGAGGGTGGCCAGGCCGCCATGGTGCCGATGCCCGTCGCCACCGAGGCCAGGACGGTGAGAGCCATCAGCCACGCGGGCACCCGCCGACCTAGCCAGCGGACCGCGAGCGCACGGAACCTGCGGAGCGCCGTGGAACGCGCGGACTTGCGTGGCGCTTCGGAAGGGGTGAGGGTCAGCAGCAGTTCCTCCGGGGTGGGCCGTTCAGCCGGAAGCTTCCGCAGACAGGCCGTGACCAGGTCGTGCAAGAACTCGGGCAGGGTGCTCAGGTCCGGCTCCTCGTGCATGCTCAGGTGGGCCGAGGCGTAGGGGCTGCCAGCTTCGAATGGACTGCGTCCGGTCGCGGCGAAGACCAGCACGCAGCCCAGGGAGAACACATCGGCCGCCGGGCCGGCTTCGGAGGGTGTGGTGAATTGCTCGGGTGCCATGAAGGCGGGGGTGCCGACGATCTGGCCAGCGGCGGTGAGGGGTCTTCCGTCGACGGCTCGGGAGACACCGAAGTCGATGATCAGCGGACCGCGCTCGCTGAGCAGCACGTTGCCGGGTTTGAGGTCGCGATGGACCACCCCGGCCCTGTGAACGTCCCGCAGGGCGCCGGCCAACGCCCGGGCCAGCGCACGAAGTTCCGGCTCGTCGAGGGGTCCACGCTCCTCCACGCGGACAGCCAGGGACTCTCCCGGGACGTAGGGGCTGGCCATCCACGGATCAGGTGCGTGGGGATCAGCGTCGGTGATCGGCACGGTGTGCTTGCTGTGGACCATGCGGGCGGCGGCGACCTCCAGCTCGAAGCGGGCCCGGAATTCCGGGTTCGCGGCCCACTGCCGGCGTATCACCTTTAACGCAAGGACCTGACCGGACGCGGAGCACGCCCGGTACACCACTCCCATGCCGCCCGACCCGAGTCGGCTTTCCAAACGGTACGTGCCCACCCAGGTGGGATCGTCCTTCAGCAGTGTCATCCGAGCCCCCTTGCACACGGCCTCTCCCCGAGACCGCGAGTGAGCGTAGAGCTCCCGGACGGCCGTCGGTGGCGGGTTGCGTGGATCAGTCTCAGTGAAACGTCACTGCTGCATGGCAGTCAAAGGAATGGAGAACAGTGGTTCGAGACTCGGCGGCGAAGGATCCGGGCATTGACTTGTCCGGGGAGCGGCTGCACCTTCGAGTCTCATGGCGCGCTGGCCTGTTGAAGGAGGATCTGAGGATGTGGCACCGTCTGGTGCCTCGGTGAGGGACGGCTATTCCAGCCACATCCCGTCGCGCATGATGACTCTCCCGCGTAGCTCTGGCTCGCCGCGCCAAGCGCGCACAGTCCTCGGGACCACTCGTACATACAGAAAGGAACCCTCTTCCACGCGTGGATCCCACCCGAACTTGTCGGCGAACGCCTCAGCTGCGCCTTCGGGTACCTCTCGGTCGGGGAAGCACTCCGCCTCACCCTGGAGGAGCACTACGTCGAAGGTGTCCGGTAGCGCCAGGCGCACGCGCGGCTCTTTGCGGACGTTTCGCGCTGTCACGGAAGTGGCGCTGGTGCACATCCACACTGCTCGCCCATCCCACAGGAACCGCAGCGGCACCTGGTGCGGCCCGTGATCAGGGTGAGCCGTCGACACCCATACATCCCGCTCGGTAACGAGCCGCTCGAGAGTGTCGTGCATACGTTCCGCCGTCGGGCGGCGAACGATTCCCGTGGTCTCCATGAGGATCGACCCTAGCCAAGCAGGCCCGAAGGGCGCCTGAGGCACAGGACCTACTCCCAGCGACCGATGAGCCGCTCAGCTTTTGGCTCGGCCGGGTGACCCAGAGGGCCCGGGAAGGGGAGCGGCGGACAAGGTCCGCGCACTCGTCTGATAATGTGGATCTTGAGCTGGTCGGCGGATGTCGAGCCGGTTCGTGTGCGTCGGTGGTCCAAGGAAAGACGTCCCGCTTCCTGCGGGGAGATGCAGGTGCAAGGCCTGCCCGGCGCTCGGTGAAGACCCCGTCCCGTACTTCCGGGACGGGGTCTTTTTTCTGTCGGCTCCGCTCACTCGTCGCCTTGGCGCCCGATGGGCCGGACGGTGCGGTCTCGCAGGACCCGCACGCGGGCGCGGCGGCTCGCTTCGTAGGCGTGGTGGTGAGCCTGCGGGAAGTACATGCTGCTGAGGTCGCCGCCGGGCAGGAAGCGGACCAGCCAGGCCACCGATTCGGCGCCTTCGGCGGCGGCAGCGGCGACGGTCAGAAGTTTCTCGTAGTCGCTGCGCAGGGAGCCGAAGCCCGCGCTCGGGGTGCTCTGGAAGTACTGGAAGACCGTCTTGGTCCGGGACGACGGTACGTGATCCGGGATCTCGTACCGCCCCAGATGCTCGCCGCTGCTCAGCCGGTACAGGCAGTCGTCCACCTCGTCCTCGGGGGAGAAGGCGTACAGCCAGTCGCGCGCCTTCACCCCGTCGCGACCCGACAGCCCGGCTCTGGCCCGCAGGTCCTCCACGATCCCCGTGACGCCGTACGGCACCAGGACGGAGACGAGGCGGTGCGGAGTCGAGACGGATTCGTCCCCCTCCTCCTCGATGTTCCAGCGGTCCAGGAGCACCACGCTGCCGTCCAGGATCGCTGTACGGATGACGTCGAGGCCCACCGGCGCCCCCCATGCCGCCAGCGTCGCCGCGGCCGCCACCCGCACGCTCGTGTCGGGGTGGGTGACGAACGTGTCGAGCTCGTCGGGGTCTCCGGGGCTCTCGTCCAGGCATTCGAGCGCGAGGCAGCGGGCCTGGGCCGTCACGGTGTGGTCCCGGACGAGAGCGAGGAGCGCGTCGCGCGGCGCGCGGCCGTGACTCTCGGCGATGTGGTCCCGGACCGCCGTCAGCAGCGCACCGGTGCTCCCCATGGACCGGAACCGGTCCAGCAGCGTCCGGACCCCGGCCTCGCCCGCCGCGTCCAGATAGGCCCCGGCCACATCCTCGTTGTCGAGGGGTCGCAGGAGGAGTTCGAGCAGCCGTTCGGCCGTGCCCGGCTCCCGGGTGTTCTTGAGCGCGTCCCGCGCCGCCGCCGCGATGGTCGAGAACCACGGGGAGCCCGTGCGACTTTCCAGCGCGTGCAGGAAGACCTCGGCAGGGGCGCCCGCCTGACCCAGTGCACGCATGATCATGGCGATGTCCTTGGCAGCCGACCAGTTGTCGCGTGCGGGCGCACCGGCCAGGGAGGTCAGCCTCCGCTCCAGCTCCGCGCGCAGCGCCGGTACCGCGGCCTCCACGCGCAGCGTGCCGAGCGCGGTGATCAACGCCTCCCGCAGGTAGAAGGAGTTGACGCCGCCCAGCCCGAAGACGCCCAGCAACCGCTCGCCCACCCGCCGCCCGCCGTGCGCCTCCAGCGCCTGGATCAGCGCGAGCCGGGCCTCGCTGTCCCGCTGCTCGTCGCAGATGTACGCGACGATCTCGTCCAGTTGCGCGTCCGATCGCGCCACCCCGACCAGGGCCTCGGCCGCCCGCCGTTTCTCGTCCGGGTACCGGGATCCGTCCAGCAGGTGCCAGACGGAGGCGACGATCTCCCGCCGCAGGGCCACATCGGCCACCCGCGGGCTGCCCGTCAGACAGCGCGCAGCGAGCAGCAGGTCCGTGTGGAAGAGGTCGTCGTCGGGCAGGTCGAGGAGGCCGGCGGCGTCCGTGCGTGGCCGGTCCGGTTCCAGTTGCAGCAGGCCCGACAGCAGCGGGGACGCGTCCGGCAGGGACCCCGCCAGCAACAGGATCACCTCTTCCCACCACGGGTCGTAGCGCGCCCCTACCGCCTGCTGGATGCCGTCCGCACCCCGCTCCAGCAGGGCGGCGGCGGTGAAGTGCTCCTGGAGGGTGAGGTGCAGGAAGCCGTACCAGCCGTGCGCCTGCGGTTTGAGCAGGCCGTACTGGGCCGCGATCTCGTCGAGGATGGCCCGGCTGTCCTCGGGGGCCAGATCGATGGTGGGCAGGAAGCGGGCGATCTGGTCGAGGAGGTCGTCCTCGGGGAAATAGCGCAGGCCCCGTTGGTGGTAGTGGCGGGCGATCTCTTTCAGCAGGTCCTGTTTGCGGTCGGTGGTGAAGCGGCTGTACCGCGAGATCTTGCGGTGCGCGTCCCACTCGCGCAGCAGCACCTCCACGCAGCGCTGGTACAACGCCGCGCGGCGTTCGGGGAGTTCGAGGTCACGCTCGTAGACGATCGCGATCAGGCTGAGCAACAGCGGGTTGGCGGCGAGGGTTTGGAGGCGACCGTTCGCCGAGAGGGCGCGGACGAGACCGGCCCGTCGCCGGTCGCCGGCGCCGAACCAGTTGGCGACGAACGTCTCGATCTGCGGCCACTCGAAGTCCAGTGCCTCCAGCACCTGGAACTGTGACAGTCCTCCCCGCCAGCCCTGTCGGCGACAGGTCGTGGCGATCGGCGCACGGGGGAATCGCGTTGCCAGACGGGTGAGTTCGGCCGTCACCCGGTGGTAGGCACTCTCCGCCTCCCGTGCGCTCTCGCCGCCCAGCACTTCGTCCAGCCCGTCGAGCAGCAGGGCCGCGCTGCCGTCGGTGAGCTTCTCCACGATGTAGTCACGGGCGTCCTCGAAGCCGTAATGGTCGGCCCAGTGCTCCGCGAGGTGGTCGAGCAGCGACTCGTGACCGCTCTCGACAAACCTGAACAACTCGACGTACGCCGGGAGCACGGGCAGCGACTCGTGCTCCGACTGCGTGGCCATCCGTAGCGCCAGATGCCGCAGCATCGTCGTCTTTCCGGCGCCGGGGTCGCCGACCACCACGATGCGCCGGTAGCGCTGGAGGGCGTCGACCGGTGCGTAGGTGTGGACGGCGGCGTGGCTCTCGGCCGCGGCCCTGGCCTCCGCGCGTTCCGCCTCCGTACGCCAGGTGCGGCGCTCGCCGTCCGTACGGCGGGCCTGTCGTTCCACCTCGTCGGCGGACAGGAACCGCAACGGCTGCTGCTCCTGCACCCCCACCTGCACGTACAACCGCTCCAGTCGCAGCGGCCGCGACATGTCCAGGATCCGCAGCGTCGACAGCTCCTGGACCAGGCGTCCGCAGTACGCCGCCGCCCCCGCCTCCAGCGTGCTGCGGTGGGCGGCCACCCGCTCGGCGGCCCGTTCTCGTTCCTGCTCGGCCTCGCGGGCGGCCCGGCGGCGCTCACGCGCCGTCACTTGTCTTTCGTGCTGCCACTCCTGCTCCTTCAGCCGCATCTGGGCGGCCGTTTCGAGCTGGATCTTCTCCCGTTCCAGGCTCTGGACGCGCTTCACCTGCCACAGCGCCACCGCCGCCGCGATCATCGCGACCAGCAGTCCACCGAGCGCCGTGACGACGGACGCGCTGTCCAGCGCGAGGTATTTGCCCGACAGCGACACAGGCCCCCCTGCCCCTCTGTGCAACTCCTGTCGATTCTGGCAGCGGGCGGGACCGGATAAACCCGTTCGGCCCCAACATCCGTTGCCGCACCGAAACTTGAAACAGCGTGCGGGGCCGAATCCGGGTTCAGGCAATCGGAGGGAGTGCGATGAGCGATGAGCGATGAGCACGGTGGCGCGAGACCGCTCCCTTTGCCTTCGGGTACGAGCACAGCCGACGAGCGACGGGGTCGGGCCGACGACGCAACGATCAGGGATACCCTCGGGCGGTGTCGAATCGGGCAGCAGCGACGGGAGCAGGTCTCGCGCGGGTGATGGCGCACTGCGGGGGGAGTCCCGCAATGGCGGTGCGCTACCTGGCGGGTGCCATCGCGTCCGCACCCGCCAACTCCGAGCCCTATACGGTTCTCGCCGAGTTGTGGAGAGACAGTCCGGCGGACCTGGCCGAAGTCGTCCAGGGCGCCGACTCTTTGAGGGCCGTCCTGGCGCAGTCGTACATCAGTTTCCTCGAAGGAGACATGGACGGTGCGGCGCTGGCGATCGGGTCGGTCACGGGCGCGCGGCCGGACGTCGCGTGGGCCGAAGCCCCCTGGTTCGGCGGCGAACGTTTTCTCGGCGGGGTGAGTGCCGACGCGCTGGCCGAGGCAGCTGTCCGGACGATGGACCATGGCCATGTCCTGGACACAGAAGTCATGCGGGAGCGGTTCCGGCCCTGGTTCCGCGCCGTCGAATCCGTCTCCACCCGACAGCCGTTGCCGGAGGCGTTGGCCAAGATGGCGATCCTCCTCAGGGCTTGTGGTCGCACGGAAGCGTCGTTCGCCCTCTGCGACCGGGCGGACTCCACGGAGCGGATCATGCTGACGGAAGTCGTGCGAGCGGGTACGTGGCGCAAGCTGGGGGATGCTCGACAGACCGTGGCGGCGTTCGAGCGAGCTCTTGCCCTGGACCCGGCCAACTGGTCGCTCTACCTCGACCTGGCCGACGTGCACGCCGAGCAGGGCGACTTCGCCGCAACGGTCCGGCTGGTCGACCAGGGACTGCGGCAGGAGCCGGATGAGCTCACCCTTCGCGCGGCCGGGGCCGCCTACCGCGCACGGCTCACCGGATCACCTGCCGAACTGGGTGAGCTCATCGAACTGGCGCCGCGTCTGCCGAACGACTCGTACCGGGGCCTGCTGATCGACCACGCGTGCGCGGGTCCCGCCCTGCCCGCCGAACTCGTGGCTGCGGCCCGCCGCTTCCAAGACAGTTGAGGGTCCGATCCGTCCAGGACGGAGGGGAGACGACGGGGAAACGGGCCGGACAGCCGCCGACCGGCCCGACGGAACCCTCGGGTGTACGGGCGGGTGGTGTCAGGGCGTCCAGGGGCCGATGCGGTCCAGGCGGCGGAGCTGTTGGCGAGCCGTGGGAACGTCGAGGCCCTGGCCGCGTGTGCCGAGACGGTCGGCGACGGCGGTGCGGTGCTCGACGGGCTTCTGGTCGTCGTACTTGAACTTGGCCACCACGGTCGTGACCTCCAGACGCAGGCCGCGGATGCCGGGCAGCATCCGGCCGTACGGCGGCTGGTCGACAGCGACGTCGGCGTGGTCGCCGTCGGGCTGGAAGTGGGCGAGCTGGCGGCGCAGCAGTTCGGCCTTGGCCTCGGGGTCGTCGACGATGTGCGCGCGACAGGTGAACTGGACGGCTGTGTAGTAGCTGGTGGGGACGCCCTCGGTAGGCGGGGTGTCCGGCTTGGCGCGCCACGGGCCGGGGATGAAGGCGTAGTCGCCGATCACGGTGAGGAGGACGTGCGGGTCGTTCTCGATCGCCTTCCAAACGGGGTTGGGGCGGGCGAGATGGACGAGGAGGTGGCGTCCGTCGCCGGTGAAGTGGGTGGGGACGGCGACGGGAGGGTGGCCCGGCAGGCCGTTGACGCTGAGCTGTCCGAAGTCGTGGCCTTCGGCGATCCACGTCTGCCATTCGGCTTCGTCCAGGCTCGCGTCCCAGGGCTGGATGAACATGAGGTGCTCCTAACGGGGTGAGCCATGGGCTCGGTTCAGGGCGAGGAAGGTGAAGGGGACGGCGGCGGTGCCCCGGCCGACGGACTGGTCGCGGTGGACAAGCTCGTGGAGGACGCCGTGGGCGAGCGGGACGGTGCCGGCCGGGTGGAGAGCGGTGATCTACGGCGACGACGGCGAGGTCCCCGCAGCGGGCGGCCGGCGGGAACAGAAGGGCCCGGTCCGGCTCCCACGGGCTGACTCGCGCCGCCCTCGGGGACGGTCGGTGTCCCGTGCCCGTTCCGGGCGAGCGGAAATCCCTTGGAGATCGTCCCGTTGGTCATGCCAGGATGACACCCATCGAAGGGGCGTAGCTCAGAGGCCAGAGCGCCGGTCTCCAAAACCGGATGCCGCAGGTTCGACTCCTGCCGCCCCTGCCACCGGTCACGGCTGCCCAGCACGGTCGCACCGCGTCGTCTGTGCTGGGAAGTGGCCGTCTGCCCGGCTGAGAGCTTCGAGCCGACGGCCGCGGGCAGAGGCCCCGCCCGCCCTCGACCCGGGCCGCCTTCCGACCGGCTCTGTGACAGAACGCTGTGGGCCCCTCCTGAATCAGGAGGGGCCCACAGCGGGTGTCCTCTGGAGAACACGGCTCACACCAGTTCGGGTTGCGGTTCCGATCGCTGGTTCGGCAGCCGTGCCGGTGCGGCCGTCGGGTCCCACAGCCTGGTGGTCCGTACGTAGCCGTGGATCACTGAGGCCATCGCCAGCATGACAAGGGGGCCGAACACCCACGGGTGTTCGGCCATCTCCATCGGCAGATAGCGATAGGCCAGCAAGAGCGCGACGAAGACCGTCGCACCGTGGGCGACCAGCTGGATTCCCGACCGGTCCCAGCCACGTTCCTGCGAGCGCAGACCTGCCTCGATGGTGAGCGTGAACACGACTCCGGCAACGATATCCGCGCCGTAGTGATAGCCGAAGCCCAGCGTCGCGCCGAGCGTGGCGATCAGCCAGAAGGCGCCCGCGAATTGCAGAACGCGGGGGCCCTTGCGGGAATGAATGAAGATCGCGGTGGCCCACGCGGTGTGCAGGCTGGGCATGCAGTTGCGCGGGGTGATCTCGTCGAATGACATGTGGAGCGGGGCGTGGATCGGCGGGGGAGTGTTGGGCCAGAGGTCGGCCGCCGCCCACTGCCCGCCGTCGGCGCCGTACGCGAAGATCGGTCCGACCACCGGGAAGAGCATGTAGATGCCCGGCCCGAGGAGGCCTATGACGAGAAAGGTGCGCACGAGGTGGTGGCGCGGGAAGCGGCGCTCGACCCCCACATGACGCAGCTGATACAGCGTGACGATGACCGCGAACACGGCAAGCTGTATGTAGACGTAGTCGAGGACGTGGGCGCCGATCGGGCCGGTCGCCTTGACCATCCGGCCCACCAGCCAGGACGGGTTGCCCAGCGCGTGATCGGCGGTCGCCACGTACTGGTCGAGCACCGCCGGGCGCGTCTTCGACGTGATGAGCAGCCAGGTGTCGCCGGTCTTCCGGCCGGCCACGAGGAGCAGAGCCAGCCCGACGCCTTTCAGCAGCAGGACGCGCTCCTGGCCGGTGCGTCGCGTGACGGCGATGACCGCACAGCCCAAGATGACCCACAACGCGCCGTTGCCGAACATCATTTTGGCGTCGACCGCCCACCGCACCAGGAAGAACGCGAGGTCGATACCGACCGCGACACCAGCCGCGACGAACCGTTGCCGCCGGGTGAGCACCACCATCATCAACGCCATGCTGGCGTAGAGAAGCGGTCCCGATTTGGGCGCGAATATCACCTCTTTCACCTGGTTGGTGATCGGTCCCGGCAGGCCGTAGTGCCGCGCGGCGATCTCCAGCGTGATGAGGAATCCGAGGGCCGTCACGCTCACTGCGGTCCAGAGGATCACCCGTGGCCGGCGCCACGTGGCGAACGGTATTCTGCTGTTTATTCGCGAAAACACCCGCGATGCTATAGGTATCAAGTGTTTGGCCGATTTGTTAGTTGTTAGTTAATAGGTCACTCTTCGTGCCGGATGGCATGGATTTCCGGTGAACGAAAGGCGATCTGAGGGCATCGCCGTTAGGTCGATCATGTTAGCGGAGCGCTGCGGGCGGGTTTCGCTGGTCACGGGTGGTGTCAGTTCGGCCGATCCCGCCTGGCCGGTTTTCGACTCGGGGACGGCCGAGAACTCTCGCTGTCAGGGGACGGCGAGGGCGCCTTGGGGTATCCGGTGGCTCTGACGCGAGTACGCAATCCGCGTGAACCGGCGGCGGGGGAGGGAATGTTGGCATCACGCCATCACGCCGAACGCCGAATGCGGCGATCAGCTCGCCCTCGGCGACGAAGCGGCGACGAAGTCCGGGGTATGGGTCGGCGCGGCCGCTCCGCGTGCGCGGGGCCGGTGGGGCCCGCACGCTGAAGGCATGGCCATTGATCAGCCCGTCGTCGTCTACCCGCCCGCCGCGGACGGCGGCCGCAGAGTCCGCGTCGCCGCCAGGTTCGTCGGCATGGCCTACACCCTCGTCGACATCGCCGAGTTCCTCGGCCGGGCAGGCATGGACGAGGTCGAAGCCTCCGACGTCAGGGCCGCGGACTGGATCGAATGGCGCGGCGGCGGCCCCGGCGTATGGGACCACTGACAGCGCCGCGCCATCTCCCTGGCGTGCAAGTCCCCCTATCACGTCATCAAGTGGGGCATCAAGGGCACGGCGGCGATCGGCGGCCGGGGGCGTCGGGTCAGAGCCGGATGAGGACCTTCAGGGCCTCGCGGTCGTTCATCGCCCGGTAGCCGTCGGCGACGTCGTCCAGGGAAACGGTGCGGTCGAAGACGCGGCCGGGTCGGATCGAGCCGTCGAGGATGTACGGCATCAGTTCTTCGATGTAGGCACGGGCCGGGGCGACACCGCCGGTGAGGGTGATGTTGCGCATGAAGTCACCGAAGCCGAAGGGCACGTCGGTGAACTGCGGAGCCCCGACCCGGCTGATCGTTCCGCCGTTGCGCACCACGGCGAAGCTCTGCACGAGCGCGTCCTCGAGGCCCACGCATTCCAGGACCTTGCGGGTGCCCTCGCCGCCGGTCAGCTCGCGGACCTTGGAGATGCCCGCTTCACCCCGCTCGGCGACCACGTCGGTGGCGCCGAAGTCGCGGCCCAGGTCGGTGCGCACCTGGTGGCGGCCCATGAGGATGATCTGTTCGGCGCCCAGCAGCTTGGCGGAGATCACGGCGGCCAGGCCCACGGCGCCGTCCCCGACGACGGTGACGGTGTCGCCGTGCCGGACTCCGGCGGTGCGGGCGGCGTGGTAGCCGGTGCACAGGACGTCGGACAGGGTCAGCAGGTCGGGCAGCAGCTCCGAGTCCTCACCGACCGGCAGCTTCACGAGGGTGCCGTCCGCGTAGGGGACACGCGCGGCTTGTCCCTGGCCGCCGTCGACACCGTTCACGCCCCACGGTCCGCCGTTCACGCATGAGGTCTGGAGGCCCTCGCGGCAGTATTCGCAGGTGTTGTCGGCGTAGACGAAGGGGGCCACGACCACGTCACCGGGCTTGAGTCCCGACACCTCGGAGCCGGTCTCCTCCACGATGCCGAGGAACTCGTGGCCCATGTGGCGCGGGTGGTCGGTGGGCGGCAGTGACTTGTAGGGCCACAGATCGCTGCCGCAGACGCAGGACAGCACGATCCGCACGACCGCGTCGGTCGGATTCTGGATCTTGGGGTCGACAACGTCCTCGACGCGTACGTCGTCGGCCGCGTACAGCAGGGTGGCACGCATGAGCGCAGCTCCTCGAAAGTGGGGGAGATGGAGTGAGGGGCCGCCCGGCGGCGGCGTCGCGGGTTCTCGGTGGCGTCGCGGCGGCCCGGCAGAGGTATCAGCGCGGCTCCAGGCAGAGGGTGGAGGTGCGGGCCCGGTCGGTCAGGACGTGCTCGACGATGCTCGTGTAGTGCCCGTACTTGTCGCGGTAGGCGGCGTCCACGGCTGCGTATTCGCCGGGATCCGCCGTGCGGAAGGTGACGTCCTGCCGTACGCCGCCCGCGTCGACGCGGCCCTGGTGACGGGACCGCGTTCCGCGGTACCAAGGGCCATCGATGCCTTTGACCGAACGGACGTAGACCTGTTCGTCGGCGCGGACCACCCACATCGTCACGGGGTCACGCAGCGTGCCGTCGGCGCGCTCGGACCGGAGGTCCAGCTCTTCGGCCGTACCGATCTGCTCCAGGTCCCTGTCGTTCCACCGCGTCATCGTCGTCTCCTTCCACGTCGTGCTCGGCCGGTCACCGGACCGGCAGGTGCGCAGCCGTGACCGCGTCCCTCCGCTCCACCGTCGCCCGAGCCCGCGAGCGCCGCCAGCAGGAGCCACGGCGCCATCAGGAGCCACGGCGCCGACGAGGGGTGCGGTGCGCGGCGGGGGTGCGGGTGGCGTGCGGTCCTTGCGGTCCTTCCGGCTTGTGCGGGTGCCTGCGGGTGTCCACCGCCCGGGGACGTACATGCCGGTGACCTGGAGATCACCGCTCTCTGCCGCGTCTCGCCTCCGGGCGTCACAACCCAGTCTGTGGCCTCATGCACGAGTCAGGCAGGCCGAGATCTGCCAGGGAACGGCCGGCGGGGGAGTGACAGGGCCCCTTTCCCGGCGCGTCCGAGTGCGCCGGAACGGCACTGGTGCCAGGTCGGCTGGTCCGCCGAGCGGCGCCCCGCCTCTACAAGGAGGTCACGCGGGAGCAGGTCGAGACCGCCATGGCGCGCGCCCGCGCCGAGGCCGCGGCGCCGATCGTCGCCCGGCCCTCGTCGCCCGCGCCTTGACGCCGCCCGCGTGATGCTCGTCCGGGCTGGTCCCGACCCGGCTGGTGCTGATCGTGCAAGAACTGCCGGTCGCCGGTCCGCAGCCGACGTCAGCCAGGAATCCGCCTCCTTCACGAGAGGGCGGAGTCACACCTGCCGTACCGTCACGCCCGCCGCGGACAAAGCCTCGATCTGGTCTTCCGGGGCGTGCTCGTCGGTGACGACGGAGTGCAGGGCGGAGGCGGGCGTGACGAAAGCCAGGGCGGTGTGGGAGAACTTCGAGCCCTCCGTGACGGCGATGACGCGGCGGGCCGAGGCGATCGCGGCGCGTTTGACGGCGGCGTCGTCCAGGTCGTAGGCGGTCAGGCCGTTCACGGCGTCGAGACCGCAGCAGCCGATGACAGCGGTGTCGAAGCGGAGCGCGGCCAGCGATGCCAGCGTCAGAGGGCCGGTCAAGGCCAGCTCGCCTTGCCGTGGCCGGCCGCCCGGCACCAGCAGTGTCAGCTGTGGCGCATCGGTGAGCGCGTTGGCCGCGTGCAACGACAGGGGCATCACCGTCATTCGGCGGTCCTTCAGGGCGTGGGCCACCTCGAGGCAGGTCGTGCCGCTGTCGACGACGACGGACTCGCCGTCCGCGATGAGCCGCGCGGCCTCGGTGGCGATGCGCCGCTTGGTCTCCAGCCCGTCATGGACCCGCATCGCGAACGGCGGCTCCTCGCCGCGCAGCAGCAGGCTGCGTGCGCCGCCGCGGTAGCGCTCGAGCACGCCCTGCGCGGCCAGAGCCTCCAGGTCGCGGCGGATGGTCATCTCCGACGCCCCGGTCAGCTCGGCCAGTTCCGCGACGCCCAGGCGGCCTGCCTGTCGCACGGCCTCGGTGATCTGCCTCAGTCGGTCAGTGCCAGCCATGCCACGTATTGAACATGAAGGATGTTCGAAAGGCAATCTTTCGAAAGTAAGGTTTGTTCGTTACGTTTGAAGGGTGGAAAGACACCTGCGGGCCGCTCGGCTGGCCACCTTCGCCTACTTCATTCTGAACGGCTTCCTCATGGGGATGTGGATCGTCCACATCCCCAGCCTCGAGCAGCGCGTGGGGATCGGCCATGCGACCCTCGGTTGGCTCCTGCTGCTGCTCGGTGCGGGCGCCTTCGCGGGTATGCAGGCCGTCGGGCCGCTGACCGACCGCTTCGGGGCGCGCACGGTCGTGCCGCTCAGCGCGGCGCTGTGCAGTGCCACCGTCGCCCTGCCTGGCATGGCCGGGAACGTCTGGACCCTCGGTGCGGCACTGCTGGCCCTGGGTGTGGGCAACGGTTGCCTGGACGTCAGCATGAACGCCCACGCCGTCCAGGTGGAGCGCGTCTACGCGCGCCCCGTCATGTCCGCCTTCCACGCGACCTTCTCCATAGGCGGCGTCCTTGCGGCTCTGGTCGGAGCCCGCACGCTCAGCTGGGGGTGGAGCCCCGCGTCCACCCTGCTCGCCGTCGCGGCCCTGGGCCTCGCCGCTTCCGTCCTCGCGGCCCCGTCGCTGCTCAGGTCCGACGGCGCGCACGCGCCGGAGCCCGGTGCCGGTTCCCCGAAGGGCCGACGCAGGACGCCCCGGCACATCTGGATGCTGGCGGTGCTGGCACTGATGATCATGCTGTGCGAGGGCGTGGCCAACGACTGGAGCACACTCCACCTGCGCCGGGTCCTGGACGCGCCTCCGGCGACCGCCGCCCTCGCCTACGGGGCCTTCGCCACCGCGATGACCGTCGGCCGGCTGCTCGCCGACCGGCTCGCCGAACGCTTCGGCTCCGTCGCCATCCTGCGGTACGGGGCGTCCACCGCGGCTCTCGGCCTCGCCGTCGCCGCACTGTCCGGCTGGGTCCCGCTGGTGCTGATCGGCTGGGCCGTGTTCGGAGCCGGGCTGTCCGGCTGTGTCCCGCAGCTCTTCAGCGCCGCCGGACACGCGGACCAGGACGCCGCGGGCGCCAACGTCTCCCGGGTCGCGGGCCTCGGCTATCTAGGCATGCTCGCCGGCCCCGCTGTCATCGGGCCGCTGACTCAGTTCGTCCCCCTCAACATCACCTTCCTCCTCCCTGTCACCTTCTGCGTTGTCGCGGCCTGTGCGGCCGGAATCCTGCAACCGCAGCCCTCCGGACGCGTGGAGGTGGAGGTGGAGGTGGAGACGGTGTGATGAGCCCCGACGTCGGCGCCGCAGGGGCCTCTCCGGCGGACTGCAGGACGGGTGCTGCCTCCGTCGACGCCGGCATGAGACCGGTGAAGTCGTACCGGGCGGAGCGCAGAGTGCCGTGTCGCTTCAGGAACGTCGGTGTGCCACCCCCGAACGCGGCGTTGGCGAAACGCGGGGGTCTCCTTGTCGCCGAGTGCCTCACGCACAGCGGCGGCCTGGCGCCGCACCGCCTCCAGGTAGCGTCCCGTCAGGTCGCCGGGCGCGCCGATCCGGGTGAACAGGTTGCCGAAGCCGCAGCGGACCTCGCAGAACGGGATGTGCACGTGCAGCGAGAGCGACCGCCGGGGCTCGCCCGCCCACAGGTCCTTGAGCGCGGGGCGTGGGACGAGCGGCCGGCAGGCGGTGCGAGTTCTACCAAGCCCCACTGACATCACGGCGAACAGGGGTGGGCCCCTGGGGACGGGGAGAGGGGGAGGAAGCCGTCGGGTGAACACCCCGAGGGCCACCGGCCGGGGGGTCGACGCAGGGCGGCGGGAGTCCGAGGCCCGGTCGCCGAGCGGGCGGCGCCCGGCTCCGCGTCCGATGGATGCTCCTCTTGGTCGTCACGCGACTTGGAGCCGGTCGCGGTAGCTGTCCGCGAGCTCGTCGTCGCGGCGGCTGCCGCGTTCGAGGGTGGAGATCGCGGCGGGTCGGACTCTGAAGTGGCGAGCAGCGGCGGTGAGCGCTCACTCGCAGCACCCGGTCGGCCGGTCGTCCGGAGCATCAACTGCGCTGGTTTCACGCTGTGTCGGGACGCAGAAGGGCGGGGGCTCTTGCAATGTGACCGGCGCCAGATTCACGCGGCGGCGCTGGGCCGTGCGGTCTCGGAGGAGCCGCTGCCGCTGCCGCGTGGAGGGGGATCCACCGGTCGCGGCTCAGGGCTCCAAGAATCGATGGTCGTCGCCGCCAGGGCGGGCCGGGTAGTCCGCGGGCAGCCGACCTCGGCGGGAGAGCGCTGAGTTCGGGACAGTTACCGCTTGCGGACGGTGTAGGTCAGGTGCGTCGCCCTTGGGGAGGGCTCGGCGCCGACCGGCTCCAGGGCCACGCGGCCGGCGTCCACGCCCTCGAACAGGCGGATTCCGGAGCCGAGCAGCACGGGTGACAGCGCGATCGAGAACTCGTCGATCAGGCCCGCGTTCACGTACTCCAGGATCGTCGCGCCGCCGCCCGCGATGCGGACGTCCCGGTCGCCGGCGGCTTCGCGGGCCCGGTCGAGCGCGGGCTCGATGCCGTCGTTGACGAAGTGGAAGGTGGTTCCACCCGGCCGCTCCCACGGGTCACGCTTCTCGTGGGTCACGACGAAGACCGGCGTGTGGAACGGCGCCTCCTCCGGCCACGACGGCTCGCCGAGGTCGAACATGCGCTTGCCCATCACGCTCGCGCCGGTGCGCTCGAACGTCTCCCGCACGATGTCGTTGTCGCGCCCCTCCTCGCCGCCCTCGCCGATCTTCAGGTTCTCCCGGAGGAACCGCTGCGGCAACAGCCACTGCTGCAACTCCATCCACTGCGCCGTCCAGCGCTGCGCATCCGGGTCGTCCGTGCGTTCCTCGGGCGCGATGAACCCGTCCAGCGACATCGTCACGCTGAAGAACACCTTTCCGGCCATCAGTCCTCCGCTCCCTTCCGAACGATCTCGGTGACGTAGGCAGCCAGGTTGCTCAGGGTCTGCCGGCCGCCCTCGATGGCGTGGTACTTCTCGACCGCCTCGTCGCGCAGCTCCTTGGTCGGGAACACCGTGCGCATCTCGATCCGGGTCGCCGCGCCGTCGGGCGCGAACGTGAGGAACGACTCGAACGCGTTCGGGTCGTCGCGGGACTCACCGTGGAGCAACGCGATCCGCTCCGGCGGGGCGATCTCGGTCCAGGAGATCCACTCCTGGTAGTCCGTCCCGTCCGGTCCGTGCATCACGAAGTCCCACTCCCCGCCGACGCGGAACTCGAACGCCCGCGTGGTGGTCGTGAACCCCTCCGGTCCCCACCACCGCGACACGTGCCGCACCTCGGTGAACGCCTCGAACACCAGCTCCCGTGGGGCACTGATGATCCGGGAGATCACGATCTCGCGGTCGGCCGTCGCTGACTGCGCCGGCGCGTCCCGTCCTGTCGCTGTCATGGTCAATCCTCCTGCCTTGCCTGCTTGAGGTCCTGCACGTACTCGTCCAGCCGGTCGAAGCTCTCGTTCCAGAACCGCTCGAACCCGCCGGTCCACTCGTGGACCGGTCGCAGCCCGCGGGCGTCAAGGCCGTACAGGCGCTGCTTGCCTGCCTTGCGGTCCCGCACCAGCCCGACCTCCCGGAGCACCCGCAGGTGTTTGGACGCCCCCGGCTGGGTCATCCCCAACTCCTGGGCCAACTCGGTCACCGGCCGCTCACCTGCCCGCAGCAGCAGCAGGATCTCCCGGCGCTGCGGCTCCGCGATCGCGTTGAAGACGTCCGACGTCGTCGCTGCTCGTGCCATGGGGTCTATCGTATTCCGATATCGGCATGCGTCAAGGCGGAGGGATCAGCGTGTCGTGTCAGGTCCGGCCCGGCGGCTTCGACGGGAGCGGGCCGGGGCGCGTTCGGCGGGTCCAGGCGGACCTTGGCGGCGCGCGCGGCGTATGCGGTTGGCCGACCGCCGCGACCGCCGCGACCGCCGCGACCGCCGCGACCGCCGCGACCGCCGCGCCCGCCGCGATTGCGTACCTGATCGGCCCGCTCGGGGATGGTGCGGGCGCTGCAGCGAGGTCATGCTTTACGGCCGTAACGGCACCAACGCCGCGCACATGGAGGTCGAGGACTTCAGGCCGGCGCACGTCAACGCCCGATCGACGTACGGCTGTTCCTGACCTCACGGGCGTTCCGCATGCTTCCCCAGGCGCAACGTCGGCTGAACCTCCGGAGCGGGCGATGCGTATCAATTCCAGAGGGACAGCTCAGATCCCTACCACGGGACGGAAGGAGAGCACCGTGCCCACACCGCCCGCGTCCGACTCACCGGACGACCGCCCCGCGCTGGAGCCCGTCCGCGTGCTGCGCGCGCGCCGCACCGACGCGTTGGCCCAACTGCTCGACGAGATACGTCAGGACAAGGACTACCGCAGCCACGAGACCGTGGCCGCACAGGTCCCACACACCCGGACCGGCGGCGAGACAGAGGAACTTCCACCTGTCCCCGGCGGCGAGACAGAGGAGCTTCCTCCTGTCGCCGGCGGCACGACGGAGAGACCTCCCGCATGTGACGGCGACGCCCGCCCGTCGCGTCCCGGAGGTCGCCCGCGCCTCGGCCCCGGACAGCGCCGGGCGGCCGTGGTGATCGCGGTCGCCGCGGCGGCCGTCATCGGCTTCGGCTGCTCCCTCCTGATCCCCAGCCGTAGCGACGCCACCCCGGCCGCACCCTCGGCGAGCGCCTCGGCGGACCCGACGTCAGCCGCCCCGGGCGCGGTCGGAGCCGCCGACGTCCTGACCAACCCCGGCTTCGAGTCGGGCAGCGTCTCGCCGTGGAGCTGCGCCGGCAACCCGGGCTCGATCGTCTCGTCTCCCGTCCACACGGGCTCCAAGGCCCTTCAGGGAAAGGTGAGTTCGAGCGACACCGCGCAGTGCAACCAGACCATCGCTGTACGGCCGAAGACCACTTACTCACTCAGCGGCTGGGTCCGCGGCTCCTACGTCTACCTGGGCGTGAACGGCGGTGCCTCCACCTGGACCAATTCTCCCTCCGGATACAGCCCACTGACCGTCTCCTTCACTACAGGCGCCTCCCAGACCAGCGTGACGATCTACGTGCACGGCTGGTACGCACAGGGCAAGTACTACGCCGACGACATCACCCTGGACGGGCCTGGCGGCGGCGGTGGTGCCTAGGTTGCGTAGGCCGACCACAGCCGGTGGCGTTCATCGACGGTCTTCCATGGCCCGAACGGTTCGGGAAGGCCACGCCACTGCACGCCGGTCCGCACCCGGTCCGGGTCGCCGCACGCCGGCCCAGCGGTCAAGAGGCCATGTCATTTGGCGAGTCTGCGGTAGCAGATGAGGGTGCAGGCGGCGATGTCGGTCGCACCCGCTCAGTCGGCCGCAGTGTTCTGTGCCGCCTCGCGTGCCTCGGTGAGGGCTCGCTGCCTGAGGTTGCCGCCGAACAACTGAATCGTGGTGGCGGCCAGGATGTCATCCCTGCCGATGGTCCGCCTGTGCCCCCTGCGGGCGGACGGGGCCCGGCGGGAATCCTTGAGGAACGGGGGTGGGGCCGGTTCGCCCGACATCACCGGGGTGACCGTACCGAAACGTTTGACCCCGCCCTCGCGGACGACCATGGCCGCGTCCCGGGCGAGGTCCGTCAGGAACACGCTCGCGATTCCGTCCAGGTCGCGGACCATCGCCGGGACGGCCGTCGCCCCCTGGCTCCGCAGCAACTTCTTGACCCCGGCCTCGAACCGGTGGGCGCCGACCACAGCACTCGGTTTGCGCGACCTGCTGCGCTTACGAGAAGGCACAATGACACCCTCGGCGTCGTACAGGACACCGGTCAGGCCTTGAAACGTCGGGCTGTGGTCGTACCACTTGGCCCCCAGCTCCAGCTCGACGTTCCGGTCGATCGCCGAGACAAGGTCCCCGGGAATCAGCTTCTTCCGGGCCTCCGCCGCCGCCGCTCTCCTCGCGCCGTCGATGATCTCCGTCAGCACTGTCCGCGTCACCGACGCGGCGGCCCATGCGGCCGACCGAGAGACGTGCATCGGGGTCACGTCCCTGAACACCGCTTTGACGAGAGAAGGCTTGAACGGCGAGACATCCATGACCGAGGCGGTCTCGGGACCGCTGCGCTCAGTGCGGGCGGGCTGTGTGGTCATCGGAAGAAACGCTCCTTGTTGTCGGAGTTGTCAGAGGCCCACACTGCACCACGCAGACCCGCTCTCTTCCCCCATCCTCCGTCGCAGTCGCAGTCGCAGTCGCAGCCGCACCCGGTCAAGGGCCTGACGGACACATCCCGACGGCCGGGCCGATGATGAGCCACCTCCCGCACGCCCTCGTACCGTGGCACCTGCGTCCCCCGTCCGGCTGTACCCCGCTCTCCCTGGCCCCTGCCACCGAGGAGGAGCGGCCGGTGTACCGCACGCAGGACGACAAGTGGGCGGCCAACCTGCGGGGCGGCGAAGGCGTTCCACGCCCGTGGGGACACGTGAACGTGCCCCTCAGAGCCTGCGGCAGCAGATGAGGGTGCAGGCGATGCTGGTGAAGGCGAGGAAGTGGTCCGCTTTGCGTTCGTAGCGTCGGTGGAGGCGGCGGCAGCCGGCGAGCCAGGCCATGGTGCGCTCTACGGTCCAACGGATTCGGACCTGTCAGGTCCCTCCCATTTTCAGGGCCCGCATGTTCACCGCGTCGATCACGCAACGGGACCAGTCCAACTCGCCGCGTGCGCCCAGCTCGTCGTCGACCGGGCGGTGGAGCTTGGCCCACACCCGGGCGTTCGACCACTCCGTGAAGCGGCGGTGGGCCGTCTCCCCCGACGGCCCGAACGACGCCGACGGCACCTGCTGCCAGGTACAACCCGACGTGGCTACGAACACCATCGCGGCCAGCACCTCCTGGTCACCGTATCGACGCCGGCCACCCCCTGGGGTCGCGACGGCGCCTCCCGGTACCGCCCGCTGGAACAACTCCCACAACGTGTCCGGCACCAACCGCTCAATCATCCCCACCATGACCCACAGAATGCCGAGTCAACCAAAGACGACTTCCAAGTTCTGCATCGAAATCCAGGCGACGAGCCGTGC
Source organism: Streptomyces sp. NBC_00647 (assembly GCF_045207245.1). NCBI lineage: Bacteria > Bacillati > Actinomycetota > Actinomycetes > Kitasatosporales > Streptomycetaceae > Streptomyces > Streptomyces sp. NBC_00647. Next base: position 9,724,919 of record NZ_CP109040.1, read on the forward strand.
CCCCATCGGCAGACTGCGGACATGTCCACCGACGTGAGCGGAATGATCGAGTGCAGACCCTTGGCCCGGATCTGGGGAGAGGACGACGAGGACGCGGTATGGCACGACGCCATTGACCTGTTCCTCCTCAACACCGGCAACGCCTATGACGCCCTCGCCTGCCTCTTCGGGGTGCACAACTCCTTCGGTTTCCGGCCGCTGACCGAGGACCGTGGTCTGCCGGAGGACGCCTCGAGCGGACTGCGGGACGCGTTCAACGCGTGGGGCGGGCCACAGGACGCGCACGGAACGACATGGATCACATGGGCCGAGCTGGCAGGCGCCGACTGGGACGAGAAGGATCGGTCCGGCAGGCTCAGCCGAAGTATGGTCGCCGGGGCGGGGACCCACTGGGCGCCGGTCTGGGACGTGATGCGGACGCTCGGCGAGCTGCATGGCCCGGAGCACGTGCGACTCGTGGTCTGGTTCGACTGATCGCGGAGCTGGTCTCTGCCTCTCGACAGAGTTTGCCTTCTCCATGGGGAGGCGGCCCCTGCCTTGCTGAGGACATTGCCGCGTCGCATCTCCGAACTCGCCCTTGAGAGCACGGGACGTACAGACCTCACGGAGCGCGCCGCCGGTCAGCCCGGGATAGTGCCCGGGCCCCGTCTGCTGCGCCCGTCGGCGGGACGCGCTGCCAGTGCCCGCGGCCCAACTGGCCCAGGGCGACCGGCCGTCCGGTCGGTGGATCCCAGCACCTGCGGCACGGTCAGGCGGGCTGCCACAGCTCGACCCGATTGCCCTCGGGGTCCGTGACCCAGCCGAATCGACCGACCCCCTCCATGTCCTGCGTCTCTTCGGCCACGTCCGCACCCTTGGCCCGCAACTGCGCGAGCATCGCATCCAGGTCGCGGACCCGGAAGTTGAGCATGGCCTGCTGGGCGCGGGACCCGAAGTAGTCGGTCTCGGACTCGAACGCCGCGAACACCGTCGGCCCGGATTCCTGACGCCACAGGCCGTTCTCGTCGGCGTCCAGGCCCAGGGAATCGCGATACCAAGCGCTCAGGGCCGTCGGGTCGGCAGCCCGCATGAAGTACCCACCGATTCCAAGTACGCGTTCCATGCCGCCATCTTGGCAGGACGGCGATCGGGCGTGGCGGCACCACACCCTCGCCCGCTTTCGTCACGCCGGTCGGCGGCCACGGCTCAGAGTCGCCGGCCCCAGGCCATCACCATGCCGGGTCCGAGTTCGGCGAGCTCGGGTGAGGCCAGATAGGCGAGTGCGTCGTCGATGACGGCGGAGTCCACTCGCCCGGTCTCCTCCAGCGCGGGCCGCATCCGGTTCCACGTCTCGGACCAGAAACGGGCCAGCGGTCCGCCTGCGACCAGCGGTGGGCAGATGAGCTCCCCGGCCACGTTCTGGAGGCCCTCCTCGCGCAGGAAATGCGGATATGCGGGGACGGAGGACGTGTCCGTACCGATCGTCGACCTCAGCGCCTGCCACATGGCATCCATGGTCCGCCGGTAGGCCGACGAGGTGTCCAGGACATTCGGCACCTCCACGGCATCACCCAGCACCAGCCAGCCCCCAGGGTTCAGCCATCGCGTGAGGCGCGAGACGAGCCGACGGCGTTCGGGCAGGTGCATGAGCACGAACCGGGCATGAATGAGGTCGAAGCTGCCCAGGTCCAGGCTCTCGTCACTGAGATCCGCCGTGACCACCCGTACCCGCGGATCCGACAGTGTGTCCAGGCCGCTGGTGTCCCGGTCCAGTGCGACGACCTCCGCGGCGCCCGCCTCCTCCAGGAGCCAGCGAACGACCGTTCCGGTCCCGGCCCCCACCTCCAGGCAGCGACTGCCCGGCCCTGCGCCCAGAGCGCGCAGCCGACGTGTGGTGACCGGGTCGTAGACGAGCGCCGCCGCGTCGATGCGTCCGGCTTCCTCGGGGTGCTCCGGCTCGAACAGGTCCTGGCCGTAATGGCCGCCGGAGTCCGGAGAGCCGGTCATGACCCGCCCTCGAGCCTCGGTGCTCCCGTGCCTCGCCCGCCCGTCCGTGCCATGGAGACTCCTCAGCATTGATCACCGGCTGAAGCCAGGGTGACAGCTTTCGGGCCCGACCGCAGACCGGTGTCCCGGGGGTGGGGAGTACGTGGAACACCCACGGCGACCTGGCCTGTCCAGAGATCCGGACGTGCCGCGGGTGCTGATCCAGCGGCACGGCACGGCGCGGCGGGCCGGTACGAACGCTCGCTTGGTCCACTCAAGGTGCGCCTGGCCGGAGACGTACCAGACTTGTGTTCATGGCAGAAGAGCGTCGTCCGCGTACCAGGAAACCCTCGACGACAACCGCTCGCCGCACGCAGCCCGTGCGTGGAGCGGAACAAGCTGCGCGTGCTGCCTGCCGGAGCCTGGAGGGCTTGATCGGCCATCCCACCGAGGGTGTATCAGCGGTGGGGCGTGAGGACGACGGTTGGTGTGTCGTCGTGGACGTCCTCGAGCTGCCGCGGATTCCCGACACGACGAGCCTCCTCGCGTCGTACGAGGTGCGGCTCGACCAGGACGGTGAACTCATGGAGTACCGCAGGGTCCGCCGCTATCGGCGGGGATCCGCCGATGAGTGACCACTCAGGTTTGCCTCACAACCGGAAGGACACCCTATGCCTGCGACCACCTACTCCGATGAGGTAGTGGCGTGCCCACCGCGCGCCGGCACGTTGTACGACGTGCTCGAGCTCATTCTTGACCGGGGCATGGTGATCGACGTGTTCGTCCGGGTGTCCCTGGTCGGCATCGAGATCCTGAAGATAGATGCGCGCATCGTGGTGGCGAGTGTCGACACATACCTGCGATTCGCGGAGGCGTGCAACCGCCTTGACCTGGAGCGGGACTCCAGCAGCACCACCATCCCCGAGCTGCTCAGCGGTGGCGCCGCCAAGTCCATCGGCAAGCGCAAGGTCCGTAAGGCCGCGGAGACGGTGGGGGACACCGTTCGCAAGGCGGTCGGGGGGCGCGACGACGGCTCCGACGAGTCCGACGAGGACGAGGAAGAGCAGCAGGAACGGCCGAGGAAGCGGCGCGCTCCGGCCCGGAGCAGCAGCAGTAGCAGTCGACGACGACATGCGGAGGCGTGAGTTGTGACAGCCGATGGTGTGTACGTCTACGCGATCATTCGGGCGGAAGGGCCACTGCCGGTAGACGCGACGGGTGTGGGCAACCCGGCTGCCTCGCTGCGGGCGATCCGGCAGGGGCGGGTCGCCGCTGTCGTGAGTGAGGCTCCTCCCAAGCTCCGCGCCAGACGACGCGATCTCCTCGCTCACCAGGATCTACTGCTGCGCCTGTCGGAACAGGGTCCGGTACTGCCGATGCGGTTCGGAATGGTCGCACGCGACGAGGACACGGTGCGCGGCGAGCTGAGGGCCCGCGAGGCGGACCACATGGCTGCGCTGGAACACCTCTCCGACGGGGTCGAGGTCAACGTCAAGGCGCTCCCGGCGCAGGACGCGCTGGCAAGCCTTGTGGCGGAGGACAAGAACGTCCGTCGCCTGCGGGACGAAGTGCGTCGACGGCCCGGATACGAAGCCAGCATGCGACTGGGCGAGGCCATCGCGGCCGCTCTGGAGAGCAGGGCCGCCGAAGCCGGTCGGCGTATTCTGCGCGAGCTCACACCCAAGGCCCGTGCGGTGGCCTCGGGGCCCGCGGTCCAGGGATGCGTGCTCAATGCGTCGTTTCTCGTCAACCGCGGTGACAGCGATGCCTTCCGTAGGACGGCCGAGAAGTTGGCTCGCACGAACCGTGACCGGGTGGAGCTCCGCCTTTCGGGTCCGTTGCCCTGCTACAGCTTCGTCTCCGCCGAAGGCGCTCCTGCCCGAACCGTCGGAGTCTGAGATGGGACTGATCACCGGTTTGCTCACCCTGCCCCTCGCGCCGGTCCGTGGCGTCGTCTGGGTGGCGGAGAAGCTCAATGACGCAGCCGAGCGTGAGTTGCACGACCCAGGAGTGCTCCGTGCCCAACTGGCCGTGCTGAACAGGGAACTTGAAGAGGGCGACATCAGCTTGGAGGAGTTCGAACGAGAAGAGGAACGGCTGCTCGATCGGCTGCATGCCGCTCAAGCCTGTTCCGGGCCGAACGATCGAAGGTGACGCGATCATGGATGACAAGGAAAAGGTGGCCCTCGCCGCTGCTGTAGTGGGCGGATACGTGCTGGGTCGTACCAAGAAGGGCCGGTTGGCCCTGTCCATTGCGACCTACCTGGCCGGTCGGCGATTCGGTCTCGAACCTCGCCAGCTCGCCGCCGAAGGAATGCGCAGGTTGGGGGAGATTCCGCAGGTCGCCGAATTGCAGGAGCAGTTGCGCGGGGAAGTGCTGGAGGCAGGGCGCAAGGCCATGACCGCCGCCGCCGACCGGGGCATGGCCACGCTTGCCGACAGCCTCAGCGACCGTACGTCCCGACTCCTCGAGAAGCCGGACGAGGGCGAGGAGGACGAGGAGGAGTACGCGCCGGAAGACGAGTACGAGGAGTACGAGGAGGAGGAAGAGCCGGAGGAGGAAGAAGAGCCCGAGGCCGAGTACGACGAGGACCAGGCCGAGGACCAGGCCGAGGAAGAGGAAGAGGAAGAGCCGGAAGGCGAATTCGAGGAAGAGGAGGAAGAGGAGGAGGAAGAACCGGAAGCGAAGCCGCGGAGGCGCCGCAGTTCGCGATCGGACCGGTCCCGCAAGGCACCCGCATCATCGGCACGCGAGAAGGCCGCTCCCGCCGGCGGAGAGAAGCCTCGGGCGGCGAAGAAGACGGCACCGGCGAAGAAGACCGCTTCCAGCAGGGCAGCGGCGAAGAAGACCGCGCCCAGCAAGAAGACGGCGGCCGGCAAGACGGCGGCGAAGAAGACGGCGGCGAAGAAGACCGCTCCGGCCAAGAAGACCGCGGCGAAGAAGACGGCTGCCAAGAAGACGGCGGCGAAGAAGACGGCATCGAAGAAGACCGCGGCGAAGAAGACCGCTCCGGCCAAGAAGACCGCGGCCAGGAAGACGACGTCATCGAAGCGGGCAGCATCCAAGCGCGCCGATCGTCGGAGGTAGACATCGATGACCAAGACGGAGAGAGACGAACCTGCAGAGGGAACGTCGGGTGCGGACCGGGTTCGTGAAGAGCTGTCCAAGTTCTTGTCCGCGCAGGTGGAGAATCTTGCCGAGAAGGCCGGCGACAAACTGTCGGACGTCACCGGGCAGCTCAGTGATGCGGCCGAGAGTGGCTCCCTTCCCGCGATCGGCTCCCGCATCCTCCAAGGCGACTCACCGGTGAAGGCTTTCGTGTCGGAGAAGGCCAAGGGTGTCAAGGACAACGTCGTGGAGAAGGCCAAGGGTGTCTTTGGTGGCGGGGGGAAGGGGAAACGGAAGGCCAGTGGCGGCAAGGTCATGAACATCATCGAGGTTCTCGATGTGGGAGTGCCTTTGCGGGACACGTACGACTACTGGACGCAGTACGACAAGTTCAGCAGCTTTGCCAAGGGTGTTCGCGACGTTTCGAAGGCCGATGAGGTCGGGAGTGACTGGAAGGTCAAAGTCGGTCCTTCGTCGCGCAGCTTCAAGGCGACCGTCCAGGAGCAGATTCCTGACGACCGCATCGTGTGGACCTCTGAGGGAGCCAAGGGCACCACCCGCGGCGCGGTCAGCTTCCATGAGCTGGCGCCCACCCTGACGCGAATCGTCCTGGTGGTGGAGTACTACCCGTCCGGCTTCTTCGAGAAGACGGGCAACCTCTGGCGGGCGCAAGGGCGCCGTATGCGACTGGACTTCAAGAACTTCCAGCGGTACGTCACCCTCACCAATGAAGAACCCGAGGGGTGGCGCGGCGAAATCCGGGACGGCGAAGTCGTCGTGTCCCATGAGGACGCCGTGGAAGAGGAAGAGGCTGAGCAGGAGGAATCCGAGGGCGAAGAGCCCGAGGGTGACGGTGAGGGCGAAGGCGATGCGGAGGAAGGTGCCGACTCCGCATACGAGGACGAGGACGAGGACGAGGACGAAGGAGCGGCGGAGGACGAGTACGAGGACGAGGACGAGGAGGGCGAGGAGGGGGCGGAGGACGCATACGAGGACGAGGACGAAGAGGGAGCGGAGGACGAGGAGGCGGAGGAAGAGGAGGACGCTCCCAGGAAGAGGAGAGGACAGAGGCGACGCCGTGACTGACGTCGACTTCCGGCAGGGGTCCTATCCCGTCTCCGGCCCTCAGACCACCAACCTCGCCGATATTCTCGAACGCGTCCTGGACAAAGGCATCGTGATCGCCGGGGACATCAAGATCGATCTCCTTGACATCGAGCTGCTCACCATTCGGCTCCGCTTGTTCGTGGCATCCGTGGATACCGCGAAGAAGGCCGGAATCGACTGGTGGGAAAATGATCCGGCACTCAGCTCGCGTGCTTCCCGCGACGCCTTGCAGGACGAGAACCGCGAATTGCGCGAGCGGGTCAAGGAACTCGAATCCGAGGCAACCGAAACATAGCGACATCGAAGGCCCCACAGCAACGCCCCGAACGCCCCCCGAACTCACCCGGCAAGGAACAAGGAGACCGAAGTACATGACGGAGCGCGGCCCTGTGCCTGCGGGCGCCAACGCCATCTATGTGTTCGCTGTCTGCTGGAATCCGGACCTCTCGGCCGTCGTCGGACTGCCAGGTGTCACGGACGAGGCGCCTGTGAGTTCACTGTCGCTGGGGAAGTTGACGGCGATCGTCCAGACCGTCCGGGCGAGCGACTTCACCGACGAAGTCTGGCAGGCGCGCCTGTCCGACCAACGTGAACTGGAGCGATACGCGCGCGCCCACCACGACGTCGTCTCTGCGGCCGCGGCTCGCTGCCCGACGGTTCCCCTGCCGATGGCCACGCTGTACCACGATGAGGAGAGGGCGCGCGAGGCGCTGGGCAAGGAAGCGGGTCGGTTCAACGCCGCGCTCAAGCGCATCGCGCACCACGCCGAATGGGGTGTGAAGGTCTACGCGCCGCCCTGCCCGCGAGAGGACACGGGGCAGGCGCCGATCCGGCATCTCACGCCGACCGACCGATCGCGCCCTGCGCCCGGAGCCGGCCTCGCCTACCTGAACCGCAAGCGAGGGGCGCAAGAGCGCCGCGAGCAGAGCCAGGAGGAGGCCTTGAGGACCGCGGAAGCGGTGGACACCGAAGTCCGGGGCCTCGCCACGGCGTCCCGCAGGTTGCGGCCGCACGTCCAGCCTTCGGGGGAACGCCGGATCCAGGTCCTCAATGCGACGTATCTGGTGGCCGAGCACCGCGCTGAGGAACTCGCCCTGCTGGCAAGGACACTGCGGGAACGCACGGGGGCGGACATCGAGCTGTCGGGGCCGTGGGTGCCCTACTCATTCGTTGGCGAGGTGTAGACATGACGCGCGACGTGGTGCCCTGGGACAGTTCCGGGCCCCTGAGCGGCCCCATCGGGGTACCGCTCGTCGACCTGTTGGACCGTGTCCTGGCGACCGGCGTGGTGATCAGTGGGGATCTGGTCATCGCCATCGCCGACGTCCCGTTGGTGCGGTTGTCCCTTCATGCGCTGCTGTCGTCCGTCAACGAGCGCGTCCCGGCTCCCTGGGCGGACGGCGGCCCGCTATGAGCGGTTCCCGACTCGACCTGGACTCCGACCAGATGGGGCGCGACCTGGTCGCCCTGGTACTCACCGTGGTCGAACTGCTTCGGCAGCTGATGGAGCGCCAGGCGATTCGCCGGGTCGAGCAGGGTGACCTCAGCGACGAGCAGGTTGACGAGATCGGGACCACGCTGATGCTGCTCGACCAGCGAATGGCCGAACTCTGCGAGCAGCACGGAGTGCGTCCGGAAGATCTCAACCTCGACCTCGGCCCGCTCGGGACCCTTTTGCCCAGAAGCTGACGAAGCTGATGCTGCCCGCCTCCTCGGAGCCGTGCGGTCCGGCCCGCCATGCTCCCTGCGGTGTATCGCGCCGGTGCGTCGGTTCGGCCGGCGGGACGACGTCGTTGCCGTTGCCATGCCATCGCGTTCCGCCGTGTGGACAGGACGTCGGATGCGGCGGCGGCGCTGGTCGCTGTTGTCCCAACGATCAGCGCCGGGTCCGGGGATTCACGGACCCACCCCTTGAGTGACCTTGCCTGGTTCGTTCAAACAGGCATGTCAGCGGGTCGCGGGCCGCAGGGGAGAGGAGGCCACCGGGTCTTGCCGTGTTCGTGCCCAGTCCGGATCAGGAATCCGAGTGCGTCCGCGGGCATGCGGCACGGCCGTCTCTCGCGGCCGAGAGGACGCGCTAGGACGAGCCGGCGGTACCGGCTCGAAGCTCCGCCTCCGGCTGCGGTGGCACGTCGCTGAGCTGCTCGCGCAGATACTTCCAGATCACGGCGATGAATGCGGCAGCCGGTACGGCGAGCAGGCTCCCGACAACACCGGCCAGACTGCCGCCGAGCGTCACCGCCAGCAGCACCACCGCCGCGTGCAGGCCGAGTCCGCGACTCTGGATCATGGGCTGGAACACGTTTCCCTCGAGTTGCTGCACCACGACGATGATCGCCAGCATGATCAGCGCGTCCGTCAGGCCGTTCGACACCAAGGTGATGAGGACCGCGACGAAGCCGGCGAAGACGGCGCCCACGATCGGGACGAAGGCGGTGACGAACGTCAGAACGGCCAGCGGGAGGACCAGCGGGACTCCCAGGATCCAGAGGCCGGCACCGATCAGCACGGCATCGAGCAGGCCGACGAGTGCCTGCGAACGTACGAACGCGCTCAACGTTTCCCAGCCGCGCGCTGCCACGGTCGTAACGTCCGTGGCCAGGCGGCCCGGCAGTTGACGGGTGAGCCACGGCAGGAATCTCGGACCGTCCTTGAGGAAGAAGAACATCAGGAACAGGGCCAGTACGGCGGTGACCAGGCCGTTCACGACTGTGCTCACGCCCGTGACGAGCGCCGTCACCACGCTGCCGACGCTGTTCTGGATACGGTCGATCGCGGCGTCCGAGGATTTCGAGATCTGGTCGTCGCCTATGTTCAGCGGTGGCCCCGCGGCCCACTCGCGGACCTTGTGGATCCCTTGGACCACGCCGTCGGTCAGCTCACCGGTCTGGGAGGCCACCGGCACCGCGATCAGAGCGACGACGCCCAGGGCGACGACGAGGAACAGCACGGTCACTGCTGACGCGGCGAGTGCGGGGCGCCAGCCGCGCCGGCGCAGGAAGCGGGTAAGGGGCCAGGTCAGGGTGGTGAGGAACAGAGCGACGATCAGTGGCCAGACCACCGACCACATCCGCCCCACAACCCACAGAGCCACCCCGGTCATCAAGAGAACCAGCAGCAGATCGACCGAGATGCGCGCGGACGCGCGCAGCGCGGCACGGGTCCTCGTGGAACTCAACGGGGCAGTCATGCGATCACCCTATGGGTGTACGGGTCCTACTCCGCTGTCCTGGCCAGAGAGGTCAGTCCGTGGGTCATGTCCGCTCTTCGCCGGTGTGTCGGGGAACATTGAAGGCCAGGACTGCGGTGTCGTCGTCCACGCCGGTCCCGAAGGTGTCGAGCAACTCCTGAATCGCGGCAACGGCGTCGCGGGCGGTTGTGGGTGCGAGCTCCTGGGCGAACCTCAGCAGGGCTTCGTCGCCGTAGCGGCCGTCGGGGCCGGCGGCGTGGGCTTCGGTGAGACCGTCGGTGTAGAGGAACAGTGTGTCCCCGGGGTCGAGGCGGACGCTGGTGGTGGCGATGTCGGCGTCGGGCAGGACGCCGATCAGCTGCCCGCCGGGGGTTGGCAGGTAGTCGGCCCGGCCGTCGGAACGCATCAGCAGGGCCGGCGGGTGGCCACCGGCGGCCAGGGTGACCTGGAAGCCGCCCTTGTCTCCGTCCGGGGTGAGCAGACCGAAGATGACGGTGCAGAAGCGCGGGTCGTCGCCGTTGTACTCATGATTCAAGACGGTGTTGAGGTTGGCGAGCACGGCCGCGGGATCGGGGTCGTACACGGCGGCCGCGCGCAGTGTGTAGCGCGCCAGGGAAGTGACGGCCGCGGCGGCGGCTCCTTTGCCGCAGACGTCGCCCAGGAAGAATCCCCAGGTGCCGGAGGCGAGGGGGAACACGTCGTAGAAGTCACCGCCGACCTCGTCGGTGGAGGCGACGTGGTAGTGGGCGGCGACGTCCAGGCCGGGCACGTCCACCAGGGTGGGGGGCAGCAGCGTCTTCTGGAGTGTGGCGTTCAGGTTCTTCAGGCGTTCGCGTTCCCGGTCCGATTCCTGACGGGCACGCAAGAGCTCGGATTCGTACGTACGCCGGTCCCGGGCGTCGAAGACCGTGGTGCGGATCAGCAGCGGCTGTCCGTCACTGCCCGTGCGCAGGATGGAGGTGACGAGAACAGGCAGCCGGTCGCCGTCAGCGGTTTTGAGTTCCAGGGCGATGCCGCTGATCTCGCCCTGCAGGCGCAGCAGTGGGCCGAAATGGGTCTCGTGGTAGAGCCGGCCGCCGACGGTGAGCAGATCGGAGAAATCCCTCCGGCCCACCAAGTCGCTGTTTTCGTAGCCGAGCCAGTTCAGCAGAGTCTGGTTGATCTTCGCGATGCGGCCGTTCAGCGTCGTGGAGAGGTAGCCGCACGGCGCGTGTTCGTACAGGTCCTCCGCGCTGTCCTCCAGCAAAGCGGAGAACACGGCCTGGTCGCCGATCGGTTGAGAGCGAGGGGGAGGACTCTCGCTCGTCCCGTTGTCGTCGGTCCTGCACATCAGAGCCCGGCTCCGGCGAAGGCCGCGATCGCGGTGTGGCGCCGCTCGCGCCAGGAGGGCAGATCCGGGCGCCACGACCCCACGGGGTCGAACAGCACCGCGGTGGCATCGCGCTCCAGCCGCCACGGGTTCTGGTCGCACCCGTATCCGTGCGCGAGTGTCACGACGGGGCCGGCCGTTCGGCCGGTCACCGTCCGGTTCCTGCTCCGCACGTCCATACGGACATCCTCGCAGACTGCCCTGAAACCTGAAGGAACCCCTTGTATCCCTGCATCTCCCGTAATCCTGCCATCTATGTATGGCTCGCCGCCGCGGGGGCACTCGGTGCGAAGAGAGCCACGGGACCCGAGTGCCGAAAGGGACAGGACTCGCCTCGACGGAGGGCTGCACCGCAGCACGGCGTCGTTGCGGACGCACGAGGCGTCCGCCTCCGCGATTCCTCGAACGACTCGGCATGGGTGCGCGACAGGAGGACCCAGGTCGTCCCGCGCCGTACCCGGACATCGGAGACAGGCAGTGACCACCCAGACGTTCGCCCCCTGGTTCCCCCCTTTCTGCTGGCGCCCCCCGGGGTGTACCGGCCCCAGTACGACACACGCCTGCTCGCGCAGGCGCTGCGACGTGAGGACATGGGGTCCGGCACCCAGGTGCTGGAGCTGGGAACGGGCAGTGGTGCCCTGGCGCTGGAGGCTGCGAGACGGGGAGCTCGGGTGACGGCCGTCGACATCTCCCGACGGGCCGTGCTGACCGCGCGCCTCAACGCCCTCATGGCCCGGGCACACGTCACTGTGCGGCACGGCGACCTCACGGCCGCGGTCGCGGGTCGGTCGTACGACCTGGTGATCAGCAATCCGCCCTACGTGCCCTCACCCGACGCCCGCCCCCCGCGCAAAGGCGCAGCCCGGGCCTGGGACGCGGGACACGACGGCCGAACTCTGGTGGACCGGATCTGCGATGCCGCCCCCGCGGCGCTGCGGCCCACCGGTGTACTGCTCGTGGTCCACTCGGGGCTCTGCGGTGTCGACGCCACCCTGGACCGGCTCACGGGCGCCGGAATGACTCCGGTGGTCACGGACAGGGCCATGGTGCCCTTCGGGCCGGTGCTCCGGTCCCGTCTGCCGTGGCTGCGTCGGACGGGTCTGGTCCGCGACGAGGTCGAGGAAGAGCTGGTGGTCATCCGTGCCGAACACGCCTGAACAACGACCGCGCCGTGTCCGGGTCGACCCGGACGGGCCGCTGCTCGTGGAGGGGCCGGTCGAGGTGATCGGGAAGGACGGCAGCGTCACTGTCTCCCGCCGGTTCATGGTGGCCATCTGTACCTGTCGACGCAGCCGCACCTATCCGTGGTGCGACACCAGTCACCGCCGCCGTGTGAAGCCGGACGGCGAGACCAGCGGGCCCGTCGGGGCGCCCGCGGACCGCGGACCCGAGCCCGGTGATGCGGCCGAACAGGCAGCCGGGCCGAGGGGAGTCGAGTGATGTCCACCCGACAAGAGGCCCGACGGTCCAGCCCGCCTCTGCCCACCCCGCGGGGACCGCTGTCCACCGGCGTCGTCTCGGCTCTCGGGCACGGGCAGCCGGCGCCGGGACCAGAAGGGGCAGCCGGTGTCGATCCCTACGGTGACGATCTGCAGCTCGCGCTGTATGTGCTGTACGAACTCCATTACCAAGGTTTCGAGGGCGTGGACGAAGAGCGTGAGTGGGACCCCGGCCTTCTGGCCCTGCGCCGCGCACTCGAACAGAGCTTTCTCGCCGCTCTGCGTGCCGACGTCCCACGCCCGGTCACGGTGAAGGAGGCGCTCGACGATCTGCAGATCGAGCTGGTCGGCCACGACGGAACGAGCGTCTCGCACTATCTGCAACGCGACGGCGAACCTTGCCAGTTGGCGGAATATGCGGCGCTGCGCTCGCTGTACCACCTCAAAGAGGCGGACCCGCACGCCTGGGTCATCCCCCGGCTGCACGGCCGCGCCAAGGCGGCGATGGTGGCGGTCGAGTACGACGAATTCGGTGCGGGGCGCCCTGAGGAGATCCATGCCAGACTGTTCGCCGACCTCATGGACGACCTCGGCCTGGAGACGGCATACGGCCACTACCTCGATGCCGCCCCGGCCGCGGCACTCGCCACAGTGAACCTGATGTCCCTGTTCGGGCTGCACCGGGCGTTGCGGGGCGCGCTCGTCGGACACTTCGCCGCCGTCGAGGTGACGTCCTCCCCGGGCTCGCGCCGACTGGCGAAGGCGCTGCGCCGCACCGGTGCCGGTCCGGCCGCCATCCGGTTCTACGACGAGCACGTCGAGGCGGACGCGGTCCACGAACAGGTCGTGCGCCATGACGTGGTGGGCGGTCTGCTGGAGAGCGAGCCCGCGCTGGAGCCGGACGTCGTCTTCGGCGTCCAGGCCACCACGCTCCTGGAGGACCGGCTCGGAGCCGTGCTCCTCGCTGCCTGGCGGGACGGAAGCAGCGCCCTTCGCATCCCGGCCCAGTCCCGCGGACAGGGCCAGGTGCTTCGCCCGACCTCTGCCTCGCCCCACCCGGGACAGGAAGCCAGCAAGGAAGCCAGCCGGCGTGAAGGTCGAACCACAGGACCCCGTTGAGCGGAGGACAGGGGTGGGTCCCGGTCCCGGCCCCGGTCATATGCCTTTCGGCCTTCTGCCCGGCGCGCTCTCCTGGGGCCGGACCGCGGTCTCGAAGGAATCCGTTGGCCTGTCCGGATCCGGGCTGCTTGGATGCGGACATGAACAGGGTTCTTCCGGCCGCGTATGAAATCTCCACCGCCCTCGAGCGTCTTGATCACGCGCTGATCCATCAGTGGCTGTCACAGGACGCGTACTGGGCTCTGGGCCGCTCCCGGGAGAAGCAGGACCAGGCCATCGCCCGATCTCTCAACTTCGGCATCTACGACCGTGCCTCGGGTTCTCAGTCCGGCTACGCCCGAGTCGTCACCGACCGGGCCACGTTCGCTTGGCTCTGCGACGTCTACATCGCTCCCGCCGTACGTGGCAAAGGCCTGGGCACCGCTCTCGTGGCTGCCGTCAGAGACCACCTCGCCCCCTATGGACTGCGCCGTGTGCTGCTGGCCACGGCGGACGCGCACGGTGTCTACGCCGAAGTGGGATTCGCACCGCTCGAAAAGCCGGGGAACTGGATGACGCTCGGCGAGTAGTGAGGCGCTCTCCCGGCGAACGGTCCTCACGACACTGTCTTCGGCAACCTCTTCGTTAAACCGGCCAGGAAAGCGTTTCGGAGCGCTTTTCGGGAGGCCTCTTCGGGACGACTCCAGGCCGTCCGGATTCCGGCTCGTGATCAGGATGTGCGGGCCGTGATCTCAAACTCGGGAATCACCCTCCCGAAGAGGCCTGCGGGATGCACGACGCGCAATTGTCGGCATTACTGAATCGGCCCGCAAATATCACGCTTCAGGACCGGTCGATGCCCCAGCGTCACGCCATTTCGAAATCGGTTTACCGGGTCGACGCGAGGGCAACCCCACATTAGTGCTTCGGACGGAAGGCACGTCCGTGGGAGCGGTCAGCTCCGGAAGACGGTGTCTCGCGTCGCTCGTGCGTGCGCCCCATGGTGTTCCGCCCAGTCGGCAACCCCTTGAGGGAGTTGTAAGCACCATGCGCCCTACGATCACCACGAAGCGGCATACGCATCACGACGCCCCCGATACCGCCGCCCCCTTCGCCCACCTGGCCGGTCTCCCCGACGGACCCGAGCGACAGGCTCTGCGTGACGAAATCGTGCAGGCGTGGATGCCCATGGCGGAACGGATCGCCGGCAAGTACCGCGGCCGGGGCGAGTCCGTCGAGGATCTGACCCAGGTCGCCGCGTTGGGCCTGGTCAAGTCCGTCGACCGTTTCGAACCAAGCCGGGGCAACGCGTTCGAGAGCTATGCGGTCCCGACCATCGTCGGAGAGATCAAGCGTCACTTCCGCGACCACATGTGGGTCCTCCACGTGCCGCGCCGGGTCCAGGAAGCGCGTAACAAGGTGCGCACCGCCATGAAGGACCTCGCACCGACGCTCTCGGACCGTCGGCCCACCGTCACGGAGATCGCCGAGTGCGCGCACCTGACGGAAGACGACGTACGCACCGGTCTGGAAGCCCTGGACAGTTTCGCGACGCTGTCCCTGGACGCCGAACTGCCCGGCGGTGACAACGGATTCACCCTGGCCGACGCGCTGGGCGAGTCCGATGCAGGTTTCGACCTGGTCGTCGACCGCGAAGCCGTCAAGCCGGCTCTGCGCACACTTCCCGAGCGCGAGCGGACGATCCTCTACCTGCGGTTCTTCTGCGGCATGACACAGAGCTGCATCGCGGACCAGCTCGGCATCTCGCAGATGCATGTGTCGCGTCTGCTCAGCAGCACGTGCGCGTCGCTGCGCGATGAGGTGCTCTCGGACGCACCGTAGGCTCCGGGAGCGGAAGAGCCGGCCGCCCGGCGGGTTCGCCGTTCGCAGAAACCAGGCGGCCGGGGCTCGGGAATCATGGAGGGCCGCACCGAACCGCTGCGGGGGCGTGCAGCCCATAGCGATGTCCGTGAGTGATGTCCGTCCCCACGGGACATCGCTGATCTTGGTCTGACGAACGCTCTGGAACGGCGGTTACCGGTCAGCCACTACCAGTAGTGGCGTCGTCCGCCGACCTCATGTCCTATCGCTCCCAGAATCCACAGCAGAATTCCGACCACGACCAGGACGACCCCTATGGTCCAAAGAATTCCCATGCCCGCAATGAGGCCGACGACGAGCAGAATGAGTCCGAGGATGATCATGGCGTCCTCCGATGACGGGACGTCGTCTGCGGGCGTCCCCATTTCCTTTCACGAGTCCCCGTCTTCCTGTGAGGCAAACGGGCTCTTCACCATGCGAAGTGTCTTCGGTGAGGCTGATGCGCCGATTGTCGTCGAACTCGCGCAAAGCCCACATCTACAAGGCGTTCATTGAGGTCGGGCGCGTGATGCGGACCGTGGCGCTGCTGCGGTTCCTCGCCGACTCGGGGCTGCGGGCACGGGGTGACGGCGGCCACCAACAAGGCCGAGGCCCACAAGGGGTTCTCGGCCTGGACCCCGGTTCGGCAACCAGGGCGTGATCGCCGAGAACGACCCGGCCGAGTAGGAAAAGCCGGTCAAATGGAACTCGCTGCTGTGCAACCTGATCGTGTTCCACACCGCGATCGACATGATGGAGGTCATCCGGCAGCTGGTTACCGAGGGGTGGCAGGTGACCGCCGAGGATCTGGCCCGGCTCTCGCCCCACCTGACTCCCACATCCTCCGGTTCGGCGCCTACGCGACCGACGAACTCCACATCCCGCCGGACGTGTTCGACCCCGCGCTGGACGAGGTCGACTGCTCTACCCTCCGGAGGAGCTGATGCGACGGCTGTGCGAGACCCCCGGCCTGTGGCTGGTCCGCCATACGAGCAGCGTCATCGCGGCGACCAGCGGGGCGGTGGCGATCGGCCACTTGAGGGTGGCAGCCGGTGTCAGCAGCACTCATCTGGCACAGCGGTTCAAAGAGCTCATCGGCGTCACACCGAAGCGGCTGGCCCGCACCCACCGCTTCGCCGCCACCATGTTCGCGATCAACCCCGCCGGACCGATCGACTGGGGCGACCTCGCCGCGGGCGCAGGCTACTTCGATCAGGCCCACTTCGGCCGCGAAATCCGGGCGTTCACCGGGCTCACGCCTACCCGGTACGTCGAAGTCCGGCGGCGGTTCCTGCGCGAACATCCCGGCCACGCGCTGGACAGCTGGCCGCTCCCGGCCGATTGATTTCTGACAAGAGCGACAGCTCGCGACACGCTAATTTGGGGGCATCCCAAAGCTGAGGAGAGCCCCGTGGGCAAGGTGGTCATGTACAGCTCGGTGTCGGTGGACGGCTTCATCGCGGACGAGAATGACCAGCCCGGACCGCTGTTCGACTGGTTGTCCAGCGGTGACGTCCCGTTGGACGAGAGCGGCGAGCTGAAGGTGTCGCGGACGTCCTACGACTACACCCGGCCGTACTGGGACCAGATCGGGGCGACACTCGTCGGCCGCCATGTCTTCGACATGACGGACGGCTGGGACGGGAAGCCTCCGGGCGGGATCGACCACGTGGTCGTCGTGACGCACCGGCCGAAGCCCGAGGGCTGGGACCCCGAGGCGCCGTTTCACTTCGTCGACGGCGTCGAGGCGGCCGTGGCCAAGGCGCAGGAGCTTGCGGGTGACCGCATGGTCGAGGTCGCCGCCGGCGACGTCGGTGGCCAGGTGCTTGCCGCGGGCCTGATCGACGAGGTGCGCATGGACGTCGTACCCGTTGTGTTCGGGTCCGGCAAGCGCTACTTCGGGTCGGTCCACGCGCAGCACCTGTTGGAGGATCCTGACGTGGTGATTCAGGGCAACCGGGTGCTTCACCTGCGCTATCGGGTGCGCCGTTGACCGATCTGAGCGGGTAGGCGAAGAAGTCCACTGCGAACGGTGACACAGGATCGGGCCTCCGGCTGCGTCTGCGCATCGCTGTCCCTGGTCGGGCAGCCGACGCCGATCCGCCCCAGCACCTCACCTGCGGCCAGTTCAACTCGAGATCACTGGTTGTGCGGCCGAGCTTGGCGATCTCGACCAGCGGCCTGGGGACGCCGGCGCTGAGCGACTCGATCAGCTTGACCATCAGCTCGCGGCCCGCGGCTGGGTCGGGGTGCCGGTAGGCGGCGATCATCCGCTGGTAGATGCCCCAGGTGGCCTCGACCTCGACGTGCATCGATGGCGAACAGGGCCGTGAGTCGGGCGGCCTGCTTGTCGGTGACCAGGTCGGCACCGGTGTGCAGGGTTCGCCGGGGCACTGTGGAGCGGGTCGTTCTTACGGCCGCGGCGGCCGCGGGTGGTCTGCTGAACGTGGCGGCGGCAGTCGTTCAGGGCGTCGCCGGCCAGGCGCACCACGTGGAAGGGGTCCATCACCGCGACCGCGACGGAGATCTCCTCAGCGGCGGCGCTCTCGAGGCCGGTGAACCCGTCCATCGCGACGACCTCCACGGCCTCGCGCCATGCGTGGGGGCGCCCTCGGTGCCGTCATCGGCCTCCAGGACCCGGCACGCCAGGACCGCGCGATCGGGCTCCGGACGCTGGCCGACCCGACCGGGCCGTGGCCGGATCCCCGAAGGCCTCAGCGGCCCACGGGGACCCGGCGGGCGACCCGTCCGAATCGGCGGGGTGTTACGCGACGAGCCTGAGGAGCTTGTTGGGCGACCCGGTGCCGATGCCGGTCAGGACGTTGGACGTGGCGCCGCTGACCAGCGCGTCGGCGACCTCGGCCGGAGTGGCCGTGGGGTGGCTGGTGAGATACACGGCGGCCGCGCCCGACACGTGCGGGGCGGCGAACGAGGTGCCCGAGCCGGTGTAGGTGGCGGTGTCCGAGGTGTTCCACCCGGCGGTGATGTTCGACCCGGGGGCGAACAGGTCAACCCTGGAGCCGTAGTTGGAGTAGCTGGCCCTGGCGTCGCTGCTGGTGGTGGCGCCGACGGTGATGGCGCTGCTCACTCGGGCGGGGGAGTAGTTCGCTGCGTTGGCGCCGGAGTTGCCGGCCGCGATGGAGTAGGTCACTCCGGAGGCGATGGAGTTGCTGACCGCGGTGTCCAGTGCGGTGCTGGCGCTGCCTCCGAGGGACACGTTGGCCACGGAGGGGCCGGTGTGGTTGGCGGTGATCCAGTCGACCCCGGCGATCACTCCGGCCGTGGTGCCGGAACCGTCGTTGCCAAGGACCCGGACCGCTACGATCTTGGCCTTCTTGGCGACCCCGTAGGTGCTGCCCGCGACGGTGGTGGCCACGTGGGTTCCGTGGCCGTAGCCGTCCTGGGCGGTGGAGTCGTTGTCGACGAAGTCGTAGCCGTACGAGGCCCGGCCGTTGATCTCCGAGTGGGAGATCCGGACGCCGGTGTCCAGGACGTAGACGGTCGCCCCGCCGCCTGCGGTGTCGGGGTAGGTGTAGGTGCCGCTCAGCGGGCGGGCCGCCTGGTCGATCCGGTCCAGTCCCCAAGGGGCGCTGGACTGGGTGGCGTCGACGTGGACCTTCTGGTCCTGCTCGACAGTGGCGACGGACGGGTCGGCGGCGAGTCTGCGGGCCTCGGTGGCGGTGAGGGTCGCGGTGTAGCCGTTGAGCGCGGAGCCGAAGGTGCGCTTCACCTTGCCGCCGTAGCCGGTTATCAGGTTCCTCCCGGTGGTGGAGGCGGCCTTGAGGCCCGCCGAGTTCTTGAGGGTGACGATGTAGCTGCCGGGGACGGCCGCAGCCGACCCGGTGTGCAGCACCCGGCCCTCGGGCGACGCCGCGTGCGCCGGTAATGCGGTGCCCGCTCCCAGGGTGGCGGCGGTGACGGTCGTCGTGATCGCCGCGGCGATCAGACGCCCGGTGGTATGGATCAGTGTCATCGCGAGTGTTCCTTCTCGATCGGTGGCGCGCTGTGCGGGCGCGCTCGACGGGGGCTTCGCTGCACACATCGCCGGAGGCCGGAGTCAGCTCCTGCGGTTTTCCTACCGTTGAACACCGCGGACCGGGGGAACAAGGGAAAACGGTTCTTGTCATATCCCTGCCATGACGCGTCCATGGCGCGTAATGGAGCGTCATGTGCGTGTAAAGAAAATGCGGTCGCGGACACGGGCCGATCGGATGGCTCCGGGTCGAAAGGGGGGCCGGAATTGCTCAGCGCCGCGTCAGCTCCAACTCCAGCAGCCACTCGACGACTTCCGTGTGGTGCCGGGCCTGCCGCGGATCGGCACCCCACGCGGACAGCCGTGCCCGGCCACGACCGCAGCCGGCATCGGAACCCGGGGCCGCGGCCCGCCCCTCCGGCACTCGGCCCGAGGCGGAGGGCGCCGTCACCGTGCTCGTGCCGCGTAGGCCCGGACATCCGCGTCCGGGTCGGCCGTCGCCGTGGCCAGGGCGGCGCGGGCGTCCTCGACGGCACGGTGCCGGGTCAACGCCAGTACGGCGGCCTTGCGTACGTCGGCGTTCGGGTCGTCCAGGGCCTCTGCCAGGGCGGGGACCGCCAGGCCGGGGTCCGCGAACGACAGGGCCGTGGCGGAGCCGGCCCGGACCTGCCAGGCCGCATCCGACAGGGCGGCCACGGCGCGGGCGTCCAGCGGTGCCGGGCAGCCGATGGCGCCCAGTGCCTCGTAGGCGGCCGCACGCACCAGGGCGTCCGGATCGTCGATCAGCTCGGACAGGGCCGAGTGGGCCGTACCGGGCTCGGGGCCCGTCGGTGTGGTGTCGCCGAGCTGCCCCGCGACGGTGGTGCCCAGTGCCTTGGCGATCGTGACGCGGACCTCACGGGACGGGTCCACGGCCGCGCGGGCCACGTCCGCGGTGGCGTCGACCGACACGAGCGCACGCACGGCCGCGATACGGACGGCGATGCTGGAGTCCGAGAGAGAGTCCCGGAACAGTGCGGCGTCACCGAGACGCAGGGCGCGCAGAACGTCCAGCGCGGCGGCCCGCACGATGGGGTCTGCTCCGGACAAGGCGGCGGCGAGGCCGTCGCGCAGCGCCGGTTCGGGCGGCAGCGTCTCGACGAGTTCGCGCAATGAGCCGGCCGCGGCCTCGCGCACGTCGGCGTCGGCGTCGACGAGTGCCGCGGCGAGGGCGGGTCCGGTGCCGGGCGGCACGGTCTCGGTCAGGACGGTGACGGCGGTCCGCCGGACGGTGGGATCGGCGTCGCTCAAGTAGGGCGCGACGGAGGACAGTTCGGGCTCCTCCTCCGCGAGCGAGAGCAGTTCGAGGAGGCGCGGTGTGGTGGGTGCGTCCGCGGCGGCGGCGCGGTGGACGGTCGCGCCGCTCGGTGAGGTTTCGTGCGCCATCGTCACCGGCGCCGCTTCCCGGGCCCCGGCGGTCGCCACCTGCTGAGGGTGGACCTCGCCGAGGTGACGGGAGGGGCCGCCGACCGGGGTGAAGCCGTCGACCGGCACCAGATACGGAGCCACCGGACGGGTGGTGAACTCCATAGTGCCGGAAGGCGACTTGTACAGGTCGAGGTGGTGGAACCAGGAGGTGTCGTCGCGCCGGGGGTGGTCGAGGCGGTCGTGGTAGAGGCCCCAGCGGGACTCCGTGCGCGCCAGGGACGCCCGCGCGGCCATCTCCGCGCAGTCGCGGATGAAGGTGACCTCGGCGCAGCGCATCAGCTCGTGCGGGGTGCGGGCGCCCATCTCCGCGATGTCGTCACGCATGCGCTCGAACGCCTCCAGGGCGAGGGACAGCCGGGCGCCGGACTTCGGCGGGGCCACATAGTCGTTCACGAAACGGCGCAGCTTGTACTCGACCTGGGGCTGCGGCGGGCCGTCCGGGTTGCGCAGCGGGCGGTAGATCAGATCGTGCGCCTCGCGCAGCTGGGCGGACGGCAGTTCACCCTCGTACGCCGTGTACCGGGCCGCGTCCGCGCCCGCCAGATCGCCGAACACGAAAGCGCCGATCATGTAGTTGTGCGGGACACAGGCCAGGTCTCCGGCGGCGTACAGACGCGGCACGGTCGTACGGGCGTGGTCGTCCACGCGTACGCCCGAGGCCGAATGGCCACCGCACAGACC
This sequence comes from Streptomyces sp. NBC_00647, assembly GCF_045207245.1. Taxonomy (NCBI): domain Bacteria; kingdom Bacillati; phylum Actinomycetota; class Actinomycetes; order Kitasatosporales; family Streptomycetaceae; genus Streptomyces; species Streptomyces sp. NBC_00647. Next base: position 9,746,177 of record NZ_CP109040.1, read on the forward strand.
GATTTCGGAGATGTGCATCTCGATGTCGTGCGTGCGGTAGTCGTGGCCGCGGCCGGAGTGGAACGTGCCCCGGGTCGGGCGCTCGGTCGAGTGGAGGATCGACTCCAGCGCCGCGACCGACTCCTCCGGGAGGTGGCTCAGCTTCAGGTACACCGGGCCGCGGTCGGACGCCACCTCGGCCGCGAACTCGGCCATCATCTGCCCGGACCAGTAGTCGGAGTCGACGAACCGTTCGCCGTGCCGGTTGACCTGGTAGCCGCCGAAGGGGTTGGCCACGTAGGCGCAGGCAGGACCGTTGTAGTCCTTGATCAGCGGGTTGATCTGGAAGCATTCGATGCCGGTGAGTTCGGCACCCGAGTGGTACGCCATGGAGTAGCCGTCGCCCGCGTTGGTCGGGTTCTCGTACGTGCCGTACAGGTAGCCGGAGGCGGGCAGGCCCAGCCGGCCGCAGGCGCCGGTCGCCAGGATCACGGCGCCCGCGCGGACGGTGACGAACTGCCCTGTACGGGTGTTGAATCCCGCCGCCCCCACGGCCTGCCCCCGCGCCGTCAGCACGCGCACCGGCATCACCCGGTTCTCGATGCGGATCCGCTCCCGCATCTCACGCCGTCGCAGCTGCCGGTACAGGACCTTCTTGACGTCCTTGCCCTCCGGCATGGGCAGCACGTAGGAGCCGGAGCGGTGCACCTGGCGGACCGCGTACTCGCCGTGCTCGTCCTTCTCGAACTTCACCCCGTACGACTCCAGGCGCTGCACCATGGCGAAACCGCGGGTCGCGGTCTGGCGGACGGTGGACTGGTCGACGATGCCGTCGTTGGCGCGGGTGATCTCGGCGACGTAGTCGTCGGGTTCGGCGCGGCCCGGGACGACGGCGTTGTTGACGCCGTCCATGCCCATGGCGAGGGCGCCGGAGTGGCGGACGTGGGCTTTCTCCAAGAGGATCACCCGCGCGCCGTGTTCGGCGGCGGTCAGCGCCGCCATGGTGCCGGCGGTGCCGCCCCCGATGACGAGGACGTCGCAGCTGAGCTCCTCGGCGTCGTCGAGGGCGGGGATCTCCAGGGGGGTGTTCACGGGGGTGGTCACCGGTGTGCCTTTCAGGTACCGAGCGAGGAGAGGACGTCGCGTCGCAGCGCCACGCGCGCCGGGTCGTCGTGCGCCGTGCGGTCGCGCGGGCGGGGCACGGCGCGCACTGCGGCGAGCCGGCCGGAGCCGAGCAGCGCCACCCGGTCGCCGAGGAAGAGCGCCTCGTCGACGTCGTGGGTGACGAACACGACGGTCGCGCCCGTGCCCCGCAACACCTCCACCAGCAGGTCCTGCATACCGGCGCGGGTCTGGGCGTCGAGGGCGCCGAAGGGCTCGTCCATGAGGACGGCGCGCGGCGCGGGCGCCAGGGCGCGGGCCAGCTGTGCGCGCTGGCGCTGGCCACCCGAGACGCGGTGCGGCAACTGTCCGGCCTGCTCGGCGAGTCCGACCCGGGTGAGCCAGGACTCGGCCTGTGCGCGGCGTTCGGCTCGGGACAACCCCGCGATGGCGAGCGGCAGTTCGACGTTCGCGCGCAAGCTGCGCCAGGGCAGGAGAGCGTCCTCCTGGAAGATCAGGGCGCGGTCGGCGGAGGGGCCCGTCAGCCGGCGCGTGTCCTGGGCGACCTCGCCGGCGAGGGGAGACAGCAGCCCGGCCAGCGTGCGCAGGAGCGTCGACTTGCCGCAGCCGGAGGGACCGACGACGGTGAGGATCTCGCCGGGAGTCACGTCGAGGTCCACCCGGTCCAGCACGGGCGCGCCCGGGCGACCGAGGGTGGCGTCGCGCAGGGCGAGCCCCGCCCCCGTGCGCGACGGTGAACGGGCGTCAGACAAGCTGGTCATGGGGCACGTCCTCCTCGGTCCTGGGTGCTACGGGTACGGGGGTGCCGGCATCGCGCACCCGCCGCGGGACCCGCACCCCGGGCACGTACGACGTGCGCGGCAGCCAGTGGGTCAGGCGACGGCCCAGGAGCTCCACGGCCGTGGAGGTGACCCAGCCGAGGACACCGATCGTCACCATCCCGACGAACACGCCCGGATAGTTGACGATCGTGTAGTCCTGCCAGGTGCGGTAGCCGACGCCGTACTGGCCGGAGATCATCTCGGCGGAGATGACGCAGATCCACGAGACGCCGAGGCCGACCGACAGGCCGCCGAAGATGCCGGGCAGCGCGCCGGGCAGGACGACCGAGCCGAGGATCCGCAGGCGGCCGCCGCCCATGGTGCGCACCGCCTCTTCCCACACCGGGGTCAGCGCGCGGACGGAGTGCCGGGTGGAGACCAGGACGGGGAAGAAGGCGGCGGTGAAGGTGATGAAGACGATGCCCTGTTCGTTGGAGGGCAGGAGGAGGATCGCCACGGGGACGAGGGCGATGGCCGGGATGGGCCGGATCACCTCCAGCAGCGGGCCGAGCAGGTCCTCGGCGAGGCGGGAGCGGGCGACGAGCACGCCGATGGCCACGCCCAGGACGGCGGCGAGCAGGAAGCCGGTGAGGATGCGCGTGAGGCTGTCGGTGAGGTCCGTCCAGTAGTCGGGGCCGGACAGGCGTTCGGTGAAGGTGCGTGCCACGTCGGCGACCGTGGGGAACTGGGAGAAGCGCAGCCACAGGTCGACGTTCAGGCTGGTCAGCAGCTGCCAGAGGCCGAGGGCGGCCGCCAGCGAGCCGAGGCGCAGTGCGAACCGGCCCGCCCGCCGCGGATACCGGGGCGTGAACCGGCCGGCCCGGTGCGGATGCCGGGGCGTGAACCGGCCGGCCCGGTGCGCGTCCCGGGTCATGACGCCCGCCGTAGTGCGTCGGCGTACGTGATGACACGGGCGCCGCCGTGCTCGGCCACGTACGCCTTCGCGGTCGCCGGTGCGACGAAGGGGAGGAGCCGGACGCCGTCGGCCACCCAGACCGCCCTGTCGGCGAACCACAGGGTGCCGGTGGTGGCGTCGGGTACGTAGGCGGCGCGGATCGCGTCCTTGTTCCGGCCGACGTAACTCAGCAGCGCTGCCGGAGACTTGAGAGTACGGGTCTGTTCGGCGCCCTTGGGCCACACCTCGCTCGCGACCGGTGCGGGCGTCGCGGCGAGGCGCTCGGCGTAGGAGGGTCCGAGGGCCTTCCTGACGTACCGGTCGTCGACGAAGGCGTCCACGTCCACGTCACCGGTGAGCTTCGCCGACCTGAGGATCGACACGTCCCGCTTCAGGGCGGAGACGAGCTGCGGTTTGATCGCCGGAGCGAAGGTGGAGATGCCGTGGGCGCCGTTGTAGAGGTAGACGACCTCGGCGGGCAGGCCGGTGGCCTCGGCTACTTTCTCGGCGGCGGGGACGGGGTGGGCGTTGAGATAGTCCGTCGCCTCTGCCTGGGCCTTGAGGAAGGCTTCCAGGACGGCGGGCCGCTCCTTGGCGAAGTCCTCGCGGGCGGTGACACCGTGGAAGGTGGGCAGGTTCAACTGGGCGCCGTCGTAAAGGGCCTTGGCCTTGCCCTGGTAGGCGAGCAGGCCCGGCCAGGCGACGAACTGCGACAGCGCGTCCGCGCTGCCCCCGGAGAGGGCGGACGCCCCCACCGCCGGTTGCTGGTTGAGCTTCTGGATGTCCTTGTCGGGGTCGATGCCGGCGCGTCGCAGGGCGCGTATCAGTGTGCCGTCGGCGGCCGAGCCGATGCTCGTCGAGACCTTCTTGCCCTTCAGGTCCGCGAGGGAGCCGAGCGGGGAGTCGGGGGCGGTGACGATGGTGTTGAGGCCGCCGCGGAGGTTGTAGCCGGTGACCGAGACGAGGTGGGTGGGGCGGCCGACTTGCTTGCCCCGGGCCGCGTTGATGAGAAGAGGGAAGTCACCCATCGAGCCGATGTCGATCTTCCCGGCGGTCATCTGGGCGGTGATGGGGGCACCAGTGGCGTAGTCCTGCCAGTCGACCTTGTAGGTGTGGCCGTCGTGGAGGGCGTTGAGGTCCTTCTCGAAGTAGCCGAGAGACCGCAGAAGGGTGCCTGCCGTCACCGTGTTGATGGTCTTGGACTGGTAGCCGACGGTGACGGTGACGGTGGAGCCGTCGCTTCCCGCCGCGGCGTTGCCGCCGCAGGCCGTCAGAGGGAGGAGAAGGAGGGCACCTGCGGCAACTGGTGTGAATTTCATGGGAGTTCGGGGCCTTTCACCGGAGCAGGTAGGGCATGTTGACCGTGACGGCTCCGGTGGGACAGCGGGCCGCGCACGGGCCGCAGTACCAGCACTCGTCGACGTGCATGTACGCCTTGCCGCTGCCGTCGTCGATGGCGAGGGAGTCCAGCGGGCACATGTCCACGCAGAGCGTGCAGCCTTCGATGCACTTCGACTGGTCGATGGTCACGGGCACATCGGCCCGCTGGGGTGTCAAGGGCATGGCTGTCTCCGGGAAGGTCGTGCTGAGGAAGGGGGACGGGGTCAGAGCGACCGGTGCAGGAGGCCGCTCATCGTGATGCGGTCGCCGCGGAATCGGATGAACTCCAGGTCGACCGGGCGGCCGTCGGCGAGGTGAGTGAGCCGTTCCAGCATGAGGACGGCCGCGCCGCGCGGGGCTTCGAGCACGGCGGCGGAGTGGGCGTCGGCCGTGACCGCCTCCAGGGTGATTTCGGCGTGACCGAGGGGCTGGCCCGTGATGGTTTCCAGGAGGCGGAAGACGTCGGTGTTCTCCAGGTCGGCGCCGAGCAGGGCGGTGCCGACGTCCAGGGGGATGTAGGTGAGGTCGAGAGAAAGGGGGAGGCCACCCAGGCGGCGCAGGCGTTCGATGTAGAGGACGTCGGTGCCGGGCGGGACGTGAAGGCGCTCGGCGACCGGGGCGGGTGCCGGGGCGGGACCCACCGTGCGGACCTCGTTGGTGACTTGGCCGTGTTCACGGAGGGTCTCGGCGAGGCCCATCAGGCGGTCGAGGCCGTGGGGATATTTCCGGGCGACGACCACGGTGCCGACGCCGGGCTGGCGTTCGACGAGGCCTTCGGCCCGCAGGAGGTCGAGAGCCTGGCGGACGGTGTTGCGGGAAGCGCGGTACTCGCCGGCGAGGGTCGACTCGTGCGGCAGCGTGCCGGTGGGGAAGCCGCCGGTGAGGAGTTGGTGGCGGAGGAGGTCGGCAAGCTGCCGGGCCTGATCGGCGCGCAGTCGGCGCCGCGCGCGGTGGGCGGCGACGGTGGTCGCGCCCTGGCCGGCGTGGTCTCGGATGCGGTCGGTGGGAGGCACGGGTCGAACCCTAGCGATCCGATAGGAAAAGTCGTGTTGCTGAAGTGTTGCGCCACCTGACGCCTGGCCAGACACGCCACTGACCTGGGGTTTCCGGCGGCCGGTGGGAAGATGTGCCAGCTGCTGCCGGTCCCGGGGAGCGGTGCCGGGCGCTGCGGGACGCGATCCGCGGCGGAGCAGGCACCGACTTCCGCCCCCTCGGCGCAAGGGGCCGCCTCTCGTGTAGCGCCGTCCTCGACTGTGTTCTCCAGAGCGGGCCGGTTCCACGTTTCCGCAATGTGAGACCTGTCCGGAAGTTGTTGACCGACGGCGCGGGTGTCTGCTCAACTCACGTTCCATGAACCCCCGCGTGGATTTGACTCGGAGGCGCCACATCGACCTGGCGCACGTCTCCAGCGCGTTCTGTTGTCGTTGACCCCCAAGGTGTGCAGCTGATCCGCCAAGCGGTCCTCGGCAGCCGCAGCCGTCGATGGGCTCCGAAGGCCTGACCTCGGAAGGTTCGGTGCGATACCGCCTCAGCGGTGTCTCCCGGGGTACCGCGGTATCCGCGGGATGACTGCCTTCTCCTTCCCCTCGTACTTCCCTCCGCGCTCCCGCTCCTACTCCCTCCCTCTCCCTCTCCCCGGGGAGAAGTGGGTGCGGCGCACTGCGAGGTGGGCGAGGGGATCCGCCATCAGCTACGGGCCAAGGGCACGTCGTGCAAGTGGCGTGTGCCCGGCGGGACTTCCGTAAGGCGTCCCGGACGGCGCACACCGGCCGGCGCGGCGGCACGACCGTCACCACACAGCCAGGCCTTCGTCCGGTACGCCCGCGGAGCCGTCGAGGTTCTCGCGTCCGCGACCGGACCGGGTACCGGCTTCGTGGCCGTTCATCGCCGCTCATCGCCGTCATCATCCGTTCACTCCGACTCTCAGCACCCGGTGCGCCCAAACCCTCGAGAGGGGCCCCTCATGCCTCCGTCCATCCGCAAACTCACGCGCCGCATCGGCGCGGTCGCCGGTGACGCCCCGCACCGCAGCAAGGAGTTGGAGGTGGCCGCCCCATGACCGAGGTCAGCCTCAAGAGGCCGGCCGCCGAACCCGCTGCCGCCGCGTCGGCGATCGCCGACTCGACGACCGCCGAGTCGGCGACCGCGCCGACCACCGCGCCGGCGACCACCGCGCCGACTACCGCCGAGTCGGCGACCGCACCGGGGCGCGAGGTCTTCCTGCCGCGCGACGCCCGCCGCCGGACCCTGCTCCGCACCCTTCGCGAGCGGCTGCGCTGGCCGCTGGGCATCTACACCACTCCGGCCGTGATCCTCGTAACCTGGGAGATCCTGGCCAGGGCCGGAGCACTGAAGAAGACCTATGCCCCGGCACCGTCCTCCATCGTCGGATCCGCTGTCGATCTATGGCAACAGGGCGTCCTGGGACCGGACTTGGCCATCTCGCTGCAACGGGCCGGCATCGGTCTCACGCTCGGTCTGACGGTGGGGATCATCAGCGGTGTGCTCGGCGGGCTGCTGCGCAGCGGCGAGTATCTGTTCAACGGCCTCGTGCAGATCCTGAACACGATCCCGCTGCTGGCGGTGCTGCCACTGATGATCGTGTGGTTCGGCATCGACGAGCTCACGAAGGTGCTGCTGATCTCGTTCGGTGCGGGCGTCCCGATGTATCTCAACCTGTTCGCCGCGATCCGCGGCGTCGACCAGCGGCTGATCGAGATGACGCGGACGACGGGCGCGGGCACCTGGCGACTCGTGACGCGGGTGCTGGTGCCCGGAGCCCTGCCCGGGTTCCTGGTCGGACTCCGGTTCTCCCTCGCGTACAGCGTTCTGGGCCTCGTCGCCGCCGAGACGGTCAACGCAGACAAGGGGCTCGGGTTCCTCATCACCCAAGGGCAGACCTACCTGCAGACCGGCCAGGTCTTCGTGGGGCTGGTGATCTACTCGCTCCTCGGTCTGCTCGCCGACCAGTTCGTCCGGGTTCTCGAGCGGGTGCTGCTGCGGTGGCGTCCCAGTTATGAGGCGGCATGAGCACCACCGCAATTTCGCACGGCACACAGCCTCGCCGGCAGGCAGGCGCCGTCGTCGAGCAGGTCGTCCGCCGGTTCGGGGACCGGGTCGTCCTCGACCACCTGGACCTCACCATCGCCGACGAGGAGCTGGTGGTCCTGCTGGGCCCCTCCGGCTGCGGCAAGAGCACCCTCCTCAGGTTGCTCGCGGGGCTGGACCGGCCCGACGACGGGCGGGTCGAGGTCCCGGCCAAACGGGCGATCGTGTTCCAGGCCGACCGTCTGCTGCCGTGGCAGCGGGTGCTGCGCAACGTCACCCTCGGCCTGCACGGACCGGACGCCGACCAGCGGGCCCTCGACGTGCTCACCGAGGTCGGACTCGCGGGCCGCGAGAAGGCCTGGCCCAAGGAGCTCTCCGGCGGCGAGGCCCAGCGGGTGTCACTGGCACGGGCGCTCGTCTCGGAGCCCGAACTCGTGCTGCTCGACGAACCGTTCGCGGCGCTCGACGCGATCACGCGGCTGCGCATGCACGACCTCGTGCGGGAGCTGCGGAGCAGGCACCACGCGGCCATGCTGCTCGTCACCCACGACGTCGACGAGGCGATCGCGCTGGCCGACCGCGTCGTCGTCATGAGCAACGGACGCATCGGCACCTCGCACTTCGTCGAGCTGTCGGCCGGGGACCGCGAGGCGAGCATCGCGCGAGAGGAGCTGCGCTCCGCGCTTCTGGAAGACCTCGGTCTGGCCAACCAGCACTGATTTCGCCCAGCACATCCACCACATCCAGCACGTCCCGGCACATCCACCGACCCCTTCCACCACAGCACAGAAAGCACGTGAGAACCCATGTCCAGAAGACCCTCCCGTATCGTCGCCGCCGTCGGCCTGCTCGCCCTGGGAAGCACTCTCGTCGCCTGCGCCTCGACGTCGGAGGCCGCCGCGCCCCTGAGCGGTCCCAGCGGATCGGGGGCCGACAGCCACCCCGAGTGGAAGAAGTACACCTTCACCATCGGTGACAACGGCGGTGACGGCAGCCAGGAGCTGGCGAAGATCACCGGAGTGTTCGAGAACGCTCCCTACAAGGTGAAGTTCGCCCGCTTCACCTACGGCCCGCCGCTCGTGCAGGCGGCGGCCTCGGGTGACATCGACCTGGGCAGCGTCGGCGACGTGCCGCCGATCACCGGTGCCGCGAAGGAGTACGGCTTCAAGATCGTCGCCGTCAACCGCTCGCTCAGGCCCGACCAGGCACTGGAGAACATCATCGTGCCGAAGGGCTCGCAGCTGAAGACGCTGAAGGACCTCAAAGGCAAGAGGATCGCCGTGCCACAGGGCAGTTCGGCGCACGGTCTGGCCCTGAACGCGATCAAGAGCGTGGGCCTCGGTCTCAAGGACGTGAAGCTGGTCTTCCTCGATCCGGCGGCCGGCGCCACGGCGTTCAACACGGGCAAGGTGGACGCCTGGTCGATCTGGAATCCGCAGTCGGCGATCGCGGTCAAGAACGGCGCGCGGATCCTGGCGAAGGGTCTCCCGCCGATCGACCAGACGAGCAGCTACTACGTCGCCACCGACAAGTCGCTGAAGGACCCCACGAAGCGGGCGGCTCTCACCGACGTCCTGAAGAGGCTGTCCCGCGAGTTCGCCTGGGCGGTCGAGCACCCGGGCAAGCACGCGCAGGCGCTCTCTCGGGAGCAGGGCATTCCCCTGGCCGACGCCAAGGCGACGCTGGCCGCCTTCCAGTTCCGGGTCACTCCGGTGGGGAAGCCGGACATCGAGGCGGAGCAGAAGCTCGCCGACTCCTTCCGTGAGGCGGGCCAGATCACCAAGAAGGTCGATGTCTCGTCGATCACCGACAACCTCCTTCCGGCCGGATACGACAGCTCCAAGCTGTCGGTCGGCTGAGTCGGCACACCACGAACGGACTGGAGAGCAGTCGTGAGCGATCAGACAAGACGCCGGCTCCACCTCAACGCCTTCCTCATGGAGGCCGGACACCACGAGGCGGCGTGGCGGCTCCCGCACAGCAACCCGCGGGCGGACTTCGACCTGCGGCACTGGATCGAGCTGGCACAGCTGGCGGAGAGCGCCAAGTTCGACTCGTTGTTCCTCGCGGACGGCCCGGCCATCGTCGGCACGGGCGAGTTCCGGCCTCCGGGCCAGCTCGAACCGCTCACCCTGCTGACCGCGCTGTCACAGGCGACCAGCAGGATCGGACTCATCGCGACCGTGTCGTCGACGTACAACGAGCCCTACAACCTCGCCCGTCGCCTCGCATCGGTCGACCATGTCAGCGGCGGCCGGGCCGGATGGAACATCGTCACCTCGGCGGGCGCCGACGAGGCGGCCAACTTCGGCCTCGTCGACCGTCCCGACCACGCCGAGCGGTACGCCCGGGCCGACGAGTTCCTGCACATCGCCAAGGCACTGTGGGACAGCTGGGAGTCCGAGGCGGTCGTCGCCGACAAGACCACGGGGCGCTACGCCGACCCCGCTCGGCTCCACAGGCTCGACCACCGGGGCACGCGCTTCTCGGTGGCCGGTCCGCTCAACGTCGAGCGTCCGCCGCAGGGTCACCCCCTGCTCGTGCAGGCCGGCTCCTCCGAGGACGGCAAGGACTTCGCGGCACGGCACGCCGAGGCGATCTTCACCGCCCATCAGACGTACGAGCGCGCAGCCGACTTCTACGCCGACATCAAGTCCAGGACCAGGGCCGCGGGGCGTGACCCGGACGGCGTGATCGTACTGCCGGGCATCGTCCCGTACATCGGGTCGACCGAGGCGGAAGCTCGGGCGCTGTCGCGGCAGTTCGACGAGCTCCGCGTTCCGGAGTACGGGCTGCGCCGGCTGGCCGCGGTCTTCGAGACGGAACCGTCGGTGTTCGAACTCGACGGGCCGCTGCCCGACTTCATCCTCGCGAGGCCGAAGCTGGAGGGCTCGCAGAGCCGCTCCGACCTGATCATCGAACTCGCCGTACGCGAGAAGCTGACGGTCCGCCGGATCATCTCGCGGCTCGGCGGCGGCCGCGGCCACTTCGAGTTCATCGGCACGCCCGAACAGGTGGCGGACACGATCGTCGCCTGGTTCGAGGGAGGTGCCGCGGACGGGTTCAACATCATGGCGCCGGCCCTGCCGTCCGGCCTGGAAAGCTTCATCGAGCACGTCCTGCCGATCCTTCGCGGCAAGGGCCTGTTCCGTGAGGAGTACGAAGGGTCGACCCTTCGCGAGCACTACGGGCTGCCGGTGCCGGCCAACCAGTTCCGCGCGGAAGGGCCCGTATGACCGGTGACTGACGACGGGCCGCCGGCTCCGCTCGCCCAGAGGTTCGGCACGCGCACGCTCACCGTGCGGCCCCATGGCGTCAGGGGTTCGCCCAGGCGCCTGGGGTGTCGGTCAACGCGGATACGTCGGGAGGCAGTTGGGCCGATGCGACGTCGGCGAGCGACACGCCCTCGAGGATCTCGCGCACGTTGGACCGCAGCGCGATCCACAGGGGGAGCAGCGACTGGGCCGGGCCGGTGTAGGAGAGGTCCGGGGGGCGGACCCCTCGCACCGAGACGAGCGGTCCGTCGACGGTGCGTATGACGTCGGCGATGCTGATGGACTCGGCGGGCTTGGCCAGTCGGTAGCCGCCGTTGCCGCCGCGCTGGCTGAGCACGAGACCGCCCCGGCGCATGTCGTTCAGGATGCCTTCGAGGAATTTGTGGGGGATGTCCTGGGCGTCGGCGATCGCCTCGGCCTTCAACGGCCCGTCATCCTGTGACGCGGCGAGCTGCAGTGCGGCACGTACCGCGTAGTCCGCCCTGGCTGAAATCCGCATGTGCGCATTATCCCGTACGGTTCGGTCGGTCTCCATCGCGGGCGGGCCCGGCCGGGGGCGCGGGTCCCCGCCCCTGCCCGACGGTCCGGTTGCTGAGACCTCTGCGCGGCGCCCCACGGACCCTGGGCAGGACGGGCAGGAAGCCCCAGGTCAGACAGGCAGGACGAACGGAGGGTGCGCGCCGTTGAGGAAGTGGTCCCCGACGTCGCGGAGCCGGTGGGCGACGGGCTCGTACAGGGTATGGGTCCGCGCATTGCGCCAGAAACGGTCGAAGCCCAGCCGGGAGGATGCCGAGCGGGCGCCGACGATGTCGAGGACGCGGGCTGTGGACTCCTGCGCGGCCCGGGAAGCGGCGGCCTCGGCCATGGTCACGAGGACAGAGATCTCCGCGTACTCGTCGTAGGAGAGGTCTTCACCGCGTGCCAGCCCGCCGTGCACGGCTTCCACAGCCTGTTCGGTGAGTGCGGAGGCGGAGCGGGCGAGGACGATGAGCTCTCCGTAGACGGCCAGCACTTGCGGGTCCTGGGGCGAGCCGACGGGCCAGGCGGGATGCCAGGGTGAGTGGCCCGCTCTGCTGTACTCACGTGCTTCGGCGAGCACTCCTTCGGCCATGCCGAGAAGGATCTGGACGGAGAGGAGACGTCCGACCGGTGATGTGAGAGCGGCCGATGGTGACAGGACATCCTCGTCCACGGAGAGCGAGCCGACTACGTTGTCGGCGGAGACCGGTACGGCGTCGAACTCCACGCTTCCGCCGGCCGCGAGCCGCTGGCCGAAGGTATCCGTGTCGCCGTCGATCCGTACGCCGTGATGGGCGGGATCGACGACCACGGCGAAGGGCTCGCCGGTGTCGACCCGCTCGGCCCGCACGGCGAGGCGGTCGGCGACGAGTAATCCCGTGGCGTAGCTCTGCCGACCGTCCAGCACATAGCCATCGGCCTTCCTGGCCAGGGTCAGAGGCAGTTCCTGACGGGCGAAACCGCCACCCCAGCACAACTGGTCCGCCACGGACGGCCGTTCGGCGCGAGCGGCAGGGGTGAACTCGGTGAGGAACCGGGCGCTCCACGACAGGAAGTAGTGACAGCCGAGCAGTTGACCGATCGCGCCGTCGGCCGCGGAGATCTCCCGCACGACGGCGTAGGCCGTGGGCCAGTCCGCGCCGCCTCCCCCCGCTTCGGCCGGTACGAGGAGCGTGAACAGCCCTGCCTCACGCAGGCGGGACACTTCGTCGAACGGGGTCTTGCCCGCCTGCTCCCTGGCCACCGCGTCCGTGGCCAGGTCGTCCGCCGTTTCGCGGGCCGCGCGCAGCCAGTGCACACGGTCGGGTCCGGTCCGGACGGATTCCGCGGTGGGCCCGGACGGCGCGGTGGCAACGCCCATGGTGGTGGTCTCCTCAAGTTCGGCGGCAAGGAGCGGTGTCGGTGCTCTCCTGCTGGTCGGGCACGTACTTGTAGCCCACGCTCCGTACGGTGACGATCCCGCGCCGGTGGACCTTGCCCAGCTTGTGACGCAGCCGCGCGATGTGGACATCCACGGTGCGGCCGTCGCCGATGTGGTCGTAGCCCCAGACGACGGCCATCAACTGCTCGCGCGAGTGCACTTGGTGGGGGTGCAGGACGAGATGGGCCAGCAGCCCGAACTCCAGGTATGTGAGGTCGAGTTCGCGTCCGTCCAGTGCTGCGACACGCTGCTCCGCATCGATGCGGAGGGCGCCGTGTCCCGTCCGCCGCAAGGAAGGTGAGTCCGTGGAGGCGAGCGGACGGATCTCCGGCCGCGGCACGTTCTCGGCGAAGAGCGTGGCGGGATCGGTGCCCTCGGGGACGAACACGAGGTAGCCGACGAGGCGTGGGGAGTTGTGCTCCGGGGTGCCGCTCGGCGCCGCGTCGTCCACGAGATGGAGCCGGCGCGTGCCGGGGAGCGCTGGATCCGCGGAAGTGGTCTGGGCCGGAAGTGCCGTGGTCATGGCGGTTGCCCTTCGGAAGTGCGTCGGGTCGTCAGGCGCAGGGGGTGGTGCGCCTGATCACCAGGGTTGAGAGAGAAGGAGCGGGGTGGGACGCGCGGTGTGTGTGGCGCGTGCCTTAGACGCGACAGCAGGCGGCGCTGACGACGTGACCAAAGTCGACATGCCGACGACGAACGAGTCGTTGCTGCGTATGGGTCATGTGCATCATCCTGCGCACCCGTTGGACGGGCGGTCAATGCTTTCCTAGTAAATCGATAGGAAAAGTAGGGAACATGGCACCGCGGCGGGCACACCCGTCGCCGTAGGCCGACGCCCGCGGGCGGCAGGTCGTGCCCGTCCAAGCGGCCGGGACGCAGGTCGACCACGTGCCGCTACGGCTGAAGGGTCCAGTATCCGGGCCACAGTTGACGGGGGAGCGAGATGTACTGCTGAATTGGCCGTATGAATGCCGAGCAGCGCCTGGTCACCCGCGACCACATCGACTTCGGTCGGGTGTGGTCCGCCGCGTGTTGCACCTGATCCGGCAGCGGGCCGTCTGAACGGTCCCGCCTCCCTCGGTGACCCCGTAGCGGGCCGAGTCCTCCCGTCGCCCCACCGTCGTAGCCATGCGCTGAAAACCTGCCGAACCCGTGCATGGACGGTTCAGCGACGCCTGACACCGGCCGCCGCCGACATCACCCGAGGCCCGTACCCCGGCGTCGTCACGCCTGCTCACCCATGTGGATCCATTGCCCCTGAAGCGCCGTCACACCCCGCCGCACCGAGGGCCGCTCCGCCGTGCCCACGCGCCGCCGACGGCGGTCCCGCAGGACTTGAGGAAAGGCCATCTCCCATGCCAGTGGAGTTCCTTGGCATCGCAGCCACCAACAACGGCTCCGAAACCACCCCGCGCTCCGGCGCCGCCTTCGACAAGGAGTACACGCTCCGGCTCGCCCGGGCGCACGAGGACCACGGCTGGGACCGGGTGCTGTTCGCCTACGGTTCCGGATCGCCGGATCCCGCGCCCGCCGCCGCCTACATCGCGAGCAGGCTGGACCGCCTCCAGATCCTGCTCGCCCACCGGCCCAACGTCTCGTACCCGACCTTCGCCGCGAAGACCTTCGCCACCCTCGACCAGATCAGCGAGGGCCGGCTGGCCGTGCATTTCATCACCGGTGGCAACGACCACGAACAGGGCCGCGAGGGCGACACCCTCACCAAGGACGAACGCTACGCCCGCACGCGTGAGTACATCCAGATCGTCAAGAAGATCTGGACCACCCACGAGCCCTTCGACCACGAGGGGGAGCACTACCGGTTCGAGGACTTCGTCAGCGACGTCTTTCCGGTCCAGCATCCCCGTCCGAACGTGTCGTTCGGTGGCTCGTCACCTGCCGCGTACGCCGCTGGGGGCGCCGAGGCCGACATCTACTGCCTGTGGGGCGAGCCCCTGGAGAAGACCGCCGAGCAGATCGAGGCGGTGAAGGCCGCCGCCAAGGCGGCCGGTCGCACCGACGTGCCGCGCATCCAGGCCGCGTTCCGCCCGATCATCGCCCCGACCGAGGAACTGGCCTGGGAGAAGGCGCACCGCACGGTCGGCGCGATCAAGGCCCGCAAGGAGAAGGGCGATCCGGTCACCAAGCGCCGCAACGGCCAGGGCCAGCCGCAGAACTCCGGCTCGCAGCGGCTGATCGCCATAGCGGAGGCGGGGGAGCGCTACGACCGCGCCCTGTGGACGCCGACCGCCGCCGCGACCGGTGGCGCGGGCAACTCCAACGCCTTGGTCGGAACCCCCGAAACGGTCGCCCAGGCCCTGCTGGACTACTACGACCTCGGTGTCGACATCCTCTCCGCCCGCGGCTACGACCTGCTGGGTGACGCGATCGACTTCGGCCGGTACGTGATCCCGATCGTCCGCGAGGAGGTCGCCAAGCGCGACGCCGAGCGAGCGGCGCGTGGCACGCAGAGTCTCGCGGCGGTGCACGGATGACGCCGGTCGCGCAACCACCGCTGCCCCGGCCGAGCTGACGGGCATTCAGGATGGCGCTCTACTTGAACAGCACCTTGAGAAGCACAGGATCATGATCGAACGTTTCGCTCACTGGCGTGCCGAACGCGGCGCGCAGTCGGCGCCGGCGGCGGTGGAGGCATGAAAGGTGACACGACGGTGACGTGCCGATAGGGCGTGGGGACAACGGCGCGACGAACGGGGTTGTGCAGGCGCCAAGTTGAGTCCATTGGCTGAGGACGAAACCCTTTCCGTGTCGATCGACGGCCGACGCGCGGTACGTTCGTCTCATGGGCTGGGGGATCTCGTTACCGCGGTTGTCGGAGTACTGGTCGGCGTGGTGGCCACGGAGGGCGTTCACTCCTGGCGGTCCCGGAAGGAGAACCCCGCCATCCGCTTGCTGGTGCGGCACAACGCCGCGCCGGGCGAATACGGGCTGGCCAACGGCGGATACGCGAATGCGTACCGCGTGGGCATCTCGGTCGGCTGGGCCACGCCGAGGGGGCACTTTCGGCCCTTCCGCCATATCCGGCAGTGGAACGAGGTACCCGCCGGGGCTGAACTGCACTTCCAGGTGCCGTCCGAGGACAGCCGCGGCGACGGAGTCGTCCTCTGCGTCGCCTGGCGGGAAGGGCCCGACCCCCTGAGTCGACGCAGGATGCAGCTCTGGCCTCTGGCTTGAGGTGCGTGACCCGAGTGGGCCGGGACTGCCACTCCTCGGCAGGGAGCTCCAAGTCGCGACGTCTCCGGAGCGGAACTCCGCTCCGGAGACGTCGGGTCGAGCGACATCGGCAGGGTGGCGCGGGCTTCGGCGGCGCGTTCCCTACAGCCTGACCGGCCGCCAGACCACCTGACCGACAGGACCACGTGGCTTGCGAGGCCACCCGGCCCACCCGGCCTGTAAGACCACCCGGCCCGTGAGGGCGACTGCCCCCAGTCCTACGGCGCGATCTCGAACTCGGGCGGCTGGAGACCCGCGAGGCATTCCGTGTTCGGCGAGGTCGGCCTGTCGAAGAACGAGGCGGTGATCGCTTGCGCGCACGGCGACTCGGCGAAGGCGACATGGGCGACGTAGGGGACCGTCACGACGGTGGACCGGCTCAGCGTACGAGCGACGTAGGCGCCGTTGCTCGGCGCGGTCTGGGCGTCGAACCCGCCGGACATGACGAGGGTCGGGATGTTGCTTCGCGTCACGTCACGCACCGAGCGCGGTGCGGCCGGGACGTCCCAGGCGCGGCAGTCCGCGTGGAGGAACGGGAGTTGGGGTGCGTTGGCGAGCACCGAGCGGGGGAAGGAGGGGAATGCGCGCCGCCCTCCCCGGATCACATCGGCTTCGCTCTCGAAGGGTGTCCACTCGCGGCAGAAGACGCCGTAGGCGAGCCCGTGGGCAACCCTGCCCATGGCCTGCGGACTGAGTTTGCCCCCCGCCCACTGCTCGGCGATGCGCTGCGGGTTGCCGTGGGCCAACTCGTCGATGGAGCGGGGTACTCCGGCCGCCACATGGGTGGCGGAGGTCAGCCAGTTCACCAGGACCCCGCCGTCCAGCACGACCTTGACCGGCGCCGGTTGGCCCGGGATCGTGACGCGGGTGGTGAGCGGGCGGGCTTCGAGCTGACGGACGAGGCGCTCGAAGGTGTCCGACAGGTTCGGGTACCGGCCGTTGCAGGCGGGCTGTTCGGCGCAGGCCTTGAACAGGCCGTCGAAGCCCTGCCGTGCGGCGCTCCAGGTCACGGCTCCGCCTGCCAGGGACGGCGGCAGGACGCCGTCGATGCCGACCGACCGGATGCCCTTGGGGTGGTCGCGCAGGTAGATGAGAGCCAGGTCGGTGCCGTAGGAGATACCGAATACGTTCCACCGCTCGATGCCCAGCGCGACGCGCAGGTCGGCGTAGTCGGTGGCGCTCTCGGTGCTGTCGTAGGCGCTGAGGTCGCCGCGGCTCGCCGACTGCTCGCGGCAGACCCGCGTCGCCCTGACGTGCAGACGCCCGGTGGACGGCGCACCGTAGACGAGGCCGACGGCGCGTGCGTTGAACGCGTCGACGTTCGGACAGGTGAGCGTCGGGTCGGCCGAGTAGGTCCCCCGCTGGGACATGAAGATGACGTCCCGGTCGCGGTTCAGGCCGCCGTCGATCGCCAGCTGGGCCTCGGAGACCGCGTCGTCGCCGGGCCCGCCGGCGAGCCACACGATCGGGTCGCGCGCCGGTCTCCTCGTCGCGGCCGCAACGATCGCGACTCCGAGGGTGATCTTCCGTCCCTTGTGGCGGGAGCGGTTCTCGGGCACGGTGAGCGTCCCGCAGCGGGCCCCTTGGAGAGCGGGGATCGGGTCCGCCGTCCTCGGACAGGGCCCTGGCACGAAGCGGGCGTCGCCCACCGTTCGTGCGACGGTGCCGAGGGGCGCCGCGGGGCTGCCTTCGGCTCGCGCGGGTGTCACGGCGAGGCCGAGGACGAGGACACCGGCCGTGGCTCCGGCCAACGCGGCGGGGAGTCGTCGCACGGTGCGACGGTGGTGGGGCGGGCGGATGGACATCATGCGCTCTCCGGGGTGATGGTGAACGGTCTCGGTTCGAGCCCTGCCACACAGGCGGTGTCGGGCGAGGTCGGATGTGTGAGGAAGGAGGCCAGGACGCTTTCCGCGCAGGGCGACTGGGGGACCACCCAGTGGCCGATGCCGGGAATCCGCACGGCGGTCGAGCGGGGCAGCGTTCGGCCCGCGTACGGCCCCCAGCGCGCTCCGGTCTTCGCGTCGAAGGTCCCGGAGACGATGAGCGTCGGCACCTTGCTGAAGGTCGCCACCCGCTGGACGGGGGTGCGGTCCGGGACGTTCCAGACGCGGCAGGCGTCGTGCTGGAAGGGGAGCTGCGGTGCCTGGGCCAGGACCGTGTCCGGCCACCCGGGGAAGGCCCGGCGGCCCGCCTTCAGCAGGTCGGACCGCGAAAAGCCCGGCACCCACTCGCTGCAGGCCACCGACTGCGTCAGGCCGTGGGCGAACTCACCGATGACGGGATTCGCGCCGGCGGCGCGGGCCTGCGCGAAGCGGTCAGGATGTCCGTGGGCCAGTTCGTCGAGGGCCGCGGGGACGTCGACGGCCGGGACCGCGTTGGCGACCAGCAGGTTCACCAGCGCGCCTCCGTCGAGGACGACCTTCACCGGGTCTCCGCCGCCCGGCGGCGGTGTCGTCACCGTGAGGGGGTGCGCCTCCAGTCGCCGGATCTGTCGCGTCAGCGTGCGCGGGAGATCGGGGTAGCGGCTCTTGCACGCGGGCTGGGCCGCGCACGCCGCGAAGATCGCGCCGATCCCCTCCTGGGCACTGTCCCAGGTCCAGGGCAGGCTCACGATCTGCGGAGGGACGACGGAGTCGATGGCCACCGAGCGGATCCCCTGGGGGTGCCGGCGCAGGTAGGTGAGGGCCAGGTCGGTGCCGTAGGAGTACCCGTAGACGTTCCACCGGGGGATGTCGAGCGCCTTCCGCAGGTCGGCGAAGTCGGCTGCGTTCTCCGTGGTGTTGTAGGCACTCACCTCGATTCCGTCGGCCGTCAGACGGTCCCGGCACTGCTTCGTCGCGCGCACCAGACGACGCCCGGTCGACGGCGCGTCGTAAGGCAGCCCCACGGCGTCCGCGTAGAACCGGTCGATCTCCGGGCAGGCGAGGTTCGGCTGCGCATAGAGCGTTCCGCGCTGGGTCATGACGATCAGATCGCGGTCCCGGTTCACACCGGCGCCGATCAGGAAGGGAACATCCCCCATCACGTCGCCACCGGGACCCCCGGACATGAACACCACCGGGTCCCCGGCCGGTCGCGCCGACGCGGCGGGGATGATCGCGACGGCCAGCCGGATGGTCCGCCCTCGCCGGTGGGCGCGGTTCTCGGGCACCTCCAGGACCCCGCATCGCCCGGGGACCGGCTCGGGCGTCTTCGGGCAAGGACCGGGCACGAACCGCGCCGGAGGTTTCGACAGGGGCGCGCCGACGGGTGACACGGCACCGTTCGGTGCCGCGCCCGCCGTTCCGAGGAAGGCCAGACCGGCCGCGACGAGCGCCATGGTGGTGCGCGCGCCCCGGGAGCGCCGCTGTGCGTACCGGTGTTGCACCCTTCTTCGTACGATCCCGCCGTTCCCGCGAACGGACGGCAGGCAACCCGGACTGAGGCCCTGTTCCGTCATGTGATCCCGTCTCTCTGACGTCCCCGGCCTCTCTCACCGGGACGACGCCGCGTGGCTCCGCCCGCCGCCACATGATCGGGGCGGGCACTGCGTACGCCAGCCTGAGTCGGTGGGGAGACGTCCACCACTCGTGGGCTCCACTTGGCCGTCGGCATCACCCCGGGGCAGCCCCCGCTGTGCCGCGCAGCCGCTTGGCCGCTCCGTGTGCCGCGACCGACGTGGGTCAGCGGGTCGGGAACGCGGCCAGAGCGAGATCCCACTGGTCGGCCGCGCGAAGCAGCGCGGCTGTGTCCACGCGCACTTCCACGAAGTACTGGTAGATGCCGGCCCTGTTCTCACCTTGCTGCCATGGAGGCCTCGCCTCCAGCGACAGGTGGAGGCGAATCACCGCCTCCGTCTCGCTTCGGTCGGCGAGGCTGAAGGCCAGGACCGGTTCGTCGAACCACGTGTCCGGGGAGAAGTAGCCTTCGGCGTCAGGCAGGGTTACCGGCATCGTCCCCGCGGCCACCGCGCGCAGCCAGGCTGTGACCTGGTGGGCTTCGTGGGTCAGCAGAGAGGGATCGGTGAAGGACCAGGTGCCCTCGGGAGTCGTCACCGTGCCGCCGACGACCAGCCAGTTGTCGTCATAGCGGTTGCCCCGGGCCGTGGCGAACTCATAGCGCAGCGGACGGAGTTCGACTCCGCTTGCCTGATCACTCAATCGCACGGTCGCAGGATGTCATGGGCCTTCCCGCAGCGGCACGACGTGGGCCGACCATCAGGGCGACGCCGTCGGCGGGCGGCGGTGGCGTGACCTCGGCGGCGTGCTCCCGCCCGTCGGCGCCACGGGAGGGCAGGGGGATACCCCGCTCGCCCGTGGCGGCGACGGCGGCGACGGCTGTGACGGCTGTGAAGGCGACGGCCGAAACGGCGACGGCCCGCACCGACCGCTGAACCCTCAGTCGCGTCCCAGCACCAGCCCGTACCCCAGCGCACTCGTCGACGACGGCAGGCCCAGGCTCTTCGGCGTCAGGGCACGGGAGCCCGTCGCCGTGGTCCCCTGCGAGGTCCCGGGGAGGAGCCAGACGCCCCCCGTCGCCGCGTTCTCGCCGGGAGCACCCGTCGTGAGGTCCGCGTGGCCGTCGGCGTCGTAGTCCTGGAGCCCGACCGAGGCCCCGAAATGGTCACCCTTCTCCGCGGTGCCCTGGACGCCGGCCGTGCTCTGGCTGAAGGCGAGGCTCGCCGCCGTGCCGCCCGACGACAGCAGGCCGGTGCCGGAGCCGCGCACGAGGAGCACCGAGCCCGCCTCCTGCCGCGTGCCGATCGCCTCGTACGGGTCGCCGACGGCGAGGTCCGCGTATCCGTCGCCGTCGATGTCGGCGGCGGCGAGGGAGACACCCAGACGGTCCTCGGACTCGGCGGTTCCGGCGATGCCCGGGGTGTCCTGGTGGATGTCGTGGGTGCGGGCGCCGAATGCGCCGGACTTGGAGCCGTAGGCGATGTGCACCAGTCCGCCCGTGAACACCTCGGCGCGGCCCGTCGCGTAGTTCGCGCAGTCCGGCTCGTCCGCCTCGTAGTTCGGGTAGCAGGCGCCGAGCGCCAGATCGTCGGTACCGTCCCCGTCGAAGTCTCCGGCGGCGAGGGCGGTGGCGGAGGCCGTGGTGCTCCACAGCCGCACCGGAGCGCCCTCCTGCCAGCGGTAGACCCCGGTGAATCGGTTCTCCGTCGCGGAGATCGAGAGTGCCAGGTCGTCGTCGCCGTCTCCGTCGAAGTCACCGGTGGCGAGGCTGGGCTGACGGCCGAAGTCCTGCTCGACCATGTCCCCGGTCAGGGTGTCCGGGGACGGGGCGGTGAGCGGGCCGGGCCGAAGGACCACGCTGCTGTACTCCTCCCCCCTACGGCCGAGGGCGAGGTCCGTGAGACCGTCGCCGGTCAGGTCCGCGGCGGCGAGCACCGAGCCGATCCGGGAGAATTCGTCGACGCCCCGCGCGACCGTGTAGCCGTGGGTGAGCCCGGTAGCGGAACCCCGCAGCACGGTGACAGTGCCCTGTTCGGCCAGCGGGTCGGCGGAGAGGGACTCGCTGGAGACGCCCACGACCAGGTCGGCGAACCGGTCGCCGTCGACGTCCGCTGCGGTGACCGCGGAGCCGAAGAGGTCGCCCGCCTCGGGGGTGCCCGGCACCCCGGCCGTGGCCTGGCTGATCCGCACGGATCCGTGCCGGCCCGGGCCGTCGGGTCCGCCCCACAGAACCTGCACATATCCGGCCTGCGAGGCGGCACCGACCTGAGCGGAGGGCACGCCCACCGCCAGGTCCGGGTAGCCGTCGCCGTTGAAGTCCCCGCGTGGCGCGGTGGTCCCGGCCGGCCCCGCGGCAGCGGAGGTGGTGGGCGCGGTCAGACCCACCAGGGTCACCGCGCAGATCGCCGTCGCGGAAAGAAGCGTGTTTCGCATCGGTGTCCGGACTCCGTGTGTTGTCGGTTGCATGTCAGGGGTGCTTGCCGGAAGTGGTTCTTGTGGCGCTTCTCGGGGTGTTCGTGGGGACCCGCTGTTCCACGAGCGCGTCTTGGGACGGCTGCGGGTGCGAGCCCGGGTGCCAGGGCACCCGGGCAGGCGCGTCAGCGGCCGAAGGTGTCCGCGAACCTGCGTCCGTCGACGACGGGGTAGTCGAAGTCCGTCGCGTTGAAGGCTGTCGCGTACGTGCTCGTCAGGCCCGTGGTCGCGCCGCGCAGGACCCACGCCGCACCGTCGTCGTACCCGTTCGGCAGGACGTCCTCGCCGAACGCGCCGACCGCCAGATCCGCCCTGCCGTTGCCGTTGATGTCACGCAGCCGCAGCGAGGATCCGAAGTGGTCGCCCGCCTCGGCGGCGCCCGGCACACCCGGAGTGGCCTGGTGGAAGGACTGGGCACCGCTCGTGGTCAGGCCGCCCGAACCGCCCTTCAGGAAGACGACGTTGCCGACATTGTTGTGGCCGTCCACGTCCTCGTACGAGGCGCCGATCGCGACGTCCGCGCGGCCGTCACCGGTCGCGTCGCCCACCGCCACGGCCGCGCCGAAGTCGTCGAACGCCTCGTCGGTGCCGGGGACTCCCGCGCTGGCCTGGGTGTAGGTCGTGCCCGTGAGGGGGAGCCCGGCCGCTCTGCCATATCGGACGGTGAACGAACCACCCTGTGCGACCGCCGTGTTGCCGGTGACCAGGTCGTCGTATCCGTCGCCGTTGATGTCTCCGCCCGCAACGGCCGACGCCCAGGAGGCGCCTCCCGGGGTGGTGCCTTCGGCCAGCGCCGAGTAGTTGTACCCGAGGTCCCCGGGGCCGCCGCGCAGGACGCCGACGTAGGTGCTGGAGGCGCCGCTGTCGGCGGCCAGCTTCTTGCCGTGCAGCACGTAGTCGCTGCCGTCGGTGCCGGAGAAGTGACCTGCGACGACACCGTCCAGTTGCACGTTCTCGGGCAGGAAACCGACTTCCGGTGCCAGCGCGCCGTCCTGGGACGGTTTCCCGTCGGCGTACCACCAGAAGCTGTTGCCGCCCACGACGACCAGGTTGCCGGTCCCGTCGCCGTCGAGGTCGGCGAAAGCGGTGCCCTCGCCGAAGAAGTCGGCATCGGCCGTCGGGGCCGTGAGCACCATGCCGCCGGACGTGAACGGCTTCACCCCGCCCCACATGATGGTGACCGAGCCGCGCGGCTTGCCCGTGACCTCCTCGCGGGGCGCGCCGACGATCAGATCGGCGTAGCCGTCACCGTCGACGTCGCCGCTGGTGACGTTCTCACCGAACTTGTCCTCGGACTCCGAGACGCCGGGTACACCGGGCGTGTTCTGCGTGATGGTCATCGAGCGCGCGGGGCTGACACCGGAGGCCGAGCCGAGGAGGACGGTGACCGTGCCCCCGCTCGCCTTGGGGGTGCCGATCACCAGGTCGCGGTAGCCATCCCCGTTGAAGTCGTCCGGCAGCCCGGAGGGAGCCGCGACGGCGGCGGGGGAGCCGAGCCCCACGACGGCGAGGACGGCAGCCGTGGCGACGGCGAGAGTGCGTGCGTGCAAGGTGGTGCTCCCTGTCTGTGGAACCGACTCCGGCGCGGCTTCGGTGACGTACGACCCCTCGAGTGGACAAAGGGTTGTACGAGTGGGAAGAGAGGGTGAACATTCGCGCGGTCATGAAGCTTGGCCGGAGGTGTGGAGGACGGACGGACCGCCGCCCGGCGTCGCGCCCCCAGCCGCGGGACCGGGCCGAGGACCGTCTTCCCGGCGCCCTCGACCCATGGGTGTCGGCGATGAGTTTTGGCCATGCCGAGCCCCACCGGGCCGACGGCCAACAGACGTGTTCCGGGCTGGATTTGGTGCGCCGGGCGAGGGGCCACGCGCCGAGCGGCGCGAGAACGGACAGAAGCAGTTGAGGCAAATGGGGCAACCATGAGCCTTGGCCGGCCGTCTTCAACCGCGTAGTGAAAGGAGCCCCACTGAGTGAAAATCGTCTTCCTGATCCACAACGTCTACGGCATCGGCGGAACCATCCGCACCACGCTCAATCTCGCCTCGGCCCTCGCGGACCACCATGAGGTGACGATCGTCTCGATGCTGCGCCACCGCACCAAACCCCGGTTCACCATCGACAAGCGGGTGACCCTGTTACCGCTGGTCGACCACCGCAAGGACGCCGCCGACAAGGCCGATCCGCGGTCGCGTCAGCCGGCCGAGGCGTTCCCCTCTGCCGAGAAACGGCACGGTCAGTACAGCCGGCTCACCGACCTGCGGGCCGAGGAGTATCTGCGGACCTGCGACGCCGACGTGATCATCGGCACTCGTCCGGGCATCAATGTCTACCTGGCGCGATTCGCACCCCGCGAGGCGCTGCGCATCGCTCAGGAACACCTCACGCACGACACCCACGGCAAGCGGCTGCGCGGCCAACTCGCCCAGCACTACCGCGCCCTGGACGCCGTGATCACCACCACCGAAGCGGACGCCACCGCGTACCGCACCAGGATGCGCCTGCCCGGTGTGCACATCCAGGCCATTGCCAACAGCGTGCCCGAACCCGACGTACCGGCCACCCTCGGCGGAGCGAACGTCATAGCCGCGGCCGGGCGCCTGGTCCCCAGCAAACGGTTCGACCTGCTCATAGAGGCCTTCGCCAAGGTCGCCGCCGAGCGCCCGGACTGGGCCCTGCGTATCTATGGCACCGGCGCGGACAAGGAGCGGCTCCAAGAGCTCATCGACGACCGCGGTCTGGTGGGGCGGGCGACTCTGATGGGCGCGACCGCACGCATTGAGGCCGAGTTCGCCCAGGCGTCCATCGTGGCGAGCGCCTCCGACGCGGAGTCGTTCGGCATGACCCTGGTCGAGGCCATGCGCTGCGGAGTTCCCGTGGTCAGCACCGACTGCCCGCTCGGCCCGGCCGAAATAGTCCGCGACCGTGTCGACGGCCGACTGGTCCCCGTCGGTGACTCGGAGGCGCTCGCCGCGGCCCTGCTCGACCTCATCGACGACGAAGCCACCCGCCGTCGTATGGGCGACGCGGCGCGGGCCGCCTCCCGTCGCTTCGACCCGGTTCCCATCGCCAGGTCCTACGACGACCTGTTCACCGAGCTGGCCGGAACCCGCCGCTCCCGTGCCTGGCTGCGCAGACGCGGCTGGTTGCGCGCCCGCATCGGTCCCTTCGCGCGCCGACTGCTCCCCTCGCCCCGCCGCTGAACAGCGGCCACCCCACTCGCGTCGGCCCATGTCGCGTGCCGCGTCGCCGCGGATGCCCCTAGCATTCCGGGCATGGCGATGTTCGTGCATTTGATGTCGGCGGCGAACGCGCCGCGCGTCCGGAGGACCGGGATACGTGCGGACAGTCGTGGGCAGGGCGGTGCACGAGGCGTCTACTGCTTCCCGGTGCTGCCGTCTTACACCCTCACCCACCAGTGGGTGCGAGAACTGTCCCGGAGCGGCACCCGGGGCGGGCTGGTCGCCGTCCACGTGCGGCTGGACGACGCCCAGAGCGTGCTGGTCGGGCGCTACTCGGACCGGGCCCGGGATGCGCAGAGGTGCGTCACCGCGGCCGAGGCGGTGCGGCGCGTCGCGGCGCTCGAGGACCCGCGGGGATGGGAGGTGTTCGTGCCCCGGGCCATCCGGCCGCGCGAGTTGCACCGGATCCGTTCCGTGCCCCAGGTGGCGGGCTGGCGGTACTGGCCGGACGCGCACGGAGTGCGCCCCTGCACCTGCTACGGGTGCCGGGTGCGCGGCGAGTACGGATCGCGACGCCTGCGTGAGCGGCTGCCGCATCCGCTGGACGGCCCGCCCCCGCCGGTCCCGGTGCTGCTCGCCCGTGTCGCGGCGGCGGGTGACCCGGGCGACCCGGACGTGCTGAGCGACGCGCTGCACTGGTTCGGCATGCGGCGACGAGGTCCGGTGGCCCAACTGGCGCCTCTCGCCGCCCATCCCTACGCCGGCGTCCGGGAGAACCTGGTGTGGGCGGTCGGCCGCTGGACCACGCCCGGGGTCGCCGAGCTCCTGGACGTCCTCGCGGACGACCCGCACCCGGATGTCCGGGAGGCGGTGGAAACGGTCCGCGAGCCGGCGTGACGACAGCGGTCACCGACGGTGCGTCCGCACCGCTGCGCGTCCGACCCGCGGCCCCCTCCCGGAACGCGTCGACTAGGTGCGCCGTACGCGCCGAAGAGCGGGGCGGTACGCGCCCCACGCCGACGATCAGGAACGTCGAGAAGGAGCGGTGTGCTCCAGGCGGGAGCACAGGATGGAGGTGAAGTCGGCGCGGGTCAGCCGGACGCGCAGCCGGTCGACCTGCACGGCGCCGGCCCGCTCGTACGCGCGCACACGGGGTAGAGTTGCCGATCCTGAGGGACGGCGTGGTGCCGTCCTCAGCCCGCTGCCGTGTCGGGGCCGATGGCGCCCCCGGCGTAGATCCCGAACTGTGCAGGAGCCAAGCGTGCGCGTGTCCGTGCCGGCCGTCGCCGCCTGCCCGCCGTGATGCTTCGCCCCTGACGAAGCCCGGCCGCGTCCTGCGCCGCCGCTGCGTCGATCCCAGACCGTTGGCCCGACTGCCGGGCCGTCCGCGGGGGCCGGTCCGACCTTCCGCGCCCTTCCAGCACGCCCCGGTGGTCCGTGGGTCTGTGCCCGAGCACGTCAGGTTCCCCTTCTTTGTCTTCCTCCGTACTGTCTCCCGCCGCGCGACTGCGTGACCTGCGCCCCGACTGGATCTCCGATCCGAAGGTCTGGCGCACCGAGGTGCTTGCCGGCCTCGTGGTCGCCCTGGCCCTGATCCCCGAGGCGATCTCCTTCTCGATCATCGCCGGTGTCGATCCCGCGATCGGCCTGTTCGCCTCCTTCACCATGGCCGTCACCATCTCCGTCGTCGGCGGGCGCCGGGCCATGATCTCCGCCGCGACCGGTGCGGTTGCCCTGGTCATCGGGCCGCTGAACCGTGAGCACGGTTTCGGGTACCTGGTCGCCGCCGTCATCCTGGCCGGTGTCATCCAGATCCTTCTCGGTGCGCTCGGCGTCGCGAAGCTGATGCGGTTCGTGCCCCGCAGCGTGATGGTCGGCTTCGTCAACGCTCTCGCCATCCTGATCTTCATGGCCCAGGTCCCCGAGATGCACGACGTCCCGTGGCCGGTCTACCCGCTCATCATCGGCGGCCTCGCCCTGATGGTGTTCTTCCCGAAGATCACCAAGGTGATCCCGGCCCCGCTCGTCTCCATCGTCATCCTCACCGCCGTCACCGTCGCCGCGGGAATCTCGGTGCCGACGGTCGGAGACAAGGGCGAGCTGCCCTCCTCGCTGCCCGTGCCCGGCCTGCCGGACGTGCCGTTCACGATGGACACCCTGACCACCGTCGCCCCCTACGCGTTCGCGATGGCGCTGGTCGGTCTGATGGAGTCGCTGATGACGGCCAAGCTGGTCGACGACATCACGGACACGCACTCCTCCAAAACCCGCGAGTCCATCGGCCAGGGCATCGCCAACATCGTCACCGGCTTCTTCGGCGGCATGGGGGGCTGCGCCATGATCGGCCAGACGATGATCAACGTGAAGGTCTCCGGCGCCCGCACCCGGCTGTCCACCTTCCTGGCCGGTTCTTTGCTGATGGTGCTGTGCATCGTCTTCGGCCCGATCGTGTCCGACATCCCGATGGCCGCCCTGGTCGCCGTCATGGTGATGGTGTGCTTCGCGACCTTCGACTGGCACTCCATCGCCCCCAAGACCCTCAAGCGGATGCCGGTCGGCGAGATCACCGTCATGGTCGTCACGGTCGCCTGTGTGGTCGCCACCAGCAACCTCGCCATCGGGGTCGTCGTCGGCTCCGTCACCGCCATGGTCATCTTCGCCAGGCGCGTAGCCCACCTCGCCGACGTCACAGCCGTCACCGACCCCGACGGCACCACGGTGGTCTACTCCCTGACGGGGGCGCTCTTCTTCGCCTCGTCGAACGACCTCGTCAGCCGGTTCGACTACGCGGGCGACCCGGACAAGGTCGTCATCGACCTCACTGCCGCCCACATCTGGGACGCCTCGTCGGTGGCCGCACTCGACGCCATCGAGTCCAAGTACGAGCAGCGTGGAAAGACGGTCGAGATCGTCGGCCTGAACGTTCCCAGCGCGAACCTGCACAGCAGGCTCACCGGCGAACTCACCAGCCACTGAACCCCGTCTCGCGAACCACGAAGGACCTCGGCCGCCGGCCGAGGTCCTTCTCCGTTGCCACGGGCATTCCCGAGCCGGACGACGAACCGTCGACGGCGCCGCGCGTGTCGAGACCGTCGGCCCCGAGGCGGAGCGTGCGGTCGCGGCACTGATCGTGGTGTTCGGCCACACCACCGCCCTGCCCGTCGGGGGAGGGCGAGGCACGGCTGCCGACCGCAGCCAGATGACCATGGCGACGAGGGCGCCGCGCCCGGGCGAACTCGGCTCACCGGCGTGACGTCCCGACGAGCCACCCCACCTGTGAGTTACCTCACCCGTCGCGGTCGGCTGCCGTGGCCGAACTGCCTGGCCAACAGCCCTGATCCCGCATCCGGCGACCCTCGCTGGCCGGATACGTCAGTAATCTGTCATTGCAGTCAGTGCGAGATCCGATACAGGCTGTGATCGTGTCTGAGCGACGTGTTGTTGTGGTGGTGTACGCGGGCGCCATGGCGCTGGACATCACCGGACCGATTGAAGTGTTCGATGTCGCCAACCGGCTCCTTGCCCCGGCGGCCGCCCCCTATCGGATCGACCTGGTCTCCGTCGACGCACCACTGGTGCGCACGAGTTCAGGAGTGGTCGTGCAGGCCTCGCCACTGGAAGCGGGGCAGGGTTCCATCGACACCCTCCTCGTCCCGGGCGGATGGAGTCTCGGCGAGGTGCTCGGGGACCGTGCGCTGGTCTCGTGGATCGGCGAGGCGGCGGCCCGGTCGCGCAGAGTCGCCTCGGTATGCGGCGGATCCTTTCTGCTGGCCGAGGCGGGACTTCTGGACGGCAGACGTGCCACCACGCACTGGGCGTACAGCGAGGCGATGGCCTGCCGCTATCCGGCCGTGACGGTGGACGCCGAGCCGATCTTCGTCTGGGACGGCCCCTTTGTGACCTCGGCGGGCGTGTCGACCGGGATCGACATGGCCCTTGCCCTGGTGGAGGCCGATCACGGTGCGGCGCTCGCGTTGGAGACGGCGCGTTTTCTGGTGCTCTTCCTCAAACGGCACGGAGGGCAGTCCCAGTTCAGCGCGGTACTGGACGCCCAGTTGGCCGACCATCCACCCATCCGGACCGCACAGGAGTGGATTCTGGACAACCTGCACAACCCGTTACCCGTGGCCGAGATGGCCATGCGGGCCAACATGAGCCCGCGCAATTTCGCCCGGGTCTTCAGGCGCGAGGTGGGCACGACCCCCGGCCAGTTCGTCGAACGCACGCGCATCGCCCGCGCGCGAGAGCTGCTGGAGACGACCGATCTGCCGATCGGTCAAATAGCGGGCCGCTGCGGATTCGGCGCCCCCGAGACCTTCTTCCGCTGCTTCGGACGAAGTCTCGGACTCACTCCCAAGGAGTACCGGCACCGCTTTCAGGTCGTCACGCCATCCGGCCTCATCGACCGGCGCCACGAGACGGACAGGAGCCCCGCATGACCATCACCTCGGACTTACCCGAGGCAGGGACAGTACGCCTGGTCGACCATCTGGCGGCGGAGCTCGCCAGGGCCGGTGTCACCCATGTGTTCGGCGTCGGCGGCGCGAACATCGAGGACTTCTACGACGCCGTTCACCGCGGCGGCGCCGTCCGCGGTGTGGTCGCCAAACACGAGTTCTCGGCCGTCACGATGGCCGACGGATATGCCCGAACCACCAGGCGCCTCGGGGTTGTTGCGGCCACCTCGGGCGGCGGTGCGATGAACCTGGTACCGGGCCTGGCGGAGGCGTACGCCTCCCAAGTGCCCGTGCTGGCCCTGGTGGGCCAGCCGCCGACCGGCCAGGAAGGCCACGGAGCGTTCCAGGACTCCAGCGGCAAGGGGGGCTCCTTCGACGCCGGGGAGGTCTTCACACCCATCTCCCGCTTCTGCGCCCGCGTCGAGGACGCGGACTCCTTCATGGAGCTGCTGCCGCGGGCGTTGGCGGCGGCACAGACCGATCCGCGCGGGCCGGCGGTGCTGCTGCTGCCCAAGGACGTACAGCAGGCGCGGATCCGGTTGCCCGGCCGCGGCCCGGCACCGACACCGGCCGGCCCGGCGCCCACACCGGGCCTGCCGACGTCAGCGCCGACGGTACCGACGGCACGTCTCGACGGCGCGGCACTCGCCGAGGCGTCGAACATCCTCCGTGGGGCCGACAGGGTCCTGGTCATCGCCGGCGAGGAGGTTGCCGCCGCGGACGCCCGTGCGGAACTGGCGGAACTGGCCCGGAGCCTCGGGGCGTGGGTGGCGGTCACTCCGGACGCCAAGGACGTCTTCGACAACCATGATCCCCGGTTCGCCGGGGTGGCCGGAGTGATGGGCCATGCCAACGTCGAAGACTGTCTGCGGCGGGCCGACGTGTGCCTGCTGGTGGGTACCCGGCTGCCGCTTCTGGCGCGTGGCGGCCTGGAGCGGGCCCTGGCCGCCACCGACGTCGTGTCCCTGGGGCACGCACGGCCGTTCGTGCCGGGCACCGCCCTGGGCGGGGACCTGCGGGACGCGCTGCGCGCGGTGACCGAGGCGCTTCCCGCACGCCCACATGACTGCCCCCAGCACTCCGGTCCCCTCCCCACCCTCATGCCGGGCCCGGTCTCCCCGCCGACCCGCGCGCGAACCGTCCCCTACACGGAGGCGATCGCCGCGGTGGGGGCGGTGCTCCCTCAGGACGCGCACGTCTTCGTGGACGCCGGCAACGCGGGCGCCAGCGCGATCCATCTCCTCCCGGCACCGCGCCACGGCCGCTTCGTGGTGGCGCTCGGTATGGGGGGCATGGGCTACACCTTCGGTGCCGGCATCGGCGCCGCGCTCGCCACCGGGCGACGGACCTACGTACTCGCCGGCGACGGCGCCTTCTTCATGCACGGGATGGAAGTGCACACCGCCGTGGAGTACGCCGCACCCGTGACCTTCGTCATCTTCAACAACAACGCCCACGCCATGTGCGCGATGCGTGAGGAGTTCCTCCAGGGCGGCAGCCGCACCGACGACCTGTTCGGCCGGACCGACATCGCCGCCGGGGTGGCCGCCGCTTTCCCGTCCCTCGACGTCACCGGGGCCGAGAACGCCGCGCAGTTGCGCAACGCGCTACTGCGGAGCAACACGGGCGGCGGCCCGGCTTTCGTCGCGCTGGACTGCGACCCGCAGGAGATCCCTCCGTTCCTGCCCTTTCAGCCCTTCGCCGAAGCCACCGGCAGTAATGAGAACGCCGACAGCAAGGAGAGTTCAGATGAGCGACGAGTCGTCCGCGTTGGCTGACATCCCCGGTCTGATGCGGATCGAGAACCCGGGCAAGGACGAGCTGACGGCCCACTGCATGGAGCTCACTCACGCCGTCTACCCCCACCATCAGGTCTACGGGCAGTACTGCACCATCCATGAGTACGTGGACTGCCCTCCAGAACTGACCTACGACTACCTGAGCCGAGGCCACCACCTGGAGGAGTGGACCTGCAGCCTGCGGGACTTCGCTCCCTCCGGCACACCCGGGCTGTGGGTCGGCCGCGACCGGCTCGAGGACGACACCAGGATCTACTGCAAGGTGGTCGCCAACCCCGACGCCATGACCGTGGACTACCACTGCTCCTGGGATCAGGCCGACAAGCTGTGGATGATCTACCTGATGCGCGTCGTTCCGGCCCGCCTGGTGCTCGACAAACCCGGATCGGTGATCACCTGGACCAACTGCCGCCATCCCTACTACGACATCAACCCGCACCCCGACCTGGCCCCCCGTCCGGACCGGCCCTGGGTGGGCGACTACTGGGACCTCTTCTACGCGGGGCACACCGTGGAGATGAACAACCTCAAGGCCATCCTGGAACACCGCTACCGCAACGGCCTTCCGGTCAGCGTGGCTCCGGCCACGGCGGTGGCGCCGTGACCACGGTCAGCCTCACCGACGTCGCGAGCTACCTTCCCGGCGAGCCGGTCCCCGCCGAGTTCTACACCGACTACCCCGGAGCGGAGGACAAGCTCCGCAACCACCCCATGTTCAAGGTCCCGCCGTCACGGCACCACGTGGCCGCGGACGAGACCAACGCGGACATGGTCGAGCGAGCCGTGCAGCCCCTGATCGAACGGCACGGCAGGGCCGAGATCCGGGGTGTCGACGTGCTGTTGGTGCACAGCCAGTTGCCGGATCTGCCGTTCGTCGGCGCCGGCACCGAGGTGGCACGCCGACTGGGCCTGAACCCGGAGTGGCTCGTCGATGTGGCCAACGCCGGTTGCGCGTCCTTCGTGTACATGCTGAAGCTGGCCCGGCAGATCCTCACCACCACCGATGCGAAGACCGCCCTCATCTGCAACGCGCAGAGCGCCGCGGGCCAGTGCTTCACCCAGTCCGAGGTACGCCGGCTCGCCCAGGCGGCGGTCCCGGGCGACGGCTGCGGCGTGGGATATGTGACGACGTCGGCCGACACCCCCGTCCTCGACGTGGAGACCCGGCACATCGGCGAGTACGCGGGGGACATGACCGTGGCCGTCGACGACGGCCGCAAGTACTGGGAGCCGGGGGAGTCCCAGCTGCGGATCGGGTTCACCGACGCCAGCGTCGCCAAGGTTCTGGCACGTGGCAACCGCCTCGTCCCGGAGGTGATCACGGACCTGTGCCGACGGCTCGGCGTGGCCACCGGCGACATCGACGTCCTCGTCACCAACCAGCCGAACCGGACCTTCCTGCGGAACTGGCGCGAGGCGCTGCAACTGCCGGCCGAGCGGCACCTGAACACCTTCGACCAGTACGGGAACCTCTTCGGAGCGGCGATCCCGATCACCCTGGACCGCGCGATCCGCTCGGGGCAGGTGAAGGACGGTGACCTGGTGGTCGTGGGGGGATTCGCCCACGCGGGCGACTTCGCCGGTGCCGCCGCCGTCCGCTGGCACGGCGGGCAGGGATGACACGCGGAACCGGTCCGGGCGAATCGTGGCACTCGTCACGGCGTCGGAAGCAACCAACTCCGTGGAGCGGGGCTCATTCATGGTGGTGAGGGGCCGGGTCAGGGGCTCGCGGGTGGGCAGAGCCAGGGTGCGAAGGGGCTGAAGGCCATATAGCTCAGATGTTGCTCATATCGGTAAGTGTGGTGATCATTTGCCCCTATGATCGAACTCGCTGGTCACGAGCTCGAGTTGCCCTCGGGCCGGCCAGACCCCCCATGCAACAGACGCAAGGAATTTGAGTGTTCATAACCGGCTCCGGGGCCACCCACCGTCGTTCCGCCCTTCCCCTGCTCGCAGCGCTGACCACCGGGGCGCTCCTGGCCGTGGCCGCCCCGGCGGGCGCGGCGACGGAAGAACCGGCAACCGCACAGCCCTCGCAGACCCTCCCCGACCTGCCCTCCGCCGGTTCCGGTCAGGTCACCATGGCCGACTCCTCAGGCGCCCGGCTCGGTATCGGCCTGCCGGGATCGCCGCAGGCGCAGCCCGAGACGTATCCGGACGGCACGGTGATGTACTCCGAGCCGGATGCCTCCACCGATGTGGCCGTCCGTGTCTCGGACAGCGGTGCGGTGAGCGCCTTGGTCGTCCTCAAGAACGCGGCCGCGCCCAGGGAGTTCCGTTTCCCGCTCTCCCTTCCCGACAGCAGCCGCGTGGTGTTCGACGCCGACGGAGGGCTGACCGTCGCCGACGGGGCGGGCCGCACGCTCGGATCGTTCGCCGCGCCGTGGGCGGTCGACGCGAACGGGGCGCCGGTGAAGACGAGTTACCGCCTGGAGGGCGGTGACCTCGTGCAGACGGTCGAGGTCGATGAGTCCACCGCCTTTCCGGTCGTCGCCGACCCCTCCTGGTGGGACAAGGCCAAGGAGATAGGGGGCGGCATGGTCAGCGACACCTGGAACTCCATGAAGTGCGGCGCCGCCCTGGGGGCCGCTTTCGTCCCGGGAGCGAAGGCCTACAAGGTGATCAAGGCGGCTGGGGGGATCAAGAAGATCCTCACGGTCCTGGCCAGCGTGGACACCAAGAAGGGGGCCCTGTCGGCCCTCGGGTCCGGTGGATCTACCCTGTTCGGGATCAAAGCGGTCAAGAAGGCATGTTTCGACGATCTGAAGTAGTCCGTCCGGCAACTCGCTCTCAAGAGGTTCATGTGAACACACTCCCTGCCGATTCGGCCCGGCGGCGACGGTCGGTCCCGTGGCGCGGGGCCGCGATGATGGCACTCGGATACGCCGTCTCCTACCTGCCGCTGGTCTACTTCCTCGACCGTACGGTCAGCGCCGCCTGGCTGGCGGTCCCACTCTTCGCCGTCGCCGCTCTGACGTTCGGCGCCGACTGGAAGGGCCTCGGAGACAAGCCCTGGTTCGTGCGGGCGATGACACTCGCGATCATCGCCGTCGCCGTCACCGGCGCGCTGCTCTCGTAGCACCGAAAGCCCGAACGTCAGGACGTCCGAAAGCCCGAACGTCCGACGCGAACCCCGCTCCCGACAAGTCAGGGGCGGGGTTCGGCGCTGTTCTCTCCCCGACTGGCCGGACGCCGGACTCCGGACTCCGGGAACGGGCAGGCGGCGCGAACGCAAGGGGGAGTCGGAGTCCGGCTGGACCGGACGGCGTGACACGGACGGTCGGATTCGCGCCGCGCGCATCCACGGGCCGAGGGTGCGTCAGGCCCCCTTCGCTCCGCTGATGTTGACCATCCAGCTGATACCGAAACGGTCCGTGCACATGCCGAACGTGTCACCCCACATCTGCTTCTCCAGCGAGACCGACACCGTGCCGCCGTCGGACAGCTTCTCCCAGTAGCCGCGCAGTTCGTCGGCGCTGTCACCGCTCAGGCTCACGGCGAAGTTGTTGCCCGGCTGGTGCTCCATGCCCGGCGGGATGTCGGCGCCCATGAGGACGAAGCCGTTCGGCGCCTCCAGAAGACCGTGCATGACCTTGTCGGTGTACCCAGGGGGCGCCTCGGAACCGAAGGCGCCGTACTCGTTGAGCGTCAGCGTGCCGCCGAACACGCTCTCGTAGAAGGTCATGGCCTGTCTGGCGTCACCCGCGAAGCTCAGGTACGGGTTGAGGCGAGAACTCAAGGTGAGATCCTTTCGTGACGGTTTGCCGCAACTGGACACTAGCCTCGGCCGGCCGCCCCGGAAGGCAACTGCGCCCGGCGGTGAGGCCGGGCCCCCCGCACGGCGGCTCGCCCCACCGCGTTCGTCCGCGGCCGGCACGGGCTCTGAAGGCCGCCTGAACTGCTCTCACCTACCCGGAATCTTGCGGATCGTCCGCGGCGAGAGCGGCGGCATCCCGTCGTCGGAGCCGGACAAGGAATCGTCCATCTCGAGTCGTGGCGCAGGGAACTGTCTGCTGGTCACACGAGGTGATCAGCCGCCGATGGCGCCGTCCGCGTGACATATGGCCGCGACCGCAACCGAAGCGGCCCTCGCGGGGCTCTGGATCAGTAATCAGCAACGCATTCGGTGAGGAGACAGAGATGGCCCCTTGGAGCAACGAGAACCTCGGTTCCTGCGCCTTCGTCGACCCCTATGCCGCACCTTCCCGAGACGCCGCCTGGCCGGTTCAGGCACAGCCCCGTGACGACGTCGACTACTTCCTGGCACCGCCCGACCCCGCCCAGCGTCTCAGCTACACCCTCGACCCGCACGACCAGCGCCGTCTCGACCTGCACGCGGCACTCACCGCCGCCGGTATTCCCCCGATGCCCGAAGACCGTGCCGTCATCGACCAGATCAGTGCTCTGCCGGCAGACGTCAACAACGCCCTTCAGCGCTGGCTGCACCACGTCCTGTAGGCCGGGGAGCCGCTTCCTCGACGCGACGGCCGGCGCTCTCATGCACGCCCGCGGCATGACGCGCCGGCGCCGTCGCACACAGGGAGCATCGGCCCTCGGTGCCAGCGCCGGCCGGTAGTCCGCTGCCACCGTGATTCCACGGTGATTCCCGGGTGCAGGAAATTGCTTCGACAGTGTGGGACGGAGCTGGCAGGCTGCGGGGCATGACCTACGGAATCGAGTTCCACGCCGCCCGGTGAGCGCCCAGGAAGAGCGCGACGCGCTCACCCCTCCGCTCGCCTTGTACGACTATGTTCAGCGCCTGTTGGGCGAGTCTCCCGAAGGGGAACCACCCAGGCGAGGCTTCCCTCTACCGGAGCGGCCCGAACCGGGTGAGGCCCTGGGGCCCCGGGAAGCGGCGTCCGACATCATCCGGGAAGCACTGATCCCGCTGCCGGACGACTCCGCCACTCTGCACCGCCGCTTCACCCGACTGGGCATCTGGGACCACCACAGGCACCTGATCCGATCCGCCGTCGCCAACCTGCAGCTACCCGCCGGGCAGCGTGACGCGGTCCGGTCGCTGGCCCGCCAGTTGATCCGCACCGGCACCACCGTGCCCGCCGTCACCGTGGGCCTTGCCCTGCTCATCCGCCTCGGCGAAGCCGAAGACGTCCCGTACATCGCCGACCTCGGCCTGCTCCGGGATCTCACTCCTGCCGCCGTCGAGGCGCTCGACGCCCTCGACCGCCGGTCCGCCGCCGTCCTCTGGCTCGTGGTCCGAGCCCGCGGCGACGAACTGCGTCCGCTCGTCCAGGCCCTGCGGGCAGGGGACCCGCACACCATTCGCGCGGGACTGGAGGCGCTTTCTGCGTCACCCCGGTACCTCAATACCGCGGCTGCCCGCAGGATCGCAGAAGCCGCGCGGCTGCCGGACCTGCTCGGGCGGTACCCCTCCGACACGGCACTGCTCGCCAGGGCGGGCAGAATCCTGGCCCGGATGGTCTGCCCGCGCGACAACCCGACCGAACTGCTCGACTACCCCGACGCAATCACTCTGTACGAAGACGTCATCTCACGCGCCGGCCTGCTCCCACCGACGCTGAAGCACCACGCCATGCTGCTCTCCCTGGCCTTGGACTTGAGCAGCGGCCCCGGCATGCTGCTGAACTGGCCTCCCGGGCGGCGCGAGGCACTGCTCGACTCACTCGGCCGGCTGCTGGCCGCGCCGCAGTGGGCCTCCCTGACGGAGACCGACGCGGGCACGGTGGACCAGCGGCTGTGGGCCGGGTGGATCCGGCGCACCGGTAGGCAGCCGTTCGTCCGCCCGGCCACGGCCGGCAGGCTGCGTATTCAGGTCGTGGCCGGCGATCCCGTGGACCGTGAACCCGTCGAGACCCGCATCCTCCTCGACGAACGCCCTCTCGTCCCCGCCGTCTTCGCTCGCGGGCCTGCCCACAGCCCCGACTACCTCCTGGACGAGGGCAGGCTCCGGGCCGGGCCGGAGCCCCGCGAGGTTGGGCTCGCCGTGGCCTACTGCACCGAAGGATGCTGTGGCGCGCTGTACGTCACCATCCGACGCGACGGCGATCACGTCGTCTGGGAGAACTGGCGGCGGCCACCTACGATGCCGGGTTCCCTTGAGCCCGTACCCGAACTGCCCGCCTACCGGTTCGACGCCACCGCCTACGACGCGGAGATCGCCCGGGCGGAAGCGGACTACTCCTGGTCCTGGCCGGCCCGCACCGTCGCCCGCCTGATCAAAGCAGGCTTGATGAAACAGCCGGAGCTGCTGAGCCGCTGGGACGCAAAGCGGGG
The DNA here is from genome assembly GCF_045207245.1 of Streptomyces sp. NBC_00647. Classification (NCBI taxonomy): domain Bacteria; kingdom Bacillati; phylum Actinomycetota; class Actinomycetes; order Kitasatosporales; family Streptomycetaceae; genus Streptomyces; species Streptomyces sp. NBC_00647. The sequence goes on from NZ_CP109040.1 coordinate 9,783,466, forward strand.
CTGGATCAGCAGCGGCTTCGACGACCCGGACAGCACTGTGGTGACGTTCTCGTACGCGCCAGGACTCGCCTCCGGGAAGCCGGAAGGCATCCCCCTCCAATTCCGCTGGGTCGTACCGGACGACGGCACCCCTCCCGAGACACAGGCCGCCGCCGCTCTCCGCCGGCTGGCCGTTGAGGACCCGAAGACCTACGGACAGGTCTGCGGAGGCAACCGCGAACGCGCCGAGGAGCTCGGGTTTCCGTGGCCGTAGGCGTCTGACCGCCCAGGTGCCTTGACCGGGGGTCCCGGATCCCCCAGAGGCCGGGATCCAGGTCGGTGACGGGGAGACCTGGTGCATCTTCCCTCGAGGGTTGGAGTCGGGGGAACGGCGGGCGGAATCTGTGGTTGCCGAACAACGCACGGGTGCTCACCGTGCTGCGGGTGAGACGCGCGCAGCGCGTGATCTCGTACGGGAACCAGTGCAGTCGATAGGAGGTGTAGGGAGTGAACTCCTCCAGGCCCTCCATGGCGCCGATCTCGGGCGGGAGACGGACCAGGTTGCTCCCGTAGAGCACGAGGCGCTTGACCGCTGTCAGCTTGGCGATGCTCGCGGGCAGGGTGACGACCCGGCGCCGCTCCTCAGGGCTGAGCGCAGCCAACGGACGGAACTCTTCCCGCCCGTCTCCCGCGGCCTCGTCGATGAGCTCCAGAAGGCGCCGCCACCCTGGCGCGGAAGTGTCTTGCCGTTCGCTGTGGAATCCGACGCGAGCCCGTGGACGCCGCCGGGCCTGGTCGAAGCATGAGCACGTGTCTCTGTATGACCCGCGCCCACCAGGAGAGGGGTCCGACGCGTCGCCCCAGCGGTTCCCGAAGAGCTTCGTCTCTGCTCCGTTCGTCATGGCACCACTTACGCAAGCCGGATCGTCAGCACGCCGATGAGCTTCCGCTGCCAGGGAGGACGATCTCGTCTCCGGTAACGGGGGTGACCCGACCGGTCCAGGACCAGGGTTCTTGAGGTGGATCCCACGTCACTTCGACGCAGGCTTCGTGGAAGTCGCGTGCGAGTCCCACCACCATGGCGGCCGCGGCAGCCTGTGCCTGGTTCGGGTCGGCGTCGACCGGCACGTCGGTGAGACGTCCGCAGAGCATTCCGCCGTCAACGCTGAGGACACTGTGGCGCCAGCCGTCCGGCGTGGCCAGCAAAGCGATTCCCGTCGGCATGCCGAAGAAAGGCTGCCTCTGCTTCTCCCGCGTTCGCCTCACCACCCAGCCATCCAACAGCGTCGACTTCGTGGCCGCGATGGCGGGTCGACACGCGACGCGGGCGAGCGCGATTCGGTGTCTGTCGTGCAGTGACTCAGGCGGGTGAGTTGCCACTTGGGCGTGTCGCGGAATGCTGGTCACGGCACCTCGTCCAGGGCCGTGAGCAGCGTCACGGGTCCTTCCGTTCATTCCTACTTGATCATGCGAAAGTCCGGGTGCTTCAGCCAAGCACTCAGGAATGCGCGGTCGCCGATGTGGCTGTACCAGCAGCCACCGCCGACAGTGGCGTAGGGCATCTCCCAGACCTGACCCGGAAGAGACGACACCAGATTCCGGGCTTCGGCAAGGCGCACCGCCTCCTCCTCGTCCGACACCTCGTGGAGGGAAGAGCGGTAGCCGAGTAGGCCGCCGAAGTCGATCAGGGCGTCGAAGCGTTCGGCGAGGAGCAGTGCAAGGTGTCCGAGCAGCATGTGGTTGTCCCGCCCGGAGGAGTGGGCGAGCAGGGCCAGTTCGGCCGCGGGCGGGCGGTCGAGCCCCGGGAACCCCCGTTCCTCATAGTCCTCCAGGGATTCCGCCCCAAGATGGAATGCTCCGGGTGACGGCTGTGCGAGACCGCCAAGGCCGAACGCCGAGGGCCGACGGACATGGAACTCAAGCGATTCGTCCTTCTCGACCCGCACCTCACAGAAGGGCTCCAGCCACGGCAGAGCGTCGAGCGCGCTGCGCTCCTCTGCCAGCCACAGTCCTGCCGCGGGCCCACCCATGACAACCTCCTCGAACCGCGCTTGCCGTCCAGCGTGGCGGCGGGGAGGCGCATCCACCAGAGATTTTCAACCGCCAGGAAATCGTGCGGCTCCCGCGCCTTGCCGATGCCGATCAAGAACCGATTCACCCGGCAGCTCGTCCTGGGAAGCAAACTCACGAGGACGGATAGTCATGGTGGAGAAGTCGGGCAGAGGTGTGACGTCGACGGTGGAGACAGCGGGGCCCTGGTGGGTACGGCGTCGCGCCGGGCCACCGGAGCCGGGGATGAAGGCGGACACCCTGAGCCGCTCGACTGGGGAAAGAGGGCGGGTCCTTGCCTCGCTCGCGGTGCTGACGGCCGGACTGCTGATGTTCCACCGGGCGGTGCCCAACTCTGTGGGACACCTGGGAAGCCTGCTGGAATCGTTCCTGCCCTGGCTCGGCCTGGTGGTCGTCCCCCTGTTCGGCTTGGCCCTGCTGCGCCGTTCGACCATCGCTCTGGTGGCCCTGGTGTTACCGGTGACGGCCTGGGCGTACCTCTTCGGCGGGTTGCTCATGCCCCTGGCGGAGGCGGACACGCACGACACCCACGATCTGCTCGTGGTGCAGCACAACGTCAGTGATGAGAACGCCGATCCGGCCGGCACGGCTCGCACCCTCGCCGATGGCGAGCCCGACCTCATCGCGCTGCAGGAACTGGTGCCCGACGCAGTGCCGCTCTACGAGAAAGCCTTCGCCCCGCACTACCCTTATCGCGCGATTCGGGGCACCGTCGGGCTCTGGTCGAGGTATCCGCTCACCGGTGTCCGGTCGGTGGACATCAAACCCAGTGGAATCGTCGCGGAGTGGAGTCGCGGGCTGCGAGCGGAGGTCCACACACCACAGGGTGCGTTCGCGGCGTACGTTGCACACCTTCCCTCGGTCCGCCTCCGCGCGAGCGGCTTGGCGTCTTCGTGGCGAGACGAGAGTGCCCGTCTGCTGGCAAAGGCCATCGCCGCCGAGAAGCTGAAGTCCGTGATCCTGCTCGGAGACCTGAACGGAACGGTGGACGACCGTGGGCTCACCCCCCTCACCTCACAACTGGACGTGGCGGAGGGGGGCTTCGCCTTCACCTTCCCGGCCGCCTTCCCGCTGGGACGGATCGACCAGGTCATGGCCCGCTCGGCAACCATCAGCCACATGCATACGCTGCCGGCCACCGGCAGCGACCACCTGCCTCTCGGCGCACGGTTCACGATGAGTTGAGAACCGTCCTGGTCGGCGAGGCCGGTGGCGTACGAGGAGCCTACGGAGGGCGAACGGCCCCCTGAGGATCGACCTGACCTGACCTGACCTGACGCTGACCCGTGGGAGTTCCGGCGTCGAAGGACCGTTCCGATGTGCCGACGTGGCGGCGCCCCGACCGCCTACCCCGCGTACCCGTCGATATATGGGCATATCTGGTCGCGGAACTCGGTGCCGAAAGGCTCACGAGCCGGAGTTGTGGGCGCCGGCTCACCGGGAGTTAAGATCCGCTGCCGACCTGCGGAAAGTCCGAACGGGCGGCTTCCAGGGGGTGTGAAGTGGCCAGAGCCGTGAGGCCGCCGAGCTGGCAGGCCCGGATGGCCTGCGGGACGCTTGCGGCGTTCGCGCTGGTGACTGTCGCGGCCGGGCTGGCAGCGTGGCACAAGTACCGGCTGCTGGCGGGACCGGGGGCGCCGGAGCCGTACGTCGACAACCCGTTCGTCGAGGTCGACACGTACTTCCGGAACCTGATGGGGTGGCGGACGGGGCTGCTCCTCATGGCCCTGCTCCAGTTCAGCATCTGGCTCGCGAACATGCGCGACCTCGCCGATGTGCTCTGGCGAGAGGGGCAGCGTCGGCGCAGGGCGTGGCTGGCATTCGGCTGGGTGATACCGGTGGCGCAGCTCTTCATACCCAAGATGTTCATCAACGACCTGTGGGCTGCCGGTAGGCCGGAAGCGCGGCGTCGTCGCGGACATCCCCTGCTCACGGCATGGTGGCTGGCCGTCCTCGTGGCGGCGAATGCCTACAACGATGCCCCCGAGGAGCTGAAGAAAGCTGCCACCGCGAGCCAGGCTCGACATGCCCTGCGGCAGCTGATGGTCAGCGACGGTCTGTTCGTCTGCGCCGCTGCGCTGTCGATCACCGTCGTCTGGCAGCTCAGTCGCACACTGGAGCGCGCCGTACCGACGGCGCATGCCCCGGCCGAGAGTCTGCCCAAGAGCTCGAACGAGCTCCTGGTGACCAAGCGAGCCTGACGGCACAGGAACGATACGATCCCTCATCCAGCAGCCAGGCGTCAGTTCAGCTCCAGCGTCCCCACCGTCTGGTCTCCACTGATCTCTCCGGTCGGTTGGAATCCGAGCGCCAGATAGAAGCCTGACGGGCCATCCGGGCCAGGATGCCAGGTGGTCGTCAGACGGGTGCCGCCTCGGCGCCGGATCTCGGCGGCTACGGACTCGACCGCGAAGCGTCCGTAGCCGCGCCCCTGCTTTCCGGCCGCGATGTTGAGACGCCAGAGCCCGGAGCGCAGGTCGGTACCGTCGCCGGTCCAGTCGATACCGAGGAAGGCCATGAGGAACCCGACGACCTCGTCGTCATCGCAGATGAGCCGGGGCCATGCGACCGCAGGGTGGACGTACGCCTCGGCGAGAGACTTCAGGACCGGTGCCACCGCGTGTTCCTGGTCCGGGCGGACTCTCAGGTTGATGGCGGTCTCGAAGTTGTCGGGCGTGATCTCTTGCAGGTGCAGCGAAGTCGGCATGACGGCACCCTACGTGGCCACTGCAAGTGAATTTTCGACGCCTTGCCACCGGTCGGCACGCAGCCCGACTGGTCGCCCTTCCGTCGGCGATGGGGCGCCAACCGCAAGACCTGTGGCCTGTAGTGCAGTTCAGCGTCGGCGCGGCGACCTCACCGTTCCACCGTGCCGCGTTGAGACACCTGACCGTGTCGAGCGCCACGCCCTCGCCGTACAACCAAATCGTCGATCTCTGATCGTTACGTCAAGCAAACCCAATGGGCTGGCAAAGCCTGCTGGTTGTCGGCTTTGATGTCGGCTCGGCGCGATCGGATCATGGACGCGTCCTTGGACACATGAGATGGGAACGAACGTGAAGTCAGCTCTGGGGCGCGTCCTGGTAGGCATCGGCGTGACGGCTGCGCTCGCCGCGACGGCCGCATGCGGGGGACAGGACACCGACGACAAGGGCAGCGGATCGAAGAAGCCTGCGGCCAAAACGGCGTCGCCCGCCGCCCAGGATGCTCTGAAGCCGCTCACCGAGGCGCAGTTGACGAAGTCCGCGATCACCAAGGCGGACGTGAAGGGCTACCGCGTCGGCAACACACCCGACGACGAGATCCCGGAAGTCAGCGTGCCCGCGAAGCCCGCCACCTGCCAGGCCGTCGCCGACATGTTCCTGCTCGGCACCGAGCCCGACGCCACGTCCCGTGTGTCCCGGACGCTGACCAGCCTGACCGCGACCGACGCCACGGTGCTGCGGCTGGGCCTGCTCGCGCACAAGGAAGCGGACGCCAAGAAGGTCGTCGGTGACCTGCGCACCCAGAGTGAGAAGTGCGGCTCCTACGAGCACACCGGCTACCAGTACACCGGCGTCAAGCCGCTCAAGGCTCCTGCCCTCGGTGACGAGGCGGTGTCGTACACGATGACCAGTGACATCGACGGAGACAAGATCCCGGTGACGTACACCGTCGTGCGCAGCGGGTCGACCCTGGCCGTCTTCTACGCGATGAACGCCCTGGGCGGCAAGGCGCCCGAGGTGCCGGCCGCTGTCATGGAGGCGCAGGTCACCAAGCTCGAGAAGACCGCCTGACGGACCCGTCTGAGGGATCGCGTGACGGACTCGTCCGACGGTTCCGGTTCGGTTCGAGTGAAGGGCCCCGCAGGCGAGCTGCGGGGCCCTTCACTGTCGGCGTCAGGCGCGACAGGTCGCAACGCTCGAGGCCATGGGCCCGCAGCTGCCGAGGACGGCGCAGAAGCCGCAGAGGCTATCCTTCTCACCGGCCGGGGCAGACTGCCACAGCCTGGGGGACAGGGCCCCGCCCGATGCGGCGAACCGCAGGTCGATCTTGGAATGGATGGCCCTTCGGTATTGCTGCACCCCTCATGGGCTCACCCTGTTCCAGGGTGCTCCGGGCAACGGCGCTCGGCACGACGGGACACGAGAACTGCCAATGATCTCGATCCTGCCCGCTCCCTCGTCCCTGGCCCGCTGTCTTCGAAAGGTTCTCCCGCACCATGCCCTTGGCTCTGCTGGCCCTGGCGGTCGTCGCGTTCGGTATCGGCACGACCGAGTTCGCCACCATGGGGCTGCTGCCCCAGATCGCTGACGGGATCGGTGTGTCCGTGCCGCAGGCCGGCAACGTCGTGTCGGCCTACGCGCTCGGTGTCGTCGTCGGCGCGCCGGTGCTGACCGGCATCGGCGCGCGCATCCCGCACAAGCGGCTGCTGCTGCTCCTGACCGGGCTGTTCGTGATCGGCAACATCGCGTCCGCGTTCGCTCCCGACTTCGGCACGCTCTTCGCCGCGCGCTTCCTGGCAGGTCTGCCGCACGGTGCGCTGTTCGGCGTGGGCGCCGTCGTCGCCTCGCGACTGGTCGCTCCGGAGCGCGCGGCACGCGCCGTCTCGAAGATGTTCCTCGGTCTCACCATCGCCAACATCGTCGGGGTGCCGGCCTGCACGGCCCTCGGGCAGCAGCTGGGCTGGCGGTCCGCCTATGGGGCGGTCGCCGTCATCGGCCTGGTCGCTCTTGCCGCCCTGGCCGCCTTCGTCCCGCACCAGCCACGCGGGCAGCAGTCAGGCATCCGGCACGAACTGCGGGCCATGGGCAACAGGCAGGTCGCCATCGGCCTGGCCACGGCCGTCATAGGATTCGGCGGATTCTTCGCCGTCTACAGCTACCTCGTGCCCATGCTCACGCACGTGACCGGTGTCTCCGGCACCTCGACCACCTGGGTCCTCGCGCTCTACGGCGTCGGCATGACGCTCGGCACCCTCATCGCCGGACCGCTCACGGACCGCGCGCTGCGCCCGACGATGTACTGGGGGCTCGTTCTCCTCGCCGCGGCGCTGGTGACGTTCTACTTCACGGTCCACAGCACTGTGCCCGCCCTGGTGACCATCACGTTCATCGGTGCTATGGGTTCCCTCATCACCACGCCGATCCAAATGCTCCTGATGGCCAAGGCGAAGAACGCCCCGACTATGGCGGCGGCCTCCAACCACTCCGCCTTCAACCTGGCCAACGCGGGTGGTGCCTGGCTCGGCGGCCTGGTCATCTCGGCGGGCTGGGGCTGGGCCGCCCCCAACCTGGTCGGCGCGGCTCTCGCCGTGGCCGGTCTCGGGCTCGCCTTCACGGGCGGTTTCGTGGAACGGGGCCACCGACGCTCCGAGGTGATCACCAAGGCGTCGCCCGTCATCGAACAACAGGCGCACGTCCACACGGCGGACTGACCCTTCGACCGTGCGTCGACCTCAGGATCTGCTGAAGCACTGGGCCCGCCTCTGATCCGGAGGCGGTACCGCTGCCCTTCGACGCACCGGTGGCACTACTCGGACCCGGCGGCGCCTTCCGCCACCGAGCCGGCGGACTCCACAGGTCCGGCATGGCCCGTGACCTCGGCGTGGTGCGCCGGCGTGGCCAGCCCGCACGGCCCGCAGCCCGAGGCCTGGTCCGGACTCAGCGGCACTCCGTTGCTGCGCAGTACGTCGCGGAGGTCGAGGATGAGCGGGAAGACCTCGTGGTTGTGATCTTCGCCCTGCTCGTCCCAGGCACGCTGTTCGGCCTCGACCGCGGTCCGGTCCTGGGCGAAGACACGCTCGGTGAAGCGGCGGATGAGCGGCCAGGCGAGATGGAGCGCCCCCGGAACCGACGGCTTGGCGATCGTCAGCAGGCCGTACGCGTGGTTGACACGCTGCTCCGCGTCCTCCGGCACATACGCGGCCCAGAGCGAGAACGCCGGAAGGTCCGTGCCCTCCGGGACGCCCCGCAGCGTCTGGTAGGGGTACTCGGTGCGGATGGTGATGACGTCGGGTGTGTCCTGGCCGCCGATCCCCTCCGCGGAGAGCAGGCCCGCACCCCGGTCCTTGCGCCCTCCGGCAGGGACGAAGAGGTACCGGGCCTGGACGTGCCGTGGCCCGGTCTCGTACCCCAGCAACTCGGGCTTGATCCTGCCGAGCACGCTCCGGTGCAGGAACTGGTGATTCATGTCGAGGAGGTTCTCGTGCATGAACGAGTAGTGGCACCGCACGGTACGGGAGAACGTCATGGTCCGGTGGGCGGCCGAACGGTACTCGGGGAGCATCGGGAACGGCGCCGCCGGGGCCAGGGCCGGGTCTCCGGGAAACACGAAAACCAGGCCGTAGGCTTCTCGGACCGGGTAGGAGCGGACACCGCGCGGCGGCCGCTCACAGCCCTTGGGCAGGTAGGGGATCTGCGAGATGCGGCCGTCACCCCGGTAGGCCCAGGCGTGATAGCAGCATCGCAGGATCTCGCCCTCCACCACACCCATGCTCAGGGGTACCTGGCGGTGGGCGCAGCGGTCCTCCAACGCGTGGACCGTGCCGCTGCGTCCCCGGTACAGGGCGATCCGCTCGCCGGCGAAGGCGGTCGCGAACGTCCGACCGCGCCGTACTTTCCGGGATGTCGCCACCGGATACCAGTGGTCCGGGGAGATACCGATCCGCCGGAGGTCCTGGACCGGGGCGGGAAGGGCCCTGAGCCGGCCGTCCGGGACATGTGGCGGGTACGCCGTCGGGTCGGCGGTGGAGTGCCGGTCCTGCTGGTCTGCTCCGGGGCGGACGGGTCGGGCCTCAGTCATCTGCTCTGGTCCCTTGCGCTCGTGCGGGAGGTCGTGTCGGGTGGTCGCGAGGGTGCCGCGCGTCAGGCGCGCGGTGCCCCGCACGCCCGCGACCCCACCACGGACAGCCGCCGCCGACGCAGGTGATCAGCCCGCCGCCGCGGGGCTCCACCTCCCCACGGTCGCCGGGGCCACCCCGCTCGTCAACCGCGGAGGTGCATTGGTGGCACCACTGGTCCGGCACATGCCAAGGCAGCCGGAAGGCAGCGCTGCCGCGCCGGACGTCGTGCCCGATGCAACGACGACGAGGACAGCCGCGTACTCCTCGACCCGTCGCGTCGCCGGAGGGGCAGAAGGGCTGCCACGGCCGTGCACTCGCAACCAGCACCCCTGTCCCGCGCGTCGCAGAAGACATGGAACGTGAATGGCTCTTCTCGCTCATCCCGCTGACGATCGGCGTGCTCTTCCTCGGCCTCGGCGTGTACGGACTCCACCGTGCCAGCGTGCTGCGTCGCACAGGCGTCATCGCACAGGGCCGGATCGTCCGACACGATGTCAGCCGGGGTGACGAAGGGGCCAGGTATCAGCACCCGGTCGCGGCCTGGACCACCCGGGACGGCCGCGCGTGCGAGTACGCGTCGAGGCTCGGCCGCGGTTCCGTCCGAGCGGGCTTCGGCGTGGGAGCCATGGTCACGGTGAAATACGATCCAGAAGACCCCCGCCGGTTCGCGATCCAGGGCTGGGACGCAACGACGATCGACCTCCTGTTCACCGTGCTGGGGTCGCTGTTCACCGTGGGCACGCTGGGAGTGGTGCTCGTCCGACTGCTCACTCTCTGACCGCTCAGACGATCGGTTCGCCGATGCCCAGCAGGTTTCCCTCGCTGTCGTGGAACCAGGCGCCGCGTTCGCCGCGGGCACCCGTGCTCGGATAGTTCCCCTGAATCTCGGCGATGCCGTCCCGGGTCCGCAACCCAGGCAGGTCGACCTCCTCGAACACCACGCCGCGCCGCTTCAGTTCCGCCACCACCGCCTCGATGTCGTCGACCCGCAACGCCATCTGAGTGAAGCTTCCGGGTGAGGATCCCGTCGACGCGAACACCACGAACTCGGAGTCCGCGCACCGGTACAGCAGCCCGCCGGGCCGCTCGTCGACGGGATCGAGACCGAGCTTCTCGGAGTAGAAGCGCCGAGCCCGCTCCAGATCCTGAGCCGGCAGCCGGGTCGCCACACCGAGCGCCCGCGCCAGATCGTTCCCGCTGTCTGCGTCCATGTCTCCACTGTGCCGCGCCTGTGCCTCATCGGTCGGAGCCGGCCCGGTGGATCATCCGGCCAGGCGAATGCGCGGGGGCCGGTCGGAGTCTGCCCACAGCCCGGCATTCACGCCTTCTCAATGCTTCGAGGGCAACCGTTCATGTGCCCCACGGGTCTGCTGTGGTGACGGTACGGCGTATACCGCCCGGACCGTACGCGTATCGGCGTAACCGCATGAGGACGACACAGGAGTGTGAACGGTATGGGACGGCGACGGATCCTCGCGGCATGTGCGACGGCGCTGGCGGTAACGGGCGGGGGCTTGGGCCTGATGCCCGCGCAGGCGGCGCCCGGCAGCGGGTCGGCAGCCGCCCGCGCCGGTGACCTCGACGGTGACGGTTTCGGGGACCTCGCGGTCGGCTCGCCGGAGGGGACGATCGCCGGGTTCTCGAAGGCCGGCTATGTCTCGGTGGTGTACGGCACCGCGCAGGGCGTCCGCACCACTCGCCACAAGGGCATAACCCAGCGCACGGCGGGCATTCCCGGCACCCCCGAGACGGGCGACCGGTTCGGGTCCGCCGTGGCCGTCGGGGACGTGGACGGCGACGGGTACGCGGACCTCGTCATCGGCTCGGGCGGCGAGGCGATCGGTTCCGTCAAGGGCGCCGGCTCGGTGACGGTGGTCTTCGGTGCGAAGGGCGGAGTGAGCGGCGACGCGATCGCGTTCCACGCACCCACGCCGACGGCCCGTCAGGCCTTCGGCAACAGGCTGGCCGTCGGCGACTTCGACCACGACGGCCGCGACGACATCGCGGTCGCGGCCGGCACGAAGGTGCAGGTGGTGAAGGGCGCTGCCAAGCTCCGCGACACGGCGAAGCCCGCCATGAAGTCCTACACCCCGCCCGGCGGCGGCGCCGGCACCGGACAGATCGCGGCCGCCGACGTGAACGGCGACGGGTACACCGACCTCGCCACTGTCGCCTACTTCGACGACCCGGCGGACGAGGGCACTCTCGGCGTTCTCGCCGGCTCGGCGCAGGGCCTCACCGGCAGGTCGCTGGGCAAGACAGGTCTGCCCTTCGCCGGATACAGCATCGTCGCCGGTGATGTCACCGGCGACGGCAAGGGCGACATCGTCGTGGACACCGGCTTCTCGGACGGCCCGGACGACTTCCTGCTCCGGATGTTCCCGGGCACCGCCTCGGGCCTCGGCGCGGGCGTGCCCTACGGCGGCCCGGCGCAGCCCGGCCGAGCCGCCACCCTCGCCGACCTCGACGGCGACGGCCACGCCGACCTGGTCACCTCCGACACCAGCGCCGTCGACCCGGACGGCTTCAACAACGCGGGCGCGGTGACGGTCGTACCGGGCACGGGGGCCGGCCTCGACGCGGCGCACGCGCGCACGATCACCCTGGCCACGCCCGGCGTGACCGGCGCGAGCGAGGGCAACGACCTCTTCGGCGCGGCCGTGGCGGCGGGCGACTACGACGCGGACGGAACCGCCGACCTCACCGTCGGCGCCCCGGGCAAGTACCTCGGCACCGGTGCGGTCAGCGTCATCCCCGGCTCGGCCGACGGGCCCACCGGAACGGGGTCCATCCTCTTCACCCCCGAGAGTCTGGACCACCCCGCAGCAAAGGCGCGCTTCGGAACGGCTCTGGGCGCGACCACCCGACCCTGACCAGGAGTACCTCGGCCCCGGCCGACGCACGTCGTCGGCCGGGGCCCAAGTCCCGTACGCAGTCGCTCGCTCCCCAACTCCCGCCGTGCCACGCGTGTTTGTCACCCGCCGCGGCTGCGTCACACCGCCCTCCTTGCCGGCGGACGCGGCTTGCTGCGCCCCCGCTTGGTGCGAACGCGGACGGCCTACAGTGTGAGGCGCTTGTCCCGCATCCACTGAGCGAGGAGCATCAGGCGTGAACGTCGAGATCCCGCCGGACGTCAGCGACACCGCCTCCCAGCTCGGGGCCGGTGTTCCCTACGCGCTGAAGGTCCTGGCCGGTCGGCTGGCCGACGACCCTGACATGGGCCGGCCTTCGGGCTTGCCCGGCATCCTTGACGTGACGGTCGACGGCGACTTGTTCGAGGACTGCCCCCACCTGTCCGTCGGCTACATCCGTGAGCCGGACCGGATCGAGATTCGCTTCCTGAGGCCGGTCCGCTCGACCGAGCCGTCCACCGATGCCGATGCCGATGCCGATGTCGAGGCCCATGACCCGGAGCAGGGACGCGACCAGGAGCGGCCTGCCGACCCCGCCACCGCGGCGATCACCGTACGGGAGACAGTGGACGCCTGGCACCGCATCACCCGCTGGCTCCAGCACAACGCCCCCGATTCCTACGCTGCACTCCGCGCCGGCGCCGGCCCCGGCACCATAGCCGCCCTGGAAGGCGACCTCGGCATTCGGATACCCGTCGAGCTGTGCGCTCTCTGGCTGTTGACCGCGGGCGACGACGGGGCCAAGGGCTGGGGATGTCTCCCGGGCAATCGGACCTTGATGCCCCTGGACGCCGTGGCCGCCTTCCACCGGCAGATGATGGACTCGCAGGCCCACGAAGACACCTTGAACGCCGGCCGCCCTGACGGCGACCGCATCACCGTGTGGAAGCCCACCTGGATTCCGGTTGTCTCCTACGGCGCTTCTGACCGCACCTCGGGTTTGTACCTGGACGCCACGACCGGCTACCTGGGCAGCTGGTCCCGCTACGGCGAACCCCCGGGCGAAGAACTCGACACGCTCGTCACCTATCTCGAAGAGGCTGCCGACATGCTCGAAGCCCCGGCCCTGGCCACCCGGGACAAGCCCGGCCTGATCGGTGAAGCGCTGGTGTGGCTCAGCGGGGTCACCCCCGCGCAGGAAGACCGGTGGCAGTCCCTGGCCTCGTGACCATGCGCGGGGAGGGGGCCGGACTCGTGGATCGGGTTCGCTGGAGGGGCGACGAAGTGCTGTCGTACCAGAGCCCGCATGCTCGCCGACGTGGAGTACACCGCGGGCGCGCCTACCGGGGGCGGCGGATTCTCAGCCGTCGAGCCAGGCCCCTGAAACGATCTCGAGGGAATGGATCCGCGCTGAGGGGAATGACTGGGGCCGGTGGACTGGACGGCCCCCAGCCCGGCGGCAGCAGGGCCCACGAACCGTGTTCGAGCCACTCGCTGAACCGCACCGGTGGGGCGCCACCGACGTGGTCCAGGGACAGCGGGACGATCAGGTCACAGGTGGCCCGTCCGTCCCACCACATCGTCCCGGCCAGGGGGCCGGTCAGCGCCAGCAGCGTGGAGAAACCGCACCCGTGCTCCTGCACGACGACGGCACCAGCCGTCTTCAAGTCCTCGAACCTGCCTGCCTCGTCGTCCCAGGCGTGCCAGGCGGCCAGATGCGCGGCCTCGTTCTCGAACGCCTCGGCCTGCGGCTCGCGTGCCGTCAGCTCGTCGTCGGCCTCGACGTAGGAGTCGGGATGGGGAAAGGGAAGGGCCAGCAGCGCCCGCCGGTCCTCACGGTTCCCCGCCCACCACCAACCGCGCCCGGATCGCTCCAGCCGGGACAGCGCCCCACCCGCGCTCACCCCACTCAGATAGGCGCGGTAGGACTCGGGAAAGGACACACCGAGCTCCCGTTCGGCCTCTGCGATCTCGCTCTCGATGAGGGGCGGTTCTGTCATGGGACGAGCGTAGGTCACCTCTGGCCGGAGTCCTCATGGTGCGGTTGTGGGGCGGGCCTTAGCTCGGCACCGTGCGCTGCCCACGAGGGTGGTCGGATCACCGACGAGCGCGTCGGCGATCTCCGTGTCGATGACCTCGCCGTCCCCCGCTCGCTCCGCGGCCCGACATCGTCACCCGCTACGACAAGGCCCCCGAAAGCCACGTCGCCGGACTCCACTTCGCGCCTCCACGATCCGGATCGACGACCTCCCGGATCCGGGCAATTGATCGCGACCTCACAGAGGGCCTGGGCCGGACGCGGGCGGGGAGGCGGCCGGGCGAGTGAACGGGCGGGTGAACGGGGGGTGGGTCGGGAAGCCGGTGCGGTATGTGTGCGGCCGTGTTCCACAAAAAACAGCAGAATCAGCAGGCCGGGCCGACCGGGCCGGGCCGCCGGTTTCGGCGCGGGTGGGTCGGCGCCGTCGCGGCCGTGGTCACCGGCGCCTTGACCATGGGCGTCGCGGGCCCGACGGGCCCGCACGGCGGCGGCCTCAGCCCCGACATCACCGCCATCATGAACAAGCCGGCCTACAAGCACGCCCAGTGGGGGCTGCTGGAGATGGACAACAGGACCGGCCGGGTCATCCACTCGCAGCATCCGGACCAGTTCTTCATCCCCGGGTCGACGGCCAAACTGGTCAGCGTCTCCGGTGCCTGGAACGCCCTGGGCGGTGACCACCGGTTCACCACCCCCGTCCAGGCGGTCGGCCGCCGCGACGGCCCGGTGCTGAACGGCAATCTCGTGCTCGTCGGGAAGGGCGATCTGACCATGGGCGGCCGGACCGCACCCGACGGTTCGGTGTCGTACACCACGATCGACCACACCTACGCCAACAACGTCCCCGGGGCGACCCTCACCCCGGAGAACCCGCTCGCCGGGCTCAACCACATCGCCCGTCAGGTACGCCGCTCCGGCATCACCGAAGTGCGCGGGAACCTGGCCGTCGACACCCGGCTGTTCACCTCCTACGCGGCACTCGATCCGACGCCGACCCCGTTGATCATCAACGACAACGTCATCGACCTGCTGTCCACCCCGACCGCCCCCGGCCGGCCCGCGCGGCTCAGCTGGCGTCCCCAGGTCGCGCCCTACCGGGTGACCTCGACCGTGCGGACGGTCGCGGCGGGCGGGACCACGGACATCCAGGTGTCCGCCTCCCCCGACGGAACCCGGATCAAGCTGTCGGGCACGATCGCCGCCGACGCGCAGCCGGCGCTGCGCATCTCGAACGTCCAGGACCCGGCGGCCTTCGGGCGCACCGCGCTGATCGAGGCGCTCGCCCGGGCAGGCGTCAGGGTGACCGCTCGACCGACCGGTTCCAATCCGGCCGACCTCGTACCGCGGTCGTACGCGGGTACGCAGCGCGTCGCCGCGTACGTCTCGCCGGTCTACGCCCAGTACGCCAAGCTCATCTTCAAGGTCAGCCACAACCTCGGCGCGAACCTCGCGATCTGCCTGATGGCCGTCACCGCGGGCAGCCACCAGTGCATCGACGGCTTCCCCGTCCTGAACCGCTTCCTGCGCAAGGCCGGGGTCGACCCGACGCAGGTGCAGCTCCTCGACGGCCGCGGCGGCGATCCCGTCGACCGGGTGACCCCGCGGGCGGAGAACGAACTGCTGCACTACTGGCAGGGAACTCCGGGCGCGGACCGATTCCGCGAGGCCCAGCCGATCCTCGGCGTCGACGGCCTGCTGGCCTTCGTCTGCGACGGCGAACCCACCTGCCCCGGCAAGGGCAAGGTGTGGGCGAAGACCGGTACGGTCGCCGGCCTCGACGCCCTCAACGAACGGCTGGCGGTCGGCGCGGAAACCATCGGCGGCTACCTCGACGCCGGCCACGGACGCCTGCACACCTTCTACCTCGCGGTGAACGGGGCGTCCACCCCGGACATCCAGGGCGTCATCGACATCGGCGACGACCTGGCCCGTATCGCCGGACTGCTGCAGGAGCAGGCCGCAGGCCACTCCCACTGATCCTCCCTCCGACCCGAAGGGCCCCGACCGCACCCAGCGGCCGGGGCCCTCCCGCGACCGCCCGCCGCTGTTCGTCCTGCCCGGGGGCCAGGCCGCCGCCGGCCCGCAGCTCACCCCCTGCTGGAGAAGATCAGGATCCGCGCTCCCGTCGTCCTTCATCTGCCTTCGTCTGCGCTCCCCGACGATCTGGGCCGAAGACGACCGGAAGGGCAGGCTGCGCCTGACCATCGGTGCCCATGACAGCGGGAGCGTAGCGGGGGCCGCCCCATGGCGTCCGACGCCCTCAGGCCGCCGCATCGTCGAGAGGGATGTCCAGCCGGTCGGCCACGGTGGTGAGGGCCCTGCCCAGGGGGAGCGCGACCCGGGTGACGGCGTGCTGGTCGCCCCGGGTCGGGTCCCGGTTGACGATCAGCACCGGCTTCCCGGCCTGGGCGGCCTGGCGGACGAACCGGAGCCCGGACATCACCGTCAGCGAGGACCCCAGTACCAGCAGCGAGGTCGCCTCCCGGACCAGCCCGCGGCAGTGCTCGACCCGCGAGGGCGGAACGGTTTCGCCGAAGAACACGACGTCCGGTTTGAGGATGCCGCCGCATGCGGTGCAGGGCACCACGCGGAAGTCCCCGACCTGTTCATCGGTGAGGTCGGCGTCACCGTCCGGGTTGATGGCGGCGGTCACCGGGTCGAAGCCCGGATTGGCCTCCTCCAGCCGCGCGGCGAGTTCGCGGCGCGGGGTGGAGGCGCCGCAGGAAAGGCAGACGACCCGGTCCAGGCCTCCATGGAGTTCCACGACGCCCTCGCTGCCGACGGCCTGGTGCAGACCGTCGACGTTCTGGGTGATCACCCCCGAGAGCAGGCCGTGCCGCCCGAACGCGGCCACCGCCCGATGCCCGTCGTTGGGGCGGGCGCGGCCGAAAGTTCGCCAGCCGAGGTGGCTGCGAGCCCAGTACCGTCGCCGGGCCCCCGCGCTTGCGGTGAAGTCCTGGTAGGTCATCGGGGTGTGCCGGCTCAGGCTTCCGCCCTCGCCCCGGTAGTCGGGGATGCCCGACTCCGTGGAGATGCCCGCCCCGCTGAGGACCAGCACCCCGCCGGTGCTCAGCGCGTCGGCGACCGGCTCCAGATCCGTGGTGCCCGGCGGCAGGTCCTCGGTGGGAGTCCAGTGCAGAGTGGGGCGCATGCGCATGCCGCCAGGGTACGGACTCGACGCACGCGGCGCGGAGCGGCACCCTCGCCTCCGCTGGAGGAGCTCTGCGCCGGTCACCGACTCCAGGAGCCGGAAGGATCGCCGGCAGGCCGCGTCCGCGTGCGGGAATGCGAGGCATGAAGGGCATGAAGGACATGAGGGGCATTCGGAGCATGAGCGCAGGGAGCGGAAGTCAACAGCGCCACAAGCCCGTGATCAGCCTGGCCAGGAACGTTGCTGCTCCGGCACCTTTGGCGCCTATCACTACGGCGCGTCGTGCATCGCCGTGGACCATGTCAAACAGCAACGCGGGGCTCGCCACCACCAGAAAGGCGGCCCCAGCGAGGATCACGGCGGAAATGGCGACGTACATCGACTCGACGGTGACCTCGTCCTTCTGCGCCTGGGTCCTCTGCTCCCCCATGCAGGCAGTATGCCCATACGGGGTGTCCGCAATCGGTACATCCACGCGCAGATCCGGGCAGTGGCAGCGAGTACTAGCGCGGACCCTGCTTCTGCGAACTCGCTTGGTGAGTACGGTTGTTGAGAAATGCGGAGGTGGCAGGAGACTCCAACGGCGGGACATGTCCGGCCTCCGGATCGCGGGCTCCGGGGGAGCACCGGGCTTTACGGAGGCTGGGAGCAACGGGCCTTACGGAAGCGGGGCCAATGCCTCCCGCAGATTGTGTTCGGCGATGCCTCGCATGAACTCGCGGTCAGGAAAGTCGCCATCGAGGAGTCGGAGGGGGCCTGCCTCCTGTCACGGCGGCCGCAGAGGCGACACGGCATCGCCCGTCGCCCCCCCGGGAGCACGCCAGGCCGAGCGCGTACCCGTGGCCGCCGGCGGCCATAGGGTGGCGTGATGTTCGATCGGTTGGAGATCGCGGTGCTGCCGCCAGGGCCACGCTTCCCGGCCCAGCTTCGCTTCTGGGTCAACGGCAAGGACGTTGTGGAACAGGCAGTCGGCGCTGGGGGCCGCGGACCGTTCGCCGCACAGGCGTTGCCCTTTGATCTCCCCAGCACGCTACGGGCGACACGCGAGCCGCGCCGCGTGCAGTTGGGCGAGCCGGAGTGCACCGGAGGGTGCTGCGGCTTCCTCTCCTTGGTCGTGCAGCGCACCGCAAACGTCGTCCAGTGGTCGGACTGGCAGGTTCCCGACTCGGGGGCCCGGCCACTGGAGTTCGACTTCGACGCGAGCGAGTACGACGCGGAGGTGGCCCGCGCCGGCGCAGACTTCTGGCGACGGTTCGCGGCTCACTGATCGATTCAGCTGGTGCGGCACCTGGGCGAATCGGCATCGTGGTGGGCCTGGTGTGCATGCCCGCGGTGGGCCGATGGCTGGACCGCGGCGCACGCACGGTCGTGGCAGCGGCGATGCTCGTGCGGGTCCTGGGCGTCGCGCTGCTGCTGGCCACCCCGACAGGGCACGCCCAGTTGTTCGCGACGGCCGCGCTCTTCCTCGGCATCGGCAACCAGGCCTGGCCGGCCGCCCACGCGGCTCTCGTCGCCACGGTCGCCCACGGCCGGGAACGCGATGCCGCTCTCGCGGCGGGCCGCGCCCTGCGCAACGCCGGCCTGGGCGCGGGCGCGCTCCTCGCCACCGCCTGCCTTGCCGGCGGCACCACCGCGTTGCGGGCGCTGGCGGCCGTCACCGGGCTCGCCTATCTCACTGCGGCGACCCTGGCATGGTCGGTCCACCTGCACGCGGATCCGGTTGTGGCCCCGGCCAAGGACAGGGACGACGGACCCGCACCCCGGATGCGCGCACTGCTGGCGGCCAACGTTGTACACGTCTTCTGCCTCAACGTCCCCGAAATCGCGGTCCCTCTGGTCCTGGTGACGCAGCTGCACGCATCCCCGGCGTGGTCGGCGGCTGTCTTCGTGGCCAACACGGTGCTGGTGGTCACCCTTCAGGTTCCGGTCACCGTCCTGATGTTCCGCTTCACGCGGCGCACCGCGCTGGCTCTCGCCGGACTGGTCCTCACCGCGTCCTACCTCGGCTTCCTCGCGGCCACCTCCCTGGGGCACGGCTGGGGTGCCCCGGCCGTCGCCACGGTGTCCGTGGTCTGCACGATCGGCGAGATCATCTAGGCCGGCAGCGCCACCGCGCTCGTCACCGGCCTCGCCCCCGCCCATGCCGTGGGACGCGTGCTCGCCCGCTTCGAGCTCTCCACCGGCTTCGGCCTCGCCATCTCCCCGGCGGTCATCACCGCTCTCGCACCCCGCGGCTCGGCCGCCCTCTGGGGAAGCCTCGCCGCCGCGACGCTCCTCTCCGCCTCCGCCGTTGTCATCGAGAAGGATCGAGGAAGGCGGCTCAGCGGTTCGCTGCGCCGGGCGCGAGCCGCGACCTCCCGGTGTAGGGAGTGGCTGGAGCACCGTCAAGGAGCGGGTCCTGCCGTATTGCCAGGTGTAGTTGGCGAAATCGACTCGACCCCGCATGACTCGCCCGGTACGGTCACGATCCGGTTCTCACTGCAGGGTGCCCATGAGATGTGTGTGGCCACCCTGGCAGTCCCCACGCTGAGAGTAGGTTTCGTCAATGGCATGCCGTATCAGTGAGCTCGTGCTCAAGTGCCACGACCCTGAGGTGCTGGCGCGGTTCTGGTGCGAGGTCCTGGACTTCGTCGAACTCGAGCGCGAAGCGGAGGGCTGTATCGAGATCGGTCCGCGCGAAGGGTTCGGCGGCGCGCAGCCGACGATCTTCCTCATCCGCGACGACGAGCCCAAGAACGGGCATGCCCGGCTGCACATCGACGTCAACCCCACCGACCGCGACCAGGACGCCGAGCTCGAGCGCCTCCTGGCCGCCGGAGCCAAACCCGTTGACATCGGTCAGCCCGCGGACGCGTCCTGGCACGTCCTCGCCGATCCGGAGGGCAACGAGTTCTGCCTCCTCAAGCGCCGCCTCGACCCGCTCTGACGGTCGTCGCCCGAACGATCGACGCGGTCGCCACCCGCGGCCGCGCACAAGATCTGGGAACCAACCTGTAACGGGGGTCGCACGAGCACGCCTCACGAGCCCCTCCAGTCCTTCCGGTTCTCCCGGCTGCAGCCATCAACAGGCGAGTGGTGAAGACTGGACAGATGCCTCACGATCCCGGCGGACTCCTGTTCATAGCGTTCGGTCTCGTACTTGTCGCTGCCGGTTTCGTCTGGAGGGGGCGTGTCCTGCGCCCCCTCTCGGCGAAACGAGCACAGGCGGCCGCGATCCGGGACCGTTCCAGAAGTCTGCTGCGTTCCGCGGACATGGCGATCGCCGAGGCCCGCCGCAGGGCTGCCCAGGGTGAACCGGCCATCGTCACGGTCGAGGACGTGACCAGGGTGGCGGGTCAGCACTATGGACACCTCTTCGTGGAGCGCGAAGAGGCAGCTGCCGCCCTCCGCCGGCGCTTTGAGGCCGCCGACTGCCGGGTGGACTGCATGACCGATGCCTTCAACTGACCGCCTGACCGCCTGACTGGCTGGTCGCCTGCTCGGCGCGTGCTTGATGCCAGGGGCCCGAAAACTGTCACCGACAAAACCAGGTCGACGGCGGTCACTGCGGTACCCGATCATGCGTTTATGCCGCTGAGAGACACCCTTTCCCGAGTCGATGCGGACCTCGCCGCCGGTCGGGTTCCCGTCGCGCGCCAGCGCCTGCGCGGGCTGGTGTCGTCCTTTCCGAACGACCTGATGCTTCGTCGCCGCCTGGCCGAGGTGTACCGAATGTACGGAGAGCCTGCCGAAGCGGGCCGCTGGACGTACCTCGACAAGGACCGGGACGCATCCGAGACCTCGGCCTTCGAGGCGAGATACCGCACCGCTCCGCAGCGCATGCGGGCTCTTGCCTGGCACGGCTCCGAGTCGCTTGCCGAATCTGCCTTTGCCAGACAGCAATTGGCAGCAATACGAGCAGCCTGCTCCGACGACGTGGGGCACCCCGTCGACTGGGACACGGTGCCGTCCAGCCGGGAGACAGACAACAGTGGCAGCGCTTTCGCCGGTTTCCTGGCGGCGGCCGGATGTCTGGTGGCCGTCCTCGCATTCCTCGCGATCTGGGTGAACGGGCTCGTTGCCCTTTTTGGCTGACTCAAGGCGTCGGGGCTGTGTCGGGGGCTGGGGAGACGCCGCCCAAGGTAGTGGTGCGACCGGCCGAGCCTTCCGTGAACAGGGCACGGGCGCGCAGGAGGACAAGGCAGGAGTGTGCGGCGGTGGCCGGCTGTCAGTGGCGGGTGGGAAACTGCCGGGCATGGTCGAATCGAATGCGAAAGCGGACCTTCTCCGGTACCTGCAGGATGCTCGCGATGCCTTGCTGTGGAAGCTGGAGGGTCTCTCCGAGTACGACATCCGCCGCCCTTTCACGCCGACCGGCACCAATTTGTTGGGGCTGGTCAAGCACGTCACGGGGGTGGAGTTGGCCTACTTCGGCGACACGTTCGGGCGGCCGTATTTCGACGCGGAGCCTCCGCAATGGTGGTACACGGAGGACGCCGAGTCGAACGCGGACATGTGGGCCACCGCGGACGAGTCGCGTGAACAGATCGTGGGGCTGTACCGGCAGGCATGGGAGCACACCAACAGCACGATCGAGACGCTGGCCCTGGACACGATCGGCCACGTTCCGTGGTGGCCCGAGGAACAACGAGAGGTGACCCTGCACCACGTCGCCGTTCGCGTGATCGCCGATACCCACCGGCACGCCGGCCACGCCGATGTCCTGCGCGAACTCATGGACGGGTCCGTCGGATGGTTGCAGGGCAAGGAGAATGTGCCGTCAGGCGATGAGGAATGGTGGAAGGAGTACCGGAGCCGATTGGAGCAGGTCGCGCGAGAGGTCGGCAACCGCTGAACCCGCCCGATCCCGGTGACTGCGGCGGTACTTCCCCGTCGGCGACCGGCGCCGGCTCTCTGTCGTCGACAGGGCCACCGTCCCCCGACCTGACCCTGCGAAGGTGGCAGAGAAGATGACAACACAGACCGACCGCGTCGACCACGAACTGATCCGGGCGGCGGCGCACGTCGCGGCCACACGCTGCCGGGGTGACAACCACACCATGGCGGCAGCGGCCCGCGTCCGAGGCGGCGGGATCATCACCGCGGTGAACGCCTATCACTTCACCGGCGGCCCCTGCGCGGAGCTCGTCCTGATCGGGACCGCTGCCGCCCAGGGCGCCTATGAGCTGGACATCATTGTCGCCGTGGGGGACCGCGACCGTGGGGTCGTGCCCCCATGTGGCCGCTGCCGCCAGGTACTTCTTGACTACTTCCCAGCACTCGAGGTCATTGTCGGGACGAAGGAAGGCCTCCGGATGGTGCCCGTCACCGACCTGCTTCCCGAAGGCTACGTCTGGGCGGACCATCAGCTCGCCACTGAGGAGAGCACACCGCTCGGCACGAGCTGACGCCGAGATGCGCGGGCTGGGAGCGGCCGCCGGCGAGAACAACTCGAGGAGCGCGCGGGGGCGGGCCGCGATGGCCAGAGGGCCGGCGGCAGGTGAGGTCAGAGCACGACGCGGTAGTGCGTGGTCAGGCGCCGGTCGTCGCCCAGGATGTGGAAGGCGACGCCGGGCGGCTGGTCGCGGTCCGCCGGCTGGTCGCCCTCCCAGGGCATGCGCAGGGTCCAGGTGATGGCCGGTCCGACGATCAGGGGACGGGCGGCGAAGGTCGAGGCGGCGGCTGTGTGGGCGTGTCCCGTCAGGACGGCGACCACTTGAGGGTGTGCCTCCAGCAAGGCGGCAAGTCGGCCGGGCTGTTCGAGCATTCCGGAGTCGGGCAGAGGGTGGTGGAGCTCTACCGGCGGCTGGTGGAAGGCGATCAGCGCCGGGGTGTCCCGGGGGAGTCCGGTGAGCTGGGCATCGATCCAGTCGAGCGTCTCCGCGTCGAGGCGTCCTTCGTCCCGGCCCGGGATGGTCGAGTCGCACATCAGGATGGCGGCCCCGGCGATGCGATGGATCCGATTGACGGGCCCGTGGTCGGGCGCCTCGCCGAGCAGCGCCTTGCGGTAGGCCTGACGTACGTCATGGTTGCCGGGGCAGGTGAGCACCGGGAAAGGGGCCGTCAGAATCCGGGCCGCTTCCTCGTATTCGGCTTCCTCCCCGTGATCGGCGATGTCCCCGGTGACCAGGACGGCATCGACCGGGTGTGGCAGGGCCCGCAGGTAGTCCATGACACGACTGGCGCGCCGGCTGGCCCTCTCGCTGCCGTCCAGGTGCAGGTCACTGATCTGTGCAAGCAGCACCGTCATCGTCTGTCCCCTCCCACTGGCGGCTCGGGCCGCCGCTCCACACCGAGGCGGGGGTGTCGTCCCCCTCGTCTCTAACGGAAATTTTCAGTTTGCCGTTAGAGACTCTAGGCTGAGCGGGAGGATGTCCTCAAGGGGGTATGCGGCCAGGCAGAGAAGGGGATGCTGATGGAGCGCTGGCTGGCACTGGAGCTGGCGAGCACGATCCGCCACGACGGAGACGGCGGCGTCACCGACGACCTCGCGACGGCGCGTGGAGCGACCCGCTGGATTCACGCGCAGGCCGACCTGCTGGCCGGTCATGTCCCGGCTGGGGAGATGGCGGCGGACGAGGACCTCAGGATGGAGATCATCGCGTTGCGGCAGTCGGTTCGGGCGCTGTTCGTCCGGGCCGTCGGGCGCGCTCCCGCCAGCTCGGTGGAGGTCGGTCAACTGATGCCGTCCGACCAGGCATTGGCGCACCTCAACACGGTGGCCGCCCGTGAAACGGTCGTCCCGCAGCTGGAGTGGCCACCGGACGGCACTCCCACGGCCCGTCTGCTGTCCGCGCAGCACGATCAAAGGATCCGACTCGTGGCAGCGCTGGCCCGCGCCGCGATCGATTTTCTGAGCGGCCCGCAGTGCGAGCAGTTGCGTGCCTGCGCCGCGCCCCGCTGTGTGCGCTACTTCGTGAAGAGCCATGGGCGGCAGGAGTGGTGCAAACCGTCGTGCGGAAACCGTGCCCGAGCGGCTCGCCACTACCAGCGTCACCGCACGGCTACCGATGGCGGTTCCGTCCCGTCCTGAGCGCCTGTCTGAGATCTCTCTGGCGAGGAGATCCGGTGGTCTGGATCCCGGGTGCTATGGCCTTGGGTGGGGCGGTTCGGCGGTACTGCCGTGAGTGTGGGGTGCTGCTGCCGACAACCAAGTCGTCGGCAGCAGCCTTCTGTTCGGGTAGCGGCAGGCCGGCCTGCCGCTGCGTGCGGTTGTACGGAGTGCGGCGTCGGCTACGAGACCGTGGAGAGGGCACTGGTGTCGGCGCTGCCGAAACCGCGGAAGAAGATGCAACCGGGAAACGCGGCTGGCCTCTTCAGGCCGGCGATCGACGAGATCCTCACGACCGATCTGACCGCACCGCGGAAGCAGCGCCATACGGCGAAGTGGATCTACGAACGGCTGCTGGATGAGCGTCGGTCCCTGGAGTCTGGCAGGTGCCTGCCCGCGCGGCAGGCTGTTCATCCGCGTGAACGGGCGGGCGTCGGACAGCCGCCCGACGCCCGCCCAGGGGCTTACCAGTCCACGGCCTTGATGCTGAAGCTCTGGTTGGCACCGTAGTGGCACGTCCACAGCCGCGCGGGGGCGCCCGCCTGCGTGCTCCAGTCGGCTATCTCCAGGCACTTGTGCTGAACGTACGTGTAGTCCATGGCGAAACCGGACTGGCCGTAGAAGAGCTGGTTGAGGCCGTAGTGGCAGTCCCACTGGTTGGCGGTCGCACCGTTGTTGCGCCCCCAGCCGCCGATCTCCAGGCACTTGCCGCTGTTGGCGTTCACGTAGAAGTACGACTCGCCGGGCATGTCCGTCGAGGAGTAGCGGTGCCATTTCTGGTTGTCGCCACCGGTGCAGGGCCACTGGCGGACGGCCGCGCCGTTCGCCGTGCTCCAGTCCGCCACCTCAAGACACTGGCCGGAGTGCTCCGCGCGGATCTCGACAGTGGACAGGTAATCGAGGGACGGCGCGGCCTGGGCCGGAACGGCCGAGAGGCCGAAGACGAGACCGAGGGAGGCGGCAAGAACAAGCAGGCCGTGCCAGGCACGGACGAACGCGGTGGGCTTCATGGTCCTCTGCAATCGAATAGGGAGAATCCGGCGAGCAGCCGGAAATCGCCGCTCATGATCGCATAAGTTTGCGACGTAACTGATCTTCTACACCGCCCACTTGGGCCGTGACAGGTCGCGCGGGCCCGGCCGGGTTGGCGGAACCGATTCCTCCGCTCCTCTCCCCGGCGAGCACTCGGCAGCGACCCGTACCAAAGCCCTCGTCCACGCCGTCCGGGTCGGGGTGGACCGCACCCAGGGGGCACCCCCTTCGGCTTCCTTGGCCGGCCGGGCCGGTACTCGGCGATCGGGCAGAGGCAACTGATGTACAGGGTGCGTGAGGCGATCGTGAGCGTGGCCTCGTGGTCGACCGACTCCGCGAGCGGGCAACGAACCGGAACGCCGGTCAGTAGTGAAGCATGGGAGCGCAAAAAGTTGCGTGACTTGCGTTCGCTTGCATTGCGGGACGCAAGGTCTGGATAGGCGTGTTGCGGGACTGAGGCCACGAGGTGCCGGCGCGGGCGAAGCTCGCCTCCGCATGGGCGACGAGAGGCATTCGGTGGGCGGAGTAAGGAGATTGCGTCCGGGGGAGCGGTGCTTCGGCGGCGTCCCGTCTGCTTCGGTTGGTCCTTCGAGCCTCGTGCATCGCCGGTTCGTCGGTCTGGAGGCTGCGCGCGCTATGCCTTCACCGCTGAGGACGCGGGTGTTGAGGTGAAACTTGTGCCGCACTGACCGTAGACGGACTCGTACTGCTCTGCAATATTGCGATGAAACAACGCAAGAAGCTGCGCACGATCCCCTTTCGGAAGTCTTGCAGGTCTGTGCAGACAGCTCCTGCCGCTCTGTCGTACCGCGCCACCGCTCTGCCCAGGAACGAGCCGACCTCGCCGCCCCCTCCGGCGCGCGAACCTCCGCAGGGAGTGACCCCGCATGATTCGACACAAGCCGAGATCCTGGAGACGGCGCGCAGCGACCGCTGCGCTCGCCTCCGCCGTCATGGTTCTGGGCGTGCCCGCCATCGGCGCCCACGCGGCCGGCGGTCCCGACGCCGCCGCGGACGCCGCGACCAAGGCCGGAAGCGCCCGCGGCGCACACACGGCCGCCAACGTCACCGACGGCGACGCCGACACCTACTGGCAGGCCGGAAAGAAGTCGGCCCAGTGGGTGCAGACCGACCTCGGGCGGACCCGGCGCGTTCGCCAGGTCGTGCTGCGCCTTCCCCAGGACTGGCAGACCCGCAAGCAGACACTGGCGCTGCAGGGCAGCGCCGACGGCAAGAGCTTCGCCACGCTCAAGTCGTCGGCGCAGTACGTGTTCAGCCCCGGCAACGGCAACACGGTGAACGTCTCCTTCCCGGCGACCCTGGCCCGGTACGTACGCGCCGACTTCAGCAAGAACTCGGTCGCCGCCACCGCCCAGCTCGCCGAGATGCAGGTCCTGACGACCGCCGCGTCGACCCCCAATCTCGCCCAGGGCAAGCCCTTCAGCGAGAGCGGGCACGCCGACGTGTACGTCGCCGCCAACGCCGGTGACGGCAACCGCGCCACCTACTGGGAGAGCAAGAACAACGCGTTCCCGCAGTGGATCCAGGTCGATCTCGGATCATCGGTCAAGGTGAACCAGGTGGCCTTGCGGCTGCCCGGAGGGTGGCCGAGCCGCAGCCAGACACTCAAGATCCAGGGCTCCACCGACAACCAGAACTTCACGGACCTGACGACCTCGAAGGCGTACACCTTCGACAGCGGCAACGACCAGTCGGCGACCATCAGCTTCGACACCACCACGACGCGTTACGTGCGCGCGCTGATCACCGCCAACACCGGTTGGCCCGCCGGGCAGTTGTCCGAGCTCGAGGTCTACGGCCCGGTGAGTGGTGACACCCAGGCGCCCACCGCGCCGTCGAACCTGGCCTACACAGAGCCGGGCACCGGGCAGATCAAGCTGACCTGGAACGCCGCGAGCGACGACACGGCCGTCACCGGGTACGACATCTACGCCAACGGCCAACTGCGGGCGAGCGTCGCCGGGAACGTGCTGACCTATACCGACACGCAGCCGGCCGGCAGCGACATCACGTACTTCGTGCGGGCCAAGGACGCCGCGGGCAACGTCTCCTCCAACAGCAACAGCGTCACCCGCCAGGGCTCGGGCGGAGACACCCAGGCCCCCACGGCGCCCGGCAACCTCGCCTACACGCAGACCGGCGGCGACGTGAAGCTCACCTGGCAGGCGTCGAGCGACAACGTGAAGGTCACCGGCTACGACGTCTACGGCAACGACCAGCTCGTCAAGTCCGTGGCGGGCGACGTCACGACGTACACCGACACCCCGTCGGCCGCGACCACGGTCACCTACTACGTGAAGGCGAAGGACGCGGCCGGGAACGTGTCCACGGCGAGCAACAGCGTCACCCGGCCCGGCTCACCGACCGGTCCCGGCTCCAACCTCGCCCAGGGCAAGCCCATCGAGGCGTCCTCGTCCACCTTCACATTCGTCGCGACCAACGCGAACGACGGTCTCAGCAGCACCTATTGGGAGAGTGCGGGCGGTGCCTACCCGGCCACCCTCACCACCAAGCTCGGTGCCAACGCCGATCTGAACCAGGTTGTCGTCAAGCTCAATCCGGACGCCGCCTGGTCGACGCGCACGCAGAACATCCAGGTACTCGGCCGCGACCAGGACACCACGGCCTTCACCAGCCTCGCCGCGGCGAAGGACTACACCTTCTCGCCCGGCAGCGGCAACACCGTAACCATCCCCGTCTCCGGTGCCGCCGCCGACATCCAGCTCAAGTTCACCGCCAACTCCGGTGCCCCGGGCGGGCAGGTCGCCGAGTTCCAGGTGATCGGCACCCCGTCCGCCAACCCGGACCTCCAGGTCACCGGCATCACCAACACGCCCGCCGCCCCGGTCGAGTCGGACGCCATCAGTCTCACCGCGACCGTCACCAACAGCGGCAGCAAGGCGGCCAAGGCCACCGACCTGAACTTCACGCTCGGCGGTACGAAGGCCGCCACGGCGGACGTCCCGGCCCTCGCGGCCGGTGAGTCGAAGACGGTCAGCGCGAGCATCGGGACCCGCGACGCGGGCAGTTACCCGGTCGGTGCCGCCGTGGATCCGTCGAACAAGGTCATCGAGCAGAACGAGGCGAACAACTCCTTCACCCGCTCCGACGCTCTCGTCGTCAAGCCCGTCTCCAGCTCCGACCTGATCGCCGCACCGGTCTCCTGGACTCCCACCAGCGCCTCCGCCGGCGACGACGTCAAGTTCACCGTCGCGATCAAGAACCAGGGATCGATCGCCTCGGCGTCCGGTGCCCACGGCGTCACGCTGACGGTCCAGGACTCCAAGGGCGCCACCGTCAGAACGCTTTCCGGCTCCTACAGCGGCGCCATCGCGGCGGGCCAGACCACCGCTCCCGTCAGCCTCGGTTCGTGGACGGCCGTCAACGGCAAGTACACCGTCAAGACGGTCCTCGCCGACGACGCCAACGAACTCCCGGTCAAGCGGCCCAACAACACCACCACCCAGGCCCTGTTCGTCGGCCGCGGCGCGGACATGCCGTACGACATGTACGAGGCCGAGGACGGCACGGTCGGAGGCGGCGCCAAGGTCGTCGGCCCGAACCGGACCATCGGCGACGTCGCCGGTGAGGCGAGCGGCCGCAAGGCGGTGACCCTCACCGGGACCGGACAGTACGTCGAGTGGACCACCCGCGCGGCGACCAACAGCCTGGTGACGCGCTTCTCGATCCCTGACGGCACCGACACGACGCTCAACGTCTACGTGGACGGCCAGTTCCTCAAGGCGATCGACCTGACCTCCAAGTACGCCTGGCTCTACGGCAACGAGACCGCGCCCGGCAACTCGCCCGGCTCCGGTGCACCGCGCCACATCTACGACGAGGCGAACCTGCTGCTCGGCAAGACCGTTCAGGCCGGTTCCAAGATCCGACTCCAGAAGGACACCGCCAACAGCTCCACCTACGCCATCGACTTCGTCAACACCGAGCAGGCCACGGCTGCCCCGAACCCGGACCCGGCCGCGTACGCGGTCCCGACCGGCTTCACGCACCAGGACGTGCAGAACGCGCTCGACAAGGTCCGCATGGACACGACGGGCAAGCTCATCGGCGTCTACCTGCCGGCAGGCGACTACGAGACCTCCAGCAAGTTCCAGGTGTACGGCAAGGCGGTCAAGGTCGTCGGAGCCGGGCCGTGGTTCACCCGCTTCCGTGCCCCCGCTTCGCAGGAGAACACCGATGTCGGCTTCCGGGCCGAGGCCAGCGCCAAGGGCTCGACCTTCGGCGGCTTCGCCTACTTCGGCAACTACACATCCCGGATCGACGGCCCGGGCAAGGTGTTCGACTTCTCCAACGTCTCCGACATCACCATCGACGACGTCTGGGTCGAGCACATGGTCTGCCTCTACTGGGGCGCCAACACCGACAGCATGACCATCAAGAACACCCGCATCCGGGACACGTTCGCCGACGGCATCAACATGACGAACGGATCCACGGACAACCACGTGGTCAACAACGACGCCCGCGCCACGGGCGACGACAGCTTCGCCCTCTTCTCGGCGATCGACGCCGGCGGCGCAGACGAGAAGAACAACCTCTACGAGAACCTGACGTCGACGCTCACCTGGAGAGCGGCCGGCATCGCCGTCTACGGCGGCTACAACAACACCTTCCGCAACATCCGCGTCGCCGACACCCTGGTCTACTCCGGCATCACGATCTCCTCACTGGACTTCGGCTACCCGATGAACGGCTTCGGGACCGAGCCCACGACGATCGAGAACGTCTCCCTGGAAAGAACGGGCGGCCACTTCTGGGGCTCGCAGGTCTTCCCCGCCATCTGGGCGTTCTCCGCCTCCAAGGTCTTCCAGGGCATCCGGGTCAACGACGTCGACATCGACGACTCCACCTACGGAGGCGTCATGTTCCAGACCAACTACTCCGGTGGCCAAGCCCAGTTCCCGGTGAAGGACACCATCTTCACCGACATCTCCATCACCAACTCCAAGAAGAGCGGAGACGCCTTCGACGCCAAGTCCGGATTCGGCGTCTGGGCGAACGAACTACCGGAGCCCGGCCAGGGCCCGGCCGTCGGTGAAGCCACCTTCCGCAACCTGCGGATGAGCGGCAACGCCGAGGACATCCGCAACAGGACCAGCACCTTCAAGATCAATATCGAGTACGTTCCGAACGGCACTGAACAGTACGGGGCCGCCCTCCGCGAGGGCGGCCCCGCGCCGTCGTGCGACGCTCGATCACCGTCGGTTGAGTGAACGTGTGACGCCGGTGACTATCGTCGTCGCGAGGATCCACCCCGAGGCGGTCAGCAGATAGCCGATCCACTGAGTGCCAGGCGTGGGGGTGAACGCCGTTCCTTGTCCGAGCCCGATGACGGGGAGCAGAACGTCGAGGGTGAAGATCACTGGATTGAAGACCTCGGTACCACCGGAGCCGGCTCGGGTGGGCCGCTGGACGGTGAAGACGACAGAGCCGAGCACCAGCAGGGCCAACAGCCAGAACACCGCGCGCATCGGTCGATAGCCGTAGCCCACGGTGATGTCCTGAACGACTCCCCAGACCTGAGCCGGCCGTGGCAGGGTCTTTCGGCGGAGACGTTCCTTGAGCAGCGAAACCGTGCGCGCCTCGTCCTCGTGGCCCAACGAGCGGTACGTGAGGGCCAGTTGTTCGAAGGGCTGCGGGGTGTATCCCGACCCGTCGCGGAGCAGCCAACGGACGCGCTGCCCAGGGGGCAGCGGGTTCTCGAACCGGTCGTAGCGAAGACCGTCGAGCTTCAGCTCGTCCGGCCAGCTCGCCCATCCGTCGCGGATGATTCCCAGCACCGCGTGACGGAGGTCGACGAGGCCCTGTGGCCGCTGCG
The DNA here is from genome assembly GCF_045207245.1 of Streptomyces sp. NBC_00647. Classification (NCBI taxonomy): domain Bacteria; kingdom Bacillati; phylum Actinomycetota; class Actinomycetes; order Kitasatosporales; family Streptomycetaceae; genus Streptomyces; species Streptomyces sp. NBC_00647. The sequence goes on from NZ_CP109040.1 coordinate 9,814,301, forward strand.
CCATCCGCAGATCCACCTCTTCCGCCTGGGCATGCGGCAGGGCCAGCGCCACGCCGCCGGGAGCCATGATCCGCGCCTCCTCCAGCGTGATCCGGCCAGTGACCCTGGCTCCAGCGAGCTCGATGCTCCCTTCCGCCGAGAATCCGCTGTTGAGGTGCAGGCTCGTGCCGACCTCCAGGTGGTATCCGTACAGCGCCTTCCTGCCCGGGTTGCTCAGCTGCGCGCCCCAGAAGCGAACGACTCCCATGACTTTGGCGCCCGCGAAGTCGACCTGGCCCACCGTCTTGATCCGGTCGCACAACACGTCGCCCTCGACATGCATCTGCGCGACCGTCAGCGCCACATTTCCGGGGTTCGACAACCGAGAGTCACTCATGTCGAGGTCACCGCCGACGTGAGCCCCGCGCAGGGTCACCTCACCCTCAGCGGTGAATCCGTGGCGCATCCGTATGTGGTCGTCCACCTGAAGCCGGTCGGCGGCCAGGGAGGGACCGTCGGAGTTGGTCAGCACACTTCCATCGAGATCGAGGACGCCGGTGATGTGCGTGCCGTCCAGCTTCAGCAGACCGTCCAGCTGACAACGATGCACTCTGAGAGTGCCGTCGACGGACGCATTGGCGGCGTAGAAGCGGACAAGGCGGCAGTGCTTCAGGCTGAACTGGCGGGTGCGTGCGCTGTACAGGGTGATCCGGCCTCGGAAGTCGCAGGCATCCATGGTGACGCGGTACGGGATCTCCGCGTAGTCGAGTTCCAGTGATCCGTCGATCCGTGCGCCGGCAAGGCGTAACGCGGGGACATGGCCCGGTTCGGCAGTACCGCCGTCGAGCAGCAACCATGTGAGGGCAGCGCCCCTGACCACACGCTCGGGCCCCCATCCGTCGCCGGCGGCCGGGTCGTCCACTTCCGGATCGCCGATTCGCAGGTCCAGCCTCTCGCCACGGGAGAACGCATCCCGAACCCGTAGTTCCACCGGAGTCAGATCCCCTGCCCGCACTCCTGCCTCCCCCTGGCCGCGTCGCCGGGAAGGCTACCCGGGTGGTGCCCGACCTACTGATCCCTTCGGAGTGTTGTCGGGCCCGCGAGAGGTGCTGACGGTCGGCACAGGCCGGCAGAGACATGCCCCGGTGCGGGCCGGGCGTCTGCCGCGCGAGGACTTCTGTTCCCCCTACGCGGCCGGTTCGTTCAGGACGCGGGGGATTTCCCGGTGCCGAACGTCCAGGCCTCGATGTCGCGGTAGTGGATCGGTCCGGGACTACGGCCGAAGTTGCTGCCGACCAGATGCAGACGTTCGGCCGCCCATCGCCGGCCGGCGAATTCGGCCAGCCCTTGGGCGATCTCTCCTGCCGAGGACCGGTCTCCTCTGCGGGCACGGGCCAACGTCAGATGGGGGCGAAGCGGCCGGTCCTCGAAGACGATCCCGCAGCTCTTGACGGCGTTACGCACGTCGGCTGCGAGCCTGTGCAGCTCATCGAGGTCTCCGTCGATGCCGCTCCACAGCACGCGGTCGTCGAAGGTACCGCCGCCGCGCAGTGCCAGACTGAGGGGTCGGTCGTCCGCTGCGAGGGCGGCGAGAGGCGGTCGCAGGAGCGGAACCGTCTCCACCGGCAGTTCCCCCAGGAACGCCAGGGTGATGTGCCAGTCCTCGATGCGGTTCCACCGCATGTGCGGGAATGCCTCGTAAGCGGGGCGCAGTTGCCGGGCCAATTCCTCTTTCGCGTGGTCCGGTGGGGCGAGGGCGATGAACACGCGCACGGACAAGGGCTGGGTCTGATCGTTCACACGAGCCTTCGTACCGCACCTGGGCAGCCGATGCGAAGGCCGAAGTGCTGCCGGAGAGCCGTTCGGGGGCGCGATGCCGAGGCGGCCACGACCGGCCCGCGGAGACCATGCGAGCGGCGGGGTCACCGGCCGGTGATCAGCACGTCCCAGGACCGGGGTCGGTTGAGCGCCTGCCACTCGTCCCGGAGCAGGGCCAGCACCGCGACGTCGTACCGGTGGCCCCGGTGCAGGCAGGCGGAGCGGCGCACTCCCTCCTGGACGAACCCGGCCCTGGCCAGGACGCCGAGAGCCCCGGTATTGGTGGTGTGCGTGACCGCCTGGACGCGGTGCATGGGGAGTTCACCGAAGGCGAGGTCGACGAGTGCGTCAACGGCGTCCGTGCCATGGCCCTTGCCCCTGTGGTCGGAGTCCAGCATCAGCATGATCTCGGCTGTACCGTCGACCATGTCCTGGTCCGTCAGGGCGATGTGGCCGATCGGCGTGCCGTCGGGAAGCAGGACGAGGAAGTCGTCGCGGTCGTGCTCGTCGCGGTCGTGCTCGATGCGCTCGCGCACGGCGGAGAGGGAACGCGGCCACATGCCGATCTCGTGGGCAGCCACGGGGTCGGAGCGCCAGACCTGGATCAGCTCCGCGTCGTCGACGTCGAGCGGCGCGAACGCGACGCCCTTACCCCGCCAGCAAACCTCGCGAGGCGATTCCGTTTCCCCGTCCTGCAGTTGCTCCCCGGTAAGGCGCGCATCCACAGCCCCAGCCATGTCTTCGATCACGGACGGAGGCTATCGATCACCGGGACCGGTGGACCAGTCGATTGGACCACGGGCCACTTCGCGCTCGCCAATTCCGTAGTGCAGACTGCTCGTTGACACGCAGACGAGGGCGGGGGAGCCGTTCGTGCGACAGGATCTGACGGTCAATCTCGTGGCCTCGCTGCTGGCGTTCGCCGTGGGCTGGCTCGGCCGCGCTCTCGTGCACTACTACCGGACCAGGCTGCCGGCGGGGCGTGTGTGGCGGCTGGACCGCGACAGGCGCCTGGTGATGGTCGTCGGCGAGTCGGGCGGAGCGTCGTCCGCGTATCCGAAGATCCCGGAAACCGATGCCCTGGCGGCCATGAACCTACGGCAGTTCCTCTCCCAGGACCTGCGGTTGCACGAGGCGGCAACGGTCAGGGCCAGGGCCTTCGCCATGGCATCGGATGCCGAGGAGAACCTGGTCGTCATCGGCGGACCGTTGCACAACGACGTCTGGCGGTTGATGGCCGACCGGCTCGACGCCCCCTACGAGTTCCGGCAGTTTCCCACGGACTATCGCATCGTCTGCGTGGAGACCGGCGAGGAGTACGGCGAGTCCGACCTCGACCGGTCGACACTCGTGGACCACGCCATCGTCCTGCTGGCCCGCAATCCCTTCGCGGCCCGGAGCCGCCTCGTGATGATCGCGGGGTGCGCTCTGCTGGCCACCTCGGGTGCGACCCAGCTGTTCGCCCGCGGTGAGATCCGCGCGCTGGCCAAGGCGTACGACACGAAGTCACCTCTGGCGCTCGTCGTCCGCGTGGAGAGCATCGGCGGCTACGTACGGCCGCCCGTGGTCGTGGCCGCCGCCAACTTCCCGCAGGCTCCCGCGGCCCGTACCGCCCCCGCCACACGCCCCTGATATCCGGGGCGGCGGTGGCCGCGCAGGGTTCGCTCGCCGGCCCCTCGTAAATCGCTGGTGCCGCATCCGGCCCCGGTGGATGATCCGCAGGGGCCGGGGCCGCCACGAGCCCCCGCCGCACGCTGGAGAGGAATCGTGATGACCGTCGCCGAATCCAAGCCGTCCGGGTCCCGGCCCGAAGTCCGCGTGGCGACAGCGGCGTACGTGTGGCGGCGCCCGACGCGGCCGGGAGACTACTTGCCGCTCCAGGAGGCGCGGCGCTCCCCATGGCCGACTTCGTCACCCACCCCGGTGCGCGGTGCCCGATCCGTCACCTTCCGCCGCCACGGCAGCCCGCACTCGCTGCTCCTCGCGAGCAGAGCCGACGTCCCGTTCCAGGGGTGTGCGACTCACGGCCGTCGCGAGGTCTTCCAAGGCTCGCTTTTGCAGTTCCGCCTCGCGCCGCACGACCGGGTTCCGGTTGCCGGCGGCAGCGTCCTCCCACGCGTGAAGCGCCTCCTCCACACGCCCCCAGTCTGGATTCCTGTGCTCGCGCACGTCGACTGCTGCCTTCGCGGTGTCCGTCTCCAGGGCCTCGGCGAGCCGCTCCGCTTCGGGGACTAGATGGCTGTCGGCCCGCGGGACGTGGCTCTCCATGAGCATCGCCGCCCGGCCGAACCCCTTCAGCGCCTCTTGCGCCTCCTCCGCCTCACGCGACGTCAGACCCCTGGGGCGGACCGGTTCCTGCCGTGCCCGGTCGTATGTCTCCTGCCAGGCGGCACGTGCCTCCCTGCTCGCCAGCAGTGCCCTGCGTATGTCGGCGTGATGCTCCCGGGTCGGTTCGGCGTAGTTGCGGAGCACCGCGGCCGCGTAGCGGCCGTTGGTGGCGAGCCAGTCCGCGAGCCGGCCCGGCAGCCGGGGCGTCTCCCACGCGGGGAACACCACGTAGGCCAGCATTGCCAGGGCCCCGCCGAGCAGGGTGAGCACCACCCGCTCCGGGACCGTCTGCTCCCACGCCTGGCCGCCCATGCCGAGCAGGAAGACGACGTATGCGGCAGTGAAGCACTGGGAGTATGCGTAGCCGGTACGGATCAGCGTGTACGACAGGCCTGCCGAGATCACCGCCAGCGCGCCGAACACATGGGCGTCCGGGCCCAGGGCCCGCACCATCCCGGTGGCGAGCGCGACCCCTGCCAGGGTCCCGGCGAAACGGGCCACCGCGCGCGCGTAAGTCCGGTGGAAGTCCGGGCGCATCACCATCACCGAGGCGATGGGCGCCCAGTAGCCGTGGCCCAGGGGCAGCCGGGTGGCGATCAGGTAGCCGAGCGTGGCCACCGCTGCCAGGCGGACGGCGTGCCGGAACACGGGCGAGTCTCGCCGGAGCTCACGGCGGACCGCCCGGATGACGACCGGGACCAGTCGGAGCATTGTCGGGCGCACCAGGAACTGGGCGCCGGCAGGGCCGGGCGGCGTAGGCGTCCTCCCGCGTGCGCCGCCGCTCCCGGCGATCTCCAACGCCTCGCCGAGCAGCTCCACGAGCCGCTCGGCCGCCTGCCGCGCGGGCCCCTCCAGCACCTCGTGCTCCTCGTCGACACGCAGGACGTCCGTGCTCCCGGGCCGCACCTCGGCGGGAGTGCCGCGGCGGATCGAACGAGCGGCCGCATCCAGGACGTCGGCGGCCGCGTCGAGCAACTCCCGCGCGCGGTCCCTCCCGGGTCCCTGCGCCGGGGCGCCGACGTCCGGGTCGGCGAGCGCGGCGACGACCGGCCGAATGCGCTCGGCGAGTCCTCGGGGGCCGTGGAGGACGGGGGGACGGGTACGGGCCTGTGACGGCGTCACGGCGGCCGCGTCCCGGGCCGTCATCAACGGCTCCGGGTCGAACGGGGCGGTCGGGTCGTGCCGCAACCGGCGGGCGTAGTCCGCCACGGCGGCCAGGGCGTCGGCGAGCGCGTCACGATGCGCCCCCCAACGGCGGATCGGGAACAGCAAGATCAGCACGGCCTGCACCACGCCCCCGAGCGCGATGACCCCGGCGTGCTCCAGGGCTCGCCCGACGCTCGTGGGCAGGGTGATGGTCACCAGCATGCTGCCGACCGTCGTCGCTGCGACGATCCCAGCGGTCGATCCGACGGCCCACGCCATCCCCGCGACAAAGGCCCATACGGCCAGCAGTGGGAGGAACGTCACGAGTCGCCCCGCCGCCAGGTAGCCCACGAAGGTGCTGAGCGCCAGACCCGCGCCCGCGCCGAGCGCGATCACCTTGCGTGGACGCCAGGTGCGCTGGAAGGTGGCCCCACCCGCGGAGTAGGCACCGAGGGCGGCGGACGCGGCATACGCAGGGGAGACGAGCCACAGCGCCGGCCCGACGACGATCGCCACCCCAGCGGCCGTGCGCAGCGCGAGCAGGGGCTCCAGCCGCGTCTCCTCGATCGTGAGCCCGGATCGCACGACCTCTCCGAAGGCCCGCAGCCACGTCACGGGTGTGAGCCTAGCCGGAAGACCCTGCCGGGTCGCATCGGCCTGATTCGAGGTGCGGCAACCGTCGGGCAGGGAAGCCTCCCACACGCCCCGCGAACAGGCCGGCGGCCGCAGCGGCTGGACGGGGTGCAGCCACTGCGGACACTCCTGAGCGTCCGCCGTCCGTCCTGCCGGGCCGGAGCGCAGGCAGTCGCCGTTGGTTCAGGTCCGCCCGGAGCACGGGCGATTGCCCCCAGCCCCGGCCGGAGGACGGGCGGGACGGTGGCCCTTCGGATTCCCTATCGCTTGTGGCCGTTCCCGTGTCCGTTCGGGTGCAGGACCACCTTGATCCAGCCCTCGTCCCGGGCGTCGAAGTGCTCGTAGGCGGTGGGGGCCTCGTCCAGGCTGAGTTCGTGGGAGACGACGAAGCTCGGCGTTGCCTTCTCGCCGGCGATCAGATCACGCAGCGCCCGGTTGTACCTCTTCACGGGCGCCTGCCCGGTGCCCATGTGCTGGCCCTTGAACCACATCATGCCGAAGTCGATCGGGACCTTGCCCCACGCCTCCAGCTCCCCCTGGGCCTCAGCACCGCCGGGGTCCTCGGGCAGGAACACGCCCACCACACCGATGTCGCCCGTGAACCTGACCGCGTCGATCAGTCCGTTGAGCGTGAGGCTGGCGTCCTCATGTCCCTCGGGGTCGTGTGCCTGGTATCCGACGCACTCACAGCCGTTGTCGGCACCCAGACCGAGGGTGGCCTCCTTGACGACCTCCGCCGGATTCTGATCGGCGGTGTTGATCGGGATGGCCCCGATCTCCTCCGCCTTGCGCAGCCGGTCGGGCTGGTGGTCGGCCACCCACACGCGGCCGGCGCCCTTGAGGAGGGCGGAGTAGGCCGCCATCAGCCCGACGGGACCGGCCCCGAAGACGATCGTCTGGTCGCCCGGTTTGACGTGGGCCATCTCAGTGGCGTGATAGCCGGTGGGGAAGATGTCGGCGAGCATCACATAGTCGGTCTGCCGCTCGGCGGCGTCCTCACCCAGACGCAGCGCGTTGAAGTCGCCGTAGGGCACGCGCAGCAGTTCCGCCTGGCCTCCCTGGTAGGGGCCCATTTCGGCGAATCCGTAGGCGGCTCCGGCGAGGGCCGGTTCCGGTTGCATCGTCAGGCAGTAGCTGGTCAGACCCTGCTCGCACTGCTTGCAGAAGCCGCAGGCGATGTTGAAAGGCAGGACCACATACTCGCCGACCTGGACCTTGCGGACGGCCGGGCCGACCTCCACGACCTGACCCATGTTCTCGTGTCCCAGGGTGCGGCCGGCCTCGAACGAGGTGCGGCCCTCGTACATGTGCAGGTCCGAACCGCAGATGTTGGTAGTGGTGATCTTGACGATGATGTCGCAAGGATGCTCGATCTTCGCGTCCGGTACGTCCTTCACCGTGACCGTTCGCGGACCTTCATATACCGCTGCTTTCATGATCGCTTCCTTCGGTGCCGCGGCATGACCGCAGCACGGGTGCGATGGGGACGGCCTACCGAGCCTGACTCCCGGGAGTTGGTGCGACGGGGTCCATGGCTCTGACATGCCTCTGTGGGTCGTTCACCCGGTTCAGGTGGAACGGCGGTGCCGCCGTGGGCCTGTCCGGCGGAGCTTCGGCGCTCCGGCGGCGTGCCTTCCGAGTCCCCGTCGGCCCTTGACGCGAAACAACCACGCACGATCGATCAGCGGAATCTTCGTACACGGACGACCACCAACCACCAACCCCCAGCCACCGACGAATCTCCGACTCGGGTCACCAGCTAGTCGTCGTCGCCTTGGAGCACTCGGCGGCGCTCCTGTTCGCGCTTGGAGTAGGCGGCCGCCCGGATCGCCTCGTCGCTCTCCAAGCCCGATCCCAGCGCCCCGCCCACCGTGGCGACCGAAGCGACGAACCAGGACAACGTCCAGTATTCCGCGGCGTGAAGCGGGGTTCCTGTCGTAGAGGCGAACACTTGGCCGTTGAGGATGAAGAGGGCCCACACCAAGTTGACGACGATCAAACCCGCGTAGCAGACGAGCACCCCGATACCCACGGTCATGACCGTCGAGGCGTTGTAGAGCCTCGCCCTCTGCCTCGCCTCCCGCGAGACCTCCGCTGATCGATGCCACAGCTGCGCGTCCACGATCAGCCAGCCGATCATGAGCGCGACGGACCCGACCGTGGCGATCGCGAGGCGTGGTGCGCTCAGGGACTCGGCCAGGTTCCAGATGGTGGAGTTCACCGTGGCGGCTACTCCCGTGGCGAGTGCGGCCGCCAGGGCTTTCGACAAGCCCGGCACCAAGCGCCACGGCCGGTTGGCGCGGACCATACCGAAGAGCACCCTCAGGTAACCGCGCGCTCCGCTGACGACGTACCGAAGATCAGCGGTCTCCTCCGCACCGACCTGGCCCGGGTGAATAGGCGCGAGGCGACTGACGAAGGGCCCCAGAAGCGGCTGACTCCGCGGAGGTCCCTCAGCCCCGGTGGCCCGCGGGCCCGCCAAGCTGAGCACGGCTTCTTCCACGGCCCGCCGGGCTCTCGTCTGCAGACGCAAGGCCCCCAGCGGAGGAAGAGACAGCAGGGCCACGCCGTGTTCGTGACTCAGATCCAAAACGAGCTTGCGCCCGAGTGAGTGCAGCGGAAGGTCGGTGAGGGCCACGACGATGTCCCAACTCTCCGCTCTTCCGCGGTCCATGATCCGGCGCATCAAGGTGGGCGGGTCCTCGGTCCCTGCGGTGAAGGGCTCACTGACCACCTCGACGTCGAACCGTCGTCCCTGGCCTGACTTGTCGGCGAGCCGAGCAGGAAGTGTCCGGGCCATGCGCTGCGCGATCTCCGTGGGCGCGTCGGGATCCGCCAGGAGAGCCACGACCGTAACGCCCTGAGACGACACCCGCATGACTCCTTCTCGTCGGCTGCCCCCGCGATCGCCCGTGCCCACAGAATGCCCCCGAGGTATCGCCGACGCCGCGTGACACGCTGGCCCCTGCCGGCAGGTGCAGGAGGTACGGTCAGGTCTCCTCGTCCTCCCCGCACAGGGCCTGCTCCACCACCGGGCCATGGTTGCGTGCGCCACCGCGAACAGCAGCTCCGCGCGACCCCGGGCACCGCGGCGAGATCGATCGGCAGCAGGCCCGCCTCCTGTTCAACCTCGTCACCGTGATCACCTTCATGGGCATCACTGCCTCCGGAGGCTGGTGTGAGCGGGCCCCCGTCACGGCGCCTGTCGCGCGGTTCCCGGCGCGATCAGGTAGTCAGGAACGGTGAACAAGGACGCGACCGACCCCTTCGTGCATGTCCGGGGCGCCCGTGAGAACAACCTGCGGAACATCGATGTCGACGTTCCGCGGGACGCGATGGTCGCCTTCACCGGTGTCTCAGGTTCGGGCAAGTCCTCGCTCGCGTTCGGCACGCTCTACGCGGAGGCCCAGCGGCGTTACTTCGAGTCCGTAGCACCGTACGCCCGAAGGCTGTTGCAACAGGTCGGCGCACCGCACGTGCAGGAAATCACCGGACTGCCACCCGCCGTGGCCCTGCAGCAGCGACGCGGGTCGCCCAGCTCGCGCTCGACGGTCGGCACCATCACCACGCTGTCCAATCTGCTGCGCATGCTGTACTCCCGCGCCGGCACCTATCCGCCCCGGGCCGCACGGCTGGAGGCGGAGTCGTTCTCACCCAACACCGCGGCCGGGGCCTGCCCGGAGTGCCACGGACTGGGCGTCGTGCACGACGTCGCCGAGGACCTGCTCGTCCCGGACCCGTCGCTGAGCATCCGCGAGGGGGCGATCGCCGCCTGGCCGGGCGCCTGGCAGGGCGCCAACCTGCGCAGTGTCGTGAGCGGTCTGGGGATCGACATCGACCGACCGTGGCGCAGGCTCAGGAAGAAGGACCGGGACTGGCTGCTGTACACGGACGAGCAGCCCTCCGTGTACATCGAGCCGGAGGAGGACCGCGTCGACTACGGATACCAGGGCAAGTTCTGGAGCGCCCGCAAGCACGTCATGCACGTCCTCGCCGACTCCAAGAGCGAGAAGATGCGCGAACGGGCGCTCCGGTTCGTCAGGAGTGTGCCCTGCCCCGAGTGTCACGGCAGCGGACTGCGGCCCGAGGCGCTCGCCGTGACCTTCGCCGGACGTTCCATCGCCGAGATCAACGCGATGCCGCTCACCGAGGTCGTGGCGCTGCTGCGGCCCGTCGCGGGGCGGTCCGAGGCCGACGCCACCACGTCGACCGCCCGATCCGGGGAGACGACCGAGGTCGCGGTCCGGATCTGCGGCGATCTGGTCGCGCGGGTCGACGTACTGCTCGACCTGGGCCTCGGATATCTCAGCCTCGGGCGCCGCTCGACGACCCTGTCGCCCGGCGAGGCGCAGCGCCTGCGGATCGCCACCCAGCTGCGCTCGGGGCTGTTCGGCGTCGTCTACGTCCTCGACGAACCCTCCGCGGGCCTGCACCCGGCTGATGCGGAACCGCTGCTGGACGTGCTGGACCGTCTCAAGGCGGCGGGCAACTCGCTGTTCGTCGTGGAGCACGACATGGACGTCGTACGGCGGGCGGACTGGGTGGTCGACATCGGCCCCGGCGCGGGTGAGGGCGGCGGACGCGTGCTGTACAGCGGCCCGGTCGCCGGCCTTGAGAGGGTCGGGGAGTCGGCCACGAGCCAGTACCTGTTCGGGCGCGCCCAGCCGCTCGATCACCGCCCGCGCACTCCGCACGGTTGGCTGCACCTGAGCGGCGTCTCCCGCCACAATCTGCACGACGTGTCCGTCGACGTACCGCTCTGCGTACTGACGGCGGTGACGGGCGTGTCCGGTTCCGGAAAGTCGACGCTGGTGACGCAGGTGCTCGCCGAGGTCGTCCGCGGCCACCTCGGACTCGTACCCGAGGAGCCCGACGAGGCGCAGCTGGAGGTCGACGTCCAGGACGCGTCGGGGGTCGAGTCGTTCGACCGGCTGGTCCGGGTCGACCAACGGCCCATCGGCCGAACTCCCCGGTCCAACCTCGCCACGTACACGGGGATGTTCGACGCGGTGCGCAAGCTGTACGCGGCCACGGACGAGGCCAGGGCACGCGGCTACTCGGCCGGACGGTTCTCCTTCAACGTGCCCGAAGGGCGCTGCGAGACCTGCCAGGGCGAAGGATTCGTCGCGGTCGAACTACTGTTTCTGCCCGGCACCTACGCGCCGTGCCCGACCTGCCAGGGCGCCCGGTACAACGCCGAAACGCTGGAAGTCACCTACCGCGACAAGAACATCGCGGAAGTGCTGGAGCTGTCCGTCGACGCCGCCGCCGAGTTCCTGTCCGCCGTCCCGGCCGCCTCCCGCAGTCTGGAGACGTTGCGGGAGGTGGGACTGGGGTATCTGCGGCTGGGGCAGCCCGCGACGGAACTCAGCGGTGGTGAGGCGCAACGCATCAAACTGGCCACCGAACTCCAGCGAGCCCGCCGCGGACACGCGCTCTACCTGCTCGACGAGCCGACGGCGGGGCTGCACCCCTCGGACATCGCGCTGCTGCTGCGACAGCTGCACCGGCTCGTCGACGCGGGCAACACCGTCGTCCTCGTCGAGCACGACCTGGACACGATCGCCACCGCCGACTGGGTCATCGACCTCGGGCCGGGCGGCGGCGACGCGGGCGGGCGGGTGGTCGCGGCGGGCCCGCCGGCCAAGGTGGCGAGGGCCCGCCGCAGCGCCACCGCCCCCTATCTCGCGGCCCGGCTCGCGCGCCGCCATCGGCGGAACAGCTCGTAGACCGGTCCCCACGGCCCGTACTCGAAGGGCGTATCCGCGGATCCGTGTCACTCGCGCCCGCACCGGGTGCCCAGGTCCGCGCTTCCCAGGCAACCGGCGTCGCGAGCGCCGGAGGGAGGTCAGGAGGGGCGGGCGGACTGCGCCGAGAGCGCGCCGGGACCGGGTGCGCGGTCGCGCAACGCGACGGCGACCGACACAACGGCGCCGCAGGCGAGGGCCGCCGCGAAGCCGATCATCGCGGTCTGTACGGCGAAATGCCTCAGGGCGATGCTGAACAGGACGGAGGGCAGGCCCATTCCCAGGTACGCGACGACGAAGAACACGGCGAGGACCCCCGCGCGTGAGGCGGGCTCGGCCACTGAAACGGCACGTTCGACGCCTCCCTTGAACAGCAGCCCGGAGCCGGCTCCCGACAGGGACACGGCGACCAGATAGAGCCAGAGCGCCGGGTGGCAGAGGGCGACGGCGCACAGGACCAGGCCGACGGGGAAGACCACTGCCCCCACGGTCAGGACCCGGGGCAGTGGGAGACGGCCCAGCACCAGCTGGGCGGCCGCCGCGGAACCGAACATGAGGAAGGCAGCCAGGCCGACCACGAGGTGCGAGTCGCTGTGCAGGGTGCCGTGGAGCACGCTCGCCCCGAGGGAGGAGATCAGGCCGAGGATCGCGAAGGCGAAGGCGCCCAGCGCGCCGGCCGCGGCGAACGTCCGCCGGCCGCCGGGGCGCAGGACGAACCTGCTGGGCGGTTCGGCCGCGGGCAGCTCCAGGTCCACGGTCTCAGGGATGGACAGCACCAGTACCAGGCACACGGCCATGGCGAGCGTGAAGATCGCCTGGGTGGTGATCAGGGGCGTGGGAAGCCACTCGGCGGCGGCTCCGGCGACCAGGGGGCCTGAGGCCAGGCCGCCGAGGTTGGCCGCGGTGGCCACGATGCCTGGCAGCACCGAACCCGTCCGTTCCGGACGGGCCTCGTGGTGGAGGTCGTGCAGGTACGTCGTCGCGGTCGAGGCCATCAGCCCCAGTCCGACGCCGTTCAGGATCCTGCCCGCGATCAGCCCCGGCAGGTCCCGCCACGCGATCAGTACGACCGACGCGACGATGCCGACCAGCAGCGCCGGGACGATGATGCGCCGCCGGCCGAGCCGGTCCGACAGGTGTCCCAGTCCGAGGAAGGCGGCCGCTGCGCCCACGACCATCGAGGCGTACGCCACCGTGACCGTGGTCGCGCCGAAGTGGTCCCGGGCCTCGTACAGCGGCCACAGCGGGGTCGGCGCGGTGCCGAAGGCCATCAGCACGGTGAAGGCCACCGCCACGAACCAGAAGCCGGTCGCGTGCGAGGCACGGCGCCGGGCGGGGGCGCGGGGCGGCAGGTCTGCGGGAGCGGGTCCTGGGATCCGGTGGGTCGGATCGTCGGGAGCGTCGGCTCTGGGACGGCTCAGCGGCGTCGGGACGGCAGGCAGGGGTACCCCTCCTCGGGCGGAAGTGGATGGCGTTTTCCATCCTCCTCACCAGCCGGGATCAGTGCCAACGAATGTTTTTGCTGGGCTCGAGCAATGCGAGTGATACTTCTCGGGTGGAGCTACGTCAGCTGGAGCACTTCATCGCGGTCGCCGAGGAGCTGAGTTTCACGCGTGCCGCCCGTCGGCTGCACGTGGTGCAGTCCGGGGTGTCCGCCGCGATCCGCTCCCTGGAGCGCGAGCTCGGCTGCGCGCTGTTCGAGCGCACGTCGCAGCAGGTCCGGCTCACCGGGGCGGGCGCGGCGCTGCTGCCGGAGGCTCGGGCCACCCTGCACGCCGCCCAGGCGGCCCAGGACGCCGTGCGCGAGGCACAGGACACGCTGCGCGGCACGGTGAACGTGGGCGCCATGGCCTCGGTCGAGGTGGTGGACCTGCCTGCGCTCCTCGGACAGTTGCACGCGCGGCATCCGGCGATCGACGTCCGGCTACGGCTGGCGACGACCGGATCGGCGGGACTGGCGCACGCACTGCTCAGCGGGGACTTGGACGTGGCCTTCCTGTCGCTGCCCGAGCACAAACCCGCCGGGATCGACGCACGGGAGCTGGCCACCGTGCCGCTCGTCCTGGTGGTGAGCGCCGCCCATCCGCTCGCCCAGCGGGGGGAGGTGGCACTTGCGGACCTCGCGGGGGAACCCTTCGTGGACTTCCCGCCGGGCTACGGCAACCGCGAGGTGGTCGACCGGGCGTTCGCTGTGGCGGGCGTCGTACGCCGGGTGGCACTGGAAGTGCCCGACATCGACATGGGGGCGGCACTGGTCCGGCACGGTCTGGGCATCGCCTTCCTGCCCGCGTTCGCCGTTGCCCGCACCCCCGGCCTGCACGTCCTGGACGTCCACGGCACCATGCTCCGCTGGAGCATGCATCTCGGTACGTCGTCGACCCGGCGGCCCAGCTCCGCCCTGCGGGCGCTGCTCGACCTGGTCGACCTCCACGTCATCGCCCTGTGACGCCTGGGCCGCGGCCCGGACGTCTCCCGTCGGTGGTGTCTGTCCGGGCCACTGCGGCCGCCTTCTCGGCCCCTTCGAGGCTGGTGCCCCCGCCGATCATCGCGATGGCGGTGACGAACCAGGGCCCCCATCTTCTGGCGCGACGTGACCTCCCTGGATCAACCGAGGAAGGGCCAGCCACCCGCTGCAGCTCGGTAACAGGGCAGCTCGCCCACTGCTGCTGACTCCGATCGCGCAAGAGTTCCAGCGAGGCATCAGCCGGGGCCGCCCAGCACGATCTTCCACACTCGGGTCGCCACCTGGAGGTTCAGCCGGTCCTCGACGTTCGCGAGGTCGTTGCCGCTGATGTCGCGGATGCGCTGGAGCCGATAGCGCAGCGTGCTGCGGTGGATCGCGAGGGAGTCCGCGGTCTCGTCGTAGTTGCCGCCACAGTCGAAGTACCGGGACAGGGTCTCCACCATGGCCGTGTGGTGCCGGGAGTCGTAGTCGATGAGCTGCCCGAGCCACTCCTGGACGAACGTCTCCAGTTCCCGGTAATCGTTGCCAGGCCCCAGGATGCGGTAGAGGCCGAGCTCGTCGAAGAACGTCGTGCCGTAGTGCTCGCGGGAGTGGCGGCGCTGCGCCTCCTGGTAGTGGTGGGGGATGTCGTCCAGGGAGTCGCAAGGGGAGCTCACCCCGATCGTCCCGGACCGTGACCCGGTCTCCCGGGCGAGCGCCTCGTACAACGCGCGGGCGTGCGGCCTGTCGTCGGCGACCAGGACCACGTGGTCGGAACGTCGGGTCAGCAGCGAGTGCATGCCCACGGCAGAGGCCGCCCGTCCCACGGTCTGCGCGAAGGAATCGTCCGCGGTCCGGTTCGGCCACTGCACCACGACGATGTAGTGGCTTCGGTGCAGGTCGTGTCCGACTGCCTCGGACCGGGCGTAGGCGCTCCCCTCGTCCGTCCCTGCCAGGAGGTCGTCGACCAGCCCGCGGTGCAGCCTCAGCTCCACTTCGGCCAGATTGCGCAGGTGCGCCAGCTCCGGGGCGAGCGACACGGCGGCGTGTTCCAGCGCGAGCACGGTGTGCTCGTCGGCCTCGTCCCGGGCATCGACCAGGGCCAGCACGCCCAGGATCTCGCCGTGCGGGCGGACCAGCGTGATCAGCCGGTCCCTTATCCGCACCGGCCCGGCCTGACGGGCGACGGCGTGCAGCATTTCGTCCTGGCGCACGGGGTCCGGCTCGGGATAGGGGTCGGGGCGGCTGGGGCCGGTCCAGGACCTCAGCCGACCGAAGCGGTCCTCGGCCAGCGCGGGGAATCCAGTGAGCCTGTGCAGCACGCGGGTGATGGCTTCCTCGCCGCCGCTCGAGGCCGTGACGTCGGCCATGAGCGCGTGAACGGCCCGCTGGTACCTCAGCTCGGCCACGACGGAGATCAGCTGCCGCTGGAGGGCTGTGCGTTCGTCCCTCAGTCGGTGCAGTTCTAGCGTGTCCTCGCGTTGGCGGCTGTGTGCGAAGGCGACTGACAGGGCAGCAGCGGTGTGCCGGACGAGTGTGGCGAGCAGGGAGCGCTCGGCCTCGGTGGGCCGGGAGCGGGACGTCACCACGAGGTAGCCGTGGAGTCTGTCAAGTCCGCGTAGCCCCAGGGCTCGGCCCCAGGGCCTGCCGGGTACGGTCACGGGGCCGTCCTGCCCGGCCAGCTCCCGCACCCTCCGGCCCACGGCCGAGGCATGCGTCTGCCCGTTCCTCGGGCTGGGGACCAGGTCGCCGTCCACCTTGAGGTATCCGGCCTCGGCGCTGTATGGCCCCGCGGCGGCTATGTGGTCCATGGCCAGTCGCAGGATCTCGCCTTCGTCCGGGGTGTCGAACAGGGCGCGGGAAAGCAGCGTCAGGTCGCGGAGGGCATGGTCGTCCAGGTTGCGAACGGGTGGGCGGGGCCGTATGCGCGCGGCCGTGGGGTGCCACCGGGCGCTGCCCCGCGGAAGGCTGCTCGCCCGGTCGGAGCGGCGGTGGTACAGGCTGCGCGTCCGACTGCCGGCCATGGGATCACTCCGTTCTCCCTGAGCCTTCAGGGAGAGTGGTATTTCGCGTACCCGCTCCCGGCCGGCTTACCCGAGATGTTCGGATTCTTTCTCTCGTACTCGTGGGGCGACCGGACCCGTGCATTCCTGACTCGCCAGGCGCAGGCGTGGAGGCACCCGGGCAGTCACCCTGGGGAGTGCTCGAGACCCTCCGTGCGCACCGGTGGGAAACCGGCGGAGGCACAACCTCTACCTGAACGAACGTGATCCGGAGAGTCGACGCAGGCGCCGTACCGGGAGGAGTTCCTCATGGCCAAGGCAGTGGGCATCGACCTGGGCACCACCAACTCGGTGATCGCCGTGTGGGAGGGCGGCGAGCCGTCCGTCGTGCCCAACACCGAGGGCAACCGCACGACACCGTCCGTGGTGGCCTTCACCGACACCGGGGAACGTCTGGTGGGCCAGCTGGCCCGGCGCCAGGCGATCCTCAACCCGAAGGGCACCATCTACTCGGCCAAGCGGTTCATCGGCCGGCACTTCGACGAGATCTCCGAGGAGGCCAGGGCGGTGACGTACGACGTCGTCGAAGGCGACGGCGGGGCGGCGCGCTTCAAGGTGCGCGACAAGCTGTACGCGCCTGAGGAGATCAGCGCACAGGTGCTGCGCAAACTCGCCGACGACGCCTCCAAGCAGCTCGGGGAGCGGGTCACGGAGGCGGTCATCACGGTGCCCGCCTACTTCAACGACGCTCAGCGCACCGCCACCAAGGACGCCGGACGGATCGCGGGACTGGAGGTGCTGCGGATCATCAACGAGCCGACCGCGGCGGCCCTCGCGTACGGCATGGACAAGAAGGAGCACGAGACCGTCCTCGTCTTCGACCTGGGCGGCGGCACCTTCGACGTGAGCATCCTCGACGTCGGCGACGGCGTGGTGGAGGTCCGCTCCACCGCCGGCGACAGCCACCTGGGCGGCGACGACTTCGACCGGCGTCTGGTGGATTACCTCGCGGACGACTTCCAGAAGGAGAACGGCATCGACCTGCGCAAGGACCCGCAGGCGCTGCAACGATTGTTCGAGGCGGCGGAGAAGGCCAAGACCGAGCTCAGTTCGGTGACGCAGACGCAGGTCAGCCTGCCGTTCATCACCGCCGACGCCTCGGGGCCCAAGCACCTCACCGACTCGATCATGCGGTCCACGTTCGAGCAGATCACCGGCGACCTGGTGGAGCGCTGCCTGGGACCGGTGCAGCAGGCGATGGCCGACGCCAAGGTCGGCGAGAGCGACATCGACGAGGTCATCCTCGTAGGCGGCTCCACCCGTATCCCGGCGGTGCAGGCTCTGGTCCGCCGACTGACCGGCGGCAAGGAACCCAACATGAGCGTCAACCCCGACGAGGTCGTGGCCCTGGGCGCCGCGATCCAGGCCGGGGTGCTGAAGGGCGAGGTCAAGGACGTCCTGCTGCTCGACGTCACACCTTTGTCGCTGGGCGTGGAGACGCGCGGCGGAGTGATGACGAAGATCATCGAGCGGAACACCACCATCCCGGTGCGTCGCAGCGAGACCTTCTCCACCGCCGAGGACAACCAGCCGGCCGTCGATGTGGTGGTCCTCCAGGGCGAGCGCGAGCGGGCCGCCGACAACCGGGTGCTGGGCCGGTTCCAGCTCACCGACATCCGGCCGGCGCCGCGGGGCGAACCGCAGGTCGAGGTCACCTTCGACATCGACGCCAACGGGATCCTCAACGTCAAGGCCCGCGACCGGGACACCGGCAAGGAACAGGGCATCACCATCAGCGAGAGCTCCAACCTGGACCGCAGTGAGGTCGAACGCATGGTCCAGGAGGCCGAGCGCAACCAGGGCCAGGACCACGCACTCCGCGAGGCCGTCGATGCCCGCAACGAACTCGACGCCGTCGCATACCAGGTCGAGAAGCGCCTCGCCGAACTGGGCGACGCAGCGCCGGCGCACGAGAAGGCACGCGCCGAGATGCTCGTGTCCGACGCCCGGGCGGCGGTCAAGGAAGAGGCAGGCGTGGAGCGCGTGCGGCCCCTGACCTCCGAACTCCAGCAGGTGCTCGCCGGGCTGGTGGCCCATCAGGGCGCCGGCACCGCGGACGGCGGTCCCGGCCAGGATGCCGCCACCGGTGGTCCCACGAGCGGCGACGCCGGTGGCGACGATGTCATCGACGCGGAATTCGACAAGGGCTGAGGCGCGCCATGCCCACCCACCCCCAGGAACCCGGCCGGGCCGGGTCGGATCCGGTCGAACCAGCCCCGGAAGGCGCCGTACGCCCTCCTCGCGGGGATTTGCCGCAACCGGGCCCGCCGACCCGGCCGGAAGCGGCGAACGGCGAACCGGGACCCGACGCCGCCGGCCCCGCGCCTGCCGAGGACGAGTACACGACCGCGATCCAGGAACTGGAGGACCGCTGGCGGCGCGCACTCGCCGACCTCGACAACCTTCGCAAGCGTCACGCCAGGGAACTGGAGCGCGAACGGGCCGTCGAGCGGTCCCGCACGGCGGCCGCCTTCCTGCCCGTCCTCGACAACCTCGAACTCGCCCTGACCCATGCCGGCGCCGATCCGGGCGCGATCGTGGAGGGCATCCGGGCCGTACGCGACCAGGCCGTGAACGTCCTGGAACTGCTCGGCTACCCGCGGCACGCGGAGACCGGCGTCGCCTTCGACCCGGCCCGGCACGAGGTGGTCGGCGTCGTCCAGGAGCCGGACGCCCCACCGGGCACGGTCGTCGAGGTGCTGCGCCCCGGCTACGGGGACGGCGAGAGGCAGCTCAGGCCGGCCGCGGTGACCGTCGCGAAGCGGGAGTGACCGGCGATGGCACGGGACTACTACGAGGTGCTGGGCGTGTCGAGGAGCGCGAGCCAGGACGAGATCCAGCAGGCGTATCGCAAACTCGCCCGCAGGTACCACCCCGACGTCAACAAGGACCCCGGGGCGGAGGAGCGTTTCAAGGACCTCAACGAGGCACACAGCGTCCTGTCCGATCCCAAGACCCGGGCCCGCTACGACCGCTTCGGCGAGGACTTCCGCAAGATCCCCGAGGACTTCGACGAACGGGTCGCGGCCGGAGCGGGCGGCGGCTTCCACGGTCGGAGGACCGCAGGCGGTGGCGGTCCTCGCGTCCGGTACACCACCGGCTTCGGCGACGACTTCGGCGCGGAGGGCATCGACATCGAGGACCTGCTCGGCTCCATGTTCGGAGCCGACGCCGCCCGAGGCGGCGTCCCCGGAGCGGACCAGGAGGCCGAGCTGCCGCTCACCGTCGAGGAGGCGTACCGAGGCGGCCGTCGCACCGTCACGCTCGCCGGTCCCACCGGGCAGCCGCGGCGCTACGAGGTCGACGTGCCGCCGGGCGTCACCGACGGGCAGCGCATCCGGCTGGCGGGCGAGGGCGGCCGGGGCAGTGGTGACGCCGCCGCGGGCGACCTGTACCTGCGGGTGCGTATCCAGCCCCACCCCCGGTTCCGGCTGGACGGCCGCGACGTGCACATCCAGGTCCCGGTCGCCCCCTGGGAGGCGGCCCTGGGCGCGACCGTGCCAGTGCCCACGCCCGGCGGCGGCACGGCCAAGGTCACGGTGCCCGCGGGTTCGTCCAGCGGCCGGCGGCTGCGGCTGCGTGGCGAGGGCATGCCGAACCCGCGCGGCGCGAACGGCGATCTGTACGCCGAACTCCGCATCATGGTGCCGCCCGCCCTCGGCGACCGGGAGCGCGAACTGTTCGAGGAGCTCGCCGCCACTTCCTCGTTCGACCCCAGGAGGACGCGATGAACGACCGACGCGCGGGAGCGGCAGGCCGCGGCTGGGCCGACGGGGGCGCCCGGCCGGTACGAACGGGCGCAGACATCACCGCCACGACGGCTGTCCGGTACGCGCTCGTGCCCGCCCCCAGGCTCTCCCTCGACGCCGTGGCCCGTCTCTCGGGCCTCCACCCCGATCTGATCCGCCGGTTCGTCGCCCTCGGCCTGGTCGACGCCGAACGCGACGCCGCGGGACACCTGGTGTTCGACCCCACGGCCCCGGCGGTCCTTGCCCGCATACAGCGGCTGCGCACCGGACTCTGCCTCAACTACGCATCCATCGGCCTGGTGCTCGACCTGCTCGACCGCATCAGCCTGCTCGAAGCCGCCCTGCGCGGCCGCGGCACGAGGAGTGAAACACCCCCATGGACATGAACCGTCTCACCCAGAAGTCCCAAGGAGCCCTCCAGGAGGCCCAGACCGCGGCCGTCGGCATGGGGCACACCGAGGTCGACGGGGAACACCTACTGCTCGCACTTCTCGATCAGGAGGACGGTCTGATCCCGCGGTTGCTGCAACAGGCGGGCACCGAGCCGAAGGAATTGCGCGCGGCCGTACGTGAGGAACTCTCCCGCCGCCCGAAGGTCACCGGCCCCGGCGCGGCACCCGGCCAGGTCTTCGTCACCCAGCGCCTCGCCCGGCTGCTCGACGCCGCCGAACGGGAGGCCAAACGCCTCAAGGACGAGTACGTGTCCGTGGAGCACCTCCTGCTCGCCCTGGCTGAGGAGAGCTCTTCGACCGCCGCCGGGCGACTGCTCAAACAGGCCGGCATCACCAGGGACTCGTTCCTGAGCGCGCTCACCCAGGTCCGCGGCAACCAGCGCGTCACGTCCGCCAACCCCGAAGTGGCCTACGAGGCTCTGGAGAAGTACGGCCGCGACCTGGTCCTCGAGGCTCGGTCCGGGCGGCTGGACCCGGTCATCGGCCGTGACGCGGAGATCCGCCGCGTCACTCAGATCCTCAGCCGCAAGACCAAGAACAACCCCGTCCTCATCGGCGACCCCGGCGTCGGCAAGACCGCCATCGTCGAGGGTCTGGCCCAGCGCATCGTTCGCGGCGACGTCCCCGAGGGCCTGCGCGACAAGACGGTGTTCGCCCTCGACATGGGCTCCCTGGTCGCCGGTGCCAAGTACCGCGGGGAGTTCGAGGAACGCCTCAAGGCCGTGCTGTCCGAGGTGAAGGCCGCCCAGGGGCGCATCCTGCTCTTCGTCGACGAACTCCACACCGTCGTAGGAGCGGGCGCCGCCGAAGGGGCCATGGACGCGGGCAACATGCTCAAGCCGATGCTCGCCCGCGGCGAACTCCACATGATTGGCGCCACCACCCTCGATGAGTACCGCAAGCACATCGAGAAGGACGCCGCCCTCGAACGCCGCTTCCAACAGGTCCTGGTCGACGAGCCGAGCGTGGAGGACACCATCTCCATCCTGCGCGGCCTGCGCGAACGCCTCGAGGTGTTCCACGGCGTGAAGATCCAGGACACCGCGCTGGTCTCCGCGGCCACCCTCAGCCACCGCTACATCACCGACCGGTTCCTGCCCGACAAGGCCATCGACCTCGTCGACGAGGCGTGCGCCCGGCTGCGTACCGAGATCGACTCGATGCCCGCCGAACTCGACGAGATCACCCGCCGCGTCACCCGCCTGGAGATCGAGGACGCGGCCCTGTCCAAGGAGACCGACCCCGCCAGCAAAACCCGCCTGGAGGAGCTGCGCAGGGAGTTGGCCGACCTACGCGGCGAGGCCGACGCCAAACACGCCCAGTGGGAGGCCGAACGGCAGGCGATCCGCCGCGTGCAGGAACTGCGCCAGGAACTGGAGCAGGTCCGCCACGAGGCAGAGGAGGCCGAACGCGCCTACGACCTCAACCGCGCCGCCGAACTCCGCTACGGCCGACTCCAGGACCTGGAGCGCCGACTCGCCGCAGAGGAGGAGCAACTGGCCGCCAAACAAGGGCAGAACCGGCTGTTGCGCGAGGTCGTCACCGAGGAGGAGATCGCCGAGATCGTCGCCGCCTGGACCGGCATCCCCGTCGCCCGCCTCCAGGAGGGCGAACGCGAGAAACTGCTGCGTCTCGACGAGATCCTGCGCGAGCGTGTCATCGGCCAGGACGAAGCCGTCAAGCTCGTCGCCGACGCCATCATCCGCGCCCGCTCCGGCATCCGCGACCCTCGCCGCCCCATCGGCTCGTTCATCTTCCTCGGCCCCACCGGCGTCGGGAAGACCGAGCTGGCCAAGACGCTCGCCCGGACCCTGTTCGACTCCGAGGAGAACATAGTCCGCCTCGACATGAGTGAGTACCAGGAGCGGCACACCGTCAGCCGGCTCATGGGCGCACCGCCCGGATACGTCGGCTACGAGGAAGGCGGCCAGCTCACCGAGGCCGTACGCCGCAAGCCGTACTCCGTTGTGTTGTTCGACGAGATCGAGAAGGCGCACACCGATGTCTTCAACACCCTGCTGCAGATCCTCGATGACGGCCGCATCACCGATGCGCAGGGCCGCACCGTCAACTTCCGCAACACCGTGATCATCATGACGTCCAACATCGGCTCCGAGCACCTCCTCGACGGCGCCACCGCCGAAGGCGAGATCAAGCCCGACGCCCGCGCCCTGGTGATGGGCGAGCTGCGCGGGCATTTCCGCCCGGAGTTCCTCAACCGCGTCGACGACATCGTGCTGTTCAAACCGCTCGGCGAGCGGCAGATCGAGCGGATCGTGGAACTGCAGTTCGACGAACTGCGGCAGCGGCTCGCCGAACGCCGCATCACCGTGGAACTCACCGACACCGCCCGGGAAGTGATCGCCCACCAAGGCTACGACCCGGTGTACGGGGCCCGGCCACTGCGCCGCTACATCTCCCACGAGGTCGAGACACTGGTCGGACGCGCCCTGCTGCGCGGCGACGTCCGGGACGGCGCGACGGTCCGCGTCGACGCCGAACACGGAGATCTGGTGGTCACCTACGACCAGCCCGAGGACGTGAAGGGAGCGCGGGCGGCATGAGCACGATGCAGGCGACGACCGTCAGCTGTCCCAACTGCGGGCGCACCAACCGGGTGCCCGTGGCCGCGGAGGGCCGCCCCAAGTGCGGCCACTGCAAGCAGCCCATCCCGTGGATGGTGGACGCGGGCGACGCCGACTTCACCGAGGTCGCCGAGCGGGCGGACGTCCCCGTCGTGGTCGACCTGTGGGCCACCTGGTGCGGCCCCTGCCGCATGGTCAGCCCCGCGCTGGAGAAGGTCGCCACCGATCTCGCCGGCCGAATCAAACTCGTCAAGGTCGACATCGACAAGAACCCGCGGCTGTCGCAGCGTTTCGAGGTCCAGGCGGTACCGACACTGCTCGTCCTCGACCAGGGTGAGACGGTCGCCCGGCAGGCGGGGGCGGCGCCCGCCCCCGTTCTGCGCCAGTGGGTGGAACAGTCGATCACAGCTCGGGAAGGGTGATCCGGATGACCCTGCACGCAGACCCCCACCTCGCGCTTGTCCGGCCGGTCCAGCCGCTGACCCCAGAAGGGTGTCAGGAGTGTCTCCTGCGCGGCTCCCCGTGGGTCCACCTGAGGCTCTGCCTGACCTGCGGGCACGTCGGCTGCTGTGACTCCTCGCCGAACAAGCACGCGCGTAGGCACGCAGCTGCAGACGCCCATCCGATCGTGCAGTCGTTCCAGCCCGGCGAGGAATGGCGCTGGTGCTACGTTCACGAGGCGTTCGTCTGATGTCCGGCGACCAGCCGCTGCCGGGCGAAGAACTGGTGCCGGAGGAGGCGGACGGGGCCGTCTTCTGGGAGACCCCGGACATCTACGGCGCGTATCCGCGCCTTACGGAGGACCAGATAGCACGTCTGGCGGAGCACGGGCAACGCCGGAGCACGGCTCCGAACGACGTGCTGATCCAAGAGGGGGAGCGCTGCGAGACGCTCTTCGTCGTACTCGGCGGTACCGTCGCCGTCGTCGAGGACTACGGCGCTCCCGAGGAACACGTGCTGCGTGTGCACGGCCCCGGTCGCTTCATCGGGGAACTCGGGCTGCTGCACGGGCAGGTGGCCTTCTACACCGCTGTCGCCAGGGAGCCGGGCGAGGTCCTCGTCGTCTCCCTGGACCAATTGCGCCACCTGGTGTCCCAGGACTCCACCATCGGGGACCTCGTGCTGCGCGCCTGTCTGGGCCGTCGCGCGCTGCTCGTCGGACAGGGCGCCGGCTTCCGCATCATCGGCTCGCGCTACTCGCCCGACACCCGGCGGCTGCGCGAGTTCGCCATCCGCAACCGGCTGCCGCACCGCTGGATCGACCTGGAGACCGACGGGGAGGCCGAGGACCTGCTGCGCCGCTTCGGCGTCGGCCCGGAGGAGACACCGCTCGTCATCTGGCGGGACACCACCCTGTTGCGCAACCCCAGCAACGCGGAACTGGCCCGGCTCATCGGCCTTCCGTCACTGCCCGCCGGAAACCGTCACGGCGACGTCCTCATCGTCGGCTCCGGACCCGCCGGCCTCGCTGCCGCGGTGTACGCCGCCTCCGAGGGCCTGAGCACCACCGTGGTGGAGGAGATGGCCACCGGTGGCCAGGCCGGCACGTCGTCCCGCATCGAGAATCTGCTCGGCTTCCCCGCCGGCATCTCCGGCGCCGAACTCACCGAACGCGCCGTGCTCCAAGCCGACAAGTTCGGCGCCAGGATCAGCATCCCGCTGGAGGCGACCGGTCTCCATCCCAAGGACGAGGACCACTACGTGGTGGCGTTCGCCGACGGCAGCGAGATCGCCGCCCGCGCCGTCGTCCTGGCCACGGGCGTCCGCTACCGCCGGCTCCAGGTGCCCAACATCGAACGCCTGGAGGGAACGAGCGTCCACTACTCGGCGACCGTCTACGAGGCCCAGCAGTGCCGCACCGACCCGGTGGCCGTCGTCGGCGGAGGAAACTCGGCGGGCCAGGCGGTGCTGTTCCTCGCCGGGTACGCGCCGAAGGTGTACCTGCTGGTCCGAGGACCCAGCCTTGAGGCCAACATGTCCCGCTACCTGGTCGAGCAGGTCGAACGCCACCCGCGGGTGGAGGTCATGCTGCACACCGAGGTCACCGAGGTCATCGGCCAGGAGGTGCTGGAGGAGCTCGCCATGGTCGACAACCGCACGGGCGGACACCACCGACTCGCGGTACGGGGCCTGTTCGTCTTCACCGGCGCCGACGCCCACACCGAGTGGCTCGCCGGCATCATCGCTCTCGACTCCCGCGGCTTCGTCCTCACCGGTCCGGAGGCCCAGGAAGCCTGCGCCCACCCCGAGGTGTGGCACGGCCGCGGGCGCTCGTGCATGACTCTGGAGACCAGCCTGCCAGGGGTCTTCGCGGTAGGGGACGTCCGTAGCGGCTCGGTCAAGCGGGTGGCCTCGGCGGCCGGTGAGGGCGCGATGGCCATCCACTTCGTGCACCGGCACCTGGGGCACTCGGCCGCACCCGGCACCACGGGCACGTCCGCTGCCGCGGGCGGCTCGGATGTCTCCCCACGCATACGGCACAAGGAGTCCGCATGGCTCGCATGACGAATGGCGGGCGATGAGATCACGAGAAGGAAGATGGAGGCGATGGCGGTGGCCGTGCCCGTCCGGCGGCACCGCGGTGGCGGTCTGAAGGAAAGGCCCGTCTGGGCACCCACCCCTCTCACCCCCTGGTCGAGGTCGACGAACTGCTCAACCAGGTGATCGGCCCGCTGGAGTCGGCGGCGGGCGCGTGGACGCCTCTCGCGAACGTGTCGGAGTCCGAGGACGCGTTCCGTCCCGGCCGGTCGGGGCTCCTGGTTCCGTTCGCATGAGGACGCGAGGGATGCCTTGGCGGCATCGGCATCGGCATCGGCATCGGCGTGGGCGTGGGCGTCGGCACTGGCCTGGGCGTTGGCGTCGGTGGAGCGGAACGCGGCGCGTTCGCTGACGGAACCGGATGCGTGTCCGACGCCGGAGCCGCGCCGACGGCGGTACCCGGCCCGGTCGCGCCTGCCCGCGATGATGTGGGGGTATCCGGAGCCGCCACAGGCAGGCGCGGACGCGGCACGAGGAGAGCGCGCTGTGGGCACGGACACGGGCGGCGGTGACCGGGCAGACGGAAAACCGGCGCGAGTCGGGAATGCAACAGCAGCGACCGCACGTTGACCATCGCCGACCGACTCTCCTACCCCGGGAAGAAGGCAGCCCCATGACGTCCTCGCCGACCACCATGCGTGCCGTACGGCTCTCCGGCCCCGGCCCCGTGGACAACCTGAGGCTGAGCACGCTCCCGCTGCCGCCCGAGAGGGCCGGCTGGGTGCGCATCCGTGTCGAGGCGTTCGGCCTCAACCGCTCGGAGCTGAAGCTTCGGCTGGGCCTGAGCGTGGGCGCCGACTTCCCCCGGGTTCCGGGCATCGAGGCCGCCGGCACCGTCGATGCGGCACCGGCCGACAGCGGGCTGGCTCCCGGGCAGAAGGTCGTCGCGATGATGGGGGACATGGGGCGCACGTACGACGGTGGCTATGCCGAATACACGTCCGTGCCGCTGTCCCAGGTCATCCCCGTCGAGACCGACCTGCCCTGGGAGGTGCTGGGCGCCCTGCCGGAGATGGTCCAGACCGCCTACGGCTCGCTCACCATCGGCCTGGACCTGAAACCCGGTCAGTCCGTGCTGATCCGTGGCGGCACCTCCTCGGTGGGCCTGGCCGCCGCCGCGCTGGCCACATGGCGCGGAGCCACGGTGCTGTCCACCACCCGCCGGGCCGGCCGCCTGTCTCTGCTGAAGGAGCACGGCGTCGACCATCCCCTGCTCGACACCGGGGAGGTCGCGCCCGCCGTGCGCGAGCTGTATCCGGACGGAGTCGACGCGGCCCTTGACCTCGTCGGCACGCCGACCCTGCCCGACACCCTGCGCGCCGTACGCGTGCACGGCACGGCCTGCTTCGGAGGCAGCCTCTCCAACCAATGGACCGTGCGGGACTTCTCCCCGAACGAGTACCTGCCGAGGGGGGTGCGCCTGGCGGGTTACTTCGGTGACGCCGCCGACCTGCCTCGGGAAGCCTTCCAGGACATCCTCGACGCGGTCGCGGCCGGCCGGCTGTCCTTCCCCGTGGACCGCGTCTACCAAGGTCTGGAAGAGGTCCAGAAGGCCCACGACGACATGGAGCACGACCGCGCAACCGGCAAGCTCGTCGTCCGCGTCCGGCATCGGCGCCAGTAGCCGCCGGAGACCGGTTATGGCGCGCCAGTAGCCGTTGTAAACCGGTTACGGCGTCCCCCTACTCTCAGGTCGATACAGCGCTGCCCACCTCGCCACACCTACCCGTGCAGTGCGCGCCCGCGCGCAGGCCTCGAGCCCCGTCGTCCGACCGGCGACCGGGACCCCTCCGCCGAGGGCCCGTCGGCCGCCCGGGCTCGCGGCCTGCGCGAGCCGTCAGCCTTCCTCGCGCAGGCCCCATGGCGAGCCGTACTCGGTGAGCAGGTCGAGGAAGGGGCGGGGCGGCAAAGCCTCCGGACCGAGGACGCCGCCGGCCGACCAGGCTCCGCCCGCGACGAGTTCGAGGGCGATGACGGGGTTGATGGCGGTCTGCCACACCACCGCCTGGGATCCGTACTGACGCATCGACCATTCATTGTCGACCACGTGGTAGAGGTAGACCTCGCGCGCCGAGCCGTCCTTGGTGCCCTTGACCCAGGTGCCCGCACAGGTCTTGCCGGTCATGCGGTCGCCCAGTGTGGCCGGGTCGGGCAGGCAGGCGGCGACCACGTCGCGCGGGGAGACCGCCACAGGTCCGTTCTCGGAGGGGACGGTGACCTTCTTGGTGGCGTCCAGACCCAGCTCGTGGAGGGTCTTCAGCTTGGTGATGAAGTCGTCACCGAGGCCGTACTTGAAGGTCACGCGGCGGGCGTCGACCCAGCGGGGGATGAGCAGCACTTCCTCGTGCTCGACGTTGACGCACTCCACCGGGCCGATGCCCTCGGGGAAGTCGAAGATCTCCGGTTCGCTGAAGGGGGCGGTGGTGAACCAGCCGCGCTCCTTCTCGTAGACGACCGGGGGATTGAGGCACTCCTCGATGGTCGTCCAGATACTGAAGGACGGCGCGAAGTCATAGCCCTCGACGGTCAGGTTGGCGCCGTCACGGACGCCGATCTCCTCGATCTCGTCGAAGAGTTCGTCGGCTGCGTACCGGGCGAAGACGTCCGAGAGGCCCGGCTCCACGCCCATGCCGACCAGGGCCAGCCGCCCGGATCGCTCCCACGCACCGGCCTGTTCGAACTGCGCGTCGCCGAGCTTCACGCCGCATCGCTCGTACGGGTGGGTGGCGTGCGGCGCGGACAGGGACATCGCCATGTCGACATAGTGCGTGCCCGCCGCGAGGGCCGCGTTGAACAGCGGCATCACGAACCGTGGATCGGTCGCGTTGAGCAGGGCGTCACAGTTCTCTTCGGTGAGCGCCCGACGTACGGCGTCCTCGTCGGAGGCGTCCAGGCGCCTCGCGCTGAACCGGTCCCCATGTTGCTCGAGCGCCGCGACGGCCGCTTCGGCGCGGGCGAGGTCGTAGTCCGCGACGACCATGTGGGTCAGGAAGTCGCGGCGGGCCGCGATCCGGGTGACGGCCGTGCCCACACCGCCGGCGCCCACGAGAAGCACTCGCATGTCACACACCTTTCGTTGCCGGAGACGCACGCCTCCGGGGCTGGATCGATGCAACGGGATGTCCTGGCGTAAAGTCAACGAAGTTGGCATAAGAGCCGCGCGGCGCGCAGGGAGAGTCGGTATGGGGAAACAGGTGGTGCCGGAGGTGGCACGGCGCAGGCGCCGGCCGACGAGGCAGGGCACGGTGCTGTCCGAGAAGCTGATCGTGCAGACGGCGTTGCGGATGCTGCGGGAGCACGGCAGCACGGGGCTGACAGCACGCAGGCTCGGCGCGGCACTCGGCGCCGACCCCAGCACCCTCTACCGGTACTTCGCCGGACTGGACGACCTGACCAGGGCCATCGGCGAGGAGCTGATGGGGCGGGCGCTGGACACCTGGACGGCCACCGGAGACTGGCGGTCCGACCTGCGGGTCCTCGGCGGGGCCATTCACGCCTCCTACCTCGCCGATCCCCAGGCCGCCGTGCTGACCGCCAGCCGCGTCACCGGACGGCCACGGGAGATCGCGGTGGACGAGACGATCCTGGGCATCCTTCGTTCCGCGGGCTTCCCGGACGCGGACGCGGTCGTCGTGTACCACGCGTTCATCGACCTCACGCTGGCCTTCGCCGCCCTGGACGCCGGATCGCTGGCGCTGACGGGCGAGGCCCGCGCGGCGGACGAGGAGATGTGGCACTCCACCTACGCCGAACTGCCCGCCGACACCCACCCGCACATCGCGGCCACCGCGCGGCTCCTGGCCGGGCGGATGACCCACAGCGCGTATCCCGTCGTCCTCGACACACTCCTGAACAGCGCGGCAGAGCAGCTCTCCTGGGCACGCGCGCGGCGGTATCCCGACGCCGCGAGCGCACAGAAACCCTGACCAAACCCTGACCCCAAGGCTTATGCCAACGCCGTGGACCCCTTCTCCTATCCGCGCGTTCCTCATCACCGCGACGTTCCGACGGCAGCGTGACCTGTGCCGCGATCCGGCGTCCGGACCCGCGCCGACGGTCGTCCGGCAGGACCGGCACCTCGCGAGCGAGCCCGGTGCGGCGGGCACACCTCGCCGTGACGTACGTACACGCCCTGGCGATAGCCTCTGGCCATGCCGAGCTTCGAGATCACACCGATAGGCACGGTCCGGAACAACCGGACGGACGTCCAGCACACGGACAACTGGGGTGCTGTCCGCAGCACGATCACCATCGACGAACGCTTCGGCGAGGCGTGCCTGCAGGGTCTGGAGGGCTTCTCCCACGTGGAGGTCCTCTTCGTCTTCGACCAGCTCCCGGAACTCGACGACTACAGCGAACCCCGCCCCTACCGCGGCCGCTCCGACCTCCCGCCCGTCGGTGTCTTCGCCGGCCGCGGCCCCCGCAGACCCAACCGCATCGGGGTGACGTGCTGCGCCATCGATGCCGTCCACGGCCGTGAACTGACGGTGGTCGGCCTCGACGCGGTTTCGGGTACCCCGGTCATCGATCTGAAGCCGACGATGGCGGAGTTCAGCCCGGCGGACATCAAGCAGCCGGAATGGGTCAGCCGCATGATGTCGGAGTACTTCCAGCCGTAGGCGGGATCCGAGGGCGAAGCCCGGAAACGCCCAGCTCGGCGACCTCGGCACTACTGCCCGGTCCGGCCTGCGTGGCGGAGGCGGAGTCGGCTTCCCGCGGTACGCGCGTACTGGGCTCAGCCGAAGTCGGGGATCGGATGGCCGGGGACGAGTGCCGCGGCGATCCGCTGGGTGATCGTCTGGGCGGTGTGACCGTCGGGGGTGTTGTGGCCCTTGGTGGTCGACACCGCGATGGCCAGGTCCTTCGCCGGAAGGTATGCCTGCGCGGCGGTGTAACCGAAGAACAGCGGGTGTTGGGAGATCCAGTCGTTCAGGACGAGCAGGCCCATTCCGTAGTGGGTCGCTTCGGTGTTCGCGATGCATACCGTTGCCGGGCAGGTCTTGGTGGCGTGGCCCAGGCCCACCGTCCCGGGGTTCAGCAGCTCCTGGTAGGCGGACGGGGAGAGCAGCTCGCCCGAGCCGATGCCGGCGGCGGAGCGGGCCAGGTCGCAGATGTCGGTGGTCTGCACCGCTCCTGGAGCGGTGGTCCATGAGGGGTTCCAGAAAGAGGACTCCTCGTACGTTCCGCGGTCGGCGGTGAAAGCGTGCAGGACAGGGGTCGGAATGTCGGGTGTAGAGCTGTTGCTGGTCTCGCGCAGACCGAGGGGACCCATGACCTTCTGCCGGAGCAGGACGTCGAGCGGAGTCCCGGTGATCTTCTCCAGGGCGGCGCCGAGGAGGACGAAGTTGGCGTGCGAATAGCTCCAGTTGGTGCCCGGCTCGTACCACAGAGGCTTACTGGTCGAGATGGCCACCAGTTCCTCGGCCGTCCACTGGCGGAAGGGGTCCGCGTAGACGGCGTCGGAGAAGCCGGGAGAGGTGACGTAGTCGATGAGTCCGGAGGTGGAGGCGCCGAGCATGCGCAGGGTGATCCGGTTTCCGAGGCCGTGCGGAAGGTCGGGGAGCCATCGCCCGACGGGGTCGTCGAGGCCGACCTTCCCCTCGTCGACCAGCCGCAGGAGCGTCGTGCCCATGTAGCTGATGGCCACGTTGCCGTTCCGGAAATGCATGGCGGGTTCGGCCGGCACCCCCGTCATCGACTCGCCGAGAGCGGTGGTGATGACCTCGCGGCCGTCGACGGTGACGCGCAGGATGACGGACTTGAGGTCCATTTCCCTCTTGGCCTGCTCGGCGATCCGCAGGATGTCGCGTGCCGGGCCGCGGTCGGGCAGCCGAGAACTGACGCAGGGCCGACGGTGGCCACCGTCGCTCGCCGCTCCGCTGGCGGCCGTAGCGGGGGAGCAGAGGGCGATCAGGGCAGAGACCGCGGTCAGGCGCAGCAGGGTAGCCGGGTGCATGGGTCGCATGTCCCGCAGTATCGGATCGGACCGCCCGGGCGGCGGCCCGGCGACCGCACGACCCGCAAGAACATCACCCATCGGGCTGCCCGCGGCGCGGTACGGACGTGCGGTCGACAGCAAACGCCGACATCCTGGGCGAGGTTCACGAAGCTCCCCTCCGCTGCCTCGAATTCAGGCTTCAGAACCGCACCGACCTCATCCATGAAGCGTTGCGTCATGACTCGTTCTCGAAGAGCGGATGTCGAAGAGCGGGATGTCGATGGAGGGTGGAGGCGGATCAAGTACGTCGCGAAGTCGGTCGAGGGCTGCACGCCATCGTTTCCAGTCACCTGGGTCGACCCAGCTCGAGGCCCGCTCGCTGTCGTCGCTGACGATGACGGTGAGGGCTTCGGCGGCGAGAGTCCGAAGATCGGGGGCGAAGTCCGGCATCGATGTCTCGGGGCCGTAGGGCGTGTCGACGGGTTCACCGCCTGGGCATTGCGCCGCGATCAGGCTGGCGGCGGCCACCGCCTCTTCGGCTTCCTTGAGGTAGCCGGTGGCGTTCACCGTGCGCGTGAGGACGCCGCGGATCAGGCGCTCGCGTTCCTCGGGCCCGGCGTCGTCGAGTGCGTCGGCGAAGTCGGCCGCTGTGTCGTTGTCGAAGGGGCCGGTGTCCCAGGTGCCCATGATGATCTCCTCGCGTCGTGCCGGGATCGTCGCAGCAGTCACTGACAACACGGCGGGGGCGCGGACAGATCTCGCCTGAGTGGGGGCCCGGACGGCTCGGCCGGACATCGGCAATTGTCCGTCTCGGCTCGCACCTCCGCTTCGCGGCGCGTGCAGCGCTACCATCCCCGGATCTCCGGCCAACCGTGACACCGACGGGAACGACCGGCTGGACCCTCACCGATCACGGGACAGAGGGACTGTCTGGGGGGAAGCCCAACTGGTCGAGCAGCGTGGTGAACAGGTCTTCCACGAAGGTCTCGTGTGATCGAAGCAGCTCCTCGATGCGGGAGTGCTGAGCTCTGCCCGGGAGGCCGGCGGCTGCTGCCCATGCAAGGGCGCCGGTGGCGTCGGCGCGAACGTCCGCGTCGAGCTCCGCGCGCTTGCGCCTGACGGCGTCGTGGAAGTCAGGTGTGTCCAGCCACAGAATCTCATCGTCGAGGTCCTCGGGCTCATCGGCCAGGAGCCTTGCCGCCTTGTCCAGGTTGAGCCATGCCTGCCACCGCCGGCCGGTGGTGTCCAGTCCGGTCAGGAGGGCAAGGTCGCTGTCGGAGACGTCGGCGACGCAGGCAGGCGCCCTGCTCCATTCGACCAGGGCGGGCAGGCAGGCGTCGTCCCATATCCCGTGATCGAGCTCGAGCGTCTGCCAGCCCCCGGGCCGTGTCTCCCATGCGTGCACGGTGTCCTTCAGTTCTTCTTCGACGCTGTCGAACACGGGTGCTTCCAGCAGCGGGTGGTTGCTCCGAGCAAAGACCAGGTGACCCGAGAATCCCACGGGAGTTCCTCCTTCGAGATGATGGACGGACCCTATGGGCTTCCACTGACAACGCAGAGATGGTGGCGTCCACTTGAGGCGGGCCGACTCACCTGCCGAGCCTGCGACGAGCCGATGAGGGCTGCGGCGACGGCGACGCATGCGAGGGGCCGTTCCACTTTGCGTTCATCCGTGAACCGGCGGCAGGGGCCGCTGCCGCGCCAGGCACCGACCTCCGCGCCAGGCACCGACCTCCGCGCCAGGCACCGACCTCCGCGCCAGGCACTGACCTCCGAGCCAGGCGACGCCCTCCGAGCCAGGCGCCGCCCTCCGCGCGGTCAGCCGTACCGGCAGAAAAGTGCCTGGAGGTACTCCTCCAGGCGCTGGGCGAGCACCACTGATGTCACATCTTCTCGCCCGAGTTCTCGCCAAGGCTCGGCGACCTTCTCCGCGTTCGGTGCGAAGGCCAGTGCATCCAGCAGGCGCCAGTAGAGGTGATCGGCAGGGTCGCCGCTGAGCGTTCCACCGGCTGCGACGTAGTGATCGGCGAACCGCATTCCGGCAGGCGCTCCGTGCAGCAGAGCAAGATTGGTGGAGCAGTGGGCGACGTCAAGGTCAGCGGGTCCCCAGGACGTCTCCACCCAGTCCACGACACCCGTGATCGTCAAACCGGCTCCTTCTCCCTCGAAGAGCACGTTCCCGGGGTGGAAGTCACGGTGCAGGAAGCAAGGCCGGTAGCCCGGGGGCGGTCGCCGGATCACCTCCACGGCACGCTGCCACACCTCCGGCCGTCTCGAGCCCTCGGGAAGCCGCACCCGCTCTGGACCGGTCCACGCTTCGTAGGTGCGCGGCCGGGCTCCTTCTGGAACGTTCACCTCGTGGATCGCCAGCAATTGCCGGGCAAGGAGCCATGACTTCCGCTCGATGTCCTCGTCACCCAGCCGGACACTCCCTGGAAGCAACGACATCAGCAGCGAAGGATGGTCGCAGTGTTCGGCTGCCGCATCAACACCGTGAAGACGAGCGGTCGGCACGGCGGTGTCCGCGAGCAGGCGGAGTATGTCTGCCTCCCGTGTGAGCAGTCCCAGCGCGTGCTTCACGAAGAACGGTTTGACGAAGGACCGGAGCGCGACGGAGTACGGCTCACGATCCCCCTCGATGTCCAGGCGGCGCATCTGCGATGTCCAGCCCCCTCGCAGGCGTTCCACAGCGCGGATCCGGTCTCCGGGGCGCAAGTTCCGCTCCACCCACCTCCGCGTGCTGGACCAGCCCAGGTCATCGAATTCAGCCTCGACCACCGCCGCGCTCTCGTCCTCAGCCATG
The DNA here is from genome assembly GCF_045207245.1 of Streptomyces sp. NBC_00647. Lineage (NCBI taxonomy): Bacteria > Bacillati > Actinomycetota > Actinomycetes > Kitasatosporales > Streptomycetaceae > Streptomyces > Streptomyces sp. NBC_00647. Next base: position 9,848,523 of record NZ_CP109040.1, read on the forward strand.
ACGACAGCCTATTGATCTTCTCACTCACGCACGGGGCATGACGGACAGCCGTGACAGCATTGGCGGCGGCGGACGGCGCTGCCTGGACCTCGACAGCTTGGTGTTCCGTCCGACCCCGAGCGGTCTAGGGTGGGTGGGGCTGGTGTCACGGCACCGCGTGACCGACGGCAACGCGTCGACGGGACCAGGTTCGTGATCCGGCCAAGCTCTGTCATAGGTGGGGGTCTTCGTGGGGTGGAGTCCGTCGGTCCACAAGTTCGTCGGCGGTGGTGAGGCGCCCGTTTCGCCGGACCTGGAGCTGGTACGGGCTGTTCTGGAGCCGCACGATGTCGGGGACCCGCAGCTGACGGTGGGTGAGGACGGGAGCCTGGGTTTCTGGATCCGGGCCTCCGACGGCAGTGAGGCAGAGGTCTTTGTCGATGAGTACGGCATCACGGTGCACCGTCCACAGGCCGGCGGCGTCTTCGGCATTGTCGCGGAACTGGTCTCCCGGCTGGGCGCGGTCATCATCGACCCGGGCAGCGGCCGAGTCGTATGCCGGCAGGAGCAGCACGCCGACCTTCCGCCAGAGATGCAACACGGTGCCATCGTCATCGAGATGACGGCCGAGGCCGTCGAGACCGCTCTGACCGGGCCGCGTCGACCTTGACGGCGAGACTCCGGCGGCCGGCGAATCGCCGCTGCCCTCGTCGAACTGCCCGGCCTGCGCAGGGCGGCCCACCGCCTCTCCCGTCGTGTGGCCCGCAACCGCAACCGCAACCGCCACCGCAGGCCCGGCGCCACCGCACTTTGCTCCCCTCCACCCGCAGCCGAAGGCGTCAGAACACCCATGCCCCGCATACCTACTTGCATCCTGAGCAGTTCCTCACCGGTCCACATCAGCGACGGACACCACGCCGACCGGTTCGTCGAGATCGGTTCCCTCACCAAAGTCGTCACCAGCACTGTCCTGCAGCGCATGGAAGCCACCGGCGTCCTGCGCAGCGACGACCCGCTCGAACGTTGGCTGAACGTCCCGGCCGGCAGCGGTATCACCTTGCGCCACCTCGCCCAGCACACCTCCGGGCTGCCCCGCCTGCCGCCCCGGACCTCACGCCGCGACCCCTACGCGGCATTCGACGACCGGGCGCTCCAAGAAATCCTGGAACGCCTGCCTGCGCTCGTTCAGAGCCCGCCGGAGCAGCACGAGGAATACTCCAACCTCGGCTACGCCATCCTGGGCCGGGCCCTCACCGTGGCTGGTGAGGCGACGTACGAGGAGCTCGTGCACAGCTACGTCCTGGGCCCGTTGGGCATCAGCGACGTCGCCGTCCTCCCGCCCCGAGAGCGGTGCCTGCTCGCTCCGGGCAGGCTGCGCAAGGAACGCCGTCCGTGGACCATGTCGGGAGCGATCCTCCCCGCCGGGGGACTGTGGGCCACCCCTGACGCCGCGGCCGCCCTCGTCGTACGCCTGCTCATCGACCGAGCCCTCGGCGACCCCGGCCTCGCCTGGCAGACAGCCGGTCCCCTCCTGTGGCACAACGGCGCCACCCGCGACGCGTCGGTCTTCGCCGGCGCCATGCCCGACGGCCGCTGGGTCCTCGTACATCGCCTCAACGGCTCGCCCGACGCCACGGACCAGCTCGGCCTGCACTCACTCAAGAACCAGCAGACGCCCCCGTCCTGACGGAAAGGATCTGAAGGGCCTGCCCTCGGCCTGCCCACCCGTCCGTACGGTCGAAGCCGTAGGACCGCGGTCAGGCGGCGGCCAACCGTCTTATGATCAGGCCCTGTTCCAGATCCTGCAGCGATCCCTCGGGTAGGTGACGTTGAGTTGACCGCGGAAGCGCCGGCGCTGTTGCAGGCGGCCGGAGCGGAAGGCATCGAGCACCCTGGCGGCACACTGCTGGCGCACCTGCAGCGCGTCAGCGGTCTTCTCTCCTCCTGGGGCGCTCGCCCGGAGCTGGTGTCGGCCGGGCTGTGTCACGCGTTCTACGGGACCGACGGGTTCCCGGTCGTGCTGTGGGACTTGGGGCGTCGCGCGGAACTCGTCGAGGCGATCGGCGCCGAAGCCGAGGGACTCGTCTACGTCTACGCGTCCTGTGACCGCGAGGCCTCCTACCGCGGCCTGGCCGAGGACACGGGCCCGTTCGTCAACCGGTTCACGGGCGCACAGATGTCTGCGTCCCGCGCAGCGCGCAGGGACTTCGCAGAGCTCACCGCCGCCAACGAGCTGGACGTAGCCGCAAACAGCCCGGAGATCCGCTCCCGTCACGGGGCGGACCTGCTGGGCCTGTTCACTCGATGGCGGCCCCTGCTGTCCGAGCCCGCCTGGGCGCATTGCGGCAGGGTGCTGAACCGGACGTGACCCACTGGCCGGCGGCCGCCACCTACACCCAGCAAGCCGGGCGCGACGAATCGCCGAGACCTGGCGACTGACTGCGTCAGGTTCCGTTCACGTCGTCTGCCACCTGTGGGAGTAGCCCTCTCGCAGAGGTCCGCCGATCAGCTCCAGGAGTTCCTTCACCGCGGCTGCCAACGGAGTCGGATCAGCTTGCTCTGCCACCGTTTGGTGTCCGTCCAGCAACGCCGTGCCCAGGTCGGGGTCCGCCGCCACGAGTCGGCGGGGCAGCCATTTGCCGATCCCCGTCCACACACCATGGTGAGCCGTGACGAGTTCGGCAGCCTCCCGCAGCAGGTGGTCCGCGATGACCAGTTGCTCATGGCGCCTTGATGGCGGGGTGTCGACCAGGTCGTCGAGATAGCAGGTCAGCACATAGCGGCCGTGACGCCACTGCTCTGCCGTCAGGGGCGGTGGTCCCATGGTGACGACCTCTTCTGCCAGCTGACGCGTGCGGGCGGCATGTCCGTGGGGGTCCGTCAGTGTCACCCCTTGGGCGTAGACGAAGACCACGGTCGCCCGTCGACGAGCACGGTCCCACTCGAAGAACTTGGGCACGTCCCCGATGGAGTTGAGGAACAGCTCCACAAGGCGCCCTTCGTGACGGATCACCTCCCGGCCGCTCGCGGCAGAGTCCGGGAGGAGGATGCCGATGTCGAGGTCGCTGGTCGGAGTGGAACGGCCTGCGGCAGCCGACCCACCGAGAACGGCCCCCAGTGCCTGCGGGAACAGAGCTTCCACCAGGCGACCCGCGTGAGCGGACGCAGCTTCTTGATCACTCATGGACCTTCATGGTGCCAGCCGGTTCGCTGAGTGTGCATTGCTCCGGACGCTTACCTAGGGCCGGCTCGGTTCGCAGGTGCCCGTGTTCAGGCCGGCAGGGAGGCGAGCCAGCCGGTCAGGATCTCGTTGACCTCCTCGCGGCGCTCCTGCTGGATCCAGTGGCCACAGCCGTCAAGGACGTACGAGGAGACCAGACCGGGCAGGGTGGTGGGGTATGCCTGGATCGCCTCGGCCATCCAGGTGGTGGAGGCGTCCAGCGCCCCGCCGAGGAACAGGGACGGCTGGGTGATGGGCTCGCCCTTGAAGCCGACCAGGTCCTCCCAGTCCCGGTCCATGTTCCTGTAGCGGTTGAGCGCTCCGGGCAGGCCGGAGCGCTCGAACTCCCCTGCGTAGACGTCGAGGTCGTCCTCGCTGAGCCAGGCGGGCAGCCGTCCGGTGGGGAAGCGGTCACGCAGTGTCCCGCCGCGGCTGACGAAGTGCGGGTCCGGGGCTCCGGGTGCGGGCATGGTCTCGGCCGAGAGGGCGGCGTAGAAGCCCGCGAGCCAGCCGCGGACGTCGGGTTCGATCTCGGCCTCGGCCCGGCCGGGCTCCTGGAAGTAGGAGACGTAGAACTCCTCGTCGCCGCCCATCTGCGCGAAGATCTCGCTGGGCCGCGGTCCACCGGGGGGCGCGTACGGAACGCTGAGCAGTCCGACCGCGCGGAAGACGTCCGGGCTGACGAGGGCGGAGTTCGCGGCGATGGTCGAGCCCCAGTCGTGCCCGATGATCACCGCCGTCTCCTCGCCGAGCGCCCGCACCACGGCCACGTTGTCCTCGATCAGGTCGAGCATCCGGTATGCGGCCGCGCTCTCGGGCTTGGAGGAACGCCCGTAGCCGCGGACGTCCATGGCGACCGCGCGGTACCCGGCTGCGGCCAGCACCGGCAGCTGGTGGCGCCAGGAATACCAGGACTCCGGGAACCCGTGCACCAGCAGTACCAAGGGCCCAACGCCCTGCTCCACCAGGTGGATCCTGCCGGCGGGAGAGGGGACCAGACGATGTGTGACTTCCGTGGCCTGGGCGGGCTGCGACATGAATCCTCCAGGGTTGTCGATCGATCCGTGTGCGTCGAATGAGCCACAGACCGGTCCAGGGGCAGCGTGCCTGCGGCTCAGGCAATGATCGTGCGGCAGGCCTGGAGGCCGCCACGAGTCCTGTTGCCGCTTCGGCAAACGCGTCCCGTCCCGTCACTCGCCCGGCTCGTCCCCCACGTCGGCGCGGTCCCGTCGGCCCGACCTCGACACGGCCGGGTCCAGGCGCACCACGATGGTCGGGGCGCTGCAGGACGGTTACGACGGCTTCCGTGGTCGCGCGTCCGGTGCCGCGCAAGGGCCCCTCCTGGCGACCTGAGGCGTTGTCAGGATTCGAGGGGTTCGGCGAAGTGCCGGAAGCCGGTGCGCTCGCGGTGGATGTCCCACAGCAGGCCGGCCAGGACGTCGGGGTCCTTGCGGGCATCGCCCGCCGTGATGGCTCCGGGGATGATCAGCTGGGCGACGTGGACGCCGTCCGGGGCGAGCTGGTCGTGGAGCAGGTGGGCGTAGGCGCTTTCAGCGGCGAAGGCGATCGAGGTGCCGGCGCGTTCGGCGTGCGGCTGGACGGCGGAGCCGCCGTTGACGAACAGCATGGTTCCCCGGCCCAGTTCGCGCATGCCCGGCAAGACATTGCGTACCGCCGTGACCGGGCCGCGGACGGAGAACGCGAAGGGGCCTTCCAGGTCGGCGGCGGTGGTCTCCAGGAGGGGCTTCATGAAGTCCTTGTGCGGTACGGGGCTGTACTGCATGACCTCGATGGGGCCGAGGGTGCTGCTCGCGGCGTCCAGCGCGGCGTCCAGAGTGGCGGGGTCCAGGACGTCGGCGGCGAAGCCGCGTGCGGTGATGCCGTCCTCGCCGAGTTGGGCCACAAGGGTGTCAAGGCGGGGCCGGGAGCGGGAGATGAGGGCGATGTCGAAGCCCTGGCGGCCGAAGCGGCGGGCGACGGCGGCACCGAGTCCGGGGCCGGCACCGATGAGGGCGAACGTGGTCACGAGGCACTCCTTGCGACGTACTGACGGGACTGGGTCAGGCGGGGTCAGTTTGAGGGTGCTGGTGCTGGTGCTGGTGCTGGCGCGGGCACGGTCGATGGCCATCGGGGGACCTGGGCACGGGCGGGCGCGCCGGCCGCCGGGGTTGGGGCCGTAACGCTGCGACACGCCCATGCGTCCGAGCCCGATGGCGGAGACCTCGAGGCCCTGGCCGAGCGTACGTGTATGCACGATCGAACTCCCTCAAGTGAGCGCGGACAGCGGCTGGTCGGGTGCGGACGTGTGCCACGGGGTGCTGACCGCGGGGTGCCCTGCGGCGGCCGGTGGTCAGGGCTTGAGCAGGGCCTTGATGGCGCGGCGCTCGTCCATGGCCTTGTAGCCTTCGGCGACCTCGGAGAGCGGCAGTTCCAGGTCGAAGACCTTGCCGGGGTCGATTCGGCCGGACAGGACCCGGTCGATCAGGTCGGGCAGGAACTCCCGTACGGGGGCCGGGCCGCCGCGTAGGCCGACGTGCGAGGAGAACAGTTCGGTGCCGTCGATCCGCACACCGTGGGGGACGCCGACGAAGCCGACGTTGCCACCGGGCCGGGTGGAGTCGAGAGCCTGCTGCATCGACTGCTCGTTGCCCACGCACTCGAGCACGCGGTCGGCGCCGATCCCGCCGGTCATCTCCTTGATCCGGGCCACGCCCTCCTCGCCGCGTTCGGCGACGATGTCGGTGGCGCCGAACTCGCGGGCCAGCTTCTGGCGGGACGCGTGCCGGGACATGGTGATGATCCGCTCCGCGCCTAGTTCCTTGGCGGCGATGACCGCGCACAGCCCCACCGCTCCGTCGCCAACCACGGCGACGGTGTCACCGGGCCGGACCTGGGCGGCGACGGCCGCGTACCAGCCGGTGCCCATCACGTCCGAGCAGGCCAGCAGGCTGGGAACGTACTGTTCGGCGGGCAGTTCGGGGGTGGCGACCAGGGTGCCGTCGGCCAGCGGAACGCGCAGCCGCTCGGCCTGGCAGCCTTCCGCGCCGACGAACTCGCGGTGCAGACAGTTGGTCTGGTAGCCGTTCCGGCAGTTCGCGCAGGTGTTGTCGGAGGCCATGAACGAGCCGACGACGAACTGGCCCGGCTTGACGGTCTTCACGTCGTCGCCGACCTCTTCGACGACGCCGACGTACTCGTGTCCGAACGGGGTGGGCTGCTCAACCGGGTTGATACCGCGGTAGTCCCACAGGTCCGAGCCGCAGACACAGGTGGCGACGGTGCGGATGACCGCGTCGGTCGCGTTGACGATCTTCGGGTCGGGGCGCTCCTCGAAGCGGACGTCGCCGGGAGCGTAGAGGACTGCTCCGCGCATGATGGTGCCTTTCTCAAAGAAGGGGGACCGCGTCCCGCCGGGGGAAGAGCCGGGCGCGGGAGTCGAAGGTGGGGTGGGTCAGGCGGTTCGGGTACTGCGGCGCGGGCCGCCGTATTCGCCGTCGGTGACGTGGTCGAGCCAGTTGACCTCGTCGGTCTCCCACAGGGCGATGTGCACCATGAAGTGGTCGGGGGCGGCGCCGTGCCAGTGCTCCTCGCCCGGCGGCGTCCAGATCACGTCGCCCGGGTGGGCTTCGAGGATGTCTCCGCCGCGGGACTGGATCAGGGCGGTGCCCTCCACGATGCAGAGGGTCTGGCCCACGCCGTGGGAGTGCCAGGCGGTGCGGGCGCCGGGCGAGAAGCGCACCGCGTTCGCGCGGGCCCGGGAGGGGGCCTCGCCGCGGTAGATCACATCGGCCCAGGCATCCCCGGTGAACCAGGTCTCCGGCAGCTTGATCGTCGGCTGCTTCTTCAGAAGCTCCATGGTTTCGTGTCTCTCCTTGTGCGTGTACGTTCCGTACGGGGGTGGTGAGCCGGTCGGTCAGGAACCCTCGGCCTCGTCGAAGATCTCCTCACCGACTGAGCCTCCCCCCCATACAGCGGCGGATCCGGTGCGATACTGTCGACCATGACGCGCAACGCACCCCTCGACGAGCTGGGCGAGTTCCTCAAACAGCGCCGGGTCGCGCTCAGCCCCCGCACGGTGGGACTGCCGGAGACCGGCATCCGCCGGGTCAAGGGGCTGCGCCGTGAGGAGGTCGCCCAGCTCGCCGCCATCAGCACCGACTACTACACCCGGGTCGAGCAGGGCCGTATGCAGGCGTCCGCGCCGGTCCTGACCACCCTGGCTCAGGTACTCCACCTGGATGACGACCAGCGCGACTACCTGTTCGAACTGGCGGGCAGGACGAGCCGCCCCCGGCGCCGCCCGATGCAGAAGGTGCAGCCGTAGCTCCAGCGGGTCCTGGACGACCTGACGGCGACACCGGCCATCGTCATGGGCCGCCGCATGGGTATTCTCGCGTGGAATTCGCTCGCTGCCGCATTGGTGACAAATTTCGGGGAGGTTCCCGAAAAGAAGCGGAATTACACCCGGATTCTTTTCACCGACCCGGCGATGAGAACTCTGTATGCCGACTGGGGGAGTGTGGCGCGCACCGCGGTGGCCCAGCTACGGATGGAGGCGGCGAAATACCCGGACGACTCCCGGCTGACCGCCCTGGTCGGTGAGCTGTCGGTGCAGGACGCCGACTTTCGGCAGTGGTGGGCCGCCCGTCATGTCGCCGCGCGAACGATCGGCACCAAGACCCTCAACCACCCCGTCGCCGTGAAGCTGGTGCTGGACTGGGACACCCTCACCGCCAGCACCGACCCGGACCAGCAACTCGTCGTCTGGACCGCCGAAGTCGGCACTCCCGGCCGCGACGGACTGCGCATCCTCGCTTCCTGGGCCGCCGACCGGCATCTGACTGCCTCCTCGGACCCGGCGGCCTGACCAGCGGCCACGCCGGCCCAACGGGGATGAGCAAGGGTGCGACCACCCGGACAGGTGTGGGCATCGGCACGGCGCACAGCGAGGTCTGACAGCCACCGTGGGAGTCACCGAGGGCGCGGGCCACCCTCCCGGCAGGGAAAGAGGCGCACAACCGCTCAGACGAACCCGTCGACCCCGCCTGCCAGGGAAGACGGCGTATTGCGCGGCCACCTCGTCCCCGTATGGTGCGACGCGGCGCTCCGGAACGCATCGAGCAGTGCGCACCCCGGATACGTCCCGAACACGGGGTACTTCCAGCGGTAGTACACCGACCAGTAGCTCACCACGCGTCGCTCCGTGCGTGCGAAGAAGGCCGGGTTCCTCGCGATGAACTCTCCGTAGCGCCTGCACTGGGCCGAGCCCGGGACGGCGAGCTCCGCCAGCCCCGAAGCGATCACGTGCAGGATCTCCAGCACGTACTCCCCGGCCGGCTGCATCACGAAGGGGACCACCCACGGCTCGCTCGACGCCAGGACCCGTTCGAGGTGGCGCTGACGCACGTGGCCGTCATGGTGCCGGGAGTACAGGCAATGCAGGATCACCTGCTGCGTTCCGGTGAGGGACCGCTCCGAGCCGACGGCGGGCTCCTCGTTGTAGAGGCGTGCGGGGATGGCGACGGTCTCGCCCCGCACCTCGATCTCGAACGGCCCCACCGGCGCGTGCCTGGCCTCCGGCATGACCTTCAGCACGCTCTGTACGTCGTCGGCAAGGCAGGCAGGGAACGCTGCGACCAGGACGGCGATGTTCGACGGATCCCCGGGAAGCTCCACGGCAAGAGGATAGGCGGAGGACCGTTCGTGCACTTGAGCGCCCGCGTCTCACGCTTCAGCGGGGGCGGTCACGCTCGCGGGTGGTGATGAGCCGATGCGGACGCTTGGAGGGGATGCCGCTGGTTCTTGCTCAGCATGGTCGCCCCCATCAGGGTCAGCGTGTGGACCACGGTGTTGCCGTGGCGGTGGCTGGTGATGAGTCCGGCATCACGCAGCGCGGTGGTGTGATGGGTGGCGGTGGCCGGTGTGACTCCGGCCCGTCGGGCGGCTTCGGTGGTGGTCACTCCGGCGGCCGTGGCCTGCAGGACGGCGGCGCGGGCCCGGCCCAGCAGCACCTGCAACGGCGGCGAACCGGTGCTCTCGGCCGCCGTCTTGGACGGCGCGGTGGGTATCTCGTGGCGCAGGGAGTAGATGAGGACGGGGGGTAACCCCGGATCCGCGAGAGAGATCGGTCCCTTCCAGCAGAAGTACGACGGAATCAGCAGCAGCCCGCGGCCCTTCAAGTGGATGTCGTGTTCCGTCGGATACGTGGTGATCTCAAGGCGTGGGTGCCTCCACCGGACTGTCGGTCCGAGCCCTTCGAGCAGGCCCTCGGTGCCCCCGTCGAGCAGGTGACGGGCCAGTCGGATCCGCTCGGTGTGCAGGCTTTCGTGCACCCACTCCTCGTGGGGTGCGATGACGGTCCGGTGGTAGGCGCGCAGGATGTCCACCAGCTCGCCACGCGTTTCCCGCTCCGTCAGCCGGCCGAGCCAGGCCGGCACCCGGGTGACCCGGGCGAGGGCGGCGAGTTGCGTCGCGACCTGGTCCGACGGCGTGCGGAGGATCGCCTCGAGCCCTGCCTCCAAACCTGCCGTGCCTTCCAGTGGGGTGAGGAAGTCGGGGAAGTAGGACGCGCGCGGGAAGAGGGGCAGCAGCACCCGCCGCACCACGTCCTCGAGGCCCGCTTCCCGAAGTCGCTCACGAGCGGGCCCGTACCAGTGCGCGTACGCCCAACGGCCCGCAGGGGTTTGGAAGCGGTGCAGGCTGGAGGCGATCTCCCACATCGGGTGCGGGGCGGCGGTGACCCGGGTCCTGGCCAGATCCTCAGCAGAGAAGTGGAAGCGAAGCACGGCCAACACCCTTTCCACCTGCGATATTTCAGCACGTTCGAATGAGCATGACAGGTAGAGGCGTAGGCCGGAGCATGAACTCGCCCCGTCCCACCGGCCTCGCGACACCTCATGCGGTTCTCGTGCCTGACACCCCCCGCCCCAGCGCCGCACCCGCGCACGTCCCCCAAGGAATCACGATGACCTCCCCCCTGCGTCCCATGAACCGCCGCGCGATCCTGCGCGGAACCTTCGCCGCCACCGTGGGCGCCCTCGCGGGCCCCCTGCTGCTGTCGGGCACCGCACACGCCTACAACTGGTCACGCACCCTGAACCAGGGCGCCAGCGGATCGGATGTGACGGAACTGCAGATCCGGATCTCCGGCTGGGCCGCGGACTCGGCCAGCCAGTCCCGGGTGAGCATCGACGGCGACTTCGGCCCGGGCACGGCCGCCGCGGTCCGCAGGTTCCAGGCGGCTTACGGACTGGCCGTCGACGGCAGCGCCGGACCCGCCACCCAGGCACAGCTCAATGCCCTTGAGCAGTCGGACGGTTCGACGGCCCACTTCAACTGGAGCGAGTTCACCGACCGGTCGAGCGGCACCTTCGACGGCGGCAAAGTGAGCGCTGCCACCGTCAGGGAAAACGCCCGCCGCTGCATGTACAAGCTGGAGGCCCTGCGCAAGAAGCTCGGCAACACACCCATCACCGTCAACTCGGGGTTCCGCAGCATCGCGCACAACGCCGAGATCGGCGGGGCCAGCGACAGCATGCACCTCTACGGCACCGCCGCCGACCTCACCGTCCCCGGTGTCAGCAACCGCACGGTGTATCAGAAGGCGGAGACCTGCGGGTTCTCCGGGCTGGAGCGGTACACCGTCGATCACCAGCATGTCGACAGCCGCGCGGACCTCGGGCGGGCCTGGTGGTGGGAGAGCGGCACCATCTGAAGCCCGACAGCCCGACAGCCCGACAGCCCGACAGCCCGGCTCGGCCCGACCTGACCCAAGTCGAGCCGGGCTCGGCCGGGTTGGGCCGAGCCGGGGACTCCGGTGAGGTCCCGGCGGCCCGGTGTCCGAAGCGGCCCGCCACCCGCCCCCGCCCCCTCGCCACCCGGGTTCTGCCCTCGCGCGCCCGAAGCCACAGTCCCCACCTGGAGGCACACCCATGAACCGCAGTCCGTCGCGCGTACCCCTGCGGCGCGCAGCCCTGTCCGTCCTCGGCACCCTGACCGTGCTGGTCGCCGCCGTGCAGCCCGCCGGCGCCGCGCCCCGCGCCGGGGGCCTCACGGCTCCGGGCCCCGTCAGCCGCGCCTTCACCCGGGCGGCGGCCGAGTTCGACGTGCCGCGCGATGTCCTGGTCGCCCTCGGATACGGGGAAACCCACCTCGACGACCACGCGGGCCTGCCGAGCCAGGCCGGTGGCTACGGCGTGATGCACCTGGTGAGCAACCCCGATCAGCACACCCTCGAACTTGCCTCCCGGCTCACCGGTGAGGCACCCCGCGCACTGCGCCAGCACACCGCGGCGAACATCCGCGGCGGAGCGGCCGTCCTGCGCGCCTACGCCGACGACGCCGGCCTCGGCCGAGCCGAGCGGCATGACACCGATGCCTGGTATCCGCTGATCGCCCGGTACGGCGGCGCGACCACCCCCTCCGCCGCGCGCCTCTACGCCGACACCGTCTACACCTTCCTGGCCGACGGCGTGACAACCCGCACGCCGGACGGGGAGGAGCTGACCGTCACCGCCCGCCCTGTCGCCCCCGAACGCGGCCGCTACGAGGCCGCCGCGGCGCCGACGGCACAGAGCCCGGACTACCCGCCGGCCCTCTGGGTCGCAGCCAACTCCGCCAACTACACCGTGGGCCGCACGGCCACGATCAGCAAAGTCGTCATCCATGTCACCCAAGGCTCCTACGCCGGGACGATCAGCTGGTTCCAGAATCCTTCGTCCGAGGTCAGCGCCCATTACGTGGTGCGTTCCTCCGACGGTCAGATCACCCAGATGGTGCGCGACAAGGACACGGCCTGGCACGCCCGGTCGGGCAACGCATCGGGCATCGGCATCGAACACGAGGGATACATCGACAACCCGAGCTGGTTCACCGACGCGATGTACCGCTCCTCCGCGGCACTGACGGCCTACCTGTGCAACCGCTACAGCATCCCCAAGGACCGCGCCCACATCGTCGGACACTCGGAGGTGCCCGGCAACGATCACACCGATCCAGGACCGAACTGGAACTGGACCTACTACATGCAACTGGTCGGCGGCAGCACGGGAGGCGGAGGCGACGTCCAGTTGACCTTCCCGTCCTACGACACCCTTCGCTCCGGCTCCTCCGGAGCTCAGGTGTCGGCCGCGCAGTCACTTCTCAACCAGCAGGGATTCGACGCGGGCACCGTGGACGGCAGCTTCGGTTCGAAGACCACGGCGGCCGTCACGGCGTTCCAGCAGGCCCGCAGGCTCAGCGCCGATGGGGTCGTCGGCGCGCACACCTGGACCGCGCTCCTCTCCGCCGGCAGCGTGCCGGTGCTCCGCCAGGGCAGCACGGGCTCCGACGTCCGGCGTCTTCAGAGGGCTCTCACGGCCGCTCTGGGGCGGACCGTCTCCGCGGACGGTGACTTCGGATCAGGCACCGACCAGGCGGTCCGGGACTACCAGAGCAGTCGCGGGCTGAGCGTCGACGGCTCGGTCGGCCCCGCGACCTGGAGTGCCCTGCAGGCCGGTCGCTGACCGGGATCACCGCGTGACCAGCCGCGGCCGCGGTGACGAGGCCGCGGCTGGTGAGCGTCGACGTGCACCAGCCGCCGTACCCGTTCCGAGGTGGTCAAGGTCCAAGAGCGGTCGGGTCGACGAGGAGCCCGGCCCGGTCCCCGGCCGCCGAGCGGCGACGCCCGCCGACCAGGGCACTGGGCGGACCCTGCTCCGCGAGGTTCAGTGGGCGAGCGACGAGCCGAAGTGGGCCTCTGTTCCAGGTGTGTTGAGGGTGGCGGGGGTGAAGCTTGCGATGTTCTTGGTGACAGGGCCGTCCTTCGAGCCGCGCAGGACCCAGGCGGCGCCGGAGTCGGTCTGCGGAGCGTCCTCCCAGGGCGCTGCGACGATGAGGTCGGCGCGGTTGTTGTCGTTGATGTCGGCCAGCAGGACCTCGTCACCGAAGCTGTCGTCCTTCTCCGAGACCCCGGGGACACCCTTGGTGGACTGCGAGAACGCGAGTGCTCCGTTGCCTGTCGGGCCCATCGGCCCGCCCTTCAGGAGGATGACGCTCCCCGCGGCGTCGGTGCTGCCGATGGCCTCTCCCGGCACGCCCACCGCGAGGTCCGGGTAGCCGTCTCCGGTGACGTCGCCTGCCGCCAGCGCCCGGCCGAACTGGTCTCCGGCCTCGTTGACGCCGGGAACTCCAGGCGTGTTCTGGGTGATCGTCGTCGTCCGGGTGGAGAGGCCGGAGGGTGAGCCGTAGCGGATCTCGACGGTGCCGGGGCGCGTGACGATGTCCTCATGACTCGTGCCGAACTTGAAGGTGGCGAAGTCGCCGTAGCCGTCGCGGTCGAAGTCGGCGATCACTCCCTCCGAGGACGGAGTGGTCGTTCCCGGGACACGGGTGACGGAACCGTCCTTGCCGCCCTTCCAGAGGCGTGTTCCGAGGCCCTGGTCCTCGAACCCGTGGGTGGTGACGATGTCGTCGGCCCCGTCGCCGGTCACGTCGCCCACGATGAAGTCGTAGCGGGCCTCGTCCTCGTCGCCGAAGGGGACGACGGTGCGGCCCGCGGACTTGCCCGCTCGGGTGATCGGGCCGAACTCCACACCCACCAGGCCCGTGCCGACGACCAGGTCGGCATGCCCGTCGCCGTTGACGTCGCCGGCGGCCAGGGGGCCGCTGTGCGGGGCGAGCGCGAGAGCGACGGAGTCCTTGAGACCGGCCGGGGAGCCCCACAGGACGATCGTCGGCCCGTTCTCGGACCCGAGGACGAGATCGGTGTAGCCGTCGCCGTCGAAGTCGCGGGCGGCACTCGTGCGGCCGAAGGAGTCGTAGTCCACCACGGCACCGGGTACACCCGGGGACGCCCTGCTGATGAGCTGGGGGCGCGCGGTGTCGACACCGCCGGCGGACCCGTACAGGACGGTGACGTACCCGGCGTCGTCCCGGCCGCTCACGGTGGCCGCAGGCGCGGCGACAGCGAGATCGGCGTAGCCGTCGCCGTTGAAGTCGGTGACCGGCGTAGGTACTGCCGGGGCGGCTCCGGCCGGTCCGGCGACGGACACCGGGCCGATCACGAGTGCGGCGACGGCGACGGCGAGGGGAAGGGAACGGCGCACGGACGGGCCTCCGGGGACAACGGGGGAAAGCGGCTGGCAACTACATGACGCTTGGAGATGCCCTCGGGTTGTACACGATTCTCAGGCGGCTGCGCGTTCGCCGAGTGGACGGCGGCGCAGGCTCGCGGATTCCAGGGCGGGAGGCCGGTAGTCCTGGTCGAGCGCGCCGACATCGGTGCCCGGCGGGACGATCTCGTCGATCCGGTCCAGGACGTCGTCGCCGAGGACGACGTCGATGCCGGCGAGGAGGTCATCGAGGTGGTCCGTCGTGCGCGGCCCGATGATGGCGCTGGTGACGCCGGGGTGGGCGATGGCGAACGCCGTCGCGAGGTGGGTCATCGGCATGCCCGCTTCCTCGGCGAGGGGGATGAGCTGTTCGACGATGTCGATGCGGCGCTCGTCGTTGAGGTGCTTGAAGAAGCCTGCACGGCTCAGGTCGTTGCGCTGGTTCTTGCGGACGCGGCCGGTGAGGAGACCTTGAGCGAGCGGCCCCCACACCAGGGTGCCCATGCCGTACCGCTGGGCGACGGGCAGGACCTCGCGCTCGATGCCGCGGTTGAGGATGGAGTACGGCGGCTGCTCGGTGCGGAAGCGCTCCAGGTTCCGGCGCTCCGCGACCCACTGTGCCTCGACGATGCCGGAGGCGGGAGTCGTGGAGGAGCCGATGGCGCGGACCTTTCCGCTGCGGATCAGGTCCGTGAGCGCGGAGAGGGTTTCCTCGACGTCGGTTGTGGGGTCGACGCGGTGGATCTGGTAGAGGTCGATGTAGTCGGTCCGCAGACGACGCAGCGAGTTCTCGACCGCGGTCATGATCCAGCGCCGGGAGGCGCCCTGCTGGTTGGGGTCCTCGCCCATCGGGCGGCTCACCTTGGTGGTCAGGACGAGGTTGTCGCGGCGCCCTTCGATGGCTTTGCCGACCACTTCCTCGGAGTCGCCGTAGGCGTCGGCGGTGTCGATGAAGTTGATGCCGGCGTCCAGCGCCTTGTGGATGACGCGGATCGAATCCCCGTGGTCGGCGTTGCCGACGGCCGAGGCGAACATCAGCGTGCCGAGTGCGTACGGGCTGATCTGCATGCCGGTGCGGCCCAGAGTGCGGTACTGCATGCGGTCCCTCCTGAGGTGTGGGAGAGCACCCGAACCTGCGGGATGCCCTACCCTGCAGTTAAACGGAAAGCCTTTCCAGAACTATACGGAAAGCGTTTCCGGTTATGCAACCGGAGGGAACATGACCGAGAAGGCAGGGTCGCCCGAGACGCCCCGTCGCCTGCGCGCGGACGCACAGCGCAATGTGGACGCCCTGATGAAGGCCGCAAGGACCGTCTTCGACGCTTCCGGCGTCGACGCGCCCGCCAAGGAGATCGCCGACCTGGCCGGCGTGGGCGTCGGGACGCTCTACCGGCACTTCCCGCTGCGGTCGGACCTGGTCAAGGCCGTGGTGGAGAGCGGGATCGACGCCTGCGCCGCGGCAGGACCGCAGCTCAGTGCCGTCCACGAGCCGGGAGATGCGCTCGCAGAGTGGCTGCGCCGGTACACCGAGTTCCTGGGGACCAAGCGAGGGCTGGCTCCGGCGCTCCATTCGGGCGATCCGGCCTACGAAGGCCTGTCCGGCTACTTCCTGGAGAAGGTCGGCCCCGCTCTCACGGCGCTGCTCGACACCGCGGCAGCCGAAGGAGCGGTTCGTGACGACGTCAGCGCGCACGACCTGCTCTACGCCATCGCCAACCTGTGCATGCCCGTCCCCGGCGAAGGCCCCGAGTACAACCGACGCATGGTCGCCGTGCTCATCGACGGGCTGCGCACCCCGCGCCAGGGCGTCTCGTCCGGCCCGTCGAGCTGACCGGACGAGGGCGCCTGCGACGGGGAGGTGGGGAGGTAGCCGGAGGCGGTTGTGGGGCACCGGTGGCGCCGACGGTAGAGGCGCCGTCCGCTCCCCGATGCGGCGCCCGACACAGCTCTACGATCTCGGAGCATGACGACTCTCGACTGCTACACATGCAGCCAGGAAGCAGAGTTCGACGACCTCCCACCCCGCGAGTGCGTGGTCCATGACCAACACTGGCGGGTGGCCCACGCCTTGAACACCGCGGTTCACGGCTGGTTGGTGCTGCTGCCCCGGCGCCATGTCGCGGCAGTCCATGACCTCACCGACGCTGAGGCATCTGCCCTGGGGGTGTGGCAGGTCAAGCTCTCCCGGGCTCTCCGGAGTGTGACGGGTTGCCACAAGACCTACGTCGTCCAATTCGCCGAAGCCGAGGGCTTCGCGCACGTGCACTTCCACATCGTGCCGCGCATGGCAGATCTGCGGCCGGAGCATCGTGGGCCGGGCATCTTCGAGCTGCTCCGGCGACCGGAGGAGGAGCGGGTGACGGCTGACCGGGCAGACCGAATCGCCCGCACACTCCGCGCCCAGCTCGATGGGCACCCGAACGCCGGCTGACATCATCCTCGCCCGGAGACAGGGGAATCCCGCCTGCCCACCGATGAGTTTCGCGTCGCCGCGTCGTCTGTATGAAGGGAACATCCCTTCCGGAACGGCGGGGCCCGGGGACGAGATGGCAAGGAGCGTGCACACCGTGAATCAGGAGAGCGTGAGCGCCGCCTTGACGATCGCCGTGCCCGTCACGCGCGTGTTCGCGGTGCTGGCGGACCCGACGACCCATTCCGCGATCGATGGCACCGGCTGGGTCCAGGAATCCGTCGACCGGGCGCCGCTGACGGAGGTGGGGCAGATCTTCCGGATGGACATGTACCACGCCAAGCATCCGGACGGTGACTACCGGGTGGTCAACAAGGTCCAGGTGCTCGACCCGCCGCGCGCCATCGGCTGGATGACGGGGCAGGAGAAGGGCGATGGCCGGCTGGAGTTCGGCGGCTGGATCTGGCGATACGACCTTGCGCCGCTCGGTCCGTCCGAGACCGAGGTCACGCTCACCTACGACTGGTCGGCGGTGCCGCGGTTCATCCGCGAGCGCGGCATCCGGTTCCCGCCGTTCGGCCCTGAGCATCTCCCCGACTCGCTGCACCATCTGGCCGAGCTCGCCGCACGGACGTCGGGGGCCGGGACGACCGGCGGCTGAGGCCTGTCCGGCGGATCTTGCCGGACAGGCCCCTGGCCCCGACGACGGCTCAGCGCTTGAGCGTGAAGGTGAAGTCGCCGGAGAGCTTGCCGCTCAGCCGGACGGCCGAGACGAGATTCCCCTCCGCGATCAGCCTCTCGACCTCGGCCCGCGAAAGAGCGCAGCCTTCGGCGATCAGCCGCACCGGCCGCACGGGGATCGGCGCCGCGAAGCGGACCGACACGTCGATCACCTCACGGTCCCGGCGATCCGATCCGCCGGTGTCCAGGCGCCAGGCGTTGCCCCAGTCGAGGGCGATGCGATTACGGCGCCGTACGACCGGATCCTGAAGCAGCTCGGCTGTCAGACCACGGTCGTTGTCATGGAGCCGGTCCAGCAGCTCAGGCCGTACGGAGCGCACATTCATCCGCTCCAGGACCGTGAGCTTCACCGTGTCCCCGCAGCCGGTACAGAGCGCGAGGAGCCAGGCGTCGATGAGCTTGTGGTTCGCGTTGACGCGAAACTTTCCGCTTGCCCGGAAGCGCTCCGACGCGCATGCGTGGCAGCGGCGGAGGACGAGCGGCAGGCAGGTGGGTATGACCACCCAGTTTTCGAGCACAGAAGTACACCGGTTTCAGTGAGAAGTCCGCAGCAAAAAGGAGCGCGGCGCACATGCGCGACGCGCGACGATTCAGCGCTCGGGAGGTCTCACAGGGTGTACAACGGCACGTCCTTGACGGGAGACGACTGGGTCCGGCAGCACGGTAGTGGCGCACAGCGGCTCTGCTCCACTGCTTTTCGGGCCCCTCGCGGCCAGGTCCTGCTCTGCGGATCATGGACGAAGCCGGTGCTGTCGGGGCGAACCTGGCTCCGTGGCGCGACACGTGGGCGCGGTGGTGCTGATGTGTGACGGGCGAGGCCGGCCGTCAGGCGCGGTCCGGTGTCGGCTCCGGCTCGGAGAGAGGCGTTGCCGCGCGGCGGGGGAGCAGCAGCGGGGTCGCCAGCAGGAGCACGCCGGCCAGGCCGATGGCCGTACGCGGGCCGAGCAGGCCGCCCAGCACGCCCCAGACGGCCGTCAGGAGTGCGGTCGAGGCCTTCGTCGTCACCGACCAGGCGGACAGGGTGCGGGCGACCCGGTCGGTCTCGGTGCGCTGGAGGCGGTAGGTGGCGCAGACGGGGTTGAAGACTCCGCAACAGAAGATGAGCCCGAGCTCTACGCCCATCACCAGGAGCAGGCCGCCGGTGCCCGGCCCGAGGAAGGCCAGGCCGACGGGCCAGAGCGCGCGCAGTGCGCCGGCCACGACCAGGACCTGGTGCTGCCCGAACCGGGTGACGAGCGGCCTGGCCAGCCGTGAGCCGAGCAGCCCGCCGATCGAGGGCGCGGCGAAGGCGAGGCCGTACTGCCACGGGGCGAACCCGAGTCGGCCGAGCATGAGGACGGCCAGCAGTGGCTGGGTGGCCATCACCAGGCCGTTGAACAAGGCGGTGTTGAAGAACAGCGGACGTAGCGTCGCGTCGGCGAGGATGTACCGCCAGCCATCGAGCAGGTCACCGGCGCGCATGCGCGTGGCCTTGCGGCGCTCGGGCAGCGGCTCGTGCCCGCCTGTCGCGCGAATGCCCAGGGCCGAGAGCAGGTAGCTGACCGCGTCGGCCACCACCGTCGCCACCGGACCGAGGAGCCCGATCGCGGCGCCGCCCAGCGGCGGTCCGATGATCGTGGTCGTCCAGGCCGTGGACTCGAACCGGGCATGGGCGACGAGCAGGTCTTCGGCCGCCAGCAGCGTCTTCAGGTAGGCGCCGGAGGCGGTGCGGAAGGTGATGTCCGCCGCCGCGACGACGACCGAGACCACCAGGAGCTGAAGGAAGGTGAGCACGCCGAGTGCGAACGCGGCGGGGATCGTCAGCAACGCGGCGCAGCGCACCAGGTCCATGGCGATCAGGACCGGTCGCTTGCGGCGGAACTCCACCCACGGGCCGAGCGGCACCGCCGCGGCAGCGCCCACCGCGGCCCCGACGGAGGAGAGCGCGGCGACCTCGGCGGGTCCGGCGTGCAGTACCTGGATGGCGATCAGCGGGAACGCGCCGAACGCGAGCCAGGTGCCGAGCGCGCTGGTCCCGTACGCTCCCCAGAGCCACCCGAACTGCCGCCCCAGCCGACCTCCGAGCAGCTGCCCCAGCCGGTCCCCGCTCCTCATGTCGACGCCCCTCGCCACTCACCCGCACAACCGATCCGCGATCGGAAGCATCAAAGCGAGCACCGTACCCGGGGGTCAAACAACCGCCAGGCCGCCGGGCCACAACCGTTGGTTGTGCCCCGTAGGGTGTGGACATGGACCTCGACACCGTCCGGACCTTCGTCGCCGCCGCCGACGCGGGGCAGTTCCAGGAGGCCGCCGCCGAGCTGGCGGTCACCCAGCAGGCCGTCTCCAAGCGCATCGCCGCGCTGGAGCGCACCCTCGGTGTGCGGCTGTTCACCCGTACCGCGCGCGGTGCCGAGCTCACCATCGACGGGCAGGCGTTCCTGCCCCACGCGCGCGAGCTGCTGCGCGTCGCCGAGCGCGCGGTCACGTCCGTGCGCACCGGCCGTCGTCCGCTGCGCGTCGACGTGATCGCCTCGCGCGGCGCTGCGTCGGGTCTCATGCGCGGGTTCCACCGCGCGCACCCCGAGATCGAGCTCGACGTGGTGTGGCTGTTCGACATCGAGACGGCCGTCGCCGCCATCCGGTCCGGTGAGATCGACGCGTCCTTCCGCGCTGTCGCCGTACCCGGCCGGCCCCTTCCCGAGGACGTCGAGTCCGTCCGGGTGCTCGACGAGCCGCTGCAGCTCCTCACCGGCCCCGCCCACGTGCTGGCGGGCGCCCGGTCGGTGCCCCTCGGCCGGCTGGCCGGGCACCGGATCTGGATGCCCGGCATCGTCCCCGGTACCGAATGGGCCGTCTACTACGACGACCTCGTCGCCGAGTTCGGCCTCACCATCGAGGCGACCGGCCCCAACTTCGGCTCCGACGCGCTCCTCGACACCGTCGCCGACACCCCGGCCCTGGCCACCTTCATGGGCGGGCAGACCCGCCTCGTCTGGCCCGCCGGCCACGACCTGCGCCGCATCCCGGTCACCGACCCGACGCCCGTCTACCCGCACTCGCTCCTCTGGCGCCGCGACAACCCCCACCCGGCGCTGGCCACCCTCCGCTCCCACCTCGCCGCCACAGCGGCCGGTCCCGACGCCGCCGGGACGTGGGTGCCGGACTGGGTCATTCCGCGCTGAACACCGTTCCGCCGTCGGCCTTCGGACGAAGCGCACCCCAGGATCGTGGGCCTGGCCGGTGCAGCGCCCGCTCGACGGACCGCGCGTACGTCGGTCCGGGACGTTGACGGCACTGCCGTAGGGCGGAGTGGAAGGGGAGCCCAGGCACCGAAGGAGTGTTGCGGGACGGTGGGTGCCTGACTACCGGTCTCGGACGGACTCCACTCCGCAGGTGCCAGCGCCACCGCTCCACCAACTGAGCCGATCTTCTCATGGTTTGCCGCCGGCCGGCCCGGTCGGATAGGAAGCTCGCATGCTAAAGGGCAGCAAGGTCGGGCTGAGGGCCCGGCACGACGACGACGTCCCGGTCCTGCGGGCCGAACTCTACGACGACGTGGTCAACGGTTCGCGGGCCGAGGGCCGGCCGTGGCGGCCGATCACGCCAGGTTCGAAGGACCCGCGGCTCGTAGTGGACGACAAGGAGCAGGGGCACGTCCCGTTCTCCGTGGTGGAGCTGGACGGCGGCACGCTGGTCGGTACCGCGACGCTGTGGGGCATCGACAACCACAACCGCTCCGCGCACATCGGGCTGGGGCTGCTGCCGTCCTCGCGCGGCAAGGGCTACGGCACCGACGTGGTCGCGGTGCCGTGCCACTACGGTTTCGTCGTGCGCGGCCTTCAGCGGCTGCAGATTGAGACACTGGCGGACAACGCCGCGATGCTGCGTTCCGCCGAGCGCAACGGGTTCGTCCGCGAGGGCGTGCTGCGCTCCTCGGCCTGGGTGCTGGGCGAGTTCCTGGACCAGGTGCTGCTCGGGCTCCTCGTTCAGGACTGGAAGCCGGACTCGAAGGGCTAGACGCGTAGTTCTGATTCGTTGTTCACGCTCGTCTTGAACATGGTCGGCAGTCACCGGTTCCCGCCACCCGGAGCCAGGGACGCCGCGATCAGGTGACGGACTGCTCGGGGAACCACAACGGGTTGCCTGGTGGCGATGGTTGTGCATCCAATATCCGGCATGGCCACCCGGGTGCGCCCGCCACGGCGGGAGGAGATGAACACGTACCACCGGGCCTTGCCCCTCTGTCCTCCGGGCAGACCGCGACCGCATCGTCACACGGGAGACGCCACATGAACGCGCCACCATCGCCACGTGGAGCGGAGCGAACAGACGGATCATCCGTCCGGATCGGAGCCCTCGTTCCGCTGACCCGGCCCGGGTGGGTCGAGGCGGGCGAACACCTGCTCGCTGGAATCGAGTTGGCCGTTCGCGACGTCAATGACGGCGGCGGGATCGTCGGAAGACCACTCGAGCTGGTGGTCCGCGAAACCGCGGCTGATCCTCAGAAGGCCGCGGCGGCCGTGGACGAATTGGCCCGCCTGGGCGTCGCCGCCCTGGCGGGGGAGTATCACAGCGTCGTCGCTCGCGCCGCCGCCGCCAGGGCCGACGCCCTCGGCCTGCCCTTCCTCTGTTCGTCAGCGGTTCTCGACGCACTCACCGAGCAACCGACGGACTGGGTCGCGCGCCTCGCCCCGGCGCAGTCCCACGGCTGGCAGATCTACGCGGACTTCCTCCTCGGCGCGGGCCACAGTCGAATCGTCGTAGCGACCCAGCCGAGTGTCTACTGGGCATCGGGGACCCGCATCCTGCGGGATTACCTCGCTCCACGCGGCGGCACCGTCATCGAACTCGATGTGAGCACACTGACCCCCGCGGCCGTATGCGACGAACTCGTCGACACGGGCGCGACGGCCCTCCTGCTTCTGGTCGGCCACCCGGATCCGGCGGTGTCGATCGTGACGTCCGTGCGCCGAGACGAGCGCCTCGCCGAGATGCTGATCGGTGCTCCCGCCGGGCAACCGGAGTTCGCCGAATGGGCGACGCTGCTGGGTGACGACGGCGCAGCGATCCCGTTCCTGCGCTACCTGCCCGAGCGCCTCAGCCCGCTCGGCACACGAGTCGAGACGGTCCTCCGCGAGCGACTGGCCGAAGCGCCCTCCTTCGTCGCCTTCGAGGGCTACGACACGATCACGGTCCTCGCAGAAATGCTGCGTTCTCACGGCACGGACCGGGCGCGCACTGCCGAATCCTGGGGGCGTGTCGCAGTCGAAGGCACCCGAGGGTCGATCGAGTTCTCCCGCACGCCGGGCATCAGCGTTTGGCAATGGGCCTGGACGCCGGTCCAGGTCGTGGACCGAGATCCGGCGGAACCGGATCGCTTTCGGATCCTTCACGTCGGCTGAGGCAGCGCCGACGTCCGATCGGTCCCCGGCACCCGGGGGCCTCCGCCTTGCACGGAGTGCGGGATGAAGCCGCGCAGCGTCCCGTGCCGCATTCCGGCGAGGCGGCAGGGTTTCCCCACACGGGCGCCGACGCCGGTCGGACGATTGCGCCTGGCTCGGGAGGCTCGGGTCGGGTCCGTCCTGGCGGGCGAGTTCGGCGTCCCTGCCGACCGTCCGATCACGCAGGGGCTCACCGGTCGCCGGAAGCTCCCTGCGGACGGGGCTGCTGATCGGCTGTCACTCGCTGCTGGCGCGTAGGGCGAGGTCGCGAAGCACCTGGGCGGAGGTGACCTCGGGATCATCGCGATCGTGTTCCGCCGCGAGTTGGTGGAATGCCGCGGCGAACGCGCCGAAGGCTGCGAAGATCGGGCCGCTCATTGCCTTGGCGATGGCGTTGGCGACCTCCTGCGGGGTGGCATCGTCGTCGATGTCCACGCTTCTCGGGAAGATGTCCTTCACCAACTCGTTGAGGAGGACATCGCTTTCGCTGTCCGGTTCCGGGGCGTCTTCCCCCACGTACTCACGTGTCTTGGTGAGGATCGCGACGACGCGCGCCATCACTTCTTCGTCGGTCATGCCCAGAGCCTAGATCTTGGAAGCGCGGCGCCCTTGGCACGTCAGAGTGATCGCGCCGCGGACGTACCCACCGGCGCACGGAGACCGGGGCGCGCCTTCGCCGACCTCGACGGTGCCCGACGGGCATGAACACGCGCGTCAGCCCGTCCCGCTGCATTCTCTCGGCTCCGGTTCCGGCTCCGGCTCCGTGGTCGGTCATGGATGCGGCAGAGTCATGTCCCGTGCTGGCGTCAACAGGTGCGGCCGACATGAGTCGAAGAGGCCAGAGGATCGTTTCCACGCTGGTGACGGCGCGCTCCGGGGGATATCCCCACTCCGATCCTGGGGTGCACAGGATCGCGCCCCCACTGGGGGCGAAACTAGCGTTCAGCCATGATGTCGACTCCGCGAAAGCACCTCGTCATGGCACTCGGGGTCGCTGTGCTGCTCACCGCCGAGGTGGCCATCGCCGTTGCCCAGCCCACCGGTCCCTCCCGTACGGCCCAGTTACGCCAGGACACCGCAGCGATTCACGCCCTCGGTATCAGTGGTGTGCAGGCCCGTGCGATCGCGCCCGACGGTCGGCAGTCGGTCGCCACCAGTGGCACCGCCGACCTCAAGACCGGCCGCCCGGTCCCGTCCGACGGCTATTTCCGCATGGCCAGCACGTCCAAGACGCTGGTCGCCACCGTGGTCCTCCAACTGGAGTCCGAGGGCAGGCTTTCCCTGGACGACACGGTCGAGCACTGGCTGCCGGGAGTGGTGCGCGGCAACGGCAACGACGGCAGCGGGATCACCATCCGTCAACTGCTCCAGCACACCAGCGGCATCCACGACGACCTGCCCGGATACACCACGCCGACGGAGTACTTCCAGCAGCGCCACCAGGTCTACGGCCCCGAGCAACTCGTCGCCCGGGCCATGAGCCACGCGCCGGACTTCCCGCCCGGTGAGGGCTGGCAATACTCCAACACCGGGTACGTTCTGCTCGGCACCGTCATCCACAAGGTCACGGGTCGACCCGCTCACCGGGAGATCGAAGATCGCATCCTGCGCCCGCTCGGCCTCGGTCGGACCCGCTGGACCGGCACCTCACCCACCCTGCCCCGGCCGCACGCCCAGGCCTACCAACTCTTCGGCCCCGGTTCCCTGGTGGACGTCACCGACCAGATACCGGTGGACCACGAGAACCTCGCGTTCGTCACGACCACACGAGACGAGAACGGCTTCTTCCGCGCGCTGCTCACGGGCCGCCTGCTCCCGGCGCGGCAGCTGGCCGAGATGAAGCGGACCGTCCCCGTGAACGCGGAGGTCCAACAGCTCTGGCCCGGGGGCCGATACGGGCTCGGCCTGGTCGAACGACCCCTGAGCTGTGGAGGAACCTACTGGAGCCACGAGGGCGGGGACGGCGGCTACATCACACTCAACGGCGTCACCGACGACGGCACCCGAAGCGCCGTGGTGTCCATGTCCGAGGCCCGCGGCGACACCCTTGAGCACATCCTGGGCCAGGAAGGCGCGGGCAGCACCCTGATCGACCACGCATTGTGTGCCGAAGGCTCCAACACCCCCTGAACGTAACGACGAACCGGCTGGACTGGCGCAGAGAGGGGCCATGGGTAATCCTTTGATCGCGGAGCAGATGGTGCGGTGAGGTCTGGCTGACAGCGCAGGCCACTACTGGCGAGCGACACTGCTGACCGCTCACGATCACCAGCCGGGGAGGGCTCTGATGGAGGTAGTGCTGCGAGACGTGAGGGACGATGACCTGCCCACCTTCTTCGCTCAGATGAACGACCCCGAAGGGCTCCGGATGGCGGCGTTCACTGCCAAGGACCCTTCGGACAGGGCGCTCTTCGAGGCCCACTGGGCACGGATCCGCCAAGACTCAACGGTGGTCGCGCGCACCATCCTTGGCGACGGCGATGAGGTCGTCGGGCATGCCGGCGTGTTCGGACCCCCCGAGGAACGCGAGGTCACGTACTGGATCGGGCGGGAGTACTGGGGGCGAGGAGCAGCCACCGCCGCGCTGCGGAAGATCATCGGTGTCGCGACGGAGCGTCCGTTGCACGCCCGTGCGGCCGCGGACAACCTCGCTTCGATCCAGGTCCTGAAGAAGTGCGGGTTCGAAATCTCCGGCAGCGCACGGGATTTCGCGAACGCACGAGGCGAGGAAGTCGACGAGGTGCTCCTCACCTTGCTCCACTGACCGCACGCCCACGTTCACGCCAACGCCAACGCCCACACCAACGCACGCGATCCGCGTTCCGTGGCCGACTCCGGCGATGATCTGGATCAAGGGTGATCAGCAACGCTGCCCGGCAACGGCAGTGGTCACCGGTGCGTCCCGAGACCCGTGGCGCGACGGCGACATCGCGGAGGCGACCGCTGAGGCCGCCCGCCGACGCGACGGCGACGTCGCGGCCTCCACCGACGTGCTCCCAGAGTCGGAACCGGATGGCTACCTGCTTCGCCGTCCAGGAAGCAGGTAGCCGACTCCGCCGGAGAGCAACACGACCGGGTCACGGCTGAGCCTTGACCGACAGCAGTCGGCCGGGGCCTTCAAGAACTCCTACGCGATGGAGAACCGCGTAGGCAGGCGCCCGTTCGCTTCTAGGCCGCGGCGAGTGGTCAGCACCAGCCTCCGCCGAGGTGGGAGAACGCCTTCCAGGCGGCCCGGGTCTTGGTTCCTGCGACGCCGTCTATGCCGCCGGTGTCGTAGCCGATGTAGGTGAGGAAGCGCTGGAGGGCACGGATGGTGGCGGGGCCGACGTCGCCGTCGACGGTTCCGGCGTTGTATCCGCGATCGTTGAGGAATCGCTGCCAGGCCTTCCAACTGCTGGTGCCGAGCTGCCCGTCGATCGTGCCGGGGCTGAACCCGGCGTCGCGGACGTAGCACTGCACGCTCTTGCCTTCGGAGGTGGTGAGACCGAGGTTGTTGACGGCTTGGATGGTGACGCCCTGGGTGCTCACCGCGGCTCCGGCGGCCGACGGGGGCGCCGCGAGGGCGGCGCTCGCGCCCATCAGGGACCCCACGGCGATCCCGACGACAGCGGTGGCACTCACAAGTGCCCTGGATACAGCACGCATTGTCTCCTCGTTTCTGTCGGTTCCTTCGGTCGCCGTCATCGGCCGACCGCGCTGCCACAGCCTCGCCGGGAGCGGGCGTCGACTGCTTGCACGAATGCGACCAGCAGCCCGACATGCCCCGTATCGGCCAACGCCCCCTGATACCGGCCAAGTTCGGGATGCTCGGGCCGCGCGGGACACCTGGCACTTCTAGGGTTGCCGTGCCCGAGTTGACCGATGGGGGGATCGGCACGTGCACGAACTGCTCTTACGACCAGCTGCGTCGGACCTGCGCGATCGGGTTCTGGGGTACCGGGGTTTTCGCTTCGATGTGATCGGGACGCGGCGCAGGCTGCTGATCCCCGACGCCGTGGTGAAGGTGATGGTGGGCTTCGGCGACCCGGTGCGCGTGCGCGACTCCGCCGACCCGACCCTCTGCTTCAGTGGCGTCTGCCTCGCCAGCGGGGCCCGCACGACGTCCGCGATCGGTGAGCACACCGGCCTCATCCACGGAGTGACCATCCTGCTCACTCCGCTCGCCGCCTACCGGTTGTTCGGGGTGCCCATGTCCGAGTGGGCTCAGCTGTCCGTACCTCCCGAGGACCTGCGCCCCTCTCCCTGGGCCGACTTACCCGCCCGGCTGGCCCACGTCTCCGACTGGGGCCGGCGTTTCGCCTTGCTGGACCACGTTCTGCGGCAGGCACTCGACACGGGGCCCGCCGTCAGCCCCGAGGTGGCCTGGGCATGGCATCGGATCCGGACCACGGGCGGGCGGATCCGGGTCGAGGAACTCGCGGCCCGCACGGGCTGGAGCCGCCGTCACCTCGAGCGCCGCTTCCGCGCCCAGATCGGGCTGACCCCGAAAGGGACGGCGCAGGTGATGAGGCTGCAGGCGGCCCTGAGCGGCAAAGAGGCGGGTGCCACGTGGGCGGATGCGGCGGCCCAGGCGGGATACCACGACCAGCCGCACTTCGACCGGGTGTTCAAAGCGATGACGGGCCGTACGCCCAGCGCCTTCAGCGCCTACCGTTCCGGCGCCTCCTTGCATGACGCGCAGGACTTCGTCCCGGGGCAGGTGACGAGCGCGATGCTCCGGCACCCCAACTGAGCACCGCGTCCCACGCGTTCCCAGGCCGGCCCCGCTGCGGCTGTCGGTCGTGTGGCTCGACCCGGGCCGGCGGTCGGGCCTCGGACCGGTGGCGGCGGACAAGGCCACGGATCTCCCCGTCGCGCGGTGAGATGCCGTGCGGCGCCAGATGCCCGCGGGGCGTTTCGTCGAAGTAGCCCTGGTATGAGGTGGTCCTCTCTAGCATGGGGTGCCGCGTGGGTGCTTGGGCGGGAGAGGGGCTTATGGGGACAGGGGGAGCACCGCTGTCACGGGCCTGTGGTGTCTGTGCGCGGTGCGGACGGGGGAGTCGCGGGTGGGGGCGTTGTCCCGGCACGCGCGGACAACTCCGCCGCGTGCGTCGCCTGCGTCAGTTCGACCAGTTGTCGCGCGGTCAACTGCCCGGCGACATGGCCGTGCTTGAGCAGCCAGCGCTGCTGGCGCTGCGCGGGTGCGAGGGCCCAGCGGGACACGGCTCCCACGACCTCCCGGCCGAGGCATGCGACCAACGTGACCACGGCGGCGAGCGCGAGACCACGCCGGCCGTGCCAGACACTCAGAAGCGCGAGCGGCGCTCCCGCAGAAACGACCAGCGCCCGGGAGAAGAAGCTCATCGGGACCACCCACCGGCGACGACGGGACGACCGGGCGTGGAACGCCCTCCTGTACGGAACATGGGTGCCTCCTCGGGCTCGGGGCCGTACGGAGGGTCAGGCCGGGTCCGGCGGATTTTTCCCGCGTTCCGCGCAAGAATCTTCAACAGGCCTTCTCCGATTGCCGTTTCCGCAGTTCACGGAGGCGCGGGATGAATGAGCGGGTTTCTCGTCGCACGCTGGCCGACGAGACGGACGAGGAACTGCTGCGCTTACTGGAGCGCTACCCGGACCCTGCCGCCCGGGCCGACGTCTATGCCGTGATCGCGGAGCGCCACCGCCCCGTCGTCCTGCGATTCGTCGCCGGCCGGGTGGACGCCGACGACGCGCCGGACATCGTGCAGGACACGTTCGTCGACGCCTTCCGCTACTTCGACCAGTACACGTCGCTGGGACCGCCGTACCGACTCGAGGCCTGGCTGGTCGAGGTCGCCCGGCGCCGGGTGCTGAAGTACTGGTCGCGAGGCCGCAAGGAGCGCCCAGGCATGGCCGACGGAGCGGTCGAAGTGCTGAAAGAACGCGAACGCGTCATCGAGCCGGGCCACGACCTCATCCGCCTCGAACGGGTCCATCAGCTCCTGGGAGCGGTGTTCGAGAGCCTCGATGAAGGCCAGCGGGACCTCTATCGACTCCGTAACCTCGGAGGCCTGACCGGGCGAGAGATCGCGGCCGGCAAGGGCGAGGACCCCAACACCGTCAGCAAGGCGTGCACCAAGCTCGACAAGCTCGTGGCCGAGCGGTTCCATGTCCTGCTGCTGGTCCGGGACGGCGCGACCCGGTGTGCCGCGCTCGGTGAGCTGTTGGCGGACCACGAGCGGCAGAACGGCCCCGGCTACACCGCGGCCCTGGCCGAACGCGTGGTCGAGCACTACAGCACCTGCCGGACATGCGGCAACTGTTCCTCGTGCCGCATTACTCAGCAGCGGCTCATCTGGCAGGCCGCCCCGGTCGCCATTCCGGTCATCCTGGCCGCCGCGTTCCGCGAGCGCGTCGAGTCGGCCCTCCAAGAGGTCGCCAACTCCACTGCCGTACCCAGCCGTTCACCTCAACCCCCGCCCTCGCCCCCCGGCCCTCCGGACGGCCGACCGCCGGGCAAGGGCAGGACGATCCGGCGCCGGGCTGTCCGGACCGGAGCGGCCGTCGCCGTGACGACCGTCCTTGCCCTGCTCGCCCTCCGCGCGCTCAACGCGGGCGCGGCGCCGAAGACCGCTCCGGACCAGCGGGCCGCAGCGGCATCCGCCGTCACCTCCGCGATGCTCAAGCAGAGACTGGTCGCCTTCGACATCAACGCCAGGCCCCCGGGCGACCCGAACTTCTTCGTCGGACAGGGCCGGCTCGACATGACCCGAAAGCCCGTCAGAGCCGCGACACACGTGCTGTACGACTACGGCGAGGGCCACACCTGGACTCCGCCGGACATCGTGCTCGTCGGCGGGAGCGCGTACGTCACTCCGGACAACACGCCGGTGACCAAGGGCGCCGAAGCCTACGGAGCCACCAAAGTGGTCCCCGTCACCGACACGGTCACCGACCTCTCCGTCCGCAACGCCCTGGAAGCCCAGTGGCTCGCGCAACCCGCCGACCTCTCGGTGCTCATAGAGAAGGCATCGGCGTTCACGGAGAAGAAGGGGAAGGAGAGTGGACCGACTCTCCGTGGAACCGCCGCCTTGAGCGACCTGGCCGCCGATCCGACGGTGGGAGTCTTCTACCGCCCGTACCTCAAGACCTCTCCGTCCGGAACGGCAACCTTCACCCTGGCCACCGACTCCCGCCACCTGCCGACGTCGTTGACACTGAACATCCCCGTCACCCGCACGGACGGATATGAGGGTGAGAAGCCCGTCGACACCTTCGACATCACCTACAGGAACTGGGCCGACGGCAAACCCATCACCGCCACGGATACGGACAAGCCGACCCCGCAATGGGGCGGTACGGCCTGAAGCGTGTTGCAGAGGGCTGTGATCTTGCAGGCCAGAGTCAGAACCAGAGCCAGAGCCAGAGCCAGGGCCTGGTTCCGGCGTTTCGCCGTGTCTGTGTCTGTGTCTGTGTCTGTGTCTGTGTCTGGCCAGGCCGGAGTTCCGCCATGCCGTGGCAAACCGACCGTGGCGTCAGCACCCCATGGGGGAGTCCGTGACCTGGCGCACTAGGGCCTGTCCTGAGTCGTGATCATGTTTCGGGACGGAGGCTGCGCATCCAGATCACTGCTCCGCGCGGATGGAGGCCGACGAGGTAGCTGTCGGGCGTCTTGTCGTAGCGGGTCGCAAGGCCGCGCCACGCCTTGATTTTGTTGATGCAGCGTTCGACGCGGTTGCGATCTTTGTAGAGCTCCGCGTCGTGAGAAATGGGCCTGCCGCCCCGATGGCCCTTCTTCTTGCGGTTCGCGGGCTGGTCAGCTTTCTCCGGAATGACTGCCTTGATGTTCCGTTTCCGCAGGTGAGCGCGATTGGCGCGACAGGAGTACGCCTTGTCGCCGGCCACCGCATCGGGCCGGGTGCGCAGGCGGCCGACCGGGCCACGGACATTGATCCTGTTCAGCACGGGGACGAATCGAGGGCTGTCAGCGGCTTGGCCCTCGGTCAGGACGAAAGCGAGCGGGCGGCAGCGCGGATCGGAGGCGAGATGGACCTTGCTGGTCAGGCCGCCTCGCGAGCGCCCGAGCAGGGCGGCCTTCAGCCGGGCCCGGTGGCGTCGCCGAACGCGTCGCCGCTCGTCCCGGACCGGGTCCGGCGCGTTCCGGCCGTCTGCAACCTGCGGCCTTCGCTCCTTTCCGCGGCCCCTTTTGACGCCTCGGCCGCCTCTTCCAGGGACAACAGAACCTCCTCACTGACCCGCATGCCAGCTGCATCGTGGTGGGCACGGGTGACCGTCGAGTCAACACTGACCAGGGAAAGGTCTGCCTGCCCGCGCCGGGCCGCCTCGGTGATCATCGCGTCCATCAGGGCCTGGAAGACGCCCGCGTCGCGCCACTGGAGGAAACGGTTGTAGACGGTCTGCCAGACCCAGAACTCCGTTGGCATCTCCCGCCACTGACTGCCCGAGCGGAACTTCCAGATCACGCCCTCGAACTGCTCCCGCAGATGCTCCGGATACGGGGCCGAACCTGCCTACCGGCAGCAACGGCCCGATCTGAACCTTGAGCGCGTGCCGGCGACGCTTGATCGTCTCCTGCCTCCTACCAGCCCATATCCTTGGCTACCTCTTCCTGGGCTGCGGCAATCTCTTCCTCGGTGGACTCAATAACGTCCACCTCCTCCAAGCGCGCCAGCAGGTCCGCGAGAGCCTGCTTCTGAGCCGGATGCGTGATCGGTACGGCGTTCAGGTCGGTGCTCATCAGCCAGTCGAACAGCACGATGGCATCAGATCGCCACAGGCGGAGATCGACGGTTGGCGTGGACCCCCATGGGAAGCCGATTTCCATAAGGGCATCATGCCAGGTCAGCGGTATGCCGGGCGTCGCAGCTCAATGGGTGCACGCCTGCACGTCCAACCTTCGGCGGCACGACCCCACGATCACCAAACCTCGATGGCCATGATCAAGGTTCACAGTCACAGGACACCAGCTCACGAACGATCACCGGAAGGGACATCCACACCCTGACCACAACTCAGGACAGGCCCTAGCGATCGGCGCAGGCGCCGTAGCCGAGGGCATCGGGTTCGCGGTAGGGCGCGAAATCGTCGGTACCCTCACGGCTCACAGACACGCCGCCTCCGTCCTGCCGGCCGATGTGGCGGGAGATCGAGCCGTCCCCGCCCGACTGGAAGACCTCCAGCTCGGCGCGGCCGTCATGGTTCGTATCGACGGCCCGTACTTCGGACACGAACGACGACGACCGGATACGGATGGTGCCGATCCGGTCGCTGCTCACATCGTGGGCGAGCGGCCCGTAATGCACCTCATGTACCACCATGTTGTCCCGGGTCGAGTCGCCCTCGTCGCGCTGGCTGTAGAAGATGGCCAAGTCGAGGTAACCGTCGCCGTCGAAGTCGCCGAAGGCTCCCCGGGTCGCCATGTCCTCCTTCGACGCACCTCGCAGCTTCTGCCAGAAGCCGCGGGCATCGTCGACTCGGACAGCGGTCCGTTGATCGTCTCCCTGGAAGACGACTGAGCTGGTGCCCTCGTTGATCTCGTCCAGATGTCCGTCCGCGTCCACGTCGGCGCGCAGGGTAAAGCCGTCGACGGCGCATATGGTCATGGGGGCGTGGTCGCCGGGTCGGGGCCCGGTGCCCAGCAGTAGCCACGTACCACCGGCGATCACGGCGAGACTGCCGCCCAGAGCGGCGGTGAGCCGCCGGCGCCGTGTACGGGGTCGTGGCAGCGACGAGAACACGCCCCGAGACATGGATCGCTTCATGGCAGTAGAGAACGGCACGCCAGGACCCTACTAGGACCGCGCTCACCAGAGAGCGGCCAGAGACCTCTTCAGAGATCCTCATCAGGCCTGAACACAACCCGGCGAACCTGTGCGGTCAGAGCGGCAGCGGACTGACCGCCGCCTCACAGCGGGCCGGGACACCTGGGCTTCAAGAGGAGGAACACGGGGGCTCCGACCTTACGGCTGCGCCTGCGTCTGCGTCTGCTTCGGCAAGGTGAGGATCTCGGCCCCGTCGTCGGTGATGGCGATCGTGTGCTCGCTGTGTGCTGTCCGGCAGCCTGTCGCACTTCGGAGCGTCCATCCGTCGGCATCGGTGACGAGTTCGGCGGTGTCCGCCATGACCCACGGCTCCAGCGCCAGCAGCAGCCCGGGGCGCAGTTTGTATCCACGGCCAGGCCGTCCGGTGTTAGGAATGTGCGGGTCCTGGTGCATCGTCGATCCGATGCCATGACCTCCGAACTCGGTGTTGATCGGGTACCCGGCCTCGCTGAGGACCGTGCCGATGGCATGGGCGAGGTCGCCGATGCGAGCCCCGGGACCGGCAGCGGCGATCCCTGCGGCCAGCGCGCGTTCGGTCGCCCTGATCATCGCGACGCTCTCCGGGGGCTGTGTGTCGCCCACGATGAAACTGATGGCAGCGTCCGCGGCTACTCCGCCCTTGGAGACGGCGAGGTCGAGCGTCAGCAGATCGCCATCGGCGAGTGTGTAGTCGTACGGCAGTCCGTGGAGCACGGCGTCGTTGACGCCCGTGCAGATGTAGTGGCCGAACGGGCCGCGTCCGAAGGACGGTGCGTAGTCGACGTAGCAGGACTGCGCACCGGCCTCGACGATCAGGGTCTTGGCCCAGCGGTCGATGTCCAGAAGGTTCGTGCCGATCGTGCTACGGCTCTTCAGCGTCCGCAGGATGGCGGCGACCAGGGCGCCTGTGTCTTTCGCTCGGGCCAGTCGAGTGGGGTTCAGGATCTCGATCATGCGGCGTCCTTCTCGTGAATCCAATAACTATACCGGTCAAACTATACCGGTACTAGAATTGGAGTCATGGTCAGGTTGCCGCTCACTCCCGCCGAGGTCGAACGAGGACAGCGCCTCGGCGCCCTCTTGCGTCGGGCCAGGGGAGAGCGCTCGATGCTCGCCACCGCGCTCGACGCACGCGTCTCGCCGGAGACCCTCCGGAAGATAGAGTCGGGCCGCGTGGCCACGCCCGCCTTCTCGACCGTCGCGGCCATCGCCGATGTCCTCGGCCTTTCCCTCGACGCGGTGTGGGTCGAGATCAGCCGGCCCGAGCGTGGCGTCGGGCCGACCGCCTCCGGTCGCAACGCACGTCAGCAGTTGACCTCTTGACGTGCTTCGCCTGACGCGACTGTCAGGACCTTCTGACCGCAGCCCGTCAGCGGGTGCTCTGCCCATGGCACATCCAGTGCCGCAGCGACCTCGTAGAAGACTGTCCCGCAGGGACCGGGCCGACCGGCGGAGCAGCGAGACGACATCACGAGTTCAACGTCGGTGGTCGCCGTCTCCGCCGAGTTCCTCCAGGGTGTCCGCCACGTGGGCGAGGAGGGTCTCGATGTCCGGCCAGGACGGTTTCGGGCCGTGGGACATGGTGCCGTGGCGGACGACGCACCCGTACTGGTCACCCGCGCGCAGGTCGACGAAAAGGCCGCCGCCCAGGCCGTCCCCGGCCACCGGCAACCACTGAGGAAGCCAGAGCGGCGTCGCGTCATGCGGGTAGTACGTGCCGGCCCGGTCCTGACCGCAGCGGGCCAGCCAACCCTCCAGAGCGTCGGCCAGTGGCGGCGGCACGGTGTCGCGCAGCGAGCGCAGATACTGTTTCCGTCGCGTCAGCGCCTCCGCCACCGGATACGGGTCGCATCCGTACGGGAAGAGCCGGAACGGCGTCTCGCCGACGGTTGGCCGGGTGGGGGAGACGCCATCGGCGGCGCGCCACCAGGCGGCCAGTCCTTCGGGCAGGGGGCGGCCGGTCTCCTGCTCCGCCCGCCGTAGCGCCGCGGGGTCGGCGGGCGGATTCAGCCGGGCGTGACAGGCGGGAGCGTTCCGCGTGAGCAGGCGCACGATTCGGCTCCATGGCACGTCAACCGGTTCACCGGGCAAGGTCTTTCACTCCCCTTCACTCACCGTCGCGGCCGCGGTCAGACGTCCCGCACATGGGGAACGTCCGGTTCCGTCCTGGTCTGGTCTCGCCACCCGCACCAACGTTGTCTGAGTCCATTCAAGGGCAGGTTTGACGGCTTTGGTACTCGGGGCAACGAGAGGACCGTGATCGTGAGGAATCCAACCGTAGTGCGCGCAGGGGGCGGAAAGTTACTGTCCGCCGTCGTGGCGGCGCTCGCCCTGATCCTGGGGATGGGGGCGCCGGCCATGTCCGCCACGCCTGCGCCCTCGCCCGGTGACGGGAGCGGGCAACGGACGGCGGCCGAAGGCAAGTTGATCGGGAAGCCGGTGATCCTCACCGGCGAGGACGTGGACAAGAAGGCGCAGCGCCCCCGGTCCGCGTGGCGGGCCGCGCCCGCGCCCAAGGCCAAGAAGGCGTCCCTGTCGCCGGAGCAGGCGATGAAGGAAGCCTTGGCAGAGGCGAGAAAGGTGGGCGCCAAGTCCTACCTGGACACGTCCAAGGTGCCGTTGGCCACGGACGGACGGGCCTCCGCCCGGGCCGCCGCCCTCGGCCTCCCGCCGACCAACCTCGGAGACGAGCCCCCGGCGCAGGACACCAACCAGTGCCTCGACCGCGCCGGGGCTTCCTCCGCTCAGGGGGAGACCCTCAACCGCTGGCTGTGGTGCCGGAAGATGCGCGTCGGCGTCCAGTACTTCAAGATCATCGATGGAAAGCCGGAGTACCAGGGGACCAACAGCGTGGCCTACCACGCGGTGGCGGTCGGCAACGGGCAGCAGCGCGTCCTGCGCACCTACCTCCAAGCCCAGTACGACTCGGTGGAGTACGACGACTGGAGCCTCTGGGACCGGTACTTCACCGCCCCGGACCTCAAGATGTTCATCCTCTCGGACTGCGCGGAGAGCTACGAGTACTGCTTCGGGACCGGCAGCGGCATCGAGCACACCTTCGACGAGTGGGACTACCACCGCGAGTGGCTGCACTGGGACATCTACTCGGAGGAGGAGGCGTCCACCTCCACCGACAAAGTTCTCTTCCACCACTGGCACTTCCGATTCGGCGGCTCCGGTGGCGGCTACGTGGGCCCCGACGCCACCACCGCCGACCGCGCCTTCCGCTGCGACTCCGCCGGCTACTTCTCGCAGTTCGGCGTCGACTATCCGAAGGCATGCGTCAACTACGAGGTGATCCCGCACCTCCAGTACGACATCAGCGACACCCGTGTCACCTCGGTCGCCCGGCACATCCGCGTCGCCCAGGACACCCCCGAGAAGACCTATCCGATCGAGCTGGAGCCCAAGCACATCCCCGGCAAGTACAGCGGTTCCCGGGACGACCAGGGTCTGCACCGTGTCGCCGACGGCAGCCCCTCGGCCCAAGCCAATGAGGCCATGAAGGACGCCGCCTGCAACCGCAAGCCCCCGTACGAGGACTGGCGCGGGCTGCCGCCGTACGACACGGCCACCCAGGACTGTGACGAGTACCCGTTCCAGTCCACCGAGGAGGGCGCGGGCAGCTTCACCTGGGACTTCTCGGTCCGTGCGGTTCCGAACGGCGAGAACCGATCCGCGGGCGGCCTGTTGCGCTGGTACTACTTCAGCGACCGCATCCTGTACGGGACGGACGCCTTCTGGGTCGAGGTCCGCGACTGAGGAGAGTCGTTCGGATCATGCCGCAGACATGGGGTCCGGCCCGCACCACCCCAAGGCCGCGTGCTTCGGATCGTCGGAGTGGCCCCCGGCCACCCCGGCGGTCGAGGCCGCACCTGGCGTGGCAGAGTATGCGTGTGCCCACCACTGATGCCGCCCGTACCGTCGACGCCTCCCCTGCTGAGAGCGGGACCGCCGCCGCCCACGCGGACCCCGGCCACGTCATCGATCTGCGCAGCGACACCGTCACCCGGCCCGGCGACGCGATGCGCCGGGCGATGGCGGAGGCCGAGGTGGGCGACGACGTCTTCGGCGATGATCCCACCGTCAACGCGCTGCAGGAGCGGATCGCCGGGCTGCTCGGCTTCGAGGCCGCGCTCTTCGTGTCCTCGGGGACGCAGAGCAATCTGTGTGCCCTGCTGACCCACTGTGGCCGCGGCGACGAGTACATCGCCGGTCAGATGGCCCACACGTACCGGTGGGAGGGCGGGGGCGCCGCCGTGCTCGGAGGCATCCAGCCCCAGCCGCTGCCGCATCGGGCGGACGGGACGCTGGACCCGCTGGACATCGCGGCGGCCGTGAAACCGGACGACCCGCACTTCGCGCGCACACGGTTGCTCTGCCTGGAGAACACCGTCGGCGGCCGGGCCGTTTCGATGGACTACCTGAAGACCGCCACGCAGGTCGCCCGCGACCACGGACTCGCCACGCACCTCGACGGGGCACGGCTGTTCAACGCGGCAGTGGCCGGAGGGGACGACCCGTACGAGCAGGCACGGCTGATCGCCGGCCACTTCGACAGCGTCTCCGTCTGTTTCAGTAAGGGCCTGGGCGCGCCGGTCGGCTCCGCGCTCGTGGGATCTCGGGAGTTCGTGGCCGGCGCACGGCGCTGGCGAAAGGTCCTGGGCGGCGGGATGCGGCAGGCCGGCGTGCTGGCGGCAGCGGCACTCCACGCGCTCGACCACCATGTCACCCGGCTCGCGGACGACCATGCGCACGCCGCGCTGTTCGCCGAGGGCCTGAAGGACGTCGAGGGCCTCACCATGGAGCCCAGCGGGACCAACATGGTCTTCGCGAAGTCCGCTCCCGGCCTCGAGACCGACGATCTACGCGACCGACTTGAGCGGCGTGGCCTGCTGTGTGGGGGATACCCGGGGCAGTTGCGCTTCGTGTTCCACCTGGACGTGACGCGCGCCGACACGGAACGCGCGGTGCGGATCGTGCGCGAGGCCGTGGCCGAGACGGCAACACGCTGAGCCTGTAGGGCCGTTGGTCCGCGCTCGTGTCATGCCGCCTCCCGGGAGTGGATCAAGGCGGTCGTAGCCGGTCACGCGGGCCCTGGCCGGGAGCGGATCGTCGGCTCTCGCCGTCACCGGCGGAGCCGGCCACGATGCCCCTCAAGTCGGGTCCAGGTCGGTGTACAGCTGGTGGTGGTCCGAGTACGGGGTCGGATGTACACGGTGCTCGAGCGGGACGATGCCTCGCAGGAAGATGTAGTCGAACTTGCTGTGCCAGTCGGTGGTCGGCCCGCAGGTGCCGACGGGCGAGGGATGACACCGGGGGTCTGTATCCGCGGCCAGTGACCACATCCGGGTGAGTTCGGGAGCATCCGGCACGGTGTTGAAGTCGCCGAGAACGATGGCACGGTCGTGCCGAGCGACCTCCGCGGCGAGTACGCCGATCTGGCTCGCTCGGACTGCCTCTTGACGTCGTTGGGCGAGGTGGGTGTTGAAGACGCGGACCGGCCGACCGTCCACCGTGGTGGTGACTGCCATGTAGCCACGGTCTTCGGATCCTCCGTCGGGGTATTCCACACTGACGCGGTCTGTCATCGGTGCCGCCGAGAGGACCGCCTGTCCGTAGGCTCCCGGATTCCACGGCGCTCCGCCGCAGCGGCCCCAATTCCGAAGAACCGGCCCGTACTCGACGTGGTAAACGAGCCCGTAGAAGCTCTCCAGATAGTCCCGGATCTTCTCGACGTCGCGCACGCACGCTTCTTGCAGGCCGATGACCTGGGGCGCATACGTGGCGATCTCCGCAGCCCGGTCGACGTTGTTCGCCGCGCACGGGTTGCAGATGTTCCATGTCATGACCCGGTTCGGTACGACATCCCTGACGGCGTCGGCGGGCAGCGGCCTGGCGATCAGGGCACCGCTGGGTGCGCTGGGGCCCACGAGCAGCATGCAGGCCACGATCACGGCGCCGACGAGCAACCGTGTGCCCCTCCCGAGCACCATCGCCTCCTCAATGCGCACGCACGAACCTGGCGTCTCCCTGCACGAGGCTACGGGACGAGGCTGTCACCCCCGCATACGGTGTGCCGGTGCTCGTCGCGCTCGGACGATGTGAGCCCGGAGCGGATCAACACGATCCGCGACCAGCATGCCCCGGCGCACCGCGACACCTCCCGTCGGCTGGCGTAGCCACCGCAGCGCCAGGGCCGGCCGTTGCGGGAACAGGAACGGGAACGGTCATGCGCAACGGCTGGCACCGCGGGGGCGCCTGTTGCGCACGACCTCGTGGCTGTGCCGTCTACCTCTGATCTTGCGAGAGTGCCCCGGCCTTTAGGCCCGGGGGTGAATCGCATCTCTGGACTGTTCTGGCCTCAGCCGTGGGCATGGGTCTGCATTGTCTGCCCGCGCCCACGGCTGCCCGCTCTCGGTCCGGGCGCTTCTGCTGTGCGATGTAGTCCTTGACCACGTGGAGCGGCGCGCCGCCGCACGAGCCGGCGAAGTAGGAGGGCGACCAGAACCGGCCGTGCCTGATGGCCCGGTTGACCCGGCCGGTGAACTCCGCGCGCAGGCGGCGGGAGGAGACGCCCTTGAGGCTCTTGACCAGGCTGGCGAGTGCGACCTTGGGCGGGTAGTGCACGAGCAGGTGGACGTGGTCCGTTTCGCCGTTGAACTCCTTCAACTGCGCGTCGAAGTCCTCGCACACCTTGCGCATGACCTCCTCGCAGCGCGTCAGCATCTCGTCGTTCACGACTCCACGCCAGTATTCGGTGACGAAGACCAAATGCGCATGCAGGTTTTACATACGACTGTTCTGCCCCTGAGGGGTTTTGGTTCCCATCGTGGTGACATACGCCAGCGGTATGGTGATCGTCGTGCAGCTTCGGTACAGCTTCCGCCTGTACCCGACGGCTGGTCAGCGTGCTGCGTTGGCGAGGGCGTTCGGGTGTGCGCGGGTCGTCTTCAACGACGCGTTGCGCGTCCGCGAGGACGCCCGCAGGGCGGGGCTGGCGTTCGTCACCTCGGCGGAGCTGTCCAGAAACCTGACGGCCTCGAAGAAGACGCCGGAACGGGTCTGGCTCGGCGAGGTCTCGGCGGTGATCCTCCAGCAGTCCCTGAGGGACCTGGACACCGCCTACCGGAACTTCTTCGACGGCCTCAAGGGCAAACGCCCCAGGACGGGCGCGCCACGCTTCAAGTCGAAGCGGGACAACCGGCAGTCGGTCCGCTTCACCGCGAACGCGGCCTGGCGGATCACGCCGGGCAAAAAGCTGCGGCTGCCGAAGATCGGCGACGTTCCCGTGCGCTGGTCCCGGACGCTGCCGTCCACCCCGTCCACCGTGACCGTCGTCAAGGACGCGGCCGGCCGCTACTTCGCGAGCTTCGTCGTCGAGACGGACGCCTCGGAGGTACTGCCGGAGACGACGCCCGAGATCGGGATCGACCTCGGCCTCGGCCACTTCGCGGTCCTGTCCGACGGCCGGAAGGTCGACAGCCCGCGCTTCCTGCGCCGGGCCGAGAAGCGCCTGAAGAAGGCACAGCGGGAGCTGTCCCGCAAGGAGAAGGGCAGCGAGAACCGGGACAAGGCCAGGATCCGCGTTGCTCGGGCACACGCCCGTGTTGCGGACGCGCGCCGCGAGTTCCACCACCAGCTCTCCACGAAGCTGATCCGCGAGAATCAAGCGATCGCCGTGGAAGACCTGGCGGTGAAGGGACTCGCCCGCACGCGCCTGGCCAAGTCCGTCCACGACGCCGGATGGTCGGCGTTCGTGAGCATGCTGGAGTACAAGGCCGCCCGGTACGGGCGCGCCTTCCACCGGATCGGCCGCTTCGAGCCGACCTCCCAGGTGTGCTCACACTGCGGCGTGAAGGACGGCCCCAAGCCCCTCAACGTCCGTATGTGGACATGTGGGGCGTGCGGGGCGGTCCTCGACCGGGACATCAACGCGGCGGTCAACGTCGCCAAGGCCGCCGGACTGGCGGTGCCGGCCTGTGGAGCGCAGGTAAGACGGGTATCCGTGCCCGCACAGCGCAGCGAAACAGGAACCCACCAAGAGCTACCCACCACGTCGCCGCGGTGGGAGCAGATTGGAATCCCGGGCCTTTAGGCCCGGGAGGACGTCAAAGCGACATCTCGTACGCCCCGGACAGTGCCTCGACCTGACCCCAGACCTGTGCCGAACGCTCTTCGTCCACGACGGGACGCCGGATCGCGCCAAGCGCCCAGCGCTGCTGGTCCTCGGTGGCGGAGTCCTTGCCGTGCAGCTCGACGCAGTGTCCGGAGAAGTCACGGACGAGCACGGAGAACAGCTCGTCGAGCACGGACGCGTCCAGGTCCGTCAGACGGGCCTGCTCCAGGATCAGCTGTCCGTGCACCACCAGCGCGAACAACTGCCCCACGGAAAGGAGGAAGTCGAGGTCGCGGCTCTGCTCCTCGTCGGGGGCGATGGTGGTGACGAACTCGCACAGGGCGTCGGCCTGTTCCCGGAGGCGGGCGACGTTCGGGACCTCTGCATACGCGTCGTAGGCGGGGCGCCAGTCGTGGAAGCGGACGGAGCCCAGGCCGCGAGCCGGTCCCTGCCGGAAGAGGAAGTCGTCGTCGGCGGCGTCGAGACGGGTCGGCACGTCGGGGTGGCCGATCGGCTCGAGCAGGTGGTTGCGCATGAACTTGAGGATCAGCGCGAGGTTGACGTGGACCGTGCCCTCGAGCTTGGGCAGGCCGCGGATCTCCACGGCGGCCTGGGAGAAGTAGTTGTCCTTCTCGAAGCCCTTGGCGGCGATGACGTCCCACATCAGATCGATGACCTTCTCTCCCTCCGTGGTCACCTTCATCTTCGTCATCGGGTTGAAGAGCAGGTAGCGGCGGTCCTCCGGACCGGCCGAACGGAAGTAGTCGACGGCGCGGTCGCTGAACAGCTTCATCCCGACGAGGCGGACGTAGGCCTCGGCCAGTTCCCGGCGTACATGGGGGAAGGCGGTGACGGGGCGGCCGTAGAGGATGCGGTTGTGCGCATGGGTGACGGCCTCGTACATCGCGTGCTCGCAGATGCCGATCGAGGCGGTGCAGAGGTTGAACTTGCCGACATTGACGGTGTTGAGGGCGGCGTCGAAGGCGGCGCGGCCGGTGTGCAGGACGTCCTCGGGGGCGACCAGGTAGTCGTCCAGGCGGAACTCGCTGACGTACTTGGAGGAGTCGACGACGTTCTTCACCAGGTGGTACGCCGGGTGGCGGCTGTCGGCCGCGAAGAAGACGTATCCGTCCGGGCCGTCGATGTCGGTGCGGCGGCCGAACACGGAGACGAGGCCGGCGGCGTTGCCGTTGCCGATGTAGTACTTGGAACCGCCGGCCCGGAAGCCGCCGCTGCCGTCGGGCTCGAGCAGCATGTCGGTGGAGTAGATGTCGGCGCCGTGGGTCTTCTCGGACAGGCCGAAGGCGAAGACCTCTCCCTGGGAGAGGAGGTCCGCGGCACGGCTCCGAGCCGCGGCGTTGTCGCTCTGCCAGACCGGGCCGAGACCGAGGATGGTCACCTGCCAGGCGTACCAGTAGTCGAGACCGTAGAACCCGAGAATCTCGTTCAGAGCGGCGATCCGGGCGGTGTCCCAGCGCTGGTCCTCGTGCCCGGCGGCGGAGGCCGGGGTGAGGAAGGTGGCGAACAGGCGCTCCTTGGCGGCGAAGGCGAGGAAGTCCCCGAGCCAGGCACGGGTGCGGTAGTCCTCGATCAGGCGGCGCTTGCCGCGGTCCTCGAACCAGTCGACGGTGGCGCGCAGGAGCCTGCGCGTCTCGGGGTCGAAGTGCGTCGGGTCGTAGGTCCGCGGGTTGAACAGCAAGGGGGTGGCCATGGAGGTTCGCCTTCCGAGGGATGGGAGGTGGGAGATTGCCGTACGGGGATGGACGAAGAGGGTGCGACTCAGGCTGGCGGCCTCGACGGGCTGCCCTGCTGTCCGACCGTGACACCGGTCGTCATGGCCAGGGTGTGGAGGGTGGCGAGGACGTCGTCGAGCCAGGCGATCGTCATCCGCTCGAACGCGATGCCGCCGCGCAGCACGACGTGCTGCAGTTGCTGACCCGCGTCGAGCGGTGCGGGGGCGTCGGGCCCGGTGAAGTCCCGCAGTTCCCCGGTGAGGTAGTGCGCGAGCCGGTCGCTGTGGACCTGGTGGTGCCGCTCGACCTCGTCGATGAGCGCCGCCGGGTCGTCGAAGGCGCTGCCGCGGATCTTCACCGCGAGATCGTGACGAAGGCTCTCCGGCTCGATCGGCTCGTGCAGCCATCGGGAGAGGGTCGCGCGGCCGGGATCGGCGACGGAGTACTCCTTCTTGTCCGGACGTCCTCGCTGCGGTACCTCGCGCACGGAGAGAACGCCCTCGCTCTCCATGCGTTTGAGAACGCGGTAGATCTGCTGATGCGTCGCGGTCCAGAAGTAGCCGATGGACCGCTCGAACCGCCGGGCCAGCTCATAGCCGGAGCCTGGCTTTTCCAGCAGGGAGACGAGGATCGCGTGTTCGAGCGCCATGCCCCACAGCTTTCTATGCAACTCGTTGCATAGACAAGCGCCGTCGCCCGGGTGAGACGCGGCTCACCCGAGCGACGGCGCAGTCGGTCACGATGGCACTCGCCGTGCCGGTGCTCGGGGTCACTGCGAAGCCTGGGAACACCGGGGTGCGAGAAAAGTCTTCGGACCGCTCGTGGAAGTCACCGGCCTGGGGCCGGCCGAGAGCGCCTTCCCCGGCACGGTAGCGTGGCGCTGACATGCACAGAATCTTTCTCGCAGTGGCGCTGGCAGCGGCCCTGACCGGATGTTCGTTCCTCGGCCAGAGCCTGCCGTGCACCCTGGCCGATGCGGACTCGGGGATCTCCGCGGTGTGGCGGCCCGCCGACTTCGGCGGCCGGGACGCGGCGAGGATCCGGCTGTGCGTGGACGGCACGTGCGAGGAGCAGATGTCGGGCAGTCCCGACGACCCGTTCGCCTCGCTGTCGGTGCAACTCCCCGACGGCGTCGGTGCGTCCACCGTGCCGGTACGGCTCACCGTGACGTCCGCGAAGAGCGGAGACACCGTCGTCGAAGACAGCACCCGGGCCAGGCTGACGGAGCAGCGGCCCAACGGCAACTCCTGCCCGCCCACCGTCTGGACGGCGACCTTCCGTGCCCACCCCGACAAGGGCCTCACGTCACCCAAGGGCATGAAACTCCAGGGGTGAGTCACCCGGCC
The DNA here is from genome assembly GCF_045207245.1 of Streptomyces sp. NBC_00647. Taxonomy (NCBI): domain Bacteria; kingdom Bacillati; phylum Actinomycetota; class Actinomycetes; order Kitasatosporales; family Streptomycetaceae; genus Streptomyces; species Streptomyces sp. NBC_00647. The sequence goes on from NZ_CP109040.1 coordinate 9,892,363, forward strand.
CCCTCCTGACCCGCCACTCCCGAGCCACTCTGCGTTCACATCGGCCGTCGACCATACGGAAGATCACCCGCGTGACCCTCCGACGAAACGGCCCGTCCATGAAACGAGTCACCCCCGCTCTCACCCTGGGGCTCTGCGCACTCCTGGCGAGCTCCGTCCCGGCCCAGGCCGGCGAACGGACCACCGACAGCTACGGCACCAAGGCCGTGTACGAGGCGCGGCAGGACACCCGCACCTACCAGCGGGCGCCCCGCGGCTTCGTCCCGGTCTTCACCGAGAACGTCTCCCGCCACGGGGCACGCTCGGCGACCGACAGCGAGGACGGCGACCTGATTCTCGCCCTGTGGGACAAGGCCGAGAGCGAGGGCGAACTCACTCGGAAGGGTCGCGGGTTCGGGCCCCGGGTGCGCGCTCTCCTCGACGCCATGGCGACGGTCGGGTACGGCAACCTCAGCGGACGCGGCAAGCGCGAGATCCAGGAGACCGCCGTCCGCGCGGAGCAGCGGCTGCCCGGGCTCTTCGACCGGATCGCCGCCGACTCCGAGAGGATCGACGTGGTCAGCTCGGGGCAGGGCCGCGCCGTCGACAGCGGCAACCTGTACGGCGCCGCGCTCGCCGCCGCCGACCCGGACCTGGCCCCGCTGATCGGCCCCACCCGCACGGACAAGGACCTGCTCTACTTCCACAAGGCCGCGGGCGGCGCCGCCTACCGGGACTACATCGCGAACGACCAGCGGCTCGCGACCACCCTCAAGACCATCACCGACCAGCCCGCCACCCACCGCGCCGCCCGCAGCGTCCTGCGGGAGATCTTCACCGACGACTTCGTGCGGCGCGTCACCGACGGCGAGTTCTCCTCCATCGGCAGCGACGTCGACGCCGCCGAGGCCGTCTACAACCTGTACGCCATCGCCCCCGCCATGAGCGACGAGAGCCCCGGCGGAAGAGGCTGGGACATGCGGGGCTACATCTCCCGGCACGATGCCGCCTGGTTCGGATACCTGGGCGACACCGAGGACTTCTACGAGAAGGGCCCGGGCTTCGCGGACAGCGACATCACCTACAAGATGGCCGACGTCCTGCTCGACGACTTCTTCCGCCAGGCGGAGGCCAAGCGCGCGGGAACCAGCACGCTCGGCGCCGAACTGCGCTTCACCCACGCCGAGGAGATCATCCCGCTGGCGGCCCTGATGGGCCTGCCCGGCAGCACCGAGCCGGCCACCCCCGACCAGCCCTACACCTACGCCGACAACCCCTGGCGGGGCGCGTCCGTGGCACCGCTCGGAGCGAACATCCAGTGGGACGTGTTCCGCAAGGGCGACGCCTACCTCGTTCGCATGCTCTACAACGAGAAGGAGACGTCGTTCAAGGCCGGCTGCCGTCCGGTGTCGAAGGGCAGCACGTTCTACGACCTGAACGAACTGGAACGCTGCTTCGGGCGCGTGAAGCCCGGCCTCCTGACGGAACGCGTGAGCACAGCGGCGAAGGCCCGGCCTTGAAGCCCCGGACGATGACGTACGGGGCCTCTCGGCTTGAGTTTTGACGTCACCGTGGATCGTGGGAGGGGCCGGAGCCCGACTCGCGCGTGAGCCGGGCGAGGTACGTGTCCAGGGATTGAACACGTCCCGGGAGGACTTCCCGGAGGTTCCGCCAGCGGATCGCCGCGATCTCCTCGGTGGCCCGGAAGTCCCGAATATCGGTGGTGCGGCCTGCGAACAGCGCCGCGTTCTCGGCTTGTCGGTCGGGTGCGAGGACAAAACCCGCGTACCCGATGAACCGTAACGGTCCGTCGGGTACCTGGCCGCTCTCCTCCAGCAACTCGCGAGCGGCCGCCTGACGAGGGGATTCGCCTTCCTCTATACGGCCGCCCGGCAGTTCCCACGCCTGGCGGAATCGATCGAAGACCATGAGGACGCGGTCGGCGTGCCAGAAGGCGACCAGCGCCGCCGGCAGCGGCGCGTCACACGGTGGCGCGCCTTCGGTCCCGCGTGCGAAGGAGACCAGGTGATTGCCGCGACCGTCGACCGCGAGGGGCGGGACATGAGAGGGGGGCACCTCGCGATGATTCCCAGTCCATCGCCGTGAGAATCCGAGCCGGTCATGACGGATCAACAGCCGCGACGCGGGTGGGGCGGTTGAGGAGCAGCGGCCCTTCGGGAAACTTCAACACCGTTGCGAGGACGGCTACTTGCGCGGCCGGATGAGCCTGCCGGCAGAACCCGTGGCTTGCTGCGACCCACCTCGCGGCGGGGCTTTCTGGTGTCAGGCGCAGGCCGAACGCGAACTCAGTAGCCGGCGGTCTGGCCGCTGTACTGGTAGCCGGGGCCCGTGTCGCAGTTCGCCTTGACGTACGCGGTCACGCCCGCGTCGTAGACGGTGTTCGGCCATACGGTGGCGTTCGTGGCCTCGAACGCGGGCTTGCGCGAGTACTCCTGGCCGTCCGAGTTGCGGTGGACGGTGACGGTGCAGCCACTCTGGTCATAGTCGGGACCCCAGGCACCGGTGAGGCGCCCCCAGACGGTGCGGCAGCTCGGGCTGTAGCGGAGTTCGAGCAACGGACCGTCCGCGACGCCGTCGTAACTGCGCTTCAGACGGGTGGAGTAGATCGTCCGCCCGTCGTAGCCGCAGGACGCGGCGAGGACGTCGGGGTCCTTGTTGTCGCAGTTGGACGAGGTCCCGGTCTGGCCCGAGTACCAGGAACAGGTGGCCGCCTGGGCGGGTGTCGCCAGACCGAGGCACGCGGCGCCTGTCGCCGCTGTCAGGGTCAGCGCGCTCACCAGCGCTTTGACACGCACTCGTTGCACGGAATCGCCCCCTTCTGTCATCGTCCGCGGATGCGGAACGCGGTCAGCTTGCCAGTCGGTCCCTGCGCGCCCCAGACTCTGCGAACAGGCTCGAAGTGCGCTGGCCGCGAGGGGGAATTCGTTGCTCCGGATCCACTTCACCGAGGTAGACCTGGCCCGGACGCGGCTGGCGTCCCGCCCCGACCCGCTGTGGGAGATCGCATCGAGCCTGCACCGCTTCCAGACCCGCCGCGGCAGGTGGGCCTACTCCGGCTGGTACCGGTCGGCGGCGCACCGGCTGACCGGGTCCGGCCTCGCGCCCACGGTGAGGTCCCTGCTGATTCCCGCCTTCCCGCGAGCGGCGTACTACCCCGACTTTCTGACACCCCCGGAGTCGCAGGAGGGCCTGGCGGCGGGCCTCGAGGCGATCCTGGCGACGCCCCGTGACCGGGTACTGCGCGAGATGGCGCTGGTCGCCGGCGCTGCCCGCCACCCCTGGCTGCCGCGCCTCGCCGAGCCGGAGCAGCGCAGGACGCTGACCGACGCGCTGCGGGCGTACCACGAGTCGGCCATCAGGCCGTACGAGGAGCGGATGCAGGCCCGCATCGACGCCGACCGGGCCGTACGGGCCCGGGCCTTCCTCGACGGCGGCGCCGAGGGCCTGCTGTCCAGCCTCGCGCCGCGCATGAACTGGCGGCCTCCGGTGCTGGAGGTGGAGGACCACATGGTGGGCGGTGACCTGTATCTGAAAGGCCGCGGCCTCGTCCTCCTCCCGTCCTACTTCATCTGGCACAGCCCGGTGACCCTGGCGGACCCGGGCCTCCCTCCGGTCCTGGTCTACCCCCTGCTCCACAAAGCCCCGCCCGACCCGGTGCGCGGCGGCGGGCAACCCGCGCTCGACTCACTGCTGGGGCGCACACGGACGGCGGTCCTGCTCGCTTCAGCGCACGGCGTGACCTCGACCGAGGCCGCCAGGGCGGCCGGGGTGTCGCCGGCCACCGTCAGCTTCCACACCCGTGCCCTGCGCGACGCCGGGCTCATCGCGAGCGAGCGCCTGGCCGCCCACGTGCTGCATACGCTCACCCCGCTGGGGGCGGCGCTGCTGCGTGAGGCGAGACCCCGCCCTGCTCCAGGCTCACCTACGCGCGCCCCTTGACCGAGCGCCGCCTCCCGCAGACGCCCGCGGCGGCTCTCTCGGGCACCGTCGCGGCGGCCCGCACCGACTGCGCGTCGATGATCGCGGCCGTGGGCTCGGCCGTACGACCCTTGCGCGTGCCGCTGATCGGGCTCACCGCCCTCGGGCGCGACGCAGCCCAGGCGCCTCCGTGGCCCGCAGAGCCATACGGTTCTCGCGTCGCTCGACGGACCCGGTGGCGGCACACCGTTCTTCTCCTCGCCCTCGGTCAGGGGCGGTGGCGCTACTGCCGATCCCGTCCGTGTCAGGCGACCAGTTCGTAGATGCTTCGGGCCGTCAGCCACAGGCCGACGAGCAGCGAGAGCGTGACGATCAGCTGCTCCTGATGGTGCTCCAGCCAAGTGCGCAGCGCGTTCAACCGGGCGTTGGCGGCCGTGGGTGCCCAGACCGTGTACATCTCCATCACGATGAGGCTGAGCGTGGCCAGCAGGCAGTAGCCCGTCAGTGCGAGCCAGTCGGTGAGGGTGGAGAGATCCGCGTCGACGGCGGTCGCGGCCCCGGCGCCGACCATCGCCCAGGGCTGCAGCAGCCATGCCAGGCCGGCTGCCGCGCCCGGGGAGGCGTCGTCGATCCGGGAGGTCCAGCGTGGGGGGCCGTGCGGGCGGGGCGGTCGGCGGTGCCGGTGGGCACCGTAGACCACCAGCGCGAGGCCGATGGCGAGTTTCGCGGCGATCGCGGCGGTCGAGGGCGCACTGTGACGGGCCGGGGGCTGACCGCCGGTCAGGAGCACCACACAGGCGATCACCGCAAGCAGGTTGGCCAGCCACGACAGCAGGAAGGCCAGGCCCTGGCGAACGCCGCGCCGGGAGGAGAGCAGCAGGATGAAGGCGCTGTTGTGCAAAGGCCCCAGGGTGATCGCCGTTCCGATCACAAGCAGGTCGAGGACCATTGGATCAGTCGCTCCTGGGTATCGGGGTCGTCCGGCGCCTGCGGGCGAGCGGGCCGGTCGGAGGGTCGGGCGGCCCTGCTGCGGTGCCGCATCCCGACCCTGCAATGGGTTGCCCGGCCGGTCAAGCAGGCCACGCCCGCGCCTGGCGACAAGGCTGATGAGTGGCCGAGTTCGCTACTCCCAGTCCCTCGCGGCCTTTCGCCTCGATGGCCCCACCGATGGCGGTCCGCACTCCAACTGGCGAGGGTTTCGTCGTGTGCGGACGATCGACTTCGCCACACGCGTGCAGGCGCCGGCGCCGGGCTGCCGTCCGTCCCGCTCCATCCATTGGGCTGCCGTCCGTCCGCTCCATCCCGGGGACTGGCGAGCGGCTCGTAGAGCGGTTCAGGCGGTGGTCAAAGCCGGCCGTCGAGGAGCCCGGCGCCCTGCGGCGCACCGGAGCCCCCGCTGGTCAGTTCTTGTAGGGCACGGGCCCGCCGGTGTACGCGTCAACAAGGGGGCGCTCGCCGACCGGGCGGTCCAGTTTCACCGTCACCTCCTTGGCGAGCAGGTCTTTCGTGCAGGGACCGTCGGAGCGGCCGCGGATCCAGCCGGAGAGGACCACGCTGCTCGCCGTTTCCCGTACGTCGACCACCGGGCCGTCGTCGCAGGCCCCGTGTTGGGCGCGCACCGTGACGCGGCGGCCGTCCTTCGAGACCGAGACCAGGCCGCCCAGTGGCCAGAGCACATCTGACGGCAGCTTCAGCGACTTGATCGGAGACTTGGGGGGTTTCGCCGGTCCGGCGACCGCGACGCGGACGAGCGGAGTGTCGTACCCCTTGAGCGTGAAGTACCAGGCAGGCACGGTTGCCGGACCCCGGCTGGTGAGGAGGGTCCTCTCGCCGAGCCGGGCGCCGGTGATGACAAGGGCGGCCCTCGTGGCCTTGCCCTGGGCCAAGCCCTCGTACGAGGTCTGCGCGGAGTCGATCGACACGGTCAGGGCTCCGCCGGCGCGCCAGCGGATCTTGCCCTTCTTGGCGCTGGAGTCGGGGAGTTTGCCGCGCAGCTCGATGTTCCGGGTCTGGTACGCGAGCTTGTCGGCGTTGTTGTGGAAGGCGTCCTCGGGCAGCCGGATCGGATCGTCCAGAGGGAAGTAGCCCTCCTGCCAGGCCTTCGCGGCTTCGGAACCCTCCCATGCCTCGGAGACTCGGCGGGCACGCTCAGCACGTTCCCGGTCGTCGCTGCCGACCTGCGCCGGTGTCTCGGTACCGCAGGCTGTGGCTCCCACGGCCCCGATCGCGAGCAGGGCGAGCGCGACGAGCGGCCGGCGCAGTCTGATGCTTCGCATGTTTCCCCCGGGGACGAACGGCGTTGTGGACGGGACCCGCCACCAAATCTGTGACGCCCCGGCCGCAAGGAACGTTCACCCTCGCTTCCTGTACGTGGAATCAACTGCCCCCCGGCTTGGGGCTGTCGGGTGTGACCGCGTTCCGCCGGTTCACCGAGTGGTCCGAGGCGAGGGCGTGGGGCCAACTCCACCGCCGCACGAAGGCCCGGACTCAGTGGGAGTGAGTCCGGGCCTTCGTCGTTCTCCATCGCTGATCGCGAGTGAGTTCTGGCGCGGACCGGCTGTCCACCGGACTCTGTCACCCCGGCCGTAACGACGGACGGCCAGAGGCAAGCCCCTGTCGCTGTGAAGCGCCGGGGCCTGTCTCGTTCCTGCAGGGGTTCTGGATGCCGGTCAGGCGTAGGAGTACCTCGCCTCCGAGCACGTCGAGTGCTCCCCCTCCACGATGCACACCCGGACCTGGAGGAGAGTGTCCTCATCCATGTTGTCCGTCTCCCAGAACGTGCAGTAGCTGTCGCCTACCACGCTGTGGCCCCGCGTGCTGGCCATGACGGTCCACGACCCACCACTGAACTTCCTCTGGATCTCGATCCGAGATAGTGCCGCCACCAGGTTGCCGTACGGCGTCACGCAGCCCTCGCACATGGGAGGGCCCCACCCTCTTGGTCCGGGCTGGCGCGCTGACATCGACCTGCCGCTCGATGTGACTCCGGCGGACGTGGCGGGCCGGCGAGCGCGGCTCGCTTCCTGCCCGTGGGATCAGACATTGCCTCGCTCGCAAGGGCGTTGAGTCCTCGCGTCGGCTGGGGCGACATCGTCGGGTCGTTGCTGGTCCCTGCCGAGAGCCGTCGCACGGGCCAGGGGCGGCCCGGCGCCGATGGGCTCACGCCTTCTGGAACAGGTACACCCCGATGATCTCGCCCTTGGCCTTCACCTGTTGCCCCGACGAGAACAACTTGTCGCGCGACTCCTCGCCGAGTTGGACGTAGAGGTACTGGGCAGTGTGTAGCTTCCAGCCTTCGTCCTCGATCCGGGAGAGCAGGTCAGCCCGCGGAGGGTGCGGCACGCTGGGATGATCGCGCTTGATCTGGGACAGGGAGTAGTGGTTCAGGCTGCCGACCGTGCGCTGTGGGATCTCGGCTTCGAACCAGCCGTCGCCCCGCTCGAAGGCCTGGCGCGCGGCTTGCACAAGCCGTTGGTGCACTTCCTCGACTCGGTCGTTGTGCCGCCGGACGCTCTCAGCCTCCTGGGCGTCGGCATCCGTCACGATCTCCTTCTGTCTGCGCTGCCATCGCTCCTCGATGCTCATTCGCCCCTCCACTCTCCAGACCGGCCTGAGTCTAAATGCCGCAGCGCTACGGCCTCTTGGCCCTGGCGACCTGTCACTGAACCTTTTCGGCGTTGCCGCTCCTGGGTGAGGACGGCAGCGCCGATTGACGACATTCGATTCGGGCGTAGGCGTGGGCGGTGCCCACCGAGATGCTCGAAGCCGACGGCGATCTGCGCGAAGGTGTCTTGGTTGCGCAGGTACACCAAGGCGACCAGCGCGGGCTGGTGCGGTGCGAGTCAACACCCTGACGCGGCTGCACTTCTGCTGCCGACTGCGGAGGGTGTGTGACAGGCCCGACAGGTCATTGGATCAGGTCGGTGTGCGGATGCTCGGGAGAGGTCGGGCAGACGTAGAGCTGCATGTTGTCGGTGCTGCCTACTTCTACCTTGGTCGGCTGCGCAGGGTCCTGGCCGGCGTAGTGACTGTCGGCGTAGGCGGCGGCTCGGTCTTCGTACGGCGCCCAGCCACGCAGCTCACCACCGTCCCATTCGAAGGACGCGATGGTCAGCAGCGGGACCATCTGCACGTCGCACACAGCGCAGTACCGGGGGTTGGGGTCGGTGCGGCCCCACGGAGGCCAGCCGCCGACCTTCCAGCCGGGAGCGTCAGCCAGATTGCCGTCATAGAACTCCGCCGGATATTCCGCGTACGAGCTGTCCACGCCGACGTCGGCTGCCTGCCATCTGCTCCAGTCTTCCACCGTCAGCCGCATCTCCGGGCTCAGATCGAGGCTGTTGGGATACTCGGTGATCGCTTCTGGTGCCAGCAGACACGGCTCCGGCACATATCCCCACCAGTTCACCTCATACGGTTCCGGCGGTGCGACGAGGACGTCGCCGACCTCCGCGGCGGACCGCCAGAACAGTGCGGTCGACGGCTTGTGACCCGGATTGTGGTCGTAGGGGCACCAGAGGACCTGGAGCAGATCGGCCTGTCCGGGCGGCCGCAACAGGGGTATGTCGCGCAGATACAGCTGGGCCACGGGCAACATGGGGACCGGGCACTCCGCGGGCCCCGGAGGGCCTGCGTCGAGTCGCTCCGCGAGCATCGCGGCGTTCCGTTCCTTGATCGCCTCCTCCTCCGGCGTGAACGCGGGACCATGGGGATCACTGAGCTGCCGGGCCACCCTGCGTCGGGTCAGCCGTATGTCTGCCGGCGACTCGCGGAATCCGCTGTCCACATGCGTGCCTTCGCAGTGTGGCCACGGCTCCTCGGCCGGCCACAGCAACGGCCCCCCGACCGAACTCTCCCCTGTCGAAGGCGACCCGGGACGAGGATGCAGCCGGATCGCAGGACGCGCCAGCGGAGCCAACTCAGGAAAGACCGCGGTCACGTCCACGGGCCGCGGCGGAGTAGTACGTACGAAACCCATGCCGGCGATCCTGTCACCAGCCACTGACAACCCCCGGCCGCCTCAACCGGCGTCGGTGGCATGGGTGTTCTGCTGGCCAAGTCCAACGCACGCAGTCTCGGCCACAGTGACAGTAACGCTGCCTGTGTGACAACTGGCCTCGCGCTTTCACGGAGCACGCTGCGCGACGGGCCACCAGGCAGGCAAAGAGTGCCTTGACCAGTAAGAATGGTGCCGGCGAGTTCCCCATCGCAGCGCCCGCCGGACGCACTTCTCAAGTGAGCGCGCGTCGTTCCGCGGTGACCTGGGGTGTCCGATCGTCGTGACGGCTCAGGCTTCGAAAACCATTCGTGCGTGCGATCAAGCACCTCTACGCTCCGGGACATGCTGCCTGCCGTGCACACGGATGAGGAGTGGGATGCCGTTGTCGGCGTCGAGGCGATCATGCGGCCAGGCGCTGAGCACCTGGCTGCCCGTCTGGGCCTGGCAGGCCACTCCCTCCGGCGATATCCCGAAGGGTCTTTTCCCGTCTACGCAGTCGGTGACCGGCACGTGCTCAAGCTGTATCCCACAGTCCGCGCTGAGGAGGGCCGCACGGAAGCGCGTGTTCTGGAGCACGTCCAGGGCAAGCTTCCTGTTGCCACCCCAGAGGTCCACGCCGACGGCGAATACGAGAACGGCTGGCGCTACATCCTCATGTCGCAGCTCACCGGCCAGGGGCTGGCCGAGTCGTGGCCGCGTGTGCCGGGAGTTGACCGGGAACGGTTGGCAAGCGAGGTCGGCGAGGCGCTCGGGGCACTCCACGCTCTCGACACGGAGCCGTTGCGTGATGTACTCGGCCCACCGAGCTGGAGTGCCTTTCTTGCCGAACAGTGTGGAACAGCCGTGGCGCGGCAGCGTGAGCGCAAGCTGCCAGAGCTGTGGCTGGAACAAATACCGGAGTTCCTTCAGTCCGCACCGCTGGCCGGTGAACCGGACCGGGTGCTGCTGCACACCGAGGTCATGCGTGAACATCTGCTGGTGGATTCGAGCCGGTGGACGCTGAGCGGGCTTTTCGATTTCGAGCCTGCCGTGCTCGGCGACCGTGCGTACGACTTCGTCGCCGTCGGCGTCTTCGTCTCCCGCGGCGATCCGCGTCTGCTCGGCCGGATCACGGCCGCCTACGGCCGTGACTTCTCACCGCGCGAACTGCTTGCGCACACGCTCGTGCACGTCTACAGCAACTTGCCCTGGTACTTCAGGGTGCTGCCGACGCCGCCGAAAGCCACGCTGGATTCGCTGGCAGAGGCGTGGTTTGGCACCGTGTGAACTCACGTTGTCGACCGGCTCCAAGCCCTGCCGAACCTCGGCTGACCAGCACCTTCGAGTCCCTCCGAGCCGCATCACCCCACACGAGCAGCGGAACCCGGCGCCCACCCGACGCGACAGCCGGGCCACCAGCAACACCACGACCAGCTCGCAACAGCATGACGGTCTGACCGTGACTTGCCCCGTGTTCAATTGATGGCCGGCCAGATGGAGAGCATCGCGACGGTGCAGCCCGTGAACGAAAATGCGATCCAGTACAACGAAGCACTATTGAACGGCACTGTGTCCCACGGCTTCTGCTCCTGTTCCAAAATGTCGGCTGCGACCCGATTCTTGATCGGCACCAGCATGATGACGAACATGAGCAGGACGCAGCTGTACAAGTACAGGGTGAAAGAGGCCGAGTATCCTTTTGTCGCTGCGCTGGGTACCAAAAACACGCTGCCGGCCAGCGGGGCGAAGGAAATCAGCCGCTTTGCCTTTGGTGTCGGCATGCACCAGCGCATCGCGACCGTGTAGATGACGGTGATGACGCCGGCGATGACGACCCAGTCGTCTGTGGTCACATGAGGAGACATGGTCGGGGGCCCTCCCGGGGCTGAACATGATGCTGTTTCGCTGAAACGATGAGATTCCGCCCGCCGGATATCGGCCGGGGATCAGTGCGGCGACCGCCAAGGTGCCATGCTCAGACGGCGGCCCCCACTCCAGAGATCTGTTCCTCGGGGAAACCTCTGCTGACGCCCGGCCGTGACCGACGCTGTCAGCATGTGTTGGTGTCAGTAGCTGATGCCATCCGCCGCACGCTGCGCCAACACAGCGCCGACCCGCGAGTCCACGGGTCGCTCGTCGCTGTTCCCCGATGCCGTGCAAGCGCCGGACAGGTGACCACCTCGCCCTCCGAGCGGCGCGTTAAGCGTCCGTCCAGTCTCGAACACGGGCACAACTGCCGTCCCCAGGAGCAGAAGAGCCGGCAAGAACACAGGCACTGGCCACCCTGTGCTGTCGACGGGAGACGGCCCCGATGGCCAGGTGAACGAGACGAACGACAGCAGAACGGTGCTCAGTCCGACCGCGATCCCGCTGTGCAGCGTGAAAGTCCTTCTCATGTCCCGGAGCCTGCCAGCGCCGCCGCTTCTGTTCATTGCCTTGTCCCGGCAGAGAACAGCGGCCTAGAGCTCAGAGGGGGGCCAAGTGGGGTGCGTCGTGTCCTCGATGCGCAGGGTGGGCGGGGAGGTCGCTGACGTAGCGGCGCCCGATCGGCAGACCGGACGCCGCTACCGCTCACCTTCAGGCGGGTGAGGTGACCACCTGGCTGAGATGCCGGGCGAAGAACCGCACCGCGCTGTCGGCCTCGAACCTGGGGAAGTCGAAGTGCTTGCCCGCGTTGGCGTGCAACGTCTTCTCCTTCGAGGCGAAGGCGTCGAACAGCGCGAGGCCGGCCTGGCGCGGGATGCGCTCGTCGTCCCACTGGAGGCCGAACTCGATCGGGACGGTGATCTGCTTCGCCGTCTCGACCAGGGCATCGGGCCAGTGCAGGCCGAAGACAGCGGCCGTGATCCGGGGCTCGACCGCCACCAGCGGCACCCCGATCGCGGTGCCCAGGCCGATGCCGAAGTAGCCCACCGGCCCATCGGCGCCGATCTCCGGAAGTTCCTGAAGGGCGTCCAGGGTCGCCTGCCACTCGGGCACGGCGAACTCCGCCAGGCGGGCGTTGTAACGGACGACGATCGGGCCTTCCGGCTCGCCCGCCGTCTGCGCCTTGCGCAGCGCGGCGATCTCCCGCTCGTCGTGCGCGGTGCGCGGCCGGTCGCCGTGACCGGGCGCGTCGACGACGGCGACATGGAAGCCGCAGCCGGTCACGAGAAGGTGTGCGCGCCCCGCCATCGCCGGATGCTTCTTGTGGTTGCCGCCGCCGTGGCCCATCAGGACCAGGGGCGCACGATCGGCGCCGGAGGCCGGCGACCAGAGAACGCCGGGGACGTCGCCCACGGTGAAGTCGCGCTCGACCATGCCGTTCGACGACGACTCGGCGGTGAACTGTACAGATCGCATAGGTGTTGCCTTTCGGGAGTGCCTTGCTGTCGAGGCGCTCCCGGCGACACCTACGTCAATCGCCCGACCGTGACGGCAGGGGGAGCACCCACATCGATACAGCGTTCATGGGTCTCACCTCCTCGGACGGCGTCACAGCAAACCGCAAGCTACCAGCCCGATCATCATCCCTCCACTCCATTTCCCCACCACTGATCGCAACTACCGCGGGGCGACCGTGCCGCTGATGTCCGTCCGGGGCGGGCGGCCAAGCGGCCTGGCCGGTCGCCTACCCGCTGGCCGGCCCGTCCTCTCCCGTTTGCCGGCCGTCCGCCGGGCCCGCGCCGCCCGTCTCCACCCGGATCACCGTGTACGTCTCACCGTCCCTCGGCGGCCGCGTCCAGGAACGGGTCGTGAACGTGTGCAGCCGTCCGTTCACGATGGCATGGCGCGGCAGATGGACACCGAACTCCCCTGCTACCGCTTCCAGCAGCGACCGTTCCACCTCGGCCCCGACCTCCAAGGCACCGAAGAACCGGCTCGGATCCAGCGGATCCGGTATCTCCCCGCTCTGCTGGATCCCTCCGTCCGAGTACGTGAATGCGTACTGCTCGCCACCATCTCGCGCTACCGAGAGATGGAAGAACGAATTCCCGCGCCCTGTCCTCAGGCCGCTCCACACCACCACCGCGCGAGTGCCCTCGCTGGCGGCCGCGGCCGGAGAGACGAACCGCCGCTGGTCGAACGGGGCGGGATCGCCGTCGAAGGCGAAGCTCCAACCGGTGCCTGCCCGGCCGACCGCCATGAGGGCCCTGTCGCCGTAGGACGAGTGCTCCCGCCGGTTGTGCCGCGATCTGCGGTACGCCTCCCAGAAGGTGAAGGGTTCGTTCAGCGCGGTGTCGCCCCCGTCTGCGAGACGTCCGGGCACCTCCTGCGGTTCCACGCCCTCCACCAGGACGAACCGGAAAGACGTCCGGTTGTTGCCCGGGTCCGGCTCCGCGAGCCAGGCCAAGTTGCCCGGGTCGAGTCCGGCCGTCGGCCTCGGTGCCTCGCCCGCCTGCCCGCCCCTCGGCGTGGACAGCAGCTCCCGGCCCCGCTCCGGAGTCAGCAGCGGCCCGAGCACCGGGTCGGCCACCCACCCCAGCGGTGCCAGATGGTCCGGCCCCAGCGGCTCCCACAGGGGCAAGGCGTCCATCAGCGTCCGCCATGCCCCGTCGGTCTCTCCCCACCGCGCCAGCTCCCGCGCCCGCTCGACCGCCTCCCCGAACGGTCCGGCCGCCGTGTACCGGTACGTGCCATTCCTCACCTGCTCCAGTGTCGCGAAAGCCAGCGACGTCACGTCGTCGTCGGCGCCCCCCAAATGGAATCTCAGCGTGGAGTCATCTCGGTGCGAGCGCGCCACATGCTCGGCGACCAGCGACGGCAGCAGCTCGGGCGCGTACTGCGGGTCCGTCACCAGGTCCTCGAAGTACACCGTGTGGGTCTGTCCGAGCAGCCGACGTATCTGATCACCCAGCCCCGCGGCCCGCGGCCTGCCGTACCCCCTGGCCTCGTCCAGGGCCTTCCCGGCCCGCTCCCAGCCGCCGCCCAGCGCCTCCAGCCGGGCCTGCTCCACCAGAGTGTCCAGCTCGCGCGTCGTGTCGTTGGCGAACACCGGATCCGGGCCGCTCCGCCGCGCCTGAAGGCTGTGGAACTCCCGATGCATGTCCCGCATGAACTCAAGGAAGTTCGCGTACCGCTCGGGCGGAGCGGCCCGCCAACTCGCCCACGTGTACACGGCCCACTCACCGTCCTCGTCCACATCTTCAGGATCCAAGAGAACGTGGGTGATGTCGGACTCGACGTCGAGCTGCAGCCCGCGCCGCCAGATGCCCGCCTCCCGCCGCTCCTCGGGCCCGGCGTCCTCGTCCATGTCTTCCTCATACATGTCCGCGAGTCCCGACGCGTTGTTGTGCCAGCGCGCGTCCTCGGTCCCCGCCAGGAGCCACACGAACCCGCCCGCGTGCCGCCACCCGTCGCTGACCCTGAGGAACTCCCTGTATGACGGGGGCATCCGCAGGCCCAGGCGCGCCTCCATGGCTGCGATCCGCTCCTCGGAAGCGGGCGGGAACCCCAGCCACCGAGCCTGCCGCGCGGTCTCGTCGTCCTCGTCCCGCGTCTCGTCGTCCGGAAGGGAATCCGCCCACTCCCCACTCCACCTGCGCAGCAGGGAAGGCCAGTCGAATGCCGTGGTGTCCGTCATGAACCCGATGCTGCCACCCGGCACTGACAATGAGTCTTCGTCATCTTCGAACATGCAGGTCGGAGGCTCTGGCGTGGCGCTCGCTCGGGTTACTCACGCGTGCGTCGCAGCCAGGTCTCCGTTGTATGTAGTGTGCGGAAATGACAAGAAGCGAGCGCATCGCGGACCAGCTGGACCGGCACTGGCAAAAGAACCTGCGGCCGCGGCTGCACGGTCTTGCCGATGAGGAGTACTTCTGGGAGCCGGTGCGTGGCTGCTGGAGCATCCGCCCGCGTGGCACGTCGGCCGCACCGATGTCGGAAGGTTCGGGGGAATGGACGATGGACTACGCGTCCCCTGGCCCGGTGCCGGCGCCGGTGACCACGATTGCCTGGCGGCTGGCGCACATCATCGTCTCCTGCCTGGGCTATCGGGTCGGATGGCACTTCGGCGGCCAGGACGTCCACTCCGAGACATTCGCCTACGCGGGGACCGCTGACGAGGCGCTGAAACAGCTCGATGAGATGTATGGGAGATGGAACGCGGGGGTCCGCGAGCTCTCGGACGCCGACCTGGAGAATCCGCCCGCGGTGGGTCCCGAGCGGTTTCCCATGGAGGGCATCGTCCTGCACGTCAACAGGGAGCTGATCCATCACGGCGCCGAGATTTCCCTGCTGCGCGACCTCTACGGCTGGCAGGACGGAGCCGTACCGCGCCGAACCTGACTTTCCGGAAGTTGGCGATCGAGCTTCGGAAACCTACGTGGACTCCGTGACGCTTCGTGGCTGAGAGCTTCAATGCTCCGCTGCCTGCCTGCCTGCCTGCCTGCCTGCCTGCCTGCCTGCCTGCCGCGGCCGTCCGGACCCGCTCGTGCGCGACCGGCCCGGCAGACTGTGCCCGCGTGCCCGCGCCCTTTTGCCACGACGGTGTGGTCGGTGCGACCGTGCGTCCGACCCGCTCACGAGGGCGGTTCTGTCCCGGCCTGCTCGCTCACCATGTACCGCGCGTACCAGTCCGGCCAGTCCGGGTCCTCCGCGCCGATGCGTGCCTCGTGCTCACCGTGCGCCGCCGCGGCCCGCCGCAGAGCGCTCGCCAGATCCTCGGCCGAGGCGAACGAGGTGGTCGCGGGATCCAGTCGTCCCGGAAGCCGCGTGGTGATCTCTTGCAGCAGCCAGCCGTTGCCGTCCGGGTCACTGAACGACAGGAAGGAGCCGTAGCTGCCGCGTTGAGGATCGGGGCCGGGCACCCGGGCGTCGGTGCCGGCGTGGTGGAAGACGCCTCCGGCGTCGTGAAACACCTCGCCCGGGTCGGCGCCGCCTCGTCTCAGCTCCTCGCGGGCGGCTTCGATGTCGTCGACGACCAGGTGCAGTCCGCGAGCGGAGCCCGGGGCCTGATCGGTGACCGATCTGCCGAAGATGACCGAAGCCGGGGAACCCGGAGGGGTCACCTGCACCACCCGGAAGTCGCCGTCGGTGGCGACGTCCGCGTCGAGCCTCCAGCCCAGCGCCGTGTAGAAGTCCTTGGCCCGGTCGACATCGGACACCGGCACCACCACGACCTCGAGTTTCATGTCCATGGCTTGTTCCTCTCCTCTCGGACCTGGACCGGTTACCGGCGACGACCTGATCCGCGAGCGGCGCCGGACCGCACGCGACGGCCGGCTGCGGCATGGGCCGGGGCAGCGAACGGTCAGCGCGCGACGAGCTGCTGGCCACCGTCGATGTCGTAGGTGGCGCCGGTGAGGGCGCCGTTGGCCATGATGTGCACTGCGAGGGCGGCGACATCCTCAGGTCCGACCACCCGACCGATGGGCAGGGTCTCCCTCAACTCCGCCCGCCGTGCGTCGAGTTGGTCGCCGAGGAGGGAAGCCGACAGTGGTGTGTCCACGAACCCGGCCGCGATGAGGTTGACCCGAACAGGGGCGACCTCCAGTGCCAGGTTGGCGGTCAGAGCCGGCAGCGCCGCGGTGAGAGCGCCCGTCACGGCCATCCCGAGCGCGGGCCGCCGGCCGCCGGTGCCGCCGATGAACAGCAGCGTTCCCCCGGCTCTGACCTTCTCCCGGCTCGCCCCAGCCACTGCCAGCATCATCGCGATACGCCCGCCGAAGTCGTACGCGGCCTTGGCCAGGTCGAGTTCGGCGATCGGGGTGTACGACGGGCTGCCCGCCGTGACCATCACATGGTCCACCGGCCCGGGCAGCTCTCCTATGAAGCGCTCCAGGTGCTCGACGTCCCGGGCGTCGAACGCGGCCGTGCTCAGCGGGCTCAGCTCGTCCGCGGCCCGTTTGAGGCGTCCGGCGTCGCGCGCCACGAGAACCAGCTCGCCGCCTGCCGCACGCACCTGCCGCGCGGTCTCCAGACCGATGCCCGCGCTGCCTCCCACCACCACGACCGTCTGCCCGGCAAGCAGTCCGTGTGCTCCACCGGCCTCTCCATCGGTCCCACTCACAAGGGGGTCACCACCCTCAGAACACGGATTCCGTACGTTCCCCGCTCGCGCCTACGAACGCAGGCTCAGGGGCCCCTGCCCATGGAGGTTGTGGGTGGCGCCGGCCTGCGCGACCCCGTGCGCACCGCGCTCGCCTCACCCCTCGGCCGGGGCATTTGCGTTGGCCGCGTCATGCCCCATGCCCTCCGGCACAGGCCGCCGATCCGACTTTCAGTCTGTCACTCGTTCGAGTGGACGGCATCCGCGACTCGAGAGGCGGTGCTCGTCGACCGGTTACCGGTCGGGCGGGCAGGGGGCCCCGTCTCTCTGGTAGTCCAGCTGTAGATCGCTCATGGCTGGTGGCGCCTATGTGCTCCGCGGTTTGCGTGGCCTGTGCCAACTGCCGTGCGGCCGGTTTCGTTCCCGGGCCAGCGTCGCCGCGTCGAACTGGGCCTTGCTGGTCACTGCTCGTGGTCCATGTACGAGCGTGGTCGCAGTCGATCGCCACGGGACAGCCGAGGCCCAGCCGACCAGGGGCATGGTCTCGTCGTAGTGCGGAGCGAACTGCGCGACGGTGATGGTGGGCATCTGATAGTTCAGGCTGCGGACGTGTTCGATGAACGCGTCGGGCAGCGAGACATGGTGCGTTTCCACGTAGTGCGGGAAGTCCTGGCGCCACAGCCAGGAACCGTCGGTCGCCAGGGAAGAACATCCCGGTGAGTGTCGGTGGGCGCTTCCGGTGATGACGTCGTGTCCGCCTTCCATGACGTCGATGAGGACGTGGCCGGCGTCCAGGTAGGCCACCAGGTCCATCTCGTCCGGCTCGCCGACGGACTGGACGGCATCGCGTATCGATCCGTTCGGCTGGCCGGAGCAGTTGTCCAGTTCGTCGTAGAAGCCCAGCAATCCCAGCACGGCGTCTCCTTTCCAGTACACCGGCACTGCGGGCCGGATCGAGAACTCCCAAGTCGCCGTCCACCTCGCCTACGCAGGCCGGCGCGGACACGCCGCACTGGACCGGGAGCTGTACATCCAGCGCTCGTGGACCGGCCGGCCCGACCGCTGTCAGGCGGCCGGGCTCAACCCGGACACCGTGTTCGCCACCAAGCCCGAACTGGCCGCCCGCATGATCACCCGCTTCCCGGATTCCGGCCACCACGCCCCCTGGGTGGCAGGAGGCGAGGTGTACGGCGGCAACCGCACACTGCGCGCCGCCCTGGAGGAACGCGCCACCGGATACGCCCTCGCGGTGGCCCGCACCTACGAGCCAGTACAAACGCCAAGCGGCGACCCAAGCATGATCGTGATCTACAGCTGGAGTACAGGGCCCCTTACCTGCGTGCGCTCGGCATGATGCGGACCAGGCACCGGCTGATCCGTAGCTCTTTGGTGCTGGCGGTCCCGATCGCGACCCAGTGAGCTGAGCCGAGCTGATCAGGACAGGGGCCGATGGAGTTCACCACCGGCCCGTTCGTCATGTCAGGAAGCCTGGCGGCGGCTACTGGCACCAGGACCTTTCACCGGTGCAACGGGCCGCTTCAGCCAACCGTGTTCACGGCAGGCTGGGTTCTGGGGCGGTGTGGATGCTGCCTGGGCCGTCGGCCGTGCCGGAGGCATGCGCCGGGAGGCGTCGTACGGCTGGGACGCAGAGCAGCGCGAGGGCGGCGGGGACCGCGAGGACTGTCATGGCGTAGAGGGTGGGTCGCACGCCGAGGGAGTCGGACACCGGGCCGGCCAGTGCAAGGCCCAGGGGCATGAGTCCGGCCGACAGCAGGTAGTCGTACGAACTCACGCGGGACAGGGCGGCTTCGGGCACGTGTGTCTGCAGCGCGGTCTCCCACAGCACGAAGAAGAGGGAGACGCCGACACCGGTGATCCCTTCGAGGACCGTGATCAAGGCGAGTGAGGAGCCGGATCCGATGATGATCGCCTGGCAGGAGCCCACGGCGAGTCCTGCGGCGGCGAGGGCCATGGGGCGCGGGACCTTCAGCCGGTAGGCGCAGACGTCTCCGACAACGGAGCCGATACCGAAGCCCGCAGTCACGGTCGACCAGGCTGCCGCACCGCCCCACTCCTGTTCGGCCAGGACAGGCCCCAGCACGAACACCGACGGCAGCACGACAACGTGGTAGACCGCGATGGCGGCCATGCCCGACCACACCCACGTCCGGCTGCGCACCTGCACCCAACCAGCGCGCACTTCCTTGAGGAACGTCCCCCCGGCGGTGGGCTCTGCTGTCTCGGGTGCCGTGCTGCGAGGTTTCAGTCGGGCCAGGAACGCGGCACTGGCGGCGAAGGTCACTGCGTCCAGGGCCAGAGCGCCGCCGGGGCCGAGCCACGCGACCACACCGCCGGCCAGAGCCGGACCGAGCACCAGCGCGGACGACTGGGTGAATCCTCGCAGCGCATTCGCCTCCCGCAGCCGGTCAGGTCCGACGACCAGTGGCAACAGCCCTGTGGAAGCGGGCATGAAGAACGCGTCGGCCGTGCCGAACACCAGCATGAGCAGTGCGAGATGCGAAATCTTGGCAGCGCCGGTGATCAGCAGTACGGCAATGAGCCCCTGTACAGCGCACCGCACCACGTCGGAGACCAGCATGACGCGGTGCCGCTTGAAACGGTCCGCCCACACACCACCGACCAGGGCGAACAGCAGCATGGGAATCAGCCCGGAGGCCGCTACCAGCCCGACATCGGAAGCGGACCCGCCGATGGAGAGCACGGCAAAGGGGACGGCTACGAACGAAACACGGTCGCCCAGCACCGACAGCGACTGTCCGATGAACAGGCGGGCGAACTGCGGCTCGTCGCGCAGCACGCCAGGAATCAAGAACTTCACGTGGTGGCCGATCAGGGGCAAGAGGACAGAGGCG
Source organism: Streptomyces sp. NBC_00647 (assembly GCF_045207245.1). Classification (NCBI taxonomy): domain Bacteria; kingdom Bacillati; phylum Actinomycetota; class Actinomycetes; order Kitasatosporales; family Streptomycetaceae; genus Streptomyces; species Streptomyces sp. NBC_00647. Next base: position 9,912,101 of record NZ_CP109040.1, read on the forward strand.
AAACGCCCGATGGTAAGGCAGGCCGTCCTGGCCTGGCACCTGAATTTCTCCAGGTCGCAGCCCGTTCCAGGACTTCCCGCAGGCCTGTGGTCGCCGCACCTCGAAATCCTGCAGGCTCCACCCACGACTCATCGACACGGGACGGGAGCGCTGAGCGAAGCGGAAGCCCGCGTCGTCGCCGTGGGCCCGGGCCGGCCCGGCGGGCGACCTGGGTCGGGGGTCGTCCCCCTTTGTGTCGGCCGCATCCCCGCGCCAGAGGTCACCTCCCCGCGTACCGCCTTGTATCGAGCGTTTGACACAAGATCTCGACCAGGGCATCTTGTACCCACCGCTTGATACAAGAATATCCGGGGGGATCTCCACATGCTCGACACCGATGCGCTCCAATCCCGGCTCCTCGACCACGCCGACCACTTCGCCCGCTGGTCCGGCCTGGCCATCGGCATCGTGGCCGCACAGCACCTGGTAACGATGGACAGCGACGACATCACGATGCCTCTCGTGTTCGCCATCACCGCTTTCGGCCTGTGTGCGGTGGGCGGTGTGCTGCTCGGCGACGCCCTGACCCTGCGTCCCCAGGCAGCGGTACGCACCGCGAGTCTCGCCCCGCGCCTGATCCGAGACCAGGTGCCGCCCCGTATGGCGCCTCTGCTCCTTCTGCAGGCGGCGTCCCTCGTCACCCTGCTGCTGATCGGTGCGGTCACGGCCTCCTCCGACTTTGACCGGACCGGCAGAGCGGGGCGTGTCGTCAACGTCACCTGCGAAGGGATGCGCACATCCCTCGGGCCCTGGCCCGGCCTGTACTACAGCGGCCCGATGTTCGCCGCCCTCGCGGTCGGGACCCCCGTCTGTGTCTGGGCCCTGCGCCGCATCGCCCACGGCCCGGGGGACGACCAGCAGCGCCGCGACCGTGCGTGGGCGATCACCGGAGCCTGGGGGCTGCTGGTGTCGAGCCAGGTGCTGCTCGTCGTACTGATGGTCCTTGTCGCACTCACGGACAAGGCCTGCGCCGGCCCGCTGGGCGCCGCCACCATCGTGGCGATCTGCCCCCTGGGCCTCCTGGGCATGTTCACCTTCGGATGGTCCCTGGTCACCGTGGTGGCCCCCCGGGCGGTCGACGACGGGGCAGCCGACGACGGGACATTCGACGATGCGTGACTCCGCCGTCCGCGTCGACACCACCAGCCAGGTACCGCCGTACGAGCAGATCCGCGCCCAACTGGCCGCGCTGATCCGCACCGGACGGCTGGTCGAGGGCGAGCGCCTGCCGACCGTGCGTCAGCTCGCCGCCGACCTCGGTCTGGCGCCGGGCACCGTGGCGCGTGCCTACCGCGAGCTGGAGACCGCCGACCTGATCCGCACCCGCCGTGGAGCGGGCACCCGGGTCGCGGCCCTCCCGTCCGATTCGCACACACACGATGCCGACCAACTCGAGACTCTGGTGAGGGACTTCACGTCCGCCGCCCGAGCGCTGGGCGCCGATACCGAGGACATCCTCACGGCCGTCCGTGACGCCTTGGACCCAGGGCCCGCCTTCTCCCCGGCCGCCGCCGACGGTGGAGCGGGTGGACCCGAAGGGCCGGGCGCCTTCATCTTCGACGACGACCCGAGCGACCACGGCTTTCGTACTTGATCGTCACCCCGGATCCAGATGTCCCCACAATTCGGTACTGACCGGAGGCGATGCTGGGGCCGGGCATTGCCTTTTGGAGTTCATCGATCCTGCGAAGGGGCTTGTGGGAAGGGGTATTTCATGACCTCTTCCACAGGCCCGTACGGTCGGTTTCATGGAGTGGAATTTTCAGACGGCCGAGATGCTCGCGACTGCCTTGCGTGCCGGTGAGGTGACTTCGGCGGAACTGACCGACGCGGCGATCGCCCGTATCGAGCGGGACGACACCGCGATGAACGCGATCTGCGTGCCGGACTTCGACCGTGCGCGGGCCGCCGCGCGCGCCGCCGACCAGGCGCGCGCCCGCGGTGAGGACCGCCCGCTGCTCGGCATTCCGGTGACGGTCAAAGAGTCCTACAACATCGCCGGGCTGCCCACGACCTGGGGGATGCCGCAACACCGGAACTACATTCCGGCCGAGGACGCGGTGCAGGTGCGGCGGCTCAAGGAAGCGGGCGCGGTAGTGCTCGGCAAGACCAATGTGCCCTTGAGGCTGCAAGATGTGCAGACCTTCAACGAGATCTACGGAACCACCAACAACCCGTGGGATCACGGCCGCACGCCCGGTGGATCCTCCGGCGGCTCAGCGGCGGCCCTGGCGTCCGGATTCGGCGCGCTGTCCATCGGCTCCGACATCGCCGGTTCGTTGCGCACCCCCGCCCATTTCTGCGGTGTCTACGCACACAAGCCGACACTCGGGCTGGCGGCCGTCCGCGGTATGGTCCCGCCGCCCGAGCCGGCACTCCCGGCCGACCTTGACCTCGCCGTCGTCGGCCCGATGGCGCGCACTGCCCGCGACCTCACGCTCCTGCTCGACGTCATGGCCGGACCGGACCCGCTGACGCTGGGCGTGGCCCACGACCTGAAGCTGCCGCCCACGCGCCACGAGCGGCTCCGCGACTTCCGGGTCTTGGTCCTCGACACGCATCCGCTCATTCCCACCGGGTCCGCCGTGCGGGCGGGCGTGAACCGGGTGGCCGACGCGCTCGTCGACGACGGCGCCCGCGTCGAACGGCACAGTCCGCTGCTCCCCGACCTGACCGAAGCCGCGATGCTCTACACGCAGTTGCTCTTTTCGAGCTCCGTCGCGCGCTTTCCCGTCGAGGCGTACGCGCAGCTGCGGACCCGAGCCGCCGGACTGAGCGCAGACGACCGGAGTCTCGAAGCGGCGCGGTTGCGCGGCATGGTGTTCAGCCACCGGGACTGGATCGAGGCGAACAGCCGTCGCGAGCTCCACCGTCACGGCTGGCGACGGCTCTTCGCCGAGTTCGACGCCGTGGTGTGTCCCATCACTCCCACTCCCGCGTTCCCGCACGATCACCACCCCGATCCGATGGAACGCCGGATCGACATCGACGGCGTCGAGTCCCCGTACCTCGACCAGCTCGTCTGGGCCGGGGTGGCCACCATGCCCGGCCTGCCCGCCACCGCCATACCGACGGGCAGGTCCCCCGAGGGCTTGCCGGTGGGCGTGCAGCTCATCGGTCCGATGTTCGAGGACCGAACTCCGCTGCGGCTGGCCGAGTTGCTCGAGCGGAAGATCGGCGGCTTCCAGGAACCGAAGTAAGGCGTAACACCGGATGTCCGCCGAGGACGAGGTGCGGATCCTCGTGGGTGGCGGCCTGTTCGGCCGCTTCGCCGATGACCTGCACCGTTTCATGGGGGAGATGTCACATCCCACCGCTGCGAGCGTGGAGCCGGCTGCCGATTCACCTGCCGGGACGGCTCGCCGGCTCGCTGCCGGTCAGTCGATCAGGACCCCCGGGTTGAGGATGTGATGGGGGTCCAGGGCGTCCTTGGCCGCGCGCAGCGCGAGCGCGAAGGGCTCCGGGCGCTGGAGGTCGTAGGCGGGACGGTGGTCGCGGCCGACGGCGTGGTGGTGGGTGATGGTTGCCTCGTAGCGGTGCAGGACGTCGCCGGCGGCGGCTTTGATGTCGTCCCAGATCTCCACCTCCTCGCCGGGTCTGCCGGCGACGGCCACGGTGAAGTAGGGGGCTGCGCCGTCGGGGTAGACGTGGGTCAGGCGGCAGTTGATGGTGGCCGGGTGTCCGGTGGCCTTCAGTGCGGCGGCGCCGACCTGGGTGCGCACGGCGTCGATCAGGGCGGGAATCCTGTCCCAGGTGGCGGCGGTCTCGAAGGTTTCGACGACGGCGCCCATGCGGGCCAGGCCATCACGTAGGTAGGGCATGCGCAGGAACGCCGAACGCCAACTGCTCACGGCGGTGACGGCGTTGTGGTCTCCCCTCGGATCCTCGCCGCGGCCGCCGTGGGCGCGGGCCAGGTCCAGGGCACTCGTGAGACGGTCGGCAACGCCGGCGGTGGCGGACTCGAAGCCCAGGATCAAGATGGCGGAACCATCGTGCGAGGCACCGGACAGCAGGGCCTCGCCCGGATCCAGCAAGCGGCAGTTCGCGGGCGCGAGGTCGCTCTGGGCGATGGCACGCACCGCGTCCAGTGCCTGCTGGAAGTCGGCGAAGGCCACGGACGTCGAGGCCTTGTGCCGCGGGCGCTCCTGGAGGCGCATCCATGCCTCGGTGATGACACCGAGCACGCCCTCGGAGCCGAGGAACAGGCGGTCGGGCGACGGTCCGGCGCCGGACGCGGGCAGGCGCCAGGACGCGCTGACGCCGGCAGGCGTGACGACGCGCAGCGACTGCACGTAGTCGTCGATGTGGGTGCGGCCGGTGGCGTAGTGGCCTCCGGCCCGCGTGGCCAGCCAGCCGCCGAGGGTCGAGAACTCGAAGCTTTGCGGGAAGTGACGCAAGGTGAGGCCGTGGGACCGCAATTGGTCTTCCAGCACCGGGCCGAGCGCACCGGCCTGGATGCGGGCCGAACGGCTGACGGCGTCGATCTCCAGGACCCGGTCCATCGAGGTCAGGTCCAGCGACAGCACGGCACGATGGGCGTCTCCGCGATACTCCACGCCGCCGACCACCGAGGATCCGCCGCCGAAGGGGATGACGGCCACGTCCTGCCCGCCGGCCCAGTCCAGCAGGTCGGCCACCTCCCGGCCGTCGGTCGGGCGGGCGACCAGGTCGGGGATCCGGCCCGGCCGGCCCCGCAGGGCCCGGATGACGTCGCGGTAGGCCTTGCCCATCGCGTGGGCGGCGCGCACCTCGGGATCGGCGGTGACCAGGTGCGCCAGTGTGTCCGGGGGAGTCGCCCCGGGGCGGGCGATGTCCAGGTCGGCGACCCGGGGGATCGGCAGCGGGCGAGGCAGGGTTCCCGGCAGTAGGGCTCCCAAGGCGGCGCACTCGGCATCGGCGGGGTGGGAGTCGGCGTACCCCCAGCCCCACCAGGAGCGGGTGCGGGAGGTGCCGGGGTCGGACGGGGCGACAGGCATGCGTGTGCTCCCAGCGGGTCCACTGAATTTACCCAACGGAAAATTACCCTAGGGTAATATCGAAGGCATGACAACGCCTTCCTCCAGGGCCGGCACCAAAGGCGTGCCCAGGGCCGCGCGCGAACAGCAAGTCCTGGCCGCCGCCACCGAGGAGTTCGGCCGCCGCGGCTACGAGGCCACCACCGTGGCCGTCGTCGCGGCCCGCGTGGGCGTCACCAAACCCCTCCTGCACCACTACTTCGGCAGCAAGCAAGATCTCTATCTGGCCTGCCTGAACCCGGTCGGCGATCGCCTGCTGGACGCGATCCGCGCCGCGATGGCCGAACACACCTCCGAAGCACCGCCCACAGCTCTCCGCGTCCTGCACGCACTGTTCACGGCGCTGGACGGGCAGCGCGAGGCGTGGTTCGTCCTCTACGACACCACGCTGCCGCCCGACAGTGACGCCGCCCGACGCGCCGAGCATTACCGCCGTGCCATCGACGACCTCGCCGCGGTGGGCACCACCGACCTCCTGGACGCGGCAGGTTCCAGTGATCCGCTGGACGCCGACGCACTCAAGTACGCCTGGCGCGGCCTGTGTACCGCCCTGGTCCGCTGGTGGGTCACCCACCCCGATCAGTCACCGGAGGCCATGGCGCAACGGTGTGCACGGCTCTTCGCCGTCGGCCACAGCATCTTCGCGAGCGGCGGCGACGGCATGTGAACCGGATGCGTGCCGCCTTCGGAACAGCGGGCGGCGCGGCCGACCGGATCGTCGGGCGCAGCGGCTGGCACTACCCGGGTTCCAGGCACGCCGTACGTCAGGAGGGGCGTCAGACCGGGCGGACATCGCAAGCCCTGACAACGGAAGCGTGGCTCACGGTCGTTCCTGGGAGTTCCCTGGGGCCTCGCCCCGCTCGCCTCGGACCGTTCGCTTGAGATCTGCTGTGTCTCGGGGCGGGAGGAGGCGTCGAGCCTTGCGTGAGTGGCTCCGGGGGGCGGGTATCCGTGGGATCTGACGGATGGGCAATCGGGCCACGAGTCTTGATCGTTTCCGAGCCTGCTGATTGGTTGGTCGGCATGACCGAACTCGGACCCGTCGCCTGGCCGCCTGCCCCGATCAAGACCGGACGGCTCGTGCTCCGCGAGCCCGAGGCACGGGACCGTGCGGTGTTCATCGAGCTGCTCGCGTCGCCGGAGGTGCACACCTACCTCGGCGGCCCCCGCCCGCGTGACGAGCTTGAGCGCGAGATGCCCGAGGCGCCCGAGCGGTGGCCCGGGAGCTTCGTCGTCGATCTCGACGGGTCGATGATCGGCCAGATCCTGCTCAGAAGGGCACCGGGGCACCGGCGCCCGGCTGCCGAGGGGAAGGTCGATCTCGGCTACCTGTTCCTGCCGCGGGTGTGGGGGTTCGGGTACGCCGCCGAGGCGTGCGCGGCGGCACTCGGCTGGCTCGCCGACGCGCTTCCCGGCGAGCCGGTGGTGCTCACCACCCAGACCGCCAACGTCGGCTCGATGCGTCTCGCGGCGAAGCTGGGGTTCACTGAGGTGGAGCGGTTCGAGGCCTGGGGCGCAGAGCAGTGGCTCGGCATGTGGTCCCCGGTCACGCCGTCCGATTGAGTTCGCTCCCGACAACGAGGATGCGCGACAAGACGGGTGCCGTCGGCTAGACGGGGCCGGCCGGCAGTGAGGAGCCAAGTGCACCGTATTCAGATTTCCGACCGGATGCCGCAGTGCTCCCAGTGCGGCAGCGACCTGATCGTGAGCGTTGTCGCGCCCAAGAACGACACCGCCGGTCGACCGATCCACCTTGAGCTGTGCACGGGGTGCGACGGTGAGAAGTCGGCCGCAGGTGCGCTCTTGTTCTGGTTCGCCTCGGGCGGCGGGCACGACATGGAACGAAGCGAGGAGGGCGCGCGGCTGCTGATGCGATGGACGAAGGAGGCGATGGCCGAGTACGGCTGGTACTGGCGTGGGACCGACGTGGACGCAGCCATCTCCATGCCCGGCCTGTCGCACGACGAGGCAGCCGCCCGCGACCTCATGAACCCGGGAACGACCGGCGGATTCCCCGAGGTCGACCAACTGCGGCAGGAACGCGACGCGCTGCGCGCCCAGTTGGCGAACGCCCACTCCGAGCAGCGCGGGCGGCTTCAGCAACGCATCCGTGAGCTGGGCGCCGCCATCGCCGGCCCACTCGCCACCGAGAGCGCACCCGATGGCTGTACTGACTCCTGAGCGGTCCGGCCGGCGCGTCGTGCCGGACACGGTGGAGCCGCTCCAGCCCGGGTACGGCACGGCCGGCAGGCGCCGCACGCCGACAGGGTGCGCCCCGTGGGCCTGATCGCGGGCGAGAGACGCGCAACGCCCTGACGTCGGGCCGCCGTTCAGCTCACACGGGGCGGGCCGCCGGCCGTGAGCCGCCGCGAGGAGTTGGTTGGTCGCAGCCACCTTCCCGTTCCAAGGGTTGCCGGGATTCGTGCTGTCCAGCAGCGCTGACACCGCACCAGTTGGGAACAGGGCGATGCCACGGCAGGCGCCATTGGGGCGCCCCGGTGATCGCGACACCGCTGGTGGGCCGCATACTCATGGCCGTCCGTGCCGTGAACGGGGACGGGCGCGCCGATGGCGTGAACTGGAAGGGCTGATGGGGGACATGAAGGTCGCGAACGAGCCGGTCATACCGGCAGAGATGGAAAGTCCCGCTCTGCGGACCCAGCCGACCGGAAGCCTTGCTCGATGGCTGCTGCGCCACCGGGTGCAGCCGGCCGGGCCCGCGGCAGGCGAGGGACACACCGAGCAGCACGCCTGGTGGAAGGTGATGTGCCTGACCGGGGTCGACTACTTCTCCAGCCTGGCCTACGTCCCGGCGATCGCCGCACTCGCGGCAGGGGAGGCGTCGCCGCTCGCGACGCTGGTGATCGTGGCGCTGACCCTGGTGGGCATGCTGCCGATGTACCGGCGGGTCACTCGGGAGAGCTCCGAGGGAGCGGGGTCGGTGGCCATGCTGGAGGACCTGCTGCCGTTCTGGTGGGGCAAGTTGTTCGTGCTGGTGCTGCTCGGCTTCGTTGCCACGTCCTGGATCATCACGATCACGCTGTCCACGGCGGACGCTTCCGTTCACGTCGTGGAGAACCCCTACTTCCCGCATGCCCTGCACGGTCACGAGGTCGCCCTCACCGTGGCGTTGCTGGTGGTGCTCGGCGGGGTGTTCCTGCTCGGGTTCAGCGAAGCGGTCAAGGTGGCCATTCCCCTGGTCGTCGCCTTCCTGGCACTCAACGCGGCGGTCATCGCCGTCGGCCTGGTCGACGTCTTCACCACGCCGGGCGCGTTCTCGGCATGGACGCACGCCCTCGGCGACGGGGGAGGCGGTCTCGGAGGCCTGGCAGGGCCCGCACTGCTGGCGTTCCCCCTGCTGGTGCTGGGCCTGTCCGGTTTCGAGACCGGCGTGAGCATGATGCCCCTCATATCCGCGCAGGGCAGCGACCCCGAGCAGCACAAGCAGTCCCGCATCCGCAACACCCGACGGCTGCTGACCACCGCTGCGCTCGTCATGAGCGTCTACCTGCTGGCCGCGAGCTTCGTGACCACTGTCCTCATCCCTCACAAGGAGTTCGAGTCCGGCGGTCAGGCGAACGGCCGGGCGCTGGCCTGGCTGGCGCACGAGAAGGTCGGCGAAGTGTTCGGCACCGCCTACGACATCAGCACCATCTCGATCCTGTGGTTCGCGGGCGCGTCCGCGATGGCCGGGCTCATCAACATCGTGCCCAGGTATCTGCCCGAATACGGCATGGCCCCGGAATGGGGGCGCGCCGTACGCCCGGTCGTGATCGTCTACACCGTGCTCTGCGTCGTCATCACGATCGCATTCGGCGCCGACGTCGACGCACAGGCCGGCGCCTACGCCACCGGCATCCTGGCCATGATGGTCTCCGGCGCGTTCGCCGTCACCGTGTCCGTCGTCCGCGGCGGCCGACGCGTGGCTGGTGCGGGATTCGCCCTGCTCACCGCTGTTCTGCTCTACGCGCTGGTCGCCAACATCGTCGACAAGCCCGAGGGAATCGCCATCTCGGGCATGTTCATCGCGGGCATCGTCGCCGTGTCCCTGATCTCCCGGGTCTCACGCAGCACTGAACTACGCGCCGACCGCATCGTGTTCGACACCAACGCGCGCCAATTCATCACCGACACCCTCGCGCACGACAACGCCATCAACATCATCGCCAACCGACGAGAGACCGGCGACAGCACCGAGTACGCCCACAAGGAACGGGAACAGCGCGGCACCAACCCCGTGCCCGGCCCCGCCGACGTGCTGTTCCTGGAGATCGACGTGGTCGATCCGTCCGACTTCAGCGACACCCTCTGCGTACAGGGCGTCGAGGTGGACGGCTACCGCGTCCTGCGCGCCGAGGCCCCGGCCGCTCCGAATGCCATTGCCGCGATCCTGCTCGCCCTGCGCAACGCCACCGGTGTCCAGCCGCACTGCTACTTCGCGTGGGCCGAAGGAAGTCCCCTGCGTCACATGTTCCGCTACTTCCTCCTGGGCCGCGGCGACACCGCCCCCGTCACTCGCGAAATCATCCGCAGCAACGAACCCGACCCTGACCGACGCCCCGGCATTCACGTCGGCGGCTGAATTCTCGAACCGCTCCGGCGTAGCAAGGACACGTCGGGAGCCAGGAGAAGTCGGGAACTTCAAGTGTCGACGTGGCGAGTGTGATCCACGCCATAGGGTGGGAGTGCATAGCGGGACCGGGGCCAGTGTCTTTGGCCAAGGTGTAAGGGTGTGGTCCCGGTCCCGCGGTCGTGCGTCGGCGTGCGAGGTCGATGAGGTGTGCGCCGTCCTGCAGTCCCACGCGGCTGTGGCAGAGGCCGACGGGTGCGGCAGGGACGTAAGGGGTCGACGTGATGGGGCAGTTGGGAGCCGAGGAGTCCGACCGGTTCGTGACGGCTCGGTGGTCGGCGTCGCTCGTGGGGCGAGCACCCGTGGACCAACTGCGCGACCCCCCCGGGGTGGGAGACGAGATCAACGCCGTGGGCGAACGGACCCTGCGGGAGGCCATGCCGGCGTTGCTGTCGGCGCGACAACGGGCTGCCGGGGTTCCGCGCCACACCAGGACCTGCCCGAGCAGCACGTCGCGGAAGTGCTGGGTGTCCGGCGGACACAGCTCGTTCGTCCAGCTCTCCACGAGTAGAAAGCTCACCACGTGATTCAAGAGAACACGCCCGCGTTTGCCGACGAGCAACGGACGGCGGAGCATCGCCCGCCGCTCTCCTGGGAGCGACGGCTGCGCCGCTTCGGGCACGTCGAGCGCCCGCGTACGTCCGTGCGCGACCGCCTGGTCGTGCCGTTTCCCGAACCCGGGTCACGGCTGTGGCGCACGCTCGGGCTGTCCCCGGTAGCGGCGTGCCGGCTGGCGCGCTGGTCGGAATGGGGCGGCCCACTGCTGGTGGCGCTCCTTGCCGGGCTGCCGCGCTTCTGGCGTCTGGGCAGCCCGTTCACGGTCGTGTTCGACGAGACGTACTACTCCAAGGACGCCTGGTCCCTGCTGCGGCTCGGCTACGAGGGCACCTGGCCGAAGAGCAGGATTGCCGACCCGCAGATCCTGGCCGATCCCCAGGTGATCCCGCTCTCCGACACCGGGTCCTTCGTCGCGCACCCGCCGACGGGCAAGTGGGTCATCGCCCTCGGCGAGTGGATGTTCGGCCTCACCCCGTTCGGCTGGCGCTTCATGACGGCGGTCCTCGGCACGCTGTCGGTGCTGATGCTGTGCCGAATAGGACGCCGCCTGTTCCGTTCCACACTGCTGGGCTGCCTGGCCGGAGCACTGATGGCGGTGGACGGTCTGCACTACGTGATGAGCCGGACCGCTCTGCTCGACCTCTTCGTCATGTTCTTCGTACTGGCCGCGTTCGGATGCCTGCTCATCGACCGGGACAGTGCGCGCGCCCGGCTCGCGGCGGCTTTGCCGGTCGACGAGGACGGCCGGGTGCGCCCGGACGGACACACCGGCGACCGTGCGGGGACGGGAGCCCGTCCCTGGCGGCTCGCCGCGGGCCTCTTCCTGGGACTGGCGGCCTCGACCAAGTGGAACGGCCTGTACTTCCTCGCCTTCTTCATGATCCTCACCCTGCTGTGGGACGTCGGCTCCCGCCGGGTAGCGGGCGCGCGCCGCCCCTACCGCGCCGTACTGCGCAAGGATCTCGGCGGGTCGGTGCTGTCCCTCGCCCCGGTCGCTGCCCTGACGTATCTGGCGACATGGACCGGCTGGTTCCTTTCCGACAACGGCTACGGCCGCCACTGGGCGGACGGCCGAGGCGGCACATGGTCGTGGATTCCGGCACCGCTGCGCAGCCTGTGGCACTACGAGTACGGCGTCTACCAGTTCAATGTCGGGCTGAGCACTCCCCACAAGTACCAGTCGAACCCCTGGAGTTGGCTGGTCCTCGGCCGCCCGGTGCTGTTCGACTACCAGTCGCCGAAACCCGGGGAAGAGGGCTGCCACGCGACGGCCGACTGCTCACAGGCGATCCTCGCCCTGGGAACACCGCTCCTGTGGTGGTCGGGATGCTGCGCACTCGTGTACCTGCTCTACCGATGGGCGCTGCGCCGTGACTGGCGCTCCGGCGCCGTTCTGTGTGCGGTGGGTGCCGGCTATCTGCCCTGGTTCTTGTACCAGGACCGCACGATCTTCTCCTTCTACGCGGTCGTCTTCGTGCCGTACCTGTGCCTGGCCGTAGCGATGATGCTGGGAGCGCTGCTGGGTCCCCCGGGAGCGGCCGGCAAGCGCCGCATACGAGGCGCGGTGGGCGCGGGCGTACTTGTCCTGCTCATCGCCTGGAACTTCATCTACTTCTTCCCGATCTACACCGGGCAGACGATCCCGTACGCCGACTGGCGCGCCAGGATGTGGCTCGACACCTGGATCTGAGCCCGGCCGCACGGCACACGCGGGCGACTCGCTCCCCACCTGCTGTCGCGGACCATCTGCCACAACGGGCCGCACGGGATTCCGGCAAGCGAGTGAACCGCCCCCCCCACAACGCCCCGCCGGAACCGCCCGCCCCCTGTGGTCGTCTTGTGCGCTGACTGTGTACGAAGCGGGGATGCGGGGGACGCTGTGACGCGGAACGTGACGAAGGCCGGGCTCCTGGTGGCGGCCATGGCGACGGTGCTCGGGGCCTCGGCCTGCGGCGGGGAAGCCGGCGCGGCGGCCGCGGGGGCCGGCGGGACGCTGCCCGCGCACGGGAAGGGGGAGTCCGTGGCGCCCTTCGGGCACGGGGCGTCGTCCGGCTCGGCGCCGACGTCTCCCGGCGCCGTGGGGAAGTTGTCCGGGACGCCGGCGTCACCCGTCACCCGGCACGTGCCGTGGAACCTGGACATCCTGGACCAGCGGTCGAGGCCGCTGAACGGGAAGCTCACCACCACCGCCAGGGGCAAGGGCGTTCACGTCTATGTGATCGACACCGGGATGGACATCGCTCACAAGGAGTTCGGCGGACGCGCCCACCGCGGCGCCGACTTCGTGGGCCCGAAGGACTCCGGTGACTGCTTCAGCGAGGGGGGCATCGGCCACGGCACGTTCGTCGCAGGCATCATCGGCGGGGCGAAGTACGGGGTGGCGCCCAAGGCGGAGCTCGTACGGGTCCAGGGCGTCCTGTGCGAGAGCGAGGAAGGCGGTTCCGCGGCCGCGGCCGAAGCGGCCGTGGTGAAGTCGGTCAAGTGGGTCACCGCGCACGCGCAGAAGCCTGCGGTGGTGAACATGTCGCTCAACTTCGACCACCGGTCGGCGGCCGTGGAGTCCGCCGTGAAGGAGATGGTCGACGCGGGGATCCCGACGGTGGTGTCGGCCGGCAACTTCCATGACGACGCCTGCAAGCACTCCCCGGCCGGCGTCCCCGGCACGATCGTCGTGGCGGCCTCCACCTCGAACGACCGCGCGTGGAGCGACGGCGGCTCCTACGGATCGGGTCACGGGCGGTGCGTGGACCTGTACGCCCCCGGCCAGAAGGTGACCGCCGCCCTCGCCGGCGGTGGTACGACCAGGCAGGACGACGGCGCGACGTCCTGGGCCGCGCCGCACGCCACCGGCGTGATCGCGCTGTACCTGTCGGCGCACCCCCACGCCACGGCTCACGAGGTCCACGTCTGGCTCGACCACACGGCAACCCGTGGTGTCGTGCGCGGCGTCCGCTCCGACACGCCCAACCGGCTGCTCAACACCGGCGGCCTGTGACCTGCCCCGGTCGCCCCGGTCGCCCCGGTCGCCCCGGTCGCCCCGGTCGCACGAGCGTCGCGCCTCACCGGGCCGGTGGGCGCACGTCGCGCCGTCACCGCGCCCACGCCATGGTCTTCGCAGTCTCACACGCCGCGTGCGCCTGGGCAGTTCTGTACGGCGAGGGCATGCGGCGGACCGCGCATCGTGCGGTCCGCCTCGCTCATGCCCGGCCTGTGGGCGACACCGGACGTCGGGGGAGTGGCCGGTTGTCCCCCGAACGCTGTTCGGAGCGCGTGACGCGGCACACATGTCCCTCCCGGCAGCCCGCGTACCAGCGACTTCACGCCGTTCGCGTGCGGTGACCGACTGTCAGAACGCCCAATTCCGCATTTAGTACCCGGGGTTACATCTGAGGCGCCGGTCGAACTTGCTAGTGTGTTACTCGTTGGTAGCAATCCGTAGGGGGCCACGGGGAGCCGGCGCGTGCATCGCCGCCGCTTCCCGGGCGGATTGGTCGAGAAGGACGTTCTGGCAAGGGGGCCAGGCGGACACGGCATCTGCGCGTACCTATGACGCGGCCTCTGAACTCCAGTCTTCTCACTCACTTATCCGAACAGGTGAGACTCCTCTTATGGCTCGTTCCCTGGTCGATCTGCTGACCACGCATGCCTCCCGACAGCCCGACCGGACCGCCTACCGGTACCTCCTCACGGGTGACTGCGACGGAGAGATTCAGGACATCTCCTACGGGCGGCTCGCCGAGCGGTCCCGGGCCGTCGCCGCCTGGCTGCAGGAGCGCGGCCTCGCCGGTTCCCGCGCCATGCTGCTGTATCCGCCCGGCATCGAGTTCATCTGCGGTTATCTCGGCTGCCTTTCGGCCGGGGTCGTCGCCGTGCCGGGCCTGCCCCCGCAGGGGCGGTCACAGAACCACCGCGCCCTGCTCCGGATGAAGCGCCTGATCGCCGACGCGGACGCCAAGGTGATCCTGGGCGGCCGCGAGGCGATCGCGGCCCTCGCCACCCTGTCGGAACACCTGCCCGAACTGGACGGGATCACCTGCGTCGCCACCGAGGACATCCCCGACGAGGCGGCCGGTTCCTGGCACGAACCCGACCTCACCGCCGACTCGGTCGCCTTCCTCCAGTACACCTCCGGGTCCACCTCCGCCCCGCGCGGGGTGATGGTGACCCACGGGAACCTGCTGGACAACGAGCGGGTCATCACGGAGCGGATGGGCCACACCCCGGACGTGATCGAGGAGTACGACCATGAACTCTTCGTCAGCTGGCTGCCCGTCTACCACGACATGGGCCTCATCGGCCCGGTCCTGAACGCGGCCTACCTCGGCGTGACCGCCACCCTCTTCTCCCCGCTGCACTTCCTCCAGCGGCCCGAGCGCTGGCTGAACGCCATCAGCCGGTACCGCCCGCACACCAGCGGCGGCCCCAACTTCGCCTACGAGCTGTGCCTGAAGAACGCCACGCCGGACCTGCTCGACGGCCTCGACCTGAGCCGGTGGAAGGTGGCCTTCAACGGCGCCGAACCGGTGCGGGCCGCGACCCTGCGCCGGTTCACCGAGACCTTCGGGGCGGCCGGCTTCCGCCGTGAGGCACTGTATCCGTGCTACGGCCTGGCCGAGGCCACGCTGATCGTCACCGGCAGCTCGGTGCAGGAGCCGCCCACCCTGGCCACTGCCACTGCCACTGCCACCGACGGTGCAGGGACCGGGCCGCACGCCGACGCGGCGGAGACCAGGTCGGCGGACGCGGCAGCGGTCGGCTCCGGCCGACCCGGCCCCGGCATCACCTTGGTGATCGCCGACCCCGAACGGCAGGAGGAACTGCCCGAGGGCGAGGTCGGCGAGATCTGGGTCTCCGGCGCCAGTGTCGCCAAGGGCTACTGGCGCAACGCGCTCGCCACCCGGGAGACCTTCCGGGCCACCCTCAGGGGTCGCGAGGGCCGCTTCCTGCGCACCGGCGACCTCGGGTTCCTGCGGGACGGCGAACTATTCGTCACCGGCCGTCTCAAGGACCTGATGGTCATCGACGGACGCAACCACTACCCGCAGGACCTGGAACTGTCCGCCGAGATGTCCCACTGGGCGCTGCGGCCCGGCTGCACCGCCGCCTTCTCCGTGGACGGTGGAGGGGAGGGCGAGCAGCCCGTCGTCGTCGCCGAGACGGCACCGGAGGCGGCGGGCGAGTCCGAGAAGATCATCGATCTGATCCGCGGCGCGATCGGCGAGGCACACGGCTTGCCGGTGCGCGATGTCGTGCTCGTCCACCCCGGCACCATCCCCAAGACGTCCAGCGGGAAGATCCAGCGCCGTGCCTCGCGGGCGGCGTATCTCGACGGCACCCTCTCCCTGGTGGGCGGGCCCGCGACGAGATGACCTATCCGGCCGGCGGCGTGCCCACGCGCCGTCGGCGGCTCAACGGCGGCCTCGGGTAGGTCCGTTCCTCATTTGTGCTTCGTGGGCCGTGGGTCGTGGGTCGTCGGTACGGCGGTCGTGCGACAGCGCCATGGGAGTCGCGCCACGCTCATACATCCACCGGAATCCGCCGCACGCCACCCGAGTTCACCGTCTGCCGTCTGCCGTCTGCCGTGCGTCGGCGGCATCAGTCGTACGCCCTGCGCACCCGTCGCGTCGGCCGTACGGAATCCACCTGAGCCCAAGTTCACGAGGACACCAGCCCAGATGCCTGCGAACGAGTCCCCGAAGCAGTTCCCCGAGACGTCCCCGACGACCTCCGAGGGGGTGCGGGTCTGGTTGACGTCGGCCGTCGCCGACGCGGCCGGGCTTGCCCCGGCGGCCGTCGCACCGGACCGCCCCATCGCCGAATTCGGTCTGGGATCAAGGCAGTTGGTGGTGTTGGCCGCGGGCCTGTCCGAGTGGACCGGGCGGCCCCTTGAGCCGTCCCTCGTCTTCGACCACCCCACGATCGCGGGGATCGCCGAGGCCATCTTCGACGAACAGCCCCTGGGTACGGCCGATCCGGCCCCGGCCTCCGCGCCCGCCGGCCTGTCCGTGCGGAACGACGACGACATCGCGATCATCTCCATGGCCTGCCGGTTCCCCGGCGGCGCCGACGACCCGGAGGCCCTCTGGCGGCTGCTCGCCGCGGGTGAGGACGCCGTCGGCGAGGTGCCCGCGGGCCGCTGGGACACTCAGGGACTGTACGACCCCGACCCGGAGGCCACCGGCAAGGCGTACACCCTGCGCGGCGGTTTCCTGACCGGCATCGACCGTTTCGACGCGGCCTTCTTCGGGATCTCGCCGCGCGAGGCCGCGGCCATGGACCCGCAGCAACGGCTGCTGCTGCAGACCGGCTGGGAGGCGATCGAGCGCGCCGGGATCGTCCCGGAGACACTGAACGGCAGCTCGACGGGCGTCTACATCGGCCTGTACGACAGCGGATACCTCGCCTCGGCCTCGCTGGACCGGCTCGACGGGCACGTCGGCACGGGCTCGGCGTCCAGCGTGGCGTCCGGGCGCATCGCCTACACCCTCGGACTCCAGGGGCCGGCCGTCACGGTCGACACCGCCTGCTCCTCCTCTCTCGTGGCCCTGCACCTGGCGGCGCGGGCACTGGCCGGCGGCGAGTGCGACCTCGCGCTGGCCGGAGGCGCGACGCTCCTCGTGACACCGCGCGGGCATGTCGAGTTCAGCAGGCTGCGCGGGCTGTCGCCGTCCGGGCGGTGCAGCCCGTTCTCCACCGAGGCGGACGGGGTGGTGTGGGCCGAGGGCTGCGGGCTGGTGCTCCTGAAGCGGCTCGCGGACGCGCGCCGGGACGGCGACCGGGTCCTCGCGGTCGTCAAGGGGTCGGCGATCAACCAGGACGGCCGCAGTCAGGGCCTGAGCGCGCCGAACGGTCCGGCGCAGGAACGGGTGTTGCGCGCCGCCCTCGACGACGCCGGGCTGCGGCCGGTCGACCTGGACTACGTCGAGGCGCACGGCACGGGCACGCGTCTCGGTGACCCCATCGAGGGCCGGGCACTCGCGTCGGTCTTCGGACCGGGACGCCCGGCGGACCGGCCGCTCGCCGTCGGCTCCCTGAAGTCCAACATCGGTCACTCACAGGCCGCGGCGGGTATCGGCGGCGTCATCAAGACGGTCCTGTCCTTGGGACACGAACGGCTCCCGGCGTCCCTGCACGCCGAGAACCCGACCGAGCACGTCGACTGGGCGGACGGCGGCCTGCGCGTGCACAGCGGCGGCGAGGCGTGGCCACGGCGCGGTGACCGGGTGC
The DNA here is from genome assembly GCF_045207245.1 of Streptomyces sp. NBC_00647. Classification (NCBI taxonomy): domain Bacteria; kingdom Bacillati; phylum Actinomycetota; class Actinomycetes; order Kitasatosporales; family Streptomycetaceae; genus Streptomyces; species Streptomyces sp. NBC_00647. The sequence goes on from NZ_CP109040.1 coordinate 9,929,570, forward strand.
GGCGGGCCGGGGTGAGCGCGTTCGGGATCAGCGGCACCAACGCGCATGTGGTGCTGGAGGAGTCACCGGAGGACCTGACACGACCGGCCGCGACGCCGATGCCGACGCCGATGCTGACGTCGGCTCCCACGCCGACGCCCGCCCGGGGCACCCGTACCGGGCCGATGTCGGCACCCACTCCCACGACCGCCCGGCACCACGGTACCGGCGAGCCCGTCCTCTTCCCTTTGTCCGCCCGCACCCTCCCGGCCCTCCGGGGGCAGGCTTCCCGCCTGCTCGACGCGCTCGCCGCACAACCGCGCCCGGCCCTGCCCGAAGTGGCCGCAACGCTGACCCATCACCGCACACACTTCGAGCACCGCGCCGTCGTCCGGGCGGGCGACCACGACGAACTGCTCGCCGCGCTGCGCGGCCTCGCCGAGGGGAAGCCGGACCCCGACCTGGTCGTGGGCCCGCAACAGACCCTCCCGCCGGGCAAGTTGGCATTCGTCTTCCCCGGCCAGGGTGCCCAGTGGTCCGGCATGGCCCGCGAACTCCTCGACCGGTCACCGGTGTTCGCCGACGAACTCGACCGCTGCGACGCCGCGCTGCGTCCTTTCACCGTCTGGTCGGTGGCGGCGGTCCTGCGCGGCGACGAGGGCGCTCCGTCCCTGGAACGGGTGGACGTCGTCCAGCCGGTCCTGTTCGCCGTGATGGTCTCCCTGGCCGCGGTGTGGCGAGCCCGTGGCGTACGGCCGGATGCCGTGATCGGGCACAGCCAGGGCGAGGTCGCCGCGGCCTGCGTCGCCGGTGCCCTGAGCCTCAACGACGCCGCGGCGGTGGTCGCCCTGCGCAGCCAGGCCCTGACCGAGGTGTCCGGCACCGGGACGATGGCCGTCGTCGCCCTGCCGCACACCGAGGTCGAGGCGCGCCTCGCCGGCCTCGGCGGCCGGGTGTCCGTCGCCGCCGTGAACAGCGGCCGCTCGACGGTGATCGCCGGCGACGTGGAGCCGCTCGACGCCCTGCTCGCCGACCTCGACCGGGAGCAGGTGTTCGTCCGCCGCCTCGACGTCGACTACGCCTCCCACAGCGCCCGGGTCGAGCCACTGCGCGCGACGATCCTCGACGAACTCGACGGCGTCACCGCCTCCCCGTCCACCGTCGCCTGGTACTCCACGGTCACCGGCGAGCCGGTCACGGAGGAGCTGGAGGCCGACTACTGGTACACGAACCTGCGGGAACCCGTGCGCTTCGCGCCCGCGTTGGAACGCATGACGGTGGACGGCTACCGCCACTTCGTCGAACTCAGCCCCCACCCCTCCCTCGTCACCGCCGTGCGCACGGTCGCGGAGGACCTGGGCCACGAGGACCTGGTCGCCGTCGGATCGCTGCGCCGGGACGAGGACGGGCCCGCCTGCCTCGACCGGGCCGCCGCCGAACTCCACGTCCACGGACGGCGGATCGACTGGAGCCGCGTCGTTCCCGACGGGGAGGCGGCCGACCTGCCCACGTACGCCTGGGATCCGCAGTCCTACTGGATCGAGCCCGAACCCGGGTCCGGGGCCGTGGCCCACGGTCTCTTCGACCGCGCCGCGCACCCGCTGCTGGGCGTTCAGCTGCAGTCGGCGGACGAGACCCGCTGGACCTTCCGCAACGAATGGTCCCCGGCCACCGCCGACTGGCTGCCCGACCACGCCGTGTTCGGGCGGACCGTGGTGTCGGGCACGACCGTGATGGAGCTGTGCCGTGCCGCGCTCGCGGTGGCCCGCCCGGACGTTCCCGGCGACGTCACCGATCTGCTCCTGCTCGCGCCCCTCGTGCTGCCGGACACCGGCGCGGTCGAGGTGTCGGTCGAAGTGGTCACCGCCGGATCCGCGCCCGAGGTCACCGTGCACAGCCGACCGCGCGGCCAGGAGGTCCCGGGCTGGACCCTGCACGCCACCGCGTCGGCGGCCGCCCCCGCCCCGGTGACGGCCGCGCGGCCGCCCGTGTGGCCGGAGGCCGCCGAGTCGGCCTGGAGCGCGGGGACGTACGAACGGCTGGCCGCGCTCGGTCTCGGCTACGGTCCCTCCTTCCAGGGCGTCCGGTCGGCGGTCACGACCACCGTCGACGGTGAGCTGTTGGCCCGGCTGTCGCTGCCGGCCGTGGCCCGCGACGCGAGCGATCCGTACCCCGTCCACCCGGCGCTGCTGGATGCCGCCCTGCACGTTGCCGCCGCGCTGGACGCGTCCGACGGGCGGGTGCTGCTGCCGGTCGCCGTGGGCCGCTGCGTCCTGCCGCCGCCCGGCGGTGAGAGCGACCTCACGGCGCTGGTCCGGCGTTCGGGCGGCTCGGGGACGGACCTCACCCTCGATGTGACCCTGTGGGACACCGACGGCCTTCCGGCGGGCCGACTCGAGGACGTACGGCTGCGGGCCGTCGACCCGGCGGACCTGAACGGCGCCTCGGAGAACGGCCGTCACCTGTACGAAGTGGCGTGGACGGCCGTGACCGAACAGCCGGCGGCGGTACCGCGCGCCGCGTGGGCCGTCCACGGCGACCGCTCGGACCCGCAGGTCGCGGCCGCCCTGCGCGGCCTGGCGGCGGCAGGTGTCCAGGTGCGCGAGACGGGCGCCGACATCGCCGTACGATTCTGGCCGCGTCCGGAGGCCGATGCCGAACCGGCCGCCGCAGCCCAGGAGTTGGCCGCCGCGGCGCTGGCCGAACTGCGCGGCCTGATCGAGCCGGTGGACGAACAACCGCCCTCCCGGACCGTCTGGGTGACCCACGGCGCGGTCGCGACCGCTGCATCGGACACCGTGCCCGGCCTGGCCCAGTCGGTCCTGTGGGGCCTCGCCCGCAGTGCCCGGACCGAACACCCGCACCTCGGGCTGACCCTGCTCGACCTTGAGGACTCCGATCCCGCCGACGTCCTTCCGGCGGCCGTCGCCCATGTCGACGAGCCCGAACTCGCCTTCCGGGAAGGTTCCTTGCTCGCTCCGCGGCTGGTGCGTGCCCGCGCGGCCGACGCGCTGCGGATCCCGGCCGGTGACTGCTACGAACTGTCCGGTCCCGCGACCGACCCGACCCTGCGCGCTGTGGTCTCCCCGGCCCTGACCTCGGGCCAGGTGCGGATCCAGGTGCACGCCGTGGCGGTTCCCGGGCCCGGCGGAGAGCGACCCCGTACCGTCCGCGCCGGTGTGGTCACCGAGACCGCAGCCGATGTGACGGACCTGAGACCCGGCCTGCGGGTCGTCGGCCTCGCCGACACCCCGCCCGGTTCCATGGCGGTCGCCGACGCACGGCTGGTCGCGGTACTCCCGGACGAGATGCCGTTCACCACCGCGGCCGCCCTGCCCCTCGCGTCCGACGACGCCACCACTGCCGAAGAGGCGGCCCGGACGCTGCACGAGACCGTCGCCGGACGGGCGCGTCCGGCCCGCCCCCAGGTCCTGCCCGTCACCGCCGCACGAGAGGCGATACGGCGGGGCAGGGTGTCGAGCGCCCCTGTCGTCCTCGACCTCGTCGGCCACGGCGCGCCGGCGCCCACCGACGGCACGGTGCTCATCACCGGCGGGCTCGGGGCCGTCGGCCGGCACATCGCCCGGCTCCTCGCCGAACACGGTGTCCCCCGGCTTCTTCTGACCTCACGTCAGGGCGCTGCGGATCCCCGCGCCGTCGAGGTCACCGCCGAACTGACCGCGCTCGGAACCGAGGTCGAGATCGCGCAGTGCGACGTCGCGGACGCGACCGCCTTGGCCGGCGTACTCGCAGGCGTCGGCGACGAGTTGCCCCTGCGCGGTGTCGTGCACTGCGCCGGAATCCTGGACGACGGGGTGGTCGCCGAGCTGACGCCCGAACGCCTCGCGCGGGTGCTGCGCCCCAAGGTGGACGGCGCCGCCCATCTGCACCGGCTCACCGCCGACACCCCGCTCGACCTGTTCCTGCTGATCTCCTCGGCGGCCGGCGTGCTCGGCAGCCCGGGTCAGGGCAATTACGCGGCGGCCAACGTCTTCCTCGACCAACTGGCCCACCACCGGCGGGCCCTGGGCCTGCCCGGAGTCTCGGTCTCCTTCGGTGCCTGGGCGGGCGAAGGTCTCGCCGCCGAACACGCCGACCTGGACCGGATGGCCCGGCTGGGCCACCGTGCCCTCACCCCCGACCAGGGCCGCGAACTCGTCGAACTCGCCCTGCGCCGGGGCGCACCGCACCTGATCGCCTGGTCCCTGGACCTGCCCCGCCTGCGCGAGACCACGGCTGCCACGGACGACGGTACGGCAGCTCTGTGGCGCTCGCTGCTGCCCGCGCCCCGGACCGGTCAGGACGGCGGTTCCCCTCTGGCGGACCGGCTGGCCCGGCTCCCCGAGGCCGACCGCGCCGCACGCGTCCTGGCCCTGGTCCGCGAGGAGGCGTCGCGGGCGCTCGGCCTGCGCTCGACGGAGGCCGTCGGTCCCGATCAGCCACTGCGTGAGCTCGGCATGGACTCGGTCACGGCGGTGGAGCTCCGCAACCGCATCGGCACCCGGATCGGCGCCAGGCTCCCCGCCACCCTGCTGTTCGACCATCCCACCGTGGCCCGGCTCTCCGCCCACCTGCTGACCACCGCACTCGCCACGGACGGCCACGCCACCCGGCGCGGCGCACCCGATCCGCGGGCCCCCCACACCCCGGCGCCGGCGTCGGACGAGCCGCTGGCCCTGGTGGCCATGGCCTGCCGTCTGCCCGGCGGCGTGAGTGACCCCGAGGGCCTCTGGCATCTCGTCGCCGAGGGCCGAGACGCGGTGGGCCCGTTCCCGGCGGACCGCTGGGACGTGGAGTCGCTGCACGACCCCGACCCGGAGGCCCTGGGCACGTCGTACGCCAAGGAAGGTGGCTTCCTCGACGACCTGGAGTCCTTCGACGCGGGCTTCTTCGGAATCACAGCGAAGGAAGCGGCGGCCATGGACCCGCAGCAGCGGATGCTGCTGGAGACGGCGTGGGAGGCACTGGAGCGCGCCGGGATCGTGCCGGCCGAGCTGGCGGGCAGCAGCACCGGTGTGTACGTCGGCATGTTCGGCAGCGACTACCTCGCGGGCTCCCGGCTCGATGAGCTGGACGGGTACGTCGGCACGGGATCGGCGCCGAGCGTGGCCTCGGGCCGGCTCGCGTACACACTGGGCCTGAACGGACCGGCGCTGACGGTGGACACCGCGTGCTCGTCGTCCCTGGTGGCGCTGCACCTGGCGGCGCAGGCGCTGCGCGCGGGCGAGTGCGACCTGGCGCTCGCCGGTGGGGTGACGCTGATGGTGACGCCGGGGACCTTCGTCGAGTTCAGCCGTCTGCGAGGGCTGTCCCCGACCGGCCGCTGCCGCTCCTTCTCCGACGACGCCGACGGTGCCATCTGGGCCGAGGGCGCGGGCATGGTCGTACTGAAGCGGCTCGGCGACGCGCGGCGCGACGGCGACGAGGTGCTGGCCGTGCTGCGCGGTACGGCCGTCAACCAGGACGGCCGCAGCCAGGGCCTCTCGGCGCCGAACGGTCCGGCCCAGGAGCAGGTGATCCGACGGGCACTGGAGCTGTCCGGTCTTGAACCCGCCGACATCGACTACGTCGAGGCGCACGGGACCGGCACCACCCTCGGTGACCCGATCGAGGCGAACGCCCTCGCGGAGGTCTTCGGTGCCTCGCGCCCTCAGGGCCACCCGCTGCATCTCGGCTCGCTCAAGTCCAACATCGGTCACGCGCAGGCCGCTTCGGGCGTGCTCGGTCTGATCAAGGTCGTGCAGTCCCTGCGCAACCAGTCCCTGCCGCGCACCCTGCACGCGAGCACGCCCAGTCGCCATGTCGACTGGGACGACAGCGGGTTGCACCTGCTGCGGGAGACGGTCGCCTGGCCGTCGTCGGGCGAACGCGTACGGCGGGCCGGCGTGAGCGCCTTCGGGATCAGCGGAACGAACGCTCACCTGATCGTGGAGGAAGCCGATCCGGCCGAGCTCCCGCCCGAGGACGAAACCGCCTCGGGCAAGCGGCTGTTCGCGCTGTCCGGGAGAGGGGAGGCCGCCGTCCGGGGGCAGGCCGCACGGCTGGCCCGGTACCTGGACCAGGATGATGTCGCGCTGCCCGACGTCGCCCACACCCTGGCGCACCACCGCAGCCACTTCGAACGGCGAGCGGGGATCGTCGCCGGCGACCGGGACGAACTACGCGCACGGCTCGACGCGTTGGCGACCGGACGGGTCCCGCTGGCCCCGCCCCGTCCGGAGCAGTCCGGGAAGGTGGCCTTCGTCTTCGCCGGGCACGGCGGCCAGTGGCCGGGCATGGGCATGGAGTTGGCGGCCGAGTCGGAGGCCTTCCGCGAGGAACTGGCCTGTATCGACAAGGCGGTGCACGGCCACGTCGGCTGGTCGGTGCTCAACGTGCTCGCGGCACCCGAGGAGTTCGCCCCGCTCGACCGCACCGAGTACCTGCAGCCGGTGCTGTTCGCCGTCAACGCGGCCCTGGCCGCCGCCTGGCGTGCGCTCGGCGTCCGCCCGGACGCCGTGATCGGGCACAGCCTGGGCGAGATCGCCGCCGCGTACAGCGCGGGCGCCCTCACCCTGGACGACGCCGTGTCCGTGGTGACGGGGCGCGCCCGAGCGGTCGCCCCGCTGGTCGGACAGGGCGGCATGCTGGCCCTGGAGCTGCCGCGCACGGAAGTCGAGAAGCTGCTCGCGTCCCACCCGGACCGGCTGTTCGTCGCCGCGGTCAACAGCGCGCACTCCACGGCCGTCTCCGGCGACACCGAGGCGCTGGCCGAACTGCGCGCGCACCTCGAAGCGCGGGACATCCCGGTACGGCGGCTGACGACGCCGTTCGCTTCCCACACCCCCTTGATGGACCCCGTCCGGGCGGATCTCCTCGACCGGCTCTCCGGCATCCGGGGCACCCGCACCACGACCCCGCTGTACTCGACGGTGCTGGCCGAACCGGTGCCCGGCGACCGGCTCGACGCCGACCACTGGTACGCGAACCTCGGGCGTCCCGTCCGGTTCGCGGACACGATCCGGCGGATGCTGGACGACGGCTACCGCTACTTCGTCGAACTGAGCCCGCACCCCTCGCTCACCGCGTCGGTCGAGGCGGTGGCGGCCGAGGCGGGGATCGACGCGGTCTCGCTCGGCTCGCTGAGCCGCGGACGGGACGGACGGGGTGTTCTGCTGGGCCGGCTGGGGGAGTTGTACGAGGCCGGGCACACGCCCGACTGGCCGGTGCTGCTCCCGCGGGGCCGCCGGATCGACCTGCCCACGTACGCCTTCGCCCGCGAACGCCACTGGCGCGCACCCTCCCCGGCCACCGGGACGGCCGGGGGTTCACCGCTGCTCGGCACGCATGTCGAGGCCAGCGACACACCCGGCCGGCACATCTTCCAGAGCGACATCGACCTGCGCGACAGCCGCTTCGCCTACCTGACCGACCACCGGGTCAACGGCGAGGTCTGGCTGCCCGGCGCCGCCTTCCTCGACCTGGCCCTGGAGGCCGCGTCCGCACTGCGGGACGGCGGCGAGGTAGCACTGGCCGACGTGAGGTTCCTGCGGCCCCTGGCTCTCGACGCGCACCAGCCCGTACGGCTGCAACTGGTTCTGCAGCCCCCGGGGGCGGACGGCTCACGGGACTTCACCATCGCCTCGGCGGCCACCGGGGAGCGGCGCGCGCCGTGGGAGGGGCACGTCACCGGACGGATCGTCGACGCCGCCGCCGATCCCGTGCCCGACGCGCCCGCCGCGGCCGACGCGGGCGAGGAGCCCGCGGTGCTGCGCGAGCGGTGCGACGAAGAGGCCGACCTGTCCGCCGTCTACGCGGGGCTCACGGCCCTGGGCATCGACTACGGCCCCGCCTTCAGGCTCCTGGAGCAGGGGCACCGCACGCACACCGCGGCGCTCGGCCGACTCGCCCCGCGGCCCGCCGCCGGGCATCTGCTGCACCCCGCGGTCCTCGACGCCGCCTTCCACACGGCGGCCCTGCCGGCCGACGCGCCCGCGGGCCGGGCCTTCGTGCCCGCCGGTGTCGGACGGCTGCGCTTCACCGGCCTGCGCTCCGCGCCGGCGTGGGCGACCTGCCGCCTGCGCTCCGTGGACGGCGACACCGCGCTCGTGGATCTGCGGCTCTGGGACGAGAAGGAGCAACTGCTCCTGGAGGCGGTGGAGTTCGAACTCGCCGCGCTCTCGCCGCTGGACGGTGCGCTCTTCGAGACCCGCTGGCAGCCGCGCCCGGCGGCACAGGAGCGGCCCGGCGACGGCGGCTGGCTCGTCCTGGCCGACGAGACCGGGGTGGCCGACGCGCTCGCGGAACGGCTGGCCTCCGCTGCCGTACCCCATGTGATCGTGCGCAGAGGCGCGGCGTTCGGCGCCCAGAGCCCCGGCCGCTACGTCCTCGATCCGTCCGATCCAGGGCAGTTGACCCGCCTTCTCGACGAGGCCTTCCCCGACGGGCAGCCGGAGCGGGTGGTTCAGCTGACCGCCCTCGACGCGCCGGCCGTCGAGGACGCCGCCACGGCCGAAGAGGCCGCCCGGTACTGCTGCTTGAGCACCCTGCACCTGGTACGGGCGCTCACCGACCGTCCCCGAGGCCGTGCCCCGCGCCTGTTCGTGGTCGTACGGGGCAGCCAGGCCGCCGGTGACAGCACCCGGGTGACGCACCCTCAGCAGGCGCTCGCCTGGGGCTTCGGACTCTCGGTGGCCCAGGAGTATCCGGAACTGCTCACCACACTGATCGACCTGCCGGCCACGGACGACGGCGACGGCCTGTGGACGCAACTGCGGCACGCGGACGACGAACGGCTCGTCGCGCTGCGGGAGTCGGGCCGGCTGGTGCCACGGCTGGCCCGCACCCGCCCGGACGACGACGGGCACGGCGGGATCAGCCCGGACGGCGTGCACCTGATCACGGGCGGCCTGGGCGGCCTCGGCCGGGTGGCCGCCGAGCGACTGGTCCGCCGGGGTGCCCGCCGACTGGCCCTGCTCAGCCGGGGCGGGCCCGACGCGGCCGCGGAGAGCTGGATCAAGGGGATCGAAGCACGCGGTGTCACCGTGCACCTCGCCCGCGCGGACGTCGCCGACCGTGCCACGCTGACGGCCGCCCTGGACGCCGTACGACGTGAGGGGGGACCGATCGCCGCGGTCATCCACGCGGCGGGCGTCCTGGACGACGCCACGGTGGCGAACCTGACCGACGAACGCGTCCTGCGCGTGCTCGCGCCCAAGGTCCTCGGCACCACCCTGCTCACCGAACTGGCGCCGGAGGCCGAGAGGTTCGTCCTCTTCGCCTCGGCGGCCGGTGTCCTCGGCTCGGCCGGCCAGAGCCCGTACGCGGCGGCGAACGCCTTCCTCGACGCCTGGGCACACCACCTCTCCCGCACCGACCGCCGGGCGCTGAGCCTGGACTGGGGCGCCTGGACGGAGGTCGGCATGGTCGCCGGTTCCGGCACCCGGGCCGCCGAGACCAGCCGTGCGGGTCTGGTCGCCTTCACTCCGGCGGAAGGCGGAGACCTGTTCGAGCGGGTGCTCGCCACCTCCCGCCGCCAGCTCGCCCCCCTCGCCCTGGACCGGGCGGCACTGGACCTCGACCCGGACGCCGCGCGCACCCGCCCGATCCTGGGCGACCTGATCACCGCCGCCGCTGACCCGGCCGGCACGGACGACCTCGTCGCGCGGGTGTTCGCTGCGACGACGGACCAGGACCGGACCGCACGGCTCGAAGCGTATGTACGGGCCAAGATCGACCAGGTCTCCGGCGGTGCCGTCGAAGTGTCCGCGACCACGGCCCTCAAGGAACTGGGCCTGGACTCGCTCATGCTGGTCCGGCTGCGCAACGCCTTCACCCGCGAGCTGGGCGCCGAACTCCCGGCCGCCGCCGTCTTCTCGGCGTCCGACATCCGGGGTCTGGCACGGGCCCTGGGCGCGGTGCTGCCCGAACGCGACACCGGGGCCCGCGGACAGGAGCCACAGCCCGAAGCCGCCTCCGAGGTGCCCGAGAGCGAGCTGCGGCCCGCGACCCGCGACGTCGTGCGGCTGCTGCGCAGCGCCCAGCCGGGCATGCCGGACGCGGCGCACGCCGTCGGCCTGGCCGTCCGGCTCACCGCGCCGACCACCCGCGAGGCGCTCACCGACATCGTCGCCCGGCTCGCCGGACGGCACGCGGCCCTGCGCACGGCGATGGCCGCAGGTGGCGGACGGGGCCGACAGCTGCGGGTGGAGCGGCAGCCGGCCGAGCCGTTGCTGCGCTGGACGGACGTGCCCGCCGATGCCGTACTCGACGCCGACGACCGGCTGTCCCGGCTGCTGGAGCCGCCGTTCGACCTGGCGAGGACGCCGCTGTGGCGGTTCGAGCTGCTCGACGCCGGTACGCGTGGCCAGATCCTGGTGTTCGGCGCCCACCACGCGGTGAGCGACCTGCAGTCGCTGCTTCTCGTCGCGGGGGAGATCGACGCCGAACTGTCCGGGACCTCACTCGGCGACGCCGTCACCAACCGTGACATCGACCTGCTGATCGAGGCCCAGCGGACCGGCGACGCCTCCGGCGCCGGCACCACCGAGTGGCGCGAGGCCTTCCACGGCAGCGAGCGTCTCGACCTGACACTCGCCCGGCCGCGCCCGGCGACGCGTTCGTACCGGGCCGGGAGCGTGACCGTGGCGATACCCGACGGACTGATGGAACGGGTGTCGGCGGCCGCGAGCAGGCTCGCCGTCACACCGGCCGCCTTCTGTCTCGGCACCCTGACCGTCCTGCTGGCCAGGATGCGGGAGCGGGAGCGCTTCGTGCTCGCCGTGCCCGTCGACACGCGCATCCACGCCGACGCCTACGACGCGGTGGGCTTTTTCGGCGTACCGGTGCCGTTCCCGGCACAAGCGGCGGCGGGGGAGCGGATCGAGGAGGTACTGCGCCGGACGGACGCGCGCCTGGACCGGGTCATCGCGAAGGGCGCCATGTTCTCGGACGTGCTCTCGACCCTGGCCGGGCAGGGACTGTACCGGCCGAACGCCCCGCTGGTGGAGGTGTACTTCAACTACGTACGCTCCTCGGCGGCCCGCCTCGGCCGGCTGGAGGTGCTCCCGGCCGGAACGGGCTACTCCGACCTCGACCTCATGGTCACCATGACCCCGGACGCGGGCCGCGTACGGCTCGACCACAACCTCGACATCCTGGACGCGGTGACCTCCACCGAACTGGCGGAGGAGTTCCTGCGGCTGCTCGCCGCGACGGCCGACGACCCGACCGCGGCGGTCGGTACGACGGGTGCGACGGCAACTGCCGCGACGGTTGCGACGGCGACGCCGATCGCGACGGGCACGACCGCACCTCCGATCGCGACCGCACCTCCGCTCGCGACGGCGCCTCCGGTCGTGCGGGACCCCGCTGCCCACCCGCGCCGCACGCTCGCCCTCGCCGCCACATTCGCGCTCGGCAATCTGCCGCCGCTGTGCGAGGCGGCGATCGAGGAGGGCACGGGGGAAGGAGCAGGGGAGCGGGCGCGGGAAGAGGGCCCGACGGTCGCGGAAGCGCCGTACCACCAGGTGCTCGCCGCCCTGCGCGATCCCTCGGGCGTCTTCACCGACCCCACGACAGCGGTCGGTGTGGTGCTGCTGCGGGCGGTGGACCTGGAACGGTTCGGCCCGGTGACCGAAGCGGTGCTGACCGAACTGCGCACCGCCTACCCGGCCGCGCTGCGGGCCCTGTCCGAGCGGACCCGCAGACCACTGATCGTCGGCGTCCTGCCCTCGGCGCGGCAGGACGACCGCTTCGCGCTGTGGGAGAGCGACCTCCTCGCCGAGCTGGCCGATTCGCCCGGCATCGCGGTGCTGGGCCCGGACGACTGGACGCGCCACCACGCGGTCGCGGAACGCTTCGACGAAAGGACCGAACGGCTGGCCCATCTCCCCTTCACCCCGCATTTCCAGGCGGCGGTCGCCCTGCGGCTGGCCCAGGTCGTACGAGCGGTACTGCGTCCCGCGCCCAAGGTGATCGCGGTCGACGGCGACGAGACCCTGTGGGGCGGGGTCGCCGGGGAGATCGGCCCCGAGTCGGTGGATCTGACCGGACCGCGCGCCCTGCTGGCACGGAAGCTGCTGAGCTGGCGTGCCGCGGGAGCGCTGCTCGCCCTGGTCAGCAACAACGACGAGGACACCGTACGGGCCGTCCTCGACCGTCCGGACAGCCCGCTGAAGGCAGAGCATTTCAGCGTGCTCTCCGCCGGCTGGGGCCCGAAGCCGGGCCGTCTCACGGAGGCGGCGCGCACCCTCAACCTGGGGATCGACAGCTTCCTGTTCCTCGACGACAACTCTGTAGAGATCGCGAAAATGCGGTCGGCGCTGCCGGAGGTGCTGTCGGTGACCTGCCCTCCGGCGGCCGAACTGGACGACTTCCTCGGCCGGTTGTGGCCGCTGGTCCCGGCGGCGGCGACGGCCGAGGACGGACTGCGGGCAGGGTTCTACGCGCAGGAGCGGGAGCGGGACGCGGTGCGCGAGCAGGCCGGTTTCGAGGAGTTCCTCGCCCAGTTGGAACTCGAGGTCGACATCCGGGCGCTGTCCGGGGCCGACGTCGAGCGGGCCGAACAACTCGTGCGCCGCACCAATCAGTTCACGCTCCGTCCCCGGTCCGCCGACGCTGGCGATCTGGCGCGATGGCGGGAGCACGGCGAGGTGTGGACGGCCGCGGCACGGGATCGCTTCGGCGACTACGGCCAGATCGGCCTGCTCGCCCTGCGCGCGGACGGCGATCAACTCGACGTGCTCGCGTGGATGTTGAGCTGCCGTGCGCTCGGCCGAGGCGTCGAGGAACGGCTGTTGGAGTGGCTGGCCGACCGCGCCGACCGACTGGGCTGCGTGAAGGTCCGGCTGACGGCGGAGCGCACCGACCGCAACGTACCGGCCCGGCGTCTGCTGGCCGCGCTCGGCGGCGGCGACCAGGACGACGAGCACCTGGAGAGCGTGGTCACGCCGGAACAGCTGCGGGCCTTCCGCTCGTGGCGGCGGCAGTGAGCGGGGCAGCGGGCTCGGCCCGCGGAGGCAGTACGGAAAAGGACAGTGCACGGGGGGAAGGGCTGTGATGAGTGAAGTGAACGAGGACGCGGCGGCGTACGCTGGACAGCGGGCCACCGGTGAGGCGATCGAGCGGGGTGACGGCGGGCCGAGCGTGGAGGCCCTGCTGGCCAGGATCAGACAGGTCCCCACACCCACACCCACAGCGACCGGAACCGGCACGGAGTCGGGTGCGGGGACCGATGCGGGTGCGGAGACCTCCGCGCCCCGCGTCGGTGAAGCCGCCGATGCGGACGCGGCGAAGACTGCCGTGCCGTCCGGTGCCGGTGGGGACGTGGGTGCGCCTACCGTGCCGTCCGGCGCAGGTGCGGCTGTCGCGCCGTCAGCTGCCGGAACGGACCTGTACGCGGATGCGCCCACCGTGCCGTTCGGTGCGGGAGCGGGCGCGGGAGTTGGTGGCGACACCGATACCGGCACGGACCGTGGTGCCGGCGCACTGCCCTCCCTCGCCGTTGCGGCCGCACCGGCCCCTGCACCCGACGCGGACGGCCTGGCCGCCGTCGTCGCCGCGGCGGCCGGTCCCTTCGTACCCGGAGGGCATCTGTCACCCGACACCGACTTCTTCGACGCCGGGGGCACCTCCGTAGGCGCCGTGGAACTCGTCGCGGCGCTGGAGGACGAGCTGGGCATGGAGATCGACCTCGACGAGGTGTTCGCCGACGCCCGGCCGCGCAGTCTCGCCCTGCGCTGGCTGGCGACCGCGGGTGCCACGGCGGCCCTCTCGGCCCCGAGTGCGCAGGCAGCCTCGACGGCCGCACGGACCCCGGCCCCGGCGACCGACAGGATCGGCACCACACAGGCCCCGGACACCTTCCCGTACCTCGCCTCGGCTCCGGCCCCGGAATTCAGCTCCGCTCGCGCCCCGGGTTCCGGCCTGGCGCCCGCTACGGACACCCCATCCATCCGCTCGCCCCGCATCGCGCCCGGGACGACGGTCAGCGCCAGGACCACCGGCGGCGGTACCCCGTACGCCACGGCCCGTCCCGAGGACCTCGACCAGATCCTGGCCGACCTCTCCCTGGCCGACCGCCTGCCCTGGACCGGCTCGCCCGAGCCCCTGCCGCCCCGCCGGATCCTGCTCACCGGCGCCACCGGCTTCCTCGGCAGTCATCTGCTCCTCGATCTGCTCAGGCACAGCGACGCGCATGTCCACTGCCTCGTCCGCGCGGCCGACGAGGAGGCGGCCACGGCCCGCCTCGGCGAGGCGCTGAAGAGTCACCGGCTGCCCTGGTCGTCGGAGATCCGCCGCCGGGTGACGGTGCTCCCCGGCGACATCAGGCGTCCCCACCTCGGCCTGTCCGACGACGTCTGGAACAAGCTCGCTCACGAACTGGACAGCGTCGTGGGCGTGGCGGCGGCCGTGGACTTCCTGCGCGGCTACCAGTCGCTGCGCCAGAGCAATGTCATCGGCGCGCTGACCCTGGCCGAACTGGCCGCGACCGGCCCGCCCAAGCCGCTGCACCACATCTCCTCGATCGCGGTCTTCAACGAGGTCGGCATCGCCTCCATGGGCGAGGACGACCCGCTCGCCCACGTCGACCGCCTCGTCGCGGGCTACGACCAGACGAAATGGGCCGCCGAGGTCGCTCTGCGGCGGGCCCGCGACCACGGCCTGATCGTCACCGCGATGCGCCCGGGAGGAATCGGGGGCCACACCCGGACGGGCGCCCACAATCCGCAGGACCTCAGCAGCGGCCTCATCTCGGCCTTCGGCCGCTTCCGCACCGTGCCCGCCTTCCACCGTCTGAACGCGGCCCCCGTGGACTGGGTGAGCCGGGTCGCGGCGGGCGTCATCTGCGAACCCGATGCCTGGGGATTCGACTACAACCTGACCGGCGTACCCAACACCCTCGACGACGTCGTACGGGACATGGCGTTCGGCGGGATGCATGTGCGTGTACAGGACTGGGACGAGTGGCGCACCGACGCCCTGGCCCGCCTGGAGGCCGACCCTGTCCCCGAACTCGACTTTCTCACAAGGGTGTTGCGAAGTCCCACCGCCCTCAAGCTGTGCGAGGCGACCCTGAAGGGGCCGGCGGCCACCGACGAACGCACTGCCGCGCTCGTCGAGGCCCTCGGCCTGCGCCCTGCGGCCCGCTACGACGCCCAGGCCCAGCTGAGGACGTTCGAGCGGCTCGCCCAGGACGGACTGGCCCGGCTGCCGGACAAGGACGACCAGCCGTACCTGTGGTTCTCCGAGACGACCGAGGGCAACGTGGGCCCGGTCGGCGCCGGCGCCGACACCCCCTGCTCGATGGCGCTCACCCTCTCCATCGCGAGCATGTACCAACTGGTGGAGGAGCGCCGGGTGGACGTCGGCGGCGAGGTGGTGTGCACCGCGGCCCATCCCGCGCCGCTGCTGGTGGAACACGGCGACGTCTGGATCCGGCCCGAGGAGGGCATCCCGCAGCGGCACGGGATGCGCCACCAACTCCTGCGCTACCGACTGACGTTGCGTGACACCGACGGAGGCCGCTGGTGGCTGGAGGGCCACAAGTACGCCCGCGCCCGCCGTGACGTGTGGCGGCAGACCCGTGCGCTGAGTGTCGAGATCGGCCGCGAAGGCGAACCGGCGAGCCTCGCGGGCGAGCTCGTCGTGCCCGCGGACAGCTATGTGCGCGACCAGATCGACGGCATCAAGGTGGACCCGCGTCTGACCGGCCAGGAGAAGCGCGTCGCGAAGCTGACCTGGCTCGCCTGGTTCGGCGCGGAGATGGGCCGCGGACTGCTCGGCCCCTTCGCCCGCGCCGCCGCGGACCTCCTCGACCTGCGCCGCACCAAGACCCCCTCGGAGCGCCACCGATGATCCTCAGAACCACCAACTCCCGTACCAGGCCGACGATCCGCAAGGTCAGGACGGGGACGGCCCTGCGGCCGCTGCGCCACCGCCTCGACCCGGCACGGGTCGAGGAGATCCCCTTCACGGCCGGGGACGGTGTACGCCTCGGTCTCACCCGCGTCGACAGCGGCGAGCAGGACCGGCCCGCCGTGCTGCTCCTGCACGGGCACACCGCGTCCGCCGACATGTTCCTGCTCCCCGAGACCCGCAACCTGGTCGACGTCCTGCTCGACGACGGCTACGAGCCCTGGCTGCTCGACTGGCGGGGCAGCTGCCGGCTTCCGTACAACGAGACCGGCCAGAGGTACACCTACGACGACGTCGCTCTGTACGACATCCCCGAAGCCGTCTCCCGCATCCGCGAACGCATCGGCGACCGGCCGCTGTTCGTGGTCGCCCACTGCATCGGCTCCCTCACCCTGTCGCTGAGCATGACGGCGGGGCTGGTGCCCGGCCTCGCCGGCGTCGTCTCCCAGGGCGTGTTCCTGACGCCGAAGCTCGCCGGACGCACCTCGCTGCGGATGACGGTGGCGGGTGAGCTGCTGAAGAACCGGATCGACCACATCCCGGTCGATTTCCGCAAGGTGGGTCTCCGCTCGAAGTACACGCCCCTGTTCGCGCTGGCCTCCCGCGGGGCGGGCTGCCCGGACCCGACCTGCCAGATCCTCCACAACTCGGCCTGGGGTTCGGGCGCCTCGCTGTTCCTGCACGAGAACCTGTCCGAAGCCACCCACGACCGGCTGGCCGAGCTCCTCGGGCCTGCGCCCCTGTGGATCCTGCCGCACCTGCGCCGTATCGAACTCGCCCGCAGCGTCGTCCGCTGGCACGACACCGACCACCGCTACCGGGCACTGCCGCCCAACGCGCTGGACGCGGCCGCCCGCATCGACACCCCGGTGCTGCTGCTCGCGGGCAGCGAGAACGGACTGTGGCTGGACTCGCAGAAGCTCTGCCACGAGGTGCTGGCACACCGCCAGCCCCAGCTGGACGTGTCGTACACCGAGATCCCCGCCTACGGGCACCTGGACACGTTCCTGGGCCGGGGCGCCGCCCTCGACGTGTTCGGGCACATCCTCGAATTCCTCGGCGAACGACGGTGACGGCGGCCCCGAGCCCGGATACCGTACCGACCAGTAACCAGACCGACCAGTAACCGGACCGCACTCCAGGAGGCCCCATGCCGCAGCTCGAAGTCGACGGCGCCGCGCTGACGTACGACGACGAGGGCCCCCGCGACGGTGACGGCGTGCCCCTTGTGTTCATCCACGGCTGGACGGCCAACCGGCACCGCTGGGACCACCAGGTGGACCACTTCGCCCAGAAGCGGCGGGTCGTACGGCTGGACCTTCGCGGGCACGGGGAGAGCGCCGGATCGGGGCGGCGGACCGTGGCGGAGCTGGCCGGTGACGTTCTCGCCGTCCTCGACCACCTGGAGCTCGACCGGTTCGTCCTCGTCGGCCACTCGATGGGCGGGATGATCGCGCAGACCCTGACGCTCGACCACCCCGAGCGGGTCGAGCGGCTGGTTCTGGTGAACTCGATCAGCAGGATGACCTACAGCCGGGGGAGGGGTCTGTTGATGGCGGTCTCGACCATGGTGCCGTTCAAGCTGTTCGTGGCCGCCAACATCCAGCGGGCCTTCGCCCCCGGCTACCCGCGCGAGAAGATCCGCGAGTACGTCCGGGCTTCGGCGGACACGCCCCAGGAGGTGGTCATGACGTGCTACGGCGCCATGCGGTCCTTCGACGTCCTCGACCGGCTGGGGGAGATCCGCACCCCCACCCTCCTGGTCCACGGCTACCACGACATCCAACTGCCCCTCTCACAGATGCTGCGGATGGCGAAGGCCTACCCGGACGCCGTGGTGCGGATCGTGGACGCCGGCCATGAACTGCCCGTGGAGAAGCCGGCGGAACTCACCGCCGTGGTCGACCGGTTCGTGACCGACCAGCCGTAGCCGGGCCCTCGGTGCGGGCCGGAGCGGACGCCCGCCGCCGACCGGCCCGCGCGACGGCTCTCGCCTCAAGTCCGCCAAGGAGCACGCGTCTTGTGACGCGTGCGGCCAGGAAGCGGCCGACTGGGGGGAGTTCAGGCCTGGGCGTCCTCGAGGGCGACTCGTCGCACTGTACGCAGCGTCGACCGGAGACTGTCCAGATCGGTCGAGCCCAGAGCGAGGCGGATCGCCTGCGGTGTGTGCGTCGTGGTGGTGAACGGCTCGGCTGTGGCTACCGAGATGTGCAGGCGCGCGAGGGTGGCGGTGAGACGGTCGGCGCGCGCGTCGTCGGGCAGCGGCAGCCAGGTGAAATAGGACGAGGGGTGGCTGATGAGAGGGAGACCTGCCAGCTCTCGTCCGGCCAGCGCCTGGCGGGCCTTGGCATCGTCGCGCTTCAGCGCTTCCAGATGATCCACCGTGCCGTCCTCCAGCCATCGGCAGGCGACGGCGGTCGTGAGGGCCGGAGTGTTCCAGGTGGTCGCGCGAATCGCGCGTTCGAGCGACGGCACGGCGGACGGCGGGGCGACGACGAAGCCGACTCGGAGGCCGGTGGCGACGCTCTTCGAGAGTCCCGAGACGTAGACGGTGATGTCCGGCGCGGTTGCGGCCAGAGGCGGCGGAGGGGCCTCGACCAGGTAGGCGTAGGAGGCATCCTCGATGATGAGCGAACCGTGCCGGCGGGCGATCTTGATCAGGCGGGTTCGGCCGGTCGCCGGCATGACCCAGCCCAGCGGGTTGTGCAGGGTGGGCATGGTGTAGATCGCGCGCACCGGCCGGGTCGCGCACAGCTTCTCCAACGCGTCGAGATCAGGCCCGTCGGCGGTTGCGGGGATGGGTGCCAGGTCGAGGTGAAAGGCATGCGCGAGCACCTTGAAGCCCGGGTAGGTGAGCGCGTCGACCGCGACGACGTCGCCGGCGTTGAGCGTGGCCATGACGGTGATGGCGAGGCCGTGCTGCGCACCGTTGGTGATCAGGATCCGATCCGGGTCGGTGGTGATTCCCCGGCGCCTCAGGTGCCGTGCGATCGAGGCTCTGTCCTGGGGGCGCCCTCGATGCGGTTGGTAGCGCAGCAGCGCGTCGAGATCACCAGAGGCGGCCAGCTCGCGCAGGGCCTGCCGAAGGAGATCGGCCTGCCCGGGCAGCGACGGATAGTTGAAGTTGAGGTCGACCGCGTCCGTGGCGACGACCTGCTGGTCGATGCCGTGACCGGCGGGCACCGCGATGTCCCGCACGAAGGTGCCGCGGCCCTGTTCCCGACTCACCAGGCCCATCGTCTCCAGCTCGGCGTACACCCGGGTCGCGGTCACCACGGCGATGCCCTCCCGGGCGGCGAGCCCGCGGTGTGTCGGCAGCCGCACGCCCGCGGCGAGCCGCCCGGTCCGGATGTCGGATGCGAGCGCGTCGACCAGCGCTTTGTACCGCGAGGCTGCCATGCACCGGATTGTATCCATGACAATTCTTTGACTGTCCTGTCTGTGGGTCCCTACCGTCGGCACTCACCCAGCACCCAGCCGGAAGGACAGCCGCCGTGCCGCACATCGCCATCCTCACCTTCGAGGGCTACAACGAACTCGACTCCCTGATCGCGCTCGGTGTGCTCAACCGCGTCAAGAACGACGACTGGCGCGTCACCATCGCCACCCCCAACCCGAAGGTGACGTCGATGAACGGGGTGGTCATCGAGCAGATGTCGACCCTTGAGGAGGCGTGCGCCGCCGACGCCGTCATCGTCGGCAGTGGCATCGCCACCCGCGAGGTCGTCGAAGACCCGGCGATCATGAACGTCCTGCGCCGCCTGGACCCCTCGCGCCAGCTCATCGCGGCACAGTGCTCCGGCGCGCTCGTTCTGGCCAAGCTCGGCCTGCTCAACGACATCCCCGCCTGCACCGACCTGATCACCAAGCCCTGGGTCGTCGCCGCCGGCGTCGAGGTACTGAACCAGCCCTTCTACGCCAAGGAGAACATCGCCACCGCCGGCGGCTGCCTGGCCTCGCACTACCTCGCCGCCTGGATCATCGCGCGCCTCAAGGGCAACGACGCCGCGGAAAGCGCGCTGCGCTATGTCGCCCCGGTCGGCGAGAAGGAGAAAAAAAATTTCGAGCGCGCCTGGCGCAACATCACCCCCTACCTTCCCGCCCCCGCGCCGGCCCTGATCTGAACGACCGATCTTCGACCGGGAGTTCCGCCCCCGTCGTCTCCGCTCTTGGCACCGCCCGGAGGGTGACCAGCGAAAAGGCACACAGCGTGCCGGGGTGGCAGTCGCGGTAGCCCCGTCAGGAGAGGTGCTTTCGGCCATCAGGAAAAGGTCAGTGGAACGTCAGTGACGCCTGGCAGCGTGGATTCATGCCACGGAGCAGCGCCCGCACCTCGTGTGATCGGGCGCTCCCGCGGCAGCACACTCACCGCGTGAGAGGAATACCCATGCCTGCCCACGATCCGAACCGCCCCACATCGTCCGGTCCTTCGCGAAGGTCGGTGCTGACGACCGCCGGCCTGGTGGCCGCGGGAGTGGCGCTCGACACCGCCGTGGGCGCTCCGAGCGCATCGGCGGCAGCGGCCCCGGCGATCTTCTATTCGCCGCACCAGGACGACGAGGCGATCGGGCTCGCCGGTTCGATACTGGAGCACAAGGCGGCCGGCAGGCCGGTCTATCTGGTGCTCGTCAGCAAGGGGGAGAACGGTGACCTCGCCGCGTTCATGAACCAGGGCAACTGCCAAAGCCTGGGCGGCAATTGTTCCGCCCCCGGCCACTACCACAAGCTCGGGTGGCAGGAGAGCTGGCCGACACCGGAGGTCGTCACCGGCCGCACGGCCGAGTTCAACCTCTCCGCCAAGGCCCTGGGCGTCGACAAGGTCATCAACTTCAAGCTCTCCGACGAAGCCTTCGGCGACTATGACAACTTCGTCAAGAAGATCATGGCCAAGGTCCGGGCACTCGCCCAGCAATATCCCGGTGCCTCGCACAAGTTCGCGGCCGGGTGGCTGGACAAGAACCCCACGCACAAGGCGTGCAGCGATGCCGCCTACTGGCTGATGAAGAACGGCGAACTCACCGACGTCCGCTTCAACCACATCTACGCCTACCAGCAGTATCCCAACCCCGCCGATCGCGGCCGCGGCGCCGCGTATGTGCTCAACATTCCGGCGGCCCACATGGCCAAGAAGCGTTCCTCGATCCTGGCCTACAACACCTGGGACCCCAGCCGGAATCTCTACACCCTCGGGTACCACAGCGTCCCCGTCTGGCTGGAGCAGGCGCACGCCGATCCACGGGAGTTCGTGTACACACTGCCCTCGAACT
The DNA here is from genome assembly GCF_045207245.1 of Streptomyces sp. NBC_00647. NCBI lineage: Bacteria > Bacillati > Actinomycetota > Actinomycetes > Kitasatosporales > Streptomycetaceae > Streptomyces > Streptomyces sp. NBC_00647. The sequence continues at coordinate 9,950,713 of NZ_CP109040.1, forward strand.
ACCGGACCGGCCCGGTGTAGGGAAGGTACGTCCAGCGGGTCCGTCGCGTCCCGAGGCCGGTAGCAGGCCCGACGGCCACGCGGACGGCCCGGTCCAGGCTGGTTCGCCGGACGCTCGGCCGACCACCTCGCGTCGTCTCCGCGTCCCGGGAGGGCATCCCAGGCACCCCCTGTTTCCGCAGGTCAACAGGGATGGGACCGTTCCACCGTTGCACGTGTGGCGGCAGCTGTTGTGGTGGATCTCCGGCGTCCTCGAAGCTCTGGGTGTCGCACCGACCGAGGTGGAACGACCGCCCCGGGACGAAGACACCGGGCCGACTTCTGTCCGATCGGGCAGCCGGCCGCCGTCCTGTCTTCGCATCGGACACGGACGAGGTGGCGACACGTCGGCAGGCGTCTTCGGCACGCAAGCCGGAACCGGCCGAGAGCAACCCCTTACGGACCAGCAAAGGAAGCCGCACATGAGCAGGAAGTCCCCCGCACGCCGTCGTTCGGGCCGCCTCGCGGTCGTCGCCGCCGGCCTCGTCCTGGCCGTCGGAGTCGGAGTGTCGACGCAGGTGTCGGCACAGGCCGCCGTCCATGCCCCCACGAAGGCGTCCGCCGCCGCATCACGGTCGGTCAGCGGTACGACCGGCCAGGCGGTGACCCGGGTCGCCGACTTCTACGGCGCCTACATCGACGCGAAGGGCGACTACGAGGACCCGGACGTCACGCTGGCGACGGCGCTGCGCAAGCACTACCTGACCCCCGACTTCGCCGAGCGGCTGGCGGCCTGGGAGGAGGACAACGGGGTGGACGGCGTCCTGCGTGCCCAGAACGTCCCGGCGCGGTGGACGGTGGCCGACAACGGCGCCGTGGGCATGGGCCATGAGGTGATCGTCACCCTGACCTTCGGCAGCGGGGACACGACGCAGAAGACCAAGCTCTTCGTGCTGCTGGAGCGCTACAACCACATCGCCGACATCACCACCACGACCAACGGCTGACGGCGGAGCCGCCCCGCCGGGCGTCCGGCATCGGTACGACACGGTGAACGGTGGTGCGGATGTCTGGTGCGCCGGATGCGTGGCGCACGGCCGGCAGACATCGACCGACGGTGACGGGCGAGTGAACCGGACGAGCACGAGGGGCCCGGCCGCTGGGTGGTTTCCAGCGGCCGGGCCCCTCGCGCAGGGCACTGACTCCCGAATTCCATCGCACGGAAACGGCCCCGCTGAAGGCCGTCCGCGCCGCTTCGAGGGCGGAAGACAAAGGAGCGGACGTCGTTGTCGGCGGACCTGGCACACGTCAGGGCGCGGTGATGCCGATGCGAATCGCGTGAGGCGCGATACCGTGCTCATGCGCTTTCTGCATGCGGAATGTACCGATGTTCGCAAGGGCGTCGGTCCTGGAATTCTTGGGGTTCTCGAATGCTTCCGAGCCGATCGGGCAGCTGTGACTGACGCGGCCTCATACGCCGACCAGCAGGTGGCACGTGTACGAAACAGGGTTGCCGACCGTTTCGCCTTGGCACGGGACTTCTATCTCGCCTCCGACGCAATCCGTCCGTACGGCAACGCCGAGTTGAGTTTCACTCGTTGGTCGCGTGCCCGCGGAGTGCTCGCGCCCGAATCCGCCGACGTGCCAGGAAGCCCCTGGTGGCGTGCTGTCAACGACCGGCTGCTCCGGGACAAGGTCGAGGCTCGTCTGCTGACCGACGGCGTCACCGGCACCGCCAGCGCCCGCAGCGTCGAGTTCTGGCTCGACTTCATCCGGACCCCGGCACCCGGCCTCTGGTACCGGGCACACAACGCCAGCATCGTCGGGGGCTACCTGCAGCACGAAGAGTTGGCGGCCACCGAGCTCCAGGTGGAGCGCTTCATGATGAACGTCGCGCTCCTCCGCGTCCTGTTCACCCACGCGATGCTGGTCCGTCCCCGACTCGCGCTCGGCCCGCTGGCCGCGCTCGGTCCCCTGCTGGCCGACCCCCGCAGGCGTACCGTCCGGATGTTCCTGGACCTTGGCCGGTCCTTCCCGTCCGAATACCCGGTGGGCGTGCCCGTCGAGGAGGCCATCCTCGACGAGCACGCCCTCGCCCGCCTCCTCGACTACGGCCTGATCGCCCCTCGGCTCTCCGCGGTCTACGCGTACTCCGCAATGGCCCTTCATGAGCCCCGGCTGACCTCCCTGCTGGACGACGGGGTTCCGGCTTACGCATGGCCCGGTTCTGACCGGGCGATCTGGTACACGGGGAACACCGGACCGCATCTGCGCCTGGTCGCCCGCGCCACCGGCGTGCGCCTGCGCTGGGAGTCACGGCCGTCGGGCCGCTTCCTTCACAGGACGCGCCGGTAGTCCGGCCCTGACGGGTGAGGGCACCCTCCAGATCGTGTCGACAGGCATGCCCGTCACGGACCCCTGTTGTTCCGGTGGTCGGTGGTCGGTGGAAGCCCGGAGAGCGACCTGGCATTTCTCGGAATGGCGGCTGCACTCCCCGAAAACCATCCTTTCAGTGCAAGGACCGATCATCGGGTTTGGTGGTTTCTGCCATTCTGGCGACGTGCAATCGCCCACCTCGGTCACGCCCGACGCTCCCGTATCCCTGGACCGTCCTCTCTTCACCCAGCAATGGCTCGACCTCACGTTCGTCCATTGGGCCGTCGAACCTGACGCCGTTGCCGGGCTGCTGCCGAGTGGGACCGTCCCCGATACCCATCACGGAGCTGCTCACGTGGGGCTCGTCGCCTTCCGGATGCACAAGGTCGGACTGCTGCGCCTGCCCGGGGTGCCGTACTTCGGGTCCTTCCCCGAGACCAACGTGCGGCTCTACTCGGTCGATGAGCAAGGGCGTCGCGGGGTCGTCTTCAGGTCGATGGACGCGGCACGGCTGCTCCCGGTGCTGATCGGGCGCTTCGGGTTCCGGCTGCCGTACCTGTGGTCGCGGATGGACATCCGGTCCGCCGGGGACACCGTCACGTACTCGAGCTCCCGTCGCTGGCCCGCCCCTCGAGGGGCGTACAGCCGGATCACCGTACGGACCGGTGAACGCGTCGACGAACCCACCGAGCTGGAGCACTTTCTCACTGCCCGATGGGGGATGCACAACACGTTCTTCGGCGGCTCGAAGTATCTTCCCAATGACCATCCGCGCTGGCCCCTGTACCGTGCCGAGCTGATCACGTGCGAAGAGAACCTGCTTCCGGCGGCAGGAATCCTCGCTCCCGGTGACGCCCCGGTCAGTGTCCTGTACTCGCCAGGCGTCCCGGTCCGCCTCGGGTACCCGATCCGGGCCAGTGCCGAAGCGCACCGTCGAGCGTCGTAGCCGACTTCATGATGGGGTCTGTCATCTCCGCGCGAGCGGAGATGTCCCGCGGACGGGCCTGCGCTCGCGTGACGCCATCCGCGCGGCCGCGCCGTCACGTACCGACGAAAACCTCTGTACAGCCGGCCCTGTCGGCGCCGACGGCTTCGGTGCGCAGGTCACGGATCTCCTCGGAGTGGTCGGCGAGGAAGCGTTCCCGGAGGTGTTGTCGGGCCGACGAAAATCCTCACCGCCCCACCGCAGACCGACAACTGCGGGTCTTGTCAGGGCCTCTGGACGCGAACCGGGTCCGGAGGGGCGGCGAGGGCCTGCTCCCAGCCCTGCCCCGGGCTTGCCCCGCCCCTGCTCTCAGGGGACGGGATCAAGCCACCGTTCCCTCACCTGACCGGCGCGGCAGCACCTAGAGTGTGCGCGTGACCGAGCAGAACTCCGAACTCATCGCCGACCGCTACCAGCTGGTCGAACGCATCGGCCAGGGCGGTATGGGCCGGGTCTGGCGTGGCCTGGACCAGCAGCTCTTCGGACGCGAGGTCGCCATCAAGGAGATCCTCTTCCCACCGGGGATGGACGAGGACGACCGCGCCACGCTGCTCAGACGCTTCACCGGCGAGGCTCGCGCAGCGGTCACTCTCAGCCACCCCGGGATCATCACGATCCATGACGTCGTGGAACACCACGGCGCCCCCGTGATCGTCATGGAGTTCATCCGCGGGCAGTCCCTGGCCGCCGCCATCCGCCGGGAGGGCCGACTGCCCGTGCAGCGGGTGGCCGAGATCGGCGCCGCCATGCTCGACGCACTGGCCGAGGCGCACGAGGCGCGGATCGTCCATCGCGACATCAAACCGGACAACGTGCTCCTGACCAAGGACCGGGTCGTCCTCACCGACTTCGGCATCGCGCACCTCGCGGACGCCACGACCAAACTGAGCCACAGCGGGATCGTCATCGGTACGCCGCAGTACATGCCCCCGGAGCAGTTGGAGGGCAAGCGCCCGACCCCCGCCAACGACCTGTGGGCACTCGGCGCCACCCTGTACCACGCCGTCGAGGGGCAGCCGCCGTTCGAGGCGGAAGGGCTCCACGCCTTGGCGGTGGCCGTCTTCACCCGCCCGTACCGGCCGCCGGTCCACGCCGGACCGCTCGCGCCCGTGCTGGAGGCGCTGCTCACCAAGGACCCGGAGCAGCGGGTGGGCGCCACCGAGGCCGCCGGGATGCTGGCGTCGGTGCTGCGCTCCTTCCCCGCCCGGGAGGACGCGGCCACCACGCGGGGGGCGGGGCCGGAGCCCGAACGCGCTCCCGACCCGGAACCGGCACCGGAGGCCGCGACGGAACCGGCACCGGACGCCGCGACGGAACCGGCACCGGACGCCGCGACGGAGCAGGCACCACCTCCTACGCCGCCCAAGCCCCGTACGCCCCCCGAGCCCTCAACTCCGCACAAGCCCACGGTCCAGGACTCCGGGGCCGCCCCCGTCGACCCACGGCGCCCCGCCCCGGTCAACCCACGGCGCCCCGCCCAGGACCGGCCGACCGGCCCGCCGCCGGGGCCCGTAACCCTGCCCCCGACCGAGGACTTGGTCTCGCTGGGGGCGACGGCCAAGGTGGAGAGGGACGCGCAGGGGTCGGTGAAGGCGCGCGCCCTCACCCGGCGTTCCGTGGTCCTGGGCGCGGCGCTGGCCACGCTCGCGGCCGGTTCCGTCCTGACTTGGAGTCTCTCCCGAGAGGATGAGACACCCGGCGGCGGCGGAGCGGCCGGCAGCGGTGCGACGGCTTCCGCCGTCACGGTGGTGATCGGGGTCGACGCACCGCTCAGCGGCGGTCTGTCCACGATGGGCCTCGGTATCCGGAACTCGGCCGACCTGGCGGTCAAAACCGCGAACGAGAAGGGGTACGTCCCGGGCGTGAAGTTCGAGATCAAGGCCCTGGACGACGCGGCCGACCCGGCCAAGGGCGGGCCGAACGCCGCCCGTTTCGTGTCCGACGAGACGGTGCTGGGCGTCGTCGGACCGTTGAACTCCAGCACGGCCCGGACCCTGGTGGCACCCCTGGCCCGGGCGGACCTGGTCAACGTCTCACCGGGCAACACCGACCCCGCGCTGACGCTGGGCCCCGACTGGGCCGCGGGCACCAAGTCCCGTCCGTACGACACGTACTTCCGCACCGTTACCACGGACGTGGACCAGGGGCCGTTCGCCGCCCGGTACCTCCACGCCGAGGCGGGGAAGAGCAAGGTGTACGTCGTCGACGACAAGAGTGCCTACGGCACCGGCCTCACCTCCGGTTTCACGGCCGAGTTCGAGAAGCTCGGCGGGACCGTGGTCGGCACGGAGCAGGTCGATCCCGCGCAGCGGGAGTTCCCCGGCCTCGCCGCGGAGGTCCGGGCCTCGGGCGCCGACTCCGTCTACTTCGGCGGCTACTACGACACCGCCGGGCCGCTCTCCAAGCAGCTCAAGCAGGCCGGGGCCGGCATCCCCCTGATGGGCGGCGACGGCATCTTCGACCAGCAGTTCCTCACATCCGGCCCGAAGGCCGACGGCGACCTCGCCGTCAACATCGGCGTCCCTGCCGAACACGAGGCGCGCGGGGTGGACTTCCTCGCCCGGTACCGCAAGGCGGGGTACTCGGAGGCGGCCGGCTGGTACGGACCGTACGCCTACGACGCGACCTGGAGTCTGATCGAGGCCGTGAAGTCCCTCGTGACGGCCAACGGCGGCACCCTCCCGCGGGACGCCCGCGCGAAGATGCCACCGGCCGTGGCCCGGCTCTCCTTCGACGGGGTCACGGGCCCTGTCGCTTTCGACGGGTACGGCGACACCCGCAACCGGCGCCTGACCGTGTACTCGGTGGCCGACGGCCGATGGACCACCGTGACCAGCGGCCCCGTCACTCCCTGACCTTCACGAAACGACTGAGGAGCATGGGAGCCTATCGCTACAAGGTGCAGAAGGGCGGCTTCGGGCTGTTTCTCGGGATCGCAGCCGAGGTCACGCACCTGACGGATGTGCCGACACCGGGCGCCCCCGTCAGCAACCGGGTCTGGTTGGACGCTTCCGAAGTCGTCAACGCCTTCCACGGGAATCGGCTGGTCCTCAACGAGCGCGAAGTCGCCTGGCTGCGGGCCGGCTTGGGCCAAGTGGCCGGCGACATCGAACGCATCGAGACCAGCGCCTACATCCTGATCTCAGTTCGGGCCTTGGAGATCTTCGAGGTCAACTACGCGGAGGAGGCCCTCGCTCCGGCGATCGCCGGATGGGCGGCAGAGACCTTCGCTTTCACACCCCGAAACTGCACCGTCAGCCACGACAGCACCACAGGCCAGTTCACGCTCGACTGGGACGAATGACCCCCATGGACAACGGTGATGGGTGCGCCGGCAACCGCGGCGTTGCTACCGATCGGCGATGACCGCAAGGGCGGCACGGATGATCGGCCCCCGATATCGACGTGCGGATAGAGCAGTCGAGCCTGCGCACCGTGCCCGCTGATGTCTGCGCGGTTTTCAGCCTTCCCGGGAGGAACAACGACGTGCCGCAACGGGATTGGGAACAGTACGCCGCGCCTGGGGCGATCGGCCCCAACTCGCCAGCCGAGGTGGACGAGGCGCTCATCGAGGTCGACCCGAAATGTGCGACAGACCTTATGGCGTACCTCGCAGTGGACGAGCTGGTGTTCCCCGGTAGACCACGACGTGACCGCGCCCATGCACGCCGGGCAGCGGCCCGCGTGGTCGAGCTGCTTGGCTACGGGTCCGCCTGGCACACGAACATCAGCGATCTCTCGGATCGGGTACGCGCCTGGAGTTCCGTCACTCGTCACACCTTCGACCGCGTGGTCGTCGGCACTGGCAACGGCTTTACCGTGGTCCTGCTACAGGTAGGCGAAGACTGACCCTCGCCTTGTAAGTTCGATCCAACTGGCCCTTGGCGGGGCCTGGCTGCGCACACGAGTGCCGCCTACGGCCGTCCAACGCTGCAGCTGTCCGTGGTCGTTGATGTCAGCGTTGGATGTCACTGGAACAACTGCGGCATGGGGTAAATCTCCAAGGGCTCGCCCGGCCGATCCGCCCAGTTCCACCAGACGTGCTGACTGACGCATCGCCACAGCGATCGACAGGTCCGCCGGCCGTCGTCCTCGCGTCTGGAGAGCACGAGGCCACCAGACCTCATCGGCTGGCTGCACTCAGGACAGGCCGGGACATCGCTGATCATGTGGCGCACCCTAACGGAACGTGGCTGTAGATCTGCTTCGAATTGCAGCCCGACCGCTTCGTCCCGAAGCAACTTGGACGGGCGCTCTGCCTTGGGCTGGTGTGCCATTACCTGCGGCGATCGTCCGTTGGCGTCTGCGATCGTCCGCTGCTGTTCGTCACCGTTGTCACGCAGTTAGACACGCAGCGGGCGTCAGACCCTCCTCTCGCCCTGCAGGTGTCGGTTCTGGCAGGGCAGGTAACCCTGTGGCCGCGGCGGGATGTCCTGCCGGATGATCGAGCCCATGGATGCTGTCGTTCAGCGGGTGCTTACGTCGTGGACCAAGAAGTCGCGCGGCGGTGCTGAAGCTACCCGGAGGAATGCCGCTCCCACGGCCTTCTTGTTGCCCTCGGGGTTGAGTTCTGCCCTGCACGAGGTCGCCATGTGGGAGTCCGAATCCTTCGTGCCTCGTATGCAGGTGCGGGATCTGCTGAATCCCGGGACAGTCCTTCGCGAGATAGACGGGTTGCTGCGCGTGGATCCACCAGAGGTGACCATGTTCGGTATGCCTCGACGCAACCGACGCCCGCCTGCCGTTCGTCTGGCTCCCGGTCAGTGGCTGCAGTGGCAGATCAACTACCGGTTCGTTGGGAGTTGTGGCGGTGAATGGTCCTACCGGCTGGAGACGTTCAACATCTTCTACGGTTCCGCGGAGCCCGGCGCGTTCCTGGGAGTCCCACCACGCCGTGTGGATGAGCGTCGATCGCTGCGCTGAACACCTTCGCAGTGAAGTCTCTTGACCGAGACCCACCAAGAACATAGCCGTCCGCAGATGGCGACACGACGAGGGGGCAGCCGAAGGGGGAGACCTTTTAAGCGGCCCTGTCGTCTGTGTCACCTCCGCAGGATTCGAACCTGCGACACCCGCTTTAGGAGTTCGATCCCTCATCCGTGCGGCTGGACTCGTGCTTGCTGGGCGGGCCGTGGTCCAGCTTCAATCGCTGTGATCCGTTGTCGTTCGGCGACGTTGATGTCAGCTGGCGATGTCAGACCGTGGGGTGTTCGTTCGGCAGTGGGGCGCGTACGAAGCCACCACCCGGACCCGGATCGAACGCGACTTCGACCCCGAGGCGGTTCGGCGGCTGAAGGCATCTTCCGAGCGTGACCTCACCGTCGGCGGGGCCGCCCTCGCCGCCCACGCGATCGCCGCAGGGCTGGTGGACGAGTACCACCTGTTCGTCGGCCCCGCCGTGTTGGGCGGCGGCAAGCCCTTCCTCCCCGACGGGGCCCGGCTCCGCTTCGAGCTCCTGGACGAACGCCGGCTCACCAGCGGCGTGGTCTACCTCCGCTACCACACCCAGCCGTGAGCACCCGGTGCAGCCGGGCCGGGGCAGATCGGGTGCGCCGATTGCTCAGCCAACCTGCCCCTGGAGGACCTGGCGGGCGATTCTCAGCTGCCTGTCCCGCAGCGCGGTGCGGTCCTTGAGTACGTCGGGGTGATCGTCGAGCCAGCGCTGCTGCATCACGGCGAGTCTGGCGTAGGCGGTGCGCAGGTATCCGGTGTCCTGCTTGCAGTGGACGTCCGCCTTGGTTGCGGGGTGGGTGCGGATGTCCGCGTCGGGCGGCAAGGCTCTGATCAGGTCGAGGGGGTCTTTGGCCTGGACGCGGTTGGTGAGCATGCACTGCCGCCAGCCCTCGTTCGCCTTGCGGAAGAGGGAGTCGTGCTTGAGCCACTTGAACGCTGTCTGCTCCCCTTCGTCGAGCTGCATCCGCAGTTCCGTCCACCGCACCCGGCCGTCGCCCAGCATGTGCTTCTCCGCCTCGGCCTGGCAGCCTCCCGCCGGCATGGTCACCTTGAGCAGCTTGCCCTTGACGGAGATCTCGTTTCCGGGTTTGCCGTAGAGGGCGCGGTTGAAGGCCTCTCCTTGCGGCTGCTCCGGTGGCGCCTGCGTCTGGCTGTCCGCCCCGATTTCTTCGAGGGTCTCGAGACCGAACGGAGTCGGGCGGGACACCGCCGCGTCACCCGCCTTCGCCACGGGAGCGGGCTTGAGGGTGAATCCGCGCTCGGCCATGCAGGCGACGAGGACCTGTTGCTGGGCGGTCGCGATCTGTTCGCCGCTCTGGGTCCAGGCGTAGAGCTGGGTGTAGATCGGCGGACGCAAGCCCTGTTCGGCCAGCATGGCCGGGGACAGCGGACGATGGGGTCGGGGTTCGGGGTTCTGGGCCCTCGCGTCGGCGAGCGCCCAGATCGTTGCGCCCACCGTGACGGTCAGGACGCAGGCGGCGATGTGCCGGCGAGTGCCGTGGAAGCTCAGTGCCATGGGAATCCTGTCGAGGTCCGGAACGTGCGGGCCCGGTTTGCGCCGGGCCCGCCGTTCACAGAGGTCAGAAGCAGTCGGTCGACGTTCGGCCCGGGAGCGTCAGCCGGCTGGCCCGGTTCCGGAGGTCAGCGGGCAGCGGATCGCCGCTCTGCCTGCCCGCCTGGTCGACGGTGGAGGCGGAGTTGACGTAGTGACCGGGGTTCAGGCAGAACAGGAAGCCCGTTCCGTTGGTGTTGTCCCAGTAGTGGCTCTCGTAGTTCCCGGTGCTTGAATTGCTGGCCGAGTAGACGTTGTTGTTGACCGTGTCGTTGCGACCGACCCCGCTCACGTTGTACTCGTCGAAGGTGTCGTTGGAGAAGTCCGGATCGGAGTTGAAGAAGGACTGCCGTGCGGAGTTGATGTCGGTGTAGAAGACGCAGTGGTAGCCGGAGGCGCAGTTGGGGCCGGCGGCCGAGGGGGACGCGCTGGCCAGTCCGAGCGTGGCGGTCATGGCGGCCACTCCTGCGACTGCCGCGAGCTTTGTACGCATGTGCTGTCCTGCCTTCCCAGTGATCCGCTGATGGGTGTTCTGATCGCTTACCGAGCTGAACCTGAGCTTCACGCTGTGTCCCTTCTTCGCGTTCTCTGCGACTACGACGTCATCTCCACGGCGGGGGGTGCCTGTTGGACTGGTCGGTGTCGTTCTGGATGGGCGCACCCGTTCCTTCCTTGATCGGAGGGGTTCAGGAGCCGGTGGGCCCGGTACGGGAAGCGATCGTTGTGAGACGCGGTATAGGGCCCGTATAAGTCCTGATGGGGATGCGTGCGGCGGGTGATCGGGCGTGGCTTCGGCCGGCTGCGCATCGCGCTTCTTTGGGGTATGTGGCCAGAGGGTGCCGGCCTGGGAGGCCGCACCAGGCGGCAGTCCGCTGATCCACGTCAGTGCGGCGTCATGCGTGGGTCGGGCGGGCCGGCGCGGTTCTGCGTCGGAGGGCTGGTGTACCTTCGGGCCGCCAGCGTTGATCCGTGCAGCCTTGGGGGAGGCCGAGTGGAGTTGGGGATTCTGGGGGATCTGGCGGTCCGTCGCGGGGGCTTGCCGGTCGACATCGGATCGCCCAAGGTGCGTCTGCTGCTCGCGGTCCTGCTGAGCAGGCCCGACCGGCCCGTGCCTTCGGAGCTCCTGATGACCGCACTGTGGGGCGAGCGACCGCCGCGCTCGGCGCGTAAGAACCTGCAGCTGTACGTCCATCTACTGCGCAAGGCCCTGGGCCCGGAGCGTATCGAACGGCAGGGCGACGGCTATCGCGTGGTGGCGGGTGATGCGCTGGACGCCACGCGGTTCGAACGGCTGGCCCTCCAGGCGGAGGAGGCCCTGCGACAGGGTGAGACAGCGGGCGCGCAGGAGTTGCACGGTGAGGCGCTGCGGTGCTGGAACGGGCCTGCGTTCGCGGAGTTCCTGGATACCGAAGCCGTCGCGACCCGGGCGGCCCGGCTGGAGGAGCTGCGTCTTGCCGTGCATGAGCGGTGGGCCGATTGCGGTCTGGCCCTCGGCAGGCATGCCGAGGTGGTCGTGGAGCTGACGGGGCTGCTGCCCCGGCATCCCTTTCGGGAGTCGCTCCGCGGCCAGCTCATGACGGCCCTGTATCGCTCGGGCAGGCAGGCCGAGGCGTTCGACCTCTACCGGCGGACCCATGCGCTGTACGGGACCGAACTGGGCGTCGAGCCCGGCCCGGGTCTGCAGCGCCTGCACCAGGCGATGCTCCGCGGAGATGAGGGCCTCATGCCCTCTCCGGTCCCCGTCGCGGCACTGGTGCCGGTCGGGGCCAACCCCTACCGGGGCCTGCCGGCGTTCACCTCCTCGGATCACGACCGGTTCTTCGGCCGCGACCGGCTGTGCGGGCTGCTGTGGGAGCGCGTGGAACGCTTCCCCATGGTCGTCGTGTTCGGCGCGTCGGGATCGGGGAAGACCTCGCTGCTGGCGGCGGGCCTACTGGGCCGGATCCGGCGGGATACGACCGCTCGGTGGCAGCCGGTCATGATGACGCCGACCGACCAGCCGGTGAAACAGCTGGCGGCCGCGCTCGCCGAGCACGACCGGCCCGCCGGTCAGGTGCTGCTGGTGGTCGATCAGTTCGAGGAATTGTTCACCGTGTGCTCCGATCCCACAGTACGGGAGGAATTCGTCGCCGGGCTGTTAGCGGCGTCCCATGCCGGAACGAAGGTCGTGCTCAGTGTCCGCGCGGACTTCTTCGTCCAGATGACCGGGCTGAGCGAGCTGGCGCCGGCGCTGATGAGCGAGGCGCAGCTGTTGGTCGGTCCGCCGTCGGCCGCGGAACTGCGAGAGCTGATCGTCCGGCCGGCGGATCTTGAGGGCTGCTCGGTCGACGCCGATCTGCTGGCGACCGTGGTGGCGGAGGCCTCCGGCGCTGCCGCCGCACTCCCGTTGGTGTCCCACGCGCTGCGGGAGACCTGGCGCAAGCGGGCCGGCCGCACCCTGACCCTCGCGGCGTACCAGGCAGGGGGCGGGATGCACGGTGCGATCGCCCAGACCGCCGAACACGTCTATGCCGAGCTCGAACCCGCCGAGCAGGACCTGGTGCGCCGGCTCATGCAGCGGTTGATCAGCCTGGACGAGGACGGGGTGCGGGACAGTCGGCGACGGGTCCCGCAAACCGAACTCGACGGGATGGGCCCGGCCGCGGCGGTCGCGGATGTGGTCGACGAGCTGGTGGCGGCGCGCCTGGTGGTCGTGGACGAGGATCGGGTGGAGATCGCCCATGAGGCGCTCATCGTGGCGTGGCCCAGGCTGCGGGCCTGGCTGAGCGAGGACCGCCGGCGCCTGGTCGTACGGCAGCGGCTCACTGCCGCGGCCCGAGTCTGGCAGCAGTCGGGGCGGGACGCCGGAGGGCTCTATCGGGGCTTGGGGCTGGCCGAGGCGCGCCCGCACCGCTCGGAGTTGAACCTTCTGGAGCGTGAGTTCCTCGACGCCAGCGAGGAGCTGGCCGAGTCCGAACTCGCTGCGGCGCGGCGCCGGGTCCGCCGGCTGAGGGTCCTGGCGATAGTGCTGGCGGTGCTGCTGGCGGCGACCGTGGCCGGGGGCGGTGCCGCCTGGCAGCAGCGGCAGGTGGCACAGCGCGAGCACCTGACCGTCCTGGCCCATCAGGCGGCGCTCACGTCGCGCTCGCTGGTCGCCACCGACCCGGACGTCGCCCGGTCCGTCGCCCTGGCCGCCTATCGGCTGCATCCCGACGCCGACACCCTGGGCGCGGTGATCAGTACGTCGGCGTCCGCGCAGCCCAGCGTCGTACTCAACACGAACGGGCCCGCGTCGTTCGGCCTGGCCCTGTCCCCTCACGGCTCGTTGGTGGCCGCGGCCACCAGCGACGGCACCGTGGAGCTGTGGGATCCGAAACGACACAGGAGGCTGGCCTCCTTCACCGAGCATGTCGTCAAGCCGCTCCCCCAGGGGTTCTTCGCGCTGAGGGTGGCCTTCAACGCCGACGGGACCCGGCTGGCGTCCCTGGCCCGGTTGAACAATCCGAAGCAGCCGACCGGAGGCTCGGTCGTCGTGCGGGAGGTCCGGTCGAGGAAGGTGCTGTTCAAGCAGGTCGTGTCCGGCGACCTCAGCAACGGTCTGGCCTTCAGCGCCGACGGCACGGTCGTGGCCTACGGCACCGGCGAGGGCACACGGGTAGCCACGCTGGGCGGTGGCAAGGCCGTGTTCCTGCCCACCGGTATGCCCGCGGCACTCAGCCTGGCCGGCGATCAGCGCTCGCTCGCCGTCACCCTTACCGATGGGACGGTGGCCGTCTGGGACATCGAAACCGGTCGCCGTCGCTTCGAGCTGAACACCGAAGGCGCCCAGGTGGCCCGGTTCGGCTCCACATCCGATGTCCTGGCCACGGCCTCCGAAGAACACGGCATCAGGTTCTGGCGGCTGACCGGCCGCTCGGCCCGCCAGTTCGCCGACCTCCCGGTGCAGACGGCCTTCCCCTGGATGATCTCCGCGCCGGTCGGTGATCGGATCGCGATCGCCGACGAAGAGGGCATGATCTCGATCTGGGACTACCGGCGCCGCGAGCAGATCGCCCGCCACGCCGACCGCTACCGCTCGGAGACCATGGCTCTGGACCTGGCACCGGACGCGAGCACGGTGGTCTCGGGCGGTCTGGGACGCACCATCGTGGTGCGCCGGACGGCCCTTCCCTTCAGCGGTCACGGCGGCGCCGTGAACGACGTGGACGTCAGCCCCGACGGCCGGCTCGTCGCCTCCGCCGGCGACGACAGGTCCGTACGGATCTGGAATGCCTCCGGTGCTGCCGAACGGCTGCTGGGCGGCCACTCCGACCATGTCAAGGCAGTCGCGTTCAACCCGGACGCCACGGTGCTGGCGGCCGTGACGCGCGACCACACCCTGACTCTGTGGAACCCGTCGACCGGGCGGCGCTACACCACCATCGCCTTCACCGGTATGGGCACCGGCACGGACGTCGCCTTCAGCCCGGAAGGCAGCACGGTCACCGTGATGTCCCTGGGAGGAACGTTCCGCTGGAGGGTCAGCGACCCGGCACACCCCCGTCCACTGCCGGCGCCGACCGGCCCGCGCACCTCGACCGCCATGGCCTACCCCGCTCGGGGCGGCCTCCTCGTCGCGAGCACACCTGCCGGCGGCATCGCCGTGTGGAGCACCGCCGACGACCGGCTGGTGAAGGCCTTCCCGGCCACGCAGGGGTCCACGCAGGACATCGCGGCCACTCCGGCGGGCGATCTGATCGCCACCGCCGGCTCGGACCACACGGTGCGCCTGTGGTCGACCCGGACATGGAAAAGCAGGGGCACCCTGACCGGCCACACCGCAGCGGTCGGCACGCTCGCCTTCAGCAGGGACGGACGCCTCCTCGCCTCGGCAGGTGAGGATCACACGATCGTCGTCTGGGATGTACGAACCCACCGGCGCATCGCCACCCTCACCGGCCACTCGGCAGACGTGCAGGGCTTGGCGTTCACCCCGGACCGAACCCTGCTGTCCGCGGGAGCCGACCAGCGCATCATCCACTGGCCGCTGACCGCGACCGAAGCCATCCGGCGCATCTGCCGAGCCACCGCCTCACCGCCGACCGCGGCGCAACTCGACCGTTACCTCCCCGGCCAGGACACCGGCGCGCTCTGTCCGCAGCCCTGACCCGGCACGCCGTCGGCGCGGCGTGCTCCCCTGTAAGCGGTCCGTGGCTGGCACCACCGCCCAGGGCGGCCGGGTGACCTTCGGAAATACCCGGGCTATACCGACGCAGGGCACGCTCAGCGCACCGGTCGCTCCCCCCGCCGGCGAGCTCACGATGAGGGCCGTACATGGCTGCCGCCACCTCGGCCCTCATCGTGAGCGCCATGCGGGCGACACACCGCGACCGAACGCGGCCGTCCCGCAGCGCCCAGCCACAGCGGAAGGGCACCTGCCGTCCCATCGCCGCCCGCACACCCCGCCCCAGACACGCATGAACTCGGCACCAAAGAAGGAGGCACGTTGATATCCCTCATCCGCACGCTCAGCCCAGGGCTGCTCGGCAGACTGCTCGTGGCTGTTGCCGCCCTCGTCGTCCTGCCCTGGCAGGCCGCGGCGCCGGCCGCCGCGGCGGCCCCTCCCATCGCCTTCCAACTGCCCTTCACCTGCGGCCAGCAGTGGCGACTCGACAGCTGGGCACACGCACCCGCGCTCGACATGGTCCGCGAGCCCAACCAGGTCGGCACCGAAGGAGCACCGGTGCTGGCTCCGGCCTCCGGCACGGTCCGGCAGTCCTTCTACCACTCCAACGCCGGCAACGTGATCCAGATCAACCACGGGCAGCGCTACTTCACCACATACCTGCACCTGCAGAGCCGCGATGTCAGCGTGGGCCAGACGGTGCAGCGCGGCCAGCTGATCGGCTGGGTCGGCAGGACGGGGCCTACCTCGAACAACCACCCGCACCTGCACTTCGAGCTCGCCTACGACGCCGACAACAACGGAGCCGCCACCTGGGGCAACTCCACCTCCGAACGGATCCGCCCCTGGTTCAACGGCGTCGAGTACGGCCAGGCCAACGGCCAGACCTGGCGGAACGTCACCAGCAACAACTGCGGCGGCACACCAGCGCCCACCTGCAGCGGCGTCAACCTCGACTTCACTGCGTACCCCCTCATCCAGCAGGGATCCAACGGCAGTCTGGTCAAGGCGGCGCAATGCCGACTGATCGCCGCCGGACACAATCCGGGAGAACCGGACGGCGACTTCGGGCCCAACACCGCAACGGCGACGATGGCCTTCCAGTCCGCCCGGGGCCTCACGGCCGACGGTGACATCGGCCCCAGGACCTGGACGGCCCTGCTGTCGTACGGCTCGACACCGGCGCTGCAGAACGGGTCGACCGGCGCGGACGTCAGCCGACTGCAGCGAGCACTGACCGCGGCACTCGGCCGAACCGTGGGCATCGACGGGGACTTCGGCCCCAACACCGAACAAGCCGTGCGCGACTACCAGACCACCCGCAGCCTCGGCGTCGACGGCGACGTCGGCCCGCAGACCTGGGCAGCCTTGCAGGCCGGACGATAAGCACCCTCGTGGGCGGGGAAGCACTCGCGCACTGGGCCATCACGGGTCTCCCTCGCTGTGCGTCTGGTCGGTACGCCTCTACGTCGGACGGGCGACGTGAATTCGACAGACCTGCCGGAAGTTTTCCAGACGCCACCCGGGACGACTCCCGGTACCTGGGCAGCCGAGGGGCGTTGGTCCTGGCATGACGACGTTCGTCCCGATGTTTCTCAACCCCCTGAAACCGAGGAGGCGCGGTTATGTGCGCCTACCTCTACCCGCCAGGGAGAGGGCCACAAGGTGCCCCCCCGTCTCAAGTCGTCTGGACGGGCTGTCCGTTGGCCGGCGCAGCGGTCTTTCGTTCCAGCAGTGTGACTGTGACGCCGGGCGCAATCCGACGTTCGCCGGTGGGGGTGAATCCGCGTCTTTTGTAGAGGGCGAGCGCGGGATGGTTGGCGGTTCCCGTGGAGACCAGGGTCAGGTCTGCGGATTCCATGGCATCGAGATGGTCGAGCAACGCTGTGGCGATGCCGCGGCGGTGTGCGCGGGGATGGACCACGAGTCGGCAGATGTCCAAGGCGCCGTCGTCCGGTCGGGTCCAGGACACGGCTCCGGCCAAGCCGGTCTCGTCAGCGATACCGAGGAAGGACTCGTTGCAGCCGCGCAACTCTTGGAGGGTCTCGTGCAGTGGCGGGATGCCGTCGAAACCGATGAGTGCGGCCTCCACGGCGTAGGCAGCGCGCTGAAGTTCCCACAGCTGGCGCAGGGTGGCTGGGTCGGCCAGGTCGAGGCGGAGGGGCTCGTTGAGTCGTCGGCAAGGTGGTGCGCTGGTATCGCGGTCTCTTGTCACGCTGCGATCGTTTCAGAACTCTCCATCAGCATGCCCAGGGTCGAAGTGGGCTCCGGCGCGTGGGCCACGCCGATTCAGGTGCCCTTCGGATGATCAAGGGTGTCAAAATGGCGCGATGGAGCATCACTTCGTCGGCATCCCGGAGTTGACCGGCGTTCCCCGTGTCGCTGTCGTCATCGACGTCATGCGCGCCTTCACCGTGGCTGCCTGGGCCTTCTCTCGTGGCGTCGAGAGGATCGTCCTGGCCTCGACGGAGAGTGAGGCACTTGCCTTGAAGCGGAGCCGCTCGGGTTGGCTGGCTCTGAAGGACGGAGCACCGGCGGAGGGCTTCGACGCGGTGAACTCACCCGGTCTGCTCAGGTCATGCGATTTCGCCGGCCGCACGCTGGTGCAGAAGACGACGGCAGGAACGGTGGGCGCGCTGGCCGTCGCGAACGCGCCGCTGGTCCTGTGCGCGAGCTTCGTGGTGGCCGGCCCGACCGCGCGGTTCCTGCAGACGAAGGATTCCGGTCCGGTGACGTTCGTCGTCACCGGCGAGGGAGGCCGGGCCGACGAGGACCTGGCCTGCGCCGAATACATCGGCCGACGCATGGCTGGAGGCGATGTCGAGGCGGCCCCGTACCTCCACCGCGCGAGAACTTCTCGTGCCGCGGCCGATCTTGCCGCTGGGCTGCGGAGCGGATACCACCCGGACGATGTCGATCTCTGCCTGGAAATCGACAGGTTCCCCTTTGCGATGATGGCTCGCCAGGAAGAATCTCTCACGGTGCTCCGTCCCGTTGCGGTGCCTGACCTCCCGTTCAATATCCGCTGATCTGCTGGAACTTCGGAGAAGGCGGCGCCGCATCCCGCGGAGGTCGTGGCGCCGGGCAACGCTGATGGCGAGGAGTCGGTGTGCCGTTTGTTGCTTGGGGGCGAGGGGCTGGCTGTCGCTGTCGCTACGTCGGCTCGGGTGCCGTCGGCAGGTTGTGCCAGGAGTGTCCGCAGGTGCCTCTGCAGTACGTCTCGCGGCGGCGAGTGTCGCCGACGGCGAACGCGGAGACGAGGACACGGAATGCCTTGATGTGTTCGGCGGAGGGGAGTCCTGCGAACCCGTAGCGAGGTGGGTCCATGCAGATCATGACCGAGGGGTTGGCCGTGGGCTTCACCCCGGATCGCGCCACCCCCGCGCGGCCGTCCGCAGATGTGATGTGCGCCTGCATCGCGTAGCCGCCGACTTCCCGCAACACCTCCTGCCGGCGTGCCGGGGCGAGGCCGGAGAACCAGGCCACACCGGCGTCCAACGTGCGGAGCCCTTGAGCGATCTCGTTGACGACCTGCTCGGTCTCGCGCCGGAAGGCGGCGCCGTCGTCGCTGCTCGCTCCGCTCATCTCTTGATGGTGTCACGTTGCCGGTTTCGGCCGGGACGGTAGGCCGCTTCAGCGGGACGGCATCACCGGTGAGGTGATCGGACGCAAACCTCTCGCCGTTTTCAACCATGAGGGCAGATGGAGCGGCTGGCCGAGCGGCTGGCCGAGCGGCTGGCCGAGCCGCCGGCCGAGCCGCTGGCGGCAGCTGGGTTTCGCGCCGTCTCGGTGAACCAGCACGGGGTCTCGGCACGTGAGGTAAAAGGGCGGCATGGATACCGCCGTACTTGAGCAGAGGTTCGCATCGAGGCCAACGCGCACAACCTGACCTTGCTCTTCTCTGACCTTCAGGTGAGCGAGCTCCCGGTCGGATACGCACCCTCCAGCTGAGGCCGCTTCCCTCACTGGACGTCCGCTTCACGTGCACCGTCACCTTCGCCTACAAGCAGGCCGGCGGGTCATTGCGCAACGCAAGGTTGCGTATCGGCGATGTGGCGACTAGGGTTATACGCAACCGATGGTTGCTTATTTGGAGGTCCGTGGTGGAGTTCGGAAAGCTGGAGCGCGAGATCCACATCGACGCCGCACCGGAGATCGTGTTCGATGTCGTGAGTCGTCCCGAGCACATCAAGATGTGGTGGTCCGATGACGCTTCGTTCGATCCCGCGCCAGGCGCTGTCGGCGAACTGGTCTGGGGCGACCGCGCCGCGGTGGAACGGATCGTGGTCGTCGACGTGGATCCGCCCCGCAGGTTCTCCTTCCGCTGGGTCGCCGCGGATGGTCAGCTGCCCGACGCCGAAAACTCTCTCCTGGTCAGCATCGAGCTCGAGCCGTCCGGGGACGGCACGATTCTGCGCCTGACCGAGAGCGGCTGGCGAGAAAAGGGCTGGGAAGCCGCCGTGCTCGAGGAAGCCTTCCACGACCACGAGCGCGGCTGGGACTTGTTCCTGCCCAAACTGCAGAGCTACGCCCCTTCCGTGGTGGCGCGATGACTGCCGCGGTCGACGACGAACTCTGGTCGGCGATAGGCGACCCGACCAGGCGCCGCCTGCTCGACCTGCTGCTCGCGGAAGGCGTCGGAACGCCGACCAGCCTGAGTGATCGTCTCCCGATCTCGCGTCAAGCGGTCACCAAGCACCTGGGCGTCCTCGATCGCGCAGGCCTCGTACACGCGACACCGATGGGCCGCGAGCGGCGCTACGAAGTCGACGAGGCGCAGCTCGCCCGCGCGGTCCGGCAACTGAACGAAGTTGGCAAGACATGGGACGCACGACTGAACCGCATCAAGCGCATCGCAGAACAGATCCAGCGTCAGAAACACGAGCGGGACTGACTGCCAGGCCGCCGGAGGAGATCTCTGGCGTCCCGGCGGCCAAGGTCGGCGCCCTGGTGACGCGGCACGCAATGAACCATCACCTTTGGAGGACACCATGAGTGGATTGCTGCTCGGCGACAAGAACGCTGTGATCTACGGAGGCGGGGGCGCTATCGGCGGCGCGATCGCACGGGTATTCGCCCGGGAAGGTGCGAGGGTCTTTATCGCCGGGCGGACACAGGCGAAGCTCGACGCCGTTGCGCGCGATATCGCCGCCACAGGCGGGAAAGTCGAGACGGCACAAGTCGACGTCCTCGATGAACAGGCCGTCGAAAAGCACGCCGACGCCGTCGCGGCGACGGCCGGCAGCATCGACATCGCCCTCAGCGCCGTGAGCGTCATGCACGACCAGGGGACCTCTCTCGCGGACCTCTCACTCGAGGAGTTCATGCGGCCCATCGACGGCTTTCTGCAGACGCTGTTCATCACGAGCAAGGCTGTGGCGCGCCACATGGGTCGCGAGCGGCCCGGCGTCATCCTGACGTTGTCCGAGCCCGGTTCCAAACTGGCCGTGGGCGGCATCTTGGGACACAGCGTGAGCGCGGCCGGCAAGGAGGCCTTCTCGCGGGTTCTGGCCGCGGAGCTGGCACCCGACAACATTCGGGTGGTCTGTATCCGTCCACACGCCGTCGTCGACGCGCCGGCAGCGGGTTCCTACACCAAGGACCTTTTCAAGCAAATGGCGGCAGCGGGCGGGCAGTCGGTCCAGGAAATGCTCGAAGGCGGGGGGATGGTGCAAGGGACGCTTCTGAAGAGGCTGCCTACGCTCTCCGAAATCGCGGAGACGGCCGCGTTCCTGGCTTCGGACCGAGCTGGAGCCATGACCGGCACCGTCGCCAATCTGTCCGCCGGCGCACTGGTCGACTGAGCCTGCCATGTCCGATCGAGCCGACAAGGCCAGGCTGCTTCGTTCCCTGCACATCCCCGGCGCTCCGCTGGTGCTGCCGAACGTCTGGGACGTGGGCAGTGCCCGCGCCGTCGTCGACGCAGGCTTCCCGGTGGTCGCCACCGCCAGCAACGCGATCGCCGCGGCACTGGGCTACGACGACGGTGAGGGTGCTCCGAGGGACGAGATGATGTTCGTCGCCCAACGCATCGCGGCTTCGGTCGACGTGCCGGTCACCGTCGACGCCGAGGCCGGTTACGGGATGGCGCCGGAGGACCTGGTCGAACTGCTGACCGGGATCGGAGCCGCCGGCTGCAACATCGAGGACAGCGATCACGCCGAGGGAGGCCTGATCGACGTCGAGGTCCGCGCCACCTACATCGCGCAGATGCGCGCTGCCGCCGACCGCGTCGGGGTGCCACTGGTCATCAACGCCCGGATCGACTCCTTCTTCCCCACCTCGCCTCTCGCCGAGAATCGAAAGCGTGCCGATGCGATCAGCAGGGCTGAGGCGTACTGGTCGGCCGGCGCTGATTGCGTATTCCCTCCCGGAGCCGGACCGGACGACCTCCGGGCCATCGTCGCGGAGGTCGGCGCGCCGGTGAACGCTGGGTTTCCGCTCAAGCGCGGGTCGCTGGAGGCGCTTCGTGCAATCGGTGTGGCCCGGTTGTCTGTCGGGCCCCAGCTGTATGGCAGCGCACTCGACCACCTGCGCACCGATCTCCTGCCGCTCTTCGCGACACGAAAGTGACGGACCGGATCGACAGTCGCGCGCCGGGCGGACAGTTCTTCACCGGCGGTGTCTCGTCTTGAGGATCCCCGGCCGTCCCAGCCGGTCACGGCGTGGCTTGAGGCGCGGAGGCCGGGGTGGGCGGAGCTTGCAGTCCTCGGCGGCGGCCGTCAGGGACGGCAGCCCGCACCTGCCGGGCGGACAGGTCAACAGCTCGACGCACCGGAGGTATCGATCTGACCCTGGCCGATCGCGAACAGCGCGCGGTCCAGGACCTCCTGGACCGCGCCGAGGGCCGAGATCGTGGTCACCAGACCCTGGGCCTGGTAGTGGTCGACCACCGGCGCCGTCTCGCTGCGATAGACCTTCAGTCGCCTACGAACGGTTGCCTCGCGGTCGTCATCGCGCTGGTACAGCTCACCGCCGCAGACGTCGCAGGCTCCTGCCACTACAGGCGGGCTGTAGTCGAGGTGGAAGATGTGTTCGCGGTCCCGACGGCACAGCCATCGTCCAGCGATCCGCCTGACCACCTCGGCCTCGGGTATCTCCAGGTCGAGCACGGCATCCAGCCTCGACTCCGAGTCGGCCAGGATGCCGTCCAGCGCCTCCGCCTGGGCAAGATTGCGGGGGAAGCCGTCCAGCAGGAATCCGCGCTCGGTGTCCGGGCGGGCAAGGCGCTCTTTGATCACCCCGATCGTGACCTCGTCCGATACCAGAAGGCCGGCGCGCATGTGCGTGTGGGCGTTCCGCCCGAGCTCGGTGCCCTGGTCGATGTGCTCGCGGAACAGGTCACCGGCGGAGATGTGCTGGATCGACAGATGCGCGGCAAGGCGCACTGCCTGTGTGCCCTTGCCGGCTCCGGGCGGCCCGATCAGGAGGATGCGCATCGATGAGGCGTCCCTTCGTCATGCATGGCCAGGGTCAATCCCAGGATTCGAAGCACCTGGGCGTCGTGACTGCGTACACGCCCACGCTCTTTGTGCATCCCAGCAGATGATAGGAGGTCCTCTCGCCAGGGTGCCCAGGTATTTCCGTGGCGTGCCCGGGATGCCGAACGGGTCGTCGAAGGGCATCCGGTCAGTCGTCACCCGCTACGAGAAACGCGCCTAGATCTACCTCGGCCCTGTCACCCTCGTGTCCCTCACCATCTGGCTCCGCACGTGATCCGAGGAACAGTCCCTGGTCCGCGCCACCGAAACCATGCTTGAACCCATTGAGGATGGGGGCCAGTTCGGCGGCGCCGCAGGCCCGCTGCTGCCCGGCGAGTTGGCCTACCAGACCTATCCCGGTGGCGCGGATTCGACCGAAGTCCTCCAGGAAAGAGGGTGGATTCCGCGTGAGCCGCACCAGCAGCCTCACCAAGGGTGGCTGTCAGACACGGACAGCACCAGCGACAACGCGGGGAATGATCAGGTTGTGAAATGGCTGGATCGCCTTGAAGTACAAGCGTCCGACTGGGCGGTGGAACCGAACGACCGTCGTGCACACGCCTTCCTGCCCTTCACCAGAGGAAGACGGACGAACCGCGAAAGAGGTTCGGAAGTCCAGGTGCTTGTCGTCGTCTCCGCACAGGACCTCGTCCTCGGTCACGGCCAACAATCGGAAGGGCCCCATCTTCAGGCCGGGCTCGATCCGGATGTCCTGCACCGGGACGCGCTTCTGCGAGTGGAGTCCTAAGGGCGCCATCAACATGTCGCGCAGGGTGAGCAGTCTGTGCACCCACTCAGGAGTCCCGGTGAAGACCATACGAGTGAACTCGATTGCGCTGGTACCTGCGGGGAGACCCACGGCCACCGCATCCATATGGTCATAGCCGCCGAGACTTGCCACGGCGCTCTCGACAACGGGCCTCGTGTGTTTACGGACTTGCACGTCAGCCATGATCAGGATCCCTCCCCCGTGATGGTCCTACACCTCTGTCTCTGATTCTTCACCACCATCGGGGCGTACCGCGCTCAACGCGCCATTCATCCGTAGGGCCGGCCCTGGCTAGGACGAGGCTGCGGAGTCCGCGGAGGCTGCGGCAGACGCTGCCGGTCGGCCTTGATCCGCCCGGCGCGGATCGCCTCCTCCCGCGCCGCGGCGTTGCGGCGCCCCAGTACTTCGACCGGATCTCGGCGCACGAGCCAGACAATCCGGTGCGGCCCCATCCTCGGTCTGGATGCTCACCCATCCAGAGTCACCGGACGAAGGCTCAAGCGCACCGACCCACGCCTACCCCGTTGCCCCCGGGAACGACCGTGCCCACTGGTACCGCTAGCCTCCTGGCCGTGATCACGCCCTCGCGTCGTCCCTCGATCCCGACTCGTCTGCTCAACGGACGGATCTGCGCCTACGACCTGTCTCCTGACCTCCGGGGTGTGCTCGCACCCACTGCGGAGTTCCGGCCCCTCCCGGACGACGAAGTGAAGAGCCACACGGTCTTCGCCGACCTTGAGCGGGCCGTGTACACGACGCTCAACAGCGTCGTCTGCGCGGCCGCCGACGGGACCGAGCTCTGGCGCTCGGACCTCCGGCCCCTGTCGGACCGTCTGCACGGGCACTGGCCCGGTTGTGCGCTGTCGCTGGACGAGCGCGAGGTGTGGGTCTACCGGCCCACGCGATGGCTGGGCGCAACGGACCGGACCGGTGGGTCGTACTGGACGCCAGAACGGGCGCCCCCGTCGCCGGTGCCGACCTGGAGACCGTCGGGCACGGCGGCCAGCAGTACCGGAACCCCTCGGACGGCCACATTCTCCTGGACGTAGGTGAGGGCCAGGACGGCTCGGTCATCTACCGGGCGGCACTGGACGGGGCCGAGGTCAGGCTGACCCGCTACCCGTGGCCCGACCGGTGCCTCATCGACCTGGCACCCGACGGCCGCCAGTTCATGACAGTCGACCACGGGCAGGCCGACGTCGCCTTCCACAATTACCCCGACGGGGACACGACGCTCGTCCTGACGGCCGACGCCTTCGGGCACGACGCGGAGGACGCGTACATCGAATGGAGCGGCGGCTACCTCACTCCGGACACCGCCCTCACGAGGAGGACGAGGACCTGGACGACGACGAGAGGGAGTGGCACCGTCACTACCACCTCGACCTGCTCACACGCGAGATCACCGAGTTCCCCGTCACCAGCCACAACTCGTACGACCTCACTCCCCTCGGCGACGGAACCTGGCTGACCAGCGACCCTTCCGGCCACCCCATCCGCTGGCCCGCCCACTGACACCGACCTTCCGCCCAGTGCCATACCGAACCGTTCTGTCAGCCTTATGAACAGGGTTCAGAGGTATCCGCGGCCATTGCCTCGGCTCAGATGTCCCCTGCACGCAGCACAAGCCTTGGGGAGGTCCGTTCCGTGAAGAGCCGCACCGCCATCATCGTCGCGTCCGCCGCTCTCATTGTCGCCGTCGGCGCCATGGGAGGGCTGAGCGACAATGTCATCAGCGCCGCCGCCGAATCCCCGGACGCGAAGGCCGGCGCCTCGTCGGCCAACGCCCCGCAGGACGCCACCTCGAGGACGTCCGACATCCTCGACAACGCCCTCGGCACAGCCGGCATCCCTGGTCTGGTCTTCACATACGTTCTCGATGTGGCGTAGCCACGCAGCACAAGCCCCTCGACCGTCGTGACCGACCAGTCGGGGGCTTCTGCGTGCCTACCGCGCCCTCGGTGCGGCGGACTTGAGCAGGGAGCTGCGGCGTGCGGCGGTTGCCGAGTTCGCGTTTGCCGCCCCCGTGGCGGGTGCCTGGGGGCGATTGTCAAGATCTGGGGATGGGAGCCCCACCGACCCAGCGACGATAGGCACCCACGTCGACATTGCCTCCGCATACGATGGTGACCACGTGTCGACCGGCGAAGCGGTCACGGTCTTCGAGGATCGCCGCGATGCCAAGTGCGGCCGACGGTTCGACTACGAGGCCGGCGTGGTCGAACAGGAGCCTCATACCGGCGATGATCGACGCTTCCTCGACCAGGACGGCGTCGTCAGCGACCAGGAGGAGGTCGTCCAGGACGGCCGGGATGGGGCGTCGACCGGCGACGCCGTCAGCGATGGTGTCGGTCGTGTCGGTGGTGACGACGCGCCGTTGGCGCCACGAGTGTGTCATCGCCGGTGCGCCCAGCGGCTGGACGCAGATCACCTCGGCTTCGGGTGCACAGGCCTTCACCACATGCCCCACACCGGTGGCCAGCGCCCCGCCGCCGAGAGCGATCAGGACGGCGTCGACCGACGGCAGGCCGTCCACCAACTCCAGCCCGATGGTCGCCGCACCCTCGCAGGTCTCGATGTCCAGGCTGTCTTCGAGCAGTCGGATGCCGTCGTACCGCGAGACAGCCGCCGCCCGCGCGCGAGCCATCTCGAAGTCGCCGTCCACCAGTTCCAAGGTGGCCCCCAATGCGCGAATGCGATCAAGCTTGGCCGCAGGCGCGAAGCGGGATGCCACGACGGCGACGTCGAGCCCACGGGCGCGACCGGACCAAGCGAGGGCTTGGCCGAGGTTGCCTGCGCTGGCGCACACCACGGCTCGTGAGCCATGGTCGGCGAGCAGGCTCGTCACGACCTCGGTACCACGGGCCTTGAAGCTGCGGACCGGGTTCGCCGTTTCGAGCTTGATGCTCACCGTGCATCCGAGGCCGGGCTCCAGTGCCTCGCAGCGGTACAGCGGACTGTCGAGAAAAATGGGGTCGATCACCCGGCGAGCCGCCCGGATCCGAGCAATATCTAAACGCGTCTCCTGCACACCACAGGAGCCTAGTACGGCAACGGTTTCTGTTCTGATGGCTGGGCAGTGGCGCTGTGGCGCGTGGAGACCTGACGGATGCGCAGTGGTCACGGCTGGAGCTGCTGCTGCCGCGCCGGGAAGGGCCGGGGCGGCCGCCGATCTGGACCGGGCGGCAGCTGATCGACGGCATACGGGGGCGTACCCGCGCCGGAACACCCTGGCCGGGACGTGGCTGAGCGCTACGGCCCGTGGGACCGGGTGTACGACCTGTTCCGGCGATGGCAGCGCAACGGGACGTGCAAAAGGATCCTGGAACGGCTCCAGACCGAGGTCGGCGCGAAGGGCTTGATCACCTGGGAGGCCAGCGTGGACTGCACCGTCTGCCGTGCCATCAGCACACCGCGGGCGCCCGCAAAAAGGGGATCTCCAGAAAGAGCCTCCCGGCAGCATCCACACCGAGCCGGATGACCATGTCCTCGGGCGGTCCCGCGGCGGGCGGACCACGAAGACTCACCTCGCCGCCGAACAGGGGCAAAGGCCCATGCCTTTCATCATCACGGCCGGGCACCGGCACGACAGCCCGCAGTTTCAACGGGTGCTCGAGAAAGTTCGGGTCCCCGCACCAGTCCAGGGCGGGCCCCGGCGCTACTGTCCTTGGTGAACGGCCAGTTCAATCCAAGGAGCGCACGGTGGCCTTGTTCCGGCGTGACTACTTCGCCTGCTGAGTCACTACGTTCAGCGGATGGTCTTGAACTCATCCGCGAAGTCGCCGAACGCCTGCTGCAGGAACTGATCGAGGCCGAGGCCACCGCGCTAGTTCGGCATCGTGGCGTGCCCCCGTCGCGTAGCCCAGCAGACGCCGGGAGAACGGGTCGATGACCGTGGGCAGATACAGCTTGCCCTCACCGGTTTCGATCTGTGTCATGTCCCCGCACCAGACCAGGTCGGGGGCCTCGGCGGTGAAGTCGCGGCCCACGAAGTCCGGGGCGGCCGGCCGTTTGCCCGTGCTCGGTCCTGAAGCCGCTGATCCCCCCGACGACGGGCGCTGGGTCCGCCACGGCTACTTCACCCACAGGACCATGCAGCGTCTGAGGACATCACGCTCCATGACCAGCTCCTTGCTGTCCCGCTTGAGCTGGGCGTTCTCCCGCCGCAACCGCTCCAGCTCGTCACTCCCGCCGGCTTGTGCGGTCCCTGCTCGACGGGCAAAGGAGACCCAGCTCGCCAGGGTGGTCTCGTTGATCCCCAGGCACTCGGCGACCTCGGCCATCGTCTTGCCGGTCTCCGTGACGTCCGTACAGTCTCCTCACGGAACTCCGGCCCGAACTTCCGTCGCTTCTCCGCCATGACTCCCAACTTCCACTGCAGTCACGGTCTCTACGCTACGAGGGGAGGGGCACGAGAAACAGGACTATGCGTTGAAGGCTCAACATATGGTCGACGTGCAAGCGTATTGGCCTCGTCGCATCATGGAGGTGTAAGCGGACGTGCCGCTTTCCGTGATGATGGTTGCCTGGCAATTTTTACGGCCGTGTGGGTGTGCCAGGAACGAGGCGGCGATGGCCACTATCCTGGAACTGCAGATTTGCAAGCTTCACCCGCGTGAGTACGAGGTGCGGGTGGTGAAGGCTGCTGCTGGCGGGGAGCCCAGAGCGCCGCTAATTCTCAACGTTGACGAGTTGCTGGAGCAGCGCCCTGCGCTGGAGGACAAGGTGGTGTTCTCCGCCGAGCCAACTCGCCGGGCTGTACGGCCGAGTGAGCAGCTGGTGCAACGTGTAGGACGCCAACTGTTCGACGCACTATTCAGTGACCAGATCTTGGTAACCTACCGCGCGAGTCTTGGCGTGGCGCAAGAGCGACAGGAATGCCTGCAAATAGTGCTGCGGCTGGATCCGCCAGAGCTGGCGCTCCTACCCTGGGAGGCTCTGTTCGACTTCCGCAACGACTCCTATGTGTGCCTCCAGGAGCCGATAGTCAGACACCTTCCATCCGAGCGCACGCTCAACCCCTTGCCCGTGCAGCCGCCGCTGCGGATCCTTGCGGTAATCGCCTCTCCGCGCGGCCTCCCCTTGCTGGACACCAACGCCGAATGCGCACGATTGGAGGAGGCGCTGGCAGAGCAAGTCAAGGTCGGCTCGGTCGAGTTGGTCTGGTTGACGGACGCAAGCTGGACGAGTTTGCACAACCGCCTCCATGCTGGCCCATGGCACGTAATCCACTTCATTGGCCACGGTGACTACGACCTCCATTACGAAGAGGGTCAGATTGCGCTGGTGGGCGCGGGCGGTCGCGCTCACATGGTAGAAGCGTTTCGCCTCGCACAACTTATCAGGTTGGCCAACCCCGTACCTCGACTAGTGGTGCTTAATTCCTGTGCCTCCGCTCAAGGAGGGGCTGGGGACGGATTCTCAAGTACTGGAGCCGCCCTCGTTCGCAGCGGAATAAACGCAGTGGCAGCAATGCAGTTTTCGATCAGCGACGATGCCTCAGTATGCTTCGCTCACGGGTTCTATACTGCGCTGGCTTATGGTCGTCGAGTCGACGATGCCGTCAGGAGTGGACGGCTCTCCATGCTTGGTGCCAGCAAGTCGTTGGAGTGGATAACTCCCGTGTTGTACGTTCACGGCGAGGCGGACGTTCTTTTTGACTTGACCGCCCAGCCTCAGCCACCGAAGGGAGGCGCCCAATGCAACGTTGGATCGCTCCGGCTTTACACCAAGGCCAGTGAAGAATTGCGGATCGGCCACCTCGGTAAGGCCATCGAGTTGCTTGACGACTTGCTCTCTTTCGACCCTGATAATAGCGACGCCATCAAGATGCGTGATCAGGCGGCCAGGCAGGAGCGGCTCATAAAGGTCTATGACCGAGCAGCAGAGGCTGAGGAATCTGAAGACTGGAACACCGCGATCGACCGCTATGAACAGATCATGCAGGGGGATCCGAATTACCGGGATACCGTCACTCGACTCGACTTCTGCCGCGACCGTCAGGCCATCGCCCACCTGCAAGATAAACTGCGCTCCTTCGCGAGCGAAGAGCGATGGCAAGCCGCACTTTACGTCAGTGAAAAACTTGAGCAACTGGACGCGACCGCTGCCGACCCCGACGGACTGTCCACACGGGCTCGCCAAGAAGTAGCAAAAGAACAGTACACGGCACACCTAGAAAACCTGTACGCCCAGGCTTTCGAAGCGGAACGCTCCAAAGACTGGAACACCGCGATCGACGGCTTTGAACAGATCATGCAGGGGGATCCGGATTACCGGGATACTGTCACTCGACTCGACTTCTGCCGCGACCGTCAGCGCATCGCCCACCTGCAAGATAAACTGCGCTCCTTCGCGAGCGAAGAGCGATGGCAAGCCGCACTCGAAGTCAGTGAACGACTTGAGCAACTGGACGCGACCGCTGCCGACCCCGACGGACTGTCCACACGGGCTCGCCAAGAAGTACACCTAGAAAACCTGTACGCCCAGGCTTTGGCTTTCGAAGCGGAACGCTCCAAAGACTGGAACACCGCGATCGACCGCTATGAACAGATCATGCAGGGGGACCCGGATGACCGGGATACTGTCACTCGGCTCGACTTCTGCCGCGACCGTCAGCGCATCGCCCGCCTGCAAGATAAACTGCGCTCCTTCGCGAGCGAAGAGCGATGGCAAGCCGCACTCGAAGTGGGTGAACGACTTGAGCAACTGGACGCGACCGCTGCCGACCCCGACGGACTGTCCACACGGGCTCGCCAAGAAGTAGCAAAAGAACAGTACACGGCACACCTAGAAAACCTGTACGCCCAGGCTTTCGAAGCGGAACGCTCCAAAGACTGGAACACCGCGATCGACGGCTATGAACAGATCATGCAGGGGGATCCGGATTACCGGGATACTGTCACTCGACTCGACTTCTGCCGCGACCGTCAGGCCATCGCCCACCTGCAAGATAAACTGCGCTCCTTCGCGAGCGAAGAGCGATGGCAAGCCGCACTCGAAGTGGGTGAACGACTTGAGCAACTGGACGCGACCGCTGCCGACCCCGACGGACTGTCCACACGGGCTCGCCAAGAAGTAGCAAAAGAACAGTACACGGCACACCTAGAAAACCTGTACGCCCAGGCTTTCGAAGCGGAACGCTCCAAAGACTGGAACACCGCGATCGACGGCTATGAACAGATCATGCAGGGGGACCCGGATTACCGGGATACCGTCACTCGACTCGACTTCTGCCGTGACCGTCAGCGCATCGCCCGGTCAACCTCGAGCGGTCGCAATTCATCGTCGATCTTCGCAAGAAAGACACTCGATATCGCCGCTCCTTGCGGGGCCATGGCATGGGGATCAAGTGGCCAGCATCAGTCCGTTCAGCACCTAGCCGTCGACATTTGGACCGATGCGCAGATTAACGTCTACGACATGGCCGGTGCTGAGCGGTTGAATATCAAGACAGGAAAGAAGGGGCCTCCCTATATTGCATCGTTCAGTCCGGACGGCACGCGCCTCGTCGGCAAAGGAAAAAAGGGCGCCACAATATGGAATTCCTATACAGGAAAGAAACTTCTTCACATACCGGCCGGGAATGGAGTGGCCGCAGCAGAATTCAATCCGGATGGCACCTGTGTCGCCACCGGATCTTACGACTTGGCTTGCATCTGGGATGCTGAGACCGCCGAGAAAGTTTTCTGGGCTGAACAGCGGCCTGTACAAGCAGTGGCCTTTAGCCCGGACGGAAACCGATTGATTGTGGCTGATCAATGTGGACTACATGTGTGGCAAGTGGATACTGGCCTAAAAATATTTGAAGATCGCCGAAGCTTTTTGAACTCAGTGGCGTATAGCCCGGACGGGAAACGCGCCGCTGCAGGCAGCAGCACTGATAACAAGGCCTACCTTTGGAACCCGGGCCAGGTCCACGAATTGGCTCACAATGCGCCTGTCACATCTGTGGCATTCAGCCCGGATGGTACCCGGCTCGCCACTGGCAGCGAAGACGGAAGAGTGCGCATTTGGGATGCAGTCAACGCGCATATGATGCGGAAAATACGTCATAATCTTCCTGTTAATTCGTTGGCATTCAGTCCAGGCGGCACCCGTCTAGCAACCGGCACTCGACACGCTGTCACGGTGTGGGCGCTTCAATATTTCTAGTGGTCTTCCAAAAAAGGAGGAGAGCCCATGGGGCGGCTTGTTGAATTCCCTGCTGAGGGTGGCAGTACCGTACTCGTCGAGGTCAGTGACCAATCGACTGGAGTGGTGACGCGCGGAATTAATGGATCCAACATCACGGAACGCGCTCAACGCACCTTTGAGGATGCTATATACCGCGTGCAGCCCGCCATCCACGCGGTAGTCTCCCATATTCAATCCGCAGCGCAGTCTCCCAACGAGGTCCAAGTCGAGTTCGGACTGAACCTGCATGCCGAGGCAGGCGCTTTTATTGCCGCAGCGAGCGCCACTGCCAATTTCACCGTCACACTCACCTGGCACCGGAACGAGCCGCGACCCGCCGAATGAAGGACGGGGCAGACCCGGATCACCGTACTGGGGCGTCATGTGATGGCCTGCCCGCTGTAGTCGTCAGCGGAGCCGCAGTCCTCCACCAATAGATATGGTATTGCGGCCCTTCACAATGCAAAGTGTCTTCGGTGACGCTGATGCGCCGATTGTCGTCGAACTCGCGCAAAATCCAGAACTACAAGGCGTTCCGGGAGGTCGGGCGTGTGATGCGGACCGTGGCGCTGCTGCGGTTCCTCGCCGACTCGGGGCTGCGAGCACGGGTGACCGCGGCCACCAACAAGGCCGAGGCCTGCAAACGGGTTCTCCGCCTGGACGCTGCTCGAGGAGGAGCTGATGCGACGGCTGTGCGAGACCGCCGTCCTGGGGCTGGTCCGCCATACGAGCAGTGTCATCGCGGCGACGCGGGGCGGTGGCGATCGGCGACCTGAGGGTGGCAGCCGGGGTCAGCAGCACTCATCTGGCACAGCGGTTCAAAGAGCTCATCGACGTCACGCCGAAGCGGCTGGCCCGAACCTACCGCTTCGCCGCCACCGTGTTCGCGATTAACCCCGCCGGACCGATCGACTTGGGCGACCTCGCCGGTGGCGCAGGCTACTTCGACCACGCCCACTTCGGCCACGAGTTCCGGGCGTTGACCGCAGTCCGGTTGGACGAGGCGCTCGCGGCCTCTCTCACACATGCAGGTTGGGCCGGTAGATGAGCTCTTGGATGTGGCCGTCGAGCGTCCGGTGCTCGATGAGCTCGAGGTCGAAGTCGGCCGCACCCTGGAAGATGGGGTCCAGCCCGGTCTGGCCGGTGATCACGGGGAAGAGCGTCACCTGGACGCGGTCGACCAGACCGGCGGCCATCAGCGCCCGGTTCATCGACAGACTGCCGTGCGAGCGCAGCGCTACGTCGGATTCCTTCTTGAGCCGAGCGACGACGTCGATGGCGTCGCCGCTCACGACGTTCGCATCCGGCCAGTCGAGGGGTTCTTCCAGGGTGGTCGACACCACCGTCGCCGGCAGGCTCCTCATCCGCGTGACCCATGGGTCACGTACCTCGGACTCGTCGGTGCTCGAGGCGATCATCTGTGCGAACGCCCTGTACGTGTTGGCCCCGAAGACCATCCGCTGCTCCTCGTCGTACAGGGCGAGGCGGCGGTCGAGGAGCTCGGGGCCTTGCTTGCCCCAATAGCCGGTCCAGTTGCCGCCGGCGGCGCCGAAGCCGTCGAGGCTGGAAAAGACGTCGAAGGTGTAGGTAGCGGTCATGACGTTCTCCTCGAGTGCGGTTGTTCGGGTGTGTGGATTTCGGGTGTGTGGATAGAGACCGGAGACCACAGCAGAACTCATCGTTCACGGACTCCTGGAGTCCGGCGCCGACCCGGATGCGGCGCAGGGCGACGGTGCTCCTCAGGCATAGCCGCACAGGAGATGCGGGACACCCTCAGCAAGCATTTCCCAGGCGATCCGCCTCCGCATCGTGAATGCTCCATGGCGCCATGCCCACCCGAAGCGGGCCGATCGACGCGTTTCGACGGCGGCCCTACTTGCCTGGCTCCTTGTACGAGGGTGAAGATCCCTGAGCCGCCTTGTCGCCGTGACGGGAGGCAGGGCCTGTGGGGGGCAGTCATGGTGCAACGGATGAATCTGCTGGGAGAGCCAGGGGTGGGGCTGCCAAGGGGACCGGGCAGGCCTGTTCCGAGCCGTGCGGACGTACAGAGGGCCCGCGGCCAGGCGTGGGGTGTGTTGATCGTGCTGGCCCTCCTCGTGATCGGTCTGCTGGTGAGCCCCAGCCGGAACCCGTCGGGGGACGTGTTCACCGGAGCCCGTGGCTCCTTTCCCGCCGCGTTCGCCGCGGGCGCCCCGATCGCGCCTGAACGCGTCGTACGCCGGACCGCGGACGAGCGAGCCTTGGCGCACGGACTGTCCCTGCGGTGGACGGCTTTCGGCGTGACGGCGCTGAACCTGCGGACCGGCAAGGAGTACTGGCGCTATGAGCGCCGGGAGCCGAAGGACGTCGTGATGGATTTCAAGGCGTCGGAACGCACCGCGGTGATCGGCCACGCTGACGGAAGGCTCGTCGGCATCGATCTGCGTACGGGCAAGCTGCTGTGGCGCGCAGAGATCCGGGAACACGGCTATCGGTCCGTGGACCTCGTCCGCGGCCAGGTCGTCACCGGGGCGCCCGGCGCCGTGCGTGCCTTCGACGAGCGTGACGGTCGGAGCCTGTGGACGGTGAAGATGCCTGAGTCCTGTGCCGATGTACTCGTCTTCTCCGTGCACGCCATGCCGGACCATCTGAGCGCCGTCCACGTGATGTGCAACGTGACGAGTGTCGACCGGGACGAGTACGACGTTCTGCTCGGTGTCGACGACCGCACGGGCAAGGTCCTGTGGCGCCGGCGCACCGTGGACCCCAAGCAAACGGCCTGGGGCGACGCGCACACCGTCGTCGCTCCGGACCTGGGCCACCAACGGACCATCCGGTTGCTCGACATGAACCGTCAAGGGATCTCTCCACGCGGCACTCTCCCTCTGGACGGGTGGGACGTGGTCGCCGCGGGCAGCGGCACCGTCCTGTCCGGCACCGACCCGAAAGAGCGTTCGGAGGAGCACGACACGCTCCTGCGCGCCTACGACGCCCGAGATGGTCACCCCTCCTGGCAGGTGCGGGCGCCGGCAGGACAGGAGTACGGGTTCCCCGAGATCACCGACGGCCGCGTGTACGTCGTACGCCAGCCCTTCCTCACCGACGCGGACACGGGGCGCCGGATCCATGCCGAGCTGCTCATTCTCGATGCGGGAACCGGCCGCCTGCTCCACACCCTGCGGCTGCCGGTCATGACCGCGCGGAGCGACTCCGGCTACTTCGGGAAGCTCGACATTTTCGACATCGCCGACGGCGCGCTGAGCATCGGGTGGCGAGACGGCGGGGGGCGCCTACTGATCGCCACGGACTGACCGTGCCCGCGCCACATCACCGACCGGCGGCGGGGCCCGTCCGCACGCCAGATAATCCCTCGTCCAGCGGAACCGGTCCGGCGATACTGCCTATTCATGAGGCGTGATGATCCCGATCCCGATGGGGAAATCCAGGCCAACCCGGCATTACGACGAATCCTGAGACGGCCTCGCGGCACGGAGCTGTTGGATCTGCTGACCGAGGGTATGTCTGGTGGCGATCTGACAACGCTGCTGCTCGAGGTGTTCCGGCGCCGAGCAGACCAGCTCTCACCGGCGGAGGTGATGCGGCGGTACCGCAGCGATCGGTTCGTGGCGCCTGCACCGATCAGCTTCGCCGCACTGCGCCGCACCGAAGACGCCTTGTTGTCCGCGTTGCCCGACGACTTCGAGATGCTCGTGCCGGCCCCGGTGCTGCCGCTGGCGGCTCATTCAGCCGTCGCGACCGTCGATCCGCGCAAGGTGATCGCAACGGTTCGCGGCAGCGAGGTTGCCGCCGACCCGACGAACGCCTTGGCCTTGGAGGCGTCCTTGCGCCGTTCCCAGGCTCTGGCCGCAGATGCTCGTTCAAGTACGCCGGTCCGACTGGCGGCAAGTCAGCGAGTCGTCCGCGCACAGCACTTCAAAACCCCCGGGATGCTCGCCCACTTTCAGATATTCGGCCTGGTGACCGCCGGTCGGGACACCGGCAACCGATCCTTCGAGTACCAGCAGCTGACCGAACATCTACGGTTCGCCGCCCGGGCGCTTGCCGCTGCCGGAGTGCAGCGCGCACGGATCGGGCTCACCTGCCTGGACGATGCGAGTCGCCCGGTCATCGGACGACTGTGTGATGATCTCGGCGCGCTTCCCGGCATCGCCGTGCTCGAGGACCCGGACCGGACAAGCGGAAGCGGCTACTACACGGGCGTTTGCTTCAAGATCTGTGCCGGGGTTGAGGACCACTTCGTGGAAGTCGCCGACGGCGGTTTCGTCGACTGGAGCCAACTCCTCACCGGCAGCCGCAAGGAACGCCTACTGATCAGCGGCTTCGGCGTCGACCGACTGACTGAGAGCCTGCCGCCGTCAGCACCAGGTCGATCGGGGAACCACGACTGACGCCGCAGTCACTCGGTGTCGGCCGTGAAACGGTCCGTGCCCAGCACAGGGAGCAGGTCGAGTTTCTCGTGGCTTTCCGTGCCCGGGGTGGCGGTGAATATGAGCAGCGACTGCCCCTGGTCCGGCTCGAGCAGGAGTCGGCAGTAGAGGTCCAGCTGTCCGACCTGGGGATGGACGAATCGCTTGGTTTCGCTCCACCGCAGGCCCACCTCGTGGCGCTCCCACAGTCGCGCGAACTCGTCGCTGGTGCGCAGCAGGATGTCGGCCAGGTCCGCCGCGGGGGAGCCGGGCCCGTCCCGGGTGACAGCCGCGCGCAGCAGCGCGGCGTTGATCCGGCTGTTGCGGTCGTGCTCCTCGGGCCGACGGCCTGGATCTGCAGACCGTCACCAACTACATCGGTCCCTTTCTGCTGACGACCCTGCTGCTCGAGCGCCCAACGCACCCTGTTCTGCGCGTAGTCCGGGCGGTGCTCGGCGTAAGCGGCGGCCGCCGCGCCGAACGACGAGCTGTGAAGGAGCCGTTGGTCCTGATCCACGCGATTACGGTATCGATGCGGCCGGCGGGCCGGATACCCATCGGTGACCGGGGGAGTCGTCGAGGCCTGTCGCGTCCTCCCGCAGACAACGGCTGGGCGACGGAGCCCGGGGCGGTCCCGTAGGAGCAGTGGGCCGACCGCGGCCGGTGAGTGAGGCGGGTGTCGATGACCAACTCGCCTTGCTTCGAGGGGTTGTTGTGCCCGGCGTCGTGGGCGCGAGCCGGGTGACTCTGTCGCTCGCACGGGCAGAACGGGGTGGCGGCATATGCCGATTTCCGAACTGGGGTACGAAGTACGCCAAGATCCGCCGTGAGGACGCCGCGGCGGCTAGTGTCCTTCTTGTGAATCGATTCGTAATCGATTACGACGAGGGTCCCGCTTCGGGGCCGTGTCCTGTGCCACGCAGCGCACGTCGCACGCCCGCACGCTGCGCAGGCTCGGACCGTGTGGTTCATGAACGCGCACCTTCTGCCGGCACCGGTAGTGGGCCGTTTCCGGTACCCGACGTCCTCGGGTGCGCCAGCCGAATGGAGCAGTAACCGTGACGACGCCCCCCGGTGGCGATCCGTACAGGGCATACCGTCCGCCGCCGTCCACGGCTCAGGATCCTCGACTCCACGCGGCACCGGGCGGCCGAGCCAAGCCCTCCGCCCTCGTCCGCCCCTACGCCATGACCGGAGGCCGCACCCGCCCGAGCC
The DNA here is from genome assembly GCF_045207245.1 of Streptomyces sp. NBC_00647. Taxonomy (NCBI): domain Bacteria; kingdom Bacillati; phylum Actinomycetota; class Actinomycetes; order Kitasatosporales; family Streptomycetaceae; genus Streptomyces; species Streptomyces sp. NBC_00647. The sequence continues at coordinate 9,987,746 of NZ_CP109040.1, forward strand.
ACCACCTCGCCATCGAGGCGCTGGTCAGCACCAGAACAGACCTCTGGGAGCCTCGTGCTCAGACGCCGGAGGCCTATCGGATCTGCGTTCTCTGCCAAGAGGTCAAGTCGGTCGCGGAGATCTCCGCGCACCTCGCCATTCCGCTGGGAGTCGCCCGAATCCTCGTTGCGGATCTCGCGGAGGCGGGCCTCGTAACGGTGCAACAGCCTCAAGGGGACGACGCCCATGGGGGAAGGCCCCACGTGACGCTGCTCGAAAAGGTGCTCAGCGGCCTTCGGAGACTCTAGGAGGGCCGATGGCAGGTCCTCGCGCGGCACTCGGGCCGTGCGGGGGCCGCTCGGCGACAGGTGTGCCGCTCAGAGTCCGCCGATCCGGGCCACGAAGAAGCCCGCGACGACCACCGAGCCGATGACGATGAGGGAGAGCCAGAAATAGGGGTGTTCCCAGATTCCGCCGTCCGGCCGCTCCTGATGCGCTTCGGCGATGCAGCCTTCGGCGGGCGGGGTCTCACCTGGGGGTACGAGGGAATGTGTCATCTCTCAACGGTCCCTCCGAACCTGTGACGGCGCATCTTCGCACCGGGCGACGTTCGCTGCCCGTCGGCCGACCGCGGTGCGCGCGGAGGTCAGTGGGGCGGTCGCCTGCGGGCGCGCGCGGCGCCGCGACGGCGCTCCTTGGCCAGTTCTCGCAGGTAGGCCCGTGCGTCCACCTGGATGGTGTGCCGGGTCGAGGCGACGTAGCGCCGCTTCAGGCGGGCACGGTAGGCGTCGACCTCGGCGATCATGTCCTGTCGCGCGGGCAGGGCGCACCTGTCCTGGAGCAGGTCGGCGACCCAGTGCGCCTGCGCCTCCGCCAGCGGCATGATCGCGCCGAGCGGCTGGATGAGGCCGATGAAGTACAGACCCGGGTGTCCGGGTGCGACGACACGGTGGAAGAGACCCAGGTTGTTGTCGGAGGGGTCGATCAGCTCGGTTGTGAGGAACGGGAAGGAGATGTCGTATCCCGTGCTGTAGATGATCGTGTCGATGTCCTCCGCGCTGCCGTCCTCGAAGAGCACCCGCTTCGCCTCAAGGCGTTGCGGGGCGGGCCTGACCACGATGTCTCCGTGTCCGAGCCGTGACAGGAGGTCGTCGGAGATGGTCGGGTGTGCGGCCAGAACGCGGTGGGCCGGCGCGGGCAGTCCGTAGTCCGTCAGTCGGCCTCGGCTCAGGCGCAACAGCAGTCGCAGGCCGCGGTCCTGAAGGGCCAGCGGGGTCTTGGCCAGCCACGAGTTGGTGAGGTGGTCGGTCGGTGTGCCGAACAGGTACTTGGGAAGGATGTGCGCACCGCGGCGCGTCGCGAGGATCGTCCGCTGCGCGACGCGTGAGGTCTCCACGGCGATGTCGCAGGCGGAGTTGCCGATACCGAGCACCATGACGCGCCGGCCGGTGTAGGGCTCGGGTGTCCGGTAGTCGTGTGCGTGGGTCTGCGTGCCGGCGAAGTCGGTGGCTCCCGGCAGGGCCGGCTGCGGCCAGCGGGGCTTCCAGTGATGTCCGTTGGCGACAAGGACGGCGTCGTAGGTGGTTTCCGCCTGCCGATTCGTGTCGCGGTGGCGGTGGGTCACGGTCCACCGGCCGGAGGTGGCCGGTGATACATCGACCACCTCCGTACGGAAGGCGATGGACGGGCGCAGCCGGAAATGGTCCACGAAGGCGTCGAAGTAGCGGGCGATGTGCGCGTGACCGGGATAGTCGGGACTGCTCGGCGGCATCGGGTAGGAGGCGTACTCCATGACCTGGCGCGAGGTGTTGATGTGCAGGGAGCGGTAGGCGGACGACAGGCCGTTGTCGTTCAGGTACCTCCAGTTGCCGCCGACCTCGGAGCCCAGTTCGTAGCAGTCGTACGGGATGCCGCGCTCCGCGAGCACCTGGCAGGCGGCGATTCCGGATGAGCCCGCCCCGATCACACACACCTTGCGCATGTCCACGCCCCTTGTGACCACTCGGTCATGTGACCGAGTGGTCACAGGCTGGAGCTCGCGCCACGCGGTGTCAATGGGGCGGGGCAGGCTTCTCGGCTCTGCGAAAAATCTCAACATGCTTTCCTGTCAGACGCGTTGACACTTCATGACGGGCGTCCCACGATGACCGGGCGGTCACATGACCGCCCGGTCACCCACAGGAGCGCCCCATGCCCACACCTACCTGGACCCGGCTCTCCCCGGCCCGGCGGGAGAGCGTCCTGGTCGCCGCCATGGACGAATTCGGCACCCACGGCTACTCCACGGGCAGCCTCAACGTCATCGCCCGAGAGGCCGGCGTGGCCAAGGGCTCCTTGTTCCAGTACTTCTCCGGCAAGCTCGACCTGTTCACCTACGTCGCGGAACAGACATCGCTGCGCATCTACGCCCACATGAAGCCCTGGCTCGACGGCTATGACGGCACCAGGGCGTTCCCTCTCCATCTCCTCGACGCGCTGGAAGCCTGGCTCGACTATTTCGCCACGCACCCCCTGGAACGCGGGGTCACCGCCGCCACCAACATGGAGATGGACCAGGCCGTCCGCGACGCGGTACGGGTTCCAGTGAACGAGATCTATCTGAGCGGCCTGCGCCCCCTGTTGGAGCGCGCTGTCAAGGGAGGTGACCTGCGCAAGGACGCCGACCTGGACGCCCTGCTCTCCCTGCTGCTCGTCATGCTCCCGCACCTCGCCCTCGTCACCCACACCCCAGGACTGGACGGCCCCGTCCCGCTCACGGCCCGCCATCCCCAGACCCGCCGTGACAACCTCGAACGCCTCGTCACCCCCTTGCTCGCCGGCTTCGCCGCACGGGGCGACCGGTGACCGCCTTCGACCACGACGTCCTCGTCATCGGTTCGGGCTTCGGCGGAAGCGTCACCGCCCTGCGACTGACCGAGAAGGGATACGACGTGGCGGTGCTGGAAGCGGGACGGCGCTTCGCCGACACCGACTTCCCACGAACGTCCTGGCACGTCCGGGACTACCTCTTCGCACCCCGCCTGGGCTGCACCGGAATCCTGCGCATGTCCCTGCTCGGTGACGTGCTCGTCCTGAGCGGCGCCGGCGTCGGCGGCGGTTCCCTCGGCTACGCCAACACCCTCTACGAGCCGTCCGCCGCCTTCTACGAGGGATCGGCCTGGGCCGCCATCACCGACTGGCGCCGTGAACTCGCCCCCTACTACGCGCAGGCGCGCCGGATGCTCGGCGTCACACCCAACCCCGTGTTCACCGCGGCCGACCGCCTGCTCAAGGACACCGCTCGCGAACTGGGCTGCGAAGACACCTTCCGCCCCACCCCGGTCGGTGTCCACTTCGGCCCGCCCGGCGCCCGACCCGGCGAACCCGTCCCCGACCCCTACTTCGGCGGCGCCGGGCCCACCCGCCATGCCTGCCTCAACTGCGGTGCCTGCATGACCGGTTGCCGGCACAACGCCAAGAACACGCTGCCCAAGAACTACCTCGGCCTCGCCGAGCGGGCCGGGGCAACGGTGCTGGAGCGGCGCACCGTCACCCACATCGCCCGACACGGCCAGGGCTGGGCCGTCACCTCGGCGCGCACCGGCGCCGTCGCGGGCCGCCGCCGGCGGACACTGACCGCACGGCACGTCGTTCTGGCGGCGGGCGCCCTGGGCACGCAACGGCTGCTCCACGCACTGCGCGCCGACGGCTCCCTCCCCGATGTCTCACCCCGTCTCGGGTGGCTGACCCGCACCAACTCCGAGGCGATCCTCGGCGTCCGCTCCAAGGACCGCGACGCGGACTACACCCACGGGGTCGCCATCACCTCCTCCGTCCACCTCGACGCGACCACCCACATGGAACCCGTCCGCTACGGACCCGGCAGCAACCTGCTCGCACTGCTCGGCGCGCTGCTCACCGACCCCGTCCCGGGGCGGTCCCGCCTGCTGACGGGACTCGCCGCCATGGCACGCAACGCACGCCACCTGCCCGCTCTGCACGATCCGCGTCGCTGGTCCCGGCAATCGGTCGTCCTGCTCGTCATGCAGACCGCCGACAACTCGGTGACGACCTTCCTGCGACGCACCAGAACCGGTCGGCGCCGCCTCACCAGCCGCCCCGGCGAGGGTGCCCCTAACCCGACCTGGATACCGGCCGGGCACCGGGCCGCCCGCGTCGCGGCAGCCCACATCGGAGGCCAGCCCTGCGGCACCTGGGGAGACCTCTTGGACATACCCACCACCGGCCACCTCATCGGCGGCTGCACCGTCGGCGACGACGCCACCACCGGCGTGGTCGACCCGTATCACCGGCTGCACGGATACCCCGGACTGCACGTCATCGACGGCTCCACCGTGTCGGCGAACCTGGGAGTCAACCCCTCCCTCACGATCACCGCCCTCGCGGAGCGCGCAACGGCCCTGTGGCCCAACAAGGACGAACCCGACCCCCGCCCCGAGCCCGGAGAGCGCTACCGCCCGGTCGAACCCGTACCGCCGCGTCGGCCCGTGGTCCCGGACACCGCTCCCGGGGCCCTGCGCCTGCCGCCCTCCACCGGAAAGGACGCGCGATGACGCCCTACCCCGAACAGCCCTGGCACCTCGCCGGGCAGATGTATCTGTCCCTGTGGCTCGAGCCGCGCAGTGAGCTGCCCCAGGTCGTCCCCGGCACCGTGCCCGTCACGGCCTTCGGCCGGGGCGTGGTCGGCGCGGCCTGGGTCGTCTACGAGGACGAGAGCGTCCTGCACTACAACGAACTTCTCCGCGCGGTGCTGGTACGCGACGGGAGGCGGCCCCGCGCTTGCATCACCGACATCTGGGTCGACAACGAAGCCTCCTTGGCCGGAGGGCGTGCTTTATGGGGCATCCCGAAGGAAAGAGCCGTCTTCGAACTCGACCGGGCCGACGTCCTCGAGGCGGCCGCCAGCACGGGGGAGGGCGCCCTGGCCGCGAGCCGCTTCAGCCCGACCTGGCGGCTGCCCGGCCGCTGGCCGGTCTCGTACAAAGTGGCGCAGACCCTGGACGGCCGGCTCAAGACGAGCCAAGTCAGCAGCAAGACCGCCCTGAGGTTCGCGCGGGCCCGCTGGACGGCACCGGCACACAGCCCACTGAGCCCCCTCACACGCCGCCCGCCACTGGTCAGCCTGACCCTGCGGGACTTCAGCCTGCGCTTCGGAGACTGACCGGCCCGCGAACCGGGACGCCTCGACGTACGACCGGGTCTGGGCCCGGCGGCCCAGAACCTCGCGGGTGTCGCCTCTTCCGCGAAGCCCTGACCCCACCGACTCCCGCAACACCGGCGAGTGGAAACGGATGGCTGCGCCTCGTACCGGTCGCTAACCTCGCCACCCATGAACCAGCGCAAGCGGAAGGGGCTCTCCCGTCATCTCGTCGAAGCGATTCTGGAAGGTGACGCCGCTCGTGTGAAGGCGGTTCTGCGGGCTGGAGCCGACCCCGAGCGGGGAGACAGTGAGGGCACCACCCCTCTCTACATGGCGTCCGTGAACGGAGAAGCGGAGATCGCCCGCCTGCTCCTGGCGGCCGGGATCTCACCCAACACCGAGAGCAGAGGCCTCGGTTCGGAGGGCACACCCCTGTGCGCAGCCGCATGCTGGGGGCACACCGAAACCGTGCGCGAACTGTTGGCGCACGGCGCGGACCCGAACCTTCGCGAAGATCACGGAACGGGCTGGTCTCCCTTGGACTGGGCGAAGAACGGCCCCCACCCCGAAACCGCCGATCTCCTCACCGCAGCGGGAGCCACGCACCCAGGGGGAACCACGTAGGTCATCGTTCGTCATCAGGACGCCACCGGCGTCTGCTTCCGGCTGGGGCCGGCGGCCCCTCAGGGGCATTCCTGACGCCGTGCTCCGAGGGAAGCGTGAGTATGCTCGCGGAGTTATCCGTCAGGCAGCGGCGGAATGGTGGCGGGTGGGGGGTTCATTCAATGATGACGTCGCAGCCTGGGGCTGCCGGCGTGGCTTCGCCTGAACTGGACCGTACGGCGGCCTGGGGGACGGAGGAGCCGTCGGTCCTGCTGGTCGAGGACGATCCGGGCGACGCGCTGCTCGTGGAGGAGATGGTCGCCGACAGCGCGCTCGGCATGCGCCTGCGCTGGGTGCGCTCCATGGCCGAGGCGTGCGACGTGCTCGCGTCCGAGGCCCCGGACTGCGTACTGCTGGACCTGCATCTCCCGGACGCGCAGGGGTTGGAGGCGGTGTCGCGGGTGCGGGAGCGTGCCGAACACGTGGCCGTCGTGGTGCTGACGGGACTCGCCGAGGAGGGGACCGGTCTGGCGGCCGTGGCGGCCGGTGCGCAGGACTATCTGGTCAAGGGCCGGGTCGAGCCGGAGCTGTTCGGCCGGGCGGTCCGCTACGCGATCCAGCGCAAGCAGGCCGAGCAGGACGCGGTCGCGTTGCAGGCGAGTCAGATGCAGGCGCGGGAGAACGCCCGCCTGGAACGGGGGCTGCTGCCCCGCCCGCTGCTGCGGGGAAACGGTGTGGAGGTCGTGACCCGCTACCGGCCCGGCCGCGCGCACGCGCTGCTGGGCGGAGACTTCTACGACATCGTGCAGAGCGCCGACGGCACCCTCCACGCCATGATCGGAGACGTCTCCGGACACGGTCCGGACGAGGCCGCCCTGGGGGTCGCGCTGCGCATAGCCTGGCGCACCCTGGTGCTCAGCGGTGTCACCGGCGCCGACCAAGTGGGCCGGCTCGAGGAGATCCTGATGGCCGAGCGGGCCACGGTGGGCGTCTTCGCCACCCTGGTCATCCTCACCGTCAGCCCCGGTCAACGGCGTGTCCGGATGGTGCGGGCAGGCCATCACGGCGTGCTGCTGTGCGGGACCTCCGGGGTCGAGTGGGTGGAGGTGACAGGCGGGCCGGCGCTGGGAATCCTTCCCGGCGGCGCCCGCTGGCCCGTGGAGGACCTGGACGTCCCAGAGGGCACGGCGATGGTCCTGTTCACCGACGGACTGTTCGAGGGCCGCGTCGGACGCGGCACCGAGCGGCTGGGCGAGGAGGGGCTGTTGGCGGTGGCGCGCGAACTGGCCGATCTGCGGCCGGCCGCCTTCGTCGACGGGTTGATCAATCGGGCCGAGGCACTGGCCGAGGGGCAGGGCGGCCTGGCCGACGACGTCGCCGTGCTCTACCTGCGCTGGGGCTGATGGCTGTGAACAGCGAACGTGAGAACAGTGACTCCGAGGACGGGATACGGAACATGACCGGCGAGCGGTGGGCCGGAAGCCGGCTGACAGTGCAGGGCTGGATCCGGCTGGTGCTGGCCTTCATGGCGCTGCTCGTGGTCGTGGGCGCCGTGATCGGCGCCGTGCTGCTCCAGCGGACGGCCTCCGTCACGGACCATCTGCTCCGAGACGTCGAACCCGCGCAGACGGAGGCGTACCGGCTGCAGGCATCCCTGGTGAACCAGGAGACGGGAATCCGCGGCTACGCCATCGCGGCCGACCGCCAGTTCCTGGACCCCTACGATCAGGGCAAGAAGGACGAGACGCGTGCCGCCGCCCGGATGCGCGATCTCATCGGCGACCGTCACGGCCTCCTCGACGACCTGGAGAAGGTCGAGAAGCTGGCGGCCGAGTGGCGGCGCACCTACGCCGACCCCCTCGTCGACCGCGTCACGCCGGGCAAGCCACGCACGATCGACCGGGCGACCGCCGAACGCGGCAAGGAGAGCTTCGACCGCATCCGCAGAGCGTCGGCCGAGCAGAGGGCCGGGCTGGCGGCGGCGGTCGAGGACGGTCAGGACCAGCTGGCGTACTCGCGGAAGGTCCGCGACGCCGTGCTCATCGCCATGGTCGTGGTGTTCCTGCTGACCGGCGTGGTGCTGACGGTTCTGGTACGTGTGCTGGTGACACGTCCGCTGGACGACCTGCGGACCGCCACCCGCAGGGTGGCACAGGGCGACTTCGACCATGTCATCACCGGCGGAGGGCCGGTGGACCTCACCGCGGTGGCGGAGGACGTCGAGAACATGCGGCAGCGGATCGTCGCCGAACTGGCTTCCTCCCGCGCGCAGCAGGAGGTCCTGACCCGGCAGACCGCCGACCTGGACGCGCAGGCCGTCGAGCTGCGCCGCTCCAACGCCGAACTGGAACAGTTCGCCTACGTCGCCTCCCACGATCTGCAGGAACCGCTGCGCAAGGTGGCCTCGTTCTGCCAGCTTCTGGAGAAGCGTTACAGCGACCAGTTGGACGACCGCGCCCGGCAGTACATCGACTTCGCCGTCGACGGCGCCAAGCGCATGCAGATCCTCATCAACGACCTGCTCACCTTCTCCCGCGTGGGCCGCGTCAACGACTCCCGCCTCCCCGTCGATCTGGATCAGGCGCTCAGCAAGGCGCTGGCCAACCTGGACAGCTCTGTCACCGACAGCGGCGCGCTCATCGAGCGACCGGACGAACTGCCCCCGATCGTCGGGGACCCGACGCTGGTGACGATGCTCTGGCAGAACCTGGTCGGCAACGCCGTCAAGTTCCGTCACCCCGAGCGCACGCCACACATCCGGATCACGTGCGAACAGGATCCGGAGGACCCTGACGCCTGGCGCCTGTGCGTCACCGACAACGGCATCGGCATCCCCCGCGAGTTCGAGGACAAGGTCTTCGTCATCTTCCAGCGGCTGCACAGCCGCGACGCCTACGGCGGAACCGGTATCGGCCTCGCGCTGTGCAAGAAGATCGTCGAATACCACGGCGGCCGCATCTGGATCGACACGACCTACACCGACGGCACGCGCTTCTGCTTCACCCTCCCGTCCGCCGACGCGGCGGCAGGAACTCACGCCCGCACCCAAGACAAGGCCCTTACATGACAACCCCTGGCGGCACCCCCATCGACGTCCTCCTCGTCGAGGACGACCCGGGCGACGAGCTGATGACCCGGGAAGCCTTCGAGGACAACAAGATCGGCAACACGCTGCACGTGGTGCGGGACGGCGAGGAGGCGCTCGACTTCCTCTATCGGCGCGGTGCCCACACCGGCGCGCCGCAACCCGATCTGATCCTCCTCGACCTCAACCTGCCCAAGTACGACGGACGACAGGTCCTGGAGCAGATCAAGTCGGACCCGGCTCTATCGCACATCCCGGTCGTGGTGCTCACCACCTCCGCCGCGGAGGAGGACATCCTGCGCAGCTACAAACTCCATGCCAACGCCTACGTCACCAAGCCGGTCGACCTGGACCAGTTCATCGCCGCCGTCCGCCAGATCGACGACTTCTTCGTCCAGGTGGTGCGCCTGCCGCGACAGAACGGCTGAACGCCGAGGCGGCACCGGAGCCTTCCGGGGATTCGCCGAACCGTGCCCACGCGGAGGCAATTCCAGAACCGGGCCGTCTCCGCGTTGGGGCGGCCGCCGTCAGCCGCCGCTCCTCAGGCGTACGACGACGGGGGCGTCGAAGGGGTCACCGCTCTGGTTGACCTGGATGTGTCCGGCGCCCAGCCACGCGTCGGTGCCGGGTACCCGGTGGATGTCCTCCAGCCACAGCGACTGGTTCGAATCCTTGCGGGCGCCGGTGGACAGGGGCAGGCGATGGCGCTTGATCTTCACGCACGTGCCGTCGTCGGTCAGGTACCAGTTGCCGTCGAGGAACAGGCCCTTGTCGTCCTGGCCCACCGGGGTCCGTAGAGCGCACCCGCCGGGCGCGGGGTCCTGCTCGACCCACTGCGAGCCGTCCCAGCGCAGCCGGATGAACTCGTCCGCGGGTTCGTTCTCGATCTCGCCGTGGTTGAAGGAGTTGTTGCCGTACGCGCGCACCTCACCGCTGTCGAGTGCGAAGACCTGCCGGAGTCCGGCACTGGGCTCCGGTGGGATCGGCTTCTCGAAGCGGACCTGCGGAGTCTCGACCGACTTCCAGGACGTGCCGTCCCAGTGCATCGAGGCGGGTTGGCTGTACCGCTCGCCGTAGCCCAGTTCGGTGCCCGGCCCGGTCGAGCGACTGCCGACGGCCCAGACATCGTCCCGTCCCACCACCGCGAGGTCCGAGGCGCCGTACGGCAACCGGGTCGTGGTCCATCGGGTGCCGTCCCAGTGCTGGGCCGTGAGCTCGTCGGTGAGGGCCCAGACGTCGTCCGGGCGTTTCGCCTCGAAGTCCCCGACATTGCCCGGCGGAGGGTTCGGCACCGCTGACCAACGGGCGCCGTCCCACTGCGCCCATGAATGCGAGCCGCTCTCTTCATAGGCCTGCGGCTGTGGCTGCAGCCAGAGGGTTTCCGTGCCGACCTCATGGAGAACGGGCGGATAATCGCTGGTGCCGAGCGCTTCGGGCAGCGGCTCCCGCTTCCACCGCGTACCGTCGTAGTGGAGCAGGTGGGCGTTGGACCGGCCGTCGTCCGCGGTCCCGACCGCCCAGATGTCGTCATCCGCGAGTGCGGCGACGTCCGTGAACCGTCCGCTGAAATCCGCGATGTGCGCGAACTCCCAAGTGAGGGAACCCGCAGGGGCCTTCGGCGAAGATTCCTTGTCACCGGAGTTGGTCGCGCCGGCGGAGCCCGCGGTGGGGGAGCCGCCTCGCTCGGAGCCCCCACCGCACCCGTCTGCCGCGACGGCAATGGCCAGCACGGTCACCACCACCAGGCTCCTGCGCCCCAGGCCCACTGCTCTGCGTATCAACGCTCCCCCTCACCGCTGCCCTCGGAGCGGATCTCAGCGAGCGGGCAGCATACCTGTCCGCAGGCACCCCGGACGGCGGGCGCGGACGCGGGAGGTCCCCGAGTGGCACGCGCGCGGGTGCCTTCCCTGCATGGTCATACGGGCACGGGCACGGGTACTGGTGCTGACGAGGATGCGCTCGCCGTCGCCGACCTTCGACGGACGAACACCCCGTTTCAGAATGCGGAGTTGGCGAACCAGTGGGCCAGCAGTTGCTCGTCGCCTTCGACCGTGAAGACCTCAGCGGCGTGGGGCAGGCGGCCGTAGACGAGCAAGAGCAGGTCGGCGGCGGTTCCCCGGACGATCGCGTCAGCGGTGCCGGCAGGGACAACCGTGTCCGTGGCGGGGCGGGTCCCGTCGAGCCCGAAGCCGTCCGGCCGCAGGCGTACGAGCCAACCGTCGTCCCCGTCGGTCGCGCGGAAGCCGATGGTCCTGTCGGGCCCGCGCAGGTTGGCCACCTTGGGGGCGAAGAACGTGGCGAGGGGGAGATTGACCAGGAACTCATCGATCCCGTCGACCGCGACCGTTCGGTCGATCGCGGGTCGGAGACCGAGTGCGAGTTCGGCGTCGGCCCGGTGCAGCAGGGTCTCGAAGAGCATCCGGCGTGCCCAGAAGCGCGTGTGCTGGTCGACGCCCCACGCCCACATCGGCAGGCTCAGGTCGGTGGCTGCGAACGTGTCCGCGGCGACCGTCGCACTCTCGTCCAGCCACCCGGCGTACCCGTCCTCCCGCTCCGGGAGCCGCAGGTCCACCTCACGCGTGCGTGGGGGTTCCTGGATGCGCGCCCGCATGAGCGCCGAGAACCAGCGCTGGACGCTGCCGGTGTGCTTGACCAGGTCGGCCAGCGTCCAGCCGGGACAGGTGGGCACGGGTGTGGCCAGGTCGGCGTTCTTGACCGTGGCGACGAAGCGGGCGGTCTCCGCCGCGACCGCCGTGGGGTGGTCGACCGCGGCGGGGGAGCGGTCGTGACCGGGATGGCCGTAGGTCGTCATGAACTGCCTTTCGGAGAAGGGGCGGGCATGCCGGAGGGCGGTGATCAGACGAGCTCGGGGTCGGCTTCCGCATCGGCGAGCGGCGTCGTTCCGGAGTCCGTGACCTTCCTCGGCGCTGTCGTACGAGGTGCGTGCACCGCCTTGATACCGAACAGGGCGACGACCACAACCAGCAGGAACGCCACTCCCGCGATCACGAAGCTCAACGTGAACTGGCCTTCCTGCGGCAGGGCCGGCATCCCCTGCGGCAGCGGAATGGTCTTGGACGCCAGCAGCGAGGTGATCACCGCACTCGCGATGGCGCTTCCGACCGAGCGGGAGATGGAGTTGATGCCGTTGGCGATGCCGGTCTGGTGGGCCGGGACGCTGGCGACGATGAGCGCGGGCATGGAGGCGTAGCCGAAGCTGATCGCCAGACCGATGACCATGCCCGCGCCGATCACGGAGGCAGGGGTGTCGTGCGCGGCACTGAGCCAGGTGAAGCCGAGCACGCCGAAGCAGGCACCGGCGGCCAGCGTGCCGCGCGCGCCGAGCCGGCGGACCAGAACACCGCCGAGCTGGGCGCCCACGAGCGAGACGAGGGTGGTCGGCAGCAGGTACACGACGGAGGCTCGGAGCACGGAGGCACCGAAGCCGTAACCGGCGATGTCCTCGGGCATCTGGACCAGGTAGGAGACGCCGATGAACTGGGCGAACATCGCGAAGCCCAGCAGCAGCCCGGCCAGGTTGGTGAAGAGAACGGGACGGTGGGCGAACATCTTCATGTCCACCATCGGTTCCTTGACCCGGCGCTCGATGACGACCCACGCGACGGCCATCACGACCGCACCGGCGAAGGCGCCGAGCGTACGGCCGGACGTCCATCCCCATGCGTGCCCCTGCGAGATGGGCACCAGCAGCAGCACCAGCAGCACCGCCAGGTTCACCGCGCCCAGCCAGTCCGTTCGCCCTCCCGTTTTCGTGCGGGAGGCGGGGACCGCGAACACCACGCCCGCCAGCGCGACGACCGCGAGCACCACGGCGAGCCAGAAGACGCGGTGGTAGTCGGGGTCGAGGCCCCGGGTCAGCAGCCCCGCACCGACCAGCGCGAGCCCGCTGCCGAACGCGAGTGTTCCACTGACCAGGGCCATCGCGCCGTGCAGCTTCTCAGGCCTGATCTCCTCGCGCAGGATGGAGAGGGCGAGCGGGAAGATCGCGGTTGCCGCTCCCTGCATCACCCTGCCCACGATCAGCCACGTCAGCGACGTCGTGGTGGCGGCGAGCACCGAGCCCGCGATCATCACGAGCAGTACCCCCACCAGGGTCGGCTTCTTGCCGTGCTGGTCACCGAACCGTCCGAGCAGGGGCGTGAAGACGGCGGCCGACAGGAGCGTGGCCGTGGTCACCCAGCTCACGTTCGCCGTCGTGGTGTCGAGGTCGTTCTGGATGATCCCCAGGATCGGGACGACCAGGGTCTGCATCATCGAGACGACCATGGCGGCAAGCCCGAGCACCAGGACGACGGCGGTGTCGCCCGCGGGCCGTCGGGTGACCGTGTGCTGTTCGTGAGACACGGAGAGTGTTTCCTACCTTGAGAGCTGTCGGAACTACTTGAGAACGTCGATGCTTGAGGACGTTGATGCTTGATGAACTCAAGCAATAGCAAGACCGTAGCCATCAATATTTGAGATCGTCAAGTTTCCTGGCGTAGGGTGACGAGCGTGACTGGTACTCCCCGCAGCGACCCGGCCCAGCTCATGGAACTGCTCTCGGTCTCCCTGGCTGCCTACTACGGCGACTTCACGGTCGCCGCTGCGAGCGAGAACCTCACCGCCAGCCAGGGCAAGACGCTCAACGTGCTGCGCCGGGGGCCCGCCTCCATGAGCGCGCTGGCCACCACGCTCACCTGCGACGCCTCCAACATGACCGGGATCATCGACCGGCTGGAGAAGCGCGACCTGGTACGCCGCGAGCCGAGGCCCTCCGATCGCCGGGTCAAGGACGTCGTCCTGACCGCGGAGGGGCAGCGGGTCATCGACGTGATCCGCGGGAAGATGCACACCACCCAAGCGGGCCTGAACAGACTCGACGAGCAGGAGCGAGACACCCTGTACGCCCTGCTGGAGCGCGCCTTCACCTCCCAGGACACCGCCACCCGGCCCTGAGCTCGCCTGCGGGCGGGCCTGCCGGAGCGATCAGTTTTCCGGATCTCCTCGCTCGAAGCCCTCGGGGATCCGGACTGGACACCGTCGGTGCCGGTCGCCCACGGCCGGCGTACCGGAAAAGTCCTCGAAGAATTCGGGGTGGTGTCGGATCGGGGCGGCGGCGTTCGTAGTAAGGGTGAGCGGTCGCCCGTGAGGGGCGTCCCCGGCGCACAGGAGGCGATGCGCGATGCAGTACCTGTTTTCCGTGATCCATGACAGGGCCGACCTCGCCGACCCGGACGAGATGGCTGCGATCCACGTGTTCAACGAGCGGATCCAGGCCGAGGGTCACTGGGTCTTCGCCGGTGGCCTCGGAGCGCCCGACACGGCCACGGTGATCGACAACCGCGGTGGGGAGGCGGTGTTCACCGACGGGCCCTACCTGGAGTCGAAGGAGTACCTCGCCGGCTTCTGGGTCATCGAGGCTCCCGACCTCGACGTGGCGCTCAAACTCGCGACCGAGGGTTCGAAGGCCTGCAACCGGAAGGTCGAGGTGCGGCCGTTCCTGTGAGCGTGATCGACGTCCGGGAGGCGATCACCCGGGCCCACCACGAGGAGTGGGCGCGGGTGATCGCCGTCCTGGCCAGACGCTTCGGCGACCTCGACACCGCCGAGGAGGCGGCGGCCGACGCGTTCGCGACCGCCGTCGAGCGGTGGCCGGCCGACGGTGTACCGCCCAACCCCGGCGCCTGGCTGACGACGACCGCCAACCGCAAGGCCATCGACCGGATCCGGCGCGAGAACAAGCGCGAGGACAAGCAGAAGGAGGCTCAGATGTCGTACGACGACCCGCCCGAGCCTCTCGGGCCCATCGACGACGACCGGCTCCGGCTGATCTTCACCTGCTGCCACCCGGCGCTCGCGATGGAGACCCGCTTGGCGCTGACGCTGCGCATGGTCGGCGGACTGACCATGAGCGAGATCGCCCGTGCCTTCCTGGTGCAGGAGAGTGCCATGGGGCAGCGGATCACCCGTGCGAAGGCCAAGATCAAAAGGGCTCGCATCCCCTACCGGGTGCCGTCCGCCGAGGACCTGCCAGGACGCGTCTCCGGCGTACTCGCCGTCCTCTTCCTCGTCTTCAACGAGGGCTACCTGGCGACCGGCCCTGACACCGATCCCGTACGGCACGACCTGACCGCCGAGGCGATCCGGCTGACGCGCCTGATCCGTGCCCTCATGCCGCAGGACGGTGAGGTGGCCGGGCTGCTGGCGCTGATGCTGCTCACCGAGGCCCGCCGAACCGCCCGGATCTCGCCGAGCGGCGAACTGGTCGCCCTAGGCGAACAGGACCGCGGGGCCTGGGACGCGGCGCTGATCGCCGAGGGGCATCGACTCGTACGCGAGCGCCTGGCCGGCGGTGAGCGCCCCGGTCGCTACCAGATCCGCGCGGCGATCAACGCCGTGCACACCTCCGCCCGCGACGTGCGCGACACCGACTGGTCGCAGGTCCTCGCCCTCTACGACCAGCTCGTCCGCCTCGACCCCTCGCCGATCGTCGCCCTCAACCGGGCCGTCGCCGTCGCCGAGATCGACGGCCCGCAGGTGGCGCTGGCGCTTGTCGACCGCCTCGCCGACGAGTTGGCCGGCTATCACGCCTACCACGCGACCCGCGCCGACCTGCTGCGTCGGCTGGGCCGCAGTGGCGAAGCGCGCGCGGCCTACGACAGAGCCCTCGAGCTGGCAGGCAATACCGCCGAGACCGCCTGCCTCACCCGCCGCCGCGACCAACTGGGGTAGTCACGCGGATCCGCGGACCGGGAGATCGATCGAGAGTCGCACCATATGTCGCCCGAAAAAATGACGCGCACTCGCTCGGCAACGTGATTGACTCGCAAAAGATCACCCCTATTCGCCTACCCTTCTCTCGATTCGGTACAGACGCGACTATTCGACCAAATACACCAAAGCGGCCAAAGAGTTGATTTCTTCTATAACGCGAGCACTTTCACGAATAAAAGGCGGCACTGCGTTCGCTGCTTGGCGCCGAGGCCGGATGACCCTGTGGGTCACCGCAAGTGTGGCGACCCTCGGTTTCCTCGTCGCCCTGGAGGCTGCCGCGCGCCACTACGGTGTGCCGGGGCCGATCACCAGCCAGGCACGCGAGGTGATCCTCGCCCCCGATTCAGGACCTCTGCTGTATGCCGGCCTGGCGTTGATGATGGTGGTTCTCACCTGGCGGCAACGCTTCATCGCGATGGGTACCGCGATCGGCATCGACGTCGCCTTCTTCCTGGTGCGGTGGGCGGCCGACGCCGAAATGAACTTCGGCAACGGCGCGTTGCTGGTGGTTCTGGGCTACGCGGTCATCGCTCTCACGCGCCGCACCGGCCGGGAACGTGTCCTGCTCCTCAAGGGCGTCGGGTTGGGCCTGCTGCTGATGGCCGGCCACAAGACCGGCGACACCTGGCTCCACATCACCGCGGCGACCCACCCGACGGTGCTCGACCCGTTCGTGGCCACGGCCGATCACGCGCTGGGCAACCCCTCCTGGCTGGCCGGCCGGATCGTCGCGGCCACCGACCCCGTCGGCCCCCACGTCCTCTACTGGGTCTACGGCCAACTCCCTCTGGCAGCAGCCGTCTTCGCGCTCTATCAACTACGTCACGTGGCGGTCGAGCGGCGCTTCCCGGGCCACCATCTGGTGCGCACCTTTCTGGCCATAGGCCTGCTGGGACCGGGCATCTACATGATCTTCCCGGTGGTCGGGCCGGTCTTCGCCTACGGCGCCGACGGCGGGCACTGGGCGGCGGCGAACCTGTGGCCGAACATTCCGCCGCCGGTCACCACCCCGCACCCGGTGCCGTTCGACGAGATCACCCCCCGCAACTGCATGCCGAGCCTGCACACCGCGTGGGCCACCGCGATCTTCATCCATTCCCGCAAGGGCTCACGGTTCCTGAGATCCGTAGGGACCTTCTGGCTCGTCGCCACACTCAGCGCGACGCTGGGGTTCGGCTATCACTACGGCGTCGACCTTCTCGCCGGTGTGGTGTTCGCGCTCACGATCGAGGCGGCGATGCGCTCGTTCGACCGCGGGTGGAGCCGACCGGGATTGCTGCTGGTCGCCTACGGTACGACGGTCTTCGTCGGGCTGCTGGCGTCGTATCGCTGGATCCCGTTGGAAATGGCCACCCACCCTTGGGCGTTCGGCCCTCTTCTCGTCCTGGCGATGTCGTCGGTGATCTACGCCTATGTACGGACCACCAAGCTGTGGGATCCCGACGATGCCCCCGCGCAACAACCGGAACTGAAGCTCTCGGAACCTCAGACCGAACTGGCGTGAGGAACGGTGCCGCCCGCTCGCAGTCCTCGCCGGCCGGCCGCCGTGCACTGGCGGTGCCCAGTGGAGCCGAGCCGGCCGGCGGGGCGGCCATCGCACCTTGTGATGGTGTCCTGTCGCTTCGGCGGGCGTGACCGATCGGGGCACCTCACACGCCGTGGCGCCCTTCATAGCGCCACACAGCGTCGAGGTAGTGCTCCTCGGGAAAGGCGCCGGGCCGCGGCCGCCCAAGACCGCGTGACGCTTCCACGCACCGCTCGTCGTCGTGCAGGGCCAGCCCGTGCACTGCGGCGACCTGGACCTGACGCTCCGCGTCACCCAGCAGGGCGGCCATCGCATCGGCCAGGACGGGATCGCGGTCACGGCCCTGGGCGACCGTGAGACAGGCGTCCCGTCGTACCGCTGTGTCCTTGTCCGTCATCAGAACCAGCAGCGCCTCACGAACATCATCGGAGAAGGCAGCCGACTCCGACCACGTGCCGAACCCCCGCGCCACCGCACCCCGTACCCGAGGATCGGGATGGCCGGTGTAGAGCATGAGAGCCGCGTCGGCGCGCGGGTCGGCGTGCTCTCCGAGTGCGACCAGCACCTCGGTGAGCACGGCGAGATCCGCTTCCGCGGTCGCCCACTCGGCGAAGATGCTGAGGGCGGGGCCCGCGAACGCGTCCTCGTCGCTGCCGTCGAGGAGGTGGGTCAGCCGCAGCACCTCGGCACCGAACAGCCGGTGAGCGGGGTCCGGATGTGTGCGCAGGGCCGCCGCAGCCGCCCAGGTCTCATGGTCGCACCGGGAGCTCAGCAGGATGGTGACAGCTCCCCATGCGGCGTGGTCCTGGTCGCAGTGGCTCAACGCGCGTTCCGTCAGCTCCTCGAACGAGGAGCGGATCCCGAGCAGTTCCTCCAGGCGCGTGAGGATCGCCGCGTGCCCGTCGCGAACCGTCATCTCGCCGAGGGTGAGTTCGTCGACGCTGTAGTACTCGTCGTCCTCGACCCGGGTGCGGCCGACGGCATCCTGCGAGCCCGTGCGGCGCCGCAGTTCGGTGTCGACCCCCGTGTCGTGCCAGTGGCGCGCAAGATCCCGCATCCGCAACAGCTCGGACCTCGGGTACCGCCCCCGGATTCTTCGGTGCAGGAGCACCTCGACCAACGCGGGCGAGCCGGACTCGACCGCCTCGCGGAGCGGCATCAGCTCGTCCGGCCCGTGACTGCTGGGGTCGGCGCCGTGATCGAGCAGCAGTTGGGCGAGGCCCGCCGAGTACGTCCGCACCGCCAGGCAGAACGCGGTGTCGAGGGGGCCGGGGTCGCGTTCATGGAGGAGGAGGTCCTTCACCAGGGCCGTGTCTCCGGCCCGGACCGCGCGGATCAGGGAGGACTCGCCGTCCGCTGCGGCGCTCGCATCCGTACCCCTGCCCGGATCCATACCTGTACCCAAATGCCGGTCCCCCCGTCGTGTTCTCGCGGCCGAGTCTAGGTCCGTCTCGGCAGAGGCCGGCGGGAAGGGGAACACGGTCGGTCAGCCAGGGTCGTTGGTGATCGGTCGCACCCGTCGGGGCCGGGTCGCCGCCGCCATCACCCGTCCGCGCGTGAACGCGGCCGAGGGACACGGCAATAGCAGTCGGCGTCCACGCGCGCGCTCGACCCTGCCTGCCGTAGAGGCGGAGCGTGATCGGGGTGCACACGAGGGCGATGACGGCGCTCGCGGTGAGGGACCAGGCGACCGCGCCGCCGACGCCGCCGGCGTCGTTCATCAGGCCCCGGGCCGCGGTCGCCACATGGCTGAGTGGGTTGACGTCGACGAAGGCCTGGAGCCAGCCGGGCATGGAACGGGGCTGGACGAAGATGTTGCCGGCGAACGAGAGCGGGATCAGTACGGCGTTCGCGATGCTGATGACGACGGCCGGGTCGTGGACGGCCAGGGCGACCGCGGCCCACAGCAGGGACAGCGAGAGCCCGAAGACGACGACGAGCGCGACCGCAGCGAGCACACCGGACGCGCCGTCTTCGGGGCGGTAACCCATGATCAGGCCGAGGGTCAGCACGATGGCGGAGGCGAACAGGTAGCGAGCGCCGTCGCTGAGCAGGCCGCCCAGTACGAAGGGCGTCGTGCCCCCCCCGGCTCGAACGGCTCATCCAGCGCGGCCAGCACACGGGCGACTTCGACCCGTCGCTCCCGGCGGCCTGGCTCGCCGCCGCCGTCCTGGGGCTCCAGCACACCGCCGCGGCAGAGGTCGCGACCGGGCGCTTCACCACCCACGAGGCGGAGGCACTGTGCCTGCACAGCACACTGCGCCTCTGCGGCGGAGACGCACGCCGCTGATCACCTGTCGAGGTCCCGTCCTCCGCGCAGCCGACGCCCAGGACTGCCTCCGTCCGCACGACACGGGACGAGCACGGGTCAAGACCACGAGTGAAGACCACAGGTGAGTGGGAGAGTGGGCTGCATGTGCGGTCGCTATGCCTCCACCCGCAGCCCTCAGGACCTGGTCCAGCTGTTCCAGGTCACCGACTGGCGTCCCGAAGAGGCCCTCGCGCCGAGCTGGAACGTCGCCCCGACCGACCCCGTATGGGCCGTCCTTGAGCGCATCCCCCGCCAGAAGAACGAATCCGCAGCGGCGGAGCGGGAGTTGCGGCCGCTGCGGTGGGGCCTGGTGCCGTCCTGGGCCAAGGACCCGAAAGCCGGCGCACGGATGATCAACGCGCGGGTGGAGACGGTGCACGAGAAACCCGCCTACCGCCGGGCCTTCGCCAGACGCCGCTGTCTGCTCCCGGCCGACGGCTTCTACGAGTGGCAGCAGGTCAAGGACGAGGCCACCGGCAAGCCCCGCAAGCAGCCGTACTTCATCCACCCCCAGGACGAGCAGGTGATGGCGCTCGCCGGCCTGTACGAGTACTGGCGCAACCCCGAGGTGGAACAGGACGACGACCCCGCCGCCTGGCTGATCACCTGCACCATCCTCACCACCGAGGCCACCGATACGGCGGGCCGCGTCCATCCCCGCATGCCACTGGCCCTCACACCCGATCACTACGACCCCTGGCTCGACCCCCACCACCAGGACACGGACGACCTGCGCGCCCTGCTCACCCAGCCCGCCGAGGGCCATCTCGACGCCCGCCCCGTCTCACCGGCCGTCAACAACGTCCGCAACAACGGCCCCCACCTCCTGGACGAGATCCCCTTTTGACATCCTCCCGGGCCTAAAGGCCTGGGACTCCCGCCTGCTCCCACACACGCCGTGTGGGTCGCTTCGGGTCGGTTCCCGCTTCGCCGCGCTGTGCGGGCACGGGTACCCGTCTCACCTGCCACGGAGCCGCCCGTGGGCAGCCGGCTTCGGTCGTGCAGGGAAAACCGCTGCCCTTGCCGGACCGTCGCCGGTGATACTCCGGTGCATGGCGTTGACCCAGCAACTTGCACGAGTATCCCTGCAATACCTCGACCGGTGTTGTGGAGTTGCCGCGTCCGCGTCCGACGGCGATCCTGACTGGGATCCACCCGACGAGGACACCCTGGATCTTGACTGGGCGATCTGGCAACTCCTCGGTTTCTATCGGCGCATGCAACCCGATGCGTGGCAGATCGCCGTTCTTGAGCGGAGCATCAGAGGGGATGACAGCGACCCGATCGCCTTCCTCGACCATCCTGGGGTGTACGACGGCTTCGATGGTCCTCCGGCTCTGCTGACTCCTGCGGCGGTGACCGAGGTGGCTCATGCACTCGCAGCCATGGACATCGGTCATCTGCTGGAGAGACTCCCGGCATATCGGGAGGTCGGAGGATTCTCCGCGTTCTCCGGAGACCCGCGGGCGTATCTCACGGAACACTTCGCCCTGTTGCAGAGCTTCTATGAATTCGCCGGACAGCGGGGTATGGCAGTGGTCGTCTGGGTTGACTGACTGTCGTCGGTGAAGTGTCGTGCCAACAGATCACGAGTTGCACGGTCCCCTGCGGCGTCATCTGGATCGCCGGTCGGCGTCCGTCGTCCATCCACCGGACCCATTGGCCTGCGGCCCGGAGGTCGAGGGCAGTTGTCCAGTCGTCCAAGTCCGCAAGCAGCGGGCACACTTCGGCAGAGCAGCCACAGGGGAGAGGCTTTGGAAGGCCTCTGGCATGATCAACCGGGCCGTGTTGTTGTCGGGTTGGAGCCGCCGGTGGATGAGACCGAGTCAGGGTATGCCGCGCGCGTGTCCGCGTACGCGGCCGTGGGAGCACGGCTTTCTCTGCTGAGCGATCGTCGGCTCGAGGACGCGGTGGCCTCGGCGCCGAATCTCGGCTCCGGGATCGGCGGTAGGTCGGCGGAGATGGAGATCGAGGGGATACGGGTCTTCGTCAAGCGGGTACCGCTGACGGACATCGAGCTGCGGCCGGAGCACGTGCGGTCGACCCGCAACCTGTTCGATCTGCCTCTCTTCTACCAGTACGGAGCGGGCTCGGCGGGATTCGGTGCCTGGCGCGAGCTGGCCGCCCACGCGATGACCACGGGCTGGGTGCTGAGGAACGAGTACGCCGGTTTCCCGCTGCTGTACCACTGGCGGATCCTCCCGGACAGCGCCCCTGTCGGCTTCGCCGACGGGCTCGGTGGCGTTGAAGGTGCCGTCGCGCATTGGGAGGGCTCAGCGGCCGTGCGCCGTCGGCTGGAGACCATCGGAAAGTCCGCCTTCAGTCTCGTGCTCTTCCTGGAGCATGTGCCCCAGACGCTCGCCGCCTGGCTCGGCGACACGCGCGCCGCCGTCCGGCCTGAACAGGTTGGCGAGTCGCCCTACCTCTGGGTCGAGGATCAGCTGCTGCGGGGGACGGAGTTCATGAGCGCGCGCGGACTGGTCCACTTCGACGCACACTTCGCCAACCTGCTGACGGACGGGCGGCAGGTGTACTTCGCGGACTTCGGGCTCGCGTCGAGCCGCGACTTCGAACTGTCGGCGGAGGAGCGCGTGTTCCTCACCGAGCACCTCGTGTACGACCGTTCGTACGCACCCAACCACTTGCTGCGCCACCATCTCCCCGACGGCATGCGGGGTGGCTCCGACCACGGAAGCTTCCTGCGGGAATGGCTCGAGGGTCACCGACCCGTCGATGTACCGTCCGACATCGGCGCGATTCTGGACCGGCACGCCCCGCACGCCACGGTCCTGGACGACTTCCACCATCGGTTGTTGACGCGGAGCAAGTTCACTCCGTTCCCCGCGGCTGAGGTCGAGCGAGCCCTGGCCGGCGCCTCAGAGTCACGAGAGTGATTGCGCTCTCCCGCTGGCGAGCGGCGTGTGGCGCCGGAGCTGGTCCACCATGGGCCTGCCGGACCCAGCGCTTCGGGTGAGGCCGGCGAGCAATGAGCGGCGTCTGGGCCGACAGGCCCTGGAGTTGCGGCCGTTGGACGAGCCGTCGAGGATGCTCACGGGGCCTGGCGTCGTCAGGAATCGTCCCTGGTTCGTGCGGCCGCCCACAGAGCGATCCGGGTGCGTGAGCGCAGGCCCAGTTTGTCGCGGACCTTGTCCAGGTGGGTGGCGACAGTACGTTCCGAAAGACCTAACTTTGTACCGATCTGGCGGTTGGTCAGCCCCTCGGCGACGAGCTCGGCGACCGTGAACTCCCGTCCTGTGAGCGGGAACTGGTCCACGACGACCGCGGTGGCGTCAGACGCCGAGCGAGGGTGGCCGCTCCCTCTCCGCAGGGCGTATGCGACGAGCCGGTCTCCCCGTAGTCGCCGGCCACCGCTGACAGCAGCGTCCTGCGCAGCGGCCGACAGCGCTGCCCGTGCACGAGCCGCGGTCAGTTCCACCCGTCGGCGCCACGGGCCTTCCGGCTCGGTGTCCAGCCGACGGCGTGCCTGCGCGCTCGCCTCGTACAACCGCAGGGCTCGCCGCAAGTCACCGCTCTCGGCGGCCACGAGGGCCAGGCCCTCGACCGGGTACAGCGCGTGGAAGCTTGCTTCGGGGACGATCCGGAGCACCTCGCCGAACAGTTCCTCGGCGTTGTCCAGACGGCCCAGGGACAGCCGTACGGCGCCGGCGGTGTGCAGGGCGGCGGCGGCCCGGCTCCAGTGCGCCTGCGCCCTGAGCACCGGAAGACAGCCATCCATGAGCACGTCGGCCTCGGCCTCCTCGCCTGCCTGGAGCAGGGCCCAAGCCAGGTGTTGGGTGCACCACGCGGTGTCCTCCCGGCGGCCGAGCGCGGAGACGACACGCAGGCAATCACGCAGGTCCGCGACGGCGGCGGCGAAGTCACCACGGCACAGCAGCGCTGCCGCCCGCGCGTCCAGGGCGTTGGCGAGACCGGCGGGGTGGTCACGCGTGCGTTCCTGGCGTACCGCCTGCTCACCAAGGCGTAGCGCTGCGGCCAGGTCGGTCTGCTGGCAGGCGACACGGGTGGCGAGTGCCGCTGCCGCGCCCCCGAGGCCAGGCGTGGCAGGCCGCTGCAGAAGGTCGTCCAGTAGCGAGCGGGCGGCCGAAGGCTGTTCACGCTGGTAGTACACGCGGGCCAGTTCCAGGGTCAGCCGGTCGCTCGAGAGGGCATCGCTGCCGCCGGCGCCGGCCAGGGCCGCTGCGAGATTGTCCCGTTCTCCGGTGAGCGGCCCACGGGCCTGGTCGGCGAACACCTCGCCACCGGTATGTTCCGCGAGGCCGTTCAGCCAGTCGAGGGACCGCCGCCGTACGGCATCCAGCTCGCCCGACGCGATCAGACGCTCCATGGCGCAGGCGCGAACGACGTTCAACTGCCGGAAGCGCGCGGGGTGTGCGTCGCCCGGCAGCCGTGCGATCAGCGACTTGGCCTCAAGGCCGCACAAGACGCCGAGAATGTGGCGCGGGGCGACGCCGGCGCCGGCGCAGACCGCCTCGGCCGCGGCCGTGTCGAATCCTCCGACGAGCACCGCGAGGCGCCGGAAAACCGCCTGTTCCGTCGGATCGAGGAGCCGATGGCTCCAGTCGATCGCGGCGGTCAGTCCATGGTGACGACAGGGACCTGTCCGGCTTCCGTCGGCCAGAAGCGACAGCTGGAACAGCCGGTCGTCCAGCCCGGCGAGGATGTCGCCCAGGGGGAGTGTGCCGACGCGGCGCGCCGCGAGTTCGATGCCGAGCGTCAGACCGTCCAACCGGCGGCATATCTCCGCAACAGTCGCAGCGTTGCCACGCCGGAGGGTGAAGCCGGGCGCACGGTTGGCGGCGCGTTCGACGAACAAGCGAACGGCGTCCGAGCGCAGGAGGGCGACAGGGTCGTCACCGGCGCTGCTCGGTGGCAGCGACAGCTCGCCGACCCGGAACACGGTCTCGCCGGGGACCCGCAGCGCTTCCCGGCTGGTGGCCAGGATCCGCAACCGCGGGCAGTGGCTCAGCAGCGTCGCGGCCAGCTGAGCGCACGGCTGCGCCAGATGCTCGCAGTTGTCCAGGACGACAAGCCGGGAGGTGTTGCCGATCGCGCGGACGAGAGCGTCGGTGCCGGAACGCCCCGCTCGCTCGCCCACGCCCAGCGCGGCGGCCACGGACTGTGCGAGCGGAGCGTCGTCGTGCAGCGAGTCGAGTTCGATCAGGTCAACCCGCGCGTAGCGCTCGGGCAGCCCTTTGGCGAACTCCAGCGCCAGCCGCGTCTTGCCGACGCCTCCGGATCCGGTCAGCGTGAGCAAGCGCGATGTCCTCAGCAGGGCGCGCAGGGCGGCGAGTTCCTCTCGTCGCCCCACGAAGGAGTCGAGCGCTCGCGGCAGCCCGCGACCCGAATCCGAAAGGGAGGCATCCGGTGAGGTTGGTGGTTCCCCTCTGGAGCGTTGTGTCGAGCGTTGCCTGAACGCGCGTTGTCGGCACGCATTGGAGCAATACCGGGCTGGCCGACCGCCGCGTGATCCGGCGGTCAGCGCCGCTCCGCACAACTCGCATGTCCTGTGCCGGGTCATCCCCGATTCCTGGCCGCGGGCTTCCTGGGCGAAACCTTCCGGTCTCATCGGCTCGGCCGCCCGAGAGGGGGCGTCAGGGCGTTGCGGCGGGATTGACACCGAGGATGACGGTGCCGACTACTCCCTTGCCGAGGTCGCTGCCGACCTGGGTGATGTTCAGCAGGGTCGAGGACCCCCCGTTGCGATATATGCCGTCCCTCGCGTTGAGGGTGCGGGTCGCCGTGTTGTTCCGGTAGGGGGTCAACGCGGCGATCTTGGTGTTGTACGTCTCGGGGAAATAGAGCTGGCCCGTGTGGGAGACGTGGCCTCCGTGGTACGTCCCGTTGGACACCGTGCCGCCGGCATGGGTCTTGAGGTGGATGTGGATTGCGCGGCCGACGTACCAGCCGGGATAGACGGTAGTGAACTCCGCGACGCCGGCGGAGTCGGTCAGCTGCACGCCTCGCAGGAAGGTCGTGTCCGGTGTCGAGCCGCCCGCGACGTAGCCGGAGTAGACGCCGAGGGCGTCGCACTGCCAGATGTCGACCGCCGTGTTGGGCAAGGGGAAGCAGGTCGCGGTGTCGACGACGGTCACGCGGAGCGTGAGTGGGACGCCCGCCTTGCCCTCGGTGATGTTCTTGCGGACCGTCTCGAGGTCCAGATAGTAGGGGCCTTCGGTCTGCTCGGGCGTCAGGACACAGGCAGCGGCCAGTCCGGTGGCGGCCTGGGGCGTGTCGCCTGGGTCTGCGGCTGCCGCTGCGGCTCGCGAAGCCGGGATTCCGAGAGCGGCCACACCGAGGGCCGCTCCGCCCAGGGTGGCGAGGATGGATCTGCGGGTGGCGTCGGTCTGCTCCGCAGGTTCGTGGTGGGGGGTTTCAGTCATGCCGCCACGATGGCCCGTGCAGCGGCATAGCGGATCGGTCGGACAACCGATGACTCGGGTGCGTTACGGAACCCAACGCGTCGCCAGGTCCAGCCCGGTCCGGCCGCGGAGCCAGGCCCTATTGCTCTCGGCACGGACGACATCGTCGGCGCGGCGCTTCGACCTGGCGAGGGTTACGGGCACGGCGTTCGACTGGGCCCGCGTCCCAGCCGGCCGGCGCGTATCGGGGATACGGTCGGCCGGCGTTCGCTCTCGCCTCCAGTCGACGCCGTTGCTGTACCTCACACACGTCACTAGCTGGTCCAGGGCAGGCGAATGGCTTCGATGTCGAGGTCCCCGAGCAGCGCTTCGACAAGCGGGCGGTGACCGCAGACCTTGGTGCCCCACAGGTCGTAGTCGGTACAGACGACCCAGGAGCGGTCTGCAGCCCACAGGTTGGACGGGGTGTACAGGATGTCCGGGTTGTCAAAGAGGGCCTGGGCGTCGCCCAGGCGGCCGGTGCGGACGTGCCCCTTCTCGAAGTCCCGCGTGATGATCGGGTTGTAGTACACCAGGCAGGCGGTGTCCGTTCCCTGAGGGCTGTGCGCGGTGAGGAGCCGGATCAGCTGGTCCCATGTCGGCCTGTCGAGACTGCCCTCGGCGGGCCATTCGATGGAGCCGGGGGGAATGCCCGCCCCTTTCGCGGAGGGGAAGCAGCGGAGACAGGGGTACACGCCCTGCGGGACGACCGGATCGCCGATGCGGGCGGCCAGCTCTGTCCAGCGCAGCCGCTCCCAACCCGGGCCGGGGTGCTCGTCCCGGCTCTGGCTGTCGTTGACGGAGGCCCCCGCGGTCTCCCCGCGCTCATACATGCCGCCGAGCACCCAGGCCGCGTCGGGCAACCCGGGTGCCAGGTAGCCGGTGAGGCCGTCGTCCTGGGCGAGCGCCGCGAGCCAGTCGGTCTCGGAGGTGGGTGCAAGGGGCCACGGGGCGAGGATGTCATCGGGCATCGGGCCAGGCTACGGACCCAGGCCACACCCAGCGCCGCGACCCGGCGAACCTTTCGGTCACAGCACTGGTCGGTCCACAGGTGCGGCTTGACTGCGCCTGCTGCGTTGATGGAGAACTGTGCCTCGCCGAACATGGCGTCGCCGGAGAACCGCGCTCTGTCGAACCGAGCGTCGCCGGAGAACTGAGGGGTCCTTAAGTCCGTGTCCATTAGTGGCCTGGTCCGGGTGGGTGAGGAAGCCTTGGCGTCAGCGGTGGCTGCGGGTGACGTTCATGTCTGGGTCGCATGCATGATCTGCTGGTAGGCGGTGCCTTGGTCGTGAGGGCCGGACCGGGATCGGATATTCGGTTTTCTGCCCGCCCCGCGAGCACACAAGATGGTCCGCATGACTTTGGCCACCCCCACGCTGCACACCGCTCGCCTGCGACTTCGCGCCTTCACCGACGCCGACGCGGACCCCCTCTTCACGCTGCACAGCAGCACCTACGTGATGCGCTATTGGGACTCCCCGCCGTGGAACGAACGGGCCCGCGCCGAGCGCTTCATCGCGATGTGCCGGAAGATGGCGGACGAAGGCACCGGGGCGCGGGTGGCCATCGACCGTGCTTCTGATGGGGCCTTCGTCGGCTGGTGCGGTCTGACCGGATGGAACCCGGACTACCGCAGCGCGTCGTTGGGCTATGTCCTCGACGAGGCGATGTGGGGCCGCGGCTATGCGACGGAGGCCGCACACGCCTTGCTGCAGTGGGCATTCGACACACTGGACCTGAATCGAGTTCAGGCCGAGGCCGATACGCGCAACGTGGCATCTGCCCGGGTTCTGGAGAAGATCGGGTTCGTGCGTGAAGGGACGTTGCGGGAAGACTGCGTGGTGAACGGCGAGGTATCCGACTCGTGGGTGTTCGGGTTGATCAGGCGAGAGTGGCGGCCGTCCCAATCCCGCGAAGTGCGACGTTAAGTCCGTTTCCGCTAGAGACCACGTCCGGGTTGAGTGAGGAAGCCTTGACGGGTGAGGGCGGCGTTCAGCGCCTGCTCGAACGCAAGCGGCCCGCCCGAATTGCCAGTCGTCCTTGCGCGTAAGGCAGTTGACCGTGTGCAGGCTGAGTGCAGAGGGCTGGGGCTCGCGATGCGGGCGCGGGCACGTCATTGCGCCGAGCCTCGCGGAGGGCCTGGCGCGGCGCCCTCCATGTCAGCCGTGTTCCCTGCGACACTCCTGTGACGCGAGCGGTGCACATTTCGAATACAACTCCCGCCCATCCAGGTACTGTTAACCGAGTTCACAGCGAAATACTCGATTGTCACCGGTTAACAAGTGGGGGGTCAGGTGTCCCATCACCTGCGTACAACCAGCCGCACCCGGCGTGGCGCCACCGCCGCTGCCGTCGCCGTCGTCCTCGCCTTGGGGTCGGCCACCTTACTGCCGACCACGGCACACGCGGCCGACGCCGCCGAGATCCAGATACCCGCGCCCGACGCATACGGCGACGGGGCCGAGACCGTGCTGGCCACCGGCAGCCAGGGTGTGCTGCACCGCGAGGGCAGCGGCTACCTCTGGACCACGACGTACAACCGAACCACGAAGTCCGTGCCGGAACTCGACGGCGTACCGCAGGACGCGATCGTCCGGACCCACGACGAGTTCAACCGCGTCACCTACACCAAGCCGCGCGAGGACGGCGGCACGGACGTCGTGCGCGTCGGCATGGAGGACCCCGGGTTCACCAGCACGATCAGCGTGCCCGCCGGGTACCTCAACCCGCGGGTCGCCAACGGCTGGGTGCTGGCCACCGTGGACCAGGGCGACGGCACTCACCAACTGCGCGTGGCCCGCGGTGGAGCCCCGGCGTCCGACCCGGTGGTGCAGCTCCCCGCCGGCGCCACCACCGGCGCCGAGCCCGTGCTGCTCGGCGCCTACTCGAACCAGCTCGTGATCGGCTACACGACCGCCGACGGCACGCAGGGCTACGGCGTCCTCACCGCGTACAACGGCAAGGTCGCCCCGCTCCCGGTGACCGGTGAGGCGAGCAGCTTCCGAATCACACAGAACACCGTCAGCTGGTTCAGCCGGAGCGGAGAGCCGGGCGTGCGGATCATGCCGCGCGGCGGTACTGCCGCCCCGCGGATCGTGCCACTCACCACTCAGACCCCCGACAGTGAGGTCACGTCCTTCGTGGTGGGCGACAACGTGCTCTGGCACGAGGGCGCCGACGGCCCCCTGCGCCTCACCCCCTTCGCAGGCGCGGAGACGGAAAGAACCCTGCTCCGCGACGTCGAACAGGCATACCTGCGCGCCGAGGGCTCGGGCTCGCTGGTCGTCCTCGGCAAGGACACCGACGGCAAGCGCGCCGTACACCTGTTCAGCGTGGACGGTCTGGGGCTCGTCGCCGACCTGCCCCTGCGGGAGGTGCCACGGGTCAAGACCGCGGACGGCGAGATCCGGGCGCTGAGCCTCGACCGGGGGCGGTTGCGGTACGCCAACTCCCTCACCGGCACGAAGACGTTGCACGGCTCGGACATCGGTATCGGGCTCGATCCGGAGAAGGGCGCGGAGCTCGCCGACTTCCCCGGCCTGGAGGCGGGCCGCTTCTCCGACGGCACCGACGAAGGGCTGGCACGGCTGGTCACCGACCCTGACACCGGAACCGACACACTGCTGACCGGCGACGACCCGGACCACCCGGCGGACAGCCTCCCGCTGCCGGGTACGGACGGCCGGATCCTCGACACGGCACCGGAGTTCGTGCTGTACGAGGCCGCCGGACGGCAATACGTCGTGGACACCGCCCGCGACCGCATCGTCCGCCGGCAGCCGGCGCAGGCCGCCGCACTCGAACAGAAGTGGCTGCTCAAGGCGGCGCGGAACACCCCCGGCACGGTGAAGGTCCTCAACGCGCGCACCGGCGTCCTGACCGAGACCATCGAGCTCGGCACCGCCTGCGTCCCGGACGAACTCCAGCGCAGCGGCACCCTGCTGTACTGGAGCTGCGCCTCCCAGGACGCGGCGGGCGTACGCGACCTGGCGACCGGACGCACGTACCCCGCACCGGTGTCCGGCGCCCTTCTCGGCGACCGCTTCCTGGCCCACCGCGACGCGTCCGGCGATCTGCGCCTCACGGCACTGCACGCGGACGGCGGAACGGCCGACCTGGGTACCGTCACCGGCCTGAAGCAGCCCGTGAACGGCGACGGGCGCGGCACCACCTGGACCCTCGACGCCGGCGCCGGCAAGCTCGCCTGGGTCGGCGCCGACGACACCGTCCACGTCACCGCTCCGCAGCACGAGGTCTCCCCGCTGCGCGTCGCCCGCACCGCCGCACCTCGCACGCTCGCGCAGGACGGCACCGGTGAGTGGGCCGCTGCCTGGTGGCTCTCCAAGCCCGCGGCATCCTGGCGGGTCACCCTCATCCACCGGGCGACCGGCGAGGTGGTACGCACCTGGACGGGAGGCAAGACGCTCAGCGCGCTCCGGGTCTCCTGGGACGGCACGTCCGATTCGGGAACCCCGGTGCCGACCGGCGCGTACACCTGGCAGCTCACCTCGACCCCGGCGGACGGGACAGGCGCGGAGGCCATGGCCTCGGGCGTCGTGCGGGTCACCGACTGACGGCGGCAGCCGTGTGAAAGCCGGCCCCTTCTCCGGTCCGACTCGGGGGAGGGGCCGGTGACCCCGCCCCCTGCAACAGGTACGAAAACACGTCCTGGTGGGGAGAGCTATCGAGCGAACTGCACGCGTTGGCGACGCCGAAGCGCCGCACGGGGCTGGGCACCGGCCTCCGGCAGGTCCTGCCCCGAAGAACGGCACGGCCTCCTGGGCAGCCCGATCACGTTGGTCGGGTCGCGGAAGGCCATGTGGGTGCCGCCCTCGATGTCGCGTGGCGCAGCGAGACGGAACTGCGGCTCGCCCTGGCGCCCCGTGACGACTGGGAGAACCCGGACGCGCACGAGCAGGGGCACACGGTCGTCGTCGCTCGCGCGGACTGGAGCAGCGTGGGGGCACGGACGATCGGCGCCGAGGAACTGGCGGCCCCCGCGGAGCCGGCCGTGCGGTCGGATCGCGGAGCGCGGACGCGCCGCCCAAGCGCTCGAGGGGAGGCGATGCGGATGCTGTCGCCCCCCGACGCTCAGGTGGGATCCGCTCGCCGTCTGGTCGCCGCGACGAGCACGAAGGTGACGCTGATCAGGAGGGACCAGGCACCGATCTTGTCGAAGGAGACCGGCTGCCATTCCTGGAGCTGGTACGGGTAGCGCCATGCGCCGAGGTAGGTGGCGATGTTCTCGGCCAGCCACAGGAAGAATCCGATCAGCGTGAACGAGAACAGCAGCGGCATGCTGTAGCGGGCCTTGCCCACGCTGAACCGCACCGACGTACCGGCGGTGACCACGGCGAGCAGTGCGGCGAGCGGCCAGCGCACATCGGGCAGCCAGTGGTGGGTGAAGAAGTTCGCGTAGATGGCGGCGGCCACGGTCGCGGTGGCCCAAGGGCGGTAGCGGACGAGCTCCAGCTCCATCAGCCGCCACGCGCGGCAGACGTAGCTGCCGACGGCGGCATAGAGGAACCCTCCGTACAAGGGCACGCCCGCGATCTTGAGCGCCGCGGGCTCCGGATAGCTCCAGGAACCGTGAGCAACCTTCACCAGCTCGAAGGCCAGTCCGATCGCGTGGCATACGGCGATCACCGCGACATCGCGCCCTGTCTCCCAGCCGCGCAGGCGGAAGACCAGCGTGAGCAGCAGCCCGTAGACAAGCAGCAGGTCGTACCTGGCCACAGGCAACCTCGGGGCCAGGGTCGAGAGGGCCATGCCCGAGAGCAGCGCGACAGCGAACGCGCAGGAGCGCGTCTGGAGGCGGGCGAAGACCAGCAGTTGCTGGACCGGGGCGACGATCACGGTCATGAGGGGAGAGACGTGCTGGTGGAGGCGGTGGTTCCTCCCCTGGCACAGGCTTCACCGATCGTTCAGGAGCCCTGCCGACAACAGGGCTCGGCGTCCGCGTCCGCGCTCATGAGTCCGCTGGGCGCTGTTCGGCGGCCACACGATGGGAGGGGAGCCAATGCCGGGCGTGGTCAACGGAGTCCACAAGGCTCAGCAGCCTGCAGTGAGCCGCCCCGATCAGGCTGCTTCGTACACGCTCACCCGCCGCTGCCCGTTCAAGGTCCGCTCCGAGTCTGTCGAAGTCGCTGTCGTCCAGAGCGACGTCTTCGTAGGACCACCACTGCCGAAGTCCGTTCCTTCGGACCACACACCGGTAGGTGCGGCGCGGCGGATCGGGGACGCGGTACTCACCGAGGTGGAACGCGGTACACCTGTCGAAACCGACGCCCAGCAGGAGTACGCGCGCTCTCAGCTCGTACAGCCGGGCAAGAGGCGAGTGCTCGCCGAGGTGGCAGTCCGGATGATGGTTGTCGGTGATCCTCGCGGCTCGAGGGCCCAATGCGGCAAAGGATGTCTGTGGATGGCCGCTGCGCACGGAGCGCGCGTGGCGTCGAACCGTCTCGGCCAGAACCCCCATGCCCGTAGAGGGGGTCGTCTCGGGGTCGAAGGGCGGCATGGCGTTCCGAAGCGCAGTGCGCTCTCGGTCGCTCAGACCGCGAACCCGTTTCCGGTAGACCGAGGAGGTGTCCGAATTGTCCGCAGTGAACGTGGGAACGACCAGGGTTCCCCGTGTGCCCAGAACGCGACCGAGTGCCCTCAGTACGGCGGCGGCGCCACCCGCGACCCTTCCGAAGGAGCTCAGCGATGCGTGGACCAGCAGGATGTCGCCTTCTTCGACACCGAGTTCGGCGAGCCGGTGAGTGATCTCGGACTCGGTGAGCCCTTCCGTGGCGGGGACAGCGCTCACGGCTCTCCCTTCCCGCCGCCCCGCGGCAAGGTGGGGGAGTGTGGTCGGTGACGGCTCATCCTGACATCCTCCCGGGCCTGAAGGCCCGGGTTACCGCGTGCTCTCACACGTGTGTGAGCCGCATCTTGATCACCTCCGCAGCGGCACCTAGGCTCGTCTGCCATGGGGGAACGGGTCCACAACCGGCAGCGGTGGCGCGAGGGGCCGGTCGGTCGTGCGGTCATGGCGCTGCCGGCCGGGGTGGTGGGCCTGGCCGTTCTGGGAACCGTGTTCGTCGTTCTGCCGGGGGTGGTGGTCGACCACGATCTCGCCGGAGCCTCTGTCGCGCCGCAGGAACGGCTGAAGGCCGTGAACGATGTCCGGACGACCCTGCTGCAGGTGATCGGCGGGCTGGTCGTGCTCTTCGGCGCGTATGCCACGTGGCGGCAGCTTCGGGTCAGTCAGGACGGATTGCGCGCCACCCAGGAGGGCTATGTCACCGACCGGTTCAGCCGGGCGGTCGATCAGCTCGGCAGCGACAAGCTGGACGTGCGCGTCGGCGGACTCCACGCGCTGTGGCGGGTCGCGGAGCAGTCCGCCCGTGACCGCGAAGCCGTCATCTCCATCCAGGCCGCCTATCTGCGCACGCACCTGCCCTGGCCGCCCACCGGTCCCGAAGCGCCGACGGCGGACATGCCCATCAACGACATCGCGCCGCTGGAGGCCCGTGCGGCCGACTCACAGGTGGCGTTGACCGGCCTCGGTGTGCTGTGCCAGACCCGGGAGCAGACCTGGGTCAACCTCAGCGCCACCGACCTGCGCCGGGCCGACTGCGACGGGCTGTGGCTGCCCGAGGTCAATCTCGACCGCTCCTGCATGGAAGCGGCGGGCCTGTACCGCGCCAATCTGACCCAGGCGTCCCTGGTCTCGGTCAACCTGAGGCACGCCGACCTCAAGACCGCGATCCTGCGCCAGAGCCGTTGTGCGCTGGCCGACGTGCGCGGCGCGCGGCTGGTCGAAACGGACCTGCGGGACGCCGACTTCACCGAGGCCGACCTGCGCGAGGCGAACCTGCGCAAGGCCGACGGGCGCGGTGCGATCTTCCGCCGGGCCGACCTGCGCCTGGCAGATCTGCGGGGCACCGACTTGAGCACGGCCGACCTTCGGCAGGCGCGCCTGACCGGAGCCCGGGCCAGCGGTCACACCCGCTGGCCGTCCGACTTCGACCATACGGCCGCCGGTGTCGTCGTCACCGATGACCCCGGCCCTGAGCCCCCGCCGTTGCTCCAGCCGCCGGGGATGACGGCGCAGCACCCCCCACTGAGCTCCATGCCGTGACCGAGCAACTCCTGTGACAGGCCCCGAGGTGCGGGACGATGATCACGCCGGTCGCGACCATCCCCCTCAGTTGAGGGTGAGCTGCCGGCCCACGACCTGAGGGAGACTTCGGGACAGTCGGTTGCTCAGGCCCATCGCCGCCCACTATGCGTTGGACGATCCCAGGCGATGAACTTCCTGGTCGGCTTCGTGCACTGCCAGTTCGGCCGCGGCAACGGCATCCGCGGCAGCGGCATCGCGCGTCTCCGCGTCCTGCCGGTCCTCTTCGGTCCGCTGAAGTCGCTCCCGCGCCTCCTTCAGTTCCTCCTCGGCGATGGAGAACCGCTCACGGGCCTTGCCATGTCGGTCGCGGGCACGCTGCAACAACGTGTCTGCGTCCGTTCGAGCCGCCTGTAGTTCGCGCAGATGCCGCGCCGCGGCTTC
Organism: Streptomyces sp. NBC_00647; assembly: GCF_045207245.1. Lineage (NCBI taxonomy): Bacteria > Bacillati > Actinomycetota > Actinomycetes > Kitasatosporales > Streptomycetaceae > Streptomyces > Streptomyces sp. NBC_00647. The sequence goes on from NZ_CP109040.1 coordinate 10,022,130, forward strand.
GGCCGCCTTCCGGGCCCGGGCCAGCTCCTGCTGCCGGCGGCGCCGAGCGGCACTTTCGTCCTTCGCCGCTGTCCGCGATGACGCTGGTGCGCGGGTGGACCCGGGCGGCTTGCGCCGTGTGCCAGAAGTCAGGGGAGGGGCGACGGGAAGGGAGGACGGAGGCTTGAGTGCTGACTCCAGACGGCCGGTGCCCCACTGGCTCGCCGCGCTCTCGTCGGTGAGCACGGCCTGGAGAGTGGATTCGACCTCTCGCTCGGCCGCGTTCGACAGCTGGTGACCAGCCGTGCGAGCCAGCTGTGCGGCCTGCCGGGACAGCGCGGACACGATCTGGCGCCGCCGCTCGGACAGCTCCTTGACGGCGTCGGTGTCCAGGTCCTGGTAGGCCGCGCGCAGCGCCTGTCCCAGTTCCAGGAAGCGCCGGCTTTCCTCCGGTTCGGAGCGCAGCAGCAGATTCGACGCCCAGGCCGCGAGTGTGGGGCGGCGAGCGGCATGGATGAGGCGGGCATCATCTGCCCGCCCCGCGGTCCTGGCCGCCACGGCCAGCTGCTCGCGACGGGCCACGAAGTCGGGCGGAGCCGTGGTGTACAACGCGTCGAGAGCGGCGTCCACGCCGTCCCGAACCTCGCCTCCTTCGCCCTTTCGCCGCATGATCATCAGATTCTCCCGAGCCGGACCACCGCGCATCCTGGAAATGTCAGGTTTCGGGTCGGTCCTCCTCCAGCTCGAACCACACCGTCTTGCCCTCCGGCTCGGGACGGACGTTCCACTGGTGGGCCAGGAGGTCGAGGAGGAGCAGGCCGCGACCTGAGGAAGAGAGCTCGCCGGGGGCGCGCCGGTGTGGAACGTCGTCGCTGCGGTCGGTGACCTCCACGCGCAGCCGTCTGTGGCCTTGCACCCCCTCGAGATCGGCCCGAAGTCCGGCGGCCTCTTCCGTGTGGACCAAGACGTTGCCGAGGAGCTCGGACGTGAGCAGCACGGCCGTGTCGACCTGTTCAGGACTGGCCCAGTCATGGAGAAGCCCCTGGATCTCGTTCCGGGCCTCGGACAGGTCATGTGCCTGATCCTGTTCGAGGGTCAGGGACAGATGGCGCTCAAGCAGGGCGGGGCTGGGCTCGTTGACGTCGCGGCGGAGGAGGAGCAGGGCGATGTCGTCCTCGGTGAGGGATGTCAGTGGGCGGTGTTCTTCCGGGTCCTGGGGGGCTACGACCGCCCTCAACAGCCGGTCCGCCAGGCCTTCGAGATCTTCGGAGGTGCCGGGAGCGAGAGCGTTGCGCACCCGGAGCCAGCCGGAGTACATGTCGTGGCCGCCGGTCTCGATCAGGCCGTCGGTGCACAGCATGAGGATCTCGTCCTCGCGGAGGGTGAGGACGTTGACCGGGTAGTCGTCTTCTCCAAGACTCAGGCCCAGCGGCAAGCCACCGCGCAGGTGCTTGAGCAGGCAGGTTCCGTCGGGGAGCCGCAACACAGGATGCGGGTGCCCGGCGCGAGCGATGCGCAGGGTGCCGGTGGCGGGGTCGGCTTCCAGGTAGATGCAGGTGGCGAAGCGGTCCCCGTCCAGTGCGGCCAAGAACTGAGAGGCCCTGACCAGGACCGCATCGGGTCCGTGGCCTTCCGCCGCGTAGGCGTGGATCGCGGTACGCAGCTGGGACATCAGCCCGGCGGCATGCACATCGTGGCCCTGGACGTCGCCGATGACCAGACCGAGGCGTCCGTTGGGAAGGCTGAGGCTGTCGAACCAGTCGCCGCCGACCATGAGGCCCCCGCCGGTGGGAACGTACCGGGCGGCGACGGTGAGGCCGTCGACGCCGGGACCGGTGCGGCTCATGCTGCTGCGCAGGCTACGGGAGAGGGCCAGGTCGGTCTCGTCGGCGTATGTGCGCTCGATGGTCTGGCCGAGGAGACGGGCCACCGTCGTCAGGAGGGCGCGCACGCCATCGGTCATCTCCACCGGAGCTCCGAAGGCGGCCACCCAGACACCGGTCACCTGGCCGTAGGTGATCAGCGGCAGATAGGCCCACGCCTGGTGGTCCTCTTGCTCGCAAGGCTGCCGGTGGGGAGGGAAGCGGGCACGGTATTCATCCAAGGAGGGCAGGAAGACGGGGTGTCCTGTACGCACCGCATGTGCGCCTGGGTGGTCCGAGTCCAGCGGAACCTGGAAGTCGTCACCCCCGCAGTCCCGAAATCCGAGCTGGTCCACACAGTGCAGACGTTCACGGTCCGAACGAAGGACCATCTGGCTGCGCAGAGGCAGCGAGGAGTCGGCCAATCGGGGGACGATGGCCAATGCCTCACGCAACGACTCGGCCCGTGCGAGCGCGTGCCCTGCCACCAGGAGGCCGGTCTCGCGGGCGCGCCGACGGTCCGACGAGGAGCGGGATCCGCCGGTGTCCGGGCCCTCCATACGATTGAGAGCTTCGATCTGGCGCACCTCGGCGTACTCCTCGGAGCTGCGGATCTCCCCTCCACCAGCCACCTGCGCACTCCCGTCACGGCTCGGCGTACTCTCGTCCTCCCCATGGTCCGCCGGGCCCAAGCGGGCCGCCTGCGCAGTGTGGTGATCAGCAGTGACAGGCCGAGGTGGCGCGTGCCCCCGTCGATGAGGAGAGACGTGCGGCTCTCGGCCGCGTGCGGATGACGTGTGCTTCCACGGACCGCGCGCAACGCCCGGGCGGCTGACTGCGTGGCGGAGAACCGGCTTCGCTGTCCCGCGTTCGAGCCACAGCCTTGCTCAGGCCGCCATCACGTTCAGGCGCGCGACCGCTCTCGGCCCCGAGCGCGTCCGGGGCGTGTCGCGGCCCAGGCGTGGATACGCCGCAAGAAGCGGCCGACGCACTCGTTTGAAACGGTGGTAGAAATTCAGCCACCCGTCGGGTGGCGATGGAGATACGGGCCGGCGAAGACCGGAGTCGACGGGTCGGGCCGGAGGGATTGGCGGCCGCGGAAATGCGAGAAAGTTTCTTGCGAGCCAGACATTCCTGATATAGACAATGACCTACGAGGCAGGGGGGCTCGTGGGGGTGGGGATGCTACGGATTCATTTTACGACCGATGATCTATTGAAAACCAGGGTGGTCTCATCGCCGGATCCCATGTGGGAACTGGTACTGAGCGTCTTCCGATTACGCAGACGGTTGGCCGTAGCCCGGTACGAACCATGGTATCGGCAGGTCAAGGCCGAAGCGGCCCGCAGTGATCTGCTGCAGCGCATTCGGCTCATGCTGATGCCCATGATCCCGGCCTCGGGATATTTTCCGGATTTTCTGACTCCGGAATACCGACGGCACGGAGGAATCGAATCGATCATCGAGGCCGTGGCCGGATGTCCGAGAATCGTCCTGCGCAGTCAACTCGACCTCCTCGACCGAGGTCGGGGATCCCCTTGGCTGGAGCGGTTGTACGAAGCGGATTCCGCGGCCCGAGAAGACTTGCAAAAACTCTTGATGGACTACCAGCGTATCGCCCTCGTCCCTCACTGGAATGCGATACGTAACAGCGTCGAGACGGATCGGGCCATGCGTACCCGGGCCCTTCTCGACGGCGGAGTCGATGGATTGCTGCACAGCTACCGGCCGCTGATGCGGTGGGCGCCTCCTGTCCTGCACGTTCGGTATTCCGTTGATCAGACACTCCACCTGAACGGACGAGGGCTGCTCCTGGCCCCGTCGCACTTCGGCCAGGGACCCGCGAACTCGCTCGCCGATCCCGCTCTGCCGCCCGTCCTCGTCTATCCCGCCGGGTACGACAGGGCGGCGGTGCCGGTGACCGTCCGGGCTCTGGGCCGGCTCATGGGCGGCACCCGTGCCTCCATCCTGATCGCCACCGAGACCGCGACCACATCAGGGGAACTCGCGCGCCGGGTGGGTGTGTCCGCTGCCACGGTGAGTCATCACCTGTCCGCGCTGCGCGCGGCGGGTCTTCTGAGCACCCTGCATCAGGGCGAGCTCATCCTGCACACCCGTACCTCCACCGGATCCGCCTTGGTCGACGCGGCTCATACCTCGGGCACTTGATACCGGAAACGTGACCGGGGCACTGGTCACCTGCGCATTTCGACCACGATGGAAAGGGGTGTCCCTCAACCGAACAAGCTGGCGAGTATGGCTGGCAGCCCGCATCCGTACCGGAAGGGATACGACACACCGTGAAGAACTTACGTCGCTCGGCAGCAGTCGCAGCCGTCCTGGCCGCCGGCGCCACCGCCCTCACCATCAGCCCCGCGGCAGCGGCCGACACGACCTGCTCCACCGGCTACGCCTGCCTGTACTACCACCCCAACTACCAGGGGGCCTTCTTCAAGCAGTTCCCCAGCATCCCCAACTACTCCAGCTACAGGTTCACGACCAGCGCCAACGGCAGTGACGGCGCGGGCCTGAGTGTCCGGAACAATGCCGCTTCGGTGGACAACTGGGACTTCAACAACGCCTTCACCGTGTACTACCACATCAACTACACCGGAGCGAGTCAGCGGTTCGCCGCGGGCGGCGGTGGGAACTTCAACACCACGCTGCGCAACGAGAACGCTTCGGGAAAGTTCGGCTGACCCGGCGGAACGTCCCGACCGACTGAGGTCTGTTCGCCGCAGCCTCACGCAGGGGGTGCCCCGCTCCGAAGACACCGGGCGGCGCATCCCCTGCGCCCCGGCCGCATGCTCGGCCGTCCTTGTGTACCCACCCACCGCATCGAGGACACACCGGCTCATGACTTCGTCCCCTACCACCGGCCACCCGAAAGCCGCCGTCGTCCTGGCGACGGTCTCCGTGCTGATGGCCGGGGGCTGCTCCTCGTCCTCGCCTTCGTCCTCCGTGCCTCCCCGGCCTAAGGGCGCGGCCGTCGTCATGCCGGAGGTCTCCTCCGTGCCGCGGCTGATCACGGCAGCCGACACATCACTGCCGATCGCCCCGTACCTCCTGAGCAACAAGCAGTCGGACGAGCTGACCGCGGCCCAGGCCAAGCTGACCGAACAGTGCATGACCCGGTTCGGGTTCCGCTACACGTCTCCAGCCCCGACCCCGGTCTTCAGGCCGAGGACCCCCACCCAGTTCCGGTACGGCGTGACCGACCCCAACGAGGCGGCGGTCGATGGATTCGCTCCGAACGGCAGCAGGACCGCCCCGAAGACCGTCAAGCCCGCGTCGCTGTCCGCGGAGATGACTCTCGTACTGACGGGAACTGACGACCCGCACATCAAACCCGGCTCCACCGCGGCCGGCGGGCAGGTCTACCAGGGCCGGAAGATCCCTGCCGGCGGATGTTTCGGTGAGGCTCGGGCGCGACTGCTCTCCGAAGGGCCGGAAGCCGGAGGCGACGCGGAGCTCTCCAACGACATCAACATCGACAGCTTTGAGACCTCGCGGAAGCACCCCCTGGTCAGAGCCGTATTCGCCAAGTGGTCGCAGTGCATGGAAGCCCGCGGCTTTTCCTACACCGACCCGCTCGCGGCCACCAGCGACAGTGCCTGGCGCACAAGGACCGCGTCGGCGAAGGAGAAGGCGGCAGCCCGCGCCGACGCGGACTGCAAGATGCGGAACAACGTCGTCGGCGTCTGGTACGCGGTCGACGCAGCCTTGCAGAAGCAGGCGATCGAGAAGAACAGTGGGGCTCTGGCCGAGATCAAAAAGGCGATCCGTGCCCGGGTGGAGATCGCGGCGGCCGTGCTCGCCGGATGACGGGCCCACCCGATCAGGTGCCGGGTTCGCGTGCGTGACGCATCGTCACCGCGGGGGGGGTGCTGAATTCTCCCTCGATCCGGCGCGGTCGCCGGCCGCCGGGGCGCGGATCGACGAGGAGTGAACCAGCGGAACGGATCCCCGCCGGCCTTCATGAGGAAGTCGCCGGGCACAGGATCCTTGCCGCAGCGGGCATGGTCGACGCGCATCGGAGTCGTACCACAGTTGTCCGCCCGACTGTGCAGGACCGTTTCCCCCGCGATCTATGCCTGGACGAGGACGGTGAGCCATTCCGGTTCGCGTGGCCGGTACCCGTAGCGGTCCATCAGTCCCGATGTGATGGCCGGGACGTGACCGGCTCCGTAGACGATCGCCACCCGGATCGGCTCGTCGCCGTGCTCCGCGTGGATCTCGCCGAGCGCGTCGAGCAACCGTTTGTCGCGCCGATCGGTCAGTGCGTGAATCACCGGATTGTCGGCCATCATCTCGGCTTCCAGCGTCGACGGCAGATCCTCGACCACCAGGTCATCATCGAGGAACGCGCGCGGACCGCGCAGGGCGAACACCAGGCCCATCACCGGCGCAGCGACCATGAGCAGCAGGTACGTCCATCGCGAGAGTGTCCTCAGATCCGCGATCGCCTCGGCGGCGGTCACATCGGGGTTGATGACCTGTGCGGTGTCGGAAAGCAGCAGCTCGTTCCGCTGCTCCTGAAGGCCGTTGCGCCGTCGGCGTGGGGCGAACCGGTAGGCAAGCGTGAGGGTGCTTATGCCGACCGACTTCCCTCGGATTCCCTCCATGACTATGAGGTCGCATTCCCTGAGTCTGAGGCGGACCTGGGAGTAGAACGTCGGCGAAGCCACATGCAGCATCGGGAAGATCACGAACTCCAGCGGCGTCCCGGCCCGCCTCATGGTGATCACAGCGGATCGGACGGCATACCCGGTCACCTCGATGATCTGCATGATTCCCCCGCGAGCCTCGCCCGGTTTCCGGTCCACCCGTACCAGGACACGAGACCTCCCCGGGCGGTGGTTCCCTCCCGGGGCAAGCTGCCCTACGTCTGTCGCCTTCGTGCTGCCCCTCGTGGCCGCGGCGCCGGGACGGGCTCTCCGCTGAAGGCTCCGGGGTAGCCGACCGTGCCGAGGCTCAGCAGGACGTGGCGCTCGGCGACCTCCTCGGCGGTCAGGGAACCGCTCTCGCGGTACCAGTTGGCGACGCCCTGGCACATGATGAGGACCGCGCGGACGGCGTCGGCCGGGATCGGCGTGGTGAATGTGCCCTGGCGGATGCCCGCGTGCACGGTGTCCAGAAGCATGTGCTCCAGATAGTCCCGCAGCGCCACGTACCGGGCGCGGTTCGCGGGCTCCAGGCTGCGGATCTCGGTGTCCAGGAAGGCGAGCCCCTTGCGGTGGGCCATGTAGAGCACGATCGACTCCACCATGCCGCGGAAGCGGGGCAGCGGGTCGTCACCGGCTTCCTCGGCGGCGGCCCTGCAACGGTCCAGGACGTCCTTCATGGAAGTCTCCAGCAAGGTGGAGAGCAGTGCCTGCTTGTTCTCGTAGTGGTAGTAGAGAGCGGGCACGGTGACGCCGACCCGGCCGGCGATGTCCCGGACCGAAGTGCCGTGGTAGCCGTGTTCGTTGAAGGCCTCCATGGCGTGAAGCAGGATCGGGTGCAGGGTGAGCGGGCCGTACGAGCGCCAGCACTGCGCGGGAGCGGCGGTGGCCTGACTCGGTTCGGTGCTCAACGGCTCTCCTCGGCGGGTCGGCGACGGGGACATCGTACGTCCATGAGGGGCGGTCACCGCCGCACTTCTGCTTATCGATCGCTCAGCAATTGCGCATGAAGCCGTCCGTGCTCGTTCGACGTCCAGCTCTCGAAGTACGCGCCTCTGAAGGGGAGTTCACTGACAGCTCTCAGGGAGCGCGTCGAAAACTCGGTCCGTCGCAGGCGTTGACCGTCTTCACCGCCGCTCGTACCTTCTTTAGCGAACGCTCAGTAAGTTCCCGGCCTGGCAGACGTTGAACCACCATGCTTCCTCGCCGGTGTCGGCGTTTCCGCTGCCTTTGGAGACCGACCCGTGGCCACCATCGCCGAGAGCCGCACCATCCGCTGGGAAGAGGACACCGACCGCGTCGTCACACTCGTCCTCGACGATCCCGACCGGTCCGCCACCACCATGAACGCGGCGTTCATCGACTCCCTGGATGCCACGGTTGACCGGCTGGAGGCCCGGCGCGACACCCTCAGGGGCGTCGTCCTCACCTCCGCCAAGAAGTCCTTCTTCGCCGGCGGCGACCTGCGCACGGCGAGCGCTTCACGCCGCCCGGGCTGCTGCTGCGCAAGGCCGAGCGAGGCGAGATCTTCACCGACGCCTGAGTCGCCGCCCCCTCACCACACCGAGCACGCCCACCGCCAGGAGGCCGAGTTAGATGACGACAGCCCCGCGCACCACCGGGGAACCACCAGCGGAGCAGACCGCACAGACCGTGCCACTGCTGCTGGAACGCAACGCCCTCCGGTACGCCGACCTGCCCGCCCTGTCCTGGCGGCCGGAGGACGGTGCCGGAACCGGCGAGAACGGCTGGAGCACACTCACCTGGTCCCAGGTCCGGGAGCACACCACGCGGCTCGCGGCCGGGTACGCGGCGCTCGGCGTCGGCCGAGGCGACCACGTCCTGCTCATGATGGCCAACCGGCCCGAACACTGGCTGTCCGACCTGGCACTGGTCCGCCTCGGCGCCGTGCCCGTCAGTGTCTACGGCACCTCGGCCGCCGAACAGGTCACCCACATCGCCCGCAATTGCCGGGCCCGGATCGCCGTCGTCGAGGGACGGGAGCAGGTGGCCCTGTGGGCGCCGCTGCTCGACGACGCCGACACCCCCCTGGACCGGCTCGTCGTCGTGGAACCCGGGGCGCAGGACGGCCACTTCCCGTACGCCGCCCTCAGCCGGGAGCCCGTGCCGGAGCGGTTCGCGAAGTCCCTGGACACGGCCCGGCCCGATGACCCCCTGACGGTCGTCTACACCTCCGGGACCACCGGAGAACCCAAAGGCGTGGTGCTCGGTCACCGGCACGTGCTGGCCAACGCCCTCGCACTGGACGACGTCGTGGAGCTGCCACCCCACGTCGAACACATCTGCTACCTGCCCTTCGCGCACATCGCGGAACGCATGCTCGGCATCTACCTGCCGTGCCACCGGGCCTCGCACGTCTACCTGTGTCGCGATCCGGCGGGCCTCGCCGAGACGGTGCGCGAGGTGCGCCCGGCCCAGTTCTTCGGCGTACCGCGCGTATGGGAGAAGCTCGCCGCCACCGTCCGGTCCGTCCTGTCGCTGCTGCCGGCGGAGCAGCAGGCGGTCATCGAGGAAGCCGCGCGGGTGGCGCGCGACCATGTCGCCCACCGGGAGCGGGGCGAGGATCCGCCCGCCGGACTGCAGGCCGCCTATGCCCGGCACCGGGCGGAAGTCCTGCTGCCGCTGCTGGCGGCAGGCGGTCTGGACCGGGTCACCTGGGCGGGCAGCGCGTCGGCGCCCATGCCGATCGACGTGGTGCGGTTCTGGGCCGGGTTCGGGATCGTGATCATGGATGCATGGGGGCTGACGGAGACCACGGGGGTGGCGACCACCAACAGTCCCCGCACGGGATTCCGGCTCGGCTCGGTCGGGCGGCCCGTCTCCTCGGCCGAGGTCCGGATCGCCGTGGACGGCGAGATCGAGGTGCGGGGCGCGACCGTGTTCGCGGGCTATCTGCGGGAGGACGGCACGGTGAGGCCGGCGGTGGAGGAGGAGGGCTGGCTCCGCACCGGTGACATCGGGCGCCTGGACGAGGACGGCTACCTCTGGATCACCGACCGCAAGAAGGAGATGATCATCACCTCGACGGGCAAGAACGTCTCCCCGGCCCTGGTGGAGAACGCCCTCAAGGAGCACCCGCTGATCGGGCAGGCCCTCGTTCACGGCGACAACCGTTCCTACCTCGTGGCGCTGCTGGTCCTCGACCCGGAGGCGGCTCCGGCCTGGGCGGCGGCCCACGGCGTCGACACCGGCGGCGACCTCGCGGACCTGGCGGCGCTGGCGGCGCATCCTGCCGTACGGGAGGAGGTGGACCGTGCGGTGGCCGCGGCCAACTCCCGGCTGAACCGCACCGAGCAGGTCAAGCACTACACGCTGCTGGCCGAGGAGTGGGGTCCGGCGACCGGTGAGCTGACGCCGTCGCTGAAGATGCGGCGGCAGGTCATCCGCGAGAAGTACGGCGCCGAGCTGACGGAGCTGTACGAGGGCTGACGCAGGGCGCGGATCACGGCGGCGGGCGCTCCACCCCGGAGGGGAGCGCCCGCCGCCCGCGTCGCGTCCGTCAGAGTCCGTAGCTCTTTCCGATCACGTCCCGCTGGATCTCGCTCGTGCCGCCGTAGACGGTGGAGACGACCGCCGCCCGCAGATGGCGTTCCATGTCGTACTCGGTGGCGTAGCCGTAGCCGCCCATCATCTGCATGCCTTCGAGGGCGGCCCGCTTGGCGGTCTCGGTGGCCTTGAGCTTGGCCATGGACGCCTCGCGGGGGAAGAGCCGGTCCGGTTCGGCGTCGCAGTCCGCGGCCACCTCCCGGACCAGCAGCCGGGTGCACTCGATCTCCGTGGCGAGGTCGGCGATCCGGTGCCGCAGCGCCTGGAACGAGCCGACGGGCCGGCCGAACTGTTCGCGCTCACGGACGTAGGCGACGGCGTCGTCGAAGGCGCGGCGCGCCAGACCGAGCATGGTGGCGGCCAGGAAGAGCCGCTCGTAGTTCAGCCCGGCCATCAGCTGCCGCCAGCCGTTGTCGACCTCCCCGACGACGGCGTCCACGGGCAGCCGCACGCCACTGAAGAAGACGTCGTTGACCTCCCGGCCGCCCATGGTCTCGATGCCCCGGACCTCCACCCCGGGCGTGCCGGCCGGAACGTGGAACATCGTCAGCCCGGCGTGCTTGGCCCCGCCGGTGCGTGCCACGAGCAGGATGCTGTCGGCCACATGGGCGTTGGAGATCCAGGTCTTCTGACCGTCGATCAGCCAGTCGCCGCCGGGCCCGCGTCGCGCGCGGCAGCTCAGTGCGCCCACGTCGGAGCCCGCCGCCGGCTCCGACATCGCGATGGCGAGGACCGCGCCCCGCACCGCCCCCGCGAGCACCTCGGCCTTCTGGCGTTCCGTGCCGAACCGTTCGTAGGCCTTGGCGGTGATGACGGTGGTGATGAAGCCGCCCGCGGGGACCATCCCGTAGGACGTCTCCTCCAGGAACAGACAGGCATCGGCCAGCCCGCCGCCGGCACCGCCGTACTCCTCCGGCAGGCACACACCGAGCCAGCCGAAGTCGGCGAGCCTGGCGTAGAGCTCGGCGTTGTGCGGCTCACGGCCGCTCCCGGTCAGTGCGTCGCGCTGGTCGCGTGTGCCGCATTCACGTTGGGTGAAGTCGCGGACGGCCGCGACGAAGTCGGTCTGCTCGGGGGTGAGTCGAGTGCCCACGGGGTCCTCCGGGTTCCGGGTGAGTTACAAAGAAATACGGGATGTCTCATAGTCTCTTTTGGGTGGATGTGGCGGTATCGTGAGGGGCACCATGACGACATCTGCGAACGACTCCCTGCTCGCGCGGGCCATCGCCCGGCCCGAGACCGAGGAAAAGGTGGCGCGGCGCATCCTGGACGCCGCGCTGGAGCAGTTCACGACCTTCGGCCTGCGCCGCTCCTCGGTGGACGACGTCGCCAAACGGGCCGGGGTCTCGCGGGTCACGGTCTACCGGCGATTCCAGAGCAAGGACGGACTGGTCGAGGCCTGCCTGCTGCGCGAGGGCAGCAGGTTCTTCCAGAAGCTGGACTCCGCGGTGGCGCCCCTGCCGACCATGGCCGAGCGGGTCGTCGAGGGCTTCGTGGTGGCCCTGCGGTACACGAGGGCCCACCCGCTCTTCGGCGGCCTGCTGCGCCTCGAACCCGAGGTGGTACTGCCCTATCTGACCGTCCAGGGCGGGCCCTCGCTCGCGGCCACCTGCGACTACCTGACGGCGCATCTGCGCCGTGCCCAGCAGGCCGAAGGACACCCCGAGTCCGACCCCCGGCCCGTCGCCGAACTCATGATCCGCGTCGCGGTCTCCTTCCTGCTGAACCCGTCCAGTTGCATCGAGATGGAGGACGAGGACCAGGCCCGCGCGTTCGCCCGCCGCTATCTCGCCCCGCTCCTCGACGCCTGAGGGTTCGCGGCCGGCGCGCCGCCGCCGGCTCGCTTCTCTCCTCGTACGTCTGACGGCGCGTCCGGCGCCGCGCCGCAAGGCGGCCACCTCGGGCCCCGCTCGCGAGCCCCAGGGATTCGCCTTCGGCACGGCGCCTCAGTGCCGCCACCTCAGGCCCTCCTGCGCGTCCTGACGGTTCGCGCTCGGCGTCGCGCCTCAGCGCCGTCGGTGCAGCCACCGCGCGAAGGAGACCGCGCGGGCCCTGGCGGCCGCCGGAGCGGTGAAGGAGGTCAGGTTCACCGGCGGGACGAAGCGCTGGACCGTGACGGACTGAGGCGCTGTGAAGGCCCGCAGCCCGTCCGCGCCATGGACGCGTCCGAAACCTGAATCCCCCGAACCGCCGAACGGCAGCGCGGGCACGGCGGCGAAGCCGAGCACGGAGTTGACGGAGACCGCACCGGCCCGCAGCCGGCCGGCGATCGCGGCGCCGGCGCGCCGGTCGCCGCTGAACACCGAGGCGCCCAGCGCGTAGGGAGAGGCGTTGGCGCGCCGCACCGCCTCGTCCGCGTCGGCCACCGCGTTGATGACCACCGTCGGTCCGAAGGTCTCCTCCCTCATCGCGGCCGCGTTCTCCGGTACGTCGGCCAGGACGACCGGCGTCACGTACGCCCCGGTCACCGACGCCGATCCGCCCAGCAGCGCGCGCCCACCGGCCGCCAGCGCCTCGTCCACGTGCCGTTGGACCACGGCCGCCTGACCCGGCATCGTCATCGGCCCGTACGCGGAGTCGGGCCCCGGGCCGACACTCAGCGCCCCGGCCCGCTCCACCACCTTGCGGCACAGCGCGGCGTGCACCTCCCGCACGGCGTAGACGCGTTCGACGCCCGCGCAGGTCTGGCCGGCGTTGCTCATCGCACCCCACACGACGGCGTCGGCGGCCGCGTCGAGATCCGCGTCGGCGGTGACGACGGTCGCGTCCTTGCCACCGCATTCGGCGAGGAACGGCGTCAGCGACTGGGCGCACACCGCCATCACCTTGCGCGCCGTTCCCGGCGACCCGGTGAACGCCACCTTGTCGACACCGGACCGGGCCAGCGCCTCGCCCGTCGGCGCCGCTCCCGTGACGACGCGGAGCAGCCCCGCGTGCTCGGGAACGGCCTGGTCGAACAGACCGGCCACCAGGACACCCGTACCCGGCGTGTACTCGGACGGCTTGAACACCACGGCGTTGCCCGCCGCCAAGGCGTAACCGATCGAACCCATGGGGGTGTAGAGGGGGTAGTTCCACGGCCCGATCACCCCGATCACACCGAGCGGCCGGTGAACCAGCGTGGCGCGCTGATTGGCGGCCAGCAGCCCGGTGCGCACACCACGCCGCCGCAGCACGCGGCCCGCGTTGCGCGCCGCCCAGGTGAGGTGCTCCAGCGTCAGGACCGCCTCCAGCACCGCGTCACCGCGCGGCTTGCCGGTCTCCGCCGTGATCATGTCCGCGAGGTCGTCCAGCCTGGACGCGAGCTTCCGCTTCCAGCGCAGCAGATGGTCGCGGCGCCGGGCCGCGGGCAGCGCCGCCCAGCCGGTCGCGGCCGACCGAGCCCGCTCCACGGCGCGGGCCACGTCCGCCGGTCCGTGGACCGGGTGGTCGGCGAGCGCCTTGCCCGTCGCCGGGGCGTGGACGGTGAAGGTCGCGGAGGGTGACGCGGTTTCTCGGTCCGTCTCGGTCATCGCTGCTCCAGAGGTGTGTGGCGGTCCACCGGAGGGGTGGACGGTGTCACGGCTGCGGGTGGTTCATCCGCCGGACGGGCGGCGGCAGCGTGGGTCTCCGGTGGTCCGTCCGCCGGAGAGGGAGCGACGGCCCCGGGCGGCTCGTCCGCCGTCCGTTCGGAGGCCGTCCGCCGGTCCACCGGCGACCGGGGTGCGGGTGTCGTGTCCGTGTCCGTGTCTGCGGGGTCTTTGTCGGGGAGAGGCTGAAGCGGCCTGCTGTGGGCCCAGTGCGGGCCGAGGTCGTCCAGGGTCCAGCCGAAGGGATAGCTGCGGGGCTTGTTCCGGTACGGCCACCACTCGGGCCGCGGCGGCAGGTGGCGCAGCAGCGCGGCCCGGGTGCGCAGGGCGCGGTGGGCGGCCTCGCGGACCGGACGCGGCTGGGGACGGAAGCCCAGCGCGGTGAGCAGCGGTTCGTCGAGGACGGCGAGCGAGGCACGCACCACCAGGGGGCGCAGGAGGTTCGGGTACCACTGGGTGACGACTCTCAGCGTCGCCGCGGCGACCCGCCGGTTGGCCGGGTCGTACGCGAACATCGTCTGCTCGTAGGCGTCGTGGAGGCGGGCGAAGCCCGCATAGTCGGCCGGGATGCCGGTGATGCCCATCAGCTCGCCCATGCGCCGCCCCACCAGCGCGAGGCTCTCGGTCTCCTGCTCGGACAGTTCCCGCCAGCCGTACCGGTCGATCCACCGTTTGGGGCCCACCACGGTCGTGGCGAGGACATAGAGGTAGTCCTCGTTCGGTATGCGGTAGCGGCCGTGGATGCGGTTGAGGTGGCGGGCCGCGGCACGGGCCTGCTCGGATTCCATGCCGTCGCGGACCATCTCGTGAGCGATCAGCACGGTGTCGTCGTATCGCTTCTGCCCGGCGCGCTCGAATTCCTGGGTGCGGTCCAGGAGCCGCGAGATGCGCGGTACGCCGTAGTCCCGCAGGAAGGCGACCGAGACGCCCTGGAGGTAGTCCCAGGGGAACTCGTACTGGGTGACCCAGCGGAAGATCTCCTCGTAGTCCTGCTGCGGGTCCATCTGCCGGATGCGGTGGAGCCGGCTGTAGCGGCCCATGGGGGCGGTCTCCTATCGGTCTCCGCTGTGTGCGGACGGGTGGGCTATCGGGCCTTGCTGTGTACGGACAGGTCGGCGAAGTTGACGGTTTCGGCGTCGACCAGCACCTGACCGGCCTCCACCGCGGTCACCGACAGTTTCGGCAGCTGTACGGCGATCGGGAGGTTCGCCGGGACGATGTCGGCCCCGATGCAGATGCGCGGGGTGCCGACGCCGAGGACGGGGATGGTGATGGAGCCGGTGAGCTGCGTGACGTAGATGTCGACCTGCGGGATGTCGAGGTCCACATCGATCGTCTGGACCTGGCCCGCGCTCTCCAGGCGGAAGGCGTAGTTGTCCGCGATCAGCCGGTCGGCGTGCACCCACAGCACCTTCATCCGCCCGCCGCCGACGGTCGGGAGGTAGGTCGCGCCGTGGATGACGGCGCCGTACGCGGTCAGTGTGTCGGCACCGACCTCGGGATGGGCGGGGCTGATCGGATAGGTGGCCCGTGGACGGCCCGGCTGGTCGCCGACCACGACCGGCGGGCGCAGTGCGGTCAGGTCGTCCGGGTCGGTGGCGGACTCGCCGGGTGTGGCCTCCTCCAGTTCCTGGTCAGGGTCGGGGAGTCCCCCGGTGTCGACGCCCGTGAGACACGGGAGGGTGACCTGGACGGCCCCGGCACGGTCCTCCCGTTCTTCCGTCCCCTGGTCGTCGTTCTGGTCCGGGGCGTCGCGGCTGTCGGCGTCCGCGTCTCCAGTGGCCTGCGGTGATCCGGCCGCAGAGGGAGGCGCGGACGCGGAGCCGGTACGGCCGGGTGAGGGCGTGGGGGAGGGGGACGGGCTGGGCTCCCGGGGCCAGGTCAGGGTGGGCCAGGGGAGCGGGAAAACGTCCGTGCCCGGAGCAGCGGCGGCGGCGCCGGCGGCCGGGAGTCCGGCCGCCGCGACACACGCGCTCACCACGAAGAGGGCCGTGCCCCGGGCGGGCCTCCGGAGGCCACCGGAGCGGGCACGGACCTCACGGGCTTTTGGGGCAGCGCCCTCCCGGCCCTTCGGGGCACCGGCCTCCCGAGGCGGGCCCGCCGCGCCGGGGGCGGCCTCGGCATGGACCTCCGGGGCCGCATCGCCCGGGCCGGCTCCTGACGGACCGGGCAGCCGGCCCCCGTCCTCGCCGTCCGCCTCGCGGACCGGATCGGGCATCCAGCCGAACGCCATCGAGGAGCCGATGAGCCCGGCCATCATGCCGACGCCGAATCCGCCCAGGTTCGTCGTCGCCATCGAGGTCAGCGAGGCGATGGCGGTGACGACGGAGACGAACATCCGCTGGTCGGGCTTGAAGAGGAAGAAGAGGCCGCCCGCGATGAGTACCAGACTGATGCCGACGGCCGACATGGCGCCCACGCCGATCTTGATCATCAGGGGAAGCGGGGCCAGCGGGATGGCGACCATCTCCACGCCTCCCGCGATGATCCACACCGCCGCCCAGAACGGACGCCTGCGCCGCCAGCCGCGCAGGGAGCGGCGCAGCCGGGGCGCGGGCAGGATCCGGTCGAACCAGTCGCCGGTCTCGTGCGCCAGTTCCGACAGGAAGCCGAAGACGAAGCTGAACATGACCGAGTCCGCCCTTCGTCGCCGTCAGAAGCACTGCTTGCCGGTGCGGCTGAACTCGATCTCCAGCTTCTCCAGCGTGAGGGTCCCCCCGTTGGCGGCGTACGCGGTGCTCTCGACGTCATGGGCGACCGCGGTGCTCGCCTGGACGCCGAAAGTGCCCTTGGGTCCGGTGACACCGGGCGCACCGGTCAGAGTGGAGGCGTCCCGGCCGGCCTGGACACCGGTGACCTTGCCGCCGCCTCCGGTGAGGGCGTCCGCGTTCACCACGAGATTGCTGCCTTCGAGCGGCTTGTCCGCCCCCGAGTGCACCAGCATGGTGATGTCCCCGACCAGCGGAAGCCTCTGCTTGAGCGAGACGCACACGTCGGAGACCGTGCCGTTCTTGACGGCGGCCAGCAGTACGGGTTTCGCGTCGTTCGCGGAGTCGCCGACGGAGGAGGGGAACGACGACACCCCCTCCGCGGTGATCTCCGAGGCGGAGACCTTGAACGCGGCGCCGGAGACGGCGAAGGACGCGGCGAGCGCCCCCTGGGCGAGGGCCATGCCGAGTGCCCCCACCGCCAGGGTGCAGGGGACGAACATGACGGCGCTGCGTTTCCAGTGCGTACGACCCACAACCGGGGTACTCGTCCAGGTATGGGCGTATCTGTCACTCATGGGAGGTCCCTTTCGCAGGGCTGGGGCGATGGTGGCGAGCTCTCGGAGGCCATCGATGAGTCGAAGATACAAAAACTATTGACTTGTTTCACGAAGCACGTCAATACTCCGGACACAACGGAGAAACGGAGGCGTCATGGCTGCTCTGCCGCACCTGTCGGCCGATCCAACGCCCGTATATGTAAAGGGAGTTGAGGCGACCTCCAGAGTGAGGGCACCGCGTCGGGGCGGAATGGCCTGGCGTCACTTCGGGGACGCCCGCGCCACCCTCATGGCGCCCCAGCTGCTCCTGCTCCAGGTCGCGCACCCCGTCGTCGGCGCCGGCGTCGAGGACCACAGCAACTTCCGCGCCGAACCCTGGCCCCGCCTGATCCGCACCGTGCTCTCACTGAGCACCGTCATCTACGGAGGGCAGCGCGCCGCCACCGACGAGGCACGGCGACTGATCCACGTGCACGCCGGGATGAAGGGCACCGACGCCGCGGGCCGCCGCTACCACGCCCTCAACCCGGAGGCCTACCACTGGGTGCACGCGACCCTCGTCAAAGGGCCGGTCGACGCGCAGAACCTGTTCGGCAAGGGCATGACCGAAGAGGAAACAGAGGAGTACTACCGCGAAATGCGGGACGTCGGACGGGTCTGGGGACTCAAGGACCACCATCTGCCCCCGGACTGGGCATCGTTCACCGCGTACTACGACGACATGGTCGACAACCGCCTGGAGTACAACCAGTCCGTGCGGGACGTCGTCGACGAACTCGCCCATCCCGCCAAGCCGTTCCGCCTGCTCCCTGGCCCGCTCTGGCGGCCCTTCGCCCGGATCGCCGCCCACTACGCGCTGCTGGTCACCGTCGGTACCCTGCCGCCCCACCTGCGCGACCGCCTGCACCTCGACTGGAGCCCGCGGCAACAGCGCGCCCTGCGGCGCTTCGCCCGCGTCGTGAGGTTCCTGATGCTGCTCGTCCCGCCCCCGCTCCGCATCACCGGATCGCTCGCCATCGCCTACTGGGCCACGCACCGGCCGGGCACCGATCCCGCCGCGCGGCGCCCGCTGGGGGCGAGGTGACATGAAATCCACCACCGAGCCCGCTCCGCTCGCCCCGGGAACGATCCTGTGGGAGATCGCGGGCGACGTACGGCTCCTGCTCTCGCTGCCCGCCGCCCTCGTCCTCCAGGTCGCCCACCCGGCGGTCGGCGCGGGCGTCGACGACCACTCGGTGTTCCGCACGGACCCCTGGGGGCGCGCCGAACGCTCCCTGGAATCACTCCAGTTGTGGGTCTACGGTGGCGAGCGGGCGATCGAGGAGGGGCGCCGCCTGCGGCGCCTGCACAAGACCATCAGCGGCACCGACAGCCGGGGCCGCAGCTACCACGCGCTCACCCCCGCCTACTACGCCTGGGTGCACGCCACCGCCTACCCGGTGTTCCTGCGGGCCGCCCGCTACCTGTCCCGGCCACTGTCCCCCGAGGACGAGCGCCGCCTCTACGACGAACTGCTGCAACTCGGCGCCATCCTCGGCATCAACGAGCGCGACATGCCGGGAACTCCCGGGGAGTTCTGGCCCTACTTCGACACGATGATCCAGGAGGAACTGGAGAGCACCGCTGTGGTCCAGGAACTGCTCGACCCGCGCCGCCCCATCACCCCGCCTCCCGGTTCGGGCACGTCGACGCGCCTGCTGTGGCCGCTGCTGCGCCGGCCGCTGGGCCGCCTGCACGTCTTCGTCACGGTCGGCCTGCTCCCGCCCGCCGCGCGTGACCGGCTCGGCGTTCCGTGGACGCCGAGGGACGAACGCAGACTGCGCCGCTTCGGCGCCGTCGTACGCACCCTGGTCCCCCTGCTCCCCGAGCGCCTCCGCTACCTCCCCACAGCCCGCGCGGCCCGCGCGGCCACCGTCGATGTGGCACCGGGACCAAGCAGAGACTGAGCCCCAGTGCGCGCGCACCACTGGCGGAGGCGATGCGCAGGGCCGTCTCCAACTGCTCGACCGGCCGTCGCGTCCGCGGCCGCGATTCGCCGGCCCAGGCCGACTTCGTCGCAGGACAGAACGTCGACGCCCGTGTAGGAGAGCGGACGGCACGCCCACGGCTTGCGTGCCGGACGTGGCGGCGGCAGTGCCGCGGCGCCCGCTCAGAGGTGGCCGTCCAGGAACTTCCGTACCTCGGCGGTGGTCATGGGCCCCGTGCCGTGCGCCACCGCCTCTCCCTCCTTCAGCAGGACGTAGGACGGGGCTCCGGTGATTCCGTATCGCTCGGTTGCGGCCGGACAGCGCGTGATGTCGGCGCGGACGACCGTCAGGCGGCCCGAGTACTCGTCGGCGATGCCACCCACGACGAGGTCCATCGCCCGGCAGTGCTCGATCGCCTTGGGCCAGGTCCCGGTGAAGTAGGCGAGGACCGGGACTCCGCTCATCCCGAGGATGAAATCGAACTCCGCGTCCTCACGGGGCTGGTGAACCCGCTTCGCCATGGAAGCTCCTGACCTCGCGTTCCGTCATTCCATCCCCATCATCCCTCGTGCGATGAGGTACGGACCGCCGACATCCGCTCAGGGTGTCGGCGGCGTCTCTTGCGGATGCTCCGTCAGTTCTCGTCCGGACCGGTGGGTTCTGCCCCACGACGGGCTGCCCGCGCGCGGAGTCCGAGAGCCAGTGCGCCGCCACCGATCGCCGCACCGATCGCCAGCGCCAGCAGGAGCATGGAGTCACCGTTGCCGCTGCCTTTCACGGTGGCTGCCGCTGGTTTCGCTGTCGGTTTCGCTGTCGGTTTCGGTTTCGGATTCGGCTCGGACGGCTCGGCCAACGGGCCTCCTGCGGCACGTACTTCGATGGGCGCCGCGTTGTCCGAGTTGTTCGGATCGTTCGAGGGCCGCTCGGGATCGTAGATCACTTCGACCAGTCCCTCGGCTCCGCGTACGCGTCTGTCGATGCGGAACTCGAGGGTCGTCTGCCAGGTGTCACCCGGCTCCAAAGGGCCCAAAGCGCCGCAGGTATAGGCGCGCTTCTGGGGCCCGTAGCACTCCCACTGCCACTCCGACTCGTTGTCGGGGTCCGGCGGCGGAGTGGGCGCCACCACGCTCAGGCCCTCAGGAACGGTGACGCGCAGAGCCGTGCCCGACATGCGGCCCGGTCCGGCGTTGTGCAGGCGGAACGTGGCCTTGGCGGTGCTGCCTGTCGTGCCCTCGATCGTGTCGGCGCTCACCTGGAGGTCGGCGGTCTGCGAGGTGTGGAGCCGGACGTCGCCGAGCCTGTACTTCTTGCCGAAGGCGCCGGCCGGGCTGTCGACGGGGCGCACCTTCAGTTCGGGACCCGTACCCTGCCGCATGCCCGGGTCGGTGCCGGTGGCGCCCGGGACCTCCTCGGCATTTCCGGTCATGCCCTGAAGAAATGGCTTGTACTGGAAACTGCCGTTCACCATCGAGTCCGGTACGTGAACGGCGACGGGCTCCACCAATTCGTACGCTTGGCCCGGCATGAGTTGTTCGTCGAACCAGCAGTCCGCGAAGGATCCGGGGCTCTGGAGCGCGTACCGGCAATTGCTGTACTGCACGGGGAAGGTGACGCGTGAGCTCTGGAACAGCATGCCGAAGCCCTTGGCCGGGAATCTGCCGGCGTTGCGAACCTGCGGTGTGAAGTCGAAGCTCGCGCCGGCCGTGTCGCCCTTGCGGGGCTTCTCCTGGCGTGCGCGTAGGTCGGGGCCTTCGATCCAGACGTCGGTCTCGAAGATGGAGTCGTCGGCGCCGGGGGCACTGAAGGTGTAGCGGATCGTGCCGTGGCTGCCGCGGCTCACCCCCGGCAGTGCCTCGATGTAGATCGCGTCAGGGTAGTTGTCCTTGCCGTGGGTCAGCGAGCCCAGGGTGCAGGTGACGACGTCGGTCGAACCAAAGGAGTGGTCTCCGCACTCGCGGCGGGTGCGGAGCCTGGCGATGTCCTCCAGGTCCGACGCGTCGACCGTCAGGGTCACATCGGACTGCGTCGCGCGGCCCGCGCCCGGCTGCGGGGCCAGCCAGAGGCGGATGCCTCCGGAGGGGCTGACGTTCCGCTCGGGCAGGTACGCCGTGTCCGGCACCTTCAACTCGACGGCCGGGCCGGCCGCCTGGGCCGGGACCGTGGGCGAGAGCAGGATGCCGACCAGGACGGCCAGGGCCGCCCACCGGCGACGTATACAAGGCACCTGTTGATCTTCCCATGGGCGTCCGGACTGCGCGAGACGTTTCACGGGCGCTCGCGAGGCCGGCCGATCCGGGAGAGGCTGGGGTCGCGCTCGTGCCGGTGCGCGCCTTCCCCTTCCAGCGCTCGGCCGTGTTCCGGGCTTCGACCGCATGGGGCCGGGCAGTTCTCCTCCGCAGCCCCGGAACGAGCGGCACGGACATCGAGGACCCTGTCCTGCTTCTTCGCGCGCGGAGCGCCGACGTGGGGACCAGCTTCGCGCGGACGAACTGCCCTCCGGATTCCGGCAGTCTCGGAAGGGGAGGAGTGCCGGAGGCGGGCGAGACGTGAGTACGTGCGGTGTCGCCTTCGGCCGAAGAACGCGGTGTCGGAACTCTTCGGCCGAAGGCGGGGCTTGGTCATGCACAGGCGCACGGCGACTCATGTCGCCCTTGCCGGTGAGTGCCACCAAGGGCCGGCGAGTCTCACCAGACCCTGTCCCGAGTGACGTCGAACCGCCTCTTCACCGGGCCGTTCAGCAGTAGAGGTTGGCTCCGGGCGTGACGCCGAGGATCGAGGTGAAGCGCTGGTAGGCGTCGACGCGGCTCTGGACCTGTGCGGGGTTCCTGCCGTCGCACTCGAGGGAGCCGTTGATGCTGCGGATGGTCTGGCCGAAGCCGGCGCTGTTGACCATCGCGTTGTGCGGGGTCATGGTGCCGGGGCCGGACTGGGTGTTCCAATACCAGAGGCCGGTCTTCCAGGCCACGGCCGAGTCGTTCTGGACGAGCCAGGGGTTGCCCAGCAGGTCGATGCCGAGGGCGTCGCCCGCGGCCTTGTAGTTGAAGTTCCAGCTGAGCTGGATCGGACCGCGCCCGTAGTACGCCGCCTGGCCGGCCGGGCAGCCGTAGGACTGGCTCCAGTCGCAGTAGTGCGGGTAGTTGGCGGTGTTCTGCTCCACCACGTAGACCAGACCGCCGGTCTCGTGGTTGACGTTGGCGAGGAACGCGGCGGCCTCCTGCTTCTTGACCGTGTCACTGCCGGTCTTGGCGAAGCCGGGGTAGGAGCTCAGTGCGGCCTTGAGGCCGCTGTACGTGTAGAAGCCGTTCCGGCTCGGGAACATCTGGTTGAACTGCGCCTCGGAGACGACGAATCCGTCGGAGGGGTTCGTCGGGCCGCCGTCGCAGGCGTAGGGCTCCCAGAACCAGGTGCTGATGGTGGGGTCGTAGCCCGGGTTGTCGTGCTCTGCGATGTAGGCCTTGCCGTCGGTGTACCGGACGATGGTGCCGGTGACGTAGGACTTGCCGGCCACCCAACTCGGGTAGCTCGAACAGGATCCGGCGGACGCGCTCGCGGCCGGCAGCAGCACGGGCGCGGCGGTGCCGATCAGAATCGCGGCCAAGAGGGAAGACGTGCGGCGGTGTGACACAGAATCAATCCTTTGCGGAGCAAGGCCGCACCGGAGGCAAGGCGGAGCCTTGTGCGCACGCGCCGACGAGGGCCGGCGCCGCGGAGTCCGGGGGCGACCGCGGTGGGGGGTGTGGAGCCACACTCAACCGCTTTGGTCTGTACCAGTCAAGGGTGTAGACCAATCAATGCCAACAAGGTTGGCAGGAAACCGCCGTGAGCTGGAAGGCGACCGGGTTCGGTGCCGCCTGCACGTGCCGGGCACCGTTCTCACCCTCCGGGCCGACGGCAGTGAAGCCCTCGGCCCAGGCCAAGTCATCGCGCTGTAAAGGCCGAAATCCGCCCCTGCCTCGCCGAGCGGCCGTGCATTCTCGCCGCGCAAAGAGACCGGCGAGGACGCGGCTCCTGGTCGGTCGGCACCGAAGGGATCTTGCCGGGTCCCTGTGGGAGCAGAGGCCTTCGGGAGGCGCCTTCACGCGAGCCGGCCCCCTGCGACGTGTACGTCGCAGGGGGCCGGATGTTCGTAGCGGGGGCGGGATTTGAACCACGCGACCTCTGGGTTATGAGCCCAGCGAGCTACCGAGCTGCTCCACCCCGCGTCGGTTCACCCAGCTTACGTCAGGAAGGGTGATCGATTCAGGGGATTTCCGGAAGGCACAGCGGTATGGACGCTCGGCCGCCCGTCGGTCCCAGGGGCCAGAATCCCTGGGATCGGGAGCCGACGGAGGACCTTTGCTGAGCGCCCACGGAGTCGACCGGTACACGGTTTCCCAGACCATGGCGAGTGAGGGACCGCGTCCTGTTCGGCACGGCCCGCGAAGCGGTGGTAGCGGCCGCGAGCCAACTACCTTCCGTCCTACCCAGTTGCCCTCGGCAGTTGACGGATGCTTGGCTGCGCCGTCTGGCTCCGGGGCACACTGCGGATCCTGGTCGCCGTGTTTACCCGAGCGGCGCGGCCCGGCGTCAACACACACGCGATCGTGCCGGTCGAGGTGCGGTGCCACGCCCGTGCCGTCATCGCCGGCGCCCCGCTCAGGCCATGTCCGCGTACTGCCCGGGTGGCGGTCGCCACCCCTGCGACGTCGACGTGCGTAGCCGACCTGATCGGCGCACACGTCTCGATCGCGCTCGGCTGACCTCCCGACGGGGTGCTTGATCACTGCCTTGTCAGCGTTGCCTCTCCAGGTCGAGGACGGCTTTGGCGACGACGGTCATGCGGGTGGGGCTGACGTGGGATCTGCGGAAGCTCTGCCAGGACTTCAGCCGTGCCATGGCGCGCTCGACCGGAGCCCCGGCTGGGGCAAGGGCCCGGTGACGGTGTGCTGGGTCGGGGTCAGCTCTCCGCCTGGTGGCGGTTTGAGGCCGGTGGTGACCCAGGTGCCGGCGCCGTGACGGGCCGTCATCTCGCGCGCCACGGGTTGAGGAGGTGTCTGTCGAGGAGTGCAGCTGTCCTTACGTGGCAGCGACAGGGTGTCCCCGGCCCCACAGGAGCGCCAGGTTCAGGCCGAGCCGGTCGAGCCGGGCCTCGCTCCGGCGGGCCCGCCCACGACCGTGAGTAGGTCCACGACGAAGATCAGCGTCGAGCCCGCCGGGATCAACGGAGAGGGTGACTGCTTGCCGTAACCGAGACGCGGGGGAACGATGATCTCGCGCCGGCCGCCGACCTTCATTCCCCTTACTCCTCGGTCCCAGCCCTTGATGACCCTGCCACCGCCCACGGCGAACTTGAACGGCCGGTCCCGCTCCCAGGAGGAGTCGAACTCCCTTCCGGACGCGAACGTGACCCCTACATAGTGAACCTGGACGACCCTGCCCGGCTGCGCCTCGGGTCCGTCCCCAACCACGAGGTCCCGGATCGTCAGCTCGGTGGGCGCGTCACCCTCCGGAACCTCGATTCCGGGCTTCGTCAGTTCGCTCATCGGAACTCCTCCGTGGATACCCCGGCCTTCAGGCCGGGGAGGAAACGGACTCCTGCGGAGCAGGGCAGCGGGCTGGGATTCGCTGTCAGGGTGGATCCCAGTGCTCTGACCGGCAGGTTAGATGCGTCGCCGACGTTGGCGCTAGTTTGTGAGCCGTGGCCACTCACGTGAAGCGGGCGTTCAAGTACCGCTTCTGTCCCACCGACGCGCAGGCGGCGGAGCTGTCGCGCACGTTCGGATGCGTGCGGAAGGTCTACAACCTGGCGCTGGCCGCGCGTAGCGAGGCGTGGACGCGGCAGGAGCGGGTGAACTACAACCAGACCTCGGCGATGCTGACGGCCTGGAAGAAGACCGGGGAACTGGCCTACCTGAACGAGGTGTCGTCGGTTCCGTTGCAGCAGGCTTTGCGGCATCTGCAGGTGGCGTTCACCAACTTCTTCGGCAGGCGGGCGAAGTACCCGCGGTTCAAGTCCCGGAAGAAGTCGCGGAAGTCCGCCGAGTACACCAGCAGCGCGTTCCGTTTCCGGGACGGCCGGCTGACGCTCGCGAAGATGCGTGAGCCGCTGGACATCGTCTGGTCCAGGCCCCTGCCCGCCGGCGTGACCCCCTCGACCGTGACCGTGTCCCAGGACGCGGCCGGACGCTGGTTCGTGTCCCTTCTGGTCGAGGACCCGTCCGTCCGGCCCCTGCCCGCCACGGACACGGCGGTCGGTATCGACGTCGGCCTGAACCATCTGCTGACCCTGTCGACCGGCGAGAAGATCACCAACCCGAGGCATGAGCGCCGCGACCGTGCCGCCCTCGCCAAAGCGCAGCGCCGACTGGCAAAGAAGGAGAAGGGCTCGGCGAACCGGGCCAAGGCCCGCCGCAAGGTCGCGAAGATCCATGCCCGGATCGCCGACCGCCGCCGTGACACCCTGCACCAGCTGACCACTCGACTCGTGCGTGAGAATCAAACGCTCGTGATCGAGGACCTGAGTGTCCGCAACATGGTCAGGAACCGGAGCCTGGCCCGGGCCGTCTCGGACGCGGCATGGGCAGACTTCCGGAGCCTGCTGGAGTACAAAGCCCAGTGGTACGGACGCGAGGTGATCGCCGTCGACCGATGGTTCCCCTCCTCCAAACTGTGCTCCAACTGCGGCACCCTCC
Organism: Streptomyces sp. NBC_00647; assembly: GCF_045207245.1. Lineage (NCBI taxonomy): Bacteria > Bacillati > Actinomycetota > Actinomycetes > Kitasatosporales > Streptomycetaceae > Streptomyces > Streptomyces sp. NBC_00647. The sequence goes on from NZ_CP109040.1 coordinate 10,047,677, forward strand.
GGGAGCGGATGCCGTTGCATGTTCGTACCTGGACGTGCGACTGCGGCACGACCCACGACCGGGACGTGAACGCGGCGAAGAACCTGCTGGCCGCCGGACTGGCGGTGACAGCCTGTGGAGCTGGCGTAAGACCTCAACGGAGCACTCCGGGCGGGCAGGCGGCGACGAAGCAGGAAACCCCACGGCGCGAGCCGTAGGAATCCCCCTCCTTCAGGAGGGGGAGGAAGTCAACGCGGTCCCATCGCTCGCCACCGGAATCCCTCGCACGGGCCGGCCGGACACATGGACATTCCATGCGGCAGGCGATCACGCTACCGGCAATGCCCATGCTCCGATGTGCACCCCGTGCCACGGAACACGGTTCTCGCGTCCGGGGGAGGTACCGGAGCGAGAGCCAGCCACACCCCCGCGGGCGCCGGGGGAGGGTGACCCCGGGCCCCGGAGGCGGGCCAAGGACCGATCGGTTCGCGCCCCGGAGTGACCGCGCAAGCACCTGCCGGCCGGATGCAATCGGGGAGGATGTCGTCTACCTGTGGCGGAGTGTAGGCAGTGCCTACTTTCCCAAGCCAGGGCTCCGGTCGAGCGCGTCATGGCACGGCTGAAGTCCTGGCAGATCTTCCGCAGATCCCACATCAGCCCCAACGGCATGACCGTCGTCGCCACAGCCGTCCTCGACCTGGAGAGGCAACGCTGAATCGCTCACTGGTCGACCGATGCGGTGAGGCGTCGCAGTGAGGCCTGAGCGGGCGGGCCCCAGGTGGGCTTGCCTCCGGGGCGGCCGTGGACGCCGGCGTCACCGATATGGATGCCGCCGATGGCGCGCAGTACCGCCCAGCCGCGGGCGCGCCGGAGAGTCGCGGTGTCCGGGGTCGGTCGGTAGGTCTCGTGGAAGAGGTCGGCGGCGCCGTCCGGCAGCAGGATCCAGGCTGCGGCGAGGTCGCAGGCCGGGTCGCCGGCGAAGAGATCGCCGAAGTCGATCACACCGGAGAAGGTGCCGTTCGTGGTCAGGACGTTGGCTGGATGCAGGTCGCCGTGGAGCCAGAGACTCGGGCCTGCCCAGGCGGGCGCGGCGGCGGCGTCCTCCCAGACCGCGCGGACGGCGTCCGGATCGCGAATCAGCCCGCGCTCGGCGGCTGAGGCGAGCCCTTGGGTGAAGGGCTCCTCGGTGTCGGCCAGTGGTCCCCCGCGGTCCCGGCCTGCGGGCGCCCCGTCGGGGGCGGGGCGGTGAAGGGCTGTCATGAAGGCGGCCAAGGTGACGGCCGCGTCCGTGGCGCGCGTGGCGGGGGCGCGGTCGGCGGGCTCGCCCGGTACCCAGGTGGTGACGAGCCAGGGCCGCGGAAACCGTTCGGAGGGCTCACCGAGGCGCTGCGGGACAGGGATCGGCAGAGGAAGACGCGGGGCAAGGATGGGCAGCCAGGTGTGTTCCTTGCGCAGCAGCGCGTCCGCAGACTGCGTCGCCCAGGGCATCCGGACGGCGAGGTCGTCGCCGAGCCGCCACACCTGGTTGTCCCAGCCACGCGCTCCGAGCTTCAACGGGCGATCAGCCAGGTCGGGGTGCTGCTCGCGCAGCAGATCCCGGATCAAGTCCTCAGTGATGTCCAACTCGGTGGGTTCCACGTGGAGCAACCGTAGTTGGATCCGGGCCACCAACACGGTTGGGACCGGAGAGTGACGCCTCAGGGCGTCAGGGATGGCGGATCGATCCGCCGTATGCGGGAGTACAGCCAGAGCCGTCTTGCGGGAACAGATGCTGATTGGGGGATCGCCGGCTTCGCACAAGCGCTCGGACGGGCATTCTCTGCGGACTTCCGCCACCCGTTCAGAGGGCCAGTGCCACCACGCCCACGATCACGAACGCGACTCCGGCCAGGAGAACAACACCCGCCAGCAGGACGAGCACCGCGCCGAACACCAGCTTCCCTGTTGTTCTGCGGCCGACCTTGGTGATCTTGGGGTCTTCGGGGACGTACGTGATCTCCACCAGTTCGGCACCCCCGTCCGAGCCGGTGCGTTCACGCTGTACGCCGTGGGTGTCGGTGTACGTGTAGGTGTACTGCTCGACGGTGTTGGACCAGTGGGAGCGTTGCAGCCGCCCTTCCACCGTGATCCCCCGGGTACGCAGCAGTCATGCTTCCCGAAGGATTCCCCATCCGACGTGGACGCCCAGCCCCCCGGCGCCGATCGGGGCCGGGGACTCCCCCCAGAGGACTGTCGGGACCACTCCGGCGCCTTTCACCAGCAGCAGGACGAGCACCAGCGCATACCCGGCCGCCAGGCCCCACCAGAGCAGAGGGACCCGGTTCGGTGCCGCCCGCTCCAGTGGCTCTTCGGTCACCAGACCGGCCCCGTCCGGCTGAGGCTCATCGGCGTCCCGCACGGGCAGCGCACGGTGCACGACGCGCGCGAACTCCCGCACAGCGGGAGCACTGCGACTGATGAACCGGTACGTCACGGGAGCGTCGCCCGTCAGTACGATCGTCAGCTGCCGGCCCGTGGCTCCGTCGACATCGACCCGTTCGATCGCCGCGGCCGGTATCCGGCGTCGCACGTCGCCCGTCCCAGTACTACCACCCCGCCCCGCAGCCGGATGGAGGCTCGGCGTCTGCCGTGCAGCACCTGCGAGGACGTCTGTGTTGAGGTCACGCGGGGCACACTAGACGATGTCCTGTGCGGTGAACGGTGGAGTCGTTCGCAGCGGTACGGGGCTGCCGCTGGGGAGTGTCGCGCCAGATCGTAGGTGCCGGAACCACGGCGTCAGTTGATGAGGAGTGGGGGCGGGCTCTCCCGTTTCACGCGTGCTGCCTTCCAGGCTGACCTTGCGAGTTGTCAGCGGCGGTGGATGCCGACGAGTGATGCGCTTGCGGCCTGCCCGCTGCCCGCCCCGGCTCTCCACGCAGGGCCCGGACGGGTCGGGTTCGGCATAGGCGCCGTGCACCTACTGCCGTCCACAGCGCGGCTAGAGCCGGTCCTATGGATCAGCAACTCATCCGGGCGGTGGCAACCTTTACGACAAGAGGGGCCTATGTCTTTCGAGGCACGGTGACCCTGGCCTGGATCCGCTTGTGGCTTCGCCTGTCTACTTCGGTCAGGACGACCATCAGCTTGTCCTCGGCGAACCCCGACGTTTCGCCGTCGATCAGCTGAAGGAACGGGGTCGTCAGCGGCAACAGCCCTTTCGTCTCTCGGAGCGAGCCGGGCGGACGTGTCGCCTCAGGCACGGGCCCTCGACAGGTTGCGTACTGACCGCGTTCGGTAGGCACCGGGGGTCGCACCGGTCCACCGACGGAACGCGCGGATGAATGCCGCCCCGTCGGCGTACCCGAGACGTGCGGCGATCTGGTCGACGCCGAGTCCGAGGTCGGACAGCATCTCGACAGCACGAGCGTGCCGCGCTGTGTCGATCAGACGCCGGTAGGACGTGCCCTCCACCGCCAGACGCCGGTGCAGCGTGCGGGTGGAGACGTGCAGCGCGGCTGCGGCAGCGCCCATGTCGGGGATGCCGTCCGGCCACTGCATGAGCAGTTCCCCCACCCGCGCTGCGAATCCGGTGTCGGTGCGCCGGGCCAGCAGGAGCCTGCACTCGCGTTCGCACACCTGCAGGGTGTGCTGGTCCGCCTGCGGCAGCGACTGCTCCAGTACCGCCGCGAGCGTGACGATCGCGTTGCGCGGCGCCCCGAAGGCGATCGGGACGTCGTCGAACGCCTCGTACGGCGCGGACTTTTCAGGCCGCGGGAAGCGCAGATCCAGCCGGAGGGGGGTGAAGGGCCGGCCCACAATGGTGTCGAGGATGGCCCGGATATTGGCTATTTCCCGCTCGATGAAGAAGTGCCGGACGGGCGGGGGCACCAGCCCGTCGTCCAGGACGAGACGCACCTCGTTCCCGTCCTCCTGAAGGTGGATCCCGACCATGGCGAAGGTGAGTTCCAGGTAGCGAAGTCCCACAGCCGCGGCCTCGCGCAGCGTCGGGCTGGCGAGGAGTGCGAAGCCCAACACGCTGTATGTACGAAGCGGAATCCGGTTGCCGACCTCGAGCCCCAGGCCGGGCGCGTCGCCCGTGGCGCGGACCAGGTTCTGCGCCACCGTGAGCTCCTGCCAGGCCCGGACATGTGCGGCATCGTCGGCGAGAGCGTCTTCGTCCACACCACTGCCGTCGAGGCATGCCGGTACGGTCACTCCGCGCTCGACGCCCACGTCCACCATCGCGCGCACGCCTGCGATGCCTCGGTTGAACAGCCGCGGGGCCGTGGCGACTTCGCCGGCCGCCGCCCCGTGTCCGGAACGGCCAACAGTATGGCCGCCATTGCCTGGAACCAGCACTGCCAATCCCCCTAGCATCGGAAGGGATCGATGCGGCGTATCCCGCCGTAGGCTGCCATTCAGCCTAGTCGGGATGTGCGTGCGGACCAGGGGGCGTACGCGTTATCAGCCACCGCTGTCTGTAGCGCTCGGCGCGCCCCACGGTCATCACGTGCGCAACCGCTCCACCGGAAAGCATTCTCGAGCACAGCCAGTGAAACGCACAGTGCCGGTTGCTGGTCACTGAAGGCAACGGGTCACTTCCGAATCGCACAGGCGGAGCGAATGATGGACGAATTCAGCACCTTGGAAGTAATGCTGGTCGACAATGAGGATCTTGTGCGCCGCGGATTCCGGCAGGCCATCGGGGAGGCGCCGGATATCACGGTGGTCGCCGATACGAGGGTAGGCGAGGAAGCGTTACGCATGGCCGAGTTGCGGCGCCCGCAAGTCGTCCTGGTGGATGCCGAATGCGAATTCATCCGGAAACTGGCCCAGCTTTCGGAGACGGCAGTACCCGGGGTCGGGCCGGGGGTAATTGTCCTGACCAGTAACGCCCTTGACAGTCATCTGCTCGGGTCGCTGAAGGCGGGCGCACGTGGGTTTCTCCTCAAGAGTGCCAGCCAGGACGAGCTGATCTCAGCCGTGCGTGCGGTTGCTGAGGGCGCGGCCTTCCTGTGCCCCACGATGACCCGACGGCTGATCGATCGGTTCGAGATCCTGCCGCCGCCGCATGAGCGGTCTCACGCGGTCGCCCTGGCAAGCCTGAGCGGCCGCGAGACACAAGTTCTCCGCGGTATAGCCATGGGCAGGTCGAACCAGGAGATCGCCCACGACCTGCATGTCACGCTCGCCACCGTGAAGTCCCACGTCTCGCGCATCCTCGCCAAGCTCGAGCTGCCGAACCGGATGCACGCGGCACTGATGGCCCAGCGGAGCGGCCTCGCGCACCTGCCCCAGCCTCCGCGGGCCAAACAGGCCGAGGCGGCCCCCTGTCCTCCGGCCGCCCGTCCCGAGCCCGCGGTCAGGCGGGCTTGGTGAACGCGAGGACCACGTTGTGACCGCCGAAACCGAAGGAGTTCGAGATGGCCGCGGTGACGCTGACGCGCCGCTCGGTTTCCGTGACGATCTCCACCTTCACCTCCGGGTCTTTGTCGTCGAGGTTCCTGGTCGCCGGAATCACGTCGGTGAAGACGCTGAGGACCGTGAAGATCGCCTCGATCGCGCCGGCCCCGCCTATGAGATGGCCGGTGATCGACTTGGTCGCCGTCACGAGAGCATGCGGACCGAGCGATTCCAGCAATGCCGCCGCCTCGATACGGTCACCGACGGGCGTACCGGGAGCGTGGGCGTTGACGTGAACGATGTCCTGCGGGCCGAGGCCGCCGGAGCGCAAGGCCTCGCGGATCGCACTGATCTGACCGTCCGCTGACGGAGACGTCATGGTGTGCGCGTCGGAACTCATCCCCGCACCGGCGAGCGTGGCATACATCCGCGCGCCACGAGCTTGCGCGAACGGGATTCGCTCCAGCACGACGGCGCCGCCGCCCTCGGACATGACGAAGCCGTCACGGGCGCTGTCGAACGGCCGCGACGCGTTCTGAGGGTCATCATGACGGCCGGACAGGGCTCCCATGCGGGCGAAAGCCGCCATGGACAGCCGGCCGATGCATGCCTCGGTGCCGCCGGCGACAACGACATCGGCCCGCCCGGCACGCAGTATGGCGAGCCCCATGGCTATTGCCTCCGCTCCGGAGGCGCAGGCGCTGGTCGGCGCGTGGGCGCCGGCCCGGGCGTCGAGAGCCAGACTGACGGCGGCGGCCGAACCGTTGGGCATCAGCATGGTCACCGCGAAAGGTGACACGCGGCCCGGTCCCTTGGCCAAGGACAGGTCGTGCTGGTCGACCAGCGTCCCCCCGCCGCCGAGGCCGGTACCGATCACCACGGCCAGCCGCTCCGGCGCCACCTCGGGCGCGCCGGCGTCGGCCCATGCCTGCCGGGCAGCCACCATCGCGATCTGCTGGCAGCGATCCATTCGTCGGGCCTCGACCCGGTCCAGTACCTCGGTCGGTTCCTGACTCAGCCGGCCTGCCAGCCGTACGGGCAGATCGCGAGCCCACGGTTCGTCGAGCACGGTGATCGGGGATGCGCCGGAGAGCAGCGCCTCCCAGGTGGAGTGGACGTCGCCGCCCAGCGGCGTGGTCATTCCCAAACCGGTGACCACAACGCCGGTCGTACCCAGGACCTCCCCGTCCGGGCGACCAGGGAGATCGGGGAGATCGGGGAGCTTCGGATAGCCCAAGAAGTAATCGTCAGACGCGTCGTAGGACATCAAGGTTCCCTTTCTGAATCCTTCTGGGGAAATGTTCTCCCTTGGATGCGGGCCATCCGTCGTCCACTGGCCGTCGTCATGAACTTAGCCAGTGCGAGGTGCTTTCCGTAACGGCCGACGGACCGAACCCTGACGGCGACCTGAGGATGGCTTTAACCCGTCTTCCGGCTTAATCGAAGCTCGCCTCCGGTAGGAGGTCGGACACCATCCCGCGGCGGATACCCGATATTTCTCCGCCGACTTAGCATCTCTTCGAGTGGAACCACCACGACGCACACGTACAGCAATAGCTGGATACGTAGACAAGTCCCCACGGGTCAGTGGGCAAAGGGCAGATGCAATGCCAATGGCCGAGTCGCAAAGGAGGACCACGATGTCAGAGCATGCCGTCACAGAATCCCGACCGGAGCCGACGACCTTGGTCGAGCTCTGCAGGTATCGCGCGTCCAAGGAGCCGGATCGACGGATGTTCGCCTTCCTGGAGAACGGCCTCGAAGAGTCCGACTCGCTCACCCTCGCCCAACTGGACGCCCGGGCAAGGGCAATCGGGGCGCATCTGAGCAGGCAGGCTCCGCCGGGCGCCCGCGCCGTGCTGAGTTACCCGCCCGGCCTGGACTTCGTGTCCGCCTTCTTCGGCTGCCTGTACGCCGGCCTGATCGCGGTGCCGGCTCCTCCGGTGCTACGCGTCGGCGTCGACGACCGGTATGCGCGCTTCCGGGCCATCGTCAACAGCTGCCAGCCGGATGTGCTGCTGTCGATCGGGTCACGGCTGAACCGTGTCGACGCGTTGCTGAAGGACATCTCCACACCACGCCGGCCGACCGCTGTGGCGACCGACGAGATCAGTGAGACGGACGCGTACGGCTGGAATGACCCCGGCATCGGCTCGGACACCATCGCGTACCTGCAGTACACCTCCGGCACAACCGGTCCGCCCCGGGGTGTGGAGCTCACCCATGGCAACGTTCTCCACAACCTCTCACTGATCTTGGCCAACGGCAGCCGGGCCACGGACGACTTCGACCGGCTGCCCCCAGTTGTGTCCTGGCTGCCCGTGTTCCACGACATGGGACTGATCACCGGCGTTCTCCAGCCGATCTACGTCGGGTACGACGCCGTACTGATGCCGCCCTCGGCGTTCACCCAGCATCCGGTCAACTGGCTCCGCGCGATATCGGACCGCGGGGCGGGCATCAGCTCAGCACCCGGATTCGGATACGAGTTGTGCCTGCGGCGCGTCTCCGAGGAGCAGTTGCGTCCCCTCGACCTCAGTGCCTGGCGGATCGCGGTGGTCGGCGACGAACCGGTGCGTGCGGAGATGATTGACCAGTTCAGTGCCATGCTCGCCCCGTTCGGCTTCCGCCGCGAGGCGTTCTTCCCGAGTTACGGCATCGCCGAGTCCACCGTCATGCTCAGCGGCGGGCCGGTGGAGCCCGAACCGGTGATCCGCCGGTTCGACGCGGTGGCGCTGGCGAAAGGCAAGGTGCAGCGAGCCGGTCGCGAGGACGAGGTCCGCCGACTGGTCGGCCTGGGCCAGGTGCATCCGTCCATGACCATCGCGGTGGTGGACCCGGCCACCGGCGAACCGTGCGCCTCGGACGAGACAGGGGAGATCCTGGCTTCCGGACCGAGTATCGGTGCCGCGTACTGGAATGCCCCGAAGGAGACAGCGCGTACGTTCAGCGCCACCGTGGGCGGCCACGAGGGCCGCCGGTTCCTGCGCACCGGCAGCCTGGGCTTTCTGGACGGCGGTCAGCTCTTCGTCACCTGCCGTGTGGACGACCTCATCGTCGTGGAGGGCGTGCAGCACTACCCGTACGACATCGAGGCGACCGCGGCAGCAAGCCATCCCGCCATACGGGAGGGCTGCTGCTGCGCCTTCACCGTCGAGGACGGCGGACGCACACGCCTCGTCGTTCTGGCTGAGATCAACAGCCGGTACCGCGTCATGGCCGCCCCCGTCCCGGACACTCCGTCAGGTCCCCGCGCGATCATCGCGGCGGGCGAGGTCGAAGAAGCCGTCCAGGAGGCCGTCTTCGCCGGGCACGGCCTCCGGGCCGACGATCTCCTTCTGGTCAAGGCCGGTGCGCTGCCGTTCACCACCAGCGGCAAGTTGCAGCGCGCACAGTGCCGGTCCAAGTACCGGGCGCGGGCATTCGCGACAGTCTGAGCCTCGCTCCGTGCAGGGGGCGCGCGAACTGTGCGCCGCCTTCTTCCTCTTCCTCCGTTTGGAGTGGTCACATGCGAACCCATCACGAGCACGGTGTCCGATTGCCCGAGACGGTGGCCGGCGAGCACAGCGCACTGCCGACGCTGATCGACCTGTGCCGCACTCGTGCGGCAGCAGAGCCCGACCGGAAGAGCTTTGTGTTCCTGGGCGACGGTGTCGAGGAAACAGAATCACTGACCCTTGCCGAACTCGACCGCCGGGCACGAGCGGTCGCCGTGACGCTACGACAGCGGGTTCCTGCCGCGCGCGCACGCGCGCTGCTCAGCTACCCGCCGGGACTGGATTTCCACGTCGCCTTCCTGGGCTGCATCTATGCGGGTCTGATCCCGGTGCCGGTGGCCCCCCTCGACGGGACGCGGAGCAATGCCAAATGGACTCGGGTGGAGTCGATCGCCGCGAGTTCCGAGCCCTCGCTGTTCCTGTCGACCGGCCCGATGCTTGCCGCCGCGGAGCACGTCCTCACCGAAACCGACGGGCTCGCCCCACTCAACCGGGTGGCGACCGACGAGGTGCACCTGGACCTGGCTCAGGAGTGGAGCCCACCGGTGGCCGAGGCTGAGATGGTCGCCTATCTGCAGTACTCATCGGGATCGACCGGTGTGCCCAAAGGCGTCGCGATCACTCACGGCAATGTGCTGCACAACCTGTCGTTGATATACGACAACACGCGTCGGTCTGCCGACGACGCCGGGCTGCCCCGCCCGTCGTCCGTGTCGTGGCTGCCGCCCCACCACAACATGGGCCTCATCTGCAATGTCCTCGACCCCCTCTTCACCGGCCGGGACGTCACCCTGCTGCCGACGATGACCTTCGTACAGCGTCCGCTCACGTGGCTGCGGGCCATCTCCCGGCTCGGACGTGCGGACAGCTGCGCGCCGAACTTCGCCTACGACCTGTGCGTCCGCCGGGTGACGGACGCACAGCGCCGGGAACTCGACCTCAGCCGCTGGGAGATGGCCATGGTCGGAGGTGAGCCCGTCCGCTCCGACACGCTCGACCGCTTCAGCGCGGCATTCGCGGAGGCCGGGTTCCGGCGCGAGGCGCTGTCCCCCGCGTACGGCCTCGCCGAGGCGACCGTGATGGTCACGGCCGTGCCGATCGGCCGGGCCCCGGAAGTCCTGCGGCTGGACTCCGAGTCGCTCGCCGTCGGAAAGGTGCGCCCAGCCGCGTCGGCACAGGACAGCCGGGAGTTGGTCGGCTGCGGTCCGATCCATCCGCTGAGCACGGCCATAGCCGTAGACCTGGAGACAGGCAAGCCCTGCGGAGAGGACGAAGTGGGTGAGATCTTCGTATCCGGCCCGAGCGTCGCGACGGGCTATCTGAACGCTCCCAAGGAGACCGCCGAGACCTTCATGGGGTCCCTTCCCGACCAGCCGGGGGAGCGGTTCCTCCGTACTGGTGACCTCGGATTTGTGCAGAACGGGGAGCTGTTCATCACCGGCCGGGCCAAGGATGTCATCATCATCGCCGGTGCCAACCACTACCCGCAGGACATCGAGGCCACCGTCGAGGCCAGCCACCCGGCAGTCCGCGAGTTCGGTTCCTGCGCCGTGTCGGTCGATGACGGAACACACGAACGGCTCATCGTCCTCGCCGAGACGACGGCGGCCGGAGGCGAGACCGGTGATCAAGTGACCGCCCAGGAGATCAAGCGGGAGATCAGGCGCGCTGTCCATGCGGGACACCGCATCCAGGTACACGACGTCGTCCTTCTCAAGCCGGGGACGCTGCCGCTCACGACGACCGGCAAGCTGCAACGGCGCGACAGCCGGGACCGGTACCTCGGGGGTTCCTTCGAGGCGGCCCTCATCGAATGACGGTGCGCCTGCTGCGGATCCGGTGCCCTGGCGGTGCCCTGCCGACCAGGGCACCGCGCGGGTTCGCCGACGCCGGATCCCGCCTGGCCGCGCGGCTTCCGACGTCCCGCGCATCCGATGGGAACGCAGGGCCGACGGTCACAGAGCGTTCCTCGAACTTGCCTGCTGCCTGATCACCTACCGGCGGTTGGAGTCCCTGTGCGGCCACCGGATGACGGCACTCGTCACGTCCGTGGGTCGTAGTTCGGATTCGCCTGATAGGTGCCGGTGAGATTCCCGCACTCATCAACCTCCCATGCCCCGATGATGGCCGTAGGGGGCACCGCCCCATGGCAGGGGTCACTCACCATGTCGCTGTCTATTTCGTACACCCAACCACCAGGGTGTCGGCGAGCCTCCGCCACCAGCTCGGGCGGCGGCGTCCGTGACGACTGAGCCTCAGCTGTCGCCCGTCTGAAGAGCCATGCCATGCCTGCTTCCCCTCGCCTCTGCGCCTGGAAGCCATGGTGCCGCACAAGCCGGCAGATGAATCCACTGCCCCCGACGACGAACTGCCCCCGACGATGGGCGACCGAGGCAATCCACGTCAATTTGTCGGGCGTTGTTGTGCGCGACCCGGACCGGCGAGGCGTTCGGCCAGGAACTCGCGCTCGGCGTCGTTCCCGGTCGACTCCAGCGCCTGGGGGGTAGGCGACCGAGGCCTCCTCCGAGCGGCCCAGGCGATGCAGCAGGTCCGCCTTGAACGCCGGTAGGTACTGGTATCTCGCGAGCCGGCCGTCCTTCTCCAGCTCCGTGACCTCCTCGAGCGCCGGTGCCGGCCCGGAGACCATCGACACCGCTACCGGGTTCATTCGCAGTGCACCGGGCTTCAGCCTGGTGGTGAAGCGAATCTGAGAACTGCTCTGACCTCGGCTGTGGGCACGGATCCGCAGGGTTGACCTCAGCCGTGTCAGAGCGGCCGGTTCTGCTGCTCGATGTACTGCTTCACGATGCTGAGTGGCGCGCCGCCGACGGATCCGGCGATGTAGGAGCCGGACCACAGGCGCTGTGCACGCCAGGAGTGGCGGACGAGGTCGGGGAACTCCTGGCGGAGGCGGCGTGAGGAGACGCCGTTGAGGGAGTTCACCGGCCTGGGCACGGCGACCTTCGGCGGGAAGTTCACGAGCAGGTGGACGTGGTTGGCCTCGCCGTTGAACTCCACGAGCTCGGCTTCGAAGTCCTCGCACACGGCCCGCATGAGCTCCTCGCACCGCGTCAGGTGCTTCCGGAGAAGACGGAGTGCCGGTACTTCGTCACGAAAACCAAGTGGACGTGCATGCGGAAGACACAGTGACGGCCTGTACGAATGTTCTCATCGATACCCGTAAACCAACTGCGTATCGTGATCCGTGTGCAGCTTCGGTACAGCTTCCGCTTGTACCCGACGGCTGGTCAGCGCGCGGCGTTGGCAAGGGCGTTCGGGTGTGCGCGGGTGGTCTACAACGACGCTCTGCGGGCGCGGGAGGGGGCCCGCAGGGAAGGCATGCCGTTCCCGAAGACCGGCGACCTGTCGAAGACGTTGATCACCGAGGCCAAGCAGACGCCGGAGCGTGCCTGGCTCGGCGAGGTGTCGGCGGTCGTGCTCCAGCAGTCCCTGCGCGACCTGGACACCGCGTACAAGAACTTCTTCGACGCACTGAAGGGCAAGCGCCCGCGCATGGGCGCGCCCCGGTACAAGTCGCGGAAGGACACCCGGCAGGCGGTGCGGTTCACCGCGAACGCCCGCTGGTCGATCACGCCGGGGCACAAGCTGCGGCTGCCGAAGATCGGCGACCTGAAGGTGAAGTGGTCGCGTGTCCTGCCCTCGAGACCGTCCACGGTGAGCGTGGTGCAGGACAGTGCGGGCCGGTACTTCGCGAGCTTCGTCGTCGACACCGACGGCAGCGAGATCCTGCCCGAGACCACGGTCGCGATCGGCATCGATCTGGGGCTGACGCACTTCGCGATCCTCTCCGACGGCCGGAAGATCGACAGCCCACGCTTCCTGCGCCGCGCCGAGAAACGCCTGAAGAAGACCCAGCGCGACCTGTCCCGCAAGACCAAGGGCTCCAGCAACCGCGGTAAGGCCAGGCTGAAGGTCGCCCGCGCTCACGCGCGGGTGGCCGACGCGCGCCGCGAGTTCCACCACCAGCTCTCCACGAAGCTGATCCGCGAGAACCAAGCGGTCGCCGTGGAGGACCTGGCGGTCAAGGGACTCGCCCGCACCCGCCTGGCCAAGTCCGTCCACGACGCCGGATGGTCCGCGTTCGTGACCATGCTGGAGTACAAGGCCGCCCGGTACGGACGCACCTTTGTGAGGATCGGCCGGTTCGAGCCGACCTCCCAGGTGTGCTCCGTGTGCGGCGTGAAGGACGGTCCCAAGCCCCTGCACGTGCGTACCTGGACGTGCGGAGCGTGCGGGGCCGTCCTGGACCGGGACGTGAACGCGGCGGTCAACGTCGCCCAGGCCGCCGGACTGGCGGCAACAGCCTGTGGAGCGCAGGTAAGACGGGCACCCGTGCCCGCACAGCGCAGCGAAGCAGGAACCCACCCGAAGCAACCCGCACGAGTCGTGTGGGAGCAGGCGGGAATCCCCGGCCTTTAGGCCGGGGAGGATGTCAAGGTGCGGTTCAACGCCACCACAGGTGAGGGCCACACCGACAGCAACTCGTCGGCAGGCGGCCTCGAGTCAGCGGGCGAGCAGGTGTGAGCTGGAGTGTTTGGCATCATGCGCGCATGGACTTCGATCTCGCTCCGCCCATCGGTGTCGGCTACGACGCTCCCGCCGAGGCCGAGGAGTGACTTCGGCTGAACCCGGGGCCAGCACTCGCGTGATGCGACGACCTTCGTTCCCTTGCCGGCAAGGGAACGAACTTCTGGTTCCGCGGCTGCATGTGTAGGCCGAGAGGACATCCGACTGGGCCACCGACGGACCCGCACGCGGTGCGCCACCGCTTCGCGAGAAGCTGGTCAGTTCCATGGGACGGCAAAAGGCAAAGGCAAGGAGAGCTCTCTCCTTGCCACTCTCAACTTATAGCGCGCTGGGGGGCTTGCCGCAAGGCCCGGGTCTCGGTGCAGAATCGTCGGCCGAGGCCACAACCTGCGGAAACGGGGGCACGACTTGCGGGTGTTGTCGATGTATGGGGGACGCGGTGACGTCGAACCAGTGGTGAGACCGGCAGTGCGGGTGCTCGGCGCGGAGGTGCGGGGGTGCGCGCCGCCCCATTGGGCGGAGCGCCCAGCCGACTCGTCAGAGGGAAGGCAATCGGGGATGAGTACACGCTCGACAAGAGGTTCGACAGAGTGGGAGGTGCCGGTGAATCGATCGGCCACCGCGGTGCGACGGAGTACGGCTGCCTCGGAGGTAACGCGATGATCAATCAGTACGTGCTGGACCTTCAGCAGATCGACGCGTCTCAGGTCGCGGTCGTCGGCGGCAAGGCCGCGCACCTGGGCGGGCTGTCGCGGATCGAAGGCGTCGCCGTGCCGGGTGGCTTTTGCGTGACGACGGACGCCTTCCGGCGGATCATGGCGGAAGCGCCGTCGATCGACGATCGGCTCGACCAGTTGTCGCGCCTGAACCCGGACGACCGGGAGGCGATCCGCACGCTCAGCGCGCAGATTCGTCGGACCATCGAAGGGATTGTCATCCCGGGCGATCTCGCGGCGGCGATCACCCGCGCGCTCGCCCGGCTCGGCGAGCAAGCCGCCTGCGCCGTCCGGTCCAGCGCGACGGCGGAGGACCTGCCGACGGCCTCCTTCGCCGGCCAGCAGGACACGTACCTGAACGTCGTGGGGCCGACGGCGATCCTCCAGCACGTCAGCCGGTGCTGGGCCTCCTTGTTCACCGAGCGGGCCGTGACCTACCGCCAGCGGAACGGGATCGACCACCGTACGGTCCACATGGCCGTGGTCGTCCAGCTGATGGTCCTGCCTCAGGCCTCCGGCATTCTGTTCACGGCCGACCCCGTCACGGGCAACCGGAAGGTCGCCACCGTGGACGCCGGCTTCGGCCTCGGCGAGGCGCTGGTCTCCGGTCTGGTGAACCCGGACGTCTTCAAGGTGCGAGACGGCGAAGTCGTCGACAGGACGATCGCAGCCAAGCAGCGAGCCATTCAGGCCCTGCCGACCGGCGGTACGCAGGAAGTGGCGGTCGGCGCGCGGCAGCAGAAGCAACCGGCGCTGACGGATGCGCAGGTCGTGCGGCTCGTGCAGCTCGGGCGGCGGATCGAAGCGCACTTCGGCCGCCCGCAGGACATCGAATGGTGCCTGGTCGACGATGGCTTCCAGATCGTTCAGAGCCGGCCGATCACGACGCTGTTCCCCATCCCCGAGGCGGTCGATCAGGAGAATCACGTCTACGTCTCCGTGGGGCATCAGCAGATGATGACCGACCCCATGAAGCCCCTGGGGTTCTCCATGTGGCAGCTGACGGCCATGGTGCCGATGCACGAGGCCGGCGGGAGGCTGTTCGTCGATGTCACCCGGCGCCTGGCCTCGCCCGCGAGCCGCGCCGGCCTCCTGGACGTCATCGGAAGAGGCGATCCGCTGGTCAGGGACGCCCTGGAGACCGTCCTCGACCGCGACGATTTCGTTCCGCCGCTCTCGGACGCGCGTCCCGGCGGGCCGCCGGCCAGCGGCGCGCCCGCCCCGATCGAGACCGATCCGGCCATCGTCGAAGAGCTGATCGAGCGCAGCCGGACGTCCGTCACCGCCCTGGAGCGAGACATCCGGACGAAGACCGGACCAGCCCTGTTCGACTTCCTGCTGGAGGCCTTCGACGAGCACAAGCGAGTCCTCAGTGATCCGTTGAGCATGCAGGCGATCATGGCGGGGATGGAGGCCACGTGGTGGCTCAACGACAACCTGCAGGAATGGCTGGGCGAGAAGAACGCCGCTGACACGCTCACGCTGTCCGCCCCCGACAACGTCACGTCCGAGATGGGACTGGCGCTGCTCGACGTCGCGGACGTGATCCGTCCGCAGCCGGACGTGGTGGCCTTCCTGGCGGGCGTCGAGGACGAGGGCTTCCTGGACGAACTGGCGAAGCTTCCGGGCGGGTCCGAAGCGCGCGACGCCATCGAGGCCTACCTCGACCGTTACGGCATGCGCTGCGTCGGCGAGATCGACATCACGCGGCCACGGTGGCGTGAGCGCCCCACCACGCTCGTGCCCGTGATCCTCGACAACGTCAGGAACTTCGAGCCGGGCGCCGCCGGGCGTCGCTTCGAGCAAGGGCGGCGGAAGGCGCAGAAGAAGGAGCAGGAGGTGCTGTCCCGCTTGCGGGCCCTGCCGGACGGGGACCGGAAGGCCGACGAGACCAAGCGGATGATCGACCGGGTCCGCACCTTCATCGGATACCGGGAGTACCCGAAGTACGGCATCGTCAGCCGCTACTTCGTCTACAAGCGGGCCCTGATGGAGGAGGCCGGGCGCCTTGTGAAGGCAGGCGTGCTTTCGGAGCAGGAGGACGCCTTCTACCTCACGTTCCAGGAGCTCCACGATGTCGTGCGCTCGCACCAGGTGGATGACCTGCTCGTCCAGCAGCGCAAGGAAGCGTTCCGGTCGTACCACGCGCTCACACTGCCCCGGGTCCTCACATCGGATGGTGAGGCCGTCACCGGGTCGTACCGGCGCGACGACGTGCCGGCCGGTGCCCTGATCGGCCTACCGGTGTCCGCCGGGACCATCGAGGGACGGGCCCGCGTCATCCTCGACATGGCGGAAGCCGATCTCGAAGCGGGCGACATCCTGGTCACGACCTTCACGGACCCCAGTTGGTCGCCGCTGTTCGTCGCGATCGCGGGCCTGGTGACGGAGGTGGGCGGCCTGATGACCCATGGCGCGGTGATCGCCCGTGAGTACGGCTTGCCGGCCGTCGTGGGAGTGGAGCGGGCGACCCGGCTGATCGGGGACGGGCAGCGGATCCGTGTGCACGGAACCGACGGGTACGTCGAGATCCTGGCGTGAACGACCGCACCGAGACGCCCCATCCGCAGCTGCCGGCGAACCAAGCGCCGAGCAGTTGACGGCCACCCCACGACCGCAGCGCGCGACACGCGCACGCGGCCATGACCCGTAGCCGTTCCTCACCTGGGAATCACCTGGGGAAGCGCCTGGGAAGTGCCTCTTCCGCCACCACGTACGGGACGCTCAGAACGTCCTGTCGTACCGGCTCCGAGGCACTTTCCACCTTCTTGGTGTGTCCTCAGGGCTCCGCGTCAGGATCGGGCGAGAACGCAGAACTCATGTCCCTCCGGGTCGGCCAGACATGTCCACGGGACGTCGCCCTGGCCGACGTCGAGGTCGGTGGCGCCGAGACCTCGAAGGCGGGCCACCTCCGCCGCCTTGTCGTCACCGGGGTCCGGCACCAGGTCGAGATGGACGCGGTCCGGCACGGTCTTCACGCCGGTGCGGCGGAACTCCAGATACGGGCCGACACCCTTGGCGGAGCGCCACACCGCATGATCGTCGGTCACCTCGTGCAGGGTCCAGTCCATCGCGGCGTCCCAGAACCCGGCCATGGCCCTCGGATTCGCGCAGTCGACCACCACTCGCGCGATCGGACCCGTGTCCCGGTAGATCTCCCGAGGCTCCAGCACGCAGAACTCGTTGCCCTCCGGGTCGGCGAGGACCGTCCACGGCACATCGCCCTGGCCCACGTGGGCGGGCGTCGCACCGAGAGCCTGGAGGCGCTCGACCAACTCCGCCTGATGGGCCCGAGAGGTGGTGGCGAGATCGAGGTGCACACGGTTCTTCGTCGTCGTCTTGGGTTCCGGGACGGCAATGACGTCGACGCAGACGCCGACGGGGTCCAGCCAATCGAAGCCCACGGGTTTGGCCGCGGTCGCGCCGGGTTCCGAGCTGGAAACCTGCCAGCCGAGTGCCTCCGCCCAGAACCGGCCGACCGCCGAGTCGTCAAGTGCCTTGATGTTCACCAGGACGGGTCGCAGCGTCATGTCGGCGATCCTATGCACGGCCGGGTCCGGAGACTCACGGACGATGCCCGTTGTTGGGCAGGATCGCTCGCAGCGAGCGCAGCGCGGTGCGTCCGTACGGGGTGAGGAGCATGAGACCGGACAAGACAGCGGTGCAGGCCAGGGCGAACAACAGGCTCCGCACCGAGTGGAGCTCGAGTACGTCGAGGATGCTGAAGGCCGTCCCCAGAGGTAGTCCCAGAATGGTGAGGATCCCCAGAGCGGCTCCGATCTGCCGACTCTCCTGCGTCTGGACAAGCCGGTTCAGTTCACTGATCTCCGTGACGGCCTGCTCGTAACGTGTGGTCATCCTGTGCTGCTGCTGGAAGGTCTGGAGAATGCTGTTGGTCCGGCTGTCGGACGATATCTCCTGCTTCCAGTGGGTGCCGCGGAACACGGCCAGATCGCTTTCGAGCGACCCGAGTTGTACGGCAAGATTTCGGGAACTCAAGGCGTCCGAAACCTTGCGGGCCATCCTTTCCAGCCGGTCGTTCTGCAGGATCCCGAACAGAAGTGTGTCCAGATAGAGGCCTCTTACGTAGAGCTCGCATACGGCGTGGAACGAGTTCCCGGTTCGCAGGCCGACAAATGCGGCCCCTTGATTGAGGATCAGGTTCCTCCAGGACGCGGAATGGTTCATCGCGTGCGCCATGAGCTGCTGGTGACTCTCGGGATGCGGCGGGTAGTCCACCAGCGCCGTCCGAGAGGCGAGGGTGAACAGCCACTGGTCCGGGGGATCCCAGGGAACGCCGGCCTCCGACGGATACACGTGCGGGAGCGCCGCGTGCTGTGGTGTGACGAGGGCGAGTGTGTAGGGAGCCTCCCACGTCTTCAGGTGGACGAACGGGTAGGAGGCGCGCCCCGGCCAGGTGATGCTGACAGAGGGTCCGAACAGGTCGGTTCCGGGCAGCTCCCACGACGGAGCCTTGGGGCGCCCGGCGAAATACCGGACGACATCGAGAACCTCGGTGTCATTGATCCGCAGATGCAGGATCACGTGCGCGCTTCGCTCATCGCCCCCGGTGTCGGCGAGCTGTAGTTCCACCGCGAGCAACGGCGCGTCGGACGCGCTCCGCGGCACGAGGCGATGCCAGCGGCGTGGCGCCTCCGATGTGCCGTAGAGCAACCTGGAGACTGCGGGCAGGAAGTGAGAGCTCCTCATTTGAAGATGCGCGCACAGACCGTCGTGATGAACGGGCAGGGGGCCGGGTAGCCATTCGTCCGACGGGACCGCGGTGGTGAGCCTCGCGGGGAGAACGACGACGAGGACGTTTCCCACACAGTCCGTGCTCACGTGACCCCCTGGAATGTCGACTACGTGGTCGCACTGATCGTCGAGGCCCGCACGACGACGCCCCGCCGGTCACCCTCCGGCATGTGCCCGCTGTCGTGGTGTTCGACCGCCCATCACATCGTGCGGTGAGGTGTCCTCTACCCGCTTGCGACAGGAATGCATCGCTCGTCACCGGTGAAGAGTGGCGTCGAACTCCGGGCGGAGCGCCGGCGAGGTATCACCGCCAGAGTTCAGAGCCCGGTGACCTTGGCGTTCGCCGTCAGTTCGTAGACCAGGGTGACCGTGCGGCGGCCGCCGGGTGGGAGGGTGACGTTCCAGCGGGCGATGCCGTCGGCGTCGAGGGTGTCGGGGGCGGGGGAGCAGTCCTCTTCGCGCAGGCGTGTCTGCACCGCCGAGATCTCGGAGACCGGGATCCGTTCGCGGAGGACGATCACACGTTCGCCGTGTTCCTCGGGGGTGGAGAACCGGGACAGGTGGAGGCGGACGGTGCGGGTGAGCACGGTGCGTTGAGTGATCGCGGAGGTGTCCCGGGTCTCGTCGGTGTGCCGGACGACCCGGTGGTCGTCGCGGCTGCCGTAGGCGAGTTCTACGGGGGCGCCGGGGGCGGTGAAGTCCAGGGTTCCGCGGCCGCTGAACTGGCTGCCGAGGATGAGGTCGACGGGTCCGGCGAGCAGGGCGTGGCCGGACAGGTTGTCGAAGCGCACCACCCGGGTCACCAGCGGGGACAGCTCGGGTGAGCAGGCGTACTCGCTGCTCGCGGTCGTGGTGAAGGCGGAGAGTGGCACGCGGTGGGCGCGTCCGTCCGCGGGCACCGTGACCGATGTGGGCGAGTGCAGCACCCGTACCTCGCCGCCGTCGTCCACTCCCGGCAGGCCGAGCACGGAGGCCGGACCCAGGTCGGCGATCTCCTCCTCGCGCAGCTCGACGTCGACGGTCTTCCGTTCCAGGGAGGAGCGGTCCTGGAGCGTGAGCCGGTCCTCGCTCAGCCGGGGTGGCTCGGTGGCCAGTGCCGAGCGCGCCGTCGACAGCGTCAACCGTACGTCCGACCAGTCCTCGCCGGTGCGCTGCCAGACCGTCGCCTCGGTCTCCAGCGTGAGGCGTTCACCGTCGAGGACGGCGCGGTAGGCGGGCCGCCACAACGCGCACGCGGTGAGGTGGCTCAGGCGCAGCCCGGCGGGCCCGGCGGCCGCGGCCTCCACGGTCAGTTCGATGTGGCCGGTCAGCTCCGCCGGCTCCTCCTCGGCCAGGGTCAAGGCCGTTTGGGCCGTGGCGAGTTCGGTGCCGAGGGCATCCAGGTGGGCTGCCACGGCGCGTAGTTGCTCGCCGTAGGAGCCGCGCTCATCGTCCACACGGTCCAGTTCCCTGGTCCAGCGGAGCCCGTCGATCTCTCCCGAGCCGGCGCCTTCGCCGATGTCCCGCAGCAGATCGGCGGCGAGACGGCCGAGGGTGTCGAGGCGGGCCTGGAGCCGGTCGTGCTTCCGCCTCAGGGCGACCAGGTCCTCTTCGAGAGTGTGCACGCGGTGGCGCAGGGCGGAGTCGTGGTCGCCGGGCCGGGGGCCGCGCGGCGTCCAGTCGCGGACGATCCGCACGTCGAGGACGGTCGCCGGGTGCTCGGCCGTCACCTCGGCGTGCAGCGTACGGTCGACGGCCAGCGAGCTGACGGGCCCCAGACGCAGCCGTTGGACTCCGGCCTCGAGGTCGAGCACGGCGGTGCGCTCGACGTGGGCGCGGTCCTCCAGGCAGGTGACGGCGGTGACGGGGAGGGGGATCGGCTCCGGTGCCGTGGACATGGGGTGCGTCAGCTCCTGCGGTTGCCGCCGGCCAGGGCCTTGGCGGACGGGATACGGATCTCGTAGCCGCCGTCGAGGGCGGTGGTGGCGCCGGCGGGCAGGTCTACGCGCCAGATGCGTGTCCCAGCGGCATGGTGTTCCCCTTCCGCGTCGTCCGGGGGCGTGGTCCAGTCGGCCCGCTCCTCGATCCGGACGTCCGTGTCGGAGGCGACCGGCACCCGCTCGAGGACCTCGACGGTGGCCGGTCCGGCGAGCCGGCTGGCCAGTTCCACGTGGACGCGGTGGTCGAGCACGGTGGTGGTGTTGCGCAGCCCCGAGGTCGACTCGTGCAGGTTCGTACGACGGGTGACCCGGATGCCCTCGGCCGGGCCGAGCCCCACCCGGCAGACACCGCCCGGGGCGAGCGTGGGCAGTGCTGCGGTCAGCAGGAAGTCGTCGTCGGCGGTGACCTCCACCGGTCCGGCCAGCAGTGCCTGGTCGGTGGAGTTGGCGAGCGCCAGCGTCGCGTACACGGTCTGCTCCACGGACGGCACGCAGAGGTACTCGGTGCGCAGTCCGACCGGGATCTCGCCGACGGTGACGGTGTGCCAGGTGCCGTCCGAGGGTACGTCCGCGCGGGCGAGGGCATCGAAGCGGTGGTCGAAGGAACCGGCCGACTCGCGGGGGCGCACGGCGTGTCCGGGCAGCGGCAACGACGCCACCGCCTCGGCGCGGCGGCGGTACTCGGCCGCCATCGGGTCGAAGGCGGAGTCGGGGAACAACCGGCCCCGGCGCCCGTCCTGCTCGTCGGGGCCGCCCAGGACGAGGGCGGAGTAGTCGAGTTCAGCGCCGCTCGGCTGCGGCGGACCGGACGCCGGCGCCGCGGCTCGCTGCGGCGCTTCGGGCCAGGCGGGGGCCGCGGGTGCTGGGGGAGGCGGAGGCGCGGCCTGGCCGGGGGCCGCGGGTGCCATGCCGGCGAGGGCCGGGCGGGAACGGCCGCCGGCACGCGGCGTGCTGCCGGGTCGGGACGGGACCGGCTGCGCGAAGTCGCCCAGGTCGGTGTCGAACACCTCCGGGTACGCGCTGCCGGGCGCAGGTGGCGGTGCGCCGTAACCCTGAGGTGCCGGCGACGCCGCGGTGAGCGGCCGGCCGTAGCCCTGCGGCATTGACTGTGACGGCGGAACGGGAGCGTACGCGAAGCCGCCGGCCGCGACCACGGTGCCGCCCTCGACAGTGGGCGACGTGCTGGTCGTGGCAGGCCGAAGGCCCGCTCCGTCGTAGCCGTCGAAGAGGTCGGCCAGGCCTGTGGGCGGCTCGCGCCAGCCGGAGGGCGTGGGGGAGGGCTGACGGCGTCCGATCCGCAGGGAGCGCAGCCTGGGCAGGTCGGTGCGGCGCCGCAGGTCGGCGGTGGCCAGGGCGATATGTACGCCGGTCCAGTCCTCGCCCGTGCGCTGGGCGATGGAGGCGCGTAGCACCAGACGGCCGGTGCTGTCGCCCTGACGGTGGGTGAGACGGTAGGCCGGCACCCAGACCGCACCCGGCACCGTGTACTCCAGCTCCACTTCCGCGTCACCGGTGCCGTCGAAGGTCACGACCGCCGAGACCGTGGTCTCCACATGCGCGGGCGGCGCGTCGGTGGAGGCGCGGGCGAGCCGGTCGGCGGCGACGCGGAGCGCGTGCTCGACCTGGGCCTGCGCCTCCTCCAGTTCGGCGAGACGGGTGTGCAGCCTGGTCAGCCGCTCGTCGACGAACTCGGCGAGGTCGAGCCACGCGTCGACCGGGGTGCGACGGTGCGGGTCGTCGCGTCTGCGGACCGGCGGGACCGGGTGCAGAGACCTGACCTCCTCGATCAGAATCAGCTGCCGGTCGCGGCGCTCCCGTGCCGCCGCGCACTCCTCACGCAGCCGCTCCACCTCGCGTTGCAACGCGTCGGGCACGGTGGCGCCGAGCGGCTCGGCCTCGACCTCCACCCGTGCCTCGACGACGCGTACTCCGGCGGCTTCCGTGATGCGAGCCCGCAAGGACCCCGGGTCGAGTGAGCGGGGCAGTCCCGTCACCCGGACGCGCCCGCCCGGCGGCACGCTGCCCCGCGCCAGGCGGCGGCAGATCGCGCCCTGCGCGTACACCACGACCGAATCGAGGGCCGACGCCCACCTGTGTGCTGTCTCAGCCGCCATGTGCTCCGTCCCCCGCCGTGTCCGTGCTGAGCGAAGCCTACGTCCAGGCGGCGCCGCGCTGTTGGCCGCGAGCCGCAGCACGGCCGTCAGGAGCGTCTCCACCGTGGCGGCGGCAGAGACCAACCCGTCGGCGGTCACGCCCTCCGGCGCCCTCGGCATCCCCGCCCAGTACGTGGGCGCGAGCCAGGACGGCATCGCCGGTGTCGCCGACAACCAGCAGAAGATGTACGACGCGAAGTCTGGTCCGGGGATCATCGATACCGTCACCGTGCGGTTCGACGCCACCACCGGTGAGGGGCACACAGAGAGCAACGCGTCGTACAGCGTCACGATTCGAGGCCCGCCCGCCCTCTCACGGCGGGACGGGTGCGGTCATGGCCGACATCACCTCACATGTCGAGGACGACATCGGAGTCGGGACGGGCACAGCAGATCAGTGCCTGTCCCGTGGCGGGATCCTCGAGCGGGGGCGAGGTGTAAGCGATCTCGCCGGACAGGAGCGGTGTGATGCAGGTGTGGCACACCCCGGTGCGGCAGCTCCATCGGACGGGAACGTCGCATGCCTCGGCCAGTTCGAGCAGGCTGTTTCGCGTGGCGGGGAACGGCGTGGAGATGCCGCTGCGGGCGAAGGTCACCACCGGCCCGGTCCCGGGCGGGCCGGGCGGCTGATGCGGCTGCGGACCGCTCCGCCCTGTCACACCGGGGGTGATGGGGGGCAGCGCGCCGAACAGCTCGGAATGGACGGCAGCCGGCTCGACCCCCGCCGTGATGAGTGCGTCCTTGATGTCGGTCATGAAGGAGGCCGGCCCGCAGACGTAGGCGGTCGCGTTCGCCGGGATACCGAGAGCGAGCAAGCTGTCCTTGGTGAGGCGCCCTGGCCTGGCGTTGTCGCGGCTGTACTCGCCGGGCGCGGCGGCGCTGTAGAACACATGCTCGCAGGAGTGCGGCAGCGCGGTGAGAAGCGCCCGCGCTTCTGCGGCCAGAGGGTGTTCCCGCGGGCCCCGGGCACCGTGGATCCACCAGACCTCGCGGCCGTCGGGCGAGGCCGCAAGCTCGTGCAGCATGGCCAGCACCGGAGTCAGGCCGATGCCGGCGGAGATGAGGAGAACCGGTTCGGTGCCCTCCTGGAGGACGAAGTCGCCTCGGGGCGCCGCCGCATCGAGCATCGCGCCCGGCCGCAGCTTCGTCGTGAGATACGCGCTGACGGCGCCGTGCGGTTCATGTTTGACGCTGATCCGATATCGGCCGCTGTCGGGCGCCGAGGACAGCGAGTAGCTGCGCACCGGGGCAGGTTGTCCGGCTCCTGGCACGCGCAGTGTCAGGTACTGGCCCGCGCGGGCGGGAGGGAGCCGGGACCCGTCCGGGGCGACGAGGTGGATGGAGAAGACGGTTGTGCTCTCGGGAATCACTTCAGCCACGCGCAGCGCCCTGAAGCCGTCCCAAGCCGATGCCCCGCCACCTGCGGCGGCAGCTCCCGAACCCTCCGCGGGCTCGAGCAGTTCGTGGAACGAGCCCTGCCATCCGGGACTCAGAGCAGGGATGCTCACCGCCAGACGCAGCTTCTCGGGGTCCCGGTCGGGGAGGTAGAGCAGTGCGTCGGTGTCGGCCACGCTCAGCGTGCCAGGCCCGGCCCCGGTCTTGATGATCTCGTCGCCGGCCTGGATGTGCCCTTCCCGCAGGACCCGCATGTAGAAGCCGGGACGGTGGTGGCTGACCAGCAGGGCAGGCAGCTCGGGTTCACCGAAGCGCAGACCCACGCGGTAACAGGTGACCCGCGGCTGCGTCACCTCGAACTCGGCCTCGCCGATGCGGTACCGGTCACCGATGCACACCTCGTCGTCCGAAAGGCCGTCGACGGTGAGGTTCTCCCCGAACTGACCGTGCTCGAGGTCGTCGCGTCCGAAGTGACGCTTCCAGTGCCGGTACGACTCGATCTGGTAGACCAGCACGGCCCGCTGCTCGCCGCCGTGGCCGGCCGTGTCGCCCTGCCCGTCGCCGTCGATGTTGAGTCGTCGCACCATCACCGGTCCGTGCACCGGGTACTTCCACACACCGGTGAAGACGGTCCGGCCCTGCCACGGCACGTTCTTCGGCATACCGACGTTCACCGAAAGCAATGACGGCATCGGGTCCTACCTCCCGCGGTGGCTTTTCTACGGATGCGTCGGCACACCGTGGAGTCCACGCTCCCGGCGCGGGCGTGCCGATGGTCGGCGCCGAGCAGTTCATCTGACCTGGCTGCTCGGCTGTTTCACCGCGGTGAGCGTCGCGTAGGCCACGACGTTGCCCTGGTATCCGGTGTCGTTGACGCGGCCGCCACAGGTGATCACTCGTAGTTCGGGCAGGTCGGAGCTGCCGTAGACCTGTCCGGTGGGGAATGTGTCCTTGTCGTAGGCCTCCACGGCGTCGACGGTGAAGACCGCCGTCCGGCCGTCCGTCCGGCTGATCTCGATCGTGGCGCCTTTGGTGAGGGCGCCGAGTTCGTAGAAGACGCCGGGGCTGCCGGTGCGCGTGTCCACATGCCCCGTCGTCAGCGCTGTGCCGGACGAACCTGGCGCCGGGCCTCCGCCGTACCAGCCGGCAAGGCCGGGCCTGTCCGCGGGCGGGGGCTGAAGCGCCCCCGCCCTGTCGAGGTCCAGCCGTGCCATGGGGGCATTCACATCGATGGCGGGGATGCGAATCCGGACGGGCTGCGCGGGGGGCAGCGGCTGGACGGCGCGGCGTGCCGCTGAAGCGGTGGGGCCGCCTGCTGCGCTGGAGAAGGCCTGGTCGGCCGTCGGCTGAGGCGGCTGTCCGTGAAGGAACCCGCTGATCAACAACAGGCAGCCTGTCGCGAAGGCCAGGACCAGATACGCGACCGGGGGGACGAATACGCGTGGGCGCGCGCTGGCCTTGTGCCGGGGTTCCGTCACGTTGAGCCTCTTGCCTGCAGCAGGGTGGGGTTCATTCCCGCCGGCCCGGGGGCGAACGCCATGCCGGGCCTGGGCGGCGGGAGCCGGGAGGTCAGGTTCGGTCGGCGAGGGTGCGGCGGCGCATCCTGACCAGGGATCCGGCGGCGGCCGCAGCGAGCAGCGCACCGCCCAGGGCGACTTGCGTGTCGGTGTCCTTGACGTCTCCGAAGCCGGCTTCGACGGCGCCGTTCGGCTGTCGGCTGGTGATCTCGTAGGTATCCGTGATCTTGATCCGTGGAGGGCACTTCACGGTGACGGTGTCGGTGCCGGGTGTTCCCCCCGCAGGGATCTGGAACTCGCCGGTGAGCTCGCCCTTGCGCTTGCCCGCGAAGAGGTGGAACTGCCCGCCGGCCTCCGACTCGCCCTTGCCGTAGGTCTCCGCACCGCAGGCCGTGGTGGTGACGGTGACCGTAGAGCCCGGTGCCGCATTGCCCGGGTTGATGCGGAGCTGTGAGTCAGGGGCGTCGGCCGAGGCTGGACCCCCCAGAGCCAGGACACCGATGATCAGGCCGATACCGACGCCAACGTGTGCGTTTCGCAAGGGAATCCTCCATCAAAGCTGTGGCCGACGAGTAGTCGCGGTGCCCGTGTGGTGCTCCATCGACGAGGAAACCGACACTCCGTCAGGTTCGCAACAGGAGACATCGCGGGCCCGTCACCCGGGCAGGTGCAGTGACCGCTTGCGCGACAGCGTTTCCGCAGGTCGCCGCCGCAGGGACCGGCGCAGTGGATGTCTTGGCCGAGGGGTGCGGATGGGCGAACGATCGTCACCCCCGACTGTTTCCTGGCGCGCGGTCGCAGGTGCCCGGGCGAGTGGTGATGCCCACTCAGTTCCCGCCTGTGTCATGGAGAAAGGGCCGGCGCGACCGTCCCTCGTATTTGCGGCACGACGCGGAGTGACACGACGTCGGTGTGCACGGCGACGATGACGATCGACCCGCGCTGGATCGCGGCCGGCGACGACATCGACCTCCAGTTCAAGAAGGCCGGGTCGTCCTCGTACAGCACGGTCAAAACGGTGAAGACGAGTGGCTGGCAGTTCGAGCTGTAGCAGTGTGCGAGGCGATGTGGCGGGGTTGCACGCAACCGCGCCACATCCTTCTTCATGGCCGGGCTCGGCCGGGACACGTCATCCGGCTGGACGCGGTCGACGGCGGCTGTGTCACCAGGTGTGGGCGACGTCGATCACCAGTCGGTCGGAGAGCTGCGACACCCGGAACGGCAACCGTGCCCGGACGCCGAGCCCCACCTGTGTGACTCCCTCGAAGCTGGCGCCGAACTTCGCGTCCCGGAAGGTTCGGTAGCCGGTCAGGTCGACACCCGGGAGCGGTCGCCCGCCCCGGCCCGGGTACGTCGCCGAGTGAGTCTCTGGGTCGTAGGCGGGGGCGGACACCATGATCTCGATGATCGCCCCGCCGGAGATCGGGATGCGCACGCCGGTCGGGTCCTGGTAGAAGGCGTCAACGTAGTGCACGGTGTACCCGATCGGCACGGTGCCCGCCGTGGGTACGTCGAAGACCATGCGGTCGTAGCAGTCGTGCTCGCCGGTCCTGATGTCGGTCAGCGACCCGGTGTCGGCGTCCGCCGCGGTTTTCGGAAGGCTGCCCCATCCGGTCGGGCAGGCGACAGCCGTCGTGGCCGCACCCGCCGTCGTGGGCGCCGCCACTCCCACGCCCACACCGGCCATCGTCAGGGCGGCCAGCACCGCCCCGTATCGTCTTGTACGCATCGCGTCCCCTTGCTTGCGGCTCTGAGTTTCCTGCCATGTCAGACATGCCGGTCACGGGTTTGGTTGTACGGGCTGCTCTGGAATCGGCCTGAACCCCGCGCGCCCGCCGAGGCCTCGAGTCCGCACGCTCGCCCCGCGGACCCCCTCACCGGCAGCCGACCCCGGCCGCCCTGTGAAGACACGAGGCGAGCGAAGGGCTCCGCGGATCGACCTCAGTGCCGCGAACGTGCGGACGGTTGTGGCGCCGAACCCGATTTCCCGCGGACACGGCGCCACACTCGGAGCCCGGGAGGGCCCTCACCGCCACTCAAAAGGCCCACAGGAATGGGCAGTTGTGATTCACGGCGATGAACTCCCAGTCCTCCTGGTGGATTCCGCTACTCGTCGATCGCCGCGCCGAACCGCCCATTGGCCACCGGCGCTCCGAGGCTCGCCCCGTCGAAGGTCCACGAACCCCTGGTGATCAGCCCCGATGACGACGCGGGAATGACCCATACGAAGCCGTCGTCGGTGTTCTCACCCGGGGCCGCCGCCAGCAGGCCGAACAGACCGTCCTGGTCGGCGTCGATCAGCCGCACCTGGCCGCCCCAGTGGTCCGACGGCTCCGCCGCGCCGGGAACGCCCGCGGAATTCTGGTCGAAGCTACGTGCGCCGGTCGCCGTCAGCCCGCCCGGTGCGCCGCGCAGCGTCCAGACCGCACCCGCGTCGGACACGGAGCCCACATCCTCCCCGGGCGCGCCGATCGCGAGGTCCGGGCGGCCGTCGCCGTCGGTGTCACCGGACGACAGTTCGGCGCCCCACCGGTCGCCGGCCTCGGCCGTGCCGGGGACGCCGGGGGAGTCCTGCGTCCATGTCTGCGCCGGGGTCGGGTCGAGCCCGGAGAGGTCGCCCTGGCCCAGGTAGACGGAGACCGATCCACCGACGGGCGAGCCGACGGCCGTGTCCCCGACGGCCAGGTCGTCCTGGCCGTCGTGGTTGAAGTCGCTGGAGACGACCGCGGGACCGCCTTCGAACGTGCCGCCGTCTCCCAGTGCCTCGACGTCGGGTGCGCCGTGCAGTACCTGGGTGGCGCCGATGCCCGGCTGGTCGCCGGTGGTCACGCCGGAGATCGCCAGGTCAGCCCATGAGTCCTCGTTGTAGTTTCCGTGACTGAGGCTCCGGAAGGCGAAACCGCCGGTCCCCAGCGGGCTCATGTCCCGAGCGCGGACACCCGTGTCCACCGCCTTCAGACGCCTGGCCGCCACCTCCGGCGCGGCGGTGAAGAACAGCAGCGTGTCGTTCTCCAGGAGGGCGATGCTGTCACGCGGATCCGCGTCCGGGGCCGCCGGGTCCGGGGCGAAGTATCGGGCCGCTTCGATGGCCAGACCGAAGTTCGCGCCGGCCCGGAGCCGGGTGGGGTCCTGCAGCCAGGTGCTGTCGTTCCCGTGGAGCCCGCTCGGTGAGCCCCAGAAGACGACGGCACCGCCCGCGTCGGACAGTCCGGTCAGGTCTTCGCCGGGGATACCGACGATCGCGTCGTCGTAGCCGTCGTTGTCCAGGTCGCCGGAGGCAACGGCGCTGCCGAAGGTGTCGCCGGCCTCGGCGGCGCCCGGGACGCCCGAAGTGTTCTGGTGAAGGACGCTCTTCCTGGAAGTGCTGAGGCCGCTCGACGAGCTGTACTGCACGGTGACGTAGCCGGCGGCCTTGGCGCCGCCCACCGTGGCGCCTGGGGCGCCGATCAGTACATCGTCGAACCCGTTGCCGTCGTAGTCGCAGTTGTGCTGCTGCCAGCCGATGGACGGAAAGGGAACAGCGGCCTGCGCCGCGGGAGCCGCGATCATCGTGCTGCCACCGAGGGTGAGCAGTGCCGCGGCCGTCACGGCCGCGCTGGTGATGTGACGCACTGGGGGAGCCTCCTTCGTTTCCTGGACCGGCCGACGGCGACGCACAGTTCAGGGGCGAGGACGGGAAAGGGACAGGGGTGTGGCAGGCGCTCGGAGGGCCACGACGCCACCGCGCCCGCCGGAAAGCCGCATGAAGTCATGGGTGGCCTCCCCCGTCGGACGGTGCCGTGAGTACTACACCCCCCTTGCGCTCACTCAGAAGACATCCCAAGTTCGTACGGGGTTGTAGTCAGCGCGCCGGAAAGTCGTCGGATGCGGGGACGACGACCCGGACGGCGCCCGTCGTCGGCGTACCCGACTGCAGGAGGGCCCGATGGCAGTGCGGGACATGTACGAGGGCGATCTGCTGTCCGCGGTCCTCGTACACGCCCACGCCGGCCCTCCCGGTTCGTCGGCAGGGAGCCGGCAACCGAGTCGCCCGCTCGGGTGAACCGCCTGATACTGGAATCATGGCCCAGAAGACCGCGAAGGCACATGGGCCGTCCACCGTGACGGTCAAGGGGCGGGACGTGCGGCTGCGCACCGTCGGCTTCTTCGTGCTGGCAGCCCTGACCATCTGGTTCATCGCCGCAAACACCGGCTCGGTCACCATCAGGCTCTGGATTCCCAAGGTCACCCTCCCGCTGTGGATCGTCCTGACCGTCACCCTCCTCGTCGGCATCCTCCTGGGAAGGTTGATCGCCTACCGCCGTCGCGCCCGCCGGTAGCCCGGCTCTGGAACACCGCTCCGGCTCATGCGGGGACCCGGGGCCACTTGTCGTGCGTGGCGGAGCATGCGGTCACATCAGTGGTTCCGGCGGGATGTGTGCTGCCGGAGATCGCCCGGCGTGAAGGCGGCCGGTGTGCGCGCCGGGCCTGGGGGAGTGTCAGGTCCATCATGCCTGCTGCGGAGCGGTTTGCGGTAGGACGGAGCGCACGTCCGTTCAGCCTTGTCGCAGGTGGTGGTCCGCCCGCAGACTCGTGGTCATCCACTCTCCGGCGTTCGTGCCGGCATCCGTCCTTGGCTGCCGGCGCGCTCGTTGTGCTGCCTCGTCGGGTGACGGGTGCGGGCCGGGGGTGGGGGAGCGAAGGGGGTTTGGTGGATCAGGACATGGTGGTACTCGCGAGGGTCAGGCTGCTCAGCGCCAACCGGCGGGTGGTGCGGGGTGCCGAGGGGTTGTGGATCTACCGTCTTCTGACACAGGTGGAGCCGGAGGCGTACGGGTCCAAGCTGGCGTACGTGCTGGTGGAGGAGGCCGGCGCCTCGCCGCTGGTGCGGGAGCTGCCGGCGCAACGGCTGGCTCTGTTGGACGAGGCGGTGACGGTGGCGACGGCTCTGGATACCGCGAACCCCTACCGGGCGAAAGTACTGGCCAGGGCACTCGCGGCCAGGCGGCGGGAACTGGACGGGCGCTCGGCGGCGTAACGGGCTCCATGGAGGTTCCGGGTGACCAAGTCCCGTGGTCCATCAGGCGGTTCTGGAACGGGGACCGCACCCGGAGCCTCCGGCTTCGCGTCCGAACCGGCGGCTAGTCAGTCCTCCTGGTCCAACTGAGGTTTGACGTTGATCTGTTGAGGCGAGCAGATCACTCGGACACGCCCTCGCTGTCGCGCATCCACGCCCGCAGCTTCTCCGGATTGCGGACCGCCCAGATTCGGGTGACGCGGCCGTGGGCGACATCGAACGAGGCTACGGTCGTGACGGCGCCGGCACGCCGGGCCACCAAGCCCGGCACACCGTTGACGGACCGCTCCAGGAGTTCAAGCCCGGGAGCCTTGTCGGCGATGGCGACCATGTACCGGGCGATGAGCGCACCGCCTTCGATCGGGCGTAGGACGGTACCGACCATGCCGCCGCCGTCGGCGGTCATCACGGCGGCCGGGTCGAGGAGGTCGACGAGGGCCGCGATGTTCTTGGTCTGCCATGCCTCTTTGACGTGCCGCACCGTGTCGGCCTGCCCGGCCGCCGTCACCGGAGGCCGCTCGGCGCGCACCCGCCGCCGGGCGGAGGCCGCGAGCTGCTTGCATGCCGCGGGAGTCCGGCCGAGGATCTCGGCGATCTCGGCGAACGGGTACCGGAAGACGTCGTGCAGGACGAACGCCACCCGCTCGGCGGGTGTCATCGACTCCAGGACCACGAGGAAGGCCATGGTCACCGATTCGTCCAGGACCAGCTGGTCGGCGGGGTCGGCGCCCCGGCCGCGGTCCCACTCGGCGTGGTCGGGCAGCGGATCGGGCAACCAGGCGCCGACATAGCGTTCACGCCGCGCCCGGGCCGAGCCGAGCACGTCCAGGCAGATGCGGCCGGTCACAGTCGTCAGCCAGGCGCCGGGGGACACGATCTCGACCCGTCGACTTCGTGGCAGCGCGTACCAGCGCGCGTAGGCCTCCTGTACGGCGTCCTCGGACTCCGCCAGTGAGCCGAGCAACCGGTAGGCGACGTTGATCAGTTGGCGCCGCTCGCCGGCCATCTCGTCGGTGCTCGTCCCAGCCGTCCCCATGCTCCGCCGCCTCCTCGCCTTACCTTTCGCGGGCCCGCGTCGTCGGGTTGATGAGACCTTATCGATCAACTGCCTCCGGGCGGAAAGAGGGGACCGCGGCATGGCGACCCAGGCGACGGCACCGCACCGCTACTCGTTTCTGCAGATCGCGATCACCCTGCAGACCCTGACGATCTTCCTTCAAGCGGTCTCCGCCGGACTGCTGCTGACCGCGTCCTACGGAGAGACACTGCACGGTGTCGGAGCGCGCGTGATGTACGGGGCGTCGATGCTGTACGTGCTCGCGGCGGTGCTGGCATGGAAGCCGGGTGGCGGCTCGCCCCGGCCCGTCTGGCACGCGTCCGGCTTCCTTGCCCTCGCCTCGGTCCAGGTCGTGCTCGGCGTCGCGCACATCCCGTCGGTCCATCTTCCCCTGGGCGTCCTGATGTTCGGCTTGAGCTTGCTGGCACTGGCGCGGCGCTGAGGGCCGCTTCGGGGGAGTACCGGGATCCGCTGCGGCCGGCCGGCCGGCGGATCGGGTCGCATCAGGGGCCGCCCGCTCGCCTCCCCAGACCGAATTCGGCTTTGTGGTCAGCCGAGTTGCTCGGCGAGTCCGACGATGATGCCTTCGGGGCCGCGGAGACAACAGAGTCGATGGCTGTCCTCGTACTGCTCCACTTCGCCTACGAGTTCGGCGCCGTGGCCGCGCAGACGGGCGATGACGTCGTCGATGTCGTCGACGGCGAACATGATGCGGCGAATGCCCAGCGTGTTCGCCACACCTCGCTGGTGCACGCTCAAGGTCCAGTGGCACAGGACCTCCGCGGCATCGAGGAACAGGAGCGTGGTTGAGGAGGCGTCCCCCGAGCTTCACGTACCGCGCCCGAGGACGATCGTTCCGCCGAAGCCTCATGCGGTGGGCGGGCTACCCGGCTGTGGTCTGCCCGGCCTCGTCGGTGCGGAAGTCGCGCCGGTAGGCGGCGGGCGTGGTGCGCAGGGCCTCGTGGAAGCGCCGGCGCAGGTTGACGGCCGAGGAGAGGCCGACCTGGTGCGCGATGGTCTCCACCGGCAGGTCGGTCTCCTCCAGCAGCGCCCGGGTGGCGGCGATCCGCCGGTCCAGCAGCCAGCGTCCGGGACTGATGCCCAGCTGCTCGGTGAAGCGCCGGGTCAGCGTACGGGCCGAGACCTGGGAGCGGGCCGCCATCTCGGCGACGCTGACCGGCTGGTCCAGCCTCCCGGCCAGCCACTCCAGCAGCGGGGCCAGCGAGTCCGTGACCGGCCCGGAGGTGGGCAGCTCTGCGTACTGCAGCTGGCAGCCCTCGCGGTGCGGCGGCATCACCATCTGCCGGGCGATCCGCAGCGCGTACGCGGCGCCCTGGTCGGCGCGCACCAGGTGCAGGCAGAGGTCCACGCCCGCCGCCGATCCGGCGCTGGTGGCGACGTCACCGTGGTCCACGTAGAGCACCGCCGGGTCGACCCGGACCTGCGGGAACCGTACGGCCAGTTCGGCGGCCTGGGCCCAGTGGGTGGCGGCCCGGCGGCCGTCCAGCAGTCCGGCGGCGGCGAGCACGAACGCGCCCGAGCAGATGCCGACGATCCGTGCGCCGCGCCGGCGCGCCAGGCGGACCGCCGCGACGACCGCCGGAGACACCTCGGTGCCGGGAGCCTGCTGCCAGCCGGGGACCACCACGGTGTCCGCCCGCTCCAGCGCGTCCAGGCCCGCTGTGACCAGCAGGTCGTAGCCGGCCTGGGTGCGCACCGGGCCGGGGTGCTCCGTGCAGACCTCGAACGTGTAGCGGGCGGGGATCGCCGGGCCGTGCTCGCCGAACACCTCGGCCGCGCAGGCCAGCGGGAAGGTCGACTGCGGCGGCTGGAGCAGGGCCACCACCCGGTGCAGGGCCGGGGACTTCGGCAGCGAACGCATCGTCATGGCGTGAAAGTACCCAGTCATGTCGTTCGGGACACTGGGGCGGCCGAATAGTCCAGACCAGGATGGCGTGCTGTGACCACCACGCAGGCTCAGACCCGTACCTTCCCGCACACCGATCCGCCCGACGCCCGGCCGCCGTTGTGGGACCGGCGCTTCACGCTCTACTTCACCGCCCGCACGGTCTCGCTGGTCGGCGACGCGATGATGCCGGTGGCCGCCGCACTCGCGGTCGGCGCGCTCTACGGGATCTCCGGTGTCGGCTTCGTCCTCGGCACCTGGACCGGGACGTTCGTCGCCCTGGTCCTGTTCGGCGGCGTGTTCGCCGACCGGCTGGGCGCCCGGCGGATGATGGTCGGCGCGGACCTCGCCCGGGTACTCACCCAGGGTGTGCTGGCCGTAGCGTTCTTCGTCGGGCCGCCTCCGTTCTGGCTGCTGGTGACCATGGCAGCGCTGGCCGGTGCGGCCGCCGCGATGTTCCAGCCGGGCGTGAACGGGATGGTCCCGCTGGTCGCCCGCGACCCCCAGCGGGCCAACGCCACGCTCAAGGTGGCCGACGCGCTCGCCCAACTGCTCGGCCCGGCCCTGGCAGGGCTGCTGATCGCGCTGACCGGCGCCGGCACCGTGTACGCGATCGACGGCGGCACCTTCGTGCTCAGCGCCCTGTGCCTGGCGCTCATCCGTCCCGCCCCCGCCGACGCGCCCGCGGACACCCCGAACGACGCCGATTCCCTTGAGTCCAGCGGAAGTTCGCTCCGCCGTGACCTGCGCCAGGGCTGGCACGAGTTCCGCTCCCGCACCTGGATGTGGGCGGTGATCCTGATCTGGGTGGGCTACGGCGTGCTGCTCTTCGGCCCGCTGGTACCGCTCAGCTCGGCGCTGGTCGGCGCCCGGCTCGGCCCGAACGCCTACGGCCTGGCGGTCTCCTTCCTCGGCGTCGGAACGGTGCTCGGCGGCCTGCTGGCGCTGCGGCTGCGCCCGGCCCGGCCGCTGGCCGCGGGCGCGGTGGCGATGGCACTGTTCGCCGTGCTGCCGCTCTGCGTGTCACTGAGCGCGGGACTGCCGGTGCTGCTGGTGGGCCACGTACTCGGCGGCGGCGCCTGGGCGTTCTGGTCCGTCATGTGGGCGACCAGCGTGCAGACCCACACCCCGCCCGCGGTGCTCAACCGGGTCACCGCCTACGAGTTGGCCGGCTCGGTGTCCGGAATCGCCGTGGGTCAGATTCTGGCGGGGCCGGCCACCGCACTGGCCTCCCCGGGACGGCTCCTGCTGATCTCGGCAGGCGCCTGTCTCGCGGGCTGCGTGGCACTGCTCACCATCCCGGCGATCCGCACGCTGCGCCGTGCCGCTCCCACGGACGTCGGCACGCCGAGGGAACCGGCCGGTCCGGACGGAGCATGAGGCGACCCGAAACACTGGGTGGCGGGGCACCGAGGGGCCTTGGGTTCACTGGATGATCCAGCGCTTCGGACTGGGGGTGCTGGGGGGTGAATCCCGTGACTGGCCTCGGAATCGCATCGAGCTGTTGGACGTGCCTTCGGAACTCCTCTTCGCACGCGTCCCGGTCGGGGAGTGGGCCGTTGGCGGCGAACGCCCTGAGGCGATTCCTGTCGCGCCCGACATCAGGTCTTGCGTTCAACTTAAGAAGGCGGCGAACAACTGGTGCCGCACGTCTTGTCACATGTTGAACGGACTCTTACAGTCCGGAACCGAAGTGGTTGTGGGACCGCTCCCACGGTCAATGTCATCCGAGCAATGGAGCCGCGATGTCATCCGCACTTCGGAAGCCAGGACGCTTGATAGCCGTCGCGCTGGCTGCCCTCCTGCTGCTTCTCCTGGGCCAGCCGCCGGCTCACGCGGGCACCTGGGGCGCACCGCAGAAAGTCAACTCGTGGAACACCATCAACGGGAGGTGGACGGCCAACAACGAGCTGGAGACCTACACGCCCAACTGCGTCTGGTACGAGGGTGAGACGCTGATCATCAAGACCTACAAGGCCGGCGACGGGACGTACTACTCAGGCCGTGTGGAGTCGAAGAACCTCTACGGCTATGGCACGTACAGCTTCACCGCGAACATGCCCAACGGTCAGGGACT
Organism: Streptomyces sp. NBC_00647; assembly: GCF_045207245.1. NCBI lineage: Bacteria > Bacillati > Actinomycetota > Actinomycetes > Kitasatosporales > Streptomycetaceae > Streptomyces > Streptomyces sp. NBC_00647. The sequence goes on from NZ_CP109040.1 coordinate 10,083,634, forward strand.
TCTGCCTGCCGTGTGGGCGGCCTACTTGAACCCGTGGTTGCCCGAGTTCGATGCCGCTGAGATCGTCGGGCAGAACCCGAACACCGTGTACCAGACCCTCCACGACGTGAACAACGCTCAGAGTCAGTATGCGTCGGGCAACTCGTCAGGCTGGACGAACGCCTCCCACACGTACTCGTTCACGTGGTGGCCCGATCACATCGACTTCGCTGTGGACGGCACCATCACGGGCTCGAAGGCCTACACCACTCCGGCCGGGATCGGCATGCACTTCATCGTCAACACGGCCGTGGGCGGGGACTGGCCGGGGAATCCTGACGCCTCGACCTGGGCGACCGCTGACGGCGCCCGGTACCTGAAGGTCTCGTCGATCACATACACGCCGTACACGCCGTGACGTGAGCTTCGGGCCCGTCCCGGGTCAACCTTCCCGCTGACCCGAGGGGAAGCGTTCCGGGGCAGTCACAACCGTCAGCACGAACCCCCTCCTGCATGGCTCGACCGGAGGGGGTTCACCAGGGGCACGGGGCGACCTGGGTGCAGTGCGTCTCGCCGCCCGTCACAGCGCGAGGGGCAGCGCGCCGGAGGCGGATCGGGTATGCGTCGATGAAGGCTGCGAGTGTGTGCGGCCGGTCGAGCTCGGCCGCGACGAAAGACGTCGCGGCTCTGAGGACGTTGCCGGCTCGCTCCACGTCACTTCGCCTGGGCGAGCCAGACCGCGTCGGGACCGGCCGGGAACCGGAGCTGGCCGGTCGTGTCGTGCACGGCTCGCCACACCGCCTCGGCCACGTCGCTCTCCTCGGTGAACAGGTGCTGACCCGTGAAGTCGTCCATGGCCTTCTTCGCCCATGCCGCGTAGGGCGTCGGGACCAGTTCGTCCAGTGGGGCACCCTGCGTCGCCGTGGCGGCGAAGTTTGTCGTCAGGCAGGCGCCCGGCTCGACTGTCTTGGCCCGCACGCCGAACGGCGCGAGTTCGAGGGCGAGGGAGGAGGTGAACCCCTCGACGGCCATCTTGCTCGCCTTGTAGACGGCCGAGAGCGGCATGTGGCCCAGCACCACGCTGGAGGTCACGTTGACCACCACGCCGGAGCCGCGCTCGCGAAGTTGGGGCAGCACCGCCTGGGTCGTCGCCATCACACCGAAGGTGTTGGTCTCGAACACCTCCCGGACGCGGGTCATGGGGGTGCCCTCGAACACGCCGATCGAGGGGACGCCCGCGTTGTTGACCAGGACGTCGATGGGGCCGGCCGCATCGAGCGCGGCGGTGATGCTCTCGGGCCGGGTCACGTCGAGTTCGACGATGCGCAGCCGGTCCGAGGAGGGCAGAACGTCCGGTCGCGGGGTGCGCATCGTGGCGACGACGTTCCACCCCTGCGAGTGGAAGCGGAGGGCTGTCTCCCGTCCGTATCCGGAGGAGGTGCCAGTGATCAGAACGGTCTTCATGGTGATCCTCGCGATGTGATGGGATCCCCGGCCGGACAGGTCTTTTCCTACTCGGCGGGGGAATCGGTGATTCCATTGAATCGCTCTGAACTGCTGAAACAGTAGAACTATCCTCGCCGCTTCCTGCACGATCCTCTACCGTGCCCTCGATGGTTCAGGGCAGGACAGTCGCGGGGGAGTGCGCGGTGCTGCGCAGACGGGCGGCGTCCCGGCTCGGGGGCGCACCGAACTGGCGGCGGTATTCCCGGCTGAACTGTGAGGGGTTGTCATAGCCCACGCGCTGGCCGATGCCGGTGACGTCGCCCGGGTGGGTGGCGAGCAGCAGGCGGGCCTCCTGCAGCCTGATCTGCTTCTGGAACTGGATGGGGCTCATCGCGGTCACCGCCTGGAAGTTGCGGTAGAAGGCGGAGACGCTCATGCCGGACATGCGTGCCACGTCCTCGACGCGGAAGGGCTGCGCGTAGTGCTCGCGGATCCAGCGCACGGTCCGGGAGATGTGGCTGAGGCCGCTGTCGGCCAGGCCGAGTTCGCGTACCGTCGCACCCTGTTCGCCAGTGATCAGGCGCCACAGGATCTCGCGCTTGACCAGCGGCGCGAGTACGGCCCGGTCGCGGGGTTCGTCGAGCAGTCGCAGCAGCCGGACCACCGCATCGAGCAGCGAGGCTGAAGCGTCGCTGACGGCGATCCCCGAGGGAACGCCTCCGCCGGCGCGGGAGAGGTCGCCGGGACCGGCTTGCAGCAGCACTTCCGCGACGGCGGACGGCTCCAGGCTGAGGCCGAAGCCGAGGGCCGGCTGTGCGGGATCGGCCTGGGTGAACTGCCCCGTGACGGGCAGGTCGACGGAGGCGACCAGATACTGGCCGGGGCCGTATTCGTAGACCCTCTCGCCCAGGGCGAGGCGTTTGGCGCCCTGGGCGATGACCGCCAGCACCGTGCCGGACATGGAGGGCGCCGGCGGATCCGGCCGGTCGACCTTCGAGATGAGGACGCCGTCGATGGCGGTGGTCCAGTCGGGCCGGGCGTGCCGGGCCAGGAGGGTGCGGAGCTCTTCGAGGTACATGCCTCCATTGCAGCACCCCTCCACCACCGGACTCCCGAATCCGCGAGGATTATGCAAGTACGAGCGAGCATGATTCTAACATTTCCGCAGGTCAGGGCGATTGAATGGAATCACCGCACTCCACCAGAGGGAAGAAGGACTCCATGATCGCCGCATATGGCTTCAACGCCACCCTGACCGCCAGGACCGGAATGGGCGACCAGCTGGTCGACCTGCTGCTGAGCGGTCTCGACGAAGGCAGCCCCGGCGCGAGCGAACACTGCGTCGTCTACCTCGTCTCCCGTTCCGCGTCCGATCCCGACGTCGTCCATGTCAGCGAAGGGTGGACCAGCGAGGAGGACCACCACCGGGTCTTCGCCGGCGACGCCGCGCAGGCCATCGTGGCCCAGGTCGACGGACTGCTTGCCAAAGGGTCCGAGTACACCGACTTCGTCCCGGTCCGCGGCAAGGCCGCCTTCTGAACCCGGATCGATTTCCGCCCTCCTGCGGCCTCGGCCCCCCTGCGAAACCCCCGCCCACGTCCGACCACCCGGCACCACCCCACGAAAGGCCCACGACCATGGCCCCGGCACGTCCCGCCCTGGACCCCGAACTCCGCGAGCTGCTGGCCGACATGCCCCTCATGTCCCAGCTCACTCCGGAAACTCTCGCGCAACTGCGGCAGCTCCCCCCGGCGCCTGTCGACTCGCTTCTCGCACACCGGAAGGTCGACCGCCGCGAGATCACCGTGCCGGCCAAGGACGGAGCCCAGATCCGCCTGTCGGTCTTCAGCCCCGCGCAACCTGATCGCACCACCGCCGCGCCCTGCATCTACTGGATCCACGGCGGCGGGATGGTCATGGGCGACCGCTTCTCGCAGATCGACATCCCGCTGGAGTGGCAAGACGAGTTCGGCGCGGTCGTCGTCTCCGTGGACTACCGGCTCGCACCGGAGGCCACGGGCACCACGCTCGTCGACGACTGCTATCAAGGTCTGCTCTGGACTGCCCAACACGCCGCCGAACTGGGCATCGACCCAGCCCGGATCATCGTCGCCGGCGCCAGCGCGGGCGGCGGCCTCGCCGCCGGCCTCACCCTGCTGGCGCGTGATCTCCGCACCCCGGCGATCGCCGCTCAGGTGCTGATCTGCCCCATGCTCGACCACCGCAACACCAGCATCTCCAGCCGTCAGTACTCCGGCGTGCCCGGCGTCTGGACCGGCGAGATGAACGCGTTCGGATGGCGCGCCGTCCTCGGCGACACCCGCCACGACGAGGTACCCCCATACGTCTCGCCCGCGCTGGCCGACGACCTCTCGGGCCTGCCCACCACCTACATCGACACCGGCTCCGCCGAAGTCTTCCGCGACGAGGACACCGACTACGCCACCCGTATCTGGGCGGCCGGCGGACAGGCCGAACTCCACGTCTGGGCAGGCGGCTTCCACGGCTTCGACGCCCTGTACCCGCAGGCGCACATCTCTGCCACAGCCCGCCGAACCCGCACCGACTGGCTGGCACGAGTGCTGCTTCCGAAGGGCACCGCGTAGCGCGGTCGACGCACTCGACCGTCGCGGTGCCGATCTCCTCTTCCAGCCCGCAGAGGTGCGACGGATCGACGCGCACGGAAACCGCCTGGCGCGAGCAGCGAGCAGCGAGCAGTCCGGCCCGCGCCAGAGCGCTGCGGGGCCGGGCCGGGGCTGAAGACACGAGGCCGGTGAGGCCGGCCCTCAGCACTACCGGGCCCACGTTCATCCGTATGTGGCTGGGCACGATTGACGGCTACGCCGACACCCTTCACCGCGGTCCCGTCACGCGAGAGGCCTCGAGGGACACGGTCATGCACGTCGTGTGGGAGGGACGTGCGCGGGTAGCCGGGTCTCACTGATTCGTCGCCACCCGGCGTCGATCCGAGGACGAGAGAGGTGCCCGCGTGTCCGCTTCCCTGGTGGAAACCGTCGACGTCCAAGCCCCTGTGTCCGTCACCTGGGATCTGTGGAGCGATGTGACCAGGTGGCCCGCCTTCCTGAGCCACGTCCGCCTGGTGGAGCCGTTGGACGAACGCCGCTTCGCCTGGAAACTGTCCCTTCCGGGGGCGGACAAGAACTTCGTCGCCGAACTGACCGAGGTGATCCCCGGGGAGCGGATCGCCTGGCACACCACCCAGGGTGTCCACCACGCGGGTGTCGTGACGTTCCACCGCCTGAGCGAGGCCTCGAGCCGCGTCACCCTCCAGGTCGAGTACGACCCGAAGGGATTCGTCGAGCGCCTCGGGGCACTCACCAATCTGGACTCGGTCCTCGCTAATTACGACCTCGGCGAGTTCCAGAAGCTCGCCGAAACCGCGGCCTCGTCCTGACTTCCCGCCGGCCCGCAGGGTGGTGACTCCCGTGCCCTCAGGCCCTGCTCGAATCCGATGGGCGGACGGCTGACGAACTGCGATGATGCCTCTGTTTCCCAGACGGAGGACATTTGTTCGTTTTCGTGTGCGCCGGATGCGGCGCCGAGCTGACCGCCCCGCTGTCCCAGGTCGCCCTGCCCGTCCACGCCCATCAGAAGTACGGGAACGGCATTCAGCTCCCGGTGCTCATGGAACAGGGCACGTTCGCCGTGGAGCCGGAGCCCTGGGGGCCGCCATGGCGGAAGTGGGAGGAAATCCAGCCGGACGAGGCGGCCGCCCGCGGTATCCATGCGCCGGTCTACTCCCTCTCCGACGGTGCGCCCGGCGCGGTCGTCATCGCACCAGGCGATGCCCGCGGCACCGTATTGATCCCGGAGAAGGCCGGCGGATACTGCTGCGGTCTCGACGGGGCCGATGGCCCGAACATGGCCTGCGAGGCGTGCGGCCTGCCCGTGGCGAGCCGGATCGACGACTGCTCGCTCTGGCAGGCGGTGTGGCTCGCCCCCGACGCGGTGCACCGCCTTCCCGCCGACGGTACCGACGCCGAGGTCGCACCGCTCTCCTGGGCGGAGGCGATGGCGGAGGGAATGGGGACGCCCCCGTTCGAGCCGGTCACCACTTGGGGGTCGGTCCGGGGGTCGGCCCACTGGTGGTCCTGGAGCCCGCGGTGGGAGGCCGCGGTCGGCCGGGCTCTCGCCCACCTGCTGGCCGCTTCACAGGGGCGGCCGGTGACGGTCCCGGACGGCCTGGCTCAGGAAGTCCTCCAACGCGCCCTCGACGTCCTGCTGCCCGCGGGTCCACCCGTGCGGCGCGCCGTCCTGGCCGGGCCGGGACAGCCCGCCCCCGACGCGGACGTGGAAATCCTCCTCGTGCCGGGCCATCCGCAGACCGGGAACGTCTGGGCCCCGGAAGGTTCTGCCACCTCGGCGTACCTGGTACCGCTGCCGTTCGGGGTGTGGCTGTGGCTGGCCTTTCCCGAGCCGCACCTACCCCTCCCCGCGTCGGGTGCCATGCCAGACGGTGTCCTTCGCGACGACCCACCCGCGCCGCGTCCCGCTCACCTGTTCCGGGCCGATCCCATGGCGTTCCAGCGCGCCATGGTCCGGCTGCCGGCTGTCCGCAGCCCGTGGCTGCGGAAGATCCACGAGAACCTCACGCAGCAGACCAGGGCCCGCATCTTCTAGCCGTCCACGACCTGGTCGTCCAGGCAGCATCGACCCGGCCGGCCGCACCGACGCCCGGTTCCGCTTCCGCTCGAAAGGACGCACGCCGCCGAATACGCCGGTGCCGCCGCACAACTCCGAGTGCGGCAAAGGGTCTTGGCGACTTGGAAGGATCTGCCTCCGTGGCCGATTCGTGCCCGAGGTCCGCTGGGCACTCCGCGCCGGTCCACCGGCCGATCGTGCCGCTCCCGTCAGTCGACCGGCCAGGTGTGGACCGGTGCGTTGAGGTGCATGTAGTCGATGTACTGCCGCGTCATGCGCCGCAGGGCCTCATGACGGCCGCAGTGGTCCGAGGCCTCGAAGTGGTGCAGCATCTCCTTCTGCCAGACCGCGCCGTTGCGCGCGGTGACGCACCGTTGCTCGATGATGCCGAGCAGCGGTTCCCGCCAGGCCGCGTCCATGCCCGAGCGCTCCAGGCCCTGGTGCGCCAGCGGCAGCAGTCGCCGCAAGACGAGTTCGGGCACCGGGACTTCGCCTGCTCCGGGCCAGTACAGGCGGGCGTCGATGCCGTGACGTGCCGCGGCGTGCAGGTTGTCCTCGGCGGCCGAGAAGGACATCCGTGACCACACAGGCCGGTCTTCGTCCACCAGAGCGCGGGTGAGGCCGTAGTAGAAGGCGCCGTTGGCGAGGGTGTCGGCGACCGTCGGGCCCGCGGGCAGCACGCGGTTCTCCACTCTCAGGTGTGGTCTGCCCTGGGTGACGGCGTACACGGGGCGGTTCCATCGGTAGATGGTGCCGTTGTGGAGGGTGAGTTCGGACAGGTCCGGTGTGTCTCCGCGGTCCAGCGTCTGCGTGGGGTCCTGTTCCTCGCACAGCGGCAGCAGCGCCGGGAAGTAGCGGAGGTTCTCCTCGAAGAGATCGAAGACGCTGGTGATCCATCGTTCACCGAACCAGACCCGGGGCCGTACCCCCTGCGCCTTGATCTCCTGCGGGCGGGTGTCCGTCGCCTGCTCGAAGAGCGGGATGCGGGTCTCGTGCGCGAGTTCCTTGCCGAACAGGAAGGGGGAGTTGGCGGCCAGAGCGACCTGGATTCCGGCGATGGCCTGGGCCGCGTTCCAATAGTCGGCGAATTCCTCCGGGGAGACCTGGAGGTGGAACTGGGTGCTGGTGCACGCGGCTTCCGGTGTGATCGTGTCCGCGTAGGTCCGCAGCCGGTCGACACCGTTCACCTCGATGAGCAGATCCTCGCCGCGTGCCGCGAAGACCTGCTCGTTGATCAGGTGGTAGCGGGCGTTCTCCGACAGGGCCTGCCCGCCCACGTCGTCCTCCCGCAGGGTGGGCAGGATGCCGATCATGATCAGATGGACGCCGACCGTCCTGGCGCGCTCCTCCGCGTGGTTCAGCGCGGCGCGGATCTCCTCCTCCCAGTCGTTGGGGCCACCTTCGGTGAGCCGCCGGGGCGGAATGTTGATCTCCAGATTGAACCGGCCCAGCTCGGTGTCCCAGGCGGGATCGGCGATGGCGTCGAGCACGTCACCGCTCCGCATGGTCGGCTCGCCCTCCGTGTCGGTCAGGTTCAGCTCGATCTCCAGGCCCACCTGAGGGCGCTCCGCGTCGAACCGTGACTCGCGCAGCATCTGTGCGAAGGCGTCGAGACACTCCTGCATCTTGATCCGGTACCGGCGACGGTCATCGCGGGTGAAGACCTGCGCCGGAACGTCGCGTCCCATCGGCCCTCCCGGGTGGCCCCACGGATACCTCTCCCCTCCAGCGTCGCACCACAGGGCAGGTCTGACCATGCGGGACGGGGCCCCACGCCGCGGCTGACCGCCGGAGCGGCCTCGTCGGCGTCCGGTTGCGTCGGCAGCAGTCCCCCAGCTCATCAGCGGCGCGGATGTGCCACGCAGAGTGAGCGTCCGCGGCTGCGTCGAGTGCGCCGGGGGTGCCGATGCCAGGTCGGTCCTGCGGCGATGTCCCGTGGGCCGGTGGTGTGTAATGACGCTGAGTGTGGAGGCACAGGGTGAGTGAGGGGGTGGGGATCCCGGTGCAAGAACTGAAGCCGAGCGATCCGCGGCTGGTGGGGCGGTACCGGATCTCCGCGCGACTGGGCGCCGGTGGGATGGGCCGGGTCTATCTGGGGCGCTCGCCCAGCGGGCGCCTGGTGGCGGTGAAGGTGGTTCGGCCGGAACTGGCCGGAGATCCCGGCTTCCGTCTCAGGTTCGCCCGGGAGGTGGAGGCGGCCCGTAAGGTCACCGGCTTCTTCACCGCCGCTCTGGTCGACGCCGACGCCGACGGTTCTCCCCCTTGGCTGGCGACAGCCTACGTCCCAGGAATGCCCCTGGACGCGGCCGTCGCAGCGCATGGCTCCTGGCCGGTGACCTCGGTACGGGCCCTGGGCGCAGGACTGGCCGAGGCGCTGGAAGCCATCCACGCGGCCGGCCTGATCCACCGGGACCTCAAGCCCTCCAATGTGCTCATCGCTCCTGACGGGCCGCGGGTCGTCGACTTCGGTATCTCCGTCGCGACCGAGGCCACCGCGCTGACCCGAGCCGGAACGATCGTGGGCACCCCTGGCTTCATGGCTCCGGAGCAGCTCACCGGCGAGCCCGTCACACCGGCAACCGACGTATTCGCCCTGGGCGCCGTGCTGACCTACGCGGCCACCGGCACCGGCCCCTTCGGCACGGGCTCGGCACAGTCGCTCAACTTCCGTATCGCCTACGAGGAACCACGTCTCGGCGGACTGCCGTCGCCGGGTCTGGAGCTGGTCGCCCGCTGCCTGTCCAAGGACCCCGCTCAGCGCCCGCAAGTGGCCGAGCTCATCGAGGAACTCGCCTTGGTGGCGGGCATCGGCGGTTATACCCCCACGGAGATCGTCGCGGAGCCCGTGGCCTGGCTGCCCGAGCAGGTCGCCGCGGCGTTGCCTGCCACCGTCACCGCACCACCTTCGCCAGGCACGACGCCCCCTCCACCGGAGCCCGCAGTCGCAGCACCGGTCTCCGCAGAAACCGCGCCGACCGGGCCCGCGCGGTCGGTGCCCAAGGTGTCGAAGCCGGTTCCGGTACGGCCCACGGCGGTGCCGGTTCCGGCACGGTCCACGGCGGCTGTCGGAGCTCCCCGTACGACCGGGAATCTCCGGGCTGCTCGAGCGGTACCGGCCTTGAAGACGCCGTCCTCCACGTTCCGCCGAGCTCTCTTGTTCTGGATCTCCTCGGTGGCACTGGCTCTCGCCGTGTATCTGCCCTTCACCCCGCAGGCATCTCTCCTGGACTACCTGACCGGGGGCTATTCGTTCTTCGTCGGGACATGGTCCTTCACCCGTGCCTGGCCCTTCGCCGCAGCCATCGTGCTCAGTTGGTGTACGTGCGCGGCGGTGCTCTCCGCACTGCGGCGTTCCCCTGCCGCATCCGTTCCACGTCCGATCCGGTACCTGCACATTCTCGCCACCGCACTGACCGCGGGACTGTTCGTGACCTTCGCGCTCGTCGAGATGATCAACGGGCTGGGCTTTCCGCGCCTGGCCCTGGGCGGCTGGCTCTTCGCCCTGGGATGTGTGGCGCTGATCCGCAGCACTTTCCGGCTTGCAGGGCCGAAGCAGCCACCCGTCACGTGACCGGGATCGTTTCGTTCATGCCAGACCATGTTCGTCGACCTGTCGGCGCCACCGCCGAGAGGACCGCGAGCCCACCGGGGTTCGGGTCGACGTCGGCAGCTCGGTGAACGGACGCCGGGCGGCCTCCGCGAGGACCGGCGCTCGCGTGGGCGAGGCCGGGCGTCGTGGCAGGGCCGTCGTGCGGTGTCGGATCACCGTGGTCTGTGCGGTGTGTGCCGTGCTCGGTGCGGCCGTTCGGATGACTGGTTGGTGAGGCGTGCACGGTGAAGCCGGGGTGCGGGCCTAACGTGTCGCGCGTCCGGACCTTCTCCTGCTCCGTCCGGATCTCGTACTGGTCTGGAAGGAGTGTGAGGGTGGCGCGTCTGTCCGGCATCCGTGGCCTCCTGCGGGTTCTCCTCGCTCTGTGCCTGTCGGCGGCTCTGCTGGCCGGCTGCGGTACCGGAGGTGGCGGGCCGGTGACCCTCAACTGGTACAACTTCCCGGATGATTCCGGTGCGTTGGCCAGTGCGGCGAGCGCCTGTTCCAAGCAGTCCGGTGGGCGTTACCGCATCAGTTACAACAAACTGCCCCGTACGGCGGACGGGCAGCGCCAGCAACTGGTGCGCCGACTGGCCGCCGAGGACGACACGGTCGACATCATCGGGCTGGACGTCACCTGGCCCGCCGAGTTCGCGGAAGCCAAGTGGATCCTGCCGTGGACCGGGAGCAACCGCACCGCGGCGACCCGGGACACCCTGGAGGTCCCGCTGCAGACGGCCACGTGGAAGGGGCGGTTGTACGCCGTCCCGTACAACACGAACACCCAACTGCTCTGGTATCGCAAGGACCTGGTCCCCACGCCCCCCAAGACCTGGGCGCAGATGATCCGGATGGCGGAAGGCCTGGCGAAGCAGGGCAAGCCGCACTACGTGGAGATCCAGGGCGCACAGTACGAAGGACTCACGGTCTGGTTCAACACACTGGTGGAGAGCGCCGGAGGCTCCATCCTGAACGCGACCGCCACAGCACCCAGGTTGGGCCCACCCGCCGTGCGAGCGGCCTCCATCATGAAGGACCTGGCCACCTCGGCCGCAGCCGACCCGTCCCTGTCCAACCAGATGGAGGACCAGAACCGGCTGGCCATGGAGTCCGGAACCGCCGCCTTCGAGATCAACTACCCCTTCGTGTATCCCTCGATGAAGGCCAACAACCCCAAGCTCTTCGAGCAGTTCCGGTGGGCGCCCTACCCGGGGGTCGAAGAGGGGCGGCCGGCCAAGCCCACCATCGGCGGCATCGACCTGGCCATCGGCGCCTACACCCGTCACTCCGAGTTCGCCTTCGAGGCGGCGCTGTGCCTGCGGAACCGGCAGAACCAAATGACCGCGGCGCTCGAGGGCGGGCTCCCACCTACGCTCCGCCCGCTCTACTCGGACCCCGCCTTGGTCAAGAACTATCCCTTCGCCTCCACCGTGCTGGCGGCCCTGGAGAACGCCAGTATCCGGCCCAAGACCCCCGCCTACCAGAACGTGTCCATCGCGATCTCGCACACCCTGTCGCCGCCGAACGGGATCGAACCGAGACCGGACGTGCAGAAGATCAGTGACCAGATCGAGGACGCCCTCGCCTCGAAGGGGCTGATCCCATGACCCAGTCGGCTCCGACCGCCCCTCAGGACGCACCGGCCCCCAAAGACAACCGCGCTCTGTCCGAAGGGGCCAGGCAGGAGCGCCGGTTGGGCTGGCTGTTGTGCGCACCCGCCGTGATCGTCATGCTCGCCGTCACCGCCTACCCCATCGTCTACGCCGTCTACCTCTCACTCCAGCGATATGACCTGCGCTTCCCGCAACAGGCGGAGTTCGTCGGCCTCAGCAACTACGGCGCCGTACTGTCCTCGGAGTTCTGGTGGGACGCTCTGTGGGTGACGGTGTTCATCACCGTGGTCTCCGTCGTCGTGGAACTCGTCCTCGGATTCGCCCTGGCGCTGGTGATGCACCGCACCATCTTCGGCCGCGGGACGGTTCGTACCGCCATCCTGATCCCGTACGGCATCGTCACCGTGGTCGCCGCGTACTCCTGGCAGTACGCCTGGACCCCGGAAACCGGCTACCTGGCCGATCTCCTGCCCTCGGGCGACGCTCCCCTCACCGAACAGTGGCCGGCCATCGGCCTGATCATCCTGGCCGAGGTGTGGAAGACCACCCCGTTCATGGCCCTGCTGCTGCTCGCCGGGCTCGCCCTGGTGCCGGAGGAGACCCTGCGCGCCGCCCAGGTCGACGGCGCCGGAGCCTGGCAGCGCTTCTTCCTGGTGACCGTCCCCCTGATGAAGCCGGCCATCCTGGTCGCCCTGCTCTTCCGTACCCTCGACGCCTTCCGGATCTTCGACAACATCTACATCCTCACGGCCGGCGCGCACAACACCGGCTCGGTGTCCATCCTGGGCTACGACAACCTCTTCACCGCGCTCAACCTCGGCATCGGCTCGGCCATCTCCGTACTCATCTTCCTGTGCGTGGCAGTGATCGCCTTCGCCTTCATCAAACTGTTCGGGGCAGCCGCCCCCGGCTCCCAGGAAGGGGGACGCTGATGTCCGCCACCGGACGGCGACGGAAGTCGGGATGGGCCGTGGTCAACATCCTGGTGATCGCCTATGCCCTGTTCCCGGTCTGGTGGATCATCGCCCTGTCCTTCAAGGACCCCAGCACCCTCACCGACGGCAACTTCATCCCGACCGAGTGGACGTGGGAGAACTACCAGGGGATCTTCCAGACCTCCGAGTTCACCCGGGCGCTGATCAATTCCATCGGCATCGCCCTGATCTCCACCGTGATCGCCGTGGTGCTGGGCACCATGGCGGCCTACGCCGTCGCCCGGCTCCGGTTCCCCGGCAAGAGGCTCCTGATCGGCATGTCGCTGCTGATCGCCATGTTCCCGCCGATCTCGTTGGTCTCGCCGTTGTTCAACATCGAACGGGTCATCGGTATTTTCGACACCTGGGTCGGCTTGATCATCCCGTACATGACCTTCTCCCTGCCGCTCGCCATCTACACCCTGTCGGCCTTCTTCCGGGAAATCCCCTGGGACTTGGAGAAGGCGGCCAAGGTGGACGGTGCCACCCCGGCGCAGGCGTTCCGGCTGGTGATCGCTCCGCTCGCGGCGCCGGGCGTGTTCACCACGGCGATCCTGGTGTTCATCTTCTGCTGGAACGACTTCCTCTTCGCGATCTCGCTGACCTCGACCTCGGCGGCCCGGACCGTGCCGGCGGCCCTCGCCTTCTTCACGGGGAGCAGCCAGTTCGCCCAGCCCACCGGTTCGATCGCCGCAGCCGCCGTGGTGATCACCATCCCCATCATCGTCTTCGTGCTGCTCTTCCAGCGGCGCATCGTGGCCGGGCTCACCTCCGGAGCCGTCAAGGGCTGACCGGCGACAGCCGTTCGTCAGGACAAGAAGGACCGACCGTGGCAGAGATCGTTCTCGAAGGCATCACCAAGCGCTACCCCGATGGCGCGGTGGCGGTGAAGGACGTCAACCTCAGTGTCGGGGACGGTGAGTTCGTCATCCTCGTCGGTCCCTCCGGCTGTGGTAAGTCCACCACCCTCAACATGATCGCCGGGCTGGAGGACATCACCGAGGGCACCCTCCTGATCGACGGGCAGGTCGTCAACGACAAAACCCCGAAGGACCGTGACATCGCCATGGTCTTCCAGAGCTACGCCCTCTACCCCCACATGAGTGTGCGCGACAACATGGGGTTCGCGCTCCGGCTGGCCAAAATGGACAAGGCGGCCATCCGCGAGAAGGTCGAAGAGGCCGCCCGCATCCTGGATCTGACGGAGCATCTGGACCGTAAGCCCGCCAACCTCTCCGGCGGTCAACGCCAACGGGTGGCGATGGGGCGGGCCATCGTGCGCGACCCCAAGGCGTTCTTGATGGACGAGCCGCTTTCCAATCTGGACGCGAAGCTCCGCGTCCAGATGCGCACCCAGATCTCCCGCCTCCAGCAACGCTTGGGCAGCACCACGGTCTACGTCACCCACGACCAGACCGAAGCCATGACCCTGGGCGACCGGGTGGTGGTGATGCGCGGGGGAGTGGTGCAGCAGATCGGCACCCCTCAACATCTCTACGAGCAGCCGAAGAACCTCTTCGTCGCCGGGTTCATCGGTTCGCCCGCGATGAACTTCCTGCACGCCACCGTGGAGGAGAGCCGCCTGCGCACATCGGTGGGCGACCTCGACCTCAGCGACCGGGTGCGCCGCACCCTCGAGCGGCACGACGCACCCCGTGACCTGATCGTGGGGCTGCGTCCGGAGGCCTTCGAGGACGCGGCCCTGGTGGAGGAGGGCAGGGTCGGATCGGGTACGACCTTCAGCGTGGACATCGACGTGGTCGAATCCCTGGGGTCCGATGTCTACGCCTACTTCACCGAGGACGAGTGGCAGCCCACCGCCACCTCCGAACTCGCCGAGCTCGCCGCCGACTCGGGGATGACCGACACCGGAGCGGGCGGGCACCAGATCGTCACCCGTCTCAACGCCTCCACGCAGGTGCGCGAGGGCAGCCGAGCCGAACTCTGGGTGGACACCACCAAGATGCACGTCTTCGACCCGGCCTCCGGGGCCAACCTGACCCTGTCCGACGAGCCTGTCGGCTGACCCGCTCCGAGCGGGATGAGCCGACGCGGCCGCTGATCTGCGGGGCCGGCCCGGCCGGCATCCGAAGAGCCGTCCAGATATTCGAGATCTGACTGAACCGGGACGGCGTCGGTTTCCGTATCCCCCGAGGGGATCCGCAACAGGGTGGAATCCCCGGTCTTGGTGACATCGTGGACGCCGGTCGTGACTGCGGCCGCGCAGCGATGACGGGGTATGGGGGAAAACGATGGTGGCCGCTGATTATCAGGTGCCCAGAAGCACCGTGCTTCCGGTCGATGCGGCGCGATGGGCGCTGTGGACGTTTGTCGTCGTCAACGTGGTGACAGTCGAGGCCTTGTTCATCAGCGCCGGTACCGGGAAGAACGGGGTGCTCACCACCGCCAAGTTCTTCGGGCTGCACGCCGCCTTGCTGATGCTGTTCCAACTGTTGTTGGTGGCCCGGTTGCCGTGGCTGGACCGCCGCATCGGCATGGACCGATTGACGGTGTGGCACCGGTGGGTCGGCTTCACTCTGCTGTGGACCGTCCTCACCCACGCCACGTTGGTGGTGCTCGGTTTCGCGACACTCGACGACGCGTCGATGGCCAAGACGTTCCTGGCGCTTGCCGGGGTGCCGGCCTCCCTCCTGGGCATGCTGGCGGCGGGCGTCATCGTGGTGATCGCCGCAGTGTCCACTCGTCCTCTTCGACGGCGGCTTCCCTACGAGGTCTGGCACGGACTTCACCTGATGCTGTACGTGGCACTGGGGCTGTCGTTCGTCCACCAGTTGATGGAGACAACGACCTTCACGTCGTCCGCGTTCGCGAGGGTCTACTGGTGGGCGCTGTGGCTGTTCGCGTTCGGCGCTCTGCTCGCCGGGCGGATTGTGGTGCCGGTGTGGCGCAACGCCTACCACGGGTTCCGGGTAGCGGCCGTGACGCCGGAGTCGGACAACGTGGTGTCGGTGCACGTGACCGGCCGCCACCTCGACAAACTGCCCGCTCGGGCCGGTCAGTTCTTCATCTGGCGGTTCCCCGGGCACAACCACTGGTGGTCGGCGAATCCCTTCTCGCTGTCGGCGGCGCCCAATGACCGCGGACTGCGTCTGACGGCGAAGGCGGTCGGCAGCGCGAGCACCGGCCTGCGGCACCTCCCGGTCGGGACCCGCGCCTACCTCGAAGGGCCGTACGGCGCGTTCACCTCCCTGCATCGCACGCGGCCCGGGGTGCTGCTGATCGCCGGCGGGGTGGGGATCACGCCCGTTCGGGCCCTGCTGGAGGAGGAATCCGCCGGCGATGTCGTCGTGCTCTACCGGGCCCGTAGTGAGCGGGACGCCGTGCTGGTGGACGAGGTGCGCGCACTCGCCGCCGCCCGCGGCGGGCGGCTGCACCTGCTCACCGGCCGGACAGGGCAGGGGAAGTCGCCGTTGGCAGCGGACAATCTCCTCGCGCTCGTCCCCGACATCACCGAACGCGACGTGTACGTCTGCGGCCCGCCCGCCATGACCTCGGCCGTGCTCAGCGGCCTGCGGAGTCTGAGGGTTCCCCGTCGACAGGTGCATGCCGAGAAATTCGGCCTGGCCTGAGGTCTGATCCGCACCGTGGAGACGGAGTGGGCGAGACGTGGGGGCCGACTCCCGGGGGGAGGGGCCGGCCGCGGTGCCGGGAAGGGCTGTCGCCCCGGCACCGCGGCCGCCGCGTCACTCTTCGTCGCGCAGCCGGGCGGCCAAGGCGTCCTCGTACTCACCGGCGTAGGCATTGTCCCGCCCGTACTCGTAGGCCAGCGCCGAGTCCAGGGAGCGGCCACGCGCCTCGTACCCCGCCGCGCGCCTCGCCGGCGATCCGGCCGGCGTCGGTGAGGAAGGCGAGGACGTCGGCCAGGCTGTCGGCGCCCTGCTGCTGAGACTGGTGGCGGGCGAGTTTGCACAGGCAGTTGCTGAGCTGTTCGTAACGCGGTGCCGGCCGGGTAGGCGGTGCAGAGAGCGTGTGTCAAGATTTCCCTCCGGAGCCGGAGGATCGATCATGAGTTCGTACGTTGCCGCGTTGCTCGGCGTCATGGCCCTGCTCGTCGCCTGTGGGGCAGCCGCCACCCTTGGTCGGGGCTGGCTGCCGCCCTGGTCGCGCGGCCGGATCGTCCGCCCGGCCCTCTTCGGTTGGGCGCAGCTCACCATGACTGCCGCACTTGTCGCTCAGCTGGTCGGCGGCTTGCTGATCAGCGCACCGGATGTCCGCTTCGTGGTGACGATGTCCGGTGCCGTTGTGATGTTGCTTGCCACGGGTTTGATCGGGCTGGCCCAGCGCCGACCGTTCAGCCGTTGATCATCTGGCCCGTGCGCAGTATCGAGCGGGTGAGGGAGTCGCCGGACCCGGCTACTCGATACGGCGCACGGGCTGCCCGCAGCGGCGTTCACGTGTCGATGCCGAAGTAGCCGGAGTGGAAGGTCCGCCCGGTGGTCCGGAACGGAGGAGAACGGAGGGCTACGACTGCGGCGAAACGGCTCGCCGAGCTCTAGGAGTTGTCCAACAACCCTTCGGTGGAGGGTTGTTCGCTGTACGGTGCGCTCGGATGCGAGCTGATGTGTCTCAACTTCCGGAACACGCCCGACGATCCCTCCGACCTGATCCGTGAGGTGGACGGCATGCCGTCCGAGGGCGGGCCGCTGATCGGCCCGTCGCCGGGCAACTGCCTCACCCACCCCCGCGCGGTCCGTCCCATCGGGCCCGGCCGCCGCCGCGGACCGCTGAACGCACCTGGCCCTGCCCGATCGAGGACTCCGCAGCCTCAGGAGGAAGGCACTGATGCCCGACGACGACGTCGAAATGCACGGTCCGGCGAACTGGGAGGGACCGCCACGCCGCTACGGTCCCGTCGCCCGGGTCGCCGTGCTCTCCGATGTGCACGCCAACATCCCCGCCCTCGACGCGGTGCTCGCCGAACCGGACGTCGCCTCGGCCGACCTCGTAGTTCTCTGCGGCGATCTGACCTGGGGGCCACAGCCGCAGGAGACGTACGAACGGATCGTCGCGCTGGGCGGGCGCGCCCTGTGCGTACGGGGCAACGCCGACCGCTACGCCGCGCAGATCGGCACGGCCGCGCGGGTCGCCGACACCCCGCGTCAGTCATGGGTCGTCGCACAGCACTCGCCCGAGGCGATCGCCTTCCTCGACCGCCTCCCCTTCGGGGTCGTCGTCGAGGTCGACGGGCTCGGGCCCGTGCACTTCTGCCACGGCTCGCCGCGCAGTGACCACGAACTGGTCACGCCGGGGACCCCTCCCGAGAGGTTCGCGGAACTGTCCGGGGCCGTCGACGCGCGGGTCCTGGTCACCGGACACGCACACCTCCAGTTCGACCGCGCCGTGGCGGGCCTGCGCAGCGTGAACCCGGGCAGCGTCGGGCTGCCGTACCACAGGGGTGAACCGGGCACCGCTTACTGGGCGTTGCTGGGCCCCGACGTCCGGCTCAGGACCAGCTGCTACGACGTCGCGGACGCTGTCGCGTGCGCCCGCCGCGCCGCCGACCCGGACGCGGAGCGTTACGTGGACACCCTGTCGAACGCGCCCGATCCGGAAGAGATCGTCCTGGAGGCGGAGACCCGGATCTTCGTGAATTGACTGCCGCCGCCACCTGTATGAGACCCGACGCCTGTTCGCCTGCATCGCCCCATCCGGCGCCTGATCGGATGGCGGCGCCGCCGACTGAGGCCGTGGGACCTTGCCCGACTCGGCGAGACGCCTGGTCATGGGCCGACGGGCAGCAGGATTCCCTCCGTGAGGTGGAGGAGTTCGGTGACGGTGGTGGGGAAGACAGTGTGGGGAGTTCCGGCGGCGGCCCAGAGTCGGGGGTATTCGCTCAGCGCCTCATCGACCACGGTGGGAAGGCGCTGAGGGTGGCCGACGGGAGCCACGCCTCCGATCGCCTGTCCGGTGGCCTGGCGTACCTGTTCCGGGGTGGCGCGCCGGAGTTTGCCCCGTCCCCAACGGGTGGCGAGAGCGGTGACGTCCACCTTGTGCCGACCGCTCGTCAGCACCAGTACCGCTTCGTCGTCCGACATGAAGACGAGGCTGTTGGCGATCGCGCCCACATCGCAGCCCAGGGCCGTGGCTGCTTCGGCGGCGGTGCGGGCCGACTCCGAGAGTTCGCGCACCTCGCTCACGATGCCGGCCGCGGCGAGGGCGCGGGCCACCTCCATGGTGCGAACGGGCAGGGACGTGCCTTCCTGGGGCGCCATGTGTCTCCTTCGTACGGCGGCACCGTCGAACGTTCCATAAACAGAACGTTCTGTTTATGGAACGATAGAGGCCTTCGGGGTGATGGAGCAACCACCCTCGGCGAGGAGTGGAGGCGCCATGGATCTGACTCGCGTCGGCCTGCGTTTGCGGGAGTTGCGCGAAGCGCAGGGGTTGACCCTGTCCGAACTGGCTCGCAGGTCCAGCATCGGCAAGGGGACACTGTCCGAATTGGAGAGCGGTCGCCGTAACCCCACCCTGGAGACGCTCTACGCCGTGACGACAGCGATCAAGGTCCCGCTGAGCGCCGCGCTGAGTGACCTCCCGTCTCCCGCCCAGATCTCCGGTGACGCCGTCGACGCCGTCCTCATCGAGCGATTCGAGGCCGAAGATTCGGTCGCGGAAACCTACCGGGTGCGCATCCGAGCCGGGACGAGGCAGGAGTCCGCCCCTCATGCGACCGGCACGTCGGAGCACGTCATCGTCCTCGCCGGCACCGCACGTGTCGGCGCACTCGATGCGCCTGTCCTGATCGGCCCCGGCATGCACGGCAGTTGGGCCGCCGATGCCACGCACCTGTATGAGGCACCCTCGGGAGACGTCGAGGCCCTGCTCGTCGTGCGTTACCCACAGTGAGGCATCACCGGCTCGGCATTCGTCGGTGCTCCCGCTTCTCGTACGAGGACTGCGCCAGGCGCGTGAGCGGGTTCGCCCCGGTGGCCGCGGCCGTGTCCGACAGGTTCGATCACCTCCCGTTCGAGGACGGGCCCCAGATCTACGCGTGAGGGAGCCGGCATGGCAGCCATCCATCGCACCACCATGACGCCTACCAGGCTGGAACTGCTCACCCGCTGACTTCCGCAGCAGAGCTGGTATCTGGGCGACGCGGAATCGCCGGAACTGGTCAAGGCGGGCGGGTTCCGCCTGGACGATCCGGATGGCGCGGTCGGGATCGAGTTCATGGTCGTGGCGGACGCCACCGCGCGGGAGCCGGTGGCGTATGCGGTGCCGCTGGGCTACCGCGGTGCGGCGCTGGAGGGCGTCCCCGGCGGGGCGTTGATCGGCACGTCCGAGCACGGGGTGCTCGGCACTCGGTGGATCCACGATGGCGTCCACGACCCGGTGGTGATGGCGCAGCTGCGCGCGCTCCTGCGCGGCGAGGCGGTGCCGCAGCACCAGAGCGAGAGCGACACCCCCGACCCGACCGTCACTGTGCACGGAACCGGCCCTGACGACGGGCTCGACGTTCAGGTCAACCGTGTCCTGCGGCCGGCGGAGGCCGCGCGGACGTCGTCCGTACGGCTTGTCGCCGGTTGGATGTGGCCGGACGGAACGGCTGCGCGGGGAGTGCTCGCGGCCGTCGCCCTGCGGTACGAGGTCGCGCGGGGACAGTAGGCGCGTGGTCGGGGTCGGCGGTTCGGGCCGCTGTCCCAGCGGCTGGGTGACGGGGTTCGTGCCGTGCGAGCGCGGTACGGCCCTTGGTCCACCGTTGCAGCCTGTTCCTGGAGCTCGATGGGGGTGAGCGGCGTCAGAGCCGCCAGGAGCGGAGGGCGTCGGCGATGTCGTAGATGCCCAGCCGGGTCTCGCGGACCTTTCTGATCAGGTCGGACAGAGCCCCGTAGGGAGGGTCGATCCCTTCCCCGGACTGGTCCATGTACTGGCCCGTGACGAAGGCGGCGAAGAGGCTGTTGCGGTGGGGCAGCGGTTCGAGACGCACGATGGTGTGCAGGAGCGCGGCCGCGCGCCACGCCGCGTCGGGGTTGGACGTGGCGAGGGTCGGCATGCGCGTCTTGTGGCGCGCGACAGCCGCCACGAGGGCCGAGTAGTCGGTGACCGTCACGTCGTCATTGCCGAGGGCGGCGTCCTGGACGTCGAGGAGCCAGGGGACATCGATGTACAGAGTCATCAGGCGGCTGTGGCTCCCTCACCGCGCTGCGACGGGGGAATCTCGTCCGGGAACGCCTCGTCGAACTCGGCGCGCAGCCTGTCCGCCCAGGAGACGGCGCCGGCCACGAACTGCTTGCGCTGCCCTTCGCGGACGCCGAGGTCGTGCATGTACTGCTTGAGACTCTTGCCCTCGGCCGCGGCGGACGCGCGCACGGCTTCCATCTCTTCCTCGGTGAAGGTCACATTCAGTGATGGCATACCGGCATGGTACCTACCCGGTACCTTCTCGCGCGACCCGTTGGGCGGTACGGCCGCGGTGGCGAACGACAGGTCGGGTCGGGTCCGTCGCTACTGGGGAGGATTGCCGTGTTTGCGGACCGGCAGGTCGGCGTGCTTGGTCCGCAGCATCGCGAGGGAGTCGATCAGGACCGCGCGGGTGTCGGCCGGGTCGATCACATCGTCGACGAGGCCGCGCTCGGCGGCGTAGTAGGGGTGCATCAGCTCGGCCTTGTACTCCTTGACCAGCCGCGCACGCATCGCCTCGGGGTCGTCCGCCTCAGCGATCTGCCGGCGGAAGACGACATTTGCCGCGCCCTCCGCGCCCATCACCGCGATCTCGTTCGTCGGCCACGCGAATGTCAGGTCGGCACCGATGGACTGCGAGTCCATCACGATGTAGGCGCCGCCGTACGCCTTGCGCAGGATCACCGAGACCCGCGGGACGGTCGCGTTGCAGTAGGCGTACAGCAGCTTCGCGCCGTGCCGGATGATCCCGCCGTGCTCCTGCGTCACCCCCGGCAGGAATCCGGGCACGTCCAGCAGGGTGACAATAGGGATGCTGAACGCGTCGCACATCTGCACGAAACGTGCGGCCTTCTCCGAGGCGGAGATGTCGAGCACTCCCGCCAGCGAGGCCGGCTGGTTGGCGACGATGCCGACGACCTGGCCGTCCAGACGGGCCAGCGCGCACACGATGTTGGTGGCCCACTGCTCATGGACCTCCAGGTGGGCGCCGTCGTCGACGATCTCCTCGATGACCCGCCGCATGTCGTAAGAGCGGTTTCCTTCGGCCGGTACCAGGTCCAGCAAGGTGTCGCCGCGCCGCCCGGCGGGGTCGTCGGACTCCTCCGCCGGCGGGTTCTCCCGGTTGTTCTGCGGCAGGAGCGACAGCAGGTAGCGGACCTCCTGGAGGCAGGTCCACTCGTCGTCGTAGGCGAAGTGCGCCACTCCGGACACCTCGGCGTGCACGTCCGCGCCGCCCAGGCCGTTCTGGGTGATCTCCTCGCCGGTCACCGCCTGGACCACGTCCGGACCGGTGATGAACATCTGCGAGGTCTCCCGCACCATGAACACGAAGTCCGTCAGCGCGGGCGCGTACGCGGCGCCACCCGCGCACGGCCCGAGCATCACGCTGATCTGCGGGATCACGCCCGAGGCGCGGGTGTTGCGGCGGAAGATGCCGCCGTATCCGGCCAGCGCCGACACGCCCTCCTGGATCCGGGCGCCGGCACCGTCGTTCAGCGACACCAGCGGCGCGCCCGCCGTCAGGGCCATGTCCATGACCTTGTGGATCTTCGTGGCGTGGGCTTCGCCCAGTGCTCCGCCGAAGATCCGGAAGTCGTGCGCGTAGACGAAGACGGTTCGGCCGTGGACCGTGCCCCAGCCGGTGATCACCCCGTCCGTGTAGGGGCGCTTGGCCTCCAGGCCGAAGCCTGTCGCACGATGTCGTCGCAACGGTTCCAGTTCGTGGAACGAGCCCTCGTCCAGGAGCAGTCCGATCCGCTCCCGTGCCGTCAGTTTGCCCTTCGCCCGCTGGGCTTCGGTCGCCTTCTCGCTCGGCCCGCGACGGACCTCCTCGCGGATCGCGGCCAGTTCTGTGACCCGCAGCCGCGTGCCCGCCGACGCGTCGGCAGTCGTCAGTACCTCCGCCATCACCGTTCCTGTTCGTCGTCGGTTCGTCACGGGCGCCGGGAGGGCCGACCCTCCCGGCGCGGGCCGGGTTCAGCCGAGGTCGGGGACCCAACTGCCGTGCAGTCCCAGCGGGACGGTCACCGGCAGGTGGACCACGGCCACGGGCTCCCCGGCGACGTCCTGGGCCGACAGCACGACCAGATCGCTCGCGCCGCGGTCGGGATCGGTGACCACGGTGAGCAGGTAGCCGTGGTCCTCGGCGCCGTCGGGGGAGGCCGGCGCGAACACGGCCTCGCTCACCGCGTGCCCGGCCGGGAAGGCGTGCGTCTCGGTCCGGCCGGTGCGGAAGTCCCGCTTGAGGACGGCCTCCCCGCTCCTGAGCTGGAAGGTGCCGAGGCCGGAGACGGTGTAGCCGTAGCGGTGCGGGCGGGACACCAGCCGCTCGTCGATCCGCGGGTACTCCTGTGCCCGGTCGTCCAGTGTCTCCTGGACGGCCTTGCCGCTCGCCAGGTCCAGTGTCCAGCGCTCGAGCACCGGCGGCGGGTTGTCGTCGAGCCGACCGCCCTGGAGCATCTTCGGGAACTTCACGAGGTCGATGACGACGTGCTCGCCGTCGTCGTAGGCGTTGAGGGTGTGGAAGACCCAGCACGGTTCCACCTCGAACCAGCGGATGTCGTCCGCGTCGCCGTCCCGCGGCAGCAGGCCCACCCGTGACGGGTGCGCGTCGTTCCAGGCGTACGGGAAGGACGCGCCGGTCATGGCCAGGTCCATGCTGAAGGTGACCGGGAGGTCGTAGATCACGGCGAACCGGTCGGTCAGCGCCAGGTCGTGTATGAGAGGGCTGTCCGACACCGGAATGTCCACCGTGCGGGTGATCAGCCCCGCTGCGTTCAGCACCGAGTACTGGACGTGCGGCCACCCCCAGAAGTACGCGATCGCGTGCAGGTCGCCGGTGTCCGGGTCGCGCTTGGTGTGCGCGGAGTAGGTGCCCGGCAGCGTGCCGCCGAAGTCGGTGGGGCCCAACGAGTCCAGTTCGTAACCCAGTTCGTACGGGGTCGCGCCGCCCTCGCCGAGCGCGAAGGTACGGCCGGCATGGCCGATGACGTGCGTGTTCGGCGCCGCGTCTATGTCGGAGAACAGCGGACCCGGCGTCCAGTCCTCGCCGAGCGCCGCCGAGATCGCCTTGGAACGCACCCACCGGTTGCGATACCACTCGGCCCGGCCGTCCCGCAGCCGTATCCCGTGGACCATGCCCGCGCCGAGGAACCAGTGGTAGGCCTCGGCGTCCTCCAGCCCCAGCGGGTTGGGGCCGTTGCGCAGATAACGCCCGTTCAGCTCGGCCGGAATGCGCCCCGTCACCGGCAGGTCGAGGGTCGTGGTCTCTTCCGTGGCCGGGGCGAACGGTCCTTCGAGATAGCGGTTGCCCATGGGTGCTCCCGTAGCGTCGGTCCGATACGCCGATGCTCACAGCGGGGGCTAAAGACCACCTTGCGTGCGACTACCGAGCGACTGCCGAGCCAGGTGTGACGTGGGTCACCGACCCGGCCACGTACGTGCTTTCGCTGATGCGTACAGATATTCGGCCGTGGCAGGCTCGAGCGGCCAGATCGTAGGAGTCGAAGTACACCTGACGGGGGCAAGTTCATGCGCTACGAGATCCTTGGTCCGCTCCGCGTCACAGACGAAGGGGAGGTCGTCACGGTCAGCGCTCGCAAGATGCAGGTGCTGATGGCGGCCCTGCTGATCCGCTCGGGAGAGATTGTCTCCTGTGAACAGCTCATCGCGGAGATCTGGGGCGACAAGCCGCCCCGGCAGGCCACCGCCGCCTTGTACGTCTACATTTCGCAGCTCCGCAAGATCCTCGAACGGCCCGGCGGACCGCGCGTCATCGTCACCGGCCCGCCCGGCTACCTGATCGCGCCGCAGGAGGGCCAACTGGACCTCCACACCTTCCAGGACCTGGTCAACCAGGGCCGCGCGGCGGTGCGTGAACGCCGCCACGGCGACGCGGTCGCCCATTTGACGTCGGCCCTGGACCTGTGGCGAGGGCCTGCCCCCGTCGACACCTCCAGCGGTCCCATCATCACCGGGTTCACCGCCTGGCTGGACCAGATGCGGCTGGAGTGCACCGAGAAGCTCGTGCAGGCCAACCTCGAACTCGGGCTGCACAGCGAGCTGATCCCGCTGCTGTTCGCACTGATCGCCGAGTATCCCCTGCACGAGGCCTTCTACCGGCAGTTGATGCTCGCGCTGTACCACTCCGAGCGGCGCGCCGACGCGCTTCAGGTCTACCGTTCGGCACGTCAGGTGCTCCAGCGGGAGCTGGGCCTGGAACCCGGGCGCGGGCTACGCGAGTTGCACCAGGGCATCCTCGGGACCGACTACTCCGATATCCGGCAGGTGGTGTGACCGTGGGGCGCAGCACCTGGTTCCGTGGCTATGCGGCGGCCCCGCAGGGCGTGCCGAGGCTGCTCTGCCTGCCGCACGCGGGCGGCAGCGCGAGCTTCTACCACCCGCTGGCACGGCGGCTCGGCGCGGACATGGAGACGCTGGCGGTGCAGTACCCGGGCAGGCAGGACCGGCGGACGGAGGAACCGGTCACGGACATCGGACGCCTGGCCGGGCACGTCGTGGCGGCGCTGGACGCCGAGGACGACCGCCCGCTCGCGCTGTTCGGGCACAGCATGGGCGCGGTCGTGGCCTTCGAGACCGCCCGGCAGCTGTCGGCAGCCGGCCGGCCGCCCGCCGTCCTGATCGTCTCGGGACGCAGGGCGCCCTCACGCCAGGTTCCCGAGACCGTCCACCGCCGCGACGACGCCGGCGTCCTGGACGAGCTGCGCAAGCTCGCGGGCACCGACGCCCGGGTGCTGGGCGACCCGGAACTGCTGGAGATGATCCTGCCGGCGATTCGCGCGGACTACCGGGCACTGGCCGGCTACGGCCTTTCGGCCGCCGTCGTGGACTGTCCGCTGGTCGCGCTGACCGGTGACCGCGACCCCGTCACACCTGTCGAGGACGCCCTCGCCTGGTCCGAGCACACCACGGCGGCCTTCGCGTCCCAGGTGTTCCCCGGTGGTCACTTCTATCTGGCGGAACAGCAGGACGAAGTGGTGCGGGCGATCCGCGACTCGGTGAAGACCTGGGCGTGACAGGGGAGGGCCCGCCGGCTGCTCGCTCGGGCCGGCGGGCCCTCCGCGTACCACCCCTCGCCGCGTCGGCAGCCGCACATACGACTGCAGCGGCGACGCGTACGCCGGCAGCCCTGTCGCCCTCAGTCGGTGGCGCCGTGGCCGGCCGGCTCCGTGGCCGGTGCGGCGTGCGTGGCCCGCGTCCCCGTGGCATACGGGGGCAGGGACTCCAGGGACTCCTTCACCTCGTGCAGCACGTCGGCGGCCTCGGCGCCGTCCACCACCCGGTGGTCGAAGGCGAGGTTCAGCCGCAGCAGCGGGGCGGTCGTGATCTCCCCCGCGCGGACAACCGGCCGTTCCTCCACCTGGCCGAGCCCGAACGTGAGGGTGGTGCCGCCCACCGAGTGGAAGCCCTGTACGGCGCGGTGACCCAGCGAGGTCACCGCGAAGCCGCCCATCATCGCCTCCCGCCGCCCCAGTGAACGCCGTGACAGCCTGAATACGGCGCGGCCGACGGGCTCCGGCAGCCGCTGGAGCGAGCGCACGGGCGCGAACTCCGGCATCGTCTCCGGATCTCCGTCCCGGTAGCGCGCCACCTGCCGCTGGATGTCCGCGAGCGACGCCGTGTCCAGCCGGGGCAGCACAGCCGACAGCACCACCCGCCGGCCGCCCAGTCGCTTGTCCAGGGTGATCTTGGCGGAAGCGCCGGTGAAGGAGTGCACTCGATGGCCGAACAGGCCTCGGTGTACAGCCGCGTTGGCGTCCGGGTGGGCCGCGACGACCCGCGCCGCCGTGTGCAGGATGTAGGTGAGCGTCGAGTAGGTCTCACCGTCCGCTCTGGCCGCCGCACGGTGAGAGAGCACCCTTGTCATGTCGACGTCGGTGTCGAGGAAGACCGGCGCGAAGTCGGCGACATGGCCGAGGAAGTACAGGGTGTGCAGCCGCGCGCGGGGGAAGGGGGCGCCGTTCACCGCGGCACCGCCAGGGCGTAGACATGGGCGAGGCTGGGAGCCTCCAGGACGTCCGGCAGGGACAGGGGCCGGCCGGTCTCGCGTTCCAGGACGGTCAGCAACGTCAGCAGATGCAGTGAGTCCCAGCCGGGCAGCGCGTCGAAGCCCGCGTCCACGTTCTCCCGGGTCACCTCCAGGCCTGTCTCGTCGCGGACCAGGACGACGAAGTCGTCGATGCTGTTCACAGCGTGTTCTCCTCGTGGGCCGTGGAGGCCGGGCCGGTACCGGCCCGGTCGTCCAGCGTGATGTGGGGCGGCGGCGCGAGAAGTTCCGCCAGATCGTGGCGGAACGCGGTCTCGGTCTCGTCCCGCCCGACCACCTCGAACCCGCCGCGTTCCAGGAAGTCCCGCACCTTGCCGTTCTTCGCCGTCAACCGGTGACTGCCGGTCACCTCCCTGACACCGTCGGCACGGGCGGCGCGCAACACCGCTGCCAGGCAGGCCTGTTCGATGCCGCGGGAGAACACCCGGCAGCTCAGCAGGAAGTTGCCGATGTCCAGCCGGTCGCCCTCGCGGCGCAGCAGCACCGCCCCTATCAGCCCGTGGTCGCCGAAGCGGTCGGCGGCACTGATGGTCAGCACCAAGGCGCTCGGATCGGCGAGCAGGTCACCGACCGCGGCCGGCTGGAGCCGTACCGTCGTCAGGTTGAACTGATTGGTGCGCAGAGTCAGTTGGGAGACCCGGGTGATGTCACCGGACTCGGCCGGGGCGAGCCGCACCCTGGTGTCCAGTTCGCGCAGGTAGCCGTCGAGGGAGTCGAAGCTCTCCAGGAACGTCCTGCGCTCGACCTCCTGGCGGTAACGGGCCGGACGGGCCCGGTCGTCGGCGGTCAGCCCGGCCACGTCGAAGTGCCCGTCGGCCAGCAGGCGCCCGGCATGCCGCGCGGGCTCCTCGTCGAGCTGCACGACGGCCACCTCCGGCAGCTCGTGCCGGACCAGGCCGCACTCGTAGGGGTTGTCGTCCACGAACACGAAGCTGTCGGTGCCGAGGTTGAGCGTCTGGGCGAGTTCCCGCAGGCTCTCGTGCTTCGGCCGCCAGCTCGCGGCGACGCTGACGAAGTCCTCCTCCTTCAGCACCATGCCGGGATGGCCGCGCAGCACTTCCCGCACGGCCTCCGGGTCGTTCTTGCTGACGATCGCCAACAGAACGCCCTGGGAGCCCAGTTGCCGTACCACGCGCTGAAAGTCCTGGAACGCCGCACCGCGGTACCCGTCGCCCAGCTCGATGCCCTCCGGCCCGTCTTCGCCGAGCACACCGCCCCACAGGGTCCCGTCGAGGTCGAGCGCGAGCACCTTCTTGCTGCGTCCCGTGAGCCGGCGCGCGACCGGGCCGATCTGCCGGGCGTAGCGGCCGAGCAGCGCCGGTGAGAGGTTCGCGTGGGCGTAGGCGCGCAGCCGGGCGTCTTCCACCGCGACCCCTTCGGCGGTCAGGGCGCCGAGATCCACCACGACCACCGACGGATACAGCTCGGGCAACGCCAGCAGCCGGGCGTTCGCCTCGTACCAGAGCCGCGCCAGCCGGGCCCGTGCGCTCTGGTCGGTGGTCAGCGCCGCGAAGGAACCAGGCAGCGGCAGGGTGTTGAGGACGAGCACGGCCTTGCTGCGCTCGGTGAAGCGGGCCGTGAGCCCCTCGACCGCGCGGACCTTCTCCTCCAGCGCGCGGGCGACGTCGTCGACGTCCCAGGGTGACGGCAGCGCGTCCAGTACCACAGCGTGATCCAGCAGACAGAGCACCAGGTCGGGGGATGCCGCGTACAGGCCGCTCTCCGGGTCGGCCAGGTCGAAGACCCAGGAGTCGAAGTCGGACACCACGGGGCGGACGACGATGCCCGCCCTGGCGAACTCGGTGGTCAGTGCGGGGACGAGTTCCGCGAGGGTGCCGTGCCCGGTGACGGCGACGGTGAGGGCGGCGAGCCCCGGATGCGCCGACAGCAGGGCGGCCGGATCGAGTGCGGCCAGCCGGCGGCCCGCGGTGGCCCGCCCGTGGTCGTCGAGCGTGTCGAGCATCGGACCGATCCGGGGGAATTCCGCGAGGAGCGTGCCGTTCCTCTGCAGGGCCAGCAGTTCGTTCAACGCGTCCGGTCGGCTCGTCACCATTGCGGTCCTTCCGGGAAACGGGCAGGGCTCGGGCTGTGCGACCCACATTCCGAGACGGCCCTAAAGACGCGCTTACGCGCCCCTTGCCGCATTCCCCGGTTCCGGTTCCGCCGCGGCCCGCCGGTTCACGGCGTTGCGGAACCGGGATTCACCAGGCTCCGACCCGGTGCTCGTCGCCGGCCGCTCGTGGGGCGGGCGAGCCGCTCTGTCCGGCCGCTCCCGCCAGCAGCAGGGCCAGCGAGGTCCGCGAGTCGATGTTGAGCTTCCGGTAGATCCGGGACAGGTGCACCTCGACCGTGCGCGGGCTGACCGAGAGCTGCCTGGCGATATCCCGGGTCTTCCTGCCGTCGCCCGCCATCGTCGCGATCTCCCTTTCGCGCGGGGTGAGTTCTGCCATCGCCAGCGAATCCGTCTCCGGTGCGCGCAGATGCTGCAGGAACCCCACGATCGTCTCCGAGTCGATGCGGTGCGCGAGTTCGTCGGCGAACTGCAGCATCGACGCGGCGTCGTCGGCGCGACCCGCCGCGGACGCACAGGAGGCGCCCGCCATCAGGGCGAGTGCCTGTTCACGGGTCATCCCCACCGAGGAGAACAGGAATGCGGCCGTCCGGTAGCTGTCGAGTGCCGCCTCCAACTCGCCGCGGGTGCGCAGGGCGTGTCCTCGGGCGATGCCGGCGTGGGCTCGGTGGGAGGCGCGTCCCGTGACCCGCGCGACCTCCTCGGCGCGGCTCGCCCAGCCGTCCGAGGTCTGCACCGGATCGGCAGGGGCCGAGAACGGCCGGCCGGACTCCATCACCGCTCCGGCCAGCAGCTGGAACGACCGGGGGCGCAGCACGGACGGCAGTTCCTCCAGCGCCGGGCCGCCGCCGGTGTCGAAGATCAGCATCACCGCCCTGCGTCGGTCCCCCCGCAGCCGCGCGACGGTCGCCAGGGCCAGAGGGGCTGCCAGCGCCCAGTGGAACCGGTCGCCCTGAAGGACGGTCACGGCCTTCTCCGCGAGCCGGATCGTGTCCTGTTCGGGCTCGGCCCAGGCCGCCCCGAGCGCCTCGACGGCCAGGGCGAAGCCCCAGACGTGCCGGGCCTTCGACTCCTGGGCCAGGGTGCCCGCCTCACGGGCGAGTTCCCGGCTCACCGAGGGCCGCCCGATCTGCAGATGGGTCACGGCCAGTCCCAGCAGCAGGACCGGCAGCAGATCGCGTCGGCCGTGCTTCCGGGCGATGGCCGTGCCACGGGCGAAGTGCCTTTGCGCGCTGTGGAATTCGCAGGCCAGCGCCTCGCCCCAGGCGAGCGCCGTCAGGTAGGGGAGATGCGCGGCCAGGTCCAGGTCGGTGAACCGGTCGATGAGTGCCGCCGCGTCCGCGAGCGCCGCCGTCGCTGCGTCCATCCGGTTCTCCAGGGCGGCGCCCAGTCCTTGCAGTGCCAGCGCTCCGGCCTCGGTGAGCTCCGAGCGGTGGGAGCGGGCGATCCGCAGCGCCAGTTCGATCCTTCCGGGTGCCGGCGGGCGGCCGTCGATCGCCGCGAGCAGGCTCTCCACGACGATCATCTCGACCGTCTCCAGCGGGGGTTCGGGCAGATGCTCCCAGCGGGCGAGTTCCGCTCCGAGCAGTGCGCCGGCCTCGGCGTGGTTGCACAGCAGCACCTCCACCTGGGCGTAGAGGGCGATCGTGGCCGGGGAGAGTGCCTCGTGCTCCGAGCGCAGCGCGTGCAGCAGGTCGCGCCCGGCCTCCAGCAGGCCCCCGGTGGCGACCGCCGTGGCCAGGATGGTGGTGAGTGCCCGGCGTGGCCCGTCGTCCTCGGCCGGGGTGATGTCGAGTGCCGCGCGGGCCCAGCGTGCCGCGGACTGCGGGTCCGTCAGCAGCGCCTCGGATGCGGCCCGGTGCAGGATCTCCACGTCCCCCGGGAGGGGGTCGCCCAGGCAGTGTTCGAGGTGGGCGGCGAGTTCGGTCGCGGATGCCGCTCGTGCGGCCAGGTGGACGGCGGCTTTGCGGTGTCCGGCGGCCAGCCAGGCCGGGTCGGTCTCCTGTCCGACCAGTCGGCGCAACAGCGGGTGGCGGTAGGAGAGCCGGATGCCCACGGCACGGAGGATGTCGCGTTGCAGCAGTCCGTCGAGCGCCTCCACGGTGCGCGGGACGCCGAACTCGGTGACCGCCGCGATGGATTCCAGGTCGAAGGACCTGCCGCCGAGCAGGGCCGCGGCGCGAGCGGCCGCCAGTTCGTCGGGGCCGAGCCGGGCGATCTCGGCCAGGACCGGTGCCGCGTACCGCTCCTGCACGGCGCCGTCCGGGCCGGACTCGGCGAGGGCTAAAAGGAACAGGGGAACGCCCTGGCTGAGCCGGTGCAGTTCGAGCAGCCGGGCGTCGGAGGCGGGCATCCCGAGGATCCGCGCGGACTCGGCCGGGGCGAGTGGGCCGAGGTCGACGCGCTGGACGGTGCCCTGCTCGACCCCGCGCGCGAGCACGGAGCGCAGGGCCGGGGGGAGTTGCTTGGGACGGTGGGTGAGGACGAGCAGCAGCGGCACCACCGCCGTGCGCCGCATCAACTGCTCGAGCAGGTCGGCGCCGCCTCGGCCCGACCAGTGGAAGTCGTCGAGCAGGACCACCGCACGGCAGTCGCCGGCCGGGGAGGGGAGGGCGCCGAGTGCTTCGTGGAGCAGGCGTCCGTTCGTCGGGACCGGCGCGCCGGAGAACGGCGATCCGCCATGCACCGGAATATTCTCCGGACCGACTGATTCCGCATAATGCGCATTCAGTACCGCGAATCCCATGCGCTGTGCCCTCGCAGATATTGCCGCCAGTATGCGAGACTTTCCCGTGCCGGGCGCCCCGGCGATTTCGATGATGCGTCCCCGACCGCCTTTGAGTGCGACCAGCGTGCTGAGCAGCGATTCCATCTCCATCCGCTGCGACGCCGGTATGGGAATTCCGGAATCAATGGTGCCAGACGTCATGATGCCACCCCGTTAAATGCAGGAATGCACGGTGAAAAAGGGGTCGCCGTCAGAGTGCACGGCGAGTCTCACAGCCGTGGCAACGGCTCGGTACACCCAGCCGAACGCTCGCGCCTGTACTCGACTTTGAGCATCAGACGCCCATGGTCGCGCGTGCTACGGTCTGGGCGGACGGCGGTCGCCCGCGGCGTACGGACATCGGCACCGGATCGATCCGGGTGGCAGGGGGACGTCGCGATCGATCGAAAGGTGCCCGCCCGTCTCGGAGGTGGCAGAATCACGCACCGCCTGGCCTTTCTGTTGCGAACAGTCCCGTATCGAAATGTATATCAAACGGATAGTGAGCGTCAAGGTGATCGATCCGGGCGTGAATGCCACGATTGGTGACATGCTGAAATTGTGCTTTGTTTCTCCTTTAGTGGCGCTTTGGGTGGACGGTGTGGACTCCCGTTATGACCGTTGCCTACGTGGTCGGAGGCCGCGTCAACCTCGACGCCGCGGCGACCGACAGCTTCCATGAGTCCTTCGCGCCCGTCCGGGAGGTCTATGCGCGCGCGGCGCGGTGGACCGGCCTGACGGTGGCCCAGTTGCGCACCGAGGAACTGCCCGCTGACCAGGAGGAGCGGCAGAGCCGCGGGTCTCTGCGCCAGGCCGCTCTCGTCCTCGGCATCGCAGACGTCCTCGCGGAACGCGGCGTCTCCCCGTCCGTGACCGGCGGCATCAGCCTCGGTGGCATGACCGCCGGCGCCCTGGCCGGAGCCCTCGACCGGGAGCACTATCTGCGCTTCCTGCACCGGCAGCGCTTGGTTCCCCGGCTGCCGTCGGAGGTGCCGGAGCAGGCCGTGGCCCGCGCGTTCGTGCCGGCCGGGGACAACCCCGCCGACTACTACGGTGAAGCCCGGCCGGGGGTCCATCTCGCCGGGGACTTCGGCCCGGTACTGGAGGGCACCAAGCGGATGCTGCTGCTCGGCGGTCATCGCGCGGCGGTGGAGGACCTCGCGGCGTCGTTGCCGGAGCGGACGGTGGTCGTCCTGGAGGGACAGACCATCGCCGCCCACACCGAACTGCGTGCCCATGAACGGGATTTCCTGGCCCCGTATGTCCACACCATGCCCTTCACCGCCCCCCGGGTGCCGGTCTGCTCGGCGGTCCAGCCCGAACCCAGGGCGCTGACCACGGCCGATGAGGTCCGCGACCTGTTCGACCGCAACCCCGTGGCTCCCATCACCATGCCAGGAATGCTCGCCGAACTGGAGCGCCACGGCACTCGGTTGGCCGTGCTCTTGGGGAAATCCATACCGAAGGGAGTCATCGACTTTCCCTTCCCGGTCGTCCACATCCACGAGCCAGGTGACCTCGACGAGGCCGCGGCCGCGGTGGCGGAACTGGCCGGAAGCACGGCCCGTGCCTGACCACCGGGCGGGCGTGCCGCTCTCCGTGCTCGACATCGCGCCCGTGGTGCAGGGCTCCACCGCAGCACAGGCGCTGCGGGACACGCTGGACCTGGCCCGCCACGCCGAACGCCTCGGCTATCTGCGCCACTGGTTCTCCGAGCACCACAGCACCCTCAGTCTTGCCGCCTCGGCGCCCGCCCTGCTCGTCGCCGAAGCCGCCAGGGCCACCGGCACGCTGCGGGTCGGGGCCGGCGGCGTCCTGCTCGCCCATCAGAGCCCGTTGACGGTCGCCGAACAGTTCTGCACGCTGGCCGCCTTCCACCCGGACCGGGTCGACCTCGGCGTCAGCCCCGCGCTCGGCACGATGAACCCGGACGTCCAGATCGCCCTGCGCGGCGAGCCCGGCCCCTTCGCCGCGGACGCTTTCGCCGGACGCACCGAGGAATTGCTGCGGCTGCTGGACCCGGCGGACACCGGCGGGACCGTGACGGTCACACCCCGCCCGGACAGCCGGCCACCCGTGTGGCTGGTGGGCCGCGACGAGACCGACGGCGCGCTCGCCGGCCGGCTCGGCCTGCCCTTCGTCTTCGGTTACCACTTCAGCCCGCACGCCGTGGACGGTGCCCTCAAGGCGTACCGGAACGCCTTCCGGCCCAGCGCGCGGTGGCCGGAGCCCTACGTCGTGCTGGACGTGATGGTGCTGCTCGCAGACAGCGAGGAGCGTGCGCGGTACCTCGCGGGTCCGCTGGAAGTGGCCGCCCTCCAGATGAGCGAAGGCCGTCTCGGGCCCTACCTGCGTCCCGAGGCGGTGGCGACCGCCGGCTACACCGAGCAACAACGCGCCCATGTACGGGTCCAGTTCGAAAGTCAGGTGGTCGGGGACCCGGCGGCCGCGCGCCGAACCCTCACCGCCCTTCTGGAGCGCACGGGCGCCGACGAACTCATGGCGATCACCATCGTCACCGACCACTCGGCCCGACTGCGCTCGTACGAACTCCTGGCCGAGGTCGCTGCCGACCTGCGGACACGGTAGACACCGACCGCCCATTCCGGGCGGCTTCAAGCGTGGGTACGTCAGGTCGGAGTGGTAGGACGGACCGCGAGCAGGCCTCGCTGACCTCGGTGGGGTCTACTGCTTTCAGGGCGACGACCACGACTCGACGGCGAAGCCGACGTGTGCCCGGCTGGAGCAGGCGCGGAGAGAGCGCCACTGCGACCGGGCCGAAGCCGACACCAGCACCTGGCCGCGACACCGATCAACCCGGGCCACGACCCTGCGCACCGACTCCGCCGGTACGAGCGACGGCTCAGCCATGAAGAAGCACGATCAACGGCTGGATTACTGGGCCGCCGGGCCGAACCAGGTCTCCAGTGCGGCGGTGAGGCCCTTGTCGTCGGTGCCGGCCCACGCGACGACGCCGTCGGGGCGAACGAGCACGCCCGGTGCGTCCAGCTCCGGTACGGCCGGGATCTCGACACGGGTCACACGGCCCGCCCAGTTCGGAAGAGGGCCGGGGGAGCGCGGGTCGCCCTCGCGCGCCAGCAGGACGCCCCGGCCGCTGTGCACGGCCGGAGCCGCCGCTTCGGGCAGCACGGGCAGCGAACGGCCGATCAACGGGGAGAACTCGGACGAGTCGCCCGGCAGATCCAGCTCCAGCGGATACCGCACCGTGGTGACGGCACCGACCAGGTGCTCCACGACCGGCTGGAGTTCGACGAGTTCGGCGAGCAGGGAGCGCAGCGGCTCCAGCGGCTCCAGCGGGTGCAGCAAGGCCAGTTGGGCGAGCATCACCCGGACCGCGCGCTCGCCGACCGGGCGCCGCTCGGCCTCGTAGCTGTCCAGCAGACCTTCCGGCGCCGTGCCGTCGACCTCGGCAGCGAGCTTCCAGCCCAGGTTCACCGCGTCGTTGAGCCCGGTGTTCAGCCCGTGTCCGACAGCGTGGAAGTGGGTGTGCGCGGCGTCGCCGGCCAGGACGACCCTGCCCTTGCGGTAGCTGTCCGGGAGACGGGTGACGTTGCCGTAGCGGGCCATCCAGCGGGGCCGGCCGCCGGTCACCGGTGCCCCTGCCACGCGCAGCACGCCGGCCCGGACCTCCTCGAAGGTCACCGGCACTTCATGGCCGGGCGTGTCGCGGGCGAACTCGGTGGTCATGACGTGGTGGAAACCGGCGTCGGGAATGACGCCGTAGAGCCCGGCCGGTCCGGTGGCCGCGCCCTCCGGTCCGGCGTATCCCTCCACCTGCGCCACCAGCCCGTACCAGGACGGCCCCCGCGGCGGCGCCACGAATCCCGCGGCCTCGCGGACCGTGCTGTTGCCGCCGTCCGCGCCCACCAGGAAGGCGCCCTCTACACGGTACTCACCGTCGACCCCGCGCACGGTGGCGGTCACCCCGCCGTCGTCCTGTTCGACCGCCAGCACCTCGTGGCCGCGCCTGATCTCGGTACCGAGGGCCACCGCGTGGTCCTCCAGGGCCGCCTCGACACGGTTCTGCGGGACGATCAGCCAGCAGTCGTCGGGGGACGCCTTGCCGAGATCCATCGGCAGATGGGCGAAGTGCACCGCGGGCCATCGCGGCAGCTCCCCCAGCCCGGAAAGCAGTCCCCGCCGTTCCAGGACGTCCGCGGACCGGCCGTGCAGCAGCCGGGAGAACGCCTCGGTCTCGCGGTGCGTGCGCCGTTCGAGGACCAAGGCGGGCACGCCGTTCAGCCGCAGTTCGGCGGCGACCAGCAGGCCGACCGGGCCGCCTCCGGCGATGATCACAGTGCGGGTCATCCGGGACTCCTTACGGGGTGATGGGCAACGAAGCGCTGAGGAAGCGGGCGAGCTCCGTCGGCGTGGGGAAGTCGTAGATCCCGGTGGCCGGGACGGACAGACCGGCCACGTCCCGCAGCCGGTTGTTGAGTTCGAGCGCGGTCAGCGAGGCGAACCCGATGCCGAGGAACGTCTCCTCCGCGGGCACGTCGTCCGGCCCCGGCAGCCCCAGCACCACCGCCGCCTGGGTACGGACGAGATCCAGGAGCACGGACGGCACGTCCTCGTCGGTGGCCTCGGCCAGGCGCCGCCGCCACGACAGCGGGCGACCCTCGACCGCCGCGGCCCGCAGCAGCCGGGCCGCCGGCGGCAGCTCGGACAGGAGGGGGCGAGGGCGGTCCCCGCCGAACTCCGGCAGCAGCCGCTCCCAGTCCGGGTCGGCGATCACGAGCCGTGCGCCGCCCTCGCCGAACGCGCGGGCCAGATGCTCCATCGCCGCCTCCGCAGGCACCGGACGCAGCCCGTGCCCCCGAGGTCCCTCCACGGTGCCGTCCCGTGACCAAGGGCCCCACAGCAGCGCCGAGGTGGGGCGGCCGGCGGCGGTCCTGCGCCCGGCCAGCGCGGTGAGATACGCCTGCGCCGGGCCCTCGTTGGCGGCGCCGGGTCCCCCGAGGAGCCCGTTGGCGCCGCCCAGGAACAGCAGCGTCGTGCCGGGGGCCCGGTCGGCGATGTTTGCCAGGACGTCCGCCTGTGCCCGCACCCGGTCGAGCTCCCGGCCGGCTCGGTCCGGGTCGAGCGCGGCGGTGGGAGGCGGGCCGGGCGGGACCACGATGTGCACGACGGCGGCCGGGATCAGGGCCTGGACCTCCGGAGCGGCCGGCGCCTCCCGTCCGGAGGGATCCCAGACCACGGTGGTCACCCCGGCGCCGTGCTCGGCCAGATACGGGTCCACCTCGGCCGGGGCGCCGGGAGCACGGGTCAGCAGCAGGTGCTCGGCGCCGTGCCGGGCGAGCCAGCGGGCCGCGTCCCGGCCCAGCCCGGTCGTGCCGCCGGTGACCAGGACCGTGCCCGGCGGCACCTTGACCTCGTCCTGGCGGGGCGCCGGGGCCGCCACCAGACGCCGCCCGTACAGTTCGGGCCCGCGCACGGCCACCTGGTCCTCGCCGTCCGGCGCGGCCAGGAACCGGGCCAGCCTGGCCGCCGAGCGCGGATCGGGGGCCGTACCCGGAGGCAGGTCGACGATCCCGCCCCACGCACCGGGACGCTCGACGGACAGCCCGTGGGCCAGCCCCCACAGGGCGGCCTGCGCAAGGTCGGGCCCGTCGTCGTCGGCCTCGTCGACCGCTACGCCGCCCGCGGTGACCACCCACAGCGGGGCCGGGAACTCCGCGGACGCGAGCGCGTCGAGCGTCCCCAGCGTGGCGGTGACGGGGTCGGCCGCATCCCGTGCCGGAAAGGCCAGCACTCCGGTCCACGGCCGCCCGTCGAGCGCCGCGCCCGGCACGTCGGCGACCCCGCCGGGCACGTCGGCGACCCGGACCACCTCGGCTCCCTGGGCGCTGAGCGCGTCGGCGACGGCGTCCAGCGTCGCTCGGCCGTGCAAGGGATCGGCAGGACAGAGCAGCGCCCAGGGCCCGCCGGGGGCCGTACGGTCCGGCACCGGGACGGGGCGCCAGGTCAGGCGGTGCGGCCAGTGCGGGCGGCGCCGCCAGGCGGACAACGCCTCCACGACCGGGCGGAGCGGACCGGTGTGCTCCAGGTGCAGGATCTCCGCGACGGACGCCGAGTCGGCGCGGTCGACCGCGTCCCAGAGTGCCGACTCCTCGGTGCCGGCCGCCGCCACGGACGGCGTGTCCAGCCAGTACCGCTCGCGCTGGAAGGCGTAGCCGGGCAGTTCGACCAGGGCGCCCGCACCACGCGCGACTGTCGGCCAGTCCACCGGTACGCCCTGCACGTGCGCTTCGGCGGCGGCCGCCAGGAGCGCCGCCGTCTCGGCACGTTCCGGCCGTGCCGTGGGCACGGCACGCACCGGTGGTGCCGATGCGTCCGCCTCCAGGGTGCGCCTGGCCAGCACGGTGAGCGTCGGCGCGGGGCCGATCTCCAGCAGGGTCGTGACACCGAGCCGGCGCAGTTCGGTCACCGCGTTCTGGAACCGTACGGTGTGCCGCAGTTGGCGGGTCCAGTAGTCGGCGGTGACCAGGTCGTCACCTTCGGCCGTGCGGCCGGTGAGCGTGGAGACGACAGGGACCGACGGCGGCCGGTACTCGATGCCTTCGGCGACCGCGCGGAACTCGGCGAGCACGGTGTCCGTGAGCGGGGAGTGAAAGGCGCCGCCGACCGTGAGACGCCGGCTGCGGCCGCCTCGGCGGCGCCACTCCTCCTCGACCTCGGCGAGCGCGCGTGGGTCGCCGGACACGACGACCGATCCTGGCGCGTTCACGGCCGCCACCGACAGCAGGTCGGTCCGCCCGTCCAGCAGCGCCAAGGCGGTCGCCTCGTCGGTGTCCAGTGCGGTCATGCCCCCCGGAGGCAGTCCTTGCATCAGCCGGGCCCGGACAGCGACCAGTCGCACGGCCGACGGGAGGTCGAGTACGCCGGCCGCCGTGGCGGCCGCCAGTTCGCCGACGGAATGGCCCGCCAGGAGGTCGGGCGTGACGTTCCAGTGCCGCAGAAGCCGGTGGAGCGCGACCTCGTAGGCGAACAGCGCCGGTTGGGTGTAGAGGGTTTCGTCGAGCGGCTCGCCCGGTGTGAACAGCACGTCCCTCAAGGGGCGTTCGAGATGGGGGGCGAACAGATCGGCCACCTCGGCCAGGGTGTCGGCGAAGACGGGGTGGGCGGCGGCCAGTTCCCGTCCCATCCCAGGGTGCTGGGCGCCCTGTCCGGTGAAGAGGAACGCGGTGCGCCCGGGCCTGCCGGAGCCGAGCAGCACCGGTTCGCCGCTGTCTCCGCGGGCCAAGGAGGCCAGCCCGGCGAGGAGTTGCTCCCGGTCGGCGCCGGTCACCGCGGCGCGATGGTCGAACCGGGTCCGTCCGGCCAGGGTGCGGGCGACGTCCTGCGGGCGCAGGTCCGGACGGCCCGTCAGATGGGTGTGCAGCCGCGCGGCCTGCGCGGCGAGCGCGGTCTCGGTTCGGGCGGACAGCAGCCAGGGGAGCGGAGGCGTGTCTTGTGAGGCCTCCGTCAGCGGTTCCGCGTCGGTCCTCGTCCGCCCCGTTTCCGGCGACGTGGCCCTCGGCGTCCCACCGCCCGCCGACGTGCGTGGTGGTGGAGCCTGTTCCAGGATCACGTGCGCGTTCGTGCCGCTGATGCCGAACGACGACACCGCGGCCCGTCGCGGACGCCCTGCGTCCGGCCACGGAACCCGTTCGGTGAGCAGCCGGACCCGGCCCGCCGACCAGTCGACGTGCGGGGTCGGGCGGTCGGCATGGAGGGTGCGGGGAAGCACCCCGGCGCGCAGGGCGTGCACCATCTTGATGATTCCGGCGGCCCCGGCGGCTGCCTGTGTGTGCCCGATGTTCGACTTCACCGACCCCAGCAGCAAGGGCTGTTCACGGTTCTGCCCGTACGTGGCGAGCAGTGCCTGCGCCTCGATCGGGTCGCCCAGCCGGGTGCCGGTGCCGTGCGCCTCGACGGCGTCCACGTCGGCGGGCGCGAGCCGGGCGTCGGCGAGCGCTTGCCGGATCAGCCGTTCCTGCGAGGGCCCGTTGGGGGCGGTGAGGCCGTTGGACGCGCCGTCCTGGTTCACCGCCGAGCTGCGGATCACCGCCAGCACGCGGTGCCCGTTGGCCTCGGCTTCGGACAGCCGCTCCAGCAGCAGCAGTCCGGCACCCTCCGCCCAGCCGGTGCCATCGGCGTCGGCCGAGAACGCCTTGCACCGGCCGTCGGGCGCCAGTCCGCGCTGTCTGCTGAACTCGACGAAGGTCGCCGGGGTCGCCATCACCGCGACCCCGCCGGCCAGTGCCAGCGTGCACTCCCCGGACCTCAGCGCCCTCGCGGCCAGATGCACCGCGACCAGGGACGAGGAGCATGCCGTGTCCACGGTGACGGCCGGGCCCTCGAAGCCGAAGGTGTACGCGATCCGGCCGGACGCCACGCTGCCCGCGCTGCCGCTGCCGAGCAGGCCTTCGGCCTCCTCGGGCGGGCGGTGCTGGAGCCGGGCGCCGTAGTCGTTGTACATCACGCCCGCGTACACCCCGGTCCGGCTGCCGCGCAGGTCACGCGGGTCGATCCCGGCGTGCTCGAACGCCTCCCACGAGGTCTCCAGCAGGATCCGCTGCTGTGGGTCGATGGCCGGCGCCTCCCGGGGCGAGATCCCGAAGAACGCGGCGTCGAACCGGTCGGCGTCGCGCAGGAAGCCGCCCTGCCGGGTGGTGACGGTGCCGGACCTGTCGGGGTCGGGATGGTAGAGCTGCTCGACGTCCCAGCCGCGTTCGGCCGGGAAGCCGCCGACGGCGTCCACTTCCTCGTCGACCAGCCGCCACAGCTCCTCCGGCGTACGGACCTCGCCCGGGTAGCGGCAGCTCATGCCTATGACGGCGATCGGCTCGTGCGCCCTCTCCTCGGCCTGCGCCAGCCTGCGCCGGGTCTGCTGGAGGTCGGCGGTGACCCGCCGCAGATACGCGACGAGTTCCTCTTCGCTGGCCATCAGTTGCCCTTTCCTCGGCTCGCCGGTGTGGCCGTGCTCATCAGACGACGCCCAGTTCGTTGTCGATCAGGTCGAAAATCTCCTCGGCGGAAGCGGACGCGATGCGTTCGCCACCGTCCCGGCCGTGGTCCTCGCCGCTGTCCGTGTCTCCGGTCGACGCGACGTCCCGCAGGAGGGCGCGGAGCCGGTCGGCCACCTGGTCGCGCAGACCTGAGTCGGCACCCAGACGCGTCAACTCCGCCGCGATGCCGTCGAGTTCGGTGAGTATCGGAGCGGTTCCCGCCTCCGAGGGCTCCAGCCGCGACAGCAGCCAGTCGGCCAGGGCCCGCGCCGTCGGATGGTCGAAGACGAGGGTGGCCGGCAGCCGCAGCCCGGTAGCCGTGCCGAGGCGGTTGCGCAGAGACACCCCGGTGAGCGAGTCGAATCCGAGATCCTTGAAGGGCAGGTCCTCCTCCAGCGCCTGCGGATCGGCGTGGCCCAGCACGGCCGCCGCCGCCTCCCTGACCAGGGTGAGTACGGCGGTCCGCCGCCCTTCCTCGTCCAGGACCGCCAGGCGCCGCAGCAGGTCGTCCCCGGCCGCGGCCCCGGTGTCCGCCGCCCGGACCAGCGCCCTCAGCACTCCCGGGACGGCGCCGGTCTCCGCGGCCCGTGAACGCAGGGCGGCCGCGTCCAGCCGGACCGGTGCCAGAGCCGGCCGGCCGAGACCGAGCGCAGCGTCGAGCAGGTCCAGTGCCTCCACACCCTCGAGCGGCAGGATTCCGCCCTGCCCGATGCGGCGCAGGTCACTGTCGTCCAGGTGCCCGGTCATCCCGCTCGCCTGCGCCCACAGCCCCCACGACAGGGAGACGGCGGGCAGCCCGCGGCTCCTGCGGTGGTGGGCCAGCGCGTCCAGGAAGGCGTTGGCCGCAGCGTAGTTGGCCTGTCCGGGGCTGCCGAGGATCGCCGAGGCCGACGAGAAGAGGACGAGCGGCGTGCCGGGGCGGTCCTCGGTCAGCGTGTGCAGATTCCACGCCGCGTCCACCTTGGGTCGCAGCACCCGGGTCAGCTGCCCGTTCGTGAGCGAGGAGAGCGTTGCGTCGTCGAGGACGCCGGCCGCGTGCACCACTCCGGAGAGTTCACGCCCGGCCAGCAGCCCGCGGAGCGCATCGGCGTCGGCGGCGTCGCAGGCCGCGATCTCCACCTCGGCACCGGCGGCGGTCAGTTCGGCCGCCAGTTCGGCCGCCCCCGGCGCCTGTGCCCCCTGACGGCCGGCGAGCAGAAGGCGGCGTACGCCGCGCCTGGTCACGAGGTGGCGGGCCACTTGCGCACCGAGGGTGCCGGTGCCTCCGGTGAGCAGGACGGGCCCCTCGCCGTCGAAGTCGACGGAGCCGCCAGAGCCGTCGAGTCGGTCTTCGGAGGGGATCTCTCCGGGCGTGGCCCTGCTGAGCCTGCGCACCAGGGCCACGCCTTCGCGCACCGCCACCTCCGGCTCGTCCCCGGCGAGGGCTGCGGCCAGCGCGCCGGGAGCGGCCGCGTCGGAGGCGGCCGTACCGTCGAGGTCCAGCAGGAGGAAACGCCCGGGGTTCTCCGCCGCGGCGGACCGCAGCAGGCCGGGCACGGTGCCGTGCGCCAGCCGGGCCGGGTCGGCCGGCCCGTCGTCGTCGTGGACGGCGACGGCGTTCCTGGTGACCACCACCAGCCGTGACGCCCCGAACCGGGGCTCGGCGAGCCACTCCTGCGCCAGGGCGAGCACGTGCTGTGCCGCCGCGTGCGCGCCCTGGACGGGGTCCCGAGCGTCCACCGGAAGCGGGGCCAGCACCGCCTCCGGCACCGGCAGGCCCGCGTCGACTGCGGCCGCCAGCGCCGCTGGACCGGCGTGCACATCCTCCTGCGGGACGAGTCCCTCGGCGTCCGTGCCGAACAGCGCCCAGCGGCCCGGGACCGCCGTACCGTCGCCGTCCAGTCGTGGCCACGCGATCTCGTAGAGGGACCGGGGTCGGACAGTGGCTGCCGCCGCCACCTGACGGAGGACCAGGCTGCCGACGGACAGCACCGGTCGCCCGTCGGCGTCGGCGATCTCGGCGCTCACCGTCAACTGTTCGGGCTGTTCGGAGACGATGGTGAGCCGGGCGCGCAGCGCGGTGGCGCCTCGCGCGTGCAGGACGACGTCGCCGAACGCGTACGGCAGCCGTACCCGCCGGTCGTCGCTCTTGCGCAGGCCGTCCGCGGCGATGGCGTGCAGCGCCGCGTCCAGCAGCGCTGGGTGGATACCGTGCCCGCTCGCGCCGATCTGCTCGGGCAGGGCGATCTCCGCGAGGATTGCGTCCGGGGTCCGCCAGGCGGCGCGCAGGCCGCGCAGCGCCGGTCCGTAGTCGTAACCGGCGTCCGCGAGACCGTCGTAGAAGGCCTCGGTGTCCAGGGCTTCGGCGCCCTCCGGCGGCCACGTCCCGGAGGCGGCGCCGAGGACGGTCGTCGTACCGGGGCCGGTGGCGGAGTCGAGGACGGCGGTGGCGTGGTGTGTCCAGGCCGCTCCGTCGAAACCGTCGGTGCCTCCGACCGGGCGGGCGTGCACGGTGAGGGTGCGCAGTGTCTCGTCCTCACCGGGGACGACCGCGACCTGAAGGTCCACTGCGCCGTCCTCCGGCAGCGTCAGCGGGGTGTGCAGGGTCAGCTCGCGCAGGCCGCCCCCGCCGCTTCCGGCGGCCGCGTGCAGGGCGAGGTCCACGAACGCGGTTCCCGGCAGCAGCACGGTCCCGGCGACCGCGTGGTCGGCGATCCAGGGGTGGGTCGTCAGGGACACCCGGCCGGTGAGGACGCTCGACCCGTCTGCCAGTTCCACCGCCGCGCCGAGCAGCGCGTGGTCCGCACCGGCGAGGCCTGCCCCGGCGAGGT
Source organism: Streptomyces sp. NBC_00647 (assembly GCF_045207245.1). Classification (NCBI taxonomy): domain Bacteria; kingdom Bacillati; phylum Actinomycetota; class Actinomycetes; order Kitasatosporales; family Streptomycetaceae; genus Streptomyces; species Streptomyces sp. NBC_00647. The sequence goes on from NZ_CP109040.1 coordinate 10,126,765, forward strand.
CGCCGGTGCCGGCCGGTGCCTCCAGCCAGAACCGCTGCCGCTGGAAGGGATACGTCGGCAGGTCGACCGCCCGGCGCGGAGCCCCGCCCGCGAGCGCGGCCCGGTCGACCGGCCCGCCCGCGGTGTGCACCCGCGCGAGTGCGGTCAGCACCTCGGTGGCGTCGCCGTGGTCCCTGCGCAGCGTGCCGATCACCGCCACCGTCGCCTCCGTCGCCGCCTCCGCGGTCTCCTGGAGCGGCACGGTCAACACCGGATGCGGGCTCACCTCGACGAACAGCCGGTGGTCGTCGTCGATCAACGCCTCGACCGTGGGGCGCAGTTGCACCGTCTGGCGCAGGTTCCGGTACCAGTACTCCGGGCCCAGTTCCGCCGTGTCCAAGATGCCGGCGGTGACGGTGGAGTAGAACGCGACGTCCGTGGAGCGGGGCCGGATCCCGGCGAGCAGCTCCGTCACCTCCGCCTCGACCCGTGCCACGTGCGGACCGTGCGAGGCGTAGTCCACGGGCACCCGGCGGACCCGTACTCCTGCGGCCTCGCAGTCCGCCGCGAGCGCGTCCAGGGCGTCCGGGGCGCCGGACACCACCGTGGAGGTCGGCCCGTTGACCGCGGCCACGCTGAGATCGGCGCCTGCCGAGACCCGCTCGCGCACCGCATCCGCCGCCAACTGCACGGACATCATGCCGCCCTGGCCGGAGAGCGCCTTCAGGGCGGCGCTGCGCAGGGCGACCACCCGCGCCCCGTCGTCGAGATCGAGCGCGCCCGCCACGGTGGCGGCGGCGATCTCGCCCTGGGAGTGGCCCACGACCGCGTCCGGGCGAACGCCGTACGCCTCCCACACCGCCGCGAGTGACACCATCATGGCCCACAGAACGGGCTGGACCACGTCCACCCGTTCCAGCGACGCGGCCCCCGGCCGCTCGGTGAGGACGTCCACCAGCGACCAGTCGGTGAACGGCTCCAGCGCCCTCGCGCAGCTCTCGATCCGCTCCCGGAACACCGGTGAGGACACCAGCAGCTCCCGTGCCATCGCGGGCCACTGCGACCCCTGGCCCGGAAACACGAAGACCGTGCCGCCGAGTTCCGTGGCGGTGCCGCGCACGACGGAGTCGCTCTCGCCGCCGCGCGCCATCTCCGCCAAGCCGTCGAGCAGCGTGTCCCGGTCCGCGGCCACCACCACGGCCCGCCGGTCGAAGGTGGCCCGCTGCACCGCCAGCGCGCGTCCGGCGTCGGCCGGCGCGTCGTCCGCAAGCGCGGTGGCCAGCGCGTGCAGTCGCCCGGCCAGTGCGCGCAGCGCGGGCTCGGTCCGCGCGGACACCGGCCATACCGAGAGCCCGGACACCGGCGACGGCGAGGTGCCGGACACCGCCGGATCGCCGGGCGCCTCCGAGGGCTCGGCGGTCCCCTGCTCGGGTGCCTGCTCAAGCACCACGTGGGCGTTGGTCCCGCTCAGTCCGAACGAGGACACCCCTGCCCGCCGCGGCCGGCCCACCTCGGGCCACGGCCGCTGCTCGGCGAGCAGTTCCACTTTCCCCGCCGTCCAGTCGACGTGCGGCGAGGGTGCGTCCACGTGCAGTGTTCGCGGCAGTACGCCGTGCCGGAGCGCCTCGACCATCTTGATGACTCCGCCGACACCCGCACCGGCCTGGGTGTGCCCGATGTTCGACTTCAACGAGCCCAGGTACAGAGGTTCCGTACGGTCCTGCCCATACGTGGCGAGCAACGCCTGCGCCTCGATCGGGTCGCCCAGAGTCGTGCCGGTGCCGTGCGCCTCCACGGCGTCCACGTCCGCCGTGGACAGCCGGGCGTCGGCGAGCGCGTCCCGGATGACCCGCTGCTGGGAGGAACCACTGGGCGCCGTGAGGCCGTTGGAGGCACCGTCCTGGTTGACCGCGCTGCCGCGGATCACCGCGAGCACCCGGTGTCCGTTGCGCAGCGCGTCCGACAACCGCTCCACCATCAGCAGCCCCGCGCCCTCGCCGAATCCGGTGCCGTCCGCGGCGGCGGCGAAGGACCGGCACCTCCCGTCGGGGGACAGTCCCCGTTGCCGGCTGAACTCGGTGAAGATGTTCGGCGTCACCACGACCGTGGCGCCACCGGCCAACGCGAGGTCGCACTCGCCGCCGCGCAGCGCACGGCACGCCATGTGCAGCGCCACCAGCGAGGATGAGCAGGCGGTGTCCACCGAGACCGCCGGACCCTCCAGGCCCAGCGTGTAGGAGATCCGGCCGGACGCCACACTGGTGACGTTGCCCGAGGCGAGATAGCCCTCGACGCCGTCCGGGACGCTGCGCAGCCGGGCCGCGTACTCCTGTGCGAACACCCCGACGAACACGCCGGTGCGGCTGCCGCGCAGCGTCGTCGGGTCGATCCCGGCGTGCTCGACGGCCTCCCACGCGCTCTCCAGCAGGATGCGCTGCTGGGGGTCGGCGGCGAGCGCCTCGCGCGGGTTGACGCCGAAGAAGGCCGCGTCGAAGTCCGCGGCGCCGTCGAGGAAGCCGCCGTGCCGGGCATAGGAGGTGCCCACGCCGTCCGGGTCCGAGTCGTACAGACCCGGGAGGTCCCAGCCGCGATCTGTGGGAAAACCGGAGATCGCGTCGCGGCCCTCGGCCACCAACTGCCACAGGTCGTCAGGGGACGCCACCCCGCCCGGGTAGCGGCAGCTCATCCCGATCACGGCGATCGGTTCGCCGTCCTCGACCGGGCCACGCGCCCGCTCGGTTTCCGCGGGTCCGCCGCTCTCCAGCAGTTCCGCCAGGACGTGGCCGGCCAACGCCGCCGGCGTCGGATGGTCGAAGACCGCCACCGCCGGCAGGCGCAGACCGGTGACCCGGTTGACCCGGTTGCGTACCTCCAGAGCGGTCAGCGAGTCGAAGCCGAGGTCCTTGAAGGCGCGATCGGGCGGCACGGCTCCGATCGAGGTGTGCCCGAGCACCGCCGCGATCTCGCCGCGGACCAGCCTGCCTACGAGTGCTCGCTGCTCGCGCGGTGAGACCGCGGCAACTTCCGCGGCCAGCGCCGACGCGGTGGCTTCACGCCCGGTGGTGTCCCCGGACTCCATGAGCGCCGCCCGCACCTCGGGAATCGAGTCGAGCAGTGGGCTCGGGCGGACCGACGTGTAGCTCGGGGCGAACCGTTCCCACTCCATGTCCGCGACCGACAGCAGGGCCTCGCCGTCGGTGAGGGTCTGCCGCAGCGCGCCGAGCGCCAGAGCCGGCGCCATGGGGCGGATACCGCGCCGCTCCAGCAGGTCGGTGGCGCCGTCCAGCTCGGCCATCCCGCCGTCCGCCCAGGCCCCCCAGGCGACCGACAGCGCCCGCAGGCCGCCCGCGCGCAACTGCTCGGCCAGCCCGTCGAGATGGGCGTTGCCCGCAGCGTACGCGGCCTGCCCGCCGCTGCCCCAGACGCCCGCGTTGGAGGAGAACAGCACGAAGGCGTCCAGGTCGCGGTCCGCCAGCAGCGTGGCCAGGTGCTCCGCGCCCGCGACCTTGCCGGACACCACCCGCGCGTACTCGTCCAGATCGGTGTCCACCACCGGTGTGTACGCCTGCGCGCTGCCCGCGGCGTGGAACACGGCTGTCGGCGGATGTTCCGACACCAGGTCCGCCAGCGCCGACGGGTCGCTCACATCGCAGGCGGCGAGCGTCACCCGCACACCGAGGTCCTCCAGTTCCGCCGCCAGCTCCGGCGCGCCCGGCGCTGCCCGCCCGCGCCGCCCCGCCAGTACCAGATGGTCGGCACCGTGCGCGGCCAGCCACCGGGAGAGATGCCCGCCGATGCCGCCTGTGCCCCCGGTGACCAGTACGGTGCCGCGGGGGTTCCACGGCGTGGGCTCCGGGGTCCGGCGCACCAGCGGCGCCCGGACCAGTCGGCGAACCAGCGGCCCGGCATGGCGCAGGGCCACCTGGTCCTCGTCGCCGAGTCCGGCCAGCACGGCGGCGAGATCAGCGGCGGTGCGCTCCTGAGTCACCGTCGGCAGGTCCACCAGACCGCCCCACAGCCGCGGTTGCTCCAGGGCGACCACGCGACCGAGCCCCCACAACTGCGCCTGACCGCCCGATGCCTCGCCGTCCCCGGCGACGCCGCACACCACGCCACCGCGTGTGACCGCCCACAGCCGTGCCGAGGAACCGCTGTCGGCCAGTCCCCGCACCAGGGCCAGTGTCCCCGCAGCTCCTGCCGGGACCGCGGGGTGCGCCGGATGCGGCTGCCGGTCGAGGCCCAGCAGCGAGACGACACCACCGAGTCCGTCACCCGCCTCGCGCAGCCGGGCCGCGAACCAGGCGCTGGGCGCCGCCTCAGGGGCGGTCAGGACCACGGCCCTCGCGCCTTGCCGGGCCAGCGCGGTGCCGGCCAGCTCCACGGCCGGGTCGTCCGCGTATGCCGCGGGAACGACGACCAGCCAGGTGCCCTTGAGCGAGGCCCGCTCGCTCCGCGTCGCCGGCTGCCACATCACGCGATAGCGCCACCGGTCGACCTGCGAACTCTCCCGCGCCCGGCGCCGCCAGTCGGCGAGAGCGGGCAGCAGTTCGCCCAGTGGAGCGTCCTCTCCGATCTCGAGGCGGCGGGCCAGTTCCTCCGGATCGCCGTGCTCCACGGCGTCCCAGAACTCCGCGTCCCCGACTTCCTCACCCGCTCCGGCGGAGGACGGGCTGAAGGCCGACTCGATCCAGTACCGCTCGTGCTCGAAGGCGTACGTGGGCAGCGGGACCGTGTGGGTTCCCGCGAGCAAGGGCGTCCAGTCCACCGCCACGCCGTGGGTGTGAAGCCCGGCCAGGGCCCTGATCAAGTCGGGGTGCTGGGCCGGCACTGCAACGGTGTCGTCCAGGGCCTGGTGCACCAGGGGCGTCAGAGTCGCCCCCGGTCCCAGCTCGACGTGCACGGTGGCGCCCGCGGCGTGCAGTGTCTGGACGCTGTGATGGAAGCGGACGGTGTTGCGGATGTGGTGGACCCAGTACTCAGGGGAGGTGAGGTCCTCCGGTGAGGCGAGGGTGCCGGTGAGGTTGGAGGCGAGGGGGATGGTGGGTGGGTTGTAGGTGAGTTCCGCTGCGGTGGAGCGGAACTGTTCGAGGATGGGGTCCATGTGGGGGGAGTGGAAGGCGTGGCTGACGTCCAGGCGTCGGGTCCGTCGTCCGCGCTTTTGCCAGAGTGCGGCGAGTTCGTTGACGGGTGTTTGGTCGCCGGAAAGGACGATGGAGGTCGGGCTGTTGACGGCTGCGATGGCTATCCGGTCGCCGAACTCCTCCAGTCCCGGAAGGAGTTCTTCCTCGGTGGCTTCGATGGCGATCATGGCGCCGCCGGGTGGGAGTTGCTGCATGAGCCGTGCCCGGGCCGCGACGAGTTTGGTGGCGTCGTGGAGGGAGAGGACGCCTGCGGCGTGGGCGGCGGAGATCTCGCCGATGGAGTGTCCGGCGAGGAAGTCGGGCCGTACGCCGAAGCTTGTGAGCAGTTTGAACAGTGCGGTGTGGAAGGCGAACAGGGCTGTCTGTGTGTAGAGGGTCTGTCCGAGCAGATCGGCGTCCTGTCCGAACATGACGTCTCGCAGGGACAGTTCGAGGTGCGGATCGAGCAGGGCGCACACCTCGTCCAACGCCTTCGCGAAGACGGGGAACCTCTCGTACAACTCCCTTCCCATGCTTGGCTGTTGAGAGCCCTGCCCGGAGAAGAGAAAGGCGACCTTCGCCGGACGTCCGACGGCGCCCGCCAGAACGCTCTCGTGGTCGCGAGCCTCGGCCAGTGCCGTCAGGCCCGCGAGCAGCTCGTCGGGGGACACGCCCAACACTGCCGCCCGCCGCTCGAACGTCGTGCGCGTGGTGATCAGGGAGCGCGCGATGTCCGCGGTGGCCAGGTCCGGGCGCTCGCCGGCGTGCGCCAGCAGCCGCCTGGCCTGAACACGCAGTGCCCCATCGGTCTTGGCCGACAACAGCCATGGCACAGGCACGGCGCCGGCCTCCGGGCCGACGGCGGCGTCGCGGGCGGCCTCAGTCCCGGCCGGGGCGATGCCGGTGGTCTCGGTCTCCTCGGGGGCGCTGTCCGCTCCGTCCGTCTGGATCCCCACCGGCTCCGGGGCCTGCTCCAGGATCAGATGTGCGTTCGTTCCGCTGATGCCGAACGCCGAGACCGCCGCCCGCCGCGGGCGCCCGGTCCTGGGCCAGGCGGTCGGCTCGGTGACGACCGTGACACCTCCTGCCGACCAGTCGACATGCGGGGTCGGCTCGTCGACGTGCAGGGTCGGCGGCAGCATCCCTTGTCGCATCGCGCCGATCATCTTGATGACGCCGGCGACCCCCGCCGCGGCCTGCGTGTGGCCGATGTTGGACTTCACCGAGCCCAGGTAGAGCGGTCGTTCGCGCTCGCGCCCGTAGGTGGCGAGGACCGCCTCCGCCTCGATCGGGTCACCCAGGCGGGTGCCCGTGCCGTGCGCCTCCACGGCGTCGACGTCGGCCGGACCCAGCCGGGCGCTCGCCAGCGCCTGACGGATGACGCGCTGCTGGGCGGGGCCGTTGGGCGCGGTGAGGCCGTTGGAGGCGCCGTCCTGGTTGACCGCCGAGCCGCGCACGACAGCGAGGATGTCGCGCCCGTTGCGCCGGGCGTCCGAGAGCCGCTCAAGGACAAGTATCCCGACGCCCTCGGCGAAGTTGGTTCCGTCAGCCGTCGCCGCGAACGCCTTGCAGCGCCCGTCGGGGGCGAGCCCGCGCTGTCGGCTGAACTCGACGAACGCGCCCGGACTGCCCATCACGGTCACGCCGCCGGCCAGCGCCAGCGTGCATTCCCCGCGCCGCAGTGCCTGTGCCGCGAGATGGATGGCGACCAGTGAGGACGAGCAGGCCGTGTCGAGTGACACCGCCTGCCCTTCCAGGCCGAGTGTGTACGCCACCCGACCGGACGCCACGCTGCTGGTCGTCCCGGTGAGGACGTATCCCTCCAGGCTTTCGCCGTCCTGGTAGGACTGCGGCCGGTAGTCGTGGGAGATCACCCCGGCGAAGACACCGGTACGGGTGCCGCGCAGGGTGACGGGGTCGATCCCGGCGTGCTCGACGGCCTCCCAGCCGACCTCCAGCAGTTGCCGCTGCTGCGGATCGGCGGCGAGTGCCTCGCGCGGGCTGATTCCGAAGAACGCCGCGTCGAAGTCGCCCGCGTCGTGCAGGAAGCCGCTCTCCCGCGTGTAGCAGGTGCCCGATGTCTCCGGGTCGGGATCGTAGAGCGCCGCCAGATCCCAGCCGCGGTCGGCGGGGAACGGTCCGATCGCGTCCGTGCCGGCGGCGATCAGGCGCCACAGGTCCTCCGGAGTCCGCACCTCGCCGGGGAAGCGGCAGCCTATGCCGACGACGGCGATCGGCTCGTACCGCTCGTCCTCTGCCTCCTGGAGCCTGCGCTTGGCCTGGCGCAGGTCCGCCGTCGCCCGCCGCAGATAATCGCGGAGCCTCTCCTCGTTCGATCGGCTCGACTCGTTCGACATGGCCACGCCCCACCCTTCGTCAGTACGTCAGAGAGTTCCGAGTTCGCTGTCCAGGGCGTCGAAGAGTTCGTCGTCCGAGGCGGTCAGCAGCGCCGAGTCGTCGGCCTCCGTCCCGACCGTGCGCTCGCCGGTCAGCCGCCGTGCCAGGGAGCTGAGCCTGTCGGCAATGCCCGGTGGCAGGTCATCGGCGGGTGGTTCGGCGAACAACGCACGCTCCAGCCTGTCCAGTTGAGCGGCCAGGGCCTGCACGCCGTCGTTGGCGCCGACCAGTTCCGTCACGAGGTGCCCAGCCAGCGCAGCGGCCGTCGGGAAGTCGAACACCACCGCCGCGGGCAGCCGCAGGCCGACCGCACCACCCAGCCGGTTGCGCAGTTCCAGGGCGGTGACGGAGTCGAATCCGAGTTCGGTGAACGCCCGGTCGTCGGCCACCGCGTCAACACCGGCGTGTCCGAGCGTCGCCGCCACCTCGGCGCGCACCAGGCCCAGCACCAGCTCGGCTCTGGCCGCCCCGGACAACGGCGCCAGCCGATCCCGCAGCGCCGCGAGCACATCACCGTCCGGTGCCCCGGCACCCTCGGCCTCGTCGGCCGCCTCCAGGACCTCCGGTATCTCCGCCAGCAGCCGGCTGGGCCGCAGCGCGGTGTAACTCGGCGCGAACCGAGCCCAGTCCATGTCGGCGACCGACAGCGTCGTCTCGCCGTCGGCGAGCGCCTCGCCGAGGACACCGAGGGCAGTTCGGGGAGTCATGGCCCGCAGGCCGCGCCGCTCCAGCTCTTCGGCTGCCGAGGAACGCGCCAGCATGCCGCCGTCCGCCCACGCCCCCCAGGCCACCGACGTCGCCGGCAGCCCCTGGGCGCGCCGCCGGTGGGCCAGCAGGTCGAGATGGGCGTTGCCCGCCGCGTAGGCGGCTTGCCCACCGCTGCCCCAGACCCCCGCGTTGGAGGAGAACAGCACGAACGCGTCGAGCTCCCGCCCGGCGAGCAGTTCGTCGAGGAGGTCCGCGCCGCCGGTCTTGCCCGCGACGACCCGCGCGTACGCGGCGGTGTCGGTGTCCTGGAACGGCGTGTAGTCCTGGGGGAGTCCGGCCGCGTGGAAGACAGCGGTCAGGGGCACGTCCCGAGGTACCTCGGCCAGCAGACGCTGTACGTCTCCGCGTTCGGCGAGATCACACGCGACGAGCGACACACCGACGCCCGTCGCGGTCAGCTCCTCCGCCAGCTCCGCGGCTCCGGGCGCGGCAGCCCCGCGCCGCCCGGCCAGGACGAGGTGCTCGGCGCCGCGTGCGGCGAGCCAGCGGGCCACATGGGCGCCTATCCCGCCGGTACCGCCGGTGACCAGCACGGTGCCCCGGGCACGCCAGTCAGGCGCGGTGCCCGTGCGCGGCGCGGGCACCAGCCGTCGCGCGTGCACACCCGAGGGCCGGACCGCGACCTGGTCCTCGGCGCCGCCGCCGGAGAGTACCGCCGCCACCTGCGCCGCCGTACGGTCGTCGTCGTTCTCGGGGAGGTCCAGCAGGCCGCCCCACAGCCGAGGCTGCTCGAGGCCTACCGTGAGCCCCAGCCCCCACACCTGTGCCTGTGCCGGGGAGACCGGGCCGTCGCCGGGCAGGCCGGTGGCGACGCCGCCGCGCGTGATCGCCCACAGTGGCGCCGGGTTCGCCGCATCGGTCAGTGCCCCGGCCAGGGCGACCGTCGCGGCCACTCCCGCCGGCACCGCCTCGTGCGCCGGGTGCGGTCCGTCGGCGAGCGCCAGCACCGACACCACTCCGCTGGGCCGGTCCGTCTCCGTACCGTCGAGCAGCCGCGCGTAATCCTGCGGGCCGGCCGTGGCGGGGTCGACCAGCACCTGCCGTACCCGGGCACCGGCGCCCGCGAGCGCCTTGTGGCACAGCCCCGCCACCGCGCCGTCCTCGTATCCCTCGGGCACCACCAGCAGCCAGGTTCCCGACAGCACCGGGGCGGCCGGTTCGGGCACCGGACGCCACCGGACCCGGTAGCGCCGGCGGTCGCCCAGCGCACGCTCCTCGGAGCGGACGCGCCAGGCGGCCAACGCCGGCAGCACCTCGGCGAGCGGCTCGTGCGCACCGAGTTCCAGGGTGCGCGACACATCCTCCACGTCGCCGCGCTTGACGGCCTCCCAGAAGGCGGCGCCGTCGTCGCCGCCCGCGGCCCTCGCCCGCAGCCGGCGGCCCTCCGCGGACTCTTCCAGCCAGTAGCGGCGCCGCTGAAAGGCGTACGTCGGCAGCTCCACCGGCTGCGGCCCGTGCCCGGCCGTCAGCACCGCCGTGTCCACCACCGCGCCCTGGACATGGGCCCGGGCCAGCGACTCCACCAGCGACTCCTCGGCGTCGCGGTCCCGGCGCAAGGTGCCTGTCGCGGCCACCGTCACGCCCAGCGCGTCAGCCGTCTCCTGCACGCCCGCTGTGAGCACGGCATGCGGGCTGCACTCGACGAACAGACGGTGGCCGTCGGCCACAAGCGCCCGCGTGGCCTCCTCGAACCGCACCGGCTCCCGCAGATTGCGATACCAGTAGCCGGTGTCCAGCCCTCCCGCGTCCAGCGGCAGGCCGGTCACCGTGGAGTAGAAGACCGGCCCGGCGCCGACGGGCGCGACGCCGGCAAGCTCGGTCAGCAACCTGTCCCGGAGCCCCTCGACCTGCGGCGAGTGCGAGGCGTAGTCCACCGGCACCCGCCGAGTACGTACCTCGTCGGCCGAGCACGCCGCCGCGAACGCGTCCAGCGCCTGCGGAGTCCCCGACAGGACCACCGAGCCAGGCCCGTTGACCGCCGCGACATGCACGTCCAGCTCGCCGATCCGCTCCGCCACCGCGTTCGCGCCGAGCGCGACCCACATCATCCCGCCCTGCCCGGCGAGACCGGTCAGTGCCCTGCTGCGGAGCGCCACGATCCGCGCCGCGTCGGCCAGCGACAGCGCCCCGGAGACGTACGCGGCGGCGATCTCCCCCTGGGAGTGCCCGACCACCGCGTCCGGTCGTACCCCGTACGACTCCCACACCGCGGCCAGCGACACCATCACGGCGAACAGGGCGGGCTGCACCACGTCGACCCGCTCCAGGGAGGCGCTGCCCGGCCGTTCCTCCAGCACGTCGAGCAGCGACCAATCGGTGTGTGGCGCCAACGCTTCGTGGCAATCCCGGATCCGCTCACGAAAGACGGCGTTCCCCGCGAGCAGGGCCCGCGCCATCCCGGGCCACTGCGATCCCTGCCCGGGAAAGACGAACACCGTGCGGCCGGCCGGCCCGGCCGTGCCCGGCAGCACATTGCGGGCGCTCTCCCGGCGGGCGAACGTCGCGAACCCGTCCAGCAGTTCCTCCGTCGTACGGCCCACCACCGCCACGCGGTGCTCGAACGAGGCGCGGGTGGTGGCCAGCGCGTGCGCCACGTCCACCGGCGACACGGCCGTCCGCGCGGACAGCCGCCGGTGCAGCCGTTCGGCCTGCGCGCGCAGCGCCTCGGGGGAACGGGCCGACAACACCCACGGGACGAACGGACGATGCGGCGCGCCGGTGGCCTCTTCTGCCGTGCTCGGAGGGTCGGTGTCGGTCGGTTCCCGCCTGTCGCCGGCCTGCTCCACGATGAGGTGCGCGTTCGTACCACTGATGCCGAACGACGACACCGCCGCCCGGCGCGCCCGCCCCACCTCCGGCCATGTCTCGGCCCGCGACAGCAGTCGTACCGCTCCCGCCGACCAGTCCACCTGCGTCGACGGCCGGTCCACGTGCAGCGTCCGCGGCAGCACCCCGTGCCGGATCGCCTGCACCAGCTTGATGATCCCGGCGACCCCCGCGGCCGCCTGGGTGTGCCCGATGTTGGACTTCACCGAGCCCAGCAGCAGCGGCCGGTCCGCGGGTCGCCCGCCACCGTACGTCGCCAGCAGGGCCTGCGCCTCGATCGGGTCGCCCAGCCGGGTACCCGTGCCGTGCGCCTCCACCGCGTCCACGTCGGCCGTCGAGAGCCCGGCATCCGAAAGCGCCTCGCGGATCACCCGCTGCTGCGAAGGACCGTTGGGCGCGGTCAGTTGGCTGCTCGCACCGTCCTGGTTGACCGCGGACCCCCGCAGCACCGCGAGCACCGGGTGCCCGTTGGCCCGCGCGTCCGACTCGCGCTCCAGCAGCAGCAGTCCGGCGCCCTCACCCCACGCGGTGCCGTCGGCGGCTTCCGCGAACGCCTTGCAGCGGCTGTCGGGAGCGAGTCCCCGCTGCCGGCTGAACTCGATGAAGACCCCCGGGCTCGCCATCACCGTGACTCCGCCGGCCAGCGCCATCGAGCACTCGCCGCGTCGCAGCGCCTGCGCCGCGAGATGCACCGCCACCAGCGACGACGAGCAGGCCGTGTCCAGCGTGACCGCGGGCCCCTCAAGACCGAAGGTGTACGCGACCCGGCCCGACGCGATGCTGCCCGCGCTGCCGCTTCCGAGATACGGCTCGTACTCCTGCGGAACCGCGTGGAACAGGCGCGACGCGTAGTCGTCGTACATCACCCCCGCGAACACCCCCGTACGGCTGCCCTTCAGTCCCCGGGGGTCGAGCCCGGCCCGCTCGAACGACTCCCACGCCAGCTCCAGCAGCAGCCGTTGCTGCGGGTCGATCGCGTACGCCTCCCGTGGGCTGATGCCGAAGAACTCCGGGTCGAAGTCCCCGGCTCCGTACAGGAACCCGCCCTCGCGCACGTACGCGGTCCCCGCATGCCCGGGGTCCGGGTCGTACAGCGCGTCCAGGTCCCAGCCGCGGTCCGCGGGGAAACCCGAGACGGCGTCCCGCTCCTCCACCAGCAGTTCCCACAGTTCCTCCGGTGAGGCCACGCCCCCCGGGTAACGGCAGCTCATCGCCACGATCGCGATCGGCTCGTGCCCGGCGGACTCGCTCTCCTGAAGCCGCTGCCGGGTGCGCTGCAACTCGGTGATGGTCCGCGCAAGATAGTCGCGCAGCCTGTCTTCGTCCGCCATCGGAATGTCGCTCCCTCGGAAGTCGCGCGGAGTGTGGGGTCGTTGTTCGGATCAGCTGATGCCGAGGTCGTTGTCGATCAGGTCGAACAACTCTTCGTTGCTCGCCGTCCGCAGCGAGTCCGCCGCCGCGGCGGGCGCAGCGGACCGGCCGGACTCCAGGTCGGCCAGCAGATTGCGCAGCCGGATGGTCATGTCCACCCGCCAGTCGTCGTCCGCAGCCCGCCCGGTCAGCGCCAGCGCCAGCCGGTCCAGCTCGGCCGGCCCCGGCCGGTCCACCGCCGCCTGCGCCTCGCCCAGTTCGGTGTGCAGATGACGCACCAGCGCCCGGGGACTCGGATGGTCGAACACCAGCGTGCTCGCCAGCCGCAGCCCCGTGCGTACCTGCAACCGGTTGCGCAGCTCCAGCGCGCTCAGCGAGTCCACTCCGAGATCGAGGAACCCGCGCTCCATGTCCACGTCGGCGGGCGAGCCATGGCCCAGCAGTGTCGCGGTCAGCGTCCGCACCAGCTCGGTGATGACCCGCTCGCGTTCCGCGTCCGACAGCCCCGCCAGGTCCGGGGCCGGCCCGGACTCGGAGGACGGCCGAGGGCGGCCAGTCGGTCCCGTCACCAATTGCCGAAGGAGCGCGGGTGGCGGTTCCTCCGCGGCCCGCGCCCGCACAGCCGCCAGGTCCAGCCGGGCGACGACAGCCGCGGTCACGTCCCGCGCCACCGCCGTGTCGAAGAGTTCCAAGCCCTCCTCAGGGGACAGCGGTACGAGTCCGGACCTGGCGATCCGGTCCCGGTCGGCCGCGCCGAGCGCTCCGGTGAGGGTGCTCTCCTGCGCCCACAGGCCCCATGCGAGGCTCGTCGCGGGCGCGCCCGAAGACCGCCGGTGGTGTGCCAGGGCGTCCAGGAAGGCGTTGGCGGCCGCGTAGTTGGCCTGCCCCCCGCTGCCGGTCACCCCGGCGATCGAGGAGTACAGCACGAACGCGCCTACCTTGTGCCGCTCGGCGAGCCGGTGCAGATGCCAGGCCGCGTCGATCTTGGGCCGCAGCACCGCGTCGAGCCGCTCCGGACTGAGCCCGGTCACCAGACCGTCGGCCACCACACCGGCGGTATGCATCACCGCCGCGACCCGCCCGGCCTGCGCGAACAGAGCCTCAGCCGCGCGCGGGTCGGCCACGTCGCAGGCCGCGAAGGAGACCTCGGCGCCCAGCGCGGTCAACTCGGCGCGCAGCGCCGCCGCACCCGGTGCCTCGGCCCCCCGCCGTGCGGCCAGCAGCAGCCGCCGTACGCCATGACGCTCCACCAGATGACGGGCGAGCCGGCCACCGAGGGCGCCGGTGCCGCCCGTGACCACGACCGTGCCCTCCGCCGCTCCCTCGCCGAGGAAGGGCACGGGCTCCGCGGAGGCCGCCGTCGACCGCACGAGCCGCGGCACCAGCACACGCCCGCCGCGCAGGGCGAGTTCCCGCTCGCCGGCCGCACCGGCAGCGGACAGCGCGTCCGTCAACAGCGGGAGTACCGAGTTCCCGGCTGCGGCCCCGGCCGTTCCGGCGAACGTGTCGACCAGAACGAACCTGCCCGGATTCTCCGTCTGCGCCGAACGAACCAGCCCCCACACCGGAGCGTGAGCGAGGTCCACCGCCGCGTTCGGTTCGGTGGCGACCGCCTCCCCGGTCACCAACGCCAGCCGGGAGGCGGACAGACGCTCGTCGGCCAGCCACTCCTGGACCACCGCCAGCACCTGCCGCAGCACGGACCGCGCCCCGGCCACCACGTCGTCGCCCCCACCGTCCGGCGCGGACACCAACGGCAGCACGACCGTTCCCGGAACGGACCTCCCATCCGCGATCGCCACGCGCAACGCGGCCAGGTCGGCGAACCGCACGACGTCCGGACCCGCCTCCCCCCACCCCTCGGGGACCTCGCCCAGCAGCGCCCAGGAATCGCCCTTGGAACCGGTCGTCGCGAGTGCCGTCGCCCACGACACCTCGTACAGTGCGTCCCCTGACACGCCCCCGCGAGCGGCAGCCAGCGCCTGCGCAGACACCGGCCGCAGTGCCAGTGACCCCACGCTCAGGACCGGCACGCCGGCCGCGTCCGACAGCGTCAGCCGCACGGACTCCGGCCCGACCGGCACCACCTCCACCCGCACCGCGGCGACCCCCGCCTGATGCACCGTCACATCCGACCATGAGAACGGCAGCCGTACGACGTCACCCGCACCCGGCAGGAAACTCAGCACGTGCAACGTGGCGTCCAGCAGGGCCGGATGCACGACGAAGTCACCGGCAGCGCGCGCCCTCTCCTCGTCCACGGCCACCTCGGCGAGCAACCGCCCCTCGGGCCCGCGCCACGCCCGCCGCACGCCCTGGAAAGCCGGACCGTAGGCCAGCCCGAAATCCCGCAGCCGTTCGTAGAGCCCGGTGGTCTCCAGCGCCACCGCGTCCTGCGGCGGCCAGAGCGTCGACACGGACGCCGGCTCAACCCGGTCCGGCGTGGCCAGCGTTCCTGTCGCGTGCCGCAGCCACGCGTCCCCGGCCGTCCGCGCATGCACGTCGACAGGCCGCCGCCCGTCACCGTCCGCGTCACCCACCACGATCTGGAGATCCACAGCCCCCTGCTCGGGCAGCACCAGCGGTGCCTCCAGAGTCAGCTCCTCCACCCGCCCGCAGCCCGAGCGCGCCGCAGCGTGCAGAGCGAGGTCCAGGAAAGCGGCGCCCGGCAGTGGCACCGCGCCCAGTACCGCGTGATCGCCCAGCCACGGATGCGTCTCCAGCGAGATCCGCCCGGTCAGCACCTGCGCGTCCCTGCCGGCGATGTCCAGCGCCGCACCCAGCAGCGGGTGCCGCGCACCGTCGAGTCCCAGCCCACCCGCGTTCCTGACCTGTGGAGCGTGGATCCAGTACGACGCCCGCTGGAACGGATACGTCGGAAGGTCGTGCAACGTCGCCCCGACCACATGACCTGTCCAGTCGGGGGTGATGCCGTGGGTGTGGAGGTGGGCGAGTGTGGTGGTGAGGTCGGGGTGGGTGGGGATGGTGGTGGGGTTGTCGAGGGTCTGGTGGATGAGCGAGCTGAGGGTGGTGCTGGGCCCCAGCTCGACGTGCACGGTGGTGCCCGCGGCGTGCAGTGTCCGGATGCTGTGGTGGAAGCGGACGGTGTTGCGGATGTGGCGGGTCCAGTAGTCGGCGTCGATTTCTTGGGGGTTGACGAGGGTGCCGGTGAGGTTGGAGGCGAGGGGGATGGTGGGTGGGTTGTAGGTGAGGTCTGCTGCGGTGGAGCGGAACTGTTCGAGGATCGGGTCCATGTGGGGGGAGTGGAAGGCGTGGCTGACGTCCAGGCGACGGGTGCGTCGCCCTTGTCCCTGCCAGTGTTCGGCATGCCGGGTGACGGTGCTGGAGTCGCCGGAGAGCACGAGGGAGGTGGGTGAGTTGATGGCGGCGATGGATACGTTGGTGTCGAGGGTGGGGAGGAGTTCTTCTTCGGTGGCTTCGATGGCGATCATGGCGCCGCCGGGTGGGAGCTGCTGCATGAGCCGTGCCCGGGCCGCGACGAGTTTGGTGGCGTCGTGGAGGGAGAGGACGCCTGCGGCGTGGGCGGCGGAGATCTCGCCGATGGAGTGTCCGGCGAGGAAGTCGGGCCGTACGCCGAGGCTTGTGAGCAGTTTGAACAGTGCGGTGTGGAAGGCGAACAGGGCTGTCTGCGTGTAGAGGGTCTGTCCGAGCAGATCGGCGTCCTGGCCGAACATGACGTCCCGCAGGGACAGTTCGAGGTGCGGGTCGAGCAGGGTGCACACCTCGTCCAACGCCTCCGCGAAGACGGGGTAGGCGTCGTACAGCTCTCGTCCCATCCCGGTTCGCTGCGACCCCTGCCCCGAGAACAGGAACGCCACCTTCTCCACCCCTGAGGGGTTCACCTTGCCGGTCACGACCGCCGGGTGGTCCTCGCCGTCCGTCAGCGCCGTCAGAGCCGTGCGGAATTCGCCGGTCGAGCTGCCCAGAACTACGGCGCGGTGTTCCAGTGAGGACCGGTTGGTGGCCAGGGTGTGGGCGACGTCGTGGACGGTGCTGCTCCGGTGGGCGGCGAGGTAACCGCTGAGTGCCGCACCCTGAGCGCGCAGTGCGTCATCGCTGCGTGCCGACAGCAGCCAGGGCACGACGGTCGCGGCGGGTGCCGGGGCCTCCACGGGGGTGACGGACGTGGTGTCGGGGGCCTGTTCGAGGATGACGTGGGCGTTGGTGCCGCTGATGCCGAAGGAGGAGACGGCGGCGCGGCGGGGCCGGTCGACCTCGGGCCATGGCGTGGCGTCCCGGAGGAGGGTCAGTGCGCCGGTCTCCCAGTCGACCTCGTCGCTGGGTCGGTCGATGTGGAGCGACTTGGGGAGTTCGCCGTGGTGCATGGCCTGGATCATTTTGATGATGCCGGCGACGCCTGCGGCTGCTTGGGTGTGGCCGATGTTGGATTTGATGGAGCCGAGGTAGAGGGGTTGTTCGCGGTTGTGGCCGTAGGTCGTGAGCAGGGCTTGGGCTTCGATGGGGTCGCCGAGTTTTGTGCCGGTGCCGTGGGCTTCGACGGCGTCGATGTCGGTGGGTTGGAGGTGGGCGTTGGCCAGTGCTTGGCGTATGACGCGTTGTTGGGAGGGGCCGTTGGGTGCGGTGAGGCCGTTGGAGGCGCCGTCCTGATTGACGGCGGAGCCTCGAATGAGGGCGAGTATCGGGTGGCCGTTGCGGCGGGCGTCGGAGAGTCGTTCCAGGAGGAGGAGTCCGGCGCCTTCGCCCCAGCCGGTGCCGTCGGCTGCTGCCGCGAAGGGTTTGCATCGGCCGTCGGGGGCCAGTCCCCGCTGCCGACTGAACTCCACAAATACCGCGGGGCTCGCCATCACGGTGACTCCGCCGGCGAGGGCGAGGTCGCATTCACCTGAGCGGAGTGCCTGGGAGGCGAGGTGCAGGGCGACCAGGGACGAGGAGCAGGCGGTGTCGACCGTGACGGCCGGGCCTTCCAGGCCGAAGGTGTATGCGACCCGGCCCGACGCCACACTGCCCGCGCTGCCGTTGCCCAGGTAGGGCTCGAACTCCTCCGGAATGTTGTTGAACAGACGCCCCGCATAGTCGTTGTACATGACGCCGGTGAAGACGCCCGTCCGGCTGCCGCGGACGGCCACGGGATCGATGCCGGCCCGTTCGAACGCCTCCCACGCGATCTCCAGCAGCAGTCGCTGCTGAGGGTCCACCGTGAGTGCCTCCTTGGGACTGATTCCGAAGAAGCCGGGGTCGAACTGGTCGGCGTCGTAGAGGAATCCGCCCTCGCGCGTGTACGTGTGGCCGGGGCTCGCCGGGTCGGGGTCGTAGAGCGTGTCCACCTGCCACCCCCGGTTGGCCGGGAAGTCGCCGATGGCGTCCGTGCCGCCGTGGACCAACCGCCACAGGTCCTCCTGGTCGGCGACCCCGCCGGGGTAGCGGCAGCCGATCCCCACAATGGCGATGGGCTCACCAGGGTCACCCGCGGCCGACGCCACGGAGACGGTCTCGGCGTCGGCCGCCCCGAGTACCTCGGACAACAACCGCTCGGCGAGCAGCCGTGGGCTGGGGTGGTCGAAGACGAGGGTCGCGGGAAGGCGCAGCCCAGTTGCCGTGTTGAGACGGTTGCGCAGGTCCACCGCGGCCAGAGAGTCGAAGCCGAGGTCCTTGAAGGCGCGTTCGGTCGCCACGGCATCCGCACTGTCGTGCCCGAGCACGGCTGCCACTGTCTCCCGCACCAACTCCACTGTCGCAGAAGCCTGTTCGGCAGCTGACAGACCGGCGAGCCGGTGTGAGAGGGAAGTGCCGGCCGCGGCACGCCGTGCCGGGGTGCGCACCAGCCGCTCCAGGACGGGGTGAAGCGTCCCGGCCGTGGCGCGTGAACGGAGCGCGGGCAGGTCGAGTCGCGCTGTCACCAGCGCGGGCAGGTCTATGGCCAGAGCGGCGTCGAGGAGCGCCAGGCCCGCCGCCGCCGGCAACGGCTGCATGCCGCTCGCGGTGATACGAGCCCGGTCGGCGTCCCTCAGTCCGCTGCCCATGCCCTCCTCTGGGTCCCACAGCCCCCAGGCGAGGGAGGACGCCGGAAGGCCTCGAGCGTGGCGGTGGTGGGCCAGGGCGTCCAAGTAGGCGTTGGCGGCGGCGTAGTTCGCCTGGCCGGGGCTGCCGAGGGTGCCCGCGAGCGAGGAGAAGAGGACGAACGCGTCCAGGTCGGTGTCCTGCGTCAGGCTGTGCAGGTTCCGGGCCGCGTCCGCCTTGGGGCGTAGCACGGCCGCCAGCCGTTCCGGGGTGAGCGCGGTGAGCACGCCGTCGTCCAGTACTCCGGCAGCGTGGATCACGGCGGTCAGCGGATGGTCCGACGGGATCTGCGTCAGCAACGCGGCCAGGGCATCCCGGTCGGCCACGTCGCAGGCGGCCACCGTCGTGTCGGCGCCGTGCGCCAGCAGTTCGGCCTGGAGCTCCAGCGAGCCCGGCGCGTCGAGTCCGCTGCGGCTCACCAGCAGCAGGTGGCGCACGCCGTGCGCGGTCACGAGGTGTCGCGCGAGGTGCGCGCCCAGCGTGCCGGTGCCGCCGGTGATCAGGACCGTCCCGTCGCTCCGTAGTCGACGGGAGGATGACGGCGCGGACGACGGGACCCGCACCAGTCGGGGCACACGCAACATGCCGCCATGAAAGGCGACTTCGTCCTCCCCGGCGGCCAGCGCCCCCGCGAGGGCGGCCGGGTCGAGCGCGTTCTCGCACCCGTCGTCGAGATCGAGCAACGCGAAGCGGCCTGGATGCTCGGCCCGCGCCGCGCGAACCAGACCCCACAGCGCGGCCCCTGCGACATCCGTGACATCACCGGCGGGGTCGGTGCTCACCGCACGCCGCGTGACCACCACCAGCCGCGTGGCGGCCAATTCGGCGCGCGCCAGGAACGCCTGAGCCAACTCCATTACCCGAGCGCTGCGTTCACCGGTGGTGGCGTCCTGCGGCGACGGCAGCAGCACCAGGTCCGGCGCTTGTTCCGCGAGGGCGTCCAGGTCACCGCGTACGGCGGCCGCGAACTCCGGGAGGGCGGCGGCGTGCGCCGCGATGTCGAGGACACCCCAGCGCACCGACGGCACGCCCGGTGCCCGAACGTCCTGCCACTGCAACTGGTACAGCGACGCAGACGTTCGGCGCATGCCTTCACCCAGCGCCGCCGGGTCCACCGGGCGGACCGACAGCGCGTCCACTGAGGCGACCGGAGCACCCGCCCCGTCGGCGACGGCGAGCCGGACGCTGCCCTCCTCCGTCGTCAGACGGACGCGCAGGGACCCGGCGCCGGACGCGTAGAAGCGGACGCCCATCCAGGCGAAAGGAAGGCGGATCACGTCGTCCCCGCCCAGCAGAGCGAGGGGATGCAGCGCGGCGTCCAGGAGCGCGGGGTGGACGCCGTACAAATGGGCGTCCGCCACCAGGCCCTCCGGCAGAGAGACCTCGGCGAACGTGTCGTCACCCTTCTTCCAGGCACCCACCAGCCCCTGGAACGTCGGCCCGTAGCCGAGGCCGCGCTCGCCCAGCCGGTCGTAGAACTCGTCGAGGGGTACGGGTGCAGCCCCTGGAGGCGGCCACGCCGACAGGTCGAACGGCACCTCCTCGGCCGTGGCCGGCGCCCCGAGCGAACCACCCGCGTGCCGTGTCCACGGCGCCGCTTCGTCCTCCGTTGCGGTGCGCGCGTGGATGCTCAACTCCCGTCGCCCAGAGGCGTCCGGCGAACCCACGACGACCTGGAACTGCACGGCCTGCGTGCCGTGAAGCACCAGCGGCGCCTCGATGGTGAGCTCCTCCAGCACGGCCCCGTCGGCACGCTGAGCCGCCTCGGCCGCCAGCTCGGCGAAGGCCGTACCGGGCAGCAGCACGGTGTCCGCCACCACGTGGTCGGCAAGCCACGGATGCGTCTCCACCGACAGTCGGCCGACGTAGATCTCCTCGCCGCTCGTCGCCGTGTGCACGACCCCACCGAGCAGCGGATGCGCTGAAGCGCCAAGACCCAGCCGAGTGGCGTCCCCGGCCGGACGGGGCTTGGTGATCCAGTAGCGCTGGTGCTGGAACGGGTAGGTGGGGAGGTCACAGAGGTGAGCCGTCCCTTTGACAAGCGTGGTCCAGTCGGGGGTGATGCCGTGGGTGTGGAGGTGGGCGAGTGTGGTGGTGAGGTCGGGGTGGGTGGGGATGACGGTGGGGTCTTCGAGGGCCTGGTGGATGAGGGGGGTGAGGGTGGTGCTGGGTGCCACTTCGAGGTAGGTGGTGGCGCCGACGGCGTGCAGCGTCTGGATGCCGTGGTGGAAGCGGACGGTGTCGCGGATGTGGCGGGTCCAGTAGTCGGCGTTGAGGTCGTCAGGTGAGATCAGCCGGCCGGTGAGGTTGGAGGCGAGGGGGATGGTGGGTGGCTGGTAGGTGAGTTCTGCTGCGGTGTTGTGGAACTGTTCGAGGATGGGGTCCATGTGGGGGGAGTGGAAGGCATGGCTGACGTCCAGGCGTCGGGTCCGCCGTCCGCGCTCCTGCCAGAGGGCGGCGAGTTCGTTGACGGGTTCTGCGTGGCCGGACAGGACGATGGAGGTCGGGCTGTTGACGGCTGCGATCGCGACCCGGTCGCTGAACTCTGCGAGTGCTGGGAGGAGTTCTTCTTCGGTGGCTTCGATGGCGACCATGGCGCCGCCGGGGGCCAGTTGTTGCATGAGCCGTGCGCGTGCAGCGACCAGCTTGGCCGCGTCGTGGAGGGAGAGGATGCCTGCGGCGTGGGCGGCGGAGATCTCGCCGATGGAGTGCCCGGCGAGGTAGTCGGGCCGCACACCGAGGCTGTCCAGGAGCTTGAACAGTGCGGTGTGGAAGGCGAACAGGGCTGTCTGCGTGTAGAGGGTCTGTCCGAGGAGGTCGGCGTCCTGGCCGAACATGACGTCCCGCAGGGACAGTTCGAGGTGCGGGTCTTCGAGGTGGGGGTCGAGCAGGGCGCACACCTCGTCCAACGCCTCCGCGAAGACGGGGTAGGTGTCGTACAGCTCACGTCCCATCCCGGCTCGTTGCGACCCCTGACCCGAGAACAAGAAGGCCAGGCGTGGCTCGTTGTCGGGCACCGTGACACGGAGGACGCCGGAGGCCTCATGGCCGTCGACCAGAGAAGCCAGTCCGGCCTGCAGTTCCGCGAGCGTGCCGCCGATGACGGCTGCACGGTGCGTCATCTGTTCACGGGTGAGGAGTGTGCGCGCAACACTGCCGGGGTCGGCCGCGGGATCCGAGGCCAGATGAGCGTGGAGCCGGGCCGCCTGCGTGGCCAGGGCGGCCTCGGTCTTCGCGGAGAGCAGCCAAGGGAGCGGCCTGCCGTCGGCCGGCGCCGGGGCCACCGGGGCGTCGGGGGCCTGTTCGAGGATCACGTGGGCGTTGGTGCCGCTGATGCCGAAGGAGGAGACGGCGGCGCGGCGGGGCCGGTCGACCTCGGGCCATGGCGTGTGCTCCGTCAGCAGGGCGACCTTGCCCTCGTCCCAGTCGACGTGCGGGGTGGGCTGGTCCACGTGGAGCGTCTTGGGCAGGACGCCCTCACGCAGCGCGTGAATCATCTTGATGACGCCCGCCGCACCTGCGGCGGCTTGAGTGTGACCGATGTTGGACTTCACGGCCCCGAGGTAGAGGGGTTGTTCGCGGTTGTGGCCGTAGGTCGTGAGCAGGGCTTGGGCTTCGATGGGGTCGCCGAGTTTTGTGCCGGTGCCGTGGGCTTCGACGGCGTCGATGTCGGTGGGTTGGAGGTGGGCGTTGGCGAGTGCTTGGCGTATGACGCGTTGTTGGGAGGGGCCGTTGGGTGCGGTGAGGCCGTTGGAGGCGCCGTCCTGATTGACGGCGGAGCCTCGGACGATGGCGAGTATCGGGTGGCCGTTGCGGCGTGCGTCGGAGAGTCGTTCCAGGAGGAGGAGTCCGGCTCCCTCTCCCCAGCCGGTGCCGTCGGCTGCTGCCGCGAAGGGTTTGCATCGGCCGTCGGGGGCCAGCCCGCGCTGCCGACTGAACTCGGTGAAGATGCCCGGATCTGCGATCACGGTGACTCCGCCGGCCAGGGCGAGGTCGCATTCGCCGCTGCGGAGTGACTGAGAGGCCAGATGGACCGCGACCAGTGATGACGAGCAGGCGGTGTCGACCGTGACGGCCGGGCCCTCGAGACCGAAGGTGTAGGACACCCGGCCCGACGCCACACTTGTCGTGCTGCCGGTGAGGAAGTATCCCTCCAGTGCTTCCGGCATTTGGGTGCCGCGCGGACCGTACTCCTGGGCGATGACGCCGGCGAAGACGCCGGTGCGGCTGCCGCGCAGCGCGTCCCGGCCCAGCCCGGCCCGCTCGAACGTCTCCCACGCGGTCTCCAACAGCAGCCGTTGCTGCGGATCGACGGTCAGCGCCTCCCGCGGCGACATGCCGAAGAAGTCCGGGTCGAATCCGGCGGCGTCGTACAGGAACCCGCCGTGCCGCGCGTACGTCGTGTGCGGAGTCTCCGGGTCGGGGTCGTACAGCTCGTCGACGTTCCAGCCGCGGTCCTCCGGGAAGCCGCCGATCGTGTCCGTGCCGGACCGCACGAGGTGCCAGAACTCCTCGGGGGTGCGCGCTCCGCCGGGGAAGCGGCACGCCATGGAGACGACGGCGATCGGCTCGTCGTCCGCGATGGCGGTGAAGGTCGCGGCGGGGGCACCCACAGCCTGTCCGTCGTCGAGGAGCACCTCTCGCAGGTGGGTCACGAGGGCCTGCGGGGTCGGATAGTCGTAGACGAGCGTGGCAGGCAGCCGCAGGCCGGTGTTCGCGCCGAGGCGGTTGCGCAGCCGGACCGCGCCGAGCGAGTCCAGGCCGAGGTCGTTGAAGGCCCGGGCGGGCCGCACCGCGTCGGAGGTGAGATGGCCGAGAACTGCGGCGACCGCAGTGCGGACCGTGTCCAGCAGCAACTCGTCCTGCGCCTCGGGGGTCAGCCCGGTCAGCCTGCGCGCGAGCGAGGAGGCCGGCGGGGTCCGGCGACGGGACGTGCGGACGAGACCGTTCAGCAGCGGTGGCAGCGTGCCGTCGGCTGCCTGCTCACGGAGCGCCGGCAGATCGAGCCGGGCGGCGACGGGAACCGGTTCCGTCCCGGCGATGGCCTGGTCGAAGAGGGCCAGCGCCGCGTCTGCGGGGAGCGCCAGCACCCCGTCGGGTGCCTTGTCCAGGCCCGTGGTCAGCGCACTCTCCTGCTCCCAGAGTCCCCAGGCGATTGAGGTGGCGGGGAGTTCTTGGGTGTGGCGGTGGTGGGCGAGGGCGTCGAGGTAGGTGTTGGCGGCGGCGTAGTTGGCTTGGCCGGGGTTGCCGAGGGTTCCGGCGAGTGAGGAGTAGAGGACGAAGGCGTCCAGGTTCATGTGTTGGGTGAGGGTGTGGAGGTTCCAGGCTGTGTCTGTTTTTGGGCGTAGGACGGTGGTGAGTCGTTGTGGGGTGAGTGCGGTGAGTATGCCGTCGTCGGTGGTGCCGGCGGTGTGGATGACGGCGGTGAGGGGGTGTTCGGTGGGGATTTGGTTGAGGAGGGTGGTGAGGGCGTGGGGGTCGGTGGTGTCGCAGGTGGTGATGGTGGGGTGGGCGCCGAGGGTGGTGAGTTGGTGGTGGAGGTGGGTGGCTTGGGGTGCGTGGGGTCCGCGGCGGCTGACGAGGAGGAGGTGTCGGATGCCGTGGTGGGTGACGAGGTGGTGGGCGAGGAGGGTGCCGAGGGTTCCTGTGCCGCCGGTGATGAGGACGGTGCCGTCCGTCCGCAGCCGCCGCGGCTGGGCCGGCTCGGCCCGGATCAGTCGAGGAACCTCCACCGTCCCGGCCCGCAGGGCGACTTCGGGCTCACTGGCGTCCAGCGCCGCGTCGAGAGCGCGCAGCGACTCCGGGGCACCGTCGTGCGCGACCAGTGCGAGTCGGCCCGGATGCTCGGCCTGCGCCGACCGCACGAAACCGCGGTGGACCGACTGCGCGAGGTCGTTCTCGTTCACGAGGACCACCAGTCGCACGGCCGCCAGACGGTCCTCGGCCAGCCACTCCCGCACCGTGTCCAGCAGCTGCACGGCGAGTTCACCGGCGCGAGCCGCAGGATGGCCGTCGCCCGTGGCCGCTCCCAGCAGCACCACCGGCGGCATCGGTGCCTCCTCCGGCACCGACTCCAACAGCGCCGCGACCGAAGGGTGATGGATCACCGGAACCTCATCCGGTAACCGTGTAGAGCCCAGCACGGGCCAGGGGGCGGCCCGGCGGGCTGTTCCTGTCCGCTCGGCCCGTGCCGACGGCTGCCACACGACCCGGAGCAGAGCGTCCCGCGCCCGTGCCGGCCGCCCGGCCGCCCACGGTCGTACGGTCAGTGACGTGATGCGAGCCACCGGTCGGCCCTCGGCGTCGGTGACCGTGACGGAAACCGTGTCCTGCCCGAACCCCGCGACCTGCACCCGCAGTTCGGAGGCCCCGACCGCGTACAGCTCGAGGCCCGTCAGCTCGGCGACCTGCTGTCCCAACGGGTGCAGGGCGGCGTCCAGCAGAGCCGGGTGCAGGCCGTAACGAGCTGCGTCCGGCAGCAGACCCTCGGGCGCGACGACCGTCGCGCACAGGTCGTCGCCGACCGTCCACACTGCCTCCAGCCCTTCGAAGGCCGGCCCGAACCGTAGACCTGCCTCGGCGGCGCGGTCGTACACCGCATCGACGTCGAAGGGCACCGCTCCTGCCGGCGGCCACGTGTCGGTCGACTCTTCCTCGCCGCCGGAACCGTGGGCCTGCTCCAACGAGGCCGAGGCGTGCAGAGTCCAGTTGCCCGTCTCGTCCGTGGAGGGTCGCCCATGGATGGTGAGTTCGGCGGACCTGGCGTCCTCCGCCACGGTCAGGGTCACCTGTACATCCGTGGCACCACCTGCGACGACGGTCAGCGGTTCCTCGAAGGTCAGACGCCCGACCCGCTCGAATCCCGCGAGTTCGCCGGCATGAAGTGTCAGTTCGGCCAGCGCGCCGACGGGCACGGTCACCACCCCGTGGACGGTGAAGTCGGTCAGCCACGGGTGGCTCGTCGTCGACAGCCGGCCCGTGAGCAGCGTGCTGCCACCGTTCGCCAGCGTCGTCGCCGCGCCCAGCAGCGGATGTCCGCCGGGCAGCAGCCCCGCACCCCGCACGTCCCCGCTCACCGGGCGTGCGTCGAGCCAGTAGCGCCGGTGCTGGAAGGAGTAGGTGGGGAGGTCGACGCGGGCGGCTCCCGGTAGGACCGCGTGCCAGTCGGGGGTGATGCCGTGGGTGTGGAGGTGGGCGAGTGTGGTGGTGAGGTCGGGGTGGGCGGGGATGACGGTGGGGTCTTCGAGAGTCTGGTGGATGAGCGAGCTGAGGGTGGTGCTGGGTGCCACTTCGAGGTAGGTGGTGGCGCCTGAGGTGTCGAGTGTCTGGATGCCGTGGTGGAAGCGGACGGTGTTGCGGATGTGGCGGGTCCAGTAGTCGGCGTCGATTTCTTGCGGGTTGACGAGGGCGCCGGTGAGGTTGGAGGCGAGGGGAATGGTGGGTGGGTTGTACGTGAGCTCTGCTGCGGTGGAGTGGAACTGTTCGAGGATGGGGTCCATGTGGGGGGAGTGGAAGGCGTGGCTGACGTCCAGGCGTCGGGTCCGCCTTCCCCGTTCCTGCCACAGGGTGGCGAGTTCGTTGACGGGTCCTTCGTCGCCGGAAAGGACGATGGAGGTCGGGCTGTTGACGGCTGCGATGGCTATCTGGTCGCTGAACTCTGCGAGTCCCGGTAGGAGTTCTTCCTCGGTGGCTTCGATGGCGATCATGGCGCCGCCGGGTGGGAGTTGCTGCATGAGCCGTGCGCGTGCGGCGACCAGCCTGGTGGCGTCGTGGAGGGAGAAGACGCCTGCGGCGTGGGCGGCGGAGATCTCGCCGATGGAGTGCCCGGCGAGGAAATCGGGCCGTACGCCGAAACTTGTGAGCAGTTTGAACAGCGCGGTGTGGAAGGCGAACAGGGCTGTCTGTGTGTAGAGGGTCTGCCCGAGCAGATCCGCGTCCTGGCCGAACATGACGTCTCGCAGGGACAGTTCGAGGTGCGGGTCTTCGAGGTGCGGGTCGAGCAGGGCGCACACCTCGTCCAACGCCTCCGCGAAGACGGGGTAGGTGTCGTACAGCTCTCGTCCCATCCCGGCGCGCTGCGAGCCCTGACCCGAGAACACGAACGCCACCCTCGGTGTCTCGACGGCCGTGCCTCGAAGTATTCGCTCGTCCTCGCGGTCGTCCGCGAGCGCGGTCAGGGCTGCGAGCAGCTCCTCGCGGGAGGCCG
Source organism: Streptomyces sp. NBC_00647 (assembly GCF_045207245.1). Taxonomy (NCBI): domain Bacteria; kingdom Bacillati; phylum Actinomycetota; class Actinomycetes; order Kitasatosporales; family Streptomycetaceae; genus Streptomyces; species Streptomyces sp. NBC_00647. Next base: position 10,153,471 of record NZ_CP109040.1, read on the forward strand.
CCGGGAGCGCGGCGCGCTCGGCGAAGGCAGTGCGGGCCGTCGCCAGGGCCGTGCCCGTCGCCGTGAGGTCGAGGGCGGGCCGCTCGGCGAGCCACGTGTGAAGACTGGCGGCCTGTGCGCGCAGCGCCGCCACTGAGGTCCCCGACAGCAGCCAGGGCACGTCGACGGACGCGTCGGCGAGCGCCACCGTCGGCTCCTCCTCGGCCGCAACGGCATTCTGCGGGGAGGTGCTCTGCTCGGCGGGCGCCGACTCCGGTGGAGGCGCTTGTTCCAGGATGACGTGTGCGTTCGTACCGCTGATGCCGAAGGACGACACGGCGGCCCGGCGAGGCCGGTCGACCTCGGGCCACGGGGTCTTCTCGGTGAGAAGAGAGGCGGTGCCCGCCGACCAGTCGACCTCTTCCGTGGGGCGGTCGATGTGCAGGGACTTCGGCAGTACGCCCTCCTGAAGGGCGTGGATCGTCTTGATGAGGCCGGCCGCGCCCGCGGCGGCCTGGGTGTGGCCGATGTTGGACTTCACCGACCCGAGGTGCAGCGGGTGCCGGCGGTCCTCGCCGTAGACGGCGATAAGGGCCTGGGCCTCGATGGGATCGCCGAGCCTCGTGCCCGTACCGTGTGCCTCGACCGCGTCGACGTCGGCCGGGCCGAGGCGGGCGCTCTCGAGTGCCTCGCGGATGACGCGCTGCTGGGCGGGACCGTTGGGTGCGGTGAGCCCGTTGGAGGCGCCGTCCTGGTTGACCGCGGAGCCGCGGACCAGGGCGAGTACCGGGTGGCCGTTGCGCCGGGCGTCCGACAGCCGTTCCAGCAGCAGGATGCCGGCTCCCTCGGCCCAGCCGGTGCCGTCGGCCGCCGCGGCGAACGGCTTGCATCGGCCGTCGGGGGCCAGGCCGCGCTGCCGGCTGAACTCCACGAACGTCGCCGGGGTCGCCATCACTGTCACCCCGCCGGCCAGCGCCATCGTGCACTCACCGCGCCGCAGGGACTGGGCGGCCAGGTGCACGGCGACCAGGGAGGACGAGCAGGCGGTGTCTATGGTGACGGCCGGGCCTTCGAGACCGAAGGTGTAGGACACTCGGCCTGAAGCGACACTGCCCGCGCTGCCGATGCCGACGTAACCCTCGAATCCCTCGGGTGCCGGGCTCAGCCGCGAGCCGTAGTCGTCGTACATCACGCCCGCGAAGACTCCGGTGCGGCTGCCGCGCAATGTGGCCGGGACGATGCCGGCGCGCTCGAAGGCCTCCCAGGCGACTTCCAGCAGGAGCCGCTGCTGGGGGTCGACGGCCAGAGCCTCGTGAGGGCTGATCCCGAACACCTCTGGGTCGAAGTCCGCGGCGTCGTGGAGGAAGCCGCCCTCGCGGGCGTAGACCGTGCCCTCGTGAGCGGGGTCGGGGTCGTAGAGCCTTTGGAGGTCCCAGCCCCGGTCGGTGGGGAAGCCCGACACGACGTCCCGGCCTGCCGCCACCAGGTCCCACAGCGCTTCGGGGGTGTCCGCGCCGCCGGGGAACCGGCAGGCCGTGCCGACCACGGCGATCGGCTCCTGCTCCCGGGCCTCGACCGCCTGAAGGCGGCGCCTGGTCTGGTGCAGGTCGGCCGTGACGCGCTTGAGGTACTCGCGCAGCTTCTGCTCATTGGTCGTCATCTGTGCCCATCCCCTAAGCCAGGACCGGTGGAACCGTGCACCCGTACGGCGGTCGTCAGCGTGTGGCGTCCTTGAGCGCGGATTCCAGGAAGGCAACCTGCGCCGGCCGGTCGCCGCACATCCGCAGCGCGGACAACAGCGTCCACAGGCGGACCTCGTCCACGTGCTCCGGCGACCCGTGCACGTCGTCCTTCTCGATCAGCTCCAGCCGGGCGAGGTGGCGACGCAGTCGCGCCGGGTCGGTCGGCGGGATGATCTCGTCGCGGCTGCTGGCCGCGTACGCCACCGGGATGTCCAGGGCGCTCAGTTCCTCGTCGGTCAGCGCCCACTTCCGCAGTTCCTCGGCCAGGCCTTCGCGTCCGGTCCCTGTGAGGTGGACCAGCGTGTCGAGGGTCAGGGCGGGCAACCGGGCCTGCCATCCGGGGTCGGAGAAGAAGTCGTGGATCGGTGCCCCCGTGGTGACCACCCCGCGGATCCGCTTGTCGTGCAGGGCCGCCCGCAGAGCCAGATGCCCGCTGAAACTGAGCGCGACGGCATAGGTGCGGTCCACGTCCGCGCGGTCGGCGACGGCGTCCAGTACCACGGGAATCATCCGCCAACTGTCGGACGTGTACGGCAGGGTGTTCTCGCCGACGCCGGGCAGCTCGGTGACGATGCCCGCGACATCGAGCTGCGGAGCCTGCGCCAGCGCGGTCGCGTACTGCTCCTTGGTGCTGACGATGCCACCCATGAGCAGCAGCAGCGGCTTGGGCCGCTCGGCGGACAGGCCGCCCGCCCAGCAGCGGACCCGGCCATCGGGCAGGTCCACGTCGATCCGGGTGAGCCCGGGAATGTCCTGCCGCCATGTGTCGAAGGCCGCCACGGCGTTTTGTGCCGCCGACTGCCGGGTTTCGCCGGACGGATAGGGAAAACGCGCAATGCTGTAGAAACGAAATGCCTCGAAGGGGCGCCCGGCGGCGAGTTGGAGATCGCCCGCCCGGCTCCATTCCGCGACCCAGGAACCGGCGCCTCCCTCACCGTCGTCCGAGATTCGCCCGAGGACATCGAGGTACACGGACGGCGGAATCCCCTGAGTGCGCGCATGTACCACCACATGCTGTTTGAGTTCGTCGAGGTCATTCATGAGCGCCTCCCCGATGATGGACGTTCAACCATCCTGGGAAAGTTCTCTAAAGAGCCACTAAGGGTCACGTGAATCACTGTCGGCGGTCCATGGGGAAGCGACTGAAGCATGGCTAAAGCCCCGCTCAGGTATGACCCATGGAATCTCCGTACGTGATTGTTCTGATGTGCTCTTCGGACACCCCGATGCATTCTCCTGTGATGGTCAGGGCGTCAATTTCCGGCGCGGCGTGCCGAGGAGGAGCAGAGTGAACAGAGTGCGGGCCCGAATACTGCGACGGGGGGCGGGCGCGGTCGTCGCGCTCGGACTGCTCATGGGGGTGACGGCGTGTGACGGCGGGGGATCGGAGTCCTCGGCGGCCGGCCGGCCCCAACGGGGTGGGACGCTCAGCTACGGATCCGTGCAGCAACCCCAGTGCCTGGACCCGGGTTTCGCGCCGGACACGGCGACGGGGCTCATCGACCGCAACATCTTCGACTCGCTGGTCTCCGTCGGCGCCGACGGCACCACCGACCCCTGGCTCGCCAGCGGCTGGAAGATCTCGGCAAACGGCCGCAGTTATACGTTCGAGCTGCGCGCGGGCGTCACCTTCCAGGACGGTACTCCCTTCACCGCCAAGGCCGTCAAGGCGACCCTCGACCACGCCGTCGACCCGAAGACCAAGTCCCTCAACGCCGCTTCGCTGCTGTCCGCCTACAAGGGCAGTACCGTGCTCGGGTCCCGCAGCGTCCGCGTCGATCTCACCCGGCCCGACGCCGCACTGCTGACGTCACTGGGGTCGCCGTACCTCGGCATCCAGGCGCCCGGTTCACTCCGGGGCAAGCCATGCCTGAAGCCCGTCGGCACCGGGCCGTTCAGCTTCGCCAGCTGGACACCGAACAAGGAACTCGTGCTCAAACGCAACGACGCCTACCAGTGGGCCCCGCCGGGCACCGCACACACCGGGCCGGCTCATCTCGACGGCATCCGCTATCAGTTCGTCGCCGATGACACCGCCCGCTTCGGCGCGCTCACCAGTGGCCAGCTCGACGTGATCGAGAACGTGCCCGCATCAAACGTCAAGACGCTCGAGTCCTCCGACACGGCCACCTTCCACAAGACCGACTCACCGGGCCAGGTGTACGGGCTGCGCCTCAACTCGACGCGCGGTCCGTTCACCGACGAGCGGGTGCGGCTGGCGTTCATGGACTCTCTCGACCTCGACGGACTGGTGAAGTCGGTGTACTTCGGGCAGTACGAGCGGGCGTGGAGTCCGCTGAGCCCGGTCACCCGCGGCTACGACGCCTCCCTGGAAGACAGTTGGCGCAAGGACACCGCCCGGGCCGCACGGCTGCTCGACGAGGCCGGCTGGACAACCCGGGACACCGCGGGATACCGCACCAAGGACGGAAAGCGGCTGACCGTGCACTGGCGCACCGGAGCCCAGCTCGACCGCGACCAGCGCGGCACCGTCGCCCAGGGCATCCAGGCCGACGCCAAGAAGGCCGGCTTCGACCTGCGCTACGAGACCGAGGACACCGGCACCTTCGCCAAGAACATCCTCTCCGGCAACCTCGATATCTGGGCGGGCAGCAACCAGCGTCTCGACCCCGACATCCTGCGCTCCTCGTTCGCCTCCTACGCGACCCTGCGGAAGGGCGGCGGCAACATCTTCGGCCTCAAGAACAGCCGGCTCGACAGCCTGCTCGACGGCGCCGCATCCACCACCGACTGGAAGGTCCGTGCGAAGAACTACGCCGAGGTACAGCAGTACGTCGTGCGGCACGGCCTCCAGGTGCCCGTCCTGGTGCCGGCGAACCTGCTGGCCGCGCAGAAGAAGGTGCACGGCGTGACCTTCAACCCGGACTCCACGCTGCGCTTCTACGACCTGTGGCTCGGCTGACATGACCCGCCTGCCGCTGCTGCGCTGGCTGGTACGCCGGCTGTGCACCGGGGTCCTCGTCGTCTGGGGCGCCGCCACCGTCGCCTTCACCGCGCTGCACATGGTCCCCGGGGACCCCGTGGTGGTGATGCTCGGCGGCTCCACGCCCAGCGCGGAGATCCTCGCGCAGACACGCCGCGAACTTGGCTACGACCGGCCCGTCGCCGTGCAGTACGCCGACTACCTCGGCCATCTGGCCCGCGGCGACCTCGGCCAGTCCTTCCAACTCCACCAACGGGTCGGTGAAGTGATCGGCAGTCAGCTGTGGCCCACCGTCCAACTGACCGTGGCCGGCTTCACGCTGGCCCTGGCCGGGGCACTGGTCCTCGCCTTCGCCGGCACAGGGCATCCGGTGCCGCGCCGGATCAGCGCCGGCCTGGAACTCCTGATGATCTCAGCACCGGGCTTCTGGGTCGGAGTCCTGCTGCTGTCGGTGTTCTCCTTCCGGCTGGGCCTGTTCCCGGTCGTGTCCGGCACCAGCCCCGCCGGTCTGGTGCTGCCCGCCGTCACCCTGTCGCTGGGCCTCATGGGCACGTTCGCGCAAGTCATGCGTGAGGGCCTGGACCAGGTCCTCACCGAACCGTTCGTCCTCAGCTCACGAGCCCGCGGCAGCACCGAGACCACTGTCCGGCTGCGCCACGCCCTGCGCCACGCCCTGCTGCCTGTCATCACCCTGTCCGGCTGGGTCGTCGGCGCACTCCTCGGCGGCTCGGTCCTGGTGGAGACCATCTTCAGCAGGCAGGGCATCGGCCGGGTCATGGCAAGCGCCATCAGCGGCCGTGACCTCCCACTGGTCACCGGGATCGCCGTCGTCTCGGCCGTGGTCTTCACCGTCGTCAACATCGCCGTCGACCTGCTGTACCGCGTGGTCGACCCCCGGTTGAGGGAGACCGCCCCATGACCGCCACGGCCTTGCCCCCCACCGCGCTCGGCGCGCCCGCGCGAAACCGGAGGCTGCGCGCACTGCGACCAGGCCTCGCCCTGTGCTGGCTGGTGCTCGCCCTGGTCACCGTGGCCACGCTGTGGCCCCACCTGCTCGCCTCCGGCGACCCCGATGCCACACACGTCACCCAGGCCCTGCACGGACCCGGCGCGGCACACCCGTTCGGCACCGACCAGCTCGGCCGGGACGTCTACACCCGTGTGGTCCACGGCGCCCGCATATCGGTCACGGTCGGTGTCGGCTCTACGGCACTCGCCCTCGGGCTGGGCGCGTTCGTCGGCGGTCTGGCCTCCATCGGTGGCCGCTGGGTGGACGAGGCCCTCATGCGGGTCACCGACGTGCTGCTCGCGTTCCCCGGAACGCTCCTGGCCCTGCTGGTGGTCGCCATGCTGGGCCCCGGGACCGGCCACTCGCTCATCGCCATCGGCCTGTCCGCCGCCCCCGGCTTCGCCCGGCTGGTACGCGGCCAGGCACTGGCGATCCGCGACGCCGACTATGTCCGTACCACCGTCACCTTCGGACGGGGACGGCTGGACGCCTACCTCCGGCACCTGCTGCCCAACGCGCTGCCACCGCTGCTCGTCCTCGCCACCATCAACGTCGGTGTGTCGATCATCGCGGGCGCCTCCCTCAGTTTCCTCGGTCTGGGACCGGCCGCCCCCACCGCCGAGTGGGGAGCCATGCTCGCCCAGGGACAACAGTTCCTCGGCGTGTCCTGGGCGGTCGCCGTCTTCCCCGGACTCGCCGTCACCGCGACCGTCGTCGCGGTCAACGTGGTCGGCCGCGATCTTCAGCGCCGCCTGGCCGGAAGGGACCGACATGCGCGACCGTGACGTCACCGTGGGGGAACGGCCGCCCGGCGGCGTCCGACAGTCGGCCGCCCCCCGCGACGACCTGCTCACCGTGACCGGGCTGACAGTCGCCTTCCGCGGCCCGGCAGGCTCCGTCGAGGCGGTCCGGGGGGTGGACCTGCGGGTGGCGGCCGACGAATGCCTGGCCATCGTCGGCGAGTCCGGATCCGGGAAGAGTGTCACCGCGCGCGCCCTGGTCGGACTCGCCGGTCCCGGCGCCGACGTCCGCGCCGGCTCCTTCACCGTCGCGGGCGAGGACGCGGCCGGCTTCCGCCCCGCCGACTGGCGGCGGATCCGCGGCCGGCGCATCGGCCTCGTCGTCCAGGACGCCCTCACCTCCCTCGACCCGCTGCGCCGGGTCGGCGCCGAGATCACCGAACCCCTGCGCAGCCACGGCCTGGAGACCTCAGCCGCCCGTGTCCGCGCCCTGCTGGACGACGTGCATGTGCCCGAACCCGACATCCGCGCCCGCCAGTACCCCTTCCAGCTGTCCGGCGGGCTGCGCCAGCGCGCCCTGATCGCCTCCGCCCTGGCCGCCGAACCCGGACTGCTCATCGCCGACGAACCGACGACCGCCCTCGACGTCACCGTGCAGGCGCACATCCTCGACCTGCTCGGCGACCTGAAACGCAAGGGCACCGGCATCCTCCTGATCAGCCACGACCTCGCCGTCGTGGCGCGGCTGGCGGATCGCATCGCCGTGATGTACGCCGGGCGGATCATCGAGGAGGGACCAGCGGCGCAGGTCCTGGGCGCGCCCCGGCACCCGTACACCCGGGAACTGCTCGCGGCCGTCCCCGCCGCCCACACCCGCGGCACCCGCCTCGCGGCCGCCCGCCCCGAGGCACCCGGCGAGGACGGGCCCGGATGCTCCTACGCCGTCCGGTGCTCGCTCGCGATCGACCGCTGCCGGACCGAGGACCCGCCGCCCGTCACCGTCGGCGGCGGCCACCGGGCGCGCTGTCTGCGTACGGACCAGGAGTGGCGGCCCCGCGTCCGGACGGACACCGGACGCACCAACGCCCCCGGTGAGGTCCTGCTGGAGATCGACGGAGTCGGCAAGTCGTTCCGCGGCCCCGACCGCGAACTCCGCGCCGCCGTCCGCTCGGTGTCCTTCACCCTCAACAGGGCGGAGACCGTGGGACTGGTCGGCGAGTCGGGCTCCGGCAAGAGCACCGTCGCGCAGATCGTCCTCGGCCTGCTGCGACCGGACCACGGCACGGTCAGGCTCCAGGGCCGCCCTTGGTCGGGAGTACGGGAGTCCGCACGCCGCCGGGACCGCCACCGTCTGCAATTCGTCCCCCAGGACCCGCTCAGCGCATTCGACCCCCGCTACACCGTCGAACGCGTCGTAGGCGAGGCGTTGGGCGCCCCCGGCCGGTGGTCCGCGCGCCGCAGACGGGACCGCATCACCGAACTTCTCGACATGGTCGGGCTGGACGCCGGCCTGCTCCGGCGCCGGCCCGCACAGCTTTCCGGAGGCCAGCGCCAGCGGGTGGCCATCGCCCGCGCCCTCGCACCACAACCCGACGTACTGATCTGCGACGAGCCGGTCTCCGCCCTCGACGTCTCCATCCAGGCACAGATCCTCGACCTCCTCACCGACCTCCGCGAACGGATGGGCCTGGCCTGCCTGTTCATCTCGCACGACCTCGGCGTCGTCCACCATGTCAGCGACAGGGTCCTCGTCATGCGTGACGGCGAGGTCGTCGAACACGGTCCCGTGGAGCGCGTGTACACCGCGCCGGAGCACCCCTACACACGTGAACTGCTCGCCGCGCTCCCCAACCCCGAGGAGGGGCTGGCCGGTTGAGCGGCCCCAGCACGAAGGGCGGTGCCACGACCGGAGAACAACCCCGGCCACGGCACCGCCCTCGGCGTACCCGCGCGCGCCGTCCGCTACTCCGCCCCGGCCACCGCCGACTCCGGGGAGAGCGGCAGCGACTCGCACACCTGCGCCAGCAGCTCGTACGAACGCACCCGCGCCGCGTGGTCGTGCACGATCGTCAGGGCCATGATCTCGTCGGCACCGGAGGCCCGCACCAGTGCCCCCAGCGACCGCTGGACGGTCTCCGGACCGCCGACGAACTGCGGCACGAACGAGTCCTTCGCCATCTGGCGCTCCGCAGCGGTGAAGGGCTCCCGGTCCGCCTCCTCCGGGCTGACGTACGGGCCGAGCTTGCCCCGCAGCATCTTCAGATGCGCGATCTCCAGGGATGCGGCCAGCCGCTGCGCCTCGGCGTCGGTGTCCGCCAGGACCACCACGGCCGCCACGACGGCGTATGCCTCCTGGAGCCACCGCGACGGCCGGAACGACCTGCGGTACAGCTGGAGACCGGGCACGGTGTTCTGCGGAGTGAAGTGGTGCGCCGACGCGAACGGCAGACCCAGCTCGCCGGCGGTCCGCGGACCCCCGCCGCCCGAGCCGAGGATCCACACCGGCGGCCACTCGTCCGGCACCGGGTTCGCGGTGATGGGGTTCTCCCCGGTGGCGTAGCCGAGGATCTCCCGCACCTGCTCGGGGAAATCCACGCCGTTCAGCGGATCACGGCGCAGCGCTTGCGCTGTCAACGGGTCGCCGCCGGGTGCCCGGCCCAGGCCGAGGTCGATCCGGCCCGGATGGAGTGCCGCCAGCGTCCCGAACTGCTCCGCCACCACCAGCGGCTGGTGGTTCGGCAGCATCACTCCGCCCGAGCCCACCCTGATCGACGCGGTGGACGCGGCGACCTGCCCCGCGAGAACAGCTGGGGAGGAGCTGGCGATGCTCCCGGTGTTGTGGTGCTCGGCGAGCCAGTAGCGGTGAAATCCGAACTCCTCCGCGCGCCGGGCCAGGTCGAGAGTGTTGCGCAGGGCCTGCGCACTGGTGGAGCCGGACATCACAGGCGCTATGTCGAGCACCGAATACCGGATGCGATTCAACTCGCTCATCAGGGATTGTCCTTCTGCGATCGATTGTTCAGCGGCTCAAGACAACTTCTCCAGCGCAAAACCGGACTTGATCCACTTGCTGGACTCCACAGCGACCGCCACCGCACGCTGACGTGATGTCATACGCGGTAGCAGTCGCTCGAGTTGGAAGAACGGCAGGGCGTTGCCCGTGTTTCCGATGTCGCGGACGACACTGATCTCGGCTGCCCCGGGTGCGTCCATGGCCTCGACGATCCGTGCCGTCATCCGCCCCGACAACTGCGGAGGGAGCAGATAGTCCAGGTCGTCGCGCTTCCACCCCAAGTCGTCCAGGAGTTCCCCCAGGACGTCCACGGCCAGCACCGGTACGAGCTCCTCGATGGCCTTGTAGTCCTCGGTCGTCCCGGTCCGCAGCCGGTGGCGGTCGGCCACGCCGAACCAGTCCACCATGTGCCCCGAGGGGCGGCCGCGGCCGGCCAGCCGGACCCGGACCTCGCGCAGAACCACGGAGTCCGCGCCCGGGGTACGGCCGAGTACGACCGCGCCCGCCCCGTCGCCGAACATCACGGCATTGACCAGTTCGGCAGGGTCGAGCGTTCGCGGGTCGACCGACAGGTCGTAGTGCTTGGCGCACACATCTCCGCCCAGCACCAGCGCCGTCTCGTGCCGGCCCGCGAGCAGCAACTGCCGGGCCACGTCGAGCGCCTGAAGGGCGCCCGAGCAGCCTGACTGGAGCTGGAAGCTGGGCACGCCGTCGATGCCCAGCCGGTCGGCGATCACATTGACGGTGGCCGGCATCAGCTGGTCGGGCGAGGAGGTGCCCATCACGACCAGGTCGACGTCGCCCGGCTCGACCCCGGCCGAGGCCAGGGCCCGCGCCCCGGCCGTCGCCCCGAGGTCGGCCAGCCACTGGTCGACCTCCCCCGTCTCGAGGTTCACCGACAGATGCCGCGTTGCGGTGCCGATGAACGCCTCGACCCACTGCTCCCATGCCTCGCCCACTTGGAACAGCCGAGCGAGCACGGCGTTGTCCAGCGGGGGCCCGGGCAGTGCAGTCCCCACACCCAGCAGATGCGTGTCCACGTCCCTGTCGCCTCCTTGTCCGTCCGGTCGGTCAGGCCTCGTAGCCAGGGAAGAAGACGAACTTCACGTCGGTGAGCAGTTTGGCGTTGGCCACCCGCACCTCGCGCAGCCCCAACAGCCCCTTGTAGGCACCGCCCGTGCCGATGATCGGAGCGCGGGTGATGCCGCCCTGGATCGCCTGCGTCGTGTCCAGCGGCCCCTCGTACAGCGCGGTGCCGTCGGGCAGGGTGATCTCCTCCCGGTACCAGCTGAAGAAGTGCCCGTCCGACTCACGCTGGTAGACCGCCTCGGCCCGGCCCAGCACCTCGCCGACCTTCTGCCCGTCGGCATCGATCAGGTGGTCGAAGTACGTGCCGAAGTCGCCGATCTTCACGCTGTTGTAGTCGCCGCCCTCGACCGCGTCCTGGTCGACGCTGTTGACCATCTTCAGCTCCTGCGTGACCTCCGTCAGCGGGCCGATGACGATGAGATCCTTCGTCTGAACTGCCATGATCCCTCTTCTCTGGGTTGTGGCGGACGATGCTGTCCTCGCACGTCCGCCCTGATCGGTCCGTGCCGAAGGTGCAGGCACAGCCATCTTGGAAGACCGGGCTAAAGTCGCTCTTGGGGCGCGCTTTCGACCTCGGCACGGCCCGCCCGGGCCAGGGGTGGTGCGACCTGGACGTACCGGGCCGTATCGCGCGTCATTCGGAGTTGAGCTCCTGGTCGATGAAGGCGAAGATGTCCTCGTCCGACGCCTCGTCCATCCGCGAGAGCAACGCTGTCTCCTGCGCCCCGGAGTCCGCTTCGGCGTACGGGTCCGTCAGGTCACCGTCCGGGTTCACGGCCGCCAGAAGCCGGCCCAGGCGCGCCGCCATACGGCCGCGCATGCCGGCCGAGACTCCGGAGTCCCGCGCCCGGGTGAACACCGCCTCCAACCGCTCAAGTTCGGCCAGCAGCGACGCTTCCTGCGGTGACTCCTCGTCCTTGCCGAGTTCCTGAGCCAGCTGCTCGGCCAGCCTGGCCGGCGTCGGATGGTCGAAGACAGCCGTGCTCGGCAACAGCACGCCGACAGCGCCATTGAGCCGGTTGCGCAGCTCGACCGCCATCAGGGAGTCGACGCCCAGATCGGTGAAGCCGCGCTCGGCGGCGACCACAGTCGCGGAGCCATGGCCCAGCACCTGCGCGGCAGTCGTCCGCACCAGCTCCAACAGGGCCGCCCGCTGTGCCTCGGGAGCCAGGCCGCGCAACGAACGCCGCAGTCCGCCGTCGCCCGCCGGCTCCGAGGCCCGCGGCGCCGACCGCACCAGGCCGCTCAGCACCGGAGCGAGCCCGCCGTCGGCCGACCGCTCGGCCAGGACCGACCGATCCCACCGGACCGGCGCCACCGCGGGCGCGACCCGCGCCCCCAGCACGGCATCCAGCAGGGCCAGCCCTTCCGCAGGGGAGACCGCCACGACACCGGTACGGGCCAGCCGCGCCACGTCCGCCTCACCGAGTGTCCCGGCCATGCCCGTCTGCGCCCACGGACCCCACGCCAGGCTCACCGCGGGCAGCCCCGCTGCACGCCGGGACCAGGCCAACGCGTCCAGGAAGGCGTTGCCTGCCGCATACGCCGCCTGGCCCGCCGTACCCACCACACCCGCCAGCGAGGAGAACAGCACCAGCGAGCACTCCGGTCCGACCAGCTCGTGCAGATGCCATGCCGCGTCCGCTTTCGGCCGCAACACCCCGGCCAGCCGCTCCGCGGTCAGCGACCCCACCAGCCCGTCGTCCCGCACGCCCGCGGCGTGGACCACGGCGGTCAGCGGATGCGTGGACGGCACCGCCGCCAGCAACTCCTCGACCGCCGCCCGGTCGGCGAGATCGCACGACCGCGTGGACACCTCGGCACCCGCTGCGGTCAGCTCCGCCACCAACTCGGGGTCCACCGCCCTCCGCCCGGTCAGCAGCAGCCTGCGCACACCGTGCTCCGCCACGAGATGCCGGGCCACGACCGCACCCAGCGCGCCCGTGGCACCGGTCACCAGCACCGTGCCCGCCGCGGTGAACACCCCGCCCTCGGGATCGCCGTCCGGCCGCTCCGGCAGCAATCGAGGGACCAGTACCCGGCCGTCCCGCACCGCCACCTGCGGTTCCCCGGTGGCCAGCGCCGCTACGACCGCGTCAGTCTCCGCGCCCGCGTCCAGATCCAGCAGCGTCACGCATCCCGGCTCCTCGGCCTGCGCGGACCGTAGCAGCCCCCACACCGCGGCCACCGCAGGATCCGGAGCCTCCCCGGCCACGCCACCGGTCACCACGACCAGCCGCGCCTCGCGAGAACGTTCCGCGGACCGCCACCCACCGAGCAGCTCCAGCGCCTCGGCGGTCAGCGAGTGAGCCCGGCCCGGAGTGTCACCGGGCAGCCCATCACCGCCCACCGGATCCGCCCCGATGCAGGCGAACACCACCACCGGCCCATCGGCAGCCATGGGCAGTTCCGCCGCCCGCCGCGCCCCCGACAGCGCCGGCACACCGCCCCCGTCGCCGAACAGTTCCCAGGGCGCCGCAGCCGTACCCTCCGCCAGGGTGACAGGCGCCGGTACCCAGTCCAGTGCGAACAGTGCATCGGGCGCCACCGCGGACAACGGCCGGACGGCCAGCCCCCGCACGGCTGCGACGAGCCTGCCCTCCTCGTCGGCGAAGTCCATCTCCCACCGCCCCGGCCCGCTTCGCGCGATCCGCACGAGCGCCGACTGCACGGCCGCCCGGCCGTCCGTCAGCCATACCCCCTCCCACACGAACGGCACCTGACCGCGCCCCCCGTCGTCGTCCGCCGCGATCGCATGCAGGGCTGCATCCAGAAGCACCGGATGCAGAGTGTGTCCGGCGGCGTCCAGCCCCTCGGGCAGCGCCACATCGGCAAAGACCTCGTCGCCGTGCCGCCACGCCCCGCGCAAGGCCCGGAACGCCGGCCCGTAGGCCAGACCGCGGTCCGACAACTCGTCGTACAGCGTGGCGACATCCACCGGCGTACCGTCCGCCGGGCGCCACTCGGCCGGACTCGGCCGGTCGACCCCGGTCACTGGGGCCGGGCCGAGCAGTCCGCGCGCGTGGCGTACCCACGGCTCACCGCCACCGGCCACCCGCGCGTGCACCGCCACCGCGCGCCGCCCCGTGTCGTCGGCTGCTTCGACCGCCAGCTGGACGTCGACCGCCCGGCCGTCAGGAATCACGAGCGGGGTGTCGAGCGACAGCTCCTCCAGCACACCGCCGGCCTGCACCACCATGTCCACGAGGGCGCTTCCCGGGACTGTCACCGACCCCAGCACGACATGGTCGGCAAGCCACGGATGAGAGGTGACCGACAGTCGACCGGCGTACAAGAGCCCGCCAGGGGACGCGAGTTCCACGACACCGTCCAGCAGCGGATGGCCATTGCGCTCGCTCTCCGGCCGATCGGCTGAAGGGGCGTCCAGCCAGTACCGCCGACGTTGAAACGCGTACGTGGGCAGATCGACGGAGGTGGCCTCCTCCGGGAGGAGACCTGTCCAGTCGACGGGGGTGCCGTGGGTGTGGAGGTGGGCGAGTGTGGTGGTGAGGTCGTGGTGGGTGGGGATGGTGGTGGGGTTGTCGAGGGTCTGGTGGATGAGCGAGCTGAGGGTGGTGGTGGGTGCGAGTTCGAGGTAGGTGGTGGCGCCTGAGGTGTCGAGTGTCTGGATGCTGTGGTGGAAGCGGACGGTGTTGCGGATGTGGCGGGTCCAGTAGTCGGCGTCGATTTCTTGGGGGTTGACGAGGGCGCCGGTGAGGTTGGAGGCGAGGGGGATGGTGGGTGGGTTGTAGGTGAGCTCTGCTGCGGTGGAGCGGAACTGTTCGAGGATGGGGTTCATGTGGGGGGAGTGGAAGGCGTGGCTGACGTCCAGGCGTCGGGTCCGCCGTCCCTGCTGCTCCCATAGTGCGGCGAGTTCGTTGACGGGTTCTGCGTCGCCGGACAGGACGATGGAGGTCGGGCTGTTGACGGCTGCGATCGCGACCCGGTCGCTGAACTCTGCGAGTGCTGGGAGGAGTTCTTCTTCGGTGGCTTCGATGGCGACCATGGCGCCGCCGGGGGCCAGTTGTTGCATGAGCCGTGCGCGGGCGGCGACGAGTTTGGTGGCGTCGTGGAGGGAGAGGATGCCTGCGGCGTGGGCGGCGGAGATTTCGCCGATGGAGTGCCCGGCCAGGAAGCCGGGCCGCACACCGAGGCTGTCCAGGAGCCTGAACAGTGCGGTGTGGAAGGCGAACAGGGCTGTCTGTGTGTAGAGGGTCCGCCCGAGGAGGTCGGCGTCCTGTCCGAACATGACGTCCCGCAGGGACAGTTCGAGGTGCGGGTCTTCGAGGTGCGGGTCTTCGAGGTGGGGGTCGAGCAGGGCGCAGACCTCGTCCAACGCCTCCGCGAAGACGGGGTAGGTGTCGTACAGCTCTCGTCCCATCCCGGCTCGCTGCGACCCCTGACCCGAGAACAGGAAGGCGACGCGCGCCGCACCCGTCGTCGTACCGCGGAGAACGAAGGCCGAGTTCTGCCGGTCGGCCAGGGCGGAGAGAGCTCCCATGAGGTCGTCCTCCGTGTCGCCGAGGAGGACCGCGCGGTGGTCGAACGCGGTGCGTGTCGTGGCCAGGGCGTGCGAGATGTCCGCGGGCGCGAGTCCGGGACGTTCCACGAGGTACGAACGCAGGCTGTCGGCCTGGGCGACCAGCGCTTCGTCTGTCTTCCCTGAGAGGACCCATGGTGCCGGATGCCGTCGGTCCGTCGCCTTCTTGGCAGCTGTCGGGGCGGGGGGCTGTTCGAGGATGACGTGGGCGTTGGTGCCGCTGATGCCGAAGGAGGAGACGGCGGCGCGGCGGGGCCGGTCGGCTTCGGGCCATGGCGTGTGGTGCGTGAGCAGGGCGATGTTGCCTTCGTCCCAGTCGACCTCGTCGCTGGGACGGTCGATGTGGAGTGACTTGGGGAGTTCGCCGTGGTGCATGGCCTGGATCATTTTGATGATGCCGGCGACGCCTGCGGCGGCTTGGGTGTGGCCGATGTTGGATTTGATGGAGCCGAGGTGGAGTGGGCGTTCGCGGTTGTGGCCGTAGGTGGCGATGAGGGCTTGGGCTTCGATGGGGTCGCCGAGTTTTGTGCCGGTGCCGTGGGCTTCGACGGCGTCGATGTCGGTGGGTTGGAGGTGGGCGTTGGCGAGTGCTTGGCGTATGACGCGTTGTTGGGAGGGGCCGTTGGGTGCGGTGAGGCCGTTGGAGGCGCCGTCCTGGTTGACGGCGGAGCCTCGGACGATGGCGAGTATCGGGTGGCCGTTGCGGCGGGCGTCGGAGAGTCGTTCCAGGAGAAGGAGTCCGGCGCCTTCGCCCCAGCCGGTGCCGTCGGCTGCTGCCGCGAAGGGTTTGCATCGGCCGTCGGGGGCCAGCCCCCGCTGCCGACTGAACTCGATGAAGGTGTTGGGCGTCGCCATGACGGTGACTCCGCCGGCGAGGGCGAGGTCGCATTCGCCGCTGCGGAGTGACTGCGAGGCCAGATGGACCGCGACCAGTGATGACGAGCAGGCGGTGTCGACCGTGACGGCCGGGCCCTCGAGACCGAAGGTGTAGGACACCCGGCCCGACGCCACACTGCCCGCGCTGCCCGTGCCGACGTAACCGTCGAGTTCGTCGGGGCGCCGCGTCAGACGGCTTGCGTAGTCGTTGTACATGACGCCCGTGAACACTCCGGAGTTCGCGCCACGCACGGATGCCGGATCGATGCCGGCGCGTTCGAACGTCTCCCACGCGGTCTCCAGCAGCAGCCGCTGCTGAGGATCGATCGCGAGGGCCTCCCGCGGGCTGATCCCGAAGAAGTCCGGGTCGAAGTCGGCGGCGTCGTGCAGGAATCCACCGTGACGCGTGTACGTGGTGTGCGGGCGACTCGGGTCCGGGTCGTGGATGCCCGCCACGTTCCAGCCGCGGTCGTCCGGGAAGGCGGAGACTGCGTCCGTGCCCGAACTCACCAGCCGCCACAGGTCCTCGGGCGTGCGGACGTCCCCGGGGTAGCGGCACGCCATCGCCACCACGACGATCGGGTCGTCCGTCGTGTGGGTACCGGCCGCCTGCGGGGCCGCGGTCCCAACGCCCCTGCCGAACCACAGCTCCTCGAGGTGGGAGGCGAGCTGGAGCACCGTGGGGTGGTCGAACACGAGCGTCGACGGCAGCCGCAGTTCCGTGGTCTGCTGTAGACGGTTGCGCAGCTCCACGGACATCAGTGAGTCGTACCCCAGATCCTTGAACGCCTGGTCCGGTGCGATGTCGCCGGGACGGGCATGCCCGAGTACCGCGGCCACGTGCTCCCGCACCGTCTCCGCGAGCAGACGCGTCCGCTCGTCGTCGGCGACAGCGGCCAGGCGGTCGTACAGAGCTGTGTCGTTCCTCCGCCCCGTCGTGACGCGCTTGGCGGATCGCCTCGCCAGTCCCCGAAGGACGGGAGAGGCCGGCTCACCTGTCACGTCGATGCGGGCCGGCATCACCACGGGCTCCGACAGACCGAGCGAGGCGTCGAACAGAGCGAGGCCCTCCGCGGTGGTGATCGGTGCGACCCCGCCGCGCCCTATTCGATCCCGGTCCGCCTGGCTCAGCGCGCTGCCCATGCCTTCTTCGGGGTCCCAGAGTCCCCAGGCGATTGAGGTGGCGGGGAGTTCTTGGGTGTGGCGGTGGTGGGCGAGGGCGTCGAGGTAGGTGTTGGCGGCGGCGTAGTTGGCTTGGCCGGGGTTGCCGAGGGTTCCGGCGAGTGAGGAGTAGAGGACGAAGGCGTCCAGGTTCATGTGTTGGGTGAGGGTGTGGAGGTTCCAGGCTGTGTCTGTTTTTGGGCGTAGGACGGTGGTGAGTCGTTGTGGGGTGAGTGCGGTGAGTATGCCGTCGTCGGTGGTGCCGGCGGTGTGGATGACGGCGGTGAGGGGGTGTTCGGTGGGGATTTGGTTGAGGAGGGTGGTGAGGGCGTGGGGGTCGGTGGTGTCGCAGGTGGTGATGGTGGGGTGGGCGCCGAGGGTGGTGAGTTGGTGGTGGAGGTGGGTGGCTTGGGGTGCGTGGGGTCCGTGGCGGCTGACGAGGAGGAGGTGTCGGATGCCGTGGTGGGTGACGAGGTGGTGGGCGAGGAGGGTGCCGAGGGTTCCTGTGCCGCCGGTGATGAGGACGGTGCCGTCCGTCCGCAGCCGCCGCGGCTCCGGAACCGCCGTCACCGGCACGAGTCGCGGCACCATCAACTCGCCGTCTCGAACGGCGGCTTGAGATTCACCGGAGGCGAGTACGGTCGGGATCGCGTCTCGTGTGCTGCCCTCCGCGTCCAGGTCGACCAGGACCAGGCGGTCCGGGTGCTCCGACTGCGCCGAGCGGATCAGGCCCCACACGGCGGCGCCGGCCAGGTCCACGTCCTCCTCGGCGGTGGCCCGTCGGGTCACGACCACGAGCCGTGACGCCGAGAACACCTCCTCGGCCAGGAACTCCTGAACAAGCGACAGTGCACGCTCCGTGGCCTCCTGCACGTCCGCACCGGGAGCGGCGGGAACGACAGCGACCGTCGACGGGGCCGAACCCACGGCCGACTCCGTCAGCTCCGCCGGTTCGGTGAAGGACCCTGCTGCGCCGGGAAGTTCACTGCCCCAGGACAACCAGTGAACCGGCTCGGCCGTTGACGCGGCGCGCTGCCACTCCAGCCGGTACAAGTGTTTCGGAGCAATGCCGCCAGCCGCCTTGCGCAGCGTGAGACCGTCCACGTCGAGCACCGAATTCCCCTCGGCGTCAGCGATGCTCACGGCCACCTCACCGTCCGCCGCGGGCGTCACCGACACCCGCAGGGCGGACGCGCCCGAGGCGAAGACGGTGACTCCCCGCCACGCGAACGGCACCTCGCCCTCCAGAGCACGGGTCAGCCCGATGCCGTGCAATGCCGCGTCGAGCAGCGCCGGATGAAGCGTGTACCCATCGACCAGGGCCTCCGTCGGGAGCGAGACCTCGGTGTGGACGGTCGACCCTTCCCGCCAAGCCGCGGTGACGCCCTGGAAGACCGGACCGTACCCGTACCCTGCGTCGGCGAACCGGTCATAGAGATTGTCGACGTCGAGGCGTTCGGCCCCCTCCGGCGGCCACGCCGAACCGCGACCCGCTGCGAGGGCGCTCTGCCCCAGCGTGCCGGATGCATGCCGGGTCCAGCCCTCGTCCGCTGCGCCCCGGGCGTACACGGTCACCGGTCGCGACCCCGCCGCGTCCGACGCACCGACCACAACCTGCACCCGCACAGCGCCCCGCTCTGGCAGGAGCAACGGTTGCTCGACGGCCAGTTCCTCGACTCGGTCGCTTCCCACCTGGCCGGCAGCGTGCAGGGCCAACTCGAGGAAACCCGCGCCGGGGAAGAGTAGGCGACCCGCAACGGTGTGCTCGGCGAGCCAAGGATGCGTGTCGACCGAGAGACGGCCGGTCAGTACCAGCCCGTCCCCGTCCGGCTGCTCCACCGCGGCCCCGAGCAACGGGTGCTCGGCCTCGGCCAGTCCCAGCCCCTCCGCGTCCGCCGGCTCGGGCACGGACTCGAGCCAGTACGACTCCCGCTGGAAGGGA
This sequence comes from Streptomyces sp. NBC_00647, assembly GCF_045207245.1. NCBI lineage: Bacteria > Bacillati > Actinomycetota > Actinomycetes > Kitasatosporales > Streptomycetaceae > Streptomyces > Streptomyces sp. NBC_00647. Next base: position 10,172,506 of record NZ_CP109040.1, read on the forward strand.
TAGGTGGGGAGGTCGACGCGGGTGGCTCCGGGCAGGATCGCGTGCCAGTCGACGGGGGTGCCGTGGGTGTGGAGGTGGGCGAGTGTGGTGGTGAGGTCGTGGTGGGTGGGGATGGTGGTGGGGTTGTCGAGGGTCTGGTGGATGAGCGAGCTGAGGGTGGTGGTGGGTGCGAGTTCGAGGTAGGTGGTGGCGCCTGAGGTGTCGAGTGTCTGGATGCTGTGGTGGAAGCGGACGGTGTTGCGGATGTGGCGGGTCCAGTAGTCGGCGTCGATTTCTTGGGGGTTGATGAGGGTGCCGGTGAGGTTGGAGGCGAGAGGGATGGTGGGGGGATGGTAGGTCAGCTCGCGTGCGGTGTTGTGGAACTGTTCGAGGATGGGGTTCATGTGGGGGGAGTGGAAGGCGTGGCTGACGTCCAGGCGTCGGGTCCGCCTTCCCCGTTCCTGCCATAGTGCTGCGAGTTCGTTGACGGGTCCTTCGTCGCCGGACAGGACGATGGAGGTCGGGCTGTTGACGGCTGCGATGGCTATCCGGTCGCTGAACTCTGCGAGTCCCGGTAGGAGTTCTTCCTCGGTGGCTTCGATGGCGATCATGGTGCCGCCGGGTGGGAGTTGCTGCATGAGCCGTGCCCGGGCCGCGACGAGTTTGGTGGCGTCGTGGAGGGAGAGGACGCCTGCGGCGTGGGCGGCGGAGATCTCGCCGATGGAGTGCCCGGCCAGGAAGCCAGGCCGTACGCCGAGGCTGTCCAGGAGCCTGAACAGTGCGGTGTGGAAGGCGAACAGGGCTGTCTGCGTGTAGAGGGTCTGCCCGAGGAGGTCGGCGTCCTGTCCGAACATGACGTCCCGCAGGGGTAGTTCGAGGTGGGGGTCGAGCAGGGCGCACACCTCGTCCAACGCCTCCGCGAAGACGGGGTAGGTGTCGTACAGCTCTCGTCCCATCCCGGCTCGCTGCGACCCCTGACCCGAGAACACGAACGCCGCCCTGGGCGCGTCCACGGCTATACCTCGCACCACCCCCTCTCCGTCGGCATCCGTCTCGGACAGGGCGGCGAGGGCCGAATAGGCGTGCGCCGCGTCGGAGGCGAGGATGACCGCACGGTGGGGGAACGCCGTACGAGTGGTGGACAGGGAGAGGGCGATCGCGGCCAACTGCCGGTCCGACGCGTCCCGGATCACGGACCGCAGGCGGTCGGCCTGCCGCCGCAGCCCCTCGCCGTCGGGTGCGGACAGTGCCAGTGGTACGACTGGAAACGCGGCGGGAGTCCTGCTGGGTGCCGTCGGCTCGGGTGCGGGTACGCCCTCCAGGATGACGTGGGCGTTGGTGCCGCTGATGCCGAAGGAGGAGACGGCGGCGCGACGGGGCCTGTCCACCTCGGGCCACGGCGTGTGCTCCGTCAGCAGGGCGACCTTGCCCTCGTCCCAGTCGACGTGCGGGGTGGGCTGGTCCACATGCAGGGTCTTCGGCAGCACCGCCTCACGCAGTGCGTGTACCACCTTGATGATGCCGGCGACGCCTGCGGCGGCTTGGGTGTGGCCGATGTTGGATTTGATGGAGCCGAGGTAGAGGGGTTGTTCGCGGTTGTGGCCGTAGGTCGTGAGCAGGGCTTGGGCTTCGATGGGGTCGCCGAGTTTTGTGCCGGTGCCGTGGGCTTCGACGGCGTCGATGTCGGTGGGTTGGAGGTGGGCGTTGGCGAGTGCTTGGCGTATGACGCGTTGTTGGGAGGGGCCGTTGGGTGCGGTGAGGCCGTTGGAGGCGCCGTCCTGGTTCACGGCGGAGCCTCGGACGATGGCGAGTATCGGGTGGCCGTTGCGGCGGGCGTCGGAGAGTCGTTCCAGGAGGAGGAGTCCGGCGCCTTCGCCCCAGCCGGTGCCGTCGGCTGCTGCTGCGAAGGGTTTGCATCGGCCGTCGGGAGCCAGCCCCCGCTGCCGACTGAACTCGATGAAGGTGGCTGGCGTCGCCATGACGGTGACTCCGCCGGCCAGGGCGAGGTCGCATTCGCCGCTGCGGAGTGACTGTGAGGCCAGATGGACCGCGACCAGTGATGACGAGCAGGCGGTGTCGACCGTGACGGCCGGGCCCTCGAGACCGAAGGTGTACGCGACCCGGCCCGAGGCCACACTGCCCGCGCTGCCGGTGACGAGGTAGCCCTCGAACCCGTCCGGGGCCTTCACATGGCGTGAACCGTAGTCGTCGTACATGACGCCGGTGAAGACGCCGGTGTCCGTGCCGCGCAGGGATGCCGGAGTGATGCCGGCGCGTTCGAACGCCTCCCACGCCGTCTGAAGCAGGAGCCGCTGCTGCGGATCGGTCGAGAGGGCCTCGCGCGGGGACATGCCGAAGAACGAGGGGTCGAACTCGGCGGCCTTGTGCAGGAAGCCGCCGTGCCTGCTGTAACTGGTCCCGGCGCTGTCCGGGTCGGGATCGTAGAGGCGGTCCAGGTCCCAACCGCGGGAGGTCGGGAATCCGGAGACCGCGTCCCGGCCCTGCGCGACAAGGTCCCACAGCTGTTCGGGGCTCTCCACGCCACCCGGATAGCGGCACGCCATCGACACGATGGCGATCGGTTCGTCGTCGACGGCGGAGGCCGGAGCGGGAGCGGCCGGAGCGCCGGTGTCGCTCGTGCGCTCCACCAGTTCGGTGAGCAACAGGCGGGCCAGCGTGTCGGGGGTCGGATGGTCGAAGACGAGCGTCGAGGGCAGCCGCAAGCCGGTCGCGGCGTTGAGCCGGTTGCGCAGCTCGACGGCGGTCAGCGAGTCGAAGCCGATCTCGTTGAACGCGCGATGTGGGTCGATGGTCCGCCCGGACCCATGCGCCAGGACGGTCGCGACGGCGGAGCGGACCAGGTCCAGCAACAGCTCGGCCTGCTGCTCGGGAGCCAGCCCGGCGAGCCGGGCCTTGAGGGCTGAGGCATCGCCGCCTGCTGTCGCGGTCGGATGCGTGGTCGCCCGTACCAGGCTGCGGAAGATCTCCGGCAGATCTCCGCGTGCTGCCTGGGTGCGAAGCGCTGAGAGGTCGAAGCGCGCGGGCACCAATACGGCGGGTTCCGCGGTCAGCGCGGTGTCGAAGAGGGCGAGGCCCTCGTCCGGCGCGAGCGCCGCGATGCCGCCGCGGGCGAGGCGGGCCAAGTCGGCCCCGCCGAGACCCTCGGCCATGGCACCGTCCTGCTCCCACAGCCCCCAGCCCAGGGACAGGGCGGGCAGCCCCTCCGCCCGTCGCCGCTGTGCGAGGGCGTCGAGAAAGGCGTTGGCAGCCGCGTAGTTCGCCTGCCCCGGCGTGCCGACAGTGCCGGCGATCGACGAGAACAGGACGAATGACGCAAGCCCCAACTCCCTCGTCAGTTCGTGCAGATGCCACGCCGCCTCTGCCTTCGGGCGCAGGACCGCGTCGAACCGTTCCGGTGTCAACGAGGTGATCACACCGTCGTCCAGGACACCGGCCGCATGGACGACCGATGTCAGCGGGTGCTCCGACGGCACCCCGTCGATCAGCGCCGCCACCGCGGCACGGTCGGTGGTGTCGCATGCCGCCACGGTGACCTCGGCCCCGTGCGCCGTCAGCTCCGCTTCCAGCTCGAGCGCGCCGTCGGCCGCCCGGCCGCGTCGGCTCACCAGCAGCAGATGCCGTACCCCGTGTGTAGCGACCAAGTGCCGGGCCAGCAGACCTCCCAACGCACCCGTGCCGCCCGTGATGAGCAGGGTCCCGCCGGGTGCGAAGGCCACAGGGGGTTCGCCGCCGCCACGGAACGCCGCCAGCCGCGGCACGCGCACGACCCCGGCCCGTACGGAGAGCTGCGGCTCACCTGCGGCCAGAGCCCGAGCCACGTCCCCGGTGGCGACCGCCTCGGAGGCGACCACGCCCACGGGGCTCGACAAGCCCTCCGCGAGGCTCGCGAACGTGGAGTCGTCGAGGTCCAGCAGTACGAGCCGTCCGGGGTGCTCGGCCTGGACCGACCGCACGAGACCCCACACGGCGGCCGCCGCCGGATCGGCGGAAGTGGAGTCCACCGCGCCGTGCGTGACGACGATCAGCCGCCGCCCCTCGCCCCCGTCCGAGGCAAGCAGGCTCTGTACCTCAGCCAGCACCCGGTGGACGAGGACCCGCGCGGAGTCGGCGGGCGAAGCGGCAGGATCGCCCTCGCACAGCAGCAGTTCGTCCGTCGCGCCCCCTGCCACCTCGGAGGCCGGCCCGCCGGGATCGACGGCCACCCACTCCAGGTGGTGGAGGGGGCCGCGCCGGACACCGGACAACGCCCCTGCCGGAAGTGTCCGGACGGCCAGGCCTTCGACGGCTGCTACCGGCAGCCCCGCCTGATCGGTGACGGCCACCCGGAAGGAGTCCTCTCCGGTCCGTGTGATCCGTACCCGCGCCTGCCGCACCTCGGTGGCGGAGACGCCGATCCGCGTCCACGAGAACGGCAGCCGGATCTCGCCCGGCCGGTTGAAGACGGTCAGCGGCCGGATGGCGGCATCCAGCAGCGCGGGGTGCAGGACGTGTCCCGCGAGGTCGACGTCATCGGGGAGTGCCACCTCGGCGAACAGGTCGTCGTCCGCTCGCCACAGCGCACGCAGCCCGGCGAAGACACCCGCGTAGTGGTAGCCGTCGTCGGCCAGCCGTTCGGACAGTTCGGCCACGTCGACGGGCGTGGCGTTCTCCGGTGGCCACACCTGCGGACCGGGAGCGGCCGCCGGTACTGCGTCTGTCAGCAGCCCCGTCGCGTGCCGTACCCACGGCGCGTCCTCCGCCGCCCGCGCGTGGATCTCCACGGTCCGGTCGCCCTCGCCGTCGGCCACGACCACATGTAGCCGTACGGCACCCTCCGCGGTGAGCACCAGCGGGTTCTCCATGGTCAGTTCGGCGACCCCGGACAGCCCGACCCGGCGGGCCGCGTGCAGCGCGGTGTCCACCAGCGCGGCCGCGGGCACCAGCACCGTACCGGCCACCGCGTGATCGGCCAGCCAGGGATGCGTCGCCAGAGACAGCCGGCCGGTCATCAGCAGACCCGATCCCGTCGGCGACTCCACCGCCGCACCCAGCAGCGGATGGTCCGCCGTGTCCAGCCCCGCCGTCAGCACCCCGCCTGTCGCCGCTCGCGGCGCCAGCCAGAACCTGCGGTTGGTGAACGCATACGTCGGTACGTCCGTGAACCGGCCGCCCGGATGCAGCGCGGCCCAGTCCACCTCCGCGCCTGCGACGTACAACTGCGCGAGCGAGGTGATCAGCGACAGGGGCTCGGGCCGGTCGCGCCGCAGCGTCGGAACGACCGGAGCGGCGTCCTCCGGGAGCGACTGCTGGGCGGGCGCGGCTAGGACGCTCTCGGGTGCGAGTTCGAGGTAGGTGGTGGTTCCGGCTTGGTCGAGTGTCTGGATGCTGTGGTGGAAGCGGACGGTGTTGCGGATGTGGCGGGTCCAGTAGTCGGCGTCGATTTCTTGGGGGTTGACGAGGGTGCCGGTGAGGTTGGAGGCGAGGGGGATGGTGGGTGGGTTGTAGGTGAGTTCTGCTGCGGTGTTGTGGAACTGTTCGAGGATGGGGTCCATGTGGGGGGAGTGGAAGGCATGGCTGACGTCCAGGCGTCGGGTCCGCCGTCCCTGCTGCTCCCATAGCGCGGCGAGTTCGTTGACGGGTCCTTCGTCGCCGGACAGGACGATGGAGGTCGGGCTGTTGACGGCTGCGATGGCTATCTGGTCGCTGAACTCTGCGAGTGCTGGGAGGAGTTCTTCTTCGGTGGCTTCGATGGCGATCATGGCGCCGCCGGGGGCCAGTTGTTGCATGAGCTGTGCGCGTGCGGCGACGAGTTTGGTGGCGTCGTGGAGGGAGAGGATGCCTGCGGCGTGGGCGGCGGAGATCTCGCCGATGGAGTGTCCGGCGAGGAAGTCGGGCCGCACACCGAGGCTGTCCAGGAGCTTGAACAGTGCGGTGTGGAAGGCGAACAGGGCTGTCTGTGTGTAGAGGGTCCGCCCGAGCAGGTCGGCGTCCTGTCCGAACATGACGTCCCGCAGGGACAGTTCGACGTGCGGGTCTTCGAGGTGCGGGTTTTCGAGGTGCGGGTCTTCGAGGTGGGGGTCGAGCAGGGCGCACACCTCGTCCAACGCCTCCGCGAAGACGGGGTAGGTGTCGTACAGCTCTCGTCCCATCCCGGCTCGCTGCGACCCCTGACCCGAGAACAAGAACGCCAGTTTTGGTGCCCCGGCCGCAGCCCCTTCGACAAGGCCCGGTGCTGAGGTTCCTGCGGAGAGTGCGCTCAGCGCGGACCGCAGTTCCTCCTCGTCTTTGCCGACGACCACGGCGCGCCGCTCGAACACGGTCCGTGCGGTAGCGAGCGTGTGGCCGACGTCCACCAGTGACGAACCCGGCGTGAACGAATGCAGTTGGGAGGCCAGTTCACGGACGGCCTCCTCAGTCCTGCCGGAGAGCGGCCAGGCCAGGACCGGGGGAGTGGGGGCGGGCGAGGACACGGTCCTTGATTCCGGAAGGTGTTCGAGGATGACGTGGGCGTTGGTGCCGCTGATGCCGAAGGAGGAGACGGCGGCGCGGCGGGGCCGGTCGGCTTCGGGCCATGGCGTGTGGTCCGTGAGCAGGGTGATGTTGCCTTCGTCCCAGTCGACGTGGGGGGTGGGTTGGTCGATGTGGAGGGTGCGGGGGAGTTCGCCGTGGTGCATGGCCTGGATCATTTTGATGATGCCGGCGACGCCTGCGGCGGCTTGGGTGTGGCCGATGTTGGATTTGATGGAGCCGAGGTGGAGTGGGCGTTCGCGGTTGTGGCCGTAGGTGGCGATGAGGGCTTGGGCTTCGATGGGGTCGCCGAGTTTTGTGCCGGTGCCGTGGGCTTCGACGGCGTCGATGTCGGTGGGTTGGAGGTGGGCGTTGGCGAGTGCTTGGCGTATGACGCGTTGTTGGGAGGGGCCGTTGGGTGCGGTGAGGCCGTTGGAGGCGCCGTCCTGGTTGACGGCGGAGCCTCGAATGAGGGCGAGTATCGGGTGGCCGTTGCGGCGGGCGTCGGAGAGTCGTTCCAGGAGGAGGAGTCCGGCGCCTTCGCCCCAGCCGGTGCCGTCGGCTGCTGCTGCGAAGGGTTTGCATCGGCCGTCGGGGGCCAGCCCCCGCTGCCGACTGAACTCGATGAAGGTGTTGGGCGTCGCCATGACGGTGACTCCGCCGGCGAGGGCGAGGTCGCATTCACCTGAGCGGAGTGCCTGGGAGGCGAGGTGCAGGGCGACGAGCGACGACGAGCAGGCGGTGTCGACGGAGACCGCGGGACCTTCGAGACCGAAGGTGTAGGACACCCGGCCTGAGGCCACGCTCGGCATGCTGCCGTTGCCGATGTACCCCTCGAACCCATCCGGCGCGGGACGCAGCCGCGCACCGTAGTCGTCGTACATGACGCCGGTGAAGACGCCCGTGCGACTGCCCTGGAGTTTCGCGGGGCGCAAGCCGGCGCGTTCGAACGCCTCCCATGCGGTCTGGAGCAGCAGTCGTTGCTGGGGGTCGATGGTGAGTGCTTCGCGTGGGCTGATCCCGAAGAAGTCCGGGTCGAAATCGGCGGCGTCGTGCAGGAATCCGCCGTGCCTGCTGTAACTGGTGCCGGTGTGGTCCGGGTCGGGATCGTAGAGTTCGGCAATGTCCCAGCCGCGGTCGGTGGGGAATCCGGAGACGGCGTCCGTGCCAGTCGTGACCAGCCGCCACAGGTCCTCCGGAGTACGGACGTCGCCCGGGTACCGGCAGGCCATCGCCACGATCGCGATCGGATCGTCGGAGCCCACCGCTCGCACCGCTGCCGGCACATCACCGGTCGGCAGGTCCCCGGCGACCGTCGACCTCACGAGCGCTGCCACCGCGTCCGGGGTCGGGTGGTCGAAGACGAGCGTCGTGGGCAGACGCAGACCGGTGACCTGGTTCAGACGGTTTCGCAGGTCGACCGACATCAGTGAGTCGAAGCCGAGTTCCTTGAACGCCCGCGCGCCATCGAGTCCGTCCGCGGTGACGTGGCCCAGCACCGATGCCGTGGTACCCCGTACGACATCGAGCACCTCGGCCAGTTGGGTTTCCTCGGACAGACCGACCAGACGTGCCGCGAGGTCCGAGGCGGGCCCGCTCGCCGCCGGGGCGGCCACCCGGAGTGCGGCACCGTGCACCAACGAGGAGAACAGCGGCGGAAGATCGCCCGCAGCCGCGCGCCCGCGCAGTGCGGCAAGGTCGAGCCGGGTCGGCACCAGCACCGGACTGTCGGCATCAAATGCCCTGTCCAGAAGGGCCAGGCCGTCGTGAACGGAGAGCGGCGCCACACCGTTCCTGGCCATGCGTGCCCGGTCGGCGTCGCTCAGCCCGCCCGCCATGCCGGCCGACTGGTCCCACAGCCCCCAGGCGAGGCTCACCGCGGGAAGACCTTCCTGGACCCGCCGCCGTGCGAGGGCGTCGAGGAAGGTGTTCGCCGCCGAGTAGCCGGCCTGCCCCGGATTGCCGATGACCGCCGACACCGATGAGAAGAGCACGAACGCGCGCAGGTCCGGCAGATCCCGGGTCAGCTCGTGCAGATGCCAGGCCCCGTCGACCTTGGGCCGCAGAACGGACGCCACGCGTGCGTCGGTCAGAGCGGTGACCACACTGTCGTCCAGTACCCCGGCCGCGTGCAACACCCCGGTCAACGGGTGCTCCGCCGGCACCGCCGACAGAACCGTCGCGACAGACTCCCGGTCCCCCGTGTCGCAGGCCACCACATCCGCGTGGGCGCCGAGTTCGGCCAGCTCGGCGACCAGCTCCGCGGCGCCCGGCGCGCCAGGACCCCGACGGCTGGTGAGCAGCAGACGCCGCACACCGTGCTCCCGTACCAGATGCCGGACGATCAGCGTGCCCAACGTGCCGGTGCCGCCGGTCACCAGAACCGTGCCGTCGGTGTCCAGCACCGGTTCCGCGGCGACAGGGCGCTGCGCACGTGTCAGCCGAGGCACGAGAACGGTGCTGCCGCGCAAGGCCAGTTGAGGCTCGCCGCCTGCCAGCGCACCGGGCAGGGCAGTCGCGGCGGCCGCGCTCCGGTCGAGGTCCACCAGGACGATGCGGCTGGGGTTCTCGCTCTGCGCCGACCGCAGCAGCCCCCACACGGGTGCGACACCCAGGTCCTGCCGCTCGTCGTCGGACACCGCCACCGCGCCCTCGGTCACCACGACCAGCCGGCCGGAGGCATCCTCGTCGCTCAGCCACTCCCGGACCATCCGCAGCGCGTCCGACACCGACGACCGTACGCCGACAGGCACTGACGACGGTACGCCGTCACCCGGACCGGACTTGTCCCCGTCCGCGCCGAACCGCACAAGCGTGACATCGTCGGGGAGAGCGGACGCCGCTGCCGCGGGCGCGGGGACCCACTCCACCGTGAACAACTGCTCCTCGTCGGACGACCGCGGAACGGTCAGCGCCTGCGCGGTGGTCGTCCGAAGTACCAACCGCCTTACGGACAGGACCGGTTGCCCGGCCGGGTCGAAGACCGCGAGGTCGACCGCGTCCGCGCCCACCGATGTGATCCGTGCCCGCAGGGTGGTCGCCGACGTGGCATGCAGCGTGACCCCGTTCCAGGAGAACGGCAGCCGCAGCGCCCCCTCGCGTACGACGGCGTGCAGCACCCCGTCCAGCAGGGCCGGATGCAGGTTGAACCGGTCCGCCTCCGCAACCTCATCGGCAGAGAGCGTGACCTCGGCGAACAGTGCGTCGTCCCGCTGCCACAACCTGCCCAGACCTTGGAAGGCGGGACCGTACTGGTAGCCCCGCTCGGGCAGTTCGTCCTCGTACAAGACCCCGAGGTCCACCGGTGCGGCTCCCGCGGGCGGCCACACGGGCTCACCACCTGGTTCCGGCAGGACGGCCCGGGTCAGCGCACCGCTCGCATGCCGTGTCCAGGGCTTGTCCGAGTCCGCCCGGGAACCGACCGTCACCGCCCGCACACCACTGCCGTCGTCCGCCCTGACCGTCACCTGGAGCTGAAGCGAGGCTCCCTCCGTCAGCACGAGCGGCTGCGTCAGGGTCAGCTCCTCAAGATGCCCGTATCCGGTCTGCCGGCCCGCCTCCAGCGCCAGCTCCACGAAGGCCGTGCCCGGCAGTGTGACCGTCCCGGCGATGGCGTGGTCGGCCAACCAGGGATACGCGGCGAGCGACAGCCGCCCGGACAGCACCAGGTCTCCGCCGTCGACGAGTTCCACGGCCGCGCCCAACAACGGATGCCCGACGGCGTCCAGCCCCGCCGCCGTCAGACCCTTCGAATCCGCATCCGGTGTCGTCGCCCAGTACGACTCCCGCTGGAAGGGATAGGTGGGGAGGTCGACGCGGGTGGCTCCGGACAGGATCGCGTGCCAGTCGACGGGGGTGCCGTGGGTGTGGAGGTGGGCGAGTGTGGTGGTGAGGTCGGGGTGGGTGGGGATGGTGGTGGGGTTGTCGAGGGTCTGGTGGATGAGCGAGCTGAGGGTGGTGCTGGGTGCCACTTCGAGGTAGGTGGTGGCGCCGACGGCGTGCAGCGTCTGGATGCCGTGGTGGAAGCGGACGGTGTCGCGGATGTGGCGGGTCCAGTAGTCGGCGTTGAGGTCGTCGGGTGAGATGAGTTGGCCGGTGAGGTTGGAGGCGAGGGGGATGGTGGGTGGCTGGTAGGTGAGTTCTGCTGCGGTGTTGTGGAACTGTTCGAGGATGGGGTTCATGTGGGGGGAGTGGAAGGCGTGGCTGACGTCCAGGCGTCGAGTCCGCCGTCCGCGCTCCTGCCAGAGGGCGGCGAGTTCGTTGACGGGTCCGTTGTCGCCGGACAGGACGATGGAGGTCGGGCTGTTGACGGCTGCGATCGCGACCTGGTCGCTGAACTCTGCGAGTGCTGGGAGGAGTTCTTCTTCGGTGGCTTCGATGGCGATCATGGCGCCGCCGGGGGCCAGTTGTTGCATGAGCTGTGCCCGGGCGGCGACGAGTTTGGTGGCGTCGTGGAGGGAGAGGACGCCTGCGGCGTGGGCGGCGGAGATCTCGCCGATGGAGTGCCCGGCGAGGTAGTCGGGCCGCACACCGAGGCTGTCCAGGAGCTTGAACAGTGCGGTGTGGTAGGCGAACAGGGCTGTCTGTGTGTAGAGGGTCTGCCCGAGGAGGTCGGCGTCCTGGCCGAACATGACGTCCCGCAGGGACAGTTCGAGGTGGGGGTCTTCGAGGTGCGCGTCTTGGAAGTGCGAGTCGAGCAGGGCGCACACCTCGTCCAACGCCTCCGCGAAGACGGGGTAGGTGTCGTACAGCTCTCGTCCCATCCCGGCTCGTTGCGACCCCTGACCCGAGAACAAGAAGGCCAGTCGCGGCTCGCCGTCCGGTGCGATCGCGCGGATGAGGCCGGACGGCGGCCGCGACTCGGCGGTGGCCGACAGTCCGGCCAGTAGATCGTGGCGGGAGGCGGCGAGCAGCACGGCGCGGTGCTGGAACGCGGTGCGGGTGACGGCCAGGGAATAGGCCAGGTCGCGCGGGGCGATGTCGGAGCGCTCGGACAGGAAGTCGTGCAGACGGGTCGCCTGGGCGAGCAGCGCCTCCGGGGTGCGAGCGGAGAAGGCCACCGGGACGATACCGGAGGCCTCCGTGCTCTCGGCGGGTTCCTGCGGGACGTGTTCCAGGACTACGTGAGCGTTGGTGCCGCTGATGCCGAAGGAGGAGACCGCCGCACGGCGTGCGTGGGCCGTCTCGGGCCAGGGTGTGGCCTCCTGGACCAGAGTGACCGTTCCGGGCGACCAGTCGACGTGCGCGGTCGGGCGGTCCACGTTGAGCGTGCCGGGGAGCACCCCCTGCCGCATCGACTCGACCATCTTGATGACACCCGCCACACCGGCCGCGGCCTGGCTGTGGCCGATGTTGCCCTTGACCGAACCCAGCAGCAGAGGCAGCTCGGGAGACCGGTCCCGGCCGTAGGTCGCGAGGATGGCCTCCGCCTCGATGGGGTCGCCGAGCGCGGTGCCGGTGCCGTGGGCCTCGACCGCGTCGACGTCGTCGGCGGCGAGGCCGGCGGTGGCGAGCGTACGGCGGATGACGCGTTCCTGGGAGGGGCCGTTGGGCGCGGTGAGACCGTTGGACGCGCCGTCCTGGTTGATTGCCGAACCGCGGACGAGCCCGAGCACGTGATGACCGTTGCGGCGGGCGTCGGAGAGGCGCTCCAGCAGCAGAACACCGGCACCCTCAGCCCAGGCCGTGCCGTCGGCCCCCGCGGCGAACGGCTTGCAGCGGCCGTCGGTGGCAAGGCCGCGCTGCCGGCTGAACTCCACGAACATGCCCGGGTTCGCCATGACGGTGACTCCGCCGGCCAGCGCGAGGTCGCAGTCGCCGCCGCGCAACGCCTGAGCCGCCAGGTGGAGGGCGACCAGCGACGAGGAGCATGCCGTGTCGATCGTGACGGCGGGCCCCTGGAGCCCGAGCGCGTAGGCGACGCGTCCGGAGACGATGCTCGTCGTCGACCCGGTGAGGAGGTGCCCGCCGAGCCCGTCGGCTCCCGCGTGCAGAGAGGGGCCGTAGTCCTGAGCGACGGCGCCGATGAAGACGCCGGTGGCACTGGTGCGCAGCGACGTCGGATCGATGCCGGCCCGCTCCACGGCCTCCCACGAGAGCTCGAGCAGCAGGCGCTGCTGCGGGTCTATGGCGGTCGCCTCGCGTGGGCTGATGCCGAAGAACGCCGCGTCGAAGAGGTCGGCGTCGTGCAGGAAGCCACCCTCACGCGCGTAGGTACGGCCGGGACGGTCGGGGTCCGCGTCGAACAGCTCGGACAGATTCCATCCGCGGCCGGTGGGGAACGGGGTGATGGCGTCCCGTCCGTCCACGGCGAACCGCCACAGTTCTTCGGGCGAGCCGATACCACCGGGGTAACGGCAGCTCATCGCCACGATGGCGATCGGTTCGTCGGCCCTGACCCGCGCGCCCTGTGCGGCCTCGTCGTCCGGCGCCGCGTCCAGCAGCAGGGTCCGCAGGTGCTGTACGAGAGCCGCAGGCGTCGGATGGTTGAACAGCACGGTCGGTGCCAACGGCAGCCCGGTGACCCCCGCGAGATGGTCGCGGAACTGCACGCTCGACAGCGAGTCGAAACCGAGATCCTTGAAGGCGCGGTCTGTCTCGATCGCCTCCGGGGTCAGATGCCCCAGCACGATCGCCACGGACGTACGGACCAAGTCCAGCAGCTCCGCGTTCCTCTCGGCGTCACCGAGCGGCACCAGCCGTCGCCGCAGTCCCGCGGCCGCGTCCTGCCCGGATGATTCCGCTGCGGAATCCCCGGCCGTCGCCGTCGCCGTCGCCGTGGCCGTCTCGCCCAGCCGGGCGGTCAGCGCCCGGACAGGCCCGCGCCCCACCGAGGTGTCGAACCAGAACCGGTCACGCTGGAAGGCGTAGGTGGGCAGCGACACACGGCGCCCACCGGGGAAGACCGCGTCCCAGTCCATCTCCGTGCCACGGACGTAGAGGCCGGTCAGTGCCGTCACGAGGTCGGGACGCTGGGCCGGAAACGCCACGGCCCGGTCGAGACTCTGCCGGACCAGCGAGCTGAGGGTGGTGCTGGGTGCGAGTTCGAGGTAGGTGGTGGCGCCTGAGGTGTGGAGTGTCTGGATGCCGTGGTGGAAGCGGACGGTGTTGCGGATGTGGCGGGTCCAGTAGTCGGCGTCGATTTCTTGCGGGTTGACGAGGGCGCCGGTGAGGTTGGAGGCGAGGGGGATGGTGGGTGGGTTGTAGGTGAGCTCTGCTGCGGTGGAGCGGAACTGTTCGAGGATCGGGTCCATGTGGGGGGAGTGGAAGGCGTGGCTGACGTCCAGGCGTCGGGTCCGCCGTCCGCGCTGCTCCCATAGCGCTGCGAGTTCGCTGACGGGTCCTTCGTCGCCGGACAGGACGATGGAGGTCGGGCTGTTGACGGCTGCGATCGCGACCCGGTCGCTGAACTCTGCGAGTGCTGGGAGGAGTTCTTCTTCGGTGGCTTCGATGGCGATCATGGTGCCGCCGGGGGCCAGTTGTTGCATGAGCCGTGCCCGGGCGGCGACGAGTTTGGTGGCGTCGTGGAGGGAGAGGACGCCTGCGGCGTGGGCGGCGGAGATCTCGCCGATGGAGTGCCCGGCCAGGAAGTCAGGCCGTACGCCGAGGCTGTCCAGCAGCCTGAACAGCGCGGTGTGGAAGGCGAACAGGGCTGTCTGCGTGTACAGGGTCTGCCCGAGCAGATCGGCGTCCTGTCCGAACATGACGTCCCGCAGGGACAGTTCGAGGTGCGGGTCTTCGAGGTGCGGGTTTTCGAGGTGCGCGGCTTCGAGGTGAGGGTCGAGCAGGGCGCACACCTCGTCCAACGCCTCCGCGAAGACGGGGTAGGTGTCGTACAGCTCTCGTCCCATCCCGGTTCGCTGCGAACCCTGACCCGAGAACAGGAAGGCGACGCGCGCCGCACCCGTCGCCGTACCGCGAACGAGGTGCGGTGCCTGGTCTCCGGCGGCCAGTGCCGCGAGACCGTCGAGCAGGTTCTCGCGCGAGCTTCCGACGATGCCCGCCCGGTGTTCGAAGGCACTGCGGTTCGTGGTGAGCGAGGAGGCGAGGTCGAGGAGATCCGCCTCGGGTGCCGTGCGGACATGCTCGGCGAGCCGCGCGGCCTGCGCCCGCAGTGCCGACTCGCTACGGGCCGAAACCAGCCAGGACAGCGGGCGGCCGGCCGAGGGGGAAAGGCGGGGGGCGCCGGTGACGGCCGGGGGCCTGCGGCGGGGGGCCTCGGTGAGGACGACGTGGCAGTTTGTGCCGCCCATGCCGAACGAACTCACCCCGGCGACGAGCTTCTTGCGCGGCTGCGGCCACGTCGTCAGCTCGGTCTGTACACGCAGGCCCAGATCGTCGAGCGGGATCGCCGGGTTGGGTGTGGCGTAGTTGAGGCTGGGCGGCAGTCGGCGGTGGCGGATGCTCAGTGCGACCTTCAGCAGACCGACGATGCCGGCGGCGCCTTCGAGATGACCGACGTTGGTCTTCGCCGATCCGACGGCGAGCGGACGGTCCGCGGTACGGTGTCGGCCGATCGCCTCACCGAGCGCGGCCGCCTCGACGGGGTCGCCCACCGGAGTGCCGGTGCCGTGGAGTTCGACGTACTGGACGGTGTCGGGCGTGATGCCCGCCTGCTCGTGAGCGGCCCGCACGACGTCCGCCTGCGCGGCGGCGCTCGGAACGGTCAGCCCGTCGGTCGCGCCGTCGTTGTTCACTGCGGAGCCGCGAATCACGCACACGATGTCGTCGCCGTCACGCAGTGCCTGGTCGAGTGGCTTGAGGACGACGATGCCGCCGCCCTCGCCGCGCACGTATCCGTTGGCCCGCGCGTCGAAGGTGTAGCAGCGTCCGTCGGGTGACAGTCCTCCGAATCGGGACGCGCCGAGGGCGCTCTCGGGGGCCAGATTGAGGTTGATGCCACCGGCCAGGGCGAGATCGGTGGCACCCCAGCGCAGGCTCTCCACGGCGAGGTGCACGGCGACGAGGGCCGACGACTGGGCCGTGTCGACGGTCATGCTCGGTCCGCGCAGACCGAGCGCGTAGGAGAGGCGGTTGGCTATGACGCTGCGATGCAGTCCGGTGACCGAGTGACTGCCCACGGCCTGGAAGCCGTAGGCGTGCAGCAGTTTGGCGTAGTCGTCCCAGATGGCGCCGACGAAGACGCCCGTGCGGCTCCCGGCCAGCCGGCCCGGCACGATGCCGGCGTCCTCCAGGGCCTCCCAGCCGAGTTCCAGCACCATGCGCTGCTGCGGGTCCATGGCGGCGGCCTCGCGCGGCGATATGCCGAAGAACGCCGGGTCGAATCCGTCGACCCGGTCGAGGAAACCACCGCGGCGGGTACGGTCCCAGTCGCCGTCGGGATCCTCCATGGCCGTGGGCGCCTCGCCGGCCCAGCGGTCGGCCGGCACGTCGGACACGGCGTCGTTGCCGTCGCGCAGCAACTGCCAGAACGCGGCGGCGTCCTGAGCCCCGGGAAGGCGGCACGACAGTCCGATGACGGCGATCGGCCGCTCCCGTTCGGTGCCGCCCGGTTGCCGCGCCGGCTCGGTCCGCCGGGGGAGTGAGGAATCGGACCTGGGCTCCATGGTGCTCGACCACCCCTCGTCGTCACTGCACGCGCTGCATGCGGCTGGATGTGCCGCACCGATGATCAGGTTCACCGGGCCGGCTAACGACGCCCTTGCCTTGCCCTAAAGCACCCGCAACACCGCGCCCGACGGATGTGCGGTCGCCTGCTCGCCGCCCCTTTCGTGTCTATTCCGTCGGCCAAGGCCTAAGCGGCGCTTCAGAACCGCCGACCACCATGGAGGGCCGCCGGGCCCAGGGGGCGCTGCGGGAGGGGAGGAAGCGGGTATGAGGCTGAGGTTCTGGCTGGCCAAGGCAGGTGCCGTCGCGATGGAAATGCTGATCCATGCCGGCCTCGGCTTCTTCGCCGTGGGACCGCTGCCCGGTGTCCACTACCCGGACTCGGGTGCCGGACCCGATGCGCAGGAGGCCTGGCCGCCGGGAGCGGCGCACGGCCCGTACGGGGGCGGCGGCCGCACCCAGGAGCCGCCGGCCGCCCATCCGGAGCGGCACTGCGCGAGCCCACCGAGCCGGATCGAGCGGGAGTTGTGGGCGGGGCTCGGCATCGATGTGGACCGGGCCGGAAGCTGACAGGACGTCACGGCTGGGCCGAACACCGGTTTTAGCGGTACCAAGGGTTCCCGTTAGCGGGGCGTTCTAGCGTCGTGGCGTTTCTCCGGCGTGCGACGACGGTGAGGGTGGACATGGCGGACTTCACGATGACGATCGACGGCGAGAGGGTGACCTCGGCGGGGACGTTCGGTGTCGTCAATCCGGCGACCGGCGAGGTGTGGGCCGAGGCGCCTGACTGCTCGCCCGGGCAACTGGACGAGGCGTTGCTGGCGGCCCAGGCGGCGCAGCCCGGCTGGGCCGCGGATCTGGCTGCGCGCCGCACGGCCCTGCATGCGGCGGCGGACCTGCTGATGGCGAGGGTCGGGGAGATCGCCCCGGTCCTCACCGCCGAGCAGGGCAAGCCCCTGAAGGAGGCCGCCGAGGAGGTCTTCGGGTTCGCCTACTGGTTGAAGTACTACGCGGATCTGCCACTGCCGCGAGAGATCCTCCAGGACGACGAGAGCGCGCTGGTGGAGGTGGTCCGCCGGCCCGTGGGTGTGGTCGCCGCGATCACGCCGTGGAACTTCCCGCTGGTGCTTGCATCCTGGAAGGTGGCGCCCGCGTTGCTCGCCGGGAACACCGTGGTGCTCAAGCCCTCGCCGTACACCCCCCTGGCCACGCTGAAAGCCGGCGAGGTGTTGGCGGAGGTACTGCCCGCGGGAGTGCTCAACGTGGTGAGCGGCGGCGACGAGCTGGGCGCCGGACTGGCCCGGCACGAGATCCCCCGCAAGATCAGCTTCACCGGATCGGTCGCCACCGGCAAGAACATCGCCGCCGCCGCGGCGCCGGACCTCAAGCGGCTCACCCTGGAACTCGGGGGCAACGACCCCGCCATCCTGCTCGACGACGTGGACCCGGCCGAGGTCGCCGATCGTCTGTTCGCCGCGGCCTTCGCGAACAACGGTCAGGTCTGTGCGGCGGTCAAGAGGGTGTATGCCCCACGGTCGCTGTACGGCGAGGTCGTGGAGGCGCTCGCCGACCGGGCACGGCGCGCGCGGGTCGGCGACGGTACCCATGACGGAGTGGCGCTGGGGCCGGTCAACAACCGGCGGCAGCTCGACCGCGTGACCGGACTCGTGGAGCGGGCCCGAGCGGGCGGGGCCCGGCTACTCGCCGGGAAGGCCCCCACTGGAGGCGGCTACTTCTTTCCGCCGACGATCGTGGACGGCGCCGTGGACGGAGACGGCATCGTGGACGAGGAGCAGTTCGGCCCGGCGCTCCCGGTCGTCCCCTACACCGACGTGGAGGACGCCTTGGCCCGGGCCAACGGCACCACATATGGCCTGTCGGGCTCGGTGTGGGGCACCGACACCGACCGGGCGGCCGCGGTGGCGGAGCGTCTGGAGTGCGGCACGGCATGGGTCAATACCCACTTCGCGCTGGGGCCGCACCAGCCCTTCGGCGGCCACAAGTGGAGCGGGGTGGGCACCGAGAACGGTGTGTGGGGCTACCACTCCTTCACCGACCTCCAAGTACTGCACCGCGCGAAGGCCTGACGGGCCGCCACCGCGGCGGCCTCGTCCGCGGACGTGCCGGGGCCGGTCGGTCGGAGCGCCCGGTCCGAGGACGTGCGGCGGGCCGGTCAGCCGGGCCGCCCGCGGGAGTCCTTCTCGCCGGCCAGCATCCCGTCCGTGAGGAGCGTCAGGATGCGCTCGGCGCGCTCGGTCTCGGAGTGCTGCGCGGCCCAGCCGATGGCTGCGGCGGCGGTGAAGAGGTCCTCGGCGTCCATGTCCCGGCGCACCTCACCGCTCTCCTGGGCGCGCTCCAACAGCCGCGAGGCGGACTCGTGCATGGCCACACAGGAGCCGTGCAACTCGGAGCCACCGTCGTGGAGGGCCGCCAGCACCGATCCGGGCAGTCCGTGGAATGTGCCGGAGCCGGCCGTGAACCGGTGCAGCCACGCGGTCAGCGCCGCGCCCGGGGAGGCCGCGGCGAGGGACTCGTCGGCAGCGTCGGCGAGCGCGTTGAGCCGGTCGCTGAGCACGGCCTGCACCAGTGCCTCGCGGGTGGGGAAGTGCCGGTAGAGGGTGGCGATCCCCACCCCGGCGCGGCGCGCGACATCCCGGAGGGAGGCGTCCAGTCCTTCCTCGGCCATGACGGTGCGGGCCACCGCGAGGAGGTTCTCCCGGTTGCGGCGGGCGTCGACGCGCATCCCGCCGCCCGACTCGGTCCGCGTGGCTCCCGCGGGTGGGCCCGCGGCATCGGCCGGGCCTGTGGTCGCGCCCTGCTGGTCACTCATGGCACCTCGCTCGGTTGAGATTCGGAACAGTGCTCCGTATAGTCATCCGGAGCGGTGCTTCGTTTTTTCGGAGCAGTGCTCCTAATTCTACATAACCCCCCCTTGGTCGGCACTTAGGGAGATCGACTCATGGCAGCGGATAGCACCTCCAGCCCGCCGAACGCGCCGGACACCGGACGGGAGCCCTTCTCCCCGGAGCTGCGCAAAGTGATCGTGGTGACCACGCTCGGCGCGTTCATGACCTTCCTCGACTCCACCATCGTCAACGTGGCGCTCAAGACGCTGACGAGCGAGATGGACACCTCGCTGTCCACGATCCAGTGGCTCGTTACCGCCTACCTCCTGGCGATGGCGGCGGTCATCCCCATCAGCGGCTGGCTCGGCGCGCGGCTCGGCGCCAAACGGGTCTTCATCGCCGCCATCACCGTCTTCACGCTCGCCTCCCTGGCCTGTGGCCTGGCCACCTCCATCGAGCAGCTGATCGTCTTCCGTACCCTCCAGGGCATCGGAGGCATCGCCGTCCCGGTCAGCCAGGCGATTCTGGTCCGCGCCGCCGGACCCCGGCTGATGGCCCGCGTCATGAGCGTCAGCGGCATCCCGGTCATCATGGCCCCGGTTGTCGGCCCCACGGTGGGCGGTCTGCTGCTCCAGCACGTCGGCTGGGAGTCGATCTTCCTGGTCAACATCCCGATCGGCATCCTCACCGTGCTGCTCGCCGTGAAGCTGCTGCCGGCCGACACCGTGGCTCACCCCGGCAAGCTCGACGTCCCCGGCCTGGTCACCATCGTCGCGGGCAGCGTCGGCATCACCTACGGGCTCTCCGAGATCGGCAACTCCGGCGACGCCGCCTCCGCCAAGGTGGTCGTCTCGATCGGCGCGGGCGTCCTGCTCCTGGCAGCGTTTGTCGTCCTCTCCCTGCGCAGCGCCAAACCGCTGCTGGACATCAGGCTGTTCAAGAACCGGCTCTACACCGCGGCCTCGCTCACCAACTTCTTCATGGGCGCGCTGAGCCTGGGCGCCGTCATCCTCATGCCGTTGTACTTTCAGACGGTCCGGGGCGAGGACGCTGTCAGCACCGGCCTCCTGTTGATCCCCCAGGGAGTGGGCGTCGCGGTGGCGATGTGGCGGGTGGCTCGCTTCGTGGACAGGTTCGGCAGCGGCCCGGTCGCCCTGGCCGGTGGCCTGGTCAGCATCGTGGCGACCGTCCCGTTCGTGTTCATCGGCGACGGCACCTCGTACTGGTGGATCGGCGCCGCCATGGTGGTCCGCGGCTTCGGTATCGGCACCTGCGCGATCCCGGCGGTCACCGCGGCCTACCGGGCGGTGTCGATGATGAAGATCCCGGACGCCACCGTGCAGCTCAACATGGGTCAGCGCATCGGCGGTTCGCTCGGAGCGGCCATCCTTGCCGTCGTGCTGCAGCAGCAGCTCCAGGGCGCCCGGACGCCGGCCGACCAGGCAGACGCCTTCGGCGTGGCCTTCTGGTGGACGCTGGGGATCGGCGTCGCGGCCACCCTCCCGGCGGTCCTCCTCGCCGTGGTCGAACGCCGTGCTGCGGCCGCCGCCGCACCCGCGACCGCTCCGCCTGCCGGTTCCCTGAAGGAGGCCGGGCAGGCCTGACCCGGCTCCCCCTGGCGGGGTATGCGGGCGGGCGCCAACATCCCCCGGGCGCTCGCTCGTGTTCCTCATGGCGGATCGTGGGGACGGACGCTCTCGCGCCGCCCCCACGGTCCGCCCTCAACGCGTCATCCCGCCCAACACCTGTCGCACATTCACCACCGCCCGCCGTGAGGGGAGTTCTCGTGTCCGTGGCCAGGCCCGTCGCCGCCGGTTCCGTGCCCGCGCAGCCCAGCGTGCCACCCGAGAGGTTCAGGTCCGCCTTTCGCGCCCATCCGGCCGGAGTTGCCGTGATCACGGTGCCGGGCTCCCCCCGCCCCGCCGGATTCACGGCGACGTCACTGGTGTCGCTGTCGCTGACACCGCCGCTGGTCTGCTTCTCGATCGCCGCCACCGCGTCCAGTTGGGCGGCCGTACGGGACGCGACGACCGCAGTGGCCCACCTGCTCGCGGCGGACCAGGAGGACATCGCCCGCCGGTTCGCCACCAGCGGTATCGACCGCTTCGCGGCGCCCACGCGCTACCGACTCCTGCCCGGCGGCGCACCCCTGCTCGATGAGGTCGGCACCTGGTTGCTGCTCTCCCTGGAGAGCCTCATACCGGCCGGCGACCATCACCTGGTGACGGCGCGGGTCCGACAGGTGACCACCACCGGCGACCACCGCCCCCTGCTCTACCACGACGGCACCTACCGCACCCTCGAAGGCCTTCCGCCGAACCCGCGCTGACCACCGAGAATGTGCGGGAGTACGACGACAGGACCCGACGCCGTTCCGAGTGCCGCGTCAAGGCCCCGTGTTCTCCCGCGACAAGCTGATCGCCGCCGTGTTCCTGGCTGGTGTGATCGCGCCCCACCGACTCATCGGATGGCATACCCGTCCCACAGCGGGCCGCCGGCGAGCTGCAGCACCTCTGCCACGACCGCGGGGAAGACTCTCGGATCCCCGGCGATCGCCTGCGCCGCGGCTTCGGACAACGCGCGGTGCAGGTCGGGGTCGGCCGCAGCCAGCCGCCGCGACAACCACTTGCCTCCGCCGAGCCAGTGCCCGCCGACCAGCAGGACCAGCTCCGAGGCACGCTGCAGCATGTGCGAGACCAAGTACACCCGCTCCGCAGGGTCCGCGCAGCCACGCAGGTCATCGAGCAAGTCGGTCAGGACGTACCGCTGGTCGTCACGCTCACGGTCCGAGAGCGGCGGCGGGCCCGCGGCCCAACGCTGTCGCGCCTCGTCCTGGAGCGAAGCGCCCAGCCCGTCCCTGTCCACCAGGAGCATGCCGCCAGCACACATGGAGAGCAGCGGCGATCTCCGCTTCGCGGTCTCCTGGTCGGCGAAGCTGTGCCAGACGGCCTCCGTCTGCACGAACAGCTCCACCGGCCAGCCGCGGTGCACCAGGCTCTCCCGGCTGGGGGCGGGCGGCCCGTCCAAGAGGACCACGATGTCCAGATCGGATGCGGGCGTCCGGCGGTCGGTCAGCACGCTGCCGGCGAGGAAGGCCGCCCGGGCGGCGGGAAATCGGTCCCGAACCAGTTCGCGGGCGGTGAGCACGGGGTCATCCATGATCGCAGCGTATGCGCCGACGCCGGGCCCAAGGGGCGCGTCGTCGAGCTTCTGCTCGCTCACGGCAAGGTACCTGGACGGAAGGACAGTCTCCGGATGCTCGCGACCCGGCCCCATCCCCGGCCGCGCTCGTCAGCCGGCGCCGGGCGGGCTTTGCGGGGAGATCAGGCCGCTCTCGTAGGCGAGTACGACGGCCTGTACGCGGTCCCTCAGATCGAGCTTCGACAGGATGCGGCCGACATGCGTCTTGACCGTGGTCGGGCTGAGGAAGAGGCGGTCTGCGAGTTCGGCGTTGCTGAGGCCGGTCGCCAGCAGGCGCAGCACTTCCAGTTCGCGCGGGGTCAGCCCCGACAGGTCACGGTGGAGGCCGGTCTGCGGGGACTCCTGGCGGTGCGCGAAGCGCTCGATCAGCCTGCGGGTGATCGTGGGCGCGAGCAGGGCGTCGCCGGAGCGCACCAGGCGGACGGCGGCCACGAGGTGTTCGGGGGTGACGTCCTTGAGCAGGAAGCCGCTCGCTCCGGCGGTGAGCGCCGCGTACACGTAGTGGTCGAGGTCGTACGTGGTGAGGATGATGACCCGGGTTCCGTCGGAGCCGTCGGGGCCGCCGCCGAGAATGCGCCGGGTGGCTTCGATGCCGTCCATCCGCGGCATCCGGATGTCCATGAGGACGACGTCGGGACGGGTGCGCCTGACGGCGTCGACCGCTTCGGCCCCGTCCGCGGCCTCGGCCGTCACCTCGATGCCGTCGGCGGCGAGGATCATTCCGAAACCCGTACGCACCAGTGCCTGGTCGTCCGCGATGACGGCGCGCAGGGCCGGCCCGTTCACACCGCCTCCCACGGGACCTGGGCCGTGACCCGGTAACCGCCGGTCAGCGTAGGCCCGGCGGTGAGCTCGCCGCCGTAGACCGCGAGCCGCTCGCGCAGCCCGATCAGTCCGCGGCCGTTGCCGTCCACCGGCGGCGAGTCCCGGACGGCTCCCGTGTCGGTGACCTCGATCTCCAGCCAGGAGCCGGAGAAGCCGATCGCCACCGCCGCACCGGCGCCCGCCGCGTGCTTGATCGTGTTGGTGAGCGCCTCCTGGACGACTCGGTACGCCGTGAGTTCCACCCCGGGTGGCAGCTGCCGGGGAGGCAGCGACACCGTCACGGTCACCGGTGTCCCGGCGGCCCGCACTCTTTCGGCGAGGGCGTCGAGCTGTCCGAGCCCGGGCTGCGGTTCCAGGCCGTCGGCGGGGCCGTCGGCGCCCGTGTCCGGGCCCGCGAGCAGGCCCATCACATGGCGGAGTTCTGCCATGGCGGCGCGGCCGCCGGCCTCCACCGCCAGCAGCGCTTCCTTGGACCGCTCCGGGGCCGCGTCCATCACCTTGCGCGCGGCGCCCGCCTGAATGACCATCACGCTCACATTGTGGGTGACCACGTCATGCAGCTCGGCGGCTATCCGGGCGCGCTCCTCCTCGACGGCTCGGCGCGTAGCCTTCTCCTGGGCCTGCTGGAGGTCCGTGAAGCGTTTCCGGCTCGCCTCCAGCCGCAGCCGCCCGAAGCGGACGAGGCTGGCCAGCACCCCGACGACCAGAAGTACGACAGCGGGGCTCGACCAGCCGGGGAGCATGGGGTCCGACTCCCGGAACGCGACACCCGCCAGCACGGCGGCGACGACCAGCGCGGCCATCGCCCGCATCCGGTAGCGGCTGAGCGCGACCGCTCCGTACGCGCCGATACTGCAGGTCAGCACGTTGATCCAGGAGACGCTGTCACCTATCGCCAGCACGGCTGCGAGGACCACGCCGAACACGACCAGTGGATACCTGCGCCTGGCCACGAGCGGCAGCGCCGACAGCACGACCAGGACCCAGGGCGCGGAGGACCGCGGGTCGTAGGTGGCCTCCGGGACAGGGACCTGAGGCCGCTGCGGGTACGGGAACGCGCCAGGGCCCTCGGACACGACCCTGGAGCTGATCCGTACCGGCCCGTCGCCCGGGTAGCGCGCCGCCACGACCAGCGCGACGACGGTCAGCAGGACCCCCAGCACCACGTCCACGCGCACCGCCCGCCGGGACAGCGGAGCGGGCTCCCCCTCCGGTCGGAGCGCGTCGCGGACGTGCGCCCGCCATGTCCCCGGCCGCAGTGCGTCACCGGCCCGCTCTCGCCATCTGGCCGCCCACAGCGTGTCGCGTGGCCGCCCGTACAGGTCCTCCGTCTCCATCCGCACATTGTGTGGCCCCGCGGCACTGGTCAGCGTCCACCTGTGCGGCGGGGGCTCCTGTCCGCCAGGAGTACTCCTCGGGGATGACCCCGCGGCCGGGTCCTCCGCGGGGAGGGCCCGATGTCGGTGCCGCGGCCGACGCGCCGCATCGGCGTCCGCCCGTACGTTCACCGGGCCTGCACAGGCATCGGCTGCTCCTCGACCACGAAGGACGGAAACTCCCATGACTCAGGTGATCGAACTGGAGGGCGTGGCCAAGCGATACGGCGGAGCCGACGCGGCGGCGCTCGGACCGGTCGACCTCCGCGTGGCCCAGGGCGAGGCCCTTGCCGTGACGGGTCCGTCCGGCAGCGGCAAGTCCACGCTGCTCAACCTCGTCGCCGGTCTGGACCGGCCGAGCGAGGGAACCGTGACCGTGGCCGGCCAGCGCATCGACCGGCTGAGCGAGCACGCGCTGGCCCGGTTCCGCCGCGAACGGATCGGCATGGTCTTCCAGTTCTTCAACCTGCTCGACGACCTCACCGTCACCGACAACATCCAGCTTCCCGCCCAGCTGACCGGGACCGCCCGGCGGGCGGCGGCATCCCGTGCCGGGGAGCTGATGGAGGTGCTGGGAATCCAGAAGCACGCCCGCGCCTACCCCGGGCGGTTGTCCGGCGGCGAACGCCAACGGGTCGCGGTGGCAAGGGCCTTGGTGAACAGGCCCGCTCTGCTGCTCGCCGACGAGCCGACCGGCGCGCTGGACACCGCTTCGGGGCAGGAGGTACGGGAGCTGCTCGTGGACCTGCACCGCGGCGGCCAGACCGTCGTTCTCGTCACGCACGACCTGGAGCTGGCCCGGGCGTGCGCGCACCGGACGATCCATCTGGTGGACGGCCGTGTCGCCGTCGACACGCACGCGGAGACCGTCCGATGAGCCGGTTCGGCAGCGGTGCCCTCGGGCGGGTCGTGCGCTCGGGGGTCGGCAGGCGACGTGTCCAGACGCTGGTGATCGCCGTGGCCACCATGATGGCGGTGGCCTCCGCCGTGGTCGCCGGGTCTCTCGTGGTCGCCACGAACGCTCCCTTCGACCGTGCCTTCGCGTCGCAGCACGGCGCGCACATCACCGCGGAGTTCGATCCGGACCGGGTGAGCGCGGCTCAACTGGCGAGCACCCGCAGCCTGGACGGGGTCACGGCGAGCGCGGGGCCCTTCCCGTCCACGACGATCAGCCCGGTGGGCCAGGACGGCGGACACCTTCCCGCGCTGACGCTGGTCGGACGGCCCGGTCCGGGGAGTGACGTGGACGAAGTGGACCTGAAGTCGGGCCGGTGGGCACGGAAGTCGGGCGAGATCGTGCTGTCCGCCTCGTTCTCCGGCGAGTTCCTCAAGCTCGGTTCGACGCTGATGAGTTCCGAGGCCGCGGACGCGCGGACGCTGACCGTCGTCGGCTTCGCGCTGTCGGCCGGCGGAAGCGCCGACCTGTGGGCGACCCCCGCTCAGGTCAGGTCGCTCGCGACCGGAGACAGCGGCCTCACGAGCCAGATGCTCTACCGCTTCGACTCCGCGGGGACGAAGTCCCAGATCGCGGACGACCGGAAGAAGCTCACCGCCGCCCTGCCCTCCGGGGCGCTGGTCGGAACCCAGTCGTGGCTGGACACCAAGCGGGCCGCCGATCAGGGCGCGGCGGCGACGATCCCGTTCCTGTTCGCCTTCGGCGTGCTCGGCATCGTGATGTCGGTGATCATCGTGGGCAGCGTGATCAGCGGCGCCGTCGGTACAAGTCTGCGCCGCATCGGCATCCTCAAGGCCATCGGATTCACCCCGGGCGAGGTCGTACGGGCCTATGTGGCCCAGGCGTTGATCCCGGCCAGTGCGGGCATCGCGCTGGGTGTCGTCCTGGGCAACCTGCTGGCCGTGCCGCTGCTCGAGGACACCGAGTCCGTGTACGGCACGGTGTCGCTCTCGGTGGCCTGGTGGGTGGATGTCGTGGTGCCGGCCTGCGCGCTGCTCGTGGTCGGGATCGCGGCGCTGCTGCCCGCGCTGCGGGCCGGGAGGCTGCGTACCGTCGAGGCGATCGCCGTCGGCAGGGCGCCGCGCACCGCCCGCGGGCAGTGGGCGCACCGCGCGGCCGGGCGGCTTCCGCTGCCGAGGCCGGTGACGTACGGCCTCGCGAGCCCCTTCGCGCACCCCGTGCGCGCCGTCGCGATGGTGCTCGCCGTGACCTTCGGGACAGTCGCCGCGACGTTCGCGGTGGGGCTGACGCAGTCCCTCAACGCGGTGGGCAGCGCGCAGGATCCCGAGGACCGCGCCGATGTCACCGCCATCAGCGGCGGCCCCAACTCGGGCGTCGGGCAACGGGTGGAGAAGAAGCCGAAGCAGCCCGCGGCCGGCGCCGAGCGCGCGCCCGCCACTTCGGGGCCGAACCAGGGACAGCCGTCGGCCGATCCGGACGCGGTGCGTGCCGCGATCGCGGCGCAGCCCGGCACCGCCTCGTACTACGGCGTGGCGCGGGGGGACGCCACGGTGTCCGGGATCTCCGGCACGGTCCGGGCCGTCCTCTATCAGGGTGATTCCCGCCCGGGCAGCTACGAGATGATCCACGGGCACTGGATCGACGGGCGGGGCCAGGTCGTGGTGCCCACCCGCTTCCTGGAGAGGACGGGCACCAAGATCGGCGACACCGTGAGGGTGACGTTCGAGAAAGAGTCCGTGAGCCTGCGGATCGTCGGCGAGGCCTTCGACACGTCGGACGACGGCATGCAGGTCCACGCGGATCTCGACAGCTTCCCCTCGGCAGAACCCGGGGCCTTCCAGATCGAGGTGGATCCGGGAGTCACCCCCGCCGAATACGCCGACGAACTCGGTGATGCGATCGAGCCGTTGGGCGCTGACGCCATCGCCAACTTCGCCCCGAAGGGGGAGAACATGATCCTCGTACTTGAGGCCATGGCCGCGCTGCTCACCCTGATGCTGGTGTCCGTGGCGGGTCTCGGTGTGCTCAACTCCGTTGTCCTGGACACCCGCGAGCGCGTCCACGACCTGGGGGTGTGCAAGGCGCTCGGCATGTCCCCGCGGCAGACGGTGGGGCTCGTGCTCGCGTCGGTGGCCGGGATCGGCGTGGTCGGCGGGCTGATCGGCGTCCCGGCCGGGTTCGCGCTGCACGGCTACGTGCTGCCGGTCATGGGAGAGGCCGCGGGCACCGGCCTGCCGCCGTCGGTCCTCGACGTGTACGACCCCTCGCAGTTGGTGCTGCTGGGCCTGGCCGGTGTGCTCGTCGCCCTGCTGGGCGCGACGGCTCCGGCGGGCTGGGCGGCCAAGGTCCGTACGGCGACGGCGTTGCGCACGGAGTGACCGACGGCGGTCGGCGCCGTTCGGTTCAGCCCGCCGGGACGCGGCGGGCTGAACCGCGGGGTGCCGGCGGCGCGGGGCGCGGGCCGGCGCGGGCCGAACGGTCGTGCGTGTGTCCCGCCCCCCCGGACGGGGGCAGGCGGGCAAACGGTGAGGTGACGTCCGCATCGCCCGGGTGTCGCGGACCCGAGGAAGCGGCGCTGACCGCGGCTCGGTGAGGCCGTCCGGGATGTCGAATGTCGCTTGTGGCGAGCCCGGGCGGTCGACGGCCCGGGCTCGGCGGCCGTCGCCGGGGTTTGCATGAACGTGTCGCTTTGACTGCCACGGGTCCGGTCCGGTCCGTTCCGGGTGCGGTCACCAGACCGCACGTGCAGCCGCGGCCGAGGTGGTGTCAGCCCGTTGTCGGGGCGGACGACACCGGCGTCAGCAGACCCCGCGCCTGGACGGCGGGGAGGGACAGCGTGCGATAGCCCACGCTCTCGAACAGGACCGTGATCCTGTTCCCCTCTTCGCTCATCACCTCGCCCTCGCCCCACGTGCTGTGCCCCACCCGCATCCCGGGCGGAAAGGCGCCGGCGCCGTCGGCCGCCACGGGATCCAGCGGGTCGGGGCCCGTACCGGAGAGGACGTCTCCTGTCCGGACGGGAGCCTCCTTCAACTCCTGTGTACGGGTGCATGTGTCGCAGCCCGCGCAGTCGCCTTCGGCCAGACGCTCACCGAAGTACCCGAGCATGTGGCGCCGGCGACAGCCGTTCGTCTCGGCGTACGCCCGCATCATCTCCACCCGGGAACGCTCGAGGTCGACACGGGCGGAAGCGATCCGCAGCGCCTCGCGGACGCAGGTGTCCCGTCGCGCCCCGGGGACGGCCCGAACGCCGCCGCGCTTCTCTGTCGTCACGGCTCCGGCCTCCTCCAGCAGGTGCAGCATCGACGTCAGCGGCGTCTGGGACAGCCCGGTGCGTTCGCGCAGACCGGTCGCGGTGACGGGTCCCTGGTGCTCGCGCACCGCGTCGATCAGCTCGCCCAGCGCCTCCGGGTCGGGGGGAGCGCCCGTCCGGAACCGCTGTACACCGAGGTCCTCGGGCCGGTACGCGAGGATCGCCGTCGACGGTTGTCCGTCGCGGCCCGCCCGGCCGATCTCCTGGTAGTAGGTGTCGAGGGAACCCGGCACCGACGCGTGCAGCACGAAGCGGATGTTCGGCTTGTCGATGCCCATCCCGAACGCGGAGGTGGCGACGACCACGTCGAGTCCGCCGTCCCGGAAGCGGTCGTGTGTCCGGGAGCGCTCCGCCGCCGACAGCCCCGCGTGGTACGCGGCGCTGTCGAAGCCGAGCGCCGACAGCTCCTGCGCGTACTGCTCGGCCTCCCGCCGCGTTCCCGCGTAGACGATGCCCGGTTTGGCCTCGGCCGCGGCCCGTTCCACCACCCACCGGCGCTTCCCCGCGTTCTCCCGGTGCCGCACGACCTCCAGCGTGATGTTGCGGCGGTCGAACCCCGCGACCACCTCGTGCGCCTCGTGCATGCCGAGCCGCTCCACGATGTCCGCCCGCACGGGGGCCGCCGCGCTGGCGGTGAGGGCGAGGAGCGGAGGCCGGCCGATACGGTCGCGCACATGGCACAGGGACAGGTAGTCGGGCCGGAAGTCGTACCCCCACGAGGACACGCAGTGCGCCTCGTCGACCACCATCAGCGCGGGAGCGGCCGCGGCGATCTGCTCCACCACCTCGTCCTTCGCGAGCTGCTCGGGAGAGACGAACAGAAAGTCCAGGCTGCCTTCGCGTACGCGCTCCCACACGGCCTCGTTGTCCCGTGGGCGCTGCGCGGAGTTGACGGCCGAGGCGCCGGACCCCTCGATACGGGCGAGATGGGCGACCTGGTCCCGCTGGAGCGCTATCAGGGGCGACACCACGACGGTCGGCCCCTCCAGCAGCACACCCGGCACCTGGTACACGGCGGACTTCCCCGCACCGGTCGGCATCACCACGATGGTGTCGCGCCCCGCCATCACGGCTGTCATGGCATCGAGTTGGGACGGACGCAGGCGCTCCCAGCCGAACACCTCACGGGCACAGCGGCGCAGGCGTCTCCTGAGTGACCTGGTCTTGAAGTATCCGACCTTGACGCGCATGGCACTCCTGACGCCGTTCTCCACTGGGGTTCGGCGCTCGTGTACCCCCGATGGGACGAAAATGCGGGCCGCTCGCGCGGAGTTGTCGTTCCGTGTCCTTGGCGTGCGACGGTGCGGGGTTCCCTGCATTGCTTTCGTCCTTTGTCCTCCGCTGATGTCGCCCCATCCGGCGCCCGTGCCCGCGACCGGAACGACGTGATGCCCACGTGCGAGGATGTCGGCGGATGCGCTCGCCGGGGATGGGGGAGATGACGGAATGATCGGGACCTTGTACCGGAGCGAGGACGTGCCGGCGGAGGACCGATTCGCGTACTGGCGGGAACTGGTCGGCCGGACGCGCTCACCCCATGACATCAGCAGCGTCCACGCCACCGACTTCCGGGCGGAACACCGGTTGATGGAAATGGGACCGGTGACCGTGTGGCCGTCTTCGTTCCTGCCGGCCCGCTACCGGCGCAGTCCGCAGCACGTGAGGCGGTCCGACCCCGAGACGTATCACCTCACGCTCTTGCTCGAGGGAGAACTCGCACTCGACCATGCCGGACGGAACAGCACGTTCGGTCCCGGTGACCTGCACATGGTCGACAGCTCGCGCCCGTACGATCTGCGGTCGGTCGGCGACGGTGAGCGTCGCGTTGTCAGGGGAGTGGGCGTGGACTTTCCCAAAGAGCTGCTGCCCGTGCCGACGCACCGGGTCGAGCAGCTGCTGGGCCGGGCACTGTCCGGCCGGGAGGGCACCGGCGCTCTCCTCACGGACTTCCTGGTCGGCTTGAGCCGCCAGGCCGAAACCCTCCAGCCGTCCGCCGCGCCGCGCCTGGGCGCGGTCGTACTCGACCTGATCTCGGCCCTGTTCGCCCAGTCCCTCGACTCCGAGGGCGCCCTGTCGCCCGAGACTCGGCAACACGCTATGGCGGAACGCGTCCGGTCGTTCGTCCGGCAGAACCTGCACGACCCGGAGCTGGCGCCACCCACGATCGCCGCCGCGCACCACATCTCCCTCAGCTACCTGCACCGGATCTTCCAGCAGCAGGGGCAGGGCGAAACGGTCGCGGCCCTGATCCGCCGCCAACGGCTCGAAGGCGCCCGCCGTGACTTGGCGGACCCCGCGCTGCGCAGCACGCCGATTCACGCTCTCGCCGCCCGCTGGGGCCTGCACCGGGCCTCCGACTTCACCCGTGCCTTCCGCACCGCCTACGGTCTCTCACCCAAGGAATACCGGCTCCAAGCGCTCTCCGAATACGCGAAGACACTCGAACCAACCTCCGGGCGCTCAAGGTCAGGATTCGTCACCGTGCCGCACGCGAGGTGATCTCGGCTGCGTAGGCGCCCCGGTCTCGGCGGCGGCTCGCGGCCATTCGATGGCGAAGGTGATGCCGATGCCGAGGTGGCCGCCACATCGAGATCCGCCGGGCTCCAGGAGGCAGCCGACCAGTCGACGACGCCGGTGGTCCGGGCCCCCGCCGACCTTGAAGGGCGGCACGTCGTCGAACAGCACCTTGCCCGGGTGGAAGTCCCGGTGCAGGAACCGCCCTTCATGGGGCGGCGCGGGCTTGCGGATCACGCCGATCGCCGCGCTACCGATAGGGTTCGCCCATGAAGGCAGCGGTGTACAACCGGTACGGACCGCCGGCCGTGGTGCGGGTCGCCGAGGTGGACAAGCCCTCGATCGGGAACCATGACGTTCTCGTCAGGGTGCACGCGACGACGGTGAACCGGACGGACTGTGCCTACCGGGCGGCCAGCCCCTTCTTCATGCGCATGCTCACCGGTCTTGCCCGACCCCGGCGTACCGTGCTCGGCACCGAGTATGCGGGAGTGGCGGAGGCCGTCGGTAGCGGCGTGACGTCCTTCACGGTGGGCGACCGGGTGTTCGGGTACAACGAGGGCGCGTTCGGAACTCACGCCGAGTACCTGTCGGTTCCGCACCACGGCCCCGTCGCGATCATGCCGGCCGGGGTGACCTTCGAGGAGGCCGCTCCCGGTACCGAGGGCTCGCACTACGCGCTGGCGTTCATCAGGACCGCGGGCATCCAGGCCGGGCAGGACGTCCTCGTGTACGGCGCGACCGGCGCGATCGGGTCGGCGGCGGTGCAGCTCCTGAAGCAGCGCAAGGCCATCGTGACCGCGGTGTGTGGCACGGCGCACCTGGAGCTGGTGAAGGGCCTGGGCGCCGACCGGGTCGTCGACCACACGGCGAAGGACTTCACGACGGACGAGCAGCGCTACGACGCGGTGTTCGACGCGGTCGGCAAGACCACGTTCGGCCGCTGCAGGAGGCTGCTGAAACCCGGCGGGGCGTACCTGTCCTCGGAGTTGGGCCCCTGGTGCCAGAACCTGCTCCTGCCGCTCGTCACGCCGCTGTTCCGCGGCAGGAGGGTGAAGTTCCCCTTTCCGAAGCAGGACCAGAAGATCGTGCGGCACTTGCGGGACCTGATGGAATCAGGAGAGTTCAGGCCGGTCATCGACCGGCGGTACCCGTTGGAGCACATCGTCGACGCCTACCGGTACGTCGAGGGCGGGCAGAAGATCGGCAACGTCGTCATCACCGTCGTACCGCCGAACTGATCTCAGCCGAGCGCCCTTTGCGGCCGGACCTCCGGACCCAGTCCGCTCAAGACCCCCACCGGCAAAGAGCCGTACCCGTGCAGCCTCGACACGGCCGGCGGCGCCGTGCCCTGAGACACCACCGGCAACTGTTGACCCCAGACGCCGGTCAGTGACCGAGCGTCGCCAAGTCGGCGGGCGAGCGTGACGGTGATGGGCTGGTCGAGGGCCGGTGCTCGCCGAGTTGTCCATGAACTCTCCCGGAATTGTCCTTGATCGGTAACAGACGCATCCCATGACCGCCGCCTCTCGTCCTGCCAGGTGGTCGGAAGACGACCAGGCATCGGCGAGGAACTGCGCGAGAGCGGGGCGGACATGGCACGGCACAGTGGCGGGCGGGGCTGGTACGGCAAGGTGGTCGGGGCGGCGCTCGGGGTGACGGTGCTGGCCGTCGGTGCCTCGGTGTGGACCGCGCAGGCCGGTGCCGTGGGCGGCTCGTCCCCTCACGCTGCGTCGGCCACGCCGGGCAGTGACGTCAAGCCGGCGGCGGTGACCATCGTGCACGCCTCGGACAAGGGTGTGCAAGGCGTCAACATCACCATCGACGACGGCCCCGACCCCGCGTGGACTCCTCAGGTGCTCGATGTGCTGCGGGAATACGGGGTGAAGGCCACGTTCTGCATGGTGGGGACGCAGGCGCAGGCCCACCCGGACCTCGTGAAGAAGGTGGTCGCTGCCGGGCACCGGCTGTGCGACCACTCCGTGTCGCACGACACCGCCATGGACGCCAAGTCCCATGCATACCAGTCGCAGCAGATACTCGACGCCGAACGCATGATCACCGAGGCGTCCGGGGGCGTACGGCCGATGTACTACCGGGCGCCCGGCGGGGCGTTCACTCCCTACAGCCGCAAGCTGGCCGCCTCCCGTGGCATGCGCCCGCTGGGCTGGAACGTGGACTCCAAGGACTTCGAGCGGCCGGGCACGGACACCATCGTCGCCACGGTCCAGCGGGAGCTGCCCAACGGGCCGACGCTCCTCTTCCACGACGCGGGCGGCGACCGCTCCCAGACCGTCGAGGCCCTACGCCGGATCCTGCCCTGGCTCAAGGAGCAGGGCTACTCCTTCGGCTTCCCGGTGCACTGAACCCGGTCCTGGGTCGGTCACGGGCCCGGTGCCGGCCCTCGAGCGGCCTGCGGCGGCCCGCGGCCGGCACCGGGCCGGGCCCCCGGCTTGTTGGCCTCCCGGGTACGCGAGGGCTCCTCAACGTCCGGAACCGGTCCTGCACGATGGTCGACGTGAACTCGCAGGCCTCTTTCTCCGCTACGCGCCGGGGGCGCGGAAGGCGACCTGGCGGCGGGCGGCCTCGTCGATCTCGTCGAGGGTGAGGAGCGGGGTGGCCCGTGTGCGAAGGGCACCGCTGGCCTTGACGGTGAGGCTGACGGCGGCCATGGAGACCGGGTCGGGGAAGTCGACGATGAGGATGATGTCGTCCTCACCGAAAGCGAAGTACATGGCCTCGACCGTGCCGCCGAGGCCGGTGACCACCTGGTCGACGGCGGCGCGGCGGCCACTCGCGCCTTCCTCCAGCAGCCCCTTGGTGCCTTGGGGCGTGTAGCTGGCCTGGATGAGGAACTTCGGCATCGGGATGCTCCCTGCCCATCGCTTGTCCGGTCCGCAAGGGCCTTCCCGCAGGCTCGCCGACTACCACTCCGACCGGGCCGGATTCATCCGGACAGCGGCGGGCCGCCGGTCATCTGGGCTGTGAGGCCCTTCCAGCGTGGGCCGTCCGGCCACCTGCTGTGGTGGCACATCCGGGCTTCCGCCGACTGTCAGCAGCCGCTGCCGGTGGGAGTAAGGGTCATCCGGGCGTGCTCGTCCGTGCCGATGGCCGCGTCGTAGGTCGTCTTGCTGACCTGGTACCAGACGTCGTCTCGGTTTGCGTCGCCGCCGAGGTTGTCCAGGCTGACGCACCACTGTTCCGGCCGGACGACGCGCCTGTAGGTCTCGGTTCCGCTGCGGACCTGCTTGCAGCTCTTGGACTGCTCCGTGGAGTACCAGGTGCGGGTGCGCCGCTTGGTGCCCGATCCGGTGCTTGTCGTGTGTTTGACCCGCCGCGTGCTCGTGCTGCACTTCCTGGTCATGTGCGGCCGTGTGGCCCGGGTGGTCCTGGCGGCGACGTGGCGGAC
The DNA here is from genome assembly GCF_045207245.1 of Streptomyces sp. NBC_00647. Taxonomy (NCBI): domain Bacteria; kingdom Bacillati; phylum Actinomycetota; class Actinomycetes; order Kitasatosporales; family Streptomycetaceae; genus Streptomyces; species Streptomyces sp. NBC_00647. The sequence goes on from NZ_CP109040.1 coordinate 10,206,959, forward strand.
CTTGTCCCGGAGGCCGAAGACGCTCGTGTCCGCCGTGGTGGCTGTGTCCGGCTGGGGCTCCTCGGCAACGCTTCCGCCGTCCTGGTCAACGTCGACCGAGTAGTCGGTGCCCTCGTCTTGGAGGTCGCTCCCGCTGCTGCACGCGCCGAGCCCGGCTATCAGAACTGCTGTCACTGCGGCCGTCACAAGTTGCTTGAACATGTCTTCCCTTTACGATCAACGGCCCGCAGCGTATCGCCAGCACCAAAACTCGTGGACAGCGCCACCGGTGAACCCCTTCGATGCGGTCCGTCAGCCACTGGAAGGCATCCTGCCCATGCGGAACTTGAGGACCGCCGGGCCGCCCCGCTCATGCAGCACATGTCCTGGAAGTGACTCGACGGCAAGAAGGTGTACGGCGTCGAGGGCGGAAGCTGGTCATGGAAACGGACGGCGTACTGGCGGAAGTTCGAAGCGAGAGCCTGGGAACAGACCCCAGTCGGTCACCTCCCCGTACCAGGACGCAGCCGGGTCCGTTCACAGGCTCTGAGGTCCGGGCTGTCAGTGGCGACTGACAGGATGAACGCATGGGGATCAACGACGTGCCGCGTCATCCGGTGAGCCGGCAGCGCTTGGAGCAGGCTCTCGGCGACAAGGCGGACCATGTTCAGCGCCGTTTCGAGGACGTCTACCACCACGAGTACCCGCTGCGCGAGATGTTGTCGGAGCTCGGCCACGAGCTGCTCGACCACGTCGCCGCACGCAGCGTGAGCGATCCAGACCTGCAGGAGGAGCGCACCCGGCTCGCGCTGACCACGGCGGCCGAATCCCTCCTCGGCGTACTGGAGCTGGGCTGCTGCCCCGGCGGCGACTGGGAGATCCCTTTCCCACTGACCCGCACGCGCTTCAGCAGTGAGGAGAAGGACTTCGACGAGATGCGGGACGCGACCGACACGGTCACCGCCCGGACGTGGGTCGAAGCGTTCCACATCTGTGTGGCCAGCGGCCTGGTGAGGGACTGGGAGCGGGCGCTCGGGTTGCTGCTCCGAAAGGACTACGCCCCGATGCTGCATAAGAACTTGCCCTACGCACAACGGGACTCGATCTCCGATCCGGCCGACCTCGCACACATGGACGCCCTGTGCGGCTACCTGACCCCGTCCTCGGGCCACCTGCCGCGGGACTGGCCGCAGGTGACGCTGTGCAAGCCATCCATCGACGAGCGGCTGGACGCGGCGCTGGCCCTGGACGCCGCCGAAGCGACGAGCCCCGACCAGCGGCTGCTGCGCGTCCTGCTCCGAGACGACCAGGCCGCCTTCGAGCGCGCGCTGCACCAGCGCCTGGAGGAGCACCGCGTCGGCGTCGGCGCGGATCCCGCGCCCCGGAGTCTGATGCCGCTCGGTGCCATCGCCCTGACCGCGCTCGCCGTGCAGGCGCACGACTGGAACCTGCGGATCAAGTCCGGCTATCTGCCCGCCTGTCTACTGAACGCCCCAGCCCCAGCCGCGTCCTGAACAACCCCCGTCTGTCCATGCGAGCAGACACGAGGGCTTGTAGCAGGCTCCGAGACTCCGGGCCGCGGGTGACGCACACACCGACGAGCCGGGGACCGTCCGACAGGGTGAGAGGCATGACGGACGGTTCCGACACTGGTCCTGCGGACGTAGATGACCGCAGGGCGACAAAGCACATCCTCGGTCGTCCCCTGAGGCAGACATGGCCGACGGCTGCGTTGGCACCGGGCAGCCGGGTCACGGTCGCGCGTGCCCCGGACTCGGACGGTCCTTGGCAGGTCGAGTTTCCTGGAACGATCGATCACGTGACCGACCGAGACGGAGTCCGTGAGGGAATCGCTTCGCCCTGCCCCAGACGGGGCGGTCAGTGGGCGATGCCGTCGATCAGTTCGCGGGCGCCCTGGCGAAGCAGGGCCAGTGCGACGGAAGCGCCGAGGTCCGAGGGGCTGAGGCGCCCGGCCCATTCGTGAGCGTTCAGGACGGTCTTCCCGTCCGGGCTGAACACGCAGGCGCGGAGCGACAGATCGCCCCGGGAGGCCTTCGCGTATCCGGCGATCGGGCTGTTGCAGTGGCCTTGGAGGACGTGGAGGAACATCCGCTCCGCGGTGGCCTCTCGATAGGTGCCGGAATCGTTCAGAGCGCTGATGACGTCGATGGTGGAGGTGTCGTCCTCACGGCACTGAAGAGCGAGAATGCCGGCCCCGATCGGCGGGATCATCGTCTCGGGCGACAGGACCTCGGTGATCACGTCGGGCCGGCCGATGCGCTCCAGGCCGGAGACGGCCAGCAGCAGTGCGTCGGCCTCGCCCGCGGCGAGCTTGTCCAGGCGCCGGTTGGCGTTGCCGCGGAACGGCACGCATTCCAGATGCGGGTGGGAGGCCGCGAGTTGCGCGACCCTGCGCACCGAGGAGGTCCCGATCCGGGTTCCCGCGGGAAGCTCGTCCAGGAGCAGGCCGCCGGGATGGACGAGGGCGTCCCGGATGTCGTCCCGCCTGAGGAACGCCGCGAAGGTCGTGCCGGCCGGCAGCGGCCGGTCCGCCGGCACGTCCTTGACGCAGTGCACCGCGACGTCCGCCTCCCGGGCGACGAGCGCGGCGTCGACCTCCTTGGTGAACGCCCCCTTGCCCTCGACCTGGGAAAGATCTCCCATCCATTTGTCGCCGGTTGTCTTGACCGGGACCACCGTGGTCTGGATATCGGGGTGGAGCACCGCAAGCTCGGCGCGGACGCGCTCCACCTGGGCCAGAGCCATGGGCGAGTCACGGGAGACGATACGGATCAGCTCAGGGGCGGACATGTCGTACACGATAGTCCGTGAGGCCCGACCCGCCGGTCCCAACTCAGAGACCCATCTCCTCGGCACAGCAAGGAGGTTGGGGTATCGGGCAAACGTGCGAGGAAGTCAATCGAGCGTTCCCGGTTGTCTGTGGGCGACGTGTCTGGTGGCAGCATGTCGTCCACGATGCACGGACCGACCGGTTCGAGCAGATCAGGCAGGTCGGCGACGTGCAGTACTCCACCGGGCGGCAGTCCAGGTAGGTCAAATCGAACAATGTTTCTGTGCTGCCAATCCCTGGATCTCTGCGCAGCGCTCAGGATCACGAGAAGGCCGCCTCCATGTCCGGCGGTCACTCGAACGAGTGAATTCCCGACGTCGATGATCAAGCCCGACGTCCATCAAGGCCGACGGCGAGGGTCCTCATCTGGTGCTCGCCCAGGCGCACCCGGAGTCCTTGCCTGGGCGACGGCGAACCGGATCTCGACTGAGCGGCCTCCGTCGGGTCAGTGCCAGTAGGAGGGGGTCGAAGACGACGATGGGGAGTCGTTCCAGAGGATGACCAGGACAGTGACGATGATCGCCAGCGCGACGGCGATGACCAGGGCGCACCCGATGGCACCGGGAAGGTTCTTCCTGCGGAGGCGCTGATCGAGCAGCTTGGCCTCGGGGGTGTCGTTTCGCCAGTGCGGCTGGAGCGCCGCGGTGCCGTCGGCGATCGCCCCGGCGACCCGGTTGACGTCCGCCGGGTGGTACGTGCGCCACGTGCTCTCGCCCCAAGTGCCGTGCGATACGCGATGGTGGTTGCGGACTCCGTTGGCGTTCGCGGTGGCGTGCAGGCAGGTCGGCCGGATGGTCGGCCAGGCTCGGGCCAGCTTCCTCTCGGTCAACCAGACGACGTGTTCCGGATCGGCTGCTGCCACGGGCGCACCCTCTCTCTGCTCGCAAACAGTCTCTCCCCGCTCCGGTCGGACAGGCAACACCCGCTTCCCGTACGCGACTTGACAGCTTGTGCTGCCACGAGCGACTGGACGTCTGAGGGTGTCGCCGACGGGTCATCGGATGCGGGAGTATCGGGCTCAGGCGCTGATCTTGTGACGACGGCAGTCGGCGGGCATGGGGGATGCCCGGTCGTGGTGGTCGAGGATGGATGGCGTGTGAGCGCATGGCTTCCGCGCAGGCCGACTTGCCGACGAGGGCCCTCCGGCTGCGCGGCCCGCCGTGTCCGCGAGCCGCTCGGAGATGCCCTTCACCTCGTGCAGCGCGTACACGTGGGCGAGTTGCCGCTCCGGGGCGAGCAGGCGCGCTGCGACTCCGCCCGGTTCGATGGGGGCCGATCGGTTCCGTGGTGGATGCTCAGTGGCGTTCTTCACGAAGTGTGCGAAGCCCACACCACTCGTCGCGGCAGGGCAACTTCAGACGCATTGCCAAGGACGTCTGGACGGAGTGCCAATGACATCTGGAAGGCGGCCCGACAGCCTTACACCGATTCGATCATTTCCGTTAGGGAAGGGCTTCTGATGGCCAAGATGAGGAACCGGATCGCCACCCTGCTGACTGCGACCGCCGTGATGGCCGGCGCCTCCCTCAGCATCGGCGCAGGCACCGCCAGCGCGGCTTTCAATGTCACCTACACGGTGAGCCACTACGACTCCGGCAAGTCGGCGACCATATACCTCTATCTCAACGGCGACTACGCCGGATACGTGAACTGGAACGCTGACCCGGACAGCTTCGGCACCCCTGGAGACGCGCTGCGGGCGTATGACGGTGCGGCCGACGGGTACGGAATCAAGGGGGCGACCCTATGGCCCAGCACGAACGGCACTGAGCGCACGGTTTCGACATATGGGCACTCCTACCCCTATTACACCGGGTGGAACACCGGCAACCTCACAGAAGGCACCTCTCTGGACCTCTACGGGTGCGTGGGGAAGTCCGCCGGGCCTGAAGCATGCGCCGGCCCGATAGACATCCGGGCGTAGGCGCGGTCGCCCGTCCGGGCAGGCGGTGGGTGGGTGCGGGGAGTTCCGGAAAGGAACTTACCTCTCCGCCTGCTCAGCCGTTCCGCTCGCCCCGAACAAACTCCTGCACACCGGCCCCCTGAACGCCTTCGACAAAGGTCAGGCCGGCATCTACCTCATCGGCATCCCGGAGTGGAACCACCCGGGCATGCCGCACCCGCTCTGACAGCTCATCGACCGGACCGACGAGCAGGGACGGGTGTGCGTGACCACCCCGCACATCACTTCCGCCGCTAACCGACCGTCCCCGCCTGCCCCGGTCCAGCTCCCGGCCGGGGCAGGCGGGGACCAGGGCGAAAATGTGCGTCACTCTGCGCAATCGTCCGCCCCTCAGCATCACTGGAGGGGCGGACGCTCCGTCGGCCACCCGGGCGGGCTGGCAACGACAAGCGCACGCTGGCCGAGGCCGTCACCGAGTGCGCGAGGACCGCGGCGAGTTGCGCGTTCTACGCCCCTGTCCGACGACTCCTTCGCCTACTACGACCGGCGGGTCCGTCGGCTCGGTACCAAACGCCTACCTAGGGATTTTGTGCCATATTTTGGACACATCTTCCGGCGAAAGGCATGTCATGAAGTTCGCGGTCATCGGCGGTACCGGGTTGATCGGGTCCCAGGTCGTCAAGAACCTGAACGCCGCCGGGCACGAGGCGGTGCCGCACTCACAGTCCACCGGAGTCGACGTCATCAGCGGCCAGGGACTGGGTGAGGCGGTGGCTGGGGCCGATGTCATCGTCAACCTGACGAACTCCCCGACCTTCGACGAAGCCTCCCCGGCCTTCTTCCAGACCTCGATGGACAACCTTCTGGCCGCGGCCCAGAAGGGCGGCGTCGGCCACTTCGTCATTCTCTCGATCGTCGGCGTGGACCAGGTGCCGGAGCTGGACTACTACCGGGCCAAGGTGCTCCAGGAGGACGTCCTCGCGGCAGGGCCGGTCCCCTACTCGATCGTCCGCGCGACACAGTTCATGGAGTTCATGGACGCTGTCCTGTCCTGGACCGCCGACGGCGACACCGTCCGACTGCCCGCCACGCCGATCCAGCCGATCGCCTCCAAGGACGTGGCCGACGCGGTGGCCGAAGTCGCCGCGGGCGCCCCGCTGGGGGGCATTCGCAACATCGCCGGGCCTGAGGTCTTCTCCTTGGACGAGCTGGGCCGGATCACACTCACCCACAAGGGCGACGGCCGCACCGTTGTCACCGACCCCACCGCCGGCATGTTCGCCGCCGTCAAGGGTGACGTCCTCACCGACAAGGACGCCCACCTCGCCCCCACCCGCTACGTCGACTGGCTCTCCTGAACCGCTCGCGCCCTCCAGCCTCCAGTTCGGCCAGACCCGGACGATTCAGGTAGCCGACAGGTGCTCCTGCTTCACCAGCACGCGCCCAATAGACGCCTGACACGAGGTCCGCCCCGCTTCTGGCCAAGGCGGGGGACCGCGCATACGGGTGCTGAAGGGCCCGTGGGCCGGCGGACGTGGAAGACATGCCGCGTGACCTGGACAGTGCCCCAGCCCATACCGACCACCCCCAGGTCTCAGCTGGCTCATACCGCTCTTCCCCGGGCCGCACGAGCCGGCAGTTGGCACCGAGAACGAGGCACGATTCCTGGACCTCGCGGACGCGGTCGTGGACGGTCGAAGTACGCGTCAGCTGACCCGAAGACCGACCGCCAGCGTCAGTTCAAGGACCCGGTGTGGCGATGCGAGATCCGGAAATAGCTCCCGCAGCTGCGACATCCGGTACCGGACTGTCTGGGGATGGACGAACAACGCCGCCGCCACCTCGTCCCGCCTGCCCTGGTGCAGCAGCCACGCCCGCAACGTCTCCTCCAGCCGCCGTGCGGTCGCGACAGGCAAGGTCCGCAACGGTGCGAGGGCTCGGGCACGCAGGTCTGCGAACGCGTCCGCGTCGGCGCTCAGCACCAGCTCGGGCAGGTGGTCCTCGGTGTCGCGAATATCAGAGGAGAGGGAGCGCGCGCGTACGGCTCGTGCGTACGAGGCGTACGCACGAGTCCATGGCCGGGCCGGACCGACCACGGCGGTGCGGTCGGTCAGCCGCCGCAAGAGATGTGATCGGTCGGCATCGGGGACGAGCAGCACGCCGGTGGCATCCGGCAGATCGTCGAGGACGAGGGTGCTCGGGTCGAGCGCGCGGTAGGCAGGCCGGGCCTGGGCGGCGGGCAGCAGGACAGCGGTCAGCGAAACCGGAGGCTGCCACCCGGCCCGTTGAACAGAGGCCAGCAGCACGTCCGGGCTCGCGCCGGCGAGGAGGTCGCGGGCCAGGTGTTCCAGGAGGCGCTCGTGGGCCCTGCCTCGGGCGGCCAGTTCGTCGGCGTGGCCCGCGGCGCTCGCGGCCGAGAGCTCGTCGATGTAGGCGAAGGTCAGCTCGGCGAACTTGGCGACCTCGGCGGCGGGCAGACCTGCGGGTACGGCACCCGCTGCCAGGCATCGCCAGGCCACGCGGGCGCCGACGCGGTAGGCGCTGAGCAGGGCGTCCATCGAACGGCCGTCGCGCACCTCGCCGCGGCCCAGCTCGTAAGCTGCGTCATCGCCGTCGCCGCCCGTGGCGTTCCCGCTCGCGAGGTCCAGGTAGTGCCCCAGGGCGGTGCGGACGGCTCGGCGGATGGTGCCACCCATGCGGCCCGAAAGGGCGTTGGCGTAGGACGGGACCTCGTCGATGATCGCCTGGACTACCTCGTCGGCGGTGGTCTTCAGCGCGGCCCGAAGTGCGGTGACCGTCGTCTCATCCAGGGCCAGCTCGGTGGCCCTCCGGATTGCATGGCTCATAGTTTTGTTCCCTGCGAACAATTCGGCCGACCAGATTTACGTCCTGCGGACAGGACTTTACGCCCTGAGGCGCATCAAGCTGGAGTCATGACGAGTGCAGCCCTCCGCAGTAGGGCGTGGAAACTGCTGGAGATGGTCACGACGCCGCTGCTGCCGTCGGACTACCTCGACCTGGTCAGCCCGATGCGTGCGGGCGCTGACCTGCGTGGGCGCATCGAGGCCGTGCACCCCGAGACGGGTGACGCCGCGACCATCGTGATCAGGCCGGGACGGGGCTGGCGCGGCCACACGGCCGGTCAGTACGTGCGGATCGGGGTCGACGTCGACGGGGTGCGCCTGTGGCGTGCCTACTCGGTCACCTCGCCGACAAGCCGCCAGGACGGCCTTGTCACGATCACCGTGAAGGCGATCCCGGACGGCAAGGTCAGCAACCACCTGGTCCGCAGGGCGAAACCGGGCACGCTGATCCAGCTCGACCAGGCGACCGGTGACTTCGTGCTACCGGAGGCCAAGCCCGCCAAAGTGCTCTACCTGACGGCCGGCAGCGGCATCACGCCTGTGATGGGCATGCTCCGCGACGTCGAGTTCGACGACGTCGTCATGGTCCACTCCGCGCCACAGCCGCAAGACGTGATCTTCCGCAACGAGCTGCACGACCTGGTCGCGGACAAGAAGCTGCGGCTCACCGAGCTGCACACCGACACAGACGGCATGCTCGACATCGCCCGTCTCGGCGAACTCGTGCCCGACTGGGCCGAGCGCGAGACCTGGGCTTGCGGACCCGCGGGCCTGCTCGACGCCGTCGAAGAGCACTGGACCGAGCACGGCGTCCGAGAGCGCCTGCACACCGAACGCTTCCGCCCCAGCATCGTCGTCGCCGGCGACGGTGGCGAGGTCACGTTCAGCACCACCGGCAAGACCGTCGACGCGGACGGCGCCACGCCGTTGCTGGACGTCGGCGAGGAGGCCGGCGTGCTCATGCCGTCCGGGTGCCGCATGGGCATCTGCTTCGGCTGCGTCACGCCGCTCAAGGCGGGCGCCGTCCGCGACCTGCGTACCGGCGAGATCACCGAGGCCGAGCCGGGCGTCCTCATCCAGACCTGCGTGTCCGCCGCGGCGGGCCCCTGCGACATCGAACGGTAGGAGCACCTTGACCGCCATCGACCCCACCGCCCACCTGACCGCGGAGCAGATCGAGGAGCTCGGCCGCGAGCTGGACGCGATCCGCGACGAGGTGATCGCCGCCCGCGGCGAGAAGGACGCCGCCTACATCCGCAAGGTCATCTCGGCGCAGCGCAAGCTCGAGCTGGCGAGCCGGGGCGTGCTGCTGTTCTCGATCTTCCCGCCCGCGTGGCTGATCGGCACCGCCGGTCTGTCCGTGGCGAAGATCATGGACAACATGGAGATCGGCCACAACGTCCTGCACGGCCAGTGGGACTGGATGCGGGACCCGAAGATCCACTCCACCACCTGGGACTGGGATCACGTCTCGCCGGCCGAGCAGTGGAAGCACTCGCACAACGAGCTGCACCACACGTACACCAACGTGATCGGCAAGGACAACGACCTCGGCTACGGCATCATGCGCGTCGACGAGGACCAGAAGTGGCACCCGTTCCACCTCGGCCAGCCGCTGTGGAACTTCTTCAACGCCTGCTTCTTCGAGTACGGCATCGCGGCGTACGACCTGGAGCTCGGCAAGAACCTGGACAAGCGCCGCCGCAAGAACCCGGAGTTCCGCGCGCGGGCCAAGGCCGTGGGCCGCAAGATCCGCAAGCAGGTGGTCAAGGACTACGTGATCCACCCGCTGCTGTCGGGCCCGTCGTTCCTCACCACGCTCGCCGCCACGTTCACCGCGAACCTGGTCCGCAACGTCTGGTCCCACTCGGTGATCATGTGCGGACACTTCCCCGAGGGCGTACAGGTCTTCGAGCGCCGGTCGATCAAGGGCGAGACGCGCGGCCAGTGGTACCTGCGCCAGATGATGGGCTCGGCGAACATCAGCGGCAGCAAGGCCATGCACTTCATGACCGGCAACCTGTCGCACCAGATCGAGCACCACCTGTTCCCGGACCTGCCGAGCAACCGGTACGCCGAGGTCGCGGTGAAGGTGCGCGCACTGTTCGAGAAGTACGAGCTGGAGTACGTCACCGGCCCGCTGCCCAAGCAGGTGTTCTCCGCGTGGCACAAGGTCTTCCGGCTCTCGCTGCCGAACAAGAAGCCCAAGGTCAAAACGCCGGACCGCGAGCGGGAGCTCGTCGCCGCCTGATTCCCGGCATTGGTTCAGATCTCTCGGCCGAACCGGCGGCACCGCCGGTTCGGTGATATCCGCTGCGGACGGTGGGCGACCGCGACGTCAGACCGTACGACACGGGATCCGGGGCAGGCCGGGGACTCCACGAAACGAGGTGCAGCTCATCCCGCTTCGATCACCTCGTCGACGTCGAATCCGTCCACCATCCCGAAGCCGAGGCCTGGGCGCCTTCTCCCCGCTCAGAAACCACACCCGGCGGTGATCTGCCGACGGACAGGAAGCTGTTGATGAGACACATGTGGTAGCTCACATAAACGGCGAACTGATCGGGTAGAACGGCGGACCGGCAACATGGTGGTCAATCAACACCAAACCCTGGCTGCAAGATCCCTTCCATACCGGCCGCCGTGTCACGACCGCCTCTGTCTCTGAGCCCTGCGCAGGTCACGCCGAATCCTGTAGCGCCGAATCCTGTAGCAACGCCTGCATTCGGTCTCTACAGTCGCCACATGGCCACCGAGGACGAGAGCCCAAGTCCGCCCGACATCACCGTGATGCTCAAAGAGCAAACCAGTGCCTGCAAGGCAGCACGCGACGCCATCGCCGCCGGCGGCGAGGTAGTGCTCTACGACGGACAGCCGCCACAGTGGATGGTCGTCGGCATCGCTGCGACAAGGCTGAAGCGGTCGTTGAAGATTGGCCTGACGACCCTCGGCCTCGACGAGACCGTTGAGATCCTCCGCGCTCGGCACCGCGACGAGCGATTGCGTACCGGCAACATCGTCGCAGCGGACCGATCTTGGTTCTTCACCTTGTACTTCGACTCCACAGGGACCGAGCTCTTGGCATGCAGCGGCCTCAAGAACGAGCGTCCCTCGCAGGAGAATGGTCAGGAGCTCCAGCTGCATAGGCCGCCACCCGTGTCCACCGCAGACGCCGCAAGCCGGACAACTCAGAACCGCCAGTAGATCATCTCCTGTTGGAGCCCTTGTCGATATACCGGTTCGAGACGCGCGGGCGAAGCCGCCTCACCCGGCGGCTGATGACCGCCGTGCACATCACCAGGGGACTACGCCGGCGTCTTGGAAGAACCTGCCGGTCGGACCGTCGTCCGGCAGGGTCGCCAGTTTGATGGCGATCGCTGCGCCCTGTTCGGGGGTACGCACGCCGCGGAAGCCGTTGAGGTCGGTCGCGACATAGCCGGGGCAGCCGGCATTGATCAGGATGTTCGTGCCGCTCAGCTCCCGGGCGTACTGGAGGGTGACGGCGTTCAGGAACGTCTTCGACGGCGCGTACGCCACGGCCACCGGACCCGTTATCTGCTCAGCAGCGGTTCCTGACTGCCGGGTGAGGGAGCCGACACTGCTGGACATGTTCACGATCCTCGGTGAGGCAGAGCGGCGCAGCAGCGGCATCATCGCGTTGGTGACGCGGATGACGCCGATCACGTTGGTCTCCACGACCGTCCGGATGGTGGCGGGGTCGACCCGGGTGGGCTCCTGTGGCATGCCGCCGGTGATGGCGGCGTTGTTGACGAGCACGTCGAGGCGCCCCGCCTGTTCCTCGATCAGCTGTGCGGCGGCGGTGGCGCTCGCGTCGTCGGTCACGTCCAGCGGTACGCCGAACGCGTCGACGCCGGCCGCGCGCAGTTGCTCCACCGCTGTCTCACGGCGCTGATCGTCTCGGGCGCCGACGCCGACGCTCCAGCCGAGGGCGCCCAGGCCCATGGCGATCTCGTAACCGATTCCCTTGTTCGCGCCGGTGACCAGCGCAATCGTTCGTTCGCTCATGGGGACCATGCTGCTCTCGGACCCCGGCGGGGGTCCAAGACCGATCGGGTAGGCAGCGATACCGTCAGGGTATTGATCCGGAGTACCGTGGCGGCATGGAGACCCGGGAACTGCGATATTTCGTCGCTGTCGCTGAGGAGCTGCACTTCGGGCGGGCCGCGCAGCGGCTCGGGATCGCGCAGCCGCCTCTGTCACGGGCGATCCAGCAGCTCGAACGCCGGCTCGGGGCAGCACTGCTGGATCGGACCAGCCGCGCCGTCACGCTGACCGAGGCCGGCTCGGTGCTGTTGGCCGAGGGCCGGGCGGCCCTCGACGCGGTCGACGCCGCCGAGCGCCGGACCCGCCGCGCGGGCCTTTCCGCGACCGGCCGTCCTGGCCTGGCCCTGGTCACGAAGGCCAGCGCGTCCAGAGAACTGCTGGCCAAACTGCTCGACGCGTACGCCGCCGAACCCGGCGCGGTCCCGGTCGACGTCATCCTGTGCGGCCCTGCCGAGCAGCAACGACTCCTGCGCGAGGGCCGGGCCGACGTGGCGCTGCTGCACCGGCCGTTCGACTCGACAGCCGGGTTCCACTCCGAAGAACTCAGCACGGAGGGCCAGGTTGTGGTCCTGCCGGCCGGGCACCCGCTCACCGTCCGCACCCATGTGCACATGGCCGACATCACCGCCCTGCCTGGCCTGCCCCTGCCACTCTGGCCCGACGCCGACGGCACCTACCCGCCCGGCCCCGGCCCACAAGTCCGCGACCAAGCACAGTTGCTGCAGCTCGTCGCGCTCGGTCGCGCGTGCGCGGTCGCACCGGAGTCGTGCCGAGCCCAGCTGCACGATGACCTCGCCGCCGTGCCCGTGCTGGACGCGCCAGCAGTTACCACCGTCATTGCCTGGCCCCAGCACAGCCGGTCCAGAGCAGTCGCCGACCTTGTCCGGACTGCGACACGTCTCTAGTAGTTCCAACATGCCTGGCCAGGTTCCACCTATCGTGTCCCGGCTCATGATGGCAGCCCGCCGAGCTGACGCGGGTGACGGATATCGAGGCCAGGTGACATCTGCCTCGACCCGTCACATGCCGCTGAAACCCCGCTCTGGACTGCACGGCTTCTGTCACGGCCGTGGGACCCGCGGTACAGCCGTTGGCGCTAAGCACTTGATCATGGCAGTCAGCTGCGGGTCTCGGCGTTCGGGTGGGGCCGGGCCTGGAGCCGTTCGCGCGGCTCGACGAAGTCGTAGCCTTGGTCGGCGAACAACTGCCGCGGCCGGTGACGGGGGCGACCGGTCACTCCGCGGATCCGCGGGATCGCGTCGAGCAGGGGCAGCAGTTGGGTGATGTCGTGGCGGTTGCCACCGGTCAGGGTGATGGCGAGCGGGGTGCCGCCTGCGTCGGTGATGACGTGGTGCTTCGAGCCGGGCTTCCCCACGGCTCGTTCAACGAGCCCGCCAGGAAGGGGACATGACTACACCAGACCTTCTATTGGGTGCTCTGACTCCCGCAGCTGACGGCCTGGAAAATAGGGTGCGGTCGGCTGAGCTGGGGTGATAGGTAAGTGATGTGACAGAGAGTCTTGAGTTTTCCGCCCTGCTGCAACTGATCGACGAGCGGTCGGCCGCGTTCCGGAGTGCGGTTGCCGCCGCGCCCGGCCTTGACGCGCCGGTGCCGTCCTGCCCCGAGTGGACGTTGTTCGATCTGGTGCAGCACCTGGGTACGGGCCAGCGCTGGTGGGCCGCGATCGTCGCCGCGGGCCCGGCCGAGGCTCCGCCGGCCAAGGGTGCCGCGGAGGCGCCGCGCGAGCTCAAGGCGCTGCTGGCCTGGTACGCCGACTCGAACGAGCTCCTGCTGAGTGCGCTGCGCGAGGCAGGCCCGGAGCGCGAGTGCTGGACGTGGTGGAGCGCCGGCGTGTCGCCGGCGAATGCCTGGGGCGTTGCCCGGCGCCGGGTGCACGAGGTGCTGGTGCACACCTACGACGCCCAGCTCGCCGCAGGCGCCGTGCAGCCGATGCCGGCGGACGTCGCGATCGACGGCGTGGCCGAGTTCCTCGACACCTGCAACTCCACCCCGGCGGCCTGGCCGCACGAGGCCGCCACCATCCACTACCACGCCACCGAGGGCCGCTCCTGGCTCCTCGCCTTGGACGGCACCGGAGCCTGGCCCGCACCCCTCACGGACGACGCCGCGCCCGCCTCCGCTACGGCCACGGGCACGGCCGAGCAGCTGCTCCTGTTCGTCTGGGGCCGCCTCACGCTGAGCGACCTGAAGATCGAGGGCGACCAGCAGGTGTTCGAGCATCTGATCGCCTGGGAGCCCGAGGAGTAGCCGGTCAATACCGCCGGCGGACGCCTTGATGACGTCCGCCTCGGTGAACATCGCGAACAGCTCCGCGTCCGCGCGGCGTACGGCCAGTACGGCCAGTACGGCCTCGTACAGCTCGGGTCCGGGCGCCTCCCGCAGCACTGCCGACTCAGCCAGGAAGGGATATGGCTACGACCAGGCTTTCTGTTAGGTGCTCTTAGAGGTCCTAACAGAAGCTGTTGATCATGTGACTTTCGGCCTCGGTGGTCGTTGGTCCGAGCGTGAGAATACGTCAGTCGCGGCCGTGGATCGTGTCGGATGAACTGTGGTCACTCGTCGAGCCGTTGCTGCCCGAGCCGGCACCGAAGCTGGTCCAGGGCAGACCTTGAGTCCCGGACCGGCAGGCCTTGTGCGGGATCCTGTTCGTGCTGCAGACCTGCATCCAGGGGGAGTACCTGTCCCAGGAGCTGGGCTTCGGCTCGGGTATGACGTGCTGGCGACGCCCGGCTGCGTGGAACGAAGCCGGCGTCTGGGACGAACTGCTCCTGGTGCTGCAGGAGAAGCTGCGGGCCGCGAAGCAGCTGGACTGATCGCGGGCGGTGATCGACTCCTCCCACGTGCGGGCCGCTCGGCGAGGCCCAAAAGCGGAGCCGGCCCGGTCGACCGCGTGCGACCGGGCAGCAAGCACCACGTCGTCACCGGCGCCCAGGGCATCCCGCTCGCAGGGTCCCTGACCGGCGGGAACCGCAACGACGTCGCCCAACTCCTGCCCCTGCTCGACAGGATCCCGGCCGTTGCCGGTGTCGTCGGCCGGCCCAGACACCGACCCGACGCGCTCCTCGCTGACCGCGGCTACGACCACGACAAGTACCGGCGCCTGCTCCGGCAGCGCGGCATCCGACCCGTGATCGCCGAACGAGGCCAACCCCACGGCACTGGCCTGAGCATCTTCCGCTGGGTCGTCGAGCGCACCATCCCTGGCTCCACGGCTTCCGCCGCTTACGCATCCACTGGAACGACGCGACGACATCCACGAGGCCTTCCTCGGCGTCGACGTCCTCCACGTGGACACCGTGTTCCTCGCGCGGCTGTTCGTCCTGTTTCTTCATCGAGCAAGGCACCCGGCGGGTGCACATCGCCAGGTCACCCGGCACGTCACCGCCGAGTGGGTGACCCAGCAGGCCCGCAACGCCCTGATGAGGCTGGGCGACGTGCGCACCGCCGGCATCCGGTACCTGATCCGCGACAACGCCGGCTACTTCACCGAGGCCTTCGACGCGGTCTTCAGCGTCCTCAGCGCCCGCGTGGTGCCCATCCTGCCCGGCACGCCTCGCATGAACGCGATCACCGAGCGCTGGGTCGGATCCTGCCGACGCGAAGCCACCGACCGCATCCTCATCGCCGGAGAACGACACCTGCGCCTCGTCATCGACCAGTACGCCGACCACCACAACAAGCACCCGGCTGCACCGATCACTCGGACAACGAAGCCCCGACGGTGTGGGCACGCCCGACCTTCCCCCCCGCCGATGAGCAATCGCGTGCCATCCGGCGCGATCGCCTCGGCGGCACCATCCACAAATACACGCATGTCGCATAAGGTGACAGGGTTTTCGGCGCGCACACGGGCCTCTTGCGGCAGCCCGACTCTTCATCACGACAGCCCAGTGAAAGGCCGCCCATGAAGCGAACGTTCACCTTGATCACCGCGCTGGTCGTCACTGTGCTGTCGCCGACAACGGCACACGCCGCGGTCAAGAAGGCCAAACCCCCGCTCAGTTGCGAGTCTCGGACGTTCACCTCCAGCCCGGGCCCGCGCTTCAACGACCCGGAGGACCCCGCCGCCCAGATGAAGGTCATGGGCCCGATCATCGAATCGATCAACAGCGCCAGCTGCGGGCAGACCATCCGCGTCGCCATGTACTCAATCAGCAACGCACAGCCAGGCCCGGACTTCGCCAACGCCCTGATTGCCGCGCACCAGCGCGGCGTCACCGTCAAGGCTCTGATGGATGCTCACAGCAGCAATACACTCTGGCAGTCGATGGTCACCGAGTTGGGCAACGACCCGCGAGCCTCCAGCTTCGCCGCGCTGTGCCCGGGCGGCTGCCTGACCCACTACGCCGGCTCCGCCCTGCACGCGAAGTACTACATGCTCAGCGGCGGGAGCGATGCGAACAGGACAGTGACCGTCAGCAGCGCCAACCCCACCTCCGCCCAGGCCAGCACCGCGTGGAACAGCAGCGCCACCGTCAAGGGCAACGTCGCCCTGTACAACTCCTACGTCAGCTACTTCACCGCCATGGCCAAGGGGGCGCTCAATGGCCCGGGCCCGCTGGCACCCGACTACTACAACTCCACCAGCGCCACGGCCGCCAGGAAACTGTCCCCGCCCTCCTACCAGTGGCCCAAGGCACGCACCAGAAGCGACACCTGGGTCGACTTCCTGAGCAACATCAAGACGCCGGCCACGATCAACATCGCCATGTTCCAGTGGACCTCTCATGGGCAGCCGGGCGACCCGAACTATCTGGAGCTGCCGAAGAAGCTGGTGAGTCTGGCACAAACCGGCGTCAAGATCCACATTCTTGTCACCGCCGGCCAGGTCGATGACAGCGTGCAGAACTACCTGAGGAACCGGTCGAATATCGACGTGCACGACACCAGCCGCGGCACCGACGCGAACGGCAACGCTCTGCACTACACGCACGACAAGTACATGATGGTCAGCGGCGGTTACGCGGGTGTGGTCGACTCCAGGCTCGTGTTCGTCGGTTCCTCGAACTGGACGAGCAACGGCGTCTGGCACAACGACGAGTCGGACCTGAAGCTGAGCGGCCGGTCCAGCTACGACTTGTTCATGACGGACTGGCAGAACCAGTACGACCGCTGCTGCGGGACTGTGGCGCAGCGGTTGAGCGCCGAGGAGCGCGGCGAGAATACGGCACGAGAGATTCCGATCGATCCGAGGCAGGTCCAGGAATAGGCGCCACTGTGTCCAATGGCCGCGAATTGCTGCGGCGAGGTCGGCGGGGCCGGTGGGTGTCGAGACTGGTGACGGCGTAGACGCTCTCTCGGATCTCGCGTTTACCGGTCTGCCTGCGGCGTCGCGGTGAGACGGGCTTAGAGGTCCTGACGAAATGAGTGGCGAGGAACGCTAGGCTCGGCGGGCATGAGTCAGAGTGGTTCGCAAGCGGCAGCATTCTTTAAAGACGTCCGCCAAAGCGGAGTTGTCTGGCTTGTTCGGGATGATGACGGAAGTCCGACGCACCTCTCCGCGGACGGCACGCGAAGTCTTCCCTTCTGGTCGACCTCGGCCCGCGCCCAGAGGGCAGGGAAGATCTGGGGGCATGGGCTACGCGTCACATCCATGCCTTTGGATACCTGGCGCGATCGCGAACTGCCCGATCTCGCCCGGGACGGACTCAAGGTCGGCATCAACTGGAGCGGGCCACGACTGGTCGGCTGGAGATTCACCCCCATGGAAGTTCTCAGCCGGCTGGCAGCGGCTGACTAGCCCACGGCATGGTTCGTCAGAGCGCACAGTCGCCGCCAGCAGATGAGTGCGCATCCGAGGGCGAGGAATGCCTGGTGAATGTTGTCGCGAATCTCCCAGCGGATCCGTAGGCGGCGGAACCAGTGCAGGTGGGCGAACGCGCGCTCCACGACCCACTGCTGGGTGCCCAGGCCGTAGCCGTGCGCGGTGCCGTGGCGGGCGATCAATGGCTTCACCCTGAGGCCCAGACAAGACGGCGGTACTTGTCATGGTCGTAGCCACGGTCACCGAGCACTGCGTCAGGAGGACGCCGGGGCCGGCCCCCCGCTTGCCGCGTACCGGCGGCACGGCCTGGAGAAGTGGGATGAGCTGGGTGACGTCGTTGCGGTTGCCGCCGGTGGCGGCGAGCGGGACGCCGGTGACATCGGGATCAGGTGGTGCTTGCTGCCCCTCCTGCCCCGGTCGACGGGGCTTCGTCCCGTCTTGGTGCCCCCCTTTAACGCACGAATGTGGGAGCCGTCGACCGCCGCTCAGGAGAAGTCCAGGGCGTTCGCGCGGCGGAGCTTGGCGAGGAGAACCTCGTGGAGCCCGGGCCCACACCCCGGCCTCTGTCCATTCGGCCAGACGGCTCCAGCAGGTCATGCCCGAACCGAAGCCGAGTTCCTGCGGCAGGTGCTCCCAGGCGATCCCGGTGTGCAACCGGACCCTCACCGCCAGGTGGATTGAGAGAGTGAGGGCAGCGCCGTGGCTGGCCACGCCCGGTGATGCGCCGAGTAGTCGGGACCGCATCGGCAGTGAGTCTGCTGACGGTTCTCACGACTCACCCGTGGGCATTCCTGCTGATCACCATCGTGGTGATCGTTCTTCTCTGCGGAGTAGTGCTCCCCGCGTTCTGGTCTCGACACGTAAAGCGACGTCGGGACGCTCAGGAGCTTGTGCGTACTCTCATGGCCCGCGGATCTCGAGGGCGATCGCGATGAACGCATCCCCAGCGCGCGAGCCCTCCTGCAGTCGGGCGGACGCACCCGCCCCACGCCGGCGAGGCTCACTTCTAGCCTGGATCGTGATGTCCGCACCGTCGCAAACGTGATCAACTTCGCGCGCCGCGACGCTTGGTACGTAGGCCTCTCAGCTCGGACGCGCTGGCTGACGAGGCGTATTCGGGCGGGAGCCCGATAGGAGCGCCGTCGCCTCGTGGACATGGGAGGACCTGGAGTGAACCTGCTGCGGATAGGCAAGCCGCCGTGCTAGCCCTCTGCTGCAGGGACAGGATCTGCAGTGGGCGACCTGCGCGCGGCGGCTGCGCTGTTGGCTGACCTGCGAAGGGCGGGGAGCCTCTCGCTGTCCTGGCCCACCGTGCCGCAGCCGGAACTGCCCTTGCGAACCCAGAGGAACTCTGTCCAAGTTCGACGCGACCGAGCGCAACTGTCGCGTCGCTGAGGACGTCATCGTTAACACTTACGGGACGAGAGTGAGACCAGGTTGGCATATCCCCGTCGGCGCTTGCGGGTGCGCAGCGTGACGCCGCGTCCGCCCTTACGCCGCCGTGCGCCCCAGCGCCGCTCGACCGGTCTGCTCGGCTTCATTACGCGTCCCTTCTCCGGGATACGCGGCTGGTACCAGGTCGCAGATCTCGGAAAGCACACGGCCGTCCTGGCCGCCGTCGTCGCGGCCGCCAGTCTGGCCATATCCGCCTGGGGCACCTGGAAGTCCGCACAGGTCGCCGATGATCAGCTGGCTCAATCGAGCCAACAGCGTGACGAAGAGACGCAACTGCAGGCCTCGCGCATCACTATCTGGGCCGAGAAGGACACGCTCGTGATCTCGAATCGGTCTCCCGACGCGGCGGGAGGCTGGGCAAACGTCGTGTACCTCGGACAGGAACCGGGACAGGGCATCACGAAGGACTGGGTCGGAATGCTGCCGCCGTGCAAGCGGATCGAAATCCCCATGAGCGAGTTCGATGCCAAGCCATACGACAAGGACGACAACGGCAATGTGCGGCACCGCGTCGTAACCGGGCTGACAATTCGAGACGCCACAGGACGCATGTGGGTACGTCAGTCGAGAGGAACGCTCAGCCGACTGGGCTCCGGCGTAGTCGAGGACCGCGGAGTCTTCGTGTCCACGATCGGCTCGGTACTCAGTGCCCCTCACGTGCGGATTGTCGATCTCCAGGATTGCAACCCGTAGCTTGGTGCCCGTTACGTCCGACGCCCCCCACACACACACGGGCACCCGGGCGGACGAGCGTCCAGGTGCCTCCTTACGAACAGAGGCGCAGTACCGCAACCCCAGCGACCGCCCCCTTTCCATTGCCACCCCTCCAGCGCCTCGTAGCGCCGTGCTCGGCGCCTGGGTGGCTCGTTGAACTGTGCATGGTGGGGCTGGGGCCCGCTGAACTCAGCTTTGAGGTCGGGCCGTTGTGGCACGAGCAGCATCAGGATCGGCTCACGGCTCGGCCGCCCCCGCTGCGCCATCCCCTGGAGTGCGAATGCCGGGACCTCTCCGGAGGGTCTCCGTACAGTGGTGGCCATGAGCGCCGGGGGGAGCTTGCCAGCGCGGCCATCCGACGATGCGACCGCCGTGCGGCACGGGCAGCGGGAGGTCCAGAACGGTCTGATCGTCACCGTGGTCGCTTTGTCGCTCGCCGCTGTCGGTTTGTCGGGGGCCGCGCTGGTCGACAATGACGTGGCGCGGTGGCTTCACGCCTAGGCCGGCTGCCTGTTCGCACTGATGGGGACAGCCGCCGCGTCCCATGACAGATTCGTCTTCGACGCGACGGGGTGGTGGTGGTTCAGCCTGGTCGGGGACACGCTGCTGACGTGGGATTCGCTGGCGGGGGTGTGCATCTGCTCCACCGGTGACGCAGCCGTCGAATACAGCACCGCGACACTCGAGCTCTTTCCCGGCGGGGACTTCGACCACGATCACCCCGTGCTGTGGCGCCGTGTACGGGACGCGGACCCGCCCGCCGACGGTCTCCCGAGACTGCGCTTCCGCATCGGGCTCAGCAACATCGTCAGCGTGACTAAGGACGTCGAACAGGCGTGCTCACGCTGGGTTCTGCCCGAACTCTGGCACGGCAACAAGTGGCAGCCCCAAGGCTACGTAGGTCGCGCCGACCGCACTGGTCACCGGCGCAGTCTGCGGGAGCGGGCAGAGGTCCCCGCGCCGGGGGCGGAGTCGATGACCGCGCTCCCTCCGCGCGACGCCCAACCATCCGGTGACCCACAGGGACCACGGTGCAACGTCGGCGGGATAGGGCTCTGGGAACCGGCGGGACGCGGGACGGGGTGCTTTGTGCTGATGAGGCCACGGGGCGGCGTACAGCCTAGAGCCTGCTGGTCATGACCCGTCATTTCTCCACCAGGTCATGACGGTCCGGCGGGCTCTCGACCCCGCTGGCCGCGCCAGGGCTGGCCGTTGTCCGCGTGCCAGGACGCAGCGGAGCGGCAGACCTGGGGCCGTGAGATGCCTGGCTACCTCGCTGCTCTCTGCGTCTCTGCCGCTCACCTTGGCGAGGCGAGTAGTGAGGTCGGGAGGTCCTATCTGGAGGAACTCCGCCAGTTCCCGGACCTGTTCAACATCCTCGTCCGCACAGGCCTGGCGGAAGCTTTTGTCCAGGACTGACCACCGCCACCGACTGCCGGGCCCAGTCGCTCAATCGGTGGGCTGGGCCAAGAGCGTTTCCATGAGCTGCTGGTCGTGCGGCGTCGGGCTGGTGGCATGGGGGTCGGTGGTTGGGGTTTGTCCGTGCCCGGGTGCTTCGGAGGGGGCTGCGTGCCCGGGGGCATTGGCGCCGGTCTTGGCTGTTGGTGGTGTGGGGGTGGTGTGTTGGGTGGTGTGGGTGGGGTTGGGTGGTTGGTCTTTTGTGGGGTGTTGGTGTGTGCGGGTTGTTGTGGTGGGGTGGGGGCCGGGTTTATAAAGAACCGTCCACCCGGTTTTGTTTAGGGTCGGGTGCGGTGACCGCTGCCGCCGGGTACGGGTGGCTGGTTGCTGCGGTGGCGGCTGCCGCCGGGTACCGGGTGCCGGGTGCCGGTGGTTGGTTGCTGCGGTGGCTGGTGCTGTGCCGGGTGCTGGTGGCTGTCGGTTGCTGGTGGCTGGTGGCTGGTGGCCGGGTGCTGGTGGCTGGGTGCTGCTGGCTGTCGGGTGCCGGGTGTCGGTGTCGGTGTCGGGGTGTTGGGGTTGGGGGTTGGTGTGGTGGGTCGGGTGCATGTGGATGTGTTGGTGGTGGGTGGGGGGCCGGTGGGGTTGTGTCTGGCGGCGGAGTTGGCGGGGGCGGGGGTTCGGGTGTTGGTGGTGGAGGTGCGGGAGTCGGTGGAGGTGCGGCCGAAGGCGACGGTGTTGCATGCGCGGTCGGTGCAGTGTCTGGTGCGGCGTGGTTATGGGGGTGATGTGGTGCCGGTGGAGTGGGGGGCACCGGTGGCGGGGGTGTCTGCGGCCGGTGTGTCGGCGGGGTGGGGTGGGGCCCTTGTGGGTGGGGTGTCGGGGGTGGGTGTGTCGTCGGTGTTTCATTTTGGGGGGTTGGGGGGGTTGGTGATTTCGGCTCCGGTGGGGGAGCCGGTGCCGGTGGTGCGGTGTGTGCAGGCGGAGTTGGAGGTGGGGTTTGAGCGGCGGGCGCGGTTGGCTGGTGTGCGGGTGGTGCGGGGGGTGGTGGTGGAGGGGTTGGAGGTGGAGGGGGATTGTGTGCGGGTGGTGGGGCGTGGGCCGTGGGGGGTGGTGAGTTGGCGGGCGGGGTTTGTGGTGGGGGCGGATGGTGCGCGGGGTGTGGTGCGGGAGTTGGCGGGGTTCGGGTGTCGGTCGTGGCCGGCGTCGGCGCGGGCGTTGATGGGGTGGGTGCGGCCTTCTCGGGTGGGGGAGTTGGTGGCGGGGTGGCATCGGACGCGGCGGGGGTGGGTGGTGGTGAAGGAGGCGGGGGATGGGGGGGTGCATGTGCGGACGTTGAATTGTGGGGGTGGTGAGGTGGAGGGGGTGCGGGGGCGGCCGGTGTCGTTGGGGGAGTTGCGGGGGGAGGTGTCGTGGATTGTGGGGCGGGATGTGGTGTTGGGGGAGGGGCGGTGGTTGTCGCGGTTCAGTGATTTTTCGCGGGTGGCGGGGTCGTTTCGGCGGGGGCGGGTGTTGTTGGCGGGGGATGCGGCGCATGTGCATTTCCCGGTGGGGGGGCAGGGGTTGAGTACGGGGCTTTTGGATGCGGTGAATCTGGGGTGGAAGTTGGCGTTGTGTGTGCGGGGGGTGGCGGGGGAGGAGTTGTTGGATTCGTATGACGTGGAGCGCAGGGCGGCGGCGTTGCGGGTGGTGGAGAGCACGCGGGCGCAGTTGGCGTTGATGCGGCCGGGGGCGGAGCTGGATCCGTTGCGTGATCTGTTCGGGTCGTTGATGCGTGAGGGCGGGGCGGGGGGTCTGGGGCAGATGGTCAGTGCGCAGGACACGGTGCTGCCGGTGGCGGAGGGGTCTGTGTCGGGGTGTGAGGGAAGGTTTCTGCGCAATGTGGTGTTGCGGGCCGGGCGCGGGGTGACGGATGTGGTCGGTGTGCTGCGGGGTGGGGCGGGGCCGGTGTTGTTGCTGGCCGGGGAGTCGGGGGGTTGTTTCGTGGACCAGGTGCGTGGGTGGTCGCGGGTGGTGCGGGTGGTGCGGGTGGCGTCGATTCCGGGTGTGGACTGTGAGGCGTTGCTGGTGCGGCCGGACGGTTACATCGCGTGGGCGGCGGACGGGGGGAGGGGGCTGGATGTGGCGCTGAGGGCGATGCTGGGTCCCGGTGTGTGTGGCGGACCGGCGGGGCCGCCGTCTGAGGGGGTGCCGTCTGAGGGGGTGCCGTCTGCGGGGGTGCGGTCTGCGGGGGTGCCGGCCGGGTCGCGGCGGGTGGCGGGCAGCGGGACGCGGCGCTGAGGGTGCCCGCCGGAGCCCGCCGGAGCCCGCCGGGGCCGGAGCATGGGCTGGAGCATGGGCTGGAGCTGGAGCTGGAGCCGGAGCCGGAGCCGGAGCCGGAGCCGGAGCTGGAGCCGGAGTGGAGCCGGAGCCGGAGCATGGGCCAGGGCCGGGCCAGGGCCGGGCCAGGGGCCGGGGCAGGGGCCGGGGCAGGGGCGTGGGGTGGGGCCTGGGCTGGGGGTGCGGGTGTGGGTGGCGCCGGTGGCGGGGTGTGGCGGGTGATCCGCGGATGTGTGTTCGCGGGTCGCTGTGGTGAGTTCCTCGGGCGGCTCGGCCGCCGGGTCCGGGGCGTGGCTCACCGTCTCGGGGCGGTCCGTCTCGGTCATCGGGTGGCCGGTCCCGGGCGGGGTCCGGCCGGGCGGCTGCGTGGCCCGGGCTGCGGAGGGGCGGAACCGGTGCGGGCGCGGCGCTGAGGGCGGTCGTGGAGCCGGTTCGGGCGCGGCGCTGAGGGTGGTCGTGGAGCCGGGGCGGTGTGCCCGCCGTGGGGTCGGTGCCGGCAGTGCCCGCGGTGCGGTCGGTGCCGGTGGTGGTGTCGGTGCCCGCCCCGCTGTGCCGGTGGTGCTGTCGGCGGGTTCGTGGGGGACGGCGGGGGGTCGGGCAGGGCGCGCCTGGGGATGCCGGGGGGTCGGGCAGGGCGCCTGGGGGGTGCTGGGGGCGTTGCGGGGCCGGGGTTGTGGGTCGGCCGCGTTGCCCGCGGGTGCTTGCCGGGTCCTGGCCCGGTCCCGGCTGTGTGTCTGCCGTGGGGAGCGGAGCGGGCGGGGTTGCCGCCCGGTTTGTGGCGGGCGGCGGTGTGGGGGTGGGGGTGGGCTGCGGGTCGTGTGGTGGGTGCGGGACCCGGGGCCCGTGGGGCCTGTGGCCTGGGGTTTGTGGGGGTGGGCCGGTCAGTTGGTGGTGGGTTGGGGGGTGTCGTGGTGGTGTTGCTGGAGTTCGTCGAAGACTTTTTCGCCTCGGCCGTCGGCGAGGTCGACGGAGGCCAGGACGGAGGAGTGGACGACGGAGGGCAGCAGGTGGCGCAGGAGGTCGGAGATGCGGCGTTGGAGGTCTTGGTAGTCGCAGACGGCCTGGGACATGGCCTGGACGCCGGCGAAGGCGCCGACCATGACGTCGGCGGTGGTGTGGGGCTGGACGTGGGGGAGGAGTTCGCCTTGTTGCTGGGCGGCGGTGAGGGTGTCGCGGATGGACTGGCTCCAGCGGGCGAAGGGGCCGCTGCGGTCCAGTCCCTGGGCCTGCTGGTCCAGGGCGAGGCGGACCCCGGCGCGGACCATGGGGTCGGTCTGGAGGCGGTAGGCGTGGAGCATGCCCATGTCGACGAGTTCCTGGACCTTGCAGGCGCGGGGGATGGAGGTCTGGCCGTCCTGCTGGGACAGCACGCCCTGGGCGAGGTGTTCCTTGGAGGGGAAGTGGAAATACAGTGCGCCCTTGGTGACTTCGGCCGCGGTGAGGATCTCGCTGATGGTGGCGGCCTGGTAGCCGCGTTCCTCGAAGACGCCGGCAGCCGCCGAGAGGATCGACTGCCGGGTGCGGATCGCCCGGTCCTGCATGGCCATGTCGGCCTCCTTCCGTGCTGTTCTTGCTGGGCATATGCCCGGTCCGCCGACCCGGCAAAAGAAACCGTCCAGTTTGTATATTACAGGTTGTCGGGCGTGGGGCCTCCTGCCTCGGCCGATTGCGGGACACGCCGGCCGGGCGGATGTCCGGGAGAGCGGTGCCGGTCCGTGGTGAAACCAGGACGGGCCGGGGCGAAACCGGGGCCGGGCGGGGCGGGAGCAGGCCGGTTCGATGCGCTTGCGGGCCCAACTGGCGGTGGGCCGGGGCGGGGCGGCGTGCTCGGCGGCCGGGCTGCCGCTCGCGCGGACCGTGCCCGGACCGCCCGCCCGGGGGTGTGCCGCATGGCCGGGGTGAGGGCGGGTCCCCGGGACGGTTCGGTGCGGGGCCCGGTGATGCGGGGTGAGAAGCCGGGCGGCCGGTATGCCGCTGCGCGGATCGCGTTCGCTCACCTGCCAGGACCCGAGTACCGCCGAACCCGAACCCGAACCCGAACCCGGGCCGGGGCCGGGGTGGCTCCGGGCCGGGTTCGCGGTGAGGCGCGGGCCGGTTCGCGGTGGTGCCGACGGTGCTGGGCTGAAGCCGGGTCCGGGTCCGAGGTCGGGCCCAAGTCCGGTTGGCTGCGGGCTGGTTCACGGTCGGATCCGGGCCGGTCCGCAGTGGTGCCGGCCGTGTTGGGGCGAAGCCGAGCCCTGGCCCTGGCCCTGGCTCTGGCCCGGGTCCGGGTTCGAGGTCGGGCCCAAGTCCGGGTGGCTGCGGGCCGGTTCACGGTGGCTCCCGGGCCGGTTGGGGTGATGCCGGGCCCGGGCCCGGGTCCGGGCCCCAGTCCGAGCCCGAGCCCGAGCCCGAGTCCGAGTCCGAGCCCGAGCCCGAGCCCGAACCCGAGCCCGAGCCCGAGTCCGAGCCCGAACCCGAGCCCGAGTCCGAGCCCGAACCCGAGCACGGGCCCGAGTCCGGGCCCGAGTCCGGGCCCGAGTCCGGGTGGCTGCGGGCTGGTTCACGGTCAGGTGCGGGCTGGTTCGCGGCAGTGGCAGTGGCAGTGGCAGTGGCAGTGGCAGTGGCAGTGGCGGTGTGGCGGTGGTGTTGGGGTGGGGCGGGGCTGGATTGGGGTGTGGTGGGGCCGGGGTGGGTCCGGGTCGGGTCGGGTGTGGTCGGGGTTGTTTCGTGGTGGTGGGGAGGGGTGGGGGTTGTGATTTTGGTGACGGGGGCGACGGGGACGACGGGGCGGGCGGTGGTGGAGGGGCTGGGCCGGCTGTCCGGGGGTGTTCGGGTGCGGGTATTGGTGCGTGATGCGGGGCGTGCGGTGGGGTTGCCTGCGGGGGTGGAGGTGGTGGTGGGGGATCTGGGGGACGAGGCGTCGCTGGAGCGGGCGCTGTTGGGGGTGCGGGCGGCGTTCCTGCTGACGTGCCGGGTGGGTGAGGGTGATGATGTGCGGTTCGTGCGGGCGGCGCGGGCGGCGGGGGTGGGGCGGGTGGTGAAGCTGTCGGCTGCGGCGGTGACGGATCCGCAGGCCGGGGATGTGGTGACGTGCTGGCAGCGTGAGGCCGAGGCGGTGGTGTGTGGGTCGGGGCTTGAGTGGACGTTGCTGCGTCCGCGGGCGTTCATGTCGAACACGTTGGGGTGGGCGGCGTCGGTGAAGACGGAGCGGGTGGTGCGGGCGTTGTGTGCGACGTCGCGTAATGCGTGTGTGGATCCGCGGGATGTGGCGGCGGTGGCGGTGTGTGCGCTGACCGGGCCGGGGCATGCGGGCCGCGCCTACACGCTGACCGGGCCGCAGGCGCTGACGGTGCGGGAGCAGGCGCGGGAGCTGGGGCGGCAGTTGGGGGTGGAGCTGGGTGTGGAGGAGCTGGGCCGGGAGGCGGCCCGGGCGGTGTTGGGGCGGCGGTATCCGCCGCTGGTGGTGGAGGCGTTGCTGGACAGTGCGTGCCGGCAGCGGGCGGGTGCCAAGCAGGTGGTGGAGCCCGCGGTGGCCGCGCTGCTGGGCCGGCCGGCCCGTTCCTACCGTGACTGGGTCGGTGACCACCTGGACGCGTTCCGGCTGTCCGGTGCGCAGGGCGCCGGGGCGCCGGTGGGGTGAGGCGGCCGGGAAGGCCGGGTGCGTCCATGGCCGGGAGCCGCCGGAAATCTTTCGTGTTCCCCTTCCGGGTGGGGAGCGGAAACCCTGTTCGCGCCGGACTGACGGTTCAGGACTTCGGCACGGCTTTTGGGGTGTGTTTCCCGCCGGCCGGCGGGCTGTTCACGGGAGCGGTGGTCCGGTCCTGCGGGTGGGAGGGGCCGGCGTCGCGGAGGCGGACGGGCCTGCCGCCACCGCTGGGTCACCGCACTCCGGTCCCCGGCGGCGGTGTTTCCCGGTCCGTCGGTGTCTTTGGCCGGGCGCGGTCATCGGGCCTGGTCATCGGGGCCGGTACGGCAGGCGGATGCGGATGCGGGTGCGGGTGCGGGTGCGGCGGTGGCGGGCCTCGAGGAGCTGGCCGGGGGTGGGTCCGTCGAAGGTGGAGGAGATGCGGGCGAAGGCTTCCAGCAGGGACAGCAGGTGGGGGTCGACGTCCGGGTACTGCCGTTCGCGTTCCACGAAGGGTTCGATGGCGGCCCAGACCTTTGCCGGTCGGCCCCGGACCATCAGGGCGGCGGTGGTTTCGTCGATGACCCCGACCGCGTACAGGCTGGCCAGGGTCTGGAAGAAGTAGGCGATGTTGTAGACCGCGGTCTTCGCCTGCGGCGGCAGGCCGCGCAGACCGCCGTCGGGCGAGTGCCGCTGCCTGAGTTCGCTGCACACGTACACGTACTGCTCGTGCATCTGCGGCTTGCGGAACTCGGCCAGCAACTCGGTGAAGGCGGGCAGGTGGTTGGCGTGCCGCGCGGTGCGCACTTGCCGGGCCCCGAACCACATGGAGGCCACCACCGCGCTCACCGAGATCAGGATGGCGAGCAGGTTCAGCCAGGTCGCTGCGTCCACGCTCCGATCGTAGGGGCGGAATTCCGGCCACCGCCCCGGCCGTGCGCGTCCCGGCTGTGCGCGTCCCGGTTGTGCGTGCCCCGGCTGTGCGCGGGGGCATCGGCGTGGCCCGTCGCGGCACCGTCGCCGTCGTCTTGGTCGGGCTCTGGCTCCAGCCCTGGCCGACGGCCGTGCCGGCTCGCCTCGGCCGATTTTGCCGACACGGCCTGGACCGAGGAGAACAGCAGCTCGTTCAGCTGCGGCATCAGCTGCGGCAGTACTTCGTTCGCGGTGAAGGACTGTCGGCCGCGCCGTCGTCGGGCCGGCCGGTTTCTGGGCGGACTTCAGTGGCCTCGGGCGGTCGGTGCGCGCGTGACTGGCTGGCCGCGCATGAAGCCGGTTGCCCTCGTCAGGCCCCCCCTTTGGAGTCAGTCATCTGCCCCCTTGGGAGTCGGTCGTCCGGGGAACCGGGAGGCGTTCTGCCGGCGGACCGCCGAGATCAGTCCGCCGGGCTGCTCCTCGTGCTGCGGCGGGGTGCCGGCCGGGCGGCCGTAGGCGCCAGCGCGCTCGCGCAGGGTGTGGCTGTGGGCCTCCCAGCCGTGCCCGGCCAGCCAGTCCACCGGGTCGTCGGGCATCTCCGAGACCCACATGGACGCCGCCGATCCCTGCGCGGCGTCCGCGCCGAAGCGCTCGATCACGCCGCGCGAGCCCAGGGTCAGCCCCATCCGGCTGCCTGCCGCCGACTGCGCGCTGATCCGGGCCAGCAGCAGCTCCACCGCCTCCTGGGGCAGATAGATCAGCAGTCCTTCGGCGATCCACGCGGTCGGCACGGCCGGGTCGTGCCCTGCGGCGGCGAGCGCGCCCGGCCAGTTTTCCCGCAGGTCCACCGCGACGGTGATCCGCTCGCAGCGTGCGACGGCCCGCTCCTGGCGCAGCACCGAAGCCTTGAAGTCCAGGGGCGCGGCGGTGTCGATCTCGAACAGCCGGGTGCCCTCGGGCCAGTCCATCCGGAAGGCCCGGCTGTCCATGCCGGCGCCGAGCAGCACGACCTGGCGGACCCCGGACGCGGAGGCCTGCTGCAACACCTCGTCGAGGAACCTCGTCCTGATGACGATGGAGAACGACACGGCCTGCCGGCGGCGTCGCGCGGCCTCGTCGTCGGGCAGCGGCGGCGAGGAGGGCCACAGGCCGCCGGCGGTGGCGAAAGCCTGTGCCAGCGGGTCGCGGAACAGTGCGTTCTCCCGCTCGGTCTCCAGCGCCCGCACCCTGGCCACTCCCACCGCCGTGGCCCACACTCCCGACGGCTGCATCCGCTCCTGCTCATCAGCCACCGCGCCAGCCTAGATGACCGGTTGCAAGGGTCCGATGAGGGCAGCCGGCTTCATGCGCGGCCCTCCAGTCATGCGCACCGACCGCCTGCGGCCACGGAAACCGCACCGTCATGAGGCGAAGACCGGCAGCCGCCCTGTGTGGCCGCACGAAGGGGACCTGAGCCCGTTGTCGTGGACAAGGCCGGTGGTGGGCCGCCGTGGCGGGCGTGTTGCGGCCCCCCTTTTTTTCAGCTGCCGGGCCGGACCATGTCGTCGGTGTCACCGTCCTCGGAACGGTGCCGGACGTTTTTGACGGCCGGTTCCGGTTCGGGATGCGCGGCGCGTTCGCGCAGGTCCGCGACCGCGAGGAGCAGTGCGAGGATGCTGAATCCGACGGCGGTGAGCAGTCCCAGCTGGATGGCGGTGACGGACTGTCCGTGGTTGGCCTGGTGGGCGAAGTACACCGCGCCGACCACGGCGATTCCGGCTGCCGAGCCGATGCGCTGTCCCGTCTGCAGGACTCCGCCGGCCGCACCGGCGCGGTGCACGGGGACGCGGGTGAGGGTGAGTGTCGTGTTGGGGGAGACCGTGAGGCCGGAGCCGATCCCGGCGACGACCATCGGCAGGGCGGTGGCCCACCCCACGCTCTGCAGGGGTACCAGCTGCACCGCCGCGATCACCCCGAGCAGTCCCACCGCCACGGCGCCGAGGCCGGTGACGACGAGCATGCGTCCGTGGCGCATCACCAGACGGCCCCCGATCGTGGCGCCGACGGCCGAGGCGGCCGCGAAGGGCAGCACCGACAGGCCGGCCGCCAGCGCGCTGTATCCGACGGTGTTCTGCAGGAACAGGGAGTAGACGAAGAAGACGGTGGTGAAGCCGGCGAAGTAGGTGAGGCTGATCAGGGAGCCGAACGTGAAGGACCGCAGGGAGAACAGGCCCAGGTCGACCAGGGGAGCCTGTCCGCGCCGTCCCTGGCGCCGTTCCCAGGCCCAGAACGCGGCCAGCAGCAGCGCCCCCACCGGCAGCAGTGCCCACTTCAGCCGCCCGGTCCACTGCTGCTCCTGTACGAGGGGCAGCATGAGCGCGAGTACCGCGGCGCCCAGGAGCAGCACGCCGAACAGGTCGAACTCCTCCTTCTTCTTGCCTGCCGGGGCCGGGAAGCGGGGCAGCAGCCGCAGTCCCGCGGCCAGGGCGGCGGCCCCGATGGGCAGGTTGACGAAGAACACCCAGCGCCAGCCGTCGCCGGTGCCGGCGGCGTTGATCAGCAGACCGCCCGCCAGGGGGCCCAGTGCCGTCGAGATGCCGATGACGCTGCCGAGCATGCCGAAGGCCTTGGCCCGTTCGGCGCCCTGGAACATCTGCTGGATCAGTCCCGAGGTCTGCGGGGCGACCATGCCCGCCGCCGCGCCCTGCAGGAGCCGGAACAGCACCAGCCAGGAGGCGCTGGGTGCCAGGCCGCAGGCCGCCGAGGCCAGCGTGAACGCGGCCAGCCCGAGCAGGAAGGCCTGCCGCCGCCCGCGCATGTCGCCCAGCCGGCCCGCGGGGACGAGCACCAGCCCGAAGGCCAGGGCGTATCCGGAGACCACCCAGGACTGGGCGGCCTCCGAGGCGGCCAGCCCGTGCTCCATCGAGGGCAGCGCCACGTTCACGATCGAGGTGTCGAGCAGGGAGATGAAGCCCGCCGTCAGGCAGACCGCGAGCGCCTTCCACCGCCGGTCGTCGGAAACGGGCCGGGCCTGGACTGTGGTCATGGGGTCACGCTAAGCAGCAACCGCCCGCAACGCAGGGAAGGAGCCCTTCCGCGCGCGTCGTAAGCCGTCAGGCCTGCACCCATGCCTTGGGCAGCGGCAAGGGTGCACCGCACTGTCCTGGCGTTGCACCGCGCTGTCTTGGCGGTCGGGCGTATTTTGCGGTGCAGGCCGGCTGAGATGAGGAAGCGGGCGAGGCGGACGGCGGGACGGCAGCGCAGCCGTCCCTGTGCGTCCGGTCCCGGCTCAACGCACGGGACGACCTCGCGGCGGCGTAATCCGCAGGTCGGTGGTGCGGGTTTGCTGGGTCCGTTCTCCGGCCTCGCTCGCCCGATCGAGGCCCGTCTGCTCAGTCCCGGCGGGCCCTGACCGTGCTTGTGTTCAGCCGTCGTCCGCGACCACCTGGAAGCGCTTCGGGTGCCCGGGCCGGCGCGGGGGATGTGGTGACACCCGGCGGGCGTGCAGGGGCCGGTGAAGTGCCGGGCAGGTGCGGGCGGACGGGTCTTGGTGTCGCGGGTGGCGGATCGTCAGCAGTCCGGACCCCCTGTCGGCTTGGCCGGCAGGGGAGGGAACGCTCGGGCTGAAGGCAGTGTCTGTCCGGAGCCGGATGTGAAAGTGACGGTCAGCCGGCAGTCCAGTGCTGAGGCGATGCGCTCGAGGAGGGCCAGTGTGGGCAGGTCCCGTCCTGATTCAATGCGTGAGATCGCGGCTTGCCCGGTCCCGGCGAGCTCGGCCAGGCGTGTCTGGGACATTCCGCGCTGCCGGCGCCAGGAGCGGACCAGGTCTGCTGTGTCGTTCACTGCCCGTCCTTGCTGTAACGGGGCAGGCCGGCAGTGTCGATCTTCCAGTCGGCGATGGTGACGGTGTCCGAGAACGTGTAGTGCTGCCTGTTGTCGTAGGTGGGCACGCCGCTTCGGTGCACCGGTGCCCAGTAATGGACTGCGCTCCCGTCACGGGGGTCGACGATGAGGTAGTGCGGCACTCCCATGGCCGGGTAGTCGCGCAGCTTGCCCTCGTAGTCGTTGCTGGGATTGGACCGGGACACGATCTCGATCACCAGATGGCAGCGGCGGGGGTCGATCGCATCACTGTCGGCCACGGCCTCTTCCTCGTCGATCACGACGAGATCGGGTACACGCAGGATGCCGAGACCGGCATCTTCCATGTCGGTTTCGAGCATGAGGAGCATGCCTTTGCCCAACTGGGGCTCCAGCTGGGTGCGCAGGCGGTGGGCAACCAGCTGATGCTGCTTCTTCGGGCTCATCATCATCAGCAGTTGGCCATGGCTGATCTCCGGCCAGGCCAGCGGTTCAGGCCTGTCGAAAGTCTCACGGAACTCACGCAGATGCCAGTAGATGCTCTGTTCCGTCATACCCTCACCGTACATGACGAAATCGTCATGCATGGTGGGCCTCGCAGCCGCCGGGAGTCTTCGCGCTGCCTTCCGGGAGGCGAGCGGGACTACCGTGCCCGCGCCGGACTGGAACGGCCCGTTGTGCCGTGCCCGGTTCGGACTCGGCGACTTGGGGGTTCCGGCCCGTCGGGAGAGTTCACGGGCCCGGGCAGTCACCTCCCGGTGATGATCACGCCTCACGACGGGGAGCGCCTCGAAGCCTCCTTGCACCGGACGCCGGGAGGGATGAGCGCCAAGAACCCGAACGGCAGTGACCGCGGGGATGTGCCGGGTAGCGAAAGCCTTCGGCGCGCGGGTCCGGGGCGAGGAGGCGAGTACCGCCAGAAGCGGCATCCGGACGGCGTCACGGCGCGTGACCCCGTTCACGGACGTCTTGCCCGAGCCCCGAGCCCCGAGCCCCGAGCCCCGAACCCTGTGCCCTGAACTGCCCGTATCCGGCCGCCTCTTGCGGCAGGGACGTAGAGTCGGGCCCATGCGCTTGGACCTGCCGCCGATACGCGCAGAGCATCCCCTGAACGCTGCGCTGCTGGACTTCCTGCGGGCGCAGGGCTGTCCGCCGGGCGGACCGGACGACTACGCGCTGGGCGCATGGCAGCTGCACACCCACCCCGATCTCCTGGACAGGCTGGCCGAGTTGGCCCGGCACGCGCCCCTCCATGCCGCCTACGGCGTCCCGGTCCTGGCCCGCGAGGGCATCGCGGCCGCCGCTGCTGTGGGGACCTCGGTCCTGCTGGTGCGCCTTCCCGCGGCGCCCTCGGGCCTCGAAGCCGGCACCCCCGTCCCGTTCCTGGCCGGTCACGGATGGCAGGCCGTCGATGCCTGGCAGAGCGAACTGCCCTCCGCCGAGGGAACCCGCAGGCTCTCCGGCACCGTCCGCCGAGCCCTGGCCGGCGTCCGGGACCCCGCCTCGTAGCGGCACACCGCCGACGGCAGGGCAGGGCAGGGCAGGGCAGGGGCGGCGGGCCGTTTCCCGCCGTCCGGGGAACTTCACCGGACGGGCCGGCGACACCGGTTTCGCAGGGTTGCGACCGCCGGCGGGTGAGATCGGCTCGCACGCTCTGGCCCCGCGGCCCGGTCGTCGGTGCCGGGCCGCCGTGGCCGCCGGCGGCCACGCCCTCTCGCCACGCCCTCGCGCCCGCCGTCCGCAGCGCCGCCCGCGCCCGCCGTCCGCGGTGCCGGCCGTGGTGCCGGCCGTGGTGCCGGCCGTGGTGCCGTCCGCGGTGCCGGGCGGCGGGGCGGCGGCGCGGACGGCGGGCGGGCGCCCCGGCCGGGTCCGTGGCCGGCTGCGGGTCTTGGGGGCGGGCGGTCCGGGCGGCACGGGATGCGGCGCGTGCCGCCGGGTCTCGCCGGTGCCGGACCGCCGTGCCTGCCGTGTCCGTCGTGGCGGTCCGGTGTCCGGGATGCCCGGCCGGCGGGGGCGGCGGAAAGTCCGGGAGCCGGGAGCCGGCCCGGCGCGCGGGTCAGGCGGGGTGGGGGTCGGTTCCGGTGGTGGCGGTGAAGACGGGGGTGTTGTTCTGGTGGGCGAGGATGCGGACGCGGCGCTGTCCGGCGTGGCCGGGCAGGGGGTGGGCCTCGATGGTGCAGGGGGCGTCGAGTTCCGCGTAGCGTTCGAAGGTGCTGGCGAGGTGGCGGACGAAGGTGTTCTGGCCCAGGGTGGCGACGGTGGCCTGGCGGGCGGCCTCGAGCAGGACCATGCCGGGGACGTGGTCGACCTGGTGGTCGAAGAGCACGGGGTGGCTGGTGTCGGTGCGCAGCAGCCAGCGTCCGGGTCCGCCGGCGGGGGACAGGACGACGTCGGCGGGTGAGGTGCGGCCCACGTGCTGCGGGGCCAGCGGGGCGGTCAGCGGTGCGGGCACCCCGGCCAGCGCGGTCTGCTTGCCGCGCAGCCGGGCGTAGACGGCGGGTGTGGTGGCCGTACAGGAGCCCGACGCGCTCGCCACCGTGTGCCCGCCGCGCCGGAATACGGCCTCGAAGCGGATCGCCGATGCGGCGCCGCGCCGCCAGGTGACGTCGTGACAGGTCATCTCGATGCCGACGGAGGCCGGTGCGCTGCCGGTGGCCAGGTGTTCGGGGCGCACGTCCAGGGTGAGGCTGTGCATCAGGAAGGGGTGCTCGAGCGGCACGCCGAACTCGGTGTGGGCGAGCAGGATGGCCGCCTGGCGGAAGGACTCGGCGGCGATGAGGGGGTCGTGGCGGCCCTGGACGGCGGTGAAGAAGCTGTGCCCGCGCGGCCACTGGGCGCTGACCTCGAAGCGGTCCGCCGCGATGCGCTCCCAGTCGGTGAGCAGCACCTCGGCGACGCTGGCGCGGTGGACGAGTTCCTTGGGCACCGTGGTGGTCAGGGTGGCGAACCGCGGGTCCCGTCCGGCGGGCCCCGCGGCGCCGTCCGGCGGGGCGGGCAGGGGCGCGGTGGCGATCGGGGCCGGCCCGGTGCGGAACGTGGTCATGGACATGTTTCCCCCTGAGCTGCGTTGGCCTGGCGTCGGATGTGCTCGCTGAGAATCAGGAAGATACAGACCACCCGGTTTAGTTTCTAGGGTTCTCCGCGAGGTCCTGCCCGCGGGAAATGGAGCAGTTTGCTCCGAATCGGCGCCCGGCCGGCGCCCCGGACCGCCGGACGCGGCCCGTGAGCTGGGGCGTCGGGTCCCGGCCGCCGCGCTCCGGGCGGGGGCGAGCCGATCTCGAGCGGCACCACAGCGTCTCTCCAGCGCCCTGGCCGACGGTGACGTGACGGCCCGACACGGCCCGCCGGGGGAGAGGGGTGATCGATGAGCAGCGGGGACACGGTGCTGCGCGTCGAGCGCGGACAGGCCGACGAGGCGGAACTCGCCGCCCTGACCGCGGTGCTGCTCGCGGTCCTCGGCGCACGCGGACGGGCCGGCGGACGGCCCGGGGAACCGGCCGGCGGACGCGAGGACGAGCCGGCGGGCGAGGGGCCCGGGGGGTGGGCCGGGACCGGCCCGTCCCGGTGGCCGGGGCCGGGAGGTTTCGTGCCGGCGGGCAGCTGGGCCGACGGCGTCTCGAGCGGTTCTTGAGTAGAACAACTTTAAACCGCTTCAGCGGTTTGTTAATGTCCACGTACGGACCCGGGGCGGGACCTCCTCGGCCTTGTCCCAGGAGGGGACCTGACATGACGACGACTGCCCCCCAGCGGCCCGGGCCGCACAGCGCCGCCGCGCGCGGGCGCGTGGCGGAACTCCACGCCATCCGCGCGCAGGCACTGCAGGGCCCCGGCGAGGAGGCGACCGCGGCCCAGCACGCCAAGGGCAAGCTGACCGCCCGCGAACGCATCGCCCTGCTGCTGGACCCGGACTCGTTCCAGGAGGTCGGGCAACTGCGCCGGCACCGGGCGACCGGGTTCGGCCTGGAGGCCAACAAGCCCTACACCGACGGCGTCGTCACCGGCTGGGGCCTGGTCGAGGGCCGCACCGTCTTCGTCTACGCGCACGACTTCCGCATCTTCGGCGGCGCCCTCGGCGAGGCCCACGCGCAGAAGATCCACAAGATCATGGACATGGCCGTCGCGGCCGGCGCGCCCCTGGTGTCCCTGAACGACGGCGCGGGCGCCCGGATCCAGGAGGGCGTCTCCGCGCTCGCCGGCTACGGCGGCATCTTCCAGCGCAACACCAAGGCTTCCGGTGTCATCCCGCAGATCTCGGTGATGCTCGGCCCGTGCGCGGGCGGCGCGGCCTACAGCCCGGCGCTGACCGACTTCGTCTTCATGGTCCGCGACACCTCGCAGATGTTCATCACCGGACCCGACGTGGTCAAGGCGGTCACCGGCGAGGAGATCACCCACAACGGCCTGGGCGGCGCCGACGTCCACGCGCAGACCTCCGGGGTGTGCCACTTCGCCTACGACGACGAGCAGACCTGCCTCGCCGAGGTCCGCTACCTGCTCTCCATGCTCCCGCAGAACAACCGCCAGAGCCCGCCGCGCACCGCGTGCACCGACCCGGTGGGCCGGCGCGGCGATGCGCTGTCCAGCCTGGTCCCGGCCGACGGCGCCCACCCCTACGACATGACCGAGGTGATCGCCGAACTCGTCGACGACGGCGACTTCCTGGAGGTCCACGAGCACTGGGCCCGCAACATCATCTGCGCGCTGGCCCGCCTGGACGGCCAGGTCGTCGCCATCGTCGCCAACCAGCCCCGGCACCTGGCCGGGGTGCTGGACATCGCCGCCTCCGAGAAGGCCGCCCGGTTCGTGCAGACCTGCGACGCCTTCAACATCCCCCTGCTCACCCTCCTGGACGTGCCGGGCTTCCTGCCGGGCGTGGGCCAGGAACACGGCGGCATCATCCGCCACGGCGCGAAACTGCTCTACGCGTACTGCAACGCCACCGTGCCGCGGATCTCGCTCGTCCTGCGCAAGGCCTACGGAGGCGCCTACATCGTCATGGACTCCCAGTCCACCGGCGCCGACCTCACCTACGCCTGGCCCGCCAACGAGATCGCCGTGATGGGCGCCGAAGGCGCCGCGAATGTCATCTTCCGCCGCCGGATCGCCTCGGCCGCCGACCCCGAGGCGATGCGCGCCCGCATGGTCAAGGAGTACAAGGCCGAGCTGATGCACCCCTACTACGCGGCCGAACGCGGCCTGGTCGACGACGTCATCGACCCCGCCGAGACCCGCGAGGTGCTGATCGAATCGCTCGCGATGCTGCGCACCAAGCACGCCGACCTGCCCTCCCGCAAGCACGGCAACCCGCCGCAGTAACGGAGCACCACGATGGCCAAACAGGAACGCGCGCTGCGCACGCGCGAGGCGCTGATCAACTCCGCCGCCGCGGTCTTCGACCGCGAGGGCTACCGCACCGCCTCGCTCACCGCGATCAGCGGCCAGGCCGGCGTGAGCAACGGAGCACTGCACTTCCACTTCGCCAGCAAGGCCGCCCTCGCCGAAGCCGTCGAGGAGGCCGCCGCACACCGGCTGACCCGCATCACCGTCCACGGCGAACAGCGGCCCGGCCAGGCCCTGCAGTGCCTGGTGGACGCCACCCACCACCTGGCCGGCACCCTCCACGACGACGCCGTCCTGCGCGCCGGGTTCGCCCTGGGCTCCGAACACCTCTACACCGGCGAACGGGACCTGCGCCGGCAGTGGACGCAGTGGGTCGAGTCGACCCTCAAACGCGCCGACGGCGAGGGCGAACTCGCCGACACGGTGGTGCCGCGCGACGCGGTGGTCGCCGTCGTCGCGGCGACCGTGGGCTTCGAGGTCCTGGGAGCCCAGGACGCCGAATGGCTCTCCTACCGCACCCTCACCCGGTTCTGGCGCCTGCTGCTGCCACGCCTGGCCGCACCCGCCGCCCTGGGACACCTCCAGGCAGCGGGCACCCCGGCACACCCCCCGCACCCCCCGGCCCCCGCACACCAGGACCCGGCCCCCGGCAACACCCCCGGCCCCCCACCGGCCCGCCCCGGACCCTGACCACCGCACCGCGCCGCGTCGCACCGGCCGCAGCCGCCGCCTTCCGTGCAGAGCGGCTTCGGCCGTTCCTGGCCGGTAACGGGCGTTGTGGCAAAGGGCGTTGTGGCCGGTGACGGGACCACCGGCAGGTGATCGACGGGATGCTGTACCGGGTGCGGACAGGGTGCGGAGGGGGGTGCGGCGGGGTGATGTGCCGGAGCGGTTCGGGCCGTGCAGGACGGTCCGTGAACGGCGTTGATCGCGGCCGGCCGACGGGACTTGGGAGCATCACGGGACGTGACAGCGCCCCAGCCCGCCGAGCACGCCTTGGCTCCGGTCGCTGCGGGCCGCCTCCGCTGCGGGGGGTGGCCGGCACCGGTCAGACGGTCAGGCGGTCAGGCCGAGCGCGGCCAGGCGGTCGGGATCGGTGAGGATGTCGAGCCCGGTGATGCGGCCGTCCCGGATGGTGAACGACATGACGGACAAAGGCCGGTCCCCGGTGAACGAGACAACGCCGGGCGAGCCGTTGACCAGCACCAGACGCGCGTTCGCCGCGTAGCGGGCGAAGGTGATCGCCTGGGACGCCACGTCGCCCGCGCCGTGCCGCAGGATGCTCGGGACGAGCGTGCCGCCGTCGGAACGCGCGATCACGTCGGGGTGGAGGACGGTGCAGCGCCTCGAAGTCGCCGCCGCGGGAGGCGGTCAGAAAGGCGTCCACGACATCGCGCTTGCGGGCATTGTCCGTGTCGGCCGCCGGGGCGGCGTCCTGAACCCGGCGGCGGGCGCGGCTGGCGAGCTGCCGGGTGGAGACCGCGGTCCGGCCGAGGGCGGCGGCGATGTCGTCGAAGGGCACGTCGAACATGTCGTGGAGGACGAAGGCGAGCCGCTCGTCCGGGGAGAGGGTCTCCAAAACGATCATGAGTGCGATGCCCACCGAGTCTGCGATCAGGACCTCCCGCTCGGGGTCGACGCGGGCCGCCGCGGTGACCACCGGGTCCGGCAGCCGGACGGCCCCGTCCTGCTCGGGCAGCGGATCCTCGCGTCGCGAGGTGCGCGAGCGCAGCATGTCCAGGCATGTCCGGCCCACGACCGTGGTGAGCCAGGCCCCCAGGTTCTTCACGTCGCTCACGTCGGTGCGGCTGAGCTTGAACCACGCCTCCTGGACGGCGTCCTCCGCCTCGGCGAGCGAGCCCAGCATCCGGTAGGCCACCGCCCGCAGCCCGGGCCGCTCGGCCTCGAAACGGTCGGCCAGAAAAGAATTCTCGCTCACCTGTCACACCCCCGCGTCCGGATCCGTCGGTCCAGTGACAGACGCTAACGGATCACCAGGAGAGCATCAGATGAACACCGCGATCACCACCAGTGCCCGGATGAAGAACCCCGCTCTGGTCCTGCCGGACGCCATGAAGGGCATCCAGAACATCTACAAGGCCATGTACCAGGGCGGCGTCTCCCCGCAGATCCTGGAACTGGTCCACCTGCGGGCCAGTCAGATCAACGGATGCAGCGCCTGCGTGTTCGCCGGCGTGGCGGGCGCCAAGAAGCACGGCGAGAGCGACGAACGCCTGCACGCCGTGGCCGCCTGGCGCGAGGCGCCGTTCTTCACCGGTGAGGAGCGCGCGGCCCTGGCCCTGACCGAGGCCGCCACCCGGATCGCCGACCGCTCCGGCAGGGCCGTCCCCGACGAGGTGTGGAACGAGGCCGCGGACCACTTCGACGAGGCGCAGCTTTCCGCGATCATCCTGATGATCGGCCTCACCAACTTCTTCAACCGCATCAACACCACCATCGAGGAGCCCGCCGGCACCACCTGGTGACGGCTCTGCCGGCCTGCCGTCAGGGCGCGCAGGCGCGCAGTGCATGCCCAACCCGTCCGCAGCGGCGGTGCCGGTGGCCGCGGAGCCTGTGCCACCGGCACCACCCCGGGCTCGGGCGACGTCGCGTCGCGCTGGACCTCGGTGGCCCGGGCGGGACCGGCGCCGGCTTCCCGCACAGCTCCCGACCACCGGTTCCACGGAAGCACGGACAGCGCCCTGAAGTGCCCCCGTGCTTCAGGCGGCGGGCCGGAGTCGCTCGCCTCGCCGTCCCGCCCACGTGACGCTCACGTGCGCGGGACGGCGTCGCCGGGGAGAGCCGCGAGGATGACCGCAACGGCTTGTGCCGCACCGTCCAGTTCCTGCAGCCGGCCGTCGGCGAACCGCACCCGGTAGCGGCCGTTCCCGACCGGCATGGCCCCCGGCAGGTCATCGCGGACGGGCGGCGCGGCCCGCCTGCTGAAGGTGAGCCGGCAGGTGCTCCGCCCCGGCGACAGGGCCCGGAGCCGCTCCTGCCGGAAGGCGGCCTCGACGAGATCGTGCAGCGCCGTGTCCGGCATACGTGCGGCCGCCTCGCGCAGCCGGCGCCACCTCACCGCCACGGCCTCGGTCTCCCCGCGCTCACGGGCCTCGGCCAGCTCCCAGATCCTCAGAAAGGGGGCCACAACTGCCACGGATTTCCTGATCGTTCATAGTCGTCTCAAGTCAGGCATCTCACGTAGCTTGGTTGTGTGAAGCTTTCGGAGTGGGCGCGTTGGCAGGGCGTGAGCTACCAGACCGCCTGGCGTGGGTGAGGGACGGGATGATGCCCGTGCCGGTCCGTCAGGTGCCGTCCGGGACGTGGCTGGTCGACGAGGTTGCCGCCCCGTCGTCCGGGCGTGTGGTGGCGTACTGCCGTGTGTCGTCAGCCGACCAGAAGGCCGACCTGGATCGGCAGGCCGCGCGGGTGGTGTCCGGCGCGAACGGACTGGGCCTGGCGGTCGCGGAAGTCGTGACCGAGGTCGGGTCGGGGCTGGACGGGCGACGCCGCGAGCTGCAGCGGCTTCTTGCCGACCCGGACCGGCTGTGATCGTGGTCGAGCATCGTGACCGGCTGGCCCGGTTCGGCGTCGAGCACCTGGAGGCCGCGCTGTCGGCGTCCGGCCGGCGCCTGGTCGTCCTCGACCCTGCCGAGACCGCCGACGATCTGGTGCGGGACATCACCGGGGTGCTCACCTCCATGTGCGCTCGCCTGTACGGGCCGCGGGCGGCGAAGAACCGGGCCGCCCGCGCGGTGGCCGTGGCGACCGGCGAGGCCGCCGAGTGAAGAAGTTCCGGCCGCAGCCGGGGTTCGTGGTGCAGGCGTACCGCTTCGCGCTGGACCCGAACGCCGCCCAGGAGGCCGCTCTTGGGTCGCACTGCGGTG
Source organism: Streptomyces sp. NBC_00647 (assembly GCF_045207245.1). Lineage (NCBI taxonomy): Bacteria > Bacillati > Actinomycetota > Actinomycetes > Kitasatosporales > Streptomycetaceae > Streptomyces > Streptomyces sp. NBC_00647. The sequence continues at coordinate 10,247,875 of NZ_CP109040.1, forward strand.
CGGCGCGCGCGGCGTACAACTGGGCGGTGGGCTGGGTGACCGCGTCCTGGTGGCAGCGCCGGGCCGAGGAGACGTACGGCGTCGCCGGGGCGGAGAGGACCGAGTGGCGGCCGTGGTCGCTGCCATCGCTGCGCAAGGCGTTCAACGCCGCCAAGCACACGGACCCCCGGTTCGCCTCCTGGTGGGAGGAGAACTCCAAGGAGGCGTACTCCACCGGGCTGGCGAACGCGTCGGCCGCGTTCGACAACTACGCGAAGTCGAAGAACGGCAAGCGGTGCGGCCGGCGGATGGGGGTGCCGCGCTTCAAGTCGAAGCGCAAGGCGCGCCTGTCCTGCCGGTTCACCACCGGCACCATCCGGGTGGACGCCGACGGACGGCACGTCACACTGCCCCGGCTCGGCACGATCCGTACGCACGAGCCCGTCGCCGGGCTCCTCGCCCGTGTCCGGGCCGGGACCGCGCGCATCCTGTCCGCGACCGTCCGCCACGAACGCGGACGCTGGTTCGTGTCCTTCCAGACCGAGGTCAAACGCGACCTCGTCCGCGTCGCACGGCCCGACGTCGCGGTCGGCATCGACCTGGGTGTGAAGACCCTCGCAGTGATGGCCGACAGCACCGGCGAGATCCGCACCGTGCCCAACCCGCGGCACCTGGACAGCGCCCTGAATCTGCTCCGCCGGGCCTCCCAGACGGTCTCCCGCCGACGCGGCCCCGACCGCCGCACCGGACAGAAGCCCTCCCGCAGGTGGGAGAAAGCCAACGCCCAGCGCAACCGCGTGCACCACCGCATCGCGAACCTCCGCGCCAACGCCCTGCACAAGCTCACCACCGCCGTGGCCGCCGAATACGGCACCGTCGTGGTGGAGGACCTGAACGTCGCCGGGATGCTCCGCAACCGGCGCCTGGCCCGCAGGATCGCCGATGCCGGATTCGGGGAGATCCGCCGCCAGCTCACCTACAAGACCCAGCGCAACGGCTGCCGCACCCTGGCCGCCGACCGCTGGTACCCCTCCTCCAAGACCTGTTCCGGGTGCGGCGCGGTGAAAGCCAAGCTGCCGCTGCACGTGCGGACCTACGAATGCGACGCCTGCGGCCTGGTCATCGACCGGGACGCCAACGCCGCACACAACCTCGCCGCACTCGCGGCAATCGCAGCAACAGGTACCGGAGTGGCCGCAGACCTGGACACCCCCAAGGTGTCGAAGCCTCGTGGAGCCGACCAGAAGACCCGCACCACTCGCCACCGTCGCAAGACGGGGACGGGGCGGGCAGGTGGCGCAGCCCTGCCGCAGCAGCGGCAGACGGAAACGAGAGACCGTCCTCAAACCGAAGCCCTGACGCTCTGGTGATGTGACGGACCTTCCGGGCCGAAATACCCGGAATGCTGAGACCTGACTACTGACTCAGCAACGGCACTGCGCGACGAGTTCCCGGACCCGGGGTGCCCGCAACCAGAAGTGCAACGCCCCGGCAACCGCGGAGAGATCCGGGGTGGTGCCGCAAGCCATGCGGACACCACCGGTCCCGCAGTCGACGATGAAGCGGCGCTCACCGAGGGCCATCAGGACCCGCGCCCAGCGGCCGCCGGCCTCCACCCGGGCAGCCACGCAGCGCCACCCCGGTGAGGACGCCAGCTCGACCGCGAGCCCGTGGCCCGCGCGATCGGCCACCGCCTGCAGCGCGTTCCGCAACGAGCCCGCCCGCACGACCTCGGGATAGAGCGCCACGTACGCGTGCATCGGATCGCTCGGCGCTGCGGCGCCGTCAGGCCGTTCGGGCACGGCACCGAGTCTGCCAGTCCGGCACACCGCCCCCACCGCCCCCGCGCGGCCCTCCCGCCCGCCGCAAGGGCGGGCAACCCGGCCCGGGGACGGGCGAGTTCACAGCGGGCACGGGGTGGGACCGCCAGGCCGAGGCCGCATCCGCGTCACCCGCACGACCACGGCCGACTCCCGGGCCGCCCCCACCGGCACCCGGCATGCCGGCACATTGAACAGACCATCCGGTCTGATTCGAGAAGGGTTCCGGCTCCTCCCGCAGTCGCCCTCTCCACCGGCTCCGGCGTGACACGACCGCCGCCCTAGCCTGCGGATCCCCGGGGGCGAGAGCCTGCCGGACCGGGGCGCAGACTGGACGACACCCCGCCCTCGCTCGGAAAGCAAAGGTTGCATACGAGAAGAATGCTGGAAGTCGCGCCCGTCTCGCATACGTCCTTCTCCTCGGCGTGACGGCCCGTGGGTGCGCCCGGCCCGGCTGCCGCTGCTGCGCCCCGCGCCCCCTCGTCGATGTACCCCCGAGCCCCCGACCGTCCACCCTTGTTAGCCCCTTTCGGTGCACTGTCCTGGCAAGTTGAGGGTGCAGCCGGCCCGCACGGCCGGACCGGCGGCAAGTGGGCCGGTGCCGGGGCGCGGGTGGTACCGGGGGCGGGCGGCGTGCCCGTGCCGCTCCGGCCGGCGCGCGTCACCGGAGCGGCGGAAAGACGTTTCGCGGGCGCAATCGGCGGCGGATGGCAACCGGGCGTGAGGGAGGGGTGCCGACGGGGCGTGGCGGGTGCATCCGGTGCGAGGCCGGGGGGTCTTGGGGAAAAGATGACTGCCCGACCGGATTGACAAACCGTCTATGCTGTTTTTTTATCGGGGGTGGGACAGATGCCGCAGCACGCCCGCTCCGGTGCCGGCGCGCTGACCCCGTTGCACGCGCTGACCTGCCTGCATCCAACAGGGGAGAAACGATGGACATCGAAGTACTGGGCCCGCTGTCGGTGCGGGAGCACGGCATCCCCATCGCGCCGACCGCCCCCAAGCCCCGGCAGGTGCTGGCTCTGCTCGCGCTCAACGCGGACCACGTCGTCCCGGTGTCCACGCTGATAGAGGAGCTGTGGGACGAGAACCCGCCCCGCAGCGCCCGCACCACGCTGCAGACCTACATCCTGCAGCTGCGCGAACTCATCGGCGAGGCACTGCTGCGCGGCGGCGACGAGGGGACCAGGGCCAAGGACGTCCTGGTCACCCTGCCGGGCGGCTACCGGCTGGAGACCCGCGGCGGCACCCTGGACTTCCAGGAGCTGGAACGGCGCGCGGGAGCCGGCTACCGGGCCATGGACGCGGAGGACTACGCCGGTGCCGCCAAACGGCTGCGCGAGGCACTGTCGCTGTGGACCGGCACCGCGCTCGCCGACGTCCAGGCCGGCAGCCAGATCACCCTGGAGGTGAGCCGGCTGGAGGAGACCCGGCTGTGCGCCCTGGACCAGCGCATCGAGGCCGACCTGCGGCTCGGCAACCACCGCGGGCTGCTGTCCGAACTGACCGTGCTGGTCAGCCGGTACCCGATGCACGAGAGCCTGCACGGCCAGTTCATGCTCGCCCTGTACCGCTCGGGCCGCCGCGGTGAGGCCCTCAACGCCTACCAGCGCCTGCGCACCACGCTGGTGCGGGAGCTGGGCCTGGAACCGTCCACGGCGCTCGGCAGGCTCCAGCGGTCCATCCTGATGGCCCACCCCGAGCCCACCCTCACGGCCGGACCGGAGAACCCCGCCGCACGCCTCGTCGGCCGGATGGCCTGACCACCCCGGCACCCCGTCCCGGCACCCCGCTCCGGCACCCCGCTCCGGCACCCCGCTCCGGCACCCCGCTCCGGCACCCCGTCCCGGCATCCTGCTCCGGCACCCCGTCCCGGCATCCTGCTCCGGCACCCCGTCCCGGCACCGCGGGCCCGCCCGCACGGCCGGCTGCGGCCGGTGCCGCGTCCCAGCGGCCCCTCCCTCCCGATGACCCCCCGTCCGGGAGGGAGGGGTCACCCATGCCCGCGGCCCGGGATTTCGTCCGCACCCGCACGCGGCGGTTCCACGGCATCCCGACGTCCCGTCAGAACGCGGAAGGCCGGAGGCGGGAAGAGCACGGCGTCCCGGCCGGCCCGGGCACGAGGCAGGCCGCTCGGCGCTCCGCGGAGGCTGCCGAGCGGGCCTCCCGCACGCTCGGGATCTGAGCCCGTCCCGCCTTCGCCGCGGACCGCAGGAGCACAGGTGCCGGCACTCGCCGGCAGCCCAACGCGCGCTCCTCACCGGGCCGCAGGCCACAGGCCAAACGAGCACCGCGTGCCGCACGAACCTCCGGTACGCGCCGCTCGTCCGCGGCCATCGCCCCGGCACCGCCGGCACCGGCACCCGTACCGCACCCCGGCCGGCACCATGATCCGCACCTTCCGTCCCCCCCCCACCGTCCTGCCTGCACCGACCGCTGTCACGGGGGCCCGGCCTCACATAGAATCCTGCCCACTTCCCCCACCCGCCGGCCGTAACGTCCCGTCACCCCAGGGGGAACGACATGCCCACCTGGCGCCGCATCGCCGCCCTCTGCACGGCCCTCCTGACGCTCGCCGGATGCGGCAGCCCGCAAGGCGGGCACCGGAATGCCTCCCGCGGAGCCGGCACGAGTGACCACCGCACCGGAGCCGCCTGGCGCTACGACTACACCGGGAAGAACACCAACGCCGCCTTCGCCGACATCGCCGCCGCCTCCGCCGACGATGCCTGGGCCATCGGCAAGAGTCCCGTCACCGGGTGGGTGGACATCCACGAGACTCTCCTTTTCCACTACGACGGAAAGACATGGCGCCCCTACGACCTCCCACCCCCGCTGCGCCACCTCGATGACCTCTCGTCCGTCCGGCTCGACGCCGCCGGGCCGCACGACGTGTGGCTCTTCGCGGGCGCCACGACGAACCCCGGCGGGGGCCGCTCGCCACTCGCCGCGCACTGGGACGGAACGGCGTGGCAGGCCGTGGACCTTCCCCGGGATTTCCCCGAAGTCGTGAGAGGCGTCGCCGTCTTCGGCCCCGGGGACGTCTGGGCCGTAGACGGTTCGGACACCGCCTGGCACTGGGACGGGCGGCACTGGCAGCTCTTGCGGCTGCCCGGCACGGCGCAGGCCCTGGCGGGTGCATCGGGGCGGGACCTGTGGGCCGTGGGGTTCAGCCTGACGCGGGAGCAGGTTGCGCGCCCTGCGGCCATGCACTGGGACGGCCGCACCTGGACGAAGGCGACCATGCCCTCCATGCCGCCGGGACCCAAGGACGATCCGCATGACGGCGAACTCACCCGCGTCGTCGCCCTGTCCGCCCACGACGTGCGCGCCTTCGGCACCGTATCCAGCGAAGGCGGAGACAGCGACGCGTACTCCGCCGGGCTCGCACTGCGCTGGGACGGCACCCGGTGGAGCGAGGACGACGGGGAGCCGTGGGTGACCGGCGAGGCCGGGAACGCCATCATGCTCACCCCCAAGCGCTATATGACACTGTCCGGCGAGGAAGAGCGGATCACCCAGCCGCCCTGCCTCGCCGGCCGGCCGGGCAGGCTCGGTGAGGGCGGCTGCCGGCAGAAACTCCACCTCAAGGACTACACCGCAGTCCCGGGAACCCGGCAGGTCTGGGGCGTGGGCTCCGTCAGCAGCAGTACGTTCCCTTCCCGCCCCGTCATCGTCCGCTTCACCACAGCCCCTTGACCCGGGACATCAGGACATCCGCCGGATCGCCGCCACACAGCTTCTCGGGCCCCACCCCGCGACGTGGCCCGGCAGCGCCCGAACGCCGATCCGGCCAGGACCTGCCCCCTCCGGCCGGACACCGCCCGCAGGACACCGGCCGACCCCGACGGTTTCGGAGCTGAGCGACACGGCCCAGGACCGCCTGCCGGGCACGCTGATGCCACGGGAAGCACCCGGTCCCCGGGCGAGTGCCGCCAGGGCCCGCCGCGGCGATGAACAACGCCGGCAGAGCCATGGGTGTCGCGAGACGGATGACCACGATGGCCTCCGTCAGCGCGTGGTGTCGCGGAGGCAGAGGGCGGCGAGCCGTGGGAGTCGGCGGTGCATCTCACGGGCGTCGTCGAAGTCGAAGTCCTCACCCATGTCATTGCTGTCTCGTGCGGGACGCTCGCGCGAGGCCGTGTAGGTGGCCCACGCCTCGTAGAAGTCCTCTTCGTCGCCGGTGATGCGCCCGAATGCGCCGCTGGCCGCGTAGTTGGCTTCTTCGTCGAAGATCGCTTCGTCGCGGTGCGCCTGTGCGGCGGCGATCACTGACGGGTGCTCAGCGAGTCCGTCCGGAGCGGCTGCCGCCTTGTCGTACCAGTCGCGGCCCAGGGCGATGAGGCCGGCGCGGAAGTCCGTGAAGCTGTCGTCCGAGCAGCCTCCGCCGATGAGATAGGCGGCGGCCCACACGTCCCACCGGTACACAGCACCACTCGCCTCGTCGAAGCGCTCCTGGTAGCCCAGGATGTCTTGCTTGGTGCGGGTGGCCAGCTCGTCCACCAGAGCTTCGGCGAACGGCTTGTCCGCCGTGGTGGCAGAGCGAGCGGCTTCGATGGTGGTCCAGAACGCGGAGGTGTCCATGGCCGGGCACTTTGCCACCCCGGTAGGACAACAGCTCCTCGGAGCGGATCGCCACCGCCACCGTGACCACTGGGCCGTCCCCGATCCGAAGACACCGAAGTGCCCGTCCCACGTGCCCCTCCCATGCCCACCGAGCGGCGAACCACGAGAACACCGTCGATCACGGGAGCGGACAGAAGCGACCGACGGCGACCGTTCCCTATGGAGCCACGGAAGCCCGGCCGTGCGGGCAGGGCCGGCAGCTGTGCCTGCCAGTTCCCGGCCCGCCGGGCGGGGGCGTGTCGACTGCGGCGGGTCGCTCCACCGGGACCGGTACGGCCTGCGCGCCGACCGGGCACGGGCATCTCACGCGGCCCGAGCGCGGACCCGTACGAAGCCCCGAACCGCCCGGGCCAAGGCCTCACCGCATGGCGGCTACTCCGTCGGATCCTGCTCGATGCGCCGTGCCGCACGCTTGACCGCCTGCTCGACGTCGTACCGGCTTGCCCCGCTCTCGGCCGCGTGCGCGGTGATCGCGGCCTGCACCGCGGCAGACGCCTCGCGACACGCCTTCCACTGCGCGTCGTACTCCTCGCCGGCGAGTCCGGCCACGCGGGCGCGCTCCTGCTCGGCGATCCGCTCGAGGTTGATCAGTTCATCCGGGATGTCCACGGCCGGAGTGTAGGCCGGGCACGGGGGAGCACCCGGCCGGGCGCGCGGGCCGAGGACCGGGGGCTGGAGTGATGGTGAGGTGTCACGTACGTCCCGCTGCCTGCACCCGCCCCTTGCCCGGACACGAGCGGGGCCGCGTCGGATGACGGCCGCCGGCACCGTTCTGCGGCCGCGCGGCGTCGCCCGCGGCCGCACCCGCGGGGCCTGGCCGGCTGCCGGCTACTGGCCCGCCGCCCGCTGGGCGACCAGCTGGTCGAAGCGGCGCATCAGGGCGTGCTGTTCCGCGGAGAGCCGTTCGATGCGGTGCTGCAGCCGGGCCAGTTCCCCGCTCAGGCTCACAACTGTCGCGTCGGGGCCGGCGGTCCCGGCCGGCAGCGGCAGCGGGGGCGGGGCCGGCAGCGGCATCGGGTGCACCGACGCCATGTGCCCGTGTCCGGCCGGCCGGGGCGGCGCCAGGTCCGGGTCGTGCCGCAGGATCGCGTCCAGCCGCTCGCGCAGGGCGGCCCCCGGCTCCACACCCAGCTCACGCACCAGCCGCCGGCGCGCCTTGTCGTACACGCCCAGCGCCTCCGCCTGGCGTCCGCACCGGTACAGGGCCACCATCAGCAGGTCGTGGAACCGCTCCCGCATCGGGTGATCGGCCGTCAGTTCCTCCAGCTCGCCGATGATCTCGTCGTGCCGGGCCGCCCGCAGACATGCGTCGTAGAGCGTCTCCAGCACGGTGAGCCGCTGCTCCTCCAGCCGCGCCGCCTCGGCCGCGCAGATGCCGCCCCGGGCGCTGCCCTCCAGCGCGGGCCCCCGCCACAACGCCAGCGCGGCGCGCAGCAGTTCGGCCGCATGCCGCGGATCGGTGGCGGCGGCGGCCCGGCCCCGGGCGGCCAGTTCCCTGAACCGCTGCGCGTCGCTCGCACCCGGGCCCGGGCGCAGGAGATAGCCGGGCGGGCGCGTCACGAGCCACTCCCGCTGCCGCCCCACCACCCCCGCCCCCGCCCCCGCCCCCGGTCCGGGTTCCGGTTCGGGTCCGGGTTCGGGTACGAGCCGGCGCAGCCGGGCCACATGGGCCTGCAGCGCGTTCGCCGCGTTGGCGGGCGGACGGTGCCCCCACAGTTCGTCGATCAGCTGGCGGACGGGCACGACGTGCCCGGATCTGGCGACCAGCGCGCCCAGCAGGGCGCGTTGCTTGGTGCCCGCCGGAAGGATCCTCAGACCGGTTCGCTCGTCCTGGATCTCCACGGGACCGAGAATGCGGAACTGCATCTCTTCCTCGTATCTTCCTCGCGGCTGCCCAGACCGGCCCGGTGACGGCACGCCGCGCACGGTGCCCACTGCTCAGCCGGTACGGGCCGGCCGCCACCCGGCCGGACAGGCCTTCGCCGGCCGGACGCGGCCGGGCACGTCCCCGGCCCGCGCCTTTCGGCCTCTCACGCCGCGGCCGTCGCCGCCACCGCCGGACCGCCACCACGGCCACCGGCAGCACCGGCCCCGGCACCGGCAGCACCGGCCCCGGCACCGGCAGCACCGGCACGGGCGACGGTTGGGCCGGTCGAGGCGGTGGCGGGGGCGGGGGCGGGGGAGTGGGTGAAGGCGGGGGCGACCTCGGCGGCGAACAGCTCCATCGCGCGCACGGCGCGCCCGTAGGGCAGATGCCCCGGGTTGAACTGCAGGCTCAGACAGCTGCCGGAGCCGTACCAGGCACGGACCGTCTCGATCTGCGCGCGCACGTCGTCGGGCGTGCCGGCCAGAACCTGATGGCCGGCCAGCGCCCGGTCGAAGTCGTAACCGCCGTAGTCGTAGTCGTATTCGTGTGCCGTGGTGCCGGGGGCGCCGGGCACGGGGTGCCGCCCGTCCGCCCGGAAGGCCAGGCCCGTCAGCCGTGCGCGGTGGTCCTCGCCGGCCCGGGCGGCCGCCAGGGTCACCTCCCGGTCCGTGCCGAGATAACAGGTGTAGGCGATCTGGACGCGGCCCTCGCCCCGGTGGCCCGCGGCCCGCCGCGCCGCTCGGTAGGCCCCGGTCATCCTCTGCGCCTGCCGGCGGCCGCCCGGGACCGGGGAGAGCTGCAGATGATGGCCCCGGGCGCCCGCCCGGGCACACGACCCGGCGCTGTGCGCCGCGTCGACGAACACCGGCGGATGCGGGCGCTGGTAGGGCAGGGGGAAGCCGGTCACCGGGCCGAAGCGGTGCACGTCGCCCTCGAAGCGGACCTCCTCGCCGCTCCACAGGGCGATGCACGCCTCGGCGGTCTCCTCCACGGGGGCGGCGCCGTCCCCGCCCGGCACGCCGAACAGCCCGGACTGCGGACCGCCGTGAGCGAAACCGGCGTCGAGACGGCCGTGCGAGAGGTTGTCGAGCAGGGCCAGGCGCGCGGCGATCTGCACGGGGTGCGCGAACGGGGAGACGGCCGCGCCGGCCACCAGCCGGATGCGGCGGGTCTGCGCCGCCGCCGCCGTCAGGAACACCACCGGGTCGGGACTGTAGCCGCCGCACGCGGAGCCGTAGTGCTCGCCCGTCCGGACATGGGCGAAACCCAGTTCCTCGGCGAGCTCGACCAGCTGAAGACTCTCGTCGTAATAGGTGCTCGCGCTCTTCCGCGCCGGGTCGACGGCCGGGAAAAAGTTCACACCGAATTCCATGAGGGGCTCCGTCCCGTGATCCGTTTCCGGCCTGCCGGAAAAACCTGAAAAGACTCCTCGGTCACCGGACCATAGACGCAGCGGGACGGCCGCGGGACAAACACGAGCGTCTCTCGAGGAACCGTGTGCGCAGCCTCGAGGAAACCCTCCGGGCAACCCTGCGCACAGCCCCGCAGAAACCTCTCCCGAAGGGGTGGTCAGCCGCCGGCGGCGGACGTCCGTGACAGGGCCGTCAGTTCCGGAAATCCCACCTCGGTCCCGCGCCGGTGCCACGCGGCGAGCAGCCGCAGCGCACCGGCCGCGTCCGGCCCGCGGCCGGCCGCCTCCCCCGCACCGTCCGGGCCCCCGGACGGTGGCGTCCCTGTGGCACGGGCGGCCAGCTGCCGCAGCAGCTGCCGGGTCAGGGGATCCGCGTCCGTCGGCACGGCACGCTGCGCACGGCTGTCCATGGAAGGGAAGCTAATGACGCCCCGAATTTTCCGGAAGACCCTGCCGGACACCGTGTGGAAAGGGTCAGTGCGATGTCAGCGCCTTGTCAGGAACGGATGTGTGGAGAACTGCTCGAAGGCGTCTTGAGGATGACGCCGCGAAAGACTGAGAGAGGCTACGGTTCGTCTCGTCCCCGGCTTGTGAGGAAAAGACAGGAATTATCTGAGCGGCGCAAAATCGACGCCCAATTGGATACCGGTACGGAGGAGACCATGAAGATTCAGGTTCTGGGTCCGTTGAGTGCCGCCGTCAACGGGATGTCGATCGTTCCGACGGCGGGCAAGCCCCGGCAGATCCTCGCACTGCTCGCGCTCTACCCGGGACGGGTCGTGCCCGTACCCACGCTCATGGAGGAGATCTGGGGAACCGAACTGCCGCAGAGCGCGCTCACCACCCTGCAGACCTACATCCTCCAGCTGCGCCGCAGGCTGGGCACCGCCATGGGACCCGGCGCACCCGGCGCCGCCAAGGACGTGCTGGCCACCCGGCACGGCGGCTACCTGCTGCAGATACCCTCCGAAGCCGTCGACGTACGCGAGTACGAGCGGCTGGTGACCCAGGGACAGCAGGCCGTGGACGAGGACGAACAGGCGGCCGCCGCCTACCGGGCGGCCCTGGACCTGTGGCAGGGCCCCGCACTGGTCGACGTACGCGTCGGCCCCATCCTGTCCATCGAGGTCATGCGGCTGGAGGAGAGCCGTCTGGTCACCCGTGAACGCCGCATCGACGCCGACCTGCGCCTGGGCCGGCACGTCGAGGTCATCGCCGAACTCACCGACCTGATAGCCCGTCACCCGCAGCACGAGGGACTGCACTCCCAGGCCATGGTCGCGCTCTACCGCTCCGGCCGGCAGGCCGCCGCACTCGGCGTCTACCACCGGCTGCGCGGCCGGCTCATCGAGGAGCTCGGCGTCGAACCCGCACCGCAGCTGCAGCGCCTGCACCACGCGATGCTCGCCGTCGACCCCAAGCTCGACATCCTGCGCGGGCCGCGCCGCTCCTCCACGTTCGACCTGTACGCCGCCTGACCCGACGTCCGGTTCAAGCCGTTCTCCAGAGGGGTCGGCGAGGCTCGGGCCATGGACGTAAGGCTGTACTGCTTCGCGCACGCCGGCGCCGGGGTGTCGAGCTTCGGCCGCTGGCAGCAACTCTGCGGCCCCGGCATCGACGTCGTCCCGCTGCTGCTGCCGGGGCGCGGCAGACGCCGCCGCGAACCCCGGGCGACCGACCGCGACGGGCTGCTGGGAGATCTGCTCGGCCCGCTCGCCGACGCCGCCGACCAGGGCCCGTACGCGCTCTACGGGCACAGCCTCGGCGGCATGGTCGCCTACACCCTCACCCGTGCCCTGCTCGACGCCGGCCTGCCCGCACCCGCCCTGCTGGCCGTCGGCGCCTGCCCCGCCCCCCACCTCGCCGCCGCCCGCACCACCGGGCCCGGCCAGACCACCGACGGGGACCTGCTGAGTCTGCTCGGCGCGCTGGACAGTGCCCCCGACACACCGCTCACCGGGCCGGGCAGCGTCTGGCACCGCACCGTCCTGCCCGTGCTGCGCGACGACCTCGAACTGGCCCGCGCGCTGCGCGCCGCCGCCGTCGACGACGGGGCAGGCCCCCTGCCGGTGCCCGTGCTCGCCGTCGGCGGGCGCGTCGACCCCGTGGCCGGCCCCGCCGCCCTGGACGGCTGGCGGCAGTGGACCAGCGGCCGCCTCGTGCGCCGCACACTGCCGGGCGACCACTTCTTCGTACGCGGCCCCGAACTGCCCCGCCTCATCGGGCGCGCCTGCCGCGTGGCACACCGCATCGCACCCGCACCGACACCCGTGCCTGCACCGACACTCACACCCGCACCCGTGCCTGCACCGACACCCGGACCCGCACCCGCACCCGCACTCTCACCGGGACTCCGGCCGGCCGTGGGACACCGGTGAGGGCGCCGGCGACACGGCTCGCCCCCGCCGCCCGGCCCCGGCCGTCCGGCCGTCCCGGGCCGCCCAACTGCCCCCCGTCCACCGCCCGCTGACCCGCCCGCACAACCGAACGGAGAGATCATGAACCGCCTTGAGCTCAGCGACCTGAAGACCCTGCTGCGCGAGTGCGCCGGCGAGGAGGAGGGCGTCGACCTGGACGGCGACGTCATCGACGTCCCGTTCATGGAACTCGGCTACGACTCGCTGGCCATCCTGCAGACCGCCGGCCAGATCGAGCGGGACCACGGCATAACCCTGGACGAGGACGCACTGGAGGAGGCCGACACACCACGCGCCTTCCTCGCCCTCGTCAACGGCGCACTGTCCGCTCCCCGGGCCGTCGCCTGAACCACGACCGGGCAGGCCGGGCAGGCCCTGGAAGGCCGGGTGCGGATGACCGGGCCGGGTGACCTGCCCGGCCGGCCCGGGCACAACGCCCGCGCACAGCAACCCCGTTCGGGCCGCGCCCATGTCCGCGCCGGGGCCCGCGCCCCTGCGGCCCGCGCCTGAGCCCGCAGCGCCTGAGCAGTGCCCGAGCCCGTGTCCGTCCGCGGCGCCGGACCGGGGCTCGGTCCGGCGCTGTGCGGCACCTCCGCGCCCGCCGCCGCTGTCGCTGCCCTCAGCCCTCGGCGCGGGAACGCCAGTGGATGTCCAGCTCCCGGACCAGGGCCAGTTCCAGCGACGTCAGCGGCACATCCGGGCGCAGCCGCTCGGGGTGGCCCTGGGGCGGCCGCGCCAGCGGCACCTTCGGGGCGCGGGCCCGGTGCATCTCACCCAGCACGTGGTGCAGTCCCGCGGCGGCAAGTGCGGGCCACACCCGCCGCAGCAGACGGGACGGCCATCGGCGGCGCTCGCTCATCTGGCTCTCCCCATTTCTTCCCGGTGGACCGGTCGTGGCCGCAACGCTCTTAGGAAACGGTCGACAACCGCTCGAGAGCCGCTCGCGCGGCGGGTTCGGCCGCTGTCCACCACGCCGCGAGGCGGACTTGGCAGGCTCACCGGACCGAGAACTCGTGTGAGGAGACCGGCGTGCACCCCAGCCCCTCAGTCCGCACCCCGGTGACCGTGCCCGCTCCGGCCGGCCGCGTCACCGAGATCGCGATAGGCGTGCACGCCTATCTCCAGCCGCCCGGCGGCTGGTGCCTGAACAACGCGGGCATCCTCGTCTCCGGCGGCCACAGCGCCCTCGTCGACACCGCCGCGACCGAGACCAGGGCCCGCAGCCTGCGGGCCGCCGCACTGGAACTGAACCCGGCGCCGCCGCGCACCGTGGTCACCACGCACTTCCACGGCGACCACGCCTTCGGCAACTTCGTCTTCCCCGAGGCCCTGGTGATCGGCCACGAGCGCACCCGCACGGAGATGACCGCGGCCGGACTGCACCTGAAAAGCCTGTGGCCGCACGTGCGGTGGGGCGACATCGAACTCGCGCCGCCCACCGTGACCTACCGCGACCGCCTCACCCTCCACGTCGGTGAGATCCGCGCCGAACTGGAGCACGTCGGGCCCGCCCACACCTCCAACGACACAGTGGTCTGGCTGCCCGAACAGAAGGTCCTGTTCACCGGCGACCTCGCCATGAACGGAGTGACCCCCTTCTTCCTGATGGGCTCCCTCGCCGGATCCCTGGCCGCGATCGAGCGGCTGCGCGCGTACGGCGCCACCACCGTCGTACCCGGTCACGGAGCGGTGTGCGGACCCGAGGTGTTCGACGCCGTCGAGGGCTACCTGCTCCTGGTGCGCCGGCTCGCGCAGGAAGGCGTACGGGCCGGCCGGACCCCGCTTGAGACGGCACGCGGCGCAGACCTGGGACGCTACGCACGCCTCCTGGACCCGGAGCGGCTGTCCGCCAACCTCAGCCGCGCCTACGCCGAACTCCAGGGCCTGCCCGCCGACGCGCCGCTGCCCCTGCCCCAGAAGCACGCCGCACTCGATGAGATGACCGAGTTCAACGGCGGCCCACTCTGCTGCCTGGCCTGACCGGACGCACCCCGGCCCGGAACCCGGCCCTGACTCCGGGCCGCCCCGAACCGCTCTGAGGGCCGGCTCGAGCGTCGCCCCTGCGGGCCGCCCCGAGCGGCCCTGCGCAGACACCGCACACCACCACGCCCGCGCCGCACATGTCCGTGCGCACCGCACGCCACCACGCCCGTGCGCACCGCACACCACCATGTCCGCGCCGCGCATGTCCGCGCGCCCAGGCATGTCTGCTACGACGAAGTCGGCGTCCCCGGTGAAGTCGGCGTCCCCGGCGCGGGCGTTCGCCGCCTGCCCCGCCCATCACCCCGCCCATCACCGCGCCCGGCATGGCCCGGCGCGGCCCGGCGCGGTGTGGGCCGTATCCGGTGCGCGGGCGCTGCCGCACCCGGGTGCGCGTGCCGCCGTATCCGCGCGGACCAAGGCGGCGAACTCGGAAGCGTACGGGGCCAGTTCGCCGCGCGTGTACGGGCTGAGTTCACGACGCCGCGCCCGGTCGCGCGCCGTGCCGGGGCGCGGTCGGCTGTGCCGGTTCTCCTCGTGTTCTGCGGCCGCGGTCGAGCGGGTTTCGAACATCTCTCGAGTTCCGGCCCTGAGCGTGGGCGTACCCACCACCACGCCAAGCCGGCCCGTCGACGCGCCGGAGCCGACCCGTCGCAGAGGGGGCCGCACACCGTGCCGCACTTCACGTGCCCGCAACTGCCACTGGACGGACTCCTGCGCCGCGCCGCCGCACGCGCCCCGCACGCGCCCGCCCTCACGACCGGACGCGGGACGGTCACCTTCGGGCAGCTCGACGCCCACGCCGACCGGATCGCCCGGTTCCTCGCCGCCCGCACGGCGGGCCGCGGCCCGGTCGTGGTCGGTGTGGCCGCCGGCCTCGACGCGCTCTTCCCCGCCGCCCTCTACGGCACCAGCCGCAGCGGCAACACCGTCGCCCTGATCAATCCACTGGCCGACGAGAGCACCCTGCACCACCTGTGCACCGCCGCCGGCATCGAGATCGCCCTGGTCCCGGCCGCCGTCGCCGAGCCGCTGGCCAGGATCCGCGGCCGGCTGCCCCTGCTGCACACCGTCCTGGTCACCGACGCCGACGCCGGCGGGGCCGTCCCCGAGGGCGCCCTCGCGCTGCACACCGTCCTGGACACCGTGCCCGGCGAGCCCTACACGCCGCCGGCCGCCCCGGACCTGTCCGCGGTGGTCTGCCTGCAGTTCACCACCGGGACCACCGGGCGCCCCAGGGGAGTGCGGCTCACCCACCGCAACCTTGTCGCCAACGCCGCCCAGACCGCCCTGGCCCAGGGGCTCGGGCCCGCCTCGGTCACCCTCAACCACCTGCCGCTGTTCCACCTGATGCATCTCAACTCCGCGGTGTACGCGGGGGCTCGGCAGGTCCTGTGCCACGACCCGGACCCGGTGGCCTCGCTCGCGCTGGCCGCCCGGGCGGGTGCCACCCACTACTACGGGCTGCCCGCCCGGCTGCACCGGCTCGCCGCCGATCCGCGGCTGGACACGGCCCGGGAGGGAATCCCGGCCGGCCCGCGGCTGACCGCGCTCATGTCCGGCGGCACCGCGCTGGCCCCCGAGGCCGCCCGCCGCCTGCACCATGTGCTCGGCGTCCCCGTGATCCAGGGCTACGGCCTGGCCGAACTCTCCCCGCTGTCCCATATGCAGCGCCCCCACGACCCCGTGCTGCCCGGCGCGGTCGGCCCGCCCCTGCCCGGCACCCAGTGCCGTGTCGTGGACCTCCGCTCACGTGCCGGGGTCCCGGCCGGGACCCCGGGGGAAGTGCAGGTGCGCGGACCCCAGGTGATGGCCGGCTACCTGGACGACGGCGGACCGTCCCCGATCGACGCGCAGGGCTGGCTGTCCACCGGTGACGTCGGCCTGCTCGACGAGGACGGCCGCCTCTTCCTCGTGGACCGGATCGACGACGTCTTCACCTGCGACGGCCACCTCGTCTCACCCACCGGCGTCGAACGCGTCATCGCCGCGGACCCCAGGGTCGCCGACTGCGCCGTCGTGGCCTGGCCGGACGCGGAGCACGGCGCCGTGGCGTGGGCGGGCATCGTCCTGTGCGGCCCGCCCGGAGCCGCCCGGCACACCGCGCGCACGCTGGAGGCGATCGTCCGGGACGCCAATGGGCGGCTGGCCCCCGGCGAGCGGATCCACCGGGCCCAGGCACTGGACGCCGTGCCCCGCACCCGTACCGGAAAACCCGAACGGCAGGCGCTGCGGGAGTCCGTGCGCGCCCGCGCCGCCGCCGAAGCCGGCGCCTGAACGGTGCCCTGATATCCCGCCCGACACCCGGGCCGCCCGTCCGACAGGAGACCCCTCATGGCGACCTCTGTGCACAAGCCGCCCCCCGGTTCCGACGTGCTGGTCGTCGGGGCCGGGCCGGTCGGTCTGACCGCCGCCCACGAACTGGCCCGCAGGGGCCTGCGGGTGCGGGTCGTCGACGCCGCACCCGGACCCGCCCGCACCAGCCGCGCCGTCGCCGTCCACCCGCGCACCCTGGAGACCTTCGACCAGATGGGAACGGTCCAGGGCATGCTCCGCCACGGCCGCCGCAACCGGGCCTTCACCATGTACGCCACCGGCCGGCGCCTGGTCCGTCTCGAGGCCGACTACGCCTCGATGCCCACCCGTTACCCCTACACCCTCATCATCGAGCAGACCCGCACCGAGGGCGTGCTGCGCGCCGCCCTCGCCCGGCTCGGCGTGCGGGTCGAATGGGGCGTGCGCCTGGCAGGGTTCGAGCAGGACGCGACCGGCGTACGGGCACGGCTGGTCCACACCGACAGCACCCGCGACAGCACCCGCACCCTCACCCGCGACAGCACCCTCACCCGCGACAGCACCGGCGCCGCGGAGCACGAGGAACGCGAGGGGCGGCCAGCGCGGGAAGAGCCCCGGGAACGCGAGGGGCCCCAGGGGCGGGAAGAGCGCGAAGAGCCCCGGGGGCGGGGGGAGTCGGGGGATTCGGGGGAGTGGGAGGAAGTCTGCGCGGTGCCCTGGCTGGTGGGCTGCGACGGCGGCCACAGCACCGTCCGCAAGACCCTCGGCCTGCCGCTGGTCGGCGAGAGCCGCGACACCTGGATGCTCGCCGACGCCCCCGTCCGCATGGACCTGGCGCCCGACACCATCTACTGGGTCCACACCGGCGGCCAGGCCCTGATGATGGTCCCCTACGCCCGCGAGGGCCACTGGCGCCTGCTCGACACGGCCCCCCGCAGCCATGACGGGAGGGGGAGCGCCGAACGGTTCAGCGCCAGGCTCTCCCGCGGCCTGGGCACCGGTGTCCAGGTCGGCGAGCCCGAGTGGACGTCCGTGTTCACCTTCCAGCAGCGGATGGTCCCGCGGATGCACGAGGGCCGCGTGTTCGTCGCGGGCGACGCCGCCCATGTGCACAGCCCGGCGTCCGGGCAGGGCATGAACACCGGCATCCAGGAGGCGTACAACCTCGCCTGGAAACTCGCCGCCGTCCACCACGGGCACGCGCGGCGCCCGCTGCTCGAGTCCTACGGCCAGGAACGGGTCCCGGTCGGGCGGGCGCTGCTGGACTCGACGCGCACCGCCACCTGGCTGGTCCAGTTCAAGAACGCCCTGGCCGCCATCGCGCTGCCGCTGGTCTTCGCGGTCGTGCGCAACGTGCCGTGGCTGCGCCGCGCCATCCAGCGCAAGGTGCTGGGCGGCATGTCGGGGCTGCGCCTGCACTACGCCGGATCGCCCCTGACCACACCCGCCGCCATCCCCCGCACCCGCCGTCCGCGCGGCCGGCCGGGGCCCGGGCCCGCGCCGGGCGAACGCGCCTCCGCAGCGGCCACCGCAGGCGACGCGCTGGTCCGTGAACTGCGCGACGTGCGCTGGTCCCTGCTCCTGGCCCACGACCACGACGACAGCAGCAGCGGCGGCGGCATCGGCGGGAGGGGGAGTGGCAGCGGGAGCGGGAGTGGCAGCGGGAGCGGGAGTGTTGCGCTGCGTACGGCCCGTGAGGCGGAGAGCCGGTACGGGGCCTGGCTGTCCGTGCGCCGCGTCGGCGGCCGGAGAGGACAGGGAGTGCTGCCCGACCCGGACGGAGCCCTGCGTGCCGCCCTGGGGCTGGCGGCCGAGGGGTCCTGGGTGCTGGTGCGGCCCGACGGCTACCTCGCCGCACGCGGCGAGACGCTGACCCCCGCCGTGCTGGAGCGGGCGCTCGCCCCGGTCCACCCCGTCGCCGCCCGGGATGCAGCGCCTCTCGAGCGGCCCTCCGGCAGCCGTCGAGCCGTTCAGGACACGGTCGAGACGAACAGCCCAGCAGGCGCCACGGAAATGGAGAGAACACGATGACGTCATCCCCGCCCGCCCCCTCGCCCGCCCAGCCGGCCGCCCTGGTCACCGGCGCGACGAGCGGCATCGGGCTGGCCGTCGCCCGCGACCTGGGCCGCCGCGGCCACCGTGTCTTCATCTGCGCGCGCAACCCCGAGCAGGTCAAACAGGTCGTCGAGGACCTGCGCGAGGAGGGCCTGGACGTCGACGGCACCGCCGCCGACGTCCGCTCCGCCCCGTCCGTCGCCGCGCTCGTGCGGGCCGCGGTCGACGCCTTCGGCCCGATCGGCGTCCTGGTCAACAACGCCGGGCGCAGCGGCGGCGGCCCGACCGCCGACCTCTCCGACGAGCTCTGGTACGACGTCATCGACACCAACCTCAACAGCGTCTTCCTGCTCACCCGCGAGGTCCTCAAGAACGGCGGCCTGGCCGGCACCCGAGGCGGCCGCATCATCAACATCGCCTCCACCGCCGGCAAGCAGGGTGTCGTGCTCGGCGCCCCCTACTCCGCCTCCAAGCACGGCGTCGTCGGCTTCACCAAGGCGCTCGGCAAGGAACTCGCCCCCACCGGCGTGACCGTCAACGCGGTCTGCCCCGGCTACGTCGAGACACCCATGGCCCAGCGGGTCCGCCAGGGCTACGCCGGCGCCTGGAACACCACCGAGGAACAGGTCCTGGAGCAGTTCGAGGCGAAGATCCCGCTCGGCCGCTACTCCACCCCCGAGGAGGTCGCCGGCCTCGTCGGCTACCTGACCACCGAGCACGCCGCGTCCATCACCGCCCAGGCCCTCAACGTCTGCGGCGGTCTGGGCAACTTCTGAGATCCGCCCGCCCCGAACCGTCCGTGTGATCCCCAGAGCGAGGAGTGGGACATGTCCGCCGAGCGAGTGCACCGCACCACGCACCAGGTGATCGTCGCCGCGCCGGCGGGCGTGGCGTACGGGCTGATCTCCGACGCCCCCCGGTGGCCGCTGTTCCTGCCGCCCACCGTGCACGTCGAGCAGCTCGACTTCGACGGTGACCACGAGCGGCTGCGCATGTGGGCCACCGCCAACGGCCACCTCACGTCCTGGACCTCACGCCGCACCCTGGACCCGCAGCGGCGGCGGATCACGTTCTGCCAGGAACTGCCCGCCGCCCCCCTGCGCTCCATGACCGGCACCTGGACGGTCGAGGCGCTCGGCGCCGACCGTTCCCGGCTGACCCTGCAGCACGACTTCACGGTCACCGGCGGCCACCGTGAGGACGTGGCCTGGGTGCGGCGGGCCACCGACACCAACACCCGTACACAGCTGGAGAGCCTGCGCGCTCTCGCCGAGCGCTGGGGCCGCCTGGACGACCTGGTCCTGTCCTTCGAGGACACACTCCGGGTGCCCGGACCGGCCGAACTGGTCTACGACTTCCTCTACCGGATCGGCGACTGGCCCGAGGTGCTCCCGCACGTCACCCGCCTGGACTTCACCGAGGACGAACCCGGCATCCAGTCCCTGTCCATGGACACCCGCACCCCCGACGGCCGCACGCACACCACCCGGTCCGTGCGGGTCTGCTTCCCGCACGCCGGACGCATCGTCTACAAGCAGACCGCCACCGCACCGCTGATCGCCGCACACACCGGCGAATGGTCCGTCGTCCCCGACGAGAAGGGCGTCACGCTCATCGCGCAGCACCATGTCGTGCTGCGCGAGGAGGACATCACCACGGTGCTGGGCGAGCACGCGGACCTGGCCGGGGCCCGCCGCCATCTGCGTCAGGTCCTGGGCCGCACCAGCACAGCGGTCCTCGACCTGGCCGGCCGGCACGCCCGCAGCGCGGTCACGCTCCTGTGAGGGCCGCCCCCGGCCCCCCGGCCGCCCCCGCCGCACACACCGCCGCCGCCGCCGCCGGCGTCGGCGCCGGTGCCGGTGCAGGTGCAGGTGCCGGTGTGGCAGGGTCCGACGGCGCCGAGCGGGCCGCGCGGATCGAGGAACTCCTCGGCGATCCGGCCGACCCGCGCAACCCGCACGGCCACCGCGCGCTCCTGGACGCCGACGAACAGCGCCGCACCCCGCAGGACACCGAGGCACTGCTCACCGACGCCGGCCTCGCCGCCGAGTTCGTCCCCCACCAACTCGGCGGCCGCCTCGCCCGCCCCGACACCCTGGCCCGCGTGCTGCGCCCGCTCTTCCGCCGCGACGTCGCCCTCGGCTTCGGCTACGGCATCACCGCCCTGTTCGGCGCGGCCGCCGTCTGGGCCGCGGGCAGCCGGCAACAGCGCGAGCGCACCGCCCGCCACCTGCTCCACGGCGACGACGACGGCGGCGGCCGGGTCACGATCCTGCACCACGAACTGACCCACGCCAACGCCATCCTGCGCGACGAGTTCACCGCACACCCCGCCCCGGGCGGCGGCTTCGTCCTCGACGGACGCAAGGACGTCATCATCAACGCCGACCGGGCCCGCGCGTTCGTCATGTACGCCCGCACGAGCGCCGCGCCCGGCCCGCACAGCCACTCCGTACTGCTCCTCGATCCCGACCGGCTCCCGCCCGCCCGGCTGCGCCGCCTGCCGCGCGTGGCCACCCCCGGCATGCGCGGCAACCGCTTCACGGGACTGGAGTTCACCCACTGCCCCGTCCCCGCCGACGCCCTCGTCGCCGCCACCGGCGACGGACTCCCGCTCGCCCTGCGCACCTTCATGGTCAACCGCTGCCTGATCCCCGCCGCCCTCGTCGCCGGCGTCGACAGCGCCCTGCGGCTCGCGGTGAAGGCCGCGACCACCGGCCGCACCACCGGGCAGCCGGCCCGCCGTCACCAACCGGTCCTCGCCGGCGTCTTCGCCGACCTGCTGGCCTGCGACGCCATGGCCGTCACCGCCCTGCGCACCCTGAGCCTGCTGCCCGACAGCGCCCACCTGGCGGCCGCCGCCGTCAAACTCGCCACCCAGGACGTGCTGCGCGAGAACCTGGACGAACTGGCCACCGTCCTGGGCGCACACGGCTACGACCGCGGCCCCCTGTACGGCGGCTTCCAAAAACTCGGACGCGACCTGCCCGTCGCCGGACTCGGCCACGCCGGCAGCGCCGCCTGCCAGGCCGTCCTGGTGCCACGGCTGCGCGCCCTCGCCCGCACCTCGTGGTTCCGTACCCCCGAACCCGCCCCCGCCCTGTACCTGCCCACCGCCGCCGTCCCCGACCTGGACTACCGCAGGCTGTCCCTGACGGGCGGCGACGACGTCCTGACCGCCACCCTCCTCGGCGCCGCCCACCGGCTCGGCCCGCAGCGCACCGCCGGCCCGCAGCGGGCGGCACTGGCCGACCTCGCGGACACCTTCGTCCAGGAGATGCGCACCCTGCGCGAGCAGTGCGGCCACCTCCCCGAAGCCGTCCACGACACCCTCGCCGACCCGCGGGCCTGCACCCTCCTGGACCGCTACGTCCTGGTCCTCGCCGCCGCCGCCTGCCTGGGCGTGTGGGAGGGCCACCACCACACCGGCACCTTCCTCGCCCAGCCGGCCTGGGCGGTGCTGGCCCTGTCCCGGATAGGACGCCGGCTCGGCCTCCCGGTCCCCGAACCGCCCCACGGCGTCGTGCAGTCCCTCCTGGAGGAAGCACTCCTGCGGTTCGCCCACGGCCGCAGCTTCGACGTGTACGACACACCCCTCGCAGGCTAGGAGACAGCCGCCATGCACCGGACGGCGACCGGCGAGCCCCTGCCCGCCGACTCGGACCGGCCCGCGGCCGGCGAACCCCTCCAGACCACGCACCGGCCCCGGCCCGCGGCCGGCGAGCCCCTCCAGGCCACGGACCGGCCACGGCCCGCGAGGGGCGAGCCGATCCACGTCCTGCCCGCCGGACCCTGGCGGCCCGTCCGCGACCACCTGAGCGCCCACGGCCACGCCGTCGTCCACACCACCTGGGGCGAATGGCTGCCCGCCGCGCTCACCCGGCCCCACCTGCGCCGGCTCCTCGGACGGCGGGACTGGGCCCGCTGCCGGCGCATCACCGACCCGGCGGTCCGCTACCGGTTCGTCGCCTCCCGCCTGCTGATGAAATACACGGCGGCGGCCGCACTGGCCACCGCACCCGAGGGCCTGGACGTCTCCTACCGGCTCGGCGGACGCCCCTACCTGCGCGGCTTCGACCAGCTCGACCTCAGCCTGACCCACACCGGCGACCTGATGGCCCTCGGACTCAGCAGAGACGGCCGGATCGGCGTCGACGCCGAGCCCGCCGACCGCAAAATGCGCCCCGACCTGCTGCAGGCCCAAATGTGCACCCCCACCGAGGCAGCCGAACTGGCCCGGCTCGCCGAGGACGAACAAAGCGAACAGACCCTGCGCCTGTGGACCCTCAAAGAGGCCTACACCAAGGCGCTGGGCCAGGGCATGCGGCTGCGCTTCACCGAGTTCGGCTTCGGCCTGCACACCGGCCGCCTGCTCGCCCCGGACGGCACACCCGCCGCCCGCACCGAATGGACCTTCTCCACCCACCGCATCCTGGACCGCTACCTGCTCAGCACCGCCCGCCACGACGCGGGCCTGGACACCGCCCCCGACACCTCGGCACGCACCATGCTCGACCCCGGCTTCGCGGCGGTCATGACGCACTCCCTCCCACCGCCGCACGACCCCCGCGCCCCCCGCCGCCCCGGGTGAGCGAGCACCGGCGCTCGAGACCTCGAGACCCGCTCGCACCCGCCTGACCCCCGCTCGGCGCGTCAGCCGCACGTCAGCGCCATGGCAGCCGCATACCCGACACTCGGGAACGGACGGTGCGGACCACCGAGCCGAGGCATGCCCGCAAGCACCATGCCCCGGATGGCGATTCAGGAGACACCCGATGACCAAGTTCCAGCCCCCAGGCGCGCCGCCCGCCGCGACCGCCGGACCCGGGGCGGACGAGGCGGGCACCGTACCCCTGACCGAGCGGCAACTGGCCCTGCTGCGCCGGCACCGGGCCCACCCCCACGACGCCTCCTCGAACCAGGTGTTCGCCATCGACCTGCGCGGCCCCCTCGACGACACCGAACTGCGCAGCGCCCTGGCCCGCCTCATCGCCCGCCACCCGCTGCTCTCCGCCCGCCTGGCACCCGGCCCCGACGGCCCGGACGGTCCGCCCCGCCTCCACCTCGACCCGGCCCGCACCCCCCGCCTGGAACGCCGCACCGCCACCGGCCACCCGCCCACCGAGGACGAGGCCGGCCAGGAACTCGACCTGGAACACACCGGCGTCCTGCGCACCGTGCTGATCGCCCACGGGCCCGCGCACCACACCCTGCTGCTCGTCATGCACCGCCTCGTCGCCGACGGCGAGTGCGCCGGCCTGCTCCTGGCCGACCTCCTCGACGCCTACGAGCACGGCGAGAACCCCGCCGCCGCCCCCCGCGCGTTCATCGCCCACACCACCGCCCCCGCCCCCCGGGCGATCCCGGACAACCCCGCCGCGGCGAACAGCCCCGGACACCCCCACGAACCCGGACACCCCCACGAAACCAGCCACCCCGCCGCCCCGCAGACCCTGCCGGTCACCCCCCGCCAGCACGCCCTGCTGCTGGACGCCCTGGCCCACCACGGCACCGGCCGCTACGTGGAACAGCTGTTCTGGCACTGGCACGGCCCGCTCGACACCGGCCGGTTCACCACCGCCTGGCAGTCCGTCTTCGACCGCGAGACCGTCCTGCGCGCCGCGTTCGACTGGAACCACGAACCGCGCGTCGTGCTCCACGACCAGGTCACCGCCGACGTGGTCCACCACCGCGCCGGCACCCTCGACTGGGACGACCTGCTGCACCAGGACCGGCTGCGCGGCTTCGACCTGCGCGCACCGGGCCTGCTGCGCGCCACCCTCCTCGACGACACCCGCCCCACCGGCGACCCCCGCGCCACTGACGACACCCCCACCGGCGACCCGCGCGCCACCGGTGACACCGAACGCGCCACGTCGACCCGCGTCCTGATCACCTTCCACCACGCGCTCCTCGACCACTGGAGCGTGTCCGTCCTGCTCCAGGAGTTCTACCGCGCCTACCTCGCCGACGGCCTCCTGCCGGGCAGCGAACGACGCCCCGACATCCGCGACTACGCACACTGGCTCGCCCGGCAGGACACCGCCCCGGCCCGCGCGTTCTGGTCGGCCGCCACCGGACCGGCCACCCCCACGACCCGCCCCGCCCTGCCCGGCCCCGCGACCGGCCAGACCGGCTGGGGCCGCGCACAGGCCCGCCTCAGCCGGGCCGAATCGGGCCGCCTGCGCCGCTGGGCCGCCGCCCGTGCCGCCACCGAATCCAGCATGCTCCAGGCCGTGTGGGCGCTGCTCCTCTACCGCACGGGCGGCGCCCACGGACCCGCCCCGGTCGGCTTCGGCGTCAGCGTGTCCGGCCGCGGCATCGCCCTGGACGCCGTGGAACGCCTGCCCGGCCTCCTGATGAACGCACTGCCCGTCATCGTCCGCATCGACCCGGACCACTCCATGCCCCGCCTGCTGGCCCAACTGCGCGACCAGGCACTCGACATGGCCGCCTACGAATGGGTGTCGACCGCACAGATCCACGAATGGAGCGGACGCGGGGCCGACGAGAAACTCCTCGACAGCCTGATCGTCTTCGAGAACCGCCCGCGCACCTCACCGGCCCTGGACGCCGCCCTGGCCGCACACGACATCCGCATCAGCCCCCCGCAGACCCTCGGACTGCACAGCGCCTTCCCCATCACCCTGCTCGCGTCCCCCGGCACCGACGGCAGCCTGCTCCTGACCGCCGTGCACGACCGCACCCGGATCTCGGACACCGACGCCGGCCGGCTGGTCGGCCTGTGCGCCCGGCTCCTGCGCGAACTGCCGTCCACCCACGACGAGTCGACGACCATCGCCGACATCGTCGCCGCCCTGCCGGAGGCGGACCTGCCCCGCATGACGGACGACACCGCCGTCGGCCTGCCGTGAGGTAGCCGGTCCTGGTGTCGATCCGGGCGAAGGCGAGGCCTGGCGTCCCACGCCAGGACAGGGCGCTCTTCCCCGGGCTGCGTGGTGATCAGCCGGACGGTGGCGGGTCAATCCCGAGGACTGGCAGGCAGTCGCCGACGGCGACGAGTCCGATGTCGTCGCGCCGCCGCTCGAGCCACTGCTCGCGGGTCAGCCTCCGGCGGCCGACACGGCACGCGGCACCTATTCGGCCCGGAGCCCTGACCACGGTGATCCTCCCCGAGGGAGAACTGCCGCACTGCGGCTGGAACTTCTTCACCCGGTGTCTTCAACGGTCGCCACGTACGGGCGGCACGGTTTTCACCCATGCCGCCCGTACAGACGGACACACATCGAGGTCGGCACCCGGCGGCCCGCCCCCGGTACGGCAGTGCGGTGCACGGCAGACCGGGATCGGCGGACAAAGGCCCGGGTGCCGAGGGCCTGGAGTCATGGGGCAGCAGGTCAGGACGAGGACGTGGAGCTCATCGAGGTGGCCTCCCAGGCGAAGCCGTCCGGGTCGGTGAAGGACCCCGTGGAGCTGCCCAGGACGATCCGGTGCGAGCCGGTGCCGTCGTCGGCGACACCGAGGTCCTTGGCCAGGCCGCGGCGCTTGTACAGCGCCAGCTTGACCGGGCTGGACTCGTCCGCGGTGAACTCGGCGTACTTGCCGCCGAAGCTCTTGCCGACGGTCAGGCCCTGCTCGACGTAGAACCGCTTGCTCGCCTTGACGTCCTCGACGCCGAGCAGGAGCACGATCTCGTCGATCTTCTTGCCGGCCGGGCCGGTGTCCTTCTTCGCGGAGGTCGCGACCTTCCAGATCGTCCCGTCCGGGGCCTGCACGACGCCGCCGTAGCCCCACAGCGACTTCGCGACGGGCTTCAGCTCCGTGGCGCCGGCCTCGATGGCGGCGTTGATGAGGCTGCTGACGTCGGCCGGCTGGGACACCGTGAGCGCCAGCGTGAACCCGCGGAAGCCGGTCGTGGGCGTCTCGCCGGCCCGCAGGCGCACCTGGGAGCCGAGGCCGAAGGCGTTGGTGTAGAAGTTCTGGGCGGCGGCGGGGTCGGCCACCTCGAGGGTGATGGATGCGATGGAAGTCATGCCGATCACGCTAGTTGCGGTGCGGGTGCGGTGGCTTCTCCATTCCTGCTCGATCCGTCCGCCGGGTCACTCGCGTACCACGCGATGCCGCCCGTTCCGGCCGCCGCGCGGCGGGCGTAGAGATCCGGCGGCATACCGGCCAGCTCGGTGAAGCGGGCGGTGAAGACGGCCGGGGACGGGCAGCCGACCGCGTGCCAGACCTCGGTGACGTCGAGGTCGCCGCGGCGCAGCAGTGCCATCGCGTGTTCGATGCGCCGCGTCGTCAGATAGGCGTACGGCGACTGGCCGTAGGCGAGGCGGAACTGCCGGCCGAGGTGCCCGGCCGTCATGTCCGCGGCGCGGGCGAGCGCCTCGAGGTCCAGCGGCTGCGCGTACTGCCGGTCGATCCGGTCGCGGACGCGGCGCAGTTGCGCGAGATCGCGCAGGTGCTGCGCGGCGATCCGTGCGCGCCGCCATGCGGGATGGCACATGGGAGAACTCCTTCCTCCCGTGTCCGGGAGAACCTTCCGGGAGAACCTCGGTGGATGCCGGGAGCGGAGTGGAGCAGAGCGGGCGGGTGCGGCGGGGTGGGGCGCACAGGCCGGGCCCGGCCGGCCCCGGCCGGAGGGTTCAGCGGGTCTCCTGGATGCGGACCAGGTTGCCCGCCGGGTCGCGGAAGGCGCAGTCGCGGACGCCGGTGGGCTGCAGGAGCGGTTCCTGGACGACCTCGGCGTCGCTCGCCTGCACCTTCGCGAAGACGGCGTCGAGGTCCTCGGTGGCCAGCAGGATCCAGCCGTAGGTGCCCTTGGCCATCATCTCGGCGATGGTGCGGCGTTCGGCCTCGGTGATCCCGTGACCGGCGCCGGCCGGGGCGAGCAGGAGGGAGGTGCCGGGCCGGCCGGCGGGGCCGACCGTGATCCGGCGCGTCCGGCCCTGTCCGACGTCGCTGCGGACCTCGAAGCCGAGGACGCCGCCGTAGAAGGCCAGCGCGGCGTCCGGGTCGTCATGCGCGATGACGCTCGTATGAATGGTGAGATCCATGGCCGTCACGCTAGCGGCGCCCCGCTCAGCGGGGCTTCTCGATTCCTGACCCGTCTGCCCGCCAGCCCGCTCGTCTGCCCGCCAGCCTGTTCGTCAGCCCGCCCGCCCGCCCGGCACCCTCCCTCCTGCTCGTCCCACCGTCTCCGCCGCCGCCAGCCGGACCGTTCGTCCGGCTGTCATGCCGTCCGCCCGTTCTCCGCCGTCCGTCCGCCCGTTGGCCCCGCACCCCGCACCGCGCACCGCGCACCGCGCACCGCGCACCCCGCACCGCGCACCGCGCACCGCGCACCGCGCACCGCACATCGCGCACTCGGGGTCCGCGCGTACGTGCGCCGCGGCCCCCGAACTCCCGTGCTGCTGCGGCGTTGTTCCTGTCCGTGCCGAGCGGTTGCCGTTCGCGGCTGTGCCGGATCCCGAGTGTTTCTCGAGCCGGTCGCGACGCCGACGCGTCACGCTGCTGGGTGGATCAAGAGGGAGTGAGGTGCGCGATGGACCAGGCGGTGGAAAGGGCGGTCGCCTACATGCGGGAGCGTTGCGGCGAGCCGCTGACTCTCGCCGAGATCGCCGAAAGCGCTCTGCTCAGCCGTTTCTATTTCACGCGGGTATTCAAAGCGGAGACCGGGCTCACTCCGGGGAGATTTCTGGCCGCGGTCCGTATGCACGAGGCCAAACGGCTGATCGAGAGCACCTCGATGAGCATCACCGAGATATCCCTGGCGATCGGGTACAACAGCCTGGGTTCGTTCACGAAGTCCTTCACGGCCAGTGTCGGAGTGTCCCCGGGCCGGTTCCGCCGGCTGTCGCGGGACGGGCGGCAGGGCCTGCCGGACCCGGAGCCGGCCGTGTGGCCCGGGGGCGGCACGGTCGCCGGGACGATCAGCCTGCCGGAGGGCCACGGGAACGCCCGCGTGTACCTGGGCGCGTTCCGCACGGCCGTCGTCCAGCACGCGCCGCTCGCCTGGACCGTCGTCGACGTGCCCAGCGGGCGTCCGTCCTGCTACTCCCTGAAGAACGTTCCCGGCGGGAGCTGGCACCTGCTCGCGGTGGCGCAGGCCGCCGGTGTCGGGCCCGATGAGCGGGCCGGGCGGACCGTGCTCGTCGGGGGGCACGGCCGGCCGGCCGTGACGGTCGCCGCCGACGGTGTCACCAGCGTGGCGGTGCGGCTGCGCCCGGTCAGGCCGGCCGATCCGCCGGTCCTGCTCGCGCTGCCCGCGCTGGACCCCCCGGCCACCGTGACGGCCCGCCCCGGGTGCGCCTCCGTCACTCCGGCCGCCGGCGGCGCCGCGCGGCGCCGAGCCGCGGGGGGCCGAGCCGCGGGGGCCGGGCCGCTGGGGGCCACCTGCGGCTGGCGTCCGCGGCGCCGGCCCGGTCACGGCCGTGAGCGCGGGGGAGTGCGGCACAGTTCCTGGCGGGTCTTGAGCCGTTCGGCGAGCAGGCCCCACTCCCGGCCGATGTGCTCGGCGATCGGGGCGATGACGCCGAGCCAGTGCGGCGGGACCGCGTCGACGAGCGTGCGCCAGTCCTCGCCGGGCTCGGTGGCGTGCAGCTGCATCCAGCGCAGGAACTCCCGGCCGCCGGCGGTGTAGCGGATGGCGGGGTCGGCGGCCATCTTGGCCGCCACCGCCGCCCAGGTGGGCGGGGGGTCGGTGTGGTTCCTGCGGTGCCCCGGCGCGGCGTCGGCGTTCGGTGCCACCCGCAGCGGCACCCGCGCGGCGCCGTCGAAGACCGCCTCCGCCGCCTCCGCCGTCCGCTCGCCCTGCCCCGCCGGCGCCACGGACTGCATGGACTGCATGGACTGCAGGGACGGGAGGGACTGCATCGGCGGTACGAACTGCACGGGCCGCATGTGCTGCGGGCGGGCGGCGTTCTGGCGTCCGTCGCGTTCGGGGCCCTCGCCGCGCCGCAGCCGCGCGCTCACGTCGTGGACGGTGCCGAGGGACACGTCGGTCTCCCGGGCGACCTGGCGCAGCGGGGCGTCGGGGTGGGCGGCGATGTACTGGGCGGCGCGCCGGCGGCCCTCGCCGGCGTCCACCGGGCGCCGGCGTCCGTCCTGGCCGATGCGCTTTCCGTCGAGCGGTGTGTGGCCGGCCGTCCTCTCGCGCAGCGAGGCGATCGTCTTCGCGCTCAGACCGGTGATCTGGGCGATGGCGCGGTCGGACCAGTCGGGGTGGGAGGTCAGCACCCGCTGGGCTCCGCAGACACGGTCGGTCTTGGACAGCGGAAGTCCGTGCGCGCCGTTGGCCTTCATGGCGATGACGAGGGCCTCGGAGTTCGAGCAGTCCACGAAGCGGGCCCGGATGGTGTCGTCGCCGCGGAGCCGGGCGGCCTCCAGCCGGTGCAGTCCGTCGATGACGCGACAGCCGTCCACCTGGACGAGGATGGGCGGCAGTTCGGCCGAGCCCGCCGCGTCGACGAGGAGCTGGATGTGCGCGGCGTCGGTTCCGCTCTGGCGCAGGGACACCCCGGGCGACAGCGCGGTGACGGGGACATCGCGTGCCGGCAGTTTCTCGAAATTCTTCAGATCGAATTCGCCGCGGGTCGAAGAATCGATGCCCTCCATCCGGACGGGGCTGAATGCACTCGTTATCAAGACGGCTTGCGCGTTGCTCTGAGCCATTCCTGTTACTCCCTCTCTGCTGCCGCTGCCGACGAGCGTCGCAGGAGGGTCTTTAGCTGCAGTCGAGAGCAGGTCGACGTTCTCTGGAAACACGACGCCGCGGGCGCCCGCCGGATCGGCGGACGCCCGCGGCGGGCGCCGGGGGTCAGGCGTCCCTGCGCTGCAGCAGTACGGCCGCGACGGCCAGCAGGGCGGCCGTCCACAGCGCGAGCACCCCAAGGCCCTGCCAGGGCCCCAGCACGTCGCCCGTGCGGGGGTGCTGCTGGGTGATCAGGTATCCGGCCTCCGTGGGGAGATAGCCGTGGACGTGCTCGCCCACGCTGCCGGGCAGCAGCTTGGCCATCGGGGCGATCACCAGGACGAAGGCGATGACGCCGGTGATGCTCGCCGCCGTGTGCCGGATGATCGCGCCGATCGCGAGCGCGAACAGGCCCAGCAGGGACAGGTAGAGGCCGCAGCCGACGACGGCCCGCAGGACTCCCGGGTCACCGATCGCGACCGGGGCCTTGCTGTGCAGGATCGGCGCGCCGATGAAGAAGGAGCCGAACGCGGTCAGTTCGCCCACGGCCAGCACCAGCAGCCCGAAGACGGCGCCCTTGGCCGCCAGCACCGGCACCCGCTTGGGCACCGCGAGCAGGCTGGCACGGATCATGCCGGTGGAGTACTCGGAGGCGATGACCATCGTGCCCAGCACACAGATCGCGAGCTGGCTGAGCAGGATGCCGCTGCCCAGGATGGTGCCGGTCGGATCGAGACGCATCGCGGCCTGCTGGGAGGCATCGCTCTTGTCCCAGTTCGCGACGCCCATCTCCATGAACAGCACGGTGAAGACGAGGGTGAGCACGACCAGGATGGCCAGCGACCAGACGGTGGAGCGGACCGAGCGGATCTTGGTCCACTCGGAGAGCATCAGCCGCCCGAAGCTCGGCCGGTGCGCTGCGGCGACGCGCACGGGGGCGCTCAGAGTGGTCACTTCACGCCTCCGGCGGTGGGTGCGACGGCGTCGTACTCGACGGCGTCCCGGGTCAGTTCCATGAAGGCGTCCTCGAGCGATCCTCGACGGGTCGACAACTCGTGCAGGACCAGACCGCCGGCGGCGGCGATCTCGGCGATGCGCGGGGCCTCGACCCCGGTGACGTCCAGGTCCCCGTCGCCGGTGGGTTCGACGGTGGCGCCCTCGGCCCGCAGCAGCGTCACCAGCCGCGCCCCGTCAGGGGTCTTGACCAGGACGGACTGCTCGGTGCTGCGCTCGATGAACTCCTCGGTGGAGCAGTCGGCGACCAGCCGGCCGCGGCCGATGACGATGAGATGGTCGGCGGTGACGGCCATCTCGTTCATCAGATGGCTCGAGACGAAGACGGTACGGCCCTCCGCCGCGAGCGACTTCATCAGATTCCGGATCCACACGATGCCCTCGGGGTCGAGACCGTTGACCGGCTCGTCCAGCACCAGCACCGCGGGATCGCCCAGCAGCGCCGCCGCGATGCCCAGCCGCTGCCCCATGCCCAGCGAGAAGCCGCCCGCCCGCTTGCGGGCCACCGCGGCCAGCCCGACCCGCTCGATGACCTCCTCGACCCGGCGCCTGCCGAACCCCTGCGTCTGGGCCAGGCACAGCAGATGGTCGTAGGCGCTGCGGCCGGTGTGGACCGCGCGCGCCTCCAGCAGCGCGCCGACCACCTGCATGGGCTGCGCGAGATCGCGGTAGCGCACACCGTCGACGGTGGCCTCGCCGGCGTCGGGCCGGTCCAGTCCCAGCAGCAGTCGCATGGTGGTGGACTTGCCTGCGCCGTTGGGGCCCAGGAAGCCGGTGACCCGGCCGGGCTCGACCGTGAACGACAGGTCGTTCACGGCGGTCTTGTCGCCGTAGCGTTTGGTGAGGTTCTTGGCCTCGATCATGGTCACCTCGGTTGAATGGCCTGCGAGAGTTTCGCCGGGGAAAAAACACTCCCCACCCGCCTGTGGTATCAGGAGTTCCATTCCGTTCAGTAGTCGCAGACCGCCCCGGTCCTGAACGATGGCCTCCGCTTCGACCCGTGGTTATTTTGGCAGTGATGACTGCCCGCTCGAGCGCCTGTTTCATCTGCTTACTTTCCTCGGTTGAACCCGCAAACCCATGAGGGTGGCCATGAATTCAGTCACGAACGATCCGCCCGGCACCGGCCGGCGCCCGGTGATCGGGATCTGCGCGCGGACCGCGCCGGTCACGCTCCAGGGCAGCGACCTGGCCGTCAGCCTCGCCCTCCAGTCGCACGTGGCCTTCCTGTCCGAGGCGGGCTGCACCCCGCTGCTGCTCCCGCTGCTGCCCGGCGCGGCGGACCTGGCGGACCGGCTCGACGGACTGCTGATCCCGGGCGGCCCCGATCTCGATCCCGCGCTCTACGGCCAGGACCCGCACCCGGCGACCCGGGCGATGAGCCCGGACGCCGACCGCGTCGAACTGGCGCTGGCCAGGCGGGCACTGGACGCCGGGCTGCCGGTCCTGGCGATCTGCCGGGGCATGCAGCTGCTCAACGTGCTGCACGGGGGCACCCTCGAGCAGCACCTGCCGGACACCACCGGCGACGACGGCCACCGCCCGCGCACCGCGTCCTTCACCCTCGGCCGCCATCCGCTCAAGCTCCGGCCGGACAGCCGGATCGCGGCCGTCCTGGACGAGGACGAGCCACGGACCGCCTGCCACCACCACCAGGCCGTCGGCCGGCTCGGCGCCGGCCTCACCGCCACCGGATGGGCCGGCGACGGGATCGTCGAGGCCGTCGAAGTCACGGACCACCCCTTCGCGGTCGGTGTGCAATGGGAATGCGGGCAGACATCCGACCGGCGGCTTCATGAGGCACTTGCCCAAGCCGCCGGACGTCCGAAGAATTAGCGGGCCGCCGAAAATTTTGTCGTCGCGGAAAAGCACGGCCCCGAGGGCAGAGTCTTTTCCGGTCTTTCCCGATCCCTGCGCGAAGGAGAATTAAAGATGCCGCCGCGGATGCCCAACCCGTCGCTGGTCGTTCCCGATGTCCTGCCGCCCATGCGCGCCCTGGTCAAGGCCGTCAACAGTGTCGGCGTGCCGTTGCAGACGCTCGTGCTCATCCACCTGCGGGTGAGCCAGATCAACGGCCGCCCGGTCCAGATACCCGTGAAGAAGCGCGAGTTCGAGGAGGCGGGGGAGGAGGACCACCGTCTGCCGCTGGTGGAGACCTGGCGGGAGCAGACCTGCTTCACCGACGCCGAACGCTCCGTGCTGGCACTGGCCGAGGCCGCCACCCGCATCGAGGGCCACAAGGACCCGGTGTCGGACGAGGTCTGGGCCGAGGCCGCCCGGCACTTCACCGAGCGGGAACTGGGCGCGGTGGTCCTGCACATCGGTCTGGTCAACCTCTGGAACCGCGTCAACGTCGCCACCAAGCAGGAGCCGGTGGACTGGCGCATCAACCCCAAGACGTGGACCCCGATGACCACCCGGCTGCCCGCCGCCCCCTGACCCCGTCCGCCCCTGCGTTCCCGCCTCCCTGTCACGCCCGAGGCCCTGTCCGGCGCCACCACCGCCGGACAGGGCCTCGGGCGTTCACCGGCCCGCCCCGGCCCCGCGACCACCCACCGGCCCGCGGACCCGCGCGGACCCGCCCCGGCCCCTCGGGCATCCACCGGCCCGCGGACCCGTCCCGGCCCGGCGCCGGCCCCTCGGGCATCCACCGAACCCGCGCGGACCCGCCCCAGCCCGCGCGGACACCCGCGGACCCCGCCCCGGCACCCGTCGGCCCGCGCGGATCTGTTCGGACTCCCGTGGGCCCGTGCGGACATGCCGGACTCCCGTGGGCCCGCACAACGGGTGCGGGCCCACGGGAGTCACGTTGGCTCGTACGGAAATCCGGGACCGGCTCAGGCGGCCCGCCCGGTGCGGCCGGCCGCACCGGTGCTGAGGACGGCGAGCAGAGTCCTGGCCTGCACGTTGACGTAACGGCTGTGCCCGGCGAGCCAGTTCAGCTGGCCCGGGGTGACCCAGTGGTATCCCGGGGGCGGCTGCGTGGGGGTGGTGGCCTCGTCGGTGTCGACGATCAGGTAGCGGCTCTCGGCGTCGAGGAACCGGCCGCCCTCCTCGGAGTGGACGGCCGAGTACCGGATCCGGTCCGCGGGCGCGTCCAGCATCAGGTCGAGGAACGGCGGGCGCGGCCCGGGGTCCGACGGGGGG
Source organism: Streptomyces sp. NBC_00647 (assembly GCF_045207245.1). Taxonomy (NCBI): domain Bacteria; kingdom Bacillati; phylum Actinomycetota; class Actinomycetes; order Kitasatosporales; family Streptomycetaceae; genus Streptomyces; species Streptomyces sp. NBC_00647. The sequence continues at coordinate 10,282,136 of NZ_CP109040.1, forward strand.
TAGTTCGCCGGAGCGCACTGCACGGTCGGCGCGAGCTCGGCGGTGTCGAGGAAGCCGCCCTCCACACGGGCGTGCACCAGGACGTGCGGGACGCCGTCGAACACGCGGTGGGCGAAGCCGACGATCCCGCGCTCCACCGGTTCGATGATCGGCTGGGTCCAGCCGGCCACCTCCCGGCCCGCACCCTCGACCGACACCGCCACCACCCGGAAGAACCGGCCGTCGGCCCGGCCGATGGACCTCTCGTCCGCCTGCCACCCGGCGACCTCGCGCAGCGGCATACGGCGCACGCTCACGTCCTGCCGCGCCCGTTCCGCGGTGAACCAGGCCAGCAGGCCCGCGTCGCAGGACAGCGCCCGGGGTTCGGCGGCGGCCGCCGGAGCGCTCGCCAGCACGGTCCGCGCGTCCATGTTCACGACGTTGTCCAGCCGCAGCAGCTCCGCGATCTGCCCCAGGGTGAGCCAGCGGAACGCGTCGCCGGCGGGGACGTCGCCGTCCGTCTCGACGATCATGTTGCGGTTGCGTTTGCGGTAGAACCAGGCGCCGTGCTCGGACTGCAGGACGTCGGTGAGCACCCGCTGCCGGTCCGGCTCGACGAAGTGCTCCAGATACGTCACCGCCGCTCCGCCGTGCGCCTTGGTGTAGTTGCTGCGGGTGGCCTGCACGGTGGGGGAGAGCTGCACCAGGTTGGGGTTGCCGGGTTCCATCTTCGCCTGCATGAGGAAGTGCAGGACGCCGTCGAACTCCTTGGCCAGGATGCCCAGGATGCCGATCTCCGGCTGCACGATGATCGGCTGCTGCCACTGGGCGCCGGGCCGCATCACGTGCAGGCCCTCGATGGTGAAGAACCGTCCCGACCGGTGCCGCAGGTCGCCGGTGTCCGGCGCGAACGACCAGTGGTCGAGCCCGGCGAACGGGATGCGCCGCACCGTCGCCCCCGCGGAGCGGCGCACCCGCTCCAGCCACCGCGGCACCTCGGACGTCGCGATGTGGACGCCCTGGGCTGTCGCCGCCGACAGGGCCAGCCGCTCGCCGGTTCCGGGCCGGGACCGGGCGACCAGCCGCGCCGGTGCGCTCATCGCCGGCCGCCCTGGTCCGCGGCCTGCTTCCACCACTGCGGGTTGTCCCGGTACCAGGCGACGGTCTGTGCCAGACCGGTGTCGAAGGAGGTGAGCGGCCGGTGGCCGAGCTCCCGCTCGATCCTGCCCTGGTCCAGGGCGTAGCGCCGGTCGTGGCCCTTGCGGTCGGTGACGTGCCGGATCATGTCCGGCCCTGCCCCGCACAGTTCGGCGAGCCGGTGGGCCAGCTCCAGGTTCGCCACGGCGGTGCCGGCGCCGATGTTGTAGACCTCACCGGCCCGGCCTCCGGTCAGCACCCGGTGCACGGCCCGGCAGTGGTCGTCCACGTGCAGCCACTCGCGGATCTGGCCGCCGTCGCCGTAGACGGGGACGGGCTGTCCTTCGAGGAGCCGGGTGACGGCGAGCGGGATGAACTTCTCGGGGTGCTGGTAGGGGCCGTAGTTGTTGGAGCAGCGGGTCACCGAGACGTCCAGGCGGTGGGTGCGGAAGTAGGCCAGGGCGACGAGGTCGGAGGCCGCCTTGGACGCCGCGTAGGGGGAGTTGGGCAGCAGTGGCGACTGCTCGGTCCAGGTCCCCTCCTCGATGGAGCCGTACACCTCGTCCGTCGAGACGTGCACCACCCGCCCGACACCGGCCGCCGGACACGCCTCCATCAGTGCCTGGGTGCCCTCCACGTTGGTCCGCACGAACGCGGCGCCGCCGGCGATCGAACGGTCCACATGGCTCTCGGCCGCGAAGTGCACCACCGCGTCCTGGCCGGCCAGCACACCGGCCAGCAGGTCCCGGTCGAGGACGTCCCCCCGCACGAAGGTGAGCCGCGGATGGGCGGCGGGCAGGTTGTCGCGGTTTCCCGCGTACGTCAGCAGGTCCACCACCGTGACGTGCGCGTCCTCGAAACCCGGATAACCCCCCTCGAGCAGGGTCCGTACATAGTGCGAGCCGATGAACCCGGCTCCGCCGGTGACGAGGATTCTCATGTGACCACATCGCAGTCGGAATTCCACGCTCGAAGCATGTGCCTTTTCCCTTTTCGACGAGGGGACGGATACCGCTCGGCCCGCGCTGGAGAACTGCCTGATTCCCGGTCGCCCTTCGGCCGCCGGATTCCTGCCTGACGCGGCCCGGCGGTCCCGGGGGAGGGGACCGCCTGTGACCCGGTCCCGCCCGGCGAGGCTAGGACGCCCGCCTAAAAGCCCCCTCGAAACGGACTCGAGGGGGCTTTCGGAACTGCCTGAGCGTGTGCCGGGGTGTCAGCTGTCCTGCAGCAGCCCCAGAACGTTGCCGTCGAGGTCGGTGACGGTGGCCACCAGCCGGCCGCCGCCGACGTCGGCGGCGGGGCTCTTGACCGTGGCCCCCGCCGCGGTCACCTCGGCCAGCTTCGCCTCGATGTCGGGAACGTGCCAGTAGGCGACCGGCGAGGTGATGTCCTGCGCTCCGGCCGGCACCAGCCCGATGTGCTGGCCCGCGATGTCGAAGCCGACATAGAACTCCGAGTCGGTCTGCGGCTCGATGCCGAGCAGGGCGGCGTACACCTTCTTCGCCGCGGCCACGTCCGCCACGGGATGCAGGACGGTCTTGATTCCCTGAATGGCCGAGTCAGCCATTTCCACTCCTGGGGGGTTGGGATTTCGTGCCCCCATGCTAGGAAGATCCGCGGCCGTGATGCATCCCCGTACCCGATCACTCCAGCGGGTTTCCAGCCACTCTTGACCAGAAGTGGACAGGCCCTTGCCAGGCTGCGAGCGCGCTGAATTCAGGAGGGGAAATCACGTGAATAAGCTCGCATGGCTCACAGCGGTGGCCGTGGCCGGTCTGCTGGGGCCGGCCGTCGTCCCGGCGGCGGCCAAGGACGCGGCCCAGCCGGCCGCTTCGGCCGCCTCGACCATCGCCTGGTCGCCGTGTCCCGACACCGACCCGGTCCTCGGCAGCCTGCTCAAGGGCCTGGACTGCGGCACGGTCCAGGTACCGCTCGACTACGCCGACCCCGGCGGCCGGCAGATCAGCCTGGCGCTGACCCGGGCCGTCCACACGGCCCCCGACAGCCAGTACCAGGGCGCCGTGGTCCTCAACCGCGGCCAGTGGCCCGGCGGCATCGGCCGCGACCTGCCCACCCGGTACGCCCAGGGCACCACCGGGCTGGCCAAGGACGTCGGCGCCGCCTACGACTGGATCGGCTTCGACCCGCGCGGCGTCGGCGCCAGCGAACCGTCCGTGGTCTGCGACAGCGACTACGTCTACCCCGGGCACGCGCAGCCCGCCTCCGTGCCCGCCACGCCCGCCGCCGAGCAGGAATGGGCCGACCGGGCCCGCGCCTACGCCCAGAGCTGCGGCGACACCTACGGTGACGTGCTCAACCACCTCACCACCAAGGACGCCGCCCGCGACCTCGACCGGATGCGGATCGCGCTCGGCCAGGACAAGATCACCTACTTCGGCACCGACTGGGGCACCTACCTCGGCTCGGTCTACGCCTCGATGTACCCGCACCGGGTCAAGCGGATGATCCTGGACAGCGTGGCCCGGCCCAACGGCAAGTGGTACAAGAACAACCTCGCCAAGAACGAGACGTCCGAGACGAACGCCCGGATCTTCTTCACCTGGGTCGCCAAGTACGACGCGGTCTACCACCTGGGCACCACCGCGGCCGCGGTCGAGGCGAACTACTACCGGGGCCAGGACGCGCTCGGGGCCGCCCCCCTCGACGGCAAGATCGGCCCGTCCGAGTGGGCCGACGTCTTCGAGCCGGTCGTCTACCGCAGCTGGACCTGGCTCTCCCGGGCGAAGGTGCTCTCCGACTGGGTGGTGCGCCAGGACCCCGCCTCGCTGCGGGCCACCTACTCCGACCCGGGCTTCCCGCACCAGAACCGGCACGCGATGACCAACGCGGTCCAGTGCACCGACGCTTCCCAGCCGCGCAACTGGAGCCGCTGGCACAAGGATTACTCCCGCCAGTACGCCGCCGGGAACCACTTCCTGACCTGGACCAACGCCTGGTACAACGCGCCGTGCGCGTTCTGGCCGGTGCCGGCGCAGACTCCGCAGCAGGTCGGTGACCCCTCGGTGAACGTCCTGCTGGTGCAGCCGGAGTTCGACACCGCGCACGGCACCACCGGCGCGGTGCGCACGCACAAGCTGTTCCCCAACTCCCGCCTCGTGCTGGAGCAGGGCGGCCACAACGTCGGCGCGGCCCTGTCGGCGAACAACAACGCCTGCCTGAACACCTTCGTCGGCGACTACCTGCGCGACGGCACCCGTCCCGCCTCCAAGAAGGGCATCGACGCGACCTGCCAGGCCTCCCCGGACCCGGTCCCGGCGTCCTGAACCGCCTGAACCGGACGGCGGCCCCGCACCGTTGAAGGGTGCGGGGCCGCTTCCGCCTTTGCCCGCCGTCGCGGCTCAGCGCACGGCGGGCACCGGCCCGGACGCCGGCACCTGTGCGGGCACCGCCCCGGACGCCGGCAGCCGCGCGGGCACCTCGCTCGTCCTGGCCCGCAGCACGTCCGCGGGCGCCGTGCCGGCCCGGTGGGCGGCGACCAGGTCCTCCAGGGTCTGTGTCATCTCGTTGGGGGAGGGCATGGCCAGCACCTCCTCGCTCAGCTTTCGGGCGTTGGCCCGCAGCGACTGGTCGTGGAGCAGCCGCTCCAGCGCGGCCCGCACCCGCGGCCCGTCCGCCTCGGCGGGCTTCATGGCCAGCCCCGCCCCCGAGCGTTCCAGGCAGCGGAGTTTGAGCGGGACGTCGAACGCCCGGCTGACCAGCAGCTGCGGCACGCCGTAGCGCAGGGCGCAGCCGAACGACCAGGTGCCGCCGTGATGCACCATGGCCGCGCAGGTCGGCAGGACGTCGGCCAGCGGCACGGACTCCACCAGACGGGTGTTGGCCGGCACCCGCTCGAGCCGGGCCTGGGACTCCCGCGGCAGGGTCAGGATCAGTTCCATCTCCAGGCCGGCCGCCGAGTCGAGGATCTCCTGGATCCGTTCCACGGGCAGCAGCTGCCGCACCGGACCGTCGTTGACCGCGTCCCCGAAGGTCATCAGGACCCGCGGCGCCCGCGGCGGCTCGGCGATCCACCGCGGCACCACGGCCGGCCCGTTGTAGGGGACGCACTGCATGGGCAGCGTCGTCGCCCGCTCGTCGGGGCGGAACGCCCCGGGCAGCGGGTCGATGGTGAACTGCCCGCTCACCAGCTCCTCGGAGAACGCGCAGCCGTACTTCTCGGCCCAGCCCGCCAGCCACTCGCCGAGCCGGTCGGCGCGGTCGTGCGGCGGGCGCAGCGCCCGGGCGTGCAGGAAGTCCTCCCGCATGCGGGAGTAGACGTCGACGGAGTACAGCACCCGGGCGTGCGCCGCCCCGACCGCGGCGGCGGCCACCGCGCCCGCGAACGCCTTCGCCCCCCACAGCACCAGATCGGGCCGCCAGGAGCGGGCGAAGGCGACCAGTTCCTCCATCATCGAGTCGTTGGAGCGCCGGGCCTGCGGCAGCACCAGGTCCTCCATCACCGAGGTGACCTGCTCCCAGTCCAGCCGCGCACGGTCGGGCCCCAGCTCGAACAGCGGGCCGAGCCCGTCCTGCGCGGACTTCCGCGCGCCGGGCGGGGCGGCGGCGGCCGCCGCCTGGCGCCGCTCGTCGCGCCGTCTGCGCAGCTCGGGGCTCTCACCGGGCCCCACGCCCAGGCCCGTCAGCCCGGCCCCGGCGACGGCGTCCAGGAGGTCGGGCCATCCGGCCACCCGCACCTCGTGCCCGGCCGTCTGCAGCGACCACGCCAGCGGAACCAGGTTGAACAGGTGCGTCTTGAACGGGAACGGCACGATGAGAACCCGCACGGCGGATCTCCTTCGGGTCAGGGGCAATGGGGGGTGGCGCGGTCGACGGCACGCGTCGACGCCCCTGCCATCCTGATCACGTATCCCGTACGGGGCTTCTCCAGGTTTGCCCACTGGTGCTGGTCGAGGCGGTCACCAGCACGGAGACGGCGGCGACCGCCAGAGCCGTCGGCAAGGGTCCCGCCAGGTCGCACAGCGCTCCCGTGAGCAGGATGGACACCACCACGCCCAGCGGCAGCAGTGTGGCCCGCAGCGTCACCACCGCCGGCAGCTGCTCGGTCGTGGCCACCGCCAGCAGCCGGTTGTTGAAGTGGACGTAGGCGACCTCGAACAGGACCAGGAACAGCGCGTACAGCACCAGCGTCGGCGCGGTGCGCCCGGCCAGCACCGCGGTGGCCAGGAACGGCATCGGTGCCAGTGCCCACGCGGCCGAGGGCAGGTGCCCGAGGTGGCGCTGGGCGGGCAGGGCGGTCAGCGACCCGGCGAAGACGGCGACCGAGGAGACGGCGACGAAGACGCCCACCAGCCGGGTCCCGCCGCCCAGCACCTGCAGCGGGATCACGGTGACGGCCACGGTGTGGAACCCCTGCCAGAACGCCACCAGCAGGAACCGGGCGAACAGCCTGCGCAGCACCGGATCGGTGACCCGCAGCCGCCCGCCCTCCGCATCCTCCCCGGCACCCCCGGCAGCCTCGCCGTCCGTGCCGCCTGTGCGGTCCGTGCCGGCGGTGGTGTTCGCGCGGGTGTTCCCGGCGGGCGACGGCAGTGCCCAGGCGAGCAGCGCGGACAGCGCCAGCAGCGCCGCGTTCACCGCGACCAGGCCCCGCAGCGGCAGGACCGAGGCGGCCGGTCCCGCCAGCGCCGCGCCGAGACTGACCCCCGTCAGCTTGCCGATCTCCGCGAGGGTGTTGGCGCGCTCCAGCCGCCCGGGGTCGACGGCGGCGCGCAGCGCGACCGAGGTCGCCGAGCGGGTGAGCGCCTCGCAGAACCCGCGGGCCAGGACCAGGACGGTGGCCACGGCCGCCAGCGCGCGGCCCGGCGCCGCGAGGGCGGCCAGCGTCAGCACCAGACTGGCCGCCTCGGCCGCCCGCACCAGGTGCTCCGGGGGATGCCGGCGCAGCAGCCGGTTGAGCGGATGCGCCAGCAGCAGCGCGGGCAGCCACGGCGCGCTCAGCACCGCCCCGGCCAGCAGCCCCGACCCGGTGGCCGACCCCACCCGCGTGGACAGGCTCACCAGAAGCAGGAAACTCCCGCACGCGTTGACGAACAGCAATACGGGAGTGAAATTCGGCGAACGGCGCACCGCCGGAAACAAGGTCGATGTCATCACAGCCCCCCTCCAGGAACCGGAGGATGCCAGAGCTGAACACATTTCAGCGACCAGGGCCGCTGCCTATCGTGAACATATGACAGCAACCACCGGGAACAGCCCGTGCATTGTGATGGTCGACGCCTATGCCGCCGTCCGTTCACTCGTTCTTGAATTCAGGAAACAGGGATGTTCGGTCGTCCGGGTGCAAAGCACACGCGACGTTCCGCTCGTCTACCGTTCGGCGCCCTACGTCCGTGACGACTTCATCGCCGACATCGTCCACGACGGCGACGTGGCGGCCACCCTCACCGCCCTCGCCGCGTTCACGCCCCTCGCGGTGGTCTCGGGCGGCGAGTCCGGGGTGGAACTCGCCGACCTGCTCGCCGAACGGCTCGGCCTGCCCGGCAACGGAACCGCCCTGAGCACCGCACGGCGCGACAAACACGTCATGGTCGAGACCGTGCGTGCCGCCGGGCTGCGCGCGGCCCGCCAGCTGCGCGCCACCGACGCCGGCGAACTGGCCGCCTGGCACCGCGAACTGGGCGGACGCGTCGTCGTCAAACCGCTGCGCAGCGCCGGCAGCCAGGGCGTCTTCTTCTGCGACACACCCGAGGAGTCGGCCGCCGCGTTCCGCTCCCTGGCCGGCACCGACGACGTCTTCTCCCGCGCCAACGACGGGGCCGTGGCGCAGGAGTACCTCCCCGGCACCGAGTACATGGTCAACACCGTCAGCCGCGACGGCCGCCACCACGTCTGCGACATCTGGCGCACCAGCCGCGTCAGCGCCAACGGCGTCCTGGACCTGTGCGACGCCCTCGCGCTGACCGACTCCGGCGACCGGGCCGCGGCCCCGCTGACCCACTACGCCTTCCAGGTCCTGGACGCCCTGGGCATCCGCCACGGCCCCGCGCACGTGGAGATCAGGATGACCCCCGCCGGGCCGTGCCTGGTGGAGGTCGGCGCCCGGATCGCCGGCGGCGGCATCCCGGCCACCGCCGGCCTGGGCATCGGCGCCTCGCAGCTGGAGTGGACCGTCGAGGCGTACCTGCGTCCCCACGACTTCCACGCCCGCGCCCAGGACACCTACACCCTGCGCCGGTACTGCGCGATCGCCGGCATGGTCTCGCCGGTCAGGGGCGTGCTCAGCCAGTACCGGGGCATCGAGGAGATCCAGCGGCTGGAGAGCTTCCACGCCCTGGCGACCCCGGTCAAACCGGGCCAGGACATCGCCTTGACGGTCGACGACCTCACCTACCCGGTCATCGTGACACTGCTGCACGACCTCGAGGAGGTCGTGCAGCGCGACCTGAACACGATCCGCCACCTGGACGGCACCGGCTTCTACGTCCTCGACCCCGCGGCCGGCCCCTGACCCGCAGGCTGCCGTGCCCCAGGCCGCGCGGCCGGGGGCCGGTCGCGCCGTTCGACCGCCGCCCGGCAGCAGTTGAACATCACCGCCCGGCGCGAGCCGCTGCCGGCCGCGACCACGCCGGCCGCGGCACCCGGTAGACGAAACTGACCGCGGTGCGCGGCTGCGACGCCGTCGTGTTGGGCGCCGAGCGGTGCAGCACCAGGCCGTCGAACAGGACCGCCGACCCCGGCTCCAGGGGCATCGCGACCACGGCCGTGCGCGGCAGATGCTCGTCGGCGACCCGCGGCTCCCGCGCCCGCCGAAGCGGCGGCTCGCCCGGCAGGCGCTCGCTGTCCCCGGTGTGCGGCAGCAGCCCCAGCAGATGCGAGCCGGGCAGGAACTCCAGGCAGCCGTTGTGCACGGTGGCCGGCTCGAGCGCCACCCACACCGTCACGATGCCGTGCTCGCCGGCGTCGAAGCCGGGCGGCGCGAACGCCATGTCCTGGTGCCAGGGCTTGGCCGAGCCCACCACCGGCGGCTTGGCCCACAGGAAGGAGTTGACCAGCGTGCCCGGGGCGCCGGCGGCCCGGGCGACCGCCCCGCCGGCCAGGTCCAGCGAGCGCTGCACGGCCTCGAACTCGGGGACGTGCACATGGATCCGGTCCGCCGACCGGAGCACCCCCGCAAGCGCCCGCTCCCCCTGCTGCCAGGCCGCCCAGCCGCCGATGCCGGGCGCCTCCAGGACGAAGTCCCCCTCCGAGACGGCGCGGTCGCGGGTGAGGTCCTCCAGCGCGCCCACCGCCCGCCGCAGCCGCACCAGCGCGTCACCGGCCGCGAGCCCCGGAAGCCGCACGAATCCGGTCTCCCGTATTCCCCCGGAATCGGTCTCCACCATTTCTCGTCCTCCCTCTCTTGACATCGGATCACCCGCGAATTTACCCGTATGTATCACAGGGCGTTCATGTTCAAGACGAGCCGGAAAACGGTTCGTTGCCACCCCTTCGGCGCTCTGCGTATCCTCTCGGGCCATGAGGCCGTTCGGCCGCATCGAAAGCTATGTGCGAAAGGAGTGGAATATGAGCGACCGCACCTTTATGGAGACCCGTGACGCGGACGAGGAGACCAGCAAGTGGTAATCCTCTGACAGCGAAGTACGCGCCGCCCGTACGGGAATTCCGTACGGGCGGCACGTCGTCCCGAGAGAGGCAGAAATGGTAGGCAATCGCGTTTCCCACGTCATCGACCTTCCCGCCGACCTGCTGGTGATCGACGACTCCACCGACGACCGCTACTGGGCCTCGGTGGAACGCGTCGTCGACCTGGCCGGACAGAAGGCACCGACCGCCGACGGGGTGCCGCTGCTGGCGAGCCTGGTGGCCGCCCACCCCGAGTGGCCGGTGCGCGCCGGCGCGGTGCGGCTGCTGGCCGCCCACCACGCGGACGACCCCGCCGCCGGCAGCGCCGTGGCCGCCGCGACCCACGACACGGTCGACTGGGTCGCCTTCACCGCCCTCAAGGTCATCACCCAGTACCGGATCGCCGCCGCCGTCCCCGACCTCATCCGCATCTCCGGCTGGCCCAGCAACTTCACCCGGCCCGACTGGGCGCGCAAGCCCGTCGGCTGCGGCGCGGCGCTGACCAAACGCGCCCTCATCGCCGTCTTCGGCACCCGCGACCCCGCCGAACTGCGCCGCCTGGAGGACGAGTACTTCACCGACATGCGGACCCGGATCGAGGCCGCGCGCAGCCGGCCCCGCCGCCACACCGACGTGATCGCGGTGCCGGGCGGCCCGGCGATCATCGGCGCCGACGAGAAACCCGACGCCTTCCGCATGGCACAGGACGACAGCACCCTGCGCGCCGTCGACGTGCCCGCCTTCCTCATCGACCGGACCACCGTCACCAACGCCCGCTACCGCGTCTTCCTCGAAGAGGTCGGCGACTCCGGCGAGTTCGACCACCCCGACCAGCCCCTCGAGCGCTCCCACCGCCCCGCGCACGGCCACGACGTCCGCTTCAACGCGCCCGGCCTGCCGGTCGTGGGCCTGGACTGGTACGACGCCTACGCCTTCGCGAAGTGGGCCGGCGGCGCCCTGCCCAGCGAAATCCAGTGGGAGAAGGCCGCCCGCGGCGTCGACGGCCGCCGCTACCCCTGGGGCCAGGACTGGGACCCCGCACGGGTGAACTACGTCGAGCGGTCCTTCGGCGAGCAGGTCAGCGACCTCGACTCCCTCGAAGCCCTGCTGGTCACCGTCGAACAGGGCGAGCGGCCCGACCACCCGGTGCTGCCCGCCGACGCCCTCCCGCAGGGCGCCAGCCCCTACGGGGCCCTGCAGATGTCCGGCAACGTGTGGGAACTGACCCGCACCAACTTCTACACCGGCCAGGACATGGACCCCTTCTTCCAGGGACGCCACCCGCTGGACTTCATGAACCGCAAGGACGCCTTCCACGTCCTGCGCGGCGGCACCTGGACCTCACCGCCCACCTGCCTGACCACCTTCTACCGCGGCAAGGACCTGATCACCGACCGGCACAACGAGGTCGGCTTCCGCTGCGTGTACGAGACGAGCACCTGATGCGCCTGACCTCGCTCGGCCACGCCGCGGTCCTTGTCGAGACGGGCAGCGAGCGGATCCTCTTCGACCCCTGGCTCACCCAGCGCCTGGACCGCTTCTGGGAACACCACCCGCCGCTGCCCCACGACCTGGTCCGCCAGGTCCTCGACGACGGCGTCGACTACGTGGTCCTCAGCCACCACCACTTCGACCACCACCATTTCCCCTCCCTGCGGCAGCTCGCCGACGGCGCCGACGTCGACTTCGACGACAGCCCCCGCCAGAGCTCCGCCGTCACCTGCATCTACCCCGCCGGCCCCGTGCCGCCGCGGCTGACCGCCTCCGGGCTCGGACACCAGGCGATCGCCTGGACCCTGCGCCGCCTGGGCTTCGAGCACCTGCACCCGGTGACACCGGGCGACACGCTCACCCTGGGCGCGGCGACCCTGCGGACCTTCCCCTCGGCCGTGCCGTTCCCCGAGATGAGCGTGCTGGTGCAGACGGCCGACGCGGCCGTCATGCTGTGCGGCGACGCCCTCCTGCACGAGCAGACCGTGGCCGCCTTCCGCCGCGACGACGCACCCCGGCTGGACGCCGTCCTCGTCCCCGCGCACAGCGTCTCGCCGCCCGGCGTGCTGACCGAACGCCGCCCCCTGGCCGACCCGGACGCGGTCCGCGCCCGCGCCGCCGCCACCTTCGACCGCTACGTCGAGGCGATCCCCGCCGCCGTGACCGTGCCCTCCTCCTTCGGCTGGCGCGTCAGCGGCGACGGCGCACGCGACTACTCCTGGTGCAACACGACCATGTTCCCCTTCACCCCCGTCCAGGCCCTGCGCCGGCTCGACGAACTGGGCCGCGACGGCCTGCTGTGGGGACCCGGCCAGGTGATCGAGGCGGCCGACGGCAAGGCCGCCCTGACCGACGGACCCGTCGCACCCGCCGCCTACGACTTCGACCGGCTCTACGCCGAGGTGACCCTCGACCCGGCCACCCCGGTGCCCCCCTTCGACGCCGCCGCCGACCGCCACGGCCGCCAGAGCCGCAGCGGCGAACACCTGCTGCGCGAACTCCTGGACCGCCTGGTGGCCACCGACTACTGGTACCGGGCCCTGGACGACGGCGCCGGACGCCACGTCATCTCCCTGTACGAGGACCACGGCACCCAGACCGCCTTCCTCCTCGACCCGGTCGCCGACCGGGTGACCCGGCTCGGCGAAGGCCCGGCCCGCGCCCACCTGGCCGGCGGCGAGGGCTGGACCGAGATCGCGGCGAGCACCCTCGAGGCCCTCCTCGACGCCGACCTGCTGTTCGGCAGCTCCTTCGGCCTGTGGGCCAGCGACGGCGTCCTGCTCTCCGCGGTCTTCCACCACCCGTCCTTCTACACACGCCACATGGACCGCCGACTGCGAGAGGCGAGCACCCCGTGAACACCCCCGCCGTCATCACCTACGACAGCGCCTGCCTGCGCGGCAACCCGCTGGGCGACCCCCACCGCCGCCGCATCGAGGTGCACCTGCCGCCCGGATACGACGGCGTGCGCCGCTACCCGGTCATCTACTGGCTGCCGGGATTCGGCGCCCACCCCGGCCTCGGCAACCGGGCCCTGGCCTTCGGCACATCCGTCGCCGACCGCCTGCACCAGGCGATGACCGACGGCCGGGTACCGCCCGCCCTGCTCGTCGTGCCCGACTGCACCACCGCCTACGGCGGCTCGCAGTACCTCGACTCCGCCGCCTCGGGCCGCTACGCCGGCCACCTCGCCGAGATCGTCGCCGAAGTGGACCGCCGCTTCGCGACCCGGGCCCAGCCCGCCTGGCGCGCCATCGGCGGCAAATCCAGCGGCGGCTACGGCGCCCTCGTCGCCGGCATGACCTCCCCGCTGTTCGGAGCGGTCATCGCCTGCTCGCCCGACGCCGGCTTCGAACACAGCTATCTGCCGCTGCTCCCCGCCACCCTCGACACCATCCGGGCGGCCGGCGGCGTCGACGCCCTGCTGGCCCGCCGCGACAGCGGCCCGCACGACGGACCCTTCATGGTCGCGATGAGCATCATCGCCATGGGCATGTGCTACGCCGACCGGCCCGGCACCACCCCGCAGGACGCCCTGCCCTGCGACCCCGTGACCGGCGTGTTCCGCGACCGGGTGTGGCAGCGCTGGCTCACCCACGACCCCGTCCGCATGCTGCCCGCCCACACCGCCCCGCTCACCGCCCTGGGCCTGCTCCACCTCGGCGTCGGCGAACGCGACGAATACGGCATGCACTGGGGAGCCCGCGCCCTGCACGCCGCCCTCGACACCCACCACGTCCCCCACGTCTACGAGGAGCACACGGGCGGACACCACGGCATCGAGCACGTCTTCACCGACGCCCTCGCCCACCTGTGGCAGACCTGGCGGCACGGGCAGGAACCGGAGAGCGACACGTGTGCGGCATAGCGGGCTTCATCAGCCTGGACGGACGGCGCGACCCCGCGTGGCTGGACGCGCTCGGCCGGACCATGACCGACGCCATGGCCCACCGCGGCGAGGCCGCCTGCGCCCCCTACGTCTCCGCGTGCGGCACCGTCATGCTGTGCGCGACCCGCCTGGCGGTCCGCGACCGCACCGAGGCGGGCGACCAGCCGATGACCGACCCCACCGGCCGCATCACGCTGGTCCACAACGGCGAGGTCTACGGCTCCCGTTCACCCGCACCACCCCTGTGGGAGCGCCGCACCACCTGCGACACCGAGTTCGTCCTCCAGCAGATCTGCCGCCAGGACGACCCCGGGAACGCACTGCGCCCGCTGGACGGCATGTTCGCCCTCGCCTGGCACGACACCACCACCGGCCGCGTCGTCCTGGCCCGCGACCACTTCGGCGTCAAACCCCTCTTCTACACCGTCACCGAAGGCGCCCTGCTGTTCGCCTCCGAACAGGGCGTCCTGCTGCGCACCGGCCTGGTGAGCCCCGAAGTGGACCCCGAGGAATTCCTCCTGCGCTCCTGGATCCGGATGGACGCCGCCGACGACCACACCTGGCTGCGCGGCATCCGCTCCCTGCAGCCCGCCGAATACCTCCTCCTGGACCGCCCGCACACCAGCACCCACCGCTACTGGAAACCCGCCGCGGTCGACGACCCGATCCAGCCCGAGGAGATCAGGGCCGCCTTCGACCGGGCCGTCCACCAACGGTCCGTGTCCGACGTCCCGCGCGCCGCCGTCCTCAGCGGCGGCGTCGACAGCACCGCCATCGCCGCCGCCCTGACCCGCACCGGAGTACCCCTGGACGGATACGTCCTGCGCTACCAGGACGGCATCGGCGGCTCCGGCGACGACGTCTCCTACGCCACCGAGGTCGCCGCCCGTCTCGGCATCCCGCTGACCGTCTGCGACCTGGACCGCGACAGCGCCGCCGCCCTGGTGCCCGTCCTGCCCACCCGGCTGATGCGGCCCCTGCTGCACGGCGCCGAACTGGCGATGCACCACCTCTACCGCACCATCGCCGACGACAAGAACACCGTCGTCTACTCCGGACACGGAGCCGACGAACTCTGGGGATACCAGGACGGCCGCTACTTCCCCGTCGTCGACCCCTACGCCCCCACCTACATCCACGGACGCCACTACCTCACCCACTGCCTGCACGCCGACGAACGGCCCGTCTGGGCCCGCCTCATCAGCTGGATGGCCCACGAACTCGACGTCGACATGACCACGGTGACCGACCGGGTGTGGGAACGCACCCTGGACGAGTACCGGGCGCTGAAGACCGCCTCCCCCCTCAAACGCGGCCGGCACCACCTGATGCGCCGCTTCCTCGTCTACGTCAACGACATGGTCGACGCCACCTCGGCCACCTTCACCCTGGAGGACCGGCCCGTCTTCCAGGACGTCGCCCTGACCGAACTGGCCTTCCGCTGCCCCGAACACCTCAAGGACACCAACCAGCCCGGCACCCACAAAGGCCTCCTCAAAGCAGCACTCGCCGACCTGCTGCCCGACTCGGTGCGCGCCCGCCGCAAACAGGGCTTCCCCAGCCCCGCCGACCCCGGATACACCCGACGCCTGACCGAACTCGCCGACGGCCTCGGCACCCCCTTCGGCCTGCCCGCACCCCCCGCCGCCCTGCGCGCCGAACTCGGCGTCGGCGAATGGATGTTCCTGGCATCGGCCTCCGCCTGGACCGACCACCTCAACGAGCTCACAACCCACCCGAGGAGTCACGGTGAGCCACTCCGTCCCCCGATGGCGCCCGCAGGCCCTGCACCACGCGGCCGACCTTGACCCCGTCCCCCCGGTGCTGGACGAGACCAGCGCCCAGCCCTGGTGCACCTTCGTGCTCTGGCAGCCCGCCGAACTGCCCCGGGGCTGCGACACCCGCACCGGCACCCTGCGCCGCGAGGCACCCCCCGGCCGCGTCGACGCCGCCGGCCGCACCCCCTGGAGCGACGCCAACCCCTCGGGCTACCGCACCGAGATCTCCGGCGGCGGACGCAGGCTGCGCCTCAAACAGTTCCTCTACGACTGGGCCTTCCCCGCCGCCGACCACCCCTGCCTGTGGGGCAGCGAGACCCGCCCCCACGAGATCGGCGAGGACCGCGTGGTCTGGCTCGGCACCGACTACCTCGGCCACCGGGCCGGCAGCGCCCGCATGGCCCGTACCACCGTCGAACTCTCCGTACTCGAAGGCGAGTTCACCGACGAGGAGATCATCGCCCTGTACGCCGCCCTGCGCCCGGCCGTACCCGAGGCGCTGCCCCGGATCCTGGCCACCCCGTTCTCCGAACTCAGCTACTGGGCCCGCCACCGGGCCGACACGGTCGCCGTGCCCACCGGCGTCTTCGCCTTCCAGCGCCGCGGCCGCACCCACGAGGGCCACTGGACCCCCTCGGCCGACCTCACCGCCTTCCTCGGCAAACAGGGAATCCCGCTCACCGCCGGCCCCTTCCACGCCGACAGCGCCGCCACCTACGGCGACGGCACCACCGTCCGCGAACTCGACGTCGTCTACGCCACCCCGGCCGGCGGCGAACTGCGCCTGACCGCCCAGCGCACCGGCGGCGGACGCCTTCGGTTCCCGCCGCAAAGGGACAAGCACCCCGCCACCGCCGAGACCCGCGACCTCGGCGGCCGCCCGGTCCATCTCGGCTACCTCAGCGCTGAGTTCGGAGCCTGCGACGCCTGGTGGCAGCACCCCGACGGCTACGACCTCAGACTCCTGTCCAGCGCCGGCACCGGCCTGGGACGCGACACGTTCTTCACCCTGCTCACCGCCATCGACACCGGACTGCGCCTGGCCGGCAACGCGGAGGTGCTGGGGTGACCACCACGGAACGCACCCTCGGCCCCGCCACCACCGGCCCCGTCGCCACCGGTCCCGCGGTCACCGGCCTGCCGGATGCCGGCGGGACGGCGCGACGGCCCGTCCTGGACCCCGCCACCGGCCGCGTCCTCACCCATGTGCCCGACACCGACGGGCCCGGCGTCGCCGACGCCGTGGCCCGCGCCGACACCGCGTTCCGCACCGTGTGGGCCGACACCTCCGCCGCCCGCCGCTCCCAACTGCTGCGCGAACTCGGCGGCCTGCTGCGCGAGGACCGCGACCACCTCGCGGCGCTGGAACGCGGCAACGCGGGCAAGCCCACCGCCCGTGCCGCCGCCGAGGTGGACTTCGCCGCCGACGTCGTCGACTGGTTCGCCGCCGCCGCCCGCTACCCGGTGGGGGAGACCCACCCGGCCGGCCCCGGCATGCGCACCTACACCGACCGGGTCCCGGTGGGGGTGTGCGCGGCGATCTGCCCGAACAACTACCCGCTCCTGCTGGCCGTCTGGAAGATCGCCGCGGCGCTCGCGTACGGCAACACGGTCGTCGTCAAACCGGCACCCGAGACACCGCTGTCCGTGCGCCGCCTGGCCGACAACGCCGCCCACGTGCTTCCCCCCGGTGTGCTCACCGCCGTCCACGGCGGGGCCCGGACCGGCCGGCTGCTGTGCGAGCACGCTGACGTCGCCATGGTCTCCTTCACCGGTTCGACGGCGGCGGGCCGCGAGGTCGCCCGGCGCTGCGCGGACGGCCTCAAGCCCGTCTCGCTGGAACTGGGCGGCAAGAGCCCCGTCGTGGTCTTCCGCGACGCCGACCTGGACGCGGCCGCGCGGGCGGTCGTCGCCGGCTTCACCGGCAACACCGGCCAGATGTGCGTGGCCGGGACCCGCCTGATCGTGGACCGGGCCGTGCACGAGGAGTTCGTCGCCCGCGTCGCCGAACTCGCCGGCGCCCTGTGCGTCGGCCGGCCCGAGGACCCCCGCACCGATCTCGGCCCGCTGATCAGCCGGGCGGCCGCCGACCGCGCGGACCGGGCGGTGAAGGAGGCGGCGGAACGCGGCGCGCGGGTGATCCTCCCGCCCGGCCGCCGCGAGGTCCGAAGCGACCTCGACGGCGGGTTCTACGTCCACCCGGTCATCGTGGACGGCGCCCCCTTCGACACCCGCGCCTGGCGCGAGGAGCTCTTCGCCCCGGTGCTGTCCGTCGCCGCGTTCGACACCGACGCCCAGGCCCTGGACCTCGCCCACGACACCGCCTACGGCCTGTCGGCGTCGGTCTGGACCTCCGACACCGACCGCGCCGAACGGTTCACCCGCGCCCTGCGCGCCGGCATGGTATGGGTCAACACCTGGGGCGACACCCAGGAGACGGTCAGCGTCTCGGGCATGGGCCAGTCCGGGTACGGCCGCGAACTGGGCATCCACGCCGTGGAGGGCTACACCCGGCCCCGCGCCGTCTGGGTGGCCCACCGGACCGGGCGGTAGCCACGATGCCCCCACCCCCCGCCCAACACCCCCCGACGGCAAGGCCCTTGACCGGGCCCTCCGTCACCCCACCGCACCCGACCGCGCAGACCTCCACCGCGCAGCCGCCTGCCGCACAGACCCCGACCGCGCAGACCTCCGCCCTGCAGCCGCCTGCCGCGCAGACCCCGACCGCGCAGACCTCCGCCCTGCAGCCGCCTGCCGCGCAGACCCCGACCGCGCAGACCTCCGCCCCGCAGCCGCCTGCCGCACAGACCCCGAGCCGGCGGCCCGCCGCCCCGCGCTCCTCGACCCTGCGGCCCTCGATCCCGCGGCCCGCCGCCACCCCGTACCTCGCCCAACACCCCACATCCGCGCGGCCCTTGGCCCGGCCCTCCGCCACCCCGCAGCCCGCCTCCGCCCAACCCGCCTGTGCGCGGCTCGACTTCCGCAGTGACACCCGTACCGTGCCGGACGCGCGGATGCGCGCGGCGATGGCCCGAGCCCAGGTCGGTGACGACGTGTACGGCGACGACCCCACCGTCGCCCTGCTCGAACGGCGTACGGCCGAACTGCTGGGCACCGAGGCCGCCTTGTTCCTCCCGACCGGCACGATGGCGAACCTGCTCGCCCCGCTCGCCGCGTTCGGCCCCGGATCTCCGCCGCCGCGTCTGATCGCCGGCGCCGGCACCCACATGGCGTTCCTCGAGTCACCGGGGCTGCGCCGCTTCGGCGGCATCGAGGTGACGCCGGTGGACCAGCGCCCCGACGGCCTGCCCGATCTCGACGCCCTGGCCGCGCTGCTGTCCGCCCCGGCGGACCGGCCGACCGTGGTCTGTGTGGAGAACACGAGCATGATGCACGCGGGCAACGCCCTGGACGCCGCGGCGATGCGCTCGGTGGCCGCGTCGGCCCACCGCCACGGCGCGCACTTCCACCTCGACGGGGCCCGCCTCGCCAACGCGGCCGTGGCCCTGGACGTCCCGCCCGCCCAGCTCGCCGGACCCGCGGACAGCATCGCCTTCTCCCTCTCCAAAGGGCTCGGCGCGCCGGTCGGCGCTCTGCTGTGCGGGACGTCCGCGTACATCGCCTACGCCCGCGAGCTGAGGGGATGGCTGGGCGGCTCCCTGCACCAGGCGGGCGTGGCCGCCGCGCCCGCGCTGATCGCGCTTCGCCGCCTGCCCGACCTGGCCGCCGACCACCGCAGGGCCGCCGCGCTCGCCGACGGCCTCGCCGCCCTGCCCGGCGTCACGGTCATGCGCCCGCCCCGGCCCACCAACATGGTCATGGCGCGCCTGGCCGGGCTGAGCGCGCAGGAGTGCGCCGCGCGCCTGGCCGGCCACGGCGTGCGCGTCCTGCCGCTGCCCAACCATCATGTGCGCTTCGTGACGCACCGCGCACACGACATGATCGGTGTGCGCGAGGCCGTCGGCGCCGTGGCGGCCGTGGCCGCCACGGCGCCGGGGCCGGCCGGCGACCGACGGAGAACTCCCGTACGGGGAGCTCTTCCTGACACCCTGGAGGAAGACATGACGGACGTGCCACCGCGTGGACCGCAGGAGCGGCTGCGCGACACCCGCGCGAGGCTGGAGAACGACGTCGACCTGTGGGTCGCGACAGCGGGCGCCTCCGGCGGCGTCCACCTCGTCCCGCTCTCCTACCTCTGGGACGGGACCGCGTTCCTCGTCTCGACACCGCGGACCTCGGTCACCGGCCGCAACCTGCTGGCCGACGCCCAGGTGCGCCTGGGTGTCGGCCCGACCCGCGACGTCGTGATCGTCGACGGCGTCGCGGAGCCGGTGGACAGCGCCGACCTCGGCGACAAGACGTGCGAGGCGTTCGCGGCCAAGACCGGCTTCGACCCGCGCAAGGAGACCGACGCGCCCTACCAGTACTTCCGGATCCGGCCGCGCCGCGTCCAGGCCTGGCGGGAGGCGAACGAGCTGGCGGGACGCACCCTCATGCGCGACGGCGCCTGGCTCGACTGACCACCCGGGAACCCGGCCCCTCGCCGCCGCCGCCACTGCCACTGCCACTGCCGCCGTTGTCGTTGTCGTGGCCGTCGGCCGGTCTGCCGTGCGAGCGGCCGGCGGCGCGAGGTCCAGTCGTTCTTGACCGGCGCTGAAGAGCGCTTTGACAGGCTGCGACAGGCAAGGCATCTGTCAATTCTGGAGGGGCGAATATGGGAGCCATCGAGGTTCCGGTCCTGATCGTCGGCGGCGGCGGATGCGGCCTGTCCGCCTCCGTGTTCCTGTCCGACCAGGGCGTCGATCATCTGCTGGTGGAACGGCACCCGGACACATCGAGGATTCCGAAGGCGCACTATCTCAACCAGCGCACGATGGAGATCTTCCGCCGGCACGGCATCGCCGACGACGTGTTCGCCGAGGCGGCGCCGCTGGAACTGTTCGGCAAGGTGCGCTGGCAGACCACGCTCGCGGGCGACGGGCCGATGGACCGCCGCCTGATCCATGAGATGGATGCCTTCGGCGGCGGCACACTGCGCGAGAGCTACGCGAAGGTCGGGCCCGTCCTGCCCGCCAAGCTGCCGCAGATGTGGCTGGAGCCGATCCTGCGCCGCCACGCGGAACAGCGCGGCCCCGGCCGCGTCCTGTTCCACCACGAGGTGACCGCCTTCTCCGACGAGGGCGACCACGTCCTGGCCGAGATCCGCGACACCGAGACCGGTGAGACCACCACCGTCAAGGCGCAGTACCTCATCGGCGCCGACGGCGGCCGCATGGTCGGACCCGCGGTCGGCATCCGCATGGAGGGACCGCCCTCCCTGGTCAACACCACCACCGCGTACTTCTCCGCAGATCTGTCCCCGTGGTGGGAGGAAGGCACGCTCATCACGCACTTCCTCAGCCCCGAGGACCCCGACCTGTCCAGCAACCTCATCGAGATGGGACCGAGCTGGGGCAAGGCCTGCGAGCAGTGGGGCCTGCACTTCGCCCCCGGCCCGCCCGGCCGCTGGGACACCGAGACGGTCATACCCCGCATCCGTGAACTCCTGGGCCTGCCGGACCTGGAGGTGACCGTGCACAAGGTCACGGACTGGATCGTGCACGCGCACCTCGCCGACCGCTACCGGGTCGGCCGGGTACTGATCGCCGGTGACGCCGCGCACCGCCAGCCGCCCGCCGTCGGACTCGGCCTCAACACCGGCATCCAGGACGTCCACAACCTCGCGTGGAAGCTCGCCGCGGTGCTCAGCGGCCGCGCCCCCGACAGCCTGATCGACACCTACGAGGCCGAACGCCGGCCCGTGGGCCGGGAGAACGTCGACTGGGCGACCTCCGCCGCCGTCCACCACCAGGCCCTCATGGACGCCATCGGGCTGGGCCACAACGTCCCCGCCGGGCGCCGCGGACAGCGGCTGGCGGCCTACTTCGACCCGTCCCCGCTCGGCGACACCGTGCGCACCCGCGCCCTGGAGATGTTCCACACCCACCGCGGCGGATGCCAGTCGCTCGACATGGAGGTCGGCTTCGCCTACGAACAGGGCGCGATCGTCCCCGACGGCAGCGAGCCGCCGGCGCGCGTGCCCATGCGCGACGAGCACCGGCCCACGTCCCGCCCCGGACACCGGCTGCCGCACGCCTGGATCACCCGGGACGGCGAACGCCTGTCCACCCTCGACCTCACCACCCCGACCGCCTTCACCCTGATCACCGGCCCGCAGGGCACACCGTGGTGCGAGGCGGCCGAGAAGGCGGCGCAGAAGTTCTCCGTCCCCATCAGCACGGTTCGCATCGGCACCGGCGCCGAGTTCGCCGACGTGGACGGCGGATGGGAGGCCGTCCGGCAGATCACCGACGCCGGCGCGCTCCTGGTACGCCCCGACCAGCACGTCGCCTGGCGTGCCACGGGCACCGGCGAGGACCCCGAGCAGATCCTCACCGAGGTCTTCGCCGCCCTCCTGGACCGCTGAACGCGCCAGGAAAGCGCGCCAGGAACGGACACGCCAGGAACAACGCGCCGGGGAACACGAAAAGAAGAAGGGGGCCGTGCCCGATCACCGGGCACGGCCCCCTTCTCGCGTCCCCCGGCACACCCCGCTGCGGGCGGACGTGCGCTGCGGACCGGCTTCCTCAGACTCCGGCCGCGACGGACCGGGCGGCCGCGTCCGACTTCAGCCAGGCCAGGACCTGGTCGGCGGCCTTGCGCGCGGTGGCCATGCACACCCCGGCGCCCACCCCCTCGTACAGCGCCCCGCACACCGCGAGTCCGGGCTGGGCCGCCACCGCCTCACGGATGCGCCGCACCCGCTCCAGGTGACCGACGGTGTACTGCGGCAGGGCGTCGGGCCAGCGGCTCACCCGGCTCGCCACCGGGACACCGCTCACCCCGGTGGCCTCGGCGAGTTCGGCCGTCGCCAGCGCGACGAGATCGGCGTCGTCGCGCAGCAGCAGGTGCTCCTCGCCGAAACGCCCGAGCGAGCAGCGCACGATCTCCACCTCGCCCGCCAGGTGCGGCCACTTCACGGTGGTGAACGTGACCTCCTTGACGGCCTTCTTCTCCACCGCGGGCACCCGGTAGGCGGCGTATCCGCGGCCCGAGAGCCCGCCGGGGAACGCCGCGCGCGGGTAGGCGAGCGTGACCATCGCGACGCTCGCGTAGGGGACTTCGGCCAGTTCCGAGACGGCCGGGGCCATCCCGGAGACCCCGGAGAGCAGGCTGCTCGCCGGGCCGGCCGGGACGGCGACGACGACGGCGTCCGCGTCGATGTGTTCCCTCGCGCCGCCCGTGCCCACCGTCAGCCGCCAGCCGTCCGCGGTACGGGTGAGCTCGCGGACACCGGCTCCGGTGCGCACGGACGCGTCGGGTGCGGCGGCCAGCACCTCCCGCACGAGCGCGGGGGGCAGCGAACCGAACCCGCCGTCCAGGGTCGCCACGCTCACCGGCGGCGGCTTCTCGCCCGGCGCGAGCTGCGGCGTCAGCGAGCCCGCCGCGTCCGCGAGCGAGACGTGCGCGCGGGAGGCCTTGGCCAGCGGGGTCAGCGTGGCCTCGAAGGACAGGTCCTCGGCGCGGCCGGAGAACACCCCGGCGAGGAACGGGTCGACGAGACGGTCCACGACCTCCTGGCCGAGCCGTCCCGCGACATGGGCCGCGACCGAGACGTCGCCGTCCCGCTCGGACGGCGCGAGCACCAGGTCCTGGCGGGCCCGGTCGAGTCCCGCCGCGGACAGTACCCCGGAACGGGCGAGGCCGTCCATGTCGCAGGGCACGCCCATGAACTGACGGTCCGGCTGCTGCCGGATGCCGCCCCTGGTCCAGATCGCCGACGCGGTGACGCCCGCCGACATGATCCGCTCGCCGAGCCCGGTCTCCTTGACCAGCCCGGTGGTCTTGCGTCGGTTGGCGTACAGCGATTCGGCGCCCTCGTCGACCGCGACCCCCGCCACCTCGGAGACCGACAGCTTCCCGCCGATCCGTGACGATCCCTCCAGGACCGTCATCCGGACCGGCTCGTTGCGCAGATAGAACGCCGCCGCCAGTCCCGCGATACCACCCCCGATGATGACCACATGGGGCTTTCCACTCGCCTGATCCCGTTCGGTGCCAGCCATTCCACCAGATCCTTCATGGTTAGTGTCGTAGAGGCCGTCCCGGCGCCGGCGCCCGGCGTCGGGGCAGGTCTTGGCAGTCTGGCCGGGGGCCTTGGACCCCCGGTCGAGAGCTCCTAGGGCTAGGGCCGGTCTTCGGTGGTGAACCAGCGGTCGAGGGCCTGGGTGAGGTCGTCGGTGGTGCCGGGGGAGGTCCAGGCGACGTAGCCGTCGGGGCGGATGAGGACCGCGTCCAGGCCGGGGTCGGGGCCGGTGGTCCAGGTGGCGGTGACGGCGTCGACCCGGTCGGGGAGTTGGTGTGCGGGCAGCCCTGCCGCCGGACTGCTGGTGTCGGTGGTGATGAGCAGGCCGTGGGCGGTGTGCAGGAGGTCGGCGACGCGGGTGCGGGTGCCGTCGGGCAGGGTGAGTTCACGCGACGGTGGCATGCGCCGGCCGAGCACCGGATGGTCGCCCTTGGCGAGGTCGTAGCGGATGCCGAGGTTGCTCAGCATTCCGGCCAGGTGGCCGGCGGCGTCCCGGTGGGCGACCAGCTCGCCCATGACCTCACGGACCGGGTCCATGTCCTCGCCGGTGAGCCGCAGCTCGATCGCCGCCCGCGCGTTGCGCGCCAACTGCTCGCCGACGGGGTGGCGTTCACCGTGGTAGGTGTCGAGCAGGCCCTCGGGGGCCCGGCCCCTGACCGCCGCCGCCAGCTTCCAGCCGAGGTTCACCGCGTCCTGCACGCCCACGCTCAGCCCCTGCGCCATGGCCGGAGGCTGCACGTGCGCGGCGTCGCCCGCCAGGAACACCCGGCCGCGCCGGTACTGAGCGGCGGCCCGTGAGGCGTCGGTGAAGCAGCTGATCCAGCGGCACCGCCCGTGGTGGATGTCCTCGCCGGTCAGCCGCTCCCAGGCGTCGGCGAGGTCGTCGTAGGTCAGGGAGGCGCGGTCGCGCGGCGGTGTGCCGGCCTCGTGGACGACGACCCGGGTCACCCCGTTCTCCAGGTCCATCGCCATGACCATGCTGCCGCCCGGCAGGTTCTCGCCGATACGGCGCTTGCGGGTGTCGATCCCGGTGACGTCGGCCGTCAGGAAGCCGCGCCGGCCCTCGGACCCGGGAAAGCCGATCCCGGCCAGCTTGCGCACGAAGCTGCGCCCGCCGTCGCAGCCGACCAGATAGGCGGCGCTCTCCTCGCCGGGTCCGTCCGGGCCCTCGAAGGAGACCACGACGCCCTCGGGGCTCTCGCGGAAGCCGGTCACCTCGACTCCGCGCAGGACGGGCACGCCGAGCTCGTCCACCCAGTCCTCCAGCATCCGCTCGGTGCGGAACTGGGAGATCCCCCGGTGCCCGTAGTGGTCCTCCGCCAGCAGGCCCAGATCGATCGGCACCCCGCCGAAGTGGCTGTCGGCGGGCTCGGTCGCGCCGAGCCGGCCGAGCAGGCCCCGCTGGTCGAAGCACTCGGCGGTGCGCTTGGTGAAGCTCGCGCCGCGCGACTCCCGCGCCGGGGCGGCGAGCCGTTCGTGGACGACGACGTCGACGCCGCCGAGCTTGAGTTCGCCCGCCAGCATCAGCCCGACCGGGCCCGCGCCGACGACGATCACATCCCTGGTCATCTGTGTGTGCTCCTCAGCGGTCGATGCCGCAGGCGGTGACCCGCCCGCGGGCCGGGGGCCTGGGGTTGGTGAACCAGCGATCCAGGGCCTGGGTGAGGTCGTCGGTGGTGCCGGGGGAGGTCCAGGCGACGTAGCCGTCGGGGCGGACGAGGACCGCGTCCAGGCCGGGGTCGGGGCCGGTGGTCCAGGTGGCGGTGACGACGTCGAGCCGGTCGGGGAGCCGGCCCGGCAGATGCTGCGCCGCCGCACCGCTGTCGGTGGTGATGAGCAGGCCGTGGGCGGTGTGCAGGAGGTCGGCGACGCGGGTGCGGGTGCCGTCGGGCAGGGTGAGTTCACGCGACGGTGGCATGCGGCGGCCGAGCAGGGGATGGTCGCCCTTGGCGAGGTCGTAGCGGATGCCGAGACCGCTGACGATCCCGGCGGCCTGCTCGGCGGCTCCCTTGTGGGCCAGCAGTTCGCCCATGACCTCACGGACCGGGTCCAGGGCGTCCTCACCGAGGTAGATCTTCGACGCCGCCCGGGCGTTGCGGATCAACTCGCCTCCGACGGGGTGGCGTTCGGCGTGGTAGGTGTCGAGCAGGCCCTCGGGGGCCCGGCCCCTGACCGTCGCCGCCAGCTTCCAGCCGAGGTTGGCCGCGTCCTGCAGTCCGGCGCTGAGCCCCCACGCGGCCAGCGGCGGGATCTCGTGCGCGGCGTCGCCCGCCAGCAGCACCCGGCCGCGCCGGTACTCCTCGGCCAGCGCGGCGGAGTTCCCGCACGCCCACAGCCACTGGGGCTCGGCGTCGTCGATCGACTCGCCGGTCAGCCGCCGCCACGCGCCGGCGACCTCGGCGAAGGTCAGCGCTCCCGGGTCCGGGCGGGCGGGCAGTGCCGGGTCGTGGATGACGATGCGGCAGCGGCCCTCGCCCAGCGGGGTGCACACCACCATGCTGCCGCCCGCCAGACGCTCGCCGATGGGCCGGGGACGCGGGACGGCACCGGTGATCTCCGCGGTGTACATGCCCCGGGTGGCCTCCCAGCCGGTGGCCGGGATCCGGGCCAGCGCACGGACGGTGCTGCCCGCGCCGTCGCAGCCGACCACGTACGCGGCGCTCTCCTCGCCCGGTCCGCCGGGGCCCTCGGAGCACACCACCACGCCCTCGGGGCTCTCGCGCAGCCCGGTGACCTCGCGGCCGCGGTGCACCGGGACGCCGAGCTCCTCCAGCCGGCCGCCCAGCGCCTCCTCGGTCCTGGCCTGCGAGAGGCCCAGCACTCCGCTGTGGTCCTCGTCGAGCATGCCCAGGTCGAAGCGGACCCCGCCGAAGTGCCCCATCGGGCCCCACCGGAACGCGCCGAGGCGGGGGAGCAGCCCGCGCTGGTCCAGCGACTCGGCGGCCCGCCGGTTGAAGCCGAGGGCACGGGACTCCCCGCTCGGGGCGGGCAGCCTGTCGTAGACACTCACGTCCACTCCGCCCAGGCGGAGTTCTACGGCCAGCATCAGGCCGACAGGACCCGCACCGACCACTATCACGTCAGTTGTATTCATTATTTGAGGCCTCTGCACTGTGGCAATGGTTGGCCATCGTGAAGCTACCCAGCGCAATGTCCGACCGCAATGAACTGAAATTCACCGGCACCGGTTCGGTGTTCGACTGCGGAATCGGCGTGCTTGAACACGGCAGTGAACACTTTGGACACGGAGTCCGTGCGACAGCAATATCGGAGATGCCTTCGCGTTCCGCTTCTCACTACGGTGCGTGCCGCGCGTCATTCAGATTCTCGAAGACATGCCGCCCGGCCTCCCGGACACCGCGCGGCACACCGTCGCCGGCGCGGACAGGCGGAACCCCCGAGAAAGGAGCAGGACGTGACGGTCGAGAAGATCGCGCTCATCACGGGTGCCAACAAGGGCATCGGATACGCCACCGCGCGACAGCTCGGTGAGCAGGGCGTCGTCGTCATCGTCGGTGCGCGGGACGAGGTGCTCGGCAAGCAGGCCGCCGACGCGCTGGCCGCCGACGGCATCACCGCGACAGCGCTGCGCATCGACGTGCGGGACCCGGACAGCGTGGCCGAGGCCGCCCGCACGATCGAACGCCGGTACGGACGCCTGGACATCCTGGTCAACAACGCCGGCGTCGCGGGCGCCTTCACCGGCACGCCCGGCGAGGCGAGGGCGGCCGACCTGCGGGAGGTCTACGAGACCAACGTCTTCGGCGTGGTCACCGTGACCCACGCGATGCTGCCGCTGCTGCGCCGCTCCCCGGCCGGACGCGTCGTCAACCTCTCCAGCCACGTGGGGTCGCTGACCCTGCAGGCGGATCCGGGCTCCCCGCTGGCGGGCGTCAACATGATCGCCTACCAGTCCTCGAAGACCGCGCTGAACGCGCTCACCCTCGCGTACGCGAAAGAGCTGCGGGACACCCCCGTCAAGGTCAACGCGGCCCTGCCCGGAGTGGTGGCCACCGACATCAACCACCACCGCGGCCGGCGGACCCCCGCCGAAGGGGCCGCGATCGTGGTCCGGCTCGCCCTGCTGGACGAGACCGGCCCGTCGGGCGCCTGCCTGGCGGACGACGGACCCCTGCCGTGGTGACACGGAACGCCCGGGCGACGACCCCGGCCCCGGTCCCGGCCACGACCTCGGCCACGGGCGGAGCCACGACGCTGGCACCGGCTGCGGGCCCGGCCCCGGCCCCGACCCCGGTCCCGGTCCCGGTCCCGGTTCCGGCCACGACCTCGGCCACGGGCGGAGCCACGACGCTGGCCCCGGCTGCGGGCCCGGTCACGGCCTCGGCCACGGCCTCGACCTCGGCCACGGCCTCGGCCACGGCCTCGACCCTGGTCAGGGCCTCAACCCCGGGAGCGACCCCGGCCCCGACAATCACGGGCGCGGCCACGCACCCGCACTGGGCTACGGCCCCGGTCCCGCCCCTGGCCCCGGGAGCGACCCCGGCCACAACCTCGGCCATGGGCGCGGCCGCGGCCACGGGCGCGACCACGACCCCGGCCCCGGCTGCGACCCCGGCCCCGCCCGTCACGGGCGCGGCCACGCACTCGTACCGGGTGACGGTCCCGCGCCCGGGCTCGCGTGCGGGCCGGGCCGGTCACGTGCTGCCGTTCGCGGCGGCGGTCCGCGCCGTCACCGAGGAGCCGGTACCCGCTCTTCCCGCCGCGCCGGGGAGGGACGGCGGGGCCGGCCGGAACCACGGCGCCGGCTCCCGCGGCACGCCGGCGCGGGCGTGGGCGAGTTCGGTCCCCGCGGCCTGATCCCCCGGGGATCAACGGCCGTTCGCGGCCATCACAACGGATCACCGAAGCCGGGCCGAAAAGCCCCGGCGCGGCACACGACACGGAGGCAGGCAGTGGCGGTTGAAGGAACGATCCTGGTGCTGGGCGGTACCGGCCGGCAGGGCGGGGCGGTGGCCCGCGAACTGCTGCGGCGCGGACACACCGTGCACGCCCTGGTCCGCGACCCGGGCAAGGAACAGGCACGGGAGCTCGAGGAGGCGGGCGCGGTCCTCGTACGCGGCGACCTGGACGACGAGGCGTCGCTGCTCGCGGCGATGCAGGGCGTCCACGGGGTGTTCAGCGTCCAGACCTTCCGCGGCCCCGGCGGCGTCGAGGCCGAGGAGCGCCAGGGCAGGGCGGTGGCCGACGCCGCCGTCCGGGCCGGGGTGCGGCACTTCGTCTACAGCTCGGTCGGCGGCGCCGACCGCGACACCCGCGTCCCGCACTTCGAGAGCAAGCTGAGGATCGAGCGGCACCTGTCCACGCTCGACCTGCCGGTGACCGTGCTGCGGCCGGTCATGTTCCACGACATCCTCCTGGACATCGCCCCCCGCCCGGTGGACGACGGACTCGTCCTGGGCCTGTGGCTGGACCCGGGGACCGCGGTGCAGCTCATCGCGACCAGCGACATCGGCGTGTTCGCCGCGGACGCCTTCGAGAACCCGGACGCCTGGCTCGGCCGGACCGTCGAGATCGCCGGAGACGTCCTGACCGGACCGCAGATGGCCGCCGCGTTCGAGGCCGCGTCCGGCGTCCCGACCCGCTTCCGGCAGCTGCCCATCGAGCCGCTGCGCGCGGCCCGCCCCGACCTGGCCAACATGTTCGACTGGTTCGAGCGCGACGGCTACCACGCCGACCTGCCCGAACTGCGCCGGGGCAGGCCCGGCCTGGTCTCCCTGGAGACCTGGCTGAGCGACAACTGGACCGCACCGCTGGCCACATCACCGCGCTGACCGCGCTGGCCACATCACCGCGCCGGCCACATCACCACGCCGGTCGCCGGGACCGGGGCCGGGGAGCTCAGAGGAAGATCGGATCCCGGGTACGGGTCCGCTTGAGCTCGAAGAAGCCCTCGGTCCCGGCCACGGCGAGCACCCCGTCCCAGAGCTTCACCGCGGCCTCGCCGCGTGGGGCCGGTGTCACCACCGGGCCGAAGAACGCCACGTCGTTCACCGCGACGACCGGGGTGCCCACGTCGGTGCCGACGCGGCCGATGCCGTCGCGGTGCGAGGCGCGCACCGCGCCGTCGAACTCCTCGGACCCGGCCGCGTCGGCCAGGCCCGCGTCGAGGCCCGCGGCGGCCAGCGCCGCCGCGTAGGTGGACCGCTCCTTGGGCGCCTTCTCCAGGTGGAACCGGGTGCCGAGTTCGGTGTACAGCCGGCCCAGCACCTCGGGGCCGTAGGCCTGCACGGCGGCGGCGCACACCCGTACCGGCTCCATCCGCAGGGCCAGGTCCCGGTGCCAGCGCTCGGGCAGGTCGGCGCGCCCCTCGTTGAGCACGGTCAGGCTCATCAGGTGCCAGCGCAGTTCCAGCGGCCGGTGCCGGGCGACCTCGAGGATCCAGCGGGAGGTCAGCCACGCCCAGGGGCAGGTCGGGTCGAACCAGAAGTCCACGGGGGTGGGGCTGTCGTGCCGCAACGGGTCCTCCTCGAAAGTGCCTGTGGGATCGCGGGGCCGGCGCTCTGCGCGGCCGGTGCGGAGGTGCGCCGCCCGCGCGGGTCGAGCCGGGGCCGGCGCACCGCCGCGGCCGGCCCCGGGTCCGTCATTTCACCCGGATCCTTCTCGGTTTCCATGGCGACCCCGGAACACCCTGGCAAGGGCGGGCCGGAATACCGGTGGAGCGGCGCTGGAATTGTGCTGTTCAACCGCTCAAATTCCCTGGTTGAACGTTCGAGTGAATTCCGATAATTCCGGAGTTGCGGGCCGCGGAAGCGCCGACCTATCGTCTGGAACCCCGAAAAGGGCGCTATGAAAGGAAAGCCATGTCCTCATTGCCCGAGGTCCGTGACCAGTCCGATTCGTACGAGCTGCTCCATCTCATTCAGGGTGCTGTGATCACCCAGGCGATATCCGTCGCGGCCAGGCTCGGCATTGCGGACGTCCTCGCCGACGGACCGCTGTCCGCCGAGGAGATCGCCCAGCGGGTCGGATCCGACCCGAAGGCGACCCACCGGATCCTGCGGGCGCTGTCCGGGCACGGGGTCTTCGCGGTGCGCGGCGACGGCCGGTACGAGCACAGCGCGCTGTCCGACAAGCTCCGTGAGGACGCGCCGGACTCGATGCGCGGGTTCGCCCTGCTGATGAGCCACCCGCTGCTGCACGAGGAGTGGGGCCACCTGCAGGCCACTGTGGAGAGCGGCGAGCCCAACCTGCCGAAGCTGCGCGGCATGGGCGCGCTGGACTTCTTCCACGCGACCCCCGAGTACGCGGCCGTGTTCTTCAAGGCGTTCGGCGAGCTCTCGGAGTCGGAGACCGACCCGATCCTGGCCGCCTACGACTTCTCCGGCTTCTCCACGGTCGTGGACGTCATCGCCGGCCGCGGCAACCTGCTGGCGGGCATCCTGAAGCAGGCACCGGACGTCAAGGGTGTGCTGTACGACTCCGAGATCGCCACCGTCGACTCGCCCGCGCTCTTCGAAGCCGCAGGCGTCGCGGACCGGCTGACCATCGAGCACGGCGGCTACCTCGGCGAGCTGCCCGCCGGCGCCGACGCCTACCTGTTCAAGCACATCATCCACGACTTCTCCGAGGCCGACGCCGTCACCGCGCTGCGCAACGCGCGCGAGGCGATCGCCCCCGGCGGCAAGCTGCTGGTCATCGAGTACGTGCTCCCCGAGAACAACGAGAAGCACCTCGGCCACACCATCGACCTGTGGCTGATGCTGATGCTCGGCGCCCAGGACCGCACGCTCGCCCAGTACACCGAGCTGTTCGCCAAGGCCGGCTTCCAGGTCACCCGGGCCGTCCCCACCAGCGCGCCGATCTCGATCATCGAGGCGATCCCGGTCTGATCCCGGCGGGCACAAGCCGGTCCCCATCGCAGAAGCCGAGGCTCAAGGACAGGAACCATGGATACCGAGGTCATAGTCATCGGGGCGGGTCCTGCGGGACTGACGCTCGCGGCCGAACTCCGCCTCGGCGGCGCCGAGGTCACCGTCTTCGAGCAGCGCACCGAGCGGAGCTGGGAGTCGCGCGGCATCGGCTTCACGGCGCGCGCCACCGAGGCGTTCCACCAGCGCGGCATCCTCGACCGCCTGGAGAACATCGAGATCACCCGGCAGGGCCACTTCGGCGGCATCCCGATCGACTACGGGGTGCTGGAAGGCTCGCACTTCGGCGTGCGCGGCGCCCCCCAGTACAAGATCGAGGAAATGCTCGAGACGTGGGCGCTGGAGCTGGGCGTGACCCTGCGCCGGGGCCACGAACTCACCGCTGTGAGCGATTCCGGCGACAGCGTCACCGCGACCGTGCGCGGCCCGCGGGGACTCGAGGAGTGCACCGCCCGCTACCTGGTGGGCTGCGACGGCGGGCGCAGCACCGTGCGGCGCCTGGCGGGTTTCGAGTTCGCCGGCTCGGACGCCACCCGCGAGATGTACCTGGCGGACGTCAAGGGCTGCGACATCAAGCCGCGGATGATCGGTGAACTGCTGCCGAACGGCATGGTCATGGCGGCGCCGCTGGAGCAGGGCTACACCCGCATCATCGTCTGCGAGAACGGCACGCAGCCCGACCGCGGCCGCGAGGTGACCTTCCCTCAGGTCGCGGACGCCTGGCAGCGGCTGACCGGCGACTCGATCCACCACGGCGAGGCCCGCTGGGTCAGCGGCTTCACGGACGCCACCCGCCAGGCCACCGAGTACCGGCGCGGCCGGGTGCTGCTGGCCGGCGACGCCGCCCACATCCACCTGCCCGCCGGCGGGCAGGGCCTGAGCATCGGCGTGCAGGACGCCTTCAACCTCGGCTGGAAGCTGGCGGCGACGGTCCGGGGCCACGCCCCCGAGCACCTGCTCGACACCTATCACGCCGAACGCCACCCGGTGGCGGCGCGGGTCCTGCGCACCACACTCGCCCAGGGAACGCTCAACCTCACCGGCCGGTCGGTCGCACCGCTGCGCACCGTGATGGCGGAGATCATCGCGATCCCGGCGGTGGCCCGGCACCTGTCCGGCCTGGTCAGCGGCCTCGACATCCGCTACGACCTCGACGGCCCCGGCCCCGGCCCCGGCCCCGGCCCCGGCCCCGGCACCGGTACGGGTACGGGCCGGCCCGCGCACCCGCTGCTCGGCGCCCGGATGGCCGACCGCGCACTGGAACGCGCCGACGGCGGCCACGACCAGGTCGCCCGCCTGCTGCACCCGGCCCGCGGCGTCCTGATCACCGCCGACGCCTCCGGCGACACCGGCCGGACCGCCGCCGGCTGGTTGGACCGCGTCGACCTGGTCCGGGTGAAGGACTTCCCCGCCGGACCGGAGGAGGACGGCGCCGCGACCGAGTCGGTGCTCGTCCGCCCCGACGGCTACATCGCCTGGACCGCACCCGACGGAGGCGGCCTCGAGGCCGCGCTGCGGCGCTGGTTCGGCGAGCCGGCCCAAGACTCCGCGGCCCAGGACTCCGCGACCCGAGACTCCGCCATCCAGGACTCCGCCACCCGAGAGGAGAGCACGACGTGACCGAGAACGCGGTACGTGAAACGGAACACGAGATCGACGTCCAAGCCCCCGCCGCGTCGGTGTACGCGCTGATCACGGACGTCGGCCGGTGGCCCGAGACCTTCCCCCCGACCGTGCACGCCGAGGTCGTCGAACGCGACGGCGACACGGAACTGATCCGGCTGTGGGCGACCGCGAACAACGCCGCCAAGACCTGGACCTCCCGGCGCGTGCACGACCCGGACCGGCTCAGCGTGACGTTCCGTCAGGAACGGTCGCAGCACCCGGTCGGCGGGATGGGCGGCAGCTGGGTGGTCGAGCCCCGCTCCGCCACCTCGTGCCGGGTGCGCCTGCTGCACGACTTCTACGCGGCGACCGACGAGGCGGCCGACCTCGACTGGATCAGCGCGGCGGTCGACCGCAACAGCGCCTCCGAACTGCGGGCGCTGAAGGACAGCGCCGAGGCGGCCGGGCCCGCCGAACTGTTCACCTTCGAGGACACCGTGACCGTCGAGGCGAGCGGCAAGGACGTCTACGCCTTCCTCAACGAGGCACAGCTGTGGCAGGAACGGCTCCCGCACGTCGCCCGGGTGTCGCTGCAGGAGGACGAGCCCGGCCTGCAGATCCTGGAGATGGACACCCGCACCAAGGACGGCAGCACCCACACCACACGCTCCGTGCGCGTGTGCAAGGCCGCCACGGCCATCGTCTACAAGCAGATCGTGCTGCCCGCCCTGATGACCCTGCACACCGGGCGCTGGCTCATCGAGGACCGCGACGGCGGCGGGGTGTCGGTGACATCGCGGCACACGGTGCGGATCAACACCGACAACATCACCAAGGTCCTCGGCGCGGACGCGACCGCCGACAGCGCACGGGACTTCGTCCGCACCGCCCTGAGCGGCAACAGCCTGGCCACCCTGCGCCTGGCGAAGGCCTACGCCGAGGGCCTGGCCGGCGAACCCGCCCGGCCGTGACCTCCGCCCGGGCCGCCGCGCCGGTCGTCATCGTCGGCGCGGGCCCCGTCGGCCTGCTGCTCGCCTGCGAACTGCGCCGGGCCCACGTCCCGGTGACCGTCGTGGAACGCCTGGCCCGCCCCATGACCGAATCCCGGGCCGGCCAGCTCACCACGCTGAGCGCCGAACTGCTGCACGAGCGCGGCTTTTCGGCGCTGCTCGCCGGCGCCGCGCACGAACCGCGCACCCACTTCGGCGGCCTCAGCTTCGCCCTGACCGCCGTCGACAGCCCGTACGCGGGCCACTGGAAACTGCCCCAGTACCGCACCGAGGCCGCCCTGGGCGAACGCGCGGTGGAGCTGGGCGCGTTGGTGCTGCGCGGGCACGAACTGACCGCGCTCACCGACCGCCGGGACCACGTCGCATGCGCGGTCCGCGGCCCCGCCGGGCACCGGCTGCTGCGGGCCGCCTACCTGGTGGGCTGCGACGGCGCGCACAGCACGGTGCGCCGGCTGGCCCGCTTCACCGTCACCGCCACCCCCGCGACCCGACGGCTGCTGCGCGCCGACGTGTCGGGGCTGCGCATCCGCGACCGCCGCTTCGAACGGCTCGACGCCGGCTTCGCGGTGGCGGCCACCCGCGACGGCGTCACCCGGGTCATGGTGCACGCCTTCGGCGACACACCGGACAAGCAGCACGGGCCCCCCGGGCCCCCTTCCTTCGCGGAGGTCGCCACCACCTGGAAGCGGGTGACCGGAGAGGACATCCACGAGGGCACCCCCGTGTGGCTGGACGCCTTCGACGACGCCAAGGGACACGCCGACTCCTACCGGCGCGGCCGGATCCTGCTGGCCGGCGACGCCGCCCACTGGCATCCGCCGGTCGGCGGCCAGGCGCTGAACACCGGACTGCAGGACGCCGTCGACCTGGGCCACAAGCTCGCCGAGACCGTGCACGGCCGGGCCGCCCCCGGCCTCCTGGACACCTACCACGACCAGCGGCACCCCGTGGCGGCCCGGGTGCTCGACCACGTCGCGGCCCAGGAACAGCTGATGTTCGCCGGCCCCGAGGCCGGGCCGCTGCGCACGCTCTGGTCCGAACTGATCGCCCTCGAGGGGGTCCGCACCCATCTGACGGCGGTGGCGAGCAACCTCGACCACCCGTTTTTGCAGGTACGCAAGGGGAGGCAGGAAAGGCAATGCAGGACTTCGACACAGACGTGATCATCGTGGGGGCGGGGCCCACCGGGCTCATGCTCGCGGGCGAACTGCGCCTGGCGGGCGTCGAGGCCGTCGTACTGGAGCGGCTGACCGAGCCGATGCGCCAGTCACGCGCCCTGGGCTTCTCCGCCCGGACCATGGAGGAATTCGGCCAGCGCGGGCTGCTGGAACACTTCGGCGACCTGGGCGTCATCCCCTTCGGGCACTTCGGCGGCATGCCGCTGGACTACACCGTCGTGCCGGGCGGCAACTTCGGCGTGCGGGGCGTCCCGCAGGCGTTCACCGAGGCGATCCTGCACGCCTGGGCCACCGGCCTGGGCGCCGAGGTCCGCCGCGGCTGGGAACTGACCGCACTGACCGCCGGCGACGACGGCGTCGAGGTCCGCGCGAACACCCCCGAGGGCGAACGCACCCTGCGCGCCGCCTACGTGGTGGGCTGCGACGGCGCCCGCAGCGCCGTGCGCACCCTGTCGGGCATCGACTTCCCCGGCTACGAGGCCACCATCGAGATGCTGATGGCCGACGTCACCGACGTGAAGGTACGGCTGCGCCCGACCGGTGAACTCGGCGACGCGGGCATGGTCGTCGTCCTGCCCGTCGGCCCCAACACCACCCGCGTCGTCGTCTTCGAACGCGGCGCGGGCGTACGGCCGACCGCGCAGCCCCCCACCTTCCAGGAGGTGGCCGACGCCTTCAAACGCGTCACCGGCGACGACATCCACAGCGGCAACCCGCAGTGGCTGAGCTACTTCACCGACTCCAGCCGCCAGGCCGCCGAGTACCGCAGGGGCCGCGTCTTCCTGGCCGGGGACGCCGCGCACATCCACATGCCGATCGGCGCGCAGGGCATCAGCGCGGGCGTCGGCGACGCCGTCAACCTCGGCTGGAAACTCGCCGCCGAGATCCGCGGCACCGCCCCCGAAGGCCTGCTCGACACCTACCACAGCGAGCGCCACCCCGTCGCCGCCCGCATCCTGGCCAACACGCTCTCCCAGCGCAGCCTCTACCTCGGCGGCCCCGAGATGGACCCGATGCGGTCGGTCTTCGCCGAACTGCTGGCCTACGAGGACGTCCAGAAGCTCCTGGTCGGCATGGTCACCGGACTCGACATCGCCTACGACACCCCGGGCTCCGGCCACCCGCTGCTCGGCCGGCGCCTGCCGGACCTGAAGCTCACCGCCGGGACGTCCGGCGAGGTGAGCGCCTACGGACTCCTCAACGGCGGGCGCGGCTTCGTCCTGGACCTGCGCGGCGACGCCGCCCTGAGCGCCGCCGCCGAGCCGTGGACGGACCGGATCGACGTCGTCGTCGCACAGGTCCGCCCCGAGGGCGAACTCGCTGACGTCCAGGCGCTGCTGGTCCGCCCGGACGGCTACATCGCCTGGATCGGCGCGGACGGATCCGGGACGGACGGTCTCACGGACGCCCTCGGCCGCTTCTTCGGCACGCCCCGCGACCCCCGCTAGGACACGACGCCCCGCCGGCGCGGGCACTCAACTACTACCCAGGAGGAACCATGCCGTTCATCAACCCCGAAGACGGGCACCTGACCGTCCTCAACCTGTTCAAGACCGACACCCGCGCCCGGGTCGACACCCTCGTCAAGGAGATGAAGGCGATCGTCGACACCGCGGCGTTCCCCGGCTGGATCTCCAGCACGGTGCACCGCGGCGAACAGAACCCGGGAACCGCGAACTTCATCCAGTGGCGCGGCATGCAGGACCTGGAGACCCGCTACAACGACAGCGAGTTCAAGCACCACACCGTCCCGGTCTTCCGCGAGATCACCACCTTCGTCCGCCTGATGCAGACCGAGGTCGACTCCAGCCGGCGCCACCCCGCGCTGGGCGGCGTCACCGAGGTCTCGCCCGGGCGCGACGACTACACGGTCATCGAGATCCTCGGCGTGGACCCCGCCGAGCAGGGCGCCCTGACCGCCACACTGGCCGGCGCCCACTCCTGGCTCGTGGACGTGCCCGGCTACCGCTCGCAGAGCGTGCTGCGCGGCATCCGCTCGCGCAACCTGGAGGGCGGCGAGGGCACCCTGGCCACCGTCGGCGCGGACAACGACTTCGTCGTCGTCTACTCCCAGTGGGACGGCAAGGACTCCTACGACGCCTTCCGCACGCAGGCCGACGCCCAGTGGTCCTCCGCGCGCCGCGGCTTCCAGGACCGGCGCAACTCCCTGATCACCAGCGCCGACTGGAACAGCTACCGCGCCGTGCACACCCGCTCCGCCGAGCAGCCCGTGACGGTCTGACCGTTGCTGAGTCCGTAGTCAGGTCTCAGCCGTCCGGGCATTTCTGCCCGGACGGTCCGTCACATCATCAAAGCGTGAGGGCTTCGATGTGAGGACGGTCTCTCGTTTCTGTCTGCTGCTGTTGCGGCAGGGTTGCGCCACCTGCCCGCCCCCGCCCGGCTTTGCGGCCGGGCGGGGTGGTGCGGGTCTTCCGGTCGGCTCCACGAGGCTTCAACGCCTTGACGGCGTCCGGGTCTCCGGCCACTCCGGTACCCGTTACTGCGGCTGCCGCGAGTGCGGCGAGGTTGTGTGCGGCGTTGGCGTCCCGGTCGATGACCAGGCCGCAGGCGTCGCAGTGGTAGGTCCGGTTGTGCAGCGGCAGTTTGGCTTTCACCGCGCCGCACTCGGAACAGGTCTTGGAGGAGGGGTACCAGCGGTCGGCGGCCACAATGCGGCAGCCGTTCCACTGCGTCTTGCAGGTGAGCTGTCGGCGGATCTCGCCGAATGCGGCGTCGGCGATACGCCGGGCCAGGCACCGGTTGCGGAGCATCCCGGCAATGTTGAGGTCTTCGACCACCACGGTGCCGTACTCGGCCGCCACGGCACTGGTCAGCTTGTGCAGGGCATCTTCCCGAAGATTCGCGACGCGGTAGTGCACCCTGCTACGCGCCTTGTTGGCCTTCTCCCACCGGCGGGACGGCTGCTGCCCGGTACGGCGGTCCGGGCCCCGGCGTCGGGACACGGTACGGGATACGCGGCGCAGCCTTTTCAATGCGGCATCGAGGTGCCGAGGGTTGGACACCTCGCGGATCTCGCCGGTGCTGTCGGCCATGACCGCCAGGGTCTTGATGCCGAGGTCG
This sequence comes from Streptomyces sp. NBC_00647, assembly GCF_045207245.1. NCBI lineage: Bacteria > Bacillati > Actinomycetota > Actinomycetes > Kitasatosporales > Streptomycetaceae > Streptomyces > Streptomyces sp. NBC_00647. Next base: position 10,320,381 of record NZ_CP109040.1, read on the forward strand.
ATGCCGACCGCGACGCCCGGGCGGGCGACCCTCGCCAGGTCACGTTTCACCTCGGCGTGGAAGGATACGAACCAGCGTCCGCGTTCGTGGCGGACGGTGGCGGACAGGATGCGCGCGGTCCCGGCCTGGACACGGGCGAGGAGCCCGGCGACGGGCTCGTGCGTACGGATCGTGCCGAGTCGGGGCAGTGTGACGTGCCGTCCGTCGGCGTCCACCCGGATGGTGCCGGTGGTGAACCGGCAGGACAGGCGCGCCTTGCGCTTCGACTTGAAGCGCGGCGCCCCCATCCGCCGGCCGCACCGCTTGCCGTTCTTCGACTTCGCGTAGTTGTCGAACGCAGCCGACGCGTTCGCCAGACCGGTGGAGTACGCCTCCTTGGAGTTCTCCTCCCACCAGGAGGCGAACCGCGGATCAGTCCTCTTGGCCTCGTTGAACGCCTTGCGCAGCGATGGCAGCGACCACGGCCGCCACTCGGTCAGCTCCGCCCCGGCGACGCCGTACGTCTCCTCGGCCCGGCGCTGCCACCAGGACGCGGTCACCCAGCCCACCGCCCAGTTGTACGCCGCGCGCGCCGCACCGCAGTGCGACCCAAGAGCGGCCTCCTGGGCGGCGTTCGGGTCCAGCGCGAAGCGGTACGCCTGCACCACGAACCCGGGCTGCGGCCGGAACTTCTTCACTCGGCGGCCTCGCCGGTCGCCACGGCCACCGCGCGGGCGGCCCGGTTCTTCGCCGCCCGCGGCCCGTACAGGCGGGCGCACATGGAGGTGAGCACCTCGGTGATGTCCCGCACCAGATCGTCGGCGGTCTCGGCAGGGTCGAGGACGACCAGGCGCCGGCCGGACGCCGACAGCGCGGCCTCCAGGTGCTCGACGCCGAACCGGGCCGGCCGGTCACGGTGCTCGACCACGATCACAGCCGTGTCCGGGTCGGCGAGAAGCCGCTGCAGCTCGCGGCGTCGCCCGTCCAGCCCCGACCCGACCTCGGTCACGACTTCCGCGACGGCCAGGCCAAGTCCGTTCGCGCCGGACACCACCCGCGCGGCCTGGCGATCCAGGTCGGCCTTCTGTTCGGCTGACGACACACGGCAGTACGCCACTACGCGTCCGGACGGCTGGGCGGCAACCTCGTCGACCAGCCACGTCCCGGACGGCGCCTGGTGGACCGGCACGGGCATCTTCCCGTCCCTCACCCACGCCAGGCGGTCTGGTAGCTCACGCGCTGCCAACGCGCCCACTCCGAAAGCTTCACACAACCAAGCTACGTGAGATGCCTGACTTGAGACGACTATGAACAATCAGGAAATCCGTGGCAGTTGTCGCCCCCGCGGACACCGACGGCACGACGAGGCCCCCTGACCGGCACGGTCAGGGGCCTCGTCGTGCCGTCACCGGCGGCTATCCGGCGATCTCGTTCCAGTGCCACGCGGAGTCGAACGCGGTGACCTCGATGTCCGTGCCACCGGCGACCAGGCCGGCCGCCAGGGTCGTGGCCCCCGCGATGAAGGCGGAGGTTCGGTGCGCCGCCAGCAGGTCCTGCTCGTCGAACGGCAGCCCCTCGCAGCGCAGCAGCCGCAGGTCCATGAACCCGTTGAACCGCTGCCCCAGCACCTGGACCGGCTGCGGACTGCGGACGGTGAAGCGCACCCTGGCCGCGACATGGCCGTTGTGGTGCTGATCGGAGTAGTACGCGATGTCCGGGATCGCCGGCGGCACGAAGTGGTCACGTGCCGCGATCTCGGGAACCTTGGGCAGGTTGCCGACCAGGAAGTGCCAGGAGTTGTACTGCATCCGCGAGGAGATCGCCCACGCGGTGTCGGCCAGCCGGCCCGCCGAACCGCCGAACAGCCGCGCCGCGTCCGGCGAGGGCACCACACAGCAGAAGAAGTGCGGGATCTCCCAGCCGGCGATCTCGGGATACGCCCCCGCGCGCAGCGCCGCGATCAGCGCCGGCAGCGACCGCATCCCGCGGCTCATCGCGAAGTCGGCGTCGAACACCGCCGCCGCCGCGCACACCGTCTCGTGCACCAGGGACTCCAGCCCCGTGCCGAACTGTCCGTGCGCCCCGGCCAGCCAGCCCGGCGAGGACTCCACGCCCGCGGCCAGTTCGGCGAGGGTGTCACCGGTGACGGGAAGCCGCTCGCGCAGGCGCGCGCACACCTCGGCCTCCAGCCGCTCGGCGTCGCTCTTGACCGGACCGGCGACCCGCTCGATCTTGTGCATCAGCGGGCCGTAGATCTCGCGGTAGAGCTGCACGCGCTGCATCAGGTCCCGGCGCCGTACCGCCAGGGACCCGGCGAGCTCGCCGAGCGCGGCCACCGTGTGCGAGGCCGGTTCCGGCACCGGGTCCAGCGCGGGAGCGGCCGCGTTGTAGGCCCTGCGGGTGCGCTCCAGCAGGAGGGCGACGTGGTCCAGCGTGAGCTGGGTGCCGTTCGCCTCCTCGATGCGGGCGTACCCCGCCGAGCGCACCAGCAGCGTCAGGCAGACCACCAGCAGCACATCGCTGTCCGACCACAGCTCCAGCGGCAGCCCGGCCAGACTGCTCAGCGCGCAGTCGGGGTGCCCCGGGGGCAGCGTCTTGCCCGTCAGGGTGTTGGGCCCGCGGAAGTTGGTGTACTGGCGCTTTCCGGCGTAGAGGACGAACGGCGCGGTGCGCAGCGCCGCCTCGACCAGGTCCTGCAGCAGGGCGGCGCGTCCGTCGGGGCCCGCCTGCGCCAGCCACCGGCGGCAGTCGTCCGCCGACTCCTGCCACCGGCCGGCGGCCCGGGCCAGTTCGGTCCGGTAGCCGGCGAGGTCCTCCTCGGACCACGGCACCCGCAGCACGCCGTCGACCAGGTCGGCCTGCGCGCTCAGCGGGCCCTGGGAGGGAACCCGCACGACGACCCGGCCGCTCGTGTCCAGCCCGATCTCGCCGAGGAAGGCGGTGCCGGCGCCGCCGGCCCGGCCGGTGTCGCCGCCCTCGTCGCGCCAGGACCGTCCGGCCAGGGCCTTCAGCGCGGTCTCGGCCTCGACATCCAGCGCCCGCAGCTGGATGTCCGCCGGGACGTGCCCGGCGAGCGTCAGCAGCGTGTCCACGGCCCCCGCCAGGTCCGGCGCGGCACGCGCCTGCTCCCACACCGCCCGGAGCAGGGCCGGGAACCCGGCGTCCCGCACGCCGGTGCCGTCGGGCCCGCCGGTGGCACCGGCGGGCCGGCCGAGCCTGCTGGGCCTGCGGCTCTGCCGCGCCTTGGCCAGGGCCGCCCTGCGGGTGAGGGTGCCGTCCCGCTCGGCGGGCGCCGTCATGCCGGGCCCCTGGCCGTCAGGCCGACGTGGTCCCACATGCGGGCCTCGGTGGCGGTCCACTCCTCGTCCACATAGATGCAGTCGACGGGGCAGACCATCACGCACACCGGGCAGCCCGAGCACAGCTCGGGAACGATCACGACGTTGAGTCCGTCGTCGAAGATCGCCCCGAACTCCGGCGGGCAGCTGCGCAGGCACGTGTCACAGGTGATGCATTCCGACGTCTCGATACGGCGCGGCGGTTTCTTCCAGTTCTCGTCGCGGGACTGCCGCGCGATCCGCTCGGTGCGCTTGGAGGCGGCGGTGGAAGGAGTGTCTTTTACCCTTGGCATGCTGTGCTCACCCTCACCAGTGATGGCCCGTCAGCGGGAGCGCTCGGATATCGCGTCCGAAATGCCGTTCCACAGAACCGTCCTGGCCGCGAGCGCGCGGTCGACGGTCTCCTGGCACTCGGCCCACTTGGCGGCGTCGTCGCCGCACAGGTCGGCGAGCATCTGCATCGCCATCGGCGTGTGCTCCTCGGCGTCCACCTGGATGTGCCGGCGCAGGTAGTCGACGAACGTGGACAGCGAGCCGTGGCCGGCGTTGAGCGCGGCGACCTGGTCGAACATGTCGGGGATCAGGTCCTCGCGGCCGAAGGCGAACGCCGCGGCCTGGCAGTGCACGGGGGAGTGCTCGATGAACTCCCAGGTCGTGCCCACGAATTCGGTCACCGACCGCGGCACGCCCGCCTCCTTCAGCGCGGCCGGGACCGTACGTCCCTGGCGCAGCAGGGCGATGAAGGTGTCGATGCGTGTGGTGTCCGCGCCCGACTGGCGCATGCCGTCGAGGTACAGCTCGAAGTGGCTGATGAAGCCCTCGCCGAGCTCGTCGCTCTCCTCGACCAGGACGATGTCGTTGATGAGCCGGCGGCTGCCGGTGGCGGCGGACGGCAGCCACGGCACCTCCACGCAGGTCAGCCGGCGCTGCAGGGACTTGAGCAGGGACATGAAGTCCCACACCGCGAACACGTGGTGCTCCATGAACGTGACGACCGCGTCCACGCTGTTCAGCTGGTGGTAGACCGGGTGGCCGAGAACCTTCTGACGGGACGGCTCGATGGCTTCCTTGAGCGTCTCGACGCCCGAGTTGGTCCCATCCCATTCGTACCGTGACATGCGGCAACTCCCTTTTCTTCAGGTCTGGTTCGGAGAAATCTGTTCAGAGGTCTGGTTCAGAGGTCTGGTTCAGGGGTCTGGTGGAGAGGTCTGGTTCGGAGAGGTGTGGTTCAAGGCCCGGGCCGGGAGTGGGCCGGTCCGGTGCGCGCCTGCTTTCAGAAGGCGCCGAAGTACTCGCGGTGCTCCCATGCGGTGACCTCGCCCGGCGCGGTCGGGGCGGGCCCGGCCGCGCACCAGGCGTCGAACCGGGCGGCCTCGCTCTCCTTCAGCTTCGTCAGGCAGGAGGCGAGCGGTGCGCCGAGCAGCCGTTCGGCGCTCTCGCTCGCGCGGAAGGCCTCCAGCGCCTCGCGCAGGGTCCGGGGCAGCGGGGCGGGAGCGGGCGCCGTACGGGCGGCTTCGGGGCCGGCGAGCAGCCCTTCGAGGCCGGCGTGCAGCTGGGAGGCGATGGCCAGGTAGGGGTTGGCGCACGGCTCGCCGATGCGGTTCTCGACGTGGGTGGAGCTGCCGCCGCTGAGGACCCGGATCAGGGCGCTGCGGTCCTCGAACCTCCAGTCGACGGCGGTCGGGGCGAGCGTGAACTCCGGGGCCAGGCGCCGGTAGCCGTTGACGGTCGGGACGGACAGCAGGCTGAACTCCCGCGCCCGCGCCAGCAGGCCCGCGATGTAGGCGCGGCCCTCGGCGGAGATGGCGTCCTGCAGGCCGTCGCCCTCGGCGAACAGGTTGAGGCCCGTCTTGGTGCTGGTGACCGACTGGTGCAGGTGCCAGCCGCTGGGGTCGAAGCTCGCCAGGCGAGGCAGGGTCATGAACGAGGCGTGGTAGCCGCGCCGCCTGCACTCCTGCTTGAGCTGGGTGCGGAACAGCAGCATCGCGTCGGCGGCGTCCGCCGCCAGCATCGGGTTGAACGTCGTCTCGAGCTGTCCGGGACCCGACTCGTGCTCGAACGAGCGCAGCGGCAGGCCGAGTTGCTGGAGCATCGCGGCCAGCGGGTCGGCGACGTCGGCGACCGAGTCGTAGGCGCTGTCGAGGTTGAACTGGTAGCCGGGGTTGACCGCCTCCACCTCCGGGGCCGGGCCCTGGAGGCCGAAGCCGTTGCCCGCGTTGCCCACCGGGCCGCCGGTCAGGCGGGTGAGGTACCACTCGACCTCGAGACCGATGACCGGGGACAGGTCCTGGCGGGCGTACTCGGCGCAGACCCGGCGCAGCACGCCGCGCGCGGACAGCGGGTGCGGTGTGCCGTCGCGCAGGTACTCGTCGCCCAGCACCCAGGCGGTCCGCGGCCCGGCCTTGGGCAGCACCTGGAACGTGCGCGGATCGGGGACCAGGACGAAGTCGCCCGCGCCCAGCAGTTCACCGACCCCCACCCCGGCGTCGGCGAGGAAGTCGACGGCCACCGCGTGGCCGGTGTCGAAGAGGAACGGCCCGGCGCTGAAGTCCATGCCGTTGCGCAGCACCGTACGGAACACGTCCGCGGGCACCGTCTTGGACCGGGCCAGTCCGTGCGGGTCGCAGAACACGACCCGCACGAGATCGACCTCCGCCAGCTGCAGTTCGACCTGCTCGGCCGCGGCGGCCTGCCGGTCGTCCCAGAGCCCGAACTCGGCGACGAACGAGGGACGGCCGACGCCGCTCTCGCCGCCGTGCAGGGACCACGACCTGGAAACCATGGTCAACTTCCTTTCACTGTGAGGGCGGGGGGAGTCAGGCTGAGGCCGAGCGCCGTCTCCAGGCGCTCGCCCGCCGAGAGCACGAGAGCGTCCTCGCCGACGCGGCCGACCAGTTGGAGTCCGGCCGGGAGCCCGGCCGGGGTGAGGCCGACGGGCAGCGACAGGGCGGGCTGCCCGGTGAGGTTGAACGGATAGGTGGCCGGCGACCAGGCGAGCCAGCGCAGGTCCCGGGCCGCGGCGGCCCAGGGCGGGGCGATCGCGCCCGCGGCGAACGGCTCGAGGGGGACGGTCGCCATGGCCAGCAGGTCATAGCCCTCCATCACCGAGGCGAGCCTGGTCCGCAGGGCGAGCCGGGTCTGCTCCGCGCGGGCCACCGCGGCCCCGCTGACCGAGCGCCCGTAACGCACGACGGCGAGCCGGCCCTCGTCGCACCACGGCTCGTCCGCGGGCGCGGTGCCGTTCGCCTCGGCGGCGGCGAGGATGTCCACCAGGGCTTCGTAGGGGTCCGGGAACGGGGCCTCGATGCGCTCCACCCGGTGCCCCAGCGCGGCCAGCACCGGCAGGACCTTCTCGGTGGCGTCGCGGACCGCGCCGGACGTCCCCGCGAACTCGATCCAGCCGATGCGCAGCGCGCCGCGCCGCGCGTCGGGCACCGGCGGCGCCGGCACCGACTGGGGGTCGCGGCGGTCGGGACCGGCCAGCACCGCCATCAGCTCACCGACGTCCGCCACACTGCGCGCCAACGGCCCGACATGCGACAGCCGTTCGGCGCAGGGCGGCACGTAGGGGATGTGCCCGAAGGAGGGCTTGAACCCGACCACGCCGCAGAACGCGGCCGGGATGCGCACCGACCCCGCCCCGTCGGTGCCCAGCGAGGCGGTGCACAGGTTCGCCGCGACCGCGGCCGCCGACCCGCCGCTGGAACCGCCCGCCGTCCTGCCGGGCGCCCAGGGATTACGGGTGGCGGGACCCACCCGGCTGACGGTGCTCGCACTCCACCCGTACTCCGACGTCGCCGTCTTGCCCACCACGATCGCGCCCGCCGCCCGCAGCCGGGCCACACAGGGCGCGTCCGCGGCGGCGCGCGGGTTCGCCAGCAGCGATCCCCGCCGGGTGGGCAGGTCCCGCGTCTGGATGAGGTCCTTCACCGACACCGTGACGCCCAGCAGCGGCCGTTCGCGGAAGGCGGCCGCACCGCGACGGGCGATCAGCCGGTCGGCCGCCCTGGCCTCACGCACCGCGCGGGCCCCGGCGACCTCGACATAGGCACCCAGACGCGGGTCCGTCTCACGGATGGCGTCGAGCACGTCCAGCACATGCGCGGCGACCGTGGAATGACCCTCGAGAATAAATTGCCGTGTTTCGCGAATGTTGCGGCAGACCGGCTGCCGGCTCGTGGTTGTGGTGGACTCTGACACGAGACCACTACAAGTCATCGACTGAATTCCGTGCAACTTACGGATTGAGGGTGTTTCATCTGCGCCCGATCCGCAGTTGAACAACAATTTCTTGCGAATGTTTCGGGGCGCCGAGCAGCATGTTTTCCCAGGTAATTCATGCCCGCATATTGCACAGGAGAAGATCCGATGACTCCACGGATGGACAATCCTTCCCTGGTCGTTCCCGGCGCCCTGCAGCCCCTGCTCGACCTGACCGAGGTCATCGGCAAGGTCGGCGTGCCGCAGACGACGCTCGACCTGATCCGGCTGCGCGTCAGCGAGATCAACGGCCGCGCCTACACGCTCCCGGCGGGCCCCGATCAGCCGGCCGGCGTCGACACGCGCCTTGCCCAGGTGGCCGCCTGGCGGACCGAATCCTGCTTCGACGCCGCCGAGCGCTCCGCGCTGGAGATGGCCGAGGCCATCACCTCGATGACCGACCCGCAGGACATGGCACCGGACGAGATCTGGGAGGAGTCCGCCCGCCACTACAACGACGAGCAGCTCGGCGCGCTCGTCATGCACATCGGCCTGGTCAACTTCTGGAACCGGGTCAATGTCGCCACCCAGCAGGAACCCGCGGTCTGGCGCTGAGAAAAGGGGACACCGCACCGTGCTGAAACTCATCAACGCCGGCCTGGGCCGGACCGGCACCACCTCACTGAAAGCGGCCCTGGACCGGCTCGGCCTGGGCCCCTCCTTCCACATGTTCGACATCGTCGGCGACGAAGAACGCCTCACCCGCTGGGAGAAGATCGTCTGCGACGGGCAACGCCCCGACTGGGCGGCCCTGTTCGACGGCTACGACTCCGCGGTCGACGGCCCCTGCGCGGTCTACTACCAGCAGATCAGCCGGGCGTTCCCCGGCGCCAAGGTGATCCTCACGGTCCGCGACGCCGAGAGCTGGTACCGCAGCACCTACGACACGCTGTACCAGTTCGCCCTGCGCAGCATGCAGAACCCGCCGCCGCCCGGATCCCAGCAGGCCCGGCTGTTCCGCGTCACCAGCACCATGGTCTGGGACGGCCTGTTCGGCGGCCGGTTCGCCGACAAGGACCACGCCATCGAGGTCTACCACCAGCACAACGAGGACGTCGTCCGCACCCTGGGCGCGGACAACGTCCTCGTCTACGACGTCCGGCAGGGCTGGGATCCGCTGTGCGCCTTCCTCGGAGTCCCAGCGCCCCGGGAGGAGTTCCCGCGCGCCAACGACAGCGCGTCCATGCGCCGGCGGATCGCCCAGGCGTCCTCCGGAACCGGCCCGGTCCCCACCGGCTGAGACAGCGAGGAGCAAGCGGTGCTGATCTCGGAAATGACGGTCCCCGGCGCCTACCGCGTCCAGCCCGAGCCCCTGAGCGACCGCAGGGGCTACTTCTTCGAATCGGTGAAGGCCAGCGCCCTGCTGGCCGACAGCGGCTGGGACTTCGCGGTCCGCCAGGTCAACTACTCGGTCTCCCGGCGCAACACCCTGCGCGGCATCCACGGCACCAAAGTCCCGCCCGGCCAGGCCAAGTTCGTCACCTGCGTACGCGGCAGCGCGCTCGACATCGCCGTCGACCTCCGCGTGGGCTCGCCGACGTTCGGCCACTACGACGTCACCCACCAGAGCCCGGAGACGGGAACGGCCGTCTACCTGCCCGACGGCGTCGGCCACGCCTTCCTCGCCCTGACCGACGACACCTGCATGAGCTACCTCTGCTCGCAGGAGTACGAGCCGGGAACCATGATCGACGTCGACGCGCTCGACCCGGCGCTCGCCCTGCCGTGGGACCTGAAGGAACCGCCGATCCGCTCGGACAAGGACGCCGCGGCCCCCACCCTGGCCGAGGCGGCCGCGGCCGGCCTCCTGCCGACCTTCGAACAGTGCCTGCCGTTGCTGGGGGCCCTAGAGGCTCTCAGTATTCCGGGCGTTTCTGCCCGGAAGGTCCGTCGCATCACCAAAGCGTGAGGGCTTCGGTTTGGGTACGGTCTCTCGTTTCTGCCTGCTGCTGGTGCGGCAGGGTTGCGCCACCTGCCCGCCCCCGCCCGACTTTGCGGCCGGGCAGGTTGGTGCGGGTCTTGTGGTCGGCTCCACGAGGCTTCGACACCGCTGGGGTGTCCGGGTCTGCGGCCACTCCGCTACCCGTTGCTGCTGCCGCGAGGGCGGCGAGGTTATGTGCGGCGTTGGCGTCCCGGTCGAGGACCAGGCCGCAGGCGTCGCAGTGGTAGGTCCGGTTGTGCAGCGGCAGTTTGGCTTTCACCACGCCGCACCCGGAGCAGGTCTTGGAGGAGGGGAACCAGCGGTCGGCGGCCACGATGCGGCAGCCGTTGCGGCGGGTCTTGTAGGTGAGCTGTCGGCGGATCTCGCCGAATGCGGCGTCGGCGAGATGCCGGGCCAGGCGCCGGTTGCGGAGCATCCCGGCAATGTTGAGGTCTTCGACCACCACGGTGCCGTACTCGGCCGCCACAGCACTGGTCAGTTTGTGCAGGGCGTCTTTGCGGAGGTTCGCGATGCGGTAGTGCACCTTGTTGCGTGCTTTGTTGGCCTTCTCCCACCGGTGGGACGGCTGCTGTCCGGTACGGCGGTCCGGGCCCCGGCGGCGGGACACGGTACGGGAGGCAAGGCGCAGCTCCTTCAATGCGGCATTGAGGTGCCGAGGGTTGGACACCTCGCGGATCTCGCCGGTGCTGTCGGCCATGACAGCCAGGGTCTTGATGCCGAGGTCGATGCCGACCACGACGTCCGGGCGGGCGACACGCACCAGGTCGCGCTTCACCTCGGCCTGGAAGGAGACGAACCAGCGGCCCCCGCTCGTGGCGGACGGTGGCAGACAGGATGCGTGCACTCCCGGCCTGCAGGCGGACCAGGAGCTTGCTCGTGGGATCGTGGACGCGGATGGTTCCCAGCCTGGGCAGAGTGACATGCCGACCGCCGGTCTCGAGGCGGAGGGTGCCGGTGGTGAACCGGCACGACAGACGCGCCTTCCGTTTCGATTTGAACCGCGGCATTCCCGCCGCCCGCCCTCGCCGCTTGCCCTGCTTCGACTTCGCGTAGTTATCGAACGCGGCGGCGGCGTTCGCCAGCCCGGTGTTGTAGGCCTCCTTGGAGTTTTCCTGCCACCAGGACGCGAACTTCGGGTCGTTGTGCTTGACGGCGTTGAACGCCCTGCGCAGCGAGGGCAGCGACCACGGCCGCCACGATGTCAAACCTGCCTCGGTAATCCCGTAGGACTCCTCTGCCCTGCGCTGCCACCACGCCGCCTCGACCCAGCCCACAGCCCAGTTGAATGCCGCCCGCGCCGCGCCGCAGTGCGACCGCAGAGCCCGCTCCTGGGCGGCGTTGGGGTCCAACGAGAACCGGAACGCCTGCACCACAAACCCGGGCTGCGCCTGGAACTTCTTCACTCGGCGGCCTCACCGGTCGTCACGGCCACCGCTCGGGTCGCCCGGCTCTTTGCTCCGCCGCCCGTACAGGGGGGACACATCGAGGTCAGCACCTCGGTGATGTCCTGCACCAGATCGTCAACGGTCTCGGTCGGGTCAGGACGACCAGCCGTTTTGGAGTTGAGCACCTCGAAGCCGCTCTGTCGGCGTCCGGCCGGCCCACGGGCTGGACGGCGTCTGCCGCCCACTCGGAAAGCTTCACGCAAATCAAGGTAACAACTGAGAAGAGAAGGCTGAGACTCACTGATGGATCCGCATCAGTTGTTAGCTACACCGGGTCTCCGTACTGCTGAACAGCGCGGCCGGTCGCATCGACGGATGACACCGAGCCCTTCGCGGTCGAAACCAGGCAGAACGGCAGTCGGCGTCCGCGGACGCTCGCTGCCGTTCTTCGTCGTTGTCCGTCTCTTCGCTGAGGACCTCACCCGCCGCCGTTCATCCGGGCTCCCGGCCCAGGGTGTGCTCGCGGATGCGGGCCATCAGGGCGGCCTGGCGCAGCAGTTCGTGATGGTGCGCCGCCCGCAGGCCCGGATCGCGGACCGCGTCGTGGAAGGCGGTGAACACCCCGAGGAACTGGTCGGAGGCCGGGGCGGTGATCCGGGTCTCGCGGTCCCGCTGCTGCAGCCGCAGCACCGGACGGGCGCTCGGCGAGGGGGTGAACGCCCACTCCAGGACCAGACGCCCCTCGCTTCCCCACAGGTCGTACGTCGAGCGGTAGCTGTGGGACAGGCCGAAGGAACAGTTCGCGGTGACACCGGCGCCGTCCCGCAGCAGCGCCACCCCGGACACGTCCACGCCCCGCTGCGGATCGAACGTCAGATCCGCCCCCAGTACCTGCGTCCGCGGCCCCAGATACTCCTGGGCCGCCCGCACCGGATAGCAGCCGACCTCCCACAGCGCCCCGCCGCCCAGATCCGCCTGGTACTTGATCCCGGCCGGGTCGGTCGGCGGAATGCCGAACACGCCGTTGTAGGACCGCAGTTCCCCGATGGCCCCGTCCGCCAGCAGGGACCGCGCCTGCTCGTGCTGGGGATGGCGCAGGAACGCGAAGTTCTCCATGACGAGCAGCCCGAGTTCCTCGGCGAGCGCGATCAGGGACCGGGCACTGTCCTCGCGGGGTACCGCCGGCTTCTCGAGCAGGACATGCTTTCCCGCCTCCAGCGCCCGGCGCGCCCACCGGGCGTGCTCGCTGTTGGGCAGCGGGATGTAGACCGCGTCGATGTCGGGCAGTTCCAGGAGCCGCTCGTACCCCGCGACGGCCTTGCAGCCGGCCCGGGCCGCGACGCCCTCGGCCTTCTCCCGGCTGCGGCTCGCGACCGCCACCAGACGGAACGGCGACTCCTCGATCGCCGGGAGGGCCCGCCGCACCGCGATGTCGGCGCACCCGATGATGCCTATACCGGCCCTCTGCTCGGATTCAAGAACGGGTGTCAGATCTTCGATGTTCACAGGCCCACCTAAAAGACGACAGAAATTCGCATGCCTGAACCGGGATAAGGCCAGCCTGAGTAAACGGCACCGGGTTTGTCAACATTCACGCCATTCGCGGTCCCGTGACATCCGGGGAGGCTTTTGAACGTGTGTTACCCCAATATAAAGTGCGGACATCGCCTAATGGGCACGAAGTCACTGAGGAGGCGCCACGGTGAAGGGCATCATCCTGGCCGGCGGCAATGGCACGAGACTCCATCCGATCACGCTCGGTGTCTCGAAGCAAATGCTCCCGGTTTACGACAAGCCGATGATTTACTACCCGCTCTCGGCCCTGATGCTGGCGGGAATCACGGAGATCGAGATCATCACCACCCCCGACGACCTGGAGATGTTCCGCCGTCTGCTGGGCGACGGCTCCTGGCTCGGCATCTCCCTGACCTACGCGGAACAGGACAAGCCCCGCGGGCTCGCCGACGCGTTCCTGGTCTCCGCGGACCACATCGGCGACGACTCCGTCGCCCTGGTCCTGGGCGACAACATCTTCCACGGCTACGAATTCGGGCCCATGCTCCAGCGGGCCGCCCAGAACATCGAGGGCTGCGTCCTGTTCGGCTACCCGGTGCGCGACCCCGAGCGCTACGGCGTCGGCACACTCGACGGCCAGGGAAAACTCATCGCCCTCGAGGAGAAGCCCACCCAGCCGCAGACCAACATGGCGATCACCGGGCTGTACCTCTACGACAACCAGGTCGTGGACATCGCCCGGCAGTTGCGGCCCTCCGAACGCGGAGAGCTGGAGATCACCGACCTCAACCGGGTCTACATGGAACGGGGCGAGGCCACCCTGATCCCGCTCGGCCGCGGCTTCGTGTGGCTGGACACCGGAACCCACGACGCGCTGATGGAGGCGGGGGACTACGTCCAGGTCCTCGAACACCGCCAGGGCGTACGCATCGCCTGTCTCGAAGAGATCGCCTGGCGCATGGGATACATCGACCAGGAGGCCTGCTACCGGCTCGGAAGCCGCCTCTCGAACTCTTCCTACGGGCAGTACGTGATGGAAATGGCCCAGGCGGGCTGAGGACGAACGCCACCCCGGAACACCGAAATCCGCCCCCTCACCGGAAGAAGTGCACGCGATGAAATTCCTGTTCACCGTCGGCGGCAGCCAGGCGGCCGTCTTCGGCGTCGCCCCCCTCGCCACCGCCGCACGCAGCGCGGGCCACGAGATCCTCCTCGCCGCCGACGAACCCCTGATGGCGGCCGCGCAGTCCGTCGGCCTGCCCGCCGTCTGCATCACACCCGAGCGCATGCGCTACGGACAGGACGCCCTGACCGCCGCCGGCCGCCTCGACGCCCTGCTGGAACTGACCGGGCAGTGGAGTCCCGACCTGGTCGTCGGCGGCCTCTCCCACGTCCCCCGGGTGCTCGCCGCCCGCCTCAAGGTCCCCTACGTCCGCCACATATGGCACATCGCCCCGATGGCCCGCCGCGACCGCACGGCCGTGGCCGAACTGAAGCCGGAACTGGAACGCCTGGGCCTGGCCGAACTGCCGCCCCCCGACCTCTTCATCGACCTGTGCCCGCCGTCCCTGCGCCCGCCCGGCGCCCCCGCCGCACAGTCGATGCGCTGGGTCCCCCGGGTGAGCCAGCGCCGGCTCGAACCGTGGATGTACACCCGCCCCGCCGGCCGCCGCCGCGTCCTGATCACCGCGGGAACCCGCAACCTCATGCTCGACACCCCGGGCAGCTCACTGCGCACCCTGGTCGAGGAACTGACCGGCGCGGGAGCCGAGGTCCTCATCGCCGCACTCCCCGAGGCCGCCGAACAGTTCGGCTCCCAGCTCGGCGACGTCCGGATCGGCTGGATCCCCCTGGACGTGGTCGCCCCCACCTGCGACCTGGCCGTCCACCACGGCGGCGCGACCACCGCCATGACCCTCATCAACGCGGGCGTGCCCCAGCTGATCATCCCCGACAACGGCTACGGCAAGGCCGTCGCCCAGTCCATCAGCGACTTCGGCGCCGCCGTCATGGTCGACCGGCACCGGCCCGAGCCCGGCCGCAGCCCCGACGAGATCACCGCCGCCGGCTGCCACGCGATCCTCTCCGACCCCCGCTACGCCGAGCGGACCCGACTCCTCGCCGAGGAGAGCGCGACGCTGCCCACCCCCGCCGAGGTCCTGCGCGGCATCGAGGCCCTCGCCGCCCGCTGAACCGGAGCGCGGCCGGCCGGTTCCCCGGCCGGCCGCATTCGCCTGCCACGCGCAACGCCCGGGCACGCGCAGCGCCCGGGCACGCGCAGCGCCCGAGCACGCGCATCACCCACGCGCATCACCCACGCGCATCACCCACGCGTATCGCCCAGTCACATCGCCCACGCACATCGCCCTGGGACCGCGGAGAAACTCTCCGCGGTCCCAGGGCGATGGCGCTCAAGCCGCTGGACGGACCCGCCGTCAGATCAGAGCCTCCAGCCGGGGCACGATCTCGGCGGGCGTGGGAAGCGTCGAGATCTCCTTGGCGAGGAACTGCGTCCGCTCGGTGTAGCTCGGGTTCTCCAGCAGCTCCCGGCACGCCGCCGCGATGACCTCGCCGGGCGCCTTGTCGGGCTCCTGCGCCTGCGGCCACAGCGTCTTGCCGGCCCCGAAGCCGCTGATGGCCTTGGCGATGGCCTCGCGGTGGTAGTTCGGCGGGAACTCCGGCGGGTTCTCCGGGATGATCAGCTGCGGCACGCCGTTGGCCATCAGCGTCGTGGCGGTGGTCGCGCCGCCGTGATGGACCGCCAGATCACAGGTGGCGGCGGCGACATCGATCGGGATCCAGCCCACCCGCGCGTCACCCAGCTGCTCGCCGAACCGCTCGGCCGCGCCGGGGGAGGCGGCGATCAGCACCTCGGCCCCCAGTTTGCCCAGCTCGCTCACCAGCAGCGGCATCGACCAGCCCGGCTCACGGAACATCAGGCTGCGGAACCCCGAGGTGATCAGCACGCGGCGGCGGCCCTCGGGACGGGTGTACATCCAGCGCTCCAGCCGGCGCTGCGGGTTGGAGGGGATCCAGCGCAGCGACTGCGCGGCGGGGTCGTGGGCCGGCCGCAGCGACGGAGGCGTCGAGTCCAGCAGCAGATCGGGCTTGAGCAGCCCGTCCACGCCCAGGCGCTCCAGCTCGGGCCGCAGCTCCTCCTCGGCGCCGGGGTCGATGCCGGTGAGCGGGATGCCCAGGTACTCGACCTGACGCACGTAGGGGACCTTGAGGTGCGCGGCGAGCAGCATCGCCGCGTAGCTCTGCGAGCTGCCGACGACCACGTCCGGGGTCCAGTCCTTGGCCAGCTCCAGCAGGGACTTCACCCCCGCCAGACCCATCTGCGCGAAGCCGCGGCCCTGGCCGAACATCTCCTGGTCGCCCAGCTCCCGCGGGAACCGCAGGCCCTTGCCCGGGTTGGTGATCCGCATGAAGTGCCGGATCGGATCGACGGTGAAGCAGAAGGTGGGAAGTCCGATGGCCTCCGCGGTTTCCACCCACGGCTCGTGGGCGGCCAATATGACCTGATGGCCCGCGTTCCGCGCGGCCGTCGCCAGCGGGGCAGCGGCATAGTAGGTGGCCTGGCTGCCCGTGGTTATGAACAGGATTTTCATGGCACTCCGGATGCTTTTCGTGGACGCGGCCTGACGCATTGACGAACATCACCGATGGTCCGCAACGCGCCCTTTCTCTGTCAAACATCCTCAAATGGCAAGCCCGTTCAATTGCGGATTCCGCGCAGTTGAACAAGACATATGACGGCCCCGTTCCGGGCCCTCGCCGTGGCAACATCGAACATTGCGCGGCCCTTGGTGTCCGATCATCATGAGGTCGGAACGTGCGGCGAGGAAGTCCCTGAAAACGGATACCGAAAGTCGGTGGCACCCATGAATACCCTGATCTACAACGCCCGAATGGCGCTCCGTGACGTCATGGAAGTGAATATCTTCACGCAGGGAAACGACAAGGTCTATCTGACCGTTTTCCCCGAGCTGGTCTGGGAGGGCTCCAAGGAGACGCAGTCGGACAAGGTCATCCGGTCCGTCATCGACCGCCTCCACGACATGGACCTGGACGTCGCCGGCGGTGAGGACGCCGTCCGCACCCTCCTGGACTCCGGATCCGTGGAGATCATCCGCAAGGCCGCCTGAAACCGGTGCACCGGGCCCGCACACCCCGTGCGCCCGGTGACCCGATTCCTTGACGAGGAGGTACCACGGCCGTGATTTCCCGCTACGCCCTGCCGGAGATGGCCGAACTCTGGTCCGACCAGGCCCGCTACACCACCTGGGCCCGGGTGGAGGTGCTGGCCTCCGAGGCGCAGGCGCTGCTCGGCCGGGTCCCCGACGCCGCCCTCGCCGACATCCGCCGGGCCGAGGTGCCCTCGGCGGCACGCGTCGCGGAACTCGAACGCGAACGCGACCACGAGATCCTCTCCTTCCTCGCCGCCTTCTGCGAGGACCTGCCCGACGACTCCGCGCGCTGGGTGCACCTGGGCATGACGAGCTACGACCTCGTGGACACCGCCCTGGGCCACACCCTCGCCCGGGCCTGCGACCTTCTGACCGGCGCCGCCGGCCGGCTGCGCGGGGCCCTGGTGGACAAGGCGACCGAGCACTGGGACACGGCGTGCATCGGCCGCACCCACGGCATGCACGCCGAGCCCACCACCTTCGGCCACAAGCTCGCCGGCTTCGCCTTCGCGATCGACCGCTCGGTGCGCCGGCTGACCGACGCACGCGAACAGGTCGCGGTGGGAACCATCTCCGGCTCCGTCGGCACCTACGCCCTGATCGACCCCTTCGTCGAGGAACACGTGTGCGCGGCCCTGGGCCTGGGCGTGGAAGAGGCACCCAGCCAGGTCGTTGCCCGCGACCGGCACGCCCAGCTCGTCCAGGCCGTCGCGACCCTCGGCGCCTGCGTCGAGCAGATCGCCGTCGAGATGCGGCTGCTGTCGCGCACCGAGGTCCGCGAGGTGGAAGAACCGCGCACCGCCGCCTACCAGGGCTCCAGCGCCATGCCCCACAAACGCAACCCGACCACCGGCGAGCGATTGACCGGGCTGGCCAGGCTGCTGCGCGGATACGCCGGGACGATGCTGGAGAACGTGGCACTGTGGCACGAGCGGGACCTGTCGCACTCCTCCGTCGAACGGGTCGTCCTGCCGGACGCGTTGACCGTCGCGCACTACCAGGTGAGCGCGGCCACCGACCTCGTACAGGGACTGCAGGTCTTCCCCCACCGGATGCGCACCGCGATCGACGCGACCGGCGGACTGGCCTACAGCTCGGCCGTCCTGGCGGACCTGCTGGAGGCCGGCAGCGAGCGCGAGCGCACCTATCGCACGATCCAGGACGCCGCCAACGGCGAGGACTTCCTCGCCGGCCTGCGGGCCCAGGGCATCGAGACCGGCCCGCTGGAACCCGAGCGGTTCCTGACCCACCACGACGTCATCCACAAGCGATTGGACAAGCTGCGTGAGCTGGAGCATTGAGCGGGAGAACGGATCCGACCTCGACCTCGCCGACGTGCTGCGGGTCTACGAGGAGTCGGGCCTCGGCGAACGCCGGCCCGTCCAGGACACCCAGCGCATGGCCGCCATGGTGCGCGGCGCCAACCTGGTCATCACCTGCCGCGTCGACGGCGAACTGGTCGGCATCGCGCGCAGCGTCTCGGACTTCTCCTACGTGACCTACCTGTCCGACATCGCCGTCGTCCGCGCCTACCAGCGCACAGGCATCGGCCGGCAGCTCATCGACGCGACCCGCAAAGAGGCCCCCCAGGCCAAGATCGTCCTGCTGTCGGCCCCCGCGGCGGCCGACTACTACCCGCACATCGGCTTCACCGCCCATCCCTCCGCCTGGGTCCTCAACCCCTGAACCCCTGAACGGCCCGCCCCGACCCGGATGCCCGCGCCGCCCCACCGGCGCGGGGCGTTGGCAGGTCCGGGTCCGCGCACAAAAACCCCTGTGCGCCGGCTCGCACACCTCTGCGATCATCCCCGGATGGCGCACAGTCTCGAATCGCTGGTCATCCGGCACACCCACCGCCTTTCCTCCCCCAAGGGCTCCGCCGGTCAAGGAGCCGGTGCCGCGCGGCAGTTCGACGCGGCGCTGACCTCCGTGGGCTTCAAGCTCTCGGCGGAGCTGCTGGAGCGGTTGTCGGGGCTGTCCGAGGACGCGGTCGTGCACACCGCCAGGCGGACGCTGCGCACCGTGAGCGAGATGGTGGGCGACCACGTCCGGCACAACGTGTACTTCATCGACTTCCCGGCGAACGTGCCGGACACCGAAGAGTTCTGGATGAGCTGCGTGGCGAAGGCGCTCGGCGACGAGACGTCGCGCGAGAACGTGCTGACGCAGCTGGCGCACGGGGTGCTGGACCTGCTCAGCCTCCCCACGTACGGCCGTTACCAGCACACCTACGAGGAGATGCTCGCGGCGCAGGACGAGCTGATCGCCTCGGCGGGCGACCGGGTCACCGTCCTGCATCTCGGCCGGGACCTGGACGACGAACTCACCGGCCTCTACCTGGCCCTGGCCGGCAGCACGACCCCCCTGGGCGAGGACGACCTGCGCGACCTCAAGGCCCTCGCCGAGCAGTGCGCGCTCGGCCCCCAGCCGGAGGCGATCCCGGTCCGGGAGAACCGGGCGGTCGTCAACGAGGCCCGGCTCGGCGTCGGGGCGGACCTCCTCCTCGACACCGTCACCGATGTGCTGCGGCTGGCCTGCGCGCTGTCGGGCGGCGACGTGACGCTGCAGGAGCCGACCCGGTTCCGGGCGCTGTCGCGGCCGCTGCGCCGGGCGCTGCTCGCGGGTCTGGACGCCGTGGTCGCGGCGAACCCCGCGAAGCTCGCCGATGTGCACGCGCACCGCGAGCCCTTCAAGCGGCTCGGCGAGCGTCTCCACCCGCACGAGTACCCGCGCTGGCCGCACGCCGCCGACGTGTTCGCGGTCGCTCGGGGCGAGAAGGAGGCACGGTCCTTCGACAGCCGGGTCGAGAAGCTGCTCGACGAGTTCGACGTCCTCGGTGCGGTGAAGCTGCTGACGTCCGCTCCCGGCAAACTGTTCCGCGCCCTGGACCTCCTGCTGCGCATCGCCGCCGACCAGGACGAGCGGGACGCGGTGGTGGCCGCCGCGGTGCGGGTCGCTCCCGACGTCTCCGGCCGGGTCGTGCTCTCGGTGCGCGAACACCTCCACAACCGGGAGCGGGAGAGCGACGAACCCCGCATCTTCGTCAACCGCCGGGGCCGCGCATGGGTGACCCCCGACTTCCGGCCGCCGGTACCGGCCGCGGACCGCGATCGTCTGATCGCCGCCCTCGACGCCGAGATGCGCCGCCGGCTCCCGGCGCCGGGCCGGCTGCTGCTCGACCCCGACGTCCTCGACGTGGCGCTTCCGCTCAGCGGCCGGGCGACCGCGGCCGGGCTCGGCGTACTGCCGCGAGGCTCGGTCTCGGCGGTCGACGGCGAACAGCTGCGCTTCTTCGTGTACTGGAAGGAGACCGAGGACCGGACCGACTACGACCTGTCCGCGCTGCTTCTTCACGCCGACTACAGCACCGATGCCTGGCTCTCCTACACGTCCCTCACGGCCGTCGGGGGCAAGCACTCGGGCGACATCACCGAGGCGCCCGACGGGGCCTCGGAGTTCATCAACCTGTCCCTGGACCGGGTGCGCAGCACCTTCATCGTTCCGCAGGTCAACATCTACGCCGGCGAAAACTTCGAGGAGGTCGAGGAGTCGTTCTTCGGCTTCATGCTGCGCGACGGTGAGCACAAGGGCCGGCCGTTCGAGCCGCGCACGGTGCGGATGAAGTCGGAGCTGCGCGGGGTGGGCCGGGTGGCGCTGCCGCTGGTGTTCCGGCGCGGGGACGACGGCCGGTGGCGCGCGAAGTGGCTGCACCTGTATCTGAAGGGCATCTCGTCGGCCAACCGGGTCGAGGAGAACCAGGTGTCGGTGTCGAAGGTGGTGCGCGCCATCGTGGAGCGCGAGCAGCTGACGGTGGCCTACCTGATCGACCTGATGTCCGGCGACACCACGGACGTGGACCTGTGGGACGGCGAGCCGGTCCCGGACGAGCCCGTGACGTACATCGGCCTGGAACGTCCCGAGGGACTGCACCCGGACTCCCGGATCATCACCCTCGAAAATCTGCGCGACTTGATTCCGGGCTGAGTGCTAGCGTTGCCGACGGCGAGGCCATGAAAGGGCTTCCTTCTCATTCCTTTCCGAAAACGAGTTCTTTCGCTTTCCTCGCCGTCGACTTCGACTGGGAGGCGCCCGCGTGGCGCCTCCCAGTCTTTTTGTGTGCGCCGGGTCGCGTCGTCAGCGGTCCGAACGGCCGACAGCCCTTGGTGCGCGGCCCGCAGCACCCGGTCAGTGATGGTGGCCGCCCGCGTTCAGATGGGCGGCGGGGCTGACCACCAGGGGGCGGACCATGTGCTGTTCGTGCTCCAGCATGTGGCAGTGGTGCACGCCCCGGCCGACGACGGGGAAGCGGACCGCCACGGTGACCAGTTCGCCCGGGGTGCCGTTCGGGCCGGGCGTGATCTGGCCGGCCGTCCCCACCCGGACCGTGTCCTTCTCCCCGCGTTCGTGCGGCTCCAGTTCGGCCGCCGCCTTGAACGCGATCGGCCGCGACGAGCCGCGGGTGACCCGGTCGAACCCGGTGATGTCGTAGTTCTCCCGGGACAGCACCTGGAAGTGCGCCAGGTGGATGTGCATGGGGTGGGGGGAGGCGGCGAGGTTGAGGTACTTCCAGATCTCCACCCCCTCGTGCGCCGCGGTGAACGTCGCGCCGTCGTCGTAGGCCATCGCCGTCCTGCGCAGCGTGACGAGCGTGCCGTCGGCGTCCTTGACCTGGACGATCCCGGCGGCGGGCAGGGTGACGTCCTGCGCGTCGGTCTCCTCCATCTCCCACAGTTCGGGCATGTTCTGCGTGCCGGGGCCCACCAGCACCACCCAGCGCGGGGCCTGGTCGTGCGGCAGGTCGTGGTGGCCGACCCGGGTGAAGGTGGGGGAGAGGACCTCGGGCAGCGTGAACTTGGCCGAGGGCCTGCGGTCGGCGACACGGAACTGCATCACATCGGGTTCCAGCAGGTCGTTGCGCTTGTTGGACTCGCCCGGCGTGACGCCCTGCAGCGTGTTGACCAGCTTGAGGGTCTGCCCGCGGAACGCCTGGAAGTCGACCAGGACGTCGGCGCGTTCACCGGGGGAGAGGTTGAGCGCCCCCTCGACCGCGAGCGGCTCGCCGAGCAGCCCCTGGTCGGTCCCGATCACCTTCAGCGCTCCCGCCACGGGCCGGCCGTCGGCCAGCAGCATCAGCCGGTAGATCCGGGAGTTCGCGGTGTTGACGATCCGGAACCGGTACCAGCGCGGGTCGACCTCCAGATGGGGCCAGATCACCCCGTTGACCAGGGTGTAGGGGCCCGCGTGCGGGCGCATGAGGCGCTGCGCGCCGACCATCTCCACCTTGTGCAGCAGCCGGCCGGTCGGCGCGCCCGAGGCGTCCGTGTCGAAGTTGCGGTCGCTGAGGATCAGCGGCACCTCGTGCCGGCCGCTCGGCAGGTCCAGCGCCCGTTCCTCCGCGTTGCGGGTGATGAACAGGCCCGCCAGGCCCGCGAACACGCTGAAGCGGCTCACGTGGTGGGTGTGGTCGTGGTACCAGAGCGTGCCGGCGGCCTGGTCGTTCGGGTACGCCGACAGCTGGACGTCGCCGGGAGCCAGCAGGTTCTCCATCCAGCCGTCGTTGCCGCCGCCGGTCAGCATGCCGTGCAGGTGCACCGCGGCCCACGGCTCCAGGCCGGCCACCCCGGACACCTCCTGGCAGCCCTGCGTGCCGGGGTAGTTGGACAGCGGGTCGGGGGAGGGGCCGGTGGCCAGTCCGAAGTCGACGGCGGTGACCGGCAGAGTGCCGGTCAGACGGTTCTCCCACGCGACCCGGAGCCTGCGGCCGCGGACCGTCTCGATCGTCGGACCGGGGTAGGCGCCCTCGTACGTCCACATCCGCACCGGCGGGAGCTGCGAGTGCACGGTGATGTCGGCGGTGCGCATCCGCACGGTCAGCTCGTCGTGGTCGCCGCGCTCGCGCGGGCGCAGCACCGGCGGCATCCGCAGCGGGTCGGTGAACTTGGTCAGCCCCAGCCCGGCCGCCGACGGCTCGGGCCCGCCGGGGGCCGCGCCGACGGGCGAGGCGAACACGGGCGCGGATCCCACCAGGGCGCCCAGGCCCGCGACGGCTCCGCCCCGCAGCAGCGTACGACGGTTGACTCGGGGCCCCTGGGGCCGCTCCGGTATACCGGCAGATGCAGTCTCCATCCCCGCGACGTTAGGGACGGCCGCTCCATAGAAGCTCGAACTCCGCTCCAGCACAGGCCTGCCGGCCCGCTCTACAGCGCGGCGGCCCGCTCTAGAGGGCGGCCATCTCCGTGTCCCGGTGCACCAGCGCGGTGTAGCGGCCGCCGAGGGCGAGGAGTTCGTCGTGGGTGCCGCGCTCGGTGATGCGGCCCTGCTCCAGCACGATGATCTCGTCGGCGTCGCGGATGGTCGACAGGCGGTGGGCGACGGTGATGGTGGTGCGGCCCTCGCTCGCCGCGTCGATGGCCTTCTGGACGGCCCGCTCGGTATGGGTGTCCAGGGCGCTGGTGGCCTCGTCGAGGACCAGGACCGGCGGGTCGCGCAGGATGGCCCGGGCGATGGCCAGGCGCTGCTTCTCCCCGCCGGAGAACCGGTAGCCGCGCTCGCCGACCACCGTGTCGTAGCCGTCGGGCAGCGACATCAGATAGTCGTGGATGTGCGCGATCCTCGCGGCCGCGACGAGTTCCTCGTCGCTCGCGTCGGGCTTGGCGAAGCGGAGGTTGTCGGCGACCGTGGCGTGGAAGAGGTAGGTCTCCTGGGAGACGACGCCGACCGCGGCGGCCAGCGTGTCGAAGGACAGGTCGCGCACGTCGACGCCGTCGATGGTGACGGCGCCGGCCGTCGCGTCGTACAGCCGCGGCACGAGATAGCTCAGGGTGGTCTTGCCCGAGCCGGTCTCCCCGACGATCGCCAGGCTGCTCCCGGCGGGCACGCTCACGTCGATCCCCTCCAGCGTCGGCCGCCCGGCCCCCGCGTAGGAGAACCCGACCCCCCGCAGACGCACGTCGCCCCACAGCGCGGCGGGGACGACGGGATGCCGCGGCTCGGCGACGTCGACGGGCAGGTCCAGGTACTCGAAGATACGGGCGAACAGCTCCAGCGAACTCTGGATGTCCAGCCCGATGGTCAGCAGCCGCTGCGCCGGCCGGAACAGGGTCTGCTGCAAGGTGGTGAAGGCGACCAGGGAGCCCAGCGAGATCGCCATCCGCCCGCCGTGCGCGGTCAGTCCCGCGACCCAGTAGATGACCGCGGGCATGGACGCCATCACGATCCAGATCGTCGACTGGTACCACAGGCCCGCCGTGCTCGCCCGGACCTCGATGGCGGTGAGCTTGCGCGACTGCGCGGCGAAGGTGTCGGTCAGCGAGCGGGAACGGCCCATGGTGTGGCCGAGCATGATCCCGCTGACCGACAGCGACTCCTGCACCATCGAGGACAGGTCGGCGAACTGGCGCTGCCGGTCACGGGTGATGGCGCGCCGCTCGTCCCCGACGTGCCGGCTCACCCACACGAACGCCGGGAGCATCACCAGGGAGGCGATCGTCAGCCGCCAGTCGAGGATGGTCATGGCGGTGGTGGTGGCGATGACGATCGTCAGGTCGGAGACCAGCGCGGTGGCGGTGGTCGTCACGGTGACCTGCATCCCGCCGATGTCGTGGGCGATGCGGGACTGCACCTCGCCGGTGCGGGTGCGGGTGAAGAACGCCAGCGACATGCGCTGCAGATGCGCGTACACGGCGGTGCGCAGATCGTGCATGACGAGCTGGCCGACCTTGGCGGAGACATGGGTCTGCCAGACGTTGAACGAACTGGTGGCGATCGACACGACGATCATGCCGAGGGCCAGCAGCGACAGCAGACCGGTCCGGCCCTGCGGCAGCGCCACGTCCATGATCGCGCGGATCAGGAACGGGTTGACGAGGGAGACCAGGGACGAGCCCGCGACCAGGAACGCGACGAACAGCAGGTTCTTGCGGTAGGGGCCGAACAGCCCGAGGATGCGTCGCTTCTGCACGGGCGGTAGAGCCGTGCCCGACCCGGTGGTGGTCACCTGGCCTCCTTGTCGTCTCTTCGGTGATGGTCAGTCGGTGGAGCGCAGGACGAGGGCGGAGTTGAAGCCGCCGTGACCCCGCGCCAGGACGAGCGCCGTGGACACGGGGGTGTGCCGCGGCGCGGTGACCAGGTCGAGGCCGTAGCCGGGGGCGGGCGTGACGTTCGCCGTCGGCGGGATCACCCCGTCCCGCATGGCCAGCAGGGCGGTCGCCACGTCCAGCGGGGCCGCGCCCGAACCGAGCCGCCCCGTCATGGTCTTGGGCGCGGTGACGGGGACCGCCCGGTGCCCGAAGACCGCGGTGATCGCGTCCGCCTCGGTCCGGTCGAGCTCGGGGATGCCGGCCGCGTCGGCGAAGACGACGTCGATCTGGCCGGGCGACAGGCCCGCGTCGTCCAGCGCGATCTCGACGGCCTTGCGCAGCGCGGGCTCGCGCCCGCTGCCCGGACGCGGGTCGAACGTGGATCCGTAGCCGCTGATCTCGCCGTAGATCCGGGCGGCACCGCGCCGGCGGGCGGCGTCGGCGTCCTCGAGGATCAGCAGGGCTCCGCCCTCGCCGGGCACGTATCCGCTCGCGTCGGCGTCGAAGGGGAGGTAGGCCCGGTCCGGGTGTTCCTCGCGGCTCAGCTTCCCGGTGGTGAGCTGGGCCGCCCACCCCCAGGGGCAGATGGCGGCGTCGACCCCGCCGGACAGGATCAGATCGCTGCCCTTGCGGACCAGACGGCGGGCGTGCGCGAGGGCGTCCAGGCCGCCCGCCTGGTCGGAGACCACCACGCCGCTGGGGCCGCGCAGACCGTTGCGGATGGAGATCTGGCCGGTGTTGACGGCGTAGAACCAGGCGAAGGACTGGTAGGCGCTGACGTACTGGCTGCCCTTGCTCCACAGGTTCTGCAACTGGTCCTGGCCGAACTCGAAGCCGCCGCAGGTGCTGGCGGTCATCACGCCCATGCCGAGGGTGTCCGCCTCGCGCGGGCTCACCTCGGCGTCGGACAGGGCGTGGTCGGCGCCCACCAGGGCCAGCTGGGTCATCCGGTCGGTCTGCGGGACGAGCCGGCTGGGCAGATGGTCCTCGACCGTGAACCCGTCGATCTGCCCGGCCAGTTTGGACGGGTAGCTCTCCGGATCGAACCGCGTGATGCGACCGATGCCGCTCCTGGACGCCCGGGTGGCGTCCCAGTAGTCCTCCACGCCGCAGCCGTTGGGGGACATGATGCCGATACCGGTCACCACCACCTGGGAACTCATGCCGCAGTCTTCCTGTCCGGTCGGGCGAGGACCATCGCGCTCTGGAAGCCGCCGAAACCGCTGCCGACGGTCAGCACCGTGTCTGTGCGCCAGTCGCGTGCGGTCAACGGCACGTAGTCGAGGTCGCATTCGGGGTCGGGATCGTGCAGGTTCGCCGTCGGGGGCACCACGTTGTTCTCCATCGCCAGGACACAGGCGGCGATCTCGATCGAGCCGATCGCGCCCAGCGAGTGGCCCACCATCGACTTGATCGAGCTCATGGGGACGCGGCGGGCGTGCTCGCCGAGGCTGCGCTTGACGGCGCTCGTCTCGTGCCGGTCGTTCTGCTTGGTCCCCGAACCGTGCGCGTTGACGTAGTCGACCGCGCCCGGATCGATCCGCGCCTCGTCCAGCGCCGAACGGATGGCCTCGGCCATCTCCTTGCCGTCGGGACGCAGGCCCGTCATGTGGAAGGCGTTGCAGCGCGAGGCGTATCCGGCGACCTCGGCGTACACATGGGCACCGCGCCGCAGCGCGGCCTCCCGCTCCTCCAGGACGAACATCGCCGCGCCCTCGCCCAGCACGAACCCGTTGCGGGTGCGGTCGAAGGGCCGCGAGGCGTGCTCGGGATCGTCGTTGCGCGGCGTGGTCGCCTTGATCGCGTCGAAACACGCCATGGTGATCGGCGAGATCGGGGCGTCCGCGGCACCGGTGATCATCACCTCGGCCGAGCCGTCGCGGATCAGTTCGGCCGCGTAGCCGACCGCGTCGATGCCCGAGGTGCAGCCCGTGGACACCACCGTCGAGGGCCCCTCCGCGCCGACCGCCCAGGCGACCTCCGCGGCGAACGAACTCGGCACGAAGTAGTTGTACAGATGCGGGACGGCGTAGGTGTGGTCGACGAGATCGAGCCGGCCGCCGTCACTGACGACCCGGTACTCCTCGTCGAGCCCCATCGTCGCGCCCACGGCACTGCCGACGGCCACCCCGATGCGGTGCGGCGCGAAGCCCTGCAGGTCCAGCCCGCTGTCCCCGAGCGCCTCACGGGCCGTCACCAGGGCGAACTGCGAGGCCCGGTCGGTGCGCCGGATCTCCTGCGGACCGAGCCCGTGCTCGAAGGGATCGAAGTCGATCTCGGCCGCGACCCGGGACCGGAACGGCGACGGGTCGAAGAACGTGATCCCCCGGGTCGCGGTGCGGCCCTCGCTCAGCAGACTCCAGAAGTTCTTGGCCCCGATCCCGCCCGGCGCCGCCACCCCGATCCCGGTGACGACCACCCGCCGGCCGCTCACGCCGACTCCCAGGTGTAGAAGCGGCGCGCCATGGCGTCCGCGGGGGAGCGCCAGGTGGCCGGGTCGTAGGCGTCGATGAACGGCTTGAGGTCCTGGCTGATCCGCACGAACCGAGGATCGGCCTTCGCCTGCTCGATCAGCTCCCCGCCGTTGTCGTCGTCGAAGTCCTGAAGATGGAAGTACAGACCGTTGAACATGAAGAGCTGACGTCGCCGGGTCCCCATGCGATGCGGCATGTCGGTCTCGTCGAAAGCGCCGAAAAGCCGAGCCACATCGGCACTCGAACGAGAATCCATCTTGGCCACTATCAGATTGCTGTGCACTCGACCGCCTCCTCGAGGATGTGCTGCGCCTACAAGTACTTGACCAGTGCCGTCCATTCGGCGAGCTCCTCCTCCGACAAAGGCGGCAGGCAAGGCTGTTCAGTGAAAGGGAGCCCGGGATTCGCCCAACCGGGCGGCGGATACATGGCATTCCACGCGAACCCCATCCACATCAGGCCCTCGCCGAGGCTCTTCCCTATGGATCTCATGGCGGACCTGCGCCTCGCCCGCATCTCAATCTCCACTTCGCCGGGAAACCGTCTGCTGCCACCTTGGGTGGCCCTCCTCAAGAGGAAACCGGCAACGCGTCGAATGCCGCTGGAAGGAATGTGAAGTTCCGCTCGCGCCGTTCTCGAGCGGAACCCGAGAAAACGGCCGGCCGTATTTCGCACCGGCCCGGACAGAGCAAGGGGACGGCTCCCCGCAGGAGCCGCCCCCTCTTCCGCCGCCGCGGACCGGCACAGCCGGAACGAACAACCCGGCCGCCGTACGGGCTTTCCGCCCACCCCGACTGCCGTGCGCCCGGCTGTCGTACGAGACTGCCGCACACCTCGACTGCCGTACGCCCGGACCTCGCGGGACCGACGCACACCTCAACTGCCGTGCGCCCGGCTGTCGTACGAGCCCGACGCCCGTCCCAACCGCCGTGCGTCCGACTGCCGTACGGTGCTGCCGCCCACCCCAACTGCCGTGCACTCGGCCGTCGTGCGACACCGCCGCACACCCAACTGCCCTACGCCCGGCCGTCGTACGGGGCCACCGCACCCGGCGGCGACAGCTGGCCGGGTGCACCGCCCGGCGCCCCCGGGCAGGCCGGCACGATGCACCCTCACCCCACCCGAGAAGCGTCAACTCACCTGACCGACAACACCGTTGCCCGGCCGTGCGGCGCGGGCGGACCGCCCAGCGCGTCCAGCCGCCGCAGGTCCAGCGGCGAGGGACGGCGGTCCAGCCGGGCCGCGAGCAGCCCCGCCGCCCGCTCGTACGCACCCCCCGAGACCAGGGCGTACAGCAGGGTCTCCTCCACCACCTCGTGCTGGGCCCTGCTGGCACCCACCCGGGCGACCAGCGGCAGCAACGGCCCCAGCCGCAGCACCGCTTGGGGCCAGTTGCGGCGGACCACGTCCGTCAGCGCGTCGCACAACGGCGCGATCACCAGCGCGAACACCTCCCGGCCGTCCGCCAGCGCGTGCGCCCGCAGCCGCCCCAGCCCCTCGAGATCACCGGCCGCCGCCCAGGCCAGCGCGGCGTGCAGGGCGGCGAACCCCGTCGCGGGCGCCTCCAGCCAGTCCCGGGGTGCCGCCTCCAGCAGCTCCCCGAGCGGCAGCCGGCCGCTCCAGCTGCCCGTCATCCGCGCCCGCCACAGCAACGAGGCCGAGTCGACCAGCAGCCGCCCCCCGCTGACCTGCGAGGCCACCAGCTCCCGGTCGTAGCGGCGCAGCAGCGCCGAACGGTCCTCCAGGGTCAGTTCGTGCAGCGCGGCATGCCAGGACAGATGGGAACGGTGGCCCGCCCCGGCCCCGTGCCGGCCCATCCACTCCTCCAGCCAGGCCAGACCGGCACGGTGCTCACCGGTCTCGTAGAAGACGTGCGCCCGGGCATGGACGGCGTGGCCGGCCGCGGGATGCGCGGCCAGCGCCCGCACGGCCAGCGCGTCGGCCTCCTGCCAGCGCTCCTGCTCCTGGCGGACGAATGCCAGCTGCCCCAGATACCACCAGTCCTGCCCGTAGACGCCGGACAGCCCCTCGATCAGCGCCCAGGCCTCCTCGGCGCCGGTGACACCGTTGAAGGAGACGGTCGGCACCGCCGCGCTCACCGCCAGCGCGTCGCGCGGATGGGCGGCGATATGACCCAGCAGCGCCGCCTTGCCCTGCTCCTCGGTGCCGCGCAGCCGGGCGTCCACCGCCGCCACCAGGCTGCGCTCGCGATCGTCCGCCCGGCGGGACGCGGCACGGTGGGCGGCCGCGAGCGCCGCGGGCACGTCCACAGCGCCCCCGCACTCGTGGCCGAGCAGCGCCAGCGTCGCATGACCGACGGCGAACCCCGGATCGGCGTCGACCGCCTCGCCCAGCAGTGCCGCCGCGCCGGAGCGGCCCGCCAGAATCCGTTCCAGCGCCTGCCCGTACAGTCCTGCCGCCTCGGCACCCGTGCTCAGCCGCAGGCCGTAGCGGTCCCGCGGCCCGGACACCCGGCGCCCGGCGAGCGCCGTGAGCACCCGGTCGGCGACCTGTGCGGCCTGCGCGCGGATCTCCGGGATCGCGGTGCTCTCCAGCAGGTTCCCGCGCCGCGCGGCCCCGATCGTCCACAGCCGCAGCGCCGGGGCGCCGTCCGCCGGCAGCAGCCGCCCGTCGCCCGAGGTGTCGAATCCCA
Source organism: Streptomyces sp. NBC_00647 (assembly GCF_045207245.1). NCBI lineage: Bacteria > Bacillati > Actinomycetota > Actinomycetes > Kitasatosporales > Streptomycetaceae > Streptomyces > Streptomyces sp. NBC_00647. The sequence continues at coordinate 10,350,195 of NZ_CP109040.1, forward strand.
GGCCGGCGGGGCCGGTGCGGGCGTGGCCGCGGTCCAGCAGGCAGCGCACCAGCGGATCGCCCGTGCGCCGCAGGTCGGTCTGTGCCCCGGTGCAGTTGACGACGGCGCCGACCCGCAGCGTCCGGCCGTCGCTCAGCCGCACCACCACCACGCCGTGGTGGGGCACCGCGTAGACCACCTCCGCGGCGCCGGTGAGCAGCCGGCCCGAGGCCCGCAGCGCGCGGATCGTGGCCGCCGTCCTGGGCGCGATGCGGTGGCGGTGAACCTCCCAGGCCCGCAGGTCCTCGGTGAGGAACCGCTTCCGGTCGGCCGCCGACAACTGCTGCCACAGCGTGGCCGTGACCGCGCGCAGCCCGTCCATGCCGGGCCGCCAGTCGCCGCAGGCCCGCCGGGTCGCGGCCAGGTGCCGGCGTACGTCGCGGCGCAGCGTGTCCAGCCCGTGCGAGCCGTCCAGGCGCGGCGGCTTCGCGGGCGGGGCGGGGTCGGCCAGATGTTCCTGGGGGACCAGTCCGTGCCGGGACACCGCGTGCACCACCCGGTCCGGCCGGGCCAGCGTGAGGGCCACGTCGGCCATGGTCAGACCCGTGCCGACCAGCAGTACGTCGCCCGCCCGGTCCAGGGCGTCCAGCGCGCCCGGCGCCCAGGGATCGGCGACGAAGTGCCCCGACGCCCGCAGTTCGGTGCCGGCCCAGTCCTGGCCCGGCAGGAAATTGCCCAGCGCGAGCACCGCCGCGTCCACCCGCAGCTCGTCCCCGTTCGAGAGCCGCAGCGCCGTCCCGGCGCCCTGCTCGCGGGCGGCGACGACCCGTTCGCGCACCCGGTGCAGGCGCCCGCGCCGGCATTCCCGGACGCTCTGTTCGAGGACCTCGGCCAGATACCGCCCGTACTCCTGGCGGGGCACGAACTCACCCGCGGCGGCGTGCGGGTCGCGGCCGGTGAGCCAGCGCAGGAAGTGCCCGGGGTCGTCGGGGAAGGCGCTCATCTTGCCGGCCGGCACATTCAGCAGATGACGCGGATCACCGGTTCCGTAGGCGACACCGGGGCCGGCCGCCTCGGCCGGGTCGACCAGCCATATCTCGACCGCCCGACCGGCTCTCTCGGCCTGGCGCAGCAGCTGAACCACCGTCAGCGTCCCTGCCGCACCGGCTCCCACGACGGCGATGCGGCGCGTGGCGGAACTCCAGCTCATTGATCTCACTCCCTGATGGGTTCGGCTTCAGCGGGCATCGGACCCCGTCCCCTTTTGTCGTGGCCCCTCGCCGGCGCCGGCGCCGGCGCCGGCGGTCGCGAAGGCCTCGCCCGCCATGCCGGCGGTGAGGGTCGTGCCGTCGGCCGGGTCGATCAGCAGGAACGAGCCGGTGCGGCGGTTGGCGGTGTACGCGTCCAGGGCCAGCGGCTCGGCGGTGCGCAGCACCACTCGGCCGATGTCGTTGACCTTCAAGGACGGCACGCCGTGGCGCTGTTGCAGTGTGTCGGTGTCGATCCGGTACGAGAGGTCCTCGACCACCGCGCGGACCGTGCGGGTGGTGTGCTTGAGCAGCACCCTGGCGCCGGCGCGCAGCTCACGTTCGCTGAGGTGGCAGACGTACGCCCCCACGTCCCGGGTGAGCCGCGGGGCCGCGTCCCGGGCCGCGATCAGGTCGCCGCGTGCGACGTCGAGGTCCTCGGCCAGGCGCACGGTCACCGACTGGGGCGCCCAGGCGATCTCCCGCTGTTCGCCGAGCACGTCGATGCCCGCGACGGTGCCGGCGCGCCCGGACGGCAGCACCGTCACCCGGTCCCCGACCCGCAGCACTCCGGACGCCAGCTGGCCCGCGTAGCCGCGGTAGTCGCGATGCTCGCCGCGCTGGGGGCGGATGACGTACTGGACGGGGAAGCGGGCCGGGTCCCGGTCCGGGGCGCTGCCGACCGGGACGCTCTCCAGGTGTTCCAGCAGGGTCGGCCCGCCGTACCAGGGCATCCGGGCGGAGGGCCGGACCACGTTGTCCCCGGCCAGCGCGGAGACCGGGATCACCACGACGCGTCCGATGCCCAGGCCGGCCGCGTAGGAGGTGAACTCCGCGGCGATGGCGGCGAAGACGGACTCCTCGTAGGAGACGAGGTCCATCTTGTTCACGGCCAGCACCACGTGCGGGACACGCAGCAGCGCGGCGACGGCCGCGTGGCGGCGGGTCTGCTCCACCACCCCGTGGCGGGCGTCGACCAGGACGACGGCGAGCTCGGCGGTGGAGGCGCCGGTGACCATGTTGCGGGTGTACTGCACATGCCCGGGGGTGTCGGCGAGGACGAACCGGCGCCGGGCGGTGGCGAAGTAGCGGTAGGCGACGTCGATGGTGATGCCCTGCTCGCGCTCGGCGCGCAGGCCGTCGGTCAGGAGCGCCAGATCGGGCGCGTCCTGCCCGCGGTGCGCCGAGACGCGCTCGACGGCCGCCAATTGGTCGGCGAGCACCGACTTGGAGTCGTGCAGCAGCCGGCCCACCAGCGTGGACTTGCCGTCGTCGACGGATCCGGCGGTGGCGAAGCGCAGCAGCGAGGTGGCGGCGGCCCGGGAAGCGGTGGTCATGGCTAGAAGTACCCCTCGCGCTTGCGGTCCTCCATGGCGGCCTCGGACATCCGGTCGTCGGCGCGGGTCGCACCGCGTTCGGTCAGCGGGCTGGCGGCGATCTCGGCGATGATGTCCGCGTTCGTGGCGGCGTCGGAGTCGACGGCGCCGGTGCAGGACATGTCGCCGACCGTGCGGTAGCGCACCAGCCGCCACTGGGAGCGTTCGTGTTCCCTCGGGCCGCCCCAGTCGCCGGCGGCCAGCCACATGCCGCCCCGGTCGAACACCTGGCGCTTGTGGGCGTAGTAGATGTCCGGCAGGGCGATGTCCTCGCGCTCGATGTACTGCCACACATCCAGCTCGGTCCAGTTGGACAGCGGGAAGACCCGCACATGCTCGCCGGGCGCGTGCCGGCCGTTGTACAGCGACCACAGCTCGGGGCGCTGGCGGCGCGGGTCCCAGGCGCCGAACTCGTCGCGCACCGAGAAGACGCGTTCCTTGGCGCGGGCCTTCTCCTCGTCCCGGCGGCCCCCGCCGAACACCGCGTCGAAGCGGTGCGCGTCGATGGCGTCCAGCAGCGGCACCGTCTGCAGCGGGTTGCGGGTGCCGTCCGGGCGCTCGCGCAGCCGGCCGTCGTCGATGAAGTCCTGGACGCGGGCGACGTGCAGGCGCAGGCCGTGCGCCGCGACCACGCGGTCGCGGTGCTCGATGACCTCGGGAAAGTTGTGCCCGGTGTCGACATGCAGCAGCACGAAGGGAACCGGTGCCGGCCAGAAGGCCTTCAGCGCCAGGTGCAGCATGACGATGGAGTCCTTGCCGCCGGAGAACAGGATCACCGGCCGCTCGAACTCACCGGCCACCTCCCTCAGGACATGCACCGCCTCCGCCTCCAGCATGTCCAGATGCGACAGCGCGAAGGCGTCCTCGGGCACCTCGACCACGGGCTGGTTCGCGGGCATCACGCAAGACCCCTCTCGGCCAGGAAGGCATGCAGCTCGGCGGCGGACTCGGCCACCGACCGGTGCCGTGTCTGAATACGCAACTCCGGGTCCGCCGGCGCCTCGTACGGGTCGTCCACGCCGGTCAGTCCCGAGATCTCTCCCGCGGCCTGCCGCGCGTACAGGCCCTTCACGTCCCGCTCGCTGCACAGCCCGAGGGGCGTGGCGACATGGACCTCCAGGAACTCGGTGTCACCGGCGGCGTGCTGCTGTCGTACGGCGGCACGCGAGGCGGCGTACGGCGCGATGACCGGTGCCAGCACCAGCACGCCGTGCCGGGCCAGCTTCTGTGCCACGAACCCGATCCGCGTCACGTTCGTGTGCCGGTCCTGACGGCCGAACCCCAGCCCCCGGGACAGGTGGGCGCGGACCTCGTCACCGTCGAGCACCTCGACCCTGCGCCCGTCGGCACGCAGGCGTTCGGCCAGCGCACGGGCCAGGGTGGTCTTGCCCGCGCTGGGCAGCCCGGTCAGCCACACCGTGGCACCGCGCTCACAAGGGCCGTCCGCGGACAGGGCCACCGCGGTGACCTCGGCGGCCGGGGCGTCAGCTGTGCTCACGTGATGCTCTCCCGAAAGTGAGATGGGAACACGAACGACGAACGGTCGACGACGGATGCCGGGCCCGTCAGGAGGTGGCGAACTCGGCCAGGGCGCGGCCCAGTACGTCCATGTCGATCCGGTGCCAGGAACCGGGCAGTTCGAGTCCCCGGCCCTCGGGCAGGGCCTCCGCGGTCGCCTGCGCCGCGGCCCGCAGCCACTCGCTGGTGTGGTCGCTGTTGAGGACCAGGGCCGGCGTCCGGTACCCGGCCAGCCGCTCCGCCGGGACGCTGTGGTCGCCGCAGATCGCGGTGTCGTAGACGAGGGTGTGGGCGTTCGCCTCGTTCACCGCCCAGATCGGGCCCCGGCGCCACTCCGCGACGGTGTCGGGCGTGAGCCCCAGGAAGCTGCCGAGGAAGTACTCCACGGCCTCCTCGCGCCGGTCCTCCTCCAGGAGCACCCGCAGCGTCTTGGTGATGTTCCACGGCGGCCTGGGGAAGGGTCCGACACGGAAGAACGGCTCGTGCAGCGCCAGCCTCGTGATCGGCACGCCGCCCAGGGCCGCCTCGAGCGCGAGGTTGGCGCCCGTGGACCCGGCGAACACCGCGGCAGAGCCGCCGGCTTCCTGGATCACCGCCTCCAGGTCCTCGACCTCCCGCTGGACGGCGTACGCGGGGGAGTCACCGCTCTGCCCGCGCCCGCGCCGGTCGTAGACATAGGTGGTGCAGTGCGGCGCCAGCTCGGGAACGAGCGCGTCGAAGATCGTGTGATCACGGAACGCGCCGTTGAGCAGCACGATCGGCGGCCCCTCACCGGTCTTCTCGTAAGCGATCGTCGTGCCGTCCCGGGAAACGACCTTGCGCATCACGCACTCCTCACGCCGAACGGAGGTGCTCTCACCTCACCGCATGTCGAGATTTTCGAGCGGCGTGGTGGACCACCGGTCGAGGACCGGTCGCGGGATCCATGAACCCCAGGACAGCCGGACGGCCAGGACGGTGGTGCGCAGGGCGCCGGTCCGGCTGCGGGCGTCGGGCGGCGCTGCGCGGGTTGCAGCATCCACGCTCAGGGACCCTTATGGGTTTGACGCAATGATTACGTCATTATATTGTTCGGTGATGCTCTTCCCTACGCCGGATCTCACCGAGACGGATCGCCAGGTCCTCGACCAGATCGACCAGATGCGCGAGACGTTGAGGCACAGCGTGCGGACCTCGTCGACGAAGTGGACGGCCGGCCTGCGGAAGTTCCTGACCGCGGATGCTGTGGCCGCCTCGAATTCCATCGAGGGCTTCAAGGTGGCAACCGTCGACGTCGAGGACCTCATGGAAGGCGAGAGCGAGGTCGACATCTCGGAGGAGAACCGGGAGGAGACCCTTGCCTACCAGCGGATGATGACGTACATCCAAACCCTCCACGACGCCGAGGACTTCTCCTACAGCAAGGGCATGCTCAACGGCCTGCACTGGATGCTGCAGGGGCACCGGCACAGCGCTCGCCGCCCGGCGGGCCAGTGGCGCAAGGGCCCCGTCTACGTCACCGACGCCCGCGACCCCAGCATCGCCGCCTACACCGCCCCCGATGCCCAACTCGTTCCCGACCTGATGCAGGAACTCGTCGACTGGCTCAACGAGAACGACGATACGCACGCCCTGGTGCGGGCCGCGATGGCCCACCTGCACCTGGTCTCCATCCACCCCTGGGCCGACGGCAACGGCCGTATGTCCCGCTCCCTGCAAACCCTCATGATTGCCCGGGAGTCGGTCCTCGCGCCCGAGTTCTCCTCCATCGAAAGCTGGCTCGGACGCCCGGGCAACACCTGGGAGTACTACCGCGAACTCAATGACCGCGGCAGCCACTACCAGCCCGATCAGGACGTCGCCGGCTGGATCCGCTTCAACCTCACCGCCTACCACCAGCAGGCCCAGACGGTCCAGGGCCGACTAGCCCGCTCAGGCCGTGTCTGGAACGCCCTCGCCGACTTCGCCGACAGCAACGGCCTGGACGAACGCACCATCACAGCACTTCATGACGTCGCCATGGCCGGACGCGTGCGCCGCGCCCGCTACCAGCATGCCGAAGTGCTCAGCCTCCAGCAGGCTCAACGCGACCTGCGCGAGCTCACAACCGCCGACATTCTCCAGCCCGTCGGCCGCACCCGGGCCCGCTATTACACAGCGGGCCGGCAGTTCCCCCAGGACGCCATCGACATTGCCCAGACCCCGATGACCCTGACGCACCCCTACCGTCGCTGACGAGGCCGGGCCAGGCACGCTCCGCGGACCGGACCGCCGTGAACGCCGCCGGAGGACACCTCGGCGTTTGACGTCGAAGTGAGCCGAGCCGACCGCGCGCCACGGACGAGATCACGCGGAACGGGAGAGCTGTTCGCGCACCCATTCATGACCGGGATTGACATACGGACGGCCCGCCACGACGACGGTCGGCACGGTCTCGTTGCCGTCGTTGGCCGCTCGCACCACTGCCGCCCCGGCCGGGTCGCGCCAGATGTCGACCCAGTGCAACCGGCGGGCGTCACCGCCCAGCCGGATGCGCAGCCGCAGACAGTACGTGCAGCCCGGCCGCCAGAACACGACCGGCCGGCCGTCGACGGCGCTGCGGCGCTCCGCCTCCAGCGCACCGACCGAACGCGGGAAGATCAGAGGCGAGTTCACCCCTGCGAGCAGCACGAACACCAGCAGGAGTGCCACGGCTGTGCCGGGTTCCCCCTTGAGGGCCGATGCCGTGGCAACGGCCGAGCCGAACAGCACAAACAGCATCGGCAGGATCCAGGCGCGCATCACGATGACGCAGGCTACCGATGAGCCGACAACGGTCCTGCCCCGAGGCACGGCACACCCGAGACGAGACAGTCCGTTCGCCCACCACCTCTGCTAACCCGGGCCCGCGTCCGCCGCGGGAGGAGCGCGAGCGGCGGACGCCGGCCCCGGCCGGTCGTGCCGGGGAGGAGGACCGGGGCGCCGTGGTCCCCGCTGCCCCGGCGGGCAGGGTGCGAGCCCTTGCCAGGAGACCCGTACTGGGCTGTTCGCGTGCATGGACGCGCCACGCGGTGCGGGCGCTGCGGGCAGGCCTGCGGGGGCTGCTAGCTTCATGATCGATCCGCCGGTGGCCGCCCGGCTCGTGGGTGAGCCCGAACGTCAGGGCGTGCGTGGGGAGGGTGCGGTGACGGACAGGAGAAGTTCCCCCGAGGGGCCGGCAGTTGCCCCTTTGAGGCGTCGCACTCTCCTGGCCTCGGCCGCGCTGGCGGTCGGCACCCCCGTCGCGACGGCCGCCGCCGCTTCTGCCCCGCAGCGGCCGGAACCCGGACGGCTTCCCCCGCCGCAGAGCGGGACCGCGGTACGTCTGGTCGCCGTTCCGCACCAGCACCGCGACGTCGACTGGCTCAGGGCGGCCCTTCAGGCCGCTGTGGAGATCGAGATCGCCACCATCCCGCCGTATCTGTGCGGCTGGTGGTCCGTCAAGGACCGCAAGAGCGACGTCGCCCGGGTGATCCAGCGCATCGTCTTCGACGAGATGTACCACCTCGGAGTGGTCTGCAATCTGCTCGTGGCCCTGGACGGGCGGCCGCGCATCAAAGAGGGGGCACCCGTCTATCCCGGCCCGCTGCCGGGCGGGGTGCACCCCGGGGCCCGCGTGTACCTGTCGGGCCTGACCCCGGCGCTCGTGCACGACGTGATGATGGCCATCGAGGCCCCCGCGGCACCGGTCACCGGCAGCGTGGACGACCCGCTCAGCATCGGCGTCTTCTACGAGGAAGTACTCAAGACGTTCCGGACCGTCGGACCCGAACTGTCGACCCGCCGGCAGCTGAACGAGCGCATCGGCGGAGACCTTCTCGAGCCGGTCGCCACCCTCGACGACATCGAGCACGCGATCGAGATCGTCCGCGAGCAGGGCGAAGGCACCTCCAGCTCTCCCGCCGACGCTCCGGGCGATGACCATGTGGCGCACTACTACGCCTTCGCCGAGATCTACTACGGCCGCCGGCTGCGCGAGACCGAGGAGGGCTGGCAGTTCACCGGAGCTCCCGTGCCCTTCCCCGACGCACGGCCCATGGCCAGGGTCCCGGCGGGCGGCTGGGACCAGCCTCCCCCCGAGGCCCAGCGGCTCCTGAGCGCCTTCGACAGCACCTACACCGCCGTGCTGGAAGCACTCGATGCGGCGTGGGCCGACGGCGGCCCCGACAGCCTGAACACGGCCGTGCGCACCATGCGCCGACTGGAGAGCCCCGCTGTGGAGCTGATGGAGATCCCGATCTCCGGAACCCTGGAGACGTACGGCCCGCAGTTCCGCCCGAGCTGAACACAGGCCACTGCCCGCGGGCTTCCTGCCCCCCGGCACCGCCGCGGAGAGGACCGGCGATGCTCATCGACGGCCAGTGGTACGAGTTCCGCGGGATGCCGGGATGCCGGGATGCCGGGATGCCGGGGTGCCCTGTGCCGGCAGCCTTACCGCGCCGCCCGGCCCGTCGCGCAACTCCTCCCGGAACGTGCCGCGTCAGGCGGCACCGCCAGGTGGGCCGGAGATAGCGAGCAGCGCGGCGCGCGCGGCACCGCACAGCGCGTCGTCCTCGGGAACGGAGCGCCAGGTTCCGTGCCGGACGGGCCGCTCGTCGGTGTCGAGGAACGCCCTCAGGACGGGCCCCGCGGGGGCGGCGTCCGCGCCCATGTCGGCCAGCAGCTTCACCGTTTCGACGACCGCCGGATAGGCGCCGCCCCGTTCGGCGAACGGGGTGATCGCCCGGACGAGGACCGGGACGACCTCGTCGGCCCGGCCGGTGATCCGCCACAGCGCCTCGCCGACGCGCAGCGGCAGCCAGCCCGTCTGGTGCTGGGGCAGGAGCTCGCGCAGCCGTGCGGCGTACGGGGCGCCCGCCCGCCCCAGTTCCCCCAGCAGCACCGCGGCACTCTCGCGGCCGTACAGCTCGCCGAGCTGCGGAAGCAGCAGATCGAGTGCGGGCCCGCGGTCGCCGGTCAACCGCCCGTAGGCGAGCGCCAGGCAGCGCGGCGCGAACGACTGGCCCGCGGGCGGGTTGCCGAGCAGGGCGCGCAGCCGTTCCCGGGGCACCGCCTCGGCCGCGGCCGGCCCGATCGCGGCGAGGGCGTCCAGCGCCCACACCGCGGCGTCGGTGTCCAGCAGGCCGAGCAGGTCCGGGATCGCGGGGGTGGCCGCCGTACCCCATGACTCCAGCAGCTGGCACAGAGCACGGCGTTCGTCGAGGGTGGAGGCGGCGGCGAGCCGGGCGCGCACCGGGGGCAGCAGCACGTCGGCGTGGGCGCCGAGTCCTCCGGCGACCTCGTTCAGGCTCAGCTCGTACGTCCACCAGCCGTCGGCGTGGGACGCGTGGTGGGCGAACCCGGTCCGCGCCTCCCTCAGACGCCGCGCCAACGGGGCTACGCACCGCACGTCACCGAGCCGCGACAGGGCCCAGAGCGCTTGCGACCGGGCGGGCAGATACGCCTCGCCCTCGCCCTCGTCGTCCCTCACCATGGCCGCCAGCGCGTCCGCCCAGGGGAGAGCGGCGTGCCCGCACATGCCCAGGACCCGGGCGGCGAAGAGCCTGTTGTCGGGCTCGGGGTCGGACAGCGAACGGGCCACCGCCGGCAGCAGCTCCGCGACGGCCGAGCGCCGGGCGCTGAGCTCCTGGGCGGCCACCTGCAGCGCGCCCGCCCGCACGGCGGGGTCCCGGTGCCCGAGCAGCCTGCGGGTCGCGTCGGCCCGGCCCGCCCGGTCCGCTCCCAGCAGGCCGACGGCCCAGACGACCGTCGCCTTGACCGCCCCGCCGTCCGGCCGCCACGTCGCCGGTTCACTGCCGGACAGCACCTCGGACACCGTCCGCGGGTACGCGGCATCGTCCTGCCCCGGCAGCGCGCGCCGCAGAGCCTGTACGGCGACGAGGCGTACGGCAGGGTCGGCCGCGTCCATGAGGTGTCGCAGCCAGCCCAGGGACGCGCCCCGCTGTTCACCGGCGTGAGCGGTCAAGGAGCCGACGGAGTCGATGAGTTGGAGCCGCGTCCGCGGATCGGGTTCCACGCCCCACCGGTCCCGCAGGGCAGCGATCGCCTCGTCGGCCCGGCGGTGGGCCTCGGCGAGGGCGTCGGCGACGGCGATGCGGTTCACCGCCACCGGGTCGTCGAGCAGCGGCAGCAGGTCCGGCACCGCCAGGTCCCACGCGGCGGCCCAGCCGGGGGTCACGAAGCGGGGTTGGGCGGTGTTCCCTGCGCCGGCCAGGGACCCGACGAGGTAAAGGAGTTCGCCGCGGACGTCCGCGGCGATGGCCGGGTCCGCGGCGGCCGCGACGACGTAGGGGAGAGCGGCCGGAGCCGAGGAGTAGACCCCGCCGCCCTGATGGTGGACGTGGGTCAGCAGATCATCGGCAGCGGCGGCGGCCTTCTGCGGCCGGTACAGATCCCGCAGCATGCCGGGCACGTCCCCGGCCGCCCCGTAGGCATGCCTGAGCGCCGGCCAGTCCACGGCGTCGAGCCGCGCGAGAGCATCGCTCACCGGTGGCTCACCCCGACCCGCCCCGCGACCACGAAGAGGACAGGAGAGCCACCGTCGCGGACGACCGGCCCCTGGTGACCCACGCCGTTCCACAGCCCGCTCCGGACCCGCCCGTTGTCCTCACCGCCCAGACATGCGAAAGCGGCGGCCAGCCCGCCGGAACGTCTCACGATCATGACACCGGATCCTTTCAGGCCCGGACCCCCACAACCATTCTCCCCGGCACCCGCACCGCCCCGGCACCGAAGCCGTCCGGCCCGCACCGGCTGAGTACGATCACCCACGCCGGTCTGAGTACACGAGCGGTTGCCCGCCGCGCACGCCGTCGGAAGGGTGGAACCCATGCGCCGACTGCTGCTGCTCGCCCCGCTGTTGCTGTTCACCGCCGGCTGCGGAGTGGTGCAGTCCTCCAACGACGAGGCGACGGACGCCGCACGGGAGGTGGCCCGGAACGCGGGCGAGCGGCTCTACGGCCAGCGGCCGCGCACGGCGGAGGAGGTCGGGCGCTCCGCCTCCAACATCGACGGGGTGGAGGTACTGCGGCTGACGGGTACCTCGACACACGACGGAGACGGCATCGATGTGGTCGTCCGCACATCCGGCTCGGCGTACAGCAGAGGGCTCGACCCTCAGGAGGTCGTCGTACAGCGCTGCTTCGCGGTGCGGGTGTCACCCAAGTCGCAGTGGAGTGAGGATCCCCGCGACGTGGACTGCCCGGACGGCCCTCCACTGACCTTCGCCCCGCCACCCGAACCGCCCCGGCTGCCCTACGAGGAGCTCCGCACGAAACTTCCCCGGGTGCCGCAGGGCGGCCGGGCGGACGAGGCCGAGGTACGCCGTAGCCTCGCCGCCCTGGATCTGGATCCGGCGATCCGTACCGAGGTGAAGGCGGACGGCGGCCGGGTCGGCGTTCTCCTGTCGGTGAAGGGCAACGGCTTCGACGCGCAGGACTGCCTTCTTGCCCGCGTGGGCCCCGGCGCCACCGAGGTGTGGGTGCCGCCCCGGATCCAGCGGATGCCCGGAGAGGGCGGCTGCACCGTCGGCAACGCCCTGGACCCGAAACCGTCACCGCACTGACGGGATGCCTGACTCACTCGGGCCACGGGCCCGCGGGAGCCAGGCACCCCGTTCAGGATCGGCAGCCGGGGTGAAGCGGCGCGACCACCGCGAAGCGCGCCGGGTCGCACCAGGGCGATCCGTACCGGCTGTGGGACAGCACCACCACACCCCAGCCAAACCTCAGGCCGGCCACCCCGATCAATCGCGGGTCAGCCCGCCGGCCGCGGAACATGTTCACCGCCTGCGCCCCACCACCCCCGCGATGTCACATCCGGCGGGGCTGTCTCGTCCCAGATCTCGGAGAGGGACTTCAACAGCAGGAGGGTGATGGTCATGCGGGTGTTCGTGGCGGGCGGGACCGGGGTCCTGGGGCGGCGGCTGGTGCCGCAGCTCGTGGCGCGCGGCCACCAGGTGACGGCCACGACGACGAGCGCGGCCAAGCTCGGCCTGGTGGAGCGGCTGGGTGCCGGGGCGGTGGTGATGGACGGACTGGACGCGGTGTCCGTCGGTGAAGCGGTGGCGGCAGCCCGGCCGGACGTGATCGTGCACCAGATGACCGGGATCTCCATGGCGCACGCCGGCAAGCCCGACCTGAAGCACTTCGACCGGTGGTCCGTCCCCACCGTCCGGCTGCGCACCGAGGGGACGGACCACCTGCTGGCCGCGGCCGAGGCGACCGGCGTCCCCCACTTCGTCGCGCAGGGCTACGCGAACTGGAACGGCATCCGCGAGGGCGGATGGGTCAAGACCGAGGACGATCCGCTGGACCTGCACGAAGGGACGGCCGCGCACACGGCGATGGCGGCGCTGCGCCACGTCGAGGACACGGTCGGCGCGGCCGGCGGCGCGGTGCTGCGCTACGGCGCGTTCTACGGTCCCGGTGCCAGTGACGACCAGCTCGTGCTGGTGCGCAAGCGGCAGTTCCCGCTGGTCGGGGACGGCACCGGCTACGCCTCCTGGATCCATCTCGACGACGCGGCGAGCGCCACCGTCCTGGCCGTCGAGCAGAAGGCGAGAGGAGTGTTCAACATCGTCGACGACGAGCCGGCCCCGGAGAGCGAGTGGCTGCCCCATCTGGCGGCGTGCGCGGGGGCGAAGCGGCCGATGCGGGTCCCGGTCTGGCTGGCCCGGCTGCTGGCCGGGCCGGTGGTGGTGACGATGATGACCGAAGGCCGCGGCTTCTCCAACGCCAAGGCCAAACGGGAGCTCGGCTGGCAGCCGCGCTATCCGTCGTGGCGGCAGGGCTTCCAGGAGGCGCTGGCGTGACCCGCACCGAGGAGTTCGAAGAGCTGCGGCCGCTGCTGTTCTCCATCGCCTACCGGATCCTGGGCAGCGTGAGCGAGGCCGAGGACGCCGTCCAGGAGACCTGGCTGCGCTACGAGCTGTCCGCGACCCGGCCCGCGTCGGTGAGGGCGTTCCTGTCGGCCGTGGTCACCCGGGTCTCGATCGACGTCCTGCGCTCGGCCCGCCTGCGACGCGAGGAGTACGTCGGGCCGTGGTTCCCCGAGCCACTGCTCACCGACCCCTACGAGGACCCGCAACAGTCGGCGGAACTGGCCGACTCGCTGTCGATGGCGTCCCTGCTGCTGCTGGAACGGCTCTCCCCGCTGGAGCGGGCGGTGTTCGTGCTGCGGGAGGTGTTCGCCTTCGGCTTCGCGGACATCGCCTCGGCGGTGGGCAGGTCGCAGGCGGCATGCCGCCAGCTCGCCGTGCGGGCGCGTCGCCACATGGACGCGGGCCGGCCCCGGTTCGAGGCCGACCGCAAGGAACGGGAGGAACTCGCGGAGCGGTTCTTCGACGCCGTCCGCGAAGGCAACGTCGAGGGCCTGCGGAAACTGCTCGCCGCCGACGTGTCGATGCTCGGCGACGGCGGCGGCAAGGCCCCGCAGTGGGCCAGGGGATTCACCGGCGCCGACGCCGTGTCCCAGGTGCTCGCCACCCTCTTCCCGCCGTTCGTCCGGATCGGCGGCATCGTGGAACCGCACCAGGTGAACGGTCAGCCGGGCGCGATCTTCCGCGACCGGGACGGCAAGGTCCTCAACACCTGGACCCTCGACATCCTCGACGGGCGGATCCAGACGATCCGCACAGTCAGCAACCCCGACAAGCTCGCACACGTGGGCCCCGTGGCGGACGCCTGGGCGGTCCTGCGCGAGACACAGCAGTTCCTTGCGGACGCGGACTGACCCGAAGCGCTCACCGCACTCCAGACCTGCTGCGCCGGGCGCCGTCGGTCCCCGGGGGCCCGGCGCAGAGACAGGTACCCACCGCATCGCGGACAGCCAGGTATTTCGACACGGCGGCCCCGGACCGCTCGGGGAAGCACCACGGACGGCAACGGCTTGCCGCGCCCCACCAGAGACCAGGCAGCGACAGACCCAGCGCACCACAACCAGAACCAGAAATAGAACCAGAACCAGAACCAGAACCAGAAATAGAACCAGAACCAGAACCAGAAATAGAACCAGGCCCAGGACCAGCACAGGAGAATCGGACATGACCAGGATCGGCATCATCATCGGCAGTACCCGCCCCGGCCGCCACGGCGACCGGGTGGCCTCATGGGTGCGGGACCTGGCGGCCGAACACGCCGGTGGCGCCGCGGAGTTCGAGCTCGTGGACTTGAAGGACTACGCGCTGCCGCTGCTCGACGAGCCCGTGCCCGCGGCCATGGCGCCCGGCCGGCAGCCGCACACCCGGCGCTGGGCCGAGCGGATCGGCCCGCTGGACGCCTTCATCGTCGTCACCCCCGAATACAACACCGCCCCGCCCGCCGCCCTGACCAATGCCATCGACTACCTCTACGAGGAATGGGGCGGCAAGCCCGTCGGCTACGTCGGCTACGGCATCTTCGGCGCGGTCATGGCGGTGCAGAAACTGCGCGCGCAGGCGGGCCCGCTGCGCATGGCGGACATCGGACCTCAGGTGGCACTCTCGCTGCGCGAGGACTTCGTGGCCTTCACGGACTTCCGGCCGCAGGACCTGCACGTGGCGCAGGTCCAGGAACTGGTCGACGAACTGCTGGCATGGGCGAAGGCGCTCGGCCCGCTGCGCGCAGCTTCCCGGGCCGCTGCCTGAACGGGAGCGGTCTACCGGAGCCGGGGACGCCGTGGTCAGCGAGGCCCGGGTTCTGCTCCCAGGAAGATGTACCGATACAATCCGTAGTACCGTGTGTATCGGTAGATCCGGACCGCAGCGGAGGAGCCCGACATGCCAGCAGCAGGGGAGGCTGAACGCGCCCCGAACGTTGCCAGGGCTGTGTGGGAAGCTGCCGGCGCACGGGCCAAGTCTGAGGGCCTGCCCCTTATTTGGGTCATGAGCCGCGCTCTCGCCGAGTACGCCGCCGGGACACTGCCTCTGCCCCGTAGCCTTACCAGCACCAAGGCGGGCAACCGTCGCGGCCGCAGTGTGTTCGCGACAGATGAGGTGTGGTCCGGCGCCGACGAGCGACGTGTGAAGGATGCGGTCCGCTCGATGTCCGCGCTCTGCGAGATCTTGTTGGACGCCTACGCTCGCGGCGACATTCATCCCTACGCCCGCATGGTCACCACCGCCCAGCGTGAGGTCCTGGCCGCGTCACAATCGACTGAGGGCGACGCCTCCTTGGGCACGCTGCCTGCGTCCGTAGCTGCCTGACACGCCCGGCCATCGCGAAGGAGAGCCTGCATAGTGAGCACTTCCACCGTCGGGATGCGGGGATCGGTTCCTCCTATGCCTGATCGCACTCCCAAGGCGCTGCGCGCGGCCATCGCACAGCACACGCCCAAGCTTCTGCCCGACTTCGACCGCAACTGGCGCGAGAAGATCGCCGACGCCTACGACCTCGCCCCCGTCCCCGCTTTCATGGCCCGCTGGTGGGCAGAATTCGCCCTCGCCCGAGACCCCCGGCTGGAGGCCGAGGTCCACCGCCTGGAAGACGAGGCATCCCAGGCCACGGACAACGCCCACGCCAAGAGTCTCGTGGAAGAGGCCGGGCGGCTGCGCCGCGAGGCGAGCAAGGCGGAACCCGGCCAGTGACAGACGGATTCATGGGTCCTCCCTGGCAAGCTGACTGGACCAAGGAAGCCGAAGACAACAGAAATGCCCTCCCCGCAGCGGCCCGCGCTCTGGTTGACGCTGCTCGTGCCGAGCTTGTCATTGCGAAGGACCCGTACTTCCGGGGCGTCGACACGGCCGCAGACCTTCCTGTCGGCATGAGCGTCGAGCCCGTCCAGTCCACCCGCCCCGGGGGAGCCCACGTCGTGTACTTCGACCACGGCCGAGGATGGCTGCGGTATGTCTTCACGCCCCGCACGGCCGACCCGCAGATCGTCATCGACGAGTGCGTCTGGCAGTAGGTCGGAGCACCTGGCTCTGCCCACGAGAACGGGTGGCTCAAGTTCTGTGATCGGCAACTTTGGGCTGTTCGGCGAGAGAACTAACAGGGGGTCTTCCTGAGGCCCGAGGCGGCATGAATGCGGCTGATGCTCTGTCGCCACTTCGGTCATCGGGGTGTCTCATCCCAGCCTTGGCGTCCTGGCCGACCAGTCGCCCCAAGCGGAGCTGCGGCTGGGTCAGGTGGTGAGGGTCCTCGGAGCGCGGTTCAGGTGGTGGGTCGCCAGGCGGCTTCGGCGGTCTGGATGTCGGGGTGGCAGGGGAAGACCTGGTCCAGGCCGACCATGCGGAAGATCCGGCTGATGTGGTCGGGGACCGCGGCCAGGGCGACGCCCGCGTCGGTCGCCAGGGCGTGGTTGCGGGCCGCGATCAGGACGGTGATGCCGGTGGAGTCGCAGAAGGTGAGGCCGCCGAGGTCCAGGACGAGTTGCCGGCCCGGTTGCAGGCCGAGGCCGGCCAGTGTGGTGCGGACCTGGTCGGCGGTGTGGAAGTCCAGTTCTCCGGCGAGTTCGATGACCACTCCTGTGGGGGTGGTGCGGCTGTGGAGGGTCAGGTGCTGTGTCACTGCCGCTCTTCCCTGGGGGGTCGGGGCACGTGGATGGCCAGGACGGCGGTGTCGTCGTCCACGCCGGTGCCGAAGGTGTCGAGCAGGTCGCGGATCGCGTCGATGGTGTCCGAGGCGGTGGTGGGCGCCAGACCGCGGGCGAAGTCGAGGAGGGCGTCGTCGCCGTATCGGTCGGCGCCGGCGTTGATGTGGGCTTCGGTGAGCCCGTCGGTGTGCAGCAGCAGGGTGTCGCCGGGGGCCAGGTGGACGGTGGTGGTGGCGATGTGGGCGTCGGGCAGGACGCCGATGAGCTGTCCGCCGGGGGTGTGCAGATAGTCGGCGGTGCCGTCGGCGCGCATCAGCAGTGCGGGGGGATGACCGCCGCTGGCCAGGGTGATGTGGAATCCGCCCCGCTCGTGGTCGGGGGTGAGCAGGCCGAAGACGACGGTGCAGAAACGGGGGTCGGTTCCGTTGTACTCGTGGTTGAGGACCGTGTTGAGGTTGTCCAGGACGGCCGCCGGGTCGGGGTCGTAGACGGCGGCGGCGCGCAGCGTGTAGCGGACCAGGGAGGTGACGGCCGCGGCGGCGGCGCCCTTGCCGCAAACGTCGCCCAGGAACAGTCCCCAGGTACCGGCGGCCAGGGGGAACAGGTCGTAGAAGTCGCCGCCGACCTGGTCGACGGAGGCGATGTGGTAGTGCGCGGAGACCTCCAGTCCGGGCACGTTCGCCAGCGCCGGCGGGAGCAGCGTCTTCTGCAGGGTGGTGGCCAGCCGCTGAAGGCGCTCGCGCTCCAGTTCGGCCTCCTTGCGGGCGCGCAGCAGCTCGGTCTCGTAGGCGCGGCGGTCGCGGGCGTCGAAGAGGGTGGTGCGGATCAGCAGCGGCTGCCCGTCGTCGCCCGTTTTCACGGTCGAGGTGACCAGGACCGGGATACGGGAGCCGTCTGCGGCCTTGAGCTCCAGGGCGATGCCGCTGATCTCCCCCTGCATCCGCAGCAGTGGCGCGAAGTGGGTCTCGTGGTAGATCCGGCCTCCGACGGTGAGCAGGTCGGAGAAGTGCTTGCGGCCCAGAAGGTCGTCGCGCCGGTAGCCGAGCCAGTTCAGCAGGGTCGTGTTGACCTTCGCGATCCGGCCGTCCAGCAACGTGGACAGGTAGCCGCAGGGCGCGTGCTCGTACAGGTCCTCGGCGCTGTCCTCCAGCAGTGCCGAGAACTGCGCCTGCTCGTCCGCCGTCCCGCCCGTCCCGCCCGGCCCGTCGGGTCTGTCCGCGCCGCCTTCGCCGTGGCTGTCGGTCTCGCACATCAAGCGGCGGCCCCCGCGAACGCGGCGATCGCCGCGGCGGTCTCCTCGGGGGCGGCGAGCTGCGGGCAGTGCCCGGTGGCGTTCAGCGTGATCAGGCGGCTTCCCGGGATCTGCGCGTGGACGAACGCACCCACCTCCGGTGGGGCGATCGCGTCGCTGGAGCACTGGGCCACCAGGGTGGGCACCTCCACCGCCGCGAGGTCGGCGCGGTTGTCCGACAGGAACGTCACCCGGGCGAAGACGCGGGCGATGGCCGGATCGGTGCGGCAGAAGCTGTTGGTCAGCTCCTCGCCCAGTTCCGGCCGTTCCGGGTTGCCCATGATGACCGGTGCCATCGCACCCGACCAGCCCAGGTAGTTCGCTTCCAGCGACTCGAGCAGTTCCTCGATGTCCTCGGCGCTGAATCCGCCCCGGTACCCGGTGTCCGGGTCGTCGACGAAGCACGGTGAGGGCGCCAGGAGCACCAGGCCGGCGAACGCCTCGGGGTCCCGGGCGGCGGCCAGTACTCCCATCATCGCGCTCACCGAATGGCCCACGAACGTCACGGGACCGAGTGCCAGTTCCCGGCACAGCTCCAGCACGTCGTCCACGTAGCCGTCCAGGGTCGCGTACCGCTCCCGGCTCCACGCGGACAGATCCGACCTCCCCGCTCCGACATGGTCGAAGAGGACGACGGTGAAGTCGCGCTCCAGGGCCGGCACCACCAGCCGCCACATGTTCTGGTCGCACCCGAAACCGTGCGCCAGCATCACCACCGGAGCACCGGCCCGCCCGGTCACCGTCACGTGGTTCCTGCGCCGCACATCCATGCGACTCATCCTCGCAGACCCGCCCGACAGGGTTCTTCAGCGTCCTGGCCGCGTCCAGGATGCTCTCCTCCGCGCCGCTGCACGCGGTTCCGGTCGTCGTGATTTCTTGTGCTGTGGTCGTGGGGTCGCTGTCCCTCCTCTGTCCGGGCGGCCGTCTCGCGGCTACGCAGGCCGTTGCGGTGACGGCGCCCGGGTCCCCGGATTTCCCGGGGGCTGACGCGGCCCGGCTCGGTTGCCGGAGGTGTACCGGTCCTGGCCGGGTCTGTTGTTGGCTGTGGTGAAAGAGGGGTACTCGGGGCGCAGGTCGAGCAGGTGGCCTTCCCTGCTGGGGACTGACTCGGCTCAGGTTTCCCTGGTTCGGCCACTTGTGCTGGGGAAACCGTCCATCTGTTGCACCCGCCTGGCGGCGCCTGGCCTGCGGCAGAGCAGGACGGCGGCAGGGGGGGGCAGTGGACTGCGGTTTGGTGTTTGTGGCCCCGGATGAGGGGCACACGGGAATTCGTGCTTCGGACCGAAGGCGCACGCCCTGCGGGGATCTCGACCTCCCTGCCTGCTGCGATCCTTCGGCGGCCATGCAGATCTCCCGCACGGCGAACCCCCTGGCAGACACTGTTCAGGCCGTGCTCGGTATCTGCTTCCGGGCCCGTCCTGAACCCCGCGTTCAGGAGCGATTGCCGTGCTCACCGATATGACCCCGAACCGTCCGCAGGTCGACAGCACCTCTACCCCTGCCCTTTCCGCCGCACGCCGCACCCATGACGAACCCCCCCGATCCGCCGCCCTCTTCGAGCGACTGGTGGAACTCGAGCAAGGGCCGGAACGCGACGCCGTCCGCGACGAGCTGGTGAAGGCCTGGCTGCCCATGGCCCACCGCATCGCCGGCCGTTTCCGCGACCGCGGCGAAGCCCTGGAAGACCTGCACCAGGTAGCGGCCCTCGGACTGGTCAAGGCCATCGACCGCTTCGATCCGGCCCGGGGGGCCTTCGAGAGTTACGCCGTTCCGACCATCACCGGCGAGGTGAAGCGGCACTTCCGGGACCGGACGTGGGCCCTGCGGGTGCCCCGCCGGGTGCAGGAGCTGCGCAACCGGGTACGTCTGGCACGCCGCGACCTCACTCAGCGCCCCGGCAGCCCCGAACCCACCCCCGCCGACATCGCCGCTCATACCGGCCTCACCGAGGAAGAGGTCGTCACGGGCCTGGAAGCGCTGGAGAGTTACAGCACCCTCTCGCTGGACGCCGCACTGGCCACCGCCGACGACGGATACAGCCTCGCCGACACTCTGGGCATCACCGAATCCTCCTACGACGTCGTCGTCGACCGGGAGGCGGCCCGTAAGGCGCTGCGCCGGCTCCCGGAACGCGAGCGGACCATCCTCTACCTGCGTTTCTTCGAGGACATGACGCAAAGCCGCATAGCCGACCAGCTCGGCTTCTCCCAGATGCACATCTCCCGGCTCATCGCCCGCAGCTGCGCCCACGTACGCAGTGAGGTGCTGGGGGAGTGCGAGTGTCCCACCGGCTCCGGCAGGGCCTCCGCCGCGTAAGGGCTCTGCCGATGAGCCGGGTGGCCGCTTCCCCAAGTCCCACACACGATGTCAGGACAGTTCACACGAGGCCCCAAGCCTCAGCCCCAAGGAGTTGCACCGATGCTGATGCCCCTCCCCGCCACTCTGCGCCGGCTCGTCGCGGAGTACGAGACGCTCCTCGCCGCGGAAACGCTCGGTGGAGCGACGCCGCCCAGCCAGCGCCTGCGCGACCTCGCCTACACCCTGTGCGTGTCCACCGGGACTCGCGAGATCGCCGACGCCCTCGACACCGCCCGCTCCTACCTGGCCAGGACAGCCGTCGCACCCGCCGCCGGCTCCGCTGCGGCCATGAGGCCCGGACCCGGACGCCGGGCAGGCGCCGCATCCCCTAAATCGGCAGCCGTTGCAGCCGGTTTCCACCGCGATGCCGGTGAACCGTCTGCCGGCCGGCGTGATCTCACCCTGCGCCCGGGGCACCGGCCCACGGCGCCTGTCACGAGCGCAGGAAAGGGAAGCGGAGAATGAGGATGAGGTGGTGGACATGATCGAGCGTTCCGTGATCGTTCACCCGCCCACGAAGGGGGCCGGCCGACCGGTCTGGGTGGACGGAAAGTCTGCAGGCACGGTCCGCAGCCTCCGTGCGCTGACCGAGCTGCTGCACCGAGAGGGGTTCGAGGGCCTGGACGAGATCGACGTGGCCGAACTGCCGATCATCGAGTGGCACGGAGGAGGGCCAGAAATCTGGACACCTTGGGCCCATCCCTGGCCAGCCAGCGGGCAAAGACAACCTGACCCGCGGTGACGAGCGCGGTGCACGGCTCGCATCACCCGGCCCTGCCCGGCGTGCCCCGCCATGCACCCGCCTCCCCGCCCATGTGGCCCGCCGCCATGCACCGCCTACGGCGCCGCACAACAATCCAGTCCGGCTCCACAGAAGCTGCCTGCCCTGTTGTGTGCCGGGCCGGAGTTCGCAGCACATGGCGGGTACCCACAGCGTGATCGAGGCCGTGCTGGCAACCGGGAGGGATGCGGGGCGCGGGCCAGAAATGGAGAGGGCGCAAGGCCCCGCCCTGGCACCGGCATCCGCCCGGCCGACGAGATCTCCCTCTTGAACCCTCCCTGGGCCATGAGCCCGCCCCGTCATCGAAGGAAAGGGCAGTCATGCGTATGGGTCGCCGTTCGACGCTCACCCGCTGGCAGCGCTGGCGCTCCGGGCCCACCCTGCGCATTCCGCGCGGGGCGGACGACGTCGAGAACGCCAACCGCAGGTTCCTGCTGTACGGCGTCATGCCGCTGTGGTTCGTCCCGGCCGTCGCCGACTGGGTGATGCACCGCCGCTCGGACATCGAACACACCAGCGGCGTACAGGAATCAGCGGTCCACGCCCTCATGATGACCGAGGCCGGCATCCCGGTGGTCGCGGGCCTGACCGCCAGGGTCAACCCGCTGGTCCTCTCGCTCATGGGCGGCGCGGCCCTCGCACACGGAGCCACCGCACTGTGGGACGTGTCGCTGGCCACCGACAAACGTGAAGTGCGGCCCGTTGAGCAGCACATCCACAGCTTCCTCGAAGTGCTGCCCTTGACCGCCGCCGCCTTCACCACATGCCTGCACTGGGACCAGGTCCGAGAGACCCTGAAGGGCGGCGGCCGCCCCGACAACTGGAAGCTCCTGCCCAAGCAGCGCCCGCTGCCGGCCAGCTACCTCGGCGCGATCGCCGCCGGCGTCGGAGTGTGTGTGGCCCTGCCGTACGCGGAAGAGATGATCCGCTGTATACGGGCCCGCCGGAACCGTGACAGCGATGACCTGCGGTCGTGACAGGCCTGCTCCTCTGCTGCTGCGGGCGGAGAAGGACCCCGGTCTCAGCTCGGTGCAGATACCGGCAAACAGTTTCCCGCAGGACCCCAGCCGGTGAACCGTTCCGCGATGTAGCCGGGATTGATGCGCGAGCAGCACGAACGCCGGCAGGAGTACCGCGGCTTTGCCGAGGTCCCCCCTTGAGGACCAGCCCCGTCGCAACGCCTGAGTCGCCCAGCACGAACGGACACCATCGGTGTGTCCCCGCCGAACAACCATGCGCATCCCATGACCGATAATGATCAAGGAAATGGGGTGTTTTGATGACGGTCTTCCAGTGCCGCAATTGCCACCGTGCAGCAACGCCGATGCTCATTGAGCGGCCTCTGCCGGGTCCTGATGGGGATGAAGGGTGGTACCGGCCGGAGGCGTCCCCCTCGGACGAGCGCGGGCATTCCACTGAACCCATCGTGCGGATGCCTCCGGGGACGTTCGCCGTCGACCCCGAGCCGTCCGGCCCGCCGTACGTACTGGACGAGTCGTCCGGCTTCCTGGTGGAGTCCGGGCCGAGCGGCACCATCGTGCTCCATCCCGGCGACGGCCCGGGACTGGAGGCGCACCCCGACATCGCTATGCGCCGCGGCTACTGCTGTGGGATGGACGGCGAGTGGGGGCCCAACCTGGTATGCACGTGCGGCGCGGTCATCGCCACCGTTTACTCGGACTGTTATCAGGTCCAGGAGATACGACTGCAACCCGACGCGGTCGAGCGCTGCGATTGACCGGCAGGAGGGTTGTGCCTGTGCTGTACGGGCACTCGGCTGGTGAAACTGCGCGGAGGTACTGAGATGAGTGCCGGAGAGAAAGCCAAGGCAAAGGCCGAACAGGTAGCCGGAAAGACCGTGCGGAAGGCTGCCCACGCGATGCACAAGAACACCCTCGAGGCCAAGGGCGCCGCCCTCGAAGCACGCGGCATGATGCGGGGCGCGAAAGAGAAGACCAAGGGCTCCATCAAGCGCTGACAGCATCGTGCCGGTGAGTCACTGTGGACGCCGTCGCCGAAATCCGCCTGGCGGCGCGCGTCGGCACTCGTGTGCGCGGGCGACCGTGATGCGGGCCTTGGCCCGGTGGTTGCTGCCCTCCGCCCTTGGCCTTGCGGCGTGCAGTGGTGGCTGCGCGGCCGTTGGGAGTCGTGCGGTCGCAGGAGGGTGATCGATCCAAGATGCCTGAGTCTTCCACGGCCTGTCCCTGACGCGCAGAGCCGACATCACGCCCGGCGACCCGGTGGAGCACCGTGCCTTCCCACGAGGCTGCCCAGCCAGCCGAACAGGAAGCCGGCGGGAATCGACACGAGGACGACCGTCTGCAGGGGGAACCAGTCGATGCGCCACTCAGGGAAGAGGGCCAAGGGGTTGCCGGAGAAGACGGGGCTGCAGATCTGTAGTCCGACGGCGCAGAGCAGGCCGCCGTACAGCGTGCAAAGGAGCCCGGCCCGGGTGTAGCCGCTCCAAAAGACGGAGTACACCAGCGCCGGAAGCAGGCAGGAGGCCGCCACCGCCAGGGACATCGCCGTCAGGAACAGGACGTTCCATCCCTGGACCCAGACCGCCAGCACGATGCACAGCGCACCGACCCCGGCGGACGCCAGGCGAGCGGCGGCCACCTCCCGGCCCTCGGTCGTGCGCCCGCGGAGCAGCGCCTTCGTGTACAGGTCGTGGGCGATCGCTCCTGCAGCGGCCAGGGTGATGCTCGCCACCGCGGCCAGCGTGGTGAGGAACACCGCGGAGGAGACCAGGGCGACGAGAAGTGCCCCGTTCGCGTCGGCGGACGCGCCGCCCGCCAGTTCGCCGGTGAGCAGCAGCAGGGCGCTGTTGCCTCCGGGATCGGCGGCGATGATCGTGGGTGCGCCGACCAACGCGGCGGCCGCGAAGCCCATCAGAGCTGTCATGAGGCAGAAAGAGGCGACGATGCCGATCGTATGGCGCACCGTACGGCGCGCGATGGCCGCGTCGGGTGCGGTGCTCAGTTGCAAGGCAACGTGTGGAAGGCACGCCACACCCAGCACGATGGTGATCATCAGGCCGATGAAGTCGAGCGTGCCCGCCCCGTCGCTGCTGCCGGCGTAGCGGAGGCCGGGACGCGTATAACCGGCGGGCCGGCCGCTGCCCTGTCCGGCTGCGTCGATCAGCGCATCGGTGTTCCAGTGAAAACGATGGAGCAGCACAGCTGCCACCGTCAGGGCCGCGCCGAGCAGCACCACCGTTTTGATCGCCTGAATGACGACCGTGCCGCGCATGCCGCCGAACGCCGTGGCGCAGACGACCAAGGCGCCGATCATGACGATGGCTGTCCTCTCGGCGCCGGGCCCGGTCATTCCCAGCAGCGCCGTGGTGGTTGCGCCCGCGCCGGAGAGCTGCACGACCATGACGGGGACGCACACGCTCAGGGTCACGACGGCGGTAGCGATGCGCGCCCCCGGCCCTGGAGCACGCAGGGCGAACGTGTCGCCCAGGGTGTAACCGGCGCGCTCGCGCAGGGGGCGCGCCAGCAGGAGGAGGACGCCCAGCGACAGCGCGGTGCACAGGGTCATGAACAGACCGTCGTAGCCGAAGACCGCGACACCTCCCGTGTTGCCGAGCACCGCGGCCGTGGGCAGGTAGACGCCGGACAGGACGAGGGCCCCGCGTAGAGGCTTCAGCCTGCGGCCCGCTGTGTAGAACTCGTTGACCCGGTCCCTCTCGGGGCCGCTGAGAACGCAGACGAACAGGATGGGGACGATGAAGGCCAGAAAGCCCAGCAGGACGAAGGCGTGCGTGTCACTGTCCAGGGCGCCGGGCGCGGCGAGCAGGATCTGCTGACTCATCTGCTCTCCTCCCGGATCTCTTCCGGAGCCGGTCGCGCGTCCGCGCGGCGGTCGTACCGCGCCGCCGTCCACACCAGCAGAGAGCCCTGGACGAGCAGGGCCAGCATGCCGACGGTGGCCTCTCCCCAGACATGGGTGGCCATCAACTCGGCTGCGGAGCAGGCGAGCAGCACGTGCACGGCGAAGGCCGACCCGTTGACCAGGGCGAAGGACACACCTGGGCGGTGTGGCCGTGGACGATGATGAAGGCGGGGGGCGTGCGGGTGGGTCATGGCGGTCTCAGACGAGACGTTGTTCTGGCGGTCGAGCCTGCGCATGGCGGCTCCTTCAGAGTGGGTGGAATCGCAGCGGTGGCACGGCTGCGGCGCGGCCCGTTCAGGCCAGAGGCCAGTGCCGCGCCGGCGTGACCGGGACAATAACGGAACCGGCAGTAACGTATCTAGAGGGAGGCAGGCGGCTTCTGTGGCTCAAGTGCGAATCCAGCCCGGCTGCTTGGGCCGTAGGCCTTGTCTGCCGTGCTCTGCGGGGGACCGGGCCCGCACAGCGATCCACACCGACGGTTGAGGACGCAGCCCGCCGGCACCTGCTGATGGAAATGGCGGCGCGTCCCACCCTCATGAGGGTGGGACGCGCCGCCGGTCCGTGCGAAGAGTTGGGCTCAGTGGGTGGTGAGCATGCCTGTCCGCAGCTTTGCGAGGGTGCGGTTGAGCAGGCGGGAGACGTGCATCTGGGAGACGCCGAGGTGTTCGCCGATCTGGGCCTGGGTGCATTCGTCGACGAACCGCATGTGGATGATGCGCCGTTCGCGGTCGTCGAGTTCGGCTATCAGGGGGGCCAGGGCGTTGAAGTCCTCGACGAGTTCGAGGGCGTTGTCGTCGGTGCCGATGAAGTCGGCCAGTACGGCCTCGCCGTCGTCGCTCGAGCCGATGGTGGCGTCGAGGGAAGCGGACGTGTAGCCGTTGGAGGCGAGGCGTGCTTCGTCGACCTCCTCCTCGCTCAGGCACATCAACTGGGAGAGTTCCTTGACGGTGGGGGTGCGGCCGAGCCGGCTGCGCAGCTCCTCGGTGGCCTTGGCGAGCTGGATGCGGGCTTCCTGCAGGCGGCGGGGGACGTGGACGGCCCACGAGGTGTCGCGGAAGAAGCGCTTGATCTCACCGACGATGTAGGGGACGGCGAAGGAGGTGAACTCGACTTCGCGGGTGAGCTCGAACCGGTCGATGGCCTTGATGAGCCCGATGGTGCCGACCTGGACGATGTCCTCCATCTCGTCCCTGTTGCGGCTGCGGAAACGCGCGGCGGCGAAGCGGACGAGGGTGAGGTTCATTTCGATGAGGGTGTTGCGCGCGTCTTGGTACTCGGGCGTGCCCTCTTCCAGGACGGCGAGCTGGTCGAAGAACAGCTTCGACAACTGCCGGGCGTCCTTGGGAGCGACCTGAGAGGGGTCCGCGATCTCCGGCAGCACCACCGCCTGCGTCTGCGCCTGCGCCTGTGTCTGCGCCGCTGTCCGTGTCTGCGTCTGTGCCGCCTCGGTCACCGTCATGTCGGTCCCCTCCCACATGTTCCACATGGTCCAGCCCCCGTGCAGCCGGCTGCTGGAGGCCGACACCACAGCGCGTACCCGCTGCCGGCCGATGCACACCGGGCGACACCGGAGCGGCTACGTCCCGTGCTGTAACGAGAAGCGGGCGTGGCGGGCGGAGAAGGTCCGCCCGCCACGCCCGCTCGGGCGGCGCCGTGACGTCAGAGGGTATCGAGCAGGACTTTGGCGGCGTGGGGCGGAACTGGCTCACCCCGTCTCGGGATTGGCGACGGTGGACTCCGTGAGGCTTGCCCGTGGCCGCCTGCGTTCGAGGGCGGACGGCGGGCCGCCAAGGTGTGAGGGACGGTCCAGGTCCGAGGGCGGCCCGGCAACCAGAAGCGGGCCGGCCCGAGGTGTCTCGGGCCGGCCCGCTTACGGGGGTCGTGCTGAGGTCAGGCGCGGTGGCTCTGGTAGTACTCGCCGACCTGCGAGTGGTAGCCGACGTCGCCGATGTGCTTGTCCTTGTCGAACTCGGGAGAGTCCTTGATCTGGTCCTTGGTGAGGGCGACGTAGATCTTCCGCTCCTCCTGATCGACCCGCTGCACGGTTCCGGCCGGAAGCAGGACGTGCTTGCCGAAGATCCATACGCCGGTGTCGACGACGAGGTACGCGGAGTTGACGTCGTCCGAGTGCTTGTCGACCTTCCCGATGCTGCCGTCGGTCGCCTCGACCTTGTACCCGGTCAGATCGGTGCCCGCGATGTGGCCGGTGGTCGGCTGGTAGCCCCAGATGTTGTCACTCATAAAACAGCTCCCTCATCAGAATTCTTTACTGCCTGCCGCATGAATGCGGCGTCGGAATAGGCGTCGCAGGACTCTGCGGCGATTCCTCGGATCGTCGAGTGCCCTGCCTTCCGCACCTCACACACTGATGCCCGCCGGAAATGCGGATGGCCGGAAGGGCCCGTGCCCGGAGGCCATGGTTCCTGCTCACGGACCTCCTCCGGCCACCACATCCCGTTTACCCCGCATCGCAGAAAACATCACCTTTGTCCCATCAGTATCAGGGAGACGACACAGGTGGGCCCGGACGCCACGGCGTCCGGGCCCACCTGTGTCGATGTGTTGTCGCAGGCCTTCCTACCAGCGGTACCAGCGGCCCCGCTTGCCGCCACTGGCCGCAGGGCGGATCACGAACCCGAGAACCCACACCACCAGCACGATGACAGCGATCCACCACAGCGCCTTGAGCGCGAAACCGGCACCGAAGAGAATCAGAGCGAGCAGAAGAACAAGAAGAACAGGAACCATAGTTATCAACCTCCGATCCTTCGTGTGCCCGGCCCGACGATCTCCACTCCTGCGGATCTCACCCATTCCTGTGATGCCCGGAGCCGCGAAGTTTCTGGTTTAGGAGAGAAGCTCGGGGTGACACCGGAGGGTGGAAATTTCCTCGAGCAGGACAGGGAGTGAGTGGCTGTGGCTGCGGACAAGAAGGCCCAGGCGAAGACCGAGCAGGCCAAGGGCAAGACCAAGAAGGTCGCCGGGCGCGCGGTGGGCAACGAGTCCCTGAAGGCCAAGGGACAGGCCGAGGAGTCCAAGGGCGACCTGCGCGCGGCCAAGGAGAAGACCAAGGACGCCATCAAGCCCAAGTAGGCGCACCACGCCCGGTCCCGGCAGCAGCTGCCTCCCCGCTGGCTGCCGGGACCGATGCTGTCCGGCGCCGGCAACACCCCTCCACCCGCACTCACGTCAAAACCACAGGTCGCGTCAAGTTGTCGCGGGAGCCGGACGCCCTCTTCTGACGCCCAGGACCGGTCTCGGGGCTGTCAGCGCGCCAGTCTGAGGCGTGCCGTCTCTGCTGCATGGGACGCGGCTTCGATCAGCCCGAGTTTGCCGGCGAGCGTTCCCACGAAGGCATCGACCGCCTCGATCGCGCGGCCCTCCATGGTGTCGGGCTCTGCGAAGTACGCCGCGAACTCTCCGGCACCGATGGTCGCCATGGCGGGCCGACGGGCCTGGTAGTCGGCCCACATCGGTCTGTAGACGGCGCGCACTCGGTCGAGCTCGGTTACCCATGCGTTTCGCACGGTCAGTTGCTGACGTGTGTGACTATTGGCGCCCCTTCGCCGGATGACACCGTTCTTCCTGTCAGGCCGACACGGAGCCGGTACCGCCGAGCGAGGGAGTGGACGTGATCAAGGGCTACGCCGCCTTCTGTGACGCGGACCCGCACTTCTATGACGCTCCGCACCGGTTGAACACCGGTCCGACCGGCGGAGCCGACCGCAGGGGAGAGCAGTACGCCGTGGCCCTCGCACCGGTCCCTGAGGGCTGGCAGCGTCACCGCGTCGGCGACTGGCTGGCCTTGCGGCCGGCAGACTGCCAACTCCCCGAGCAGGGATGGAAGATCCATGTGTCCGCGTGCCTCGGCAACGCCGAGTCCGTACTCGCGAGGGTCTCCACCTACTGCCAAGAGCAGCGTCTCGCCTACAAGTTCGTGCCCAGCCGCTATCTGCTGCACCATCGCAACGCCAAGTACGCGGATCGGGCTGCGAGCGGCAAATTCATCACTGTGTACCCGTCCGACGACGGGCGGTGCCACCGCGTCGCCGAAGACCTCGCCGCTCTCCTCGACGGCGAGCCTGCGCCCTACATTCTCAGCGACCTGCGCTGGGGATCCGGACCGGTTCACCTCCGCTACGGCAGCTTCACCCGCCGCCATTGTTACGACGAGGAGGGGGAACTACGGCCCGCGGTTCGGCGCCCCGACGGACGCCTCGTCCCCGATCTGCGCGGGCCCGCCTTCCGGATACCCGACTGGATCGAGCCGCCGGCCTTCCTCGTGCCGCACATCGAAGCCCGGGCCGCGCTCACCGTCGGCGAACTTCCCTACGCCATCGAGAGCGCCCTGCACTTCTCCAACGGAGGCGGGGTCTACGTCGGCCGCGACCGTGCCACCGGTGAGAAGGTCGTCCTGAAAGAGGCCCGGCCGCACGCAGGACTGGCCGCCGACGGCGCCGACGCAGTTGCCCGACTGCGCCGCGAACAAGAAGCCCTGGAGCGGCTCTCCGGACTCGGCTGCACCCCGGAGGTACGGGGGACGTTCTCCGTCGGAGACCACCAGTTCCTGGCGATGGAGTTCGTGGAGGGCAAACCGCTCAACACCTTCTTCGCGCGCCGTCACCCCCTCATCGAGTCCGGCCCCGGCCCCGAGGCGCTCGCCGAATACACCGCCTGGGCCCTGCGTATCCACCGGCTGGTCGAGGACGCGGTGCACGCGGTGCACGCTCGCGGAGTCGTTTTCAACGACCTTCATCTCTTCAACATCATGGTCTCCGAGGACGAACAGTCCGTGACACTCATCGACTTCGAGGCCGCAGCCCACATCGACGAGGGCCGACGCCAGACCGTTGCCAACCCCGGCTTCGTCGCCCCCGCCGACCGGCGAGGACACGACGTGGACCGGTACGCCCTGGCCTGCCTGCAGCTCGCCCTGTTCCTGCCGCTCACCAGTCTGCTTCCCCTCGACAGGGCCAAAGCCCGACACCTGGCGGACATCGCCGCCGAGCAGTTCCCCGTCGACAGAAGCTTCCTGGACGAGGCGGTCGAGGAGATCACCCGCGGCACCAAGCGACCCGCTGCCGGACGATACCTGCCCGTCGAGCCAGGCGACTGGCCAGGCAGCCGCAACTCGATGGTCCGCGCCGTACTGGCCTCCGCCACCCCCGAGCGCGACGACCGATTCTTCCCCGGCGACATCGCCCAGTTCGCCACCACCGGCGGCGGAGCGACCTTCGGGTACGGCACTGCCGGTGTCCTGTACGCCCTCGCCGAGACCGGCTCGGACCCCCACACCGAGGCGGAGGAGTGGCTTCTGCGCCACACCAAGGTACCGGAGTCCGGCACCCCGATCGGCTTCTACGACGGACTGACCGGCATCGCCTGGACACTGGACCGCCTCGGCCACCCCGAACGGGCCCTGGAACTCGTCGAGTCGGCGCAAGCTCGGCCCTGGGAGGGCATCGCCCCCGATCTCCACGGGGGCCTCGCCGGCGCCGGACTCGCCCTGGACTCCCTCGCGACCACGACCGGAACACCGGCCCTGCACGACGCGGCTTGGCGCTGCGCCGAACTGGTCGCCGAGGCCGTTCCGGGCATCACCCGCGCCGGGCTCCTGTACGGGGCGTCCGGACCGGCCCTGCTCTTCGTCCGACTCTACGAACGCACCGGTGATACCACGCTGCTCGACCGGGCAGGCGACGCACTCCGGCAAGACCTCGCCCGGTGTGTCCGCAGCGCCTCCGGAACGCTCCAGGTCGACGAGGGCTGGCGGACCATGCCGTACCTGGGCGCCGGCAGCGTCGGCATCGGCATGGTGCTCGACGACTACCTCGCCCACCGGGCTGACGAGGACCTCGAAGGAGCGCGTCGCGAGATCGTACAGGCCGCACAGGCCACCTTCTACGCCCAACCTGGACTGTTCCGTGGCGCCGCCGGCATGGTGCTGCACCTCAGCCGGACCACCGCGCCCGGCCCCGGCACCGCGCCGGGGGACGTCCGCCGACAGATCGACGCCCTGACCCGGCACGCCGTCCCCTACAAAGGCCATCTGGCCTTCCCCGGCGAGCAGATGATGCGGCTGTCCATGGACCTCGCCACCGGCACCGCCGGTTGCCTCCTCGCCCTCGGCAGCGCCGCCTCCGGCGGAGACGTGCATCTGCCCTTCCTCCCGCCGCCCCGGCGGAACCCACAAGCCGGTCCCGTACCGGGATCGTGAAGTGCACCACCCGCAGGACGTACGAACCGCTCACAGTTCCCGATCGAAAGGAAAGACGATGACGCTTCTCGACCTGCAGTCGATGGAGACCCCGAAGGAAGAGGCCACCGGCGACGTCGCCACCGGCAGCCGCGCGAGCCTGTTGCTCTGCGGCGACAGCAGCTTGTCCGTCACGACCTGCAACTGACACACCGGCCGGTCACCGGCCCGACGACGCTCACGCCGAGGTGTTAGCCCGACGAAGACAGCTCATCGACCGGAGTGCGACGCCGGCCCTCCACACCACGCATTTCAGCCGTTCCCGGGGAGGAGACCTCCGCCATGACATCCGGCCCGGACCTCCCGGTCACTTTGTCCGTCGCCGGGAGCGACGCCGAGGAAGACTCGGAAGTCCGTGCCGTCAGTGACGGCGTACTGCGCCAGGCACTCCGGCACAGCAGCGGACACAGCCTCGCGATCCTCTTCTGCTCCGTCACCTCCGTGCTCGTCTCGCTGGCTGAACCCGCGGTCCTCGGGCACGCTCTGGACCTGCTCCTCTCCCAGTCGCCGGGCGCCACCCCATGGACCCTCGCGTGCGCCGCGCTCGTCGTTGCGGAGATCTTGCTCGACTCCGCGGACGCCCTGCTCGTCGGAACCGTCAACGCCCGCTCCACCGCCTGGCTGCGTACCCGGACACTCGACCGGCTCCTGCGCGCGGACCCGGACCGCGCCACCGCCTCCTTCGCGCCCGGGGATCTGGCCACCCGGCTCACCGCCAACGCCACCGAGGCGGGCACCGTTCCGGCCGCTTCGGCGGGAGTGTTGGCGGCTCTGCTCCCGCCCCTCGGTGCCCTTGTCGCGCTGGCCGTCATCGACGTGTGGACCGCCGCGGCCTTTCTGCTGGGGGTCCCTTTGCTGGTGCTGCTCCTTCGGACGTTCGCCCGCTCCTCGTCCGTGGCGGTCGGCCGGTATCAGCGGGTCCAGGCGGAGATCGCCGATCGGCTCGCCGAGGTGCTGGGCGGAGCCCAGACCGTCGTCGCCGCAGGCACCGCACGCCGGGAACGACGCCGCGTGCTCGCGGACCTGCCACGCCTCGGCACCGAAGGCCGTGCCATGTGGCGGGTCTACGGGCGTGCCGTCGCGCACAGCGCAGTGCTGATGCCGCTGCTCGTCTGTCTCGTTCTCGGTGTGGGAGGCCTGCGGCTCGCCGCCGGACACCTGAGCGTCGGTGACCTGGTCGCCGCCTCCCGGTACGCGGCGCTGGCAGCGGGCGCCGGGGCAGTGGCCGGGGTGGTCGGTTCCCTCGTGAAGGGAAGGGCGGCCGCTCGACGCACGGTCGAACCGGCACTCCTGTCCCCGGTCGCGCACGGTCCGTCGGCCCTGCCGGCAGGCGGACCGGGGACGTTGGAGCTGCGCGGTGTCGGTGTCGTGCGCGATGGCGCCCACGTCCTCCACGACGTCACCGTCACCGTGCCCGGCGGGACCACGGTGGCCGTCGTGGGCCGCTCCGGTTCGGGCAAGTCCGCCCTCGCCGCGGTGGCGGGCCGACTGACCGACCCCGAGGAGGGCTGCGTGCGTCTGGACGGCGTCCCGCTTGACCGGCTCACCGAAGAGGACCTGCGCACGGAGGTGGTTCACGCCTTCGCACAGCCCGCCCTCTTCGGAACCACGGTCGCCGACGCCATCGCGTTCGGCGCCGTCGCACCGCCCCCCGCCGCCGTACGCGCCGCCGCCCGTGCAGCTGGAGCGGACACCTTCGTGACACGTCTTCCGCAGGGATACGACACCCCGCTCACGTACGCACCGTTGTCCGGAGGTGAGCGCCAGCGCCTGGGGCTGGCCCGGGCGTTCGCGCACGCCGGACGACTGCTCGTGCTGGACGACGCGATGTCCGGCCTGGACACCGTCACCCAGCGGGAGGTGGAGCGCGCGCTCGCCCATGACGTCCGTGCCGGCACCCGGCTGCTGGTCGCCCATCGACTGTCGACCGCGGCCGGCGCCGATCTGGTCCTCTGGCTGGAGAAGGGCCGCATCCGCGGGGTGGGCCCGCACGACGTGCTGTGGCGGATGCCGGACTACCGCGCCGTCTTCACCGCCACGGACGCCGGACCCGACCGTCCAAGCAACTCTCGAACGGCCCCCGACATCGGTTCGCCGCCCGGTGCCACCTCCGGACACCAGGCAGCGGGGGAGAAGGCCTGATGAACGACGCCCGCCCCGCCGCAGCCACCGACGGCTCCTCGCCCTGGCACAAGGCCGGACCTTCGACACGGCGAGCCCCGGATGACCCGAGATCGATCAGGAACGATGAACGTGGCTCCCTGAGAGGGGTGTTGCCAGACGGTCGACGGTTCCTGCGCCGACACCGACCTGTCCTGATCGCACTGTCCGGCTGGTCCCTCCTGGAGAGCGGCCAGACATTCCTCGGCGGCTACGGCGTCGCCCGCTCGCTCGATGACGGCTTCCTCGCCGGCCGTACCAGCACCGGCCTGCTCTGGCTCTGCGTCGCGGCCGGCGCCACGTTGCTCGGCGGCTTTGCCGTCCGTCAGGTCTTCAGAGGACTGGCCGACCTGGTCGAACCGTTCCGCGACGGTCTGATGCGCCGGGCGGTGGACCAGGCGCTCCGCGCCGCGCTCGCCGAGCCGGCACGAGCCGACCCGACCGCGGCCGTGTCCCGACTCACGCATCAGACCGAGATCGCCCGCGACAGCTTCGCCGGCCTGGTCCTGACCGCCCGCTCGTTCGTCTTCACCACGGCAGGCGCGCTGCTCGGCATGGCCTCGCTCGACCCGGCGCTGCTGATCGTCGTACTGCCGCCGCTGCTGGTCGGACTCATCCTCTTCCTGTCCACCTTTCCTTCCATGGCGGCGGCACAGCGTGCCTATTTGGACGCCGACGAGGCATTGTCCGCGCTGTCCGGGCAGGTGGCCGCCGGCCTGCGCGACGTGGCGGCGTGCGGAGCCAGAACCCGGATCGCTGCCGAGGTCGGCAGACTGATCGCCGTCGAGGCACGGCTGTCGCGGAGGCTGGCCCGCTGGGCGGCCGTACGATCGTTCGCGCTCGGCGTCGCCGGCCGACTTCCCCTGGTGGCACTTCTCGCCGCGACCCCCCTTCTCCTCAAGGGCGGACTGACCGCGGGCGCCCTGCTGGGAGCGCTGACCTACCTGGTCCAGGCACTCCTGCCCGCTCTGCACGCCCTGATGACCGCCGCCGGAACGGCCGGCACCCGCCTCCTGGTCGTGCTGGAGCGGTTCACCGGCCAACCCGACTACCCTGCCCCGGCAATCCCGACTGCCCAGCCTCTGGTCGAATCTCCTGCGCATACGTCCGGACGGATACCTGCCGACGACCCCCGACCTGCGCGGCCCGCGAGGTCAGGCCGCTCCGGACGGATACCCGCGGCCGAGCTTCGAGGCGTGACCTTCGCGTACGGCACTGGAGCTCGCCCTGTGCTGCGGGAGCTGGACCTGACCCTTGAGGACGGCGAGCACCTCGTGGTCGTAGGGCCGAGCGGCATCGGCAAGTCCACCCTCACATCTCTGCTCGCCGGGATGCTCACGCCGGATGCCGGTTCGGTGCGGGTGGCGGGAGCCGCGGCAGGTCCCGACGGACCGGCGCATCCGCAGCTGCGCCGAGCACTCCTGCCGCAGCGGGCGTACGTCTTCAGCGGGACGGTTGGTGAGAACCTCGCGTACTTTCGGCCCGACGCCTCCCGTGCCGACCTCGAACGCGCCACGCGCCTCCTCCGTTTGGAAGACCTGATGCGGCGGCTCGGCGGCCTGCACGGGAGGGTCGACCCGCGTCGCCTCTCGTTGGGGGAGTGCCAGCAACTGGCCCTCGGGCGCGCCTATGTGTCCCCAGCCCCTCTGTTGTTGCTGGACGAGGCCACCTGTCACCTCGACCCGGAGACCGAGGAGCGGACCGAGCGTGTCCTCGCCGCGCGCCCCGGCACTCTCGTGCTCGTCGCCCACCGGATCAGCTCCGCTCTGCGGGCCGACCGAGTCCTGGTCCTGGACGGCGACCGAGCCCTTTGTGCACCGCACGACGCCCTTCTGGCCGAGTCGGAGCTCTACCGCGACCTGGTTGGCCGTTGGTACCACGACTCCGAATCCGCTGGGCAGGAGCGTGATCGACAAGCGCATCGGAGCGCCGCGCGCACGGAGGAGTCGGAGGGCCGCGGTGTGAGGGCACCCCTGCCCAGGCTTCGTGATGAGGACCCCACGGCGTCGAAGGGTGCGGTCACAGCGGTCGGCCCGGCCTGCGACCGCGACGTCAGACCCAGCCGGCGCCCTGCGTGATGCGGATGGCGTCGATGCGGTTGCGGGCGCCGACCTTGCGGGTCGCCGCGGCCATGTAGTTCCGTACCGTTCCGCTGGTCAGATGGAGTCGACGGGCGATCTCCGCCACCGTCTCACCTTCGGCGGCCCGCGCCAGCACGCTCAGTTCCCGTCTGGTCAGCGGCATTTGGGAAGCCTCGAGGAACCCACAAGCCAGTGACGCGTCCACGAACCGCTGACCCGCGGCCACTTCCGTGATGCCCTTGATCAACCGTTGTGCGGAGCTGTGTTTGTCCACGAATCCCAGTGCTTGGGCATCGAACGCTCTGCGCAGCGCTCCGGGTCGTCCAGCCGACGCCAGGACGACGAGCCCGGCGCGCGGCACCGGCACCCGCTCGGCCGTGTTCCCGGCGCCGCCCTCTAATAAGGAGGTCGCGCCGGGACAGTCGAGGTCGACCAGACACACATCGGGGTGCAGCGCGCTTGCGTTCTCACGGGCGGATATCCAGCCCGCCGCATCCACGTCGAACGTGGGTTCAGTCTGAAGGAGTGCCGTCAGCGCGGAGCGCATCAGGCTGACGCTGTGCAGTACGAGCACCGTGGTCATGGTTGGCACCTCTCGATCCTTCACCCGGCATGCACACACCAGGCATCCGTCTTGTCGTCCCTCCGGCTTCCCGAGAGGCCGGGACGGAACCCCGAATGGTTTTCGACGGTGGCTCACTTCCATGCCGTGTCGCGCGCCCTGATCCTTCCGGATATCAGCCGGACAGTCGCCCGTCGATCGCGTCCGGACGCATACGCCCTCATGACGGGGCGGCGCTGTCCGCGGCAGCGACCGTCCGTCGGCCGCGGGCGGACCGTGACGGTCGTGTTGTCCGCCAGGGCAGGCGGCCAAGAAAGGCGTGATCCATGCAGGTTCGGCGTCCACGCCGACCGACGGAGGATGAGGGCTTCGGCACTCGGCCGAGGTTCGCGTGCTTGCCGGGCGGAGGCAGTCGGACGAAGCTTCGACCGATGAGGCAGCTAGGGTCCGTCTTCAAAGATCATCGAGTTCGGCGAATCCGGCACCACCAAGGAACAGCGTGTGCAGGCCACCCGCGGCCGGCGGGCCGCAGACCGCACTGTGGCGTCCTGGGCCCACGACCACGCCGCCGCGCTGCGCCAGCTGGCCGGGACGATCACCGCCCTGCCGGATCTTCCCGCCACCGCGATGGAAGCGCTCGCAGCCCTCCACGCCGCGCAGAAAGCGACCCGCGCGGCATCCGTCGGTGACCGCACCGACGCACCCGGCCGGGACTTTGCTCACGGTGAGGCGGCCTCTTGCCCCCACCGTCACCTCAGGGGCCGGCCCTCCGGGCGCGGACCTGGCCGGGCGCCCCGTCGTGACAGTGCCTGCAGCCTGCTGCGGGCGGACAGGGCCGGGCGCGGCGCTGTCGCGCAGTCCAGCCTTTGCTTCCTGCGTCGCGGGAAGGTGTCGACTTGAGCCAAAATTCGAACACGTGAGCTAATAGAGTGATGGAGTCCGCGACATTCCCCCACGACCTCGTCCAGCTTCAAGCGGCCTGGTGCCGCACCTACGACGCCCTCACCGCGCCCCGCCCCACGGCGAACACCGCACTCCGCCGCCGCCAGCTGGTGTTGTCGGCCCGCTTGTGGTGGCACCCGTTCTGGTCGGGCCCCGGCAGGATGCCGGCGGCCCGTACGGAGCTGCGCAGACAAGCCCGTGCAGCTCTGGGGCGCAGCGTTGAACCGGCGTCCGGTGCACATTCCCGATGAGGCCTGTTGTCGTCCGGCCAGAAAGGGGCACTCAGGAGGGAGGCCGGTCAGGTGGCCTTCCTCTCTTGGGGACTGGCCGGCTCAGGTTCCCCTGGTTCGGCCACGAGTGCTGGGGGAGCCGACCCCTTCTGCGGCCCTGGCGGCGAGGGCGCCGGGACGGCGGCTACGCAGGGCATCGCGGATCGCACCCGGGGTACTCGTAGAAGCGGACGATCCCAGATCCCAGGCGCAGGAGGAGGCCCGAGACAGCCATGCTGATGCACGCGCTCAAGAACGGTGTGCTGGTCCTGACACTGGACGACGACCCAGGACCCGCCGCGCAGAACACCCTGGCGGCACTGATCAGCGACCTGGTCCACGTGCACGCCCCCACGCCCGTCGTCATCGTTCTCGGCGCAGCCGCGGCCGCGGCTCCGGCAGTGATCGACGAGGTCCTGCGCGCGCACCGCATGTGCAGCCGGTTGGACGCCCTGATATCGGTGGCAACGCCCAGCGCTCCCGCCCGTCGAGCCCTCGAGACTCACGCCACGACGGCCCAGGGCGCGGGTCTGGTGATCCACGCCTGTACCGACACCGCCATCACCACGGCCTACGCCGCTGCCGCGTAACCGCTTGAGGAACCCCGCCGACCTGGCCCGAGCAGCAGCAGCGTGCGGTGCGCGGCCAGTGTGCCGGTGAGCGCACAGACGATCGCCTCGGTGGTCTCGCACGGCCACCGATGAAGCGTTCGCATGTGAAGGCCGCGGCATTCCGGGCGTGAGCCTGACCGGCGTCACGTCGATCGAGGGAGCCGGGACACACGGAGGCGTGAGGATGAGCGCCCAGGGCAAGGCTGCAGACATGACGACAACACTCGGCGCCTTTGTTCTGGGTACTCCCGACCCTCCTGCGCTGGCCGACTTCTACCGCGCCCTGCTCGGCTGGCAGGAAGTCGAGCGTGAGCCGGGGTGGGTGCGTCTGGGGGCCCCGGGTCAGGAACGCCCCGGCCTCAGCTTCCAGTTGGAGACCGACCACACGCCTGCGACGTGGCCGCAGCAGCCTGGCACGCAGCAGATGCAAGCGCACCTGGACCTGCAGGTCGACGACCTGGAGGCGGAGACCGAACGGGCTTGCGCCCTGGGTGCGACGCTGCAGGAGTACCAGCCTCAGAAGGACGTCCGGGTCCTGTGCGACCCTCACGGCCATCCGTTCTGTCTCTACCTCTGATCTTGCGAGAGTGCCCCGGCCTTTAGGCCGGGGGTGAATCGCATCTCTGGACTGCTGTGGCCTCGGCCGTGGGCACGGGCGGGCGCCTTCGTCCCCCGCGAAGTAGGCCGTCCGCGTGCCGAGTCCGGCTCGTCCGAGCTGATCACCTGTGAGCCGATCTCGTCGTCGACGCCTAGTTCCTCGTCGTAGAGCTTGATGGCGACGAAGTCGGAGAAGGCGCGCTGGTATCCGACGGCGCGCGAGTCTCCGGCGTCCATGCCCGAAGCGCTCCACACGCGCTCGCCGTTGAACGTGTGAGGCTTCCGCCCTGGCGGCGAGCGCGGCCGGTGACTGGCCAGACCGGTCCTGGGCCGCTGGTCTGCTGCGCACGCAGGCCTGACCCGCGGCCGGGGTGACAGCCGTTGTCGCGGTGGTCCTCCTGGTGCCGGCGTCGTGCCCGAACGCCGCACGTCACCTCTTCACGCTCAGCCACAGGAGTTCAGCCGCAGGGAACCGGAGCGCCAAGACAGCACCGCCACATGCGCCTAAGGTCCTGAGTCATGACTGTGCTGCGTGGAGCGTCGGTCGTCCTGCGCCCCACCGTCCAGGACGACATCCCCGCCCTGGCCGCCATCCGGGCCACGCCCGAAGTACGTGCACGATGGAGAGGCGGGGACGATCTCGAAGCGGACATCGCAGCCGATCTCGAGGACGCCGGCACCCGGTCCCTGACGGTCGAGCACCGCCGGCGGGTCATCGGCATGATCCAGTGGCACGCCGAGGAGGAGCCGGACTACCGGCACGCCGGCATCGACCTCTTCCTCGATCCCGCGGTGCACGGCAGGGGCCTGGGTACCGACGCCGTACGGACACTGGCCTGCCATCTCATCGACGTCCACGGCCATCACCGTCTGACCATCGACCCGGCGGCCGACAACACCGCGGCGATCCACTGCTACACCAAGGTCGGGTTTCGGCCGGTCGGCATCATGCGGCAGTACGAGCGCGGCCCGGACGGCAGCTGGCACGACGGCCTCCTGATGGACCTCCTGGCCGACGAAGTGGTGCGGTGACCGACCTCGACGCCAGGGAGAAGCACCCCGATCCCGCTGTCCGCGCGGTCCCGGCCAGCCGAACAGGGCACGCCGGAAGGACACCGTGTCCGGACCGGCCAGGCCGAGGCGGACGCCGGCTCGGCCCCGCACCTCCTTCTCGGCGGTGAATCAGGCGCAGCGCCCGCCCGAAGACGGTCCTGTGCGTCCGCCTCTCGGACACTTCGGTCATGTCGCGCATGCGGCTGCCGACAGGCCACGCTCCCGTGGCGCCGAGCGCCCGCACTCGTCCGGGTCACCGGGCGCGCGGACACCGCGACCGGGCGGCAGGGTGGTGGTGCCGATGCCGCAGAGCACCGGCCGGCACCGCCGACACGGACCGCGGCACCGTCCGCGGCCCCAGTCCCGGACGAGAGGCCCCCGAGCGCATCCACGCAGCCCACGCAGGAGGTTTCGTGCACGACAAGCCGCTCCTCAAGAGCGTCGGTGAACTGCTGCGCCGACGGCACGGCTCCTCACACCGCACCCGGCAGGCGGGGCCTGAGGGATTCGCGCTGGACGTCTCGAAGGTCGCCGGGTTCACCTCCGGCACGCTCGGCCCCGAGGACGAGGCGGCGCTGGCCGACGAAGTGGCCCAGCTCCTTCCCCACCACTGGGATCTGCCCACCAAGTCGGTGGAAGCACTGACTCCGCTCGTCGACCACCTCGGCGGCCAGCAGGAGCTGATGGCCTGGCTGGACCGCCACCCCGGGCGGCCACGGCTGACCGCGCGGATCTACGTCCTGCTGGGCCATCTCGACCAGTACAGCGAAGACCCCGAGGTACTTGCCGCCGTACGGCACGCCAGGGCCCAGGACCCCTACCCCGTCGGCCTGCGCGGCTACCTGACGCCGGAGACCAACGACGAGACCCTGGGCGGTCTCGCCTACCGGATCGAGGAACTCCTCGGCGACAACCGCGAACAGGACGCCATCGCGCTCGCCCTGGCGACCGCCGACTGGCTGCGTAGCGCGGCGCAGAACGCCGAGAGCCCGAGCTCCGATGTCCGCGAGATGGGCGAACTCATGGACCATATGCACCAGGACATCAGCGAGGCCGCACCGCACTCCTGACCCGGCAGCCCGACAGCGCGGCGGAAGAACGCGGTGATGCCCGATCGCTGGTCCGCACCTACGATGCGATCGCGCACGAGCGCCTGAGCATCGCGAACATGGTCTGCGCACCCAAGCCCGAGCCCGACCCCCAAAACCCCGGCACGTTCCTCCCGAACGGAGCCGCGGCGAAGGCCGGGCTGAACAAGAGCATCCACGGCGCGGGTTGGGGGGTGTTCCTGGGCATCCTCGCGCACAAGGCTGAAAGCGCCGGTCGTCGACTGATCCCCGTGGACCCCCGCAACACCTCCCGCACCTGCCCCGCATGCGGGCACGTGTCCGGCTGCCCCGCATGCGGGCACGTGTCCGGCCAGAACCGCGTCACACAGGAGAAGTTCGAGTGCACCCGGTGCGGACACACCGCCAACGCCGATCAAGTCGGTGCGCTGAACGTTGCCATCAGGGCCGGGCTGGTCCTTCCCGACGTGGCCTAGCCACCGACAGGAGAAGCCCCCCGGATTTATCCGGGGGAGGAGTCGCCAACGCGAGACCGTAGCGGTGCCCGGCGGTGAGAGCGTCGAAGAGCAGGCGGCGGTGGTGATCGGGCAAGCCGTGCAGGGTCACGCAGCGGCGGCCGTCTGCAACTGCGCGAACCGGTCCTCCCACGCGGTGCGCACACCACGACCCAGCATCTTGCGCAAGACTGGCCAGTGGGCCACCAACTGCGCCGCATTGAGATAGCGGACGTAGTCCTCGTGCATACCGTTGAGCAGGACGATCCGGTACATGCCCAGCAGAAGCTTTTCGTCACCAAGATCGAACACGCGAAGCCCGGACCAGGCCAAGTGCAGCGGAAGCGCGACAGTCCCCCCGGCAGGACCGACGAGTTCCGCAAGGTCACGGGGCAGCTGATGCTCGGCCGGAGCCCAGCGCGACGGCATCGCAGCGCCCGACAGACCTTCACTCACGGCCTTCGGCCTCCCTACTCTGCAACCGATCCGACGGGACTTCGACAGAGGACATCCTAGTTTTCGAAGCGATCGGGACCCTCAAGCCCATGGGTCAGAGGCTGACTGGGTTGACTCCTCCTTCTCCTGAAGGAGGGGGATTCTTGGCTCACGTTGGCTGTGGACCGGCGGTCCGACGGCTCTTACGCGATGAGCGCCAGTCGGGTTGAGGCCAGCCCGGACGAGCATCACGCGGGCGGATTTCTTGTCCCTGAGGGACACCGCTCCGCACGCGGTGCACCCGTTAGTTCGTTGCGGGAGAGGCAGTGCGTGCTTGGTTCTCGCTCCGCACTGTGCGCAGTCCATCGTGGTGTGCGCGGGGTGGACAAGGTGCAGCTGAGGTGCGAAGGAATGGGTTCGTTCCGGAGTTCGGGCCTGAACCGGCATGCACCATCATGTGGATGTGATCACCATTCATCTGAAGTACGAGATCGACGCCGACAAGCTCGAGGACTTCGAGGAATACGGCCGCCGCTGGGTCGGGCTCGTCGACCGTTTCGGCGGGACGCACCACGGCTACTTCCTGCCGAGCGAGGGCGACAGCGACATCGCCTACGCGCTCTTCTCTTTTCCCAGTTTCGCCGCGTACGAGCAGTACCGCTCGGACAGCATGACCGACCCGGAGTGCCAGGAGGCCATCGAGCTGGCCCGCAGCACCCGCTGCATCAAGCGCTACGAGCGGCGCTTCCTGCGGCCGCTCGACGTCACCTCCTAGGCCGGAGCCGGGCCTGAACGACTGCCCCGCAGGCGGGCGTTGGACGGTGTGCAGGCGATGGACCGGGTTTTGAGGGCGGCTTCGGTGCCCGGCCCGGGGCGGTGCAGGTGCGGGCCGGGGGTTTCCTGGCCAGGTCCCATGGCGGCCCGCCTGCTCCGCCCCTGGCGGGAGGGCAAGCAAGGCCTTGCTGGGCGCCGGTGGGGCCCCTGTCCCGTGTTGCGCGGGACAGGGCCCTCTTGCCGTCCGGAATCCGGTGCGGGGCGCCGGCGTGCTCTGTGCTGCGGCGCCCCGCGCCGGCGTCAGGACCCCCGGATCAGTTCTTTGACCTCGGGCGGAATCTTGTTGCCGGAGTGGACGGCGACCAGGCGGGCGTCACCGGGGTCTTCTCCCACCGCGATGGCGATGCTGGGGTCGACTCCCTTGACTGCGTAGGCGGTCGTGGAGGTGGGCGTCTGGGCGTCGTCATCGTCATTGGGTGTGTCGTCGCAGGAGGGGAGGGTGGCGGGGCCGAGCTTGTCCCCGACGGTGAAATCGACGTTGGCCACGTCCGAGTACTCGTGGTTCTGGTAGTTGACCAGGAACACGCAGGACGACGCGGATGCGCCGTCGTCATTCGACGATGTGCAGGCGACGGACAGGGTCAGGACGGCCGCCGCCAGGAGCATCCCCACGGATCCTCTGCGGGACGG
Source organism: Streptomyces sp. NBC_00647 (assembly GCF_045207245.1). Taxonomy (NCBI): domain Bacteria; kingdom Bacillati; phylum Actinomycetota; class Actinomycetes; order Kitasatosporales; family Streptomycetaceae; genus Streptomyces; species Streptomyces sp. NBC_00647. The sequence continues at coordinate 10,393,143 of NZ_CP109040.1, forward strand.
GAGTACGGCTTTCATCGGTCTGCCTCCTCTGGAGCGTCTGCCCCGGTTCAGTGGATGCTGCGGAGGCCGAGGACGTCACCCTTGCCGAGAGTCCTCCCCTTTGTCGTGCACCTGAACGAGGTGCCGTACATGGTGAGGTTGTCGTGGGCTCCGGTGATGTCCTTCAGTCCGAAGATGTGTCCGGCCTCATGAGTACCGACGCTGCGGATGTCGTATTTGTTCGAGCAGCTCGCGGTCGGCTTGTTCGTGAAGTCGTTGTCGTGCGTGTTGAAGCGGGTGTCGGCCTCGCGCAGGTCGTTCTTGACACCGGGCGTGGGCCAGGTCCACGAGCAGGTCGTGGCGACGGCGTCGTTCCTGAGTTTCCCGCGTCCCAGCGGGCCGGAGAGGGCGCGGGCCTGTCACCACTGCCGAGCCCTTTCACCGTTTGTCATGACGGAGTCTCGGACGCGCAGTTGGCCTTTGTGAGGGTGAAACCGGAGGGCCGTCGCCCGGCTGGGTGTCCCGCCGGGCGACCTGTGTCCGCCGCACCGGTCGGCGTCAATGACTCCACGGTCTTCGAGACGGTGAGGGACGCCGCGAGGGTGCGAAACCCTAGTGACTGGCGGGCCCGGACCGGGACCGGGCGCGGTCCCGGAACCACGCGGCCGCCCCCACCAGCACCGCCGCCCCCAGCCCGTACAGGGGCAGCCACAGAGTCGTCGTGGACGCCAGGCACTCGGCGACGGTCCGGCCGGCCCGGGTCTCCTGCGCGAACGCCAGGGCGGCACCGTCACTGCCGGCCAGGTTCCCCAGCGCGGCCTTCACCTGGAGGGCCTCGTACCTGCCCATCAACTCGCACCCGCTGCGCGTGCCCGGCATCGGGAACAGCCAGGCCCGGCGCTGCAGCAAGGGCGCCAGCGCGATCGCCACGCACAGGCCGACGACCAGCGCGTACGCGACCAGGCCGCGCATGTACGCCGAGCGGATGTCCGGTGTCCACTGTGCCCGTCGCTGGAAGGCGAGCAGCACGCGAGGAGTGTCACCCCGATGTACGTGGCGAACCACTGCCACGAGCCCTGGGCGAGCGCGAACGTCAGCACCGCGGCAAGTCCGATGCCGATGACCCCGGGAGCGGGAATGTCCTCGCCTGTCGCGGATGCCGGCCTCGGGGTCACACGGGGGCTGGGATCACTCACGGGCCTCTCCTGCGGGGGGAGGCATCAACGTCCCCCGGCGGAGAGCCGCGGCCCTGGACACCATGCCGTACGGGCCCACCGCCTCGCCCGGATGGCCCGCACCTGGCCGGCCGCGCGGGCCACCGGCGGCCGGCGCGCCTGGCCGTCGCACCGCGATGCTGTGCCGCTGGTGCGCAGGCGGGAGAGAGGTGTCCCCACCAAGAGCGTTCACCTTCAATGCATTGCAACGATCGAGAGAAGATCTGTTGCATTACCTCAAGGCTATTGCAACGATTAATCTGCATCTAGCTGCACTGATGTATCGAGTGCGCAATAAATCAGTTGTCAGATCAGTGAAGGCAACGTAGCGTTTCCGTCATAGGAAACAACGGATTGAAGGCCTCGGGGGCCGACGGACACGGGTTTCGCAAGCGAGCGACCAAGGGGGGTCGGATCATGGCGGCAGTAAAGAACCGGCAGCGGACGGCGCCCGGCGCCCTCACCGCCTTCGCCCGCTTCGTGCTCTGCGGCGGCGCGGTGGGGCTCGCCTCCAGCCTCGCGGTGGCGGCCCTCGCCACACGGATTCCCTGGGGCCTGGCCAACGCCCTGATCAGCACGCTCTCCACGCTCCTGGCCACCGAGCTGCACGCCCGCTTCTCCTTCGGCGCAGGCGTACGAGCGACCTGGCGCCAGCACGCACAGTCGGCCGGCTCCGCGGCCGCCGCGTTCGCGCTGACGTGCGCGGCCATGCTCGCCCTGCATCAACTGGTGGCGGCACCCGGCGCGATGCTCGAGCAGATCGTCTACCTGTCCGCCTCCGCCCTCGCCGGACTCGCACGGTTCGCGGTCCTGCGCCTCGTCGTCTTCGCACGGAACCGCTCGCAGAGCGCAGCCACCGACCCAACCACCCGGCCCGTGCACACGGCCGTGACCCAGACCGCGGCACCGGCCGGCCCAGCGATCCTCTGCCGCGCCGCCTGACCGCATCGCAGGACGCCGCGCCGCCCGGCCCATCGGCCGGCGCGGCCGGGGCTTGCGGCGCGCAGGCAGGGCCGGTGACGGAACATCAAAAGCCGCTGCCGCCGGGCCGCCCCACCCCGGGCATCCGCCGAGCAGGTCCGGGGTCACCGCCGAGCGGCCGGATGCCGGCGGCGCTGAAGCAGGTCTGCCGCGGCCGGAGGTGCGCGAGGGTCTGCCTCGGCGACGTGCCGCAGTTTGTCGAGACCGACGATGTCCGGCGCTTCTTCGCTGTTAGCGTCGCGTCATGTCCAAGATCGAGATAGACGCCGTGACCGCCGAGTTCTTCGGTGCCTTTGACAACCGGGGCGGCAAGGCTGCCGACGTGGGCCGCATCCGGCGGCTGGTTCTTCCCGGTGGCGTGATCGTCATGACCGGCCCGCAGTTCACGGTCTACACCGTGGAGGAGTTCATCGAGCCTCGCCGGCGGCTGCTGACCGACGGTCGGCTGGTCGAATTCTCCGAGTGGGAGACCTCTGAACGGACGGAGATCGCGGGCGACATCGCCTCGCGGTTCGGTGAGTACCGCAAGTCCGGGATCCTGGACGGTGAGCCGTTCGAGGGCGGCGGGACCAAGACCATCCAGTTCGTCCGCACCTCAGAGGGCTGGCGGATCGCGGCGTTTGCCTGGTACGACCAGCCCTGACCACAGAGGCGGTCCGGCTGCGGCCTGTTGACCCCTCGACACGGCCGCCGGCCATCCGTGAGGGCGACGCGGTCGGGCACTGTCCCGGCCGGATCCACGGGTGAAGTGGCGCTGCGACAACCACGGGTGAAGTGGCGCTGCGATGCCACCGCCGAGGTGCCATCACTGAGCCGGTGTCAGTGTTGCGGTTTCAGTGGGCATGGCCTGAGGACTCCTAACAAAAGTGGTGGACTTGACCTGGTCAGAGGTCGGTGTCGTGCACGAGGCCGCCGAGTATCGGGACGTAGTCAGCCGTGTAATCGCACGCGATAAACCCGGCGACGTCGGCGGTCATCCCCGGGATACTGGTCGCCCATGGATGAGGTCAAAGTCGTCGTCGCCCATTCCGAGCGCGCGACTCTGCGCGTCGGTGACGTGTTCCTGAAGGTGGACGCCGATCAGGCGCGCATCGACGCCGAGGTCGAGGCGATGTCCCTCGTGCCGGTCCCGACCCCGGAGGTCCTGTGGCGCAAGCCGTCCGTGCTCGCGTTGGCGGCACTCCCGGGGACGACGCTCGGGCACTTCGGCGGGCCGTCGACCGGGTCGCCGACGGCGTGGGCCGCGGCGGGTGCCGCCATCCGGAAGCTGCACGACGCGCCGCTGCCGCCCCGGCCCGGCCGGAGCATCGTCGCGCTGGCGGCGGAACTCGACGACGAGTGCGAGTTGCTCGTGACGAACGGCCTCCTGCCCGCCGACCTGGTCACCCGCAACCGCCAGGTCGCCGAGGCCGCGCTCAGGCCGTGGACTCCGGCGTTCACGCACGGCGACCTGCAGATCGCGCACGTCTTCGTCGACGGCGACGAGGTCACGGGCATCATCGACTGGTCCGAGGCGGGCCAGGGTGATGCCCTGTACGACCTCGCCACCTTCACCCTCGGACACGAGGAGCACCTCGACGACGTCATCGCCGGCTACGGCACCGACATCGACCTCGACGTGATCCACGCGTGGTGGTCGTTGCGAAGCCTGCTGGTGGTTCGCTGGCTGATCGAGCACGGCTTCGACCCGTTCGCGCCGGGCTGTGAGGTCGACGTACTGAGATCCCGTATGTGAGGCTGCGCGGGCCCGACTGCTACTTCGACCGGCTCAGCTGTGCCTGCACGCCGTAGTGGTCGGACAGGTAGGCCTGGCGGCCGTCGCCCAGTGTCACCTTGTCCTGGAACACGAAGTCGGCGCCCCCGGTCAGCGTCTCCCCGGCTGCGGCCCGGACCAGTACGTGGTCCAGGGCCGGGGGCGAGGGCCATCGAGGTGTGGGCCGGTAGGTCGGACGGGTGTCGCCGGCGAGGACGTCGCGCAGCCCCGCTGCGGCGACGAAGTCGGCGAGTACCGCCGAGTCGCGCGGGACGTTCAGGTCACCGACGACGGCGACGGGCAGGGACGGGCCGATGGCCGCGATCAGCGTGGTGAGCCGGGCCAGCTCGGCACCTGCGATCCGCGTGTACCGGTTCGCGGGGGACCAGTCGTCGTCGCGGTTGGCCGACAGGTGGGTGTTCACGACCACCAGTTCACCGTCCGGGGTGGCGACGGACGCCACCTGGGCACCCTTGCGCATGAGGAGTTCGCCGCGCACCGGGCCCGTCACCGGGTACCGCACGAACCGCCATCGGCTGATCGGCCACCGGGACAGCAGCACCAGGCCGCCCTTGAGCAGGACCGTGCCCGAGTAGGCGACGTGCCGGTATGCGGGAGCGGCACGGCGGATCAGCCGGGCGTTGCGGCGGAACATGACCTCCTGCAGGCAGACGATGTCGTAGTCGGACCCATCGAGCGCCGCGCCGAGGGCACGCAGCCGAGCCGGGACATCGCCGGTGAAGAGGGTGTTCATGGTCAGCAGCCGCACGGCCTTCACGGACTTGTCACCTTCCGTCCGGTGGCCTGCCGGGCCGTGCGGAGAGTCGCTCACGGCGCTGATCGTACTGTCGCCCCTGCCGCCGAAGGGCCCGAAGCCGTGGATGGACACTGCCGCGAGAGAAGGGTCGGTGGCATACGGTCCCGGGCCCGTGACCGCGGCGTAGGCACACTCGTCGGCGTCACTCCACAGGACACGACCGGGTCGGGAACGACCGGGGACCACCGATGACCTCCCCACCGGCCCGGCACCCGAACCAGCACCCCGCCCCGGCGGGGCCCCGGCAGCCAGGACGAGCTGTGCGCACTGTCGGCTCCGCGCCGGCTCATCGGGTGCGCCTCGCGACAACATCTCCTGCACCGACTCTTGCCGCCTCTCCTGCGCGAGGATCGCCCACATCACGGAGTCCGTGCAGGTCACCTCCCCCGCGCGGGCGTGGTCCGGGTTCTGACATCCCCGTTGCGGGTGCTCTTGGCCCATGTCTCTGGCTGCAGCCGAGGAGAGGGAGGGCTGGATGGGCGGCGCGGACGCCCCGTGGTTCGGGGTGCGGTGCCCGCCATGACAAGCTGTGCTTTCCACTGCCCGGCCCCAGGAGGTCACCATGGCTACAGAGTCTCCATCGCCTGAAGAGCCGGTTGACGGCGAGAACCCTCCCCTCTCGCCCGACGAAGACGCCCAGGACGACTTGAAGCGCAAGTTCCGGGAGGCTCTGGCGCGCAAGCGTGGCATGCAGGCGGACGCCGCCCTCACTGCGAGCACCAACACGTCGAAGGTCCACGGCGCGCACGGCCCGGCCGCGAGTCAGCGGTCGTTCCGTCGAAAGAGCGGTGGCTGAGTCCCATAACGGCCCCAGGACGGGACTCGGCAGAGTCAGGGAGCCATCGGCTCCAGCCCCCGGGTGCTGATGTTCCTGTTCGGCAACAAGGACGGACTCGTGCGGGCACTGCTGAATCGGGCCCGCACTGATGAGCTGGAGATTCTGGTGCCGCTCCGCCAGGCCGATCGCCCCGTCGGCCTGGCGGAGCGGCCGAGCAGGTGTGGACCTGGCTCGCCGCCGAGAGCACCGTCCGCTGCTACGACTGTGGACCGAGGCGTACACCCGCTCGCTCGTCGAGCCCGAAGGACCCTGGGGCGGGTTCGCCAGAGCCACCTGGACGACTGGCTCGACGTCCTGGCCGCCTGCCGGCCGAAGCCGGAACGAGACTCCAGCGCAAGACCACACCTGCCGTGGCAGGATCCACCGCGCGGATGCCGCTCGGCCAGCAGCACGGCGTCGTACAGATCCTTGCCCTGCGCGTGCATGTCGTTGATCAGCCACATCAACTTCCAGGCCAGGGACAGTTCAGGCGTGGCCGCCTGTACGATCGTGCCGCCCGGGGCGCTTCGGGCAGCCGCTCGTTGAATACGAAGTCGAGCTGCACATGGCCGCCCGGCAGTCCGGCCAGGAGTTGGGTCAGTCCCAGCTGCCGGGCCTGGGCGATGCCGGCGCAACTACCCGGCCGAACCGGGCTGCAGAACACGACGCGCCCCTCGGCGTCCGTGAGGATCATGGACTTCACCGCGTTCTGCTTGGTCTTCCCGGAGACGAATTTCCCCCGGTCCTTGCGGCATGCCGCCGGGCGGCGCACCCCGATCTCCGTGCCGTCGACGATCCCGGTCCGACCGTCGGGTGCCCAGGTACTCGACGACCTCGGCGAGAGGACGCAGCCGGACGTCCGGCGCATCCCGCTGCCCGAGCAGAGGCCGCACCTCGCCGATGGCGCGCGATGGTGGAGCGGTCCACACCGAACCAGCAGGCCAGCACGTCATGAATAGTGCCATGCCGCAGACTCGCCAATGTGGCCAGCAGCCGGTCGACGAAGACGAACCTGCGCTTCGCCCCGGCTCCCGCAGCCCGTCGCCGCGGCCGAGTCGTCAGGCGTGCCTGATGCTGTTCGTGCCACAACGGTCCTACCTCAGCCACGAGTTCAACGATCACCGTCGGCGGCAGTCCCGGACTCGGTACTCCGCCACGATCAACTCACCTTAGTCGGCGGTCAGGGGCGGGTCAGACGCCTGGGGCTTGCGGTAGCAGTACAGGAAGCGTGCAGTTGTCTGGCGAACCGGGGATGCCGCCTCCGTTGCCGGGGGTGCTGCCGGGGCGAACCAGTTCGAGCGGCTCCGCGAGTACCAGACGGCGCCGCAACTGATCATCGGGTCCTGGTGGTCAAGGACTCGGTAGCCGATTGACCCGGGGTTGTGGGTGAACGTGAGTTGATATCGCTGTACCCCTACAAGAAGCCCGGGCTCTGCGTTCGAGAAATCCAATTAGTGGACCAAATGGGGCTATTTCGGCGCGCCGCTGTTTAGTTTCTGGCCAATTTTGACTACATTTAGATACGTGGAAGAACGCAAATTCTCATTGCGTCGATATAGGCCCCATTACGGAAGGGGGCAATGGGAACTCAGAGAGGTACTCCGCTCCCGAGTTGCGGAAATGCGTGTTCTCGTTTCCACTCGAGTGGATCCGGATGGTGATCCTGAGGCGCAATCGCGGATTAAGGATGCGGCACTAAACGAGTTGGAAAAGGCCGATGCGGCACTCGATCATATCATCCATGATCGGCGAATTTCTGGGTCGAACTTGGCCGTCGCGCAGGCGCATCTTGACATGGCGCACTCCCTAATGCTGCGCTTGGCGCCATTGGATTTGGTTAGAGCGCTGTTGCCTGGATTGGTTTCTGTCGTTCGTGAACATCTCTGTGTCACGGACCTCCGAAGGTCTCAAGTCGAAGAGATCGAACAGGACGTTGAAGCGGGTAAAGCACTGGATGGCAGGCAGCGCGAGCTGCTCATTGATGCAGTAGGTGTCGCCCGCCAGGAACTGCTTCGTGAGAATCTTCGGGTGCGTAGCTTCGTCGGAATCGTGTACGGCGTGTTCACTGCCCTCACTCTTATCGCAGTCGTTGTCGCGGTGCTGGGAGCTCTATTCCCTACCGTGGTGCCTCTCTGTTTTGGCCCTATGGACGTCGGAATTGTATGCCCTACGGGGGATGATTCGGTCCCTGGCTTCAAACCTGGGGACAAGGACCTGGATGCTGCCTATGCCGAGGTTGCGAAGTCGAGGGACTACCTCGTCATCGAACTCGCCGGGATGGGGGCCGCTGCGGTTGCTGCCGCTGTGACGCTTAGACGGATCAGAGGAACCGCGACTCCATATAACGTGCCGGTAGCTCTTGCGCTTCTCAAGTTGCCGACCGGTGCGCTGACTGCCGTACTCGGACTAATTCTGATGCGGGGGGCATTCGTCCCTGGTCTGTCGGCCCTCGATTCATCTGCACAAATTATTGGGTGGGCGATTATTTTCGGCTACGCGCAGCAGATCTTCACAAGACTCGTCGACCGACAAGGGCAGGCTCTGCTTGATGCCGTCGGGGGCCCCGACCCTGCTGCAGTCGCTGTCAGTTCCTGATTCAGGTAGTGGCAGCCCACTGACCGCATCGCTTGGCCGCCAGGGTTGTTCATCAACGTGAAGCCGTCTCTGGCCGGCGGAGTCATGGGGCAGGGTGTGCCTCCTGCTCGGCGCGCTGTCTGTTTTTGGGTCAAATCGGTGCCGCATGGCTGCATCAGTATCTCGGTAGGTCTTGCACTCAGTAGTCTGATTCCCACTCCGTATGAGTGACTCCCGCCGCACCGCATTTCTCGCACTTCATTGACGAGTACCAGCGGATGCGCCCTCTTGGCCAAAATTCATCAGCCGTACGTCGATCTTGTCCGTGGTCAACAACTAGCCAACAATGAACCACGTCGGGCGCGTCCCGGTTATCTCCGGGCTGGCAAGTAGCCTTCGCTAGCCTGTCCCTCATGTCCCTCATGTCCCTCATGTCCCTCCTGGCCGTGTCGGCCGCATTCTTTCTTGCTCTCTTCTTGCTTTTGAATGCCGACCATTCTTCTGGAACTTCCCTCCCTACCGCTACGGCCCATAGTGCCTTCACGAAAAATCCTAGCAACAGGGCAGCCGCGACAAACAGTAGAAAGAATGTCAATCCCATCCATAGGGAGTTTGCATTTAGGTCACTTGACTCTGACTCGAAATCCAGTGACTTAGTCGCCAGAATATACCACCCGCCCCCAAGGAAGGGTATTGAGAGCATCGCGCACCCGAACTGCGGGATTCGAGTTCTCCGTGTCATTTGACCGCCAAGCGAATCGCCGAATTTGCCGGTTGTGACAATTAACGCCATGCGTATCAGTCAGCGAGTCTGAATGATTCTGCCGCAATGTTCGCACGGGTCGTTATGGCCGTCGCGAACCCATGTCTCGCGCCTGCAATGCGGGCACGTGACCTTGATGTTCTGTCCGTAGTTAAACATTAGGAAACGCTCATTTCTTGATTGCGTCATCGGCAGAGTTTCGGAAGCGCTGCCATTTCCCTTATGAGTGCGAGTCGCCTCCTGCTCACCCATCAAGTTGATGTCGATTCTGCAACTAGGGGTCGCGGAGGCGCCATACGTCATACGGCCCATTTCACCCCTGCGCCTGATTCATTTGTTCGATGCCACTTGAGCGGTGGTTGGGGCGGTACGGCGGCGGGGGCCGCTTCTCGAGCAGTAGGTGCTGGCGCACGTGACCTGGAGCGTGTCCTACCGTTCAAGCGGGCCGGATCTGATCATTCGTAGGATCAGGGAAGCCCAGGGGTTCTGGGTATGGCTGTGAGCGTGTCGCCGTCTGATGGCTCAAGAGACTTGGCCGCCCGGAGCCCCGCGACGACTCGACCGCTAATTGGGATACGCGACTTGATCGCTTCGTAGGACAGCGCCGGCGAGGTCGTCTGCTGGGAGTCACGCAACGACGAGCTGGCGGAGGTGACCGTGCCCCAGATATGGGCCGGAGTGGACATCGGCAAGGAACACCACCACTGCGTGGTGATCGACGCCCAGGGAAACCGGCTCCTGTCGCGCCGCGTCCTGAACGACGAGACGGTCCTGCTGGAGCTGATCGCCGACGTGCTCGCACTGTCCGAGGACGTCCTGTGGGCGGTGGACATCAACCACGGCGGCGCGGCCCTGCTGATCGGACTGCTGCTCGATCACGGCCAGCCGATGGCCTACCTCACCGGCCTGGCGGTGCACCAGGCATCCGCCGGCTACCGGGGCCAGGGGAAAACGGACGCAAAGGACGCCTTCGTCATCGCTGATCAGGCCCGGATGCGCAACGACCTCGGCCGCCTGCGGCCCGGCGACGAGATCGCGGTCGACCTGCGCACCCTGACCCGACGCCGCACCGACCTGGTCTGCGACCGCACCCGCCAGATCAACCGCCTGCGAGCCCAACTCCTGGAGGTGTTCCCGGCGTTGGAGCGAACCCTGACAGTGACAAACAGGGGCCCGGTCATACTCCTGACCGCTTACCAGACCCCGGCCGCGATCCGCCGCAGCGGCGTCAAGCGCATCGAGACCTGGCTCAGGAACCGCAGGGTCAGAAACGCCGCGGCCATCGCCGCCACCGCTGTCGAGGCAGCTGTTGGGCAGCAGGCGTCCCTGCCCGGCGAGAAGCTGGCCGCCGCCATGGTGGCCCGCCTCGCGAAGGGGATCATCACCCTCGACGAGGAGATCGCTGAGCTCGACGCCCTCATCAAGGCCCGCTTCCGCGAGCACCCGCACGCTGAGATCATCCGCAGCATGCCCGGCATGGGCACCCTGCTCGGCGCCGAGTTCATCGCCGCGACGGGTGGCGACATGGACGCGTTCGGCACTCCGGACCGCCTGGCTGGCTTCGCCGGCCTGGCCCCGGTCCCACGGGACTCTGGACGCGTCAGCGGCAACATGCGCCGTCCCCACCGTTACCACCGCGGCCTCCTACGGGCCTTCTACCTCTCCTCCATGGCCAGCATCAAGTCGTGCCCCGCGTCGAGGGCCTATTACCAGCGCAAGCGCCACGAGGGGAAGGGCCACAAGCAAGCCGTACTCGCCCTGGCCCGCCGACGGGCCAACGTTCTCTGGGCGATGATCCGTGACGGAGCGTTCTATCAACCGGCACCATCAGTCACTCTGGCGGCTTGACTTCCTCATTGGGAAGTCTCTTTGGTCAACTGGTCAGTTGATTGGACGTGTCCATCTGGTTAGTGGTCACTGATGCGATGTGGGAGCGGATCAAGCCGCTGATGCCGGCCGATCCGGGGGCGGCGCTGGGCCGACCACCGTCGCACCCTAGAGGCCATCGCGTGGCAGTACCGCACCTGTTCGCCGTGGCGGGACCTGCCGGACGAGCTCGGCTCCTTCCAGACGGCGCACAAACGCCTGATCAGGTGGGTTGTGGACGGTACTTGGGATCAGATCCTGGCCGCGTCCAGGCCACGGCCGACGACGGACCTGGGCGCATCCCGGTGGGACGGGGGTGTCGTTCCAGGTCTCGCAGGACGAGATCTCCTACTCCGCCCCGGGCGACACCCCCATGGCGGCCGTCAACCCGAAGGAGGGCGCCTCGCTGGCCGACAAGAAGGACTACCGGCGCGCAGTCGAGTGCCTGGGCGACGTCTACCGTGCCGACTTCAATCCGCTCACCTCCACCAAGCCGGTGCGCTTGTCCGCCCTCGGCCAGCAGGCTGCCTCCGCCGCCAAGAACATCGAGACGCTCTGCCTCGTGGTCAAGGACGAGGCGACCGCCGACCGCGTCGCGGCCAAGCTGCGTTCGGTCGTCCGCGCCAAGTCGGCGAAGTTCGACGGCACGAAGGTGACCATCGAGAAGGGCGACCAGCCCGTGGTGCGTGCGGTCGTCCCGGACGCTGCCACACAGCGGCCGGGCCGACTGATGATCTCCGACGTGGACCCGCGGATGGCCGTCACAGACCTCTGAGCCGTTGCTGGACCGGAGCATGCAGAGTTGACGGGATCCCACCCGCGACTATCGATCGCCGTGTTGTGGGAATGCGCAGATCTCAGACTCGCTCGTGGGACCGTGAGGAGCGGAGCGGCCTGTCGACATCCCCCGAACGACGGGGCGCCGCCTGAAATCGCAGGAACGGGAATCAGGACCGCAGGCCCGAAGCCTGCGCAGCAGTGCTGGCGTGTCCGGGAGTGGACACCGAGACTGATGCGCCGTGCCTGCTAGTATTGATCTTGAGCTGACCGGCGGAAGCCGCGCCGGTTTGGTGATGCGTTGGTGGTCCAAGGAAAGACGTCCCGCTTCCTGCGGGGAGATGCAGGTGCAAGGCCTGCCCGGCGCTCTGCGAAGACCCTGTCCCGTTCTGCGGGGCAGGGTCTTTTTTCGTCTCCGGTGCGCGGACGGGGCTGGCGTGCGCTGATGTCGGGCTGTTACTCACTTTCGAGTGATGGCCGGATGCCCGGTGGGATGGCGTTGCCCGGCGGGTGTGGTCCTGCAGCCAGTTGCCGCAACGACGAGACCTGTGGCGTGCGTCAACTTCGCGCCTACGCGGCATAGACGGGGGATGCAGGTGAACGTCACCGTGATCCGGATGGTCGGTAACACGGCATGCGTCTCGTTCACATACCGACGAATGGGGTTGTGCCCGCATGAGGAACAGTGCCCGTTCGCCATCGCGGAAGAACCTGGAGCGGATCGAGCAGGGTTGCAGGCTGGTACGGCGGGAGAACATCGCACCGCTGCCTGCCGGCCCGCCTCAACTGGCAAGGCCGCGGCTGGACTTGTAGGCGCAGTCGGCGGTGCCTCGTGGTCCTTCACTGCGCGGAGTCCTGGGGCGGCTTCGATGCAGGCACCTATCGGAGGCCGTGTGGAGATCGCTGGAGCAGGGAGCCTCTGCAGCGGAGCAGGTATGGCGCACTGATTGCTTGTGGCGGGTGTGGATGCGTTCGTGACGGAGGTTGGCCAGTTGGTGGCGGAGAGTGGTTCGGCGTGGGGTGAATCGCTTGTGCTGGAAGGCTTTCTGCCTGATGCTCAACTCCAGGTGGCTGTTGTGTATTGGGCTGTGGGCTGTATCGCGGCGTGCGAGGTTGCAGGCGTAGGTATGGCGTGCTGCCGGATGGCGTTGTGGCAGGAGGATGGGTGTGCCGCTGAATGATCCGGCTTTGCAACGGCGCAGGCTGCGGGAGCAGTTACGGCGCTTACGGGAGTCGAAGCACCTGACGCAGAAAGCCGTTGCCGAGCAGCTGGAATGGTCGCATTCGAAGATCATCCGAATCGAGTCGGGAACGGTGGGGATCTCGATCACGGATCTCCGGGCTCTGCTGGCGCTGTACGACGTGACGGACGCGGCGCAGGTCGACACGATGGTGTCGATGGCGCGGGCGGCGAAGGAACGCCCGTGGTGGGATGCGTACAAGAACATGGCACCACAGGCATTCGTGGTGTCCATCGCGTATGAGAACGCCGCGTCGGTGATCCGGAACTTTGAGCCCGACCTGGTGCCCGGTCTGCTCCAGACGGAGGAGTACGCGCGCGAGGTTCTGCAGTGGACCTCGCCGCCCGAGCAGGCGGGGCCTCGGGCGGATCTGCGCCTGGAGCGGCAGGAGCGGCTCTTCCGGCCGGACGGGCCGGAGATGCACTTCATCATCGATGAGGCGGCGCTTGCGCGGACGGTGGGCCGTCCGGCGGTGATGCGGCGCCAGCTGAACCGGCTGAAGGAACTGGCCGACCACCCGAAGATCACCCTTCGGGTGGTCCCGTTCCAGCTGGGCCTGTATCGCTATTTCACAACCTCGTACGTGATCTTCGAGTTCGCCGAACCGGACGAGGACATGGCGTTGTATCTCGAGACGCAGGCGCGACACAGTGACGCCATCATCGTGGAGGGACGGGATTCAGTCTCCGAGGATTCCGTCGCCCACTATCTGGAGAATTTCTACGAGCTGGAGATCAAGGTACCGGCCACGGACGCCGTCGCACTGATCGAAGCGAACACGGAGCGGCTGACGCACCGGACGGCACCGCCCGCGTCGGACGGAAGCCCCGTCGGCTCGGCTGTGCCTTCTCCGGACGGTGTTCACGCCAGTACCAGCGCCGGGGACCGAGTGGAAGACGTGCCGAGAGTCGAAAAATAGCGGGAAACCAGGCCGGCGCGCGATGCGGATGCTTACCGCAGTCCATTGAGGAATGCCTGCCAGGAATGGTCGGGGAAGGTCAGGACGGAGCCTGCTGGGACTTTCGAATCCCGCACGTGCAGAACATCGGAACTGGCTGCAACCTCAACGCAGTTCCCCCCTCCGCTTGCGCTGCTCTTCAGCCAGGTCAGGGGAGGGCTGGGAATCTTGTCCATCAGGAAGCTCCGGAGCAGAAAAAGTGGGCATGACATGCGGGGCGCACCGGATATAGCGATGCGCGTGGCAAAGATTACATCAGTCACAGGCGGGCAGCTGCCTGAGCCGAAACAAGGGTGTGTCCCCAGGTCGGAGGCCGGTCGGCGGGCGGGTATGCACCGTGCGGCCGCCAAGGGAATGCGTCCAACGGTTGACGGGTGAGCAGGTGCCAGTTCGCTTTATGCCAGGTGGCTGCCTGATGCTGTGCCAGCCGCATGGCGGACGGCAATGTGGCATCGGCCGACTATGCCGTTGGTGCATGGCGCTGAGCATGGCGGCTGACAGAAAGAAGCCATCTGCCACTTGGCAGATGGCCCTACGGTGCCGATACTGGAGTAGAAGGTATCCACGCCCCTTGTTGACAGACAGGGGCATCCCCTTTGCGGCGGCTACCGTAAAGGATTTGGGCGGGTTTGCACTGAATAATCCATTCAGTGCAGGCCCGTTTCCTATTGCGCCAGACAAAGACCCCCTTGGCACGCCTCCTTTCGTCATGCAAAAATTACCGAGAGAGATGTCTGGTCTTTACAAAGAGAAGGCATACGTCTCTCGGTCCAGGAGGGAGGTGGAAGTGTACAAGGAGATCGGCAAAGTCGTTATGGACGCGCTGCAGAGTTGGGCCAAGACGATGCGCCTGTGTGTGATTCTCTCCGCGGTAGCCGCCGCGGGAACCGTGGCACTTCTGGTCATGTAGTGAACTGTCTTTCTTCATGAGGCAGTGGATACCTGTGAGGTGGAGGCCCCCGTTTCTCTTTGGACGGTCTCCACCTCCGCCTGCGCCAGCATTGGCTTGTCCCAGCCCGCGCATTGCGCTGCTCGCTGAACCGCAGCACCCTCGCCGCCCGCGCCGACACCCGCTCCGTTTCACCTTCGACGTTCTCCAAGCTGTTCTCGCCACCGTCCAACACCGTCTTCGGGCTCCTGTTCGCCCGTCGGGCGGCTGTTACGCAGGCGAGGGTCGGCGAGGGCTTCGATCGTGTCGGGACCGAAGGTGAGGGTGGGATGATCCTGTTCTCTCCGGTACGCCTTGCGACGCCACGTCTACCGGATCTCCGGTGACCGACGAGGAAGACGAAGGATCGATGACGCTGAACGTGGGCCAACGGGTGCGACTGGCGACGGATCTCCGGTTGGCCGGGTCGGTGACCCCGGATGGGGAGTCCCCGCAGGAGACGGGTGCCTTCGCCGCCTCTCTGGCCCTGGCAGCAGGCATCGAGGGCACCGTCGAGCGTGTGGACGAGCATCACCGGCAGCAGAGCCACGAGGTCCGTGAGTACCTGCGCCTCAAGTCGCTCCTCGACGACTTCGGCCACCAGATGCCGTCGGCGAGCAGAAAGCAACTGGAGGAGCAGGTAGGGGCCTTGGAAGATCAGTGGGTCGCCTACCAGCGACAGATGCTCCGCGTCACGGTCCGCGTCCGGCTCGACAACGGATTCGTCCTCGACGACGTCCCCGAGGAGGCTTTCGCCTCCGCCTGACACACGTTTCCCAGAGCGCCGGCCACCTTCAAGTGTCCCTGATTCAATTGCTCATGGAGGACACGTTCTTTCCAGGCCACGCGCGATTACCGGGCCGCCATCGACCACGCCGCCACCAACAATCAGCTGCCCCACGCTGTCACCGCCGCCTACGCCGGGCCCGAGCAGCTCGCGGATGCGATCGTTCAGGCCCCGGCTTCCTGCGGTGGGTCATCGAATCCGTCCACGATGAGGAGGGCCGACGCCGCGGCGCAGACCAGCCCGTCCCCACCGCGGTCACCCTCCCGGACTGGGCCCGCCGACCAACTCACCACCCTCCTGGCCGAGGACGACGAATAGCCCGGCGGCGTCGGCAGTAACCCCCGATCGCACGCTTTCCCGGCGGGACCTTGGGGCTGCGGTTGTCGTCCGTACGGTCCGCTCCCGGAGCTGGGGCACTGTTGCCCCCGGACGCGTGCCACCGGGACACCGGCCGAAGACTCCGGAGGACCCGCTGGCGCGGTCCCTTCCGAAGGTTCGCTGCTGGGAAGCGGGCGGTACGGGAGCGGTTCACCGCCGCTCTGTGCAGGGGCAGTTGAGGCACCAGGCGGGGGGCCAGCGGAGGGCTACCCAGCGGAGGGCTACCCAGCGGGCCGGGTGGCCGCCGCGTGTTGTGGCACGCTTGCTGGCCGCTCTGAGCGTCGCAGTTGGCCGGCTTAACGAGCCCCTGCTGGTCAGCAGTTGATAGGAGGGTTACCGGAAGCGACGCGGCAGTAGTCCGACCCGAGTCCGCCGTCGACGGTGCCGGCGTTCGGGCCGACGGAGATGAAGTCGCCGTCGGCTCCGCCGAGGATCTTGCCGGTCGCCGTGGTACCGGCGTTGGCCGTGATGGAGTCGCCACCGGCTCCGCCGTCGACGGTGCCGGCAACGATGCCGTTGATGACGATGTAGTCGCTGCCGCCCAGGCCGTTGACGCTGTCGCCCAAGGTGAGGGCGCCGCAGCTGATGTAGTCGGAGCCGGCAGTACCGCTGACGGTCGTACCGGACACGGGGCGGCCGTTGACCGTACAGGACGTCAGGGCTTGTGCAGGCGTTGCGGTCAGGGCGAGGGGAGCGGCCACGAGGGTGGCGGCGCAGAGCGCACGTATCGCATGTCTGATCATGCAATGAGTGGCTCATGACGATTTCATGATCGCAATGCTGCACCAACGGTGGCGCCACCGTTCGGGGCAGTCCGCCGCCTGGACGGCCCATCAACGCTCCCTGTGCCCCAGACGACGGTGCCGAGACCGACGAGCATTGCCCATCCCGCTGCTCCCGGTCGGGCACTTGACCAGGACCGCCGGCCCGTACTTCTCCTGCCTTGAGCAGGCACCCGTGATGCGCCCGCTTCATTGGCCGCACGGGCCGCGGCGCAGGAGGGTACCTGAGAGGGTGTCGAGGGCGTCCCTCCTGAGCTGGGCATCCTTCGACAACCGGACAGCAGTGTGATGCCGAGGCAGATGTGGAGGATCTTCAGGAGACGCAGGATCGCGGTCGCATGGGCGTAGGCATGGCTTGGTGGCGGTTGCGGGTCAGGCTCGCCACCGGGGTGAGGGATCTGCTGGTCTTCGGAGAGGGCGCAGTGGCTGCCGTCGTCCTGGCCGCCGCCCATCGCGATGCCGACGCGGCGGGCGGCTGGATGCGGATGGCGGCCCTGAGCCAGCCGGTCCGACGGGTCGTCGAAATCGTCGGCCTCGACACGATCATCACCTGCTGCCCCACCCTCGCCCAAGCCCTCAAACCCTGACCCGGCGGACACAGCGGTCCAGCGACCCAGTACCTCGCAGTCAGCTTCGCCGGCCCGGCCCGTCGGAGCGCCGGGGCCGACTCGCCGCGTGAACGGGACGGGGGCAGGCTGGAGGCGTGAGCCGCGCGCCGATCGTCGTGCACCGGCCCTCGCGTACGGGCGGTCGGAGAGTGAGCGTGCACCGCCACGGACGCGACGAGATCCTGGGCACCGCGTACAGCGACCTCGATCTCGTCGTCTTCCTCGAAGCCGCCGGCATCGCCGATCCCGAGGCTGTCCTGGACGACCCTCAATGACGCGGAAGCGCCTCGCTGATCCGATGCGTACTGGGTCTGCCGCCGTGGCGCCAGCGGTCGACCTCTGCGGCGCATGGCACCCGGGGGAACACCCGCCTGCTCAGTCCTGATCCCGCTGGGGTGTGCCTTGTGCAACGGCTTCCCGTGCCGATGACGGTGGACCTGTCGGGGTGAGCTGTGCGGAGGCGGCCTTGGCGTGCAGGGAATCCACCGCCTCGAGTTGCCGTTCCGCCCGTTGCAGCAGTTCTTCCAGCCGGCCGGAGTCGAGGCGCGGGTCGCCGGGGGAGGCGGCGAGCAGGGAGCGCCACAGCAGCGCCTTGCCAGTCACGCCCATGCGCATGGCTTCGAGTTCGATCAGAAGTGTGAGGCCGGAGCGGCGCAGTAGGCGGCCGTTGGGCTTCACCCGTCCGAGCTTCTCGCCCAGCCATGCTCCGTAGACCTTGTAGTGTCTCGCGGGAGCATGTAGGTCTCTCATCAGCCGCACCAGGGCCCGCCGGTCCTGCAAGACATCCGTCTCCAGGGCCCGCAGTTCCTGGCCGCAGGGCGAATCGCCGTGCTCCTGGACCATGCGGTGCACCAGCCCGGCACCGGCCGTCGCACCCGCCAGATGATCATTGAGATAGATGCCGAGGAGTTTCTGCCGCCCAGGACCTCCGCTGGAGCTTCGTAGGGGAGCGCTCATGGTGTTCCTCCGCGTTCTGGCAACCTCTTGTGGTGAGCGAGTGCCCCCGCTGAGGTTGTCAACCGCTCTATGCGCAGGCTGCCCTGCGTCGACGGATGCCGCAGCCGCGCCGCGGACGTGGGTGACGACGCCCAACAGCACCGCCACGGCGGCGAGCAGCTCGACCGTAGGGGGGCCCGTGCCCAGGCGCTCAGTGTGCCGATCGCCACTGACGTCTCCGGGGGCCTGTCAGGCCGGCGGCAGATGGATGCGCAGCGCGGACTGCACCGAGCGTGGGTCAGCGACGGCGCAGCAGCATGACGACAGCGATGATGACGATGATGAGGACGACGGTACCCAGGCCTATGTACACGGGTTTCTCTTTTCCTCGGGGGAGCGGCGCCTCTTGATGCCGCAGAGACCGAGTGCCCCGGTCTGGGCTCTTCAGCCGGGGGGCGACCGAGGCAGTGCCTCCGAGCCGTGTCCGGGCCGTCGCTGTCCTGCCTGGCGCCTGCGGTTCGAAGGGCCGGGCGCCGGGCGCTAGTGCCACGGGGCAGCGTTCGGCAGCCAGGTCATGACCAGGGGGCGAACGTACGGGAGCTGCTGGGCAGGCTGCGTGCTTGTTGCCGATGAACGACGATGGAGGTACAGGGGCTGGCCGGTCCTGCGGTATCCGCCCCTCAGGGCGCATACCGCCGTGGTGCGCCGAGGACTGCGCGCGGAGGGAGTTCGCCGTGGACTCGTCCGCCGCCCCCGGCCCGCCAGAGCACGGCAGGCACAAGCTGAACCGCCCTTCGGGCCATGTCGAACGAGCGGAGGACGAGTGGCTGCGGCGCCCTCATGGGATGCGAAGCCGTCGCCTGCGCCTTTGCGGAGCGTCCCTGCTCCTCCTCCTGGCTGTTCTGATGGCGCCCATCAGCGTCGTCGCCACCTGGGTAAATTCCGAGGTCACCGACATAGATCGTTATGAGCAGACGGTCGCACCGCTCGCCAGAGACCCCGCCGTCCAGGACCTGATCATCGAGCGTGCCACTGATGGTCTGGTCCACAAGATTGACGTTCGCAAGGTCACCGAAACGCTCGCCGACACTCTGGCCGACCAGGATGCACCCCGCTTCCTTGTCGACGCGGCCAGGTCGCTGGATGAAGAGCTCAAGGGCGGGCTGAGGGCCGGCGTGCGCTACACGGTCGCCAGAGTGGTGACGAGCGATGCTTTTGCCGAGGCGTGGGACAGCATCAACCGCGGCGCGCACACCGCCGCGTCGAACGTTCTCACCGGGGAGGCAGGCGGAGCGCTCGAGGTCAAGGGCGACACCATCACGCTGAACGTCGGCGCTGTCATCGAGGAACTTCAGAAGCAGCTGATCGGTGTGCCCCTTGTCGGGGCGGAGGACATTCCCGGGGCCCACAAGTCGATCGTGCTGGTGCACAACGACCATCTGAGTGAGGCCCGTGATGCTGCCCGCTGGCTCAGCGTCGTCGCCCCGTGGTTGCCCTGGGCGGTGGTTGTGCTCGCCGGGCTGGGCATATGGGCGGCACCCTCACACCGGGTTGCGCTGATGGCTGCAGGCATCGGCATCGGCGCCATGATGTGCGTGCTGCTCATCGCAGTCGCCGTGATCCGCCAGATCTGTCTGGACGCGGTGCCTCCGCCAGCCCAGTCGCAGGACGCAGCAGCAGCCCTCTACGACACCCTGGTGAGGTTCCTCCGGCAAACCATTTTCACCGTGCTCCTCACCGCACTGCTCACCGTGATCGCCGGGTATCTGTACGGACACGGCCGTGGTGCCGCCGCCGTGCGCACAGCAGCCGCCCGAAGCACCCGCACTGCTGGGCACGCCCTCGCCCGGACGGGACTGAAGCCAGGTGCCGTCGGACAGTGGCTGCGCATGCACAGGTCCCTGACCACGGGCGTCGTCATCGCGGCCGGTGCCCTGGCCCTCGTCCTGTGGAACTACCCCACGCCCGCCTCCGTGGTCCTTGTGCTCCTGGTAGTCGTGGTCGTCCTGGCGACCCTGGGCGTCCTGGCCGCTGCCGACGCTGCGGAGCAACGCTTATCAGGCGGGGGCGGATGCCATCCACCCCTACCGGGTGGCCTGCTGCCGGCTGAGGCAGGCCCGGGTCTTCGTATCACCGGTCTCATCGACGACCAAGGCCGCGGTGGCGCGACGCAACGGCAACGCCTGTCGGCAGTTCCTCACACACATCGGCGGTTCAGGAGAATCGCAGGGGGCCCGAACCGGCCGATCGGCGGCATTGCCGCCCCTGACGAAGCACGAGCAACTTCTCTGTCAGTTCAGCGTGTTGCACGAGCTTGGCCTTAGATCCCGAGCCCGCCGGCGAAGCCCAGAGACGCTGGGGCCCTTTGGGGGGCGATGTTTGCTGACGTGACGGCGGGGCATGCGCGAACTAGTGCTTCGGACCGGAGGCGCACGTCGAGCAGGGGATCACCCCGCATGCTGCGATTTCCTCCGGCCAGG
This sequence comes from Streptomyces sp. NBC_00647, assembly GCF_045207245.1. Classification (NCBI taxonomy): domain Bacteria; kingdom Bacillati; phylum Actinomycetota; class Actinomycetes; order Kitasatosporales; family Streptomycetaceae; genus Streptomyces; species Streptomyces sp. NBC_00647. The sequence continues at coordinate 10,413,782 of NZ_CP109040.1, forward strand.
CAGATCCCCACATGGCGAACCCTGACAACCCGTTCTTGCCATGCCCGGGCGATCCGTTTCGCGCACGGCAGGAGCCCGGCGATCGGTCCAGATCAACGAGGAGGCAAGTCGGATGCGGGAGCTGTTGGCCTCCGGCCACGACCGAAAGGGTGACCCGGACTCCGAGCAGCCGGCCACCACGACCACCCCGCGCACCGCTGCCACCGCACATGAGGTGGGGGCGCTGCAAGAGCGACCGAGCACGCCGCAAAACCCCGGCGCGAACACGGTGAGAGACCAGGCAGTGGGCATCGTGATGGCACTCGGACGCCTCCCCGCCGACCAGGCGCGGACCGTGCTGACGGAAGTCTCCCAGCGCACCAACATCACGCTGCTCCGCATCGCCGGACTCCTCACCGCCTGGGCGTCCTGCGGCGAACTCAACCTTGGTATCCGCATCGCCCTGGAGGAAGCCATCCGGGCCCAGCGCCGCACTGCCCAGCCAGCCGGTCCAGCGACCCACTGAGCACCCTGGAACACCGGACGAAGTGCACCGGGCCGACCGCTGCCCGAACCTGTGCCCGCGCAGCGCGGCGAGCCAGGAACCCAGCTGCGTCGCGGCGTTGTGTCAGGTGACCAGCAGGCGGTTGAAGAACGAACGGTAGTGCTGCAGTGCCAGGCGCAGGTCTTCGGTGTTCGCCCGTTCGCCTCGGTTCCACTGCCCTTCCAGTTCCTGCTTGTGGTCGGCGAAGGTGGCGGCCAGCCTCTGCATCACATCGGCGACGAGGGCGTCGGCGGTGTGCACGGCGTCGCGCGGGTCGTCGACGAACCTGTTCTGCACTTCCTGCCAGCGGGTGCGGAACCCTTCCTCGTCCTCTGCGCTGAGGAGCTGCGGGACGTCCTCCTCGGCTTGGGCGCCCCGGCCCGAGCTCTGCGTGTTGACGTCGGCCTCCGCGGTCTCGTCTTCAACGGGTTTGCTCGGCGTGTCCGTGCTCTCGCCGGGGAAAGTGGGGACATCGGCCTGCTCCTGGGTGCCGGTTGCGCCTTCTTGCGTGGACCGGTCGCGGGGCTGGGCGAGGTCGTCGGTGGACAGGCCGCTCGCGGTGGCGGTACCTGATCTGTCTTCGCGTTGCATGTCTCCTCCGTTCCCGGACGCCGGGGCTCCGGCCCGTTGGCTGCGCCGTTCAAGCCGGAGCGCGGCGGGACTGGCCGCCGTCGGTGAGCAGCTCGTCGAACAGGGAGCGGTAGTGCACCATGGCTCCCCGCAGCTGTTCCGTGGTCGCCTCGTGGCGGGTGCTGAGCACGTCGACGTCGTGGGCGGCCCGATAGTGCTCGAGCGTGCGGCCGTGCTCGACCGAGAGGTCCTTGAGCTGTTGCTCGAAGTCCTGGGTGGGGTAGCCGCGCTCGTGCATCAGGGAGGTCACCAAGCGGTCCGCGTCGTGCACGGCGTCCTCCGGGCGGTCCACGAACTCGTCCTGCACGCTGGTCCAGTCCCGCGTGTACCGATCCCTGACACCGCTGTCCAGCGGCTTGATGTCCAGCGCGTCATGCCGCTTCTCGCGGGCCCTGAGCTCACGCTCGCCGGCCGTGCGGCTGTCCGCGTCCTCCATCGTGCGTGCGTACTCGGGGCCGAAGCGCTCACGCAGCTTCCGGCGGCGCATGAGCGAAACCACGACGGCCGCCAAGGCGATCACCACCACGACGGGAATGACGATTGCCAGAAGTGTCCCTGTCGACATGGGGCCGAACCCCCTCACAGACGCGCCATATATTCTCATTTGGGTGAGTTCCCCTATGTTTGTCCCTGAAACGAGGCCAGACGATCAGCGCGGACGGCAGAGCGGGTGGCGGTCATCTCAAGCGCAGCAATGAATCGCTGACACCGACGCGTCCGGCCTTGGGTGCACCCGGCTCGCCAAGGCCGTGTACGACGCGGGATGGTCCGCGTTCGTCGGCATGCTGGAGTACAAGGCGGTCAAGCACGGCCGTACCTTCGCCGAGGTGGACCGGGCCTTCCCGTCCTCTCAAGTCTGCTCGGCCTGCGGATTCCGGGACGGCCGCAAGCCCCTGCACGTCCGGGAGTGGACGTGTGGCGAGTGCCATGCCGTCCACGGCCGTGACCACAATGCAGCACGTAACGTCCTGTTCGAAGGACGCCGAATCGTCGCCGCCGGACGGGTGGAGACGCGAGACGCCTGCGGAGTGCCGGTAAGAGGGGCACACGTGCCCGCACAGCGCGTTGAAGCAGGAAGCCCCCGGAAGGGTCAGACGGCCCAGGCCGGAATCCCTGGACTTTAGGCCAGGGAGCACGTCAGGGGCGGGGATGTGGACGCCGCTACGGTCCGGCGATGTGCGCTCGTCATCTGAGCAGCGACAGCGGAGCCTGGTCCGGCTATCCGGCGCCCACGGCGGTGCCTGTGCCGAGGACGACGTGGGCGATGACGCGCTTGCCGACCGATGTCGACTCGACGGTGACGGACTGGGCAAGAGCGGTGACGATCTCCAGGCCGTGCTAGCCGATGCGGGCGGGGTCCGGGGCCTTGGCGGCCGGCAGCACAGGGCTGCTGTCCCACAGCTCGACCTGCAGCACGCTGCCATGGACCCGCAGATGCAATAGAGCCGGACCGGGGGCGTACTTGCGGGCGTTGGTGACCAGTTCACTGACGATCAGCTGGACGATCTCCACCGTGGCCGTCACCACCGGAATGCCACGCGCGTCCCGCACCCTGGCGAGGAAGACGGCCGCGAGGTGGCGGGCCTGCGCAATACGGGAGCCGTCGCTGTCCAGCGCGAGCGAGGCCTCCATCACCGACCAAGCGCCCAACTGGCCGCCATCGGTGTCCTCAGGTGATTGATCCATTCCCGCCTGCTTCCATGTCCCCGCCAGGTACCCCTCACGGCGCCGCCCACGCACGCCCGGGACGTTACCTGTGGCACAGCCACACAGACGCGGCGCCCGTAGGATGCCGACCTTGACAGGCCTTCAGCTCGAAGGCGACGACCTGGCACGACGAGGATTGCTGAAGAGCACGTGGCAGACATTCACCACCCAGCCGAGCAGCCCGCCCGGCTGTCGATCACTCAGACCATCACCGACGGCATCCGCGTTCTGGCCCTGGCCGGCGAACTCGACGCCGACAACGCCGGTGCACTGCGCCAGGCCCTTCGCGTAGAGGAAGACAGCGCGCCGCTGACCGTGCTCGATCTCAGCGCAGTCACCTTCATGGACTCCAGCGCCATCAGTGTCCTGGCCGCCGCCCATCGCGATGCCGACGCGGCGGGCGGCTGGATGCGGATGGCGGCCCTGAGCCAGCCGGTCCGACGGGTCGTCGAAATCGTCGGCCTCGACACGATCATCACCTGCTGCCCCACCCTCGCCCAAGCCCTCAAACCCTGACCCGGCGGACACAGCGGTCCAGCGACCCAGTACCTCGCAGTCAGCTTCGCCGGCCCGGCCCGTCGGAGCGCCGGGGCCGACTCGCCGCGTGAACGGGACGGGGGCAGGCTGGAGGCGTGAGCCGCGCGCCGATCGTCGTGCACCGGCCCTCGCGTACGGGCGGTCGGAGAGTGAGCGTGCACCGCCACGGACGCGACGAGATCCTGGGCACCGCGTACAGCGACCTCGATCTCGTCGTCTTCCTCGAAGCCGCCGGCGTCGCCGATCCCGAGGCTGTCCTGGACGACCCTCAGTGGGTGGAGTGGCGCGACGGCCGCGCGCATCAGTTCAGCGCCGCCTGAAACCCGCAGCTGTCCAGCGGCCCCGGCCGGGGTTCGCACGGGTGCGGTGCTCAGACAAGCGAGAGGCGTTGAAGCATCCTGCGGAACAAGATACCGAGGGCCGGGTTGATGTTGGGGCGGCCGGTGAACATGCCAGTGACGTTCGGGCGCGGCTCGGTGGAAGGGCTGATCGGGCCTACAGGGAGCTTTGCGGGCGTTGACCAGAAGCGCCCAAGCAGTATTCAGCGCCGAGGGCCGCGGAGAGCGCCCTCGGCGGCCCTTGCGACCTGGGGAAGGTCGGCTCTTGGTCGCCACCATCGCCGCCGTTCCGTGCGGAGAGCTGGGTTCAGCGGGTGGTGAGCATGCCCTCGCGGAGTTTTGGTGAGGGTGCGGTTGAGGAGGCGGGAGACGTGCATCTGGGAGACGCCGCGGCTACCCGCATTCGGACAGTCCATGCGAATGGCGGGGTGTCTCTCGCTCTCCCGTTCCGGGTGTCATGCCCGCGTGAAGTGATGTTCTACGGCGGGGTGACATGCGTCGGTGGTGAGGGGGCACTCGCGATGGCTATGCAGGCAAATCAGACGTATGCCAGGAGCGACGCCCTTGTTCGAACCGGGCTTTGGGCAAGCCCCGCACCACGGCCGGCCGAGGGGAGGCACCGGCGCACCGGACGGCGTCGGGGCCGGTGGCATCGCAGGCTGCTGGCCTACCGCGGTGTCGACCTGCTGCTGTCTTCGTCTCCGGAGGGTGCGGGTGAGGAGTGTCTCCTGCTGGTGCACATCCGCAGGGTGATCGGACGGGTGACCTATCGAGCGTGCGACACGTGCGCCGAGGGCGTGATCACCGACGTCGTCCTGGACGAACCGTTCCGCGACTGCGGTCTGGGCACCAGGGCACTGTCACATCTGCGGTCCCAGTATCCCGACGTCACCTGGCGCACCACGCTGGATACTCGCCTCACCCGCGCTCTGCTGTGCCGGATGCGCGTTCCCAAGGCGACTGCGGGCGGGAACTGCCCCCACGGCCGACCTGATGTCACTGCCCCTGCTGGTAGTTGACGGCTCAGCTGGCGGGCGTTCACATCCCCTCAGCGGCTTCCGTCCCCGGCAGATGAATCATCAGGGTTGACGCCGGTGTAGGCGGTGGCATCCTTTTTGCCGCTGGGGCGGCGGGACGATCCGTGGTGCCCGGTGTCGTGCATGCCCTGGGACTTTCCCCGGTCTTCGGCACGCGCGGTCAGGCTGTCTGAGGGCGTGCCCGCTCCCGATGCTTCTTTCTCTTCCTTCGTAGGCGCCTTGCGGGGCTCGTCGGGCTCCGGGGCGTATGTGTCGGGGTGGAAGGAGCGGTGGGCGCTGGGGTTGGGCTGTTGTGACTCGTCGTTCACGGACGGGCCCCAGCGCAGCTGACGCTCTCCCTCGGATTTGCGCGGCCCTGGCCCCTGTGGGGGCTGCTTCGCTGTCTTCGCCATTGCGGGACCTCTTGTTCTTTGCGGCTTGTGTGGTGGCTCTCCTTGCGTGGGGCGGGGCGTACTGCTGGGGCATCCGGGTCCCACAGTGTGATCGGTTCTGATGCCGGTCCGCTGGGAGGCCTCTCCCTTCCTGCTGCCGGTCGGGAAGACGGCGTCGTGTCGTAAGTAGGGGCTGGCGTGGGGGCCGGGACTCCGCGTCCCGCCGTCCCCCCACGTTGCCTTGTCAGCCTGGCCAGGTTCCGGTCAGGCTGCGCGTGGTGGCGGCGCCGGCACGGTCGACGGCGGCTTTGACCGCCGCGAAGATGGCGCCCTGGAGGGTGGCGGCCAGGAGCACCTCACTCCAGGCGCGGTCCTCGTCGGTGGCGTCGGGGGCGTCTTTGTCGTGGCTGAGCACCTTCCACGCCTGTTTGAAGGCGGCCCCGGCGATCATGCCGCTGACGGCTCCGCCAGGGCGAGCCCGACCGGTTTGTAGGCGATCTTCGAGGCCTTCATTGGAACTCCTCCGTGGATACCCCGGCCTTCAGGCCGGGGAGGAAACGGACTCCTGCGGAGCAGGGGAGCGGGCTGGGATGCTCAGCCCTTCTTGCGGCGGTGGCTGGTCAGCCACAGCACGGTGACGCCCGCGGCGGCGACCAGCAGCACGGTGCGGTGGCCCCGTGCCAGCTGCGCAGACTGGGCCGCCTTCTGCCGCAGAGGTGCGGGTGCCTTCTTCTCCCACATCCGTCCGGCCTGGGCTGCCGTCGCGCGGACCTGCCCGGCCGCCTGGGCGGCTTTGTCCTTGACCGGGTCGGGCAGCTTGTCCTGAACCTGGGAGGTGGCCTTCGCGGTTTGAGCCTTGAGCTCGTCGGCCTTGACGACGGCCTGCTCTTTGAGCTCGCCGGCCTTGTGCTGGGTGCGGGCCTTGACGTCGGTTTTGTCCGCGAGGGCCTGGACGGTCTGCCCGAGGTCGTGGCGGGTCTGCTCGATCTGTTCGCGGAGCTGTTCGGGGTTGGGGGCGCTCGGCTGGTCGGCGGGCGTGTGGGTCATCGGTGTGCGCTCCTCTTGATCTCGGCCACGTCGGCCTTGACGTTCTCGATCGTGCTCTGGGGTGTCGGCGGGGCGGCCTTGCCGATCTGCTTCTTCCCGCTCAAGGCCAGGACGGCGGCTATCACACCGAGAACGGCGGTGACGATGAGAGCCGCGGCCCACACCGGCAGCAGCAGGGCCAGGGCTGCGATGACGGTGGCCACCAGTGCCTGCAGCATCAGGAAGCCGGCCAGCGAGGCACCGCCGAACAGCCCCCCGCTCTTGCCGTAACGCTTGCCCTTCTCCTGCATCTCCGCCTGCGCCAGCTTCATCTCGCCGCGCACCAGTTCGGTCAGCTGCTGCGAGGCCTGCTGCACCAGCTCGCCCACCGGCTCGTGCCCCACGCCGTTCGTAAACCGGCCCGAGCCGGTGTCTTGCGGTTGTGTACTCGACACGCGATGACCTCCCGCTCTCTTTCGTTCCTGTCGGCCGGACCGTGCTCACTGGGTCCCGGCCGTCCAATGGGTGCGCGAGTACCCCGAACCGTCGAGTTCAGGAGAAAAACGATCTGCTGCGAACAGGGGATGCGCTGCGGGGTGGTACGTGGCTGCTACAGCCACTGCCGCAGCAGAAGCGGGAGATGCCGGGTGAGCCAGGCGCTGCCCAGGCCGATCAGGGCGCCCGCGGCGACATCCGTGGGGTAGTGGGCACCCGACTGCACCCGCTCGATAGCCAGCAGCGCAGTCGGCACCGAGCAGAGGGCACCGGCCAGCGGCCACGTGGGGGCAACGGTGGCGGTGAAGGCCACGGCGGCCGCGGTGTGGCCCGAGGGGAAGGAAGAGGAGTCGGGCCGGTCCTCCACCTCATCGTGCTCAATCCACTCCTTGGGCGGCCGGGGCCGGTCGACCAGCTGTTTGCCCATGCCGTCGGACACCAACTGCGCCAGGGCGAGCGCCGCAAGCCCCGAGACTGCGGCCGTTCGCCCGCGCCGTCCGCCGAACGCGCTCATCACTGCCGCCGCGCCGCACCACAGCTTGCTGCTCTCCGCCGCCTCCTCGACCGCCGACAGCAGCCGGCCGATGGCAGGTGGAATGCGGGAGGCGGCCCGCTGCGTCAGATGCCGATCCGCTTCACCCAACTCCGCTATCAGTCTCATGAGCTGCGGATGTCCCTGACGATCCGATATATACCCGCCCAGCACTGGTGGTCATTCTTCACCTTCGTCGAGGCGGCGTAGGTCTTCCTCGTCCCATTTCCGGGTGTCGCGGGGCTGGGTGTAGGGCTCGGTCTCGGGCGGGAGCCCCCCGGCGATGGCTCGCTGGCGTACCGCCTCGGCGTCGAACTCCAGGCCGAGGAGGATGGCCAGGTTGCTGATCCACAGCCACACCAGGAAGACGATGACGCCGGCCATCGTGCCGTAGGTTTTGTTGTACGAGGCGAAGTTGGCCACGTAGAACGCGAATCCGGCGGAGGCGATCATCCAGATCACCAGAGCCAGGAAACTGCCCGGAGTGATCCACTTGAAGCCCTTCACCTTCGCGTTCGGGCACGCCCAGTACAGGATCGCGATCATCACCGTGACCAGCACGACCAGGACCGGCCACTTGGCGATCGACCACACCGTCAGCGCTGTGTCCCCGACCCCCAGCGCCGTGCCCACCTGGCGGGCGATGCCGCCGGTGAAGACCACGATCAGCGCACTGACCACCGCCAAAATCATCAGGACGACCGTCACACCGACACGCACCGGCAGGATCTTCCACACCGGCCGGCCCTCCGGCATGTCGTAGATGGCATTGGCGGCACGGATGAACGCTGCTACATAGCCCGAGGCGGACCACACCGCCACCACCAGGGCGATGATCGCCACGAGTGAGCCGAGGCCAGTGTTGCCCTGCAGCTGCTCCACCGCGCCGGTGAGGATGTCACGGGCCGAGCCGGGAGTGAGCTGCTTGAGATTGTCCAGCACCTTGTCCGCAGTCGACTTTCCGGTGATGCCCAGCAGGGAAACCAGGACCAGCAGGGCCGGGAACAGCGCGAGCACCCCGTAGTACGTCAGCGCCGCCGCCCGGTCGGCCAGCTCGTCCTTCTTGAACTCCCGCAGGCTCCCGGTGAACACCTTCCGCCACGCCCGCCTTGGCAGCTGCGTCGGCGTGTCCGGCGCCCGCTCCTCCACCTCGGGCCCGGGTCCGGCCTCCTCGGGCGTCGGCACGTCGTCGACACCGTTTTGTTCTTTTCGACCTGAAAGACTGAATTTCGCCATGCGCGCCGAGTACCCCGGCTCATCGGAACTCCTCCGTGGATACCCCGGCCTTCAGGCCGGGGAGAAACCCAGGTCGTCATTTGCCGCGCGGAAGGGGCAGGTGCCGTTTACGGTTGCGGCCGGGGGGAACACGGGAATTCGTGCTTCGGACCGAAGGCGCACGCCCTGCGGGGATTTCGAATCCTCCTGCCCGCTGCGGTTCCTTCGGTGGTCAGGCAGCTCTCTCGCGCGGCGATCCATGACAGGCACTGTTCAGGCCGTGCTCGGTACCTGGTCCCGGCCCCGCCTGAACCCGGCTTTCAGGAGCGATCCCCCATGCTCACTGAGGTCACCGCAGGCCCTTCGCGCGGCGGCGGTACCCCCGCAGCCTCTCCTGCCGCCGTGCGCCGCACCCATGACGATGCTCCTGCCGACGCTGCTGCGCTCTTCACACGGCTGGTGGACCTAGGCGAGGGGCCGGAACGGGACGCCGTGCGCGAGAAGCTGGTGGCCCTGTGGCTGCCCATGGCGCACCGGATCGCGGGCCGCTTCCGCGACCGCGGCGAAGACATCGAAGATCTGCGCCAGGTGGCGGCCCTCGGGCTGGTCAAGGCCATCGACCGGTTCGACCCCAGCCGGGGGGCCTTCGAGGCCTACGCGGTACCGACCATCACCGGCGAGGTGAAACGGCACTTCCGCGACCGGATGTGGGCCGTGCGGGTGCCCCGCCGGGTACAGGAGTGGCGCAACCAGGTACGTCTCGCGCGCCGCGACCCGCTTCCTCACGTTCCGCACACGCTGTCATGACAGTTCACGTAAGGCCAGAAGCCTCAGCCCCAAGGAGTTGCACCGATGCTGATGCCCCTCCCCGCCGCTGTGCGCCGGCTCGTCGCGGAATATGAGTCGCTCCTCGCCGAGGAAACGCCCGGCGGAACGCCCCCGAGCCAGCGCCTGCGCGACCTCGCCTACACCCTGTGCGTGTCCACCGGAACCCGCGAGATCGCTGACGCCCTCGACACCGCCCGCTCCTACCTGGCCGAGACAGCCGTCGCATCCGCCGCCCACCCCGCGGCCATGAGGTCCGGACCCGGACGCCGGGCGGCCGCCGCATCTCCCAAGTCCTCAGCCATCGCAGCGCCCGTCTTCCACCACGACTCCGCCGGCGAGCCCACCGCCCGCCGCGACGTCTCTCCGCGTCCCGGGCACCGGCCCGTGGCGTCGCCTGCTGCGAGCGCGGGGCATGGCGGCGGAGGGTGAGGTGTTGGACATGAGCGAGCGTTCCGTGATCGTCTACCCGCCCACACGACGTGTCGGCCGTCCGGTGTGGGTGGATGGAAGGCCTGCAGGCACGGTCCGCAGTCTGCGTGCACTGACCGAGCTGCTGCAACGGGCGGGCTGGGAGGGCCTGGACGAGGTCGACGTGGCCGAACTGCCGGTGATCGAGTGGCACGGAGGAGGACCGGAAGTCTGGTCCCCGGGAGCGTCGGACCCCTGGGCAGGCGGCGTTCAACGGCAACCTGATCCACGGTGACGGAGCGCGGCGTAGGGGCCAACGGCAGGGGTGCAGAACGGCCTTGGCCCGCACTCTCGGCAGGCCTCAACACTCATGCCGGACCACGCGCATTGACGATCGCCGGCTCGCTGCCTGCAAGGCCCTGGTGACGGTGCCACCAGACTGCACCGTTGCGTCCTCGATCCGTCAACCATCCCGCGCAAAATGAGCGCGCGAGTTACTGAGAGCCCGGCTGATCTCAGACTGGGCCACCTTCCGGCCTCGGACCTGTAGGCCTTCCGCGTCTGTATCGGGCCATGCCCCGAAGGGCCTCTGGGAGACGCGGGCTGAGTGGTCTCCTGAGCTCTCGCCCCGCACGAGAACTCGAGACGAGATGGCTCCGGACCAGAGAGGGCGGGGCGTGAGGGCGTCGCAACGAACTTGCAGAGTGCCAGCCTATGATCTACGCACAATAGGGCATGTCTGACTAATTTCGCGAATAGGGCGTGGTGGTCCGGGTAGTCCGTCGAGAGGACTAGTGAACGGAGCACATCGTGATCATCAAGAAGATGCATGACATGGGTATCCGTAGCGAACACGCATACCTGGCCGCCATGGCATCCATAGGCCTCACCGTCGTCGCCTGGGCTGGCTCCTTGAAGATAGAACCCGGCGTCGACATCGCCCGGGCCGACCGCTGGGGAATCTACATCGGCGAATGGGCCCCCACCTTCTTTGGCCTTGGTCTGGCCCTCTCTCAGTACGAGCAGCAAGACGACGCCATCGCCAGCGAACTGCTGGCGCACCAGAGCGTCAACTGACTCACGGGGGCCTCACCACGCCCCGGCAAACGGCGTTCCGCCAGAACACACACGCAGGAATGCAGCATGCGCATTGCCTGCGAGCGGACCTCTTTACGTGCTGATCGGAGTTGAGTCCGTCTCGAACGGCCCCGTCCCGTGCAGTGATGTGTGCCGAACGCAGGACGCAGCTGCACGACCGGGGAGTGCTGTAGGCCCGTCTGGCTCTGCTGAACCAGGAACTCGAAGACGGAGACATCAGCTTGGAGGAGCTTGGAGGAGTTCGAACGAGAAGAGGAACGGGTGCTCGATCGGCTGCATGTCGCACGGGCCTGTTCCGCGCCCCGAGCGATCGAAGGTGACGCAGTCATGGATGACAAGGAAAAGGTGGTTCTCGCGGCCGCTGTAGTGGGCGGCTATGTGCTGGGCCGCACCAAGAAGGGCCGGTTGGCCCTGTCCATTGCGACGTATCTGGCGGGTCGGCGATTCGGTCTCGAACCTCGTCAGCTTGCCGCCGAAGGGATGCGCAGGTTGGGCGAGGTTCCGCAGGTCGCCGAGTTGCAGAAGCAGTTGCGCGGGGAAGTGCTGGAGGCGGGCCGCAAGGCGATGACCGCCGCCGCCGACCAGGGCATGAGCACGCTCGCCGGCACCCTCAGCGACCGTACCGCCCGACTCTTGGAGAAGGCGGATGAGGGGGAGGGGGACGAGGAGGAGCACGCGCCGGAAGACAAGGACGCGGAGTACGAGGAAGAGGAAGAAGAGGAAGAGCCGGAGGAAGAGGAAGAGCCTGAGGCGGAGTACGAAGACGACCAGGCCGAGGAAGAGGAAGAGCCGGAAGGCGAATACGAGGAAGAGGAGGAAGAAGAACCAGAGGAAGAAGAACCGGAAGCGACGCCGCGGAGGCGCCGCGGTTCGGGAGCGGATCGGTCCCGCAAGGCACCCGCATCAGCGGCACGTGAGAAGGCTGCTGCCGCAGGCAGCGAGAAGTCTCGGGCGGCCAAGAAGACTGCGCCGGCGAAGAAGACCGCGCCCAGCAGGAAGACGGCGGCGAAGAAGACCGCTCCGGCCAAGAAGTCCGCGGCCAGGAAGACGACGTCATCGAAGCGGGCAGCGTCCAAGCGCGCCGATCGTCGGAGGTAGGCCGCCATGACCAAGACGGAACAAGACCAACCAGCGGAGCAGGCGTCGGGTATGGACCGGCTTCGCGAAGAAGCGACCAAGTTCTTGTCCGCGCAGGTGGAGAATCTTGCCGAGAAGGCCGGCGACAAACTGACGGACGTCACCGGGCAGCTCAGTGATGCGGCCGAGAGCGGCTCCCTTCCCGCGATCGGCTCCCGCATCCTCCAAGGCGACTCGCCGGTGAAGGCGTTCGTGTCGGAGAAGGCCAAGGGTGTCAAGGACAACGTCGTGGAGAAGGCCAAAGGGGTCTTCGGTGGAGGGAAGGGGAAGGGGAAACGGAAGGCCAGTGGCGGCAAGGTCATGAACATCATCGAGGTTCTCGATGTGGGAGTGCCTTTGCGGGATGCGTACGACTACTGGACGCAGTACGACAAGTTCAGCAGCTTTGCCAAGGGTGTTCGCGACGTCTCGAAGGCCGATGAGGTCGGGAGCGACTGGAAGGTCAAAGTCGGCCCTTCGTCGCGCAGCTTCAAGGCGACTGTCCAGGAGCAGATTCCTGACGACCGCATCGTGTGGACCTCTGAAGGAGCCAAGGGCACCACCCGCGGCGCGGTCAGTTTCCATGAGCTGGCGCCCACCCTGACGCGAGTCGTCCTGGTGGTGGAGTACTACCCGTCCGGCTTCTTCGAGAAGACGGGCAACCTCTGGCGGGCGCAAGGGCGCCGTATGCGACTGGACTTCAAGAACTTCCAGCGATACGTCACCCTTACCAATGAAGAACCCGAGGGGTGGCGCGGCGAAATCCGGGACGGCGAAGTCGTCGTGTCCCACGAGGACGCCGTAGAAGAGGAAGAGGCCGAGCAGGAGGAATCCGAGGGCGAAGAGCCCGAGGGTGAGGGCGAAGGCGATGCGGAGGAAGGCGCCGAGTCCGCATACGAGGACGAGGGCGAGGACGAAGAAGCGGCGGAGGACGCATACCAGGACGAGGAGGGACCGGAGGGCGAAGAGGGGGCGGAAGACGCACACGAGGATGAGGACGAGGAAGGAGCGGAGGGCGAAGAGGATACGGAGGACGAGGAGGACACTCCCCGGAAGAGGAGAGGACAGAGGCGACGCCGTGACTGACGCCGACTTCCGCCGAGGTCCTACCCGCCTCCGGCCCTTAGACCACCAACCTCGCCGATACCCTCGAACGCCCTCTCGGCAGCAATCGTCGCCCCGTTACCAGTCTCACCTGCGGGTGTCCGCAGGTGACCGTCCCACACGTACGAAGCGCCCTGTGCTGCGGTCCTCGTCCTATTTCCGGGTGTCGCGCGGCTGGGTGTAGGGCTCAGTTTGCGATGCCAGACCCGGCGATGCCCGCTGGCGCACCGCCTCCAGGACGCTCCATGCCTGGTCAGGCGTCAGGTACACCCTGCTGGCTACGGCGTTGATCAGGCTGCCGGGTGGTAGTGGGTAAGTTTGTGTTGATTTGGGGTATACGGCCCTCATGATTGACGAAGCGCACACGATATTGGCCGTTTCCTCGGTCGGCGCCCTGTGGCTGGCAGTGGCGGGCGTGGCTGTAGTCGCCGTCCTGGTGGCGGCGTTCGTCGTCGGCAGCAGGCGCGCCGCCCGGCGCAAGATATCCACCTCCGCGCCTGGGGCCGTACAGGCACGCCGGGACTTGGCCGACCCTGCACGGCGCGGTGCAGGATGGAGTACTCCTGACGACGACCCCGAGCAGGGTCACCCCCACCGCTGACCGCTCCTTTCTGCGGCAATGGCTTTGAGCAAGGGGTGATCGGCGTTGGTGGGTGGGCGGAAATGCCGTCGCGGAGCATCGCAAAGAGGCGAGTCCGCTCTGCGTCGGGGGAGCCTGGGTGCGGTGCTCGCCCGGTAATCCCGTTGCGGGGCTACGAAGACGGTAATGGGGGCGACGCTGAGGCGTAGCGTTCGCGCGTTCGGCGTAGGGGGTACGCCTTTTGGGGCCATCACCTTTGCCGCGCGGTGTCCCCGCCGCCGCTTCGGGTACACGGCGTCGGGGTGACAGCCGCTCCGCCTGGTGAGGTACACGAAGGAGAACGTGGTGGACGGGATCGTACTGCTCAAGGAAGACCACAAGACGGTGGAGAAGCTGTTCAAGCAGTTCGAGAAGGCCGGCGAGGACTCCCACGTCGAAAAGCGGAAGATCGCCGACCAGGTGATCGAGGAACTCACCAACCACACCTGGATCGAGGAGAAGATCTTCTATCCGGCTGCTCGGGAAGCCGCACCGGACACCAAAGACCACGTCCTGGAGAGCGTCGAGGAGCACCATGTCGTGCTGTGGATGCTTTCCGAACTCAAGGACCTCGATCCCACCGATGAGCGGTTCGACGCCAAGATGACGGTCCTCATCGAGAACGTGCGTCACCATGTCGAGGAAGAGGAAAAGGAGTGGTTTCCTGACGTCCGCAAGGCCATGGGCCGCAACCGCCTCACCGAACTCGGCGAGCAGATGGAGAAGGCGAAGCAGAGGGCCCCGGGCGACCCCCTGGCCGTCCCCAGCGCCGACCAGTAGCGGGCCCCGCCCGCTGCCGGCCTGTATTGCCGTGTCGTTGCGTGGGACGGGTGCGGTATTCGGTCGATGCGGCCGCCTGTGGTCGTGGCGTCCGCGCCATGCCTCACCACCCGCCCCTCAGCCTGGACGCGCGGTATCGAAGTAGCGCGGCCCCGCCAGAGCGCTTTGACCGGGCAGCGGGAGGTCAGGTACTCAGCAGTCGCGCATCCGGGTTCGGGTTCCTTGTACGCGATCTCCAGGGGAACGACGTCGGCCGCGGACAGACACTGCACCTTGTCCCCAAGGGGACAGACAGACCCATCCGCGCCCCCGTGGCGACGAGGTACGGCCCGGTACCTCGGGGGAGGTGTACCGGGCCGTGTGCCGTCCTTCCGCCGCATGGTCGGCGCCTCTTCACATCTGAACCGGCGGGAGCCTTGTGAACAGCGATATCACCGTGGACGAGAGCTGTGTCAGCGCATTTTGGGAGCTGAGGGGGAAGCGGGAAGTCAACACGGTGATCTATCGGCTCAGTGACAGTCTGGATAGCTGCCTCGTCGAGTGCCAAGGCAATCTGACACACGACGAGTTCTTGCTGATTCTGCCCGCCGACGAACCCCGGCTTGCCGTCTACGACCTGGCCTTTGCGACGGCGGACGGAACGCGCCAGAACAGGACTGTGCTGATTTCCTGGCTGCCTGGAGCGGCCGTTCCGCAGCACGAGGCGGCCTACGGTTATGCCCATGCAGCTCTGCTGGACAGGCTGGGCGGCAGCCTGGTGTCCGTACGGGCCACTGATGTGGCGGACCTGGACTACAGCCGCCTCGTTTCCCAGGCCGGCTGATGCCGCGGGCGGTATGCCCGGGCGAGGACCGCTCGGCGTACCTGATGGACCCGGTCGGGCAGCGGGCGGTCGAGGGCGGCGGCCAGGGTCATTGCACCTCTCTCGTGGAACGCGTGGAGGGGCCCTGGCGCCATTGGCGCCAGGGCCCCGAAGGAACTGCTACACCATCTGCCGGCCCTGGTACTTGGCCGGCCTTCAGTTTCCGCAGACCCGACCGAGATGCTGTCGGGGGTGCGGGGATCGCGGTTGCTCGACCGGAGACCACCTCACTATCGATGTCCTGCGGTACCCGGGCTCAGCCATTCCGCCCGGGCGATCCTGATGGCGCGAGATTCCTCCGTTCTTTCCCTCTGGGATCAATCACTTACCAAGCGGACTGCGTACTGCTGTGATGCGAACTGCTCGGTGGCCTGCGACAGCGCCACTCTTCGGCAGCCAGCCCCGTCGCCCGTCATGCGTCTGCTCTGGCTCGGAACCCCACTGCCGAACGTCCCGGCACGCGCGCCCGCAGCCGACGCCATCCGACAGCTAGCGAGGGGACCCGCGCCTTTAGGCGTGGGGGGAATCGCTTCTCAAGGCTGCTCTGACCTCAACTGTGCGCACGGATCTGCACTGTTGGCCTCAGCTGGATGCGTGGCGCCTGTGTAATGGCTGGCATGACCGTGACGCGGAAGGTTCGTCGGTATTCCGGCGGCGTGTACGACTTGGGGCTGCACGTGGTGTGGTGCCCGAAGTACCGCCGTCGGGTTCTCGGCGGCCGGGTCGCGGTCCGACTGCGTGAGCTGATCGAAGCGAAGGCGGTGGAGAAGGGCTGGGAGATCATCGCCCTGGAGGTGATGCCCGATCACGTGCACCTGTTCGTCATGCACGAGCCGAAGGCGTTCGCGTCGTACGTGGCGAACCAGTTCAAGGGGTTCACTTCCCGTGTGCTGCGGGACGAGTTTCCGCACTTGAAGTCGCAGATGCCGACCCTGTGGTCTTCGTCGTTCTTCGTCGCCTTGGTCGGCGCGGTCAGCGCGGACACGGTGGAGAAGTACATCGACACCCAGTGGGAACGCCCCTGGACCAAAAAGCAGAAGGAACAGGAGGAGGGCGGCAGTGCACCGCGCGTATAAATTCCTCCTCCGGCCCACTGTGCGCCAGGAGCAGGCGCTGGGCGAGATGCTGCGGGATCACTGCTCGCTTTACAACGGGGCGCTGCAGGAGCGCCGTGACGCCTATCGGCACGTCTCGAAGACGGGCATCAAGTACGGCGATCAGTCTGCCCAGCTGAAGGACATCCGGGCGTTCGACCTTGAGCGTCAGGGACGCTGGTCTTTCTCCTCCCAGCAGGCCACGCTGCGCCGTCTGGACAGGGCGATGCAGGCGTTCTTTCGCCGCGTCAAGGCCGGCGAGAAGCCGGGCTACCCCCGCTTCCGGGGCGTGAACTGGTTCGACACCGTTCAGTTCCCGAAGGACGGCGACGGGTGCCGCTGGGACTCCACCCCCCACGACCCGGTCACCCGCGTCCGGCTGCAGGGTGTCGGGCACATCCGCGTGCACCAGCACCGAGCGGTCAGGGGCCGGGTCAAGACCGTTGGCGTCAAGCGCGAGGGTCGGCAGTGGTACATAGTCCTGGCCTGCGACGAGGTCCCCGCCGAACCCCTCCCGGCCACGGGCACGGTGACCGGCATCGACATGGGCGTCGCCCACTTCCTCACCACGTCCCAGGGCGAGCACATCGCCAACCCCCGCCACGGCAAGCGCAACGCCGCAGCCCTGGCCAACGCCCAGCGCACCCTCAAGACGTTCCCGCGAACGAAGCGGGACAACCGCACGGCCAGGCACCGCCGGGCCGTGGAGAAAGTCGCCCAACTGCACCGCAAGGTCAAACGGCAGCGCGCTGACCACGCACACAAGACCGCGCTCGCACTGGTCCGCACCTACGACACGATCGCCCACGAACGCCTCAGCATCGCGAACATGGTCCGCGCACCCAAGCCCGAGCCCGACCCCCGAAACCCCGGCACGTTCCTCCCGAACGGCGCCGCGGCGAAGGCCGGGCTGAACAGGAGCATCCACGACGCGGGTTGGGGGGTGTTCCTGGGCATCCTCGCGCACAAGGCTGAAAGCGCCGGTCGTCGACTGATCCCCGTGGACCCCCGCAACACCTCCCGCACCTGCCCCGCATGCGGGCACGTGTCCGGCCAGAACCGCGTCACACAGGAGAAGTTCGAGTGCGTGAAGTGCGGGCACACCGCCAACGCCGATCAAGTCGGTGCGCTGAACGTTGCTATCAGGGCCGGGCTGGTCCTTCCCGACGTGGCCTAGCCACCGACAGGAGAAGCCCCCGGATTTATCCGGGGGAGGAGTCACATCCAGGCGATCTCTTGTCTACTCTGGTCAACATAGATTTTAGCGAGTCCAGTAGTGAGGTAATCGGCTTCGAGTGGCGACCGTGCGCCGCGCGCCGGGCACCCCTGCGCATCGGTGCCAACGGCGCTGACGGGCGTGCCCCCGGAAGTGGCGGCGGCCCGCGTGCTGTCGGATGCTGGGCTGGACGGAGCGCGCCCCGCCCCCCTGATCCAGCTTTCCCCGGTGCCTTGCAGCCCAAGGGACGTGTGGGCTACTTGCCGGGGGCAGGACCTGCGCAGCCAGGTCCGAACCGTATGCCGTCAGCTCCTGGACCAGCTGTGCTGCGTGTTTTGAGCAG
Organism: Streptomyces sp. NBC_00647; assembly: GCF_045207245.1. Lineage (NCBI taxonomy): Bacteria > Bacillati > Actinomycetota > Actinomycetes > Kitasatosporales > Streptomycetaceae > Streptomyces > Streptomyces sp. NBC_00647. The sequence goes on from NZ_CP109040.1 coordinate 10,431,661, forward strand.
GAACCTACGGATACCCAGACGCCTGCTGATGCTCTTCGACGATGTATGCAGGAGGTCCGCGTGATTGTCACGCCCCCCGAGTTGCCTGAGCACCTGCGCACCCCGCAACTGCGCACGGCGGATCTGTTCGCCGGCTTCGTCGAGCGCGAGGCCCCGGGCGTGCCGCTGCCGGGCCGCTCGACGGCCCGCCGCTTCGCCGTCCTCATGGCCCTGGGGCGGCGGGACCTGTCGCTTGCACGGCTCGCCGAGGGGCACCTGGACGCTGCGGCGATCCTGCATGAACTGGACCACCGCCTGCCCGGCGAAGGGGAGCGGTGGGGGGTGTGGGCCGCGCGCCCGCCGGGTCCCGGCACGCATGCGACGCGCACCGATCGGGGGTGGACGCTCAGCGGCGTGAAGCCCTACTGCTCCGGGGCCCACGCCTGCACCCACGCTCTGGTGGGCGCGGACGCCGAGGACGGCTACCGTCTGTTCGCCGTCGCGCTGGACCAGCCGGGCGCGGAGCCGGTGGAAGGGACGTGGCCGGCGATCGGTATGGCCGGGAGCGACAGCCTGGAGATGTCCTTCACGGATGTGCCCGCGAAGGCCGTCGGTGGGGTGGAGGGCTATCTGGAGCGGCCCGGTTTCCAGCACGGGGGTATCGGTGTGGCGGCCTGCTGGCTGGGCGGTGCCCACGCCGTCGCTGCGCCGCTGTACGAGCGAGGACGGTTGAACGCGCACGCGGCCGCCCATCTCGGAGCGGTGGATGTGCTGCTGCACACGGCCGACACAATGCTGCGGCAAGCGGGTGAGGACATCGACGCCGATCCTCTCGACGCACGCGACGAAGCGCGGGTGCGCAGTCTGCGCGTGCGGGCCCTCGTCGAAAAGATGTGCACCGAGGTACTGGACCACGTGGGGCGTGCCACGGGCGCCGGGCCTTTGTGCCACGACGAACGGCACGCTCGCGCGGTGGCGGACCTGACGGTCTACCTGCGCCAGCACCACGCGGAGGCGGACCTGGCCGAACTCGGCCGCCTGGTGACGGCGGACCCGGCGGAGGCGACACGATGAGCCCGTCGAAGACCGCTGACGCTGCGAGAGCGGCCGCCGCTGCGGCGATTGACTCGCCGGGCACCGACGAGGCGGAGTGGCAGGCGGCACGACTGCCGGACCATCTGCCCCACCTGGTGCTTCCGCCAGGTCCCGTTGTCGTCGTGGCGGCTCACCCGGACGACGAGGTTCTGGGATTCGGCGGTGCGATGGCCACCCTCCTCGACGCCGCTGTGGCGGTCCACACGGTGTGCCTGAGCGACGGGGAAGCATCCCACGGCCCTGCGTCGCCGTCGGCCCGGGAACAGTTGGCCGCCCGCCGCCGCGGCGAACTGGCCGCAGCGCTGGGCGAGCTCGGGGACCTGCCTGCCCCTGTGCATGCAGCTCTGCCCGACACCGGCCTCGACGAGCACGAGACCCGGGCGCAAGCCGTGATCGGCGAGGTGCTGGACGCCGTCGGGGCTGCGGTGTGTGTGGCGCCGTGGGTGGGTGACCTGCACAGTGACCACGAGGCCGCCGGTCGAGCCGCCGAACGTGCAGGCCACGACCGCTCCACGCCGGTGTGGTTCTACCCCGTGTGGATGTGGCACTGGGCTCGTCCGTACGACGACCGTGTGCCGTGGAACCGGGCCTGTGTTCTTCCTCTGGCCCAAACGGCGGCCGACCGTAAGAAGGCAGCGCTGTCACGGTTCACCAGCCAACTGGAGCCCCGCGGCTGCGGCGTCGGGCCGGTGTTGCCGGCGCAGGAGATCGCCCACCACACCCGCACCTTCGAGACGGTGCTGCGTTGAACACCCCCGCCCGCTACTTCGACGACCAGTACGCCCGCGCCGTCGACCCGTGGCATCTCGGGGAGCGGTGGTACGACCGCCGCAAGTACAACCTCACCATGGCGGCCCTGCCCCGCCCCCGCTACCTGCGGGCCTTCGAGCCGGGCTGCTCGGTGGGCGTACTGACCGAACTCCTGGCCGCCCGATGCGATCAGCTGCTCTCCACCGACCGCATCGCCGCGGCCGTCGAAGCCACGACTCGACGCACCTCCGCCTTGGACCACGTCACCGTGAGACGGATGACCGTGCCAGAGCAGTGGCCCCAGGATTCCTTCGATCTGATCGTGCTGTCGGAACTCCTCTACTACTTCGATCCCCGCACCCGTACACGGCTGCTCGAACGGAGTGCGAAGAGCCTGGGGGAGGGCGGTCACCTGGTCACGGTGCACTGGAACCACCCGGTGGCCGAGCACACCTGCACAGGCCGCGACATCGCCGACCGCCTGGACACCCTGACGAGCCTGAGCCACCTCGCCCGCTACGACGATCCGGACTTCACCCTCACCGTCCACGAACACCGGCCAGGTCCGGGCCAGGCGCTCTCCCCGGCCCGCGCGGAAGGTCTGGCGTGACCCCCGCGGCCCTCGCTGTCGTCATCCCGGCACACAACGAGGAACACCGCATACATGCCTGTATGCGCAGCGTGCACGGGGCCGTAGAGCACGTGGCGCCGATGCCCGTCGTGATCGTGGTGGCGGCGGATGCCTGCACGGACGCCACAGCGACTCTGGCCGCCCGCGGCGGAGCCCACGTCGTCAATACCCCGAACCGCAATGTCGGAGCCGCACGGGCGGCCGGCATCGACCACGCCCTGAAGCTGCTGGCAGATGCCGGCCCGGACGTATGGCTGGCCATGACCGACGCCGACACCACCGTGCCGGCCCCGTGGCTCACCCACCAGGTCGCCTGGGCGCGGCGGGGCTACGACGCCGTTCTGGGCACCATCCGCCTCGCCCCCATCACGGCCGGCGCCCCTCATGTGGCCTGTCACGACGCCGACTACTTCCGCACCCGTCCGTTCAAGGAGACGGAGGCGATGTGGGAGCACCCGCACGTCCACGGAGCGAACCTGGGCGTGTCCGCCGCCGCCTACCTGCGGGTGGGCGGCTTCGCACCCCTGCCTACCGGCGAAGACCGCGACCTCGCGGTCCGGCTGTTCGCGGCGGGCTACCGGATCGCCCGTACCGACCGGCATGCCGTGCACACTGCGGCCCGCCTGTGCGGGCGGGCTCCCGGCGGGCTCGCGGATCTCCTCGCCTCCCTGCATCCCGCACCGCACGGCCTCGATTCCGTCCGTCACCGCGGCCCTGAACGGCTGGACCCGGTGAACCCGGCCTGACACCAGGTACCCAAAGACGCGCAGCCCGGCGAGGCGGGAGGGCTGCCTGGTCCGGATGAGGCTGCGGTGGTTGTGTCCTTCGATCACGGGTACCGGGAGTGGGCAAACCGTACGAGAACAGGAGACAAGGCTATGCCTTCCGAGGTCACCCCCGCCCCCCGCTACACCGTCCCGGGCCTCACCGTGCAGGACGCCGGCTCGCTCATCGAGGTGCTCCAGCAGCGCCTGCATGCCCTCAACGATCTCCACCTCACGCTCAAGCACATCCACTGGAACGTGGTCGGCCCGCACTTCATCGCCGTGCACGAAATGCTCGACCCACAGGTCGACCGTGTTCGCGCCATGGCAGACGACGTCGCCGAACGCCTCGCCGCACTGGGGGGCATCGCCCACGGCACCCCGGGCGTGCTGGTCGAAGAGCGCACCTGGAAGGACTACAGCGTCGGCCGCGCCGACGCCATCGCCCACCTCGGCGCACTCGACCTCGTCTACACCGGACTGATCGAGGACCTGCGCGCCGCGGTCAAGACAGTGGGGGAGATCGACCCGGTCACCGAGGACCTGCTGATCGAGCAACTGCGCGACCTGGAGCAGTTCCAGTGGTTCGTCCGGGCGCATCTGGAGACCGCAGGCGGCACGCTCACCACGGCCGGTGCCACTACCGAGACGGAAGCCGCCCAGCAGGCCATGGAGCATTGAATCCTCCCCCAGCTGAAGCAGGGGGATTCCTGGCTCACGCTGCCTACGGGTCAGCGACCCGACAGGTCTTCCGCGATCAACACCAGCCGGGTTGAAACCAGCCCGGTTTGATACAGCAAAGCGTGGAAGTGCATGTGCTGTCTTGGTTCTCGATCAGCACGGTGTGCGGGCTTGGTTCTTGCACCGCACGGCGTGCAGCGTACCCCGACGGCGTTTCGCCCTGGGGGCGAAATCCCGTCGTTTCCAGCCCTGCTCCGCAGGAATCCGATTCCTCCCCGGCTGAAGGCCGAGGCATCCTCGGAGGAACCCGGTGACATCGACAGCAGAGGCGGCGTGAACGGTTGCGGCCGGATCACCTGAGCGGGATCCGGAGCGCGACTGCGATATGCCCCACCCGGTACGAGGAAGGCGCATCACCATGTCCGACAAGCCGTTCAACGGGCACCGTGTCCTGGTACTCGTGACCAACTACGGAGTCGAGCAGGACGAGTTGCTCGTGCCGGTCCGCCGGCTAGGGGATGACGGCGCGGACGTCACCATCGCCGCCGTGACTCCCGAGCCCATCCAGACGCTGGTGGGCGACCGGGACCCCGGCGAGGCGGTGGAGCCCACCACCACGCTCGAGACAGTGGATCCGGGCGCGCACCAACTGCTGCTGATCCCCGGCGGCACGATCAACGCCGACCAACTCCGCCTGCAACCCAAGGCCCTTGAAACGATCCGGGCGTTCGCGGCGTCGGGTCGCCCGATCGCAGCGATCTGCCACGGACCCTGGGCCCTGGTGGAAGCCGATGTCCTGCGGGACAAGACCCTGACCTCCTATCCTTCAGTGCGCACCGATGCCCGCAACGCAGGTGCCAAGGACTGGGTCGACGAACCTGTCGTCAGCGACAGCGCAAACGGCTACACCCTGGTCACGTCCCGGACGCCGAAGGATCTCGACGATTTCCTTAACGCCGTCAGCGAGGCCCTGGTCGGCTCCTGAGGATCGCGCGTTGTGCGCAGGCCCTCCCTTCGGGGGCGAGCGCGGTGCGCGTGTGGAGCGTGCCGGGACACTCGCCCACACGTACTGGCCCGCTCTTGAGCACGTTGCGATGCCATCGGTGTCGCGCGCGGGTGTCCGACTTCTAGGTGGACTGGGCCGGGTCTCGCTGTCGGGTGGCGGGCGAGGGGTCCTCTCGGGCCATGTGGGCCTGGACTGGTTGAACAGTGTGTGCTGTAGGGCGGCGATGGCCTCGCTCCGGTGTGCTGCTGCTCCGCCCGTCTGACACCTCTGCGACAGGGGCCATCGGCACACGGGCGAGGGAACCGGCTGGGGGAGCGTCACGGTGGAGGATCGGCGTTCACGCCCGGGAGACCTACCTGCGAGCTTGGCGTGCGCGGGAGGTCACGACCGGCCCCGCGGCTCATCGCGGACCTGGCTCTACGGGATCGCGACCAATGTGTGCTTGGCCGCCTTGGAAGCCCGCCGCCGCTGGCCCTGCCGGCCGGGACGGTGGCCGAGCGCCTGCCGCTCGTCCCGCGGGCCATGGGGGCGAGGCCGCGCCCACGGGGTTCTGTGTCGAGTGGGACGCCCTAGCGAATCTGGTCGGCCGCCCACGCGGCCCACTCGCGGCGCATTGCGTTGAAGCGGAGGCCGTACTCCAGGGCGATCTTGCCGTTCACCGACAGCGGGTCGTCGCCCCAGTCGATGGAGTCGGCCAGTTGATGCAAGGCCTCGTGCTCCTGCTCCGAGAGCTCCATGAGCTCGGTGAGGTAGCTCCGTGCTTGGTCGGGTGTGATCACGTTGAGGAAGAAGACCCGAAGCAGGATGTCGCTGCGGGTGTGGCGTTGGGGCTTGATCTCCGTCAGCCAGTGGCGCAGTTCCGCCAGGCCCTCGTCGGTGAGGGTGTACTCCTTACGGCCGCGCGGGCCCTGGGCCGAGACGCTGATGAGGCCGTTGTCGGCGAGCTTGGACAACTCCGTGTACATCTGGCTCTGCGTGGCGGGCCAGACGTTGGCCAAAGAGGTCTCGAAGCGCTTCAGCAGGTCGTAGCCGCTGGCGGGGTGCTCTGACAGGAGTCCGAGGAGGGCGTGTCGAAGGCTCATGTCGTCAGCTTACCTTCCACTATTGACATGTCGATGCTGGAACTTCTAAGTTTGACGTGTCAGAATAGGAATGTCAGCAATTCCGGGGGCCTTCAATGTCGTACGTACGCACCTTCCTCCCATGGATCGTCTTCGCGGTGGTCCCCTCAGCCCAGTGGCAGTGGGGGGCGCTCGCCGCTCTGCTGGTGGCGGTGGCGGTGATCGCCCAGCAGCGGCGCGCAGGAGTCGGCTTCGACGCGCTGATCATGGAAACCGGCTCGGCCGTCTTCTTCGCGGTCCTGGCGGTCGTCGCCTTCGCAGACCCCCATTCGGCCGCCCACGCCTACTCGGCGGTGTTCTCCTCGGCCACCCTGGCTCTCATCGCCGGGGCCTCGCTGCTGATGGGCAAGCCGTTCACGCTGGGTATCGCCAAGCGGACCACGCCACCCGAGGTCTGGAGTCTCAAGCCCTTCATCCGGGTCAACGTGGTCATCACCACCGTATGGACCGCCGCTTTCGCCGTCACGGCCGGCGCCCTCGCGGTCCTCGCCCACGCCGACCAGGGCCACTCCACGACGGCGACACTCGTCCAGGTGCTCGGCTTCGTCGTCCCCGTCCTGTTCACCGTGCGCTACGTCGCCGCCGCCCAGGCCAAGGCGAGGGGCTAGTTGTATTGCCCTGTGAGGTTGGGGACGCGGCCGGCGGGTGGTTGGCCTTTCAGCGCGGTGTGTCCGCGGTGGTGATTGTAGGTCTGCAGCCACTGCGGGTAGGCGTCGCGTCGTTCGGTCTCGGTGCGGTAGGGGCGGGCGTAGGCCCACTCGTCCAGCAGGATGCGGTTGAAGCGCTCGACCTTCCCGTGCGTTTACGGCCGGTAGGGCGGGTTCGCTTGTGGGTGATCCCGGCTGCGGCGAGGGCATCGCGCCAGTCGCGTGAGCGGTAGTAGGAGCCGTTGTCGGTCAGCACCCGCTGGACGGTGATCCCGACCTGGGCTGGGCCCGGTCCCAGAAGGCGGTTGTCCGCTCATCGTGTTGGGCGACGGTGTGCGCAGCCGAAGTTCCCGATTGCCGACATGCTCGGGGCCCTGAGCTGCCCGCCGGAGGACGGCCGGCACTGTCCGGCCTGCCGCACCGGCCTGCGCTGGTATCCGGTTGTGGGGGAGGGATACCGGCGCTGCGCGAGATGTTCTTCCGGCGCCGCCGGTGCAGTAGGTGGCCCGACCCCGAATGCGTGGTGCGGGACCGGGCTGAGGCTGAAAGCCCTTGACCGGCAGTGGAAAGCGGGCTCTCAGCGGTCGCGCATCGGGTGGGCACCTGCACGCGATCTCTATGGGAAACGACTCTCTTCTGCGGCAGAAACGGAACTCCTGGTCGGCGGCAGTCCGGGAGCAGCGGTCGCTGGCATGTAGGTGGTCGGTCCCGCATGGTGAGGCTCTTACCATGGCCCGCATGATCACCGGTGATGCCCAGGAGCCCGAGCGAGCACGAGAAGGTGTGTCCCGCGACACCACTGAGGCTGAATGCATACCTGTCACCCTTGCGCGTGGCGAATACCGCGAGGGCGAGCCGCCTGTCGGATCACAAGATGACGATGCACGGGAGAGCGCCAACCCGGTTGCCGCTCTGGTGGAGCGTGCGTCCGACCTGGCCGAACCGATCAAGCCGAGGCTGCGTGGCTGGCTGCACGCAGGAATGGTCCCCGCCTCACTCATCGCAGGCATCGTGCTCATCTGTCTGGCCCGCACCCCAAAGGCGACCGTGGCGTGCGCCGTGTACTCGGTCACCGCCTGGCTGCTGTTCGCAACGAGCGCCGTCTACCACCGCGGCACCTGGGGGCCGCGCGGCGAGGCGATCCTGCGGCGTCTCGACCACGCCAACATCTTCCTCATCATCGCCGGCACCTGCACGCCCCTCGCGGTGGATCTCCTCCCGCCGGACCGGCGGGCCGTACTGCTGTGGATCGTGTGGGCGGGAGCCCTGGCCGGCATTGCCTTCCGGGTCTTCTGGGTCGGGGCTCCGCGTTGGCTGTACACCCCGTGGCCCTGGGGTGGGCACCGGTGCGGTACCTGCCCGACTTCCTGCACACCGGCGGAGTGGCCGTACTCGTCCTGGTCGTGGCCGGCGGGCTTCTCTACAGCGCGGGCGGAGTCGTCTACGCCCTTAAGCGCCCCGACCCCTCGCCCCGCTGGTTCGGCTTCCACGAGGTGTTCCACGCCCTGACCGTGGCAGCCTTCGCCGCGCACTACCTTGCCATCTCCCTGGCGTCTACTGACCCCAGCGCTTGCAAAAAATCTGTTCTGGCTGGAGTAGACATTGGGAGATCGTCTGGCTATGGTTTCTCTCGTAGTCAGAGATCAGCAGGGCCCGGCAGACACGGACTGCCGGGCGGCGGTACAGGTAGTTGCAGTTGGTAGGGCGGTGCGGTGGTGGAGTTCCGAAGCCAGAGTTGTCGTAGGACGGCGACGGGGCTGACGACCGGACCGGGTGGCCCGCAGTGATCAGGGGCCGCCGTGAGTAGGACCGCAGTTGAAGTACCTGTAGGTGCAGTTCGCGGTATCCAGCAGTGAAGTTTGTGAGTGGTACCTCGGTGAAGGCGTCGGCTGCGGGCGCGCGCACCGGGAGGTTCGGCAGTGGGGTTCTAAGCCGGAGCAGTAGTCGCAGGACGGGCGACGGGGCTGGCTGCCGAAGAGTGGCGCTGGGAGAGGCCACTGAGCGGTTCGCATCACCAGCAGTACGCAGTAGAGCAGTACCAGCAGTTGATTGATCCCAGAGGGAAAGAACGGAGGAATCTCGCGCCATCAGGATCGCCCGGGCGGAATGGCTGAGCCCGGGTACCGCAGGACATCGATAGTGAGGTGGTCTCCGGTCGAGCAACCGCGATCCCCGCACCCCCGACAGCATCTCGGTCGGGTCTGCGGAAACTGAAGGCCGGCCAAGTACCAGGGCCGGCAGATGGTGTAGCAGTTCCTTCGGGGCCCTGGCGCCAATGGCGCCAGGGCCCCTCCACGCGTTCCACGAGAGAGGTGCAATGACAGCAGACGACTCGTACGGTCGGCTCGACGACGACGACTACCCCGCCTACACCATGGGCCGGGCCGCCGAACTCCTCGGCACCACCCAGGGCTTCCTCCGCGCCATCGGCGAAGCCCGCCTCATCACCCCACTCCGTTCCGCGGGCGGACACCGCCGCTACTCCCGCTACCAGCTGCGCATCGCCGCCCGCGCCCGCGAACTCGTCGACCAGGGCACCCCCGTCGAGGCCGCCTGCCGCATCGTCATCCTCGAAGACCAACTCGAAGAAGCCCAGCAACTGAACGCCTCATACCGCCGCGAGACCGGAACGGCAGACCCGACAGCTGCTGTCTAAGACGGCTTGGACCGGCACCTCGGGCTCGCGGTCCGGTCTCAGCTCGGGCTCGGCAGATACACCGACGCTTGGACCGAGCCCGATGGGCAGTCATGAGAGAAGACGGAATTTTGCTGACCACGCGCCCGGAGCCCCGTGGGGCTGGATCGACCGCGGCCAGGTTCCACCGCGCGTGGGCGACCCGGATCAGGAACCGGGCCCCGTGGATGGGAAAGGCATGACCGAGTGGAAAGGCCCCGGCTTCGAATCCGTCCTCGCCGTGGCCCGCCAGGCCGGCAGGCTCGCTGAACTCCTCGACGTCCTGTGGGAGCAGGACCGCAACGAGGGCCCGCCTCCTTACGTTTCTGTCTCCCAGTTGCGCGTGATGTACCTCGTCGACCGCGAGAACGGGTTCCCCATGCGGGCGCTCACCCGGCGCCTGGGTGCATCGCCGCCGTCGGTCTCCCGTCTGGTCGACCGTCTCCAGGCTCTTGGCTTCGTGGAACGCCGACCGTGCCCCGACAGCCGCCGCGAAGTCATGCTGGGTCTGACGCCCGCCGGCCGTATACACCTGGCCCGGGTCCGCGAGCGGCGCGACCAGCTTCTCCTCCACGCGCTCCGCAGCATGCCCGGCCAGCAGCGTGCCGCACTGGCCGGAGGCCTTGCCGCACTGCAGCACGCGCTGGTCCTGCCACATGGCGGAGAGGACGTCCCCTGTCCGGACGGGAGCCTAGGTGGGCCACGCAACCCACGGCAGGGAATCGCGCCACCCTGGACGCCTGAAGGCCCAGTTCTGGAGCACACGGGCCACGATTTCGTGGCCGTGCAGATCGAAGGGTCCGTCCACCCGCGCCTGGAAGTGAAAGTCCGGTCCGCCTTCCCGGAATTCGACCTGACAGCTCATGTCGTCGTTGAGACGGACTTGCATGTAGTGCTGGCCCGCAGGTTCCGCGTTCAGCCGGTCAACGATCACGAAGCGGTGGCGCAGATTCATCTCGCTCAGTAGATCGAACAGTGCTTCCTCGGAAGGATCTTCCCAAGAGTCTCCGCTCCAGGTCCTCGCTCGCAGCACCGGCTTCCCCATGGGACGACCCTAGCGATGTTGATGCACTTGCGGGAGTGCGGCGTGGACGGTGACTGTGCCGGGCCCGTTCGTGACGCAGGCGGTTGCCGGGTTCAGACGGAGAACCCGGTGGTCTTCCGCGGCGTCACCCGGACGATGAGCCGGAGCACCTCTTCCGGCTCGGTCGGTGGGTCCTCGCCGAGGTACTTCTGCGAGAGCTCGCGAGGCAGCGACTTGTCCGGGTCCTCGATCAGTTCGGCGGTGCCGCGGATGTCTACGGACCGGTACGGGTTCTCGGTGTCGAAGACGGTGAGGCTGACGCGTGGGTCCCGGGCGAGGTTGCGTGCTTTCTGGCGCCCGGCCGTGGTGGAGAACAGCACCTCGTCTCCGTCCCGTGCGATCCAGACCACCGAGGTCTGCGGCCCGCCGTCCGGGTTCAGTGTCGCGACGGTGGCGAAGTTCCTGCCGTCCAGCAGCTTGCGCGTCTCCTCGTTGAACGTCACTGACACGGTCTCACCTTCCTGTTGGCATGCGTGAGTTCACTGCTTGCGCAGAACAGATGCGAGGGCTGATTCCTTCCCGCCGCGCTCACCGCCCGAGGCCGTCGGCGGAGTGGTCCAGGCGGGCCTGCCTCCTCGCCTGGGCGACGAGGGCCGGGGGCATCTCCGTCGAGAGGAAGCACGGCCGCGTCATGCGCCTGTTGGCCATCGGTGCGGCGTGGAAGGCGTAGCAGGACGAGGGCCGCATCCCCAAGGGTGCGTTCATGCCGGGCATCGACCGATCAACGCCCAGCAGGGCAAGTCGCTGCACGCGGAGCCGATCGCTCAACAGATGGTCGAGGACCGGGTACGGCCGCGCGGGGCGTTCGTAGACCTGGAGAACGAATGGGCGACGTGGCAGCCCAGCGACGATGATTCGCCGGGCCGTTTCGACGGCTCGTGCGTCCTCGTGCACGGCCTGATCCCGGAGCGATCGTGCACGCGCTGATACCGACGTCGCCGCAGCCGGGCCACTACGGGCGGGGCGCGCTGTCGTCGGGGCCCGCCGGAGTGTACGGGCGGGGCATCGCGAAGCAGCCCAGGGAGGCGGCGACTTGCAGGTCACGCCCTGGTGGACCACGTCCGCCTGGGACGCGGCCATCGCGATGGTCCGATCGCCTCGTGCGGTCTCACGGCCTGCAGCCGCCGCGGCGTCACACCTGACGCCGACCCACAGCACCCCCAGTTCACCCACGGCTCTTCCGTCAACGCTGCTGTGAGTTCGGTCCGCCGGGTCGGTTGCCCCGGTGGCTCACTGTGTGCGGACTCCCGGCCTTCCCGGCCTCGGCGATCGACCGACCGGATGAAGTTGTCCCATGCGCTGTCGGCACGGAGCCGAGCTGCGGAATGTGTGCGGGTTTGTGTTCTTACGATGCCGCCAGGAGCGCCCCGCCAGAAAGTCACCGGCGAGTAGGGCCCGTGCGAGTCGGCCCCGTGCGATGCGGGCCTGTCCGACTCGGCTTCTTCGACTCCAGAAACGGCGGAATGCATGAGACCGATGATTAGTGGTGGCCGGCTCCGGACCTGGTCCGCTGCTGGTGCGACACTTGTGGTTCTGGCGGGGGCGGCAGCCGCCGGCCCCCCGGCGGCGGCGCACGACGACGACCTCGGGCCCGCCATCGAGGCGATCATGCACAAGCCCGAATACAAGCACGCGCAGTGGGGCGTGTTGGAGACGGACCCGGAGACCGGCCGGGTGATCCACTCCCAGTTCCCGAACCAGTTCTTCGTCCCCGGCTCGACGGTCAAACTGGTCACCATCTCGACCGCCTGGCACACCCTCGGCCCCAACCACCGCTTCACCACTCCCGTGATGGCGACCGGCACCCGCACCGGGTCGACGCTGCACGGGAACCTGGCACTGGTCGCCCAGGGCGACCTGACCATGGGCGGGCGTACCAAGCCCGACGGGTCCGTCGACTACACCGACATCGACCACACCGAGGCCGCACTCCCCGGCGCGGCCCTCACCCCGGAGAACCCGCTCGCCGGCATCAACAAGATCGCCCGGCAGATCCGCGACGCGGGCATCACCAGGGTCGACGGCAACGTCATCATCGACCCCCGTCTGTTCACCCCTCCCGCGCTGAGCCCGCAGCCCACCCCGCTGATCCTCAACGACAACCTGATCGACCTGCTGACGACCCCGACCAAACCGGGGCAGCCGGCCAAGCTGTTCTGGCGCCCGCAGGTCTCCCCGTACCACGTCACCTCCACCGTCAAGACGGTCTCCAGCGGGGGGACCACCTCCGTCAACGTGACCGCCTCGCCCGACGGCACCCAGATCCACCTCTCCGGCACCATCGCCGCCGGTTCACAGCCGCTGCTGCGGGTCTCCAACATCAAGGACCCCAACGCCTTCGGACGTACCGCGCTGATCGAGGCCCTCGCCCGCGTCGGTGTCACCGTCACCGCGCCGCCCACCGGCCCCAACCCGCAGAAACAGCTGCCTGCCTCCTACCGCAACACCCCCCGCGTCGCCGCGTACGTCTCCCCGCCCTACAGCCAGTACGCCAAGCTGATCCTCAAGGTCAGCCACAACCTCGGCGCCAACCTGGCCCTGTGCAACATGGCCGTCGCACGCGGGAGCAAGAACTGCTTCGACGCGTTCCCGATCGAGCACGACTTCCTCACCGACGTCGCGCAGATCGACCCGAAACAGTTCCAGCTCGCCGACGGGCGTGGCGGCGTGCCGGCCGAGCGGGTCACCCCGAACGGTCTCGTCGAGCTCCTCACCTACTGGCTGCACACCCCCGACGCCAAGGCCTTCCGGAAGTTGCTCCCGATCCTCGGCGTCGACGGCTCGAACGGGATCTCCTGCACCACCAACTGTCCGGCCAAGGGCAAGGTCTTCGCCAAGCCCGGCACGATCATCGGTGACGACGACCTGAACCAGGAGCTCGCGGCCACAGCGCAGAACGAGGCGGGCTATCTGCAGACCGACGACGGCCGTCTGCTGACCTTCTTCGTCGGCGTCAACGGCGCCGCCACCGAGAACCTCGACAGTTTCATCAGCATCTTCAACGACGTCAACCAGATCACCGCCCTCCTCCAGGAGCAGGCCTCGGCACACGCATAGCGCTCCGCCGGCACCGCCGCACCGCCGCCCGGAGTACCAGGGGCCGTTTCGAAAGCGAGGCGACACCTGTGCTGTGCACACTCCGGCGGTCGGTGCGGCGCCCGGGCACCGGCGATGCCCCCGCCGGGCAGTACGGCCGGCAGGCGAGTCAACCGCCGGCGGCGGGGGATCGCTGCACGCCCTGCCGCCGACGGGTCCTACGCGCCGAAGCCGCGCCCGCATCTCGCGCAGCCGACGGCCTGGCGGCGCCGACCACGAACGCGACCGCCATGCCCGCCGACCTTCTCCACCGTGCTTCGGGACAGCCGACGGCCAGTGCTGAACTGGAGGCGTGCCGCACGGCCCCGTACACTCGGCGGCTGCCTCCGTGTCCGACGCGAGGCGCCGACAGGAAGGACGCGTCGCTCGTGTTCCAGGAAGCCCCGATCTACACACAGCTCATCGCGGAGCGCGGTGATGTGCCGGCGCAGGTGCGCGGTGAGGCCGAGCGGATCGGCAGGGACCTTCAGCGGGTGATGCTCCCCTTGCAGGTTTCCGCTCAGCCCGCGCCCGAGCGCGCATGGCCCAGCGCGCCTGCCAGCCTGGCACTCCCAGCCGGTGCGCAGCCGAGCTGACCGGCACCCGGGGACCGTGCGTCCGGCGGATGGTCGCCGTGTAGAGGTCGGGCGGGGGATCGCCCACGAATCGGCGGAGCCGGAGGCCCCCTGAACTTCCACGCAGACCGCGCGCGCCGGGGACGGTGTGACTCCTCCCCCCGGATAAATCCGGGGGGCTTCTCCTGTCGGTGGCTAGGCCACGTCGGGAAGGACCAGCCCGGCCCTGACAGCGACGTTGAGTGCGCCGACCGTGTCGGCGTTGGCGGTGTGCCCGCACTTCACGCACTCGAACTTCTCCTGTGTGGTGCGGTTCTCGCCGGACACGTGCCCGCATCGGGGGCAGGTGCGGGAGGTGTTGCGGGGGTCCACGGGAACCAGCATGCGACCGGCGCTTTCAGCCTTGTGCGCGAGGATGCCCAGGAAAACCCCCCAACCCGCGTCGTGGATGCTCTTGTTCAGTCCTGCCTTGGCCGCCGTGCCGTTGGGCAGGAAGGCGCCGGGGTTTTGGGGGTCGGGCTCGGGCTTGGGTGCGCGGACCATGTTCGCGATGCTCAGGCGTTCGTGCGCGATCACGTCGTAGGTGCGGACCATCGTGAGGGCGGTTTTGTGGGCGTGGTCGGCGCGCTGCCGTTTGACCTTGCGGTGCAGTTGGGCGACTTTCTCCACGGCCCGGCGGTGCTTGGCCGTGCGGTTGTCCCGCTTCGTTCGCGGGAACGTCTTGAGGGCGCGCTGGGCGTTGGCCAGGGCTGCGGCGTTGCGCTTGCCGTGGCGGGGGTTGGCGATGTGCTCGCCCTGGGACGTGGTCAGGAAGTGGGCGACGCCCATGTCGATGCCGGTCACCGCGCCTGTCGCGGGCAGCGGCTCGGCGGGGACCTCGTCGCAGGCCAGGACTATGTACCACTGCCGGCCCTCGCGCTTGACGCCGACTGTCTTGACCCGGCCCCTGACCGCTCGGTGCTGGTGCACGCGGACGTGCCCGACACCCTGGAGGCGTACCCGGGTGACCGGGTCGTGCGGGGTGGAGTCCCAGCGGCACCCGTCGCCGTCCTTCGGGAACTGAACGGTGTCGAACCAGTTCACGCCCCGGAAGCGGGGGTAGCCCGGCTTCTCGCCGGCCTTGACCCGGCGGAAGAACGCCTGCATCGCCTTGTCCAGACGGCGCAGGGTGGCCTGCTGGGAGGAGAAAGACCAGCGTCCCTGACGCTCAAGGTCGAACGCCCGGATGTCCTTCAGCTGGGCCGACTGGTCGCCGTACCGGACGGTGGTCTTCGAGGCGTGCCGGTAGGCGTCACGGCGCTCCTGCAGCGCCCCGTTGTAGAGCGAGCAGTGATCCCGCAGCATCTCACCGAGCGCGGAGCTCTGGCGGACGGTGGGACGGAGGAGGAATTTATACGCGCGGTGCACGCTCCTCCTTCTCCTTCTTCTTCCGCTTGTTGGTCCAGGGGCGTTCCCACTGGGTGTCGATGTACTTCTCCACCGTGTCCGCGCTGACCGCGCCGACCAAGGCGACGAAGAACGACGACGACCACAGGGTCGGCATCTGCGACTTCAAGTGCGGAAACTCCTCGCGCAGAACGCGGGAAGTGAAGCCCTTGAACTGGTTCGCCACGTACGACGCGAACGCCTTCGGCTCGTGCCTGACGAACAGGTGCACGTGATCGGGCATCACCTCAAGGGCGATGATCTCCCAGCCCTTCTCCGCAGCCTTCGCTTCGATCAGCTCACGCAGTCGGACCGCGACCCGGCCGCCGAGAACCCGGCGGCGGTACTTCGGGCACCACACCACGTGCAGTCCCACGTCGTACACGCCGCCGGAATACCGGCGGACCTTCCGAGTCACCGCCACAATCACCAATGTATGCACGGCATGTATCTAATATCTGCTGATATCGATAACCCGAGGCCGACAGGGCAGATCCGTGGACACAGTTGAGGTCAGAGCAGCACTGAGAAGCGATTCCCCCCACGCCTAAAGGCGCGGTCCCTTCGCTAGGTCCTGATGGCACGTGGACGCAGGCGGGTCCGTCACTTCCTCCGTGGCGGCGGACCCGCCCTGCTGCGTGGCCGAGGGCGTCGGTTTCGGTGAGGCGCCTTCCTCGACAGGCCGAGCAAGCTCTCGATCGGACGAGTTGTCAGTGGCAACGCCAATCGGCCTTGGGCGAGATTGACGTTGGCTCCGGTTGGGTGCCCCCGCAAACGCATCACGGCAGCATCGCTGGGCTTCATCGACCGCGCGGATGGACCATGGCGTACCGATACCCTCCAGGCGACTGCCAGCGGCCGGACGCAGGCCACGTTCCGGTAGCGGGCGCGCGTGAAGTCGGCCGACGCCTGCGTGGTACGGCATTCGTTGTCGCCCTGGGGGTGCTGAGTCCAGCTGTCGTCTCCATCGCCGTACCAGTCGAACAGCGGACCCACCCGGTCGTGTTCACCGGCGATGAAGCCGTCCAGCGGACACCATCGCACTCATGACGGCTTGCCCATGTCGACGCGCTCGCAGCCGGTACGAGTGCTGACTCCACACCCTTGTCGACGTCGTCGGTCCACCTGGCGACCCCGTTTTCCGGCGCGGGTGCGGACAGTGATCCGCGCTGCAAGGTTGCAGGTCGGAGCGTAGCCTGGAACCAGACTGCGCTTGCGGAAGTGCGGCATTCCTTCACCTTCCGCATCACCCACCTAGTTCCTGCGTCAACTTCTTGGCGCGGTCGACCGTGTGCCTCGGGTCGGAGGCACGGTAAAGAAGCGCTGACGCCTTTCAGAAGGCGGGCATCACATGGTTTCGTACGCATCCCCGGAACAGGTCGAGATCGACGTCCGGGACGAACTCCTTGAACCCGAGGACCAAGCCGACGGAGAGCAGCGGATCGTCGATTACACGACGTTCTTCTTCCCCGCGCACGGCGTCTTCGCCAGGCGGCTCATCTGCGGCCCCACTCTCAAGTCGTACAGCCGGGCGTTCGTGTCGCTCTGCGAAGTCGACGGGAACAACGTCCCGTTCCGAGGGCTGGCAACGATGAGCGTCGCCAACGTTGTTCCCCACGACGACGGCATCCTGGAGATAGTGGGCTCCATCCAGTGGAACTCCGACATCAAGGTGCGCGCCAGCGTGCTCTGGCAGTAACCGAGTCTTGAGCACGGACTATCCGGAGCGAACAGTGCCCGACGAGAACGGCGCAAGTGAACAGCGGACACAAGAAGGCCGCCTGCTGGACCGGTTTCCCGGGCTGCGTGAGTCCGTCGCGTCGCAGCCGGAGTTCATCGCCTGGAAGGACAGCTTCCCCCTCGTCGAGGTGGACGCCGAGTCGTTCCGGGTCGCCCGGGGCGACCAGCTCATGGATCGTGACCAGATGATGGTCGAGTGGATCAGGCTGTTCCGGCCGCAACTGCTCGAAAGAGGTACAGAAAATGACAGATAGCTCCGACGTGAGGCGCCCCGAGATCGTCATCGACGGCCAGGTGTTCTACCGGGTGGAGGGTGATCTGCTGCTTGACGCCGACGAACTCGATGTCTACACCGAGGCGCAGAGGGCACTGCGGGCACAGCGCAAGGCTGCCCGGCTGCTGGCACAAACGGGGGTCGGCACCATCGGCAGCGGTATCAGCCCGCTCGGGCAGCCGAGCAGCGGCCTGCTCGGCATCCTGCAGGACGGCAAGTTCCTCCGCTGGGAGCCGGGCACGGTCCTGAAGTACTGCGTCCTGCGCAAGACCTTCCCAGAGGAGGAGTTTTACGAGTCGGTCGTCGACAACATGCGGCGCGCCACTGACGACTGGTCGGCGACCTGCGGCGTGCAGTTCGAGCACGTCGAGACCGCCGACGAGAGCGATTCGCTGCGGCCGCCCGAAGTCGTCTTCCCGGTACGACACCTCGACTCCGGGGGCCAGTTCATCGCCGCGGCGTTCTTCCCGAACGACCCGGAGAACCGCAGGCGCGTCTTCATCGACCCGTCGTACCAGACCACCAGTTTCGACCGCGTGGGCGTACTGCGGCATGAGTTGGGCCATGCCATCGGCTTCCGACACGAACACATCCGCTCGGGCGCGCCCGCCCTGTGCCCCGACGAATCCACCGAGGGAACAGTGGACCTCACGCAGTACGACCCGCAATCGGTCATGCACTACTTCTGCGGTGGTGTGGGATCGCGGGAGCTCGCCATCTCCGAACTCGACCGGGTGGGCGCCCAGAAGGTCTACGGACCTCCGCTGTCCAGTTTCAACCTCCTTGCCGCCTGAAGGAGTTGACTGCGGCGCCGCATGGCGGCGGTCAGCAGGAAGCAGCGGCTCTGTCGAGCCGCAAGAGCCCGTCCATGCGGGGTCCAAGCCGAAGGTCACATTCCCGAACTACCAAGTAGACGTGTTCGCAGGCCGGGTGCCCGGACACCTCGCAGGCGTAGCACTCCAGGCTCTGCAGCCAAGTTGCCGGTGTGGTTCGTACACGTCGACAACTGCCCTGGATCTGCCGGCACCCGGCCTGGCCAAGAGCTCGATACGGGAACGAATCCGGCAGCAATCGAGGTCGGGCAGCGTCTTGGCCGCAGGTAGGGTACCCGGGCGTCTTGAAGCACGGTCGGATGCGGCGCTACTGAGCCAGCCTCGACAACGTTAACGCCATTACGGGGCGTTGCCGGTCTGAGTGATCTGACAAGACCAGTGTCACATTCGACGTACTCATGTGGCTGGGATCTGCCCGCCCTGCACCACACGCCAGACCGAGCTGGTGCGGTCACACTTGCGGTATGCCGGGTAGGCCGTCAATGTACGGCGGTGGCCCGGGGATTGACCTCACAGCGCTCGATCTCGTCGAGGGGGCCCGCGCTGGCCACGGCCGCCCGGACTCTCGCTTTGCCCTTCGCGGCGACCAGCACCTGCTCGTATGTCTCGCTCATGGTGAAGCCGTGCGTGTCCTTGTAGTTGATCTTCACGCCGAAGGTGCCCTCGCGCTCGTTAGGATTCCTGACCACGACGGTCGTGTACGGGTCGTCGGCGTCCGCGCAGTGTGTGAGCACGGCGGTGCCGTCCTTCAGGGGCCGGGTGGCAGCGACGGAGAGGGACGGCGTGGGGGTGGAACGCTCGGTCGGCCGCGAACGCTGGGTGTCGCCGTCTTCACCGGTAGGCGACCCTGAGTCGGCGCCGGGGGCGC
Organism: Streptomyces sp. NBC_00647; assembly: GCF_045207245.1. Taxonomy (NCBI): domain Bacteria; kingdom Bacillati; phylum Actinomycetota; class Actinomycetes; order Kitasatosporales; family Streptomycetaceae; genus Streptomyces; species Streptomyces sp. NBC_00647. The sequence goes on from NZ_CP109040.1 coordinate 10,450,883, forward strand.
CCGCCGCTGCCGTCGACGCGGACTGTGGAGAGGACTTGGCGTTGCCCGGCTTCGTGGCACCGCATCCGGACAACGCTATGACTGCCGCCAAGACCACTCCGGCGGTCATGTGCACCCGCTTGATCACGTCACTCTTTCGAAGAACGGAGCCGCAGGATCGATTCCTGGACGGCCGCGCTGGTCAGCGCGTGCAGAGGCTACCAGCGGGCGGAGATCCGGCACCGGCCACGTGATCAGCGCGAGTGAACGACCGGGGACACTCGACGGGCGCAGAAGTAAGGGCCATCGTCGCCGCGCCCCGACACCCAGGACCTCTCTTTCGGATCACTTGGTGGCGGTTCGATCTCAGGGCATGCTGAGTCCGAAGGAACTGCTGCCTGCGACGATGCGCTGGGCCGAGGCCACCTCCGCCCGGCTGACCGCAGCGTCCCCGTCGGCGGAGGTGGGCGCGAGCGCCTCCGGCCACGGAGTGATCTGCGCCCACCGGCTGGGCGTGTAGCGGACCGTGTGTGCGCCGGGTGTCCCGTCCGCGTAAGCCGACGCGTTCACCTCCCACCAGCGGCCCAGCGCCCGCACAACGGGACCGGGCAGCAGGCGTGCGGCCATCTCGCGGTCCACCGCGTCCGCACGCTCCTGGCGACCCTGCCCGTCCTGTTCGTTCATGAGCCGTTCCCTGCCTGACGTGCCGCCGGGCTTGGGGAGGAGTCGGCGGATTCCTTCGGTTCGGGCTGCTGCGGTACGCCCCCGCCCGGCACGAGCTCGGCGGCTGCCTGTTCCAGTTCCTGCCGGCGAAGTTCGCCGCCCTCGATCAGGTACGTGTCGGGCAGGGGCCGTGCCGGCAGCCCCCAGGTGCGGGCGCGGGTCCGTACGCCGATGTCGCGGCTGACGACGACTACCTCCGCGGGAGCGACGGCCTGGTGCAGACGCAGTGCCGAGGCCACCAACTCGTCGTCCGGAACGGGAAGGCGGGCGTGCCCGGGCTCATCGGCCGAGATGAACACGGGGGTTCCGTCGTCCGCGGTCGCTTTCTCAGGCTCTGTTTCCAGCACCGACTCCAGCAGCCGGAACACGCCGCGCGCCCGCCGGGAGATCTTCTTGTCCCCGGTCTGGTAGCTCTTGATGTCGATTTCGTCGACCACGACGTGCGGGACCATGACCGCGGTGCCCTTCCCGAACACCTTCTGCCAGGGGACCTTGTCGAACCGCGTGAAGTGCAGCGTGGTGTTCGTGTCCAGCACCGCGTACCGGACGGCACTGGCGCGCCCGTACCGTTCCTGCAGGGCACGCACCCGGTTGGCCAGGGTTCTGAAGTAGTCCTGGAGCTCGGTGATTTCCACGTACATCATCAGCCGGGCCTCGTCCAACGGTGCGGTGAGGATCGCCCGGTAGCGGCCCGCGCGGAGCTGTCCCGCGATCTCCCGGTCGCTGAACCGCCGGTTGAGTTCCTCGGCGGCCTTCCAGGTCCACTCGTCGTACCGCCTGCGCACGGCCCGTATCTCGGCCTCGGCATCCGCGCCCGTTCTCATCGTGTGAGGGATCCGGATAGAGACGTCGTTGAGGCTCCCGGCCACGAGATCCTGCTCCAGGAAATTGATCGCGTCGGTACAGGTCGTTCCGGCTCTCAGCATGCCCTTGTTCGCTCCCCCCGGACTGAGCTCGGTGCGCTCCGTCGGGCCCATCCTGCCAGCGGCTGGCACCCCGAACCCTGTTCGAGTAGGGCCGCGCCGCCCTAGGGGTGAAGGGCGGCCCATGAGGGCGTGCCCACCTGCGCGAGAGGTCAGATCATGACCGAGCCCGCCATCCATCTCTACGAGGCCGTCAACCCCGAGGCTGTCGATGCCGACAGCCTCTCCTTCTACATCGCTGAGCCCACCGGCACCGTCGTCATCGCCAGCATCGACCGCAACTCTGCCTACATCCGCATCGGTACCTGCCACTGCGCCGACCACCCGCAGCACGGTTCCCGCCTCGACACGGTGATCTTCAACAGTCGTCCATAGGCGGCTTCGTCCCCGGGCCCCGTCTACCCGATGGGGCCCCGGGACTGTCCGTGTGCGCGTCGCAACAGGTGCCCGGCGCTCATCGGTTTCCGCACGCCTTCCCGCGCCCCTATCCGCGGGCCCGCAGGGCGATATGCGGCTTTCGGTTCGACTCTCAGCGCGCGAGCATCATCACTGATGAAGATCTGCGAATCGGCCAGCCCTGCTCTCGTTTCCCACTTGGTTGACGGCAACAATGCCCGGACCCGTAGCTCTGGCGCTCGGTGCGAAGTAGCGATGCCACGGCTGAGCTGTGCCCCCGCCGCCTTCGCGGCAGGACACGCGAGCGAACCGGATCCGGGCGTGAATCGTCTGGGTTGACAAGTACCTCGGCTACGTTTGCGAAGAGGGCGGACATGGGGTGGGCGCGGACGCAATTGGGCGGTCGGTACCGGCTCGACGAACCGTTGGGCCACGGTGCAATGGGCGAAGTATGGCTCGCCGAGGACTTGGAGCTACACCGGCGCGTAGCCGTGAAGCTGCTGCACCCTCGGCTTCCGCAAGACCCCGCAGACCAGCGCCGGTTCCTCCTGCGGTTCGAACGTGAGGGACGGGCCACCGCCCGGTTGCAGCACCCCAACATCGCCGCCGTCCACGATGCCGGGAAGCACGGGACAACGCCCTACCTGGTGCTGGAGTATCTGCGCGGCCGCGATCTGCGAGCGGTGCTGGCTCGGGACCATCCCGGCGGCATGCCGCCTGAACAGGCGCTCGCCTGCGCCAGCCAGATCGCCAGCGCGCTGGCGGCGGCACACGCCGCGGGCATCGTGCATCGCGACATCAAGCCGGCCAACGTGATGATGCTGGACGACGGTACGTGCAAGGTATGCGACTTCGGGATCGCGCGCCTGCTCGACTCGGCGGACCCCCAGTTGACACAGACCGGGAGCGTGATCGGCACTCCGGCGTACATGCCACCGGAACAATTCGACGGCGTCCCCGTAGGCGCCGCCGCCGACGTGTACGCCTTGGGCGCCACGCTGTTCCACCTGCTGACCGGGCGTCCGCCCTTCCTGGAATCCCGGTTCGCCGCGTTTCGCGTGCTGCACGCCTCGGGCCAGATGCCGCAGGTCAGTTCGCTGCGAGCCGAGGCGGCGCCATTCCTGGACGCTCTGGTCGACCGGATGCTCGCGCGGCAGGCGTCCGACCGTCCGACTGCAGCCGACGTCGCCGCACGTCTCGGTGACCCCGCCCTGGCCGTGCCCCGTGCGCAAAGCGCCCCGCTGACCGACATGACGGCCGCCGCGCATGCGGCGCGGCGCATCGAATTTGGTGGCGCCCGGGGGCGCGTGCTGGCCACAATCGCCGCCGAAATGGCCAAGTCAGCCCCCGAGGAAGCGCGCAAACTGCGGGCGGAAGCGGTCGTCGCGGTGCGGAGCGAACGGTACGTCTCGCACCTGGACCTCATCGCCATTGCTCAGGCCATCCGGCCGCACGATCCACCTCACGCGGCAGAGCTGCTGACCGAGGCGGAGCGCCATATGCGAGGCGAGGCCGCGTCGGACGACGCCCCGGCGCTCCACCGGTCCGCCCGAGCGTTGAGCCAGTGGGACCTGCGGCGGCTATCCCGGGTGTGGGCCCTTGTGGACCTGGGGAAGGCCGAGCGCCTGGCCGGCGAGATCGCCGACATGGAGGCCCGGGACGACGCGCTGTGCGGAATCGCGCAAGAAGCGGCTCGGACGCGGCCGGGCGCAGCGGTGCGCATCGCGAGCGACCTGCGCGGCCTCGGACGGAACCATCGGCTGGAGCGCATCGCCGGGACTTTGGCGGAGGTGGACACCGAAGCCTGCTTGCAGGTCATGCGGATGCTCGATCCGGCGTCGCACGCACCGGTGAAGTCGGTGTTCCGTGCCCTGGCCGCCTGCGACCGCGGCGAGGCCGAGCGGGTCGCCGCCGCGCTCCCCGATCCCGATCTGAGAGCGCACGCACTCACGGCGGTCGCCTGCCATGTGGCGGGCGACGACGCGACGCGGGCGCAGCGGATCCTCACGACCATCGACGCGGACAACCGGCGCCGGGCGCGGCAGGACGTCGCCTTGGCCATGCTGGACGCGGATCCGCGCGCTGCCGCGGCCTTGCTCGCGTCGGCGGACTTCGACCGGTACGAGGAAGCGGTCGTGTTCCGCATCTGTCGGCAACTCGCGCCGGTCGTACCGGACCTCGCCGAGCGCTTGGCCCGACGTATGCCCGGTTCCTTCGACCGCGCCACGGCGCTGCGGTGCGTCGCCGCCGCTGTCGCGGGCTCCAACCCGGCACGTGCGGCGGCGCTGCTGGACGACGCCGTGCGGCAGGCGGAGGAGTGCGCGCACCGGAGCGCGATGCCGAAGCCGCTGGCGGAGTTCGCCGCCGAGGTGATGCCGCTGGATCCAGTGCGCGCCGCCGCGCTGTTCAAGGAGGCCGCCCGCATGGCCACGGCAAGGAGAATCGGCGTCCGGCGCGGCAAGGACACACAGTTCGAGGGGGCTGGTTCTCGCGCGATGCAGTTGCTTCAGGTCGCCGAGGCGCTCGCGCCCTTCGACGTCGCGACCGCCGAACGCCTGGTCTTCAAGGCGAGGATCGAAGCCGGGGATTGCTGGATGCTCAATCGTGTCGCCGCGGCGTTCGCCGCAGTCGACCCCGCCGCCGCGGCACGTGTCGCGGGACGCGCCCCCACGCCGCCCCGGCGCGCCGAGGCGCTGACGGCGGCGGTCCCTGTGGCGGCGGCTGCCAACCCGCCCGCGGCGATGCACATGGCCGAGCAGATCACCTCCCAGTTCGACCAGGACCGCGCCTGGGCGGCCATCACCACGGTGATCGTCTCCGGATCCGCCGACGCTGCCGTGCGGTTCGCCCGCACGCTCGCCGAGTCGCTGGAGGCCGCCGAGCCTCGGGGCTGGAGTCGGCGTACGCTGCCCGTGGTCGTCGTCGAGGAGATCGCCGCCGTCGACCCCGCGGCGGCCCAACGCCTCGTCACCGCGCTCGCCATCGGCGACCAGGACCATGCCTGGGCGGCGATCGCGGGGGGTTGGGCGGGGGTGTGCCACCACTGCAAGGGCATTCCGGAGTACGACTGCCTGCCCAGGGTGTGTCCCAAGGGCCGTTCGGGGGGCGGCCCCGCGGAAGCGCGAGCTGACCAGGGCTCCGCAGCACCCCGAACCCTGCCGTCCCCAGCACCGCCCGCCGAGCCGGCGGCCACGGTCCGCGTGGACCGAGCGGTCGACAAGTGCTCGACCGAGAGCGCCGAGTAGTTCGCTTTTACGAACTCCCGGTCGTGCCGGTGTTGGCCTGGTGGCGGTGGGGCCCACGCGCGGCTGGCCGTCTGACAAATCCGGTAGTGATCACTGGGCAGGTGATGTGCCGGCCGGGGGCGCGCCTCCAGTCCGGCCGGACAGATCAGATGCTTCGAAGCACGATCCGTCGTCCGTCAGGGCTGAAAGCGCGCCTGGTCGAGACGCCGGTAGACCATCGACAAAGTGATCAGCAGCTCCAGTAACTTCTTCCGGAGGATCTTGCGGGCCAGGCGTATGTCGTCGGGGGTGTCGACGTACAGCCGCCACGCCGCCCGCCGGACCAAGGACGGCAGGGACAGCGCGAACAGGCCCGCCGGGTGATCCTGCCGCGGCTGGATGCCGCCGGACAGACCTTCGGGGGCGCCGGACGCCGCCGACATGGTGCCGGCCGTACTGCCCGCACCAGAGCGCCGGACCCGCGCGGCGACCGACACCGCCCGCGCCCTGGTGGCCGTCGGCGACGTGTCAGCTACATCCGTCCAGCTTCAACTCGTGGAGCGGACCGCGCCGCAGCCTCATCTGCCGGCGGCGTCTCAACAGGCCCGAATCGTGAGGGTTCAGAAGGGGAGCGGTTCGGCGTCCAGCGACTGGGTGTATCCCGGGGCCCACCGCCCGGGGACGGTCTCGCAGATCGCCTCCAAGTCGGCCCCCGGACGTGCAGCCATGGCGCGCTAGCGGGTGTCGGCGGAGAAAAGCCCAGGGGGCAAGGAGCTGGAAACAACGGACGGCCTCCTGGCGTCTCCTGAGGTCAGGGAGGTCGCAGGCCTTGTCGGCGTGGCGTCGCTCGGGCTTGGAATGCTCGCGGTGGGATCGTGTCCTACCTGGAAATGGGCGACCGTCGGCTTCAGCCCGAGGCTGTCGTGAGTGTTCCCTGCAGAGAGGCCGACGCCCGTGCTGTCATCACCGGACCCTGGCGGTCTGCAGGACAGACCGTCTGTGGTTCGGCCCGTGGCGGTCCGATGGGCGTCGGCCGGGACTGCCCGTCCGGGCTGCGGCCATCCGAGTGTGCTGAAGCCGTGTCAGGCGACCGACCGAAAGCCGATTGACCATGCTGGGCGGGAATCAACACGCTGTCCAGCGATGAGGAGTACGGCATGCCGATGGACTCGGTGGCTAGATTTCTGGCGGCTCTGAACCCGGAGGATCGGCAGACTGTCGACGCCGCACCACGCGATGAGCAGGAGCGCCTCGCTGCGGCCTGGGAAAGCGAGTTGGAGGCAGACGCCGAACTCGACACGCTCGACGAGTTGTCGCCGCCTGCGGCAGAGGCAGAGGCGGCCCGTCGTGTCCTGGACCGCAGAGAAGGTTGACCCCCTGCGGCACCCGTGCCGGCGGCGGCCCTTGCACCGCCGCCAACGGAGACGTGAGAGCGGACTTCTATGCTGAGGCCCTGCACGGCAGGTCGTGGTCCTCTACTTCGCCAAGAGCGGCCAGATCAAGGAGATCGAGGCCGCATAGGAGAGGACGACTCCTGGGCACTCGCCCGTCCGTTGCGCCGCCGCCCAGGTGCCGAGGTCATCGGCCTGGACGATCACCTCGCCCGCCCGCACCGGCAGGGTTCCGCCGGCTCGGTTAGGTAATCGGTTCGGTTCGCTCTGGTGTGGTCGCTGCTGGTCAGAGCATGGGTCCCCAGGTCAGTGATGTGGTCGGTTCTTCGGCATCTGTGAACTTCCCTCGGGATCTGGGTCGGTGGGGTTTCACGCTGGGTGGATGAGTTCGTGCCGGCGCCGGCGGCGCGCCGCACAGTGCGACGCGGACCGGTCGACCCCGAACCCCTCACCCACCGGGTCGACGACCTGGGACATCTACCATCCGTGACGCGCTCACGGCCGGGTGGTCGGCCGCAACCATGGTCAGCTGTGCGGCGTGTGATCCGGTGGGACGGCTTTCGTCTGTTCCCGACCGGAAGGCGAGGGGGCCCGATGACGCAGGAGCAGACCGGGGACACGACGTCGCGGACCAGACCGGGCACGAGGCGGCCCAGGACAGTGCGAGGCCATGCGCTGCGCTGGGTGTTCCGCCTGGTGATGGCTGCCCTGATCCTGCTGCTCGCCATGCGCACCTACGAGGAGACGGGCGTCGCGCACGCACGGTCGACCGGGACGCTGCACACGGCCGAGGCCACCATCACGAAGCTGACGTCCCGCACGACGAGTGGGAGAGACGGCGGAGGACAGGACGGCGGCAGTGGCATCTGGTCCGTCACCACCGTGTACACGATCGAACTGCGCGTCGGCGACGAGACGAAGACGGCGAACGGCGTCCCGAACGACTCCGCGAACGACCTCCAGGAGGGCCAGCGGGTCGAGGCGGGCCTGTGGCATGGGCGGGTCGTGGAGATCAATGGGCGTGACGTGTGGCTCGGCTGGCACCCCGGGGGGTGGGACATCGCGTTGTTCGCGCTGTACCCGTTGATCATGGGGTATCTGATCGCCCTCGCCCTGGCCGCCGCCGCGTACCTGGCCGGCCTCGACGGCCGGGTGAGGTTGGTGCGGCAGGAGCGGTCCGTGCCCTGTGTTTTCGGGTTCGTCGTCGGGGTGGCGGCGAGCTTCGCGCTCCTCGGGTGCGCGGCTTTCGGTAACGGCATCGCGTACTGGCCGGTCGTTCCCGTCGGCGCCGGAACCGCCGCCGCGCTGGCAGGGCTGAGGGGAGCGCTCCGGCGGGCCCGGGCGACCCGCGCCGAGGACGCACCCAGCGGGAGCGCACCGGCCCAGGTCTGATGGCCGGGGCCCGGCCGCCCAGGGGACCACTCTGGAATGATCACGCAAAATCGGTGGGGAATGGAGACGCGCTGGTGCCATCGGTGGACGGGACGGCGACGATGCTGGTCGGCAGATCCGAGGAACTGAGGCGGTTCGACTCGGTGATCGCCGGTCTGGGGCAGGACGGCGTCCCCGCCGTGGTCGACATCGCCGCAGACGCCGGTATGGGGAAGAGCCGGCTGCTGAGCGAGTTTTGTGCGCGGGCGCGGCAGCGTGGGCTGACCGTGCTGCGCGGCAGGGCCACGGAGTACGAGCGGCACACTCCGTTCCAGACGTTCACGGACGCGTTCGCCGACGTCGATCGTGCCTTTCTCGACTCGGACGACGTACCCGAGGCGGCGGCACCGGTGCTGTACGGCGCCGACAGTGCGCAGGGCGCCGCGTCGGGCACGGGCAACCGCGATCGATTCGGCCTCTACCGTGCCGTCACGGAAGTGCTGACCAGGCTCGGGGGGCGGAGCGGGTTGGTGATGGCCCTGGACGACCTGCACTGGGCGGATCCCGCGTCCCTGGAGCTGTTGGACCACTTGATCCGACACCCCGCGTCCGGCCGGGTGCTGCTGGTCGTGGCCCGGCGCGAACGGCAGACGCCGCACTCGCTTGCCGCCGCTCTGACACGTGGCATCGACAGCGGAGCCGTACTGCGCATGCCGCTGCGGCCGCTGCCCGAGCAGGACTCGATCGAGGCGCTGGCCTCCGACCTGCCACCGGGCGACGCCGGCAAGATCTATGAATCCAGCGAAGGCAACCCGCTCTATCTCCTCTCCCTCCTGCACGCCTACCGGCACGGCGCGTCGTCGCGCGGCACCACCATCCGGGCCCACGACGACACCGCGTCCGGCGTGCCGAGCGGACTGGGTTCGCTGCTGCTGGACGAACTGACCGCGCTGACCGAGGCACAGCGCCGTACCGTCGAAGCGGTGGCGGTCCTCGGTGACCATGCCACGCCCGCGATGCTGAGCCTGACGGCCGGACCCACCACGGCGGAGGAACTCGACGACTGCATCGGTGCATTGGCGCGACGGGATCTGCTGCGCAGGGGGTCCGACGGGCGCTGGACCCTGCGCCACCCGCTGCTGCGGGCACTGGTCTACGAGAACACCCCCCCACCGCGCCGCGCCGAGATCCACCGGGGCGCGGCGGACGAACTGGCGCGGGCAGGAGCCTCCGCCGCCGAGCGGGCTCATCATGTCGAGAGGTCGCTGGTCGGCTGGGATCCGGTGTCGGCGGCCGTGTTGAGCGAGGCGGCCGCCCAGTTCGCCCACACGGCGCCCGCTACCGCCGCACATCTGCTGGAGGTCGTCCTGCGGCTCATGCCGGAGGCACCCGCCCACGCCCAGCGGCGTGGGGATTTGACGCTGGCGCGCGCCAGGGCCCTCGGTGTGGGCGGCAGCCTGCGGGAGAGCCGCGATCTGCTCCACACGCTGATCAGCAGGCCCGGGCCGGATGACGCATCGCTGCGCGGGGACGCGATAGCGCTGTGCGCGATGATGGAACGGCACCTCGGACACTCCCCGGAAGCGATCGCCCTGCTGCAACGGGAACTGGTCCGCAGCCCTGGTCCTGAGCCCCGCCAGGCGGTCTCCCTGGGGCTCGCGCTGGGCATGGCGGCCCTGAACACCGTCTCCTACCCCGACGTACGCGACGACATCGAGCGGACGCTCGCGACGGCCCGCTCCCACGGCGACCTCATGGGAGAGATGGGGGCCCTGGCGCTGGGGTCGTTGGGCGAGGCCTACGAAGGGGAGACGGAGGCGGCCCGCCGGTTCGCCGATGCCGCCGCCGGGCTCGCCGACGGTCTGACCGACCCCAACCTCACGGAACTGTGCGAGTCGCTGGTGTGGCTGGCCTGGGCGGAAGCCCTGCTGGAGCGCTACACCGACGCGGAACGCCACGCCGACCGGGGGCTGGACATCGCCCGTCGCAGCGGCCAGGTCCACGTCTTGCCACACCTGCTGAGCAGCAAGGCCTTCGTGCACCTCAACACCTGTCGGCTGCCGTCCGCCCTGGAGTCGGCGCAGGAGGCGGAATCCGTCGCACGAGCCATCGGCAGCAGCGATCTCCTGGCCTTCACCCTGTGTTTCAAGGCGCTGATCCTGCTCCCGCACCGCCCTCTGGGCGACACCAGGGCCTTGCTGACCGCCGAGGAGGCCGTGGCCGCGGCCGGCGGAAGCCGCCACTGGTGGGCGTCGCTGGCCGGCTGCGTGCTCGGTCACACGGCGCTCGTGAGCGGCGACCCGCACCGCGCACAGGACGCCATCCTGAGGGCGGGCGGTCCTGAACTGCTGGGGCTGCAACCCTCCATACGCCCGGGCCAGCTGGACACCCTCGTCAGCACCGCCCTCGCGATCGGCGACGTCGAGCAGGCCGCGCGCTGGGCCGCACGAGCCGTCGAGGAGGCCGACCGGATGGGGCTGCACGGCCAGCGCGGGGCGGCACTGCGGGCCGAGGCGGCGCTCGCCCAGCACCAGGGTGACGCCCGCGCGGCCGCAGACCTCTTCGAGCGTGCCGCGCAGGCGTACGCACCCTCCGGCGCCAGGCTCTGGGAGGCGTACTCCCTGCTGCTGGCGACGACCCAGGCACAGGCCGCGGGCGACCGTCCGCGCGCCGTCGCGATGTGGGAGCGGGCCCGCCGTATCGCCGACGACGGCGGCGCGCGCCTGCTGTCCGACCTGGCCGCGCTCGTGCGTCCCCCAGCAGAGGAGGCACCCCTGGCTCCCACGGAACTCGACCAACTGACCGCACGTGAATGGGAGATCGCGGAACTCGTCGCCGAAGGACTGAGCAACCAGGCCATCGCGACCAAGCTGTACCTCAGCCGCCGTACGGTCGAGACCCACCTGTCGGCGATCTACCGGAAGACCTCCGTGTCGTCCCGCTCGGCGCTGGCGGGCCTCATGACGCGCACGGTCCTGGACCGGCGCGCGCGTGAACGATGAAACTCAGGCCGTGGCGTCCCGGTAGTCGCCGAGACAGCGGAAGGCGCCTCTGGTCGCCCGGAACAGGTACATCGCGTCCGCGTACCGGTAGGTGGACGCGTCGTAGCGCAGCCGTTTGGTGATCCCCCGGTAGTCGGTCTCGCGCAACCGGCCCATGATTGCGCCCCGTTCCGCGCGCGACGCGCCCAGGGCCGTCATGGCGCGGGCCACGAAGAGCGTCGCGTCGTAGGCCTCGGCGGAGTACCAGGGCGGTGCGGTGTCGAAGCGGGCGCGGTAGGCGGCGACGAAGGACTTCGCTGCCGTCACCCGGGCCGGATCGAGGAAGGCGGTGGCGAACACCCATCCGTCGGCGGCGTCGCCCGCCGAGGTGAGGAAGCGGGGGTCGAGGGCGCGGTGGCCGGCCAGCCGCGCACCGGAGTAGCCGGCGGAGCGCAGCGCCCGGGCCAGCTGTGCGGCCCGCGCGTACCCGCCGCCGAACACCACCGCGTCCGCTCCCGCATCCGTCACCGACTCCGCGAGGGCCCGGAAGTCACGGTCCGCGCCGTCCTCGGCGGCGAGGGTGCGCCGGACCGTGGTGCGCTGGGCGGATCGGACGGCCTCGTCGACGCCGGCGCACAGACGCCAGCTGAAGTCGCCCTCGGCGCCATCGTCGATCAGCGCCGTCTTGCGGGCCCCGGCGGTGCGGACGAGGTACCTGAAGACCGGCGCCGCCAGGGTCGCGTCATCGGGGCGGGTGGCCGCGTACACCCGGTACTTGGTGGTGTCCACCTCGTTCAGTCCGACCGACACGGTGACCATCGGGAGCCGTGCCTGCTGGTAGAGGCCGAGGGTGGCCTTCGCACCGGCGTCGGTGGTCGGCCCGAGCACCGCGCGGACCCGGCCGTCGGCCGCCAGCCGCCGGGCGACCTGCCGTGCCCGGGTCGCGCTTCCTTCGTCGTCGTGCACCTGGAGCGCCAGGTCGAAGCCGCGCCCGGCGCGGGAGTTGAGGTGGTCGAGGGCGAGCCGGACGCCGTTCTCCTGGGCGCGGCCCGTCGTACGGCCGCTGCCGCTCAGGTCGGCGTGCAGGGCGACCACCAGGCGCGGGAGGCGGGTTCCGCTTCCCTGGGCCGAGGTACGGCCGGGGCCGTTCGCCGTCCACCACGCTGCCGTTCCGCCGGCAGCCAGGACCCCGGCGGCCGAGCCCAGTACCAAAAAGCGGCGGCGCGTGGCACCTCCCGGGCCGACGGCCGTCTCGGCGCCGGGCGCCGCGTCGGCCACCGTCGCCCCGGACGCTCCGGACACCTCGGTCGCGTCGACGGCGGGCAGGGCGAGCACGGCGGCCGAACGGCGCGCGATCAGCCGGGTCAGGGACTCCGGCAACCAGCCCCCGCCCTCGCCCGTACCGTCCAGGGCCCGACGTATCTCGGCCACCGCCGGCCGGGAGCCGGGCTCCTTCGCCAGGCACCCCCGCAGCAGTGGCAGCAACGGCTCCGGTACGCCGTCCAGTTCCGGCTCGTCATGGACCGTGCGCACCAGAGCCTCGGCCGCGGAGCCATGCCCGAAGGGGCGCTCGCCCGTCACGGCGTACGCCAGCAGACAGCCGAGCGAGAAGACGTCACTGGCCGGCCCGATCTCCCGGCCCCTGCCCTGCGCCTGTTCGGGGGAGAGGAACCCGGGGGAGCCGACCACCATCCCGCTGGCGGTGAGCGCGGTGTCCTCCGGCATCCGGGCGATACCGAAGTCGATCATCCGGGGTCCGTCGACGGCGAGCAGCACATTGCCGGGCTTGACGTCCCGGTGCACCAGCCCCGCCCCGTGCACCGCCTCCAGCGCCTCGGCCAGCCGCGCGCCCAGGACGCGGACGGTCCCGTACGGCAGCGGCCCGCACTCCTGCACCGCCTCCGCCAGCGAGGGCCCCGGCACGAACGCCGTGGCGAGCCACGGCGACTCCGCGTCCGGGTCCGCGTCGAGCAGCGGTACCACCCAGGGGTTGGCGACCCGGCCCCCCGTCTCCACCTCACGGCGGAAACGGGCCCGGAACCCCGCGTCGTCCGCGTGCGCCGCACGGATCACCTTCACCGCGGCGAGCGCGCCTCCGGCAGAGCGGGCCAGATACACCACACCCATGCCGCCCGCGCCCAGCCGGCGCAGCACCCGGTAGCCCGCGATCCTGGCCGGGTCGGCGCCGCGCAACGGCTGCATCAGCGCCTCACCCGGTGGACACCTGGTACGAGCGCCCCATCAGGTGGACACCTGGAACGGCGCCACGCCCTGGTACGCGAACCGGCCGCCGGCGACCTTCCACAGGTAGACCCCGCTGCCGTCGATGACCAGGGCCCCGGTCGCCTTGTCGAACGCGAGGTTCCGGCTGATCCCCTTGTACGTGGCCGAGCGCAGCGCCGTCGTCAGGTTCTGCCGGGTGCGGCGCCCGGCGGTCAGCGAGCGCAGAGCGCGTACGGAAAGTTGCGCCACGTCGTACGTCTCGACGGCGTACCGCTCCGGCTCCGCGTCGAAACGCTTGCGGTAAGCGGCCCTGAACGCCTTCGCCTCGGGCGCCACGGTGGCGTCCATGACCGGGGCGACGATCACCCAGCCGTCCGCCGCGTCCCCCGCCGCGGACAGGAACCGTGCGTCGAGCACCCCCTGGGCGGCAGCCCTGGCCCCCGGGAAGTCACGACTGCCCAGTTCCCGGGCCAGCAGCGCCGCCCGGTCGTGGTAACCGGCGAACACCACGGAGTCCGCGCCCCCGTCGAGCAGGGCATCCAGGGTTGGCCCGAAGTCGGTGCGCAGGGCGCTGACCACCTTCGGCACGGCCGGCTGCCGTTCCTTCCGCAGGATATTGGCGAGGCTGCTGCTGATCTCCCAGCCGTAGGCGTCCGCCGCCCGGTCGTCGACGATCCCGACCGTGCGCGACCTCGCGGTGCCGCGCACATACGCGTCCAGGTAGAACGGCAGGACCGTGTCCGTCACCCGGGCGTGCAGGAAGGACCGGCTGCCCGTCACCCCCAGCACGGTGGCGCCGGGCGACACCGCGATCAGGGGCAGCGAGGCCGCATCGTACGCCGCCAGCGAGGCCAGGGCGGTGGCGTCCGTGGTGGGACCGATCACGGCCAGCACGGAACGGTCGGCGACGAGCTTCGCGGCCGCCTCGGGTGCCCGGGCCGGATCGCCACCGTCGTCCACCGTCTTCACAGCGAGAACAAAGGGACCGTCCGCACGGGAGTTGAACTCCTCGACCGCCAGCCGCAGCCCCCGCTCCTGAGCCCGGCCGACCGCCTTCTGATCGCCGCTCAGGTCGGCATGCAGACCGAGGGTGTACACGGGACTGCTGGAGTTCGGGGCGGCGCTGTCGTTCTCGCCGTCACCGGAGAGCGCCGCCCACGCGGCCAGTCCGCCCCCGGCCGTGACCACCGCCGCGCCTCCGGCCAGCAGGAGGAAACGGCGTCTGCCGACGGCACGGACCGCGGGCTGCGCCGCCGTGTCCGTCGCAGCGGTGCCGACGGACACGGCGGCGACCTCGGTCTCGTCGATGGAGGGCAGCGCGAGCCCGGCGGCCGACCGTTCCGCGATCAGCCTGACCAACGGCTCGGGCAGCCAGGCCTCGTCGCCGGGGGCCGACTCTTCTTCGCCTTCGCCGGGAATCCTGTTGTCCTCGGGTTCCGGAGGACGTACGACGCGCAAGGCCTCCCGCGGGTCGCAAGGCGAGGCGGGCGACGAGGGCGCGGCGACCGTCAGGGCCTCGGACAGCGCCTCGGCCGTAGGCCGCAGCTCCGGGTCCTTCTCCAGACAGCTGCTCACCACCTCGGCGAGCTCCGCCGGAACACCCTCCAGATCCGGCGCGTCGTGCACCGTCCGGTACAGCAGCGCGTCGATCGACCCGGTACCGAACGGAAGGCGCCCCGTCGCGGCGAAGACCAGCACGCAGCCCAACGAGAAGACGTCTCCGGCCGGTCCCGGATCCCGCCCGCCCCGCGCCTGTTCCGGTGGCAGGAACCCCGGCGTGCCCACCACGACACCGGTCGAGGTGAGCGCAGTGTCCTCAAAATTGCGGGCCACACCGAAGTCGATCAGCCGTGGGCCGTCGAGCGCCAGCAGCACATTGCCCGGCTTGACGTCCCGGTGCACGAGACCGGCCGCGTGCAGCTCCCCCAGCGCCTCGGCGAGCCGCGCCCCGAGCACCCGCAGGCTCGGCACCGGCAGCGGCCCGTGCGCGGCGAGAGCCTCGGCGAGCGAGGGACCGGGGACGAAGGCGGTCGCGAGCCAGGGCTGTGCCGCCTCGGGGTCCGCGTCCACCAGGGA
This sequence comes from Streptomyces sp. NBC_00647, assembly GCF_045207245.1. NCBI lineage: Bacteria > Bacillati > Actinomycetota > Actinomycetes > Kitasatosporales > Streptomycetaceae > Streptomyces > Streptomyces sp. NBC_00647. The sequence goes on from NZ_CP109040.1 coordinate 10,466,170, forward strand.
CGCCACCCACGGGCTGGTCATCCGGCGGGCCGTGTCCGCCTCACGCCGGAATCGCTCCCGGAAATCGGGGTCCTCGGCGTACTCGGCCAGAATCACCTTCAGCGCGACCAGAGTTCCGCCGGCCGAGCGGGCCAGGTACACCACCCCCATACCGCCCGCACCGAGCCGTCCCAGCAGCCGGTAGCCCGCCAGCCTGGCAGGATCCGAAGTTCGCAGCGGCTCCATCACTTCCCCTTCAGCCGCTGCTCGATGCGCGTCAGCATCTGAGCCAGGGCCTTGCTGCCCAGCCGTTCGAGTTCCTGCGCGGTGTTGCCCTTCGCGCCCGTCACAGAGACGGCCACGACGACCGTGCCCAGCCGGGCGACCATCCACCGGTACGGCTGTGCGGCACCGCCGTTCTCGACGTAATCGCCGGCCTCGAGTACGGAGTCGTCGGCGTACTCCTGCTCGCGGGCGCCGAAGGGGGTGCCGAGCGACATGAGACCCGTGATCCGCTCGTCGGACCGGGGCCGCTGCTCCGGGCAGCGCAGCACCTCTTCGAGGGTGGTGCTCAGCTGCTCGTCGGCGCCGAGGACGGAGGAGTGCACGGTGGCGACCGCCGTCACCTTGACCGCGCCCTTGCCTCCGCCGGCCGGCAGTCGGCTGTAGCGGGACGTGCTCGCCAGCACCCCGCGCGAGAGCTTCTCACGCTGCCAGCGGCAGTCCTCGTTCAGCACGGCCCAGGTACCCGGGGTGCTCTCGGCCGGAGTCTGGGCGACGAAACTCCGCCCCCAGCCGGCCGGGGCGAGCACGACGGACTCGGCCAGCCGGCGCCCGTCCTTGGCGGTCCGGGGGACGAGGGAGGCATCGGGCGTGAAGACGGAAGAGGCGGCGGACGCGCCGGCCGACGGGCTCTCCCCGCTGACCGGCGAGGAACTGGCCGAGGCGCGCGGCGAAGTACCGGCCGAGGGCGAATCGCTCTGCCGGGAAGGCTGGTTGTCCGTCCCCTGGTCCGAACACCCGGCCAGCAGCGTCCCCGCGACCAGCAGCGTCACCCAACTGCCCCGCATCCCATGGGCGTTGCTTGTCACTCAGTCCCCTCAACACCGTTCGTGCCATTCGACTCGTCGAACATAGATGGCCGGGAGGGAACGGACCTCCGTAGAACCACGTATCTGGGTACGTAATCCGCAAGCGGAACGACGACAGTCGCGGTCAGCACCAACGCGCCCGCAATCACGCACAGGAACCGTTCGAAGAAGACGACCGGGATACCCCTCATCGGGGGAGCAGGGCGGAGGCGACGGCGCCCAGCGTCGTCGTCACCACCACCGACGCCCAGAACAGTACGGGCCGTACGACGACCCGTGGAGGCGAGCCGTGCCGGCGCCTCAGCAGCCCGCGACACCCGATGTGGACGGTCGCCCAGACCCAGCCGACGATTCCGACCAGCGCGGACGCCATGTGCCGGGCGCTCCACCGGGGTTCCGGGCAGGGTGCCCGGTTCTTTAGGGCCGGGGTGAATGCCCGCCCCCGCGTAGCGAGGCAGAGGCAGCCGTTACGCCCCCTGGGAGTAACGGCGTTCACCATCCGCGACGGCGCGGCGAACAAGCGATACAAGCCACGAGTTCAGGGAGCGGTCGTCAGCCTCGGCGGCGGTCTTGGCCTGCTCATGCAGATCAGAGAGGAGAGAGAGCGCGGAGAGCGCGAGCGCGCATCCTCACCCACACCTGCGGAGCCGTGCCGTGCTGAACCCCACCGACGAGCAGCAGCCGCAGCCGACGCCCTGTTCGGACGGCGCCAGGCGGGCCGGTCAGTAGCCGCCGCTCTGTGACGGCGAGGTCTTGGTGATCGCCTTGCCGTCGGTGCCCAGCACGTACCACTTGGCGCCGAAGGCGTCGAGCCCCTGCCCGTTGGTCTGCCCGGCCTTGGTGTCGTCGGCGAACGTGTAGAGCGGGTGCCCCTTGTACGTGACCTGCTTCGAGCCGTCGCTGCGCGTGATGGTCGACAGCAGCTTGCTGTTGACGCCGCCCCCGGCGGTCGGCTTCCCCTGCGCCTTCAGCGGTGGCCAGGCCTTGGCGCAGTCTCCGTTGCAGGTGGACTTGTTGGTCTTGTCGGACTGGAAGAGGTAGAGGGTGTGCCCCTTGCTGTTGACCAGGATCTTGCCGAGGGGACCGGACTTGGTGGTCACCGTCGCGGAGGACGAGGCGCTCACCGCCGATCGCGCTGCCTGGACGCTGCCTGCCGAACCGTGGCTGCTGCCATCGGCGTACGCCACGGTGGCCGCGGACAGGAAGAGTGCCGTTCCGGTGGCTGCGATGAATGCTCGGGTGTGGTACTTCACGAGAAGTCCTCCGGCTGCTATCGCCTCGGAGTGTCTTGCGGCCGTTGCGCTTCGGCGCGCGTCGCGTACCTTCCATTACACGCCAAAGTCGACAACCCGGCCACACGGCCGTCCCGTCACCACCGCAGGCCTGCGGTGCGCGTGCCGCAGGCTGTCTCTAACTTGATCTTGCACTTGTGTGGCGTGGTAATGGATTGGTCCGTCGCTCCCTCCATTACCGTCGTCGTAGCCGCGCAATGGGGTTGTCGGCCTTCGAAGTTGGGCCAGTCCGCCGCAGCCGATGGACCCGGCTAGGCCACTCGTCGGCCTCAGCTCAGCTCGCCGGCCAATAGTGGAGAGAGAACCGCCGCGCATGGCGGGCACTCCGACAGCGAAGCTGCGGAGCGGGCTGTTGGCGCGCTGAACTCAGGGGTGAGTGGAGACCAGGCGTCTTTGGTGGACAAGCCGCGGAATCTGTCGCGGACCTCGCTGGGGGCGCTGATCATCAGAGCGCGGATCTGGTTGATGGCCTGGGTACGGGCCTTGACTGCGGAGTTGCGAGCCACGCGCAGGACCCGGATGCTTTCCACGACGCCGTCGCGGGTCTTCGGGGTGCCGTCGGCACGGCCCGACAGAACAGCGGTGGCGGCCGCGTAGGCGTCGACGGGGTCGGACTTGCCATTGGCACGGCGGGCCTTGCGGTCGGGACGGTCAACCTCGATGACCGTGAGTCCGTTGCCGCGCAAGAAGCGGGAGAGCTCGGCACCGTAGGAACCGGTCCCCTCCATCCCGACAGTGATGATCTCGCCGTGGGAGGCGAACCATTCCAGCAGTCGCCAGTAGCCGTCCGGGGTCGTCTCGAATGATTCCGTGGCCAGATGGCGGCCCACTGTGTCGATGACAGCGGCCTGGTGAAAGTCCTCGCCAGGACAACTCGACAGCGTCGGTGGATTTTTGGGTCAGGCCCGAAGCGATCACCCAGCCATCATCACTGTGGATTTTGGTGGTCAGTCCGCCCCGGGATCGGCCGAGGGCGTGATCGTCCGGTTCGTCCGGCCGGTGGATCCCCCTTTTCGGCCGGTGGCGGCGGCGTGCTGGTGAGCACGCACGATGGTGGAGTCGATCTGCACGAGCCAGTCGATGTCGCCGGCCGCGTCCGCTCGAGCATGGATCTGCTGGAGAGCCCGGGTGAACACCCCGTCCAGGGCGTAACGACGGAAGCGGGTGCAGACCGTCTTCCACGGTCCGTAGCGTTCCGGCAGGTCACGCCAGGAGATCCCCGTCCGGATCTTGTAGACCATCCCGTTGACGACCTGCCGATCCTCCACGCGGGGACGACCTGTCGCGGCCCGCGGTATGAGCGGAGCGAGTAACTCCCACTCTAGATCGGTGAGTTCATGACGACGTATCACCCCACCATGATCCACCAACCGGCGATCTTTGAAGACGGACCCTAGTAGATCGACAGGTCAGAACATTGCCCAACCAGTGATCCATGCCAGCTTCGTCACGCTTTCGCCGCGATTGAGCGGAAGCAGGGGGCGGGAACCGTCTCTGCATCCCCTTTGCGGCCGCCTGGGCCGCCGTGGCCGTAGCCGCGTTCGTGGGCGAGCCTGGCCAGCGTGGCGCCGGCATCCAGCCGACTTCCTGCTCGCCTTCTTTCTCACCTCCGTAACAGCAGCCGCGTTCTGCGACGACGACACGCCGTGGACGCATTGGTAACCCTTCAGCAACGCCTGTTTCATCCAAGGCCCACGTCGCCGGAACGGGGGCTGTGAATGCTCAGAGAAGACGACTTAAGGCCACTGCCCAGACCGCTTGGAGACATGTCGGATTGCAGCGCAGGCGAGTCAAGGCCGCGCAAGTGCTCGGCTTTCGATCCATTTCCTCAGGGAGAGAAACGATGAGTGAGCGTCCCCGAGTAACCGCGGATGAGTTGACGCAGGCAGCACTTACCGGCGCCATGAGAGCTTTGGACGAACAAAATTCGGACCCCAGTGGAGCGATGAGCGAGCGTTCCCGAGTAACCGTGGATGAGTTGACGCAGGCAGCACTGGCCGGCGCGATAAGGGCTTTGGACGAACGAAATTCGGACCCCAATAGATCGTCTTCTTTCCCTGACCTTGGGCTCACCACAGTCGGCATCGCATTCCACTTTTGAGTGACCCTTGGCTTGAATCGCAAAGCAAGGGAAGCGCCCCGCCCCCTACTGGCAAAGGATAAACATGCCTTCCGAGGAGCACGCTGCGGAAGATCGCAGCAGGGACCAGGACCTGTACTGCCCCAGCGCCCAGCCGGACATGTCCGGGGCTGTGGTGTTCGGCGTGGTGGCCGGAACAGCCAATGAGCCGCATGTGCGCTATCTGGACCAAATGGTCCCCGTAACCCCAGAGATAACGGATCTGGCCCAGCCAGTCGAGCCCGCTGAGGTGTTCCGTATCGGCGCCCCTTGCGCAGGGAGCCTGTGTCGTCACTTCGACGGTGCCCAATGCAGCTTGGCCCAGAGGATCACACGCAGTCTGCCGCCAAGTACAGGTAGCCTGCCAGCTTGTCGACTGCGACCTCGCTGTCGCTGGTGGCAAGAGCAGGGCGAAGATGCCTGTCACCGCTGTCCGCTAATTGTGACCCTTCAACAGCATCCATCTCCTGACGTCGTCGAGGTTGCGAGACCACCCGACGACTCTCCGTCCTGAGCTGCACTACGCGGACCTGGCGCCGGCGCAGTATGAGAAGCCCGTAGGCCTGCTCGACCTTTCATCGCTGGGGTTGCGGCAGGAACCCCCGGTGCCCAGGGTCGCGTTCGACGAATGCGACGTCGATGCCCAGGCCGACGCTGTGTTCGCTGACTTGGTTCTTGAAGCACTCGTAGACCAGGGCCGGACGGTGTTGCCAGCGTGCTCGGAAACCTGGTCCAGCAGGACGATGCCCGCGGTGCTGTCGTGAATGTTCGCAGCGAGGACGACGACCGCGATGATCAGGCAGAGGACGTCCAGGTCAGGCCACGCTTGCGGCCCGGCACCTGCTTGGCCAGATCGAGGCCGGTCATGGAGGCGGGGACTCTGGCGGCCGGGTGGACGCTCTGGGTGTCCGGCGCTACCAGGGTCGGCCTTCCTCATCGGCGGCCGCGTATGCGGACTTGGCCGCTCAGGAGTTCATGGTTGGCTTCGTCCCCCCTCCTGAAGGGAGGGGGACTACTCCGGCTCGCACCGGAGGATTCCCGGTGCGGTCTTGCACTGGCTCCACAGGCTGTCACCGCCAGTCCGGCGGCCAGCAGGTTTTCGCGGCGTTCACGTCCCGGTCGTGGACCCTGCCGCAACCACCTGTCCAGGTAACGACGTTGAGTGGGAAGTGACCAGGCCGAATGAGACGGCGCTGGGACGAAGAGCGCGTCCTGTTGCGGAGGAACTACCTGCTCAACCAGACAGGTCAAGCGGCGCTGGGACTCATCGGCCCACACCTTCGCGGTATCGCGGTAGAGCCTCGACCGGACGCGATCGTCCTCCACTTCGCCATCACCGCACGCACTGCTGAGGTGGAAGAAGACCTCGACGACATTATCTTCGAGCTCGAGGTGTTCCTCGGCGGCGGACCCGAACACGTTCGGCGATCACAGCTGAGGTCCATGTTGGTGGGACAGACGCTACGTGGCTCGGGCGCCAGCACGCTCTGCTCTACGTCGCGAGCCGGAAGCCGGGTGACCGAGGCCCAGGGGTTCTGACGATTCCTCGTCCAGGGCCAATGGCGCCTTGAGCGACATGATCCTTTGGCACTTGGGCAGGCTGGCGGTACTTCGTCCGTGCTCGGAGCCGAGCACAGCTTTGCCGCGGAGACTGTCGGTGCTGATCATGGACTCGGACGCGCTGCTGGTAGAGCGACAGCTGCGAGCCGACCAGCTGGAATGCCCGCTGTGTTCCTCGGTCCTGGCACCGTGGAGGCATGGGCGGCCCCGGGAGATCCCGGGTGACCTGGGGACTCGTCTATTTCTGCGGCCGCGCCGTACGCGCTGCTCGGGCTGCAAGGTGACGCACGTGCTGCTGGCGGAGGTTCTCTGGCCGCGGCGGGCGGATGTGGCCGTGGTGATCGGGCCGGGCTGGAGATAGCCGCTCTGGGCATGGGGAACCGCCAGGTCGCTGCCCACTTGGGCTTGGCCGAGGGCACGGCCCGTGGCTGGTTGCGGGCGTTCGCCGGGCGGGCGGAGGCCGTGCGCCGACATTTCACCGTCGCTTTGGTCGCGCTCGCGGACGACCCGGTGATGCCGGATGCGGGGCCGCCGGCGTTCGCCGACGCGGTCTCGGTGGTCGCGGCCGCCCATCGGGCGGCCGCGACGAAGTGGCCGCACATGCTCACGGTGTCGCGGTGGGAGTTCGCCGGGCGGGCGATAGGCGGCAGGGTCCTGACCTCGCCTTCTATCGCTATTCGATCAACACGGGCCGCCCCTAGGCGGGATCGGAGGGTGCCGGAAGTCTTGATCGCGTCCGCCGGGATGCGGCGGGCTCTGTTCGAGACGCGAGGTGGGTTGCCTATGTCACCGACTGAGGATGAGGACCGTCGTCGGGCGGAGCGGGCCCGGCAGGTGGGCCTGTTTCGCTACGGCCTGATCCAGGACCTGATGACACGAAGCTCACGACACGCCAGCGTGGGAAGCTCGCCCGCGAACTGGCCGCGAAAGAGCACACCGACCCGTTCGGTCGGCAGGTCAAAGTGACCCGCGGCACTTTGGACCGCTGGGCCCGCCACTACCGAGCCGGCGGATTCCCCGCGTTGGTGCCAGCCCCGCGGCAGGTCACCCCGCGGACCCCGGTGGAGGTCCTGGACCTGGCGGCCGCGCTGAAGAAGGAGAACCCCGCCCGCACCGCGGCCCAGATCCAGCGGATTGCGGACGACTCAGGGCTGGTCGCCGACCGACCGGACGCTGCAGCGGCACTTCGCTGACGCTGGCCTGACCGGCGCCGGCGGCGAGAAGAACGTGTTCGGCCGGTTCGAGGCCACCCCGGGCAACGAGCTGTGGACCGGCGATGCCCTCCACGGACCGAAGATCGGCGGGCGCAAGACGTACTTGTTCGCGTTCATCGACGACCACAGCCGGGCGATCGTGGGCCACCGGTTCGGGTTCGCCGAGGACACCGTCCGCCTGGCCGCCGCCCTGCGGCCGGCGCTGTCTGCCCGCGGAGTCCCGGAGTCGATCTACGTCGACAACAGGTCGGCTTTCGTGGACACGTGGCTGCTTCGGGCATGCGCGTCCCTGGCCGTCCGCCTCACGCACTCCAAGCCCGGACGGCCGTAGGGCAGGGGGAAGATCGAACGGTTCTTCCGCACCGTCCGTCACCAGTTCCTGGTTGAACTCGATGACGAACGTGTCGGTCAGATTGACCATCTCGCCGAGCTGAACAGGCTTTTCACCGCGTGGGTGGAGACGGTCTATCACCGCCCGGTGCACTCGGAGACGGGGCAGCCTCCGCTCGAACGGTGGCTGGGTTCGATTCCCCGGCCGCTGCCGCTGCCCAGCCCTGCTGATCTTCGGGAGGCGTTTCTGTGGTCGGAGTTCCGGACCGTGACGAAGACCGCGACGGTCAGCCTGCACGGCAACAGCTACGAGGTCGACCCGATGCTGGCCGGGATGAAGGTCGAGCTGGTCTTCGACCCGTTCGACCTGTCAGAGATCGAGGTGAGGGCCTCGGGCAAGAGCGCGGGCAAAGCCGTTCCGCACCGGGTGGGGCGTCACACGCATCCGAAGGCGAGGCCGGAGACACCGCCGGAGTCGGCCCCGCCAACTGGAATCGACTGCCTGAAGATCCTCGACGAGAAGCACAGGGCGAACACCGCGAAGGGCATCAACTACTCGTCTCTGATGGACGACGGGCGGGGAGCTCGATGATCGACCGCATTCAGGGGTACTTCGGTTTCACCCGTGTCCCGTTCGGCCGCAACCTGGCCCCGTCCATGCCCCACCAGCACCATTCCCACCGGGAAGCCGCCGCCCGCATCGCCTGGTGCATCAACGACCGGGCGATCTGCTTGGTCACCGGCGAGGTCGGATCCGGCAAAACGGTCGCCCTCAAAGGTGCCGTCGCGTCGCTCGACCCGGCCCGGTTCACGGTGATCTACCAGCCCAACCCCGAGGTCGGCATGCGCGGCCTCTATGACCGGATCGTCACCAGCCTGGGCGGGACTCCCAAGTTCCACCTGGCCGCTCTCGCCACCCAGGCGTCCGCCGCGCTGGCCGCGGAGGTCGACGAACGGGGCACGCCGGCCGTCGTGATCGATGAATCGCACCTGCTCGACCACCAAGAGCTGGACGCGATCCGCATGCTCACCAACTACGACATGGACTCCACGACGCCGTTCGCGGTGTCGCTGATCGGCCAGCCCACCCTGCGCAAACGGATGAAGCACGGCGTCCTGGCGGCCCTGGACCAGCTACCAGATGCCCACGATGACGAAGGAGGAGACCGCCAGCTACATCAAGCGCCATCTCACGATCGCAGGACGAGAGGACACTCTGTTCTCCGACGATGCGGTCGAGCTCATCCACCTCACCAGCCGCGGCCTGCCCCGCTCGGTCAACAACATCGCCTGGCAGTCCCTCATCGCCGCTTTCACCGAGGAGAAGGGCATCCTCGACGAGTCCTCCACCCGGACCGCTATCACCGAGACCCACGCGACAGAGTGAGCACGAAGCCGACACCGTGTTCACGAGGACCCCGGCGGCCTGACGGCCGCCGGGGTCATTTCATCCCTACCCGTCGACAATCAGCACGTCGCCTTCATGCTCATCTTCAGCGTCGCTCAACAGGCGAACGCGACCCCTGTGCGTGATCAAAGGCTTCGAGAACCTTGATCATCAGGGGTCGCGTCTCTCGTTTGCCAAACCGGGCGAACCGACCACGGCGGCGCGTACGCAGGCGATCAGCTCATCTCGCCGACTGAGAACGCATCAGCCCTGGTCCACCTAGGTGTAGAACGAGATGCCGAAGGGAAGCGAAAAGCCCCACCTACTCGCGGCGCCATTAGCCGGCGGGACAGGCTGATGATCGATCTGCTGCACGTACGACCTAGTGCGTTCAGGAATTCCGGCGGTATTCATCCACTGCAGCTGCGCGGAGCAACCGGTGCAGTTATTCCAGAATGCGTCGAAGAGACCCCTCGTGTCGTCCGCGGCCTCCAGCGGAACGCCTTGGCGCTGCGCCTCGTTCCTCACGTGATCGGCGAAGTGGTTCGGGTCACTGAGGTCCTGCAGGATTTTTGCGAGCGCATCCGCAAAACCTTTGTTCACGAGGTCGACGACGGCCTGATACTGGTCGAAGTCAGCTCTTGTTGCTGGTGCTTCTGCGTGTGCGGTAGCCATCTCGGGTTTCCCTTCTGTGTCAACTCCCGGACCATGCGCTGTTCTCTCAGATAGTCGCAGGGGGCGGTGTTGCCTTGTGGAGCAAAGCCTTGGATCCACGAACCTCCTACCAGGATGAATATCTTCAAGGCTTCTACCCGTGAGCATCCACTGTCCTTGTTCCAACGACGTGGCCGAATGGTGTAACGAGCGTTGAGCAATCGTTGCCTGTACATCAACGACACGTCGTCACAGCAGGAAGTGGCGGCTAATGAGGGTGCCAAAATGAGTGGGGCCAGGTTGGCGTGGGCTTCGGAGACGACGAGCTGGACGTCAGACAAGTCCCGGGCGATCAGAGAGCACAGGAACGCCGAGCCGGTGCCGTCCTCGCTGGGGGCGCCGTCCAGGCCGAGGACCTCGGTGCCCGCCGGCGTTGACGCCGACCCAATCAACGCGTGGAGTTAGATCAGGCCCCCCGCAGGCCCCTCCTAGGTCAGTGCGTCTACCCAGACGAACGCATCGGCCCGGCACCCAGAGGTCGGTTGCGGAACGCCGCGAGTTGCTCGTCCAGGTGCCAAGTCATCGCCGAGACTTGGGACTTCGACAGCTGGGTCACTTCGAGGGACTCGGCGAGTCGACCCCATGGATAGATACGCCCAGCAGATGGGCGGTGGCGACCACGCTGATGAGAGCCTGCTCGGCCCCTCGGCGGCGCTCCAGCAGCCAGTGAGGGAAGTAGCTGCCGCTACGGAGCTTGGGGAGATGGCGAGTACGACGGTGCCGGCCCGGTGTCCCACTCGCGTGAGCGGTAGCCGATGCGGTGGTTGGCCGTCTTGTCCCTGACGTGCCCGTATCCGGCGCTGCAGAGGGCGTTGGCCTCAGCACACCTGAGTGCGTCGGTGAACGTCTTCACCATCGCGTGCGCCAGATCGGGACTTCGGCGGCGACGTTGCCGTCCGCGAGGCCGTGTAGGGGCAAATTGTCTGGTGCGGTCATCGTGCCGATTTCCACGAGCATGGGGGGCACTCGAAGACCAGCCAGTGGCCGTTCTTGTATCCGGACGCCCTCTCCGACGGGGGGCGAACTCCTGGATCGGGTGGGAACCACTGCACCCCACTCCCGGGATGCAGTCAAGGCTGCCACGCCGCTACCTGCGTCGATGCGTGGGCCAGAGGGATGCGCTCGGAACATGTCGAATGCGTAGTGGTGAATGTGTCTGGGAACGAGGCATCGAGCGAGGTATCGCTCGTAGGCTGCGTAGTGTTGGTGATCCTTGTCGCGCTGGCAACGTTGTCTTCGGCGAGATGTCCACGACGATGCGGTGAGAGGCCTTCCGCAACGGATCGATCGTGGTGGCCGCCAACGGGTTTGGACGGCGGCAGGTACTGGTGTCCTGGTCGCTGCCTCAGGCAGTCAGAGCGGCACGCTCGGGCTTTAACGTTTAGGGGCAACGCCGGTGCGTTACGGCTCTGGGTCAGGTGGTCGGGGTCGTTTGATGCGGATGGCTTGGGTGCCGGTGTGGGTGGGTTGGGGCCAGGTTTGGTGCTCAGGCCGCTTGAGCCAGTAGTTGGACATCTCGCGCTTGGCGACGCGGGACACACCTGATGAGACGCTGTTTGTCGCGATCATCTACGTCCTGGTAGCGGTTGCGCCTGGCAGTCTTTGCCGCCGTGCTTCGAGCATTCCAAGCCCGAGCGACTCCACACCGACAAGGCCGATGTGCTGGCTGTGGAGCCATTTCCTCAGGTCGGGCAGGTCGTAGGCTCCGCATCGCGCGCAAGGGAATCGACTCAAGCGAATGCCTGGGCCGCCGGCGGTGGGCCATCGAGCGCACGACCTCCTGGCTCACCGGATACCGCCGCCTGTCCCTCGCTACGAGCACCATGCCCGCAACTATCTGGCCCTCCTTGATCTCGGCGCCGCCATCTGCTGCTACAAGCGCTTCCTCAAGCTGACCATGCAGGACACGATGTTAGAGTCCAACCAGTTTTCTCCATGTCTTGTTTCCTACGATACCGTCCGAGATGATCCCTTTCTTTTGCTGGAACCATTTCACGGCCGCTTCAGTCTTCGGGCCGAATGCCCCATCGACACTGAGGGCCGGCGTCCATCCCAGGTCATTTAGGCACCGCTGAATGTTCTTGATTCCTTCCGCTTTCGGAGATCCCTGCCTAGCGAACGGCTGGTCAGCTGCCTCACGCTCGGCCCGAGTGGGGAATTTCGTCAGCCATTCACTGAGGTCGTCTGGCAAGCTTCCTGAATAATGCTCCTGTCCCGGACGCCAGCCCTCTATTTTTTGGATTGTCTCAGCAAATTTCGTGACCTGCCCGTCCATCAACTCTTCGACCGTCGTGGTCGTGCTCACCCCAAGGCTCGTGGCAATATTCTGCGCATAGACCTCAGGGTCGTTCGGCCCGTGCCCACTGGGGGCGTAGACTCTCATCATCTCTAGGATCGTCTTCGAACTGCGCTTCAGCAGGAAGCTTCGGATGGCCTGAAATCCTTCGGCCTCGGTGGGAAAGATGGCGAAAATATTGTTGCACTTCCCTCTATACGCTCCGTAGCTCTCCGCTTCTCCCGATCGCACGATGTTGCCAGGGTTCTTGTCGTTCCAGGAGATGCTGCCCTCGGTTCTTATCGCGTCCTCATAAAAGACGTGATCAATCCCAAGTATGCTGACTACGTCGCCAGGTTCCACGTCTTCTCGGATGTCACGCATGGAATTCTCCTTCTAGAGTGGGGAGGTCGAGCTCTATTTCATTTTCTGAGGCCCGACTCGCATCCGTTTCTGTTGCCCTGGCTGATACTTTCTTTCCGGTGGCATCACCTTCTCTTTCCGATTTCGATCCCAGTCGTTCGCCATTCCTTTCAGACGACGCCACAAGGCGCGAACGTGATGCCTCCCGTGGCGATATCAAGCCGTGCCGCAGACTCCTCCATAGGAGGGAGACCCTCAGCCTTCTGCTGTGAGCATCCGCTATCGCTGTTCGGGTGACGTGGGCCAGACGGTGCAATAGCGTTGCTCAGGCGTTTCCCGAGCATCAGCAACCCGTCGTCGCGATGGTGTCCCGCTGCGTCGTGTAGTCAGTGAGCGTTTTCAGCGTTGCCTGTCCAGGGTGAGGACAGGCCTTGGAGGACGGTCATGCGGTTGGGGCTGATGTGAGCCCTGCGGAAGATCTGCCAGGACTTCAGCCGTGCCATGCCGCGTTCGACGGGGGCTCGAACCTGGGCCAGTGCGCGGTTGACGGTGCGCTGTTGGGGGGGGGGGTGCCCCTATGGGTTTCGTCAAGCTGATGTGGCGGGCTGTGGGTCGTAGAAGGTGCCGTCGCGGAGCATCGCGAAGAGCACGTCGGCTCGTCGTCTGGCGAGGCAGAGGAGGGCCTGGGTGTGGTGCTTTCCCTGGCTGATCTTCTTGTCGTAGTAGGTCCGGGAGGCAGGGTCGGCCAGAGCCGCGAACGCGGACAGGAAGAAGGCCCGTTTGAGCTGCTTGTTTCCGCGTCGGGAGGGTTGTTCGCCGCGGATCGAGGAGCCCGAGCTGCGGGTTGTTGGGGCGAGGCCGGCGTAGGCGGCGAGGTGGGCGGCGGTCGGGAACGAACTGCCGTCGCCGACGTCGATGAGGATGCGGGCTCCGGTCCTGACGCCGATCCCCGGCATGGACGTCAGGACCTTCGAAAGAGGGTGGTTCTCCAGCAGTTCCTCGATCCGAGTGGCCAAGAGTTTCCGCTGGTCAAGCACCGCTCGGAGCGAGTTGGCGAGGCTGGGGACGATCAGAGCGGCCGCGTCGGTGCCTGGGACGACAACGGTCTGTTCGTCCAGTGCGGTGAAGATGTCGTCGACGAGTCGCTCGGCCATCCGCGGTGCCTTCGGACGTATCAGCGTCACGAGCCGGCGCCGTCCGGCTTTGCGGATCTGGGCCGGGGAGCCGAATTGGTCGAGGAGTTCGAGCACGGCCGGGTGTTGGACGCGCGGGCCCAGTACCCGTTCCAGCGACGGGTGGATCTGCGTCAGCAGGCCCCGCATGCGGTTGCTGATGCGGGTTGCTTCGCCGGCCAGGTCGTCGTCGAAGCCGACGATCATCTCCAGCTCGGCGATGGTCTCTTCCTCGAGGGCGACCGAGCGGAGTGTGTGAGGCATGACGCGGGCCGCGTCGGCGATGACGAACGCATCCCGGGCATCGGTCTTGGCCTCGCCGGGATAGAGGTCGGCGATCCGCCGCATCGTCAGCCCGGGCAGATAGGCGACTTCGCAGCCCATGTCCCGGGCCACTGCCAGCGGCAGAGCCCCGATCGAGGCCGGCTGGTCGACCACAACGAGCACGGTCCCGTGCTTGGCCTGCAGCTTGCCGAATACTTCGCGGAGCTTTGGCTCGCTGTTGGGCAGCCGCTTGTCGAAAGCCTTCTTTCCGGCTGGGGTGACGGCGGTGGCGTGGTGTTCGCCTTTGCCGACGTCCAGGCCGAGGAAAGCGCCGATGTCACTGACGTCGATCACGTGCGTCCTTCGGTCGTCCTCGCCCGGCCGTCCCACGGCACCGATCGCCACATCCACATTACGAAGAGCCTCCCGACCTGCGAAGAAGCCGGTGGTCATGCCCCTAATCAGCGGTCTGTCGATGCCTTCGAAGCCGGTGACACCACCCCCCAAGACATGCGATCGACAGGGGGAGAAAGTCATGCCCACTCCGAAGGCCGGGCGCCCCATTGCGGGGCTACCAAAACGGTAATGGGGGGGGGGTGAGTTCGTCGCCGGGTGGCCGTTCGAGCCCGGTGGTCACCCAGGTGCCGCCACCCTGGCAGGCGCGGTCGGCCAGGACCGGGACGCCCTGCCGCTCGCAGATCCGGATGATCCGGTGGCAGCGGGCCGAGGTCAGGTCATGGGTACGGCCCGGCAGCGCGGGCGAGATCCACAAGCACCTTGCCGGTGGGGTCGGTGACGACCTGGACATTCACCCCGCGGCGGCGGCGTTTGGCCGAGTAGTCGCCGCGGCCGTCGCCGGTCCGGTCACACTCGGCAAGGGTCCCGTCCAGCAGGACGAAGTCCGGGTCGCTCTCACGCAGGACCGTCAGCAATCCCGGAGCACGACCGGCGAGCAGACCGACGACGCCCACACTTATCTAGCGTTATTTCACGTTTGAGCAGGTCAGGCTAGCGCCATGGTTCAGGCACGTGAGGCATGTTTTCGTCCGACCGGGGCCTGCGTGGCGCACGGGCCCCGGCCGGACGTCTTCGCGGTCCTGGTGCGGGCTACGAAGTGAGCTGCTCCAGGAGCCAGGCGATGATGGCCCGGATGGTGCCGGAGACGGCACCGCTCAGCGCGGCATCGGTCAGGTTCAGGCGCTTGCGGGACATGCGACCTCCACGGGATTGTGCTGGGCGGGTGGGCAGCCGGCCGGCTCGTTGTCCACGCTGGGGCCCTCGCGGAGATCGACTCTGAGTTGCGACGAACCATCCCCTGATGAGGACAATGGTGCTGTTCAGGGGCATATCGAATGCCTAGCCGGGGGAGGTGGTTCGATGAGTGGCGACACGGGAGGCGGCCCGACGGGTCAGAGGCGGCCGCGGATGCTGGGGCGGGCACGGGTGGGATGGCCGCGGGCGCTGCGGGAGCTGAAGGACCTGCTGTACGAGGTGTATCTGGCGGCAGGCGCCCCGAGCCTGGATGGCATCGCCGCGGACATCGGCAGTGCCGATGCCGAAGACCCCGCGATCGCTGGGGCGCCGAGCCGGGATTCCGTTCGTCGCATCATCAGCGATCCGGTGCAGCCGCCCAGCCAGGCCGATGTGGTTTCCGTTGCTGTGGTGCTGGCCCGCGGGGCTGCGTGGGATGCCTCGGATCTGGCCGGGCGGGTACGTGCCCTGTGGGTCCAGGCCCGGATGGCGCAGGGCGTCGGACGGCCGCTCAGCGAGTTCGACGACAAAAACGTCCTGGCTGACCTGGAAGTCCACCCGGCTCTGGACACCGGTAACGCCTGTGACTTGTTCGGGGCCCTGCCCGCCTACGTAAAGCGCGCGCACGATGAACGTCTGGCGGCGGTGGTTGATGCTGCAGAGACCGGACGTAGTGGGATCGCGGTCCTGGTCGGCGGTTCCTCCACAGGCAAAACTCGAGCCCTGTGGGAGGCGGTCCGGGGGCTACCTGCCTCCTGGCGGTTGTGGCACCCCCTAAGCTCCGCCCGCCCAGGTGCGGTGCTGGGTGACCTTGCGGAGATTTCCCCGCGCACCGTGGTGTGGTTGAACGAGGCACAGCTCTACCTCGGCCCGGACCCGCTCGGCGAGCAGGCTGCGGCCGGTCTACGCGGCCTGCTGCACGACCCGTCGCGCGCCCCGGTGCTGGTGCTGGCCACCCTGTGGCCCGAGCACTGGAACGTCCTTACCACCCGAACCGACCTGGACCGGCACGCTCACGCCCGGGAACTGCTGCACGGGCACAAGATCGACGTGCCGGACGCTTTCACTCCCAAAGACCTGGCCGGCCTCGCCGACATCGCCGGTGATGATGCACGGCTTACCGAGGCCGCCAAGCGTGCAGACAGTGCCCAAGTCACCCAGTACCTGGCCGGGGTGCCCGTCCTGCTCGAGCGCTACGACGTAGCCCGGGGCGCCACCCGGGCCCTGATCGACGCTGCCATGGACGCCCGCCGTCTCGGTGCCGGCCCACACATCCCGCTGGACTGGCTGGCCGATGCCGCCCCCGGCTACCTCACCGACACCGACTACCACGCCCTCGGCGAGGACTGGCTCTCCCAGGCCCTCGAATACGTCACCACACCCTGCAACGGCATCCCCGGCATCCTCACCCCCGTCAAACGCTGCTGGCACCGGGCAGTCCGCCCAGAACACGCCTGGACCCCACTATCTGCTGGCCGACTACCTCGGCCAGCACGGCCGCCGCCACCGCAACGAGACCATCCCTCCCATCGACTTCTGGACCGCAGCCGCCCGCCACGCCCATCCCAGCGACCTCAACACCCTCGGCAACGCCGCCTGGACCCGCGGCCTCTACCAGGACGCCGCCCAGCTCCACAAACATGCCACCACCCACGGCAATCCCCACGCCCCAGCCACCCTCTTCGACCACTTCCACCGCCTACATCCCACCGATCCCCGCCCCGCCCGATGGGCCGCCGCGCACGCACCCCTCGACAACCTGGACGAAGTGTGTTCGCTGCTGCACCTGCTGAGGGAGGCGGGGGCACGGGAGCAGATGGACGCCCTGGCCACCCGGGCCGCCGCCCACGCCCCCCTCGACGACCCACGCGCGGTCGGCCGGCTGCTGTACGAGTTGGGGGAGGCGGGGGCACCGGAGCAGATGGACGCCTTGCTGGCCCGCGACCCCGCCGCCCACGCACCCCTCGACGACACGGGCTCGGTGGTCCGGTTGCTGGGGGCGTTGCGGGAGGCGGGGGCACGGGAACAGACGGACGCCCTGGCCACACGCGCCGCCGCCCATGTACCCCTCGACGACCCGAGCACGATTGCCTGGCTGCTGGGGGCGCTGCGGGAGGCGGGGGCACGGGAGCAGATGGACGCCTTGCTGGCCCGCGACCCCGCCGCCCACGCACCCCTCGACAACACGTACGACGTGGTCTGGCTTCTGGAGGCGTTGGAGGAGGCGGGGGCACGGGAGCAGATGGACGCCTTGCTGGCCCGCGACCCCGCCGCCCATGTACCCCTCGACGACACGTACCCGGTCGCCCGACTGCTGTACGGGCTGCGGATGGCGGGGGCACGGGAGCAGACGGACGCCTTGCTGGCCCGCGACCCCGCCGCCCATGTACCCCTCGACGACACGTACCCGGTCGCCCAACTGCTGTACGAGCTGGTGAAGGCGGGGTCACGAGAGCAGACGCGCGCCCTGCTCACGCGGGCCGCCGCCCACGCACCCCTCGACAACCCGAGCACGGTGGTCTGGCTGCTGGAGAGGTTGCGGAAGGCGGGGCTCCAACAGCGGGTGGACGCCCTGGCCACGCGGGCCGCCGCCCACACCCCCCTCGACGACCCGCGCGCGGCGGCCCAGTTGCTGAAGGCGTTGGGGGAGGCGGGGGCACGAGAGCAGATGGACGCCTTGCTGGCCCGCGATCCCGCCGCACACGCCCCCCTCGACACCCGGTACGTGGTGGACCGGCTGCTGGAGGCGCTGTGGGAGGCAGGGGCACAGGAACAGACGGACGCCTTGCTGGCCCGCGACCCCGCCGCCCACGCACCCCTCGACGACATGTACAACGTGGCCCGGCTGCTGGAGGCGCTGCGGGAGGCAGGGGCACAGGAGCAGACGGACACCCTGGCCGCGCGGGCCGCCGCCCATGTATCCCTCGACAACCCGCTCGCGGTGGCCCAGTTGCTGAAGGCGTTGCGGGAGGCAGGGGCACGGGAGCAGACGGACGCCTTGCTGGCCCGCGACCCTGCCGCCCACGTCCCCCTCGACCGCCCGCGCGTGGTCGCTCGGTTGCTGTACGAGCTGGAGGAGGCGGGGCTCCAGCAGCGGATGGACGCCCTGGCCACGCGGGCCGCCGCCCACGCCCCCCTCGACGACCCGCGCGCGGTGGCCCAGCTGGTGGAGGCGTTGCGGGAGGCAGGGGCACGGGAGCAGACGGACACCCTGACCTCACGGCTTCCCGCCGCCGGGCTCTTCGACCAATTCATCCAAGTTGAAGGCAACTTGGAGCAGTTCCGGTTCGGGCGTGAGCCCAATGGGAGTGCCGCCTCCCCATGGTCATGGGACGACCTGGAGTAATCCAGCCAGGACCCCAAGGCAGAACGTGCTGCCAGACATCACCAACATGCCTGAACACCCTCGGATAACCGTCAGGCACGCTGCTGAGCCTCTACATAGCTCACATGCCAGACACCCATTTCTTACCCCGAGATAACAATGACGTATGCGCGAGCGGTACCGACGGATATCCCGAAGCCGGCCACGATGAATGCGAGGGTGCCGTGGCGGCACAAGCACACCAGGCCGACCAGCGCACGCTGGTGCCACGGGAGCGTGCACCGCCCGTCACCCTCACAGGTGGCGACGAGCACCGTCGTGACCCATCCGACCACAGCGTGAGGCAGCTCAAGCGCGGCAGGACAGGAAACCAACGAGCCTCCTGTGCCACTGGGTTGAGACTTCGAACATCTCCCCCAACAGCACGGGGACCTCATGCGTTACAGTCCCCCGCCCCAACAGCACCGTCACCCGATCAGTTCCCACCCTGAAAAGGCTCACTACGCATGCGCTGCGGCGACTTCCGCAGCGAGCGCCGCCACCGGGATCTTGCAAATGTCTGAGTGCGCGCCGGAGAAGGGCTCTCCTTGTACGTTGTTGATAACGCTGGCGGCGTTAACCCGGTAGAAGGTTCCGGGAGCGAATTGGAAGTTCATGTTGCCGTTGGCTGGCATCACCAGGTCCTTCGATGGGTTCACTGCCTGGTATCCATCGGAGCCCATGCCATCCCAGCGCCCCGCCGTCTTGGCCTGCGCGTCTTCCTGGGCCAGGAAGGAAGCCTTCGGGTACCACACGCCTACTGCCCAGTCGAAGACGCTGAATGTAGCCACCAGAGGACCGTGTACCCGATCTGCGAAGGCGTTGAGGGCGCCAGCGCTGCCGAACGGATTGTCCTTCTTATGCGCGAACGACCAATGAGAGAAGGCACCTTGGAGGAGCAGCAGTGACGCAACCGGGCTGCTTGCAGGTGCGCTGATGCCGGACAAGGCGAAGGAAACCAGTCGGGCGCCGAAGCTATGGCCGATCAGGTGAACCCGCACAGAGGATGACCGGCTGTGCAGGGACTCAAGCAAAGGTCCCAGCCCGCTACGACCGATGTCGCCAGCGCGAGCCTTCATGATCGTGTACGAGAGGACTCGCACGGCGTCCTTCGCACCGTTGAGGGCGTGGCTGAACCAGTCACCGATGCCTTGCGTCGCGGAGCCCGGTGGTGCACTGCCAAATGCCTCGGCGGCAGCTTGGTATGCCGTCTTGGGGTCGGTCGTCAGTAGCAGAGCAGTCTCGCCCGAGTCCTCGAACTCGCCATTGAGCGATGGCGGTACGAGAGATGTCAGAAGCTGGTGGATCTGTCGCAGCCGCGCCTCTTTTTGCGTGTCAGGTTCATTCGAGCCGATGGCGTTTTCCCCCTGGTCGATGAGTTGGCCGATCTCTGTCACCGTCTGCTGCTGCGCCGGGTCGGCGAAGCCCGGCTGGAGGGACTTGGCGATCTCGGTCCCGGAGAGTGCTGCTGTACCGGCGTTGAGATCCACCACAGCGCCGTTTTCTGCCTGCGTCGCGGCATCTGCTGGCGGAGGGGTTGCCTGCGTGGGCGGGAACCACAGGGAAGGCCAGTAGATTCCAGCGAACCCCATCCTGCCGATGCCTGCCGCGCCGGTCGCACTGTCCCGGATCATCGGGAGCATCTTGTTGTACAGCGCGCGGGCGCTGTCCTTTGATGTCCCCCATCCGTGGCTGAACAGGAAGAGGTCGTCAACGCCCTCGGCGATCACCTGATCGAGGAAATCTCGCGCGACAGGTGCCGTCAGTCTGCCGTTCTCTTCGAATTCGAGGTCCCACACCGGCTCGTTCGTCGCCAGTCGTGTCATGGCCACTACCCTTTCGTCAGACATTCGCGAGCATGCGCATCAGGTCAACCAGGCCCGCCCCTTGTGCGTACCGTTCCCGGCCGAGGTCAGTAGCGCTGTCGGTGAGTAGGCGCTTGACCTGTCGGGGCCGGCCGATGAATTCCGGGCGGGCGGAGAGGAAGGCTGCGATGATGCCTGAGACGTGCGGCGCCGCCATCGACGTGCCGGACTGCTCGGCGTAGGTCAGCGAGCTGGCTGGGAAAGACGCATCGGTGCCTAGGTCCAGTCCGGCCGTGGCCCGGATCGTGCCGCTGGCGGCAGAAGCGATCCACTCGCCGGGCGCCACGACGTCCGGTTTCATTCGCCCATCGAGCGTTGGCCCCTTGCCCGATGTCCAGGTGACGCCGAAGGCGTGCGGCGCGTCCCGGTGCGTGGATCCGACCGCGATACAGTCTTCGGCATGCGCTGGTTCGGTGATCGAACCCATGACGGCGGAGGTGTTGGCAGAGTCTCCTGCGGTACGGGCACCGTAATTGCCGGCGGAGACGACCACTACCACGCCGGAGGCGACAAGCTGATTCACGGCCTGGCAGAGCGGTGACTGGCCTGCGGCGTACTGATCGGGTTTCCACTCGGAGCCGAGGCTCATGTTGACCCCGTGAACGCGCAGAACCCCAGGGTCTACGTTGACTTCGGTTCGCAAGTACGTTAGAGCGCGGATGACCGCGCTGGACGACGTGACCCACGTGCCCTGTTGGCTGAGCCGCATGACCTTGAGGCTTACCAACTGGCATGCGGGGGCCATCCCGGACAGTTTACCCACATGGGCCCGCTGAACATATCCCCCGTTCACTGGCTCCTTTGACTCCGCCACACGCGGCGTCAGGCCATCGGGCGTGCAACCAGAAATGATGCCGGCGACGTGTGTGCCATGCCCACTGCCGTCCACCAGGGGCTGCAGTTGAGATGGGGCGACAGGCTGCACCTGGTCTCCGGGGTTCACGAGGAAGCCGAAGTCGCGATGCAATTGGCTGGTCAGTCCTTGCAGCGGATCCTCCCCTCGGCCGGCGGAGGCCAGTTCCAGCTGGGAGAAGTGCGGGTGGCAGGCATCGATTCCGCTATCAATGACTGCCCAGACGATTCCGTGGCCTCGTGCGTCGTAGGAGTGCCAGGCAGCATTGGCCTTCACGGTGGGCGCGGAACGATCGATCTGCGGATGAAGTATGTAGTCCGGCCATACCCGGAAGATGGTCGGCGGTCGGTGGCTGTGCTCAGCAAGTTGCCGGTCTCTTGCCACCATGTCGCGCAGGACGGCGCGGGAAATTACGCACTGGTACAACTTCGGCGCGATGAGTGCGAGACCACTCGGAACGGGGGGTTGGACGGGGCTCGTCGACGTGACTTCTTCGGGCCACCACCCGCCAGCCTGCGTCGCGTACTGCTCCCACAGGCCGTAGAAAGCCTCGCGGACCGCCATCAGGCCCCCGGGATAGAGCACATTTAGCTCGATCAATATCGGGATCTGCTGCTGCGGGTCGATCGGGGTAGGTCCCTCGTCGGCGGCGCCGTCCGGCGGCAGGTTGAGGTGGCCCACGATGGGGGACCGGAACAGCTTCTGCGGCTCGTGCATCATGAGCGGGCCCTTTCCCTGAAGCCACGACGGAGTTGCAGTGGATTCCTCGACCTGGCGCTTTGTCAGTGGCAGCGGTCGGCAGACAACCCCGGACCGGTGAGCCGCTCTTGATAGCCAGTGCAGTCGGTGGTCTGCGTGCAGAATTCGACATAGACAGGAATTGAGACTGATCTACATGGAAAGCGCCATATTCACTAAGGTGTCAGCCAGCCGTGGACATCGCAAGTTGGCGAGAGTGCTTTGTCCGCGAACTGCTGCGCCGTCAGTTGTTCACGAGTCTCGATGGTGCAGCCAACGCCTTCGTCGTCGTTCAGCGGTGATGAGGGCAATCATCTCAATGCCCTGTTGTGGAATGGCATCGCCCGGCCGACGACTGCTGCCGTCTCGCCGTTCACGCGGCGTAGCCTCAACATCGGAAACAACCGGGAGAACTCCAACCCGCGCTCGCTATAAGGGAGATCACGGGGCCGGGTGGTCGCGGAGCCTTTCACACGGGACGAGGAGACCCCGCAAGCCGGGCAAGTCCGGGCCGAGGCACTCCCTGTGGCCGGGTGGACTCGGCGGCCACTGTTCTCACACTGTTTGACCTGTATGACGGACACTCCGTTGAGGTCCAGCACCAACGTCGTATGGTTGACCAAGCCCCTGGCTGCGCAGTGATTTTTCTGCACAGAGAGCAGAAATGATCACCCTGAACCGCGGTCGGCTGAACTCCCAGGCCGGCAACTGTCATGCATGTCAAGGACCATGACAGTCAGTCAGTGCACATACCGAGGCTCACCCACCCAAGTTTGGAGACCCCCCGTTAACAGGACGCCTCATCAGTTTGCAGCGCTCGGTGGAGTCCCTGTGCCTGATCCCGGGTCAGGGAGCGGGTGTCCTACGTCTGATAGCGTTTCGCGGGCCCGCGCGTCGACCAAGCGGGTTACAAGATGCTGCGAAGCGCCGAAAATGACAGCCCAGGCCACTATTTGCGGGCTGGAATCAGATCGCTCAGACCGGGAATGAACCCACCTCTGATGAGCAGCACTCCTATGAACGCCGTCAGAGCCCCGGTGGGGAATTTCAACAGGGCCGCCGACAGTGGCAGCATATAGGGACTACTCGTCCCCTGAATCCGACGCAAAGAAGCAATGACCGTGAGCGCTGCGCCAGCCAGCCCTGCCGCCTCGATGACGAGAACATCGACATGCTGAGCGTAGTGACTCGGGAGATACTTCGGCTTCCGCGCAATCTCTCCGGAAGGGCATGCGGCGATTCCCTTTCCCTCGGGGAGGAAACACATGTTTAGCGAATGGGGGCAGAACCAACCCCAGACCGCGAGTCCACTTGCGCCAAGGAGGACGAAGAAGGTGGCAATCCGCAGAATCACACTGAGGCTGCGAACCCTACTAAATTCGGCATCCAATGCATCGTATGAGGCGTCCAAGGCGACGACAAGGAGCCCGCGGTCCCCCGGCAGTGCCCCATCCACCACCATGCGGTCCGCGACCGCCTCCGCTCTCAGCCGAAGCGGGTCGCCTGGGCGAAGATGCTGTTTAACGTGGCTCAGTACGTCAGCGCTTCGGCTGATCAGGTCTTCTTCTGAGCACAACTTGAGCAGCATCACGTCGGTCGCGCGCGCATTGGCCCACGTCCTCTCCAGGGCTGCGGCTCCGGAGAAGAGGCGACGCTGCGCGGAGATCGCAGTTCCTGCCTCTTCCAGTTGCCGGGCGATCCCTTCCAACGTCCTTTCTCTCTGACATTGATCAGTTCGACTATCAACCGCCCGGCACCTTTCGCGATCTGCTTGCTGTTCCAGGTAGAGAATTCGTGCGGCGGCTCTCTCGCGCCAGACTGTTTTATGAACTCTGAACAGCCTCATGGGCAATTTGGGGAGCTGAACCACATTTTTTCGTCGATTCGTCTCGTATGCGTGATCACCCTTAGATTCGGCTGATATTAGAAAGCGTCCGAGCAAGAGCGAAGTGACCCACAAGAGAATGAAGATGAATGCGCCTCCTCTGGGCTTCTTCGGACTTTCTGTACCGTTGAAAGCGTTCCTGCTGGTCATCGCAACCTCCAGCAAGGGGTCCTCGTCCGAGCGCAGTACGGATAGCCGTCAGGTGCACGCAAGAGCAGGGTGCGTAACGAAGGTCAGTTCGGATCGGGCGGAGCCGTACGACGGCATCGAGGTTAGTGAGCTCTTTCAGCATGGCCACAGACGTTAGACCCGCCCGCAGGCCACGGACCTCCCTGAGAGAGTTGGCGACCGACGAACCGCGGCCAGATGAAGGCGCGGTGCCGGATGCGACACGCCCTTTGCCGAAACCCGTACAACCCTTGCCGACGGTGCCCTGAGGGTGAGGAACTGGCGAACTGGACAGGCGCGTTCTGGGTCGCTACACGCTATGAGTGACCTCGGGAGCGATCAGTGCGAGTGCCATCAACGCGGCCGAGACCTCCTGGATGACCTGTTCGGCTTCGCTGAAGACTGGTTGGAACGTGTCACCGCACTCGATGGTGAATCCGAACACCTTCGTAGCGGTCGGGTCGGTGAGGTGCCGGCTGTACGAGTAGTCGTCGCTCGCCCCCGAGGTGGGGTACAGCCCGTACGCGGCATCGACCCCGTAGTCGACACCACGTACTGCACTCACCGCGTCGTTCATCCCCTCCGCCAGTTTGACCCCGATCTGCAGGTCTCTCTCGGGAATGAACTCGCCGATGCCGTCGTCCGGCCGCCCGCGCACCGCATCAAGATTGGGGTTACGGAAGTTGTCGGTTGGGGTGACGGACTGGTTCTGGTCGGAGCCCCAGTTGTGCAGGATTGCCGGAAGCGCACTGTGGACGTCGACCATCCACTGGATTTGTGGATGGTTGTCGAGAGCCCAGACCACGTTGCGGGTTTCGGGCTCCGACGCTGCCGCAGGGCCTCGGTAGACTTGCAGATCGCACGGGTTGTCTGACGTATGGACATCTGCATTCGGGGCGAACTTCGTGGTGTGATCCCAAAGGAAATCGAAATTCCTGTTCAGGTCCACTCCCACGCATGAGGAACCGGTGAACCCGGCAGGTGCCGGTCGGCGGTTCTTCCGCCACGTTGGAGAGGTGGTCTGACTGAAGGCCCGGCCGTCTGGGTTGACGCAGGGGAAGAAGAACAGATTGAGGTTGTCCAGGACCTGCGTTACCTGGGCCGCGGTGAACGTCGATGCTCCGTAGCCGAGTCCAGTGGCCGAGTCGTGTGCCTCGGGTAGGTCTGCTGCCAACGAGATCAGCGCGTCGGGCGGCACCCACTCCCGGGCGTGCATCCCGCCCAGCAGCAGGATTCCGGGCACCTCGTCGGCCTGTCGTGTTCCCACCCGCAAGAGCCTCGTTGTTCGGCCCTCGTGAGTGTGGTGGGGCGGAGTGATGATCTCTGTCGTTCCGGGGTGGGCGTCGTGCAAGTTGGTGACCGCTGATTCGATCTCAGTCACGTTGAGATACATGATCACTCCTTCCTGCCCAGACCGTGGGGGACGGCGTCCCGGTCTGCGAAGCGGTCAGCGCTGCCGACCTCTTCCTTCCGGGTATGCCAGTTCTCGGTGACGTTCTCTACTTCGGTGATGTTCACCAGCGGTGCCGATCTAGACGCTCTGGCCTGCCCGAGTTGGTCCTGGCGGAAGTAGAGGTCCAGTTCGACGCCGGCCTGGGTACGGTGCGCGATGGCGCGGCAGCCGACATCAGGCTGTGTCTCGTGGAGGAACTTTCTGAGCGTTTCGGCGTTCTCGGCGACGACGTGGCAGCGGATAACCGCGGGTTCCTCGCTCATGGGTTCATCCCTTCGGCGAGTGCGACGGCCTGGGCGGCGTTCACCCTTCCGAAGCCGTAGTCGTCGTTGTGACCGGCCGCGTTGTACTGGACCTCCGGTCCTCCGATGTGGTCGGCAGACTTGTGCATCACCTCGCGCAGTTCATCGCGCGTGAGGTGGGGGTTCGTCGAAAGCACCAGTGCCGCGCACCCGGCCGCGCACGGAGCGGCGAAACTGGTGCCCGTGTTGGTTCCCCAACCGCCGCCTGACGTGGTGCTGACAACTTTGACGCCGGGGGCAATCAGTTCGACCTCCGGGCCGCGTGCCGCGTTGTCCTCCAGGTCTTGGTTGGTCGACCGCACCACGGCGATCACGTCCGCATGGGAGACCACTTCGTCCTTGGAGATGTCAACGTTGTGGCCATTGCTCGCCGCCCAGAAGATCGCCAGCCCCTTGCCCTGACGTCCATTCGTGGAGGCGAACTTGAGAGCAAGGTCCAAAATACTGGTCAGATCCCAGTCCGCGCTGTTCGGGCCCAGGCTGCTGACCAGGATGTCCGCTCCGTTCCCGGGGGCGATCCCGGGGACCTCCAGCGAGGGGTCGGTCGCGTATACCACGGCGCGGGCGAGGGTCGACTGGGTGCCGACCTGGTCCGGCAGACACGCCACTAGCATCAGGCTGCACTCGGGGGCCGCTCCCGAACCACCCGCCCCGTTGTTGTGCCGGGCCCCGACCATGCCGACGCAGAAGGTGCCATGACCGCTGTCTGGCATCCCGGAGGTGCCTTGGACGAAGACTGTCCCTCCCGCGCCATTGGCGAGGAAACCTGACAACGGATCCACTCCGGGGGCGAGGTCTGGGTGCCCTACGTCGAAGCCGTTGTCGATGACGGCGACTCGGATCCCGGCTCCGAAGGTACGGTCCCACGCCGACTCGATATGAACGTCGGCGTCCGGCGTACCGCCGTTTGTACCGACGTTCCTCCATTGCCATTGCTGCGCGTACCGGGCGCCGGCGGGCCTGAACCGGCCGGGGACATGCTCGATGAGCGAAGGCTCGGCGAAGACGAAGCGGTCGTTGCCATGAAGTTCGACGGAAGCGGCGAGGGCGTCCGGCCACGCGACGGCTTGCACCTCATACAGATTCTCCGCGAAGCGGAGTTTGTTGACGACGGTCAGACCAGCCGCCTCAAGCTCGAGTTCGGCCTCGTACTGCGAGAGCGTCGGCTGCAACTGGACAGTAAGCGCGTCGGTCGCAATACCGATTCTGCCGTTGGGTCGCCGGATGACCTTGCCAGCTCCTTCCGTCCCGGGGATCTCCTCGCGTGCGGTGAACGCTTCGCGGGTCCGCCGATTTGGCCTGACGAATATCCAGCTAGCTCGGGCGAAGACGTCGGCCGTCTCGTCGTCGACGCCAGCCTCGCGAACCTGCTCGCGGGCACTGCTCCCCAGTTCTGACTCCACCTCAGCGGCAGCTCTGCCGAGGCTGTCCTTGACGGCAACTACATCGTCGAGTTCTTCAGCCTCAACGAGATGGCCGCGCAGGTAATACTGGCGTGACATGGCACTCGCCTCTTTATGTCGAGTGAAAACCCTGGTCGGTGACGGTTTGGCCCGCAGCGAGGGAAGTGAACCTCATGCTGCAGGTCCGAGGGGCTCGGGGTTCGCCGGGCGGCCCCCAGTTCCTGAACTACGGCACTGGGGTGGGTCCGACCACCTATCGTGGTCCCGAGCCGTATACCGGCACCGAGCCCGAGGCCTCGGAAAGCTCGGTGCCATCCCGTAACAGATTTCCCATCTCGATGAATCAGCCTGTCGCTGGATGGGTAATCCCAGAACCTGTTAATGAGCCCATGACGAGTTCATCGCTCTCGCGCAGGGCGTCCGGGCAAATTCCTTGAGCGGTCGCAGCATCCCTGACCTGCGCAGTGAAGATCTGCGGTCCTTGAGCTGCCTGAGGGATTCGAGAATTGAATCCGACATCGCTTTTCCCATGATCTGCACGACGGTCTAATACGCGTCGCAGCCGGCATCCGCTTCATTTGCTCGTATTGCTACCGCCTGACTGGCGACCATCACTTTTCCTTTCTGAGGATGCTTGGTCCCATTCGCCATGCTTTCAGGCGATGTCGCAGAGAGTGCGGACACGATGCTTGGCTTGGCGATATCAAGCGGTGAGTCCACGGGCCCCTGCACAGGCGAGAGATCCTGAATTCCTCTACCCGTGAGCATCCCCCGCCTCTGTTCGGGCAACGTGGGGCGGATGGTGTAGTGGCGTGACTCAAGCGTTTCCGATGCATCGACTACACGTCGACGTCGCAGGAGGCAGCGACTGCTGCGGCTGCCGAAAAGGTGCCAGTGGCAGGCTGGCCCCGCCGTCAACTGCGCCAATGAGCGGACCGACCGGATGCGCTTGGCACATGCCGACGGCACAGTGGTGAACGTGTCTGGAATCGAAGCCTCGAATGAGGTATCGCTCGAACTCCTGGGTGTCTTCGAGCTCACTTGCTGCGGCAGCAGGGTGCCCCTACCTCTTGGGGCTCAGCGGCTGCTGGCTCTTTTGGGCCTGAGACCTGAGGGCGTCCACCGGAGCGTGGCAGCGGGGCAACTATGGCCTGACTACCCGTGCCACAGAGCCGCGGCCAACCTGCGCTCGGCACTGTGCCAAGGGCGGCGCCCCTGTTGTGTCACTCTGATCGACTGCATAGGCCAGCGCTTGCGGCTGTCGCCAGCGGTCCAGGTTGATGTGCTCCGGATTCGTGACTCGGCCCGACAGAGTGTCGACGTGCTGACACCGCTGCCCACAGACAGCGAGACGCTCATAGAGGCGTTCACCCGGGAACTTTTGCCGGGCTGGCCTGACGAGTGGATGCAATCGGACCGCGAACGCTGGGACCAAATGCGCCTGTACTCCCTGGAGGGCCTGGCCCAGCAGATGTTGACCGCCCAGCAGTACCTGCCCGCCCTCCAAGCTGCGTTGGCTGCAACCGCGATCGACCCGATCCGGGAGACCGCCCACCGCATCGTCATCGAAATTCATCTCGCCGAAGGCAATATCGCGAGCGCGGTGCGGTGTTACCACCAATACAAGGCCTACCTTCAGCGGGAACTCAAAGTCAGCCCGTCGCCGCAGATGGCCGATCTGTTGCAGGGATTACCATGCCTTCAACGTGACCAGCACAGTGCGCCGACGCAAGCGCCGATGCCTGCGCCTGACCGGTTGCGCGGACAGGCCAAAGCCTCACGTGCCCGAGAGGCGCCACAAAGATCCACCTCGCCTGCGACGGCAAGGGACGCCCGCTCGCGATCCTGCTGACACCCGGCCAACGCCACGACAGCATCTGCGCACGCCCCCTCCTCGAGCGCATCCGAGTCCCACGAACCGGCCTTGGCCCCGCTGCCGGCCCGATCAGGTCGTCGCCGATAAGGCCTACAGCTCCCGCGGCTTCCGCGCCTACCTCCGCCGGCGCGGCATCGCACACACCATCCCCGAGAAAGCGCGACCAGCAGCGACACCGTCACAACCGGGGCCGTCGCGGCGGTCGACCTCCGGCGTTCGACCGGCAGATCTACCGCCGCCGCAACATCGTCGAGCGCTGCTTCAACCGACTCAAAGGCTTCCGCGGCATCGCCACCAGGTATGACAAGACCTCCACCTCCTACGAAGCAGCGGTCAGTCTCGCGTCATTCCTGCTCTGGGCAAGATCCGTTTGAAGACGGGCCCTAGTCCCGCCGTTTCCGGCCTCGTGGGACGACCACGTCGACGCCCCGATGCACTGCTTGCCGACCGCGGCTACGACCACGACAAGTACCGTCGCCTGCTATGGCAGCGCGGCATCCGACCCGTGATCGCCGAACCAGGCCAACCCCACGGCTCTGGCCTCGGCGTCTTCCGCTGGGTCGTCAAGCGCACCATCGCCTGGCTTCACTGCTTCCGCCGCCTGTGCATCACGGACGGCCCAGGTCACAGACCTGGGCTCGGCTGTTATCGGGCGGAGGACCGCCTCGCCTGCCGTTCCAGGCACAGGGGCGCCTAGGATCGCGGGCATGGCCCTGATCATGAGTGATGTGGACCGGTTCGAGGCTGCCAGGCCCCGGCTGGAGGCCATCGCCTACCGGCTGCTCGGCTCGGCGGGCGAGGCGGAGGACGCCGTGCAGGAGACATTCCTGCGCTGGCAGGCGGCCGACATCGG
This sequence comes from Streptomyces sp. NBC_00647, assembly GCF_045207245.1. NCBI lineage: Bacteria > Bacillati > Actinomycetota > Actinomycetes > Kitasatosporales > Streptomycetaceae > Streptomyces > Streptomyces sp. NBC_00647. The sequence continues at coordinate 10,495,941 of NZ_CP109040.1, forward strand.
CCGGATCGAGGTGCTCGAGGCCTGGCTGACCAAGGTCCTCACCAACTTCTGCCTCAACCAGCTGACTTCGGCCCGCGCGCGGCGCGAGACGTACGTGGGACGGTGGCTTCCCGAGCCGCTGCTCGCCGGGGACGCGATGCTCGGCCCCGCCGACACCGCCGAGCAGCGCGAGTCGGTGTCGTATGCCGTCCTCGTCCTCCTGGAGCGCCTGTCGCCCAAGGAACGGGCGGTGTATGTCCTGCGGGAGGCCTTCGACTACCCCCACCGGGAGATCGCCGAGATCCTGGACATCACCGAGGCGGCCGGCCAGCAGATCTACCACCGGGCCAAGAAGCACGTCGCCGACGGCAAAGCGCGCACCGAGGTCGACGAGGCCACCGCCCGGCGGATCGTCGAGGAGTTCCTCGCGGCGGCGACCAGTGGCCATACCGAACCCCTGATCCGCCTGCTCACCCAGGACGCCGTCTCGGTCGGCGACGGCGGCGGCAAGGTCCCGGCCCGCGCGAAGGCCTTCGAGGGCGCGCTCGCGGTTGCCACCTTCCTGCGTGGCCTGTTCAAGCCCAGCGATGCCAAGCGGAAATACATCGGCGGTGCGCCCGGGATCTACGCCACCACCGCCAACGGCGGGCCCGCGATCGTCGCGGTCGTGGACGGCCGGGTCGTCGGGATCACCTGCCTGGAGGTCACCGCGGAAGGCATCGTGGCGGTCCGCAGCCAGGTCAACCCCGACAAACTCGTCCGCGCGACCGAGCTGTGGGCTGCCACGGACCACGGGGAGGGCCCGCTCTGCACCCTCTGACGCGATGTGACGCGGGTCACGTCGCGATCCTGTCAGGAAACGCCGGGCTGCCCGGTTCAAGGGGCGACACCACGCCGGACAACGGCGCCCCGTCCAGACAGGAGCACGGACATGCAGCACCGCATCGTCGTCCTCGGCGCCGGCTACACCGGAGCCACCGCCGCCGGCCGCCTCGCCAAGAGGCTGCACCGCGAGGACGTCACCATCACCCTGGTCAACCCCGAGCCCGACTTCGTCGAGCGCGTCCGCCTGCACCAGCTCGCCACGGGCCAGGACTTCAAGTCCCGACCGTTCAGCAAGATGTTCGCCGGTACGGGCGTGGAGCTGAAGCTCGCGAGGGTCACAGCCGTGGACGTGGACCGCAGGACGGTCTCCGTCACCGGCGCCGACGGCCCGGCCGAGCTCGCGTACGACACTCTGGTGTACGCCCTCGGCAGCGGCTGGAACGACCAAGGCGTCCCCGGCACGGCCGTACACGCCGACCAGGTGGCCAGCCGCCCGGGCGCCCGCCGCCTCCGCGACCGCCTCGCCGCCCTGGAGGCCGGCAAGCCCGTGGTCGTCGTAGGCGGCGGCCTGACCGGCCTGGAGGCCGCGACTGAGATCGCCGAAGCCCGCCCGGACCTCAACGTCTCCCTGGCCGCCCACGGCGCCCTCGGCGACTGGCTCTCGGCGAAGGGCCGCGCTCACCTGCGCAAGGTGACCGACCGGCTCGGCATCGAAGTTCACGAGCACGCGGCGGTCACCGCCGTGGCGGCGGACAACGTGACGACCGCCGACGGCCGGACCGTCCCCGCCGCAGTCACCGTCTGGACCACCGGCTTCGCCGTCCACCCGATCGCCCAGAACACCACCCTGGAGATCACCGAGCGAGGCCAGATCGTGGTCGACACCACGATGCGATCGGTCTCCCACCCCGATGTGTACGCCGTGGGCGACGCCGCGCTGGCGATCGGCCCCCACGGCAAGCCCCTGCGCATGTCCTGCGCCTCGGGCATCCCCATGGCCTGGCAGGCCGCCGACGCCATCGCCGCCCGGCTCGCCGGCACCAAGGTCCCCCACGTCTCCATCCGCTACTTCCAGCAGTGCATCTCCCTCGGCCGCAGGCAGGGTCTGATCCAGTTCGTCACCGCCGACGACCGAGCGGTCGACAGCGCCCTGACGGGCCGTATGGCCGCCCTCTACAAGGAGCTGATCTGCAAGGGCGCCGCTTGGGGCGTCGCCAACCCGACGGCGGGCCTGCCGTCCCGGCGCCGGCGAGTCGTACGGCAGGAGACCCAGGACCATGCCCGGGCGGAGGCGACCGCTTGACCTTGCCCCCAACCTCTCGGTGAGCAGTCTGCTGCTGTTCCGGCTGGGCGCGAAAGGTCCGATGGCGCTCTGCCGGGCCGCCGGGCGCACCGAGTGCGCCGTCTCGAGCCGCTTTGGATGGTTTGGGGGAGAGGTGGGGCGCCGTCGTCGATGCTGGCCATGGCGAACGTTCGCGCCCGTCCGACCCGCTTGTAGCGGTCTTGGGGCAGGAGGTTGCACACGTTCAACCTGGCAAATTTTTGCCACCGTTGAGTTCGCAGCTCCGGGCCGAGTCGCAGCCAAATTTCATGGAGTTCACGGCTACACCTGGTGACCACCTGGCGAGGCGGCCTTCTGCGGTAAGGCTGGATTGCGTCGGTGGGACGCGGCGGGGCCAGGAGACACAGACCAGAACACCGGAGCTGGGACGAGCGGCCAGAGTCCCCCCGGAGGCGCAGGCCTAAGAGTTGTCCCGTAACCATCCGCGCCACTCTCGAAGAGCCCGTTGCCCCTTGGTGTGGGAGCCCAACGATCAACCGGGGAGGGCTGGGACTAGATTCTTTGCATGTCTTCGCATCTCAGTCCTGGCGCTTCGGGAGCCCTGCGACGCTTCGCTGGATGGCTTGCCCGGGGGTCGGTGGGCCACCCGATGCTGGAAGGGGTCGACTACTGGGAGGAGTTGCGCGAGTCGCCCTCCCAAATGGAGATCTGCGTCGCGATCTTTGCCAACGTCCTCGAACTTGATGACCAGGGACAACCGGTCAACGAGAAGCACGCAGAGCGCCGGGCTGCAGTCTGGCTCTACCGATACTGCACCGGGAAGCTGCCCCCCGGGGAGCCGGATATCGAGCCCTGGGAGTGTCAACTCTATTGACCGCTGGCCTGCGTGGCGGGCTATCCGGTGAGGGCAAGGTTATGTAAGCGAGCGATGCCGTGCATCGCGTGGTGCACTCCGTCGCCTCGCAGTCGGCAGTCGCGCAGGATCTTCCAGGTCTTCATCCGGGCGAAGGCGTGCTCGACGCGGGCGCGAACCTGCTTGTGGGACTTGTTGTGGGCCTGTTTCCAGTCGGGCAGAACCTCTCCCTTGCGGCGGCGGTGCGGCATCACAAGCCCGGTGCCCGGGTAGCCGCCGTCGGCGATGGTCATCGTGTTGCCGACGGCGGCCTTTGCACCGGACTCCGCCCAGGCCCGGCAGTCGTTGCGATTGCCCGGCAGCGGCCGGCCGACCACCACGACCAAGCGGGTGTCGGCGTCGATGACCACCTGATGGTTGGTGGAATAGCGATAGTTCTTCGACTGCTCGGCCACCTTGTGGTCCCGGGTAGGCACCAGGGTGCCGTCCACAATCAGTACCGCGTCCTTGGCGAACCGCTGGCGGGGATGCAGCGCGAGCCTCGGGCCGAAGTCATCGATCACCCGGTCCGCGGCCGACTTCGACACCCCGAACAGCGGGGCCAGTTGCCGCATCGTCAAGTTCGTCCGCCAGTACGCGGCGACCAGCAGCACCCGGTCCTCCAGCGACAGCTTCCACGGCCGGCCCCGGCCCGGGGAGTCGGCACCCTCACGACGCAGCGCGGTCACCAACTTGCCGAAGGCGCGCGGGCTCAGCCCGGTGAACGGGGCTATCCAGGACGGCTCGGACGCCGTGATCACACCTGACACATGCAAGATCATCGCAGAGCAAGATCACTTACGGGACAGTCCTTAGCAGGGAATTTGGTCGTCGGCTTGATTTCCAACGTCCCTCATTTCGCCGAGTATTTCGGTGTACTGTTCGACGGCGACTGCTGGAATGGAGGAGCTGGCGCCCCCGGATGCGACTATGGAACCCAATTTGACAATTGGGCGGCGAAGAACGGCTATGACGTATCCGGGGATGCGTACCAAGTGCCGACATTCTTGGCCGCTGTTTTTGCGCACAGGCCGTCAGGGACGAGGCCGAAGAATTACAATCTCCCCGGATGGAAAAAGGTGAAAATAGGCACGCCGCATATCATTGCGAATCATGCCGCGGGAGGGGTGGGTTATCGTCAGAATGTAAGAGACGTTGAGCGGAAGGGTGGAACTCGCTTCAAGGATAAGTATCATGACGATATGAGTCCTGCGCAGATTGAATCGACGATTCGTCAAGCCTATCGATATGCTGGACCCGCGCTAAAGGGGCAGCGTGAGCGCGTTAGGATGAGAGGTGTGAGCAATGGTCTGACTATCGAGATGTGGTTCAATAGGGATCTAGATTTGATCGAAACTGCCTATCCTGTGGGGCGTGGATGATGTTTTGTACGTGCGTCGAAGTGGAGTCACTGGAACGAACGGATTACGGGACTATTTGGGGGAATGTCTGGCATGAGGTCGAAGGTCAGCATTTTCCACATCAGAGATGGAATGACATGATCGTCCCGTACGTGGTTGCTCTAGCGGATGGGGTTTTCGAGGTCGCGTATGGGCGGGCGGCTGACGTGGAATTTTTCGATGGCCAGTATTCGGTCGAACTGCGGCCCACAGCGGGACGGATCCAGATCGTGCCGAAGGGAGTTCCCGACTTCATTTCGAGCGAAATGGAATACAGTGATTTGGTGGCCGACGTGACGGCGGCGGGGAGACTCCTGCTGGACGCGTGTCGGCAGCGGGGTTGGAGTCTTGACAGTGATGTTCTCCAGCTTAGGGAGATTTTGGAGAGATTGCCTCAAGGGCTCTCGTAGAGGTCACTGCATGATCATGCAACTACGCCGAAGCCCTGCCCGCTGAAGAAGGCGATGTCTCCTGCGCGCATCTTGCGAATCTGCGGCACGTTGGCGTCGTTGACACCCGGTGTGACTCCCCCGAGTTGCGCTTGCCCAACTGGAATCAGGTCATGGAGATCCGCCAGTGTTGAAGGATCGAAAAGGTTCCTGTAATCGTCGTGAGCTTGTTCCGATTTGACGGACACTATCGGTGTGGTGGTCAGGCTGCGAGTGCGGTCTCGTATTCGGCGGGACTGCGATAGCCGAGGCTGCTGTGCAGACGGTGCGAGTTGTACCAGCCCTCGATGACCCCGTTGCCCAATTCGGGGGATTTTCAGTTGATTACCGGCCCGACGGTGGGGTGGTCCAGAGGGGCGATCCTGCTGGTCAGAGGCGGGCTGGATCGATCGAAGAGGCCCTTTGTCGAGCTGGGGGTGGGCGATGTCGATGGGGGCGACTCATGGGGAAGATGTTCCTGAAGTGACGAGCGGCATCGCTCGTGCTTGATGCCATTGCGGCAAAGCTCAACAACCGTCCGCGCAAGTGCCTGGGATTCCGCACACCAGCCGAGAGTGTTGCCTTGGCCGCCACGCCGAGCGCCCCGCCACCAAGTTGGTCGGCGACATCACCTATCTGCCCACCGCGGAGGGCCGGCTCTACCTCGCCTGCTGGCTGGACCTGGCCACCCGCGAGGTCGTCGGCTATGCCATGGCCGATCACCACCGCGCCGAACTCGTCGTGGACGCCCTGGACATGGCCCATGGCCGGGGTGGGCTGGAGCCGGACTGTGTGATCCACAGCGATCGAGGCACCGAGTACACATCGACCCAATTCCGCGCCCGAATGCGGGAGTTGGGGCTTCGGCAGAGCTGCGGGCGCACAGGATCATGTTTCGAACAATGCCGCAGCGGAGAGTTTCTGGGCCCTGCTCAAGGAGGAAATCGGCACCCGGATCTGGCCCGACCCGGTCGGCCACCGCCCGCGCCGAGGTCTTCAACTTCATCGAGACCTTCTACAACCGCCGCCGCCTGTGACAAATCCGCTAAGGATCACTGCATGATTGATGCGCTGAGATGTTGGTCTAGTGATCACTGCAGGATTTCTGGTTGTTGTGACGTGTCGACCGGGGCTGGGGTTTTGGCAGAGGTTCAGGAGCCAGAGGCTCCTGAAGTGCGAGTTCAGTGATCGCTTCGGAATGTGGTGATCGTCGCAGGATTTCCTATTGCCGGGCACCAGTAGGGTGCGCGGGATGAACGTATGCGTTGAAGCCTCGTTGGATGCGGCTGCGTCGGGCAGTCCTGGGGCATCGCTGGTCCGGTGGTTTCGTGCCGCCCGCACCGGGCTGTACCGCGGCTTGGTGGAGGCGGAGACCGGGAGCGGGGGAGGGGTCGTCTCCGAAGCGCGGATCGTCCCGGACATCGACGACTTGGTGCGCCGCTTCCCCCGCATCGGGAAGATGTGGCCACAGTTCGAGGAGGAGCTTGCCGCGTTCTCGGCCTGCCCCCCGCTCACCCGGCCCGGCACCCTCCAGATCCTGCTCGCCGCCGCGCCCTCGGCCGGCCTGACCGCCGTCAAGGTGGGCGCCGTCTGGCGGGCAGCCTCCGGATTCGCGCACGGCCGCTACTGGCCCAACCTCAGGGCCTCCCAGCCCTACGCCGCCTTCCCGGCAGACAACGGCATCCACACCCTGGCCCTGGTCATTGACGAGGACCAGCACCGACCCCTGGCCCAGTACTGCAACAGCATGCTGCGCCGACTGCAGGAGCACTACACCGTGCGTGCCCAGGCCCACTGACCGAGCACGCCAGCAGCGCCCCTGCCACCCCCCGGTTGCGGTAACGCTGTTGAGCACCGACCTCACAAAGTGATTGGCCGATACGCCAGGGCCTGATCGACTACTTCATCAGCAGAAAGCTCGCGCTCAGAGCTCCTGGACGGCGCGAGGATTACGCAGCTCGTACGGGGCCCCCTTGGCGTCCAGCCACTGTCCCTCGGGCAACTCCAGGAGAGCCGTCGGGTTTTGAGCACGCAACGCCGCTCGCGTGGCAGGGAGAACCATCTCTGGCATCCCAGAAGTATCCCGGGCTTGCTGCCCGCGGCGCCCGTTCTTTCGTCGAGACGTCACCTCGGGTGAGGTATTCCGAACACGGGGAAGGCTGCGCTGGTGCCCTCTGCCGGCCTCGGACCGACGCTGCAGGCTGCCGCCGGGGGAGTGCTGTCGTGTGCCGGCGGGCGGGGCGGCTGGACAATTGGCGGCCTGCGGGAAGGTGCTGTGGCGGTGCGACCCGGAGCTGGGCGGAGGGTGAAACGCATCAGTTGCCGGAGCTGCCACCGTCACCACCCGCGCCGAACCCGCCCGCCCGCGGCTGCTGTGCAGCTTTGATCCAGTTAGTACGGCGGCGTACTCGGATACCGGACAGCATCGACGCGGCGGCCCCCAGACCTGACAGAACTGCCCAGGCCGCAGTGATCCGCCTGTCCCGCTGGTCGTCTCGCGACCGACGGCGTGCCCCAGCGAATCCGTGTCCCTCCCGCCATCCCATGCTGTACCGCCATGCGGCGGCACTCTGCTGGCCAGCGCCCGTCTGCCGCTCCCTGCAGGTGTGACGTTTCGCCAAGGACACTCCGGCGTTGTACAGCTGTCCGCAATTCGGGCACGTGAAGATGTTCACCGTGTCGCCCTCCCCTAGGCCTCAACCGTATCGGGCGAGCCGCAGGCTCAGAAGAGGCCCTTCGCCTCACTGTTGCGCGCCCGCTGTCCGTCCGATGGCCCGCTGACGTCCTGGGGTTGCCCTTTCGGTCCGGGCCCAGCCCTGGTGAAGAGCACGAGGATCAGTACGTGCTTCAGGGGGAGACAGGAACGACCTATACCGGGTGAGCCGTAATGAAGGGCGGAGCGCTACCGAGACGCCACCTGGCCATCTACCTGGCGGCGTTCCAGCGGCGTTCGAAGTCGTCGGCCTGCTTGGCGATGTCCTCGGCGGTAATGGGTCTGTTGTATTGGGCGGTGATTCCCTGCTGGGCGCAGTCCTGGGCCACGCTCTCGGCAGAGGGACTGTCCGAGCCCATCCGGTGGTTGGCCCAGACGTGGTACATACGAAAGGTGAGGAAGTAGCGGCGCAGCGTGGAGGGGCTGACGGGGTTGCCGCCGCGGCTGGTCACGCCTTCGCTGGCGAGGCTTGAGGAGAGCTGCTTGTCTGTGGGCTCCTGGCCGTGCACGTTCTGGTAGTTCTTCCACGCGAGGTAGTACCGGTCGACCACAGTGAGGGCGTTGTCCTCGCTCACGGGTGGCTGCTGCTCGTCGATGGATGCGTTCACCTTCGGGCCGGGTATCTCCTCGGCTGCGTGCGTCCCTGTGCTGGCGGCAGGCGCCACGGTGGAGGCAGGCTCCAGCGTCTCTTTCGCTTCGCCGGGGTTGGTCACTGTCTCGGCGGTTGGAGGCCCGCCGTCACCGAAGTCGCGCTGCTGGAAGGCGTGGACGAAGGTGTGGAGGTCTTGCGCGACGAGGGGTTCACCCGTCGCGGTGGTGATGCCGTCGCGCTCGAAGACGTAGCGGGCCAGGGTGGCCGCGTCCGGGTATCTGCCGTACTCATACGCGAAGTCGGTCCAGGCCCGGTAGAAGAACTCCTCCCAGTCCACGTCGTCACCGGCACGCCCGCCCTCAGCAGCGTCAGCGGTGGTGGTCGGCTCGTAGCGCTGCTGCAGGCTGGCCAAAATGGGGGAGAGTTGTTCATCGGACAGTGGGTCGCCTGCTGCTGTTGTGATGGCGAACTGGTCACGGAGGAACAGGGCGAACTGGCCCGGCGTGGGCGCCACAAGGAACTGAGCAACCCACGACTGATAGGCGTCCGCAAACAGACCACTGTCACTAGCATCCTGGAATGCCGGAGCCGACATCTGCGCCTGCGGCATCTGCGCCCATGCCCGGGCCTGCGCCTCGGTCTGCCCCGGGTTCTGCTCTGGGGTCTGCTGGACGTATCCGGCCAGCAGCTGGCTCGCCTCCAACTCCAGGTGCTCGGGCGCCGCGGGAGCGGCGGGAGCCGGGACGGACGCCTGCACCGCCACCGGCGTGGGTGCCGGCGGGAGCACGGCGGGCTCGATGCCCGCCGCCGCCAGACCGGACGGCGCCGTCTCCGCGAGCGGGACGCCGTAGCGCGCCAGGCGCAGCGGCATCAGCGACTCCACCGGGGCCTTGCGACGCCACGCCCGGCCGAAACGGGAACGCAGCCGCGCCTGGTAGACCAGCCGCTCCTGCTCCAGCTTGATGACCTGCTCGTAGGAGCGCAGCTCCCACAGCTTCATCCGGCGCCACAGCAGGAACGTCGGGAGCGGAGAGAGCAGCCAGCGGGTGAGGCGGACCCCCTCCATGTGCTTGTCGGCCGTGATGTCGGCGATGCGGCCGATCGCGTGCCGGGCCGCCTCGACCGAGACCACGAACAGGATCGGGATGACGGCGTGCATACCCACGCCCAGCGGGTCCGGCCAGGCCGCCGCGCCGTTGAAGGCGATCGTCGCCGCCGTCAGCACCCACGCGGTCTGGCGCAGCAGGGGGAACGGGATACGGATCCACGTCAGCAGCAGGTCGAGGGCGAGCAGGACACAGATACCCGCGTCGATGCCGATCGGGAAGACGTAACTGAAGTTCCCGAACCCCTTCTGGATCGCCAGCTCACGGACCGCCGCGTACGAACCGGCGAAGCCGATCCCGGCGATTGAGACCGCACCGGCGACGACCACGCCGATGAGAATCTTGTGCATCCGGCCCAGTCGTACGGTTGTTCTAGGTTTTGGTGTCACGCGCTGCTGGCCCTTCTGCATGGCTGCTATTGGTGCGTGTTGGGCTGTGCCATGGGTGGGGGTGGGAGTCTGGGCCTCGGTCTGGCCTGGGTGGCCGATCCACTGAGAAGTGATCATGGGGTGGGGGCCTTGCGGCTGGTGGTGAGGAGCTCTTGGATGAGCTGTTCGGTTTCCAGCTCGAGGTCGCAGTCGAGAGCCTGCGTGACGTGTTGGATGCGGGTGATCGCGGTGTGCAGGCCGGGCCGGTTCCCGGCCATCCATTCGACGATCAGCCAGTCCCGGTACAGCAGTTCCGCTGTCTCATCAACGTCAAGGCCGGTCACGATGGCTTTGCGTGCGGCGCCGAGATCGTAGTGAACGCCCTTCTGCGTGCGGTGGGTGGCGATGGTGTGGGCGACGTCGATGATGCGGGTGGTCATCTCCTGCTGGTGCGGCTCGGCCCACGCCGGCGCCCGAGTACCGAAGGGGCGCCCCCGCACGAGGGACAGAGCCTCCTCCAGGTCCGCCAGCCCTAGCGGACCCTGGGGCAGTGCCCGTTCGGCGAGTTGGACGAAGCGGGTCCAGTCGCACCGCACGCCGTCGGCGAGCGTGTAGGGGTCGTCTGCGTGGCGGCGGCGCGGCACGTACGCCTCGCCGTTCGCATCGTTGCCCAACGCTCGGCGCAGGCCCTGCAGACGGGCGTTGAGCGTGGCAGTCGACCAGGGACTGATCGGGTCCATATCGGCGCACAGGACGTCGGCAGTGCGGTTGGGGCGGAAGTAGAGGAGTGCGGCGAGCTGAGCGGTGCGCGGTCCATGACCGGTGCGGCCAAGACCGTCCACATCCACCGGCCCCAGCACCCGGATCTCCGGACCGCTGTCCAGCGAGACGCTCGCCTCGCCGGCATCCTCATCAGCGGGCGCCTGGGTCTGCGTTCGTTGTGCGCCGCTGGCGTCTGCCTCGCCTGTGCTCGCCTCTTCGACCGTCAGCAGGGGCTCGATGCCGCCGGTGGCGGCAGGCAATGCGTGCGCAAGCGACAGTGCGCCAGGATCGGCTGACGCCTTCAACAAGGCAGGGAACACGGCATCGTCGGCGTCCGAGCCGGCCGCTCCTGAGCCGTTTTGGACCGGTGGGGACATCGTGCCGTTGTCGCCGGGCAGATCCTCCTGCGAGCTCGGCTCGGCCCGCCGCCCCGTGGCGCTGGGCTCGCCAGGAACGTGCTGCCAGGCTCCCTCCGCCTCGTTTGCGGGCTGCCCGGAGACGGCGAGGGCGGTGATGATCTGCTGGTAGGCGGCGTGTTCCAGACGCTGCACGGTGATGTCGATGCCGAGTGGGTCGAAGCGCTGCGGTGTCTGCGCGGAGACGGCGAGGATGTCCGCCTCCGGGAAGTGACCTGCGGTGGTGCCGGTCGGGGCGATCAACGTGACCGGAATCTGCGGGGCCTTTCCCAGGACGTCGGCGAACTGCCAGGCCGTGTCGTCATCCAGCGCGCTCGCACACAGCACCACATACGGGTGGTCGGCGGTCTCGGGCATCTGGTGAACTTCCAGCAGCCGCTCGGTCAGATCACGCAGCGCGTGCGCGGGCTGGCGCATGTGCGCGATCCGGGAATTCGGCAGCAGGTGCGGGAGGTCCTCGCCGAACCCGACCGCGACAACCTCGACATCCCGCGCCCACGGGCTCATGCCCAACTCCAGCGCCAGCGACGTGCACACCTCGCTGATATGCACCGGATTGCCGTCCAGCAACACGACGGGCATCCGGGCCAGATCGGCCAGGACGAGATCACCGGACTCCGCACTGCCCACCGTGACCAAGGCCGGACACGGCGCCGCAATCGTGCGGGCCTTCTCCTCATCCAAGAGCTCGACGCCGGCATCGAGTCGCCACCAACCGGCTGCACCCGCCACGAACGGCACCTGCGGTGCGGACGCAAGGTCATCGGGCAGCACATGGACGGTGCGGGCATCCAGACGCGCAGCCCGCAGGACCGGCACCGCCCGGCCGTCCTGCTCAGCGGCGTGGACCATCGTGCGCAGCACCACGTCAAGGTGAGCCACACCGGAGGGTTCGGCGGCCGCCGCGAGCTGCGCCTCGGCGGGCGCGGTCTGCGCTGTGATGGCGATCGTCTCGCCCGGCTTGCGGCGCCTGCGCTGCAGCGTCCTACGCAGCGCGAGGGCCGCAGTAACGGCGGCCGCCAACAGCGCGCCGGCACCCACGACGGTACGCAGATTCAGCAGGCTGGTGGCCGGGGCCGGCTCGGCGCCCTCGGGAGAAGGGGTGGCGGGCTGCGATGTGGGGGCGGCGGGCTCCGCCGACTCGTGCGGGGCTGCGCTGGCGGCCGACGGCGTGCTCGAGGCTGACGGCGTCCTCGGGGCTGACGATGGGGGCGCGGCGCTCTGACTCGGCGTTGCGGCTGGCATGTCGTCCTGCCCGCCGGGGCCCTCGGAGGGCTTTTGGTCGGGCGGAGTGTGTGACGCGGAGGGCGGCTCGCTGCCGTTGCTCCCCGGGCGGTCCACCGGCGGGCTGTCCTGGTCGGGGCGGGCGCCCGGCACAGTGACGTGCTGGCCCGCATAGATCATGTCGGGATCGGTGATAGCAGGCAGCCCGTCCGGCTGCCGCTGGCCCTTGCTGGCCTCGAACAGGGCGGGCCACGCGCCGCCGTCGCCGACCTCATTCTCGGCAATCTTCGACAGGGAGTCACCGGAATGAACCGTGACGACGCGCTCGCCCTTCTCAGCAGCCACCGACGCACGCCCATCGGTCTGCGCCCGCAGTCCCTGAGGCCCCAGACTTTCAGGCATGGCCAGCTTCCAGCCCGGCTGCAGGAAGCTGTTGGACCGAAAGACGTGCCCGCCGGCCATGGCATGCCCCTCGTTCAGGTCGGCGATCTCCCGCCACCGTTCCCCATCGCCCAACTCCCGCTCAGCGATGCTCCACAAGCTCTCCGCAGGCCGCATCTCGCGCACCGTGTACGACGGGCTCGACGCCTGTGCAGCAGAAGACGCTTGGACAACCCGGGAGGACTGTGAGGTCTGAGGAGCCTGGCCAGGGACGCGGGTGGCCGAGGCGGTTGTCGCAGCCTGCGCATCGGAAGCCAGAGCCGAACCCGTAGGCAACAAGACCAGGATGCTCCCGACCAGAAGAGCAGCGGCGCGCTGCGAGGCGCCCAGCCCGCGCGGGGCCTGCCAACGGCGGCCGCGCAACTGCGCGACCAGCTCCCGCAGCGTACAGAACGTGAACTGCGCCCACCCGATCCAGCCGACCACGACCAGCACGAGCAAGAACACGGCCCCGGTGTCCTGCCGGTCCAGCAGGTGCGCCAGGTCGTCGTGACTGGACGCCCAAATCACCGGGGTGACCCAGGCCAGCAGCAGCGGCAGCCCGCCGACCGCGACGACCAGGACGAGCAGACTCACGACGGCCTTGAACAGCCGGCCAAGGGTGCGGTTGCGCATCAGGTTCCTTCGGGTGCTGTGACGCCGTGCAAGAGGGTGGCGGTGGCATGGCCGGTCACCGGCAGCGAGCCGATCCCGACGGCCGACAGGAAGGCCGTGTCGCTGGAGCCGTTCACGGTGACAGTGACCTTCTTGCCGTCACCGGACACGCTGACGGTGCCCGCGGCCCCGACAGAGCGCAGATAAGCCTGCGCGGCGGCCAGCGCGTCCTGCGGATCGACGGTGATCGCCTTGCCCGTGATGGCCCGGGCGGGATCGATGGCCTGGCCACCCGCCCGGGCGGCCTCACCCGCCACGTAGTCGGCGCGTTCGGTGGCGGCCATCTTCGCCCCGCCATCGACAGCCACGCCGATGATGCCGATCAGCGCGAGCACGCACACGGCGACGAACACCGTGACACCCCCACGGTCATCACGCGCGCAGGGGCCTATCGCACACCGGAAGATCATCAGGCCCCCCGCTGCCGGTACAGATCCACGACCGACGTCGCCGTGGACGTCAGCGTCCGGGCACCCGGCGCCCCCGGCAGCAGAAGATCGGACAACTGGACGGTGCAGCTCACCGTCACGGTCACCGTCCCGACCTGGCCCACCGGCACACTGAGGCCACCGGTGTTGACGTGCACGCTCGTTGACGAGCAGGCGATGCCCTGGTCGTTCAGGGATTCTGCTGCCGCTGCCCGCGCAGCACTCTGTGCGGAGGCCGCAGTGCGGTGGATGGACGCCTCCCGCGCTGCATCCTCGGCAGCCGCGTCAACCTTTGCGCTCGAGGTGACGATCCGCCCGCCGGCGATGGCCAGACACAAGAACATGATCAAGGACGGGAGGACGATGGCAGCCTCAATCGCGACACTGCCATCATCGCGGCGACCGCCAGGCCACCAGGCCACTCGCATACTGCTCACTCCCCTGGGACCGTCCAGCGTTCCACCGCTCCGGACGCGGACTGGGTGACCTGCAACCCGGCCACGCCAGGGATCATCGACATGGCTGTCCCGGAGACCTGCACCCGCACCCGCTGCCCGTCGCTGCCAGCAGCGACGCTGTAGCCGCGCAGGCTGTCACCCGCTGTCCGTTCCAGGACGTCCCGTGCCCGGGCCGCTCCGTCACCGGGGCCGGCCTGGTAAGCGCGGGCGACGCCGGCCCCTTCGCGGGCAGCGGTCAGGGCGATCTGCCGGGCGAAGTACCACATGGACGCCTGGACGACGGCGATCGTGGCGAGCAGTACGAAGGGGAAGACGATCGCCATCTGGATGGACGTGTCACCCCGGTCATCGCTCCAGCGCCGCCCCTGCCACCAATCCATCAGCCGTGCGGGAGCCGACATCAAAGGCCCGAGAGCTTGCCGTTGTACTTGGCAATCACCACGGCGATGCTTCCCGCGATGAGCACAGCACCGGTGACGGCAGCCACCCAGATGATGACGGTGGTCGTGCTGATGTCCCCACGGTCCGGCCGGCGCCTGGCCTCCTCCAGCCCGTCCTGCAGACGGCTCGTCAGCCAGTACACGGCACGGTACGTGCGGGCTGCGGTGTTCCTCATGATCTCTTCCTCTTCCTCTCTGAAGCATGGGTGGGTCGACTTGGTCTCAGACGGTCAGCATGCGGATCACCGCGGGGAAGGCCATCAGCAGCATCACCAGCACGGCGAGCAGGGCGCCCGGGGCGGTCATCTTCTCGCTGGCGGCATTCGCCTCAGCGGCCTGATCGGCCAGGAGTTCGGCATTGAGCGCGGCAGTGCGGGCGCGTAGCGCTTTGTAGACGGCGGCGCCGTCGGTCGCCGAGCCGCGCATGATGTCGGCGACGTCGCCCAGGACGGGCAGGTTGTATTCGGCGGCGAGCTCCGTGAGTGCCTGATACGGCGGGATCTTCTCCAACCTGGCCCGGCGCAGCGCACCTTGCAGGAACAGGAAGGGCCAGCCGCGGCCGACCTCGGCGGCCTTCTCCAGCGCCTCCGCAGGGCCGGCGTCAGCAGCGCGCTTGAGCGCGACCAGGTCCAAGTAGGCGGACAGGGCGTGCGCGAACTCCTCCCGCGCCCGCTTCGCCTGGTCCCGCACCGCGAGGTCCGGGGTGATGAACAGCAGGCCGGCGACGATGAGTCCGACGCCGGCGGGAACGTAGAACGGCAGGCCCACCCCGGCGATGATCCACGGAATCGTCGCGATCACCGGGCACAGCAGGCCCAGCGCGGCCAACGCCACCTTCTTGAGCATGAACTGACCCGGACCCTGCCCGATCAACGCCAGATTGACGGCAGGCACCCGAACACCCGGAAGCCGTTCAAGGCGAGCCAGCAGCCACCGGCCCCACACCTCGTCACGGTCCAGCTCCGGCTCCGGCATGGTCAACGTCGCCGGGGCGCTGCGTGCGAGAGCCGGCGCCAATGCGGGCTGAGGGCGCAGCAGTTCACGAATCAGCAGGGCCAGGCCCGCGCCGACTGTGCCACCGGACGCCACGACAGGAAGCAGATTCACGGGGTGGCTCCTTCGGGCAACCGGCCAGGCTTTTGCAGCTGGTCCGGCTCCGAGGCGGGGGCGGGGGCGGGCAGCCGAACGGTGCTTGCCGGGTCGGCGACCAGGAAGCGCGGGATGCGGCGAAAGTTGCCCAACTGCCGCATCAGAGCGAGGACACCGACGAACCCGGCCGTCAAGAAGGCGAGTACGAGCTGCCCGAGAAGCGTGGAGTAGGGGCGTGTGTAGGACGGGACGAAGAACCCGGCCACCACCACACCGACCGTGATGATGGTCATCCACCGCACCGTCGTGCGAGGCTTCGCCCGGTCCGCCTCGATGGCGCGCTTCTTGGCGACCTCCTCACGGACCGTGCCCGCCAGGTCCTCCAACGCCTGCGCCAGACCCGGCCCCCGGTCGTTGACCGACAAGATGAGCGCGGCAACCACCTTGTCCGCAGTGACGTCGCCGAGTTCCTCAGCGAACGCGCGGAGCGCTTCCTGCGGCCGCCAGCCCAGCCTCAGCCGATCCGACAGGTTGGTGATCTGCCCGGCGAGTTCCTCCGGCGCCCCCTGACGGCTGGTGATCATCGCCTGCTCCAGGCCCATGCCCAGACGGAGCAGACCCGCCAGCCGCTGAGTCCACTCGGACAAACCCTCCAGCGCACCGATGCGTTCCTGCGCAAGCTGCGCCGGGCTGATCAGCCACGGCACGCCGACCGTGGCCGCACCGAGCAGCGCACCGCCCACGAAGTTCCCCGAGACCAGCCACACCACAACGAACACAGCGACCGCCGCGGCAGTGAAAGTCCGCCGGCGCAGCCGGGCATTCTCGCTCTGGCCGGGCCCGTTCCGCCTGCCCAGCCATCGCTGGCGCAGCGGAGCCCGACGCGGAGCCGTTGTACCCACCAGGCCCGCCACGACACCGATCAGCCCGGCAACCAGGGTCATGCCGCTGAGCAGCGCCCACAGCAGCGTCATCGCCCAGCCACCACCCTGAGCGGCAAGGGCGCAGACCAGGCCCCGTAGGGCTGCTGGAGCAAGGTGGAATCGAAGCCGACGCGGCGCAGATCGTCGACGCACCCCGGGTCCATCCGCGGCACCGCCCGCAACTCACCGAACTCGGCGCCGGGGGAGAAGATCTCGTTCGTAGCCGGGCGTCCGTTCTCGCCGATCCCGGTCAACTCCAAGACGTGAGAGACGTAACGGTGACGGCGGCCACCGATCTGCGTCTCATCAGTCATGTCGACGTACACGACGAAGTCCAGACCGTTCGCAGTCTGCCGGTAGGCCAGAGCCTCGGACAGGTTCTCCTGGGCGAGCGCGTACAGCTCGGCGATCCTGTCGAAGACGATGTCGGGTCGGCGAGCGTGGATGGTGCACAGATTGCCGCCGGATCCATTCGTCAGCGCCTGCATCATCGCCACGACCTCGGGGCCACGGACCTCACCGACCACAATCCGCTCCAACGACATCCGCAAAGCCGGATGCATCAAGTCCAGCAGAGTGACCTCACCGGCACTGCGACCGGTGACGTCGCGCTCGCCGTTGGACTCGCGGCCGACCAGGGAGACGACCTGGCGGTGATAGCCGTTGGCATGGGCGAACAGCTCATCCTCAGTCTGAATGGTCGCGAACCGCGTCTCTGGGTCGAACTCCTTAAGCATCGCCCGCAGCAGAGTCGTCTTACCCGCCTTCTGCTTGCCCGCGATCATGATGTTCTTCTCCGCGCGCACGCACGCCCCGAGGAACTCCCGCAGCACCGGATCGATCGTGCCGAGACGAACCAGATGATCCAGATCGGCCTGGGAGACCCGGTGCCGGCGGATAACCGCATACGTCATCGGCCCCAGACCCGTAATCGCCTGAAGGCGAGAACCATCCTGCAACGACAGGGCGAGCGTTGGGTTCGCGGTGGAGATAGTCCGCTCGTTGTGCCCCGAACCCCGAGCCAACTCCCGCAACAACTCGAGCAATTCCTCCTCCGAGTCGGCGATCGGCCCGACCATGCGGCGCTCACCGTCGCCGTAGTCCAGCCACACCTCACTCGGGCCCTGGATGATGATGTCCTCGACCCGCTCATCGTCCAAGTACGGCTGAAGCCGGCCCGCCCTAAAGAGCAGGTCATAGACGCCACGGCGCAGAGCCTCGTCCTGCTGCGGCGTCATCGCCTGGGCATCCGACCACAGCGCGACCGCCTCATTGATCCAGTCCAGACAGCGCTGCTCCTCGCCGGCCCGGTCCATGTCCGGCGTGCTCTTCAGCAGTTCCTCACGCTGCTTGGCCACTTGGGCGGCAATGTGCCGGGCAACCCGATAGTCCACCGTGACCTGCGGCGTTGAGCTGCCGAGTGCGTGCGTACTTGCGGCAGCACCGGCACCGGCAGGTGCCGCCTTGGCCGGGCGAGGACCGGGCGGCGGGGCCACCGTAGGGTCGGCGTGCAAGGGCCTACCGCGCACCGGGCACCCCCGAAGCGAACGCGGCACGCGGATCGAGGCGAGCACGCCGGACAGCAGCCCGCTGCACCAGCAGGGCGCCAGTCGTTCGAGCCGCCTTCATCAGATTTGACCTGGTGAAGTGCCGCGACTGCTCATCACCATCGGACAGAACACGGGCGTCCTTCGGCGCGTAGGGCAGCGTCGCCACCACCGGAGCCTGCAGCACCCGCTGGACTTCGCCCGCCGGGTAGGGACCCTCATCGATGACCAACAGCCCCACGTCTCCGACCCGCTCCTCCAACTGGCGCACCCGCCCTTGCGCCGCCTGCAGGCAGCGCAAGGTGTTGCGCACCACCACCAGCACCGCGTCGGCCTGCTCGGCCAGGACACCGGACGGGCCGAACGCGCCGCGGCGGCCGAGGTCGAGCAGGACATCGTGGCCGTGCTCCGCTTCGATACCGCGGAACATCTGCGCCAGGGCCTTCCACACCGAACCGAGACTCGCGGCCTGCCCGGGATCGGTGATGCCCGGCAGCAGCAGCCGGTCAGGCGACGAGTCCCGCGGACCGTCCTCGCCGTTCAAGTCGATCAACTGGCGCCAGAACGCCTCACCGAACTCGCCCTTGCGCGCCGCCACCGACAGATTGGGCAGCCCGTACCGGTCACCGAGCGTGCCCTGCAACAACCCGTGCAACACAGCCCCGCCGTCCGGATCACACTCGGCCAAAATCATCCGCCGCCCCGGCTCCAACGGCCAGGCCAGCAGCAGCGCGAGCGCGCTCGTCGTCACACCAGGCGCCCCGCTGCACCCGGCGAGTGCTATCACCGCCATCAGCGGCCGTCCGGAGCAGCGAGGACCAGACGCAGCGTGCCAGCCGACACCCACGCCGCCACAGTCGGCCCATCATCGGCCGACGTCGCGACGTCGACGACCACGACCCCAGTACCCGGGGCTGCGCCGGAGGCCTTCACCACGCGGCCGGGGAGCGTCTGCGGCGGGCTATCCGATGCCTTGCCCGTCCCGGTCTCGCCCTGGACGGGCACATGGACCAGCTGGACCTTCTGGCCCGGCACCAGCACCGTCGCCGGGATCTGCTCCGGCTTGAGCCCGATCGGCACCAGCTGCTCGCCCGCCTTCACGAGACTGTCCTTGGTCACCTGCGACGGGGCCAGAATCGAGCCGGGCCTGAGCTCTACGGCGGCCCGCTTGCCCACCACCTGGTCCAGGTCACTGGCATGAACCGCCTTCACCGCCGGGTCCAGGGCGATGGACGCCTTGCCCAGGTCCTGCTCGGTGAGAACCTGGCCGACCTGCACGTCACGGACCACAGTGACGACCTCGGTGCGGTGCCCAACCTGGAGCAGCAGGACCGCCACGCCAGCACCGCCCGCCGCGATCAGCCCCAAAGACAGGGCGATCACGCCGGGACGGCGGCGGCGCGCCGACACTCGGGGCGGGCTGACGGGGCCAGCCGCTCTGCCCTGCGGTGGCAGCCCACGGTCGGCCACCGCTGTTGATTCCTTCGTCTTACTCAACGTCGTATTCCTTCCGGCGGCCTACCTGACGACCTGTACCTCGCCGATTGCTACCTGCGCCTGCGACTGCCTGGCCTCGGTGAACTGGCCCGTCCCACCACCGCCGTTGACCTGCCAGTCGACCGCCCAGGTAGCGGTCGCGGCGACGGGGTACTTCCCACCTTTCTGGTCGGCGGACGTGCGGCTGTAGGTGTGGCCGCAGGTCGGCGACGCCTGCTTGCCGTAGAAAGCCGTGTACCTCGTACCGGGTCCGTTGCAGGTCACGGTTGATCCGTCACCCATCCGCCAGACGATCTTCGTCACCTTGGCTGTCGCGGTCACCGTCACGCCTCCCGCCGTGGCTGAGGCGGTATTCGGCCCGTACGTGGTGGGGCCCTTGTGCACCCACATCCACATCGGGACGCCCACGATGTACGTGCCGGCTGCGCGCGGGCTGGCGATCTCGGGGCCGGCGAGTTTCATCTTTGCGACGGCCTGTTGCGCGACCACGGCAGGGTCGACGGCGGGTTCACCTGGTGGTGTGTCGGCGACGAACGTGTCGATGACCGGGGCTCCGCCTGGGCCGTTCTCGCATCTGCGCTCGTACACGGCCCCGTCCTTGGAGGACTTGTCCTCCCAATACATGCTTCCCGGCGGGGGCTGCGGCTGCAGCTTCTTGACGCTACATACGGGTTTGCTGGTGTTGCCACTTCCGGTATCGGCAGGCTGTGAACCAGATCCCGAGGCCGATGAGCCGTCGTCCGCTTCGCACACCACCCACTTGCCCGCGCTGCCACAGCCGCCGCCTTCCGGCGGGCTGGCTAAGGCCTGCGCCGGAGCAACTAGCGACGCCACCACCGCAGTGGCCAGACCGAGGCCAACGTGTGTCAGCAGGCGCGCTGCTGTGGAACGACGTCCACGATCTTCCACTGCTTCCCCCACTTCTCTGCTTCGACCTTCGTCACGTAGCGAACGAGCCGGTCCTTCGGCATTTCCACGGGCTTGCCGGACTTGCGGTAGACGAACTCCCAGTTGGCGCTGTCCATGCAGTCCGTCAGCATCGCGTGGGGAACCTTCTTGTCCATCTCCAGCGCGTCGACCGCGGTCTTGTGCGCAGGCGCGCCGGTGGTCACGATGCCCTTCGACCGCAGGTCCTTCAGATCGTCCTCGGTGCCCGACAATGCGAGCGCCGCGGCGTACTGGCTGAGGTCTGTTCCTTTCGTGTCACCCTTCGCATACGCCTTGACCTGCTCGTCCCACATACGGCTGTACGCGTTAAGGACGGCGGCTTGGTCTACCGACTCAGAAGTGCTCGGACTCGGCGACGGCGAGTTCGGCGACACGGCAGACGGCGGCATGGCTGACGGCTTGGCGCTGTCGCCCGAGTCTCTGTCGTTGCTGCACGCAGACAGCGCCGTCAGGCCGGCCGTGATCAGCCCCAGCGACAGAGCGATCACGCCCGGACGGCGGCGGGCCGACACTCGGGGCGGGCTGGCGGGGCCAGCCGCTTTGCCCTGCGGTGGCAGCCCACGGTCGGCCACCGCTGTTGATTCCTTCGTCTTGCTCAACGTCGTATTCCTTCCGGCGGCCCTACCTGACGACCTGCAGTTCGCCGATCGCTACCTGTTCCTGAGACTGCCTGATCGCGCTGAGTTGGCCGGTCTCGCCGCCGCCGGCCACCTGCCAGTCCACCGTCCACGTCGACGTAGCGGTCACCGTGTATTTGCCGTCGGCCTGCGAGGCCGAGGTACTGGTGTAGGTGTGGCCGCAGGTAGGGGACTCCTGTTTGCCGTAGGCGGCTTTGTACGGCGTGCCAGGCCCGTTACAGGTGACGGCTGAGCCGTCGCCCGTCTTCCAGACGATCTTTGCGACGGTGGCGGTTGCGGTCACGGTCACACCGCCAGCGGATGCACTGGCGGTGTTCGGGCCGTAAGAGGTCTGGCTTTTGTTCACCCACATCCACATCGGCAGACCGACGACGTACTTGCCGGCCGTGGCCGGGCTGGCGATGTCCGGTCCTAGGAGCGTCATCTTGTCGAGCGCCTGCTGTGCCAGTTGTGCAGGGTCGATGGTGGCGGCGGGCGGGGTGGCCGACCAGAAGGTTTCCGGCGGTCCCATCAGACCTCCGGCGGCTCCCGCGCCGGCGATGGCCAGCGGGCAGATCCGGGTGTAGATGGCGCCGTCGCCGGGATCGTGCCCATCCCACACCGAACTTCCGGCCGGGGGCTGCGGATCCATCCGGGTCACGATGCACGGTCCCGGCACGGGCGGCTTGCCAGTGCCCTTGCCCGGGGGCGGGGATTTGCCGTCGTCCGATCCTTGCGATCCGCCGACCCCGGCGCCGACGCAGATCTCGACGATGGTGCAACTACCGACGCCGGTCGACGGCTTCGGATCAGGAGCGGCGGCCGCGGTCGTCGTGGCCGCCGCGGCCAGTAAGAGCGCGGCGCCGACGGTGTCTGCAATGTGGCTCAGCATGCGTGGTCTTGCGGTTTGACGTCCAGAACGATCCACCGCTTCCCCCACTTCTCTGCGGTCACGTTGCTCACGTACTTGGTGCGGCGGTTCTTGGGCAGGGCCACTTCGCTCTTCGTCTTGGCGTCCAGGACCTTCCATGTCGAGACGTCAACACAGTCGGTGATCTTTGCCAGTGGAACCTTCTTCTGCAGATCCAGGCTGGTGACCTTCGGATCGATCCGGGGTTTGCCCGCCGTTATCTGCCCGGACGTCTTGAGGTTCTTCAGATCGCTCTGCGCCAGGCCCAGCGCGTTGCCCTTGGCGTACCTCTCCAGCTCGGTGCCGCTCATGCTCGCCTTGGAGTAGGCGGCGGCCTTCTCGTCCCAGTAGTGCCGATAGGTGCTCAGGAGTTGCAGCCTGGCGGTCGCCTCTGGGTCGGCCGAAGATGTTGCGGGGGCCGGGGCGCTGGTTCGCGTGGAGGGACTCTCCTCGGTTCTCCCGGAGTCGTCGCCACTTCCGCAGGCGGCCAAGGCCATCAGCCCGCTCACGAGTAGCGCGGCGGTCGCTTGGATGCGAACAGAAGCAGGCCCTGACGGGCGTCGTGGTGCTTGTGTCACGTTGTCCCCCCGTGAGACGCGGTGCGAGATGGCCGCTGCCCTGAACGCCTGGGCAGGGCGACGGTGCACCCTCCGCGGCCTGGTCGAGCTGCGGTGATGCGTTTGCGTAGCCGCAAGATTACGCAGATGCCAGTCAACTTCCCACCTGAGTAAGCGAGTTCACGTGCATAACTCGGGACGTATTCGGTCACTTCCGAAACCAGAAGTCGATTTGTAGTCGTGTACCTTTGCTCGGGAATTTCGGCAGTTGAATGTCGAATGAAGGGGGTGGATGAACGCGAGCATTCACCGGAAGCGATGAGTGGTCGGTGGGCGGTCGGCCACACGGTGATCACGTCTCCGTCGAGCGTGACGCGCCTGCCCGGGAACCGGTGGCGTACCAGGTTCAGGTCGTCCAGGTTGAAGTCCCCGATCCCCTCGACCACGCAGGCACTCCCGATGCGCGAGACGGCCCGCGTCCCGGCACCGCTCGCTCAACGTCCAATTCCTCGCCCCGAGGGCATCACTGATGCAGACCCGTGTGTAGATGGCGCCGTCACCCGGCTTGTGCCCCTTCCACGCCGGACCGCTCGCGGGAGGCTGGGGATCGAGGCGCTCCACCGCACAGATCTGCGGCTTGGGCTTCTCTTGCCAGAATGCTTGCCCGGATCTCCGCTGGGATGGGCTCCGCCTGGCGATCCGGGCTGCTCCCGGCACACGGTTACGTACTGGCCCACGCCCTCGCAGTCACCGCCGATGACAGGATCGTCGTCACTCGCGACGCTGGGGGCGATGCAGACGGCGGTGGCGGCATCCGCTAAGAAGAGCGCTAAAACGGGGCGTCTCAGCATGTCTGCTTCCCATCCGGTGTGACCTCTGCGATCAGCCACTGTTTCCCCCATCTCTCCGCCTTGGCCGTGGTCATGTAGCGCAGGGGCTGCGCCGACGGGAATGGCTTCACCTGCCCCGACTTCTTCTTGATCGTGTTCCAGTGAGAGATGTCCAGGCAGTCCCGCACAGTCGCCTTGGGGACCGATTCGGTCAGCGTCAGGGACGTGACCTCGGCCCGGTGCGTGGGGGCGCCCTTAGTGGCGGTGCCCGCCTGCTGCATGACCAGGACGTCGACCATGGCCTGGCCTAGCGCCTTCTTGGTGGCGTACTTCTTCAGGTCGGTGCCTTTGATGTCCGCCTGGTTGTAGGCCTTGACTTGCTCGTCCCAGAACGCGCTGTAGGTCGCCAGCACATCCTTGCGTCCAGCGGTCTGGGGGTCGGCGCTCGGCGACGCCGACGGGTGTGCCGAACTGCTCGTGGCCGATGGCTGCTTTGCGGGGCTGTCGGAACCCCCGTCACTGCTACACGCGGACAGCGCCATCAGGCCAGCCGTGATCAGCCCCAGCGATAGGGAAAACACGCCCGGACGGCGGCGGGCCGACACCCGGGGCGGTGCCACCGGTCCTGTCGCGCATCCCTGCTGAGGGACGTCGTTCGGGGCTGTACCTACACGTTCTTCGGTCTTGCGCACTGTACTGTCCTCCCGGGCGCGTTACCTGACGACCTGAACTTCGCCGACGGCCACCTGCACATTGGTTTGCCGGATCTCGGTGAGCTGGCCGGCTTGTCCGCCGCCCTGCCAATTGCATCGTCCACGTCGAGGTCGCGGTCACCGGGAACTTGCCGCTCTGGCTACCAGCCGAGGTCTTGGAGTACAGGTGTCTGCAGGTTGGAGACTCGGCCATGCCCTTCGACGCTGTGTAGGGCGTACCGGGGCCGGTGCACGTCACGATGGAGTCGTCGCCCATCGTCCAGACGATTTCGACACTTTGGCGGTTACCGTCAGCGTTCTCGTCAGAACCGTCGTCGTTGCCGTGTGACGAGCCGTTCTTTCCTCCCGTGCTGCCGTTGCCACCGGCTTGGCCACCGGAGCCCTGCCCTGGGATGTCGACCTCGACCTCGCAGTTCCACCTGCCGCACTTGACTCCGCCGTCGCCCTCCGCGGTGCCTGCCGCGTAGCTGTCGAGGGGGCGGCGAGCGCTGCGCCTAAGACAGTCACCGTGGTGATCGCGATACGGGCGGTCAGCATGACTTCCCCTGGGGATCATCACTGGTGACCCGCCAGCCTGCCGGGTACTTCTCGACGGTGGAGACGACTACGTACTTCGTCAGCCGGTTGGCCGGGAGTTTCACCGGCTTCTTGGATTTGGCGTCGACGGTCCGCCAACGTGAGATGTCCAGGCAGTTGGAGATGGTCGCGTTCGGGATCTTCCCCGAGACGTCGACCTTGGTGACCGTAGGGTCGGTGACCGTGACGTGGCCGACGTAGATGAGGCCGCCGTCACGAGCGCGCTTGGCGTCTGTCTCGGCCTTCTTCAAGGCCGCGGACGCCGCGTACCTATCAAGACGTGCGCCCTTGCCACTGGAGTCGGCGTAGAGCTTTTCCATCTCCCGCCAGTACGCCTCGTACGCTGCGATCGCTTCCTTCTGCGCAGCCTCCTTCGGATCAGAGGTGGCGGGCGCTGTCGACGACTTCGAGACCGTCGAGGGCTTGTCCGTCGCCTCATCCTTTCCGTCGGATGAACTGCACGCCGACAGCGCCATCAGCCCGGCCGCGATCAGCCCCGTCGACAGGGCGATCACGCCCGGTCGGCGGCAGGCCGACACCCGGGACGGACTGAGAGGGCCGGCTACACCGGCCGACTGCAGCAGCCCGCGGTCGGCCACCGCTGTTGTTTCCTGGGTCTTACTCAACGTCGTAATCCTCCCGGGCGCGTTACCTGACGACCTGGACTTCGCCGACCGCCACCTGCACATTGGTTTGCCGGATCTCGGTGAGCTGGCCGGCTTGTCCGCCGCCCTGCCAATTGATCGTCCACGTCGAGGTCGCAGTCACCGGGAACTTGCCGCTCTGGCCAACAGCTGAGGTCTTGGAGTACTGGTGTCCGCAGGTCGGGGACTGGGCCATGCCCTCGGATGACGTGTAGGGCGTGCCGGGGCCGGTGCACGTCACGGAGGCGCCGTCGCCCATCGTCCACACGAGCTTCGACACCTTCGCGGTCGCGGTGACGGTGACTCCGCCCGCCGAGGCCGACGCGGTGTTCGGCCCGTACGTCGTGGTGCTCTGGGTGACCCACATCCACATCGGGACACCCACGCTGTACTTCCCGGCCGCGCGCGGACTGGCTATGTCCGGACCGAGCAGAGTCATGGAGTCCGCCGCCCGCTGGGCCAGCACCTGAGGGTCAACCTGCGCAACCGGAGGTTGTTGACCCGTCGGCACGACGACGAAGCCGTCCGCATTGTCGAGGCCGCCGTCCGTGCACCCGTAGAAGTACAGGTCGTTCTTCTTGGGGTCGGCGCCCTTCCAGGCCGGGAATTCAGCCGGCGGCTTCGGATCGACTTTGGTGTACTTGCACTTCACGTTGCTATCGCCGCTTTCGCTACCGCCTTGTGAGCCGCCCGCCTGCCCGCCGCTGCCTCCGGTCTTGTCATCGACGCCGACGTCGACGCAGAACTTGACGACCTTGCACTTTCCGGCACCGATGTCGGGATCACCGTCAGCGTGTGCGACGCCCGCCGAGGCCAGGGCAAGAGCGCCGGTGACAGCGGCGAGACGTCGGACTAACAGGCTTGCTCCTGAGCGGTCAACTTCGTGACCATCCACGTCTTCCCCCACTTTTCCAGCGTTGCGGTGCTGACGTATTTGATGAGCCGCGTCGTGGGCAGCGGGACCGGCTTCTTCGAGGCCTTGTCGATCAGGATCCAGTGGGTCGTGTCGACGCAGTCCGTGAGCGTGGCCTTGGGGATCTTGGCCTTGGTCACCTTGACGACGTTCGGATTGATCACCGGCTTTCCGGTCGTCACTTGTCCGTCACTCCGCATGACCGTGAGGTCGTGCTCAATATCGAACAGCGCCCTCAAGGTGGTGGTCTTCTTCAAGTCGGTGCCCGCGGACGAGGCTTTGCTGTAGGCCTGAGTCTGCGCATCCCAGGACCTGGTGTACGCCGCGAGGACGGCGGCATCTTCGGCACCGACGGTGGAACTGGGGGACGGCGAGACGTCTGACGGTTTAGTGCTGGGCTTGGACGACGCGTCCGAGTCGCCGTTACTGTCGCTGCACCCGGCCAGTACCAGCAGACTTCCGGCGAGCAGCAGTGCGGTTGCCTGCTTCCTAGCGGGAACAGCGGCGCTATTGGGCTCTGATGAGCGTCGTTGTGTAGCTGTCACGTTGTCTCCCCGTACGACGCGGTGCGGTCGACCGCTGCCCCTGGGCCTCCGACGTGAGGGGGCCCAGAACCGCGGCCTGGTCCAGCCGCGGTAATGCTGAGTGATCGCAAGGTTACGCATATGCCAGTCAACTTCCCACCTGAGTAAGCGAGTTCACATGCATAACTCGGGACGTATTCGGTCACTTCCGAAACTGGAAGTCGATTTGTAGTCGTGTCCCTTTGCTCGGAAATTTCGGCCGTCCGGTTTTTTTCGTACGAGGGGCGGTATGGCGTGATGGTGCCCTCGCGGAGGGGGCGTGCGGTCGGTGCGCGGGTCGGCCACACGGTGATCACGTCTCCGTCGAGCGTGACGCGCCGGCCCGGGAATCGGTGGCGTACCAGGTTCAGGTCGTCCAGGTTGAAGTCCCCGATCCCCTAGACCACGCAGGCGCTCCCGATGTGCGAGACGGCCCGCGTCCCGGCAGGCCATCCATCCTCGGCCCACCCTTCATGGTTGCGAATGGTGTCAGTGGCTTGCTTCATCCGGCATCCCCTAAGTTCAGCGCATGTGCGGCGATTGGGATCGCGCTCTGCGTTGTACGGATGTAAATTACTAGTTCGCGAAAGCAAATATCAAGTGGTTTGTGGGGCAGTTGCAAGGCTGCGACACTCCATCGCGGCAGGCCGCCGACTCACAGCTGGGTCCATGGCTGCGGCTGGCCGCCGACCAGAGGCACCCAGACATCGCCGCTGGGGCCCTGGTGTTCGAGGCTGTCCAGGACTGCTGCGCCGAGCGGCACCTGCTGGGCCAGCGCGCCCACGAGAGGGTGCTGCGCGACCATGGCCTGCAGATCGCTGATCCGGTTGTTCAGGACGTAAGGGGTGGCTCCGGTGAGCACGAACAGGACGCGCGGGAAGACTGGATACCAGCGCAGCCATCCCGGCCCGGCTGCCCGGCGCCGGCCCATGGGCGGGGGCTCGTAGGACCACAGGCGCGCGTACTCGATCAGCTTCGCCGCGAGACGCTCACTGCTCATGGTCGTGCGGTCGACCTCCACGAACGCCCTTAATTTGCGGCGGTGTTCGCCGCTGGTGACGGTGTAGTGCATGACTGCGTCGGCGACGACGCGCTCTCCCTCGCCGATCGTGTGGGAGACCTCGGGGGTCCAGTCCAGGTGCCCGTGTTCGTCACCGCGCCGGCGAGCGTCGGCAACGAACGCCAGGTGGGCACGGAGCACGGTGAGCGTGTGTGGCGTTTTCAGCGAGGCGGCGGAGCCCGAGGCGATCGGATAGGGCGGGCGGCCCCGCAGCGCGGGCCAGTCCCGCGTCAGCCGTGCGGCTTTCGGGGTGAGGAACCAGACGCGGGTGCGGTGGGCCTGGGGCAGCACGGCGAAGTCGACCAGGTGCTCGCGGCGCAGGGTGTTGAGCTGTTGGGAGACCGACTGGCGGGTGCGGTCCGGGCGGAGCAGGACGTGCAGCTGGTGGGTGGTGGCCATGCGGTGCTGGGCGAGGGTGGCCAGCAGCTGGTGGGCGAGCGGCTCGACGGGGCTGGGCGTGAACCCCGCCACGATGTTCTGCGGGGGCTGGGCGGTGGTCATTCGTATCCCTTCGACAGATGGACTCGGCTTGCGGCGGGGGCGTGTTCGGCGAGGAAGGAGCGGACGCGTCCGAGCTGGCCGGTGGCGCGCTCGGTGAGCTGGTGCAGGGGAAGGGCGCCGGCGTTTGTGAGGGCGGCCTGTTCCAGATCGGGGACCTGCTTCGGTCGGGCTTGGGCGGCGAAGACGGTGTCGAGGTGCGGACCGCGTACCTTCACCGGGCCGACGCGGCGGCCGTGCACGTTCATGGACACGTAGTGCGCGAAGCGCTCCATGGTGGCGACCCGCTCGGGGCTGGGGTCATCGCCCCACTCGGCGGTGACCGGCGCGATCGCGGAGGTCGATCCTGCAGTGGTGGCCAGGGTGGAGGCGTTTTGCATCAGAGACAGCCGTACCGGCGTCGGCAGGCGGGCCAGTAGCTGGGTCATGCCGTGGACGTGCACCTTGTACTTGCGGAAGTCCTCGAACATGGCGGCGATGGTCTCCGGCGCCGAACCAGTCAGCGTGATCAGCTCGTCGAAGTACGGGCGAAACGGCACTCGCTGGGCTTCGGGAATGTCGCGGCGCGAGCGCCCGGCCCGCAGCAGATCACGGGCCAGCAGCGCGGTCAGCAGCCGGTCGGTGGGCCCGCTGCCGCCCGGGCACACCCACACGATCATCCGGGAGTCCATCGCCGTACGGATGTCGTAGACCCCGACGGGCTGCCCCAAAAACGCGCGGGTGACGGGATTGGCGGCCAGGCGGACCATCGGGTTGAGGACCACCGCGCACGCGTCGGGCGGCAGGGTGGGGAACACCGTCCGCCACCAGGAATGGATCTCCTCATCGAGCCGGTCCTGTGCGACCGCGAGCGCCAGCGCACGAAACGCCGGGTCGGTGACCATCGCCCGCACATGAAAGAGCGTGGCCTGGTCCTCTGGTCGCCCGGCCTGGCAGGCGGCCGCGTTGACAGCGACCAGGACGGCCAGCGCAGCGGTCAGGATGGTGATCGCGCGCGGGGCTGTCGCGTCGTCCCAACCCAACGCGGACGCATAGGCGTCTGCGATCGCCTCGACGACCTCGTGCGCCTCCTGGCCGTGCTGCATGCCCAGCGGATTCCACGAACTCACCCGCGGCGAGGGACCGAGCCCGTTGAGGTCGATCAGCGAGGTGCGCTCCATCAGCGACTCGTGAGCCAGGAACGTGGTCGCGCGCGGCCAGGAGTCGCGGTGCGGATCGACGAACATCAGCCCGCCGCCGGCATGCGCCCAGCCGATCGCCTGCGCCAAGGCCCGCTCCGTCTTCCCGCCGCCGGCCTTGCCGACCCCCACCTCGAAGAACGTCTCCTGCGCGTATGTGGCCACCACACGCTCCCGCCCGTCCGGACTGCGGTAGGTGCCCTGCAACAGCAACTGCGGGTCCCCGAAAGCGAACGAGGGCAACTCCGCGGCGAGCAGCGGCAGCCTGCAATGCATGGTCGGGGGCTTGAGCAGGCCGGTCAGCTCCTGCATCCGCACCCAGTTCGCCCGCGGCGGCCGGCAGTGACCCAGCCGCCAACGCCGCTCGAAGCTGGACCGGTAGAGCCAGTGGTCACCGGCTATCCGCCACGGACCCAGCCGCCACCCGCGCATCAACCACCGCGAGCCGCCCCCGAACACGTCGAGTCCGGCCTGCACCTGCGCAAGCCGCTCCGTGGCGCGGCCCTCCTGGTTTGCCGCGCACACCACCAGCAACTGCACCCGCATCAGCTGGTCGTCTTCGGCGAGCTTGCCCAACGCCTCTTTCTCATCCACCCGCTGCGGCGCCGGCGCGACGAACAACCGCCGCGACGATCCCGCCCCCGAGGCCCTGTTGCTGAGCTGCTCCTGAAGATGCGCGAGCACCGAATCCTGGCCGCCGGCCCCTTGACGCAGCCAGCGGGCAGAGCGCTGTGCCTCGGCGCGGGCAGCCTGGTGCGCGCCGGCGAGCAGCTGACGGCGGCGTAGACGCAGCGCCCACCGGGGCGGCTGCTGAATGTCGAGCCGGATCTCGGCAAGTTCGCCGAGCTCTGCTTTCAGGTCGGACACCGCGTCGATGAGCGGCTGCAACGGATCCGGCTCCAGCGGCACCTCCCGCAGCGGCGCCACCGGCCTGCCACGCAAGACGAACTCCGCGCGTACCGTGTGCTTGCGCGGCGTGTCAGCGATCGGCTTGGCTTTCGTGACCGTGACGTCCGGTCCGAACGGGTTGATGGACAGCAGCCGTTCGCTGCTCGCCGGGCCCTCGAGGCGGTAGCGCAGCGGAGTGCTGCCGTCCGCCCGCAGCCGGATCTGCACCGCCCTCGCGCGCCGGGGCGCCCACCACGGCAGGGCGGCCGATGCACGGGCGAGCTGCAGACCGTGGCGGAAGATCTCCTCCATAGTCGGCTCGAAGTGCCGGTTCGCCACCAGTTCCAGCGCCATGCGCTGCGACGATGCCCGCGCCGCGTACCGGCGCACCACGGCCTCCCCGACCATCGTCGTGAGGGCGGCGGCGGCCGCGAGCAGGTACCAGTGCGTGCTCAGCCAGCCGGCCGCGGCGAGCAGCTCGGTGAGCAGGTCGACGACAGGGCCGGTTGCCGTTGCACCTAGTGCCGGGGCTGCGGATTCCACGTCGAGGCTCCCTTCTTCGAGAGGGTGCGGGTGAAGTACCAGTCGGTGATGCGGCCGTCGGTGAAGGTGCCGCCCCGGTCGGCGCCCGCCCACACCAGATGCACCACCGCCCGGCCGGTCGCTCCGTTTCGGCGGGCGATGACGGCCTGGACGCGGAAGCGGGCGCTGGCGAACGCGGGCGCGAGCGCCTGATCCAGGTCGTCGAAGATGTGCGGCCAGTGGGCCCGGCCGATCCCGGTGGCGTCCGCGCGGAGCAGGGATCGGCCTTGCGTGCACAGCTGGCGTTCGTCAGTGGGGGAGAGGTCCGCGGGCCATGCTTTGTCCAGCGCCTGCTGGATGGCTCGATCACCGGCGACGCCCTCGCCG
Organism: Streptomyces sp. NBC_00647; assembly: GCF_045207245.1. Taxonomy (NCBI): domain Bacteria; kingdom Bacillati; phylum Actinomycetota; class Actinomycetes; order Kitasatosporales; family Streptomycetaceae; genus Streptomyces; species Streptomyces sp. NBC_00647. The sequence continues at coordinate 10,527,209 of NZ_CP109040.1, forward strand.
TGGGCAGGCAGTGCCGATGCGTTGGCGCTGGATGGTTTCGTTGGCCGGGCGGCCCCGAAGGTGTCGTCCTTCGCGGGGTCGGAGCCGGATGGCAGGGGTGAGACGGTGGCGGGCGGTCTGGGCGAGGCAGCGGTAGGACGTGGGCTGTTGGGTGGCAGGAGCAGGATGAACAGTCCGGTCAGGGTCAGGAGCACGGTGGCGATGATGAGCAGGCGCCGAGAGCGCGGCGAGGTGGGGGTTTCGCTTTCACGGTTCATCGCCGTGCTCCGTGGCGTGCGGCGATGAGCAGGTGTCCAGGTGAGTTGTGAGCGGCTATGTCTGCGTGGTCTGTCGCCGTCCGAGGCGCGTGCGGAGGGGAGCACTTTCGCGTTCGAGCACGCCAGCTCGGGGCCCTCGGACAGGCGACTGCCTGGCTGATCACCGTCGCACCGGGTGCCCCTCGGCTGGTGTCAGTGGTGATCGCTAGCCTGACGGCGTGCCTTCCACCGATGATCGTCAGGTTCCCGCCGCGCTTGCGGCTGCCCTTGCCGTGCCCTTCGCATACAACGGCGGCGAGGGGATCGACTTCGAGCCTTTCCCGGCCTTCTTGACCGCCGAGGACACCACTGACTGGTTCCGGGCGTGGACCGGTAACCCGGAACTGAACGGGGACGCCTTTCGCGTGTTCGGCCAGGACGGCTCGGGCGGATACGCGGCGCTCTGGCTGGTGCGCTCCGGTGAGCCGCTCGTCAGCCAGCCTGTTGTCTTCCTCGGTTCCGAAGGCGAGACCGGCGTGGTGGCTCGGAGCCTGGGTGATCTCCTGTGGCTGCTTGCCGGCGGGTTTGGCCCCTGGGAGGCGGCCACCGACTACGAACCCGACTGGGCTCCGCATCCCAACGAGACATTCGCGGCCGTGGCAAGGCATTTCGCCCCGGATCGGGAACAGCCGGCCGCGACGGTGATCGAGCAGGCCACCCAGGAATTTCCGAACTTCGACGACACGATCATGGCGCTCTGTCGCTGAGCCAGGAAGGACCCCGACTCTTGTCGGGAGGGACCCGGCTGGGACCGCTAGCGCAGGGAAGGCCGGTCGACCAACCGGCTGGCAACACGGCACCTGGGGTGCCGCCATCGTGAGCCGGAAACAGCCTGTCATGGTCATAGCGGGCGGGCCCCTCCTGCATAGCCGGACATGGCGGCGACCGCGTCCAGGCGCACGACCGTGCCCGGGCGAGGCGCGTTGACCATCTGGCCGCCACCGACGTAGATCCCGACGTGGTAGATCGTCGAATCGCGGCCCGGCGCGTAGGCGTAGAAGACAAGGTCGCCGGGGCGTAGGGCGCTCTTGCCGAGGCTGGCGGGAATGCGAGTGCCGACACCGGCCTGCGCGGCCGCGGTACGCGGCAGCCGAATCCCGGCCCGGGCAAACGCGTAACTGGTCAGCCCGGAGCAGTCAAAGCCCTTGATGCTCGCGCCGCTCTTCCCGCTCGGGGAGCAGCAGATCCCGTACGACGTGCCGGCCGCGTTGCCACCGCCCCACGAGTAGGGCACCCCCCGCTGGGAGAGCGCCGCATCGATGACGGTGCGGGCCTTCCCAGACACGTTCCCCAGGTCCGGACTTTTGGCGGCCGCCGTGTACTGATCGATCCAGCCCAGCACGTTGGCCACGTACTCGTCGGAGTGGTTGTACTGCAAGATCGCCGACTTGAGTTGAGAGCGCTGGGCGAGGTCACGGCCGCCTCCGCACAGGTAGATGGCGGCACCGAGGGCGGCGTCGTCGGCGTTGTGCGGGTCGGCTCGCTTGTCCCCGTTGGCGTCGTTGCCGATCCCTTCCCACGTGGAGGGCAGGAATTGGAACGGGCCGACCGCCCGCTCGCCATTCGCGGTGCCGTCCCAGCGGCCGTTGTCGGTGTCCGGGAAGACGGTGGTGTTACCGCCGGCCCCGGAGCCATTGAGGAGGACGCCGTAGATGCGCGGGCGGATGTCGCCGTTGTCAGCGATCCCCCGGCCCACGGCGTGGTTGGACTCGACCTTGGCGATCCCGGCCAGGATCGGCCAGCGCATGCCCTGGCACTTCGGCACATGCTTTCCGACCTGCTGGACCGCCTTCTTATAGGCGGTGAGCATGCGCGCTGGGATGTCGGCGGCGCTGCCGCCCTCGGCGATTCCGCCGTCGCCCTGTGCACCCGTCTTCAGCGCGACGTACGCGCTGATCGCATTCGACACCGGCGCGGCGCAGCACACGGCGGCGAACATCAGCAGCGCCACCATGCATCCCCACCGCCGGACACGACGCCCGGGCGGCCTCACGTGTCCTCACCGGCCTCGGCCCGCCGCCGGGCCCGCTCCTGCTTCAGCCGCACCTGTTCGGCCTCGGGCGGCGCGGTCCTCCGCATCAGTTCCTGCCACTGGGCCGTCGCCTCGGCGCGTGTACTGCTGCGTACGCTCCCGATCCCGGGAAGAGCCGACCCCTGCGGCCGACGGCTCACCGCAGGCCGCGGTGGGTTGCCTCCCCGCAGCGGCGGCGTGGGGGCAGGCGGCGGTGCCGCGGTGCTATCGGCTCCAGAGGCTGGGGCACGGGTCGGTGAGGCAGGCGGGACGGTGCCGCCCGTGGATCCGCCGTACCTGGCAGGTCGTGCCGGCGCAGGCGGGCGGGTAGTCGCGGCTGGCGACGTTGCGGTCGGCGAGGTTGCGGTCGGTAGGCGGCGGCTAACGAACGGACCGGTCCCGCCGCTGTCATCGGTGTGTTCCCGCAGGACCCGGGAGACGTGACGGCCCGTGTCCCCCCAGGCGCGGCCGTCCTCACGGACGGTGTTACCCCACACCCGTACCTGCTGTCGGGCATCCTGCGCGTACTGCGAACCTGCCCGGCGGACGTTGGCCGGCAGACCGACGGTCGCCCCATACGCGGTACGGCCACCCCGGCGCAGGATGCGATACCCGCGAAAGCGGACCAGCCGGTTGTGGGCGCGTGTGGAGAGCAGCGTGCGGTCGCTGTTCTGGTCGTGCAGGGTCTCTCCCGAGCGGCGGTTGACGATTTTGCCGTCCCTAGTGCGGTACCGGTCGGGCGGACCGCCAGGCCTGCGCGGACCGCCACCGCCCGAACCGGTTCCCCCACCGTCCGAGGGGCCGCCCGCAGCCGGGTCACCGGCGCCGGTCGGCTTGCGCCACTTGGCCAACTGCTCCCGGTCGGGCCGCCGGCCGATCAGCAGCCAGTGAGCGCCCTTGATACCGAGCCGCGCCCCGGCCCCGCCGACGGCGGCCGCCGCGGTGAGCGGGGCGAGCCCACGCCCGGCTTCCGCCGTGGCATCGGCGACCATGCGACCGGTGTCCACCGGCATACCCGTCCCATCGGCCAGCGAGGACAGCGCACCCATGAGCCTGTGGCGGGTGCCGAGCAGCCCGAACCGGCCGCCCCCACCGCCGGTCAAAGAGCGCAGGCCACCGCCGTATCCACCGAGCCCAGCGGGGGAGTTCATAGCGAGAGCGGCGCCGAGTTCGGAGGTGTCGCCGGGCATGTGCGAGCCGCCGACCTTGGCGTAGCGCATCCGCATCGCCATGCGCCGGCCGAAGGACGTGATGCCCGTCAGCAGCCGACGGTGACCGGCCGCACCAGCGATGGCCAGCACATCGATCAGCAGGATCCGCTCCACCATCAGGTCGGGCCCGTCGGTGATGGTGGCATCCACAGCGATACCGAAGAAGGGGACGAAGGCGCAGACTCCGACGAGCGTCAGCACGGAAATGCCCCATACCGACAGCCACTTCCACACGCTCTGGCGGGCTGGCCCGGGCAACATGCCCGCGACGAACGTGACGCCCCCGGCGGCCGCGGCCGCCGCACACGCGGCCTGCGTGCCCAGCATCACGATGGCGGAGGACAGCAGCATGCCGCAGATGAACAACGCTGCGATCAGCAGCAGGGCGGCGCCCCCGACCCGCCACCAGGTCGGCTTCTCCGCGTAGGCGGCGCACGACTTGCCGACCGGGCCAGCCTTCTTCATGTCGCCGAGGAACGCCGCGAAGGCCTGGTCCTCGTCGGTGATGATCGCGTTGGAAGCGCCGAGGAGTTCGCCTCCGGGCGTGAACGCCGGGAGATCGTCGATGTCGTGGCTGCTGGTCGGCGGCTTGCCGTCGGCGTCCCTCTCGCAGAACTTCTTGCCTGGTCCGCGGATCAGACTGCAGGCGCGCTTCGCCTTGTCCGAGGGTGGTCCCTCTGGGGCCATGTACCCGCCGGTGATCCACTTCAGGTGGAGGGCGTAAGCCTTGCGGTCGCCTGTCCTGGCCGGGTCGAGGATGCGTCCGTACTGCAGGAGCATGTACGGCTTGACGATCAGCGCGTTGGTGATCGAGTCCTGGATGGGGCGGGCCACTTCGGCGGCCGAGACCGGGCTTTCCCCTTCACGTTCCAGGCACTTGAGCTCAGCGTTGCCGGCCATCCCGTCGCACGGCCCCATGCTGGCGAGTTTGCCGCCCCAGTTATAGGAGTTGACGCTTTGCTGGGCGACCTCGGCGGCCACCTGCTGGCCCTGACCGAGCGGCCCGTCCTGCGCGAGCAGGTAGTCGGGGCGCACGAACGTCGACGCCGCGAACGCCGCGATCAGCAGCGTCAAGAAGATCTCGCCCAGACCCCGGCCCACCTTGCCGCGCACGATCATGAATCCGGCGAACACGAACGCCCAGGCCAGCAGCAGCCCCTTCAGGCCGAGCGTGTCGACGACCACGGTGTTGTAGCTGTCCGCGACCTTCTGCGCGGGACGGGTCAGGATCTTCAGCAGCGGGAACCGGAAGGCCAACTCGATCGCCCACCCAGCCAGTCCGACCAGGAGCCGGATCAGCGTGAACAGACCGGAGAGCGCAAAGGCCAGGGCCTGAGTTTTGAACGCGATGATGGAGCCGCCTGAAGAGCTCAGCTCGTACCCGTTGATCGGCACCCCCTCGGAGGAGGTGATGTTCAGCGGGGCCAGCAGGTCGCCGCTCTCGCTGCTGCTGTTGCTTGCCGCGTAGACGACCTGGCTGTTCACCACGACGAACACCGTGGTGAGCAGCAGAACGAAGCCGGCGGAGCGCAGGGTTGCGCGGTCTGGACGCACCATGTCAGCGCCGCCCGGGCGTGGTGGTGATGGAGGCGGTGATGCGGTCGATGCGGGGAATGACGGTCTTCACCCGGCCGGTGTTCTGCCGGGGACAGGTTAGGAGGAACTCGCCCTCCCGGCCCCGCTGTCCCACCGGGGACAGGCCGGTGGTCACCAGTCGCAACAGCGCCGGATCGTTGGGGTCGAGACCCACGAACTCCAGGCCCCGGCGGGCGCGCTCACGGTCCGCGGTGCGGGCCAGCGCCCGGTAGGCCATGAGACCACTGTCCGGGCCGAGCTCCCGGGCATCGTGGGATCCGGCGAGCAGGCCGGCGCCGTGCTTGCGCCCGTCGTGGAGGATCTCGTGGACCAGAGCGGTGCCCTCCGCCGACGAGGTGAGCCAGTACAGCTCGTCCAGGACCACGGCGGTGAACCGGTCAGGGTCCTCGAACGCGGTCTGCCGGGCGATCGCGGCGATCAGGTACAGCACCGCGCGGCCGATCAGCGCCTCCAGCGGCTGCTGGTGCAGGACTTCGGGCTTGTCGAACGCGGCTTTGGGCGGCAGCGTCAGACCGGTCGTCGTGATGACGATCATGTCGGAGGCGCTGGAGGCGTCCAGCCGCACCGGCGGCAGGCCCGGGTCGAACACCATCGCGGCGAGGGAGTTCCCAGCCACCACACGGATGAGGCCGGCCAGGGTGGCGGCCGCGTCCTGCCGCTTGCCCGCCTCGCTCGCGCCCATCTCCTCGAGGACCTCAAGGACACGGTGCATGGAAGGGGCATCGCTCGCCGCAGCCTGCTCCACCGCGTGGTGCAGCACCTCCCCATGGGTGCTCATCGGGCCGATCCCGAGCTGCAGGGTGAGATAGGACAGGGCGTAGTGGCGTCCCTCGGGGCCCGCGAACATGCGCAACGGGTCGATGGAGACCTCGGCCTGGGCCGCGTCGATAATCTGAACCCGGCCCTTCGCCGCGGTCCGGGCAAACGTCGCCCACTCCCGGACGGGCGTGCGGTCGATACAGATCGCGCAGCCGCCCCGCGCCCACACCGACTCCGCGACGAGTTTCTGCAGGACACTCTTGCCCGCTCCGAGGTCACCAACGACGCCCATCGACGCAGACGCGTCCTGCTTCGGCGCATCCGCAACATTGATCATCACGGGGCGAGTGGTGCCGCAGTCCAGATCGATGCCGAGGAACATGCCGTTCGGGTCGCCGACCTCCGTTGTGGTGAAGGCCCCGCCCAAAGCCCAGTCCTCGGAGACCTGATGTTGGGTGAACTCCCGCACCGCACCCGGCCGTACCGTCCCGGGCAGACCCAGAGTGAACAGCGCCTCCTGCAGACCGGCCGGGCGCACCGCCCGGTAGTCGGCGCCTCCGAGCAGCGCAGCCAGGGCGCGGGCCCGCGCGTCGCAGACGGCCGCGGTCGGACCCCACACCGTCAGCACGGTCACCGACTGCACCTCGACCTCGACCGACGTACGCGACAGCCGGGCATCCAGCTCGCCCAGGTCGCGGGCCGCGTCGCTCAGCGAGGAAGGCATGCCGGTGGGGCGGGCGTCGTACTGGTCGGCCTGGTCGATCAACTCGTTCTTCTTACGCCGCACCTGGTCGCGCGCCTTCTCCGCCGGCACCAGCGTGAGGTCGACGGTGTAGTCGACCGGGAAGTCGAGCATCTCCAGTTGGGCGAACAGGTCCGCGGCATCCTGACTGACGACGGGGGGACACTCGGCAAGCGCCAACTGCGCCTGGTAGCCCGTGCCGGCGTCGGACTCGACTTGGAGCCAGCGCCGCCGCAGTGGCGAGGAGGTGTTCAGTCGCCACCAGGCGCCTCGGCCCGACCGGGCGATCTGCCCCCCGCCCTTTAGGTCGTCGACGTCGTCCAGAGCGGGGTCGATGCCGCCCTCCTGCAGTCGCACCTGTCCGAGGTCGGCGTAGCTGGGGGAGTGCAGGACACCATCGCGGACCTGCCCGCCGTACAGTGCGCTCGCTTCGGCCTCGGCCAGCAGTGGCTCCGCCAGTCCGCGCTGCAGAGCGTGCTGGACCATCCACACGATCTCCGCGGGGCGGGCGGGCCGAAACGCGATCCCGCCGGCGAGCGCCGCCTCCACCCGGGAGGCCTGCTCCCGGTAGGCGTTCACCTCACGCCGTCCCACCGGGACAGGCCGAACCCCCAGCGCCGGCCCCAGCTCCGCCCACACCGAACCCATCGACGCCGCCATCCGCAAGCCAGCTGTCTCCGTCGTCAGCGGCACAGCCAGCCACAGGGTGCGGTGGTGCATCTCCTGCTCGCCGAGCAGATCCAAGGTGGCTTCGACGTTCTCCACCCACGGATGCAGCCCGTCATCCTGCATGGCGTCGGCGGGCTCGATGCCCTCGATCATCCGCAGTGCGACCTCGCCCGGATCGACCTGGGCGCACAGCCCGAACAGACGCGGCGCCCCAGACAGGGACCGAACCAGGTGCGTGATCTTGGCGAGCTGCTCGTCACGGACCGCACCCGGCACATAGGTGCCCTGCACGCTCTCCTCACGGCGCCCCTGCCCGTCGGGACCGGGGTGCAGCCGGTACACAGCCCACACACTGCCCTGCGCCGACCAGACCAGGTGCCCGGCGATGTGACGGATCGGCACTCTCACCGCGCACCCCCGGCCTGTTCGGCGAGCGCGAGCAGCTGCTGCACACCCGACACGGGCCGGGCGGCCTGAGGGGGAGGCGCCGTTGCCGCGTGACGGCGAGGACCGGCAGACCGCTCAGGCGTGCGGGACGGCGACCGCGCTGGAGGAGGTGGTGCGGGCGCGTCCTCGATGGTGAAACCCCGAGGAACGGACGGGCCGCGCGGTCGCGCGCGGCGCGACCGCCGAGACGGCCACCGGACGGCTGCCAGGCAAGCAGCACCCACCCGAGAGCCGCCTGCAACGGCGCGCGGCCCCGGACCTTCGGCCGGCGCACCGCCCAGATCGCCAGCACCCACGCCACGACCGGCACCGGCCCCATCCACGACCACACCGCGATCGTCTTGAACAGGACGAAACCGCCGCCGACCGCGACCGCGATCTGCGCAGGCGTGTACGGCCCCAAGGGGATCTTCCAGTCGGCGACCCTGCCCAGCACCCACGGGTGGCGGCGCGCAGCTGTGTAGAACCGGCCCGACCGTCCAGCGGCCGCGCTACCGCTCACAGCCGGACCTCCGTACCGGCGACGTGCTCACCCGGCTCCGGCGCCGGTGCGGGGCCCGGCACCGCCGGGGCGCCTTGGGACGGGTTGTTCACCTCGTCCTCGAACATCTTCGCCAGGTCGTTGCGCGAGTTGTACAAACCCAACGCGACCACCAGCGCCAGCAGGGCGGCGATACCGGCCTTGATACTGAACCGCTGAATCATGACGACGACCACGATGCAGACCAGCCCGGCCTGCAGGCCCTTGTCCGCCCAGTCCTTGAACATGGTGATCCAGCTGTCGCCCAGATCGTTGAGCTGACCGGCCAGCATCAGATCGCGCACCGGCGTCATGACCGGCCCCCGTCCTGAACGGTCCCGGACTCCAGGCCGGTGACCTCCCACCGGCCCGACCGGGCCGTGAGCGCAAGCTCGTACGCCAGCGGCCACCGCCCGTCCTCGTCGCGGGCTTCCACCTCGACGAGGACGTGCACCGCCGTACCGTCGACAGCCACCTTCTCGGCAGCCGCGGCCTCCTCGACCGCCCGCACCTGCTGCACCATCACCCTCGAATACGGGGCAGGCGTCACCGCCGACAGCCTCACACCAGGCGCGAGATACCGGTCCACCTCTCCCGCACCGGCCAGGTACGCGGACAGGAACTCGCCCACCGAGGACGACAGATCACCGTCAGGGACGCTCACCCGGTACGGCGACTGCGGCGCGTCCGCCCGTACCGGTCCGGCCACCACACCAGGAGCGCCGGTCACCGTGAACGAACCACCCGCGCGGTCGGCGACCACCGGCACGGCGTAGTTGCACAGCCGGCCGTCCGCGTACTGCGCAGCCACCGTCACCGACCACACACCGCCCTTGCGCTGCGCACTGCGCACCGCCGTCACCGACTCCGGCCGTGACTGCGCACCCTCGGCCAGGTCGGGCAGCTCAACATTCGGCGCCATCGACTGCGCAAGCCGGGCCTGCGCACTGGTGGCGTCATCCGCGGTACTGCGCAGCCACGCGCCGAGAAACAGCTGCGCATACCCGGCGGGGTCGGAACTCGGTGCCCCGGTGCGCACCAGGGCCGGGCGGGGGGTCGCGGCCTGCACCGTGGTCGGGGCTGAGGTGACGGCGACGCACAGGGCGATTGGGCCGGCCGCGATAGCGGTCCAGGCCGCCAAGCGAGAAAGGCGTACGCGACGCCGCATCCTCTCCAGCGCCACGCCCGCGGCAACGGGGCCAGCTGCGCCCTCGGATGCCAGCTTGTCAGGAGGCATGCTCAAACTCCCAGGTCAGAACGACTGTTGATGACCTAAAGCAGACCCACCGACCCCGACCCGACCACCAACCATCCGACCCCGACCACGGTCTCGATGACGACACAAACCCCATGGTCGGCCCGACCACAGACCCCACCACGCCCCAAACGAGGCCCGGGGCGGCGCACGCTCGGCACGAGACAGCCACCATGGCGAGCGATCAGATCGGAGTGCCACAGCCGTTGCGCAACCACCGGGCCGAGCCAATGCGCACAGGCGTCCACTCGGTGCGCAACAGCCGCGCACTGCCGTCATTGCGCACCGCCGCCGCGGTGCGCAATCGGGCCGCGCACTGTGGGCGAGGCGGCACCCTGCGCACCCGTGGTCGGCCCGACCATGAGCCCGACCACGAACCCGACCCTGGCCTGTTGTCAGACCGTGACCGGCGGTCGGGTCCGGTGGACGCCAATCTGGTCGGGGCCGACGAGTGAGCTGGCGACATGCGCAACACGCATCAGGACCTACGCCCGTTCCCACACGCCCCAAACCGGTGGGACACGAAGCAAGCCCGCGCTCTGCGAACCGGCCATCAGCTCAGCGCCGCATGCTCCGCCGCGTGCGAACCCGTACTCGCGATGGAACCCACGCGCTGGGGCTGGATCTCCTGGACCATTCCTAGCGACGGCACCCTCCCCGAAATCCCCCACGAGATCGGCGTCGTCACCCCCGGCACCACGCGCGCCCAACGCGCCGTCCTTTACCGGCTGGCCGGACGTCCGGGCCGGCGCATCACCCTGGGCCGTGCGCTACCCGGATCCATACGCCGATCCACCGCCTACGCCGTCATCGTCAGCCTGCTCGTCGGCCTGCTCTCCATCCACGCCGGCCTCGCCGTCGACGTCGCCCTGCCCGCCATGGCGCTCGTCCCGCTGCTCATAGAGCGACTGGAAGACCACCTGGACGCCAAGGATGCTGCGCACGTCCGCCGCATCCAGGGCGACGCCGCCTGCCAGTACACACAACGCCTCGCCACTCTGCAGGACCAACTCCTCCACCTCGACGTCCCAACCGACAGCCGTTACGAACTGTGGCGCGCGGCCGAAATCGGACACGGCCTGATGTGGGACGTCGCCATGCTGCTCCAGGTCCAAGACACCCGCTCCGTCTCGCCCGCGCTGATCGCCCGAGAGACGCTGATGCTCCAACTTGTGCACCAGGCAGCGAAGTTCAGCTCCGGCCCTCGATAGCCGTTCGACACGTGCAGGCCCGGTGTAACCGGGCGAGGGATCATCTGGGGCATCGGCGACGACGTCTGCTCCCCGCACGTGTGGGGATGGTCCGGAAGACCGGCCGGAAGCCGCGGAGTGCGTGAGGTGCGGCAGGCGTATGGCTACAGCCCACGCATCCCGAGGGATGTCAGATGACGCGCCTGCCGCGGGCCGAGCCTAGCGTCAGCCCTCGATGTATCCCAGCGCGCTGTCCGGCCAGCAGTGGGTACAGGCGGGTACCTGGTCGCCTGCTCGTGCCGCGCGTCATCTGAGAGACCACACCAGGTGGATCAGGCCTGCTTTGTGTTGCCTTCGCCGAGTGCTGTGCGCAGCCAATCGAGGGAGTCTGTTTCGAGTACCGCTTCGGCAAATGTCGCGAGGTGCGGGTGCTCTGGACGGGGCGCGGTGAGCCCTTCACCATGCCGTTGTGGCGTGGGACTGGGTGGGGACAACGGCAGCTGGGCTCTTCGGTGTGGCAGGGACGGCCTTCACGTGGCTGGCTGGCGCGCAGGGACGCCGGCACGCGGAACGCATGCTGGCGCGTACCCAGCAGGCGGAGCGCAGGGCCAGACTGTGGCAGGAACGCCGGGAAGCGTATTTCGGGGCTCTGCGCGTGATCGATCTCGACCTGCGGCGCGAGCGGTACAAGGAACTCGGGCAGCTGCAGAAACTGCAGGAAGTGGAAGGTCACTGGACCAAGGTCAGGAGAGTGGAACTGACCACCGAGGCGGCCACTGCGCTGTGGGCCTTCGGAAGCGACACGGTAAGAGACCTGGCAGCCCGTTGGATCACTGCCAGCGATGCCGACAACGTGGCCGAGATGCGTCAGATCGCCCTCGAATTCCGGGCAGCGGTCCGCCGGGAGCTACAAGACCCGACCCAGGGCTGACCATCTGATGGATGAAGCTCCGCGCAGGTACGGTCGGCCCGTGACGCGCATCCGGGCGGGGGAGTTGACCAGGCCATGGACGACTACGACCACCTCGATCTCGACGCGATCGACTTCGCGCCGTTGGACGGCACCACTGAGCGGCTGGCCCTGCTGACGTTGCAGGAGGCGCATGACCAGCTCCGGCTCCTGCTGACGATCGCGCAGGACGGCCATCCGCTGTCGCCGCAGGCGGACAGGCTGGCGCGGGAGATCGCTGCGCGCATCCCCTCGGAGAACTGACCGCGCAGCCACCGGACAGAGTGCCTCTGAGGGGAGAGCTCCCCCGTACGTCCGGGGATCGTCCCGCGATGCGGGCGCACGGGCAGGGGTCTTCTATACGCGGCAGCTGTCGATGTGGGTGACGTCGCGGAAGTTGGTGATGATGGGGCTGGCCATGGATTCGCGGTAGACGACGGCGGCGCGGCCGTAGGGCCAGGTGGGGTCGTTGTGGAAGTCCTGCTGGGCTTCGCTGCAACTGCCGAACATCAGGCCGCGGACGACGTCGGTCCATTCGGTGTCGTCGCGGTAGTCCTGCCCCTCGGGGTAGGTCCCGGGGCCGAAGGTGACGAACATGGTCTGCGCCTGGGGGTTGAAGGTGACAGTGATGGCATCGTCCAGGTACTGCTGTCCCTGGAGGACGGGGGCTGCGTCGTTGATCAGTTGCCGAGCCGCCTTCTTCTCAGCCACGGTGACCGGTATCCGAGCGTCGGCCCATTCATCAATAGTGGGCTGCGTGGTATCGCTGCGGGTGTAGGCGGGGGAGGGGGCAACGCTGCGCTGCGGGGTCTGTGATGCGGCTCGCGCTGAGGGTGTGGACCCGGCGGGACTCGAGGACTGAGGGGCGGACTCTTTGGTGACGGCGTCCACGGTGGCCGCCGAGGTGGTTTGGCCGCTGCGTGCTGCAGGGCCCGCGCCGGGGTCGTCGTCGGACGACTGGGAGGCGGCCACGGCTCCGCCGATGCTGCCGAGGATCGCAGCGGCCGCGGCGACGGCTACGTAGAGCTGGGCCCGGTTGCGATGCCGTGTCGGGGCGGGCCAGGAGGCATCGTCCTGGGGTGCCGGATCCCAGCGCAGGCTGCCGATCAGGTCGGATATCAGCGTGGGCTGCCAGCCGTCGTCGGGCGTGGTGACAGCGGTTGCCTGGCAGGCGAGCAATTCGGCTGCCGAAGAAGCGAGTTGCGTGGCATTGGGACGGTCGGCTGGCTCCTTCGACAGGGCATTTTCGACCAGAGGCAGCAGGTCGGCCGGCACGCCGTCCAGGTCCGGCTCGGCCGACATGACGCGAAAGGCCACAGCGTCGGCAGCGCCGTTGCCGAAGGGCAGACGGCCGGTCGCGGCGTAGGCGACGAGGGCTCCCCAGGCGAACACGTCGCCGTGGGGGCCGACGGCGCCGGTGCGGTAGTGCTCGGGGCTGATCCAGCCCGGTGTACCCGTCATCACTCCGGTACGGGTGACCGAGGTGCCGTCCAAAGCGTGGGCGATGCCGAAGTCCAGCACCTGCGGGCCGGACGGAGCCAGGATCACGTTGGGCGGCTTCACGTCCCGATGGACCACGTCCGCGGCGTGGATGGCGCAGAGCGCGGCTGCGGTACCGGCTGCCAGTGCGTACAGATGAGCCCCGACCAGGGGACCGTTGAGCGTCACGTGCCGGTCAAGAGTAAGGCCGGGGATAAAGGCCGTGGCGAGCCACGGCAGGGCAGCTTCGGTGTCGGCATCGCGGAACGGCACCAGGCATGGGCCGGTGACCCGCTGAGAGAGCTGCACTTCTCGCCGGAAACGCGCACGGAATTCATCGTCCGCAGCCTGCGCTGGATGAATGACCTTTACAGCCATCCGCTCGCTTGCCGCAGACAGCGCGGCAAACACCGTGCCCATGCCGCCCGAGCCGAGCCGTCCCACAATCCGGTAGGGCCCCACGCGGCGCGGATCGCCCGGCTGCAGTGACTGAACACGGTTGGACACGTACATCCCCCTGGTGATCAACGGCACCGCACGGGCCGAAGCGGTAGCCCATCGTAGGGGCTGTCACATTCAAGTTCTGCCGCACAACCGACACGGCGCATCCAAGATCACGCCGCTCATTGCCTCACGCCCCTCCAGTGCGTGCCGCGCACCGTTGCATGGACGCACCGGCGGACGCATGGCGTCCAGCGACGGGCGCCCCCAGGGGCTGTTCGCCAGCGCGGCAAGCCCAGCCGGAGGCCGGCGTGCGGGCCGTAAGGCCACCGCTCCTACGGCTGCCTCTACGGGTTGTAGATCAGTGCAGATCCTTGATCATGACTGCGTACAGCGGGGAGTCGGCGAACGGCTGTTGCTCACCGACCTTGGTATAGCCCCAGGAATCGTAGAGGTCTTGGACTTTGGGGTGGGTGACGTCGACCAGGAGCACGGCGAGGTCCTCCGGGCGCTCGGAGAGCAGTGCCTCGTGGAGGCGCTCAGCTATGCCTTGCTTGCGCCATCCGGGCCGCACCAAGACCTCGGAGACGGCGAAGGTTGCGCTGTAGCCGTTGTTCGGCTTGTAGCCCGTGGAGCGCCACCACTCACGGCCGGACTGGAGCGGCGCGCCGTAGGCGAAGCCGGTCGGCTCCTCACCGTCGAAACCGACGACGCACGTGAATCCCTCCATGTTCGACCAGTGATTGGCGAACCAGGGGAAGCGCTGGTTGAACTCCAGGTCCATGGCATCGGCGTAAGCGTCAGCGTGGACATCGACCAGCATCTCCGTGAAGTCGGCCGGAAGTTCACCGTGGCGGTACTGCCGCAGGTTGATCACGCTGGTCACGCTCGACTCCATTCATCTCGCATACGGTCCGCCCAGTCCCGGGCGTACGTAGTGGACGGCGCCATGCTGAAGAGATCTCGGTGGAAGTCTCCGATCAGCGTGCGCATCCGTCCAGGCAGCGGGGAGCCCTCCATGAGGGCGAAGACGTTGGCAGCCGTCTTTGTGGCTTGTTCGGGCTCGCCTTGGCGGAGCTGGGCAAGTGCGAGCTGGCAGGTCGCCAGGGCACGGTTGCGTCGAAATGTGCCGGGGATTCTGGCAAGCGCCTGGTGCGCCATGGCTTCAGCATTGGCGTGCAGTCCGCTGTGGTTGAGGATGATCGCGGCGAGGTGGTCGAGCTCGGCTGCTCCGTAGAAGGCCGTCCACCGCGGATGGTCTACTACTACGGCCTTGCGGAGCGTGGTCTGCGCTGCCCGAAGGGAGCGCTGGGCTGCCCTGGTATCGCCGAGGGTTGCGTGAGCCAGGGCGACGCGGACGCCGCCCATAGAGCCGAAGAACGGGTCTCTGCGGGCGGCCGGAGAAGCCTCGGCGGCCTGAGCCGCAGCGAGTTGCTCGGGCCAGTTCCGCCGCTGGTAGGCGAGCATGGCCATGTTGACCCACACACGCATGCCGGTTGACGGGTCCTGCGAGAGGCCGGCGAATGCGGTCGACTCGTGCAAGTAATTCTGTGCGCGGTCGAGGTCGCGAAGGTCGATGCAGGACCAGGCTGCGATGGTGGTGTATTCCGCGGCAAGGGCGTACAGGGCTCGGCGTACTCGCTCGCTCGCGTTTCGCTGCTGCAGTGTCAGTACGTCGGCGCGGCCTCGCAGGGCGGCTGCGGCTAGGCCGGCATGGCCGCCCTGGTGGTCGTCTGCTTCGACGAGCCGGTTCATGTTGGCGGCAACACGCGACACGTCGGACATGCCGACAGAGCGGCGCTGCTTGACGATCGGTAGTACTGCGGCGGCTGTTCCGGTGGTTGAGGCGATGAAATTGCGGCGCCGCACTGGGTCCTCCGGGGGGTCTTGCATGGAGCGTGGTGCGCTGAACCCTAATTCCTCTACCCGGCAGCCGAACACGCGCTCCAGTGCAGCGCACGTACGACCGATGGGTCGGCTGTGCCTGCCGCTCAGCAGGTTGCGGATGGTGCGTGACGATATTTCACCGGGACGGCCGGTGATCTCCAGCAGTGCTTTGTTGAGCTGACCTGCCAGCTCGTCCTGCGTGAGGCCGAGTTCCTGCATCCGGCCTTGAAGGATGAGGTTCGCTCCCATGCGCCGACGGTAGTCCTGCCGCCATCGTGCGATCTAGCCCCGAGGTAATGCGAACGTAAAGTCTTCCGGTTGGGGGCCTGCACGCAATCGGAACCCTTCCTGTTCCCCTCCGCTCAGTGCTCGTTGACTGGACGCGAACCGCCGAGCCGACATTTGGTGCGGCCGGTGACCGTGAGCCCGATGTGCGGGCCGAGAGGACGAGGACGTGTTGACGACAGCCGTACAAACGCCTCGCGAGGTCCGCTACCGCGATGGTGACGTCATGGGTGTGAGCTTCGAGATTGCGTGCCGCCGCGACGGAACCCCGCCGAGCCCCGAGGACTGCGCGTGGGTAGGAGCCATGCGCCGCATTGCCATGGCACGCCTGCAGTACCGCGGGTTGGACGCCCTCCAGGACGACGTGGGCTTCATCGTCTCCGAACTGGTCACGAACGCGATCCTGCACAGCGGAACCACCACGGTCAGCTTGACCATGGCCGTGCAGGACGGCGATCTGTACCTCTCTGTTGCGGACGGTATTCCGGGCGTGCCGTCCCCCGTGCAGGCGGCCGGCACCGACGCCGAGTCGGGGCGCGGTCTCGCTCTCGTCGATGCTTTGGTGAAGGAGAACGGCGGCACATGGGGAACTAACGACATCGGCGCTATGACCTGGTGCCGTCTCGTCATCCCGTCTGGGGACCAGTTATGAGCGGCCCTACGATCCTGCGCTGCACCATGCCCGTGCCTGATTGGGCGCCGCCGTTGGACCCCGAAGCCTTGGAATCAGTGCTGACCAAAGTCCGGGGGTGGCAGCCGTTCGACGGTGAATCGCTCCTCGACGACGTTGGCGCGGTCCTCGACGACGTAACCCCCGCCGAGGAAGCCCTCGATGACCACGCCCTGCGGCTCCGCGGCCATTTGATGCAACTCGTCGCTATCGCCGTCGCCGCGGAGGCCGGCCAGAAGGACCCGTATGCGGAACAACTGATCGAGCGGGCCCGCTGGTTACGCACCGAGGCAATGCCGGGTGACCACCTTCAGGCTGTGGGGCATCTGCGCCGGATGGCCTGGTCGGCCAACGAACTTCACGAGCGCCTCGGCGCGATCAAGTGCCTGCGGGAGGTGACCTGATGCTGGGTCCCCTGCTTCCGTACAGCCCGCCCGCCCCGTCGAGAAGGACGCATCGCTCCATGCCTTCCACCGCAGCCGGACCGGCCGTAGTCCCGTACGTCATCCAGCGGGTGGGGGAGGAGGCCGCGCCCGACAACCTGGTCATCAGGCGCAGCGCGCCGGGCCGAAGCCGCCTCCACTACCTCGACGAAGATCCCCGGGATCGTGATCCCCGCGGTGTGCTGTTCGCGCGGGTCGGCTGGAATCCGCTGGGCGTGGACGGGATGCCGACCGGGGAGCCGCAGTGGAAGTTCATGCACCCGCACCGGCAGATGATGACCATGCAGACTCTCCGTTGCCAGGTATGCGCACAGCCCGCCCGGACGAAGGCCGGCTTCATCTTCCTTGCGGGGCCCAGGGACGAGAACCCCACCCAGACGGAGATTCTGACGAACCAGCCCCCGGTGTGCGCCCGGCACGTCCGCACCGTTGCGGTGCTGTGCCCGCACATGGAGAAGCAGCCGATGGTGTTCCTCGCCCAGAGCGCCCCCCTGTACGGCGTGAGCGGAGTCCTCTACGGCCGTCTCGTCCGCGGGGGCCTGCACGTCGTCGCCCGGCCGGACATCGCCGTGCCCTACGGGAACCCCGACCTGGCCACGTTCCTGGCCTCGCAGGTGGTCCGCCGGCTCTCGAGCTTCCGTGTCCTGGACCTCGGCGAGCTGCTTGAGGAACTCGGGACGGCCGCATAGACCCCTGTCCGGTGGCCCGGAAGACCGTCCGTGCCCAGGCCATCGGGCAGGCCGTACGCCCAGCGCAGGGAGCTGACGGCCGATCCCCTACGGCCCGGCTCTCCCTTCCCGCGCTGGTGCTCACCCCCTTCGCCGCGCATCCCCCGGCGCGACGAAGGGGGCCCACGCGCCTGTATCTGACCGTCCACACCACGGAGGAACAATGACCAACCTCAGGATCCCCACCGTTTTCGGGCAGACGATCGCGAACATCGGCGAAGTTCCCGGCGGCAGGGAGTGGGGCCGGGTGCGGGGAAAGGTCCGAAGCGAGCAGCTCGCGGCCGGCCCCTTGCCGCCGAGCTGAGCGGTCTGTTTCACGACGTGACCACACAGCGGACACCCAGCGTTCTCCGCTGCGCCCCTGCTTGGTGATGCGCGGTTGGAGTACCTCCGCAGGCAATACGAGCGGGGCATCAGCCCCTGATTCCCGACTCGACCCAGGCGCGGGGCGCTGCCCCTATTCCCCCTCGGGCTCAGCGAATTCCCGTGCCGGGTCCACTGCCTTCGCCGCCCTGCCTCCCCCCGACGGGGCGGCGAAGGGCCCGATCTCACGGATGCTCTGGAGGCCAGTATGCAACCGCTGACTCATCCTGTAGAAGCCGACGCCGTCGACTTCACAGCACTGAAGAACTTCGCGGCCCTGCGCGGGCAACTCCGCGTCTCCTTCACGCCGCGGTGCAACATCGCGTGCTGGTTCTGCCACAACGAGGGTGACGTCCCGCCCCCGCTGACCAGGGCGGACCGCTCCCGGCAGCCGCGCACCCGAGCACTGGACCCGGACAGCTACCTGGCGTTGATCCGCTCCCTGACGGCCGAGGGCCTCAAACGCGTGTACTTCACCGGCGGGGAGCCGCTGTCCTCTCCTATGGCCCGGCCGATCCTGGAAGGTCTGCCGGCGCAAGGGCCGGACGGCTCTTACACGCTGATCACCAACGGGACCCGGGTCCGCACTCACCGGGCGTGGCTGTCGCGCACCCCCCTGGACAAGGTGAAGGTATCGCTCCACTACTTCTCCGACGAGAGCCTGAAGGCCATCGCCGGGACCCGCATCGGCATCGACACCGTCCTCGACGGCATCGAGGCGGCCCGGGAGATGTTCCAGCGGGTGGAACTGAACACCCTGCTCCAGAAGGAGAACGCCCACGAGGTGGAGCACATCCTCGACTTCGCCCTGGAACGCCGCCTGCCCGTGCAGTTCATCGAACTGGTCGGAACAGACTTCAACGAAGCCCGGGCCGCCTCAGCCGTGTCGGCCGAAGCGATCCTGACCTACCTGCGCACCCTGACCTCGGACGAGCACGTCGAAGTCGCCGGGGTGGGCCAGGGCCGGCGCGTCTTCCGCATCGACGGCATAGAGATCGACGTGATCCACCGCAACCTCGGCCGGCACCACCTCGGCCAGTGCGGCACCTGCCTCCTACGCAGCCAGTGCGTTGAGGGCTTCTGGGCCCTGCGCGTCGACCACAACGGCGGCATCCAGCCGTGCCTCTTACGCGATGACCTGCGCCTGAGCGTGACCGAGCTCCTGTCCGACCCGGAACGGCTCGTGGCAGCCGTCGCCGGGCACGTCACATCCTTCACCGAAGGGACGCTATGACCCACATCCCGCCGCCCTACCAGCCCTTCTCCTACGAGACCGACCACCCGATCGTCGTTCTGGAAGGCGTGTCCGGCGTCGGCAAGTCCACGCTGGCCAGCCTGCTCGCCGCACGCCTGAAGGCATCCACCTTGCACACGCTGCCCGACCCGCACACCGACTGGTCCCCGCTCATCGAACGCACCCTGCGGCCGCTGCCTCAGCTGGGGTTCTACCTGTCCGGACTGCTGCACGCGTCCGACCGGATACGGCAAGCCCAGGCACACGGGCCCGTGGTGGCTGACCGCTACCTGTCGTCCGTCATCGCCTGTCACTCCGCCGTCCACCGCGTCCCCACCGATGCGGTGACCACGCTGCTCGCACCCTTCCGCCCCTACGTGGCAACGCCCACCCGTACCTACTACCTGCGCTGCGCGGAGGACGAGCTGCGCGAGCGGCTGGCCACCAAGACAGACACGAAGAGCGACGACACCGATCTGCTCGACATCCCCGACCGGCTCCCGCGCCTCCTCGCCAACTTCGCCAAAGTAGCCGAAGCCGACGACACCGCGATCTGGCTCGACACCGACGACAAAACGCCGGACGAGCTCGCCAACTGGGTCATCGCCGATCTGGAGCGCCCCCTTGCTTAACCCCATCGACACGGCCGCCGTCATCCGCGACGGCGGCGCCGTCGGGCACTACCCCGGCCAGATCCACGAGGCCGTCGGCTGGTGGCTGGGCGCCTGCCTGGTCGTCACCACAAAGACCCCCCGTCTCGCCGTGGCCCACGACGGACACCCGGTCAGCGTCGAATTCGCCGACCGTCTGTGCCAGGGCGCAATCAACGCCGAGCACTACGCCTGCCACGTCCGCCACCTCGGGCAACAGCCCGAAGAGGAACTGCTGGCCGCAGCAAACGCCCTTGAAGCCCCGGCAGCGTGGGTGTCCGCGAGAACCGACAACCGCACCGACACCGTACGGATCCGCCTCTACACCCCGCTCGGCACGCTCCTGGACGACACCACCGGGCTCGCAGTGATTCGTGACCTCATCGCCCGGGACCGCATCCCGATCCCCGTGAACACCCAGGCCAAGGGCACGATCGAGCCCTGGCCCCCCACGTCGACAGACGGAGCCCGCCCGTGATCAACGCAGCAGAGATCATCGAGTCCGGCACCAACATCCTGTTCGTCACGCTCGACTCCCTGCGCCACGACGTCGCCCACCGTGCGCTCGAGGACGGCCGCACACCGCGCCTTGCCGGGCTCCTTCCGGGCGGACAGTGGGAACGCCGACAGACGCCCGGAACCTTCACACTGCCCGCCCACATGGCGTTCTTCTCCGGCTTTCTGCCCAAACTGCCTCAGCCCCAGCAGCCGGCCCGCCTGTGGGAGTGCCGCCCACCGGCCTTCAAGAAGGTGCCGCCCCAGACGTTCGTCTTCGACGCCCCCAATCTCCTCGACGGACTCGCCCTGCACGGCTACCGCACCGTGTGCGTGGGCGGGGTCACCTACTTCTCCGACGAGACCCCGCTCGGCTCGGTCCTGCCTGCAATGTTCCACGAGGCGCACTGGCGGCCCGAGTTCTGCTCCCCGGAGCCCGATTCCACTCGCCACCAGACAGACCAGGCCCTCGCCATCGCCGACCACTACGACGGTCGCCAGCCGCTACTGCTGTTCGTCAACGTCTCGGCCACACACGTCCCCCACGGCCACTACCTCGGTAACAGCACGGACAGCAGCGCCTCACAGGCGGCCGCGCTCGCCTACGCTGACGCTCACCTGGGCCGGCTGCTCGACGGGCTCTACGGCCGGGGTCGGTGCTGGCTGGTCATCATGTGCGCCGACCACGGCGATGCCTACGGAGACGACGGCTTCCACGGCCGTGGCATCGCCCACCCTGCCGTGTGGAATGTGCCTTTCGCCGCATGGGTACACAACTGACCGCTACGCTCGATCCGTATGAGCGATGGATCAATGCGTGACGCCTCCGTGGTCGTGGCACTCGACGTAAACGGCCTAGTTGCACTGCTGAGCACCGACTTTCCCGCCCACGGAGGCGAGTACCTGTTCCTGCCCGGCGGACGCCGCGAAGACGGAGAGACCGCGCTGGACTGCGCCCGCCGCGAGCTGCGAGAGGAAGCCGGAGTAACCGCCGGGCAATGGCGGCAGCTTGGCTCACACGCAATCACGCTGAGCTCTCCGGCGCGCGTCCACATCTACGAAGCCCGCGACCTCACCCTCGGCGCCCAGGAACTCACCGAGACGGAGCAGGACTTCAAGCTGATGTGGTGGCCGATGCCCGATGCCCTTCAGGCCGTGCACGACGGGCGATTCCTCCTCCCCGCAGGGCCGTTGGCCCTGCTCCTCGCAGATCACCGCCCTGCGAACAGCTGACAACCCGCCCGTGCACGCCCAGGGGCAGTTGGGGGCCGTAACCGATCGCGGCCGTTGACGTCTGGACGCAGCCGCCGACCCGTAGTTCGCGGCCACTGAGCAGCTCGAAAATCTTCGGGGCCGAACCCGAGCGCGACGCCTTCCTCCTGACCGTCACACCGACCCGCCAGACCGTGCACTACGAGAAGACAGACGGACCAAGCTGGGCTCTCCCGGCCACGTCCTGACCATCGCCCCAGACCGGCTCCGCCTCTCCCGTCCCCCGCGGCGAGTGCGGCCCGCGCTGCTTGCGCTGGTCGTCATCCGCTGCGCGGACTGGGCGGGGCCGGTACGCGATCGGGCCCGCGCGCTCTTGGCCGAGGCGCCCCCGCACCAGCTGGCCGCGCACGCCGCGCTGATCCTGCGGGTCGGCGGCCGCTCACGGGGCGGCTTCACCCAGGAGCTGCTGACCGGGGCGCTGCGTGCGGGCCCGGCCGCGCAAGCCGAGGCGCTGCTCGACAGCGGCGACCGGGCCACGGCTCGCCTCGCGTACCGCGTCGCCTTCGAGCGGCGGTTGCTCCCCATCGCGCGGCTCGCTCAGATTGCCGCCCGCCACCGCGACGTTGTGGTGCAGAATTTGTGCGCCGAAGCGGCTGTGGCCGCCCTCGGCGAGGGCACCTTCGAGGAGTTCGCAGAGGTCGTGGTGCCGTTGCTCGGGTCCCGGCGGCCCAGGGTCAGGTCGGCGGGGGTGACCGCCCTGCGCCGGGCCGGGCGGCACGCCGATGCCGAGCCGTATCTCACCGACCGGTCCGCCGTAGTACGCGCGTGCGCCCGGTGGGTGCTGCGGCAGGGCGGCACGGACCCGGTGCCTCTGTACCGCGCGCTGTGTGCCGACCCCGCGGGCCGGCCCCGCGGGCCGGCCCGCCGCCGCGGTGGGCCTCGGCGAGTGTGGGACGCGCGAGGACACGGACCGGATTCGGGCGCTCCTCGCGCACCCGGTCCCCGGCGTTCGTGCCTCCTCGGTGGCCGGGCTGCGGGCACTGGACGCGGTGCGCGTCGATGACGTACGACCGCTCCTGGACGACCCATCGGCGGCAGTGCTCCAGCAGGCGACCGCGGCCCTCTTGCCGTGGGCCGACCGCGTACCGCAGAAGTTGCTGCGCGAGCTGCTGACCGAGGATCGTCCGCGCCACCAGCGGGTCGCGGCGATCCGGCTGCTGCGAGCCGTCGGGATGCACGCCCAACTCTGACACGCGTTCCAGACGAGCCGCCGGACGGGCCCTGGCCCCGGGGCGACGACGATCGTGGCTCTCCGATCAGCCTGCCTCGTGAACCCGTTCCTGCCGTGAGCTTGACGAGCAACTGCCCCGGCGCGTCAGGCATCGGTGGCCTCGTCCACGCGCACCCCGGGCCAGCCCAGACAGCGAAACGCTGCTGGAGTACTGAGCAGTTTCAGGCGCTGCGCCGCGGTTTCCGCGCTGTCGTCTTCTTGGCTGCCTTCTTGGCAGGCTGCTTCTTTGCCGTCTTCTTTGCCGTCGCTTTTTTGGCTGCAGTCTTCTTTCCGGGCATGTCGTGGACGGTGGCGTCCTCGCCGCGGGAGGCCTTGGCCTTGGCCACGGACTCTTTCAGCGCGGCCATCAGGTCGACGACCTGCCCCGGTGCCTCGGGCTCCTCAGCCGTGGGCGGTTCGCGGTGCTCCCGTTTGGCGTCGATGAGCTGCTCCACGGCTTCCGTGTACCGGTCGGTGAACTCCTCGCCTTCCAGGTCGTCGCGGGTCAGCCGGTCGATGAGCTGCTCCGCCTGGGCGATCTCGTCGTCGGTGAGTTCCACTTCTTCGGGTTTCAGCTGGGACGGGTCGCGGATCTCGTCGGCCCAGCGCATCGAGTGCAGGACGATGACGTTGTCGCGGACGCGGAGCAGGCCCAGCCTCTCGCGCCCCGACCATGCGTATTTTGCGACGGCCACCTTCGACGACCGCTCCAGGGCCTGCCTCAGGAGTGTGTACGGCTTGGCCGCGACCTGGCCGTCGGGCTCGAGGTAGTAGCCCTCGCCGATCTGGATCGGGTCGATGGAGTCCAGGGGCACGAATGCCTCGATCTCGATGGCCTTCGCGGTGGGCAGCGGTATCTCCCGCAGTTCCTCGTCGAGGACCGGGATGATCGTGTCCTTGCCCCACTGGTAGCCCTTGCCGATCTCGGACTGCGCTACTTCACGGTCCTCGATCTCGCAGATCTTGCGGTTCCGCACCCGGCCCATGTCCTCCAGGTGGACCTGGTGGAAGTGGATGGAGTGGTCCTCCCGGGCGTTGACCACGTGGATCGGCACGGTGACCAGGCCGAATGAGATGGCGCCGGACCAGATGGTTCGGGGCATGGGGGACCTCCGCGACAAGCCCCGAGGCCTTCAGCCTAGAAGCAGGCGCAGGCCCAAGCGCGGCGAGGCATCGCCGCTGAACGGGGGAGAGGCGGCCTCGGCCGTGGGCGGTTGGTCGAGGATGCGCAGGGCTGTCGGGCCACGTCGCATTAGGTGTTTACGGGCGGCTGCTGGTGAAGCGGACGGTGGAGCCCCAGTTCTGCTGGACGGGGGCCAGGCACCACTGGCACAGGGGCATGCCGCCGGTGCCGTACTTGTGGGTGCGTCGCTGGCAGCCGGAGCACGGGCCGACCAGGCTGCTGGGGCAGGTGAAGGTGGAGGGGTCCGGTTCGCTGACTGGTGGCGGGGGAGTGCTGGTCATCAGGGTGTCCTGTTTCGGGTGATGGGTGGATTGGTCACCGCGAAAGCAGCCTGAGGCCAGAAGATGCAGGGTGCCGGTCAGCGCATCGCGATGGAGAGGGCTGAGCCGGCGGATAAGTCGATGATCTCCAGCGCGGTGTCGGGCTGGCAGTGACCGCAGGCGCGCACGCCCGAGGTGAGGAGCCGGCGGGCTTCGTCGCGCGGGACGGGGCACCGTCGTTTGCCCGCGGCGTAGCAGCCGCCCACGTGCACTTCGATGGGCGGGCGGCCGTTGCCGATGCCGAGTTCGACGACCCAGTCCGGTTCCGCGGGCCGGTTTCGGCGGCCCTGCTCTTGTTCGGCCTCCCGCTCCTGGAGGGCGGCGATCTTGGTGTCGATGCGCTGCAGCCACATGGCGTGCCACACCCGCAGGGTGAGCAGTCGCGCCAGGTCAGGCGGCAGGTCATCGAACATGCATCCGATTCTAGATCCAGAGGCCATCGGGTTCGCCACCTCGCGTGTTCGAATTCTAGTTCGATAACGTGGAGTGGAGGAGGTGAGTGCTGTGGAGACAGGGACCGAAGCACGACAGGGGGCGAGCGTGATGCACGTGCGCTGCCCGGACCGGCTGCCGGAGGACCTCTACCGGCAGGTGCTGGAGCAGATGGCGGAGCTGTCCCCGATCGTCCAGGCACTGCCCCCGACAGCCGCCCTGGCAGAGCTCAAGGGCGCGCTGCGCTACCACGGCGTGGACGCCGCCCGACTGGGAGAGGTGCTGCGCGTGCGGACCATCTCGAGGCTGGGCGTCGACGTCCGCGTCGGGATCGGCCCGTCAGTCACCGTCGCCGCCACCGCCTCCGGCCAGATCACCGGCCCGGGCGGCGTCCTCGCCATCACCCCCGACGAGGTCGCGGACTGGCTCGGACCCCTTCCTGTCGAGGCCCTGCACGGCATCGGACCCCGCCAGGCCCAGGCCCTGCACGACTACGGCGTCCACCGCATCGGCCTGCTCGCCGCGATCCCGCCCGCCACCGTCCAGCGCCTCCTGGGCGGCCGCGCCGGACGCCAGGCCGCAGACCGGGCCCGCGGCGTCCGCAGGAGTCGCCAGGACTTCAGGGTGGCCATCGCCTGCTCGCCGACTGCTCGGATCTTCGCGTGGGAAAGGTTGACGGCCTTCTGGCCTGCGGAAGATTCTCCCAGCGGCCGCGGTAAGGGACGCGGACGGTTCCGCCGGCACCCTGGTACGCCTTGTCCGCCCAGCAACACATGTCGGCCTCGGCCAGCGCCTCGATGACGCCGTGGGTGCGGGCCGCCTTGACGTCGTGGACCGCGCCGGGCAGCGCGGCCAAGGCCCACAGCAGGCGCCCGAACGGGTCGGCGATGGCCTGGATGTTCATGCCGTGCTTCTTGTGCTTCCCGGAGTAGTGCGGGCGGTCAGCGGCGATCCGGTTGATGGGTAGTAGGGTGCCGTCGAGGATCACGAACGCCTTGCGCGCGGCAGTGCGTACGGCTGCGGCGAGGTCCGGGGCGACGGCTGCCAGGACCTCAACCGCCTCGGTAACGTAGCGGTAGACGGTGGCGATCCCGACGCCGAACCCGGCTGCAAGCTGGGCGTAGGTATGGCCGCACCACAGCGGCGGCACGACACCGGCGCATGGCGACCATGGGAACCGCGGCAGACCGTCACCAGCGCTCGACGGCGGTTCACCGGCCCGGAAGACCTCGGCCCCCTCCCATCGTGGAGAAGCCGTCGTGCGAAGATTCGGCACCGACCGGACCGAATCATGCCCAGCAGTCGGGGCGCCGAGAAAGAGCACATGCGCACCAACACGATCAATGTCGCACGGACGACCGCCGTCGCCGTGGGAGCAATTCTCGCCACCGGATGCGGCACGGGCGTCGGCCCCGCCGACCCGGCCGCGACCACGGCCCCTGCCCTTTCCTCTTCTTCGGCATCGGTGCCCTTCGACCAGAAGGCCGTTCGGAGGGACCTGCAGGCGGCTGTCGCGGCAGCCGGACTGGCAGGCGGCAAAGTGGAGGCGGGGCTCGGCGCGCCCCGGGAGCCACGCGCCCTCACCGACACCGAGAAGGGACGCAAGGCCGCCGCTCTCGACACCCGACTGACCCCCTGCGTGGTCTCCTGGTCGTCCACCGGGAATCGACACCGCTCCCCAAGCGCCGCCAATCCGGCTGACACGCGGCGGCGCCTGAAGATCATGCTGTCCGGTCTCACCGCTCGGGGTTGGAAAGAGATCAGGCCACCGCAGGAGGAGCCTCTCGAAGGCAACGGCACCTACTACATGGCTTCGTACAAGAAGAAGGGCTGGTTCCTTCACGCCCGGCACGCCGCAGCACCCGTGCTCGACCTCACGACGGTCATGGCCACGGAGGAAGCCTGCTTTGGCCGGCTCACCGCTGAGGAGCAAGCCCTCCTCGAGAACTGAGGAAGGCCGCACGAGGCCGAATGTGGGCGGGCCGGAACAGTCTGACCCTCGACCTCTTATGGCCACCTGCTCCAAGCCGAAGCGCCAGGACATGAGGAAGTCGACAACGGCAGCACGCCGAAACAGCTTTGCTCTCGGATGAGCCACTCCGACACGATCCAGCAGCGCTTCCCAACTGCCGCGGAACAGAACCTGGCCAGCGACACCCACGTCGTCCGATTGCCAGGTCACCATGACTTCGGCAGCCACAGGTGTGAGCTCACCTCCTGGTTCTAGCGCCCCAGACGGGCCATGCTCTTGCCGGACGAGAACCGCAGTCAGCCGTTTCCAACTCGACAGTGTCAGCGGGCAGTTGGCGCCGGGTGATGTCGGGGGAAGGGCGAAGCTCCTGGTAGATGGGTTGTCGACCAAGGGCAACCTGTCTGCCCGGAGCTTCACATGCTTGTCTACCCATCAGGGATCGATCTGTCCAGCTCGACCCTGCGGTACCTCTCCCGCCTGCTGACCGGGGCCGGGCCCCGTCGACCGGCGAAGGTCCGGTGCGAGCCCCCCTTTCAGCGCCCGGACGTGCGAGCCGTCGATCGCCGCGTCGTCCATGTCCAGCAGGCCCGCGGCCCGCAGCTCGACCAGCAGCACGTCGTGCAGCTGCGGCCAGACGCCCGCTTCGGTCCAGTCCCGCAGACGCCGCCAGGCCGTCACGCCGCTGCAGCCGACCTGCTCCGCGGGAACGTTCCGCCAACTCACGCCCTTGCACAGCACGTAGACGATGCCACGCAGCGCAGCCCGGTCATCCGCAGGCAACCGCCCGGGATACCGATGCCGTCTGGGCGCACGAGGCGGCAACAGCGGGGCCACACGTTCCCACAGGTCGTCAGGCGCAAGATCAGCAGGCACCCAACAAATCCTGCCGACACGACACCCAACTGCCAAGCCTCACAACCCACTTCATTCTGAAACGATCAGCTAGTCGAACAGTTCTGAACCGGCCGTGATGGCCGCTTGGACAGCCTGTTCGGAGCCTGCCGTGGCGGCGGATGTGATGGCGAGGATCAGGATGCGCTTGATGGAGCGCCAGATGCGGCGGCCCCTATTGGGATCGCTGCCTTCGCGCTCCAGAGCGTTGATGCCGTCGGCGAGGTCTTGGGCGTCGTCTGTGGGTAGATCCAGGGCATGCGTGGTCTGGCGGAGTTGACTCACGAGTGATGTCAACGCTTCTGCATTCACGTTGACCGTGATGGCCTGGGAGTTGCCGCTTCCGCTCGCGAGGTTGCTTTTGTGTGTGTTTCCGTGGACGGTGATGCTGTTGTGGTTGTTCGTGACGGATGCGGTGCTCCGCGGCTGCTGTTTGGCCATGAAGGTCTTTAAGTCTTCGCGTCCGGTAGCGAAGTTGATGCCCATGTTGGTCGGCCGGACGAGGGCGCTGCCGTTTGGGAGACGTTCAATGATGAGAAGGGCCTCAGCTTCGAGGTAGAGAAGGGCAGCAACTACTTCATCCCAGGAGAGCTCGGTTCCCAAATACCACCCGCCCTCTGTGCCGACGAACTCCCAAGCGTCTACTGATCCTGCGGGGCGAGGGAAGCTCTCGTATACCCAGCGCACCAGCGCATTGTGGAGGTGCATGTCTCGCTTGGCTCTGTCCTGCGAGTCTTGCTGCAACTGCTGTGCGTGCAGCAACCCCGTATCTGTCCACACCCACTGCTCCCAGACGAGGCGCTGTTCGTTCTGCACGATGCCGTGTTCCTGCAGCATCCCGAGAATTTCAGCTTTGTACGCCTTGTCAATCTGAGCGGTACGAAGGGCCTCTTTCACATTCAGGACCCGGGTGTAGGGCGACTGCGTTTCGAACGCCGCCTGAACGAACTGCGCGACCAAACGCAGGAGTGTCATGCCGAAGGATCGTAGACCGCTAAGCGGCCATCCAGGCTGCGAAACAGCCGAGTTGGAACCCGTGGCTGCCGTACGCGCCAGAGCCGACCCGGGATCCAACCACCTGCTGTCCCCTCAGGATCCAGCGGGAATGTCTGTCCGGCCCGGGCAGCGAGCGGTGTAACCGCCACACACGGCAGGCGATGCGATGAGCGAGTGGAAGCGGAGAGATGGCAGGGGGCGGGATCCCCTCGGCTGATCCGCAGGTCAGCTGAACAACTGCGAACCGGCCGCGATAGCGGCCTGAACGGCTTGTTCGGAGCCTGCCGCGGCGGTGGATGTGATGGCGGGGGTCATGATGCGCGCGATCCTGCGCCAGATTCTCTGGCCCCGGCCGAGGTCGTCCCCCTCGCGCTCAAGAGTGTCGATCTCCTCGGAGAGGTCCTGGACGTCGTCCTCGGGGAGCTGCAACGTGGGTGCCACCTGGCGCAGTTGAGTGATCAGGGACGCCAACGCATTCGCATCCACCCCGTGCGTGACCGTCTGGGTGTTGTTGCCGCCCGTGGCGAGGGCGCTGCCGGATACCGCCCCGTGGACGACGATGCTGTCGCTGAAGTTGTTCGTGACACCGGGAGAGTGCGGCTGCTGGGTGGTCATGAAGGTCCTCAAGGTCATGTTGGAGTGGGCAAACCTGATGCCCAGGGGAGTTGGCCGGACTCCGATGCGGCCGACGGTGCGTTCCGCCACGAGAAGTGTCTCGGCTTCAAGGAAACCGACAGCGGCCTCTACCTCGTCCCAGGTGACTTGGGTTCCGGCGAACCACCAGCGTTCGTTGCCGGCGAACTCCTGGAGACTTACCGAACCCGCAGGAGGGGTGTGCGTGTACGCCCAACGCACCAGCACGTTGTGGAGGTAGATATCGCGTTCGGCCCTTGACTGAGAGATTCGGCGCAAGTGCCGTGCCTGCTCCAAGCCGTTGGCCGTCAGCCTGATCAGGTGTACGGAACCATCGGCTCGCTCGCCCTCGCTGCTGACGTATTGCTGGGCGATGAGCGACGAGATGACGGCGTCCTTCTCCGCTGTGTCGAGCTGAGCGGACTCCATGATCGCCTCAGGGGCCAGCAACTCGTTGAGACGGCCCCCGGACGCATCGAGTGCGCAGAGGAGGAACTGCGCGACATACACCTCGGTCGTCATGCCGAACGAGCGTAGCGTAGCCGGACGAGCCGTCAGTTCGGGCGGATGGGGCGGCAGCGTCGGTTCGCCCTGGGCACCGAGGCCGGATGGTCAGCTACACGCTCGCGACCAAGCTCGGCAACGCCTGTCTGGTCGGTGGCAGATGGCGCGGCTTACGCCCGGCCCTGTGACCGTGCGAACTGCCCTGTCAGTGAGGCTGCTTGGCGCGGTAGTTCGGTCGGGCCGGCCGTGGCGGCTGGCGCCGGCAGCACCTTCCCATCTGTATCGACCACTGCATAGTGGATGCCTTACGATGTGCTGTGTGACAACTTCCAGTCTGTTCCTGATGGTTCACGTGGGCCAGAGCGTCGAGGCTCAGCGGAACCTCGAGCACGGCATCGAGACCTGCTCCTGGGGATTTCCGGAGAAGAAGCCCGAGTACGACGGCGCCATCCCGCGTTTCGCTGTCCTGGCCACGGGGGCCTCTCCACGCGTCCAGCTCAAGAACTGGCTTGAGGAGACTGCCACCCTCTACCTGTTCGAAGTCCGCGGTGGCTTCTACTCCGGTACGGCTTGGCATTGGCCTGATGAAGAGGTCGAGCAGCGCATCAAGTACCCCTGCCGCTTCGGTATTGAGCCCTTGGCCGTCCTGCACGATGTCCCCCTCGGCCCGGGAGGTCCTCTCACCGAAGCTGGGAGTGACGCCATCCGCCGCTCCGGCACCGATCGCGGCATGGGCAAACTCGTCCCGATGCCCGCGCTGCCGCTCCTGCAGCAGGCCGGCATCCCCATCGACCCCGCCCAACCCGAGACGGTTCCCCTCGATAAATCCCCTGGCTTCACCGCCGATCAAGTCGAGGGCAAGAAGAAGCCCCAGCGCCGCCGCCGCGGCGCCGGCTACATCTCCGACCCGAAAAAGCGCACCGCCATCGAAAAGCACGCCGAAGACCACGCCGCCGCCTACTACGAAAGCCGCGGCTGGAACGTCGAACGCCTCGGCAAGCCCTACGACTTGCGCTGCACCCGCGGCAGCGAGGAACGCCACGTCGAAGTCAAAGGCACCACCGGCGCAGCGACCAGCGTGGAGCTGACCATCAACGAAGTCCTCCATGCCCGCGACCCAAACAACACCGTCGACCTGTACGTCGTCAGCGACATCAAGGTCGACACCCGCACCGACCCCTACACCGCCACGGGAGACACCGTCACCCACCATCAGGACTGGGAACCCGCCGAAGAAGACCTGCGCCCCCGCAAATACGAGTACCGCCTCCCCTCACAGCCGTCCTGACACGCAGCGTCCCAGCAGCATGTCCACCACGGGCTCTATCCGGTCCATGGTTCACAGCAGGACAGGGCGGCGGATCCGCCGCCCTGCCGTCGCCACCTGTTTAGCCCCGCTTCGACCAGGCACCCGCCGAGAGGAAGACCCCGTGTCCACGCTTGCCATACTGGTTGGCCTGCTCTTGATCTTGGTCATCGGCATGGTTGTTGTCGCCCTGGCGTATGCCGTCTACCGCCGCCCCGTGCTCACCCAGCCCGTCCTGGTCGCTCTGACCGCTGTGGGCTCCCTCGTTGCCATCGTTGGCACGATCGTCACCGTCGGCGCCCGTTGACGCCCAGGCAAGGCGCATGCGGGAGGTGTTTTCCGGCGAGATTTCCTCGGGGCAGCAACCGTGCCGGGCGGAGTTTGACGCAGCACTCGACCGCTGCGGAGTGAGGCACGTGCGGCCCTGCAGTACGTATACGGCCGGGCCATCTCGGTCTGCTGTCACCTGGAGATCTCGAGGTCATTGCCTCAGCCGTCCTCGGTCGGTCCGGACGCGCGGGCTACAGTGCCGCGCTCGAGAAGGCGGTCACTCATCGCGTCGGTGATCTGCTGATCCTCGACCGTGTCCATCTCGGCAGGGCATGGAGGGGCTTCGGGCTAGGATCTGGCGGCCGAGGCGATCCGCCGCCTGTCCGGCGGCTGTTGTGCGGTGGCGGTGTACCCGGACACGGGCGAATACCCCGAGGACCGCGGGCAGCTCACCGAGGCATGCCGGCGCCAGGCGAAGAAGAAGATCGCCGCGCTGTGGCAGAGCGTCGGCTTCCAGCGATTGGGCGGGGACCCGGCCGGGGTGGCCCTGGCCGACGTGCCGGAGGCCAAGCGGCCCGGTACCCGCCTCATGCTGCGTGTGGCGCTGGTGCTGTACCAGATCACCGACGCCGACGTGGCTGCCTGGCGAGCGGGCCGAGGCGAGCGGACAGGCAGCACAGACCGTGACCTGACCCGCGGCCTAGCCTTCGGCGCGATCACCGCGGTGCTGCCGCGTCCTGGATCAAGGCGCCGTGGATCGCGGAGAGGCGGGCGGCCGGATGGGCACGGGCCAAAGTCGCGGAGACCAGCCTGTCGGGATCGGAGGGCTGCGGATCGAGGGGACGGCGGTCGAACGCACTGCCGAGTTCGGGCCGTCCGGGATGCTGTGGCAGGACGGGGCTGATCGGCCTTTACTGGAAGGTAGAGGATCACCGGAATAGGCGACCGAATCGTTTCGCCCGACGCTGGATGCTTCGCCAAGGCAGGAGGTCGTGCCATGGACC
This sequence comes from Streptomyces sp. NBC_00647, assembly GCF_045207245.1. NCBI lineage: Bacteria > Bacillati > Actinomycetota > Actinomycetes > Kitasatosporales > Streptomycetaceae > Streptomyces > Streptomyces sp. NBC_00647. The sequence continues at coordinate 10,559,522 of NZ_CP109040.1, forward strand.
CGCCTCTGCGAGAGCGCGACCTACCGCACCTCGTGGTCGACCGCCCGGACCGGCTGCGCGGCCGGGTCTTCGTCCTCGACGATCAGCCGATGCTGGTCGGGCGGGACTCCGACTGCCAGATCCAGGTGGGCGATCCGAGCGTCAGCCGACGGCACGCGGTGGTGTGGCGGGCCTCGGGCCGGACCACTGTCGAGGATCTCGCCTCCACCAACGGCACCATGCTGAACGGTCACCCGGTGTTCGGGCAGCAGGTGCTGCACTCGGGCGACGTGCTGGATTTTGGGCCCTTAGAGGTGCATTACGAAGAGCTGCGCCCCGCCGACCGGACCGTTCAGACCCCGAAGCCCGGAGCCGGCGGCACCCCGGGCGGTACCTGGGACACCATGCCGGGCTGGGGCCCCGCCCCTGGGTCCGGGCCCAGGCCTCACGGCGCTCCCGCCGCGGGGCCGCCACCCGCCGGCCCGCCGGGCCGCCCGGCACCGCGCGAGGCCGGCCGTACGCCGCCCGGCGGCGAGCGGCGGTTCGACATCGGGGAGCAGCAGGCCGACCGGCTGAGCAACGTCGCCGGGGACCAGTACAACTACGTTCAGCAGGCGCAGCGCGAGAGCTTTTTCAAGGAGATCGCCGCGACCCGTACCAGGGCGCGACACCTGATCATGTTCGGCTTCCTGCTCTTTCTGGTCGGGGGCGGGATCTACGGCTGGGTGGTCATTCGATTCGTTGCCGGGACCAACGACGGTATTTCGTCGGGGAGTTCGACCTTCGACTCCTCCCCGGAGCTGCTCGGTCCGAAGGTGGCCGGGGTGCCGGTGGGGGCGGTCGGGTTCGCGATGGCGGCTATCGGGATGGTTCTGATGGTCATCGGGATCGTTCTGCACATCGTGACGACGTCCCGGCGCCGCCGCTTCGAGGATGCCGAGCGGCAGGCGTCCTGGCGGCAGCGGTGAGGAGATGGGGAGCCATGGCCTTCAACATCGGCAACCAGCAGGGCGGCGTGGTCAACAACGTCGCCGGGAACCAGACCGTTCACGGTGGCCAGTCGGCCGTCTTCACGGCGGGCGGGCAGGAGGTGCGCGGCCTGGTCCGGGACTTGAGGGCGTCGATCGAGCGGACGGCGCTGCCGCCAGCAATCGAGCCCGAGGTGCGGGCCGAGCTGGACTCGTTGGACGAGGAGGTCGCCCGGCCGGAGCCGGACCGGGAGGCAGTGGCGGGCCGGCTCGGCCGGATCACCCGGCTGCTGTCCTCGGCGGGTGCGCTGGCCGCGGCCAGCACTGGGCTGATCGGGCCGCTCGGAGCGCTCGCGGGCTGGCTCGGCGCACTCGGCCAGCCGATCTTGCGGGCGATCGCAGGCTGATGGGAGGAGGCTGACGGAGACGGCTTTGCCCCCGGATGTTGGACATGGGCCACGCGGGTCCGACAAGACCCGGCCTCAGCCGCTCACCACAGGGATCCTCTCTGTCCTTCATCAAGGCTGAGTGGTCTGCGGTGGCTGTTCCGGTGGTGCGTGGTTGGTAGAAGGTGCCGTCGGGGAGCATCGCGAAGAGCACGCCCATGCGGTGCCGGGCGAAGCGGAGGAGAGCAACTATCTGCAGACCGGCAGGGACCGCCACGCAGCCCATGTCGCGCCCTCCCGGGCAGCGGCCGATCTGGTCGTGGACGGGACCGCGAGCGAGGCGGAGATGCGGGCGGCCGTCATGCCGCTGATCGGGCCGGCCCTCGTGCCGACGCCCGCGGCGCCCTCGCGGGCACGGGGGTGTGCAGTGTGACCCGTACCCCCGGGGTCCCGGTGTTCGCGCTGTGACGTGTCCCGGGGGTACCGGCCCCGGGGCAGACGCCGCGTGATCACGCTTCCGGCGACACAGCCGACCCCCGGCGGGCTCTCAGGCGAATCTTCCTATTCGGCGGGAAGCGTCTGAGCGTCGTCATGAGTACACGTGACAGGCGTTCCTATCCATCACGTGCCATGCCGATCAGGGAGTTGTTCATGCCCAGCGCATCCCGAGCGCATCGAGCTCGGCTCGCCGTTCTGGGGTGAGCTTGTCGGCCCTGCGTCGCGTGTCGTCGAGCCAGCCCCCGAGCTTCAGCTCTACGCCTTCCCCGTCCTCACCAGCCAGTTCCTCCACGTACTTCCTCGGGACGCGCAGGTGGCCTTCGCGAGCGTGGAACTGACGGGCCGCAGCGAGATGGGTGGCCCACCGGTCCGCCTGCGTCTGCCGCACTGGCAGTTCGCCCTTGTCCGCGGGTTCGATTCCAAGGACGCTGTCGAGCATCCACTGCTGGGCCGGGGTGAGCTTGTCCCAGCCCATCCGCTGCGCCACCACCCACGCCCCGAGGTCTTCGCCCTGCACGAGTACCTCGCCTGCCCGTACAGGGAGCGTGGCGCCGGCTCGCAGGTGTGTGTGGGTGAGGTGGAAGCCGCGCTGCCAGTCGATTCCCCAGGCCGGGCACCAGGCCGGATCGATCGCGTCCAACGCTTCCAGACGGCTCTCCTGCCGCCGACACTGTGGTTTCTGCGAACGCACGCCGTTCGGCGTTTTCACGGGTCTTGCGGGCTGCGGCACGTTGGTTCTTCAGCCATACCCCGATCGCCATCTCGTCACCGCCCCACACCGCGTTCGTGGGCGCGAGCAGGTGCCCGTGTACGGCCGCGTAGTCCTGCGCCACAGCCAGGCCATCAGCCCACGCGCTCTCCCACGCCGACCACACCATTCCCAGCGCTTCGAGCGGGGCCCTTTGCGCTTGCGCTCAGCGGTGGTGGTAGCCGATGACGGGCGCCACGCGAATGACCGAGTCCGTCCTGGGCGTCGATCAAAGCCGTACGCGGATGCACGACCCGACGGAACTGTCGTTCGAACCGCATCTCGGGTACGCCTCGCAACAACATCTCTTGCACCAACTCTTGCCGCATCTCCTGCGAGATCTCTTGCGACTTCTCTTGCGCGAGGATCGCCCACATCACGGAATCCGTGCAGGCCACCTCCCCGTGTGGGCGTGGTCGGTTCTCTGACATCCCCTTTGTTGCCCCTTTCCGCGACGATTGGTGATGGGTGAGTGATTGGGGTGGGGTTGGAGGGGGCTTCGCTGCGCTGCGCCCTGGGCCCGCCTTTGGCGGGGCGGTGCTCCGCACCGGCTGTGCGGTGCTCCGCACCGGGGGGCTTCGCTGCGCTGCGCCCTGGGCCCGCCTTTGGCGGGGCGGTGCTCCGCACCGGCTGTGCGGTGCTCCGCACCGGGGGCTTCGCTGCGCTGCGCCCTGGGCCCGCCTTTGGCGGGGCGGTGCTCCGCACCGGCTGTGCGGTGCTCCGCACCGGGGGGCTTCGCTGCGCTGCGCCCTGGGCCCGCCTTTGGCGGGGCGGTGCTCCGCACCGGCTGTGCGGTGCTCCGCACCGGGGGGGACCTGCTCCGCAGGTACCGGTCCGCTCCGCGGACTGGGCGCAGGCTGGCCGTTCAGGCCGTTCGGGACCCTCACCGGCCGCCTTTCGGAGGCCGCCGGCAGGTGGGCGAGCGCTCGGCCGGCCGCTGCCTGCCATTGCGGATTTCACGACCCGTAGTGGCTCGACCCGAGCCTTGACCTCCATCTGGCGATCGGCTCGAACGGGGGCGTGCTCTTGCCCTCCACCAACAGTTCGTCCCATGACAGCGGTGCTGCGTCGACATCGTCGACGAGGAGGCGGCGTACGGCATCTGGAGCGAGCCACACCGCCTGCCGGAGCGAGCAGTCGTCGATCCTTCTCGCCACGGCCAGTCCGCACGTCTGGCAGGCCATGTTGGGACCGTCGCTCCCGTCGAGACCGCAGCAGGCACCGCCGCGCTTCTCGGGAGCCGGGTACCGCGGTTATCTCCGGGTGTGGTCACAATCGCCTCGGGCGCGCCATCAGACGGGGCGCAGGCCGGCGCGTGGATGCCGCGGGCCTCCGTCCTCTACCGGGTCGATCTCCTCCCACGGTCGCCACGGCGGTCCCCAGGGGTGCGGGTTCACGGCGAACGTCCCCGGCTTCATGAGCACCGGCATCTGGATCCCGTTCCCGTAGCTTTGATGGGCGTGGACCGGGAGAGAGCCTTGCGACAGCGGAATGGTCAGCTCGGCGTCATACCTCGCACAGCCGAAAACGAACAAGAGCCCTCTGCATGGGAGACAGCCGCACCGTCGCACCTCGGGGGTAGCCGGCCAATGCGTTTTCTCGTCCGTCGCGGGGACGGCGCCCGCCACCGTTGTGGAGCTTCCACGCAGTGTGAGGGAGTGTCAGTCGTCGTCTCTGACGGCGGCAAGCGGCTCACTCGGTGGGGTGGCCCTTTTTCCCTTGTGGTGCCCGAGTGCGGGTCGGTGTGGCTCTGCTGGGGGAGCAGTGGTGAGGTCCTCGTGCGGGTAGCCGGTGTGCTGGTCGTCTGGGGGGTCTGGCTCAGTTGTGAGGTGCGGCAAGAGGGAGGGGCGCGGAGGGGACTTGAGGGCCTTTGCTCGTGCTGTCCGTGAGGGGCTGGGCTGTGAGCTGGTGCCTCCGGCGGGCGCCGGGCCTGCCCAAGGGGGGGGGCGTGCCGGGTGCGGGTCGGTGGGTGGTTGGGGTGTGGGGGTGGGCGGGGGCTCCCCTCGGCTGTCCGGGCACCCTTCGGGCTACCACCGGGGCTGCGGGGGCCGCCAGGACGAGCCGCTACGCGGTCGCGCGAGCGCGATCCCGGCGGCCCCCGCAGCCCCGGTGGTGTGGCGGAGCTGCCCGGCCAACCGAGGGGAGCCCCCGCCCACCGGTTGGGGTGTGGCGGAGGCCCGCCCGCCGTCGGTCGGGTTTGAGGGTGGGACCGGTGTTGAGCTGCGGTTTTGTGCTCCAAGTCGCCTGCTTTGAGGGGCTGTTGGGGGTGGACACCCCACCTTGAATAAGGCATAATTATGGGTACCGGAAGGGGATAGGAGCCCTGGACGGCACGGCAGAACCCCAAACCTTCAACGCCACACGGAGAACAGAATGACCGTGCAGACCGAAACCGCAGCGGGCCACGCGTTCGCCACCGCCGCGAAGTCCGCCGCCGGCTACCTCGACGAGGCCGCGAACTCGCACGGCCGCGAGAAGATTCGGATGGTCCTCGACGCGCTCGCGCGAACCAACACCGACGCGCCGCATCTCGTGGAGATCGGCCCCGGCGGCGGCGCCGCCCTCCAGCACCTCACCGCCAGCCTCACCCGCACCGCCGACCGGCCCCGCACGCTGGACATCACCCTCATCGAGGCCCCCGGCGTCCTGTCGCAGGCCCTCGCCCGCGCCATCGACGGCTACCACGCCGCCGACTTGGGAACCTGCACCCTCACCAACGGTCTCGCGCAGGACCTCGCCGCCATCCTCGACCACCCCGTGGACATCGTCGCCGCGTCCGCACTCATGCACGAGGTCTACTCCTACGGCAGCGGGTACCGGTCGATCCACGCGATGATGCAGACCCTGCCCACCGTCCTGAAGCCCGGCGGTCACTTCGCCTACCGCGACGTCCGCACCACCGACGCCGCGACCCTGCACGAAACGGCCACCCACACCTACACGCATCGCGGATGGCTCCAGTTCATCCGCATGTTCACCTCGCCGTACCTGAACAACAGCCGCCATCCCTACCACCACTGCGGCGACGACCCGACCGTCCGTCAGAACTCCCGCATCGTCGCCCTGGAGGACATCGACCCCAGGACCAGCGCCGTCATCACCGCACCGATCGGCCTGTTCCGCGAGATCCAGCGCCACTACATCACCTTCCGCGACCACGCGTGGCGCTCCGGTGCCCTCGGATTCCTCCCCCGCCTCGAAGGCCAGCTCTCCGCCGACTGGATCGACGCGGCAGCCGGTCACAAGCGGGTCCACTTCACCCTCACCGAGGCCGAATGGATCTCCCCGCGACAGCGAGCGCTGCTGAAGAGCGTCAGCGAGCCGTACGCAGACCACTACGCCATGGACGGCGACATCTTCGACGAGTGCACCGACGCCGCCATCACAGAACTGCTCACCCTTGCCGAGAGCGGCGACGAGCGGTGCGCGGCGGTGTGGCGAGAGTGGATCGAGCGCGAAGGCCACGAGACCTACGTCTACCTCACCTTGAACGAACTCCTCACCGAGTTCGCGATCACGTCGGCGCAGGCGAACACGGACACCGTGATGATGCCCCGCACGCCCCGCGACGTCGTCACCCCCGAGCGGGCCTACTACACCCGCTACCTGCAAAAGCGCCTGCCCAACCCCCTTGCCGACGGCAAGCAGCTGGTTCTCTTCACCAACATCCCCGCCCACGACACCCAGGCACTCACGGCCGGTATCGAGACCCTGCGACCGCTGTGCAGCCGCGCGGCCATGGCCCGCCTGAACTGCGCACTCACCCAGATGATGTAACCCGCCCCCGGGGCCCTCGGACCACGACCGAGGGCCCCGCCCCCGCCGGGGCACCGGCCCGCATGTACGCCGCAAACAGCACAGGAGGATGACCCCATGACCGACACCATCGAAGTGGAGCGCAAGCGCGAACTGCCCGACGACGGCAGCACTCTTGCGCCCCTGCTCGCCCGACTCGGCTACGTCGCATCCGCCCCCGTCACCGAGGTCGACACCTACTACAGCCGCCCCGACGTCGACTACCTGCAAACCATCGAGTGCCTACGCGTGCGCCATCGCGGCGACTTCGCGGAGATCACATACAAGCCAGCCTCCACCCCGACGACCCACGCAGCCGACGACGTCGTGTCCAAAATCGAGACGAACGTCATCCTGCGCGAGGGCACCCAGGCACGCACGGCTGAGAGGCTGCTGACCTCGATCGGCATGCGTGAACTCGTCCGCGTCGAAAAGACCCGCACCACCTACCGCCACCCGCAGACTCCCGGCGTGAGCGTCAGCATCGACACCGTCCACGGCGCCGGTACCTTCGTCGAAACCGAAGTCAACCGACCCACCGCCGACGGCGCCGCCGAACTCATCGCGCACATCGAGAACCAACTCGGCATCACCGGACACCCCACAGTCGCCCTGCCCTACCGCGATCTCGTGCTCAGCCAGCACGAACAGCCCGCGACCCGCACGGCACACAGGTGATCGAACCACCTCTACGCCGAATGCCGCGCCGCCCGGCCACAGGGACGGCGCGGCTCACACCCTCCACAGGGTGCGCCCGGCCCGGGAAAAGGACGCCCCTGGCGGGGCGGCCGCCTGCTGGTCCGGTGCGTTTCCTGCGGGTCCGGCTCTCCGCTTCGCTCCGGCCAGCCCCTCCGGGCACCGGACCGTGGACGCGCCCCGCGGGGGCGCGGCTGCCCCTGCGCCTTCGGCGCTGGAAAAGGACACGCCTGACGGCGTGACAGCTCCATCTGGCCCCTGCGGGGCCGGGTCCGCTGACGCGGACCGAGCCGAACCGGTCCGAAAACGGCAATGCCGCCGCCGGACTGCGGCACCGACTCGGCCCGGACCACGCCGGCGGACGCCCTTCGGGCCACAGCCCTCGACACAGCCACGCCTGGCGGCGTGACTGTGTCGGCCGGCTCCTTCGTCGCCGGCCGGCCGCCCTCCTTCGTCGGGCGGCGTCGACCGCCTACGGCGGCGGTGCGGCGCTTCGCGCCGACAGGTTCCGTTGCGCAGGACCTGTGACCGCCGCTTTGCGAACGACACCGACATGCAGCTCATCACCACGGTGATCGAACGGCCACTTCACCTGGACAGACCGCGAACCCTCCAGCTGCCAGTCCGTCGAAGGGCGCCGACAGGCCCCCAAGGGGGTAAGTCGCCAACCGGCGTACGGTCTGCCGACGCGGATCGGGCGACCGGCTGGACGCACAGAAGAAAGTAAGGCAGAATTAGTGAATTCGAGAGGGTAAGGGTCTCGGCTTCGCCACCGCGCAACCCGCCGAAGACGAAGGCGGACGGCCGGCCCAATAGGAGTAGTGCCGGCCGCCCTATGCCCCCTGGCCCCAGGCCCTTCAACAAGCCCATATCCAGGAAGGCATCTACACATGATGGTAAACGACGCAGACCTCGACGCACCCCCGCCTTCGACGACCTTGTGACCTTCCGCGCAGGCGCCCCGGCCGCAGCCGACCCCGCTGTGACCCACCGCGTTCAGGGCGGCCCAGCTCCCTTGCGTCGGCGGCATCTGGTTCACCGCTCGCCGACGAGCAGGGCACGGTGCTCCGGACCGGGCATCGACGATCAGGACAGCGGCATCGCAACGGCCACGAGGCCGCCCGAGGCCGGCACGGTGCGGTGGGAGCACACGGCGCAGCAGACCCAGGGCCGCAACGTCACGAGCAACGCAGAGCGTGACGCCGAGCACGCGCTCACCGCGACCGGCGTGGTGCTCCTGCGCAGCCCGCCGACCGGGACGACCGCCGCGAGGAGCAAGCCGAACTGACGCGTGAGGCCCTGCCGCAGAACCCACAGACCATAAAGGACACCGCTATGGCCACGCTGGACAAACGCCCCGTACTGACGCGCAAGGAAATCGCCGACATCTACGAGCTCAGCATCACCCACCTGGAGAGGCTGTACCGGGAGCGCGAGGCCAACGGCCACCCCGAGGCCGCAGGCACGATCAACCGCGCGCTGGTCTGGTACGCCGCCGACTGGCACCAGTGGTACGAGCGCCACACGGACGTCGCCGCGCTGGAAAGCCGTGCGGACCTGCACGACCGTACGGGCCTGGGCCTGAGCACCCTCCAACTGCTGTGGCGTGACAGGAAATCCAACCGGCACCCCGAGCCGGAGAAGACCATCGGCAACACCATGTACTGGAACCCGAAGACCTGGGACACCTGGTACGAGAGCTACAAAACCAATCAGCAGTGGCGCTCGAACGTCGACCTCAGCGGAAACGCCGACGACCTGATCTCATTGTCCGAGGCCGCCCGCGTCCTGGGCATGGAACCGACCAGCATCACGAAATACCCGGTGAGGCCGCCGAAGCACTGGCCGGCACCCGCCGAGGAGACAACGACGGACAAGGGCTTCGTCAAGCGAAAGTACCGGCGCGGCGACATCTGGACCTACGCCGAGCACCGCGAACGTGGAGGCGGCCGCCCGACCGGAGGGACGGATCGCCGCTACCCCTACGACGGCGACCCCCGCCTGGACCAGGCCCGCACCGCGATCGAGGCACACCCCGAAACTCCCGCAGCCCAACTCGCCGGCCGACTGGCCCACGAACACGGCGGCACCGCAGGCACCTGGTCCCACATCGTCCGCAGCGCACGACAGCACCCCGAGGACTGAGCCGCGGCGATCAGCACGAGAGCGCTTTCGCCATCTGGCACTCCGCGACCGAGGAAGGTGAGCAACCGGCGTTCTCCTGCTGGGCGCAGGTATGCGAGTGGCTGTCCCACGCACGCGGCGATCTTGGCTGAAGGGCAGCGGGCTCGAGTCCGATGGGCCCGCCTTGGGGGAAGGCCCATCGCACTCACGGCAGCGGCTCGTTGCGCCCAGGAGTGATACCGGACTGCCCGGGCAGCTCCTGCCCCGACGCGGTCGAAGCGCTGCCTCGCAACTCTGTCCGCACCTCACGGATGGCCCTGATGGCGTCAACCAGCAGACGGCACAGAGGAGGGACCATTTCAAAGAGAGTGCGCAGGATCCATGCGGCCCCGCCGATGGCGGCCACTACCACTGCGGCCCAGCCGACACTGTCCATCCGGACTGATGCCCTTTCCGCTTCGGGCGGTCGGTCCGGCGCACAGGCAGGCTCGGTCCGACCACCAACTTCGTGGTCCAACCGAGAACCTGCCGACGTAACAAGGTCTCGCGAACGGGGCGGCATGGGCGGCCTACGTCATCGCGAGCCACCCCTTCAAAATCAATTCCAGAGACGCAACCGGCCGTTGGACCGAGCCTGCTGTGCCAGTACGTCGGCCTGACAAGCAGGGCATCGGCTAACCAGCCTGTCGCGCCTCCTAGCTGTGTCCCCCTGTGTTCTGCTTGGAATTCTGCGAGAGCTGCACGGCCAGCGTCAACCGGACACCGAACCTCTGGGGGCGCGAGGGACCAGAGAGACATCCGGGCTTCGTTGTGGGCTTCGGGCAACGTCGCACGCAGTCCGGCTTCCGTAGACGCCGACTACAGCCCTGCCGCCTCCGCCGTGAACAGCTCGATGCACTCGAAGTGCTCGACCTGCATTGGAAAACCGGCCCGGGATGACCCAGCCAAGCGGCCGACACGGCTTTCTCGCGCGCGCGAGTCTGACGTGACGGCCGCCGCGACACCGGTGGCGATCACCTCACCCCGGACACGCTCCTGACCGGAGTGAGGATCGGCTCCTGGCTGCACCGCCGGCTCACCACCTGGCCCACCCTCCACCCGGCCGGCAGCAGATGATGATCGAGCTCGGCCTCACCCCCGACACCAACCCGATCACCCCCGCCCGCCGCACAACGCCGCAGTTTCGAGGAGACCGTCCAGCTCCTGGAACTCTGCCTCCGCCGCGGAGGCCGCGCCCCCGCCTCCCGGGAAGAGATCGTCGTCGACGGCGACACCGTCCACCTCGGCGCCTGGCTCGCCAAAACCCGCACCAAACACCGCGACGGCCAGCTCCCCGAGGCTCACGCCCGCCTGGTCGCCACGCTCTTCGACGGTGACTGGACGACCGAGGGCGCCGTCCCGGCTGGAGATGGCGCGACAGAGAACAGCGCGGTGCGAAGCGGGTGGGCAGCATGCCTTTCCGGAGATGGCTGTGCCCGGAACACACTCGCCGTCTTCCTGGGAGGCGGTCATTGAGGCCGACGCGCCCTGTCTGATGTTATTGATCTTGAGCTGATCGGCGGAAGTCGCGCTGGTTTGGTGATGCGTTGGTGGTCCAAGGAAAGACGTCCCGCTTCCTGCGGGGAGATGCAGGTGCAAGGCCTGCCCGGCGCTCCACGAAGACCCTGTCCCGCCTTTCTGCGGGGCAGGGTCCCTCTTGCATCCGTGCGCGGTCTGGGCTGGCGTGCACTGATGCGGGCTGTTACTCACTTTCGGGTGACGGCCGGATGCCCGTTGGGGTGGCGTGGCCTGGCGGGTGTGGTCCAGTAGCCAGTTGCCGCAACGAGGAGACGTGTGGTGGGGCGTCAACTTCGCGCCTTCGCAACATAGATGGGCGATACAGGCGAACGTCACCGCGATCCGGATGATCGGTAACACGACACGCGTCTCGTTCACATTCCGGAGAACTGGCGGGAAGGGTGTGAATGCGCGGCCGGCCCGGCCGCCACCCGCACACCGCACAACCCGGCCAGGGATCTGGCGCGTTGGTTGTGCCCGCACGATGCAGGGGGAACCTGTGACCGTATCCAAGACTGCAGTCCGTCGTCTGACCGCCGCCGCGCTGACCACCGCGGCCATCACCGCGGCGATCGCGGTGCCGGCGTCCGCCGCCGACCCGCGCCCGCACCGGTCCGGTGTGGAGATCAGCCGGGTGCAGTACGACTCCCCGGGATTCGACGACCGCTCCAACCGCTCCCTGAACCAGGAGTGGGTGGAGATCACCAACACCACCCGCCACAGCGTCAACCTGGACGGCTGGACCCTCTCCGACGAGGACGGCCACACCTACACCTTCGACCACTACCGCCTCGACCGCCGCGCCACCGTCCGCGTCCACACCGGCATCGGCCGCGACACCCGCACCGACCTCTTCCAGGACCGCCGCGCCTACGTCTGGGACAACCGTTCCGACACCGCCACCCTGCGCAACGACCACGACCGCTTCGTCGACGACGCCTCCTGGGGCCGTCACCACTTCCGCCGCTAAGCGGAATTGAGCCGTACGCCGCGGGTTGCGTGAGCCACCCGGCAGCGGCGCGAGAGAAGGGGGCGGGCCGGTGACTGCGGCCCGCCCCCGCCTCCTTGTCCGTCGTTGCGTGGTGACCGCCCGGTGAAGGCGCCGTGGAGGGGTTGAAACGCCCGATCGACGCGCGTAGCGCGCCCGCCGGGCGGTGCGGTTTCCTCAGGAACGCGCATCTCCAACCCCCCACATTCTTTGGAGAGTTCATGTTCCGCCGCACGGTGTTCGGCCTGCCCACAGCCTCGCTGTTGATCCTCGGCGTGTGTGCCGCGCCGGCCCTGGCCGAGCCGCCCGCACCCCCGTCGACCACGACCGCGCGCAGCGAGCTCGCCGCCCTGACCGTCGCCGCTCCGCACTCGATGGACGGCTACGCCCGCGACAAGTTCGACATCTGGTCCACCCAGCCCGACGGATGCACCACCCGCCAGGACGTCCTCGCCCGCGACGGCAAGAACGTCCAGGACCAGCCCGGCAGCTGCCGGCCCGCGAGCGGTTCCTGGTATTCCGCCTACGACGACACCACCGTCACCGTCGTCGCCGATGCGACCATCGACCACATGGTCCCCCTCGCGGAAGCATGGCGCTCCGGCGCCGCCACGTGGACCGCTGATCGGCGCAAGGCCTTCGGCAACGACCTCAAGGACCCCCAGCTCCTGATCGCCTCGGAGTCGTCCAACTCCTCCAAGTCCGACAGCGGCCCCGCGGACTGGAAACCCACCAACCACGCCTTCTGGTGCATCTACGCCAAGGACTACACGCACATCAAGTCGATCTGGAAGCTCACCACCACCGACGACGAGAAGTCCGCCCTGTCCTCCATGATCGACACCTGCACCGACTGAGGTTCAGGCAGCGCAGCAAGAGGCCGCAAAGTGGCTGCGGTCAGACCGCGCGCTCAGCCTTGCCTGAGCCACGGGCAGCACGGGCGAGATCCACAGCATCTTGCTGGTGGGGTCGGTGACGACCTGGACGTTGACGCCGTGCCGGCGCTGCTTGGCCGAGTGGTCACCGTGGCCGTCACCGGTCACGGCCACACCTGGCGAGGGTCCCGGCCAGCAGCACGTCCGGTCTCTCTCGCGCGGGACCTCGAGGAGGCCTGGAGCCCGATGAGGCAGGTGGTGCAGGGGCAGTTGTGGTCAGTCGGTCGTGAGGTCGGTCGTGACGGATTCCCACAGGGAGTCGAACCATTGCTGGGACTGGATGACGAAGGCGGTGTCGTCGCTGGTGCTGTCGGTACCGAACAGCCGGACCAGTCGCATGGGGTTGGCGTCATAGATGTCGATCTGGCGGCCGTCGATGTCGAGGGGGCGACGGTGGAGGGTGTAGTAGGAGAAGAGGGCTTCGGTGTGGTTGACCAGGTAGAGCTTGGCCATGGGGGTGAACGGCAGGGCCCGGAAGGTGATGTGGGCCTCGATGCCGTGGGTGTCACGCAGTGACAGGAGTGCGGCGCGCAGGGTTTGTCCGTAGGCGTTGCGCTGGGCGAGCCAGCGCCGCTGGATGGTGTCTCCGCTCTCGTCCCAGGAGACGGGGCTGGGGAAGGCCAGGTCGATGTCGCGGCTGGGCAGCAGGACTCGGACCGTCACTGTCTGGGGGTTCACCTGGCCGGTGTGGACGGCATGGATCGGGCGGGCCATAGCGATGGACAGGGCCTGGCCGCTGAGGCAGACGGCGTCGATGGTCACCTCGTCCTCGGCGAATGCTGCCGTGAGCAGCTCGCCGAGCGCGGCGATGGCCGAACCGTGTGCCGGGGTCGGTCTGGGTGCCGGGCGGGATGTGTCGCGGCCGGCGGCATCCAGCAGGCCCCTCCAGTGGGGTGTGGAGGGCGGCGCTTTTGCTGCCCACGTGCACAGCTGCGTGACCACCTTCAGCAGGTCCGCAGTCTCCCGGGGGAGATGGTTGCCGCGCAGCCAGTCGCTGAGAGTGGCCAGCGGAACGCCGGTCGCGCGACTGGCCCGGGCGAGGGTCAGGCGGGAGCCGGCCTCTGCCAGGCGGGTCTGCGCCTGGTGCCACAGACTGTTCAGTTCGGTGAGGACCTCGGGGGGCTGACTGCTGCTGGAGGCGGGCACAGGCGTCAACTGCCCTTCTCACGAAGGCCGTCGGAAATTCCGACCCGGAAAAGCAGTCTAGGACCCCATCTGACGACTTTTCCGACGTTGTTCGACATCTCTGCCGTTGGCATGCTTCCCGCGCGTCAATGCCTGGTAGCGGCCGCGCGCATCGGGCGGTCGGCCTCGAAGGGAGCGGAGGGAATATGGCGCAGCGTTCGACCAGACGACGGCTGGCCCGGGCCGCACTGTTTGCCACCGTCTGGGGCGCCGCCGCAGCGGCGGGATCCGGGATGGTGGCCGCTGCGCTGTGGTGGGTCCAGACGCGGTGAACGGCGCGGGGGCGGGCTGTTGTGCGTGGCGAGGGGAGCGGGTGGGGCTGGTGGGCAGGACGGTGGCGAAGAGGTGGGCCACCGATGGCAGCGTGTGGAGGCCTTCATCCGATGAAGAGGCATGACAGTTGGTGGAGGAGGCTGGGTGTGGGGGCTGGGGTCGGTGGTGTCGTGGCAAGCCGGGGCCGGTGTCTGCGTGGTGGTGGCAGTGGTGAGCGGATCGGTGTGGCTCGCTGAGCGGGGTCGTCGGGTCACGCTGGTGGCGTTGGTACGGCACGCGCCGCCGGGGACAGTGGTACGCCAACAACGGGGCATGGGCGGGCCTGCCATGGAGGTCCGCCTCGGGTCTGCGGTGAAGGAAGGGGGACACCGTGAGGGACCGGCGGATCTCCGAACAGACAGCGCATGACGTGTCGAGGCTGTGGGATTGCGAAGCGATGCCCTTACTGCGCTATGCCATGGTCCTCACGGGTGGTTCGCAGCCGGCCGCCGAGGACCTGGTGCAACGGGTGTTCATGGCGGTGGCCCAGCAGTGGGATTCCCTGGCCGAGACCGGCCTGTTCACCACGGGCTGGAAAGTGGAGCCCGGCAGACACCGGGCCTGGCTGCGCCGGGTGTGCCGCAATCAATGGATCGATGACGTCCGCAGGGCACAGCGGTTGAACCAACTGGGCCCTGAGCTGGCGCGCAGCCAAGCCGCGGCGCCACCGGATCCGGCCGATGTCGTGTTGGCCCGTGATGCTCTCGAGCGCTGCTGGAAAGCAATCCGCTCCTTTCCCGAGCGGCGCCGGCAGGTGGCCATTTTGTACTTTGTCGAGCAGTGCTCAACGGCGCGGATCGGCGAGCTGTTGGGGATCGAGCCGTCGGGGGTGCGTAAGCACGTGGCGATCGCCCGCGCAGCGCTGCGGCACGCGGCGGATGGTCCTCTGCAGAGCATGCAGGCCACCAGGTCGCGGGAGGAGGAGCAGCTGTGACAAAGGATGCGGACGACCGCAAGGGCGACGCCGTGATCGCCCGCCTGCTGCAGGATGCCGAATGCGTCATCGACACGCATCCGGGCAGCATGCAGCGGCGCAAGAACGAGCTGCGTGACTGGATGGCCGGCGTGGACCGTACCGACCGGCCTGAGACCGAGGCTGATTCCACCAGCCGCCAGCATCCGCCCGGGGCCCGGCCCCGGTTCATCAACTTCCGTCCCGATCTGGCATTGAAGCCACTCGATCGTGCACGCGAGCCCGACAGGGACCCGATGGCCCGGCTGCGTTGGCCGGTCGGAGACCACGCCCGCACGGTTCCTGCCGGCAGCAGCTGCGGGCGCCCGAGCGGCTGGCAAAACGAAGCGGCCGAGGCCGCGTTGAGCGCGGTCAGTGAACTGCGCACCCGTCTGACCCTGGTGCGACCGGACGCGCAGACACGACTGCTGCACCGTGTGCTGGCCCAGACGGAGGAAGAGCTCAGCCGTACTGGACAGATCTCCGTCGGCCTGTATGAGCAACTGCGCACCGTACTCACCGACGCTCCCTTGGATCCGGCGCTGGCGGACTGTGCCGGCGTTGTTGCACGGCTCCTGGCAGGGGAGTGAACAGGGGCGCGGATACGGCAAGAGCGTCTGGGTCTGCGACCCGGGCCCCGCGCGGCCGGAGCGTGGGGCGAGGTGCCAGGAGGGCCGACGTTGGGGGGCACCGCAACGAGTCGTCCTGCGCTTTCGACTGCGTGACAGAGGAGTGCAATGACATCCGTCTGGTGCGAGCAGGCGGACGCGGCAACGCCTCACGGCGCGGCGGCAGTAGTCAGCTCGCTCAGGGGCCTGGCGGGCTTCTGGACGTGGCCGGTCCGACCCGGCTCCTGACAAGACTTTGTAGACGTGGGACTTGTCGCGGGATGGGTGAACCTTGCCAGGAGGCGAGGCCGGCCGCAGCGGCGACCAGGACGAGCGCGATGGCCTCTCCAGCGTGCTTCGGTTACCCCTCCGGCGGCGCTCAAGGCTGCCGAATGCGCCAGCGGGCTGCAGCCTCTATCGCAGTGCGTTGTTCGGGCTTCTCTTGCGATGCGGTGCCATGCGGTACGAACTCGACGTTGAGGTGGGCGTCGAGCGCGGCTGCCAGGCGTCGCAGAAGAGGCACGGTGGGAGTGGTGCCACCCCCTTCGATGCGGGAGATCGCCGGTTGCTTCATCCCGGCCCGCACGGCGAGCTGGGGCCTGGCTGAGCCCGAGCTGTGTCCGCCGGTCGTAGACCATTTGAGCGAGGTCGTCCCCGTGCAACGGTCTCCTGGTGGCTGGCTGACGCGGAACGCGAGACCATCCCCGCACGTGTGGGGATGACCCCGCCAGCGGCGCCGGAGCGGGGCTGCTTGCCGTGCGGGCGGGGGAGGGTCCCCGGGACGCGCCTTGCGTCCCGAGAGACTAAATTGATCAGGCCTGTTCCCTGTTGCTTTCGCCGAGTGCTGTGCGTAGCCAATCGAGCGAGTCTGTTTCGAGCACCGCTTCGGCGAGTGCATGGGCGGTTTTCGTCGTGAGGCGGCTGCGGCTGTTGTCGATCCAGCGCTGCGCGTTCTGATATCCCTGGGCCTTGTACTCGACGCCTTGGATCAGGCATTCCAGCTTGTCGGCGTCCCGCGCGCAGACCGATTCCGGGGATTCCTTGGCCTCGTATTCGTCGATCAGCTCGCGTACCGCCTGAGCCAGAATTTCGGGCATCTGGGCGACCTGGTCGGCAGTGACGTGGCGGGGGTCGGCCTGCGGCGCGTATTTCCTGCCCAGGTAGTTCACGTCCCCGGTACGGGTTTCCTGCGAGTCGTGCCATACCGCGAGGAATGCCGCCCTGGCTGGGTCAGCGCCTTCCAGCTTGGCGATGATCGTCGCGATGAGGGCGGTGCGCCACGAGTGATCGGCGACCGACTCCGGTTCTTTGACCCCGGCCATCCACCATCCGGTGCGTGCGGTGTTCTTCAGCGTCCCCGCCTCGTACAGGAAGCGGGCCACCGCGGTCAGGTCCTCGGACACCGTCAGGCTCCTCTCACGCCTCGGCGAGGCGGATCGCGTACCGGATGCTCTCCAACTCCCGCCGTCCGCGCGGAGAGAGTCCCCCGCTATCCAACATGATCGATAGCCTCTCGCGCAGCGCGCGGGACGCTGCACCCGAGCGGAGCAGGCCGGGCCGGGCTTGGAGGAGGGCCCAGATGCTGTGGACATTGAGTTCCACATAGCCATGTTCGGGCGAGATCCCGTCGACGAGATGTTTCAGAAGCTTGTCGCCTGTCCACGGCCCGAGAGAGCGGTCGGCGATGAAGGCGTCGGTGAGCTCGACTTGCCTCACCTCACCGACCCAATAGCCGAAGTAGTTGAGGTTGGCAGCTTCTCCGGCATCGTCGTCCACCAGCGCGGTGTCGATGAAGTGAGACAGGCGATCGACATCGCCCTGTCGGGCGGCAATGGCTGCCACGCTGCGGGCGTTCAGCCAGCCGGTAAGCCAATCGGCCGGCCGCTCTCTGCGCTGCTGGTGAACGAGCCACTCCTCCGTGTCCGTCTCCCGGTCGTATCCGCACAGGTAGAGGGCTTGACGACGCAGGAGGAACTGGTCAGTACCGCGCGCCTGCTCTGCAGCACGCCGCATCTGAGCGAAGAAGCCCTGCCGCTCAGCCGATGACAGTTCGGGCCCGGATGGAGTCGGTCCGCGGCGAGGACGGGATGGCGCGGGCAGGTTGCGCACTGGTTGTGGCGGGACGCCGTTGAGCGGCCACACCAGCACTTCGGCGAACTCGCGTTGCATCACCATCGCACCGAGCAAACTCTCCTCGACCTGGGAACCTTCTTCGAGGACGCCAGAGAGGAGCACATCTGCTTCCAAGGCGCGCTCCAGCACTTGTAAGAGAGCGGACGCGGTACCCATCTGCATCAACCGACGACGGTGGACGAGCATCTGTCCGACAGGCACCGCAGTAAGCGGACGCCGCCCGGTTTCCCACCCAGCGATCGTGTTCAGGCTCACCTTCAGGCGCTCGGCGACTTCCTCCTGCGTGAAGCCTTGCTGCTCCCGTATCACGCGCCAGACATGACCGCTGATGACGCCGAAGCGGCCGCGTGAAGTCATACCCGTACTACCGGTCAGGGTTTGTCGAGGGTTCGGCCGCATGGGAGATCCAATCGGGGCAGTTTTCAGCAAGCCACCTGTACTCGCGGTCACTTCAGCAGCTGCGACGGCTTTTCTAGCGTATTCGCCATCACCGTGAGCCTAATAGGGAGGTAGTAACTCATGGGCTTATTTCATGTTCACCAGCCGACCGTGCCAATCCGCCTCCGACCGGTGCTGCAACCCGCCACTGAGGTTGAGATGACAACGACAGCCGTACGGATGCCTCGGACGGTCCCTAATCGCGACGAGGACGTCATGGGACTGACCTTTGAGATTGCTCCTCGCCGTGGCGGCACCCCGCCCTCAGACAAGGACGCCTGCAGGGTCGGTGCCGTACGGCGGATCGCGGCCGCGCGACTTCGGTACTGCGGGCTTGAGGCGATGACGGACCACGTCGCGCTGATCATCTCGGAGCTGCTGACCAACGCGTTGCTGCACAGCGGAACGAAGGAGATCAGCCTGACCATCGCTGTCCGCGACGGCTTCCTTCGGATTGCCGTCCGGGACGGCATGGCTGGTTGCGCCGACCACGGTGAGGTCGATGAGGGTGCCGAGTCGGGGCGCGGCCTCGCTCTCGTCGATGCCTTGGTGAAGGAGAGCGGCGGTGCATGGGGGACCGGCGACGCAGGAGCGGTCACCTGGTGCCGTCTCACCGTTCCGGCCAAGGAGAGGGTGTGATGACCGCCCCCACTGTTCCGGGGCGAACCAGGGCCGTACCTGTGTGGACGCCGCCGTTGAGCCCTGAAGCTTTGGAATCAGTTCTGAGCAAGGTTCATGGGTGGCAGCCGTTCGACGGTGAATCGCTCCTTGACGATGTCGGCGCGGTTCTGGACGTCGTCGTCCCGGCCGAGGAAGCCCTCGAAGACAACTGCCAGCGGCTTCGCGGCCACCTGATGCAACTCGTCACTATCGCCATCGCCGCGGAGGCTGACCAGAAGGATCCGGAAGTGGAACAACTGATCGAGCGGGCCCGTCGGTTACGCGCCGAGGCGGTGCCTGGCGACTACCTCCAGGCCGTGGGGCACCTGCGCCGGATGGCCTGGGCCGTCGACGAACTCCACGAACGCCTCGGCGCGATCAAGTGTCTACGGGAGGCGGCCTGATGCTGGGACCCCTGCTTTCGTACAGCCCGCCCGCCCCGTCGAGAAGGACGCATCGCTCCATGCCTTCCACCTCAGTCGGACCGGCCGTAGTCCCGTACGTCATCCAGCGGGTGGGGGAGGAGGCGGCGCCCGACAACCTGGTCATCAGGCGCAGCGCGCCGGGCCGAAGTAGGCTCCACTACCTCGACGAAGATCCCCGGGATCGTGATCCTCGCGGTGTGCTGTTCGCGCGGGTCGGCTGGAATCCGCTGGGTGTGGACGGGATGCCGACCGGGGAGCCGCAGTGGAAGTTCATGCACCCGCACCGGCAGATGATGACCATGCAGACTCTCCGGTGCCAGGTATGCACCCAGCCCGCCCGGACGAAGGCCGGCTTCATCTTCCTTGCGGGGCCCAGGGACGAGGACCCCACCCGGACGGAGATCCTGACGAACCAGCCCCCGGTGTGCGCCCGGCACGTCCGCACCGTTGCGGCGCTGTGCCCGCACATGGAGAAGCAGCCGATGGTGTTCCTCGCCCGGAGCGCACCCCTGTACGGCGTGAGCGGAGTCCTCTACGGCCGCCTCGCCCGCGGGGGACTGCACGTCGTTGCCCGGCCGGACATCGCCGTGCCCTACGGGAACCCCGACCTGGCCACGTTCCTGGCCTCGCAGATGGTCCGCCGGCTCTCGAGCTTCCGCGTCCTGGAGTTCGGCGAGCTGCTTGAGGAACTCGCGACGGCCGCATAGGCCCCTGTCCGGTGGCCCGGAAGACCGTCCGTGCCCGGGCCATCGGGCGGGCCGTACGCCCAGCGCAGGGAGTTGCCGGCCGATCCCCTACGGCCCGGCTCTCCCTTCCCGCGCTGGTGCTCACCCCCTTCGCCGCTCTTCCCCCAGGGCGGCGAAGAGGGCCCAACGCTCCTGTATCTGACCGTCAACAACACGGAGGAACCATGACCAACCTCGGACTGCCCACTGTTCCCGCGCAGAAGCGCAGGGACCTCGGCGGAGGTGTCGGATACGCATTCAACGGCCAGCACTTCGACGCTCCGGCGGATACTGACGTCGACTCCGTCGCCAAGACGCTGACCGCACCGCTGTCCGTGATCGTGCAGGTCACCAAGCGGTGCGACTTCGACTGCTCGTTCTGCTCCGAGACCCTGCCCTTCGTTCGTATCGGATGGTGAGGCGGCGGCAGCGGAGGAGCCGAGCGATCGACCGTTCGATCTTCAGCGGTGCCGACCCAGGCGTTCGCCGGACGCGAGTCCACAGATCGCCAAGGATCTGCAGGTCAGCGTCCGGCTCGGTGCAGAGACAGCGGCGGAAATGGATCGAGGGCGCTCCGCAGGCGTTTCGCGGAATCGGCGTCCTCCGCGGTTCAGCAGTTCCGTCCGGGACAGGCCGGATAGCCGGGAGGCGCGCGTTCTGGAGAGGGGGACGGAGGAAGAGCCGCTTCACCGACAGGGCCTGCACGACGATGAGGTCGGCGGCGGTCACGGCATCGGCGGCTGCCAGGCGGTCTCCTCCGCCGGTCAGGTGTCTGGGTTGCGGGGGCGGCCTGCTGAACGTGCCGCTCACCATCTGACAATCGCCCTTTCGGGGTGACGATCCAACGGTGTCCGAACCAGCCAGGTCCGGCGTCTGCAGCCGACTACTTTCCCAGGCCCGATCGGAGTTGATCGATGCAAGGGTCAAGAGCCCGCGGAACTGGCATAGTTGATGCCATGGGGGATTTTGTGGAGTTCACCTTCGACGACGGCCAGGCAGTGCTGTTGGAGGTCTTTCCCAGCCCGCTGGGAGACTCTGCGGGGAGTGGCGCTGCACCAGGATCTGCGCCGCTTGTACCCGTCGCGGGTGACGGAAACGGACGGGTGGCGCGGGCTGCTCGTGGCGCACTGCGGCAAGTGCTGCAGCCGTTGGTCCCGGTCCTGCAGTCCGTGCACGACACGGTGTCGGCGATGGACAGACGGCCCCAACAACTCACCGTGGACCTCGGTGTCAAGGTCGGCAACGATCTGACGCTCGGAATCGTCGCGAACAAGGGCGAGGCGAGTCTCACGGTGTCAGCGACCTGGAATCTCGAAACTCCTGCGCCGACGGAGTAGTCGTGCACCGGCAACACGACGACGCGGACGCGCGTATCCGCCGGGCCTGGGTCACTGTGCACACCCGTGACGTGATCGGGACGGGTCTTGGCGCGGGAGTGGTCGTCGCCGACGGATTCTTGATCACCTGTGCCCACGTGATCAACGCGGCTCTCGACCGAGACATGCTGGCGCCCGACGAGCCGACCGCGACGGAGATGCTTCGGGTGGGGGTGTCGCTGCCGTGCCTGGGGGATGAGCATCACCCGGTGGAACTGGTCAGGTGGCTGGCCCCCAGGGTTGCGGGCGGACAGTGGTGGGAGGGCGACCTCGCCCTGCTGAGGGTCGATCTGCGGGACTCTGCCGTCAGCCCGGTACCCGTCCGGGAAACAACCGGCCGATGGATGTCGACCTGGTACGCCCATGGTGCCCCGCGCTCGCTCGTGGACGTCTACGTGCAGGCACGCATGGGCCCGTGGTACATCCTGGACCCTGGGCACGCCCCGCTGGAGATCGAGCCGGGGCACAGCGGAGCGCCCCTGTGGGACCGTGAACGCGGCTGTGTGACGGGTCTGGTGGTGTCCACCGAACCTGACCGTCCCCGCTCGTACGCCATCAGGGCGTCCGAGATGATGCAACTGCTCGTAGCGGCCGGCGTGCCGCTGGCCGTGAGGGGGCTGTCCGACCCTAAAAGACGCGCCCGGTGCCGTGAAGTGGCGGATGCTCTGGACGGACTCCCCGACCGGAAACTGGTGCGATGCACCAGCCGTGTGACCGACGCTCTTGGCATGTCCTGGACTCCGGACACTGCTGAGGAACTCGTCGAAGCGGCCTTGAGCCACCCCCGAGGCATGCCAGTCCTCCTCAGCGCCCTCACCGCGTTCGAGGATGTGAGCCGTAGGGTCCGGGAGGCCGCAGCGAAACTCGGGTCGGTGCGCCTGCTCACTCCGGATGAGTACCACGAACTCGCAGAACTCCTGGGCGCGGCCGCCTACCCGGAGGTCCGCGCGGCGGCCCAACGGGCCGTGCCGCACCTTGCCTTCGCCGAGGCCGGACCTCAGGGTATTGAGGCGCTGGTCGAGGATTTGGAGGACCGCGCGAGCGAACCCGGTCTGGTGCCACCGCTGATCCAGGTGGTCGAGGAGGTGGCCGCGCACCGCGGGGACGGCGGAGACACGCTGCGGGACTGGTCGCAGAACCTCGTCGCACGCCTGGGTGTCAGCCCGGACGCGATGGCACAATGCCGCTGGTCCGCCAGATCCCGTGCCGCCGCCCGGACGGTGCAGCCCGTGCTGCGAGTGTGGCTGTGGCCGCAGCCCGCAGCCGACGTCTTCCACTACGACATCCGCCTTTACGACGACGACACGCGCGGGGAGCCAATGCGGACCTGGACCGACGAGGACGTCCTGCGCGACGGCGATGAGCTGTGTGCCGCGCTCTCCGAGGCCGTCGACGATCTCGACCAGTACGAGGAGTCGGCAGGCGTCGAGTTCCTGCTGGAGGAAGGCTTCTTCGGCCTGGCGGTGGACCGATTGCCGACCCACGCCGGGCCTCTGGGGACACGGGCCATCGGGCTGGACAGGACAGTGGTCGTTCGCGGCCAGAACGCCCCCCGCCGGGGGGACTGGAAGGCACGCTGGGAACACGGACACAGCACGGTGGCCGAACCCTACGTACTGCACGAACTGGACACGGCGAACGGCACCTTGTCGGCACAGAAGAAGATCGCCTGTGTCATCGCCTGCTGTCCGCCCGACCAGCGCGACGGCACCTTGGCCCTGTGCCGCTGGCTGGGGGTCCCCGTGGTCCTGTGGCATCGGGCTGCCCACGGCCCGGACACAGCTGAGACCTTGCGGGCCTTCGTCCGCGACGACTGGCAGCACAGCCTGCGCGAAGAGGTCAGACAGCGGCGTGCCGAAGCCCTGCACGACACCGCGCACATAGGCGCCCACCTGGCCCTGTTGTGGGAGAACCCGAACTGGGCACCGCCCCGCAGGCGGCTGGCCAGCCCGCCCAGGCGCAATGGAGGCGCTGCGTGAACGACGGACGTCCTCAGGAACGGCTCTTCCGCGGGGGCGGCGGCACGTACGACGACTCCGTGCCGCTGCCCGAGCCTCCGCCGTGGCGACGACCGCGACAGGAAGGCGAGGCTCAGCGCCCACGACCGTATTTGATCGGCGACACAGAGGTCGAAGTGGTCAACGCCGCGTTGCGGCTGCGGCGCCCCCTTCTGGTCACCGGTGCTCCGGGCACCGGCAAGTCGTCGCTCGCGCACGCCGTGGCGGCGGAACTCGGTCTTGGACCGGTCCTGGTCTGGCCGGTGAACACCCGCGCCACGCTCACGGACGCGCTCTACCGCTATGACGCTATCGGCCGGTTGCGTGAGCAGCGAGACGGCAAGGACGACATCGGCAGCTTCGTGCGGCTGGGGCCTTTGGGAACCGCGCTGGCAACCCGGAACAACGGGCGGCCGCGGCTGCTGCTGATCGACGAACTCGACAAGAGCGACCTGGACCTGCCCAACGACCTGTTGTTCGTGCTGGAGGAGGGCGAGTTCACCATTCCCGAACTGGCGCGGCTACCCGATGAACAGGCCGAGGTCGCCGTCAACGTGCAGGGGTCGCAGGAGAAGGTGCGGGTGCGCCAGGGCACCGTCCGCTGCCAGGACTTCCCCTTCGTCGTGATCACCAGCAACGGCGAACGAGAGTTCCCCGCAGCCTTCCTCCGCCGCTGTATCCGACTGGAACTGCCTGAGCCGGCTGCCGACCAGCTCGAAGGCATCGTGCGAGCGCACTTCGCCCACGACCTGCCGCAGCTTGAAACACAGTGGCCGCGAGTGCAGGAACTCATCCAGACCTTCACCGACCGGCGCAGCCTTGGCGGGCTCGCCACCGACCAACTGCTGCATGCCATCCACCTGCTGAGGCAGGGCGTCCACCCCGAAGTGGAGCACCTCAGAGAGGCGGTGCTGCGTGAGCTCAGGAGCAGCGGAGTCCGGTGACCCGGACGAGCTGTGGGCCGCTCGCCTGCACGCCGCACTGCGCGGCGTCGGAACGGAGCTTTCACCCAGGGAGCTGAGCGACGCGCTGTGGCTGGCTCTGCACACGCCGCCGGGGCGAACCGCCGAGGCTGGGGCTGAGCCGTATGCACCCGCCCGGCCTGCGGCGACCTCCGGCCTCGCTGCACGGCCCGATCCCTCGGAACGAAACGCCGCTGAGCCTACCCCGAGCGAGCCCCCTCGTCCGGTCTACACCTTCATACGGACGCGGGACGGCGGTGCTCCCGGTACGCCGCTGCGCATTCCAGGTGTGCGGGGCCTGCGTCATCCGCTGGGCCTCGTACGGGGGTTGCGCGCACTCAAGCGACAAGTGCCCTCCCTGCACCGGCACGAGCTCGACGAGGGCGCTACCGCCGAGGCCATCGCCGACAGCGGTGTTCTCGATGCTGTTCTGCAACCAGCCCGGGACCGCTGGCTCCACCTCGTCCTCGCCGTGGATGAGGGGCCCTCCATGCGAGTGTGGCGCGATACGGTCGGCGAACTGCAGAGCGCGCTCACGGGCTCGGGCATCTTCCGCTCTGTACGCGCAGGCCCGCTCGACGCGGCGGCGGCTCTCGTGGTCGCAGGCCGCACCGTCGTCCTGGCCGTGACGGACGGTGTCGCCGATCACTGGTACACGGGTTCTGCCCGCAGGCGGCTGGCCGTCCTGGCCCGCAGGGCACCGACGGCCGTGCTCCATCTGTTTCCCCCGCGTCTGTGGAACGGCACCGGTCTGGCCGCCGAACCAGCGATCGTCCGCACCACGGGCCCGGCGCCGCCCAACACCCTGCTTACCGCTCACGATCCCTGGCTCACCACCTCATCGCGTCCTCGGCCCGGCCTGCCCGTCCCCGTGCTCGCGCTGGAGGAGCTGAGCCTGCGCCCCTGGGCCGATCTGATCGCCTCGCACGGAGGCGTGGCGACGTTGCGGGTCATCGACGCGCTCGCTCCTGGAAATCCCCGCCCCTTCGATGACGAGACCGGCGATCTGGCCACCGAGGAGCCGGACACGGCCGCTGATCGCGTGAGCATGTTCCGGGCATCGGCCTCCCGCAACGCCTACGAGCTGGCCGGTCACCTGGCGGCCGTTGATCCGCTGACGCTTCCCGTCATGCGGCTCGTCCAGGCAGCAGCCCTGCCCGACAGCCATCCCGTCTGTCTGGCCGAGGTCATGCTGAGCGGTCTCATGCATGTCGACGAGCCGCTCGTCGGCCACGACGTCTTTGCCTTCCCACCAGAGGTACGCAGCCGCCTTCGCGCGGTGGTGAGAGCAGGCGCGGCCCAGCGCACCGTCGACGCGGTGAGCGACTTCATCACCCCGCGCCTGGGCCGGACACCGGACTTTCCCGCGGTCATCGCGGACCGGACAGGAACGCTGAGCCTGCCACGAGAGGGGGAGCCGCTCGCGGAATGGACGTCTGCAGGCGCACCGCGTGGCGAGGGCAGCTACCCGGGACCGCAGCTGGGGAGAGCGCCGCTGCTGCCAGGCACGCACAACCTGCCCGACCGCCGTACGGTTCGATGGCATCCTGCCCTCCATCGCGATGTGACCTGGGTGGACGAGACATTGGCGGGCCGGGGCCGACACCGGGCGGCTGCACTCTGCGGGCCCGCAGGGTCGGACAAGACGACCGTCGCGCTGGACTATGCCTACCGCCGCCTAAAGGAGTACACCCTGGTGTGGTGGGTCGACGCACGCGAGCCGGACGGTGTGGAGAGCGGCATCGCGAGCATCGCCCACGCCCTGCTCACGGAGCCCGCCCCCGACTCAGCCCGCATCCACCCCACCGAGAGAGCCCTGCAGTGGCTCGAGTCCCACCCGGGCTGGCTGCTCGTCCTCGACCACGTCACCGACGCGGTGAAAGTGACAGAACTCGCCGACCGTATCGGTGCGTACGGGCATCTCCTGATGACCGTACGCACCCACGAGTCCCCGTGGGACCAGTTCCCGGCACGAGACCTGACGCCCGCCTACCGCGACCGACACGATCTCCTCACCGGCCTCCGGAACGCGCCCACGATCGACGCACAGCTGTCCGACCTGCTGTGCGTCGATCCGCAGACGAACGACGATCCTCATCACACGCACCTGCGCTCCCCCCAGGATGAGCCTCAAGCCGACCGTAAAGGCCTGGCCGTACTCTTTTGTTCCCTCAACGGCCTGGAGAGCATCAACGACCGGTTCGGCCGGAGCGCAGGCGACATCGTTCTTGTCGAGGTCGCCCGTCGGCTGTGCGACACCGTACGAGACGACGACACCGTCGCCCGTGTCGGCGGCGACGAGTTTTTGGTCCTCGTGGGCCAGTTGGACCCAGCCGAAGCGCAGAACCTTGCCGCACGTCTACGCAACGAGATCATCGCGCCGATCGGAGTTGATGGACGAGCAGTCAGCATCGGGGCCGACATCGGCGTCGGCTGGGCGCAGTGCGGCATATCGGCGCAACGCGTCATTGATGTCGCACGGGACAAGAGCCGCCCACGCGGGCGGGGCCTGGGAGTACTGGTTCGCCTGACCGATGCCCTCAGTACGCTGTCGTGCCTGGAGGATGTCCAGGGGCGGGCCATCTTCGCGCTTCTGCTCGCGGAGCAGCTGGGCCGCCCGATCAACCTGCACGGCGCCGAATTACGTAGGGACGTCGTGATCATGGCGCGAGCCGCCTTAAACGCGGCCGGCGGGGCCGACACGCTGATTGACGTCGTGCGGGTATTCGAGGGAGAGGCCGCGAGCTGGGAGATACGGCGGCTGTTCGATGAAGCCGGTGCCGAATCGCCACGCGCCGCGTCGCAGGCCGGGGCAACCGAGCCACGGGATACCCGGATCTCGCTCGCGCTGATGCAAGCGCTGACCGATGCCCTGTGCGAGCTGGACTGCATGCAGGACGCGCCGGGGCGCGGGCAGTTCGCCGCGGTGCTGGCGGACTTGCTCGGCCGGCGAATCGAGCTGCGGGGGAGCAAGCAGCGTGAGGACGCCGCCACTCTGGTGCGTGCCGCGTTGGACACGGTGGGCGGGGAGCACGCCCTGGCCGACGCTGCGCGGATTCTGGAGGGTACCCAGGCCGGCGATGAGGTGGCGCGTCGAATGACGGCCGCTTCCGACTCCCCGGTGCCCAGGGTGCTGTCTGCCGGGGAAGAAGGCAAAGGCCGGGCTCTCCTGCGCGCCGTCACGGCCGACCTGTCCGTCTCCAGCTTGCGCGAGGCACTCGTCCACGACTTGAACGGCCTTCGTCTGCCTGCCGGCCTCTCGCTGGAACAGTTGTTCGCGTACACCCTGGAACTGACCGCGCAGTCCGACGGGCTGCCGCCCGCTGTCCTGCTCGTCGAGCGCGCGTCGCGGCTCACGTCATCGCCGACGCACCGCTCCGCCCTGGCCGCATGCGCCGAGATATGGGCCGCGGACATGGGCTTGTCCGGCGCCCTGCGCCGCCGCAGGGCGGCGGCAGGCGCCTGACCGTCCGCGGCTCGGGCGGGGATTCCCGCACGGCGATCCGGCCTGGCGGAGCACGTTCGATGTCGGCAACAAGCCTGTTCACCCACTGCCGACGTGCTAGTTTCACAGGCTGGGTAGGTATACCGGCTCCGCGGGGAAGGTCGGTGAAGTCGTCGGCGCCATGGGCGAGTTCGAGAACGCGTCGGGCCTGGCCCTGCTGTCCGGTCTGACCGACGCGCTGTGCGGTCTTTCCTGCATGCGACAACCGCGAGGGCGACAACTTTTCGCCGAGGTGCTCGCAGAACAACTGGGCGTTCACATCGCATCCCCGGATACGGGACTGCGTGGTGACGCCCTCTGCCTGGTCCGGGCTGCGCTGAGTGTTGCAGGAGGCGAGCAGATTCTCGCGTCGGTGGTCGGCCTCTTCGAGGGGCCGGCAGCTGCGGAGGGGATCGAGCAGATCACTGCGCCCGTGGCCGGTCCGTACGACTCGGCGCCACAGCTGGCCGGTCCGTTGTCCGAGCGGGACGTTGCATCGGCACGGGCGCTCCTGAGCACGATGACGGACGAGCTGCCGTGGACCGCACTACGTGACGGAATCGCGGCCGAGACAGGCCTGTCGCCGCCGCTCGGTCTGCCCCCTGTGGGACTCCTGCTCCACCTGCTGGAGTGGAATGTGCAGCCTGACGGCCTGCCGCCCGCAGTCCTCCTCATGGAACACGCGGCCGCGGCGGTCCGGGCCCCGAACAACCGTGGCGCCCTGTCCGCGTGGGCGGAGGACTGGGCCAGCAGGGCCGGTCTGCTCACGGAACTCGAACACCGGCGGGCTGCTCGCGCGGCCACCCGAACCGGCCATCCTGTACCCCGATGCCTCCTCGTGATCGTCGAGCCCGCCAGAGACGGTTCCGACGACGTCACCGTCCGGCCCTGGCTCAACACCAGCCCCGACAGCTGGAACCCTCTGCCCGCCGAGCCCACGATCACCACACTCGACCAGCTCGGCATGGCGGTCAGTGCGGCTCTGAGGCAGCTGGCACGGCTTTCGCCGCCGGAAAATGACCCCTTCACCGGCCCGGCGTCCATGCCCCCGTACGTCGAGTTCGTCCTGCCCTACGACCTCCTCAACCGCGATGTAGCAGGGCTGGCATCTGAGTCGGGACGTGGCGAATCACCGCCCCTCGGACTGCGGTACGGCGTGCACCTCCGCAGCCTGGAACGCATGCGAACCCGCGATCCTCTGGTCGTACGCCGGTGGCGGGAACGCTGGCGGACTCTGCAGAGCGACGGAATCGGCGTGTACGAGTGGAAGGACCCCGACACCCGACGGCCGGCCGAGTGGCGCCTCGATCTGGCACGTGAGCCCCACCACACAGCGGCTGTGCTCGATGCACCCGACCGGGAGGGCGCGATGAACGCGCTCAAAGCGGCCATCGCGGAGGGGATCGGGCTGGCCATGTGGGACCGGCGAGGAGAGTTCCTGGACGAACGCAGAGAAGTCGTCCGCACTGTCCTTGCCTCGGTGCAGCCGCCACAGATCCCCATGGCCGTGCACCGGCTCAGACGAAGCGCTGCAGCACACCAGCACGACGCCCGCCTGCTCGGACGGCACATCGGTTTTCTCTGGGACGATCCCACGCGGCTCGTCGACAACCAGGACGCCGACATGGAATTCGACGTGGAAACTCTCGACCGTGAGGAGAACGGCACATGAGCGGGAAGACACCGGCGGACGGGCAGGATTGGCGGGTGTTCCACGCCACCGGCTCCGCACCTGACGGGGGTCCCCGCACCCTGCCCGAGGCCCCGCCCTGGCGCAGATTCGGCGGCGGGCCCGCACTCCCCCCGCCCCCCGACGACGAGCAGGCTGCACGCCGTCGTCTCGGACACGCGGAGCCCGTGTCTCAACTCGACGAAAAGAGCATCGACACAGTCAACGCCGCCCTGCTGCTGCGCCGCCCCTTGCTCGTCACCGGGCCGCCAGGAGTCGGCAAGTCCACCCTCGCCTACCTCATCGCCCGCGAACTGGGCCTCGGACAGGTGCTGGAGTGGAGCATCGTCAGCCGCACCACATTGCGTGATGGCCTGTGCTCCTATGACGCTCTGGGCCGGGCGCAGGCCATCGCGGCCTGGCAAGCAGGCATGAGAGCGCATCTGGCACCCGACGATGCCGCTCCGGGCGACAGCAGCCGCTCCGTGCCAGCCCTGGGCGACTTCATCACCCTGGGCCCGCTCGGGACTGCGCTGCTGCCCTACGACCGTCCGCGTGTCCTGCTCGTCGACGAACTGGACAAGAGTGACATCGACCTGCCGAACGACTTGCTGCACGTGCTGGAGAACGGGAACTACGAAATTCCGGAGTTGGTGCGTGAGGCGGACAGCCAGGCGCTGGTGCACACCAGCGATCCAGGGCTGCGCGCGGTGGTCAACGACGGGCGCGTGGAATGCCGTGAGTTCCCCGTCGTAGTGATCACCAGCAACGGCGAGCGTGAGTTCCCGGCGGCTTTCCGCAGGCGCTGCCTGCCTCTGGAGATGAGGACACCCACCCGGGAGCAACTGCTCACCATGGTGGAAAGCCACTTCAGGGCGCTGCCGTCGGACGCCGGGACCCTGATCGACGATTTCATGGAACGTGTCCGAATGGGTGGAACCCACTCACTGGACCAATTGCTCAATGCCGTACAACTGACCACGAAGAGCGGCTTCCAGACCGACGCTGCGCGCCGCACGCTTGTCGAGTTGCTGTTGCGGGACCTGGCAAAGGGTCGCTGAATGAGCGGAAAGCCACGAGAGCGTGCGCCGGGAAGCGAGGACCCGGCGGCCGCGGGCGAGACCGATCGGCAGCCGGCAACGGCCGAGGAGGACCGGCCGCTGAACGCCCCGCAGTGGCAGGAGCTCGCCGACGCCGTCTGGTTGGCCGCGCACTGGAGCCTGGCCGGACGGATCGGGCCGGGACCGTCCGGCCTCATGGACGGCGAGGCCCCGGACGACGAGGCACCCTCGCCGACTGTCCCGCCATTCGATACGCGGCCGCAACCGGCGGCCGACGAGCCTGATTCCAGTACTCCGGCAGCTGCCCAGCCGTCCTTCGCTTCTCAGGAGCCGATCCAACTCCTCGTGGAATCGCCCCTCCTGCCCAGGGCGCGCTCCGCGGAGGCTCCGACGGCAGCGCGACGTTCCGCGCAGTTGGCACGCTCCCTGCACAGGCTCAGGAGGCGGATGCCGTCCCGGCACCAGCTGCAGTTCGACGAAGAAGCCACCGCCGAACAGATGTTCACCGATGGGCTGTGGATGCCGCTGCTCAGGCCCAGCGAGGCCAGAGCTTTCGAGCTTGTGGTCCTGATCGACGACAGCCCCACGATGTCCATCTGGCATCAGGAGACCACCGCCCTGCTGTCCGCCGCTGAACACAGCGGTTCCTTCGGGTCGGTGCGCACCGTCCGGCTGGACCTGCCGAACGATGCCAGCGGTTCGCCGACTTTGCGTTGGAGCGCGACGCAAAGCTTCACGGACCCCGGTGAGATGCTCAGCGGCCGAGCGGGTCAGCTGTTCCTCATCGTGACCGACGGCCTCGCGCACGGCTGGGTCGGTTCGGGCGCCGACGACTTGCTCGCGCGCCTCGGCCACGCGGGTCCCACCGCTCTGGTCAGCCTCCTGCCTCCCCACCTGCGGCACCGCTCCTCGCTCTACCCCCACAACGCCGTACTGGAAGCGGCCGGCTTCGGCGCTGCGAACCGCAACCTGTCCTACGGACCGTCACCCGGCGGGTTGGATCCGCTGCGGCCACTGCCCCAGGCCGGCGAGGACCGCGTGGTGGTGCCCGTCCTGTCCCTGAAACCGGAGTCCCTCGCCGCTTGGGCTGGCTTGGTCGTCGGGGAGCGGGGCGTACGCCGCGCCCTTCCCGTGGTGGTGGCCGGGGCGCTGAGCGAGGGGAATCCCACGCCCGGGCTGATCGCCCCACGTGTACACAGCGCCGCGCCCGCAGCGGTGCGCCGCTTCTTCAGGCTGGCCACGCCGTCCGCCCGCCTGCTCGCCACCCAGCTGGCGGCGGCCCCCTTCGAGTTCGACCTGATCCAGCAGCTACGTAGCCGCATCATGCCGGACACCGGCGCGGAGCACCTCGCCGAGATCATGATGGGCGGACTGATCGACTGGGACGACAACGGCGCACGTCACCCCGAGTTCGCCGACGGGGTGCGCCAGGCGCTCCTTGCGATGACGACACGCAAACAACTCGCCAGGGTCGTGGGAATCGTCGGAGAGCTTCCCGCAGCGGGAGCACAGGGCGCCGCCCTGCGCGCCGCCTTGCGCGACCCGACGCAGGCCGCGCTGCCCGACCCGGACAAGGGAGGGTGGTGGCAGACCGAACTTGCGGTGATGCGGGCGCTGGGAGGGCCGTACTCCCACCGCGCCAGACGCATTCAGAACACTGTCGCCCCCAGTGCCGGTGACGCGCCCGGAGGGCTGGCGGACCAGGTCAGGCTGGAGCAGCCTCGCCCGGACTCCGCACCGCACCCTGTTACCTCTGCGGCCCCGGCGGCCGCGGAGGTGACGGCGCTCGGCCCGGTACCTGCAGGGCATTTGGCGTCACCTCCCGTCATGCTGAACATCCCTCCGCGCAACCCTCAGTTCACCGGCCGGCAGGAACAGCTGCAGGCGCTGGCACAGCGCCTTGCCGCTGGGGGCACCGTGTGCGTACTGCCGGACGCACTGCACGGCGATGTGGCAGGAACCTCCGAGCTGGCGCTCGAGTACATCCACCGACACGTGGGCGACTACGATCTCCTCTGCTGGATCCCCGCCCGGCAGGAGAGCCTCATCCTGGAGGCCTTCGCGAAGCTGACAGCCGAACTCGGGATCGGCACGAGCGACAGCAGCCCCCTGCCCGTCGATGCCGCGGTGTCCGCCGCTCACGAGGCGCTGCGCACGGACACCGACCGTCGATGGCTGCTGGTCTTCGACGACGCGCAGGACGTCGAAACGGTACGAAGGTACCTGCCTCGGGGCGGCCAGGGCGGTGTCCTCGTCACCTCCCGCGACCGCAGGTGGGCGCAAGTGTCTGACACCATCGGACTGGACGTTCTCGAGCGCAAGGACTCGGTCGCACTTCTGCAGGCGCAGGCGTCCACCCTCTCGGTCCAGGACGCCGACCGTCTTGCCGAATCCCTCCACGACCTGCCCCTGGCCGTGGAGCAGGCGGGCGCTTGGCTCCGTGACACCCACCTCCCTGCCCACGTCTATATCGAACTGATCGAGGAGCGCGCCCGGGACGCCGACGTGCTTGCCGTACAACTTCGATGCCGACCCGCTCTCATCGCGGCCTGGGAGATCACGCTGGAGCGACTCCGGCAAACGAACCCGGCCGCGCTCAAACTCCTCGACCTCTGCGCGACCATGGCGTGCGAACCGATCCCGCGAGCCCTGCTGACCCGGCAGATCCTTGCCGATGCCGGGACACAGGACCTAGGGCCCCTGGACGACCCTGTAGCAGTGGGCCGTGCCCTCCGGGCTCTTCGACAGGCCTTCCTGATCAAGCTCGACCACCGGGCCGACACCCTGCAACTGCACCGGGCCCTGCGGGACCTGATCCTGGCTCGGCTCACCTCCGAACAGCGCGAACAGCAGCGCGAGACCGTCCATCAGCTCCTGGTGGCGGCCAGACCCGGCCACCACGTCGACGCGCAAGAGTGGCCCGCCTACTGGCTGCTGCTGCCCCACCTGCTGGCCTCGCAGGCGCTGACCAGCACGGACTCACGAGTGCGCGACCTCGTCCATGACACCGTGCTGTTCCTCCAGCACCGAGGCGACCGCAACGGCGCCACCGCACTCGCCGAGCAGGCCGGAGCCGCCTGGCTCGCGGCTTCCGGCGAAGAACACCGCGAGGTGTCCCGCATGACGAAGACCAACGCCATGCTGCTGCGGCAGGCCGGCCGGATCGCCGAGTCCGTCCCACTCACCGAGAGAGCGCTGGAAATCTCGCGTCGAACAGCGATGGCCAGCGACGACCTGATCGACTCCCTATGCGAGTTGGCCGACGCCCGCCGCCACCAAGGTCGGTTCCAGCAGGCACAGGACCTCAGCAAGGAAGCCACCCGGCTGGCCCGTTATCACTTCGGCGACGAAGACCCTCTTACACTGCGCGCCACCCACAGCTGGACCACCGATCTGCGGCTGCGCGGACTGTTCACCCAGGCACTGCCACTGGACCAGGAGAACGCCCATCGGTGCGAACTGCTCCTTCAGCCTGCAGACAGCCGCACTCTTCACAGCCTCAACGCCGTCGCGGTCGACATGCGGGAGAGCGGCGACTACTCCGGCGCCCGCGACCTCCAGGAGCGGCTCTACCTATCGGCAGAGTCCGAACTCGGAGAGAAGCACCCGCTCACCCTCGATGCTGCCCGCCACCTCGCGGGCTGCCGGCGACGAGACGGGGCATTCGCCGGCGCCGCCCTGCTGTCCGCAAAGACCCTAAGACACAGCACGACCCGGTACGGCCCCGATCACCCCGCGTCGCTCGCAGCTGCAGTCGACGCCGCCATCGACCTGCGTCTCGCCGGAAACCTCGGCCAGTCCCGCCTACTGAGCGAGACCACGGCACAGCGTCTGGCCGCACGCCTCGGCGAGGATCATCTGTGCACCCTGGTGGCGCAGACCGGTCTCGCGATCACCATGCGAGCCTTCGGCGACCTCGACCTCGCCCGCGAGATCGAGGACAGCGTGGCAGGCCGGCTGAAAGTGACGGTGGGGCACCGTCACACCACAACGCTGATTGTGGAGATCGGCAGGGCCTGCACAGCGTACGTGGAGCTGGATTTCGACCGGGCACGCGAGATCGACCAGCGCAACCTGTCCCTCCTGGACGCGGTGGTGGGCGAACAGCACCCGCTGAGGTCATCCTGTGCCGCCAACCTTGCACTCGACCTTCGAGGGCTGGGGCGAGGCGCCGAGGCCGATGCACTGCAACACACCGCCATCGAAGGGCTCGCAAGTGCCCTGCGTGCCGGCCACGCCTGGCTCACGGCGGCCCGGACGGGGCGGCGGATCGATTGTGACCCCGTCTACGTCTCGCTGTAGCGGTTCCTGACAGCGGATCGGCAGATTCCGGGCGGGTGCGCGCCTGTCGGCAGGCACGTTCCTCGCGCTTCTGCGTGAGCCGCGGTCAAGAGCCCAGATGGCGTCCCGCGTGATGGTGTAGGCGATCACCGTGCGGGTGTGCGCGGGCGGATGCCCGGGGCGTGCATCCGGTGACCAGCCAGCGAATCACCAGCAGGCTTCGCAACGACCACCAGGCGCGGATCACCGGGTTCCTCCGAGGATGAGGACAGATGGCCCCGCAGCTGCTGGAAGCGGCGTGCTTCGCTCACCTGCATCGGTGACGTACTCCATCCGCCTTCTCCTCCTCGGAGTTGGGGGCGGTCCGCAGCCGGTCGGCCACGGCGGCAGAGGGGAAAAGGTCGATCACGACCCGTTCGGCCGGATCACCGGCGGTGGCCCGGCCGCGCAGTCGTTCGGCTTCCGCGAGCGCGGCGTCCGAGGGCGGGCGACGGACCTTGGTCTTGCAGGGAGCCCGGTCGGTGAAAGCGGCCGGCACCGTCCGTTCCAACGCGATCACGTGCCCGGCGTCCCGGACGGTCTGGCCCGCGCCGTCGACGGCCCGCCGGTGCCGGGCGATCACCGCCCGGCCGGCAGTGACGACGTGGGGGTAGTCCTCACCCAGCCGGTGCACCAGCCGCACCTGGACGCCCGGCATGCCGGGCGGCACCGAATGGAAGTTGCCGCGGAAGGACATCAAACTCTGCGCGCTGACCGGCCGCTCCACTTCGAGCTCGGCCGGGAACGGCCTGGCCGAGCAGGTCCAACAACGGCTCACCGGCAGCCAGTTCGGC
Source organism: Streptomyces sp. NBC_00647 (assembly GCF_045207245.1). Classification (NCBI taxonomy): domain Bacteria; kingdom Bacillati; phylum Actinomycetota; class Actinomycetes; order Kitasatosporales; family Streptomycetaceae; genus Streptomyces; species Streptomyces sp. NBC_00647. The sequence continues at coordinate 10,595,297 of NZ_CP109040.1, forward strand.
GAAAGTGAGGGTCATCCCGTCGACCTTGCGGCGGCGCTCGTCCATGCGGAGCGCGCGCTTGTCGACCCCGGACTGGGCCTGCTCAACCGTCAGATGGTCCGGGACGGTCCGCCACCAGCGTTGCGCCGCCGAGTGGTTGGCCTTCTGCACCACGCCCCGCGCCGCGGCGGGCAGATGCCGACGCCGGCCCCGTAGTACTTCGCGACCCCGGCGAAGGCCGCGGTGACCTGCCCGCTGGAGGGATAGCAGACGGTGGCCATCCGGTCGAAGCGCCAGCGCCGGGCGGTCCCGCCGAGCTTGCGCATCACCTGGTCCAGAGCATGGACCAGGTGCGGGAAGTCCTCCTGTCCCTTACTTCAACCCCGTCACAGTGACATACGAACGGACCGACCAGCGCCAGGAGCTGCTGCTGGTGAAGGATGACGGGCGCTGGTGGATAGGCCTCGGCGACGGTGACCCCGCGGCAGGCATGTAGTGACAACCGCGGAACTGGTCGTTCAGCGGGCGGCCCATCCCTTGATTTCAGCCGCGACGCTCCGCACATCCAGTGCGTCGCGGCTGATACGGGCAGCGAGAGCGGCAGCCTGCTTGGGCTGCACGTCCACGATGACGCCGCTCACCGACAGGTAGGAGGCGGCGACGACGGCGCCGAACAGCTCGTTCGAGTGCCTCGACGGCCGGCATTGCAAGGCACGACCACGGTCATTGCCCACACCAGGCGCGAGGGCAGCTTCCTGCGCTCGGCCAGGAACACCCAAGGCCCACCACGACTGCAACCGGTCAGCGACTCCCGTGTACTCGAGTGTTAGGCGGCTTGATCAACGAATACAGATATGCGGCGTGAGCTGCAGCGATGGGTTTCCGAACGGCACAGGGCACACCGCTCCACCGGCAGGGCGAGGGGCAAGCGCCTGCCCGGGAGTAGCCGGCACCCGCTGCTGGTCCACGACCAGCCCAACCAGCCGAGACGGTCCGCTGGATGAACCGGCGGACCACCGCGAAAGGATCGACGTCAGCGAAACGTTGGCGAAGCGTCAGCAGGGATTGCGAAGGTGGTGCGTCAGGAACAGCAGACCGCGAGAACGGAGATTTTCGTACATGAGCGCATGGATCTCGAAGGAAGCTGAAATCATCCAATGAAATTAAAAGCCATCCTCTCCGTGGTATGGGCTGTCGCGTGTGCTTTCGTATTCATGACACCGACCAATGCTGCAGCAGCAGCCGGCCAGCCGGTCGTGCTGCAATTCAGCAGCGCGGCTACGGGATTGTGCCTGGACAGCGACACGGGCGGATATGTTTACGCGAAGAGTTGTGGTTCAAACAACTCGTTTCAGAAATGGAACACGTACCGCGACGGCAATCGGATGATGGTCCAAAATGTGGCGACCGGACGATGCCTCACCGGCAAGAGTCAGAGCGCTTGGTACCCGGTCACAGAACCATGCGACGGGCTGAAGTCCGAACAGTACTGGGAGGACTGGGACCCTGCTGCAACGAAGGTCCTCCTGGTCAACAACAGGTATAAGTACGCAGTCACCAACGGCAGTTGCTGCGACGGCAACGGGGATGAAATCGTGAGCCTTAGTACTCACCCGTTGGTGGGAGAACCGTCGCATACCTGGCTGCTGTGATTCACCCCCGGTAACAGGGGGTCAGGGAACAAGGTCACCCTTGTGAAACCGGCAGCGGGCTGCTCGTCGCAGCGAGCAGCCTCACCTCCAGCCCCGCCCCCGGCGTCGTGCGCCGCCGTGCTGAGAGGGCGTCCGCCCCAGCGGATGCCTTTCTCGCTGCGGATGCGGGCGCGTTCCTTGCGTTCGGCGGCGAGGACATCGCGGTGGCGGGCGTTGGCGTTACGCCAGCGCAGGTAGGCGTGCAGGGCCCGGGTCTGCACGGTGTGGTTGGGGTGGTGGGAGTTCGATCACCGCGAATCCCGCCTCAAGCCGCCGCAGCACGGTCGGATTCTCACCAGAGCAGCTCCGATCCGATCCATCCGCCAGTCACCAGTCATGGCCCCAACTTAGCCACCGGTGATCAAGGCCCGCTCTTCGCTCCCCAACCTCCCCACATACATCAAAAGCCAACCAAGTGAGGCGACGAGCACCCCTGGCCGTTTTCACGGCTCTGTCCGCAGTTCCGTGAATCCCCAGGTCAGCGAAGTGAGCGAGGGATCGTTTCGGCAGAGTATGTCCCGGCATGGCGAGCAAGACGGTCGAGGCTGTGCTGTTTCCCGGGATCGATGTGCGAGTGGAGCGCGTCAGCGACTCCTCCGACGTCCTGGTGGTGGAGGCGCTGTCCACCGCTCGCCCGGGCAGGTGCCCGGACTGCCGGAAACAGGCGAAACGCGCGCACAGCACGTACCAACGCAGCCTGGATGAAAGGCCGTTGGGATTTCGCCGGGTCATCGTCAGGCTGCGGGTCCGCCGGTACTTCTGCGACCGGAAGAGGTGTTCCCGTACGACGTTCGTCGAGCAGGTGCCGGGGCTGTCCACGCGCTACCGCCGTTCCAGTACCGGGCTTGCGGACTGGCTGCGGTCGATCGCGATCGAGCTCGGCGGCCGTCCCGCCGCACGGCTGTGCCGTCGACTGCGGCTGACCGCGGGCCGGACCCGGCTGCTCAGGCTGCTGACGGCGCCGGCGGTGCCGGACCGTGCCCCGAGGGTGCTGGGGGTGGACGAGTTTGCCTTCCGCAAGGGCTGCACCTACGGCACCGTGCTGGTCGACGTCGAGGCCGGCCGGGTTGTGGACGTGCTGCCCGACCGCACCTCCGAGACGTTCGCCGCCTGGCTCACCGAGCATCCCGGAGCCGAGATCATCTGCCGGGACCGGGCCACTGCCTACACGAAGGCAGTCAAGGAAGCCGCCCCTCATGCCCTCGAAGTCGCTGATCGCTGGCACCTGCTGCAGAACCTGTCCGCCGCGGTGGAGAAGACCTGCCACCAGCACCGCGACTGCCTGCGCAAACATACCAAGGAGGAGACCGTGACCGAGGTGCCGGAACCACCCCCGATGCTGTTACCGCCCGCGGAACTGCCCCGCACCCAGATCATCGAACGAACCCGCCACCGCTACGAAGACATCCACCGCCTTCTGCGGATCCGGATCCTCACTCGGCCGTGATCTACAACCGATACCAGTCGTCCCCACTGACGCGCAGGGAACGGCCGAGGTAGTCGCGCAGATTGTTTGCCACCCATCGGCGGCTGTCGGTCTCGTGCTCCCAGACGAAGACGTCCGGACGCTGTGGCTTCTGCACGAGGGCGAACTGATCGCCACCTCCGTTGTCCCCGAAGAACATGAAGGCATCGAAAGGCATGTAGAGGTCGGCGAACGTCCAGTCGGACCAGAACTGGAGGTTCTGGTCGACGATCTGCTCCAAGGTCCAAACGGTGTCCACGTGCGTGTGGCCGATCACCCCGTTGCTCTCCAGGAGCAACCGCTTGAGATCCGCTGGCACGGGTCGGCCCAGGAGTCGTTCCGCCGAGACGATCTCGGATGCATCGACCGGCTCCCGAAGCCCTGCGTCAGGGAAGACTTCCAGAACTGACTCTCTCCACATGATCGCGAGCATAGCCATGCCCCAGGTTCAGATCGCATCAGCATGTATCAGTGGAATCGCCAACCGGCCGCTTCATGATCATTCACGGAATCGCGGTCAGAGCCGTTTTCAACGAGCCCCATCATCACTCCTCAACGTATGAGGTGCGGGCGGGATGGCGGCGCCGCGACGGCGGGCGATGGCCACGTCGCAGGACCAAGGTCAGCGGCCCGGGCCAGAAGTGTTCGGCCAGCAGCGCGCGGTCGCGGGCACCTCCTCGACCCAGTCGTCCAGCTGGTCAGCGGCGGCGATGTGGACGATCAGCGGGTTCGGCGGCCCTGGCTCTGATTCCCCGTTTTCGTGCGAGCGTTTCGTTCACGGCTGGCTGCTGGCTGCTGGCTGCTGGCTGCTGGCTGCTGGCTGCGGGTTACTGCCTGTCCTGAGTGGCTGTGTCGCGCCCGTGGTCATCGGGGTGGATGAGTTGGTGCAGGTATGCCTGGGTGTCCGGGTCGGTGGAGTAGAGGCGGGTGCCGCGGGCGCCGCGGGTGGCCAGGACGCGGTAGGTGTTGAGTGCGTAGCGCAGATACTGGTGTGGTGTCAGCTCTGCGAGGGCGGGGTCGTGGCTCTTCTCGGGGTGGGCCTGCCAGCCGTTCGTCGTCCACGTGAGGTCGTCGCCGAGGATGACGGCGCTGTAGTCGTATTCCATGCCCTGGGCGGTGTAGACGCAGCCGATCTGCTGGTGACCGCCCGCATCGGTGGCCCAAAAGGCCCGCCCGGGTGTGTTGGTGCCTGCGAGGATGCCGTCGGCTCTGGCGTTCCAGGGCCGTTGCCAGTGGTGCTCGCCCGTGCCGTCGTGCCAGGAGTGGGATACCTCGGGCAGTAGAGGCGGGGTGGGGGAGGATTTCCAGGGCCAGCAGAAACCGGCGGTGATGCGGGCGCTGTGGCCGTCGTGGATGCGTGCGTTGACCCAGTCCTCGAGTGAGGCAGGGGAGTTGGCGACGGCGAGGTCGTAGTCGCGGCTTCGCCACGTGGGAGCCGGGCCGCCAGCGGACAGTACGGCGTCGATCCAGTCGAGGTAGGTCCGTGAGCCCCCGCAGCGGAACTGGGTGGACAGATCGATGTGGGCGAACGTGTAGCCGTACGTTTCGGCCAGCTGCTGCAGTTCGTCCAGGGTGGTGCCTTCGTTGGGGCGCACGATCTGTCGCTCGTCGAGGAAGAGCACGAGCGCGGCACAGCCTTGGATGAGGCGGGTGAACAGATTGGGGAACTGGGTGCGGCGCCTGAGCGGGTCAGTGCGGGCGCGATGGGCCTCGTCCAGCAAGACCACACTGCTGTCCTTGTCCAGGCCGACGGGCAGGGTGGTGGTGAGGGTGTGAATGAGGCCCTTGGCCGAATCCCCGACAGCGCGGGCGAGTTGCTGGGTGAGGGTGCCGGAGGGGGACAGCAGCCGGGGATTGGCACCCTCCATGAGGCACAGGTCGCCCAGGATGCGTGCGGCGATCGCCGTTTTCCCGGTCCCGGGCCCGCCGGTGACGACCACCACGTGCCCAGGCGCTTTGCGGTCGACGGCCCGGACCGCCCGGTGGATCACCTGGCGGACCTTGTCCTGGTCGCCGATGAGCCTGAAGCCGTCGTGCCCGCCGATGGTGACGGCGACCCGGGACAGCAGCTGCGGGGAGGGACGGTGATGAGCCTGCAAAAACCCGTCGATCGAGGAGCGGTCCGCGGGTTCAAGCCCCGTGCACAGCAGACGCTCCGCCAACTGCGCAGCACCGGCATCCAAGGGAAGATCGGCGGCGCCCAGCAGCGGGTAGCAGGAGCTGGGACCGTCGGCAGTCTGCTCACGCAGATGCCCCACAAGGTCGGCGGAGGCGTTGTGCAAGAAAGCCAGCCCGCAGACGTTCAGGCCCAGTTCTGCGGGGACCCAGTGCGTCAGGTAGGTGACGTATCCGCCGACCTGGCGGGCCGGGTGCAGCACCTCGCGCCTGCCCACCCTCAGCATCCCGGCTCCCGCCGGATGCGGGGCGGCGGCGGTCCACTGCTTGAGTTCGACGACGACGGCGGTCAGCCGCCCCGCACGCACTCCGAGGATCAGCGCGTCGATGCGCTGGCTGGAGCCGGGCAGCTCATACTCCAGCAGCAGTTGCAGCTCGCCCAGCCCGGCAGCGCCCAACGCCTCCACCAGAGCAGGCCAACTGTTCTCCCAGCTGGCGAGTTCCTCTTCACCGGGGGGCCGGCCGTGCCCTGCCGTGTAGCGTGCGGCGCACCGCGCGACAAAGCCCGGCTCGGCGAGACGGGCCGCGGCCTCGTGCACGGTTCCCTCGAAAACATGCATGGACGATCTATAGCAGCCCCAACGGACAGCACCCGCACGGCAGTTCGCCCGACGGCCTGGGCCGGCTCATGTCCGAGGCGGCTGATAGGGATGGGGCATGACGATCCGCGATCTCCAGGACACGCTGGCGCAGTTCGCCCGCGAGCGCGACTGGGACCAGTTCCACACCCCGAAGAACCTCGCCATGGCGCTCTCCGGCGAGGCCGGTGAAGTCCTCGAACTCTTCCAGTGGCTCACCCCCGAACAGTCCGACGCCCTCACCAGCCAGCCCGAAGGGGGGAAGGCTCTGCGCCAGGAACTGGCCGACGTCTTCGCCTACCTCCTGCGCCTGGCGGACGTCACCGGCATCGACCTCGAAGAGGCGCTGGCCGAGAAGATCGAGCTGAACCGGCACCGCTACCCCGTTGACCTGGCCTACGGGCGCGCCGAGAAGTACACGAAACTGGGGGCGTAGCGGACGTGCGGATCTTCATGCAGCCGGCCAGACGTTCGGACCGCACCGTCGAACGGCACTACCAGGACACCATCGCCCGCCCGGTCGCCTTCGACGAGCACGCCGACCTCCTGGACCCCGCGACCCTGCAGAGACTGCGGCGCCTCTTCCCGGGCGGCAGCGCGGCGATGTGGGGCGTGATGCCGGGCAAGAACGGCGCCAACCTCCCCGAGATCCGCAAGATGGAATCCGGATCCTGGGTGTTCTTCAGCGGCGACAAGCGCCTGTATCTGGGCGCCACCATCGCCGCGACCTGGCGCAGTCCGCAGCTCGCCGAACGGCTGTGGGGCACTGATCCGGACAGCGGAACGTGGGAGTACATGTACGCGCTGGCCGGCCTGCGCGACTTCGACACCCCCATCGAGGAGCTGCGCGACCTGCTGAGCTGGAAGCCCACCCGCAACATCATGCGCTTCCAGGCCTTCAACACCGCCGAGGCCGACCTGCTCGAGCAGCACTTCTCCCTGGAGCCCTACACCCCGCCGGGCGGGGGCGACCCTGCCGGGCGGCCGCCGGTGCTGGCGGGCGTGCACAGCGACACCGCCAGCGGCGAGGACCTCCTGAGCAACGAGGCGGACGTGGAGATGCTCGCGCAACTGGCGGCCGCCACGGTCACCACCCCGCCCCTGGCGGTCGCGCTGCTGGGCGAATGGGGAGCCGGCAAGTCGAGCTTCATCCGCCAGATGAGCAGCCGAGTCGAACAACTCGCCGCGCTCGCGGCCGAAGACCCCGCCCACAGCGCATTCACCGCCACCGTCCGCCAAGTCCACTTCAACGCCTGGCACTACAGCGACGAGCAGGTGTGGTCGGGCCTGGTCGACCACCTCTTCCGCGCCCTGGCCCCCACCCCCGAACCGCAAGCACCCTCCGTGGAGGCGACCGCCGAGGAACGCCAGCGGCGAGCCGCACACCTGGCGCGGCTGGAGAGCGACCAGCAGCAACTCGACACCCGACTCGCCCGCACCGCCCAGGACCGGCCGGTCGGCTTCTTGTCCTTCGCAGGCTCCCCCCTGGAGGGGCCCCGGCTGCTGTACACGGCTGGCCGCCTCCTACTGCGCGACCTCCGGCACGGCCGGTGGGTCCTCGCCACCTGGCTGGCGGTCCTCGCAGGCACCAGCGCCGCCGGGCTGTGGCTGTCCAGCTGGCTGCCCCTGCTCCTCAGCGCCGTCGCGGGCCTCGCCGCCCCGGCCCTGCCCCTGTTGTGGGCCCTGAGGGCCACACACGCGCAGCACACGTCCCTTACCGGCAAACTCCGCGCCCTGCTGGAGAAGCACCAGCGCACCCTGGCCGAGAACGTCAGCGCGGCCCGCGCCCGGCTGGCCGAGGCGGATGCCGCCGTCCGGCTGGCCGACTTCCTCACCGAACGCAGCGCCCCCCAGACCTACCAGCACTACCGAGGACTGCTGGGCACGGTCCACCACGACCTGGTCCAGCTCGACGAGCGACTGCGCGAGGCCCGCGCCGAATGGGCCGGCGCCCAATCCCAGCAGCCGCCGCCCCTGGAACGCATCGTCCTCTACATCGACGACCTCGACCGGTGCCCCCCGGCACGCGTGGTGGAGGTGCTGTCCGCCGTGCACCTGATGCTCGCGCTGCCGCTGTTCGTCGTGGTCGTGGCGGTCGACCCGCGCTGGCTCCTCACATCACTCGAGCACCACTACCGGGACCTGTTCACCTCCCGCGACAGCACGCCCGGCTGGGCCGACACCCAGGACACCGCCACCCCCCTCGACTACCTGGACAAGATCTTCCAGATCCCCTTCGCCGTCCCGCCGACCACCCAGGAGAAGGCCGCACGCCTCATCCGCGCCCTGCTGACCACCCCCGACACCCCCGACACCCCCGACACTCCCGGTCCCGCAGACCCGGCGCAGCCTGCGGACCCCGGGAGCCTTCCGGATGCGCAGGAGCCCGAAGCACCAGCACCGCCGACCGCCTCTGCCCCCGCACCCGAACCAGAGCCGGCCGACGACCCGATGCCTGGCCCCCGCCCCGACCGCACCCCCGTCCAACTGCAGCTCGAGGAGACGGAGATCGCGTTCATGTCCCAGATGGGCGGCCTGACCCGCACCCCCAGGGCGGCCAAGAAGCTGGTCAACCTCTACCGGCTGGCACGCATCGGGGTCGAACCGGGCGACCTGGCAGCCTTCGTGGGAACGGAAGCGATTCCAGGCGAGCACCAGCCCGTCCAGATTCTGCTGGCCCTGCTCGTGGGCAGCCCGGACCAGGCCGCCGCCGTCTTCCGACACATCCTGGAGGCACCCCCCACCAGCAAGATCACCGAAGCGCTGCGCGGGCTCCCCGACGATGTCCCCGCAGCGGCGCAAGCGGTCGACCTGATCGAGCAGATGACCACCGCCCGGCCCGTGATCATGGATACCGCCGTGTACCAGCAGTGGTGCCCCAAACTGGCCCGCTTCTCCTTCTACACCCGCAACCTCATCGGTTGACCCGGCAGCCGTGGCCCAGCCCCAGGACGCTCGGCGACCTGCGGCCGTCCTCGGCGGCTGGGCCACAGCCACGGCGTGCTCGCAGGCTCACCCGGGCCGCAAGTCCGGCCCGATCTCAAGCGAAAAAGCCGGGGAAGTCCTTGGCGGGTGTTCCGACGAGGTGCGCACGATCAAGGAATGTGTTGTTCATTTCGCAGCTTGTCTCGGGCAGCAGGAGGCATGCGTGGCAGGCGGCCAGGTTGAGCCCACCGACACCGTTGGCGTCGGCCTCCATGCACAGAGGGTCGCAGGAGCACCAGGTGGCACGTTCCAAGGCGAACGACAGGCTCCTCGACAGCTCCGCGACCTGTCCTTGCGCGACGATGCCGCCCAGACTTCCTGCCGAGTCGCTGGTTGCGGTGTAGAGGAGGACCCCGCACATTTCGTCGTCGACGTAGAGCCGTTCCCGCAGAGAGGCCGCGGGGTAGCCGCAGTCCAGGCTCCACTCGTTGATCAGTGCGTGCGCCAGGGTGTGCAGGAGGACGAAGCGTGACGTCAGCGGCGAGCGCGGGTTCTCCCACTCCTGTTCCCGGAGCAGGTCCGCGTGCGCGGTTCGCATGCGGTCGGTCCGGTTGGAGTCGATACGGAGCACTGCCGACTCCCACCGGTGGAGTCGCTCCTGGTCCAGGGTGAGGAAGACTCCCTCGCCGACGACGTCGACGGCCGGGAGCCAGCCGAGGTCCGCGTTCCTGCTCAGGCGACCGATGCGATCACGATCGGCCTTCGAGCCCTGCGGAGGGCGGATGCGGGTGAAGCCGGTGAGGACCCGAACCTCGCGGAGGCGCTTGACCAACATCACCCGGTCGACGCCCGGGACGTCGGATCGCTGCGCGTCCTCGGGGGGCTCGCACACGAAGTGCTTGTTCTCGGGGGTGTCCTCGGTGACCTTGGAAAGCTGCTCGTACTCCTCCTGCCGGAGCGGCTCGCCGGCGGCGAACCGGATCTCGTCCTCGTCGTCCTCCGTGGGCTCGGGGTGGACTGCGTTCTCCAGGGTGCGGACGGTGCGCAGTACCTGGGAGGCGGAGTAGCCGCCGGGTGTCAGCCAGCCTTCGTCCTGTGCGAACTCCGCGATGCGCTCGTCGCTCTTGCCGACGAGGTGTCTGCGGTGCGCCTCGACGAGTTCCATCAGTTCCGTGTGCCACGGCGGGATCGACAGGGCCGAGCGCAGGTCGGCGAACCAGGCTGCCGAGGAACCGCGCTGGAGGGTCCGCAGGGGACGCTTGCATCCGCGCTCCGTGGCGCCGCGGCCCAGCCACGGGCGGGTGCCTTGGCACATTAGGCCCAGGCGGCGTAGAGCCGCCTTGCCGAAGGCACCCTCCATCGAGGCCTTCCGTCCGCAGCTGCAGCTGATGACGATGCTGCGGAGGCTGGCGGTGCGACCGTCGGTCTCCAACGTCAGCTCACTGGCGGCCTGCGAGCACGTACGGGGGTGAGCGTCCTTGCGCTCCGGGTCGGCGTGGACCCAGGCTTCGTAGGGGAACTCGTCGAGATGCCCGTCCTCGCAGGCCACCATGAAGCGCGAGGGCGTCAGCAGGGCCGCGCAGTGCGCGCAACGGTTGTCGCCCTCTGCCGCACTCAGGTCGCGGAACGCCTTGAGCGCCTTGCACTGGGGGCACGCGTAGGTGTCCGGGAAACGACGCACGCGCACGCCACGTCCGGTGGCGACGCGCGCCGCAGGTGGCCGTCTGAACCCGTTGACGTGCAGCATCGGTTCCAGGCGCTGGTCTCGCAGGTCGGGCTCACCCGCGACGTCCCAGGTGTCCAGACCGCTGACGATGTAGGACTGGTCGGCCACGGCGAGCAGGCCACCCACGCCGTACGTCGTGATTTGCTGGGCCCGCCGGACAGAGCCCACGGAGGGGCGCTTGCGCTCGTCGCCGGGGGGAGTGGTGCCGGGGGTGCTTCTGCGAGGCATGTCAGCTCTCCAGGTACAGGTGGGACTCGACATCGACGTCGCGCAGACTCCACAGGGTGGGACGGGCCTTGGTGAGGTCGTGGTCCTCGTGGGTGCGCAGCAGGGCGAGGTCCGGCCGGCGGCGGGGGTTGGCCTTGAACGTGAAGGCGGCCTCGTACTCCAGCTTTTCGTTGGTCTCCACGAGTTGACGCCACTGGTCGACGAAGACGCGGATCTCCGCATCCGCGTGGTCGGCCTCGGCAGGCGAGACGCGGCGGATGCGCTTGACCAACTGCTCGCGGGTCGAGTCCAGTTGGGAGGTGAATTCGTTCACGTCCTTGGCGTCCGTGTTGTCCCGGATCTCCGGATGCAGGAGGCGGGCGAGTCCGAGGAAGGCTGCATGCAGGGCCTTGTCGCGGGCGCGGGCGGCGAACGGCGTCACGCTGGTCGACTCGACCTGCCGGTAGAGGGCCGAGTGGTAGCCGACGAAGTTCTCGTAGTGGGAGAGGTCCCTGGATCGTGCCGCGTTGAACAGGGTGACGACGAGACCGGGGTGGGCACGACCGACACGACTGGTGGCCTGGATGTACTCGGCCGTGGTCTGCGGCTGCCCCGTCACGGCCATCAGGCCCAGGCGGTCGAAGTCGACACCGACGGAGATGATGTTGGTCGCCAGCGGCACGTCCAACGCCGACCCGGTTCGCAGGGATCGCCCGAGAGCGCCGAGCAGTGCGGGAAGGTCGCTGGAGGGAACGCGACTGGTGATCTCGGTCGGCAGGACCTCCCGGGGCTCCACCCCGTCACGCGCGGCGAGCGTCCGCAGCCGTTCGTTGACGTCGGCGTTGACCTGCAGCTCGGCGGCGCCGAGCAGGCGCAGGCTGTTGAAGTACCCCACCAGCGTCCAGTAGGCGTCTCGTACCTCCTCGTCCGGGCACGGCAGGTGCCGGGCGTTGTGGAGCAGGGAAGCGTAGGCGCGGATGAGGAGGGTCGCCTGGGAGAGTCCGGGCGAAAGAAGGCCGACGTAGAGGCGCGAGGGCCTGTCCGCTGCGGGTGCCTGGACGGCGAACCACGAATCGCGGGCGTCCAGGCCGGACGGCGGGAACTGCGCCACGCCTCTGCCGAAAAGGGCCTGTCCCTGTTCCTGGGCGCGGCGGATCGTCGCGGTGGAGGCGATGATCTTCGGTTGGGCGCACGCGATGTCCACGGCCGCCTCGTAGAGACCGGCGAGGGTTCCCAGCGGGCCGGAGATCAGGTGCAGTTCGTCCTGGATGACGAGCTCGGGCGGGGGAGTCTTCAGCCAGAGCCGGTCCTTGTCCCGGTTGAAGAGGGCCGCGACGTCCTCGCGCCAGGCGATGCGGGCGAACTTGTCGGCGGTGGCGATCACGAGTGTGGGGCGCACCCGATAGAGCTCCGTGTCCACGACGTGCACGGGCAGCCCGGCGGAGAAGTCGCATGCCCGGTCGTCGCACTGTATGACCATGCGCTTTGCGACCAGGTCGACCCTATGGTTGCGGACCAGCAAAGGAGTGCCGCACCAGGGGCAGTTCTTGAGCTGGACGGGGTTTTCCTCCTGGAGCTTTCCGCCTCCCGCCAGCTTCTTCAGCGCCTTGTCGGCGTTCTTGAGCCTGTTGGGTGTTGCGGCCTTGCCCACCCACATGCCGATGGAGATCTGCTCCTGCCCCAGCCGCTCGGGTTGCTGGGCCCGCACGCGCTCCATCGCGCAGATCAGCAGGGCCGCCCGTTCGAACTGCTGCAGGGTCAGCAGACGCAGGGTGTAGCGCATGAGCACGCTCACCCCGGCCCCGGCCGCGCCGTGGCGCAGACGGCGATGGAAGACCGTGAAGGCGATCAACCCGAGGTAGGCCTCCGTCTTGCCGCCACCGGTGGGGAACCACAGCAGGTCGGCGACGTCCCGGTCGGGATGGGCCGCGTCCACGGTGCCGTTCAGGCACAGCAGCACGAACCCGAGCTGGAACGGCCTCCACGCGCCTTCGGGCGAGGGCGCACCGGCCCGCTCCCGTTTGATCCACTGGCCTCTGCCGCGCTGCACCGCCATGACACGGTTGGCCAGCCGAAACGCCTCCAACGCATCGGGATCGCGTTCCAGGAGGTCGACTCCCGCGCTCATGCGCCGCCGTGCGGTGCGGCAGTGCTCCAGCTGCTCCTGCGCAAGGCGCAGGTAGGCGGGATCGCCGTAGATCCCCTCGCGCAGGAGATCCGCGTCCGCGCTCCGCTCCTCGATCCACTCTCCGTACAGGGCGACGAAGCTGCGAAGAGAACCGATCAGCTCGTGCTTCGGGGCCTGGGCGAGGTGGTGCATCCCCAGGAGTTCGACGGGGACGGAGGAGTTGGAGTCGGACAGGAGGACCTCGCTCACGGGGACGTGCTCGGTCCACACGCAGGCCACTCCCGCGGGCGCGGTGTGCCGCTCGGGCCGATCGACCGGTGAGGGGGACCAGGACCAGTTCGCGGCACAGCCGTGGCCGACGGCGAAGGTCGGGGCATGACGATGCAGGAGCAGGGCGAGCCGGCTCTCGTCGTCGAGATCGCGGACCGTGGGACGCTCGACCAGCGCCGGGACCCCGTCCGGGACCGTGATCCGCAGCCCCACCTGGAAGAAGCACCAGGGATCCTTGATCTCCTGCTGCTCCACGGTGTGGGTGTTCATCAAGGTGGCCGTCACCGAGATCGTGCCGTGGGGTCCGCGAGGGGGACGGACCCGCAGGTGCAGGAACAGGCCCTCGGCGAGTTCCACAGGCTTGCCGGGCGGGTCCAGGACATCCACCGGCGTGACGGTGAGCTGCAGGGGACGGCGGCGCCAGCGCACCTCGGGCTGCCGGGTGCTGCGCTGTTCGGCTCGCTCGGGCACGGCCGGTGCGCCTGCGGCGTCCACCGGGTCGTACACGGCGGCGAACGCGTGCACCAGGACGTGACGGCCGCGCGCGGGATCGACGGCGAAGGTGAGACCGGTCGCCGAGGGGCGGGCGACCCTTGCGAGCACGATGCCCCCGTCGGGGGTCTCGTCCACCGTCACGGTGGAGTCGGCGTCGTCGAGGTCCTGCACCGCGGCGTCCGGGTCCGGTTCGGGGCGCTCTTGCTGCGCCGGATCCACGACACGGGGAAACAGAACCCCCGTGGAGTAGGTGGTGACGGGCCAGTCGTCGAGGATCTCGACGTCCTGGTGGTGCTCGCCGTGGGGGCCCAGCAGGTCCGACTTCAGTTGCTGGGCCAACTGTCCACGCAGCCGGTAGTGCTGCGTGTGATCGTCCGTCATGCGTCGTCGTCCTTGCGGTCGTAGTGGAACCGGCCGATCCCCATCGGCCGCGGCGCGAGCCAGAGCCCGCAGGGGCCCAGACCGGCGCGGACGGCCGCCGCGTCCTCGCCGGCGACGGTCTCGACGAGGTCGATCCGCGTTCCGGTGATGCGGCCGGGCCAGGCCGTCGGCCGATGCGCGGGCCGTTGCTGCATGAAGCGGTAGAGGTCGCGGCGAAAGGCTTCGGAGGCGACAGCGACGATCTGTTCGTCGTGCACAAGGGCGTAACCGGGCGCCGTTCGGCTGTCGTGGGCCGCGGGTACGTCGTCCAGCCGCGTCCAGACCACCTCGTCGCCAGGAAGGACCTCGGCTGCCAGGTACTCCTGAATCTGCCGCGGGTCGCAGGCGAGCTGTTCGAGTCCTGCGGGATGGCCACGATGGACGTCCCCACCGAGCAACGAGAGCCCCAATCGCCGGCTCGCCTTGTAGCCGTAGCGTCCCCACCGCTGCGTGCCCCTGACCTTGCGCACCAGCCGGAAACCGCGACGACGGGCGAGGTGCTCCTCGGGCGGCTGCAAGCGATACAGCTCGTGGCGGGCCCGGGTCATCGCGACGTAGAGGGCCCGGGCGGCGTCGCAGCGGTCGGCGTCCACCTGCTCGTGCTCGTCCTCCAACGGTCCCGGGTCGACGACGAGCACCCGATCGAACTCCAGACCTTTGGCCCGGTGGAACGTGGAGACGACCAGCCCGCTCTCGTGCGGTGTCACCAGAGCGTCCGGCAGATTCCCGCGGGCGACGGCTTCACGCAGCCGCCCCGGCTCGACGACGCGTCCGGTGCGGTCGCCCGCCGCCCGCAGGAGCAGCTGCCACGCGCCGCTGCCCCGGTCGGGATCGGGTGCGTGCGCCAGAGCCCGCCAGGCTTCGACGAACCGGTCCTGGGGGATCGAGACGGTGTCGGGCAGCCGGGACACGACCTGGGCCACCCACGCGGGCACGGCATGATCCTCTGCACCTCTGCGGACACGGTGATCGATGCCCAGATCGGCCAACCATCGAGAGATCAGCAGCGCGTCGCCGTTGGTGGCGCACAGGACGCCGGTGCTGACCTCCGCCTCGCACAGCGAGGCGCGCAGGTAGGGAACCTGCAGGTCGCCGAAGTCCATCCTCGAGGCCAACTCCGTGCGCAGCTGCTCGTGCACTGCCTCCGCCTGCGCACGCGTGGAGCAGGTACGCACCGCGGCCTCGTAGGGGCGGGCACAGGCGGCCTCGTCGGAAGCGGCCCGGAAATTCTCCTCGAGAGTGCATTCCACGAGTTCGCCCGCGAACCGCTCGCGCAGCCAGGAGAAGAACCTGCCCGTCTCGCCCGCCCGCTCCTCGGGATCCTTGACCTGGAATCCGTAGATGGCCTGGGCGGGGTCACCGACCACGGTGAATCCGCACTCGTAGGCCTCAAGGAAGGCCTGCACGAGTCGTCGTCGATCACCGACCAGGTCCTGGACCTCGTCGACGACGACGTGTCGGACCGCGTCGAGCGACTGCGGCGCACGGCTCTCGTCCTCGACGAGTTCGATGGCCGCACCGATGCGTTCGTCGAAGGAATGGGCGTGCCAGTTCTCGTCGTGCGCGGCCTCACGCAGCAGACTCAGAGCCCAGGCGTCGAACGTCGACACGCGCACGTGCCGGGACCTGCCGCCCAACAGGTGCAGGCGGTCGCGGACCTCGGCCGAGGCGGCGCGCGAGAAGGTCAGCACGAGCAGGTCCCCACCCGCGAGACCCTCCGAGACGAGGTGCTCGATCCGCCTGACCAGCGTGAAGGTCTTGCCGGTTCCGGCGCCTGCGGTGACCAGCGCCTTGCTGTCCGCCGGCTCCTGGACGACGCGACGCTGAGCGGTGGTGAGTTCCACCCTGTCGGTCATGGATGCGGTCACCGGCCCGCCCTGCGCCACAGGTGCTCCATGCGGGTGTAGGCAAGTCCACGACCGAAGTTCTCGATGTTGTCGGCCACGTTGAGGATCCGGCAGGACTCCTTGCCCCCGTTGAGCTCGCCGCGCAGCCCTCGACCGATCATCTGGATGTAGGTGTTGGGGCTGAACGTGGGGCGGGCGACCACGACGGCCCGCACGGCAGGGGCGTCGAACCCCTGCGTCAACACCCGGTAGTTGGTCAGGACCCTGATCCTCTTGTCCTTGAACGCGGCGATGCGGCGCCGCCTGATGCTCGGCGGCGTCCCCCCGTCGATCGAGGCCGCCGTGATACCGCGATCCTGCAGCAGTGCGGCAAGAACCTGGGCGTGCTCCACCGAGGTGGCAAAGACCAGGATCGGCCAGTCGGGGGGCAGTTCCCCGATCCTGTCGACGATACGCCGGGTGCGTTCGACGTCCTGGGCGAGGCGACTGACGACCTCGGCCGGCAGCGTCATCGCGTTCGTGCTGCGCGTCTCGGCCACCTGCTGGTCCGTCAGGGTGTAGGAGCCGCCGAGGAGTTCCTCGTGCTCGACCTTGGCCAGGACCTTCAAGGCCTGCAGGTGCCCGTAGGCGTCGTCGTTGTCGAACACCCCGTAGTCCAGACGCTTGCGGCCGAAACGGGACACCAGCGTCCGCGTCTCGTCGTCGCTGTCCCCGCGAAAGGCGGTGGCCGTCAGACCGATCAGATGGCGCGAGGTCCGGTACTGGTCGATGCCCAGAGCGTCCAGGATCCGTGTGTAGGTCTTCGGCACGGCGAAGTGAGCCTCGTCGACGATGACGAGGGCGCACTCACGCAGCCAGGCGTAGTCCTCCTTGGGGAGCCGCTTGACGGCCGTGTCGTCGATGGCGACGACCACCTGCGGCCCGTCGACGACGGGAACGGCGTCCGGGATGCCGCCCCACAGACGGGTGATGCGCAGCGGCTGGTCCGTTCCCACGGTCTGCCAGACGTAGGCCCAGGTCTCGATGGCCTGCTCGGCCAGCTCCTGGCTCTGGGAGATCCACAGGATCGGGCCGTCGAGCAGGCCCTCGCGCAGCGCGCGGACACCGGCCTCGGCGGCGATCCGCGTCTTGCCCGACCCGGTGGGGATCTGCAGCATGGCCCGCTTCTCCTCGCCCTGGGCGAGGTGCTCGCACATGCGCTGCACGAGCGCTTCCTGGTACGGATGCAGCTTCAGCGGCGTGCGCGGGCCCGGGACCGTCTCGTACGGCTCGGGGCTGCTGGGGGTCTGCGGGTCACCGGCCCACGCCTGCGGGAAGCCGTAGGTGCGCACGAAACGTTGCGCCGCCGAACCGCTCCTCCAGATCCGCGGCACGTCGAAGCCCGCGTCGGCAAGCGCAGGGGCCAGGAAACGCAGGATGTCCTCCCCGTGAGCGGCGATCAGCAGCTCGGCCGCTCGCAGACCGTCGACCGGGATCCCGCGCAGTTGCGCGTCCGCCGACGCCAGTCCCGGCGGCAGCTCGGCCGTCAGCCGGTCCTCGCCGATGGCCAGCAGCAGCTTTCTGGTCGGATCGGTCTCCTGGCGGACCATCACCAACTTCTTGTCGTCCCGGTCCCGCGCCTGCTGACGCAGGAGGTCCCGACACCCGTCGGCTCCCAGCCGCAGTCCCAGGAGCCGATCGACGGCCCCCAGGGTCGACTCGTCGTCACGCTCGCCGCACAGCAGCACCGTGTATCCGTCGAGCGTCTCGGTCAGCGCCTGCTCCCGTCTGCCCTCGGGGCCACGGACGATCCTGACCAGCTCGGAGCAGTGCGCCAGTTTCCAGGCCGTTCCTCGAGGAAGCACCTGACGCAGCCGAGGAAAGGCGTCCGTCAGGGACACCGGTTCGGTGAGCGGCACCCCGTGGATCTCCTCCACCAGAAGATCGGACGGGTTGCGGAAACGGAACCGGTCGATGAGGAGTTGGGCGTCGGCCTCGGTGGGGACGAGGAGCGCCGGTACACGCTCACGCAGCAGCACCTCGAACTGGTCCTGCTCGAACGTGACGGCGATGCTCTCGCGCCGCTTCGATGCCCAGTCCTCGCCCACCTTGCATCGGAACAGACGCGTCTCGTCCCCGAGGTTGTCCAAGGGGCCCGAACCCGCGAGAAACACGTAGGCGCTTCCGACGAATTCGATGTCGGTGCCCGCATCCGCGCGCAGAGCCAGTTCGCTCCACAAGGCGGCGGACACGTCCCGGACCGTGGAGGGCAGCCGCAGCGCACGTGCGTGGGCGACGGCGACCTCGGCGACCGGCAGAAGCCTGGCGTCCACGTCCAGCTCGGGACTCACCGCGGCATTCGACCGCCTCACGCCCAACGAGGTGGCCAGCATGCCCCGCTCGCGGAGCATCCAGATGAGAGGCGACTCGACGCGCAGTTCGCCGCCCTGACCGGTCGTTCGGGAACATCGCCAATCGGGCACGAGCCCGGGGTCGGGCAGCTCACGCACGAAGGCGGCCTTGCCTTCCGCGGAAAGCTCCGCCAGGAGGTGCAACGGGCCGGCGGGGTCTTGACCCATCAGGCTCACGGAGGACGGCCGAGGACGGGAACTGTGGGGCGGAAGAGTCGCGCAGAACTGGTTGTACATGACCGCGCTGTAGTCGCTGAACCAGGGATCCGAGCGAGGGTTCATCCGGGGCACCGGACGATCCACCGCCCCGAGGGCCTTGAGCACGTCCGTGTCGGCCGCGTGGAAGGCCGGGTCGATCAGGACCGTGGCGTCGCGCAGTCCGTCACCGGGCACGACGGGCCCTGCCAGGAGGCAGTTGCGGATGAAGCGGAGCTGGCCGGCGGCGGTGCGCACCTTGAGCGCCTCGTGCGGTGCAGGGTGGCGCTCCTTGACGACCTCGACCACCTTGTCGCGCTCGACCGTGCGCGTCAGCGTCCAGAAGTCCTCCCAGTCGTTGTTCCGGTACCGGTCGAAGCCCGTTGTGACAGCGGCCCGAAGACGTCCGACCGCGTTGGCCTCCTCCACCCCCAGGATCCGCAACGCGCTGACCAGTTCGGGGTCCTGCGCGATGACGTCGTGCAGGTACACGGTGGTGTCGTGCGGGAGTCGCACGCTGTCGTGCCGACGAAACACCGTGCCCTCGGACAGGGAACGAAAGCGACCGTCGTCGGTGAGCAGGATCTTCGCGTTTCGTGCTTCGGCCGCCTGTGCCGCGGTCCCGGTCTCGACGATGGACGCCGCCAGCGCAAGTGCGCATTTGGCGCCCTCCACGCTGCGGTCGGAGACCAGTGCCTCCAGCCAGTTGTGCAGCGGGGACGCGGAGACTTCGGCCTGGTCGAGGATGTCCCTGGCCCTCGATCGCCGCTCCCGGCCTTCCACGCTGTGGTGGCACCAGTTCTTGGGACGCCCAGGGTGGGAGGCCCACTGCTCGAGCCAGGCCGGCGCGAGGTTCTCCGGATGCAGCCGCAGAGTCCGGGGGAGTCGGAGAGTCCCGTCCTGGTCCGGCAGGGAGGGTTGACGGGCGGCCGCCTGCAGCACCTTCTGGCTGAGCATCTCGTCGCCCCACTGGGAGGCTTCCCGCCCACGCGCCGTGAGCAGAGTCAGGAAGGACCCCGGATCCTTCTCCTCGTGCAGATCGGGGATCGAGTCGACCACGAGCTCCGCGGCCCGGGTCACCAACTCCTCGTTGAAATCGCTCTTGGTCAGATTCTGGCGATCCTCGGGGGTCTTCCACGGCGCGTTGAGCAGGCCGGTCAGCGTCGTGTCGTAGTGGGTCGGGAAGTAGGCCCAGAAGGTTCCACGCCTCCCGCGCTGCGGGACACCCTTGTCGGGAACCGCCCAGGAGATGGTGACGACAGGCCGATCGTGCAACTCCCCAGCCGTTTCAGAGGCGGTCTCACTGGGCTCATGGTCGACGCTGAAGACGAACCAGCGCTCGCTGCTGCGTGGAGCACCGTCGCGCTGCTCCACGACGCGGTGCTCGACGCCCTGTGTCTCCTGTGTGATCTCCCGGCATACCTCGTGGCCGGTACGGGTGTCCTCCAGGACCAGGCGGTCCACGTGGGGCGAGAAGAGCATGAAATGCGCCGGGAAGTTGACGATGTCGCGCCCCAGCCGATCCTCGGCCCCCTCGTGCAGCGGGAGCACCACCGTTGTCGACGCCCACGTCATCAGCTTGTCGAGCCGTTCGTCACGCCGACGTTCCGCCTCCAGGTCCAGCGGCTGCGCCATCCGCAGCACCGGGGTGGGATCCAGCCTGGAAAGGTCCGGGACCGTTTCCCGGATGACACGGGCCGACCAGTCCTTGTCGAAGCCGAACGAACCGGACGCGCTGTAGAAGCGAGGGGTGTCCGACACGCTCAGCACCGACTTGACGCCGACCCCGAAGCGTCCGATCTTCCCGGTCCGTTTCCGCGACACGGCCATGCGCAGGATCGTGTCGGCGCCGCCCGGGGTCATCGGTGTGCCGGTATTGGCGCAGTACAGGTGTTTGTCGGTGAGAAGGACATGGATCGTGCCCACGACGCCCGGCCGGCGCTCCATGTTCTCGTCCGCGCCGTTCTGGACGAGCTCGTAGATCTGACGTTCGCCGTAGCCGCCCTGTGTGATGCGCCGCTCGTTGTTCGCATGCTCCAGGACATGGCCGGGATCGGCCCGGTAGACGTTGAGAACCCGTTGCGACAGTTCCTCGACGACCTCGACGACGCCGTCCGCCTCGGGCTCGAAAACAGACATGAAAGAAAATACCCCGATCGCATGGGAAAGAAAGCCTTCGATGCCGGACGTGATAACCCGTCGGAAGGCTCGACT
The DNA here is from genome assembly GCF_045207245.1 of Streptomyces sp. NBC_00647. NCBI lineage: Bacteria > Bacillati > Actinomycetota > Actinomycetes > Kitasatosporales > Streptomycetaceae > Streptomyces > Streptomyces sp. NBC_00647. Next base: position 10,616,002 of record NZ_CP109040.1, read on the forward strand.
CGAAAGGCTTTCCCTATCGCTGACACGGCGACAGAAAAGCGCAGCGCGGCTCTATATGTGCGACGGCCCCCCCGGGCTTACGGAACCGGCCGTGAAGTGGCTGGTTTCCCATCGGAGCACACCCTAACCATGCGATTCGATCCGAGCAAGGACCCTTGACAACGGTCACCGACGTCAGACGGGACCTTTGGAAGGGGTTCAATCAACCCTGATGGACGGCCTTATGACGGGCAGTCAGTATTGACCCGCAGTTGAGTACTATTTCGGGTTGATGGCGAACTCGGACGATGTGCGGATATCGCGAAGTTCATGCCCTTTTGCCTTCACCGAGGCGTACTCGCTCACGTCGACGCGGACCTCCCCGACCGGTCGCAAATTTGCATATCGAGACGGAGTTCGTAACCGCGATCACAAATTCGAAGTTCACCGAGCATTCTCGGAATCCCTTGAACTGCGGTGCCAGGAAGGTGGATTGACGGGATCCGGAAGAAGCCGACCGAAGAGTTCTCCGATCGCCGACAGATCCGACCGGGCATGCTGCAATTCATCCAAGGTCGGCGCCGAATGTGTTCGGGTGCGTCGGACGGCGCCCGCGACGTGAGCGGCTGCGCACCTGCCGAACAGCGGCCAACCGCTCCCCGGTGCCCGGCGCTGCACCCGCACGCACCACGAGATCCGGAGGCCGACACCCTCACGCACTCCTCGACCGGACGACGAATCGGGCGAGAAGGCCGGACCGAGTCGCGATTCGGTGTCCCCGACGGCGCCATCGGCAACACCCGCACGCCAAATGCCCCCGTCCGGGAACCATCGGCCGGGGACAGTTGTCGGCAAGACCGGACGACCACGCGGGCGCCTGCCGACGGGCGGATGACATCCTTGATCGGATACGCCGTCATGTACCGGAGGTTCGTGTGCCGCTCGTTGTCATCCAACCGTCCTACGGCAACCCTGCAGCCCGCCGGCACTGGCGTGACACGCTCGACAACGTCGTCGACTTCACCGACACCGTGCGCGCACCTCTTCTGACCCCCTCGCAGCGCGAACAACTGCAGGGGTTCCACCCCGGTGGATCCGCCCGGTTCTGGGGGGCGACGGGCCGTCAGGACCGGAAGATGGAGCGCCTGAGCCCGGGAGACGTCGTCCTGTTCACCGGCCTGAACCATGTGCGCGGCATCGGCGAGATCGGCGCGCTCTTTCGCAACGCGGCCTTCGCGGACAGCATGTGGGGCGCCGACGAGGACAACGGCAGCTGGCACAACGTCTACAGCCTTCTGTCGTTCACCCCTGTCGAGATCCCCTACACCGAGATCTGGGACCTCCCCGGATTCAACGCCGGCGACAACTTCATGGGCCTTCGCATCCTGGACCCCGAGAAGGCCGCCACCGTCCTGGACGGCCTGGGCATCGAGACACAGACCGAGGCCCGCGACGACGACAGCCTTCAAGAACCCGTCGCCCGCGCCCTGCGCACCCACACCGACATCGTCGACGGCGAGGTCCTGCGCACCCCGAGCACCCGCTACCGACTCGAGGAGCGCGAGCTGATCGTCCACCGCACGGAGGCGTTCCTGGTACAGGAGTACGTCGGCTTCCTGGGCGTCGACCGGCCGCAGCGACTGCGCACCCCCGCCGGGATCACCGACCTGCATCTGGCCCTGCAGGACGGCAGCGAGGTCGTGGAGGCCAAACGCGCCAGCAGCCGCCGGTTCGTCCGGGAAGCCCTGGCACAACTGTTGGACTACGCCCCCCACACCCCCCAACCGGCGATACGGCTGTCGGCACTCTTCCCGGAGCGCCCCGCCGACCGCGATCTGGAACTGCTGCACCGCTACGGCGTCGACTGCGTCCACCGCACGGCTCCGGCGACCTTCGAACGCATGCGGGCACCGCAGGAGACACGAGCGAGCATGATGCCGCTGTGGCAGCAACGCCGGCACGACTGAGCCGGATCCCATCCGTGTGCGGGGGCGTCAGGCTTCGCTCCGCCCGTACGACCACGTACGCATCAAGGGACAGCAGGCGGAGACCGGGTGCGACACCTGTTGTCGATCGGCGAGGGGACGAACGGGGCCCGTCACCCCGATCGCCCGGACAGCGACGCCCGAGGGTCGAAATCGTGGAGCGATATCCGCAGCTCTGGCTCCGTGGCGGAAGCCGCGGGCCGTCCACGGTCCCGGCAAGATCCTCCTGGACGTCGCCCTGGCGGTCGCGCTCGGCGAGGACTGTCTCGCGGACGTCGCGACGCTGCGGTGTGAGCCGGTCGCCTCCGGCCCGACCGTCTCCCGCCTGATCGACACCCTCGCCGCATCCGGCGAGAAGGCCCTGTAGGCAATCCGGTCCGCACGCTCCGAGTCCGCAACCGGGTCTGGTCGTTGGCCGGCGGGAAAGGCCAGCCGGAACGCGAACAGGAAGCACTTCACCCGCTCTCCGGCGAGATCGACCCAGATCTCCCCGAAATCGACCTCGGCATCAGCCCCGGGCACGTTGTGCCGGGTCAAGTAGCCCTCGACCGGCGCCCCTTCCTCGGCAGCGATCACCCGGCGGCGGGCGGTGACGAAGTCCCGCACCGTGGTGTACGGAAGCGTGACGCCGAACTCCTCCTCCAGCCGCGTGCCGATCCGCTTGGCCGTGTGCCGCTGCTTGCGCGGCGCCTCGAGATCCGCTCGAAGCCAGTCGTCGACCGTCTTCTTGTACGGCTCCATCCGCGGCGAGGTCCGCACCGGACGCTTGCGCGGCTTCGCCACCGGTGAGGCCAGCGACTCCCGCACCGGTGGACGCCGTACTTCCGCGACAACGCCCGGACCGACAGCTTCAACTGTCAGCTGTCCCGGCGGATCCGGTCAAACAACTCCTGCTTGGACAACGACATCCACAGCACCCACCCTCGGCGGACCACAACCACCGTCGCACCGCAAGGCCCAGGGTGGGGCCACTTCGCCTCGCCACCACCCCTCAATGCTCCCGAACGCCCCTCACACTGGAGCCAGTTGGAGGCGCCCTGATGGGGCCGCTGAACGCCGCCCTAGCCACCCCTAGACCGGTTCAGCAGCCAGCCTGGTGATCACCATCGGCGACTGGTAGTCGAGGGGGGCGGCGCCCCAGCGGGCCGCGCTGGCAGGATCACAGCATGCTCATCACACCGCGCCCTGGCGCAGATCGGAAGAACATCCGGCAGGCCCTCAGTGGCGTCCACACCACGGCGATGAACCTGCAGCGGCCGTACGGCAGCGCCTTCGAGGGGCTGCTGGCGTATCTGGAGTGGGCGACGGAGTCCGCGCTGCACGTCTTTGCCGCGCTCGCACAACGCGGATGCCGCGCTTATGGCAGCGCTCATTCTCCGCATCGGTGTGCGCCAGATCCCGTGCTGCCTGTTGCTGGCCGCCGTTGGCTCTGCCGCTTATTCACCGGTCGGTAAGCTGACGCTGCAGGGCAGTTGCGCTTTCGAGGAGGCCCGTGGCTTTGGCCTCCTCACGGTAGTCAGACAGCAGGGTTTCGACGGCGGCCTGCCCCGCAGGGAGGTCCCGCCTGGCCAGCGCACGTGCCTCAGCGAATGGCAGCAGTGTGTGTGCGACATCGTTCCTGGTTCCAAGGCCGCGAGTGGCGAGCCGCTTGGCCAGTGCAAGCGCCTCGGCCGTGGTATCGAGTAGATCCGCGGAAGGGGCCGTATCGCGGTCCAGTAGCACGCAGACGAGGTTGTTCAGTGACCGCAGCAGCGGCAGTCCGTGGGCATCGATGTCCGCTGCAGCGAGGGTGCGCCTGCTGGCGTCTGTATCACCGGTCGGGCAACTCCCGAGGGATGACCTTTCCTGCTGGGTTCCTGGGCAGACCAGGCAAGAAGGTTACGTCGCGGGGGACGGAAGAGCGCATGAGGTGTGCGCGGACGTATGTGCGAACCTGTTCTGGGCCCAAGGACTCACCTTCGCGGAGGACGATGAAGGCGGCGAGACTTTGCCCGTAGGTCGCGTCGGGCACGCCGATAACCGCGACTTCTTGCACTTGCGGCAGTTCCCCGATCAGGGTTTCCACCGGTCCAGGGAAAACGTTCTCACCGCCCGAGACGATCATGTCGTCCTCCCGGCCGTCAACGAAGAGCAGTTCATCATCGCTCAGGTGCCCCAGATCGCCTGTAGCGATCATTCCCTGGTACCGCTCCGGTCCCAGAGTGGGTGACTCGCGCGAGGTGTAGCCGCTGAAGAGCATCGAGTTGCTGACGAAGATCCGCCCAACTGCGCCGGTGGGTACCAGCTCCCCGGCTGGTCCGAGCACGGCCACGCGGGTGCCGCGCGGCGGCCGGCCGACGGTGTCGGGGTTGCGACGCAGGTCGGATGGGGTCGCGACGCTCACGCAGGACACCTCCGTTGAGCCGTACACGTTGTACAGCACATCCCCGTAGGCATCCATGAAGCGGGTGGCGAGGCGGGCACGCAGCGCCGAGCCACCCACTACTACGAGCCGGAGCGAGGCTGGTGGCTGCTCCGGCCGTTCCAGGAGCCTTTCCAGCATGACCGGTGCTGCGATCAGGACCGTGCACCCTTCGGCCTCCATCACGCGCAGCGTCTCGGCGGGGTCGAACCGTCGCCGCAACACGACTGTGGCCCGCAGCGCGAAGGCCGCCTGGAGCGCCGAGTGCCCCCACGTCCCGAAAAGCGGCACAGCGATGAGAATGCGGTCGCCGACGCGCAGCGGAATACGCGAGAGAAGCGCCAGAAGTGGTGCCGGGCTGGGAGGCCGAGACAGCGCCGCGCCCTTCGGCACGCCGGTTGTACCAGCCGTGAGCAGGACGACTCGCGCGGTGCGTCGTGGCCGCCCTGGAGACACGGGCCTCTCCGGGACCGGCCGCTCGGCAGGGGGCGGCCCCGGAGCAGGCAGATGAGGTGCATGAACCCGGGCCACCCTGTCCCACGGCAACTCGATCCCAGAGATCGAACTCGCCCAGTCGATAAACTCCGCATCGTGACAGAGCACGTCCAGACGCTGCTCCCGCACCACCTCCAGCAACTGAGGAGCCTTCAGATGCGTGTTCAGCAGCACCGCGTTGGCCCCGGAGACCAGTGCCGCAACCATCCCTTCCACAGCGCCCCGGTGATTGCGGCACAACACCCCCACCCGCTCTGCCTGAAGCTTTTGCAGCGTCTGCGCGACTGCCTCTACTTGGGCCAGCAGCTCCTCGTAGGTGACCCGCCTGTCCTCGTCCACGACCGCCACCCGGTCGGGTGATCGGGCGGCGGCCGCCTGTACTTCCCCTGCTGGACCCAGCCCCCACTTCCCAAACGCGAGCAGCTGTCGGGCTACCCGCCACGGCATGCCTGGTTGTAGAAGACCGCTCCGCAGCAGTGTCCTCAGCATGATCCACCCTTCACCGGCCTGCTCCTGCGGCCCCGGCTGGGAATTGGCGCATAGGAATCCACGTACGTTCGGCCAGACAATTGCTGCACGGCGTGCATCACCGCGTCGGTGATGGCCTGGGAGGAGGGCTCGGTGAACCTCACTGGTCTCCCGAATCTGATCGTCACCTGCCCAGTCCTTGGCAGGTGCTTCCCTGGGGGCAGGATCCGATCAGTGCCGATCACCGCCACCGGCACTGCAGGCGTCCCGCTCACCGCCACGACCCTGCCTACTCCGGTTCGCCCCCGGTGGATATGCCCGTCGGGCGAACGCGTTCCTTCCGGGAAGATCCCGACGGCATCGCCCCGTAGTAACACGGCCGCGGTATCGATGATCGCTTTCTCTGCGGCCGGTCCTCCCGAGCGGTCCATCAGGATCATGCTTGTGGCTTTGAACAATCGCCGCACGGTTAGTCCTTGCAGGCCACGTCCGGCGGAGTACTCCTGCTTGGCCGCGAACATGCCACGCCGCTGTACCGCCAGCTGTACCAAGGAGGGATCCAAATACAGGTGGTCACACGCCAAAATCAGCGGCCCTGCCGCCGGAACGTGCTGCACACCCTCGGTGTCTAGCCCGCACAGGAATCGCAGAGCCGGTCTGGGAAAGACGTAACGCAGCGTCCAGCAGGGCATGTCAGAGCCTCAGGCCGACTGGGGTCGAGCGCAGCGGGAGACTGCCTCGGCGCGCGGGCACGAGCATCAGGTCCGCAGCCAGACGCAGGCTCGGAGCGTTCAGCCGCGCTTGGTGTTCCTCGATCAGGTGAACCAACTCGCCGAAGGAGTCTGGGCAGTTCCGCCGCCACCAGCCCAAGCGTGCGCGGGACGTCGGGCTGGCCGTCTGCAGGACCTTTTCGCGTTCGGCGGGATGTCGCTTGACGAGGCCAACCACCACGTTGGTCCGCCCCTTCGCAAGGTCGTCCCAGAAGTCGATCACATCATCGGCGAGCTTCCCGACGATCCCGACACTTGAGAACTGCACGACCGCCTCAGGATCAGGCTTGACGCCGTTGAACAGGCCGACCACGTGGGCGAGGCACTCCCCGAGGCCACCGGAGTCCAGGACCACACTTTCGAAAAGCCGGTCGAAGTCCGGCTCGTTTTGGGTGAGCTCCACATAACGGTCGTAGGAACCCGAAAGCCGGTCCGCCAGGAACTCTTGGATCGCACGCTGCTCCGGATGGGGCCGCAGAAAGTCGGCTAGTGCTAGCAGACGCCTTTGCACAAGTTTCCCCGCGAAGACATCCCCCAGCCCGAGGGAGCGCCCGTCACCGAGCCTCTCCTCGTATTCGTCGTCGAACGCGCCGATAAGCCGGTTGAGGTGGATGATCAGCTGTCCGGTCTCCTCCCGGACCGGTTCAGCGGTCAGTTCGGCGTAGCCGTCGAGCAGCAGGTTCATCAAAGCGTCATACACCGCGACGCGAACACGCGCCTGGGCCCCGCTGCCGTCACCGAGACTACGACGGTAGGGCCGCGCGGCAAGGTGGCACGCGAAGTGCGACAAGAAGGGACCAGACTGTGCGGCGAGACGCAAGCTTGAAGCACCGGTCCACACCCCCCTCACCCCCCACACGCTGATGTCACGGACGTTGCTGACCGCAAGAGGATTGCGATCAGCAACTCGATCTCTGCAGTGCTACCACCATGGCCTGAAGCGAGGTCCTGGGCCTGTAGGGCTAGCTGTTGGGCCCGCCAGTCCAGCTCTTTCCGGAGGATCTCCGCGATGCCAAGATCCCCGGCCAGCTCAAGCAGCCAGTTCCAGTCAGCCTCCTGGGCATCCGCTGCGCATAGCCGCTGCACGACCAAGTCGGCCGTTCCCCGCTCGCCCTGGGCCGCTAGCACGCGACACAAGGTGATCAGTGGCCAGGTCGGCTTCCCGCCGCGCAAGTCTTCTAGGGCCGGACGGAGTAGTGCGCCGTCAGGGCCGAAGATGTCCAGATAGTCGTCCACGAGCTGGTAGAGCGCTCCCGCCTTGGTCCCGAACTGATCCGCTGACCTCACGAGGGTCTCTGGCGCGCCGGAGACGAAGGCTGCGATCCAGGCCGCACAGCCAAACATGGCACCTGTCTTCCATGCCGTCATTTGTCCGTATGGGTAGTCGTTGATCGTGGAGTACCAGCCGTCGTGCCAGCCGATGTCGATGGTCTGGCCCAGATAAAGGTGCATCGTGGCTGTGCCGACGCGCTCATGGATGCGGAGCTTTTCGAGAGGCTCCAACGTCGTCGAACGATGTAGCGGCTGGAAGGAAAGAGCCCGAATCAACCCTGCTGCGTTGAGCGCGGTGCTGACCCCTGACGTCGTGTGAACGGCCGGCATCCCTCGTCGAACGGCGGAGTTGTCCTGAACGTCATCGAGGATGAGAGAGGCCAGGTGGTAGAGCTCCACCCCGGTAGCGCCAGGGACTACCCGCCAAGGATCACCGCCCAGCAGATCAGCCAGTGTGAACATCAGCAGCGGGCGAAGTCGCTTGCCCCTCCGGCTGAGCTGTCCACGGACCAGCTGCTCCATCTCGGGCACGTCTTGCCAGGGCCAGCACGCCAGTTCCTCGTCGACAAGCCGGTCGATCTCGAAGAGCTGCTCAGCGTAGCGGGCCCTCAGGGACTCGGTCATTGGCTTCTCCCAGCGCGGTAAAGACAACGGAACGTGATCTCGGAAACAGTGCTGGCACTGCCGCAGCGAAGTGTCGGGGATGCCGCGCAGCGAACGCCGCGAGCATCACCGCCCCATCTGGGGAGAGCCCGGCATTCTCATCAACGAAGGCTCGGCATTTATGCTCAGCCTCGCGCTTGCTGCCCAACCGGGCCCTCATCAGCGCCATGGCTGCAGCGCTGTAGCGCCAGTAACCCCGCAGGTCACTCGGTTTGAGCGGTTGGTCAGTCTCCAACCGGACGAGCAGCGGTGCGAGGGCGATGACTGTGGCGATGAAGTCCAGGTAGTCCTGCTGAATCCCGCGGAATTCCGCGTGACGCCGGGCGATTAGACCCGCCAGCTCTCGAACCTTTGCGTTCCTGACGCCTCCGTACCATGCTCGCTCGTCGGTGAACCCCAACAGCCGAAGCAGGAACACGCGCTCCGCTGCCCCGTCGAGTGTGGAACGGGCTAGAGCATCACGGGCGTACGGTGCCCGGACGGCCGTGAGAGCAGGCAACGTCAGGTAAGTGAGGAAGACGAACGTGCCAGCGGTTTCCAGCAGGTCTTGGCCGGACCAGACCGCTCGGACTGCCGCAAGGTCTGATTCATACCCGGGGGAGCGGGTGTAGTCCTCGAAATCGTGAATTCTCATGGAGGGACTCTCAATAGATCAGAAATTTCCGACCTGTCGCAAAGGTTTTCCGTCAGAAGGGGCGCAGAGTGGACGCGCGGAACGTTTGGGGCCCCTCATCCTATCCGAGAGTTCACCCCACGCATTACGCCCAATTTTCGATATTCCTATAACGGTTCCGTCGCTTTGGTGCTAATCGCACCAGGCTGTATCCCACTGGTGGCGGGCCGTGAGCTGCGTCAATATTTGCGGGGTCGACCCGGATCCTAGAGTCCGCTGCCGATAGTGGCACGATGAGGCGATGAAGAAACGTCAGTGAACGTAGCGGTCCACGTAGTCGCGCCCGGATAGCCGGTGGAGTTCGCGCATAATTTCATCCGTGACTGCTCGCGCAGTTCCCCAGTCCTCGGGTGATGCGGACCACCCGGAGAAGTCAAGTGGGCGACCCACCCGGATTCGTGCCCGCTGGAGAGCTGGAGCCCTTCGCGCTGGCGGCAGGATCAGGTCTGTGTTGAGTATTGCTACTGGTACGACGGTTGCGCCGGTGGCCAAGACGACCCTGCCAACTCCCGTCTTGCCTTTGTGGAGTCGCCCGTCTCGCGAGATCCCACCCTCTGGGTACAGGCAGAAGAGTTGGTCAGCGGTCAAGGAGGTGCGCGCCGCGTTCACAAGGGAATCCACCGCTGATCCGCCCGTGGGATCCACGGGTACCGCCTCGCAGGCGTTCATGAATTTTCGCATCAGGTGCCCTGACAGGCCGCGTCGGCGAAAGAGTCGGACATTGGTCACGAAGACCAGCTGTCGGTTGACGGCGAGTTGCAGAAATCCTGGGTCAGCATACGAAAGGTGGTTGCTCACGATAACGGCAGCACCCTCGGAGGGTACGTTTTCCAGCCCCTCCGCATCAGGGCCATAGACGGTTCTGATGACAGGTCCTGGAAAGATGTTTCGCAAGATCCGCCAGGTCTTCAAGACGGTCCTGGCCCACGCTCGGTCGCCGCCGGTCGTGTCGCGGGCCCTCCCCAGGCAGCTGGAAGCAGCATCAGGTCACCCGCGACGCCCAGTGAACGCGCAGATAGTGCCGAGCGATGGGTGGCGAGGATCTCTGTAAACAAAGCGAACGAGCGGGGGCAGCGGGCCCGCCACCATCGGTAGCCAACCCGAGGTGCAGCTTCTGCGTGTGCCGCGAGTACCCGGTACTCCTCCGGGTACTCGCGGCACACACCAGACAGGATATTCGCGACGTCTTCGCGGTAATCCGACCACACGTCCACCATGTCGTCAGCGAGCTTTCCCACTACGCCCAGATGGGCGAACTCTGCAATGATATCGGCCGTTGGGGCATGCCTGTTGAAGATGCCGATCACATGCGCGGTGCAGACCAGGAAGCCGCCGGAGTCCAGTTCGACCATTTCGATTAGATGCGAGATGTTCCCAGCCGTCCCACTGGATCTCGTCAGCGCGAGGTAGCGTTTGTAGTTGTCGGCCGCATAGCCCTCAAGGAAATCGCGGATGGCATGACGCTCCGGGTGGTCTGCCAGAAATCTGGAGAGAGCATCCATGTGCATCTGCACGGGTGCGGACTTGAGAATAGCGCCGAACTCCATCGACCCACCCTCGCGAACTCGGCACTCGTACTCATCGTCGAAGGCGGCCATGAGCCGGTAGAGCAGGATGACGAGCGGCCCCGTCTCAGGCCGCAACCGGCAGTCAGCCAACTCGGCGTAGCCATTAAGAAAGTGGTTGATGACGCTGTCGTACACCGCGGAACGTGCGCTCAGAAGCAGCTTGGACCCCGCGCTCCCGGCGTGCTTTGCCGGCCTGCCGAGTTGATAGGGCTGCCTGATCCAGTGCCAGAGGGAATAGCGCGAGATGGTGGCTAGCAGAGTTGTCTGCTGAGGGCCGGATACCCTCCGCCACGGATCCGCCTTGCCCAAGTCATCGGCCACTGCGCAAACCTACCGTATCAGGGATGTAATGTGCACTTCCTGCTATGGGGGATAGGGGAATATTTGGTGCAGTTCCCTGTGGCAGGGCAGGACTCGCTAGCGTTTCCCGGTTCACTCCGTGCTCGACCGCGTCCGAATCGATCGTCCGACCCGTCGAGCGGACCAACGTCACTGCGAGGTGACTCCCGTGGCGTGGACGATTTGGAGCCCGTACGAACCGAAGCGATCTTGAAGTGTGAGTAGGAGTGTCTGCATGTCAGGTGTGTCCTGCTGGGCAAGCGTTGGTGGCAGGTGGCGCAGATACAGGTCCAGCACCTCAGGACGTCCTGGAGGGTGTCGAGGACTTGGTAGAGGGTGGTACCGGTGCGGGCACTTTTGGGGCCAGGCGTTGTTCGGTGAGGAAGGCGTGGGCGGCGGTCACGAGGGTGACGTGGTGGTGCCAGCCGATCCAGGAACGGCCTTCGAAGTGGTCCAGGCCCAGGCCGTGTTTGAGTTCGCGATAATCGTGCTCGATTCGCCAGCGGACCTTGGCCAGACGGACCAGGTTGGCGATCGGAGTGTCTGCGGGCAGGTTGGACAGCCAGTAATCGGTAGGCGCCTGCGATTCGGTGGGCCACTCAATCAGCAGCCAGCAATCGGGCAGCATCCCGTCCCACCAGCCCTGTTCGGCTGAGGCAGCGTTCCGGATCGGACGCTCGACTGCTTTGCCGGCGGGCCGGACACGCACGGCGCCAAAGCGGGAGCGTAACTCCCCTCGTGAGCCGTGCCGCCAGGGGAGGGTGGTGAAGGCCTCTGGTCGGAGGCCGGCGGCAAGGGCTGACAGCGACGGTGCGGGATGCTCCCGCAGCTCGTCCACGCGACGGCGAGCGACGAGCTCGCGCTGTTCCAGCAGCCCCACGACCGACGGCATCCATGACCTCCCACAGCAGCGGCGACACGACAGACCACCACTCCCACAGGATCGTCCACCCTATGCCCGACCAGCGAAAGCGCCGTCCTCAAGCCCGGAAAGACAACAGCTTCTAATCTTGTTCTTTATCTACCAAGATCTTCCAGGTTTGCCGATGGCCTTGAGGGTCTCGGGACGTTTGGCGGTCTTGCCGACGTCGTAGCGGGTGGCGGGCCGCCGGTTTTTCGAGCCGGGAGGGCGTTCGGGTCCGGTTCCGGTTGGTTGAGGAACCTGGGCGGGGCAGTGCAGGCGTGCGCGGATGTTCCTGAACCCCCGGCGGACCCGGGCTGGGGTGAGGTGTTCGGGCTTGGCCGGTTTTTCCCAGGGCCGGCGAAGTTCGATGGCGAGGGGCCGGGCGAGGCGGAGCTGGGTGTGGGCGACGACCAGGAGCCAGGTCCAGCGGTCCGCGGCTTGGGGAGTACGGATCTTCGGGGTGGTCCAGCCGAGTGTCTGCTTTCCGAACCTGAATGTGTGCTCCAGATCGAATCTCCTGAGGAACACCTGCCACCACAAGTCCACGTCCTGCGGGACGGCGCCTGTCTTCGAGGACCACAACCACACCGGCGGAGCCTGGCGGTCCTTGGAGAGGTGCTCGACCTTGAGGCGGACCAGGGTGCCCTCAACGACGGGGAGTTCACCGTCGTGCTCCAGCCAGGCCGAACGGTGAGTCAGCCGTGGGTGGACCCGATCCCAGGCCTGGGCCTCCGCCTTGCCGTAGTTGATGGTGTCGGTGGCCGTCACGACGGCCGGTTCGGGCCAGGTCTCGGGCTGGGCGAAGCGGAATTCGGGCCCGTGCTTGGGCGGGCGCCCGCCCCTGGGGGCATAGACACGGGGCGGTTTCGGCAGGCGCATCACCCGGTCACTGCGGATCCGGCCGACCAGCTCGACGGGCAGGTCCCGCAGCACCCAGGCCAGACGGGTGACGTCGTAGCCGGCGTCCATGACGATCGTGATGTCCGGGTCTCCGGTCTGCCACTGGCCTGCCGCGACGAGCCGCTCGACCACGGCTCTCAGCTGGGCGGCGGTGACTGCGGTCGCATCATCGGCGGGGCCGAGCCGGACCACGTCCAGGATCGCGGTCCATGACGTGGCCCCGGGTTCCAGGACGGCGACGAAGGAGTACGGCCAGCCCGGGATGAACTGTGACGCCGACTTGGCCCGCCCATAGACGTGGCAGAACAGCCTCTCCGCCGAGCATGGCGCGTCCGACCGCAGCCAGGGCGACACATCGACCGCCAGCACCAGACGCCTCGCTTCGAACCGGGGTAACCGCAGCCCGGCCAGCACAGTTCGCAGCCGCTCAACATCGATGCGGCCGCGGTTGAGGGCTCCGTACATCGCTCCGTGCCCACGGCGATGCTCAGGCACCAGCGTCAGGTCCACCGGCGAGAGGACCGGCCCATCGACACACAGCACCGCGTCGGTCAGTTCGAACAGTTCATCGCCCCGCGCGGTCAAACACTCGTAGAAGTCGGCCCGGAAGCATGACGCTTCCACGAACGCTTCCCGCCGAACACGGCGATGCAGCAGACTCATGACAACAGCCTTCGGTTGATCCCGTATCTCTGTGACGGAGCAAAGGATCAAGCGAAGGCTGTTGCCATGTCTGGCAAATGCCCAGGTGAGCGACCTAGTTCGAGGCGCATTTCGACACTGCTAGATAAAGAACAAGCTAAGGGACGCATCTTGAGAGAGCAGCCCAGTCAGCCAACGGCGTACAGCTGCCAGTCCGGCGGATCGGAACCGTCCCAGTTGTCCATGCGTTCAGTCTGAAGTCCGTGCCGCGGGGCCCGTGACGATCCGCCAACTGCCGCTCGCTTCGCGGATCCCGGAGCCTATCCGCTCCGCGGTCAATGTCCCGACCGTCCTGTCACCGGCGCGGGTGACGGAGCAGGGCACAGCACCTTCTTGACGGAGGCGGGCCACGGCGTGGCGGTCGCCGAAGGCCCGGGGCGGACCCGCTTCGCAGGCCTCGCCGCTTGCTGCGTGCCGGACGCCCGCTCCGCGGCCATCCGGCCGAGCGCTCCGCGCTCTCACGTGGACGCTGGAAGGCGAGACGCTCACCATGGCGGCCACCGACCGCTACCGGTTCGCCAGAGACGTTGTTTGAATTCTTCACTCCTCCTCGGCATCCGGAGCTCGGTACGGCCGATGCTTACCTTCCACTCGCCGTACTCGGCGGCGCGCCGGCAATATGCAGCCACGCTCGGCAGCCTGCTGCTGTAAGGCTTGAGCATCGCTGGTTAGACCTGCTTTCCGCATCATGTTGGCTGCCGCGAGCAAGGCGCTGGAGTCGCCCTTGTCGGCGGCGCGCCGGTACCAGTCGAGTGCCTGATCGATCAGGCCAGCGTTCCGCAGCATCGCGGCGGCGTCCCACAGGGCGAGCGTCTCGCCGGAGTCGGCGGCGCGCCGGTACCAGTCGAGTGCCTGATCGATCATGCCTGCGTCTCGCAGCATCGCGGCTCGCGACCAGACGTCACGATTGTCGCCGGAGTCGGCGGCGTGCTGGTACAGCTCCCGCGCTTGGTCGATCATGCCTGCGTCGCGCAGCATCTTGGCTCGCGACCAGAGGTCAAGATCGCCGGATTCGACGGCATGCTGATACAGAGTCAGGGCTTGCTCGGTACGGCCCGCGGCCCACATCATCAATGTGGCCTCCCACAGTGCGTCGGTGTCTCCGGCGTCGGCGGCGCGCTCGTACCAGACGAGGGCCTCGTCGACCAGGCCCACGCGCTGCAACGCTTCAGCTCTCGCCATCAGCATCGGACTTGGATTGACGACTGCGAAGTGCCGCTCGTCGATCACGTGCACAACCGGTTGTGGGGGAATTGTGTCTTCGGCGGCGCGCTCGTACCAGACGAGTGCTTCGCTGCTTCGGCCCCGGACTTCGAGTACGTGGGCTGCCTCCCACAGTGCGTCGGTGTCTCCGGCGTCGGCGGCGCGCTCGTACCAGACGAGGGCCTCGTCAGTCAGGCGCGCGTCCCGCGCCATGTGTGCCGCCATTAGCGGGGGCGCGATACCGGCCTCTGCCGCTGCAGCGCACAGGAGCCAGGCATCGTGGTGCCTCATTCGCATGTGGAGCTCGGTCGCCATGCGGTACTGGTCGTTTGGTTGAGCGTGGTCGACCAGTGCTTGCCATACGGACTCAGGGACTCGTCTGTGTTGTCTGGTGGTCAGTGCGTGCTGCTCGAGGACATCAGACAAGAGGTAGTGGGGCTCGTCGTAACTAGGGCGACCGCGGCGAGAACGGATTGGACTGAGGGGTCCACGGATCCCGTGAATGGGGCGCCCCGTCTCGTGCAGGGCCGTTCGAAGCCAGTCTTCCGGGAGCAGATCCCATTGGATTTCGGTGAGGTATCCCTCGGCGGCAGTTTCCAGAAGGCTCACGGGTAGAGCGGGGCTGTGACCGACAAGGCGGGCATCCATAGCTGCTTCAATGAGTGCCCGCACTTCGTGCCGAGCGGTGTGGTAGCACTCAAGGAGGGCTGGGGCCCCGGCGAGGAATTGAGTGATGTGGCCCTGCTCCGCGTGCTCTGCGGCGTAGGCGAGTCTCGGATCATGCTCGGTTGCCGTCTCCAGGTTGGCCAGGTCAACGTCGGTGAAGGTCTCCGGGACGATGAGGTCGTGGCCGGTGAGGAGCATCCGTGCTGCGGAGTGGGGGTCTTCAGCGCCGTCGGCGGGCTGCGTGGTCAGGCGGTCCCAGTTCTTGGGCCAGACGGTGCCGAGGATGAGGACGGGGGCTCGGCCAGGGGCATTGAGGAGATTACGCAGGCCAGCAGCACGGTCTTCGCCGTCTGGGCTCCCAGGGGTGATGAGGTGCCGCTGGATTTCGTCCAGCCACACCACGGTGTGCGGTCGGATACGGTCCAGGGTTTCGAGCGCGGCTTCGGAGGGGCTGGGCTCGTAGAGCCACAGCCGCCAGTGGTCCGGCAGGGCTTGAATCGCTTCCCAGCAGGCACGAGTTTTGCCAGTTGACGATCCGCCTACCAATACCAGCAGACGGCTTTTCCCATCCGCTGCTGCCTTCGTTATCTGCCGCAGCTTGGCGTCGTGGGGCCGTTCAACATAGATAGGCAGTTTGGGCAGGCTCGGGCTCCACCAGCTCCCTTGTATGTCGATCGGTTGGTGCACGTCCAGGTCGGTCAACGGGTCGATCGCGTCGATCCGCAGCTCGAGAGGTTCGTCTGGCAGTGGTTGGGCGTCGACAGGTGTCAGTTCCGGTACGGGTCCGCCGGGTGTCGTGACGTGCGCGGTGAAGGCGGGTTCGGTGGCGAAGACGTGGGCCGGTATCGCGTGCAGACGGCGGTTTTCGTGCTCCTCGTCGTCCCATATGGCCACGCCGACCAGCAGGTCCTGGCAGAAGACAGCGGCCCCGGATACACCGCCCCACGCACGCAGGCCGTCGCTGCGCAGCCGTGGCGCCGCCTCCTGGTCCAGGACGTAGAGCCCTCCGCCAGGGCCGCCGCTGGCCAGCGGCGGCAGCATGCCGCGCAACTGCTCGATGCCCCGCGCCCCGTCGGCGCCCGCGGTGTGTAAGGGAAACCCGAGGCCGGTGTAGGGGAGGGCCGTGGTCCCCACGGGACGGCCCCAGCGGACCCTCCCCGGCACTTGGACAGGCTTGTCCAGCTCCAGGAGTGCGACGTCCTCGCCGTCGGGATGGGTCCAGCACACGGTAGCCCGGCGCTGCGCGATCGGGCCGTGGTGGGCATCGGGATGGCCGACGCGGACGGCGATCCTCGTCCAGCTCCTGCCGGTCTTCCTTTTGACGACAACGTGCCGTGCGGTCAGCACTAACCGCGGACCGATCAAGTATCCGGATCCGCGGGTACGGCGCTGCCGGGCGTCACCGGCGCGGATGTCGGCGAGTCGACGCGGGTCCATCTCAGTCCTCCTCCCAGGACCCGTTCTCCTGCCCGTCGACCTCGGCGTGTCTGCCGCCGGTGGCGCGGTCCCTGACTTTCAGCCGTAGGGTCAGCTTGTGCGTGCGCGCCGCGGCCGTCGTCCCGCCGGCGCCGACGGTGGCCACTCCGAACGTCAGCTTCCCCTCGCCGCGGCGCTCCTGACGCAGCTCCAGCAGCAGCTCGAGCTGTGCCTCCTCGATCTCAAAGGCGAACTGCTGTCCCGCAGCGGCGTCCTGCGCGGTGTACAGCTCCTGCCGCAGTTCCTCAATCGCTGCTGCCAATCCGATCTCTGCCACCCCTCCACCCCCGTCAACTGAAAGAAGCCCGTTTCGGACATGGTGTCCCTGCCAGGTCAGCAGTGTGTCAACCCGTGACTGGTTCGCGCAGCTGAAACCCGTCTGGCTCCCGCGCTCGCTGCTGCGTCCGCGCGCCGTGCGCAGCGGCTGTGGCCTTGGTGCGCGCCCTGCTCCCTCTTCGCGGCGCGGGGTCGGGGTGGTGCTGCGCCATTCTGCGGTCTGCGGTCTGCGGTCTGCGGTCTGCGGTCTGCGGTCTGCGGTCTGCGGGGGCGGGGGGGTGCCCCTATGTGTTTGGTCAAGGTCCAAGGCCAGTAGGTTCGTGCGGTCGAGGGCGGGCTGAGCCGTAGGGGTGTGCATGAGTGATAGCCAGGTCACGATCAAGCTCACGAGTGACGAGGCAGTGGTGTTGTCGCACTGGCTGGAGAGGCTCCAGATGACGGACCTCAGCCGTGTTGTCGACGATCCGGCGGTCTGGGCGCCGATCCATCGGATCGCCGGAACACTGGACAAGGCGCTTCCTGAGCTGTTCGCGCCTGACTATGAGCAGCGGCTTGAGGCCGCTCGTCAGCGGCTTCGGCCGGAGGACTGATCGAGGGGTTGGACTCTCACCCGGCCGCAGCTGGGGGCTCGTAGAAGGTCCCGTCGCGGAGCATGGCGAAGAGGACGTCGGCCCGGCGTCTGGCGAGGCAGAGCAGGGCCTGGGTGTGGTGCTTGCCCTGCCCTGGGCGATCTTCTTGTCGTAGTAGGCCCGCGATGTCGGATCGCCCAGAGCGGCGAACGCGGAGAGGAAGAAAGCCCGTTTGAGCTGTTTGTTTCCTCTCCGGGAGGGCTGTTCTCCGCGGATCGAGGAGCCCGAGCTGCGGGTCGTGGGGGCGAGTCCGGCGTAGGCGGCGAGGTGGCCGGCGGTCGGGAAGGTGCTGCCGTCGCCGACCTCGATCAGGATGCGGGCTCCGGTCCTGACGCCGATCCCCGGCATCGACGTCAGGACCTTGGAAAGAGGGTGGTCCGCCAGGAGTTCCTCGATCCGCCCTGCCAGCAGCTTCCGTTGGTCAAGCACGGCCGTCAGCGAAGTCGCGAGGCTTGGGACGATCAGCGCGGCCGCCTCGGTCCCCGGAACGGTCACGGTCTGCTCGTCCAGGGCGGCGAAGATCTCCTCGACCAGCCGCTCGGCCATCCGCGGGGCCTTCGGCCGCAGCAGCGTGACCAGTCGCCGACGGCCCGCCTTGCGTATCTGGGCCGGTGACCCGAACCGTTCCAGCAGCGTGAGGACGGCCGGGTGTTGCAACCGCGGTCCCAGGACCCGTTCCAGCGAGGGATGGATCTGGGTCAGCAGGCCGTGCAGCCGGTTCGCGACCCTGGTGGCCTCGCCGGCCAGGTCGTCGTCGAAGCCGACGATCATCTCCAGCTCGGCGATCGTCTCGTCCTCCCCGTCGATCACCCGCAGTGTGTGGGGCATTGCGCGGGCCGCGTCGGCGATGATGAACGCATCCCTCGCGTCGGTCTTCGCCTCGCCCGGGTAGAGGTCGGCGATCCTCCGCATCGTCAGGCCGGGCAGGTAGGCGACCGGGCAGCCCATGTCCCTCGCGACTGCCAGTGGTAAGGCGCCGATCGAGGCCGGCTGGTCGACCACGACCAGCACCGTTCCGTGCTTGGCCTGGAGTTTGGCGAACAGTTCGCGGAGCTTGGGTTCGGTATTGGGCAGGCGCTTGTCGAACGCTTTCTTCCCGGCCGGGGTGACGGCGGTGGCGTGGTGTTCGCCCTTGCCGACGTCCAGGCCGAGGAAGACGTCGATGTTGCCGGTGTCGATCACGTGCAGGGCCCCTCCATCATGCTTTCGTCCGGCCTTGCCAGGGCACCGAGCTGCCACATCCACGTTACGGAGAGCTCATCCGGCTCGGGTGAAGCCGGTGCTCAAGCCCCTCATCAGCGGTCCGTCGATGCCTCCAGACCCGGTGCACCACCCCCCAGATCATCAACAACAGGAGGGGGAAGTCATGCCGGACCCGAAGGCCGGAGGCCCCATTGCGGAACCACGAAGACGGTAACGGGGGGGAGGGACTGTGCTCCGCGCGGCCTCTTGTCTGTGTGCTTTTAGGCTGTGAGGCGCCGGGGGTCTGGTAGTCGGTAGGCAGCGGAGACCAGCGGAAGCTTCTGGATGGTGAGTTGGACGGGCTCACGGCTCAGAGTTCCGCGTCCGCCCTGGTGCGCGACCGCCACCGCGGGTGATGGTCTGCGTGCGACGAGTATCCCTTCGCCAGCACGTGGCAGGGCGCCCGGTACAGCGGCGGCCCGTTCAGCCGCCGGATGATCAACGCCACGCAGAACACGGATGCGGGCAGGGCGCTCAACGGCTTCTACACCTACAGCCGCGTCCTCGACGGAGACCGGTTCCTGGTATGGATCAGGTAGACCCCAGGCGGACGAGACCGGAAGACAAGACCCCGTGAACGATGAGCCGGCCCGAGCGACAGCCCTGGTACGCGCTGAGTACCACCTCTTCCAGATCACGGACCCGCAAGGGCCCGTGGCCGACGACCTCGACGCAACCCAGAACGGGCTCGTATCCGCTGTCGGCGGCGCCATCGAGGTGGCAACCGGGATCCATACCGGCAACGTCCGTGTCACGGTCGAGTTGTACTCCCAGCAGCCCGGCCCCATTGCGGGCTGGGAAGAGATCGCTGAGATGCCATGCCATTCCCCCTCCGGGGAAGTGCTGGTCACACCCATGATGGAAGACCTCGCTGATCTGCCTTCTCTGGCGTCTCAGGGCCCGGGCCGGTACCGACTACGAGTCCACGCGCTCGGCAGGGACACGGCTGTCGACGACACCACCGACGACATCGTGGAGTCCTACCTGATCCAAAGCTGGCCCGCCGCCCACCAGGACGCCCTCCTGGTGAAGGCGACCGACGCCTACGGAGCCCAGGTACGAGCCCGACCGGCCGGCGACACCATCGTCATCGACCACGAGGACTCACTCGACACCCAGACCGGCCGGGAACGCGACATCCTGCGCCGGGCCGGGCGCGGCGACTACTCCTGACCCGCTCTTGCGGGCCTTCGGTTGGAGCGACCTCGCACGGTTTGCCCCAACCGAAGCCAGCACGCCCTTCGCGGTGCGTTGGCCGTTTCGTGACGGCTGCTATCCGGAGCGGTGGCGGGCCCGGGTCAGGAGTCGGCCGAGCGACTCGCCGAATTTGCGCAGGAGTTGGCCTCCCAGGGCACGCTGGGCAGCCTCCCTCCGGGCACGAGCGAAGTAGTCGGCGCTCGCCACGTCTCCTTCTACCCAGCCAGTGCCGAACCGGACCGTAGTATTCCTGACCTGATTCATGAGACCCCCGAGTGCTGTGCAATTGAAGCCTGGACATTTCTACATAGAGTAGGTGTGTCCGCTACCGTGTAGTGGCAAACGCGCCCGGATCCCGGCTAGGCAGGAGTAACGTTTTACGTTTGCACCACGGGATCTCCGGGCTGGTCTGGAACATTCCTTCGAGGAGTTACTGGAGCCTGGAGCTGCCGCATAAATCCGATCAAGTTCACGATCGAATTGAGGCGTTCGTCATCTTCGAGGCCGTGGGGAATGTGTCCGCTCTTCTGTGCCTGTAGCACCAGAAGGCCATGTGAGGTGGATCCGGTGCGGACGGGTTTGAACAATGCTGTTTTGCAGTCGTCCGTCATGTAGATGCGTCGGTGGTCGGGATCCTTCGCATAATCCTGTACGTAGCGTCCGCTGACGGTGTCCCCGGCTGCCTCTCCGGTGGACTGCGCGATGGTCAGCAGGAACCGACCCTTGTTGGTATTCCCGAAGGAATCCGGCATTCCCGCGTCCTTGGCCGGCTGGTTGACGATACCCAGCTCGAGACTGGTGCCGTCCTCGGACAGCCAGTACAGGGCACTCAGTGCGCGCGGATGCGCGATCTCACCTGCTGCCTCGACCAGGCGCGTCAGCGCACCATCCCGCTCCTGTTCGAATTCTTGAGGCTTCTCCAAAATTTTTCCGATCCTCTTGGACAGAGGCCCCATTGCGGCCTCGAAAACCGCCGACCGCTCAATCTCCGACTTCGACTTACTGGTACGTAGCGTGAGAAATGAAGCTGCCCCCGCACATGCGGCACATGTTGCTACATAAAAAGGACCCACAGTATTCTCTGCGAATGCGGGAATAGTCGGCAGGCCCACTGAGATGGCGCTGAGTACTGCCACGCCCCATGGCTTCACTTTTTTGCTTCTTGCCGACGGATCTGGTTCTGGCACGCTGAATGCACCCTTTCTTCCGTGTATGCAAATGGATGCACCTCCACAGTCTCCGGTTCCCGCGTAGCGGTGTAATCGCTGAAGAGAGTGGTGCCGAAGCGTCGAAGCGCGTCAGGCGCATATGCATAAATGCATGCGCCCCGAAAGTTTGTTCGCTCGCTGGTGGGGCTCGCTACGCCATAGCGAAGGTTCGTCCTGCGCGGGCACCCTGCGCCGATCGCGGCCAGGGCGGGCCGTGTGCCGTTTGTTCTGCCGCCGCGCGGCATTGTGCAAGATCGAATTCGCCCCTCGTCGCGCTCACCCTGCGCCGCAGCAGTCCGGTCCCTCGCTTTGGGACGGAACTGCGCCTGTCGACTGGACTGCCCCAGCACCGGAGTACTGCGCCAGGCCCCAAAAGGGGCCGATACGGACCCGGCGGGGGAGCGGTTCGCGGAATCTGTCAGAAGCAAGGACGGAAGGGCACGGGGCCGAGGCTCAACCTCCCGCATCGTACGGAGCGAGCCGCCCGGCGGCTCCCTGGGTGCTCGATCCTCAACTGGCCGTCGGAGTCTTGGCCTCGGCCTGCCGGGCGCGCCGTTGTGCGCGTACGCCCGTGCCAGCCCTGTCCGGGGCCGACCAGTCCGGCTCGTCCCCGGGGTCCTTCGTCGCCACCTTGGTCACCTGCAGTCCGGCGGCCCGGCCGCGGGTGTGCTGGCTCGTATCGCACGTCAGCAGTCGAACGTCGCGGCCACCGGCCAGGCCCTGGATGGCCACTGTCCGGTCGATGATCTCGACATCGGGGCGGTCCAGGCGCGCGTGGCCGGGGGGATCGAGGACGATCTCCACGTTGACCCTGCCGCGCGTCTCGCCGTCCGAAACGGTGTGCTCACCCTCATGCAGGACCCCGTGGGTGTGGCCGTTGAGGACCCCGTCGAGGAGGCCGAGTGTGTGGGCGGCACGCCAGCGGGCCCGATGCTTGCTGGCGTCCTTGAGGTCGTCCAGCTCGTCGACCACGACGATCGGGAACAGTAGGCGCACGAACTGCCAGCGCGGCACGTCGAGTACCTCGTGCAGGTCGACGTCGGCCAGCTTGACCTCGTTCTGGATGTAGAAGCTGGAGTCGGCCACGACGAACACCTCGCGCTGGCTCCACCGGCCGATCTGCGTATCCAGCGCGTCCACGGCCGCCTCGAACGCCTCGATCCGTTCGGTGACCTCAAGTTGCACCAGGCCGTTCACGAGGCGCTGCTGTGCGGTCCCGGCGAGCGTGCCGCAGCTGCCCAGCAGCGCCTGGTAGCGGTCGGTGAACACAAGCTGGTCCAGGTCCCGGTTGCTGATCTGGGAGCGCAGCATCCGCGCGGACTCCGTAGCCCACTCCAGATACGTCAGCAGCCCCTCGAAGGCGCTGTCGTACGGCCGCTGCAGGTTCTTCGCCGCGGTGTGGACGCCGCTGAGGGTCTGCCGGATGTTTCTCCGGTCTGCGCCGGGGCGAGGTGTGATGAGCATGCGGTGATCCTGTCAGCGAGGCCCGCTGGCGCGCCCAGGGTTTCCGACGTCGCGACCCTCCGGTGACACGACCGCAGTCCCCGGCTCCGGTCATGTCGTCGTAGCCCTGGACGCCGTGGTGATTCGGTCGGGTGAGGGAAGGTCAGGTGAGGCCGGCGGTGGCGTTGTCCTCCCACCCGTCGACCCGCTGGAAGTAGCCGGTCATGGACCGGGAGTGCCGGGCCCATCCGCCCTGGTCGGCGATCACCACGGCGTCCTTGCCGTTCTTGCGGCCGGTCGTGGCCAGGCCAATGCGGAGGCTGTGGCCGGTCCAGGCGATCGCGATTCCGGCACGGACGCTGATCCGCTTCACGGCCCGGGTGACCGAGTCTGGGACCATGCCGCCCGTGACGTTGCCGTGCCGGTCGACGCCGACGAACGCGGGCGCGGACGGCTCCGACCAGCGCGGCTCAGCCTCAGTAGCGAGGCGGGCCCGGTATGCCTTCCACGCCTCCACGGGGCAGATCTCCGGGTCGCTCTGATAGTTGATCTTCGCGTCACGGACGGAGTGCTTGGTCTTGCCGGTGAGCACCGATACGACCAGGCCGCGGGGTGTCAGGGCGACGTCCCCGGCGAGGAGGCTGGCCGGGTCCTGGGCGCGTGAGGCGTAGTGGAAGCCGGTCAGGACGAGCGCCTTGTCCCGGGCCCCGGCGAGGGTGTCGGGGCAGGCCCGCACCACGCGGTACAGATCGGGCACACCGGCCGCCGCCGCCTGGCCGCGGCCGCGCCGCTCCCCGGCCTTGAGTAGTTCGACGGCCGCAGCCTCCAGTGCCGTCCGGGCCTGCGCCTGGTCGTCTCGGCCCACCTCCGCGCCATGGCGGCGGAGCTCTACGACGGCTCCGGCGAGAATCGTCCCGGCCGACGAAGCGGCGTAGCCCTTCCCGTTCGCCTGGCCCCGGTCCAGCATCCACACCACGAACGCCACAAGGGCGCCGCGCGTCGCCTCCAGTTCCGGGAAGCTCTGCGCCGCGCAGAACCGCTCCCAGACACGCCACGCCTTCGCGTACGTGTCCGTCGTGTTCGCGGGTCGCAGCCGCCGCTGGACCTCGTCGGCGAAGGTCTCCGCGTCCGCGAGACGCCGGGCGGTCTCCACCCCGTGGCGCTCCGCCCACCGGACGATGAGGGCAGGTCGCTCAGGGTCGGATCGAACGAGAGGCGCAGCGGCCTCTCCCGACGGGTGCCCGGGGCGGCCGGCCGGCCACGCGGTCACTGCTCTGGCTTCTCGGAGACGCCGAAGCTGAAGCCGACCTCGAAGGCGGGCGGTTCGCCGTACGCGGAGTGCCTCATCTGCTGGTCCTGTATGTCGAAGAAGCCGTCTTCGACGAGGGTGTCGCCGTCCCAGTACCAGCGGGCCAGACGGTCGGCCGCCCCGGCGAACTTCGTCGTCCACGAGCCCGCGCTCACGCTGATCCTGCCGATCGACGCCCCGGCAGGCATGTTCTCGCGCAAGGACTTCACCATGGACGGGATGTCTTCCAGCATGGTGGTGAGCTGGGATACGGCATTGACCGCAGATTGCCGGGGTGGAGGCATCCAGCCCTTGCGGCCGACGATGACGCCCGCCACGAGTTCGGGGGTGATGTCCAGCGCGGCCCTCTGCGCCGGGCCGTAACACAGCCGCCACTCCCGTTCGAACAGCCAGTCCGACCGCCCCTTGGCCGGGTCCGGCTCGTACACCACGCAGCGGTTGTACGTGCGCCGCGGCAGTTCCTCCTTCATCCGGTCGAGCTCGGTGCGCGAGACATAGAGCGCGGGCCGGGCACCGGCGGCGATGAGGCGTTCGCGGTCGAGCACGAGGCCCCACGGCGGATAGGGCCCCCGGCGGACGCCCTCGCGCAGCATCGCCCGGCGAGCTTCCTCGGTGACCTCGCTGAAGCAGATCACCGGGGCGTCGGTCCAGAAGGTCGAGTTCCCGCGCAGTACACCGCTGTGCAGGATGTTGACCAGCCTTTCCTCGGCGCTGCCCTGGGCGAAGTCCGGAATTTCGTCCTTCTCGGCCCGGGGGCGGCCCGTGAAGTGGACCAGAGTGTTCGGCAGGTCGGGATGCGTGCTCACGGCGCCGGTGTCTCCCCTTGCTCGCGACGCCCGCCTGACGGGTCGCCACGGCCGTTCTCTGACGTCGGATAAGGAGAGGTTATCCGACGCCAGAGAAGGCTGTCTCCCGCTTCCTTGGCGGTGACCCGGGCCTGGCCCGCGCAGTTCAACTGCGCCTTGACGCCAGCGGCATGCTGCAACGTGTGCCAGCCGCCCTCAACATCAGAGACGGTTCTGGCCCGGGTACGGCTCACGGATGGATAGTGCCCGAAGCGAACCAGTTGCGAGCTGTCGTTTCCGCTCCGTCCGGGAGGTCGTTGGTGAAGACCACGGCCAGGCCGCGGCGGGCGCGTGAGCAGCAGACGTAGAAGAGGTTGCGTGACCGTTGGGTGCGGTCGGGTTTGTCGATGCCGGCCAGCATCTTGCCGATGTTGTACATGGTCCAGGCGGAGTCGTCGATAACGACGACGACGTTCTCGAACTCGTCGCCCTTGACACCGTGTTGGGTCGAGAACGGGGTGAGTTCGTCGATGAACTGGGTGACGGCGATGACTTCGCTGTAGGGCACGTCGCGGAGTCTGTTGGCGAAGTCTGCTTGCCGTTGGCGTCGTTCGTCGAGGTCAGTTGCCGTTCTTCGACGTTCGCGCTCTCGCACCTTTCCTGGTAGGGCCAGGAGGGGGCTCTCGGTCATGAGGTCCATGACGTCGCCGACGGTCCCTGCCATGCGAACGGAGTTGAGTGCGTGGATGGCCTCGCTGATGGTTCGCTTATCGGCGTGCGCAGTGATGCGACTCTTACCCTGGGCCAGCAGGCTGGTCAGCTCTACGAAATCCCTCGCGCGGTGTGCTGCGCAGAGGGCTTCGACCTGTGTGAGGTACTGGACGTACGGCTCGGTGCGTGCCATCAGGTCATCTGGCCCATGGCTGCCCAGCTGTCGGTACTGCTCCAGCAGGTTGGGGTAGTTCAGTGTTCCGGCGATGCCGCGGTGTGTGAGCATCAGGTACTTGGAGTTTTCGGGTGACCAGCCCATGCCTGCGAGGGCCGATTTGGCGGCCTCCAGGCGGAGGGGGCCGGGTGGCGTGTCAGCTTTGAGGAAGAGGTGCACCTCGCCTTCTTGTCTCTCGCCTGCAGCTTCCTGGCGAAGTTCGGGCCGCATCTTGTTGAGCACGTCGACTACCGGCCGTGAGCAACGGTAGTTCTGGTGCTTGGTGATGAGTGTGAGCCGCTCGTGCTGTACCGCGCCGACACCGGTTCGGTAGATTTTTTGCATCGAGTCGCCGAAGAGGCCGATCACGCAGGGTTCCTTGCCTGCACCCGCCAGGTGATCCAGGAGCAGCTTGATCGTCTTCGGTGAGGTGTCCTGGTACTCGTCGACGAAGATGACGGGGTACTTGCTGGTGATGATGCGTATGAGCTTGGGATACGCGGCGACGAGCCGTAGGGACAGTGCGATGACGTCGTCGTGAGAGATGCGGCCCTCGCTGAACTTTCGCCCGCGGTCCGAATACTCGATCACCGGGGGAGTGGCCACCTCCGTGAGGTCTTCCGGGTTGCGCACGTCGTCGCTGTTGTTGTAGTCGAGGAGTTGCTGCCACAGCTCACGCGGATAGTCCTGGATGACGTCCCAGAGGAACTCGTGGATCGTGCCGACGGTGACCAGCGGGTCCGCAGAGATGCGTTCGAGGATCTTCCTCTTGGCGACGTTCGTGTAGGTGATGCAGGCGATCCGCCGGCCGCTCGACTCCAACTCCGAGCGTCGGTGACCGAGCAGGTACTGAAGGGCACGGACGAGGTCGGTCGTCTTGCCGGCACCTGCTCCGGCCTCTACGAGGAAGCTGTGCCGGGCGTCGAGTTCCTTGACGACGGTTTCGATCGTGGTCAGGTCAGCCACTGGAGCCCCTCTGCGATGTAGCGAGGGACGACCCAGTCCTCCAGGAGCATGACGTCGAACGCGAAGTCGGTCTTGTGTTTGGACAGCCGCTTGGCAATGCCATACGCATGGGCTTCGATGTCGCCTTCGGTGGGGTCAGCTCCGGCTTCTTCGAGGAAGGCTCGCTTCAACTCTAGATGTCTGAGGTCCCGGGCGAGAACGCTCGCGTTGGCGATGATGAAGGCGTCCTCGAAGCTTCGTGCGCAGACCCCTGCTTCCTTCTCCGGGACCTGGTAGGCGACGCGCACGTGGCCATGTTCCTTGGAGCTGGAGTCAACGGTCAGCAGCTCGGTGATCGCGGACTCACCTGGCAGCCACTTCTTGAGCGTGGAGTTCGAGGTGAGGGCACCCGCGGTGCTGGGCGGGCAGGCTTTTTGGTCCGTGGGGCCGACCGAGTCGATGTCGGTGATGACCAGGGTCCGCACATTGAGGAACTCCAGGAGTTCCCGGAACCGGACCGCGTAGGCGTCACCGACTTCGATGACCGATACGTACTGATGCAGGAGTCCTTCGGCACACCGGCGGACCATCTCGGGCAGCAGTAGCCGTTCGGCGGTGCCCTCGATCAGGATCACCTTGTCGGCGAAGAACATGTCGCACCGGTGCAGGACCATGTACTGGCGCAGGAACCGCAGTGTCTCGTCGCCGTGCGGGGTTGCCGTGACCTTCGCTTGGAAGGTGGAGAGGTCTTTGACCTTGCTATCGGGTTCGGAGCGGTCGAAGTATCGGACTGTGTGGAACCCGCCGCTTGCGACGATGTGGGACGAGTGCGTGGTGATGACCACCTGCACCTTCCACGGGGCCTTGCGGTTGATGAAGTCCTGGATGTTCTTGATGAAGACCTCCTGCATCTGGGGATGCAGGTGGGCTTCCGGCTCTTCGATGAACAACACCTGCAGCGCCGGCTTTGGAGCAGCACGCTCGTAAGCCTGGTGAAAGCTGATGACCTGCAGAATGGTGAAGATCAGCTTGCTGTAACCGAGCCCGTTGTGGCCCTCGGGAAGGTGAAAGCCGTCATCTCCGGACGGGTACTGGAGCCGTGTACTGCCTCTGAGGATGCCCGACCCCTCCATGAGGGATACGATGCGTGGCTTTTCGACCGGCGTGATCGTTCCTACCCCGAAACTGCGTAGGTCCTCGAAGACCGGGTCGAACAGTGATTCGTAGTTGGTGTCGAGTTCCAGCGAGGCTGCCGTCAGGGCGTCCTCGATCTGCTCGATACTCTGGTGACGTGCCTCGGCTCCACTCTTGACCTTGTAATAGGTCTCGAACGTCTTGGACAGCGTGCGGGCCTTGTCACCAGGGGTGTCGTCGACCTTGGTCTGCGCGTAGACGAACCTGACCGAGACGATCGCCTGCGCAGCACTGCGCTTGATCCCCTTCGTCACCTTCTCGTCGATCGGGCTTACTGCTCGAAAGACGGGAGCGAAGTAGCCCGTGAAATTCCTGCGCAGCCACTTGCTGGAATCGAACTTCTGCCTCTGGCTTGCTGTCCAGAAGTCCTTGAGGAAGTCGTGCGGCCGTGCTGCTTCCAGCGAGGCTTCGATCTTGACCGTGAAGCATGAGTCGTCGAGGTCCAGGATCACGTCGGTCAACGGAGCGAGGTCATCGTCCTCGTCATACTCGATCGTGAGTCCCAGCCGGATGGACGGCACGAGCTCGTACGCCTTGGCCAGCAGGCTCTCACGCGTCTGCTGATCGTCCTGGGCCGCATGCCCGTTCGCTTCCCCGAAGATCTGACGTGCCTGCTCGATGTCAGCGATGCGGCAGGTGGAGAAGTCCTCCAGCATGAACTGAGTGTCGTCGTCGCCGAAGAACTTCTCGAAGAGGTTGACGAACGATGTCTTGCCGCTGTTGTTGCGTCCCACGATGAGCGTGGTCCGCGGATCAATCCGCACATCTGCCCTGTCCAGGGCGCGGAAATTGATCACCTTGGCATGGGTCAGCTGCATCGCACTCCCGACTTCGTCCCAATCCCCGCCCACAGGGTGGCGGCATATGCCTGCGGCCACCGTGAGTCGAAGCAGTATGTGACGCTGAAGATGAAGGGGGTGATCACTTGACTCAAAGTGGCCGATGATGCGTCAGGTTGCGCCTGTTTCGATCGAGTTCGGTCGACGCAGGGTAGATCAACTGCTGCTCGGGTTGCAGGTTTCCTTGCGGCCTGCGTAACCCCCGCCCCACACGCAAGACGAAGACGGCCAGCCTCATCGTCCCGCCTACATCCCCCGGCGCCGATCCCACCGATCTCCTAGGCACCCCCTACGAAGCCCTCTGGCTCCCCACCGCGGCCCTGCGCCACCACGACCAGACCATCGCTTTCCGGCGCCCGCGGAGCTTTCGGCCTGTGGGCTGGTGGCCGAGGAAGACGGCGCGAGCGTGTCACGTGGTGGGGTGGGTGGTGATCCAGGTGAGGCCGCCGAGGTCGAGGTGGTAGCGGGCGCGGGTGACGGCCACGTAGGCGAGGCGGGCGTCGGTGTCGCTGACGGGCTCGGGGATCGCACGGCCCTGGGTGTCGAAGGGGTGTCTAGAGGTTTTCGTGTGGTGATTCCTCGTAGAATCGGCGGCCTTTTCTGCACAGGAATCTGCAGGGAAACGCGCTGGGTGCGAAGGTCGGCGAAACGGTCCAGGCAGAACGCGTCTGCCCCGGCCCGGGAACGGCGCGTGGCCCTATCTCTTTTCGCCGCCGGATCCTGGCACTTTTTCGGGCGCTCCGGGCGCGGCCGAAGGCAGCCGGGCCTGCAGATGGCCTAGGAGACTTACGTCGCCTCGCGCGCCGGGCCACGGCAGCGCGCGACGCAAGCCGCGCCAGTTCCTACGGTTTCTACAGCTCGAACCGGAGGTCGACGAGGTCTTTGAGGTGGACTTCGAGGCCGTGGGCGCGGCGGCCGCCGTCGCGGAAGTAGACCTCGCCGAGGGCTTCGGCGGCGATCTGGCGGAGGTCGTCCTCGTCGGTGCCGTCCTGCTGGGCTGCAAGGAGGCGGGCGGCGTGGTGGGGCGGGAGGGGGAGGGTGAGGTGGCGTACGCGGGACTGGTCGGTGCTGCCGCCGGCGGCGGTGTAGCCGAACCGGCCCTGGACGTCGATCATGATGCCGCCGCTGGTGGCGGCGGCCTGCCTGGCCCGGGCCCTGATCTGCGGCTGCCAGCGGGCGAGGACCTCGGCCCCCAGCCGGTCGGCGAGCTGAGGGCGGGGGGTTTTGATCTGGTTGCTCACATAGCGCTCCACGGTGCGCTGGCTGATGCCGAGGAGGTCGGCCACCGGCTTCGTCCTGCCGCCGTGCTGTTTGACGAGGTAACGCATCTGCGCCCCGGCGGATTTGGGCAGTGGGCGGGTGAACGCGCCCTGCACAGCCCGCTCGAGTTCTTCCGCGACGGTGACCACGCTGTCCCCCTCTATTTCCCGGTGTCCGGGCTGTCGGCCCGGCCGGTCTTGATGTAGCGGGCGAGGTTGGCGACGTGGCCGTCGCCGCCGAGCTCCTCGGACTTCTCCGCCCCCCACTGCAAGCTCTGGGTGCCCTCGTGCTTGACCATCCCCGGGGAGACGCCGAGCCGGAAGCTGCCCGCGACGGTCTTGCCGTCGGCGCCGTAGGGCAGCACGTCCAGTGGGCTGGGTCCCTCGGCGGCGTACACGGCGCAGTCGGAGAGGACCGCGAGGGGGTAGCGGCCGGTGGCGGCGGCGAGGTTGAGCATCTTGCGGTGCATGTTGATGCGGGCGCGGGAGATGACGGCGGCGCGGATGTCGGGGCGCCAGGTCGGGCGGGCCAGCGCCGGCCAGGGGTTGCCCGGCTTCCAGCCCCCGCCGCGCGCCTTCTCCTGCAACTTGCCGATGCCGCCCTTGACGGTCATCTTCACCGCGTCCAGCACCAGGGCCAGCTCCGGATCGCGCTGCTTGTAGCCGTCCATCGCCTCAAGGAACTCGCGCGGGCCCAGTTTCTCGCCCACGCCCAGATCGGCCATGGTGGCGACGTAGGCGTCGCGCAGCCGCTTGTACCAGCCGTCCAGGTACCGGCCGCTGTCGTGGCGCAGCCAGCCCTCCAGCGGGGCGACGTCGTAGCCCAGCTCGACGGCGTAGGCCACCGTCGGGGTGGCGTACCAGGCAGGGCCCGTGGGGCGTTCCCCTGTCGGCGTGAACGCGCTGGGCAGCAGACCGCCGTGCACGTCGCGCCACTGCTTGCCGATCTTCACCCGGGACGGATCGACGTGGGAGAGGTCGACCAGCCAGGAACCGGGCACCGCCGCATCGAACGCCGGACGCACGACGTGCACCGGGGGAGTGGCCAGGCCCACGACCGCACCGTTGGCGGCCGCCCCGAACGCCAGGTTCACGTCGATGCCCACCAGGTGACGCTGCATGGTATCGGCGCCCGTCATCTCCCGCGCCCAGTCGTACGCCTCCTCCATCAGCTTCTCGTCGGGGCCGCGCACGTGGAAGCGGGGCAGGTGCGCCAGGACGGGGTGACCGTCGGTCGCCTCGCACGGCGCCGGATCCAAAG
Organism: Streptomyces sp. NBC_00647; assembly: GCF_045207245.1. Taxonomy (NCBI): domain Bacteria; kingdom Bacillati; phylum Actinomycetota; class Actinomycetes; order Kitasatosporales; family Streptomycetaceae; genus Streptomyces; species Streptomyces sp. NBC_00647. Next base: position 10,646,978 of record NZ_CP109040.1, read on the forward strand.
CCTCGGTCCCCAGCGATCCGGGCCGCACCTCGCGGTGCCGCTTGCCGTCCTCGTCCGGCTCGCTGGCACGGGTCGGCGGGTTGAGCGCCGTCATCAGGTGAAGCCCCGTCACCGCGGTGGTCCCGACCGGGGTGACGACGCGCTGCGCGTACACGCCCAGCACCCGGGCGAGTTCCGCCGGAGGAAGCTGCGCGGCATGGCCCCAGGCACGGTCGTCGAGGGCGTGCCAGGAGGGGATGCACAGCTGCACGCAACTGCGCCGGCCCCCCTGCGCGGGACGGTAGATCCGCGCCCACGGCCCGAATCCCCGCTTGGTGAGCTGCCACTGGGCAGGCTCGAGCTGGCCCAGCACCTTGTGCCCCTCCGGAAGCCGCCCGGCCAGCCGCGCCGCCTCCGGCAGCTGGGCAGGCAGACCGTAGCGCTCACACGCCGCCCCGGTCAGCACCAGCAGCGGGTCGGAGTCCTTGCCCGAACCGTGCAGCCGCTCCGCCCCCAACTGCGCCTCGCTCAGCGCCCACTCGACCAGGGCGGGCAGGGACTTGGCGGGCACGTCCAGGAGCAGACCGCCGACGCCGTAGCCGGTCACCTGTCCGTCCGCGTCGGCGTCCAGGACCAGCAGCGGACCGTGCTCGTGCCCGGCATCGTGCGTACGCACAGCAGCCTTCGGCGCACCCGGACGCCGCGAGGACGGACGGGACGGCGCGGCAGCAGGCGCCGGATGAGGCGCCCGAGCGGCGGCACCGGACTCGGAGGCCGGAACGGAGGCCGGAACGGAGGCCGGAACGGGGGCGGGCGTGGCTGTCGCCTTCGCGTCCGCGGGCCGCGGCCCCGCCCCGCCGGACGCCTCCGGTGCCGGGGCCTCGGGCGGCAGGGCTGCGCCTGCGGCGGGAGCCGGGGCCTCCACGGCCGGGTAGAGGAGAGCGAGTTGGGCGAGCAGGCGCGCGTACGCCTCCCGCTGCGGAGGCCTCGGCTCGGCCTTGCCCGACTCCCAGCCGCCGATCGTCGCCCGCCGGACGTCGAGGGCCGCGGCCACCTCGTCCAGGGTCAGGGCATGCGCCTGCCGCAGACGCCTGCGTTCGGCCGGCGGCGGCAGCGGGGACCGGGACGCGATCAGCGCGTCGACCGCGTCGAAGAGCTCGGACATGGGACACCTCCGGTACCGACTCTATCCCATGGATCGCACAATGTGCGTACGGATACCGTACTTTTCGCGTACGAATGATGGGCGGGCTGGTAGGGTGCTCGATTGGTGGGGCTTCAATACCGGGTCTCGCCGACCTCCCCGACCGCGGTGGTCGACCGGCTGCCGTCACCTCTCGGACTGAGGAAGCTCGCATGACCGTGGCCGCTGTGTTCACCCCAGACCAGCCGAAGGAGCGGCGGCGGCTGTTCGCCGACCAGGCCGAGGCCGTCTCGCGGCTGGCGCGTCATCTGCGGCGGCCCGGGACGCGTGCCCTGTACGTGTCGGCGACGGGTACAGGCAAGACGCTGGTGTCGATCCGGCTGGCGGACGAACTCGACGCGCGGCTCGTCCTGTTCGTCGTGCCCACCCTGGACCTGGCCGCGCAGACGGCGCTGGCGTGGCGCCGCGACGGGCACCTCGAGCACTTGGTGATCGTCTCCTCCATGGACGTGGCCGGCCGCGACGACCTGGTTGCCGCCCAGGTCATGTCGGCGACCGATCCGCGCACCCTGGCCGCGCTGATGTCCGTGGTCGGCGACGAGGAGGACCAGATCCCCGCGCTGACGGTGATCTGCACCTACGACTCCCTGGACAAGATCGAGAAGACCGGTAAGACCCGGTACGCGGTTCCGGCGTTCGATCTCGCGGTCATGGACGAGGCGCACCGCATCGCCGGGCGCGCGGACAAGAAGTGGTTTCGTATCAACGACGCGAAGCGCATCCATGCGGACCGCCGTCTCTACATGACCGCCACCCCGCGGACCTTCCTCGCCCCGGAGCTGGCGGAGTCCGCCGACACCAGCCGCCCGCGCCGCCGCCGCGGCGCTCCCCCGGCCTCCGACGTCGATGCGTTCGCCAACTCGATGGAAAACGAGCAGGTCTACGGCAAGAAAGTTTTTGAATACCCGCTCGCCCAAGCGGTGGAGGACGGGCGCGCCGCGGACTACCGCATCGTGGTGCCCACCCTGACCGACGCCGACCTGCGCCGCCGCCTGAACACGCCCGCCCCAGGCACCGCGGGCACGGCCCCGGACACCTCCGTCGGCGCCGGTTCTGGCGAGGAGGATGACGGTGCGCTGCGCGCCACCGCCCTGCACCTGTCCGTCCTGCGCGCGATGACCGAGCACGGTCTGAAGAAGGTGCTGGTCTACTTCAACCTGGTCGCCGACGCCCGCCGCTTCGCCCGCGAACTCCCGCACACCCTGCGCCTGCTGGCCCGCACCGACCCCGATTTGGTTCCCGACATCGTCCCGCAGATGTTCTTCGCGCACGGGGATAACACCCCCGCCGAGCGCGGCGACACGTTCACCGCCTTCTCGGTCGCCGACTGCGCGATCCTGGCCAACTCCCGCCTGATCGCCGAGGGCGTCGACATCCCCAGCGTCGATGCGATCGTCTTCGCCGACCCCACCCGCAGCGTCGTCCGCTGCGCCCAGGCCCTGGGCCGCGCGCTGCGCCTGGACGTCTCCGGCAAGACCGCTTCCCTGATCGTCCCCGTCTACATCCCGCCCGGCGCCGACAGCGAGAACATCCTGGGCACCGCCTACGAACCGGTGTGGGCGATCGCCACCGCGCTGGCCGGCCACGACCACCGCATCATGGAGCGCCTGCCGGACAAGGCCAACCGCCTGCCCCGCGAGAGCAGCCAGGTCATCGCGCGCCGCTGGAGTTTCGACTTCACCGTCCACCCCGAACGCATCGCCCAGGCGATGGACCTGGTCTCCTTCGACCCCCGCGACCAGCCCGTCTCCCGCAGCCGCCGCCTCGGCCTCGCGGCCGCCCAGAACTACCGCGACGAGATGGGCCACCTCGACGTCCCCGCCGACTACACCGACCCCACCGGCTACCGGCTCGGCACGTTCATCACCACCATGCGCGACGCCCGCACCGCCGGCCGCCTCGAAGCCGACTGGATCGCCGAACTCGACGCGCTCGGCATGATCTGGGACAAGCACACCGCCGCCTGGCGCGCCCGCCTCACCGCGGCCTCCGACTACCTGCACGCCCACGGCCACCTCGCCGCCCCCGCCACCACCCCCGTCGGCGCCTGGCTCGCAGAACAACGCCACCTCGCCGCCCACGACCGGCTCGACGCGGCCCGCGCGCAGGACCTGACCGCCCTCGCCCCCGACTGGCGCCTGCCCCACGGCGCGGACTGGCACCGCAAATACCACCTGCTGCGCACCCACCTCGCCACCGGCGCCGACCCCACCGCGCTCACCCGCGACATGGTCCTGGCTGGGGTGAAGATCGGCTCCTGGCTACAGCGTCAGCTCACCACCTGGCCCGCCCTCACCCCCGGCCAGCAGGAGATGATGACCACCCTCGGCCTCACCCCCGACGCCAACCCGCTCACCCCCGCCCGCCGTACCCGCCGCAGCTTCGAGGAGAGTGTCCAGCTCCTGGAACTCTTCCTCCACCGCGAAGGCCGCGCCCCCGCCTCCCGGGAGAAGATCGTCGTCGACGGCGACACCGTCCACCTCGGCGCCTGGCTCGCCAAAGCCCGCACCAAACACCGCGACGGCCAACTCCCCGAGGCTCACGCCCGCCTGGTCGCCGCACTGTTCGACGACGACTGGACCACCGAGGGCGCCGTCCCGGCCGCCGTGGCGTAGGTGCCCTTGTCGCCCGACAGACCCCCTTCCCCACCTGCTAGCAAATCGCTAACATCGCTTCTATGGGAATCGCACAGCTCAACACCCGGGTCGACCAGGAGCTGGCCGACAAGGTGCGCGCCTCGGCGCAGCGCGCCGGAATGTCCCTCAACGACTACGTCACCGGCGTCCTCGAAGCCGACCAGGCCGCCGCGGACGGCCCCGAAGACCTGCGGGAGGCCCGCGCGCGCATGCACGCCCGCGTTGCCTACCAGAAGTGGATCGCCAGCGGCCGGCCCGAAACCGGCTCCATGACCATGGATGAGGTCTTCGGCGCGTGACGGCCATCCCCGCCCGGTTCGCCGTGCACGTCGGTGAGACCGTCAAAAACCTGCCCGGCCCGGCCAAGGAAGAGCTCCACGACGCGGTGATCCGGGCATGCGCCGACCCCTGGTCCTGGCCGCAGGCCGACAAACACGACATGGATGAGGCGGTACGCGTCATCACGACCCGCACCGCCATCGTCCACTACGTGATCATCCCCGGCCCCGACCCCCACCTGTGGGTCTTCGCCATCACCGTCTGACGCACACGGTGCTGCGCGAGGAAAGGCGGTACGCCGCCTCTCGGCTCCGGCGGACGCCCTGGGCGCAGCGGCCGATCGCTGCGGCGGGTTCCCGGCCGAGGCATACGGCACGAGGCGGTGGAGGGCGTAGCGCAGGATAGGAAATGGCTACCTGCTGCCCGAGCCCGCGTTCTACCGTGCGGGCATGAGCACGCAGGCCTTCAACGGCGCCTACCTTCTGCCCCTCTTCGAGACGATCGAGCAGGCCCGCGGCGAGGGCGCCTACCGGCAACTGCCCGCCCCGCACCCGGCCAGCAGCCTGGCCGCCGACGACGCCACGCTGGGCCCCTACGCCATCGCCCACCTGGTCCAGAACTCCCACACCGCCGGTCTGGCCCACGCCGATGCCCTGCGCCGCCTCACGGTGGCGGGCGAGGTCGACCCCATCAGCCCCTGGACCCTGCTGCGCGGCGCGCTGGAGAACTTCGCCACCGGCCTGTGGCTCCTCGACGGCGCCGGCCGCGACGAACGCCGCCACCGGGCCCTGTCGCTGTGGGACGAGGACATGCGCAACCGTCACCAGCACGAACAGGACACCGGCCACCAGCCGTCGGGTGCGGGCAAGACCGGCGCGGAGCGCCGCGCCGAGATCAAGGACATCGCCGACCGCCTCGGCCTGCCCCCGCTCACCCGGCCCGGCACCCTCCAGATCCTGCTCGCCGCCGCGCCCTCGGCCGGCCTGACCGCCATCAAGGTGGGTGCCGCCTGGCGGGCAGCCTCCGGATTCGCGCACGGCCGCTACTGGCCCAACCTCAGGGCCTCCCAGCCCCGCGCCGCCTTCCAGGCAGACAACGGCATCCACACCCTGGCCCTGGTCATCGACGAGGACCAGCACCGGCCCCTGGCCCAGTACTGCCACAGCATGCTGCGCCGACTGCAGGAGCACTACACCGCGCGTGCCCAGGCCCACTGACCGAGCACGCCAGCAGCGCCCCTGCCTGCCCCCGGGGTGTCGCTTAGCCGGATGTCTCCCAGTCGGCGTGGAACAGCGCGCATTCGAGGAGGTCGGGGGCCGCGCCAGACGGCCAGCCTTCATACGCGCCCAGTTGCTCGGCGGCGGCGTGCATGAAGGAGAGGTAGACCCGGTAGCGGTGGGGCGTCCAGTTCCCGTCCGACCAGACCCAGGCGGCGATGGAGCCGTCCGCATCGTGGCCGCTCTCGCGGCCGACCGCAGCCGCTATCTGCCGCAGGCGTCTGGCCAGTACGCGGTCGAGGATGAGCGGCCGCGCGCCGTGGGCGGGCGCCGCGCAGTGTCGGCGAAGTAGAGGAACTTGGTGAAGAAGGCGGGCCCGAGCCCGGATACCTGCCCCTGAAGCGCGGCGTACGCCTGCGGTGCACCGTGTTCGTGCAGTGCTGTGACCGCGGCGGCCAGCGCCGTGTCGAGGCCGTCGTGGGCCAGGATCTTGTGGAGGGTGGCCGGTCCGCTGCCGCCGGGAGTGCCGCGCTTTCCCTTGCCCCACACGTACGTCGCGACCAGCGCCTCGGTGAACGCCTCCCGCCGCAGCGCGTCGGCGACGGCCGCGGCCACCTCCGCCCGGCTGACCGCGGCATCACCTTCGGCGGCGACGGGAGCCAGCGCTGCGGGCCAGGGGGAGATCTGCGCCCACCGGGCGGGCGTGTAGCGGACGGTGTGCGAGCCGGGTGTCGCGTCCGGGTAAGCCGACGCATTCGTCTTCCACCAGCGGCCTAGCGCCCGTACGGCGGCGTCGGGCAGCAGGCGTGCGGCCATCTCGCGGTCCATTGCGTCCGCACGCTCCTGGCGACTCTGCTCGTTCACGAGCCGTTCCCTGCCTGACGTGCCGCCGAGTCGGGGGAGGGCGCGCCGGACTCCTTCGATTCGGGCTGTTGCGGTGCGCCTCCGCCCGGCACGAGTTCGGCGGCTGCCTGTTCCAGTTCTTGCCGGCGCAGTTCGCCGCCCTCGATCAGGTACTTGTCGGGCAGGGGTCGTGCCGGCAGTCCCCAGGCGCGGGCGCGGGTCCGTACGCCGATGTCACGGCTGACGACGATTACCTCCGCGGGAGCGACGGCCTGGTGCAGACGCAGTGCCGAGGCCACCAGCTCGTCGTCCGGCACGGGAAGGCGGGCGTGCCCGGGCTCATCGGCCGCGATGAACACGTGGGTTCCGTCGTCCGCGGCCGCTTTCTCGGGCTCCGCTTCCAGCACCGACTCCAGTAGCCCGAACACGCCGCGCGCCCGCCGGGAGATCTTCTTGTCCCCGGTCTGGTAGCTCTTGGTGTCGATTTCGTCGACCACGACGTGCGGGACCATGACCGCGGTGCCCTTCCCGAACTCCTTCTGCCAGGGGACCTTGTCGAGCCGCGTGAAGTGCAGCGTGGTGTTGGTGTCCAGCACCGCGTACCGCACGGCACCAGCGTGCCCGTACTGCTCCTGCAGGGCACGCACCCGGTTGGCCAGGGTTCTGAAGTAGTCCTGGAGCTCGGAGAGTTCCACGTACATCATCAGCCGGGCCTCGTCCAGCGGTGCGGTGAGGATCGCCCGGTAGCGGCCCGCGCGGAGCTGTCCCGCGATCTCCCGGTCGCTGAACCGCCGGTTGAGCTCCTCGGCGGCCTTCCAGGTCCACTCGTCGTACCGCTTGCGCACGGCCCGCATCGCTTCCTCGGCCTTTGCGCCCGTTTTCATCGAAAGAGGGATCCGGGTGGAGACGTCGTTGAGGCTCCCGGAAACAAGATCGTTATCCAGGAAATTGATTGCTTCGGCACAGGTCGTTCCGGATCTCAGCATGCCCCTGTTCTCCCCCGGGACTGGCTCGGTGCGCCCCGTCCCGGCCATCCTGCCAGCGTTGATTACGTCCGATGCGAGTTCTGCTTCTTCCTTCTGGGCGGGAACCGCCGTGCCCGAGACTTCCCGGTGTCGTTGCCCAGGTGCCACTCAGCGGTAAGCGGGTGACGGCGTCCAGCGGCGATGCAGCCCGAGCGGGTGCCGCTGAAGACCGCCGGCTGAGGAGCGTCTGCCGGAGCTTCCGACTCGACGGTCATCGGCGTCTGAGCGGGCCCGAGCGCGCGTACGAGACCGGGAGAGCACCGGGGGCGACCTGCTGCGCCTCGAGTAACCGGAGGGACCCCTCGCGGGAAGACAGGGGCCCCGGCGGCGGTGGCCTCTACCGGCGGCGTCGGCCTGCAGCATCGGGACTGCAGGCCGACGCGACACGGGGTTAGTAGTGGACGTTCCAGCCCAGTGCCTCGGCGACGACCTGGAGACCCACCTCCAGAGTGAAGCAGACCCCCAGATCGTGGGCGTCGAGGCTGCTGCCGATCTGACGGAAGTGGCCGGCCAGCGTGCCCGGCTCGAAAGAGTCGGACAGCACGTGCCAGGGCGGGCGATGCCCCGGCCGTTCCTGCTCCTGGGTCGCCAGGGCGACCGTGTAGGCGATCACAGCGGGCCACAGCTGCTCGACGAGGTAGTCCCGGCCGTCCTCGCCCGACTCCTGCTCCAACTCCTCGGCCAGCTGCGCGCGGAACCGCTCCCGCAGGTCCGGGTGGGCCGCTTCGACGGCCTCGACCACCCGCGTGAGACCCGCCCCGGCACCCAGGCCGTCCAGGGCAGCCGGACGTGCGTGCGGGGGCAGCCAGATCCACAACTGGCTCAGATCCGACCAGTGCGCGCCCGGAGCCGCCAGGCCACCGGCATCGTTGAGACGCTCGACGAAAGCCGCGCCGCCCGCGCAGGCCAAAAGCGCGGCCACCGCCGCCCACCCCGCGGGCACGGCCAGCTCCTCGAACCACAGGTGGTCGATGTCGTAAGCCAGACGCACAGGGTCGTACCCGCCGAACAGGTCACCGTCGAAGACGCAGGAGGGGCACACGGTCACCTCCTGTGCCGCGGTGGGCGCCAGCAGGTACCGCGCCGGATAGCTGTCGCCACAGATCGCGCACTGCGCGTCGTTGACCAGCTTGGCGATCTCGTTCTCCCGCGCTCGGGCCACCGCGGCCGACACCTGGCTCACCAGCTCCTGCGGGGGCGTGTCGCCCGGCACCTCGAGGACCATCGCTTCACCGGTGTTGATGCTGATGGGCGGGGCGATGAAGGTGAACGCAGGAGTGGTCGTCAGGTCATGGTGATCGGCGTCGTCGGGGTGAACGTCCGTGTCCCCGGTGCCGGGGCGGGAGAGCAGTGACCACACCGGCCCGGCGTACGAGGACCACTGCCCCCCTTCGGGGAAGCCATCGTTCTCCGTCGGCCAGCCGGCCTGGTGGAACGCCTGGACCGCGGTGCGCTGCACATCGGCGGTAAGGATGGCCCGGGAGCCTTCCGCGTGCATGCGGGCCGTACGGGCGTACCCGCTCTCGCCCGCCGCAGCACGGATGGCCTGCTTGCGTGCACGATTACGCGTCATGAGGGTCTCGTCTCCGGCGCAGCCCCACGTCCCACGCCTGGTACGCATCACGTGCAGGCAGAGGGTGTTCATCGTGAGATTCGCAGAACCTTGTCCACCAGGCCGCGAGCCACGTGGGGGCCCGCAGACGGGAGTCGGGCGATCACGGTCGCCGCGACGAGGGTAGCGCGGCACGTCCCCAGGGTTCAACGTCCTTGGTGACAGGGGCCGTCCCAGGTTCGAGGTCCGAGGCGACCTGATGCGCGGCGCCGGGAACGGGCCTGCTCCGCCCCTTGAGGGGTGGCCTGGCCGAGTCGGGTGGCCGGACGGCACCATGCTGTCCATGAGGGATCAGCGAGCTGAAGAATTCGCCCGGTGCGCCGTACTACTGGCTGCGGAGTTGCGCACGACACGGCGAGACGGTGCGGTAGCCGCCGATCCCGAGGCAGGAGCGGACCCTTTCGCCGCTCCTGCCCCGACAGGTGATGACCCCTTCGCTCCGTTTATGGCGGGCCGGGAGGGCGTCTTCGATCAGGCACTGTCCAACGGGCTGGCTGCGATCGTCGCTTCCGAGTGGCCAGGGAAGGAGGTGGACCGCAACGGACGGGTCCTGTCGGCCAGCGCGCTGCTCAGGGTGATCGAGGAACACATCCCGGCTACGGACGGCATCGTCTGCGTGTCTGACGAGCATCCGATGCCGGACATCTCCCAGGACGACACGGACTCGCTCTTCCAGGCGCCTCGTCTGTCCTCGCACACCCGGATCGATGTGCACACGCTCCAGAACGGGATCGAGGCCAGTCAGGCGGCCCGTCACGGCCGCGGCGCCGGAGCTCTGCAGCATCGCCACGTCGAGGCCCTGCTGGCCCTCGACGGCCACAGGAGCCTTGGAGTGATGGGAGAGGAGCAGCAGGACCGGATCCAGCAGATCGCCCAGGCAGAGGACGCGGCCTCCCAGAAACGAGCTGCCGAGTACCTCGAACGGATCGGTGGGGAAGAAGCCACCCGGCGCGCCGAGAACGTGGCCAACCCCAACGCCTACCACCCGAAGCACAACCCGGATGGACACGACCTTGGCACCTGCCCCGTCTGCGGGCACGAGACGTTCTGCGTGGAGGGCCTTGACCCTGTCTTCGGCCGGGTCGGGTACGGACAGTGCCTGGTGTGCACCTACACGCGCACCCCGGGCGCCGCAGAGGACGAGGCATTCACCGAACAACTCCGGTCGATCATGGACGACGAAGTGATGCCTTCCGGCACCCGCAGCCGTGGCCTTCGGCGGCCAGCCCCGTCACCCCTGGAGTGCGCGCCTCGGCGTGGGCGCGGAAGCCTCTGAGGGCGGGCAGGGATCTTCACCCACCCCGCGCGAGCCCTTCGTCAGCTCCTCCATGGAGCGCATCCACCTCTCCCCGAAGCCGACGGCCCCCGTCTCGTCGCCGGGGATGCTGAAGATGTCCGGGTTCTCGGCGAACTGGTCCATCAGCGTCTCGTACACGTCGTCGAAGAACGGCTCGAGGCAGATCGCCAGGGACTCGGCGAGCTGCCTGGGGGAGGGGTTGATGGCGATGACGTGGTCCAGGAAGGGGAACATGCCGAGGTCGTCGATCCGCTGCCGCAGCGCGGCCTGCGCGGGGGTGTCGGGCAGGAGCAGTCCGTGCAGTACGTACAGCGCGTAGAACATCCGCAGGCCGACCAGCACCTCCCGCGCCCGCACCAGTTTCTCGTCGCTCGCCCGCTGCACCTGAGCCACCATGTCCGCGTGTTGCTGGAGCAGTCCCCAGTCCACCTCGGGCCCCTCGCCGCGCTCGGCCGCGCCCAGCATCTGCGCCCAGTTCTCGGCCGTCAGCCCGAACATGCCGAACGCGGCGAACGCTTCGGCCAACGCGTCCGCCCCGACCTCCTGCGCTCCCAGGCCGATCGCGGCTGCCACGTGCACCATGCTCCTGAAGTCCGGCCCCTCGGCCTCGGCGGGCACGTCCCCGCCGGCTTCGAGCGCCGCCCGCACCACCGCAGGGTTCACCGCCCCGCGGTACGAGCCCATGAGCCGTCCGGCGGCCGCGTACAGCGCGTCCTGTCCTTCCTCGCCCGCCCCGGCCGCGCTGCGCGCGAACTCCACGAGCCGCTGCGATGCCGAGCGTTGCAGCGCCCACACCAGGGCCTCACGCACGGCGGCCACCGGCGGCTCCGGCACCGGGGCCGCCCCCGGCGACGCCGGTGGCATGCCGGCTTCGGCGAACCACTCCAGCACGGCCAGCCGCCGGTCACGTCCCTGCCGAAGATGCCGGGCCAGCGCCGCCGCGCTCTCCACCACCAGCGGATCGACCGCGTCGACGACCGATCCCCGGCCTTGCCCGAGTCCCCGGCGCCGGTGCCGGGGCAGCAGCCCCGTCCGCCGCCAGCTCTCCAGCTGGCTCGCCGTCACCGTCAGGTCCCGCCCTGCCAGTGCATGGATCACCCGTTGATCCGCAGGGCTCGCAGCTCCTCTAGGCATGCCCGCCATTTTAGAACCCCGAGAAGTGCCTTTTTCTACGGAGTGCCGTCTCTGGCTCACTGGTCTCCAACAGCAGCACCGGCAGCCCGTCAACTCCAAGGAACCAGCCCGGCCATGACCCCTCGCCACCCTTCCCGCGTCCGCACCCAGGTCGCCGCCGCCCTCACCACCGTGCTCCTGACCGGCGCCATCACCGCCGGCCTGCACCACCCCGGCCACCTGATGCGCCTCCTGGCCGTCCTCGCGGCCGTGCTGGGCGCCCTCACCGCCACACTCGCCCTCGCCGCGGCTTTCGCCCCCACCGCCACCACCCGGACGGCCGCCCGCACCACCCTCGACCTCCTGCTGCGCCTGGTGCCCTGGTACAAGAACTGACGGCACGGGCGAGAGCGCTGCCCGCACAGGACGGCGCCCCCGGAGGCGACGAGGCCTGCCGCGCCGCGGTCGGCCCCTGGCACGAGGCAGGCGGCCCGGGGCTCAGCCCTTTCGGTGAGCCCGCCGCCCGTCGGTGAGCCTCACAGTGACCATGCCGCTGAGGGAACGCCGTGCCCGCTCGACCGCCTTCCGCCCGGGCCCGGCCACGGGAGGCGTCGAGCGGAGCCCCCGCGGCCGGGCCTGCGACTGAACGTGGCGTCCCGGCCGGGAGCAGGTGGCGGCGCCCGCCCTGCTCGCTGCCTCGTCAGCGCTGCGGCAGGTTGCGGCTGGCATCACCACTGGCGGGGCTACCGAACCGCTGCCGCAGCCAGGCCCGGGTGTAGTGCCGGATGACCGCGCGGGCGGTGGCCTCGGCGGCCTTGCGGAGCGCCCACCAGATTGCCTCTCGCAACTCTGCCTCCGGCACCGCGTGGCAGAGGAGGGCGAGGGCGGCGCAAGCCCCGATGCCGCACAGAAGAAGGCAAAAAGCGGGAAGGAACGAACGTGCGGGCAACGGCTCTCCAATGAGTAACTGGACGGTGAGCGAGGCCTGTTGGTGTTCCAGGCCCCACTACTACCGTGCAGGTGGCAGGGGGTCCCGGCACGCTCGACCGGCTCCCTGGCAGACCGGCGCCGGGCAGACGACCGACAGGCTCTGCCCCTGAGGCTGCCGGTCTCGCACCGCCCCGACACGCTCGACCGCCCCGGCCCCGGCTGCGCGCCGGAACGCCACCGGCCCGTCGCCGCGTCCGTGTGCTCCCGCCACTCCACCTGGCCCGGCAGGTGGCCGGAGAGAACCCCGGCCACCCACCCGCCGCCCTTCCGCTACCGGTTGCCGGTGTCCTCGGACGGAGCCTGCTGCGTCTGGCGGCGGCTCAGCCGTTTCTCCACGGCGGCTTTGGTGGCCTCTTCAATCACCGTTCCTGCGGCCTTCTCGGCAGCCCACAGGGCCGCCTTCGCCACGAGGGACCGGGCCGCCGACGCGGCAGGTCCGTCCGCGGTGAGCACAAGACGGGCAACCGCTACCAGGAGCTCGACTATCAGGTACACGAAGTCCTTTCCGGGCCAAGCCGCCTGCCGGCCAGCCCCATTGACCTTGCCGGTCGGCCAGAGCCACGCACACCCGCCCTGGCCTCCCGCCGTCTCGACCGGCGCGTCAGCCCGCGGACAGGGAACGGTCTCCCGGCCGCCCTGCCGCGCCCTGACACAGGAGCGGGCCACCTTCCGGACGACCGTGCGCGCCACCCGGCGCAGCACCCACTCGGCCACCTTCCGGACCTCCTGCGGCACCCCGGGCAACACCAGGCAGAGAAGGCAGACAGCAAGGGCGCACAGAGCGGGGCGGGGGAGGGGACGACGGAACAAAGACGGGCTCCTCGACAAGGACAACGGGACGGACAGCGGCGCCCGCCGGGTCTCGGCCGGCGCCCAACACGACGGTGCCGACGCCCAGCACAGCGGCAGTCCCGACCGCCGCGGACCCCGCAGAGGGCCACCAGCACGACCGTGCCCGGACCCACCCCACCGCCACACCACGCCCCGGAGCAGCGCCCCGCAGCCACCCGGTGACAGCACGACTGACAGCCAGCCATAACCGCCACACCTATGGCCTGCTGAGGTGATGTCACACAGCCCGCGCTACACAGTCGTTGAGTTCCTCCGCGCCCTCATCTCATCGAGACACATCACAGAGCACCCACCCGCAGTCTCGAAACCCATCTACCTCGAACCCGGATTCACCAAAAGTTCTGAAGCGAAGGAAACAGCCCGCCATCCACCCCGACCTCTGCCTCTTGTAGCCAGCCGCCCGCGAACGCGGGCCAGGGTCCGGGAGCGCAGCGGACGGACCCCTCAGGCTCCTCCAGGAGCGCAGCGACGAGGAGCCGCCGGCTCGGAGCGCAAGCGGAGAGCCGGAAGGCACCAGCCCAACCTCCGGATTCACCCAAACTTCTGACGGAAGGAAACACGGCTCGGAGCGCTGCGCGAGGCCAACTCCTCGCACCGCGAGGAGTGCCGCTCCGTCACCCGCGCGCAGCGCGGGGCTCCGCTCCAACTTCCGCGCGCAGCGCGGAAGTTCCCTTGGAACCTGCGAAGCAGGTTCTT